>CAVSYC010000001.1:0-1861802 GCA_963732135.1 uncultured Acidobacteriota bacterium
CCCATGATTGATTTCAATCTGCGCGCGAATGGCGGGAAGATAGAGCGCTTGAAACCAGGTGTCCTGCGGACGTTTGCGCGAAAGTTCATCAACGATTCGCAATGCGGCGGCGTCGTTGCCGTTGATCGCATAAACGATGGCGACGCATGTGGCCACATTGGGACTCTGCGAAATGGAAAGAACAGCGCTGGGCTCAATTTTTTCCCGGCCTTTGGCGACCAGCGCTGTCAGCCAGGCTTTTTCACAGCTCGCCTCTGCTTGCAATTCAGAGAAGCCCTCACGCCGCGAAATCTCCTCCGCCTCGGACAGCACTTGCAGCGATTTTTTCAGTTGGCCGCGACCCGCGGCTCGCCTCGCCTGACCGAAGGGCATTAATGTCACATATGTGGCCTGGTCTTTCCGTATAATGGCCGCTTCCTTTTCCAGAGCTTCCGCGTCTCCTGCGGCCATCGCATTTTGCGCCAGCATCCCATGCAGCTGAATGGAGTCGTCGGTTTTCTGCAACCCGCTATTCGCTATGGCTTTGGCCTCTTCGAATCTGCCCAGTGCGGTGTATCCGTAGGCTGCGTTCATATATCCGTAATTGGAATCCGGCGCGACTCGGACGCCGTCCAGCGAGTACTGAACATCCTTTGCGTAGTCTCCCAACCGGCCGTACAGCACGGCTAAATTCGATGTCGGCGCTTCATCGTTGGGATAAGTCTGGTAGTAGAGCTGCCAGGTCTGCAGAGTTTTCTCGAGGTCGCCGATCGCATCGTAATAATGTCCGGCGATGTACAGGCGCTCGCGCTCGCTGGCCCGGTCTCTCAAATCAAAGGCCTGTTTCAAATACTGCTCGTAAAGAGCCCCTTGTCCCAGGTTATGGTAAGTGGTACCGAGATATGCATGCGCCGAAGCAAAGTTCGGGTCCAACTCGATCGCGTGTTTCAGCAGCGCGACAGCGCCGGACTCATTCCCTTTTAATCGAGCGGCTGTTCCTTCGCTGTAAGCTTTCAACGCTTCTAGCGAAGACGTGGTCGCCTCTTCGAGAGGTTTGTCGAATTTCTTCACCGAGGCCAGTGACTCACCCAGCTTTCCGCGCATGGCCGTGACGGCTGTGCCAAGCGTGCTCAACACTTCTTCCTTTTTCGAAGCTTGCACCTGCTCTTGCGCGATGTTGTCGCCGGTCGAGGCGTTCACCGCGTTCAACGTAATCAGATACTGCGTTCCGATGGACGCGATCGACCCGGTCATCATGGCCTTGATGGCGTTGCGCGAACAGATTTGCTTTCCGATTTCCGGCGTGATGCGCGCATCGGACAGCTGCCCCATCAGTTTCAGGGTTTGCTGGACCTTCTGGTCGGAAACCACATTCAGAAACGGCGACTGCCCCAATCCCACCGAGGTCGCGCTTTTCAACGTTCCGTCAAACACCGCGTCACCCGTGGTATTTGTAAAGTCCGTAACCAGAATCGCGTCTTTTTCCGTGAGCCCCCGCGCCGGCCGTTGCCAGAAAAAAATCCCACCGGCTATCAAAATCACTGCCGCCGCGATTCCGCCCCACACCCCCTTGCTTGTCAGCCAATTCGGAACGGTAATCGTCGTTGATCCCGATTTGCCCGTCCCTGATTTTGTTGAATCGGACTTGCCCGCCATCTTCTCTTCTGAAGCTTTTGCGGATACCGCCACTGCGTCGCCTGCGCCAGATGGCGCTGCCATCCGCGGGGCACCTTGCACAGCGGGCGTCGCCGCCGCTTCTGAATCGTGCACCGCTGCCGGCACCGCGCGCGTAGTCGTATCGCGCTTCAGGCGCGCCAGGTCCGCGTGCATCTCTGCCGCGCTCTGGTAACGCAAATTGCGATCCTTCTCCAGCGCCTTGCCAATAATATCTTCCAGCTTCGGCGGCAGTTCCGGATTCAGCCGCATCGCCGGAGTCGGCTCTTTCTCCAGAATCGCGTTGAAAATTACCGCCGACGTATCTCCGCGAAACGGCAACGTACCCGTCGCCATCTCGTACAGCACCGTGCCAAAGGAAAACAAATCCGTCCGCGCATCCAGTTCTTTTCCTCGCGTTTGTTCCGGTGACATGTAGGCCACAGTCCCAATCGTTGTGCCGGGGCTCGTCAAATGGCCGCTATCCAGCGTGTCCGCGGACGTCACCGCTGCCTTGCCGGACGAACTCGACGTCGCCGTAATCTTCGCCAGCCCAAAATCCAGAATCTTCGCGCGACCCCGGCTGCTTACAAAAATATTCGCCGGCTTGATGTCCCGATGAACAATTCCTTTCGCGTGCGCCGCTTCCAGCGCCTCGGAAATTTCAATCGCCAGCGCCAGCAGCGTATCCGTCTCCATCGCTCGCCCCGCCAGCGCGTGCTTCAACGTCACCCCTTCCAGAAACTCCATCGCGATAAACGCACGCCCGTCCTGCTCGCCAATGTCATAAATCGTACAAATGTTCGAATGATTCAACGCCGAAGCCGCCTTGGCTTCGCGCTTGAATCGCTCCAGCGAATGTGGATCTTGTGCCAGCTCTTCCGGAAGGAACTTCAGCGCCACCGCGCGGTCCAGCCGCGTATCTTCAGCCTTGTAAACAACCCCCATCCCGCCGCCGCCCAGCTTTTCCAGGATGCGGTAATGCGAAATGGTCTGCCCAATCAGCGAAGAAGTGTCCGCCATGTGCCGCCAATCCTATTTGGCCCAGGCACCGAAGTCAACGAATCGCTCACGCCTGTTCGCGTTGCGCTCTTCCCGTAGGGGCACGATATATCGTGCCCCAGCTTGCCCAGGCAAAATGTGTCGCCGCCGGATTCGGTCACTTCAACTTCGCGTATTCCGCTTCCGCTTGTTTCAGGATCGGGACGTCGGGGTCGGCGTCTTTCCAGAGCGCGAGGAAATCCTTATAGGCGGCCAGAGCGCGGACACGCGCAGCATCAGCATCCGCTCCCTGTAATGTTTTCGCTTGCAATGCGTTGGCACGCGCCACTCCCAGTTTGGCCATCGCGCCGGTCCAGCAATTCCATACGATCCCGCTGTGACTGATGATCTTTTGGAATTCATCAGCGGCGGCTTTACCCTGTCCAGCCGCCAGGTACGATTCCCCTCGAACGTACGTCGGGTAAAGACAGGAAATATTGGCGACGAAGCCGATTTGCCCAAGCTCAATCGGGTCCGCAGCCGGCAAAGCCCTGAAGGTAGCAGCCGGATTCTTCTTGTTCAGTGCCAGTTGCGCCCGAATCGCGGGCAGCCAAATCGATTGCACTTGAGTGTCCAGAGGAAAGCGCTTTCCTAAGTCTTGTGCCAAGGCTTCAGCTCGCGCCGAATCGCCCGCCATGGCAAAGGCCAGCGCGGCTTCAACACCAACGGCTTGACTCGTAGGAGCCAGCTTCAAAGCCTGCGCAGCCGCCTGTCGCGCTTCGGCGGGATTGCCGTACACGGCTTCGCGCTGCGCCGCAATGGCCCCCCAAACTCCGCCGGTTTCCCTGCTGTCCTCTCGAATGGCTGAGTCCATCGCCTCCTTGGTCAGTTCCCGCGCCTTGCGCAGACGACCGCTATAGGCCTCGGTGTCAGATGCCAGCGCCAACCCAAAATTTTCGTAACCAGATTTTCCGGCAAACCGCTTTTGCTGTTCCACCATTGCGGCGGAGTCCGAGCCAAGGAAGGCCAGGGCATAGAGAACCTCGTGGAGCACAAGGTCATCCACATTTCGCTCCTGCGCCTCATGGATAATCTGCCTTGCTTCATCGAGGCGTTGCAAGGAAAGGGCAAAATTGACGAGATTTCCATGAATGGTGAACGAATCCGGATCAAGGTGTAACGCTTGCCTCGAGACCTCTGCGGCTTTTTCGTACTGGCCCAGCGTGGCGTACACGGTGCCCAAATTGCCGTAGGCCGCGAACTTCCGGGGATAGCTTTCAATCTCCTGCTGATACGTTCGAACTGATTTATCGAGCTCCCCGGTCACGGACGAATAGTAGGAGCTGGCGATGTCCAGCTTCTCCACTTCGCTGGCATGTTCCCGCAACTGGAACGCTTTGGTGAAATACTCGTTAGCACGCTCCACTTGTCCCATATTGGAGTAATCGAGACCCACCGAGTGGTAACCAATGGCAAAGTTCGGGTCAAGCTCGATGGCACGCTGATGGTAGGGTAGGGCTGCGGCGGAGCCTTTCTCGTGAGCGGCCTTCCGCCCGAGGGCGTGTGCCTTCAGGGCTTCGAGAGACGCAGTGGTGGACTCCGTCAGCGGAACGTCAAACTTCTTTACGGTTGCCAGCGATTCACCCAGCTCGCTCCTCAGCTTCGCCGCCGCCTCGCCCAGCGCATCGAGTACCTTTTCCTTCGACGCGGCGGTCACCTGCCGCTCGACCAGCGGGTCTCCGCTCTGGCAATTCACCACCTTCAACGCCAGCACGTATTGGCTACCCAAACTGGCAATCGATCCGGCAAGGTACGCCTTGCTGCCGGCGCGCTGGCAAAGCTCACGGGCAACATCGGGCGTGAGTTTCGTGTCGGCTGGGCGGGTCATCAATTTTAACGTCGCCGCGATCTTGTTGTCTGGAAGCACATTGAGAAATGGCGACTGGTTCAGAGCCACACTGAGCGCCGTCTTGAGGGTGTCGTCAAACACCGGGTCGCCGGTGCTGTTGGCGAAATCGGCCAGAACGATGGTGTCTTTCTCGGTCAGCGCGGCCGCGGTGGCGGTACCAGTCGAGTGGGAACGAAAATAGAGAAATCCTCCGATCGCAGCGACCAAGATCGCCGCTACCGGAACCAGAATCTTCCAGTTCTTGCTGCTCGTCGGGCTTCCTTCCGCGATGCCAGCGTTACTTGCGGGTGAGGCACGCGTCTTTCCACCGGCGGAAGAATCAGACACCGCTGGCCGGGTGAACCGTTCAGTCGGATCTTGTACCGCCGCGATCGTGCCCGAACTCGCCGATGGAGACCGTCCGGAATCAGTGTCGCGCCGCAATCGCATCAGCTCGGAACGCATCTCCGACGCATGCTGATAACGCAGTTCGCGATCCTTCTCCAGCGCACGATTAATAATGTCGTCCAACTTCGGCGGAAGATGAGGATTCAATCGCAACGCCGCCACCGGTGCCCGGTTCATGATTCCGTCGTAGATGACGCCCGTGCTCTCGCCGGTAAACGGCAATGTACCGGTCGCCATCTCGTAAAGAACCACACCGAACGAAAATAAGTCCGTTCGCGTGTCCAGTTGCTTTGCGCGCACTTGTTCTGGCGACATGTACGCCACAGTGCCAAGTGTGGAACCCGGGCTGGTCAGGTGATCAATGCTCACCGCCTGTGTGGCGCCTTCAACGGCCGTAATTTCTACGGAATGCGCGCCCCCAACGGTCAGTTTGGCCAGACCAAAATCCAGAATCTTGGCGTGCCCGCGCTTGGTGATGAAAATATTTGCCGGCTTGATGTCCCGGTGCACGATGCCTTCAGCGTGCGCGGCATCCAGCGCATCGGCCAATTCAATCGCCAGCGGCAGCAGTTCATCAGTATCAACGGCGTTGCCATTGATTCGGTGCTTCAGCGTCTGGCCATCCAGAAATTCCATGGCGATGAACCGTTTCCCCTGGTGCTCGCCAATTTCGTAGATAGTGCAAATGTTGGGATGGTTCAACGCGGAGGCGGCTCGTGCTTCGCGGCGAAATCGTTCCAGTGCCTGGGCATCTTGCGCCAATTCTTCAGGCAGAAATTTCAGCGCAACAAAGCGGCCCAGCTCCGTATCTTCCGCCTTATAGACGACACCCATTCCGCCACCGCCCAGCTTCTCGACGATGCGGTAATGCGAAACCGTTTGTCCGATTAAAGAGGAAGGATCAGCCACTGGCCGCGTATCTTAATTATTGCCGCCACTCAAGTCAACGAATCACACACGAATCACACACGCCTGTCCGCGTTGCGCTTTTCCCGTAGGGGCACGATATATCGTGCTCCAGCTTGACCAGGCGAAATGCGTCGCCGTCTTCTTCGCTCACTGCAGTTTTGCGTACTCCGCTTTCGCGGCCGCTAGCACCGGCAAGTCGGGATCCGCGTCTTTCCACAGCGTGAGGAAGTCTTTATAAGCAGCAAGAGCGCGAGTGCGGGCGAGGTCGGCATCCGCGCCCTGCATTGTTTTCGCTTGCAATGCGTTGGCACGCGCCACTCCCAGTTTTGCCATCGCACCGGTCCAGCAGTTCCATACGATCCCGCTGTGGTTGATGACCTCTTGGAATTCATCAGCGGCGGCTTTGCCCTGACCAGCCGCCAAATACGATTCTCCTCGAATGTATGTCGGGTAAAGGCAGGAAATGTTAGCGACAAAGGTGATTTGCCCCAGCTCGATGGAGTTCGTAGCCTGCAAAGCAGTGAGTGCAGCCGCCGGGTTCTTCTTGCTCAGCGCCAGTCGCGCCCGAATCGCTGGCAGCCAAATCGATTGCACTTGCGTGTCCAGCGGAAAGCGTGTTCCTAAGTCTTGTGCCATGGTTTCGGCTCGTGCTGAATCGCCCGCCATCGCAAAGCCCAGTGCAGCTTCAACGCCGGCACCCTGACTTGTGGGAGCCAGCCTCAAAGCCTGTGCAGCTTCCTGGCGCGCTTCGGCAGCATTGCCGTACGCGGCTTCACGCTGCGCCGCAATTGCCCCCCAAACTCCGCCGGTTTCCCTGCTGTCCTCTCGAATGGCGGAGTCCATCGCCTGCCTGGTCAGTTCCCGCGCCTTGCGCAGGCGACCACCGTATGCTTCGGTGTCGGATGCCAGCGCCAACCCAAAATTCTCGTAGCCAGACTTTGCGGCAAACCACTTCCGCTGCTCCGCCATTCCGGCGAAGTCCGAGCCAAGGAAGGCCATGGCGTAGAGCGCGTTGCTGAGCACGAGATCATCCTCGTGTCGCGCCTGCCCCTCGTGAACGATCTGCCGCGCTTCATCGAAGTGTTGCTGGGCCAGCGTGAAATTGACGAGATTTCCGTAATTCGTTAGTAGATCCGGATCGATACGCAACGATTGTCTCGTAGCCTCGGCAGCTTTTTCATACTGGCCCTGCGAGGCGTACACGACGCCCATATTGCCGTAAGCCGTGGCCCTTCGGGGATAACTTTCAACCAATTCCTGATACGTTCGAATGGCTTTATCGAGCTCGCCAGTCACATTCCTATAGTAATTGCTGGTAATGTCCAGCTTTTCCGGCTCGCTGGCATGTTCGCGTAACTGGAACGCCTTAGTGAAATACTCGTTCGCACGCTCTACTTGTCCAAGACTGGAGTAATCGACGCCCGCTGAGGAGTAGCCAACGGCAAAATTGGGATCAAGCTCAATGGCGCGCTGATCGTAGGGTAGGCTGGCAGCGGAGCCTTTCTCGTTGGAGATTTTCACCGCTAGGGTGTGCGCCTTCAACGCTTCGAGAGACGCAGTCGTGGATTCGGACAGCGGGACATCAAACTTTTTTACCGTTGCCAACGATTCGCCCAGTTCAGTCCGTAGCTTTGACGACGCCTCGCCCAGCGCATCGAGCACTTTTTCTTTCGACGCGGCGGTCACCTGCCGCTCGGTCAGCAGATCTCCACTCTGGCAATTCACCACCTTCAACGCCAGCACATATTGGCTGCCCAGACTGGCAATCGATCCGGCAAGGTACGCCTTGCTGCCCGTCCGCTGGCAAAGCTCACGGGCAACTTCGGGCGTGAGTTTGGTGTCGGCGGGGCGCGTCATCAATTTCAAGGTCGCCGTTATCTTGTTGTCCGGAAGCACATTCAGAAATGGCGACTGGTTCAGAGCCACGCTGAGCGCCGTCTTGAGCGTATCGTCGAACACCGCGTCGCCCGTACTGTTCGCAAAGTCCGCCAACACAATGGTGTCTTTCTCGGTTAACGCGGCCGCAGCCGTCCCCGGCGCGTGCGACCGGAAATAGAAGAATCCTCCGATCGCTGCGATCAGAATTGCGGCTACAGGGACGATAATCTTCAAGTGGAGTTTGCGGGGCTGCGCTGGTGCGATCGCCTGCGCACTTCCGCTGGCGGCTTTGCGGCTCCCGCTGGAGTGCTGTGCGACCACCGGTTCTTCTGCGACCACCAAATGCGCGGACCGGCTGGAATCTTCATCGCGCTTGAGCCGTTGCAAATCCGCGCGCATGTCGGAAGCATGTTGATAGCGAAGGTTGCGATCCTTCTCCAGCGCCTTGTTAATGGCCTGTTCCAGGCCCGGCGGCAAATCGGGATTGAGACGTACGGGTTGCGACGGAATCTTGTGCAGAATGGAATCGAAGATGGCCGCCGAGCTTTCGCCACGAAACGGAAGAACACCGGTGGCCATTTCATAGAGCACGACGCCGAAAGAAAACAGATCGGTCCGCGCGTCGAGATCTTTCGCCAGAGCTTGCTCGGGCGACATGTAGGCGACGGTGCCCAGCGTGCTGCCTGGACTTGTCAGATATTGCGAGTCCACTTCCTGCGTGGCCAGCGTACCGCTGTTCCCGGTGGGCGCAGTAGCATTCACTTTGGCCAAACCGAAATCGAGAATTTTCGCGTGCCCGCGCTCGGTGACGAAGAGGTTCGCCGGCTTGATATCGCGATGGACGATTCCTTTTGCGTGCGCGGCGTCCAACCCGTCGGCAATCTCGATGGCGATTCGCAGCAGAGAATCTAGTTCCATTGGGCGGCCATTCGAAACGTGCTTCAGAGTTTGCCCCTCAAGGTACTCCATAGCGATGAAAGCGCGGCCCGCGTCTTCTCCGATGTCATGAATGGTGCAGATGTTCGGATGATTTAAGGCGGAGGCGGCTTTGGCCTCGCGACGGAAGCGTTCGAGTGCGTGCGCATCTTGCGCGACGGCGTCGGGCAGAAATTTTAGGGCGACGAAGCGATCGAGGCGCGTGTCTTGAGCTCTGTAGACGACACCCATTCCACCGCCGCCGAGCTTTTCGACGATGCGATAATGCGAAACAGTTTGTCCGAGAAACGAGTCCGGGCTGGACATGTGTGGCACATCTTATTTTGTGCGCACAGCCAAGTCAATGAACCGCACATGAACCGCACATCTTCAGTACCAGGGAGCGTACAGGATATACAGCAAGTACTATCAATTACCGTTAGACAGAGTATTTCGTGGCAATTCCGCGATAGAATTGGATGAGTACCGAAACGCCTATGGCCGTGGGACAAAAGGAATTCACTCAGAAAAAGCCGCTGCAGCTGGTGTATCTGGAGCTCGGCGTCGGCAACGGCGGAATGCTGCTGAGCATTTCCGAAGATGGTTTTCGTTTTCGCGCGGTCAGTCCGGTGCGGGAAAATACCGCCATGCCTTTTGCATTTTCCCTGGACGGGAGAAACCATCTGGACGGCACCGGAACCGTCGAATGGGTCGAGGAAGACGGCAAGAGCGGCGGCATGCGCTTCACCGAGGTTTCCGCGGAATTTCAAGCGGCGCTGGGAGCATGGCTCAATTCGGATTCTTCGCATCAACCGGGACGCGAAGCCACTCCGGCGGCCGCCGCTCCGCTCGACACCATGGAAAAAATCCGCCAGGACTTGCGCTCCGGCTATCCGGCGCGGCCCGCGGACGTGACGAAGTTCCCCGAACGGCAACCGGAGCAAAAACCAGAATTAACGCCGGAACCCGGCCAGAAAATTGTTGATCGCCCTGCCCCCGATAAAAATATTTCCAAAAAAGAAGACGCCGATAAATCTTCAGCTGGACAAAATGCCCCACCGAAAACGAAACGTTCGATTTTCGAAATTAAAAAAACATCGGAAACGAAAGAGCCGTCAGCACCAAATCGCGCATTCCCGCTGCTTTCCGCCAGCGCGCCGCAACCGGAAAAACCCGCTGCGGCGTCGTCCGCATTTTTGAAGCCGCCGAGCGAAACAAGAACCTCAATCAGGCCGCCCGTCGCGACCGATTCGAGAAATCAACCTGCTGTGCGCGACACACAAGTTTTTTCCGCGGCCTCCACGTTGCGCGGCGCTGCACCGAGCGCACCGGAAAGCAATGCGCCAACGGCGGCGCGGCCTTTTATTCCGCCGCTGGAAGATTCGTTTGAGCACGCCTGGGAGCAGGCCAAACTTACTTCCCCGGCCGATTCGCCGCATTTGAGCCGCGCCGCCGCTGGCGGCATTATCGCCATTGCGCTGGCGCTGATTTTGGGCGCGCTCGCGTACAACTTCCGCCAGGACATCGGCAGCATTTTCATCCAGCTCGGGCAATCCATCTCCGGAGAGAATCGCCCGGCAGTTCCTCGGCCAGCGCAGGAAACGAAACCAGACGCGACGCCATCGGAAGATCCGAACCATGCGCAAGGGTCGCAGCCCACCAGTTCATCGCCCGCTGGTTCACAGCCGGCTGGTACACAATCTTCTGGTTCGCAGGCGCCGAATACTGCAGCGGACTCCGGAAGCGCAGCGAATCCGCCTGCGAGCACAGGCGAGAAAAATTCTGCGACAGATACCGGCGCCAGCGGAACGACGAGCGCGGCAAACGATACGGCCGGTGCACCGGGAACAACAGATGGCGCGAATATCGACAACGCGAAACCCGGTGGGACAAGCGACACGAAAATCGGCGGCACGAAAACCGGCGCGGCGCCGCCCCGCAATTCGCGGAATTCCGAGCGAGCTTCGGCTCCAGCGGTTGTGAAACCGCCGGAAAATTCTCCCGTGCAACCTGCAGTTGAGCCTGCGAGAAGCGCGGCCGATGCCGCGAGCGGCCAGGAAGAATTCGCCATCGCGCGAGACATTTTGCACGGCAGCAGCCGCCAGCAGGATTTCTCCAAAGCAGTGGCGCTGCTTTGGTCCAGCGTAAGGAAAGGCCACGTGCCGGCGGAAGTGACGCTGGCGGATTTATATCGCCGCGGCGACGGAGTAGAAAAAAATTGCGACCAGGCGCGGGTCTTGCTGGTGGCAGCATCGAAAAAAGGCAGTGTTGAGGCGCGGCAAATGCTGGAACAGATTGCCGAGCGCGGCTGCGAATAAAACCTCCGCTGTGTTCCATCAACCGTCAAAGTTGTGTGCCATCGACTTCGCGTGCCGTTGGCTTCGTGAGCCGTTGGCCGTGTTCCCGTTGGTCGTCTGCCGTTAGCCTCGCGCGCTCCTAAGGTCCAGTTTTTGTTTTTCTGTCCCAGCCTGCCGGCGGGGCCGGCGGGACTGGAACGATCGAGCCGATGGCTCGAACTGGAGCGGCGGATTTCTTGGCGACGGCTTTTTGCGTGGCGCTGAGCAGGTGCGAGAGAAAAGTTTTTGGAACGTTGCGAATGAGGGGATTGACGATCCACGCGAACGCGAACGGCACGGTGCGGCTGAGTTCGATTGCTTCCACTTGAATGTAAGTTCCTCCGTTTTTTTCCTCGATGTGCCACCAGGTGCAGAGCTTCCACAGATAACCAGGTGAATCGGCGGGCGGAAGTTCGCGCTCATTCGGAGTGCTGAAATTTTCCACGTCGGCGACGCGAGTGGAGCAGGAGCGAACTTGCGTGCGAGTGGGGGAGTAGTCCGTGGTGAGCGAAGCGAAATTGACGTTGAAGACGGAAGTGACGATTGTCTTGCTGTAAAACTGCAGGAAAACTTCGCTGGCGTTTCCGTTCTGCGAAAGCAAGCGGGATTGGCGAACGTCCGGAAAATAATTGTCTTTTTCGTGGGCGTAGTCTTCGAGGACGGCTTTGGTTTGCGCAAGCGTGGCGCCGGGAAGAAATGCGATGCCGACCCAGTGATGGATGATGCCGGCGGGCACGTGGACGTGGTGGCCGTCGTCTTCGAGGGTGTGCAGCTGCTCGAGATAGTATTCGCCGCGGCGGAGTTGCGCTTCGATTTCCTGCCTGCGCGGATCGGGGAAGCGGTCCATATAAAGGAAGTGGCCAGCGAGAAGATCGGAGTCCATGCGGGCTTCGGTTTTTTCGCGGTAATGGTCGAAGGCGGTGAGGGTTTCTGGCTTGGGCTCGTGAGCGCGCGCAGACGGAGCAAGAAGGGAAATGGCGGCAGCAAGCAGGATTGTGAAGAAGGAGCGAAAGATGGCTGGCTGCACGAGAGGAGTGTCCTGTAAATCTTTTCGATGCCAGGGTTTGTAAGTACAAACCCCGGAACCCCGTTTCCAATGTTGGATGAAGGCGGGAGGAGGGAAGTTAGGGCAAAAGAGCAGCCAAGTTCCATTTCGGAACTGTCGGCATGTGCGGCCAAGCCTTGGTCGTTCAGTCGGCGCGATGTGAGGGTATGCCACCCTGGGTGTTTTTGCTTCAAGAGTGCGCAAGTACATAGAAATAAATAACTTAGTCGATTTTCGGGGTTCTTGGCGGAAGAATGGTGGAATGCCAGAGGGCTTACAGGGAGCGGCGCGATAACCACAGAGGCATCGTACCACGGAAGTAACTAGGAAGTCAAGGAAAATCGAGTTGCAGCTCAGGAATCCGGCGATTTTGGAGGGCGCTGATGACGACAATGGGAAACATTCCGTCTATCCGATGCAGGCAGAGTCGGGAGTGCCGTTGCGCTCCCATCGGTGTGGACCAACGAGGCAAAAATCACTTCACATCGCTCTTGACACGGCCGACTTCGTTAGAGATGTCCCCGAATTTCCTACCGATGGTCCAAGGATTTTTGAATGAAATCCTTTATTCGAATGTCGGAAGTGCGGTTCTCGATTCTTTCAAGCGCTGCTCTGACAAGTGACGTTACATCAGGTGGCATCTGATTCAAAGCTTCCACTAGAACTAAAGCAGCTTGCTGGTTTCCGACTTGTTCCAGGCCATCAATTGCGACCGGCTCCACTAGTTTTCCTGCATAGAGTGCTTTTTGAAGGAACGGCACAGCGATAGGATCTCGCACAAAACTTAACTCCAGTGCGGCATCGGCCGCGTTTTGATAGGAGGTAGCGTCACCGACCTTTTGGGCGAGGGCCTTACACACATCTTCCAAGCGCTTTGAATCAGTAGGCAAAATTTCAATCGTTGCTTTGAAAGGGCGGAGGTCGACTGTAGTGTTATCTTTCGGTGCGGGCGGCCGAAATAACTGGATTTCGATTTCATATTTTCCTGCCCGCGTAAACCTGACCCACTGGTTCAAGAGTATGTCTTGTTCATAGGTTTCGGCTGGAGATATGGAAATTGTCCCCGCCACCCCGAATCCCGGTTTCCGCAACGTTACCGTTTGAGGTGTTTCCGCATCAGGCCCCGTGTAGCTGACGATGAAGTTCTCATTGCGATTCTTTCCCAGATCCAATTGGATAGCTTCAGATGTAGCGTTACGAATCTGTAATCGCCAGATCACCGGTTCATGAAGCGTGATAGCGGCAGAGGGAACTAGGTAGGAAACCGTTACCTGATCGGCAGCGAGTATCGAGGCATTTTCACAGACACATCTGCTACAAAGGACCATCGGATACGCAAGGAACAAAAAAGCTAGAGGATTGGCGTTTCGCATATAATGGCTCTCTATTTAGGGTAGAGGGTTGATGACAGCTTGTCCGTTAGTGGGTTTAGTGACTGTGAATTTCCAGGTTCCGTTTGTATTTTGCTGTACGGACCTCGTGATTGAAAGTGGGCCCAAGAGCGGCGCATAGGCGCCGTTATTTACGTGGTCCCGGCACCCGCTTCGAACTGGAAGAAACCCCGGTGTCCAGCGATATTTGGATGCCCAGCCATTTCGCGGTCAAATCGCATTCGAAGGTGATGTTTTTCTTCAACCACCAGACGGATGAAGACGACACTTATTTCAACTGGCATCCATCGCAGACGCAGAAATCAGGTGCCGGTTCTTGACAATGGCAGGACTCGAGACGCCCGCAGCGATTTGAATACTGTCATGCGCAAAGAATTGTGTCGCGCTTACGGTGCCAGAGACATTTGGTAGAATCGCGGCTACTGGAACGGCACGATGCCCAGCTTCTACAAGATAGATCGGGAACGCAGGGTGGTGATGACCACGTTTTCGGGTGTGCTGACGTTTGTGGATGCGATGGGGCACCAGGAGAAACTTCGGAACGATCCGGAGTTTGATGCGAGTTATTCGCAGTTGTTCGATGTGACTCATGTAACGGAAGTGCAATTGAGCGCCGACGATGTTCGCAGGCTGGCGCACGCCAACGTATTTTCGGCGGGCTCGCGCAGAGCGATCCTTGTGGATAGCGACCTGAAGTTTGGGTTCGCGCGCATGTTTGAAGTGTTGAGAAACACGATGGGCGAAAAGGGCATCCGCGTCTTTCGGAAGTTAGATGATGCGCTGGAGTGGGTTTTCGCGAAAGACCGAGCGATTTGAAAATCCTGTGCACAGCGCTCGCGAGGCGAGCGGCGGAAAGGCTGTGCGCTTCGGTCGGAATGACGAGCAGGACAATCAGCCCGAAGGCGAAGAGAGATTCCTCACTGCGTAAGCCGACCGCCCCGACCGGATCGGGACGGGAAGAAAAAAGTCGGCTTACTTCGTTCGGAATGACAACCGTTAAGAGGGAGTTAGAAGACCCAGGTGCTGAAGCGGCTCCTTGGGCGTCCGCCCCTCAGGGGCGTTTGCGAGGATAAAAATCCACACTGATTTTAGGCCAGTTTTCTTGACTTGCGCGGATTGCGACCCAATAATGGATAGGCATGAGTGCGAGCGCTAGGGGTGCAGAGGCGATGTTCCTGGATGTAAAGGAACTGGCAGTCCACAAACTGAACATCCGGAAGAGCTACGCTCCGGGGAATATTGATTTCCATACGGCTGAATTGAAGCAGATCGAGCCGCTGGAAGTGGTGGCTACGGCTGAGCTGATTGACCTGCAGATCCGGGTTACCGGGAAGCTGGAGACGAAAATCGAGCTGCAATGTGCGCGCTGTCTGGAGCCGGTGGTCGAGGATGTACAGCGGCACTTTGATCTTTTTTATAGTCCCATGCCGAAAATGAGCAAGCCGGAAGAAGAACGGCTCAAGGATTTGGACGCGGATATTGGGTTTTACAAGGGCGACGGGCTGTTTTTAGCGGATGTGCTGGCAGAGCAGGTGTTGTTGGCGGTACCCATGAAGGCGATTTGCCGCAGCGATTGCCGTGGCTTGTGCGCGGCGTGCGGCGCGAATTTGAATCATGAAGAATGCCGGTGCGAGACGCATGCGACGGATCCTCGGTTGGCTCCTCTGGCGCGGTTGAAGCAGGACTGGCTCAAGAAACAATAATTTGGGGAGTGCTGGGATTTCCGGTGGTTAGGTGTGTGAACGGGTAGTCAAAAAAGTACAAAGTTTAAGGGTGAAGATGGCGGCCTGAAGGCCGCCGCTACATAAGGAGCAGTACGATGCCAAATCCAAAGAGACGCCATTCCAAGCGCCGGACGAGTACGCGCCGGGCTCACGATCATTTGTCGAAGCCCACGTTTGGAAAGTGCCCGCATTGCCATGAGATGAAGAAGCCGCATCAGGCGTGCCCCAGTTGCGGGTATTACAAAGGCAAGCCAGTGAAGGAAGTTCGCGCATAGGTGTTGTGAGATGGCAAATGTGCGGCCAAGACGCCAATCGGGAGATTGGCGCTCCCAGGGGAGTTAAACCACGAGTGGCCCTTCATCGCACTTTCCTGATCGAGATCGGCAGTAGGCCCCAATGATCACAATTGCCGTGGACGCTATGGGAGGGGACAACGCGCCCCGTCCCGAGGTTGAAGGAAGTGTGCTGGCCGCACGCGAGCTGGGAATACGTGTGATGCTGGTTGGGCAGGCCGCGGCGGTGAAGGCGGAATTGGCGAAGCATAACCGCGGCGGATTGAAGATTGAAATTGTCCCGGCGAGCGAAGTGATCACCATGGATGATCACCCGGCGCAGGCGTTTCGACGAAAGAAGGACAGTTCGGTGCACGTGGCGGCGCGGCTGGTGCGCGAAGCCAAAGCCGATGGTCTGGTCAGCGCGGGGAATACCGGCGCGGTGATGACCGTGGCGCGCTTTTTGCTGGGGACGCTGGAATCGGTGGATCGCGTGGCGCTGGCGGCTCCGTTTCCCAATGCCAAGGGCGGCGTCAGCGTGATGCTGGATGTTGGCGCGAATGTGGATTCGAGGCCGGAGCACCTGGTGCAGTTCGCGGTGATGGGCGAAATGTATTACCGGGCGACGTTTGGCAACCGCAAACCGCGCGTGGGGCTGCTCTCAATCGGTGAAGAAGAGAGCAAAGGCAACGAGTTGACGCGCGAAGTGAATGAACGGTTGAAAGGCGCGCACATGCAGTACATCGGGAACGTTGAAGGTGGCGACCTTTTTTCCGGCGATGTGGATGTGATTGTTTGCGACGGGTTCGTCGGCAACATCGCGTTGAAAATTTGCGAAGGTTTGGCGGTTCAGATTTTCGGGCTGTTGAAGAGATCGCTGCAGAGTTCGCTGTTGTCGCAGTTCGGTGCCTTGCTTTCGCAGGGGGCGTTCAAGGGGCTGAAGAAGACGATTGATTACACGGAGTACGGCGGCGCGCCGTTGCTCGGAGTGCGCGGAGTTTGCGTGATTGGGCATGGCCGTTCGAACGCGAATGCGATCAAGAATGCGATTCGCGTGGCGGCGGGACTGGCCAAGGCCAACATGAACGAAAAGATTGAGCAGGAGCTGTCGCTGGTGACCGAGCGGGCGTAGAAGAAAAAGCAGATTCTTCGCTTCGGTCGGAATGACAAATTGCAGTGAAACGACATTCGTTTTTAGGCCTTGTTCGAATGACGGATTCCCGCCCGTTATGAAATGAAGTTATGGAATGAAGTGAAACGAGAAGTGAAGTAAAGACAGGAAAAAAGTATGGGAAAAGTAGCGTTTGTTTTTCCGGGACAGGCTTCGCAATACCCGGGAATGGGCAGGGAACTGGCGGAGAAATACGCCGTGGCGCGAGCCGTGTTCGAAGAAGCCGACCAGGCGCTGGGATTCTCCATTTCGAAAATGTGCTTCGAAGGCACGGAAGAGGAATTGAAGCAGACTGCGAATACGCAGCCGGCGATTTTGACGTGCTCGGTAGCGACGTTTCGCGTGGCGGCGGAAAACGGTCTGCAGCCGGACTTTGTGGCTGGGCACAGCTTGGGCGAGTATTCGGCGCTGGTCGCGGCGGGTTCGCTGAAGTTTTCGGATGCGGTGCAATTGGTGCGCAAGCGCGGGACGTACATGCAGGAAGCGGTACCTGCGGGCGTTGGCGCGATGGCCGCGATTTTGGGATTGTCACCGGCGGTGGTGGCGGATGCATGCAAGCGCGCGGCGGATCACGAAGTGTGCTCACCGGCAAATCTGAATTCACCGGAGCAGACAGTGATTTCGGGTCATGCCAGTGCGGTGAAGCGGGCGGTCGAAATTGCGAACCAGTTGGGTGCGAAGCGCGCGGTGATGCTGCCGGTTTCGGCGCCGTTCCATTCGGCGTTGATGATGCCGGCGCAGGAAAAGCTGGCGAAGGATTTAGCGGCGACTGAATTTGCGGATTTGCGATGGCCGCTGGTGACTAACGTGGATGCGGATACGGAGACAAAGGGCAGCGAAGCGCGTGACGCGTTGATTCGGCAGGTTACGATGCCGGTGCGTTGGGAAGAGTCGGTGCGCGATTTGATCGAGGAAGGCGTGAACACGTTTGTCGAGGTGGGGCCGGGGCGTGTGTTGACTGGATTGCTGCGGCAGATTGAGCGCTCAGTGGCGACGCTGAATATCGAAGATGAGAAGAGTCTGGCGATGACCGTGGACAAGATTACCGGGGCGAAGTTCGACGCGGCGTGAGGAAGGCAGTAGTAAGTAATCAGAAGTAGAGCAAGCGAAAGAAAGAAAAGATAACGCTGAGACGCAGAGGATTCGCCGAGAATGTTCAGTTTGAAGGACAAGGTGGCGGTGGTGACGGGGGCGTCGCAAGGGATTGGGCGCGAAACAGCGCTGGCGTTGGCGCAGGCGGGCGCGAAAGTTGTTGTCGCCGCGCGTAATGAAGAAAAGCTGGTGGCGCTGGCTGGCGCGATTGCAGCGGTGGGTGGAGAAGCCATTGCGTTGAAGATGGACGTGGCCGACGCGGAGCAGGTGAAGGCAGGCTTCAAGCAGGTCATCGAGAAATTCGGCCGGCTGGATATTCTGGTGAACAACGCTGCGGTGACGCGCGATGGCCTGGCGATGCGTATGAAGAAAGAAGATTGGGAAGCGGTGCTGCAGACGAATCTGACTGGCGCGCATTTGTGCATTCAGCAGGCGCTGCCGACGATGATGAAGGCGCGGGCTGGGCGGATCATTAATATTTCGTCGATTGTGGCGCAGATGGGGAATGCGGGTCAGGCGAACTACGTGGCGGCGAAAGCGGGCTTGATTGGTTTGACGAAAGCGATTGCAATTGAGATTGCTTCGCGCGGAATTACGGTAAATGCGGTGGCGCCGGGATTTATTGAAACGCCGATGACCGATGTGTTGCCGGACAAAGTGAAGGAAGATTTGAAAGAACGGATTCCGCTGGGACGGATGGGTTCGGCGCGAGACGTGGCGGCGGCGATTGTGTTTTTGGCCAGCGATGAGGCAGGCTACATTACCGGGCATGTGTTGAACGTAAATGGCGGGATGCATTTAGCGTGAGTAGAAGGGATGATAGATAGGAAGACTGCTAAAAAGGCTGCCGAATGCCTCCAGAGAGAAGTGCGACTTATTTTGCTTACGGAGTGGGACCCGATTGGGATAAACGATGTAAGCGAATGTGCTGACGAATATGACAGCTACATTGGGGGCGCGATCGGCCTATTGATGCGTAGGAGTACGGACCCTGAATTGCCTGATTACTTCAGGAAGATTGAGACGGAGAAAATGGGTATAACGCCCTGTGAGGCAGCGATCGAAAAAACCGTCAGTGCGCTGCGTCAGATTCGCCTTCCAACCATCTTGCAAAGTTGACCTTGCGGTAGGGCATGCATAGAATGGGCAGGTTGTCCAAGGGCTGAAAAACAAAGGTTTGGCGCGATTCGGAGCGCCGGGTTTTGCAAATATAAACAGTCCCGACGTCGGGACGGAGGAATGCGAATGGCCAGCGTAGAAGAACGCGTAAAGCAGATTATCGTCGAGCAGCTCGGCGTGGACGAGGCGGAAGTGACGCCGACAGCATCGTTCGTGGACGACCTGGGCGCGGACTCGCTGGACCAGGTGGAATTAGTGATGGCGTTCGAAGAAGCGTTCGGCATTGAAGTGCCGGACGAGGACGCCGAAAAGATGACCACGGTGAAGGACGCCGTCGACTACATTGATAAGCACGCCAAGTCGAAGTAAGCCCGCGCATTCCGTGCGGCATCTCACATATATGGGAGCTGGAGAACCGTGACTCGCCGGGTCGTGGTAACGGGCGTTGGGCTGGTCTGCGCACTGGGCATCGGCACGGACGAGAGCTGGAAGAACCTTGTCGCCGGAGTCAGCGGCATCGGGCCGATCACGCATTTTGATGCTACGGCGTTCGATTGCAGAATCGCCGGTGAAGTAAAAAACTTCGATCCCTTCCAGTGGATTGAAAAAAAAGAACTGAAAAAAATGGGGCGGTTCATCCAGATCGCCTTGGCGGCCGCGGATGCCGCGGTGAAGCACGCTTCGTGGAAACCGGAACAGTCGAATCTGGAAGAGGTGGGCGTTTACGTTTCGTCGGGCATCGGCGGGTTCGACATCATCGAGCGCGAACACGGCAAACTTCTTTTCGGCGGACCTAATAAGATTTCGCCATTTTTTATTCCGTCGGCGATTGTGAACCTTGCTTCGGGGCACATTTCAATTCGTTACGGAGCGAAGGGGCCGAATTCAGCGACGGCGACGGCGTGTTCAGCTTCAGCACACGCGATTGGGGACTCGTTCAAAATCATTGAGCGCGGCGCAGCGGACATGATGATCTGCGGCGGCACTGAGGCGACGATTACGCCGATGGGCGTTGGCGGATTCGCTTCGATGAAAGCGCTCTCGACGCGCAACGACGATCCAGCGACCGCGAGCCGTCCGTTTGACGCGGACCGCGACGGATTCATCGTGGGAGAAGGCGCGGGAATTCTGACTTTGGAGTCGCTGGAACATGCCACGCAGCGCAACGCTCCAATCATTGCAGAAATTGTTGGCTACGGAATGTCCGGCGACGCGTATCACATCACGCAGCCGGTGGAAAATGGCGACGGCGCGTTCCGCGTAATGCGCGCGGCGCTGAAAGACGCGAAGCTCTCGCCTGACGATATCAGCTATGTGAATGCGCACGGCACCTCGACGCCCATTGGCGACATTATCGAAACCACAGCGATGAAACGCCTGTTCGGTGAACGCGCGATCAACAAGAAATTGCCGGTCAGCTCCACGAAATCCATGACCGGACATTTGCTTGGCGGCGCGGGTGGACTCGAAGCCGGCATCAGCGTGCTGGCATTGCGCGATCAGATTCTGCCGCCGACGATCAATCAATTTCACGCCGACCCGAAATGCGACTTGGACTACGTGCCAAACGTCGCTCGCAAAGCGACGGTGGATTACGCGTTGTCCAATTCGTTTGGATTCGGCGGAACGAACGCCGCGCTGATTTTCAAGCGGTGGGCCGGGAAGTAACTGCAGTTCTCTCTCAGGCAAGGAATAACCCGTGAAAATTATTGTTTGCGTTAAACAGGTGCCAGCAAAGGATGCGCCGCTCTCCATCAGCGGAAACTGGATCCGGGAATCGGATATCGGGTTCGAGATGAACGAGCCGGACAGCTTTGCTTTGGAAGAGGCATTGAGGCTGAAGGAAAAGCACGGCGGTGAAGTCATTGCCCTTTCGATGGGGCCGGAGCGCGTGAAGCAGACCATCAAGGAAGCGCTGGCGAAAGGCGCGGATCGAGGAATTCACATTACGGACGATCAATTTGCGCAACTTGATCCTCTTGGCGCGGCAAACGCTTTGGCGGCGGCGGTGAAAAACGAAAACGCGGATCTAATTTTGACGGGTTTGCAGAGCGACGATCAGGGATTTGGCCAGACAGGTGTTTTGCTTGCTGCGCTGCTCGATCGTCCGCACGCGACGATCATCATGGCTATTGAGGCGAGCGAAGGAAAACTCAGACTAAAGCGCGAGCTGGAAGCCGGATGGTTCCAGCACATCGAATGCCCGCTCCCGGCGGTGCTTTCCATTCAGTCTGGCATTAACAAGGTGCGCTACGCCACGCTCAAAGGCATTATGGCCGCGAAGAAAAAAGAAATTGCATCGTTCACTCGCGAGGTGTTGAACGCCAAGAGCGAACCGACGCAAAAAGTGGAAAAGATTTACGTGCCGGTAAAAACGAAAAAAACAGAATTCTTGACAGGAACTGCGAAAGAAATGGCCGCAAAGCTGGTGGAAAAGTTGAAGTTCGAAGCGCGGGTGATCTGATCATGAAGATTCTGGTGATCGCGGAGCAGCGGCAAGGGAAGTGGAACAGCGCGAGTTTTGAGACGCTGGCTGCAGCGCAACAAATTGCCGCAACGCTGTCCGCCGCCGTCAGTGCGCTGGTAATCGGCAAGGGCATCGACACCCTCGCAAGTGAACTCGCCTCGAAAAATGTGACCGAGGTTTTGCAAGTCGAGCATGATTTGCTTGAGTCTTACACGCCGGATGGATATTGCGTCGCGTTAAAACAGGCGATCGAATCCGCGAAACCACAACTGGTGCTTTTTCCCCATACATATCAAGTGCGCGATTTTGCGCCGAAGCTGGCGGCGATGCTGGGAAAAGGAATGATCGGCGATTGCATTGGCTATCGCAGTGAAAACGGCAAGCTGGTGTTTGTCCGGCAGATGTTTCAGGGCAAGACGGCAGCGGACGTCACATTTCTGGGCGAGGGCCCGTGGTTTGCTTCGTTTCAGGCTGGTGCGTTTCGCGGTGATCAGGTCGCGCCATCCGAAAGCGGAGCAAAGCCAATTCATCGCGTGGCCGTGGAGCTGAAGCCAGAACAGATTCGCACCAAGCCGCTGGAACTTTTCAAGGAAGCAAAATCGGCGGTGGATCTGACACAAGCACCGTTGATCGTTGCTGTCGGTCGCGGAATCAAGGCGCCGGAAAATATTCCGCAAGCCGAAGCCGTGGCCAAAGCGATGGGCGCGGAGATTGCTGCTTCGCGGCCGATTTGCGATGAAGGCTGGCTGCCCATGGAGCGGCAGATTGGCAGCTCTGGCCAGACTGTCGCGCCAAAATTGTACCTAGCGCTGGGAATCAGCGGCGCGATCCAGCACGTCGTTGGAATGAAAGGCGCGCGCACGATCGTCGCCATCAACAAAGATCAGAACGCACCGATCTTCGAAATCGCCGATTATGGCATCGTCGGCGATATTTTCGAGATTATGCCCGCGCTCACAGAAGAGCTGCAAAAAGCGAAGTAAGTAGAAAATGCGATTTTTCGAGCTATACTTGAGCCAATGCGTTTCGAAGATTACAAGATAATTCTCTACCGGCAGGACAATGGTTCTTGGGTCGCTGAAATCCCGGCAATTGGTGGCTGCTACGCCCTGATGAAGACCCGTGAAGAGGCGTTGGCCGAACTTCCGAACGTCTTCGGCATGATTGAGGAAGAATATCGCGAGACGGGCCTAGCGCTTCCAGCCGACAGCACAGAGATTGTGAATGCCTAGCGCCACGGCGCGTGACTTTCAGCGTGTCGTTCGTTTGCTTGGTCTTATTCTTACGCGCCAAAAAGGAAGCCATGCTCGTTGGACTCATCCGGATGGAAGAGGCGTCACGATTCCTGTTCATGAAGGCGAGGAGATTGGCGGCTCGCTTTTCTTTGCAATCTTGAAGTAGATCGGAATTTCCTTGGAAGAGTTTCAAAAGCTGCGGTAAAGAGGGCGTATTCACAGCTTTTGTCAAAATCGAACTCCGACATGCCCACCCAACGCGAAAAACTCGAAGCAGATGTGCTGATCGTCGGCGCCGGTCCCGCCGGGCTGAGCTGCGCGTTGCACCTGGCGAATCTCATCAAGAAACACGATGCATCGGGCGCGAAGCCGGAACTGTCCACCGAGAACATTTATGTGCTGGAAAAAGGGCGCGAGATTGGAGCTCATCAACTCTCTGGCGCAATCATGAATCCCAAGGCGCTGGCGGAACTGGTACCGGATTTTGTAAAGTCCGCACCGCTCGACACGCCAGTCACAGACTCGGCAGCGTTGCTTTTTACGGAAGGATCGTCGTTTCGTTTTCCCATTACTCCACCACCGTTTCAGAACAAGGGCAACTACGTTGTTTCGCTGAGCAAAATCGTGAAGTGGCTGAGCGGATTGGTGGAAGCCGCTGGAGTGAATGTCTTCAAGGAATTTGGCGGCGCGGAGCTTGTGTACGAAGGCCAAGGCATTGCCGGCGTCATCACGGAAGACAAGGGTCTCGATAAGAACGGCAAGCCGAAAGACAACTACACGCCAGGCTATGAGTTGCGTGCGAAAGTAACGGTGCTGGCCGAAGGCACACGCGGTTCGCTGACCAAAAAGCTGGTCGCAGAAAAAAAACTGGACAACATTAATCCGCAAAGCTACGGCATTGGCATAAAAGAGTTGTGGGACGTGCGGCCGGGCCGCATTGCGCCGGGCTACGTCGCGCACAGCTTGGGCTGGCCGGTTTCGACGGATATGTACGGCGGCGGGTGGATTTATGGCCTTTCGAACAACCGCGTTTCGATCGGCCTGGTGCTGGCCCTGGAGTATGCCGACCCGCAATTCGATCCGCACGCCGCGTTTCAGAAGTGGAAGACCCATCCGTTTGTTAGAAATATTCTGGATGGCGGAAAGCTCGTGCGCTACGGCGCGAAGTCGCTGCCTTACGGCGGATGGTACGCGATGCCGCGCAATACCGTGGACGGAGTTCTGATCATCGGTGATTCCGGCGGTTTCCTTGATTCGCAGCGGCTCAAGGGAATTCATCTGGCGATGAAGAGCGGCATGCTGGCCGCCGAAACAATCTTCGAGGCGCTAAAAACGGGCCAAACAACTGCCAAGACGCTCGGGAAGTTTAAAAATCGGGTGGAGCAGAGCTACATTCGCGATGAACTGTGGAAGGTCCGCAATTTCCATCAATCTTTTCAGCACGGCATGTTGCGCGGATTTATTCAAACTGCGTTTCAACAAATTTCCGGCGGGCGCGGACTGGTGGACCCGATGCGCGCGGATGCCGGGTACAAGCATTACAAGAAGCTCAACGCCGCGATGCGTTCCGCGATTCACGAAGAACGGTTCAAGGGTGACGGCAAACTTACGTTCGACCGCCTGACCGACGTCTATCATTCGGGCACGCGCCACGACGAAGATCAACCATGCCACTTGCATGTCCTGGACACAAACATTTGCGTGACAAAGTGCGTCGAAGAATACGGCAATCCGTGCCAGTATTTTTGCCCTGCTGCAGTGTACGAGATGGCGAAAGAAACAAGCGGCGCAATGAAGCTGAAGATCAATTTCGCGAATTGTGTGCACTGCAAGACCTGCGACATTGCGGATCCGTACCAAATTATCGACTGGGTTGTGCCCGAGGGCGGCGGTGGCCCGAATTACGAAGGAATGTAGGCTAAGCATAGCCTGGCTTGCGCCAGGGCCGTGTTTTCAGGGAAGTGTCGCGAAGTTATTGTAGCGTTGCCTTGCGCTCGAGAACGAAGCTGACTCCGCGGCGTGTGCTCTAAAAATTGGCGTCTATGGGGCGTCGGTTCGATCAGGGCAATAGGCCGTAGACGTCCAGCTCACCAAATACGGTGCCTGATCCATTCGTATCGTCATTGCCGCGGGTTCCGACGTAAACCTTGCCGTTGGCTATGGTGGGCACAGTGAATTTCACGGCAAAGCCCGCGGCGTTTCCTGAGCCTTGCGAACTGTTCCACAGTTCCGTTCCCAGAGTCGCTCCTGAATAGGCATGAAGAATCGCAGGGGTGGCGGCTGCCACACCACTGTCGTTCGTTCCGTACTGCGAATTGTCAATGGCCCAAACAATTCCGGTGCCGCTCGAAGTTCCGTTGGACGATACCGAAGGCGTCGCGCCGGGGAAGCCAAAACCTGTCGGCGTCGAAGAGGCAGCCCCAGTGGTGAACATTCCAGTGCCGGGATTGAAGGTGTACTGTTGCCCGACTTGCGTTGCCTTGAACACAACGCCGAAAAAGAACATGTTGTTATTCCAGAATGCGGGCGTTGAGAACGAGCTGCCAGTCGCGGTCCAGGACTGAACCGCGGCGGAATCGCTGGAAGCGTTGAAATGCCCCAAATTATCGCGGTTCAACAAATAGAATGTGCCGCTCTTTCCGGCGCCAATCATCAAGTGCGCAACCGGGCCGGAAGTCTGATCGATGAGCAGAGCGGTCCCGCCAGCGCCGACATCGGTGTCACCGCCATCCAGGACCGATTGATTGTGCGGAGTAAAATAATCCGATACGCCGAGACTGCTCGAGAGCTTCATGTAGCTGTCGCCGTAGTTCGAACCGCCGCTGTCGGCATCGAAAACGCCGTTGCCGGTCATGACGTATACATTGTTGGTGCCGTCGATGGCTGGCGCGCCCCCCGACATCCAGATTCCGCCGCGGCAATAGGATTGTCCGCTGACGCTATTTGGAGTGGAGTTCCAAACATTGGTTCGCGCAAGAGTTGAGGCACTGAAACTCATGACCCACCCGTGATATGTATCCACGTCACCGTGCGATGCCCACGAAACGTAGACTGTGCCATTGGCCAGCGCGAGGGCCGGCCGCTGATTCTCGCGGAGAGGGTTGAATGCAACGGTCGAGCCGCCGTCGCAGGTGCCCGGTGAGGTGATTGAGTTATCGATTGAAACGTGAGCTGTGTGTTCGGAGCCGTCCGCAAGATTGAGCGCGTACAGACGCTGTTGATACGCACCGCCGCTGGTGGTTTTGCTTTTCGTAACAAGGTAAACGACGTTGGTGGAGGAATCGACAACCGGAGTGCCGAGGATACCGATGTCCGGGAAAATATCGGAGCTGTCCACGTCGAGGTAGCTGCCCCAGGTCTCTCCCGCCGGCAGCAGCTGTTTGGACCAGAAGGTCACACACTGCGGGGGATTAGCCGAGCTTCCATCGGCGTCCAGCAAGTAGACGGTGTCGTGCATCGTGGCGACCAGTACAACGTTATGAAGGACGCCGCCGATGCTGACCCGCGGAATCCACAAAGGCTGCGCGTAGATCGCGCCATCGACCTGGCAGGAAAACAGTTTTCCAAAAGTGGCTGTAGCGACATTCGAAGTTGTCAGAGCGTATTCCTGTTGGTTTGCGCCATCGCGCGAATTGTCGTTGTGATACGTCAGCACTCCCGCAAGATTCGTGACGCCGAAGGTGGCCGTCGCGGCCTTCGAGTTATCCGCCACACTGGTAGCCGTGATGGTCACGACTCCCGCGGACGACGGCGCCGTGAACGTGACCGCAGCACCCGAAAGGCTCGTCGTAGGTGCGAAAGAGCCGCCTCCGCTTGAAGACCAAGTAACACCGGCATTCGTAGTGTCGTTGGACAAGGTCGCCTTCAGCGTGGTGAGCTGTTGCGTAACAGTCAGACCACCGCGCCGTGGAGAAACGCTTACTGTGATGTTTGTGCCGCCGGAGGTCGTGATCGTCACTGAGGCCGAGGCCGATTTGGTTGAGTCAGCTTGGGAGATGGCTGTGACCGTTACACCTGCAGGGCTTGGTACAGCCGATGGGGCTGTGTAGAGGCCCGAGGTCGAAATGGTTCCGTGCGTGGAGTCGCCACCGGCGACGCCGTTGACCTGCCAGCTAACGGCCATGTTCGTCGTACCGGTGACTGTCGGGGTGAATTGCTGAGTCTTTGCAGTAACGACCGAAGCAGATGTCGGAGAAATCGAAATGGCAACAGCCTGCGCTGCTGTGACCGTCACCGCAGCAGAGGCAGATTTGGTGGAATCAGCTTGGGCAATAGCGGTGACTGTTACAGTAGCCGGACTCGGCACCGACGAAGGCGCTGTGTAAAGACCTGAAGTCGAAATGGTTCCGTGTGTGGCATCGCCACCGGCGACGCCGTTGACCTGCCAGGTGACGGCCATATTCGTCGTACCGGTGACCGTCGCAGCGAACTGCTGGGTCTTCGCAACAACAACGGAAGCGGACGTCGGAGCAACAGAAATGATGACGCTTGGCGGGTCCTGATTGAAAGAGGAATTGGAGGAGCACCCCATCAGAAATAAAATCGAAAAAGCAATCGAAACCAACGAGAGCGAGCGTACACACAGCCGCTGCGAGCCGTTTAAGATTCTCAAATGGACTCTCCGGCGATCTTAATTACATTACAACTGTGGATAGAACAAACGGTGGTGGGGCGCAGGGGCACCGCCGTCCGAGGACACTTAAAAATACCACGAAATTGCCTCGCTAACATGCATGGTTAGTTCGGTTTGCTCTAATTTTGTAACTTTATGGTAAAGAATCAGACTTCATTCTTCGTGCGGGCGAGCAACTCGAAACGGCTTATGAGCTGGGCGTCCACAGGCTCTTGAAGAAAGTCTTCACGCGGTCCACAACCGAGCTGTTTGCGGTTGTGGAAGGTTTTGCCGCAATCGCTTGCTGCTTCGATTTTGCGGCGCTCAACGCAGTTTGCTTCGAACCTTGCGCTGACGGCAGGGGATCCCCTTGCACCCGGCTTTGGAAAATGAGCGTTGGCCGCACCCGCACCCGGCGCACCAGCACGATCAGTTTTGGATCGGGTTCGTCCTGCACTTTGGCGTTGGCATCGTAGCGCAGTGGCGGCATGAAAACCTGATACGTCGGTTCAACCGCGGGCACCTTTGGCAAATCGGGAGCGCGAGGATTGGCGGCCGTTTGTGCCGCGGGTTTGCGCGGCGTGGAATCTCTGCGTACTTCCTCTTTGCTGGCCAGCGTGCTGATTTCCGGTCCAATGGCCCCAGCGGGCGACGCCGCCGGATCAAACGCGTCACACGCGCACAGCCCGGAATTGTTGCGAATATTTTGCAGTTGACCGTTGCCCAGCGTGATATCGCCGCCTTGCGGCACCATTACGCTCTGGCCTCCGAATTGTTCTTCTAGGCGAAGTGCGCCAAGTCCAGCGCGCACGCACATCAGGCCAGGAGTATCGAAGCCGACCAGGAAGTCCTGGGGTCCGTCGCCAATCGCAACTGTCTTCGCCAGAATCTGCGCGGTAAAAATATTCAGCGTGAGGTTGCCGGCAACGCGTGCATGAATGCTGCCGGTGTCGAGCGCGATGGTCAGGGCATTGCCGGACTTCAACATGGAAATGTGCGCTGGACCGCAGACCGCGATGGTGCTGCCGTCCGTCAGAGTAATTCGCGCGCGGCCGGATTTGACGCGGATGTCCACGCCACTGCGCAGCAGGGTCTTGACCTCGTTGCCTACAACTTGAACGCTCATCGGGCCTTTGACCGCGATGGCCTGACCTTCCACTGTGCCGATGATTTCGCCTTGTGCTTCCTGCGGGGCGGGAACTGCCAACGTGCCGCCATTTACGAAAAACAATCCAGTCGCGACGAAGGTAAGCACAGCGCGAAGAAGTCTGTACGCAGCATACTGACAACGGCTGGACTTTTGTTGCGGCGTTTTCATGATGGGCGCGAAGAGTCGCCGGGGCGCTCTCTTCTCTATACTATACGTCTGGCGGTTTCTCGCCACAGGAAAAGGGTATCAGGGCTTGTACTTGCAAGCCCCGAGCTAAATAAGCGGTCCTAGAAACTTGCCATGACCAAGCCGCCCGCAGACGAAGAGACAAAGCAATCCAGTAGCGCTGACTCGACGCCGCTGGACAGCGAACCGCCATCAGGCAAGGTAGGCGTGCACTACAACACGCAACTGCCGGACTTGCCGTGGTCGCGCCGCATTCAGATTCCTCTAATCGCTGCTCTCGTCTATTCCATAATTCGCGTTCTCGGCCCGACGCTGCGCTTCGAAGTGCTCGGCTGGCAAAACGCGGAAAATGTTTATGCGTCCGGCAGAAGAATCATCTGGTCTTTTTGGCATCGCGTGATCATTCCCGTGGTCTGGTGGCGACGCAGCTGCGGCGTGGTGGTGATGAACACCACAGCGTTCGATGGACAGTGGACGCGCAAAGTAATCGAGTGGATGGGCTACGGCACCGCGCAGGGAAGTTCTTCGCGTGGGGGATTGCGCGGCTTGGCCGTCATGGCCCGCCGCATCGAAGAAGGACGCGATTGCGCGTTTACCATCGACGGCCCACGCGGTCCGCGCTACGTCGCCAAACCCGGCCCCGTGATGTTGGCTCGGCGTACCGGCGCTCCCGTGGTCGTTTTTCACATCGGCGTCGAGCGCGGCAAAACGTTCGAAAAAACTTGGGATCATTTTCTGTTGCCGCGGCCGTTCACAAAAACAATCATGATTTTCGCGCCGCCCATCGAAGTCCCGCCCGACGCGGACGCCGCTCAATTGGAAGCCAAACACGCCGAAATGCAGAAAGAGCTGGAGCGGGTACGCGACATCGCCGAAGGCTGGTTTGCGCTAAGCGAATCAGAACGTGATCGTTATCGTGCGGCGATTGGAAGCTAGAGGTCTTTGTAGCGGCGGGTTTATCCGCCGCCTTGATTTTTCTTCCTGCGCCGCAACCGGATAAACCGCAACGGCATGAAGCCGCGGCTACAAAGGGCGCCAGCACTCACCAGACGCTAATCATTCACTCAGCTGTTTCCCGGCCGCTCCGCCAGTTTTATTTGCAGATCCATCTTCTTGCCGCCGCGGAACAGAGTGACGTTCACGGTGTCTCCCGGGCGTTTCTTATTGAGCGCGAGATTCACGTCCAGAGGGCTGGTAACTTTTTGCCCGTCGATTGCGGTAATGACGTCGCCACCGATATAAAAACGGCGCATGCCGGCTTGTGCCACGCGATCACCGCCTTTGATACCGGCTGCAGCTGCCGGTCCGCCGCGCGTGGTCGTTTGCACCAGCAGGCCTTCTTGCGCGGGAAGTCCCAGCGCCTCGGCGAACGATTCGTTGATAGGAATCGTTTCCACGCCGAGAAACGCCTGATGCACGCGGCCATCCGTGATCAGATCGTGCGCGATTGATTTCGCCGTATTGATGGGAATGGCGAAGCCGATGCCGGCCGTTGTTCCGCTCGGCGTATAAATCGCCGAATTAATTCCGATCACTTCGCCATGCGTATTGATCAACGGACCGCCGGAATTTCCGCGATTGATGGCGGCATCGGTCTGAACAGCTTCATCGATCAAAGTGTTCTGTCCGGTTTGCACAGTGCGTCCCAACGCGCTGACCACGCCGGTGGTCAACGTGCTCTGAAATCCAAATGGATTACCGATGGCCAGAACTTTCTGTCCCACCTGAAGCGCAGCGGAATCTCCCAGCGGCAGCACCGCCAGTTTTTTGCCGGCCGGGTCGATCTTAATCAAAGCCACATCGTTGCGTTGGTCCGCGCCAATAAATTTCGCGGAATGCCGAGACTGATCGCCCAGCACCACTTCGATCGTTTGCGCGCCTTGCACCACGTGATAATTCGTCAAAATGTAGCCGTTGGCGTCAATCACGAAGCCGGAGCCCGCGCCTTCCACCGGCACCGGATCCATCCAGAAATCATATTCGGTCGCTTTAGTCAGGACATTCGCCACTGCCGCGGCCGACTGGCGGTAGATGCGAACATTCAAGGCTTCGTCGCTGCTCAACGCCGCATCGCGCTCAGCAAAATTCGCGTTCTTCATGGGCGATGGGCCAGTATCGCTCGGCACAGCGCCCACATTGATCGGCTGCCGCGGGCCCCAGCGCGCCCCGGCCCAATAAGCGCCAAGGATCAGAATGACGATGACTGCAAGCGGCCTGAGAAATGAAGTTTGCTTTCCGGGTGACATGGCGGTCCTTCCAGTTGTGATTCCTGCACCGATTTGTGCTTCTTAACGATGATGATAGCGCAAATCGCCGCGCCGGGATTATTTGCCTTGCGAAGCGCGGCCCAACTCTTTGGCGAACGCTTCCACCTGACGCCGGGTTTCCTCGAGCGGCCCGGAACAGTCGATTCTCTCCGTCGCCAGAGCCAATTTCGCTGCCACCGGCATTTGCGCCGCAATGCGTTTGCCTGCCTCGATTTCGCTCAAGCCACGCTCCATTAGACGCGCCAGCTGCTGTTCCGGCAGGCACCACGCCACCACCACGCCGTCCAGTTTCTTGTGCAAACTGGCTTCGAAAATCAGCGCGGCTTCCACGAACGCCGCGGGATATCGCTCGCCGAACTCCAGTTCCGTGAACTGCCGCAGCAATTCCTCCTCGACCCGTGGATGGATGATTCCATTCAACTGCGCCAGCTTGTCGTGGTCGTTGAAAACGATCGCCGCAAGATTGCTGCGATTTACACGTTTGTCGGAGTCGAGAATTGCGTCGCCGAAAACAGAAACAACCTGGTTGTAAGCCGGTTGCCCAGGCTCCATCACCTGATGTGCCACGCGGTCCGCTTCAATCACCGGAAAACCAAGTTCGCGCAGCATCGTCGCCACTGTGGACTTGCCGCTGGCGATTCCTCCGGTCAGGCCGTAGCGCAACATCAGCTTTCAGCGCGCCACGGAAGCTGCCGGCTGCGATTTGCCGGACAATCGGCGAAGCCTCGCGGCCTTCACGGTGTTGCTCATCAACATAGTGATGGTCATCGGCCCGACTCCGCCGGGAACGGGGGTCAACGCGGCGGCGGTGTTCACTGCGTCCGGGTGCACATCACCAATCAGTACGCTTCCCTTGGCCAGGAATTTTTCCAGCCGTTGCGCAAAATTTATAAGCAAGCTTTCCGCCTGCGCGCGATCCGTCACTTTGTTTGTGCCGACGTCAATTACCGCCGCACTTGGCTTAATCCAATCCGCTTGCACGAATCCGGCCCGGCCAATCGCCGCCACCAGAATATCCGCGCCGCGAATAATGTGCGGCAAGTCGCGTGACTTCGAATGGCAAATCGTCACCGTCGCATTCGCGTGCAGCAGCAACAGCGCCATGGGCTTGCCGACAATGTCGCTGCGCCCCAGTACAACGGCGTTCGCGCCTTCAATCGCCACATGATTACGCCGCAGAATCTCCATGCATCCGGCCGGCGTGCACGCCACCAGTCCTGGCCGGTTGCTCACTAGCATGCCCATATTCACGGGATGAAATCCGTCCACGTCTTTCGCGGGAGAAACCGCCTCCAGCACGCGCTTCGAATCCACCTGCGCGGGCAAAGGAAGCTGCACCAAAATTCCGTCCACGTTGTCATCGCGATTCAAGTCATCCACGAGTTGCAATAAGTATTCCGTCGTTGAACTCGCCGCTGGCGTGTGCAGCCAGCTGGCCATGCCTAACTGCTCGCAGGCGGCAACTTTGCTTTTCACGTACATTTGCGAAGCTGGGTTTTCTCCCACCAGCACCGCGGCCAAGCCGGGACGAACGCCTTGCGCCGCAAGATGTGCAACTTCCGTCGTCAATTCCGCGAAAATCTCATCGCGAATCTTAATTCCATCCAGAATACGAGCGGTCATAGCAAAAGAATAGCATATGGACCACAACAGCCTGCCGTGGCACGCGTGGTTTTCGCACGCACTCCAAGCCCGTGTATCTCCGTGAGAACTTGGTATAGAATTCCTTCGCCTCTCCAATTCTCGCTAAGGAAGTCCAATGAACAAATTTTATTTCCGGCGCATCCATCTCGCACTGCTTTCCCTCACCACATTCATCGTGGCATTCGTTTTCGCTCTGCCCGCAGCCGATACTTCTTCCTCGCTGCCCGCGCCGCCGGTCGCAAAAAAAGAACCCAAAGTCACCGAGATCAATGGGCAAAAATTGTTGGACGACTACTTCTGGCTGCGCGACAAGAAAAATCCTGACGTGAAGGCGTATCTGGACGCGGAAAATGTCTACACCGACGCGGTGATGAAGTCGACTGAGCAACTGCAAAAGAAGCTTTATGGCGAAATGCTCAGCCGCGTCAAGGAAACCGACATAGAAGTGCCTTACAAGGAAGGCGGCTATTTTTATTATGTGCGAACCGAAGCGGGCAAACAGTACGGAATCCGCTGCCGTAAAAAGGGCAGCCTGAACGCGCCGGAAGAAATTCTAATTGACGTGAATGAACTCGCCAAAGGCCAGAAGTTCATGTCGCTTGGTGCATACGACGTCAGCGATGACGGAAATCTGCTGGCTTATTCGACCGATAACACCGGGTTCCGCCAGTACACCCTCGCCATCAAGGATTTGCGCACCGGGAAAACTCTCGTGGACCACGCGGAGCGCGTCGATTCCATCGCCTGGGCCAACGACAATAAGACCCTCTTCTACACCGTCGAGGATCCCGTCGCGAAACGCCCGTACCAACTCTACCGGCACACTGTTGGCACTGCCGGACCCGACAGCTTGGTCTACGAAGAGAAAGACGAAAAGTTCGAGATGGGCACCGGCAAGACGCGCAGCAAAGCCTACATCCTGCTCGTCGTCAGCAGTCACACCACCAGCGAAGCGCGTTATATTCCTGCCGATCAGCCCCAGGCGGAATGGAAAATTATCGAACCGCGCAAACAGGACGTCGAATACTATCCGGACCACAACGGCAATTTCTTTTATATTCGCGTGAATGATGCCGGGCGCAATTTCCGGTTGGTTAAAGCGCCAGTTTCCGATCCCGGCAGCAAGAATTGGCAGGAGGTGGTTCCGCATCGTCCCGACGTCATGCTCGAGGACACCGAATTCTTCAGGAATTATTACATCTCCTACGAACGTGAAAAGGGGCTGCCGCAGATCCGTGTCACCGACCTGCAAACCGGAAAGTCCCGCCGCATCGATTTTCCTGAACCTGCCTACGCCAGCTACCCCTACGTCAACCGCGAATATGACACCACCAAGTTCCGTTACGGCTACCAGTCTTTCACCACTCCGCAATCGGTTTTTGAATACGACATGCCCGGCGGGACTTCCACCTTGCTCAAACAAAAAGAAGTGCCGGGCTACGATCGTAACCGTTATCAGGTGGAGCGCATCTTCGCCACCGCCTCCGACGGAGTTAAAGTGCCCGTCTCAGTTGTTCATCTGAAGGGCGCCAAACTCGACGGGAAAGGCCCCATTTATTTGACCGGCTACGGCTCGTACGGCTACCCGTATGACATCTACTTTGATTCCCCCATTTTCAGTATGGTCGATCGCGGCGTGGTGGTGGCCGTCGCTCATATCCGCGGCGGCGGTGAAATGGGCAAAGCCTGGCACGATGACGGTCGCATGATGCACAAGAAAAACACCTTCACGGATTTCATTGCCTCCGCCGAATATCTTTTGGCGCAAGGTTACGGTTCGAAAGACCGCCTGGTCATCGAGGGACGAAGCGCGGGCGGCTTGTTGATGGGAGCAGTTCTGAATATGCGGCCCGATTTATTTCATGCCGCGTTGGTCGGTGTTCCGTTCGTGGACGTCATGAACACCATGCTGGACGAATCCATTCCGCTCACCGTGACGGAATTCGAGGAGTGGGGCAATCCCAAGGAAAAACTCGCGTTCGATTACATGATCACCTATTCGCCTTACGACAATATCGCGGCTAGGGCCTATCCCAACATGCTGGTTCGAACTTCATTCAATGACAGCCAGGTAGGCTATTGGGAGCCAGCGAAGTACGTGGCCAAAATGCGCGCTCTGCGCACCGACCACAACACGTTGATTCTCAAAACCAACATGGACCCCGCCGGCCATGGCGGCTCGTCCGGGCGTTACGATCACCTCCATGAAAACGCCTTTGACTACGCTTACTTTCTGACCCAAATGGGAATTAATAATTAACGCCTACGCTGATGGTCGATTTTCTACAACCAGGCGATCGCAGGGAACTCGAGAAAAAAGCTAGAGTCGAAGGCCGCTTGCCGCCCGGCCAATCCTTGACTTTGAAATGGCCGGTGCTGCACTACGGCAGCGTCCCGCATTTCGACGAATCCAAATGGGACTTCAAAATCTCCGGCGAAGTCGCGGCTCCGCTCAAATTATCTTGGAAAGAATTTCGGGCACTCCCGCGAACCGAAGTTACTGCCGACATGCACTGTGTCACGCGCTGGAGCCGCCTCAACAATACCTGGAAGGGTGTTCTCTTCACCGACGTTCTGAAGTTGGTTCAAACCAAGCTCGAAACCAAACACGTTTTGGTGCTTGCCGAAGAAGGCTACACCGCAAACGCTCCATTAGCAGACTTGCAGCGCCCGGATGTTCTGTTCGCGTTCGACCACGACGGCATTCCGCTCACCGCCGAGCACGGCGGCCCGATCCGCCTCATCGTGCCGCACCTTTACGCCTGGAAAAGTGTCAAGTGGGTTCGCGGTTTTGTTTTGCTCGATGAAAACCGTCTCGGCTTCTGGGAACGCAACGGCTACCACGCCTACGGCGACCCGTGGAAAGAGCAACGCTACTCCGGCACCTGACTCGCGCCGTCTTTGCGGGGCGGCGCGAGTCTCCACTCACTTCTCGCTACCCACTGATTATCGCTCGTAAATCAACACGTGAAACGTTCCCTTGATAGGCTCTCCTCGCGGATGCGGGTGCGCCGCCGTTGGCGCCGGTGCCGGTGAAAAATCCGCCGTGTCCAGAAATAATCTGTGAGTTTTAAGGTCCAGCCCCATAGTCTTCGCGCCGACTTCGGTCTTAATTTTCTCAACTTCGCTGAATTTGTCGGGCGAGTCTTCATGGAACACGTGCACCAGGCCCTCGCGCGTCGATGCAAAGATCAGCCCGGTTTCCGCTTCGTACGCTGCGGCATCTACTCCGCCGGAAATCGCAAACGACTGCAGCACTTTTCCGCTGTCAGAGTCCATCACCACCAGCTTCTGTGGCTCGCGCCCGGCGCTGAACAACCGGTGATGCTCGATGTCCATCGCCAGAGCCGTCGGGCCGCCCGCCGGCGCCACCGGCCAGCGCGATTTGATCTTTAGCGAGCTCGAATCAACCGCAACCACTTCGCTCTTGTCCTCCAGATTGATGTAGACCGTCCCTTTCCCATCGGCCACGGCAAACTCCGGCCCGCCGCCCAGCTCGATCTTTCCCACAACGCTCCCGCTTTTCGCATCGATGACCGTCGAGTTGTGCGGATCGCCATCCATCACGAATATCCGCTTCGAAAATGCATCGTAAATAATGGAGTCGGCATCCTTATCAGCCGCCGCTTCGCCCGTCACTTTCAACGTCTTCAAATCAAAAATAATTGCCTTCCCCTGCCCGCCGTCACTGATGAACCCGTGGCCAAACTCGCGCGCCACCGCCACTCCATGGCATTGCTTCAAACCCGCGATCTTGCCGATCAACGCTCCGCTGTCCGCATCCATCACGATCACTTCCGTGCCGTGCGACACGTACACGCGCCGCGCCTCGGAATCCACCGAGACGTAGTCGAAATATTCTCGCGTAGCACCCTCCGCCGCACCGAAAGTATATTTCTTCAACAGGTGATACCCGCTCGCCGCCACCAGCAGCGAACTAGCCGCCAGAATAAGCACCGCCACGCTCGCCACACGTCTCAAGCTGAAAAATTTCATGCGACCCCCTCGCGATAGATGGCATTTTCCGAGCTAAACGTTTTTCGCAACGTTTTAGCTTCGCTGCCTTGCCGCCTTATCGCGGAAGAAATTAGCGCATCCCGTCTAAACACAGGATAAATTGCGTTGGAATATCGAGATCGGCTTGGAAAAATACGCGTGGGTCATCTTGCCGCTGTAATGGCCGGTCTTTTTATCCTGAGGCCCGTTCTTGCCGAACGGGCAGACCGGTCGCTTCGAATTAACAGTCTGTCGCTCGCTTCACGACGCTGGACCGTTCAGCTTCTCCAATTCCGCCAACTGCCCCCGCACCTGATCCACATTTTTCGCATGCGGCATCAGCTCCAGGTAAATTTTTGTCTCTGAGATTGCTCTGGCGTAGTCGTTTTTTCGCGCGAATATTTCCGCCAGCAAAAGATGCAGTTGCGGAAAACGCGGCCGCGTGTCCAGCCGTTCCGCCCGCAGCCCGCTCTTTTCCGCTTCTTCGACTCGGTTGAGCCTGAAATTCGCCGCCGAGTTATAAAAATAAGCTTCGGCATAATCCACCGGATCGAGATCCACGATGTAGCCTCTGACGTCCGCGTATCTCAGCGGATCGAGATCCATCACGTGATTCGTAAGGTTAAGGACTTGCGTCCATTCCTGTGCTTCGAAGGCTATTGCCGCCAGCGACAAATAAGGCGGCAGGAACTTGCTGTCGATCGCCGTGGCATGGCTGAACGCGTCGCGGGCCGGTTCCGTCTGCGCCTGATTCCGCAGCACCGCGCCCAACTGAAACCACGCGCTCGTATACCTCGGATAAATCCCTACCGCCTTTTCAAAATATTGCCGCGCATCGGGAAGTCTGCCTTTTCGCTCGGCTTCGATCCCATTCTCATACGCTTTTCTGGCATCTTTCGGCGCCTGGTAAGGAGCGGCGTTCAACGTCGCGCCTTTGATCTTTTCCAGTCTATGCACCACAATTCCGCCGACATCCACGTTGCTGTTGCCGGGATCGATATCCACCAGACTCACCACTTTGGAAGTAAAACCGGAAACCGAGGCCCGCAGTTCGCAATTGATCAGTTGGCGCCGCGGAATTCCTTGCCCCGTGGCGTTATTCGGTTGGCTGATTCGTGCAGGTCCGTCGGCGGTAGCGTCCACGAAAGAATCATTCACCGAACCCAATTGCATGCTGAAGCCGCCTCCAGGCGCTGCATACACCTGCTGCAGTACCCTGGCGTTGCACACCCGCTCCACGACCACATCGCGGGGAACGGCTGTACCGTCATCGGTCGCGACGCTCCCACGCAGGAACATCACCAGTTCCCCTGTCGGTTGGTTTGGCTGCGTACTAAAAGGCCCGTTCGTCGTCGGCTGTCCCGGATTGGTGCCAGGCGGGCCGGAAGGCGGAGGCGGGGACGGCCTGGGTGCCGGCGGCTTCTGCGCCAACGCCGCCGGCCCAAGCAGGCACACTGCTAGCGCCAGCTCGATGAAAATCCGCACGCGTTGGCTCATAGATCTCTTTCCGGGGAGGTCACAAAAAACTCTAGTTCTCAGGGTAGTGCAAGTCAAGGCTTCCCGCCCGCACAACAATCATTTTACAAATCCCCGACCGCCGCCATTTCGACTCACAGAAACGGATAAGTGGCATAAACCGAAGAGGCAAAGACCGGCATACTAGAGCGCTGGCGGCCACGGATGACTTCCACGCCAGTCAAACTGCAAAGGCCCGGCTAGGGTCACCGTGTGCAGTCACTTCCACAAAGGGAACATGGCCGCCAGCCATACGCAAACTGCACTCAAAATGTTATTGCGCGACCCCGACCATCTCCATCCCCGAAATCCCGTAATACGACTTCGAGCGCCGCACGCCAAATAAAAGTGACACAGCCTTCAGACCGGTTCTCTTGCATTCCGCGGGTGGCCACGAAAACCCTAAACCCGTCATTCTGAACGCAGCAGGCCGATTCTTTCTTCCCGTCCCGCCTCCTGCGGGACGGTCGGCCTGCGTAGTGAAGACCGCTTCCTCTCCGACCGGTCTAGGAGGAGAATCTCTCTTCTCTGTCAGCCCCGTGAAATGAAACGGGACCCAGCAGCGTATATAAAAGCAGCGCCGGGGTGTTGGTGCCAAATCTGCACAGTCAGGAGAATGAAATGAAATTACAGGTCATTGCATCAGCAGTCGTGCTGTTCCTGGTATCCACGCCGGCTTTCGCACAGGATTCCAAAGCCGCGCAGGCGGCCTCGAACAGCAAGGGAGAACAGGCTTCACCAGGTCCGTTCAGCACGTACAATAAGATCTTCTATGCAAGGATGAAAACCATCCTCGTCAGTTCCGCGGAAAAAATGCCCGAAGAGAGTTACAACTTCAAGCCCGTTGACACCGTCCGCAGCTATGGCCAGATTGTCGGGCACCTCGCGGACGCACAATATAACTTCTGTGCCATGGCCCTCGGAGAGACTAATCCCGGCCTCAAAATCGAAGAGACCAAGACCAGCAAAGCCGATCTCGTTGCCGCGCTCAAGGGGGCATTCACCTACTGCGACAAAGCCTATGACGGCATGACGGATGCCTCCGGCGCGCAAATGGTCAAGATGTTCGGCATGGACATGCCCAAATTCGGTGTGCTGAACATCAACAACGCGCATGACATGGAACACTACGGCAACCTTGTTACCTACATGCGGCTCAAGAACGTCGTTCCGCCATCTAGCGAACAAGCTCCGCCAGTACCACAGAAAAAGTAATACAGAAGGATTCTCTGAATGTAGCGGCGGATTTATTCCGCCGCTCTTTTATTCCGCCTATCACCAACCCCGTCATTCTGAACGTACCAATTCGTCCGGCGCTATTTTGTCTCCGCTTTTCGTGTTTTTGCCGTAAAATCACCCTCATGGCTAACCCGACCATCACAATTCCGCTCGACCCGCAGACGGCCCAGGCCTACGACTCGGCCGCTCCAGAACAAAAGCGCAAGATTCAGGCGCCCTTGAGCCTCTGGGTTCGCGAGCTAGCCACTGCCGAATACCGGTCGCTTCAACTAGTCCTGGATGAGGTAGGCCGTAAAGCAAAAGAGCGGGGACTGACTCCGGAGATATTGGACTCTCTACTGAAAGGCGCTTAGTTGCGCTACGTCTTCGATACCAACGTCCTGGTCAGTGCGTTGCTCCTTCCTGATTCAAAGCCTCGAATAGCGCTGCAACTGGCTGTGCGAACCGGGAAAGTCTTGACTTCTTCCGCCACGCTGGCAGAACTCTACGAAGTCCTCAATCGAAAACGATTCTGCCGTTACGTGGACCAGGAGGATGTTCGTAGTTTTCTCGGGGCTTTGACGCGCGAGGCGCAGTGGATTGATGCTGAAGTTGAAATCACAGCGTGCCGCGATCCCAGAAACAAGAAATTCCTTGAGCTTGCCGTAAGCGGTCGCGCAACGCACATTGTCTCGGGTGACGAAGGACTTGCTAACGCTGAATCCATTCCAGAGCATCGAAATTCTCTCTCCGCATCGGTTCTTGGAACAGAAGAAACCCAGCGCATCCACTCCGGCCCCTCCGACCTCGACGAAATCACCGATCCCTCTCTCCTCCCCACCGGCCCCCGGCCCGTTCCACCCACCAACTCGCACCCAATCTCCCTTGCCCTCCGCTTCTGCTTCTGCGCAATCCCCTAATGCCGCAACTCCCGCTGGCACTCCGCGGCCAACTTCCACGCCGCAGACCTCCCCGGCCACTTCCACTTCGTCCGTTCCTGTACCAGTAGTTGCCGCGCCTCCCCAAACCTCGGCACCGCAGACGTTCACCGCCCCGCAACCGTCGCCAGTCGCAAACAGCAACACCTCGCAAGGCGACACCACATCAGCGACTCCGCCTGAATAAACTCTTGTTGTGATTCTAGAGCTGGTTACCGGATCTTCGCGGTCGTGGGCGCAACCTTTATGAAAGCTTCTTTACTTGGCAACGCAGCCACAACTGGAGTAGAGTCGCCCAACAGTTTTTGCCAACCTTTGATTGAGGAGACCAATCATGGCCCGACGCACATTCCTGGCTCAGCTCGCCGGTTTGCCTTTTTTCCTGCGAACCGCGAAAGCGGATGAAGCCAAGAAACCTCTGAAGATTATGATGAAGAGCGCGTGGGGATCCGACGATCCGACCAGGGCCGCGTTTCCCTTTTCCCACGGACTGGTTCTTGCCGAAGCCGGACACGACGTCCAGATTTTCCTCCTCGCCGAAGCGACATCCTTAATGCGGAAGGCCACCGCCAACGCGATTTTACCCGTTGGCTGGCCGCCTCTCAGCGAAACGCTGCAAAAACTGGTCACCAAACACATTCCAATCTTTGCGTGAGGAGCCTGCTCCCGGGCCCGTGGGGTCTCGGAAACCGATCTAACTCAATGGGGAGCGAAATTTGGCAATCCCGCCACCTTCGTATCCCTAGTCGAATGGGCCGACCGAATCATCGTCGAGTGACCCTGGCGCGTACCCTGTATCGCGCATCAGCCGACGCCAAGTTCTGCGTTCAAAAAAGAAACCAAGTATTTCCATACCAGGTAGTAAAGAATCACCGCAACGCAGATAGCGATTGGCGCGAGAGCGAGCAGATGAGGAGGAATCGTAAATCCCAGCAGGTGCGCGGCGAGAAAGCCCAGTGGGGCCAGCAGCAAGGGAAGCAACGCGCCGAAGAATCCCAGCGGAAAACGCCGCGCAAAAAATGCCCTGTGCAGAAGATTCCACAATCCCCACAGGTTCGGCACGAAGGCCATCGGGAACACAATCACGCGCTCGATCGGCAATGGAACATTCCAGACATAACGGACGCAGGTGTAACCGGTCATGATCGCCAGAAGAAAAATCGTCGGGACGCAAATTCCGGCCAGATACGCGCGAAGAAATGGATGCTTGTTCATAATGTCTCCTTACGAATTATCGCTGTCGGTCCAAAGTGTCCAAATCTTTGATGGGCCATTCGCCAGCGCCGATGAATCCCTTGTAGGGGCGCAGCATGCTGCGCCCAAGCTTGTCCAGGCGTATGGGGAAAACTAGATCACAAGTGGTACAGCAGCGTCGGAATCAGCGCCGGAAAAAAAATCGCCGCCGCACCTGCCACGCCCAGCAAAGCCCAGTCAAACCACGGCACACGAACCGGAGCCCGCTCCAGCCGCCGCAGCATGTCTGGCCAAAGGTCGCGATGCAGTTCTACACGGTTCTTCAATTCATTGAGCGGTGGCACAGCATCACGCAACTCTCTGCGTACGTCCGCGAATTCGTCCGCGCTCAAGCCATCTTTCATGCCATCGTCGTTCATGCCGTCTCCCGCCGATTTCCTCATGCATGTACTCCCAATCGTTGTAATTTCTTCCTCAGCAAGCGCACCGCGCGGAACATACGCATTCTCGCCACGCCTGCCGAGATACCCAGAGCATCCGCGATTTCCGCGTATGATTCGTCTTCAACCAGCCCAAGCTGCGCGACCACGCGCAGTCGCGGCGGCAATTCCGCAAATGCTTTGCGAATCGCCAGGCGCGTTTGTTGCTGCACCACAGAATCGGGTTTCCGCTCCGCGGCGAGATCATCCGGCAATTCGACATACGGCCGGCGCTTTCGCAGGTGGTCCAACGCGAGGTTCGTCGCGATGCGCCGTAGCCACGCGGCAAAATTCGCTTCAGGATCGAATCCCGAGTGTGCTTTGTGCGCGCGCCAGAAAGCTTCCACGGTCAAATCTTCCGCCACCGCCGCATCGCGCACGATCCGCATCACCCACCCGTACACCTCGCGCTGGTATTGCCGGAACAGCGATTCAAAGGCGTCCAAATCGCCCGCCGCGAATCGCTCCAGCAATTCCATCCCCGCCACCCTCTTATCTGTACTTACCGTGGAACACGAGCAAACGTTACATTTGTTTTGCGCGCCTGAAAAAAACAGAACGCCCGAGAGCGTTGTCGCACCCGGGCGCTTTTGAAGGAGAACCGATCACTGAATACTGATGACTGAGATCCGAGGACTAGTAAATATCGTACTGCTCCCAGTGCAGCGTTGCGTCGGACTGGATGATGATGTGCTTGTGCGCGTTCTGCTCCAACTCGTCGATGAGCATGGATTCGCGAGTCTTCAAGGCTTTTGCGATTTCCGGATGCACGCGCAACGTCAAGTTGGGATTGTCCGGAGTTGCGGCGGCCATCTTGCGCGCTTCGTTCTGGATTTCGTAGCACAGCGTCGGAATGGATTTCACCATTCCCGAGCCAGTGCACGACGGGCAAGGCTGGCATAGCACCCGTTCCAACGCCTGCTTGGTGCGTTTGCGCGTGATGCAGACCAGGCCGAATTCGTTGAAGGAAAGCGCTTTAGATGGCGCTTTGTCCTGATCGAGCGCCTGTTGCAACGCGGAGAGAACACGTTCGCGGTTGCGGCGTTCTTCCATGTCGATGAAGTCCACCACGATGATGCCGCCAAGATCGCGCAGGCGAATCTGCCGCACGATTTCTTTTACGGCTTCGAGGTTGGTTTTTACGATGGTGTCTTCCAGGCGCGTCGAGCCTTTGCCGACGAACTTGCCGGTGTTGACGTCAATCGCCACCAGAGCTTCGGTATGGTTGATGACGATATAGCCGCCAGACTTGAGCCAGACTTTGGCACGCAAAGCCTTGTCGAGTTCGTGCTGAATGCCGAACTCTTCGAAGATCGGCTGTTCCTTGGCGTAAAGTTTCACGCGGCTGACCAATTTGGGTTGGAAGCGGCTGACGAATTCCGTGACCTTGGCGAATTCTTCTTCGTTGTCAATCCAGATGGCGGTGAAATCGTCGCTGACGTAATCGCGCAGAATGCGTTCGACGAGATTCAAGTCGCGATGCAGAATCGCCGGAGCTTTGCGTTCATCATGCTTCTGCTTGATTTCCAGCCAGGTCTTGCCCAGAAAATCGATGTCGGTGCGAATTTCTTCATCGGTAGCTTCGCCTGCGGCGGTGCGCACGATAAAGCCGCCCGGATAACTGCCGCGCGCTTCGCCCACCAGACGCCGCAACCGCGAACGGTTTTCGGCGCTGGCGATTTTGCGCGACACCCCGATGTGATCGATGGTCGGCATATAGACCAGAAAACGTCCGGGAAGCGCCACGTGACTTGTGATTCGCGCGCCCTTTTTGCCGAGCGGTTCCTTGGCGATTTGCACCACAACTTCCTGGCCAGCCTTCAACATTTCGGAAATCAGTTGCGGACGCCGCGAGTGTCCGTGTCCACCGGAATGGCCGTAACCGGGACGTCCACCGCCGCTGCGATGCTGTCCGCCGCCACCGCCGGGCCGGCGCTCAAATCTTCCGCGTCCGCGGTCGCCTCCCCGTCCCCGGTCGCCACCGCTTCCACCACGGTCGGGGCGTCCGCCTCTGCCACCGCGGTCTCTTCCGCCATTATCCCGGCCGCCACTGCGAAATGGCCGCTGGAAACGGGAGCGGGGGTTGCCGCCGACGCGCGCAGACTGGCGCGGGAATTCGCCCAGCGGTTCCGGAGCCTGCCCCGGAACGCGCGTGCGTGTTTCACCCGGAAGTAAAATAACTCCATCTTCAACAAGGGCGGGACCATTATCGCCGCCTTCGAGCGCATGTTGGCCGGATTCCTCATGCGAGTGGTCATGTGCTTCATGCGATTCGTGAGATTCGTGTGACGGATCGGTTTCAATGTGCTCGCCGAGCGCAGCCACATGCAGCGCATTTTCGTGGGCCGCGTCCGCTTCGGCTTCAGCAACGGCTTGCGGCGAACTTACGATTTCCTGAACGTCGTGTTCGTGCTCGCCGTCGTGCTGGTGCTCTTCGTGATCGTGCTCGTCATCCGCATGCTGTCCAGAAGATTCCTGCGCGTGTTCGTTTTGCTGGTGGAACTGCTCCTCGTCTTCTTCGTCCTGCTCGACTTCCGCGTCGGTCCGTTCGTCAACTTCTTCTTCCTCTTCTTCGACTTCGTCCTCTTCGAAGATGGCGCCGCCGGAAGGGGAAGATGCGGAAACTTCCTGGCGAACCAAATCCTGCTTGGCTTCGATGACGCTGGCGGACAGCAGTTTGGCTTCTTCTTCGCTGATATCCACTTCCGGAGCGGTTTCCGTTTCGGAAGATTCACGGCTCAGCGAAGTTTCTTCTTCGTCGTCCGTTTGCGCGGATGCCGCGCCACGGACTTCGTTCGCAAGATCTTCGGCGATGGACTGATTCGGTTCCGCTGCTTCGATGCCTTCGGTGGAAGCGCCGGCGAGAAGCCAACTGGGCAATCCGCCACGAGAACGGCGTGGAGCATTGGCTGGAGCTGGCTGGCCGGTCACGCGCGGCTGCGGCTCGTCCGACTCAACTTGCGGTTCGAAGCGTTCCGGTTCCGCGACGGGAGCACTTGCAGTGGCTTCCGGCACTGGCCGCCCGCGATATTTCGCGAGCGATTCGCCCGGCAGTACAAACGGCTCTTCCGTGGAATCGGATGGCGCGGAGGGACGCGGAGCGTCCGAACCACGATTGTCGAAGTCACGCCGTGGGCCGCGATCATAGCCGCCACGATTCGAATAGCCGCCGCGGCCTCCGCGATCGCCACCACGGTCTCCACCACGATCCGGTCCGCGATCAGTGCCGCGAGACTCGCCTTGCGGGGAAGCGTACTTGGAAGGGGGAAGATCGCGTGCGCCGCCGCCCTGGCGGAAACCGCCGCCACTGCGCCCGCCGCGTCCACGGCTACCACCGCCGCGCCCAAATCGGCCCCGTCCACCGCGCCCACCAAACTGTGGGCGATCGCCTCTGTCACCCCCGCGGTCGCCACCTCTGTCACCCCCGCGATCGCTTCCGCGGTCGCTGCCGCCCCGCGCGCCGTAACTTGGCGCCGGGCGGTATTGGGTGGGGTTGTAGCGTGGAGCAAAATTTTGCGGAGCCGATTCGTTCGAATCAGGCTGGCGCTCTTCGTCATGGTGCGCTTCTTCGACACCGGGAGCGCCGGGTTCGGATTCTTCGACGTGTGTGTGCACGTCGTGCTGTTCGGAATCGCCGTGTGATTCTGCGCTCAGGGATTCCGCAGCGGGTGCTTCGTGGGCGCGGCTGAGCGATTCACCAGGCAGCTCAATGTGCTCGGTGATAGTCGCTACATCGCCTTGGGCAATGGCGGGCGCCGGTTCGTGGCCGTGGCCGTGATCGTAATCTTCGAGATTTTCGAAAACGTCACTGACGTACAGGAAGGCGTCGCCGTCCAGGCCGATATCCACGAATGCAGACTGCATGCCGGGTAAAACGCGGGTGACTTTGCCTTTGTAGATGCTGCCGACGAGGGCGAATTCTTTTTCGCGCTCGATGTAAATTTCGACTAGCTGACCTTCTTCCAAAATGGCGACTCTCCGCTCATGGGACGTCGCACTGATAACCAATTCTTTTGACATGAAAACTCCTCTTTTGACATCCCGGCATTGCCGGGAACAGGACGCATCGCCGCGGGTCCATGCTCAGCGGTTGAACGGGAAAACGGAACCAGCTCCAGAGAAAGTGGAGCACACATGGGCCACAGTGATAGTGGTGCGGCTTGTGGGTCGTAGCCGAAGGAGAGATTAAACTCTGCGCAGCTAACGAGGATGGTCCGTCGTCTGTCAAATCCGTGGCGAACGGGGGACGATGCTGTCCTCACTTAAAATTACCTATTCAGCTTCAGGGCCTGTAAAAGGTACTTTTTGCTGGCGACTTTCCAAAAGAAAGCCTGAAACCCTGAAAGCTTAACTTTCTGAATAACTTTCTACTTGAGCGTTCCGGAAAAATCCGGAATCGCCGATTACCTGGTTCACGGCCTAATTGACGAAGCGGCGCAGCCGGACATTCATCACCAAGCCGATCGCCATGAACACAAACAATGTAGCCGAGCCACCGTAGCTCATTAAGGGTAACGGTATGCCGGTCACGGGCATCGCGCCAATGACCATAGCTACATTCACCAAAACGTGGAAACCCAGCGCTGCTGCAACTCCCATTACCAGAAACATTCCTGCGCGGTCTTTCGCGCGTTGTGCATTCTGTACGAGTCGTAACAGAAGCGCCATATACAGCCCTAAGGCAAGCAGCACGCCTTTGAATCCCTGTTCTTCCGCCCAAGCCGACATGATGAAATCGGAATAACGAACGGGAATATAACCCAGTTGATTCTGACTGCCGTTGCCAAACCCTTTACCCCAGAAGCCGCCGGAACCCACGGCAATTTTCGATTGCAAAAGCTGATAGCCTGAGCCTTTGGCATCTTCTTCCGGGTGCAAGAAAGAAGTAATCCTTTCTCTCTGATACGCTTTCAAAATGTGCTTGCTGACGGGAGGATAAAACACCGCTCCGACAAGCAGCACTCCAGCTAAAGTAAAAATTCCGGCGTGTTGCCACTTCAAGCCCGCCAAAAACGCGCCCACGGCAAGCATGGGGACGAGTACAAGAGCGGTGCCCAGATCTGGCTGCTTGAGAATTAACGCCAACGGCACGCCGACGAGCATACCTGCCTTGAGCAGATCACGCAAATCAAGCTCGTCCGACCGCACCTCCGCGAAGAAGCGGGCCAGTACGATGATTATAATCAACTTTGCCAGTTCTGACACCTGAAAGTCTTGCCCGAAGAGGTGAATCCATCGTTTAGCGCCGAAGCGTGCGCCACCGAGTACTAGAACTGCAGCAAGGGCCGCCAAACAGACCACATACAGAATCAGGGCTTGATCGAGGATCAGATGATAGTCCACTCGGGAAAGGGCAAACATAATGGCGAATCCAAAAAGGAGCCATTTGATTTGCCTGATGTGCATTCCCGCCAGGTTACTGGCATGCGTGGCGGAGTAGATTTCAATCACACCAAGAGCGCAGATGGCGGCGAGGATGGCAATCAGCCACCAATCGTAATCGCGTGTGCCGGGAGCGTCTTTCATTGTGGGTCCGGGCTAGCGTCCGCGGCGTTGGCTGACGCGGGCGCGGGATTCTTGGGTTTCAAAGCGGCGACAGGAGCGACGACCGCGGCGCCATTTGCGGGAGTTGCGCCGTGTTCGTCGGCAGTGACGGTGCCGTTGGTCTTGCGATTTTTCTTATCGTAGTAGGCTTTGACGATATCGCGAACGACGGGACCGGCGGCCTCTCCTCCATGCTGGCCGCTTTCCTGAACGAGAACGGCGACGCAGACTTCCGGATTGCGCCTGGGAGCGTAGCCGACGAACCAGGCGTTGTCGGCGAACTTCGTGCCTTTACGAACGAGCGCCATTTTGTTGTAGCCGATGACCTGCGCGGTGCCGGACTTGCCGCTGAACTCGACGCCGGCAAGTTTCAACTGGCCGCCAGTACCGCCGGGTTCGTTGATGACGCCATACATGCCGTCGGTGACGCCTTCAATGGTGTGCTCGGAAAGCGGGAATTTTTCTTCCGCGACATTCTGAGCGTCCTTCAGCATATGCGGCTGTTTGAAAACCCCGCCGGAAGCGATACCGCCGATGAGTCGCGCCAGTTGCAGAGGAGTTGTGGTGATGGCGCCCTGGCCGATGGCGACCGAGATGGTCTCACCGGCGTACCATTTGCGGTGGAAGACGCGCTCGACCCAGGGTTCGGAAGGCATGAGGCCCGATTCTTCAGACGGAAGATCGATACCCGTTTTGTGACCGATGCCCATTTTGTCGCTGTAGAAAGCGAGGCGATCAATGCCGAGCTTCATGCCAATCGTATAGAAAAAGACGTCGCAGGATTTGAGAATGGCGTCGTGCAGGTTTGTGGCGCCGTGCGAAGTCGCGCCCTTTTTGGAGAAATAGACCCAACATTTGAATTGGCGGCCGTAGAAGGTGCCATAGCCCGGGCAATAGGTGGTGAAACTTTCCGGGATGCTGTGGTCTTCGAGCATGGCGGTGGCAGTGACAATTTTGTAGACGGAGCCGGGCGCGAGCTGGGCTTGAATGGCGCGGTTGAGCAGCGGTTTGAGCGGGTCATCGTTAAGTGCCTTCCACTCCTTGGCAGGAATGCGGACGGCGAAATCATTGGGATCGGGAGTGGGCCGGCTGACCATTGCCAGGACTTCGCCAGTGCGCGGATCAAGCGCGACGACAGCGCCCGGGCGCTCGCCAAGAGATTGTTCAGCGACCTGCTGAAGATCGAAATCAATGGTCAGAGTGACTTGTTTCCCGGGAATGGGATCCTGCTGGGAAAGGTGATCGACTTCCTTGCCGACGCTGTTGACGATGACGCGGCGCATGCCGTCGGTGCCCATCAGAATGTCGTTGTACTGGCGCTCGAGACCGGATTTGCCGACGACGTCGCCGGGACGCAACTTGCCGTTGCTGGCTTCGATTTGTTGCTCGCTGGCTTCACCGACGTACCCGGTAGCGTGTCCAAGAAAACCATTGGGCATATAACGACGGCGGGAAACGGAAAGCATTTCGAGGACTGGAATATCGGCGCGATGCGATTCAATGAAATCGAGGTCGGCGCTGGAAGCTTCGGGCTTGATGACGATGGGTTGAAACTTGGGAAGATTGCGAGTGTTCTGCAATTGTTCGCGCAAGTCGCCGACAGAAATGCCGAGGCCGTCGGAAATGGCGGGGAGATATTGTTCGACGAGTTTGGGATCGTCGCGGAGGAGAAGGACGCTGAAGGAGGGGCGGTTGTCCACCATGACGCGGCCATCGCGGTCGAGCATGCGTCCTCGGGGAGCGATGATGGGGATGGAGCGAACGCGATTTTGTTCGGCCATCTGGCCATACTTGTCGCTGTCGATGACCTGGAGTTTCCAGAAGCCCAGCAGCAATACGCCGATCATGCCCACGATGATGTAGGAGACGACGGCGAGCCGCGTTTGCGGCAATCGGTTGTCACTGTGAAACGAGTACGACACGAATTCTTCTTCTCTAACTCAGGGCCTGTAAGTACAGTCCCTGAAACCCGGCCTTAGGCTTGCAACACAAGCATGGAGCCCTTCACTTGGGCTACGCAATTAGCCCGTGATTCACGAAAATTTTTGCAGAAGTCGAAAAAATCTGCGCAGAACTTCCCGTAGCGACTGTTTTTCGAAGCGTCCGGCGAAGTCTTTCCAACGTAACACTTAGGTTGCTGCGTCGCAACCCGTCCGGAAGGACAGGTTTCCGCCTCAACAATGGCTTATGGCATTGCGACACCCGGTAAGGCTCTATATAGTTACGGCGGACATGGCGCTTAACAATGGAGACCTCGTGAAATTGACACTCAGCATTCTGCTTGCGGTGTGTGTGGCATTTTCGGCAGCAGCGCAAGAGCCGGGGGCACCGCCAAAAGAAGTGATCGTTCATCCTCCAGCGGGCAGTCGGATCAGAATTGGAGGTGCGGTTGCTGCAGCGAAGATAACTACCAAGGTCAGTCCGATCTATCCGCCGTTGGCGCGACAAACGCGAATTTCGGGCACAGTGAGATTGCACGTTATTATCAGTAAGGAGGGTTCTGTGCTGCAGTTGGAGGTGCTGTCCGGCCACCCCTTGCTGGTGCCGTCGGCGCTGGATGCTGTTCGCCAGTGGAAATATCAACCCACGCTTTTGAATGGCCAAGCGGTGGAGGTGGACACAACAATCGATGTGATTTACGCGTTAAACGAAAGCAAATTAGAAGAATCGGCTCTACCCGGAGCACCAGCACCAAAATCGATCGATCCGGCACTGCGCACGGATGTTCTGGCGCTGTTGGAGGAAAACCAGGTATCGCGAGCCTCCGAAACGGTAATGAGAAAGATGTTCGACGGGTTGCGACCGACAATGCTGAAGAGCTTTGCCGGGCTCGAAAACCGTGAAAAGATTTTAGATTCCTACGAGAACAAACTTGTGGCGATGACTGATACAGAGGAATTCCGTGAGGGAATCGTCGCGGTCTACGCGAAATATTTCAACGACGACGATGTCAAAAACCTGATGGTATTCTACAGCACTCCGACTGGGAAAAAATTTCATGAATCGATGCCACAACTTTCCGCTGACCTAATGGGGCTGGGGCAACGGCTTGCACAAGAGAAATTACCGGACATTTTTAAGGAACTGTGCAGGGAATATCCCGAACTTGGCGGGAAGTTGCCGCAGTGTCCGGCGGCGGACCCAGACAAGAAGAGCGAGTTGGCTCCGCCAGTCGAGCTCATTTCCTCGTCAGCGAAGTAATCGGCAACAGACCTAAGAATATTTTCAGAACAGAGCGGTGGGGCGACGGGTCCAGGGCTTGCCCTTTTCTTTGGCGATTTTCTCGAGGTCGGCGACGTGTGCGCCGGATTGCGTTAATACGTGATGCAGATCGTTGCCGATGCTGATGAAGGAAAAACCTTTGTCGAGAAATTCGCCGACGCGCGAGGTGCCGAAGAGGAAGAGTCCGAGGATGACATTATTTTTGCGGGCGGCTTCGACCAGGCTTTGTGTGGCGGCGTTTAGTTCCGGGGAAGTGTACATGAGCGGGAATTCGTATTTTTCGTAGAGGCCCATGGACATGCAGAGATCGTTTTGGCCGAGAAAAAGAATGTCGACTCCGGGAATGGCGGCGATTTCGGCGATGTTCTTGATGCAGTCGGCGGTTTCGACCTGCAGGGCGACGATGCCTTCGTTGTTCCAGGTTCCGGCGTAGCCGAGCAGGCCGGCTTTGTTCATGCTGCGCTGCGGGAAATAAACCGAGCGCGTGCCGGCGGTGGGATATTTGGCGCAACTTACGGCTTGCCTGGCTTCGGCGGCGGTGTTGATGTAGGGAATTAAAACGCCATCGGCGCCGAGATCGAGAGCTTGCTGAATGCCGCCGCGGTCGTGGTAGCCTTCGACGCGCACTAGAGATTTTGCGCCACCGCTGGCGATTCCGGCGAGCATCGCGGAAAGTTTTTCGAAGCCCATGGGGCCGTGCTGAGTATCCACGAGCAACCAGTCGTAGCCGCTGTGCGCGAGTTGTTCGGCGACGGTGGGGCTGTGGGAATTAAGGAACAGGCCCATTTTTGGCTGGCCTGCGCGCAATTGTTTTTTGAATTCGGCACCGCTGAGTTTTTCTCCGGCCACGTTTGGCTCCTCGTTGTTGGTGGTTGCAATGTGTCGTATTAGGCTTCACTACACTACATGGGACGGTGGGAATTCTCCAAGTGGGCGGACGATGAGAACGGGAGGAGTTGGGTACACCGAAGAGGAAGAGAGATTCCTCGACTGCGCAAGCCGACAATCGCTTCGCGATTGAAGAAAGAATCTGCTTGCTCCGCTCGGAATGACAGCCAAAGACCAAGGCCCCGAAAAGCACGTACCACTATTTCTGATGGTTGCTGCTGCGAAGCGCCGATTATAATTATGGATACTTTGTGCGTATCGCGAACACTTTCATGACGAACTTTGCCAGAAATACCGAGGACGCTACCGCTAAGCCGCTGCGGCTTGCGCTTATCGGCATGTCCGGCACGGGAAAAACTTTTTGGGCGAGGCGCATCGCGGAGACGGGAGTTACGGCGGTTTCCTGCGACGATCGAATCGAAGAAAAACTTGCGCGGCGGCTCGCTGCGGGTGGCCATTCCGGAATCAATGGAGTGGCGGCGTGGATGGGATGGCCGGATTCGGCGACGTATGCGGCGCGGGAAGCGGAATATCTTCGCGAAGAAATTTCCACCCTGGATGAAATTCTGACGGAACTTGAACGCGATGCACGGCGGCCGCTGGTGCTGGATACGACTGGCAGCGTGATTTATGCGGGGAACCATTTGCTGCACCGCTTGCGGAAACTGATGACGGTGGTGTATCTGGCTGCTTCGGATGCGGAGCAACAATTATTGGTCGAAAGATATTTAAGCGATCCGAAGCCGGTGCTTTGGCGCGGGGCATTTCAGGCGCACGCGAAGGAAACGGCACGCGAGACGGTGGCGCGGTGCTATCCGCACCTGATCGCTGCGCGCAGGCAGAGTTATGCGGCGCTGGCGCATGCGACTTTGCAGGTGGCGGCCTTGCGCGAATTGCCGCATACGGCAGCCGCGTTTCTGGAATTGCTGCCGGAGGAGTTTCGGACACGGGGCGCTGGTGATTCGCGATGAGATATCGCAGCTCCGGTGGAAAAGCTGCACTGACTTCGTTGCGGGGCGCGGTGCTGCGCGGACTTGCTCCTGACGGCGGGCTTTATATGCCGGCGGAAATTGCGCGGCGTTCGCCGGAAGAGTTGGAAGAATTTCGCGCGCTGCCGTTTACGGAAGTCTGTTTTCGTGTGGTGAAACCGTTTGCTACGCCGGATGTGCCGGAAGACGTGCTGTGGCAAATCGTCAGCGAGGCGATCAATTTTCCGGTGAAGCTGGTTTCGCTTTCGCCGGGGCTGCACATTCTGGAGCTTTTTCACGGGCCGACGCTGGCGTTCAAGGATTTTGGCGCGCGGTTCATGGCGCGATTGATGGGATATTTTGTGCGCGGCGAAAACCGCGAGTTGACGGTGCTGGTGGCGACTTCGGGAGATACCGGCAGTGCGGTGGCGCATGGATTTTTGGGCGTGCCGGGAATTCGTGTGGTGATTCTTTATCCTTCGAAGCGGATCAGCGAGGCGCAGGAGAAACAGTTCACAACGCTGGGCGAAAATATTACGGCTCTGGAAGTGAGCGGGACGTTTGACGACTGCCAGCGACTGGTGAAGCAGGCGTTTTGCGATGAAGCGCTGAACAAGCGCGCGTTTCTGACTTCGGCGAATTCCATCAACATTGGAAGATTGTTGCCGCAAATGTTTTATCACGTGGCGGCCTACCGGCAGTTGCCAGTGGCTTCAACGCCGCTGGTGGTGGCGGTGCCGAGCGGAAATTTTGGGAATTTGACGGCGGGACTGTTTGCAAAACGGATTGGACTTCCGGTGGCGAAATTTATCGCGGCTACGAATGCCAACGATGTGGTGCCGCAATATTTGTTGAACGGAAGGTATGAGCCGCGGGCGGCGCAGGCTACCTGTTCGAACGCGATGGATGTGGGGAATCCGAACAATTTTCCGCGACTGCAGGATCTGTGCCGCGGACGGCTGGAGTACGTGCGGCGGGAGATTTGGGGGCACGGCGCGAGCGACGGGGAAACTTTGGCGGAGATGAAAATGGTGTGGGAGCGGTATCGGTACATTGCGGACCCGCATACGGCGGTTGGACTGCTGGGCTGGGAAGCTTATAAGAAAGCGCATACGGGGCCGGCGCAGGGGTTGGTGCTGGCTACCGCGCATGCAGCCAAGTTTGCGAACGTGGTGGAGAAGGCAATTGGAATTGCGCCGCCGCTGCCGGACCGGCTTGCGGCTTATTTGAAGCGGCCGAAGTTGTCGGTGGCGATGTCGAGCAGGTATGAGGAGTTCAAACAATTTTTATTGGCGCATTAGTTGGTTCGCGTCTTGATGGTTTCAGTGCACGGATCGTGAACCCAAGAGAGATTCCTCGCTCCGCTCGGAATGACGGCCGCGGCGGGAGATCGCGGGTATGGTGCCCGGAATGACGGCGGACCACCAACCAGTGCTGGTCAGGATTTGCGGAGGCGGTCTAGGAAGTGGTAGAGGAAGACGCCGAGGGTGGCGTTGACGATGCAGGCGATGAGGAGGCGTGTGGTGAACCACGGTTGCGGCTGCGCCAGGAGTAATTTTTGTACGAGCACTACGATGCCTTGATGCAGCGCGAAGAAGGCGGCGGTTAGAGCGAAGCGTGCGAGGGGATGCTCAGTGTCGAGACGCGCGCCGATGGAAGAAGCGAGATAGCCGATCACGGTTTTTGCGATTCCGAAAAGGCCGATGGGCGTTTTGCTCAGGCTGTCCTGCAGCAAGCCGATGAAGGTGCCGAGGAGCAAACCGGTGGAAGGATTTCTGCGGCTTAAGCCAAAATAAATCGTGATGAGCAGCGGCAAATCGAGAATATTGGCTTTGGTGATGTACACCGGCAGAAATGCCTGAAGCACGAGAGCAAAAATAACGCAGAGCAGAATGGTTCCGCCGTGGAACTTGTGGACTTCGATGTGCGATTCGCTGATGCGAAGGTCGAATGTATCGTTCATGGATGTTTTTCCGCTGGCTTGGTGTTGATTAATCCCGAGACCGGTTGCGCGATGGCAGGCGGGGTGGCTGTGGCATTTCCGTTTGCGACTGGCCCGTCCTGTTTCAGAGTCAGCGGATCGGTGAGCAGCACGATGACTTCTTCCAGCCTTTCGATATTTGCGGAAGGCCGCACGCGAATCTGCTTGAAAGAAGCTCCAGGTTTCACCTGACTTACGATGCCGACCGGCAAGTCTTTCGGGAAAATTCTGTCCATGCCGCTGGTGACCACACGATCGCCAATTTTCACTTCCTCATCGGCGCCGACGTGCTTCATATCTAAGAGAGGCTCGCCCATTCCGCCAACCTGGCCATGGACCCGCGAATCGGCAATCATGGCGCCGACGCCGCTATCGCGATCGGTCAACAGCAGCACCTGACAGGTGTTGGGGTAGGACTCAATGATTTTTCCCACGACACCTTCGGGCGTGATCACTCCCATATTTTTGCGAATGCCTTCACGCGTGCCCTGGTCGAGATAAACCACGGCGCTGTTGGCATCGGCGCTGGCTCCGATCACGCGCGCCAGAACCATGGGAACCTTGGCCTGCTTTTGTTTGAAATTCAGAAGGCTGGCGAGGCGGTCGGCTTCCGCGGACTTGCTTTGCAACTGCATGATTTCCAGTTTGAGCTGGCCATTTTCGCGGATGAGCTCTTCGTTCTGCCGAGCGGTGTCGCTTAACGCAAAGTAGTGACGCCAAGCATCACGGAGTTTTCCGATGCCCCAGGCGCCGCTGCGTTCGACGGGCGAGACGGCGGAGACGGTCCACACGCGGATCAGGCGGCCCTGGGAATCGCGCTTGATCTGCACCGCGAGCATCAAGATCTGCAGCAACACTACCAGCGCCAACAGGAACAGCGAGCGATGTCGAGAAGGTATTCCGGCCATTTTGAGTTAACAGTTCACAGTTAGCAGCTACAGTTAAAGCGATTTGGAGTTACTAGCAACGAGTGGCTGGTGACTCGTGACTGGTGACTCGTAAATTCGTGACTCGTGACTGGGGATCCGTGACTCGTGAAAAGCAAACTTCCAAGTGCGAATCATTCCAGTCTTTACGCAAAGCTTTCCTTAGTCGATGCAGACCTGGCGCAAAAGTTTGAAATCGCTGAGCATTTTGCCGGTTCCGAGAACCACCGATGCCAGCGGATCGTCCGCAATAGAGACGGGCAAGCCGGTTTCTTCGCGAATGCGCTTATCGAGATTTTTCAGTAGCGCGCCGCCGCCGGTGAGTACGATGCCGCGGTCGCTAATGTCCGCGGAAAGTTCCGGAGGAGTGCGTTCGAGCGCGACACGCACCGCATTTACGATGGTGGCAACACATTCGGCCAGGGATTCGCGAATTTCGCTGTCGTCAATGGTGACAGTGCGGGGAACGCCTTCGATCAGGTTGCGGCCCTTAACTTCCATGGTCAGGGGTTTTTCCAGCGGGTAGGCCGAGCCAATTTCCATCTTGATTTGTTCCGCCGTACGTTCGCCGACCAGCAAGTTGTATTTGCGCTTCAAATATTGCATCACGGCTTCGTCCATCTCGTTTCCGGCCACACGCACGGAGCGCGAATAGACGATGCCGCTCATGGAGATAACCGCGATGTCCGTGGTGCCGCCGCCGATGTCCACCACCATGTTGCCGCTGGGCTCTTCTATAGGCAGGCCGGCGCCGATAGCCGCAGCCATTGCTTGTTCCACGAGATAGACTTCGCTGGCGCGCGCGCGGTACGCCGAGTCCTGGACAGCGCGCTTTTCCACGGGAGTGATTTCGCTGGGAACGCCGATGACGATGCGCGGATGGACAAGGACGCGGCGGTTGTGCGCTTTCTGAATAAAATACGTCAGCATTTTCTCGGTGACTTTGAAATCCGCGATTACGCCGTCCTTCATGGGCTTGATGGCCACGACGTTGCCGGGAGTGCGGCCGAGCATTTCCTTGGCTTCGCGCCCGACGGCGACGACTTCGCCGCTGACTTTGTTGATGGCCACGATGGATGGTTCGTTGACTACGATGCCTTTGCCGTGCGAAAAAACCAGGGTGTTGGCCGTCCCCAGATCAATGGCGAGGTCGGACGAAAACAAACTGAACACCGACCTCATGTTGTAACCGTTCTTGTTCATTCCCCCAGTCCTTTCAAATCGGAACCATCAGGATTACCTGCTTCCGGACGCCCTCCGCGGAGGGCAGGAAACATTTTTGCGCGACCTGCAACTGTTTATTCTCGCCGAAGACCTCATTCGGCGCAAAGTTCGCGCCGTCCGGCAGAATTTTTACTTTGCCGCACTCATTTGGGCACAACAATCGTCACTTGCTGCTTGGCGGTGCCGCCGCGCCGGTTTTGCCCGATGATCACGATGGTGTGCTCGCCTGGCTCCAGCGTCTCGGTGAAATATTGAAATTTGCCGTCGCCGCCGATGCTGGGCACGGGCTGGCCGTTGATGATCAAAGCCGCACCAGGCTCGGTCTTGCCGAAAATTTCCACCACGCGTCCGTGCAGTTGAGTGCCGCCGATTTCCAGCATCATTTCCTGAGTGCGACCCTGAGCGACTAGCGTGAACTTAAAAGTTTCGCTGACCTCGCTGGTTTTTTTGCTGACATCGGTGGCGATAACATTCCAGAAATAATCACCGGCATCGAGTCCGTTGATTTCCGCGGAAGGGCCAGAGACTCTTATCTGTTTCACCATCTTGGTGAACATCGCCGTGGCACTGATGCGCAGTGTGTAGGAAACGGCGTCCTTGACCGGCTTCCATTCGAAATGGATGGCCGCAGCCCTAGGAACTTCGACGATAATGGGCGCCAGGTTTAAAGGCTGCGAGAGATCGGGAGGCGCCAACACGTCGGACCTGAGGATCGGACCGACCGAAGAAATATTGGCCTTCTGCCATTGGCCCAATTCGACTTTTTCGGTTCCGCGACGGACTTCCGCGCTGCCGCTGGCCACGGTAATTTCGCTTTCCTTCGATTGCGAATCGGATTTTACCGATGCGCGGCTATTGGGACGGATCTGCGCCACGGTATCTTCAACGCTAACGGCTGCGTGCGAATTCGGGGAGCTCCAATTCGGGGTGGAAAGATCGACCGCGCCCGTATTGATGCGCACCGCGGTGGTAGCCTGTTCCTGCGTGACATTGTTTTCTTCGACTGTTACGAGGGTGTCGGCTTTGATGGTGTATGACGTAGTGTCCGCAAAGGTGATGCGTGCCGCTCCATCCGCCGCGGTCTGAATCAGGTCGCCCTTGTCGAGAGTAGTGCGATAATCCGCGTCCACCCACTGCACGGAATTCACTTTTTTTACCTGGACTCGTCCGTCCAGATTGACGAACTTTACTTGCGTCACAGCGAGCGGCACCACATCGCCGCCTGTGCCGCTGATCGCGTTAGAAACTTTCTTCAGTACCGCCGCGTAAAATCCCGGCGTAACGAAATAAATAGACGCGAAAATCAAAGCCACGAGGATTAAGGCGTACATCACCAGACTTTTGTAGGAAACCGCGTGCCAATACACTTCGACGCGCTTGACGCGTTCGGGGCTGGCCAGGTGCTGCGGATCGTTTGGCAGTTGACTGTTCACAGTTGTGGGCGCACGAATGCGCCATTTTTGAAATCTAGCATACGGTTCGCGGGTTCGAGCGTCGGCGCGGGACGTCGTAGTCAAACTGCAAATAGCGATCCGGTTACAACGCTCGCGGCAAGTGGTCGCTGGTTTTTTTGACACCTGTACGACCGGCCAGTGCCGGGGTGCGGTAATCTGTTGCCTGCAGATGTTGGAATCACAGATTGCCGGGAGAATGCCGTTGAATACGGTCGGCCGGATGCGCACGCGATCTCAGTTCGCACGATTCCTTTTACCGACGGTCATCACATGGTTTATGGCCATTCCGTGCCTGGCACAAGTAGCGCTGGATGCCGCGGCGGTCTCGGCCAGGGCCGATGGATGGCTGAAGTCCTATCAAGCGGCGGGCGATTTCAGCGGAGTGGTGTTGCTGGCGCAAGGCGAGAAAATCATTTTTCAGAAGGCCTATGGCGCGGCCGATCCGCAGGTGGGCTCGTTAAACCGATTGGACACTCGATTTCGAATCGCTTCGGTCAGCAAGACATTCACTGCTGCCGCTATCGAAAAACTGGCCGGCGACGGAAAGCTGCGCTACTCCGATTCGCTGAGCAGATATGTACAAGGATTTCCGAATGGCGATGCGATCACCATTGAGCAACTTCTGCTGCATCAGTCGGGTGTCGGAGTGCTGGACGCAGAGGAAGTTTTTAGCGACTGCCTCTCGCGGCAGGATGTGCTGCGACGCCTGGCCGCTACGAAACCTCTATTCGAACCCGGAAAAAAATCGCAATACAGCAACGAAGGGTATCTTTTGCTGGCTGCGGTGATCGAGCGGGTGACCGGAGAATCCTATGAAGAATTCCTGCGCAAGAATTTCTTCGCGGTGCTGCACATGGAAAATTCCGGAACTGCCTGCCGTGATTTGCCGCAAGGCCACAATGCTTTTGGAAGCGTGGCGACTGCCTCGGAAGCGCGCCTGCGCCCACTGCCTTTCAATGAAGCGGCTCTCGACGGCCCCGGATCGGTTTTCGCTGATGCGCAAGATCTGTACCGCTGGCTTCGCGCAGTGGACGGCAACCCGCAGTTTGACGTGAGCAAGCTCAAATATCCTTACGGCTGGGGCAAACGCAAATACACTTCGCGCGACTTAATTGAACAATCGGGCCAGCTGGAGGGATTTATTTCTCATGTCGCGATTTATCCCAAGGAACATATCTACGCGATTGTGCTGGGCAATATTCAATCGGGATTTTCGAACTACATTGCCGCGGATCTGGAAGCTGTGTTGTTCGGAGGCACCGTATCCACTCCGCCGGAGATAGCGGCGCTCACGCTCGGGGAACGCTCCATGCGTCAGTATATTGGGAGCTACCATTCGAACGAAACGCCGTATCCGCAGACTTTGGCGATTCGTGACGGTGAATTGGCGATGCATTGGGGCAGCGATCCGTTCTGGCGGGAAATGGTGATGGTTGATGGCGACTCTTTTTTCCTGCGCGCGGAGTATGCACGCATCCATTTCGAGCGCGGCGCGGATGGGTTGATTCACGGCATGACATGGACGTGGCCGGGAGGAGCGCATTTGACACTGGAGAAAAACAAAATCGAAGCCGGTCCCGTTCCCGGCGCGCCAGAAAATCCCTGACGCCGAACTTGCGGCACGAAGCAAGAAGCCCTGCCTGCGGACCTCGCAAGCAGGGCCCAGCCGTTCAAGTTTCAACGCCGTCTGGATCAGAAGCGAATATAAGGACCAAAGGATGCGCGGAAATTATTGTGCGTGCCGCCATTGAAGTAGATTTCATCTCCCACGTCGAGGCGCAATCCGATCGGTCCGATGTGACCTTCGAGTCCGCCGCCTGGATAGACTGAGCCCATTACGTTTTTGTCGCGAAGATTCTGCACGTTACTGACAAAAGTCCCGAGCGTGGCGGGCGCCGCGTCGAAAATGGCGTCCACGAATCCGCCTTTAATGGTCACGAAGGGATGGAAATTGGAGTGCCCCAAAGCCAATTTTGGGCCGAAGAGTCCACGCAACAGGCGGTAGTTCGAGCGGTTCACGGTGATGGTTCCGCCATTTTCGAAATTTTCCGTGAACACTTGATTGAAGTAGTAGCTCATCTCGGCTTCGAGCATGACGCGGCGGCCAAGTCCGACGCCAAGCCGCCCGCCGACACCGGCGAAGTTGGTATCCGTCTGCGATAGCCGAAAGTAATCGGCGTACGCTCCGACAGCCACATGATCCTGGGCAACGACGGCTGGGGCGGCCACAATTCCGCACAATATCAAGAACAAGGCAATACGGCTCATTCGGGTCTCCTGAAAAGAGTTTTTTAGCTTCTTGACGAGAGAATCGAGGGCGATGGGAGAGGCCGAGGACGATTTCTCTGTGTTAAGTTAGACGTCGGGGTTGGCTCGCGGCGCTGTGAGTAGTTCGCTGTAGAGATTTGAGAGAAGTGCTGGAGCATGAGGATTTGTTTTAAAATTGTGCAACAACAGAAATTTGCCGTTGACGACGCGAAAACAACGTATTAGCGTACTACTCGCTGGGTGAGAGGTTCTGGTACTACCCCTCTATTGTCCGTTTCGAAGGCAACTGAGAGCATGGCTGCACATCGGGATGATTTCCGACCGATGGCGGCTGGTTTCGCCAGCAGAAGCCGCTGTTGATTTTTTTGACGCCAGCAGGAGTATCTGGCGCACGTTATGTCCCTACTGCACTTTCGTTGTAAAGAACGCCGTCGTACCCAACGAGTCTCTCTGACCGTTCCATTGTCTTTGCATGGACACAATGAGGACGGGCAAAAATTCTGCATTCATGTAAAGTCCAACGCCGTCAGCCAGCACGGGGCACAGATTGAAACCGAACATCCGGTGGTGGTGGGCCAGGTGCTGATTCTGGTGAACGAGAGCAGCGCGCGTAAAACGGAGGCCCGCGTGGTCTCGATTCAGCGCAAGCGCGACGGGAAGACTTACGTGGGCGTGGAATTCCTGTCCACCGAGATTAATTTTTGGAGCATGACCTTTCCGATTTCCGGCGCGAAACCGCTGCGCCGCGCCATTCCTAAAGTAACTCCCAACAAAGTCACGGCTTAATTTTTGGTTTCGCGGCAGGCGGATTTTTTTGTTTCATTTTGCCAGTCGCGGTATTGTGCCTACGTTTGGCACGCGAGCTTTTGCTTTTCACCTGCTCCTGTGCGCGCTTCGGCAGTTTTGCGAACACCAATTGATATGAAGTGCGAAGCAGTTCCTCCAATTCGCCGTGGGTCACGGCGTCGGAAGTTTCCAGTGCTGCCCATTTTGCCCGTGCCAAGTATGGAGCTGGAATAATCTTTGGCCGCTCGGTCAGCTCCGCGAACGACTCATCGGAACATTTGAAGGTAAGACAGACTGCGGCGGGTTCGAGGGACGCGATGGCAAACATTTTTCCGGCCACCTTGAAGAGAAGGTGATTGCCCCACTGAAGTTGCTCGGTCACGCCGGGCAACGCCAGGCAGACTTTTCGAAGCCAATCGATGTCCATCATGATTTTTTTGGTGATGCGTAATGGCGCCGCCGGAAGGATTATTTCGCGCGGCTGAATTCCACGAAGTCGCGTCCGGCGTACAAGCGGTATTTTCCTGCCTCAGGCGCAGTGACTTGCAGCGGAATCGGGCGCTTCATCTCAGCGTCCTTTTGCGAGGCTGCTTGAAATATTTCGTTAGCGGCCAAGTCCAGCACCACAAATTTTGCGCCTGCGATAAAGCCGACGCCGTATGCTCCGGGTTTCAGCGTTTGCGCGCCGAATTGGAGCGTTGCTTCGGTGATGAGGTAGGCTTGATATTTTTCGCGAATGCCGGTCGAGTAGCCGGAATTGTCCACCAACCCCGCCAGCATATAGAGATCGTCCGAGAAATGGATGCCGCCGGTATTGCGCATTTGTGCGGGAGCGGTCTGCCCACGAAAGAAAACTGATTCGGGGAAAAGCTTGGACTTGATGTCTGAAGCCTTCAGTACTGTATCTTTGTCCGGCTTTGGCAACGCCGATTGAGCGCGCGAGACCGTGGGAGTTCCGGCGAGCAGCCCGGTTAGCAAAATCGCCATGCCAACGAGAGCGAATTTACGCAGATGAAGTTTCATTTTTTCTCCAGAACAGACACTCATTGGCCTTAGAGAGTACCTCAACTTGAGCCTGAATTCAGTATTTCGGGCACCATCGACTATGGCTGCGAGCCATTGCGGTCCTGTGATACCGTACACGCCATTCGTTTTTTCGAGAGGTGAAGGAAAATGTTGCAGCGGCGCGAGTTCATGAAGGTGTTGTCGACGGCGGGCCTGGCAGGGACGCTGTTGCCCGGAGTGCTCTGGGCGCAGGCGCACGACAAACCGGCTATCACCGCGGAGATGATAGATGCGGCCGCAAAAATTGCCGGTGTGGCGATTCCGGATGAGTACAAAAAGATGATGCTGGAAAGCCTGAACGATCACGTTGGAGGTTTTGAAAAGATCTTTCAGCTGCATATACCAAATTCGGTGGAGCCGTCGCTGCTGTTCGTTCCTGACGCGTCGCACGCAAAATTCGACACGCAAAAATTGCCAATGCGCATGTCGGATGCGCCCGGGATTGCGATGTTCAAGAACCCGGAGGAATTAGCATTTGCAACGGTGCGCGAACTTGCGGAGCTGGTTGGCACAAGAAAAATATCCTCCAGTTCGCTCACGGAGATGTATCTCGAACGTTTGAAACGCTACGACGCGAAGTTGAAATTCGCAGTCACGCTGACTGCAGAACGCGCTCTCAGTCAGGCGAAAGAAGCCGACCGCGAAATCGCGACGGGTAAATATCGCGGCCCGCTTCACGGATTGCCGTGGGGCGCAAAGGATTTGCTGGCGGTGAAGGGCTATCCGACCACGTGGGGCGCGGGCGGCTTCGAGAAACAGGTGATTGATGAAGATGCGACGGTCGTAAAGCGACTGGATGAAGCTGGCGCAGTTCTGGTGGCGAAGCTTACGCTCGGTGCGCTGGCGATGGGTGATCACTGGTTTGGCGGCATCACACGTAATCCTTGGAATTCTCGGCAAGGTTCCAGCGGATCGTCGGCAGGCCCGGCATCGGCTACCGCCGCTGGGTGCGTTGCGTTCAGCATCGGATCAGAGACGCTTGGCTCGATTTCTTCGCCGTCCACGCGATGCGGTTGCACCGGGCTGCGCCCGACTTTCGGTTTCGTGCCGCGGACCGGCGCCATGGCGCTTTCCTGGAGCATGGACAAGCTTGGGCCGATTTGCAGAAGCGTGGAAGATTGTGCGCTGGTTCTGCATGCGATTCAGGGTCCCGATGAAAAAGACAGGACGGTGGATGCGCATGCGAAGTTTAATTGGGACGCCAATCTCGACTGGCGCAAACTGCGCGTCGGTTACCTGAAAAAAGATTTCGAGCCGGAAAAGGAGGAGAGGCAAGAGCAAGGAAAAGAGAAGCCTGCTACGCCCGAAGAGCAGGAAAAACGCGAAAAGGGCCGCAAGCGCCGGGAAGCTTTTCGCATTCGCGCCGCGTACGACCGGCGATACAGCGACGCCGCACTGGAAAAACTTCGTGCAATGGGCGTGAGCCTGATTCCCGTGGAAATGCCGAAGTTCCCTTATGACGCGATGGTGGCGATGCTGGAATCGGAGGCGGCTGCTGCGTTCGATGAACTTACGCGGACCGGGCGAGACAAGCTGCTCACGGAACAGGGGCCCGACGACTGGCCCAACACGTTTCGTTCGGCACGTTTTTTCCCGGCGGTTGAATACATCCAGGCCAGCCGTGCGCGCCGCATGGCCATGGATGCAGTCGGCAAAGTATTTTCCGAATTCGATGTAATCGTAACGGCGACGTTCAGCCAGCAGCTGGTGATCACCAACCTTACCGGTCATCCGGCGTTGATTCTGCCAAATGGTTTTCGCGGCACGGATGCGCCTCCTCCCGCCTCGACTGTGGAGGGAGCGGAGGAAAACGTTGGCGGCCCTGGAACTCCAGTGAGTCTGACATTTCTCGGAAATTTATACGGAGAAAATAAGATGTTGGCACTAGCTCGCGCTTATCAGGACGCCACCGGTTTTCACAAAGTTCGCCCACGGCTTGACTCGTGAACAGCGAACGAATTCAGTTGCCTTTTTGAACCGGGAAACCCTTTTCCACCCAGTCGGTATTGAAGCTGGTTGGCAGAATCAGCACGCGAAGGCGCGCGAATCCCGGGTCCTTCAAAGCGGTGAAGGCCGGCCGGAGATTCGGGCATTTCTCGAGCGGGCAGCAGCCGCAATACAGAACTACATCGGAATTTTTTGCCAATGTTGCCGCATATTTCTTGAGGTCCGCGATGCTCTGCTCGCTTGATCCGGGGCCGTAGAAGACCGCTCCGGGAATGTGCCCGCCATTGTAAAGAGTGCGAGGGCCAACATAGATCACCAGTAGGTGCGGATCTTTTTCCATCTGCAGTTCGCTGGCTAACTTGTCGGGCTGCACGGTTTGCGCGGCGGTCCACGGGTCGGCGGGAGCTGCGAACGCGAAATTCAGGGTGACTGCGCTCATCGTCACAATCGCGCAGAAAAGTGCGAGAAGAAGCTTGTTGAAAGGAATGCCGACGATCGTTTTCATCGAGGAAATAATAGCCAGCCGCAAACGCGTCGGCAAGCCCGACACTCTCGCGCAATTTATTTTTTGGTTTCGTTGCGTTGGCGCATGAGTTTGACGGCGGTGGCGCGCAAGGTCTCGGGGATATTTTTGTTCATGCCGAGTTTTTTGAGATCGGGCGGATTGAGCATGGGGAGAAGGCCCAGCGTACAATCGAGCGGCGCCTTGCCGTTATTCATGAGGTTGCGCACGACGTTATAGTTCTTCCGGAAATTTCTATTTTTCCCAATCATCCGCAGTATTTCGTCGGTGAGGTTAGTCATCGCCGCGAAAGCTTCTACCTCCTGGTCCGTAAGACGGGGCGATTGCAGCACGGCGCGTTGCACCACTTTGTTGTTATCGCGGATCAGAGTGCGGCGCGCTTCGGAGCCGCCTTTCATCGCGAATTTCACGCGCTGCGAAACGGTCATGGTGGAAATCTGCTGCAGCAGCGTTTTGCGGCGTTCATTGTCCGGCTCGGCATCCGCCAACGCGTCGGTGAGCGCTTCCATGTCCGGCATGGCGTCGCTGAGCAATTCATTCAACTGGCTTTTTTGCTCTAGCGTAACGGAACTCGATTTTTCCAGCGCCTCGGCAAGTTCGCGGGAATCGCTGACGCGATCCAATTCATCCATCAAAGCCTGAACGCCGAGCGCGGAAAGATGCTGGACCAATGGAACCAGATGCTCGGCGGAACAGTTCTTGTTTTTGATCAATGCATCGGCAACACCGGGTTTGGCAGCGAGATTCTTGGCGGCAAATTCGAACAAGGGTTCCAGAGCCTGCTGGCGATTCAAGGCTTCCACAAAATTTTCGATGGGCAGCGCCAGAATGGATTCCTGTGCGCGCGTCGAGATCAGTTCATCGGAATCAAGCGCCAGCACAGTGAGAATTTCCGCGAGATCGGGAGCCGGCAATTTGACGCCACCGGTGCATACGGCGAGCTTGTCTTCACGGGTCGCGTTGCCGCGACGCAATTCCTGCAAAACTTCAGGGCTTAGTAGATCCACCGGCTGCCTGCCTCAGGTCTTTGGACGTCAAAGAGATTGTACTGGAGGAGCCGGGTGCGGGTGCGGGCATAACTTTCTGGCCGTTCAACTCCAGCAACAGGGCGGAAAAGTCCGCTGTGGTGACTTCAAATTTATCGTTCGCGGAGAAATGCAGATTCTGTCCGGCGGGCAATTCCGCGTCATATACGGCCAAGTCATCAGCGGCGATTTTCACCTGTGTTGCCGCAGATGCCGCGACGGACAGTTCGAGCGGAAGCGATTGTTCGCCGGCACTGGCCGGCACAGCCGGTGAGCCGTTGGCGCGAGGATTTTGCGCCGAATTTGACGAGGGAATACTGACTACGGCAGAAGCTTTCTTTGCGTTGCGATGCGCGACGAATTGCCGCCAGGCGTAACGACCGCCGAATACAACGCCGACGAGCGCAGCAAGGAGCAGTACCGCAGCGAGCGCAGGGATCCACTTGGGAGGGGAGGGAATTCGTTCTTCTGATTTTTGCGCGGTAGGAGCGCAGGTTTCGCCGCGCGCCAGGTCGTAATCCGAGAGTAAATTTTCTTCACTGAGCCCGAGGTAGCGCGCGATGCTGCGCACGAAGCCGCGTCCAAAGACGCCGCCGGGCAGCTTATTCCAGTCTTCGTTTTCGAGGGCCTCCAGGAATTTGGGAGCGATGCGCGTGGCGGAAGCGATTTCCTTCACCGTGACTTCGCGCAGTTCTCGTTCGCGCTTCAGACGCTCCCCAAACGTGCCCTTGGCCATTCGTCGAACCGTTCCTCGATTTTGGCGCTTGCAATTGTGCGCCCGATTTTCGCGAAATGCCGTGGTTCCTTCGGGACGGAAAAGCGCCGGAAGAAATGGGGCAAGCGTATTGCCCTGACGCACTATAGGTGCGCCGCCAAGGCGGTGTCAAACGCTTGAAAAAGAATCGGATAAGGAAATTGCGAGCTCATGAAGTGCGTGCGGATTTTGGGGGCCGCGGCCTGGATGGCGAGATGGCAACGCCTGTACCACGGATAGGTTGCGCATATTTTTACCGCACGACTATACTGGCGTTGAATCGCAGAAGGCAGGAAGCTGCGAACGGCGTAGTGTATCCGCACAGGTGCGGCCGCCGGCTCATCGAAGGGGACAGGACCACTACGCGTGGAGGAGAACAAACAGTTTCCCGCCGTTGATCGGCGCCGAAGCCCCGGACTTCCAGGGGAGCGACGCGAGGCAGGCGAAGTCGCGGTCTTCCAAGAACTCGGAAAAGCGCTGACGTCATCGCTGCAACTGGATCAGGTGCTGCGGACGATCATGGAAAAGATCGACGAATTCCTGCGTCCGGACAACTGGTCGTTGTTGCTGTTGGACGAGGCCAAGCAGGAATTATATTTCGAGCTGGCGGTTGGAACGGCTTCGACGGCGCTGAAAGATGTGCGCGTGAAAATGGGGCAGGGAATTGCGGGATGGGTGGCGGCGCACGGCGAGACCGTGGTGGTGCCGGACACTTCGAAGGACACGCGATTTTTCTCGCAGGTGGATGAAAAGACAAAAACGGAAACGCAATCGATCGTTGCGGTGCCGGTAAAGTTTCGCGACACCTGTTTAGGAGTCATTGAGCTGATCAATTGCATCGGTCCGGAAGGCTTCGATGCGCGCGATTTGAAACTGTTGGAAGCGCTTTCCGACTTTGCCGCCATCGCGCTGGAAAATGCGCGGCACGTCAAGCGCATTCACGAACTGACGATCACCGACGATTGCACCACGCTCTATAACGCGCGGCACATGGGCTTCATTCTGGAAACGGAAATTTACCGTTCGCAGCGCTATGCCTACGAATTTTCGCTGATTTTTATCGATCTCGATCACTTCAAGCAAGTAAACGATACCCAGGGGCATCTCGTCGGTTCGCGACTGCTATGGGAAATCGGTAACGCGTTGAAAGCGCATTGCCGGTTGATCGATTTCGCCTTTCGCTATGGCGGCGACGAATTTGTGCTGCTGTTGCCGCAAACTTCAAAAGACAATGCAATGCTGGTCGCGCGCAGGCTGCACAGGATGCTGCGCGAATCAACCTGGCTGCCCGGCGAAGGGTTGAACATCAAGCTAACAGCGAGCATGGGCGTCGCGTCGTATCCGGTGGACTCCCGCACCAAGGAAGGATTGCTGCATCTGGCTGACGAAGCGATGTACCTGGCGAAAAATACTAACCGGGACAGCGTCGCGGTAGCCAATGTGGGAATTCTGGAGCCGCTGCCCGCGGCGAACGCCGAGTCGGCCAGCTAGCGAAGACCAGCGACCCGAGCTAGAAACAACCTACCTGGAGTGATGAGCACTAGAAAGAGAAGCCAGATGCCCACACGTAAAACCGATGTGGAGGGCACCAGCCGTCCAGCTCTGGGAAAATCAATGTTCGATGATGCGGCGGATTCGCGTGACTTTGTCGAAAGACAGTTCGCTTAGTTCGGCTTCGGTGAGCGAGCCGTCGGCAAGCAGTCTGGCGAAGACAAGAATCAAGACGGAATAGCGGAATTCGAAGAGTTCATCGGTCCTTCTGCGTTCTTGGGAAAGATAATCGTGAATGTGCCAGACATCTGCCGGGTCCACAGCGGTTGTGATCATGTCTTTCAATCTGGCGCGGACCGAGTCGCACCGCCGGCGGTATGCTTTGTCGAAGATTTTACGAGCCGCTTTCTTCTCTCCAGGAGACCAGCGAACTTCCATCGATGCGAATTGGGCGGCAAGGGTCTGAAGATGATTTTGATTCTGTGGCATACTGCCACTCCGGTCCGGAATTTAGACTAAACGCGAATTCTAAATCCGTGGCTCTCCGAAGCCAAGAAGTTCTTGTGGCGGGCAAGTAGCTGGAAGCTGCGGCGTCAGTCACCTTTCGCCTACCTATCGCGATGTACAGCTGTGCGCAATTCTGATTAACTGAAAGTGGTGCCACCGGAAAGGTGGCGTTACACCATGCTAAAGAGCGAAGCGGCAAGATACGCGCGGTGGAGCGCGGCGGTGGCCCTGCTGTTCGCGGGGTTAACGGTTGGCTTGTACCTGAAGCGCGGATACACGCGGCACATCGAGCGCAAGAATGCGCCGCCGTCGGCTCCGGTGGACGTAGAGCGGCAATCAAGCCACCTGACATTTTCCAAAGGCGAAGGAACGCATAAGATTTTTACCGTCGAAGCATCCAAATCGACTGATTTCAGAGGCGCCAACGCTAGCGACCTGGAAGGCGTGAAAATTACCATCTTCGGCAACGCAGCAGCGCGGCACGACACCATGGAAACGCACGCTTGCCATTACAACAAGGATAGCGGTGACATGTCCTGCGCGGGCGACGTGGAAATTATTCTGATGAGCGCGGACGAGTGGAAAGCCAGCGGTGGAAGACCGGGCGCTCCGGGAACCATGAAGATTGAAACGAAAGGAGTTTCGTTCAACCGCGGCAGCGGGGAGGCAACCACGGATGAAATCGTGCAGTTTTCATTTGCGAATGGCAGCGGACAAGCGGTTGGAGCGGCATACAACTCGGAAGAGGGAACGCTACGTTTGCAACGGGATGTGAAACTGAAATTGGACCAGCCGGCTGCACCCGGCGCAAAGGATGCGGTAAATGCAAAAAGCGCGCTGGCGCCAACGCGAGAGCCGATCGAAGTTACCGGAACACACATGGATTTTTCGCGCAACAACGGCACGATACATCTGTCCGGGCCGGCTGAGGCGAAAACTCAATCGGAGCGGTTAACGGCCGCGGCCCTTTTGTTGGAACTGGACGAAGATTTTCGCGCACAGCGATTGATCGCGCAGTCGAACGGCAAAGATATGCTGCCGGAGTTCAGCGCGGCCAAGGGCGCTGGAAAACAGCGATTGTCGGCGGAGGAAATTACGGCGACATTGGCGCCCGCAGGCTGGGTGGTGCGCGCCGAAGCAAAAGGCCAAGTAAGCGGAGAGTCCGTGCAAGGCGACGCACGTCAGACGTTCAAGGCGCAGAGCGCTTCAATGGAAATGCTGCCCGGACACAATGAGCCAAAATTGCTGGTGCTGCGGGGAAGCGTGGATGCGCGGACAAACACCGGCGCGAAAGGATCGCGTGGGGGAGAAGCCACGCCCGGAGAAAACGGAGACACGCGACGGCTGACGACGGATGAGCTGCGGCTGACATTCCTGGAAAAGAGTCTGGAGAAGGGGCTGGAAAAAGGCGGCGCGAGGGGAACCAAGTTGGCGAGTGCGGACACGGTAGGCGCGGGGCGGATCGAATGGAATGAAGCGGGCCGCGCTGGCGCGAAATCTTCACAGACGGTTCTGCAAGCCAACCAATTGGGAATGATTTTTGATTCGAACGGAAAAGCTTCGCGACTGGATGCGAAAGGCAACGTGCACACCGAGCGCGGCGTCGCAGGTGCCGAGAAACAAACCGCAACGGCGAAAAACGGATTTGTGGACTTGCAGGAACAGGGTGGATGGTCGCGCATGGAGCTGAGCGAAGACGTGAGGTTGAATGAGGGAACGCGAACGGCGCGAGCGGATCATGCGCTGTTCGAGCGCGCACAGCAGACGGCGACGTTGACGGGACATGCGACGGCGAGGGACGCGACAACTCTGACTTCGGCGCAGAAGCTGACGTTTTGGCAGGCGACCGGCGACGTGCAGGGCGAAGGCGGGGTGCGCTCCTCGGACTTGTCCGCGCTCGGCAGTGCCGTTCATCTTGCGCCGGTAGCCGTGAATGTGAGTGCAGACCGCTTGAGTGGAAATTCGAAAAGTGGACGGGCGCTCTACACCGGGCACGCGAGGATGTGGCAGGGCGATTCGGTGCTGGAGGCGGAGTCTATCGAGTTGTTGAAAAACGAACGGATGATGAATGCGGTTGGGAATGTGCGGTCGGTATTTCCGCCAGCGCCGGCCAATGCGGCGGGCTCTGCAAGCAACGCTGCACAGCCCAAAGCGCCGGTACTCTGGCACGCGCAGTCGGCCAAATTGACTTACTGGGATCAGGAAAATCGCGCGAGGCTGGAGCAGAACGTCGTGGTGCAATCGCCGGACGAGAAAATTACCAGCGCGTTGTTGGATTTATACTTCACGCGAGCGAACGGCACCGGCAGCAACGGGGTAACAAACTCCGCCACTTCGAAGAGCAGTTTGAGCGCCAGTTCGAGCGGCACTTCAAATGAGGGAGCTGCAAGCCCGGGCGGTGCACAGCAAATCAGCCGTGCAGTGGCGACTGGCGGCGTAACGGTGCAACAAGGCGAGCGGCGCGCGACGGCGGAACACGGCGAGTATACGGCAGCGGACGGAAAATTCGTAATGAGCGGCGGGACGCCGACGATTTTTGACGCCTCGGAAGGTACAACGACGGGTCGTCAATTGACCTTCTTTTTAGCGGATGCTACGATCATCGTGGATTCAGAAAATGGATCGCGCACGCTGACGAAGCACCGAGTCGAAAAGTGAATTGACGAGGAATGCTGAAGCTCCAGGGTGTAGAGTTAAGCAAATCGTACCGGGGCCGCAAGGTCGTGGACGACGTTGAACTGGAGATTGGGCAGGGTGAAGTCGTCGGGTTGCTGGGACCCAACGGCGCCGGTAAGACCACTACTTTCTATATCTTGGTGGGCCTTGCCCGGCCAGATTCAGGCCGCGTGTTGCTGAACGGCGAAGAGATTACGGATCTTCCGATGTACCTTCGGGCCCGCAGCGGGATCAGCTACCTTCCTCAGGAACCCTCGGTTTTCCGCCAGCTTACGTGCGAACAAAACCTTCTGGCAGTATTGGAGACGCTTCCTCTCGGTCCAGAGCAACAGCGTGACCGTTTGGAGGAATTGCTGGTGCAGATGGGGTTGGAGACGGTGCGCACCAGCAAAGCGTATATGTTATCGGGTGGCGAACGGCGAAGGCTGGAGATTGCGCGTTCCTTGACGCTTGAGCCATCATTTATATTACTCGACGAGCCCTTTTCCGGGATCGACCCGCTGACCGTAAAGGACTTGCAGGAGATCATTCGCGGCCTGGCCCAGACCGGAATTGGCGTGCTGATCACGGACCATAATGTACGAGAGACCTTGACGGTAACCGACCGAGCGTACATCCTGAAAAGCGGCAAGATTTTCCGCAAGGGGCGGCCAGAGGATTTGAGCAACGATCCCGAGGTGCGCCGGGTGTATCTGGGCGATCATTTCCGCCTGAATTGAGATTTCGTGCAAGGAATCTGGCTTTAAAATAAGCAGAAGGAACGCTTTCGCGAATATGGCTTGGCAAGGTCTCAAACTCAACTTAAAGGTGTCTCAGAAGCAGATTCTGACGCCTGGCCTGGTGCAGATGGTCAGCGTGCTGGCGCTGAACCGTCTTGAGTTGAAAGAGATGATCAACACGGAGATGGTGGCCAATCCCGTGCTGGAAGAACTGAGCGAAGAGGCGACTACCACCGACAACTACAGCGACGAGAATTTTCTTAAGAATGAGACGGAAAAAGTCCCGGAAAAGCCGGAGGCCAATCCTTTCGACGAATTCGATGTCGGAAGCTTTTTCAACCAATATCTCGATACCGGAGGCGACGGTGGACAATCGCAGGAACGGGAAATTTCGGAGCGACCGTCTTTTGAGAAGTTTTTGTCCTCGCCTGCAGGGCTTTCAGAACATTTGAATTGGCAATTGAGCGTGACGATATGCTCGGACACGGTGCGCGAAATTGCCGACAACATCATCGGCAATTTGGATGAAAATGGGTACTTGACCGCTTCGAACGAAGAATTGCTGCAGGGCGGCAAATACACGCAGGATGATCTGGATGACGCGCTGGCGGTGGTGCAGGATTTCGATCCCATCGGCGTTGCTGCCCACGATTTGCGGGAATGCCTGCTGCTGCAACTGCACGCGTTTGATCCGACCAATACGCTGGCGTATCAGGTGGTGTCCGAACATTTGAAGCAGGTGCAAGCCAATCAGTTGAAAGAAATTGCGCGCGCTCTGAACCGTCCGATCGAAGTGATCAAGCGGACGCTGGATGTCATCAAGAAGCTCGATCCGCGGCCCGGCCTTCGCTACAACAAAACCGAGCCGCGACTGGTTGAGCCGGATGTGTATTTCCGAAAAGTGGATGGCGTCTGGGAAGTTTTCTTGAACGAAGACGATATGCCGCAGTTGCGGCTGAGCCCGACATACCGCAGACTGCTGGCCCGCGATGCGGCCGACCGCGAAGTCCGCAATTACGTGAAAGAACGATTCACCGCGGCGATTCAACTGCTGAAAAATATCGAGCAGAGAAAGCACACCATTTTGCGGGTTTGCCAGTCCATCATCGCGCGGCAGGGAGAGTTTCTGGATCACGGCCCCGACGCGCTGAAGCCTATGATGATCAAGGAAGTCGCGGAAGAAGTGGGCGTACATCCTTCTACGGTAAGCCGCGCGGTTGCCAGCAAATACGCACATACATCTCAGGGCGTATTGGAACTACGATCGTTTTTCAGCGAATCGGTGAATGGGCCGGAAGGCAGCGGAATGTCCCTACTGACGTTGAAGCGCCTAGTCAAGAAAATGATTGAAGAGGAAGACTCCAGCAAACCGCTTACCGACGAGCACATCGCGCAGAAACTGGAAGACGCGGGGATCCACGTGACTCGTCGCACCGTGGCCAAGTATCGCGAAGACATGCGCATTCCGAGCACTCACCAACGCAGAGTAAAAAGCTGAGCCCCGCCTTGAAAGTGAAAACCCGAGCAAAACAGGATTCGAAACAGCTGGTAATCCTGACCGGACTCTCGGGTTCCGGCAAAAGCACCGTACTGAAAGCCTTTGAAGACATGGGCTTCTACTGCGTGGACAACATGCCGGTGGAGCTGATTCCCATTTTTGCCGAATTGCACGCGGCGGGAGAAGGCGATTTCAGTCGCGCGGCGCTGCTGGTGGACGCCCGCGAGGGAGCGCAGTTGCAAAAGTTGCCGGGGCTTCTTACCCACCTGCGCAAAGACCATCCGATTTCTTTGGTGTTCATTGAAGCGCAAGACGACGCGCTGCTGCGCAGGTACAGCGAAACGCGCCGGCCGCATCCTTTGGGAAAAGATTATTCCGTGCGCGAGAGTCTGCTGCACGAACGTGAATTGATGGCGCCGATTCGCAAGCTGGCGGACGTGGTGATCGATTCCACGCAATTCAATGTGCACGAGTTGCGCAATTTCATTACCCGGCGGTTTAAGAATCCCGACCGCCATCCGATGCTGATCTCCGTGGTCAGTTTCGGCTATAAATACGGTGTGCCGGTGGACGCGGACCTGATCTTCGACGTGAGATTTCTGCCCAATCCGCACTTTGTGCCGGCGTTGAGAAAATTCAGCGGGCGCGACGCAAAAGTGCGACGCTTCATTCGCTCCTTTCCGCAAACCGGAGAATTTCTTCGCCGCATGGAAAGCCTGCTGGCGTACCTCATGCCGCACTACATCGAAGAAGGCAAAAGCTATTTGACGATTGCTTTCGGATGCACCGGCGGAAAACACCGCTCAGTGATGCTGGCCGAAGAAATCAAAAAGGCTCTGGAAAAACGCAAGTACGCAACTAAGGTCTTTCATCGCGATATTGACAAGTAGCCCGGGACAAACAGTTAGCCCGGCAAACTTGACACTTCGCTCTGCGGGCGAATAGCGTACAAATGTCTTTGCACACGGACGTAGTGCGGTTCGAACCATTTCAGCGGGAGCAAAAAGCTTGGCGTCAGTGATTTCACCCCAAATGAAGCGGCTGCTGGCATACGTGCGGCCTTATCGGATTTCCATGGTCCTGGGTGTAATCTTCCTGGCTGCCTCGGGTATTTGTGAAGCAATCATTGCCCTGATGATCCGGCCGATCATCGATCGCGTGTTGACTCCGTCCGCGCCGGATTCCAACGTTCTGTTGTTTACGTTCCCTCACGGTCCCGCAGTCTATTTGAACCGTTTCTTCCCGCACAGCATTCACAACGTATGGGCAGTGGTGTCCATCTCCATGCTGGTGGTTTTTTTCGCCAAGTCTGTCGCTGAATTTGGCGGCGGCACCTTAATTCAGTACGTCGGTCATCGCGCGATCACGGATTTGCGCAACGCTCTCTACGGCAAGATTATTCGCCAGCCGATTGGATTTTTCCAGCATGAGCCCACGGGCCGCGTCATGTCGGCGGTAATCAATGATGTCGAGCGTGCTCGCCCGGCGCTTTCCGAATACCTGGCCGACGTTTTTCGGCAAACATTTTTGTTCATCGCCTTCGTCGCCGTTTTGCTTAGTTCGGACTGGAGAATGGCACTGGGCTGTGCTGTTTTTCTTCCGCTGATCGTCTGGCCGGTTGGCAAACTGGGCCGCAGCATCCGGCATTCCGTACAGAGCAGCCAGACCAAGCTCGGTGAACTGAATCAGATTCTGCAGGAAACCGTGGGCGGCAATCGGATTGTCAAAGCCTTTGGCATGGAGGATTTTGAAGTCAGAAAATTCCGCAGCGCGGCTGCGCGCCTGCTGCGTGAGACCATGCGCTGGGTGCGCGCGCAAGTCGTCACATCGCCGCTGATGGATTTGCTGCAGCCAGTCGTCATCTCGCTTTTGCTTCTGTATGCACGAGACAAAATCCGTCTGCAACAAATGACGGTAGGTCTGTTTTTTACGTTTGTGTACGCGCTCTTCAAGTCATACGAACCGGTCAAGCGCATGGGCTCGGTTTATCAACAGTTCCAGCAGGCGCAGGGCGCCACCGCGCAAGTATTTGCGTATCTCGATCTGGCGGAAGAGGAACGCGACGCCACCGGCGCAGCGCCTTTGCCGGAATTTTCCCATGAAGTTGAATTCGATAACGTAAGTTTTTCTTACGATTCGGCGCCGGTTTTACGCGGCATCACTTTTCGCGCGGCCAAAGGCGAAATCGTGGCGTTTGTTGGTTCCAGCGGAGCGGGCAAGACCACTCTCGTAAATCTGATTCCGCGCTTTTACGAGCCGACTGCCGGGGCCATTCGAATCGACGGAACGGACACACGCGAAGTCACGCTGCGCTCCCTGCGCGAACAGATCGCCATGGTCACGCAGGAAAATATTTTGTTCCACGACACCGTGTGGAACAACATTTCCTATGGCCTGGGCAGCGTGCAGAGGGATCGCGTGATTGCCGCGGCCCAAGCCGCACTGGCTCACGATTTCATTCAGGAACTCCCTTTGGGTTACGATACTGTTATCGGCGAGCGAGGGACGCGGCTCAGCGGAGGGCAGCGGCAACGCATTGCCATCGCGCGGGCCATCCTGAAAGATTCGCCCATCCTCATTCTGGATGAAGCTACTTCCGAGCTCGACGCCGAATCCGAAATGTATGTACAAAAAGCCCTGGCGAACCTGATGGTTGGAAGAACGACATTCGTAATCGCACATCGCCTGGCCACGATTCGGCGCGCCGACAAAATTTTGGTATTGGAAGAAGGCCAGATCCGCGAAATGGGAACGCATGCGGAGCTGATCGCCAGGGCCGGAACCTACGCCCGGCTGCACGATTTGCAGTTCGCCGCCGACGAAATGGCCGCTCCGGTGCAAACGAGTTTACCCCCACTGCCCTCTACGTCCGCCACAAGGAACCCAAGATGAGCGAAAAGAGCGCAGTGCAAACAAAAAAAACCGAATGTCTCTCCATGACCGGCTACGCGCAGTCCAAGGGTGGCGTGTTGGGCTGGGATCTTCGCGTCAGCGTTAAAAGCGTCAATCACCGCTTCCTCGATTTGAAAGTTCGTTTGCCCGAAGGCTTTGACCTGTACGAGTTGCGCCTTCGCCAGATCGTCCGCGAACGCATCCATCGCGGACACGTCGAAGTACACGTCAGCGTCGAACCCGGCGTTGCGACTCCGATCCAGGTGAACAAAGATCTGGTCACGAATTATTTGCGCGCCGCCGACGAACTGCGCTTCCAGACTTCGGTTTCCGCCGCATTGGATGTCGTTGCGCTTCTGCGGCTTCCCGGCGTCATTGGCGGACTGGCGCCTGCCGTGCCGGAGTCCGAAGAGGAACAGGAAAAACTCGGCCGCGAACTGGAACGCTGTCTGCTCGACGCTTTGGGAAAGCTGGACGAAATGCGTCGCGCCGAAGGCCGCCACTTGGCGCAGGATCTTCGCGCGCGGTTGGCTCACATCAGCGAGCAGACCGACCAGGTGCGAGCACTGGTCGTGCAGTTGCGCCCGGCATTCGCGCGGCGGCTGGAGTCGCGCCTGAAAGATTTGCTTAGCGCCACGGCCATTGATCCCGCGCGCATCGCGCAGGAAGCAGCGATGCTTGCGGAACGCAGCGATATCAGCGAAGAGTTGGACCGTCTTCGAAGCCATCTTTTGCAATTTGGGAAATTGCTGGATGGCGCGGGTGAGCTCGGGAAAAAACTGGATTTTCTGCTCCAGGAAATGCATCGCGAAGCCAACACCATGCTTTCCAAAACTCCTGGCGTTGAGAGCGAAGCTCTGAAAATCACCGGCATCGGCCTCGAAGTGAAAGCCGAAATTGAAAAATTGCGTGAACAGGTACAGAACATCGAATGAGCGATGACAAGGTTCTCGCGCCGCTGGTTTTAATTGTTTCTGGCCCGTCGGGATCGGGGAAGTCCACGCTGGTGCAGCGCTTGTTGCAGATGCCGGGAACCATGGCCTCCAGATCGTGTACCACTCGGACGCGCAGGACGACTGAGGCCAGTGGGAAGTGCTATGATTTCGTCACCAACGAAGAGTTTGAAGCAATGGTTTCGCGCGGAGAATTCCTCGAGTACGCGCGAGTCTTCGGCAGACATTCCTACGGCACTCCGAAGAAATGGCTCGAAGAGTCGCGCGCCAAGGGTTTGGACCTGGTCCTGGAAATTGACGTACAGGGAGCCGCGCAGGTAAAAGAGAAGCTGCCGGAATCGGTGGCTATCTTCATACTGCCGCCTTCGCGCGCGGAATTGGAGCGCCGGCTGCGCACTCGCGGCCAGGATTCCGACGAAGAAATTGCGCGGCGATTGTCCATGGCGCGCGCTGAGATCGAAGCCTTCGGAAAGTATTACGATTTTTGCGTCATGAACCAGGACGTGGAACAAGCCGGACGCGAAGTGGAAGCGATTTTAACTGCGGTGCGCTGCAGCAGACCGCGCCAGCGCCGCCGGGTGGAAGAACTTCTGGCATCATTTGGAGGGAAAGACTGAAATGACCGTGCAGACGAAAGCTCCGGAGAGCCAGTTCGCGTATGTGGTGTTAGCGGCCCGCCGTGCACGCCAGATTATGGCGGGAGCGCCGCCGATGTTGGAAAATCCGCGAACACTGAAACCTACGCGCGTGGCCTGCGAAGAAGTGAACAGCGGTTTGATCGAATACGAATTCAGTCCCGGTAAGTCCGTGGACGAGGACAAGGATGGCGTCAAGCGGCGCAAGTAACGCCGCGCGAGAATTCCATGCGCATCACTCTTGGCGTTACCGGCGGAGTGGCGGCCTACAAAGCGGCCGAGCTGGTGCGCCGCCTGCAACAGGAAGGTTTCTCGGTAGAAGTGGTCATGACGAGCGCGGCCTGCGAGTTCATCACGCCTCTCACCTTTGCCGCGCTTACCGGGAAAAAAGTAATCACCGGTCTATTCGCTGAATCCGGCGGCGAAGCCAATCTCGAAAGCGCCATCGAACACATTGCTGTCGCTCAGCGCACAGATTTGTTGCTCGTTGCTCCAGCCACAGCCGACATCATTGCCAAATTCAGCCGTGGCATCAGCGACGATTTTCTCAGCACCTTGTATCTTGCGACGACTGCGCCTGTGGTTGTGGCGCCCGCGATGAACGTCAACATGTGGAATCATCCCGCTACTCAGGAAAATCTGGGCCGCCTGCGTGGTCGCGGCGTTCACGTCGTAAATCCTGACGAAGGCTATCTCGCCTGCGGCATGACCGGAGCGGGAAGACTTGCGGGACAGGAAGCGATTGTTGCCGCCGTGCGCGAAGTTTTGCAGGTGCGCCGTGACCTGGAAGGGCAAACATTTCTTTTGACCGCCGGCCCGACTCAGGAAGATCTTGATCCCGTGCGCTTCCTGACCAATCGCTCTTCAGGACGCATGGGCTACGCCGTTGCCGAGGCCGCCGTGCAGCGCGGCGCAAAGGTAATTCTGATCAGCGGGCCGACCGCGCTCGAAACTCCCGCGGGCGTCACGCGCGTGGATGTGCGAACCGCCTCGCAAATGCTGCGTGCCGTGGAAAATCACTTCGCGCAAGCTACCACCGCCGTTTTCGCCGCCGCCGTCGCCGACTACCGTTCCGCGGATGTCGCTCCGCAAAAAATAAAGAAAACGCCTGGTGAGATCACGCTGCGCCTCGAACCGAATCCCGATATCCTTGCCACTCTCGCGCGCAAAAAAGAAAACCGTCTGATCGTTGGATTCGCCGCCGAAACCGGCAAAGTCGCTGAGAACGCGCGCAAAAAACTTGCCGAGAAAAACGCCGACTTGATCGTCGCCAACGATATCACCGCCGAAGGCGCGGGGTTCGACGTTGACACCAACGTCGTCACTCTGTTCGCGCGCGATGGCCGCGATCTACCGCTCCCGAAAATGACGAAGCGCGAAGTTGCGCACCGCATCTTGGACGAAGTACTGCGGCTAACCGCGAGCGTAAGACATCAGTCTGCGGACTGAACAGCCGATGCCCGAGCGAACCGAAATCACAATTCAGGAAAAATTGAACGCGCGCCTCAGGTTCTACGAGGATCTGGGCCTGGGCCCGTTCTATCGCGATCGTCGATCTGCTCAGAAACAACCTCCAATATCTGGTGTTGAATCGCCATTCGCAGCTACCGAGGACCCAAGCTTGCCAAAAGCCGCGCCAAAGGTTACCGCCACACCAAGCATCGCTTCGAGAACTGTTGTCCCCGCGCTGCCTGTAGCGACTGGCCCATCGTTGTTTGAGGGCTCCGGTAAAGTCACCGGCGAAACGCTTCTGAAAGTCCGCGAGGATCTCGGCGAGTGCACGCGCTGCAAGCTGCACAAGACCCGCAACAAAATTGTTTTTGGCGATGGAAGCGCCAAAGCGCAACTGGTTTTTGTCGGCGAAGGCCCGGGCGCGGATGAAGATGCGCAAGGATTGCCGTTTGTGGGTCGCGCTGGAAAGCTGTTGACGCAAATGATTGAAGCCATGGGCCTGCAGCGCCGCGACGTTTATATCTGTAACGTCGTGAAGTGCCGCCCGCCTGGAAATCGCCAGCCGGAGACGGACGAAGTACAGAAATGCTCGCCATTTTTGTTTCGCCAGTTGGATGTGCTGCAGCCGAGAGTGATTGTTTGTCTCGGCGCAACCGCTGCGCAGACCTTGCTGCAAACCAACCGCAGCATTTCTCACTTCCGCGGACAATGGATGGACTTCCGTGGTTACAAAATGCTGGCCACCTATCACCCCGCATATTTGCTGCGTAATCCTGCCGCTAAAGGCGAAGTCTGGAAAGATCTTCAGAAAGTCATGGCCGAACTCGGCCTCGAACTAAAAAAGAACAAGGCCAGGTAAGTGCCCAGCGGCATAGTGCTCGGTGTCGCCACCGCGGTTTCGTGGGGTAGCGCCGATTTTCTGGCGCGCTTCGCAACCCGAAGCGTCGGCAGCATGCGCGCTTTGTTCGGTATGCAGTTCTGGGGCGCCATCTTTGTCACTATTCTTTTATTTTTCGCGCGCGACTGGGGACATTTGTTCGATGGCTCCGGCTGGCAGCCGTGGGCCTGGGGAATTCTTGCCGGGTCCATCAACACGTTCGCGATGCTCGCTCTGTATCGTGCCTTTGAGATTGGCAAGCTTTCGCTCGTTGGCCCAGTCTCCGCCAGTTATCCCGCGCTGACTGTGGTTCTGTCGCTCCTTTCCGGAGAGCGCCTGTCCGCGTATCGTGCTCTCGGAATTGTTGCGGCCGTGCTCGGCGTAATCCTTGTCGCTGCTGGAGAAAAACCTAGCGTTCCGGTTTCTGCTTCTTATAATTCCGGAGACGCAGACCGTAGTTCAAGAAAAACCAGCGGAGTGCCAGGTCTGGGCTGGGCCATAGCGGCAGCCTTCAGCTTTGCCATTTTATTTTGGCTCCTCGGACTTCGCATGATCCCGCGAATCGGCGCCCTCGCAACAGTTTGGTTGATTCGCGTGACTGGCGCGCTCATCACGCTGAGTATTTTGCTCGCAAAGAAAATTCCCCTGCCCGTAAAGAACAAACGCACCCGGGCCCAACTCTACACCATGGGCTACCTGGACACCGCCGCCTTCGCTCTCAGCAATCTGGGGATGCGCATTGAACAAATGGCAGTCATCAGCGTGCTCGGCTCACTCTATGGCGCGGTAACCGTAGCCCTCGCCGCCATCTTCTTGAAGGAACGCATCGCACCCCTGCAATGGACCGGCATCGCCGCCATCTTTCTGGGCGTGGCCCTGATGAACGCCTGACCCAATTTTATTTCGACCTCCAACGAAAATCGACGCGCAGTTCGTTCTCCGTGCTCTCTGTGACCTCTGCGTTAAAATCCACGTTCTGCAATTCCTCGCAATGATCCGTCTGTCCACCCGCATACGCCGGCCATTCCGGTCCCTCCTGCTAAACTACTCTGCGCATGAACCACACTCTCTGCAACGTGGCGCTCGCCGTCCCGCTACGCACTACATTCACCTATAAAGTTCCGGATCGCCTTGCCGCGGAAATTCAGCCAGGTTCGCGCGTCGTCGTTCCTTTCCGCAAAAAATCCCTCGTTGGCGTGGTTACCGAATGGGCTGAACAGGCTCCACCGGACACCAATCTCCGCGAAATACAAAAATCCCTCGATCCTTTCCCGGCACTGACTCCCAGCCTGCTCAAACTCGGCCAGTGGATTGCTTCCTACTACGTTGCTCCCATCGGCGAGGTCTATCGTGCCATGCTTCCGCCACTGGTCGAGCTACGCGCTCAACAAACCGTCGGATTGACCGAAGCGGGACGAGCTTCAGCATCGTCGCTCTTTGACGAAAGCATCGCGCGCGCAAAACTATTTCAAAAAGTGCGCGATGCCAACGCTGCCTTATCGCTACAAGCAGTAATGCGCGCGGGTGTGCCTCTCGATGAACTGCTCAAGCTGCAGCGCCGCGGCCTGGTCGAAATCCGCCAGCAGATTCAGAATCGCAAAAGGCGCACGCAAAAAATAATTGCCTGGAAAACCGGAAACGTTGAAAACGTCCCGGCGAACGACAAAGAACAACGGCTCAAACAATTACTAACCTCGGAACGCGGTCCGCTGCCGCTGCCACTTTTGCTGAAACTGGCCGGAATTTCGCGGGCGGTCCTGGAAAGAATGTTGCGCGAAGGAAAGCTCGAAAGCTGGGAGGAGGCGCTCGATCCCGCCGAAGATCCGTTCGACACCGGCTATACGCCGCCCGCCCATACGCTGAATCCGGAACAAGAGAGTGCGTTCGGAGCCATTCGCGCGCGATTCGAACTCGGCGAATTCGGTGTGCAACTCTTGCTCGGCGTTACCGGAAGCGGAAAAACAGAAATCTACATGCGCGCAGTACAGGACACTCTGGCCCGCGGCAAAACCGCCATCGTGCTGGTGCCTGAAATCGCTCTGACTTTATGGATCGGCCGCCAGTGCCGCGCGTGGTTTGGCGCGCGCTTTGAAGGTGTCGCGGTGTTGCATTCCGCTCTAAGTGACATCGAGCGCGCTCGTGAATGGTGGCGCGTTCGCAACGGCGAAGCCCGCGTCATCGTCGGAACTCGTTCCGCGATTTTTGCGCCCGTGGAAAGACTTGGCCTGGTTATCGTGGATGAAGAACAAGAATCGAGTTACAAGCAGGAAGAAACTCCGCGCTACCACGGCCGCGACGTAGCCATCGTGCGAGCCAAACTGGAAAATGCGTTGGCCCTGCTCGGCTCGGCCACTCCGTCTCTCGAAACATATCATCACGCACGCAGCGGAAAATATGAATTGCTCACGCTGACTCAGCGGGTGGCACAACGTTCGCTGCCTTCGGTCGAAATTCTCGATCTGCGCGAAGAATTCAAGCGGACTCACCAGACCAGCCCAATATCTTCGCGCCTTCGCGAAACATTGCAGGAATGCCTCAATTTTCAAACTCAAGCGCTGGTCCTGATCAATCGCCGCGGTTATTCCTGGAGCGTGATCTGCCGCAGTTGTGGCGCGACCGTGCAATGCGCTAACTGCAGTATTTCCATGACTCACCACAAGAATCGTAATCGCCTCGAATGCCATTATTGCGGCTCAATCCAGCCTATCCCGAAAAATTGTCCGAAGTGCGATTCGAAATACATTTATTTTTTTGGCGAAGGCTCGGAACAACTCGAAGAACGTCTGCGCAGGGAATTTCCCATGGCACGCATCGCCCGTCTCGACCGCGACACCGCACACACCAAGCGCCAATATGAGGAAACGCTCGGCGCTTTCGCTGACGGCGCTCTGGATATTCTCGTCGGCACGCAAATGCTCGCCAAAGGCCACGATTTTCATCGCGTCACGCTGGTCGGCGTAATCAGCGCGGATAGCTCGCTGACTATGCCGGACTTCCGCGCCGCCGAACGCACTTTCCAATTAATGACGCAAGTCGCCGGCCGCGCCGGTCGCGGCGAGTTACCCGGCCGCGTTCTCATCCAAACGCTTTATCCCGAACATTACGCGATTCAGGACGCCATCAAGCAGGACTACACCGCCTTCTACGAACGCGAATTGCATTACCGCCAGGTCATGGCCTATCCGCCATTCACTTCGCTGGCCAACATCATCGTGCGCGATTCGAATCTCGAAAAAGCCCTCACCTGGTCGCGCGAACTTTCGCAATTCCTTGCGGCGCGCAATGGTGATGGCGTGCGAGTTCTCGGCCCAGCCAGCGCGCCACTGGCTAAGCTCAAAAGCGAATATCGTTTCCAATTTCTCCTGAAGTCAAAGCGCAAAGCGCAACTCACCAAATTGCTGGCCGGTACCCTCGCCTATTGCGACAAAAAAGAAATCCCCCAAACCGCCATCCTGGTCGACATGGACCCGTTGCAGCTCCTGTAGGTGCGCAGCCTCGTCCTGACCCAGTCGAAGGAATGTTGCGCATATCTGTGCCCGGCAAGATGTCAATGAGAAGGTGCCAATTGCCATAGCGGCACCGGCATAAAACACAAAATCATCACCAGCAACGTAGCCACCGCAAGCACCACACGCGGCGCGTCCAGCGGCCGCTGATCATAAATCGACGGTATCCGCAGAAAGCGCAGCGCCAGCAAAATTCCTGCCCACACCCACCACATCCGCCAGTGAAAGTATCCCAGTGCCAGAAGAATTCCAGGCACCAGCCAACCCACCCAGCGATGAATTCGCGGACTGACTGAACGAAGAATGTGCCCGCCGTCCAGCTGGCCCGCCGGCAGCAGATTCAGCGCCGTGGCAAAAAGTCCCACCCACGCGGCGCGGCCCACCGGATGGAGCAAAATTGTCAGCGGATCAGCGCCAGGAAAGAATCTTTGCGCAAGCATCCGCAGCACCAGCGGCGCTCCAAAAACGAAATCCGCGTCGGCGGAATTAATTCCCGGCAGCACGCGCGAGTGTACAACTCCATAAATCAGAATTGGTATCGCCACCGCGAATCCGATCAGCGGCCCCGACGCGCCGACGTCAAACAGAGCCCGCCGGCTGCGAATCGGCGAGCGCATCAGAATGAATGCGCCCAGAGTTCCGATCAGCGTCGGCGCGGGTATGAAATACGGATAGCTCGCCCGAATCCCGTGATGTTTGCACGCGAAATAATGTCCCAGTTCATGCGCCAGCAGAATTCCCATCAACGCAATCGCGAACGGAATGCCGGAAGCCAGCGCCGTGGGATCCTTGTAAAGCAATTTCATGGAAACTACGAATTCGTCCACCGACCCGGCCTGCCCGTTTGCAAACGAAATCGCAAACTGCCGTCCGGCCGCGAGACAGGTCAAAAACGTAACCACAAAAAGCACGATAGCCAGCCACAGACGTTTTGGTTTTTGCGAGTAGGGGCCTTGCCGGCCCGGAAGCGAAATTGGGACTTCGGGCGCCGGAGTTTGCAGGTCAATCGTCGCCGAGGTCGAGTTTTCGCTGTTCACGTTTTTTTTGGCGGGCTTCAAGTAAAGCCCGCGCCCGGGTTTGGCGGGCTGCGTTAGGTTGGATGCCAGAAAACGCGGGAAAGTCAAACGCGGGAAAGTCAGATGTTGCGATCGCGCGTGCGAACTTACTCCTTACAAGCCTCCAAGCCCCTGCAGCTCTTTGCCGGGCTTGAAGCGCACCGCCTTACCAGGTGGAATATTCACTTCTTCACCGGTGCGCGGATTGCGCCCGATGCCGGTTTTTCTCGGCTTCACGGTAAAAACTCCGAAGCGACGCAATTCAATTCGCTGGCTGCGCCCCATGCCGTTCTTCAGCGATTCGAACACCGTTTCAACGGCCTGCTCGGCCTTCACGCGGCTGACGCCTGCTCCTTCGAGCTTTGACAGTACGGCGTTCACGATATCCAGTTTAATCAAGCGCGTCCTCCGCTACGTACGCTGGCGCAACTCCAAGGGCGTTGCCGTACCACCGTGGGCAGATGCTAGAGGCTGCGCGGCGGGTTGTCAAGACGTGACGCCTCGTCTACACTGGTGTTCTTCACCGATTGCTTTTTGCCGTCAAACAATTTTGTTAGCCGCTCGCGGTCTCAGATACGATTGACTGCCTCGCGGTCGAATACTTTTCAGGAGGAGTCGCGATGTCTGTCAGGCCGGATAGCTGGATTCGCCGCATGTCGCTGGAACATAAAATGATCGAGCCGTTCACCGACCGTCAGGTCCGGGACGGTGTCATCAGCTACGGTGTCTCGTCGTACGGATACGACATTCGCGTCGCGGACGAGTTCCGCATTTTCACCAACGTGAACTCGACCATCGTCGATCCGAAAAAATTCGATGCGCGTTCGCTGGTGGACTACAAAGGCGACGTCTGCATCATTCCGCCAAATTCGTTCGCGCTGGCGCGTTCCATCGAGTATTTTCGCATCCCGCGCAATGTGCTGACCATTTGCGTGGGCAAGTCCACCTACGCACGCTGTGGAATCATCGTCAACGTCACGCCGTTCGAGCCGGAATGGGAAGGCTTCGTCACGCTCGAAATCAGCAACACCACTCCGCTGCCGGCCAAAATTTACGCCAACGAAGGACTATGCCAGGTCATCTTTTTCGAGTCCGACGACGACTGCGAAATCAGCTACAAGGACAAAAAAGGTAAATACCAGTCCCAGGGCGGCATCGTCCTCCCGCGCCTATAGCTCCGGGCTGCGATAGCATTTTTCCTTGCGCGTCGCTTCAGCCGAAAGCCAGGAGAAGAGAGATTCCTTCCGACAAGACCGGAACCTTCGGTCGCTTCGCTCGGAATGACGGCTATTGAAACCCGGAATGACGGAATTACAATAGCGAAGCCAATGGAGAACAGGGTTCAGACGGCAAACAAGGTCCAAAGTCCTGCGGTCGTTAGAAATATGTTTCAGCGGCCGTCTCGGCTGTTCTTAATCGTCGCTCTCGTCGTGTTCCTGATTGCCGTCTTTCTCGCCGTTCCCCGCCAGAAGCCCTGCAAAGATTGCGTCGTCCTGATCGGCGACTCCATCACCTCGCGCTGGTCAAGCCTGGCGCCGCCTACACGAATGTACGGATTGCAAATCATCAATCGCGGCGTTCCCAGCGAGTTTACTGCGCAAATGTTTTCCCGATTCAATCGCGATGTAGTTCAGCTTCACCCCCGGGTCGTAGTGATTCTCGGTGGCATCAACGACATCGCGCAAACTCCCCTGCCTCTGATCGAACGCAATCTTGCTTCCATGGCCGAAACCGCCGAGGGTCACGGAATACACGTTGTGCTAGCGACTCTTCCTCCAACGGGTTTTGCCACAGAAGAGGTAGATCGGGAGAAGACATCCGCAGGAACAAGTCCCCACGACGAAATCGCCGCCCATGAGGGAATTACGACGGGCCACGACGAAATCCAAACCTTGAACGATTGGATCAGAAGTTTCGCGAATCAAAAGCACTACGCACTCGTCGACTACCATTCCGCGCTGGCCGATGACCAATGGCAACTACCTAAAAGGGCTTAGCAGTGACGGGGTCCATCCCAGCATCCAGGGTTACGAACGGATGGAACCTTTGCTCCGCGAAGCAATTCAATCTGCAAATCGCGGCGGCCGATAGGCTGTGCCGTCTGCGTAATACCTAGTGTTGCCAGTAACTTAGCAAGATGCCGAGTATTTGGGTACCTACCCCCTCCCCCTCTTTTGCGTAAGTATTCATTCTAAAGAGTTAGAGAGGCAACTCGATCAAGTGGGCTGCGAAGCAAGAAAAATTCCAGCCGAAAGAGGTGTGTTTTTTCTTGACTTCTACCTTTATAGAACTTAGCAAATGGGAGCAGTATGGTGAAAAGCGAGTACCCAGTGGTTGTCCTGCATGCGAGGCAAGACCGTTGCAATGATTACGGAGATTGGATTTTCAAAGAGATACAAAGAGCGGGCCAGCCGCCCCCGACGGCGAATATTTTGAGATTCGCCGTAACATCCGGAACATGGTAATGCATGGGGTACGTAATTTAAACTGAACTAAGGCACAGGTCGGCCCAAGGCACGCAAGTACGGGCCTTGGGTGACGCGATCATGGAAAAGAGGCTGTAAGAAGGCGCCCTCAAGTGCCCACACTGGCAAAACGGACGATGGGCCGGACAAATCCTTCGATGTGTTACCATCGTCCCACCCGCCGCGTAACTTCTTTTTCAGCCCGCGCATCATTTAGATGGTTATCAAACTATCGGATTGAAGGGAATTTCATTCCAGGGAGAACATTATGGGCAAACTAACGAATCAGGTTGCAGTGGTCACCGGCGCATCCAAAGGCATCGGCGCGGGAATCGCCAAGGCATTCGCGGCGGAGGGCGCCTCGGTGATCGTGAATTACGCGTCCAGCAAAGAGGGCGCTGACCGCGTGGTGAAGGAAATCACCGCAAAGGGCGGCAAAGCCATTGCGGTACAAGGAGATGTCTCCAAGCAGGCGGACATCACCCGGCTATTCACGGAAACGAAAAAAGCCTACGGCAAGCTCAACATTTTGGTGAACAACGCCGGTGTCTATGATCTCCTGCCGCTGGAAAACGTCTCCGAAGAGCATTTCCACAAGCACTTCAATCTCAACGTATTGGGGCTTTTGCTGGCAACCAGGGAAGCCGTGAAACTGATCGGGCCGGAAGGCGGCAGTATCATCAATATCGGCTCCGGCGTCAGCACCATCACACCTCCCAATTCCGCGGTCTACACTGCCACCAAAGCCGCCGTGGACGCCATCACCGGAGTGTTGGCCAAGGAACTGGGGCCGCGCAAGATCCGCGTGAACTCGCTCAATCCCGGCATGATCGAAACCGAAGGGGTGCATACTGCCGGCTTCATCGAAAGCGATTTCCGCAAATGGGTGGAATCGCAGTCGCCGCTAGGCCGCATCGGCCAGACTGATGATATTTCGCCAACTGCGGTGTATCTGGCATCCGACGATTCCAAGTACCTAACCGGGGAGATTCTTCGCGTTACCGGCGGTATTCTCTAATCGCGAAAACCCTCATCCTCGCCGAGAAAATCATGAGACAGCAGCGAAAGACGAGCCAGGGCGCAATCAGCGTATACTTCAAGCCAGATGACCTCGTTGAGAGCAACGGTCTCGTTCGCACTTTCCATCTGGATTTCCGCGCTGGCTTGTCTCGCGGGATGCGGGCAACTTTTTGCCGGTTCCCACACAACTCATCACACCAATTCCGGTCAGCTCGCTGCGGCGGAAATGCCCGATTGCCATCAATCGCAATCGCCAGCATCGCCTAACGAGTAAAAGCAGAATCCAACTTCAGTTTCGTGTTGCCTGTCCGATGCCGTCCCACAAAAGACGGCAGCTGACCTGAACATCAGCGCCGCGGACGCCGCCTTTTCGGCGATTGCGACTGACATCGCAGATCGTTCGTACGCGCTGGCGGAAAACTACTCTCACAGACGATTGCACGGCGGCAGACAAACCCTTTTGCAGACTCACCTCCTGCGAATTTAGACCCTACCGAAAAACCCACGAACGTTTGCGAACCAATTCTGCCGGCGCTGCCAGCCGGTTCCGATTAACTCTGCAAAAATTCAAAGGAGAAACGAAATGAAACTCATCAGAGCAACTCTACTGTTGGCAGTAATCGCAATCGGTTTGGCGGGAGCGGCAAACGCTCAGACGGATTGCTGTTCCTCCGCTGACTGCTGCTCGTCCTGCTCCGGCTGCTAGTAAACCAGCTGGGCAGTCGAGAGAGGCGTGGATGTTCCGCGCCTCTCTTCATTGGTCTTCGCCAAATTACCAAAGCAACCAAGCGCCAACATCTTTGCGACAAACGCGGGCTATCGCTCCTGTTCATGCGCCCGAAGACGGCTAGGCTGTGGGGATCAGGATTTGCGTGATTAACTCGGATTCGGGAGTGGTTCTGGGATCGTTGACGTAGTTTTCGATGCAGAAGTCGTCGCGCATCTTAATTTTCTGGTCGACGACTATTTGGAAAACGCGGCCGAAAGCTTCCTGCAGATTGGAGTAAGGACCAGTCAAAACGAAACGGCTGTACTTGCCGCCTTTGAACTTTAGATATTTCATTCCAGTCGGCATATTTTTTGGTTCCGCCTCGACAGAAACGCCGGCGCGATAAATTTTTGGTTCGACTTTGTACAGGCTGGTGTAGCCGGTGATTTTGTTGTGTTCAGCAACAGCGGGGATCAGCGAATGCATTTCCCGCCAGGCCTGCGGAGCGATGTCCTGGAACGGCCCGATCTTTTCGATGTAAACGTAATGAGTTTCCGGCCAGGTGACAGTTTCGGGCTGCTGGGTGAGCTGGAGCGCGGTGCCTTTTGCGGTGGACATGAGAATTCTCCTTACTTTGAAGATTTGCGGAGAGGGCAAAGTGCGACGGGCCAAATCAGTTTGCCACAGTGTTTTTCGGATGCAAGACAAAGTGTTCGGGATTAAAAGATAGGAAAGAGAAACCAAGAAAAGAAGAAGGCAAAAAACGGAACATTGCACTTCATTCAAAGAAGCGGCAGCCGACCCACCTGTGGCAACCAGCTGCCGCACTCCAAAATATTACTGAGCCGTGGCTGGGGTTGCTGCGGCTGAGGTTTCTGCTATGCCGTTTTCGACTGGGTAGCCTAGTTTGCGCCAGGCATCCAGTCCGCCTTGCAGCGGGCGGATGCGCCGGATGCCTTGTTTTCTGAGGAGCAGCGCCACACGGGCGCTGGTGGCTTCGTTTGGTCAAGTACAGTAGAGAATGACTTCGCGGTCGCGCGGCAAGCGATCGTTTTTTTCCTCGAGTTCCTTGGCGTCCATGCGAAATGCGCCAGGAATGGTTTCCGGATCGGCTTCAAAATCCATGGAGTGACGCAAGTCCACGATGACCAGTTCCACGCCGTTGTCAATTTCCTGTTTCAATTCTTCCGGAGTGATGCGCGCGATCCGTAAATCGCGCAGGAATTTCTGCCGCGCAAAAAACTTCCAGGCGATATAGCCGGCCAGCGCAGCGATGACCAAAACCGCCAGTCCGCCGCCGAGCCTGGCCGCGCGTTCCGCGATGTGCTCGATTTCCGAACTGAAGATGTAGCCGGTGCCGAGGATCGAGCCACCCCAGACCAGCGAGCCGAGACCGTCAAAGAGCAGGAACTTGCGCGCGCGCATGTGAAAAATTCCAGCGAGCGGGGGCGCCACGGTGCTGAGGCCGGGAATGAATTTCGCCAGCAGCAGCGAACGCGCGCCTTGCTTGGAGAAAATGCCTTCGGTGCGGCGAACGCAGGAGTCGGGTTCGAGAGAAATTTTGCAGAGGAATTGCAAGATGCGAATGCCTTTGGTGCGGCCAAGGACGTACCAGAAGGAATCGGCGGAAAGCGCCGCGATGGCCACGAAAAACAGCGAAGCCCAAAAGCTGAGGTGGCCGGTGCCGGCCAGCGCTCCCGCCGCCAGCACTACCGGCAGCGAAGGTACCGGCACGCCGAGTTGCTCGGCGAAAACCCACGCCAGCAAGACAACGTAACCATGTTTAATGAGAAATTCGAAAGTGCTGTGCATCGAGCCGGGTCTGGTCCTTGGCAAGGCTTAATGAATAGTAGAACTGATTTTGTTCGCGTTGTCATCTTTTGCTCTGGGACACACTGTACCCCGGGTCCGCAGGGGCTTAAAGCCCTGGGGGTTGCAGGGCGCTGTCGGCACGGCTGGAGCGGTGCCTTCGCAAAAGGCGAGAGAGATTCCTTCCGACAGGTCGGAACCCTTCGGTCGCTTCGCTCGGACTGCACGGCGGTTTGGCTCAGAATGATGGTTCAACGCTACATTGGGAAAAACATTGGGCAAAAATTACTTCGAGATGAAATCGGCAGTGTGGCCCCATTTGCCGGACATCACGAATTCGCGGATGGGTTTGCGGACGCGTGGCGCGGTTTCGCGGTCGCGATAGGGTTGCGGAAGGGAAGCGGGGTCGCCGGGATAGCCCATGGCGAAGGCGGCGATGGCGTCCCAGCCGGCGGGAATTTCGAAAACGTCGCGCGCGGTATCCGGATCGAAACCGGCCATCTGGTGAACCAGAATTCCGAGTGAAGTCGCTTCGGTGGTGAGCTGTGACATGGCGGCGCCGGTGTCGTATTGCGCGTTGCGATTGGGAGTTTTGTTTTTGGCGAAGGACAATTCTGAAACGGCAAATCCGAGGACCGCTGCGTGCTTTGCCCAGTTGACGTTGAACTCGACGAGGGGCTGAAGCGCCTTTGTGAAATTCGCGTGATCGTGTTTGGCGGCGACGATGAAAGCCCACGGCTGTTCGTTGCTGCTGGAAGGAGCCCAGCGAGCCGCTTCAAACAAGCTGCAAAGATCAGCGGGAGCGATCGCTTTCTCGGAGAAAGCGCGTGGGCTCCAGCGATTGCGAATCAGTTCGTGCACTGGATATTCAGTTGGCGCAGGGTTATTCATTTTTTTCTCCAAGATTCTTATTTTTGCCGGTTGTGGAATCGAGCGCTTTACTTCGCTTCTTTTTTGATCATTTCGAGATCGATGTTGATGTTCACGTCATCGCCGACCACCATGCCTCCGCCATCCAGTTTGGCGTTCCACTTTACACCGTAGTCCATGCGGTTGACGGTAGTGGCGGCGTTGAGCGCGACGCGGGTGTTTCCGTAGGGATCTTTGATCGCGCCGGACGGACCTTCGACGTCGAGGACGACAGGTTTGGTCACGCCGTGAATAGTCAAATTGCCGGTGACTTTCATTTTGGCGGCGGAAACCCTTTCGATTTTCGTGGATCTGAAAGTGATGGTGGGGTAGTGAGCGACATCGAAAAAATTGGCGCTTTTAAGATCGGCGTCGCGCTTGGGTTCGCCGGTATCGACAGTGTTGGCGTCAATAGTTACATCCACAACGGAATTGCTGAGATCTTGATCGTCCCAGTTCACGGTTCCGGTGACGCCTTTGAATTGTCCGCGCACGGTGGCGATCATCATGTGCTTAACGGAAAATCCCGCGGCGGTGTGTGCCGGATCGATCTGCCAGGTAGTGGTGGTTGCAGGAGATGAGACGGCCAGAGTTGCAGCGATTGTTGCGGCGAGGGTAAATCTTGCCAGCGATTGGGTCATTTTATTCCGCCTTTGCAATTCGAACTGCTTTCCAAGTGAAATGTTTGGATGCGCCCTGAGTGTTATCCGGTGTTTCTGGAATGATTTCTTCCAGCGCCGCGGCCAGATTTCTCAAGCGCGATGCACCCAAACTGCGGAACTGTTTTCGGTGCAATTCCAGAACTGGAGCGTCGAGCTTTTTCAGAATGTCCAATCCGGCGGCGGTGATGCGGGTTTTTACCACGCGGCGGTCGTCGGCCTGGCGTTCGCGAGAAATCACGCCGCGCTTTTCCAGGCGATCGAGCAGGCGGGTCATGTCCGGATCGTGGGAAATCATGCGGTCGCTGATGCCTTTGCATGCGAGGCCAGCGGGTTCGGCACCGCGCAGGACGCGCAGAACGTTGTATTGAGTACCGGTCAAGGAATGGTCTTTCATCAATTGTTCGGCTTGCTGTGTGAGGCGATCGGCAGCGATGAGCAGAGCGACGAAGGCCTTGGTCTCGATGGATTGGTAGGCGCGTTTTTGCGGCTTGGGGGTTGACACAGCTTTAACTATAGTCGTCATAACGACTATTGTCAAGAGGAAGTGTGAGTTGTAGGGACTAAAGCCCGGGTAGCGAGAGCGGCGTTTTCGGCACGGCGAAAGCGGTGCCGTCCCAAAAAGGCGAAGAGAGATTCCTTCCGACAAGGTCGAAACCTTTGCTCGCTTCGCTCGGAATGGCGACGCTTTGCCCAGGGGGATTAGGGTTTGGAGACGGGGCGGAGGTGGATTTCGCTTAAAAAGCTTTGTGGGCCTTGGGTAACAATCATGGCGACTGCGTGGGCGACATCCTGGGCGGTCAGAACCTTGCTGAAGTCTTTGGGGCCGCGGCCTGAAAATTCCGTGGCCACGCTGCCGGGACAGACAGTGCTAACGCGAATTCCATGGGCGCGCAAATCTTCGGCCATGCATCCGCTCAAACCTTGCACGGCCCATTTTGACGCGCAATAGATTCCGCCTCCTGCGAAAGTATTTTTTCCGGCGAGCGAACTGATGTTAATGATGTCACCGCGCTTGCGCTGAATCATGCCGGGAATTACTCTGCGCGAAACGAGGAAGATGCTTTTCAGGTTGGTGTTCATCACAATGTCCCACTCCTGCTCGGACTTATCCTGGACGGGGCCGAAGAGGCCCATACCAGCATTGTTCACGAGGATGGAGATCGGGCCGAGCGCCCCTTCCGTTTGCTGAACCAATGCGTCTACATCAGGAGAGCGAGTGACATCGGCGCGCTGCGAATGGATTCGAGCGCCGGTTGCGCGAAGCTCGTCTGCGGTCGCGTCGAGAGTTTGCTGGTCGCGCCCGCAAATCGCGACGGTGGCTCCTAGGGCGGCGAATCGAGTAGCGATCGCTTTGCCGATGCCGCGATTGCCTCCGGTAACGAGCGCCACGTGATTGGACAATGCGTCGGACCGGTTGCCGCCAGCATCCGTTTCATGAATCCTGTTCATGTGAATTCTTCCTTTCGCAGGCCACGTTTTTTATGCCATCCTCATCATAGTCTGCATACAGGGTCTGCACACAGGCGCCGGAAAAAGCAGGATGCGCAGTTCCGACGACCGACAACTGATTTGATGAAGAGACAGCGCAAGTTAATCAATCACCTTAGCAAGTACTCCCGGATGAAGTTGCCATTGCCTCGGCAAATTTTTCTGGCAACATACCAGTTTTGCGGTAAGAGAATTCCTTGCGATACGGGCGAAGCTTTTCCTATAATCCGTAGGATTCACGGCGCGGCAGAATGTCCGCCCGCACCGCTTTCTACAACGAACCCGGAAACTTACAGTCCGGGGTGCACCGGAACCAAATCTCAGGAGTGTGAAGTTTCAGTGAGGAGAATGGGAATGAATCGAATCAGACGAGTTGCGGTGCTCGCGATTTCCGCTGCAATGTGCATTGTGCTTGGAAGCGGCACGGTGCTGGCGCAAGCACCTGCCGGGCAGGACCAGGGAGCCAGCAAGCAGCCGTACACGATGCCGGAGTACAACGCGGAGCAGGCTTGCGGAGGGGACAAGAATCCGACGTCGCAAGTAAAGTGCCTGGACGATTTTGTCGCGAAGTATCCCAATTCGAACCTGCTGATTTACGTGTACCCGATGTACTACCAGGCTTACTACCAATTGAAGAACTGGGCGAAGGTGATCGAATACGCGGACAAGACCGCTGGCCTGGGCGAGAAAATTGGACCGAACGAGCGATACAATGCGCTGTACGTCAGGGCACTGGCGTACAACAGCCTGACTGCCGCAGATCAGACCGCGCAAGCGAAAGGCACAATCGCCGCGGTCTCCGAAGCGTTGAAATTGCTGCCGGCCCTGAAGAAGCCGGACCAGATTGATGAGAAGGCATTTGAAGAAGAAAAGAAGAAGGGAGCGGTCTTGCTGAATGGGACCGCAGGACAAGCCGCGCTGTTGACGAAGGATTATGCGACAGCCATCACGTACTACAAAGCTATCCTGGCCCTGAATCCAGACGAGCCGATCGCCAACTACCGCCTGGGACAAGCGTACATGTCTTCGACCCCGCCGCAGCCGATAGACGGTTTCTGGTACATCGCGCGCGCGGTGACGTCAAAGGCGGCGACGCAGCAGCAGGTGACGCAACTGAAGCCGTACTTGCGCAAGCTGATCGTAAATTATCAGCAAGCCGCTTGCGACAACCTCGTGGATGCGGAACTGAACGAACTGCTGCAACTGGCGGGAAGCTCTGCTGACAAACCGGGAACTTATAAGATTCCGAGCGCAACCGATCTGGACGCGGCGCGAAAAGATATGACGATTGCGTCGGTGATTACGGACCTGAAAGCCGCCGGAGACAAAGCAAAGGTTACCTGGCTGGCGTCGTGCGGGCTGGAATTCCCGGATGTACCGGGAAAACTGATTGAAGTTACGCCAGGCGCGGCAGCCACTGATCCCACTGTCCTGCACGTGGCGTTTGTCACCAGCGACGCGGAATTCCAGGCAGCGACGACTCCCAACATGATTGTGAATGTGGTCGGCCAGCCGGAAGCGGCCAAGCTGGAAAAGGACAATCCGGTTCGTTTCACTGGAACCCTGACATCGTATGACCCCGATCCCGCCTTCATGTTGCATTGGGACAAAGCCAAAGTGAACGCCGAAGATCTGCCGAAGGAAAAAACACCGGCGAAGAAGCCGCCGGTGAGAAAACCAGCGGCGAAGAAGCCGGCCGCCTGATCGATTCCAGACGTTACGCTAATTGAGCGGCTCTCCGGAAAAATCCGGAGGGCCGTTTTTATTTACGAGTGTCGTCATTCACTACACGGTGAAGGAAAGCGCCAAGGCGACTAACGTTTGTGCCAACCGTTGCGGTCCAATTTATATTCGCCGATCTTACGGCTTAGGGTATTGCGGTGAATGCCGAGCATTTTGGCGGCGCGGCATTGATTGCCCTGGGCACGCTCCAGAGTACGCTTGATAAATTTTTTCTCGAATTCTCCCAACGCTTCTTCGAACAGAATTCCTCGTTCCACCATCTGACTGACGAGCCCTTCCAATTGATCCTTCATGACCATGACTCCACACTCCGCGAGAGATTGAATTAGCTTGAGGGCCTGGCTTGCTAGTTCAGTTCGTGGCCGACCAGAAGGCGATAAGCTTCCCGGTATTTGGCCCGAGTTGCCGCGACCACGTCGGGGGGCAGTTCCGGACCGGGCGGCGTTTTGGGCCAGCGGATCCGTTCCAGATAGTCGCGAACAAACTGTTTGTCGAAAGAGGGCTGTGGGCCTCCGGGATTATATTGTGCGGCAGGCCAGAAGCGCGAGGAATCGGGCGTGAGCGCTTCATCAATCCAGATCAATTCATCGGCCGTCTGCCGATCGGGGCGGGAATCATTCAGCAATCCAAATTCGAATTTGGTGTCCGCCAGCAACACGCCACGAGGTTCGGCATAGGCCGCGGCGCGTTTGTAGATATCGAGGCTGATGGCGCGAACTTTTTCGGCCAAGGGCCGGCCGATCATTACGGCGGCGCGTTCGAAGGGAATATTCTCGTCGTGACCGGTGGCGGCTTTTGTGGCGGGCGTGAAGATTGGCTCCGGCAACTTGTCGGATTCACGGAGCCCGGCGGGAAGAGGAATGCCGCAGATTTTTCCTTCAGCCTGATATTCCCTCCAGCCAGAGCCGCTCAGGTAGCCGCGCACGACGCACTCGATGAGTAGAGGCTGGGTTTTTTGCACCAGCATGGTGCGGCCGGCCAATTGTTCGCGATAGGCGTCAAACGGGGCAGGGAAATCAGTGGCGCCGAGAATATGGTTGGGAACGACTTCTTTCAGCAGGTCGAACCAGAAAAGCGAAAGTTGAGTGAGGACTTTGCCCTTGTCCGGAATTGGAGTGGGCATGACGACATCGAAGGCGGAGAGTCGGTCGGTGGCGACGATGAGAAGCTTATCCCCGAGATCGTAGATGTCGCGCACCTTGCCGCGAGCGGCGGGCGTGATTCCCGGGAAATTGGTTTCTTTAATGACGCTCATCACAGGTGCGGATGACACAGAATGCTTCTCCAGAAGAATGAAGAGGATTCTAGCGCAGAGAATTGGGAACGCCAAGCGAGTGGGCGGTGGATTTCGGTGCAAAACGTTTCTTGGAATTGTGCGACAGGTAGAACAGTTCGTCATCGCAATCGCGACGACGGATCGTTTGTTGCTTGCAGCGACGCTGAAGAGAGATTCCTTCCGACAAGGTCGGAACCTTCGCTCGCTTCGCTCGGAATGACGGCGTTGGTTGTGGCATGCAATCCAAGCTACAGTTCTGATTGCGCCACGAGCAAAACGCGACGCTCGCAAGAGCGGAGCGATTTGCGTAACTCTACGGTTGATGAGGGTAGGCCCCTCGAACCGACTTACAGGAGTAGGACTCAAATCACCTTCCGCTGCTGCGTTCTAACGGATGTGGTGGTGAGCGGTGAAGGAAAAGGCCCGGAAGCGAAATTCGGGTCAGATGACTTCCAGGAAGAGGACCGAAAGGGAACCACTGTTATCGTGTCGAAAATAGCTAAGACGATGTCTAAACCGCGGTAGTTAGAAGATCGCGGGACAAGTCCCGACGGAGCCTGTTTACGGGCGGAACGGCATCCGGCATACAGGTGGGCTGAGCCTGGAAGAGGCGAGCGTAGGGAACGTGGGAAACTTGGCGTCGTTGCTAACGGAAAAGCTGCAAGTGGATTGAACCACGAGGGCGAAAGTACGGACGCGGCGACAAGTGGCGGACCACCTCGTAGTAGTGAAGAAGCGGAGTAATGTCCGTGGAGCGAAGGGGGTGGGTCATCCGCGCTGGAACCATAATGGGCCAACTGGAAACAGGAGGAGCCCGCCGGTTTCGGTGGAGGGCGGCAGCTCTCAGGGATGGCACGAGCCGTGTGATGGGAGACCGTCAAGCACGGATCTGTGAGGGGCTCGGGTGAAATCCCCGGGCCTACTCGGCAATGCAGATCTATGCGGCGGTGGCAGCAGCGGCGTGCTTCTTTGGCTCCGGGGCTTCTTCGCCTTCCCAACGGACGCTGACGATTTTGGAGACGCCGGGTTCCTGCATGGTGACGCCGTACAGGACGCTGCCGGTTTCCATGGTTTTGCGATTGTGGGTGACGACGATGAATTGGGTTTGCGCGCTCATATCGCCGATGAGGCGCGTGAAGCGGCCGACGTTGGCTTCGTCGAGCGGGGCGTCCACTTCGTCGAGAATACAGAACGGGCTTGGCTGATAGCGGAAGATGGCGATAAGCAGCGCAAGGGCGGTCATGGCTTTTTCGCCGCCCGAGAGCAGCAGCACGTTTTGCAAACGTTTGCCCGGAGGCGAGGCGACCACATCAATGCCCGCGTCGCCGGAGCTGTCCGGCTCGGTCAAACGCATCTCCGCCATGCCGCCGCCAAAGATAGTGTGGAAGGCGGTAGAGAAATTGGCGTTGATGGCGTTGAAAGCCTGTTCGAATTTTTCCCTGGAGATTAAGTCCAGTTCGGCGATGGCTTGCTGGGTGTCAGCGATGGATTGGAGAAGGTCGTCGCGTTCGCGCGTCAGGAAAGTGAAGCGCTGATCGCACTCGTTGAATTCTTCGAGAGCCATCATGTTGACCGCGCCCATGGAATCGATGCGCTGTTTCATTTCGCGGTAGCTGGCCTCAGCGGCGGCCAGTTCCTCGCCGCTCATGAAGACGGCTTCGCTGGCGATCAGGTCTTCGGGCTGAGCGTTCACTTCGCTCATGCAGGTTTCGCGAAGATGCTGGCGGTCACTTTCGTTTTTGGCGCGTTCGACTTCGGCATGGCTGCGATTTTCGCGCAGCTCCATCAAGGACTGCCGGCCCATGCGCAGGTGATCTTCCATTTGAGCGAGGCGCGTGCGGCCGGCTTCCCACTCTTGTTCGAGTTCCTGCTGGCGGGCGTCGAGACGCAACTTTTCCGCGCGCAATGCTTCCAGGTGATGAGCGAGTTCTTCGCTTTGTATCCTCAGTGACGCGGTTTCTTCCTTCATCGCGACTTCCTGCTGGCGCAACGCGCTTTCGCGACGATCGAGTTCGGCGCGCTCCTCGGCGAGGCGCGTAGCGATGGCTTCGGCGGCCGCAAGGCGTTCCTGACGTACCGCCATTTCGGCGCGGCCAGCGGCCAATTCGTCCTGTTCGGACTGCACGGAGTTACGCAACTCGATGAGAATTTCCGCAAGGCGACCGCGTTCGGCCTCGGCTTGCGCGCGACTCATCGCGGCGGTCTCGTGCTCGGCAATGGCGCGCTCGGCACGTTTGCGGGCGTCGGCAACGTCCAGCCGCAGCCGTGCGAGATCGTTCTGGCAGACCGTTAATTCCAAGCCGAGGCGGGCCAATTCGCCTTGCGTGTGCTGGTGATGGTGCGATGCGCTGATTACTTCGCGCTCGGCTTCGTGGTGCATGGCGGTCACAGTTTCGAGCGCCATTTCCGTTTCTCGAATTTCCGTTGCGGTGCTCTCGAGTTCGTCCTGCATTTCGTTCATGCGAGCTTCCAGCGCCATCACTTCGGCATCGAGCGCGCGAAGTTCGCGCTTCATCCCGAGCGGGCCGGCTTCGTCTGGGCGCCCGCCAGTGACCATGCGGCCCTGGTAGGTGGTTCCATCGGGAGTGACGAAGGCGTATTGCGGATTTTCGCGCGCCAATCTCTCTGCGCCGGCGGCGCTGTCCGTCAGATATGCGCCACGCAATCTTGGCAGAAACTGTTTTGCCGCCGGACCCAATGGATCACGGAATTCGACCAGCTTATCGAGCCGCGCGTAAACACCGTCTTCCGCGTGGAATGGAATGATGGGCTCGTAATCATTGATCTGGAGATTTTTTGTGGAGTCGACGAAGAAAGTGGCGCGGCCACCGACTTCTTCGCGCAGCAGAGAAACGCCGGCGCGGGCGTGATCGAAAGTTTCGACGACGACGTATTCGAGTTCGTCGCGAAGATATTGTTCGATGGCGCCTTCGTGAGCTTCGGGAACTTCGGCGTAGTCGGCGAGGACGCCAACCGCATGAAAATCGTGACCGGCGCCGCGTTCATTGGCGGCGAAGAGCTTTTGCACCGCGTCCGCGGTGTAGGAACGGTCGTTCAGGATTTGCGTGAGCGTGGCGTGGCGGGCGCGAACTGCAGCGAGGGAGTCGCGCAAGTTCTCGGCATGTTTGGAGCGTTCTTCGCGATCGTTGCGAAGCACAGTCAACCGTTGCTGCAGTTGCAAAACCTGCTGCTTGGCAGCTGACATTTGACCATTCGCCGCGTCCAGAGCGTACGCGGCTTCTTCAGCGTCACCGCGCACGCGAATCGAGAGTTCCAGCAATTCGTGTTCGTTGGCTTCGCGACGGCGCAGCGATTCGCCCTGGTGAACGAGCGCTTCTTCGGCTTGTTTCTGTTCGCCGTGCAGGTGCAACAGACTTTCGCCCGCTTCGGAAGCGGTCTTGCGCAAGACTTCAATGCGAGTTTCAGATTGCGAGATTTGCGCCATGCGCGATTGCGCCCGGGTCTGTAATTCTTCGACGCGCGCGGCAAGGCCAGCGGCTTCTTCGCGCAACATGGTGATGGCTTGCCGTTGCGAAGCGCTGCGCGTTTCCCATTCGGTGACGTAAGCGCTTAGTTCGCCAACTTCGGCGCCGATTTGCGCCTGCCTACCGGCGAGTTCGGCGGCGCGCTGGGTGTTGAAAGAAATTTTATTTTCGGCGCGGTCCACTTCGAGTGCGGTGAGGTTCAACTGGTTCTGGTTTTGGCGAATTTCGGTATCGAGTTCATAGTTGCGCTGGCTCAGGCGATCCTGTTCGCCTTCCTGCTGCTGAATGGCCTGGGCGTGCTGCGTTTCGGCGGCGGTGAATTCCGCGAGTTGCGCGGCAATGCGCTCGGCTTCCGCCTCGAGTTCGCGGGCCTTGCCGGCCAGCATCTGGCGCACGATGCCGCGCATTTGTTCGCGAATCTCGGAATAGCGGCGCGCCTTGGCTGCCTGGCGTTTCAGGGAGCCGAGTTGTTTTTCGACTTCCACCACGATGTCGTTCACGCGGGAAAGATTTACCTTGGAAGATTCCAGCTTGGCTTCTGCAAGACGCTTTTTTGTTTTGAATTTTGTGACGCCAGCGGCTTCTTCAATGATGGCGCGGCGCTCCATCGGTTTGGTGGAAAGAATTTGCCCGATGCGGCCCTGCTCGATGATGGCGTAGGAATCGGGGCCTAGACCGACTCCCATGAACATGTCCTGAATATCGCGCAGCCGAGCCGCGCGACCGTTGATCAAATATTCGCTCTGGCCGCTACGATAAAGTCTGCGGCTAACGACGACTTCGCCGGGCTTGGTGACGAGCACAGGTTTTTCTGACTTTTTCTTGCGCTTGCTCTTTAGAAATTCCGGCTTGCTGCTGTCTGAAGCAACCACAGCGGTTTCGTCGGAGGCGGCGTCGGCTTGTGCTGTTTGCGCTCCTTCGTCGAAAGGGGACTGCGCGGGGACGTCTGCGAGAAATTCGTTGTTGTCTGAGGCACTCGGAGTTTGGGACAAGTCAGTTTCTTCAGAGGCTGCCGCGTTTGCTTCCAGCACGAATCGCGCGGCTTCCGCCAGCTCCGGATCTTCCATGGTGATGGTAACTTCGGCGAGCCCCATTGGCGGGCGCTTCACGGTGCCGTTGAAGATGCAATCGCTCATGCGGCCCGCGCGGAGAGACTTGTGGCTTTGTTCGCCGAGCACCCAACTGATGGCATCTACCACGTTGGATTTGCCGCAGCCGTTCGGCCCGACGATGCACGTGGTGCCGGTGCCACTGAACGTTACCACCGTGCGTTCGCTGAACGATTTGAACCCGGTGATTTCCACTTTGCGGAGTTTTAACAAGATGTCCCCTTTAACTCTCTCGTTCGAAGCGCGGAAGTTTCTCGCGCGAAGAATCTTTTGTAAGTTCGCGTTCGCTCGTTCGCCTGGCGTTCAGACACACGAAGCGCGAAGAGAGACGACTCATCGTTCCCTGATGGAGGGATGTTTCTCGCGATACTCTCGTTGCCGAGCAACGAAAGCTGTCTGTCAACACGGGTAAGTCGTTGACAAGACACACGTTTGGCAGGTTCTCAGTCAGAGGCCCAGCCGCCTGGCGCATGGATGGCGGTACGGGAGGAAAATGTAGCATGTCGGTGCCGGGGTGTAAAGGCCTACCCCACAGGTTGTGGCGAATTTCGTAATGCCACTACACTGTCGCTTTCCAGGCTGCGATACGGAGTCTGCGGTAGTCGAATTCCCAGTGATCGCCCTTCCAAAGGGAAGGCCGCGCGGCATGCTCCGCGGCGCGTAGAAAAGCGGTTCGTTGGTCTTCAGGCACTCGCTCAAGAAACGAACTTCCGAACATGGCGATCCAGGTTGCCAGGCCGCGTTCGCCGTCTTCGAGCTTCGTAGGCCGTTCGAACAGCGCGGCCTCCCGTACTTCCAGAGCGTGCTTTTCAAGAAGCGCCGCGTACTGCGCCACGCTGGGATAGAACCACGGACTCACTCCGGCGGATGAAACGCCCAGTTGCGTCAGCGCGTTTTCGAGCGCCGCAACCACTTTGCGAACATTTCCCTTGCCGCCAAACTCGGCGATGAATCTTCCGTCCTGCTTCAGCGAGCGCGACACACCTTCAACCACGCTCTCGGCTTCGGGGATCCAATGCAATGCGGCATTCGAGAATACGGCGTCGAACTCGGCCGAAAAAGGCAGAGCGCGCGCATCGCAGACTTCAAACTGAATCGCGGGGAATTTCCTGCGGGCCGCGTCAATCATTTCGGAGGAACGGTCCACGCCAACGACGTGCGCGCCACAAGCGGCAATTTCGGCTGTCAGTGTACCGGTGCCGCAGCCCAGATCCAGAATTCTCTCGCCCGACTTGGCTGTGAGCAGTTCCACCACGCCTTTCGCCTTCTCCCAGACGAATGCGTGTCTGGCGTCGTAAAGGCTTGCGTCCCATTTTTGCGCTGCCATTGCTTGCACTTTTTCCTGATGGGTTTTACTTCTTCTGATCGAGCTTTTCACGCAGTTTCTGGGCCAGGTACAACGAGCCGTACGGTTTCTGAAGGATAGTGGCGTTCTCTCTGGTACGGATGGGAATCAGATTGGTTTCCGACGCATAACCGGTGGTGAAAATTACGGAAATCCCCGGCTTCAAGGCCGCCATTTTCAGATAAGTTTCCGGGCCATTCAGCTTGGGTAGAACGACATCAACGAATACCAGATCAATCTCTTGCGCGTGCGCTTCGAACGCACGTACCGCTTCTTCGCCATCACCCGCCGAGATCACCTGGTAGCCCAAGCTCACCAGAATTTCGCGAGCGGCTTCGCGCAAGTCCTCGTTATCTTCTGCAATCAAAATGCATTCCGTACCCCGGCGCAAGGAACCGACCGTGGGCTTTTCCGGCTGGACCGCCGGCCCGTTGCCTAGCGGCAGATACACGCGAAAGGCTGTGCCATTTCCCACGGAACTTTCCACATCGATAAAACCTTTGTGCTGCTTCACGATGCCATAAACGGTTGCCAAACCAAGGCCCGTGCCGCGTCCCACTTCTTTTGTGGTAAAAAATGGCTCAAAAATGTGCGCCATTGTTTCGGCATCCATGCCACCGCCAGAATCCACCACTTTCAGCAATACGTATCTTCCGTGCGCCCCGAAGGAATGAACGTGGTCAGAGTCTTCGCCGACAGTGACGTTTTGCGTTTCAATCAGCAACCGCCCGCCGTCGGGCATGGCGTCGCGCGCGTTCAGGCACAGATTCATCAGGACCTGTTCGATTTGGCTGGGGTCGGCCCAGATAATGTTCAAGTCCCCCGCCAGATTCATCTCGATTTCGATGCGCTCGCCAATGACGTTGCGCAGCAGACTGATTTCTTCCTTGGCCAGCTCATTCAAGTTGGTGTTGCACGGCTCCAGCATTTGACGGCGCGCGAACGCCAGCAATTGCCGCGTCAGCGCGGACGCCCGATCGGCCTGCGAACGAATTTTCAGGAACTTATCCTGCAGGTCATGCAGGTCACCGCCATGTTCCGCGGCTTGCGCGCCAATGTCGGCCCAACCCATGATGGCGCCGATGACATTGTTGAAATCATGGGCCACGCCGCCAGCCAGGCGGCCGATGGCCTCAAACCGTTGCAATTGATGTACTTGCTGTTCGAGCCGCCGTCTTTGCCTGCGCTCCTCCGATTCGCGCAGCTCGCGCTGCACGGACGGGATCAGCCGGCCCAGATTCGATTTCATCAGATAGTCTTGCGCGCCGACTTTCAGGGCGGCCACCGCCGCATCCTCACCAATAGTTCCGGAAACGAAGATGAATGGAGCATCCAACCCCTTCTGGCGAACAAGTTTCAAGGCGTCGCTTCCGCGAAAGTTGGGCATCGAGTGGTCGGAGATGATGATGTCCCAGGGTTTTTCCAGCGCCATTTCAAGGCCCTTCGGCGAGTCCACACGTTCGTGCAAGACGTCATAGCCCGCCTGACGTAGCAAGCGAACCTGCAACGTGGCGTCGTCTTCCGAGTCTTCGATGAACAAAACGCGGAGCGGTGTGGGCACCTAGTGCCTCCTGGGGACGGGCGCTGCTTCGTTCAGAATTAACCAATACAGCCCCAACTGGCGAACGGCTTCGATGAACTTGTCGAATTCAACCGGCTTGCGCACAAAACTATTGGCGCCGAGCCCGTAACCACGAATGCGGTCCTGATCTTCATTCGAAGTAGTGAGAATCACAACCGGAAGAAGCTTGGTCGTTTCGCTGGAGCGCACGCGAGAGAGAACTTCGAAGCCATCTACTTTGGGCAGTTTCAAATCGAGCAGAACGATCTGCGGCATCAGGCGCAAATCCCTGCCAGCGTATATACCGGTGCCAAAGAGGTAGTCCAGAGCCTCACTGCCGTCGCGCGCAACGACCACTTCGTTCCGGATATTGTTTTTTTTCAGCGCACGAAGAGTCAGCAGCTCATCGTCGGCATTGTCCTCCACCAGCAAAATAACCTTGTCGTCCATTGCACCCCCGGACTAGGAATTTGTTCGTCGCAAAGTGAAATAAATCGTTGCTCCCCGATTCACGAAACCTTCGGCCCACACGGCCCCGCCGTGGCGATGAACGATTCTTTGCACCGTGGCCAGGCCAATGCCGGTGCCGGGAAATTCAGCGGCGGCATGAAGACGTTGAAAGGGACCGAAGAGGCGGGAAGCGTAGGAAGGATCGAAACCGGCGCCATTATCACGGACGAAATAGGCGCGATCTCCGTTGGTGGTTTTTTCACCAAATTCAATTTCCGCGCGGTCGCGCTTTGACGTAAATTTCCAGGCATTGCCGATCAGATTCTGTAATGCGACACGAACCAGCCGGGTGTCACCGTTCGTTGCCAATCCTTCCGCGATTTTCAGCACAACCGCGCGTTGCGGCTCGTTTGCCCGGAGTTCCTGGACGACTTCGTTTGCCAATCTGCTCAAATCGATGGATTCGCGATGGATTTCGGCGCGGGTCACGCGTGCCAGGTTCAGCAGATCGTCGATCAATTCCCCCATGCGATGCGTTGCGGCACGGATTCGACGCAAATAATCCCGTGCGGTGTTGTCCAGTTGCCGCTCGTAATCCTCTTGCAAGGCCTGGCTGAATCCCTCGATTCCACGCAATGGGGCGCGCAAGTCATGCGAAACGGAGTAAGAAAAGGTTTCCAGTTCCTTGTTTGCCGTTTCCAATTCCGCACTGCGCCGCAAAATTTCCTGTTCGGCTCTTTTTCGCTCCGTTATATCCCGGGTGATCTTCACAAAACCACGCAGCTGGCCGGTGTCATCGGTCAGTGGCGTGACCACCACGTTTGCCCAGAAGCGCGAGCCATCTTTGCGAACCCGCAAGCTCTCGTCTTCGAAACGTCCTTTTTCTCTCGCGGACTGGAGCTCGATATCCGGTTTTCCGGCGGCCAGTTCTTCGGCCGGATAAAATAAGGAGAAGTGCTGGCCCAATATCTCCTCCTTCGTATAGCCCTTGATGCGTTGCGCCCCTCCGTTCCAACTGATTACTTGACCACCCGGATCGAGCACGACGATCGCGTAGTCCTTAATATTGGAAACGATCAGCCGAAACATTTCCTCACTTTGTTTGAGTGCGTCCGTCGCTCTTTTCTGTTCGGTGACGTCGGTCGCCACGACCAGCCGCGCACTTTTTTCCTGAAAGGTCAAAGGATAGGACGTGATCTGGACATCGATCAGCTCCCCGCCTTTCTTCCGGTGTTTCCATGGCCCGGAGTCCGAAACCGGGCCCTCGCGGTCGCGAAGCTCGGCCAGAAGAGCCGGTACATCCTCCTGCGGCCGAATATCCGTGATCTTTGTGCGCAGGAATTCCTCCCTGCTGTATCCATAGCGGTCAACCGCGGTCGCATTGACGTCAAGAATGGAAAGAGTTTCCGTGTCGAAGACCCAGACTGGAATCGGATTGCTGTCGAACAGCAGCCGGTATTGTTCCTGAGCGCGCAGCAACCGCTCTTCGGTGCGTTTTCGTTTTTCAATCTCGCGAAAGATGGAGTACACCGTGACCGCAAACAACAGCAGGGAAAATGCGTACCCGATGCCCAGAATGGCTTGCATCTGGCGTGCCCGCTCGGTGGCATGTTGCAGTCTCACGCGCAAAAGGCGTTCTTCTTCAGAGCGCATTTCAAGGAAGACGCCTCTGATTTGTGTCATCAACTGGCGGCGTGTTTCTTCAGTTGAAATGGGCGATTCGATCTGCGAACCGGTTTTTTTGAGCAGTGATATTCTCGCGCTGGCCAGCTCCGCGAGTCGTGCCTGAGCGGCTTGTTGTTTCGGGTTGTCAGCGGTCAGGGTTTTAATCTCGGCTATGTGCGATTGAAGTTCGCCCGCGGCTTGCCGAGCGGATTCAGGGAAAGTCCCAACCTGCGCGGCCGCAGATGCACGTTCATCTTCCAGCCGACTTGCGGCAGCGAGGGCAGCGTCCAGATGCTCCAGAACTTCCTGGGTATGCGCGACCCACCTTTGATCGGATTCCTCTTGCAGAAATCTCTGATAGGACAGCCCTCCGATCATCAGGACAATGCAGAGGGCAGCGCCGAATCCCCCGATCAGCTTGTTTCGAAAAGTCATGTGGCGCTGGCCTGTCCCTTGTCCACTGAGGTAGAGCGCTTGAGATTAAGATAACCGAACGGAAATATGCTTCCTGTAGAATTTCTGCTTGCAATCCCATTCTCATCCTGGCGGCGGTCGAGATGGCGCAAATTGGGGGTTAAGCTCCGAATCAGTAAACACTGGGTGGAAGTGTGGCCCTGCGAGTGCCGGGCCTTTAGTCGGTAGGATTGCGCGGGAATTTGAAATACGGAAGCCGGACTCCGCTGACGGAAATCTGGTCGGCGCGAATGGCGGTTGGCGCTTCGAATCCCTTGGTCCCGGCGCTGGTTACAAAGTCGTCTTGATCGACGCCGTCGCCGCTGACGCCCAGGCCGCCCACAAGTACTCCGTTCTTATACAGACCGGCGCTGCCCGGGAAAAATACAATGCCGCTCTTTTTGTCGTTGGCTGCGCCGCGCTGGAATCCTTGCGTGCAGGGATTCATGATATCCGCGATATAGAGATTGAAGAATGGGCCATCGCCGGAGCCGTCGATACCCGGAGGAAACAATGGCATAGCACCAAAGCTGATGGTGCGGTTGGTTACCGCAGTACCGAGCGGCACCTGGTCTAAATCTGAAGCAAGCCGCGTACTACCGTTGAAGTACACCATGTTGCGGGCTTTGCTTGCGGCTACATCGATGCTGAAAACGGTCGAGTCCGGCATGCGACGAAGACCGATGATTGTGCCGTCCAGATCAGCAACGGCGATCACCATCCTGGCGCGCGAGCCTTCAGGCAAGCGAATCGCTGCACGCGTGAGATTGGCTTCGGCTTCGGCATTGTTGAGGATCGTCGTTACGTCCGACGCCGACAGACCGCCTGTGCCCGCCACCGCTGCGACCAGGTCTCCCTCTGCGGGCGTCCCGGTTCCGTCGGTTGCCGCGACAAACCATGTGCCGCCGGCGATTGTGCCGGTGCCCACGCCGGCCGGAGGACTGGTATTGTCAATCGCGGGCAGCACTACACCACCAAGAAAAACCACACCCGGGGGCGGCAAGTTTGAGAAGAAACTGCCGAATCCGGTGGATGTCGCTCCTTTGAATGCGGCGTATTCCGCGACGTCGGCCGAAACTCCTGTGACGCCGATTCCTCCCACCAAGACGTTTCCGCGATAGATCGGAATCCCCCCGGGATTGACAGTGCTGGGATCGGAGTCGTTGATGTCTTTTTTGCCGGTGATAATCCCCAAACGATTGGTTCCGCTAATGGGAGTCGCGGGTTTGAATCCGTGGCTTTCCAGTTCGGCTGAAAGTGTGCAGCCGCGATTGGTGTTCTCGATGCCGTAGAGATCCGCGGGGGGCTGATTTGTGACTCCCGGCGGGAGATGAATGCCGCTGATGAAGCGCACAGTGCGAGAAGTAAGCGGTGCCTGGTTATTGCTGAAAAACGCGCCGGTTCGAGCCAACGCGACTGCCACGTCGTTGGCATCTTGCATGACGGAAAAATTGCCCAGGGCGTTGGTCGGCGTATTCGGCTTGCGAAAAACACCCAGAACCTTTCCTTGCCGGTCCACCACCGCGATGGCCATGGTGTCCGGACCGGCCGAGACCGCTGCGGATGTAACGATCTGCGTGACTTCGGATTGCGTGAGTGGCTGAAATGCCGACGCGGGAGGGGGAGGCAGTGTTAGTGCGTTGCTTCCGCCTCCGCACCCTGCCAATAAAAAAGCCGCAGCGCATGCTAGGCCAGGGGTCAATGCAATGCCCCGCATGAGTAATTTCTTTTGCCGGTTGAGCGCGCTTTGCGCGGCAAACGGTTTTCGCAGTGTGCGAAGTTTGGGAACGGAATTGGCCACGTATGTTCGTAACACACACGCCGCTGACGGCTCAATCTTCAAGCGGAACCCTGGCGCCAAATAGTGAATATTTTTCGCGAGATGTTTTCAGTTGTTATCTACTGTTGTCATCGCTTCGTGAAAATCATTGCTCGCTCTGGGCTCATGTTGTTAGCTTGCTGTTGATTCCGTTTCCATGCGACGCGGTGTGGGCGTCATTCTCGGGTATGCGCAATGCAAAAAAGCTCTAATTGGTACGCGTGGCGGCCGCCCCGTCTACACCGCTGCTGCCTGGCGCTATTGTTTCTGGCGCTCGCGATTGCGTTCGGATCTGCGGCCGTTGCCGCGCAAGGGGCGCAGCAGTCGCGCGAGCCAGGCACGCAACTTCGTCTGCCACGGCAGCAGGCGCAGACGAATGCCGCGCTGGATGGAGTGGTGCGCTCGGGCACTGCCGGCGGTGAGCAGCTCCCCGTCGCTGGAGCGGTACTTCAACTGCAAGATTTAACTTCGGCCGAGAGCAAGGAATATTTCGCGAGCGGCGAAGGCGTGTTTCGAGTTTTCCCGATCGTTCCGGGTAACTACTCTCTTCGCGTGCAGGCGGAGGGATATGCTGCCTTTTCGCTGGATAAAATTATCTTGCATGCCAACGAAGTCCTGACGCTGGAGATTTCACTGCCCGCCGAGCCTTCTTCCGAAGTGCGCTCGCGGCTTCCGCGCCTTCCGGAACTTGGCACGCCGCTTCCTGCGGAGTCCGTCGCGTCATCTGGAAGCTATCGCGAATTCCGCCACCGCCTGGATGCCGATCCCAGTTATGTACTCAATCCGGCGCCGGAAAGCCTGCCTCCGGTTGCCGACGTGTTCGCTACGGTTCCCGATCGCTGGGCGCTGCAGCAGCCTGAATACAAAAGATATTCATCTACGGGCGAATATATCTATACGCGTTCCCGCTGGTACGATCCGTTCAATCGCAATCGCTTGAAAGGCGATGAACCGATCTGGCCGGCTGTTTTGGGCCAGCGAGTCTTTTTCAATTTGACTGCCACCTCCGATACTACGTTCGATGGTCGGCGGGTGCCGTCTCCCAGCGGAGTAAGCGCAGCCAATCCCGGAAGTTCGACTTTTTTCGGACACGGTGAACAGGAATTGGTCGATCAGACTTTGCGTTTCACGTTCGATTTATTTCATGGCGACGCTTCGTTCAAGCCGGTGGACTGGCGAATCCGTATCACGCCGGAAATCAGTTTGAATGACCTGAATGTTCGCGAACTGGGAATTGTCGGCCCGGACGTCCGCAGTGGAACCAATCGCTTCGATACGCACATCGGATTGCAGGAGGCGTTCGGGGAAGTGAAGCTGCACGATCTCGGTCCGAACTACGATTTCGTCAGCGTGCGCGCGGGCATCCAGCAATTCAACGCCGATTTCCGCGGGTTTCTTTTTGTGGATGAGCAACCCACGGTGCGCATCTTCGGCGACTTGCACTCCGACAAGATCGAATACAACGCCGCCTATTTTCAATTTCTGGAGAAGAATACCAACAGCGGACTGAATACGTTCGAACGGCGCCATCAACAGGTGGTGCTTGGAAATATTTATTTGCAGGATTTTTTCTTTCCCGGGTACACCGCCGAATTTGTTGCGGCGTGGAATAAAGACGACGCGTCGATCCACTTTGATGACAACGGATTTCTGGTGCGTCCCGCGCCGGTGGGAAATGTTGTGAACCAGAATCCCGGCGCTGGCCCGATCCCGCACGCAATTCGCGTCGGCTATTTTGGCTGGCTTGGCAGCGGCCATATCCATCGCATCAATTTGACGCACGCGTTTTATCAGGCAGTGGGCGAAGATACTTTCAATCCCATCGCCGGGCGGCCGGTCACTGTGAACGCGCAGCTGGCCGCAGCCGAAATTTCCTACGATCGTGATTGGGTTCGCTATCGCGTTTCCACTTTTTATACCAGTGGCGACGCAAATCCACGTGATGGCCGCGCTCGCGGTTTCGATTCAATCCTCGATCTGGATGCGTTCGCTGGCGGTCTTTTCAGCTTCTGGAATCGCGAGGGATTTCGCCTCACCGGCTCGGGAGTGCTGCTTACGACGCCGGGCAGCTTGATACCTTCGCTGCGCGCGAGCAAGGACGAGGGGCAGGCTAATTTTGTAAATCCAGGGATTTTTCTCGTCAATGCTGGAGCGGATTTTGACATCACACCGAAGCTGAAAGGTTTCCTCAACGCGAATTTCTTGCGCTTCGAACGCACGGAGCCGCTGGAATTTATTCTTTTACAGGCACCCATTCGCCACACCATCGGCGTAGACTACGGCACCGGCGTTACCTACCGCCCGCCGCTTTCGGAGAATATCGTGCTTACAGGTGGCGCAGCGATGCTTACGCCGGGCGATGGATTTCGCGATATTTATGGCGGCAAAACTCTGTTTTCCCTGTTTGGTTCGGTGAAATTAACGTTCTGACTATGGTGGGACTAAGACATTCCGTGCCGAGAATACTCATAACGGCATTCTTGTGTAGCACGACGGTGCTCCTTTTTCTTGGCCTTCGCGGAAATGCGTTAGTCGCTCAAAAGCGATCAGAGGAGGTTCGCGGGCAATCGCGCGAGGCCGCAGCACAGAAATCGTCTGGATGCATGAGCTGCCACTCGCCGATGGACGAGCCGACGATGCATCCGACGAAAACAGTTCAGCTGGGATGCACGGATTGCCACGGTGGAAATGCCGCGGCGAGTATAGCGCTGGGAACTCCGACAAATTCATCTGAATATGCTGCAGCCAAACAAAAAGCCCACGTTCAGCCAAACGACGCAATTTTTCGTAATCGCGGAGCTAGAACGCCGGACGTATTTGCAAAATGGCTGAAGGAGTCAGTGGAATACGTGAAATTTGTGAACCCTGGGGATTTGCGTGTCGCGGCAGAAACCTGCGGAGCCGCCGGCTGCCATGCGAACGAAACTCGCGCGGTTTCCACCAGCATGATGACGCACACCGGATTTTTGTGGGGAGCGGCGCTTTACAACAACGGAGCGATTCCCGGGAAGAATGCGCGCTTTGGAGAAAGCTACGACCGCGACGGCAAACCGCAATCGATGAAGACTTTTCCTCCGCCAACGAGCGAAGAATCGCGAACAAAAGGCGTGTTGCCGGAGCTCACGCCGCTTTATCGCTGGGAAACTTCACAACCCGGGAATGTTCTGCGGGTGTTCGAACGCGGCGGAGAAAAAAAAGCCGAACTGGGAATTCCATCGCGCAACGAAGATCCGGGCAAACCTGACGACAAATTGAGCGACCGCGGCTTTGGTACCGAGTTGCGCACCGATCCGGTCTTTCTCGGACTGCAGAAAACACGGCTCGTCGATCCCGTGATGTCCTTGCCGGGAACGAACGATCATCCTGGAGATTATCGCGCCAGCGGCTGCTCGTCGTGCCATGTGATTTATGCCAACGATCGCGACCCGGCACATTCCGGTGCGTACGCAGGCTTCGGACACTCGGGCAAAAGCGCAAGCCTTGATCCAGCCGTCGACAAGTCGCAGTCGGGCCACCCCATCAAGCACGTTTTCACGCGCTCGATTCCCTCCAGCCAATGCATGGTCTGCCATATGCATCCCGGAACGAACATGCTCACCACGTATTTTGGCCTCACGTGGTGGGACAACGAAATCGACGGCGAAAAAATGTATCCGGATAAGCAGAAAAATCCCACCGAGGAAGAGCGTTATCGAACGTCGCTGAAAAATCCGGAAGCGGCAGCTGCACGCGGACTGTGGAGCGATGAAAAATTTCTGGAGCAAACCGGCAGCCCGGAATTCAATAAGCACTTGAAAACCACGCAGTTCGCGGATTTCCACGGCCATGGCTGGGTGTATCGCGGCGTATATGCGCACGACCGCAAAGGCAACTGGCTGGACAAGGACGGCAAGCAAATCGCCTTTGACGATCCAGAACGCTTCGGCAAAGCGGTTCACCTTGCTGATATTCATCTGGAAAAGGGAATGCAGTGCGCCGATTGCCACTTCGGCCAAGACAATCACGGCAACGGAAAAGTTTACGGCGAACCGCGCGCCGCCGTGGAAATCGATTGCGTTGATTGCCACGGCACCATCGGAGCGCGCGCCAGCCTGATCACTTCCGGCCCCGCCGCTCCGGTTGGTGGACGGCAACTCGAGGCTCTGCGCACGCCATGGGGATTGCGCCGCTTCGAATGGCGCGGTGACGCGCTGATCCAACGCTCCATGAGCGAACGAAATCAAGAGTGGGAAGTAGTGCAAACGCGAGACAGCGTCACGCAGGGCAACGTCCACTTCAATGCAAAATCCTATCGCGCGAAATTAATGGGCAAATCTGGCGAGGTGGTCAGCGCATTCGCGAGCGAAGAATCGATGCTCGCCCATTCCAATCGTTCGATGACCTGTTATTCATGCCATACATCGTGGACACCCACATGTTTCGGCTGCCATCTGCAAATGACGGCCAACGTCAAGCGCGACATGCTGCACAACGAAGGGCTCACCACGCGGAACTACACCAGCTACAATTTTCAAATTCTGCGCGATGACATCTACATGCTGGGCGTGGACGGCACCGTCACAAACCATCGCATCGCGCCGGCACGCTCGTCCTGCGCGGTTTTGGTCAGTTCGCAAAACGCGAATCGCGAATGGCTCTACTATCAACAACAGACTATTTCTTCTTCTGGATTATCCGGTCAGGCCTTCAGCACGTTTGTTCCGCATACCGTTCGCGCAAAAGAAACCAAGCAGTGCAGCGATTGCCACGTTTCTGCCGCCAACGACAACAACGCCTGGATGGCGCAACTTTTGCTGCAAGGCACCAATTTCATGAATTTCATGGGCCGCTACATTTATGTCGCGACCGGCGAGCATGGACTCGAGGCCGTTGTCGTAGCCGAACACGACGAGCCCAACGCCATCTACGGCAGCGATTTGCAGCGCGTCGCTTATCCGGACAATTTCAAGAAGTTCGTCGCGCACGGCAGGGAAATTGGGACTGCGTTTGAGCATCCGGGAACCGTGCTCGACGTTCAGGCGCGCGGGGAATATGCGTACACCGCACAAGGCAAAGGCGGCTTTCGTGTTTTCGACATCGCCAATATTGACAATAAGGGTTTTTCTGAACGCATGACCACCGCGCCGGTTTCCTCCCTGGGACAAAAATTCTTCGTGCCAACAAAGAACGCCGTAGCAATTGCATCACCGACGACGTTGGGCGTCGATCCATTGCGTGTTCAGCTTCCTGAAAATGAAGAGCAGCCGATTCCGCTGTTGTACGGCTTTCTTTATGTCGCCGACGAGGAAGAAGGACTTGTGATTATCGGAAACCCAAATTTGAAAGCGAGAAGTCCGGGTGTGGGCACGCTGCTCGACGGAAATCCCGCCAACAATTTTCTGCAGCGCGCGTTGGCTTTCAATCCCGATGGAGTACTCACCGGCGCGCGCAGGATCATCATCGCCGGTAATTTCGCTTACATCCTGACCAACAAGAATCTGGTGGTTGTGGATTTGCAACATCCGCTGCAACCGAAGATCTCAGCAACCATCGGCGCACCGGCGCTGGATGATCCCCGCGGCATCGCGGTGCAATTTCGTTACGCGTTTGTGGTGGACCGCTACGGAATGAAAGTTCTCGATGTAACCGACCTTGCGCATCCGCGACCCGTAACAACGGGTACTGTTGCGCTTCCCGATTCGCGCAACATCTACGTTGCGCGCACCTACGCCTATATCGCGGCAGGCGCGAATGGAGTGGGAATTATTGATGTCGAAAATCCCGAAGCGCCGCGACTCGATCAAGTCTTTAATGCCAACAATGCGATGCATGAAGTAAACGACGTAAAAATCGGTATGGTTGCTGGTAGTGCATTCGCTTTCGTCGCCGACGGCTACAATGGTTTGCGCATTCTGCAAATCGTTTCGCCCTGGGACGACCCGGCACATTTTTCCGGATTCAGCCCTCGCCCCACACCAAGATTAATTGCCACTGCAAAGACAAAAGGACCGGCGCTGGGCATTTCAAAGGGCATTGACCGCGACCGGGCAGTGGACGAATCTGGCAACCAGATATCCGTCTTTGGGCGCCGGGGCGCGCGCCCACTGAATTTAGCCGAATCTCAAGCACTCTATTTGCGCGATGGCCAGGTCTATCTGGTGAACGACGAACCGCAAACAACCAGCGAGGTAAGCAATGTGGATCGCGGCGTTCGTCAATTTTGGGAGCAGTGGGAACAACGAGCAAAGGGTTGGCTGGCGACGCCGTATGCCGCCAAAAAATAATTCGCATTTGATTCGCCCTGCACCTTGCTACAGGTTTCGCTCCCGGGCCGCTCGAGAGTCAACGATAAAGTCTTCAAATCCTTTTGTTTTAACTCTTTACCGATGAGCGGCATCTAATCAACATTCAACGAAGCGTTCACGTTTTTGTGCATAGCATCCATCAAAATAATTCGTGACCGCCGAGCGGGGAACACAGGTTAAGGTGTAACGAGCGGGGGCGATAAAAGCCGCATGAGCGGCGAGTGTCCGCAGTGGCGGGCGATAAAAAGGAAGAGGTACAAATGGTGCAGCAATATTTACTGGCCAGCGATTTCGACCAGACCTTGAGTTTCAACGATTCCGGCGTGGTGCTGGCCGAGTTGATCGGCGTGCAGGGTTTCCACGACAAAGTTCGCGGCTTGGCGCAAATCAACCTGGTGCAACAAGGGGCAGAGCTTTCCTATCTGATCCTGCACGATCCGGAATTTCGCCGCGTTCGGCGCGAACATTTGATCGAAGCGGGCAAACTCATTCGTCTGAAGCACGACGTGAAGCTGTTTGCAAAAACGCTGGATACACTCGCGGAAGGGTACAAGTTTAATTTTCACGTCATCTCGGCGGCGCCACGGGAAATTATTCAGTCGGCGCTCGAGGGCATCGTCGCGCCGGAGAATATACACGGCACCAGGTTTTATTACGAGCCAGGCAACGGCGAAGTCAAAGCCATCGTGCGTGCGTCGGCCGGTTGGGGCAAGATCACGGTGCTGGAAGAAATTCGCTCGCAACTGGGCATCAGCCACGACCATATTGTTTACATGGGCGACGGCAGCTCGGACTTGCCAGTGATGATGCACGTCAATCAGTACGACGGCTTGACCATCGCGGTCAGCGAAGCCGAACACATCACGCGTATCGCGCGGCGCACGGTGCTCAGCGATAACGCCATGAGCGTTCTCGTGCCGGTACTGGAAGAAGTACTGCGCTGGGATTCTTCGCAGATTCGCCGCTACTTCGCCACGCAAGGATTGATGCTGCGCGAATGGGGTAAAATGCGCACCGACCATCTCACCATCGAAGAGTCGCCGGAAGTTCCGTCAGTGCCGGAGACCGCGCAAGTTCAATCGCCCGTAACCACGCTCTAAAAACAGGATCCTGGCAGAAGCTTAATCAGGCGCGGAATATTCTCGCAAAAAACGAAAATAACCGCGCCGTTGTATTTCTGCTCACGCCTGGCGGAGAATGAAAGTGCAAACTTAAATTACGCGGCGTTATGGCGTTGCGGGAGGGTTGGATGGCGAAGAAGAAAATTTTGATGCTGGCTGGCGACTTCGTCGAAGACTACGAGATCATCGTGCCGTTTCACGCGCTGCAGATGGTCGGCCACACCATTCATGTGGTTTGCCCCGGAAAAAAAACCGGAGAATTTGTGCGTACCTCGATACACGATTTCGAGGGCGATCAGACCTACACCGAAAAACGCGGCCACAATTTTGCCTTGAATGCCACGTTCGATCAGATAAAGCCCGAAGACTACGATGCGCTGGTGATTCCGGGTGGTCGGGCGCCGGAATACATACGCCTGAACGCGCGCGTGCTCGACATCGTGCGCTACTTCATGAAAGAAAATAGACCGGTAGCGGCTATCTGTCACGCGCCGCAGGTTCTTGCCGCGGCGGGAGTGCTCCAAGGCCGAAAGTGCAGCGCCTATCCCGCAACCGGCCCGGACGTGACGCTTGCCGGCGGCATATACGTGGATATCGGAATGGCGGAAGCGGTGGTGGATGGCAATCTCGTCACCGGACCTGCCTGGCCGGCATTGCACGCGTGGCTGGCAAAGTTTCTTGCCGTGCTGGGTACAAAGATTGAGCCGTAGAATTCTTGCGGCGCCTGGTTACGTGATCTTCATGTGGATTTCGGTTCCACCTTTTTCATAGTGAACCTCGTCCACGAGCTGGTTGATCAAAAAGATGCCGCGCCCGTGGGTCGAAAAAAGATTCTGGCCTACGACTGGACTGGGAATCGAGGAAGGATCGAATCCCGGCCCCGGATCGCGAATCACGATTAGCAATCCTCTCGATTCGTCGCAGCCCACGCAAACTTCAATCATCTTGCTTGGATCGTTTTTGCAGCCATGCTGCACCGCGTTCGCCAGAGCCTCAATCAGCGCCACTTCCACTTCGCGTTCCCGGCCTACAGCGCATCGCACGGACTGCACGATGCTCATCAGTCCGTCAACAAATGGAGGAATCGCTTCGATCCGCCCTTCCAGGCTCTTCTGCAGCTTAAGAATCAAGTTCTTGCTTTCGAATTCGCATTGTGGGAGCGCCTCTGCCATGGGACCCCATTCAATTTCTCGCCAGATTTTTCAGCTGCTTCGCGAGGTGTTCGATCTCGCTGGTCTGCTTATAAATCTTAACGGAAAAAATGTCTGCGGAGTGAAGTTCTTCCACTTCCACTTTCAATTCATTTACTCGCTCAAACAAAGTCGCCAGCGATTCGCGAAACTCTTTTTCGTGTTGTTGCAAAATCGCGCGCTGCGGCACCCGGTTGCTCGTTGTGCCCGACATGGTGGGATTTGTTTCGGCAGGCGGCGGTGGATTAGGCATTTTTCGCGACTGTCCATACGCGTTTAACCGAGCGCCGCACATCGCTCCTGCGAATATAATCCCGCCGAAAAACAAGAATTCTCGCCGTGGCTGTCTCATCGCGTCCCTCCCGTCGTCCCGGCTGTTAGCATGCACTGCGATCAAAGATCTCTTTCGCTCGCATTAGCCCTTGCCACTTAGACCGCGCTTCCACACGAAGACTTGTTCACGCAGCGTGTTTAGGCTGTTCACCATGCGGTCCGTTTCCACCGTCACGAATGCATAGCGTCCGTCTTCTGCCTCACCCGAATGCACCATCCGCGAATAAATCTCCCGGAGGTCAGGAAATTCCCGTTCAGCAACACGCTTGCCACGGAAGATTGCGGAGAGCAGTTCGAGAGTCTTCTCTACTGCCTCAGCGAATGGTCTGAATTGCGGTTGCGGTTTTGCTGCTCCATCCTCCGGGATTCCGGCTTCCACCGCGATTAAAGCATGCGCGAAGCGATGCGAGGAGGCAAGCATGGCGTTAGCACGGGACAGTTGTTCCGCGGATATTCCCGGCTCGGCTGCCAGTCTTTCTATGGACGTCTCCAGATTGGACCGCGCGACTCGCGAAGCCTGCCGCGTGCGCTCGCGTTCGCTTGCGGAAGCCGATGCCGGATCAAGCAGCTTCTTGAACACCGAACGAAGAGAATTCCCGTAGGCATCCAACAGCGCTGCAAACAAATCCGGCAAGCGGGTTCGCTCCCACGTGGGCCACGCCAGGTAAGCAAACAGCGCGAATGCTCCGCCGATGATGGTGTTGACGCCTCGTGCGACGATCACTTCTTTCGGAGCCAGCCCGGTGATGGAAATCAGCAGCACAATCAGCGCGCTGATGGACACTCCAAAAATCCCATAGTTTGCCGGACCGATCCAGCGCGTCAAAAACGTAAACAGCGCAATCAGAAAAATCTCCATCGCAGTGTGAATGGGAAGAAAATGAAATAGCGCCGTCGCCAGCAACAATCCGGCGAGCGTGCCGAAAATCCGCAGAACACCTCGGCTGAAAGTCACCGCAAATTCCGGTTTCAACACCAGCACAATGGTCATCGGAATCCAGTAAGCACGGTAAGGATGAAGCATGCGTCCAAGGCTGTTTCCGAGCGCCACGCAAATCATCAGCCGCACCGCGTGACGAAACGCGCCCGATTGCAAATTCAGGTTCGCGCGCAGCGTTGCGATGCGGCTCGTGAATCGCATCCACAAGGGCTGCAAAGCTTCTCGCTTGTCGAATTTCGCTTCTCCCTCCGGCGTCGCGTTCCGCGACAGCTCGATCGCCGCGCGAAGTTGCCCGCCCAGTGCGTCCGCTTGAAACTTTACGTCGCGCATCACCGCGTTCGAAAAAGTTTGCCCTCCTGCCTCTCCCGTGCGGCCCAGTTGTTCCGCCAGTGCGATTCCCAACACCAACCGGTCCGCTTCCAGATTGATCTCTCTTCCGGACTCAAGGCTGTTGGCGATCGCACGCAAAAGTACTGCTGTGTTTTCGCGAAACTGCTCCAGCCCCGCAATCGCAGGATGCAACGCGTTTTCGCGCACCAACCGGGATCGCAGCCGCGCCAGAGTCGCCAGGCTCAGCCGGATGCGCTCCGCTTGCGAAAGTAACGACCGGTAACGCAACGCGGAAAGCGAAGTGTCCGTCGTGAGCCCCGACAATGCGTCATGGGCCTGCGCAATTTCTTTTGTGCCCAGGGGCGACAAAGTCGCTTCGCTCGCATGCGTCGCGATGCGCGCAAGCTCCGAATATAACGCCGCCAGCGATCGCCTTTCAGGCTCATAGCGCCGCACCGGCCACAAAGCGATCGACAGCAATATTTGTAACAACCCGCCGGCCAGCGCCAATCCAGCCGCCTGCAGCGCCTGCAGCGGTGTCAGCGCTTGCGCCGAGTACACCAGCAGCACCACCGTGCTGATCACTCCCACGTCCGCCGCGGTCGTTCCCAGCGCCACCAGCATTCCCGCCGTGAACGCCCACAGCGTCGCAACAATCACCGCGACTGTATTGCTATGCGCGGTCAAGCCTCCCAGCAAAACCGCGACCGAACACCACGCTGTGGATGCCAACATTCGCTTCGCTCGCCGCGCGTATGGATCGCTGCCGTCCGAATACGATACGTTCAGCGCGCCGCTCGCCATCGCAAGCCCGCCTCGCGGCATGCCCAATGAGTAGCCCACTATTAATGGCGCAACAACTCCTACAGTGTTCCGCAGCGCCTGCCACACATTAATTTTGGAATGATCGACGTGGGTAACGATCCGCCACAGCGCTTTTACAGGGCCGAGATGTTGCTGTTCTGCAAGCGCGGCCTTTGCCACCGTTGCTGTGGATGAATGGGTAGAATCCATGAAGAGATTCGCGCCGGCGCTCGACTCATCTCAGAATCATCCGGCCTGTTGGCAAACGCGAACCATAAATCTAGCGCATGTTCAGCGCCGAGTCGAAAAACTTTACTTCATCGCTCGTTTTTCTCGCCAGATAGCGTACCATTCGGCGAATTTCTTACATCTTAAGTTTGAGTGTTGCATCTGATTTATGGAGGCAAGGCAAGATGGAATTCAGACAATTGGGCAAAAACGGGATACAAGTTTCGGCAATGGGACTCGGCTGTATGGGTATGTCCTATGCCTATGGCCCAGCCGACGAAAAAGAATCGCTGCAGGTCCTTCACCGCTACCTGGAGCTGGGCGGTAATTTCCTCGATACCGCCGAAGTTTACGGCCCGTATAAGAACGAAGAATTACTCGGACGTTTCCTGCGCGAGGTTCCGCGCGCGAGCGTCGTCATCGCCACCAAGTTCGGCTTTCGGATCGGTTCCAGCGGGATTCAGGGCGTGGACAGTTCACCCGAAAATATTCGCCGCGCGTGCGAAGCGAGTCTCGGGCGGCTCGGCGTCGAAACGATCGACCTGTTTTACCAGCACCGCGTCGATCCCAACGTTCCCATCGAGGAAACCGTTGGCGCGATGGCGGAACTTGTTTCAGTCGGCAAAGTTCGCACGATTGGACTATCCGAAGCCGGCCCGGAAACGCTGGGTCGCGCCGCGAAAGTTCACCCGATCGCGGCGTTGCAAAGCGAATACTCATTATGGACGCGCGACGTTGAGACCAACGGCGTGCTGGCCGCATGCCGCGAACTTGGCATCACCTTTATTCCATACAGCCCGCTTGGCCGCGGTTTTCTTACCGGCACAATTCAAAACCTCAACGATCTCGACTCTAACGACTGGCGGCGCACCAACTACCCGCGTTTTCAACAGGAAGCATTGCAAGCCAATCTGAAACTTGCCGCCGCAGTGAAAGAAATGGCCAGCGAATTGTGCGTCACGCCGGCGCAGTTGGCGCTCGCGTGGGTGCTCGCACAAGGCCAGGATTTTGTGCCCATCCCGGGAACGAAACGCGTTCGCTATCTGGAAGAGAACATGGGCGCAATCCACGTTCATTTGACCGCCGCCGACCTCAAGAAAATCGCGGCCCGCTTGGCTGAATTCCAAATCGTCGGCGAACGCTACACCCCGCAAATGATGGCGTTAGTCCAAAACGCGTAAATTTATTCGAGCCAACAGCGAACGTCCTTGTAAGCTGGGCGCCCGCGGCCGCAGGCTACGCCTTACGGGCGGGATCGCAGCGCGGGCAAAGTGAACGTCGCCTTAACTTCTTTCCGTTTCCCCCAATCGTGATACGTGTGGCATTCGAAGCAGCGCGATTCGGCGTGATCCGAGCCTTGCGCGTGACACTTCTGGCAAGTCGCGATACCCGGAATCAAAACATCCGATGATTCCGTGCTCCTCACCGCATTCTGGTGGCAGCTCTCGCAAGAAAATCCCGTATGCGCGTCGTGATCAAACCTTGCGTGTGGCAGCCACTGCAGCCTTGTGCGCGCTGCGGCGATTACAGGAAGTTTTGTCTCCACGCTCTCGGCACCAGCGAGTGATTCCGCCGCTCTGATGCGCTGCTCGCCCACATTCCAACGCGCGATCTTGACGTCTGGCAGCGGCGTCACCGAAATAGCATGGCATTGCGCACAGGTCTTGTGCCACAGCAGCTCTTCCGCAATTGTCACTCGCTCCGCCACCCACTGTCCCGCGGAAACGGTTCGCATCACCGGCTCTGCGGCACGGCCGGTCAGTTTTCTTTGCGGATCTTGCATTTCGTGCAGCTCGGCCGAATGTGCCGCAATGTAGCCCGCGAACGTCTTCACGAGGTAAGTGTGAATCACTTCCGGATTGTCGTGCGGTACGCCTTCGTCAAACCGCTTGTCGAACGTTAGCAAATGGCATCCCGCGCATGCATTTGCAAATTTCGCCGGCGCCATCAGCCGCCGGTCGCTCCACGGCTGTTTGGTTGGCAAGCCGCGCGACCCGCCAGGCTCAAATTGCTGCGCCGCCGTGTACTCCACCATCGCCGCCGCGTAATTCTCGTCGCCGAACTCCCAGTGTGTATCCGCCGAAGCCGAAGTACGGTGGCAATCGCCGCAATTTAGCTGCACCATCGGTCCGTTCGGCCCACGCCGGATTAGTTTCATGTGCACTGCATGATTCAGCTTGATCGTGCCCGGATCGTGCGGCCCCGTCCCGTCCTCCCTCCGCAGCGCCGTAAACTCGGGATGTCCGTCTGCAAAACTTCGAATATGTTTCGCGTAACTCGAATCACGATTGGCTGCGGAAAGATCGCCGTGACATTGCGCGCACGACTGATTCTTCGTCGCCACAAGATTTACGCGTCCGCGATGTTCCATGTGACATTCCGCGCACGCCAGCTTCAAATTTACGTCGGCTGCGTGATGTACGGGTCCGTCATGACAGCTCAAGCACGCGGAATCCGCCGCTTTCGCCGAAAATCCGCTCGCGTCTCGCACATGGCAGGTGGCGCACTCTTTTTCCAAAACCGCATGACCCCCGCTCAATCGCCCGCTCGAATAAACGCGGTTATCATGCCCAAAAAAGTGCACGCCAATCCACGCCAGCGCAATAACCGGCGCAGCAATCGCTAGCCACAGCTTCGCCCTCTTGAACGGAGTCGCCCTCTTGAAATAATTCAGGTCGATCCGCTGAGCGACTGTTTTAGTTGTGCGCGTTCTCGCCATGAAATTCCGTCAGCCGCGAACCGTCAGCCGTACTCCTTCTTCCCGATCTCTGTGCACTCCGTGACTCTGTGGCAAATCCCTTTCTTCGTCTTTCGACTCTCAACTTTCCGTCACCACCGCAACACCATCACCGCATGTACCGCCCCCAGCAAGATCAGCGCCAGTGAAAGCGGTACATGCAGCAGCAGCCACCCATGCAGCCAGCGATGCAACCGCTCCTGCCGCAACAATTGCCGCGCTTCATCGCAGATATTTTCCAGGTCCGTCAACACGTCTTGTGCTGCCGCCGGCAACAGCGTTCGCAAACCCGCAAATACGCTCGAAGCGCGCGCCTCATCCGCAAGACGGCGGCCGCGCGATTTCGATTGCTCCAGAAACGGCCGCATTTCTTCGATATAAAATTGCCGCAGCGGCGCGCTTTCCGTTTCGCTCAACAAAACAATTTCCGCCGCCGGAGCAACTGCCGCGCTGGCGCCTGCACTCACCGCGGCCGACGTTCGCAACGGCGCAGCGCTGGCCGCGATCGGCCGCAGCGCGGTAAATCCACCCGCTCGCTGAACTCCGGCCTCGGAGATTTTCGCGACACCGACGTTGCCGCAGACCGATTCCATCGCGCCGTCCGCTTCCTCCCGCAACAGCCCGCGCACATGGGAAATTTCGTCGTAGATCGTTTCCAGCGGAATATCTGCTGTCATCTTCTTCGGAATTGAATTTTGCAACGCCGCGCCATAAACTCCGCTGGCCACCGTGACAATCAGCAGCCACATGAGCACTCGCGTCAGGGTTCCGCCAAAATGAAATCCGCCATGAAACAGAATCAGTGGCAGCGAGAGCAGTCCCAGCCACAAATGCCCTCGCATCCAGGATGTCGCACGCCCTACCCTCCATGTCGGAACCCGCTTTCGCGCTCCCAGCGCCGCCGCAAAAATCATCAAGCCAAATCCAATCACGCCAAAAATCAATCCAATCGCGCTGCCACCGCGCGGCCCATTCGGCGAACTCCAGGCCTCAAACAAATACACCACCAGTGCCGTCGCAAATATTCCCAGTGACGCAACCGCCCAACCGCGTTGTGTGCGATCAATTAGCATTTTTCTTTCACGATCCGAAACTCTTCTCCGTGACCTCTGCGTCCTCTGTGTTAAAAAAACCGTCCCACTCGCTGCCAAATATGCGATCGACTTCCCGCTACTTCAATGCCCCCTGCGCCACAATCCCCGCGAAAAATTCCCGCGGATCCACGCGATGCGCTGCATCATGCGGACACGCATACACACAACTCGGCTCTTTCAAATGCGTACAAAGATCACAAGAAGTCGCCTTCTGCTTGATCGCCGCCTTCTGCCGCCCCGCGTGCTCCGGGTCGTCCGCCATCACTTCAAACGGATGCAGATTGATGTTTCCGTAAGGGCAATTCCGCGCACACAATCCGCAACCGATGCACCAATCCTCGATAATCACTTCCAGCGAATTGCGCCGCCGGATCGATCCCACCGGGCAGCCCACCATACACAGCGGATCACGGCACTGCCGGCAACTCGTAGCAATCAAGTAGTGATCGAAGCGCAATCCGTCGCGCACCAGCCGCGTCACTCCGTCGTGCGCATCGGCGCACGCATTCACGCAGGCATCGCAACGCGTACAATTCTGCAAATCCAGTACCAGCAGGCTTTGCGCCTCCATCAATCCCTGCGACAAAAACTGATCGATCGGAACGCTGTGCACCATCTGCATGCGCTGTGCATTCGCCGAACGCCGTTCTTCCGCCACGGCTTCCAGGCCGCGCCGCACATTTGGGAACCGCTCCACCATTTCTCTGAAATCGTCGCCGGAAACGCGCACCACTTCCACGTGATCGAGCGCCGCGCACGTCGCCGTCCGCACTCCTCCGCCCAGCAATCCGATCTCGCCGAAATAATCGCCGCGCGAAAGATAAGCCAGCACCAGCTCGCCGCCCGGATAATTCTCCGAAATCTTCACGAAACCGATGCGGACCAGATAAAAGCTGTCCGCCGCGTCGCCCTGCCGCGCAATCACTTGTCCCGGCGCGAATCGCAGCAACTCAACGCTCTCTTTCAAGTGCTCGATGAAGTCGGCGGAAAGCTCTGCAAACATCGGCACACCGCGCAAATGATTTTCCAGCGCGCGTTTGCGGTAGTTCTGATCCACCTGTGCGCGGAACGTTTTGTTCTTCAACATAATGTCCAGAACGTTGCGCAGCATTTCGTAGGCAACTACATCCGATTCCGCGCGCACCGTCGCCGACCGCGGATAAAAATTCATGCACGTCATCTCGCCGAACAAATCTCCCGGGCCCAGTTCCGCCACCGGATTGTCGTAGCTCAAGTCCACTGAAGCATCGATCGGAATTGTGCGATCGCGCGCTTCTTCGTCCCGCTTGTCCGCTTCGCGCGGAGCCAGCGTGCTCGTCAAGCGCTTGAAGAATCCTTGCGCGCCGCCTTGCGTTTTCACGTGCGCCATCGGAGAGGAGATGGAAACCCGCGCTTTGCCCTCCAGAATAAAAAAGGCCGTCGATCCGAATTCGCCTTCCTTGCAGATCAAGTCGCCTTTACGGAACCGCCGTTTGACGATCGCGCCGCGATTCAGCTCCAGAAATGTGCCAGACACGCCCTGAAAGACCGGAATCTTCAGCAAGTCTTCCGCTTCAAATCCTTCCGCGCCTGGCCCGGCCGAGATTGCTGTTCCGGCAACACTCTTGTTCGTCAAAGCGCCGGTGGGACACGACACCATGCATTCGCCGCACGAAATACAGGTCGAGTCGCCCATCGGCGAATTTAGGTCGAACGCAATATCCGCCGCATATCCCTTTCCCATTCGCCCTAGCACGAAATTGTTTCGTACTTCGTCACATCCGCGAATGCAGCGGTCGCACAAAATGCAAGCATCGTGATCCACCGCGATGGAAAGGGAAGAGTCATCATGTCCGCGCGAGACGGTCCGGCGCGCATAACGCGGCTCACTGACTCCCGCGGCAGCAGCCAGCGTCTCCAGTTCGCAATCGCCGGAATTGTTCTGCCGCGCGCACGGCGACGGATGGTCCGCCATCATCAATTCCAGCAGCGTCTTCCGCGCAGCCAAAACTTTATCCGAATTGGTAACGACCTTCAGCCCCGGTTCGACCGGACGCACGCAAGCCGCTGTCAGAACCCGCGCGCCAGTATCCACCACACAAAGCCGGCACACACCGACCGGCGTCTCATTCTGCAGATGGCACAATGTAGGAATCGCGATTCCCTGCATCCGCGCAGCGTCAAACACCGTCGTGCCCTCCGGCACACGCATCACGGCTCCGTCGATCGTTAGCTCAATCATTTCCTGCAACATAGTCCCACCAAGCATAAAATCGCTTTTGACTCATGTAGCAGCGGCTTTACGCCACTGCTCTTTCTTTTATTCCCTTCTTTCTTTGTCATTCCGAGCGAAGCGAGGAATCTGCTTTTTCTTCCGCCTCATTCCAACGGCTCAATCCGCATGCGGCACTCAACATTTCGTTGAACCGACCGATTCCTGTTCCGTTCTCAGTGCACTCTGTGACTCTGTGGCAATCCTTCTTTCTTGCTCTTCTTCCGAATTCCAAGCTGTGAGCCTTTCTCACGGTCGAATCCCTACGCGATTCGCCTCCCCTGCCCGCGCCGCCGCCGTAAAACAAATCCCGCTCGGGCATTTCCCGTGCAAAACATGCGCATCCACTTCCGCGGGAAAATGTTTTCGCGCCGATTGTATCGGCGCCGGCACAATCTGCCCAAGCCCGCAAATCGACGCCAGACTCATCGCCTGCGAAAGTTCTTCCAGCAGCGCCAGGTCGGCGCGATATTGCGCTTCCGGCAATCTTCCCTGCGTCCATCGCACCAGCAAATCCACCATCTTCTGCGAGCCCACTCTGCAAGGAACACATTTTCCGCACGATTCGTTGCGATAAAAGCGCACCGCATTCAACGCCATGTCCAGCATGCAGGTCGTGTCGTCGCAAACCACGATTGCGCCGGAACCGAGCATCGAGCCGGCTTCAGCCAGCGCCTTAAAATCCAACCGCACGTCCGCCATGGAAGCCGGCAAATATCCGGAAGATGGACCGGACGGCGCAAAAGCCTTCAGCTCGCGGCCGCCGCGAACTCCACCGGCATAATCGAACAGTACTTCACGCATTGTGATACCGAGTGGAACTTCAAAAACGCCGGGCCGCGCCGCGTGGCCGCTGACTCCAACAAACTTGAACCCGCGCGAACCGTTGCGCCCCGCCGCTTTGTACCATTCCACACCGCGCGAAAGAATCTGCGGCACATTGATAAAAGTTTCCACGTTGTTAATGACCGTAGGCTTTTGCCATAGTCCGACCACGCCGGGAAACGGCGGCTTGTTGCGCGGCTCCGCGCGATGTCCCTCGATGGCTTCAATCAGCGCACTCTCTTCTCCGCAGATATATCCACCGGGACTGACAAACACGCGCAGCTCAAATTCCAGTCCGCTGCCAAGAATATTTTTTCCAAGCAATCCTGTCTTGTAGCCGCGGCGAATCTCCTCGCCAAGAATTTCTTCCTGCAAATGATATTCGTGGCGAATGTAGAGAATGCCTTGTTTCGCGCCGGTCACCAGCCCCGCTAGGATCATGCCTTCGATCAAAAGGTGCGGAAGATGCGTCATGATAAAGCGATCCTTGATCGTGCCCGGCTCACTCTCATCCGCGTTGCATACGATATATTTTTCCGCTCCCGGCTGCTTACGCACCAAATCCCATTTCAGCGAAGTCGGGAAACCCGCGCCGCCCATGCCGCGCAATTCCGCTTCCTTCAAGAGCGCGAGCAGCGCATCCCAATTTTTCGTCGCGATTGCGGTGCGCAGCGCGCCGTATTTCTCGGCCTCCGGGTAAGGATCGGATGCGCAGGCCACGCGTGCTTGTTCCGCGTGGCCATGGGGAATTTCTTCGCCGCGAATCGCCGAGCGCACCAGCGATTCCGCTCGGTCCGCACTGACATCCGCAAAAATGTGATCGTTCACGGCGATGGCCGGAGCGTGATCGCATCTCCCCAGACACGAAACATCGCGAATCTCCACGTCGCTCCGTGCCGTACCGGCAAAGCGCCGCTCCAGATCGGCGCGCAACTCGCACGCCCCGTTCAAATGGCAACTCATGTCGGCACAGACACGAACTTCCGCGCGGGCTGGAGGCACCAGGTGAAAGTGCGGATAAAAACTGGCCACACTGTGAATTTGATAAAGCGGCGTTTGCGTGCGCGAGGACAACGACTCCAGTTCCGCCCTGGGCAAAAAGCCGTGGCGAAGCTGGATGGCCCGCAAATCGTCAAAGATCACGGCGCAGTGTCTCGCATGAAAAGCGCTGTGCGGAAGTACATCGTGTCCAGCCAGCGCGAACTGGGCTGCAAACTCCCTTGCATACTAATCACCTCGCGGCGGAGTGTAAATAGAGGCGAATTGGCTTTTTCGTGCCGGACACGAAAAAGGCAACGAGTGAAGCGTTGACTTCGGCGAGCGTTGAACGATATAAGCGAGGAGATTCTTTGCCACGGTTAAAATGAATTTCTTCTCTAAAATTTGTTTGAGCGCGGCGTTCGCCGCGACCGGCGCAATCCTGGCGCTCGCGATCCCGGCCGCCGCGCAATCCGCAAAATCCGCGGGCGAACCGCAAAAATATATCGGCCCCGGCTCCTGTGCCGCCACCAGTTGTCACGGCAGCGTAAAGCCCATTGCGGATAGCCGTATTCTGCAAACCGAATATACGACGTGGATTTTGAAAGACAAACACAGCCGGGCATACCAGGCGCTCACCGGCGAAGTCGGCGAACGCATGGCGCGCATCCTGAAACTTGGCGCAAAAGCGGAAAACGCTCCAAAGTGTCTTGCCTGCCACGCGCTTTACACCACAGCAGAGCAGCGCGGCCGCGCGTTTGAAATTTCCGAGGGTGTGAGCTGCGAAAACTGCCACGGTCCGGCGCAGGCTTGGCTTGGCCAGCACACGGAAAAGGAATCTCCAGAAAAGCATGCACGATCCATTCGCGATTTCGGAATGTTCGACACGCGAAACGTGATTCATGGCACCGAAAAATGCCTGCAATGTCATCTCGGGACGAAAGAAAAATTTGTTGATCACGAAATGATTGCGGCCGGGCACCCCGATCTTTATTTTGAACTGGACTCGTTTTCCTCGGTGATGCCGCGGCACTGGAAAGAGCCGCGTGAATCCGCTCCCGGCAAGCCCGCCGATGATGCGAACTGGGTGGGCGTGCGCGACTGGAGCGTCGGGCAGGCAGTACAATTACGTGCCGCGATGGAGCGCCTCGTGTGGCGCGCTAACTCCGAAGAGGGCGCCGCTAAGAAAAATATTTGGCCCGAATATTCCGAGCTTTCCTGCATCGCTTGCCACCACTCGCTTGGACCGGCGCAAAATAGCTGGAGGCAGGAGCACGGTTACGCTGGACGCCGACCCGGCGATCCACCATGGAACGGATCGCGCTATCTGGTGTTCCGCATTCTCGCGAAACAACTCGACGGCAGCGCGGCGCAGGAACTCGACGCGCGCCTCGCCGCGGTCGCAGCCGAGATGAGCAAACTAAATCCTGACCGCGGCACGGTTAGCGCAGCGGCAAATTCCGCGGCGCCCGTTGCGCAGCAATTTGCCGAACGACTTTCAACTATGACCTACGAGCCCGGCGTCGCGTTGCGCGCGATGCTTGGAATCACGCAGGACGCTGAAAGTATTTCGCTCGGCGACGAGCGTACCGCCGAGCAGGCGGCGATGGCCCTTGATGCGCTCTATATCGCTTACAGCAAACAGGCCAATCCATCCAATGCTGCTGAAGTTCGCGGAGCGATTAACGGACTTTTCCAACAACTCGAAAATCCGTCCGCATACAACGCTGACCAATTTGCCTCCTCCCTCAAGCGAATTCACGATTTGTTACATTAATTTAATTCGCTTCCCTTTCGCGCTCCTTCGCGTCTAGCATTAGAGAACCTCACCAGTCAGGACTAGTTCCATGAACAAATTCGAAAACTGGTTTTGCGGCTCCTCGGTTTGGCGTTTTGTGACTGAGCGAAAAGTGCTGCCATGGACCCTGTCCGGATACGCGCTGGGGGATCACGTATTGGAAGTCGGCGCGGGGCCGGGAGCGACGACCGCCGAACTGCAGCGGCGAGCTGGACGGGTCACTAGCCTGGAATATGATCCATCGTATGTGGTGAAACTTGCCGAACGGCATAAGTCCTCGCGCGTGACCGTAGTGCAGGGCGACGCGGCAGTTTTGCCGTTTCCCGACCATACTTTTTCTTCCGTCATTGCGGTGCTGGTGCTGCATCATTTGAAATCTCCCGAGCAGCAGAATGCTGCGTTTCAGGAATTTCATCGCGTGCTGCGTCCGGGCGGAATGTTTTTTGCATTTGAAGTGCGCGATGGCTGGCTGCAACGCGCGGGGCACATTCGCAGCACGTTCGTTCCGGTTTCGCCGGCTTCGGCCTTCGCGCGGCTTACGATTGCGGGATTTTCGCGCATCGCTGTGGACATCGAGCGCACTGCGTTTCGCGTTTGCGCATTGCGCGCGATGGAAGCTTGAACCGAAAGGCGCCCGCCTCGGAAGGCGGCCGCTACGAAACCTTTTGACCTCGCGTGGCGCGTTCTCTAGCATCGATGTATGAATGATTCTTCCGTGGCGAAGTTTCCTCCGGGTCCGCCTCCCAATCTCATCCGTTCGCTGTTTGGCGCGATGCAGCAAAACCCGCTCGATTACTTCACCGCGATGGCGCGGCAGTATGGCGACGTTTCCGGAATGCGCATCGGCAAATTTCGTTCGCTATTCATCAATCACCCGGACCTGATTGAAGACGTGCTGGTGAACAACGCGCGCTTGTATTTCAAAGGCCGAATTCTGCGGGCCAACAAGTATCTTTTTGGCGAAGGGTTGCTGACCAGCGAAGGCGATTTCTGGCTGCGGCAGCGGAGATTGGCGCAGCCCGCATTCCATCGCGCGCGTGTAAACGCATACGCCGCGACGATGGCTGAATACGCCGAGCAATTGATCGCCACCTGGCGCAATGGCGAAGAGCGCGACATTCACGAAGAGATGATGCAGTTGGCCCTGCGCATTGTCTCCAAAACTCTTTTCGATGCCGACGTTACGCGCGATGCCAAGGAAATCGGTGAAACTCTCGACGTGCTTCTGCAGATCGCCGCAAATTTCGGGCGGACGATTCTGGTGCCGCTGTGGGTGCCCAGCCCGCGCAACATCCGCGCCAAGCTGGGGATCAAACGGCTGGAAAAAGTGATTTACCGCATCATCGCGGAACGCCGTGCCAGCGGCCGCGATACCGGCGACTTGCTTTCTATTCTGCTACAAGCACAGGACGAAGACGGCGCCCACATGAATGACCGGCAATTGCGCGATGAAACGATCACGCTGTTCCTTGCAGGGCATGAGACCACCGCGAACACGCTGGCGTGGACTTGGTGGCTGCTGGCGCAAAATCCGGCCGTCGAAAAAAAGTTTCATGAAGAACTTGACGGCGTCCTCGGCGGTCGCGCGCCGGAAGTTGACGACCTGCCGAAACTGGCATTTCTTAACCATGTTCTGACCGAGTCGCTGCGCTTGTACCCGACCGCCTGGGGGATGGCGCGATTGGCGGCGGAAGAGCATGAAATCGCCGGGTATCCGGTGCGACGCGGCTACGGCGTGGCGTTTGCGCAGTGGGTGATACACCGCGACGCGCGCTGGTTCGACGCTCCGCTGGAGTTTCGACCCGAGCGCTGGGAAAACGGATTGGCGAAGCAGCTTCCGCGATTCGCGTATTTTCCCTTTGGCGGCGGTCCGCGCCAATGCATCGGGAATACGTTTGCGCTGATGGAAGCCAGCGTGGTGCTGGCGACGATCGGTCAGAAGTTCCGCTTTCAACTGGTTGCAAATCATAAGGTTACGCCGCTGGCCTCGATTACATTGCGTCCGAAAGACGGCATCCAGGTGAGCCTTGAGACCCGGAAGTAAGCGTGGCGACCGCAGACTACCGGGTACCCCCTCCCCGTCTTTTTCGTAAGTATGAGATCTAAAGAACTTACGAGGCGGCGTTTCTGTAAGTATTCATTCTAAAAGGGTTAGCGTTTATCTCTTTTTCCGGCTGCAAATTCCTCACTCTCCTATTCTTGTCAGCACTCGCGCAATTATTTGCGCCGACAATTGCGGACCACAGTGCGGTGAGGTGACAGAAAAGTCTACTGTACGAGCGGCCATTTGTGGGACGGGAAAAACGCTGGCCCGCGTTTTGCGGATCAAAAAATCCGATTGCCCATTTTCTGCGGGAGGCCGTTTGGTGTCGCTCTGAGTCTGTGAGTGGAGAAATGGGGCAAGTCAGCGCCAACAACGCTGCACGAATCCGGGAAAGGAAATCTACTCGACCGTGAAATTCGCCGAGCGCCAAGCCGTGCTCTTGCCTGTCGAGTCCGTTGCCTGAAGGTCCAGCCGGTATGAACCCTTCGGCAATTTGCCAATGTCCAGTCCGCGTCCGACGGGAATGATCGAGCTTCCTGCCTTCATGTAGGGAACGGCACTGATGGGTTGCGAGTCGCTGATTGCTTCGCCGGTTCTCGACTTGAAAATCCGCACTTGAATTTGCACCTGCGCCGGAGAGTGTCCTTCAACCAACGGCTCAAAAATTTCAAAGTACGTGTACAAAGTGTCGCCTTTTTTGAAATGCGTGTTAGCGGTCGGCTTAAACTCAACGTCTTTGCTTACCAGCGGCTGGTAGCTCGTGGGTAGCGTTTGGCCCCAGGCACCAGGTAACTTGGATTTGGATCGGTTCTGGGATGAATTAGCGGCCACGTCCGTTATTTGCTTGCAGAGGGAAACTTGGCTGATAGCGAGTTCATTTCTATAGTAGCCATCGACTGTGAACGGAATTTCGGCACGGCCAAACCTCGTACCGTCTCCGAGAGCGATTCGCAGTTCATATTCACCGAGAGGAAGCGTAAGTTGCGTCTCATAGCGATTCTCAACGTATCCTGGAATTTGGTGTTCGGTGCGATGCCTTTCTATCTGTGGAATGCCGTCCCTATCAGCGATATCACTAAACTGTGTTACGAGAGTTCCGCCTTTCTTGTACACCAGACCCAGAACTCCTCTCGTCCTTATTTGGCCTTTCAGCGATTCCCACGGCCAATCGAGAGCGATGTGCACACGAACGGCATCACTGTTCGTATAGAGCGGGATTGCCACAAGTGAGACATTGACGCTGTCGTCGTTGGGCGAAGCTAGATCGTTTTCCAGCTGCGTACCGAGTTTTGTTCCGTTTAGGGGGTCCGAAGCGGAATGATCCGTGTTGCAGTACTCGCCTCGGGCAGCGACGATAGCATTTCGCCGGTTCACCTTTACAGCGATCTTATGGCAACTACCCTTGGGCGACTCCGGAAGCGCATACGCAATGACGTAATGAGAACGGCTCCGCATCTCCAATCATGCCCGGTGGCCATTCAGCAGTGCTCCACTTTCCTCCTTCCGGACCAATGTATTCGGTATGGTGGCCTCTATTGTCGCGTACGTCCCAATACATGCTTCGTTCAGGGGTAATGTTTCGGATCGGCTGGCTTTGACCATCATCAAAGACCTGAAAATCAGTGGCCGTTAAACCATGAATCACAACTGCTTCCCAAACCGTCTCCGCGCGTGGCCCGTTACCGTCGAGAAGTGCCCGGTATAAATCGTCAGGATGTTGCCTTACTAGACGATCGTGGTTTTTGTCAAAGACGAAAACAGGCACCAAGACCTGATTGGTCTGGACACGGATAGCATCCTGAGCTGCACTACAGGGGACCGAAGTGCAAAGAGCCATCGCTCCAGCCAACATAGCAACAATTGGCAATTTCATTTTCGATTTGTTGGTCGGCAGCAAGCCCACGGTGCTGTGCAGGGAGAGCAAAGCACCGTCAGAATAGCATCACCGACGTTCACGGCGACGCGAGAATCAGCATCCGGTTCGACCACGCGAAGCAAATTTCAATAGACTGTTCTTCACTGGCATGATTTTAGATTACATCGCTTGCATTACGGCCAATTGGCTCGCGATGCAAGGATTCCATAAACTCTGCAGTTGCACCGCCTAAACTCCACTACTTTCCAATACCCTCAAACGACGGACAACTTAACGGCCAAAGTCCGGGATCCCAGATCATTCGCAGTCGTGCAGCCCAATTTACGAGCGTGGCAAGCGGTGGACGGCGTGTTTGTGCGCCCACAGGAGGCGGGTTCGTTGGCGAAGATAAGTCCTTGTTTATCAGCAAATTGAGCTCGGGTGTAAACGTGCCATGTCTATCCGCGTAAGGCGGGAGGCAGACAAATGGACTCAATAACACAATTTGGGATTTTAACGCTGACCACAATTCTTGCTGGGGCGCTAGCGTTTGGGATGGCTTGGGCGTTTCTGCAAGGCGCGTTCCGGTTGATGCAGCCGGCGGGCGCGAGGCGAGTCCGCTCGGTTCGGCCGGAACTGGTGCACGGGACTCGGGCTGTGGCGCGGCAGTTTGCGCGGAGTTGACACGGAAAAGAGCGGATTCACCACAGAGCCACAGAGGCACAGAGAAACTAACGAGCAGAGCGCACGAGGCGCAGAGGCGATTGGTCGCGGACCTAGTTTTTAGTGCGGTGGAGTTGGGCGCGCAGCCAGGAGTGGCTGTGCTACCGAAGAGAGGACTACGACGATGATTGCACTGAAGTGGTTGCTGATTGTTCTGGGGATCGGATTGTTTGGGAGTGCTGGGGCGCTGGTGATTTATGACGTTTACGTGTCGTCGCAGTTGCGGAGATTGCTGCGGCGGTCGAGTGAAGAAGCTGCGGGAGGCGCTAGCACGGGCGCGACAGGTTTTTTGTCTACACGCCCTTTCGGGCCCGTGCGCTGGCAGCGCGCACTGCAGCTGGCGGTGCTGGGGATCGCGCCGCTGCTGGTTTCGCAGAGCATCGTGGTGGTTCCAGACGGGGCCGCAGGAGTTCGCGTCAGCCAATTCTGGGGAGTCAGGCCCGGCACGTTGTATCCGGGCGTGCACCTGGTTACGCCATTCGTGGACAACGTGGCGCTGTATGACACGCGGGAGCAGACATATTTGACCAACGCATCGAATTTTCCGAAAGCCGAACACGAAGTGCTTTTCGTGCAGGCGCGCGAAGGATTGAACATTGGGATCGCTGTGGCGGTGAGGTATCGGATCGATCCGCGGCGGCTCTCGTACATTCACGCGAATTTGCCTGGAGACATCGGCGGAGAAGTGCTCGCGCCGGTGGTGGCGTCAACTTATCGCTCGCTGGCACCGAACTACATCACGCGGGAAATTTTTGCCGTGAAGCGCGAGGAATTGCGATCGAAAGCTGCAGACGCAATCAAGACGCGCTTGGAAAGCGACGGAATTCTGGTGCGCGAAGTGGTGTTGCGCGATATCAAGCTGCCGGAAGAATACGCCAAGGGCCTGGAAGGGTTGCTGTTGAAGGAGCAGGAGAGCGAACGGCTGGGCACGGAGACTGAAATTAAGCAGAAGGAAGTAAAAATTGCGGAGCTGGAAGCGGAAGCGCAGAAAGCGCGCGACGTGAAACAGGCGGAAGCGCAGGCGCAGGTTCGCGTGCTGCAGGCGAAGGCGGAAGCGGACTCCATGCAGTACACGCTGCCCTTAAAGCAGAAACAAATTGAGCAATCGAAATTGGAGGCGGAAGCGCGTAAGGAAGCGACGCTGCAAAACGCGGAAGCAGCCGCGCAGGCCAAGGTGATCGATAGCAAGGCGGAAATCGAACGGCAGCGAAATCTTGCCGACGCGGAGGCTAACCGGATTCGGGTTACAGCGGACGCGGAAGCAAATCGCATCCGGGTTACGGCTGCGGCGGATTCGGAGCGGATGAAGTTTGAGGCCGCGGTGCTGAAGCAGAATCCGATGCTGATCCAGAAAATTATTGCGGAGCGCTTGTCGGATAAATTGCAAATCATGATGGTGCCGGTGGATGGGAAGAATTTCTTTGCGAACGATGTGTTCCGGTCGGCGTTTTCCGGAGTGCCGAGTGCGGCGGGAGATGACGATGCGGACGGAAATACTTCGGCGGCGAATGTGAATGGGCAGAGGCGCGGGAATCGGAAGCCCTAGGAAACGCAAAGAAGGAAAAATCTGCCACAGAGTCACAGAGACACAGAGAACGAGGAAAAGAGTCCATGGAATTCGCGAGGAACGGGCGTGGCGTCTGTGAGGTTGGATGTGCAGGGGCCGTTTGCGGGAATGAGATTAGTTTGGGCGTAAGCGCCCTGAGATTGGGCAAGCCTTAGCGAGTGCGCCGGTTGTGCGTCAACCAAAACCCCCGCGAGTGGCGCGTCGCGCGGAGCTGGAGAAGGTGGAGAGATGGCAACGAGGGCGAGCACCGCCGCGCTTTGCCGGATCGGCCACGGTCACCATCGAAGTCCAGCGCCGCGCAGCGCGCCACTCGGTTGGCGAAAAGAAGAAGCAAGGAAGAAATGAAGTAGGGAAGTAACGGAGCGGAGTTTACGAGCGGCTTTGATGGAGGCGAGCATGCGAGTGGGATGTGAGGAGCGGAATATGCGGCCCGGTTTGAAGAGAGCGATTGGGATTGGAGTAGCTGGGGTGCTAGCCGGCGCAATGACGCTGGCGCCGCTGGCGGCTGCCGGCGGGGTGCGCGAGGAAGATCGCATTGTGAACGAGCGAACTGTCAATCGCGCGGAGGTGGAAAATTTGCAGCGCTGGGTTTCTTCGGGGCACGCCGACTGGTGCAAGGACGCTCGATTGGTGGCGGCGGAAGAGTTGTGGCGGATCGCGGCGGAGTATTCAGGCGACGGGTTCGAGCTGAACGAGATTGCCGCCGAGATAATTGCGAATGGCGGCGATCGAGTGACGTTCGAATGGGCGCCGCTGGACGGACGCGCGCAGTATCGCGTGACGGTCGAGCGGTTTGATTGGTTGTTGCCGATTGCGAAGGACACTGAAGCGATTGTGTGGGTACCGACGAGCACGGAAATCCGCGTCCATGAATGATTCTTTGCATGGAAAAAGGGTCCGTGACAAAAGAGCTCAATGCGAATGGGTCCAGAGCAAGTGGCCCCGAAGCATGTGGAGAAGGGACGGGGCGACCGTGGCAAGTTCAGGGCTGAAGCGCGGCGCGCCCCGCGACCTCGCGGAGGGACGTGCTAAACTCTCGATTCAGTCCCGTGAACCAGCAACCAGCCCGGCGAAATTCATCTCTCGCGCTTATCAGAGCATTCACTATTTTACTTGTTGCGACGTGGCTTCCGATGGTTGCGCTGCCGCAGCCGCAAACGCAAACGCTGGAAGACTGCGTCGAGCGATTGGCGCGCAAGGCGATTGCTTTGCCGCATGAACGGCGCATGTCGCTGGTATGGACGAACCATGCCGCGATGTCCGAACCACGCGCGGAAAATCTGCGACTGGTCTTCGTGGCGAGATTGGAAGCGTCGCAAGTGCGGCTGATGCAGGGAGAAGCTGCGCCGGCTTTGCATGTTTCGATCGAAGAGACGCCATCGCAAATTGTTTTTACGGCGTCGGTTCCGACCGAAGGCAGCAGCAATGTTGTAGTCGAAGAAGTGGCGCGTGCGCTTGTCGGCAGCGACGCGCGGCCGTCGAATGCGATTCGGCTGGAAAAGGAATTGTTGTGGCAGCAAGAAACAAGAATTTTGAGTGCGGCGTTGCCCGCATCGTTCGTCGGTGATGAAAAGAGGATGATGCTGCTCACCGATGATGCGCTGGTCGTTTACGGCGACGCGCAAGGGAATTGGACGGTACGAATTACGAAGCGTCTGCCGCCTGGTGCGAGCCAGCCGCAACGGTCCGCGCGAGGGCAGCTGCTGCTGGCCAGCGAAAATATTTCGCAAGTGGCGATATTGCTGCCGGGAAAGCGTTGTGAAACAAATTGGACAGACGATTCGCCGATTGCTTGCTCGACGGCGAATACGGAAATACATGCAGGCCGATTGCTGGCGGCGCCCGGGTGCGGAGCGCAAACCTGGTGGCTTCGGAGTGATGGCACGGATTGGACTAGCCAAGACCGGTTGCTGTTGCGAAATTCCGGAGCGGCGAGTAACGCCGCGCCGAATGCGGAATTGAGTGTGCCGGGGCCAGTGTATTCGGTTGGCGCCGGAGCCGACGTTGGAAGCGCGACTGCCGTGGTGCGCAATGTGGCGACAGGGAATTACGAGGTGTATCGCGTTGCGTTGGCCTGCGCAAATTAGAGGCGCGTTCTGCTGGAGCGCGGCGATCATATTTTTTGTTAGCCACGCGCTGAGCGCCGCGCGGCCACAGTACGGCGGAGTGCTGCGTGTGGAGTTGCGCGCGTCATCGGTAACGGTGAACCCGCGCCGTTGGAAGCCGGGTTCGCCGGAATACGCTACCAACCAGCGGCTTGCGGAATTGATTTTTGACCGGCTGGTCTCGCTGGACAATTACGGGCGGTTTCAGCCGCAGCTTGCGACGGAATGGAGCCACGACACTTCGGCGAAGCGTTGGCAATTTACGTTGCGGCAGGGAGTAAAGTTTTCGGACGGAAGTTTGCTGGTGCCGGGTGATGTGGCCGCCGCGCTGCAGCCACTGCTTGCGAATGGCGTGCAGATTTCGGCGACGGCGACGGGAGTGGTGATTCAGTGCGCGAATCCGGCGGATGATTTGCTGGAGCAACTCGCGTCCGGTGCGTATTTTGTTTATCGCATCGACCAGCAGGGGAATTTACTTGGCACTGGACCGTTTGTTCTGGACAACGCCAGTTCGAACGCGGGGCGAGGAGAAAAATCTGGAGCGGAGGGCGCGGCCTCACAAGCGCAGCATCTAAAGTTTCGCTTCAACGAACTTTGCTGGAGCGGGCGGCCGTTTTTGGCGGGGATCGAGATCACGTTAGGAGTGCCTCCATTGCGTGCGCTGCTGGATTCACAGCTTGGCAAGGCGGACATTGCTGAGATTTCCGAGGACACGGCGCGGCGCGCTCAGCAGTCGAATGTTAAGCTGTGGGCGTCATCGCCGCTGACGCTATACGCGATGAAATTTGCGGCGCCGACAAAATCAGCGAACGACAAGACACTGCGAGAGGCGCTGAGCTTTTCTTTGGACCGAAATGCCATGGCGCGGGTGTTGCTGCAGAAGCAAGCGGAGGCGGCGCCGTCCTTTTTGCCACAGTGGCTGTCGGGATATGCTTTTCTCTTCGATATGGAGAGCAATCTGGAACGCGCGAAAGAGCTGCGAGCGGGCCTGACGGCGAGTTCGGTGGGAGCTGCGCAGCCGCTGCGCGTGAGCCTGGATGCGAATAGTGATTTAGCGAAGTTGATTGCGGAGAGAGTGGTGGTGAATGCGCGCGCGGCGGGGCTTACGCTGCAAATTGTTTCGCGCGGCGCGGCCCGCACGGCAAGCGATGGAGTGGCGGCGAGAGCGGAGGGCGAAGCACAAATCGTCGCATGGCGGTACACTTCGCTGTCGCCGCGCGAGGCGCTGGAAAACTTTGCGGTGACTTCGCATTGGGATATTCCTCAAGGTGGCGTGCCCGCGGATGCTGATGCGCGCTATGCTTGGGAAAAGCACATGATGGAAGGAAAAAACATTTTGCCGCTGGTGGCGGTGCCGGACTTTGCCGCGCTGGATTCGCGCGTGCGCAATTGGTCGCCGTCTGCTTGGGGGGAGTGGCACCTTGCGGATGTGTGGCTCGATCAGCCTGACGCGGGACCGGATGCGCGTGATGCGGGCGCGAAAACGTCGGCGGGAGCGAAACCGTGAGCTTCCGCACCAAATTGTTTTTGCTGTTCCTGGTGACGGTGCTGGCGTCAGTCTCGGCGGTTTCGTATAGCGTGACGCATTATACGCGTGCGGCTTACGAGGAGGCTGACACGCAACGCACGCAGGCACTGGTGGAGCAATTCCAAAAAGAGTTTGCGCAGCAACGAGAGCTGGTGGCGGGGCAAGTGGAGAATGTTTCCAATTCGGAAGTGACGCTGAAGATGGCAATCGATCTGCAACGTTCGAACGCGGATCAGTCGCTTTATGTACGTGACGCTGCAGGCGCGGCTCAGGAACACGGTTTGAACTTCATGGAGTTTGTGATTGCGGATGGCACGCTGATTTCATCCGCGCAATATCCGGCGCGCGTCGGCTACAAAGAGACGTGGGTAACCAACGGCAAGGATTGGAATGGCACTGAAGCATTTTTACGACGGGAAGAATTGCCGAATGAAGTAGCAGTTGCGCTGACGGCCGTTCGAACGCAGCCCAATGTCACGCTGCCTTTCTACGCGATCGGTGGCAGACGGCTGGATCAAAATTTTCTGGCATCGCTGGTCGCGCCCGCTGGAATGCGCACCCTGCTTTACCTCAACCTCGATCCGTCGTTTGTGCCCAGCGACATTACCAGCGCCACAGGCACGGTGGAGCAACCGGAGCGGTTCGCGCCAATCATCGAGAAGATTCAGAAACAGCCATCGCCGATGGTGCAGACGATTCAGTGGAACGAGAACGCCGCCTCAGCTGAAGTTTTCCACGTGCTTCCGCTGACCGGACGCAATGGCGAATTGCTTGGCGCGCTGTTGGTGGGAAGTTCGCGAAGTGACCTGGTGCTGCTGACGCGGCACATCATGAAGATTTCCGCGGTGGTTGCCGCGGCAGCGATGCTGGTTGGACTGCTGCTCACCTGGTGGGTTTCGGCGCGCATTACGCGGCCCATCGAGGAGCTGGCCGAAGGCGCGCGTGACGTTGCGGCGGGGCACTGGGATACGCGCATCCACCTGACGGGACGCGACGAAACCGGGCAACTTGCATCCGCTTTTAATCACATGACGCAAACCCTTAGCATGCAGCGCGAACGGCTGGTGCAGACCGAACGCGTGGCTGCATGGCGCGAACTGGCGCGCCGCCTGGCACACGAGTTGCGCAATCCGCTGTTCCCGCTGCAAATCACCGTGGAAAATATGCAGCGCGCGCGACAGTTGAGCAACGACCAATTTCTTGAAGTATTCAACGAATCGACGGCGACACTGAGGGCCGAGCTGGCCAATCTCAACTCCATCGTGAATCGTTTCAGTGATTTTTCCAAAATGCCGTCGCCGGAATTTTCGCGCGTGGATGTGAATGAAGCGATTCGCAGCGCGGTACGGTTGTTTGAACCGCAATTCCATGAAGTGGGCAAACCCACGATTGCCACGGAATATTTTCTGAAGGAGGGGCTGTCGGAAATCGACGGCGACCCGGAGTTGCTGCACAAAGCTTTTCAAAACCTGGTCTTGAACGCGCTGGATGCGATGCCAGCCGGCGGCACGCTTACTTTTCGGACGGCGGAAACGCAGTCCGGAATTCGCATCGAAGTCTCTGATACTGGGAAAGGTCTTACGCCGGAAGAGTGCTCGCGTTTGTTTACTCCATATTACACCACGAAGCAGCAGGGAACAGGGCTGGGACTGGCAATCGTGCAATCCGTGGTCAGCGATCACCGCGGCACGATTTCCGTGGCCAGCGAAGAGAGCCATGGCACTACGTTTCGAATCGAGTTGCCGCGCCGCCAGCCTGGTATGACTACAAAAAAATTGCCGCCGGCTACCAATGCCGCTCAATCCGAATCAGCCACTCCGGAAACCGCGGCGGCCAGCGATTGAAGCGCGAATTCTGAAATCACCGTGACGCGAAAAGCTCATCTGCTTCTGGTGGACGACGACGCCAACACTCTGGCTTCCTTGTCGCGTGCATTTCGCCTCGCCGGACACGAAGCCACCGTTTGCGACAACGCAACACGAGCAGTCGAACTCCTGCGCACGGAAAAATTCGATCTGATTTTTTCCGACGTGGTGATGCCCGGAAAAAGCGGCCTGGAATTTCTGGAAGAAATCAAGAATGCTGGAGTCAAAGCGCCAGTGATTCTGATTTCCGGCCAGGCGAACATCGAAATGGCGGTCCGTGCCACCAAGTTGGGTGCACTGGATTTTCTGGAAAAGCCACTTTCGACGGACAAACTGCTGGTAACCGTGGAGAATGCGCTTCGCCTTTCGCGTCTCGAGGACGAAAATCGCGAGCTGAAACGGCGCTTGGGAAAACACCAGTTGGTTGGTTCCGGCGCGGCGATGAAAAAGCTGTTGGCACAAATCGACAAAGTTGCCGCCAGCGAAACTCGTGTTTGCATTCTCGGCGAAACCGGCACGGGCAAGGAACTGGTTGCGCGAGCGATTCACGATCGTTCGCAACATCGCGATATGCCATTCATCACGCTGAATTGCGCCGCTGTTCCCGCGGAGCTGATCGAATCGGAACTCTTCGGCCACGAAAAAGGCGCGTTCACCGGGGCCGCCGGTCGGCACATCGGCAAATTCGAGCAGGCCGAGGGCGGCACGCTCTTCCTCGATGAAATCGGCGATATGCCCGTAGCCATGCAGGCCAAGCTGTTGCGTGTTTTGGAGGAAGGTGAAGTCGAACGGGTAGGCGGCGACAAGCCGGTCAAAGTGAGCGTGCGAGTGCTGGTTGCTACACATCGCAATCTGGTGGAACTGGTCGCGCAAAACACGTTTCGCCGCGACCTGTTTCATCGCGTTTACGTTTTTCCCGTATTCCTTCCGCCGCTGCGCGAGCGGCCCGAGGATTTCGCCGAACTTGTGGCTCACTTTTCACGCCAGGTGGCCGCACAAAATGGCTGGAAAGAGAAACAATTTTCCGCCGAATCCATTGCGGCGTTGCAACGGTATTCATGGCCGGGAAATGTTCGCGAATTGCGCAACGTGGTGGAACGGCTGGTTTTGCTGTCAGAAAACGAAAACGTCTCTGGCGAAGAGGTCGAACTTGTTTTGCCTACTGCCAGTTCGTCGGCACAAGGCAACACGGATGCAGGGCTGGCAGCCGGCAACGGGACGCTCGCTACGCGCACTGAGTCCTTCGAAAAGGAAGTTCTGCTGGCCGAAATTCGCCGCCACAATTTTCACATGACCAACGTGGCGCGCGCTCTAGGCCTGGAACGCAGCCATCTTTATAAAAAATGCCAGCAACTGGGAATTGACTTGCAATCCTTGCGCAGACCGGAATAAATCAGAGCAATGAATCCTGCGCTGATCGGTGTTCCCGCTGCAGCTGTCCTCGCCTCGGGTGTCATCGCGTATGCCGGAGTTCATCCGCGCTCGCAATTATTTGGCGGGACCATCCGCAGTACGGCCGCGCCATCGCAGTTGGCGCTGACATTTGACGATGGTCCGAATCCCGCTGTCACGCCGCGGCTTCTCGATCTCCTCGACAAATACAACGCCAAAGCCACGTTTTTTATGATCGGACGGTTCGTTCGCGAGTGTCCGGAACTTGCAAAGGAAGTCGCCAATCGGGGCCACCTGATAGGCAATCACACGCAAACGCATCCGAATCTTTTCTGGAAAAGCCCGCATGCGATTCGAAATGAGCTCGAACAGTGTCAGTCGGCCTTGCAGGTGGCCGTCGGCTCTGCCGCAAAAGTGTTTCGGCCGCCGTACGGGTTCCGCAACCCGTGGGTCGTGGGCAGCGCACGCGAACTGGGAATGCAAACGGTCATGTGGACTTTTCTGCCCGGCGACTGGCGCGAAAAGTCTGTGGAATGGCTGACGAGACGAATGGGCTCCATCGCAGATCATGCTCAAGATTCTGCAAATCACACTGCGGGCGACGTGCTCTGTCTCCACGATGGAGCGCATCGCCAACTAAACGGCGACCGCTTCCGTACGGTGAAGGCGCTTGAATACTGGCTTCCACGGTGGCGCGATTTGGGCCTGAAATTTGTTACAATCGGCGAAGCGGCGAACAGGCCCGCGCACTGACTATGGACGAGCGGCAGTTTTATACCGAACGCGAAGAAAATAAGGCCCAAAAGCTGGTCTGCCCCAGTTGCCGCAATGAATTTACGGCGCCGGTGCGATGGAAGGTTTGCACCAAGCGCAAGGATCTTCCGCGCGGCGCGGGAAACGAAGATCGCATTAAGTTCGCCAAGGCTACTTCGTACATGGTCCGCCTGGATGATCTGGTTGCGTGCCACAAATGCCGCAAACGCATTGAATTGACCGGCCAGTCCACGATTCTGATCAACGATAATCTTGGCGACCGCAATGCCGATCCGGAAAATTTCGGCAACCGCTAAGACCCGTATTGAAAATAGCGCCTCAAATTTCGGGGTACATTTCAAAAAACGCCTGTACCGATTGATGGAAGGTGGCCTCAATTTCTTCCTTGCTGCCTTCGATCAGATGCATGGTCACCCGCGCCGACCGGCCGTTCTTCAACACCACCGTTGCGTCCCTGACTTCGCCCAGATCTTCTTCCGGCAGCAATCGCATCCCGTAAATCAGCGCCAACTTGGCCATTCTATTTTCCTCGCTGGAGAACAAACCCAATAAGAGTGCCGGGAGCAGATGCCCCTGTCAAACGTGGAGTCTTGGGATTGCTACTGCCGCCTGCACAACGCTCCATAGTCGGACAAATGAAATGTAAGAGCCAGTGCGTGTTCTTTAGTGCTTCTAAACACGCGATTTCAGCGGTCTCGTTTGCGATCGACTTGCGATTTCCTGGCACGCGTATTGCATCAACTCGATGCATTCGGCGCATTGTTTTCACACAAGGAGCAAGCTCCATGCCAGGTCGTCTTTTGCGCGTTCTGTTAGGTTTTTGTGTGGTGTTTCTTTTGTGGGCACTGGGAGCGCACGCCCAACAAATTGACGTTTCGCTGGAACCACTGCCAAGTACGCTCTCGAGTGGAGCTCTTGCCAATTCCGGCATATTGCTTGGAGATAATCTTCGCCTGCAGCCGGCGTCGTTCAAGCTGCCTAGATTATTTTTCGCGGGCCTGCTCAGGCACCCGCGATCGCAGCTGGAATCGCACCTGCGGGAGGTTGTGTTTGGTTATCGAGAGCACAAGAATCAATATCTGCGCTGCAAGCTGCAAAACGGTCGGGTCGTGGTGGGCACTGTGAGCTACGCGGGCGCCGACTATTTCTTTCTGCAGACCGGCCTCGCCGCCCGGCAACGCATCAGTTATGCCGCGCTCACTTCCGAACCCCAAGCAGTCTTCGCGCTGGACCGCAGGCTTCTTCGCGGCTTGGAGATCACTGGTATACTCGCCGCCGCTATCGTCGTGATCCCGATCGTCCTTCCGGTATACGCGATCGCCTGCGCAAGCGGTTCGTGCCAGGACTAAAGAGGTTCCAGTCTATGTGAGCGAAACACTCGAATCGCGGCATCCGGGATATACTCCAGACATCCGTTTCCTGCGTTTCCCGCATCGGAGTCTCCATACCGGAGGGTTGCGATGAATTCTGCTGGTGGATTCTTTGCGCGCACGTTCTTGATGACTGTTACAGCCTTCGCAATTCCCCTGTTCGCGGCTGGTCAGGAATCTCAAGGTCCGCAGACCGATGCGCCGCCGCCCGTCGCACAGCCTGCTGCGGCGCCACATGTGGCTGGCCAAAAGCTTACCGTGCCCTCCGGCACCCGGCTTGCTGTCGTGCTTGAAAACGGAATTTCCACGCGCAGCGCCAAAGCGGGTGACTCACTCTATTTTCTTACCGCATTTCCAGTGACACTGGACAACCGCATCGTCATTCCCGTCGGCTCGTACCTGCGTGGCTCGCTGTTGGAGAGCAAGCGGCCTGGCCGCGTCAAGGGCAGAGGTGAATTTCGACTGCGCCTGGAATCGCTGATATTTCCGAATGGCTACACGGTTGACTTGCTTGCCGCTCTGCGCAGCGCGGATACTGGCGGCAAGGAAACCACGGACTCCGAAGGAAAAGTGACCGGTTCCGGGGGCAAAGGAAAAGATGTTGGAACGGTGGCTACGACCACAGCCACTGGAGCCGGCATTGGCGCAATCGCTGGCGGCGGCAAGGGCGCTGGGATTGGAGCCGGCATTGGCGGCCTGATTGGACTGGGCGCAGTCTTATTTACGCGTGGGCCAGATGCGGAACTGCCGCGCGGTTCAGCTTTGGACATCGAGATTGAGCGCGACCTTACTCTCGATTCGAGTTATCTGCAATTTACGAACACCGGACAGGCGCAGCCGATTGCGCCGCCTCCGAGTCGCGAGCCTTAATTTTTCTTCGAACTTCGTAAAAACGACGCCGGCGAAATTACGTCAACGCGGAGCACCCGAAACTCTGGCGGATTCTTGTGCAGCCTGGAACCGCATCGGGCTGAACTTCTCCCAATCCACGCTCGGCGTTTTCTGCATGATAAATTCGCCGATCAGTCTGGCCGTAACCGGCGTCAGCAAAACACCACTGCGAAAATGACCCGTCGCGATCAGCAACCCCTCAAGTTCAGTCGGCCCGAGAATGGGCAGGTGGTCAGGCGTATCTGGCCGCAAGCCGGCCCAAGTTTCCTCGATGCACGCGGAAGCAAGCACCGGCGCGAGTTCAATCGCGGCGTCCAGATTCGCGTGGATTCCGCTCGCGGTTACCGTTCTGTCGAAGCCGACATGTTCCACCGTCGCGCCGCACAAAATTCGTCCATCGTTCCGCGGTACGACGTAAATTCTCTCGGACCACAGTACCCGTTCGATTTTGGCCGCGTCACAGCGCAGCGAAACCATCTGCCCCTTCGCGGGCCGTACCGGCGCATATTTCTCGGCTCCAGCAATCTGCGATGAAAAAGATCCCGCCGCTACAATCGTATGCTTTGCGGAAATGTTTTCGCCGTTCACCATCGCGCCATGGCATCGCGAACCTTCGCGCCAGACTCCCTGGACCGCCGCTGCGGCGTGAATCTCCGCGCCGCCTTTCTTTGCCGCCTCAAGCAACCCCTTCGTTAGCAGACGGTTGTCCACCGAAGCTTCTTCTGGACGCAGCACCGCCGCTTCAATCTCTTTGCTCAACGCAGGCTCCATCTCGCGCGCTTCCTTCGCGGAGATGGCTTCTGCTTTCAGCCCCAGTCCACGATGCAACGCAATGATGGTGTTCAATTCCTCGCGCGCGTGGCGGGAAAAAAGCGCTTCGATTGTGCCTTTGGCGCGATAGCCCGCGGAGAATCCGCTGCGTTCCTCCACCTCCGCGATGAACTCGGGATACATGGCCAGACTTGCTTTGCCGATCGGGACCATGGAAATCATTCCGGGGTTTTCGGGCGCTGGAGAAAGAATTCCCGCGCTAGCCCAGGACGCTTCGCGCCCCGGCTCTTGCGCGTCAAAGAGGGCAACGCGCAAATCGTTGCGCGCCAGCTCCAGGGCAATGGCGCTGCCGATCAGGCCTCCGCCGGCAATGATCGCGTCGTACGATTGCATACTGCATTCTATCTCGCGGATTGTTTTCGTGCTTTATTCTTAGCTTAGCGGTAGAGCAGACCCAGGGAGCCATTCTTGCGTTGAGACGAACCAAACTATAGCGAGCTTGCAAGTTCTTCTGAAAGCAATTGCGCTTTTCTGGCCAAATTCCTGGCGCGCGCCCAGTCGCCATCCTTTACCGCTGCTTTCGTTTCTTCGAGGAATGAATTCACTTTGGACGCCAGATCGCTTTGTGTGGTGTTCAATTGGTGGCCCTTTGCTGTCACTAGATTTCGCTGAGCGATGCCCAAACTTTCGTTCATTTGCTGCTGCGCTTGGGCTATCTCCTGTTGGGAAAGTTGCGGCGCCAATGAAAGCGGATCTGATTTGGCGCTCCCAGCGGATTCGGGCGATGGTTGTACCGGCACTCGGGGCCGCGCTGGCTGGCGGGTTACGACTAAGCTGGGAGATGGCGCAAAATCCCAGGGCAAATCGGGCGCGGATTCGTCAATTTGAGGAGGCGTGTACCCGGGCGCAAGAACTGGCGTACGCGGTCTCACCGTAATCGCTGTCGCCCAGGGGTAGGCTCGCGCGTGTTTTTCAGCGCATCCATCGGACAGCAGTACGGCGGCAATACTTGCAACGACTACTGCGGATTGCGGCCAGCGCTTGACCATTCCCAAACGACCTCTCTGCAAGAATTGGATGCGTCTCATGCTGCCAAGGGCAATTCGATGCGAAATGTAGTGCCGCGTCCCGCCTCTGAATGAAAGTCGATGGAACCGTTATGAAGCTGCACGATGCGGAATGTGGTAGCCAAGCCGATGCCACTGCCTCCCGGTCGAGTGCTGAAAAACAACTGAAAAATCTTTTGCTGGTTTTCCATGGGGATGCCCTTGCCGGTATCGGACACGCTAATCTCCGCCATTTCGCCGTGCCGCGCCAGTTCCACGCGTAACTCGCCGCCGGCGGCCATCGCCTCCGTCGCGTTCAACACCAGATTCAATACGGCCTGCTTGAGCAAATCGCGATCGGCCCAAACTTCCGGCACTTGGTTTCCAAGAAATTCTTCCACTTCCACTCCGGCTTTCTGCATTTGCGGCTGCGCCACACGTACCACTTCACGGAGCAATTCCGCAAGATCGGTGGCCTCGAGCTTCAGCTCGACTGGCCGCGTGAAATCGAGGAAGCGTTTCACGACTGCGTCCAGGCGGTCGATCTCTTTGTCCAGTACTTGCACTGCTTGCTGCGCCTCGCCATTCTGTTCAGCCGGCAACGATTCCTTTAAATTTTCCAGCCACAAGCGCATCGAATTCAGCGGGTTCTTCACCTCATGCGCCACGCCGGCCGTAATGCGGCCCACCGCCGCGAGGCGTTCGCTGACCTGCAATTGAGTATTGATGCTTTCCAGCGAATCCAGGTCGCGCAGGGTGACCAGCGCTCCCATCTGTTCGCCATTTTCTTGAATGGCCTGCACGCTGACTCCTACCCGGCGCACGCCGCCGATGGTTTTCAACTCGGTTTCCGCCGCGGTTTCGCGCAGTGCATCTCCTTCCAGGCGCAATGCCTGGCGAAGCGGATGCCCGTCAGGGAAAATCTCCGTCACACGCCGTCCCAAAAACTGACCGGCGGGAGCGCCTAGAAATTTTTCCGCGGCCGGACTGACCATCACCGCGCGTGCATCGCGAGTGAAAAGCAATAAGCCATCCTCCAACCCAGCCATCACCGAGTTAAGATTCTCGCGCATGGTGCTGAAAATTTCGTGAACGCCGCGTAACTGCAGGCCTACTTGGGAAATTTTCCGGCTTACCAGGCCCAGCTCGTCAGCGCCGCTGCCAAAACTGCCGAAACCGGAAAACACCGTGAAACTTTTGGGCGCCGAAGGAGGCGCGTCATACTGACCAGCGGAAATGCGGTCCAACTGCGCGGAAATATCACGCAGAGGCGCGAGCGTCGCTCCGCTGACCACCATTGCCAGTCCCGTGGATACCAGCAGCGCTACCAGCGCGATGGCTCCAGAAGTCCGCAGGCTCGCCGAATTGGCATCGCGCAGCAGCGGTATCGAAATTCCGACTCGCACTTCTCCAAATGGCTCGCCCGTCATGGTGAATGGGAACGATGCTTCGAACACGCGCTGCGGCCCGTACAGAATTTTCATCTGACGGAAAAAATTACTCCGATCGATCTGCGCAAAAGGAGGCCGTGCTTGCGCTGTCGCGCCGGTCAGTCTTGTATCGCTCGAGACCAACACCTGCCCGTTATGGTCCACAATGGAAACATCGTAGATCCAGGGATTCGATCCCAAAGGAGACTGCAAAGCCGATTGCAATCCCTCGCTGGTCTGAAACGCGCGCCTCACATAGGCGTGACGGTCTTCCGGACTATTCGAAGCCGGCCGTTCGCCAGCCTGTTTGGCATCTTCCAGCGAGTGCTTGGACTGTTCGAAAATCTGCTGCGCGAGTTCGTTCGCGCGCGTATTTGTTTCGTGAATTACCTGACTGGTGAGGCGCGAGACGAACACCGCCGACAGAACCACCACCACCAGAAACACCAGTCCCGTCATGACCAAAGTCAGCTTGGTACGAAGCCCGAGCTGCATCGTCGCGATTTACTCCCCTTCGGCTCGCTCGCCGCCGTACTCTTTCAGTTTGTTGTGTAGCGTTTTCAGGCTGATTCCCAACAATTCCGCGGCGCGCGTCTTGTTGTTCCCGGTCGCTGAAAGCGTCTGCAGAATTAACTCACGTTCCATCGCGTCCACCGTAGTGCCGATCGGGAATTTCAGCGCGCTCAAATCGCTGGGGCTTTTCGTGGCGGACTTGCCGAATTCATCCGGCAGGCACGCGCGCGTGATCAAGTCCTTCTCGCACATGATGGTCGAACGCTCGAGCACGTTGCGCAATTCGCGAATATTGCCCGGCCAGGTGTGACTCATAAAAATATCCATTACTTCCGCGCCGACGCCCTTTACGTTCTTTCCATGTTTTACGTTAATGTCTCGCAGAATATATTCCGTCAACAGCGGAATATCTTCGCGATGTTCGCGCAGCGGCGGCAAATGGATGTGAAACACGTTCAATCGAAAATAAAGATCCTGGCGCAAATGCGCGCTGGAGACTGCCTGCTCCGGATCTTTGTTCGTGGCGGCGACCACCCGCACATCCACTGGCGTTTCGACTTTGCTGCCCAGTCTGCGCACCTTGCGATCTTCCAGCACGCGCAAAAGTTTTGCCTGCGTAGGTGCGGGCATTTCACCGATTTCATCCAGCAACAGCGTGCCCCCGTCCGCCAGTTCGAAGCAGCCGATCCTCCGCTCTGCCGCACCCGTAAACGCTCCTCGTTCGTGTCCGAAAATTTCGCTTTCCATCAGTGACTCCGGAATCGCCGAACAATTGATGGCCACAAACGGCCCGCCCGCTCGCGGCGAAAGTTTGTGCACCGTTCGCGCAACAATTTCTTTTCCTGAGCCGGTTTCGCCCGTTATCAATACTGAGGCTGAGCTTGGCGCCGCCATCTCCACAATTCGCATAACGTCCTGCATCGGCTTCGAAGCGCCTACCAGATCGCCCAGACGCCCCGTCTCGCGCAATTGCCGCTGCAGCACCACCAACTGACGCGCATCCCGCGCTTTGCCTAGTGCCCGGTCCAGTAGCGCTCGCAACACTGGCCCCTTGAGCGGCTTTTCGATATACCAAAACGCTCCCGCTTCAATGGCCGCAACTGCGCGTTCTTCGCTGCCTTTTCCGGTAATGATGATCGCCGGTACGTCCGCCAGTTCCGGTCCAAGCTGGCTCAGCAAATCCAGCCCATTCATTCCCGGCAACTCCACGTCGGCGATCAGCGTATCTGGCTGGTAGCTGCCAAACTTCGCCAGCGCATCTTCGGCATTTCCGACGCTCAGAACCTCATAGCCCCAGCGCTGCAACAATTGTTCGTAACCCTTGCGCGCGTTCTCCTCATCCTCCACGATCAACACGCGGTCCTTGCGCTCCGCAAAATCCTCCGCGCGCACGCCGCCCCGTTTCTCGTCCACCATTCGCTGAACCTCGCTCATATAGCCGCCCTTATCTTCTCAGAATCCGCTGCCGGCTGGACCATCTCAATCTATCAATCATTCTGCATCGCTGCAAAGTACACGGGAAGTTATCGCGTCCGCAATGCCGACCGCGCAGCAACTTGTTCTTGGATGTAGAAGGAAATAGATCGAAGGAGCCAATGCGGACAATCGCATTCAGCTATGCGGTGATGCAAAAATGGTGATATGTCCGGAAAACAGCCAACAGGCTAACTCGTGGAGCCTGACCAATCGCGCCTCTTCGCGCCAACTGCCTACTCCCGCAGTAAATACAACGCGCGGTCCAGTTCAATCTCCAGCTTTGAACCCTTTACCAACTGCAGTTCGTGCCCTCGGCCCGCTTCCATCAAGTACGCCGCCAGCGCCGCTTCTGCCGCGCCTTCCGCCGCTTCCTTGGCGTTCTTGTCCTTGATTCCGTGCAACGCGCCCATTCCCGCGCCTTCCGCAGCGGCTTGCCCCGCGGCCTGCTGCGTGCTCGCCTGGCCTTCAATCAGCCCTTCCTTTTCCGGACTGGTCCGCACACTGTGATCGCCGGGCACTCCTACGACCGTGGCCACGAGAGGCAGCGGGCCAAACTTGGTTCGAATCTCATCAAACACCAGCCAGATTTTTGCTCGTCCCACAACTGCCGCGGGCTGAACACGCGCAACGTGCCCCACAATCTGCGCACCTGTTGGCAGATAGATCCCGCTCCCCGCCAGCATCGGTTCCAGAGTCCGTACACTGAAACGTCTGCCTTCCTTGGTGTCGCCTGTACTCAAGTCGTCTTCCATCTGCACAAGCAAGCGCGTCCCCGGCACCACCGCATATGCCTCAGGCGGCAACCCGTTCCGGCGGATTCCGTCAGCCGGATGCGTCATTTCTGGCTGCGCGGACTGCGACTGCTTCATCTCCTGTTGCTCTGTCCGGGTTCGCGCAGGACCTCCGTCGTCCTGCGAGACTGGCGCTTCCTGCGCACAGGCCAGACTTCCAAGCATCAATCCACCCAGCAAAAAAGTCATCGTCGCGATCGATCGGTTTTTCGGCGCCGCAAAATATGCCAAACCCATGGATTTCCTCCAAATTGGGGTACGCAGACAGAATAGCACTCCACTTGCCGAAGGCTTTTCCCCTCGCCCATCTAACCCAACTGTTTTGCGTTAGTTGCGAACCGTGTTGAAGGGTCGCTTTGCCGAAGAACGGCGACGCTGTCGCCCGCTTCACGCACTACGGCGTGAAATTCTTGCACCGGCTCGCCTAGAGCCTCGTAGCCGAAGGGCGTTTCTCGGCACCGCGCCCCTGTCGTTCATATCGCGCCTTCACTTTTACCCAATGACTCCTGATATGATGTGCGCCAATGGCGGACTCCCAGTCCCTTCTCGGGCAAACTATTTCACATTACCGCATCCTGGAAAAACTGGCCGGCGGCGGAATGGGTGTCGTCTATAAAGCGGAGGACACCCGCCTCAAGCGCTTCGTAGCCCTGAAATTTCTGCCGGACGACGTCGCCAAGGACGCGCAAGCACTGGCGCGCTTCCAGCGCGAGGCGCAAGCCGCCTCGGCGCTAAATCATCCCAACATTTGCACCATCTACGATATCGGCGATCACGAGGCGCGCGCCTTTATCGCGATGGAATTTCTCGATGGCAACACGCTGAAACATCTCATCAACGGCCGCCCGATGGATTTGGAGCGCATCCTCGAGGTCGCTATCGAAGTTGCGGACGCTCTCGACGCCGCTCACGCCGAAGGCATCGTCCATCGCGACATCAAGCCAGCGAATATCTTTGTCACCAAGCGCGCTCGCGCAAAAATTCTCGACTTCGGACTGGCCAAAGTGAATTTTTCCAGCACCCCGACGGGACTAACCGAAGCCGGCGACACCCTCGCCGAAGAACATCTCACCAGTCCCGGCACATCGCTCGGAACCGTCTCCTACATGTCGCCTGAGCAAGTCCTCGGCAGGGAACTGGACGCACGTACGGACCTTTTCTCCTTCGGCATTGTGTGCTACGAAATGGCCACCGGTGTTCTGCCATTCCCGGGCGATACCTCCGGCGCAATCTTTGACGCCGTGCTCCACAAAGCGCCGGTAGCGCTTGCCCGGCTCAATAGCCACACTCCCGCTGACCTCGAACGCATCATCAATAAAGCCCTCGATAAAGATCCGCGGCTCCGGTATCAGCACGCCTCGGAAATGCGCGCCGATTTTCAGCGTCTAAAACGCGATACTGATACCAGCCGTTCCGTCGTGTTTTCCGGCACACCAGCGCAACCAGATTCTGGCGCGGAAAGGCAGCCCTCCTCGTCAGGCACAGCGTCCGTTCCGTCTGTGCCGGCAAGTCGCGCGGCAGCTTCCGATTCGCAGATTGCAGTCGGTCTTTTGCATCGCCACCAGAAAGCATTCTTAGCCGCGGCGGCCGTCGCAATTCTGTCGCTCGCGGCGCTAGGCTTTGGGGCCTACCGTTGGTTCGCACCTCACGCTGGATCGTCGATCGAATCGCTCGCAGTGCTGCCGTTTACCAATGTCACTGCGGATCCAAACACCGAATATTTAAGCGATGGCTTGACCGAAAGTCTGATCAGCAGCCTGTCGCAACTGCCCAATCTCTCTGTCCGTCCGCGCAGCGCAGTTTTTCGCTATAAATCCAAAGACATCGACCCGCAAAAAGCCGCCAATGAACTGAACGTTAGCGCAATCGTCACCGGCCGAGTGACACAGCACAATGATGCATTATTGGTCAGCGTCGAGTTAACCGATGTCCGCACCAATCGCAATCTCTGGAGCGAACAGTACAACCGCAAGCTCTCCGACACGCTTGCCGTTCAGCGCGAAGTGGCCGCTGAAATCTCATCGCGGTTGCGTGAACGCCTTTCCGGAGAAGAAAAAGCCAAGCTCACTGAGGAAGGCACGCTGGATCCGGAAGCCTATCAAATGTTTCTCAAAGGCCAGTTTTATTTCGCCAAACGCACGCCCGATGGCTTGACCAAATCTCGCGACTATTTCACGCAGGCGACTGCTCGGGACCCGCAGTACGCGCAAGCCTTCGTGGGCATCGCGAATTACTGGGCCGTTGTCAGTGAATACGCGCCCATCCCGAAGAGTGAGTGTATGCCCAAGCTTAAGCAAGCCGCGGAAAAAGCGCTGAGCCTGAACGAGAAACTCCCCGAAGTGCATGAGGCGCTCTCGCAGTATTACGTCTCAGAATGGAAATGGGCGGATTGGGAACGTGAGCACCGCCGCGCTTTGGAACTCGATCCGAACTTTGCCAATGCCCATCATTGGTTCGGGTTGGAACTTTCCTGGATCGGCCGCTCCGATGAGGCGGTTATGCACCTCCGTCGCGCCGTCGAACTCGATCCTTTGAATCTGAAATTCAATGACAACCTTGGCCAGGTTCTCATGAACGCCCGGCGTGACGACGAAGCGCTGGCTCAATTAAATAAAACCGTTGAGATGGACCCGAATTTCGCGGGAACTTTCGCCGATCTCTCTGCCTTGTATCGTTACCAGGGCAAATACGATCTTTGGCTCAATGCCCTGAAAAAGAACGCCATTCTCAACGACAACCAGGAAGATCTGGCCCTGGTGACCGAAGTTCAGCCCATTTTCAAAAAATCGGGTTATAAAGCGGCGGTGAGCCGCATCATCGAACTGTATAAAAAGCGCAGAGAACACTCTTGGGTCGATCCGGGCTTCATCGCGGAAGAGTATGCATTCCTAGGCGACAAAGACCACGCGTTGGAATGGCTCGCGAAGGCGTATCAGGAAAAAACGGATGAAATGGCTAGCCTGCGCATCCGCCGCTGTTACGACTTCATGCGTTCCGATCCTCGATTCAAAGACCTCGAGCGCCGCGTCGGATATACCTGGTAGTCAGTTGCCTGCAGCCGAATCGTGTCTCAACATTTTTCGGATTTGATTCAACACTTTTGTGTACATGGCGGGAGTGAGTTTCCCGGTTTGCGTGTTCTGCTGGCTCGGGTGATAAACGCCAACCAATCTGGGCCCGTCGCCCGGCAGTTTCGCCACCGCTCCATGCGCAAACGCAAATTTTGCGCGCGACGCAATCACGCCTTCGCTCTTCAAAATATCCAGATACGCGTCCCAGGCAATTTTCCCCAGAGCGAGGACGACTTTCGGCTTGAGCAGAGCGAGTTCGCGTTCCAGATATCCACGGCAATGCAAAATTTCTGAGGGAAGCGGTTTATTCGCAGGCGGCGCGCATCGCACCGCTGCGGCGATAAACGCGTTATGCAGCTTTAGCCCGTCGTCGCGGCGCACCGAAGTCGCTTGATTCGCGAACCCTGCCTTGTGCAACGCCGCGTATAGGAAATCACCCGATCGATCGCCTGTAAACACACGTCCAGTTCTATTCCCGCCGTGCGCCGCCGGCGCCAGTCCCAAAATAAAGAGTTCGCCGCGCGGATCGCCAAATCCCGGGACAGGTCTTCCCCAATACGTCCAATCGCGAAACGCTTTGCGCTTTTGTTTCGCAACTTTTTCGCGATATTCCACCAGCCGCGGACATTTTCGGCAACCGACAACCTCTTCTTCCAGCACTCGCAGGCCACTCTCGTTTGTCATTTTTTGTTTTTGAGTAGGTTCAATAGCACGACCGCCTGGTTGTGCTCCTCGTCTTTCGCTCCGAACAAAAGGGTCAGCGTGCGATGTTTTTTCTCCATTAATTGAAGTTCGGCGAGGAGTTCTTTCTTTTGTTTCAGCTCGGACCGATATCTCGTCTGAAATTTCGGCCATCGATCCGGCCGGTGTCCAAACCACTTTCGCAGCGCCTCGCTCGGAGCGATCTCCTTCATCCAGAGATCGACATTCGCATTTTCTTTCTTGATTCCGCGCGGCCACAGTCGATCGACCAGCACGCGCCAGCCCTCGTTTTCCTTGAGGGGCGCGTAGATCCTTGCGATTTGAATCATAGTCTCATCGCAGCAAAGCAACGTTCGCGTGAATGTGGGCCAGGTTCTAGGTCCGTCCCAGCAGCCGATTCACTTCGTCATAAGACACAGCATCCGCCAGCAATGGCGAATGATCTTGATATTCCGAAAGCGCTTTGAAAAATCGTCGCGCCGTTCCCAGCGCCGCGCGCATCGTTCCCGAACCAATGCTGGCTCGTGCCACCCCAAGCTTTTCCAGTTCCGCGACGCTCGGCCCGCCCGGCTGCAACAGAATATTCAAAGGAGCCTCCACCGCTCTCGCCAATTTACCAATGGTCTCCCCATCTCGAATTCCTGGAGCAAAAACACAATCCGCTCCGGCCTTCCGGTAAGCTCGCAAACGTTCCACCGTCCGTTCGAATCGCGTTTCCACCGGACCAATCGGCATCAGGTAAACATCCGTTCGCGCATTGATCACTAGCGAAACGCCTTCCGATGCGGAAGCCTCGCGAACCGCCACAATCTTTTCCACCTGCAAACCAATTTCCACCTGCGAACTCTCGTCGTCGCCCGTTACATCTTCCAGATTCAATCCCACAATTCCCGCAGCCACCACTTCCCGCGCCATCTCTGCCATTTCCGCCGGCGTCGTGCAATAGCCCGCTTCCATGTCCGCGGTAACCGGCACACCGACCGCGCGCGCAATTCGCGCTACAAATTCCAGCATCTCGCTCCGCGGAGTCCGCTGCCCATCCGGATATCCCAGCGCTGCAGCAACTCCGGCGCTGGTCGTTGCTACCGCCGGGAATCCCGCATCCTCCACCATCCGCGCGCTGATCACGTCCCAGGCATTCGCCAATATCAAAATCCGCGGACCGCGATGTAGTTCTCGCAACCGTTCTGCCTTTTTTGCCTGCCTACCCATGTCCATGTCGATTCTCCGCGTAACGCGACTTCTCTTCGGTAAGCCTACGTGACCATTTCCGGTCTGATAGCGCCATTTTGGAGAGCTATTTTCGATCGCGGCATTTCCGTCACGCCCCCTAAGAACTAAACCTCGTCATTCCGAGCGCAGCGATCGAAGATTCCGACCTTATCGGAAGAAATCTGCTTTTCCGCTACCGCAACACCTCTAACGTCTCCGCATGAATCTTTCCGTTAGTACTCAGCAAACTCTTTTCGTAAATCGTCGCATTCCCATTCAACGACGTTGATTTACCACCCGCCTCCGTCACGATCAAAATCAACGGCGACAAATCCCACGGTTTCGACGTCCAGTCCAGGGCCGCTTCAATCGCTCCCTCCGCCACCAGCATGTGCTGCCAAAACCCGCCAAACGACCGGCTGTTTCGCGCCGCGTCCAGATATTTCCGTATGCGCGTCTGATCCGAAGAATCCTTGCTCGGCCCCGTCCCCGTGGAAAACACCATCGAGTCTTTGAGCTTTTCCACGTTCGAAACCTGTAGTTTGCGCCCCTCCCGATACGCACCTTCGCCCTTGTACGCTTGCCAGCGCGATTGCAGCGCGGGCGCACTCGCCATCGCCGCCACAATTTCTCCGCCCCGCTCGATTCCCAGCAAGGTTCCGAAGGTCGGAATTCCACGAGAAAATTCTTCCGTTCCGTCAATCGGATCGACGATCATTCGCGGCCGCGCTCCCAGCCCAGGGGCCCCTGCGTTCCCGCCCATTTCTTCTCCCAAAACCTCCAGGTCCAACCCACTTGCCGCCACTCGTGCTCGGGCCATCTCCTCCACCTCGCGGTCCGCCTGCGTCACCGCTGTTCCATCTTTCTTCCGCTCCACGCGCAGTTCCACCGCGCGGAAATATTTCAGCGCAATCTGGTCCGCCTCCTGCGCAATCTCCTCCAGCAATTTCCCGTACTCTGCCCGATATCCCATCCGATTCATCACTCCAGTCGTATCCAATTCTTTCGCCGCCATATTTTATTCTCTACTCTCTACTCACGAGTCTCTGCTTCTCAGGTTTGACTCTGATTCCCACTCCACCTAGCATACTATTTCGCGCTCATGGAAACGCCTCCCTACACCGGAACCGTGCTCGATCAAATTCTCGAAGCCCGGTTGCTCGAAGTCGAGCATCGCAAAAAAGTTCTTCCTGAGACTGCGCTTAAATACGGAGTCAAGGCCGCAACTCCCTTGCGCGATTTCTCCACGGCCATATCCAAGCTCAGAATTAATATCCTCGCTGAACTGAAGCCGGCCTCCCCCTCGCGCGGGGTAATTCGCGATCCTTTCGATCCCGTCGCGCTGGCAACTTCGTTCGAGTCCGCCGGAGCTGCCGCTCTTTCCGTTCTCACCGAAGGCGAATTCTTCCGCGGCTCTCTAAAGAATCTTCGCGACGCCCGCAAAAGCATCCAGCTTCCGGTTCTTCGCAAGGATTTTATTTTCGATCCGTGGCAGGTCTGGGAAACCCGCGCCAATGATGCCGACAGTTTTCTCCTGATCGTCGCCGTGCTGCGCCAGCAGCAACTCATTGAATTAATCGCGCTCGGCAGGGAACTCGGCATGGAGCCGGTAGTCGAGGTTCACACCAGTGAAGAACTCACACGCGCCATCGCTGCCGGAGCAAAAATTATCGGCGTCAACAATCGCAATCTAAAAACTCTCGACATCCGCGTCGAAACCTCATTCGATTTGATCAAACAAATTCCCGATGACTGCATCGCCGTCAGCGAATCCGGCATCCGCACCGCCGCCGAATTGGCAAAACTTCGCGCCGCCGGCTTCGACGCCTTCCTCGTTGGCACGAGCCTGATGCTCGCTCCCGATCCCGCCGCCGCGCTTACCACCCTACTCGGAACAGCGAGCTGAGTTATGTCATTCCGAGCGCAGCGAGGAATCTGCTTTTCCGCCGGCAGTGGTGCTCCGTGACCCTCGTAAAAATCTGCGGCATCACCCGTGCGAAGGACGCTCGTCTTGCCGAAAAACTCGGAGCGTGGGCGCTCGGGTTCAATTTCTACAAGAAATCACCACGCGGCATCTCTCCCGCTGGCGCCTGGAAAGTCCGCCGCAAACTCGAACTGACCACCGAAGCCGTCGGCGTCTTTGTCGACTGGAAGCCGGAAGTCATCATGGCGTTGGTGCATGCTCTCCAACTGACCGCGGTTCAGATGCACGGCGACGAATCGCCCAAGCAGCTTGCCTACTGCGCGGATGATCTGCCGGTATTCAGAGCATTCCGCGTTGACCCGCGTTTTTCAGTGAAGGAGTTTCGCAGGTTCCGCCGTGCTTCTGCATTTCTTCTTGACGCTGCTCAGCGCGGCCAATTCGGCGGTACCGGCAAATCGTTCGACTGGTCGATTGCGATGAATGCTGCTAAAACACATCGCATCATTCTTGCCGGCGGCCTCACTCCGGAAAATGTCGCCGAAGCCATTCTCACCGTTCGCCCCTACGCTGTCGACGTCGCCAGCGGCGTCGAATCCCGCCCCGGCATTAAAGACTCCGGCAAACTCCGCGAATTCTTCGCCGAAGTCGCCCGCGCCAATAAATTGCTCTAATTTCGTAACAATCTCCGTGACCATCTGTGTCCCACGCTCTGTGAACTCCGTGTAACGTTGTCCTTCTTTCGGGTGTATGCGCCCTGTGCGACAATATCTGATGGCTTCGCAACTCACCATCCCCGCCTCCGTTCCCGGGCGCTTCGGCCCCTACGGCGGTTGCTACGTGCCCGAAACCCTGATGGTCCCGCTGCTCGAACTCGAGCGCACATACGAAATCGCCAAATCCGATCCCGCCTTCCAAGCCAAATTCCAGGATCTACTGAAGAATTTCGCGGGCCGTCCAACGCCGCTGCAATTCGCCTCACGCCTGACAGCGCATCTCGGCGGTCCAAGAATTTATCTAAAGCGCGAAGACCTTCTCCACACCGGCGCGCACAAGATCAACAACGCCATCGGCCAGGGTTTGCTCGCAGTGCAAATGAAAAAGCCGCGCGTTATCGCGGAAACCGGAGCAGGCCAGCACGGCGTCGCTACCGCCGCCGCCGCTGCGCATCTCGGCCTCGAATGTGTCGTCTATATGGGCACCGAAGATATGGAGCGCCAGGCGCTCAATGTTTCGCGCATGCGCATGCTCGGTGCAGAAGTCGTCGGCGTAAATTCTGGCAGTTGCACGTTGAAAGACGCCATCAATGAAGCGATGCGTGATTGGGTCACCAACGTCCGCACCACGCACTATCTCCTCGGCTCCGTGCTTGGCGCGCATCCGTATCCAACGATGGTGCGCGATTTTCATTCCTGCATCGGCCGCGAAGCCCGCGCGCAAATTCTTGCTGCGGAAAAGCGTTTGCCGAATTATCTTTTCGCGTGTGTCGGCGGCGGTTCGAACGCTATCGGCCTGTTCCACGAATTTCTTAAAGATGACTCCGTGAGAATGGTCGGCATAGAAGCCGGTGGCCGAGGCAATGGGCTTGGCGAGCACGCTGCCCGTCTCGCAGCTGCACAAGGTTTTTCAGGTGCGCGGCCGGGCGTTTTGCAAGGTACCTACACTTACGTTCTGCAAACCGAAGACGGCCAAATCTCGACCACCCACTCCATTTCCGCCGGTCTCGACTATCCCGCCATCGGTCCCGAACACGCCTGGCTCGCCGATCAGCGCCGCGCAGAATATTCCGCTGTCTCCGATGCCGCCGCCCTGGACGCAGCGCAGCTTCTCGCCCGCACCGAAGGCATCATCCCGGCACTGGAATCCGCCCACGCCATCGCCGGACTCATCGAACGCGTCTCTTCATCGGATTCTTCGCGTGCCCCAGACGCCGCTCTTACCGCCAACGATCTCGTGATCATCAATTTATCCGGCCGCGGCGACAAAGACATGGCCACCTACTCGCGCGTTTTCGGCGAATAATCCTCGTCGCGTTGCGCTCTTCAAGTTTTGTCACGTGTTTGTAACAGCGCGCTTTCCGGCACGGAGAATTCGCGCTTGGTGTTAATCTATTCTCTTCTCTTATGCCAGTTGAACTGCACAATTCGACTCGTATTTCGCGGCAATTTGCCGAGCTTCGCGATTCCGGCGAAATGGGAATTGTTGCCTACATCACGGCAGGCGACCCGTCGTTTGCGGCGACCTTGAAATTTGTTATCACATTGGCGGATGCAGGCGCCGATGTGATTGAACTCGGCGTACCATTCAGCGATCCATTGGCGGATGGTCCCACGATCCAGCGCGCCTCCGAACGCGCCTTGAAAAATGGCGCGACGCTTGCTCGCGTGATCGCTCTCGTCCGGCAGATTCGCGAAGCGAAATCTCCGGCGAAGGAGGTCCCCATTGTTCTTTTCAGCTACTACAACCCGGTCTTCCAGATGGGGCTGGAGAAATTCGCAGCTGCAGCTTCAGCCGCCGGAGCCGATGGCGTGCTCATCACTGATCTCACGCCGGAAGAGTCGAAAGATTATCGCCGCATCATGGCTGCGCATCATCTCGATACTGTTTTTCTTGGGGCGCCGACTTCCACCGACGAACGCCTGGAAAAAATTGCGGCATGTTCGTCGGGATTTCTGTACCTCATTTCGCGTACCGGTGTAACCGGCGCAAAAGATGTGCTGCCCGACGATTTGCCTGCATTGCTGCGACGCGCCCGCAACGCGACGCAACTCCCGATCGCAGTCGGTTTCGGCATCTCACTGCCAGGGCATGTTTCTGTTCTCGGCGGACTTGCTGACGCAGCAGTAGTCGGTTCCGCGCTGGTTTCTGAAATCGAAAAAGCCACCGCGAAGAATTCCGGCGAAGCCGGAATTGCTGCCGCTGCGGCAGCGCTCGGCGACCGAATCCACTCGTTGAAATCGGCCGCCCGCACCGGCCTGTCTCGCCGCGAGGTAGCAACATGAGCCTCGCGGATTGGCGGCGCCGCATCGATGAAATCGATCGCAAGCTGGTCGAGCTTCTGAACGAACGTTCCAAGTGCGCGCTTGAACTCGGCAAGCTGAAGCAACACGCGAATCTGCCTTTGTATCAACCGGATCGCGAAAAGGAAGTTCTGGAAAATGCGGAGCAAAACAACAAGGGGCCACTCACGGACGCTGCGATCCGCCGTCTCTTCGAGCGCATCATTGACGAAGCCCGTTCCGCTGAGCGCCTGGCGATGCACCCCGACGGCGACAAGAACGATGGCAGAAAATCGGATTCCTGAGATGTATCGAAGAAAGATGAATCTTGATTTTTGCATTTCATAAAAACTGAGTACAGAAAAGTTTGAAGTTATTACTCTCATCGCTGCACGGAAAATGGAAGGAAAAAAGTAAGACCCATGGTCATCGTCATGCAAGAGGGCGCATCGGACGTCCAGATCCAAAACGTAATTGACAAGCTGGTGGTGCACGGATTTGACGTGCACCGTTCGACCGGCGCTTCGCATACCGTGCTCGGCGCGGTGGGTGTGCACCGCGATTTCGATCATCGCGATTTTGAATTACTGGAAGGCGTGCGCGAAGTCATGCGCATCACGCAGCCGTTCAAGCTGGCCAGCAGGCAATTCAAGCCGGAAGGCACCATCATCGATCTCGGCCGCGGAGTAAAAATCGGCGGCCCCGAAGTCGTGGTCGCTGCTGGTCCATGTTCCGTCGAATCGCGCGAACAGATTCACGCCGTTGCCGAAGCCGTCTCCAAAGCCGGCGCGAAAATTCTCCGCGCGGGCGCGTTTAAGCCGCGCACTTCGCCATACGCATTTCAGGGAATGGGCGAACCCGGTTTGAAACTGATGCGCGAAGCCGCCGATAAATTTGCTTTGTTTACCGTCAGCGAAGTGATGGACCCATCGCAGGTGGAAATGATGGGCCATTACGTTGACATCTACCAGGTTGGCGCGCGCAACATGCAGAATTACCATTTGCTCCGCGCTCTCGGCGAAGTGCGCAAGCCGGTGCTGCTTAAGCGCGGCATGTCCGCGACGATGGAAGAGCTGCTGCTCAGCGCCGAATACATTCTGGCCGGTGGAAACTACAAGGTGATTTTGTGCGAGCGCGGCATCAGAACTTTCGAAACTTATACGCGAAATACCTTCGACCTCGCGGCAATTCCCGTGATTCAAAAACTTTCTCATTTGCCCATGTGGGCCGATCCATCGCACGGCACGGGACGCCGCGACAAAGTAGTGCCGATGGCGCGCGCCGCCGTTGCTGCCGGAGCAGACGGCCTGTTGATCGAGGTTCACAACGATCCCGAGCACGCTCTTTCCGATGGCGCGCAGTCGCTCGAGCCGGGAACATTCTCCCAACTGATGGCGGAATTGCGCATCATCGCGCCCGCAATTGGCCGCCGCATCGCCTAAAAACCTGTGCATCCTTCGAGCCGTCATTCCGAGCGAAGCGACCAAAGGTTCCCACCTTGTCGGAAGGAATCTCTCTTCGACTTTTAACGGCTCGTAGTTCACTGTAAACTTTCTTCTTCATGTCTGAACACCTCATTCGCCGTGTAACGATTCTCGGAACAGGCCTGATCGGCGGCTCCTTTGCCCTCGCGCTACGAAAAAATCTCGCCGACATTTCCATTTCCGGCTGGGACCGGCCCGAAGTGGTACGCAAAAAAGAAGTGCGCAATGCGTTCGGCGAAACTTTTTCCGGCAATCTGGCGCCGGCTCTGGCAAAAGCCGATCTGGTTTACATCGCGCTGCCAATTGCCGTAACTCTGGATCTTTTTTCCGAAATCGCGCGCCATGCTCCCACTTCCGCGCTGGTTACCGACGCCTGCAGCACCAAGCTGCGCATTATGGAGGAATCAGGCCCGCTTTTTTCCGGGGATAGCGCTGCAATTTTTCTCGGCGGTCATCCCATGGCGGGCAAAGAGCTTTCCGGAATCGCCGCCGCGGACGCAGAACTTTTCCAGGGGCATACCTACGCGCTGATTGCCGAAGGCGAAGCCATCGCCACGCCAACCGCAAGCGAGCCGCGCATTGCAGCCTTCGTAAAAATCCTGGAAAAAATCGGCGCTCAGCCGCTCTGGATCGGCGCGCGGCAACACGATTACGCCGTCGGACTGGCTTCGCATCTGCCGCAACTGGCGGTAGTGGCGCTAGCGTCCTTCCTTTACGACCGCCTTGACGAAACAGGATTACCGATCACCCTGGCGGGACCAGGATTACGCGATTCGCTGCGGCTGGCAGGAAGTCCGTATTCGATGTGGCGCGACATCGTACTGACCAACAAAGAGCTGCTTTCCGCTTCGCTCGACTTGTTCGCGCGCCGCCTGGATGACCTGCGCGAGCGGCTCGGTTCGCGCGACCTCGAAGCCGACTTCGACGCCGCAAACGAGCTCTACAGACTCCTGCGCTCTCTGTGAATCGAAGAACCTTGCAATTGGCTTTCGCGTCCGGCGACAAATGCGGCAGAATGGGCGTATGCGAACAACTGTAGATATTCCGGATTCCCTTCTACGAAGGCTGAAAAGCCGAGCGGCAATTGAGCGTTGTTCGCTGAATGATTTAATCCTTAGGTGCGTTGAAGCCGCGCTTGAGTCGGACCGCCCAAAATTCAACTACAGAATTTCTTTGCCGTTGATTCGCTCGAAACGTCCTGGAAGCGTGCGATTGAGCAATGCCAAGATATTTGGGGCTATTGATTTTCCTTGAGGTGTCGTCCGGCACGGCGCAAAAAGGAACGGCGGGATAAACCCGTCGCTACAAGAACCGAGAAGAAAGAGAATAAAGAGAATAAAGAAATTGGGTAGTTTTGGAGTCGCAAATGGACAAGAGAATTTCGTCGGCGGATGTGGGGATCGAGAAGTTGCGCGACGGAATGACGATCCTGATGGGCGGCTTTGGACTGTGTGGAATACCGGAAAATTTGATTGCGGCAGTGCGCAGGAAGGGAACCAAGGATTTGACGATTGTGTCGAACAATGCCGGAGTGGACGGTTTCGGGATTGGGATTTTGCTGGAACAGCGGCAAGTGCGGAAGATGGTTTCGACTTACGTGGGCGAGAACAAGTTATTCGAACAACTGGTCACGAGTGGAGAACTGCAATTGGAACTGAATCCGCAAGGAACCTTTGCGGAGCGCATTCGCGCTGGCGGTGCAGGCATTCCGGCGTTCTACACGCCGACAGGATTCGGCACAATGGTCGCGGAAGGTAAAGAAACCCGCGAGTTTGATGGCAGGCACTACGTCATGGAGCGCGGAATTCGCGGCGACTTCGCGTTCATCAAGGCCTGGAAGGGCGATCGCTGGGGAAATTTGCTTTACCGGAAAACCGCGCGCAATTTTAACCCGATGATGGCCACAGCAGCGGAGTTCGTGATCGCGGAGGTCGAGGAGCTGGTGGAATTGGGCACGCTCGACGCGGACAATGTACATACGCCCGGCATTTATGTGAACACCATTTTCCAAGGCCAAAAATACGAAAAACGCATCGAGCGCCGCACCACGAGGAAACTATGATTTCCGGGAGTGCGGACTGATGGTGAGACAAATAGCGGTGGTTCTTCTCGGTATGCTGCTTTGCGTTCTGCTGACGGCGGCAGGTGGTTTTCTTTTGTACCGCCTCTCAAGGGCTTCGCCAGAACACTGGTTGGGAGCAATCGCCCGGTATTCGGGCGATCCCCTTATTGCGCTCATCGTAGGTGTAGCAGTCGGGGTTTTGGCTAAGAACCGCGCTGCGCTTTTGGCCTTCTTGAGCCTGGCGCCGATGATTGCTGGAACTCTTTCGTTCATTAGGCGGCTGAATCTTCCACATATGTTATTTATGACATTTCTAACGATCGTAAATCTGGCTCTTGGAATGGCCGTTGCAGCATTCGTAGCCAGGAAACGCGCAATATCGAATATCGCTGCAGAACCGACATCATGCCGCTAACTGACGAACAGAAACGCGAACGAATCGTCCGGCGAATTGCGCGGGAACTGCGCGACGGCTACTACGTCAACCTGGGCATCGGCATTCCCACGCTGGTGGCGAACCATGTGCCGGCGGGAATGGAAGTGATTCTGCAGTCGGAGAATGGAATGTTGGGTGTGGGGCCGTATCCGTTGGATGCGGAGGTCGATCCGGACTTGATCAATGCAGGCAAAGAGACCATCAGCGAACTGAAAGGTTGCTGTTACTTTTCCTCTGCCGATTCGTTTGGAATGATTCGCGGAGGGCATGTGGATTTGACGGTGCTTGGCGCGCTGCAGGTCGATGAAAAGGGCACGCTGGCGAATTGGGCTGTGCCGGGGAAAATGTTAAAGGGCATGGGCGGCGCCATGGACTTGGTCGCGGGAGCCAAGCGCGTGTATGTGGCAATGGAGCATGCTACCAAAGACGGCAAGCCGAAAATTTTTAAGAAGTGTTCACTACCGTTAACCGGTGTTGAGGTTGTTGATCATATCGTGACAGAGCTCGCCGTCATCGAAATCACGCCCGAAGGATTGGTATTACGCGAGATTGCGCCGGGCACAACAGTCGAGCAAGTGCAGGCGCTTACGGAACCGAGATTGGTCTTGCCGCAAGGAGGCCCGACGGTGATGCAAACTTGAGATCGGATCGCTCCTACCTTCGATAAAACGTTCTCTGCGCCCTCTGTGCCCCCTGCGCTAAGAAAAACATTGTGACATAGCAATCCAGCCCGTTCGAGATCACGAACTAAGACGCCGCGCCGTCGTGAAGGAGTAATGAAATCCCGACACGGTCGTGAGCCCGGCGACCAGGTAGGCGAGCAGCCGATTGATTTCTGCGAGTCCTGGCTTGGGGTAGGCGGCTGCGAGGACCGCCGCAAAGACCAGAACGATCTGGAAAAAAGTCGTGGCTTTGCCCAGAAGGCTGGGCGGAAACGGCCGATATCCGGAAATCAAAATAATCACCGCGGCGACAACCAGCAACAGAATGTCGCGGCTTAACACCATGATCGTCAGCCACCAGGGGGTAATCTTTTCCATCGCCAGAATCACAAACGAAGAAGACAGCAGCAGTTTATCGGCGATGGGATCGAGATAAGCGCCGATGGCGGATTTCTGATCCAGCTTGCGCGCCAGTAAGCCGTCAATGCCGTCGGAAAGCCCGGCGAGAACCAGGATCAACAACGCCCACCGATATTGTTCATAAACAATGAGGATCAGAAACAGCGGCAGAAAACCGAGTCGGAGAAGCGTGATTTGATTGGGAACCGTCCAGATGCGGCCTTGCATTTAGACATGAGAATAGCGCACATCGCGCCGATTGTCGCAGCACGACTCTCTTTGAAGTGCGGCAGCCCACCTGCCGCTTCTGTAGCCGCACGCCGAGGCAGCACAAAAGTTGACTCTAAGAACCGCAGTCACAGAAAAAGCCGTCATTCCGAGCGAAGCGACCGAAGGTTCCGACCTTGCCGGAAGGAATCTCTTTCGATTGTTGCCGCATCACCAATGTCACAAACGTCGCCCAGCCGACGCAACGTGCTCTAAGCGAATTGCGCCAGATATTCCGAAAGCCGGCAGCCAACTTTGCGCGCGAACATTTCGGAAAGCGACGGAATCGAGCCGGACGATTCGTCCAGCGCTATGCGTTCGACTCGGTTCATGGGAAAGAAAAGCGTGGGCAGGCCGGTGCGTTCGCTGTCCGGCCCGTTGATCTGACTAACAAAATGATCGAACGAATTTAGATCGATGCCGCGCATCGTGATGCCGGATGGATTAATGGACAGCAATTCGCCCCAAAGTTTCTCCTTCGGCGTGTGCAAGCTGATGATAATGATGGAGTGCGGATCCATAAGCCCTCTCCCTAGAGGCTAGCAAAATTTGCGGTCGCCCTTCATGCGCAAGGGAAAATGTTTGCGCGAAGAGTGACTGTCGGCCAAGATTCGCCGGTGAAAACGAATTGCGATTAGTCGGTGATGGGTCTGGAAAAGTGCAGTGCCATGACGACGAAGCACGCGACGACTACTACGAATGCAGACCAGCCCAGCGCGTAAGCGACATTGCGTTCGCGCGAGTTCATCGGTTCGCGATCGGCGAAATACCGACCTAGCAGGAAACCCGCAGCGAGACCGCCGAAGTGGCCCCAGTTGTCAGTACGCAGCCCGCTGAAGAATAGTCCAATCGCAAAAATCGTAACCACCCACGAAATAAGCCGCCCGCGCAGTTGCTGCATATGAGCGCCGCTACGCCGCGAAGTGATGGCGATCAGAATGCCGATGAGTCCAAGGATCGCACCGCTGGCTCCAACAGAAGGAGCCGTGCCAAACTTCGCGCTGAGCAGCGATCCGCAGAATCCGCAAACGGTATAGAAGAAAAAATAACGCGCGCTTCCGTACACTTCTTCGACCACCGGTCCGATGTCCAAGAGGACCATCATATTGAGGCCGATGTGAAGAAGACCGCCATGAAGGTAGTCGGCAGTGACCAGGCGATACCAGCTGAAGTCCTGGTAGCGCATTGGAATTCCCATGCCCAGCCGATAAAGCGCCTCGCCGTTCACGCTGAAAAGAATGCTGAAGCCCTGACCCTGTCCTCTTGCGAAACCCACCAGCAAGGTAGCCGCGAACATGATGATATTGGCAATTAGAATCGCGGTCGTTGCTGGCGCCTGACCCCCGAAAAATCCCGAGAGACCCTTGCTGAGAGCCGCCAGCGAAAAGCGCAAATTGGCACCACATTCATGGCATCGTGTTGCATTGATGCCGACAAGCGAATTGCAGGCCGGGCAAAGTTTCGGGCGCGGCTGATTGTCACCGCCGCCACCGCCAAAAAATCCGCGCGTGGCGTTTCTCCAACGATCGAATCGCTGCTGCCATTGATAGGAAACGGGCAATCGGCCTCCTTGCGAGCCGCGAAGGGCGTTCCTATAATACCGGAATTGCTTGGCGAGCCTTGAAACCGCGACCCCAGGCGGCAGAATTGAGGGGAAACACCATGGATAAGTTCGAAGAGATAGGCCAAAAGTTGGACGAAGAGCTCACCCGGCTGCGCAAATTCGTCGAGAACGACCTGGCGCCGGAGACGGAAAAGCGCACGGCACAATTTCTGCGCGAAGTTTCAGAGAAGTTGACCGAAGCGGCGGGCTGGCTCGAAGCGCGGCGTACCGGGCGCACTCCTCCGGGCGAGAAAAACCCGGCGGCATGAGCCTGGGCCACTCGTGAGTTCCCGCAGCAATCGCGCCCAGCTGTCACGCGCAATCTTGTTTCTTGTACTGACGATTTTCGCGGCAGGCTGCGCCGGGCGCAACCCCGTTGCCGCCAGCGCTCCTCCCCCGATGGCACCTGTGGCGACTCCACCGGCCACCGCTGACCGCGCCATACGCTCCACAAACGCTCCCGAAGGCAGCGCGTACATCGAAGAAGGTAACGCTTCCTGGTATGGAGCGCCATTCCACGGACGCCGCGCTTCGAACGGCGAAATCTACGACATGAACAAAATGACCGCGGCGCACCGCACCATGGCCTTCGGCACCATGGTAAAAGTTACGAATCTAACCAACGGGAAAACCGCGGTGGTCCGCATCACCGATCGCGGACCGTTTATAGAAAACCGCATCATTGATTTATCGATGGCTGCTGCGAAAGCAATCGAGTCCATTGGACCCGGCGTAGTTCCCGTGCGCCTCGAAGTAATTTCCGGCGCCGATCCCTTCGGCGGATTCTTCACAGTACAGGTTGGGGCCTTTAAGGAAAAGGAAAATGCCGAGCGGCTGCGCGCGCGTTTGAATGAGTTATACCCGCCGTCTACGATTCAGCAGGTAGCGCTGGGCGAGACAACGTTTTATCGTGTCCGCGCAGGAAAAGTTTCCGGCGAACAATCGGCACAAAAGTTCGCCGACGAATTGAAAGCCAGAGAAGGGTTCCACACCATGGTCATCCGGCTTGATGAATCGCCCGCGGGAGGAGAACAGTGAGCCCCGATTGTTTGTTCTGCAAAATTGCTTCGAAGCAGATTCCCGCCAAACTGGTGTACGAGGACACCGATGTGTTTGCGTTTGAAGATATAAATCCGCAGGCTCCGACGCACATTCTGATTTGCCCTAAAAAACATTTCGCTTCGCTCGATCACGCGACTCCGGAAGAAGAATCCGTCCTCGGAAAAATTGCGCTGGTAGCGGCAAAACTGGCGCGTGAAAGAAACTTGGGCAATGGCTACCGCACCGTCGTGAACACCGGAACTGGCGCGGGACAAACCGTTTTCCACTTGCACCTGCATTTGCTGGGCGGGAGAGCGTTCCACTGGCCCCCGGGATAAGCGCATGAATCCCCACGGTAAAAGCAAAGGGGTGAAGCCCGAGCTTCACCTCGATTTCATTTTGACTGAAGTCCTGTCTCAGCTGCACTTATTGCGGCGTCAGGATGATGTCATCAAACGCCATGGTGTAGCCGGAGCTGGCGGCATTCTTGCCAGTGACCGTAAATTTAAACGAGTAATTGCCCGCTGTCGCGAAATTAAACGTTCCAAGATTGAACGAAGTCAGAGTCTCACTAGCATTATATTGATCAACCACCGGTCCAACATTCGTGCCGTTAATGCTCAGTTGGTTGGTTCCACGCGTGTTGTACGCCTTGGTGTTGTAGCTGACGCTGTAGACACCCGCCTGCGCCACATTGATCGTAAACGTCACGGAATTGCCGACTGCGGTCGCGTCCAGCGTGGTCCCGGAGCCTTCAGGAAAACCAGACCATGCGAACGTACGGAAAGTCGGCCCGGAACTGACCGCAGTGAGGTTCGGCGTCCAATAGCTGACCGGCGCTTTGGACGCTGTAGCCGAATAAGTCCAGGTGACGACATCTTGAATTGCAGTGGCGCCGCCCGTGCCGCCGGTAAAGCCCGCGTAAGCGGTATTCGAACCGATGGTAGTGGGAATGTTGATTGCCCAGCTGGTAGTAAAAGTCGCTCCGGTGACGGTATCTGAAAGCGTCAGCGCGAGCGTGGTGCCGTCATAGGTGATATGCGCGCGCATAACGTCGGCTGAGTGAAGATTGACGCCCGAACTCGTCATGTCGATCGCCGGCGTGCTCGGCGAAGCGCCGTTCGTATACAACCCGGTAGAGTTGGGGCCTTCGCCAGCATTGCTGTAAAGATCAAACTTGATCGCGATGCTGTTTGGTATGCCTCCGCCCGCGCCTGGAGTATCGGATCCGTAGCCGAGGCCACCACCGGCAATTCCAAGAGCCGTGACTCCGGAGCTTTGCAGTACAAACGCGAAGCCGTCGCCTGTCGGACTCGTGCCAGGCGCTTGTTGGAATGTGAAGTCTGTGGTGAAGTTTTGTACGTTGACGGGAGTCGCCCAGTAGGCCGAGCGGTCCTCCATAGTTCCCCCGTCAGTGACACGGAGCCTGGTACCGCTAAGAGCGGAGCCTCCGTTGAACTGCAGGCCCGCTGACGAACTGAACCCGCCGCCGAAGCTGATTACAGTAGTTGCTCCGCTATTGATGGTGTACGTGGCGGACGCTACTGAACTGTTGTTGAAGCCGGAAGCCACGGCGATCGCCTTAATGGTGATAGTCGAGGAAACAGATATGGCCCCGGTGTACTTGGTGGAGGCAGTCGTGGGAGTGGTGCCGTTCGTCGTGTAGTAGATGGTCGCCCCAGATGTCGTATCGCTAATGCTGACGCTTTGCGTGGAACTGTAAGTACCAGCCGCGGGTGAAAAAGTAGGCGTAGCGGCGGCCGACTGAATCGTGTAGGTCGCGGAAGCGACGGCACTATTGCTGAAGCCAGCTGCTGCAGCCATAGCCTTAATGGTCATGCTGGAAGCGACCGAAATTGCGCCGGTATATTTTGTCGAGGCGGTGGTGGGAGTAGAGCCGTCGGTGGTGTAGTAGATCGTCGCGCCAGACGTAGTATCGCTAAGCGTAACGCTCTGTGCGGAAGCATATGTGCCTGCGGCGGGGCTGAATGTCGGCGTAGCCGCGGCAGTTTGAATGGTGTACGCGGCTGAACCGACCGCGCTATTCGAAAAGCCCGACGCCGTGGCCATGGACTTGATGGTCATGCTGGAAGCCACCGAAATTGCGCCCGTATATTTTGTCGAAGATGTAGTGGGCGTCGAACCGTCGGTCGTGTAATAGATGCTCGCCCCGGAAGTGGCGTCAGACAATGTGACACTCTGAGCCGAACTGTAGGTGCCAGCGGACGGACTGAACGTCGGAGTCGCTGCTTGTCCGGATGAGCCGCCAGCGTTATACGTCCAAGTAATGATGTCTTGAATCGCTGTCAGGCCGCCAGTGCCACCGGTAAATCCGAAATACGCGGTGCTGCTTCCGATCGTGGAAGCGATGTTAATCGGCCAGGTTTGCGTGAACGCAGCCGCGGTCGTCGCGTCCGTAATAGTCATGACCAGATTAGTGCCGTCATACGTTATGGCGACATTGAACACGTGGCCGCTGTGAAGGTCGATGCCGCTAGTGCTCAGGTCAACGTATGGAGTCGTCGGTGACGCGCCGTTGGTGTAGATGCCGGTCGAGTCCACGCCTTCTCCGGCGTTGCTGTAAAGATCGAATTTGATCGCAACGCTCTTCAAAATGCTGTTCGCTGCCAATGTTCCCGGAGTGTCCGTGCTGTAGCCGAGCCCGCCGCCAGCCACGCCTAACGCCGTGGTGTTGTTGTTCTGTATCACGAACGCAAACCCATCCGCCGTCGGCGAAGTGCCCGGCGTGACCTGGAAACTGAAATTATTTGTGAATGAGGAGACGCTAACCGGCGTGCCGTACCACGCGCTGGCCGCCTGCGTGGATCCGCCGTTAGTGACGCGAAGATGGGTGCCATTGATAGCCGCCGCACCGTTGAAGATCATGCCGCCGGCGGCGAAGCCGTTGCCAAAGTTGATCGAACCAGTGGACGACGAAATAGTGTAGGCGGCTGTCGAGACGTTGCTCGCGAAAAAGCCGCTCGCTGTGGCGACGGCTTTGACCGCCGTCGTCGAGCTGATAGTGATAGGAGCAGAGTACAAAAGTGTCGAACCGCCCGCGGAGGTGTTCGGCGTCGTGCCATCAAGCGTGTAATAAATCGAAGCACCCGAAGTAGTGGTCTTGATCGTAACGGTTTGTGCGGAAGCGTAAGTTCCGGCCACAGGAGTAAAGGTAGGCGCTGCAGTCTGCGACTCAATCGTGTAGAGCGCACTGGCAACGGCGCTGGCGGAGTAGCCCGAGGCTGTGGCAATGGCCTTAATCGTTTCGGTAGTGGTTACAGTGATCGAGCCATTGTATTGAACCGTGGAACCGCCCACACTTGTCGCCGGAGTGGTGCCATCTATTGTGTAAAAAATAGTCGAGCCAGCCGTTGCATCGGCTAGAGAGACAGTTTGTGTGCCGAGATATGTACCCGCCGCGGGACTGAATGTCGGCGTTGCAACCTGCTGCGAAGATTGCGTCGTTGGAGCGAAGGTCCAGGTCTCGATCTTCTGGCTCGCAGTCTGTCCGCCTGTTCCACCGGTGAACCCGACGTACGCCGTGTTAGAACCGATGGTCTGCGGAATGTTGATGGTCCAACTGGTCGTGTAACTGGCGTTGGTCACTCCGTCGGTGATGGTCATGGTCAACGTAGTGCCGTTGTAAACCATGTGTACGCCAAACGTGTCACCGCTCAAGAGATTGATACCGGTGTTGGTCAGATCAATCGCAGGGATGGTCGGCGACGCTCCGTTTGTATATAGGCCGGTCGAATCCGAGCCTTCGCCTTGATTGCTGTAAATATCAAATTTAATGGCGACGCTCTTCGGAATTCCGGGAGTTCCCCCAGGAGTATCTGAAGCGTAACCGAGACCACCGCCCGCAAGACCCAGCGCGTTTAGGCCAGAATTTTGAATCGCGAACGTGAACCCATCCGCGCCAGGATTCGAAATCTGAAAAGTAAAATCGTTTGTGAAGGACTGAACGTTCAGTGGCGTATTGAACCACGCGCTGCCTGCCTGAAAAGTCACGCCACTGGTGAGCTGGAGGCGGGTGTCGTCGAGACCGGTAGAGCCGTTGAAGGTCATCACGCTGGTGGCGGTGCTGAATCCGTTCGCGAAGTTCGAGCCAGTCCCGTTCGAATAGGTGTATGTCGCATTCGAAACATTGCTGTTCGGCGCTCCGCTCAAAGTTCCGATGGCATTAATCGTAGTGGTAGAACTAATGGAAATAGGAGCCGTATAAAGCGTCGAGGATGTGGTCGGGGTCGTGCCGTTGGTGGTGTAGTAAATCTTCGCGCCGGCCGTCGCGTCGGAAAGTGTCACGGAAATCGGGCTGGAAAATGAGATCGATGGCGGCGAAAAGGTCGGCGCGGTCACTTGATTTTGCAGCGTATACGTCTGGCTGGCGCTCTGACTCTGCAGAAAACCCGTTGCGCTGGCGAGGGCGGTGATGGTTTCAGAAGTGTTGACCGAGATGGCCCCGGTGTATTTGTTGGACGACGTTGTGGGGGCGGAGCCGTCAGTCGTGTAGTAAATCGTTGCGCCTGGGGTCGTGTCGCTAATCGTTACCGAAACGGATCCCGTAAAAGCTTGTCCGGCGGGGCTAATCACCGGAGTCGCTGCAGTGGGATTGGCATTCAGCAGTCCAAATACGTCCAGTTCGCCCGCTGTGCCCACATAAACCTTGCCGTTTGCGATGGTGGGCACTACAAACTTGTTCGCCATGCCCAGCGTATCGCGCGACGCGTTCTGCGTGCTGTCATATAGCTCGGTGCTGACATTCGAAGCAGCGTAAGCGCGGAGAATTGCCACTGAAGGAGTGTTGTAACCGTCAGTCTGCACTGCCCACACTAAGCCATTAGTGGTCCCGTTTGCGGAGACCGAGGGAGTGGCGCCAGGAAAAGCCGAGGTCTGCGCCGCAGTTGCCGTCGCCGTAGTTGAGAAAAGGCCATTCGCGAGCGTAAAGGCTTTTAGAAAACTGGGAATGGCGGGGTTGCTCGGATTGGTCAGCCCCCAAGTGTAAAGCGTGTTGTTCCAGAATGCCGGGACACTCCACAGTCCGCCAGCCTGGCCGCCGATTTCTTGCACAACTTTATCGTTCGGAGTGTTGAAGCCGCTCATGTTGTCGCGGTCCACCAGATAGAGAACGCCTTGCTTGCCCGCCTGCACCAGCAGGTGAGTGTGTCCGCCGACGGTTTGATCCGGGAGCAGAAGAACGCCGCCCGAAGCGAGATCCTGATCGCCGGCGTTCAGATTGGCCTGGTTCCAGGGAGTGAACGAATCCTGAACAGTCATCACGCCGCCAGAAAGATCCAAGCGGACTATATCGTCACCATAACTCATGGAGTTGGTGTACGGAGTTGTGGCGCTGTACGAGCCGTTGCCGGTAGCAATAAACATACGCCCGTAGGGAGAATTGACAGCGTCGATTACATCGGCGGCAATTCCCGTCCCAGCCATCCAGACGCCGGATCCCGAACCGCTGGAGGTTGCGCAAAATACGCTTAGTTGCTTTAGGGTGGATGCGCTGTAGGAAAACATCCAGCCATGCCATGGCCCGTTGTCGCCGTGCGACCCGAAAGCAATGTAGATGACACCATTTTGCAGAAGCAGGCCGGAACGATTGTTCTGCCATTTGGGATCGAACGCCAGGACTCCGCCGGAGCTTCCGTTGCCAGTACCCGAAACGGATGCCGAAATCTTAATCGGCCCGCCAAACTTTTCCGCTCCCGTAGTGATGTCAAGGGCGTGAAGACGCTGCACATAAGTCGGGCTCGAAACCGTTCCTTCTTTTGTTTTGCCCACTACATAGATGGTTCCTGTGGACGGATCGATTACCGGAGTTGAAGTGATGCCAATTTCCGGAACGATGTCGGAGGTGCTGACGTCACCGTTGGGAACGGAAGTGGCACCGGCCGCCGCGCCGTGCGCTGAATCTAAAAGAGTGATTTGCCAAAGCGGCGTCGAGTTCGAACCGCCATTCGAATCCGCGTCGAACGCGTAGACGCTATCGTGCTCAGTCGCAATATAAACGACGTTGTGCGTTCCCTTGCCCGAAATCGCGACGCCAGGGACATAAAGAGGTTGGGCATAGATTCGCCCATCAACAGAGTAAGAGAATAATTTTCCAAAAGTGGACTGATTGACGTTTGTTGGCGTCAAAATTGTTTCTGTGGTGTAGGCGCCGGTGCGGGCGTTGTTGTTGTGCTGGGTAAGAACCGGGGTCTGAGCTGTCGCGGGACTGGAAAGAGAAAAAAGCGCCGCCAGCACTATCAGGACCGACTGCACGAGGGAATTGTTAGGCAGAACTCCACAGCTACGTGCAGCCAACGAAGACGGGATCCGCATTCGCGATGCCTCAAATCAACAGTAGGTTAACTGAATCTTCCGAGCCGAAGATTCAGGTCGATCGAAATACACTTCCCCTGATTCCTTGAGTGACGGTGGCCTCTTTGCGTCTGTAGAGGCTCACACGCGAGGAGGATCGGCTGTGCCAAATCCATCGAAACTCGAGGACTTAACCCCGCGAATATTTATAGCAGAGAACGCGCGCCGTATGCAATTACAAAATCGCGCAAGCCCATTAGATTCAATAAGATAGTACGAATAGTACGGATGTACTACAGTTAAGTAATGGGAACCTTTGACTTTGCCATGTACGCCGACCGCGATAAGATACCGTGCCCGTTGGAGGAATCATGACCCGGTCATCATCATCGTTACGAAAGTTGCTGCAAATCGCCCTAGCCCTCTGCTTAGTCCTGCTGGGGACCGGCCGCCTGCATGCGCAGGAGCAGAGTGGGCTGCTGACCGTGAAGAAAATCTATTCGCAGCCGGGACTGAGCGGCAGGCTGTACCGGGGGGTGCAGTGGGCGCCGGACGGAAAGATGGTGACGTTCTTGGCGCCGAACGGAACCGGGAAAGACGCAAAGACAGAATTATGGGGTCTCGAGATCGCCAGCGGGCAGAAACGCTTGCTGGTGAGCGTGGAAAAGTTGGAGACGGTGCTGCCGGCGGGGAAGGCGGCGCAAAGCCAGGCTACCGGGCTGGGACGGCATCCGGCTTCGCAATATATTTGGGCTCCGAATGGTGAGCAGCTCTTGTTTGTCGGGCAGAATTCGCTGAGCTGGTTTGATTTGAAGACGCAAGCGGCGCGCACGCTACTGCAAGGAAAAGAAACGATCGCGGACGTGAAGATTTCGCCGGACGGGAAGTTGGTCAGTTTTATTCGCGACCATAATTTGTTTCTGGTCAGCGTGGCGGATGGGAAAGAGCGGGCGGTGACGCGTGGCGGCACGGAGGCAGTGCGCCAGGGAGAGCTGGATTGGGTGTATCCGGAAGAATTGGACCTGAAGACAGCGTATTGGTGGTCGCCGGACTCTACTAAGATTGCGTTTTTGGAAATGGACGAGAGCAAAGTTACGAAATATCCGCTGGTGGATTTTTCCTCGTATGACGGGGGGGCGGACGAAGAACGGTATCCAATTGCGGGCGGGAGTAATCCCGTGGTGCATGTTTACGTGGCGAGCGCGAATGGCGGCAAAACTACGTTGATGGAGACTGGCGCGGAAACGAATCAGTATCTTCCGCGTGTGGCATGGTTGCCTGATTCCAAGCGAGTCGCGATCGAGAGATTGAATCGTCCGCAGACGCAATTGGATTTGCTGGTTGCGAATGCGGAGACGGGAAAGTCCAGCGTGGTGCTGACGGAAAAAGACGCGTACTGGATCAACGTGTCTGACGATTTATATTTCCTGAAAGATGGCAAGAGATTTTTGTGGTCGAGCGAGCGCAGCGGCTACCGGCACTTGTATTTGTACGTGCTGGATGGAAAAGAGGCAGCGCAACTGACCAAAGGCAACTGGGAAGTGACAGCTCTCGAAGGCGTGGATGAAGCGAAAGGAATCGTCTACTTCAACGCGACGGAGAAGACGCCGATCGAAAGACATTTGTATCGCGTGGGACTGGATGGAACGGGATTCGCGCAAATCACAAAACAAGACGGAGTGCATACCGTGCAGCTTTCTCCGGAGGCGAGCGCGTTTACGGATACATATTCCAATGTGATGACGCCGCCGCAGCAATGGGTGAGCAAAATCGATGGCCGCGCGCCAATTGCGCTGAACGAAAATAAAGTGGCGGAACTTGCGGAATATAAATTGTCGCCGCCGGAATTCATGACGGTGAAAACGCATGACGGAATGGACTTGAATGCGTGGATCATCAAGCCGGCAAATTTTGATGCAGCGAAAAAATATCCGGTGCTGGTTTATACCTATGGCGGGCCGCACGCGCAGGTGGTGATGAACCAATGGGGCGGGCCGACATTTTTGTGGCATGAAATGATGGCGCAAAAAGGCTTCGTGATTTTCGCGCTGGACAATCGCGGCTCGGCGGGGCGCGGGCATTTGTTCGAGGAGCCAATTCATTTTCGATTTGGCGCGCAGGAAATGTCCGACCAGCGCGACGGCGTGGCGTGGCTGAAAGGGCAGCCGTGGGTGGATGCGAAGCGCATCGGGATCTGGGGCTGGAGCTACGGCGGCCACATGACGCTGCACGCGATGTTCGAAGATCCCGAAGACTTCAAGGCCGGCTTTGCGGGCGGGCCGGTGACGGACTGGCATTACTACGACACGATTTACACCGAGCGGTATCTCGGGCTGCTGCCGCAAAACCAGGAGAGCTATCAGGAGTCTTCGCCGATTGAGAAAGCTGGACAGCTACGCGGCAAACTGCTGATCGCGCATGGAACCGAAGACGACAATGTGCACTTTGCGAACACGCTGGCGCTGGTGGATAAGCTGATCGCCGCGGGGAAAGATGTGGAAGTGCTGCCGTTTCCGGGACGCGGGCACGGAGTTTCCGATGCTCCTGCGCGGATTTTCCTGATGGATCGGGTGACGCAGTTTTTTGTGCAGAATCTGGGGCAGGGGCAGTGATGCGACGACGTAACGACGTAACGAGATAATGAAATAGCGAATAGGCCTCGAAGTGGTTGCCGCCGCAGCTTGCCCAAGGTACCCACCCCGGTGTTTTGCCATCATGTGTGCGCAACCGTATGAAATGAAGGGATTAATGCTTTTCGCGGAGTTTGGTTGGGGAAAACGCAGTCCTGCCCCAAATCTGGAGTGACTTTATTTAGGGAGGAGATACATCTGGCTCACATTGTAATCGCAACTGCGCGCCAGAAAGTATCAGCAACAACGACCTGGTGCACCCGCCCGCGCGAAAAAACGTCTTAGCACATTCTGTCTGCTATGCGGCTTAGTTGTGGTGTGGACTAGATCGCGCACAGGGTCGAAAATCACTGCGCTTGTGCTTGGCTGGGTTGAGGATTCGGTGATTCGATCCGATAGCCGAGGCTTCGGAGTTGTCGGATCATTCTTGCTGTGCGCCTTTGCTTGGATTGCTTGGTGACGGCTGGGCCTCGTTCTTCGTAACGAACTCCCTGGTATAGGATCAACCAAATCAGGCGGCACTGTCGATGGGCAATGGCCCCGATGGCTTGATTATGTCCCAGGCGCGGGACCGAGCGGCGGTACACGATCTCGAAGATACTTCCTTTGCTTCTGGCTGCGGCGTTGGCGCACTTGATTGAGAACGCGCCGCATGTGGCGGTTACCCTTGGGAGAGCGGTGGCTGTAGTTCACTCCCGCGCTCTCGTCGTCTCCCGGGCATGCACCCACCCAGGAAGAGAGACATTTCGCGGAAGGAAAAGTCGCCGCGGTGGGACCGACTTCGGCAATGATCTGTTGTGCCGAGTCCACACCCAGACCGGGCACCTCTGCCAGCCGTTGGACGGCATCCTGGTGCGGATGGAGCAGACTGGCCATCTCTTGGTCCAGTTTGTCGATCTGCTGCTCGAGGAATTGCAACTGCTCCAGCACCATCTTCAGCAGTCGTCGGTACACGGGCTTGAGTTCCGTGCAGGCGCCGAGCGCATCACATAGCTGTTCCGGCGTGGCTCGCAACTGTTTATCGGCCAAAGCGGCCAGAGCCGCAGGATTGGTTTCGCCCTCCGCCAGTGCCTTCAGCATGCGTCGTGCGCTTAGGCCCAACAGATCGGAGACGAAGCTGGACAACTTGATATGGGCCTCTTCCAGCAGAGCCTCCAATTGGTTCTGCAGCCGCACTCGATCGCGCGCCAGTTGGTATTTTCTGCGCGTCACTGTCCGCCACAGACGTTGCTCGGCATCGGGCACAAAGCTCAGCGTCAATTCCCGCGCTATCAGCCGCTTCACCAGACGTTCGGCGTCGGGGAAATCTCTTTTGCGTCCGCGCCGTCCGCGATTGGATTGCGCCTGTGCCAGATGCAGCGTTCCCGACTTCCGGCTTGCGCCTTCCTGCTTCTCCCGTATCGGCTTCCAGTAGCGTTCCAGCGCTTCCCAAACTGGTTTCCAATATTGCGCCGTTGATTCCATGACCACTTCCTCGACCTCTTGCTCGATCAACCATGTGGCCAACGATCGCAGTTGTTCGGGGTTGCTGCCAAACATCCGCCGCTCAAATTGGAACTCGCTTTCGACTTCAACGTTGGAGACAACTACCGCCAGCATCTTTTTATGAACATCAATTCCCGCTATCCTGTAGGACATAGTTCCTCCTGGCGGGAGCGGAGAGCGTGCTGCGGTTACCTTAACCAGGGTCACGGGCTATCGCCGCTCCCACAGGGGAAAACAACGACGCCCAATTATTCGCTCAAACATGCACGCTCCGGATCAGACAGGCAGACGGCTTCCACTGCTCCACTGTGCGCTCGACCTCGCCGCTCCGGGCCGTTACGATCTTAACTCCAAGTGATTTTCATGAGGTTTCGCCGGCCGCAGGCCCTAAAGGACAGGCAGGATTGCCTGTGCCACTTCGGAAAAGCGGTGTCGACTCGACTCGAGTTTTTGCATATCGCTTAGATCGAAGAGAGTTTCTCCTGGTGAAAAACACTCGGAGAAGGATTGGTCCTTGCTTCGCTCGGAAGGGCGATCGAGCAAGCGAGGGAGCTGGGGAACCCAGGTGCAACAGCGGCACCTCGGGCGCCGGGAACAGTAAGCGAGGCTAATGGGGCGTAACAAAACCGGATTGCGCGATGATCGACTTCGAGCTCAGGTAATCTTTACATTCCTAGCGAGAGTCTTAAACCTTACTCCGTCCGGCTGGAAGACGGTAATGGAAACGTGGCCGGTCTTTCCGGTTTTGATGTCCTTTACGATTCCTGATTTTCCTTGGTGTGTACCGCCGATCACTCTACAAGTGGCACCGTCTTTTAGTTTGGTTGCAGTTTTGGTTTTCATGTCGCGGACCTAGCCTCCAATTCGTTAGACGGACAGTGGAGCTAGTTTACTGCTGCACGGTGAGGTTTTCGTGTTCGCAACCCCGTCAGTACTACAAATGCAAAACAAAAACAAAGTCAAAAGAACCGGCCTGAAGGCCGGCCACTACAAGAGCAAAACTAAAACAACGCCGAAAACCGGCCCGCCTAAGAAGGCGGGCCCTACAACTGCGGAGCCTTGCGGAACAGCTACTGCTCGAAGGCTGGGGGGAGGCCGGCTACGCGCTTCCACTTTAGGTTGACGTTAACCTGGACGCGGTTGGCGATTTTGATGAAGGGAATGCCGCTGTTCATGCCGTACTGCTTGCGGTCGAAGGCCATGGTGCCGATGATGGTTCCTTCGGAGGTGCCTTTGCCGGAGTCTTCGACCTTCAGCGTTTCCTTTTTGGTGACGCCGCGAATGGTGAAGTCGCCGTCCACTTCGAAACTGGCGGGACCGGTCTGACGAATTTTGGTGGAGCGAAAAGTGATGTAAGGAGCTTCCTTGGTGTTGAAGAAATCCTTGCCTTTCAGCTTGCCGTTTTTCATGCCGCTGCCGGTATCCACGCTGTCGGCCTGAATGCGGATTTCGAGCAGGCCGGTGGAAAGTTCGCGGGTTTGAAAGGTGAGGGAAGCGTCCCACTTCTGAAATGTGCCTTTGATGGCTACGGAGGATTCCACGTCGAATTTGATGGAGCTTTCGACCGGAGTGATTTCGTAAACCGGAGCTTGCGACCAGGCTTGCGGCGAACACAGAGCGCACAGGAACAGACAGCACAAAGCGATCTGCGCGAGGCGTGACACGGGCGTCTTGCGTGGCACGCGCATCACTTGCGATGACTGTGCCGGGTGCGCGGCAAGCAAGAATTCTTTCATGAGCCCTCCAGCCCCTTCTTTGTGGAACTACGGTTATAGCAAAGGACTTGCGATGGATGCCAGGCAGAGTGAAGGGATAGGAGTTGCAGACTTATGGGGCGAGGATGTCTTTGGGGTGGGATTTGCCTTGAATGGCGGCTAGGCTGGAGGCGTCCCAACCGCCGCCTAGAGCTTTGACGAGAAGGACGCTGGTGACTAGTTTTTGGCCTTGCAGGATGGCGAGTTCCTGTTCGTTGGTTAAGAGGGTTTGCTGCGCGGTGACTACGTCGAGATAGCTGACCAGGCCGCCTTTGTAGCGGTTGGTGGCGATGTCGAGATTGCGGCGAGAGGCGTCGACGGCTTGCTGCTGCTGCTGAAAAGCCTGATCGAGAGTAGTGAGGCCGGTGAGGCTGTCCTGGACTTCCTGAAAGGCCTGGAGAACGGTGCCGCGATAATTGGCGATGGTGGCGTCGTAGCCGGCTTGCGCGAATTGAACCTGAGCGCGGCGGGCGCCTCCGGTGAAGATACTTTCCGCTACGTTGGCGCCGATCGCCCAGAAGGTGCTTTGCACATTGGCAAGTTTGGCGATGTCGGCAGCCTGCCAACCGCCATTACCAAAAAGATTGAAGGACGGATAGTACGCAGCTTTGGCGATGCCGATTTGCGCGTTGGCGACGGCCATTTCGCGTTCGGATTCGGCGATGTCCGGGCGGCGCTCGAGCAAATCGGAAGGCAAGCCGGCGTTGAGAGCGGGAGGTTCACTCGATAGATCGTGTGGCGCGATGTGAAAGTCGGGAGCGGATTTGCCGACCAGGACGGCGATGGCGTCCTCAAATTGTTTGCGCTGCTGATTCAACAGAGTGAGCTGAGTGCGTGTGGTGTAGAGAAGAGTTTCTTCCTGCGCGACGTCCAGGCCAGAAGCTACACCGCCGTGAAAGCGCGAGTTTACGAGATCGAGGCCTTTGGTAAGAGCGTCCACGGTGCGTGAGAGCAGAGAGATTTGCGTGTCAAGCTGGCGAAGAGAGAAAAAATCAGCCGCGAGCTGAGAGGTGATGAGCAGACGGACATTTTCCAGGTCCGCGGCGCTGGACTGATAGCTGGCTTGCGCGGCTTCAATGCTGCGGCGACGGCGGCCGAAGATGTCGAGCTCGTAGTTGACGGTAAACGGAAGCGTGTAATTGTTTTGTGAAACGGGGCTGATGACGGTGAAATTGCTGTTCGGAGGGCGATTGCCTGAAATGCGCTGGCGCTCGACGGTAGGAGCGGTCGAGAGTTGAGGGAATTGCGTTGAGATTTGAACGGCGGCAGTAGCGCGGGCTTGTTCGAGACGAGCTACGGAAATTTTGAGATTTTGGTTGGACTGCAGGGCTTCGTGTTCAAAGCCGGTCAGATCGTCGTCGTGAAAAACTTCCCACCACTCACCTTTGCCGAGCGCGTCTTTTGGAGCGCTTTCGCGCCAGGGTTCGGCAACGTCCCAGTGGGCGGCTTGCGGCGCGGTGGCGCGTTGATACTTGGGACCGACGGTGCAGCCTGCACTGCAAAAGGCGGCAACAATCGCAGCAGCAGAAAATGAGCGAGCTAGTTTCACTTGCCCTTTCCTGAAGAACCCGGTGGTTTCGCATTTGAAGGCGAGTTCGCGCCCGGAGCAGGAGAGGCGGGCTTCACTGAGACTTCCTTGACGTTGACTTGCTGACCTTCCTCAAGCGAATCAGCGGGGTTGACCACGATCCAGTCATTACCCTGAAGACCCTGAAGAACTTCCAGGGAAACGCCATAGTCGCGGCCGATGGTGAGCTGCTGGAGGTGGAGTTTGTGGTCGGCGCCGACTACCACGGCGCGCAGACCTTCGGCGCGGAACAGAAGTGCGTTCACAGGAACTTGCAGGCGAGTGGTTGCGACTTGTACGTCAAGATGAACCTGAGCATAGCCGCCGGGAAGCAATTCGCCAGTTCTGTTGGGAACATCCACTTCCGTGAGGAGTGTGCGCGAAGTGGGGTCGATGGCTTCCGCGGTACGAACAACTTTGCCCAGAAATTTGCGTCCTGGGTACTGCGTGAGTTCGAGGTGAGCGGGAAGGCCGGGGCGGATGGAGGGCGCGGCGCTTTCCGGAACGCTGATGTAAACGCGAAGCGGATCGGTTTGCGCGAGAGTAAAAAGCAGTTGAGTGGAGCCACCGTTGCCGGCGTTGATCAAGGTACCGATGTCCACATTGCGGCGCGTGATGACGCCGCTGAACGGAGCGTAAATGTGTTTGAAAGATTCGAGTTCGGAAAGGCGATGAACGTTGGCTTGCGCGGACGCGACGGTGGCCTGTTTGGCGGCGAGATCGCCCGCAGCGTTGTCCACTTCCTGCTTGGAGACGCTATCGGTTTTGATGAGATCTTCGAAACGAGTTGCAGTGATGTGAGACAGATTGGCGTTGGCCTGCGAGGTCTCGAGATCGGCTTTGGCTTGAATGAGTTGCTGATCGACTTCGGGCGTGTCGATATCGGCAAGAAGTTCGCCCTTCTGTACCCGGGAACCGATGTCGCGGTACCACTTTTTGAGGTAACCGTTGGTGCGGGCGTAAATGGGCGACTCGACATAAGCCTGCATGGAGCCGGGGAGAACAAGGCCTTCCTCGGTGGGTTCAGTGATGGGATGGATTATGGCAACGGTCGGGACCGAACGAACTTCGGTCTCTTTGGCCAGAGCCTGGTATTGCGAGCGACGCTGGACCAGAGTGAATGCGCCCAGCACGACCAACACGATGACTCCGAAAATAAGAACGCCGAAAAGCCGGCTCTTGGGGGGTTGAGACTGATTTTCGAATTCCAATGCCATAAAAACTGACCTCTCCCTACCTGCAAATGTTGCCGCGACGTTTACGGAGCGGACTCGAAGCAGAGCCCACAACCCTATTTCAGACGGCGGCGGAATGATGTCTGCGACGCTCGAGCCGGGTGTGAATGATGGAGAAAACACACGGCACGAAAAACAGAGTCGCGAAAGTCGCAAAGAGCAAACCGCCGATGACGGCGCGTCCCAAGGGGGCGTTTTGTTCGCCACCTTCGCCCAGTCCGATGGCCATGGGCACCATGCCGATGATCATGGCGAGAGCGGTCATGATAACGGGACGAATGCGGACAAAACCGGCTTCCAGCGCGGCGTCGCGCGGGTTCTTACCTTCCGCCAACTGCTCGCGAGCAAACGATACCATCAAAATGCTGTTGGCGGTGGCCACGCCCATGCACATAATAGCGCCGGTAAGTGACGGCACGTTCAGTGTGGTGTGGGTGATGAGAAGTATCCAGCAAATACCAGCCAGAGCGCCGGGCAGGGCGGTGATGATGATGAAAGGATCGAGCCAGGACTGAAAATTGACGACGATGAGCAGGTACGCGAGAAGAATTGCACCGGCAAGACCGACGCCAAGCCCAAAAAAGGAGTTGCGCATGGTCTGCACCTGTCCGCGAATGACGATGTGGCTACCGCGCGGCAAGGATTTTTCTACGGCGGCGACTTGCTTGAAAACTTGTTCGGAGACGGCCCCGAGATCGCGCCCATTCACGGAAGCGTAGACATTGATCATGGGCTGCGCGTTGTAGTGCGAGATGTCCGCGGGGCGCACCGCGCTGGAGGTGGTCACAAGATTTCCGAGGATTTGCGGAGTGGCGCCAGGAACTGCGGCGTTCACCGGAGTATTTTGCAGCGCCTGATAAGTATCGACGCGATATTGGGGAGTCTGCACTGCGACGTTGTAGCTGATGCCGTTTCTGGGGTCGAGCCAAAAAGAAGGCGTGGTCTGGAAGCTGGAACTGAGCGAGATGAGGACGTTTTGCGCGACGTCGCGAGCCTGCATGCCGACCGACTGCACGCGAGTGCGGTCAATAGTCATATACAAAGTCGGGGAATCGAAGGCTTGTTGGACATGCACGTCGACAGCGCCGGGAATGTGGCGCATCTCGGAAGCGAGTTTCTGGGCCACGGCGTAATTACCGGGCTGGTCCATGCCGGTGATAGCGACGTCGATGGGAGCGGGAGTGCCGAAATTTAGAATTTGCGTGACGATGTCGGCGGGTTGAAAGAAGAATTGCACGCCGGGAAATCTCTCGGCGAGGACTCCGCGAAGTTCATTGACGTATTCGGTGGTGCCCTTACCATGCTCGCCCTTCAGTTGGACGAGAATTTCGGCGTCGGAGGTACCAAAGGTTCCCGCGTTACTGTAGCTGAGATTGATGCCGGAGTAGGGAAGCCCGATATTGTCGAGAACCGTTTCCAGTTCGTTCTCGGGAATGACCTGGCGGATGGTCTGGTTCACCTGATCGGCAAGGCGAGCGGTTTCTTCAATGCGAAGGCCGGTGCGCGCGCGCATGTGCAAGCGGATTTGGCCGGCGTCCACTTTAGGAAAGAAGTCACGGCCGAGAACGAAAGCGAGTGTGGTTGAAAGCAGGCAGAAAGCGAAAAACAGGACGACAAACATGGTGGAAGATTCCAGCGCCAGATGCAAAGCGTTGCGATAACCTTCGCGGAATGTTTCAAAGGCGTGTTCGAACATTTGCTGATAGCGGCGAAAGAAGCCCTGCCGTTCGCCGACATGCTCTTCGGCGTGATATTCGTCCTCGGAGCTCAAGAGGTACATGGCGAGGGTGGGTACGATGGTGCGCGACCACATATAAGACGCGAGCATGGCGAAGATGACGGCTTCGGCGAGCGGGACGAAAAGAAATTTGGCGACGCCGGAAAGAAAGAACATCGGAATGAACACGATGCAAATGCAAAGAGTGGAGACGAAAGCCGGAACGGCGATCTGCTGGGCGCCGTCAAGAATGGCCTGAACAGTTTCCTTGCCCATGGCGAGATTGCGGTTGATGTTTTCGATTTCGACGGTGGCGTCGTCGACAAGGATGCCGACAGCGAGAGCCAGGCCGCCGAGAGTCATGATGTTGATGGTTTCGCCAAGGGCGCTTAGAAGAAGGATGCTGACAAGAATCGAGAGGGGAATCGAGATGGCGATGATGATGGTGCTCTTCCAGTTGCCGAGAAAGAGAAGAATCATAAACGCCGTGAGAACGGCGGCGATGAGGGCTTCGCGAAGCACTCCTTGAATGGAGGCACGCACGAAGAGCGACTGATCGAAAAATTGCGTGACCTTAAGGCCCTGGGGATAGGAGCCAGCGTTGTAGACCAGCAGGGCCTTGACCTGATCCACGATGCTCAGCGTTGAGGCGTTGCCGGTTTTGTAGATGCTCATCAAAACGCCGCGCTGGCCGTTAGCAACAACGGCATTGGTTTGCGGGGAGAAGCCGTCGCGGATATGGGCAACGTCCTTCATGTAGATGGTGGCGCCGTTGACGGTCTTGATAGGAAGGTCGTTGAGCTCAGCTACCGATTTGGGACTACCGTTCATCTCGACGTTGTATTCCAAGGAGCCGATTTTTGCGGTGCCAGTGGGCAAAATCAGATTTTGTTGATTAACTGCATTCACGATGTCCACAGCGGAAAGACCCTTGGATTGCAGCGCCGCGGGGTCTGTATCCACGGAGACCAGGCGCTGCTTGCCGCCGTAGGGAAAAGGAGTGGCCGCGCCCTGAATGGTCGCAAGCTGCGTGCGAATGAAGTTGTTGCCAAAGTCGAAGAGCTGCTGTTCGCTGAGGGTATCGCTGGTTAAACCGAGTTGAATTACAGGGACGGTGGACGCCGAATAAATAATGACCAGGGGAGGCTGAATTCCGGGAGGAAGGAAACGCAAAAATGTTTGCGAGATAGCGCCGGTTTGCGCAAGCGCGGTTTGGATGTTGGCGTTAGGCTGAAAGTAAACCTTAATGACGGCTATACCGTTGAGGGATTGTGATTCCGTGTGTTCGACGTCGTTGACAAGGGTTGCGATGCCGCGCTCGACCGGGCCGGTGATGCGTTGTTCCATCTCCTGTGGCTCGAGGCCGGTGAAAGTCCAGACTAGGCTGATGACGGGGATGTTGATATCCGGAAAAATATCGGTGGGCGTGCGCAACAGGACGAGCGGGGTCAACAGTATGATGACCAGAGCCATCACGATGAAGGTATAGGGCCTTTGCAGCGCTAAACGAACAATCCACATACTATTTTTCGAGTTCCTTCAGTCGGGAATAATTCGTGGCACCCGGACTTTGCGATCAACGGCGAAGAAGACCGTGCTGTTTATTAGACCGCGAGAACCACGGTTTGGTTACGTCGAGCGGTCGGCCCGCCTAGGCTGAATACGATACATCGGCAGGCGCCAATCTTACAGGAAATCAGTGAATAGATGCGGGAGAGTGGCTCCGGTAACGAAGAACTTGTTTGGAGCCAAAATGGAGCGAGACAAGTCGCAGCTCTAACGCTAACTATCGCGGCAAATGGGCAAGCAAACAACGATGAAGTGTTGCGACCTATTTATGGGTCATGGTGAAGACGCCGTCCCAACCTGACGGAGGCTCATCGAAAAGATATTCCTGACAGCGCTTCCAGTAGGCGCGTGCCGGGCCATCATCGGGCCATTGATCGAGAATGGACTGGAAAGCGGACTGAGCCTCGAGCCAATGGCGTTGCCGAAATAAAGTGCGAGCTTGGTGAAAACGATCGAGACGGGCTTGTATGTCGACGGAAAGATCGGTGGCAGCGGCGACCAATTCGTAAATGACTACGGGTTGCAGTTTGCCTTTCACGCGGATGAGATCGAGTTCGCGAAAAACGAAGCCGGAGTTTTTGGTTGCAAGGTAGGTGGTTTCGTTGACCAGAATGTGGGTGCCATAGTCCTTGTTCAAACCTTCGAGCCGCGAAGCCAGATTCACGGAATCGCCCAGCGCGGTGTAGCCGTAGCGTAAAGAAGAGCCCATGTTTCCTACGCTGGCAGTGCCGGTGTTGAGGCCAATGCCGATATCGAGACGGGGCTTGCCTTCGTCCGCCCACTTTTTCTGCATCTGACGAATGCGCGCCATCATGTCCAGAGCGGTCTGGCAGGCGAACACGGCGTGATTTTCTTCCTCGAAGGGAGCGTTCCAGAAGGCCATCACGGCGTCTCCGATATATTTGTCGAGGGTGCCGAGACGTTCGAATACGATATGAGTCATATCGGAAAGATACTGATTCAGGAAAATCGCCAGTTCCTGAGCATCGAGTTCTTCGGAAATGGTGGTGAAGCCGCGAATGTCGCTGAACATTACGGTGATTTCGGTCTTGCGCGGTTCGACCAGTTCGGGATTGAGCAGCAAGCGGCGAACGACTTCCGGGCTGAGATACTGGCCGAAAGCGGCGCGCACGCGGCGCTTTTCTCTTTCTTCGACCAGGACGCGGAAGAGCGAGACCAGAATAACGTTAGCGGTGAGCGTGAGCGCCGGAATCGTGAAGTTCAACCAAGAGCCTTTTAGAAAGGCGAGATAGTCCACCGCACCGAGAAGCAGTAGCAAGAAGACGCCGCATCCCATCCAGCGCGGAGAGACGAGAGCCATCCAGATGCCTAAGGGGACTCCGAAAGCAAAGATTAGAAGGAGGTCCCAAAGAGATTCCTTCGCGCCACGGTGCAGAAAGTTGCCGTGCAGGACGTTGTCAATGACGTTGGCGTGGATTTCGACGCCGGGATAATCGAGTCCGCCGAATGGAGTTGTGCGCAAATCACCGATTCCGGTGGCGGTTGCGCCGACTAACACGATTTTTCCTGAGAATGTGCCGGCGGGAATTTTGTGCTCGACGACGTCGGCCATGGAATAGTGCGGATAGATATAGCTGGGTCCGTGAAAATTGACATAAACGCGGCCGAGGTCGTCGGTACGCACCTGAGCGCGATCGCCAAAGACAATGCGCGAGGCGCCCACCGGACCAAATTCCAACGCGACCTGATCGTTCGGAAGATTCAAGAATGAACGCACGGTCTGCACGTCGAGGGAAGCGTAGATGTCCCAGTCGGCAAGGTCTCTCGAACGGCCATAGGGAATGATCAGATTGGCACGGCGAACGACACCGTCAATGTCGGGATAAACGTTGAAAAATCCGGTGGAGGAAGTTTCTTCGCTCAGGGCGCTGGTCAATACCGAAAGATTTGCTTCGGTGCCTTGCGGCAGCAAGCGATCCGGCCGAAATTTCTGAATGAGGTTGATGCGGTCCCGTTTTCCGGTGGCGGGATTTAAGGGACGAACGCTGGGAAAAGAATAAAAAGCGATTTCGTTAGCATAGTCGTCGAGGGTTTTCTGATCGAGGCCGCGCAGGTCGGCTTCAGTGTGAAGAAAGAAATTACCGAGAACGACAGTGCCGAAATTCTGGATGGACTTTGCGAATTGTTTATCGGCGTCGTAAACGGCGATGGTTTTTTGCAATTCGGCCATCAAGCGGGGATCGACTGGCTCGCCGCGTTTCTGGCGCGCTTCAAAGTCGGCCCAGAGAGCGCGCAACGGAGCGGAAGACTGGTCCGGCTTGCTGAAAGTGATGTCGAAAGCCGCGACTTTGGCTCTGTCCTCGTGAAGCGCATCCAGAAGGTGTGCGAAATGAACGCGCGAAAATGGCCATTTGCCGAGAACTTCCTGCGAGCGTTGATCGATGTCCACAATCACGATGCGCGGATCAACAGGAGTGCTGCCGGGCGAACGGTAACGGAAGCGGGTGTCCAACGATGAATATTCGAGGCGCTGCAGAAAATTGAAAATGGGTGTGGGACTTTCGCCAAAGAAGGTGAAGAAATAGAGCGCAAGCGCGGAAATGTTGATAGCCAGGCTGATCAGGAACGAAATGCGGTGTCGCCACCAGGAGAGGAGAAGTTCATAGACGCCAAAACCGCTGCGGCCCTGGGACCATTTCGGCGAGGTGTTGGCCATGAACTGTTACGCGTAACCTATGAAGCGCAGCCACCGAATTCTCGCGGGCGAAGTTGCGGCTATTTTGCCCATTACTATTCGCGGACGATGAAATTCAAGCGAACGCCGGAGACTTCGACCAGGTCGCCATCGTCCAGCTTGGTCGGTCCCGGGATAGCTACGCCGTTGACCACCGGCACTTTATCGCCGGAGCCGATGTAGTAGCCGTCATCGCGCTGATTGATCTGCGCAGCCATTTGCGGCTTGAACCAGCCACGAAGTTTGATGGTAGCCATGGGCGACTTGCCGATGGTGGTGAGTTTGTTGGTAAGAGTGTATTCCTTCAAGTCGGTCTTTCCAGACAGAACAACGATGGTCGGGACCTTGATGCGTCCAGAAGCGAATTGCGTGCGCTCGCCCAAAGCAGCGGCTTGCTGAAGCATGTCGCGGCGAACTTTGGTATCGAGGACCATGGTCTCGTTGATAGAGCCAGCGGTAGTCTTGCGCCCGGATTCATAAGGCAGAGGCGCATCTCCAGTGGCGTCCACTTTAATGTGATGTTTGCCGATCCAGATGGAATCGCCGTCGTGCAGCGTGGCGCGTTCGACGCGCAGATCGTTTACGAAAGTGCCATTGAGGCTGCCGCGGTCTTCCACAACAAGGCGTCCGGAATCGAAATAGACGCGCGCATGGTCGTTGGAAACGGCGAGATTATCCACGACGAGATCGTTGTCCGGTGAGCGGCCGATGCGTACCGGGCGCGAACCAATGGGAACCTCTTTGACCGTTTTTTCTTCAAACATAAGCGACAGCTTGGCCATGTCAGTTACCTCCGGCGGAACCATTTCCGCTTGCAGATTTTTGCGCCCCAGAGCGCAGCCAGGAGAACCAGCCCTTAGGTTCGGGCTTGAGAGAAACAACGATGACCGAAACATTGTCGATTCCGCCGCCTTCGTTGGCGTGTTCGATGAGCTTTTCAGCGGCACGTTGCGGATCAGGCTCCGCCTGGAGAGTTCCGGCAATCTCCGGTTCAGTGACCATGCGCGTGAGGCCGTCGGAACAGAGGAGCAGGACGTCACCCTGGAAAAGAGGGACTTGCTCGATGTCCACTTCAACTTCGGGCTGCGTGCCAAGAGCGCGAAGCAAAACGCTTTGCAGATTGCTTTGTTCAGCTTCGCTGGCGGTCAAGATTCCGCGGCGGACTTGTTCGGCGACGAGCGAATGATCGCTGGTGAGCTGTTGAAGCTGTCCAGTGCGAAGCAGATATACGCGGCTGTCGCCAACGTGGCCGACGCTGAGTTGCATGTCTTCAATCCATGCGGCGGTCAGTGTCGCGCCCATGCCTTGTTGTTCGGGATGATCTTGTGCGGACTGAAATACTTTTTGATTGGCGAGATGAATCGCGCTTAAGAGGCGTTGGCTTTTGGGACTGAATGCAGGGTTGGGTTCGCCGATGAGCGGAACAGCTGGATTCTCCTGGCCTTCGAGGCAGTGTTTGACAACGGTTTCAACGGCGAGCGCGCTGGCGACTTCGCCATGCGCTTCGCCGCCCATCCCGTCCGCGAGAACATAGAGGTTCAGCGGAGAGATGATGCGGTAGCTGTCTTCGTTATTGGTGCGCACCATGCCCACGTGCGTGGCGCCACCGGTCGAGATTTGCAAGTACACTCCCACTGGGTGGCGCGAGATGGAGACAATTCCGCGCGCACCCCTACGGGCTCTCAGATTGAAGTTATCAGACGTGAGTTGAGCGGGAAAGGACATGCGTCCTACTGATTACCCACTGATTGGAAACACGATGACGCGGGGCCGTACTACTGGGAGAGACTTGCATAAGATAGTCGCTGATGGTTGCGGATTTCAGGATGCACCTGTAACTCTATGTGGAGACTAGCGTTAGCGATAGCATTGTCGCCTTTACCGCGCCGGTGGCGCGTGACGCTGCAACCGGAAAGGGGGCTTCCCTGGGTGAGCGCGACGGTTTTGAGCGGACTTCTTGAGAGCCTGCTGGCGTCCGTCGGGTTCGCTTACTGGTATTACCTTTCGGTTTCAACGTGGGCTGCGAACGCCATGGATTCCGCTCTGCGGAACGGACCGGAGCGCGCGGTTCCGGGACAAGCGATCGGATTTTCTGCCTTGGTATTGTTGCTGATGCATCCATTCTCCTGGCTGATGATTTTTTTCATAATCGAGGGATTGGCGAGATGGCTGGCCGCGGCGTTCACCGAGCAGACTTTCGGTATATTGCCGCTGGCGTTTGCTGACTGGTGCTATGGAAAGGCTACCGGACGTCCCGCGGAAGGCGATGCGCTACACACGCCCAGCGCGCGGGTGCAGCTGCAATCGTTTATCGTAGCGGTGAAAGAAAAAATCACCGCAATGCGCCTGCCCGTAGTTGCGGATGAACTGCTGGAACGATCCGAGGGCGGCGAAGCATATCTCGAGATTCGTTCTTCGCACCGGAAAGTAGAATGGGTTCCACCAAAGACGGTGCGAATCGGAGACTCGTATTTCCGACTGGAACAGTTGGCGGCGGGAGAAAAGCCACGTCCTTATATTTTTCGGTTACGGCGAGTAGCTGCGGGAGTTCCGGGATGGAACGTTATCGTGTACGAACCGCCGCGTGACATCCAGTAGCGATTGAAATTGAGATGGATTCGCGCAAGACATGATTCGACGTCGTCAGGCTTTCTCAAGTTGTGGTTCTCTCCTACAATGGCAGGCATGAAGCTGCGCACGGTTTCGCTGGTGGCAATTTTTGTAGCGGGAACATGGTGTGCACGCGCGACGGCAGAAGAGCGTCCGGCGCCAGCGGCCAAGAATGCACGGATTTTGCTGGTGCCGCGAAAAATGATTTCGGGCAATCGGACGACATTGGCCGTTTTGGATGTAAATGGACGGCTGACGCCGGGTGTGACCATCGCGTTTTCAAATGGCGATCATGTGACAACGAATGCGACTGGGCGTGGAGTATTCGTCGCGCCGTTGACTCCGGGAATTCTGTACGCGACGATTCAAGGGCGGCAGGGCCGCGTGCAGACGCTGGTGATCGCCGCATCAGCGGAAGCGAGCGCGCCTGCAGTGGTACAAGCGCCGCACTTTGCTTCGTTGAGCGACCGCTTCGAACTGCAGGGGCACGGCTTTTGCGGCGACGCGGACAAAAATACTGTGCAAGTGAATGGCGAAGCGGCGCTGGTGATGGCAGCGTCGTCCGAATCGTTGACGATTCTGCCGACGGAAAATTTGGAGCCGGGGCCGGCCGACGTGACGGTGGCGTGCAACAAGGGGCCAGCGAGTGCCGCACGCGTGATTTTTTTATCGTTGTCGCTCGAAGCGGATACTTCGCCGATGCAGCCGGGGCAGAGGCGCACGCTCACGGTTCGAATCGCGGGCACGCACGACAAGGTGACGCTGGAGGCGCACAATCTGGCGCCGGAGGTTGCGGAACTTGCCGGGGGCAACACCACGAAGGCGATTTCGAGTGGCGGAGCAGAGAATGTGGCGACTTTCCCGTTGACTGGAAAACAACACGGAAATATTCTGGTGTCGATACGGCTGATGCCGTGGGCGGTTCGAAACAAGGCCTGAGTCGTTTTTTGGGTCAGCCGCCGTTTTTGGCGAACAGCGAAGCGATTGGCAAAGATTCCTGCGTCGTGGGCAGCGGCTTCGCCGGTTCGCTTAGGTCCAGCATTCCTTCCAAAGCAGTGGCGGTTTTGTCGAGACGCTTGTCGGCTTCCTGGTAACTCTGCTGGACATTTTTCAGATGAGTGCCGACTTTTTCGAAAACTTCAGAGAAATTCGCAAAGTGTTTTTTCAGGCCGGCAAGACCGTTGGCAAGACGCTGGGCATTTTCCTCGATTTGCATGCCGCGCAAGCCCATGGCGATGACGCAGAGATGCGCATAGAGCGTGTTGGGCGAAACAGCGACAATGCGTTTTTCGCGGCAGTAGGCATCGAGCTGCTGGCCTTTGTTGTCGGTGGATTGCAGCAATTCGTAGTACACGCTTTCCGATGGAACGAACATCAATGCCAGGTCCAGCGTGTTCTCTCCCGGAAGAATATATTTTTTGGCGATGGAGTCCGCGTGGATTTTGACGGCGCTCACAAAGGTGCGGCGAGCTTCGTCGCCGTCGGTCTGGATGCGGCGGAAGGCATCGAGCGGAAATTTCGAATCGATGGCGAGAATTTTTTTATCGCGCAGAAAGATCGCGGCGTCAACACATTCGCCGCTGGCGAAACGGTATTGCGACGTGTACTGCGAGGCAGGCAGGGAATCCTCGAGCAGGTGCTCCAGCGTGACTTCGCCCAGGATGCCGCGCGTTTTTGCTCCCCCGAGCACGGATTCGAGCGATTGCTGGGCGTTGCTTAGCCCGCGGCTTACTTCTTGAAATTCGCCGAGTTGCTTGTGGATGCGCTCCATCATGCCTTGCGTGCTTTTCAGTTCGTCGCGCATGGCGGACTGACCTTGCGCGGAAATCGCCGCGGACTGCACGACTCCGTCAGTGAGAGATTTGCCGACCATGTCGAGCCGCTGCGTGACGGTGCTGGCGAGGGAGGTGAGTTGACCTGTGGCTTGGGCTTGCGCGGTTGCGACTGATTGCAAGTCGTGACGCAGTTCGCTCATCTGCGATTCGATGGCTTGGTTTTTTTTCTGTGCTCCAAGACTCTGCAACGCCACCCAGACAACAAGGGCAGCGACCAACAAAAGTCCGGCAATAAGAATTCCTGACATGTATTCTCCCCGTGAAGACGGGAAACGGTACTTCCTACTTTACGCGTATGAAAAATTTCAGCAAGTACGCAAAAAAAGAGGCTCTCTCGGTTCGAACGAAAGAGCCTCTGTAAACGGGAGTGAACTACCAGCGCAGCTTGAGAGCGAACTGGAATTGGCGCGCGTCGTAGGCCGCCGTGGGCTGACCAGCAGAACAAGTTGAGCCGGCAGTGGGATCGCAAAGCTGGTTGACCGCCGCGATATTCGTGCGGTTGAACAAATTGAAACCATCGGCGATGAGATCGAGCTTCAGGCGTTCGCCGAAGGGAATCTGCTTGGATAGGCGCAGATCAACCTGGAAGAATCCCGGGCCAACGAACGCGTTGCGGCCCAGGCTTCCGTTGCAGCCGGCAGGCGGAGTGAAGAACGGCACCGAAAAGGTTGAGCCATCGTTGGCGAGGCAAACATCAGCTGGAGCGAAATGCACGCCGGAAATAAAAGGAGAAGTGGTGCCTCCGCTGGAAACGACCGATGGCCGAGCTTGGGAAGCACCGAGGTCTAGGCGCGTGTCGGTGCCGGTGATGACGTTGAATGGCCGGCCCGAGGAAACTTCGATGATTGGCGCCACGGTGAAATTGCCGATGAAGTGTTTCCAGGCGCTGTCACCGACTTTGCCGGAAGCCGTTTGGAAAACGGCGCTGGTTACCCAGCGATGGCGCTGGTCATTGTCGGAATTTGATTTTTCCAAATTCGCGAAGCGGCTGTCTTGCGGTTCAAGCGTGGATTGCAAATCGGTGCCGTTATCGATCGAGTGTGACCAGGTATAGCTGGACAGTAGTTCTAAGCCCCTGGAGACGCGTTTTTGCACGTTGACGGTAAGTGCGTTGTACCAGGAACTGGCGTCGGAAAGTTGCGCGTCCACACTGTTGAACGGAACGGGAACGCCAAAACCCGTCGGGTAACCGGCCAGGTGAGCCAGCGCGACTTGCGTCCCGTAACCTCCGGGTGTAGCCGCCGCGAATGATGGATTCGGGCCGGAGGGCCGGAAGAAATTGAAGAAAGCGGGTGTGCCGACGAAGCCAACCGCTGCGAGTGGATTGCAACCGGGTGCGGCAAAGCCCTGGCCGAGTGCGCCAGGGGCAATCAGGAAAATACTTCCGGTGCCGGTGCTTACGCAAGAATTCGCAGCGCCGGAGGGAACAACGACAGTGACAGGATTGCTTACGCTCAAACCGGAAGCGGCCGCGTTAAAGGCGTTTTGGTCCAACAACTGCGGATCGGTGGAATTAACATCCACCGGGCGATTCAAGTGGATGCCGCGGGTGTATTGGTAGCCTACGCTGATGGTCCAGGAGCCGGCGAGTTGGCGCTCGATGGTCAAGTTTCCTTGCTGCGCATAGCCGTATTTGAAGTTCGCAGCGACAGGCAGTGTGAAGGGAAGAATCGGCAGCGGGAAACCGACGGTCAAATAGTTTTGGTTCGCGAACAAAGAGTTCGCTGCAGTCGGATTGAAACGTTGCTGGTTCGGAAGATAGGCGAGGCTTAGCGGAGAAAATGCCGCGTCGGCGGAAGTGGTGTTCAGCACGCCTTGAAAGATGGAAGAGCCGTTTAAGTTAGCGGGAGAGTCAGAACCGGGGCCGCCAAAAGTTGCGCAGTCCGGCGTGACCAGGCCACAGGCAGAGGGCGTTCCGCCCGCGGACAGCAACTGTACCGAGCGACCGCCGTCGGCGGTCACGGAGTCGAATGCAATGGCCAAAAGCGGGTGGTCGTAGAACAGGCCAAAGCCGGCGCGGATCACGGTTTTTCCGTTACCGGCCGGATCCCAAGCGAGGCCAAATCGCGGCGCTACGTTGTTGTTGTCACGCGGGATGCCTTCGACCACGCCCAGCGCTTTTTCCGCGGCGGCGTTTACAGCGGTTGCTGGCGTAAACAGAGGAGTGATTTCCACGTCGTAGCGCACACCGTAATTAAGAGTCAGTTTGCGGTTTACGTGCCAGGAATCCTGCGCGAAGAAGCCGAAGGGAAGGTTGTCGAAGGGCTGATTGGAATTGCCAATGCCTTGAATGTAGGTAGTCGGGATTCCCAGGCCATAGGCCTGCAAACCGGTGGCTCCGGGAAGCGAGTCCGGAAAACCGAAGGTGGAAGCGGAGAGTCCGCCAAAATTGACGTCGCCTCCGAAATCCAGTTCAAAGATTTGTGCCTTCGCGGAGCGCAACTGGACCACGTTGACGTCGGCGCCAAACTTGAACGTATGCTTGCCCCAGATTTTTGCGAGTGTATCCGTAAATTCGTTTCTGCGCTCGATGCGGTCCACGGTCGAGTACGGCTCGCGGCCGAAATAGGCAACTCCCGGAATGTTAACGCCGATTTGATCTCCGCCAGGAAGTTGCGAGAAACCGAAGTGCAGTCCGCGCCGCGCGAATTGATAACGGAAAGTGTTTACGGAGGTTGGGCTGGTCACCGTATCGTGCTGGAAAGTTATATTCAGGTCGCGCGATTGGTTATAGCCAGCGCGGCTGCCGGAGTTCTGACCGAAGACCTGGTTTTGAGATGTGGAAGGAAGCCCGGTGACGAGCGACGGCGAGATGCCGACGCGAATGAAAGAGTGATTGTTGGCATTCCAGTTTTGGTCCAAGCGCAAAGACCATAGGCTGGTTTTTTCCTGTACGGGATAGTTACCGCGAATGGAATTCAGTCCGACGTAGGATGCTGGAAGAGGCGCAACATAGACACCGAAAGGAGAGCACGTGGCTCCGTTATTCACGGGCTGTCCGGCCGGACAATCAACCGGAATTGGAAACTGTGCGCCGGGACCGGGACTCAGGGCGCCCGCGACCAGCCCAGGATCGATTCTGTTCAACGCGACGCTGGATGCCGAACCCAATAGCGCGGCGTACTGCGAAGCCAGGGCGACCTGGCCCTGTCCCAACAGTTGCAGCACTGCCGCGGACTGATCCGAGGTGAGCTCGAGGCCTTGCAGTCCGCAACCGCCGCAGTTGAAAGGAGAGAGGCCGAAGTTATTAATCCCGATGCTGGAAAAACCGGTTTCTTCGCGCTGCGTATATTCGTAAGAGCCAAAGAAAAATGTTTTGTCTTTCTTGATAGGGCCGCCGATGGTTAGACCGGACTGGGTGCGCGTATAAGCCTGTTTGACGGGCTCAAGATTTCCTGTGACGGGGTCGACCTGGCCGGAGAAAGCATTGCGCGCTTGAAAGGACTTATTGCGAAAGTAGCCAAACGCGTCGCCATGAAATTCATTTCCACCGTTCTTAGTGACGATGTTGATGACTCCGCCCGTGGCGCGTCCATATTCCGCATTGTAATTACTGAGAATCGTCTGGAACTCCTGCACCGCTTCCTGTGAAACCGTGGAGCGGATGCCGTTCACCGAATTGTCCACGGCGTCGGCGCCGTCCACGGTGACCAGGTTAGAACGCGCACGGGCGCCGCTAACGTTGAGGCCGCTGTTGGGAGCCGGACCGATTGTGGGCGAGACGTCTCGTGTGGTTTGAGAATTGATTAGCGTGAAATTAATGTAGTTGCGGCCGTTGATGGGCAGATTGTCTATTTGACGCTGATCGACGGTTTCCGAGACTTCGGACTTAGTGGTTTCTACGGCAGCAACCTGCGAGGTCACGGTAACGGTTTGCTGTACGCCGTGCAGCTCCAGCCTCGGACTGTAAGTAGCGTCTTCGCCAACGGTTACCACCAGATCTTCGGCGGTAAAGTTGCTGAAGCCGGAGCCGCCGTCGACCTTCATCCGGTAGGTGCCCGGAGGCAGACTGACGAAGGTGTAGCGCCCGTTGTCGTCAGTGCTGGCCGTGCGCTCCGCTCTAGTGGACTTGTTGACCAGCGTGATTTTGGCGGACTTCACGCCCAATCCCTGCGGATCGGTTACCGCGCCGGAAAGAGTGGCGGTATTACTCTGTGCGGAGGAGCGAATCGGATTGCCGAGAATCAGCACGAGCAAAATCGACAACGCGAACACAAGCTGGTTGCGTTTCATCACTGCCTCCGAATTTTTGAACTGGCGAAGCGCCGCTACCCCTAACGGTTGCGGAGCACAGCTCCGCGCACAAACGGTTAATTCAATTGGCCACTCGGCTTGTACTTGATACTACCGTACATTGCAACCGCAAAGTTCCCGGATCGCGGGCCGTGCATACTGTCAGTCAAGTCCACGCCGCAGGATTTGCCAGCCACTGTGCGCCGCAAAGTTACGCTTGCAGGATGAGATTGTTCAAGCGACAAGGGGCGTCAAAACGTTGGTGACGTGGAATGTCGTGCTGGATTTGACGCGCCGCGCAATGGCCAGTTCCCGGCGGCGCTGAGACGTTTACAGGTGTTTTTGGACCAGCTTGCGGAGTTTGTCGCGATCGTCGCTCTTCATGTGCACGAACTCGACGCCATTGCCGTCGGGTCCGGCGTTGCGGACCACCGCGGTGAAATGGATCTTGCGCAAGCCGGAACGAACTTCCAGCTGAATGGTATCTCCGACGTTCAATTTTTTAAGAGATTCGAGATAAGCTCCGCCGAGGCTGATGGTCTTGACTCGCGCCATGGCCGATTGACCGCCTTCGATGTGCGCGCGGAGCGGCGATTCCAGCGGGATTCGTGCGTAGCGGCGGGGCACGACAAAAGTCACACCGCCTTGTGAACCGTGCTCGTAGGCGGAGCGAACTTGCGCTGACGCCGGGCGCTCTTCCAAAAGGGCCAGGGCATCAGCGGCCACGGTGCGGACTCCGGCCGGTTCTGCATACGCCAGGCCATCGCGTTTCTCACAAATTTGCCGAAAGAGCTTTGCGGCCTCGGTCACGCGCATTCGGGCCAGCGCCTCGATAGCCTTGATGCGAACGTATTGATCGCGAAGCGTCTCGTGGCCGCCTCCAGCGATGTCCATCAACTGCGGAACTGCCGAGATTTCCTGAGCCAGGCCAATGTGATCGATCATCATCGGAACAACCAATGGATGCGCATCGCCGAGTAACGCGGAAAAAATGAACGCCGCGGAGCGCGCGGAGGTTGCGTTTGCGGGGCGAGAGATTTCGCTGACCGCCAGATCCTGCAGATTCCATTCCCAACTTGCCAGAGCGCGCGGCAACGCACGCAACAACCTTTCCGGATCGGTCGTGGCAAGCAATTTGATGGCGGCGCTCACGCGCTGCCTGCGCGCTTCGTACAGTCGTGTTTCAAGAAGGTTCAGCACGGGTACGCCGATGGTACGTAGCAGTCGCGCCATCGCGGGCATCAGTTCCGTATTGTGCGAATCGGCAATCAGCAAGGTCAGGCGGTCCAGCAATCTTTCGGGGTCTCGCACCAGCAGTCTGGGCAATGCCGGGTCCAGGGCGCGATTTGCCAGAGCGGCGTCCACCAGAAGCAAAAATCTGTCCTGCGCAATCAGGCGCAGCGCCAGTGCGTGCATATGATCGAACTGAGATTCGCGTGGCGGCTTTTCCAGGCCCGACAGAATCCCTTCAAGGCCCGCATAGTCGCCGCGCGTGATCGCGATGCGTCCTAACACTTCAAGAAAAGCGGAAAGCAGCGCAGCGGTTTCGGGTACAGCTTCGTGCTCGAGTGCTTTGAGCGCGCAGCGGTTGAGTTCTTCAGGTACCTGGTTAGGCCAAAGCGATTCGATCACTGGCGAAAGCTCTTTCAAGCCGGCCGCCACGGTGCGGCGTGCCGCGCGATCGGGAGTTTCCAGGCGGCGAGCGTAATTCAAGAGAATGTTGCGTGCTTCGCGGCGCGGCGCGTCCGCACCGGCGTCGGCAAGCTGAACCAGGGCGGAACGAATGGCGCTGACCGGAACGCACCAGACTTCCGGCCCACGGAGAACCGCGGATTTTTCGCGAGGTGCAAGTTCGATCCAGAACTTCTCCCGTATTTTTTCGAAATGCGCGTCGTCGGCCCAGATAGACGCCAATGAAGATAAGTGTTGCGAAGAATGCGGTCCGGTGTACCCGCCCGCGGAAACCATGACTTTGCCGAGTTCGCGGAGATTTTTGCCGAACTGGTGTGGGTTGATTGCTCCATGGGTCAGTTCGGCGCTGAGTGATTCCAGGATGATTTGTTCTGAGAGGCGCACCAGATACGGTTGCGGCTTTTCGGCATCTTGCGGGCTGTGTTGAGAAATCGTGTTCAGCAAGAGATGAACTGTTTCGCGCCGGGATTCTGCAAGCGCTCCGTGGATGGCGCGTGCCGCTTCCTCTGGAGACAGTCCGCGCGCACTTTCAAGAGGTGGCGTAAGCCGGGCGATCAGTCGCAGAACATCGGAAAGATTTTCCGAGGTGGGCGCGGTGATTGGAGCGTCCGCGTCTTCATTCGCGGAATTTCCTCCGAAGGCTACTAGAGCTGCGACGAGACTGGACAGCACCGTGTCCACTTTGCGATCCGTTTGGGCGTTCACCAGAATGCCTTCCACACCGTATTCAAGCAGCTTCGCGTTCCACCAGGAATTGCGTTTGTTGGGCAGCGGGCCCTTTGATTTTAGCAATGCCGCGCGGATGAGTTGAGCAAGCGTGTCGAGTTCGCCTACATGGAATTGCCGGAGAATCACCAGGGTCTGGATTCCGGCTAGTTGAAAATCGGCCGCGAGATGCTGCAGTTCGCCTTTGGGGTCGGGAAGCGGCGCTTCGTTGAGCTTGGGTACGACCATGGCGTCGCGTTCGACGCGAATTTCCAGCCCACCCATTTTATGCACGAGCTGCCGCAAGGAATCGTGAGTGGTTTCGAGACTCTCGAGATTCTTTGGGTGGCTATGGTGGTACAAGCGACGGCTGTTGAGCAGAATTTGGAAGTCCCTTAATGCCCGATGAACTTCGTGAACTCCTGTGCCGCGGTCAGATGGCGCGGAACCTGCAATTCCGGAGACGCGAGCTGGCGAGCCCGTTTTCCCGGTGCTTGCGGGACCGGCTGCTGACTGGGCGGCACTCGCTGGTTCAAAGATCTTACGATTTTGGAAAAGGCTCATTAAGTGTCTGATCCGTCAGATTCAGCACAGCTCCTGCCTGGCAGGAAAGGGCCCCACCGTAAGAAGTAAGGGCACGTCGATGGCCCGTCTAATCGCATGTAAGTAATAGAAAACAAATAGACTATTGTATAGTACTAAAACTTAATACGGCAATTTGGGTGAAAATGTTACGTTGCGGGATAGCCGCTACCGGATGCGTTGCAAGCTCGGAGATACACTTACCGTTCCGCCGTCGCTAGCCTGTACCGCGTTTCGAGAAGGCTTATAGCCATCTAGTTTCAGCGCTATGTTATGGATACCGGAGCTGATTTCGACTCTTGCGGGGGTCCGCTGGCCGGTGGAAACTCCATCCACCCAGATTTCAGCACCTGCGGGCGTCGACTCGACTTGCGCCCAGGCCACATGGCCGTTCTTCTGGTGAAGTGCAGCTTCGATTCTTGATTGGCGGTCGTCGCCGAGGTCCACGGAGCTGGAGTAAGCGTCATAGCCAAGAAGACGTAGAACTACGTTGTATTTGCCGGCCTTCAGCGGCAGGGTCATCGGAGTCTGTCCCGGTTGCTTATCTCCATTGATGAAAACGTCGGCTCCAGCAGGGTCGGACGTAACCAACAAACCGTGTGCGACAGGCACCGGTTGAATGGTCTGACGCTTTGAGGAATCTTCTCCGGATGCAGTGATGATGCTGGAATCGTCGCGGATATCGTCAGTGACTTGAATCCCGGCTGGCGCATTGCGCAGGAACTTGAGCAATTCGCTGTGCTCGACCGGGCGCAATTTGCCGGAGAGTGTAAGTGTCATTCCGGAGCTCTTAATGGAAAGTCGATCGCGAAGGTTCCTTTCCGTTGCCATTTGTAGAATTTGATCTTTGTACTCGGCAGCCGCTGGCGAAGGCGAGTTCGAATTGACAACTGCCGGACGCGAAGCTGCGCGCTCCGCGGACTTTGCCGAGGAGGGCGCCGGAGTCGGCGTTGTGAGTGTTTCGGCTGAGGTGTTTGAAGCCACCGCGGATTCCGCCGTTGAATTCTCTGTCGCGTTTGCAGCGGCCGGCTCGGAAGCTGCCTGGTTTTGCGGTACTTCGGATCCGGAGTTGGACCCGTGATTATTTTGCTGGCGAGCGGCTTGGAAAACTGGGCGGATTCTCTGCACCCCGAACACGATTACAGCCAACAATAAAATTGCGGCCAGTACGGTTGCGAACACGTTGCTTTTTTGCGGCTCCGGTGCGGGAGCTATGGTCCCTGTGCGGCGGACTATCGGCGTTTGGGCTGGACCGGAAGCGCGGGAAGTTAGCGAGCGCGCTGCCGAAGCGAGTTGCGCACTATCCGAACCGCCGCTCTGTGATTGGGTATTTTGCGAGTTGCTGACGGGGGGAAGTGTGGCGTTTGGATTGGACGACGAAGACAGCGACCGGTAATTGCGCAGGTCCTCAAACAGTTCACGGCAGCTCTGGTATCGCGCCGCAGGCTCTTTCGCCAGGGCCTTCATGATGACGTCGTTCAATCCCGGATGAATGGAGGAATCGATATCACGAGGAGCCGTGGGCTCTTCATTCACGATCTTGTAAATGACGGTGGTGATGTTCTGGCCGGGAAACGGTTTTTCGCCGGTGACCATTTCATAGAGCACCACGCCGAGAGAAAAGATGTCGCTGCGGCCGTCCACCACTTTGCCTTTGATTTGCTCCGGCGACATGTAGCTGGGAGTGCCGACGACGTGAGCGGTTTGCTGGACCGTGCCGAATTGCAGAATTTTCGCGGTGCCGAAGTCGGTGACTTTGACCGTATCGTCGGGCGTCAACATCAAGTTGGCGGGTTTGATGTCGCGGTGAACGATGTTGCGATCGTGCGCGAACTGCAGAGCGCTGCAGGTTTGCTCTATGATGCGGAGCACCCGCTGAATGGGGAACATCTGCCCTGCGTCCAGCAGATTTTGCAGGCTCTTGCCCTCGACCAATTCCATGGTGATGAAGAAGAGGCCGTCCTCTTCGCCGGCATCGAAAATAACCACGATGTTGGGATGGGTAAGAAGCCCGGCGGCACGAGCTTCCGTCTGGAATTTTGCCAGCAGTTCGGCGCGGGTCAGGCCAGTGCCTTCTTCGGAGAGGAGAAGCGTTTTTACAGCGACCGCGCGGCCGATGACCGGGTCAGTTGCGTGATAGACCACACCCATGGCGCCACGGCCAAGTTCGCCGGAGATTTCGTAGCGACCCGCTTTGCTTAGCGTTGGCATACGTGAGGCGCTTTCAGAGAGCTACACCCCTACCCTCTTTAGAAGCTACCGGGCCGATTTTCATGGGGTCAATCCGCCTGCGGTACTACTGTATCGGACTTGCCAAGTCTGGCGCTTTCACGAGGACATCCTGGTTTAACGAGTTTTTGGCGCCGGAAAATGCTTCTGTCCGGGTGTTCCCTCTGGTCTTCGGACGCGCTTGTCAATTCGGATGAAGTCTTACTACCTGTCCTGATGGCCAGTTAACCGTCGCGCGAAGCTGCCTTGCGGTTTTCCTTCCCGCAGATATTCTTAATCCGGAGAACAAGCGGCTGCCCGAAAAACGCTGGGGAAAAAATGGGCGCATTGGTCTCGAATATCTGGCCTGAGAGTCTAAAATGCAAAATACGGTCAAGCCGAATGACTCGCGGAAATCGGTTGGTTCCGCGAGCCAAACGCCGCTCGTCAGCACTCCTGGAAATCTCTTGGCGGCTGCGTCGCGCCGCAGCACGCGCATCGAGAAATCCGTCCCAATGATCGTCCTGGGTCGGAATCAGATGGGAGAGCCGTTCATGGAGAGAACGGTGTCGGTCACCATCAATAAGCATGGTTGCCGGTATCCCTCGCGCCATGATTACGGCGTTGGAACATGGGTTACTCTGCAGTTGGTCGGATTAGATAGTTCTGCGGAAAAACCTGCCACAGTTCGGGCGATGGTTCGATCGGTCCATCCTCCTGCGAGTTTGCGCGAGCTGCAGCAGGTCGGCGTGGAACTGGAAACTCCTACGAATGTGTGGGGAATTACGCCGGCTCCGGCGGATTGGACGACCGTCAACGAAACGACCACGTCGACGGCCCAAAGGGTGGCAGAAATTCCCCCGGTGAAAGAATCCATGACCGAAAAGGTGGGCCTCGGCGAGATCCCGATGAACTTGGCGCCTAAGATGGCGCACGTTGCGACTTTCCCGTCTCCGTCGCCGGCCGCTTCTCGACCGCCAGCGACAAACGTCTCGGAAGCCGCACATCCGCCGCGCGCCGTGGTCACACCCGATCAGCTGATTGCCGCGCTGCGAGGAAGACTGCAAGAAGAGGCTGACAAGGCTGTCCAGGCAGCAGCGGCAAAGCAGGTGAAGGATTTAATTCGCGAGGCACTCAGCTCGATTGATGATGCGCGCCGATCGAGCATGCGTGAGGTGCAGGAACTTTTTCCGAAGTCTGTAGAAGCAATGAAACTTTCGCTTAAAGAGGAATCCGCCGCAGAAATGGCCGTGGCACTCAGCTCGATTGATGATGCACGCCGATCGAGTATGCGCGAGGTGCAGGAGCTTTTCCCGAAGTCTGTAGAAGCTATGAAACGTTCGTTAAAAGAGGAATCTGCCGCGGAAATGGCCGCGCAATGGAAAACGGACATCGAGATGTATCGAGGCCGGGCGGAAGAGATGGCGCAACGCCTGGAAAAACAGGCAGGCGAATTGCGGCGTGAGTTGGCGGATGCGCAAGAATATGTGGAGAAGATTACCCGAGAAATTGCACCGCAGATTCCGGCGAGCCTGAACGAAGCGCTGGCACAGGCGACGTCGGATTTTGAAAGTGCGACAGCCGTGGTTGCGGACCGCTGCTGCGAGCGTTTGCTGGAAAATGCGCAGATCGCGACACAAGAGGCACTCTCGAAGCTGGATGCACGCTCGGCGGAAGTGCAGGCACTCGTGCAAAACGCTGTGAACTCCGGTCTGGAGCAATTCCGGCGGGAGGCGCAAATGCAAGCCGATTTGGCGCTCGCGGAGACGATGGAACGCACTGTTTCCGCGCTCTCCTCGCTCGGCGCAGACAGTCGAGCCACTTGTGAGGCACGGCGCCAGGCGCTGGAGGCCGAGGTGGCGCGTTCCGCCGAACGGGCGACGGAACAATTCAGCAAAGGAATGAAAACCTTCCTGTACTCCTGTTTAGTGTCGGCCGTCGGCGCCGTCGATGATTACTCCAAAGCGACGCTAGCCGGACTTCGGCAAGTCGACGGAAAAATTCCACAGGAGATAGCAGGCCAGTCATCGTCTCACGATGAAGTTGAAATTATTCCTGACGCGGACGACAGTCCACTGGCTAATTAGAAAACGAGCTCAAACCGAGCAAAATACGGTTAGGTTCCGGTTATCGCACCGAATCGGACTAGTGCTCTCCAGATGTTAGCAGCTAGCGGTGCAGTCTGAACAATGTTATCCGACCTAAACAAGATCGCTCTGCGGCTAAATCAACGCCCGCGAAAGACCTTAGGTTTTCAAGCCCTGCGAGTAAACTTCGGGCAAGTATCGTGACGACCGTTTAAGCCTGCATGACCAATCAGGAGTTGGCATAGAATCCAGCCTCTACTGAGGAGGTTGCCCATGAAACTCTCGGTCTTCTGCGGAGTGAGCGTCGATGGCTTTCTTGCTCGCCCGGACGACTCTCTCGACTTCTTGCAGACCGGTGAGCAGGAGCCGCACGGGTTCAAGGAATTTCTCGGCAGCGTGGATGTAGTGGTGCTCGGCCGCAGGACTTTCGAGGTGGTGCTGAAGCTGGGACACCTGGCACTTTATGGGAACAAGCCTGTAATGGTGCTGAGCAGCCGTCCGCTGGATTTCTCGTCGGTCAAAAACGCGATCGCGGAGCAGACGGGCGGGGAACCGAGCGAAATCGTAAGGCAGCTTAAGGCGCGCGGCTTCAAACATGGTTATTTGGACGGCGGGGTTACGATTCAACGATTTCTGGCAGCCGGATGCGTCGACCGGCTGGTGACTACGCGCGTGCCGGTACTGATTGGGGCCGGCATTCCGTTATTTGGTCCAACGCCGCAGGACATCCGGCTGCGCCATGTCGCAACGCACTCGTATCCAGGCGGCCTGGTGCAGAGTGAATATGAGGTTGGCGATGGAGGGCTTTCGTAGTTGACAGCATACGGGTTAATGCTCGCGAACCAAATAAACAGTCGATGCTTTACTGGCTGCCTCTCCCCTTATTATTCTCGTTGAATGAGACCGCAATTTTGTCGTTGCTTGGTTTTGCTCCTTCTTATTACTCCCCAGGGTCTAAATGGACAGTCAGCAGCCACGCTGAAAAAGGAGCTCGTCTGGTCGGAACCCGGCGAGGAAATTGTCACGCCACAGTTCTCGCTAGATGGAACCTTTGTTGTCCTGGTGACACGCGCATACTGGCCGGACGGCGGTGATGCAGAAGGCTTGCCAGATTCTTTTTTCAAGAAGCTTTCGGCTAGGGCGAAGGCGAATCCTCGCTTCGCCGATCCGGTCGTGAAAGTGGTGGATCTGGCCGGAAAAGTAGTCTGCCAAGTCCAATACGGATGGAATCCTAACCTCTCGCGAGATGACAAGCGCGTTGTCTTTTCGGAGCAAGTAAAACCGATTACAGGATTCCGCGAACTCGCTTCACCGCAAGCCGGAAATGGCATCCGAATGTTTGATTGCGAAACGAAGAAACTGACCAAAATCGCTGACCCGAATACAGGCTACCTGGATACCCCGTTTTTCTCCCCGGATGGTGGATCAGTCGTCTACACAGACAATGAGGCTGTGAATGGGGCATTCGGCGGCTCAGTCGCGATTGCGCGATTCGATTTGCAGCAAAATCGTGAGATCGCGCTGGTCAAAAAGGAGATGGTCCCTGGCATCCCGTGCCCACCCGCAAAATCCGGGCAATCTGGTCTTGAGGCGTTCAAATGTTCAGAGATGAAAGACCTGCCCAGTAGTTTCCCTCAGATCGTTTTCCACACCGCTCCTGTAGGGAGAGACGTTATCGCTCTCCTGGCTATGCCTATTCCTTCAGCGGGAGACATGGACCTCGCCCAGAATTACGACATGAAGCTAGTTTCCGTTCTTCCTGAGCAAAGAACAATTCTGCCACTCGGAAAACGGAGCATGGAGAGTGACGACAACACGACCTTCCAAGCTGTCTCGGACGAAAGGGTGCTGATTTTCTCGCAATACTGGAAGCTGCTCTCCCTCGATGGGCGAGGAATTCCGACAGATATCGGTCCCAAGAATATGAAGCTTAAGAGCATTTATAGTCCTGACCTAAAGTATTATCTGTGTGCGGAACCAGATGGCGATCCCAACCACTTCGTCCTGTATCGTACAGTGGATGGTAAGCGAATTGAGAGCTTTCCCGAGATGGCCGTCGTGTACGATGCATTCTGGAGTCCGCAGTCGAATCGATTTGGAATTATTGAGCTACCGATGGCTGGTGCGAGCGCGATGAATCATCGCGAAGAATTAGTGGTTTACTCAGTCCCTTAGGACAACTCAAGTGGAGCTCTGATACGACAAATGTCCGGTTATGCGACTAAACAGGGTTAGCTTTTAACTGAACAGGCCGTCCACTTCTGCGCAATATAAGCGTCACAATACCAAACCCACGGTACGTGTAAGTGTCCCCTGCAAATAATCCCAGATAATCAACAACACCGCCGCCACATTCCACATCCCCATAAACAACCTTATCACCTTGCGGCTATAGGGCTTATTTCGCCACAGCCACAGTGCATCGGCAACAAACCACAACGCACCAGCCGCCAGGAAACCGCCAATGACGCGATCGTGAAAATAACGGGTGGTCAGCGCAACCCTCGGGGGTCAGTTGAAAACCGGCCAACTGGGGTCACTTCAAAACCGGCCAACGGTGTGGCCCAGGACGTGATCCTTATTTATCCTGCTTTCTCCTGATCAAGCAAGTCTGTTTTCGTTCTCCAGCTCCGTGGTCCGCATTTCAGTATGTGGCCGTGGTGGAGAAGACGATCCAGCATGGCGGTGACCGCGGCGCTGTCACCGAGCAGTTTGCCCCAGTCTTCCACAGGGCGGTTGGAAGTGAGCAGTGTGCTGGCTCGTTCATAACGACGCATGACGATCTCCAGCAGCTCTTCTCCTGCTGTGGGCCCTAACTTTCGCATCCCCAAGTCATCGATGATGAGCAGTGGTACGGTAGCCAGCAGTTCCATGTGTTCTTTGCGTTTTCCGTCGAGGGTGGCTTCGGCGATTTCCTCGAGCAGGAGGTGTGCTTCGCGGTAGATCACCCGATAACCTTGGCCGATGACCGCTTGTCCGATCGCTTGGGCCAGATGACTCTTGCCGGTGCCGGGTGGACCCAAAAAAAGCGCATCCTCACGGCGGCCAACGAAGGCAGCCGTGGCTAGATCGAAGACCAGACTTCGATTCATCTTCTTGTTGAAATTGAATTCGAAGTTGTCGAGGGTTCGATGTGGATCGCGAAATTGCGCTTGTTTCCGGCGCCGTTCCAGCAGTCGATCGCCGCGACGTCTCAGTTCGTCCGACACGAGGCAGGACAGGAAGTCGATAGGTACCATCGGTTCTGCCTGCGCTTGTTGCAGTCGCGTCTCCAGCACGGCAGCGATTCCTCCAAGACGCAGCTGACGCAAAGCACGGTTTAGCTCGATCAGATTCATTCTGGTTGCTCCTTGATTTTGAGATTGATGAAATCCCGATACACGGTAAGTTCACGGATCAGAGGATCGATCTGACGTAAGAACATTTGTGGGTGCGGGCGACGCTCGAGATAACGGCGCACGAAACGGTATTCGTACACTGCGATGTCCAGAGCAGCAGCACAGGCATCTTCGACTGCCGCCGTTCCGTATTTCTTCATCAGGGAAAGCACACCCAGGATGCGGCGGATGGCTGTCTCTCCTTGCCGGTCGTACAGCAGCTGGCAGAACTTGCCAGTCTGGGTGCCTGCATGTGCAGCGCGCCGCAAGAGCTGCGCCGTGCTCAGCGGCATTTTCTTGGGGTGATCTTCTTCCTCGATGCGGTATCCTCCGCGCTTCTGGCGCAGATGTTCGCGAAGAAGTTGGTTGGTGTGCGGATGCAGGATGCGCACGTGCAGCGCGTCCCATTGCACCTTCACGGAACGCCCGATCCATCCTGGCGGTAAGCCGTAGTAGGCAGCTTCCACTTCCACGCATCCATCCAGATGGACCACGCGTTCTCCGTATTGGTAGTAGCGGAAGGGTTCGAGCGGCAGTGGCAGCAAGTGCGGTTTTTCTTCCGCGAACATGGCTGCAACCTGGCGTTTCGTGGTGCCATGAATGCGCCGGTCAGCCCAGCGTTCTTCCCAGCGGTCGAGATGCGCTTGTGCTTCTTCTAGGCTCTCAAAGCGCATCCCTTTGAGCGCCGTTCTCTTCGTGTGGCCGATGCCGGACTCCACTTTCCCTTTGCGATCGGGATCCTGGATCCGACAAGGCAGTGCCACCGCACCGTAGTGCGCGAGTACATCTCGGAACAGTGGGTTGACCGCGGGATCGTAGAGGTCGGGAACCGCTACGCCTTCTTTCAAGTTGTCGAGAACTACTACTTTCGGACAACCACCAAGCCGCCGAAATGCTTTCTCATGCAGTTCAGCCCAGGTACGTACGCTCGATCGCCAAGTCAGCAAGCGCACGGATTTGCGGCTATAGCCAAGCGTCAGAACGAACAGCCGCGTCCGGCGATACTTGCCGCTCTGCAGATCGCGCACCATCGGACCGCTGCCGTAGTCGACTTGCGCCTCTTCTCCTGGCGCGGTGAGGATGATGCCTGCTGCTTCTGAACGTCGCGGGCCGCGCAGCTTGCGCACGAAACGTTTCACCGCCTGATAGTCGCCGGCAAAACCGTGGTCCGTCACCAGGTCTTGCCAGATCGCCTTGCCGTTGCGTCCCAGGGCCAGGCCCTGTTCGATCAGTTCTCGGTATGCTTCACAGGTACTCGGAATGGCCGGTTTTGCTGAAAAAGGCGCAATAAAGTCGGGGGTCACCTCCTTGGCCGGTTTTGCTTCACGGTCGGGGGTCACTTCGTTGGCCGGTTTTGCCGGGATTCGCTTTCCCCAGAAGCGCGGCAGCCGTACAACGATGCCCGCCGCTTTCAGGTACGCGCTGGCTGTTTCTCGACGCACACCAGTGGCTTGCTCGATACGCCGTAAAGGCCATCCGAGCTTCCCCAGTGCGATGACTTGTTGTTTTTTCTCTTCGCTCAAGACATTGCCCATGCCGAGGGAGCCTATAAGCTCTCCCTTCGGAGTCAATGTCCCGGGCTCTATCGTTGGCCGGTTTTCAGGTGACCCTCATTGGCCGGATTTGGGTGACCCCTGAGGGCGCAACTTCCACACTGAGAGACACTGCCATCAGGAGTTTCGTTCGCACCGCGCCGATTTGCACCGCCGTGGTTGTCCTGCCTACTTTTCGGTCGGGCACAATATCCATCACTTCACCAAACAGGTGCGAATGCATGGCAAACAGGGCGCCGAAAACGAACGTTGGCCAGGGCAGTTGCGGGACTCCATTCACCCAGCTGCTCAGCACGAACACAAGCAGATAACTGGCCTGCATGAGCACGTCAAACGGCGGCCGCGTTTTGAATGCGATTGGCGGCGCATTGTAGAGCGATACGGCAACCAGGAGCACTGCAAACCACAGCAAAGCTTGCGCGCCGATCCAAAGCAGAAATGCCATCAAAAAGGGAATCTGCAACGCCACAATCTGCCATCGCAAAGCGGCCAGTTGTTCTTTCCGCCCGAGTGAGCCGAACAAAAATGTGCCCTTGCGTGGATTCAGGCGGTCGGCTGCGGCGTCAAAAATATCATTCACGCCGTAAAGCACGAATCCCAGAGGAATCAGCACGTAAGCCAACCCCACCCAGAACTTCGCGGAACTGAAATTGACGGAATGTCCGAGCGGCATCAGGTAAAACAGCGCCGTGGTAGTCCACAAGCCCGGACGGCAAACCTGCAACAGAAAGGCAAAATCGCTCTGCCGCGACCCGGCACGTACCTCACCCGCAAGCGACGCAGCCGTTTGTGCCATTCATTCCAATATACGACCGAAGTTCTTTCGTCGGGAAATTCAAAACAATCGGAAATGCCGAATTTTAAATGCAACGAATCGGGCCCTGATTCCGAGACAAGAACGCCGATGGGAGAGAATCAAAGTGACGTTTGCTATCAATTCTAGTGCGGGAATGCGAGATGGCTTTAGGAACTACGTCGTTTAGTCACGAAAACGGTCCATGCAATGTTGCCATGCCCACCCGTGAGCTACCTGCCCGCCGGCTGAAACGTGACACGCCGCGTGACGGAGTACGGCGCGCAGGTCCCTCTCGGATGTGATTCGTTGTCTGTCCAATTCAATCGAAGCCGGGCGGTTGTTATCGTCGAACGAGGTGATTTCGTCCGCGTCCTCGACGGATAAGTCGGCCCAACTGACCGAGACATATGGCAGCTTGGCGTCGAAACTCTCGCGGTTGATTTGCTGATACCGCTCGTACACGTTTACGTAGTGGATGGACTCATGAGAGTAGGCGTAGCGAGCGCCGAGAAGAATGATCGCGACGGCAACAGCGGAGACCGTGATTTGGAAGAAGCGGCGCACCTCAAAAAGGTAGTCGAGCTATCTTTCGCGCGGAATAGTACGGATGTTCTGTTCAAATGGCCAGCCAAACACTTCGTCTGTATGGACAGGATCCGCTATCAGGTTGAGTGGTGGGGCTGGGGAGGCTCGAACTCCCGACCTACGGTTTAGGAATTAGATTGATATTCCCCATCGTGTTTGTTTTCAATCCGTTTATTTTGGTCACAGGCCTGCTCTTGTGGGCTCAGTTGGGCGTAGAACTTGCAACGCAACTTGCAACGGGCTTCCCGATGCTCGAAGCCATCATTCAATTTACGATGCGGCGTTTGAAGAGAGTTAATCAGTGGCAGTCGGAGTAGCCACCCAGTTGCCCACAGTGGCGACACCGGAAGAGATACGCCGTTGCTGTGTATTTGCGGTCGAGCTTTAGAAAATAGTCTTCCCAGTCGGTTCCTTGGTGCCCGGATTCTTCTCGGATTACTTCAATCGCTTCTGGCCCCATTTTTTCTAATTCTTCCTTGCCCATCGGGCCGAGAAATTCACCAGCATCACCACAATGCGTGAACCAGCGTTCTTGCTGCCAACTTGCAAAGCCGGGGGTCTTGAAAGCAACTTCCTCTACTGCTTCTCTTGGAACTTTCTCCCACTGGCCATACCCGCCGACTCCCTCCGCGTCGGTGAACGCAATTCCAAATTTCTCGTGCGCTGAGCCATCAGCAATGCACCAAGGACAGATATGTTCGAATTCGTTCGTGCCGTAAGGGATGCCGTCGTAAGCGAACTCTCTAGATTCCCCGCAAACGGGGCAGGCCTCGGCGGAAGGAAGGATGCTACCAGTCGCCACAGGGTTCGGATGATATTTGAAATCAGGTAATTCCATCGAAGAAAGTATAATGCAATTCCTACCGCGAACTTTTCATTCCTGATTCACGCGGATACGGTCCACGTGGAATCCCGTCGCGAACGCTGGCCGAGCCAATGGACAGTTTCCCGACTTCTCAGGCACTGAGAACATTTGGTGTGTTACTTCCAGAAGTTTTCAATTCTTTCCCAAAATGCATACACGATTCCTGCCACCACGATAACGGCCAGCCATACGAGTTTGTTCACGTCCAGGAATCCGTGATTTCCGGCCACTACGATTGCTGTCAGAATGCATCCCGACAGAATCACGGCAGATGGTTGCGGTACGACGATGATTGCCCTACGGAGCAATACGACTCCCAAGATAGCAGCCGCCCACCGACCTGGCTCACTATCTTTCGGGGCTACGAAAGCGTCGCCAAAGGAAATCAGCGCCGCGGCGCTCAGAACGGCGGTTTGGAAGCGAAATTTCATTTAGCTATTCTGTCTAGGTGCAGACAGACCAGGGAGTTCAGTCAACGCCGTCATCGGAAAAGTGGGTAACGGCACCGTCCTAATAGCTGTCGCCAAACGGCTCCGCAACGATTTGGAACTCATCCTCATACACCACGTAGCCGACCCTGTCCGTTTTCAACATTTGCACGGCGATGCCGTGATTCTCAAGAATCCCGACCAAATCTCTGATGTGGGAGATGTGTTCCGTCGCCGTATCTTTGAACCACGAAATCGCTTTATTGGGCTTTCTGTAGTGCGGAGGTTTTGACGCTGTGAAGCGAGTAGGTTTTTCCAAATTCTGGTTGAACCACTGGCGCGTCCAATCGTGCAGCCCTTCTTCGTGCGCGTGGAGTTTTCCGCGTTCGCGTAGTTGAAGAACTGCGTGGAAGACGCCAAGCTCCTTTCCGGAGTTTCTGTGAATGTCAGCAACCACGAACCGAAGGTAGGTGGGCATCGGGGTTAGCGTCGCACAACGGGTCGATTCTCGGCAAACCCCTGATTAACGCCGATACCGTCAAAGTGGAATCCGGCGCGAAAGTTGGCGGTTCACTTGTACGATTTTCCGACTACACGTCCGAGTGGGCCGCCAATCGTCCAATCATCTGAGTGCTGGGGGGCGTGATTCGTCAAGCGCAGTGCATGTCCTTGTACTAGGAAGTTAAGGTAATCTAGAATGTAGCCACTCTTCGAGCCTGCAAGGAGGAACATGTTGCCGTACTTCCGCCCCCTTCGGCTCTTCACGGTTTTCCTGTTTGTGTCTTGTATTCAACTCCGAGCGCAGGACATGCCCACTCGTGTAGAGGCTGTGCAGTTGATGGAACGTGCGAACGGCGTGATTCGGCCGTCGCATATCATGCCGAATCGCAAGCTGCAGGCGACTTTTCGCGCATACGGACCGGATGGAAGCGTTAAAGAGGGAACGTTTGAAGCCGTTTACACCGTGGATAGCGAGCGGTACGAAACCGTTTTTGGTAACTATCACGCCATTTCTCTTCATTTTCCCGACAGAATCGTGCAAAACGATTACCAGGCGACGCCCCCGGAAATTACTGAACTTGAGGGCTTGACTCCACTCATAATCGGACACCTCGATAAGTCCGACACGATCCACTCCATCACACCGGCGACGCTGTTTGGCAGACGTGCAAAATGCATTCAATTCGAGACAGTGAACGGTAGGACTCACCAGTTGAACGAAATCTGCGTGGATGAGGAACTTGGTAGCGTTGTGCGTTGGAACGTGGGAGAAGATCTTGTTGAGCTGACGGAATATTTCCAGTTGGAGGGCGTCTTACACCCGGCCCACATTCGGCACTACATCGACGGCAAGCTGCGGATGGACATCGAGCAGAAGTTCACTGTAATTAATGGACCGATCGATTGGGCGGCGCTCACACCGCCGAAGCCGACGGTTCTAACAACCTGCGCCCAGTACCGCCGCCCCTTCATTCAGTCCGCGCCACAACCATCTAATGCCGGAGCAGGACCGTGGTATGACGTGCAGGTGCATGGGGTGATCGGCAAGGATGGACATGTATATCAAGCCGCAGTGCTGCCCGCCGGAAGACCCGACCTGGAGAAGCAGGCCGTTGAAATTGTATCGGGATGGCTTTTCTCTCCCGGCATATGCGGCGAAAAACCGATCGATGTAGACGGCAATTTCGTTGTCCACTTTCCACCGCAATAACCGCTCGTATGTTGACGGCACCGAGCTACCGTAAGGAAAACTTGCGCTCAAGTCTTGATTAACGCCGATACCGTCAAAGTGGAATCCGGCGCGAAAGTTGGCGGTTCACTTGTACGATTACCCGACATACCAGGAGTTGGGAGGCCGAAATAATATGAACTGACGTTTGCGTTTCATTTGCAACCAGCACCGTCAAACTTTGTCTTCACTCTCTTGAGAGCGTCTTCCCTCCATCGGGGTGTCAGCGGGATAGTCTTACCGTAAGGTTCCGCGAATAGCTCCAACGCCCTTCCGTAGTACAAGCAACGATTATTGTTCGATAGGTCGGCAGCTACCTCAAGACCCGACCCTGCATACTGAGGGACAACGTCTACGTCGTACTTGCGATATACCGAAAGAAAGTCATCGTAATAAGCGACGGCTTGCCCTATCCACTCGTCCTTGTGCACGGTGTCTTCCTGCGCCTTCATCAAGAACGACATTGCAATCTGCTCGTCAAATCTTGCCCTCATTTCGCGCTCGTCCGGGTGTTTCTTCAGCCAGTCCTGTGCTATTCGTATAGCGTCGTCGTGGCGCCCCTGTTGGTTGTATTTGGCCATCAAATTCATTACGCCAGTTGGAAATTCCGACGCGTTTTCTTGGCAGCCCCCGAAAAGGACAAGAGCCCCGAGCGAAAAGATTATAAGCTGCAACAATTTCGTCATACGCTTTCCTTCGGCGCATCCATTTCAACAGCAATCTAGCATAGACGTTCGAGCACACCGATATAGAAAAAGGCAGCGCTTCCCCTAATTCGCTGTAGAGCTTGGTAAACGCCGAAACCTCCCAAGTTCATTTTGGCGCAACGGAACCTTACCGGTTTGGCGACATCTGGAGTTGACTGAACAAACGGAAGTACACCGCTCTACATCCGCGTAGGATTGCAATGGTAATTTGACCGGTCTAAATTGCCTCAGTATAGGTTGAACGTAACTTCGACGGGTATGACGCTCGGAACCGGTAGACCTTTCTTTCTCGCTGGAGCATATTTCCAACGAGAGACCTCCTCAGTAGCTTTCTTGTCCAGGTCAGGGTTCAATGGTCGCATTATCTTCGACTGTTGGACTGTCCCATCGACCCCGATGAGGACCTTGAGAACCACAGTTCCGTGGAATTTCCTTTTCGTTTTGCCTGCCGTCCCGCCTGTTGAATTATTGGCGGCTGCGCTCTGACTGGATTTTGGGTCAGATTCTTTTTCGTTCAGCGGTGACGGCGCGACAATGTCATCGGTGCCAACTATGTAGATTTTTGCTTGCAGTGCGGTCCGTCTCAGTGCCTGTGCTTGCTCAACTTCCGAAATTGCGCTCTGAATGCCTGGGCAGTTCGCGTCCCCGGCCAAGGCAAGGACCTGCGGTGGGTCAGCAGGGTTCGCGGATTCCTTTTTCAACTCGAAACCTGACTTACGTGCGTCCTTTGCCGCGCGTCCGAAAATTGGAGGAAAAGCCGACAAATAATCGCTTGGGCCCATCTCAGGGGAGTAGGTTTCGGATTTCTCCCCTTCAATCTCAACCCACGCGAACTCCTTGGCGGAGACGAATGACCCTCGTTGTACAAGTTCGCAGGACTTGGAATTGGTCTTTCGATGTACAAAGACAGGAATTGTGGTGTTTCCCTTAGAGCCTTCGGAAATGGCCGCACAGAGAACGGAAATGCAGGCTGCAATCAATAAGGCGCACGTTCCCGGCTTAGTTGCTGCCATTGTTTTCTCTGTTCTCGGAAGTCGAACCGAATATCTGTAAATTATCATATTGGTCGGAATTTCTGTTGAAGGCACATGCCTGATAAGCGCTGCGCAAACCGTCGAAGTCGAATTTGGCGCGGCGAACTTCTCGGTAGTGGGTCAGTTTGAATCTACTTGCCAGTCGGCGTAGCCGATACAGGAGCGGCTGGGACCTTCCATTTATCGATCAAGGTTTTTGTGATTTCAAACCTTTCGTCGCATACCTTCAAGAGTTCATCGTGGATGGACTTCCGGGAGTAATACAGCTGAACTACAACACCCTCGTCCTTTGCTACTTCGATTGCGGGCACCATGTCACTGTCGCCCGTGAATAGAACGACTCTATCGATCTGGTGGGTCGCGCTTAAGCGCACTAAATCCACCGCAAACAAAATATCTACACGTTTTTGTCTGAATACACCTTGAATCTTCTGGAGTTTTCCCTGTCTGAACTGAAAACGGGGCATCTTCTCCAGATTGTAGATAAACTGGCTCATTGCACGGTGTCTTTGTTGTTCGTCGGGCGTTGGCGGATTGCCCTGATAGGGCATGCAGTGATAATAATACGTGCGCAAGCGCGTCGAAGTCGCCCCAACAACATCGTCAGAGAGAAGGCCGAAATGCAGGTTTGGCCTGTTATATTCGTTATCGCAGACCTTGTTCAAATAACCGCCGTCGATCAGTACAGCGCATCTTCCCAAGTTACACCCCCGTAACCCTGAAATTGATCCCTAGAAATGGCAAAAGGCCACCCAATATGGATGGCCTTTTGCGAAGATGACTATACTGACCTTCACAGAGGAAGATCAGCGCGAATGTCTGAGTAACTTTATAGCAGAGTGAACAGTCCGCAGTCAACATATTTTCCACAGCCTTTCCACAGTCGGTTACCGTTCGATTTATCTTCGCTACGCTGCGTTTTCTGCTCTCGCGTCTAGAAGATTCACAATCTCCTCAATTTTCCAAACATGATCGGTGATACCAGCTTCCATAGCAGGAGTAACCCGTAACGTTTGGTGAATACGACAAAAGTTATAGTACATGAAGTGCAACGCAATCGCATGTCCTAAGTTGTCGATTTTCTTCGAGAATGCGTTGGTCAGCCTTGTAAAGCGACGCATCTGCATCCGCATGGTGAGGTTCTGGCGCTCAACGTAGCTCGTCGAAATATCTTCTGCCTTTGGATTGCCCATCATGGGAATTGTTCGGCATCCCATGTATCCCGCAGGGCTGTAGCGTGCTTCGCTTTCTTCGCGGTCTGCACCGTACACTTTGATTAGCATGGCGTAGTCAATATCCGGGCCGAACGCGCTTTCTACCGCATCTGCATAGACGCGATGGCCGTCCGTCGTTAGTTGAATCCGATTCGCCAGACGGCTCGCCAAATCGTGCATGAGCGCGTAGGCCGACGATGCGCCGCGAGTGCCAATCTGCCAGCAGCAAATCAGCTTCGTGTCAGCACAAAGGGCCGTCCACGTCCAAACATCGCCGTAGCCGAATTGCCCTTGCTTGTCGGCTGGCACGTTATTTTGCTTGGCGTAACAGAATGACCAGATTTCATCGCACTGGACGCGCTTGCAGGGCAAATTGCGGAGTGTTTCCTGTTGGTAGCTTTCGCACGCCGCGCCGATCTCAGCTAGGAGCTTTACAACGGTGTTCTTCGCCACGCCTGTCATGCGAACAGTGGCGCGAATGGAGTTGCCTTCTACAAGAGCTGAAATGACTTGGATTTGTTTGGTGGCTGGTAGGCGATTCATGATTTGTTAATGCTAGCATATGCTTGTTGACAATGCAAGCATAAAATTGTTAGGATGCTTGCATGGAGGAATTATTAATGAGCGACGAAACAACCGGGAAGGCCAAAGGAGGTTTTGCTTTAGCTGCATCAATGACCGCAGAACAACGAAAAGAGCGTGCCCAAAAAGCGGCTAAGGTGAGATGGGAGAAACGTAAAGGAAAGTTAGTGAGCGTTTCTGATCGTCCACTTCCCACCGCGCTATACAAAGGAGTGTTGGACCTTATCGGGTTTGAGATTCCCTGCTACGTTCTTAACAACGGTCAGCGGGTCATCGGCAGGACGGCTTTTACTGAATCCTTAACTGGAATCAAAGGTGGCGGCGACCTCGAGAAATATCTAGGGGTATCTTCACTTAAGTCGTTTATTAACATGGACATGGTGCTCGAGGGAATGGTGGGATTTTCGTTGCCTGAAGTGGAAGGGCTGAATCGGGATGTTAAGGGACTTCCCGCAGACTTGGCAATTGAGATTTGGCGGGGATTTGTTACAGCGATAGAGGCAAGTTTGATCTCGGATGAAGTGAAGCTGACCGCCAGACAGATGCAAATGGCAATGAAGGCCAGCGCTTTACTCGGTGCGTGCGCGAAGGTTGGACTCGACGCGCTAATTGATGAGGCTACCGGCGCACAGTATGACCGTGCGGCAGACGCCCTGCGCGTTAAACTGCGCGCCTACCTAGAAGATGAGATGCGCAAATGGGAAAAAACATTTCCAGATGAATTGTGGGTTGAATTCGCCCGTCTCACACGGTGGAAAGGTACTGTCACACAAAGACCTAAATATTGGGGAAAGTTGGTCATGGAGTTGGTTTACGAATATCTCGACAAGGATGTCGCTAAATGGCTCAAAGAGAATGCCCCCGCACCACGTCACGGTCAGAACTATCACCAATGGCTATCCGGTCAGTTCGGGTTAAAGAAGTTGGTCGAGCACCTTTGGGTATTGGTGGGAATTGCTCGCACTTGCGAGAATATGACAGAGTTGCGCCGAAAAATGGCTGAGATGAACGGGAGAACTATGGTGCAGATGATGCTGCCCATCTCAATTGATAGGGGTTAATCGCTGTTCGTTGCTTGTTTTACGATCTGTGCCGCAAGCTGATTCACGTCACGCTTCGGCGCAGTTTTCTTTTTGCTGGGCTTGCGGGTGGGTTTCTTCGCTTTCTTTTTCGCCATGCGAGCATAGTAGCACTGGCCGACAAACAGTCAATGCGGCCTGAATTTCAAACTGACCCACTACCAACTTCTCTGGTTTCGCGACTAACCAAGCAAGTGGTGATAGACTGCGGCGTCGAGCGTTCTCATGCCCTTGGTCAGGCCAGCCGCGCTATCTGCAAAGCGAATTGAGTATCGCAAAAGGATTCGCGCCAGGGGCCGCAAACATTACATCGTTTACACGGGCGTCCTGCGCTGGGGCATGTCTGTGTTTGCCCTCACGACACTCTGGAGTTGGTATGGGGAATACGGGCGGCATATTCCTCCTCGCGCTCGCGGATACTTTGCCTTCTCCATAATCTTAGGTTTGGTCACCTGGTCCGTTGCGGGCTACTTTTGGGGAGTTTATATGTGGAAGCGGTTTTTTGAAGAGCCTTCCCCGCAAAATCAGCACTAGAACGACTTGTCCGGTTTCCCGTGCAAACCAGGCACTTGACCAGTCTTTGAGGCATGAGTGAATATTTTCACCGGAGAAATTGATGCTCGAATTTGATTTCGCTTTCCCACATTCGTACGAGGCGGAGGAACTCCGCGAGTGGCCGGGGACGGGAGTTTTTAGTATTCCAGTGATTTACTTTCCACCACCGAAAGGCCGGCCCGAACACAACGGCCTATGGTTAAAAGTAAAAGCGAGAAGCGGCAAGGCTTGGGTAGGGGTTTTTGCATTTGGATACAACTCGCCTCCCGCTATTTCTCGCGTCCTCAGTTCACCCGACACTGACAAGGTGTGCGTAGTGTCCAAAGGCAGTGCTTACGTCGTGAATGTTGAGCAGCCGGAAGCATGGGAGGAAATCCCCATCCTACCTGTTCTGGAAATCCGCCCACTGCCTGAACACAAACTCTTGGTTCTTTCCGATTTCACCAGACTGGGTGCGTATGGGAACAGTGGGCTTGTTTGGCAAAGCCCAAGAGTTTGCTGGGATGAACTGAAGATAACGAAAATCACCGGCGAAACAATCGAGGGCACGGGGTGTGACCCTGCAAATTCTCTGAAGCAAGAAATGCAGTTCGCTGTGGATTTGAGGACTGGTCGTTCCTTGCTTCCGCCACCTGTTTCTATCGACGGAAGACCCGTTTGGTAAAACCAGTGCCAGGAATGCGCTTTATCGGACAGGTCGTGCACTTTGCTTTCAATCCGTTCAATCTGGTCACAGCCCTGCTCTTCTGGGCTTGTTCGGGCGCGGAACTTGCAACGCAATTTGCAACGGGTCTTGATGGTCAAGCGAGCCGGGCAGCCTGCTCTCAAGTCGCGATACGAACTATCGCGCGAGTGGACTCGCGCCGACGTATAAGTTCAGTCAAAGAACAACGGGCAAATCCGAGCTAACTTGCAACAACCTTGCAACAAATCGAGAACATGTCGTGGGCTGGAAACGCGCAACCTAAGTTAAATCAAAGAGATAAATGGGGGGGCTGGGGAGGCTCGGCCTATGGATGAGCGTTTTTTCTTGGCTTGGCCTTGCTCTCACGAAATATTTCGTGCTTCTCTCGGGCTTTGGGACCCGCTGATGGCCATTCCTGTCTCTTCCAGAATGCGGGTCAGGCGGTCAGCCGGTATCTGGCCGTTGTTCGCGACGGCACCAACGCGGTGTGCAAAAGTAGGATGTGTCATGAACAATTCAGTGAAAGCATCGGACGCAGCGGGTAATTCTCGAACTTGATGGAGCCTGGCCAGCGCCCGAACGGCCATTTCTGAGTCGTCGGTGAATTCAATCGCTTCGCGGTCAGCAGAATACTCGACCCGACGCGAAGAATAATAAAGCGCGATGAGTGGCCCCATGATGGCGACGAGTTGGAACAAAGGCCGAAAATCCTTCGCTCGTACCGGAAGTAGGAAAAGCGAAACGGCCGTAATTGAAAAAATCGTGACCGCCAGCAGTAAGTGTATTCGCCAGTGCTTCAACTTGACGTGTGCCACCTCATGAGCAATGACGAACTCTATTTGCCTTTCGTTTAGATATTTTCCGAGGTTGTCAGTCAAAGCGATTGCGTCAGACATCCCGTATGCATTGGTCAAATGTCCCTTCCCCGCAGGGACAACGAAAACTTTACTGAGAGTTACTTCCATCCCGCGGGCAACTCTAAGGGCTCGGTTACGATATTCACCCGACCTCAGCGCATTGAATTTCATTCCTTCCGCCCGTCTTAGAAAGATGGTTCCGATTTTCGAGACCACTCCGGCGGCGAGAAACCATGCGATTCCACCTAACTTTTTGTCTAGGATGAGTCCGAAGCCAGCAGCGACCATCAACAATGGAATTACAAAGCTCACGAGTCTCCACCATGCTTGCCGCAATGTGTCTGCGGTTGTCCACTTCCGCCTGAGCACGGCCTTGTCGCCTCCGTAACACAAAATCAGAAAGATGGCTAAACTTGCGGTCGGCGGCAGCCAGAAACGCCAGCTCTCTGCGGAAGATATTTCAGAAGCTCTCGGCCACGTGCGAAGGACCACCGAAACAAAGTCAGACCTGCCCGCTAAATCCCATATGACCCACCAAGCTGCGACTGTAACGGCGAGAACGAAACGTCCGAAGCTGCGATAACCAGCCCAGATGAGCCTCTGTTTTGCTTCGTCGGCTCGGAGCACAGTCCAGCGAAACCAGAGAGTTACAGCGGTGGGCAGGAGCAGAACGGCAGCCGGTAGGAGCAGCAACCGATTCACCAAGTCTGCCAATATGGGCATCTCTTTTCGATTTGAAAACGCAGGAAAGTGTACCAGAAGGGTGACACACATTTCGCGTTTCGATGGTGGGTAAACGCGGAGAAGTACCGACCCGCGATTTCACGTCTCCGGTTAGCGCCTTGTCAAGATGCGGGATAGCGGACGAACAGAACTAGCAAAATGATGACATCGAACACAATTCCGAGCGGATGGTAATAGTCGAACCAAATATTTAGGAGGACAAGCGGGATGAACGCCCATAGTGCCGCTTGATGCTTTCTGAGGCGGTCGAAAAAGTCTTGTTGCATAGGCTGGAGTTTATCATTCCGCCTTTTCCCCTCAACTGGTTGACGGATTCAAAGTCCGGGTTGTTCAACGGAAAGAAAACTCACGCGGATTTGAGCTAACTTGCAACGACCTTGCAACAAATCGAAAACGGGTCGGCAGCTGGAAACGCGCGACCTCTACCGTCCGTTTGAATTGACAATTCTTTGGCTGCAACTTGTGTCGCTAGATGAAAATGGAGGCATTTCCCTGTCCATCGAGGTACGCCGAAGGCAGCGAAAAGATTAGAAACGCGGTGAGCCACCACGGAATAACGCAGGCCAACAAACTGCGGAAGCCAGCACGCCAAGCCGAAAGTAACGCCGCAATGAAGCAAATAGACAGGCAGGTCAGTCCCACGCTAAAGGGGCAAGTCAGAACCCAAAATCTAGCTTTCGCCCCCTCCGGCGTCAGGAAATATCCGTACGTGAGACCTGAATGTGGAACGAGCATTGTGAAAGCCTGTCTTTGCCACAACCAGACTAAAAGAATGGCCACCACGGCGGCCAGAAAAGGGAGAAGAGTGTTTCTGCGGTGGAATACGACCCGATTGAGCCAAGTAGCAGAGAGGCCCAGTGCCACGCACCATCCCACCAGAACAAAGGGCAACGTGTCCTGTCCATACCGCTCGCCAACGACCAAGGTGACCTGAGTGGCACAGAGCCCAACAACAAACGGGAGGATAGTCGAAAGTGCGACTTGCATCGTTGCTGGTTTTTCTGGAACAGACATCATTTGCGAAAAGTCCTGGTTTGCCAGCAGGGATTTAAGGCAGCTAAGCCTAGCACCCGAAGATAACTTTCCAAACGCCCGATTGGCGCTGCGCAAACCAGCGAAGTGGATTCAGGGTCCGGGCTGTTCAACGTCACGAAAATCGAATCGGATTTGAACTAACTTGCAACGACCTTGCAACGGATTCGGAAAAGCGAGCGGGCTGAAAACGCGCAACTCAAATTAAATCAAAGAGTTGAATGGTGGGGCTGGGGAGGCTCGAACTCCCGACCTACGGTTTAGGAAACCGACGCTCTATCCATCTGAGCTACAGCCCCGAAAGCGAATCAGCTTTCAGATTATCACAGACAATATATGGGTAGTGAACCTGGTAACGGCGGTGCACGCGAGGCGGTCAAAAGGCATTCAGTAACCTGCCCGCGCCGCTCTTTCTATTTCAGATACGTATGTTACTATCGCCTCGTCGCCCCGTCTTTGTCGCTGGTCCCGCCCTTCGGAGGTCGTTATGAGTCGCACCCTTCGCTACATTCTGATTGGAGTTGGTGTCCTGATCGTATTGCTGATCGCCGTGCCGTTCTTCATTCCGGTGAACCAATTCAAGCCCACGATTGAGGAGAAGGCTTCGGCCGCGCTGGGCCGCAAAGTACAAGTGGGTAATTTGAGTTTGTCGCTGCTGCGTGGCGCTCTGACCGCTCAGGATCTGTCGGTCGGCGATGATCCGAAGTTCAGCCCGTCGCCGTTCCTCATCGCAAAATCCGTGAGCGTCGGCGTGGAGATCATGCCGCTTGTTTTTTCCAAGCAACTGAACGTGACCGACATTACAATCGACGAGCCGCAAGTCATGTTGTTGAAAAACGCGAATGGCACGTGGAACTATTCGACGATGGGCGCTGCCAGTTCCGGATCGACGCCAGAGGCAAAACCCGCCGCAGCAGCAAAGCCGGCTTCGTCTTCTTCCACGCCCGATGTTTCAGTGAAAATACTGGAATTGAAGAATGGCAAGATCGTCGTGGGCACAACGGCTTCGCAGCAACGAACCACGTACGATCACGTGAACGTCAAGGCGTCCGATTTTTCGATGAACTCTAAGTTTCCCATCTCTGTTTCCGCCGACCTTCCCGGAGGCGGCAGCCTGAAGCTCGATGGCAATGTTGGGCCGCTCGACAAAACGGATTCGACGTTAACTCCACTGGACGCCAAGCTACATGTTACGTCGCTGAATCTGGCGACCACCGGAATTCTCGATCCATCACTTGGATTGGGCGGCAACGCGGACGTTGACACGACCGTTTCCAGCGCGGACGGCCTCGCGCAAACCAACGGTACCGTGAAATTGTCGAAAGCGCTGTTCGTGCAGGGCGGCAGTCCGGCAGGCGTACCGCTCGATGTGGATTACAGCACCAAATATGATCTGCGCAAGAATTCCGGAGTGGTGAATCCTTCGACGATAAAAATCGGAAGCGCTACGGCGCATCTCAACGGTACCTACGCTTCCCAAGCCGAAACCACCACAGTCGATTTGAAAGTCAGCGGCGACGGAATGCCGGCAAAAGATCTCGAGGCATTTCTTCCCGCGATTGGCGTTAACCTTCCGAAGGGAGCATCGCTTACGGCTGGAACCCTGAACACCAATCTGAATATCAAGGGACCGACGAACAAGCTGGTGACCGACGGCACGATCGGATTGTATTCGGCGAAACTTTCCGGTTTCGATCTTGGCTCGAAAATGTCCGCGGTCTCCGCTTTGACGGGCCTGAAAACTGGCAAAGACCTGGACGTGGAAAAACTTACAACGAACGTTCACATGGCGCCGAACGGTCTTCGCGCGGAGAATTTCGTTGCGGTAGTTCCAAGCGTGGGCAATTTGACCGGTGCGGGAACGTTGGACGCAAAAAATAATCTCGATTTCAAAATGGCGGCAACGCTAACCGGAGGCGCGATCGGGGCTATGGGCTCGGCGGGTGGAGGCGTTGGCTCATTGGTTGGCGCATTGGGGGGCTCCAAGGGCGGCGGCTGCAAGGGCGGCACGACAATTCCATTTCAGATTCAGGGAACCGCTTCGGACCCGAAATTTATCCCCGATGTAGGCGGCGTTGCGGCCAACATGCTGAAATCGCAGCTGGGCTGCGCCGGCGGGTCACTGGCAAATGTCGGCAAGGCCGGTTCGCAGAATCCTTCCGACGCCATTAATTCACTGAGCGGACTCTTTGGAAAAAAGAAAAAACCTTAATCACAATTTGCGCTCAACAGACAGAATTCAGTTTTAATTTTTGCGCGCGCTTCTTGACGCGCGGCAAACTTCACAGTAGCCTCGTCCGTCCATTCGACTGGACGTTTGTCGTTGGATTTTTTCTCACAAAAGGAGTTGGCATGCGCTCTTGGTTCGAACGCACAGGTTCTTCTGCGCTCGCTGGACTTATCGCAACAATTTTTTTGCTGATTGTGCCCGCTGTGACGTTTGCGCAAGGTGGCGAGCCGAAGTATTTCGCCATCCGTGGCGCGCGCGTCGTGCCGGTTTCCGGCCCCGCTATGGACGACGCAACGATCGTGATAGCTCGCGGGGTCATCGTGGCGGTTGCGAAAGATGCAACGATTCCCGCGGACGCCTGGGTGATCGAGGGCAAGGGCTTGACCGTTTATCCCGGACTGGTTGATGCGTTTACGGACGTAGGAATTCCTCCGCCAGCCCCCGCGCCTGCCGCGGAAGGCGCCCCTCGCAGGCCGACCGAAACGGCGCGTGGCCCCGAAGATCGTCCCAACACAGCTCCGTGGCGCAATGCTGCCGACGAGGTGAGCCTCTCCGACAAGCGCATCGAAACTTGGCGCAACGCGGGATTTACCACTGTTGTCTCTTGTCCCAAGGGCGGCTTTTTCCCCGGGCAGGCCGCGGTGCTGGATCTTGCCGGCGAACGCCCCGGCGACCTGGTGGTTAAGTCTTCCGTCGCGATTCCCGTTTCGATCAAGCCGCTCGGCGGATTTGGCAGCGGATTTCCCGATTCGTTGATGGGCGTGCTCGGCTATGAACATCAGGTCTTGCTGGATACCGATTGGCTTACGAAGGCCGGCGAGGCCTATGAGAAAAATCCCAAGGGCATCGCGCGGCCACGCTATGACCGATCGTCCGCAGCGCTGGCGGAAGCTCTCGAGGATCACGCATTGATTCTACTTTCTGGAAATTCCGCGCTCGATATGCGACGCGCGCTCGAGCTTACCGATCGCTGGAAGGTGAACGCTGCAATTTACGGCGGACAGAGCGGATACGAAATCGCCGAGGAAATCGCCGCGAAGAAAGTACCGGTGCTGATCGACCTGAAATGGCCGGAGAAAGAAAAAGACAGCGATCCGGACGAAGTGCCGTCACTGCGTACGTTGCGCCTTCGCGATCGCGCCGCTTCCACGCCGTCCGCTTTTGTGAAAGCTGGCGTGAAGTTCGCGTTTTACTCCGGCGCTGTTGCTAATCCTAAAGATCTTCTTAAGGCAGTAAAGAAATCCGTTGACGCTGGACTCACTCAGGACGCGGCGCTTCGCGCTCTTACCCTCTCGCCAGCGGAAATTTTTGGAGTTGCCGATCGACTTGGCTCGATCGAAAAAGGGAAAATCGCCAATCTCGTGGTTACTGACGGCGGCTTGTTCGAGGAAAAGACCAAAATAAAAATGGTTTTTGTGGACGGTCAACGCTTCGAAATCCGCGAGCCGGAAAAGCCCAAGGATCCTCCCAAAGGCGACATCAGCGGAAAATGGAAGATGTCTTTCACCAGCCCCGATGGCCCGGAAGAATCCACCGCCGACCTCACGATGGCGTCGGATGGAACAATCACTGGCACGCTCACCTCCAAGCGCGGTACCGCGACGATTCTCAGCGGCTATCTCAGCGGCGACAAATTCAATTTCGTGATCAACATTTCGATTGGGCCGTCGTTCGCCGATGTCACTTTCAATGGCACATTCGACGGAACGACCATCAAAGGAACCATCAACGTGCAGGATTTCTCAATTGATTTTACAGGCGTGAAACCGACAAACAATTCTTCGCTGGCGGAGATGTCATCCATGCAGCAGGGAGATGCGCGATGAGCGTTCGTCATAGGATTGTCGTCACCGCACTGCTGGCCGCCTTGTTTGCAGCGGCTTCGGTTTCGCGTGCTACGCCCCCTGATGCCAGCCAGGTCATCCTGATCCAGAACGCGACCATCCTCACCGTTTCGCACGGCACCATCGAAAACGGCTCGATCCTTATTAAGGATGGCAAAATCGCCGAGGTCGGCCCGTCAATTAAGGCTCCGGCAGGCGCCAAAGTGATCGATGCAGCGGGGCAATTCGTAATGCCCGGAATCATTGATTGCCACTCACACATCGCGATCGAAGGCGGCGTCAATGAAGGCAGCGTTTCGGTTTCTTCCATCGCGAACATCGCCGAAGTTCTCGATTCCGATGATGTGGACATCTATCGCAATCTTGCTGGTGGCGTAACCACCGCCAACGTTTTGCATGGCAGCGCGAACTCCATCGGTGGCCAGACGATTGTTATCAAATTACGTTGGGGCCAGCCGGCGTCGAAATTACCGTTCGAAGGCGCCGTTCCGGGAATCAAGTTTGCTCTCGGCGAAAATCCCAAGCGTTCCAATTTCAGAATTCCCGGGCAGCCCCAACGTTATCCGGCCACGCGTATGGGCGTCGAAGAAACTATTCGCGGCGCCTTCACCGAAGCGCGCGATTACAAAAACTCGTGGGAGGCGTACAGGAAGCGCGTCTCTGCTGGGGAAAAAAACGCGCCGCCGCGCCGCGATCTGCGGCTGGAGGCGTTGGTCGAAGTTCTCGAAGGGAAGCGCTACGTTCACGCACACTGTTATCGCGAAGACGAAATCCTGATGCTGCTCCGCGTCGCGAAGGAGTTCGGCTTCAAGGTGCGCACTTTGCAGCACGTCCTGGAAGGCTACAAAGTTGCCGATGAAATTGCCGCGGCCGGTGTCGGGGCTTCGACATTTTCCGATTGGTGGGCTTACAAAGTTGAGGCCTACGACGCCATTCCCTACAACACCGCGCTGATGACCAGGCGCGGTGTGATCGTTTCCGTGAATTCCGATGACGCCGCGGAAGCGACACACCTCAACCAGGAAGCCGCTAAGGCCATAAAGTTCGGCGGCCTGACGCACGATGAAGCGCTCAAGCTGGTCACCATTAATCCTGCTATTCAGCTGGGCATTGATAAGCGCGTTGGCTCAATCGATGTTGGCAAGGACGCCGATCTGGTCATTTACAATCACGATCCGCTGAGCGCTTATGCCGTCGCGCAGAAAACAATTGTTGACGGCCGCGTGCTCTTCGACCGCGGTAAGGACATCGCAGGTCGTGCAGCGCTTGAAAAAGAGAAACAAGACCTGCTGGCCAAGGAAAAAAAGGCGGAAGAGAAAAAGCCTGAGGAAAAGAAACCCGACACAACGAAAAAGCCAGAGACAAAACCGGACGACAAGCCGAAGCCGCCGTCCGATGCAGTGAAACGCGACAGCGGAGAAGACGCGATTGCACCAACCGGCGGTGCACAGTGAGAATCGGAGCAATGAGAAATATTTCAGTTTCGAAGCTGTTCATTATTTTTGGTGCAGCGATTTGCAGTCTCAGCGGGGCAGTCCGCTGCAGCGCGCAACTAGCTCCGTCGGTCTATGCGATCACGCATGCAAAAATCGTCACGCTCGCCGGTTCGCCGATTGAAGACGGCACCTTGATAATTAAGGATGGAAAGATTGCCGCCGTCGGAGCCGGCGTGGAAGTGCCGGCAGGCGCGCAAATCATCGACGGCAAGGGACTTCAGGTCTATCCGGGATTATTTGATCCAGTCACGCAAATGGGTTTGAGTGAAATCGGCGCGGTCAGTGCGACGGTGGATTCTTCTGAAACCGGTGCGTACAACCCTGACGTTGTCGCAGCAACGGCCGTACTTCCTTCGAGCGAACACATTCCGGTGACTCGCGCCGCCGGCATCACGGAAGTTCTGGCCGTTCCTGGCAGCGGCGGTTTCGATTTTTCAGGCAGTCGCGGTGTCATTGGCGGACAGGTATCGGCATTCCATCTTGCCGGCTGGACGATGGAAGACATGCAGATCAAGCGCAGTGTCGCCATGGCGATGAACTGGCCGCAAATACAAACCCGGTCCTTTGACTTCGCCACGTTTACGCGCAAAGAAAAGCCTTACGCCGATGCCAAGCAGGAATACGAAAAGCAAGTTAACGAACTGACCGACTGGATGGACCGGGCCCGCCACTACGCGCAGGCCATCGGACATGGCGGCCCGTCCGACTTCGAACGTGACGTCAAACTGGAAGCCCTGGCGCCGGTTGTCCGCGGGCAATTGCCGGTGCTCGTTTTTGCCAACCGCGCGCGCGACATTCGCAATGCAGTTGAGTTCTGCGAAAAACAAAAACTTAAGATGATCCTGGCGGGTGGCGCGGAAGCGTACAAAGTGAAGGACCTGCTTCGCTCCAAGGGAATTCCCGTCATTCTCGGCCCGGTGCTTTCGAATCCCGACGAGGAAGATGAGCCGTACGACCGGCTGCTCTCGCAACCGGCCGAGCTATCGCAAGCCGGAGTGAAATTCGCGATAGGCAGTTTCGATAATTCCTTTGCGCGCCGGCTTGGGCAGAACGCCGCCAACGCCATTTCCCATGGTTTGTCTTATGACGAAGGTTTGAAGGCGGTGACGCTGTATCCCGCGCAGATTTTCGGTCTGGCGGATCAGTTTGGCACGCTGGAAGTAGGCAAGGCGGCCAACCTTATTGTCACCAATGGCGATCCACTCGAGCTGACCACTGACCTCAAGTATCTGTTTATCAAGGGACAGCTCACGTCCACCGACAACAAACAGAAACGCCTGTACGAGAAATATCTGAATCGTCCGAAGCCCTGAGCGCCACGCGCTCACCAACGGCTAAACGGGGCCGGTTGCGGAATGCCGTGCACCACTGAGAAATAGTGGTTTCGCGACGAAACTTTTTGCGCTCCTGCGCGTTTACAACAATGACCTCTCATGCGCATGCGTTTACTCCTTCGTGGGTCTTGCCTGGTTCTTGCGTCCCTCGCATGCCTTCCATCACTACACGCCCAGGACCCCGGCAAGATCATCAACCAATACGTGAAAGCCGCCGGCGGCAGCGGAAAATTATCTAAACTCCAGACGCTCAGCCTCGAAGGCTCCCTGACGCGCGTCTCCGACGGGAAAACCGGCACGTTTACCCTTGATACCAAGACTCCCAATCGCTATTACATGGAGCTCTTCGCCGGTGACCAGCCCGAAATCCTCGCCTACAACGGCAAGTCTGCTTGGCATCTTTCCGCGCCCGGCGAACCCGCCACTTTGCTTGGGCAGAACGCACTGGAACTTGAAGCCGCCTCATTCCTGGCCACCACGCACTTGCTTAGCCTGAAAAAGAGTAAAGCCGGTGCTGCGTATATCGCCTCCGCAAAAGTTGCTGGGCACGACGCGCTGGAAATCGAAATCACCATGCCCACCGGAGTGAAGCGCCAGTTTTTCTTTGGCTCCGCCTCTCACGTGCTGCTCAAGGAGTCAGGCGCAACGGGCGGAGTTCCGCAGGAAATGATTTATGACGACTATCGGCCGGAAAATGGCATACCGGTCGCGCACAAAATCGAACTGCGCCGGGGCACTGAAACCTACCAGATCGTCGTGAATCGAGTTTCCGTAAATCAGAGTATCGGGGAACGTGTTTTTGATTTCCCGATCAAATCACAGGTACGCCTTCCCGACCTCGAGAAGTTGTTCGCTGAAATTGATGCCAACCAGAAAATTGTCGACAAGATAAAAGAAAATTACACCGGCCGGCGATCCGAGGAAGAAACCGAATTCGAAGCTACGGGCGCAGTAAAAAAAGTGGAGCGTCACGAGTACACGTTTTTCTATCTCAACGGAGAAGAAATTTCCACTCTGATCGGAGAAGACGGCAAACAGTTAAGCGAACAGAAGCAGGCCAAGCAAAACGAAATCACGAAAAAACGCATCGAGGAAGTTCAGAAAGAACAGGCGAAAAAAGAAGAAAAGGAAAAGAGAGCCAAGGAAGAAGGCAAAGACGAAAAGGACAAAGACGAACCCGGCATCGAAAGTTTTCTGCGGGCCTGTCAGTTCGTAAATCCCCGCCATGAACGTTTCCGCGGACAGGATGTTCTGGTCTTTGATTTCGAGGGCAATCCAGAGTACAAACCAAAGAATATCGCCGAGCACGTCGCGCAGCAGTTAGCAGGAGTCATCTGGGTGGACGAAAAGCAACACGAAGTGGTGCGACTCGAGGCTTACTTCGTAAAGGATTTCCGGTTTGCCGGCGGCTTGCTGGCGAATCTTCAGAAAGGTACCAGCTTCATCTTCGAGCAAACTTTCCTGAACAACGAAGTCTGGCTTCCCACCTATGAGGAAGCGCACGTAGGCGTGCGCGTGTTGCTGGTGAAGGGATTCAAAGTGAACGAAGTTACGCGCTACTCCGATTATCAGCGCTTCCACATCGAAACGCTTTCCACTATCGCCAAACCGAAAGAACCCGCCGATAAGACCGACAAAGAACCTTAATCAGTGAAAAGATTGGTAAGGAGCACAATGTTTGGTCGACAGTTCTGATCGGCAATTCCAGAGCGGCGGGAGCGGAGCACTACAAGCCAATGCTTTTGGGCACCGGCACACCCGCGTCAAGCGCTTCGCGGACTTTTTTCGCCAGCGCTGCCGGAGTAAATGGCTTCTGCAGAAACGCCAGTCCGGCCTCCAGCACGCCGCCGTTTGTGATGATGTCGTCCGTGTAGCCCGACATGTACAACACCCGGAGGTGCGGATGTTTCGCCATTAATTTGCGCACCAACTCGCGGCCGCTCATCGAAGGCATCACTACGTCGGTCAATACCAGCTGAATCTGAATTCCGGACTCTGCGATCCGCAGTGCATGTTCCGGATCCTGAGTCACGACTACCTTATACCCGTAAGAAGTCAAAACGGTTTCAGTCAGGTCGCGCACCGGTTCCTCGTCCTCCACCAGCAGCACCGTTTCCGTTCCTTTCTGCGGTGTTGTGGTTAATTGCGCCGCGGCCAGAGGTTCGGCGCTTTCGGCAACAAGAGGCAGATAAACTTTGAATGTCGTTCCGTACTCGGGTTCGCTGTACACCCAGATGTAGCCGCCACTCTGCTTCACAATTCCATACGTAGTCGAGAGGCCGAGTCCGGTGCCGCGCGTTCCGCCTTTGGTGGTAAAAAACGGCTCAAAGACTTGCGCCACCGTTTCCGGAGACATTCCTATGCCGCTGTCGGAAACGGAAAGCATCACGTAGCGGCCGGGCTTCACGCTAACATGCTCGCCAGCGTAAGCGTGATCCAGTTCAGTGTTGCAGGTTTCAATCGTGAGTTTTCCGCCGTGCGGCATGGCGTCGCGCGCATTTACCACCAGGTTCATCAACACCTGTTCAATCTGTGATGGGTCGGCCTTGATCGTGCCGAGATCGGGGCTCATCTTTACGTGCATGCGAATGTCCTCGCCCATCAACCTGCGCAGCAACTGCTCGAGTCCGCCGACGATGCCGTTTAGATCCAGGTTCTTCGGCTGCAAGACCTGTTTTCTGCTGAACGCCAGCAACTGCCTGACCAGCGCCGCAGCCCGCTCGCTCGCGTCGTCTATACGCTCGATGTCATTGCGCAGTGCGGTATGACCCTCGGTTCGCTGGCGAGCCAGCTCCGTGTAGCCCTTGATGATGGTCAGCAGATTGTTGAAATCGTGTGCAATGCCTCCGGCCAGTCGTCCGACAGCTTCCATCCGCCGCGCCTGCTGCGATTGCATTTCCATCAGCTTGCGCTCGCTGATGTCCACCATGAATCCTTCCATGACTGGGTGGTTCTCGCTGCCCTGCGCGATTGTCGCCGTGTCGCTCATCCACACCGTGCGCCCATCTTTGCGCGTTACGCGGTATTCCGCCTGGAACGACTTTCCTTGCAGGCCCGCCGCTTCCGCCGCATTGACCGCTGCGTGGTCGTCAGGATGTATGTGCCGCAGCCAATTTTCGGAGTCCTCCAGCCATTCTTCGGGCGTGAAGCCGAGAATCGATTCGATTTGCGGACTGACGTAATACCAGCGGCCAGTGACGCCGGGCTCGGCGATATAGCTGATCGCCGCTACCTGCTCCACAATCATTCGATACTTGATCTCCGCTTCGGTTCGAGCGTGCTCTGCTTCCCGCCGTTCCCGCAAATCACGGCTGAGCAAAACTACGCCACCTCCGGGAAGAGCCGTGACGGCCAATTCCACCGGGATGCTGATTCCGGGTTGGCGCGAGACATTTATTACGCCGAGCCACCGGCCGTCTTTCTTCAACGAAGCCCTGATTTCGTCTTCCGGTCCGTTTTTCTCTCGAGTCGAAACGCTTTGCCAGGCACGCCCGATCATCTCTTCCCGGGTGGCGTTGCCGATCATCTGCGCATAACCCGAGTTGACGTAGGTATATTTTCCATCCGCGCTTATGATGGCCATTCCATCCACAGCTAAATCCAATGCCGTCGCTTGCTGCCTGACCCTTTCGGCGTTCTGCGATTGCCGGTAATCGCTGATCGCCATGCGAGCCACATAACAGGCTACGGAGACCGTAAGGAGCGAATAGCGAACGACTCTCCATTCGGGGCCCAGATTCGCCGAAAGCAAAAAGACCAATACGGGCGCCACGCCAAACAGCGCGTTGGTAAGAATTGTTTCGCCTAGGGTCTTGGTTTTTAGGCTAGCCGCGCCTTGTTTTTCGGTTGTTGGTTTCCAAGTAGCGGCCCAGAACGCGGCCCACAGAAGCGGCGCGGTCCAGGCCAAATCCAGGAATGTGCCGGTCGGGGTTTCGCGAACGTTCTGTGCATAGTTGGCAATGCCGGTGCCAAGGGCGTACACCGCAAGGTATGCTGCGAGTCCGCCATACAACCTGCGGGTTTCCTTCACAGGCGTAAGGAACATTCGCAACAGCGAGAGCAGAAATACTGCGACGATTTCGGCTGTGTCGATGGTGTTTCCCTGGACCAACGCCTCATGCGGATTCAAGGAAAGGGAGGGCACGTAGAACAGGCCGACATAGACAAATAAAGAGACCAGCACGATTTGCACTGCGTCCAGCACGAGTCCCAAATCGACTTGTGTCAGGTCGCGGTCCCGGTCCAGCAGGATGGCGATCAAGAAAAACGCCTCTTGTGTATCGTAAAGAAATCTTGTGAAAGAAAGCTCAGGCGGTTCGCGCAGTTGAACCAGTTCGTAGTATGTCCAACCGATATTCGCTACACCCCACACTGCGATGCCCGCCGCAATCAACACCCAAAATGAACGAGCGAAGCCATTTCCGCGGCGCGAGGCCTGTAGACAGAGGACTACAGCGACCACACAGGCCAGAGTTTGCAGGCCGTTTCCGAGCAGGGAACCAGCAGGAGATTTTCCGAGTGTCAGCACTTCGACGACGTGCAACAACAGGATCGCCGAAGCCAGGATGAAAAGTTTCCGTGGCATTGGCAGTAAGGTCCGCACCCGGCGGAGCGAATTAAGCCGAGATGCTAGTTTATTGGAGATTTGCGGCGGCAGGCAGAGAGCGAATTAAGCGACGTTCCTAACAGGCACGCCGTTGGCCCCGACACAGAGTCGTTGCCGTGGTCGGTCGAATTTGGAATTGGTTGCGGGCTATCGTCCTTCAAAGGGATAGCGGTCTTGCGCTTGAACGGCGGCGGCAACGCTGCGGCGCAATGCGATGGTATCCAGGGCGGGTCGTTTGCCGAAGCGCTTGAGGACGGCCATCTGGGTGGTCAGCATGTCGCCTTCGTGGACGGCGGCGATGGCGCGTTTGGCTTCATGCTCGACGCGTTCCATGGCGTCGCTGATGAAGACGCGTGCGGCGTCGATCATGGTTTTGCTTGCGGCTTCTCCCTTGGTAGAAGCGGCCTTCTGCGCTCGGAGCAGACACGATTCCATGGCGTAGACTTCCATTACTACGTTTGCGAGGGCGGCTACAAGTTCCTGTTCATCGGCGAGTTTTTCGCGGAACTTTTGCACGGCTCCGCCGGCCGCCTGCAAAAACATTTTCTTGCCGTTGGCCACCACGCGAGTTTCTTCGGCCAGTGTGCCTGCAGGCGTTTCTTCGAAGGAAGGCCCGGCGAGAATTTCATCAGCGAGTTTCATGGCTGCGGGAATCAGCGGCAGTTGCCCGCCCATGGCGCGCTTCATGAGCATCTGCACGATCAGCATGCGATTGATTTCGTTGGTGCCTTCAAAAATCCTGTTGATGCGGGAATCGCGATAGGCTCGGCAAACGGGATATTCTTCGTGGAAGCCGTAGCCGCCGAAGATCTGCACGCCTTCGTCAACCACGTAATCGAGCATTTCACTGCCGTAGACTTTGGCGATAGAGCTCTCGATCGCGTACTCCTCGAGAACTTTCATGGAATGAGCAACCTTGTCGCCGGACGCCGCGGACATCATGGCTTCGAGGTTTCCCGCGCTGCGATAGACCATCGATTCGACGGCGAAAATCTGGATGGCCATTTCCGCCAATTTTTCTTTCATCAAGCCAAAATCGCCGATCGGTTTGCCGAAGGCTCTCCGTTCCTTGGTGTATTTTGAAGCGGTCATCAAGACGTGTTTTGAACCACCCACTGCACTGGCGCCAAGAGTGAAGCGACCAGCGTTCAAAATATTGAAAGCAACGATGTGGCCGCGGCCGATTTCATGGAGTAAGTTTTCTTTGGGGACTTTGCAATTCTCGAGAAAGACCGGCGTGGTGGAGCTGCCGTGGATTCCCATTTTGTGCTCTTCGTTGCCCGGCTTGCAGCCTGGATAGCTGCGTTCGACGATGAAGGCGGAGAATTTCTCGCCGCCGATTTTGGCGAAGACAATGTAGAGATCCGCGAAGCCGCCATTGGTGATCCACATCTTTTGACCGTTGAGGATGTAGTGGGTGCCTTCGCTGTTTAGCTCGGCGCGGGTGAGGGAATTCTGCGCGTCGGAGCCGGCCTGAGGCTCGCTCAAGCAATATGCACCGATCAGTTCCGCGGTGGCGAGCTTCGGAAGATATTTTTGTTTCTGCTCTTCGGTGCCGAAATACACGATGGGCAAAGTGCCGATCCCCGCGTGCGCTCCGTGAGTAACGGCAAATCCTCCATAGATGGAAAGCTTTTCGGTGAGAACGGTGGTGGCGATTTTGTCGAGGCCTGCGCCACCGTATTCTTCCGGAACTCCGCCGCCCATCAAACCCAACTCGCCGCCTTTTCTTATGAGCTCAGCCATCAAGCCGGGCTTTTTGTTTTCCAGATCTTTCGCAAGCGGCAAAACTTCTTTCAAGACAAATTCTTCGGCGGTCTGTCCGATGAGCTTTTGGTCGTCGGTGAGGTCAGCGGGAGTAAAAACGTCCTGCGGGGCGGGGGACTCGAGCAAGAAGCCTCCCCCTTTTGCGGCGGTTTTGGTGACGACGCTGGTTGCCATGGAAGGCCTCCGGAGGATTTGCTGATGCAAAAAAGATTGAACAAAACCACAGTTACGATGGAATTGTACTCCGGGCATGGGAGAGCCGCAATTGACCGGAAGTACGGGTAGGGTCCTAATTTGCCTTTCTGACCTCGCTGTGCCGCCATTTCTTGATATCGCCTTGCGCCAACAGGCGGCCACCTCGGACAAGAATCTCGATACGTTTGGCGACAAGATTGTATCCAGCATCACCTTCCGGTAGGTCGCTGCCCATTGTGTCTGCGACCTTGATGATCACAAATGCGACTTTCCTCCCGGTGGCTTTAGTAACGGACAGAATAACTTCATCAATTTGGTGGGCGCTCAAAGATCTCATTGTCAACATCTTCAGAACGGTCTCACGCTATGGATCGCTGTTTCCCATTAGAGAATGCGTTTTCGAAATTAGGATACTACCCAAGTACTACGCGCAGGGCAAAAAGCACCGGTCTGAAGACCGGCCACTACAACACCGGTTCTTTTTCTGGCTCCTTTTCTGCCTCCTCGTCAGCCTCTTCTACTTGTGCGGCTTCTTCCGGCGCGTCTTCTTCCGGAGGGGCGGGAAGACAAATTCTTCGAGAGGGGCACGGGCGTTCAGGACGCGGAGCAGGTCGCGCTCAAAGATTTTTTCGTAGGTGGTGGGGCAGATTTCGTGTTTGAAGCCTTTCAGGCTCTGCAGCATGAGCTGGCACGTGTAAGCCAGGGAGAGAGCGTCCTGGCGTTTGATGCGGCCGGCTGGAGCCGCTGTTGAGAGAGGTCGAATCGCTGAACCAGCGCATCCAGGAATACGAGGTGCGGATGGAGAAGATCGCCAAGAAGAGCTACCCACAAGTCGAGCTGCTCAAACAGGTGAAGGGGGTAGGAACGCAGATCGCGCTGACCTATATCCTGACGATAGACAGGTTGCGGGCGATAAGGGACCCCGATGCGCTTGGTATTTGGGTACGATGCAAAGGATGCTGCGGACCATAAACATCCGCGGGGTACGGTGCTGCTGAAAGTTGGTGATTCGGCTATTATGGCCGCCGTGAGTATGACTAAAGAGTCCGGGCCGAGCACGCGTCGCCGCGCGGTGCGCGACATTGTGCTTTATGGGATATGCGGCGGAGTGCTGATCGCGCTTCTGAAACTGACGGAGTACCGCTTTCTGGTGGTCGAACATTCGGTGGAGATCTATGGCGGGCTGGTGGCGGCATTGTTTGCGGGACTGGGCATCTGGCTGGGGTTAACGCTGAACAAGCGAAAGGTGGGGTTGGATGTCAAGGAACTTCCGCCGCAGGCTGCGGAGCAGCCTGTGGTCCAGTCGGGTAGCCAGTCCGGGGGTCCGTTTGTAGCCGACGAGGCGCGGGTGAGCCAGTTTGGGATTACGGCGCGCGAGCTGGAGATTCTGGGGCTGATCGCCGCCGGGTTGAGCAACCGGGAGATTGCCGGGCAGCTCTTCGTCAGCGAAAACACGGTGAAGACGCATTCGAGCCGACTGTTCGATAAGCTCGGCGCGAAGAGGCGGACCCAGGCTGTGCAGATCGGGAAGACGGCGCGGCTGATTCCGTAAAGCGCTGAATGATGCGGGCGGATAAGGAGAAGCGGCTGAGAATATACAAGGCGAGCAAGACCTGGCAAGAATTTGAGAAACGACGGAGGCCGTTTTGCTAGGCAGGACCCCAGCATCAGGCTACTATCTGAACCAGAAATCTTATCGCGACAAATTTAGAGGCAAGAATGGATTTTGTGGTTCGGGTCCTGAGACTTTTGCTGGCGTTGCTCCTGGCTTGCGTTGTGGTTTTGTGGTTTGCGTCGCGCCGTGGCGACCGCGGGTATATCGGGCTTGAGGTCACGATCGATCGGCCAACGCCGGAAGTGTTTCGCTGGATCACAAACGATGAGTTACTGCGACGCTGGATTTCCGACCTGGTGAAGCTGCAAAAAACCGGTGCCGCCGGGGCGGCTCAGCCGAACAGCGTTTATCTTATTGATGAATTTGTACAAAAGAGGCGGGTCGGCCTTAGCGTCAGAGTGACGCGGGTGACTCCAAACCAGGAGCTTGAGGTGGCGGTTAAGCCGTCGGACGAATCCGCGGGCACCTACACTGCAACTGCCGACTTCAAGCTATTCCCCAATGGGGACTACACGCGCCTGGTGTTTGCATCGCAGTCGGACTTCCAAAGCTTTGGCGACCAGATGATCGAGCCGATTCTGACCTATGCAATGCGGAAGAAAGTGGAAGAAGACCTTACGCGGTTGAAGCTGATGATGGAGGCGGAGCCGGCGGCGCGGCCTGACGCCCGAGCACGGCCAACGGGGCAGTAATGTGGTTGAAACAGCGGTTGTCAGGACAGGCGTTCGATGATTCCAGCGGCGCCCATGCCGCCACCGATGCACATGGTGACCATTCCATAGCGCGCATCGCGGCGCTGCAGTTCACGCAAGATGCTCGCAGTAAGCTTTGCGCCGGTGCATCCGAGCGGATGACCAAGCGCGATCGCACCGCCATTGGGATTCACTTTGTTGGCGTCGAGTCCAGCTTGTTTAATTACCGCAAGCGATTGCGCTGCGAATGCTTCGTTCAATTCGATTACCGAAATATCGTCGAGCGTTAGCCCCGCGAGCTTCAGTGCTTTGGGAATTGCGTTTACCGGGCCAATGCCGAATTCCTCTGGAGGGCAGCCTGCGGTGGCATAAGCTACAAACCGCGCGAGCGGCTTGATGCCGAGAGCCTTGGCGCGCACATCGCTCATCACCACCACTGCGGCGGCTCCATCACTCATCGGCGAGCTGTTTCCCGCGGTCACGGAGCCTTTTAGGTGAAACGCAGGCTTGAGTTTGGCAAGGACTTCCAGCGAAGTGTCTGGGCGCGGTAATTCGTCAGTGTCAAACCTAACCGAAGCCGTGGATGGCTTCGGCGGTTTGCCGTCCGGCGAAGTTCCGTTGCCATTTGTGGGCAGAAAAGTGTTTTTTACTTCGACCGGCAAAGTTTCGTCCTTGAATTTTCCGGCGGCGATCGCCGCAATCGCTTTCTGATGGGAGGCCATCGCAAATTGATCGGCTGCCTCCCGCGAGATTCCGTACTTGCGCGCGATATTCTCAGTACCCAGCCCCATATTAATGTAGGCGTCGGGATAGTGGTCCACCAGCCAGGGATTTGGCGAAATTTTATTTCCGCCCATGGGAACCATGGACATGGATTCGGTGCCTCCCGCGACAATCACTTCGGCACCGCCGCCACGCACGCGATCCGCGGCCGAAGCGATCGCCTGTAATCCGGAAGAGCAGAAGCGGTTGATGGTCATGGCGGAAGTTTCCACCGGCAAGCCGGCACGCAAAGAAGCGATGCGCGCCACATTCATTCCTTGTTCGCCTTCCGGCATGGCGCAGCCCAGAATGACGTCGTCCACTTCGGCGGCGGCGAGACCGGGCACGCGCGCGATGGCTTCGCTGATCACCAGCGCTGCAAGGTCGTCTGGCCGGGTAGCGCGCAGCGTACCTTTATAAGCACGCCCCACCGGCGTGCGGACTGCGGAAACGATTACTGCTTCTGGCATAGAGTCCCTCGTGTCGAACAACTCTTGTTCATTGTTGGCCGCTGCGATGGAAAACGCAAATTGTGGCGCGGCTAGTTATTTGTGGCGGACAGCGCCACTTTTCCTCGGAATGAAAAGAGTTGCTGGAGGCTCGACGGAAAACTTCCTGGAATAATTTCCCTGATTCACGGCGATCCCGACGCGGCCGCGGGAATCAACGTAAATCAGAGGCGCGCCGACCGGCACATTCATGAAGGTTTTCATGTAAGGCAGCGTCACCGGCTTCTTGTTGATCTGGACGGTGATTTTGTCGTCGAGCGCATAACCGAGCGAGTCCAAATCCTCTTTGGACACGTCCGTGATCAATGACCCGAATGGATCATCGAGACCAATAATTTCGCCGGTGATTCCCTTGGCATCTACTTTTGGTGCTTTTGCCGTGAGTCGAACCAGTTGGGGAACTTCCGGGCCTGCGATGGTGTAGTCCCAGCCTTCCGCGAGATGCGCAGCCGCGGGAGAAAAAATGTCGCGGCCGTGGAAGGTGGAAGATATCGCGGCCTGGATCATCCAATGCTGATTGGTGATTTCGCGAGCGCCTTCGAGCCCGTCACGGTCGATTACCGCGCTGAGGAGGCCGTTGTCCGGCACAACAAAAAATTGTCCTTTTTTCGATTTAACGATCACTGCTTTGCGGGAAGTTCCCACGCCCGGATCCACCACCACGAGAAAAACTGTCCCGGCCGGATAGTAGGGAGTAACGCCGTACAGGAAACGCGAAGCTTCCTCGATTTGAAACGGCGTCACCTGATGCGTGATGTCCATGATGCGCGCATCGGGAGCAATGCCGACGATCACCGCGCGGCAGATGGCGACGGCGTCGTTCGCGGTGCCAAAATCGGTCATAAATACGATGGTCGGTTTTCGAGCCGGCGTCGCCGTAGCGTCTTTCGGCAGCGGCGCGTTGGCGCAGCCCAGCGTAAATAAGAGAAGTGCGATCGGCGCCGCGACCAACCATCTTTTTTGCAGCCGCTGAAACATGGGATTCCTTTCCTTTCGATTCGAACAGCTAGTATATGCACTTACTGCCATTTCGAACGAGAAGTCTCGCGTTCCGCTGCCGCGGTTTTCGTAGGAACTTGTTGTCGATTCGAGTACACTTTGAATGCGTCAGCAGCAGTTGACCCCCAGTCTTGCCGCGCCTTGAATTGAATTCCAAATTTCCACGCAAGGAGATTTCAAATGCGTCGAATGCTCGTTTTGACGGCACTCTCGCTGTCGCTGTTTTCGCTACCGCTCCTCGCGGATCAGGTCACTTTGAAAAATGGAGACCGGCTTTCCGGCGTTATCGTCAAGTCTGACGACGATGCCAAGACGCTGTTGATCAAAACGGATTTGGCTGGAGACGTGACCATTAAGTGGGACGCCGTGACGGCTATCACGTCATCGCAGCCATTGCACATCATGCTTTCCGACGGACGCGTGATTGTGGGGCGGGTGACCACCAGTGACGGAACATTGGAGATTGCTACAGATGGCGGCACGGTGCCCGCGGCGCACGATGCGGTGAAAGCGATTCGCGACAACGCCACGCAGGCGGAAATCGACCGGCTGCAGCATCCTCGTCTGCTTGATTATTGGAGCGGACTGTTCGACCTGGGTCTGAGCTTGACGGAGGGCAACTCTTCCACGTCAGCGCTCACGATTGCAGGCAAGGCTTCGCGCGTGGTGCCGAAGAATAAGTTCACGCTGTATTACACGCAGGTGTATGCGAGGGACAGCAATCAGTCTCCGGCGGTTACCACCGCGAATGCAATTCATGGCGGAGTTCGCGACGATTTTAATTTGACCGAGAAACTTTACGCTTTTGGCTTCACTGATTTTGACGAAGATGCTTTGCAACATCTTGACTTGCGTAACGTTCTCGGCGGTGGCCTCGGCTCGCACGTCCTCAAAACCAAAAACACGCAGTTCGACGTATTTGGCGGCGCCAGCTTCAATCAGGAATATTTTGCTTCCTATACTGTTGCGAATCCTGCGCCGCCTCCTGCGCTCCTTCCGCAACCTTCGCAATCGCGTCACAGCGCGGAGATCGTGGCCGGTGAGACATTTGCCGCAAAGTTGGGACCGCGCACCACAGTAAGCGAGCAGCTGACATTTTTTCCCAATCTGAGTTCTGTCGGGGACTACCGGATCACTTTGGATGCTACCGCCAGCACGAAACTGAAGACCTGGCTGGCATGGCAGGTCACCGTCAGCGACCGCTACATTTCCGATCCGCCGTTCGGACTGAAGGGCAACGATTTTCTGCTCTCAACCGGATTACGGTTGACGTTCGGTAAGGGAATCTTCTAAAACCGAAGCGGGCCGCGCGTTGTCCATCGGCTATGAGGAGGCTGAAATGCACGGAATACTTTTTTGGATCATCGTTGGATTGATCGCAGGGTGGCTGGCCGGCAAAGTAATGAAAGGCGGCGGCTACGGCGTGGTAATGGATATCGTACTCGGTATTCTGGGCGGAGTCTTGGGCGGATGGCTGTTCGGAATGCTTGGTATTTGGTCGGGCGGCGGGATGATTGGTAGCATCATCGTTGCGTTTATCGGAGCTGTGATTCTGGTGTGGATCACGCGCCTGCTGAAAAGAGCCTGATGGGAAAAGCTGCTTTGCCGAGTGAGCGCAAAGTTCTCCTCACAAAAACAAATCGCGCCGGCTGCCGGGGGAGGCGAACCAGCGCGATTTGCGTTGGGGGTAAAGTCAGTTGGATGCGAAGGTTTCCGCGCGACTTGCCAGGTACCACTCCGCAGTCGGGGCGCGCTGGAACTTTAAATGCAGCTCCGCGGCGTCTGCATTTTTTGTATCGCCGGCCTTTTTACGTGCCAGTACGAGTAATTTGGTTGTTAGTGGCGAATGGGGGTCTGCCGAGAGTTCGTCAGCAGCGCTCGAATAATCCTTCTGCGCAAAGAAGACATAACCGCGCGCGGATTCGTAGCAATTTTCTACGATCAGGTCGCGTGATTTTGCCGCCAGCTTTTCCAGCTTTGCCACAACCTCTTGAGCCTTGTCGATTTGATTCTGTCGTGCGAGAGCGCGAACTTCGTCTCGCAAGATTGCCGCCAGCGATGGATTTCGGTCCGAGTCAGCCATACCCGCGACAGAGGAAAGGTAAGCTGTCTCGACTTCATGCAGTTTCTGCAGCTGTTGCTTCGCAGTTGGCTGAAGAAGCGCGGAGGCTTCCTGAATCTCAAATTCAGCATATGGCTCGTGGAGCGCGTGGGCCTTCTGTTCCAGCGTGGAAAGTTTCTGTAGTCCTTCCGCATTTTTTTCCTGCCAGAAGAGCAGGAGTGCTTGCTGATACTCGATGTGTAGCCGATCGCGATTATTAGTGGCGATGGCCAGCGCTTTGCGGTACTCCGAATTCGCATCCGCAGAATTTCCCATCAGCGAGTAGGTGTCGCCGAGTCCGATTTGCGAGGTGATGAACGTTGGTGTGATTTTTAGTGCTGCCGAGTAGTGGGCCAGCGAGCCCTGGTCATCGCCGACGTAACGGGAAACTTCGCCGATGGAATCTTCGGGATTCGGCTGACCGGGCAGCAACTCCGCGTAGCGTTTCACATACGCCAGTGCCTTTGCAGGATCGGGATCGCCGGTTTCGACCTTCGCGTAACCCAGCATATTGAACGCTGGCGCAAACTTGTTGTCCAGCTTGACGATTTGCTCCATCAATTTCACGGAACGATCGTAGTCTTGCTGGAAGTAGAGCCACTCGGCCGTCAAATAGAGTGCGTGGCGATCTTTCGGAAAATGCGCCAAAAGATCGTTCATCGAACTGATCGCCGGCAGCATGTCGTCTTTCTGAACGGCGGTGAGAAAATTTACCAGCAAGCGCTCTTCGGGAGCTGCGTTTATCGCCAGCTGTTCGGCCTTCTGCGCTGCTTGCGGGCTCGGTTGATTGCGCCGAGCCGCGAAAGACCACACGGCATAAGCAAGCGCAAACTGCGGGTCCTTTTCTGTGGCCTTGCGGGCGCTCGCCGCGGAATCTTCAAGCAGCACGTTTTCGTATTGGTCTAGCGCTACTTCCACCAGCTTTTGCGCTTCCACTGATTTGGTAACGACGGGGAATGCGAAAACATGGCCCGCGACTGGCGCGGACGAAACAGCTGCTTTCCCAGGAGACTTTAGTTCAGAGTCTGTGACGCTCGCGGATTGTTGCGGATTGGCCCACACGCTAGACGACAAAAACGCTGGTATCAACAAAACAGCCGATTTCCAGAAAAGGCGATTCATGTGGTGTACTCCGCGGCAATTTTTCGCCGACGCGCGAACTGCGACTGAATCTTGCGTGCAACACAAAACTATCGCTTCGCGGATCCCTGCGTAACTGGCCGCTGGTACAGGTGTGCCGCCCAGTGACAGAGTAATTTATTAGCGACACGCTCAATTTGTTCCTATTGGGCACTTGCCGCTGCCGTTGCAGCCGCTGATACTGCATGCAGCCTGCTCGAAAGGTGACGTGGGTATGTTTAAATTGTCTTCGCTAAAATCTTCTCGCTTTGCGTGCGCCGCGATCTTGTTCCTGTATGCTTGTGTGCCCGCCGTGCCAGCGGTCAAGAATATGGCGGTAGTGGCATCTGCCGGCAGCAAACTTGGCGATGTGCCGCTGGCGGAGCTCGTCAAATACTGTAAAGGTTCCGCGAAAGCATGGCCGGACGGAAAAAGTTTCGTAATTGTCCTAAAGAATCCGGATTTGCCGGAAATGCGCGTGGTGCTGCAGAAACTGTTCGGCGGCGGAGCTTCGGAAGCCAGGATCGCCATCGCCAAGCTGAACGAGACCCGCCAGGCCGCGATTGTTGTGGAGTCGGATGATGATTTGCTGCACGCCGTGGACACCACTCCGGGAGCCGTGGGCGTCATAGACGTCTATTCCATCAATAGTTCAGTTAAGGTATTGCGTGTGGACGGCAAACTGCCGTTCGATGTGGGCTACGCCCTAAAAGGCAATTGACGTCTTTCTGGAATAAATCCAGAGAAGATTCCTCGCGCTAAGCCTGTGGTGCGGAATTGCCCGCGGAACGCAACGCTTTGATAGCAGTCAATCCAATCAACAATATCGCCGCTCCCAGCGCGCTCCACAACAGTTCCGGATGCCGCTCCGTAAATGGCCGGGGATCGCGGTAGTTCGCGGTTTCCTCTTCCGCTCCGAGATCAAGAATTCTGTAAACAGGTTTGGGCGGTCCCGAATCGAAGTAGTGCGCCAAGTCGTATTGCGGACTGAGCGCTTTCTCGTTGCCATAAATGAGCCGGTATTGTTGCCCCGCGATCTGCTTGAACGCCAGCGCGAGCGGAACAGCCGCGAGCGACAGCTGTAGATTCTTAAGCGGTTCATCGTTCCCATTGATGACTTCCACTCGCAACAATTTGTTTCCCGTGGCCTCTGGAAAGTCAACGTGAAGCAACTCTCTGGTCTGATTGCCTTGCGTATAGCGATAGACCACTCCGGATCCCCAGTACGACCATTCCTGGCCATCGCTGCTGCCGCTGATGCGCACTGCGCGATAGAATTCAGGAGTATCAGTCGCAATTTGCAGCTCCGAGACTGGTTGGTTCATTGAGGCCAACGTTGTTCTCCACATACTTTCCGTGGCATCGCCCGATTTTCCTTCGCTAAACACCGCCGCAACCCCCCTGGTTCGCTGTGACTGCGACGACTCCTCGCGCAAAACGCTGATTCCGCCCACCGGGAATTGCGCGGACGAATCGGCGATGCGTACGCGAACGTAACGTGAACTCAATCCCTGAAAGGGAATGGTCTGGGTTCCGTCCACGGCCCGCGAACGAAACCGCGCGATGGGCGCTCGCGCTTCAACCACGCGCCACGTTTTTGCATCGTCGCTTAAAGCCACCTCCGCCCACACAATGAAGTCCGGGCGGCTGGTTTCCACTTTTATCCGATCATAGTTGGTGTGGCTTTCGCCGAGATCACCGATCACTTGCGTGTACTGGTCCGCAACAAAACTATTCTCGATGACGCGCGCCACGTGCTCTTCCACATTACGCGGCACTCGTCGCCCCTCCGCGACGTAAGGAACTCCTTCGCCGCTCGAATTCACGATGCGCACATCTTCGCAGCCTGGTTGGCAATGCGTATACATTTCCCACGGCAGCAGCACTTCCGCCGGACCGTCAGCATCTGTCTGTGATGTTTGCACCGCGCGGGAATAGCGCCAGGAGCGCCACTTCTCAGGCAGTTCCTCCGAGAACGCAAAGAAGCCGATAACGAAGGTTATGAGTACAGCGGAGATGATTCGCCGCATCATGAATTCCCACGCTGCCGCGCGCTTTTACGTGTGTAGGAAAAAGAGACGCCCAGCAGTACCGCGCCCAGGACAAAGAAAGACAAAATCCGGTAGCCTCTGTCCAGAAACGACAGGTCGTACAAAAATACTTTGCCGACCACCAAGCCGAACAAACTCAAGCTCTGCCAGCGCAGCAGCGCCGACTTGTTCTGCACACCCAAAAATAGAAGCGCCGTGGCATACAAGGTCCACAATACGGACAGCGCAACATGCTGGGCCAGCGCGACATCCACACCGCCCCCGGCTCTTCCAAAGTAGTCCCAGAATTCCCAGGACAACGCAATCAAGGCGTAGACATTGATCGCGACTACAAAAATGCCGATCTCCGTGCGTTCTGGCGCAACAATGTCTCTCTGGTGGGTTTGCGCTGCCCAGAGCGCCACGCCAAAGCAGGCAATCATGACCAGGTATGCCGCGAAGCGCGGATTCAAAAGAAACGGTCCGCCATCAGGGGGCAAGATCAGCAACCTAAGCGCGGAAATTCCCAACAGGATGTAGCCGGATTGCCGCAGGAAATTGCTGGCGGCGCGGAATCCGGTCCACACCAGAATCGCGCCTTCCACGGAAAAACTCAGCGTGATCCATTTTCCTTCCAGGCGAATCGGAACCGCCAGCGTCAGAAATGTCAGCGCCAGCCCCGCATACAGCAATCGAGCCAACGACGAGCGATTATCGGAGCCTGCCGGGACCATCCGAGCGACAGCGACGTGCCCGGCCGCAAGAGCGAGAAACAGCAAGGTCAACGGCCACTTGTCGTCAGGCCATAGCAAAATAAAAAGCGCGCCAGAGTACGCGAAGGCATTCAGCAGGATCAACGCAATGTCTAGCTCGGCGAGATCAATCCCACGAACCGCTTTGAATACCAGCAAAGCGGCATACAAGAAGAAGAACAGCGTTGCGAATACCACCGTACGTTCGAGCGGCGAAGTACGGTGGAAAAATTCTTTGTACCATCCCCAGAAATATATCTGCGTTCCGATGAACGCGATCGGCGCCAGCGACTTCCAGTCTTTTTTTGCCGCGATCGTCAGTGCGCCCGCGCCCAGCAAGATGAGGTAGCCGAACAGGACCACCTGCTGATCCTTGCCGCTGCTGGCCAGAATCGGCGTCAAGAGGCCGCCAACCAATGAGAGGACAGCAATGCGTTGCGAGTCGCGCCCAATGGCTACCGCGGCCATCACAGCGGTGATCACGATCATCGCCGCAAAGCCAACGTCCCGGCTGTACAGCGTGTAGTATTGGCATCCCGCCCACACCGAAAGAAACAGCGTTGCTTCGCCTAAAGCCGCGATGCCTTCGGAAAAGTAGCTGTAGCCCTTTCCTAGCAGCCACTGGCTCCATGGCAGCATCAAGGCGCCGAGCAACACGCCGATGGCAACCCGTCCCGACGGTCCGATCACGTTGTTGTCAAACGCCCACTTCAGGCCGGAGGAGATTGCAATCAGCATGGCAACGATGCCAATGCGGTTAAACCAATTTCCTGCGATGCGATTCTCTAAGTCGGGCGGAGCGGCGCGCTTTGTGTAGGCGCCGCCAATCTCCGGGCTCGCAGAGGCGTCGGGCGCCCAATTAGCAGGCAAATTTCCTGGGACAGCGCCAGCGCCCGCCCCGACAGGCGCGGGAGGGGGTGCCGGGCTCGGCTCAACTCTTGCGGGCCTATCAGGAGATTCCGCAACCCGAACTTTGTCAGCCAAGTCATCCGGCGGAAAGCTGGTGGCCGGTTTGGCCGTCTCCGGTTTGCTTTCGACCGAGGCACTGTCGTGGCCTATCGCCTGTTCAAGCGCAAAGATCCGTTTTTCAAGAATGTAAATCCGTGATGTCAACTGCGGGATCTGCAGGTGAAGCGAGTCGCCTTCCATACGACGCACCGCGACCAGGGCCATGATGGCCAGGATAGGCCCGGCCAAAAACAGCGCAATGGCAAGAAATATGAGAATTCCCATACGGTAGGAACTGGCGAAATTAGAGCACAGCGCCCCGGCGGGTACAACTCAAATTGGGGGTGAAACCTTGTTCCAATTTGGAAGCGCCTGGCCGTCAAGGTAGGCAAAAATGTCGCGTTTTGCTCCCTCTCCGGTTCCGATTTGGACGTCCCAAACCTGTACCCTCGGACAGGTTTTCCACAGGAGGTACAGCGAAGCCTTGGCAAAGCACGAAGCCATCGGCTATCGATCACTAACTATCGTATTTGTATTGAGTTACGCTGAATCAAAATGAAACACTTGGGTACTAGGAGACTCGTTTGACCTCCAAAATGTGTCGTCTGTACCATAGCCGCGGCTTCCTAACTGCTGTCTAATGGTACAGGTAAAGGGAACGCAGACCTTAAGTACAGTTCCCGGCATCAAAGAGACGGGCAAAGGCGCAAAAAGAACCAGCCCAAGTAGCGACCATCGGGCCCAAGAATAGAGGACAGAATGAAGACCAAGGACAGCAGCCGCAAGTGGATGTGGTGGTTCCTGGCAGTGGTTTTAGCGATGCAGCTTTATTTCGTCCGGGAGCTTCTGGCGGCATTTGCCCTGTTTGTTTTGGGATTCGGAGCCATCGCGTTCGTGTTGGGTGCCCTTTATATGCTTCACCAGGGATGGGCAGTGGCCGTGGAGAGCCTGGCCAGCAGCCAGCATCCTGCGGTGTTGTCGGTCAAGCGCGGTGTAAATTCGATGGAAGTTGGGGTTCGCCGCAGCGCCCTGGCAACGATCGGCGGAGCCGAGGAATTGGCCAAGCGCGCTATCCGCGCCGGTTCAGCCGCCGCCCGGTAACGATTTGAGTTTAGTTAGTAGGGAGAAGCCTCCGGCGAGCTGTACTCCTGCAGCGGACCGGTGACCAGCTACAAAGAACCAAGAAAAAAGAGCCAATCGCCCTGAGCAAGCGATTGGCTCTTTTTCTTTCTAGATCACGAACTATTTTTTCTATAGGGCTCGCAGTGCGGTGGCCACCGGCATCACCGCAGCGCGAATTGCCGGCAACAATCCGCCCAAAACGCCCATCACAAGCGCGAATAGCACGCCTTTCACGAGAAGGTCCGGTGTGATCCGGAAGGCGAAGGCGAGATTGGAAAAGGTTTGAAAGTTCATGGTGCTGGTTGTCAGTCCGTTCAGCGGAAGAACGGCGAGGCAGCCAAGCGCTCCACCCACGAATGATATCAGCAATGCTTCGAGCAGGAATGAAAATACTACCGCGCTGCCGCCAAATCCCACTGCGCGCATGGTGGCAATCTCGCGGCCGCGTTCCGACACCGCGGAGTACATGGTGTTCAGAGCGCCGAAGACGGCTCCGATAGCCATGATTCCGGCAACGAATCCGCCCAGAACCGTGATCAGGGTAGTCATCACACGCGACTGTTTTGAGTAGTAATCGATTTCGCGGCTGACGTCCACGTTCATGCGAGGATCAGTAGTGAGAGCGTCCTTGAACTTGTCAAACACGTCGGCCGAAGTCAGACGCGCCGTGACGGATTGAAACAAATTGTCCGGGCGCTTGAGGACTTCATTCAGAACGGGAGCGTCGCACCAGATTTCGGAGTCGAATGCGGAGCCGCCGGCGTCGAAAATTCCTACAATTTTCCAGTGTCCACCGCCAAAGTCCACGGTGTTGCCAACGGCGAGTGGCACAAGCGTTTTGCTGTTGTTCGCGCCAACGACCACGCCGTTGTAGGTATGCGCCGCGTTCTTGCCGACGACAAGCTCCGCGAGTCCGGGTTGGACCATGCGGCCCTCAGTGATCTTGACCGTTCTGCGCACTTCCAGGACATTAGGAGAAACGCCACGAACCTGGGTGTTCGCGTCGGCTCCGTTTGAGACCAGAGGGAACGGCATGACGCCAACTACTTCCTGGGTCACGAGCGGCGCGCCATGCGCGTCGCGAGCCACGCCCGGAGCGTCCTTGATGATTTTCACGGAATCGAGGGTCACGGCTCCCATCATTTCGGAGGGCGAGCCGGCACGCAGAACCAATGCGTTGTCTTTCGATCCTGAGCTGACCAGTGTGGCGCGAAATCCGTGCGCCAGGGACAGCATGGCAATGAAGACGCCCACGGTTCCGGCAATGCCGAGAACAGCGACAATAGACGAAGTCCACCGGGCCTTGACACTGCGAACGTTGTAAATCACGGGGATGGCCATGTCAGACCCTCCTCAAGGCATTGACGACGCGCATGCGCATGGCGCCGATGCCCGGCAACAAACCCGCGGCAATGCCCACCAACAAGGCAACGACAAGGCCTATGCCCAGGATCGAGCCAGGCAGGGCCAGGTTGGGCAGCATACTCGCAAGAAGCGTGGCCAGAACGGGGGTAGCGACCACGGCCAACAAGAGCCCCAGCAATCCGCCGAACAATGCTATAGCCAGCGATTCCGCGAGCACGAAGAAGAGAATTGCGCGGTCGGAATAGCCAATGGCCTTGAGCACGGCGAGTTCCGACGTGCGCTCGCGAACGGAAATGGCCATGGTGTTACCGGTGACCAGCAACAACGTGAAAAAGACGACTACCCCAATCGTGACAATCAGGAATTGGATGTTGCCGAACTGCTTGACCCAATTTGCCGCGAACGCCGATTCCGCTTCGGTTTTGGTTTCATTGGGAGAGTTTTCAAATTGCGTGTCTATGGCCTTGCCGATACGCGGTGCATCTTCCGGCTTGTCGATGCGAATGACGTACCAGCCGATTTGCCCCTTCACGCGGTCGGGAATTTTCTCTTCGAAATAATCCCACTGGAACCAGAATTGTGTTTCATCGTCTTGTGGACGGGTCCCGTGATAGATGCCGACGAGGTTGAACTCCCAGGCGCCGCCACCGTACAGCGTAGTTTTGATGGGAATGCGGTCGCCGATCTTCCAGCCGAAACGCTTCGCGGTCTTGGCACCGGCGATGGCGCCCTGCCGGTCCTTCAAAAAAGCATTCCACTGTTCGTCAGGCACAACCAGCTCGGGGAAAACCTGCCTCTGTGTCTCCGGATCGATGACGAACTGCGGAAAGAAATTATTCTCGTTCTGGTAGATTCCGCCGAACCAGTTGTTGTGCGCTACGTAGGTGACTCCGGGAATGCGCAGGATCTTGTCTTTATAAGAGAGCGGAATCAGGTTGATGATGGAAGTACGATTAATTGTGACCAGGCGGTTGGCGCTTGCCAGCTCCGCGTTGCCTAGAAAAGCCCCGCGCACGATAGACAGAAAGGCAAACAGGAACAAGGCTACGGCGAACGATCCAATTGTAAGAATGAGCCGTACTTTCTTGCGAAATAAATTGGCGAAAATCAGCCGCGAGAATTTCATGCCACACCTCCGGCCATCGCATTCTGCGGAAGCTTGCCGCCCTCGACGAGCACGCCCTTTTCAAGATGCAAGGTCGTATGCGCGCGATCCGCGACCACCGGGTCGTGCGTCACCATCAAGACCGTTTTTCCGTGCTTCGCCACCAGCTCTTCGATTAATTCCATGATTTCCGTGGCGCTCTTGCGGTCCAGGTCGCCGGTAGGCTCGTCGCACAGCAAGAATGTCGGGTCGGAAACAATGGCGCGCGCAATCGTCACGCGCTGCTCTTGTCCGCCGGAGAGCTGCCGTGGATAGTGGCTCATGCGGTCAGAAAGTCCGACGACGGACAGCGCGGTTTCAACGTGCTGCTTGCGTTGTGCCTTTGACAATTTGGTCAGCAGCAGCGGAAGCTCGACGTTTTGGAACGCGGTGAGCACCGGAATCAGGTTATACATTTGAAAAATGAAGCCCACGTGCCGCGCCCGCCACTGCGTCAACTTGCTGGAAGACATATTGGTGATTTCATCGCCGTCGACCGAGATGTGCCCTGACGTAGGCACGTCCAACCCGCCCAGCAGATTCAGCAAGGTCGTCTTGCCGGAGCCGCTCGGCCCCATGAACGCCACGAAGTCGCCTTTATCCACATCCAGGTTCAGGCCCTGCAGTACCTGAATGTTTTCTCCACCGCGCCGATAGGTCTTGTTCACGCCACGTACTTGAATCAGGGCTGAAGAACTGCCGCTATTGTCCACGCGAATCATGCGTCACTCCTCCGGTTTGTCTCTTTGCAAAAGTCACAGAGCTTGTTTTTACAAGCTCTGAATAAAATCATTGGTTGACTCGTACCACTTCACCGTCCTGCAAATTCTCCGGTCCACGCACCACCAGCGAATCGCCCGAATTGAGTCCGGCCATGATCTCGACGTCCGAGCCACGATCGTTGCCAACCTTCACGCCACGTCTTTCGAGTTTTGTATCTTTCAGCAGGAAAACGTAGGACTTGCCGCCTTCCGTTCGCACAGCGGATTTCGGGACAATGGCCGTCGGCAGTGGACCTGCGTTCTTCTCCGCATTTTTCTTCTTGGTCTCGTCTTCTGCCATGAAGGCTACCTTCACGCCCATATCCGGCAGAATCCGTGGATCCAACTTGTCGAAGGAGATGCGCACCTTCACGGTTGCCTTTTGCCGGTCGGCTGTAGGGATCACGGTCCGGACATGCGAAGGAATCTGCCAATCGGGATACGCATCCAGCGTCGAAGTTACACGCTGACCCGGCTGCACGCGCGCGATGTAAGCTTCATTCACATCTACTTCCACTTCGTTCGAATTCATATCCACAATCGTGGCGATACCGGTCCGGGTGAATCCGCCGCCTGCGGAAATCGGCGACACCATTTCGCCCACCTGGGCATCCTTGGAAACGATAATTCCCGAAAAAGGCGCGCGAATCGTGCAGTTGTCCACCGCTTGCTGCGCTTCTTGAATTCGTGCATTCGCCGCTGATACCTGTTGTTTGGCCAACGCAATTTTCGCCCGCAGGCTATCCGCGGCGGTTTGCGCATTGTCCAGCTGATCCTGGCTTTGTACATTCGCCGCTTTTAATTCCGCCGCGCGGTGCAGTTGAATTTCCGCATAACGCAGCTGCACCTCGAAATCCTGAATACCAGCCTGGCTCGAATTGCGGTCCGCCACGGCCGAATCTAGAGCTCGTCGCACGTCGGAATCGTCCAGCGTCGCCAGAAGTTGTCCTTCCTTCGCGCGATTTCCTTCATCAAAAAACACGCCGGTCACGCGCCCGGTGATTTTCGCCGCCACAGTCGCCCGTCGTCTCGGTGTCACATAGCCGCTGGCATTCAGCAAAGTTTGTTGCGCCGGATCTCCAGCCGGACGCGCCACCGCCACCTCAACCACCGGCGCGCGATTCTTCAACGCGAACACCCCGCCCGCCACCAGCAAGAGCACACCAAGCGCAGCCGCGAAGAATCCCCAAAACTTTCCCGCGCCTCCGCGAGAGCGCGCGGTGTCATGTATTTTCAGCGATGCTAGGTCCGCAGCCGGCATGGTGTAGACAAATGCTCCTCTTCGAGAGTTGACCGCCTGGCCGTTACACATCCAGATGTAACGTCGAGCAGGTCCGTTAGTTTGTCAGTTTCGGGTAGAGGCCGGGGGGAAGCCCGTCGCTCGTGCGTCTCCCCATAACTATACGCGAAACCTGCTTCGTTTATATCAATCGAAATTCGCATCCAGTGCACGCCAAAATCGGCGAATGGCTCTGAGAGACCGGCCAGCGCCCCCGATCGGCGGACAGCCTGCCCGACCGTCAACACCGGTCATTCCGAGCGACTTTCGCGAGGAGAATCTCTCCTTGACTGCGGCGCCCAGAATCCAACCGACCCGGGTTCGACCGCGCCAAAGAGAACTGATAAGCTTCGCAGGCTCCGGAGGCATTTCCATGAACCGAAAGACTCTTGCCATCGCCACGTTGTTGTTCGCCTGTCAAACAATTCCGCTTGCAGCTCAGGACAAATCAACGGCCCCGCCCAAGCGCATAGCGATTCGCGCCGGCCATCTGATCGACGGCAAAAGCGACAAGCCGCTCGATAATGTCCTGGTCCTCATCGAAGGCGACAAGATTGTGTCTGTATCACCCGGCGGCGCGGCACCCGCCGGCGTCGAAGTGATCGATCTCTCAAAAGCCACGGTGCTTCCCGGCTTCATTGACCTCCACACCCACGTACTTCTCAACGGCGATATCACTGCCGAGGATTACGACAAGCAGCTCCTTAAAGATTCCATTCCGTACCGCGCCATTCTCGGCGCACGCAACGCACGCATCGCCCTCGAAAACGGCTTCACTACCCTTCGTGATCTGGAAACCGAAGGCGCCATGTACGCCGACGTGGACGTTAAAAAAGCCATCGTGAATGGAGAAGTTCCCGGTCCACGCATGCAAGTTGTGACGCGTGCCATGGCTCCCACAGGAATGTATCCGCTTCTCGGCTATTCGTGGGAATTGAAATTGCCCACCGGCGTTCAGTATGTGGACGGCGTCGAGGGCGCGCGCAAAGCAGTGCGCGAACAAGTCATGTACGGCGCGGACTGGATCAAGTATTACTCGGACCGCGGCTACCACTTCGAATCAGATGGCGTTCTGCACAGCATGGTGAATTTCACCGACGACGAAGCCAAAGCCATTGTTGACGAAGCCCATCGCCTCAACCGAAAAGTCGCCGCGCACGCCATCGGCAGCGACGGCATTGCGGCTGCTCTGCGCGCGGGAGTGGACACCATCGAGCACGGCGACGGCCTTACGGATGCGCTCATGGACGAAATGGAGAAAAAGGGAACCGTCTGGGTTCCTACGGTAATGGTCGGAGCCTATGTCGCACCGGGCCGTGGCGGCAACTGGATAAAAATGGTTGATACCGAAAAACTCGCGTTCCAGAAAGCGCTGAAACGGCATGTGAAAATCGCTTTTGGCACCGATGCGGGCGGTTCGGACTGGCGCGAACTCAACGAAGCTCGCGAATTCGAATATTACGCCGACTACGGCATGTCTCCGATGCAAGCCATCCAGACCGCCACCATCCGCGCCGCCGAAGTTTTGGGATGGGCCGATAAAGTCGGCACCCTCGAGTCCGGCAAATGGGCCGACATCGTCGCCGTCTCCGGCGACCCGCTAAAAGACATCAAGGAATTGCAACACGTAAAATTTGTAATGAAAGCCGGCGTAGTCTACAAAAACGAAACAGCCGTTCACTAAAATCTCCACCTGTCGCGATAGGATTCTGATTTAATCGTGGCCGAACTTCAGCTCAGAACTCATCCGCCATGTCGGTAGGTGTATGTGTCAATCGACAGCTCCGGTCATTCCGAGCGAAGCGACCGAAGGTTCCGACCTTGTCGGAAGGAATCTCTCTTCGATGTTCGAATTGTCACAAGCGCATCCTGCACGCCACCAGGGCGGGCCGACAGAAATGCGATGAGCGAACTCCTGTCACATCAACAAGAACCATACATCGGCAAAAAGAAAGCGGGCTCGACGGAAGTTTACATCGAGCCCGCGGATGATTTTCCAGATATTTCAGATCACGCCTGGCTCAACAATGCCGCGCGTGACCTCCAGCCGATTTGCGGGTCGCAAATCAAGCCGTTCCGGTCTTAGTAGGTTGCGCCCTCCGGCACGACGACGAAGTCGACGCGACGGTTAGCCTTTTCCTGTCCCTTTTCCATTGAAGCTTCGCCGGTGCGGGTGGAAATACGCGACGCATCCACGCCTTTCTCGACGATGTACTTCTTGGCAAGATCGGCGCGAGTCTGCGCCAGCTTGGCAGCTTTGGGCTCTTTCTTATCCGCGAACCCAACGATGACCAGCTTGGCGTTGGGATCATTCTTCAACCGCAGTGCAACGTCATCGCCCACGCGCTTGCAGGCATTGTCAAAGCGCGACGCGCCTGCCTTGTTGTAACCGCAATCGCCCGATTTTGCGGCTTGCGGCGGAGGAGGTGGCTGCTGCACATCAACGTTGGTCGAAGCATCGGCGGTCCCACCCCGGCCGTCGCTTACCGAGCACTTCACGGTATAACTGCCTGGAGCAAGTCCAGTGGAGTCAAACTGCGCCTTTGGACCGTCGCCGGCCACTTGGCCGCTAGTCGCGGAATAGCTGTAAGTCAACGGATCGCCGTCGGGATCGCTGGCCACGGAAGTAATGCCAGTACGCTCACCCGGCATAATCGGACTGCGGTCGGTGGAACAAGAAATGGTTGGGGGCTGATTCGGTTTCTTGGCAACCGTGATGTCAGCCGCACAAGTTGCAGCGCCGCCCTTGCCATCGTCTACTTTTGCGGTAACGGTGTAACTGCCTTCGGCGAGACCGGAGGTATTGAAACGCGCATCAGGACCAGTACCTTCCACGGCTCCGCCCGACGCAGTATAGCTATATGTCAACGGGTCGTTGTCGGGATCGCTGGCGGTCACGTGAACAGTGACCGCATCGTTGGATCCAGCGTAGACCGAGGCTGGGTTGGCTGCGCAAGCCGCTACGGGAGGATGGTTCGGCGGCGGCGGAGGGTTCGGGAAACCCCAGCGGATGACAATAGCGCTGCCGAGGCGAAGATTATTCTGGCGCCCAGACCCGCCAAGATTGGGGCCGCTGAAATTGGTCATCAGATAATCAATTTGAGCGAAACGCCATGCGATATTTTTGGTAAAGACTACATCGACGCCGCCGCCAGCCGCCAGCGCGAATGCGTTCTGGTCTGGGCCGCCCGTGATTTCGGAGCCGCCATGCGCGCCTCCAATCAAGAATTCGCCGAATGGCACGAAGTGATCGTATCTCCGCAAATTCAAGCGTGGGCCGAACAGGTAGGTATTCAGGACACCGCCGGTTATTTGGTTGCCGTTGACGTTCCGATCAAATGAGTAACCGCCAAGTTCCCCTGTTAACCCTAGATAACGGTTCGCGTTGTAAGTGAAACTGCCGGTGGCCCCTTGGTTGCTGAAATTACCAAAAGGGTCTCCCGGGAAGAAGTTGATGTAGCTGTAGCCGCCAGCGAGTTCGTATCGGGGCACTAGCCGTCCGGGCGCGTCATCGTCTTTTTTGTCTGTTTTGGCCGCGGCCTGTGGCCCAGGAAATGGAGTTGCTTTCGGAGCCTCAGGGATAGCAAAAACGCCACGTGTGGCGCGCACTGCCGTTGCGGCGGTAGCCGCAGGAGCATCTGAGCCGGTGGTGGTTCCGGTTGTGGGCTGGTTCGTACTGTCGTCCTTCTGTTGCCCGAAGAGTGGGAACGCCAAGAGCGCCGCCACAGCTGTCGCTGCACACCACTTACGCATAAACATCCTCCATGAATTCGTCGTAGGACTTTCCACTCATTACCGCGTTCACCCCTGTAGGAGATGCCCTGAGGGAATCGGCGCATTTCCAACTTTGTCTTAGAAAACGCGAAGCAAGAGCTTGCGGATCTCCCGCCCGGCTGCATTGTACTCAGGGCAGGACAGCAGTATAAAGACAAAGCGCGGTGTCAATAGCCTAAGCCAAGCTCACAAGATTTCGCAAGCAAATCCTTGCTCCGTAACAAGAAATGCAGCGCGCCAACTTTGGAGAATTAATTGGTAAACTGCTGGCGACATGACAACTTTTACGACGATTGACCTGAATTGGACCGGAAGACCGCGCTCCATCGCAGCCTTGCTGATGGAATCGCCAGGCTCGAACGTGTTGATTGATCCCGGGCCAGCGTCCACAATCGAAACGTTGCGAGCGGGTCTACGCGGCCGCGGGCAGGATTTCCAGACGCTCGATGCCTTGCTGCTAACCCATATCCACCTGGACCACGCCGGTGCGACTGGCGCTCTGGTTCGCGAAAATCCCAACCTGAAAGTATATGTGCATGAGTTCGGCCTGGTGCATATGATCGACCCTTCGCGATTGCTGGCCAGTGCGGGGCGGCTATACGGCGGAGATTTGCAAATGTTGTATGGTGAATGCATGCCGGTGCCGGAAAGCAATCTCAAACAATTGCAGGGCGGCGAGCTAATTCGCGTCGGCGAAGCAGAATTAGAAGTTTCGTACACCCCAGGGCATGCTTCGCATCATGTGACGTATTGGGACCGAGTTTCGCGGACGGCTTTTGTCGGCGACACCGCCGGAATCCGAGTGCAAGGCGATACGTTTCTGCTACCGGCCACGCCGCCGCCGGACATCGACGTCGAGACGTGGAATCATTCGCTGGACACGATTGCGTCCTGGGGAACGGAGCGACTCTTCCTGACCCATTTCGGATTTATCGAAAATCCCGCCGATCATATTCGGCTATATAAAGAGCGGCTTGCGGAATGGAGCGCGCTGACGCGGAAACTTTTGGCGAGCGGCATAGAAACGACGGAGGCCGAGAAAGCGTTTGTAGATGATATTGCTGATGAAATCAAATCCACACTGCCAACGGACGCGGCGGATCATTACATTTTCAATGGCGGGCTACGGCTGTCGTGGCTGGGATTGATGCGCTATGTGCGCAAAAAAGATCTGCAGCGGAAGTAAAGCGCGTTCGAACAAAATCGGACAGATTCAGGAATTGGATTCGTCGGCGGTTGGGCCGGAGGCCGCAACGTCGGAGGCGGGCGAACTCGTAAGAGGCTCTGTCGGGCTGGCAAGCGCTTCGAATCGCGCGCGCAGGCCGTCCACCAAAAGATCGACTAGCTTTTGCGCGCTGGAGCCGTCTGGATCGCGATCGGGATTGTATTGCGCGACGTCGAAACCGAGCAGCGTTTTCTGGCTCAGAACCTCGCGCAGCGATTGCCGAACTTCTTCGAAACTGAGTCCGCCGCTTCCAGGTACATTTACCGCTGGAAACTCTTCCTGCGCAATGATGTCGGTATCCACGTGCAAAATGAAATCGCGGGAATCGGTGTGCAGATGGGCGAGCGCATCGCGGGTGCTGGCGGCCGCACCTTTTTTCTGGATGTCTGCCGCATAAACGTAGCGCAATGGCGACTTAGCGAGAAATTCCTGTTCAGGAGGATCGACACGATCCAGGCCAAACAGCAAGACGTCCGGCTCGCGGACCAGTGGCGTCTCGCCCCAGAAGCGCACCAGCTCCGGCGCGCCGCGACCGATAATGCTGGCGACCACCATGCCATCGATGCGGCCAGACGGAGTCGAAGCGGGCGTATTCAGATCGGCGTCGCGATCCATCCAGAAAAGATTCAGATGTTTGTAGTAACGGCGAGCCCCTGTAAGCAGTCCAATCACTTGCGCGCAATCGCCGCCGAGCACCAACACCAATGCTCCGCTTTTAATCGCGACTTCTGCATGAACTTTCAGGTCGTTCAATCCGGCAACAATTGCGGGAAGATTGCGGGCGCGCCGATGCTCTTCATCGTCGGCAAATAAACGCGGTGGACAATCGCCCAGATCGTTCACTTCATAGCCGATATTTTGCAGCTTTTCGACTAGGCCAGCGGCTCTGAGTGCCTGCGGCGCCTTTTCGGTGCCGGATAGAAATGCAGCCGCGCTCGAGCAGGCGCCAATCAAGGCAATCTTCTTCGGCTGACGGACAATTTTGACCGCCAAGTGTCTCTCCTGAAGTTTCTGAAAATCCAGCTACCGCTCGGGTTGCAGGTCTGAACTTACCAGCGCTCAGAGCGGCCAGCTGCCCCTTCCACTGGCAAGAACACCCGACTACGTGCAACTTAAAATAAAATTCAGCGACGCGGAGCCGCAGCAATAGTTGCAAGTTCCGGCGGAAGCGTAAACCGCACGTCTTCGCGAATCAAGTCCAGATCGCGCTGGTCGGTGTAACCATGCTCGGCGAGACGCTGGCTGACCTGTTCGACCAACACTTCTGGAGCGGAGGCGCCCGCAGTCAAGCCAACACTGCGCACACCTTCGAGCCACGCGGGATCAATGTCAGATGCGGAATCGATAAGCTCGGCCTTTACACCGCGGCGTTGCGCGACTTCCACCAGGCGATTCGAATTGGAACTGTTCTGCGAGCCCACCACTAGAATCAGATCCACATCCTGCGCGACCTGCTCGACCGCTTCCTGGCGATTCTGTGTGGCGTAGCATATATCGTCGCTCTTAGGTCCCACAATTTTGGGGAACTTCTGCCGCAACCGGGCCACGATTTCCTGTGTATCGTAAAGGCTAAGCGTCGTTTGCGTAAGAAACGCCAGCTTGTCCGGATTGTTGACTTCGAGCTTGTCCACCGCAGCTACCGAATCGACAACGATGGTGCGGTCAGGAGCTTCTCCGGAAGTGCCGATAATTTCCTGATGGTCCTTGTGGCCAATTAAGATGATGGTGCGATCTTCACGGGCGAATTTCAGGGCCTCAAAATGTACCTTTGTGACCAGCGGGCACGTGGCGTCGATCACTTTCAAAGAGCGAGCCTTGGCTTCATCGCGAACCCCGGGCGGCACACCGTGGGCGCTGAATACCAGCACCCCCCCATGCGGAACTTCGTCAATCGATTCGACGAAAATCGCGCCGCGGCGGCGAAGCTGCTCCACAACGTAAGTGTTATGAACAATTTCGTGGTGTACATAGACAGGATTGCCGTAAGCTTCGAGCGCCAGTTCAACAATATCCACAGCGCGGACTACGCCCGCGCAGAAGCCTCTCGGCCTCACCCGCAGTAATATTTTCCCTTTCGATTCCGTGGCCATCTTGCTCCCATGATTGCTAAGGTGCTTATTTCTAAAACTCTATCATAACCCATACATGGAGCGAGCAGAACGCTTTTCGGCATTTCCAGCGTAAGTTATCTATTGCCAATGGGAAGCTCGAAGGTCAGAAATTAGTAACAGATTGCTCAGGGGGATCAAATGACGCTGAAAGACCAGGTTGCGCTGATCACCGGATCGGGACGCGGAATTGGCCGCGCCATGGCGCAGTTGTTTGCCAAAGATGGGGCGGCTGTGTTTTTGACCGCACGAACGGAAAAGGAATTGTCCGCGACGGCCGCGGAAATTTCCCAAGCCGGCGCAAGCTCGGCGTTTTTCGCGGGCGATCTGGCGAACGAGGCCGATTGTCGTGCGGCTTTCGCCAAGGCCGTTTCCGCATTTGGCCGCGTGGATATTCTGGTGAACAACGGCGGCCATTATGGCCCGGTGGTTCCGGTGGAAGAATATCCGATGGAGGAATTCGATCGCGTTCTAGCGGTGCATTTGCGCGCGGCATTTTTGTTGAGCCAGTTGGTATTGCCCGGAATGTACGAACGAAAGCATGGCGTGATTCTGAACATTTCCAGCATTTCCGCGAAGGCAGCCTATAGCTGGGGCTCGGCCTATGCGGCGGCAAAAGCCGGGCTGCTCGGATTAACGCGATACAACGCGGCGGAAGCCGCCCGCAAAGGCGTTCGCGTCAACGCGATTTGTCCGGGCCCGGTTACCGAAACTGAGATGAGCAAGGAATTGGGAACAGAGCTGGCACGCAAGCTGAATGTAAACAAGGACGAGCAACTCGCCGGATTCCTGGCAGGTATTCTTCAGCGCCGCGGTCAGACCGCAAAAGAAATTGCAGAAATGGCGTTGTTCCTATGTTCGGACAAAGCCAGCGCAATCACCGGACAAGCGATTAACGTAGATGGCGGAGCGGTCTTTTATTAGTGCGCATCAATGATCTTTTTCGCATAACGGCTGCGACGAAGCTGCTCGCGACGGAGCTGGGCAAAGTGGGGTAGAAACTTGCCCCACCTAGCTTTGCGAGACGTGCACTTCGTTGACTTGCCTCGTGTGAGCACCTAGAATCGCCTCCCCAGTACGATGATTGGCGAAACCATTTCGCACTACCGGATTACCGACAAACTCGGCGCCGGTGGTATGGGCATCGTCTATAAAGCGCAGGACCTGCAGCTCGAACGTTTTGTCGCTCTGAAATTCCTTCCGCAAGATCTGGCGCTGAGTGAAACCGACCGCGAGCGCTTCTTGCGCGAGGCGCGCTCGGCTTCAGCACTGGACCATCCCAACATCGGCGTCATTCACGGTATCGATAAAACCGCCGATGGCCGCATGTTCATCGTCATGGCCTATTACGAAGGCCAGACGCTTTCGCAGAAATTAGGCGGCGGTCCATTATCGTTGCGGCAAGCCATGGATTGGGCCTGCCAGGTCGCGTCGGGCCTCGCCGCGGCGCACGCGCGCAACATCGTCCATCGTGACATCAAGCCGGGCAACATCATCATCACCAAAGACAATTCCGCGCGCATCGTGGATTTCGGATTGGCCCGTGTGGTGGCAACGCCCAGCGCCACCATGACCGGCGGAATCACCGGCACGTTGCCGTATATGTCGCCCGAGCAAATTTTGGGCGAACCGGTGGACCAGCGCTGCGACGTCTGGGCGCTCTCGATTCTGCTGGTGCAGATGGTGACGGGCAGCCACCCGTTTGGCCGTGACAACACGACCGCCATGACCTTCGCGATTTTGAACCAACCGCCAGCCGCGATCGAAGCGCTTCCAGCGCTGCTGCAGCCGATCGCCCTGCACGGACTGGCAAAGGATGTCGCGCATCGTTATCCCGACGCAAAAGAGATGCTTGTCGATCTGCAATCGGCGCGCGCACAAGTCACATCGTCAGGTATTGCGTTGGACGAACCGACTCTCACGCAAACCGCCACTTCCGCTGCGCTGAGGGATGTCATCTCGCACGCTTCTACGCCGCGCTGGCAAGCGTCATCCTCTTCACTTGCCGCAGCCAGCAAAGGCAAACAAAGGCGAGCGGCGCCGTATTTGTTCGCGGCACTCGCAATAGCCGTGCTGGCCGCCGCATCACTGCTTTTTTCTCCGGTTCGGCAACGTGCTGCCGCTGTACTTTCCGGCAGTGGTGGCGAAAAACATGTGGCAGTTCTGCCCTTCGATAATATTGGCAATGATCCGGCCAACGCAGCAGTAGCGGAAGGCTTGATGGATTCGCTCACCAGCAAACTTTCCAATCTGGATGCGCAGCAACAGTCGCTGTGGGTGGTGCCATCGAGCGTCGTGCGCAGCCGGAAAGTAACCGACCCTTCGTCGGCGGGAAAAGATCTGGGAGCGAACCTGGTAGTGAAAGGAAGCATTCGCCGCGACGCAAAGAATGTACAGCTCACGGTGAACCTGATTGACGCCAAAGATTTGCGGCAAGTGGGATCGGCCGTGCTGGAAGATGCGACCGGGGACCTTGCCGGATTGCAGGATGAAGCTGTGGCGCGTTTGGCGCGGCTGATGAATATCAATGTGACCGCGGAGAGTTTGCGCGCAACGGGCGGGCGAGCCACTCCGGCGGCGTACGAACTGTACCTGAAAGCGCTCGGCTTCATGCAGCGCTACGACAAGCCGGGAAACCTGGATCAAGCCGTCTCGGCGCTGAACGATGCGGTGAAGACGGATCCCCAGTTCGCGCTGGGATACTCATCGCTCGGAGAAGCTTATCGACTGAAGAACCAGGTAGATCCAAATCCGCGATGGATCGAGCAATCATCGGCAATGCTGGAGCGCTCGGTGCAATTGGACAATCACCTGGCGGCACCGTACGTATCGCTCGGGCATTTGCACTCATCCCTCGCCAAGCATGACTTGGCGCTACAGGAGTTTCAGAAAGCGCTGGCAATCAACCCTCGCGATCCTGACGCGATAATGGGCATCGCGGCGGCGTACGAACAGATGGGTCGGGCACAAGACGCGGAAGAGCGTTATAAGACAGCCATCGCTCTAAAGCCCGATTATTGGGACGGCTACAATAGCCTAGCCAATTTCTATGACCGGCAGGGCCGCTACGCGGACGCAGTGGCCCAATACGAACGAGTCATTCAGCTGACTCCCGACAACGCCGCTGCGCACAGCAACCTTGGTGCGGAATATCAATCCATTGGAGATAAGGCTTCGCTCGAAAAAGCCGAATCGTCGTATAAGAAGTCGCTGCAAATTTCCCCGACCTATGCGGCCTACGCCAATCTTGGCAATTTGTATATGGACGAGCGTCGCTATGCCGACGCAGCTGATGCCACACACAAGGCCTTACAACTTAATGGCAGGGACTATCGGGTGTGGATCAACCTGCTATTGCAACAGAGGCTTCTGAAGGACACGGAAGGCGCGCGCAGGACAAAAGAGAAGGCGCAATCTCTACTACGAGATTTCATTGAACAGCACCCGCAAGACGGCACGGCGCAATCGTGGCTGGCGGTCCTGGAATCAGAAGACAAACTGCGCCGGGAATCGCTGCAAGCGATCGCATCAGCCTTAGCGGTTTCACCGAAGGACCCATTGGTGCTCGCGAATGTCGCGGAAGCCTTTCAAAATTTGGAAGATCGCAGTAAGGCCCTGTCCTATGCTCATGAAAGCATCAAGAATGGTTTTGAGATGAGCGATCTTCACACTCGGCCAGCGCTTGAACCAATCCTGACCGACTCAAGTTTCCACGAAAGTGGGAAAAACTGACCTTTTAAAGGAGAACACGACATGGCTCAACCAGCACCACAGAAACTAGGTACTCCGCCGGCACCAAATGCAATTGTAACCGTCGCGGCAGGCACAGCGTCTCCGCAAACAGTGACCGTCCCCAGCCAAGGGGTGGTTCAGTTCAATTCAGACAACCAGGACTATCTGATACAGCTGTGGGACAAGAAAAACGAAAAGCACCCCGCAGTGTGTGTATATCTCGCCGCCAATAGTTCCATCTACGTGGTCGGCGACCCTGATGCAAATGATCAAAATGCTAACTGTCCGTACAACGTCATGGCCTATTCCGGCGAAGGGGGAGGCATCACGGCGGCGGGCGGCAATAAGATTATTATCGGCTCCGGTCCAGACCCTAACTCGTAAGTTTTGCGTACGGCAAAGGCGGCCGGTGCTTTGCGCCGGCCGCTGCTGACGTCGTGTTTATCGATCGCCGAATCAAGCCGACTGCCCCAGCAATGATCAGCGAGGTGTGCGCACCTAGCAGTTCTAGGACTGTGAATTCACGAAGTTTTTCGCAAAGCGCGGTGGAATGTTGGAAAAAGTCTAGTCACTTCAGTTAGAATCCATTCATCTCAGGGATTTTGGCCATTTCGTTGCGCGAGGAGGTCAGCCCATTCTCGGCCGTGAGCGTTCCAGTGTGCCAGGTGCACGATGCCTCTTTTTGATTTTATCTCCCCATTTGCGCGGAGACCACGCGTGAGCGTTATTCCCACTGCAGACTCTACATTCGGATTCACCGGACCGGAAGGCCGGCGCAGCACCCGCATTGAACGACCGGTGCCGCTGCTGATTTCAGGGCACGATGGACTCGGCCAGGAATTTCTCGAACGCACGTCGGCTGTTAGTTTGAATTTGCACGGCTGCCGGTATCCATCGCGTCACGATACACATGTCGGCTCGTGGATTACATTGCAGATTGGCGAAGCCCCGCTGGGCGAAATTGTGACCACGGTACGGGCGCAAGTGCGCTCGGTGCAGATTCCGCGCAATCCGCGCGACTTGTATCACGTGGGAGTACAGCTCGAGGCGCCTGCGAATGTGTGGCGCATTCCGGCGCCGCCGCCGGATTGGCTGACTGCGGCGGAGCGCCTTAAATCGGAATTGCCCCCATCGAAAGAACAAACCGCGGCCGCCACCGGCCCCGGTCGCGCGCCCACTGCCGAAGACATCCCTCTGCCACCGCCCATTTCGATCAAAGCAGCTCCCGCGGCTTCCACCAATGGCCACCGCGAAATCGATCGCAGGGATCTGTCAGACGCGCTTGCGGGATTGGCTTCCTCGATCACCATGCCTTCGCCAGCGTTGCCTACAACAGCGAAGGCTGGCGCGGGCCCTGCAACTTCAAACCCAGTGGCTGTGGAAAGCGCTGCGGCCTATTCGCGGCCCAATCGCGTGGCAATCACGCCGGAGCGCCTGCTGGCCGCGCTTCAACCAAAAATTGAGAAAGCCGTGGAAACCGCTATATTGACGGCTATTTCGAAGCATTTGCCGCCGGCATTGCACGCTGCAGTGAATTCCATTGATGCCGCGCGCGAAGCCTCCCTGCAACAAGTGTCCAACGCCAGCGCACAGCAGCGCAGCGCGCTGGTGCACACTTCGCGCGAGGAAGTGCTGGCCCGTCTTGAGGACCGGCTGGACGAAGTCCGTACTCGCTGGGATTCCCAGTTGGATGGATATCGCATTCGCGCCGAGGAGATCGTCCAGCGAATCGACAGACAGGCCGGCGCATCGCAGAAAAATCTGGGAGACGCGCGCGAGGCCAGCGAACGGGCGCTGCGCGAAACCCAGCAGAAAATTTCAACTGTGATTGCGGCCTCGCTCTCCGGCGCGCTCGAGGAATTCAACCGTGGCGTGGCGCAAGCTTCCCACCGTTATTTGACGAATTTTCTGGAAGAAGCGCAATCGTTGACCAGCGAGGCCACCGCCCATCTCGAAGCCAACGTGGCGGAAGCGCGTGCCACCGTTCAGACCTCGGCCGGCGAGGCTCTGGCCGAATTCCGCCGCCAGGCCGAGCTTCATGCCACGGTTACCGCGACCGATACCACGCAGAGGATTACTTCGGCCTTGGCCGCTGTGGATGCCGAACATCGCGCTGCTTGTGATGCCCGGCGCAATTCGATCCAGGCGGACGTGGCGCGTTCGACCGAGCAGGTCACTGAACAATTCAGGCAGGGGCTCCGTGCCTTCTTTTATTCGTGCCTGGTTGCGGCAGTTGGTGCCGTAGAGCAACATTCGCAAGTTACGCGTGAAGGGTTCTCGCTCGACGTGAAGAACTTCTTGCCGCCAGAGAAGTAATAGCGGGTCGAGAGTCCTGACTAACCGTCTTTAGAATCTTCGTAACTTCGGATTCCCGATCAAAATTCCCAAGATCGAACTCGTCGATTCCCGTTTCGGGAATTAATCCGTCTTCTTTTAGCCTTCTAGTCAGGCATCCTCAGTAAAAATTCCACTTTGAAACATTCGCCTAGTAATGTTATAGGTATTTTAACATTTATGAGCGCTTCGCTAAAGTTTCGCTTTTGGAACAGGGCGTGCTCTCCTCCTGGTTCGAGGCACCCATGACCGAGCCAGATTTTTACGAAGAGGTCGTTCCCCGGGTCCTGCCTTGCCGATGAATTTGCTCATCGTCGATGATGAAGAAGCAACCCGCGAACTCTGCGCGACCGTTGCCGCGCAAGCCGGCTTGCGCGCCACTGCGGTGCCCTCCGCCGAATAGCCCTCGACGTTCTTGAACAGAGCGCCGTGGACATTCTCCATCAAGACCGAAACAACACCGATTCCCTCTGGAACATCTTCACCGCCAGAAACAGCGCCCCCGCCGCATAAACGCACGTCGACGCAAAAATCAGCGCAATATAATTCCAGTGATACTCCCCGGTCACCAGCTCCTTGCACAGCAAGCTCACATTCAATAACGGCACGATCGCCAATTTCGGCGTTAAATCCACCCCGGGCAACATCGCCGCCACCGCCGGGATCACCACCAAAAACATCAGCGGCGCGATATAGCTCTGCGCCTCTTTATGACTCTTCGCGAACAACGCGATGGTGATCAGAGCCGCGGAAAACAACACGCACAGCGGGACTGCCATAATGATTACCGAAGCAACCGCCGCGGGACGCAGCCTCAATTCCGGAGCCGCTTCACCCTCTTCCGCCATTTGGTCCAGTACATGAGATTTCTGCAGCGCCGCGGTCGAAACCTGCACCGAAAACATCATCAAAACCGCCGTGATCAGCGAAGCCGTGAGCACCAGCAGAAATTTTCCCAGCACCAGATGGGTTCGCGATACCGGACTCGACAAAATCGTTTCCATCGTGCCGCGTTCTTTTTCTCCCGCCGTCAAGTCAATCGCCGGATGCATCGCTCCGTTCAGGCACATGAAAATCAGCGTGTACGCGATAATTCCGCCCAGGATTGCGCCCGCTTCCTTTTCCGGCGATGCCACATTTTGCCGCTTTACCTGAAAAGGTCTCAGCAATTCCGCCGGCAGATGGTTCGCTTGCAGCTGCCCGGTAGCAATGCTGTCGCGATACTCCTTCAAAACGCTGTCGATGTTTCCTGCCGCCAGTTCCGATTTCAGCTCTCCGCCATAAATATCGATCTTGACGGTGCCGGCATTGCCCTTGGCAATGTTTTCCTGAAAACCCTCGGGAATCTCTACCGCGGCACGGATATCCTTTTCAATTACCTGATTTTTCCAATTCGGCGCGGTAGGAACCACTCTGATCTTCGGATTTTGCTGCAGTACCGCCACTACGTCCGGCGAATCGCTCCCGCCCACAATCATCACTTTCGGTTTTTCTTTCTTGGCATTGCCGATCACCATGGACATTACGCCTGTAAAGCCCGCGCCCATCACGGGAATCAGCAGCAGCGGCACCAGGAACGTGGTAATCAGCGTTCGTCTATCGCGCAACGCTTCCGTCAGTTCTTTGCGGTAAACGATTCCGATATTGCGCAGGCTCATGTTAGACCGCCACCCGCTCGCCGTAATGCGGCGAGACGATTCTTACGAAGATCTCCTCCAGATCGTTTTCTCCGTGCCGCTGCCGCAGTTGCTCCAGCGTTCCCTCCGCCAGCAATTTCCCGCCTTGAATAATTCCCACCGTGTCGCAAAGCTTTTCCACTTCACGCATCACGTGCGTCGAAAAAATCACTGTTTTCTGGCGATCGCGGCACTCGCGGATAAATTCAATAATCGTGCGCGCCGTCATGATGTCCAGGCCCAGTGTCGGCTCGTCAAAAATCATCACCGGCGGATCATGCACCAGCGTTCGCGCGATCGAAGTCTTCTGTTTCATGCCCGTGGAAAGCTGGTCGCAGCGACGGTCCCGGAAGTCGTTCATGTCCAGCCGGTCAAATATTTCATCGATGCGTTTCTTCAAAGTCGCCGAGTCCAGTCCATTCAGCTTGCCGAAATACTCCACCATTTCCTGCGCCGTCAGCCGCGGATACAGCGCCGTCGCCGTGGAAAGAAATCCGCAATTTGCGCGCACTCTTTCCGGATGCTCCACGATGTCGTGTCCGCACAGCCGCGCCGTACCTTCCGTCGGCTCCAGGATCGTCGCCAGCATTCGAAGCGTGGTGGTTTTGCCAGCACCGTTGGCTCCCAGCAACCCGTAAATTTCTCCCGGCCGGCACGTAAAGCTCACCCCATCCACCGCGCGCACTTCGCCCCGCTTCTTGTCCTTAAACCTCTTGCACAAATTCAACGCTTCAATCACTTGACCGTCCTTAGCGCAAGTATCCGAACCTGCGCAAGACCGCAAAAATTCAACATCGTCATTTCGATCGAAAAAATCATTTCAATCGAAGAAAACAGCGTCATTTCAGTCGACGAAAAACATCGTAATTTCAATTCACAAAAAACGCCGTCATTCCGAGCGCAGCGAGGAGTCTCTCTTCGCTCTCTTCCCGCCCGGCACAACTTTCACCGTGGGCACAGCCCAAGAAGATTACCCCAATTCGCTCTCCCCCCGCCGTCTCAGACACACTTTTAACCTCAAGAAAGCATCCGCCGCTGCTACCTCGCATTTCTCTCTCCTCGCGCCGGCAGCGCCTTTCAGTGGTGCAACCTCTCTCGCTCTTGTTAACATGATATTCTTCGGCTCGTTCGCAGCAGCGGGAAAGACCTGACATTACGGCGAAAGTTTCTGTTTCACTAACCTTTGCCGCGCTAAACGTATGTCGTTAGCTGGTACGAATCGCTCTTAGGGTTTGCACTCACAACCCTGACATATTGAGGCTCATGGATCGCAGACTTCGCAATCGTATCCTGCTCATTCTTCTGGCGGCTGGCATTTTGGCTTATGTGCTGCTCCTGCTGAGCGGCCGTCAGCCTGTGGCGAAGCTTTCGGCGGTATATCCTTCACGCGAAAATATCGTCTCGTCCATCAGCAGCAACGGCAAAGTCGAACCCATTTCGCCTTCCATCATCCGCGCGCAACTCGATACCTTTGTGGAAAAAGTCGCCGTGCTGGAAGGCCAGCAAGTAAAAAAAGACCAGCTTCTGCTCGAGTTGAATGTAAAGGACGCCGCTGCTTTGCTCGCGCAGGCACGCTCCCGTCTTCTGAAAGCGCAGGATGATTTCCGCGCCGCCAGCTCCGGCGGGCGCTCCGACGATTCCGCGCGCATTAGCGGCGATCTGGCTAAAACGATTGCTGAACGCGACCGCTTGCAGCGTAGCCACGACGCGTTGCAGCGGCTGCTCGCGCAGCAAGCAGCCACCAAGGACGAACTCGCGGGCAACGAACTCGAACTCACCAAAGCACAAGCGGAAGTAACCCGTCTTACCGCCGCCAAACAGGAGTTTGACCGCGGCGTCCATCTGGACAGCCAGCGCAGCAGCCTGCAGGTCCAGCAGGCGCAAAGTGAAGTTGCGGCTCTCGAAGTAAAAGTTCGCGATGGGCACATCACAGCGCCAGCAGACGGCACACTTTATTCGCTGCCCGTGCGTCGGGGTGATTTCGTAAAGGCCGGCGATCTTTTGGCCGAAATGGCCGATCTGCACAAAGTGCGCGTGCGCGCGTTTGTGGACGAACCGGAAATCGGTGGGCTACGGCCGAACGAGCCGGTTCGAATCACGTGGGACGCAATGCCCGAGCGCGTCTGGCAGGGAGTGACGGAAACTATCCCCAGGCAGGTTGTGCCGCGCGGCACGCGCAGTGTGGGCGAGCTGTTGTGCTCCGTAAATAACGACAAGTTGGAACTTCTACCCAACGTAAACGTCAACGTGCGCATCAATTCACAAGAGCGCTCCAACGTGCTGGTTGTACCGCGCGGCACGGTGGCGTCGGAAAGCGGCAAGCGTTATGTGTACGTGGTAACAGCCACGGGATTGGGAGTCGGCAAGAAAGTGCTGGAAAAACGCGAAATCCATGTAGGTATTGCGGACTCCGTGCACTACGAAGTGCTGAGTGGATTGGACGGGAAAGATCTGGTCGCGCTTCCTGGCGATGTGGAATTGCACGACGGCATGTACGTGAAAATCATGAATACGGAATCCGCCTCGGCTGAGGGGCACACGGATGCGCAGTAAGCCATTTCGCGTGGGACTGCTGTTGTGCGCGGCATTTTTCAGCGCGCCGATGGCGCGCGCCGAATCCGGTGAGTCGAAAATTCCTCCTGCGGCCAAGAGCGCGTTTACCGTCGGCGACTATTCCAAAGCCATCGAAATCCTGAATCGCGAAGCGGCGGCGTCTCCGCGCGAGGCGGCCGTGCAGCATTTGCTGGCGCGCTGCTATTTCGAGAACGAAGATTTCGACCATGCGATTGCGCCTGCGGAAGAAGCAATTTCACTGGAGCCAAAAAATTCCGCGTATCACGAATTGCTGGCCCGCGTTTACGGCGAAAAAGCTGACCGCTCCGGCTGGCTGAGCGCGCTGTCACTGGCCAAAAAAGCGCGCAAGGAATTTGAAACCGCGGTACGACTGGACGAGCATAATTTTTCCGCGATGCAGGCATTGATTGAATTCGATTGCAGCGCGCCGGGAATTGCGGGCGGCGGCGAAGACAAAGCGCGTCCAGAAATTGAGAAGCTGGGCGCGCTCGATGCAGCGGAAGGTAGGTACGCCGCGGGGAATTGCCGGCGGCAGAAAAAAGATTTTGCCGCGGCCGATACTGAATTCCGCAAATCGCTGGCGCTGCATCCCAAATCGCCGGATTTGATCTACGACATTGCCGATCATTATATGAAGCGCGGCCAGGCCGACGCGATGCGCATTGCGCTGGTGGAAGGCGAACGTGTTGCTCCTGCTGGCGATCCACGCGGAAATTTCTATCGCGCCGTGATTTACACTCTGGAAAAGAAAGACCCTGCGGGCTCCACGAAATTGCTGCGCGAATATATTGCCAAAGTTCCCAAGCGCAACGAATATCCTTCCAAAGCCATGGCCCATTACTGGCTCGGGCGAATACAGCAAAACCAGAACGACGAAGCATCCGCGAAAAAGGAATACCAGGAGGCGCTGTACCTGGAACCCAAAAATCGTTTAGCCAACGAAGCACTGAAGCACTTGCAGCACGACTGACCGCCATGATGGATCTGCACGAAACGTTCAGTGTCGCGCTCGACGCGCTCCGCGCCAACAAACTCCGCGCGACGCTGACTTCGCTGGGGGTGATCATCGGCAGCGCTTCGATCGTGCTGGTGATTACGGTCGCGCTGACCAGCCGAAAATTCGTACTGCAGCAGATCGAAAGCGTCGGGTCCAATCTGGTGTGGACCGAAATGATAAAGACGCCGGACAAAGCCCAACCGTTGAGCCATGAATTGACGCTGGACGATATGGAAGCGATACGGACCACGATTCCGCAAGTGGTACAGGTCGCGGGCGTGCGCGAACTGCCGATGTCGGTGGTGGCGCAAGGCGTCGAGCGGCCCGTCAATCTCGTCGGGGTCACGCAGGGCTACCAGGAAATTCGCCGGCTGCTGGTGTTGCGCGGAAGATATTTCGACGCGACGGACATGGAAACGCGCGACAAAGTCTGCCTGATCACGAAACAACTGGCGGCGCGGCTGTTCGGACCGGAGAAGGCGATAGGCCGAACCGTGCGTATGGGCGAATTGACTTTCACGGTGGTCGGAGTCTTTGTCGAACGCGTGGAGACGTTCGGACTCTCGGATATTCAAGCCGAGTCGGTGCTGATTCCGTTCGGACTGATGAAGTATTACACCGGAGTCGATGTAATTCGGGTGCTGGATGCACAAGCCCGGACGGCCGAGGATGTGCCGTCGGTGCAGCGGCAAGTCGCTCAGATTCTGAAGAGCCGGCATCCGCCGGAAGCGGAATACAACGTACAGACGCTGACAGCGATTTTGGATGCGGCTCGCACCATCTCGCTGGCGCTGACGGTGGTGCTGATTGTGATCGCATTCATCGCGCTGCTGATCAGCGGCATCGGCATTATGAACATCATGCTGGTGACGGTGAAAGAGCGCACGCGCGAAATCGGAATCCGGAAAGCGATAGGAGCAGCGCACCGCGAAATACTTTATCAATTTCTGATCGAAGCGTTTTTGATCAGTGGTGGAGGCGCAGTGCTGGGGATATTGATCGGCATTGCAATCCCGGTGGGAGCGCAGTTTTTTCTTCCCAGCAATCTGCGGATACCCGTTTCCGGTGCCAGCGTGATTCTTGCGTTCGCCGTTTCCTGCACGACGGGATTGTTCTTTGGCTATCTGCCGGCAAGCCAGGCGGCGAAATTGCAGCCAATCGAATCGTTGCGTTACGAATAGCCCATGGTTCTTCGAACCACAACGAACCATGAAAATAATCTCGAGAAGGAAGTATCCTGGAGCGACCGTCAAGTGGACGAAGGCCGATTTATTCTGGCGCGATTAGAGCCCGAGTACGAATATGACCTGGACGTCGATGGGCACAACGAACTGTTGCCTCTGTCGTAAGACCGAGAGCACGCTAAAGAATTTCGGTAATTTGCTGACGTCCCCCGCCTGGCGGCGGAAGGAGTTTGGCGATGCAAGTGGTACAAGAAGTCTGTTGCGGTTTGGATGTTCATAAGAAGAGTGTGACGGCGTGTGTGCTGTGGGCTTCCGGCCGGCGGCGACAGGCGCGAGAGTTCAGTACCTTTACAAAGGACCTATTGGAGATGAGCGGCTGGCTGCAGAGTTGCGGAGTCGCGCACGTCGCCTTGGGGTCCACTGGGGTGTACTGGAAGCCGGTGGGGAACCTTCTGGAGCGGCAGTTGGAAGTACTGCTGGTGAATGCGCAGCACATCAAAGCGGTGCCCGGACGCAAGACCGATCAAAAGGATAGCGAGTGGGTGGCCACCGACACATTGGGCGCTTCCGGCCGGGCCATGCTGGAAGCGATCGTGAACGGCGAACAGAACAGCCAGCGACTTGCCGAGATGTCGCGAGGACTGTTGCGCAACAAGATTCCCCAATTGCAGCAGGCTCTGGAAGGACGCGTTACTCCACATCATCGATTTCTGTTGCGCGAACTGCTAGACCATCACTACTTCGTGGAGTCCAAGATGCGGCGGATCGAGCGGGAGGTCGCAGAGCGCCTGGGCCCTTTCCAGAGTGAGGTCGCGCGGCTGTGCACCATTCCCGGTGTGGACCGCGTGACCGCCTGGGGATTGCTGGCGGAGATCGGGTTGGACATGAGCCAGTTCCCTGATGCACAGCACCTGGCAAGTTGGGCGGGACTCTGTCCAGGCAGTCACGAGAGCACGGGTAAGCGCAAGAGCGGAAAAATCCGCAAAGGAAGCCTGTGGTTGCGCCGCTGCCTATGCCAAGCAGCTTGGGCCGTCTCGACAAAGAAAAACAACTACTTGTCAGCATATCGTCGGCTGGCGGCGCGGAGGGGAAGCAAACGCGCGACGATCGCCGTAGCGCACAATCTCTTGGTCATGGCTTATTACATTCTGCGAGACCAGACCTGCTACCAACACCTCGGCCCAGACTACTTCGATCGCTTGAACCCCGAAGGCCTGCGCCGACGCTTAACCAAACGGCTGGAAGGTTTGGGCTTCAAAGTGACAATACAGCCCTTAGCCGAAGTCGCCTAGAAGCGATTTTCTAAGGAATAAAAGGGGCGCTCCGAATAGCCGCAAGCGCGCCACGGATTTTCGATTTTGCCTCAGAGCATTTCCGGGAGGATTACAACGATGCGTGGAATCATGCGTGCAAGTGCGGCCGCGGTTGCCGTGATGTTCCTTGCAATTTCCGGCTTTGCGCAGGAAGCTTCCGCGCCGCCCATCGCGCTGACACTGAAGCGAACTATCGAACTGGCGTTGCAGAACAGCAAGGACATCCAGGTAGCAAAGATTCAGGCCAGCATCGCGGACAAGGCGGCGCTGATCAATAAAGCGCAATTTCTGCCCAATGTTTATGCGGGCTCCGGCTTGGGCTATACGTATGGCATTCCGGAGACTCCCGGAGGACGAGCTCCGGCAATTTTCAACGTGACCTACACCGAGCAAGTGATTAATGAGCCGCTGCGCGGGCAGGGAAGAGAGCAACAGGAGCAGGCAAAAGCGCAAAAGCTGCTGCTGGAAGATACGCGCAATTCGGTGATTATGCGAACCGCTTCCGCGTATCTGGAATTGGTGAAGGTGAGGCATTCGGAGGAATTGCTGCAGAAAGAGCGGGAGAGCGCAGAAAAAATCGTTGGAGTTGTGCAGCAGCGCGCGAATGAAGGTTACGAATTGCCGGTTGAGGTGACGCGTGCGCAATTGACACGCGCGCAGGTGGCGCAACGGCTTTTGCAATTGCAGGGACGCGACGATGAACTGGAAATTTTCCTGCGAAGCCAGTGCGGGCTGGCGCCGGAACAGCAGATCGAAGTGACACCGGAGGATTTGCCGGGAGCCGCGGAACAGGAAGGCGCAAATTTGATTGCGTCCGCAATGCAGAACAATACCGAATTGCGGCTCGCGCAATCGGATGTGCAGGGAAAGGAATTCCGGCTGATCGGAGAGAAACGCGGTTACTGGCCCACGCTGGAGCTGGTGAGCGTGTACAGCTTGCTGGGGAAATTCAACAACTACGCGCTGTACTTCAACCATTTTCAGCGAAACAACTATAATCTGGGTATTCAGGCGCAGGTTCCGATTTTCAGCCCAAGCACAAGAGCAAACGTGGCCCTGGCTCAGACCAATCTGTTGGCCGCGAAGGCATCTTTCTCGAACAAACAGAATCAGGTGAGCGCGGACGTGCGGAGAAAGACGCGCCGGGTGCGCGAGACGGACGCCGGCAAGGAAGTGGCGCGACTGGAATTGCAACTGGCGCAGCAGGACCTGGCGCAATTGCAGGCGCGGTTTGAAGAAGGCAAAGAAGGCTTGCAGGTTGTGGAAAAGGCGCGAGTGGACGAAAACGAAAAATGGATGGCGCTGCTGGACGCGACGTTTCAGCGGCAACAGGCGCAGCTGGACTTGCTGAAGACGGCGGGACAGCTGGACAAAGTTTTGCAATAAATGGCGTGAACTCCAGTAGGCCCCGCCGATCAGAGATCGGCGTTCCCAGGAAAAAGCATGGCTCTGGACCGCGAGTCCCTGAAAATACTGAGTGCGGCACTGGAAAAATTGGAGGCCGGTTTTTCCAGGTTGCCGGATTTTTCTTCCGACGATGGCGGCGCCGCGCGGATACGAGAAGTGCTGCTGGCGCTGGCGGAAAAACTGCAGGACAACTATCCCTATTTTCATCCGCTGTACGCGGGACAAATGTTGAAGCCGCCGCATCCGGTGGCGCGGCTGGCGTATTCGCTGGCGATGTACGTCAATCCGAACAATCACGCGCTGGACGGCGGACGAGCGACGTCGAAGCTGGAAATGGAAGCTGTGGCAGAAATTGCCACGATGTACGGGTGGAAGGAATTTCTTGGACATTTGTGCGGCGGCGGCACGATGGCCAACCTGGAAGCGCTGTGGGTAGCGGGGCAGGTGCATCCGGGAAAAACAATTGTGGCGAGCGACCAGGCGCATTACACGCATGAACGAATCTCCGGAGTGCTGCAATTGCCGTTTGAAAAAGTCGTGTCTGACGAGCACGGGCGGATGGACCTGAACGCGCTTGAGAAACTGCTGCCGCGCGGTGATGTAGGGACGGTAGTGGTGACGATGGGAACGACGGCCACAGGTTCGGTTGATCCGTTGCCAGAGATTCTGGAATTGGGCGAGAAATTTGGATTTCGCGTGCATGTGGATGGGGCGTATGGCGGATATTTTGTGCTGGCGTCGAATCTTGGCGAGAACGTAGCAAAAAGCTTTGCGCGAATTGCCGAAGCGGATTCGATCGTGATTGATCCCCACAAGCATGGATTGCAGCCGTATGGATGCGGGTGCGTCCTTTTTCGCGATCCAGGAGTGGGAAAGTTGTATAAGCACGATTCGCCGTACACATACTTCAGTTCGGCGGAATTGCATCTCGGCGAGATCAGCATGGAGTGTTCGCGGTCCGGAGCGTCGGCGGCGGCGCTGTGGGCGACACAGAAATTGCTACCGCTGGCGAGAGGTGGAGAATTCGCGAGCGGCCTGGAAAAAGGCAGGGAAGCGGCCTTGCAGTTTTTCCAGGCGCTCGGAAACAGCGGAAAGTTTGACGCGGCGTTCCAACCGGAGCTGGACATTCTGGTGTTTGTGCCGAGGGGAGATTCGATAGAAGAGATTTCGGCGGAGTCACGCCGGATTTTTGAGGCTGCAGCGCGGAGGGGATTGCACCTAGCGGTGGCGGAGTTGCCGGTGAAGTTCTGGCCCAGCCTGAAAGCGGGGAGCGGACGTGCGACGGTGACGTGTTTGCGGTCGGTGCTGATGAAGCCGGAGCATTTGAAGTGGATGCCGCGAATCATGGGACTGTTAAAGGATGCAGAAGCAGGGTAAGCGGGATGAGAAGGTCCCAATTTGGGAATGCGGGACCCGAGCACATCTATTTTTGAAAATATGTGGCAAATACTGGACTTTAAGTCTTGTGTTTTTGGAAGTGTGGCAAATCAACGCGTTCCGTTAGAATTACCGATAAGCTACACTAGAAGATATATCATGAAAGTAAACGGATGTCCAGCGAATTCTTGCTGTCGTCAGCCGCGCGGAAGGAATTTTGGTCCGGCGACTGATTAGAAATGAGTCGAGGTAGCTAGTTTTCGCTTTCATGTGACAGGAGGACGCGCAGACAGGATTGTCTGCGCTACAAAACAGCGACGGGCTGAAGCCCGACACTACACAAGGAGGGAGGCGAGAGATGAGGCATCCGGGCGTTTGGATCATGGGCGATTTGGCCGATGACGATCGAGAGCATGGAATGGGCGTTGTGGTGGAGTACGCGGGGCACGCCCGAAAAGCGCAATGGATTAAGTCACCGGCGTTTCATTGGGACTATTTGCGATTTGGAAAAACAGAGATAGCGAGGGAGCCGGATGAAGTGATCGAAATGACCTTTGCAAAGCGAAACGCGGCAGAGAATGGGTTCAATCAGTGGACGATTAACGATGTGGCGTTTGCGATGGAGAAGCCTGCGGCAACGGTCCATTTGCGGCAAGGGCGGCGGTGTCGCTTGAAGATGCGAAACGGGAGTGATGATATCCATCCGGTGCATTTGCATCGGCACAGTTTTGAGCTGACGAGGTTTGCGGGGAAAGCGACGTCTGGCGCGACGAAGGATGTGGTGATGGTGGGCGGGTATCAAGAGGTGGAAGTGGACTTTGTGGCCGGCAATCCGGGTTTGACGCTGTTTCATTGTCATCAACAGTTGCACATGGATTTCGGATTTATGAGCTTGTTTGATTGTGTCTAGGAAAGACGTGCCCCGGGGTTCCGAAACCTGATGTTCTGAAAAGAGTATGCATCGGATGAAAAAGGCGCGGCATCCAATGGAGAGGGTATAAGACTAGGAAAACAAACGAGATTTGGTTGTTGGGCACTAAAAGCAAGTCGGGTACACTGGATAGTGCGGACGTGTTGTGGGAAGTAATTGGGGCAGGCCGTTACACGGATTCATTAAAGGTTAAGGGCATAAGGCGGTTTGCGCGGAACGGCCGGGTCATTAGGTTTTGGTCCGGGGGCAATGATTTCCACTGAAATTCCATAGAGTGGCGCGGCATGACTTTTTTAGCAGAGCGTGTAAGCACAAGCTCTGAAATCAATTAAACCTTAGGGTTCGCGAGTACAAGCCCTAAGACTTTAAGACTTTTATTTAGCTTAGGGTTTGTAAGTACAAATCCTAAGACCCTGAGGGTGATGAATGTCAGATGTTATGAAGACTGTGTTGTTGAATCCGCCGAGTTTTGAAAATTTTGATGGCGGAGCGAGTTCGCGTTGGCCTGCCACGCGCGAGATTGAATCGTATTGGTATCCGGTGTGGCTGGCGTATCCGGCGGGATTGATTCCCGGGAGCAGGCTGGTGGACGCTTCGCCGCACAAGATTGACTGGAAGCAGACAATTGAGATCTGCAAGAGCTACGAATTTTTGGTGCTGTACACCTCGACCGTTGGCTTTTACAGCGACATCAAGCTGATCCGCAAGATCAAAGAAGAAAATCCCGGATTGAAAATTGCGTTTGTTGGCCCGCACGGGCACATCAAGCCAGAAGAGACTTTAAACGCCAGCGCGGACATTGATTTCGTGGTGCGCGGCGAGTTCGACCATTCGGTCGCGGAATTTGCACATGGCAAACCACTGGAAACGATCGCGGGCGCGTGCTATCGCAAAGACGGCAAGATTGTGATGAACACGCCGCGGCCGCAGCTGCACACGGCGGAGCTGGATGCGCTGCCCTACGCGACGGATACGTACAAGCGGGATTTGCAGATTGAGCGGTACAACGTGCCGTTCCTGCTGCACCCGTTTGTGTCGTTCTATACGACGCGGGGATGTCCGGCGATGTGCACGTTCTGCATGTGGCCGCAGACGATTTCGGGGCATGCGTGGCGGACGCGGTCGGTGGATAATGTGGTGCAGGAAGTGAAGAACACGCTGGAATACTTCCCGCAGATGAAGGAAATATTTTTCGACGACGATACGTTCAACATCCGGCGTGACCGGGCGATCGAGTTAAGCCAGAAATTCAAGCCGCTGAAATTCCAATGGTCGTGCACAGCGCGTTGCCACAGCAAATACGAAGAATTGAAGGCGATGGCGGATGGCGGAGCGCGGCTGTTCATCGTGGGATTCGAATCAGGCGATGCGCAGATCCTGAAGAACATCAAGAAAGGCGCCACGATTGAGATGGCGCGCGAGTTCATGAAGAACTGCAAGAAGGTCGGGATCAAGGTGCACGGCGACTTTATTATCGGATTGCCGGGCGAGACCAAAGAGACCATTAACAAGACAATCGATTTCGCCAAGGAGCTGGATTGCGAAACGATTCAAGTGTCTTTGGCGCACGCGATGCCGGGCACGGAGCTACACGAGCAGATGTCCAAAGACGGCTTCTTGCGCGTGGAAGCGCTGGCTGATAACGGTGGACACCAATTGCCGCATATTGAGTATCCGCATCTGTCGAAAGCGGAAATGATGGATGGTGTGAACCGCTTCTACGACGATTATTATTTCCGTCCGAAAGTTGCGTGGCGGATTGTGCGTGAGGCGCTGTGGGACAGCCACGAACGGAAGCGTTTGTACCATGAGGCGACGAGCTTCCTGAAACTTCGCGCGGAGCGACTGAAGTGGGTACGGCAGGGCGGGGACATCGATAAAACCATTGTGTCGGTGCCGGGATCTGCTTCGGCTTCGGCCAACGACTAAGACGGCCGAAACCAAATAATTTCCATGGCAAGCGAAAAACGGCTACGGATCAAGACGCTGGTTATGGTCCTTGCGATGGTGGTGTGCGCCAACGCCGGGGACCTGCTGCTGAAGCGCGGCATGACCGAAATCGGAGCAGTGGCGATTACGCCGAGTGGCGTTTCGCACGCGTTTTGGATGACGGTGAGCAGCGCAACGATCTGGTTAGGGATACTTTTTCTGATCGGGTTCATGGTCAGCTACATGACGGTACTGAGCTGGGCGGATTACAGCTACGTGATGCCGGCGGGGGCTTTTGGATACGCGATACTGACGTTGCTGGCAGTGATTTTCTTGCACGAAAGCGTTTCGCCGAAACGATGGGTGGGAGTTGCGCTGATTTGCGTTGGCGTGTTGCTGGTGGGGCAGACCAAGCCGCGAACCACCGAGGCTGCGGCAATGCAGAAGGCGACGGCATGAGCGGCGGCACGATTTTATTGCTGGCGGTGCTGATTTGCGGGAGCACGTTCGGCGAAATTGCAATGACCTACGGGATGAAGGCCACCGGAGAGCCGGCGCGTTTGCGGCCGAAACCGCTGCTGATATTTCTGGGACGTGCGGTGTGCAACGGATGGTTCTGGGTGGCGATTCCGCTGATGGCGCTGTCGTTTTATGCGTTGCTGGTGCTGCTGTCCTGGGAGCCGATCAGCTTTGTGATTCCGGCGTCGGCGTTGAGTTATGTGGTAGGAACGCTGGGAGCGAAATATATTTTGAAGGAAGAAGTGAACGCGGCACGGTGGGCGGGCGTAATTCTAGTTTGCATCGGAGTGGCGCTGGTTGCGGCCGGTTGATGAGACGGGTTCGAACGAAGCGATGGCAGAGAACTCGATGCAAGCGGTGATTCTGGCGGGCGGGTTGGGGACGCGAATGCGTCCGATCACGGAAACGATTCCCAAACCGATGATCGAGGTTGCGGGGAAGCCCTTCCTGCAGCATCAATTGGAATTGTTAAGCGGAGCGGGAATTGATCGAGCGCTGCTGCTGGTAGCTTATCTGGGCGAGCAAGTACAAGAATATTTTGCAGATGGGGTGAAATTTGAGTGCAAGGTTTCGTACTCGTTCGAACCGTCGCCGCTGGGTACTGGCGGAGCATTGAAGAATGCGGAGGCGCAGCTGCAGGATGAGTTTGTGCTGGTGAATGGCGATACTTATCTCGCGATTGATTATCCTGCGCTGGCGAAACGGTTTGCGGTGGCAGATTGTTCCGCGCTGATCGTGGCTTACGAAAAGCCTGCGACGATTTCGAAAGAGATTCCGGCGAGCGCTCTGCCTAACAATCTTGGCGTGAATTCGGACGGTGTCGTGACGGCGTATCGCAAGCGGAATCCGGAAGGCCTTAGCCACATTGATGCGGGCGTGATCGTGCTGAAGAAAGAGATTTTGGCGGGGCTTCCTGGGGGGCAGAAGTGCTCGTTGGAAGAAGAAATTTATCCGAGCTTGATTGTACGCGGCGAGATGCGCGCCTGGGTGACGCAGGAGCCGTTTTATGACATGGGCAGTCCCAAGGGATTAGCGGCGTTGGAAGAAAAACTGAAATGATCCTGACGAAAACGCCATTCCGGGTGAGTTTCGCTGGCGGCGGCAGCGACTTGCCGGAATTTTATCGGCGCAGTGGCGGTGCGGTGCTGAGTTCCACTATCGACAAGGCGATGTATATCGCGCTGCATCCGTATTTTCATGACAAGATTCGAATCAAGTATTCGCGGACGGAGGACGTGGCCAGCGTGACGGAGATTGAACATCCGCTGGTGCGTGAGTGCCTGAATTTGGTGGGGATCGAACGGGGAATGGAAATTGCCAGCTTTGCGGATGTTCCGGCTGGCACCGGAATGGGATCGAGCAGCGCGTTTACGGTTGGTCTGCTGCACGCGCTTTATGTGCGCGCTGGGAAAAATCCCAGCGCGCATGATCTGGCAACCGCAGCCTGTGAGATTGAGCTTGAGCGCGTGGCCGCGCCGATTGGCAAGCAGGATCAATTCGCCGCGGCATACGGCGGACTAAATTTTATTCAATTCCATGCCGATGGAAGAGTGGATGTTCATCCTGTTAAGTGTACTGGGCGGACGATGCAGGAGCTTTCCGAGCGATTGATGTTTTTTTACATTGGCCAGGAACGGCCGGCGGCTTCGATCTTGACAGAGCAGGCGCGCAATATGGCGGACAAAGACAAATTTCGCTGCGTGCAGGAGATGGTTGAATTGGCGAACGAACTGCGAGCGGCATTGGAAAAAGACAACCTGGATTCGTTTGGAGATATTCTGGACCGCGGCTGGCAATTGAAGCGCGGGCTTGCCAGCGGCATTACGAATGACGTGGTGGAATCGAACTATCGTTTGGCGCGGGAAGCGGGAGCGGCAGGCGGAAAACTTCTGGGAGCCGGCGCTGGCGGTTTTCTACTCTTAAGTTGCCGCAAAGAAAAACAGCAACAGGTGCGAGCAGCGCTGAGCGCACTGCGGGAAATGCCGGTCGCGTTAACCACGGACGGTTCGGAGGTTGTGCACAATGACGGGCGCAACGCGCGAGCGTCCGGCTAAAGCGCAAGTGTTTCTGGCGGGGCGTTGAGAAAACGCGATTTACCTAGCGTTGTGAGGCTTTTGCAGCCAGTATATAATTCCAGTAGATAGTTCTTAAGCGGTGATTCCTTTGGCGGAAACGAAAACTTCCATCGCAACTGCGCCTTCGGTAGCGGCCAAGGATTATCTATTGGCGGTACAGGGTGTGCTTGGGCGGGTTGATCACGCAATCGTAGATCGGATGGTGGACGTCATCTGGCGCGGGTATGAGCAGGGGCGCACGCTTTTTTTGTTTGGGAATGGCGGCAGCGCGGCACTGGCGTCACATTTTGCGTGCGATATCGGGAAAGGAACGATCGCTGGGAAGCGCAAACGGCTGAAAACAGTGGCGCTGACGGACAACGTGGCGTTGATCACGGCTTGGGCCAACGATAAAGCTTACGACGCGATTTTTGCGGAACAGCTTGAGAGCCTGGCGGAAAAGAGCGATATCGTCTTGGCAATTTCCGGAAGCGGGAATTCGCCTAACGTGATTCGCGGATTGGAAGCGGCGCGGCGTCTGGAAACGGAAACACTGGTGCTGACTGGATTCGAAGGTGGCCGAGCAAAGGCGCTGGCAGATCTTTGCCTGGTGGTGCCGTCGGACAGCATGCAACTAATTGAAGACGCGCATCTATGCGCCACGCACGCGATATTTTTGGCGATCCGGCAGCGCATGATGCAGACAAATGGCGAGTAACCGCGAAGTGCAACGAAAATTATTCGCAAGTTCTGCTGCGGCGCCATGCTGAAGGCAGTCATTTTTGATCTGGACGGCGTGGTCGCCGATAGCCATCCCATTCATGAAGCCGCTTGGAAGACCTTGTTGGTTGAACAAGGCCTCGATTCCGCCACGCTGAATCTGGATTTTCTATATGCGGGACGCCCGCGACGGGAAATTTTGCGCCACTACCTTGGCCCCATCGAATCGGAGGAGATGGAGCGGCTGGGCCGCCGCAAAGATGAGTTGTATGCGGTAGCCGCGCACGAACTGAAAACGAAACCTGGAATTCCGAGAGTTCTGTCGGAGCTTAATGGCGCAGGAATACTATGCGCGCTGGCGACTTCGGCGGGCCGGACGCGCGCGCACGAATCACTAGAACAGTTTTCGATCACAAAGGAATTTTCGTTGATTGTGACGGGCGAAGACGTGGCCGTCGCCAAGCCGGCCCCCGATATTTTCCTGCTGGCGGCAAAAAAGCTGGATGTGATGAGCAAAGAATGTGTTGTGGTGGAAGATTCCGTCGCGGGTGTTGTGGCGGCGCGAGTCGCGGGAATGAAATGCGTTGGTTATGCGCTGCCTCGGTTCGCCGCGGCGCTTGCGGAAGCGGGAGCCGACGACGTGATTTCGGATTTTCCTGAAGACTCGCCTGCGTATTTCAAGCATCTTGTCAGTAGCAATGGATCGCAGCAATTGGCGCTGCAACACGGTTCGCCTCGCGCGAGAGGCAGATGACGGTCTGGGTCAATTCAATCGCCATTTCGGCGCTGGTGGGCGCGTTTATCGGAGTTGTTTCTTCATCCATCTTCTTGATTCTATCGCTCTTGGGCGCCGCGAAGTTCCATCGTGAGAGCGAGGAACAGCGGGAAGCTGCGGGGAAGAACCTCGAACTGCCCGCCGTTTCGGTGCTGAAACCGGTTCATGGAGCGGAACCGCGCCTGAAAGAGAATATCGAAAGTTTCTTTCGGCAGGACTATCCAGAGTACGAAATGCTTTTTGCAGCGGACGAGGAAAACGATGCGGCGCTTCCGATCATAAGGGAAGTCGCGGCACGTTATGCGAATGTAAAGTGCTCGATCCTGGTGACTGGCTTGCCAGAGCTGCCGAATCCGCCGGCATATTCGTTTTTTCGAATGAGCCAGGTGGCGGCGAACGAAATTCTGGTGACCAGCGACAGCGACGTGGAGGTTGCGCCAAATTACTTGCGTGAAGTGGTGGCGCCGATGCTGGATCCTTCGGTGGGTATGGTGACTTGCGTGTATCGCGGGAAAAGCGTAGGCGGATTCTGTTCCGGAATGGACGCGATCGGCATGTCGGTGGAGATGACCGCGGGGGTGGTGACTGCGAATCTCCTGGAAGGAATGAAATTTGGACTGGGCCCGACGATTGTGACGCGGAAAGATTCGATCGCAAAAATTGGCGGCTACTGGGTGACCGGAGAATATTTTTCTAATGATTTTGTGACCGGAAATTTTATTGAGAAAGCGGGATATCGCGTGGTGCTCTCGCGGCACATTATCGATCACGTTGTTCCGCCGATGACGTTCAAGCGCATGTGGGAGCGGCAAGTGCGCTGGGCTAAGGGAACTCGGTGGTCGCGGCCGAAAGGGCATTTTGGCACCGGGCTGATTTTCGCCATGCCGTATGGAATTCTGGGATTGCTTGCGGGCGTGGCGAGCGGGCATTTGACGCTCGGCTTGGGGCTCCTGGCGGCTGCGGTTGTGAACCGCATGCTGGAGTCGTGGGTGATTGGCTGGGGAGTGGTGCGCGATCCGCGGGCGCGGCGAGAGTTGTGGCTGTATCCAATGCGCGATTTGTTGGGATTTGCGGTGTGGTGCGCCAGTTATTTGAGCAAGAGCGCGGTGTGGCGGGATCACCGCTATCAGCTGGTCCGTGGCGGAAGAATTGTGCTGCGGCAAGAGGGCGAGAAGAATTAGTGCTGGCGCTGGCAGGGCCGTTTGGCAATTCCGCGCTGCAATATACGCGCGACGCGATATTGCTGATTGCTGGCGTTCCGTTGGCGTATTACGTCGTTACGACGGTGGCGGCGATGCGATTTTTTTCGCAAGAACGCAAGAAAGTGCTGGGTGCGTATACGCCGCCGGTGAGTGTCTTAAAGCCGGTGCGCGGCGTGGATTTTGCCTCGTACGAAAACTTCAAGAGTTTTTGCCTGCAGGACTATCCCGAATACGAAATTTTATTTTGCGTGAACGATTTGGATGATGCGGCCGTTCCGTTGATTCGCAGCCTGGCAGAGGAATTTCCGCAGCGGAGTATCCGGCTGCTTTCAAACGCGGCGCAAATCGGTTCGAATCGCAAAGTGAATAATCTGGCATTGCTGGCGCGCGAATCGAAATACGAACTGCTGGCGCAGAGCGACGGTGATGTACGCGTTGGAGCGAATTATTTGCGAGAACTGGCGGCCGCCTTCGAATTCGCTGAGATTGGAGTTGTGAGCTGCTTTTATCGCGGAGTAATACAAAAAAACATTTGGGCGGAGATCGAAGCATTGGGAGCAGCAACTGATTTTTCCGGAGGCGTGCTGGTAGCGGACTGGATGGAGGGCGTGACATTTGCGCTCGGCGCGTCAGTAGCAACGACAAAAACGTGGCTCGGGAAAATTGGCGGGTATGAAGCACTTGCGAATGTGCTCGCGGATGACTACGAGATTGGGAATCGCGTGGCGAAAGCCGGCGGACGAGCGATGTTATCGCGCGAAGTGGTGGAGACGATGTATCCAGCGGTGACGTTTGGGGAATTTTGGGAGCATCAGGTTCGTTGGGCGCGAACAGTGCGCTTGTGCCGGCCAGCGTCGTATGTAGCATTGCTGTTCACGCATGGATTGCCGTTGACGATAGTTGGAGCGATTGCAAGCCGATCTGCTTCCGGAGCGTTGCTATTTACGGCTGCATACGCGGTGTTGCGGCTAACGATGGCGGGAACGGTGGGCGTATGGGGGCTGCGGGATGAAACGGCGCAACGCAAATGGTGGTTGCTGCCGTTACGGGATTTGCTGCAATTTGCGGTATGGGTGGGGAGTTTCTTTTCGAACCGAATCGTCTGGGGAGACGCGGAATTTGCGTTGAGCGCGAACGGCGAGATGACGGCAGTGGGCAACGCAAACATCAAGAAACGCACAAAAGAGCCACAGCAGGCAGGTTGACGGAGCACAGAAAGGCGTTTATTCTGAATGAGTAGAATCGTAGCTGTCCCGAACCCGGGAAAGTGCTGCGGTTCGTTTTTGTTGTTACGTTGTTGCCGCTACTGCTGTGACCCCGAATCGTCACGCACAAATGTTGGGAGGTCGTCCAATTGGCAGGACTTCAGATTCTGAATCTGACTATCCTGGTTCGAGTCCAGGCCTCCCAGCCAAACTTTTCTGACTCCACAAACCAGTAGTTTCTTATTTCGATGCGAGCTGCTGCAAGCTTTGGTTGAGAGTTTCAGGAGTTACCGGCGTCGCGCTTCGCGATGAGGTCCTTAAATTCCGGTTCGTCGTAGAGGATTTTGAGATCGGGATCCTTCAGGCACCAATTCAAGTTCGAATAGCCGGCGTGTACCGAGCGGCGAAACGTGTCCAGGGCATCGACCTTCATGCCGAGGATGCCGTAGGTGCACGCCGCGTTATAGAGAACGTTCGCGTCATTCGGCCGCATGGCCACGGCAATCTTCACGTGCATGATCGCTGAATCGGTTTCGCCGGCGCTGGCCTGATCGGAGGCCAGAAGAATGCGGGCACGCACGTCGTCAGGAAATCGCTGTAGCTGATTTTCCAGGACTTCCCGTTCGCGGCGGCGCAAACGTTCGGCATCGGCTTTGCGACCGACCTTTTCCAAAGAATTGATGAGCGGGACCAGCGCGTTGTAATCGTTGCTGACGATTTCCAGCGCACTGTCGGCTAAGGCTGCGCCATCTTCATAACGGCCCGCTGAAAAGTAGGCGCGTCCCAGGACGTCGTGTGCACCCTCGCATTCCGGTTGTTGCTCCACGGCGCGCCGCGCAAGAGCGATTGCCTTGTCATAGTGGTGTTGCGCGTATTCGATGCGAGCGCGCGCGGAGAGAACGTCCGCCAAATCCGGCGCCAGCCACTCCGCCCGCGCGCATGCCGCCAGACCTTTCTGGACATATTCCGGATTCGGGCTGCGGAATTCGTCCATTCCTCCCCAAACATGCGCAATGCCGGCGTAGGCCAGAGCAAAATTAGGGTCCTGCTTGATGGCTTCTTCATACATGGCGAGCGCGTATTCGAATTGGCGCTGCCGGAGATAATTTCTACCGCGCAGGAAAAAGTCGTAAGCCTGGGGATTGACAGTAGATTTCCGGGCGATGACCTTTTCTTCCTGCGGCGAAAGCGTGATTTCCAGCGCTTTGGCGATGCTGAGAGAAATTTCTTCTTGAATCGCGAAGACGTCTTCCATGTGGCGGTCGTAGCGTTCGGCCCACACGGAGTGGCGAGTGGAACTTTCGACAAGCTGCGTGGTGATGCGAAGGCGATTACCAGCGCGGCGGATGGAGCCTTCGAGGACGTACATGGCGCCAAGTTTTTCGCCGACTTCGGGAGCGGTGACCGGTTTGTCGCGGAACTGCAGCATTTCCGAGCGCGGATAAATCTCCAGACGCGCGATTTTGGATAACTCAGTAACGATGTCTTCGGTCATGCCATCGCGAAAATATTCATCCTCTTTTGCTCCGCTTAGATTTTCGAAGTACAGGACAGCGACGGTTTTTTTCTTTTGCGCTGGGCGGGCCTGCGGCTGGGTATGAGATGCGGCTTGCCCCGCGCTCTGGCCGGACTGTGTACCACGAACGCCGGAATCGAGGCGTCCGGAGGAATCGAGGTCGCGTTTGAGACGTTTCAGGTCGGCGCGAAGTTCAGCGGCGCTTTGGCTGCGCAGATCGCGATCTTTTTCGAGTGCTTTACCGACGATGCGTTCGAGTTCGGCAGGAACTTTGGAATTATGCTGCGAGATAGGTTCTGGCGTTTCGTTCAGAATGCGATGAAAAATCACTGCGGAGGTATTTCCTGCGAAGGGCTGTGTTCCAGCAGCGGCTTCGTAAAGAACTACGCCAAAGGAAAAAAGATCGGTGCGGGCATCGAGTTCTTCGCCGCGTGCCTGTTCCGGCGACATGTAAGAGATGGTGCCCAGCGAACTGCCAGGGCTTGTGAGTTCGCCGTCAGGCGAATCGATCGTAGCCCTGGTAGCAGGATCAAAGGCGTGCGTCGAACCCTCCGTAGCGGTCAGGGAAAGGACCTTCGCGAGTCCGAAGTCGAGAATCTTGGAATGGCCCCGCGAAGTGACAAAAATATTCGCTGGTTTGATGTCGCGATGAATGATGCCCTTGGCATGCGCTGCGTCAAGAGCGTCTGCGATTTCGATGGCCAGCGTGACGAGCGTTTCCGTGTCGAGTGGACGTCCGGAGATTTTGTGCTTGAGGGTGGCGCCTTCCAGGCACTCCATGGCGATAAATGCGCGGCCTTCGTGTTCGCCGATGTCGTAGATGGTGCAGATATTGGGATGATTCAGGGTTGAGGCAGCTTGCGCTTCGCGACGAAAACGGCTGAGGGCCTGCGGATTTTGCGAGAGTTCTTCGGGAAGAAACTTCAGAGCGACAGAGCGGCCCAGCCGGGTGTCTTCCGCTTTGTAGACTACTCCCATGCCTCCGCCGCCGAGCTTTTCGACGATGCGGTAGTGAGAAACCGTGGAACCGAGAAAAGGGTTTGGGGCCGCCATGCGCCTGCGTATTTTAGGTTTGCGGCACGAAACAGTCAAACCGATTGCAGAACCGATTGCAGAACAGCTAATCGGGTATTGGCCGTTTCGCAAGATTACAGATTTATAGTAAGGTAGCAGGCACGAGGACGAACTCATGAAGCCAGCGAAATTTATCTTTTCTGCACTGATTCTGATAGCGCCGATTACTTTCCTGGCTCTGCAAGCCAAACCGCAGCCAGCATCCGGGGAAGACGAGATTAAAGACTTCGAACAACGTGCCAACGCGGCGTACGAAGCGAACGACCTGGCGAAATATTTTTCGTTTTACGCGGCTGACTTCTCGCAATTTCTGCCGGAAGGGCGAACAGACCTTGCACAGTATCGCAAGGACTGGACGGCTTACATCGGAGAAGGGAATCGCGTACAAAAAGTAGAGATTTCAGACATGCATATTCAGGTGGGACCCAGTAAAGATACCGCGGTGGCGAGTTACATTCTGCATGTGCGGACTAAGTTGAAAGACGAAAAAATCACAGACGAAGACAACCAGGAGTCGGATGTGCTGTTCAAACGCAATGGTGAGTGGAAAGTGGTGTTTCTGCATTATTCGAGCGCGCCGAAGAAATAACGCGGCGCAAGAGAACCATGCGCGCGGAAAAATCGCAGGTCAGTCAAAGCAGAATCTGAATGCATGCTACGAGACTGGTAAAGGGCCCAAATGAGCGAACGAAACGACCGCAAGCTTGGAATGGACCGCAACATCACGCGGCGCGATTTTCTGAACGGGGTTGCGATTGGAACTGGCGGAGCGATGGCCGGTTCGATGATCCCGGGAATTGCTTGGGAGGCGTTCGGGGCGTCGGCCGCTCCGCAGGATCAGCCGGGATATTATCCGCCGGCGCTGACTGGCCTCCGCGGAAGTCATGTCGGCTCATTCGAGGCGGCGCACGGTGTGCGTGACGGAAAATTTCCCGCAAAGGGCGCAGCTCCAGCAGACACAAAGGAACTGTATGACCTGGTGATTGTGGGAGGAGGGATCAGTGGTCTGGCGGCGGCGTATTTCTGGCGCGCAAAAAATCCGAACGCACGAATTCTGATTCTGGATAATCATGACGATTTCGGCGGGCACGCCAAGCGAAACGAGTTGCGCGCGAACGGCCGGATGCTGCTGGCGAATGGTGGCACCTGGGCCATTGAATCGCCATTTCCGTACAGCAAAGTTGCGCGCGGGCTGATGGATGATTTGGGAATCGATCCGGAGAGTCTTGCCAAGAAGTGTTACCGCCGTGACGTTTATAAGAGTCTTGGCAGCGGCGTATTTTTTGATAAGCAGACATTTGGGGCCGATCGGCTTGTGACAAATTTGCCCGGGGGCCGGTTAGGTAGTGCTGGCGCGGAAGATTGGCGTGCTTTCCTGGGAAAAACGCCGCTCTCGGCGCAAGTCCAGCAAGATATTTTGCGGTTGGAAACCGATACGGTCGATTATTTCCCCGGATTAAGTTCCGAGCAGAAGAAGGACAAGCTAAGCCGCATTAGCTACAAGAAATATTTGCTCGATATGGTAAAGGTGCATCCCGAAACGATTGCGTTCTATCAAACGCGGACGCATGGGCTTTTCGGTGTCGGAATCGATGCGGTTTCGGCGCTTGATTGCTGGGTGCTTTTTTCGCCGGGGTTCAAAGGCTTACAGCTTGAGCCCGGTCCATATCGGCGAATGGGCTACACGCCAATGGGATTCGCCGCGCCGAAAGAGCCGTACGAATTTCATTACCCGGACGGAAATGCCACCATCGCAAGAATGCTGGTGCGAAGAATGATTCCGGCGACGGTAGTGGGGCACGATGCCGAAGACATCGTCACGGCGAAGTTCAACTACTCCGAACTGGACAAAGCCAATTCTCCAGTGCGGATTCGATTGAGTAGCATTGTAGTCGCCGTGCATCATGCCGGCAGTCCTGATAAAGCGGAGCAGGCCGATGTCACTTACGTTCGTGACGGCCAGCTTTCAACCGTGCACGGAAAAAAAGTCGTCATGGCGTGTTGGAACATGATGATTCCGTATTTGTGTCCTGAGCTTCCGGAAAAACAGAAAGAAGCGTTGAAGTACGGCGTCAAGGTGCCGCTGGTATATACGTCGGTCGCAATTCGAAATTGGAAGGCATTCGAAAAAATTGGCTTGCACAGTGTGGCGTGTCCCGGGATGTACCACTACCAGATGAATCTTGATGTGCCCGTGGATATTGGCGGGTATGAGTCGCCCAAGAAACCGGACGAGCCCATTTTAGTCCGGATGGAGCGAACGCCATGCCTGCCGGGTTTGTCGGAACGCGATCAGCACCGCGCGGGCCGCGGCGATTTGTTATCCACGCCGTTCGAAACGTTTGAAAGAAATATTCGCGATCAGTTCGCGCGCGTTCTTGGCGATGGCGGGTTCGACCCGGCAAACGATATTACGGCAATCACTGTCAATCGCTGGCCGCACGGCTACGCCTACGAATACAATTACTTGTTCGATCCGGAATGGCCTAAGGGCGAGAGTCCATGCGAGATCGGCCGGAAGCGGTTCGGGCGAATCGCGATCGCAAATTCCGACGCGGGAGCTGCCGCTTACACCGACCAAGCCATGGACCAGGCCTGGCGAGCGGTGGAGGAATTACATTCTGATGGATCGTTTGGATCATTCACTGGGATAAAAGCCAAGCGCAAACAAAATGGAAAAACAAAAGCCCAGCCAACGCAGTGATCGGGAACTTGGAATGGATCGTGATATTCCGCGCCGCGACTTCCTGAACGGTGCGGCGATGACCATCGGAGCCGCGTTCTTGCCGCCGGGGCTTCATTCGAACGAAACGCAAACCGACGAGCCGCAAAATCGCGCGGGTTACAATCCCCCGGTTGCGACGGGCCTGCGCGGGAGCCATCCGGGATCATTTGAAATTGCGCATAGCCTGCGCGATGGAACCTTCTGGAAAGATGCGGCTGCCCAGGAACAGCTTGCCGAAAAATACGATTTGATTATTGTAGGAGCCGGAATCAGCGGGCTAGCAGCGGCGCACTTCTACCGAGAGCAAGCGGGAACGAACGCGAAGATCCTGATTTTGGAAAATCACGATGATTTCGGCGGCCATGCGAAGCGCAATGAATTCCATCTCGGCGGCAAGCTGCAACTGCTGAACGGCGGCACCATGCTGATTGACAGCCCGACGCCCTACAGTGCGCAAGCGGCCGGGCTGATGAGTAAGCTGGGGATTGACGCGACGGCTCTCGATAAAAAATGCAGCGATCCCGGATTTTATCGTTCGTTGGGACTTGGAACAGGAATATTTTTCGACCAGAAGACTTTTGCGGCGGACCGTCTGGTTTCCGGGCTGCCCGCTGCCGAGGAAGGTCCGAGCGGCGGCGCAAGCTCCGCGAAGCTAGAATTTCTTTCGAAAGCCCCTCTCAGCGATACAGTTCGCCGCGACATTCTGCGCATCGAGCAGGCGAAGGTCGATTACCTGCCTGGACTTACATCCGCGGAAAAGAAGGATCGTCTTTCGCGCGTAAGCTATAAAGAATTCCTGTTGGATATCGCGAAGGTCGATCCCGGAGTTATCGCCTTTTACCAGACGCGCACCAACGGCGAATGGGGCGTTGGAATTGACGCTGAGCCTGCTCTGGATTGTTGGGCGCTGGGCTTACCGGGATTTCAGGGACTGCAGCTCGAGCCGGGAGCAGCGCCGCGGATGAGCTACTCGGCTGCCGGATACGCAAAGGGAGGCTCAGCACGATTTCATTTTCCCGATGGAAACGCGTCCATTGCACGATTACTCGTTCGGTCTTTGATTCCTTCGGCTGTGCCGGGAAATTCCGTCGAGGATGTGGTTACCGCGCCCGTTCACTATGAGCGTCTCGATGCGGACGTTTCTCCGGTTCGAATTCGACTTAACCGCACGGTCGTGCGGGTGCGAAACGTTCAGAGTACGAATGCCGCGCCTGAAGTTGAAGTAACGTACGCAACCGGCAAGCAAGTATTTTCACTGCGCGCCGGCGCATGTGTATTGGCTTGTTGGAACATGGCGATTCCATACTTGTGCCCCGACCTGCCGGAAACGCAGAAGGACGCGCTGCATTATCTGGTGAAAGTGCCGCTGGTTTACACGAGTGTTGGCTTGCGCAACTGGACGGCGTTTCAAAAGTTGGGAATCTCGACCATTCATGCGCCGGGAGCATATTGGAATTCAGTAACCTTGAATTGGCCCGTAAACATTGGCGATTATCACAGTCCTCGTTCGCCTGAAGAACCGATCTTAGTGCACATGAGCCGCACACCATGCAAACCGGGACTTCCCGCGCGCGAACAGCACAAGGCGGGAAGGATGGAACTCCTGATAACGCCGTTCGAATTGTTTGAACGAAAAATTCGTGACCAGCTTTCGCGAATGCTCACTGCTGGTGGATTCGATGCAGTGCGCGATATCGAAGCCATTACCGTGAACCGTTGGCCGCATGGCTATGGGTACGAATACAATCCCCTGTTCGATCCAGAGTGGCCCGCGGGGCAGGCGCCGCACATCCTTGGGCGCAAACCATTCGGTAGAATTGCCATCGCTAACAGTGATTCAGGCGCGACAGCCTATACGGATGTAGCGATAGATCAAGCGTATCGCGCGATTTACGAATTGACGCTTCCGGTCAACCGCTGAGCACTTATGCAATGAAGTCACACAGTGACTTTGGTCCGCCGATTTATTCCAACGAAAAAGTGACGAATTGCAACTTACCTTCTCGCTGGATTTGCAGCACTATGGGAGCATCCGGCGGAAGTGTTTTCAACGCTGCGCGCAGGCGATCCAGCGTGGTCATCGGCTCGCCATTGAAACTGCGAATCACGTCACCGGTAGTCAGCGGAATTTCCCCGGCGGCACCTGCGGCGCGAGCGGCAACGATGATTCCGTAGGGATCGCGAAGGTCTTCAATCATCGAAGCGATAGTTTTATCGATTTCGACCGCCAGAATGCCGAGCTGCGGCACAAGACTCTTTTCCGGATCGGCTAGCGCCGAGACCTGATCCATTTCGTGAGGGTGTTCCTTGAGCGTGATGTCGAAACCCATCTGGGTAGCGCCGCGAAGGACTTCGAAGCGAATTTTTTCTCCGGCGCCGCGCGAAAGCGTATGAAATGCAACATACGGCAAGCTGTCCGCGTTTCTTCCGTCGATCGCCAGAAGGATATCTCCGATGCGTACGCCGACGGCTTCCGCAGGACCGCCGGGGGCCACATCGGAAATGATGACGCCATAATTTCGCGCCAGCTTTAGGCCCTGCGCCATCTCCGGAGAAATTGTTTGAAGTTGCACGCCGATTTCCGGCCGGTGTAGATGGCCATACTTGCGCAACTGTTCGTAGACCACGTGGACCACGCCGCAGGGAATCGCAAAACCCAATCCTTCGGCCCCTCCCGATTCCGACAAAATAAATGTGTTTACGCCAACGACTTCGCCGTTGACATTCACCAGCGGACCACCGGAGTTGCCAGGATTGATGGGTGCGTCGGTCTGGATATAAACCATTGGCGAATCGGGATCGGTCTGGCGCGCGACCGCCGAGATGATGCCGTGGGTGACGCTGTTGCGAAGTCCCTGCGGACTGCCAAACGCGAAAACTGTTTCGCCTTGACGCAAATTACGATAGTTGGCTACGGGCAGCGCAGTCAGGTTGGTGGCATCCACTTTCAACAAGGCAAGGTCAATTTCGCTCGAGACACCGATGATGCGGGCAGACATCACGGTGATTCTTGACGCCAGCGCACCGGCGAGCGAGCCGTCTACGGGTCCGCCTGGCAGCGCGACTTGCACACGCTGCGCACCCTTGACGACGTGAGCGTTCGTCAAGATATAGCCACCGGCATCGATTACAAATCCTGAACCAATCGCTTTCTGCCTGCCGATCACGAGACCGGCGTTTCCGTGTTCGCCTTCGGTAACGGCTCCAAATCCCGTCACCATGATCTGCACAACGCTGGGCGAAACTCGGCGCACAAGCGCATCCACTGATTCATTCCAGCGGCGCAGCGGATCGGTTTCCGTTTGCGCGTTGACAGCGGACGCGAAGCTGATCGCCAGAATTGTGAACATCGAGACCGGGATTAGTTTTTTCATGGCGTTGTGCCTTTCACGAATTTGCTCGCTCCGTCGGCTGCCCACAGTTTGACACCACCGGCGAACAATTGTGTATAAGATCGTTTATTTGTACGCGATTTTTTGAGAGCAAATTGACGTAACCCACCGTACGCTTGCGACATCCCACGCATATCGTCGCGGTGCAAGCGCGTTAGCAGCCGATGAGACATACGGTACAGGATTTAGAGGGACAGCTGTTAAGCTGCTACGGTTAGTAGACGGGTCGCACCACTTTTTCATCGAGGTTGGTATTCATGCCCAGGCTTCAGACCACCGAAGACGTTCGCCTAGAAGATAACCGCACGCGAAAGGATTATTGGAAACGCTGGGGCCCTTATTTGTCCGAGCGGCAGTGGGGAACAGTGCGTGAGGACTATAGTCCCGGCGGCACCGCGTGGGAGTTCCTTCCGCACGATCACGCGCGCTCGCGCGCTTATCGTTGGGGGGAAGACGGCATTGCCGGAATCAGCGACCGTCACCAAATGATGTGTTTTGCGCTGGCGATGTGGAATGGCCGCGATCCTATTCTGAAGGAGCGACTGTTTGGTTTGACAGGGAACGAAGGAAACCACGGCGAGGACGTGAAGGAATATTATTTTTATCTCGATTCCACGCCGACGCACAGCTACATGCGGATGCTGTACAAGTATCCGCAGGCGGAGTTTCCGTACAAGGCACTGGTGGACGAGAATCGCCGCCGCGGGCGCAGCCAGCCGGAGTTCGAGTTATACGACACCGGTGTATTTCGCGAAAACCGCTATTTCGATGTTTTTACCGAATATGCGAAAGGCAGCGACGAGGATATTTTCATCCGCATTACCGGATGGAACAGAGGTCCAGATCCTGCGACATTGCACCTGCTGCCAACGCTCTGGTTCCGCAATACATGGTCTTGGGGATCAGACCTGCGCCGTCCGGTAATCCGCAGAGCGACTCCCGTCGAGGGGATTCTGTCTGTCGAATCACAACACTGGCAGTATGGCAAACGGTGGCTGCTTGCGACCGGTCAGCCGGAACTCCTGTTTACGGAAAACGAAACGAACAATGCGCGGTTATTTAACGGGCGTAACCGTTCACCTTACGTGAAAGACGCTTTTCACGAGTATGTGATTCGGCAAAACCAATCCGCCGTGAATCCAGATCAAATTGGAACAAAAATGGCAGCGCATTATGTTTTGGATATTGCGCCGGGCCAGTCCGCGCTGCTTAAACTTCGCCTTACCGACCTCGAACCTCTCAGCAGCATGGACATAAATGCGAATGTCGCCGGAACGATCAGTTCGCCGGCACACCAGGAACGTGCAGAGGAAGTTCCCGGGACAAACGACTTCGGCGCGGGCTTTGACCGACTATTTGAACTGCGCAAGACCGAAGCTGACGAATTTTACGCTTCGCGCATTCCTCAATACCTTTCCGACGATGCGAAGAACGTTATGCGTCAGGCGTATGGCGGCATGCTGTGGTCGAAACAGTTTTATCACTATGACGTAAAAACGTGGCTGGAAGGGGATCCAGCTGGCCCGCCTCCGCCGAAGGAGCGGCTGCACGGAAGAAACAAGGATTGGACGCATCTCTACAACGAAGACATCGTTTCCATGCCGGACAAATGGGAATATCCGTGGTATGCCGCGTGGGATTTGGCGTTCCACTGTATTCCGCTTGCGATCGTCGATCCTGATTTTGCCAAAGAGCAGCTGATCCTGCTTCTGCGCGAATGGTATATGCACCCGAACGGGCAGCTTCCCGCGTACGAATGGGCGTTTGGCGACGTCAATCCGCCGGTACATGCATGGGCGGCGTGGCGCGTTTACAAAATTGAACGACGCGTTCGCGGAGTCGCCGACCGCGGTTTCCTGGAAAAAGTTTTTCACAAGTTGCTTTTGAACTTTACATGGTGGGTCAATCGCAAAGATCCGGATGGCGCGAATATTTTTCAGGGCGGATTTCTGGGGCTCGACAATATCGGAGTGTTTGACCGATCAGCGCCGTTGCCGACCGGTGGACATCTCGAGCAGTCCGACGGCACCAGCTGGATGGGCATGTATTGCCTGAATATGTTGGCCATCGCGCTGGAACTTGCCAAGGACGATCCGGCGTACGAAGACGTAGCTAGCAAATTCTTCGAGCATTTCGTATACATTGCGCGCGCCATGAACGATTTCGGATCGGGCGGCGTTTCGCTGTGGGACGAAGAAGATGGCTTCTACTACGATGTGCTGCACCTCCCGAACGGCGAGGAGCATTTCCTGAAAATTCGTTCGATGGTGGGATTGATTCCGCTCTTCGCGGTGGAGACACTGGAGCCGGAAATCGTGGATAGGCTTCCAGGATTCAAGCGGCGTATGCAATGGTTCATAGACAACCATCCAGATGTTCCGGAGCACATAGAAATGACGCAGCGTTCGGCACGCGGAGTGCGAAGACTGCTGTCGCTGGTAAGTCGCAAACAGCTTAAGCGCGTACTTTCCCGGATGCTGGATGAAACAGAATTTTTTTCTCCGTACGGGATTCGCGCGCTTTCGCGCTATCACCTGGATCATCCGTATGAAGTGGTGGTCAACGGAAACGTCAGCCGCGTGGACTATGAACCCGCGGAGTCGTCCACGGGTGTGTTTGGAGGCAACTCGAACTGGCGTGGACCGATCTGGATGCCGGTCAACTATTTGCTGATCGAATCGTTACAGAAGTTCCACCACTATTATGGCGAGGATTTTCAGGTGCCGTGCCCGGCGCGTTCTAACCAGAACGCGGATTTGTGGCAGGTGGCCAGCGAAATCTCCAAGCGGCTCGGACATATTTTCATCCGCGGAAAAGATGGGCGGCGGCCGGTTGCGGGAGCGCAGGAAAATTTCCAGAGCGATCCTTTTTGGCGCGACCTGATTCTGTTTCACGAATACTTCCATGGAGACAACGGGGCCGGGATTGGCGCGAATCATCAGACTGGCTGGACGGGGCTGGTAGCGAAACTGCTTGAACAGAGCGGAGAATAAATTACGGAATGCCAGCACCGCGAAAAACACGAACGCCCACGGTCAAGAAATCAAGGCGTTCCAGCTCTTCAGACAACTTGTTAAGCGAGACGTCGGCCAAGAATAGTGTAATTTCATTGGGTCGCGAGATTTGCAACGACCTCTTCGCGGCTGAACAGCGGGAATGGCTGGTCACGAATGGCATTGGAGGATTTGCCTCGGGGACGATTGCCGGTTCCGCCACGCGCCGCTATCACGGCCTTCTTGTTGCCGCCCTGAATCCGCCGGCTGGCCGGACATTACTTGTCTGCGGTTTGGATGAGCTCGTCACTCTTGATGGTCAGAGCTATCCTTTGGCTACGCATCGCTGGGCCAGCGGAGCGGTCGCGCCACAAGGCTATCTGCACACACAGAACTTCCGTCTCGATGGCGTTATACCCGTCTGGACATTTCAAATTGGCGCTGTTTGCATCGAAAAGTGTAGCTGGATGCGCCACGGAGAGAACACAACCTACGTTCAATACACGTTGTTGGAGTCCGCTTCGCCTGTGGCATTGGAACTTAAGGCGCTCGTCAATTATCGGGACTTTCATTCGGCCACTCACGCGGGCGATTGGCATATGCGCGTTGATCCGGTGCAGGGCGGTGTTTGCGTCACCGCGTTCGAAGGCGCGACGCCATTTTATATGAAGTGCACTGGAGCAGCCTGCGAGCCGCAACACATCTGGTATCGCGATTTTCTTTTTCCGCGAGAAGGCGAACGCGGGCTTGATGATCGCGAAGACCAGCTTTATGCGGCTCGGTTTGCCGCGGAGCTGAAAAAGGGACAGCCGCTAACAATGGTTTTCTCGACGAAGAGCGATTCGGATCTTGATGGCTCTCCCGCGCGCAAGCGAGAAATGCAGCGGCACGGCAAAATTCTATCGCAAGCCAGCGGGTTAGCGCAGTCCTCGTCGGACGCGGCCACACCAGACTGGATCTCTCAGCTGGTTCTCGCGGCTGATCAGTTTGTGGTCAAACGGCCATTGCCGGGCCAGACGTCGGGAAAGTCTGTTATCGCGGGCTATCACTGGTTTGGCGATTGGGGCCGCGACACCATGATTGCGCTGCCGGGACTGGCATTAGTTACCGGCCGCCCGGAGGTCGCCAAACAAATCTTGCTTGCCTTTTCGAGACTGGTCGACGGCGGAATGCTTCCAAATAATTTCCCGGACGCTGGCGGCATGCCCGAATACAACACCGTCGATGCAACGCTGTGGTATTTCGAAGCCGCGCGCCAATACTTTGCAGCCACGCAAGACTCTGCCACTTTGAAGAAATTGTTTCCGGTTTTCGCAAAAATCGTCAGCGCGCATGTCAAGGGAACTCGCTACAACATTCATGTCGATCCAGACGACGGGCTGCTCTATGGCGGTGGGCCAGGCGTGCAGCTAACGTGGATGGACGCGAAAGTGGGCGATTGGGTGGTTACGCCGCGCACAGGTAAGCCCATCGAGATCAACGCGCTTTGGATCAAGGCGCTGCAAAACATGGTGCAATTCGCGAACGTGGTCGGTACTTCGAATGATGTTTACGCGAAGTTTTTGGAAAATGCGAAGTTAAGTTTCGGCAAGTTCTGGAATGCGGAGCGAAATTGCTGTTTCGACGTATTGGATTCGCCCGGCATCGGTAATGACTCGGCAATGCGGCCAAACCAGATTTTCGCGGTATCGCTTCATACGGAATTGCTCCCCGCTGAACAGCAGAAGGCCGTCGTGGACGCCTGCGCGTCGCACTTGCTGACTCCTTTTGGGCTGCGGAGTCTTGCATCGTACGAACCCGCTTACATCGGAGTTTATTCCGGTGGACCTCGCCAGAGAGATGCTGCCTACCATCAGGGAACTGTCTGGGGCTGGCTACTTGGTCCCTTCGCGCTCGCTCACTATCGAGTGTACAAGGATCGCGCGGCTGCACGCGTATTCTTGGAGCCTCTGGCGGCGTCGATCGATTCTTACGGTCTCGGAACGCTCGCGGAAATATTCGAGGGCGATGCTCCCCATCATCCACGCGGATGTATTGCGCAAGCCTGGACGGTTGGCGAGGTTCTTCGCGCCTGGAAAGAACTGCAGGTTCCGCCGACACCATAAAAGCCTACACCTTCGTGGTTCTGAGCGAAGCGACTGAAGGTTCCGGCCTTGTCGGAAGGAATCTCTCTTCGCATGTGTTGAGTTCAGTTCACGCAAGGCGAATAGCGGCCGGTTCATAAAATTCGATTAGAACTTTTTGGCCATCGGCAACGTTCACCAGGAAAAAATTGACGCGAGTCCCGTCAGCGCCCGGACGGGATTCGGGATACACGGGAGCTACAGCAAACTGGTCCCGCAAAATTGCGGCAGCTCGATTTACGTCGCTGCAGCGGAATTCCACTTGTTGTATAGCTTCGCCGAACTTTGAGAGGAACTTTGCAATGGCGCCTGATCCTTCCGGATCGCGCGAAGTCAACACGTCTAGCGTGGTGCCTGCCTCAAAGCGCAGCGTGAATTCAGACGCATCCTGTTCTGGAGGCACTTCCGCCAGATGCGGCCAGCCATTTGCCTCGCGAATCTGTGCGAAGGTCTCCGGCCTCACCGCCAACCCGACGGTTATTTCAGGATGTTCGCCGAGCAATCGCGCGATTTCTTCGTTCTCGCGCCAATTCTGAATGACGGGATCTGCGAGCGAATGGCCGGCGGCATAGATTTGCCTGGCCGCCGCGGCACGCGTGCCTTCCTCCGCCGAAGACAGGGCGGCGATCCATTCTTCTCTTAGGCTACGCATGAGAGTTTGATCCGCGCATACTCAAGACCCGCCACTCGCAATCAGCATCGCGCAACTTCAGTGTTTCGATTCCGGTTTGTTCTTTTTCGCCAGCAACGAAAAAAATACGGTCAACGAAAGCATTCCGAGCACGACTCCGAGTGCCAGCTCCACGGAAATTTTCAGCCACGGTTCAGTGATCATCTTTGCGCCGACGAAAATCAACACAAATGCCAAACCAATTTTCAGATACTGAAGCTTTTCAAGCACGGCAGCCAGAAGAAAATAGAGCGCGCGCAATCCGAGGATCGCAAACACGTTGGAGGTGAATACGATAAAGGGATCACGCGTGATGCCGAATACCGCCGGTATGGAATCCACCGCAAAAGTGACATCGGTAATTTCCACCACCAGCAGCACCAGAAAAAGCGGTGTGGCGAAGAGCTGCCCGTTTAGCCGCGTGAAGAACTTTTCGCCAGCGTATTCCCTGGTCAGGCGCAGATGTTTGCTGAAATATCGCACCAGGAAATTGTTCTGCGGGTCGCTCTCCTCGTGCCGCGCTACCAACATGTGGACGCCGACCAGCGCGATGAAAGCGCCAAAGACGTACATGATCCAGCTGAAGTGTTCAATCAGCGCCGCGCCAGCCGCGATCATGGCGCCGCGCAAAATCAGCGCGCCTAAAATTCCGTATCCCAAAACGCGCTGCTGATACTCGTCCTTTACCGCGAATACGCGGAACACCACCAGAAACACGAACAGGTTGTCCACGCTCAACGCTTTTTCCACAACGTAGCCGGTGAGAAATTCCAGTGCCGGCTGCCGGCCGTTGAAATACAACAGGACCAAGCCGAATGTCAGGGCAAGGGCAATCCAGGCGAAGCTCCACAGTAAGGCTTCGCGCATCGCGATTTTGTGAGCTTTACGGTGAAATACGCCCAAGTCCAGGGCCACGGCAATCACTACAAACAAATTGAAGGCAATCCAGTGAAGCGATGTATGCATCTCTGCGCGCGTTCTTCCATGTTTATTGACACAATGGCCCGACGGGAGCTGACTCCAGTCGCGACCCATGAGCTACTTCGCGTTACCTGGTCTTGGAAGATAGATTGTCGGTTGCGTTCAGGTTCGTCAACTCAATTCGAACCGTCCGACCGGCTTCGATTTTAATGGGGAGGTCCCATTGCAGCCGGGCGTCTCCTGCGGCGGCTGTCAGACCCAGCGAACTGATCCAATAGTTGCCGGGCGGCAAGCCCTGGATTTGACAGTGCCCCTCGAGATCGGTATCCGCTTTTGCCGCCAGATATGTCGTTTGCGCCTGTGTCGGCGCAAGTTGCTGCACGCGCCTGCGGTGGTTGTTCTGAGCCTCGGCCCATTTCCGAGCAGGGTTTACGCCGTCCAGTTCCAATTCCATCCCCGACACTGTTTCTGGGCGCGCCTGAATGAATTTTTTCAGTGCACTCAGGTATTCTTGTTTCTGCTTTTCATAACGATCCGGATTTTCCGTCTTGTCCGCGTCGCGATATTTCGGTTTGGGTATGCCGTTGGTAACGCCGCCGCTGTTTGATCGTTGGTAAGCCAACAGGAACTCCGGCACATGTAAAACATCATCCGGAGTTATCAGCTTGTCGAAACCGGGAAGGGTAATGTCCATCACATCGTGTTTGTGGAGCCACTCGCGCAGTTCGGGCGAAAGTTTAAGATCGTCGATGAATTTTTCGCGGGAAGGAGGTCCTTCGCGCGCGTCGAGATCTTTCACGATATCGTCGTAACTCTTCGTGAGCACGTAGAATGTGAAATCACGAACTGGTTCTGCTTTGGCCGCGGTGGGAGCTACTTTCGCTGTGAATTCGAGTGCTCCAGTGTCGACCTGAGCGTGCACGCGAGACGCAGCCGCAAGGCATAAGATAACTGCCAGAAGATAAAGTCTTCTCATATGCAAAATCGTAGCAGACGGGCGGTGATACGGACGCGGTTTTTGCCTCATGTTTCGTAAAAGGACTTTATGCTTATTGCAACGACACGATTCGAATCAGCCGGGCCAGATGATCTTAAACACCAGCAGGCCAACTCCCAAAAGCAGTATGGACAGGCCGATGATGGCAGCGATTTTCTTGAAGGGCACCAGAGTCAACGGTTCGGGAAACGAGCGGTCAGGCTGGTCCAGCAAATCGACGGCGGTCCCGTGACGAGGCGGACCGCCGCCTCGGTTGCCGGAAGCCTGTGGCTCCAATTCTTCCGGAGACGCTTCGATTGTGTAGCCCACGGCCTGAGATTACGCCGCGATTGTACCTAGAACAAGCGAAAGACAGTTTCGATCGTAATCCAGGACGCCACGGGTCGTCGTGCACCGTCTCGTGCCGGAATGAATTGCCAGCTGCGTACTGCGCGCACAGCACTCTCGTCCAAACCAAGTCCGATTCCACGCGTAACTTGGACGTCCCGAACGCGGCCGTCCGCGCCGACCAGCACACGCATGGTCACCAAACCCTGCAGCTTTGCTTTGCGAGCTTCGTCGGAATAGGCCGGATCAGGGCAAATCTTGCAGACGACCTGCGTCGCCACCCGGTTGTAAGCAGTCGCGTCGTCCCCTTGGCCGGAGCCGTCGCCGGGGCCGTCTCCCATTCCATGACCGGGACGCGTTCCGATGCCGTTCGTGGCCGATCCCGCGGAATTGTTGTGGTCGCGCATCCAGGGCAACCCCAAATCTTTCACCGGCGGCGCCAAATCTGGCGCATCTGGATCGAATGTCGTGATCGGAACCGACAGCGGGTGAGGCCGTCCGTCGGGCAGTCTCGGCGGCGCAAAAACCAGCTTTGATGGAGGCGCAAATTCACCCCCCGTCGGTGGCAACGGGTTCTGATCTCCGCCACCTCCTCTCTTGCCGAGGGAATCCATGGCAGCTTCGCGCATCCAGTTCGGTTCTGAAAAACTCAAAGAATCAACCGGAACCGATTCAGGCTTCGTTCCCAGCTTAGTCGCGACTAGCGGATGTGCCATGCCATAAAGAAATGCCGCGAAAATTAGAATATGCAAGAAAGTCGAGCCCGCCTGTGCCGTGAGACTCGCCTTTTCTCGACGATTATCCAGGAGATGGATGGGCGCGCCATTCGCCGCATGCGCTGCGGCGAGTACGACTCGCGGCAGGGTCCAGACACTTAACAGGTTTTCGTGGATACGCTTCAACAGGGAAGATTGACTGGAGAGATTCGAATCGAACCCCAGGGCCGGTTCACGCATCGCGTTCGACCTCCGCTGCCGCCGACTGCAACTCGCGCGCAAAACAAAAATGGCTCCAACGCACAGTGGGAGCCGCTTTAGGTTGAAAAGGTTGCTTGTGAACCAGACTTCGCCTTCTAGAACAGCCGGAAAGTCACCTCAATCGGCACCTGAGTCGGAACGCTTTTCCCGTTCGGACCAACTGCCGGCCGGAACTTCCACTGCCGCACCGCTTCAATCGCTTTCTCGTCAAGCCCCAATCCAGGACTCTTTGCCACGTGAATGTCCGTCGCTCGCCCGTCCAGTGTGATGATCACCATCAGCACGACCACGCCTTGGTATTTCGCTTTGCGAGCTTCGTCCGAATATTGCGGGTCGGGACAATAGATGCAAACTGGCATGCCCACGCCGTTCACGCCCGCGCGAAACGCACCTCCGCCAGTACCGCCGCCTTCGCCGGGCCCCAGGCCACCGCCGGTGCCGCTGCCTATTCCTGTCCCATTACCGTGCCCCAAAGACTCGCTAACTCCGTTGGCCAACGGATCGCCAAAGGTCGGCGCATTGATGTTGGATACTCTCAGATCAGGCGGACCGAGAAGCGACGGATCCATGGGAAGTTTGGGATTGGGGTTTTGAATCTTCACTTGCGGCGGAGTAAATTGCGTCCACTGGAATTTTGGTAATTTGCCACGATTCACAGGAGCGGTCGTGTGGTCGTTTGCTCCACCTCCACCACCGGCAGGTTTTGCCCCCTGCGGCAATTTCGCGATGTAAGGAGAAATATCCAGGGGCAGGACATCGGTTTTGCTCTTCGCCTGTGTGGTCAGCGGCGGGCGCATGATGATCGAAAATGTGATCAAGCCGATGATTACAACGTGCAAGCCTACGGAGATGACTTGCGTCCAGCCGAAGTTTTCGTCCTTGCTCCAAATCTCCTTGACCCGAACAGGTTTTACTTCAAATGGAAGAGGAGCCAGCTTGGTGGGAGAAAACAGCTCTTTCAGTCTCGCACCGAAACCGCCAAACCCTTCTACCAGGCCGGTCGAAAGCCTGCTGTTAATCTGGCCCTTCGGAGCGCGACGCCCACTGAAAAATTCGCCGACGTTTGCCCAGAATCCGTCGCCGTATTCCATTGGCATCAAATCGGACTTCACATCTCCGCGAACTTTCACCGGCCGTTCAAACAGGAATTGCTTTAGGTTGGACCAAAAATTATCCGGCATCAGGATGGCTGGCCGGCCAAACCGAGGCACCGGCGCCGAGGGCGTGTTCGCTCCCGTTCCTTCAACGTTTGGACGTTGCGGCGGTCCCAGATTGAGCATTGTCCCCGGCAAATTATGCACCTGACTCGCTAAGACTAAGCGCCTACGCCTAATAGACGCACAAATAGCGCTTCCAGCGTCCCTTGAGCTTACGATTCTCGCCAGCCGTGATAGGTTGCACGCCTACTCCGGCTGACTCCATACTCGATTCATTGTAACATACGAAGTTACACCACTCTCCGATGTTTCCCGCCGTGCTACAGGCGAAAACTAGGGCCCAGAAGGGAATTGCACTCGCGGCATCCATGTCCGAAACACTTGAACTGAAGAAGACACTCAACTTACCCAAAACCGACTTTCCTATGAAGGCCAGCCTTCCGTTGAATGAGCCGAAACAGCTTGAGGCCTGGCAGGAAGCCGATTTATACCAGCAGATTCTGGATGCGCGCAGCGGAAAGCCGTTGTTTGTTCTTCACGATGGCCCGCCCTATCCCACGGGCACCATTCACTTGGGCACCGGCCTGAATAAAATTCTGAAAGATCTGGTTGTTAAGACTAAAAGTATGGCGGGACATTACGCTCCCTACGTTCCCGGATGGGATTGCCATGGCCTTCCCATCGAAACCCAGGTCGAAAAGGAACTGGGCGGCAAAGGCAAAGTGGCTCCGGCGGAATTTCGCAAACTCTGTCGTCAGTTTGCGACGCGCTTCGTGGAGCAGCACAAGAAAGACTTCAAGCGTCTCGGCGTTTTCGGCCGTTGGAACGATCCCTATCTCACGATGAGTTTCGACTATGAGGCCACAATCGCGAACGCGTTTCTGGACTTCATGGAAAAGGGCTATGTCTACCGTGGACGCAAGCCCGTCTATTGGTGCCTTTACGATTCGACGGCGCTTGCAGAAGCCGAAGTCGAGTATGAAGACCACGTAAGCCCGTCCATCTGGGTGAAATTTGCGGTACTGGGCGGTGGCAAGAACGAAGCCGCAAAAATTGGCAACGATGTTTCCGCGGTGATTTGGACCACCACTCCGTGGACGATTCCGCACAATCGAGGATTGGCGTTTCATCCGGATTATGAGTACGCGGTCGTGCAAACCGAAAAAGGCAAGCTGCTTCTTGCCGCTGATCGTATTGCCGCACTTCAATCCGAGAGCGAAATCAAGGAAGCCGAAGCTCTCGCGACATACAAAGGTCGCGACTTCGAGGGCATGCTGTTTCAGCATCCATTTCTGCCTGTCCAGGTACCGGGCTTGCTCGCCGATTACGTCACCCTCGATCAGGGTAGCGGCATCGTTCACACCGCCCCCGGCCATGGCGTGGATGACTTCAATACCGGCCAGAGATACGGATTGGAAATTTACGCGCCGCTCGACGACAAAGGTGTGTATACGGAAGGGCTACCAGAATACAAAGGCAAGGATGTCTTCACCGCAAATCCGATTATCGTAAAGTTGCTCGCCGACCGCGGAGCGTTGCTTGGCCACCATGCTTACAAGCATAGCTATCCGCACTGCTGGCGTTGCCACAATCCGGTAATTTTTCGAGCGACCATGCAGTGGTTCATCGGCATGGATTCCGTTCCTACTGACACCAAGAATTCGTTGCGCACCGAAGCGCTTGCTGAGATCCAGAACGTTAAGTGGATTCCCGGATGGGGCGAAGAACGTATTTACGAAATGATTGAAAAGCGCCCGGACTGGTGCGTCTCGCGCCAGCGTTTCTGGGGCGTACCGATCATCGTGTTTTTCTGCGCTAGCTGCGGAACGCGATTCGAAGACTATGCCGCACTCCGCAATGTGATTGAATGGTTCAAGAAGGAAGGCGCCGACGCCTGGTATCAACATTCGCCCGAAGAACTCTTGCCAGCCGGTACAAAATGTTCTTGCGGCGCGTCGAAATTCCGCAAGGAACACGACATTCTGGACGTCTGGTTCGATTCCGGCTCTTCGAATCTCGCGGTGCTCACGCCCGAAAATGGATTGGTCGAGCCAGGACAGAATTGGCGTCCTGCCGACGTCTATCTCGAAGGGCCGGATCAGTATCGCGGCTGGTTTCACAGTTCGCTGCTCGTGGCGACCGGCATTCGACACGCCGCCCCTTACCGCAGCGTGGTCACGCACGGCTGGACGCTCGATGAGCAGGGCCGCCCGATGTCCAAGTCGCTCGGCAATTCCATCGAACCTGCCGAAATTTCCAACAAGTGGGGCGCCGACCTGCTTCGCCTGTGGGTGACGTCAGTCGAATATCAGGCCGACGTGAAGATGAGCGAGCGCGTGATGACGCAGCTCAGCGAAGCCTATCGCAAGATTCGCAATACTTTTCGCTTCGCGCTTGGCAACCTCGGCGATTTCGATCCGTCACAAAATATCCTTTCCAACGATCAACTCGAAGAAATGGATCGCTGGATGCTCGAACGCACCGCCGAGCTTGTGAAGAAATGTCGCGACTGGTATGCCGCGTATGAATTTCACCGCGTCTATCATGCTATCCACGACTATTGCGTGGTGGACCTGAGTGCTTTTTACTACGACGTTTTGAAGGATCGCCTGTACACCATGGCTCCGAACAATCCTGCCCGCCGCTCCGCGCAAACCGCTATTTACAAAATCACCAGCTCGCTAGTTCGAATCGCCGCGCCCATTCTTGTTTTTACCGCCGAAGAAATCTGGAAGTATCTCCCGAAATCGGCTGGAGAACCGCTCAGCGTTCACATCGCTCTCTTTCCCGAAGAATCAGAGCTGCGCACCGGCATCGGTGCCGTGCAGCTCGCTGCCTGGGATTTACTCGCGAAAGTGCGTGCCGAAGTTCTGAAAGCTCTCGAAGCCGCACGCAACGGGAAAAAAATCAACTCTGGCCTGGAGGCAAAAGTTCTTCTCAACGGCAATCCGGAGCTTAAGGCCAAGCTGAAAAATCATTTAACGCAATTGCCGGGCCTGTTCATCGTATCGCAGGTGGATTTCTTGAGCGCAGGCGCCCCAGACTACAAATCAGAGCTGGTCCCGTCGCTCGAGGTTTCGATCCACAAGGCCGACGGCGCCAAATGTGAACGTTGCTGGAACTACTCCGTTCACGTTGGCGAAAATTCGCGGTATCCAAGCATCTGCGAACGTTGCTCGACAGCCTTGGACGAAATCGAAGGCACACACTCTTGATTTTTTGGTTGCGACCATTCGCTGGATCAGCCTTTTGTGGCGCGGACTTCAGCCTGAGTAGTGTGATCGTGGTATTCCGCTTCCATGCCAGCGGATCGACATGATCCATCCCTCGCGCCTGCGCTGGCTCATCGTCACGCTTGTAGTGGTTTTCCTCGACCGGCTCTCCAAAGCCGCCGTCGAAGCCAAGACTGTGGAAGGCTGGCGCCACGAACTGGTGCATAATTTTATTTATCTGGTTCACAGCAAAAATCCCGGCATTGCCTTCAGTATTTTCGCCGACAGCAATTCGCACTGGGTGCGTTATCTGCTTATTGCTGGCTCTCTGGTGGTCATCGCGATCATTGCCTGGTATTTGGTGGCTGCCGACGGACTCTCGTCGCGAGCCGCAGCCGGTTTGGCGCTCCTTCTGGGAGGCGCCACCGGAAATCTTACCGACCGCATTCTTCATGGCGCAGTCACGGACTTCTTCGAAGTGTTATTCGGCTCCTACCGCTACCCCGCATTCAACGTGGCGGATTCGGCGATCACCATCGGAGCAATCTTGATTCTTCTCGACCTGGTTCTTCCTCCGCGGGGCCGCACAAACGCTGTACGAAAAGCACGCTAAGGATAACTATTACTGTTTTCAGTCGCACACCAAGCAACGTCAGCCGATGACTCTGTTGACGCGATTGTTAGGGGACGATAGCTTAAAATATGGCCGCGCGTGTCGAGTCCCTCGAAAATAAATCCGACGATCAAAAAGCTCCCTTACGCCTTCTCAGCATCGTGATTCCTGCCCATAACGAGGAGGGCTGCATCGCTTCCACCGTGGAACACTTACACCTTGAGCTGCGACTGCAGAATGTCCCGCACGAGATTGTAGTTGTGGATGATGGCAGCACGGATGCCACGTGGCAGAAGCTTCTGGGTCTTCGCGAGCACCTTTCGGTGCTCAGTCCTGTACAGAACCTGGGACCGCATGGATTCGGGCGCGCAGTCGAGAAGGGATTTGCTTCGATGAGCGGCGACGCAGCCGTCGTAATGATGGCCGACGAGTCCGATGACTGCCGCGATGTCGTGCGCTATTGGGAGCTGCTAAACCAGGGTTGGGACGCGGTATTCGGTTCGCGTTTTGTCAAAGGCGGCGGCGTCATCGATTATCCCTGGTTCAAGCTCTGGCTCAATCGGTTAGCGAACCTTTTCATCCGATTACTGTTTGGGATTAAGTTGAACGATACGACCAACGCCTTCAAAGCCTATCGCGTCACGGTGATCAAAGGCTGTCATCCATTGTTATCGCCGCATTTCAACCTGACCGTTGAACTTCCGCTGAAGACCATAGTGCGCGGCTATAGCTGGACAGTCATGCCCATCACCTGGAGAAACCGGCGCGTGGGAAATTCGAAACTTTCCATTAAGGAAATGGGTAGCCGTTATCTCTTCATCTGCTTGTATATCTGGCTGGAAAAGTATTTCAGCCGCGGCGATTACAAAAAACAGTGACCGTCGAATCGTTTGCCGATCAGGTTTGCTTCGTGGAAACGGATTCCGGTTTTGGCACCGATGGCTTTCGTGCGACCACCAGGAACTGCGCCCCGGCCAACCGCCACAGCAATGGCGTTGATAAATACATTTTGAGCATCCATGCCGGATATTGTCTGCCGCGCGACATCGTGTAGGGCAGAAATCGCCCATGCTGCAATTCGATCTGAAAGCCACATTTTTCCAACACTTCGCTGAGCGAGAGTTCAGTGAGTGGCAAATGGTGGTCAAAAAAATCCCAATAGGCGCCGGGAACATGCTTGATGTTCGGTCCCATCGCAATGAACCGGCCATTTGGCTTCAGCGCTCGAAAAGCCTGCTGCAGAGTGCTCTGCAAAGCGGATTTCGCCGGCAAATGTTCCAGGAAATTGCTCGTGAATACCACGTCCAGACTGGTCTCCTCCACGGTCCACGGCGCAGAGCAGTCTTGCTGCAAAATAACTACGTCGGGATCCGCATGTCGCTTCGCATCTGGATTCAAGTCCATGCCAAACTTCCGCAAGCACGCCGCCGAATTTATGAATTCACACCATCCGCAACCCAGATCGAGCACCACGGAATCCGGCGGGATCCACTGCGAAAAAAAATGCGACAAAACGGCCCAGACTTCCTGGCGATACGCAGCTCTTTCTGCGAAGCGTGCTCGATATAATTGTTCGAGATCTTCAGGCGAGTGCTCAGAATGCATCGTCAACCATCAATCCTGTTCCGTCCCTTCGTGCAGCGTGCTTGGCATTCTAGTTGTACCATTCCGCACAAGCTAGGATTTTGCGACGCCTTATCCCGTGGTATTGCTTTGGGTCCAAGGTCCCGTCCAATTTATTGACAGTGAAAAAGCCAGTCGCTAGCGTCATTGAAGGACATGAACACTGCCTCTACCAGTCATCTCAGCTCGTGGGGAATCGCAAGCGGAACAACTCGCTTCGGCAAAATCGCCTTGCACGTGGTTATTTTTTTGATCGCCTTTCTTATTCTTTTTCTGCGTCGGCCGGATGCCATTCTCAATGCGCAATTTTATTCTGAAGACGGTGTCTATTGGTATGCCGATGCTTATCATTTCGGTTGGCACTGCTTGTTGATGCCCCTCGGCGGATATCTCAATTCGCTTTCGCGTCTGATTGGTATGCTCTCGCTGTTGTTTCCATTTGCGCAAGCTCCGCTGGTGATGAATCTTTGCGCCATCGTAGTAGGCATCCTTCCGATTCACATTTTTCTCTCTTCCCGCTTCAGCTCGATTCCAGTCAACCTTCGGCTGCTGGGCAGCCTTCTCTATCTTGCTGTCCCGAATTCCTTTGAACTGCACGCAACCACCACCAATATCCAGTGGCACCTGGCACTGGCAGGCTGCCTCATTCTTCTAGGCAGCCCGAAAAGTGGCCGCGTGTGGCAAGTTTTCGATTTTCTACTTTTGGCGCTGGTTATTCTTGATGGGCCTCTCGGGATCCTATTAATTCCTGTTACGTTGGCATTGCGATGGTTCCGCAAAGAGCGGCGCTACGATCTTGCGTTGGCCGCATTGGTTCCTGGTGCGCTCATTCAGTTCCTTTTCCTGTTCGTCGCAGCACCTCGCCGCCCGGCGCCCAATGGCGCTTCGCTGGCCCGCTTTATCCACATCCTCGGCGGCCAGGTTTTTCTCTCCTCGCTTTTGGGAGTTCGAACGCTCATCCAACTTTTCCATACGCGTGCGCTCTTTATCATTGATGTCGCGGCGATGATCATTGGTCTCGCGATTCTCGGATATGCCCTCAGACGCGGCCCGATGGAACTCAAACTGTTCCTACTATTTTCGTCGGTGGTTTTCGGACTAGGGCTGCTGCACCCGCTCGCCACGACTGACGGCAATCATGTTCAGTGGGAACAGTTGCAGGTTCCGGGGTGTGGCAACCGCTACTATTTTTTCCCTATGCTGGCTTTTCTGGTTTCGCTGATTTGGATGGTGCGCACGCCTCCGCATAGTTCGAACGTTCCTCGGTACGTTGCCTTGGCATTGCTCCTTTTCCTGCCGATAGGGATTATTCGCGACTGGCAGTATCGGCCATTCGATGATTTGCATTTCCATGAAATTGCCGCGGACTTCCAGCGGGCCCCCAGCGGAGCGCAATTCGTAATTCCCCTAAACCCGGGCGTTACCATGCAACTCACGAAGCGCTAATTGATGTTTTTACGCGGATGCGAACGCGGCGCACAAATAGCTGAAAACCGGCCTGCCCTAGGAACGTCGTCTGTACACTAAAATGTATTCTGGCCTGCGCGGACGGTACTGTATTGCATCAAGGCCCCACCGGTACACGTCGTGATTTCCTCCGTCCGCGATTCCTTCGAGAGTGTAGTGCTCTTTGGCGTACGCTTCAGCCCAGTCGATAATTTTCGGATCGGCTTGTGGGTCCACAATCCACGAATTGTTCATCATTACGTACACAAAAATTTCCGGCTTGATGGTTTCAATTTCCTTGATCATCTCCTCTTGCATCACCCGCCCATAGGGCTGAGCTTCCACGAGCGGATAGGTGTAGATATATCCCGTCGCGGAAAGCCGGTGTGCGTAGAAATATATTTCCGGCTCGGAACCGAGCACCGCGACGCGGGCATCCGGCGCTGAGTGCTCCCGAATATAATTTCCAACCCCCAGCGCTTCCGGAAAAGGATTTGCTCCGTACGTGTGGCGGCATGCTTCGCGCGGCGAATCAAAGAAGTAGATTTGTCTTTCGGCGTACAGCGCATTTCCGTTGGCCAGAATAAATATCATTGCTGGCACGGCAGCCGAAGCCACTCCCCAACGCAACTTGGCCAGCAGTGCCTGCACCGAGGTCAACCCCACTCCGGCCAGCATCGCCAGGACCGGATAAGCCATGATGAAATAATGGCCGCGGTAATATAAACCAACGCTGATGGCTAGAAACGAGAAGGCCAGAAGTCCGATCACGAATGGCGCGTGTTGCTTTATCTCTCGCCGCCACAAGAACGCAGCTATCCCAAAAATGATCAGAAACCAGATCACTGCCAGGTGCTCTTTCTGCAGTTCCATGCGATTCGCAAAATGGTGCAGCCCTTGCGTTAAGGTCATTTCCGAGCCGTAAGCCCGCGCGTAAGAAACGGTCCAAAACCAGAATTTCTGAAAGACTCCCGCTCGCCAAAGAATCAAACAGGTCAGAGCGAAAGGGAATACCGCCCCCACTGAGAACCAGGAAATTTTCTTCAAATAAGAAGCTTGTCTGATTGTTCCAGGCCACTCGCTCCAGCAAAGATATAGCCCGGCGAAGATTCCGAAGAATACTCCCTGCTGCTTCATGACCAGCGCCAGCCCGGCGCAAATGCCGGTGCAAAAATACAGAGCATATCGGTTGGTACCGCAGGCCTTAAGCAGCAAATAAATCGAGGCGAGCGCAGCCAGCGTCACAAAATGCGTCGCATGGCCCGCCAGGCCCACCAGAATCGGTCGTATCGTGAATAGGCCAAAGATCGCGCCTGCGGCCACCGCCGCGGTCGGATCGAACAGTTTTTTGGTGATCAGAAACACCAGGAAAATGCTGGCGGCATTTACGATAATAATTCCAGAATGAATCCCGGTCGCCGTTTGCCCGAAAACCGCCATAACAACGGCGTATGCCGCATACGTTCCCGGGAGCTTCATGTTGTAGGCAAGTTCGTATGGCGGAATGCCCTCAAGAATCAACTGGCCCGCGTAGGCATATTCGCCTTCATCGCGCTCCAGGGGAAAGTCCCGAAGCCGAAAACGAATCCCCGCGATCAGCAGGATCACCAGAACAATCGCGATGTATTCCCAGCGCAGAGAAAACCGGCTCCTGCGTGGCGCTTCCGCTGCGTCGATGGGATTCTCGGTTTCCTTGAAGTCTGTATGTGTCGCAGGCAAGAGCGTCTTGGCTCCCGGGATTTCGTGTACAAATTTTTCCGGACAATTTAATGCTAGCATCTCACTCGCGCTTTTCTCAGTGGCCGCGCAATTTCCGTGCCCGAAATGTACTGTCCGGATAGCGGGGGCTGTAGGGAAAACAGGCTGTTGCCGTTAATTGCTGATCTGAATGAGAGCTGAAACCAATCGCCAGGAACTCGTGGTTGCAGACGTCAGCCGCGGCACGCGGCTCGATCGCTGGCTGGTGGCGCAATGTCCGGAATTGTCCCGCGCGCGCTTGCAGGAATTGATCGCCGCCGGCTTGGTATTAGTGAATGGCGCCCCTGCAAAAGCGTCGCAAAAGCTTCGTGGTGGCGAGAAAGTCGTCGTCGACGCCGTGCAGCGCCCGCCTCTTCAAGCCGAACCCGAATCCATTCCTCTCGACGTGGTCTATGAGGACGATGACTTGCTCATCGTCAACAAACCCGCCGGCATGGGTGTGCATGCCGGTGCAGGGAATTCGCGCGGCACGCTGGTAAACGCGCTTCTCGGTCGCGGACAAAATCTTTCGCGTGGTGGATCGCAGGCGGATGCTCTGCGCCCGGGAATCGTGCATCGCCTAGACAAGCAGACTTCCGGCCTCATTGTCATCGCGAAAAACGATTATTCTCATGCGAAACTGGCCGAATCGTTTCGCACTCGCGCAGTAAAAAAGACCTACATCGCGCTGGTCGAAGGCAAGTTGGAAAAAACAACCGGCGAAATCAACTTGCCCATCGGTCGCGATCCGGTTCACCGCACGCGCATGAAGGCTTTCGCTCAGCCATCCAGCCGGCATATTCGCCACCCGGCTGGCCGAACGCGCGAAGCCCGCACCGAATGGCGCAAACTCGCCGAATTCACTGCTGCGACTTTGCTCGAGGTCCAACTCCACACCGGCAGAACGCATCAAATCCGTGTACATCTTTCCGCAGTGAAGCATCCTCTTGTCGGAGACTCTCTATATGGCGCCGCGCCCAAACTTTTGGTGGGCAACCTCGAACTACCAGGCGTCGGCGGGCAGTTTCTTCATTCCGCAAAGCTCGGTTTTCCCCATCCACGCACCGGCCAATGGATCGAAGCTCGCGCACCGCTTCCGCCGGATTTGCGTGAATTTTTGGACACCCTCGCCGCTGCGGATGGCCGCGGTCTCGAAGCTGCGAGCCAATATCTCTAACTGCGCTGAGACTCGCTTTGTCGCCTCGAAATTGACGCTGCGGGCGCAAGCTCCCTATACTTTCTCATCATGAAAAATCCACTCTCCGCCATCCTCGCCAGCGTAACTCTGCTCGCTTTTCCATTTGCCAACGGCGCGCAACAGCCATCATCGCCCGCGCAGGACAAGTCGCAAACCTCTCCGTCTCCGCAGAATTCCGCTCCGCAACAACAGCCCGCCCAGGAGGGTCCGACATTCCGTGCCACGGTTAACTTGGTGGACGTGCTCGCCACCGTACTCGACCGCCGCAACAAACTGGTCTCCGATCTCGACAAGAACGACTTTAAGATTCTCGACGACAATGCTCCCCAGGAAATCCGCTATTTTAGCAAACAGTCCGACTTGCCTCTCCGCATCGGCATGCTTCTAGACACTTCCAACAGCATCCGTGACCGCCTGAAATTCGAACAGGAAGCCGCCGTCGATTTTCTGTATAGCGTTCTGCGCCGTGGAAAAGACCAGGCGTTCGCCATGACCTTTGACGACGAGCCTCAGATTATTCAGGGCTTTACGGGAGACGGCGCCCTGCTCCGCGACGAAGTCAACAAGACTCGCGCCGGCGGAGGTACCGCCGTCTATGACGCCATCTACGAGGCATGCGCCAAGCAGTTAAGCAATCCTCCGCGGCCGCCCGGCGATCAGCCGGATGTAGTTCGCCGGGTGATGGTCCTGATCAGCGACGGCGACGACAATCTTTCCAATCACACCCGCGCCGAAGCCATCGAAATGGCCCAGCGCACCAACGTCGTCATTTACACCATCAGCACCAGCACCCAGTGGATACAGCTTTCGCAAACCGATCCTTCCAAACTGGCCAATCGCAAAATGCATCTCACCGAGGGCGATCAAATTCTCAAAGATCTCGCGGATGAAACCGGCGGCCGCGCTTTTTTCCCCTATCATGTTGACGATTTGAATCAATCTTTTCAGGACATCGGCGACGAACTTCGCAATCAGTACACCATCACCTACAGCCCGACCAACTTTGTTGCCAATGGCCGCTACCACAAGATAAAAATCGAACTTCCCAATCGCAACGGCGATCAAGTCCGCGCCCGCCGCGGTTATTTTGCAAAATCGCGCACTTCTGCCGGCAGCTCCACGCAAAACCCCACGCCGCCCGCACCAACCGGACAGTCCCCTCCGCTTGCAAAGCCTTGACATTTTTTTGTCTTGAATCTTTTGTAGGGCGCTGCATTGCTGCGCCCTTTCTCGTCACAATCACCGCGTCGAAAGACACTGGGAATTACCGGCTGGCCGAGGGCATTACTTCGAAGTGTCGTGAAACAAAAACGCGTCCGACTCGATACTCCCGCGCTCAATGGCAATCTGTTTTCCGTCTTTCGAATACGCATAACGGAAAATCAAATCTTTGGGAAAGGCCGTCAATTGCTTGCGACTCTTTCCATCCAGGGACTGCTCCCAAAGATTATCCACGCCCTTCTCCCGCACCACATAAACAATCGACTTACCATCGGGTGAAAACATCGGCGTCGAAGTCATTCGCGAATCAGCGTCAGCGTAGGTCGTATTTCCGCCATCCGTAGGATCCAGCCGGACCATCAGCTTGTGATCCTCTTCTCTCACGTCCCAAGAGGAGATCAGTTTGCCGTCAGGAGAAAGCTCAAACTGCCCGACCGGTGACTTCACGACAGTTTCCGGTGTGCCTCCGCCAACAGGAACCCGCTTGACATAACGGTTGTCTGACTGATCCGTGTAATAAACCCACTTGCTGTCGGGCGAACATACCGGCTCGCGATCGTTTTGTCCCGTCGTTAACTGTGAGACGTTGCTCCCGTTCGCATCCATTCGCCAAAGATTTACCGCCGCTGCTCCGGTGCGATTCACGCGCCTGAACACAATGTATCGCCCATCAGCACACGCTGTAGCCTGATCCGAAATATGCGAGCTGTCATTCAGCAGCACAGTTTCATTGCCCGTCGGGGTGACCATCTTCAATTGACCCGCCTGCGGCAATATCAGTCTGCCGTCCGGCATCCATGCCCATCTCCACAGATTCACCTGCGAAGAGAGCGGCACTGGCTTCAATTGCATTGGCGAATCTGCTGGCGCAACCACCAGTTCGAACGTCAGTTTCGTCTGGTTCGCCACCATGGTCTTTCCGTCTGCCGCCAGACTGGGATGTCCGTAGTCGTTGGTGTCGTGCGTCAGCAACCGGTATTCGCCTTTTGGATAGCTCAGATATCCCAATTGCGCTTGCAGCGGCCCGGCGCTTAGGTCCGTAGACGGCACAATCAGTCCTCGTCCGTCCGGCATCCATACCGGCTGGTAATAAATTCGTTCGCGTTCAATCGCGAAATTCTTCTCGGCGCCCGTTGCCGCGTCCACCAGATCGAACCCGCCGACCGTATCTTTCGTAGGCTGCACCACCGGAATCAGCAAGATCTTGCCATCCGGCGACCATGCCGGAGTATAACTGTCGCTCAAAATCGTCTTGTCCTTCAGTAACGCATGCTCGTCGCTTCCGTCGTTCTTCATCACCACAAGGTCCCAATATGGTGAATCGTGTTTTTCCCTTAGAAAAGCAAAACGCTGCCCGTCTGGCGAAAACGTGATTGGTGTATCGACATCTCGAGCCACCACATGCGGTGTTCCGCCCAGTACCGGCGCCGCATACAAAATGCCGATAATGTGTTCTTCCTCGTCGCGCCGCAGAAAATAGAGATAGCTTCCATCCGGGGAAAACGTCAGCGATTGATAATGCGTCGCCGCCGGTGCCACAACTTGCGTATTGCTTCCCGTCGCAATATGCCGCAGCCACAAAGACTCCAGCCCGTTTTCCGAATGTACTTGCAACAGATACTTTCCGTCAGGCGATATGGAGGCCATCGCAACGTGTCCGGTGTTGGTCAGGTTTGTAATCTCGAAATTTTCGAACGGCATGTGGTTCGAACGCTGCAGCAGAGAATAAATCCCGTATCCCGCGGCGGCCAGCAGAACCACCAGCAGTAATGCTGCCAACGTCGTGCCCAGCTTGTTCTCTTTTGCCGCGGCCACAATGACTGACCCGCTTGATTTCGCCGCGCTTGTGACCGGCGTCGCTGCGCCGGACCTCGCAGCGCTGGACGACCCCGGCGAAGACGCCGCCGCTGCGCCCCGACCTGAATCCGTTTCCCGCTGCAACCGTTTCAGGTCCGCGCGAAGCTCCGCTGCAACCTGGTACCGCACGTCGCGGTCCTTTTCCAGTGCCTTATTCAGAATGCGTTCGAACTCTGCGGGAAGACTCGGGTTCAATGTCACCGGCGAAATCGGAGCCTGCCGCAAAATCTTGTCGAAGATGACCGCGCTGGTTCCGCCGGCAAACGGATTTTGCCCCGTCACCATCTGGTACAACACCGCTCCAGTCGAAAATAGGTCCGTGCGCGCATCCAATTCTTCTCCGCGCGCTTGTTCTGGCGACATATACGCGATCGTTCCCACTGCCAGACCGGGAGTGGTCAGATGCGTTTCATCTGAATCGATTGTGGCTCCTTCAGTAGTCATCGCCGATTCGTTCCGGATCAGCTTCGCCAGCCCAAAATCCAGAATCTTGGCTTGCCCGCGCTCGGTCACAAAAATATTTGCCGGCTTGATATCCCGATGCACGATGCCTTTTTTGTGCGCCGCGTCCAGCGCATCCGCCAGCTGAATTCCAATGTCCAGCGTCCGCCCAAACGTCAGCGGAGCATTCACCAGCAGCGCATCGAGCGACTGGCCCTCAAGTAGTTCCATCGCCAGAAAAGTTTTCCCGCTGTCTTCCTCGATCGCATGCATCGTGCAGATGCCAGGATGGTTCAACGATGAAGCGGACCGCGCCTCACGTAAAAAGCGTTCCAGCGTTTGCGGATCACGGTGCTTGTCTTCAGGAAGGAATTTCAGCGCGACTCGTCGTCCGAGCTTGGTGTCCTCGGCTTCGTAGACGACGCCCATGCCTCCGCGGCCCAGCTTGCGGAGAATCCTATAATGTCCGATGAGTTCGCCGTCCATCGTGGAAGGAAATGTTAACGGCTAGGCGCAAGCCGGTCAATTACACGGAAAAAATATTGCGTCCGTCGTTGCGAGCGCAGCGACCGAAGGTGCCTACCTGTCGGAAGGATTCTCCCTTTCTTTTGCCTCAGCGGTCGTCGGGCAATACCGGCAGTACGGCCATGTTCGCCGTGCCCGGCTCATCGCGAAGCTTGATATAAAGCAGCGTCCCGTTAGGGCGCGGAACATTGAGCCATGTATCCGCGAATCCTGCGGGCACCGGCACGTTGTGCGCGAATTGCGGGTCCGACGCCACCGATTCCAGCAGAAATAGATTCGAACCGCTCAGCCGGCATTGTTTGTCGGGGCCGTCCGGGCAACGGATCTCTTTTAACGCCGGCAGCCGCACCAATGTCGCCAGTGGCAGCCAGTCTCCTTTGCGCCCCTCTTCGGAAATCGCCCGGAACCGCATCGCGCCAAATGCTGAAGCTCCGAAACTCTTCAGTGGCTCCAAAGTTGCTAACGCCGTTTCCGCGTCCTGCATCACCAGATTTCCTTCACTGACGCCTAGCAGTACGTGGAAAGACTCGTCTTCGTTCGCAACCTCGATTTTTTCCTGATGCGAAAATTTCTCCGGTAGTTCTGACTTCACGAAGAAGGAAATCCTTCCGTCCTGCGGCAATAACTCCTGATTTGCCAGACGAATCGCCGAAGGATTCGGCCCCAGCTGAATGGACTTGCTGAGCAGCGAGACCCTCGGTCTCGCCGGCTGCACGGTCGTCTGCAAATCCAGCACCCGGCCATCTTTCAGAGCAACCCGCGCCACCAGGTTTTGCTCCGGTTGAAAAGAAGCCGCGGACACCGTCGCCGGTGCCGCCAGGTATAACCTGTCCTTCCTTTCCGCCCGCGTGAGCTTAGCCGGTGCGAAATGAACGCCATTCAATTCGAAACCGTTCACCTCATCCAGTCTCGTCCCTTCCAACACTCCTTGCTTGTCGCCGGCGCTGATCGTGAAATCCTCCAGCTTTGCCGCTTCCGAATAAGCCTGCAGCGTCAACTCATCCGGATGCGTCTGACCGAATCTTTGGACCAGCAGTTGCACTCTTCCCGCGGGCGTATCTTTCAACGGAACGTGCACTTCGACCTCATTCGTTCCGCTCACTTTCCACACCAGCTTTACTTCCTTGCCTTCCGGCGGTTGTAACGAAATTTTCTCCGCGCAAACCGCACAAATCGATTCCAGATGTACAGTATCGTCGCGCCCCACGATCAGTGCCCCCTGATCCTTTTCGGCCACCTTCCAATCCGCATGCTGCGTGTTTCGAATATGAAAACTGGGTCCAGCGAACGATTCGAATCCCCATTTTCCATGTAGCGTCGCCACAACTTGCGTATCTAAATCTCCCGCCGGTGCGTTGTGTGTATCCACCACGAAGCCGCCCCGCACCGCATCCGCCTTTGTCGGCAGCTCCACGCTCTTGCCGTCTTTGCCCTGCATGCTCAGCACGAAGTCATGTGCGATATCCGTCGAAAAAACCAGCGGCGCGCCCTCCACTGGCAGCACCAGCGAAGGATTTTGCAGGCAAAAAACTTCTTCCACGTTCGGGTTGCGTAGTGGCGGCAGTTGCGGCGCCTCCACTGCCGGCAATCCCACCACAATCACCGATTTCGGATTCCGGAACGACGGTGGATTATTCAAATGCAAATTCAATTGCAGTCCAGTGGGCATCGCCAGGGCAGGAATGTATTGAAACTCCGCGGTGTGAATGTTCCCGAGCAATTTCGCAAGATCCACCACCGCCCCGATATACGCGCTGTAAAATCCTCCGCCCGCCACCGGCGTCGTGCTGATCGCTCCGATCAAGTCCGAGGACGGCCCGGCCGTCAGCGCCGCCACTACCGACTGGCTATGCCCGTCGTCCAGAACCAACCGGTCCGTATTTTGCGTCAAGCACGCCGCCTGTTGCTCCACCGGGCGATCGAAACACTGCTGATCAATCTTGATCTGCAGCGTCTTTGCCATCTTCGCCGAACGCTCATGCAGAGCCGCCGGCTCCGTATCCGAAGTCTCTCGAATTTCGCTCAAATATTTTTCCAGCCGCGAACGATAGAGCCCGGCTTGGTTCAAATCCTGCGATGCGCGCACGAAAATTCCCGGCACCGCTCGCACCGCTTTACGCAGAGTCGTGAATCCTCCCGTCGTATCCGGCGCAAGAAAGACCAACATCTGCTGAGCATCTTTCGGAACCGTTACCAGGATTCCTTCCTCGCGCACTTTTTTGCTCCAGGTCTCCGCGCGCGTGAACCAGTCCTCCGGCGGCGGGTTCGTCGATCCCCGCAAAAACGCCACAATCATCAGGTACTTCACCGATTGTGATTCAGGAAAGTCCGGGTGGATCCAGATGCGGTCCCCAGCTTGGAAATTCGCCGCCTCCGCAATGGGAAGCGATTTGCCGTCGCGCGACACTTTCATTTCCACTCGTGGGCCCGTCAAATCAAACGCCGCCGCCTGCGCTCTCGCGGTGCGCGGCATCGCGTATAGCGCCAAACAAACCAAAATCATTCGAATCAAGATTTTCCGGACGATAGAAATATCTGGCGTCGTCAAAAACACTGCCGGTTCGCTTTCTGGCCAGGGGGTAATTTATTTTTTGTTTTTGAAATGCACCGCGCTACTGATTATAGCGCGTCTGAGATTTGCACCGCGATTTTCCGCTCACTGTGTCCGCAAAATTACTGTCCCATCCGGCCGGTCTGCGGAATCCTTAACTCTTCGGCGCGTAGTATCCCTTCCGCGTCAGAATCTTATAGTCCTTGTTTGTCGTTTCCACTTTTACTTTACGGAACTGCCCGTCCTTGGAGGTGTTTGTCGGATAGTAGCCCAGAGTATACTGGCTGCGCAGTTCGTCCGAAATCTGATCGAACGCCTCGTTCAATCTCTTCTCCGAAGAAACCTCAATCGTCCGCCCGCCAGTTTCATCAGTCATTTTCCTGGCCACATCCGGACGCCATCCATATCCCGGATCGTGCACCAGCAAGATGTGTATCACCGTGTCCGTGCGTTGCGCCGCTTCAACCGCTTGTTCCACTCGCAACTTGCTTCCTTGATCGTCAGCGTCGGTGATGATCACCAGCGCTTTTCGGCCGGCTTCTGTCACCAGTTTGTCGTTGCACGCCAGAAACACAGCGTCATAAAAAAGAGTGCCCGCAGTGTTCGAACTGGTAGGAATCGTTCCCGGCGTCACCACTCCCGTGTTAACCGCCCCAATCCGCGCTTTCTGGATCGCCCGCTCCACCTGTGCGCGGTCGTCCGTAAAATCCGCAAGCAAGTCCACATCCGTGTCGAAGCTGATGACCATCGCCTCGTCGCCCTTGCGCATCACGCGCTCCATGAATCGCGACGCCGCCTCCTGTTCCGCTCCCAGCCGGTTTTGCTCGCTTCCGCTGGTATCAATCAGCAGTCCCAGTGTGATTGGCATCGTCACTTCTTTTGAGAAAAACGCGATCTTCTGCTCCTGACCGTCTTCGAAAATTTTGAAGTCGTCCTGCCGCATGTCCCCAACGATGCGTTTGCTCTTGTCGCGCACGGTGGCGAACAGGTTCACCAGGTTCACCGTCTTTTTCAGCGCGGGACCTTGTGCAGGTTCCTGCGCTACCGCCGGCACACTCAGACTCGCAACGATTGCCGCCGCCAACGGCAGCTTTAAGAATTTCTTCAGAGAAGGCATGTATACTTTCCTCGATGGCTGCCAGCCGCCCATAGGCTGCAGGTAAGATTCCCGGAGTTTTCCGCAACCGGGTAGGGTTATTTCTGCATCCATAGGGTTTCAGGGTTTGTACTTAAAAAACCCTGAGGTACCTAGGATGCATGGAAGCGTGAGTAAGGATGCGTCATTGTCGTGGCAACGTTCTTCGCATCATGAACGCTCAAAAGTCTGGCTGGGAGAACATGAAAAGTCTACGAAAAACGAAATTTCTTTTCCTTGCGCCGCTCGCCCTCGTGTCTAGCCTGCTTTGCCCTTGCGCCCTTCTTGCACAAGAACCACCCTCCGCCCCGGTCCCCAAGGTTCCTCAAGACGCACCACGTCCGTCGCAATCCAGCCCACAGGATTCCCAGATTCCGGCGAATCAGCAAAACCCTTCCGACAGCCAGACCACCTTGAAATTTTCCGTAAATTACGTATTTTTACCTGTTACGGTGAAAGACGGCGAGGGCCGTCTGGTCGCCGACCTCACCCGCAGCGAATTCCGCGTCTTCGATGACAATGTCGAACAGCGCCTGGAGTTTTTCTCCGCGGAAGCCTTCCCGCTCTCCGTCGTCGTCTTGCTCGACAACGACCTCAAAACCAAAGACGCCGAGCAGGTTGAGTCCAGTCTCTCCGCCATCCTCGGTGGTCTCAGTGGCAATGACGAAGCTTTCGTCTGCCGCTTCGACAGCAACTTTCATCCCGGCAAAGGTTTCACACGCGACCAGGACAAACTCCTCACCGAGCTACACCGCACTCGCCTCAGCACCGATCGCCCAAACGTTGCCGGACCCGACCCCGGTGGCCCCTATGCCGGTCCTACCATTAACGGCCAATCTGCGGTTAGCCCTGGAGCTCCGCCGGTTGCCGCCTCAACTGTCATCATTGGCGAGAAATCCACCAAAGCCCTTGACGACGCCGTTTACGAGGCTTCGCAGCTCTTGAAGGATCGCGGCCGCGACCGCCGCAAGATAATTTTCCTGATCTCAGACGGTGAAAATGGCAAGACCAATCACTACACCTACGACAACACCGTTAAAGAACTTCTCCGCTACGGCGTTTCCGTTTACAGCCTTGGAGTCGGCGGCGGCTTCTACGAGCGCAAATTCTCCCGTCTCCAGTCCTACGCACACGACACTGGCGGCGACGTCTTCTACGCCGCCAAACGCAATTCACTGGAAAATCTCTACTCTCGCGTCGCCGAACAGGCCCGCAACCAATACACTCTCGGCTACAATCCCCGCGGCAACGACAAAGCCAAGGATTACCACCCCGTTGAAGTCCGCGTCCGCCGCGAAGGCCTCTCCATCCTCACTCGCGAAGGCTACTACTCGGTTACCGGACCCCGCTAAAACCAAACCTGCTCCGCTTCGAACTCTCCTAGCCGCGGTTTCACGCCGTGGTCTTTCTTGATTTTGTAACGTCCGCCGTCCGCGGCGGGCGGTTTTCTCCAACCACACCGCGGCGCACGGGAGATCCGGCGAAACCTTCGCTTCCATCCAAATAAATCTTCAAAAAAAATTCCATCAACTAATGATTCCTCTTGACTCTCACTCGCGCGCAATTTATATCCTGCTGCAGGAGCGCGTGGGTCTCCGCCGCAACCGCGCCTCACGACCGGAAAAGGAGCCATTCATGAAGAAGAAAGCCAAGAAGGACGACAAGAAAACCCCTAAAAAGGCCAAATAGTCTTCGCCAGATTCTGCGCAGGGGCGTGATCCCTGACGCCCCTCTTTTTTTTGCTCTGGCTCTCCAGAAACACGATCGCTTCCTTCTCTTCCATCCCTTCTTCCCCTCGTCGTCCTTGACGTCGTATGCGCACCGGACACCAATGATCCTGTAGTCTCGCCAAGCACCGGCCCGAAACTTGCCGATTTCGCGTATAATCCGCCCATCCTCGTAGGTCAAGGAGGCTTGAACATGGCGCTCGAATACAGCGTTCGACACAGTGGTGATGTCGCAATTCTCGATTTGAACGGCCGCTTGAGTCTTGGCGAAGCACTAGCCTTCGGTCCGGGCAGTGGTGTCGTGCTTGGCGACAAGATTCGCGAATTGACCAAGAAAGGCCAAAGCAAAATCCTGCTAAACCTCGCGGGGGTAACTTACGTTGACAGTTCCGGCGTCGGCCAGCTCGTCGGCGCTTTGACGACAATGCGCAATCAAGGTGGCGATATCAAGCTGCTGAAGCCGTCCGGCCAGATCATCCATTTACTGAAAACCACCAAACTGGACAACGTGTTCGACATCCAGAGCGACGAAGCTGCCGCGGTCCAGTCGTTCTCCAGAAGCGCCGAAGCAACTGCGTAATTTCTTCGAATCCGCTTATGCGGCGGCCCAAGCCCTCACACCACCGCCGCCAGCGCCTCTTCATGCGCCGGGCAAATCGGTTTGTAGCTGCATCCTCGGCAATGAAATCCCGGCTTGGCCGTAAACTCCCCGGCGCGAATCTCTGCCGCCGCTTCCTGCACAATCGCTTGCGCTTCCGCCAGTTGCTTCGCGTCGCGCGTCGTCTCTTGCCGCTCATTATTCTGCAAATAATGGAACACCAGCCGCACCGGATTCAGCTCCAGAATCTCCTTCACCGCAATCGCATAAATGCTTAACTGCAAATCTTTTTTTGCTTCTGAATCTTTCCGCGGTTTTCCTGTTTTGTAGTCCACGATCTCCACATCTTGACGCCCCAGCGAATTAATCTGGTCTATCCGCCCTTTCACGATCACATTATTTTCCAGATCCAGTTCGAAGCCCTTTTCCTGCTCCAGTATTTCCGGCAGCGCCTCCAACACCGCTGCATGAAACGTCCGCAGCTGCTCCAGCCCATCTTTCTTGTATTCCTGCTCCTGATAATCGTCTTCAAATCCGATCTGCGACCATTCATTTTCGTAAATTCGCTGCACCTCTTCGAACCGCAACCGGTTCCCCTTCTTCATCTCCGTCATCGCGCGCCGGATCGTCGAATGTACCACCCGGCCAAAGGTCAATGTAGCCTTGGCTTCGCCCTCAATCGACCACAATTTCTGAAACAAAAATTGCTGCGGGCAACTCCGGTATCCCATCACGCTCGAAGGGCTCAGCTTCAGCGGTTCCGGAATTTCCGGATGGTAAGTTTCTGCCCACTCCGCCACCCGGGAAAAAATCTTTGCCGGCCCGCTGGCAGGGAAGAGCTGCGCTTCTGATTCTTTCGAGACCGGGCCTTCCCCTTCGCCGCCGGCAATCGCCACTCTTGGCGCAATCTGCATCACGTCGCGCCGCTTGATCGCCGCATCCATCAAAATATCTTCAATAAACAACGGCACCTTACCCTTTTTCTCCGTGATCGTCGTCAGCGTGAGCCGGTCTTCTGCCCGCGTCAGCGCCACATAAAATAGCCGCCGCTCCTCCTGCGCGTGGTAATCTCCCTCCGGCAATTCTTCCTTCATCAATTCCACCGGAAATTCAAACAACGGCTTGCGGTCACTCACCGGAAACGCTCGCGAATTCACCCGCAACACAAACACTTGCGGAAATTCCAGCCCTTTCGCTCCGTGCACCGTCATCAACTGCACCGCATCGCCCGGCACATCCTCGTCGTCCAGCGAAATGATGCAGTTCGCCTGTTGGTAGTAGTCCAGATATTCCAGGAACTCCGGCAGCAGACCCGTCTCGCTCTTCGGTTCCCACTCCTTCGCGAACTCCACCAGCCGTCGCACGTATTTTCGGTCCTGCTCGCTGGCTCGCGCCGCAATTTCCAGCCATTCCGTCACGTCGTTTAAAACTTCCCGCGCTGTGCGCCGCTTCATCGTCTTTCGTTGCTCGCTCAAAAACTCCAGTAGCGTTCCTACCGCCGCGGGCGATGCATCGAACGGCAGTTCCCCCTGCGGCAGTTGCAGCGCGTCATAGATCGCTTTGCGTTCTTTTCTCGCGCGTTCCGCCAGCCGCACGATATCCGCCGGTTCCAATCCCCACGCCGGAGCTGCCAGCACCCGCACGCATGCTACATCGTCGTAAGGCTGGGCAATCAACCGCAGGTAGCAAAGCACGTCGCGCACCAGCGGGTGGTCCAGAATCGATAACCTGCTGATCACAAACGGAATCTTTCTTCGCGACAATTCTTCCACAAGCAAATTCCGGTGCGTATGCTGCCGGTACAATACCGCGTAGTCCCTCCATGGCTTCCCGGCTCGGTGGCCGCGCTCAATTTCTCCCGCCACCCAGCTGGCTTCCTCTTCCGGGCCCGCGAGTTCCACCACGCGGACCTTCTCTCCTTCCGCTTTGCTGGCGTTCAACACCTTCTTGGGGAAATCCGCGCTAGTCTCGTTGTGCGAAATCGCTTGCGTTGCCACTCGCAAAATATTCGGCGTCGAACGGTAATTTTCCTGCAGCAGCACCCGCAACTTCGTCGAATCTTGGCCTGCTTTCCATCCCGCGAATCGCTGCAGAAATAATTTAAAGCTTCCAAACGAAGCGCCGCGAAACCGGTAAATCGCCTGGTCGTTATCTCCAACCACCACGACATTTCGCGGCGGGGCTGCAATCAGCTCCAGTAGTCGCAACTGCGCGATATTCGTATCCTGAAATTCATCCACCAGAATGTGACGGAATCTTTTCTGCAGTTTTTCCCGCAGTGCCGCATCGTTTTCCAGCAGCTTCACCGCTTCGGTCATCAACCCATTCAGCGCAACGACATTTTTTTCGGCCAGCAATTCTTCGCTCGCGCCATACGCCCGCGCAATCTCTCGTTGTTTTTCCACTTCTTCCAGTCGCTCTCTGTACGTCTCTTCATCAATCTGCTGTCGTTCCGCTTCCAGCTTCGCCGCCAATCCTTCCGCGTATTCTTTGTACTTTTCACAGGAAACCAGTTCGTCCTGGCAGCGCGAAAAAAACTGAATGAAATCCGTCAAAAATTGTCCCGGCTCCGCCAGCCTGCGGTATTTATCCAGTTGCAGCATGCGCATGTTGCGCCGCAACAAAATCCAGTGATCCACCGTCTCCAGCGGCAAGCGCCCTGGCGCGCCCTCTTTCAAAATCGTTTCGCAAAACGCGTGAAAGGTAGTCAGCGTGATTCCGTCCGCGCGCTCTCCGCACGTTTTCCGTACGCGCCTCAACATTTCGCCCGCGGCTTTTTTGGTGAAGGTCAGTCCAAGAATGTTTTCGCCGAGAAGGGAGCTATCCCGTTCGAACAGATGCCGGATCCGCTCCGTAATCACCCGGGTCTTTCCCGTCCCCGCTCCCGCAATCACCAGCAGCGGCCCTTCGCCGTGCTCAATCGCACGTCGCTGCGCCGCATTCATCTCCATACCCGACGCTACCGCCACTGGCAGCGGCTCGTAATCAAAAAGTTTTGTCATGCTTGTGCCAGTCTACCTGTTCGTGAGGCGAAGAGGAAGCGAAACCAGGACGGGCTTCCCGGCTCTAGCGGTCGTCATGTGCTCTGTAACTTGTGTTTTGTACGATGTTTCTTTCAGCGTTGTGACTTCTTGCCGGACGCCACGTCAGCATTAAATTCTTTCGACTTGCTCTTCGGCACGCTGAGCGACTTCCAGTTCGCGCCAGCATAGTGCCTTGCCAGCAGCACGATTTGTCCGACGTGGTAGTTATAGTGCGCCACCTGGCGATTGATCGCCTGCATCACCGAATGTTCTTCGCCGCGAATCTTCACCGTTTTTGTCAGGTCTGGTTCTTGCAGTCCTTGCAGCGCCGTGAAAAGGCATTTCCACCCCGCGTCCCACAGATCCAGAATCTCCGCGCGATTCTTCGGAGGCTTTTCGAATTCCGCATCGCGGTCGCGCGTCGGTTTCTCACCGTCGGTGGTCAGAAAATCTGTCCATCGCGAAAGCATATTTCCCCAAAGATGTTTCACGATGATCGCAATCGAATTCGATTGATCGTCCAGCAGCGCCACCAATCCGCCGTCCGGACATTGCGCCATCGCGTTTTCACCCAGCTTTTTGTAGTACTGAAAGAGGCTGATCGAATCCTTCAAATATGAGTCCGTTCGTTCGTGTGCCATGTCCGCATTCTACTTTGGAGTGCGGCGGCTTGACGCCGCTTTTTCGACGAAATCGTCGCCCAGAGACGGCCTTTAAAAACTCTCTTGACAATTCGCTTTTTCTTCGCCTATAGTTTCCCCGCGCCACACCAAACTTCTGGAGGACACAATGTCTATCGCACAAACTCTGCTCCCCGAGTTCGAACAGGAAATGGCCAACACCCGCAAAGTTCTCGAACGCGTTCCCGATGAAAAGTGGAACTGGAAACCCCACGAGAAATCCGGAACCACCGGCTGGCTCGCTGCCCACGTCGGAACAGTCCCCGGCTGGCTTACCATGACGCTGACTTCCGAAAGCCTCGACTACGCTCCTGTCGACGGCCCCAGCTACACGCCGCCAAAAATCGAAAACGCAAAACAGCTTCTCGCCGCTTTCGATAAGGAAGCAGCGGAGGCTCGCATCGCTCTCACCAAAGCCAGCGATGAAGACATGCTGAAAGGCTGGACTCTACTTGCCGGCGGAAAAGAAATTTTCACCATGCCGCGCGTAGCATGCGTTCGCGGAATGATTATGAATCACCTGATTCATCACCGCGGCCAACTCACGGTTTACCTTCGTTTACTCGACGTTCCAGTTCCGGGCTTGTACGGCCCCTCCGCTGACGAATCGTAACCGCGACTGCAGCGAAAATCGCAAATCGCTATAATGGAGTTTCGATCTCTGGAGGCTTGAGATGGAAACTCCCGTTATTCTTTCCGCAGTGCGTACGCCCGTCGGCAAATTCCAGGGCGGACTCGCGAGTTTTTCCGCGCCAGAACTTGGCGGCAAAATTGTGAAGGAAGCCGCGCGCCGCGCTGGCCTGGACGCAAAACAAATTGATGAAGCTATTCTCGGCAACGTGGTGCAAGCCGGACTGGGACAGAATCCCGCGCGTCAGGCTTCGTTAAAAGGCGGATGCGATCCGCGCGTTGCCGCGATGACCATCAACAAAGTTTGCGGCTCCGGATTGAAAGCGGTGGCGCTGGCGGCGCAAGCAGTCTCTCTCGGCGAAAGCGAAATTGTTGTTGCGGGCGGAATGGAGTCAATGTCCAACTGCCCGTATCTTTTGCCGCAAGCGCGCACCGGATACCGCATCGGCGATGGCGTGATCGTGGATTCGATGGTGCACGACGGATTGTGGGATGCGTACGAAAATTTCCACATGGGAATGACCGGCGAACTGGTTGCGGAAAAATATAAGATCACGCGCGAGGAGCAGGACAAATTTGCTTTTGAAAGCCACCAGAAAGCCGTGCGCGCCCGCAAGTCCTGTTTTTTTGAAGCGCAGATTCTACCAATCGAAGTGCCACAGAAAAAAGGCGATCCGCTCGTAATCAAGTATGACGAATCGCCTCGCGAAGATACTTCGCTCGAAGCGCTGGCAAAATTGAAGCCCGCGTTCAAAAAAGATGGGACGGTAACGGCAGGCAACGCTCCCGGAACCAACGACGGTGCGGCCGCGCTGATCGTGACCAGCGAACGCAACGCGGTGAATTTCGGAAAAACTCCGATCGCACGAATCGTGGCGCAGGCCGTAAGCGGCGTCGAACCGAAATGGGTGATGATGGCACCGGTCGATGCGGTCGAAAAACTTTTGACAAAAACCCGCTGGGACCGCGACAAAGACGTTGACCTCGTCGAATTAAACGAAGCTTTTGCCGTTGCTGCCATCGCCGTCACGCGGCAACTGAAACTCAACCCCGAAAAAGTGAATGTCAACGGTGGAGCGGTCGCCATCGGCCATCCGATCGGAGCCAGCGGCGCGCGCATCCTAGTAACCCTTCTGTATGAATTGCAGCGCCGCAATCTGAAACGCGGCATCGCCGCGCTGTGCCTCGGCGGCGGCAACGCCGTAGCCCTCGCCATCGAACGTTTTTGAAATATGTGCGCCAACTGTCGGTCCTTTATTCTGGTAACGCTTGCGAAGGGGGCCTTGAATCCGGTGGTTCAGGCTCCTCGTTCCATTGTTTCCCGCACGAATAACATTTCCACCCTTTGGTGGTAACCGGAATTGGCAAGCTCGTGACGTACATCGCGCCAAAAGTCCAACCCTTATCCAGGCCATCAAGCGAAACGTCCATTGATTTGCAACGTGGACACTGTGGTTGCTGGTATTCGCCAACCCCGTCGACTTCGAATTTTTCCGGACTGGTTTCGTCGAGCAGCCTGACAGCTGCTTCGGCTTCCGATTCGGGAACCAGCAACTTGATACCGCCTACGAGGTTTGAGTAGAACCAGTCAAGTCGAACAAGATTGTCATCTGCGAGAACGCAATCAATACCCGCCGAATCGAGAACGCTCTTGGCGACCGAGGCCTCAGGAAGATCGCGGTAGCGGCGAATCATCACGGGCTTACGCGCCTCGGACTCTGCAATCTCTCGCGCGTGATTCGCCGCAATTTCGTCCGGTGGTGTTAGCGAACGCTTCGCCATCTCAAAGCGAAGCGCGCGCTGTGCTATCTCGGTAAGCGACGGAAAATCAACTGCTACTTTTTCCAACTCGCCTTCAGACATTGCAGCGTAACGCGTTGTCAGTCGCCGCACTTCCTGCTCAGGGTCAGTTTGTGTCATCGTAAGGGAATAGTACCGTTTCGTGGACGTTCTCGCCACGTAAGACGAGCTGTTAGCCACGACACAGTTCGGCGTCGTTGCGCCCGCGGTCGAACGCTTCTGACTTATGTGCTGAACTGCGAGACTCATTGCGGACTTTCTATCGGAGCGCCCGGCAGAGCGGGCGGCGCTGTTCTCGCGCCGAGGTCTTGGGCGCAATATGGGCAGAATTTGTCGGTTTCGGCGACTTCGTGTTTGCAGTTGGGGCAAGCGGGATGGAGGTTGCATTTACAGTTGGGGCAGAAGTTGAAGCGAGCGCCAACCATGGCGGAGCAGCGCGGGCACGGAAACGGCAGCGGCTCGCGTACCTGGAAGTATAGAATGAAACCGATGGCGAAGAATGGCCAGGAAAGCAGCATGCACAAAAGCAGCCAAAGCCCTCCATTCATTCCGCGGCGGCGCGCATCGCGGTATACGTAACCGAGAGCCATCAACCAAATGGCCATAACTATGGCCACGAGAGTGATCATTCCTGCCAACGCGAGAGACGCGAATACAGGATGGCCAGCCAAATCAGGCGGGAAAGTCTCGCCATTGACGCCAGAGAGATTTATCAGTGTACCGATGGCGATGGCCAGGAGCCACAGCACCACGCAGGTCCAGATCACCCACTTCGGCACGATTTTTATTTCCTCGCGCAAGCGAAACCGTTCCTTTTTTCTGCGGAACCGGATCAGCTTCATGCGTTCATCGAATGCTTCGCTCATGCTCTCCTCGTTTTCTAGGATCCCCTCGCGCTCATGTCCGTTCGGCCCGTGTACTTGCTGCAAAAATCATTCCGTCTGGCCCGGTTGTGCCATACGTTTATCGGAAAGCGCAGCCCACGCGGCGATCATCGGCGGAACGCTCCACCAGAGGACAAAGCCCACCTGCAACAAAAGCTTTGGCGCGCCGGTTTCCTGGCCGAGCCATTCGATTCCGCGCCAGACCCAGGGAGCAGTGCTGACACCGAGGGCCCAGGAGACCGCCGCGATGGCCCAAACGAATTTTTTTGCCGGTTCTTTTTCGCGAAGTTCTTCGGCGCGCATGCGAACCCTGAATTGCGCGCGGCTGGCCAGATTGGGCGGCAGATCGAGGTGCATGGTGCGCAGCGCTGAGAGTGATTCGCGGAGTTGACGTTGTTCGGCGGCGCAGGATTCGCACTCGGCGAGATGCGTCTCGAGCCAGTGATCGTTTTCGGACGAATGAGATTCCACGTGTCGTTGCGCGATCAATTTTTGTGCCCGTTGGTGAGTATTTTCGTTCATCATCAGCCTCAAAGTCCCGTGCATAAAAACCGCCCGCCTCAGAAGGCGGCCACTCCAACTTCCAAGAAGCGCGCAGCCAAGATTGGCTACGCTACCAAGAACACCGGCCTGAAGGCCGGCCACTACAACGGCAAGCAAATGCTACGACGGCGTCATCGCGACCTTTAATGCATCCAGTCCGCGGTAGAGACGTGATTTCACCGTGGAGATGGGCGCGCCGGTGACGCCGGCGATTTCGTCCAGTTGCATTTCTTCCTGAAAGCGAAGGACCAAAACTTCACGATAGATCGCGGGAACTTTTTCGAGCGATTGTTGGACGCTGGTTTTTTGTTCCGCCTGCAAAACTTGTTCCAGCGGAGACTTGCAGTGTTGGTCTTTCACGTCGAAAGTGGCATCTTCTTCGGGGCCAGCGAGCGAATCGATGCTTTGCGGTTTTTTGCCGCGATGCCAATCGAGCACGAGATTGCGAGAGATGGCGAAAAGCCAGGCTTCAAATTTCCATTTGCCGTCGTACTGGTGGCCGCGCTCGAGGACGCGCAACCAGGTCTCCTGGAAAAAATCTTCGGCGCGTTCGCGGTTGGCGGTCAGGTGCAGCAGATAGCGGAACAACCGGAACTGGTACTGCTCGATCAGCCGATCGAGCAGATCTGGATCGCGGCGCTTCAGGCCGCGGACGAGCTCTTTTGCGTCATCACCCATGAATGTGGAAAAGCATAACGCCGCGCAGGCGGCACCTGGTGCTCCGGATCGAGAAAGCCAGACTGTATTGATCGCGCTCATTCTACAGTTTCTACGGATGATGTCCGCGAAAAGACGCAAGGAGGAAGAAGAAGCAAAGAAAGCAGGATGCGGACGGGCGGCGACAACGCCGGGAATCGGGAAATCGGATAAACGTCGGCGGCGGAGCCTACCCCACCCCGGGTGTTTTGCTCTTAACAGTACGCAAGTTACAGAAAACAAAAGAGTTATGTTTTCTGCAGGACCCAAGAGTGCGTAAATGTATGAATTCGCTGAAGTTAGGGCGAGGGCCGATGACCGGCGAAGTGCAGCGATTCGAATTACTATTGATTTACACTGCGGAAGTTACCGCAAGAGTAAACGGTTGTCAAGAGAATTTTTGAGCCCGCGGCTTAAAGAAGCAAGAAAAAGGGATTGCCACAGAGTCACCGAGACACAGAGGAAAGATGGGACGGACGGAACTAGCGGCGGGAGCCGTTGGAGCCAGAGTGGGCTGAGACTAATCGCATTTTGGAGACGTATCCGTCGAAGCTTCCGGTCCTTTTTGTGAGGCTGCAAATGGTGAGTGGACATTTTCCCTAGCGACATGAGTAATTTCACGACATCGCGGAGCAGAGTAAACTGATGGGCATGGTTTGTCCAAAATGTAAGGCGGAGTACCGGCGCGGATTCACGATGTGCGCGGATTGCGATGTGCCGCTGGTGGAGTCAGCGGAGTTGATGAGCAGTGCGACCGATGACGCAGCGGGCAACGAGCGGGACCACAAGCCATTTACGGACACGCCTGGAGATCCGAATACCGACCCCTTTTGTTCGTTTTGGAAGGGGACGGATTTGCGAGTGTGCACGGAGATTTGCACGGTGCTGGACGAGGCGTCGATTCCGCACAAGATGATTCGGCGGCAGGATCATCTTTTTAATTGGAGCAACCAGTCGCCATATCAAATTGGGGTGCCGGCGTCGTTGTATGAGAAGGCGGAGTTGGCGATTAAAGACGCGTTTGGGACGGATGAGGAGACTGGGGAAGACGCGGTGCCGTTGCTGCCGGCACCAGATCGAGAACCCGCGGATTTCGAGAAAGGGCTAAGCGATGCGATTCAGGACGCGAATGAATGGCTGGGTCCACGTTATCCGGAGGATGCGACAGTGGAGGTATGGTCCGGCGAGGAGATGGACGTGCGAGACATGATTAAAATGTCGCTGCGGGAGAACGACGTGATGGTTCGGAGCGAGCAAAACGCGGGAAAGGCGCAGATCTATGTGTTGCCGGAGGATGAAACGCGCGCTCGGGAGATTGTGCAAGAGATATTGAAGGGGGAGCCGCCGCCGGAGTAGATAAAGATTTCACCACAGAAGACGGAAGAGCAAGCCTGCCTGGTGATTCAACGAGAAAGAAGAACGGAGATTCCTCGACTGCGCAAGCCGACCGTCCCGACCGGGTCGTGACTGGAAGAAAAAGTCGGTTTGCTCCGCTCGGAATGACGGCTGGTGGTATCGGCTGAGCAAAATAGTGAGAGGTTCAGAATGACGGATGATGGTGTGCGGTGCTGCGCCCTACGACGGCGGATCAGTGGGCTAGGGACCAGCCTACTAGTGTGAGGGTGAGGAGTAAGAAGAGGGAGCAGAGGCTGACGGCGCTGAGGACGCGGCCTTTGCCGAGGAGCGCGATGCGGGATTCGCTGTTGGAGCAGAGAAGGACGATGACGACAGCGATGGCGGTCCAGGCCAGGCCGGAAGGCAGGCCGGGATAGCGTCCGATCAGCGACATAAAATTTTGCGGAGGCTGCCCGGCGGGGAGCCTCCAGGGAAGAACCGGAGTGACGCCGGCAACGATGACGAAGCTGAGAAGTTTTCGCGTGAGCCAGCCTTTGATTTTCTGACGAGTTTTGCGGCGGACAAAATAATCCCAGGCCAGCAGGCCGATGGCGATGGGAGCCCATCCATAGATCGCTGTTTTATCGGAAAGCCACAGCCACATGCGGAAGTAGATTGCAGCGTAGTGGCCGGAGGACAGGCGCGGCAGTAGCAACCAGGCGACGAGGGAGTTGCACAGCACAGCGAGAAAAAGGGTCAAGAGGCTGGCTAGTTGGAATAGCTGGAACGTTGGTGTTTCGCCGCAACGAGTGCAGACGGGGAGCTTGGGAAAAATTTGTAGGCCGCAGTGTTCGCAGTACATAAGGATTCCCTCGGAACGGGAATGCTGTCTGGAAGGCACGAGAGTACGACGCAGAGGAGTTGTGGACTACTGGCCGTTGGGACAATTCAGGCACACTGGCCGGAATGGAGTGAAGTCGCGCGGGACAGGCGAAGGTAGCCATAGAAAAAGTTTGGTCGCGCATCGCTACAGAAAGAAGCTCGCCTCAGAAGGCGGCCGTTGCAAAAGATCGAACATTGCAATGCCGCGAGGGCGGAGCGCACTTGTGTGGCGTTGAGGGGCGCGGGTAGAATTAGCGGACTTTTGTTCCTGCAAGATTTCTCTTTTTCTTAGCGGAGTTTTGGCGAATGGCGCAGCACTACGACGTAATTGTGATTGGCGGCGGGCACAACGGGCTGACAAATGCCGCGTACCTGGCGAAGGCTGGGAAAAAGGTAGTTGTGCTTGAGCGGCGGCACGTGCTGGGCGGGGCGGCCGTAACGGAAGAAATTATTCCGGGATTTCTGTTCAGCGAATGTTCGTACGTCGTTTCGTTGTTGCGGCCGGAAATTATTCGCGATTTGGACTTGCCGCGGCACGGACTGGAAATTTTGCCGCTGGATGGAACGTTCTCGCCGATGTTGAACGGCGATTATTTGTGGCGGATGAACGATCACGGCCGGACGGTGCGGGAGATTCGGCGACACTCGCGCGTGGATGCAGAGGCGTACGAAGAATTTTCCAAGATGATGACGCCGATGTGCCGGTTCGTGAAGCCGATTCTGTCGATGATTCCGCCGGACCCGACGACGCTGCGGCCGAAAGATTTGCGGCAGCTACATTTTTTGATGCAAAGATTCCGCGATCTGTCGAGCGATGAACGGTACACGCTCGTGCAGTTGATGACGATGAGCGCGGCGGATTTTCTAGACCAGTGGTTTGAGACGGATGTGCTGAAGGCGACGATGTCGGCTTCTGGAATAATCGGAACATTTTTGGGGATTCGCTCGCCGGGGACTGCTTACGTGCTGCTCCATCATTATATGGGCGAGATTGATGGGGCATTCCGGTCATGGGGATTCAGCCGTGGCGGGACTGGCGCGATTTCGAACGCGATCGCGGCGGCGGCGCTCGAAGCGGGCGTGGAGATTCGAACCAAGTCGAACGTTGGGAAAATTATTGTGAAGGACGGACGCGCTTGTGGAGTGGCGCTGACGAGCGGAGAAGAGTTGACAGCAAATGTGGTGTCATCGAGCGTGGATCCGCATTTGACGTTTGAGAAGTTCCTGGACCCGAGTGAGCTGCCTGGCGACTTTTTGGACGATGTGAAGCGGTATAAATTTCGCGGGTCGTCGGGGAAAGTGAATCTGGCGCTGGATGGGCTGCCGGAATTCAAGTGTTTACCGGGCGATGGAGCGCATTTGCGCGGGGCGCTTTCGATTTCGCCGAGCGTTGAGTACATGGAGCGCGCGTACGACGATGCGAAGTACGGGAATTTTTCGAAGCGACCGTACATTGACATGGTAATTCCGAGTTTGACGGACCCGTCGGTGGCCCCGCCTGGAAAACATGTGATGTCGTGCTTCGTGCAATATGCGCCGTACAAGCTTGCACAGGGCACGTGGGACGATACCAAGCGCGAGGCGTTTGGCGATAACGTCATTAACACCATCAGCGAACACATTCCAAATATTAAGAAAATTATTGTCGGGCGGCAGGTGCTGACGCCGCTGGATCTGGAGCGGGAGTTTGGATTGACGCAGGGAAACATCTTTCAAGGCGAGCTTTCGCTGGAACAACTTTTCTTTTTGCGACCGGTGCCGGGATGGGCGTACTACAAAACGCCGATAGAGAATTTGTACATGTGTGGGTCGGCGACGCATCCGGGCGGAGGGATTATGGCGGCGCCGGGAAGAATCGCGAGCACGGTGATTTTGAAGGAGTGGAAAAACGGATCGTCAGCGAAGAAAAGTTCTCGCGCGCAGGCGGGGAACTGACGATGCCACTGGGACAAAAAGTAGTGATCGTCGGTGGCGGACACAACGGACTAATCGCCGCGTTTTATCTGGCTAAAGGCGGATTCAAGCCGGTGGTGCTGGAACGGCGCGAGATGGTTGGCGGCGGCGCGGTGACAGAGGAATTTCATCCGGGATTTTTTTCGTCGACGCTGGCGCACACTTTGGGTCCGCTGCGAGCGGATGTAGCGCGCGATTTGGCGGTAGAAAAATTCGATTGCCAGATTTTGCAGCCTGATCCGCGGGTGTTTTCTCCATCGTTGGATGGAAAAGCGTTGTTGTTTTATTCGGATGTAGCGAAGACGGCGGGCGCGATTGCGCGCGTTTCGGCTAAGGATGGAGAGAATTACACGAAATTCGCCACGGGATTGGAAGAAGTGGCGGCGGTCTTTGCGCAACTATGCATGATTACGCCGCCGGCGATTGACAAACCGACACCAGAAGATTTGTGGAACTTATTTAAGACCGGGCGCGGCGTGCGCGGGCTGGGGAAGAAACGGATTTTTGACTTGCTGCGATGGGGTCCGATGGCGGTGGCGGACTACGTGGCGGAGTTTTTTGAGACGGAGTTGATTCGCGCGACGATTGCGGCGCGGGGAATTTTTGGTACGGCGCTGGGGCCGTGGTCGGCGGGATCGACCGCGGTGTTGCTGTTGCGCGCGGCGGCGGATGCGAATCCGGTGGGGACGGCGACGTTTGCGCGCGGCGGATTGGGAAAATTCACGAATGCATTGGCGGAGGCGGCGAAGGCGGCAGGTGCGGAGATTCGAACCGACGCGGAAGTCGAGCAGATTCGAACGAAGAATGGGGCGGTTGTTGGAGTGGTGCTACGCGACGGGGAAGAGATCGCGACGGAGGCTGTGGTTTCCGGCGTCGATCCGAAGCGGACATTTTTTAATTTGCTCGATCCTTCCCAGCTTGATCCTTCGTTCGCGCAACGAATCAAGAATTTGCGTGCAAAGGGGACCGTCGCGAAAGTAAATCTCGCGCTGGGCGATTTGCCGTCATTTCCATCGCTGGCGGGTGCCATCGGACAGGATGGATACTTGCGCGCGCTGTCAGGGCGAATTCACATTGGCCCAGAAATTGATTATCTGGAGCGAGCGTATGACGCTTCGAAGTACGGTGAATTCCCGAGCGCACCGTATCTGGATGTGACGATACCGACGATTCTGGACCCTTCGCTGGCGCCGGACGCGAAACATGTGCTTTCGGCGTATGTGCAGTTCGCGCCATATAAATTGAAGGAAGGAAGCTGGGGTCCGAGGCGCAAGGAGTTGGGTGACGTTGTGGTGAAAACGCTGGCGCAGTATTCGCCGAATCTGCCTGGCCTGGTCGATGGAATGCAGGTGATCACGCCTGAGGATCTGGAGAAAATTTACGGTTTTACAGGCGGACACATTTTTCATGGCGAGCTGGCGCTGGATCAGTTGTTTACGATGAGGCCGGTGCTGGATTGGGCGCGGTACAAAACGCCGGTGCGGGGATTGTTTATGTGCAGCAGCGGGACGCATCCGGGAAATGGACTGACGGGCGCGAGCGGTGCGAACGCGGCGAAGGAAATTATTCACGAGCTGCGATGAGCATGATTGACAGGTCGAAACTCCACCAACTGCAAAAGCGCGAAGAGCAGAAATTTACTTCCGAGCATACGAAGTCGGCGGAGATGTACGCTCGCGCGAAAAAATCGTTGCTTGGCGGCGTGCCGATGAACTGGATGAAAAAATGGGCCGGCGCTTTTCCCCTATTTGTAGCGCATGCGAAGGGCGCGCATTTTACGGATGTGGATGGGCGTGAGTACGTGGATCTGTGTTTGGGCGATACGGGTGCGATGACGGGGCACTCACCGGATACTGTCGCGGATACGATTGCGAAGCGAGTGCGCGAAGGCGTCACGTTGATGCTGCCCACGGAAGATTCGATTTGGGTGGCGGAAGAGTTGAGGCGGCGGTTCGGGCTGCCTTACTGGCAGTTTGCGCTGACGGCGACGGATGCGAACCGATTTGCGATTCGAATTGCGCGAGAGATTACGCAGCGATCGAAGATTCTGGTTTACAACTACTGTTATCACGGGACCGTGGATGAGTCGTTTGCGTCTTTGCACGATGGAGTTGTCGGGCCGCGGCGCGGGAATATTGGGCCGCCGGTGAATCCCGTCGAGACTACGCGGGTAGTGGAGTTCAATGATTTGAATGCGTTGGAAGACGCGCTGAAGCATGGCGATGTAGCGGTGGTACTTGCGGAACCGGCGATGACCAATGTGGGGATTATTTTGCCGGACGAGGGATACTGGGCCGCGATGCGGGAACTAACGAAAAAGTACGGAACGCTTCTGATTGCGGACGAGACGCACACGATTTGCGTTGGGCCGGGGGGTTGTACGCGCGAGTGGAAACTGGAGCCGGACTTTGTGGTGTTTGGCAAACCGATTGGAAGCGGGGTTCCGGGATCGACCTACGGCTGCACGAAAGAAGTGGCGGAGCGGATTTCTGCGCGGATCGAGCTGGAAGATTGCGATGTTGGGGGAATTGGCGGGACGCTGGCGGGGAATGCGTTGTCGTTGGCAGCAATGCGGGCGACTCTGGAAAATGTGCTGACCGCGAAGGCGTTCGGAATGATGATTCCGCTGGCGACGCGATGGGCGGATGGTGTTCGCGGAGAAATCAAAAAACATGGGCTGCCATGGAATGTGCAGCAGCTTGGCGCGCGGGCGGAGTATACATTTCGAGAGAAGCCGCCGAGGAATGGCGGGGAATCCGCTGCGGCAGCGGATTTTGAGTTAGAGCGCTTTTTGCATTTATATGCCATGAATCGCGACGTTTTGCTGACGCCGTTCCACAATATGGCGCTGATGTGTCCCGCGACGACGGCGGCGGATGTGGATCTGCACACCCGCATCTTTGGGGAGGCGACTGGCGAACTCGTTGCTTAGCACTGTGCCGGTTCGACACTGTGATCGTTCGACCGGTTCCGGCGAACTCAGAATGAGGAGTTTGTTTTTTGCGTTCAGGAATGAGAAGGCAGCATTGAAAATCCGCAGGTGATCGAACGAATCTGAAACTCAGTAATTAAATGTCACGTAGGACTTACGGATGCTTTCTCTGACGTCCCAGACGCCTTGTGAGTTGGGCGGAAAAAATACGGCGTCGCCCGCTTTGATTTCGAATTTTTCGCCGCCATCTGGTGTGAAGAAAGCGTGGCCGGAGACGAAGCAGCAAAGTTCTGCCTGCAGGACTTGACGGCGCCAGATGCCGGGCGAACATTCCCAGACGCCGGCCTCGATATGTTTATCCTTAAGCGCGACAGCTTCAAAGCACTTCAAATGCGCGATGGGCTCGCCGATTGGAACAGAGACTGGTCCAACATCGGGTAGCACCATCTCATGGACTTTAGGAATTAGGACTGGCGGCACGGGACGACCTCGCACAGCTTAATGGCTGCAACTTGCTACGGTTGGATTTAACATGAGTTGAAGCAAATCCACAAATCAGACCACATGGCGGCGAGGTTACGATTCCTACGCGGTTGGCGTGGTCAAGCGGCAAGCGGTAAACTAGGGTGCTTGGAGATGTCAGGAGGCGTGAAATGGCGACGGCGGAAACTCGATTGCAGAAGCCGGAATTTGTGAATGAGGCGTTTATTGATTTCTCGAAGCCAGAAAATCGCGCTGCGATGGAAGCGGCGTTGAAGAAGGTAGCCGGGGAGTTTGGGCGCGAATATCCGATGTACCTTGCGGGGCAGAAAGCCACGACAGCGGAAAAGATGCAGTCGACGAATCCGTCGCGGCCTTCGCAAGTGATTGGCGTTTTCCAGAAAGCTTCGGCGGAGCAAGCCAACCAGGCGGTGGAGGCTGCGCACAAGTATTTTGATACCTGGAAGCGTACGACTGCGCAGGAGCGCGCGAGTTATATATTCCGGGCGGCGCAAATTATCCGGGAGCGGAAATTCGAGCTGGCGGCGTCGGTCTGCTACGAAGTGGGCAAGACGTGGCCGGAAGCGGACGCGGACATTGCGGAAACGATCGACTTCCTGGAATTCTACGGACGTGAAATGCTTCGTCTGGCGGAGCCGCAAAAACTGACGCCGATGCGCGGCGAGCGGAATTATCTTGTGTACATTCCGCTGGGCGTGGGCGCGATCATTCCGCCGTGGAATTTTCCGTGCGCCATTATGGCGGGGCTGGTCGCAGCGTCATTGGTAACGGGAAATACCGTGGTACTGAAGCCCGCGGGAGACTCGCCGGCTATCGCAGCCCAATTTGTGGATATTTTGTTCGAAGCGGGGATTCCCAAAGAAGCGCTTAACTTCATCACGGGTCCCGGCAGCGTTATTGGAGACGCGTTGGTGCGACACGCGAAGACTCGCTACGTCGGCTTCACGGGTTCGAAGGAAGTCGGTCTGCGCATCAGTGAGCTTGCAGGCAAAGCGGTTCCTGGGCAGATGTGGATCAAGCGCACGGTGCTGGAGATGGGCGGCAAAGACGCCATCGTGGTGGACGATGAGGCCGATATCGACGCCGCTGCGGAGGGAACCGCGCAAGCCGCTTTTGGATATCAGGGACAGAAGTGTTCCGCGTGTTCGCGCGCGATCGTTACCGAAAAGGTGTACGACGCGTTCGTGCAAAAACTGGTGGAGCGCGCGAAGAAAATTACCGTCGGCCCTAGCGATGATCCGAACAACTATATGGGACCAGTGATCAGCGAAACAGCGATGAGGGGCATTCTGAACTACATCGAAGTTGGTAAAAAAGAAGGCCAGCTGGTGCTCGGCGGCGGACGCGCGCCGGGCGACGGCTACTTTGTGCAGCCGACGATTATCACGGATGTTGATCCGAAGGCACGCGTTGCGCAGGAAGAAATTTTTGGTCCAGTGTTGGCGGTGATTAAGGCCAAGGATTTCGATCATGCGCTGGAGATCGCGAATGGCACGGAATTTGGATTGACGGGCGCTGTGTATTCAAAGAACAAAGCGAAATTGGAGAAGGCCGAGGAATCGTTTCACGTCGGGAATCTCTATCTGAACCGGAAATGCACCGGCGCGATGGTGGGGGCGCATCCGTTTGGCGGGTTCAATATGTCCGGGACGGATTCGAAGACGGGTGGGAAGGACTACCTGCACCTCTTTTTGCAGGCGAAGGCGGTCGCAGAAAAGATTTAGTCACCGCGGCACGCGCGGAAAAAACCGAGGGAGATTCCTTCCGACATGGTCGGAACCTTCGGTCGCTGCGCTCGGAATGACGCGTTTAGACCACTAGGAAGTTGGCAATGGGATTTGTTCCGACCGCCGCGAGACCCACTTGAGGATGCGGAAGAGCGGATAACTTGCCAGCAGGATGCCGAACGCAATCGGTGCATTGCTTCGATCCTCTTCCAAAGACACAACCAAGAAAATGATGGATGCGAGCAATGCGAGGCCCGTGGTCCAGGGATATCCCCACGCGCGGTACGGGCGTGGCATATCCGGCTCGCGCTTTCTGAGGAGCAACAGGCTGGAGTAAGAAAGCGTGTAGTTCGCTACGAAGAAGAACGAGAGCATGGCAACGATGCGTTCGAAATTGCCAAGAACAAAAATAATTCCCACGATTGTACTCAAGAGCAAAGCAAGAACGGGCGTGCCGCCGGCGTTGACCTTGCAAGCTGAACTGAAGAAAAGCCGATCACGGCTCATCGAATGAATCACGCGCGTCGCGAACATCTGGCAGGCGTTGATGCAGCTGAGCAGGGAAACAATCATGATGATTCGAATAATGGGATCGCCATAGCTGCCAAAGACTTTGTTCGCTGCGGCGCCGAGGGCAAAAATATTTCCGGCGATTTCGTTCACGGGAAGAACATAGAGCAGGGCCAGAATCAAGAGCAGGTAAATTCCCATGATAGAAAAAACGCTGGCGAAGATGGCTCGCGGTACCTCGCGGCCGGGATCCTTGACCTCCTCTCCGAAATAGATAATGCCGTCCCATCCGTCCACGGTAGTGACAACGAATTGAAGTCCGAGCAGGACGGCAGTTGCGAGCAGCCAACCCGAGGGCAATGCAGACACGGAAGCCGTGCCCGCGACATTCACCGCCGAATGAAAGTGCGATCCCAGCAAGAAACAAGCCGCCACAAGTAGCAGAAGAGCACCGGTCTTCAACGCAGCGGTAGTGAGTTGGGCGCGGCTGCCCCACTTGACGCCGCGCCATTGCAAAAACGCAAAAAACAGCAAAATAGAGACGCCGAGCGGTTTCTGCCAGGGACGAAGGAACGGCAGGAGCACGGCGCTATATTCTCCGATGACGATGGCCATGACCGCGTTGGTGCCGCAGGTAGAGAGCCAGTCACTCCAGCCTACGAGGAAACCGGCGTACTCGCCAATGCCACGGCGCGCATAGTGGTATTGGCCGCCGCTGCGAGGAATCGCAGCGCCTAATTCCGCTAGTGACGAAGCCCCTAGGAGGGCGTAAAGACCGCCAAGAATCCACACTGCAAGAAACCACCAGGGATTCGGCAGAAGTTGAGCAATGTTGCCGGGAGCGCGAACGATGCCCGATGCGATGGTATTACCGATAGCTGCGGCGATGCCGAACCATACGCCGAGGACTTGCAGTAGCTTGCCGCGGCTGGGCTGGAGCACGGCAACGACGCTGGCAGATGGCTCAAAAGTAGTGGACAATTATGTTCACAGGGATTTTCAAGGATGCGCCATCATACTGGCGCACCGGGAAAATGCAAGACGGAAAACCCAGCCGCATAATACAAGGCACGATTTCGCGAGCACGGAATTCGCGTACGAGGTGGAATGGTGGAGACAAAGCGCGCGACTTCTCTCCAGCCGCAACTGACGATGGAGCTTGTGACCAATGTCGCGGGCAGTCCGGTCGACGTTTCGGTCGTGATTCCGTGCCTGAACGAGGCGAATTCCATTGGAATTTGCGTGGAGAAAGCGCAGAAAGCGTTTAAGGAAGCAGGACTGCGCGGGGAAGTGGTGGTTGCGGATAACGGCTCGACGGACGGATCGATCGACATCGCCGAGAAACTTGGCGCACGGGTGATTCCAGTGGAGCAGCGCGGTTACGGATCGGCGTTGAAAGCCGGGATCCGTGCAGCGCGCGGCGCGTTCATTATCATGGGCGACGCGGACGACAGCTACGACTTCGGCGAAGTGCCGCGATTCGTGGAAAAATGGCGCGAAGGAAACGACGTGGTGATGGGCAACCGGTTCGCGGGAGAGATCAAGCCGGGAGCGATGCCATGGCATCACAAATATATCGGGAATCCCGGACTGACCGCGCTGCTGAATTTATTTTTTCACTCGGGCATCGGCGATACGCATTGCGGGATGCGCGGATTCACGCGCGAAATTTTTGAGCGGATGGATTTGCGCAGCAGCGGAATGGAGTTTGCATCCGAGTTCGTGATCAAGGCGGCGCAGGTCGGCGCAAAAACTTCCGAGATCCCGATTACCTTGTGGAAAGACAAGCGGGGACGCCCACCGCACTTGCGTAGTTTTCGCGATGGCTGGCGGCACCTGCGATTCATGCTGCTGTACGCGCCGAACTGGCTGTTTATCCTGCCGGGTGGATTGTTGATGGCCGCGGGACTTTTTCTAACATGCTGGTTGCTGCCTGGGCCGCGCACCATTCCACACAACGTGGTGCTGGATGTGCACACCATGATCTTTGGCGTGATCTTTACGTTGATGGGCGCGCAGATTTTAGCCATCGGAGCGTTCGCGAAAGTTTTCAGCTATGCGGAACGATTCGACCGCAACACCGTTTCGCTGAAACGCATTCTGAAACGCGTCACGTTCGAATCGGGGTTGCTGCTTGGCGGAGCTCTTTTTCTGCTCGGATTTACGGGATGCGCCTACATCGCCTGGCAATGGGCGGCCAGCGGATTTGGCCCGCTGCAGCAAGTGCGAGGAGTCTTGTTCTGGTCCATGTGGCTGTTCCTGGGCGTACAGATTATTTTTTCCTCGTTCTTTCTGAGTATGCTGGGGATCAGCCGCGGTACGTACATCGGCGACTACGATCTGGTCCCAGACGAACGCCAGACGGCCGTCAAATAAATGCCCTATACGGGAATCGATCATTTCATCGCGAAAATGAGGTTTCGTGCGGCGTACCCGCATTTGAATGCCGGTTCTCGCGTGTGCGATCTGGGTTGCGGATTAGAAATGGCGTTTCTGGATTATGCCGAAGACAAAATTGCATACGGGGTTGGAATCGACGATCAGGTGGAAAGCGGAACGAACGGGCGCTGGCAGCGTATTCATGCGGACTTGCGAAGCCGGTTGCCCTTGAACGACGCCCAGTTTGAGCACGTAGTGATGCTGGCGGTGTTCGAGCACCTGATGCAACCGGAATTTGTGCTGCGAGAAGCATTTCGGATTCTGGCGCCGGGCGGTTCTTTGATTATGACTTGGCCGGCGGCGATGGTGGATCCGATTCTAAATGTGCTGCACACATTGCGCCTGGTCAGCGATGAGATGGAAAGCGACGAGCACCAGAAAAGAATTCCGGTCAGCGAAGTACAGCGATTGCTGGAGCACGCGGGCTTCCGGGAGTTTCACCACGAAAGATTTGAGCTGGGGTTAAACAACTTGGTGGTGGCGACACGCTGACGCGCATAAGCAGCAGCTGTGGCTTATTGTTCCGACTGTTTTGAATCTGGGAGCGTATACGGCGCAAGGTAAGTGTTGTCGGTGTCCGGCGTGACCAGCCAAACTTTGCGATCCTGAAAATAATCGAAGAGCTTGCCGTCTTGTTCCGCGTCAATTTCGCGCGCCCAGATCACTTTAGCGGTATCGATTTCCGCGCCGTTGTAAACCCAGTCGTCGTGAATATTGTGATCGTCGCCATAGCGCACCATGACGAGATGTTTGCCGGGCAGCGATTGCAGCTTTCGTTGGATGTCCTGGCGGCTGATGTCGCCCTGGCATGTCCAATAAAAAGTGTCACACTCTTTCCGTACAACCGCGCCTGCTGTCTCGACGAGCAACAGAAGTACGGAGGTGCGAGCGAATGCGGCGCCCCATCGCCACCTTTTCCACTCCATCAGCCGCAGGTGACGGAGCGACTGCAGATAGAGAAGAACCGCAATGCAGGTAACCGGAGCGGCGTAGTGTGAGTTGGACCATACTACCGCGAAGGTTGCGGCGGCGACGAACGCCAGCGTCACCAAAGGCAAGCGCATCCGGCGATCGCGAAGCGTGAACCATAACGCCGGCAGCGCCAACAACATGCCCCACCAGGCGTACGCGGAGAAAAAACGTACCGACTTCAGCCAGGCGAGGCATTTTATGCTTTCCCAGGAATGGTCATATTCCTCGCGCTCCCAGCCATTGTAAAAATCCTCGAACTGCTGATTGTTGTAATGAAGCATTGGCTTGGTCTTTTGAAATAGAAACATCGGCGCGGTGTGATAGGTGCGCACGTTAAGCGCGTTCGGAAAAAGCAGAGCGTGGCCGGTGAGGCTGTGATTGTAGAAACCCATAAATGCGCCTGTAAACAGCAACACCACCGCAATTGGAAGCGCGACGATTCGCCAGCGCGCCTGTAAGGAGGTTGCGCCACTGGCCTTCTGATAAAGCCAACCCGCGAGGACCAGTAGCGCAGGTAGAGAAAAAATCAGACCTTCATACGGACGGCTGTTCGCTAGAATGGCGAGCGCGAGGCCGAACAGCAGCGCGTCGCGGAAACGAGGCCTGCGGAGAAGGCGTACCAGCGCGCCCAGCAATAGGGAGCCGCCTGTGGCGGCGACCGCTCCGCCCCAATAGCTGTTGATCCAGTAGCTAACAACCGCGAACTTCAACCAAGCGATAACGCCCCCGAGCAGAGCCCAACGCGGCGGCAACCATGCCAGCAGCATCCAGTACATGACGGCGCACATTGCGGCGCAGCTTAAAAGCACGCCGATCCATGGACTGCCGAGCCACTCGCCAATCGCCAGAACGAATCCCTGCGCGGGCGGATACATCGAGGCGTAGCGCGGGGAAAAGTTCACGTGGAAAGTTTCGAAGCTCATCCACAGCGGATGTGGTGGATTTGAAAGCCTGAAATGCGCGAAGGTGTCACCCATCAGCCGGTAACTGAATTCATCGTGAATGCCTGGCACTGGAACGGGGAAGCGGGGAAGAAGCGCCAATCGTAAACCGATGACCAGCAAAAAGAGCAGAAAACCGGCGATGAAACGGCGCCGCTCCAGCGGTTGGATGCACTCGTAAATTGCACGCGAGATTCGTTCGCCCGATTTTCTGAAGAGAAATTGCAGAAGCAGCAGGATGCCACCCGCAATCAGCGATTGATAGAGGCTGCGAGCCAGGGGCTGCACATCAGGCGGATCGGGGCAGATGATTGCGAGCACGGAAAAGATGATACAAGCGAGCGCGCGCGTACCAAAATGATTCGGTGGCTAGCGCTCGATTTCTATTTCCGTGGCTTGCGTATTGCGCGCGTTCTGCTTACGGGTTTTGGGATCGTCTAGATAATCCTGCAATTCAAGACGAAGATTTCCGGCATTGGTAGAGAAACCAAGCGCGGTTTCAAAATCGACCAGGTCGGTTCGAATGAACTTGTCGAGTTCGCCGTCAAAATGCTGCATACCTTCGGTGCTGCCGTCGCGCATGGCATCAAGAAGTGACTTGCCTTCGCTTTCGCCCTTTTCGACATATTCCCGCGTGCGCATGGTGGACTTTAGGATTTCGATGGCGGCAACGCGGCCTGAGCCGTCCTTCTTAGGAAGCAGGCGCTGCGAAACGATGAAGCGGAAAGCTTTGGCGAGGCGGGTGCGAATGGATTGCTGGTCGGCAAGCGGAAAAACGCCGATGATGCGTTCGACGGTTTTCGCGGCGTCAATCGTGTGTAGCGTGGAAAGTACCAAGTGCCCGGTTTCCGATGCTTCTAGGGCAATTTCGATGGTTTCGCGGTCGCGCATTTCGCCGACGAGAATTACCTTGGGAGCCTGGCGCAACGCCGCGCGGAGAGCCAGAGAAAATGTCGGCGTGTCGCTGTGTAGTTCGCGCTGGTGGATGGTCGCTTTTTTGTGGCGATGCAAAAATTCGATGGGATCTTCAATGGTCAGGATGTGATAAGCCTTTTCCTGATTCATTTTGTCGATGATCGCGGCCAGCGTGGAAGACTTGCCTGAGCCTGTCGGCCCGGTGACCAGCACGACTCCGTTGCGAAGTTGCACGATTTCCTGCAGCGTCGCCGGCAGCCGAAGATCTTCGAAACTAGGAATGTTGTCCGGAATCACGCGCATGACGATGGCGCAAGTTCCTCGTTGGCGAAAAATGTTTACGCGGAAGCGCCCAACGCCGTTGATTCCGTAAGACAAATCCGCAGAGCCATCCTGCTCGAGCTTGCGGATAGGATGTTCGTTTTTGCCCATCAATTCGTAGGCAATCGAACGGGTGTCCTCAGGTTTCAAAGACTCCAGGCCTTTAAATTTCAGTTCGACCAGCTGGCCGCTGACTTCCACTTGCGGCGCGCGACCTGGCGAAAAAATCAAGTCACTGATGTGGCCGCCGCTCTTGAGCATTGCGGCGATCAATTGCGGAACGCCAAACGTGCGCTGTTTGGGCTCCGCCGAGGTATCTGGCGGCGCGTTGGTGACAGTTGTAGTGCTACCCATGGTTATGTTGGCCCGTAAAAGGTCGATTTGCGGCGGCAAGAGAGAACCACGCCGTTGAGATATCCAGTATAGAAGCGGGCGCGTCCACGGCTTAGAAAAGTAATCCAGCTAGGCGCGTGATGATTAATGCTTCATCGGGTATTCGGCAATAGGCGAAAACTAGTTTAAGGCTTAGTGGCAGCGTCGATAAACGCGGCGACGTTGCTCTTCAGCTTGGCCAAATCTTCGTTGCGGACATACATCATGTGCCCGGCTTCATAGTATTGCAGTTTGATGTTCTTGCGCAGATCTGGCGCCAGGCCCAGATGGTCCATGGTTTGTTCCGTGGCCAAAAAAGGAGTCGCCAGGTCATAGATGCCGTTTTCGACTTCAATCTTCAAATGCGGATTGGCGAGCATTGCGCCAATCAAATCGGCTTCCACGTTTGGCGAGCCGGGGAATCCATACTGGTCTGCGCCCTGGTGTTTCCAGTCCCAAGCCTGGCCATTGAAGTCAGCAGCCACCTGATACGTTTTGTCCGCGCCAAATTTCAGATCTTCCCGCACATAGCTGTTGAACGCGGCAACAAAAGCCCCGCTGATTGCAGTTTCTTGCGGATCGTATTCTGCAAATTCTCCAAGCAAGTCGTAGGTCGGACCACTGAAGCGCGCATCCAGGCGTCCGGTAGTCAACCCGCGGCTGCGCTGCAGTTCCTTCATGAATTGAAAAAGATTCACGCGTAGATTCGCTTTGACCAGGTAGTCTTCGCTGAGTCCGCTAAAGCGCGCCATTTTCTTCGCGATGTCGGCTTTTTCGCTGTCCAAAAGTTTGTCACCTTTGCTCATCGCGACTGATAAATCGCCGGTTGCGAACTTTCGCGCTTCTTCGATGAAAGCGTTCACGTCATCGGGGCGGTCCTTCAGCATTTTGTGATACCACGCGGTCGCCGCATAGCTGGGTAAGTAATAGATGTAGGCGCTGTCGGTGCCCGGATAAAACGAAATCGTGCCGAGATCCAGCACCGAGGAGATCAAGACGATTCCGTTTAGATAAATACTCTTGTGTTCCTGCAGATAGTTGCCAAGCGCGGCAGAGCGAAACGTGCCATAGCTTTCGCCAATCAGAAATTTGGGAGAATTCCAACGATTCGTGCGCGTAATGTAAATCTCGACAAACTGCGCCAGCGACTTGACATCGGAATCGACGCCCCAGAAATCCTTGTTTTGCGCTTTGCCAACGGCATGACTGAAACCCGTGCCTACGGGGTCAACGAACACCAGGTCCGTTTTATCCAGCAGCGAATACGCATTGTCTTCGATCTTGTAAGGCGCCGGTGGTGTGACGGCTGCATTCAGCGTGATCACACGGCGCGGCGCGAACGAGCCCATGTGCAGCCACACTGAAGAGGAGCCCGGCCCGCCGTTATACAGAAACGCCACCGGACGCGTGCCCGGGTCCTTCACATCGCTCCGCGTATACGCCGTCGAGTAAACCAGCGCGGTCGGCTCGCCTTTGTCGTCCTTCAACAAGATTGTTTGCGCCGTGACCTTGTACGGAATCGTCTGCCCTCCGAGCTTAATCGTGTGGTCCGTTACTGAGGACTCCTCCTTCGCAGGAGCGGTCTCAGCCGGCTTCTTGTCTTTATCGGCCGCCTTTTCATCTTTCTCCTGCGAGTGCAGCAGTGCGGGCGTGACGAGTAAACATGCAAACAGCAGCGCCGGAATTCCGGTCCGCGAGAGACGATTCATCCTGTGGCTCCTTATCCTTAATGGATACGATTGAATGGATAGACTCAAAGGAAAGACGATGGATTTTACCTAGCGGGCGGAACAACAGTCAAAAATCTTTCGGCGTTCCCGTCTGCAGAACAAGAGTAATCTTTCCATCGCGCGTCTCGCCGGCCACACTCACGGAAGCGCAGGTGTTCACGATCCAGGCCGCGCCAGCCTCGCGTAACAAGCTGTCGCGCTCTGTCGTTTGCAGCGCAATCACCCGCGCGCCTGCTGCTTTCCCGGAGCGGATTCCCGCCGGCGCATCTTCGACCACCAGGCAATCAGCAGCGGCGAGACTAAGCAGCTCGGCGCCCTTCAAATATGGTTCCGGGCTTGGTTTTCCATTTACGATGTCGTTCGAGGTCACTATCTGCGCGGGAACCGGCAGTCCAGCCGCATGAAGCCGCACCAGGGCCAACGCTCTGGTGCAAGAGGTCACAACTGTCCACTTATCCGCCGGTAGCGCATGCAATAACCCGGCAGCTCCGGGAAGCGCCACGACATCTACAATGTCCTCGATTTCCATTCGCTCCACCGCTGCATTTTCCGCGATGTGATCCGCGTTTGGCAGCAACTCTCGAATGGTTGCGATGCTTGGGCGTCCATGAGCGCGACGCACGACCTCTTCCGGATCAAGTCCATGCTTATTTGCAAAAATCGTCCACACACGGGCAACTGCAGGAGTCGAATCGGCCAGAACGCCGTCGAGATCGAACAGCAGGCCTCCGCACTGGATTGTCGTCATCTGAAGTAATGGCCGCCGAAGAGCATTACGCGTCGAGTTCGACTTCATCCACAAAACACCACATCCAGTGCTCGCCCGGCTCGATGGATTGCATGATGGGATGTTTGGTGGCGTGGAAATGTTTGGTGGCATGCTTGTTTTTGGACGAATCGCAACAGCCGACGTGGCCACATTCGCGGCACAACCGCAAGTGAACCCAACTGTCGCCCATCTTGAGGCATTCTTCGCAGCCCTTTGTGTGGGGATGAACGTTCTTAATGTGGCTGGTGTGCGAGCAGACGGTGCTCATGCTTCCTCCTTTTCTGTCGCTTCCAATTTATTTTGCGCGGCGGGAACCCTGGGCTGATTGATCGGCAAGCGCACGATGAACTTTGTCTCGCCAGGCTTTGTCTTCAGTTCGATATTGCCATGATGCTTTTGTACGATTCGCCGCACCGTGTCCAATCCGAGCCCCGTGCCTTCTCCAACGCCCTTGGTCGTAAAGAACGGATCAAAAATCCTGGAACGGATTTCTTCCGGTATGCCCGGGCCGTTGTCTGCGATTGCGACAACCGCGGAATCCAATTCGCGCCAGGTGCGAATCCGTAATTCACCGGAACCGTTCATCGCATCAATCGCGTTGTCTATCAAGTTTGTCCACACCTGATTCAATTCGCTGCCGTAAGCGCACACAATCGGTGTGTCCGCGCCATATTCGCGGGTGACGGTGATGTTTTTTTTCAGCCAGTGGCCAAAAATTTTCAGCGTATTTTCCAAATCCTCGCGCAAGTTCACTTCCTGCATCGCCGCCTGGTCCATGTAGGAATATCGTTTGATTGCCATGACCAGCTCGCTGATGCGTCTGGTGCTGTTGTCAATTTCATGGATCAGACCAAAGATGGTCACGACGGCGGCGACCCTCCGCAACGCGTCGCCGATGACTTCATCGCTGACAAACTCTCTCAGAGCCTCCATTTTTGCCGGGTCGGCCTTGGCTTCTGCCAGAGGCCCCGCGATTTTCCACGCCTCTTGCACGTTATGGCTTTCCAGGCATTCGACAAGTTCTGCTTCGCGGTCGCTTAATTCCATGGGATCAGGATGCGAGTCACTTTTTTCCGCGACGTGATCCGTCACTTCCCGTTCGAACTGAACGATGGCCTGCCTCTGATCCGCGGTTAAAGGGTGCTGCAGCAGCCGCAGGCTCGCGGCGCGCACGTTGTCCATGGCTTCTTTCAGGCTCTTGGCGGCGCGCTGCGCGGCGGCTGCGGGATTATTCAATTCGTGCGCCAGTCCCGCGGAAAGCTTTCCCAGCGCCATCAATTTGTCGCGTTGCGTCTCTTCCCGGGTGGCTTCGCGAATGCGGTCGGACATAAGCCCAACCAGGCGTTGCCCGAGAATCGGCATCCGGTGCAGCATTTCCGGGAAGTAGTCCTTGTGCAAAAGAAGCGAGCGTAAGGGCCGTACGACCCGAGAAGTTCCCATGTATTTCGTCGACCGCGAGAACGGCAAGAGCCCGGTGATCTTCGGCGCTCTTGCGATGAACAGCGGCATACCGGGTTCGTCAGGGCGCTCGACGTGCATTTCGCCTTCGAGCAGCACAATCAAATATTCCAGCGGGTCGCCTTCCTTCGCGACGATATCACCTGTATTCAAATGCCTTTCTTCCATCCGCTCGGCCAGCCAGGCCAGATCTTCTTCGGGAAGATCGGCAAAAGTAACGCTCGTTTTCAAGTCTGCGATGATTTGTTGCAGTTGGGGGGCAATTGGCGGGCTGCTCATTTTTTACACCGAACCCAAGTACTGATGCACGAACTGTACCGCGTTGGCGCCTTCGCCCACGCCGGAAGCCACACGCTTGATTGATCGGTAGCGCACGTCTCCAGCCACGAAAATACCGGGTACGCTGGCTTCCAGCAGCCACGGCTGGCGTTCCAGGGCCCAGTTTTTTGGAGGTTTGCCAGAGTTCAACAAATCCGGACCAGTAAGAATAAAGCCTTTTTCGTCGCGTTCGATGGCGCCGTGCAGCCAGTCGGTTTGTGGCGCGGCGCCAATGAAAATGAAGAGAGAAGCCGCGTTGACTCTCTGGGTTTCGCCGCTCGAAGAGCACAGGATCGAGAGCGCTTCCAGCCGGTCCTTGCCAAATGCTTCGGTGACTTCGCTATTGAGCTCCACGTGGATATTCGGCGTCTCTCTAATCTGCTCCACCAGATATTGCGACATTCCAGCGGCCAGCGAATTGCCCCTCACCAGCATCACCACACGCCGCGCGTATTTCGCAAAATACATCGCAGCTTGCCCTGCGGAATTTGCTCCTCCCACGACAAAGACATCTTCGTCCTTGCAGGTAGCCGCTTCCGTCATGGCCGCGCCGTAATATACGCCTGCTCCCTGCAATGGTTCCAGGCCGGGAATGTTGAGCTTACGGTAGGCGACGCCGGTTGCGATGAGCAACGATTTTGCGCCAATCTCTCCGCCATCCGCGAGCTTCACGAATTTTGACCCGCCCTCTACGCGAAGGGCCGTCGCTTCCTGCGGCGTCAGAATTTCCACGCCAAACCGTCTCGCCTGCATCACCGCTCGTTGAGTCAGCAGACTTCCGCTGATTCCGGACGGGAATCCAAGATAGTTTTCAATGCGCGAGCTCATGCCCGCTTGTCCGCCGGGAGCTTCACGCTCGATCATCACCGTCGTCAGTCCCTCCGAAGCCCCATAGACGCCTGCGGCCAATCCGGCGGGGCCGCCGCCAACGATCAGCAAATCGTAAAAAGACGTAGCCGCGCTGGTGCGCAGGCCAAGCTTCGCCGCGATTTCAGCGGTCGAAGGATCCGGGAGCATGGTGTTGTCCATGAAGATGGCCGTGGGAAGTTTCAGGTGCTCGCGCTCCGCGACGTCCAGCGCTTCATGCACTTCTTTATTGCGTTCGCTCTCCTCGGCGTCCAGCCAGCGGTACGGCACGCGATTGCGTGCCAGAAAATCGCGCAGCGCGTATGAACGTGGTGACCAGCGGTGCCCCAGAACGCGCACGCCATCAAACACAGGCCGATAACCGGCCTGCCAGTCATCCAGCAGGTCGTCCAGAACCGGATACAGCTGATCCTCGGGAGGATCCCATGGCTTAAGCAGGTAGTGCTGAATGCGCGCCTTGTTGATGGCCTGAATCGCGGCATCGGTGTCGGCGTAGGCCGTCAGCAGTACTCGCTTGGCTTCGGGATAGGTCGCAATAGCCTTGTTCAGAAATTCCACTCCGCTCATTTCCGGCATGCGCTGGTCCACCAGCAGTAGCGCTACCGCTTCGTTGCGCTTTTTCAATGTTTGCAGAGATTGCAATGCCGAAGCGCCGGAATCCGCGCGCACGATGCGGTAACGGTCCGCATATTGTTTTCGCAGATCGCGTTCGACAGCGCGCAGAACCTCTGGATCGTCATCCACTGTCATCAATACGGGCTTTGGCATACGTCTTTTTCCCTGGTAATTTTTGTCGCCAACAATTTTCCGCTACGCGTTGGATGCGCGAAGGCAACGGAATGGTCACTTAATTTGGGCAGATATCGGCCCCTCTGATCCGCTCCTTCTTTATACCCCGAACGATACAAGTTGAATAGCGTGCCCGGGTTCACGGCCGATTCCCTTGTCCAACGCACATCGCGTCAAAAAATTACGCTGCCAACATGGCTCGCACAGTATGATTTTCACTGACGATCCACAAGGACATGAAAGCAAAATTACAGGTGATGAAGTTTGGCGGTACATCGGTAGGCGACGCTTCATGCATTCGGCGTTCCGCGCAAATTGTCGCCAATGCTTCGCGTCAATATGCGGTGGCTGTCGTCGTTTCGGCCATGAGTGGCGTAACGAATAGGTTGATTGATGCGGCGCACCAGGCGAAGCGCGGCGATCGTGAAGCTGGCAAAACGCTGGGCGATGCGCTGCGAAAGCAGCACTTCGAAGCACTTGCCGCCCTGGTTCCTGATGAACACGCCAGATTTCGCGTGGAATGTCGCGTCGAAGAGTTAATTGCTGAAGGCGCGCGGTTGTACGAAGGCACCGCGCTGCTGCGCGAACTGACTCCGCGGACACTCGACGCCATTTCAAGCCTCGGTGAGCGGTTTTGCGCACCAGTCTTCGCGGCGGCACTTACGGCGATGGGTGTCGCTGGCGTTCCGATCGAAGCCACCGAACTGATCGTCACCGATTCGTTCCATGGCGGAGCCGATCCGCAGGCTGAACCGACGCGCAAGCAATCGCAGACACGCATCGGCCCTCTCCTGGAACATGGCCAGGTTCCTGTCGTCACTGGATTCATCGGCGCGACGCCCGATGGTTTGCTTACCACGCTCGGTCGCGGCGGCTCCGATTACTCAGCCACGATTCTCGGCGCTGCACTGGACGCCGGAGAGATCATTATCTGGACCGACGTCGAAGGAGTGCTCACCGCGGACCCTCGGCTGGTGTCCGAAGCCCGCACCATCCCGGAAATTTCTTATCGCGAAGCGGCCGAGCTGGCCTATTTCGGCGCGCGCGTTTTGCATCCCAAAACGCTGCGCCCAGTGCTGCCAGCCGGAATTCCCGTGTGGATTCGCAACAGCTTTGCTCCGGAAAAGCCCGGCACAAAAATCACGCAACAAGGCCGCAGCATCGGCGGCGGAGTCAAAGCACTCACGGCGATTCGCGATGTCGCGCTGATCAGCGTTGGCGGGCCGGGAATCGTTGGCGTTCCGGATGTCGTGGGCAGAACATTTTCAACCACGGCGCAGCTTCGCGCGGAAGTGCTGCTGATTTCGCAATCGTCATCGCAGAATGACATTTGTTTCATCGTCGCCAAAGCGCACTCGCAAGCCACGCTTGAAGCGCTACGCCACGAATTCGCGCAAGACCTCGCCCATCAGGTTGTCGACCACATTACGATGGACCCAAATATCGCCATCGTTGCCGTCGTGGGAGAAAACATGCGTGGCACTCCAGGCGTTGCCGGACGCACCTTTCATTGTTTGGGAAGGGAAGGCGTCAACATCATCGCCATTGCCCAGGGCTCCTCTGAAACCAACATCTCCTTCGTCGTCTCGGACGAATCGGTAAAGCCCGCGTTACTAGCCACCCATCGCGAATTTGGGTTGCAGGGCGCGGTCGATGGTCCAAAACTCTTGACTTAGTCCCCGGACTTAGTCCAGTATCAGTACATGAAAACGGTGAATACGCACGAGGCCAAAACCCAACTTTCGCGACTGTTGAAGCGTGTGGCGTTAGGCGAACAGATCATCATCGCCAGCCGGGGCACTGCGGTGGCCCGGTTGGTGCCTATCGAAGAAAAAGGTTCGCGCCGGGGCTTGGGCGTGTTCGAGGGAAAATTTGTCGTACCGGATGACTTTGACGCCGCATTGCCAGCAGACTTTCTGTCTACCCGCGAGGGCAGACGCAAGCGAATCCGCAAGGAAAAGTGAAATATCTGGTGGATACAGGCGTCGCACTCTGGGCGGTGTCCAACGACCGTCGATTGAATCGCCGCGCCAGGAAGATTCTTTCCAGTTCCGCATCTTCCTTATATTTTTCTTCCGCGTCCGCCTGGGAAATCGCCATCAAGTATTCGGCCGGCGATTTAACTCTCCATTCGGACCCGACGATATTTATTCCGGATATGATCAGGGAAATGCAAATGCGCGCCCTCGAAATAACGCACCTCCATGCTATGGAGGCCGGTCGTTTGTCATGGATCCACGGAGATCCCTTTGACAGGATGCTGGTCGCACAAGCGAATTGCGAGCAGTTGGTATTGCTTACCGGCGACGAACTGCTTAGCAGGTATCCGGTGCGGCATTTTTACTGCAGAAGTTGAAACTAGAGACCGCTAGGCAGGTGAATCTGGGGTGGGAGACGGGGTTCTACTTGCCGTAGTGTGATGGGTCGGACTCGTTGGTTGCTGTTGGTTCGCTACATCCGCAATGCTGAAAACAAAGAGTTTGCGTTTTGCCGCATGGACACTGCTTTTTCTCGATACCTAATTACCCGCTAAAAATGTAGCACGTGTAGCACGGAGCCAGATAGCTACATAGGGGCTTGACAAAATGAAAAACATGTGCTAGGATGTGTTTATACATGTTGTTACTCGGCTTTCACAGTGAGTAGCAATCCTCGCACAGGCGTGAATACCATGCCTCCAAGGGGCGAGGGACACTGCTAATAGTATCAATCTCGGATAGCAGCCGAGAAACCCCACGAGACAAGCAAGACGTGATTGGGAACCCTGTTCAAACGCAACAGGTGTTTCCATGCAACTTTCCAGTCAAGCAGTACAGCCACGGGGTTTCCGTATCCGAGAAGCCGCCGTTTACATGGGCGTCAGCCCGTGGGCAGTTGAAGTCTTAATCCGCTCAAAGAAACTTCCCGCTCTCAAACTCTGCCGTCACTACACCGTTCTCAAGGAAGACATGGACGCTTTCCTTGATTCGGAACGTGCAGCGTGAACGTCCAACTATCCACCGCTAACAAAATCATGCTGCTTTCGTTGTACGGCGTCCCCGCCAACGTTCTCTTTTCGCAACGCAGTCTGATGGACGGGTACGTTACAACGCCCTGCACAGAGTGTAGTTCGCCGATTGCAACACGGGACGGCGAGCACATCCCTGAGTTGTGCGAACGCCCTGCATGCTACAAGTTTGAAAAATTTCCGCTAGCGTGTTTGGCTGTTTCGATTCGTCAAGGTGGATTCAAAACGATTCACCACAGGGAAAAACTCACACTAATTGTCAGAAATACTCCGTCACTTCGGTACGTCCTGACGGCTGGCGACGACGTAGGAGTTTGGATTCCTCGGCGTCCAGCCAACCGAAAACGATTCAGCATTGAGCGTATGCTTCGCAGTCGAAAGCACATCACATTGCGACAGCCTGTTTGGACTGGCGACGAGCGTCCGCTAGGAGTACGGCGAGTGCGCTTGCGAAGTAACTTTCCGTCTCTAGGCTTAGCCAAGAAACTTTGTGAAGAGTTGGCGTACCCGAAGGAAGCAGCGTCTGCGTTTTTCGCAAAAGCGCACTTGCCTTGGTTGACGCCGAAAAAAGACAGGCGTAAAAAGTCGTGCCCCAATCTTAGTGTTATAGAAAAGGACGAAACGTCCGAAGAACCCCCACGCAATCATTACGACTCCGTTTCGTTAGCCCAACCAGCGCATCCATACAATCCATCGTCCCCGTCACGGCGTACGACAGTTGGGGGCGGCTTGACGAGGGAACAAGTTAACAATGGGCTTAGCAAAATGCGAACGAGTCCCAAGACTAAGCAAGCCCTGTTTGAAATTGTTTACCGTCGTCGTCCGTACAAGTCAGCCTCAATTGAGAGTGGCGTTCCTGTTACGACTCTGTACGTGCAAGCGAATCGTTTACGGGGGCACATCCAAGATGCTGCAAGCAAATGAGCGCAACGGGGCAAAAATGAGTGCTTCAAAAATCTTTGAGCAGTAAATTCAACAACTTACGCCCTGAAGTGTTAAGGATTTGGCGTAGTAGGGAATGGTGTATGCAAACAGAAAAGGTACAAGAATCACAAATCGACGTAGAAATAACGGACGTTGGCATCAAGCGTATCGTCATCACCACCGACCCCGACGACGTTGACGGGCAGTCGGCGGCACACATACTGCTCGCAAAAATCGCGCCGCAGTTGTTGCTGCTCGATTCGGCATTGAAGGCGAAATAACTGAGGGCTGATGTTGTATTCCACCAGCCCCTTAACGCCGAAGCGGCCTGTTGTCAGGCGTTCCTACGACAACGTTTTGCCAGTAGGTCGGAGCTACCTTTCGGCGCTCTTCTGTCCATCGCTCTGAGGATTGTCCTCTCGGCGCAGGGCGCTTGGTCTCAAGAGTAAGGCTCCCAAGGCAGAACAGCGGTTTCCCTACACAGTTGTCAGGGCTGTCGAAGTCCCGTCACTGTTCGCGCTACTGGCTCCGGGACGAAACAAAAATTTGAGCAAAGGGGCTCTCCTTTTTGACCGTCCGGCGGTCGTCCCGGAGTTTAGCAAGCGGCTGACGCGAAACAACGGCGTCGTTGTCGTTAGTGACCAAAAAATACGTAGTGGCGGTACTTCCAATTTCGCGCGGGCATTTAATCCGACTCACGAAGGGAGGAACTTTTGACGGCGAATAGCCGAAGCAGGTTTGAATTGAAGAAAGTATCGGAAGCGGAACGCTGTGTTGAAATGTTTGGCGAACACAGATGCAGTTTGAAGCAAGGGCACTTTGGCAAGCACAAGTGTTTTGATGATTGCTCGGTTTGTTGGACGGACGCTGGCAAGGCACGAGTACTTCTGGAAAGAGCCGAAGCCGACGAAGCGTTAGAAGCCGAGCGACTGGTCTTAGTCAAAGAGTTAGGTTTAAGGGAAGATGACTGGGCGAGTGTTCAGGAATTACGACTAGAAGTAAAACGTCGTAAGGTTGGCGACCTTATGTGCGACTCGGCTGCGAAGTTGTAGCGAGAACTGAGAGCCAGAAAGCAGGTGAGTCCACGGCGGACTTTAAAGCCGAAACAAACAAACTTAGGAGAAATAATCTTATGAAATATGAAGGTATAGTATCGGCTTACTATCCGAGCAGAAAATTTGGTTTCATTTTGTTGGATGACGGCTCCAGCCGATTCTTCCATCTTAGTAATTTCCACTGCACACCAACTCTCGGTGAACGAGTTGAATTTGAACTCGGCGACCCCGTCAAACTAGGGCGTGACAAGCAAGCGGTCAACATCACACCGATATCCGCGATTACTTCGGATACTAACCCGCTCGATTTGCTTGCGGGCAAGGCTCCCGCAACCGACGCTTCAACGGATGTGCGCTAATGAGCGCCATCACCGAATCACAGATTGACCAAATCAAAAACTACATCACAACGGTTCTTCCACAAGGCGGAATGACGGGCAACATCCGTGACAAGGTTGCAGCGTTCTCGGCTAAATTCGCTGGTATCGCAAGCATTGACGAAATCACTGAAGAACAAGCAGCCGAGATGCTGGATTTGTTCTCCAGCCATGAACCTGCGTGGATTGTGCAGTACATCGAAGAGAGTCTTGCGCCGAGTGCGCCGAAGGCATCGGCGGAAGCGAATGAAGACTTGTTCCCAGAAATCCCCGACGCCTTTAAGCAATACAACAATTGGGTAACGTTCAAGTCGGCTGAAGATAAAAAACCAATTATTAGCGGAACGTTCTCAAACGCCCAATCGGATAATCCGAGAACGTGGGTTAGTTACTCCACGCTTTTGCAAAATATCCGTGATGGCAGGGGCTACGGCAATGTCGGCTTTGTTCCAGATGGCGAGCGCACAGGCTATCTCACGGCAATTGATATCGACAACAGCGTCAATATTCAGACGGGAGAAATTGCAGGTTGGGCTCAACGTATTCTCAAATCCCTTAGTGCTACCTACGTTGAAGTCACAGGTAGCCGCTCGGGGCTTCGTGCTTGGGTAATTATCAAGCGAGACCTCCACACATCGTTTGATTTAGACGAGTCGGCAAAAGCAAACCAGATAAAGAAAGCAGCGCAGATTGAAGTCTTTAATGACAAGCAATATGCAACGTTTAGCCGTGCGGTTTTGGCGGACAGCGTCAAGGCTGTGCGTGAACTGTCAGAAGCCGATACTAACGCTTTCTTCCAGTTGCTCGCCGAACTGCAGAAAGAGTTTCCAGCCACTTCCACGAACGGCACAAACGGCATCGACGCTAGTCCGAACGGTGAAAAGATTCCATTCGGAAAACACGATTCAGAATTACATCGTGTAGCAGGTAAGCTCCGCAGTGTAGGGATGGAACAACAAGCCATCTATAACGCACTCGTGGAAATCTGTGAGAAGCGCTGTGAAGGATATGGAAGCGACTATCTTTTAATGTGTGAAAAACACGCCAGAAATATAGTCAAGAAGCCTGTCGGTGTTGATGGCAGCCTTGAATTGAACATGAAACCAGACTCCGCAGATGATGACGAAGAAGCGTTTGATGATGGGCAGGAAGAAAAATTTCCAGAGTGCCCAATCTTCACAGGTGCTCTAACTGATTTGGCTCGTGCGCTCTTCCCAAGCCTTCCTTTGGAATTCAAGCAGTGGGGTTTGATTGCTCGTTGGGGTTTGATGCGGAGTGGTATTGACACGTTCGGACTTGAGCAGCACCTGCAACCAAGGTTCTACTCAATTTTCGTTTGCCACCCGAACAGGGGCAAGACGGCTTGCTTAAATGAAACCCGCAACACTATGGATACTGTCGCAAAGGCTGTCCGCAACAGTTGCGCAAACACGGGGAAGCCTGCGGCGTGTGCGCCCGTTGAGAATCTTCCATCCGTTGATAGCGGGCAGTTCTTAGCGGAAACGTTTTGCACCAACACGGTAGATTTAAACTGTGCAGACTCAAGTGTCAAAATCATGGTTGACACAGATGAGATGAGCGACGTTTTTGAAAAAGGCAGGATATTGAACGGCAACAAAAGTACGCTGTTTATAGAGTTGCTAAAACTATATTCAGGCAACCGAACGGGCAGCGGAACCAAAAAAGACGGGAAGAAAATCGTAACCAATGCACACCTAGCCGTCTTGGGCGGCACGACAGTCAAGAAATACCCGATGCTTTGGACGGGGACAGGGGGCGGGGCGGACGGACTTGTCAGCCGTTTCATCCCGATTACCACGAACAACGCCCCGCTTCCGCCCGCTGTACTGCCCACAGATGTAGTGGCAGCGAAAAAGGCATACGAACGGCTCTGCGTCTTAGCCCAACTGCCACCTCAAAACGTAGCGTTGACCCCCGAAGCCGCCGTGATGCTTGACAAGTGGTGGGCGTCCGCCGACCGCACCAAAGAAAGCGCAACGCGTGTGTTAGACATCATCAAGCAGTTGCTAATCGTCTTGGCAGTCGTTAATGCGTCCGATGACGATTTGCACCACGCTAGCGATTACTCGTTGGCAGTCGAGCCCGACTTGATGAAACAGGCTATCGCATTCGGGGAGTACGTCATTGCCATCCGTGAAAGGCTTAACCCCGCCGATTCTTGGTCTAACCTTCAAGCGATGGAAAACTCCGTTATTGAATGGGCTCGGAAGAACACATCACGGAAGGAACCGAAGACTCGGAACGAGTGCAGGCGTGGGGTGCAACCACAGCGAAAGCCAGGGGGGTTGGCAACCTTCAATTTCGCTTGGGACTCTTGCGTTAAAGCGGGGGTACTGAAGTTACGTTTGCATGAAGGGAAAGCGCAACGGTTTAGCCTGTAACCAGCGGAGCAGGTTCAACACCTGTGCGGGTTCGTAGAAGTCGGGGCTTCGGCGGCATTGCGTTCGCAGGACAAGTGCGCCGTAACCCGAAAAGTGCCGTTTACAGCGTGACGTAAATTGTGTGTTAACCGAAGGCACGGGAATCGTAGCCAATTCGTCTCGTTGGCTACTTTTTCGTAGGGGCGTCAATCGTAGACGAATAGTAGACAATCGTAGACAAGAAATCAGGCTCCGAACGTCTCGCGTCTACGATTCCTCAAGACGCCGTTAGGAAAACAAAGGCTTTACACAATAGTAGACATAACGAGTGAGAGAGAGAAAACTTCTACACTCTATATAGGCTAGTTTTGGTCTACGATTCACTAAAACAGATGGTTTCAGGGGCTCAAAACTGGTTACGCGAACGGGGCACTGTTGGTCAGGCGCGCTTAATGCACACGTTGTTACGTCACTTTTCCCGACAATTATCGATAGTCTAAAGTAAGTCGTTGATTCTAAACATCCCTGCCACACAGGTTCTCGAAATAAGCGTGTATTTCGCTCAAAAAATGATTTTTCGAACATTTTTATTCGTTTTAAAGCCTTTCAGAGCCTTCGAAACCAACGGACAGGCGATACGCCAAACGTCCCTCAAAGGCTCGCCAGCGGACGCCTGTGCTTCAAGGCTTGGCACTAGGGGAGTGTCGGCGGACTACAGTGTTTCAAGAAAGCACAGCAAAAGATTTACGACGAATCTGACTACGACCTCAAGCAGGTCAGGCCGCTGACTGTAGGTGAGGTCTGCATTCATGGCTCTTGTACGGATACGCTTTGTTGCGGTGAAAGATTTCAAGCAGGCCGGGTTGTGTTATGGACACGCCGCTGACCACGTGTGAGTAGTCCGTTCGATGGCGCTAAAGTGGCCGTAATCGCATGAGTTCTCGCCGCTCCGTTTCGTCCACTCAGCGACGTGGCCGTCAATCGGACAGCGGTCAGGCATTCTTGGGGCACGTCGGACGGCAATGAGAAGCAACAACGCAAGAACCAGCATAACGGTACCAATCATCCCGGCAATCTGGTCGATACTTCGGGGAGTCCACTTCATCGAGATGGATAGTCTATTCTAATTGGCCCTCGACGAGCGAGCATGAGCCGGATTCGGGATGGCGCACACAGTGAAGTCCGGGATGCCGAAACGCAACATTACGTCGAGGGTTGACGTTTTACGGCTATCGGTTCCAAACGGGTTACGGGCGGGAAATCGGAAATAACGAGACGATTCTGACATTTTGTTGCATTCTATGTTCCTAGTGAAAGAACGGAATAACCAGTTCTTTGAAACAAACCCAAGCCGCGATTGCGACGAAAAATCCAAACACGCAGAAAAGTATAATTGTCGAGGCCTTGTACGGTTTCTTGGGAAACGATTGTACAGGGGGCTTCGATGCCTCCTCTCGTGCTAACTCCAATACAATCTGGTCAAGGTCTGCCTGATTGCGTCTATAACGCTCGACCAGTTTTTGCCAGAACGTTTTCAGCATGGAAGCACCACAATGGGGGCTGCAAGACCTAGAACATGGATGCTAACGCAGCGGTCACAGCCTTGCCCGCCGATTGGTCCGTGGGCACAGTATAGACCGCCGTGGAAGCGATGCTCTTGTGTCCTAGCGCCTGCTTAATGACGGCCAGGTTAACGTTGGCTTCGACCAACGACACGCCAAGGCTGTGCTTGAGGCAATGGAAGTGCCTCTTGTCCTTCGGGAGTCCAGCACGCTCGCCGATATCGCTAAAGATGCGATGCAGTTGCGAGCGATGCAGCCGTCCTGACTTTTGGGACACGAATACGTACTTGGAAGGATGGTTGCCGCGTTCGTCCAACCAAGAGCGAAGGATGCGCTTTTCAGACAGCAACGGCTGTCCCTGAATATCGGCAAGGGGCTGCGTAGTCTTCAACGAGCCCTTGAGACGGCGAATCGTAATCTCTCCGTTCTTCAAGTCTAAGTCCTTTAGTTCAAGTCCGCAGACTTCGGACGCTCGCATACCGTGTCTGAAGCCGAGAGCGATTAAGGCAAGGCTGCGCTTGTCTTCGGATGCAACCCGCAAGACTTTCAGGATTTCTTCTTGGCTCAATGCTTTCATAGTGTTCTCTCCTGAAGAGACATTACTATAATTATGTTGTATTTGTCAAGAGGAATTTTATCTAGTATTGAAAATTCCTAAAGAGAAAAAAGCGAGACGGGGGCAGTCTGGGTGCCGCACAAGCCACCACCCGTCATCGCTGCTCGGCAGGGGTGAGCCTCGTTGTGCCATCGTTCCAAAAATAATTAACCGTGAATTTCCGAGACGGGGCTCTTTTAAAAACACTGTTTTAAAAAGGATACCTAAAAAGGAACCCCGCTTTATCCGGGTTACGGAGAACGAATTTATAAGGTAGCAAACCCGCTACCGAGGAGAATCAAGTGAAACCAACCATTGATGAACAGAATGAGAAGTTACGGAGTCAAGCCCTTCGAGTGCTGCTTGAACCTCTTTCCCCGTCGCAGTCTCGTCGGGAATCATTTGAGCGTATTTTTCCAGAAGTCGTGGATATGTCTCATGCGCCCAGTCATGAAAAAAGGATGCTTGCCGTAAGGCAACTAAAGACGCGTCTAGAAACTCTTTTGCATCTTTGCGGTCTTCCGGTTTCACGTATTTCTCCAAAACAACGGGGATAGTTTTTCCGCAAGCGTCTAATTGAGCGTGCGCCGCTCTGACGGCAAATAACAAATCTTGAATCATTGTTAGCAGAGCATTTTCGACAGTCGTCGTCGTCATCGTTTCCCCTTTTAATTTTATTAGTGTAGTGCCGTCTTGAAACGGCAAAGGAATTTTTATTTATGAAAAGTAACGAAGAAGTATCCACCGTTGAACAAGAAGAGAAACGCCTGCAAGAACTCAGTCTGACGCCAAAAAGCAAAATGACTGAAGACGAGAGAAAAGAATACAACCGCCTTCACAACCGAAAGTCACGCAGAAAAACAAATACAACCGAAGGCACGAAGAGGCTTTTTGAGAGAGCCGAGAGAGCCGAAACACAGGAACAGTTTTGGCAGTTGAACCGAGCAGAGGAGAGTCCAAAGCAAATGGAAGATTGGCTTGCACAGCAAGAAGTTATTTTGGACATGCTTTCTTGGATGAAAGACGGATTGAAACTATCGCCCGCCGATGAGTGCTTCGTAAGTCTGGAAGACGGATTGGATTTACTTCACGAGTCCATCGAAAAAGACGGGTTCATCAAAGACGCCTTTTCGTACACAAGCCGAGTGCTCACCGAATTCCAACCAGCGTGGGGAATTTGGGCGGATAAAACTTTCTCGGACTCTTACACCAAAAAATATTTTGGAACCGTTAAACCTTATTGGAAGGACACCGAACGTCTCGCCGCACTCTTGGAAGAAAACGAAGCGACAAGAGTTTGGGCGTTATACGGGATACGAATCGGAGTGCCTGAGTACCACTACACAAAATGGCGGCAAGGTTTGGGGCAGAAAGCAGCATGACGCAGACAAATTATAAAGCCTTTGCAATGACTGAAAGACCTTTCGCCATTCTCACGAAGTCGGGAAAAGCGGAACGATTAGCCAGCACCAACCTAGATACGAAAAGTTGCCGTGCCCGCAACGGTGAGTTGCGCTGCGTCTTGGACACTGTGCATAGAGAACTAAACACGGCTCACGCTCACAGGAACGAAGACGGCTCGCTTGTGATGTTCCAAGAGGTTCAAAAATGACAAATCAAACGGAGCGCGAAGCTTTGCTCACTGAACTCGGTTTTTATAAAGCCCCGTACGCAGACAAATTTGTCGGCATAGACGTTCTCTCTAACGCAGAACTTCGCGCTATGTGCGACAGAGCGGTTTTCGAAATCACGAACATTCTAGAAGAGGTTCGAAAATGACGAATCAAAAAACCCAGCCTTTGCCTTCCGCGTATCAAGGCAAGCCGTGGAGCGTGCAGTTACTAAAAAGTTTAAGCAGTGATGAAGTTCGCCGTTTAATCCGTACATACGGCGCAAATCAAATCAACGCATCGCTGAGAAGTAAATAAAGTTCTCCCGTCCTTGAGGTGGGAGTGTAGTCAAATCCAAACGAAAGCGAAGTAGCAGGAGAAAGAGCAGTCATGACAAACGAAGAACAGTTGCAACAAGCAAGGGCACTGGCAGAAGAGGAGCGTGTCGCATACAAATTTATGCGTAAACATTTCCACGAATACAATCCGTGCTTAGCCAACTCCAGTATTTTATCAACTTGGATGAAAGAAGAGGGGCTGCAATTTAACGAGCAAAACTTGGAGATGGCATTTGTAGCCACCCAGAGTAGTCTCGCGCCATACCAGCCCACGGCGCAAACATCAGCAACCAAAACGTTGTCCGACGAAGAACGGGAAGAACAGGAGCGTCAAGCGTTCATTGAAAGCTTGCCGCCGCTGCCTAAATCGTGGGTGCAAATCAGAAGCGCACAAGACGTGCACGATTTGTCCGCATCGGACTATCGCCGTTGCTACCACGCGGCACCACCCCACGGTGAGAACTTCCGAAAGCGTGTTGAATTGATTATGCAGCACGAAAAAATCGGAACGGACACTCAGGGTTGGAGGAAGAGCTAATGCAAACCCTACAAGAAAAAATAACAGTTGTTAAATACTGGTCTGAGAATCTCGCTCCGAAAGATTTTCTAAACTCAGAGCACAACGCAGGTGAACTTGCGCAGTATCTCTTTGCCAGAGGTCTTGACACCACGTTTAACAATTTGACAGCGGCAGTCTCCGCTCTCGGCGATATCAATAACGGCGGACGGCTTCAGTTCAACCCGAAACCACAAGTTATCGAGAAAATCGTGTACAAGGTACCCGAGAAAACAGCGGAGGATATCGCTCGTGAAAATCGGCAAAAATTCGAGCGGACACATGCGTTAGGTCTTCTTCCGAAACGAAACCGCACGGAACTTGACCGAGGTGACAGCGAGAGACCGCCTGTAATGACTGAATTGGAAAAAGCGAAACTCAACGCTTACAACGAAAACCAAAATCGAATCATCGCCGACGTGCTGTCTAAAATCCGAACGTACACGGGGAGGATTCACAGCCGCACATTCTCTGGACGCGCGGAGTTGACAAAAGTTTTTGAAGACGGAATGAACCGAAGGCTCAAAGCCGAGCAAATTGAGAAACTGGTAGACGCCAAATTGGACAAGCTCACTCGATGAACGCCAAAGACAAATCAATTCTCGGATATCTTATCAGCAAGTTACCGCCAGAAATTCGGGGCACGGAGTCGGAGCCCCCGACGGACGGTGAAATAAAAGCCTTGCTCGTCAAACTCACACGTTCGGAAATGCGCCGCATTGTCGCTGGTCCGAATGGCAGCGAGTTCAACAGAAATAGCACTGCCGCACTTCAGCGGCTTGCAAAGCACGCGTTACCCGCCAAGAAGTAAAAACAAAAACAATTCAACCAAGTTTCCCGTGAACTCCAATGGGCACGGGGAGGGCTAACCGCAGGTGGGGCAAAAGAAAACAGTACGCCGAAATGCGTGCCGAACCATCGTTGGCTCAGGGAGTCAGGAATTGCGTTGCTGCGTTCTTGACTCTCCAATTAAATTTTCGCCGATGATTGCAAGATTGGCGAATTAGGTCTCTGCAACCCAGAGACACGGAGAAGTACATGAGTGAACACGAAGAGAAGTTGAAACAAGAAAGGCGTTTGTTGGTTCAAAGAACCGCAGACGTACATCTCGTCAGAGTGACAGAGCAAACCGCCGTACAGCGTCTTGCACAAGCGGACAGCGTCTATTTACCTGAATCTGAAGCGCGTCGTTTAGCGGCTAACGGTTCCGTGATGATTGTCAAGGACGCGCACGGCAAGGAAACCATAAGGGAGGCGGTATAAAAGTGTCTGAAGCAAAGGAACTACGTAAGAAGGAATACGCCAATCGTAAATCCGATGGCGCTCACGACGTTGGAAAACCAATCGCGCCTCGTGAAGAAGATGGGCTGTTTCACAGCGGGCGCAAGTTACCCAAAGCTACCAAACTGAGCGATTCAAAAATCCTAAAAGGACATGTTGAGAAACGCGAAGAGTAGTTAGCAAGTTTCGGGAGCCTGCTCCCGAGAACAGGGTGGGGAGTTAGCCGAGCCTTCCGCAACAACCCCGCCCTTCTTATTTCACGCCGTAAGCAACCCTAAAACAGGAGATAGAACGATGCCGTCACCTAAACGACGCCTGAGAGCCTCCGTGTACCAGCGCAGACGAGACTTACGACGATTGGTTCAACGGCAAATCATTACCGAAGGTGAAGCCGAACAAACTCTTCAAATGTATTGGCTGAAAAAGTTTTACGACAGTTTTTACTTTGTCTTGCCCGAAGACTTTAAACAAGAGGGCATCTTCATAGAGGAAATATATGAGTGAAAATACGGCGCAACAAAATACAGACGAAAGCGGACCTTCGACAGACTCAAGCGCGTCGAATCAGCCAGCGGGAACCGTTCGCATAGAGCAAGGACGTGCTTACGATGTCTCGGGAAAAGATATTGGTGCAGCAAACGAGTCGGCTCCCGCACAGATTGATTATGACGCCCTCGCAAAGAAGTACGGGGCAGTTGGTTCTGAACCAACGCCGAAAATAGATTACTTAGCGGAGGCCGCGAAGATGGGCGGTACTCCAGTTCCGATTAACTACATAGAAGAAGCGAGAAAGATGGGTGGGACACCCGTTCCGATTGATTACGATGCTTTGGCGAAAAAGCACGGCTCAATCGGTTCAGAACCCATTCCGCAACCTGCGCAGCCCAACCTAGGACGCTTTCAGGGCGTTGCCGACGTTGGAAAGTCTTTGGAAGAATTCCTGTCTGGCGTTGGTGGAGAAGTCTTTCAAACAGCGCAAGGTGCAAAAAATCTCGTGAATAAAGTTCTGCCTCAGTCTGCGCAGATTCCCGACATTCCGAAAGAATACAGGGAGAACATCACGCCAGCAGAAAAGACTGGCGGGGTTGTTGAGAACGTCGGCGAGTTCTTGACGGGCGAAGAACTGCGTAAGGGAATGGGAAATCTCGTAAAGATAGAGAGTTGGGCTAAAAATTCTCCAACTATCGCCAAACTCTTGAAGAACAGTCCAGAACTGGTAAAGCGTGTGCTTGTTAGCGGAACCAAAGCGGGCATCGTCGGCGGTGCTCAAGGTGCCGTCAAAGGTGCAGCCGAAGGCAACGCCGCTGCTGGTGCCGAAGGTGGCGCAATCGGCGGGGCTGTTGGTGGTGGTGCGGCAGAAGTAGCAGAACCCGTACTCGGTGCAGGAGTCAACTTTGTTAAAAAGGTTCTCGGGCTCGGCAAGACAGGCGAGGAACTTTTAGTAAAGGCTGGACGCCCAACGGTGAACGAGGATTTCAAGTTTCGTCAGGCGTTGCAAACAGCGGCTCCACGAATCGCAGAAGCAGAACCACAAACACTAAAGACTGTCGGCGATTTCGAAGATTTCCTTCACGATGCTGCGCAAGATATTCGAACGAAAGAATTTCAGCCGATGATTGACCGTCACGCCGACGAAATTATTTCGGCAAAGCCGATTCAAGATAACATCCGAAGTTCTGTCACTCCGCAAATGACGAAGTACGCTCCTGAGCAAGCGAAGGAAATTGAAGACTTCGCCAAGAGTTTCACGGATATACCGCTATCAGAAGCCGAGCAAGACTTGCAGTTCTTCAACGCCGAACTGAAAAAGTATTACAAGATGAACGCCGTTGACCAAACATCTACTCTAAAAACCAGCGGCACCGTTGCCAAATATGAAGCAGCCGCCGATGGGTTGCGAGATAGCATTTACGGCAAACTGCGGGAACTCGGTGAGAACGCCCCCGAACAATTACAGCGCCAGTACGGCGCATTGAAAACTTTGGAACGTACATTTGGAAAGCGGGCAACTGTTGCAGACCGTCAAGCCCCGTTGAACCTGCACCAAATTCTCAGTTTGGCGGGTGGTGGCGGTCACGCTGCTACTGCACTCTTGATGGGTCATCCAGTCGTGGCAGCGGCAGGGGCTGTGCCTATCGCAATATCTACGGCTGCAAAGATGCGAAATGCTCCCGAGAGCCTAATCCGCCAGGGTGTGAGAGTCTTGGGCGAGGAAGCATCTCCGAAAGCGCCGTCAGCAGTGGGAGGCGCAGTCAAAACTGGAATCAAGAAAGCGACTCCAGCAGTAACGGCTGTTGCTGGCGAAAACATAGCCAACCGCTAAACACTCAACACCAACCGAGCCGCTCAGAGATGGGCGGCTTTTTTATTTTCCAAAAGGTTTAAACCGTGAATGAAAATGCGCTGTTTGACGCATTGCTACAAGTCGCCACAGCCGAAGCCTTGGTTCAAAAAGGCGAGAACTACGTGTACAGAAATGCTGACTCGGAAATAGTCGGCGTCTTGCGTGTTTTGTCTTCGGGGAAATTCGTCGTTGCGGTTAGGGGCGACCACCAAAAGCAGGGAGTCGGCACGGCATTACTTAAAGCCGCTAATGAAATCTCGGCTATAGATTTTTCCAAGAGTACCTATACGCAGGCGGGCGAACGCTTGCGGGATTCGTACTTAAAAACTCAAGGACAAAAGGAAAATGAAAATGGAAACACAAATCACAGAAACTGAAAAGACGCTGTCAGAACGCTTCTTGGAAATTACGAACAAGGTGTATGAAGAAGAGTACGACGAGTTTATGGACGGCTATCGACAAGCAGCCAGGGAAAAAGCAGAGGCTTAATTTCGTCGGCTCTGTTAAGTATCAACAGTTTCAGGGTCGGATTTTCCAATTCCTCACGAACTTTTGTCTGGGCAGCACTCCATTTTTCGTCTGCGATTTCTTTCAATTTCTTTTTGGTCATCGGTACAGTGGTGTGCCACTCTGCGCACATCTCATCCCACCGCTTTCGGTCCGGTCCGTCTCCTCGGTAACGACGTGTAGAAGGAAGACTGATAGAACATTCGCCGCCAGCCGCATAACCTTTCACCACCTTCAAAAGCTGTGTGTCGTCTCTGCTGCGGTCGTTATAGCCGTCAATAGATATGCGAGCTATTTGCTTCTTGAAAGGATTCGTCTCGTTCGGTCGAAAGAGAATGACGGGCGGAACAAACGCAAATCCGTAGGCCCCGGCTTCGGCGTAATAGTGTTCGTGGCCCGCCTCGCGGATGGCTACTGTTTCAAGAATGCCGTTCTCAGATAAATCAGCGAGAAGACGCTGCCTCTCTACTTCGTATCTGCTATCCAAGTTTTTAGCATTGTCGGAAACGTCCCTCCCGATGACCTTGTCAATTTCAGTGATGTTCATTCCGTTCCACCCAGCGATTCATGCCAAGGTTTCATCCTAAAACAGAAAGAGCGTCCCGTGAGGAACGCCCCGCCGTGACTGCGCTGTCGAGTTAACATGGGTTGACGAGGTAGTGCCATGATTGCAGACCGAAGTTCCGCTGTCTTTAAGCCTAGTCCACACGCCACTTGGATTGAAGTCGTCGGTTTCGTATTTTTGACATTCCTCGGAAGGTGTATTTTGGTCGGGCTAGCGGCCTACATTGGTTGTTACGCTTCCCTCGTTATCATGTGGATTTTTAGCAAGCATCCGGACGCCTATTCAGGCTAGGTTCGCCTGCTATCGAGAAGGCTACCCTCTACCTGCCTCCTATTGGTGCTCTGATTTGGTCTGCGGTCAATCTTTATCAGTGGTGGCGTGGCTACCGCGCCGCAATTGCTGATGATGAAGAGGAATGTGACGAGGATGAATAAGTCAGGACTCAGGGCGCGGCTCTCGGGTCGCACCTTCCAGCGAGGGTGTCGAGTGCCTGGGCGGCAACTCTGTTGGGAGCACTGAGCGTTTGTTTCACGCACTCTATTTCGCAACGATGTCCAACTCAATTCGGACACGCCAAGCTTGCCCGGAGCTCGGCGGCAGCGCTTGTGCGGTTACCATCCACTTTCCGTCTGTTAGCACTTGTCCCCAAGGCGAACTATTCGCCCCAACGTTATCTTGCTGTGAATAGAAGAAAATATTGACCTTTCCTGGCCCGCAATTAGTGCCGTTGGCGTTATTTGAGTTTGCGCACTGAATCCACTTAGTCGTGGGGTTGACTGCTATTGGAGAATATTGCTCCTTGGCCCACAACTTTGGTTCCCCAACCAGTTTGTATTGTGTCGCATCAAATCCCGCTGAAAAAGTCACCCCAGGTCCGACTAACGCATCCGAGTAAATCATAATCGTTTGTGGTTGGGCAGGCTGGCTCACATGTGCAATTACAGTCCCAACAGCGATTAATAGGATTAGGGTCCCGACAGCAAATGTTCTGGTCATGACCAAACCTCCTCAATTCGCTTTGAAGTCCATCGGTGAGAATTTTTCTTGGACCTATATGAACGGGAAATTGCATAGCACGATATTGTGAACGATACGATTTGTCAATAGTTAAACAATAGCCAAGACTTGGGACGATAGTGCATTTCAGTCCGTCGCCCAGGAGCGGCTCACACCGGGTCGCGCCTCCAAACAACGCGAGATGAAGGAACCAAGTATTGTGGGGTGTGATAGGCTCTCGGCACGATGTCGGAACTCGACGCCATAACAAAGCTCGTTAGGACTCGACTGCTTGGCGAATCACTGCGCGAGATTGGAGTTTTGGTATTTGTCTTTGGGGCTTTGGACATTCTACTAGAAGCCAAAGGAGCGATTAGCTGGCCAATATTTTGCGCGTGGAGTTATTGTATTGAGGGGCGGTACATCGCACTCGTTTTCTTCGCCGTAGCTGGAATCTTTTTGTTATACTATGGCATCAAAATAGAGGCAGAAGCGGAATTGGCATTGGAAGAGATTGAGAAAGAGAGATTGGGAAAGGAGACCGAAAATGATATTCGCAATGGTTCTGTTTAGCGGAGCATGTGTGGCGCTGATTTTGGTGGGTCTCCGCAACCTACGCAAAACGCGAGCGCACGGCTAAAATCGAAATCTTTGGGACAATTCAAGCGCGGTCTCTTCGGGGGCCGCGTTTTTCTTTTTGCACCGTTCTGTCACATTAGGGTCGCCCTCGAAGCACACTGCAAAAGGAAAAGGCACGAGTAACGCCCCGCCGTGAATGCGCTATCGAGATAACAGCGATTCGTCTCTGACATCGTTTCAATCAACGCTGGCATCACGTCAGGTGCGTAGTATGCTGTCGGGACTATGGCCGAACCGACAGTCCTCGATTCTTCTGGTGAGCCGTCTCCACCGACACATCAAACACGGCGAACTCGAACCCTGAAACGCATTGCGAGATGGCTGAAACTATTTCTGCGGCCTGATTTGCTACTCGCTGTTCTCGCGCTGTTAGTAATCGTGGGACAGCTTGTTGTGATGAACAGACAAACAACTATCGCCGATAAGCAGGCAGCGATAGCCCAGCGACAGTTCGTCCTTGTGGATACGCAGCAAAAGCTTACAACGCGCCCGAACGTTGACCTGTTAACTGGCGGCGGAATGCAGCAAACGCCTTGGAAATTCACGAACAAAGGGCCGTATAAGATTGTGGATATTTTGATGCGCAATGTTCATTTCAAGAAATTCCCTAAGAGCGGTTGGCAAGTATCAAGTTCGTCTACTGGTTTGATGGAGGAAGTTCTCGAAGCTGGTAAATCCATCGATATCCCGTTCGCAGCGTGGCTCAAGGTGCAGGAAAAAGTTGTCATGCTGCAGGATGAGACTCCAATTCAAGGAACCGACATAGTGATTATGGAGATTCATTTCCGAAAGGAATTAGAGGAAAAAGAATATGTTTTTGTTCAGCCAGTTGTCCTCTTTGAGAACTTCGCTTGGATTGTCACGCCTGCAAAGAGCACCACAGGAGGCCCGCTAAGATTAAGCTGCAATTACGAAGCCTACTCGATGGAATTGATGTACGAGTATTACCGTCGGAATCCTGTACGGTTCCCAACAGAGATTTATAATTTTCACTATCTGCTCGGTAATGACCCAGGGACAGGCTGCTTGGCTAGTTCACCAAGGACAAGCTTTCCATGAAAACGTTTGTGCGATGGCTGCTGTTCGAGTATCAAGGTCTCGAACTCGTCATTTTGTCGAAACCGTTCAAGACCAAAAAGTTGGCGGAAAAGGCGCGTCAAAAATATCCCGAACGCGAGCGTAGGAAGATTGGAATCGGCGTGGTGCGTGCATGACCCCAACAGAGACATTAATTCTGACGTTTGCGGTCACTATTGTCGGTTCAGGATTGGGCACGGTAATAGTGGCGGCATTCCTAAACTCTCAACTTGAAACCCGCAAAGCCTTTTTGCAACGCAGCGGGAAGATTCACGAGCGGCAAGTTGATGCTCTTCTGCAAATACATTCAAAACTTGAAGAGCCGTTATCTTATTTGCAGGGAGCGGCAGGTGCGGGGAAGTTCGGAGGGCAGGCATCGGACAAAGAGTTATTGGAGAGGATGGGGCGTAGCCTCTTAGAGGCTTACACAGAATTCTCGAAAAGCAAATTGCTCCTCAGTGAGAGTCTGGAACAGAAACTTGACAAATTTTTCAACAAAATGCTTTCGGGCGGAATGACTGCGAATCTCGCTTTGGACGCGATGGTTGCGAATGGCGACCCACGAGCCAAGCTGTGGGACGAAGCAAGAGAGACTGCCTACAAAGAATTGCCCTCGATATTGAAAGCGATTAAGGATGAGGCAAGAGCCTTAATCCACGGCTAGTGTTAAAATCGTCTTCCCCTTCCTCTGCACTCCAACCGCGAGTGTCGCGATGTCCAGCCCAATCGGGTTCCGTGAATTCAACGAAGACGGCGCTCGGGAAACACGCGAAGCGGTCGGTCACCGCTGCTGAACAGACTGCACGAGCAAGACAATGAATCCAATCAGACTCAGGCATGTGCGGACTGCGTGAAGTCGTGCCCACTTCGTGAGCAGTACGAGGGCCTCATCGTCCTTCGGCGGCGAATCGGCATCGAGCAGCAACCGGTTGGTTGGCATTATGAAGACGAGCGTCAACGGGACGACTGCGCCGACCAATAAACCACCTGAAAGCCAAGCCCATCGGCCCGTCAACCACCAGACGACCACGCTGCACAGAAAACAGATAACCGCTAATCCAGCTTGCAATGGTGCCGCTCGTTTGTAACTGGGCCTGAATTGTCAGCGCCGGTGCAAAAATCCCCATAGTGCCGGTTGAATTTTCCCCACCCTTAACGTGGTAAACCGGAACCCACTCCACATGGAGGAGGTTCCGAAATTTGTTAAGGGGGAGAGACGTGCAAGAACTGAAAGAACTGCAACGGCAAGGAATGAGCATCCAGGCCATCAGCAAGTTGACCGGCTGGGACCGCAAGACGATTCGCAAGTACATGCAGGCGGCGGGGTTGGCACCGGAATATGGCCCACGCTCCGGACCACCGAGCAAGCTCGATGCGTTTAAGCCGTATTTGGAAGAGCGGCTGCGCGCAGGAGTGTGGAACGCGCGAGTGTTGCTGCGCGAACTGCGCGAGCGGAACTACGCAGGTAGCTACACGATTCTGACGGACTGGTTGCGGCCACAGCGCAGCGCGGCACGAGTAGTGGCAGTGCGGCGCTTCGAGACGGCTCCGGGCAAGCAGGCGCAAGTGGACTGGGGGCATCTAGGCACGCTGGAGATGGCCGGGCAAGAACAGAAGCTGCACGGCTTTACGTTCACGCTGGGTTACAGCCGCAGGATGGTGGCGGAAGCGGCGTTGGATCAAAAGTTGGGCACGCTACTGCGTCTGCATGAAGCCGCATTCCAACAGATCGGCGGCGTACCGGAAGAGATTCTCTACGACCGCATGAAGACGGTGTGGCTAGGAACGGACGAGCGTGGTGAGATCGTCTGGCATCCGGTGTTTCTGGACTTCGCGCGGTACTGGGGATTCACGCCGCGATTGTGCCGGCCGTATCGGGCCCAGACGAAAGGCAAAGTAGAATCGGGAGTGAAGTACGTGCGGCGGAATTTTCTGTGTGGCTTGCAAGGGCGCGAACCCGGCGGCCTGAGCGATCTGAATGCGCGACTGCGCGAGTGGATTTGGGGTGTGGCCAACCAGCGCGTGCACGGAACAACGCATGAGCAAGTGATGGTTCGTTGGGATGTCGAGCAGTTCAGTTTGCAGTCGCTGGCAGGGCAGCCGCCGTATCCATACGTGGATGGCGAGCTGCGCAAAGTGGCGCGGGATGCCTACGTAGACTGGCAAGGAAGTCGCTATTCGGTGCCCTGGCAGTATGCCGGCCAGGACGTATGGGTGCAGGAAATTGCGGGAGAAGTGGATATCCGCACGGGGCACGAGCGGATCGCGATGCACGGCAAAGCGCAACGGAAACACAGCGTGCTGACGTTTCCGCCGCATCATCAGGGGATTCCGCTGGGAGCACGCAGGGCGGAAAGCAAGATCCTGATTCACCTGCGGCAGAGCGCGCCGGAAGTGGAGAAGCGCTCGCTGGCGGCGTATGAGCGCGTAGCCAACGGAGGTGTGCGATGAACACCCCGATCGAGCGATTGCAAACGGCGCTGGAGACGCTGGGATTGAAAGCGGTGGAGGTGCGGTTAGAGAACTTGCTGGAACAAGCGTCGAAGAAAGAGCCGAGCTATGCGGACTTTCTCGATGAGTTGCTGAGCTGCGAGGTGGAAGCACGCAGGACTCGTTATCTGCGGGCGCGACTGCAGTTGGCGCATTTCCCATTTGTAAAAACCTTCGAGCAGTTCGATTTCGGTTTTCAGCCATCACTGGATGATCGGCAGATTCGGGAGTTGCGTTCACTGCGATTCATTCACGAAGCCAGTAACGTGATTTTTCTGGGTCCACCGGGAGTGGGAAAAACGCACTTGAGCGTGGCGCTGGCGGAGGAGGCCATCCGCTCGGGACTGGGAGCGTATTTCATCACCGCGCATGATCTGGCAGCGGACTTGGGGCGCGCGTATCGCGAAGGAAGGTTGGATCGCCGGATGCGCGTGTACCTGGCGCCGAAAGTTTTGGTGATCGATGAAGTGGGCTATCTTCCGCTGGACGATCTGGGAGCCACAATTTTCTTCCAGTTGGTGAGTGCGCGGTACGAGCGCGGGAGCATCATCTTGACCTCCAACAAAAGCTACGGGGAGTGGGGATCGATCTTCGGCGATTCGATCATCGCCACAGCGATCCTGGACCGGCTGCTGCATCACTCGACGACCATCAACATTCGCGGCGAGAGCTATCGGTTGAAGGACCGCCGCAAGGCCGGCCTGGTGCCACCGCGAGGACAGGAAGGGGCGGAGGCCGCAGCTCGTTCCTTGGCCTCGGACTCCGTTACGCCCAAAACGCGCCAAAAGACGGCGCTGGGCTCCACTCCGTCCGAGGCCAAGGAGGCCCATTCATGAAGCTTAGGGGTGGGGAATTTTCGACCGGTACAATGAGGAATTTTCAACCGGAATTGACAGAATTCCTGCAAACCGATTAAAACCCCTTGAGACATACGCGCCGGATGCTCGACCGCTGTCAGGTAGAGGGCTGCTCCGGCGAACAAACCGGAACTCAGCAGGGCTATGACCTTGAGGAGAAACTCCATGAAACAAATCTCAGTCACTCGAAATCACAATGCTCTGTTCGCAGCCACAAAGCAAGTCGAGCGTGTCTGCTCTGCGTGCGCTGATTAAAACGGGGAGCTGCGGCGATGTCGTTACATCGACGCCCAGCACCTTGGACCGGATGAATCAGAAGAATCCTAAGTAACAGAAACACGGAAGCCTATCATCCTTGTATATAAGGTGAGAGGCTCTGTGCTCTCCTGCTGGAACTTATCGTAGCCGTTACTTCTTGTCTTCTTTGCGCTTCTTAGCCCAACGCGCTTTAGCAAGCAGGGAAAGCTTCTTCCTCGCGGCCAGACTCATTGTGGGTCTGGTCCCGCTGACGGTCGCGGCGCTCTTGGTCTGTGGCGCGGCTCCGTTCAGCGCATGACGGTAAGCGGCGATACCCGCATCCAAGGCACGCAGCTCCGCAGACAACGAAGCTCTCTTCTGTAACAATCCTTCTAAAACTTCACTCATTCTTTGTTTCCTCCATTCGGAATTGTACTACATGGGTGTAGCATGTGCTTTTCCTGCGGCTCTTTCACCCCGCTCTCTCATCATTGAACAATCGAGAAAACAGTTTCGACAGTTGTGTCTACCTCGACAGGCTGTCCGTTTTCCGTTGTCGGTTTGTATTTAGATTGACGGACTCCTTCGATTGTTGCTTGGACAAGTTGCTTCGGCCCCGAGACATATTCGAGATGTTCCACGCTTCCGTCGATGCCGACCACTATGCGCAGCACTACGGTTCCAGCAATGCGAGCATGTCTTGCTTCGGGAGGATAACGGGGAGTGACCTTGCGAACGAGCTTCTTCTTCATCTCGTCGCCTTTCACGGTAATACGAGACACGCTTTGAGTCTGTGTTGCGCTCTTGTCCTGTTGTGTCGCGCTTTGCGATTGGATTGAAGCGCAGATTAAGAAGGAGCAAACAATCATGGGTCTCATTTAGACTCCCTTACGTATCAAACAGCGATTTTCTTTCTCCGCTTCCACTCGGCCCTCGCTGCTTCAAGCTGCCGCTGAAACGGATTCTCCGCCAGCCTACGCACTTCTTCCCAAACCGAATCAACTCATCGTCGCTCATCTTGCGCAGTCTGTCCCGCAACTTCCGTAGAACTTCTTCATCTGATTGGAAACTAATCGCCATTGTCGCTCCGGGCGGAGCAACGGGAGACCACATTGTACCACTCGTGATAATCTTCACCTGTGAAACATCCTTGGTTGGAAGTTAGCCTTAATGCGACTGATGTCTGAGGAGAGATGAAAAAAGAGAGTGCCGAAGACAAAGCCTTTAATCGACTCAAAAAGAAGATGGGGAATAAGCTCGCAGGTAAACCAGTCGAGGAACGAGAGAAGTACGTTGAAAATCTGGTTGACCAGTACATGCGTGGCAAATCGCAACATGCTAAAGGGAAAATAATTGCTAAGTTCGTGGAGAATTATCTAAAGGCGGTGGATTCCAAAACGCGTGAATCAATCGAGGAAAGTATCGGTGAGATGTTTGCACTCAGGGATTTTGCCAGATTCCGTCGTCGGGCGGTTGTAGACTTCGCGACGATTTATCAAAACGGCGTTATTGACGGCGGGAGCGGCGTCCAGTTCGACTTGAAAAAGATGATTGATGAAGCGGCTGAGCAGGTCGAGGAAGACTGAACCAAAGACGATTATTTCGATTTTGTCTAGAGAATTCTGGCGCGGCTCAGGTCGGGTCGCGCCTGAAATGATGGCCATTCGTGTGTGGACCAGAAATCGCTAGGAGTTAGTCACCAGCCTAAAACCAGCAAAACATCCCAGAAGGTAAAAGAGATAATCCCCACACCTATAAGCCAAAATATTTTCTTTGGATGTCTGTGGAGTGGTTCGGTGAGTTCTTCTTCACGAGTGGGCAGTTTTCGGAGCAAGTAAGTACTTTCTCTGTATATGCACCAAAGTAGCCAAACCTCGACAGCACATAGCACCACTAAGCCGAGTGTCGCGCCCCACGGGTGAGCCACCCTCGGGTTTAGGGTTGTGTTCCACTGCACACCGAAATTTACCAACAATACAAAGACTCCAAGAAACGCCGCCCAATGTGCAAGCATGTGGTAGAGCGCATAGTAGTATGCCCAGTCTTTGCTTTGGCGATTCTCGCCTGGTAACCTTTCAAGTTCATTGTTCACGGTTCTGCCGTCCTTTCCGTCAAAATGATGACATGCGCGTCTAGCTGCTTCTAAATATATTGGCCGACCTGGTTTGTGGTTACTTCCGTAGGAACGCTTGACTCATTGCGGGGAGACGCGTGGTCGCATTCTTCACCCGAATAAGATAACTGTCAAGGTAATGATTGGCGAACACGCTGTCGCGCTTCTCGTAGACACCCAACGTCCGCTTGTCTTGGCCATCGTCAAACCGCCGCTCCCCCGCGAATCTTTCCTCCCGCTCACGAACGCCTCCGCTAGGCGCAGGTCAACAAAAGCATTCGTGATGAACGGGATGACCATATCGTTTGGGGGACTCGAAATCATCGCTCTTCTTCGCAGCGGATTCGATACAGGCAGCGACTTCGCGAAGTCGGTTCGCAATCTCAGTGAGTTTCATTGGTGTAAGTCTCGATGGCGACTCTCCTGATTCGCCGTGGCTCGATGAAACGAAAGCGAAAGGAATCAATTGCACACCTCTCGGAAGACGTGCTTACGAACGTAGCGCAGATATTCCAATCCGAAGACGGAGGCGCAAAGCAACTCCCCTGCGGTCTTTTCTGAAACTTTTGTGTGCTGAACGCCCTTGTGTACGATGTCGTTCCGAAGCTTACGAAGACGGTTTATTTGTCCTTGAATTTCAGGAAGGAGACGCGCAGCCCTTGCACAATCGCTAAGAAGAGGCAGGATGATATTCAACGCGAGAGACGAAGGGTAATTTTCGTTTTCGAAGTCTTCGACAATTTTGTTGGAGAAATGTTGGCTCAATCCCTCTGAAACGAGAGGTGTTAGGCTTAGTTCAAAGGCCATGTATGCAGGGAGAATGACGCTTCTCCAGCGTTTTGCCGCCATAGCTTCAAATGCTTCCAAAAGATGAGACCAACTGACGGTGGCGTCGTTTTTGTGGACCCACGCGACGGAAGCCGCCGTCTGCAGCTTCGGATTAGAGTCCGGAAGTTCCAAACCGTACACGGAGAACTTGGTTTGTAAAGGATTCGAGGGAACCCGGTTGTAATGCATTATTAGTGGAAAAGCCGACCCGCCCTGAGGTGTAAATACCAACCGCAAGATGGTTGCGTCAGCAGGTATACCGTAATCGGATAAGTTCAGTTCTTTAATCTCGTTCGCTCGTAGTGGAAAAATGAAGCCGCTGAGTTGTGCGCCCAACGACAGGAGCATGAATTCCGACGTTCCAGGGTCACGCAATACGCTGAGAGTCGCACGCCAGTAATCCAGAGGTTTCTTGCAGGCGGGATTGCTGCAGAATATCTGCTTACCCTCAAAATATGAGACAGCAACGTAGTCTAAACAAGGTTGAGTAAAGCGGCAGGCCGGACAAGGTGGACCGAACCCGAGAGAATAGCTCCTTGCATCACCTTCCACGGGGCCGGTACTCCTTCGCCGTTAGATTAAGAAGATTATCGAACGTTTTGAATTAAGACCTTTAGCCGCTTTTTCTCGTTATCCCAACTGAGCCATAACTTGTCGAGCGGCTCTGACCTCTCGGTAAAACTAATTTGCTCTCCGACGACGTGACGCACCTTGAATGTGACCCAATGCTGATTTACAAAAATGACTGCGCCTACGTGAACCCCACTAGACCACTCCGCAGCGACAACCGAATGTATATCGAATGGGTTGGCCCTAAGCGTTCCCTCGATTGTGACATCCTTATTTAGCCATTGAAAAAGGGCTCTGACCTTGTTTTGCCTTACAGCAATCATCTGGTCGTACAATTCTTCGGTGGCTTTGACCGTCACTGAGCCTCGCCGGACCCAGGCAGCACCGCCGAAATGTGGAGATAGGCCGTTGCTCTTGATATCGACGCGCACACACTGCTTGCCGTCTCGCTCGTAGACTTCCGTCTTGTAATAGATTTCCGGGTAGATTTTATAGGCTTCGTCCTTTATTTTCTTCTGAATGTTATCCGCGTTTGTGACGCCCTGAACGGTGCCGTCGTCCTTTTCTCCGATAAAAATCTTCGCCGTGTCGTCCGGTCCGACTGAGTTTGCAAACGCTACTAGCGTCTTCAATAAATCGCGAAGGTCACTTTCAACTTTCTTTTCGCGCAGATTGTCTTCTGCTTGCCAGATGATGTCCATGATGATTTCGATTATGAACGCATGATTGTGTAAAGTCTTGAGGCACGTACGGCACGGACGGAGCGTGGTAGAATCCGAGCAACCGGAGTCCTGGTGTTCTTGTGGAGGGTAGCTATGGTTCGTCTGATTTGCGCCGTAGTAGCAACTCTTGTGCTGATTGCGTTCGCTATCGCCTTTGGTGCTCTCGCCACGGGCCGTCAAAAATCCGACGAAGTCAAGGTCGATAACGACGGGTCGCATTTGATGGCTTACCACGAAGCGTTCCAAAAACAACCAGCCCATGTATTTGATTTTCGGTATTTTAAGAACGTGCCGAGCGTTTCCGCACGGGGTTCATGGAAGTCGGTCACTGGTCGCGACGGTGACCAATTGAGTGACGCTCAGAATTCTTACCTGCTTTGTACTAAAGAAAATAGGAACTGCGTGGAAGCGACTGCTCGGGCTGGTCCGCGAGCGGACTTGCAGTTTTACAGTGTCACACGATGGGACAACCGAGGACTAGAAGCAGAGGATGATTCGCCGGTCTGCGTCAAGAATATCCTTACGATAGAATTCGACACTGCGAGAGTTGTCGCAACGGATGTACTAAGACAGGATGCGGAAAAGACCGTCAAGACTTGCGCCGACTTCGGCATTCGCGGAACGACAACCTATCAACTATGGTAAGTGAGTCTTCAGTTTTGGAAATCCTGTGACTTTTGATTCTATTTCGCCTTGCTGTGTCATCACGTAAAGCTTAATCTTCGGTGGTCATCAAAAAGGGGCCGCAATTAACACGGCCCCTTCCGCGTGGCCGCTCCAAGCAGTCGGGCCTGAGAGTTCACCCGCCAGGATGCTGCTCTCGGGTTCTGTCTGCTAGGCCAAGTCTCGGCTGCAGAAACTTCTCCGTCAATGAGAAGTCGGCGAGAGCGCTGTGCAAAATTTTGAACAAGTGGAAAAGTTTTAGGTCAACGTATCAATCGAACCGCTTCATGCACTCCTGAAACATCGGCCCGTGTTCTTCCGACTCTTGCCAATCCACAAACACATGGCGGGCTTCGTGTTCCACCGTCCGACCCACACCCGCGAATGGCGGTCAACCCAAACTGAACCGCGCTTTTCAACGGGCCGCAGTCGGAAGCTATTCTCACGGCCCTGCAATGGGGCAATCCAGTTTCAATTCGCTCGGTGGACTGTCGTTGACGATGACACGGATAGTTCGAAATCCGGTCCCGCACACGGTGCTCTCAACATCCGGTTGCAGTAGCTTCGCAAAAATTATTCTCTTGTCTGTCGGCCTGAGTCCGTCCCGGCGAGCTGCTTTACTATTCTCGTGAGCGAACGTCAACGTGAGACTGTCATTTACAGCAACTACGGCTATGTTCTTCCTATATTGGTCACGGAGTCGTTGGCTCAAGCCTTCGGCAAATTGTTGCTTTCTCAGATTTTGTTGCGCAACGACGAGCTTGGCCTGAACTGCTCGTTCTTCTGGGGTCGGAGAACTGCTCGACGGTGGCGATGAAAACAAAACTACGGCACTCATGAGCGCAATGCCGAGCCACAAGCCGACACGAGTCCAGCCTTGGTCCTTTTCTGGAGCGACGAAAGAAACGTCGATTCCGCCGGGCGCAGAAACAGGTTTAAGCCCTCCCAGGACCGTTGATACTTCTTCGGCAGAAGCAGGGACCGAACATTGGAACCATTCGTTCAATCCCGAATGACTTCTGAGGCTCAATTCGCCGTACAGCATAATGGGAAGTTGCCTGTTGTTGTTAAATCTCCGGTCTGGGCCTCCGCTCTTGTTCACGAAGCGCCAAGTCGAGCCGACCTTTGTGGCGTCAGAGACGTATTCTGTTTCTACAAATCGTGTTTGGCCCGCCTGAACTTGCAAGTCTTCGTAAGAAATGGCACCAACTCCGCTGGAGTCGTAAACCAACAATCGGTCGGGAAAGAAGTAGAGTGATTTTCTCCCCGCTTTGAGAATGGGCACCGAGATGTTGCAAACAATTTTTGGCGGACACCCGAACGACACATAGGTCTGGTGTCTTCTCTCCGAGTAGGACGCCCCAGCGTTACGCTTCCAGTCGTATTGCCGTCCTGCCGCATCGACGCGCCAGATTTTGTTACACGCAGCAAACCTGGTCATCACATTTCGGACTTGAGAAGCGCTTTCGGCGGCTTTTCCTTCAAGAGAATAGTGCAATGCAAGGGTGTTGTTCATCACATCGGAATGGCGCGCAATAACAGAAAACAGCACAACGGCAACTACGGCGGCAATCCAAAGCCACCAATCTGTTTGCACTTGAATCGTCCGCAGAAGGAGAAAAACGCCGACGATTGCCACGACCGGAAACAAATCTCTCCGACGTTTGACGATATTTAATTCGCGGAGCAAGTCGGTCGCAGAGCTATCGACGATTGTTTGGGCCGCTGCGCTCGTGACTTCTTGAAGCTGCTCGCCAGGCAGCGATGTTGGCGACTGATATTGTGGCGTGATTGATTGGTGAGGGTGAAGTCGGCTGAGTGTTTGGCGATAATACAGCCCGCCCCGACCGAGATGAACGTACGTTTCGCCCTGTGGAGTCAACCCGATTCGAGCGCCCTTGACTCCAACTGATGCGCCAAAGCCCGACCGTGACAGGTTGAGACGGAGCGGGCCAAAATTGAAGCCCTTTCGAATGTAGAAGCCCACCTTGCCAAGCCTCCAGGTTGTCTTTGGGGACAAAAGGAAAGCAGTGTTTCGAGAGAATGCACTTTATCAACAATGTCTTGGTGCATTCAAGCTCAACAGTGCAAACGGGGAATTACATTTATCATCTGTACCGCGAACGACAGCGCGAGATTTTACCTTATATACTCCGCGCGCTGAGAATACTCGGTTTACGGCGGAGCATTGGCAACTATTGGCAACAAGCATGAATTTTCTTGACATAAGAAAGGATTGGAGCAGATTGGAGCGATAAAGTTCTCGGATTCTGAGGAAAATCGTGGGGCGCAAACGCCTGTCCATCACCGAACGCAAGCTCGCTGTTGTCTCCGCACGCGTTCCTATCGATGTCTACCAAAAGTTCAGAGAATTGCCGTTCGTGACGATTTAAGTAAGACGCAGGTTCTTCGCAGGGCACTGCGCGAATACATCGAACAACGGAAGCAGCACATGCGAAAGCCGAGAAAGGTCGCATAATGCTGGAGAAGCATTATTCGCTTAGCGAAGCGGCGCGGCTGATTGGCGTGGACCGCAGGAGTGTGAAACGCTGGCTGCGGCAGGATTTGGGAATCCTGCTGCCACGAGTTCGGAAGGGCGGAAAGGTTTTGATTCGCGAACGGGATGTTCAGCGCGTGGTGGAAAAGAGACGCGATGCGCGTGCATGCAAAGAATAGTCGGAGAACCTACCCCCGCACGTCTCCGCCATTCGCAACTTCCCGGTCTGCTGCTTGACTCTCGCGGCGTTGGTCAATACGATGCGCCCGAGGTCTCTGATGGTCCGCGCCCACCTGTTGGTCCTTCTCTCGCTCTCGTGCCTGCCTGCGTTTGCAAAGGCTCAGACTCCCGCGCCGGTTGCTGAACCACAGTTCTACAACAGCTTCTTCGCGCTTGCACCGAACGGAAAGTTGGTTGAGTTGGACCATCAGAAGGTGACCACATTTCACGCGAAGACAAAACCGCTGCCTGGATACGCTAGCGTAAAAGTGTCCGCCGAATTCAAGCCAGCTCACGCTCAGACCAGACTACCCAGTGGTGTGCAATTTGTCGTTAAGGGCCGGTTGGCTATCGACCCATCTTCGCTCTACGAATTACGCTCGCTGAAAGTTAAGAAGGACCACCGCGAAATTCTAATGAACCCAAGCTCATGGAACTCTCGTCGGCGGTTCGGCGACAAGCACGCTTGACGATGGGGTCCTGCTCGTTCGGTTCACTGATTATGGTGACGACTCTTATCGTATTACGCCGGACAAGCCGCTTGCGCCGGGAGAATACGCGTTGGCGCTGAGGGGAAATGTCATGGGCCTTTATTGTTTTGGAGTGGATTGATATGCGAAGACGATTCGTGTTTCGGACAACTACGTTTGCTCTTGTCAGCTTGCTTGCTGTACCTGTACATGCACAGCAGCTTTGTCGCGGACACGAAAGCAAAAGCCATCGCGTGGACAAGAAAGCATAAACCGGGACGACCAATTGAAGAAACAAGACCCGGTATCTTCATTGGAGCGATTAGAAAAAACGCCTTAGGAGGAATTGAAAATGGAAGGAATTGTTGTCCATTCGAAAGTGTATGAGGGCGGAAGAATACGAGTGGAGGTGGACACGTCTCAAGATGGAATGTCCGCGTGGACGAAAGATTTTCACGACGCAAAGGACATTTTGAGTTTATTGCTAGCGATATCTCCCGTGGAAACTGAGAAAGTAAGGGACTTCGTAACTAGAACGGTTAGTTTTGGAGAAGGACGCGTCGGTCTCGCCTGCACCGAGATGGATTTTTCAAAATACGGTTTTGAAAAATTACCTCCCGCCTGAACACAGAAAAGCCTTTATTCATCGAAGGCAGCATTTTTCTTGCGTATACCCTTCATCATTTTCACGACGCTGGGCGGAAATGGAATTCTTTTTATCTTCGGTGAAGCACTATTCGCCGTTGGCATCGAGGCTATGAGAACGCCTTCAACTTCGTCTCTGTGTCTTGGGTTGGGAACAACATAGGCGGAGAAATAATTCCAGAAGTGATAGTACCTATCCCTGGTCTTATTGGCGTGCGCCCTGATTCGGGTGAAAAGTTTCTTACTGGTCTTGCCCACGTAGTACGGCTCGTCTTCACGGAACAGGACGTAGACGCCCGGTTCACGAAGACATTCCTTGACAGTCGCTTTTCCATCGAAGTCGAATACCAATCGCGGCCACATTTGCGCGGCTGCTCTTACAACTTCTGCACGTTTTTTCATGTTCCGCCTGCGCAAGACCGAAACTAGTTTATAGCCGAATTGGAGAAGGCGACCGTTGTGCGTGAGAATTTCGCCTGATAATAAAGTTGAATTTCAATCGACTTTTTGGGCCATTTCCATTTCCAGACTTTAAGGTTTTCATTCGTAAACGAGGGGTTGCCGAAAGCTTGGGCCAGCGCGTTTTTCATTTTCCGAAGATTCGGTTCTCCGTCAAGATATGCATCGCCTTCGTAGAACTTTCCATGCACGAACGAGTAATCTTCCTCGGTTACGGGAATATCGAACAAAGGCTCGGGCTTCTTCGTCCCTGACAATGTATACATCGTCAAACCCTCATCCGTAGGCTCCATTATTCTTTTGAGTCCACTGCGCGGTGGGCACCCCCACTTAAAATTTCTGAATCCCGTGGGCGGCTCACTGGGAGTGGCAACGGCCAGCCCGACGAAGGCGAAGAGCGCACAAACAGCGAATGCCGAACGACTCTCTTTCATCGAATGCCTCTCTAATGGCTGGTTAATAAGTTCGCCACAACGCTTCCTACGAAAGACACTATCAATCCGACCAGCACACCCCATCGAACTGAATTAAGAAATTGATGATGCGCCGCGCCCTTGCCGATTGCGAAAGTGCCGCGAGGGAATAGCGTGAAAATGTAATACTCGGCGGCCCACATCAAGCCGAATGCAACCAGCCCAACCGAAGACGGCAAGCCTTTCGTTACTAAAAAGTAGTGCGAAATGTGACTCCAGATGTACAGCGGAAGAAAGAACGCGCCAAACACCAGCGAAATTGCAAGTGGGGGCGAGAATGCGCGGGAATACCATTGGCGAGTGCCCATAACCCAATTATCCAGTTGGTCCGCCAGATATATGACGCTGCGTTGCGGCCCGGTCAACGTGTACTCGATGGAAGGTTCTTCCCCTGACGCGAACTTGGACTTGAGTACGACGTTCACCGATGGTGTTCCCTCTCCCGTCGTTCCCGCAATCAGCCCGACGATTGACCGATGCTCTGAGTTAGGTTGTTCGATGATTTCTTCGACGTTGGTGTAATTTACGCTCACTCCATCAGAAAATTTGACAGTGAATTCCAATTGCTCCGATGCTTCTCTTAGTGTGACGGCGAGCCGTCTGAGAAGGTCGGGAGTCAGCACAAACGCTATGTTGGCTGACCGATTTTTGGACGCACGGTTTTCCATGTGGTTGAATTATGCCGAGCCTGCCCCCGGTCAGTCTGTTTTAAGAGAGGGAAGTTGTTCAGAATGTAACGCTCGTTCGATTTGACGTGTTACCGTATTCCCGATAAGGCGCAGGGTGTAGTGGATGCGAAAATACTTGCTCATCGGAGTCGGCATTCTGGCGATTGTGTATGCGTACCACCAAACGTCGCAACCTGACGCGGAAATGAAGTCCCATGCGTCAGAGCAGTTCAGAGCACAAGCGCGAAAGGCGTTCGATGCGATTAGCAGATGCGATGACTATAGAACGAAGCCAGCGGCCTACTATGAGCCTCGCTTGCTAGCGGCACAGACAGAGATGGACGCTCTACGTCGTCAGGTCAGCGGCGATGCGGAACACAATATTCACACGATTCTATTCAACTACTTCTTATCTGTGGAACGCACTAGGGCCGATTGGGTGAATTTTTCTGCGGCGAAGAAAAAAGAACTCGAACGCGATGAACAGGCAAAGGAGACTGCTTACCTTGAGGCGGTGAGAAACCTGTGACAACCCCCCCAAGAGTCCGAGCCAGTATTCTTCAAGGAGTTGGGTGCCAGATTTCGCGTTTAGCTGACTCGACTGCAACTTGTACGAGAATCGACTTTAGCCCGTCAGCGGCAGCACTGCCCGCCTTACTCGCAAGTTGCTTGAAACGGAGTATCGCGACAGGCGTGTTCGGAGTTTCCCCGGACGAGGTCGTCAAGACTGCGGGAAAGTAGTCCCTTTTCGTTATCGTTCAATCTCTCCAGTTCCCCGGATATATTCCCGAGCCGAACTCAAACTGGTTTCAGTCCATGGGTACGCGGCTCCGCATTGATGACAAAAAGGGTTGGGCGGGTCGTCGGTCAAACTTGGCATCCCGCCGATGTAGCCGCCCGGAAGGTCCGACTTGCACTTCGGGCATTGAGTTATCGTCGCGGTCCCACATTTTGGGCAATGAGGAGAGTTGTTGACAGGCCACGATTTGAAGCGGCGATTAATCGTGTGGCCGTTCAAACAGATTTGTGCGGTGTCGCGGGTTAGCTCAGATTCGCGGCTGCGTTGGTTGTACATGGCTGCGACCTTAACGCTCGTATCCGGACCTCAGACGCGGCCTTCTCGAATGACGTGCAGTTCGTAGGGCGCGTGCGATTGGCAAGACTTGCGGCTCGACCGTTTTCCCCCCGATTACGAGCCGCGCCTCTCGCCACGCACATAGCTCACGAAACTGATTCGCCACGTCGCGGAGGCGAAGTCCCGAACTGAGTGTAGAGCTAACCGTCAGCATGATTCTGCGTTCATTTGAATTGTGTTCCGCTTTGCTGGGGAACATTGAGAGGAGCAAATCATCTTTGGTAATAATGTCGCCACGAAAATTCATCGCGTTTACCTCCACAGCACGGCATAGAGTTTAGCGAAAGAAAACCGAAACTGCTAGAGTCTTCCCACTCACCTACTTTTCGTTATCGCGGCTTCAACTTCCGTCTCTTCCACTCCCCGCTCTCGCCTCTTCCAATTGCCGTTGAAACGGATTTCTCCGCGAGTCGCCGCACTTCTTTCCCAAACTTAATCAGTTCTGCATCGACCATCTTGCGCAGACTTGTCCCGCAAATTTCGTAGAACATCTTCATCTGATTGGAAGCTGATTGCCAGAGCCGACGTGTAAGTAACTTCCAGACGACAAACGCGGCATCGCATCTTGAAGGGGGCAACCTGCTTCGACTGCGCTGCAATGCCTGCGGGGTCGCTGTGAAGCGTGAAGTAGGTTGCGGCTCATGCCGTTTCTCACGAGTACATGCTAATCTTGCTTTGTCAGCGAGGTTTCCTAGCATGGCCCGTTGCTTTGTAATACAGCCTTTCGACGATGGCGGCCCGTACGACAAACGATATCGGGACGTTTTTCTCCCGGCGATTAAAGATGCGGGTCTCGAAGCCTATCGTGTCGATGAAGACCGCTCGTCCGCAATTCCTATCGACGACATTGAGCAAAACATCCGAACTTCGGAAGTCTGCTTAGCCGACATCACGCTGGATCCTCAGGGGTCACCCAAATCCGGCCAATGAGGGTCACCTGAAAACCGGCCAACGATAGAGCCCGGGACATTGACTCCGAAGGGAGAGCTTATAGGCTCCCTCGGCATGGGCAATGTCTTGAGCGAAGAGAAAAAACAACAAGTCATCGCACTGGGGAAGCTCGGATGGCCTTTACGGCGTATCGAGCAAGCCACTGGTGTGCGTCGAGAAACAGCCAGCGCGTACCTGAAAGCGGCGGGCATCGTTGTACGGCTGCCGCGCTTCTGGGGAAAGCGAATCCCGGCAAAACCGGCCAACGAAGTGACCCCCGACCGTGAAGCAAAACCGGCCAAGGAGGTGACCCCCGACTTTATTGCGCCTTTTTCAGCAAAACCGGCCATTCCGAGTACCTGTGAAGCATACCGAGAACTGATCGAACAGGGCCTGGCCCTGGGACGCAACGGCAAGGCGATCTGGCAAGACCTGGTGACGGACCACGGTTTTGCCGGCGACTATCAGGCGGTGAAACGTTTCGTGCGCAAGCTGCGCGGCCCGCGACGTTCAGAAGCAGCAGGCATCATCCTCACCGCGCCAGGAGAAGAGGCGCAAGTCGACTACGGCAGCGGTCCGATGGTGCGCGATCTGCAGAGCGGCAAGTATCGCCGGACGCGGCTGTTCGTTCTGACGCTTGGCTATAGCCGCAAATCCGTGCGCTTGCTGACTTGGCGATCGAGCGTACGTACCTGGGCTGAACTGCATGAGAAAGCATTTCGGCGGCTTGGTGGTTGTCCGAAAGTAGTAGTTCTCGACAACTTGAAAGAAGGCGTAGCGGTTCCCGACCTCTACGATCCCGCGGTCAACCCACTGTTCCGAGATGTACTCGCGCACTACGGTGCGGTGGCACTGCCTTGTCGGATCCAGGATCCCGATCGCAAAGGGAAAGTGGAGTCCGGCATCGGCCACACGAAGAGAACGGCGCTCAAAGGGATGCGCTTTGAGAGCCTAGAAGAAGCACAAGCGCATCTCGACCGCTGGGAAGAACGCTGGGCTGACCGGCGCATTCATGGCACCACGAAACGCCAGGTTGCAGCCATGTTCGCGGAAGAAAAACCGCACTTGCTGCCACTGCCGCTCGAACCCTTCCGCTACTACCAATACGGAGAACGCGTGGTCCATCTGGATGGATGCGTGGAAGTGGAAGCTGCCTACTACGGCTTACCGCCAGGATGGATCGGGCGTTCCGTGAAGGTGCAATGGGACGCGCTGCACGTGCGCATCCTGCATCCGCACACCAACCAACTTCTTCGCGAACATCTGCGCCAGAAGCGCGGAGGATACCGCATCGAGGAAGAAGATCACCCCAAGAAAATGCCGCTGAGCACGGCGCAGCTCTTGCGGCGCGCTGCACATGCAGGCACCCAGACTGGCAAGTTCTGCCAGCTGCTGTACGACCGGCAAGGAGAGACAGCCATCCGCCGCATCCTGGGTGTGCTTTCCCTGATGAAGAAATACGGAACGGCGGCAGTCGAAGATGCCTGTGCTGCTGCTCTGGACATCGCAGTGTACGAATACCGTTTCGTGCGCCGTTATCTCGAGCGTCGCCCGCACCCACAAATGTTCTTACGTCAGATCGATCCTCTGATCCGTGAACTTACCGTGTATCGGGATTTCATCAATCTCAAAATCAAGGAGCAACCAGAATGAATCTGATCGAGCTAAACCGTGCTTTGCGTCAGCTGCGTCTTGGAGGAATCGCTGCCGTGCTGGAGACGCGACTGCAACAAGCGCAGGCAGAACCGATGGTACCTATCGACTTCCTGTCCTGCCTCGTGTCGGACGAACTGAGACGTCGCGGCGATCGACTGCTGGAACGGCGCCGGAAACAAGCGCAATTTCGCGATCCACATCGAACCCTCGACAACTTCGAATTCAATTTCAACAAGAAGATGAATCGAAGTCTGGTCTTCGATCTAGCCACGGCTGCCTTCGTTGGCCGCCGTGAGGATGCGCTTTTTTTGGGTCCACCCGGCACCGGCAAGAGTCATCTGGCCCAAGCGATCGGACAAGCGGTCATCGGCCAAGGTTATCGGGTGATCTACCGCGAAGCACACCTCCTGCTCGAGGAAATCGCCGAAGCCACCCTCGACGGAAAACGCAAAGAACACATGGAACTGCTGGCTACCGTACCACTGCTCATCATCGATGACTTGGGGATGCGAAAGTTAGGGCCCACAGCAGGAGAAGAGCTGCTGGAGATCGTCATGCGTCGTTATGAACGAGCCAGCACACTGCTCACTTCCAACCGCCCTGTGGAAGACTGGGGCAAACTGCTCGGTGACAGCGCCGCGGTCACCGCCATGCTGGATCGTCTTCTCCACCACGGCCACATACTGAAATGCGGACCACGGAGCTGGAGAACGAAAACAGACTTGCTTGATCAGGAGAAAGCAGGATAAATAAGGATCACGTCCTGGGCCACACCGTTGGCCGGTTTTCAACTGACCCCCGAGGGCTGGATAACGCCAACATCTGGTACGAAGTTGGCTACGCTTTCGCGAATAACAAACCTGTAGTCATGACCTGTGCCAAGCCGAGGCCGACTAAGCCTCCGTTCGATGTGCAGCACCGACATATCATCTTCTACACCCAAGATTCTCCGAGTGATTTTCAGAAACTACAGTCCGAAGTTACGTCCCGCTTGAAGGGCCAACTTGAAAAGACCGCTGCTTTACAGACCGTCGCGTCTCTGTCAGCAGTTAAGACCGACCACGGTCTTTCTCCGCATGAAATAGCAGCTATGGTGGTAATGACGGAAAATCGCATTCCGGGTGGTGCATTAACCCCTTTTGGGATTCGGAAAGACATGCGCAGGGCTGGTTACACCGACTTGGCGACCACGCTAAGTCTGGAAAGTCTTGTCCGGAAGGGGCTGATTGAATTGGTGGAAATCAACTCGGATGACGGCCCTTACAGTGCTTACGATTTAACTTCACGGGGCGTCGAATGGATGCTGGAAAATATCCATAGATTTAAATTACAGCAAGAAGAGCTCCCCGGTCTCCCTGTCGAGAGCGGCGGTCCCGAAATCGCGGACGAAGATATTCCGTTTTGAGCAATGCCTTCGTTACCACCCATCAGTTAGTTCAAAGCGGAACATCCCGTCAAAGTTGCTGAGCATTTGTGCCGCTTCCGATGCAGCCTCTTGTATTTTTCTGTCCGTGGAATCGTCCAGCTTAAACGCGCGAACTATCTCACCTTTGCTGTTCTTGACTACTAACGCCTTGACGTATTCACCCTCTTTCGTTGGAAACAGACCCCCAACTGGAACTTCCTTGAAAGGCGATTTGTCTTTATCATTCGCCGCATTCTTGGAAATTGGATAGCGAAAGTAGTCGGTGTTCGGGTCTACGGTTGCTAACGCATCAAGCCAGCCATCCATTTCTGGAGGCACGGTCATATCGGGTTTGTTCTTTGTGAGTTCGGTCAGTTTATCTTTTTGACCGGCCATTAATTTCTTCCAGTAGGCGTAGAGTTCGGCAAGGTCATGGGTCTTGTACAACGACTTCCAATTTCCTGTTGGGTCCAGAAACAAAGGCTTGTCGCTGGAATAAGCTTCCCCGCGACCATATGGCAGTTTCAGCCTTCGGTGAACGATGATGATTCCAGATTTGAGAAACAGTTCGACAGCGTGACGGTAGAGAGCGATTTGCGGCAAGTGGTTCCAAGCGAAACGCTGCCCCGCATTTTCCTTTTCTAGGGCTTTGGCCGCTCGATGAAAAGCATCACCAACGGCACCGAATCCGCTGTCGTAGTGCTCCTCTAACGGAGCCATAAGATAATGCATTGGTAGTTCTTTTCTAAGGCCAGCAAATTTCCAAGGAAGTATAGCAGACAAAAAGCAAGCGAATCTGACGGGGCTGCCTCGGCGGATTCAATCTAAAGTTCTGAAAAAGGGACGCACACACATCCTTCTTCCGCGAGTAAGCGAACTCGACGACGCAAGAAGTCAGGAAGGTTGATTGCCTCGCTCAGAATCATCATGAGGTCATGCCCATCCATTACAAAAAAGGAAGGTGCCTTGCCTCGCGTGATAGCGTCCCGCGCCTGAGCACTGATACCGTTCAGAGCGATGAAGACCCCACGAGTGAAGGTGGACTTGCCTTCAATTTTTCCTCTGAAGACCAATAGGTCCGCTTCCGGCAAAGGATGTTTTTCCCACTTGAGTTCCAATAGATAGATGTCTCCGTCCATCTCAAAAGAGCCGTCTATTTGCTCTCCAATAATGCGGAACGGCTGTCGAGGTTGAAGGTGAAACACTTGAAAGAGTCGATTCAGGAGTTTTTCGAGCGATAAGCCCGCCTTGTTTCTGTCTGTCTCTGCTGCAAGGCAAACGAATTCTTCTCTTAGTTGGGAAAGCATTAGGGAAATTTGATAATGCTGGGAAGTTTGGGCCTGCACCGAATGATGGGCAGGGACATGATGGGCAGAATTCTCGCCAAGAAGACGCCCAACGATTAAGCGACACGTTTCCACGCTTGGACCAGTTTCGCCATGATAATCAAGCATGTCGTTCATAAGTTTGCCGACAACGCGGTTGTCTTCCTTCTCCCAAAAGGCCCGCAAGCGATGTGCCTTCGACCCGCTCGCATTGGCGTAGCGGGCGTCGTAAATGTTGCGGCCAGTGCTGTCCTTTATGAATTCGGCGAATGTTCGGTTGGTGAAGTCCAACACGTAGCCCGAACTCATTCCGAGTAGCTGTTCGAATTTTCGTCTTTCTGCAAAAGTCAGGTCAGACATATTTCACACGTAAAAACAACCGAGCAATTATTTCAGTAAATCTTTCAGTCCATCGTAACGGCAGGGACAATCGGTGCCTGACCGAGGTCAGCACAGAGGTTGTTGATTTCTTCCAACTCTTCCTGCGTCAAATGTTCAGAGTCGGCGAGATGTTGAAGACCTACACGCGGGTCATGGACAAGATAGAACTTCCTGCCCATAGAGGTCTTTGTGGATATCAATCGCTTTGATTCGAGGCTCTTGATGTACGGAGCTAAGTTTTTGGTACCTTCAAGGCCCAATTCAAAGGCGATTTCCTCTTGAGTCGGGTAGCAGATGCCATATTTGCTCGCACGCAAGTGCAGGTACACCAGTACTCGGAGTTCCGGTGCTGACAAATGGCGAATTAGTTTCCGCAGAAGGATAGGAAGCGGCACGAATCCTTTGCGCGTGGTATCGAACGCAAGCCCGTCTGCTTGTGGAAAGTACAACCGCCGATAGCGCAAATCTCGCGGCTCTTTGGGAAGAGCCGTAGCCAGTGGTGCCGCTGCTGACATTAAAATCTTGGGCATATTGAAGGCTCCTGCAAATGCAGATATCATTCATGGATGGGGCCGCCATGCGCGGCAAGGCTTTGGAGGCCATGCTGCGTTCCTTCACGCGGCCCCATAAGTTACAAACGCTCCGGCTTTGGAGGCCGGAGCAACCTGCCTAAAATAATATCCCCAATTTTTTCTTTGTCAAACGGTGCTTTCCGGCCGAAATCAAGCCCGCGCTTTAGGTTAATACTAGTGTAAGCCAGTTAAATACACCGTTAATTCAATTCAATACAGCAAAAAATGTTAGTTTTCAAAATAAGCCAAGTATGTTCAATAGTTTACGGCTATATAGCTTTGGTTGTTTGGATGATTTCAGCCCTAAGGATTGGACAAACGAGATTGAAAATGTCCCTTACGGTCGCCTCGGTTGGGGATACGGTTAGCTCAGGTGGGCAAGCTGTTCTTCCGAAAAATGACTGGTTCCGTAATCCGGATTCAAGCTTACTTTGGCGTAATAAATTTACAGGAATCGTTTCATGCACTCTTGAAAAGTCGCCCCGTGTTCCGCATTTTTTGTTTGAACGTGGCAAAGTTCGTGCCGAAGCACGGCTCTTTTGTTTTCAGCCTGACTGTCTACGATGATTTCAAACCCCGTATTGTCGTTGTGTTTGGTCTCTCCGTCAGCGTCAAACTCAGTCAAATCTCCGAAATGAATCCATGCAGGCGGCAACTGTCCAGCGAAAAATCGTTGATTGTCTTCTGCGTACCAGCGTTGCAGATTTGATTCGGCGTGCTCATGGTTCCAAGCGAGAGCGGAACCGCTGACGATAATCAGGAGAGCCACAAACGAGACGATTTTTTCCCAAAGGCGCATTTTCATTTCTGCTTAGACAATCAGAGCCGCCGCGTCAATCTTGCCCGTCAACGAGTCCAAGTTCGTGATGCCTAGATACTTCATCGTGGTTTCCAAAGATTTGTGACCGAGCATGTATTGAATCGTGCGGACGGGAACTTGTTTTGCTTCCCAATTGCTCGCGCAAGTCTTGCGGAGCCTGTGCAGGTAATGATGTTGGCACACAGGATGGGTTTTGCACGTAACCGTGATTTTTCGAGTTGGATACCTACCCTCGGTCCACGGGGCTGTGCAGTTTCCGCAATTTAATTTCGCCCGCTGTGCGATGCGCTTTAATTTTTCTAAGAAATGCCCTTCGGGCTTATCCCCTCCGTTGACAAAAATCCAGCGTTGATGCGGGGCGTGTTTTTTACGCTTTTTGAGTAGTTCCACTAATTCCGTGGGCATCTTGACATCACGGCTTGCGTGTTTCTTGGGAGTGAAACCGACATCGGTTTTAGCGCGGATATGGTAAATCCCTCTAGCGAAGTCGATATCCTGCCAAGCGGCGTACATGACTTCTTGCTCACGGCAAGCCGTCCCGAGGAAAAACTTGTAGCGAACAGTCTCTTCCTCGTCCATTGATGCAAAGAGCTTCTGGAGTTCGGCGGGTTCATACGGAACAGCGGCTTCTTCCTCATACTCAGGCAAGTCCCTGACGAGCGAGAATTGAACCTTCATGCCGTTGGCTTTCAGAAGTATTAAGACGAGCAGCAAACGATTGTGTAGAGTCCGTGGCTCGTATCCCTCCCCCGCCAAGAAATCTCGGAAATCACACAGAGTCTTCTTCGTCACTTCATCCAAAAACCGAATCTTGCCGATACTCCCCTCAAACTGTCTCAAGTTGCGCTCGTACTCTGCGGCTGTCGTTCGCTTTTTCGTCTTTTTGGCGTCCGAAATGAAATGCTCGATTGCGGCTTTAATGAGTGTTCGGTTAGAGTTCTTTGAGCCCTCGTATTCCTTCACAGTCAAGCCGAGGGCGACTGCCTTAGCGTTCAGTTCGAGCCCAGAGGATTCCTTACGGGCTTCTTCCAAGGTGTCATACGGTTGGCTCCAAACAAACTTCCCCGAGGCGTCCCGAAAGCGCACGTGGAACTTGACGCCAGCCTCCGCTTGAAGCGGACGCCCAGTCTTCGGGACGGCTTTATAACGCCAGCCTTTTCCAGCCTCTTTTCGCCGAATATAGAGCTTTGCCATGCTTAAAGTGTAGCAAGACTGTAGCAAGGCGTCAAATCATGCGTTTTTATTGGGGTTTTTGGTGTTGGGGTGGGAGACGGGGATTGAACCCGCGACATTCGGTGCCACAGACCGACGCTCTACCAGCTGAGCTACTCCCACCACTCACCGCTTAGTTTATCACGACATGCCACCGCTCTGAACAGCCACTCGGTAAGCTCCCGGCTCGGCCTGTTTTTGTTCAATCCGCCACTCTCTTTGCTAACTAGCCACCACGTGCGTTTCTGTTCCGCTGTCGCCTGCACCTGCTTGTTACACTCGCTGCAGGAATTGCGTCCCCGCGCATGAGCCCCCAATGACTTCGCATGAGACTGATCGTCGCCATCTCGAGCGGCAAATTCTCTATGCGCGTCCGATCATCATTTTGCTTTCCATTCTTGCCATTCTGGAGTGGCCTGCGTCGCCGGCCAGTCATCGCTGCCGTATTTTTCTCTTTGCATATCTTTTCTATAGTCTCGCGTTGATCGTAATCGACTTCCTCCTCAACGGACGGCGCGAGTGGTCCGCTCCGCTGGCGGTAGATTTCGCGCTAATCCTGATTCTCATTTATCTCAGCCCATTCGCGGTGCCTATCTGGTTTCCGTTTCTGTTCGCATCGTATGCGGCGGGCAGCCGCTGGGGTCTGCGCACTGCATTTCCCATTGCCGCCGCGTTGGCCCTGATCATCACTTTGGTCAACGTTGTACAACGCGAAGCGCACGGCTTCCATCTCATCACCTGGATCGCGATTGTCGCCGCGATGTTTGCTTCGGGCGCGGGCCTGGCGTTCTTAGGCGATCGCAGCAGCCGCTTCGCTTCGCAGAGCCATTTTCTTTCTTCCATCACCGCCACCATGCAGGTCGAACAAGGCCTGGCGGAGTCGCTGCGGCTCTTTCTTGAGGAACTCGCTCAGTCTTTCGAAACCGAGCAGGCCTTTCTCGTTTTTCGCGATATGGACCTCGAACGCATCTTCCTCTGGCGCCTGAAAAGCGGCGAAAGTGAACGCCTGTCGCCGGACAGCTTGCCTCTTGCGCGCGCCGACGGTTTTCTCCTCGACGATATGGACGCCACAGTTTGCTGGAATTCATTACAAGGCGCCGGTTCTGGCTTCGGCTGGGATCGCCGCAATAATCGCACTATCGGCAACCTCCCGCGTCTTCCTGGCACTACCCAGCAGGAATTCGGCATCCGTTCTTTTATGACGGTTACCTTTGATCAGAATGACAAACCTGCGGGGCGCCTGTTCCTGGTCAATGGCAAGCGTCCTAACGGTCCTTTTCACAAGGAAGATCTCGCGTGGCTGGAGCGAGTTGCTCTTCACGTCGCTCCGTCGCTAGAGAATATTTTTCTGCTCAGGCACTTGCGCGCCCGCGCTATTGAAGCGGAACGCTCCCGCATCTCCCGCGACCTGCACGATGGCATTCTGCAAACACTGCTCAGCATCGAAATTCAGTTGGACGTTCTGCGCCGCCGCGTGGCGTCATCTCCTGACCACGCCGAATCCTCCCTCGCTGGCCTGCAACAGACTGTGAAAAACGAGTCCGCCGAGCTTCGTCACTTCGTCACCGACCTGCGTCCGGTTCGCGTGCAGTCCGCCGATCTGGTTGACCTGATGCGTGGTTTCGCCGAGCGCTACCGCAACGAATCGAGCTTAGCCCTCGATTTGTTGGTGGATTCAGCCGATTTACACGCTCCCGACCGCGTCTGCCGCGAGGTTTTCCAGATTTACCGTGAAGCACTCAACAACATAAAAAAGCATGCTAAGGCTACCCATGTCGTGGTAAAACTTTCGCAGGACGACAGCCGGCTGCTTCTGGTCGTAGACGATAACGGTGAAGGCTTCAGTTTCGCCGGAAAGTTTACTGGGGATGAGCTTGACCGTCTCAGGCTGGGTCCCATTTCCATCAAGGAGCGCACACGTACCGTTAACGGGGATTTGACTGTAGAGTCGAACCCGGGACATGGGGCACGTCTGACGATTGAGATTCCGCTGGCTTGATGGGGTTTCTACCCTGAGCTAAACGGCTTTCAGAGTTTATTTTCAGAAGTTTCGACATAACTATGGCGAAGACAAAACAACAGATTCGGGTTCTCATGGCGGACGATCATGCGATCTTCCGCGACGGCTTGCGTAAACTTCTCGATGGTGACGAGGAAATGGTCATCGTCGGCGAAGCTCAAAATGGCGCTGAATGTATCAAGCTGCTTGCTAAACTCAAGCCCGATATTCTTCTGCTCGATTTGCGCATGCCGGATAAGGACGGCCTCGCCGTCCTCGAAGAAGTCAATTTTGATCAATTGCCCACCCGCGTCATCGTCCTCACCGCCGCCGAAGACGACCGCGATGTGGTCCGCGCCATGCGCCTCGGCGCCCGCGGAGTTGTGCTAAAGCAATCCGCCACCGATCTTCTCGTCAAGAGCATTCAGCGCGTTTACGCTGGCGAAATCTGGCTCGACAATCGCATGACTGCCGAGGTCATGAAGGCCTTCTCGAAATCCTCAGAATCCGGCCCGCGCCGCGAAAAACCTCTTCTCTCTGACCGCGAAAAAGAAATCGTTCAATTAGTCGCGCAAGGCTTCCGGAACAAAGAGATCGGCGAAAAGCTTTTCATCTCCGAACAAACCGTAAAAAATCACCTGCACAACATCTTCGACAAACTAGGCGTCTCCGACCGTCTCGAACTAGCCCTCTACGCCATCCACCACCGCCTGATCGACCACACCTAGCCGCCCTCTATCTTCTCTCCGGTGTAGTGGCCACCTTCGTGTGGCCATCTTGCGCCCCGTAGTGGCCGGCCTTCAGGCCGGTTCTTTTCATCCGCTATTCGATCGGTTCAATTCGCATGAACCGCAACCGGTGCCGACCGCTGCTCCAGAAGATTCAACCGCTCGCGGGCTTCCGTCAACCCGGAATCCCTCGCCAACGCCTTTCGATACTCCGCCTCTGCTTGCGGTAATTTCCCGGCCGCATCCAGCGACTTTCCCGCCATCAAAAACAGTTGTGGCGCCGGCCTCACCTCAGTGGCAGCGACGAAATCCGCTCCGGCCTCCTCATAGCGAGCCAAATTAAAGAGTGCCTGCCCGCGCCCAACATGGCCCGCAAGGGAATTCGGTTGCAGCTTCATCAATTCCGCGAAAGCCTGCTCCGCCTGCTCATTCTTGCCGAGGTCCAGATACGCCGCCGCCAGATTGTTCAGCGCTCGTGATTTCTCCTCCATCGTACTTGCCGTACGCAGCGCTTCCTGCAGCTCCGGCAGCGCATGCGAATTGTCCCCGGCTTGCGCCAATGCGTGGCCGATATTGAAGTGCGCAACGAACAAATCCGGTGCCAGCGACTCCGCGATTTTGAAGTGTTCAATCCCTTCGTCGCTGCGCCCGCTATCCACCAGCGCGGCCCCAAGATTCGTTTCGATCCGCGTATTGGCAAAAGGAATCACCTCGCGCGCGTGTGAAAACAATGTCACGCTGTCATGCCAATAGCCGATATTGATGACGGTAACTACGCCCAGCACAACCGCCACAACGGCTGCACCAGATGCTTGCGCCGCCGCTGGAACGTGCCAGCGCTCCGCTGCTTCGCTTAACTCCCACACCATTATCACGAACAGCCCGATCAGCGGGATGTACGCATAGCGGTCCGCCATCGCTTGCAGTCCGACCTGCACAATCCCAATCACCGGCAGCAACGTCACGATAAACAGCGTCCAGCCAAAGACCACGTATCGCCGCCCGCGATACCGCCAAACCGCTGCAGTAATCGCCAACAGCAATACGGCTGCAGCGAGGATTGCCCACGTCGCCAGCCGGTTTCCCGGGTGCGGGTAATAATAAGAAAGTCCGCTCGGCCAAAACACCTTGCCGATGTACTTCGCATACGAAACGATTGCGTTCCCGATTCGCAGCTGCATCCCCAGCGCATTTGTGCTGGTCATGGCCTCGCCGCGGTGCTGCGCGACAACGGTTATCCACGAACTCGCAACACTCATCGCCAACAGCGGAATCTTCTCGGCCAGCAACTTGCCGGTGCGTTTCCAAACTCGCGCGTCACCAATCGAAGAGGGAACTGGCATTCGTTCCAGCGGCCAATAATCCACAATCAACAGCACCAAAGGCAGCGACACCGCCATCGGTTTCGCCAGCAATGCCAATGCAAAGAAAAACGCCACCGCGCCATAACGCCGCCATTTCCGCGCACGATCCGCCTCCGGGGTGCGCGCGTACCATCCATAGCAAGCCACCGCCAGCAACGAAAACAGCATGCTCAGCAAACTCTTTCGCTCGGACACCCACGCAACCGTTTCCACGTTCAAAGGATGCAAAGCGAAGAGTGCCGCCACGCACAAACTTCGCCACGGATAGCCAGTCGCTCGATTAAGCAGCAGAAATAACAGCACTGCATTGATTGCATGTAGCATCACGTTTACCGCGTGATGCCCAGAGGGATTCAATCCAAAAACCTGGCAATCCGCCATGTGCGAAATCCAGGTTAGCGGATGCCAGTTCGCCGCCTCAATGCTTCGAAACGCCCATCCGACATTCCGCCAACTCAGTCCCGCTTGCACACGTTCGTTATGGGTTATGTAAAGGCCATCGTCAAAATCAACGAACCCGTTGCGGATCGCGGAGCCATACACGGCGAGCGTCGCCACGGCAAGCAGCGCGGCCAACGCCCAAACCGGCATACGCCCTCTGGAGTCGGCCAAGTCCGTTGCAGCCATCGTCTCCCGCCGCTCTAACACCTGCGCCATCTGGTTACTTTGCTCTCTCAGTCAAGACTCGAATCGCCTTGTTTGGCAGAGGGTTCTTGCCCCGATAAAGGAAGCGTATCCCGCTGCTCTTTCTTCCAATGATAAGTCACGCATCTCAACCCCACTCGGATCCCTTTCACAAGTGTTCTTCCTCAGCACGCAGATCAAATCGCGCGGACGCGACAAGCGAGAATTTGCCAGCCCAAAACAACGCCCCGATAGAACGTTTGTTCCACTTTTCCGCTTTGTTCTAGTACCTTCGTACCGTCCGCTATCGAACATATTTTGTATCTCTTGGCCTATTGTTCCCTGTACCCGCTACAGCTACACTCATGCTTCATTCGAGGAGGCTCTGCCTTGTCTGGCTCTGAACGCCGTACCACCCAACGCTTTACCATGCGGCTCCCTCTCACGGTCCGTTGGACCACCGGAGCAGCCGTTGGGGAAACCAGCACGGAATCCCGCGACGTCAGCTCGCGCGGGGTTTACTTCTACCTCGGAAAAGATGTGAAGGAAGGTTCGCCCGTTGAAATCCTTCTGACGCTTCCCAACGAGATCACTCTCGCAGGTCCGGTCCGCGTTCGCTGCCTTGGCCGCGTACAGCGCACCGAATCCCGCGACGAAACGTCGGTCGGAGTGGTAGCCGCCATCGAGCGCTACGAATTTCTGCGCGGCGACGAAGAAAAGTAGTCGGTTTCTCTGACGGGTCTCGGGGTTTGTACTTACAAACCCTGCGACAAAAAAGTCCCAGGGTTTGAGGGCTTGTTTTACAAGCCCTGAAGTGAAGAATCCGTACTTACAAACCCTGAACAGAGCAAAGTTTTGGCGGTTTTGCATCACCGCACAGTTTTCTTGCTCGCTCACTGCGGAGGCGGGCAGGATAAAGCCGGGGCTGCCTTGGCCCCTCAGCGAAGCGCCCCGGCATTTTTCTTTTTTAAAGTGTGGCAGCCCAGCTGCCGCTTTCGACCAACGCAAGCCCGCCTATATCGCACGTAAAACCCATATCGCGCGTAACACCCGGTCTAGTTTTATGTAGCAGCGAGTCTATCCCGCTGCTCTTCGGTGCGTCACCGTAGCCAGCTAAAAAGGTTCCGTCCCGATGTCCCTTTATAACGATGATACATTTGCGCCTCCTGACCTTTAGGTCAGGCGACATTTCCCCACCAGTCGGCGATTATGAGCACTGCACTGCAATTTGTGCCCGTCCGCCAAACCGGGTCCAGGAAAAGATAGGGGAAAGCTTATGCCGGAAGTACCGGCGCATGAATTATTGTCGCCTGCCAAAAACTCAACCGGAAACCAAACCGAACGTATGGCAACACCGGAAGAGTTGTACGCGCTCAAGCGTATCGCAGAGGTAGAGAGCGCTCTCGCGGAGCTTGCCAGAGCCGAGAATTCATCGCGGGCAGAAATTACCATCGCAGCAGAGATACCCGCGCAAATCGCATTGCCTGAGCCGGAACACTCCGCAATCGCAATTGCCGAAGCTGCGACGCCGATTCACACCGCCACAAATCTCGAAAATCCGTCCGTAATTAAATTTTCCGGTGAACTGAATTTATCCGAAGAAAAACTCACTACAGCCGAGCCTGAAGAAGCCGCACCTCCATCCGAACAGGTCGTGAATCCAGACACCACAACGCACGCCGCGGAAAATTCCGGAGGCATTGTCGGTAGTTGGATGCTCGAGTTCGCTGCCATTCTCGATCAGCATCGCATCTGGGTGGGATCGGGCGGTGAAGCCGGCACCAAAGCCGATTTATGTGGTGCGAATCTTGAAAACGCCGACCTTACCGGCGTAAATCTGCAGGGCGCATTCCTGCAGCGGGCCAATCTGCGCGGTGCCGATCTCTCCATGGCCAATTTGCGCCACGCCTCGCTGGTCCAGGCGGACCTGTGCAACGCAAATTTACTTGGCGCGGAATTGCGCGGCGCAAATCTCATGGGCGCAACCTTGTATGGAGTGGAAGGCTTGTGGCTCGGCCGTCTGGGCGGCGCAAATCTATACGACGCCATGTTGCCGGAAACGATTTCTTCCATCGACGGTTCGAAAGCCGTTTGGGAAGCTACGCGCAGCGCCCGCTGGTTTTACTTCCTGATGCTTGCGGTTTGCGGTCTGTTCACGCTCTGCGTTGCCACCACCACCGATCCCCGTCTTATCCTCGATGGCCAGACCATTCCCATCGCTCGCCTCGGGAATATTTTGCCCATCAACGCCTTTTACCTGATCGCCCCGATATTCCTGGTAGTCCTCTTCGTCCGTTTCCAGTTTCTTCTCCTCCGCGTGTGGAGCAGCATGGCCGCTCTGCCCGCGGTCTTCCCCGATGGCCAAACCGTCGAACAAGGCGGTCCCTGGTATTTGATGGGACTCGTCCGCCGCCATTTCCGCTGGCTTCGCGAAACCAAGACTCCAGTGTCCTGGCTGGAAAACGCGATTGCCACTCTGCTCGCCTACTGGGCTGTGCCGGCAACCATCGCAATTTTCTGGATGCGCTATCTGGTCCGCCAGGACATGCGCGGCACGTCCTTGCACGTTCTTTTTTTCGTCTTGAGCGTAAGCGTAGCCACCGGCCTGCCTTCGCTTGTCAGCCGCGTCATTCGCAGCGGTGAAGTTCGCCACACCACGACGCGCACCGTGGCCCGTATGGCGTTTTTGACGCTGCGCGCGCCGATTGCCTTTGGCCTCGCCCTGCTGTTGCTTTCCTTCGGCGTGATTCTCGGAATTCCAGCCGACTCCGACGCTTCACGAAAGTATTTCAGTGCCAGCCCCAGACGCTGGGCCGCCGAAGCGTTCCGTCTCGTCGGCTACCGGCCGTACGCGGACCTGATCGAAGCCACGCTCGTTCCCCCGCGTCCTCGCAACGCGCCGCAGCCGAATCCCGCTTCTGCTAATGCCAATGACTCTCCAGGCGATGGCGTCGGCGCAAAGCTCAATGAAAATAGTCTTCGCTACGCGAGAGGTTATCGCGCCGTGCTTTCCGGCGCCCGTCTCTGGCGCGCAGACCTGGTCGGCGCATACTTGACCGAAGCCGACTTGCGCAACGCCAATATGCGCGAAGCCCATTTGCGCGACGCGGTGCTGGACCACGCGCGAGCCGATCACGCCTTGCTCATCTCCGCCGATGGCACCAATGCCAATCTCACTGGCGCCGATTTGCGTGGAAGCGATATGACCTACGCCATTTTTGAAAACGCCAGTTTCGCCGGGGCCAAACTTGGCGGCGCATCACTCTATGGCTCGAATTTGAAGCACACCAACTGGCTGCGTGCCGATCTCACTCGCAGCGACATGCGCGACACGCAGATGCAGGAAGCAGGGCTTTCTCTAGCGAATCTCGAGCTGACCGATTTCTCCGGCGCTAAACTCGCCGGCGCTCAGTTCGGCGGCGCCCAATTCAAAGGCACCATCCTTCTCGGCGCGGACTTGCGCAACACGGATATGCGTGGCGCAGCTTTCCCCGGCGCAGTCTTGCGCGATGCCCCAATCGACGGCTCGCAACTCGACGGTGCCGATTTCCGCGGCGCCCTCGGCCTCACCGCCGCACAAGTCTGCTCCGCCCGCGGCTGGAGCACTGCCCAATTCGACCCCGACGTCCTACAATCCGTGCAGTCCCAGTGCGGCGTTTTACATTGATGCACTAACGAAGCAACGATTCAAAGCCGGCTTGCGCAAAATGTTGGTCGTGCGTCAGCGCGGCTTTAATGTCCTCCCCTTCCATCACATCGAAGCTTGCACAATCGGTCAGGCTCCAGCTCTTGTCCACCGCCTGCCGGTAGCGCCGCAGCGCGCTCTGAAATTGTTCAGAAGTTTGCGGGATGACGGCTATGTTCCGGTTCTGACGAAGCTCCTGAACCATGCTGGCAACAGCTTCGCGCAACCGGCCACCATCGCTAAAACTATTGAGGAGTTCCCCCAGAACCATTTCACTGGTCACGATCTTCGCCGAAGAAAGTTGCCGCGTTACGCCGACGGCTTTCGCATGAAGTTGGTCCCGCGGATTCAAAATGGCAATCCAATAGCTCGTATCCGCGAAAACCTTCTTCATTTACGCGACTTCTTGCTACCGTAAAGGTAGTGATCAAGATTCTTGGACAAATCGGCTGGAACACGTTCCCATTCGCGGTCCGGCACTGTCATCGTGATCGCGGAAATCATTTCAAGGAGCGAGCCTGATTCCTGCGATATTTGTGAAGGTTTTGCTTCCTCCCTCGTCACCTTCTCTTGCTCTTCCTTGACGTAATGGGTCTCAAACCCCAGTCTCCGCAATATCTCCACTGCTTGATGTGAATTTGTCGAGTCATTGGGAGGAACTCCTGCGGCCTCCAGCACCAGCGGGCGCGCGGGCAGCTCTCTGTCGCCTACAATCACCGTCCACTTCATCCCTTTCCGCGTCCACCGGAAATTACTGGCGGCGCGGAGGATCTCCGTTCGGGTTAATTCCTTCGGATTGCGCATGACCAACCTTTCGTCGCCAGCACATGTATAGCAGGAACGGTGATTTAGCAACAACTTATACAACAACTTATTATAACATGGAAACCATTCCCGTACTCAAAGCTGGATACTAGCGACTGTTTGTCCGCTTGGTTTCTCGTCGACTGCAGAAAGCTCCGACCGGGACGAGCGAACGGACTCAATTTTCTTCCCCAAACAGTTTAATATCTGCTGGCCCTTCGTTCAGAGCGATCGCCTCGCGGCCCTGCACCAATTCGCGAATCTGCTCCACGATATCCGGATTGGCCAGCGTAGTAATGTCCCCGGTATGCATGCGATTTGAAATCGCAGCCAGCACCCGCCGCATGATTTTCCCTGAACGCGTCTTAGGCATATCTGGCACGACGTGAATGCGTTTCGGGCGCGCGATTTTGCCGATCATCGTCTCGATGGTCTGCGTCACTTTATCGACGATCTGCTTGTCGGTTTTCACTCCCTGTTTGATTGAAATATATACTTCCGGAACGCGTCCTTTGATTTCATCCACCACCGGAACAACCGCTGCCTCCGCAACTTCCGGCACCGTCAAGCAGGCTGACTCAATTTCCTTGGTGCCCAGCCGGTGGCCCGCAACGTTGATCACGTCATCTACGCGCCCCAATATCCGGTAGTAGCCATCGGCTGATACCATCGCGCCGTCGCCCGCAAAATAAGGCCAATCCCGCCAGTCCGTACTCTGCGGATTCTTGCAATATTTCGAATAATATTGCTTGGTGAAACGGTCCGGATCGCCCCAGATGGTTTGCATGATTCCCGGCCAAGGATTGCGAATACAAATATTTCCTGCGGCGTTCTGGCCCGGCTTCACTTCCTTGCCGTTTTCATCCCAGATCACCGGATAGATTCCCAGCGCGGCCGGGCCTGTGCTCCCAGGTTTCATCGCGTCCAGCGCGGGCTTGGTGCTGCACAAAAAGCCGCCGGTTTCCGTCTGCCACCAGGTATCTACAATTGCCGCGTTGCCTTTTCCAACCGCGCCGTAATACCACCACCATACTTCCGGCTCGATCGGTTCGCCCACCGTGGTCATGTGCTTGAACTTGTAATTGTAGTTCGCCGGTTCGCCGGGGCCCGCTTTGCGCAACATACGAATCGCCGTCGGCGACGTGTGAAAAATGTTAACGTCCAACCGCTCCGCGATGCGCCATGGGCGTCCCGCATCAGGAAACTGCGGCACGCCTTCATAGAGAACGCTGGTCGCCGCGAGCGCCAGCGGCCCATACACGATGTAGGAGTGGCCGGTGATCCACCCGATATCCGCCATGCACCAATAAACATCGCCCGGATGAATGTCCTGATAAAACTTCGAAGTTCCCGCAACGTAAGCCAGGTATCCGCCGGTGCGATGCTGGCAGCCTTTCGGCTTCCCAGTTGTTCCGCTGGTGTACATCAAGAACAGCGGCGCTTCGGAATCCATGGAAACCGGCTCGACAATTTTCCCAATATAATCCTGCAAGACTTCGTCGGCAAAGTAATCGCGGCCCATCACCATCGGCACTTCCGAAGAAGTCTTGCCCGCATAGCGGCGCCAGATCAGCACTTTGTCGATTTTCTGGCCCTCTTTTTTTGCCGTTTCAATCGCGATATCAGCGTTGCCTTTGTGGTCGATCCATTTTCCATTGCGCCAATAACCGTCGGCGTAGATCAGCACACGGCTTCCGGAATCCGCCGCGCGCAGCCCGCAAGCTTCGCCGCTGAATCCCCCGAACACCACCGAATGCACCACTCCCAGCCGCGCGCACGCCAGCATGGTGATCGGCAATTCCGGAATCATCGGCATATGAATCGTCACGCGGTCGCCGGCCTTCAATCCCGCAAAGTCCCGCAGCATCGCCGCTGTTTCGTTCACGCGAATATACAGCTCGCGATAGGTGAGCACTTGCGGCGCTTCACGCTCCGGCTCTCCAACAAAAATAAATGCCGCCTTGTTTTTGTGCTCGGCAAGATGACGGTCCACGCAGTTGTAGCAAACGTTCAGCTTCCCGCCGACAAACCATTTCCAGAACGGCGGCTGCTGCGTGTCCAAAGTGGTGTGCCAGTAGCTGTCCCAATCCAGCAGATTCGCGTAATGCCGAAAACATTCGGGAAACTTTTCTTCGCGAAACTGGCTAACGAAATTGGGATCGACCAGATTTGCCTGTGCAACGAAATTTACCGGTGGTCGAAAGAATTCTTCTTCCTTCCAGTGCACCGCAATCTGCGCTTCATTTGTTTCTTGCGCCGGCACGATCTTGGGCTGAGCCGTGTTGATTACTTGTGGTTTCGTGTTCGACTTCTCCGCCACATTCGCCTTCTTCGCTTTGTTCGGACGTGTTTTGCCCACGGCTCCCCTTTTCGACGTCTTCATATGAATGAAATCATGCTACCGGACAGCGAGCACGTCAATTCAGGTTATCTGAGGACACGCTCGCCTCGTGCCTGGGGCATTCATTACGCAGGTTTATCGATGGAGCCGACCCATTGCGTCTATGATTGAAGCAACCCCGGCAGGTTCATGGGTTGCATTTTTTTGAACTTTCGGCCTTTGCCTTAACAGCCTCAGGCTTTCGCCACCTCATCCCAGATCTTCGTCCCATGCGTTTCCTTCAACAACAAACTCCCCACCACAAACGTCAACGCCGCCACAGCCATCGGATAATAAAGCCCCGCATAAATATTCCCCGTCGCCGCGCAGCTCCATAAACCAATCAGCGGCAATAAGCCGCCAAACACCCCATTCCCGATGTGATACGGCAGCGACAACGATGTATATCGAATTTTTGCCGGGAACGCTTCCACCAGGTACGCTGCAATCGGCCCATAAATCATGCACACGTAAATCACTTGGATGAAAACCAGAAACACCAGCATTGGAACATTTGGTGTAGCCGCCTCTTTCGCGGGCATCAGCGCTCCGGTCTTTTCATCGCGAGCCATCGCCGTAAGCTTCGTTGCGCCTGTAACCTTGTCCTTGGCTGGCGCCACCGTCACGATGTTGTTGCCAGCGGCTCGCTCCATGGCCTTATAAATCGGAATGTAGGTGACTACGGCAATCAAACAGGCCGCCATCATCAGCCATTTACGCCCAATTTTGTCGGATAGCGCCCCAAATACTGTGAAGAACGGCATCGCGCACAGTAGCGCAATCGCCACGATAATATTTGCCTGCTTCACATTGACCTTCAGAATCGTCTGCAGGTAGAACAGCGCATAGAACTGTCCCGTGTACCACACCACGCCTTGCCCGGCCGTTGCTCCAAACAGCGAAATCAGCACCCGCTTCAGGTTATCCCACTTCGTGAAAGCGTCCGTAAGCGGCTGCGTCGACGCCATTCCCGCACTCTTGATCTGCGTGAAGATCGGCGATTCCGCCATCTTTAGCCGGACGTATAGCGATACCGATACCAGCAAAATTGACGCCAGAAATGGAATTCTCCAGCCCCACGCGCTGAATGCCTCCTTGCTCATGCTCTGCTGCGTCAGCAAAATCACGATCAGCGATACGAACAGCCCCAGCGTTGCAGTGATTTGAATAAAGCTGGTGTAGAAGCCCCGCTTCTTGTCCGGCACGTGCTCCGCCACGTAAACCGCCGCTCCACCGTACTCTCCGCCCAGCGCCAGCCCCTGCAGCACGCGGATCAAAATCAATGTAATCGGCGAAAACCATCCAGCCGTCTGAAAAGTGGGCAACAATCCGATCAACGCGGTTGCGCCTCCCATGATGCTAAGTGTCACGATAAACGCGTACTTCCGCCCGACCAGATCACCGATTCGTCCAAAAAACAGCGCGCCGAACGGCCGCACCAGGAATCCCACCGCAAACGTTGCAAGATACGCGATGTACGCGAACGTATCATTGCCGGCAGGGTAGAACTTCAGCGAAAGGATTGCCGCCAAACTCCCAAATATATAAAAGTCATACCACTCGATCATGGTCCCCACGGCCGAGGCCAATATCACCCGCCACAGCCCCTGCTCGCTTGTTCCGTCCATCGTCATCGTGGCCGTGTGGCTTGCCATACTTCCTCCTGAAGAAAGTACTGTAATTCGTGCACCACAGCTCGTCCCGGTACTCTCAAAGCCGAGGTCCTTACGTTTACCAGCGGCCGCTAGTTGCCCATCTCCGCCTTTTCGCGCCCCGAGATCCTTCGGTGCACGCGTTCATATCTCGTAAGAGCCGTGAATGTCAAGAAAATCGAACCATCGCGAATGCAGCTTGCAGGAAATGACTCATCGAACGAGACGGTGAGTTCTGAGGGAAAAATTTCTTTGCTTGGAATAACTCGGCCCGCAGATCAGCCGAAAATCTATGAAATCTCGTAGTTTCTGCGGGTGATTAGGTGTCTTTCTTCTGAATTTTGTAACAGCCGCGTCTCTGCTTTGTGTAAAACACTGATAAACCGTCTCTTATTTCGACGTCAAGATGGCGAAAAGATTGCACTCGTGAGAGCACATAGAACGGTTTCGGTCGGCCCTGGGGCGTGTGCGTCGTTTCCTTGTGCGTGAAATTTAAATCTCTCGCGCGACATTTTTTGTTTGACACACAACCGTCCCGGAAGTATAAACGCCGCAACTGACGTCTGTGGTGGGCGTCACTTATCAACTCTTTAGCTAAATCTAAGAACCGCCTTAGCTTCGATGCTTTCGCCATTCGCGAGGGGATGGCAGAGTTGTCGGCAAAGGTGTTTCCCGATGGGTGGAGGAAATTTCAATGATGATTCTGCCTTCTTGTCTGCGTGGTGTCTTGGCTCGGAGTCTTAGTGTCGCGCAGGCCCCGCGAGTGGTCCTGTTCTTTCTGTTCGTTTCGCTGTTTCTTCCTCTCGCAATTCACGCCCAGTCTGCCAGCTCGACAACCGTCGCCGGTGTCATCTCCGACGCCTCCGGCGCAGTCGTCGCTGATGCCACGGTTAAGCTCACGGACAAAGGTACAAACATCTCTCGCACCACCAATACCAACGAACAGGGCCGATACTTCTTTGCCGATGTAATTTCTGGTAACTATGAAATTGCGGTCGATAAGACCGGGTTCCGCGTCACCAAGACGAACGTTACCGCCCAGGTCGGCATTGCCCTGACGGTTGACCTCAAGCTCGAGCTTGGCGCCGTTACCGAAACCGTCGAAGTCACCACGACTAACAGCGAGCTGCAAACCATGAACGCTACGGTGGGTAACACCCTCAGCGGAGACGCGCTGACGAACTTGCCCTCCATTAACCGCGACGTCTCTACTTTCATAACCTTGCAGCCAGGCGTCTCTCCGGACGGCAGCGTGGCCGGCGCGGTCGTTGACCAAAGCAGCTTCAGTCTCGATGGCGGCCAGAATACCAATGACATGGATGGCAGCATGCAGGTTTACACACCGAGCTTCGCCGACGATCCAACCGGTGGCGTCGTGCATACCAATTTTGGCTCCAACGGTCCTACTGGCGTCATGCCAACGCCGATAGATAGCGTCGAAGAATTCAAGGTCAACACTGCCAACCAGACTGCCGATTTCAACAGTTCGGCGGGCGCCCAGGTTCAGACTGTAACCAAGCGCGGCACCAATGACTGGCATGGCACCGCGTATGAATATTATCTCAGTAACGGCCTTAGCGCGAACTCGTGGGACAATAATGCCACCGGGACACCGCTTCCCATCTATCACTACAATCGGTTCGGCGCAGCCGGCGGCGGCCCCATTATTAAGAAGGACATTCTTGGAGGAAAGACTTATTTCTTTGCCAATTATGAAGGCTTCCGCTGGAATAACTCGACAACCTTCGAGCGCACAGTGCCCAGCGATAACATGCGCAACGGTATCCTCACCTTTGGTGGCGTTGATTACAATCTGAACACTGGGACCAACTGCGGCGCTAGTGGAACCGCCGCTTGCGATCCTCGCGGCCTCGGGATCAATCCCTTGGTCCAGCAGATGTGGAACACCTTTGAGCCTGAGGGGAATGACCCGGGCTGCGGCGCCTTGAAGGGTAGCAAATGCGACGGCGTGAATGAAATAGGATTCAAGGCCAACGTGGGCCTTCCCCAGACCTCCAATTTCGGAGTGGCCCGCATGGACCATGACTTCGGTTCAAAATGGCATTTCACGACCAGCTACCGCTACTACAAATTGCTTCTTGCGACTACCAGTCAGGTGGATATCGGAGGTGCTTTTCCGGGAGACACACTGGGCCAGCCTTCGTCTCTGTCTGTGCGTCCGCAACAGCCTTGGTACTATGTGGCCGGGTTGACCACAAACATTACTTCGCATACGACTAACGACTTCCACTTCAGCTACCTTCGCAACTACTGGTCCTGGTCCAATCCAGGCGGTATTCAGCAGTTTTCTCAACTCGGTGGCGCCCTCGAGCCGTTCGGCGAGTCCGCTACCGCGGTTCTCTCCCCTTATAATGTGAACACCCAGAGCGTTCGCACCCGTTTCTGGGATGGTCATGATTCCTTCTTTCGCGACGACATCACCATGTTGAAGGGAAACCACCTTTTTACCTTCGGTGGCGCCTATCAGCGCAATTACGATTGGCATCAGCGTTCAGACAACGGCGGCGGCATCAATTATCAGCCTACCTACCAGCTGGGTGATTCGAGCGGTGGTGGCCTTACGGACTTCTCGGCAACCCTTCCAGCGGGAGTGACTTCCTCCACTTGGGCTCGCGACTCGGCCGCCGTCCTTGGCATCGTCACGGACTCGCAAATTGCCTATACCCGTTCCGGCGCCAATCTCGCCTTGAATCCTCCCCTCACCCACGCGTTTGATCAGAGCACTATTCCTTACTACAACGTCTACTTTAGCGACTCCTGGCACATGAAGCCGTCATTCACATTGACGTACGGCCTCGGCTGGACGCTCGAGATGCCCCCCACCGAAAAGAACGGTAAGCAGATCGAGCTTGTTGATTCCAGTGGCCAGCAACTGGACACCCTGTCCTACATCAAGCAGCGTGAGTCGGCAGCTTTGGCCGGCCAGGTTTATAATCCCGAGATTGGCTTTGCTCTTGTCGGCAACACCGGGTCCGGCCAGAAGTATCCTTATGACCCCTTCTATGGTTCGTTCAGCCCACGGATTGCCGCAGCTTGGAATCCAAACTACTCAGACGGATTCTTGGGCAAGGTGTTCGGCGGGAACAAAAGCGTTATCCGTGGCGGCTATAGCCGCGTTTATGGACGTCTGAACGGAGTGGACCTTGTCCTTGTGCCGCTCCTGGGCACCGGCCTGATCCAGGCTGTCCAATGCCGTCAGAATCTTATGACTGGTGTGTGCGGGCCAGCCAATCCCACCGTCGCCAATGCTTTCCGCGTCGGGACCGATGGCAACAACGCTCCGATTCCGGCCGCCACGCCAACGCTTCCGCAGCCCACCATCCCCGGCGTTAACAGCGTCTCAGCCGGCGCCGGAGAGGCACTCGATACGCATTTCCGTCCCAACGTCGTGGATTCGTTCGACTTCACCATCCAGCGGCAAATAACCAATAAAATTCTCCTGGAAGTGGGTTATATTGGCCGCAGAATTACTCACGAGTATCAACCCATTAACATTAACGCAGTTCCTCATATGATGACCCTTGGCGGACAGCGATTTGACAAGGCTTATGCAGCCATCGAGACGGGCCTGGGTTGTGCGACTTCTTTTGCCGCTTGTGGCACAGGCAACCCTGCCGCCATCGCACCTCAGCCCTTCTTTGAGGCCGCCATGAATCCCGCCTACTGCGCAGGCTTTTCCAGTTGCACGGCAGCGGTCATCAGCAAGGAGATGGGCAATTTCACGTCGCAGAGTGTCTGGAGCTTGTGGAGCGACCTCGACAACGGCGGGTTCAACTTCCCCCGCAGCATGCTGAACACTCCGCTGGAATTCGACTCCAGTGGTGTGGCGCTTCCTTGCACGACCACCTATCTAGGGTGCGGCGGCCAGATGTCTTCCGGCGTCGGCGTGAATGCCAGCGTCGGACACGGGAACTACAACGGCGCATTCGTTTCATTGAAGGCGACCAATTGGCACGGAATCACCCTTCAGGAAAACTTCACTTACAGCAAGGCCCTGGGCACAGGCGCGCTCGTTCAGGCCACCAGCGAATACACCGTGAACGATCCGTTCGACCTCCACAATGGCTATGGACTGCAGGCCTTTGACCGCAAGTTCGTATTCAACACCGTTGCCTTGATCGAGGACCCCTGGTACAAGGGTCAGCATGGCATCATCGGACACATCGCAGGCGGTTGGTCGTTGTCGCCAATCCTTGCCATTGGCAGCGGCATACCGCTTGGCTGCGGCACAAATCAGGGCGACGAATCAGCCGGCCAGGGCTTCGGCTCGGGTGACAGCAACAACTTCTTCACCAACGAAAACTGCATTCTCACCAAAGCAGCCTCCGGTGGGTCAGCTTCGCTCCACCCTGACGGTGATGGACAGTTCAACATCTTTTCCAATTCTGCCGCCGTGTTGAGCACTCTTCGTCCGGCGATTCTGGGTCTCGACAGCAACAGCGGAGGCCTTGGCGTGTTCCGCGGATTGATGTACTGGAACGTGGACATGCGATTGGTAAAAGACATTCATGTCACGGAACGTGTCGGCCTGAAGTTCGAATACGTCGTCACCAACGTGTTCAACCATCCGGTCTTCGCGGATCCAGCAGCCGGACAACCTGAAACTGCCCTCGGTGTCGACCCGACCGATGCGGCGTCGTTTGGAGTCGTGAACACCCAGGGCAACAACCCCCGGCGCATGCAGTTTGGTCTCCGCCTCACCTTCTAGCCGAAGCGCAACCTAATCGCGGGCTGGCGCGAAAGCGCCAGCCCGTTTTGTTTTGTGTGCCGAGCATGTCCGACAGCTGGGAGGTGCAAGTCCTCTTCACAACCAGATGGAGGTGAAGTGATAGCGAAGCGCAAGGGCCGAACCGTGAGGTGAGGTCTGAAAGAAGCGTGGAGCAAAGACGCGAGCCGATGAACAAAAACTGGATGTGAGGCAGGCAGTGTTCGGGCGAGCTGGCAAATGGCAGCGAAGCCCTAATCCATCAAGGGCACTGAATGTAAATCCAGCGGTTGCGCGTTGAAGGCGGTCGAACTTACCTCGGGAGATCTGCTACCGGTCTCGAATTCGAGACTGAGAGGCGAGAGATCGTCTCTGATCCGGTGGCAGAAGTCAGCAGAGGGCGTAGTAGCTGCGCAAGCAGTGAAGGCCCGAACGGTCCCCGCAAGGGGATAAAGGGAGCGATGAGTACGCGGCGCGACTCAACAACCGACAAGCGGCAGAAAAGCCAGTACTGTCTGGTCTTCCCGGAGGAGAGTAGGGGTGCAGCCCCGAGGGCCTTCGAGGGAGGGACCGAATCGGAGTTGGCGAAGCGCAGAGCAGAAAGTCCGACTAGCGAGCAGTGGATGGAAGAAGTCTGCGAGCGGGAAAACTGCAAGCAGGCGTTACGACGAGTGAAGGCCAACAAAGGCAGTCCAGGCATCGACGGGATGACCGTCGAGAAACTGTCTGGACACCTGAAAGAGCACTGGCCAGTCATCCGGGAACAACTCCTCAGCGGAACCTACAGACCACAACCTGTGAAGAGGGTGGAAATCCCGAAGCCGGACGGTGGAGTGCGCAAATTGGGCATTCCGACGGTGCTGGATCGGTTCATCCAGCAAGCGGTGATGCAGGCGTTGCAGAGGAGCTGGGACGGAACGTTCTCTGAACACAGCTATGGGTTTCGACCCAGGCGATCGGCACATCAAGCGGTGGAGCAGGCGCAGCAGTATCAAGCTGAAGGCTACCGCTGGGTGGTGGATCTGGATCTCGAGAAATTTTTCGACCGGGTCAACCACGACCGATTGCTCGCGAAGATCGCCGAAAGGGTCAGCGATAAGCGGTTGCTGAAACTGATTCGTGCGTTCTTGCGAGCCGGAGTAATGGAGAACGGGCTGGTGAGTCCGGCTGAGGAAGGAACACCGCAAGGTGGTCCTCTCTCGCCCGTGCTATCGAACATCGTACTCAACGAACTGGATCAGGAGCTAGAGCGACGCGGACATCGGTTCACCAGATATGCGGATGACTGCAACATCTACGTCCGTAGTCGGCGAGCCGGCGAACGAGTGATGAGCAGCGTAACGAGACTCCTCACGACGAAGCTTAAGCTGCGAGTGAACAGCGAGAAGAGTGCGGTGGCTCGACCATGGGAACGGAAATTCCTGGGGTTCAGCTTCACGAATCACAAGCCACCGAAGAGGCGCTTAGCGCCGAAAGCGATGGCTCGGTTCAAGGAGCGAGTTCGGGAACTCACAAGCCGGACACGGGGCATAAGCCTCGTCCGAATGGTCCATGACTTAGCGGAGTATCTCCGCGGATGGATCGGTTACTTCGGACGATGCGAAACACCGGAAGTGCTCGCCAAGCTGGAGAAATGGCTCCGACATCGACTTCGGTCGATGGTGTGGAAACAGTGGAAGCGAGGCACCACAAGATATCGGGAGCTCCGCCAGCGCGGCATCGCTGCGCAGGACGCCGCGAAAACGGCGGGTAGCTCCGATGGACCGTGGCACCTTGCGAACACTCCAGCACTGAAAATCGCTCTGTCCAACGCTTACTTCGCCTCGCTCGGGCTTCCCGAGCTCACGGCTCATGGTTAGTTCAACCCGCCGAACCGCCGGATGCGGACCCGCATGTCCGGTCGTGTGGCAGGGGCGAGTGGGCGACCACTTCCCCTATGCCGATTTTCTGCTCGTATGAATCCGATTGCGTAGCTGCTTCGTTGTTCTTCTGACCGCTTCTGATCGAACGGTTCGAACCTGCGTTACTCTTTCGCGTCCGGCAAATTTTCTTCCTCCTCGAAATCCGATACGCGCTACACTGACCAACAGGGAATGTCTCGCCGTCCCTCATCCCAAAAAAAGAAAAAGCCTTCGCGACGCGCTTTTCGCAAAGCCAGCGCATCGGCTCGTTCCAAATCCAAAAAATCGTCCATGGATTCGTACCTCCTCCAACTCGGCGAAAATATTCGCTCCGTCCGCTCCCGCCGCGGCTTGACTGTTCACCAGTTGGCCCGCGCCTCTAAGCTGTCTGCCCGCTTCCTTAACAAGGTCGAATTAGGCCTGGGTAACATCTCTGTCGGCCGCCTGAACATCCTCGCTCGCGCTCTCGACGTTCCCATCGAAATGCTCGCCGCTGACGCCCAGCCAACTTCGCCCGCTTTCAATCAGTCCACTGCGTTTCTGAAAAGACTTCCGCCCGGCCAGTTGCGCGACGCTCACAAGCTGCTTCTCGAAAAATTCTCCAACGTTGACGCCAGCCTCCGCCGCTCTCGCATCGCCCTGATCGGCCTTCGCGGCGCCGGCAAATCCACTCTCGGCAGCCTGCTTGCCCAGCAGCTCGGCGTTCCGTTCATCGAACTCGATAAACAGGTCGAGCGCGACTCCGGCGTTACCCTCAGCATCATTTTCGATCTTTATGGACCCTCCGGTTACCGCCGCATGGAACGTGAAGCCCTCGACTCCATCCTCGCCAAATATCCGCGCTTTGTACTCGCCACTGGCGGCAGCATCGTTGCCGATCCTGGCGGCTACAATCGCCTCTTGAGTGAGTGCTTCACCGTCTGGCTCCGCGCCAGACCCGAAGAGCACATGGCCCGCGTCCTGGCTCAGGGCGACCGTCGCCCCATGGCCAACAACCGCCAGGCCATGCGCGACCTCCGCCGGATTCTCTGGAGCCGCGAAGCCCTGTACCGTCAAGCAGATACCGTCCTGGAAACCACCGGCCAAACCATTAGAAACAGCCTTCAGTCACTCCTCCGCCTGACAAAACTTTCGCCTTAGTCTCCCCTTAATAACCGCACGACTTCGCCACAAAATAGGAACTATAGTTCCTATCGCATTTACACCCCGGGTCTATAATTCAACTGTCGGCCCGGCAATTCGGACGTATCTGCTCCCGAGGTCTGCGATGGAAAACGCTGTTATCAGAGAAAAAGAACTCGTCCTTTTCAGTACGCCATCACGCGAGTTTCGCCACTGGAAACTAAAAGTTGATGGCCGCATCGCCACGCTCGCCATGAACGTGGACGAGGACGGCGGCCTGCGCCCCGGCTACAAATTAAAATTAAATTCCTACGACCTTGGCGTGGACATTGAACTGCACAACGCGCTTCAGCGCATTCGCTTCGAGCATCCGGAAGTCGCCTGCGTAATCGTCACCAGCGCGAAAGAAAGAATGTTCTGCGCCGGCGCAAATATTTACATGCTGGCCAGTTCCTCGCACGCGTGGAAAGTGAATTTCTGCAAATTCACCAATGAAACGCGCAACGGCATGGAAGATTCCAGCCGTCACGATGGCTTGAAATTTCTTGGCGCGCTAAACGGCACTACTGCCGGGGGCGGCTACGAACTAGCCCTAGCTTGCGATGAAATTTTATTAATCGATGATCGCTCCAGCGCCGTGAGTTTGCCGGAAACTCCGCTGCTCGGCGTGTTGCCGGGCACCGGCGGCCTTACGCGAGTGGTGGATAAACGCAAAGTGCGCCGTGATCTCGCCGATCTGTTCTGCACCAATCCCGACGGAGTAAAAGGCGAGCGCGCAAAATTGTGGGGCCTGGTGGATGACGTTGTGGCTCCCGCGAATTTTTCCAAGGCTATACACGATCACGCCGCGAAGCTGGTTGCATCCTCGACGCGCCCGGCAGCAGTGAAGGGAATCGAACTGCGGCCGCTGGCAAGAAAAATCGACCATTCCGGCTATCACTATCCGCATGTGAATGTGGTTTTCGATCGCGAAGCAGGGACCGCGACGATGACGATTCGCGGCCCGCAAGGCGCGCAACCGGAAACGATCGCCGCGATTCACGCTGCCGGCGATTCGTGGTGGCCGCTGGCCATGGCGCGCGAGCTGGACGATGCCATATTGATGTTGCGCGCCAACGAGCCGGAACTCGGACTGCTTCTTTTGAAGACCGAAGGCGAGATTGACCCGCTGCTGCAAGTGGATGTTTTCCTGGCCAATTCGCGCGAAGACTGGCTGGTGCGCGAAACGGGTGCGTTGCTGCGCAGAACTTTCGCGCGTCTTGATGTTTCCTCGCGCAGCATGTTCGCCATCATCGATCAGGGCGCGTGTTTCGCAGGCACGCTGTTCGAACTGGCGCTGGCAGCGGATCGTTCGTACATGCTGGCGTTACCGGACGAAGAATCCAAAGCGAAAGACGGGAAAAGCGCCGCGCCGCGAATTGCGCTCAGCGCGGTAAACTTCGGAATTTTTCCCATGGTGAATGGGCGGAGCAGATTGGAAACACGATTCCGCGGCGATTTACAAAAACTGGCGAAGTTAAAAGTGAAAACGGGTGAGGAGCTTGCCGCTGAAGATGCAATCGATTTGGGCCTGGTTACGGTCGCGCCAGACGATCTCGACTGGGAAGACGAGATTCGCATGGCCATCGAAGAGCGCACCAGCCTCTCGCCCGATGCGCTGACCGGAATGGAAGCGAGCCTGCGTTTTCCTGGCGCGGAAACTACCGATACGAAAATCTTTGGCAGGCTTTCCGCCTGGCAGAATTGGATTTTCATCCGTCCCAACGCCACCGGCGAGCAGGGCGCGCTGAAACTTTTTGGCAAAGGATCGAAAGCGAAATTCGATCGGGAGCGTGTGTAATGGAATCGAATTATCAGGACCGCATACCGAACAACGTGGGACTCGGCGCAAATCGCACGCTGCAGCGCGCACTGGAACACTGGCAGCCGGAATTTCTGAATTGGTGGCACGGCCTGGGGCCCAGCGATTTCAACGCCAACAGCGTGTACCTGCGCACCGCAATTAGCGTGGACACCAAAGGCTGGGCAACTTTCGACTACGTCAAAATGCCCGACTATCGCTGGGGAATTTTTCTGGCGCAGGAAGAGAGCGAGCGCCGCGTCGGTTTCGGCGACCATTTCGGGCAACCAGTTTGGCAGCAGGTGCCTGGCGAACACCGTTCGACGTTGCGCCGCTTGATTGTTACGCAGGGCGACACTGAACCGGCATCCGTCGAACAACAAAGGCTGCTTGGCCATACTGCGCCGTCACTCTACGATTTGCGCAACCTTTTTCAAGTGAACGTGGAAGAGGGCCGCCATCTTTGGGCCATGGTGTATCTCCTCCATGCTTACTTTGGCCGCGACGGCCGCGAAGAAGCGGAAGAATTGCTCGAAAGACATTCGGGCGATGCGGACAAACCGCGCATCCTGAGTACCTTCAACGAACCAATCAGCGATTGGCTGAGTTTTTATATGTTCACGTATTTTACCGACCGTGACGGAAAATTTCAGTTGAAGTCGCTGGCGGAATCGAGTTTCGATCCGCTCTCCCGCACCTGCAAATTCATGCTGACCGAGGAAGCGCATCACATGTTCGTCGGCGACACCGGAATCGGCCGGGTCATTAAGCGCACGGTTGAAGTGATGAAAGAATTGGGAACCGACGATCCCATAGCGCTGCGCAAAGCCGGTGCAATCGATTTGCCGACCATCCAAAAATATTTGAATTTCTGGTTCAGCTCTTCGCTGGATTTATTCGGAGGTGATTCCTCCTCGAACGCCGCGTCGTATTTCGCGAACGGGTTGAAGGGCCGCCCCGACGAAATCAAGTACGAAGACCACGTCGAATCGGAATCGAGCTACACGCTGGAATTGCCAGACGGAAAAGGCGGCGTGCGCGAGGAAAGAATTCCTATGCGCAACGCGGTAAACGAGGTGGTACGCGAAGCTTACGTGCGCGACTGCGAAAAAGGCCTGGCGCGCTGGAATCGCCATCTGGAAGAAGCCGGCTATCCGCAGCGTATGACATTGCCCGGCACGCGGTTTCGCCGGACAGTAGGAAGCTGGGCCAACGTCCCGACAAATCCCGAAGGCAAGCCGATTAACATGGAAGAATTTAACGCCCGCCAGGACGAATGGCTGCCGACCTCAGATGATCGCGCTTTCGTACACAGCGTAATGCACGGTGTCTTCGAACGCGGCAAAATGGCCAGTTGGATCGCGCCCCCCGAGCGCGGCATCAACACGCAACCGATCGACTTCGAATACGTAATCTTCCACTGACGCACTCGCCCGCGCTGTGTAGACAATTGCTGGCGAACACCAGATACTACTGCGCATGACAAGAACGCGCGCCTTTTGGGAGGCGCTCGCGACAGTAGTAGTACCTAGCCTGATGATCTGGGGCTCGATCATCTATTCGATCAGACGGCAAATAGGCTCAGACGAATTACTCATCTTGTCGATTTTCTTTGTGTTGCCCCTTCTTCTGCTCTTCCCGGTTTATTCTCGATATAAGAAGGGAGCTGATCTTAACGTCTCCGTGAAGGCTCCCAGATATTATTTCATCCAGGCGATTCTCTGGATGGTAGTTGGATGCGTGTACTCAGCGTCGGCGTTTATCGGTCATCGTGACCGGTGGGACTTGGTGCTTAATTTGGCGATTGCTATGATGTGGGTTCTTGTCGGGGCTAACCAATTGAGGCTCGGATTAAAAGCGAGAGAGGGTCTTTCGCATACCAGCACTAGTAGCTAACTGGTCTAAGCCTTGGGCGCACAATCAGCCATGGCATCTGCCGAAAAAATCAAAGAGGCACTGAAGCGGTACTGGGGATACGACGCGTTTCGGCCGAAGCAGGAAGAGATTGTACGCAACATTCTGGATGGCCGGGATGTGTGCGTGGTGATGCCGACTGGCGGCGGAAAATCTTTGTGCTACCAGTTGCCAGCTGTGCTGCAGGCGGGGAAAACGGCGATTGTGGTTTCACCGTTGATTGCATTGATGCAGGACCAGGTTGCCCAACTGGATCAGATGGGAATTCCGGCCGCAGTTCTCAACAGCGGACAATCCTGGAATGAGCAACGCGAAACCGAACGCCGCGCGGAAGCGGGTGATTTTCGGCTGTTATATCTTTCTCCGGAACGACTGGCGAAACAGGAAATCTTGGAGTGGCTGGCCAAAGTGCCAGTTTCTTTTTTTGCGATTGATGAGGCGCATTGCATTTCCGAATGGGGCCACGAATTTCGTCCCGACTACCGGCAAATGAAAGTGCTGCGCAAGGAATTTTCGCAAAGACCGATCGCAGCATTTACGGCCAGTGCCACGCGGCACGTGCGGCACGACATCATCGCGCAGCTTAAACTGAAGGATCCGGGCAAATACATTGCCAGTTTTCACCGCAAAAATCTGAATTATCAGGTGGTTTTATGCGATTCGAAGACGCAGCATGCGAAGCTGCTGGCGATTCTGCGAAAGCATGCTGGCAGCGCGGCAATCGTTTATTCGCCGACAATCAAACGTGTAGGCGAGACTGTAGCGATTCTACGCGAGAATAAAATTGCCGCGATTGGCTATCACGCGGACATGGACAGCGCGGAACGCAAGAAAAATCAGGAACTGTGGATGGCGGATGAAGTGGGCGTGCTGGTGGGAACGGTGGCTTTCGGTCTGGGCATCAACAAAAGCGCAGTGCGCACGGTGGTGCATCTTTCGCTGCCGAAATCGATTGAACAGTATTACCAGGAAGCGGGCCGCGCCGGGCGCGACGGCAAGCCATCGGATTGTTTTCTCCTTTGGCAGAAGAAAGATGTCGGCCTGTTGGCTTATTTCATCGAACAGATTACGGATGGCGAAGAAAAGAGACGATCCTGGGACCGGTATCATCAGGTTCGCGGATTTGCCGAATCGAAAGAATGCCGCCACAAAATTATTTGTAACCATTTTGGCGAAAAAGTGCCTTGGGAAAATTGCGAAGCATGCGACGTATGTCTTCCCCCTGTCGAGTGGAAACCGGAAATTGCAGAACGTGTAGATCGCGTCCGGCCAAAAAGCAACCGGGGCGAAGGCGGCGCAACTACGCGGACGTTCGCAGTCGATGCAAGCCTGCTGGCCGCGTTGAAACAATGGAGACTGGAAAGATCCAGAGCTGATAAAGTGCCGGCCTTTGTGATTTTTCACGATTCGACACTCGAGCAACTCTGCGAACGAAAGCCGGCTACGCTGCCGCAACTTCGCGCAGTTCCCGGAATTGGCGAAACGAAACTAGGACGCTACGGAAAAGAGATTCTGGATCTTTTGCGGGGACGATAGTTTTCTGAAGAGGAGCCAGAAACGCTTGCAAACGCTCCGTGCACACGGTATTCTTTTTATAATGAACATTCGCTTCCAGATGAGCCCAGCGACGCGCGGATGCTGTCCGTTTTGTCGTTGTATTCCGTCTGGCGAGGGAATGGTGACACTCTAGAATTAAACTAAATTAGAGTGATCTTCCGCCACCGCCATTTTCATCTGGGCGGTGTTTTTATTTTTATGCGGTCGTAGAACGAAGGCGCGGTCGCCAAGTGGTAAGGCAAAGGTCTGCAAAACCTTTATCGGCGGTTCGATTCCGCCCCGCGCCTCCAAATTTTTCGGACATCAAAGAAAAAAGATAACGGTGAGACGCAGAGTTCCGCGGAGACTTGCCTATGGGCGGTCCAGTTCGATGTCGCTTTGGTAGGACCAGTCAATGGTCGGGTCGAGCGCCGGATCGACCGGAGTATTGTTGGCGTTTTCTCCGTCTTTGCCTTTGTTGAGTTTTTTCTCGGCGCGGCGTTGTGCTTTTTCGCGCGCCTTTTCCTGGCGCTTCATTTCTTTCTGGCGCTTCTGGAATGTAATCGACATGGGTGTCTCCTCGAAGTTAGGTTGACGCCGGTGTTGCCCTCGAACGTATTCCCTAGATAGAGCTCTCGACGAAAATGCGGAAGCGGCGCGAACGGGACGGATGGCGCAGCTTCCTTAAAGCTTTTGCTTCAATCTGACGAATGCGTTCGCGAGTGACGTCGAACACCTGGCCAACTTCTTCGAGCGTGTGTTCGCTGCCATCGTCCAGACCAAAACGCATTTTGATGATTCGTTCCTCGCGCGGAGTCAAGGTGCGCAGCATGGAAGCCATTTGTTCTTTCAAGTTCAAGTGAATCGCGGCGTCGGACGGAGAGACGACACCTTTGTCTTCGACCAGATCGCCGAGATGGGTTTCTTCGTCCTCGCCAATCGGTGTTTCAAACGAGACCGGCTGCTGCGCGATTTTCTTTGTTTTGCGCACGGAGTCAACGGAAACGTCCATGCGCTTGGCAATTTCTTCGGCGGTCGGCTCGCGGCCAAGTTCCTGTACCAGTTGCGCGCTGGTGCGCACCTGCTTGTTGATGGTTTCGATCATGTGCACAGGAACGCGAATGGTGCGAGCCTGATCGGCAATGGCGCGAGTGATGGCCTGACGAATCCACCATGTCGCATAGGTGGAAAATTTGTAGCCGCGGCGCCATTCGAATTTGTCGGCTCCGCGCATCAGGCCGATATTGCCTTCCTGAATCAGATCCAGAAATTGCAGGCCGCGGTTGGTGTATTTCTTGGCAATGGAAACCACCAGGCGCAAGTTGGCTTCCGTCAATTCTTTTTTGGCCTGCTCGGCGTCGGCTTCACCGCGAATGATGATGGTCAGCGCGCGCTTCAAATTGGTGGCAGAGGCTTTGCCGTCGTCTTCGATTTCGCGAATCTGCACCTTGCACAAACGCAATTTGCGGCGTGCGTCCGCCGCAGCGTCACCGCGCGAGGCATTGGCGCGACGTTCCAGGCGTACAACTTCGCGCTCCAGGCCTTGCAGGCGTTCGACGGTGTGACGCACCAAGTCGATCAGGCGCTTGCGCTCGCGTTCCTTGAAGTGGACGGAGCGAACCAGATGGGACATGGCAATGCGCGTCCGGCCCAACTGGCGCCTTGCGCGAAGATACGCGCGCTTGTTGCTGGCCGCGGTATTTTCCAGTTTGACGGCTTGCTTCAGCGCCAAGTCGTAAAACTTCGCGATCTTGTCAATCAGTTGCAGCGTCTGCCGGGTCTTGCTCTCAATTTTTTCGGGCGTCAGATCTTCGTCGTCGAAATGAATGATCTCCTTGATGGGACGGACGCCGTTGCGCAATTCGTCGGCCACCGCGATCAAAGCTTTCAATACGATGGGAGAGCGCGAAATCGTTTTGAGCACCAGCAGCTGGCCGCGTTCCATGCGTTTCGCGATGGAAACCTCGCGCTCGCGCGTCAATAGCGGTACAACTCCCATTTCCCGCAAATAAGTTCTTACGGGGTCGCTGGTTTTGTCCAAAAGGCCGGGTTTGCGTTCGAAATCGGCTTCTTCGCCGGGAGCCGGGTCGTGGGGAATTTCAATCTCGGTGGTTTCGGTAAGCTCGACTACGGTATTGGCCAGCTTGGCCGCGGAAGCATCTTCGTAAATTTCGATGCCATCGGTTTCCAGGCTGGCGAAAAGAGTATCCAGCTCTTCGGTCGAATGTTCTTCGGCCGCGAGCACGCCATTTACTTCATCCGTGAGCAGATATCCGCGTTCCTTACCGATGGTGATCAGGTTGCGAATCTGGTCGTTTTTTTCCTGGGTTACGAGCACGAAGGTTTTCTCCCTCAAGCCACTGCCAAAGCTGTACTTCTATTAGATGCACAACCGCACTAAAACACGACCGTAGCACGCCGCCCGGATAATGCGGAAAATGATGTACGGATTGCAGCCGTGGCGGGTGCGGGCTGTAACTTGTAGCCCGCCTAGAAACACGGAAGCGCCCCGCTGCTCTTGGTAGTCTGGATGACGAAAGCCATTATATCACACTAAATTGGCTGGTCTGAACGCCATTCCAGCTCACGCGCACGAAAAAAGTTGCGCGAGTGTGGAAAACTCACCGCGAACGAACCGTTTTTTGAATGTTGGCACCGGATAGCCAGGACAAAGATCGCCCGGGCCATCCGGCCCAGAAGTATTAGCCTTCGAGTTGTACCTGCAGGACTTCTCCTGGCAGGCAGATCAGGCTGGGTTTGGAGACGTTGGATGGTCGGTCGTACGATGGCCGATCACTTGAGGGCCGATCATGCGATGGCCGGTGGCTTGAGTGCCGGTCGTGTGATGCGCGATCAACGGAGGGCCGAGCGAAATCTTTCGATTGCGGCTGAGGCTGAGTGCCATCGGCGCGGAGTCGTTCCATTTTGATACCGAGGGCGCGTTCCAGTTGGAAAAGGTCGGTGCGTTGCTCCTTAACGAAAAGGGTTGAGGCGACGCCGCTGCCACCTGCGCGGCCGGTGCGGCCAACGCGGTGAATGAAGTTTTCCGCCACTTCGGGCAGATCGTAGTTGATGACGTGGACGATGTCTTGTACGTGGATGCCACGGGAAGCGAGGTCGGTGGCCACGAGAACGCGGAAGCGGCCGCGTTGGAAGCCTTCCAGGGCGGCGGTGCGCTGGGATTGCGACCGGTCGCCATGAATCATGGCTGCGTTGATGCCATCGCGATTCAGGCTCTTGGTAATCCGCTCAGTGCCGCGCTTGGTGCGTGAAAATACCAGGCAGCGGCCGGTTTCCTTGCCGAGCAAATGGTTGAGCATGGACTGTTTGCCGTCTGCGGGAACTTCAAAGGCTTGCAGGCGGACGTTTTCGGCTGGTTTCAGGGTAGAGCCAAAGGTCAGACGAACAGGATTTCTGGTGAAATCCTTCACCAGGCGTTGCATATCGCCTTCCATGGTTGCGGAAAAGCACAGGGTTTGGCGTTCTTTGGGAAGCGTTCCAGCGATTCTGCGGATAGCGGGAAGGAATCCCATGTCCAGCATGCGGTCGGCTTCGTCAAGAATGAGAGTGTGCAGGGCGCTGAATTGCACCTGCTGGCGGTCGAGATAGTCTTCCAGGCGGCCGGGCGTGGCTACCATCAGGCGCGCGCCGTTGCGAATGGCCATCAGTTGCGCGCGTTCGGGCAATCCGCCGCAGACCAACGCCGCAGCCGGCAGTTTGCCGCGCAACAGGTTGTATTGTGCTGCGACCTGCATGGCGAGTTCGCGCGTGGGGACGAGCACCAGCGCGGCGATTCCCGGCTTGTGCTGCTTGAGCAACTTTTCGATCACCGGAATCAGGAACGCCAGGGTCTTGCCCGTACCGGTTTGCGCCGTCGCGAGCACATCCTTGCCTTCGAGAGCCTGCGGAATGGCCGCAGCTTGCACTGGAGTCGGCGTTGTAAAACGGCCGGCAACCAGGCGCTCCTTCAGGCTTGGAGATATAGATAGTTCAGAGAAATTTTGCATTTAGCTTTCGCTGGCTGAGGCCGCTGCGGGTACACACAGAGTTCGTGGCTGGCGCAGAGGCCTGCAATACCAGTCTTATTTTGAATTACGCGTAAAACGTTGGAGGATACGGAGGGCGGGTATTCTCAGTAACTTACGAAACCAGAGGGACCGCACAACACAACCGCGGAATTAAGCGCAAAAGCAGTATAGCACAGGTTGTGGAAAATTGTGCATGCAAAGTTTCCAGAAACGTTATCGCAAAAAAGAGTCCATACGGGCTGCGGTTTCTGTCACACTCGCTTAGGTGCAAAATGAGTGACGGAGCGATCGTTCAGTATCGCGGCTTTGAAGTGAAATTGCTGGTGCGCGAGTATACATTTAATGTGAGGGAAGCGGGTAGCGAGCGGGAATTTACGCTGAGCATCGAGAATGAAGCATTTGTTTCGCATCGCGTACGGTATCAGGACGCCCCGTCCATCTGTTCGGAGCGATTGAATGCCGAGCTGCTGGCGCATGCGAACCATCCACCAGAATCGCAATTCATAATCAGCAGCGCGGAGCTGGACACCTATCGCGTGGCACGCACGCCCAAGACTCCGCCAAGTCCGTACGGCCGTAAACCACAGGAAGATTATTAGAAGGCTTTGCATTTTTCGCGATTGTTTTTACCAGCGACGTATCATATCTATTTCGTAAATACTTCACCGTGTTCATCGCACGTTGACCAAATGTTTTCCGACCGTTAAAGCGCACGGTGCGCTCGACGTGTGATCTTCATTGCTCCCCTGGGAGGGCCAATGAAGAGAAATCGGATGATAGTGCCGGCAGCGATTGCAATTCTTGCAGTGAGTACGACGATCACACTGAAGGCTAACGACGACAAATCAGGTGATGTGCAGCAATTCAAGTTTCAACCGAACAGCCTGGTGCTGGGCCGCAGCGTTTATACCGGCGATGCAAACACGGTTACGGCCGGCCAGACACTACCGCCGGGATGCGTGGCGGGGAATGTGACAGTGCCGCTGATCGCGGGCGGTTCGAATAAGGTGGCGGTAACGTGCGGCGCGGCGATCGACAACGGCGAATATCCCAACCTTGGGGATTCGCACAATGTTTGGAATAACGATGGGCCGGACGCCAGCTTTGGCGTGACGTCACCGATCTTCCTGGACAATATTGATTCGAAAGGGAAAGTCATTGGAACCTTAGCGGTTCCGAGCGACCAGTTGGTGACCAGCTTCAGTTCGAAGTCGGAATTGTCCATCAATCTGGCGAGCGATGGGAAATCCATTACATTTGTGGGCTACCACGGCGGGCCGGGATTTGTGACGGCGCCAAATCAGCTTGACGTGTCGAATTCCAACACACCTGGAGTGATCGATCCGACGAACCCTGTGATATCGAATTACTACCGGTCAGTGGCTGAAGTCGATGCGAATGGCCAAATCGTGGTGACGGACGGCAACGCCTACAGCGGCAACAACGGACGAGCGGCATTCAAGGCCGCGCCTTACTACTACATGGCTGGAAACGATAATAATGGCGGGCTCTCAAAGGCGCAGCTGACCAAAACACAAATCGGCTTGAACCTGGTTGACTCTACGGGCGCGGAACTTTTGATACCGGGACAAACACCGCCGGTTCCGCCAGACATCAACATGATTGGCGATTTCGAAGTGACACAAGTCGGCTACACCACTGCGGACAAACCGGGGAAAGATAACAATTTCCGCGGACTGACGATTTTCAACAATACGATGTACGTCACGAAGGGCAGCGGCGGCAACGGGATCAATACCGTGTACCAGGTGGGAAACGCCGGCGCGTTGCCAACTCCGACGGACGTTAAGACCGCTCCGTTCACGATACTGCCGGGCTTTCCGACCGTGCTTGCAAGCGGCGTTGCGCAAGACGGAACGGCCGGGCATCCAGTGATGTTTCCGTTTGGAATTTTCTTCGCAAATGCGAACACGTTGTATGTATGCGACGAAGGCGACGGCGGGTTGGTCGCACCACGGATCATCAACGGGCAAGCCAACGTGGCGGACGATTCCGAGCTGGCTACCGCAGGGCTGCAAAAATGGACGCTGCAGGATGGCACCTGGCACCTTGTGTACACCTTGCAGGATGGACTGGACATCGGCGTTCCCTACAGTGTTGCCAATTATCCAGCCTCGCTGAATCCTGCCACGGGCGGCTGCCGAAATCTGACTGGCCGGGCAAACGGAGACGGTACCGTAAACCTTTATGCGATCACTTCAACGATCAGCACGAACGGCGATCAGGGCGCCGATCCAAACAAACTTGTGACGGTGACCGATCGGCTAAATGCGGTAAGTCTGCCAGCAAGCAACTCGAATGGCTGGGGACACTTCACGACGCTGCGCACCGCGCAGGCAGGCGAGGTGCTTCGTGGAATTTCGTTCGCACCGGCAGAATAGCTTGGCGGACGAATAGCCGATCACCCTGGATGTTAACGTCCGCGGGGCCATTCCGACCTGTACGGTTTGATTCGGATGTCCCCGCGGATTCTGCTTTGTGTAGTTCCTCGAAAGACTCCCCGGTTGCAATTCTTGCGCGGTTAGCAATTAACAGAGCGAAAAACTGATCGAGTGCAACTCTTGCGGATGTGGCTGGCCAGCGTGTGCGCTGGGCGATAGAATGCGATTCGTCTGGTGCGTGCGAATGAGCCAGCCTGAAAATAAGAAGAAGAGAGTGCTTGAGTTGTTCGCTCGATCAAGTTGGGTCGCCCGCCGCGGCGGGCTGCGCGCCTACCAAGTCGGGATGGTGAGAGATTTGGGTTACGCTGTCGTATTGTTGGCGATGCTGCTGGGAGTTCGCGACACTTGTGTTTTTGGGCTGCAATCCACGCCTGCGATGCAATCTGGAAAATCGGAAGCAAAGATTGAAGGTACGGTCCGTAACGCCTCGGGAGAGGCGATTGCTGATGCATTGGTCTGGCTGTTGAATGAAGAGCAGGAAAAAGTTGCGGATGCCGAAACAGGTAGCGATGGGAGGTTCATTCTTACCGTTCCGCCAGCCGGGGCTTCCGTGCTGGAAGTGAAGAGAGCTGGATTTCGCCCGGTCCGAATGGAATTGACTAATCCGGGTGATCCATCGAACCAGCATCTGAATGTCGTTCTGGAAAAGTTAGGGACAACCAGGGACGGCGAGATGAGTAAGACGATGGAATATTCGGACCAACCGAACTTCACCGTCGCCGGGGTGACGGATTTTAACGGCGCAGGCGTGCACGGTTCAGACGAGAGGATGCGAACCAGCGAGACGCTGGCTAAAGAGACTGCGGCGCTGAAATCGGATTCAGCCGATGACGCGACGGCGGCGCATGAGGCAAGTTCACATCGATTGCTGGGAGATGAGAAAGAAAAAAACGGTGACCCTGTTGCAGCCGTGAGCGAATACGAAAAAGCGGTGAAACTGGAGCCGAACGAAGAAAATTATTTTGCCTGGGGCACGGAACTTCTGTTGCATCGCGCGGGAGTTGCAGCGGCGGAGGTCTTTAAGAAGGGTGTGGCGGCGTATCCGGAATCGTGGCGAATGCTGGCGGGATTGGGAGCGGCACACTTTGCGGACGGACAGTTTGCGGAAGCGGCGGAACGGATGTGCGAGGCTTCGGATTTGAATCCGCAGGCGCCGCCGCCATACCTGTTTCTCGGAAAGATGGAAAAGGCCACGGCTGATTCGCCGGAGTGCAGCGTCGAGCGGCTGAAACGGTTTGCCAGCGAGCAGCCGCGAAATGCGCTGGCGAATGAGTATTTCGGTTTAGTGCTATGGAAAAAAGGCAGACAAGAACAGAGCGAGGCGGAGATAAGGGAAGCGGAACGATACCTTACGAAGGCGGCGGCAATTGATCCATCGTTGGGCGAAGTGTATGTGCAACTTGGAATGTTATATAAAGTGCGAGGCCAAAATGCAGCGGCGTTGCGGGCATTCCAGAATGCGGTGAAAGCGAGTCCGAAATCGAGCGATGCCCGTTACCAATTGAGTCTGGCGTATCGGCGCGCGGGAGACGTTGCAAGAGCGAAACGGGAGATGGATGTATGCCAGGAATTGCGCAGGTCCGAGGATGCCGAACTGGAGAAAAAGCGCCGGGAGTTGCGGCAATTTGTGACGATATTGAAAGACGGACAGGCTGCTACGCCGAAGTGAAATCCGACCGGAGACACCACTAACAATTTGGCTTATAACGAATCGAGCGCGGGCGGGGCAGTGCCACGACGGCGTTGGGGCATTGCCGCACTGCTGGCGTTTGGCATTCTGATCAGCTATTTCGACCGCGTGAATCTTTCTGTTTCGCGCGATGCACTGCACAAAGCGTTTGGGATCTCCGATTTCACGTTCGGGATATTGCTGAGCGCTTACAACTGGACGTACATGGTATTGCAGCTTCCTTCGGGACTGTTGCTGGACCGGTTCGGTGTACGGCGAGTGGGGATCATCAGCACCACTATCTGGAGCGTGGCTTCTTTTTTTGCGGCCATTTCGACGGGAATCGCGAGTTTGTTTGGGGCGCGTTTTCTGTTGGGCATCGGAGAAGCGCCTACATTTCCGGGCACCGCAAAAGCGGTCGGCTATTGGTTCCCGAAAAATGAACGAAGCCTGGCGACGGCCATGTTCGATTCCATGGCGAAATTTTCTTCGGCCCTCGGCGTGCCGATCCTGGGATTGATCCTTCTCCACTTCGGCTGGCGTTGGAATTTCGCAGCGACGGGGATCATCAGTCTGCTGTATCTGGCACTGTTTTGCGCTTACTACAAAAATCCGAGTCAGGATGCTCGACTCTCGCAGAGAGAACGCGAGCACATTCAAAACGGCGGGGCGCAGCCGGAAGATGCAGCGCGCAGGGCGGCTGGCGCGCCATTCTTTTATTTATTGAAGCAGCCGAAAGTGTTGGGCCTGGCGCTGGGGTACGGTTCGTATAACTATGTTTTTTATCTGCTGCTGACTTGGCTGCCGACGTATCTTTCCGATACGCATCATTTGGATCTGAGGCACTCCGTGTTTTACACCAGCGCGCCGTGGCTGTGCGCGACGGTGGCGGAACTGATTGTTGGAGGATGGCTGGTGGACTCTTTAATTCAGCGAGGCTGGAAAGCGGCGCGAGTGCGGAGGACTACTCTGGTTGCCGGGATGCTGCTGGGTTTGGGAATTTTCGGAGTGGCGCGCGCGCACAGCATGCAAGAGGCATTGTTGTGGATCACGATTTCGATTACGGGACTGTCCATTGCGGCGCCGGTGGGATGGTCGATGCCGTCATTGATCGCGCCGAGGGAAAGCGTGGGGACGGTAGGCGGGATCATGAATTTGAGCAATCAGATCGCGGCAATTTCGGCGCCGATCGCGACAGGATATATTGTTACAGTGACGAAGAGTTATTCGGGAGCATTCGTTGCGGCAGCGGTGGTTTTATCCATCGGAATTGCGGGATATGTGTTCTTGTTGGGAGACATGGAGCCGATTCCCGAGCCGCGATAGGGCCGTTAAAGAGCTAACCTCAAGCTCCCCAGAAGGTGGACCCTACAAGGGCGCGATAAAGTGCGTATCGGGAACTGAGCGCAGACTTTCGGCGCTGGTTTCCGCGGTGAAATCACGCTGCGGCATGCCCAGCAGCTCGAAGCCGACCATGAATTTGCGAACGGTTGCGGAGCGCAGCAACGGCGGGAAAAAGTGTGCGTGGAAATGCCACTCGGGATGCTCGTGTCTGTCGGTGGGCCGCTGGTGAAAGCCCATCGAATAGGGAAAAGAGGTTTGAAAGAGGTTGTCGTATCGAGTACTCAACCGTCTCAGGATATTTCCAAGCGCGTCGCGCTCGTTCGAATCGAGTTCATCGATTGCAGCGAGATGACGGCGAGAGATAATCATCGTTTCGAACGGCCATACCGCCCAGTAGGGAACAACCGCGAGAAAATGTTCATTCTGGATTACGATTCGAACGCACTCTGAAGCCTCGAGCATGTAGTAATCGCAAAGCAAACAGGAATTCTCCGCTTTACGGTAAGCGGTTTGCGATTCCTGCTCCACTTTTTGAATATTGGGGATGCTGGCGGTCGACCAGATCTGGCAATGAGGGTGCGGATTGCTCGCTCCCATCACCGCGCCGCGATTCTCAAAAATCTGTACGTACTGAATTTCGTTGCGCGCGCCAAGTTCTTTAAATTGTGCCACCCAGCAATCCACGATGTCGCGGATCTCTTTCTCATTCATTCTGGACAGTGTTAAATCGTGCCGCGGCGAAAAGCACATCACACGGCAGACTCCCGATTCCGTTTCAGCGACCAGCAAATCGTGCTGATTTGTCTTCGCGGATTGGCCGCCCGGCAGCAGCGCGGGAAAATCATTTTCAAATACAAACACATTCTGGTAGCTGGGATTAACGTTTCCCGTGGACCGTGTATTTCCGGGACACATATAGCAGGCTGGATCGTACTTGAGTATTTCGATTGAGGCCGCTGCCTCTACCTGACCTTGCCAGGGACGCTGCATGCGATGCGGCGAAACCAGGATCCATTCACGCGTCAGCGGATTGAAGCGGCGGTGCGGCTGCTTGGCCCAATCGAAGTCGCTCATGCGCTTAAGCACTCACCTTGAATTCGGCAACGCCGGCTGCCGCTTTCGAAACATAAATGTCCGCGTCAATCCGAGTGGCGGCTTTATATTCCTTCGCGACGCTGCGCTTGAACTTTTCGACCGCGTCGGTCTTGACCAGACTGATAGTACAACCGCCGAATCCGCCGCCGGTCATGCGCGATCCGACGACGCCTTCCTGGCGAGTCGCAATTTCCACCATCAGGTCTAACTCAGGGCAGCTGACCTGGTAATCGTCTTTCAGGCTAATGTGAGATTCAGCCATGCAATGGCTCACGGTGGCGAGATCCCCCGCCCGCAGCGCGTTTACACAACGAAGCACGCGTTCATTTTCGCTGATGATGTGCCTGCAGCGCCGGTAAATCAGTTCCGGCAACAAGCTGCGGTGAGTTTCCAATTGTTCGAGGGTCACATCGCGCAACGCTCTTATCGAAGGCAGCGCACGCTTAAGTAGCGCCACGCCTTCCTCGCACCGCGTTCGCCGGTCATTGTATTCGCCGCCCGCGTGTTCATGCTTGACCATGGTATTGCAGATCACCATTTCAAGCGTCGCAGACAACGGCAATTGTTGATATTCCAGGCTGCGGCAGTCCAGCAGAATGGCGTGACCAGACTGTCCGAAGCAGGACGCAAACTGGTCCATGATACCGACCTTTGCGCCGACGAATTCACTCTCCGCGCGTTGGCATGACCTGGCGATTTCCACGAGTTCTAGAGAGCGCTCTGCGGTGCTAAGAAGCGCGCTGGCGAGGGAGACTTCCAGAGCCGCGGAAGAGCTAAGCCCGGCTCCGATTGGAATATTGCTATGAATGACGATGTCGGCTCCGGCCAATGGCACGCCGGATTTTTGCAACATCAATGCAACTCCGCACACGTAATCCGACCAGTGGCCTTTTGGCTGCGGATACGTTTCGGCCAGATCGATCACCGCGGTTTCCTGCAAATTTTCTGAAAAAACGTTAAGGCGCTGATCATTGCGGGGCGCGGCAGCCGTACAGACGCTCAGTTCGATGGCCGCCGGCAGCACGAATCCGTCATTGTAATCGGTGTGTTCGCCGATCAGGTTTACCCGGCCTGGCGCGCGAAACAACCGTGGTTCAGTGCCAAATCGAGCCCGGAAACTTTTTGCCAGCCGGTTTTCCATGGCTTGTTGATGTCGTTGCTCGGACATGATTTTATGGCGGTGAAGACCACTTCGTGGGCGGTAATTGCATCCGCTAAATTTTGCCGGATTGGATGGTCGGGGCGCCCGGATTCGAACCGGGGGCCTCCTGCGCCCAAGGCAGGCGCGCTACCAGGCTGCGCTACGCCCCGACATGAAGTGCTTTGTTCATTCTAAAGTACTTGCCAACATTACTCCAACTCCACATCACTGTTTTTAGCCTCGTGAGGCGCAATGACGAAAACGACGAGCTTTCAAATGGACATTCGCCCGCTCTTTACGGAACGGGACATTCGAGGCATGAGCAAGGCGTTCAACCTGGGAAGTTACGATGACGTCAAAAAGCACGCTGGAGCCATCTACGATCGCATCCGGGGAATCGGCGGAGCGATAATGCCGCCCCCACCCCCAATGGGAGAAGGTCCTTGGCCGCAATCTCGCATTGAACTATTCGCTAAATGGATGGCGGACGGATTCCCGCCTTAGAAAGGATGGCAAAGACATGCCAGAAGCGACCTGGAAACCTCACGAGAAACACGGACGGCTGACGACGCAGAGCGACTTACCCGACAGCGTCTACGCGTTTCCGAAGCAGCGTAAAGAACCACTGACCGACGCACGACATGTGCGCAACGCGGTCGCGCGGTTCGATCAAGTCATCGGCGTCTCTGATGCCGACCGTGCTTTGGCGTTCGCGAATATCAAGAAAGCTGCAAACTATTACGACGTCAACCTCGCGGAAACGACATGGCACGACTTGGGCGTTCATCCTCAAAAGAATAGAAGGGTGGCTGCGCGCCGTACAAGGAGGTGAGATGTGAAAGCAGTTGTTGTCCACCAATATGGAGGTCCTGAAGTACTCAAGCTCGAGGAACGCCCTGATCCGGTCGCGGGTCCCGGCGAAGTATTGGTGCGGGTCGCTGCCACGAGCGTGAATCCGATCGATTACAAACGACGTGCCGGGTTGATGAAAGAGTTTTATCCGATCAACTTCCCGGGACTGCTGGGAGTGGATGTTGCGGGGACTGTCGTAACGGTTGGGCCTGGAGTGGAAGGCTTTTCCCGAGGCGACCAGGTGTTTGCAATGGCGGCGGACACATACGCCGAACTTTGCGTTGTGAAAGCCGCGATTCTGGCGACAGTTCCCAAGGGACTCGATTTGATCCAGGCGGCAGCGCTGCCGCTGGTGACGACGACTGGCAACCAACTCATCTCCGCTACCGGGATCAAAACGGGCCAGACGGTTCTCGTCGTAGGTGCTGCTGGGAGTGTTGGGCGTTCAGCGGTATTCACTGCGAAGCAACGGGGAGCAGTCGTGATTGCAGGGGTGCTGAAGAGTCAGATGGGGGAAGCGAGGACCATCGGCGCAGATCAGTTGGTTGCAACCGATGACGACAATGCGATTGCGAATCTTCCGATGCTCGATGTCGTAGCTGATACGGTCAACGGCAAGACTGCGGAAAAATTGATCGCCAAGGTCAAGCTGGGAGGAGTGTTTGCATCGGTTCTCGGGGCACCACGGAATGCCGAGAAGTACCCAACCGTGAAAGTGGTACCGGTGTACGCGACAGCTGATGCAAAAACTCTTCAGTTCATGGCCGAGGCCGTCCGAGATGGCAAACTGGTGATCCCGATCAGCCGCAAGCTGCCACTGAGCAAGGCGGCCGAAGCTCAAGCCGCCGCGGAGGTGGGTGGTATCGGGAAGTTCCTCCTGGTGGCTTAACATTATTCTTTCGACGAGAAGTGTTTGGAGGGCTTGCCCCCGACGGCGTCATTCATTTTGCGCGCACAAAATTTTCGGCCTGGCGGGTACGACCTACATCAGTCCGGCAAATGATCCCACGAAAGCAAGGTGAGTTTTGGCATATAACAAACGCTAGCTTGGCACGGAGCGCGGTCGTCTTCGGGAGGAACAATGAAAGCTGGGAGAATCCATTACTTTGGCCCGCCGGACGCGATTGTGATCGACGAGATGTTATGTCCGACGCCGGAAGAAGGCGAGTTGGTCGTACGGGTCGCTGCTGCCGGAGTTGGTCCATGGGACGCGCTCATTCGGGAGGGAAAGAGCGTTGTGCAACTGTCCCTTCCGATCATTCTCGGGTCCGATTTGGCGGGAATAGTCGACTCCGTGGGAAAAGGAGTCATTCAGTTCAAGCCGGGTGACGAGGTTTTCGGCGTCACAAACAAACAATTCTTTGGCGCCTATGCCGAATACGCGGTGGCGTCAGCCCAGATGGTAGCCGCGAGGCCGAGGTCATTGAGCTTTGTCGCGGCAGCGTCTGTGCCGGTAGTGGCAGTGACGGCGTATCAGATGCTGTTCGACTATGCGCAGATGAAGGCAGGCCAATCGGTGTTAATCCACGGAGCGGCTGGAAATGTTGGAGCGTATGTGGTGCAACTGGCGAAGCAGGCAGAACTGCAGGTTTTCGCAACCGCTGGGCCTGCCGAACTCGACTATGTTCGCGGCCTCGGGGCCGAGATTGTCGTGAACTACAAGACTGCAAAGTTCGAAGAAGCCGTGCCCCCCGTCGATGCGGTACTCGACACGGTCGGAGGAGAGACGCAGCATCGCTCATTCCGTGTTTTAAAGCCGGGCGGTATCCTCGTGTCGTCGGTTTCGCCGCCGCCACAGTCTGCGGGCTTCCGTTCAGTGTTCTTTTTGGTAGACGTCACCGCGACACGGCTAGGCACACTCGCGAGACTGCTCGATAGCCGAAAGCTGACCGCGGAGGTGGGTACCGTGCTCCCGCTCGAGGAAGCTCGGATGGCGCACGAAATGCTGGCCGGTGCGCCACACAAGAGAGGAAAGATCGTACTTACGATGCATGGCGTTCAGTAGATACCTTTTTTGCGACAGAAGAGGACAAGAAAGGGGAATCGGAAATGAGCAAGGGTCGGCGCGGAATCAATCCCGCTTCGAAGCCGAGCGGCGTCGGGTGTGTGGAGTGCTTAGCGTCATCGAAGGGCTGGTGGTTTCATCTCCGTCGGTGTGCGGAGTGTGGGCACATCGGATGCTGTGACAGTTCTCCAGGTCAGCATGCGTCGAAGCATGCGGCGGCAACAGGGCATCCAATCATTGCCAGCTTCGAGCCGGGTGAGGATTGGTTCTACGACTACGAGAAGCGTGACGAGATCAAAAGCGTGGAACTGCTTCCGCCGCATTCGCATCCAAAAAATCAGCCCGTTCCTGGACCAGCAGGAAGGGTGCCAGCTAACTGGGAATCGCTCCTACACTAGCTGCCCCGTTATAGGGTAGCCCGCAGACGAGATGCTTCCTTTAGACCGTAGGCGTTTCCGGCGCATCCTACTTCATCGACAACAGGAGACAACGCATGAATCTGCAGGATGCGCCGATTGCGGACGAAGGCTTCTTCGCCACACACTTCTTCACTGTGAGAGATCGGGAGAAATCGAAGAACTCCTACGTCCGAATCCCTGACGGGAAAGTGATCAAACCGGAAAATCCCTGCTACATCAAGCTGGCCAACACCTGGATCATTCTTAATTCGGGTGGCGGCCCGACTCCCGACAAGACCGAGGTCCTACTTGAAACACCGTCGGATCTGAACAGAGTAAATGGCTTCCTCAATTTGCGTGTCGCCGACGTCTGGTTCTGCTACAAAGAATGGCGCGACAAAGGAGCGTTCTTTCTTACCGAGCCATTAGACAATCACGGCCGGGAATGGCGCTGCTACATGCGTGATCCCGGCGGGTACCTCATCGAGATCGGCCAATACCCCGAAGTCGCCCTCGACTGATTCAAGAACCACCCGAGCGCTTGACACCAAGGTATGGGCGATACCATCGTTTCAATTGTTATTCTCCCCTCGCTGTGGCTTACTCGCAATGGTTTGAGAAGGGCGCTGATCGGGTTTAGAAAATCTGTTTTTTTGAAGGAGAACACACCATGTCGGAACTTGCGACCGAATTTGTGGCGAAAGAACAACAAGAACAGAAGATAGAAACGCGGAACGCCGGCGAACGTATCGCCGGCTTTACCATCGTCGCGACAGCGGTGGCAGTGTTAGCCGTTCTCGTCGCGGCGGCCGTTTACGCGCAGGACAAGTACTCCCTAAAATCACCTGGCGGAATCGCGTTCTCCGACTTCAAGGGATACGAGGACTGGTCCACGGTCTCTACCGCCCGGACCGACGAAGTGCTTAAGGTGATCGTCGCTAACCCGGCCATGATCAATGCGTACAAAGCTGGCGTGCCCGGGAGCGGCCAGGCATTCCCCGAAGGCTCCATGATCGTGAAACTTCAGTGGAAGCCGAAGAAGAGCACAGAGGCCCCCTTTGCCGTAGATGTGCCCGACGTCTTTAAGCAAGCTTTTGTCATGGAAAAAGACAGCAAGAGATTTCCGAAAACTGGCGGGTGGGGGTACGCGGTGTTCAACTACGATGCTGCAACGGACAAGTTCACGGCCGATGAGAAAAGCCCCGCGGACTGCGGACAGTCGTGCCATGTGGCTGTGAAGGCGAAGGATTACATCTTCCACTCGTACCAGAAGCGTTGAACCGCGTCTGTTCCAATATTAAATGCTCCGCGCCCATGCAGACCGCGTTTGATCTCGCTGATGAAGTCCGGCGGCTATCGCGGGCTAGCTTGCCAAATGATGCGGCTGAGCTGGCCCGATATCTCATCGGGAAAACAATCGTGCGCAAAATTGGGCGAAGCAGGATGAGCGGCCGCATTGTCGAAACAGAGGCTTACCCGCCGGGCGATCAGAGTGGGCATGCGCATCGTGGACGAACGGCCAGCAACCAAACCCTATTCCTGGACAGGGGCTTCGCGTACGTGTACTTCATCTACGGGACGTCGTACATGCTCAACGTGACCGCTGAAGAGCCGGGTGTTGGCGCGGGAGTGTTGCTGCGCGCCATTGAGCCTCTTGAAGGAATCAGCCTAATGAAACGACTCCGCAAAACCGACAAACTCAGAGACCTGGCGCGCGGTCCGGGACGGCTTGCGGCTGCATTGCAAATTGACAAGCGGTTGGACGGAGTGGACCTGTGTGCCAACGCTCTGCTTTGGCTTGGGACTGCGGTCCGAGAGAGTGCGCACATTCGAAAAACTGTGCGCATCGGCATCACCCGTGAGGTGCACCGGCAGTTGCGTTTCTTTGAAGCGGGCAGCCCGTTCGTTAGCGGCCGTTCGACGACAGCCTAGCCGATACTCCCATCGGCACGGCCTTTGAGGCCAAGCTTGGCGGACACGTTTCGAGTGCCTGTAGTGGTGTTTAATATATTCTGCGCACTATATCGAAAGGAGCGATGAATGAGCGCCGTACAAGTGGAACAGAAGAGCTATGAGATGCCCCCGCGCGAAGGGATCACCGTCGCGCATTTTCTCACCGTCGCCGATGTCGAGCGATCGGCTCGCTACTACGAAAAGGTCTTCGGTGCTCGCATTCTGACCATGGGTGACGGCAACGCGCCTCCCTACCTTCAGCTTGCGAATATCTGGATGATTCTGAACGTTGGGGGCGGGCCGACCCCGGACAAGCCCACGGTAACGCTCAGCGTGCCCGACCCGAATCACATCAACAGCTTTATGAATTTCCGCGTTGCGGATATTCAAGCGTGCTACGAATTGTGGAAAAGCCGGGGAGCCGAGTTCCTCACGCCGCCGATTCCCAAGTACGGCGAGATTCGCTGCTACATCCGCGACCCGGACGGTTACATCATCGAAGTCGGACAGAGCACCGATCTCAAATACGGTTAGCGCTTGGCGCGGACAGGATGTCGGCTCTGCAGCTCGTCGTGGCGCTTCCGCCAACCTTTGCCTTGAACAGTCACTCGCGCTGACATCGAAAGGAGAACCAGATGTATGGGCACAAATGGACTGAAAAAGACCACACTTAGTGTGAACGTTTTTACCGCCCCGGGAAAGGCTATGGTCGGCGAGCGACCAAAGCCCTTCGGCGAACTGTTCGGCTTTGACCCGATCACGTCGACTTTAATCTTCGGCGAGTACGACGCGGTGCTGGTGGACACAATGGGGACAGTGGCTGAGGCCGAGGCTCTCGCGGATTGGGTCGCTCTGCACAACCGCAACTTGGAGACCATCTATATTACGCACGCCCATTTCGACCACTTCTACGGTCTGAGCATTCTGCTCGACCGTTTCCCGGGCGCTCGGGCGATCGCGACGCCCAAGGCGTTGAACGCCATGCAAATGTCTTTCACTCCCACAGTGGAGCGGCTAGCCCGCCGGCTCTTTCCTGGGCAAGTGGCCAACAAGTTGGTTCCACCTGAGCCCTATGAGCACGACACGTTCACTCTCGAGGGGCACGAATTGCGGATCATCGAGCAGGGCCGCACCGATAGTCCCGATTCGACGTCTCTTTACGTTCCATCGATCGGCCTGATCGTCGCTGGCGACGTTGTGTACAACCAATGCCGTATTTACGTCGGCGACACCACCCCCGAGAGCCGAAAGAATTGGATCGCGGCGCTAGACCGGTTAGCGGCGCTGAACCCGGCGATGGTTGTCGCCGGTCACAAGAAGCCTGGTGCGCCCGACTCTCGCTCGACAATCCAAGACACCAAGCGCTACCTGCAAGACTTCGATCGGTTGCAGAAAACCGCGACGTCGGACAAGGAGTTGTTCGATCAAATGACGGCGCTATATCCGAATTGGGTAGCCAATCAGTCGTGGTTGATGTCCGGATTCCCCGGGGCGTAACTCACATCAACCGCGGTGGCCCGTCCTTGCGCACTTGGGAGGCAGAGCTAGCTGATATTGAGGAGAGCAGAATTCGATTTCAAAGAGGAGAACAAAATGACAACAAAAGGAAAAGTCTTAGTATTAGTCTCGAGCGGTCACGGTTTGCCCTTGAAAGACGGCAAGGTATATGCCGGCGCTGGCTACTATCTCAACGAGCTGACGGTTCCGGTTCGCGCCCTGATGAAGGAGGGCTACGAAATCACCTTCGCCAACCCGAAAGGCAACACGCCGCAAATGGATGTCAATTCCGCTATACCCCAGTTCTTCGGTGGGGATGAGGCTCAGCTTCAGGACTATCTAAAATTTCGCGACACCCTGACTGGGCTCAAAAATCCAACTCGCATCTCGGATGTCATCGCATCGGGTCTGGATCAATATGACGCTGTCTTCGTCCCCGGCGGCCATGGCCCGATGATGGATCTGCTCGATGATCCCGACGCGGGCACCGTGCTGAGACACTTTCATAAAACATCCAAGCCTACGGCGGTGCTCTGCCATGGCCCGATTTCACTTCTCGCGGCGCTTCCGAATTCGACGGAGGTGGTCGCCGCGCTGTCGGCGGGCGATGCCGCTGGAGCACACGCAAAGGCTCAAGGTTGGATCTATTCCGGATATAAGATCACTATCTTTTCGACAGCGGAAGAGCAGCAGCGGGAACCGCTTGAGATTGGTGGCAAGGTTCTCTTCTACCCGGACTTCGCCTTGCGTACGGCGGGCGCTGACGTAAGTGTGCTCGCTCCATGGTCGAGCTACGTCCTTCAGGATCGCGAGGTTATCTCAGGTCAAAACCCATTTTCTGATCAAGCGCTTCTGAAACTTCTTCTAGCGGCACTCGATGGGAAGAAGAAGTCCGTTTCAGCTGCAACGACGTAGGCAAGCAAGGCCTATCGGGACGGGAAGGAAGCGGCCGATGATGTTCGGATCGCGTGTGAATTCGATTGGAGCGAAATAGAATGCTCGAAGAGATTAACCATGCGCGCCGCTTTCTTCTCAGTACCTTCTTTGCCGGTTCGGCCATAACTATTGCGGCTGCCGACCTGGGTATCATTGGTCCAGCGGACGCGCGATCCTCCAAGGACGACCTAGCAGGTGCGACCCCGATTCAGCTGCCGACTCAAACCCAAAGAAAGGACCGCCGAATGGAACACCCGACTTTGTATCGCACGATGCAGATTGATGGGCTCTCCATCTTTTACAGAGAGGCAGGCCCGAAAGACGCTCCAACGCTTCTACTTTTGCACGGACTGCCGTCTTCCTCGCGGATGTTTGAGCCTCTTTTCGCCCGGCTCTCCGATAGCTTTCATCTCGTTGCGCCCGATTACCCCGGCTTCGGACACAGCGACTGGCCGGACCCGAAAAAATTTGCGTATACCTTCGATCACATCGCCGAGATCATGGGCCACTTCACCGAAGCGCTGGGACTCTCGCGCTACGCGCTTTATATGCAGGACTACGGCGGTCCGGTGGGGTTCCGCATGATATTGGCACATCCAGAACGGGCGCAGGCTCTGATCGTCCAGGACGCGGTCGCGCACAACACAGGCCTCGGTGAGAATTGGAAAACGCGTCGCGCTTTTTGGGCCGGTCGCGCCGCCAACGAAGGCGCGCTGCGCACAAATCTCCTGTCGCTTGAAGCCGCCAAGGCGCGCCATGCGGGCAACGATCCCAACGTGGAACGCCACGACCCGGATCTCTGGACGGATGAATTTTATTTTCTCAACCAGCCAGGCCAGGCCGATATTCAAAACGATCTCTTCTACGACTACCGAACCAACGTCGACGCCTACCCCAAGTGGCAGGCGTGGATGCGCGAGAAACAGCCGTACCTACTCTTGATCTGGGGCAAGTATGAGAGTTCGTTCGATCCATCCGAACCGGAAGCCTATCGGCGGGATGTGCCAAAGGCTGCAGTGCACATCGTCGACGGAGGCCATTTCGCTTTGGACACCGCTGCGGATGAGATTGCCGCATTGGTGCGGAACTTTGTCGGTTCTTCGGAGAATTCGCAGCGGGGCACTTCGGCTGCTGTCGGTGCGAAAACGGCTGTTAGCAATCATTAGCGCCCAACGCAGTGACCGGCAATTGACCTTCGGGATTTCATGGCGACGGTGAACGCTGTTCGATGCTGCAACTGATATCGAATTCAAGTTCTAGACAAGGGGTTTGCTATGTCAGACAAGAAAGCCGCAATGGTAGCTCAGCAAAGCGGAATCCGGCCTCACCAACCCGGACAGGAAGTGTTCAAAGCCATCTTATCGGAGGATATTGATTGGAAGCCGTTCCCGGCCTTCCCACCTGCCGTCCGGCTCGCCGTCGTCGTCGGTCAGCCCTCTGAGCCCGGCCCTTACACCATCAGGGTCAAAGTGCCTCACGGCGAGAAACTAATGCCGCATAAGCACCCGGAGGATCGAGTCTATACCGTTATTTCCGGCATCTTTTATATCGGGCTGGGCGATCAATTCGACGCGAGCAAGTTGGCAGCCTATCCGCCCGGGGCCGTAGTCATTCTCCCTGGCAACACGTTCCATTTCCACTGGGCGAAATCCAGCGAGTACGTCACACAAGTAACAGCGATGGGGCCGCTTGGACTGGAGTACCTCAGCGCAAAAGACGATCCGCGAAATAGCAGTGACTGAAAAAACAGCGCGACGTGACGAGTGGTAAATTCCGATTCGGCGGAAGCATTTCGCTTCTAGCGCAATGGGAAGACTCGAGATGAACGATCAGCGAAACAGCGAGCAGGGCTCAGGAGTGCGGAATCAAGCGATCCGCGCGGCACTGGATCAGCATTGGGCGGCATCCGATGCGAACGATTTTGAAACGGAGCACCGCATCTATCACGAGGACGCGGTGCTGGAATACCCGCAGTCCGGCGAGCGAACCCGCGGTCGAAGCAACATCCAGAACCAGCGCGCCAGCCAGCCGAACAAAAAACGCTTTTCGATCCGGCGAATCATTGGCGGCGGCGATCTATGGGTCACCGAATTTATCCTGACCTATGACGGCAAACCGTCTTACACCGTCAGCATCATGGAGTTCAAAGGCGACAAGGTTGCGCGGGAAACCCAGTACTTTGCGGATCCATTCGTGGCTCCGGCATCACGCGCTCAATTGGTCGAACGGATGGACAATTAATCTCGACGCGTGAGGATTCGCCGGCGGCAGCGCCATTTGCAGTTTGCATGTCGTGCGATGGAGGTACAAGCGATGGATTGGAGAGGGTTGGTCCAGTTTGCGCTGATGGGCAACGGCAATTTGGAACAATACGCCATCCTGCTGGTGCGCGTTTCGATCGGGCTGTTCTTCGCCATCTCCGGCGCAAACAAATTGTTTGTCGCCGGCGGAACGAAACCCGTTTACGACACACTCGTGCAGGCTAAAGTCCCGTTTCCCCAGTTCACAGCTTATTTCGTGGCGGCTGTCGAGTTTTTTTGCGGATCGTTGGTGGCCGTGGGCTTCTTTTCCAGCTTCGGCAGCGTGGCTTTATTGATTGACATGATTGTCGCCACCCTGACTAGCGCGGTTTCTACCTTGCCTAAGGGACTTTCGCCGCTTAGCTGGCTCGACGATTTCCTCTATCTTCCGGAAGTCCTGTACGTGCTCTTCTTTATCTGGCTGATCTGCTCTGGCTCGGGAAAGTTCAGTGTGGATTACTGGCTCGCAGGCAAATTGCTGGGGTGATCGGCAGCCCCGTTGACTCGCGCCTGGCATCCAACAAGGAGGAAAAAATGAAGGAAAAATACACGCACGAAGAGATTGCAAAGCTCGCCTACGAATTGTGGGAGCGCAGGGGCCACCCGCTCGGTTCGGCTGAAATTGATTGGTACGCGGCGGAGAGTGCCCTGGGCGTGCGGGATTCGAGGGAGGAGTTCTCGCTCCCGGGTGTCCGCTTTGAGCCAGAAGAAGGTGCCTATCGCGAACGCTGAGTTCAGCGTGGTTGTAAAGCAAGGATTCTAGCCAGACGCTGGACTTCGACGAGGTAAGCATGCCCCGATTACTTTCAGTAAATGTCGGTCTTCCACGCGACGTGACATGGAACGGCAAAACGGTCCGAACGTCAGTCCGGAAATCTCCAGTTGATGGACGGCGAATGGTGCGCAAGCTTGATATCGATGGTGATGACAAGCCGATTTGACGGGTCACGGAGGGGAGCACCGCGCCGTATTCGTCTACCAGATGGATGGTTCTGGGGGCGTCCATCGGTCATCGATCTTTGGCACGATCTGCGCGCCGTGACGAGCGAAATCCGCCCAGACTGGGATTTGAGTACTCCGGGACTCCGCGAGTCATGGAATGCGGTGACTTCTCGCGCTTCCACGGGTGGAACAGGCAGGCCAGTATGGAAGATGCCTCGATTGCACGGAAGAAATAGCACAGCCCCAACTGCGATCTCGTTGTCCTGAATCAAAGGATTGAAGTTCATTTTTCTGACCAATAGGGAATAATTGTGGCAGGCCTCAAGGGTGTGTCTTCGACAGGAGGAACTTATGGATCACAATGAGTCAGTGCGGAAATTCGAACATTTAATGTTGAAACAGGCCGACCACGCGCGCGAAGCCGCAATTGAGCTTGAGGCTTTGGTTTCGCAGATGCCGAGTGAGAAATCCCGGCAACTCGCGGAGCTACAAGTAAAGGCAAGCCACAAACAAGCCAAGGAGTTTCGCGAACTCGCGCAGAAAGTCCACGAAAGCTAGAAGCAGAGGCGGCCCCGTGGTTTCTTTAAGATCAGACAACGGGCGCCGGAATGTCGGCCCCTGCCCACCTTCGACTGATGCCGACCGGACTTCTGCTGCCTCTCCGTATGTTGTTCGCGGAGAACCACTCATCCGACCTTGCGTAAAAGCTCGTAAGCGTCCTCGATTTGCTCCATTATCTTTAGGTGGAAAATTTCGCTGCACAATCGCAAAGTCCTTGGCGTCCCCTGCGCATTCCACTTTTTCGGAATCTTCTGATCGCGGACCTGGTTTCGGACATCGGCACGTTTATGCAGAGCGTGGGTGCGGCGTGGTTGATGACCTCGCTCACGACGAGTCCGATGTATGTCGCGCTGATTCAAACAGCGAGTGCGTTGCCATTTTTCGTTCTGGCTTTGCCGGCCGGATCCATCGGAGACATTTTTGATCGTCGCAAACTGATCCTGCGAAGCGAATTGTGGATGCTGGGGATAGCCATCGTGCTCGCAGCGACCACGATTACCCACACAATGACGCCGTGGCTGCTGCTTCTGCTGACCTTTGGGCTATCGGCAGGCGACGCGATTGAAGCTCCAACGTGGCGAGCTATTTTCCCGGAGCTTGTGCCGAAAGAAGATCTGTCGCCTGCGCTGGCGTTGAACGGAATTGAATTCAACCTGGCTCGCGCAGTCGGCCCCGGCCTGGCAGGACTGATTATCGCCGTAGCCGGCGTCGCTACGGCGTTTGTGCTGAACGCGCTTTCTTTCCTGGGCGTGATTGCCGTAATCGCGCGTTGGAAACGTCCTGCGCGAAAAAACCAGCTTCCCGCGGAGACGCTCGGTGGAGCGACCATCGCAGCGCTGCGCTACGTGCGCTATTCACCCGACATTCAGAAGCTGTTGTTCCGCTCGGCCTGCGTGATCTTCTTTTCGAGCGCGTTTTGGGCGCTGCTCCCGGCAGTGGCAAGAGGGTTGACGGAGAGTTCGCTCGGTTACGGATTGCTGCTCGGCCTTTTCGGAGTGGGTGCGGTAATTGGGGTGGTGGTGCTGCAGCGAGCGCGCAGCAAATTATCGGTCGAGTGGGTTGTTTCTGGGGCGACAGTGGTGTTCGCAGGCGTAATTCTTGCGCTTGCGACCTTGCGCCGGTTGCCGTTGCTCTGCTTTCTGATTTTGCTTGGAGGCGCAGCGTGGACGGTGTTCATGTCCACGTTCAACACGCTGGTACAGAATCTTGCGCCTGACTGGGTGAGGGCGCGCGTGCTGGCGATTTACCTTTTCGTGTTTCAGGGAAGCGTGGCACTGGGCAGCACACTTTGGGGCATTGCGGCGGAACGTACGAGCGCAAACACAGCGCTGCTGTTTTCGAGCATTGGCCTTGTCGTTTGCTTGGTGCTTCCCGTTTTTGCGCGAGTGCCCGCGGCAAGGGGTTCGTTGGAAGCATGGAACCATTGGGGAAAGCTGTCGATGGTTACGCAACCGGATCCCGACGAAGGACCGGTGCTTGTCGCCATTGAATACCGCGTCGATCCACAGAAGGTTCCGGAATTTCTAGATGCGCTGCACGATTACCAGCGGATTCGAAGACGCGACGGCGCCATGCGCTGGGGTGTTTATTACGATGCGGAGAATCCCGGCGCATATCTCGAGAATTTCGTTGTGGAGTCTTGGGCGGAACACACCCGGCAGCATGATCGATTTACGGTTGCGGACCGGAAGTTTGAAGAGCGCGTGCTTAGTCTCGTTCTCGAATCTCCGAAGACCCGACATTTTCTCTATGCGAACCGAGTGGAGCGAGTGTCGCCCGTGAGGTCTATGTAACCGAAAAATCAGTCGTTCAATTTTCACAGTCTGTGCAGGAATGCATCGTGTTCAACAGATTGGAGTTAGCTTCGAGCGAAAAGCAGATGCCCCGATGTGTTGGAATTGTTAGTAGTTAGAAGTAGTGGAGAGAGTCGTTGGAGTCGAGTGCTGTGCGCCCAAGGCAGGCGCGCTACCAGGCTGCGCTACGCCCCGACATGAAATGCACCATTGATTCTAAAGCACTTTCCAACTTTGCTGCTACTCCGATCCCTCGTGTTTGTCTCGACTGTACCAAAACTGTGCCAAATAGTCGTCCATTGGAGCCACTGTGCCAGAATTCGTTGTGCCTTAAGTCATTGAAAACAAAAGGAGGGAAAAATAGTGGGACGTAGCGCATCTTGGGCGAAAAGCAGGCGCGCTCTTTTTGCCAAGAATTCCAACGGCTCCAAGGAGTCCAAGAATTTCATCGTCGGGTCTGAACCAACCGTCCTGCTCGGAGGCGGTTTGGAAAACCTTAGATGAGGATGTACCTGGGCACAGAGGCAAGGAATCAGATGAGGTGGTGCGTCAATAGCCTCGATTCGCCGAGAGTGCAATGCTTGGTCAGTAGGCCTGGCTTCGTCGGCGCCCTCCGTTTGAGACGACCGCATCGTTGCGCAGTGCGGATTCTCTGGGTGTATCATCCTCGTCACAGTTTCAGTAGGACGAATGCGAATCGAAAGTTTTTTATCATCATCAATTCCTCTATTTGTCTCCCGCCTTATGGTCGAGACCATAGCAAGTCATGACTGAACACAACACCCGCGACGAATTAGAAACTAGGATAGCGGAACAAACGGCCGAACTGTGTAGGAGCCGGGAGCAGGAACTAGAACTCCGGCAGATTCTAGACTTGACGCCTCAACATGTCGTGGTTTACGGACCTAATGGTGAACGCCTTTACGCGAACAGCGTCGCGCTCGATTACCTCGGTCTTAGTCTCGAAGAATGGCGGCAATTTCGTGGTCACGAGAACTACGTTCATCCTGATGACACCAAGCGGCTCGACGGTTTGTTTGACCGTGCTGTCGCTCGCGCCTCTGCTGATGAGTTGGAGTTGCGAGTACGCAACAATGATGGAAGTTATCGCTGGTTCTTGGCTCGTTTTAACCCATTGCGCAACGAGCAGGGACAGATTTCGCGTTGGTATATCGCCGGGACGGACATTGAAGACCGCAAGCAGGCGGAAGAGAGGCTTCGTCGTGAAAACATCGCCCTGCGTGAAGAAATCGACAAATCCTCGATGTTTGAAGAAATCGTTGGAACATCTCCCGCTTTGAAAAGTGTTCTCTCGCGCATCTCCAAAGTCGCACCGACTGATTCTACGGTGCTCATCACGGGTGAAACAGGAACAGGCAAAGAGCTAGTTGCGCGCGCCATACATAGGCGATCAGATCGTGCTTCGCGCGCGTTCGTTAGTGTGAACTGCGCAGCAATCCCCCGTGACCTAGTAGCTTCGGAGTTGTTCGGCCACGAGAAGGGGTCTTTCACAGGCGCGACTCAGCAGCGCTTGGGCCGGTTTGAATTGGCAAATGGCGGCACGCTTTTCCTCGACGAAGTTGGGGAACCCCCAGCTGAGACTCAGATCGCACTCCTGCGTGTTTTGCAGGAACAGCAGTTTGAGCGTGTCGGCGGCACACGCCCGATACGGACTGACGTCCGAGTAATCGCAGCCACGAACCGTGACCTGCAGGCCGCTATCAGCGGCGGGTCGTTCCGTAGCGATTTGTTTTACCGTTTGTATGTGTTTCCGATTGAGATTCCTGCTCTTCGAGAGCGAAATGAGGACATCCGTCTGCTGGTTGAGTATTTTATCGATCGCTACGCACGGAAAGCTGGTAAGAGCATTACTAGTATCGACAATAAAACACTCAGATTACTTGAGTCATACCCTTGGCCCGGAAACATACGCGAATTACAGAACGTCATCGAACGGTCTGTAATCGTGTGTGAAACGCCGACTTTTTCAGTGGACGAAAGTTGGCTTTCCCAGCAGCCCCGGGATAGACCAGGAGGCAAGCTAAGTCTCTCGAACAGTGTGGCAGCCCAAGAAAGAGAGATGATCGAAGCGGCTCTGCGAGAATCCCAAGGACGGGTGTACGGACCTTCTGGCGCAGCGGCCAAGCTGGGGATAGCGCGGTCCACGTTGGAAGCGAAGATTCGGTCACTCAAGATTAACAAGAATCTCTTCAGACCTTAGCAGAGAACATGAGAACTCTCCACTTAGCTACGAACACAAGCAAACGAGTAAGTCCCTGCGGTATTTTGTTCATCGGCAAAGTGTACTGTCCGGACTATTGCCAATTGTCAAAAACTCGGGCGTTGCAGCACTGACTAACCCTTTTCCTGTCAATGAATTGTGTTTGGATACGAGATTGCCTCCCTCCTGCACGAAGTCATTGAAGGCAAGGAGGAACAATGCGTAAGCGCAAACTTGGAAATAGCAACTTGGAAGTCTCAGCTCTCGGGCTCGGCTGCATGGGAATGAGCTCTGGCTACGGTCCGGCAAGCGACAAAAAGGAAATGATCTCGTTGATCCGGACGGCCGTCGAACGTGGCGTCACATTTTTCGACACCGCCGAGGCCTATGGTCCCTTCACAAACGAAGAACTCGTAGGTGAGGCGCTCGCTCCCTTTCGAGAGCAAGTGGTGATGGCCACCAAGTTCGGGTTCAAGTTCGATCCGAGCACTGGCAAACAGATCGGGCTGGACAGCCGGCCGGAACACATCAAGCAGGTCGCTGAAGCTTCACTCAGGCGTCTCAAGTCCGATGTTATCGATCTGTTCTATCAGCATCGTGTCGACCCGAACGTTCCAATCGAAGACGTCGCGGGGGCGGTCGGGGACCTGATTCTGCAAGGCAAGGTGAAGCACTTCGGTCTTTCGGAAGCAGGCGTGCAGACCATTCGTCGTGCACACGCAGTCCAGCCCGTCACCGCACTTCAGAACGAATATTCGCTCTGGTGGAGAGAGCCTGAAGCGGAAGTGATCCTGACACTTGATGAACTAGGGATCGGGTTCGTTCCGTTCAGCCCTCTTGGCAGGGGCTTCCTCACCGGCAAAATCACCGAAGATACCAAGTTCGATAGCACCGATTTCCGTAACGCCGTCCCTCGCTTCACTCCAGAAAACCGCAAAGCAAATCAGGCGTTAGTCGATCTGATTGGCAAGTTTGCCGAACAGAAGAAAGTGACATCGGCTCAGATTGCTCTCGCATGGTTGTTGGCGCAAGGTCGTGGATCGTACCGATCCCCGGTACGACGAAGCTGCATCGGCTTGAAGAGAACATCGGGGCCGTCGCTGTCGAGCTTACATCGGAAAACCTTCGAGAGTTAGACACTGCAGCTTCCAAGATCGCGCTGCAAGGTGCTCGATACCCTGAGGAACTGCAGAAATTGGTGGGCAGATAGGCTTGCTACAAGCGCTCCACCGATAAAAGGCCTGAGCAGTTGGTGCTGGATGCAAGTACTCTAGTGGCGCACCTTTGTCGTTCCAACTTCGCGGTGGCATGCCAAGGGGAACACGGCTCGTATGGGTGATCAACGGAACCGCGGGCACCTTCGCATCACGGCGAAGCCCAAAACAGATGTCTGTGATCAACGTCTCACCGCTGCGAGTGGAAGGCGGGCGGAGGAGTGAGGATGGTTTCCACGAACTCGAGATTCCGTGGTCTTTCCTATAAATTGACGGTTTGTAAAATCTCCATCGCATCAGATGTGTGAACGTGCATACAAGAATCTAGGAACCATGGTGGCTTTAGACGCGTTTGCTTCGAGAAGGCCTGTGGACCGTGGGAGGGCAGACCTTCCCTGCGACTTCCGTTCGCCCTTGACAACTTCACGGATTGTGAAGTATGCTTGGCGTCGTGTATGTCGTCACGCTGAAACATCTGAGTCAAGCAAGCGAGGATTATCCGGATGCGGCGAACGAGATAAGGACGTGGGCAGCGATCGTGAAGGCCGTTCGCTGGCACAATTTTCCGGAAGTCCGAGGCACTTTCAAAGATGCGGACAACGTTCGGGGTTACGTGATTTTTAACATTCGACAGAACCGATACCGGCTGATTACCGTGATTCACTATGCGAAGACAACGGCTCAGAAGCGCACTCAAGGCCACGTTTACATTCGCTCGTTTTTGACGCACAAGGAGTACGACAATCCCGCTAGGGACAAGGAATTTGGTGCAAAATGACTACCGTTCTCGCTGACCCGGCCAAAATGATCGCGAAAGGCGCGCCTCACGTCATTCACAATGACGCCGAACTCGCCGCATACACTGAAGTTCTCTTCCGATTGACTTCTCTCGCTCGTCCTTCTCGTTCCGAGGAGGAAGCCATCGAACTCCTCACCCTTCTGATTGAACGTTATGAGGAGATGAACTATCCGATTCCTTCCGCCGACCCGATTTCCGTCGTGCGCTTTCTTCTGGAACACCAGAATCTGACGCAGCGCGACTTAATCCCTGAATTCGGTTCGGAAAGTGCCGTCTCCATGTTTCTTTCCGGTGAGCGCAAGCTCACTCTGGATCAGATTCGCAAACTCAGTTCCCGCTTCAAACTTTCCGCTGACGTCTTCATCAACCCCAGCCGCCAACCCAGGTCCTAGGGAATGCGATGAGGGTGCATTCTCAGAGGCTAACGAGACGAGAATCCCGTGGGTCTCGCCAAATGTTCCCAATGGGAAAATCCCACCGAAGGCGTCGGTTTGGAAAACCGCAGGCTCTGCAGGTCGATCATTGCGTTTGAGTATGAAAGGTGACGAAGTTCAGCTGCAAAGTCCGGGCGATCTCGCGCGCAATGTCGAGCCGGTGGGTCCGCTTTGCATTCAGGTCTACTTCTTGTAAGAGGATGACATCAGCTTTTGCTTGTCTGATGAATTCCAGAATTCCTTGCAGTTGCGTGCCACGGTCGATATTCCAATCTGCGCCGCCCTCCGATGAGCCCATCCACTGATCCCGACCCCATTTCTGGAGTGCCAAAACTGTGCCAGAATCCAACGTTTTCAATCCATTCGAGTTATCTTTGAGCGAAAAGCAGATTCCCCGATTTATTGGAAACGTTAGTAGTTAGAAGAAATGGACGGAGTTGTTGGAGTCGAGAGGTGTGCGCCCAATGCAGGCGCGCTACCAGGCTGCGCTACGCCCCGACATGAAGTGCGTAAGTCATTGTAAGACAGTTGGGAACTCGTGTGCCACTCCGGGAGTTTGCATTTGCGAAACACGTGCCGCGAAGTTCTTGATTTTGGCTGGCGGTTCACTGGGCGCGTCCTTAGACTGAGAATCCTGGGCGACCTGCTCTGACCAGTGAAGTTACCGCGTGGGTAACCTCCCTAGCTGAGTCTCTCCGCCTTGGCAAAACACCCGTTGAGAAAGCTCCAAACCGCGACGAAATTTGGAAACTGAGCGATCGGACCTTGGGGCCGATGATTGGGAACGCCGCGCAGGTCTCCTCATTCAGCGATTCTTCGCACGTCCGTGGTTGCAAGTTGATGAAATCTTTGGTGTCTATGTGTGTCAGGAGAAGCCATGAATTCGAACCGGTTGCAAATCGTCGCAAGATTTTTTCTAGTGCCCATGCTGTGCGCGGTTGTAGCCGCCGGTTGCGGAAGCAGTGGCAAAGGAAAGCTGATGACGATCGCGGTTACGCCGGTGACGGCGTCAATCGCGCCAGGTGCGACGCAACAGTTCAAAGCGACGGGCACGAATAGCGATGGCTCGTCCAGCGACATCACGGCTCAGGTAATGTGGAGTTCCAGCACGGCCAGCGTTGCCGCCATTGGCGCAAGCACAGGGCTTGCTACGGGAGTTGCGGGTGGATCTTCGGTCATCACGGCCACATTGACTGGCGTGAGCGGCACTGCCAATTTGACCGTAATCTCGCTGACCTCCATCGCGGTCACGCCGAATCCGGCAAGTGTGCACGTTGGCGCAACAGTTCAATTTACTGCTACCGGCACATACAGTGACAACAGCAGCGCAATCATAACTAGTCAAGTTACATGGAGTTCGGGCACGATGAGTGTTGCGACGATTGCTGCTAGCACAGGGCTTGCGACGGGAGTCACGCAAGGATCTTCGATCATTACCGCGACTTTGGGTACGATCAATGGAACAGCGACTCTGAACGTCGCGGCCCTCGTTTCCATCGCCATTACACCAAATCCAGCGAGCGTCGGCTTGGGCGGCTCCGTGCAGCTCACCGCTACTGGAACTTTCAGTGATAGTACGACTGCCAACATCTCGAACCAGGTGACGTGGAATTCCGCGACCATGGCTGATGCAACGATCTCCAATACCGGCCTGGCAACCGGCGTAGCTATTGGAACGTCAAACATCACCGCTGTTGTGAACGCGATTGTTAGCCCCATTGATGTTCTTACCGTAACCGCACCCACTCTGCAATCCATCACCGTCAGTCCGGCAAATCCGGCCATCGGCCTTGGCGCTACCGTGGATTTCACTGCTACCGGGAACTTCTCTGACGGCAGCACCGTCCCGCTTCCTGGCGCCACATGGACCAGCGGCACAACGGCCACCGCAACAATCCTGGCCAATGGCATTGCGGTCTCGCAAGCCACGGGGACCAGCACGATCACTGCATCTTCCAACGGCGTTAACGGCACCACTCTTCTGACCGTACAGGCCGCCGTCGCGCGCAGTGCTTACGTTTCCGGAACCAGTGACAGCAACACCGCGACTTACGTGCTTAAGACATCGCCGGCAGCCGCTTTGCCGATCGCATCGCTGAACTTGCCCAACGTTCCTTCGCAGGCGGTGCCAGAACCGTCCGGACGTTTTGTGTACTTGTTGGCGGCCAATGTTATCTACACGGCGACAGTCGATCCCGTCACTGGACGGCTGACCGGTGTCTCTTCGTCTTTTGGCACGGGCGTCAATGGGAATTTTGGCGTTGTGGACCCGAGTGGACAGTATCTGTACGTCGCAAGCTCTGTCGGCTCGACAACGACTCTGGATTCATATCAGATCAACCTCACCGACGGTTCGCTGTCACGAATTGGAGCAGCGGGAATTTCAGCGGGTTCGAATCTTATTTCGGCGATCGTGGATCGTACGGGCCAATTTGTATTTGCGATCGATAACGGTGGCCAGGTGATTTTTCCGTTTGGCATCGGTTCTGGCGGTGCACTAACGGCCATCCCGGGCTTTTTCCCAACCGGCAATTCACCTCAATATCCAGTCATCGATCCGACCAACACTTATCTGTATGTTCCCAACCGGGGAGACAACTCAATTACTACGTACAAGATCAACGCCGACGGAACGCTCACCGTCGCCGACAACGGCGCTGGATTCACGGTCGGGATCGGCAGCGGACCCACCTTTGCCGCAATCGATGCGACCGACACGTATTTCTATGTCACCAACGAGAATGACAACACTGTCAGCGCGGTGACTATCGTTGCAAACGGCGCCCTGGGCCCCGCGGTGAGTGGCTCACCTTTCGCGGCGGGAGTAACGCCGATTGGCATCGCTATTGACCCAACGAATTCCACTGTTTCCGTTGCCAACCTTTTCGGCAATTCTATTTCCATGTTTACCATTAATAATTCGACCGGTGCCTTGACTGCAGCAGCCGTTCCTCAGGTTGAGACGCCCGCAGGGCCTTTCTTTATCAACCTCGGAATCGGCGTGAGAAGTCCTAACGTGCTTCCTGGTGCCGTTTATTCCGCCAACTCGGTATCCGGCGACATTTCGGCTTTCACTTCCACACCCACGACCGGCATTCTTGCGGCTGCGGCCAATTCGCCGTTTCCTGGAATCGCCGGCAATAGCTTTGCCGCTGCCGATTTGCAAGGCAGTCTTTTCTTTGCGGGAAGCGCAACAGCCAAGGAGATTGCCGGATTTACTGTGAACCAATCTGGTGGGGCACTCGCTGCTCTGCCGGGCTCGCCGCTTTCCATCACTGGCACCGACACTGGCTCCGCCGTTTATATATTCCCGACGGACTCTTTCGCCTATTCGCTGGACACGACTACTGGTTCATTGGTGGCCAACGCTATCAGCGGGACAACTGTCACCGGCCCGGGCGCTGTGACTCCTGCCTTCACGGGTGCGAGCAACATCGCCGCCGATCCGCAGGGTGACCTTGTTTACGCGCTGGGCAGCAACTCCACGAGCGGCATCCAGCCCTACGTCACGATTCAGAGTAGCGGCGTTTTGATTCCCAGCACGCAAACCGCTTTACCCGGCAATTGGACGTCCGGCGCGGTCGATGCCAGCAGTCAATTCCTCATTGCCGTGGATAGCACTTCGAAAACCCTGCAGTCTTTCTCCATCACGCCGATCAACACTGGTGTTGGAACGGATGGCACGCTCACTGCGGTTGCTACGTCCGGTTCGGTTACTCTTACCGGCGCTGGTCCGTGGGTTGTCGCATTCGATCCTCAGGATCGCGCGGTTTTCGTTGCTGACCAAACCGCGGGCACCATCACGCCTTACGCGTTCACGTATTCAACCGGAGCGCTTGGCGCCGCCGGAACTGTCGTGACTGTTTCCGCGAACGGCCTCACCAACATTACCGTGGACCTCACCGGAACTTACCTCTATGTAGGTGTAAACGCGCCGGCTGCGCCACCGAATTCCAAGGGCTCGGTCGCCGTTTACACCATCGGGTCCGGAGGCGCTCTAACCGCCGTTGCCGGTTCGCCGTTCACGGCGGGCACTGGAAATCCCGGCGTCGCCGCGACCAACGTCGTTCAATAAACACGTTTCAGCATCTCGGCTCGCGCCAATCCGCGAGTAACACTAAAAGGCCTCTGCCAGGTCCGGCAGGGGCCTTTGTTTTTCTCCGTGATCCTTGCATGGTGTCAGATGGTCTTGTCTTTTGAGTGGCAAAGCGGTTCGAGATTGCAATCGATGCATCTGGGGCTGCGGGCCACGCATACGCGGCGGCCATGCCAGATCAACTGGTGCGAGAACTGGATCCACTTATCCTGCGGCAGAATCTTCATCAGGTCTTGTTCGACGTTCTTTGGCTCGGTGTGCTTTGTGAGTTCCAGCCGCCGCGCAAGGCGCAGAACATGAGTGTCAACTACTACGCCGCTGGGAATTCCATACGCCGTGCCCAACACCACGTTGGCGGTTTTTCGAGCGACGCCCGGCAGGCTAAGCATCTCTTCCATCGTGCGCGGTACCTGGCCACCGAAATTCTCCACGATGGCTTTGCTGGCGCCCATCACTGACTTGGTTTTGTTGCGAAAAAATCCGGTGGGACGAATTTCCTGTTCCAGCTCGGCGGGATTGGCATGCGCAAACGCATTGGCATCGGGATATTTTTTGTAGAGTTTAGCCGTGACCTGGTTCACGCGAACGTCGGTGCACTGCGCGGACAGAATAGTTGAAATTACCAGCTGAAATGGATTTTCATGTTTCAATTCGCAAATTGCATTCGGATAGGCCTCGTCCAGTTTTGCCAGGATTGTGGCTACCCGTTTGGGATTCGTTGGGTCGGGTGTTCCGCCGCGAGTAGAGATTTTCTTCCCAACATTGCTTTTCGCGCGCGCGTTCTTCCGCTTCGCGGGTTTACCTTTTTTCGTTTTGCCCATGTCGGCCAGACTACAGCATGCCCGGCAAAACCTCCAGCAGCCGCCGGAAGGCCTTTCCGCGATGGCTAAAGAGATTCTTTTCGGATGCGGAAAGTTCGGCGAATGATTTGTTCAGAGCAGGGAAGTAGAAAACCGGATCGTAGCCAAAGCCGCCCGATCCCCGCGGTCCATCCAGAATAAAACCGTCCACCCAATTGCTGATGACGGCGAGCGCATTCCCTTTTCTCGCTACTGCCAATACGCAAACAAAGTACGCCGCCCTCGCTTCATTTTTTCCCCCTGCCAGCGCTGCCAGAAGTTTCGCGATGTTTTGTGCGTCCGTGGAATCGGTCCCCGCATAGCGCGCGGAACGGACGCCTGGTTCGCCGCCGAGGACGGGAACGACCAACCCGGAGTCATCCGCGCAGACAGCTTCGGCGGAAATGGCGGAGGCATGCAATGCTTTGCCAACGGCATTTTCCGCGAACGTGGGAGCATCTTCGGGGAAAGGCGCAAGTTCGGAAAAACCTGGCAGTAAAGCCAGTTCGATGGTTCGGTGACTCTCCGCTGCGATGGCGGAAAACTCTCTTAGTTTTCCCGCGTTGGAGGAGGCCAGATTCAGCTTTTTTGCGGATTGCATAGTTGTCGGAAGAATTTTAGATTAGCGGCCGCGGGCCAGAAATTTGGCTGGCAAAATTGCGCGTTGCGCTTCCGCCAGGCGGCGAATACCCGCCGCGGCCAGCGCCAGCAAATCCTGCATTTCGCCCCCGGTGAACGGCCGGCCTTCCGCGCTGGCCTGAATTTCCACGAAGTCTCCGCTTCCGGTCATCACCACGTTCATATCCACTTCGGCACGCGAATCTTCTTCGTACATCAAGTCCAGCAATGCGACATCGTCCACAATTCCCACGCTGGTTGCCGCCACGGTATCAATCAATGGCGAGCTTTTCAGCATGCCCGCGGCGACCATGCGCTCCATCGCCAGCGCGAAGGCGATGAACGCCCCGGTAATGGATGCGGTGCGCGTTCCTCCATCCGCTTCGATCACGTCGCAATCGAGCCATACGGTGCGCTCTCCCAACGCTTCCTGATCGGTGATGGCACGAAGCGACCGGCCAATCAACCGCTGAATTTCCTGCGTGCGGCCGGACTGTTTCCCCCGTGCCGCTTCCCGTGCTGTTCGCTCTTCCGTGGCGCGCGGCAACATTCCATATTCGCCGGTCACCCAGCCTTTGCCCGCGCCTTTCAGGAATCCCGGTACTCCATCACTCACGCTGGCGGTACAGATCACGCGCGTTTTTCCGAGTTCAATCAACACGCTGCCTTCGGCCGTGGAGATAAAGTCCGGCGTGATCTTCAGTGCCCGCATCTGGTCCGCGCCGCGTCCGTCCGGTCTCACCGTGCCTCCTGGAAGTTGCTGTTAATCTCGCTACTCAAAATGGGCTGAAGGCTGGCGGCGAACGGTGCGATCGCTTGGGCTGGTTCGTAATTCGCGGCTGCGTCAGTTTGCCGTTTGCCGCGCGGAGTGTCAACGCTCAACGTTTCGGCGGCGCGGTCGCGTTGGCATTGGCCGCGGCGACGGGCGGGACCGCGATATTCACTGGCGTCTCGAGTGGCACGGCGCCCTGCTGCGCCGCCTTGGTATTAACCACGAAAAATTGCGTCAGATCCACGTGGCCGGCAAGCGTGTCCAGCTCCTGCCCGTGGACCAGTATCTTCAGCCGCTTCACCTGCGGCACATTGGCTTCCAGTGTGCGTGCGATCGAATCCACCGCCAACTGCTCGCTTTGGATTCCAGATGGCGAGGAAGTGGCGAGCGCGTCGGAGAAATCGGCGACCGCGCTTCCATCCGGCAACAAGTAAAAGGAAAGCAGAGCGGCGTCCGGCGGCAGCGTGCGCAGGTCCGAATCCACCGGCCCAGCCAGCAACGTGTTCAGAACCTGCTTCGCTCGCAGCACCGGGTCTTTCGAAAGCGCCAGTTGAATGGTCACTGGAGCCAGAGCGCTTTCATCCTCGGCTGAAATCCAGAACATTCTTACTTTGACCACCGGATCGGTCGGACTTGGCGCGACCGCTTGCGTAAGCTCGCGGCGCGCTTGCTCTTCCGATGGCTCGGTGATTTTCGCTGTGGTCTTTACACGCTTGCGCAGGATCGGAAAGTAAATCGCTGCGACGACTACTGCGATGCCCAGACCCGCTAAGATCCAGTTGCGCCAGCCGCTCATGGATGCGTTCCCGATGCGCCGGGCACGACGTAAGACGGACGGAACTCGGCGACACCACGCGCGATCGCGTCGCCGACACCGGGCATCATTCTGTCCAAGTCGGCGCGGTCCTGGACGCTCACGCTGGCCAGTTCGATGGCGATGGCCGGAGCCGCAGTGGTTCGCAACTGACGGATCGTGGCGCTCAGCGAATTGTTTGGCGAGCCTTTAAAGCGCTGCGCAAGCTGCCCTTGCACGGCATCGCCGAATTTGCGGCTTAAAGTAACATAAGGTGCTTGCGCGCGGTCCCAGCCGATAACGCCGCCGGTGGCCACGGACGCGAAGGAGTCCGGCACGGTGTAAACGCGCACGGTGCCGGGCAGCCCGGTGGAAGAAACGTGCAGGGTGATGAACACCGCTCCGTACTGCGCGTTGGCAAGCGTCGAACGGTCGTCGAAAGATGGATTTTCGTTGCCGCTGCGCGTTTGCAGGACCTGAAAGCCTTGTGCTTCGAGAGCTCGGCGAACCTGAAAGGTCAAGTCCAGGACCAAATCACTTTCGCGTATGCCTTGCGCGCCGCGCGCACCGGGATCGGTGCCGCCGTGGGCTGGATCAAGCACCACGATATTGAGTCCGGTCCGCTGCGGTTGAGGCAGCGGAATCGTGGGATAGGGCGGAGTGGAAATTGTCGCGCCCGGCGAACCGGCGGGCGCGGATTGAGGTGATTGCGCCTCCGAGATAAGAAGAGGAAAGCACGCGAGCAACGCTGTCGCCGGGGAGATCAGGATGATTCGAAGAAATAAGCGGCCGTTCGAAATACGCACGATAGGCAGAATAGCAAATCTGCGCTCTGCGTTGCGTATCGCGGACGGCCGCCGCTGCGAAAAAGGGACGGTCTCTCCCTGTCTCTCTTGGTCTCGCTTGGTTACGCCGATGGCGATTGCGAGCGTTCGGCGCGGCGCTCGGCACGATTTGCTTTCAACTGTTGGCGCTGTTCGGGAGTCAACACGCCGCGCGCCTGCTCCATGGCATCGTGGCGAATTTCCTTCGATTTCTCTCGCTTTGCGGTATCGGAAAGCGAAGAGTCCGCCATCACCTTTTCCCGTTTCGCCCGGGCTTCCTCGTGGATTTTCTTGATTTGCGTTTTTTGATCATCGGACAGATTCAAACCCTCGAATGGGTTTTTGCCGTGTTCGTGCGCTCTGGCAGCCGGCTGTGAAGCTGCCGGTGGCGTGCCCTGGTCTTGTGTTCCGCCTTGCGCAAATGTTGTCGGCGCGAATGTACCCGCCAGCAAAAATGCCCCGACCCCCAAAACGGAAGTTATCAGAGATTTAGTTTTCATTGCTGCTTCCTTTCATACTCGTCGTTTGACGATTGCACCTTATGAGAACAGAAACCCCTGGCGGCGGGAAAAGTCGCTAAGAACGGAGTTCAGGTTGTGCGCCAGAAAACGGCGCAAGTAGGCACGCCGGTCACACGAAAAATAAATGTACGATAAACGAGGTCGAACTCGGCGAGGATTTTCGAAGCGCTAAGTGGATTCGATGACGCCTGCGGAAGTGCGGCAAACAGGAACGCGGAGTTTTCGCGTCGTGGCGTACACCAGAAAACCGGAGCCGATAATCAGTGCGCCGAAGAGCAGACCGTTTATGCCGAGCACCTTTTCCGAACCGCTTTTGACTAGCGCCAGGATCAACAGTGCCAGCGGAAACACGCCAGCAAGGATCGCTCCGGGCAAACCGCCCGGCACGCGGAACTCGCGCTTCAGTTCCGGTTCTCGAATGCGCAGAACCGCCAGAGTGACGAATTCCAGCATCAGGCTGACGCCATAGAGCATGATGTCCAATGTGATCAGGCGCTGAAATCCTAGGCCCAGGCACAGCGCCCAGCCGCTGGCGCACACGATGATGGCGACCCACGGCGCACTGGTCCGCTTGCTGGTCAATGCAAATGCTTTGGGCAGCATGCCTTCGCGCGCCATAGCCAGAGGCAAGCGCGAGTAGCTCATCACCAGAGCGTTGAACATGCCGAAAGCGCTCATCATGCCGCCGAGGACGATCAGGAAACGAAGCCACTCGATACCGAGAAGTTTTCCGCCAAGCAGTCCGCCGATGGTCGCCCACGAGCCATCCTCGCCAAAACTCGATGCGGGAATTCCGGTGAAGTAAACAGCCACGAACGGAAGCACATAGGTGAGTGAAACGAGAATCACCGCGGCGATCATCGCTTTTGGATAAGTGCGCTGCGGACGTTCGACCTCTTGCGCGATGGTGGAAGCGTTGTCCCAGCCCATGTAATTCCACATGGCGACGAGGACGCCACCGAGAAGGCCCAACCCGGTTCCGGCAGCTGCCGCGGCATGTGGCGCCGCAAACGCTCCGAGCTTCAGCGGAGTCATGACTACAACCAGCGCGAAAGGCAGCGAAAGCAGGAAGAACAGCCACAGCGAAGTAATTCCGACCACGCGAATTCCGAGCAAATTCAGGATAGTACAGGCTGCCACGACAAACAGGCCGGCGAGCACGCCGTGATTTCCTTCGCCAAACCAGGGAGCGATTTGTTTGAGATAAAAAACAAAAAGCGTCGGGTAAATCGCCATGTCAAAGATGCTTGCGGCAAGCGAGAGCCAAGCTTCCTGGAAGCCCCAGAAATTTCCCAGGCCGCGGCGAACCCACGCGTAGTAACCGCCTTCATGCGGCAGAGCGCTGGAAAGTTCGCCGATCATGAAAGCGGTCGGCAGGCTCCAGAAGACCGGGAGAAACAGCAGAATCAGGATTCCGTGGCCGTAGCCGGCGCCGTGAACGATCTCCTCCGTCCCATACGTGCCACCTGAAACCATGAAGAACGTAGCGGCAACCAGCGGCCAAAGTGTGAGCTTTGCCGATTTCTTTTTTGCTGCTGAGATGACACGGGAAGGAAAGTTGGCGGGAACCGATATGCTGCTCAATTTGTACCGTCGTCCTCCTAGGCAGATCTCGTGGCCGGCGTTGCGGGAATTTTTACGAGTCCGCTTTTGAAGAATACAAGGTCTGCACCTGCACGCAACAAAAAAATGCATGCGAATGAATATTTTTTGAGGCTAGTTCAAAGCGCGTACGCGCGACGTTTTGCGCCGTATGGAACGCGAGGAGCGGAGAGATTCCTTCCGACGACGTCGGAACCTTCAGCCGCTTCGCTTGGAGTGACGGCGGTTCGGGCGTGGACAGGCAGGCCTATGCTAAACTTCGCCCGCTCGTCGCACGCAATTTCGATGTGGAGACGCTCTGATGACTTGGTTTCGTGCCTTGGCGATGATCGGTGTTGCGGGAGTGTCCTTTTGTGGAGCGCAGTCTTCCGCGCAGCAGGCGCAATCGGTTCCACGGCCAATCAGCGTGACCGACATTTTCGCGTTTCGCGATTTGCATGACCCTCAGATTAGCCCCGAGGGGCAGTGGGTCGCGTACGCGATGGGAACGGTGAGCCGCGAAGAAGACAAGAATGAAGAACGCATCTGGATGGTGCCGGCGGCGGGCGGAGAGGCAATACCCCTGACGGCCGAGGATGTTTCGTCTTCGCATCCGCGATGGAGTCCGGACGGCAAGTATCTGGCCTTCCTTTCCGCGCGCAACGAAGGCAAGACGCAAGTATGGCTGCTCAACCGTAAGGGTGGAGAGGCGCAGAAGCTGACCGATACGCCGCAGGATGTTGACGATTTCGAGTGGTCGCCGGAGAGCAAGCGGCTGGTGCTGGTGCTGCGCGATGCCAAGCCCGAAGAACTGGAAGAAGCAAGAACTAAAGAAAAAGAGAAAGAGAAAGACGGAGCCGAGAAGGACAAGAAAGCCAAGACGCCGAAACCCTGGGTGGTGGATCGATTGCAGTTCAAGCAGGACACGATCGGCTACTTGGACAGGCGCAGGACACATCTGTATGTATTTGACTTGGCGGCAAAGTCGTTGACGCAGGTTAGCTCCGGCGATTTTGACGACGAGGAGCCGGCTTGGTCGCCCGACGGAAAACGCATCGCTTTCACCAGCAATCGCTCGCTGCCGGATCCCGACCGAACCTACAACACTGACATCTGGCTGGTGCCTGCAGACAGCAAAGACAAAGGCGCGCATCCGACGCAGGTCACGACAAATCCCGGTGAAGACCATCAAGCGGCGTGGTCGACCGACGGCAAATGGATTGCCTATTCGAGCCAACTCGAACCGAAGCTATTCGAGTATTCCACGAAGCATATCGCGATAGTTCCAGTCCCGGACTCAGGCCAGAAACCAAGCGAGGCCAAAGTCCTGACGTTGGCTCTGGATCGGATGGCGACGCAGCCGAAATTCACTCCGGACGGGAAGTCCGTCTATTTCATCGCCGACGACGACGGAACGCAGAATTTGTGTCTGGTGGAGATTGCCACGCAGACGGTTACCCGCCCCATGGGTGGCCGGTTCATGTTGTACGACTATTCGCTTTCGAAAAGCGGCGAAATCGCCGCGCAGATTACTACGTTAGACAGCCCCAACGAGATTTACACCGCTCCTGGCGGGAAATTGACCCGTATTACGCATGCCAATGATGAAGTGCTGGCGAAGCTGAAGCTGGTGCAGGGCGAATACGTGAAATTCAAAAGCGAGGATGGAACGACCGTATCGGGCTACCTCTATAAGCCGCTGGGGTACGCGCCCGGCAAGAAGTATCCGACGATTCTCAGGCCGCACGGTGGTCCGGTCTGGGCTTACTACGCGGAGTTTGATCACCTGCCGCAGTTGCTGGCGGCGAATGGCTACGTGGTGCTATTCCCGAATCCGCGCGGATCAACCGGGTATGGGGAAGCTTATGCCAAAGCGATTTTCGCGGACTGGGGCAACAAGGACTTTCAAGACGACATGGCCATGGTGGACTACGCCATCGCGCAAGGAATCGCCGACCCAGACAAACTTGGGGTTGGAGGCTGGTCGTACGGCGGAATTTCGACCGACTTCATCATTGGGCAAACGAAACGATTCAAGGCGGCAATTTCCGGAGCGGGCGCGGCGGAATTCACCAGCATGTTCGGCCATGACCAATACCAAAAAGACTACTATACCGAGTTGGGCTATCCGTGGGAGAACCAGGCGCTATGGAAGAAGGTTGCGCCCTTCCATCGCGTGAAAGAAATCACCACGCCGACCATGTTTATGGGTGGAAGCATCGATTGGAATGTGCCGATTCTCGGCGGCGAGCAGATGTATCAAGCGCTGAAAGCACTGGAACGTGAAACTCTCTTGGTCGTTTACCCAGGCGAGTATCACGAGTTCACAGTGCCTTCGCATATCGAGGACCGTCTGAAGCGATATTTGGCGTGGTATGGCCATTATGTGAAGGGCGATTCGACGCCGGCGGCGTTGCCACAGGACACCAGCGAGGCAACTCCGCGTGCTGGCGACAAATGAACTAACACCGGCGGTCCGCAGATCGACAGCCGAAGGAAAAAAGCGATGGATGCTCAAGAGCAGTTCGAAGGGTTTTTGCGCAAGTACGAGCCAGGCGTTGCGGCAGAGGCGAAGAAATCGCTTGCCAAGCTACGCAAGCTGATTCCTAACGCAATCGAGATGGTGTACGACAACTATAACGCGCTCGTGGTTGGATTTTGTCCAGGGATGCGGCCAAGCGAAGCCATCCTCTCGATCGCGGTGATGCCGCAATGGGTGAGCTTGTGTTTCTTGCAGGGCGCGGGGCTGCCGGATCCCGAGAAGCGCTTGGAAGGAAGCGGAAACGTCGCACGTCACGTAAAGATGAAGAAAGGTGCGGTGACACTCGACGAACCGGTCGTAAGGACGCTGATCGCAGAAGCGCTTTTGTGCGCGAAAGTTCCCATTCCAGCGGGCCAGAAGCGGCAGTTCATCATCAAGTCCGTCTCGACAAAGCAGCGGCCACGCCGCCCCAGCGTTGCAAAATCTAAAAAGAAGCGTTAAGGGCGGACGGAAAAAAGCGCGATGATCGCGCGAGAACGAAGTGCTTCGTCGCCGCCTTGCGCGGGTGTATAAACGCTACATGGAACAAAAGCGCTAGAAGAGTCAGCGCTGAGTAGGGGGATCCATGAAAAATTCACTCTGGAACCAGTTCATGGGCGTAGCGCTCTTAACGGGAATGTGCATAGCAACTCCGATGGCCATCGAAGCGTGGCAGCGCGCGACGCCTCAGCCCCGTCCATCGCCGAACGCGCCTTCGGATCTGAACGCTTTGGACCGATTGAATGGCCCGCAGCCCACCGTGGACAGCGGAAAGCAGAGCTTCGATCAGCAGAATCAACTGGAGATCCGTCTGCAAGTGCAGCGCCTATACGCGATGGCCACGGAATTGAAAGACGAAGTGGATAACACCAATTCCAATACGGTGCTGAATCTTGCGGTCCTGAAACGCGCCCAGGAAATCGAAAAACTGGCGAAACAGATTCGCGATCGAGCGAAAAAGTAAACCGAGTTGAGCGAAAATAGAAATATGGAAAAAGAAAAAAAGAGGCCTAACCTCAGGTGTCTGTCCTCATGCTGCTAGTCTGACCTTGCGGCCGCTCCGCTGATTTCGCAGCCCTTGCGCAAAATACGGAGAACTAAATTGCTCCAAATCAATCGGCGGGTTATGCTTCCACGTTTTAGGAGGCCATGGATGAGGCTACGGTTGATGGGAAAGATCTGGCGTGCAGCGGCACTGTTCACAATCGGAAGCGTCGCGGCGAACGCGCAGACTTACGACCAGAAATTGTTTCAGGAGATGCACTGGAGGTGCATCGGGCCGTTCCGCGGTGGTCGTACTGTGGCGATTACCGGAGTGCCGGGGCAGCCGAATCTGTTTTACATGGCAGCGGTGAATGGCGGGGTCTGGAAGACCACGGATTTTGGGAACACATGGTCGCCGATTTTCGACGACGCGGGAAGCAGCGGATCGGTCGGAGCCATTGCCGTGGCGCCGTCGAACCCGAACGTGATCTACGTTGGTAGCGGTGAAGGACTGCAGCGCCCGGATTTAGCGGTAGGCGATGGAATATACAAATCGACGGATGCCGGAAAAACCTGGGCGCATCTGGGCTTGCGCGATGCGCAGCAGATTACCGCGATTGTAGTGGACCCGAAAGACGCCGCGCGGGTGTATGTAGCGGCGGAGGGTCATCCCTACGGGCCGAATACAGAACGGGGAGTATTTCGTTCGAATGACGGCGGACAGAGCTGGGAAAAGGTCCTTTATAAAGACGAAAACACGGGCGCGGCCGAGTTAGTGATGGATCCAGGGAACGCGCAAGTGTTGTACGCGGCTCTGTGGGCTGCGCGTGTGGCGCCGTGGGAAGTACGCAGCGGCGCTTCGATTGATATGGCGGGGAGCGGGTTGTACAGGTCTATGGATGGTGGAACCACATGGAAGCCGCTGACGACGGGATTGCCGGGAGCGGCGGAAGGAGTCGCGCGCGTTGGGCTGGCGATTGCCCCGAGCGACACCAAGAGGATTTATGCGTCGGTCGAAGCGGGGAAAAAAGCGGGAGTGTACCGGTCAGACGATGCCGGAGAAACATGGAGACAAATGAACGACGACCGCCGCATCGGCGGACGCGGGCCGGGGGCGATGGGAATTGCCGTGGCGCCGGACAATCCGGATGTAGTGTATGTCGAAAACACGACGACGTGGAAATCCACAGACGGTGGCAAAACGTTTGTCGGGTGGAAGGGCGCGCCGGGCGGCGACGACTACCAGCGGATTTGGATCAATCGCGACAACGGACAGATTATTGCGCTCTCCAGCGATCAAGGCGCGGCAATCAGTGTGAACGGCGGCGCGACCTGGAGCAGTTGGTACAACCAGCCAACCGCGCAGTTTTATCATGTGACTACCGACAACCGCTTTCCTTACTGGGTCTATGGCGCGCAGCAGGAGAGCGGTTCCGCTGCGACGATGAGCCGCAGCGACTATGGCGAAATTACGTTTCGCGAGTGGCGCCTGCTGGGCGTGGAAGAGTACGGAACAATCGCAGTAGATCCGCTGAACGAGAATTACGTGTACGGCGCGCGGGTCACGCGGACCGATCTGGCGTTGGGCCAAGTGCAGGACGTTGCGCCGGAGCCGGTGCGGCGCGGAGAGTATCGCTACGATCGCACACTGCCGCTGACGTTTTCCCCGACCGACCCGCACAAATTATATTTCGCTGCGAATGTGGTATTCGAAACCATTGACGGCGGCAAAAACTGGAAAGTCATCAGCCCGGACCTGACTCGGCAATCCTACGAGACTCCGGCGAGTCTCGGAGCATTTGCCGCGAGCGACCCGGAAAAGGGAAAACATCGCGGAGTTGTGTATGCGCTGGCGGGATCCTACTTGGAAAAATCCACGATTTGGGCAGGGACGGATGACGGGCTGATTCAGCTGACGCGCGACGGCGGAAAGACCTGGAGCGATGTCACGCCCGCGGCACTGACACCGTGGAGCAAAGTGTCAATCCTCGAAGCTTCGCGCACCGAAGCTGGAACCGCATATGCAGCGGTGAACCGCTTCCGGCTGGATGACTTGAAGCCGCATATTTATCGCACCCGGGACTTCGGCAAGACATGGAAAGAAATTGTTGCTGGAATTGCCGACAACGCTCCGGTGAATGTCGTTCGTGAAGATCCAGTGCGAAAAGGATTGCTGTTTGCTGGAACGGAGACCAGCGTGTACCTGTCATTTGACGATGGCGATCACTGGCAGCCGCTGCAGTTGAACCTACCTCACACATCGATGAGGGATCTGACGATTCATGGCGACGATCTGATCGTCGCGACGCATGGCCGTTCTTTCTGGATTTTGGATGACATCACGCCATTGCGTCAGCTCAGCGAGAAAGTCGCTGGGGCGAATCCATATCTCTTTGCGCCGCAGGAGGCGTTGCGCGTGCGTTGGAATAAGAATCCGGACACGCCGCTGCCTCCGGAAGAGCCAGCGGGAAAAAATCCTCCAGATGGCGCGATCATTGATTATTTTCTGGTGAAAAATGCCGCCGGGCCGGTCACACTGGAAATTCTCGACGCCGGCGGCAGGGAGGTAAGGACGTATTCCAGTTCGGACAAGGTCGAATCGCTTGACGAAATTGCTCCGAAACATCCGATTCCGATGTATTGGGTGCGGCAGGAAAAGATTTTGTCAGCGAAGGCGGGAATGCACAGGTTCGTTTGGAACGTACGCTGGCCAGCTCCCAAATCGTTGAGCCACGGGTTCCCGATCTCCGCAATCCTGCACGACACTCCATTGGAGCCGCGAGGCGCGTGGGCGTTGCCCGGACGATACACCGTGAAGTTGGTGGTGGACGGAGCCTCATACGCGCAGCCGCTGGTGCTGAAGATGGATCCGCGCGTGAAAACATCTGCCTCGGACCTTGACAAGCAATTCGGGATGCAGCGCGGAGCGATGCAAGGAATGAACGATAGCTTTGAGGCGTTGACAGAATTGAAGTCCGCGCGCGAGCAGGTGAAGGCTGCAATGGCGAAGGTTTCTTCGGCGGAAGCCAAACAGAAACTTTCGGAATTCGACAAGAAAGCTGCTGCACTAGAAGGAGCAGCGGTGCCCGGATTTTCCGGCGTACCGGCTGCCGGAAAACAGCCAGAGAATTTTTCCACGCTTAACCAGCATTTTGCCAGACTGCTGGCGATTGCGGATGCCGCGGACGCCGCGCCGACCGAGCAGACTGATGCGGTAGCCCGCGAACTGGAAATCGCCCGGCTGGAGCTTGGCGGGCAGTGGACAGAATTGAAAAAGGCCGGCGTGGCGGACCTGAACCGACTGCTCGAAAAAGAAAAGGCGGGCCGGATCGACCTCAAGGGGCGAGAAGGGGACGCCCCCTCGACGGATGTAGACGGGGACGACGAACCTTAAGAAACAGGTCGCGAAATTACTTAAACATAGACGGTCTGACCGTAGACTATTATAAATAAACGAGTTAATAATATATGAGACCATGACTGGACTATAGCTTGACTATGGGTATCTAGTTCAGGCATACTTCTAAAACGTCCGAAGGCGCCAAGAAAGCGCGGGACAGGAAGCGCGGGAAAGGCCTGCTATGGAGAAGATCGCAATCTCAAAATTCAAAGCCACATGTCTTGCCGTATTGGAAAAGGTGCGCAAGACCGGGCAGCCAGTGATGGTCACTCGCTTCGGACATCCTGTGGCGGAAATTACTGCTCCAGGAAGCGGGCTCAAACCTGTTCGCCAGTTGGGAACGATGATCGGCACGATGAAAATAACCGGTGATATCGTTGGACCGATCAGCGACGAGTCCGATTGGGAAGCAGCCGAGGAATGAAGCTTCTTTTGGACACGCACATTTGGATCTGGGGCGTGCAAGAGCCATGGAAGCTTTCCTCGGAAGTCGCCAGGGCCATCACTCAGCCGGACAATGTGCTATTTCTCTCGCCACTCAGTATCTGGGAATTGAGCATGTTGACAGAGCGGAAACGAATCACCCTGGATCGCGATTTGGGTGAGTGGTGCAGGGCATCAATCCGGGATCTCAGTCTTCAAGAAGCCCCATTCACGTGGGACGCGGCAGCGGAACTTCCCTTTACGCGATTCTTGCACCGCGATCCGGGCGACCGGTTTCTGGTTGCTACCGCGAAGGTGTTCGACTTGACGCTGGTCACCGCGGACGAGCGATTGATCGAAGCGCCAGGACTCAAAATCCTGGCAAACCGCTAATGGCAGTGCGCCTGACTCGATCGGACCGGCAATTGCAGTTTGACGATTTTATTTCTTCTCGAACTCATCGAGCGCGGCCAGCACGTCTGCACTGTGCTTCGCGACGCCCACGTCCAGCCAGACTTTTCTAACAACACCCTGCGGGTCGATAAGGAACGTGTGCCGCGAAGAAAGTTTCGCGATTCCCAGGTTGAGGATAGAGTCATACGATTTCGAAACTTCTTTTCGCGTGTCTGCGAGCAGCTTGAAATTCAACCCTTCCTTCGCACAGAACTGTTGGTGAGATTTCTCATCCTGAACACTGACGCCGAGAATCGCCGCGTTGCGTTTCTGGTATTCCGCCAGATCCCGCTGGAAGTTGTGAGCTTCCACAGTGCAGCCGCTGGTGAAGTCCTTCGGGTAAAAATACAACACCACCCATTGCCCGCGAAGCCCGGACAACTTCACCGGTTGCCCGTCCTGCGAGGCCAATGTGAAATCCGGCGCCGCGGAGCCGACAGCTGGAGCATTACTGTTGCCGCGCAGCAGCGTGTGCCCGCCAGCAAGGATCAGAATCGCCAGGGCAACGAGAATTGAGAGCGTGAGCATTTTCTTCTTCACTGTCGCAAAACTCCTATGTATGCAACATCTCAATCCCCGGTAATGAACTTATATTGTTCGGCGGTAAGCGGCACGACCGAAAGGCGGCCCATTTTCACCAGCGGCGAGGTAGCGAAAAGTTTGTTGGCTTTGATTTCAGAGAGGATAACCGGCCTGGCGAGTTCTTTGCCGGCCGCGACTTCCACTTGAGGATTCTTGGGATCGGCGACCTTGACCGTTACTACGCTGGCAACGCCAACAGCCGCCTTGTGGTCGCCCGTCTCGTAGACGATCAAGCGGTCCCCGGGCTTCATTTCGCCGAGGTTTCGCAGCGCGACAGGATTACGTACGCCGTCCCAGACGGTCTTTTTATCCTTCCGCAGATCAGCAAAGGAATATTCGCTTGGCTCAGTTTTTAGCAGATAGGCGTTTGGCATGAGAGCAGTCTAGGACAAAAGTGGCCGCAGAAAAAGAGGCCGCAGAAAAGCAGGCCCAGAAAAGCAGCACGGATCGGCACGGCACGAACTGTGATTTCTGATTAGCTTTCTTTGCCCAGAATTTGCCGGGCGTACGCAGGGCCCTTGCCGGCGTCTTCATGTTTGCAGTAAGCATAGACATCGATGCCCTGGCCGAGCCAGGAGTCGAAGCGCTTTCGCCACGCTGAGAGTTGCTTGGCTGTATATTCCTCGAGGCGCAATCTCGCGTAAGTGAAATCGGCCGTCAGCGCTTCCGGAGGAGTTTGCTTTTCAGTTTCCGAAAGACACAGCGCCGTATTGTGTTGCCGAAGAACCTCGTACGTTTCATCGGAGTACCACGATGGATGCCGCACCTCAAATGCAAACCGGAAAGCGGGTGGCCGCAAAACAAGGAAATCCTCCAGCAGCGGCCGATCGAACTTAAAGTTAGGCGGGACTTGCACCAGGATGGGACCGAGGCGATCGCCATCATTCAGGACGCTGGCAACTTCCAGGAATCGCTTCAGGACGCTTTCACAATTGCGCAGCCTTTGAATATGCGTGATTTTCTGATTGGCTTTCAACGCGAAACGGAATCCCTCTGGCACCGCATTCGCCCAGTTCAGAAGCGCGGTCTCCGTCGGCATGCGATAGAAACTATGGTTGATTTCCACGGTTGAAAATTGCTTTGCGTAAAATGGAAGCATTTCCCGATCCGGAAGTTTCTCAGGATAGAAATTTCCTTTCCACTCTTTGTAAGAGTATCCGGAAGTCCCAACAAACAGTTTGCCCACACGAGCCATGCCCCACTCCGTAGTCTGGAATTTAATCACAGCCGCGAACTTTGGAGAAGGACTTCGCAAACTGGCCTTCGCAAATCGCCTGCTTTTCCCGCTTCCATTTGCGGGTTTGGTTCGTCTAACGGATGGCCCGTTCCAACTGTGATAACCGTCAGTCGGATGAATTGGTGTACTATTCTCGCGCCAGATTGCTCTGAGTTAGCTGAATACGAAATTTGCACTGGTCGCACTCAAGGAGTTTTTTCAAAATGATGAAAGTTTTCGTTCCGGTGCTGGCAGCCGCGTTTGCGTTCGCCTGTGTCGCGCGAGCACAGACAGTAGACGAAGTCATCGCCAAAAATATCCAGGCTCATGGCGGAATGGAAAAACTGAAATCCATCAACTCCGCGCGCACTACCGCCAAATTCACCCAGGGTTCATTTCGCGCCGAGATCATGCAGGAAAATAAGCGCCCGGGAAAAGTCCGCGAAGAATTCATCATTCAGGGAATGGCCCAGGTGCAGGCTTACGACGGCAAGGCGGGCTGGCAGATCAATCCATTTGGCGGGCGCAGAGACGCGGAATTGATGTCGCAGGACGACCTGAAAAGTCTGGTCGTTGATGCCGACATTGACGGCCCGCTGGTGGACTACAAGGAAAAAGGCCACAAGGCCGAACTGGTCGGCCACGATTCGGTCGAAGGCACCGATTGCTACAAAATTAAGCTCACCATGAAGAATGGCGATGTCCGTTACTACTATCTGGACGCCGATTCGTTTCTGGAGTTGAAACTGGAAGTTCAGACCACCATCCGTGGCGCTCTGCAGGAAACGGAAATCTACTATGGCGATTACGAAAAAGTGAATGGAATCTATTATCCGTTTTCCGTCGAGCAGGCTCCCAAAGGCAGTTCGACGCGCGCTCAGATCAGCTTCGAAAAAGTCGAACAGAACGTGCCCTTGGACGACGCGCACTTTTCCGTCCCCGCTTCCAAACCCGAGGCCAAGGCTCCCCCGGCAGGCAGTTGAGTCACAAATCCAAATGCAAAAATTTTCGGTCGTTGTTGTGCGCGAAACCTGTGAACGTAATCTCGCTGAAAAGGGACTCTTCGATATGCGCAACATCTTTGCTCGCATGAAATTTGTCGTGACGCCGCTTCTTGCCCTGCTGCTATCTGTTTCCGCTTCCACGGCGCAAGAAGCCAAATTCGATTCCGACACCATTTCGGGTCTCGGCGCGCGAAATATCGGTTCCGCCGCCATGAGCGGGCGCGTCTCCGCCGTCGCGGCCGTAAAAGAAGATGGACGCCTCACCGTCTATGTCGGCTCGGCCAGCGGCGGCGTCTGGAAGTCCATCAACGGCGGAACAACCTATAAACCGGTCTTCGACAAGCAGGACGTGCAATCCATCGGCGCGATCGCCATTGATCCGAGCGCGCCCAAAACCATTTGGGTCGGCACCGGCGAAGCGTGGACCCGCAACAGCACCTCGATTGGCGACGGCATCTATAAATCCACCGATGGCGGAGACAGTTGGGCCAACGTTGGCCTGAAAAATTCTGAGCGCATCGCCAAGATTCTGCTCGACCCCAGGGACAGCAACGTCGTGTACGCATGTGTTCCGGGAAAACTGTGGAGCGACAGCGAGGACCGCGGGCTATACAAGACGACCGATGGCGGCAAATCCTGGAACAAAATTCTCAAGGGCGCGAATCTCTCTACCGGCTGTTCCATGATTTCCATGGATCCCCAAGATTCGAAAACACTTTTTGCCGGCATGTGGGATTTTCGCCGCAAAGGCTGGACCTTCCGCTCCGGCGGAGAGAATTCCACCGCGGCCAGCGCCAGCGCGTTTTACAAGACCAGCGACGGCGGAGCCACCTGGAACGAATTGGACGAAAAAGCCGCCAAAGGATTGCCGGCCAAGCCCTGGGGACGAATCGCCGTCACCGTCGCTCCATCAAAACCGAATGTCGTTTATGCGCTGATCGAATCCACTCGCAGTGCCCTCTACCGTTCTGACGACGGCGGCAAAACTTGGGAAGAGCGCGACCGTAGCAATTGGATGGTCTGGCGGCCTTTCTATTTCGCCAACCTCATCGTCGATCCTAAAAACGAAAATAAAGTCTACAAACCGGACCTTACGCTGATCATGAGCGAGGATGGCGGCAAGAGTTTCAGCGTTATCGGCGGCGCTGCCCATGGCGATTTTCACGATGTCTGGGTGAATCCCGACAACACCGATCATCTGATTGCCGGTGACGACGGCGGAATCTGGTATTCCTACGATGGCGGCAACACCTGGTGGAAGGGCAACAACCTGCCGATTTCCCAGTTTTATCACGTCAGCGTGGATCAGGCCGATCCATACCATGTTTTTGGCGGGCTGCAGGACAACAGTGCGTGGATTGGCGACTCGCAATACCCGGGCGGCATCACCAACAATCGTTGGGAGAATCTTCTAGGTGGCGACGGCTTCTGGGTTTTTCCGGATCCTTCCGATTCCAATTACGTTTACGCCGAAGCGCAAGGCGGAAATGTCGGCCGCGTCAATCGCATCACTCTCGATGGCCGTGCCATCAAGCCGGAGCCAAATTACGGTGAAGGAAAGCTGCGCTTCAACTGGAACACGCCTATTCACATGAGTCCCAACGAAAAGGGCACCATCTACATCGGTGCGCAATTCCTTTTCCGTTCGCGTGACCATGGCCAGACCTGGGATCGTATTTCGCCGGATCTCACCACCAACGATCCCGAAAAACAAAAGCAGGAAGAATCCGGCGGCGTCACTATCGATAATTCCGACGCTGAAACTCACACCACCATCTATTCCATCAGCGAATCGCCGCGCGATGGCCAAGTCGTTTGGGTAGGCACGGACGACGGCAACCTTCAGCTGACCCGCGACGGCGGAAAATCCTGGAACAATGTCGCCTCGAACGTGCCCGATCTCCCTAAATTTTCCTGGGTGTCCTGGGTTGAAGCCAGTCTTTACGACGCGTCCACTGCTTATGCCGCGTTTGACCGGCACACCTTTGGCGACATGGCTCCGCATGTGTACAAGACCAGCGACTATGGAAAAACGTGGACGCCGGTAGTGGCTCCGGAGAGCGGCGTACGCGGTTTTGCTCATGTCATCAAGGAAGACACTGTCGTACCGAACCTGCTGTTTCTCGGCACTGAATTCGGGCTATGGGTTTCTCTCGATGATGGCAAACATTGGGCGCAGTACAAGGGTCACGAATTCCCCTGCGTTCCAGTGCGGGATATCGTTGTTCATTCTCGCGAATCCGATCTGGTCGTCGCCACCCATGGCCGCGGCATTTGGATCATTGACGACATCACGCCGTTGCGCAAATTGACTCCCGACGTCATGGCCAAGGACGTAGTTTTCCTACAGGGCAAACCTCCGCAACAAAGGCTCGTTTCAAACGGCGGGTGGCCCGAAGGCAGCGCCACCTACGTTGGGCCGAATTCTCCTGACGCCGCGGTGATCACCTATTATCAAAAAAAGCGCCACATTTTTGGAAAAATGAAAATAGAAGTTTTCGATTCGCAAGGCAAGCTGGTGGACACGCTTCCTCCCAACAGCCGCCGCGGCGTCAGCCGTGTTGAGTGGGCCATGCGTCTGAAACCACCACGCGTGCCTCCCGCTGCCACAGCCGCGTTCGAAGCGGCACAGGGCCCCAGAGTTGTGCCCGGAACTTACACCATCAAAATGACCCGCGGCACAGAAACATACACCACTCAACTCGTCGTCGAGCAGGATCCGCGCGCCAAATTTACTGCCGCGGACCGCCAAATCGAGTTCGACGCTGCCATGCGCGTCTACAACTTTCTGGGCGACATGAGCTTTGACGCCGATCGCATCAGCGCCGTGCATGACACATTGCTCGAGCGCACCGCAAAAATCAAAAACGATGCGGCCCTAAACAAACGACTGCAACAGGCCGCCGATAGCGTGGACGAGTTGCGCAAGAAGATCGTTTCCACCAAGGAAGGTGGCGCGGTCACCGGTGAAATCCGCATTCGTGAAAAGACCACCGAACTATACGGCGACATCCTGAATTACGAAGGCCGCCCGACGGACTATCAATCCGCACGGATCGATTCCTTGAAAAAAGAACTCGCGGACGTCTCCACGCAGTTTGACGTGTTCGCTTCGAAAGAACTTCCCGCGATAAACAAATCACTGGCACAGAAAAAAATCGAAGCCATACATCCCATCACGCGCGCGGCCTGGGACGCGGCGAACAGTGACGAGGCAACCGGCGGCGCGCCTTCCGGTGGCTTCGCCCACCTTCAGTGGAAATAATCCTTACCGTGCGCCTTGAATTCCGCAAGCGCACATCGTGGTGTTGCGCTGGCGGTTAGTTTTCGGCTGACTCGGATTCCTGCGGCGGCTTTTTCGATGCTGATTTTTTCGATGGGATGTCCAGCCCGGGTTGCGGGTCATCGTAAGTTCCGATTAAATGCGCCGGTACCACCGCTCCGGCGCGTTTCTTCTTGAACAAAGCGTCAAACGGTTTCAACAGCACCGATTTGACCCCGGTCGTCATTTTTGACAGTTCCGCGCTGGATTTGAGTGTTCCGTGTAAATCAACTTTCCGGCTTTCCAGACCGTACGTTCCGTGCATCTGCGCGGTTGCTCCGGGTACCACAAAAGAAAAATTTGTAAACGTCGCAATGGAATCGCGCAGTTCCACATGCCCGGAAAGCTTTGAGATTACGCCTTCCCTTTCCTCCGGGTCCTGATCCTCCGGCTTCTCACCGCTGGCCCGCTCGCTGAAGTCGCCGACTCTCTCTTGCGTCGAGGGCTTGCTAAATTGCCCGCCTGCGATGCCGAAATCACCGCTGAGCCTGACTTTCCGCGGAAATCGCTCGTCGCCCGGAGGTATAACCGCATGCACTTTGAAATCCGTAACGCCGTTGAGTGGCGGCTTCGGCTCGCGCACAAATAATCGCAAGACGTCCTGAATCCTGCCCTCGGCCACAATCAAGTCCACGGTAGCAGTTTTACCGTGCGTCCCGGCTTTTCCGGAAATCTCGCCCTTTGCTTCAACCCGCGTTTTCAGAAACGTCGTGCTAACTCTCTCTAGCCTGACATCACCATTCGTTCCGTTAACGAACGCATGATATTTGCTTGTCAGATGAACCGCATGTTTGCTGCGAGTGACCTCGAAGTTGGGCACATCAACCGCACCTTGCGCCTCGATTTCCTTCAGCCTGCCCTGAAATTTATCCATGGATGACAGTGTTCCGGCAATTCCTTCGAACACGCCAAGATCTGCTTTTTCGAAGTTGTACTCGCCCGCAATGGAGGTTTCTCCGGCATCACCTGAGTGGTACGGCCCGAATTTTCCGTGTGCCTGTATTTCGCCAGGCGGCAGCGGGTTGTGGAATGCAAGCTGGTAACTCCACGCTGTTTTTTCGCTCACCGAACCTAACCGCAGCTTGTGGATGTCGAAGCGCAAGGCGGGCTTTCCGTCAACGCGTGCAATCTCAATTGCGGAGCCGTCGAGCACGATTTCTCCGACTCGGGTATTGGAGGGTGTTTCCCGCCAGCCCGTTTCCTGCACTTCGGTTCCGATTGGTGGCACGTGTACCAGAAAGCCTTTCGCAGTAATGCGCGCCAGATAGCCGGGCCGGAACAGGAGGTCCAGATAGTGGCCTTGTATTTTCAATTTTTGGATTGTCACGATGGCACGCGTTTGCGTGGAACTGCCAAGCCGCCGAAACGAAACTCCCTCGGCCACGCAGCCTGGGTGTGGGAAATACGTCGGGCGAAATTTCTGGAATGTCACGGCAGCCGGAAATGTTTCCTGCAGCGACTGCACAATGCGCGCCTGCGAAAAAGGCCAGCGCAGAATCATAAAAACCGCAAATGCGCACAGCACCAGCGCCAGAACTGCAGCAACTGTCCATCTCTTATCGGTCCAGAGTTTGTCGAACGCAAAATTCTGACGCATCTATAAATCCTCTGGCACGTCGCGAAAGAGCGCTGCGGCAGATGCGCGCGTGGGCTTGATCGGCAGAAAATAATTCTCAAGGCTTCTTCGATCGTCGAATGAGAAAAAATTGAATTGCACTTCGTGCACTTCAATACCGGCTTGCCATAACGCTCGTCCTTGGGGCCCATTAGCAAAGTAACAGTGATAAAAAAGCGAAAGAATACAAGGAAAGCTCTATCTTGGTCCGGAACACCCCCGGTATGCCAGGCTGTCTTCAAAAGTTCGGTCAGATTCTGATTTCTGCCGAGTACGTCCTTTCGGGCCAGCCGTGACCGCGTTACGATTAGAAGCGAGTGCCATACTTTGTTCGCTTGAGGTCACAGAAGATGTGCCGAAATATCCGAACCCTTTTCAACTTTGATCCGCCGGTCACGCCGGAGGAAATTCGCGCGGCTTCACTGCAGTTTGTTCGAAAGATCAGCGGCTTTAACAAACCATCGAAAGCCAATGAAATTGCATTTCAGTCAGCCGTCGATGAAGTTGCGGCCGCCGCTGCGCGTCTCGTGCATTCGCTTGAAACCAGCGCTCCGCCCAAGCGCAGGGAAGAAGAAGCCGCGAAAGCCAGAGCGCGAAATCTGGCCAGATTCGCCAGCTAAAACTGTTTCGCCAGGAAGACACTTCACCGACTAGGTTGTGAATTGCTATTGGATCGATCCTTATTGATTGCGCGTGGCTGACCGTAATAGTTCCAGAAAACGTTGCGCGGATTTTTCCAGCGGCTTCCGGCGCGAACGAATCACGTCCAGACTGCGATGTAGCGGCTCTGCATCGACGATTTGAATTGCGCGCAGCTTCGCGCCCTTCAGTTCACGTGTTACCGCCAACTGCGGCAGAAATGCTAGCCCTAGTTGGCGTAAAACCATCCGTTTGCAGGCTTCGATCCCTTCCACTTCCAGAACTACATTCGGCAACAGGCCCGCGCGGCGAAACAGTCCGTTGGTCAAAGTCCAGTCGCTCGAGCCGCGATCGTAAAAAATTACAGGCAGAGACTCCACCTCTGAGAGTTTCAGCTTTTTCTTGTTCATTGCCGGATGTCGCGGATGGCCCACGAACAGAAGAGGATCGTCGCGCAAGCTCTGCGTTTCCACTTCTGGATGCTGCAGCGAACGCGCCAGCCCCAGGTCCACTTCTCCGTCCAAAACCATTTTTAGTACTTGCAGGGAGTTCCCCGATCGCACGCTCACCATCACTCCGGGACACAACGACTGATACTTCTTCAATATGTCCGGAAGCAGATAAGTACTGATGGAGAGCCCCGCCGCGATTGACAGGACTCCGGATGCGCTTGCCGGCTGTTGTTCATGCGCCGCCTGCCGAGCCAGCGAAACCATTCGCAGCAGATTCTCCGCATGCGGGCGCAGCGTTTTGCCGGCCGGCGAAAGCGTCACCTGCGTTTTGGTCCGTATAAACAGCTTGGCGCCTACGGACTCCTCCAACATTTGTATGCGGGCGCTCACCGCGGGCTGGCTCAGCCGCAGTGCTTGCGCCGCTCGATGGAACCCGCCGTAAGTTGCCACCGCCAGAAACGTTTCGATCTGATCGATTTCCATAAACCACCTACATACTTCTAAGTATGCACGCTGATAGAAAATATCTATCGATCTGATACTAACAATCAGTTTGACTGACCATAGTTAATTTCGCAAACTCGTCTGACGCTCAGCGACGCGATTGCTCGAAGAGGAGACCGAAATGAATGACTTTCGCTTGAATATTACTGAGTCCGAAGCGCGGTCTAACGATCGCTGGCAGGGAATCACTCGGCCCTACAATTCCGCCGACGTCGAACGGCTACGCGGGTCAGTTCGCATCGAACACACCCTCTCGCACATGGGCGCGGAGAATCTCTGGAACTTTTTGCACACCGAGCCGTACGTCGCCGCACTGGGCGCGATGACCGGCAACCAGGCCATCCAGCAGGTGCAGGCCGGCCTGAAGGCGATTTACGTCAGCGGCTGGCAGGTGGCAGCGGATGCAAATCTCAGCGGAGAAATGTATCCGGACCAGAGCCTGTATCCCGCCGATAGCGTGCCCAGCGTGGTCAGGAAAATCAACAAAGCGCTGCAACGCGCCGATCAAACGCATCACGCGGAAGGCAAAAACGGAATCAACTGGTTTGCTCCGCTCATCGCCGATGCCGAAGCCGGTTTCGGCGGCAACTTGAATGCTTTCGAGTTAATGAAAGCGATGATCGAGGCCGGTGCAGCTTGCGTACATTTTGAAGATCAACTTTCTTCCGCAAAAAAATGCGGCCATCTGGGCGGAAAAGTATTGGTTTCGACCGGCGAAGCGATTCAGAAACTTGTCGCTGCTCGCCTGGCCGCCGATGTTATGGATGTGCCCACGCTGATCATGGCGCGCACCGACGCCGATAGCGCAGCGTTGCTTACCAGTGATATCGATCCGCGCGACCGCGAATTCTTGACCGGTGAACGCACCAGCGAGGGATTTTTCGGAATTCGCTCGGGATTGAGAACCGCGATTGCACGTGCAATTTCGTATGCGCCGTATGCCGATCTTCTCTGGTGCGAAACGTCCAAGCCGGATTTGCGCGAAGCGAAAGAATTCGCTGAGGGCGTGCACGCTAAATTTCCCGGCAAATTGCTGGCGTACAACTGCTCACCGTCCTTCAACTGGAAAAAGCATCTTTCGGATTCGACGATTGCCAGTTTCCAGCGCGAACTTTCGGCCATGGGATATAAATTCCAATTCATCACGCTCGCAGGATTCCATTCACTGAATTTATCCATGTTTGAGCTGGCTCGCGGCTACAAGGCCGAAGGCATGGCCGCGTATTCGCAGCTCCAGGAAAGAGAATTTCGCTGCGAGCAGACCGACCAGTACGAAGGCGTGAAACACCAACGCTTCGTCGGTACCGGCTACTTCGACGACGTGCAGCATGTAATCACCGGCGGAACAGCGTCCACCAAAGCGCTCGAAGGCTCGACTGAAAATAAGCAATTCCTCCAGCCCGTAGAAGCTTTAAACTCTGTCCTGTAAGCCCTTCCCTCGAGCTTGGGAGGAATTCATGGCCGGTACGCGGCAGAGCATCAAAGCTTCTCAGACCGTCAAAGGTTTTCAAACCAACAACGCCCCCGCAGGTCTAGCGCAACGAGAGTTGCCTGCGGGATTCCTGCAATTCTTTGCTCCATTCCACCACAAGTTTGCCGCGCGTCACCGCGCGCTGGTGTCAGCCAGACGTGCCGCGCTTGGGCAATCGTTACGCGGCAACAAACCTACATATCTTCCGCCATCGGCGGCCACCCGCGAGGACTGGCACATCGAACTGCCGGCGTGGTGCGCGGATCAGCGCAACCAGATGACCGGGCCGGCGGACGACGCGGAACTTGTCGTCAAGATGCTCAACTCTGGCGCGCCCGGCGTGATGCTGGACCTTGAAGACTCGACCGTGAATGAGTGGAAGCATCAAGGCCTTGGAGTGGAAAACATCTTGCATGCGCTGCGCGGTTCGCTGACTTACCACGATGCAAAACGCGGCGGCGCGGTTGGCATAAAGCCCAGCAGCACCGTGATCTGGATTCGCGCTCGCGGTTTGCATCTGCATCAAGGTGGACTCATTGACGGCGAATTGTGTTGCGCTTCGCTTTTCGATGTTGCGCGAATTGTTTTCGCGGTCGAGCCATCGGAGTTGAAACATCCGCTGTCGTTTTACATCCCCAAATCGGAATCGGCGGAAGAGGCGCTTTTGTGGAGCGATATTTTTCAGAGCCTGGCGGAAGCGCGTGGCTGGCCGAAAAATTACATCAAATGCATGGCGCTGGTGGAAGCTCATCCGCTGGCCTACCAGATGGAGGAATTTCTCTACAATTTGCGCGAGCACATTTTAGGATTGAATCTCGGCCGCTGGGATTACATGGCCAGCCTGATCCATTTCAATCTGGACGATCCGCGGTGGCTGCTGCCGGACCGCAATACCATTCCGCACGATGTTCCTTTCTTCCAGAATTTGCGGCAACTTCTACCGGAGATTTGCCACAAGCACGGAGCGCTTGCGATTGGGGGCATGACCGCGCTGTATCCCAGCCGTCAGGATCCGGAATTGAACACGCGGGCTCTGTCCGTGCTGCAGAAAGACAAAAAGAACGAAGCCGATTCGCTGATGGATGGCGCGTGGACCGGACATCCGGATCAGAATCAGATCGCCATCGATCAGTTTCCGGCGCCGAACCAATTGCAAGCGCGGCGCGCCGGCGCCGAGCGCCATCCGGATCTGCGGCCGATTCCCGATGGCGTTGGAAAACGCACGCTGGAGGGGACGCGAGCCGCGATTCGCACCGTGATTCGTTATCGTAACGGAGTGTTGAACGGGAAAGGCGCCAGCTTGCTCGACGGATATATGGAAGACCTGGCAACCGATCGCATTTACCGGCTGATGCTGGCGCAGAGGCTGGAACATTCACGGGTTACTCCGGTGCTGGACGACTCCGGTAATGCAGTCGTTCACACTCCAGAACTGCTGAGCAGATTATTCGACGAAGAACTCGACAGGCTGATTGCGCAGCCGCCGCGCGGTGAAATCGGCACCGCGGATACGCTGAAGGAAGCGCGGCGGATTGCCGAGGCGATGGTCGTAAATCACGAATTCGATCCATCGTAGTGGCAATACTTACAAGAAGTCATGTAAGTATTGAAAATAGGGGAGTTACGAGGAGGCGAGAGACCAGGCAGTTGAGTTATCAAAGAGCTAGAAAAGGGCCAGTCCAGCTGGTCAGTAATTCTACTTCTGCGGGTTACAAGTACAGCACGGTCATTTCATGTTGCGGGCTACAAGTATAGCCCGCACCCGAAAACTAATTATCGCATGGAAGGATAGGAATGTCAATAAGAATAGTTGACGAGAAGATTATCGGTTCGAACGAGCGCGGCAAGTAGGGGAAGGACGAAGATCGGACCTCCGACCGGGGCCCGGAGAGCGCGGCGTGCAGCGCCACCTTTTCAAAAACCGAAAAGGTAGGCCACCCAAGATGTTTTTCGGATCTTGAAGTTGTACGAGACTCCCAATCAAGGTTCAGGCTGTCTTCGGTGAGAGCCACGCAGCGGCAATCAAACACAGTGTAATCAAGCTTGAGAAAACGATGGGGATGGTGAAGGCGTATCTGCAGCACAAAACCGTGATTGCCACGAAGCAAATGGCAAGCGCCCAGGCAATGCTGCGCATGCGTGCCAAGGTTGCTGGCGGAAGTCCGGCGAGCAGCCAGGCCAATACCGCCGCGAACAAAAGAAACACGGAGAAAAAAAGCCCGAACGCGGTGAAGAAGTCCCAATAAGTCCGGTTAAAGCCCATAGCGTCAAAGTGGACGGAGCGCATTGAGGCAAGAACCGCATCGGCTCCCCATTCCGGATTATTCTGGCGAAAGCCGAAGGTATGTCCGGCGGCAAAAAGCAGCAGAAGAACAGAAGAGACGCGGTAAAGAATTGGCGCTTTCAGGTGCTGCCTCCTGAAGATTTGCGGGGCAGTTTACTACATTCGTTAGCGTTGTGGAATTTTGCTGCCGGGAGGGGCCTTCGTAGATGTTTGCCATCCTGTCGAGTAAAGGAAGGACAAAACCCGCACCCTTCACCCCGAAGGGCGCGGCACCCGGGTGTCGACCGGGGGATTTCCCTCTTAACGCGCGTTTGCAGCGGCGCGAGCACTGGATCTGGTGGTCTAGGTTATTCCCGCGGGCGAAAACGTCCCGTCTGTCCCCACGTTGTCCGCGGGCGAAAACTCCCGTCTGGTCCCCCGTTTCCCCCGCATGACGGCTCCTTGCTGAAACCCCAAACGACCCACAGAACAATTCAGCGGAAATGCTCGACGAGCATGATGTCGCTACTATATTCGGCCCCCGTGATTTGTGTGTAGAGAATCCAGTGCCCATCAGGAGACACCGACAGACCACCACCACCGCCAAAGTGTTCGTTGTCGAGGTCAAAGATTTTTCGAACCTGCCTAGTTGCAAAATCGAAGTACTGGATTGATTTCAGAGCATTCGCGGGCGCGAAATATATTCCCCCTGAGACAACGGTATAGAGATCCCTGCGAACCCCGGCAGGCATGTCTTTGACCGCTGATGCCGTATGCGGTTGTTTGACGGAAACCATGTGTAGCTCCCCGCTACCTGCTGGGCTGGCGAAAAAAACGGTCTCGCCGTCATAAGATTCAAAAGGGAAGGAACCGGGTTCCGCCGAAAGTGCCTCAGCATTACCACCGCCTGCTGGGCACCGATAAATTCTTTGGTCAGAAGTCGCCTCAAAGTAGAGCCATTTACCGTCGTGGGACCAGTTGGGTGTATTGATATCAGAAAGATTTGTGATTAATTTGCGGGGAAGGCGTTCGGAGATATCGACAATGTAAACTTCTGGACGACCCGCTTGCCATGAATCGAATACTAACTTTTGGCTATCAGGGGACCAATGGGGTACTCCTGCAGTAGAACTCTTGCCGTCCGACATGCGCACCAGATTTGTTCCATCTGTGTCACTCATCCATATCTCAGAGGCGCCTCCACGAAACGAGACGAAGGCGATGTGTTTGCCATCTGGAGAGTACTCAGGTAGAAGATTATCGTACGTGGAGGATACCAACTTTCTATCAACCGCTTCGGGCTGCCACAAATCCTTGCGCCAAATCTCGACGTAGCCGTGGGTTAAGAGCGAATAAGCGAGCTTGTCGCCTTTGGCGGAGATGGCTGGTTCCCTTGCTTCTTTTCCACTTTGGGCAACGACAACTTTGCTAAACACCCCGTCTGCAAGCGTAACCTCGTCCAACTCAAGATCATTACCAATACGAGGGCGGGATACGATCAGCCTCTTATCGTCGGCTGTCCACGCCATACCGCCCGGAAGGTCCCAGCCAGTCATAAATTTGGAAATGAGTTTTGGAGAACTGCCTGACAACGACACGGAATAGATGCCGAACTCATTGTTGTTCGTTTTCAAGAGACAGAGATAGGCCAACCGGTCGCCCGAATGCGAAAACGCAGGGATCATCTCTGCGAGACACTCGTCAGCGTGAGGAATCTGGTGGCCTTCGAGAGTGTCCAACGAAAGCAAATAAATTCTGCTGGGGTCCGTAGGGTGTATCACACTCGCGGGGCGCGTGTGCTCTGGGTATGCGATCCACTTACCATCCGCGGACCAGCTAACGCGTCCCCAGCCGCCTTGGCTTGACCGCAGCTTTCTTTCGGGTCCACCCAACGCTGGAACAAGATATATACCTGTATCGTCGTCGATGGAAGCAGGTAGTCCTGCCACACGGGCTGCCGACATGCGACGGAAGGCGATCTGTGTGCCGTCGGGAGACCAAGCCGGGCAGACGAATCCAGATGGGTGTTGGGTCAAGCGCAGTAAGTTCTCGCTATCGATGCCCTGCACGTATAGATCGGCACCCTTCGAACCCGTCGCGGGATCACCGCTCCAGGCGAAGGCTATTTGCGACCCATCTGGTGAAAATGTCGGACAATTTTCGAATCCCGGATAGTCCGTGAACGGAACGGGAGCCTCAGGGACAAAGCTCGCTCGAGGAAAGATTCTGTAATAGGAAAATATCGCGACGGTCACGCAGGCCACACCAACGATAATAGACGCGATGACTTTCATCCAACGAGTGCGATTGCTGGTGCTAACTTTGGTTTGTGTCGCTGCCGGAGACTCGGATGCGCTGTGCTCGGACTCGCGGGAAACATTCGAAACAATTTCCGGAACGATTTCTGGTACAAGAGGCGGATGGTTGATTGTGCCGATGAAGCGGTAGCCGCGGCGGGGTAAGGTTTCGATGATACTCGGGCAATCCGCGGAATCCCCCAAGGCCTCCCGCAGCCGGTTTACGGCTGCATTCATACCGTGCTCGAAATCGACAAAGGTGTCTGAGGGCCAAAGCGCCTTATGCAGTTCCTCGCGACTTACCAGCTCTCCGGGCCGGTCCAGCAACATCTTCAAGATTTGAAAGAATTGGCCTGGCAGGCGCAGGCGCACACCCTGTTTTTTCAGCTCCTGGGTCAGCAAGTCCGCTTGGAAGGGGCCAAAAGAAATTACGGTCTGTTTAGGCTGGTTTCCCGGCACGCGGGAACTCCTGGTGCTGGGAGACTATCACAGAAGTGCCTCGGAGAAGTAAGCATTGAATCACGTGACGTCAATTTGTCCCATACATTAATTTTCTAACCGCAAGGAAATCTCTCCTTGAATACTCGGCGCGATACCGGGCCGCGACGCGACGGAATTCTGTGACGGCTCTGTCGCTCGCCAGTGATGCCGTTACAGTCTGAAATTTTTCACGGAAATTTCAGATCGAAGGCCTAATTCTCCTGGACGCCGCATAGGTTTGTTTTCATGTGCTTGTGAGGGACTTAAATCAACTGCTTTCAGCGCGTTAGCTCGCGACGAATATGTGACGTCGCTGCGAGGAGGCTGGCATTGAGGTAGATGTGTAGTTCGACGAATTTCCGGGCACCGAAAGGGGTGCTCCGTGAAATTTATCACGCGTTTTTGGCTCCAGGTTTTGCTGATAGCAATGCCGGTTTTGCCGCAAATTACTTTTGCCTCGCCTAATGACAAAACACCTGTCCAGCATTTTGTATGCAACGTCGGCTACACCTTGGAGAGGTGCCGCCACGACGTTGCCGTTCTCGAAAGAAGCCTGGCCAAATACCCGATGGCGGAGCTCGGGAACTGGACCTGGGTGTTGGTGCGTTCCGAGGACTGGAAGGCCATTCACCAGGCCAGGGGACTGGATCCGGACAGCCCTGCGTTTACGTTCTACGCGAAGCGCGAAACGTTTATCGAAGAGGCGATCCTGACGGAAGTACCGGGGCGGGGTCGCGAGTTGCTCTTGAAGTGGAACATAGGTTTCAGGGATCTTCTCGATCTGGCGATCCGGCACGAACTGGGCCATGCGCTCTGCAACGACCCGAGCGAACAGAATGCCGACCGCGTGGCGAAACTGCTGGAACAGGGAAAAACAGTCTCCTGTCAAGCGACGTCGAGGCCAAAGCGCAACCGGCGCGAATAGATGAGCGATGAGCAACAATTGGCCAGGCTTACTTGCAACGAGACTTCACGCTTGGCGCCTCCTACTGGTTTGGAAAGTGGAAGGTCATTACGGCGCCCTCGTCCGGTCCTCGCACACAAATAGAAAGTCGGCCCAGCCGTGCTTGGAACGGGCAAAAAACGCAGCCAGCTAGTTCGATTGGTCTCGCTCCACTCTTCGGGCCGACGATTTCAGGCGTTCACCATATGACGCCTCGCGTCGCCGTGTAGGCTGAGCCACCGTATGCTTGCGGTGGGAAAATACGTGACGATGCGGGTTGGATTTGATTGGCGGCGGAAATATTTTGGGAGACGCACGCGCGTGCGGCTGGGGAAATTGCGGGATTGGAAATTGCCACGGTGTATGGAACGAATCGCGAGAAGTGGCGCCGCTGGGTGACGTGCTGATCGCGCTAAGCTGTGTGGACCGAGGGATTTCTCCACGAATGAAAACGTTTCGTCCGTATAGTCCCCTCAAGAAGAGACGAGGAGCCCGGGTGCAAATGCGGCACCCGGGGCACCCGGCCCTTCCGAGAGGCTCACAACCGATCCGAATTAACTTGTCCCCATGGGTGGTCCTCCGGCAGTCGAATGACATTCTCGATGTTTTCATTCGGTGCGAGCGACTCTATTTTGTTCGCTCCGTCAAAGACCTTAGTTGGTGATGAATTCCACTAACAACAAGCCAAAAATGCCGCTGTGGGTTGGCGGGTTATTTGTGATCGCGTATATGGCGCTTATTCTTGGCATTGGCCTGCGTTTTGAGGCGGCTTCGCGGGCGCGGCAAGAGAATGCCGAACGGAATGAATGGCTGCCGGTAACCGCGCATGTCAAAAGCTGTTTTCTGGTGCAGGACCATCCGATCAGCGCGCAACGCAGCGTGATTTACAAAATCGATTGCAGATTCAAGTACACAGTGGAAGGGACGAAGTACACCGGCAGCACTGTGACGATCGGACCTCACGGCGGTTTGTTTCGTGGAGCGCCACCACCTCCCGAAGCCGCACGCATGGATGAATGGGCGCGTCACCATCCGCCAGGTTCGTCGCAGGTGATTCACTACAATCCGCAGAATCCGGCGCAGGTGTCGCTGGTCGGGGCAGACGAGCAGTTTCGCACCAATACCGCGGCGATTTCGCTGCGTGCCTCCAATCAGATTTTGCCGTTGGGCGTGGTTCTATTGCTGGCGGCAGTCTTGACAAGGTATTTTAGGTTGCGGTCGGCGCGGTCAACTTCCATGGAAAACCGCTGATTTTGTGCTGTTACCGAAGCTTTTTCTATAGTTCATTGGTGGCGGAGGGCCGCTAGAGGATCGACGCGAATGGCTCGCCTGGCTGGTACATAGCATGCGAACAAAGCCACAACGACCAGCAACAACGAAGCGCCAATCAAGCTTGATGGGTCGGCGGGTGTGACACCGTACAGCAGGCTGGATGCTGATTTGGCCAGCGCGACGGATCCCGCAACGCCGAAAATAATCCCGAGAAGCGCCAGACGGGCTCCGCGGACGAGAATCAGTTTCTGAATATCGCTGGCTTGCGCGCCGAGAGCCATGCGAATGCCAATTTCGCTGGTGCGAAGGTTGACGATGTAGCTCATGACACCGTAGACGCCAATGGAAGCGAGGGCCAGGGCGAGGACCGCGAAGACGCCGAGAATGAAAGAAGCAAAACGGCGCGGGGACATAGACTCCGACAAGACCTGGTCCAAAGTGACGACGTGAGCGATGGGCAGTGTGGGATCAAATGCGTGAATGGTTTCTTTGACGGCGCGCGCGAGCGCAGCCGGATCGGACGAGGTTCGGATTACCAGATCGCGGGTCCAGCCGCCGGTGAAGTAGACGTCCAGGGTTGGTTTTGCGTCCAAGCCGTACTGATGAACATCGCCGACAATGCCGACGATAGGTGACCAGCAGGGAGTGGGATCGAGCGAACACAGATTGATGCGCTTATTCAGAGCATCGCCGTGCGGCCAGTAACGGCGGGCGAGTTCTTCGTTCACCAGAATGTTCTGCGTACCGTAGTCGTGCTGGTCCAAGGACCGGCCGGCTTTTAAGGGGATGCCGAGGGTGGAAAAATAGCCGATGCTGGCGGTGCGTGTTTCCGCGATGGGACGAGCGCCGTTGGCAGGCAACGGCTGGCCTTCCAGAACAAAACGCGACGCGGAACGCAGGACGTCTCCGACCGGGAGAACATTGACGCCGCCCACCGCGCTTACGGCCGGAAGTTCGAGAATGCGGCGGGCCAGTTCGTCAAATTGCACCGACTGTTTGCGACTCAACTCGATTTGCTGTCTGCTGGACAGCTTGTTGAATTCTTCGAACGTGAGTTGCGGCTGTTCCACTTCCATCGCCAGGATGTGCTGCGACTGAAAGCCGGGATCAACTTCAACCAGATGCATCAGGCTGCGGATCAAAAGGCCCGCGCCCATGAGAGGCACCAGGGCCAGGGCAATTTCCGAAATCACGAGCAGGCTGCGAATTTTTTGTCCCGCGCCCAATCCGGGCGCTCTGGTGCCTTCTTTCAGCACGCCAATCAAGTTGGATTTCAATCCGACGGCAGCAGGGATGAGCCCGCAGACGATTCCCGTCAACAGGCTGACGCCCAGCGTGAAGCCGAGCACCCAGCCGTTGAGTGTGGCATCCTGCAGGCTCGGAAGGTCGGGAGGAAGAAAAAGTTTCAGGATGTGGAGCGCCGCGACGGCCACACCGATTCCCAGCGCTCCGCCGATCAAGGAGAGCAGCGTACTTTCGGTGAGCAATTGCGCAAGGAGCCTGGCCCGGCTGGCGCCGAGCGCCACGCGCAGCGCAATTTCCTTCTGGCGGACGGCATTGCGCGCCAAGAGAAGATTCACGATATTGGCGCACGCGATGAGCAGCACTAATCCCACTGCCGCAAAGAGGAGCAATAATGCGGTGCGCATTTTCGCGGCGGAAAGGTCTTGCAGCGGCTTTACGACAACGCCCCAATTTTTGTGGGTGTCCGGGAAGGCTGCTTCTTCACTGCGATTGAGGGATTCCACTTCGGCTCGCGCCTGCGGTAGAGAGACGTTTGGTTTCAGTCGCGCGACGATATCAAATTCATGATGAATGTGGCTGGTGAGGTCGTCACCAAATTCGCCGATGGGCAACCAAATGTCCGCGTTCGGCGAGATTTGAAAATCCTGCGGCAGAACACCAATCAACTGATAGCTCTTGCCGTCCAGTTGCAGCATCCGTCCGATGGCTTGCGAATCCGAGCCGAAGCGGTCTTGCCATAAACGATGACTGATGATGACGGTGAGCGCGGCGCCCGGCTGGTCTTCCTCGGGAACAAAATTGCGTCCGGCGACAGGACGGATCCCCAGGAGGGGAAGAAAGCCCGAGGTTGCGTAACGGGCTTCCAGGCGTTGCGCTTCGCCATCTCCAGTGAGATTGAAGCCTTGCGGCAGGCTGACATATGCCGCCATTTGCGAAAAACTGCGCGATTGTTGTTTGAAGTCCTGGAAATCGCCGGGCGACATTTCGACCTGTGGAAAGCCTGGCAGATAGCTATTCCAGATTTGCACCAATTTTGCGGAATCGTAATAGGGAAGCGGGCGCAACAGGACCCGTTCGGCGATGGTGAAGATGGCGCTGTTCGCGCCGATGCCCAGCGCCAAGGTCAAGATGGCAGCCGCAGTGAAGGCTGGGCTTTTCGCCAGTGAGCGCAAAGCGTATCGCAGGTCCTGCAAGAGCCGGTCAATCAAGGGGACCTCCCACGGTAAATTAGATCTTAGACGCGGTGGCCGGAACTTGGAAAGTGGCCAGGGTCATGAGTAACAGAATGGTGGAAGCGGGGAGTCGAACCCTCGTCGGAAAACCGCCACGCCGCAGAGCCCACACGGTATCTCAGTTCGATTGGTTTCGCCGGCCGCGCGGCGAGGCGCGTCTCGCGTTGCCGCGTAGGCTAGGCCATCGTATGCTTGCGGCGGGAAAATCTACGTGACGATGCGGGTTGGATTGATTGGCAGCGGAAATATTTCGGAGACGCGTGCTCGCGCGGCTGGGGAAATTGCGGGTTTGGAAATTGTTGCGGTGTGTGGAACGAATCGCGAGAAATTGACGCGGAAACGAATGAAAACGTCGCGTCTGGCTGTATGTCCCGTGTGCGCTCCGGTCCTGGGACATTGTCCGCTTGTTGCCCGCAAGAACAGTTGACGTGCGTTCAGGCGAAGGACTAGAATCCACCCGCATAGGTTCCCCGCAGCGAATTTCGCAAAATTTCTTTTCGGTAGCAGGCCCAGGGTGTCCCCGGTGGGCGGGAGCGGGCTCTACTCGGAGCCCGCCACAAAAAGAAAGGAGCCGTCATGGTTGCCCGGCTCAATAAGTCCTTCCTGGTATCAATTCTTCTGGTTGTCATATCGCTGGTCGCATTGCTTGGACTGGCTTTGCCTGCGCAAGCGCAATCGCAGGCCGCGCAACACGCGCGGACGCTGATCACGCAGAATATTGACGAAGGCAAACTGGCGGTGCTCGCGGGAAATACCCGGCCGGAGGCAAAGCCCGCGAACGATCGCGGCGTCGTGCCGCATAACTTTCAGCTGGAGCACATGCTGCTGCAGCTGAAGCGCTCCCCGGAGCAGGAAACTGCGCTCAAAGCGTTGATCGACAATTTGCATAATCCCGGCTCGGCAAATTTCCATCACTGGTTGACGGCGGTGGAGTTTGGCGAACGCTTTGGATTGGTGCAGCAGGACCTCGACAACATCACGAGCTGGCTCACGTCGCGCGGATTCCAAGTCAACTTCGTCTATCCGAGCCGCGTGCTGATTGATTTTTCGGGAAGTGCCGGTCAGGTGATGGCAGCCTTTCACACCGAGATTCATCGGCTGGAAGTAAATGGAAAGAGTCATATCGCCAACGTAAGCGAGCCGCGCATTCCAGAGGCGCTGGCGCCAGCGATTGCGGGAATTGTCTCGCTGCACGATTTTCATCCGCATCCGATGATGAAGCCGCGGCATCAGTACACCTTTTCTTCCGGATTTGGTAACAACTATGGCGTGGTGCCGGGAGACCTGGCGACCATTTACAACTTCAATCCAGTGTTTAGTTCCGGAATCACCGGGCAGGGTCAGACGATCGTGTTAATCGAAGATACTGACCTGTATTCCACTGCGGACTGGACCACGTTTCGTTCCACGTTTGGATTGTCCGGATATTCGGGTTCGCTGAACCAGACGCATCCTGCGCCCAGTGGGCCGAACAATTGCGGCGCTCCGGGCGTGAATGCCGATGATGGCGAAGCGATTCTGGATGCGGAGTACGCCAGCGCCGCGGCTCCGAGCGCTGCCATTCAGATGGCGGCATGCGCGGACACGCAGACGACATTCGGCGGCCTGATCGCTATGCAGAATCTCGTATCGAGTGCTACGCCGCCCGCGATTATGAGCGTGAGCTACGGCGAATGCGAAACCGTGAACGGAGCGGCGGCGAATGCGGCGTTCAACTCCACGTACCAGCAGGCGGTTGTGGAAGGAACGTCGGTGTATGTGGCGGCGGGGGATTCGGGCGCTGCGGCTTGCGATCAAAATCAGGCGGCGGCCAGTTTTGGTATTACGGTGAGTGGGTTGGCGTCTACCCCGTACAACGTAGCGGTGGGCGGCACGGATTTCAGCGACACCTACTCGGGCACGAATGCAACTTACTGGAATACCGGGAACACAGCGAATTACGCCTCTGCGCGTTCCTATACGCCGGAGACTCCGTGGAACGACTCGTGCACCGGATCGCTGCTTACTACTTATGAGGGCTACCCGACGAGCGGACCCGGCAGTTTTTGCAACGCCGCGGGCGGATTGCTGGCTGCGATTACAGGAACTGCGACTACAGCTGCGGGCGGAGGCGGACCGAGCGGCTGCGCCACCGGGAGTCCTTCTGTAAACGGAGTTGTCGGCGGATCTTGCGCGGGTTATGCCAAACCGTCGTGGCAGGCCGTCCCGGGAGATCCGAACGACAGCGTGCGCGATATTCCCGACGTGTCTTTGTTCGCAGCGAACGGTTTGTGGTCGCACTTCTACGTGTTCTGTTATTCGGATACCGCGAATGGCGGCGCGGCTTGCACGGGCGCGCCGAGTGGATGGACCGCCGCCGGTGGAACTTCGTTTGCTTCGCCGATCATGGCGGGGGTGCAAGCGCTGATCAATCAGAAGACGGGCGCGCGGCAAGGCAATCCCAATGCGATGTTTTATTCGCTGGCGGCCACGCAGTTCAGTGGAAATGGCAGCGCGTCGTGCAACTCGAGCTTGGGCAACGGCGTCGCCGGTTCTTGCGTGTTTTACGACGTGACACTCGGCGACATGTCTGTCGAGTGCACCACGACGAATAACTGTTTCGATTCCGCGGATGGCTATGGAGTGCTGTCCACGTCGAGCTCGGTGCTGCAACCGGCGTACGGAACTACAACTGGATGGGACTTCGCGACCGGGATCGGTACCATCAATGTGGCCAATCTGGTGAACGCGTGGCCAGGATCCGCACCGCCGCCTGATTTTTCGCTTTCTGCTTCGCCATCGACTGTGACGATTGTGCAGGGAGGCGCTGGCGGAAGCAGCACCATCACCGTGAATCCGGCGAACGGATTCAACGGTAGCGTTGGCTTGGCTGTGACTTCAGCGTTGCCTAGTGGGGTCACGGCATCGTTCAATCCGAATCCCACGACGGGAAGCAGCACGCTGACGCTCACGGCCAGCGGCACTGCCGCGACCGGTACGGTTTCGGTGACGATTACTGGGACAGCCGGGAGTTTGACTCACACCACTTCCGTCAGCCTCACCGTGAATGCGTTTGTTCCGCCGCCGGATTTCAGTTTGAGCGCTTCGCCGACCAGTTTGACGATCGTGCAGGGAGGGGCCGGCGGAAACACGACGATCAGCGTTCATCCAGCGAACGGATTCAGTGGGAGTGTTGGATTGTCCGTGACTTCGGTTTTGCCGAGCGGCGTGTCTACGGGATTTAATCCGAATCCTACTACGGGTAGCAGCGTCTTGACGCTGGCCGCCAGCAGCACTGCGACCGTCGGCACGGTCACTGTGACCGTTACGGGGACTTCCGGAAGTCTGACGCATACCACTTCTGTTACTTTGACGGTGAACGCTTCGGTGCCGGCTCCCGATTTCAGTTTGTCGGCGACACCGAGCGCATTGAGCGTTGGCCGCGGCAAGAGCGTGACCAGCACGATCAGCGTAAACAAATTGAACGGGTTCAGCGGAACAGTGAGCTTGTCGGCTAGCGGCCTACCAAAAGGCGTGACTGCCACGTTCAACCCGGCAAGCACGAGCGGCAGCAGCACGCTCACGCTGAAGGCGAGCAATACTGCGAACCTGGGAACCGCCACGGCGACGATTAAGGGCGTGTCCGGCAGCTTGAGTCACACCACGACGATCAGTCTGACGACGACCAAGCATTAGCTTCGCTGCTGTCTCAGTGCGGCAGGCGTACTGCTTGATAATTTCTTCCCTCGTAGCGAGGCGCGCTTGGTCTTTTCGGCGTGAAAGACAGGAAGATCGGCCCCGCCTTTTCCAAAAACCAAAATCGAAACCCGCGCCCTTAACCCCAAAGGGTGCGGCGCCCGGCGTATCCATTTTAGAATAATTTCCGCTGTAGGCTGGGCCATCGTATGCTTGCGGCGGGAAAATTACGTGATTATGCGGATTGGATTGATTGGCGGCGGAAATATTTCGGAGACGCACGCGCGTGCGGCTGGGGAAATTGCGGGATTGGAAATTGTGGCGGTGTATGGGACGAACCGCGAGAAAGTGGAGCGGATGAGTGCGCAGTACGGCGCGCGGCCGTATTGCGACTTTGAAAAATTTCTTGGCCATCGTCCGATGGATTTCGTGGCGATTGGCAGTCCGTCGGGTTTGCACGCAGAGCAGGGAATTGCGGCTACGCGGCACGGATTGCACGTGCTGACGGAAAAGCCGTTGGACATCGGCACGGCACAGGCGGATGCGCTGATTGCCGCGGCGGCGGAGGCCGGCGTCAAGCTGGGTGTCTTTTTTCAGGACCGGTTTAAGACGGATCTGATGCGGGTGAAAGAGTGGGCGGACGCGGGCGTGTTGGGAAAATTAATTCTGGCGGATGCGCGTGTGAAGTGGTTTCGGCCGGCGAATTACTACGGTGATTCGCGGTGGAGAGGAACGCTGCGGCTGGATGGCGGCGGCGCGCTGATCAACCAAGCTGTTCACACCGTCGATCTGTTGCTGTGGCTGTGCGGCGAAGTGTCGGCCGTTCAGGCGGTGAAGAAAACCGCGCTGCACAAAATTGAGGCGGAAGACACGTTGGTGGCTTTGCTGGAGTTTACGAATGGCGCCATCGGGACTTTGCAGGCCACGACTTCTGTTTTCCCCGGCTATCCGAGACGCGTGGAGCTGACTGGTTCGGAGGGAACAGTCATCATCGAGCATGACCGGTTGCTGGCTGCTGATTTGCGCAAGGTGCCGGGCGATTTTCGCAGTACGGGCGACGATCAAAACGCCAGCGCATCTTCAGCGACGGTGAGCGATGTGCGGGGGCACCGTGCGGCGCTGGAGGATTTTGTGCGCACGATCGAGACGGACGGCACGCCGCGTTGTGCGGGCGCGGAAGCGCGGCGAAGTGTGGCGCTGGTGGAGGCAATTTATGCGGCGTGCAGTTCGGGAAAGCGTGTTGAACTGCAGGCGGGCGGCTAGCCCTGCGCGAAAAGGACGCCACACTTGCAAATTAAGATTTTCAATGACAAGAAGGCACTGGCTCTAGCAGCGGCCGAGCATGCCGCGAAATCTTTGCGAGCGGCTTTGCGCGAGAATGGTGGTGCGCGAATCGTTTCCGCTACTGGGGCATCGCAGTTTGAATTTCTGGATGCGCTGACTAGCGCAGCGGACATTGATTGGAGCCGGGTGGAGCTTTTTCACCTGGACGAATACATTGGTTTGCCGGCGACGCATCCGGCCAGTTTCCGGAAATACATTCTGGAACGGATCATTCTGAAAACGCGGGTCGGGCACAAAACCGGAATCACTCAGTACCACCTTTTGGATGGAGAGGGCGACCCGCACGAGGTCGCAAAGAGGGTTGGTAGTGAATTGATTTCGCGGCCGGTTGATCTGGCTTTTGTGGGAATTGGAGAAAACGGGCACCTGGCGTTTAACGATCCGCCGGCGGATTTCGCGAGCGAGGAACCATACCTGGTGGTGCAACTAGACGAAGCTTGCCGGCGGCAACAGGTGAACGAGGGATGGTTTGCTCAGCTGGCCGACGTGCCCTTGAGAGCCATCTCGATGTCGATCCGGCAAATCCTGCGCGCGAAAGAAATCATCGCCGTGGCGCCAGAGGCACGCAAAGCGCGGGCGGTGCAAGCTTGCGTGGAGCACGAAATCAGCCCGATGGCGCCGGCGTCGGCTTTGCGGAATCATGCGAATGCGACGTTGTATCTGGACAGAGATTCTGCGGCCTTGTTGAGAGCGTCCGGCACATCTGTTCCGTAAGGGGCTGTTCGCTGTGGGATTTTTTCGAAACGATAACTTCTTAAAATGACTGCTCGCAAATAAATGCCTGCACCCGACCAAGCGTTGCAGTCGAGACCGAACACGATTCCGCATTTGCGATGGTGGATCGGCGGAATGCTGTTCGCCTCCACGGTCATCAATTACATTGACCGGCAGACGCTGGCGCTGCTCGCGCCGTTCCTGACGCAGGACTATCACTGGACGCATACCGACTATGCGAATTTGCTGATCAGTTTTCGCATCGCGTATGCCCTGGGCCAGACGGCATGCGGAAGATTCATTGACCGGGTGGGAACACGACGAGGACTGAGTATTTCTGTTTTGTGGTATTCGCTGGTTTCGATAGCGACTTCGCTGGCTACCGGATTTCGCAGTTTTGCCGGGTTTCGCTTTCTGCTGGGAGCGGGAGAATCCGCCAACTGGCCCGGCGCGACCAAAGCGGTGTCGGAGTGGTTTCCCCGACACGAACGCGCGTTGGCGAGTGCGTTGTTCGACAGCGGCTCGTCAATTGGGGGAGCGATCGCGCCTTTCGTTATTTTGCCGATTTATTTTCGCTGGGGTTGGCGGCCGGCCTTTGTGATTCCGGGGCTGCTTGGATTTTTGTGGCTGTTTGCCTGGCGCCGAATGTATTACCTGCCTCGAGAGCATCCGCGCATCACTGACGAGGAGCGCGCGATGATTCTTCGGGAGACGGAGTCTCCGGGAAGCGTCACTGACGGTCGGGTGAGTTGGGGCGCTTTGTTGAAGCTGCCGCAAACCTGGGGCGCGATTGTGTCCAAGGCTCTGACCGACCCGGTGTGGTTTTTCATCACGGATTGGTTTCCGCTGTATCTAGTGGCGAAGGGCATTTCGCTGAAGAGCGGACTGATTGCGGTGTGGGTACCGTTCATCGCGGCGGATTTGGGGAATTTTTTTGGCGGGTGGGCTTCGGGATTTCTGATCAAGCGAGGATGGTCGCTTGGGGCGGCCCGCAAAGCGCTGGTGGTGTTCGGAGGATTCGGAGTGACTTTGCTGATTCCGACTATTTTTACGATGAACCTGGTGGCGATCACGGCACTGTTTGGACTGGCGACATTTTGTTACGCAGCGTTTTCGACGATCGCCAACGTGCTGCCCTCGGACCTGTTCACCGGCGGATCGGTGGCGTCCGTAAGTGGATTCAGCGGAACCGGAGCGGGGATTGGGACGATCATCGCGTTCGAGTTAATTGGATATTTTTCGGATGCCACGCAAGCGCTGCCGGGACATTCGTTTGACAAGATTATCGTGGTGGCTGGTCTGGTCCCGTTTGTGGGGATGATTCTGGTGCTGCTGCTGGTGCGCAATACGCGCGCGACAAAAGAAGGATTGGTGCGGCCCATCTGATCTGGTTACGCGATTCGTCGTATCAGGCAGGATGTGGTGGTGAGCCCCAGCGCGCCATGGCGAATGAGTCGCCCGCGAAGCTCACCACTTCATTCGTGCCACCTAACTTTTGTTCTACTACAGATTGTTCTGCTGTTGCTCGCCCAATCTTGTGCCTTCGCTATGTAAGGTAAAGCCGGTGATGTCGTTCGGTATGATGGATGGAGGAACCACAGAAACGACCACCGTGCGAAGATCACTCCCTTGGCTGCCGATCACCAGGAATAGCTTGATGACGGCTCCGGTCGCACCGGGAACAGGCGGCGGCGCAAAATGAATTTCCAGATTTCCAGTGCAATCGGCGTTCACGTGATAAGTTCCGGATTCGTGAATCTGGAAACCGGTCTGCGGGTCGATGGGTCCGGGTGTCGGCGTGGTCGTGCTGTTTAATGTGTTCAATACGTAGTCGGTTTGAGTGAAGTTCCCGTGGCCATCAAAGTGAGCTATGACCAGGCCTTGGCGAGTCTCGACCGAGCCATCGGAGTGGAATAGCTGTCCGCTGACCGTGGAAGCATAATCTCCTTGGAGGGTGGAATTGGAGCACGCCGCATTGTTAGGATGGGCGTACGCCGCCGTTCCGATCAATGCAGAAAGCAGAAAAATCAGTGAGAATTTGACCAGGGTCGAAATCCAGGGATTGGCCTTGGTGAGGTGTATTGTCATTCGCATATTGTTTCTCCTTAGAATCATGTTTTTCTGTCATGAGACTCTTGCGATGAAACTTTTACCCATGGGACGGGCGAGTATCTTTGAAATCTCGGCAAGAGTCTTTAGAATGGCCTGAGATTTTCTGAGAACTTCTGAGAGCCGCATGCCCAAGCCTCAACAGGCGCAGGTCTACGAGTTTGGCGATTTCCGTATAGACACCGGGCGGCGTCTATTGCTGGCGAGCAACGGTCTTACCCGTGCGCTCGCACCTAAGGCGTTTGACACGCTGCTGTACATGGTCGAGCACAGCGATGTGCTGCTGGATAAAGAAACCTTGATAAAGGCCATCTGGCCGGACACGGTAGTGGAAGAAAATAATCTCAATCAGAACATTTCCATTCTGCGTAGAGTGCTCGGCGGGAGCCGGCAGGAGCATCGTTACATCGTGACTGTGCCGGGACGCGGCTACAGATTTGTCGCATCGGTGCGGACGCACAGTACGAGCACGACGGCCGTTTCCGTCGGGACTATCAAGAGTCTTGCAGTGCTTCCGTTCCAGCCGTTGGTCACGGATGACAGAGATGCTTCGCTGGAGATGGGAATGGCGGATACATTGATCGCCAGACTGAGCAGCATCGGGGAAATGATCGTGCGACCGATCAGCTCCGTGCGCAAATACGCCGAATTAGCGCAAGACGCACTGACCGCAGGGCGTGAATTAGAAGTGGAGTCGGTGCTAGAAGGCAGCCTTCAGCGCCAGGGCAATAAGATCAGAGTGACCGTCCGGCTGCTGAATGTCTCGAGTGGAGTTTCTTTGTGGGCGGGAACGTTCGATGAGGAGTAAACGGATATCTTTGCTCTGCAAGACGCTATTTCCGAGCGAGTAGCACGAGCGTTAGCCCTGAAACTCAGCCGCGAAGACAAAACACGCCTGGCGAAGCACGACACGGAGAACACCGAGGCGTATCAGCTTTACTTGAAGGGCCGGTATTACTGGTGGAAGAACTCGCCGGAAGAATTCGCCAAGAGCCGCGACTATTTTCATCGAGCGGTTGACGCGGACCCGTCCTATGCGCTCGGCTACTGCGGGTTGAACAGCTATTACGGCTATGGAGCAGCATGGGGCATGCTGCCAGCGGACGAAGCCTGGCCCAAGGCAGAGTGGGCGATTACGAAGGCGCTGGAGTTGGACGATACGCTCGCCGAAGCGCATCTCGGACTGGCGGCGCTCAAGATGGTGTTTTACCTGGACTGGCCGGGCACCGAGAAACTTGCCAAGCGCGCCATTGCGCTGAATCCCCGGTTCAGCGAAGTACATTACATGTATTCATTTTATCTGGTTGTGATGCGGCGGTGGGACGAGGCCATCGCCGAAGCCAAGCGGGCATTGGCTTGCGATCCATTCTCGGTTCGCATTAGCCAGCATCTGGGCAACACGTTCTACACTGCGCGGCGCTACGATGACGCGATCCGACAATATCAGCAGACCCTTGAGTTGGACACTCACAACGCGACTGTGCATGAGTCGCTCGGCGGCGTATACGAGCGGCAAGGACGAAGCCAGGAAGCGATCGAAGAGTGGCGGAGGGCGGCGGAGTTGTCTGCAGATGCGGAGCTGGCGGCAATTCTTAACTCGGCCAATGCGAAACGCGGTTTTGCCAGTGCGGTACGTGCGCTTGCAGCGAAAAAACTTGAGCGCTTGGGCGATCGGGCGAAGGGCGGATATGTCCCGGCAATAAATTTTGCCCGCGCCTATCTGCGGATGGGCGATAAGGAGCACGCGCTGCAGTGGCTCGAGATCGCCTGCGAAGAGCGGAATGTATACGCGCTCACGATAGGTAGTGATCCTTTATACGATCCTTTGCGGACGGACCGGCGGTTCGTCAAACTGCTGCAACGCATGAAGCTGGGTGTTTGATTTACGTTCGTGGATGCTGTCGTGCTGCTGATGAGCAACGCGCACCCAAGAAAGAGGGATTGGCACGCCAGACCTGAGACAGAAATTCCCAGAGGAATGTCCAACCAAGCTGCAATTCTGAATCAGGTCTTCCCGGAGGTATCTTCCTGATACATTTTACTATTCAACATCGCTAATCTCGTGTAGGATGGCGCGCAATTCGGTCTCGGAGGTTAGCAATGAGATCATCAGCCACCATTACTATTCTTTTGCTCTTCGCGTCTTCATCCACCAGCGCTGGAGGCAACGGGCAGCCCGGCAAAAACTTCTTGTTCTGCTGCGCAAGCGATGGCCAAAAATCGCCGGCGAATGGTGGAGGCGGGGGGAGTCGAACCCCCGTCCGAAAAGCGCTGCGCCACGGAGCCTACATGCTTATCTCAGTTCAGTAGGTTTCGCCAGCCGCGATTAGAACGAGCAAGAAACGCAGCCGGCTAGTCCGATTGGTCTCGCCCGCGCCCTCCGGACCGAAAGGTTTGGGCCAGCTCACTGTGTGACGCCTCGATCCGGGCCCATGAGCGAAGCCCGGGGAAGCGTGCGCTTAATTAATTAAGCAGCAAGTGCCAAGTTGTTGTTGGCAGTTCTAGTTTCCAGCCGATTACGGGTGGTTGGCCCCCGGCATGCCTCCGGGACGCGACAGCTTCCGTCGAAACCGTGTCGCCCCCTGGCTTCATTTTAGCATTTTTCGGCGTTGGGCGGTGGGTAAGGGCAAGCAGGCCCTTCGTCAATCTAAACAAGAGCGCCTTGGGGAAGGGACGGCGGTCGCCGTCCCTTCCGAGCGGTCGGTCTGTCCAGATCCGGATCAGGCTTTGGCAGCAGATGCTGCTTGGCTGCGCATTTGCTGCATCATTTGCCGCATCGCGGCGATATGGCCGGGGTTGCGGCGCTCTGTCCAGACTTCATATCGCTTTGCCGCCTGTTCCAGATTCGCCAGGAGCTGTTTGTTGACAAAACGCTCACGGAACGCCGGAACGACGGGCTTTACCGCTTCCCAAACGCCGAAGAATTCGCCGCTGGTCTCGAAAAACAGGTCTTCATGCAGAAGGCCGTAATTGAGCAAAGTGCAGGCCTGCTCCCAGTAGCCGATTACCATTCCTACGTAAGTGCCTGATTCGCTTCCCATCGGCGCAATACGCATGGCCTCGTCAATGGAATTCGCGATGTAGTTTTTGGCGAACCAATCACGCGCCTGGCGTAGCTTGGCTTCTCGCCGCTGGTCGTAGACCTGAAGATGAAGTTGCGCTTGCTCATGCGTTGGTTTTCCATCCATGGTTCTATCCCTTTCCTGAATGATTTATTTGAATCCACTGCGGTAGCCACAGCTACCAGCCTCGGTTTGCCCCGCCCTGACACGATGCCGGGTTTCGTGGGGTAAGTAGGGAAAACCTCGCCATCTTAACGTCGTTTGACGCGGGCAGGAATCGACAAGTGAGCCTGCTCGGGTCACAAAATGTCCACAGATAGGTCGCTTGCAGCCTCGTCCAGGTAGTGAAAAATGGAGCTGTGCGTCCCCGGCCTCGGTCAGAGGCCGAGTGTGGCGGCGCGCAGTGCGTAAAGTTGACTATTTAACTGGGCACAGGGGTATAGGAGGCGGGTTGACGGGCGGCCTGAGCGCTACCAGAATGAAATCTTGGGAGGCTTGCGGCCGAATTAAGCCGAATTCGCTATGTCCAACGAATCGAATGCCCTCGAACAGGCCGTGGCGCGCGCCCTCCGGGACAGCCTGGAGCGGCTGCAGCGCAATTCGGACGAGCTGCACCATGCCGTAAATGACGTGGTAGCGGCGTGTGGGAGCAATAAGCCGACCAACGCTCTTCCGTTCCTGCTGCGGGCGCAGACCGGTGCAGCCTCGCTTTCCGCATCGCTCGAAGTACTTTCCCGGTTTGTCGCGCTAACGCTGCAGCCTGGGGCGCGATCGCCGTTGGAAGCCCCTCTGGAAGCTGCGATGTCGCGCATCGTTTCGGCGGTGGCTGGGGAAGCTCCCGCGGCGGCTGCGGATCTAGGGCGGCCAGCTGCTGAACCTTCTCGTCCGGTGGCGTCGCACACTTCTGTGACGCATCCTGCCGCTGAGCCAGTGGCTTCTGCGCCCCCGGTTCACGAGCACCCGCGAACTCCCGAATTGGTACAACCTCAGGATCAGGAAGTCTCTCTGGAGTTCGACGTCAACAGGTTAACGGCTGAGGAACAAGAGCTGCATCGGCGTGCAAATCGTGTGGCCAAAGTATCCATGCAGGATATTAAAATGCTACATCCGGACCAGGTACGCCAAGGCCGCGAAAATAAAGATCTGTGCATCAGACTGAAAGACGACATTGAGAAAGCTCACCGCGAATACGACCGTAGATTCAAACCCATCATGGACCATCCAGTCGATTATTTTTACCGGTGGATGGTGGAAATTCTCGCGGAGGGCGACGCCGGCGCGCTTGGCGAATATCCATACGCGGTCACGGCTCACCGGAACTAAAGATCCAGAAAAAATTTTCTTCGCGCGCCGAAATTCGGCGTGGAAATTTTGTGCGACAGTTGTTACCGCGCTGCTTTGTCTGACGATAGTCTGCGGCGCCTCCGCGCAAACAAAACACAAAAAATCCAGGAAGCCGAAATCGGCTCCGTGCCGCGCCGGGTGCAAACCCGATACGACGACGCCAGATGTGGCGACCAGTTCGGTTGATGATGCTACTTCGGAGAAAGTGCTGTCAGAGCTGGCGCGGAATCTGCACAACGCCACTCCGGGCGCGTACGAAAAACTTTCCGCGTTTGCCGGCAAGCATGTGGGCGATTTGTGGGGGGCGCGCGCGGCGCTGGCGCTGGGTTATGACGACTACCAAAAGAACAAAGCGCAGCAGGCGCTGGTGTGGTTCGGCAAGGCCAAGGGCGACGCGCTGCTCAGCGAGTACGTACTTTTCTGGAGCGCACAATCGAAACGCTCGCTGAAACGTAATGCGGAGGCACTGGCGGATCTCAATGTGCTTCATCGCGACTTTCCCAACACCGCGATTAAAGAACAGGTGCTTGACGCGCTGGCCATCACTGCAACCGAGACCGGACATGCTGCAGATGCCATCGAGGCGTTGAATTCGTATTCCGGCACCATATCGAAGCCCGCATTATTGCTGGACCGTGCGCACGCTTATCAGTCCGCGGGGCAAACGGTTCGAGCCGCGAGAGACTATCAGGCGATTTATTACAAGTATCCGCTGAGCGATGAGGCGAAAGTGGCGGGTGTGGCTCTGCCGATCCTGCAGAAAACCTTGCGCAGCGAGTTTCCTTACGCCACTGCGGAAATGCAGGAGCGGCGCGCGCAAGCCTTCGTTGACGCGCATAAATGGCGCGAGGCGAAGCCGGAATTCGAAAAGCTGGCCGGCATGCTGCAGGATCCCGTAAATCCGGTGCGGCAACTTGCGCAATTGCGCGTGGCGCAATGCAAAGTGCAGCTCAAATTGCCACAGACGCTGCTTTCCTCGCTGGTGACGCCGGATCCGGAAGTGGATGCCGAGCGGCTTTTTGTTCTTTCGCAATTCCAGCGCGCCGCCAAAAATGAATCCACGATGCTGGCCACGATCGAGGACCTCGGCAAGAAATATCCGGAAAGCAAGTGGGCGGAAGAAGGCTACATGCAGGCGGGGAATTATTATTGGGTGCAGCTCGATCGCCCGAAAGCCGCTGCGTATTACCAGCGCGTGTTGCAGGTGAATCCGGATACTAAGAACGATTACAACGCCGAATGGCGCATCGCGTGGGTCGCGTACGTCAGTCGCCAGCCAGATGCCGACGAAAAATTAAAAACTTTTTTGCTGAAGTATCCGGTTTCCGCGAATGCCGTAGATGCACTTTATTGGCTGGGGCGTTTTTCAGAACGCAGCGGAAATCCCGCGCATGCACGTAGTTTTTATGCCAAGGCACTGGAACGCTTCCCGGAAACTTATTTTGGTTTCGCGTCTGCGGAACGTCTCGGCAGGCTTGGTCCGGGGGAAGAAAATCCGCCGGAGTTTCTGGATCGTATTCCGCCACCACCGCCGCTTCGTCCGTTTGATGAGCCGGTTCCACCGTCGGCATCGGATCGCTGGACGCGAGCTCAGGCATTGCGCTCGATTGCGTTTGACGCTTCGGCGGAACTCGAGTTGAAAAATGCATTTTTTGCGACTGGCTCGCCGCGCTTTTTGATCGAGGCTTCGCAGGCAGCTTTTGACCAGGGTCACTTCGCGGCGGGCATGGCGTATGCGCGCCTGGGAATTCCCAGTTTCGATTCGCGCAAACTGAACGAATTGCCACTGAGCGCGTGGAAAGCGCTCTATCCGTTGCCTTATGAAACATCGGTGCGGCGCGAGTCCGGCAAGAACGCACTGGATCCGATGATCGTCGCAGGACTGATTCGGCAGGAATCGACGTTTCAGGCGGACATCGTTTCGCATGCTAATGCGGTCGGATTGATGCAATTGCTGCCCAAGACCGCGAAAATCATGGCCAAACAAAAGCGGCTCAAATACGCGAAAAATAAGTTGTTCGATCCGGAATATAACATTGAGCTTGGAACGTATTATTTCAAGGGACTGGTCAATCTGACCGGCGCGCCGGAATACGCGCTCGCGGCGTACAACGCAGGTGAAGATAGAATTGCGCTGTGGAAGTCCGAGCGCGTTTATGAAGAAGTTCCGGAACTTGTCGAGTCTATTCCATTCTCGGAAACGCGCGACTACGTGCAAATCGTGTTGCGCAACGCCGCGCTGTACCGGATGATTTATACGCCAGCGGCGGCGCCCGTTTCGACTGTGTCGACTTCGTCGGAAACCACATCGCGGAGCCGCTAGTTCGGCAAGTCCGGCTGTTTCGAATACTTCGGAAGGTTCGAATCGCAAGCCAAGCGGAGATCAATGAGCAGTCCTGAATCGAAAATGGCGGGGATTTCCCGGCGTATGATTTCGGCCAAGGCCGAACAATTCACCGAATCGGTGATACGCGAAATGACGCGGCTGGCGTTGAAACACAACGCCGTGAATCTTTCGCAAGGGTTTCCCGATTTTGCCGCGCCCGCTGAAGTGAAAGAAGCCGCCCGTCAGGCCATTTCCGACGACATCAATCAGTACGCCATCACTTGGGGCGCGAAACCCCTTCGCGACGCCATCGTGGAGAAATTCGAACGGACGCAATCTGTGCGCTACGACCCTGAGCGCGAAATCACCATTTGCTGCGGCTCGACGGAAGCGATGATGTCGGCGATGATGGCCATCATCAATCCCGGCGACGAAACGGTGGTGTTCGAACCGTTTTATGAAAATTACGGACCGGACGCGATTCTTTCCGGCGCTTCGCCGCGATTTGTCCGGATGAAACCGCCGTCGGAAAAAAATCCCGATTGGTCGTTCGATCGCGAGGAACTGGCGGCGGCATTTGGCCCCAACACCAAGGCCATTATCCTGAATACGCCGAATAATCCCACTGGAAAAGTCTTCACGCGGGATGAACTGGAATTTATTCGCGATCTTTGCGTGCGCTGGAATTCTTATTGCATCACCGATGAGATTTACGAGCATATTCTTTACGACGGCACCGAACACATTTCGATGGCGCAGCTTGAGGGCATGCGCGAACGCACCATCGTGATTAATGGAATGTCAAAAACTTATAGTGTGACCGGCTGGCGAGTAGGCTGGGCGCTGGCGCCGCCCGAGCCGACGCAGGCGATTCGTAAAGTGCACGATTTTCTGACGGTTGGCGCCGCGGCACCACTGCAGCAAGCAGGAGCCAGCGCGCTGCACTCACCGCAGACGTATTACGAGAACCTTGCGGTCAGCTATACGAAGAAACGCGCCCGCTTGCTGAAAATCCTCGAAGGCACGGGCTTTATCGTTTATAAGCCGCGCGGCGCCTACTACATCATGACGGACATTTCGCGCTTCGATTTTCCCGCAAATGACCCGCGATTCGCTGCAGGCTCGAAGGACGTGGCTTTTGCCAAATACCTGGTGCAGGAAATCGGGGTGGCCTGCGTGCCAGGGTCCAGCTTCTACAATGACCCGGAGGACGGCGCATCGCAGGTGCGCTTCACCTTTTGTAAAAAAGAAGAGACCTTGGCCGCTGCCGAAGAACGCTTCAGGAAGCTTCAAATCCAGGTTCACATCTAACGAGTATCTAAGCCGGGCATCCGAACTCCCAAAGATTTTTTCTGGCGGCTCCTCCTTGATACAAGGAGAAAGCCAAATGTATTCAGACTGTTGGGTCACGATTCGCGGGATTGTTGTAATTGAAAAAGGGAAACAGCATAAAAACTATTTCGTTCCCCAAGGCGCGAAACCATCAAAGCACTTCGGCCTTGACCTCGGGCACGTCCGGGTCAGCACGCTCGGGACGAATGGCGCCGTTTTGCATTTCGAATTTAAGGAACTGAATCCGCAGACCGCTCGCCTCATCGTTGACGCCATCGAGCAATCCCGGGCCGAGATTGTAAATCTCGAATTTCACATTCCCAAGTACACCCTTCGGTCAAATTTAAGTCCGCAAGCAGCGACCTCGTTTCTGCGGGAAGCTGTACCGGCGACGACCAACCTTGACCTCGTTTTCGAGAATCACCTCTCACTTTTTCTCATTCGTCCAGTTTCCTCGCCAGGACAGTCTTGGCTCGATGAAAACATCGATGGCGAGGCACAAACATTTGGCAACGCCGTCGTCTGCGAACCGAGATACGTCGAAGCGATTCTTCAAGGCGCGATTGAAGCCGGATTGGAGGTCGCATGAGCCTTGACAGCGTCCGGCAACATATCCGTGAGCAATTTGAACTGGCGCGCAAACTCCACGAACGTCCGCGCATCGCCCCAACTGATGTCAAACCGGAGGTGACGCTGACAGACCGGGCTGCGCCAATTTTCCAGCGCATGATGACGAGGCCAACAGAACATCGCCGACGCGACTGCGTCTCGTATGAGATTGCTGTGCCGAACGTTGACAACCTAGATGAGCTTTTTGCCGAAGTTCTCGCTTCTTTGGGGTTAACACAGGAAGCGTCGCAATGAAGACGCCCTGGGGCAAAACAGATTCAATCCAGCGCATCGTACGTGGTCTGTCCTTTGTCAGCACTCCATCGCACGGAGGTTTTGCGGTCGCCGATGGCTTCGCTCGCAAGCATCTTTCCTCTGCAGCGCTGCTCCGTGGTCATCGCAAAAATAACTACCACTTTTTCGAAGAGGATTGCGACGCGTTCATCATCCTTTTGGAAATCCCTGCATCGCGTCAAGGTACCTTGACCGATGAAAAGAAAATTATCGAAGGGTTGTCCCGCTGGCGCGCTGACTATCTGACCGAGCGCGGCATTACTCCTGATCCCGATGGCCTGAATTGGTTCAACGAGAATCGTCTGATGGACCGTATGCGTGCAGATAGGTCTCCTGACTTGATTGTTGCAGCGTTCGGCGAATGGGCACCTTGGGTTAAGAAGGGCTGCGTTGGCGTCATGACTGCTGACGGCTCAAGCTGGCTTATCCCATCGGATGACTACAATAACCGTGCTAATTTGAATTTATTGAGTCATTATCCCCGCATCAAGGCGGTCGGTTAATGACTGAGAAAAACAAATCCATCCAAGCAGGCGACAAGGTTCGAATCAAAGTGCAGTCTGAAATAGTCTCGGGGACCATCGTGCACGTATGGTTCGACAAATCTGTTCAAATGGTTCGTATTCAGTCACAGGCTCGCGTCTACAATTTGCCGATAAGTTTTCTGGTCGCTGACGGGAGGAAGTCGAAATGATGAGCAAGAAAATAGTTACGCGACAGGAGTTGGCGGAACAGGAACTGAAGCTGGCACAGAGCCTAACACCGAAACAAAAATCACAGGTGCGGAAAAAGGTGCGGCGCGAGTTAGGCCCGTCCTATTTCGCGGAGAAAATGAGCGGGCTTGCCGCTGCTGCCCGCAAAATTGCCCAAGAGGAACAGTCATTCTTGAACTTCGATCCGAAGGGCAGGCCCGTAAATTGAAAAACTTTATTCATCCAGACCTTCTTCGAACTATTTCGTTCGGTAACAGCGAAGGCGCAAAAGTCTTCCTCAATCGCATAGACCGCGAAACGAGTTGGGTCGAAGCCTGTGTTTCGCGGGGCTTTCAAACTCATGAAGCTTGGGCGCTCGTTCAAAAAATCCGTTGGGGTATCTACGATCATAAAATCAAGTGGACTGTAGTGAACTGATATGCAAAGACTAGGCCCAATGCCCGATTTTGATTTGGACAGCCCAGAGGAGCGCGGCACAGCTTTTGTGATGCCGGACGGCAAGATCGTGTACGGAACATCCCAGAGCCAATTTTATCGCAACTGCCTTCGGTCTTTTCACAAGGCTCGGAAAGAAGGAAAGACTATCGGGCCGCCAAACGCGGACCTGCTGGAACGCTGGAGAATAGAAGACCTTCAACCAGGCTCTGACGGCTCACCTTCGTGGGCTAGCAAGATCGCGAAAGGAAGACCTAACTAAAGCGAGCGGTGGTTCTGGCCCCAATCAGGATGCGCCCTAGATATGATTCTCGACGAATCCGACCTGCTAACGCGACACGGTCTATACCGTATTCACAACAAATGTCACGAAGGACAGATCGTCCTGGTGTGGCACAACGGCTCGCACTATTCGTTCACTCTGCACGACAGTCCGTACGTGCCTTTGCCCGGTTGGACGTGCATCGGTGAATTGACGTGGTGGATCGAGGGCGATCACTTCGTTAATGAAGTTCACCCCTTACGTGTCGGGTCAGATGAAGAACTAACCGAACGGGCAAAGAAGACGGCTGAGCACAAGGCATATCGAGCGGAACTTTATAGACGGTATTCACTCGCCGAGCGTTTGACGGACCTTAAGACATGACTAGACGAAACTTCATAAGTACAATGCTTGGCACAGTGTCCCTGGCAGGGTTGCCGTCCGTCTTGGGACGCCCAGGCGACGCTCGGTGCAACTTACCTCGTCCGACCTGGTGCGGATGCATGAACAGGGATTGACTATAAGCCGAGAGGATTTTCGAAGCGTGTTCTTGTACGAAAACAAGCACAGAGATTTCGCGGCATGCTCTGGGTGCATGGCAAAGACTTTCGAACAACATCAGACGACCTGTCCGAGAGCGACGATTCTTTCGATGGATAATTGGCTTGAGATTTTGCACCAAGACGGAAAGGCTGGTTAAGGTCGCTGGCCTCGATTTAATAACTTTGTTCACGCTGACGAGCAGATGAAAGAGTTTCCTGCGGCTAGCGGCCTTACACTAAGATGTAACGGTGAGACCACCGCATCACAGAGCATCACGAAGAGTTCCTCAAGCGGGAATGACGCTTCTAGAGCTAATCATCGCGTGCTCTATCCTCGTTATCCTGTCTTCAGCAGCTCTTCCAGTGGCGGTATTCCATCGTTAGAATAGCCCTCGCTCCCGACCTCCACGCGAATCAGGCTCTTGTCGGCATTGTCTTTGTGGATCATCCGCGCGGAGGACTGAAATGTTGGTAATTATTTACAACTTGATTTACCTGTCTGAGCTTTCCGGGGCATCCGATCACAGAATTTGATCTCTACCATTGTCTCTGATTGAGAGGCTACAACAAAAATGCGATTATTTTGAAAGCCAGCTTTTTCTGTTATTCCCAGCACTTCCGACATGTCAACAAAGTTGAGCTTTTCCGACACAAATATGTCCATTGTCGAATTTCGGTCCTTTTCGTAAAGCTTCGAGATTTCAGTCAACGCATCTGCCGTCTGGAGAGCTTGATTTCCGAGACGATAAACAAGATGCTGGCTTGGTTTTTCGACCGATAGTTCAATCGGCCGCCGACTCTGTTGTGTTTCCGGCATTAACGAATAGACTAGAATTGGAGAGACCAGAGCTAATTGGAGCAACAATAGAATGCGCGCGAATTTCATGGTCCTGTGTACCTCCGGTACGTAACGTCGTTGCTAGTGTGAGATGCAAACTGATGGTCGGCAGGCCCTGCGCCATCATAGTGGGCCGCCATTGTCCGAGCGCCTTGTGCGTCAACTCCGACAACTACGCCGGAATGCCCAGTTGCATTTGGAGTTCCACCATTTCCGATTTTATATGCAACGACATCTCCGGGCTCAGGTTTTTCATTGCTGCCCAAGACGCGCCAGTTTTTGATCGTTACATTTTTGTCAGCAATCTCTCCGGCAAGCGCTGGCCGCATCTTGCCGTCTGATCCCTTAACTTGTTCCGTCGCGCCAGCTTCTTTCGTTGTGTCGTATACAAATTTGTTACATTTATTTGTTCCAGGCCCAAAATCGTCCTTCTTTTCGTTTTGTGCGTAGGATCTATCTCCATCTTTGTCCGTAGCTACCTTCGCTATTTCCTTTCGCTTATCGAGATTGGTTTGACTTCCTTCGTTACTCTGATTCTGCTGAGTAGCTGTACTTTGCGCTTGATTTTTGGCCTGCTCCGGTGACACGGCTTCGCCATACAGCGGAGCCCCGGTATCAGGATCGTTGTAGTTTTCTGTGCCAGGATCGAGGCGAAAATGGCCTTCGGGGTCGATGGTGTTGAGGGGATTGTTGGCGACGTAAGAGTAGAGGTTGAAGGTTTGCGGGTTGCCGAGATCGGCGTAGGGCACCAGCACTGGCGACGCTGACCAATCCGGGGTCATGAAGCGGCCAAACTGTGAAGTGAAGTACCGCGCACCAAAATCGTCGAGGCCAGATTCGGTGTCGCGTTCTTTTCCAGTAAACTTGTAGGCGTTGCCGGAGGTGGAAGTGTAGGTACGTTCTCCGCCAAAGGGATAGAAATCGGCATCATCGAGGATGTTGCCTGAGGCGTCGGTGATCACGCGGGAGCTGCCGAGGTGATCGGCAAAATAATATTGGATTTGGCCGGAGGAGACCACGCGGCGCGCGAGGCGTTTGCCGCCAAAGAAGATATATTCGTTGGTGACATTTCCTGTGGCGTCCGACTCGTCGAGGATGACCGAGCCAGAGCCATACCAATAGAGTTTGCCGTTGGATTTCTGCACACGATTTCCGTCGCCGTCATACGTGTAAGTCACGCCCGCCGTGGTTTTTATTCGGTTCTCGGCGTCGTTTGCTGGCCTCGAAGCATGCAAAGCGGCAACAATTTCAGCGTCGTCAGCCCCGTCCCCCTAAAAAAATATTCATCACGAAATACCATTGCTGGAACCGGGTGGCAACAGCACAGTAGAGTGTCCCCCGGTGATAGGCGGCATAGGTTCTTACGCGGGGATAGTAGCTAATGCTGAACTTGAAATCGATCTTTCGTACCAGCAATCATGGTGGCCATTTTCAAAACAAGAGCGCTACCCGTTTGCAGGAAGGCGAGACGTTCAGGGCGCGGTACATTGGGTACACATTACTCCCCACGAGGGAAAGTCTTTAGCTGAAATATTTGGAAAGCATAATTAACGTGTGGCTGGTCCAGATGGCCGATATCATTTCGATTTCGTTCCATCGACCAGCATACGCGTCGGAACATTGTAGACGAGGTCTCCGGACGCAACTCGAACCATCGGCACGGATTTTTCTTCCACATGTGTACGACACGACCTTCGATAATTTCGCCGGAGTGAACTTTGAGGCGCACGGTCGCGCCTAATTTAATTTCGGGTTTGACTTTCTTGGTCATCTTTCGCACACCAACGTACACCACACGATTCCGCTCATGTGAATCTCCCCCGGAGATTGCGCGGATTCTGCCACGCTACGACCGTGCGCCATTTCCCGGTATTTAAGTTGAAGGATACCGCTTAGCGGCTGTTCAACCCAGAAGATTGAAACAATCGCTTGACAGGGATTTCGAGGATGGATGCAAGGCAGGGGTTCTGGGGGCGGGGAAGCGTCAACACTCCCGTCGGTTAGGAGGTTTTTCCCAGCAGCACAATGTTGTCCTTGGCTCCCATTCCTAAAAGGATTGCCGTCGTCATTTCAGTTAGGGTGCCATATTCCGTAAGCTTGGGCGTCTGATAGACCTTCTTAGCCGACAACTGTTCTGAAGACTTCATGCGAGCCGCGATTTCCGGGCGTTTCTTCCATTTGGTGATGCAAGCGAGCGAAACTTGGCACAGCTCACCTATTTTCTTATCGTTATGGCGACCTTCGGCGAGAAGTTGCGCTGCCTGCTCACGTCTCTCGTTTTTTAGAACCATGTTAGTTTTGCCTACGAGCCTCCTATGAAAGTGTCACCTCTTTCACACAAGCTGTTTCAAAGTAAGGATAATCTGCTTGGAATCCCAAGCGTGCACAGTATCGGATTCACAGAGTTCGACCTTGCTGCCGCTCGAAGAATCCAGTGCTATGATGCAGTTTCCCGTTGCTCCGCCCGGAGCGACAATGGCAATCAGTTTCCAATCAGACGAAGAAGTCCTACAGAAGTTGCGGGATAAGTTGCGCAAGATGATGAACGAAGAATTGATTAAGTTCGGGAAACAGGTGCGGAAGCTCGCGGAAAATCCGTTTCAACGGCAATTAGAAGAAGCCTAGGCGGGAGTGGAAGCCGAGAAAGAAAATGGCGGTGAGGGAGCCTAAATGAGACCGATGATTATTTGCTGCTTCTTAATCTGCACTTTGTTCCAATCGCAAAACGCGGCACAACAGGATAAGAGCGCAACACAGACCCGGAGCGTGTCTCGTATTACCGTGAAAGGCGATGAGATGAAGAAGAAACTCATTCGCAAGGTCACTCCTCGTTATCCGCCCGAAGCAAGACATGCTCGCATCGCTGGAACAGTAGTGCTGCGCGTCTTGATTGGCATCGACGGAAGCGTGGAACATGTCGAATATGTCTCGGGGCCGAAGCAACTTGTCCAAGCAACAATCGACGGAGTCCGTCAATATAAGTACAAACCGACAACGGAAAACGGACAGCCTGTCGAGGTAGACACAACTGTCGAAACTGTTTTCTCGCTTGTTCAATGATGCGAGAGTGGAGTGGAAGCGCCGGAGGAAAAGCGCATCCTACACCCGCGTAGTACAATTCCAAACTGGAGGAAACAAAGAATGAGTGAAGTTTTAGAAGGGTTGTTACAGAAGAGGGCTTCGTTGTCTGCGGAGCTGCGTGCCTTGGATGCGGGTATAGCCGCTTACCGTCATGCGCTGAACGGAGCCGCGCCACAGACCAACAGTGCCGCGACCGTCAGCGGGACCAGACCCACAATGAGTCTGGCCGCGAGGAAGAAGCTTTCCCTGCTTGCTAAAGCGCGTTGGGCCAAGAAGCGCAAGGACGAAGCGAAGAAGTAGCGGCTACGATAGTTCCATCGAAAGCACAAAGCCTCTCACCTGTATAAAGGATGAGAGGCTTCCGTGTTTCTGGACTGACCTCGGCGGTAGGGAGTGCATGGTACAAGAATTTCAGGTCCCCAATGGCGCTACATAGTGGAAGGCGGCAGTGGGGCATTCAGAGCCTCGATTTCCTCTCGATTGCCTCAATAGCGGCGAACTTCCGGTCTACGTGAGGTCTTGAGCGGAGAGCACCTGAATTCAGCACACAACCCTTCCTGATACCGACACCACAGGTAGGACAAGGCACGGAGGATAACTGCTTGGGCGTGAGTTCGCTCTTTTTCATCCTCACAGGTTGCGGTTACAAGCCGTCGCGAATCTGTACAATTTCGCACACTGCCCACGTTTTCTCGCATAAATGCCAATACCGGACTTGATTCCGAACGACGTATACTTGCGGACGAAAGTGGCCTCGCCTGAGGTGCCTCGAATATGCCAGACCAAGAGTGGGTCAAAACACTTGAAGACGGCAGGAAAGTGAAATTCATCTACCAACAGTTGCTTGAAGACGGGGCGTTTATCACCGCGCAAATCGGAGGGAGCGAGGTAGTGTATTCAGTCGTCTTGACCAAAGCAAGAAACCCCCTGAGTCATGAAGATGTTGAAAGCCATTTTAAGGGCGAGCTTTCAAAGAGGTAGCGCGAGTGTTCGGCACCCGCCAGCACATGCTAGTCCGCTGCTTCTCTAATCCAACCATGCGCAGCCCGGCGGTCGATATTATGCAATCGCATGTGCGCTTCGACAGCCGCCTTCACCAGACGGCTCGCTGTCTGCAACATGAAATCATCCCGTTCGCAAACTTCAATTTCCTGTTTTGCTTCTTGCTCTGTCTCGTACACGCCTACCGTGACGCCAGCTTCATAATTGACTATGAAATCAGAGCCGTCATGCGCTATCCGGTACTTGTCAGCCATCGTGGTGCTCCAGCGGTCTCGTCGTAAGAACATTCTTACATTTTTCTGTTCGACGCCAGCAGACTCCGCTATCAAAGAACGTGCGTTAGAGTACCGAGGACATGCGAACCAGCCGTTGCGGAGTGTGCAGCGTCCAACTACGATAGGGCCTGACTGGAGACACTTGTGACGAAAGAACTGAAAAAGAAGCGCGACGAAGCAAAGCAGGCTTGGGAAAATGCAACGGTTGTGATGAAGAAGGCGAAGAACGCTGACGACTTTACGGGTTCAAGGAAAGCACACGACGAAGCCGAAAAACTTCGGGTCGGGTACTTAATGGCGGAAAAAGTCTCGGAAGCCGATTCTGACGACGAGAACACGCTTGCTATGTCGGCGCACGGGTGACAAGGTCGAGCCCTTTTTACGCCTGCATGGAATAAGGCTCAGCAAAATTGTGAAACCGAGGGTTCGGCACTAGCCAAGATTCGTCTGGCTGATGACCTTCACGAATGGCCTGTTCGTACCATTGGACTAGACAAAAGTCCACCGCGAGGTGCAAAGCATCGTCTTCACTGTCTGCGTAAGGAGCGCTTGTCCTGTATGCGTCAATTTGAAGCGGTGTGTTTATGAAATGACTTTGCTCGAATTCGGTCCAATTCCTGTCGAGCGACTGATAGAACCTTACTGTAATCATCTGCGGCAATTCCCCGACGAAAAACTGGTATTCAGAAACGAAGCGACGTACTCCGTGAATGTGTTCGTTTTCGAAGACGGATTGCATTGGACTTTTCCCCTTTACCGAGACGATAGATATGGCGACACGGTGTGTCTACTGTCGAGGGGACCAAAAAGAGTACAGGTAATAGGACTGGACTTTCGAACCGCGCAGCTTACGGGGGGCGCTATCTGGCATTCATTCTCTGAGACTTTTCATGCCCATGTTTCGTAACCATAGGGAAAGGAGGGATTGCGATGAAGTCCTCTCTGACCTTGCTTGTGCTTCTCCTACTGTTTATGAACATTCTGGCTGGATGTGCTGCGGGACCTAACCAATACAAAGGAACGGCAAACGAGCACAGCGAGGTCGCGTGCTTCTGGCTTGGGCTCTGGCAGGGTTTTATTGCGCCTTTCGTGTTTGTGGCCTCGCTGTTCAAAAGCAACCTCAGCATTTACGAGGTCCACAATAACGGAGCTTGGTACAACTTCGGCTACCTGTTCGGTCTCGCCTGCTTCTTCGGTGGCAGCGGCAATCGGACGGCGCGTCGGAAGTAAGTCCCGCCAGCAAATGCCTGGTGAACGCGGTTCACAACTGGATTCTGAACACCGAGGTCAAGGTGTATACTGACGTTCCTTTCCTCTGCACACCACCGGGAGTTCGACCGTGCAGAAATCCGCTTTACTTCTGCAATCCAAAAAGAAATCCAGCGTCACGACTTGTCATACTTCGTAGATGAACCGCCATCGGTCGCGCAGGCCGGAAAAGGCGTTGTCGTTTCTGGATGCCCGGCCTGTCGAAAGAGAATCAATACCACGGTTCAGTTTCTCGACCATCTCGCAAACGACGCTATGCCAGCGTTGATTGAACGCTTGTGAACGGAGATGAGTCGATGCTGACTTCATGCCCGTTTGCGTGAATTAGTATTTGTCTTTTCATCGCCTCGCGGATATCTTTGTGTTGGCCTTCAAGCGATAGACTCAGGCGTTCGATGCTAAAAAGGCGGTCTGAGTGGCTAGGTCAGCGGCGCGGTGCATCATAGTTGTGTCTGGTCGTCCCAAGACCAAGAAGAAGACGATGGTGTCTATAGGTTAAGCAAAGGCGAAGTACAAGGCCGATAGAAAGCCGCGTGTTTCCTGCTGGCGGCGTACGTGGTCGCGGGTCGGAAAGCGCAGCACGGTCGGGCGCTGCAGCATCCCGTCAGAAAGACTGACGGACAACTGGTTGTAAATAGCCAGAGTGGTTTTTGATTTTAGGTCAGCAGAACCATCTCCCCAAACATCGCAGTTCAACTTTAATTCCATGAAAAATAAAGACCCACCGAGGACTAGCTCGCCTCCTCGCTGTAGCAGTCTGCCGTCTGCCACCTACGGCAAATTTCTTGATTCCGAATCCATGAAAATTAAAAAGGGTCGCAAAATCACCTTTGCCGACGTCAACGGCGTCTTTGGTAATGTTGTGAAGCTTGCGTCACTAATATACGAACTTTATAAAATCGTAGTTCACCGCTAACGCCCAGAGGGCGATGTGAGACTGCCATCTCCAGAGCATTGCGGAGGGTGTGTCTCAACGCTTTCACAGGCGCGTTAGATGATGTCGCACGGATTCTTAAAAGGTGGTAATGGCAGCTCAGGCATCCCAAAGGTTACCGCTGGTGGACTCAATTTAGAAAAGCGTTAGACGCGAATAATTTTAGCGACAATTGAAAGAACTGGGCGTAGAATCCCCGGCAACGAATTTACTTGGGCGTGATACACCCTAGCCCCGCGAGTGGTCTGGGGAAATAGGAAAATGGAACAGGAAAATTTGCCCTAATTTTGCCCTAATTGTACGAAATAAGCCAGTACAGCACGTCACGTTCCAGCAAGTTATGTTGTTGAAAACGCAGGCAAACAAGAATGGGATAGAGGGCTGACGGTCGGTTGCCCTGTGGTGGTTAGCCCCCTACCCCGCGAGTGGTCTTGCATGTATAGACGATGCCAGGCGGCGAAAAGTTTCCTGGCGAGACAAAAATAAATTAGCCCCAAAATTAGCCCAATATGTCCGCTATTTGTAAATTGTTCAATGCAGATCGACTGTATCCAGGTAGCGCGCCACCGATACATCCCACCGAAATTTTTCTTTAATGGCGGCTTGCAGAGACTGGGCCGCGGCAGGTTCGCCATGCGTCAGCCAGGCTTTTTTCGGTGGCGCTTGCAATCCGCCCAGCCAGCGAAGCAATTCACTCTTGCCGGCGTGCGCCGAGAATTGACCCATGGTGATGATTTCCGCGTGCACCGCAACTGCCTGACCGAATAAATGGAGGAGCTTGGCGCCCTCTTGCAGCGAGCGGCCGCGTGTCCCCTCGGCCTGAAATCCAGCAAGGATCACCGCGTTTTTCGCGTCCGGCAATCTTTGCGCCAGATGATGCAGCACGCGCCCTCCGGTCACCATTCCGCTGGCCGAGACGATGATACACGGCGTCTTCACGTTGTTGATGGCTTTCGAATCGTCCGCGGAACGCGTCAGATGAAAAACGTGCACGTTCAAAGGATCGTGATTGCCGGCTGATTCCACCTGCGAATAATCCAGATCGTGATCTTCCTTGTACTTCACATAGAGGTCCGTCGTACTCAGCGCCATCGGGCTGTCCACATAGACCGGCACGATGGGAATTTTCTTCTGATCTTCCAGTTGCCGCAGGTAATACATAAAGGTTTGCGTGCGGCCGATCGCAAACGCTGGAATGACGATGGAACCGCCGCGCTTGACCACACGATTCACAACATCGGCGAGCATCGCAGCGGGATCGCCGGCTTCATGCTCACGATCGCCATAAGTGGATTCGCATAGCAGAAAGTCTGCATTTGGTGGCGTCGTGGGATCTTTCAAAATCGGCTCGCCGTATCGCCCGATGTCGCCGGAAAAAACGACAACCGTCTTCTTGCCACCTTCTGTAATCGTCAAAGCCAGACTCGATGAGCCGAGGATGTGTCCGGCGTCGTACGCTTCGAAATGGAATTCGGGAGAAAGATCGAAACCACCGGTTCTCGGCATAGGTTTCAGGAGCCGCAACATCGGATCAATATCTTCAGGCGTGTAGAGTGGATTGCGATCCTCGGCGTTGCCGTGCTTCGCATTGCGCTGTGCGTCCTCCTGCTGCAGGTGCGCGGAATCCTTGAGCGAAATCGTGGTCAGTTCGATCGTGGCAGGGTTGGCGTAGATCGATCCTTTATAGCCATCGCGCACCAGGCACGGCAGCCAACCCGTGTGGTCGAGGTGAGCATGGGTCAGCACGCAATAGTCGATCGTTTTCGGATCCACGGTCAGTGGCTTGAAATTACGCGCGCTTAATTCCGGCGAGCCTTGAAAGATTCCGCAATCCAGCAGCAGTTTCTTTCCGGCCGCTTCGACAAGATATTTCGAGCCGGTGACTGTGCCGGCCGCGCCGAGAAAAGTCAGCTTCGCCATGTTTGGTCTCCCTGATGCCGGAGAAAGACGTTACCTGTAATTTTGCGGCAAAGCAAAACGGGCGAACCCTCCGGCCCGCCCGTCTAAACACTGATAAGGATCATTCTTTCGAGTTTTCGTCAGGCCACATCGAAGCGGTCGTGGTTCATCACTTTGGTCCACGCCGCAACGAAATCCTTCACAAACTTTTCCCTGGAGTCCGCGCACGCGTAGACTTCGGCGAGCGCGCGCAACTGCGAATGCGAACCGAAGATCAGATCAACGCGCGTTCCGGTCCACTTCAACTCGTTCGTCTTCCGGTCGCGCCCCTCGTACACGCCATCGTGCCCGTTCGGCTGCCATTGCGTATTCATGTCGAGCAGATTGACGAAGAAGTCGTTCGTCAGCATCTCTGTCCGCTTGGTGAAGACGCCGTGCTTGGACTTCCCGGCATTTGCGTTCCCCGCATTTACGCCAAGCACACGCAGCCCACCGACGAGCACCGTCAGCTCCGGCCCCGTCAGCTTCAACAATTGCGCGCGGTCGATCAGTAGCTCCTCAGCCGACAGGCGTTGCTTGCCGCGCATATAATTGCGGAACCCATCCGCCGTCGGTTCGAGTGGTTCGAAGGATTCCACATCGGTTTGTTCTTGCGACGCGTCCATGCGCCCCGGCGTGAATGGTATTTTCACGTCTTGCCCGCCGTCCATTGCGGCTTTCTCGATTGCCGCATCGCCGGCCAGAACGATCAGGTCCGCCAGCGAAACCTTCTTTCCCTTACTGCCGTTGGTCTGCGCGCTGTTGAATTCCTTCTGTATCGCTTCGAGCTTCTGCAGCACCTTTGCCAGTTCAGCTGGCTGGTTCACTTCCCAATTCTTCTGCGGGTCCAGACGAATGCGCGCACCGTTCGCTCCGCCGCGCTTGTCAGAGCCGCGGAAGGTTGACGCTGACGCCCAGGCCGTCGAAACCAGTTGCGAAACGGTCAGGCCGGACGCCAGGATTTTCGCTTTCAGCGCCGCAATGTCCTTTTCGTCGATCAGCGCGTGATTCACTGCGGGGATCGGGTCTTGCCATGGCAGATGCTCCTTCGGAACAAGCGGCCCGAGATAACGGACGATCGGTCCCATGTCGCGGTGAGTCAGCTTGAACCACGCACGCGCAAACGCGTCAGCAAACTGCTCCGGATGCTCGTGGAAGCGTCGCGAAATTTTTTCGTAAGCAGGATCGAGCCGCAATGCCAGGTCCGTGGTCAACATGGATGGCGCGTGGTGTTTTGACGAATCGTGCGCGTCCGGCACTGTACCTTTGCCAGCGCCGTTCTTCGGTGTCCACTGATGCGCGCCCGCTGGACTCTTCGTCAATTCCCAGTCGTAGCTGAACAGGTTCGTAAAGAAGTTGTTGCTCCACTTCGTCGGCGTCGTGGTCCAGATCACTTCCAGACCGCTGCCGATTGCGTCACCGGCTTTGCCTGTTCGAAACGAACTCTTCCACCCAAGCCCTTGCTCCTCGATGCTGGCCGCTTCCGGTTCTGCGCCAACCAATTTTGCGTCGCCGGCGCCGTGAGTCTTGCCGAAGCTGTGCCCGCCGGCAATCAGCGCCACCGTTTCTTCGTCGTTCATCGCCATACGGCGGAATGTTTCGCGAATGTCTTTGGCCGCGGCGATTGGATCGGGCTTGCCGTTCGGTCCTTCAGGATTCACGTAAATCAAGCCCATTTGCACTGCGCCCAGGGGACTCTGCAGATCACGCTCGCCGGTGTAGCGCTCGTCCGCCAGCCACTTGCCTTCCGGCCCCCAGTACACGTCCTCTTCCGGTTCCCACACATCCGCGCGTCCGCCGCCAAAGCCAAACGTCTTGAAGCCCATCGACTCCAGCGCGACGTTGCCCGCCAGAATCATCAAGTCCGCCCACGAAATCTTTCTACCGTACTTCTGCTTGATCGGCCACAGCAGCCGGCGCGCCTTATCGAGGTTTACGTTGTCCGGCCAGCTATTCAGCGGCGAGAAGCGCTGCTGGCCGGCTCCGGCGCCGCCGCGGCCGTCGCCGATGCGGTACGTTCCCGCGCTATGCCACGCCATCCGAATGAAGAGCGGTCCGTAATGGCCAAAGTCCGCCGGCCACCAGTCCTGCGAATCCGTCATTACTGCATGCAGGTCCTTGACCACTGCATTCAGATCGAGGCTCTTGAATTCCTTCGCATAGTCGAAATCCTCGTCCATCGGATCGGAGAGCGGCGATTGCTGATGCAGAGTCTGCAGGTTCAGCTGATTGGGCCACCAATCACTGTTTCTCGGCGCGGCGGCTTTGTGGTTGAACGGGCATTTGGATTCGGTTGACACACTTTGCTCCTGCTTGACGATCGTTTCTTTAGACATCATTTTCCCCCGAAAATTTCGCGCATTTAGCGAACGGTCCGCATCGTTCCGCTCTCGCGCTTCTGAAAGACTACCTGCCTCGCCTCTATTGTTCCAATATCTAGTTCGGATACAATGGATAGGTATTGCCTATATGAAGCTCGGCTGATCTCTGGCATCGCCGTCGTAAAAACGCCATGCTTGCGAGCGAAGGATCATTTTTTCCAGCGTTGGTCGCTGATTACTGATTACTGACCGCTGATTACTTTTCTCATGGAGCTACACCAACTCCGATACTTCTGCGCAGTCGCCGACACCGGCAGCTTCTCCCGCGCGGCCGAACATTCTCATGTGTCGCAGCCGTCTCTCTCGCAACAGATCTTGAAACTGGAGGCCGAACTTGGCGCCCGCCTGTTCGATCGCCTGGGTCGTTCGGTTCGTCTTACAGAGGTCGGCAAGGCCTTCCTGCCTCGCGCGCTGTCTGTCCTGCGTGAACTGGAGGCGGCCCGGGGCGAAGTCGTGGAGAGCAAGGAATCCGTATCGGGACAAGTTGCGGTCGGAGTGATCCCTACGGTGGCGCCTTATTTTCTTCCGCCAGTTCTCGCCGCTTTTGCGAAACTATTTGCAAAATCGACAGTCACAGTGGTGGAGGAGATCACTCCCGTCCTACTCGAACGTCTGCGTGCCGGCAGCATTGATATCGCGGTACTGGCCTTGCCGGTCCGCGGCCATGAATTCGAAGCTTTGCCCCTGATCACCGAACCGCTCTTCGCAGCTCTTCCAAAAAATCATCGGCTCGCACGAAATAGTACCGTCGCACTCCGCGAACTTCGCAAGGAACCTTTCCTGCTCTTGCGTGACGGCCATTGTTTCCGCGAAAACGCCGTCGCCGCCTGCGATCGTGCGCGCATCTCGCCGCAAGTGGTGTTCGAAAGCGGACAATTCTCCAGCTTGCTTGGATTGGTCGGTGCTGGTGTCGGCATTTCGCTGGTACCGGAGATGGCCGTCGACCGCCGAGCGCAGGTCCGCTTCGTGCGAATCTCGGATCCGGCTGCGACTCGCACCATCGGCGCACTGACGTTGCGAGGCCGCTCGCTCACTCGCGCCCATCGGGCTTTTCTATCCAGCCTTCGCGAGACGGCCTGAACTTCATTCACGAGTTCGGCCGACCCCGCCGCGAAATTAATTGACACTCAAGCAACCCATTTTGCTTGCAAGAAATCTGTGTAGTTACGTTCTGTCTTTGTGAGGCCACAACATGCCAATCCTGGAACGCTCCGTGCGAGCGATTGGGTATCCGTCTGCGCTAATCACATTTCTTTTCGCCAATGCTTTTTTCTATATAAGCCCGGTTACGTTTGCGCAGGAGTCCGCGCACTCTCCCGGTTGGGTTGTCATTTCCGTTCCGGAGTACCACGCTTTGCGAGTAAGAGCGTTTCCCGCGGAACGAGAGCCTGAGCCGCCGCCAGTTGATGCCACGCTTACTCGGGTGGACTATGACCTCCACGTTGATTCAGATTTCGCTTCCGGCAGCGCCACTCTCACGGTTGACGTCCTGAAAAACGGCTGGGTGCGGGTGCCAATTCCCGCCGGACTTTTCGTTCGCGAAGCCCGGCTCGATGGCAACCCGCTTTCACTTGCCTCGTTGTCCGCTTCGAAGGATGGCAGCCAACTCTCGGCGCTGCTTTCCCATCCCGGCCGAGCTGTGATCACCTTGGCAATAGCTCTTCCCATCGTCGCAACCGCCGGCGAAGAGCGAATCTCCTTGCCTGCAACTTTTTCTGGCGTTACTCGCGTCACAATGGAAATTCCGCGTACCGGAGTTGATCTGTCCCTCTATGGCGGACTTTTCTCTGAAACATCCGAAGGCAAGAATCAGTCCGGCACCAAATGGACGGCTTATGGAAACGGCGGCGAGCCAATCGTCTTCTCCTGGCGGCGTAAAATCGAAGAGCATCACAACACTTTGCCTCTGCGCATGCACGGGGCGCTCACGCAATTCGTCGGCCTCGGCGAAGATTCCACCTCTATCAGCGCAAACGTCACCCTGGAAGTCACGCAAGGCGCAGCCAAGGAAGCGCGGATCGATCTTCCCGAAAACGTCACCATCAATCAGGTGCAGGGGGCGCTGGTCGGCGACTGGGAAATGAAGCCCGGCGAGTTGCTCATCACTTTTCTTGAGCCAGTCGAGCAGACCGCCAGTTTCGTGATTACCGGCGAAGCTAACCTGCCGCGCGACGGTCAGCTCGATATTCCTTTGCTGCGTTTGCCAAATGTTGAACGGGAAACCGGCGGCATCGGCGTGGACGTGCTCGGCGCTGGGGAAATCAAGGAGGATTCCGTCAAGACGCAAGGGCTGCAGCGCGCCGACGGCAGCGATCTCGGCGAACCCGTCTCCGGGCGCCAGTCGCCCGCGCTGCTCGCATTTCGCACGCATGCCAACGGCACCAAATCGCAGCGCTCGCTGCATCTCGCTGTTTCGCGCTATACCCAACAGGCTGTTCTGATGGCCAACGTGCAGGAGGCGCGCTATCGAGTGCTTCTGACCAAGGACGGAAAGTCGCTGGTCGAAGCGCGCTATGCTTTGCGCAATAATCAACGCAGCTTCGTAAAGATCACACTGCCCGCGGGCGCCACGCTGTGGAGCGCTTCGCTCGCCGGCACACCGATTCGTCCCGGCTCCGGCCCGGACGCCAGTTTGCTGCTGCCACTTTCCAAAGCGCGCTCAGGCGAAGAAGCTCCGGAGTTCGTCGTCGAGATTATTTACTTTGCGCCCGGTCCAAGTTGGACCGACAAAGGCCATTTGAAACTGGCTCTGCCCGCTCTGGACCTGCCGATTTCGCGCACGGGGCTGCAGGTGTTTTATCCACCGCAGTTCCGCTTAACCGCAGAGACTGGTTCGTTCAACTCGCAGGATTACGCCAATCCGCTTTCGCCTGTACTGCTTACGGAAAGCGAGGAGCCTGCTGTGGACAGCGTGGTGATGCCCAGTGGTCTGGAAAAGGAACTTAGGCGCGCAGCGGAGTCGGCTACAGGTGCGGCAATGGATGAAAGCGCCGGCCTCGCGCAAAAGTCCGCGCCCGCCAAACAGGCCGCACAAATATTGGTGGACAAATTCCACGCCACCGAAAAAGGCTCTCGCGCTTCCGGAATTCTTCCGGTTCGCATCAACCTTCCCGCGTTTGGTCCGTCGCTTTTTCTGGTTTCGGAACTCACTGGTGAAAATCAGTCACCGTCCGCTGAATTCAGTTATCAGCAGGACAAAAAGGCAGGTGGCAAGTGAAAACTACGCTCGCACTCTTGGTTATCTCGGCCCTCACGCTACCTTGTTATGCGCAGCAAATGCTGGAGGCGCCACGGCCACTGCCCGGTAATGTCACGCTTTCCTTGGATGAATACAATCGGCTGTTGGCCCTTGCCAACCGCCCTGGAAAAAAACCGGACACGCCGCCTGTTCCCTACGTTCTGAAACACGCCGACCTGAAATTCTGCATCGTCAACGACGACGTTGTCGGCTCCATACAATTCGATGGTGAAACCCTCGAATCGCATGCGGCCAAAGTTCCCCTCGCCTCCGGGATGATCATCTTCGACGCCCGTCATGGCGCCAAGCCACTGCCGCTTTTGCTGGAGAATGGTGTGCACACCGCGATTCTTCCCGGCGATTCGGAGTTCACAATAAATCTTGACGCCGGACTTCCGCTGGCTATCGAGACTGGGCGCGCAACTTTCTCGCTTCCCGTTCCATCGGCGGGAAACGCCCACCTTTTCTTGACGGTCCCGGGCGAACGCGCAAATGTACAGCTCAATCATGGCATCATCACCCGCCGCGCGTCGGTAAATGGCAACACCGAGATTGAAGCTACGCTCGTACCCGGGCAGACTGCCAGCATCTGGTGGAATACGCGTGAAGTGGTTGCTCCCACAATCCCACGCGAGGTCCGCTTTCTCTCCGACGTCAAGTCGCTGGTCTCCGTGACCGAATCGGATTTGCAGGTCGCCGCTCTCGTCGATCTCAATGTGCTGCAAGGCGAAGCGGATCAATTTTCGGTGCCGGTCCCCGATGGTTTTGAAATCACGGCGGTCAACGGCGCGTCACTCGAGTCCAGCGAAGTTCAGAACGGCGTTTTGATTCTTAAAATCGCCGGTCACGCCGCCGCATCTCACGAATTTCTGATTTCACTGCAACGTCCGCTGAACGACGCAAATGCAATCGCGCCGGTGCTGGCCTTCAAGGACGCGCAACGGGAAACCGGCGAAATTTTGGTGGAAGGGCAGGGAACTTTGGAACTTACCGCCAAAGAATCCGGCGGCCTCAAGCGCCTGGACATTAAGGAAGTGAATCCATATCTCCGCGCGCTTTCTCGTTACTCCTTGCAAGCTGCGTTTCGCTATCACCGCCAGGCCAAGGATTCTCCCGCGCTGACTCTGGAATGGACGCGCTTCCCGGATTCCAGTGTGCTTGCCGCCATCGCGGAACGTGCCACCGTCACGACTCTCGTCACCTCTGAAGGAAAGTCCCTCACTGAAGTAAAGCTCACCGTCAAAAATCAGGCGCAGCCTTTCCTAAAAGTCGAGCTCCCTGCCGGAGCCACAATCCTTACTGCCGAAGTCTCTGGTGAAAAAGTGAAGCCGGTGCAAGGTGCCGACGGCGATCGCGTTCCGCTGCTCCGCGCGGGATTCCGGCCAGCGGGAGCGTACACCGTTTCGTTTGTTTTCCTGCATTCTGGAGCGCCCTTCGCCAAGAAAGGCGATTCCGACATTTCTTTGCCGAAGATGGATGTGCCCATCAATGTTCTGGAATGGGAGCTGTTTCTGCCGGACCGGTTTAAGGTCAAAGCCTTCACTGGGGACGCCATGTTAGCGTCACTTTTCCCCGCGGAATCCGAGATTCATGCGGGCCAACAGTTTCAAGGTGGTTCCGGCGTAGGATATGGCTCCGGATCCTTTAATGGAGCTGTTGGCGGAGTCGCTGGAGTACCTCTCAATGGGCGAAGTTTCACATCTTTTTCCGCGCTCGCACCAGGCGTCGTCGCGCTCTCTGCCGGCCAAATCGGCGGCTACGTGTTCGACCCATCTGGCGCGACCATTCCAAATGCCCACCTGCAAGTCCAAAATCTAGCCACCGGCGCTTCGTGGAGCGCGGTCTCGGCTGCAGATGGTTCCTGGCGAGTCGGCGGACTTCCATCCGGCACGTACCAGGTGACGGCAACCGCACCGGGCTTTCAAAACACGGTTCTGAACGTCCCTTATGACGCCGCAAATCCCCACGCATATCGCGTCGGCCTGAACCTCGGCTCTGCCAATAACAGCGTCACTGTAGAAGCCACTGCAGTAGAGCTAAACACCGAATCGTCACAAATTTGGGCAAAAGACCGAAAACACAAGAAAGAGGTTGCCGCGCCTTCTGCAACGTCGCCGACAGCGTCCGCCAATGTTTTTAACTTGCAGCAGCGGGTAGCGGGGGTCTTACCGGTGGCCGTGGACGTCCCCCGCGCTGGAACCTCTTACCGTTTCATCCGGCCACTGGTCGTAAACGAGGAAACCAAACTTAACTTCATATATAAATCGAAGTAAAATGCGCGATTCGCTGAGCTGCCGTGGAGTGCGCAAAAACAAACACCACATCTGGCGCGGGAGCCAACGGGCCTTGCATGGAAAGGTCCTGTGGTAAACTTAAGGGGTTCGGTGGGGCCGTGGCGCAGTTGGGAGCGCGCCTCGATGGCATCGAGGAGGTCGTGGGTTCGAATCCCATCGGCTCCACCAAAAAAGATTTGCGCACTCTGCGTGCGTTTTGCGGTTAAGACCTGCGTAGTTTCAGTCCCATTGCCGTGGCTTCAACGTGTGATGCAACCTCCCGGCCGCTTTGCAAGTCTTATCCTAAGAGTCCAAACTCAGAGTGGTAAAAGTCCAAGCTCGAAAAGAAGTCTCCCAATGAACATGTTCGCAAAATTAGGCAAGCTATCCACGATCTGTTTACGGCCTGTGAGATTTGGCGTGTTTCTGGCTACAGTTGTCACGGCCTGCGCAGTTCCCGCGATTGCGCAGCAGCAGGGCCCTTTGCCGCCGCCTCCGGCCTCCGGTTCTTCAGGATCTCCAAGCATGGGGAATTCCGGGTCTGCCATGCCCGTCGAAGGTGGCATTGCCGGGCACACCGAGTCCGCCATCACCAGCGAACCGCCTTCCATTCCCGCCGAGCAGATTATTCAGAAATTTTCGCAGCACGAGTCTGAGTTTAAGAAGGAACGCGACAACTACACCTATACGCAGACTTTCGTGATTCAGACTGTGGACCCGGACGGCAATCCGGACGGCGAGTATCGCCTCACGACCGACATCAGCTTCACTCCCGAAGGCAAGCGTTACGCGAAAGACACCTACGCTCCCGCTCCGACGCTTTCTCGCATTACCATGTCGCAACAGGACCTCAACGACCTGGAAAACATTCAACCCTTCGTCCTGACCATCGAAGACTTGCCGAAATATAACGTCACGTATGTCGGGCGCCAGATCGTGGATGAACTACACGCTTACGTTTTCGACGTCGCTCCCAAGGAAATGAAAAAAAACGAGCGCTATTTCCAGGGACGCGTGTGGGTGGACGAAAAGGACCTGCAAATCGTGAAGAGCTACGGCAAGGCGGTTCCGGACATCATCAAAAAGAATAACGAAAACATCTTCCCGCACTTCGAAACCTATCGCGAAAATATCACCGGCCCTTACTGGTTTCCCACGTACACCCACGCCGACGATATTTTGCGTTTCACCACGGGCGGAGTTCACATCCGCATGACCGTCAAGTACGCCAACTACAAGCGCTTTGGCTCAACCCACAAGATCGGCACGCCGGTCGAAATAAAACAGTAAATAAAACATCACCGCTGAAATCGCAGAGCGATTAAACGAACAAGCCTCGGCTATACTCCCTGCGTGACTCGCAAACAAATCGCAAGCCGTGTCCTGCTGGCGGTCGTCTTGCTCACCGCGTTCACCTACGCGCTCGATTACGTTGTGCTGCGAATTCGTATGCGCCACTCCACGGCGACCGTTCCCATCGAACACCTCACTCATCATCGGCTTCTGGCCATAAAAGTAAAAAACGGCACATACCAATACGAACTCGATGAAGTCAATCCCACCGAGACTCTCACTTGCGTCCACGCACTCTTCTCGCATCTCGGCGATCAACCATGCTGGTATCTAAAGCCGCGGCTCGACGAACCCATCGCCATAAATTGATTATTTTGAGGATTTTTCTGGTAACGGCGCAGCCCGCCGCCGGCGCTATAACTTGGCCGCGCGCAAGATTCAATTTTTTCTGTCTGCCCGTTCCGGCAGCAACACAATCAACGTGTAAACGCCGAGCGCAATTCCTAACGGCATCTCCGACAACGCCAAAAAGCTGGCCACGATCAACATTCCACGACCAGATCGCGCATTTCCAACCTGCAGCAGTCCTCCCGCAATTCCCAAAAGTCCGCACGCAATCGAGATCACAATCGCCAGCGCATAAACAAAATGAAAAAAATCCATAAGCCAGTATGGATTCGGTACCCGGCCCAGCAGCGCACCAAACATCACCGTAGCCGTCGGCATAAACACCACCAGCCACACACCGACGCACACTCGAATAATTCCGTACACGATCCAGCAAATGCCCAGCGGCCGCATAAATTAGTTGTAAAAGGAAGCTGTTCAGAAAAAATCCGGGAAGAAGAGGAAAAAACGTCCCAGCCCTGAGATCCCGATTGCTCGGGATTTTCCGCCTTTTCTCTTCTTTCCCGGTTTTGATCGAAGAGCGATGCCCTTCGAACGAACGTATCTTGCCGGATTCAAAGCGGCGCTGCTATTGGGACTTTCCTGTACGCACTACTCGTATTTGCTGTACCGCGTCCCTTTCGGCCACGCCCGAGCATTACTGAGCGCGCGATCCATTTGTTGTTTTTCGCCCGCAGTCAACTCACGCGACTTTCCTTTCTCCAGTTGCCCCAGTTCCACCGGCCCAATCGCCACTCGAATCAGCCGCAACACATTTACCTCGAACGCTTCCAGCATTCGGCGAATCTGCCGGTTTTTCCCTTCATCCAGCACAATTTCGATCCATGAATTCTTTTCTCCGGCGCGAATTCGCGTGGCCCGCTTGGCTCTTAGCACTTCTCCGTTGTCGCAGCTGACTCCATTCATCAGCGCGGTTAACAATGATTCGCCGGCCACGGTTGCAATCTGCGCGTGATAGATTTTGTCCAGATGCGATTCCGGCGCCGTGATCCGCGCCGCCCATTCCGAATCATTTGTGAAAAAGAGGAGCCCTTCGCTGGCTTTATCCAGCCGGCCCGTTGGCGCCATCCACGGCAATCCCTCCGGCAGTCCTGCGTAGACTGTTTCCCGGTTCTGTTCGTCCTCCGCGGTAGTCACCAATCCGCGCTGCTTGTTCAACATCCAATAAATTTTCCTCGCTCGCTTGACCTCAACGCCGTCCACTTCTATCCGGTCTTTCCCCAACCGCACTCCCGCTTCCGGATTCCTGCTGACGACACCCTTTAGCTTTACTCGCCCCGCTCGAATCAGCTCAAACGCCTGCGACCGCGAGCAAAATCCCAGCTTCGAAAGAGCCCGCCCCAGCCCGATATGGCCTCGGCCTGGTCCGGCAGTTTTCGCAAAACGCTGTTTGCCTCTCATGCCCTCAGTATAAGGTCACAGTGTTTGCTAACCGGCGCCCAAAACCCGCGTCCAACGAACTACGAAGATTTTCGTTGACATTACGAAATCGTTCGTAGTATGGTGCCGTTCATGAACGACAAATTACTACAAAAGCCCACAGCCTCCGAGCTGCAGATCCTGCAAGTTCTCTGGGAACGCGGCCCTTCCACGGTCCGCGAAGTCCACGATGCCTTGCGGGAAGAAAAAGCCCTTGGCTACACCACGGTTCTGAAACTCATGCAGATCATGACCGCCAAAGGCCTGGTTCGCCGCAATGAAGAGCAGCGCGCTCACGTTTACGAAGCGCAGCAGCCCGCGGAAAAAACCAAGCGCCAATTCGCGTCGGACATGCTGCAACGCGTTTTCGATGGCTCGGCAAAGGAATTGATGCTGCACGCGCTGGCTGGCCGCCGCAGCCCCAAGAATGAAATCGAAGAACTCCGCCGCCTGCTCGACGACTACGAAAGGACGATCCGATGAACGCCTTCGCTCACTGGTTTACGCCAGCCGTCTTGCGCACGCTCGGCCTGTCGCTGCTGCATTTTCTATGGCAAGGGGTGGCGCTCGCAGCGTTAGCGGCCGCGGCCATTGCGCTGGCCCGCAAAGCTTCCACGCGTTATGCCATTGCTGTCGTCGCGTTGATGGCGATGGTCGCGGCACCCCCAGTTACATATTTCGCCCTTCACCAGCCGGAACCAACGTTATCCACTTCATCCGCTTCAGCGCAAACAGCCTTCCCAGCGATAACTCGAGTCGCCAGCCTCGCTGCGCGTCGCACGATTGCCACCAGCACAGCATCACGTTTTCTCTCCGGCGGGCTCCCGACCGTTTTCGTGGAACTCTGGTTTATCGGTGTGCTTCTCTTTAGTCTGCGCACCGCTGGTGGATTCTTTCTTGTGGCTCGTCTGTGCCGCCGCGATTCCAAGCCAATGAACCTCGATCTGCTCGCCCTCTGCCGCGAAATGCAAAACCGCCTCGGCATCACCCGCGCGATTCGTTATTGCGAGTCGTTGCACCTTGACGCGCCGGCGGTCGTCGGCTGGTTCCGCCCGGTGGTTCTTCTTCCGCTCAGAGCGCTTACGGGACTCACCGAGCTGCAACTTCGCGCTGTCATAGCCCACGAACTGGCACACATCCGCCGCCTCGATGCGTTCTTCAACCTTTTTCAAGTTGCCGCCGAAACTTTGCTGTTCTATCACCCGGCCGTCTGGTGGCTCAGCAAACGCATTCGTGCCGAACGCGAAAATTGCTGCGATGACGTAGCGCTCGCGGTCTGCGGCAATCCTGCCGAATACGCACGCGCTTTGGCCCTGATGGAAGAATGGCGCGCTGCTCCATCCTTCGCCATGGCGGCAAATCGTGGACCACTCGCGTCCCGCGTCACTCGCTTGCTCGGTCTCAGCGAAAAGGGAAGCAGCCTTCGCAACGCAGGCGTGGCCTTCGGAATTCTCTGCCTCGCCGCGGCTTTGCTTGCCGGCAATGCCCTCTTTGGATTGGTGCGTACCGCAAAGGCTCAGTCATTTGAGCCGGGCAGCACCGGCACCACCGTGGCGGTGAGCAATGGTGTAATCGTCATCACCGCGCCCCGTCTCAAAGAATCCCGTCCTACTTCCAAACCGTCTCCCATTTCCGCTCCGACAAGTGAGCAGGAGCCCGCGCCGACTCCAGCCCCTAAATCGCAATCCTATATAGACGCAATGAAAGCCGAAGGTTTCGACAATCTTTCCGCCGACGATTTGATCGGCATGAAAATTCAGGGCATCACCCCGGAATACATTCACGGCATCCGTGCTGAAGGCCTCAAGCCCTCCGCCGATGAATTGATCGGCATGAAGGTGCAAGGCATCGGACCCGAATATATTCGCGACATACGCGCGATGAATCTGAAAGTCGATGTTGATTCGCTGATCGGTATGAAAGTTCAAGGGATCACTCCCCAATATGTTGAAGAAATGCGCAAACTTGGATTTCAGCCCGACGGTGATCAACTGATCGGCATGAAAGTGCAGGGCATCACACCTGCCTACGTGGAAGAAATGCGTAAACTCGGCTTCAAGCCCGACACGGACGAGTTGATCGGCATGAAAGTGCAAGGCATCACGCCCGAGTATATTCATCAGCTCAACGAACTCAACATCCATCCCGACGTTGACGACCTCATCGGAATGAAAGTGCAGGGAATCAACGCCGAGTACGTTCGCAGCATTCGGGCCACCGGACTGAATCCGGACAAAGACGAGTGGATCGCACTCAAGGTGCAAGGCGTCACGCAGGACTTCATCAAGGGCCTGCAGTCCGCCGGATTCAAACCCGACGTGGACGAGGTCGTCGGCGCTAAAGTCTTGGGCATCACGCCGCAATTCATTGAACTGGCGCGCAGCCACGGCTTCAAGAATCTCGATTTGGATAAGTTGATCCAGCTCAAACGCGCGGGTGTTCTGGAGTAAATAAATTCAGCCAGCCCAATGCCGCGTATTTCGCGGCACATCGCTAAAGGTGTGCGCACTGAATTTTGCCGAGCTTTTTTGGCCGTCATTCCGAGCAGTGCGACCGAAGGTTCCGACCTTGTCGGAAGGAATCTCTTTTTCGCAGTTAGCCGATGGCAACGAATTACAGCACTAAGAGGTACAGAAAATGGAGGATCCAACTGCTATGAATCGCCGTCACGCATTAATCGCCTACTTACTGATCGCCTGCACCATGCTGCTGGCGTTGATCACGCGGGCCTCGGACACCCGCACCGGAAGCTGGACCATCTCCCATAGCGACGAACCCGGCAAAGTCTCTTTCGTGCTGATCTATCACAGCAAGCATAACAATTCGAATCACGAATCCGATTGGCCCAGCAGCGAATTCAAAGGCGTCGATTTTTCGAAATCCGGCAAACAGGACGTTAAATTCACCATCGCTCGCGACGCCGGCCGCTTCGATTGCGAGGGGTATCTGAAAGACGGCGAAGGCGCCGGGGTTTTTCATTTCGCGCCGGACGCGCAATACATCTCGCAGATGTCCGCGCTAGGCTTCACCGGCATTGATGAAGACAAGCAATTTTCCATGGCCGTCCTCGACGTTTCCGTCGCCTACGCCAAGGAAATGAAATCGAAGAATCTTCATGACCTGGACACCGACAAGCTCATAGCTTTCCGCATCTTCAATGTCAGCAGCGAATTCATCGATCAACTCCGTAAGGCAGGTTTGCCCGCCACCGACGCCGACAAACTCGTCGCTTTCCGCATTCATGGCGTTTCGCCCGAGATGGTCAGCTTCCTGCAAAAAGCCGGCTATCACCCCGACGAAGACAAACTCGTCGCTATGCGAATCCACGGTGTGTCTCCGGAATTTATGCAGCAATTAAAAAAGGACGGCTACGATCACATCGACCTGGAAGAATTGATCGCCTTCCGCATTCACGGCGTCTCGCCCGCATTCATCGAAAAAGTGCAGACGCTTGGCTACCAGCATCCCGAGCCCGACCAGTTAGTCGCCATGCGCATTCACGGTGTCTCGCCCGAATTCATCGCAAACATGAAATCCCGCGGCATGAAGGATCTGACCATCGAGCAGCTGGTGAGCCTCCGGATCCACGGCATCGACTGGGATCCTAAGTAGCACCGGCAATCCTGCCTGTCCTTTAGGGCCTGCGGCCGGGGAAACCTCATGAAAATCACTTGGAGTTAAGATCGTAACGGCCCGGAGCGGCGAGGTCGAGCGCACAGTGGAGCAGTGGAAGCCGTCTGCCTGTCTGATCCGGAGCGTGCATGTTTGAGCGAATAATTGGGCGTCGTTGTTTTCCCCTGTGGGAGCGGCGATAGCCCGTGACCCTGGTTAAGGTAACCGCAGCACGCTCTCCGCTCCCGCCAGGAGGAACTATGTCCTACAGGATAGCGGGAATTGATGTTCATAAAAAGATGCTGGCGGTAGTTGTCTCCAACGTTGAAGTCGAAAGCGAGTTCCAATTTGAGCGGCGGATGTTTGGCAGCAACCCCGAACAACTGCGATCGTTGGCCACATGGTTGATCGAGCAAGAGGTCGAGGAAGTGGTCATGGAATCAACGGCGCAATATTGGAAACCAGTTTGGGAAGCGCTGGAACGCTACTGGAAGCCGATACGGGAGAAGCAGGAAGGCGCAAGCCGGAAGTCGGGAACGCTGCATCTGGCACAGGCGCAATCCAATCGCGGACGGCGCGGACGCAAAAGAGATTTCCCCGACGCCGAACGTCTGGTGAAGCGGCTGATAGCGCGGGAATTGACGCTGAGCTTTGTGCCCGATGCCGAGCAACGTCTGTGGCGGACAGTGACGCGCAGAAAATACCAACTGGCGCGCGATCGAGTGCGGCTGCAGAACCAATTGGAGGCTCTGCTGGAAGAGGCCCATATCAAGTTGTCCAGCTTCGTCTCCGATCTGTTGGGCCTAAGCGCACGACGCATGCTGAAGGCACTGGCGGAGGGCGAAACCAATCCTGCGGCTCTGGCCGCTTTGGCCGATAAACAGTTGCGAGCCACGCCGGAACAGCTATGTGATGCGCTCGGCGCCTGCACGGAACTCAAGCCCGTGTACCGACGACTGCTGAAGATGGTGCTGGAGCAGTTGCAATTCCTCGAGCAGCAGATCGACAAACTGGACCAAGAGATGGCCAGTCTGCTCCATCCGCACCAGGATGCCGTCCAGCGGCTGGCAGAGGTGCCCGGTCTGGGTGTGGACTCGGCACAACAGATCATTGCCGAAGTCGGTCCCACCGCGGCGACTTTTCCTTCCGCGAAATGTCTCTCTTCCTGGGTGGGTGCATGCCCGGGAGACGACGAGAGCGCGGGAGTGAACTACAGCCACCGCTCTCCCAAGGGTAACCGCCACATGCGGCGCGTTCTCAATCAGTGCGCCAACGCCGCAGCCAGAAGCAAAGGAAGTATCTTCGAGATCGTGTACCGCCGCTCGGTCCCGCGCCTGGGACATAATCAAGCCATCGGGGCCATTGCCCATCGACAGTGCCGCCTGATTTGGTTGATCCTATACCAGGGAGTTCGTTACGAAGAACGAGGCCCAGCCATCACCAAGCAATCCAAGCAAAGGCGCACAGCAAGAATGATCCGACAACTCCGAAGCCTCGGCTATCGGATCGAATCACCGAATCCTCAACCCAGCCAAGCACAAGCGCAGTGATTTTCGACCCTGTGCTAGGTGCGCCGGTATCGCGATCGTATTTACCGGAGGCGTCTAGCTTGCCCGGACCTCCGACTCAAAATGTTTCAGGGTTTGTGTTCCGCGTCTGGATTAAGCCGCCGCGGTTTCGACCGGTAATTTCGCAGCTTCCCAGCCCGCAAGCCCGCCGGCAATTTCGCTCACGTTCTCAAATCCGTTCCGCTGCAACAAACTCGCTGCAATTGACGATCGGTAACCGCCAGCGCAATACACCAACAACTCCCGGTCTTTCGGCAGCATTCCGATATTTTCCACCAAATGATTCAGCGGAATCCCTAAACTCCCCGCGATGAACTTCTGGTCGCGTTCGCGCGGCGCGCGAACGTCAACCGCCAGCGGTGCGCGCTCCGACGCCAACAATTCCGCCGCAAACGGAGCGCTCACGCGCTCTGTTTTCGCCGTGAGCTCCGGCCGCGATCGCAAACTCTGCATCCCATCCTGCAAATATCCCGCCACGTGATCGAATCCAATCCGCCCCAAGCGAACTGCGGCCTCCTTCTCGCGGCCCGGATCCGCAATGATCACGATCGGATGCGCGCGAACCAGCACTGTTCCCACCCAGGTTGCGTATTGCCCGCCCAGGCCAATGTTAATGCTGCCCTGCAAGTGCGCGGACGCGAATTCAACAGCATCGCGTGTGTCCAAAATCTGCGCGCCAGCCGTCTGCGATGCGAGCAACTCATCCAGCGTCAACGGGTTCATCTCCCGCTCTAACGCCTGGTCCAGCGTCGGCCGCTCCTCACTGTTCAGCACCGCATCGTAATTGAAGTACGCCGGTGCATCCGGCTGATCCGCCGTCACCACCTGAATGAAATCTTCTTTACTCATCGGCTGCAGCGCGTAGTTCGAACGCCGCTGTTCACCCAGCGTCGACACCGTTTCTTTGCTCAACGCTTTTCCGCACAACGAACCGGCGCCGTGTGCCGGATACACCAGGCTTTCATCGGGCAGCACCAGCAGTTTGCTGTGCAATGAATCGAACAGCATGCCGCCAAGGTCTTTCGCCGACCAGCCAAGCGCCGCCCGCAGATCCGGCCTTCCTACGTCGCCGATGAACAATGTATCGCCGGTCAGCACCGCGTACGGCTTCGTCTCGCTCACATTCAGGTCATAGACAACGATGGAAATCGACTCCGGCGTGTGCCCCGGCGTCTCCAGCGCTTTCAATCGCACGCGGCCAAACTCAACCAGCGAGCTGTCCCCAAGCGGTGTAAACGCGTACGCAGCCTTCGCCGCCGCGCCAAGATAAATCGTCGCGCCCGCGCGGTCACGCAATTCCAGATGTCCGGCGACAAAATCGGCGTGCAAATGCGTCAGAAAAACATGTTTGATTTTGAGGTTATTTTCCACGGCGAACGCGATGTATTGATCCGTATCGCGCTGTGGGTCAACCACTGCCGCCGTGCCAGTCGCTTCGTCCCCGATCAGATAAGACGCATGCGCCAGACACGGCAAATAGAATTGTTTAAAGATCAACTTGGGCCACCATCGCTCGTCATCACAAAATCACAAAAACCGTCATTCCGAGCGAAGCGACCAAAGGTTCCGACTCGGTCAGAAGGAGTCCGTCTTCGGCTATTGCATCTACGCGGATGGTTCCACCCAATCACTTCGGCTGCGGCACAATCCGCAGGTATGGCTTCGGCGCCTTCCACCCGTTTGGATACTTCTGCTTGGCCTCATCTTCCGTAACCGACGGCAGAATAATCACGTCATCGCCATTCTTCCAGTTAACCGGCGTAGCTACCTTGTGCTTGGCCGTTAGTTGCATCGAATCCACCACCCGCAGCACCTCATCAAAATTCCGTCCGGTGCTCATCGGATAGCTCAGCATCAATTTGATTTTCTTATCCGGACCCACCACGAACACCGTCCGAACCGTCGCATTGTTCGCAGCCGTGCGGCCTTCGCAACTTTCGCCTGCTTCCGCCGGAAGCATGTCGTAAAGCTTGGCAACTTTGAGCTCCGGATCGCCAATCATCGGAAAATTCACTTTGTGGCCTTGCGTTTCTTCAATGTCCGCGGCCCACTTGCTGTGGCTTCCCACCGGGTCCACGCTCAGCCCGATAATTTTGGTGTTTCTCTTCTCAAATTGCGGCTGCAAACCCGCCATGTACCCCAATTCCGTGGTGCACACGGGAGTAAAATCCTTCGGGTGCGAAAACAAAATCGCCCAGCTATCCCCGATCCATTCATGAAAATTGATTGTGCCCTGTGACGTTTCCGCCGTGAAATTCGGCGCCTCATCATTGATACGCAACATCGTTAGTCTCCTCGGTGTGTGGCCAGATGCGCTCTGGCCCAGGTTCGTAGCCACTCGTTGGCACACAGTGTAGCAAGAATCATCAAAAAAAGAGCCTTACGCCCAAACACCTAAGCGCCTGAGTGCCCGTTCTGTCGAATACTGTAATTGGATGCGCCGCCATCCAAATAATCACACGCCGCAAGTTCGCTCCGGGTGCGGTAAACTCTTGCACCGGAGCTCACCGTGAAATTCGCTAAGATCGTTTTCTGGATCGCCGCGACATCGGGTTTCTATTCATTGCCCCGCTCTATTTCATGTTCAATCTCATCGGCGAAAAAGACCCGCCGTTATGACTCATCCGGCTTTCTTTTACGGCTTTGTCGGCGTCACTCTGCTCTGGCAAGTCGCTTTTGCCTTCATCGCCAGAGACCCAGTCCGTTTCCGTCCAATGATGATTCTCGCCGTCCTCGAAAAACTCGTTTACTCGATTCCCGTCATCATCCTGGTCGAGCAAAAACGCACCAATCCCAACGACCTGGTATTCGCCGCTGTCGATCTCACCCTTGGCGTTTTCTTCGTGCTCGCGTATTTCCGCACCCCCCGTTCTGGTCTCCAATCTTCGCCCTTGTAGCAGCGGCAAGCCAGCAACGCGCAATCTGCACGCGGCTTTTGTTTTTCCTTCTCCCCTGAACACCTCTTAACTTTTTGCGAAAAACCAAACTTTAGTCCTATTCGTGCCGCGCAAATGCTCTCGCTAATCTCGCGTCGGGAGGATTAACTCAATGAAGCTGCGCACTCTTGCTGTCTGCCTGCTGTTTGTGGGCGTCTGCTCCGCTAAAGAGCATGAGTATCAACACGGAACACTAGTTAGTATGGATTCGTCTTCCTGCGGCTCGCAGGAAAAAGGCTCCAAAACGGTCGCCGGCGAAATCTTCGGCACCGATGGCCAGCACAAGCAAACCCAGGAATTGCTTTGCCAGGAGTACATCCTTCAGGCCGACCACGTCGTCTACCGCATTCGCCCGAAAGACGATAAGCACCCTGTTCTGCTTCCTATTGGCGAAACCGCTCAGTTTCGCATCAACAAGGACAAGCTGATCCTGCGCGTCCCGGAACTAAACGACAAGGAACACGAGTACGTGGTCGTCTCCATGACCCCGCGCGAGCCGGATCACGCCGCGGCCACCACTCCGAAAGATCTTTCCGCACAATCCGCCACCAAAAACTGAGCCGCTCTGCCCAATCCGTTCTCGTGTAGGGGCAGCATTGCTGCGCCCTTTCCTGCCTCCTCAACGGCAGTTTTAGTTTTTTGGCTTACCTTCGCGAATCCAACGTGTGGCGCTCGGCCCTCCGAGGTTTGCCTGCTTGGTGGCTCTGCGCTAAACTCCGTTGCCGTGACGGATTCTTTCTCAATGCTCGGTCGTACGATTTCCCACTACAGCATCCTGGAAAAACTAGGCGGCGGGGGAATGGGCGTTGTTTACAAAGCTAAAGACACTCGTCTTGGCCGCAACGTTGCCCTGAAATTTCTGCCCGACGATATTTCCAAAGATACCCAGGCCATCGAACGATTTCGCCGCGAGGCGCGTGCCGCGTCCTCCCTCAATCACCCTCACATCTGCACCATTCACGACGTTGGCGAATTCGAAGGCCGTCCCTTCATCGCCATGGAACTTCTTGAGGGCCAGACTCTGAAGCATCGCATCTCTGCAAAGCCGATTGCCATCTCCGAGCTTTTGGACATCGGCATTCAGATTGCCGACGGCCTCGAGTCCGCTCACTCCAAAGGCATCGTTCACCGTGACATCAAGCCCGCCAACATTTTTCTCGTGGATCGCGGCACGGCAAAGATTCTCGACTTCGGCTTGGCCAAGCTTGCTCGCAATCAACTCTCCGACTCGGTCAGCGAATCTTCCATGCAGACTCGCACTGTGCTCGAGGGCGATGATTTCATCACCAGTCCGGGAAGCTCCGTCGGCACCGTCGCCTATATGTCGCCGGAACAAGCTCGCGGCGAAACTCTTGACCTGCGCTCCGATCTCTTTTCCCTTGGCGTTGTGCTCTACGAAATGGCCACCGGAGTCATTCCGTTTGCCGGCTCCACGTCAGCATTGATCTTTGACGGCATCCTGCACTCCGAAGCCGCTCCGGTGACGCGGCTGAACTCCCGGCTGCCTTTTGCCATGGAAAATATCTTTGCGAAAGCCCTCGAGAAAGACGCCGATCTGCGTTATCAGACGGCCGCTGAACTCCGCGCCGACCTGAAGCGTCTTAAGCGTGACCTTGATTCGAATCGCCGCCCCGGCACGGAGAAATCTGATTCCTCCAGCAGCCATGTAGCGGTGGCCGCTCCAGCCAAAAAATCTGTTGCTGTCCTCTACTTCGAAAATCAAGGTGGCGGCAAGGAAGACGAGTACTTCCGCGACGGCATGACCGAAGACATCATCACCGAGCTTTCGAAAATCACTCAGCTGCAGATTTTTCCGCGCTCGGAAATGCTTGCTTTCCGCGACAAGCCGGCCAATGCCGCGCAGGTCGGGCAGCAACTGGGCGCCACTTTCGTACTCGAAGGCACTATTCGCCGCTCCGGAAACCGCTTACGCATCACTGCACAGCTGGTCGAGGGTTCCACTCGGCATTCTGTTTGGGCCGAGCGCTATGATCGCCAGCTAGAGGACGTCTTCGCCATCCAGGACGAAATCGCTCGTAGCATCGCTCACGCCTTGCGCATTACCCTCACTCCGCAGGAAGAAAAAATCATCGGCATCAAGCCCACCGAAAATACCCAGGCCTATGATTTTTATCTGCGCGGCCGCAGCTACACCCGCCGCGAGAATATGGACTATGCCCTGCAAATGTTCGAGCAGGCCATCCAACTCGACAAGCACTTTGCCCTGGCCTATGCGGGAATCGCTCATCTCTGCGGTCTCATCTTCGAATTGCGCGATCAGAGCCCGGACTGGCTCTCGCGCGGAATCGATGCCTGCGACCGAGCTATGGCCCTGGCTCCCGATTTGCCGGAAGTCATGGTCGCCCGTGCTCGCCTGTTCTACGCACAAAAGAAATTTGATGAAACGGAATTGATGGCCCGCCGCGCCATCGAACGCAAACTTGATTGCGATGGGTCTTGGAACATCCTGGGACGCGCACTTCTCTCACAAGGCAAGTACGAAGAGGCCGCAAATCTTGCGGAACAGGCGCTCGAAGCCAACGGCGACGATTACAACACCTACGTTTCCTACACCCTCAGCATGGAACGCTTGGGACAGAAGAAGGAAGCGGAGCAGTTGCGACAGCGCATGAATGTTGTCCTCCGCCAGCAATTGGAGATGGTTCCGGAAGACGTGCGGGCACGCATTCTACTCGCTGGCAACCTCGCTCATTTTGGCGAAAAAGACGAATGCATGCGGCATCTGCAAACGGCGGTCGCCCTTCGTCCCAACGATGGCAACACTCTATACAACGCAGCCTGCACCTATGGTGTTCTCTCCAGGAAGACCGAAGCGATTGCCACTCTCAAGAAAGCGATCGGAGCGGGCTACGGCAACCTGAATTGGGCCGCCAGGGACTCCGACCTCGATTGCCTCCACGGCGACCCTGAATTCCGGAAACTTGTGGGTCTCGGCGAAGCCGTTCCCTCGTAGAAACCAAGTCTTGTCCCTTTGCTTGCTCCATCCGGACAGGGTGACAAAAACTGCCTGTCCTCCCGGTCAGTCGTTCAATCTAAAGCACATAGCTCGTACTAGCCCGCTTTCCCTATTGCCTCGGAGAACTCATTTTCCGTAAAATACGTCTCACGATGAGAGGCAGTGTCTCGTTCCCGAACAGCTGCTTTTCATTTTTGGCACTTAAGTCCCTTGTTTTGAGTCAGCTTCTCTTTGGCTGACCGAGTGCATAAGCAGCACTGTGCGGTTTTTGCGGAATCCGCCTCTGCAAGTTTTGTTTACTTGCCGATAGAGAATTCAAGCGATAAATGGGTTCGGCTGCACGCGCTTCTGGAATATGAGGTAAACGGCGAATGACACAACTCACCCGGCTCGGAAAAACTTCTCTCGCAATGTTCCTCGCCGCTTGTTGCGTCTGTCCGCCGTCCGATGCTTCTCCCGCTCTCGCCAAAGCTCCCGTAAAGCCCACGCGCGCTTTGCGTCATCGTTACGTCCGCGAAAAAGGTGTTGATCCCACGCTAGGCGATATTGCTGCCAACGATGACCCGGTCGTTCGCGCCGCCGCCATTGAAGCTCTTGGCCGTTACAATGGTTCCGTAGTCGCGGTTGATCCCAATACCGGGCGCATTTTGACTGTCGTCAATCAGAAACTCGCTTACTCCGACGGCGCCATTCCTTGCTCCACCATCAAGCCCACCATCGCTCTTGCCGCATTGCAAGAAAACGTCATCACGCGCGACACCATGCTCAAAGTCGGCCGCCGCAAGTACATGAATTTGACTGACGCCATGGCCCACTCCAATAATAAGTTTTTCGAAGAGTTAGGCCTTCGCATGGGCTTCGATACCGTTTCGAAGTATGGCCGCCTTCTCGGGCTGGGCGAACTTGCTGGATACAACTTGCAGGACGAGCACCCTGGCGCATTTCCCATGGCTCCTCCGCTCAAGGGCGGCGTGGCCCGCATGTCCAGCTTCGGAGAAGGAATTCAGATGACGCCGTTCCAGTTGGTGTCACTGGCAGCCGCGTTCGCTAATGGCGGCACTCTCTACTATCTCCAGTACGGCGTGTCCGGCGAAGAAGCAAGCGCGTTCGTTCCCCGCATCAAACGCGAATTGAATATTGGTCCCCTGCTTCCGGAGTTGCGTGAAGGCATGCTGGCGGCGGTTCTTTACGGTACTGGCAAGCGCAGCTTTGATGCTGGTGGCGACGAAATGCCCGCCGGAAAAACTGGCACCTGCTCCGATCAAATTTCTCACGTCGGCTGGTTTTTAACTTATGCCGATGAAGCGCATCCCAAAATCGCGCTGGCCGTTTTGATTCGCGGCAACAGTTCCCGCATCAAGGGCCCGCTCGCCGCTGGCGTTGCAGGACACATTTACCGTCGGCTGCGCGAACAGAACTACTTCGCGCAAACGCCAGCTGTGAAGACCTTGGCCACCATTTCCTCCGGCCATTAAATCTTCCTATTTCTTTTTCTTTTTACCCCAGAGCTTCGCGCTCTCTCCCCTATATTCGATACTTCCGTCGCTCATTACCATATATGTGTATTCCCAGGTGACGATCATCTCGGGAGCTGCCGGTTTTCTTGTCATCGCATATAAAACGTCCGTGTCTTCCGGAATGTCATCCAGAATGTGGTTGTGGATGCCCATGACGGGCTTATACCCGTCTTTGGCCGCGTCCGTCTTAATCGGGTCCTTAGTCTCTATAATGCTCTTGTGCATGCGTCGCGTCTGCTCAATCGTCGTGCCGTCCGCGGAAATCAGATAGCGCGCATCTCCGCCCAGCACATACACGTCAGCGTGCGTCCGGGCCGGATAGACATAAACGTACAATTTTCCTGAATTGGCTGGCACTACCGCTACGTTGTATGGCCGCTGCTCTCCGGAAAACGCGCCGAGAGCCGTTTCGATCGCCCTGGCGCCAGAAAGATAAAACTCGCTATCCTCGCGTGGCGGATCGTAGCGCTCTACGGCGAACTGATCCGACGCCTGCTCTCTTGTCGCCGCATAGCTGATGAGGAATTTGTCGCGTGCGTCGCTGAGTTTCCCGTACACAACGATCCACGTCGAGCCTGTTTTCTTTGCGACATATCGTCCCAGGCTGCCTTCGGCGGGCTTTAGTGCCAGCACTGCATCCGTGGAATGCCATGCTGCGGCGTCGTACTCCGCAAGCAGCCGCCCTCTTTCCGTGATCTCTGCAAGTGCTGCTGCGGTCGGAAGCGGCGATCGCGCAGTTTCTTGGAGCGAAGCGTGAAAGGGAAAGGCCAGCGCCGTGAAGAATGCCGTAAGGCTCAGGGCCATGGACCGAATCATTTTTTCCTCCGCGCAGCCGAACTCCACCGCCGAAATCGGCATCGTTGTTGCACGGATTCTACTCTTCGATGATTGCGACCGATAGAGAGGCTTGAGAAAGCCCGGCTTCGAAGGGGACCGGCGAAATCGCCTAAAGTATCAGTAAATAATGGGGAGTGTGGAAAATCCCGCAGAAGAATCCTCGATGGCGCGGAGAACCAGCAGCGTGCGGTCGTCGTGCGGAGGAACTCCCACGCCGCTGAATTCGTCGGTAGCGCGAAGAATTGCCCCGGAGATATTCTCCACGTCGCAATTTTCTGGAAGCGAAGCAATCAGAGCAGAGAGCCGTTCCATGCCAAACTCTTCGCCTTTGGAATTTTCCGACTCCAGAATTCCATCCGACGCAAAAATAACCACGTCGCCGACTTGCAAGTTCAAGGTCAGGACCGAATAGTCCGCTTCCGGGAACAGGCCTAGTGGGATGCCGTCAACGGCAATTTCTGCCAGTTGGCCGTCGCGCAGCAGCAGTGGATGCGTTCCTCCGGCGTTCCCGATAGTCAGCGTGCGTTCCGAACCTTCGTAAACGGCGAAAGTAAGCGCGATGAAGCGAGCTTGCAGGCGTGCCGCGTGCAAACGGCGATTGAGCACGGCCAGCATATCCGCCGGCTCCAGCGTATGCTCCACGGTCAACTCACGCAGCATGCCGATCGCCAGCGAGCCATACAGAGCGGCGGCGGTGCCTTTACCGGAGACATCGCCCAAGGCCATGGCCAGGCGCCCCTCGCCATACTGCAGAAAATCGTAAAAGTCGCCGCCCAATTCGCGCGCCGGTACGTAGGCGGCAGTGATATCGAGGCCGGGAACTTCGCGCGCGCCCCGCGGCAAAAGCTGCAATTGAATTTCGCGCGCGGTATCCAGGTCGGTTTGCAAACGAATTTGGTTCTCTCTCGCGTCCTCATACAACCGCGAATTTTCCAGTGCGATCGCAATAAACGAACTCAGAGCCATCAGCATGCGTTCATGTTGCGGTGTGAATGCGGCGTAGCGTTTGCTTTCCAGATCGAGCACGCCAACCAGACGGTCCTGCAGTAGCAGAGGAATCACCAGCTCGGAGCTGACCACTTCGCACGTGGGACAGGTGATGTAGCGTGGATCCAGGCGCACATCGTCCAGGCGAATCGGCTTCCGCGAAGCGGCAGCATGCCCAGTGATGCCCTGATTCAGATTCACGCGGAAGCGAGCCGGAATGGAGTTTTCGTAGTGCATTGCGAAAACGCCTTCCAGAAACTGCACCCTTTCATTCCACAGCATTACCGTAAAAACGTCGTAGTTGACGATTTTCTTCACGCGTTCCGCAATGCGACGCAGAAGCTCTTCGCGATCCAGAATGGAAGTCAGTTCGCGGCTAACGTCGTAAAGCAGCCCGAGAGTTCTTGCCTGCTCTGGAAAAGCCGCGAGCAGAGATTGCGGCACAGGGTCGGCTTCACCTGTTGGCGGAAACGCGGCGAGTTGGGAAAGTTCGTCCACGATAGAAATCGAACCTGATATTGCTAGAGATGACCTAGACATAGGATGCCTGATTCAGGTTTGATTCGCGAGAGCCGAATTGGTTTCATCGTCAGGCATTCGTTTTTGAATCTTGGTTTCCGGACCGACTATGGTATTCAAATATAGAGTACGCTGCTTGCTCTGAGATGAAGGAGACTTCAATGAAGTACCTGTGCCTTGTCTACGGCGAAGAGAAGAAAATCACGGCCATGACCGACGATGAATGCATGGCGTACGACCGGTCTCTCCGAAACGGCGGGCGCTGCATCGTCTCAGAGGCCCTTCAGCCCGTTCATACCGCGACCACCGTGCGAGTCCGCGACGGAAAGCTCTCCGTCACGGATGGCCCTTTCGCCGAGACGAAGGAATTCCTGGCCGGGTTCTATCTGATTGACGCCGCCGACCGCAACGAAGCGATCCAGATAGCCTCGCAAATGCCACCCGCCCACGTAGGCAGCATCGAGGTGCGGCCGGTGCGGGAGCTAACTAGCACCAGTGGCGAGCGAAGGCAGTTGTAGCCAGGAAATATTGCGCGGATTTCAAGAATGTTGTCTCGGATCTCCCGGCGTTAGCATTGACGCGAGCGATCATTTAGAATCGGCCTCCATGACCTGCCCGAACTGTGGAAAAGCCATGACCGACTGGACGCTGGACGGGCGTTTGGGCACACCGGTCACCGTCGATGTTTGTACGACATGCCAGTCGTTCTGGTTCGACCTGCACAAAAACCTGCAGCTCTCTCCCGGTTCCACGCTCAAGCTGATGAAGTTTATCGGTGAGCACTCGTCAACGGCCAAGCCAACCTTGTCTGACGTCCTCCATTGTCCGCGCTGCGCCGGCCGGCTATCGCTGGCGCACGATATGCTGCGGAACATGCGATTCAACTATTGGGGATGTGAAAGCGGACACGGACGGTTCATTGGTTTTTTCGACTTCTTGAAAGAGAAGAATTTCATCCATGCGCTCTCACCTCAAGAGATCCAGCAGTTGCGAGAGAACGTACCGACCGTGAACTGCTGCAACTGTGGGGCAGCCATTAACCTGCAAACCAACTCGGCTTGTCCGTATTGCCATTCTGCCATTTCGATGTTGGACATGAAGCAGCAGCAACAGATGCTGGCGCAGCTTAAGGAAGCTGCCGAGCCTCGACCGCTCGATCCGACGCTACCCCTGAAACTCGCTCACGCGAGAGCCGAAGCCTCAGCCCTATTTAGAGCGGACGATACCGAGTGGTGGGAAGACGCTCGCTCGGGTGACCTGGTGCAGGCTGGCCTAAGAGCCGTCGCTCGATGGATTGCCAACTGAACTTCTCGGGGCCGTCGTGCGTCGCCCACGCAGACTCGTCCGGCTAGCGCCTTGACCAGGGCCTAGGTACCTGGCGCGCGCCTCCACTTTGCTTACGTGTCAGGCTTACGTGTCAGGCTTGTGTGATCTTCAAAACTACATTACGCTAACACAGTCGCCAGCGGCGCCTTCCCTCCCCGTCCGCTAACGCTCATTCCAGCCGCAATTCTAATTTTCGTCACAGAAGGATCGTGAATGACGCGCAAAAACGCATGGGCGCTTCTTGTCGTAGCCGTGGCGCTGACTTTGCCCCTAACCGCCTGCAAGGACACAAAAACCCTGCAAGAGAACGAGCAGTTGAAGGCTCATGTGGCCGAACTTCAGAAAGAGAACGGCCAGGCGGGGAACGATCTTGAAACTATGACCGCTGCCCGTGATGAGTTAGCCAAAGAGAACGAGAAGCTTAAGGCCGAGATCAAGACTCTGAAAGGCAAGCACCCCGCAAAGAAAGCCGCCAGCCGAAAGCGTCGCCGGACTTAGGGTCGCGGCGATTCCACCGCCCGCGCGGGTTGCACGCACGAACAGGTTTTTATTTTCATCAAAGAATAATCAGGAAAGGGGACTGAAAGCATGAAAACGTTTGAGGTGCAATTTCGCTATGTAGATCGCAACGAGGAAAACGTGCAATCGACGGTCATGGTGGATGCGTCGAACCTTCCCGGTGCGATCGGTAAGGCGGCACGCCAGTTTGTGAAAGGATTAGACCGGAAACAACGATTCGATATGAACAAGAATGGGCTCGAGATTACGGCCAAGCCTTTCGGCGCGGCCGCTGAGCCGGAACCCGAGAAATCCGCGGGAGCCGCGGCCGGCTGAGAGATCGAAATCGCGCTGATTTTTTTGTGCCGGGTTTCGGGCGCTAATTTGCTATCCTGCGTCGCGTGAACCGTCCATTTCTGATTGATACCGATACCGCCTCCGACGATGCCGTGGCGCTGACTATGGCGTTGCGCTCTACTCAAATTCAGGTCGTGGCCATCACTGTGGTTGCGGGAAACGTGGATGTGCATCAGGCCACCCGAAATGCGCTGTACACGGCGGAGCTGTGCGATTCGAACGTACCGGTGTTCGCGGGCGCGGAACGACCCCTGAAGCGCCCGCATCTGGACGCGTCTTGGTTCCACGGACGCGATGGCTTGGGCGATCACGGCTACCAACCCCTGCGCCGCGCTCCGGAAAACAAAACGGCCTCCGATGCCATCATCGAGACGATCGAGTCTTACCCTGGCCTGGAGATGGTGACGCTAGGCCCGCTTACCAACGTCGCGTTAGCCTTGCAAAAAAATCCGGCTATCGCCGCGAAAGTAAGTCGTTGCGTTGTGATGGGTGGCGCGCCGTGCTGCGAAGGCAACGTCACCCCTGCAGCCGAATACAACATCTGGTGCGATCCGGAAGCCGCACGCATCGTGGTGCGCAGCGGCCTTCCCGTCGAACTTGTGGGCTGGCACTTGTGTCGCGGCGAAGCAGTCCTGAATCCATCAGACATCCAGCATGTTCTAAGTTTGGGCACGCCCGTCGCTAAATTTGCCGTCGAGTGCAACAGCACCGCGCAAGCAGCCTTCTTGAAACAGTCCGGAGAACACGGAATCTCTCTGCCCGATCCTGTAGCGATGGCCGTCGCGCTGGATCCTTCGATCGTCACTTCGCAATCGCAGCATTTCATGGAAGTGGAAACCGAGAGCGAACTCACACGCGGCATGACCGTGGTTGACCGCTTGAACGTCGCGCTTGACGAACGCAACCGCGACGTCTGGGCCGCACAGCTCGACGGTGGACATATGGCCAAAATCTGCTGGACCATCGACAATGCTCGCTGGAAACAAGCTCTCTATGCAGCGCTGATGTAACCGCAGCCCAACGCCAGGCAGAATTCCCAGCGCATCGGAAACTTGAGCTCAGCTCCCAGGCTAGGGAAGTCGAAGAACGCCGTTGAACTGGCGGATCACCTTGTAGCATTCACAAGCAGATGCTTCCAGTTTCTTGCGATTAAGAAGTTCCAGCGCACCGCGCCGGTATTCAATGACTTTCTTTCTCTGCAGAATTTTTGCTGCGACACTGACGCTGGGCCGGTCGGTCCCCAGCATCGTCGCCAGGAAATCATGCGTGATGGGAAGTGGGCCGGATCCGACGCGGTCCTCGGCCATCAGCAGCCATCGCGCCAGTCGCTCTCCAACATCATGCAGCCTGTTGCACGCCGCTGTTTGCGCGATTTGCATGCCTTGCACCACGGCGTAACGGCTTAAAGCCATTTGCAGATGCGGAGTAATGCTCAGGCAGCGCTGGAACGCATGGACGCTGATTCTGAAACCGTCACCCGCGATCTGCACCACCTGGCGCAATGGAGAAATCGAAAGGCCGACCGCAGCCGCCACTCCGACTACTCCTTCGTTGCCAACCATTCCGGCTTCAACCGTTTTTCCGTCCTCGGTCGCAACCAGAAGGGAAATCAAGCCGTCATTTGGAAAATAAGCGAACTGCAAATTCTGCGCGGACTCATGCAAGATAGAATGCTGCCGAAATTTGAAAAACTCCAGATGTACTTGAATGACTTGATATTCCGTCTCGGGCATCGCCAGAAGGATTTTGTTTGTCAGCGGCCAAGCTTCCGCTCTGCTGTTTCGCGCGGCTTGACGATTTGAATCATCTGCTATTCGGCCCATTCTGTTTTTTTTTGCGGAATGGGAGACTGTATCGGCTGGTGGCAACGACTGTCTGTAGGCTGTCGAACACTCGGGGGATTATTTCAAATTAAGATCTCCGTTCAGCTGTTGGATTACTCGATAACATTCACAAGCCGATATTTCGAGTCGCTTGCGATTCAGCACTCTTATCGAACCCCGTCTATATTGGATTATTCTGTTTTGCTGCAACGCGCCTGCCGCCAGAGTCACGCTGGGCCTGTCAGTGCCCAGCATGGTAGCCAGAAAATCCTGCGTGATCGGCAATATTGCCGCGTCCACGCGGTCTTGCGCCATAAGCAGCCAGCGCGCCAGACGCTGAGCAACTTCGTGCAGCCGGTTGCAGGCCGCCGTCTGCGCTACTTGCATTCCTTGCAACACCGCGTAGCGGCTCAACCTCATCTGCAAGTCCGGGGTTTTCGAAAGAGTTTCTTGCAGTGCGCGCGAGGCAACCCTGAAAGCACTGCCTTCAATTTGCACGACTTCACGAAGCGGACTTTTGTCCAATCCCACTGCCAGCGCCGTGCCTACGGCGCCTTCGCATCCCACCACGCCGGCTTCCACATCTCGTCCGCCTTTTGTCGCAACCACGATCGAAACCAATCCGGAGTTCGGAAAATAGGCAAACTGAAGTTTTCCCGGCGGTTCATGCAGCCTGAGATGATTCGGCAGATCGAGAAATTCAAGATGTGTACGAATCGCCCGGTATTCGCCATCGGGTATCGCTAGAAGAATTTTATTACTGACCGGCTTGCCGGCCGGATTTGTCCGTTCCCCGGAACGCAGTACCTGAAGTCGTTTTGTTGCCATCTTTCACCGGCCCATAATGCTCTCGGCGATGTTTTCGAGATCGCCCGTCTGAAAACTTTTATAGCGGGCTGGCGGCGTTTTTCTTATACCGCAAAATATGTAATGTTCTTGGGACGATATTCGCGATTTGGTGTTATTTCGTCACTTTTTCCCTTGCAAAGTCTGCATTCCCTACGTTCTTCAGTGTATTCCAAACCCGTTTTGCCCTCTGTAGTGTGTAAAACATATGGCCACGCCGAATGTTTGTGAGGCTTTGTGAGCTATCGAATTCTCATTGCAGACGACCAGGAGATGGTGCGGAAGATGCTGAAAACGCTGCTTGAGACTCATGCAGACTGGGAAGTTTGTGCCGAAGCCTCAAACGGGATCGAGGCTGCACAAAAAGCCGCTGAACTCAAACCCGATATCATCATTCTCGACCTCGCCATGCCAGAGATGGACGGCTTACATGCGGCCCGCGAGATTCTTTCAAATAATCCGGCCGTACCCATTCTTCTTCATACCAACCACGCGTTTTCGTCGCTGGCGCTGGAAGCAAAGAAAAATGGCATACGCGAGGTGATCAACAAGACCGCACCGGAACAGGAACTAATAAGTGCTGTTGAATCGCTGCTAAACCAGACAGCTAACGTTGCAACGAATTCTGATGGCTTTGAAAATTCCATAGACATTGATCGTATGGACATTGAGAAGCTCGCTGATGTTGGCGGCCTTGCTGAGGCAAGCAACCTCAAGGAAGCCGACAAGCTCCCGGACCAGGAGCAACAAAGTTCAGAAAAATTTGAAGCCACTTAAGTGTGCGGGACTCCGCGATAGAACTGCTTCCGATTGGAGTATTCAGAAGATTCGACCGTTCCATTGCAAGCAGTTCTCCGACTGGAGATGTCCTAAGTTCCTCGCACTCCAAGTCGTAGGCAGTGACCCGGTCTTTGCAACCGTACCGTTTAGCGCCCATCCCATCAGAAGGGCATACGTATGAAACGCAGGGTGTCGGTCATTCTTGGAACGCGGCCGGAAGCGATCAAGCTCGCTCCCGTCATTCTCGCGTTGCAGGCTGACCCGGCGTTCGAGTGTCACGTTTGCGCAACCGCGCAGCACCGCGAAATGCTTGACCAAGTGCTCGCGGTCTTCGGCATTGTGCCCAACAGCGACTTAAATTTAATGCGTGCGGAACAGAGTCTGACAGATCTAACGTGTCGGGCCCTGAAGGCTATTGATGACTACTTGATCGCAGAAAAACCGGATTTGGTCTTGGTTCAAGGCGATACCACGACCGTTTTCGCCGCGACCCTCGCGAGCTTCTACCAGGATATCAAGGTCGGCCACGTTGAAGCTGGCCTGCGGACCGGAAATTTAAGATCTCCGTGGCCCGAAGAGGGCAATCGTGTACTTACCACGCATCTCGCCACTCTCCATTTCGTGCCCACGCCAATCAGCAGAGACAATCTGCGCGCTGAGGGCGTCCCCGACGAAAGAATTTTCGTTACCGGCAATACAGTGATTGACGCATTGTTCCTGGCTATCGAACAACTCAAGATTAAGCCGGCTCGGGTTACTGGGATCGACCCCGGCTTGATGAACGGGCGGCGCGATGCACCTCTAGTGCTTATCACAGGTCATCGGCGCGAAAGTTTTGGCGAAAAGCTGGAATCAATCTGTCTCGCGATTAAGGATCTCGCCCAACAATTTCCCCAGGTGCCCTTTGTTTATCCTGTCCACTTGAATCCGAATGTCCGTTCGACAGTCAGCAAAATTCTTTGCAACGTGAACGGAGCGGGTGCTCGACAGCCTAACATTCATTTAATTGAACCTTTGTCGTACTTACCTTTTGTCGCTCTCATGGAACGCTCGACCGTGATACTGACCGATTCGGGAGGAATACAGGAGGAAGCACCGAGCTTAGGCGTACCGGTGCTGGTCACCCGTGACACCACCGAACGCCCGGAAGCTATCGCTGCCGGCACCGCCAAGCTAATCGGTGCCGACCGTCCGCGAATCGTTCGCGAAGTCACGCGGCTGCTGACCGATAAGGTCTACTACGATTCCATGGCTACCGCCCGAAATCCTTACGGCGACGGCAAAGCTACGAACCGGATTCTTGACGCAATTCGAGGCTATTTCGGAGTTGAAAGAACGTCCTTTCCAGCTCGACTTACGAGGGGAGCCAGCCGTTAGATTATGCTTCAGAAACTTCCATCACCGGCGACCGGATCACGAGATCGGCAGGATTCTAATCTCCCCAATATCCTATATATCAGTCCCGCATTTGTTCCAAGTTACGATTCGGAAGCGTTCTGTTCGGCAAAATTAGTCGCGGCGCTCGCCGGCGCCGGCGCCGGCATAACGGTCTTTACTTATCACGAATTTGCGCCGCAATTAGTGGACGGTTCCGCTTCTTGGCAGGCCCTTCGCAAGTACGTCGCTGAATTTCCCGTCCCGACTCACAGGAATCCGATTCAGTCGCTGACCAGTGCGGTCCGATATCAGACGCAACAGTATGCGCGGTGGACGGGTGCGGCGGTCGAAGAAGCCAAGCGGATTCATAGCCAGCGGCCTTTCGATTTGGTTTACTCCAGATCGCTCCCGATGTTTAGCCACATTGCCGGATATTGGTGTGCCAAGAATCTGCGGCTGCCGTGGATCGCCGGAATCAACGATCCGTGGGATTGGCATCTCTTCCCGGTGAAGGTCGCCAATAGAGTTCCGATGCCACGTTCCCTTTCCACCTTTTGGATGAAAAGAACATTTCGCGCTGCCGATCTTCTCGTCTACCCGCATACTAGGCTTCACGCTTACCACGAAAAGATTTCTGGTATACGCCACGATTCGCTGATCCTGCCACATGCTGGAACAGCGCTAAATCACGCCACACAGGCCGGCGCGCCATCAAAGACTTTCACCCTGGTGCATGCCGGCAAACTTGGCTCGAGCGAAGCCACTGGACGTTCTGCCGTGCCTCTTCTGCGCGGGTTACGGCTGTTTCTGGCAGACTTCCCGGAAGCCGCGGAGCTTACCAAGCTTATGCTTGTCGGTCCCTCAGATGCTAAAACGGAATCCCTCGTCTCCGACTTGCAATTGGAAAAGATTGTGAGCGCCACCGGACGGATACCGTACGAAGAAAGCCAGGCCATTATTCAGGCCGCGACGGTTTGTGTGCTGATCGAAGCCGAAATGAAAGAAGGCATATTTCTTCCGTCAAAACTGGTGGACTATCTTTCCGCTGGAAACCCGGTGCTGGCGCTGAGCCCGCGCATCGGTGTGATCAACGATATGGCCGAACGATTCGGCATTTTGCGCGTTGACACTGGAGATATTGAGGGTGTACGGAAGGCAATCGGTAATTTATATCTGAATTTCCGAAAAAATACGTTGACCTCGGTTGCCCCCAATCAAATGCAGACAAGCCAATTCGAACCCAAAAACATTGCCAGCGTTTTCCTTAGCGCGATTCGCAATTTGGCTCAACCGAGAAGAGTCCATTCGAGGGCAGTTCCTGGTACCAGGGTTCAGGAAATATCGGATGTTCGTGTTGAATAGCTTGCCGGTTATTACGGCTTCCTCCATAGCAGTTTGGCCTGCGACGGATATAATATTTTCAGACTCACGCTGGCAGTTTCTCAGGGAAGGCCGTTGCCTGTGTCCTTAGGCAAATTCGTTTTCAAGTATCTACCGAAGCCCGTCGTCGACCGCATAAATGCGGTTCCCTTCGCCAGACGCATCGCGCGCGGCGCTTTTTGGGTGTTGGTGGGCGCTGCCGTCGTACGTGTGCTCCGCGTTCCGATCTCAATTATTCTGGCGCGCTACATGGGACCGGCGAAGTACGGAGAGCTGGGTATCGTCAGCAGCAGCATCGATCTTTTTGGAGTATTCGCTGGTTTCGGCCTGGGCTTAACCGCCACAAAATACATTGCCGAATTTCGTGTCCGCGACCCGCTACGTGCAGGGCGCATTCTTTCGGTCTCAACCGTTGTAGCGGCTGTAGCAGGCGCTGCCTTTTCGATCATCTTGTACGTGGTGGCGCCTTATCTGGCGACGCACACGCTGTCCGCTCCCCAACTAACCCTTCCTCTCCGCATCGGCGCCCTGGCTCTATTTTTTTCATCCATGAACGGCGCGCAGATGGGAGCGCTTTATGGATTTGAAGCATTTCAACTCTCGGCAAAATTACAAGCGCTTGTAGGCCTCCTGGATCTTCCTTTCATGCTCGGCGGTTATTATCTGGCCGGTCTAAACGGCGTCATATGGGGTATGGCGTGCTCCCGTTTTGTGAATTGGCTGCTTAATGGAATCGCCCTAAGGCAGGAGGCCCACCGGTATAACATTCACATCGTTTTCGGCCATTGGCGGCATGAGTTAGCCACCCTCTGGCACTTTAGTGTGCCGGCGGCGCTCGCCGGAATCATGGTCATGCCGGTCAACTGGCTATGCTCCACTTTGTTGGTCAATCAGCCGCACGGTTACGTCGAAATGGGCATCTACAGTGCCGCAAATCAATGGTACGGCACCATGTTGTTTATCCCGACTTTGCTCGGCAACAGTTTGTTGCCTTTGTTGTCCGATCGCATGGGCGAAGGCGATGGCAAGAGTTCCGCAAGTATCCTGAATACCATGATGAAACTGAATGGACTCATCGTGGTTCCGATTGCCCTCGGTCTGTCCATATTCAGCCCTTGGGTAATGCGCATGTACGGCGCTGATTATGGCCACTCTTGGCTAACCCTGGTCGCCGCGGTATGGACCGCCGTGATTATGGGCATCATTACTCCGATAGGCGACGTGATTGCCGCCTCCGGGCGCATGTGGCTGGGCTTAATTGCAAACTCAGCGTGGGCCATGGTTTTCATCGTTTCTACACTGCTCCTCGTGCACTGGGGCTCTCTGGGCCTGGCTTCGTCGCGACTAATCGCGTATGTAGCCCACGCTGTCTGGACGGTCATTTTGGCCCAGTTGATCATCCGTTCCCAACGTGGACAACCCTCCGCGATTCCTGCGGTGCAGATTGTTGTGCAAACGGAGAAATTGCCGCTGAATTAGTCCAACCACAACACACAAATATCCAGATCGCTAAGCAGTCACCGCGAAACGAATCGCTACTCGATGTGGCCGGTGGCGGAACTTGGTATCGGTTCGTTGATCGGCGGAACACTGGAACGCCTGGACTCGGCCGGTGCTGCAGATTCGTTCTGTGAACGCGGCTCGGAGGGAATTATTTTCGGCTGGCGCTCCTGCTTCGCTTCACTCTTCGCGAAGACTTTCGCGGTAAGCAACATCGCCGAAAACGTTGCAATCAACAGGGCCGACTGCTTCCATCCGTCGAGCATGGACGCATTGCCCATCAGCGTAAGACCCGCGAAACAAAACAACAGGTGCACGCAAAACACCTGCAACGAAGACTGGCCGAGCATCACCAGCGGCCGTACCGCCAATGGCTTTAGCGCCGATTGCGCCACGACCAACAGCGCCGCTACCAGCACAAAATTGAGCAGGCGAAGTGGCCCCAGGTGCCACTTATCAAAAAGGAATTCGCTCGCCCCCAGTTCCACTCCGCGTTCCAGCGCTCGCCGTAATACGAAGAATGCCGCCGCGATTATCGCTGCGGGCACCGCCACGCGTCGCGCCCACTTCTCAATCGGCAGATTATCCTGAGCCCACCGCTCTCCCAGCCAAATTCCACAAATCCACAAAAATTGCCACGCCCACAGATCAAACGACCCCATCTCGTTCAACGGAATACGCGTCGGGATAAATCGCATCATGAAGTTGTGTTCCGCGCTGCGAAAGCCAAATTGCGCGAAACTCCAGATAACGAATCCTCCCAGCAGGATCGGTTTCCAGCCGATCTTGCGCGCCAGCAGCAGCGCCACGCCGGTGAACGCAAGAAAAATAATATACATCGGCAGAATATCGAGCAGAGGCGGGCGATACACCAGCAGCGCGGCTTCAGTTATCGATTGTTTCGCGCCAGCGATGAAGTAGAAATCCAGAAGATTGTGCAGCCCTGGCCGGTTTCCGCGCGCCGCAATGGGCACCGCAACCAAAAACGCGAACGCCAGCAACAGCCCGTGGTACACATACAAACGCAACGTGCGTGACCACAACCTTCGCGTCATGGGCCAGTAGCCGTCGTGCTCCGCCATACGGTAATAAATTCGTCCGGTGAACAGCGCGGAAAGAAAAATGAACCCTTCCGCCGCGGACACGAAACCAAACGGTTGATTTACGTAGGTGCTGGCCGACGTGGGCAGATGGGTTAGCGCAATCCATACCAGCATCAGCCCGCGAAGAGCATCGAGTTCAGTGCGGCGTCCCATCGGCGCTCCTGATGGTTAGATACCAATACCTGGCGCACGGTTTCTGTCGACCGCCAAATACTTGTTGCACGTTCCTTGCTCGAATGCGGCGGCTGCGCGAAGCGAAAAATGCCGCCAAATGATGCTCCCGGCCAAGTACGAAAAGATGTTCTGCCGAAGCGCGCCTTGTCTTTAACCACAATCTGGTATGTGTAATCGCACAACCGGATGCAAAGCACTCATGTTAAAATCCAAATTGCGGAGGAATTGGTGGCTGTCTCGTCCCGAAAGTTATACACGCTTCTGATTCTGTGGCTGGCAATTGCAATTCCGGCCCGCGCCAGAAACCACGACACCGGCTTCCTGGACCGCTCGATCGTTGTGCAGGGAACTGCTTACAAATATCAGATCTTTGTCCCGGAAACTTGGACGCCTCATCAGAAATGGCCCATCATCCTTTTTTTGCACGGCGCCGGTGAACGCGGCAACGACGGCATGCAACAAACCGATATTGGGATTGGCTCGGAGATCCGCAGCGACCGCGGACGTATTCCGGCGATCGTAGTGATGCCGCAATGCCCCAAAAATTTGTGGTGGTCCCAGCCGCCCATGGATGATCTGGCAATGGCCACCTTGGAAGCAGCCAGCAAGGAATTTCACGGCGACCCGGATCGCACTTATGTAACCGGCCTTTCCATGGGAGGCTATGGAACCTGGCATCTCGCGGAAAAATATCCGCACAAGTTTGCCGCTCTGGTGGTGATCTGCGGAGGCATCCGTCCCCCTGCCGCCACGCTGAAGGCACATCCGGAGTTGGCAAAATGGTTTCCAGTGGACGACCCGAAAAGTTATTCCGACGCAGCCGCAAAAGTTGGCAGGATTCCAGTGTGGATATTTCACGGCGCGGATGACGACATCGTGCCGGTAACGGAGTCACGCCGGATGTACGCGGCCATGAAGGAAGTTGGCGCCGAGGTGCGCTACACCGAATTTCCCGGAATCAAGCACGTCTCCTGGGACAAAGCTTACGACGACGAAAAATTGTTTGCTTGGTTGTTCTCGAAAACTCTAGCCGCGAAAGCTTCAGACTCGAAAACCTTGGCCTCTAAGTAAAATTATCGTATCGGTCGCTATCGCAACTTTTCAATCTGCTGCTGCACCTGGCTGCGAAATTCCAGTGGATGCGCCACTTCATGAAACGGCTCTGGAGTGCCGCCCGTCCCGATCACCACAATCGTCCCGTAACCGAGCATTCTGCCCGCGGTCGTTTCGCTGACTTCAATGCTCTCCACTTTGTTCAACAACATCTCAATCGTTTTGCGGCTCGCCAGTCCCGTCTTGATCACCACGCGACGATTCGTCACCGCCATTTCCGTCGCGTTGCGCCGCACCATGCCCGCCAGAATCACTATGATGCCGGAAATCAGCAATACCGCCGCCCCGCCTTCCATTACGTGCAATTCCTTGCTCTCAATTCCAGCTTGGTTGTGCGCGTAGTACAGCAAAAGCGCTCCGGGCAGCAGGAGCAGCAGGCATCCCACCGCCAGGTGACCCAGCATGACGACCCAGTGCAGCCGCGTTTCGTAAATGAGGGTTTCGCCCGAAACCAAATTCGATCTTACGTAGCTCATCTGCGCATGCCTCGAATCCTCGAACACCTGTGCTCAACGATGAACGAGAAGTTCCGCTAACGCAGAGAGGCTATCACAGACATCGCTAATTCTTCCTGCAGGGGATTGTGTAGTGCACTGACTCTCTCATAAGAGGCGCCTTGGCTGGGGCAAGGCGGCTAAGTTCGCAATCAGGCGGCTTCGGACTCGGACTTTGACGACCGAGCAGCCTTGCGGGGCTTGCTCGGCGCATCAGAAACCAGCTCGCGTTCCGCTCGCAGCCAATCTTCGATTTGGTTGCCGGGAACGCCGCAGCGCTCAAGGTAAATCTCATAAGCGCGGGCCTGCATTTGTTCGAGTGTGGGAGCAGTTTTGCTGATGTGTGGTTTGCGAGTTGCGCGGGGAGCGACTTGCAGTGTTCTAGCCATTCGTTTTTTCCTTCCAACTCCTTTAGGTTTCAGTCCAGGGCAGCATTCGCGAAAGCGCCGCCCTCATTAAATCTTGACCGTTTGCGAAAGCCGTGAAACGGTACTGCCAACTATTTTAAATTATAGGAATAAAATTTGCAGGCCGTGAAAAGCAAAATTTCGATGAATAGAATCGAAAGAAGCACGCCCGCCACTGTGTACACAAACGTTGCGTAATTGCGGAAATCCCTGTAAACGATGATTAAACGAATTGTGCCGCCTTTATGGGCGGAGGATCTGGTTGTGCCGGATCAGTGCGTCAGAAATCTCCAGAAAATTTCGGTGGACTTCCTCGCGTGAAGCGTCATCACCAGGCAGACTAAGCAGCGACGCAGCGCCGTGCGAAAGCAGAAATAAGGCGTAAAAACACTTCGCATAGTCTTCCGGGACCCCTCCGAAACGGTTGGCGAACTGCGTCATTAGCCACTGGCGCCCGGGACGCGGAAAGTCTGGATGAAAGATGTCGCTCCAGGAGTGCATTAGTAACCGGTATTCGTGCGGGTGCTCTTCCGCAAAAACCAGATACCTGCGGCAAACATCTTCAAGGGAACTCGCGGCGAACAGATATTCATTCAACTGCAACCGGATTCGCTCCGCTAGTGCTCTCCGTAGCGCTTCCTTGTTGCGAAATCGCTTGTAAACGGTAGGGGTGCTGGTACCTGCTTCGCGCGCAACCGCGCGCAACGTCAGCCCAGCCTCACCACGCGTGCGCCACAGCTTGTGCGCTGTCTTCAGAATTCGTTCCTGCAAGAGCTGATCTGCATGGGGCGGCATGAGGTCGCTTCTCCGGCTTACAATCATATTTACAACGTATAACTAATACCACGCCGCAAGCGCGAAGCCAAGAGTATTTGCATACTAGAATCACTAAAACTACAATACTAGAGCTGCATTCTGAGCACAGCGAAGCGGCCTTCACTGTTCAAGGCCACACCAGGCCCCTGCTGTAGGTCTCACATTAAAACTTGACAATGTAAAGCTAACGCTGTATAGGTATTACCTACCTAAACTAAAAGATAGCCTGAGCGCTGTCAATTACAGGAGTGTTGTGTGCATCACAAGTTGAATGCAGTTCATACCCCGGGAAATCAGAAAAGTAGGCTCCAGGAGAAGCTAGAAGAAAATCAGTCATTTCAGAAAACCGCATTTTCAGCCGGTTTGGATCCGCAAGCCGCGATTGGCGGACCCATTGAATTCCAACAATGTCAGGAAGGCGACATCCAGAAGGCAATCCAGTGGTTCTCGGAGTATTTGCGATCAGAGCGCGAAGAATACTACGCGATCGGCGAGCTGCTTACAGGCGACTGGCGCCGGTTAATGGACGGATATTTTGAACCAGCCTTGCTCGATCAGGTGCGAATACTCGAGTTGGTGGACGAGCGCGTCGCGAATCCGTGGTTCTACCCAAAAGCCCGTGAAAGAGGCTTGCACCATTTGCCCGATATCACTCACAAGGCCGCCGTAACCTTCCTCGACGTCATCGTGTTCAACGAGCGAATCGGCAGCCGCGATCTTTTCCACGGATTGGTTCACGCAGCCCAGGTGAAAGTATTGGGAACGAGCGAATTCACCGAGTTGTTCGTAAGAGGGTTTTTGCGGGCACGAAGCTATTTTCTGGCCCCCATGAAAGCGCACGCCTTCGCACTGGATGCCCGCTTTGCGGCCCATCCCGGTATTCGCTTCTCCGTTGAAAACGAAATCCGCCAATGGTGGCAATCCGGCAAATACTAACCGGCTGCACCACTGGTAGCGGCACCCGCCGCATCGGGCGCCGCTACAGCTTCCCCGGGCGCGCGCAGCGGCAATCCTGAAAAATAATTAGTGCGTGTTTGCCGTTCACTCGATCGCGTACAGGTTCCCGTCCGTGGACCCGAATAGAACGGTATCGCCCGCAACCGTGGGAGAAGAAAGAATCGCGCCGAGCGTAAACATCTTTTGAATTCCGCTCACTATGTCGTCGTAAAACGAATCCGCGAAAGCGGCGTCATAATTCGGCGCTCCTTTGCCGTCCGTATAAGCGGGCCCATTCCTTTTCGCCGCTTCGGTCGTAAACGTCCAGGCCAGCTCTTGCGAAGCGAGATCGATGGCCAGCAAGCGGCCCTGGTGCGAGCCGATGTACGCCATGTTCCCGGCTATGGCGGGCGAGGAAAACATGGGCCAGTGGTTGAAATCCAGGCTATAAAGCAGGGCGCCGGATTTGCTGTCTAGCGCATTGACCAAACCGGTGTCTGATGTGGCGAAATAAACTTTGCCGTCGCGCACCGCCGCCGAACCGATTACCCAGGAACCTTTGTTGTTGTATGCCCACAGCTTTTTTCCGGAAATCGCATCCAGCGCGTAAAAATTAGCATCGCGACACCCGAAATAAACCACGCCATTGGCTGCCGCCGGCGAAGCCTGAATCCCCACTTGGTTGTACGTCTCGTGGTCCTCGCCCGTCTTAAAACGCCATTTCTCTTTTCCGCTTGCCGCATCCAGCGCGTAAAGATAGGTGTCCCAACTCCCAATAAAAACTGTACCGTCCGCAAGCGCCGGGGAGGAATGCACGACGTCTCCGGTCTTGAACTTCCATCTTAACGCGCCAGTCGCGGCGTCCAACGCGTACACGTTTCCATCGCTCGATCCGAAATAAATCAGCCCGGCTCCGGCCACGGGCGACGACAAATAAAAATCAAACGGGTCCGGCATAGACTCCGTGGCCGGCTCCATCCCATGAAGATGCTTCGCAGCGAATCGCCGCTCGCCTTCAGTCGCGAATTTCCATTTCAATGCTCCGGTTCCCTCATCCACCGCGTAGAAATTCCCGTCGTAGCTGAGGAAATAAACCAGCCCGTTGCCAATCGCCGGACTGGATGGAATTCGCCCGCCAGTTTTGAATTTCCATTTTTCCGCGCCACTGGCCAAATCAATCGCGTGAAGGTGATGATCGTTGCTACCGAAGAAAACCGTGCCGCCATGCACTGCAGGCGACGAGAGAATCTGTCCGCCGCTATGAAATTGCCATTTGATTTTGTGGAACGACGATGGACCCGCGGAAACGAATACGCCAGTGTGCGCGGCGTCACCACGAAAGCCCTCTATTTGTTGTGCGAATATGGGCGGACACAGAAAAAGCAGGGCAAGTGCAAAAAGGCGGTGCATTGTGCGAGTCTCCGTTGCGGAAATAGACGCAAGAAGCCACGAACCGTTTCTAAATGTGCTCTAAAATTCGCCTTTAGATGGTGCCTTTCGAATGATTGTCTCACGAATGGCCCGAACGCGCGATTTACCAAGCATCCTTCGAGTCGCGAACCACTGCGCGGATTCGATTCTTTCGTCGGGAAGCTAGGGGCCGCACCCATCGAATCATCGAACTTGCCAGAGAAATCCTGATGCACGGCCAAAGAATCAACAAAGGCCAGTCCGGCGCGATGGCTTGAACACAATTGAGACATGCTAAGAGCATGATCCGACCGGGCAACGGGGTTTGACCGCGGCAGTAGTGACGGCGATGTTGGTGGTCTTCATCGGAGCCTCAAGGAAAGCCGCGCGCCAGCGGAGTCACCGTTATCGGCTATGAGTCTGCCGTCACGTTCTTTCAGTCCGTATCGCAACCGCGCTGCCTCGAATCCCGCGCGATTGAAAGGCCGGTGTCGTGAACCCATGGTGCGAAAGACGCGATCGAACAGAAAAAAACCGATTCCAAAATTGGCTTCCATGCGGCCGTTGTCGTCCACGGCGTGGTGATGGATGTCATGCATTCGTCGCGCGGCTCGAAACCACATACGCAGGATAGGAACGCGCTCCATCCAGAAATTCGTCAAATGCATGCGGTCGTGTAGGTAACTGAACATGAAGATTGGCCACACCACGAGAGTTGCCAGCGCAGCGATTTGGTATTGCGCGGAAAGATGTACCAGCATCATCGCAACCCAAAGGATTGCGAGGATCATCGCCGAGGGGACCAGCCACTCCAGGCCGATGTTGCCCACCGAAAACCGATGATCCGTGGCGTCGTGGTATTTCTCCAGGCGCATCGGCTGGCCGGGTCCATAGATCACGAAGTGATGAATCAGATGGCCGCGGCTCAGCGGCGGAATTTTGTCGCTGTGCAGCAGGCGATGCAGCCAGTAGCCAAAAAATTCGGCCAACAGACAGGAAATCAAAAGCGTAAGTAGAATTCCGATCAGTGGCGGAATCTCGCTGTGCGCAACCATGACATTTGCTCCTCAGAGATTTCGGGGACGTCGGTTCCGGTGAGTCGAAGCTATCCGGAAAGAAAAACGACACTCAAGCGACAAGCAACGTCATGCCTTTCCGTGACGCACGATGTCGCGAATAAACGCGTTTGGTTTGCTGCAGGGTACCGGAACGCAGGCGAGCTGAATTTCCCGGAAGCACATGAAAATAAAGCGGATACTGTCGAGGCTTAGTGTTTGGGTTCGTCCAGGTGAATGCGGGCCAGCAGCGCCTGGAATCGTGGGTCGGAACGAATCGGATCCGCCATCGGCTCGACTGCCAGATAAATCAGGCGGTCGTCGTGCTCGTTAACCGCTTTATCAAGCCACATGAAAGTCTGATTCTTGTCGCCGAGGCCAAGATAGATGCCGGCGTAATAGGCGACTGGAACGTAACGATGCTTCGATAGGGCCTGCAAGTCGGCAAGAACAGCAAGCGCCGCGGTTCTATCACCGGAGACTGCCAGGGCGTGGCCCAGCTCCATAAAGAGCGCTGGATTATTCGGCGCCAGAGTGCCGGCCCTACGAAAATGTTGAATGGCTTCCGGATACAGTTTCTTTTCGCGATAGGAGGAAGCCAGCCAAAATTCCCCGAGCACCGAATCTGGATATTGCTCAAGAGTAAGCTTGGCTTGCGCGATGGCCGCATCGAAATCGTGACCGTAGTAGAAAGCTTCGGCCCGAGTGGTCGTGAAGATGGGCGACACCGGGTCCAATTCAAGCGCGATGTCGGTTTCGGCCTGAGCCTCCTTCAGGCGTTTTTCGATCATCAAGTATTGCGCCAGCCACTGGTGCGCCGTGGCATTGCCGGGCTCAAGCCGAATTGCCTCACGCAGTTCCTTTTCCGCCGCCGGAAAATCCCAATCGTAGTACATCAGAATATTCCCGCGCACGTAATGCGCTTCCGCGCTCCCCGGATCCAAATTCAGTGCGTGCTGCACCTCCGCTTTCGCTTTCCCAGCCGCCACGGACGGCGGCATTGCATCGTTCGGAGCTTGCCCGATCACCGCGTACGAAGCGGCGAGGCCGGAGTGAGCCGGAACGTACTTTGGCATTTTCGCAACCGCATCCTCAAAAGCCGAAACGCTGCGCTCCAGGTCACGATTCGTCCACGCGCGCCGTCCTCGCAAATACGAATTGTAGCCGTCGGGATCGACGCTGGCGGCGGACGCACCAGCCCACGTCGGCGGGAGATTCAGCAGGAGTTTTTGCGCCACGGCTTCGGCAACTGCGTCTTGTACTTTCAGAATGTCGGCGAGATTCTCCGTGTACGAATCCGACCACAGCGGCGTTTGCTCTTTCGCGGAAATCAGCGAGACGTCGATGCGTACCTGATTGCTCGCTCGCCGCACGCTACCTTCGAGAACGTAGTTCAGTTTCAACAGCGGTTCCAGTTCCGCGATGGGTTTTCCGCCAAGCTGCTTCGAAGAGGTTGGAGCGATAACGCCGAGATGCTTTGGGTCGAGCCGCCCGAGGCGTGTGTTCAGCTCGTTGGTCAGCCCTTCCGTGAATTCCGCTTGCCCGGGATCCCCTGTGATGTTCTGAAACGGACGCACGAAAAGACGTATTTTCCCGTCCACGGGAATGGTGCCGCGCGGCAGAATTGTCACTGACGGATACCAGCGAATTGCCACAGCGATTAATACAACGAGGGCCACCAGGGAAGCCAAAGTCGTCCAGATCACCGTTGGCCTGTTAAAGGGCTTTTCCGCCTCCGGGCCATCATGAGTTTCGCCATTCGGAGCCGGCGCTGTGGGAGCGGGCGCTGGAGCGGCCAAACCGTTGGGCCGAACAATTCCGGAAGATGACGGATCGTCAGACGGGTCGTCGTCTTTGACGTCACTCGGCTCGCGCTCGCGATACCACTTGTCGAGTTCAGAAGGGTAAGCGTAGACCGAACTTAGTTTGCCGACCGCAAGACGGTGAATCGGCAACGACAGATTCTTTTCCCAGCGCTGCACGGTACGAATTTCGCGCCGCAAGTACGAAGCGATTTCGCCCCAGCCTTCGAGCTTACGTTCCTTAGCGGGGCGGTTCGCAGCGGACGATCCAAGATCCGTCGAATCTGGCATTTGGTTGGGTTCCGTATCGAAAGTTGCCGAGAGTATACAGCGCAATCCGCCGCAGCGAAACAAGCGTTTCTTTTCTGCTTCTTACGTCGAAAATTCAATGTAGGCAGAGATGACGCGAGGTTTACGAATGTTGATGTTGGAAGATTTAGGGACGTTTATGAAGAGGTGTTGCGGCGCAGGGCCAGGCTCACAAAAAGAATGACGAAAGCTGCGCCTGCGAAGAGGAAAGTGAATGCGCCGGGCTCCGGAGTGGACACCGGGGGGATCACGGGATTATTCGGGACGAATGGAGGAACTCCCGGAGGAAGCAACGGTGGAAACAAGCCGGGAAGCGGGGTTTTGGAGCCTGGGTTGGGGCCGATGGGCAAAGCGGGAATTGCGCCGTCCGGTACGCCGGGGAAAAAGTCGACGCCTTCGCCGGGAAGCAGCTCCGCCATGAGCGGCGGAACAAATTCAGGCGCGTTCAATTCTTCCTTGGTGGGTTCGCTGGCGGAAACTGGCTTTGCGGCGATGGCTGAAAGGCGATTTCCGCAGCGCACACGGGCCAGATTCTCGCCGTCTGAAATCAGAGATTCGCCCGCGGGAACCAGCATGCGGTTTTTCGTCCAGTAGACCTGATTGTTGCGACGATAAGAAACGTACATTTCGAGCGGCTTATCCAGGCGAATGGTACGGGCCGACGCGATGCGAAAATCGGAATAATGCCGTGCCACCACGGGGTCGTGGGAGGCGGCGGTCTGCAGTTCGCGGGCATCGCGAACGCCGCCGGGCACGATCGAGTACGGGAAGATCGGGCGGCGCGGCTGGGAGGAGGTGGAAAGGCCGGGCTGATCGTTTTGATCGGGCGCGCCATTGTCGACGGCCAGCGAGTACGCCGGAGCCTGTACTTGTTCGGCAGCACTGTAGCGCAGAAGCTTGACCGTCAAGAATGTGAACAGGAGGGCCGCGGGAACGAGCAGGATCGCGGCGCGCGCGAAGATGCGTGGGATATGCGAGAACCTAGACTCCAAGAACCTAGACTTTACTGGGCCGGGCGCGGGCAAGATTACGTTCCTCAGCGTACTAAGAGGCAATTCTGGTACCGAACCCACGTCCGGCGAAATGCGAGAGGTCGGAGATTCTCCGCGCCAAAAACGGGCGGAAGACGGTCGCGAGGGAAACATTTTGCGCATATTCGGGTCTTTCCTGTAGAGAACTCGGGAAGAACTTGTAAAAAACGGAAAAGTATTTCCCAATTTCCGTAGTCGCCTGTGTTCACAAAGGCTGACGACATGTCACTTGCGGGACACAGCGGCTTGGTTTTGCCGGTTTAGCGCGTCACCGATCTGTTCCGGAAGCAGACTCCGCAGGCGAAGGACGGGACCCCACCCCCCTGTTTTTTTCGTAAGTATGAGATCTAAAGAACTTAGCCGGAGGCTTTCTGTAAGTACTCATTCTAATGGGCTTAAAGCACCTTTAGAATCATGAACTTGTGGCAGGCTGCGTAAGTATTGATTCTGCGGGACTTACGGAGAAAAGAGGGATTTGCCACAGAGTCACAGAGCTTGGAAAATCAAAGCACGGCTCCTTAGTTGAAGTTACGGGAAGGAATCACTGGTCGTCAGTTTTGATTCAGTCGTGGCGTGGGATTCGCTCTTCTTGGCGGGCTGCAAGTACAACCCGCACCCGGCGCACAGCCAAGAATGGCTGCGCCACAAGAGCACTGCGAACAGACCCTTCGACGACGCCCGGCATAAACCAAGAAGCCGTATGCCGCGAGAGTTGAGGAGGCTGATTCGTCCCGGTTGATGTTCGAGTTGTCAAAGAGCGGACGCGACTTGGGTGATTTTCCGAGCCGCGGCGGGGAGCAGACGGGCTGGCCGTTGCTCGATTCCCGGATTGCGGTTGTTATTGTGGAGGCGATTGTCTATGTTGTAAAGAAAGTAAAATACACCGAAGGTTAATGGTTCGAACGAACCAAAGGAAAGAAGGATTGCCACAGAGACACAGAGCACGAGGACAAGGAAGAGAACAGGCACAGCGAGTATTGAGGATCAGAGGAGATAGACGATAACGCAGAGGCTCGCGGAGGATGCGCGGAAAAGACGACGCAAAGATACAAGCAAAGAAAGAGCCGGGCTGAAGCCCGGCATTACATTCGGAGTTGAAGTGGGTTCGGGTACACGGTATATCAGTGCGGGTGAATTTTGTTGCGAGGTGAATTGGTGATGAGGATATGGGCGAATCGGGCGTTGATGCTGATTTGTTTGCTGGGGTGCGCAATGCTGGCTGGGGGCGTGTTGGGTCAGGTCGCGTCCGCGCAGGGAAAAGCTGCGGAGACGTTTTCACGCGAGAAGGGCGAGCATGCGGTGAAGGCGGTGAAGTTCGGGAAGTTGTGGGATGGGAAGGGGAACGTTTGGACTAACGCGATTGTGATTGTGGATGGAGAGCGGGTGCGAGAAGTAACTACGGATGCGAAGGGGATTCCGACGGGGGCGGAGGTGGTGGACCTGACGAAATATTACGGGCTGCCGGGACTAATAGATGTGCACACGCACATGACACTGTACACGGATGAGACGCCGCCCACCGCGACCGGGCAAACAGTCCCGATGCTGAAGCAGATTGCGGACAATTCTCCGGCGGTGGAAGTGTTTCTGGCACGCAAGGGAGCGATGCGGGTGCTGGAGGCGGGCGTGACGACGGTGCGGGATCTGGGGTCGGATCAGTATGAAGATATTGCGATGCGGGACCTGATCAATCGCGGGGAAATGATTGGGCCGCGGATGTTTGTGGTCGGCTATGGACTATCCGTGACCAGCACGGCGTACAAAGGAACGAATTCGGCTCCGGGGGCGAATCCGGCGGGAGGAATTGCGGATGGCGTGCCGGAAGTGTTGCGCGTAGTGCGCCAGCAGGTGGCAGCGGGAGCGGACTGGATCAAAATGTTTGCTTCGACGGGAACGGACGACGACACCAGTGGTTGGCAAACTTATGGTTACGACGAGATCAAAGCGGCGGTGGATGCGGCACATCAATTCGGGAAGAAGATTGCGATTCACTCGTACGGGCCGGACGGAGCGCGCGATGCGGTGCGTGCGGGAACGGATTCGCTGGAGCACGCTACGGACATGGACGACGCAACGATTGCGGAGATGGTTCGGCGGGGGACGTATTATGTGCCGACGATCGATCACAACCGGTACTACATCGAAAACGGAAGCAAGATTGGATATGCGCCGGGATTTGAGCCGCGGTCGCAGGCGTTTGTCGCACGGAATCTGGAGACGGCGCGGAAAGCGTATCGCGCGGGAGTGAAGTTTGCGATGGGGTCGGACGCGGTGTACTCGATGTTCGGGCAGAACACGCGGGAGCTGGGATGGTTTGTGAAGGCGGGAATGAGTCCGGAAGAAGCGTTGAAGACGGCGACTACGAATGCGGCGGATTTGTTGGGCAAAGGGAATGAGTTGGGGGCGGTGGCGCCGGGATACTTTGCGGATTTGGTGGCGGTGGAGGGGGATCCTACCGTTGATATTGCAGTGGTGATCGAGAAGGTCAAGTGGGTGATGAAGGGTGGGGCGGTGGTAAAGCAGGCCAAAACGGTACAGTGATAGAGCGCTGGAAAACGGAAACCTACGTCGTCTCCGGGATTCCTTGTGATCTATTTCAGATTGCGGAGTTCGGGATATTAGTCGGACATCTGTCCAAAAATCTCAGGAAGGATAGTATCCATCCAGTACGGAGCGGCCCCATCGCGGCCTAGTTTCCTAGTTTGTGTACGCCACCCGGGACAATTTTTGAAAAGAGATCGAGCAGGGCTGGAACGAGCGGCTTGATGTGCGAGAGCCGGCTGGATGGCGTGCGCAAGAGGGCAAGCGAAATTTTTCGCACAGCCAGATTTTGCTGATAAATGATGCCGCGGTCGAGAGTGAGAAATACGTCGAAGGCGGCCCGTTCGGCCAACTCAAGCGACTCGCCATTTTTCTTGCCCGCGTATCCGGCTTCCGAGGCGGTGCGGCAGGCGTGGCCGACTAACAAGGGTTTGAGCTTGCGGGGAATACATTCATCGAGAAGGACTTTCATCCCAGCTTGCTAACGAGCAGGGTCTTGGCGTACTCCAGTGCGGCGATTGCGGCGTCGCGTGTGACGGAAGGAAAGTCGTCGAGAAACTCATCAAGAGTCTCGCCGCCCTCAAGATAGTCGAGCAAATTCTGAAAAGGCACGCGAGTGCCACGAAACACCGGAATACCGCCCAGAATTTCGGGATCCTTGATCAGAATTTCACCAAGCTCTCGCATGTGCGCCCTCAGAAATCCTACTATACGGCAGGCTAATTTAAAGGGACCGATTCGTTGTAGGGCCGACGTGATCGATGACGTATTCGTGACAGTGTCGGTACTAATCTCAAAGCCGCTTACCGCGGAGTGGCCCAGACGACGAAATCGGCGATGCCGGCAGCGGCGAAGAGAAGAGTGGTGATCAGAAAGAAGATGCGGAGCTTGGATAGTTCTTCGCTATTTTGTGGGCGATCTTGCGGATTGCCGGCGACCTTGAAGAGGAAGAGCAGGAATCCGGCGACGATGAAGAGGATGAGCCAGACGGGAATTCCGGCGAATTCGGTGGGGACGACGCGTGGCATAGATTCAGGAGCGTAGCAGAGTTTAAGTGGTTCGTTGGGGAGAAGGGGAGGGCACGATATATCGTGCCCCTCCGACCAGAGTTTAGTTTGTGAGCTTGTTTTGGATCATGACGCGGCGGGCGCCGAAGGCGGCGAAGACCAGGAAGAAGAGAACGTTGGTGGCGTTAACACCGACCTGGGACATGACGTACACTTCGCGTGCGGCGAGGGCGAACATGAGGACCATGATGATGAGGTTGAAAGTTTTGTTCATGAATGATCCTTTCGTCGTGTAGCAGATGGCACTCAATTTTAGGCGCGAAGCAGTTGCGACAAGGTACCAGAAAACGTACACGTGTGTCTTGTATTCCAGTTCAGCTGGAGTCTGTGCCACTTAGGAAAGAGCAGGGCTAAAGCCCCGCACTACATTAGGAAGAAGAAAGGGCAGCCGCAGGTCCTTTCGCCAGCTTTGGCGGTGAGACTACGATCAATGCCAGGCCGATGATGACAAACATGGCTACGCCGATGAGCAGGTGGAGGCGCTCGGGTATGTCATAGATGGATTGCACGGCCATGACGCTGGCGTGGGCGAAGCTGGACCATGCGGCAAAGGCGATGAGGCTGCGATGCGCTGACGGGTTGCGCGAGGCGAGGAGCAGAAAGATTCCTAGAGTGGCATAGAGAGAAAGCATCATTTGCAGGGTTTCGTCGTTACGTACCAGGAACAACATCGGGTAGATGGTGGCTGCGAAGAGTAAACCAAAGATGATTAAAACAACTTTTGGTGTGCGTTCTCGGAACATATTATTCTCCCACGGTGAAGAGATGGCGTAATTCGAAACGGGCGGCCCCTCAGCGGCTAAAGCCGCGCAGATTTGAAGCGACGTACGGCACGACTAAAGTCGTGCCCTCCCAAAATGCGCCTTCCGAAAAGGGCATCGTCAAGAGCAGGACTAGAGCCCTGCGCTACATGAGCGTTGTCGCGCATCAGGGAATTCCCGGCTGGGGAGCAGTTGGTCTCTTTCGATAGGCGGAAGAAAACCACACGCGGAAGACCCAGAAAATCAACAAAATCAGCGGAAGTACACTGAGAAAAATATAGAGGGTGGTGCCGAAGATAGCCGGGGAGAAATGTTGGCCGATTCCCAGCGCGGAGAGCAAGCGCAGAGGGCGGTTCGAGGGTCCCAGGAAGAAAGAGCCTGCTGCGATGAACAGGCCAAAACACATACGCCAGAGATGCCGCACGACGCGCTTGGCTCCTGCGACACCGCTACCCAGGAGCATGCGAAGGTCCCCTGCGGCGGCAAGGAGCATGACTGTGCCCATAAAGAAGTTCATCCCCGCGGGAACGCCATCGTCCAGAGGAACCGGGCTGCGAAGCTTTTGCAGCCCGCCGAGCCAAGTGAGGGAACCGAGCGCCAGTGGAATGAGCAGAAGCACCCAATCGTACGCGCTGGTTTGGCCGTCTCTGCGGCGAGCGGTAAGCCAGGCCGTGAGAATCAGATAGAAGGTGAGAATGCCGCCGCCGATATTGCCGGATTGGTGTTTCAGCACTGCCAGGTACGTCGCGAAACCAGACATGACCAGCATCGAAGCGACAAAGATTTTTCCGGCCAGGACGTGCCAGCGCCCGCCTTTGCGGAAGACTAGCGCAGCGGTTCCGGAAAGCATGCCGACGATTCCGCCGGCGATGTGAACTGGGAGGAGAGGTGACATGGGCATGGGCGCTTCCTTGTTGGTGCTATAAAGTATTTTCGGCAAAGCAAAAGAGTTTCATCAAAAATCCATACACGCGCGTTGGACAAGTTCTGCCACGTCAATCAGATTGGGCCGCGATAGCGGCGCAGGCGGACGGCGGCGAAGAGAAATGCTACGGCCACGAGCAGGCCGGTCCACAGGCCCGGCGTGCTGAAAAATTGCGCCGGAGTGAGCGCTGACAACATGTCCATCAGGTGGGTGTCCGGTATTTTGGTGGTCGGCTGTGGGCCGTTCAACCGGTAGGTCATCAGGGTCAGGAAATGCGAAGAGTTGAAGGCAATCTTCTCGAGTCCCCAGATTACGAATGGAGGCAGGAACGCCCAAATAAACGGAGCGCGTGGCGCGCAAACTGAAACCAGCAGCAACCAACCGTAGATGGGTGCGTACCATAGGCCATGAACGGTCAGAATGTGGTAGAGCAGGATCACTGACAAGTGGAAAAAGGATGAGTGTGCCCAGTACATGCCGAGATTCAGGCCGCTACCCAGCAGGACTACGCTGCTCAGCAGGAGCATGATGAACTGCGTGACAACGGCGATGGCGAAACTGAGCACCGGCAGGATGATGAGCGGAATGGTGAGCTTCGAGAGCACGGTTGTGAGGTCAGAAACGGGCAGCGACTTCCAGAAGAGGATGCTGCGATCGCGGCGCTCTCCGTAGAGAGCGTCGAGAGAATAGAAAATCCCGACGATAAAGGCTGTCCCCATGATCAGAGCGCCCGCTAATTGGTAGGGTATGTCTAGGACCTGGTGCGCTTGGTCCAACGTTCGTACACCTCGCAAGTGGTGCGGCAGGGCGATTAAGAAACCGAACAGGAAGATAGCGGCGGCGGCGAGCGGCGCGACATAAGTCGAGCGGTGCTCCCAGAGTTCGCGGCGGATCGACCAGTAGAGGCGCCGGATTGCAGGGATGTGTGCGGCCGCGATTGCCTGCGATGCGACAGACGACTCCGGCATGACGTTCGAAGTAGGATTCATCGGGCCGCTCCTTGGGCCGTGACGCCTTGATTGCCCATGACGGCAACGAATAGGTCGGCGATGGTGGGTGTGCGCACATCGCCGAACGCGTCGAGCTGGTTGCGATCTACACGATCGAACAGCAGAATGCTGCGGCCAAATACCTGGCGCTCGTGAATCGGTTTGAGCGCACGTGCCGCAGCGAGCTGATCGGGATTCACCGCGACCTCCAGAAAGCGCGACTCGAGTTCCTCCATGCTGCAACTGAGCACGATCCGGCCGCGGTTGATGAACATGACGTCGGTGAGGACGTCCTGCATTTCTTCGACCTGATGGGTGGTTACGACGATGGTGCGTTTGCCGTCGAAATAATCGTTGAGCAGCGAATCGTAGAATTGTTTGCGATAGAGGATGTCGAGGCCTAGCGTTGGCTCGTCGAGCACCAGCAATTTCGCGTCGATGGCCATGACTATGGCGAGGTGCAGCTGCGCCACCATACCCTTGGACAATTCCTTGACCTTACTGGTGAGCCGGATGGTGGTCTTGGCGAGGAAGTTTTCCGCCTTGGCGCGATCGAATCGCGGATGCACGCCGGCGACGTAGTCGAGCGCCTGCGAAACTTTGATCCATCGCGGCAGGACAGCAACATCGGTGATGAAGCAGACATCGCGCATCAGCTGATCGCGCTCGGTCCATGGATCGCGTCCGAGAACCTTCAGTTCGCCCTGGTAAGAAGTGAGGCCGACAATGGCGTTGAGCGCGGTGGTCTTGCCGGCGCCGTTGGGGCCGATGAGTCCGAGGATGCGGCCTTCTTCGACACGCAAGTCGATGCCGTCCACTGCGACGGTTGTGCCGAACGTCTTACGGAGCCTGTGTGCTTCTATCACTGTCATGGGTTCAGTGCTCCTCCTCTTTGGCTGTTGTCTTTGAGCGGCGTTTTGCGGCTCCGTCGAGCAGTTCTTCGGGCTTGAGGCCGAGGCGTTGAATGGTTGCGGAGACCCTGGGCCATTCTTCCTCGAGAAACTTCTGGCGTTCGCTTTGCAGCAGCAGATTGCGCGCGCCGGCATTGATGAAAAAGCCGAGGCCTCGCCTGGTTTCGATAAGCCCCTCGTCTGCCAGCTGTTGATAGCCTTTGAGAACCGTGAGTGGATTGACGCGATATTCGGCCGCGACATTGCGCACCGATGGCAGCACATCACCTTCCTTGAGCACTTCGTCGAGGATCATGGCGACGACACGATCGCGAAGCTGGCGGTAAATCGGCTGATTGTCATTCCACTCACGATTCATCAGATTTTCAGTTCGTCCTTTTCGAAATACTGCCCGTTATTTTGTCCGCGTCAAGTCCATGTGCGCGTACATTGGCTTGTCCCCTGGCATCATATATGTCCAATCTTCGGTGTGGTGGTCGGCGTCAATTGTTGTGAACACAGCGTGGTACATGTGGCCATACTCATTGCCGCCGGAAAGGTCGGCAAACTCGAATTCCACTTTCTTTCCATCTGGCGAGACTTTGCCGGTCATGCGTGGACGGTTTCCGGCGTCACAATAATGAATCAGCGTGAGGCGGTCGCTGTCCACGTAAAGCATGGTGACCGGATGGTCGTACTTCGCAGGATCCAACGGTGTTCCCGCCTCTTGCATTTCGTGCACGAGCGCGTTTCCTCTGGAAGTCACTCGCAGCGTGACCTGCACGGGCTTGTTCATGTCCATGTCGGCTTGCGGAGGGACTACCGTTACGGCCCCCTGCCACGAACCGGCAAGAGTTTTCAGGTGGTCAAAGGACTTTTGCGCGCCAGACTTCTGTGCTTCGGACTGGGCGAAAGCCATAGCGGAGACCGACAGTAAAACGACACCAATGGACATCATAAGACGACGGGATTTCATGTTGATTGATCCTTTCTGCTTTCCGGTTAAAGTTGCCCTCGCGAGATTGAGGAGCGAGTGGTCAGCTATTAGCGACTACCGGTGTGCTATAGTTAACTACAACACTATCTCACATGCAAGACTTTTCTTTGACGGCCTTCTTGCCCTGTCGTCGCGAGCCGGTTGAAGGCAAACGCACCGCCGGAAAGCCGCTACTGCAAAGGGGGTGAAAGCGTGCAGACGGGAAACGGATGGAAGGTCGTGGCGTCTAAGAGCGGCAAGGACATTCGATTGGTGACGGGCCAACCAAATCAAGAAATGTGTGCAGGCATGGACAGGAATAAGACTAAACCGCCGAACGCCGAGGAGGTATATGCGGAAGATCGTTAGCGCAGTTAGGCTGGCGAGCCTTGTGTTGATCGCAGTGGCACTGAGTGCGGGCGGACAAACGGCGAAGGAGCGAACAAAAGTTTTTCGGTTGGATTCGATGGAGGGATTGGAAACCGTCAACACGAAGGCAGAGATTGTGATGTACCGCGGGCGGAAAGCCTTGCATCTTGCTCCGGCGCAGGATCGCGAGACGGATCAACATTCGATGATTGCACTGCTGAACGGGACGGACTTCAAAGACGGAACCATCGAAGTAGCGGTTGCAGGGCTGCCGATTGTGGCGATGAGCCCGTCGGCCCGGGGATTTGTTGGCGTGGAGTTTCGCTCGCGGGAGCATGGCTCGCGAGCGGAGAACATTTATCTGAGGCCGACCAATGGGCGAGCGGATGACCAACCGCGACGCAATCATTCGGTGCAATACGAATCGGTGCCGGAATTTCCGTGGCACCGATTGCGGGCAGAGTCGCCGGGAGTGTACGAGTCGTATGTTGATCTGGAGGCAGGCGCGTGGACGAAGGTGAAGATCCAGGTCGCGTGGACGAAGGCGCGGCTTTACGTGAACGGAGCAACGCAGCCATGCTTAATTGTGAATGATCTGAAGCTGGGTGAGGCCCGGGGACAGATTGGCCTGTGGGCTTACGTTGCGACCGATGCATACTTCTCGAATTTGAAGGTGACGCAGACGAATTGAAGATTGGCGTTGCATTTCGAAACGGGCAGGAGGAGATTGCAATACAAATGATCACCCGGAGAGAAACGGTCCGGCTGTTAGGTGCGGCGTCAGCCGGGGCATGGCTGGCGGCGCCGAAGCGCTTTGCATTTTCGATTGCGTCCAGAGCCGCTGGGGCGCCGCTGAGCGACAATGCGAGCCCGAGGCTTGCGCCGGGATCTCCGATGTCAGCGGAGCGGGTCGCTTTGATTGAAGCGTTCAAAAAAGAATCGGAGGGACTGGAAAAGAAGTATGAGGCGCGCATACACAAGAGTGACTGGGAGATGCCGTACCGGCTGTTCCGCCCGGAAGCAACAGGGAAGCTGCCGCTGGTGATGTATCTGCATGGCAGCGGCGGCCTGGGCAACGACAACTTGAAACAACTGGGGTTAGGAAATGTTTTCGGCACGCGGGTCTGGCTGCTTCCGGAGAATCAGAGGCGTTTTCCGTGCTTCGTGGTAGTGCCGCAGACCGATCGCGCATGGGTGAAACACGATTTCTCTCAAGACAAAATAGTGCCTGGCTTGGGAGACGGGGCGCGATTGGCGCTGGAGATTATCGATCGCTTGCAGCAGGAGTTTGCTCGCGAGCAATCGATCGACGAGCGGCGAATTTATGTGACGGGACAATCCATGGGAGGATCAGGAACGTGGCATATCACCGCGCAACGTCCAAAACTTTTTGCGGCGGCGGTGTCATGCTGCGGAGCGGAGACAGCCGAAGATGCCACGGCGTCGCTGGGCACGCCTTTGTGGAACTTTCATGGCGACGCCGACAAGAATGTTCCAGTGGAGTTCTCGCGCGAGCGCATCGCGGCGCTGCGGAGAGCAGGAGGGCGGCCGATTTACACTGAGTACGCCGGCGTGGAACATAATGTGTGGCGGTGGGCTTACACTGAGCCGGAATTGGTGAAGTGGATGTTCGCGCAGCAGAAGTCAGCGGTTTAGAGGTCAGAAGATTTAGCACCTATTGAAAAAGTGAAGGGCACGGAATGTCCGTGCCCTTCGTCTGAGAGCAAGCCAGATTTAGTGGCTGTAGCAGATGGAGCTAGCTTGTGTGGCGCGGTTGCGAGAACGGAGAAAAGTAAGGCCTCCGATCACAAGAGCCGAGCCTGCGAGCAAGCTTAATACGGAGGGCTCGGGAGTCGAGGTTGGATCTCCGGAACCGCCAGTCCCGCTGCCAGAACTGAGCGGAACAGTGATGGAAGCGGTACCAAACGTGGTACCCGCGAGATTGGACGTTCCGAACGCGGTCGATAGAATGGCCGCTGCCTGAGCGTCAAGCGAGAGCGCCCCACCGTTGCCGATGTCAAACAGCGTGACACCATTCATTTGCGTATTGCCAAAATGAACGTTGCCGCTGAGTGTGTCCGTAGATGTGTTGATGACCAGGTTGCGGAATGTGATGGTGGTTAAGCTTCCAGTCAACGAGAAGCCGGAGCCGTCGGATTTGAAGACGTCGCCCATTCCGCCGATGGTTCCGCTAGTGAGCGGGAACGTGAGAGTCCCAGTCGCAGCGTCAAAGCTCGCTTGTCCGAGCGGACTCAGTGACAGACCCATACCACTGAGTGTGCTCATGGTGGAACTGTTAAGAGCCACAGTGGCGTCGCCAGGAACGGAGTCGGCGCGAGTGGAAGCGGGCGTCAGAAACAAGAGCAACGCCGCGCACAGCACAAGTGCAACGTAGAGCGATTTTTGCATTAAGTCCCCTTGAGAGAATTTAAGTTAAATGTACTGACTTGCTAATTGCACTTACTTGGGCGAGAGCACCGATGTGGGCAGCGAGCACTCTGAGGCAAAGTCAGGATAAAAAGCGGGGAGCGAGGCGTCAACGAGTAGAACAATGTATGTCTTAAATCACAGAAAACAAATAGGTTGATGTAATTCTTGATGGTGCACAGTCAAAATTCAGCATGCCTAGCGGTGATTCGTTGTGCGCAGGCGCGACAAGGGAGTGTTCTAGCGGGCCTCCACGCGCCAAGTGTCGCCGCCACGGAGAAGTTTTGCCAGGTCGCCGGGGCCGCGCTTGGCTTGGACGTCGCGGATTTGCTGGTTGATTACGTCTTCGTAGCGCGGGAGATCGTCCCAGGCGCGGAGGACGCCGATAGGAGTTGGAAAACCTTCGCGATGCTCCATGTGGGAGAGAAGGAAGGCGTAAGAGGGACGGGGGTGGTGAGCGTCATGAATGACGAGGTCGGCCTCGGTGATGCCATTGCCGAGTTGAACGACTTCGATGTCGCCGTCGGATTTGCGGCGAATGCCTTTGTCGCGATTCTTGCCGAAGACGAGCGGCTTGCCGTGTTCGAGCTGAATGACGTGCTCGCTGCGGGCGTCTTTTTCGGTAATGCCAGTCCATGCGCCGTCATTGAAAATATTGCAGTTTTGCAAAATTTCGACGAAGGCGGAGCCTTTGTGGGCGGCGGCGTGTTTTAGCGTCTCTTTGAGATGGGATTGGAAGACGTCTACAGAGCGGGCGACGAAAGTGGCTTCGGCACCGATGGCGAGGGAGATGGGATTGAAGGGGCGATCCAGCGAGCCGTAGGGAGTGGACTTGGCTTTTTTGCCCATTTCGGACGTCGGGGAATATTGGCCTTTGGTCAGACCGTAGATGCGATTGTTGAAGAGCAAGACCTTGAGTCCGACGTTGCGGCGCAGCATGTGGATAGTGTGATTGCCGCCGATGGAGAGGGCGTCACCGTCGCCGGTTGCGACCCAGACTTCGAGATCGGGGCGGATGGCTTTGAGCCCGGTGGCTACTGCCGGTGCACGCCCGTGAATGGTGTGGAAGCCAAAGGTGTTCATGTAATAGGGGAAGCGGGAGGAGCAGCCGATGCCGGAGACTACGACGAAATTTTCGCGCTTGATGCCGAGGTCGGGGAAGACGGCCTGGACGGCGGCCAGGATGGCGTAGTCACCGCAGCCAGGGCACCAGCGGATTTCCTGGTCGGTCTGGAAGTCTTTTTTTGTAAGGACGGGCAGTGTTGCTGTGGTCATGACGAATGGCGCTCCATTCCTGATTTCGAGTCATCGCAGCAATCGAAGAGAGACTCCTCGCTTCGCTCGGAATGACGGCAAAAATACGGCACAAAACTACGAGACCAACTCGGCAATTTTTTGTTCGAGTTCGGATTGTTTGAACGGGCGGCCTTGAATTTTGTTCAGGCCGATGGCGTTCACTAAAAATTTTGCGCGTAAGAGCCACAAAAGCTGGCCCATGTTTAGTTCTGGCACTAGGACGGTCTTGTAGCGCTTCAGGACTTCGCCCAGATTTGCCGGAAGCGGATTCAAATGGCGCAGATGGACGTGGCCTATGCGATGGCCCAGTTCGCGCTGGGATTTTACGGCGGCGGTGATGGCTCCGTGGGTGGAGCCCCAGGCGACGATCAACAGATCGCCGTCGGGATCGCCTGCGGGCACAGCATCTGGAATGTCCTGAACGATGGCTTCGACTTTCGCCGCGCGAATGCGCACCATATTTTCGTGGTTCAGCGGTTCGTAGTTGATGTTGCCGGTGACGTCCTGTTTTTCGAGGCCGCCGATGCGGTGTTCGAGGCCGGGGGTTCCGGGAACGGCCCAGGGGCGCGCGAGAGTGTCTGGATTTCGACGATAAGGTTTGAAGTCCACAGGATCGGACGCGAATTTCACTTTGAAGTCGGGGATGGAGTCGAGATCGGGAATCTTCCAGGGTTCGGCGCCATTGGCAAGATAGCCGTCGCTCAGAATGATTACGGGGACCATATATTTTACGGCGATGCGTGAAGCTTCCACCGCAGCCCAGAAGCAATCGCTCGGTGTGGCTGGAGCGATGATGGGAATCGGAGCTTCGGAGTTGCGTCCGAAGAGAGCTTGTAAGAGATCGGCTTGTTCGGTTTTTGTCGGGAGGCCGGTGGAAGGACCGCCGCGCTGGATATCGCAAACGACCAGGGGAATTTCAACTGCGACTGCTAGGCCCATGGCTTCCGTTTTGAGGGCCATGCCTGGGCCAGACGTAGTGGTGATGGCCAGTGCGCCGGCGTAGGCGGCGCCGATAGCGGAGGTGATGGCGGCAATTTCGTCCTCGGCCTGGAAAGTGATGACGCCGAAATCCTTATATTGCGAAAGTTCGTGGAGAATGTCCGACGCGGGAGTGATGGGATAGCTGCCCTGGAAAAGTTTGAGGCCGGATTTTTGCGAAGCGGTGACGAAGCCGAGAGCGAGGGCTTGGTTGCCGCTCATGTTGCGATAGAGGCCGGGTTCAAGCTGCGCCGGCGGGATTTCGTAACTGATTTGAAAAGCTTCTGTGGCTTCGCAGTAGGAATAGCCGGCTTTCATGGCCAGCTTGTTGGCTTCGACGAGCAACGGCTTTTTGGAAAATTTCTCTTCGATGTAACGCGTGGTGCCTTCCATGGAGCGGTTGTAGAGCCAGTAGCACATACCCAGGGCGAAGAAATTTTTGCAGCGGCTGACGGACTTGGCGTCGAGGCCGAGATGTTCGAGAGCGACTTTGGTGAGGCGTTCGAGCTCGACGGAAAAAAGGCGGTACTTGTCGAGCGAATGATCTTCCAGAGGATTGGAGGTCATTTGCGCTTTGCGCAAGTCGGTTTCCGCGAAAGCGTCGGAATTAACGATCAGGATGCCGTTAGCCTTGAGGTCGGCAATGTTCATTTTGAGCGCGGCGGGATTCATGGCGATCAAGACATCGACAGCATCGCCGGGCGTGTAGATTTCGTTGGAGGAAAAATGCAACTGGTAGCCGCTGACGCCGGGAAGGGTTCCGGCGGGGGCGCGAATTTCCGCTGGGAAGTCCGGGAACGTGGCGATGTCATTGCCGTAGAGGGCGACAGTATTAGTGAACTGGCTGCCGGTGACCTGCATGCCGTCGCCGGAGTCTCCGGCGAAACGGATCACCGCGCGGTCGATGACCTCGCGCTTGTGTTTAGGCAGCGGAACATCGGTGGTCGTGGCCATGCTTTGTTGCAACTCCCCCGTGGTAAAGCCTGTCTGAGCTGGACTGGTCGGAGCGTATAGGTCGGAAGCTGAAGCGAACCGCCAGGAGCCTAAACAAAAATGATAACACAGCGGGGCGAAGCAGGTGCGAAAGTGCGGGGAATGTCAACAGCGGATAAAGTGGGATGGGTCTGTCGTTAAAGCACTGACGTCGGTGAAGCGCCATTTGTGGGTTGCGCAGCGCGGTCGGCGGCTTCGTAGAATTTGCGGCGGGTGGCTACGAGTGTGACCACGATGGCGATGGGAAAAATGAGGCCGACCAGGCCGAAGTAGCGCGAGTAGTGGAGCATTTGCTCGGTGTTGGAAGGGAGGCTCGGGATGCTCATTCTGTCGAACATTGCTCGAAGGGTTGCTTCATATGATGGGCTCAACGTGGTGCCGATGGCGTTGGCGCCGGCCAAAATCTGGCTGGCGATGGTGAGCGGGTAACTCCAGCGTTTGAGGAGGAGAAGCCCAATTCCAGGAACCGAGATGAGAGCGAAATTAAGAATATAAATGGCGATGGCGGCGGGCCCGAAGTACATGTGTCCAAAACATGCTGCGGGAATTGAGTTGGGCAGGAACGGGATGAATGGGACTACGATCACGAAAGACCCGAGATACCAGCCAACGATGCGGATGGCGAGCGGGCATTCGGGATTGTTGAAAACCGCCATCGCGGATGGGGAACGTGGCGGTTCGAGGGCTGCCGAAGCCTGAAACTGCGCGGCGACCGAGCGGCGCGTGAAGAGGATCAGCCACCAGATGGAAATGGCGGTGGGGATGCCATAGATGACCGCAAGGATCGCTGCCAAAAATGCCTGGGAGACTCTGGGGTCGGCCGGCGTCGAAACAAAAAGCGTTACAAATATTACGACGATTCCCATCAGTCCGAAGAAGAGCATTAGACCCGCAATAGTCAGGAGAGAGATTCGCGCCCAGTTGCGCAGTCGAATGACCTGAATGCCAACGGCGACGACGAATAGCGCGCACAGGAATAGGAAGATCCAGAAAAAAATGAGGACGGGTCGGATGTAATCGGGCAAAGCCGGGTTTACAGCGAAATGTTGAGAAAAAGAAAACAGGATTAGCGAAGCGAGGCTAGAAAAAGCTCCGAATGCGCCGCCCAGAACTGCGAAAATGCCTGCGACGATGATGGACGTGGAAGCGCGCGGGGCGGAGGGCATGCACAAGTTTTATAGCAGGGCGAGAAGTGGCGGGGAAGGAAATTGGCTTGTACAGTGTGCTTGACACTTCGCTTTATTTTCGCCTAAAGTGGTTGTGGAAAACCGCCTGCGTTGGAAGGTGGCGGCTACAAATACAAGAAGCAGAACCGGGATGGCCACGTAAAGGTGGCCACTACGACGGCCCAGAACGGGAAGACAAAAACACACAACCAGGATTGGTTGTGCCACGGAGGCAAGCCATGGCCCTCACCAAGAGACAGAAAGAAGTGCTGGATTATCTGGTCGCGTTCGAGACCAAGCACGGGTATGCGCCGAGCTTCGAAGAGATCGGCAAAGGGTTGAAGCTGACTTCGCTGGCGACGGTGCACAAGCACATTACCACGCTGGAGAAGAAAGGATTTATCCGGCGCGGTTATAACCAGAGCCGGTCGATCGAGATTGTGCAGTTGCCGAAGTCGGTGAAAGACCAGGTGACGGAGCGACGAGTGCAAGAGTTGCCACTGCTGGGAAGAATCGCGGCGGGCCTGCCAATAGAAGCAGTTGAGGAACGTGAAACATTTTCGCTGGGAGATTTTGCACGGGGCGGAAATTCGTTTGTGTTGCAGGTCAAGGGAAGCTCCATGATCGAGGATCACATCATGGACGGCGATTTTGTGGTGTGCGAGCAGACGCAAGTGGCGAATGCGGGCGATATTGTGGTCGCCCTGGTGCGGAATGACGAAGCGACGCTGAAGCGTTTTTATCGCGAAGGGCAGGGAAAAGTCCGTTTACAGCCGGCGAATTCGGAAATGGGACCAATTATTGAGGCGGCGAGCGACGTGAAGATTCAGGGACGAGTGATTGGAGTGCTGCGGAAATACTAGAAAAAGAGCGAGGAATGAAGTAAGGGCGAAATGAAGTAACGAAGAAGCGATGCATCTGCGCGCGACTTCAGAAATAATGGTTGCCTACCGGGTTTTCTCTATCCCCAATTTATGCGAATGAACGATACACTTTGAGATATGGGGTGCTGGTGTCGGTGCGACATTCGGCTGTTTACTTTTTGAAAGGCGGGCGGGATTTGAATCCAAAATTGGGGCTTTCGCGCCGGCTCAGGGAAGCGCTCGCGCTTTTTGTGATGCTTACAATGGTTTTGGCCCTGCCTCAGAGAGCCGAAGCATATTCGGTGATGTCTCACCAGGCCATTATCGATGTGGTGTGGGATTCGAGCATGAAGCCCGCTATTCGCAAAAGATTTCCAAATGTAACGGAAGACGAAATAAATCGCGGGCAGGCGTATGCGTATGGCGGCGCCATTATTCAGGATCTGGGCTACTACCCAGGTGGTAATCCATTTTTCAGCGATTTGACACACTACGTGCGCAGCGGCGATTTTGTGCTGGCGTTGTTGCGCGATGCGCAGGACGTTTACGAGTATTCGTTTGCGTTGGGAGCGATGGCGCACTACGCCGCGGACAATAACGGTCATCGCACCGGCGTTAACCCCGCAGTGCCGATTTTGTATCCGAAGCTCAAGAAAAAATACGGAAGTTTTGTCACTTACGAAGACGACAAACTAGCGCACATAAAAACGGAATTCGGATTTGACGTACTGGAAGTAGCGAAAGAACGATATGCGCCTGAGAGCTATCACGATTTTATCGGGTTCGAAGTTTCGCCACGTGTTCTGGATCAGGCATTTCAGGAAACCTACGGGCTGGATTTGAAGAAAGTGCTGAACGACCAGGATCGGGTGTTTGGATCCTACCGGCATGCGGTAAGCAATTTAATTCCCAGGGCAACGCGCATCGCGTGGAACTTGAAGAAGGACGAAATTCAGAAGGACGAGCCGGGGATCACGAAGCGCAAATTTCTTTATAACTTGCGGCGTTCGAATTACGAGAAAGAATGGGGCAAGGACTATACGAGGCCGAAGTTCAGCGATAAAGTGCTGGCATTCATTTATAAAATTCTGCCGAAGATCGGTCCGCTTCGGGTATTGCAATTCAAGACGCCAACTCCGGACACAGAGCACATGTTTCAAAAAAGTTTTAACGACACGCTCGATCAGTACCGGGTGCTGCTGAAGGAAGAGCGCGAAACGGGCAGGCCTTCCGTGACCAACGACAATTTCGATGTAGGGGAGGTCAGCGCTCCCGGACAGTATCACCTCTGCGACACTACGCATGCCAAACTTCTGGATAAGCTTGCGGAGCGGAAATTTGTTGGATTGACTCCGGAGATTCGCGCCGAGTTGTTGGACTTTTTTCGTGTGCCAAGCACTACGTTTGTTACAAAGAAGGACCGGAAACTTTGGGCCAAGGTGCCTTCGGAATTGGAACAATTGAGGAACGCGTCGGTTGAATCGAAAACGACGAAAGCAGGCGAGTGAAAGGTTTGGCCATCTCTGTCAGCGCATCCAGCCGTGTGAACCGTTGTATGCAAAAGACGGGTTTGATTCATTAAAAAAACTGCTGTAGTACCACCCATCCGGCGTGAAAGAATGTTCGGCTGCGCCGAGGTGCGTAGAACGAGCCATGCCCAGGAGCAAGCCCATTCGAAAATTGATGGCAGCGAATCGCAGTGAAATCGCGATACGGATATTCCGTGCGGCGAATGAGCTGGGTCTGCGGACGGTGGCGGTGTATTCGAAAGAGGACCGCCTGGCGCTACACCGTTTCAAAGCGGATGAAGCTTATCCGATTGGAGAAGGCAAAGGGCCGGTCGAGGCATATCTGGATATTCCGGGCATCATTGCGCTGGCGAAAGCCAAGAGCGTAGACGCGATTCATCCTGGTTATGGGTTTTTGTCGGAGAATGCGGCGCTGGCGAGGGCTTGTGCGAAGTCGGGAATTACCTTCGTGGGGCCGACGCCGGAGCTGCTGGAGTTATTGGGTGACAAGACTGCAGCGCGCGGACTGGCGATTTCCGCCGGCGTACCGGTGTTGCCAGGAACCGAAAAGCCGGTAAAGAGTTTTGCGGAAGCGAAAAAAATCGCGGCGGCAATTGGCTATCCAGTGATGGTCAAGGCCGCGATGGGCGGCGGCGGGCGCGGAATGCGCGCGGTGCGTTCGGAACCGGAGCTGGAAGCGCGGCTGGAAGAGGCACAGAGTGAAGCGCGCTCGGCATTCGGGGACGCCAGTGTGTTCCTGGAAAAGTTTCTGGCGCGCGCGCGGCATCTCGAAGTACAGATTCTTGCCGACACGCATGGGAATTTCCTCCATTTATACGAACGCGATTGTTCGGTGCAGCGGCGTCATCAGAAAGTGGTGGAGGTTGCGCCCGCTGCAAACTTGCCGGCGGGCGTGCGCAACGAACTGTGCGATGCGGCAGCACAGCTTGCGCGCAAAGCGAAATACGTCAATGCGGGCACGGTGGAATTTTTGTACGACGTGGATTCGCAGAAATGGTATTTCATCGAGGTAAATCCGCGCATTCAGGTGGAGCACACGGTCACCGAAATGGTGACCGGCATAGATCTGGTTCGTGCACAGATTCTGGTGGCGCAGGGGCATTCGCTGCATGACGAAACAATGCGGCTGCCGCGGCAGGAAAGCGTCCCGCTATATGGAGCGGCGCTGCAGTGCCGCGTGACGACGGAAGACCCGGAAAAGAATTTTGCTCCCGACTACGGGAAAATTTCCACGTACCGATCGCCGGCGGGGTTTGGAATTCGCCTAGATGGTGGAACGGCTTACGCGGGAGCTTCGCTGGCGCCTTACTACGATTCTCTGCTGGTGAAGGTGACGGCTTGGGGAACGAGCTTGCCGGAAGCGTGCCAGCGCATGGACCGTGCGCTGCGGGAGTTTCGCATTCGCGGAGTGAAGACGAACATTCCCTTCGTGGAAAACGTCGTCAATCACATGAAATTCCGCGCGGGGGACGTCACTACCGCATTTCTGGATGAACACCCGGAGCTATTCAAATTTCCCAAGCGCGGCGACCGTGCAACGAAACTGCTGACCTACCTGGGCGATGTAATTCTGAATGGCAACCCGGAGGTAAAGGGCAAGCAGGTACCGACGAGCTTCGAGGTGGCGACGATTCCTGTGGCGTCGGTTGCGGAGCCGAAGGCTGGCACGCGGCAATTGCTGCAAAAACTGGGACCGAAGAAGTTTGCCGAGTGGGCGAAAAAAGAGAAGCGGTTGCTGATTACCGACACGACTTTTCGTGATGCGCATCAATCGTTGATGGCCACGCGCGTTCGAACGCACGATTTATTGGTGACGGCGCCGGCCGTAGCGGAACGGTTGCCGAATCTCTTCAGTATCGAGATGTGGGGCGGTGCCACGTTCGATGCCGCGTTGCGATTTTTGCATGAAGATCCCTGGCAGCGGTTGCGGCAGTTGCGCGAAGCTATTCCGAGTATTTGTTTTCAGATGCTATTACGTGGTGCGAATGCGGTCGGTTATGCGTCGTACCCGGACAATGTGATTCGCGAATTCGTGCGCGAAGCGTATGCGGAGGGTATGGATATATTTCGGGTTTTCGATTCGCTAAATTCCATCGAGAACATGCGCGTTTCCCTGGATGCGGTGCTGGAAACCGGCGGCGTGTGCGAAGCGGCGATCTGCTATACCGGGGACATTCTGGACAGCAGCCGGCCGAAATATTCGCTGAAGTATTATGTAGCGCTTGCGAAGCAGTTGGAAAAGCTTGGTGCACATTTTCTGGCTATTAAGGATATGGCGGGCCTGTGCAAGCCGTACGCGGCGTTCGAACTGGCGAAAAAGTTAAAAGAAGAGATCGCGCTGCCGGTTCATTTTCATACGCACGATACGAGTGGAATTAACTCAGCTTCGGTATTGAAAGCCGCCGAGGCTGGCGTGGATGTTGCGGACGGAGCAGTAGCATCGATGAGCGGAGGAACCAGCCAGCCAAACTTGAACGCGATTGTCGCGTCGCTGCGCAATACGCCGCGCGACACCGAACTCGATCTCGAAATGTTGAACGAGTGCTCTGACTATTGGGAAACGGTGCGGACATATTATTTGCCGTTCGATTCGGGACCGAAGTCGGGCGACGCGCGGCTCTACGAACATGAAATTCCCGGTGGGCAGTACACGAATTTGCGGGAGCAAGCGGTGTCCATGGGATTGGGCCATCGCTGGCGCGAAGTCGAACGGATGTATGCCGAGGTGAACCGGCTTTTCGGGGACATTGTGAAAGTGACGCCGTCGAGCAAAGTGGTCGGCGACATGACGTTGTTCTTGATGGCGAAAGAGATGACGCCCGAGGACGTGCTGAAACTTGACGAGAATCACGACGTGGCATTTCCAAATTCGGTGGTGGAAATGTTTTCTGGCGTGCTGGGGGTTCCACCGGACGGCTGGCCGAAGAAAATTCAAAAAATACTGCTGCGGGGAGCAAAACCGGTAAAAGGACGGCCTGGTGCCAGCATGCCCGCAACGGATTTTGCGGCGGAGAAAGAATGGCTGGAAAAGAAAACGGGGCACGCCATCAGCACCGAAGATTTGCTGAGCTATCTGCTGTACCCGGAAGTGTTTGTGAAGTTCGACAAATTCCGGCAGGCACATTCCGATGTGAGCGTGCTGCCGACTCCTGCGTTTTTCTACGGACTGAAATCCGGCGAGGAAATCACGGTGGAGATCGAAGCTGGCAAAACATTGATTATAAAATTCATGACGGCCAGCGATCCGCATCCCGATGGCACGCGAACTTTGTTTTTCGACTTGAATGGCCAGCCACGCGAAGTGAATGTCCGCGACAGGTCTTTGCGCGTCATGGAGCGCGCACAACCGAAAGCTGATCCTGCGGAGGCGGGGCAAGTCGGCGCGACGACGGCGGGCGTAATCACTGGAATCGCGGTGCAGTTGAACCAAAGCGTGGAGCGCGGTGTTAAACTGATGACATTGGAAGCCATGAAAATGCAATCGAACATCTATGCGCCGATCGCCGGCCGTGTTACCAAATTGCTGGTAGCTCCGGGACAGAATGTGGAAGCAAAAGACCTGCTTGTGACCATTGCCCCGTGAGCAAGGGCGCACCGTGAGCGACGGAGAACTCCGCAGGCACGACAAATTCCGATCGAAGTTCCTGCGCAATCAGCGAAGCCTGGTTGTATATCTGCCGCCGGGCTATCAAGAGCAGCCGCAGCGGCGTTTTCCCGTGCTGTATCTGCATGACGGGCAAAATCTTTTTGATGGCTCGACTTCATTTATTCAGGGACAGGATTGGCACGTAGGGCAAAGCGCTGACTTGGAAATTCACGCGGGCCGCGTGGAGCCGCTGGTCATCGCCGGAATTTATAACACGGGGAAATCGCGCATCCAGGAATACACGCCGACGCGGGTGCCACGACTGGGTGGCGGGCGCGCCGATCGCTACGGAAGATTTTTGCTCGAGGAAGTGATGCCGTTTATGCACCGGGAATATCGCATCGAAGGCGGCCCGCAACGCACCGGAATTGGCGGCTCGTCGCTCGGCGGATTGGTGTCTTTGTATCTGGGGCTGTCGCGGCCCGATGTGTTTGGGAAAATTGCGGCGCTGTCGCCTTCAGTCTGGTGGAACCAGCGCGTGATCCATAAATTTGCGGCCGGCATGAACATCGAATCACGACCACGCATCTGGCTGGACATCGGAACGCGCGAAGGCCCGCGCATCGTGGAAGATGTGGAACGATACCGCGACATTCTTTTACAACGCGGCTGGCAGTACGAGCGCGACCTGCACTACGAACGCATCGAAGGCGCCGAACATAATGAGGCGGCCTGGGCCCAGCGCGTCGGCCCTTTCCTGCGGTTTTTGTACCCCGCGGGATAAAGGCGGGTTATACTTCGCGGCCTCACCAGCCTTGCGGAGGTTTTACTTGCCGGAAGAGCGACCACTCACAATTCTTTGCGTCAGCTCGTACGAAAAAGGCCAGGAATTTCTGCGCACCTGCAAGGAGATGGGGTGCCGGGTTTATTTGTTGACGGTGGAAAAACTGAGAGACGGTGAATGGCCGCGCGAAGCGATCGACGAAATGTTCTTCATGCCAGAAGAATTACCGCTGCCCGCGCTGTTGAATGCGGTGAGCTACGCCGCGCGCTCGAGGAAAATCGATCGCATTGTGGCGCTGGATGAATTCGACATGGAAAACGTGTCGGCCATCCGTGAGCATTTGCGCATTCCGGGGATGGGACTGACGACGGTCCGTTACTTCCGCGATAAGTTGGCGATGCGAATGCGCGCAAAAGAAGCCGGAGTTGTTGTCCCGGAATTCGTGCACGTGCTGAATCACGATGAGCTGTGTGATTTTATGGCTCGCGTGTCCGCGCCGTGGCTGCTGAAACCGCGCTCGCAGGCGTCCGGAATCGGTATGAAGAAAATCCAACAGCCCGATGAACTGTGGCCGTGGTTGGACAAGCTGGGCGATGAGCAATCGCATTTTCTGCTCGAGCAATTTGTTCCCGGAAGCGTTTTTCATGTGGACGGTGTGGTGAGCGAAAGGGAAGTGTTGTTTGCGGATGCGCACGCCTACGGTGTTCCGCCTCTAGACGTATCGCATGGCGGTGGAGTCTTTACCACGCGAACCCTCGAACGCGATTCCCAAGACGCGCAGGCATTGCGGGCAGTGAATAGAAAATTGATCCAATCGCTCGGCCTTCTGCGCGGCGTCACACACGCTGAATTTCTGAAAGCACATTCCGATGGCAAGTTTTATTTTATCGAGATCGCCGCGCGTGTTGGCGGCGCGTATATTTCCGACGTCGTCGAAGCCGCGAGCGGAATCAATCTTTGGCGCGAATGGGCCAAGTTGGAAGTGGGCGCAGGAAAAATGCCGTACACGCTGCCACAGCAACGCAGCGACTGCGCCGGCGTAATCGTATCGCTTGCGCGTCAGGAAGAACCGGATACTTCCGCCTACAACGATCCGGAGATTGTGTATCGCGTGAAAAAATATCATCACGCGGGATTTGTGGTGAAGTCCGCTGATCCGCTACGCGTGAAAGAGGTGCTGGAAAACTATTCGCGTCGTTTCGTGACGGACTTTCTTGCCACGCAACCGGTGCCGGACAAGCCCTCGAGTTGATTGTTGCCATTGCTCGCTTAGCGAAGCTGCCGGGAATCGCTCTTCGGTCTCAATCGGCGGAGAAGAGAGATTCCTTCCGACAAGGCCGGAACCTTCGGTCGCTTCGCTCGGAATGACGGCCTAAAGGCTTTTTTAGATGCTGCGCTTGCAGTTCGCGATACTGTGTCGCCCGCAGCCACCCTGGCCCTCGGCCAGTAACGGCACTGCCCTTCAGGGTAGTTACTTTCACGCACGCCAAGCTGATAGGTTGTTTGCAGAGCTCCCCGCACGGGACTAAAGTCTCTAATCACCCCGTCAAGAATCTGGACGGGTGGCCTGTCCCTTGGGAGGTTTCATGTGGGGGAACGATAAGAAGCCGGGAACGCCGCAAGTCGCGCCACCGGAGCCGAAAAATTTTGCAGTAAATCAGAATCAGCCGCCGAAGTCAGCTCCGGCGACTTGGGAGGGAAATACAGCGATGAGTACAAGTCCATTGGGTGCGACCGGCGACCGTGCGACAGCGCGGCTCGGTTCCAGCCTGCATGTGAAAGGCGAAATCACCGGGAGCGAAGATCTTCTGATCGACGGCTCGGTGGAAGGGTTGATCCAGCTGGATGAGCGCAAGCTCACTGTGGGAGCGACCGCGAAAGTGACTGCCGACATTATCGCCCGCGAGGTGGTGGTGTACGGCACGGTGAAGGGCAACCTACGCGCGAAGGACCGGATCGAAATCAAGAAAGACGGTTCGGTGAACGGCGACCTGACTACGGCGCGCATCATGATCGAAGACGGCGCCTACTTCAAGGGCTCGATCGAAATCGATAAGAGCGCCGAGAAGGAAACCAGCAGCGCGTTCTCCAAGTCCGCAAACGTTGCGCCGGCAACAACGGGCCCCAAGAGCATTTAGCCAAATTCAACTTTGTACCTGCCTTGAGTTACAACGGCGCGGAGCGATTTCCGCGCCGTTTGCTTTGTGTGCCGAGCAGGTCCGATAGCTTGGAGGTGGAAGCGCAAGGGCGTCGTCGCGAGGCGGGGTCTGAAAGAAGCGCGGAACAAACACGCGAGCCGATGGACAAGAACTGGATTTGAGGCCTACGGTGCCGGGCGAGCGAGCAATTGATCGCGAAGCCCACATCCATCAAAGGCACTGGTGGTAAATCCAGCGGTTGTGCGTGGAAGGCGATCGAACTTACCTCGGGAGGTCTGCTGCATGTCACGGAATCGTGACGGGGAGTGGAGCGATTCACTCTGACCGTGCGGCAGAAGTCAGCAGCGGGCGTATTAGTCGCGCAAGCGATGAAGGCGCAAACAGTAGGGAGCGACAAGTAGGACGCAGGACTCGATGAGCGACAAGCGGCAGAAGAACCAGCTAGTGCTGGCCTTTACTGAGGAGGGGAGGAGTGAAGCTCCAAGGGCTTCTCAGGAAGGGACCGAATCGCGCACGGCGAAATGCGAAACCGAACGTCCAGCTAGTCACGAGCAGTTGATGGAAGAAGTCTGCGAGCGGGAAAACTGCTGGCAGGCTTACAAGCGAGTAAAAACGAACAAAGGAAGTCCGGGAATCGACGGCAGGAAAGTCGGAGATCTTTCGGGCTACCTGAAGCAGCACTGGCCCTTGATACGGGAACAGCTGTTGCGTGGGGCCTACCAACCACAACCGGTGCGACGGGTGGAAATCCCGAAGCCGGACGGCGGGGTGCGAAAGCTTGGCATCCCGACGGTGCTGGATCGTTTTATTCAGCAAGCAGTGATGCAGGTTCTGCAACGCAGATGGGACCCAACCTTTTCCGAACACAGTCACGGGTTCCGGCCGAAACGCTCGGCGCATCAAAGCGGTAGCCAAAGCGCAGCAATACATCGCCACAGGCCATCGCTGGGTGGTGGATCGCGATCTTGTAGCGGCCACGTTCGTGGATATGAATACGCTAAAAGTTACTGCTCTCGCTCTGAATGCGGGCAAATATCGGGTAGCCATCTCTAATCCCGACGGCGAAACCACTTCGCTCGACGCGAGCTTTACCGTCAACTGATCGCATTCACAATTCGGCGAATCCAGTGGAGGCGCTGCTCGCCGTGGCGGACGCCCAACTTGCCGGGCGTCTCATTCCGCATTGATTTTATCTTCCCCCGTCTTCGCACCATCTTTCTAACTAACTTTTCGCTGGCGAAGCTCATCCAAAACGAAGTAAAAAGAAGCAGCGTCATTTTGCGATGTGAGGTCATTTATGGAAACACGAAGACTTGGAAATTCGGATTTGCAACTAACCCGCGTGGGGTTTGGCGCATGGGCTATTGGAGGCGGCGGCTGGGAATTCGCCTGGGGAAATCAGGAAGACTCGGATTCCGTCGCGGCCATCGTGCGTGCTCTCGAATTGGGCGTCAACTGGATCGACACTGCCGCTGTGTACGGCACCGGGCACTCCGAAGAAATCGTCGCGAAAGCGTTGAAGCAATGGCAGGGCAAGCGGCCTTATGTTTTTACAAAATGCAGTCTTCGCTGGGACGCGAATCGCAAGACGCGCCAGGACCATTCGGCTGCGTCGATTCATCAGGAGTGCGAGGACAGTCTGCGCCGCCTGCAGACTGACGTGATCGATCTCTATCAAATGCACTGGCCGCCGTCCGATAACGGGCCGAAACTCGAGGAAGCCTGGCAGGCGATGAGCGACTTGCAGAAGCAGGGCAAAGTCCGATGGATTGGCGTTTCGAATTTCTCTCAGGAGCAAATGGAACGAGCCGCAAAAATTGCTCCCATCACATCGGACCAGCCGCCGTATTCCCTCATTCGCCGGCAAATCGAACTAGAGGTTCTTCCGCATTGTTTGAAGCACGGCATCGGCGTTATCAGTTACGCGCCCATGGCGTCGGGCTTGTTAACTGGCGCGATGACTCGCGAACGCGCCGCCGCTTTGCCCGCCGACGATTTTCGCAGCCGCAATCCTGAATTCAAAGATCCCAAGCTTTCGAAAAATCTGGAACTTGTGGAGCGGCTCCGCAAAGTCGGCGCTCGCTACGGCTCCGGGCCCGGCGAAGTTGCAATCGCCTGGGTACTGCGCCATCCCGCGATTACCGGCGCGATTGTCGGCGCCCGCAACGCCAAACAGGCTGAAGGCGTAATGCGCGCCGGCGAGCTGAAATTGACCGCGGAAGAGATCAGCGAAATTGAGGGAGCAGCTACGGCGGCAACCGCGCGTTGAGCAACTCCAAGGAGAAAACCAAATGGATCTCGGCTTAAGAGGCAAGCTCGCCGTAGTGTCTGGTTCAACTGCGGGCATTGGATTCGCAATTGCCCGCACTCTGGCACGTGAGGGCGCGCGCATTGTGATTAACGGGCGAACCGAAAAGCGAGTCTCAGCCGCGGCGGAAACCATTCGGATGGAAATGCGCGGAGCGGAAGTGCTGGAAGTCGCCGCGGATTTGGGAACCGTCGCGGGAGTCAAGCAACTCACCGAACAAGTTCCTACCGCCGATATTCTCGTCAATAATCTCGGGATTTTTGAGATTAAGCCTTTTCTTGAAATTTCCGATGAAGATTGGCTGCGATTCTACGAAACCAATGTGCTCAGCGGCGTGCGCTTGACGCGTCACTATCTGCCGGAGATGTTGCGCAAGAACTGGGGCCGCGTGATTTTCATTTCCAGCGAATCGGGTCAGCAGATTCCCAGCGAAATGGTGCATTACGGTATGACGAAAACCGCGCAGATCGCCGTTGCGCGTGGCGTGGCAGAATCCGTCGCGGGCACGAACGTCACCGCGAATTCGGTTCTGGTCGGGCCAACCGCATCGGAAGGCGTGGGCGATTTCGTGCAATCGATGGCCTTGCAGCAGGGTGTTTCGAAGGAGCAAGTGGAAAAGGAATTTTTTGACAAAGCGCGCCCCAGTTCGCTGCTGAAACGTTTCGAAACGCCGGAGGAAATCGCTGCCGTGGTCGCATTTGTCGCCAGCACACAGTCGGCGAGTATCAACGGAGCTGCGGTAAACGCGGACGGCGGCGTCATTCGCAGTATTCTGTAGAGACAGATCAACGACAATACTCACACCGCAGCGAGAAGTTTTCATTGCAGGGGCGCAGCATGCGCGCCTTGGTTACCGAAATATTTCCTTAAACCCGCTGATAGTCGGGCCGCCAGTTCTGCACCATCTGCTTAATGGCCTTGCGCTCGCTCACCTTGCCGTCCAAAACTTTCCGCGCCAGCGCCGGAAGCTCAGCATCACTGGCGAAGCGCAGCGCAACCAGTTGATTAATTGTGAATTCGCCGATGCGCGGTTTCAAATCGTCCGGCAGTATTCTTTCGTAGCGCATTCTTTCTTCCAGCCGAATCACGCGATCCTGCACTCCCAAGGCAAAAATCCGCGCCAGGAACGCCATTACCAAAAGTGCGATGGAAACTAAAATGGAAACCATAAGGCCAACGAGCACGGACAGGCTGAAACCGGAGTGCGTCGAAATTCTGAATATGGAAACAACGTCCCAGACTAAATTCAAAACCAGTACCGGAATCAAAAAAAAATGAAACATGGGCACAAACTTCATGTGATTTGAAAAATTCTGCTCGTTCATCGAATCTCCTCCTGGAACGAATATTTCGGCTGTATGTCCACTGGAATGTCCGAAACGCGCGTGAACGCTTGCTTTAGATGGTCCGGCAGAACCGCATACTTTGCAAACCACGCCGCCGTGCGAGCGTGGTCGCCGGTGGCCTCCTGCTCCAACAATTCTTTCGCCAGCGCTTTGACCGTGCCCGGCATTTTCTCCAGCACCACGGCGTACCGGCCGCTCGCCGCGTCACGGGTCACGGCGCCGCGTTCCACCATATAGTTGAACTCCATCATCTCGCCACGTCCGTGCGGCTCCGCAATTCCAAAACGAATCGTGCGGAAATTTCCCGCCGCGTAAGAAATATAATCCTCGTCCAACTGTTCTTTGGTAATCGCGCCGTGATCCGCAAGCCATTTTAGGCAGAACAGTCCGACCACGTCGGCCTTTGCCTCTTCCAAGGCGGAGTAGTCTCCGCCGATCGCTTCGCGAATATCCTTTTTGCTCCCTGCAATTCGAGAATAATCTGGTCCCAGCTCGTGGGAGATTTCGTGCGCCAGCGTATCCGCCAGGTAACCATTTCCGCTGGCGCGTCCCGCCTGGTCTTCACGCAACAATCGCTGTGCGATCGGCAGAATCACTTCGTTTACTCGCGCATCCATGAAATTCTTGAAGAAAATCTTCTTGCTGCCTTTCGCCTCATGCACTCGCGCGTCGTTTGGCAAATTGTCCGCCACCGATTGGTAGCCATGCAGCAAATCGCCCGTTCGAAACGGCGCATCCATCACTTCCATCGGCGTCACATGCCCGCGCTTCGAAGGCAAATCCTGCTTGGAAAGTGGCAACGCCTCTTGCAGTTCCGGTACGAATTTCTGGTAAATTGCCAGCTTCTGGCTCTCCGCATCGTTTCGAACTAACACCGCCGCTCCGTAAGAGGTTCGCATCCCCAGCAGATTGTCGAGGTAGCTTTCGTAAGGCGCCAGAATCAAGTCGAATTTCGGCTCTTTCAGGTCGAGCCAGGCCAGATCACTCGCGTAATAATCATCGTTCAGCAGAGAGTCCGCGCGCATAGTCAGAAACTTCGCGAACTGCGGATCGTCACTCAGCTTGGCGGCTTCCCGCAAATCCTCGGCCGCCGGTTTCAGATACTCTGCGAACATTACGTGGTACGGCACCGCCTGCAGGCGGTTTCCATCGCGCGCCAGAATGGATTGCTCGTTGTAAATGGCTTCCTTTTGTTCTGGATGCGCCACGACATATTGTGTGAGGTCCGCCTGCGATAAATCCCTCGGATAAAGCGCGCGGCCCGGAGGCGCAGGTTCGTTCCCAACAAACGGCCGCAACTCGTCGATTAAATCGTAGCGACTCCCGTTAATCGCCATGAACCGCAAAACTTTGTTGTCAAGCGGATCCTGGCTTTTTTCAAGCCGCACATAGAGCTTCAGTCCTTCGGGATCGCTCTGCCTCCAATAAATCTGTTCGATACGATTCGCCGCATCCACCAGCTTTTCCACCAATTTCTGCTCGCGCTCGCTCAATCCGGCGTGATTAAAGGGCATCTCGATCGGCTTAAATTTCGCCAACCGCGAATCAATATCCGGCGCCACACCCAACGGCGCCGCAATACCTGTCATGGCGTTCGTTCTGGCCGCCGCGCCTTTTGCTTTCTCGTGGGCATGAATTCTGAATAGAAGCGGAGAAATCAAGATGAATAACACCAGCGGGACCAGAGGCCTGATTCGTTGAAAGTTCATGAACAAAATTGTAGCAAACGTGCGCCGCGTTCCGTTAAGCGGCACGCGAGTGTGCGCTGTGCTTAACATCAGCAAAGCTGTTTAGAAACTTTTCCTTGTTTCCGGCATCCAATACAGTTAGAAACAGGAGAAAGTTCGATGCCCAAAGCACTGTGGTGTGGGAAAGTAGTTGCGGAAAGTAGTGATTGTGTCGTTGTTGAAGGGAACCAATATTTTCCCGTCAGCGCCGTGAAAAAGGAATACCTGCAATCCAGCGCGCACACTTCGATTTGCCCGTGGAAAGGCACCGCGCATTACTATCACCTCGATGTGGACGGCATGCGCAACGAAAACGCAGCGTGGTTTTATCCCGAACCCAAGCCAGCCGCGAAAGAAATTACCGGGCGTGTGGCTTTCTGGAAAGGCGTTCGCGTCGAATCATAATCCGAGCTGCGCGCCATCCGCTTTTGCCGGGGTAACGTAAATTATTTCGCAATCTCATTCTTAAAGACGCTACCGTCCTTCATCACAAACTTAACGTTGCCCAGTTCCTTAATATTCTTCACTGGATCGCCAGCCACGGCGATAATGTCCGCGTAAGCGCCTGGCGCAACCACTCCCAACTCGCCCTTTTCATCCAGCAAATCGGCCGCGCGCGATGTCGCGGCGCGGATTGCCTCCATCGGCGTCAATCCAAATTGCGTCAAGTACGGAAACTCCTGTGCCATAGGCTCCGTCCACTCGATTCCTCCCATGTCCGTTCCGTAGACGATCTTGATTCCCGCTTTCACCGCTTTTTCGACTGACGCCCCGTGCACTTCCGCGCGCTTCCGGTCGCGCGCGCCAGCTTCGGTATTTTCCGGCGCCCAGTCGCCGTAGTACGCCGCAATCGTCGGGCAATACCATGTGCCTTGCTTCGCCATCTGCGCGATCTGCGCGTCGGTGATCTCGAGTCCGTGTTCAATCGAATCGCATCCGCCATCCAGCGCGCGCTGCAGCCCGATTCCGTTGTATGCGTGGCACGCAACTTTTTTCCCCCAGCCGTGCGCCTCGTCCACGATCGCCTTTAGCTCCTCCACGGTCAGCGTCGGTTGCGATACCAGATTGCCTTTCTTGTCCACCCACGAACGGTGCGTCATATAGACTTTCAACCAATCCGCTCCGTGATCCAGTTGTTCCCGCGCAGCTTTGCGAGCTTCGATCGGTCCGTCAATAATTTGCGCACCCTTCGGCATCTGCAATTCCGGCGCATAGCCTTCCAAGTTGTAGCCGCCGGTTGTGGAGATCGCCCGCGTGACAACAAATAGCCTCGGCCCGGGAATTGTTCCTTCAGCAATGGCCTGTTTTATTTCTACGTCTCCATAGCCGGCGCCCTCGGTCTCCAGATCGCGCAGAGTTGTGAATCCCTGCTCCAACGCCCGCCGGCAGGCAAATGTCGCCCGCGCAGCGCGTAATGCAATGCCCGCCTTCAAGATATTCGCGTCGTATCCGCCCTTTGCCGGATTTTCCCCCCACAAGAAAATATGCGTGTGCGCGTCAATTAGTCCCGGCAGCACCGTAGACGCGGAAAGATCGATCACTTTGGCGTCAGCAGGAATCGCGGAGGAAGCATCCGTTACCTTCTCGATGCGTTCACCGCGGATAAAAATCAACTGATTCTTGCGAGCAGTATCGCTGGTGCCATCGATTAACGAACCAGCACGAATCACGGTCAGCGTGCCCGCCACCCTGACTGCGGCGGTTTGCGATGATGCCTGGGCCGCCGCGATCAGCGTGATACATAGAGCCAGAGATAGTTTGCGCATTCTCATCCTCCGAGCGAGAGCGGTAGCATGCGGCAACTCTACTTCGAATGCAAATAGTGCGAGGACGGCTTTTGGGGAGTGAATGAAATCGCGCATTCGTGATTCGTCAGGTACCAAGCAGGTTGCCGTGAATTCGCCGGTAACCGTATTCATCGGCCCACAGCGCCAGCGGAATCGCGGCCAGGTCATCCACCACTGGAATTGCGTGGCCGTCCTTCGTCAGATCAACGGTTCGAATGCAATGCCGGCAGGTGTCGCACGCTTCCACGCGAATCTGCGGAAATTTCTCCGCGACAAATACCGGCAAGGACGGTTCGCGAACTTCGCCACAATACGCGCAATAGATTCTGCGAAACTCCCACTCCGTTGCGCAAAACGAGCACAGCAAAAATCGTTTGCCGCTGTCGCCTTCCACGCGCAACACTCCGGCCAATGGGCGTCCACCGCAGTGCGGACACAAATTGCCTGCCGGTCCGATAGCCGGAGCCGGTTGTATCGCCGCCAGCAATTCCGCATAAGGATCAATCACAATCCGCGCTGCCAGTTCCTCGCGCGAATCTTCAAGTGCTTCATCCGTCCCGCCCTGATCCACATAATGCTGCAATGACAGAGCCTGCTGTTCCTGCGATCCGCGAAGGTACTCCTTCAAATATTCAGCCAGCGGGCCGGGAGAATCAGGCAACAATTCCGTCAACGCATCCTGCACGAACGGCAGTACCGCAGCGACATCGATCTGTTCGCGGAGAGTTCCCGGCTCAGGCCCCAGCAAGTCGCGAGGCGGCAACTTTCGTTCGAGGTTCTTCGCCACCCGCTGCTGTATCGCGCAGATGCGCCCGTAAAATGTCAGGATTTCCGCTGCGAATGGATAAGTCTCTTGCAGCTGCTTCGCGCGTCGAATACGCGCGTCGTAGTTTGTGGCCATTATTTCCGCGGCGCGGCAGCCTCGCGACGGCGCATCAATTCTTCATACCAGCCCGGGTGATAGCGCTTCGCGAATTCCAATGAGACATCGCCGCGAATCACGGAGCCGAACGCGCCGCGTTCCGCGAACACGCTCATGTAAATATGAATCATGAAATTTGCGATGCTAAAAAGCGCCGTCACCGGATGCAGAAACACGGAAATGTAGCGCAGCCAGCGCAGATTCCACGGGATCCATTCCGGGAACCACAGGACGATTCCAGTCAACAGCAAAACGATAGAGGCATAGAAAAAACTCCAGAACAGCGCCTTCTGCCCCGCGTTGTAGCGTCCCGCTGGCGGCATTTTCTCGTCTTCGTTTTGAATGTAGTGGTTAAGCGAATGCCACCATTGCTTGTCCACTTCCGCCGTGTGCATCTGCGGCGCCCAGTAGCCGTACATGCGCATCACCGCGTAAAAGAAAAACAGTCCAACCCACGGATGCAACGTGCGCGAAATCTGCGCGCCACCCATGAGCCAGGCCAGCCAAAAAAGCCACGGCGACCAGAACGCCAGCCCGGTCAGCAACAAATAAATGTAAGAAATCGCCGCGATCCAGTGGTTCGCGCGCTCCAGGAACGGATAGCGCAAAACTCGGCCGTGAGGAAGGATTTGATCCGGATGCTCGCTCATGGCTGCGCTCCCTCATGAGGTTCCTTTATTTCCATTTCCCGGTCTTTCGGGCCATATCGCAGGTAATGCACGAATAGGCCGATCAACCCGCCGACCATCGCCAAGTTGCCAAGCCACTTCAGCGGTCCTTTCCACAGTTTCACGCTTAGTGGAATACGCGGGTCTTTCGGTAAGCCGCCGTAGAGTTCCGGTTGATTTACATCATGCAAAACGTAGACCACGCCGGTGCCACCCACGCCCGGCGGATCGTAAACGCCTGCGCTCGGGAAATTAAAGTGATCGCGCAACTGCTTCGCTCGCTGTTCCGCCAGAAACTTCATGTCGTCCTTGCTGCCAAAGTGCAGACAGCCCGTCGGACACGCCTTGATGCAAGCGGGTTCCAGTCCCTGGTTGACGCGATCGTTGCACAGAGTGCACTTGTAAACGCGCTTGGTCTCCTTATTAAACTTGGGAATATTGAACGGACAGCCGGTGATGCAATACCCGCAGCCGATGCATTTCTCCTGCTGAAAATCCACGATGCCATTGGTGTATTGAACGATGGCACCGTCGGAAGGACACGCCTCCAGGCATCCCGGCTCCGCGCAGTGCATGCACTGGTTCTTGCGCATCAGCCACATCAATGTGCCGTCTTCGCGTTCGTGCTCGTTGAAAAGGATAAGGTTCCAGTAATTCCACCGCGTTTCGGGCATCGTCTGATAAGTATTGTTGAAAACAGTTTCACCGAACGGCAGATCGTTCCACTCCATGCACGCCACTTCGCAGGCCTTGCACCCGATGCATGTCGTGGTGTCAATCAGTTTGCAGACCGTGTATTCGCGCTGAGTGTTTTCGCCCGGCACACTCCCGGCGTGCCCGGAGATTTTTTGAATGCGTAGCGTTTCTTGGCTCATAGTCGCTCTACGCCTTCTCCAACTTCACCAGAAAGCCCTTGAATTCCGGTGTGAATGCGTTGGGATCATAAACCGTCGGTGTCAGCAGATTTACAATTGTTCGAGCGTCCTTGTTTTCGTCCTCTTTGATTCCCCGATAGCCTTGATGGATGGGAATCCCGATCTGGTAGACTTTTTTTCCGTCAATCATCATCGGCTTGATGCGCTTCGTGACCATTGCTTTCGCAATGTACTCGCCGCGGATGCTCGACACTTTTACTTTCTCGCCGCCGGTGATTCCCATCTCGTTCGCCATTTCCGCGCCAATCTCCACGAAGGGTTCCGGAACCAGTTGAACGTTCATCGGATTGTTCTTTGTCCAGTAGTGATACATCTCAGTCAGCCGGTAGGTCGTGCAGACCACCGTATATCCGTCCTTTGGCGTGCCGTATTTGTCGTCTGGCGTCTTGAAGCGCTTGACCACCGGATTATGCGACTGCGCCGGATGCAGTGCATTGTCAACCGGACTCTCGACTGGTTCGTAGAATTCGGAGAACGGTCCATCGGCAAACGCCGCCAGTGGCGCAAAAAGCCGTCCCACTCCCTCCGGATTCATGATGAACGGCCCCATGTGATCCTTTGGTTTGGAATCGGCCTTGAAGTCCGGCACGTCGTTGCCAACCCACTTTTGTTGGCCTTCGTTCCACCAGACTTGTTTCCGCGATGCGTCCCAAGGCTTGCCGTCCACGTCGCACGAAGCGCGATTGTAGAGCACCCGGCGATTCGCGGGCCACGACCATCCCCAGCCGGGATGTATCCCGAGACCCGAAGGATCCGACGGATCGCGCCGCGCGCTCAGATTTCCCGCTTCGGTGAATACGCCGGAATAAATCCAGTTGCCGCAGGACGTCGTGCCATCGTCTTTCAACCACGCAAAGCCTGGCAACTGCTGCCCGGCCTTGATCTGTTGTTTGGTCGCTGGATCTTCCAAGTCCGCCAAAGCCTTTCCGTTGATTTCTTTCAGAACCTCTGCCAGCGGCGGGCTCGACGGGACGCTGTAATTCCAAGTCAGGTTCAGGATCGGATCGGGGAACTTGCCGCCATCCTGCTTGTACAGTTCGCGTATCTTCAGAAAGATTTGCGCTACAATCGCCTGGTCCAGCCGGGCATTTCCTGGCGTCGGCAGCGCCGTATTCTTCCACAGCAGCCATCGCGCTGAATTGGTGAACGAGCCATCTTTTTCGGCAAATCCCGCGCAAGGCAACCGGTATACTGTGGTTTGAATCTGCTTCATCTCGTCCTGAGTGATGCCGGGCGATCTCCAGAACTCGCTCGTTTCATCTGGATAAATTTCTCCCACTACCAGAAAGTCCGCTTTTTTCAGCGCGTCTATGTTTTTCTTGGAATCGGGACCGATCGCTACACCGTTCATCCCGAACGCGAGCATGCCTTTTAGCGTTCCGCGGTACATGTCGTCCCACATTTGCACCCACGAATAGTTGCGGTCCACCTTTGGCAGGTAATCGAACGCCCAGCCGTTTTGTTTTGTGGCTGAGTCGCCGTAAAATGCCTTCAGAAGGCTGACCGTAAATTTCGGCGTGTTGCTGTAGTAGTTGAACGAATCCCATGCAGCGGGCTTCGAAGCCGTCGGCGTGATGCGTTTCATCCAGGCGTCGAAGGAAGCGTCGGCGGGCGTCGGAACTTTCAGATAGCCCGGTAAACTGTCGAAAAGACCGGCCATGTCCGTGGCGCCCTGAATGTTTGAGTGCCCGCGCAACGCGTTCACGCCACCTCCAGCGCGGCCGACGTTGCCAAGCAGCAATTGCAGCATCGCGGCGGTTCGAATGATTTGCGTGCCAAACGTGTGCTGCGTCCATCCGACGGCGTAGATGACCGTTCCCACCTTCTTCATGTTGCCGTCTTTGCGAATCGAAGTGTACAAGTCGGCGGCCTTCAGGAATTGATCTCTGGGAATCCCCGTGATGCGCTCCACCATTTCCGGCGTATAGCGCGAGTAATGTTTCTTCAAGAGCTGGAATACGCAGTTGGGGTTTTGCAGGGTCAAATCGTATTCGACCCTTTCGGGCAATTTAGGCGCCGGCGGAGCGCCTCCGTTTGGCGGATGCGCCGCGCCGGTTTCTCCGCCGCCGGTCCCTGCATAATTCCAAGTGGCCCTATCGTAGGTCTGCGTTGCGGCGTCAAGGCCGGAAAACACACCGTCCGTATCCCCAGGCATCTTGAAATCGCTTTTGACGATGAACGCCGCATTCGTGAAGTGGATCAGGTAATCTTTCGCGATCCGGTTGTTTTCGATGGCGTAGCGAATGACCCCGCCAAGAAACGCGATGTCCGTTCCGGCCCGGATCTGGCAGAAAAGGTCAGCTACCGCCGATGTACGCGTGAAACGTGGGTCCACCGAGATTATTTTTGCATTCCGCGTGCGCTTCGCTTCCACCGGCCACTTGAACCCGCAGGGATGGTTCTCCGCTGGATTACCGCCCATGATCAGCATCATGTCGGTATTCTTCATGTCCACCCAGCCGTTGGTCATTGCCCCGCGTCCGAATGTTGGTCCCAAACTTGAGACCGTGGGGCCGTGTCAAACTCTGGCCTGGTTTTCCATATGCACGACCCCGAGGGCGCGCATCGCTTTGACCACCAGGTAGTTGAATTCATTGGTATCTGTACAGCCGCCGATCCACGCGACCGATTCCAAGCGGTTCACCGTGTGTCCCGCCGCATCCTTCTCGACGAAGGTCTCATCCCGCGTCTTTTTCACGCGCGTCGCGATTTCATTGATCGCGTCGTCCCAGGAAATGTCTTCCCAGTCGGTTCCGCCCGGCCGCCGCACCAATGGCTTAAGCAGGCGCCGGTCGTTCAGGATTTCCTGCTGCAGCGAAGAGCCTTTCGGACACAGCGTTCCGCGATTGGTCGGATGATCCGGGTCGCCCTCGACGTGTACCACTTGTGCCGTTACGTTTTTGGCGCGGTCGCCAATCGTGTAGATAATGGTGCCGCAGCCCACCGCGCAGTAAGGACAAGTCGAGCGCGTTTCGTTCGCGCGCTCAATCTTTAGCTCGCGCAGCTGTGCGAACGCCGGCTTCAAATCGAATCCAAATACTGCGGCGGCTGCTCCACCAACTGCGCCTATTTTCAGGAAATCCCTACGGCTGGAAGCCATCATGCCTCCCTGCGGAAGAACGAACACCAGCAGACCTAAAGTAATAGTCCCGAACGTTAGAGAATGCAAGGAGAAGTTTGTAACTTGGGTCAGGTGGTCAAAAAGGTTTGCAAAATAAAATGAATCAACTCGCACGGGGGTTGCATCGAATTAACCCCGGATTTTAACTTTGGCATTCGCTGACCGGTTCAGGCGGCTTCGCTCGAAGGCGGGGGAATTGCTGTATCCGTGATGTCCGCGGTTTTGGGATCGCGATATCTCACCAGCAGCAGCGTCAAATCGTCGGCTTGCCGCGCGCCTCGAGCAAAATTTTCCACGGACTCGAGCACTGTTTTCTGAATTTCCTCCAGCTCCGTGCTGATATTCCCTTCTAAAACTTCGCGCAGCCTCGGCACTCCAAACAATTGTTCATCCGGATCCATGGCTTCGGTTACGCCATCGCTGAAAAGCACCAGCGTATCGCCGGGCTGCAACTTCAAACATGTGGCCGTGTACGTGGCATCAGGCACCAGCCCTACCGGGTACGATCCTTCGGTGAAGGCCTCTTCCACCGCGTTCTCACGAATCAGCATTGGCGACGGATGCCCGGCATTGATAAATTCCAGGTGGCCATCCAGATCCAGGATTCCGAAGAACATCGTGGCATAGCGGCCGACTTCCGAGTGATCGCACAAAAACCGGTTCACGTGATTGAATACGCGAGCCGGATCCGTCCCCAGCGTCATTCCGGATAGTGCGCCCTGCAGCATGGTGGTCACAATCGCCGCGCCCAGCCCTTTGCCGGAAACGTCCGCAAGCAAAAACGCTGTCCGCCCCTCGGCAATCGGAAACACATCGAAATAATCGCCTCCGACGGCCAGGCAAGGGAAGTTGCATCCGGAAACATCCAGATGCGGAAATTCGCGAAAATCACGCGGCAGGAGAGCTTGTTGAATGTCGCGCGCGATGTTGATTTCCTGCTCCATGCGCTGCCGTTCGCGCTCGCGTTCCACCAGCCGCGCATTGTCCAGAATGCTCGCGGCGTCGGCTGCGAGGGCGTCCAAGATTTGCCGGTCCAGTTTAGAGAATGCCGCCGGGCGCCGCGAATCCATGTACAACACGCCAAGAAATTCACCGCGCCGCAGATTTACGACGGACTCTTGCGAGTTGGCGCGCATCACTGAGAACAGCGGTATTACCACGACAGCGCGCAATCGTTGCGCAACCACGCTCTGCGCGGATTGCAAATCACCTTCCGCTTGCGCCAGGTCTTCTGTAATTACCGGGGAATGTTGCTTCAACGCCAGCTGAATCGCAGTCTGGCTCGGTGCAACGCTTTCCGGCGGCAAACGCAAGCCGCCATTGCGCCGCGCCAGCCGCACTTTCAGCGCGCCATCCGCTCCGTTTTCCAGAAGCAAGCCGCGGTCGGCGTCCAACACCGCAACCGCGTGATCCAACATCTTCGCCAGCACTGAATCCAGCGGCAGCTGCGAGTGCAGCAGGGAACTGGCCTCCAGCAGCATGTTGAGCTTGCGAAGACCGCCCGAAGCGGGCTCGGAACTGGTGATGTGCTCGATGCGCGTCAGCAGATTGGGAATAGATTCCTGTCCGGCATCCGGCGTGGACCGATAAATAATTTCGTAAGAATCTTCCAGGCCAAACGTAATGATGTCCCCGTCTTCCAGCGCGCGGCTGTCAATTTTTTCGTTGTTGACGAATACTCCGCGCCGCTGCCCGCGATCTTCAATGTACAAGCGGTTCGCTTCCATCACGATCGCAGCGCATTGCCGCGAAATGCGCCGGTCGTTCAACTGCAAATGATTGCCGGTTTCCGCGCCGCGCCCCATCATGTAGGGAGTCTGCGAAACGCGCGCGTAACGCCGCGCGCCATCGGGCGAAATCACTTCCAGCACCGCTTCCGTCGTAGCTAGGGACTCTGCCATTTGTCTCTCAAGCCGCAGATTGTAGCACGCACTTCATTGCTATGCCCGCACCGGCTGCGCTTAATGTGCTTGCTACGCGATGGGCGCAGCCGACAAAATAGTTTTGGCTTTACCGAGCTGAAGCTGAGACTCATGAGCATCCGCGCAATAGCTAACGCAAGAAGCCTGGTCGCTGCAGGTTTGTTTTTCGCTGCATCTTTTTTCGCCGCACCCTTGCAGGCGCAAAGGTGCACCGTTTCTCCGCCGCAAGTGAAGCTCGGCGAAACATTACGCATCACCTGTCCGGCTGAATTTACATCGGTGAAATTGAACGAGCGATCCGCGAAACTCTATCCCCAGGCAAACGGAAAAAGTTTTGGACTGCTGGCGATTTCCGTGAAAGATGTTCCGGGAACATTGTCACTGCTGATTTCCCGCGCCGACAATAGTGCGCCGCAAAATGTGCCGGTCGTGATTCGCAAAACTATTTTTCCTTCGCAAAATGTCAAGCTCGCGCCAGAGATCGAAGGATTGCATTCAACTGAGGAAGAAATGGCGCTACTGACAAGCTTTCGCGACGCGATTTCGGGAGTGCGTTCCTGGGCTGATCCGCTAGCGCCGCCGGTTTCCGGATGCATGACGTCTCCGTTTGGCGTGAAGCGTCTACACAACGGAAAGCCTACCGGCGAATATCACGGCGGCGTTGACCAGCGCACGCCGGAGGGCGAACCGATCCGCGCCGTGGCCGCGGGAACGATTACTTTCGCAAAACAATTCAACGTACTCGGTAATGCCGTGGGAATCGATCACGGCCAGGGCCTGGAATCGATGTACCTGCACATGTCGCGATTGGTGGTGGCTCCGGGAGCGGCGGTGCAGCGCGGCGATATTCTTGGCTACGCCGGATCAACGGGACGTTCCACCGGGCCGCATCTTCACTGGGTGCTTTATGTCAATGGCGTTAACGTGAATCCGGCGCAGTGGGTGAAGCTTGTACCGTGTTCGAGCGCGGCGAAAAAGCGCTGACGTTGTCTTCGTTATTCTGCGCTTATTCTCACTATTCACTCCTCACTACTCACTGCCGTCAAAACGTGTTCGCACCACCGCTACCGTGAGGCTGCGGCCAGGCGCCGCGTGACGTAGTCGTTCATGTAGGTGGTGAACGCTTCGTTCATTCGCAGAGTTACGGGTCCAGGAGCGTCGGCAAATTTGTGCCCGGCGATCTCGCCTACTCCAATCACGTTGCGATTGGTGGAGGAGATAAAAACTTCGTCGGCGGAATAAAGATCTTCAAGGCGGAGCGTATGTTCCTTTACGATAGCCCCCGCTTCTCCCACAATTTCAAAAAGTATGCTGCGTGTTACGCCTTCCAGGCATCCGGAGCTGAGCGGCGGAGTGAAAACGGTGTCGCCCTTGACGATATAAACGTTCGCGGCGGTACATTCGGCGACTTCGCCGCGTTCGTTAAGCATGATGACTTCATCGAAGCCGTCCTTTTGCGCCTCTCCGACCGACCAAACATTGTTCAGCCATGAAATTGTCTTCACGCCGACCAGGGCGGAGGCGGCGTGGCGGCCATGTTCGCGAATGGCGAGCCGAACCGCCTGGTGGTATTCGGGAAGTGGCGCCGTGTAAATGATCAGATCGACGGCGGGCTGCGGTTCGTCGCTGCGCCAGAAACCGACTTGATTGTAGACCAGATAGATGCGCGCACAGCCTTCGCTTACTTTGTTGGCGCGAATAACTTCCTGGAGCTGGACGCGAACGCGGGGACCCGCGTAGGGCATGGGCAAGTGAATGATCGCGGCGTCCTTTTCCAGTCGGCGCCAATGGCGTTCAAAGGCGAAAGCTTCGCCGTGCACGATACGCAGCGTGGTGAAGAGGCCCCAGCCGTTTGCAAGACCGGCTTGTCCGGGGGACAGACGGACTTTCTCGATGGGGAGAAGTTGGTCGTTGTGAAAGACGTGGCGATGAATCAAGGAGCGTGCCTCGCAGAGAATGGTGTCGCACAAGTATTGTAACGGAAAGAGCGGGAGGTGGAGGAAGTAGCTGTGCCGCATAAAAGGCAAGGGTGCGTTGCTCTTGAGGTACTGCATCGTGGAGGAATGAGCTGTAGTAGAATCCGCGTGAAGCTGAATGCTCGGGTTCGTGCGCGCCGCAAAATTTGCGGGAGGTTGTGATGAAATTCATTACCCGGTCCTTGCTCTTTCTGCTGGCGTTGTATGGATTAGTGTTTGCGGTTGGCGACTGGTACCTGGTCCGATCTGGAGCGAATTTGTGGTTTGCGGTGCTCTTTGCGATCGGATTTGTGGGTCTGCAGTATCTGGTTGCCCCGTGGATCATACAGTGGGTCTTGGACATTGCGTGGTGCGACGAGGGGGCAAAGTTACCCGACGCGAACTGGGAATTCCTCGAAAAGCTATGTGCGGAGCGCGGACTGAAGGTGCCACGGATCGGAATTATCTACAGCGGAACGCCGAATGCATTTTCGTTTGGGCGAGTACGCAGCGACGCGCGAGTGGTGGTGACGAGTGGACTGCTGGCTGTGCTGACGCCGGAGGAAGCAAACGGGGTGCTGGCGCATGAACTGGGTCACGTGGAGCACTGGGATTTCGCGGTGATGACGATTGCGGCGCTGGCGCCGTTACTGCTGTATCAGATCTATGTGGTCACGGACAAGATCAACAATGCAAGAGCAGTGGCTTATGGAGCGTATGTCTGCTACCTGCTAAGCCAGTACGTGGTGCTGCTGCTAAACCGGACGCGAGAATACTTCGCGGACCGCTATGCGGCGTGTGTAACGCACGCACCGTCGACATTATCTTCGGCGCTGGTAAAGATTGCATACGGGATGGTTCGGGAAGAAGGCGAATACCAGCGGGTAATGGCGATGGGGAGTAAAGACGACAAGAAGGATGCGCGCAAGATGCGGCGGCTGGCCGGGACCGTAGCACTGATGGGCATTTCCAATGTGCGATCAGGTTCGGCGCTAGCGCTAGCGCAGGCCAATCCGATGGAAGCTGCGGCAGTGATGAAGTGGGATCTGGTGAATCCGTGGGCCAGGTTTTATGAACTGAGTTCGACGCATCCGTTGACGGCGCTGCGAGTGAGGGAATTGAATCGCGAAGCCGAAACGATGCATCAGGCAATTGAGTATCCGCTGCCGCAGGATCAGCAGATACGGTGGGGAAAATTTCCGTTGGAATTTTTGGTTTGGGTTTTGCCGGTGCTCGCAGGCGCGTTGCTGGTGACCACCTACTGGTTCCCGTACGTTTTTCGGTACTTACAATACGACTTGCCGGCAAACTTTCGTCCGATGCTGCTGATCGCATTGGGGGCAACGTGGTTTGCGCGGATTTTGTACCGTTATCGCGGTGAATTTCAGGATGCGAATGTGGGAACACTTTTGGAGGATCTGGAAGTTTCGCAGATGCGGCCGCGAGCGGTGCACTTGAAGGGGAAAATTGTGGGGCGCGGGGAGCCGGGCGCGTTCTGGAGCGCCGATCTAGTGTTGCGGGATGAGACCGGGATGGTGTTTCTGCTGTACCGGTCTTCGATACCGTTTGCGCGATGGATTTTTGGGACGCTGAACGCCGACAACTATGTGGGACAGGAAGTTAGGGTTGAGGGATGGTTTCGGCGAGGGCTCGTGCCATACGTAGAGCTATCAAAGTTGACCGATGGAAGCGGACCAAGTCGAAGCTTGTATTCTCGATGGATACAATGTGCAGCGGCAGCTGCGGCGGTGATTCTTGGATGGCTGTGGATGACGGGCGGATTGTAAGATTCTTTCATGGCGCTTGGAAAAAATACGTCGCGCATAGTGCATTTGTATTATTGTGTGATTTGGATCACCTGCGGATAATTCCGCAATTCTAATAATTCCCGTCGAGGAATTGCAAACCATTCGGCACATTTGTGCTTGGAAGCTGGCGGATTTCTGTCAACAGTAACGCTCAAAGGGAGTGTGATTTCGATGAGGTTTGCATTCAAGGCGCTATTCGCGTGTCTGCTGGCGGGATTGATCGCGGGTTCGGGAACTTCGCAACAGGTTACCGGAGCCATTCGGGGCACGGTTTACGATCCGAGCGGGGCTACAGTATCCGCCGCCCCGGTTACGGTAACGCAACTGGAAACGGGATTTAGCCGGACTGCATCTTCCGGACCGCAGGGTGATTTTACTCTGGTCGAACTTCCTATCGGCCACTACCGCGTGCAGGTGGACGCGAAAGGCTTCCAAAAATTTCTTCAGGAAGGCATCACGCTGGAAGTCAACCAGACCGCAAACATCGCCGTTCGCCTGGCAATCGGGTCGGCGGTCAACGAGATTGAAGTGAGCGCCGATGCGCCGTTGATCGAAAGCACGTCCACCAACCTTGGCAAGACTGTCGGCATTCGCGAGATTCAGGATCTGCCGCTGAATGGGCGGCATTTCACGCAACTTGGTTTGCTGCAGCCGGGTGTGGCTGCGATCACGCCGGGCCTGCAGCGGGCCGGAGGATCGCTGCGCGACGGCCAGGCGTACGCGGTAAATGGGCAACGGCCGGAATCCAACAATTTCCTGATTGATGGCGCGGACAATTTCAACAACGTCGACGGCGGATTTGTGTTGGAACCGCCCGTGGATGCTATCGCGGAATTTCGCATCCTGACACACACGGCGAACGCGGAGTTCGGTCACAGCACCGGTTCTACCACGAATATAGTCACGCGTGCCGGGACGAATGCATATCACGGCTCGTTGTGGGAATTTCTGCGTAACGACGCGTTCGATGCAAAAAGTTTCTTCGCGCAAAGCGTCGAGCCTCTGAAACGCAACCAATATGGCGGAACGTTGGGCGGTCCAGTCCACAAGGATAAGACGTTCTTTTTTCTCTTCTACGAAGGATTGCGCGAGCGCGCCGGAGAGACGCGGGAGACGACCGTCCCTTCGATGAATGAGCGCGGCGGAGATTTCGGCGAACTGTGTCAATTGGGATTCGATAGCAGCGGTATTTGTAAAGACCGCGATCCCAACACGAACCAGCCCATCAATCAGTTGATCAATGAGTTCGCCAACCAGCCCGTGCCGTTCAACAAGCTTCCGTTCCCCAATAGTCCCATCTCGCAAAACCTGCTGGCTTTTTATCCGCTGCCGAATGACGGCGAAAATACATTCGTTTCGACGCTGAATAAATCGACTGACAACGATCAATTTGGCGTGAGGCTGGATCATTATTTGACGCCGCGAGACGTTTTGAATTTCCGCTACATTTTCAGCCAGGGAAATATTCTTGATCCGCTTTCCACGTCCGGCGCGAACGTTCCCGGATTTCCCGTCGGCGAGGAGCATCGCGCGCAAAACTTTGTGGCCACGGAGACGCATACCTTTTCGCCCGCGGTAGTCGGCCTGGCGCGGTTGTCGTTTCTACGCAACCGTTTCCTTTTTGACGAGCATGTCAATCACACCGCGCCGGAAAGCTTGGGTTTCGGCTATGCGCCGTCGCTTGAAGCAGCCATTGGACCGCCGTTCATCCAAGTGGCCGGATATGCTTCGGTGGGCGATCCGATCACGGGTCCGCGCGACACGTACGACAGCGACGTGGACGCTTCGGGATCGCTCACCTGGGTGCGCGGGCGGCATGAGCTGAAGTTTGGCGGCGGGTACAATTACGACCGCCTGAATTTATTACAAGGGATTGCAAGCAACGGATTTTTCGTTTTTGCGCCGGTGCCGTTTAGCAATTCCTTCGCCAGCTTTCTTTTCGGCCAGCCGGTATTTTTTCTGCAGGGCGGAGGAGATCTCTCGCGCAATCTGCGCGGCAAAGCCGTGAACTTGTATGCGCAAGATACATACAAAGTATCTTCGCGCCTGACTGTCAATTACGGTTTGCGGTATGAATTGCCATTCCCTTACACGGAACAGAAAAATCGCCAGAATCTGTGGATTCCCGGGCGCCAATCGGTGGTGTTCCCGACTGCTCCGACTGGACTTCTTTATCCGGGCGATCCTGGAGTTCCGCGAGGCCTGATTCAGACCGACAAAAAAGCATTTGCGCCGCGTGTCGGTTTGGCATGGGATCCGACGGGCAGCGGCAAGTGGCTGATCTCTTCGGCTTACGGAATTTTTTACGACCCGTATTACACGGGCGAGGGCGGGCCGCTGCAGGATCCGGTCAGCGCGCCGCCGTATTTGCAGACGCCGCAGATCAGCTTCCCGAATTTCGCCGATCCGTTTAACGGGACCAATCCGTTCAATCAAACATTTGCCGAGCCGATGACGCTGCTGGTGCTGGATCCAAAGCTAGGCCTGCCTTACGCACAGGATTGGAACCTGAATATCCAGCGTTCCTTTGGAAACGACTGGCTTCTTGAAATCGGTTACATCGGCACGAAAGGCACCAAGCTGCCGCGCTTCATCGAAGGTAATCCAGCGGTGTCCATTCCGGGTGAGACCTCGCAGCCGAATGCAAATCAGCGCCGGCTGTTTTCGGGTTGCACACTTTCGCCGTCCAGTCCGCCTTGCGTATATTCCTCGGTGGGCGAGATTTCCGGCATCGCGAATTCCACCTACCACGCTTTGCAAAGCAGTCTCCGGAAACGCTTTTCGCACGGATTTGCGATGCTCGGGTCTTATACATTTTCAAAAACACTGGACGACGTTTCGTCGTTCAACATCACCGGGTCCGCTTCGCAGAGTACCGCCGGCGAGAACGACTTGGCGCAGAATCCGTTCGACCTGAACGCCGAGCATGGACGATCGCTGTTCGATGCGCGGCACCGGTTCGTGATCAGCTACCAATGGGACTTGCCGTTTCTTAATCACGCGCAAGGCTGGTATGGACATGTGCTTGGTGGCTGGCAGGTGAACGGCATTACAACATTTCAGACCGGCACGCCGTTTACTGTGTACGACTCGGCCGGAGTTTCAGCGCAAGGAGGCGCCCCGGAAATTTCCGGATTTCCCAGCGACCGTCCGGACCTGATTGGCGATCCCACGAAAGGCACGTGCCCGAATGGAGCGCGTGCGGGAACTCCGAACTGCTGGTTCAATCCCGGCGCGTTCCAGCGGCTCGATCCTAACGGGCAAATCGGGCAATTCGGGAATGCGGGGCGAAACATTCTGACAGGGCCGGGAATACAGCAATGGGATTTCTCTGCACTGAAGAATTTCCGGTTTACGGAATCCAAGAACCTGCAATTTCGGGCGGAGCTTTTCAATATTTTCAACCACGCCAACTTCGGCGTTCCGGTAAATGACTTGAACAGCCCTCCTGACGTCGTGGGGCAAATTCAGACCTCGCAGCCAGGGCGGCTGGTGCAATTCGCCCTGAAATTCCTTTTTTAATTTTACTTATGACGAACATAGATGGGAACCGCTGCGATGCCGCGGACGCCGCGGTTTGCCTAGTTGCAAATTGCATGAAGCGCCGAAGGACGACATTCTGATACGCTTGCCCAGCGGTTAGAAACCGAATCGGGAGAAAAAACGTGGCCGTAGTGGCGGGAGTGGATGTTGGGGGAACGGCTGTCAATTATACGTTGGTAGATGCCCAGGAAAGATTTTTAGTCGAGGGATTGTGCGAGCATCCATCGCTGGCGAAGCAGGGTCCGGAGATTTGCCTGCAGCAGATTGCCGATGGCTTGAAGGTAGCCGTTGACTTGGGCGGTGTTGAGCTTGCCGATGTGGTGGCGGTCGGACTGGATACGCCGGGTCCGGCCAGCGCCGGCGGGCAAATGAGCGCGCGTGGTTCGACCAATTTCGTGCATGCGAATTGGGCGGGGTTCGATATTCGCGAAGGGCTGGCGTACAAGCTGGGCAAACCTGTTTCGTATTTGAACGACGCCAATGCGGCGGCGCTCTGGGGGCATTACGCGATTTTTGGCGCGAACAGCAAAGAGACTTCGGTTTCGATAATCATTGGCACAGGCAACGGCGGCGGAGTCATTCTCGATGGAAATGTAGTGAAAGGTAAAAACGGATTTGGCGGAGAACTGGGGCATGTCTTGATCCCGTATCAGAGCATTGCGGGAACCAAAGGCATCAATGCGCTTTGCAATTGCGGACGGACGGGAGATTTGGAATCGCTCTGTTCTTTAACCGCAATTGAAAGAAATCTCTTGCCGTATTTTTTGCCGCGATATCCCGGGCATGAGTTGGGAAAGCTGACGCCGCATGAAGCAGCCAAACGTGTCCGCGGACTTGCCGACAAAGGCGATGCATTGTGCAGAGACGTTTTTCGAGTGCAGGCGCATGCGCTGGGATTGTTCTTTGATGAGATGGTGAACACGTTCGATCCCGACGCGTTGATCGTCGGCGGCGGAGCGTTGGAGGCGAGTGAAGAATTTCAGGAGTGGTTCATGAACGAGATTCGCAAGGGAATGCCCAATCAACGTGAAGAACAGGCGGGAATTCCGATCCATGTAATTCCAAACGGAGATACGGCGGGAGCGCGAGGCGCGGCGATCGAAGCGCTAAAGCTAGCGAGGCAGAGCGGATTGATGTAGGCGTCGCGCACAAGGAAACGTTGCCACTTTTCTGGCGAGCGAATCTCAAAGCGGCACGTGGAATTTTGTTTTGGGGACGGACTTGTCGCGGTACAGGGCGCGGTCGGCGGCGATGAGCAGTTCATCGAGGGTAGTCCCGTCGAAGGGATACATTGCGACGCCGGTGCTGACGGAAAGTGGCGGATCTTCGCTTTCGCTGCGAAGGCGATCGGAAATGCGTTGCGCGACTAGCAACGCGGATTGAGTGCTGGTTTCAGGAAGTACCAGCACGAACTCGTCTCCTCCATATCGTGCCGCGAGATCGATTTCGCGGGAATGCAGGCGGAGAATGTCGGCCAGGCGGCAGAGAGCGCGGCTGCCAACCAGATGGCCGCGACTGTCATTTATTTTCTTTAGATGATCGAGGTCGAGAAGAACGATTGCGAACGGCGAGCGCGAGCGGCTGTAGCGCTTGATTTCAGAATCGAGAGCTTCGACCAGACGGCGATAATTTGCCAGGCCGGTGAGTGGATCGCTTTCCGCCAACTGGCGGACATGTTCTTCCGCGTGTTTGTGCGCCGTGGTTTCGGCGGCCAGGACCATGGTGGTGACCGCCACGATGGCCATAAAAGATTGCAGGAGCAGCAGAGAAGTATTTTGCGAAATCCTGACGAACGGCCCATAGCCGTGTACCGTGCCCCACGTCGCTACCAGAGCGAGAACGCAAATCGCGGTGGCAGCTTTTCTGCGGCCGAATCGAAACGCGGCCCACACCAGAAATGGGAAGCAGAGATATTCGAAGGGATAATTTTTGACGACATTATGGAAGCCGTAGCCGAAGACGACCCAGGTCGTCGCGATCAATCCGAAAAATAACAAACCGAGTTCGATCAGTTGCCGATGGGTCCAGTTACGGGCGGGATTTTCGATCCAGAGTAAGAGCACAGGTGTGACGACCAACGCGCCGACGCCGTCGCCCAGCCACCAGGTGAGCCAGATGGAAAGTTCATGGGACGGCTCAGTCAAATGCCCCAGGACCAGAGTGATGGTACCGATTGAAGCACTGACCGCGGTGCCGACCAGGCCGGCCAGCAGAACAAACTTAAAAATATTTTGCGATCGTTGAAAGGCTTTGCTGCCTGCGGCGAAACGGGTAACGAGATAACATCCGATGACCGCTTCAAGGGTATTGCCGGTGGCGATGCTCACCGCAGTAAGCGGTGTTCCGGCAGTGGTGAAATTGACGAAGAAAGCTCCAACGAAAATCGCGGGCCACACGCGGTAGCCGAGAATTAAGAAAGCCGCTAGAGCGATGCCGGTGCAGGGCCATACGGCGGAAGCGCTGGCATTGAGGAATGCGAGTTTAAGGCCGAGCTTGCCAACGATGAAATAAACCAGCGCGATCCCCAGGTAGAGAGAGGGACTATCCGGTTTGAAGAGTCGAGACATGGTTGGTCAATCGGAGGGCTAGGGAAGAAACGACACTCAACTCCATCACGTGACACCAGGACCGGGCAGCATGGGCTTGGCTATCCCTGATTTTAAACGTACGCAGCGGTACAAAGGCGGCAGACGGCGGGACTTTTGCAATTTTGGTAAATAGCAGTTTCGTCTCCAAACTGCTCGATCTGAGACGGAACCCGAAACGGGAAGGTTATCCCGCGGCCTCGAGGAAGGTTCCCCGCCGTAACATTAGTACTGGGAGAACTGAGCCTCGAGACTGGCAAGGTAAGAGAAATCTCACGTGAATGACGGACCCATTTCGGAACAGAAAAGTCCTATCAAACAAAAAAAGCGGGCAGAAAACTCTGCCCGCGGGAGAACTGAGCCTCGAGACTGGCAAGGTAAGAGAAATCTCGTGAATGACGGACCCATTTCGGAACAGAAAAGTCCTATCAAACAAAAAAAGCGGGCAGAAAACTCTGCCCGCTTTAGTGGGCCTGGCTTATGGCCAGGGCTGTGTGTTCTCGGGTTACTTACCGGAACTGGATGTGGCTGGCTGCGACTGGCCGTTAGCCTTGGGGATGCTGACGTAGCCGCTGACAGTGTCTTTGCCGACCTTATTGATGACCAGCTCTTCAGGAATCTTGGTCCCGCTCAGATAGAAGAAGACCGGTTCATTAATCGCGCGGTTCTTCTTTTCGAGCCGGCGATCTTCAGCGGTCATTGCGACGGTATATTGTCCGCGCTTCTCGTTAACGCCCTTGAGCTCGACGGTCAAGTTGCCGACCTTCTGGGGCTTGTTCTTACCCGCGATGGTGAATTCCACATAATCACGTTCACCGAGGCGGCGGAGTTGATCAATTTCGTCGTGATTGCGCGCAATGAGCGTACCCATTTCACTGCGTGCCATTTTCAGGTCTTCGCGGGTGGTGTCGAGATCGGTGCGAACGCCGACGACCTTGGTGTCCACATTCTTCAGGTCATCAGTAGCAGCCTTGGTGGCGAGTTCGGTGTGAACGCTGGTATCGAGTGCGCTCAACTTGGTCGTGGTGTCCTCAACGGCTTTTGCGGCTTCGGCGCGCGCCTTTCTGAGCTGACCCTGGGTGATCTTAAGCTTATCGGTGACGACTTTCAGGTCACCCTGCAAGTCGGCGTTGGTCTTTTCGTCCTGCACAACGCGGTCTTTCAGGGAGGTCATGTCCTGGTCAACGCCCTGTTTCAGGGAGCTAACCTGGGCAGCGACCTGTTGCTGAGTCGCATCGAGCTTGGAAGATGCGTTCCAGCCGAAAGCCAATCCGCCAATCGCAACCAAACCGAGAACGATGATAGCCGGCAACTGCCAGGAAGCACCGCTCTTATTCTCCACCACGTATTCTTCGCTCATTGTGGGTAATTCTCCTCTTCTGGGTAGCCGCTCCGCGGCCCTGAACCCAACTACTCTCTCTTGAAATCCCCTACTGATACCAGGAAAGGTGCATGTGCCGCGCCAAAGAGCGCCGAGCCAAACGCGGAGTCAATACAGTAGTAAGCCTATGTGAAAAATGGAGTTAGTGAGGAAGGGGAAAAACCGGGCCGTTGCCGGGGAGGGTACTAGTCCTAGCAATCTTTACGCGGGAGCAATGTGGAGTTGCAAAATTTCCTTGCTGAGGCCCCGAGCCTAGAGGACAAGGGATGGATCAAGAGCCTTTAGCTCGGAGCGGAGCTGGGCAGGATCCAGATATTGGATGCCGTGCATGCCCAGTGACCGGGCGGCTTGCACATGCTCAAAAATATCATCAATGAAGACTGCTTGGGACGCCGGGGTTTTGACCGCCCTTAGGGCGGCCTGGAAGATCACCGGAGAAGGTTTGCTGGCGCGCACCGCGCAAGAATAGATGCGCGCTGGGCGGGGGAAGAATTTAAAAAAGGAAAAGTTGGATTCGAGATGCGCCACGTGGATGGGATCGGTGTTCGAGAGCAGGGCTAGTTTATGTTTTTTTGCGAGAGAAGCGAAGAGATCGTCGGGCTGAAGAGGAATAGGATCGAGTGTGCGGTTCCAGGCTTCGCGGAATTCTTCGAACTTTAGCGGGCTGCCAAGGCGCTTGGTGAGGTGCAGATACCAGTCGTGCGAGGAAATGCGGCCTTCCTGCCAATCGTGCCAGCGAGGATCTTTTTCAATGGCGGACCAAAGTTCGTTCGGAGAAAGAGAAATGCCTTGCGAGAGCCCTTGGATGGCGCGGGCAAGATCCAATTTTACGATGACACGGCCAATATCAAAGATCACTGCGCGAAGCGGAGCATTGAGCATGAGCTAGTCTCGCGCGGACTCTCTTATTGGCGCAGGGGTGGTCTTCCTGCTTTTCAGTACGCCGACGACGGCGGGAAGAATCGAGACCAGGACCACGACCGCGATGACGTAGTGGATGTACTTTCCGATGTTGGGCACGGAGCGGCCAAGAGAGTAACCGCCGAGAATGGTGGCGCTGACCCAGAAAATGCCACCGAAAATATCGTACCCAAGAAACCTGCCGTAAGGCATGCTAGCCGCGCCAGCTACGGGCGGGCAAAAGGTTCGAACGATGGGAGCGAAGCGAGCGAGAATTACGGCACGGCCGCCGTATTTTTCGTAAAAATCGTGGGCGCGTTGCAGGTGGCTGCGCCGAAAGAAGAGGGAATCCTCGCGCTTGTAGAGCGCCGGACCGGCTGATCGCCCAATCCAATAGCCCACTTGGTCTCCGACAACGGCGCAACTGATTACGGGCAACAGCCAGTGGAGAACGAGAGTGGGCAACGGGATGGCGGCAGCTGCGGCGAAGATTCCGGCGGTAATCAGAAGCGAATCCCCGGGCAGAAAAAAACCGACAAATAAGCCGGTCTCCACGAAAACGATGGAGCAAATGAGTGCCGGCCCGCCAGTGCGGATGAGTTCTTTCAGTCCTTCAGGATCGAAAAGCGAGTGGAGAAAATGGAGAAGAGATTGGAGCACGCGACCTGGTTCCTTATTAGAGAGGCCACGTTGGCCGCTCCCGGTATCGGCGCGGCAAAGCGCGAGCGACCCGCTGCGAGAATGTCTACTCCCATACGGTAGCAGAAAATGCTGGGGTCGCCGCTAGCTTCAATCAGAAGAAGCAGCAAAGTGGAAACATGCAGGCGGTGAAGTGCACGAGGCATTATCGCAGGGCCTCGGCCAGCCAGGTTTGCTGAAGAGCCGAGTTGCCGAGGACTGTGGCGGAGTGTTCGGCGAGACTCAGCAATTTCTTGATCCGCGGAACGGCGAGCCTGGCGGCGTCTGCTCCGGCTTCGATGGCCTGGTTGGCTTTCGCAAAATCGTCCCAGGCCAGCGCATTGACGTCGGGGCGAATGACGAGGTCGGCGTGACGTTCCCAGGTATCGAGCTGATGTTTTTGTGCGGCGCTGACGGCGCGCGCAACCACCTGGAACATGTTCTTCGGCGCATCGCGCTTGCCATCGTGAACGCCAACGGCAACTCCGACCACGATATTGCCACCGAGCTGGCGCGCCGCTTGCGTGGGAACAGATGCCACGAGCACGCCATCGGCAAGGCAGCGGGTTCCGATCTGGATTGGTTCGAACAGCCCAGGGAAAGCGCAACTGGCTCGAATGGCTTCGACCAGCGGGCCTTGACGGAAAACCACAGGTTCGCCGGTAGCAAGGTCAGTCGCAACGACCGCCAGCGGAATTTTCATATCTTCAAATTCTTTGGATTCGAACACTCGTTCGATCAGATCGGCGAGGCGATGGTTGCTGGCCAGGCCGAGCCGCGAGACGCTCCAACGCGCGATATCGCGAAAACGGATGGTGCGGCTGGTGGCAATAATTCGTGCCAGGGGAGCGCCGCTGGCGTAGGCGGCTCCGAAGACGCTGCCGACGCTGGTGCCCGCGATGTGCGATATGGGGATGTGATTCTGCTCCAGGACTTGCAGCACTCCGAGATGCGCGAATCCGCGAGCGAATCCGCCACCGAGCGCGAGAGCGATCCCTGGGCGCGGGGCCATTTGAACATCGGGAAGTCTGAAGGCGCGTTCCATTACAAAAGAAGTTTCGCAATTGCGATGGAAAACAGCCAATGGGCCGCAGGTCCCTTAATTCCAGTACTGATGTACTTGTTGAAATTCCGCCGCGAAGCCGATGCCCTATGCGCAAACAGTACGAAAATACTAGTCCCGTATCCCCGCTGTACCATTGGCGCGCGCAGCCGCCGAGCGCATTCTCACTCCCGTAGGAACGCAGTCCTCTGAGGGAGGCTCAATGGACACCGCATATCTGGCGTGGATTGGACAGGCCGTGGTTCTGCAGGTGGCGTTGGGCGACGTGAAGGTGCCGCTGCGCGGAAGATTGCTAAAGGATGGCGGTGAAACGCTCCGTATGAGGATCGGCGACGGCTGGGACGTGGATATTTACAAGAACATGGTTCTGGCGGTGGAAGAAGACGCCATGGCTTTGATCCCTGCTTGAGAGCTTGAACCCTGCGTGAGGAGGTTGCCCATGAATAATACCGGAAAGAACACGGAACTTCGTTACGTGACACAAGAACGAGCTGCTGCATTGCTCGGCATCCCGGAAAAAGAGCTTTCGCGGATTTCGCAAGAGTCCGGACTCGGCCACAGAGAACGCGCAGGCAGCCGGGAACAGGTTTTTTACACGTACGAGGAGCTGCGGCAGATTTGCCAGATGACGGCTCACGTGCACTGACATCGATCGGTGAGGTCGTCAGCTTTCGATCGGTACGATCGGCGATTTTCCCCCTCGGCCCCCCTCAGCAGTAGCCCCGCCCCGGGTCGCTCACCCCAGCGATCCGGGGTTTTTCTTTTGACATAAGAGAAATTCGCGAAGAGACTGGTGCGCCCGCAGAAGCGTGCCATAGCCCGCCTTGGGTACGCAACCGTGTCGGAATATAGGATTCGTCACTCAACGGATTTGATCGGTGAAAAATGAACGCTAAATGGATGATTGTCGCTGTGACGAGTGCGTGGCTGCTGTCGGGAATTCCTTTGGCGGCGGACGGGGCTGGCACGGTTTTCGATATGGTGATTCTGCACGGGCGCGTGATGGACCCGGAGACGAATCTGGATGCGGTTCGCAACGTGGGAATTTCCGGCGGAAAGATTCGCGAGATATCCGAGCAGGAGCTGCGTGGAAAAGAAACGATCGAGGCACGAGGCCTGGTTGTCGCGCCGGGATTTATCGATTTGCATGAGCATGGTCAGCAGCCGCGCAACTATCAATTCCAGGTGCGCGATGGTGTAACCACGTCACTGGAGTTGGAAGCGGGAACCGACGACGTGGACAAGTGGTACGCGGAACGCGGCGCGAAGTCGCTGATCAATTTTGGAGTAAGCGTCGGGCATATTCCGGTTCGAATGAGAGTAATGAAAGACCCCGGCGCGTTCCTTCCCACGGGAGATGCGGCGCATCGCGAAGCCACCGCCGAGGAGTTGCAAGCAATTGACGAAGGCATCGAGCGCGGGTTGAAGCGAGGCGCGCTTGCGGTGGGAATGGGGATTAACTACACAGCCGCGGCGACGCACGACGAAATTCTGGACGTGTTTCGCATTGCCGCCGGCGCAAATGCTTCGGTTCACGTTCACTTGCGCCACGCAGGGCTGAAGGAGCCGACGACCGGCCTGGTTGGATTGCAGGAAGTGCTCGCGGACGCCGCTGCGACTGGCGCGCCACTGCATGTAGTTCACATTACCAGCATGGGCTTGCGGAACACGCCCACATTGATCGCGGTGATCAAAGGCGCGAGAGCGCGGGGATTGGATGTGACCACGGAATGCTATCCGTACACGGCCGGAAGCACGGCTCTGGAGTCCGCGATTTTCGATGAAGGATGGCAGGAGCGGCAGGGAATTACCTTCAAGGATGTGCAGTGGACAAAGACCGGCGAGCGCCTGACCGCGGAGACGTTTGCAAAATACCGCAAAGAGGGTGGCGTGGTCGTGGTGTTTTCCATTCCGGAAGCGGCCGCGCGGGCGGCGGTGAGCGATCCGATGGTGATGATCGCCAGCGACGGGATGCCGTTAACTGGGTCGAAGGTTCATCCGAGGGGACAGGCAACATTCGCGCGCGTGTTGGGGCACTACGTACGAGACGAAAAGGCGCCGGACTTGATGACCGCGCTGCGCAAGATGACATTGATGCCCGCGCAGCGGTTGGAAAAACGCGCGCCGATGTTTCGTGAGAAGGGAAGAATCCGAGTCGGCGCGGATGCGGACATTACGGTCTTCGATCCGGAAAAGGTAATTGATAAAGCCACGTTCGATGAGCCGTTGCAATACTCGGCGGGGATTCCATTTGTGCTGGTGAACGGAGTTGCGGTTGTGAAGAACAGTCAGTTCGTTGAAGAAGTCTACCCGGGACGCCCCGCGCGCGCACCGCTGCAATGATTCGAAGCGCGACGGCTCCTGACTCCTGACCATGGCGCAAATTTCTCCCACAAAACCAAATCGCTCGCACCACGCAGTGCTGGCCGGATTTCTCGGCTGGACGCTCGACGCCTTCGATTTTTTCGTGGTGGTGTTTTTGTTTGACACGCTATCCAGGCAGTTCGGCGTGTCCAAGCAGCAGATTGTTCTCACAACCACCGCCACTCTGGCGATGCGGCCTGTCGGAGCCTTGCTGTTCGGATTGCTTTCCGATCGTTACGGCCGGCGAATTCCCCTGATGGCCAATGTAATCTATTTTTCAATCATCGAGCTGGCATGCGGATTCGCTCCAAATTTTACCGTGTTCTTGATTTTGCGGGCGCTGTTTGGCATCGGAATGGGCGGCGAGTGGGGAGTCGGCGCTTCGTTGGCCATGGAAGCGGCCCCAACAAGGTTGCGAGGAATTCTAAGCGGGATTTTGCAGAGCGGATATTCGATCGGATATTTGCTGGCGGCCATTGCCGCGCGATTTTTGCTTCCGGTGTGGGGATGGCGGCCAATGTTCTGGATCGGCGCCCTTCCGGCGCTGCTTGCGCTTTACATTCGAACCAAAGTGCCCGAATCCGAAGCCTGGAAGCAGCACCGCGCGGCCTCAACCGGAGAAGTATTGCGCGTGGTCGCGGGACAGTGGCGGCGGTTTCTGTATTTAGTGTTGCTGATGACCTTCATGATGTTTCTCTCGCATGGCACCCAGGACTTATATCCGGACTTTTTGCAGGAAGTGCACAAAGTTTCCGCAGCCAGCCGCGCCAACATCGCGATGATCTACAACGTCGGAGCGGTTGTTGGCGCAATTTTATTTGGCTTTTTGTCGCAAGCGGCGGGACGACGCAAAGGAATGTTGGCTGCGCTTGCCCTTTCGCTGCTGGTGATTCCCGTTTGGGCGTTTACCGGGTCTCTGACGGCGCTTGTTGTAGGCGCGTTCATAATGCAGATGGGAGTGCAGGGGGCGTGGGGAGTGATTCCTGTTCACTTGAGCGAACTGTCCGCTGATGCGGCGCGCGGATTGATGCCGGGTCTCGCCTATCAACTGGGAATTTTGTTTGCCTCGCCAACAAATAGCGTCGAATACGCGCTGCGGCAGCGCTTTGGATATGAGTGGGCGCTGGCTGGATTTGAAATCGTCACAATTCTTGCGCTGACAGTGCTGCTGCTTTGCGGAACGGAAGCCCACGGCCGCCAATTCGTGCGCCAGGAGCGGCCGGACGCGCCAACATAGAGTCAGGTTTATCCAATTCGCGCAGGAATGAGTTTCGGACTAAGCAGGTGAATCATCAGCAGTGCAATCAGGTAAGCTGACGCCGCCATGAAAAACGGAATCATGTAGCTGCCGGTCCATTGCAGAAGATGACCCACAATTTCGGCGATCAACATTCCGCCCACCGCTCCCGCCATTCCACCAATTCCAGCTACTGAAGCGACGGCGCGTGAAGGAAACAGGTCCGAAGTCAGCGTAAAAAGATTCGCGGAAAAACCTTGATGCCCCGCGGCCGCAAGTCCGATCAGCAAAGTAGCCGGCCATAATCCGGAAACGCGATAGACTGCGGCAACCGGGACCACGCTCAAAGCGCAAATCAACATCGCCCATTTGCGTGACGCGTTTACCGAGAAATGCCGCCGGATCAAGCTGGACGAAAGCCATCCGCCCGCCACGCTTCCCAAATCGGAAATCACGTAGATGACCAGGATAGGCAGTCCGATCTGCGCAAGATGCAAACCGTGCTGCCGTTGCATGTAATCGGGAATCCAGAAGAGATAAAACCACCAGATCGGATCAGTCAGGAACTTTGCTGTGGCAAACGTCCAGGTCTGTCTGTGCGGCAGAAGCTCCCGCCATTTTATTTTTTCTCCGCCCGTGTGCTCGACGGGGTCGCTCTGGATGTACTCTCTCTCCCGTCTTGTGCAGTACCTATGTTCTTCGGGCTTTCGGTAAAATCGCAGCCACAAAATAAGCCACGCAAAACCCAGAGCTCCGGTCATCAGAAACGCCCACCGCCATCCAAGATGTCCAGCGATCCTCGGCACCAACAGCGGTGTAATGATTGCTCCGACGCTGGTCCCGGCATTGAATAGTCCGGTTGCCAGCGCCCTTTCCTTTTTCGGAAACCATTCCGCCACGCACTTAATGCTTGCCGGAAATACTCCGGCCTCGCCGAAACCCAGTGCCGCGCGCGCAATCGCAAACATGAAGAAAGAATTGGCCGCCGCGTGCGCCATCGAAGCCAGGCTCCAGAAAATCATCGCCACTGCGTACCCGATGCGCGTCCCCAACCGGTCAATCAACCGCCCAACGCACACCATTCCCAACGCGTATGCCGTTTGAAACACAAATACCAGGTGGCCGTACTTAATGTCGTCCCAGCCGAACTCGTGCTGCAACGTGACTTTCAGCACGCCCAGCACTCCCCGATCCATATAGTTTTTCGTTACGCCCAGGAACAGCAGCGCGCAGATCACCCAGCGGAGTCGCCCCGACACTGCGCTCGCGATCCATGACCCGCTTGTCGAAGATCCCGCAACGCCCGCGGACCTCTCGGACCGCGCTTCAGCGCTCGAGTTTTCATCCGTCATGGGCTTCCTTTGAATGCCAGAAGAAGAATTTAATCTTTCACGCGTGCACTCTGTCAAACAGAAGTTGCGGGATTCTTTACAGCGACCCATCCTCGAGATTTCATGGGTTCCCTGTATGTATCTACTCTGGCGAATGCTTCAGCCTTTTGTCTGGTGAGGTGTTTGTTGGCTCGGATTCTAATTGCCGAAGACCGTGAGTCTATGCGCCACGCGCTTAGGACCTTGTTCGAACTGCGTCCAGATTGGCAGGTTTGTGGGGAAGCGGAAGATGCGAACGAAGCGGTCGCGAGAGCCATCGAGCTGCGCCCCGACCTGATCATTATGGATTACAAGATGTATCACTCTGACGGTCTGGCGGCAGCAGACGGAATACTCCGAGAGCTGCCCAATGTTCCCATTGTAATGTTCACGTTATACAAAACCGACGAATTGGAATACGCGGCTCAACTCATGGGCATTCGCCATGTGGTCGGAAAAGAAGAAGGCGTGCAAACTCTGCTTCAAGCCATAGACGCCGAGCTCAACAATCGCCTGTTGCTGTCCTAGTTCTTTGGGGTACATCTGCGATTTGGACGACTATCGGGATTGTGCCGGTACTTTAGAGCGTCTCCCCCCGGCGCCTGCCCTTCCTACTTTGACGGACATTGACGCGATCGCTCGACCGCATTTTTCTCGTCGAGTGCAGCATGGCATGCCGGAGAAGCCAATTTGCTTTCGTCCGCGCCATTGGTCCATCAGTTGACGACGGTGCACGAGAATCAGCGCGTTGACGGCTCTCTTGCCGATCAAGTATGCGCCGACAATGATAGCGGAGATCGCTCTCGATATGTTTCGAGGCAATCTTTCTTCCCCTCCCAATTTTTTTCCGCCTTTTCCATAGGTGTGGGCGAGAGTGCCGCCCTCTCCACCACCTGGGGTCGGGAGATCGCGTTTCTCGGTGTCCGCTTCAAAAGGTGCATAAAGAAAGACTTCTGAAACAAATTCACATGGCTACGACTTCAGCCTTTACGCTCGCAGCCTCGCACAGCAGCCACCAACACAAACACCATGAATTCAAGAGAAGGGAAATCAATGATGAGCGACCCGACACATGGGTGACAGTTTGTACCGGACACATAGGTGACACTTCCTCCCCTAGGGGAGGAAGCGATGCCTTGGAAGGAGTGTTCGGTTATGGATGAACGTGTTCGTTTTGTGGGGCGCTTGCTGGACGGGGAGAAAATGGTCGCGCTCTGTCGCGAGTTCGCCATCTCGCGCAAAACCGGTTACAAAATCTTTGAGCGCTACAAGGAATACGGTCTGGAAGCTCTGACCGACCGTTCCCGCAGGCCCTGGCGTTACGCCAACCAACTGCCTCAGCAGGTGGAGGCCGCCATTCTGAATCTCAAACGGGAAAAACCCTACTGGGGCGCGCGCAAGATCCGCGAACGCTTGCTGCGTCGCTTTTCCTGTGAGGTGAAGGTTCCGGCGCGCAGCACCATCCACGCCGTGCTCGATCGCCACGGCCTGGTCCAACGCAGAGGGCGCCGCCGCAATCATGCTCAAGGCACGCCCTTGTCGCTGGGGCAAGAGCCCAACGAGCTGTGGTGCACCGACTACAAAGGTGAGTTCCTGCTGGGCAACAAAAAATACTGTTACCCGCTGACCGTCACCGATCATGCCTCGCGCTATCTCCTCCTCTGTGAAGCCCTTGAATCTACCTGTGAAGCTCTTGCTTTTACGGCCTTTGCGCGCTTATTTAAAGAGCGCGGCCTGCCCACTAGCATCCGCTCGGACAACGGCGTGCCCTTCGCCTCGCCCAACTCTCTGTTCAACCTCTCCAAGCTCTCGGTCTGGTGGTTGCGCCTGGGCATCACCATCGAACGCATCCAGCCCGGTCATCCGCAGCAGAATGGCCGGCATGAACGCATGCACCTCACGCTCAAAACGCAAACCACGCGCCCCGCAGGCGGGAACAGCCTGCAGCAGCAGAGCAAATTCGATGATTTTCTCGAAGAGTTCAACAACGAGCGGCCCCATGAGGCCTTGGACATGAAGTGCCCCGCGGAAGTCTACACTCCCGCCATCCGCCGCTATGCCGGCCTGCCAGAACTTGCTTATCCGTTTCACGACCGTGTCATTCACGTCACCAACTGCGGACGCATCTGTCTGCACCGCAAAAAAATTAATCTCAGCACGGTCTTCGCAGGACAGGCCCTGGGGATCAAAGAAGTCGAAGAAGGTATTTGGCTGGTCAGCTTTATGGAGTACGATCTCGGCTACATCGATCTGGAGGAAAAAACTCTGCAGCCTCTCGACAACCCTTTTGGCCCAAAAGTGTAACCTATGTCTCCGGTACGATCTGTCACCTATGTCTCCGGGCCGGACCCTGACAGAAATGGCGGAGAGGGTGGGATTTGAACCCACGGTACGGTTTCCCGTACGCTCGCTTTCGAGGCGAGTGCTTTCAACCGCTCAGCCACCTCTCCGCGGTCGGTTCAGTTAGATTAGCAGACGAATTAGCGCAGCGGCAACGCTGTGTAATGTTGCGTGTCTCAATCTGGAATCCATTCGCTCCGTTGCCGCCCAACTCGTTCTGGAACTCAACGCCGCGCCGTGAAGAACTTCTGCAAAAGGCCCGCACACTCCGGTGCCAGAATCCCTGCGGTAATCTCCACCTGATGGTTTAACTTCGGATGCGTCAGTACTTCGAAGCATGTGCGCACCGCGCCGCCCTTGGGATCATCCGCGCCATACACCACCCGCGTCACACGCGCTTGGATAATCGCTCCGGCGCACATCGCGCATGGTTCCAGCGTCACGTAAAGCGTCGTACCGCTCAGCCGGTAATTTCCTTCCCATCTCGCAGCTTGGCGCAACGCGATGATTTCCGCATGAGCAGTCGGATCGCAATCGCGTATGGTCCGGTTTCCGCCACGCCCAAGGATTTTTCCACCGCCCACCAGCACCGCGCCAATAGGTACTTCCTCCGCACCCGCTGCCGCGCGTGCTTCTTCTATTGCCAGCATCATGTATTCGGTATCGTTCATCGAACTTGTCTGCTGAATCCGAAGAATAACACGCAATCCTCCATCGAGGGACGGGAATGCCAGCCAACGCAACCGATTGGCTTGACTTTGCCCGCATGCGTTAAGAAACTAAAGCGCACGGAAAAGAAAATTCTTCTGAGCGCCGAATGAAAAGCAAAGGCGAGAGTCTGTAGCCACGCCTCGTCTGAAAACGGAAAGAGCCGAATGGAAATTCGCAGAGATCCCATAACGCAAAGCTGGGTCGTCGTCGGCCACCGCGAGCCAACGGAAACCGAGGCCTGTCCCTTCGAACGCCCGGCGATCGATAAGCAGCAGACCATCCTGACCAGTCCCAACGAGGGTCCGTGGCAAGTGCGCGTGCTGGCCCATCCCGATCCGCTCTATCGCATCGAAGGCGAGCCCGGCCGCCAGCCTGATGGCATGTACGATCGCATGGGTTCGACCGGCGCGCACGAAATCGTCGTGGAAACTCCCGACCACAACAAACGGCTCTCGCAATTAAGCGACGAAGAAATTGATCGCGTTTTGTCCGTATGGGTCACACGTGTGGCTGACCTGAAGAAGGATTTGCGTTTCAAGTACGTGAGCGTGTTCAAGAATCAGGGCGAACTCGCCGGTGAAGAATGGGCCCACGCCCACTCCGAAGTGACCGGAACCATCTTTGTGCCGCGGCGCATCAAGTACGAATTGCGCGCCGCGCGCGAATGGTTCAAGGAAAAAGAACGCTGCGTTTTTTGCGACATTGTGCGCCAGGAAGAAAAAAAAGGCACCCGAATCGTGGACGTGCAGGGCGATTACTACGCGCTCTGTCCCTACGCCTCGCGCGTGCCTTATGAAGTATGGATTCTGCACCGGCGCCACAATCATTTGTTCGAACAGCCTAAGGCTGGTTCGAACCGCACACAACTCGCTGCGCTCCTAGGGCGCGTTTTGCGCCGGCTGGAAAAAGTTTCTCTGGCGTTTCATCTGGTTGTGCACACTGCCCCCAGTACGCGCAGCAAGAAAGGCGAGCTGGCCGGCTACTGGAAAACGCTGGCCGACGATTTTCACTGGCACATCGAAATTCTTCCCATCGTGGAAACCAAGAGCAAGTCGTACAGCATCAAAGAGACCTATTTCAATGCCGTTTTGCCAGAGCAGGCGGCGGAACAGCTGCGCGCGGTCGACCCAAATTCATGAAACTGATGCGCTGGCGCGGCGAACGCGGTGGAATCATTTCCACCCTGATTGCGCTGCTTTTTCTGGCGGTGCTGCTGGGCGGAATTTACCTGGCGCGGCATCCGCTGCTGCGTTTCGCGGGCGAAAGCCTGGTGGTCGAAGATCCCCTGGAAAAGTCCGACGCCATCATTATTTTAAGTGACGATAATTTTTACGCCGACCGCGCCACTCGCGCCGCGGAACTCTTCCGGCAAAAACTCGCGCCAGTCGTGGTCGCCAGCGGCATTCGCCTGCGCCCAAACGCTGGAATCGCGGAGCTGATGACCCACGATCTGATCGAGCGTGGCGTCCCTCGGGAGAACATCCTGCCTTTTCCGCAAGACGCCGACAACACCAGGGAAGAAACCCAGTTTCTGCAAAAACTGGTGCAGGAAAAAAACTGGAAAGGCGTGATCGTTGTCACTTCGAATTACCATTCCCGCCGCGCCAAATACATCTTCAGGAAAATTTTTGCAAACTCCGTTACCGTTCGAATGGCCGCGGCTCGCGACGCCGACTACGACCCGCAGCACTGGTATGAACACCGCAAATCAGTCAAACGCTTCTTCCACGAGATCGTAGGCTACGTCGTCTCCTGGTGGGAACTGCGCTAGCAGTTTTGTGCAATACCTTTATGCTGCATAGATGTGACCGGTGCGGGCACGTTCGACGAAGGAGTAGGTCCATTGCTAAAACATTTAGCGTTTGTCCTAGGTGGATTTGCTTGCGGCTCGCGTTGATTGGCAGAGAGGGTTAGGGATGGGCTGGCTATTAGCGTAAATCTTAAGATCACGAGAAGCCTCAAGGCGTGACTCCTGGCATGCGTAACGTCTTTGCTGGCTCAGGAGGTGAACGCGAGAGATCTGCCAGTGCAACGGTGGGTTATAGACCTCAACTCCTTAGCCGAAGTGAAGAATGCTGGCCCCATCGACGCCAACAGACGCATCAATGTCGTTTATCTTGGCCAAAACCGCATTGCTGTTGCCCTTTTATTTCCGATTCGCGTGGACGGCAAGTTCCCTCCAGTGCGCGACGAGGAGACTTGGAGGGCCTTGCTATTGAGCGTGGGAGGCGCTGACGGCAAGATTCAGCACTCCTTTCAATTTGAAGACTTCCACGGAGAGGGGGCGAATTCGGAGTGGCTGCAAATGGGAGTCCTAAATTCTGACGAACTACTCGTTATTTTCCGTAATGAGTTGCTACGATTCTCGTCGGATATGGTTCCATTCGTCCGTCGCACACTTCCGCGCGAAATGAAAGTGCGGAACGGACTGCATTACTACGATCACTGGAGTTTCTTGGTGGACCCTCTACGGGATGTCGCCCTACTGACCCTTGTAAGCCTCGGTGGCAACGCGGACAATCATTGGATCTCGACGAACTTAGCGGAAGCTGCAGCGGCCGACGTCTGTAACTTCCCTTGGTCAAGAGCAGTTCTGGTCGGTCGACAAGTTATCTTTACGAATTTCGACCCCAAGTCGAAGAAATCTACGGCAATGGTGGAAGCTGAGGGGCAGGCTGTTCGACCGCTCTGTGACTGTGATGGTGCGGTGCTTGCGTCGTTTGGACAGAGTCTTCTTTTCCTACACAGACGCCCAGCCGCATCGCACCTCATAGTCAATTTGCAGGGGCAAGAGATTTACGAACGCCAAAGCGGCTTTGGTGCAGACAGGATTCTTGCGGCCAGCGGGGCCGTGCAGGCAAACCGAGTCGCCTTCGTCTACGGAGCTCTTCGCGGTTCTTTGTGTTTAGCGGTTGGTCTAGCAATGACCACATCATACTCTTAGATGCTGACTTGAAACGCGAGATAGAGGTACCTAACCCATCCAATAAGGGGAGGCGTGCTGGAGATCAAGCACAAGTATTCAATTCTCTCGCACTAGCTCTCTCTCCTGACGGTAAGGCCGTAGCAATTGCACAGAGCGCCAGAGTAACGCTTTGGGTCGTGCCCTAACGCCAGCTATCGTTTCCGAGTGGCCAGCGCGAGTGACGGCGGCTACGATCCGGAAAACTGGTGGAGGCACCGCAAGTCCGCCAAGCGCTTTCTCCACGAATGCGCCGGTGACGTAGTCGCATGCGTGGGAGCCGCGCCGACTAGACTCAGGCTGGCCGGGTGCGTTTAGGTGCCATCGGCAACTGCTAACGCAGGGTTAGACTCCTTTCCTTTTCTCTGTGCACGCTGTGACTCCGTGACAAATCCCTCTTTGGGGTTTGGGTGTTGCTTTACCCGGCACACCGCAGCGTCCTCCCGTATTCCGCTTTACATACGCTAAACCCTGTACTATCTTGGAGTTTCTGAGTCGCGCTGCCCTCCAGCCCGACGACTTCGAAAATCCAACAATGTCCCTCGAGGTGTCTGATGTGGAGGAAAGACGAAGTGAAGCCGCAGAGCGCGCCGCAACCGGCCGCGCCTGCGACTACGAATTTTCCACAAGGCAGTACCGCTAGTGCTCCTGTGAGCGCGCCTGCGCCGAGCGTCGCTGCCTCAGAGCCGCTGCCCCTCTCGCCGCGCGCCGCGGCTTGCATCAGTCAAGGCATTCGAATCAAGGGAGAAATCAGCGGCAAGGAAGATTTGTTTGTGGATGGCTCGGTAGAAGGCAAGCTGGACTTCGGCAATGCCAGCGTCACCGTGGGACCCAACGGAAAAGTGAAAGCGGACATTTCGGCGCGCGAAGTGATCGTGCGCGGCCAGGTGGATGGAAAAATCGAAGGCACGGAAAAAGTCCAGTTGTGGAATTCCGGACGCGTAACCGGCGAGGTTCGAACCGAGCGCTTGGCAATTGAAGATGGCGCGTTGTTGCGCGGCAAAGTGGAAGCAGGGAAGGCGCAATCGCGCAATGCGGAAACCCGCGCGAAGGGTGCGGCATCGGACGCAGGCGAGACCGGCTCTAAGTCCAACAGTGCTGCCGCCAGTTCACGGTCAGCGGTGATCTAAACCATGGGGCTACTAAATAAATTGGGAATTGGAACCGGGGCTGGCGCCGGCCGCGACGTTTCGCGGCAGACGGCTCCCGCGAACACCTCCGCGCATCCCGGCGCAAATCAAAGGGGCGCAGGCACTCCTCCGGTAGCGGTCGGTCCGCACCGCGCACCGGCAGCGGCGCCGGAATCGAACCGCGTTTCCAACGGATTGAAAGAATTTCTCTGGAACCTGGACGGATTGGGACGCGGAACCTTGCTGGATTTGGGACCGGCCTGGCAGACCACGCTGAATTTTTTCATCGAACGCGGATTCCGCGTGACTTCCGACGATTTGCTGCATTCCTGGAAAGACTTTCTGGCCGAAGAAGAAAAGCGCTTGCAGAAAGCCGCGACTTCAACCGAAGCGATTGACGTGACACCGGCCGGGCGCGCTGCGCGCTTCGTTCAGGAAAATCTAGAATATTCGCCGTCTTCCTTCGACGCCGTTTTGCTGTGGGATAACCTGGATTACCTCGAGCCCGCGGTTGCCAAGCAGACAGTGGCCTGCCTCACGGAAGTTTTGCGCCCAGGCGGTATTGTGTTCGCCATGTTTCACAGCAAGAAGCCGGAAAGTTTTCAGCGCTACCGGGTTGCCGATTCGAATACCCTGCAGGTGATCGGCGCTACCGCGCCGTGCCCCGCGCAACGCGTTTACCAGAACCGCGAAATTCAGGACCTCTTCGGAAGATTCAGAACCGTAAAATCTTTTGTGGGCCGCGACCAGCTCCGCGAATCGCTTTTCGTGAAATAAGTTTTCGTCCGCGAAACAGCCATTTCTGCAACAGCAATTGCACTATCACTCAGTTTTTTCAACCCTTTATCAACGTCGAGCTGGCGAAATTTCGAGTGCTGATTTCCTCTTGCCTTCGGCAAAACATGGGCGTACACAGTAGCCGTGAGCTCACTTGCCACGGAAAGAGGAGGTATGACTCCACCGGGCTTAGAGCGAAACACAAGCTGATCACACCGCTCATGCGGTGCGCGTCGCCCGCGAAACCTGGCCAATCATGAATTAGCAACATCGCGCCAGTTCCGCGGACGACAAAGCAAAAAATAGCAAAACGGGGAGCCGCCTGGCTCCCTGTTTTGCGTTTTAGAATTGGTTTGCAAATTTTTGCATCGCACAGAAATTTGCGTTGTGCGCGAATTGACTTGCAGTGTTTTGTACTATGCAAGAATTGGTTTTTTGCGGCACGCGAGCAGCTTGCACGCCACGTTTTGTTTATTGCGTCTGACTGTGCTGCTTCGTGGCGCGGTGGTGCTTCGCATGGTGCGAATTCCTGCTGCGCTTGTGATGGCGCCGCGCATGATGCGAATTCGCAGCTTTGGAGCCGGTGTCCGGCGTCGGCTGCACTTCTTGCGAAGCCAGCGCGACCAGCGGAGTCGCCGCGAGTAAAAGGGTGATCAAAATCTTTTTCACTGAATGTCTCCCCAACGAGAATTCCCCTGCAATCGAGAGCGTACACCAATGCGGAGAAAAGTCTAGGCCGCGTCCATAGCAATGCTGCGAAAAGTTGACCTGCCGGAAGCAGCGTGTGATTGTATGGGCGCCTCGGCAAGGATCGTCAAAAAAACAGCTAGGCGCTAACCGGCCGCGAGTGACACGACTTGGCGGCTTTACTCAGCCGCGAAACTACCAACCGCAGAGCTTAGATCACGATCCTAGCAACGAACTCAGCCGCTAAATTAGCCGCCGAATTTAAGCGTTTCGAGGAAGCGGATCGCGTCACGCTGATTTGCGATGATCTGCGCCTGCCAGATAAGCGCAACCGACAGCAGGCCCATGAGAGATACGCAAAGCGCGAGAGCGAGATTTGTGTGTGACTCGGCTGCCGGAAGACGAAGGGTACGAACCAACCAGGCCATTTGGAAATCTCCTAGTACGTCTAGTTCCGCATGGCTTTGTTCACGCTGCAAAGCTTGCGGTGAGAACGCAAGTATTGAAGCAATCTTAGTTCCATGGCCGAGTCATGTTGCCGCGATCCAATCAAGCTGCAAAAATGCGCATTTGGCTTGCGTTGCCACAGAGTGCGAAATGCTTTGGCTACATGCGAACAACGGGAGGCACTGGAGTTTTGGGCAACGGAGTTTCCTTTTTGTGCGCAAGCCGCCGCAAAATTGTGACTGCTTCGCGCAAAATCGAGTCCTATGGGTACTACCGATTGAGCGAAATCGGTTACAAAAACGGCCGCAAACTGCGCTACAAACCCTTCGTTAGCGGCGGGCCAGAATTGCCGCCAGGGCATTTTCCCAGACGTCGGGCGAGTGAAGTTGAAGCGTATTCGCAGAGTGATGCTGCGCATTTGCGCGCTCCTGAGCAGCGATTCCGCCGCTTGATAAATCGTCTTCGTCGTCATCGACCTCGGAAACATTTTGGTCAGTCTCTACTTCAAATTCTTCATTATTTCTATTGGCTTGTTCGACTTTTTCGTCAACTTCTTCGCCAGCGCCGGACGTTTCCGATTCAGTTGCGACGTGGCCTTCCGCCAGGAAGAGAGTGCGATCGCAAGCCGCTGCGAGGGACTTGAGCTGCAGGTCGGAATCTATCGCCTGGGCGGTGCCGGCAGTTGGCGACACCGCGACGCCTACACGGAATGCGTGGTAGCGAAGCGCGCGGTCATAGAGGGCGCCGAGTTCGCGAATACATTTGGCGTAGTCCGCGCCAACGGAGAACGACCAGAAGGAACCAACATTTTGCAGGGTGTAGCTGCGGGTTTTCGCTTCGGCAGCGAACTTGGCGATATTGGAATCGGAGGCTCCGGCGAAGAAAAAAAGTTCATCGAAATCACGCATGCGAATTTGCTCGGCTTCGCTGGCAGGGAGTCCGGTGTTTTGCACCAGTTCGCGCGGGGAGAGGCTGCGCAGCGACACGGCGGCGATGCCGAGATCGGTGGAAAGTTCTTCCAGGGCTTCAGCTGCGGCGGGCTGCGGCTTTGCGACGGGGATACAGGTGAAGCGGCCGAGGCGAATGGTATTTCCGGATTTCAAATGGAAATAGTCTTCGGGGAGATAGACGCCGCAACCACTCTCTCCGATGAAGGGGTCTCTGTGGCCGAGGCGGCGGCGCGGTTCGTCGAGTTGGGCACGGGTGCGGCCTGTGAGCCAGATGCAGGGGAACTCGGCTTCGTTGAGTCCTTCCAAGAAGTCGTTGAAACGATGAAGGACAGCGCCGCGGGTGGAGAGAAACGGATCGAGAGTGACGTAGATGGTTTGTGTGCGGCGAAGTGGCGGCATGGTTGATGGGAATGATTGTACGGGAGAATGGGGGCTAAGGCGTTTATTGACGCCTGACGTGGGGATGAACAGGAGGGAAGCCCGGCGTTCCAATTCCTTGGCAGGCTCCAAGTAGAGCCGGTCTTTTCTCTTCGCGGGCTCCAAGTTCGCTAACCACAAAGGCATAGTACCATTGAAGTTACTGAGAGTCAAGAAAAATCGGCGCGAAATTCTCCCGGCCACAACTCAAGCGACACTGGTAAAGCAAGAGATTAAGAATTGTGCGTTTGAAGGATGTTGAGTAGGTTACGGGGATTGCGAGCGATCTCCCAGGACCAAATGCCGAATGCATCCAGTCGTCGGAAAATGAGGAGAAACTGGCCGAATACCTCGAACCCATGAATCTGGACCACTAAAGTAGTTTGCAAGCGGCCTACGTCGCACTCGTTACTGGCTCAAACTCAGAACCACCACCCGGGTCTCGCTGTTCAGCCCCTTCGCATACATATACATAAACTCGCGACGCGTAATACCGTCTCTTATGTAAGTGACCGTGCCGCTTCCCTGGATTACGATTGGCGTCCCACCCAAGGCCTAATATTTCTCGTTTCGAGGGCATCACATGTCCGGCAGATACGGTATAACGCATGACGGCTGCGAGTTCAAAGTCAGTCAGATCGCTGGGGTGACAGTCGGAAGGTACAAGACAGAACAGGAAGCACAGCAGAACATCGAAACTTGCGAGCAAGATGACTTGATTCTGAAAACATCGAGAAGTCTGGTCAAAAAAGCTGTCGATGTCCTGATGCGAACGCATCATTTCGACCGCCCGACTGCGCAAAATTGGATTCGAGAAGCGGCGGGTTAGAGCCGCGGCGGACCTGGGACGACAATGACAAGAACGCACGATTACCAAATCATCAGCGATACAGCGCCAGCGATTGAAAGCAGGCTTGCAACACAGGCGGCAGAGGGCTGGCGACCTATTCTCATGAGCACTGCAACAGTAAATACCGCGGTGCAAGTTTTTATCGTGTTGGAGAAACCGATTCCGTCCCCTTACGCAAAATAAGTTTCTTGGCGCTGGTGTCGCATTTCACTGTGTCCGTCGAAGTCTGCGACTGGCCGAGTTTACTTTCCTGCTTTGCACTGAAACGCACGCGCCAACGCTACAGAGGCGATGAAACGAGTTGCGCGGTGCGCTTTATCAGGATTGTCAGCGATGTATTTCTTCATCACGCGAACGATTTGGACGCTGGTTACTCCGCGGGGCATGCAGATCATCCTGTCCCTTTCCGGGACTGCGAGCAGCTCGTCATGCACCGTGAAACCGTCTCGGAAGCCTTCAACCCAACCCAGACAGGTGGCATTGCGGACAGAGTCTCCCGTCTGATCACCGATGGCCGAACAGACTTCCAGGAAGTCGCTGCCGGACCTACTGATATCTGATTGCGCAGCAGCGCTCTTTGAGCCAACGCTACCCGAGGAGCAAACAAAGCAGACAGCAAGCAGCGTGAACACAGAGAACAAACGCATAGAACCTCCGTCAGGTAGGCAGGAGTTCAAAAAGAAAGAGGAATCCGCAGTTTAGCGCGATATTCCAGAATCCTGCGATAACGCGCTAGCGGCTTTAGCTGAAACCGAGTACCGGGTGCGGAGTGTACGGTTCTTCGAGCGACGCGATCTCTTCGGCTGTAAGTCGCAGCGATAGGGCGGCGACCGCATCGGTAAGATGATTCGGCTTGGTAGCGCCAACAATCGGCGAAGTGATGAACGGTTTGCTGAGCATCCAGGCAAGGGCAAGTTGAGCGCGGGGAACGCCACGCTTTTCGGAGAGTTCGCCGAGCCGGTCAACCACGTTACGGTCTGCTTCTTCCGTCTTCGAATACATCGTCTTGCCGAACTGATCCGTCTCGAGGCGTTTTGTGCTCTCGGCCTGCCACGGGCGAGTGAGCCGTCCACGTGCGAGCGGACTCCATGGAATTACGCCAACGCCCTCGTTTTGGCAGAGGGGCATCATCTCTCGTTCTTCTTCGCGATAGAGCAGGTTGTAATGATTTTGCATGGACACGAATCGCGTCCAACCGTGGCGATCCGCAAGATACAACGCCTTCGTAAATTGCCACGCATACATGGAAGAGGCTCCGATATAGCGCACCTTGCCGGACTTCACTACATCGTGCAGGGCTTCAAGCGCTTCTTCGATGGGCGTCTCGTAATCCCAGCGGTGGATTTGATACAAGTCCACGTAGTCGGTTTCGAGACGACGCAGGCTCTGGTCGAGTTCATAAAAGATTTCTTTGCGCGAGAGGCCCTGGCCGTTCGGCTCGTCGCGCATGCGGGCATGCACCTTGGTCGCGATGACTACGGCATCGCGGCGGGTATGCGCGCGCAGAAATCGCCCAAGGATCTCTTCGCTTGCCCCCACGGAATAAACGTTGGCGGTGTCGAAAAAATTGATGCCCAAATCAAGCGAATGACGCAAGAAGGGCTGACTCTCTTCTTCATTCAAGGCCCAGGCGTGGCTGCCCGGCTTGATTTTTCCGGTGGCGGGTTGTCCATAGGTCATGCAGCCCAGGCAGATGCGCGAGACCTTAAGTCCCGTCTTGCCAAGATTGACGTAGTCCATTATTTCTCCAAACTCATTGGCAATTCACTATTTGAGATGCGCCCCATGCTGTTTTGTTGCGTTAGAAATTCTTTGCAGGGCGGTGAGAGAGGTAGGCTCGCATAGCTGCATAACGCACGCAGGGGAATCATCGAAATCGATGCTTGGATTTTCGGATGCGTATTTTATTGGATTGCTGCCTCAAAGCAATTGCTACAAATGCGCGCGAGGGAGCCGCTGAGGGCGACCCGCTTCCGAGAACGAAAGCGTGGCGCCCTCACAAAGTGATTAAGCCGTCAGAGACAGACAGTGCGCTCGCTGAATTGCAGGTAACTACTTGGCAGGCACGAGGTCGAATTTGCCGGAGCCTTCCTGGTAGAAGAGAGCGCCTTCGGTTTTGTCGCCACCGCTCCAGTGTTTGTGGCCGCCGGGGATCAAGATATATTCGCCTGGCCCGACACGCTTTTCGCCGGCGTCGTCCTTGTAAAGGTAAGCACCTTTGATGACCACGCAGGAAACGTCGTTGGTGTGAGTGTGCCAGCCGGCGTCGAAGCCGGGCTCGAATTTGGTGAAGGTTGCGTGAGCGCCTTTTTCCGGGTCGCCGCGGAGCACGTGCATGGAAGGACCGCCTTCAGCCCGCGGTTTATAAGTGACTTTCTCCGAAGATGCGTAGGTGACTTCCTTAGCTTTCTGAGCCTGCGCAACCTGAACCTCCGAAATACATGCGAAAGCGGCAACGATGGTGGAAGCCGCGACTGCCAACACGATTTGTGATTTTTTCATTTTTTCTCTCCGTGAATTTCTAGACCGGTGTCTGGGTGGGCCGCCGGTTGGGCATGGTTATACACCAATGCAGGGTGGATGGGGCTACCCAAACGAGTGCGCCGGATCTGGGGAATCGTCAGCTGTAAAAAACGTTCCTGTCGCTGAATTCCTCCTGAGTTCCCCGGCCCCGGTGTGCGAGGGCGAAGAGCGCAGACAGGATTGTCTGCGCTACAGAAGAGAGAGTGGCGAGAGAGCGAAGATTGGACGGTAAGGGAGGTAAGACAAATCGGCGTCGAGCCGCCGCACTCCACGTCGCATGATCTCCGTCGTGAGATCTGACCGCCACACTGGAGCAACTCCAGCCAGCCTCGTCTTAGTTTTCGTGGCGCGGTACCCACCATTCGGGGAGGATCTTCTGGATGCGTAGTTTTCGCACAATCGGTCCCCACTGAGGCTGAAATTCGGCGGCTACGTTCTGAATGCCAATGCTCATGAACTGGAAGGCGATTCTTTGCTGGGCGTGGGTGAGATCGTTGTAGCCATGCGGAAGATAAGCTGTTCCGACGAAACCGCCGGCTAACGCTCCTGCAAAATTCGAGAAGGCAATGGTGTTTCTTCCGGAGTCAGTCTTATCCACGAAAGTAAACGCGAGTGCGTGCGCCGTTCTCGCGAGAGGATTTTTACTATCGGAGCGCACGTACCGTGGATCTTCATGGAGAGCCAGATCTGTCAAAAAGCGCGCTGTTCGCTGGGAAGTGGCCATGGCGAAAGAGTCTCCATAGAGCCTGCCAAAGGCCCCGGCGCCATCCCTCCATTCGTGCGGATAGTGGCTTTTTGGATTGGCCATGTTCATCGCGGCACCGAACGCCGGAAAGATCACCGCGGGCGGCCCAAATGTCTGGTGGGTATAAATCGTGAATTTCTCGCTTAAGGAGAGACCATGAGAAGTCGCGACTGGCAGGAACAGTACAGCACTGTTTTGATCCCGCGGATGGAAGGATGAGCCTGCCGGATTGTTTTGGTCTTGCGCTTGTGGAGCATCAGGCAGGTTAGCCGCCTGTGGGCTTGGTGTTTCCGGGTTCCTAGTAGCGGCTTCATTCGCTTCGTTTTTTTTCCTAGCCCCAGTCGAAGGGCAGGGAGGGGTCGCATAACAGGATGTGCATGTGCAGCTGCTACCAGTTTCCGTTCGCGCTTCCTGCGACGCGATCACCGGCGAATACGCAGCCGTAAGAGATAGTGAGATTACGACGGTACGAATGAAGTGTTTAGAGCGGTATGTCCTTACGATCATTTTTTCTCCAATTTAAGATTTGCGGACTGAGACATAGATGCTATAAATGCGGGACTTATGAGTGTCATACGTCCAAAAAACGTGACCGATCGTCCAGTATTTGAGCAGCGCGTGGACCCGTTGTCGGAAATCTTCGGGTCGATGAGAATTCGGGACGCGGTATATACGCGACTAGAGGCGACGGCACCGTGGGGTTTTCACTACTCCGGAGACACCAATCCGCGGATTCGCTTCGGGTTAATGATTCGCGGATCGGCGCTTCTGAAATTCAAGAATCAGCGCAGAGCGATCCCGCTCTCCGGCGGCGATCTTTTCATTTTCATTCTCAGCGACGAGGCGTTCACGATGGTGGATCATCCGCGTTCCGCCGTCGCCGATTATCGCGAATTAAGAAGATTAGAAGTAGATTGCGTGATTCATTACGGGGGAGGCGGCGCACCCACAACCCTAGTGAGTGGGTCATTTGGTATGAGTGCATTCGACGTCCCGATCATTTCCAAAATTTTGCCACGCCATCTGCACTTGAAGCTGGAACAGAATCGAAGCCGGTCCTTCCAAGCGGTATTGGACCTTTTGGCGGAAGAAACGGCTCAACCCGGTATAGCTTCATCGCGCCTGATCAGCTGTCTTTATGAGTCACTGTTTGTGTATGCGACTCGAGCTTACGCAACCAGCTCCGAGGCTCCGCCGAAGGGTTGGCTGGCGGCGATTTCGGACAAGCATCTCAGCAAAGCCATTCAGGCGATGCATTCGGACATTAGTAGAATCTGGTCAGTTGCCTCGCTGGCTCGCGAAGCACGAATGTCCCGCTCGGCCTTTGCGTTGAAATTTAGGACGGTTTTGGGGCAAACGCCCCTCGAATACCTTACCCAGTGGCGTATGTACAGAGCAGGGGCGATGGTTCGTTCGAATATGCCCTTCTTTGAGGTGGCGGCAGCCGTTGGATACGGCTCGGAAAGTTCGTTCAGTCGCGTCTTCAGGCGAGAAATGGGCGCCGCTCCCAGAGAATATCGACGAAATGCGGTTTAGGGATTGAAAAAGAGGCCCTCGGCGGCCAGAGCGGTGCTAAGTTCGCCGTACAAGGGATGGTCGAAGTGATGGACTCGTTGACTTTTGTGGGGGTGGTCCTTAGAATAGACGTTTGTCTCTATAGGGAAAGGTGTGACTGATTGCGATGAGGACGTACGTAGCCAAGGGAGAAGAAGCGGAAGCGCTGAAGGTGGGGCAGAAGTGGTTTGTGGTGGATGCCACGAACGTGGTTTTGGGGCGTCTGGCGACCAAAGTGGCGCGGGTGCTGATTGGCAAGGACAATCCGAGCTTTACGCCGTATCTGGATTCGGGCGATCACGTTGTGGTCATTAACGCGGACAAGATTCGCTTGACCGGCAACAAGGTTGAGCAAAAAATGTATTACTCGCACAGCGGGTATCCGGGCGGGTTGAAGGAAGTGCCGGCGAAGCGGGTGCGGGAAGCCAAGCCGGAATGGATGGTGCGGGAAGCGGTTACCGGTATGCTGCCGAAGAATAAGTTGCGCGCGCGGCGGTTGAAGAAGTTGCGGGTTTATCGCGATGCGGCGGGGCTGGCGCGGCACGTTGGGCAGAAGCCGACGCCGTTGGCGGTCTGAAGAGAAGTAATGACGTAAAGCAGCACGACGGGATTTGGTAGCAGGGTAGTTCAGCGAACTTCCGCACGTTGGTGTTCCTTAGCAGGGAATCATCCGATCGCGAAGTTTGAGGTGGATTGACCAGAGGCACGTGCCTTGGTCTCTCTACGCGGGCGCGAATCGCCCTTAGTGGATTTGAGGACTAGGAGGAAAGTTGAGCACTGAATCGACGGGAAATAGTCTGAAGACATGGATTCATGGGACGGGACGCCGCAAAGAATCGGTGGCGCGCGTGTTTTTGCGCGCGGGGAGCGGCAAGTTCACGATCAACAAGCGGACCGTGGATGTATATTTTCCAAATTTTGCGTGGAAGCATGACGCGATCGAGCCGCTGAAGTTCACTAGCCTGACGGATCAGGTGGACGTGGTGATTACGGCGCATGGCGGTGGTGTTGGCGGGCAGGCGGGAGCGGTCCGCATGGGATTGGCGCGGGCGATTTCGCGCTTCAACCCGGAGCTGCGGCCGGCTTTGCGGACCAATGGATTTTTGACACGCGATTCGCGCATGAAGGAACGGAAGAAGTACGGGCAGAAGGGCGCGAGGAAGAGATTCCAATTCACCAAGCGGTAATTGGTGACTGGTGATTTGTGACTCGTGTCGAAGGCCGCGAATCGAGTTGGATTTTTTGGTGTGGCGTCAGTTGATTGCAACGTCAGGGGAAGACGAGCACCCAATAAAGGCTCCGTCCCGACCAAAGTCGGGATGAGATCACGGCCGGCAAGAAGCCGGCAAGAGGCTGTTCTGGGGCGAAGCGTTCTTAAGAAAGAGCCGGGCTCCCGACATGGTCGGGACAAGTTCCGCCCGGCACTGCATTAAGAGCGAGGAAAAACCCGCAAGAGTGAAAATGCCGTGACCGCGGAACAACCGGGACATGGAAAGTCACGAAGGCGGAAGCCGCAGCAAACAGCTATTCAATAAGGAGGAATAGTGGCAGTAGAAATTACGATGAAAGAGTTGTTGGAGGCCGGAGTTCACTTCGGTCACCAGACGCGGCGCTGGAATCCAAAGATGAAGGAATATATTTTTGGCGAGCGCAACGGGATCCACATCATTGACCTGCAGAAGACCTTGAAGATGTTCCGCGAAGCGAGCCGCTTCGTGAGCGATCTTTCCGCACAAGGTAAAACGGTTTTGTTTGTCGGCACCAAGCGGCAGGCGCAGGAAGCTGTGTCTGAAGAAGCGAAAAAGTGCGGAGCGTTTTTTGTAAACCACCGCTGGCTGGGCGGAACGCTGACCAACTGGGCCACACTGCAGAAGTCCATCAAGCGGCTGAAATTGCTGAAGGCAATGACGGAAGACGGCCGCATGGAACAACTTTCGAAGAAAGAACGCGCGCGGCTGGACCGCGAAATGAAGCACCTCTTCCAGAACCTGGAAGGCATCGAGAACATGACGAATTTGCCCGATGCGATGTTCGTGATTGATTCGAACGCGGAAGAAATTGCGGTGAAGGAAGCGCGGCGTATGGGCGTGCCGGTGGTTTCGGTGGTGGATACGAATTGCGATCCGGATGTGGTGGACTGGATTATTCCCGGCAACGATGACGCGTTGCGGGCGATTCGTTTGTTCACCTCGAAAATTTCGGAATCGGTGGCGGAGGGCAAGGCCGCTTACGAACAATCCCGAGTGGGCGATCAGAAAGCTGCCGCCGACCAGGCGTTGGCGGACGGTGTCGAATACGTGGACACCAGCGCATACGAACAATATGAAAAGCAGGAAGGCGACTTCGTCGAAGCGACCACGGAAGAGATTGCTCTTCCGGCGGAAGCGACAGTCCCTCCGGACGACGGCAAAAGCTAGGCAAAATTTAAGAGAAGCCTACGGGCAGGAATGAGAGATGGCCCGTTCCAAGGCGACTTGGAGCGGGCCATTTTGCAGGCGGCGGGAAAACCGCTGCGCAAATCGAAATTCAGGGTTAATTTTAGAAAGAGACAAAAGGATGAGTACACCGAATACAGCCATGGAAATTCCAGCGAAGCTCGTAAAAGAATTGCGGGACCGCACGAATGCGGGATTCAATGATTGCCGGGCGGCTTTGGTCGAAGCCGGTGGGGATATTGAAAAGGCGATCGCGGTTTTGCGCAAGAAGGGACAAGCGGCGGCGGCGAAGAAAGCCACGCGCGAAGCCACGGAAGGGCTCGTGGGAAGCTACATCCACGCTGGCGGCAAAATCGGCGTGCTGGTGGAAGTGAACTGTGAATCGGACTTCGTGGCGCGTACCGAGGCTTTCCAGCATTTGTGCCATGACATCGCGATGCACATCGCGGCGCTCGATCCACGGTACGTGCGGCGCGAGGACGTGACATCGGAAATGCTGGAGAAGGAGCGCGAGATTTATCGCGCGCAGGCTCTGGCGACCGGAAAGCCCGAGCCGGTGGTGGAGAAAATCGTAGCCGGCAAGATGGAAAAGTTCTACGAAGACAACTGCTTGTATGAACAGCACTACATCAAGGACGAAGGGACTACCATTCGCGAGATGGTGGCCAGCGCGATTGCGAAGCTGGGCGAAAACATCAGCATCAAGCGGTTTGCGCGTTTCAAGGTTGGTGAAGTGACGGGGACGAGCGGGCCGGAAGCGGTTCCGGTTCCGGAGCCAGTCAAGGCTTGAAACTGCTTGAAACTGATTCGAACGAGATGGCAGCGCCCCGGTTTTAGGCCGGGGCGTTTTGTTTGTGGGGCGCGCTTGTGATAGTTCGCGCCGAGTTTGCTACAATTCCGGGGATTTGAAGCAGAGCTAGATTGGAGCGACATGGTTGCGAGAAAGACGGAAAAGAAAAGCTCCAGGAAAAAACCGGCGTACAAAAGAATTCTGCTGAAGCTTTCCGGCGAATCGCTGCAAGGCCCGCTGGGTTTGGGCGTGCACGGGGAGACGCTGCAGTCCATCGCGCGCGAACTGAAAGAGGTGCGCGAGTTGGGAGTGGAGATCGCGGTAGTTGTCGGCGGCGGAAATATTTTTCGCGGCGCCCGGCAAAGAGGATTCGAGATTGACCGCGCGACGGGCGACTACATGGGAATGTTGGCGACGGTGATCAATGCGCTGGCGCTGCAGGATGCGCTGGAAAAAGTTGGCGTGTTTACGCGCGTTTTGAGTGCGATTGAAATGCACGAAGTGTGCGAGCCGTTCATTCGAAGGCGCGCGATGCGTCATCTGGAAAAAGGCCGCGTGGTGATTTTCGGCGCGGGTACCGGGAATCCTTATTTTTCCACGGACACCGCGGCGGCATTGCGCGCGATGGAAATCAAAGCCGACGTGATTTTGAAGGCCACGCGGGTGGAAGGGATTTACGATTCCGATCCGGAGAAATTCGCCGACGCGAAATTCATGGCGCAGATTACGTATCGCGATGTGTTGCACCAGGATTTGAAGGTTATGGATTCTACGGCCATTTCGCTGTGTATGGATAATGGCATGCCGATCGTGGTGTTCAACATGAATCAGTACGGGAATATCAAGCGCGTGGTGATGGGTGAACGCGTAGGTTCGATGGTGCGGCCTGCGTGAGGCCCTGTTCGTGAGTTCATTGTCATCCCCTCGGCGCTGCGCTTCTCGGAATGACAGGTCTGGTGTATTTGGCTAAATGAATCAATCGAGGCAAAGATGACGACGATTGCGACTACGAAAGAAGCTATAGCAGCGGCCAGAACGCGGATGGAAAAGGCGGTGGACGATTTCCGCAAGGAGCTGGCGACGGTGCGGACCGGGCGGGCGAATGCGGCGATTTTGGATAACATTCGCGTGGATTTTTACGGCACTCCGACTCCGGTCAATCAGGTGGGAACCGTCACCGTGCCGGAGCCGACGATGCTGGTGATTTCGCCGTGGGATCCGAGTGTGGTGGCGCTGGTAGATAAAGCGATTCGCGCCAGCGATTTGGGATTGAATCCTACGAACGACGGCAAAGTGGTGAGGATTCCGATTCCTTCGCCGACGGAAGAGCGGCGCAAGGAATTGGTGAAGCACATTCACAAAGTTTTGGAGAATCACCGGACCGCCGTGCGGAATATTCGGCGCGATATCAAGGAAGCCATAGATAAGCTGGAGAAGGACAAAAAGATCAGCCAGGACGAGCAGAAGCGGTCGTTGGAGGAGCTTGAGAAGGTTTCGCACTCGGAGACGAAGAAGATTGAAGATTTGAGTGCGATGAAGGAAAAAGAAGTGATGGAGATTCGGTGACTGGTGAAAATCGAAAAGGCAAAGAGAAGATTGCCACAGAGTCACAGAGACACAGAGATTTCTGAGGCCAGGAAAGTGCAAAGCACGAGGCAGCAAACACCGAAAGGTTAGAGGGGCTTCTCTCTGGGAGCCTCTTTTTGTTTTTGAGCGGGCGGTTGGAGAGTGAAGACTTGGGCTTGATCGGATTGGATAGCATGGAGGAAGGCGTTCAGGTCGCCGGCGCGTGTGGCCGGGATTTCCCTTGAGATGAAGTGGAGTTTGCGCGTCGCGCGAAGCGTGTTTCCTTGCGCCAAATATTTGGAAGAAAACGTCGCGTAATCGCGTTCGACTGACGTCCCAGTGGGTACCTGCGCGGCCGTTCCTTCCGGCAGAGTTACTGTTGCATCGAGTTCGATTTCGAGTGGCGTGCCGAGATCGATGAACTTTTTCGATGAGGAGTCGTGTGACGTGGGGTCGGGAAGTCCTGGCGATGGCAAGAGCGCAGGAATGCGGACTGGTTTCTTCGACCAGTCGATAAATTTCGGTTGCGTAATTTCGTATTCGACTGCGAACGGTTCTTTGGTTTCGTAGGGATCGGAAGCAGTCACGTTCTTGATCTCTCCACGAAAGCCGTCGGAGATCGCAAGCAGTTGCGCAACCTCTTTCCATTTCTCTTTGGGAGTTTTATGAAATGCGACGCGGAGTAGGAGTTCATTGTCTCCTCGCATCACGTATTGAATCCTCGCAGTCAAATCACCACCTGCGTATAGAGAAGCCGCGATGCTCACCGTTTGCGAAGAGCCATAAAGGACAAGGCTAGGGACAGTCTCCCAAACGTCTTGAGTCGTTTCTGCAACCACAAGTATTGGCTTGCCGCGAAAGCCGGCGGGAATTAGGCCCTCCGGTGCAACCTCGGAGCCCAAATCAAGCCAAGGTCCCATGGTCACAGCAAAGCCTCTCGTAAGCAGGTACTTGAAATGTGTTGGCGATGGGGCGACGCCTTTCGGGATGTCGGTGGAGTCTGAAACGAAACCGGCGTCCGCCGAGCCAAGCGTAGCGGCGAAAAGCGCTACTTTGTCTTCGGCCGACGCATACCGAGACTTCAGAATTTCAGTCGGTCTGCGCGTTCGAAAACCAGTTGCATCAAGCGGCAGGTCAACAGTGCGGATTTTCTGCGAGACGAACCCGTAGGCTTCACCAACTTCGCCGTCAACTGCACCATGCCACCATTCGCCGGAATGTTCATGAACCGCGAGAACTTCATCCTTAGAGGGCGTGAGGAAGGTTGCTAGCTTTTCAGCCAGTTGCTTCCACGACTTGAACGTCGAGAGCGAAATATCCGCTCCTCCAATGTTGTTGGGCCTTTCAACTTCCGTTATTGCGGCCTGACTCTTTCGATTCCAGTGGTAGACACTCCGTGCGTCGACGCCCTGCCCTGCGGCCGATGACGACTCGGGTGGCGCTGCCGGATCAATCTTAGGTTTGACCTGCAATGAGGCTGGGAGGTCGATTTCGAAGATTTCTTGGGAGACGACGCCGGAGCGGTCGAAGGCGTGGTCGAGCCAGAAATCGGGGGCAAGGGGATGGTGCGTGGTGGTGGTGATGACGCGGTATTCGAGGAGGTCGCCGGGCTGCAGGCCGAGGATACGGACGGATTTTACGCGTACGTCGTGGTAGGCGGGAAAGTCGACTACGGCGGGATTGGGGTTGTCGGCGATGGCGCTGGGAAGGATGTCTGTGCTGCCGCCGCTTGGGTGAGTGATGTGTACCATTGGAATTTCTACGGACTGAAAGCTGCGATTGAAATCGAAATTCAGGCGGGCGAATTGGCGGACGCCTAGTTCGTTGTTGATTCTGACGCGGGTGTGAACTTCTTTGCGGGAGTCGCCGTTAGTTTCGAAGCGGTATTTGGTTTCGAGGAGTTCGATTTGTGCGGGATTTTTTTCTGCTTCGGCTGGTTTTGAGTTTGCGGATGGCGCCGATTGCTGTGCTTCAGAGTTGGGCGCCGGTTTGTTGGCGGGAGCTTGCGCAGTGGAAAGCGGCGCTGATGCGGCGATTCCCAACAAAATGATCAAGGAACTCAGGCAAAAGCCTATGCGACGTGAGCTGTTCACCGCTGGCACGCGGTTCGGCACAGGAACGTTTATGGTGAATAGTCCCACACAGAAAGTCTAAGTGCGGCTTGGTGCGCGGTAAAGATGCGGTTTGTGTAGAGTTTCGATCATGAGAATCACGAGAGTGATGGAGAGATAGGGAAGGAAACACCGAAGATGGTCGCGACCAGGTCGGGGCCGCTAGGACCGAGAAAGAACCGGTCTGACGACCGGCCACGACGAAAGCAAGAAAACGCCAAGCCAAAAGGAGGAAAATCGGGAAACGAAGATTGTCTTGATGCGTCTGAGATAATGGGATCTTGTGCGCGGAGCGAGGCGAGGTTAGGAGAAAAATGCGAATCAACCGATTGGTCGTAGGGCTGGCGGTTGTCTTGTTTTTTGTTGGAGGCGGGAGATTGCTGGCTGATGACATGCCCAAAGGGCCGGAGGAAGACGGAACCAAACCGGCGCTGACGAGGATCGCGGGCGAAGGCATGCTGAATTCACGTGCGTATCAATACCTGACGGAGTTGAGCGACGACATTGGCTCGCGCGTGACTGGCTCGCCAGCGGAGCGTAAAGCCGAAGAGTGGGGCGCGGCTAAGATGAAGGCCATCGGCCTGGAAAACGTACACCTGGAAAAATACACGATCTGGAAAGGCTGGACACGGGGAACCGCGGATGCGCAACTGCTGGCGCCGACCGCGCATAAGCTGCACGTGGACGCGATGGGATGGACCGGTTCGACCGTAGCGGGCGGAGCGGAAGGCGATGTCGTTCCCGTGAACATGTTCGATATCGACGAGGAAATCAAAAATGTTTCGCGGTTGAACGGAAAGATTGTTCTGGTGATGCAGAAGGGCCAGCCCAAGAAGAGTTTTATGTCGTTGTTTGCGAGTTTCGGGGATTTCTTGAAGGCTGCGCACAATGCCGGCGCAATTGCGGTGATTGGCGGGCAGGGCGGTTCTAAATCCACTGGAATGAATCTGACGCACACGGGAATTCTTGGCTTCGATATCGATTTCGCGGTTCCCGTGGTTTCCATGACGGCCGAAGATCAGGGACAACTGGAAAGACTGATCGCGCGTGGAGTTACGCCGCGCATGCGGATCAATGTGCAAAATACGTTGACCAGCGGGCCGGTCGAGACGGCCAACGTTGTCGGCGAAATTCGCGGGACGGAGCATCCGGAGCAGATTCTGGTCGTTGGTGGACATCTTGATTCGTGGGATCTGGCGCAGGGTGCGACAGACAACGGATCGGGAACCGCTACAACGCTGGGCGCAGCTGACGCCATCATGCGTTCCGGACAGAAACCGCGGCGCACAATTCGTTTTGTTTTGTTTACCGGCGAGGAGCAAGGACTCGATGGCTCATTTGCTTACATGAAACAGCACGCCGCGGAAATACCGAATCACGTGGGCGATTTGATCTTAGATGAAGGACAGGGGCCGGTGACGGATTTCATGCTCGGGGGGCGCGACGATCTGGTCGCCGCGTTTCAGCCGTTCGCTGCATCGCTAGCAAATTTGCGGACGATTAAAGTAAGTGACAAAGTCGAGTCCGGGACGGATACTTTGCCGTTTTCGATTGCAGGCCTGCCGGGAATTAACATGAATCAGGACACTTCGGACTATAAGTACACGCACCATTCGGCGGCGGATGCACTGGAAGCGCAGAAGCCAGACGTGTTAACGCAAAATGCCACGCTCATGGCGTTAACTGCGTTCTGGATTGCCGACCGTCCAGAGCGATTGGCGGCTCCGTGGCCCGCCGAGCGGACGGCGAGAATGCTGCGTTCGCAAGGGGAGTATGAGGAGCTGAAGGCGTTCAATCTTTGGCCGTTTGGCGAACTGGGTTCAGATGAGAAGCCTCGTTCAAAGCACTGATAAATAAGCACTTATTTTCAGGCGAGGCGTTTTGCTAAAGTGTGAGCGAGTGGCGCTGAACTCAGGGCGATGAGTGCAAAAGTCTAGAAAACTGGCCGGCTGAACATGCCAAGATGTGATCGCGAAAGCTTTTCCTCAGGCGGTATTGAAAGAGATTTGACACATCGTATTTTCTTCTCTATACTCTGTGATTCGTCAGGGTTTATTTACCCTAGCAGTAGTGCGGCACCGCATTTGTGCCGTGCGTAGTTGGAAGGATCTTCACTCCCGGAACATTGCAAGACGGATTGGGAGTGAGGAGCGGCCGGATATGGGACGCCAGTCCCGCAAAGCCGAGTAAGCCTCTCCAAATCGATGCCAAGAGCGGAGTTCTGCCTCTTGGGGTGCGTGCGGAGTTTCTTGCTGGTCTCTCCGGATTCGCAGTTCACCTTTCAGCGTAGTGTGCGCTCGCTGCAGTTGTCTGCGCGCAAAGCGAGCGGCGTGAAAATTTGTGCGCGCATTTGCGGGCCCTTTTTGTCTTGTGGCTTGTGAGAGTGAAAGCCCTGAGAACTGAAAGACGCGCCAAAAGAGGGAAGACTGTGCCGACATTTTCGCAACTGGTCCGAATGGGACGCGAAGGAATTCGCACCAAGACGAAGTCGCCCGCGTTGGCGGGTTGTCCGGAAAAGCGCGGTGTATGCATCCGGGTGTACACGCAAACGCCGAAGAAGCCGAACTCCGCGTTGCGCAAAGTAGCGCGTGTGCGTTTGACGAATTCGATTGAAGTCACAACCTACATTCCAGGGATTGGACACAATTTGCAGGAACACTCGATCGTGCTGGTGCGCGGTGGCCGTGTGAAGGATCTGCCGGGAGTGCGTTATCACATCGTGCGCGGCACGCTGGACGCCGCTGGAGTCGAGAATCGCAAGCAGGCTCGCTCGAAGTATGGAGCGAAGCGGCCAAAGGCTGGAGCGGCGAAGTAAGTAAACGACGAACTAAGAAGTAATGAAGTAACGAAGCAAAGAAAATCGAAGCTGATAAGAATTAGGAGCAAAAGAGCAATGCCACGTAAAGGACTGGTCAGCCGCCGCAAGCAGGAAGTCGATCCGGTTTATGCCAACGACCTGGTTGAAAAGTTTATCTGCTCGATGATGTGGGACGGCAAAAAGAGCACAGCGCAGCGCGTGTTTTATGGCGCGATGGATCAGATGGCCAAGAAGACGAACGACGACGCGTTGAAGCTCTTCAAGAAAGCTGTCGAGAACGCCAAGCCGTTGCTGGAAGTCAAGACTCGGCGCGTGGGTGGTGCGAACTATCAGGTTCCGGTGGAAGTGAATCCATTCCGGCGGCAGTCGCTGGCGATTCGCTGGATTTTGCAGTATTCGCGGGAACGAGCGGGCAAAACCATGGTGGACAAGCTCGCGGATGAACTGATTGACGCAGCAAACGCGCGCGGCGGAGCGATCAAGAAAAAGGAAGACGTTCACCGCATGGCGGAAGCCAACAAGGCGTTCGCGCACTATCGTTGGTAATAGTGAGTTGAAATTTCGAGTAGCAAGGAATTGGTGAGTTTGTGAGTGAAACAGTAGCAATTCGGGGAGAAAAGAAAGCCGTTCAACCGACTATGGGCAGGGCATTCAAACTCGAAGATACCCGCAACATCGGGATTATGGCGCACATTGACGCCGGAAAGACCACGTCAACGGAGCGCATCCTGTTCTATACGGGTGTGACTTACAAGATCGGTTCGGTGGACGAAGGCACGGCCACCATGGACTGGATGGAGCAGGAGCGCGAGCGCGGCATCACGATTACTTCCGCTGCGACGACGGCATCCTGGGATCGCTTCGACAAGAAGTATCGCGTCAATATTATTGATACGCCGGGCCACGTGGACTTCACTGTGGAAGTGGAACGTTCGCTGCGCGTTTTGGATGGCGCGGTGTGCGTGTTCGACTCCGTCGCCGGTGTGCAGCCGCAATCGGAAACTGTCTGGCGGCAAGCCGACAAGTATCGCGTGCCGCGCATTTGTTTCGTCAACAAGATGGACCGCATGGGCGCGGATTTCGACCACGTCGTCCGCACGATTCGCCAGCGCCTCGGTGCACACCCTGTACCTCTGCAGTTTCCTCTCGGTCGCGAAGATAATTTCATCGGAATCATCGATTTCCTCGAGCAGAAAGTGGTGGTGTGGCTCGAAGAAACCTTGGGCGCGAAATTCGAAATTTTTGAAGTAGGCAAGCTGTGGGACAAAGCGTTTGTGGATTCGCGTCCCGATGTGGCTGCCGCGTTGAAGGGTTCCGCAATCGACAAAGCGTTTTACGACGAGCATCGCAATAAAGTTGTGGAATACATTGCCGAGCATGATGACGAAGTTCTGGATAAGTATCTTTCCGAAGGCACGTTAACGCTGGAAGAAATGCGAAAGTCCATCCGCAAGTCCACGCTGGCGCTGAAAATTGTGCCGGTGCTGGCGGGTTCGGCGTTCAAGAATAAAGGCATTCAACCGTTGTTGGACGCGGTTATCGATTTTCTGCCATCTCCGATTGACGTTCCGCCAGTGGAAGGCAGCAATCCGGATACCGATGAAGTGGAATTGCGCCGCGCTGCGGACGAGCAGCCATTTTCCGCGCTGGCATTTAAAATTATGTCCGACCCGTTTGTGGGACACGTGACGTATATCCGGGTATACTCCGGAGTGCTGCGGTCCGGCAGTTACGTGATTAATTCCGGCAAGCGCACACGAGAACGGATCAGCCGCTTGCTGCAGATGCATGCCAACAAGCGGGAAGAGATTGAAGAGATTTATGCCGGAGACATTTGTGCTTGCGTCGGACTGAAGAGCGTGAATACTGGCGACACGCTGTGCGACGAAAACAAGCAAATCATTCTGGAGTCGATTGAATTTCCGGCTCCGGTGATTTCCGTGGCTATCGAACCGAAAACTAAGGCTGATCAGGACAAGCTGGCCGTGGCCATGCAGCGGCTGGCGCAGGAAGATCCGACTTTCCGTGTTTCCACTGAACCCGACACCGGTCAAACATTGATTTCGGGAATGGGCGAGTTGCACCTGGAAATTATTGTGGACCGCATGCTGCGTGAGTACAACGTGCAGGCCAATGTGGGACGTCCGCAAGTCGCCTATCGCGAAACGATTCGCAAGAAAGCTGAAGCGGAAGGCAAATACATCAAGCAGACCGGTGGTAAAGGTCAGTACGGCCACGCGGTGATTGAACTGCATCCGTTGCCCAGCGCGCAGCACGACAACAAGGCCGAACTGTCCACCGACGATTTGGACGAATTGGCGAAGAAAGTTACCGGCAGCAGCAACCCCGGCAAATGGAAATTCGACAAGGAACACCGTTTTCTGTTTATCGACAAAGTGGTTGGCGGATCGATTCCGCGCGAATTCATTGCGCCGGTGGAAGCTGGCATCCGGGAAGCCCTCGACAACGGTATTTTGGCCGGGTTTCCGACTGTTGACGTTGCAGTAGTGCTGACCGACGGCAGTTATCACGATGTGGATTCGAACGAAATGGCGTTCAAAATCGCCGGTTCGATGGCTTACAAGGAAGCTTGTGCACGGGCCAAGCCGGTATTGCTTGAGCCGATCATGAAAGTCGAAGTAGTGGTTCCGGAAGAGTATATGGCTGCAGTCTTCGGCGACTTGAATGCGCGGCGTTCCGCAATTCAAGGCACGGAAAATCGCGCTGGCGTCAATGTCATTCGCGTGGAAGTTCCACTGGCGCAGATGTTTGGATACGCCACGGACTTGCGCAGCCGCACGCAGGGCCGCGCAACGTTCACCATGCACTTTTCTCATTATGCGGAACTGCCGCCAGCGTTGGCGGAAGAAGTCATCAAGAAACAGCGCGGCGGAAAGTAGTCGTCGGCGAACGAGTTTAGCAACAAAGAAATTTGATCTGAGGAGCGTACGGAATGGCCAAGGAGAAATTCGAGCGCAGTAAGCCGCACGTGAACATTGGGACCATCGGTCACATTGATCATGGCAAGACCACGTTGACGGCGGCGATCACCAAAGTTTTGTCGAAGCATAATCCGAAGGTGCAGTTTCGCGCGTTCGATACGATTGACAACGCTCCGGAAGAGCGCGAGCGCGGCATCACCATTGCCGTATCGCATGTGGAGTATGAAACACCTAACCGGCACTACGCGCACATGGATTGCCCGGGACATGCCGACTACATCAAGAACATGATTACCGGAGCGGCGCAGATGGATGGCGCGATTCTGGTGGTGGCGGCGACGGACGGTCCGATGCCGCAGACGCGGGAACACATTTTGCTGGCGCGTCAGGTCGGCGTACCGGCAATCGTGGTTTTTCTGAACAAGTGCGACATGGTGGAAGATCCGGAGTTGTTGGAACTGGTGGAGTTGGAAGTACGCGAATTGCTGAAGAGCTACGGATTTCCTGGCGACACCATTGCCATCGTGCGCGGCAGCGCCTTGCAGGCATTGAATGGCGATGCCAAGTGGGAAGGCAAGATTGACGAATTGATGGAAGCGGTGGACAAGAATGTGCCGCTGCCGGTGCGGGACATTGACAAGCCGTTCGCCATGCCGATTGAAGACATTTTCTCGATTTCAGGACGCGGCACGGTGGTGACGGGCCGAGTGGAACGCGGCAAGGTGAAGGTCAGCGAAGAAGTGGAAATTGTCGGGTTCCGGGAAACGCAGAAGAAAGTGGTTACCGGGATCGAAATGTTCCGCAAGCTGCTCGATGAAGGGTTGGCGGGCGACAACGTGGGGTTGCTGCTGCGCGGCACGGAAAAAGAAGATGTGGAACGCGGGCAGGTGATCTGCAAGCCGGGCTCGATTACGCCACACACCAAGTTCAAGGCGGAAGCATACGTATTGACGAAGGAAGAAGGCGGGCGGCACACCCCGTTTTTCTCGGGCTATCGTCCACAGTTTTATTTCCGCACCACCGACGTTACGGGGGATATGCACCTGGCGACGGGAGTGGAAATGGTGATGCCGGGAGACAATGTGAGCTGCGAAGTGACGCTGATCACGCCGGTAGCGCTGGAAAAGGGCTTGCGGTTCGCAATTCGCGAAGGCGGCCACACCGTCGGCGCAGGCGCGGTCACGGAGATTATTGAGTAGTTTGGCGCCGAAGGCCGAACAACTTCAGAAAAAAAACTATGAGACAAGGCGACAAAATTAGAATCCGTTTGAAAGCATTCGATCACCGCATCCTGGACCAGTCCACGAGGGAGATTGTGGAAACAGCGAAGCGTACCGGCGCGGATGTTGCCGGGCCGATTCCTCTTCCGACTACCATCAACCGCTGGACCGTGCTGCGCTCGCCGCACGTGGACAAGAAGTCGCGCGAGCAGTTTGAGATGCGCACGCACAAGCGCTTGATCGACATTCTCGAGCCGACACCAGATACGGTAGACGCTCTGATGAAGCTCGATTTGCCGCCGGGCGTGGACGTGGAAATCAAGGCGTTCGGCCACGCAGCGAAATAAAGAAGTGATCAGTGGTCAGTAATCAGTTTTCAGTAAAGATCTTTGGCGTAGGTTTTACTGAAGACTGAAAACCGTGAACTGAATACTTGGTTTAAGAATTTCGGCAGTACGCAGCCAATACCCGAAGCACACGGCAAGCTGCGAGAGAGAGACAGGGGAACATGGCGGTCGAAGGAATTATCGGAATTAAATTAGGCATGACGCAGGTTTTTGCCGAAGATGGCAACCTGGTTGGCTGCACGGTATTGCAGGCCGGTCCATGCGTTGTGGTGCAGATGCGCACCAAACAAAAAGACGGCTACGAAGCAGCGCAGTTGGGCCTGGTGGAATTCGTCAAGCCGCAGCGTGTGAACAAGGCGCTTACGGGGCACTTCAAGAAGGCGAATGTGCCGCCGATGAAAGTGATGCGCGAAGTTCGCGTCTTCGAATCGGAAAAAGGCGAGTCGAAGGACGAAACCAAAGTCGGCGATCGCGTGCTGGTGGACGGGTTCAAAGCCGGCGAGCTGGTGGACATCAGCGGCGTCAGCAAGGGCAAAGGATTTGCCGGCGGCGTGAAGCGCTGGCACTACGCGGGCGGCGATGCTACGCACGGTTCGATGTTTCATCGCGCTCCGGGCGGCATCGGCGGCAGTTCGTTTCCGTCGCGTGTCTGGAAGAATCAGCATTTTCCGGGTCACATGGGCAATGCGAAAGTGACTGCGAAGAATTTGAAAGTGATTAAGGTGGACACCGACGAAAACCTGTTATTGGTGCGGGGATCGGTGCCAGGCCCGGCGGGGCAATACATTTTCATCAAGAAAGCACGCAAAGCGAAGTAAGAGCATTTTTTGAGTTAGCAAGCAGGCAGCAACGTATTTCAGTGAAGAAGGACAACGAGATTATGCCAGTCGTGGATGTAGTCAATCTGGACGGAAAGAAAGTCGGCGAAGTCGAGCTGGCGGACGCGGTATTTGGCGCGAAAGTGAATCCGCATCTGCTGCACGAGGCTTCCCGCTGGTACCTGAACGGGCTCCGCAGGGGCACGCACAAGGTGAAGGAAAAGAGCGAAGTGTCGGGCGCTGGCCGCAAGCTCTGGAAGCAGAAAGGCACTGGCCGCGCGCGTGTCGGCTCGATCCGGTCTCCGTTGTGGCGGCATGGTGGAACGGTACACGGACCACGTCCACGCAGCTACAGCTATGCCATGCCCAAGAAAATGCTTTTGGGTGCGTTGCGTTCGGCGCTGTCCGCGAAGCTCGCCGATGAGAAGCTGACCATCGTGGATGGCTGGGCACTCGAATCGCACAAAACGCAGTCGTTGCTGGCGACGCTGGGCAAACTGAGCTTCACGAAATCAGCCTTACTGGTTTCGCACGGCGAAAACCGCAATCTGGAGCTGGCGAGCCGCAACCTGGAAGGTGTAAAGCTTTCTGCTCCGAACGCACTGCAGCCTTACGAGGTACTGAAGCACGATCGTTTGCTGCTGTCGAAAGACGCGGTAGCGCGCCTGGTTCGTTCACTCGATCCGGAAAAGACGCCGCTTGCAGTTCCGGATGTAGAAACAATCGCCGCCGCTCCGGCAAAGAAAGAAACTGCAGCTGAAAAAAAGCCGGCTGCCAAGAAAGCCGCCAAGCCTGCGGCAAAAAAGAAAACGGGGAAGGGATAATTCATGTCTGCCCCTCACTATCAGATTATTCGACGCCCGATCATCACCGAAAAAGGTTTGGGCGTAAAAGAAATTCAAGGCACGGTGGTATTCGAAGTTTCCGCCAAGGCCACCAAGACGCAGATCAAGGAAGCCGTGCAGCAGATTTTCAAGGTGAAAGTATCCGGTGTGCGTACCGCAAATTTCTACGGAAAAATGCGCCGTCGCGGGCAGACCGAAGGCTATCGCCGAGACTGGAAGAAAGCTTACGTAAAGCTGGCCGAAGGCGAAAAGATGATCGAATTTGCGGAGAATCTGTAGTCGCGGTGAATTTGTAAGTCGGGCCAGAAATTTTGATTCAGCAGTTCAGTGCGGCTGGTGCAGGCCGCCGAGATGAGCAGGGCAAGAGGCAGAGATGGGACTGAAGAGCTTTAATCCATATACGGCGTCGCGACGGTTTATGACCGTTCTCGACAAGAGCCATATCACCAAGCAGACTCCGGAAAAGAGTCTCCTGGAACCGAAAAAGCGCTCCGGCGGACGTAACAACCTGGGCGAAGTTTCCATATGGCACCGCGGCGGCGGCCACAAGAAGCAGTACCGCAAAATTGATTTTCGCCGCGACAAGGACGGCGTGCCGGCCAAGGTCGAAGCGATTGAGTACGACCCCAACCGCAGCGCGAATATCGCCTTGTTGCATTACGCCGATGGCGACAAGCGCTACATCCTGCACCCAGTGGGTTTGGAAGTCGGCGCAACGGTAACGACCGGTGAAACGGCTGACATTCTTCCTGGCAATGCGATGAAGTTTCGCCACATCCCGCCGGGCACCATGGTGCACAACATCGAACTGTATCCGGGACGTGGCGGACAGTTGGTGCGCACCGCGGGAGCTTCGGCGCAATTGCTCAGTAAAGAAGGCGATCTGGCGCTGATCAAGCTGCCGTCTGGCGAAGTCCGCAAGTTCGCGATTGATTGTATGGCGACGGTCGGCCAGGTTGGCAACCTGGACCATGAAAACGAGACTTACGGCAAAGCTGGACGCACGCGCTGGAAGGGCATTCGTCCAACGGTTCGTGGTGTGGCCATGAACCCGGTGGATCACCCGCACGGCGGTGGTGAAGGCCGCGTCAAGGGCAATCACCCGCAAACGCCGTGGGCTTTCCCGACGTTGGGAAAGAAGACGCGGCACAACAAGCGCACCGACAAGCACATTGTCGAGCGCCGGAAGTAGCCGTCCAGTACGGAGTTTAAGAAAGAGCGGTTGAAGGAGAGCATTCGCGGCTCAAGCACACTGCGAATGAAGAGCGGAAGCGATGCGAGCGACACGAACAAGCCGTACAGCAGGACGCCGGGCGGCAGTACGCCGCGGCGCGAAGCGGTCGAGCAAGCGTGTAGCAAAACGGGCGGCGCCGAAACCGGTCGCGAAGCCGGTTGTAAAGGTCGCCGTTCTCGTTAAGAAACAGCCTGCGGTTCCGTTGGAGCCGGCGCTGTACAAGCTTTGCAAGCCGGGATGGGCGGTGATTGTGGACCGCGCGCCGAATGCGCTGGGAACGAGGTTTGTTTGCCCGTTCTGTCCGAAATCCCACCGTGTTCCTGGCCCGGTACGTGGATTTAAAAAAATGCGGCATGCCCCTTGGGGGCGTTTGCGCCGCGTCGAGGAATAGAGGAGAGAGATGGCACGCTCACTGAAAAAGGGTCCATTTGTCGACGGGCACCTGCGCGAAAAAGTCGAAGGGCTGAACACGCGTAACGAGAAGAAAGTGGTCAAGACCTGGTCGCGGCGTTCGACGATTGTGCCGGACTTCATCGGCCACACAATCGCTGTGCACAACGGCAAAAAGTTTATTCCGGTGTATGTGACGGAACAGATGATTGGACACAAGCTCGGCGAATTCGCTCCGACGCGCACCTTCAAGGGCCACGCCGTAAAGGCAGCACTTGAAAGGGCTGCGGCGCCAGCACCAGCAGGAGGCGGCGCTGCTGCTCCAGCGCCGAAGGCATAAGACATGGCTGACCTTCAGACACAAGTTCCGTTGATCGAGGCGCATGCTCTGGCGCGCCACGTTCGCATGTCGCCGCAGAAAGCGCGCCTGGTCATAGACCTGATTCGCGGGCGTGACGTGCAATCGGCGCTGCATACCTTACGGTTTACCGTTAAGCGCGCCGCGAAGCCGATTGAAAAGCTGTTGCGCAGCGCGGTCGCCAACGCGGAGCGCAAAGCCGATGATGCCGGCTCGCCGCTGGATGTGGACCAGCTTTTTGTTTCGAAGTGTTTCGTAAACGAAGGCACACGCTGGAAGCGGCTGCGCCCAGCTCCGATGGGCCGCGCGTTCCGTTATCAGAAGCGTACCGCTCACGTTTGGGTGGAGGTTTCCGAGCATCACGTGGCTGCGGCGGAACGCCATGCCAGCAACGTCGCGGAAGCGGAAGCCAACAAGGGCGTCCGTGGTACAGCGCGCCGCGTTCGCAAAGCTTTGACCGGAAAACAGCAGGCTGCAAAGAAGGGCAAAAAGGGTTAACGAATGGGACAGAAAACGCATCCATACGGATTCCGCCTCGGCTACAACAAGCCGTGGAAGTCGCGCTGGTACGCTGGCCGCGACTACGCCGAACTGCTTCACGAAGATGTGAAGCTGCGCAAAGAGCTGAAGGAAAAACTGAAGTCTGCGGGCATCAGCTCGATCGAAATCGAACGCGCCGCCAATAAATTGGTGGTGCGGATCTTTACCGCTCGTCCCGGTATCATCATCGGCCGCAAAGGCGCGGAAATCGACAAGCTGAAACAAGACGTGCAGAAGCGCACCAAGCGCGAAGTGCACATTGATATTCAGGAAGTGCATCGTCCGGAACTGGATGCAACTCTGGTGGCGGAGTCGATCGCTCTGCAGCTGGAAAAGCGCGTCGCTTTCCGCCGCGCCATGCGCAAGTCAGTGGATTCGGCGTTACGTTTTGGCTGCAAGGGAATCAAGGTGCGCGTTGCCGGCCGGTTGAACGGCGCGGAAATCGCTCGCAAGGAATGGTACCTGCAAGGCCGTTTGCCACTGCAAACCCTGCGTGCCGACATCGACTTCGGCACCGCCGAAGCGCAGACCACTTACGGCGTCATCGGCGTAAAGTGCTGGATTTATCAAGGCGAAAACGTTCCCAAGCGCAACAGCAGGCCGCAGGAAAAGCCTGCCGCTGTGGCGGCAGACTGACGTAGCGTAACGAAAGTTTTAGCGGGGAATTTACCGGGAATACGGAAGCGAGAATATAGCGATGTTGATGCCAAAGAAGGTGAAGTACAGAAAGCAGATGCGCGGCCGCCGAAAAGGCAAAGCGTGGCGCGGTGGGTCATTGGCTTTTGGCGAATACGGTTTGAAGGCCATGGAAAATGCCTGGATCACCGATCGCCAGATTGAAGCTTCCCGCGTAGCCATCACGCGTTTTATCAAGCGTGGCGGCAAACTGTGGATCAGGATTTTTCCGGACAAGCCGTTTACCAAAAAGCCCGCGGAAACCCGCATGGGCAAGGGCAAAGGCGCTCCAGAAAAGTGGGTTTCGGTGGTCAAGCCGGGACGCATCATGTTTGAAATGGCGGGCGTGGACGAAGCTACCGCGCGCGAAGCACTGGGACTGGCTTCGCACAAGCTGCCCATCCCGACCAAATTCGTTTCACGCGCAGGAGAACTCTAGTATGCCGCGGCGTATGGATAAAATTCGCGAAGCGGGTGTCAACGAACTCGCGGCGCAGCAAAAAGAGCTGACGGAAACCATTTTCCGGCTGCGTTTTCAGCTGTCTACCGGGCAAGCGGAGGCGCTCAAGCGCCTGCGTGAAGCGAAAAAAGATCTGGCGCGCGTGAACACGCTGCTGCGCGCGCATGAATTGACAAAGAAGGCATAGAGGATATTGGAATGACAGCAGAAACACAGACGACCGCAGCAACGCAGAAACCGGAAGGATCCGAGCGCGGCGAACGCACCGAGCTGATCGGCAAAGTCACCAGCGCGAAGATGGAAAAGACCATCGTCGTCGAGGTGATCCGCCTGGTGCAGCACGCCAAGTATCGCCGCGTGATCCGTATCACCAAAAAGTTTTATGCGCACGATGAAAAGCGCCAGGCCAAGCCCGGCGACACCGTGCGTATTTCGTCATCGCGTCCGCTCTCGAAGCTGAAACGCTGGCGGTTGAAGGAAGTGCTGACGCGGAACGCGTCCGCACAGTAAGCGGAACGGGGAGATTAAGCCATGATTCAGATGCGAACCTGGCTGACGGTGGCGGACAATTCCGGCGCGCGCAAGTTGATGTGCATTTTGCCGGTCGGCGGTGACGTCGGCTTGAAAGCCGGTCTCGGCGACATTGTTACCGCGTCGGTGAAGGAAGCCACTCCGGAAAGCCAGGTCAAGGAAGGCACGGTTGTGAAGTGCGTGGTCGTCAGGATGCGGAAAGAGCATCGCCGTCGCGATGGAACTTACATCCGGTTTGACGATAACGCCGCGGTTTTGATTAACGATGCCAATGAGCCTGTTGGAACGCGTGTATTCGGGCCGGTGGCGAGAGAGCTGCGCGAGAAAAAATTCACCAAAATCGTCTCGCTGGCTCCGGAAGTCTGGTAAAGAGGAATGAGCCCACAACATCAAATCAAGCGGTTCAAGATCCTGATTCGCAAAGGCGATCAGGTAAGAGTAATGTCCGGCAAGGATGCAGGCAAAAGCGGCCGCGTGTTGGCGATCAATCCGCGCAAGAATACGGTCACGGTCGAGCACGCCAACCTGATCAAGCGGCATACTCGCCCAAATCCGGCGAAAAACATCAAGGGCGGCATCATCGAAAAAGAAGCGGGCATCAATGCTTCGAACGTGATGGTGGTTTGCGGCAGTTGCGGCAAACATACTCGCATCGGACACAACACTGCGAAGGATGGCAGCCGTTCGCGGGCTTGCAAGCGCTGCGGAACCGGTTTGGACAAGTAACAGCAGAAGCAAAACGAAATTCAGGATCATAGGAAAAAGAGAAGAATCGAAATGAAGAGCAGAATGCAGGAAAAATATCGCAACGAAACGACTCCAGCGCTGATGAAGCGTTTCGGGCTGAAAAATGTGATGGCCGTGCCGAAAGTTTCGAAAATCACGGTCAACATCGGCTTGGGCGAAGCCAGCCAGAACGTCAAGCTGCTGGACACCGCGGCGCAGGAACTCGGCCAAATCACTGGCCAGAAGCCGATCATCACACGCGCCAAGAAATCCATCGCCAATTTCAAGATTCGCAAAGGCATGCCCATCGGCTGCGCGGTTACTTTGCGTGGCGACAAAATGTACGAATTTCTGGACCGCTTGTGCAACGTCGTTCTGCCCCGTGTGCGCGACTTTCGCGGGCTGCCGTCGAATGCCTTCGATGGCCGCGGCAACTACACACTGGGCCTAAAGGACCAGTTGGTTTTTCCCGAAATTGATTACACCCGCGTGGACAAGATCAAAGGCATGAACATTACCCTGACCACCACAGCTAAGACCGACGAAGAAGGCCGCGAACTTTTGCTGGGACTCGGCTTTCCTCTACGCAAGCCCGGAGGAGCGAATTAATGGCACGCACCGCAAAAATCGTCAAGGACCAGAAGAAGCCCAAGTTCAAGGTGCGCCACCGCAATCGTTGCCGGGTGTGCGGCCGCGCGCGTGCTTACATCCGCAAGTTTGAAATGTGCCGCATCTGTTTCCGCGGCATGGCGCTTAAGGGAGAAATTCCCGGCGTCACGAAAGCCAGTTGGTAGGAACCGAGGAGAGCTATGCAGACTGATCCAATATCCGATTTTTTGACCAGCATTCGCAACGCAGTGGCCGCAAAGCATCAGCGTGTGGATGTGCCGGCATCGCGCCTGAAGGGCGAACTGGCCCGCATCCTGAAGGAAGAGGGCTACATCTCGACTTTCAAGATGGTGGACGAAAACAAGAGCCACAAAACGTTGCGCGTATTCTTGAAGTATACGCCGGACCGTCGCAGCGTCATCTCCGGCATCAAGCGCATTTCGCGTCCCGGAGCGCGCCGTTACGTCGGAGCATTTGACGTCAAGCCAGTGGTTGGCGGGCTGGGCATAAGCATCGTCACCACGCCGAAAGGCTTGATGAGCGGTCGCGCCGCGCGCAAAGCGAACGTTGGCGGCGAACTGCTCTGCGAAGTCTGGTAAGAAACGTTTTTTTTGGAAAAGTTTGCTGCAATCAAGAAAAGTCTTTACGAAGGGTTGAGCCAGAACAATGTCACGTATCGGAAACAAGCCAATTCCGCTGCCCTCCGGCGTAAAAATCGCCGTAGCCGCGGACAAGATTGATGTGCAAGGCCCCAAGGGCAAAATGACGGTTGCCGTTCCGCGCGGCGTTTCCTTCGAACAAAAGGATGGCGTGTTGAACGTCAAGCGCAACGCGGAAGAATATCGCGCCGTTCACGGCCTGGCGCGCGCTTTGGTGGCGAACGCTGTTCACGGCGTGACCACGGGCTTCAAGAAGGATATGGACATCGTTGGCGTCGGCTACCGCGCCGAGCTCAAGGGCAAAATCGTGAATTTCGCGCTTGGCAAATCGCATCCCATCGAGTTTCCGATTCCCGAAGGCATCCACATTGCCGTTGAGAAGCAGACTCACCTTGTCGTCAGTGGCGCGGACAAAGGACAAGTGGGACAGGTGGCCGCCGACATTCGTTCGCTGCGTCCGCCCGATCCGTACAAGCAAAAGGGAATTCGCATTACCGGCGAACGCCTAAAGAAGAAGGCTGGCAAAGCGGGAGCCAAGGCAGGCGGCGCATAATTTTTGTCGCAGTAGCGGCGTAAGTTTTGGTCGTTTTTAAAGATTTGAAGGAGAGCAACAGTGGCATCCGTACCGGTTCGCAGATTATCAAGAGACCTCAAGCGCCAGCGCGTTCACGATCGCGTGCGTATGAAGGTTTCCGGCACTTCCGAGCGGCCTCGTCTGTGCGTGTATCGTTCGCTCGATCATATTTATGCGCAGATCATTGACGACCGCGCGGGCAAGACGCTGGCGGCCGCGAGTTCCGCGGACAAAGGCACCAAAAAGAATTTGAAAGGCGGCGGCAACGTCGCGGCAGCCAAAGTCGTCGGCAAGGAAATTGCCGAACGCGCCAAGGCGGCCGGTTTGGCTAAAGTGGTGTTCGACCGCGGCGGGTACAAGTACCACGGCCGCGTCAAGGCGCTCGCGGATGCGGCGCGGGAAGCGGGGTTACAGTTCTAGCCTATGTCGAAGCAAACATTGCGGGACAGTCTATCGGTGCGACGCTTACTACACGTAAATCCTTCCGATCTAAAGGATGACGTCATCGCCATCAACCGCGTCACCAAAGTCGTCAAAGGCGGCAAGAACTTGAGCTTCTCTGCGCTCGTGGTAGTTGGCGATCATCAGGGCCACGCCGGATTTGGCATGGGCAAAGCGCGCGAGGTGCCGATGGCCATCAAGAAGGGCATCGAGCAGGCCAAAAAGAATTTGATTCAATTGAACCTGACGGGTTCAACCATTCCGCACCAGGTCCTTGGCCGTTACGGCTCGGCGCAAGTACTGCTCAAGCCGGCTCCTGAAGGCACTGGCGTGATCGCCGGGGGCCCGGTGCGCAAAGTAATGCAGGTCGCGGGAATTCATAATGTGTTGACCAAGTCGCTCGGCACATCGAATCCGCACAACGTCGTGAAAGCCACATTTTCCGCGTTGCTGGGATTGAAAGATGCGGCGCAGGTTGCGGAAACCCGCACCAAGACCGTGGAAGAGATTACCGGCCGCGAGAAGAAGTCCGAGAAGGTGGCTGCAGGGGAAGCGCAATGAGCGCCGATAAATTCAGCGTCAAGAAACACTCGCCGAAATCGGCCAAGGTGAAGATCAAGTGGGTGGTCAGCTTCATCAGTTGCACCGATGATATGCGGCAAACCATACGCGGTTTGGGGTTGCGCCGTTTGCATCAGGTTGTGGAGCGGGAAAACACGCCGGAAACTCGCGGCATGATTCATAAAGTGCGGCATCTTGTGGAAGTGGTGGATTAAGCTATGCCTAAGAAAGTTATGGCCAAGAAAATCGTCAGGAAAAAATCCAACCGGACCGCCAGCAAGGCGAAAAAAGAAACGCGCAACCGGTTCAACCTGGAAACGCTTCGCCCGCCACGTGGTTCGCGCCAGCGCAAAGTGCGTGTCGGCCGCGGCATCGGCTCGAAATTGGGCCGTACTTCCGGCAAGGGCAACAAAGGCCAGAAGTCGCGGCGCGGTTATTCCCGCCGCCGCGGATTTGAAGGCGGGCAGATGCCGTTGCATCGCCGTATTCCCAAGCGCGGCTTTCGCAGCCCATTTGGAAAAACGTTTGCCGTCATCAATTTGCAGGATTTGAACGTGTTTCCGGCCGGCGAAACTGTCACTCCGGAAATCCTTCGCGCACATGGTTTTGTGCGCACGCAGCAGCAGGTAAAAATTTTGGGAGATGGCGAATTGCAGAACAAGCTCGCTGTTCACGCTCATGCTTTCAGCGGCTCGGCCAAGGAAAAGATCACCAAGGCCGGCGGCTCGTTCGAGGTTCTAGCTTCCTAGGTTTTGTAGTGGCCCCGACCCGGTCGGGGTGCTTTTTCGGGTTCAGTTACGGGTTAACGTATGAATCGTTTCTTACAAGCACTCACGAATCTTTTCCGCATTGAAGAATTGCGGAAGCGCGTCCTGTTCACGCTGGCATTGCTGGCCGTGTATCGCATCGGCGCGCACATCCCCACTCCGGGTATCAACGGCGCGGTGTTGGACCAGATTTTCTCCGCCGCGCAGGGTACTGCGCTCGGCATCTTCGATCTCTTCAGCGGCGGCAATTTCCGCCGTCTGACCATTTTCGCGTTGGGCATCATGCCCTACATCACTTCATCCATCATCCTGCAGTTGATGACCGTGGTGTTTCCGTACCTTGAGCGGCTGCAAAAAGAAGGCGAACTCGGGCGCCGCAAAATCACTCAGTACACGCGCTACCTGACGATCGCACTGGCTATCATTCAGTCGTTTTCCACCGCTCAGCTCCTGCAGACTTCGCCAGGCTCCGGCGGACAAGCGTTGGTCTATCACCCGGGTTGGGGCTTCACACTGATGACAGTACTGACACTGACCACTGGGTCAGCGTTCATCATGTGGCTAGGCGAACAGATCAGCGAACGCGGCATCGGCAACGGCATGTCGCTCATCATCTTCGTTGGCATCGTAGTGGGCTTGCCGCGAGCCTGTTTCGACCTGTATGAAAAGGTCAAGATCGGCGCCTGGGGCGGCACTGTGCTCACGCCATTCTTCACCATCTTGTTGCTGGCATTGATGGTTGGCGTGGTGGCATTCATCGTTCTGGTGGAAGGCGGGCAGCGCCGCATCCCCGTGCAGTACGCCAAGCGCGTAGTCGGGCGTCGCGTCATGGGAGGCCAGTCTTCTTATCTGCCGCTGCGCGTCAATTCCGGAGGAGTCATTCCTCCGATTTTTGCCAGTTCGTTGCTTGCGTTTCCAGCCACGATTGCGCTGGTGCTGGGCGCAAAGTATGCGTTCATCAAAACCTTCGCCAATGCGGTAAAATGGGGTGAACCGCTTTACACCGTCTTGTACGTCACCATGATTCTGTTGTTTGCCTTTTTCTACGTGGGCATTGTGTTCAATCCCACCGAGCTGGCCGACAACATGCGCAAGAACGGCGGGTTCATTCCCGGCATTCGCCCCGGCCGCACCACCAGCGAATACGTCAGCAGGATTTTGAAGCGTCTGACTTTGATCGGCGCCATTTACCTGGCGTTGGTTTGCTTGCTTCCGGAGTGGATGATTGCTGGCATTCACTTGAACCACTTGCCGGTGATGCTGGGCGGCAACTGGTTTGACCGCCACTTTCCGCAATGGATTCTGAACGGACTGGGCGTGCAGTTTTATTTTGGCGGAACGTCGCTGCTGATCGTGGTTGGCGTAGCGATGGATACCGTTCAACAGCTCGAAGCGCAGTTGGTTATGCGCAATTATGAAGGTTTTGCACGGAAGGGCCGACTTCGCGGCCGGCGGTAACCCGGTAACTTGTGAGGGAGATACTACCGAGTGACGCCGGACAATCGCCCGCAAGAAAAGCTCGACCGTGTAGTAATTTTTCTCGGACCTCCGGGGGCCGGGAAGGGGACCCAGGCGAAAGAGCTGGCACATAAATTTTCCGTGCCGCATCTTTCCACCGGCGACATGCTTCGCGAGCACATAGCGCAAGGCACTTCGCTGGGGCAACGCGCGCAGCCGATCATGAGTCGCGGCGAGCTGGTGCCGGATTCGATTGTGCTTCGCATGGTCGCGCATCGCATCGAACGCCCGGATTGTTCGCATGGCTTCGTGTTCGACGGATTTCCGCGCACCGTGGCTCAAGCGCAGTGGCTCGGCGAGCTGCTCAAGCAGCACGGCTTCAAGCCGCCACTGGTTATGCACATGATGATTGATCGGGCCATGCTTTTGCGGCGCATCACGGGACGGCGAACGTGCAAAGTAGGCGGAGAAATTTATAACGTCTACGAGCGGCCGCCCAAATGCGAGGGCCGTTGCGACAATGACGGCGGCGAATTGGAGCAGCGCCCCGACGACCGGGAAGAAATTGTGGCGCCGAGGTTGGCAGCGTACGAGAAACAAACCGCTCCGCTCGCGGCGTATTACCGGCGGCTCGGCAGGCTTCGCGACATCGACGCTTCAAAAGGTGTCGATGAAGTGAGCAAGAGTATTCTGGATTTTGTTCGCGAAGCGCTTTGATTTGTAGCGGATAAGTTTTTTTGATTTTCGTAGTGCCGGGCTTCAGCCCGGCGGCTTTTCGGGTGGGGCGTAGAACGAAACATGGCGATACATCTGCGCAGCGCGGACGAAATCGAAAAGATGCACCGCGCGGGTCTGATCGTGCATGAGGTGTTGAACACGCTGCGGGGCAGTGTGCGGCCTGGAATGACGACGATGGACCTCGAGAAAATTGCCGAGGAAAAAATCGCCGGCAAACCTGGACACCCGGCGTTCAAGGGGTATCGCGGGTATCCATGCGTGCTTTGCACTTCGGTGAACAGCGAGATCGTTCACGGAATTCCGTCGCCGAAGCGCAAGTTGAAGGAAGGCGACATCGTCTCCATCGACTTCGGCATGGAAGTGGATGGGTACTTCGCGGATTCAGCGGTAACGGTTCCGGTGGGCAAGATTAAACCGGAATTGCAGAAACTGCTGGAGGTAACCCGCGACTCGCTCGACCGCGCCATCGAAAAAATGCACGCGGGCAACCGCCTCGGCGATGTGGGCCATGCGGTACAAAGTTTGGTTGAAGAGAACGGATTCTCGGTAGTGCGCGAGTTCGTCGGGCATGGCATCGGCACCAAGATGCACGACGAGCCCAATCTGCCGAACTACGGTGAACCTGGCCGTGGCGCCCGTTTGCAGGAAGGCATGGTCATCGCGGTCGAGCCCATGGTGAACGCAGGTGGCCATGAAGTTCGCATGCGCGATGAATGGGTTGCGGAAACCGCCGATGGCAGTCCTTCGGCGCATTTCGAGCACACCATAGCAGTAACTTCCAACGGCCCGTTGATTCTGACGCGCCCCAAAGAAGTAACCGGCCCCTCCTGGTAAGGTTTTGTAGCGGCCGGTCTTCAGACCGGTGCTTTTCCGGTTCGTTTGTATGCGACACATTTCGGGAGCTTATGGCAAGACCAGAAGACGACAAGAAAAAGAATGACTCGGGAAACTCGAAAGAGGATGCCATAGAGGTTATGGCAACCGTGATCGAACCTCTCCCGAACGCGATGTTCCGGGTCGAACTGGAAAACAAGCATCAGGTTCTGGCGCACGTTTCCGGCAAAATGCGCAAGAACTTCATTCGTATTCTGGCCGGAGACAAAGTAGCCGTAGAACTTTCGCCGTACGATTTAACGCGCGGCAGAATTGTCTACCGCTATAAGTAGCAGGTTTTGTAGCGGCCCCGACCAGGTCGCGGGCGTCTTTTTTCGGGTTTTGTAGAGGGCGGGCTTAAGCCCGGCGGTTTTCGCGGTGAGCATGGCAGGCAAGGAGTAAAGAAACATGAAAGTACGGGCATCAGTAAAAAAGATTTGTGACAAATGCAAGGTCATCCATCGCCGAGGCGTGGTCCGGGTAATCTGCACCAACCCGAAGCACAAACAGCGCCAAGGCTAGGTTCTGCAGTGGCCGGTCTTCACACCGGTGGTTTTCGAGATTTTTGTGACAGCGGGTTTATCCCGCTGCTCTTCGAGGGAATAGGAGAAGTTATGGCACGTATCGCAGGTGTGGATCTTCCGGTGAACAAGCGCCTTTGGGTTGGCTTGACCGCCATCTATGGCATCGGGCAAGTGCGCGCAAAGAAACTCGCGGAAAAAGTCGGCGTGGATTTCACAAAGAAAATCCGCGACCTGACCGAGGACGAAGTCAACAAGCTTCGCCAGGCCATCGAGCAGGAGGGCCGCGTTGAAGGCGATCTCCGCAAAGAGATCCAGATGAACATCCGCCGGCTGATCGAAATTCAGGCCTATCGCGGCGTTCGTCATCGCCGCAACCTGCCGGTTCGCGGCCAGCGCACGCACACCAACGCACGCACCCGCAAGGGTCCGCGCCGCGGAGCGGTCGCTGCCAAGAAGCAGGTGAAGGGCAAGAAGGGCTAATTTTTGTAGCGCAGACACCGCTTCTTCATTTTGTGCTTTGGCAAAATGAATCTTGTCTGCGCAGGGGATGTAGTGCCGGGCTTCAGCCCGGTGGTTTTTCTAAGGCATAGGGAAACGGAGTCACACGTGGCAAAAGAGCAGCAGAATACAGCGCCTGACGCACGGCCCGAAAAAGCCGGAGCAACCGGTAAAGCGGGAGCGGCAGCGCCGGCGAAGCGCAAAAAAGAATTCAAGAAAAAGCGCGAGAAGCGCGTCGTGCCGCACGGAGTCGTTCATGTGGCCGCGTCGTTCAACAACACGCAGATCACCATCACCGACACCGATGGCCGCACCCTGTGCTGGTCCTCGGCGGGCGCCATCGGTTTCAAAGGCTCGCGCAAGGGCACACCGTACGCCGCGCAGCAGGCTTCTCTGAACGCCGCCGGCAACGCGCGCGATCAGTACAGCATGAAGAGCTGTGAAGTGCGCGTGCAGGGTCCCGGCTCCGGGCGCGAATCCGCAGTGCGCGCGCTGGCTGCCGCGGGATTGCACATCGTGGTCATTCGCGATGTTACGCCGATTCCGCACAACGGCTGCCGTCCACCGAAGCGTCGCCGCGTCTGATTCTGTAGCGCAGACAATCGTGTCTGCGCGCGACGTGAGCCGCAAGAAGAATCGGCGTCGAGCAGTAAAGTTTTGTCAGAGTTCCGAGACTGATTACTGAGAACTGATTACTGACCACTGAATTTCGAAGGAATTGGGAAGGGAGAACAGAAGTTGGCAAGACATCGTGAAGCAGTATGCCGCCTTTGCCGCCGTGAGGCGCAAAAGCTGTTCCTGAAAGGTCTGCGGTGCTTTACCGAGAAGTGCGCCATTGAAAAGCGCAACTTCGTTCCCGGCCAGCACGGGCAGTCGCGCCGCGCAAAAATCGCCGGCTACGGCCTGCAGTTGCGCGAGAAGCAGAAGGTAAAGCGCACCTACGGGTTGCTGGAGCGTCAGTTCCGCAACTATTTCGAAAAGTCCGAACGGGTCAAGGGTCCCACGGGCGAAAACCTGATCATCATGCTGGAGCGTCGCCTCGACAACGTGGTTTGGCGCGCCGGCCTGGCTTCCTCGCGCGCGCAAGCTCGCCAGTTGGTGCTGCACGGCCACGTCCGCATTTCCGGCAAGAAGGTCAACATTCCTTCGTACCAAATTAACGTCGGCGAAGAAATTGCCATCAAAGAAAAAATGCATCAGAACGCGATGGTATTGGAAGCCCGCAACGTTGCGCAAAGCCAGAACAGCGTGCCTTGGCTCGAACAGGACCGCGAACAGTTTAAAGCCAAGGTCGTCGCTCTGCCGCGCCGTGAAGATGTGCAGACGCCGCCCATCAACGAACAACTGATCGTCGAGCTGTACTCCAAGTAGTTGTAGCCCAGACAGTCCTGTCTGCGCAGGGTTCTGCAGTGCCGAAGGGTCTTGCCGTTGGTTTTGTAGTGCCGGGTTTCAGCCCGGCGCCTTTTGTAGAGGCGGGTCACCCGCAGTTTTTCTAGGCTTGCAAGGAAAAAGGTTTAGGTTTTATGGGAAGCCGTCACAACCGGCTTCCAGAAGGAAGGAAACAATATGTGGAAGGGTTTTCAGAAGCCAAAGCGGCTAGCGCCAGAACTGGAATCATTGACCGAGAAGTACGCGCGCTTCTCCGCGCAGCCATTCGAACGCGGCTGGGGCACCACGGTAGGCAACACTCTGCGCCGTGCGCTGCTCAGCTCCATCGAAGGAGCCGCCATCACCGCCGTCAAGATTGAAGGTGTGTTGCACGAATTCTCTTCGATCGCCGGTGTAGTTGAAGACGCAACCGACATCATCCTCAACTTGAAGCAGGTGCCAATCAAGTTGAACACAGATCTGCCCAAGACGATTTACGTCAACGTCGAGCAGCCCGGTCCAGTTACCTCGGCACAAATCGAAGAAGACGCCGATTTTGCCGTGCTTGACAAGAGCGTGTACATCGCCACGGTCAGCGAAGGCGGCAAGCTGCAGATCGAAATGCGCGTCAAGAACGGCCGCGGCTACGTCGCTGCCGACCGCAACTACGATGAAGACCTGCCCATCGGTTACATTCCCGTGGACAGCGTTCACTCACCTGTTCGCAAAGTGAACTACTCCGTCGAGTCCGCTCGCTTGGGCCAGATGACCGACTACGAAAAGCTGATGCTTGAAGTCTGGACCAACGGTGCTATCACGCCGAATGACGCCATCGGCCTCGCCGCCAAGCTCGTCAAGGACCACATGAGCATCTTCATCAACTTCGAGGAGCCGACTGACGTGATCGAAGCTCCGATCGAAATGACCAACGATCCGCGCCTCGAACATCTGGATCGTTCCGTCGAAGAGCTGGAGCTTTCCGTCCGCTCCTACAACTGCCTCAAGAACGCGAACATTCAAACCATTCGCGAACTGGTGCAAAAGAGCGAAAACGAAATGCTCAAGACCAAGAACTTCGGCCGCAAATCGCTCAATGAAATCAAAGATATACTGGTAAAGATGGGCCTCGCGCTGGGCATGAAGTTCGACGAACACGGACGCATCATCTGGCCGCCATTGCCGAGCCAGACCGCTGCGCCCACCACCGAAGAGAACCTGGGCCTGTAGTTCGGTAAGACAACAATCCTCGTTGTGAGCGCGGGTGCCGCACCCTGCGGGTTCCAGGGTGCGGGTTTTGTAAACGCCATCCCGAGACTTGTCATTCCGAGGAGAGTTAGCGACGAGGAATCCACTTTTTCTTCGCTTCGCCGAAAACGATCGTCAAGGAAATTCGCTGTAACGTTTTATGGAGAACATCAACACATGCGACACCTGAAATCAGGCTCAAAACTTGGGCGCAATCCGTGGCACCGCCGCGCAACCTTGCGCAACCTCGTCACCAACTTGTTCGAGCACGGCCGCATCACCACCACTCTGACCCGCGCCAAAGCCGCGCGTCCTGTCGCCGAAAAAATGATCACCTTCGGCAAACGCGACACGCTGCAATCGCGCCGCCAGGCCGCCGCGTACCTCATGACCCCCGGCGTCACCAAAAAACTCTTCAGCGAAATCGCACCCAAGTTCGCCGACCGCGCCGGAGGCTATACCCGCATCATCTCCGCGGGCAACCGCGTCGGAGATGGCGCCAAAGTCGCCATCCTCGAGCTCGTGGGCTATGAGTTCAAGAAAAAAGAAAAGAAAGAAAAAGCCAAGAAGGAAGAACCAGTAGAAGCCGCCGCCAGCTAACCGGCGTTGCGTCCTCCACAAGCTGTCATTCCGTATCCGCCCGGTCTGCCAACGCAGCCCGGGCGTTTTGCTTTCTGCCATTCTTGGCTGTGCTTTCGGCCCCTGCGCTATAATCATCCCGATGACCGCTGCTCACCCTTCGCCACTGCTTGCGCACCGGTGCAGTTTTCTTCCGGATCGCCACGACCCCTACGTTCGCCTCGGAACGATTGCCGTTTTTGTTCGCGACAAAGAGCGAAGCCGGCGATTCTACCTGGATCAACTTGGATTCAGCCTGGCCCTGGATGCCCCGCTCCCGTCCGCGGAAAACTCCCTCGCCGTCACTCCTCCCGACGGCACCGCTGTGCTCTCGCTCATTGCTCCGGAAGCCGGCTCCGATGAATACCAGCTTATCGGCCGCCCCACGCAGATCATCTTCTTAACCGAAAACATTAGCGCAAAGTTTGAGGAATGGAGCGGGCGCGGCGTGCGTTTTCATCATCCTCCGCAGGCGCAGTCCTGGGGCGCAGTCTCCACCAGCTTCGAAGACCCGGACGGAAACTCGTTCACGCTTTTGTCTTATGCCGCCATCAACCGCGAGGTGGAAACTCAGCGTCGCGCGCATGCCGAACGGTTTGCATCCGAAAATCGCGTGAGCCAGGAATTGGAGCTCGCTAGGCACGTCCAGTCAAGGCTCTTCCCGCAGACCCAACCCGTTCTTTCAACCCTGGAATACGCAGCCGTTTGCATCCAGGCACGCCACGTAGGTGGCGACTATTACGATTTTCTCGATCTCGGCCGCGATCAGCTTGGCCTGGTCGTTGGCGACGTTTGCGGCAAAGGCGTTGCGGCAGCCCTCTTGATGGCCAATCTCCAGGCGCATCTCCGCAACCAGTGCGCCAGCTACTGCAGCCGCCCTTACGTGCCGTTCGTTTTGGAACAGCCCCAGCGCTTTCTGCTCTCGGTAAATCGCCTTTTCTACGAAAACAGCGCCGACAGCGCTTTTGCCACCCTCTTCTTCGCGGAGTACAACGATAAGTCCCGCCGCCTTCGCTATGCCAATTGCGGTCATCTCCCGGCTCTTCTCCTTCGCCAAAACGATCAAGTCGAACGCCTCGAACCCACGTGCACCGTCCTTGGACTCTTCAAAGGATGGGATTGCTGCGCGGGTGAGTGGAATCTTTCTCCAGGGGACACCGTCGCGTTCTACACCGACGGTGTAACGGAGGCGTGTAACGGCGAGGGCGAAGAATTCGGAGAATCCCGGCTCGTCGAGGCTTTACGCCGCCATCGCCACTTGCCACTGCCGAACCTGCTCGCCTCCCTCGTCGACACCGTTCGCAGCTTCAGCCCTCACGAACAGCAGGACGACATTACCCTGCTCGTTGCCAAGTGCAAATGACCGACGCGTTGCAAATGTAATCATCGGCTGGAGTATCGCTGCAGATCCCAATATCACCGACATGACGATCGAATCTTCACGGCGTTCAAGCACCTGGGATGGAAAATTCCAGCTCATCCGCGGCGTATCGTAATGAATTCTAATGAAAGAATTCTGAACTCCGCCGGTCCGCGCGATTTTTCACAGATGTTGGCGCCGCCCGAGTTTACTTGCGGCCTCAACACTTTCAAAAGCCTCGGTTTACGCGAGCGAATCCCATGGTCAGGATTTTGCCAACTGAAATTGGTTTCGGCGTTTGTCGCGCCGATCCGCTACGGAACCGGAAGGGTTAGAACTGTATCTGGAGCGCTTTCCACGAACTTGATGAGGTCGCAGTTGACCACCAGACCGAGGTTGTTAAGTCGAGTGAGCTGGATCATATGTTGTTGGCAGCATGGCCAGGGCGCATTCCCAAATCAGGCGCATCCGCTCAGCCGCGCGACCATTGTTGAACAAGTCTGGCGGTTGAACGTGGAGACGAAGACGAATGTGGTCGACGTGTATGTTAACTATCTGCGGCGGAAAGTAGATGCCGGGTACGACCGTCCGTTGATTCGAACGATTCGCGGGACTGGATACCAGATCGGGACCAACGGTTTCGCTTCTTAATATCGTTGGTGCGATCTCGTACGAGGACGAACGGATGCAGTAAGGCAACCGACGGCTCGAACTATGCAAAAAAGCGCCCCGAATCGTTGCGATCGGGGCGCTTTTTATTTCGGCGATACATTTTTGGCTTAACGCGGCTTTTGTAAGCCGTGGGATTCGGGTAGTAGCGAAGAGCTACCCATTGCTTCGCTAGTGGAGCGGGAGTTGCCATCGAGCGTGAAAAGGCCTTCGGTTGCGGAAACCGCAACCAGCGAACCGCCGCGGCCTGCGCGCACCAGGGGGAAGAAACCTTCCGCCAGCGGATCGTTAACCTTCTGCCAGGTCTTGCCGGAATCGAATGATGCTACGAGTCCGTGTCTTTGCAACGAAGCCAGGCGGGCGCTGCCAGCACCGGCCGCATCCTGGAATTGCAACTCGCGGATGTCGGCACGGTTCCAGTTGCGTCCGGCGTCGTGCGATGAATACAAGCCCATGTTGGAAGTAATGAAAAGGTTCTGGTCGTCGATACGGCGAAGGCGAAGATTGCCTGCGGAGCCGAAAGACAGTTCCAGAGAATCCCAATGGGCGCCGGAATCGGCCGAATAAAGCAGCGTTTTCAGCGAAACGGCCCACACTTGCGAGCCGTCGCTGGAAACTTCGAGAGACTGCGCAGGCTGCTTCACCGACGCTTCATTGGCGATATGTCTCCACGTGGTGCCCTTGTCTCTTGAAACGAGCACTCCGCCGGTGGTCGCGGCGAACCATTCGTTCCCGCCGAAAGTGAGTTCATTCACCTGAAAAGCAAGCAGAGTTGGCACGGCTTTTTTGGCCAACGGCTTCTTGGCAACCGGCGCAGGCTTTTTGCCTTTGCCGGTTCTTGAAGTCGTCTGTGCGACTGGCGTCACTGCTGCTTCTGGCACAAACAATCCGGCTTTCACCCATTTGTGAGTAGCTTCTTCGTATTTCATCATGCCGCCATTGGCGAGCGAAGCCCACCAGCCAGTTGGCATGGCGTAAACGTGACGAACATCAGAACGCTTGAGACCGGGGCCGAGTGTGGTCCAGGTTGCGCCACCGTCTTTAGTGGCGAGAAAAGCGTTGGTATCAAACGTCAGCACGACCAAAGCGTGGTCGGGATTTTCGCGGTCGATCGCGACGTCAAGAATGTGTTGATGATCGAATCCGTTGTTAGCGGCAGCGAAAGTGAGGCCGCCGTTGTCGCTGATTTGCACGCCCTCGCGTTCTGTTCCCAAAATTACGCGCTGGGGATTCTTCGGATCGATCAGAATCGCGTTGACGACCCAATCGCCCGGCGTTGTGCGCTTCCACTCGCCGCCTTCGTTGGTGGTCTTCCAGAGCCCGGTGGTGGTGCCGGCATACAAAGTATCGGGATGTTGCGGATCTTGTTTGAGCAATTGAGTGCGGCGAAACACGAAGGGAATACCTGCGTAGCGCTTCCAGTTCTGGCCTGCGTCCACGCTGTGATAAATGCCGGAGCAGGCGGTGGCGTGGACGTTAGAAGAGTTCGACGGATCAATTACAATGCTCATCACGTCGGAGTCATCGATCATGCCTTTTACAACCGGCGCCCAGTTCTTTCCGCCGTCGGCGGTCTTCCAGGGAAGGTGATAAGTACCGGCGTAAATCGTGTTTTCGTCCTTCGGATCGAACGCTAATGAATCGAAATTTCGCAGATCGTCGTGATTGGCTGGAGTGATGCGCTCCCAGGTATTTCCGTCATCTTTCGAACGGTAGACTCCGGTCAGGGAGCCGGCAACAAACAACTTGGGATTGGTTGGCGCTTGCGCGAGCGCGCGCACGGTTTCCTTCGGCAGACCGATCAGCCTCCAGGAACGCCCTGCGTCGTCGCTGCGATAAACGCCGCCGCCGCCGGAATACAGAGTCCAGGTGCTGGCGTAAAGGCGATTCGAATCGCGTGGGTCAACAATGATGTGAGTGACGACATCATCCTGGCCGGTTCCGATGCGGCTCAGCAAGTTCCAATGCTGGCCTTCATCGGTCGAGGAGAAAACGTGCCCGTCCGAAGTGCCGAGAAAGATTTTGCTCGGATTGTGAGGATCGGCTTCGAGAGAAATAACCGTTCCGCCCGAGGGACCTACTTGCCGCCATTGCTGCGCAGGAGTGGCCATCGTTGCAGCCAAGCTCAACGCCAAACACCCCATCCACTTTGCATTCATACGAGTTGATTCTCCCAGAGCGCAGGAGCGCCCACAAGGATGGAGTCTAAGCTATGCTTCAAGGTGTTCGCGACTGTCCTAAAGGCCAGAATTGGGGCTAGTTAGTTAGGTTCTAGTACCATTTGAGCGTGCGGCGCCAACTTAGCAACTTTCTTTCCATTTGCGGGTTTTACTCGGTAGAAGGGCTTACCTCTCCGTGAACGGGCCACATCGAAGAGAGAGCGGGTTCGGGCGAGAGGATGGATGGTTATGAAGACCAAATGGTTCTTTGATCGGGTCAGATATTCGCTCGTGCTCCTTGCAGGAGCTTTAGCTTTTGCAACCACAGGCACTTATGCTCAGGCTCAGGATGCCCCGCCGAGCGGCGCTGGTTCCAACTACGACGCACAGTCCAGTGGAGACCAATCGAATTACGATGGACCGGACAACGGACAAGACCCACCGACTCGCGTAGCGCGTTTGAGTTTTGTTGATGGCGCCGTTTCATTTCAACCCGGCGGGCAAGGCGACTGGGCGCAGGCGATGCTCAACCGCCCAGTCTCGATTGGCGACAAGATCTGGTCTGACAACAACTCTCGAGCGGAAATCCAGGCAGGCGAGGCGTCTGTCCATCTCGCCAGCATGACGGCGCTTTCCTTTTTGAACATGGACGATCAGACCACGCAAATGCGGCTTGCGGAAGGAACGATTAATGTCCGCGTTCGCGAATTGCGCGAAGGCGACGTCTACGAGGTCGATGCTCCGAATCTTTCTTTTAATGTAACGGAGGCCGGGGCTTTCCGGATCGATGTGAACGAAAACGGCGATGCCACGAGGGTGACCGCAATTCGCGGTGAGGGCGAAGTCACGGCCAACGGGCAAACCTATACGGTTCATGCCGGCGAACGGGCCGAATTCAACGGAGTGGATAACAATGTCGCTTACCTGGTTACCGCTGCGCCGGAACCCGATGAATTCGATCAGTGGTCCAACGATCGCGACCTGAAAGAGGACAATTCGATTTCTGCGCGGTACGTTTCGCGCGATGTGCCGGGTTACAGCGATCTCGACGATAACGGCACTTGGAATGAAGAACCGGATTACGGTGCGGTCTGGTATCCGAATACCGTGGATGCCGGGTGGGCTCCGTATAGCTACGGCTATTGGAACTACGTCGGGCCGTGGGGCTGGACTTGGATTGGCTACGAGCCGTGGGGATTTGCTCCCTTCCATTATGGACGTTGGGCTTTCATCGGGAGCCGCTGGGGCTGGTGCCCTGGTCCTTATTCTGCGCGGCCAATTTACGGCCCGGCTTTTGTAGGATTTCTTGGTGGCGGTTTCGGATTCGGCATCGGCGGGGGAATCGGCTGGTTCCCGTTGGGTTTTCGCGAACCGTTTCGCCCCTGGTATCACACAAGCGGAGTATATTTTCGTAACATCAACTTCAATAACACGCGTTTCCGCAACTCGACATTCGTGAACAACCGCGGTGGCAGTTTTAATTACGCCTACGCGCACAACGTACGGGCGGTCACCGTCGCGTCCAGAACCAATTTCGTAAACGGCCAGGCAATCAATCGCGGGGCGTTTCATGTGAATGAGGCGACACTGCGCAGCGCTCAAGTTACCAATCGCACGGGCTTTAGCCCGACTCGGCAGAGCTTCGCTGGCGCGGCTGCAGTTCGCGGCAACATTGCCCGGCCTCCATCCACAGTTCAGAACCGCGCAGTCATTGCCCGCACATCGCCAGCGCCAGGTGCTGCGAACTTGCCGGTGCGCAACGTTGCCGGAGCAAACGGTCAAGCGGGTCGAGGCGGAATCAGCGGCAATGCAGGCTCGCGCGGTCCGGTCATGGGTCGCACAGCGGAAACCGGAGCGGCGGCCAATAGCAATCGGCCTCCATCCACACAAAGCGGTCGGCCGCAATCGCATGTACTTACTGCGCCGGCGGATTCCGGGGGCAATCGCAACCCGGCGAATAATCGAAACTCGCGCAACTGGGCCGCGCAAGGAAACGTCACCGACGGCGGCCGCGCTCCATCAGGATTTGGCGCCAGCTCTGCAAACACGAATCGGTCTGACCGCCCCCCCTCGGCAGGCCCAGGAAATAACCGTTCGGGATACCCGGTAAATTCGGGAGCAGGTGCATCCAACTCGAATCCTGGTTCCGGCTTCGCGAATGACCGGTCAACGTCTAATTCGAATTCGAGCCGCGGATCTGCGCAGCAGCGGACTTACAGTCCGCCTGCACGGTCGTACTCACCATCGCCGCAATCGCGAACCTATTCCGCGCCTCCGCGCCAGTCTGCTCCATCGCGGTCGTACTCGCCTCCGAGCCATTCCTCCGCGCCTAGCCGTTCTTCTTCTGGCGGCGGTTCGCATAGTAGTGGCGGATCGCATGCCGGAGGAAACAGCAGCAGCCATGCGGGTGGCTCACCACACGGGCGCGGCTAATCGCGTTTGCAATTTGAGTTTGTCCCTGAGCCTGCTTTAGTTCAGCAGGCTCATTTTTTTGTTGCAGCCATCAAGGCCCCGTTTCCCCTACAACTCCTTCCGCCGGACAGGGTTATATCGCGTAGAGACATAAACCTCATCAGGTGAATCCAGTCTGGAAACTCAAGCGATTGCCTGATGTGGGGGCGCTTCAATCTGGTGCTATGGTTTAAGAAACTCGCAGGGCTCCCAACCAACTGTATGCGAGAGCAGACCCACTGCTTCAGGAGAGATCAAAGAAATGAGACATATAGGTACACGATGGTTCACGCTGGTTGCCGCAATCTTTGCCCTGCCCTTCCTTGCAAATAACGTCCGGGCCGCGGACGACGATGATCCGCCCAATCGCGCCGCGCGCCTCAGCTATGCCTCCGGCTCGGTCTCGTTCGAACCGGCCGGCACTGACGATTGGGTTGACGCCGTTGTTAATCGTCCAATGACCACGGGCGACAAACTTTGGGCCGATCAAGACGGCCGCGTCGAAGTACGCATCGATTCGTACGCGCTGCGGCTTGGCCCGCAGACTGGTTTTTCTTTTTTGAATCTGGACGACAACGTCGTGCAGGTTCGTTTAACAGAAGGTTCGCTGAACGTCCGCGTCCGGCGACTTGATGAGAATCAAACCGTCGAAATTGATACGCCCAACCTGGCGTTCAATATCTTGCGAGTCGGTTCGTATCGCATTGACGTCAATGAGAATGGCGACGCTACGCTGGTCACTGTTCGTGAAGGACAAGGCGAAGTTACGGGCGGCGGCTCAGCCTACCCGGTTCACGCTGGTGACTCCGTGAATTTTAGCGGCGTCGATCAGTTGAGCGCCGACGTCGAAGGCATCGGAGACGGCGACGATTTCGATCAGTGGAGCAATTCGCGCGATCAGCGTTGGGAACATTCCCGGGCGCCACAATATGTATCCGATGACGCGGTCGGATACGAAGATCTCGACGAAAACGGCCAATGGGAATCCGATCCCGATTACGGCACGGTTTGGTATCCCAGAACCGTAGCGGCAGACTGGGCGCCTTACCGCTACGGACATTGGGTCTGGGTCTCGCCGTGGGGATGGACCTGGGTAGATGATGCGTCTTGGGGATTCGCGCCGTTCCACTATGGCCGCTGGGTTGTTGCGCGTGGCAGATGGTGCTGGGTGCCTTCGCCTCCGCGACCCGCTTATGTCACGAGAGAATATGTGCGCCCGGTTTACGCGCCCGCGCTCGTCGCGTGGGTCGGCGGTGGTGCAGCTGTTGGGGTTGGAGTGGCGTGGTTCCCGCTCGGCCCGCGCGACGTTTATGCGCCCTCCTATCACGTGAGCGAGCGGTACGTCGAACGCGTCAATGTTTCCAATACCCGGATCGTGAATCGTACACAAATCACGAATGTCTACAACAACGTTTACGTCAACAAGACCACGGTAAACGTGACCAACATTACTTATCAGAACCAGCGCGCGAACAACGCTGTCACCGCAACCTCGCAAGCGTCATTTACCACCGCCCAGCCTGTGGGCCGCAATCAGGTTCACGTGGACGCGCGCCAGGTAGCCGCTGCTTCCGTGTCGCCGACGACCGCGATTGCTCCTCAATCGCACAGCTTTGTTGGCGCCGCTGCTCCCGCGAAGGTTCGTCCACCGGCGACTCTTGCCACCCGCAATGTGGTGGCAAAAACTGCTCCGCCGCCGCCTCCGGCTCCAGTAGCGCAACAAGTAAAAGCGGTGCAGGCCAACGGCGGCCGTCCCGTGGCGATGACACAGGTTCGTGCTAATCAACCACAGCCGGCGAGCGCCAATGTAAAGGTGGCGGCTCCCGCGAAAACGGCGGCGCTTCCTCCGAAGGGCAACTCCGTAAACCGCCCGGGACAGCCCGGCCGGCCAGCGCAAAACAATGCACGCGCTGCGCAGCCAAATCAGCCGAATCAACCGGCCGCCGCGCAACCTAATGCAAACACCAACCGGCCGAACCCGAACCAACCGAATCCGAACCAGCCAAGCGCGAATCAACCGAATGCCAATCGGCCGAATTCAAACGCAGCGAACACCGAGAATCCAAACCGGCCGCCCAACGCGAATCCGAACCGTCCGCCGAATGAGACTCCAAATAAACCGAACGCAAACAATCCCAATGCCAACCGGCCTGAAAACCGTCCGGCAACCAGCGAGCGTCCACCGGCGGCGCGGCAGAATACGGAGCCGCCGCAAAACCAGCAACGACAACAGCAAGAGCAGCAGGATCAACTTAAGCGCCAGCAGCAACAACAAGAGCAGCAGAAGGCAGAGCAACAACGCGCTCAGCAACAGCAGCCAAAGGTAGAACAGCAGCGCGTGCAACAGCAGCAACAACAGAAAGCTGAAGAACAAAAACGGCAGCCGCAGCAAAAAGAGTCTCAAAAGCCGCAGGCGAAAGAGCCGCCACAGGAACAGCAAAAGCCGCCAGCAAAGAAGGACAACAAGGACAATAAAGACAACAAGGACCGGCCACCATCACGTTAACGCCGGCCGAACGCAGCTTGGAAAAAAAGAGTGGCTCTGAAGAGGGCCACTCTTTTTTCCTTTGGTACGCCGCGCATGCTCGACAGCTTGGAGGTGCAAGTCCTCTTCACAACCTGATAGAGGTGAAGTGATAGCGAAGCGCAAGGGCGTCGCTGCGAGGCGGGGTCTGAAGGAAGCGTGGAGCAAAAACGCGAGCCAATGTACAAGAACCGAATCTGAGGCGTGAGTGTCGGGCGAGCGGGCCAATGATCGCGAAGCCCATATCTATCAAGGACGCAAAGCGTAAATTCGGTGGTTGTGCGTGGAAAGCAGTCGAGCTTATCGCGGGAGATCTGTTGCATGTCTCGGATTCGGGACTGAGCGTGGAGTAATTCACGCTGATCCTGCAGCAGAAGTCAGCAGCGGGCGTAGTACTCACGCGAGTGAGGAAGGCCCAAACAGTAAGAGTGAATAGTAGAACGTCGAACTCACGGGTGGCACTGCGCCAGCCAATCAGCTCCGGCTGAGCTTTACAGGTTCAGAAGACGGTGAAGCCGAAACGGAAACCTGCAGAGCGGCGAAGCCCTTGTGGCGGACGACGACTCGAACCTCCGGCCCGCAAGGGCTCAACTTGCTGAACCGCCGTATGCGGACCCGCCTGTACGGTGGTGTGGGAGGGGCGAGCAGGTGACTGCTCCCCCTATCCCGATTGTGCCGAGCATGTCCGACAGCTGGGAGGTGCAAGTCCTCTTCACAACCAGATGGAGGTGAAGTGATAGCGAAGCGCAAGGGCCGAACCGTGAGGTGAGGTCTGAAAGAAGCGTGGAGCAAAGACGCGAGCCGATGAACAAAAACTGGATGTGAGGCAGGCAGTGTTCGGGCGAGCTGGCAAATGGCAGCGAAGCCCTAATCCATCAAGGGCACTGAATGTAAATCCAGCGGTTGCGCGTTGAAGGCGGTCGAACTTACCTCGGGAGATCTGCTACCGGTCTCGAATTCGAGACTGAGAGGCGAGAGATCGTCTCTGATCCGGTGGCAGAAGTCAGCAGAGGGCGTAGTAGCTGCGCAAGCAGTGAAGGCCCGAACGGTCCCCGCAAGGGGATAAAGGGAGCGATGAGTACGCGGCGCGACTCAACAACCGACAAGCGGCAGAAAAGCCAGTACTGTCTGGTCTTCCCGGAGGAGAGTAGGGGTGCAGCCCCGAGGGCCTTCGAGGGAGGGACCGAATCGGAGTTGGCGAAGCGCAGAGCAGAAAGTCCGACTAGCGAGCAGTGGATGGAAGAAGTCTGCGCGCGGGAAAACTGCAAGCAGGCGTTACGACGAGTGAAGGCCAACAAAGGCAGTCCAGGCATCGACGGGATGACCGTCGAGAAACTGTCTGGACACCTGAAAGAGCACTGGCCAGTCATCCGGGAACAACTCCTCAGCGGAACCTACAGACCACAACCTGTGAAGAGGGTGGAAATCCCGAAGCCGGACGGTGGAGTGCGCAAATTGGGCATTCCGACGGTGCTGGATCGGTTCATCCAGCAAGCGGTGATGCAGGCGTTGCAGAGGAGCTGGGACGGAACGTTCTCTGAACACAGCTATGGGTTTCGACCCAGGCGATCGGCACATCAAGCGGTGGAGCAGGCGCAGCAGTATCAAGCTGAAGGCTACCGCTGGGTGGTGGATCTGGATCTCGAGAAATTTTTCGACCGGGTCAACCACGACCGATTGCTCGCGAAGATCGCCGAAAGGGTCAGCGATAAGCGGTTGCTGAAACTGATTCGTGCGTTCTTGCGAGCCGGAGTAATGGAGAACGGGCTGGTGAGTCCGGCTGAGGAAGGAACACCGCAAGGTGGTCCTCTCTCGCCCGTGCTATCGAACATCGTACTCAACGAACTGGATCAGGAGCTAGAGCGACGCGGACATCGGTTCACCAGATATGCGGATGACTGCAACATCTACGTCCGTAGTCGGCGAGCCGGCGAACGAGTGATGAGCAGCGTAACGAGACTCCTCACGACGAAGCTTAAGCTGCGAGTGAACAGGGAGAAGAGTGCGGTGGCTCGACCATGGGAACGGAAATTCCTGGGGTTCAGCTTCACGAATCACAAGCCACCGAAGAGGCGCTTAGCGCCGAAAGCGATGGCTCGGTTCAAGGAGCGAGTTCGGGAACTCACAAGCCGGACACGGGGCATAAGCCTCGTCCGAATGGTCCATGACTTAGCGGAGTATCTCCGCGGATGGATCGGTTACTTCGGACGATGCGAAACACCGGAAGTGCTCGCCAAGCTGGAGAAATGGCTCCGACATCGACTTCGGTCGATGGTGTGGAAACAGTGGAAGCGAGGCACCACAAGATATCGGGAGCTCCGCCAGCGCGGCATCGCTGCGCAGGACGCCGCGAAAACGGCGGGTAGCTCCGATGGACCGTGGCACCTTGCGAACACTCCAGCACTGAAAATCGCTCTGTCCAACGCTTACTTCGCCTCGCTCGGGCTTCCCGAGCTCACGGCTCATGGTTAGTTCAACCCGCCGAACCGCCGGATGCGGACCCGCATGTCCGGTCGTGTGGCAGGGGCGAGTGGGCGACCACTTCCCCTATGCCGATTGAGACAAGAACTAACCAACAGCGCGTTTTACCTTACCGCCTCAACGTGTGATATGTTTTGAAAATCCATGTCTTCCGTGCCGCTCACATCCCTGGATTTTCGCCGCGCTCTCGGCCAGTTCGCCACGGGGATTACGGTGGTCACCGCGGAAAGTATGCCTGGGCGGGTGCATGGAATGACGGCAAATTCATTCACCTCCGTCTCGTTGGAGCCGCCACTTATTTCGGTGTGCGTCGCGGAACGTGCCCATCTGCTGCCGCTGCTCAAGGAAAAACGCGTTTTTGGCGTTAACGTTTTGAAGGAAGACCAGCAGAATCTTTCCGAATTTTTTGCGTTAGCCGATCAGCCGTTGAAGGATGAGGCGATGGCGAACGTAAAGTTCGTCTGGACGCCGCAAAATATTCCCCTGATGGACAATGTTCTATGCCAGATCGCGTGCCGCCTGCATGCCGCCCACGTTGCCGGGGACCATACTATAGTCGTCGGTGAAGTTCTTTCGGCCGCGCTGCATCCCGGCAAGCCCTTGTTGTTTTTTCGCGGCGACTATACACGGATTTCTTAGTTAAGCCCCATTCCGAGCAAAGCGACCGAAAGTTTCGACCTTGTCGGAAGCAATCTTCTTTCCCCGTGGCAATGTTCAGTGATGTCCGCCGAGCGGATCGCGCTTCACGCCATACTCCGTGCCCCATTCGTCCGTCATTTCGTTGCGAATCTCCCACAGCTGCGGGAAAAACTTATGGCGCATGCCGTCTTCCAAAATCTCCACCGGCCGGCCTTTCAGCGATTTCGAGCCGAATCCAATGGTTCGGTGAATCAGCTGCATGTGCTCGAAACGGAATTTTTGGAACAGCTCGTCGAATTCAGCCAGCGCCTCAGCTACCACATACGCGTCGCCATGATCGTACTGCGAGTTGTAAATCTTTTCGACCGTCAGGCTGTGTTTTTGCAAGTACGCTTGTTCGAACGAATTCCAGACCGGCTGGTACATCTTCAGCAGCGTGCGGAAGCCCGGCGACTCCTGGCCGCTGCCGTTTCCCAGCCGCTGCCGAATCGCCTGATATTCCTTCGGGGACATCGTCTCCAACAGTCCGATCTGTTCGATCATCATCCGTTGCATCGCATGAATGCGCCGGAACAACGTCAAAACGCGATTGGTATTTTCCTGCTGCAGATATTCATCAATGTCCAGCAGCGTGTAGGCGATCAGCTTCATCCACAGTTCTTCCACCTGATGCACAATCTGAAATTGCAATTCGTCGTTGTTGCATAGTTCCGCGTAATCCGTCTGGCAGCCGAGCAGCGCTTTGGTGCGCAAGTAAACTTCATAATCCAGCGTGCCTTCGCCATCCATGATTGCGTAAAACTGTTCTCTGTTCACGGTCGTCCTCCGATGTGGTTCTCGCGCGCTGTAGTTGGCATTCCGTCAGTGGCCGATTTCGCGGTGCAATAGTTGATTGCTATAAACACCTTTTTCGCCGGAGCGCAGCAATTGATAGTACGGAATTCCCATGGTGCGCACTTTCTCTGGCCCGCGCGCGTCGAAGGTCAGGAAAAATACTCTTTGCGGACCGCGCCATAGTTTCTCAAACGACTCGTCGTCATCAAAAATCTTTGGAGCATCGGGAAAATAGGATCCATACCACAGAGCGTTCTCTCTGCCATTAAAGATGCGCAATGGAATCCCGGTATAAAAATTTACGCTGGAAGCGTTCGCGTACTCGCCCTCGCATACCACTACATCGCCGGGTTGGTATTCGCGCTGCACGACCTCTGCCAGCGCTTTCGAACCGAGCACCGGATAGAAAATTCCCAACGCCAGATGTACCGCACAAAGCGCGATGACCATCATGCCGGCCAGCGCCAGGTTCCCTTTTCTTGCCTCATTCCGTTTTCGAAACCACCAGTTCAGCATCGTGCCTGCGAAAAATCCAAGGCTGGTCAGCGCCAGCGGCAGCCGGAAAGCTCCCAGAGCTTTTGGCGTCAGGTCAAACAAATGTCCCATGGAAAGAGTGTAGAGTGCGGAATCCTTTCGCAGTGCATCCGCGAAATCGGTTCCTGGCGGAAGCGGCGAAAGAATAATTGCAAGCGTGCCAGCGATCAGGAAAATCAGAATTCCCAACACGAGCAAAATGGTGGCGCATATTCTGCCGCTGCGCCGTGTGGGGCTGTCCGGCGCAGATTGCTCTTCATTCGCGAGCCATATTCCAGCCAGCATCGCGAGCGCCGGCAGCGCTGGCAATACGTAATATTCCTGACGAGTGGAAAAACTGAAAAATCCAAGAATTGCCAGCGCCCAGATGGCGAGCAGCAGCGCGACGCGTCTCTCTTCCGAAAGTTGTCCGCGCCATTCTTTCCATCGCACCGGTACCTGGCGCAAGCCGGCAATTACGTACAGACTCCACGGAAACAACCACACCAGAATCAATCCCCAGAAAAGCAGAAAGGGAACTTTGTTGTAGTCGTGTGGAATCCGCTTATTCAAATACCGGTTGATCTGATCGTTGATGAAATAAAACCAGAAAAATCCCTTTGTTTCGCCTTGCGCCGGATTTCTTAACGTTGCCAGGACGTGCCAGGGAGCGGCGACTATGAAAAACACCACGGTCGTAAAGATTGGCCGCAGCTTCAAAATCAGCCGGTAATTTCCAGCAATTAACACATATACCAAAATAATTCCAACGGGAAATACCAGGCCGATCAAACCCTTGGTAAGCACGTCAAGCGCGGTAACAATTGCCAGGCCCGCACAAAGTAGGAACGAGGGCTTTTCTTGGTGCAGGCTTCTCCACAGAAGGTGCATCGTGATGGTCAGCCACAAGCCCACGACGATGTCCGGAATCAAAAATCGAGTGTATAGATACGGACCAATAGCGGTGCCCAGAATCAAGGCAGCAAATAACCCCGCGCCGTCAGCACCGATTTCTCTTCCCAGCGCATAACTCGCCAAGAGCAGTGCCAGCACCAGCAGCGTTAGCGGCAGCCGTGTCGCGAATTCTGTGAATCCGAATTGCGAATAGCTCGCGGCGGTCAGCCAATACAACAGCGGCGCCTTGTCGAAATAGCGGATGCCGTCGGCATGAAGCGTCACATAGTCGTGCCGCGTCAGCATCTCTCTTGCTGCCTCCGCATGCACTGAATCGGCGTCATCCAGCAACGGTGGCGAGAAAAGTCCGGGCACGTAGATCAGCGCCCAGAAGAGTACGATGATTCCGATGTTCGTGAAATTCCGCTTGGTGGGTGAATCCAGAACGTGCCTCAAGCCGCTAATGATCCGACGTCCCGAACGGGCGTGCCTGTTCCGCGGAATCGCCCGCTTCCTTGCGGTGAGTTTTTACTTCGCGCAGAGTGTAGATCGGTTTGTTCTGCGATTCGTAATAGGTGCGCGCCATAATTTCGCCGAGCAGTCCCATGGAAATAAACTGTATGCCGCTGACTAGAAGGGCAATCGAAAGCAGCATCAGCGGGCCATGCTCCTGCATGACGGAAATATGATAAAAAAGTTTCTTGAATACTACGTAGGCGCCGAGCAACGTTCCCGAACCCGCGCCCGCCAGACCCAGCAAGCCGAAGAACTGCAACGGCCTGGTCGAGTAATCCAATAAAAACTTGACCATCATCAGATCCAGAAAAACCCGGATGGTCCTGCCAATTCCATAATTTGATTTGCCGCTTTTTCGTTCCAGGTTTTCGATCGGCACTTCCGCGATTTTCGCGCCGGTGGTGCTTGCCAAAGCCGGAATAAAGCGGTGCAGCTCGCCGTACAATTGAATTTCTTGAATAATTTCGCGGCGGTAGGCCTTGAACGTGGTACCGAAGTCGTGCAACTCCACGCCGGAAAGTTTCGCCATCATCCAGTTGGCGGCGCGGCTTGGAATTTGCCGCATTAGCCAATGATCGCGCCGCGCATGCCGCCAGCCGCTTACCAGGTCATATCCTTCTTCGATTTTTTCCAGGAAGCGGGGAATTTCTTCGGGATCGTGTTGCAGGTCGCCGTCCATCGAAATGATGATTGTCCCGCGCGCAAAATCGAATCCCGCCTTGAGCGCGGCGGTCTGGCCGAAATTCCGCCGCAAGCGGATCAGATTGACGCGACGGTCATGTTCATAAATTTCTGAAAGCACCCGAAAAGAATTGTCGCGGCTGCCGTCGTCCACGAACACCAGTTCGTAGGGCTCGCCGATCGAGTCCATCACTTCCGTCAACTTCATATAGAGGGCAGGAACATTCTCCTGCTCATTGAAGAACGGTACGACAATCGAATATCGAATTTCCGGTTCGTTGCTCATGTTCCAGTTACGCCAATCTCTCCATAGTTTATCAGGCGAATCCCCAGCGTTGCGATACTTTTTCGAATTTCGTTGTCAGTAAGCATTTCCAGTTCCGTTTGCCGCGATTTCTGCAGCCGGGTAGCGCTCTTTTCCAGGTCCGCGTCCGCGTAACCGGGATGGCACATCAATTCCGTGGTTCCTTCCGGCAGGCTGGCCAGCAATTGCTGCACGCCTTTTTTGGTCAATACGCCGGTTTGCGCGATGCCGCAGAAATAATCCGCCGTGCCAATTCCGGCGCGCTCCGTCATTTCGCGCGCGTCCCGCGCCAGAAGTTTCAATCCTCGCGCCTGCACTCCTTGTTTAAGCGTCACACCCGCCGGTTCGCCACCACTGGTCAGCGCAGCCCGCAGACTCGACGCTTCGTGCGCCACCCTTACCGCTTCGATCCCATGCTGCTTGGCCAGCCGCAAAGCCACCGCAAAAAGTCCCGGTAGCATATGAACGTGTTTGTGGCCGTCAAGATGGGTCGGACGAATTCCCGCGGCCCGCACTTTTTCTATTTGCGCGTTCCACTCCGTCTCTACTTCTTTCGTCTCCACCTTCTTTGCTGTCAGCCGCAGAAGCAACGTTTCCGGTCCACCGGAAAAAACTCCGTTCTCGTCCAGCAAGCTTTGCACTCGCTCGGGCGGCGCTACAGGTTTGCCGTCGCTCAAGTTCAAATGCACCCCAACGCCCAGTCGTGGCGACTCGCGGGCCGTCCGCACGCCGCCTTCGAACGCGCCGCCGTTCGCCAGCAGCGATGTGCTGGTCACGATTCCATTGCGGTGCGCTTCCGCAATTCCGCGGTTCACGCCCTGCGTCCAGCCCAGATCATCCGCATTCACGATCAGATTTCGCATCTGCCTGCGCTCATTCCTGTCCATTCGTACAGCTATCCAATTCCCAGCGCGCTTCTTTCGTACCATTGACCGCTCTTTCCACCAACTTTAGCATGCCAATGAGAGGGTATTAGGGCTTGTACTTACAACCCTAAGCTAAGAAGGAAGAGAATGCAGGTTAAGACTCCAGAACAAAAACGCGTGGGACTGAAAGAAGTTGGCAATCGCTATAGCGACAAACGCAGAGGCAACCGTGTGAATTCGCGCGTGCACGTTCGCGCGGAATGGGAAGCCGAAGGAAAGACTGCTGCCGCGGAAGCGTTCACTCGCGTGGTAAATCCGTATGGCTGCATGGTTATCCTGAAGCCTTCGCTCGAATTAAATCAGCGCCTGTCGCTCACTAATTTGGCCACAGGCACCAGCAATACCTCGGTTGTCGTGTGGAAAGGGAATCCGCGTCCCGAAGGCTGGGAGTACGGCATTGAACTGGTCGCTCCGGACATGGATTTTTGGGGGATGGAACTGTGAAATCGCCAGTCACTACCAGACAATACGCGCCCAATTCCGTGAAGCCGGGACTGACTCGGCCACTGACTTCAGAAGAACGACGTCGCGCACAGCGTGTGCTGCTTCGTGTTCCCGTTCGCCTGAAAATCGCCGGCAAAACCCAGACCATCGACGGCGCGACTCATACCGTGAGCGCCACTGGCGCTCTGATTGCCCTGGCAGAAGCGCTTCCCCAGGGCACCAAGCTCACCATCGAAAACATCACGACCCAGAAGGCCGTCGAGGCACAGGTGCCGCGTCCCGCACAATACAGTTCCGAAGGGTCCTTAGTGCCGATCGAATTCACAGCGCCCGCGCCAAATTTCTGGAATGTCTTTTTTCCGCCAGTCATCAACTAACGGCAGCCCAACAACCCGCGCAATTCCCGCAGTTGTAGCGGCCGGTCTTAAGACCGGTGCATTTTCATTATCCACTATCAACTTCTAAGGTTGAATTGCCTCGCGTCAGCCTACTGAATCGTCACCGAAATCGCGCTCGACGTGGACCCGGCGTAATTCGTGTCACCGCTATATTTAGCGCTAATACTTCGTGACGCACCGCCGCCTCCACCGCTCGAACTGCCGCCACCGCAACCCGTCAGCATAGCGGCGGCGATCAAAAAGAACGCCACTCCCGCGTACGCATATTGTTTCCGTTTCGCGGCCAGCATCATGGACAACACAAACGCCATCATTGCTAATGCCGCTGCCAGCCACGCCAGATAAACGAACGGCGAGCTTGGCGGACGAACGTCAATAATGCCGAGCGGCAACGCGGAAAGCGCAGTCTGTAGCGTGGCGGTGCAGGATGAACCACTATTGCTCGTAGCTCCGGCGGCAGTGCATGTCGCAGCGGCACCCAGACTCACCCCGCCGTTCATGAACTGCACCGTCCCGGTTGGTCCTTGCGTCGAATTGCTGTTCGACGAGACGACAGCCGTCAGCGTCACAGTCCCGCCCGACGTAATGATAGTCGCGCTGGAATTCGCCGCCGTCGTCGTCGTGGCCTGCGTAATGGAAATTGTGTTGGCCGGAGACGCGCTGGCTATAAAACTATTGTCGCCCGCATACGCAGCCGCAATCTTATGGCTACCAGCGGGCAATTGAATGGCCTGATCTTCGAAATAGCCCGTCGCATTTAACGCGAATGACCCGCCATCGAGTGCGGCGCCACTATCGGTCAGGCTGACAGTTCCCGAAGGGCATCCGAGCGTTCTAACCGGTTGCGCGGCGCCATTAAGCGAGTAGCACAGCGAGCCGGAACCGTTTGTCACGTCCACTCGCAAAATGTAGGGCGAACCATAAGCGGTACTTGTGGCATTGCTGCTGAGAATATTTCCGGCCGAGTCAAACGTGATCAAGCTCGCTCTGGTGAGACTGCTCTCCTTGCCTACGGTGACGCTGATCGCGTTCGAATCGCTTCCTCCATGCGTCGCGTCTCCGGCATAGTGCGCCTTTAGCGAATAGGTGCCGCCGGGAAGCAGGCCGGTAGAGATGCTCACCGTGCCGCCACTCAGTGTGAACGGTCCGATTCCCTGTGTTTGTGCGGCGCTTGGTCCGCCAGTCAAAGAAACATCTCCTGTTGCAGCTGAAGGAGTAACAGTGACCGTGAAATTTGCCATCTTCCCGTGAACGATGGGGAAAGTCGTGCTCGCTGCCAGCACCGCGCTCGCGTCAGGCCGCGACAATGCGCTCCACGCATTCAGAAGATTGGTCACGTTTACCGAACCTAATCCAGTAGCCTGGTCGTAGCCGGAAGTGGTGTCGAACGCCAAAGTGCTTCCGCCGCTCGACGTCGCGAGAACGCCAAAACCACTCGATCCTGTCTTGCTGCAGTCCGGACTGCCCGCCGCGCAGGCGACCGAGATGTTGCCTTTTGTGACGTCAAGGAACGCACAGGAAGCAGGCGGTGCGGCCGTTGGATCTGTAAACGAACTCGAGTTGCAATTTGCGAAGGCCTCATTCTTGGCCAGTGCGTAAAGAGTGAAATTGGCCGTGCCTTGCCGCTGTCCGGTTTTCTGATTTACAAGCGCGATGATTCCAGCGAACGTGGGCGCGGCAGCCGATGTTCCTCCCACCGCCTGAAAATCATGAAACGGCCCGGTCGAAGGAGTTGAAACAAACTTGGTGAGATTGCAACCAGTGTCGCCCGGAATGTCCTGGTCCGATTGGCACAGAATGTAGAAGCTGCCATTCTGGCCGTCACTCGAGAAAAGAGAGACGTCAGGCAAGTCGCGCGCCGCGTCTCCAAATCCTGTCTGCCACGGCGCCTGCGCCTTGGTGTATTTGCTGCTCGGTCCACCGCTTCCGGCGGTGAAATTCAAGCTCGCGCTCGAGCTGGTGACCGATCCGCATCCCGATAAGCCCGTCGCCGCGCAGGAATCATTCCAGGTAGTCTCTGGAATATAGCCTTTTACGGAAAATTGCGCCGTCGTGCACGGATTTCCCGTGCAGGTATTCCAGAAAGTTGCTTGGCTACCGGCCTGATCGAAATCCGTGCCGCCCATCGCCACGTTAAACGGCGTGGACGCGATCCCGCTCACCCCTATGCCTTGACTTGCCGCCGATTCAGTAGCGTTGTTCGCAGGCGGATCACAGGCTGCTGCTCCGTTATCTCCCGCCGAAACCACCACCGTGATTCCTTCCGCCGCCGCCTGCTGCCATAGTGTCGAATAAAACTGGTTTCCCGCAGTTCCTAAACCCGCCTCGCAACTTCCAAAACTCTCGCTCATCACCGGAGCAATGTTGTTGTCGACGATGTAGATCGCAGACGCGTCAACGCCGTCGGTTCCGTCCGTTTGCGAGGTCTCGGAAACCACAAGCTTAATGTCGGCGTCTGGAGCTATCGCGCCGGACCACTCAGTGTCCAGGTCCGCTTCAGTTTCTTCGCCCGAAGACACGATGCCCGGATCGGCGCCGTTCAAGATAATCTGCGGGTCTTTGGGAGCCAGTCCAAAAATGATGCGAAAGTCGCGCACATCCTGAATATTGATGTTCGTCCTGGCAACGATGGCAATACCAATTCCGGTTCCAGTAAAAGCGGAGGGTACGTTATAAATTTTCGCGAAATCGCCCGGCCCTACCCCAAAAAAAGTCCCATTCACATCCGTATACGTGAATAGCGGCGTGATTTCTCCCGTAGAAGCATTGCGCTGGAATTTCCCGATTCGCCGGACCATCGCTTTTGGCCGAAAGTTGTGCAGGCCGACCACGCCGCCAACCACTGGCGCCAGCGCCGCGGGGATCTGCGGCTCCTGCATATTTGCGAAATGTTCTTCGCCGTTCACGGCCAACCGGTGCACTTCGCTACGAAATGCGTTGCGCACCTGTCCGGCGGTGCCATTGAATTCGATCAGCGTTTTTCCATTGTTGACCTTAAGTCCCGTAAATCCTTGCGACGTCAGCCAGTCCTTCACAGCCTTAACGTCGGAATCCGCCGGGCCAAATTGCTGACCAAACTGCTGCGGAGTCAACCAGGCGTGAAACTTCGGCGAGGTGGAATCCAATTGCTGCGTCATCAACTGCTGTAACGCGGTCTCCTGCGCGGCGCTCCGCTGCAGCAAAACATTCATCCTCGTTATCGGCTGCTGGTCTGGCAACAGGCCGCGGTCGTTCGCGGTTCGCGCCATGGGATGCACATTGCCGCGCAGCGTCACGAGTTTATCGCTTTGCACTGCCTCGAGGATCCGTGCTTGCCGCGACGTTGTCTGGCCCAACGCCGTCCCCGCAACGCACAGGCCAATCACCATGCCCGACGTAATGACACCCGCCACAGACCAACCCTTGCAGAAGGAAGCCCTCATCGTTAGTACCACCCGTCGTGAAATGGATTGCACCGAACGGCATTCGCCAGAGCTGCCGCGTACTCCATTCGAACACAATTCTGACCCTTTGGTTGCTCTGGAAGTGTCTAAGAGGGTATCAACGACAATGTTTTTACAGAATGCAGACGTTCGGTTTGGTCCAGCGCATTCGTCTGTTCCGACCTTGAGAATTCGGTTCTAACCGGCAGGCCCGAAATTTCCTTATCGGAAGGGCAGTGCTCGTAAGTCAACATTTCCGCCGGACAGGATAATTCCGATCCGCGGCCCTCGCGCGCTCTCTAGCCCGCTGGAGATCGACTCCATCACCTCGCGCTTCAACAGGGGCGCAAGCACAATCGCCGACGATGGCTCGGTAATCACTTTCAGCCGTTCCCAGATCAGCGCCATCGCGTCAATAATTTCTTCTTCGCTGACCAGAAAAATGCCTGACAAGTGTTTCCGCAAAATCGCAAATGTCCTCGCCGCCAATGAAGCACGCAGTCCGTCGGCGATGGTGTCGCTCGACTCCAGCGCATGCAGCGTTCCCGTCTGCAACGACTGGTAAGCATCATCCGCTTTGGCCGGTTCGCAGCCATACACGCGAATATTCGGCCGCATGTGCTTGGCGCTCAGTGCCGATCCGCTTAACAAGCCACCACCGCTGACCGGCGTTAGCAACGCATCCAGTGAGTCTACTTCCTCTAGCAATTCCTTCGCCGCCGTCGCCTGGCCTGCAATGATTCGGTCATCGTCATACGGATGAATCAGCACCGCGCCCGTTTCGGCTTGCACGCGAGCGGTCATTTCATTTCGCGCCGAAATTCGCGGCTCGCAAAATGTAATTTTCCCGCCATACGCTTCGACTGCTTTCACCTTTACTGCTGGCGCATTTTTCGGCATTACGATCCATGCCGGCACTCCTCGCCATGCCGCCGCGCGCGCCACGGCGGCTCCGTGATTTCCACTAGACGGCGTCACCATCCCGTGCGAGGCTTCCGCGTCCGTCAACGAAAATATCGCGTTCGTCGCCCCGCGTATTTTGAACGACCCTGTCTTCTGCAGATTCTCGCACTTGAAAAATAGTTCTGCTCCGCACATCGCATCCAGCGTCGCCGATCGTAGCACCGGCGTGCGATGAATCCGCGGCGCAATGCGCGCGTGCGCCTCAGCAATGCCCTCCCAGGAGGATTTTTCCGCCACTGCATTCGCTTCGCTGGACCTTTTCATCGCCTTCCGCTCTCCGTGGAACTGCCTGGCACGCCTGTAAACTATCCAACGCGGTTGGGGCGAATAGCAAGCGAAGTAACACCGCGTCCTATTACCGATTGTTTCCAGCCATTTTACTGTATTTCAACTTGACCACGGCGGCCCGTCTGGTAAGCTTCGATTCACCCTTCCGCACTGAAAGTGAGCCGCAGTCTCCCTCCCCGGCGCGAAGGAGTTTCGTATGGATCTTTCTGAACGTCGTCAATTGACGCGCTACCCGATGCGTACGCCCATCCGCTTCAAGGCCATGGGCCTGGCTGCGGACAAGAGTGAACACTTCACTGAAGCCCTCAACGTTTCTCAAGGTGGGTTTTATTTCGCCACTTCGGCGCCACTGCAGATCGGCATGCCCATCGAAGCTACTTTGCGTATGCCCGCCGAAATTACCGGCGACAAGCCCAAGGAAACGCATTGCCGGGCGCGCGTTGTGCACGTTCGCGACGAGCCTTACGGCGACGGCCGCATCGGTTTCGGCGCCGAAATCGAAAACTTCGTTTCCATACCACGCACCGATCGCTGGACTGGCTAATCGCCGGCGTTTAGCGTTCAACCAGAACTTTTCCGCTGCCCACGTTCTCAAACCGGTCGTAAACCCGCACCGCAATCGTGTGCTCGCCGGACTTCAGTCCATTCACCGTGAATTCGTAAGATTCCTGCTTGCCATCACTGATCCCCGTCTTCGGAGCCAGCAACAGCCACTCTCCGCCATCCACGCTATATTGCGCCCGCTCGATGTTTGACTCTGCATCCGTCGCGACAAATCTTATGGTGGCTTTGCCGCCGGCCAACGCTGATTCCACTTTTCCGACTACCGGCGGAGCATTGTCCACCTCAAAACGTTCGCTTTCCCGTTCCGTTTTCAATGCTTTCTCGGGCGCATTCGAAGCCGCGTCACTCGCCACAATTTTCAAGTAGTAAGCGCCGTCCGCCAGCGTTGTCGTATCGAAAGAATAAAATTTCTGCTCCAGATTATCCTTCAGCAGCTTCCACTCTTTCTCGCTTTCGCCGCGAAAATAAACGGCATATTTCAGTTCATCCTCATTGTCGTCATGCGCTGTCCAAACCACCGTTTGATAGCCCTTCTGCACAGTGGCCTGCGGCGGCGCTTCGAATTTTGTCGTGGTGTTCTGCGTCTGGCTGACGATCACGCCGCCGCTGGTGGTCGGCGCCGGCGGATACTTCAAAGTCGCAATCGTCGCCGCGCCTGTCGCAAGATTCTGTTGCGCCTGCGCGCGAACCCCGGGATCCTGCAGGACGATTCCATCAATCACCGGAGCCACGTTCTTCGGTTCGTACGCCAGGCTCACCCATTCAATCCCATCGCCCGGTCGTCCATCGTGTATGACCGCTTTCCACTGCGCAAATCGCGCCGGCGGCGCCTCCGTTTGTGCGCCACTCGTCGAATAGGGCCCGTACCACTTGGACCATTCCTTGCCCGGATCTTCCGTATTCCCGCTCCGCACATACAACTCCAACCGCGGCTCCTTGCTTTTGCCAGCGTTGCTCTTTGCATCCGCCACTGCCGGACTCCACCATTCCACGCGCCCCCACTGCGAAAACAGCTGTGTGTCAAATGAGCGCGATTCGTACGTTCCCTCCGGCTCATACTCCGGTCCCAGAGCGATCAGCTTCCCCGGATTCGCCGTGCACAAGAATATTTTCCCCGCGCTGTTGCGCACGATTCCGGTAATCTGCGCCGATCCCGCTTTCGCCAGCTGCGCGAACACTCCCTTGCCATCAATGGCCAGCAGCGCTCCGGAATTTCCCAGCCCCGCCAGCAATCGCCCGTCGCCGCCAATTCCCAGCGAGTACACCACCTCATCGCGCGACGCCCACAATTCTTCCGGTGCGCCGTCCGGAGCAATCTTGTAAATTCCGCTGGAAATCTGCGGCGGAAACGCAATAAACGGCGTCGGCGCCTGTTGTTGCTGGGTACCTTGCGCGGGGCCTATCACCGTGACGTTTCCGCTGGCCGTCACCACGGTGGTTGTAGTGGCGCTGCTAACTCCCAAATTCACCGCCGCATTGTGCTGACGCTCTCCGATGGCTGCCGCAAAGATCGCGCCGTCCGACCCCACCGCAAGCGCCGTAACTTCGCGTTTCGGCGTTTCATAGAGCACGAATCCATCCGCGGTTTCACCACCTTTTGTTTTCGTGAGTCGTAGTACTCGCCCGCTTGGCTCGGTGCCAACAATCACATTTCCTTTTCCGTCGAACGCGATCACCCGGATATGCGCTTCGTCGCTCGCATAAAAAAGTTCGCTCTTGCCATCCGGTGCCACCGCATAGATCTGCCCCTTATCTCCGGTTGCCACATACAAAGTTCCGTCCGGCGCAAACGCAATGTCCCAGATATATTTTGTCTTGGGATCGAAAAACACGCTCTTCTCGCCGGAAGCCGCCGAAACTTTGTAAACCTTTCCGTCCGGCGAAGTCCCTACGAATAGCGTTCCTTTTGCATCGAAAGCTATCGCCTGCGCCGAAAGTTCGCTCGATTCGAATACCGTCGCCGCCTTTCCATTCGTGTCCAGCTTAAAAACTTTTGCCGGTGATCCGCCCGTCGCGTACGGTGTGCCCTTCGCATCCAGCTTCACCGCCCACAAGTACGACGCATCCGCCTCCGCCAACGGCGTAAACTTTGGCGCCAGCTCCAGTCTTCCGTCACTGCGCACGGCAATTCCGTGCGTCGTCCCCTTTAGAAACTCCTCGTAAGTGGACTGCCGCCACCGCCGCGTATGCTCCGCCGTAGCCATCCCTGCGCAAATCGCGAACAAGCCCGCCGCACTCAGAGCCACCTTCGCCAAATTTCCCCGTTTCGCCATTCTTCCACTCACTCGGATCCCTCGCTCATCAAACATCCCATCGGTGCTGACAGTCACCGCCGAATTCACCGCCGAATTTACGACAGGCAAACATCTCTAGCCACAAGTCACTAATCACCAGTCACTACCGTACCGGTAAATTCAACGAAACAATCCCCGTTACCGGCCCCGACATCGGCACATTCGCTTCGCTCGCCAGCGACTCCCGCAAAATCTGTACTGTTCCCGGCGCTGGCCGTCCATCTATCGCATTGATCTGCGATAGCGGCACGTTCGGCAATTCCTTGTCGTCCCATAACATCGTCGGCGAGGGCACAAACAGTCCCACATACAGCCGGTCGTTTCTCCGCTCGCGATTGATCAGCGCAATCAGCGGATCGATCCCGGCAGGGTTCCCCTGCCCCAGCCCGCCCGCAAATCCGCGCGACGCCCGGTTCATCCAGTCCGCGTCGCTCACCATCACCCTCAGAGTCGTTCCGCGCATCACTTGGTCCGGCACCTTGATCGCCGTCTCTTCAATCCGCGCTGCGCCTCGGTAAGGCCGCACCAGAACCCGCAGCCGCAACGTTTCTCCCGGAGCCGCTTCGCCCTTCTCCAGCCATGCGCTTTCAATCGAATACGATTGCCGCCCCGGCACGCTCTCCACATGCACCGAAATGTTTTCGATCTTTACCGCTTCGAATTGATTCGTAAACAGCCGCATCACCACGTTCATGATGCTCAGCGCCACCGGCATGCCGTCCGGGCTCAGCGAATCTCCGGGAGCAAACGTGTTTTCGATTTGCACCGGAGCATGCCCTTTCATTCGAATCTCGGCGTTCAACTTCAGCGTCGTGCCTTCGCCATACACCACGTTCTGCGTAATCCCGTTAAAAGCCGTCAGCGCCACCAGCAGCGGAGTCAGCTTCGGATGATCCACAATCTGCGCGTGAACGGTCTTCTCGCCAAGCGCCGATTTCGTCGTCAATTCCAGCGGAATCATCGTCGGTGCCGCGCCAAGCTTCCCCGTAACCGCCGTCAGGTGATCGCCGGTAATGGTCCCGATTGGCCCGCCCACATTGACGATTTTTGTTGACGCCAACTCCGACGACAATGTTGTCAACACCCGGCTGCGCGCCATCGGCAACTGCACGTCGCCCAAATTCAGGAAGGGATGCCCGCACAAAAATACCCGGTCGCCGCGCACCGCTGTCACCGTACACGCCGAATTAATCGAAACGTCCCCCTGCACCAGCACCATTCCCGCCATATCTCCCGGCGCCAGTTTTCCATCGTCAGGACGCGCTGGAGTTGTTCCGCCTTGCGCTGCCACAAATCCCATTCCATCCAATTGGCTGGAAAATTTCTGGATCGCCGAAGTCTGAAATCCGGAAAATACCAGCGGTGTTTCAATTGAACGCAATTCCGCTCCGCCTTGCAATCCCGCCCTTTGTGAAAATTCATTGGCCAAACCGTTCGAAGCCTGGTTTTGTGGTGAAGCTCCTCCGCCTGAACCGGCTGAGATCGGACCCGAAACTGGCCCTGAAATTCCTCCACCTGCCAGCACGTCCGCAATCGGCGTCACTCCGGCAATCGGCTCCTTGGTAAAAATTCCCAGCTTCAGCGAAAGCGCCCCCGCTAATTTCCCATCAATATAAACGGGGCTTCCGCTCATACCAGCCACCACACCGGTGTGCTCCACCTTCGGGCCTTTAAGCTGCACCAAAATGATCGATTGCTTCGGCCCAAGAAAATTCGGCATCACGCCGATCACTTCCAGATCGAATTTCTCCACCTGGTCGCCGGCAAAAATCGTGTAGGCGTAGCCCTGCATCCCAGGCTGTACCTGGTCAACCGGGATGGTCTGAGTCGAAGCGACTGGCGCCTGCGCGGCACAATTGACGCCGAATAGCAGGCATGCCGTGACCAGCAGCATTACAAGCGGCAGGATTCGGTGGATTCGAACAGAAAAACGAAGCAAGCAGTTGGCCGAAAGCATGAAGTTTGATGATACGCGCCACAGTACCGGCGCGCAATCCAACCCAAGTCCAGCAAAACTTAGCCCATTTGCCCTAGTCGTCCTAGCACTTAAGTTTCGGTTCTTCGCTTTCACTGCCCTCTGATCTGGCCGCTGCTCTCTCTCTTCTCTACAATAGGTCTCCCTTTTCAGGAGCCTCCATGAAAAACACCGCCATCCTTCTCGTCCAATGTCCCGACCGCAAGGGACTGGACGCCACCCTCGCCGAATTCATCTACCGCTACGACGGCAACATTCTGCACTTCGAGCAGCATCAAGCCGGTGAAGAGCGCTTTTACCTGGCCCGCGTCGAATGGGATCTCGCTGGCTTTCGCCTGGATCTGCGCGATTTCGATGGAGCCTTCGGCCCAGTCGCGCACAAATTCGGCATGAACTGGGTACTCGCCCTTGGCGACCGCCGCCCACGCGTCGCCATCTTCGTTTCCAAATACGATCACTGCCTGGTGGATTTGCTGCATCGCCAGCGCAATGGCGAACTGGCGTGCGATTTTCCCGTGATGATCAGCAACCACGAAGACGCCAAGCGCCACGCTGATTTCTTTGGCGTGCCTTTCCACCATGTTCCCGTTTCGAAGGAAAACAAATCCGAAGCTGAAGCGCGACAAATCGAGCTTCTCTACGCCCACAACATTGATCTCGTCGTTCTCGCGCGCTACATGCAAGTGCTTTCAACCGATTTCATCGTGCAGTACCCGCAGCCCATCATCAACATTCATCATTCGTTTTTACCTGCGTTCATCGGCGCCAAGCCCCACCACCAGGCTTACGAACGCGGCGTGAAATTAATTGGCGCCACCGCGCACTATGTCACCGAAGTCCTCGACGACGGCCCGATCATCGAGCAAGGGGTAGCCCGTATTTCCCACCGTGATTCGCTCGACGATTTGGTCGAAAAGGGACGCGACCTGGAAAAAGTAGTCTTATCCCGCGCCGTCCGCTGGCACATCGAAAACCGCATCCTCCTCTATGGCAACAAAACCGTTATCTTCGCCTAAGCAACGACGGCATTTTCTAGTCAGCGCAGATTCGTTGACTTGCCCCCCGCCCGCAACCTAAGATGAGCGCCAGTTCATTCTGAAATTTTTCCGAGGTTTCGCTACTAAATGGCGGACGCGCCTTCCCTCATCGGCCAGACCATCTCCCACTACCGCATCACGGAAAAGTTGGGCGGTGGTGGCATGGGGGTCGTCTACAAAGCCGAAGACATCCGTCTGCACCGCTTCGTCGCTCTAAAATTCCTGCCGGAAGACGTAGCGAAAGATCAACAAGCCCTCGCGCGTTTCCAGCGTGAAGCCGAGGCAGCCTCGGCTCTGAACCATCCCAACATCTGCACCATCCACGACATCGGCGAGCAGGACAAGAAAGCCTTCATTGCCATGGAATTTCTCGATGGCCAGACACTCAAGCATTTCATCAGCGGCCAAAGCCTGGAGCTCGATCGCCTGCTCGATATCTCCATAGATGTCGCCGATGCGCTCGACGCCGCGCACGCCGAAGGCATTGTCCACCGCGACATCAAGCCGGCAAACATCTTCGTCACCAAGCGCGGCCACGCCAAAGTTCTCGATTTCGGTCTGGCAAAAGTCGCAGCTTCCAAAGTACCCGCCGGAGCCGACACCGCCCAGGCCACCATCGGCGCCGATTCCGAACAATTGACCAGCCCCGGCAGCGCCCTCGGCACCGTCTCGTACATGTCCCCGGAACAAGTTCTAGGCAAGCAACTCGACGCGCGCACCGACCTCTTTTCTTTCGGCGTCGTGCTTTACGAAATGTCCACCGGCTTTCTTCCCTTCAAAGGAGAAAGCTCCGGCGCAATTTTCAACGAAATCCTTCACAAAGATCCGCCGGCAGCGGTTCGTCTCAATCCAACTATCCCCACAGAACTCGAACAATTAATCAAGAAAGCCATGGAGAAAGACCGCGACCTGCGCTACCAGAGCGCCGCCGAAATGCGCACCGACCTGAAACGCCTGAAACGGGACACCAGCTCTGGCAGACATCGCACCTCCGATTCCGATCGCGCCTCCGATGGTGAAATCTCAGCCGCCACGCCGAGTGGCGCATCGGCGATCAACGCACCAAGCGCCGCGCCTGCCAGCGGCACATCTCCGATCCCTTCAGCCGGCGCCCAGCACTCCTCCGGCAGTTCGGTCATCGCCACCGCCGCCAAAGAACACAAACTCGGCGCAGCCGCAATCGCTGCCATGGTTCTCGTGCTCATTGTCGGCACCGGCTTTGGCCTGCGCAGTTTTTTCGTTCGAGCCACGCCTCACCCCTTTGCGCAATTCTCCATCACTCAAGCCACCAATTCCGGCACCGCGACTCTTACCGCCATCTCTCCCGACGGCAAATATCTTCTTTTCACCAAACGCGAAAACGGCCTGGAAAGTCTTTGGCTTCGCAACATCCCGACTTCCAGCGACACCCAAGTCGTCGCACCGTCTCCCAATCCTTTTGCCACATTGTCTTTCTCTCCCGACGGCAACTATCTCTACTTCCGCCAAGCCGGCGACAAAACCGGCCTCTACGATCTTTTGTTCCGCGCACCAGTCTTGGGCGGCACGCCGAAGCTTCTTGTTCGCGACATCGACGCCCATCCAGTTATCTCCTCCGACGGTCAGCGCATGATCTACATTCGCTGCAGCAATCCCGATCCCGACAAGTGCCGTTGGCTCTCCGGCAACTCCGACGGTACCGGCGAACAATTGCTCCTGGTGAGAGATGTCAAAGCCGGTATGCCGCAACAGTTGAGCTGGTCCCCCGACGAAAAGCGGCTTGCCTTTACCGTGGCCTTTGCGACCCCCCAACAAACCCAGACTCTCTTCACCTTCGATGTCACCAAGAATCAGGAAACATCGGTGGTTACTTTCCCGGACAGGCGCGTCTCCGATGTGAAATGGATGCCAGATGGCCGGGGCGTAGTGATTCTTTACCAGAGCAAGGCCACTAGCTTTCAGCGCGGCCAGATCGGCTACGTTTCTTATCCGGACGGCAAGTTCGAACCGCTCACCAACGACACCAACAACTACACGACATTAAGCCTTTCCGGCGATGGAAAAACGCTGTCCACCATTCAGTCGCAACCGGTCGGCGAACTGGATTTGCTTCCAGCGGCAGGCGGCAGCGCGAGTACCGCAATCCCCGGACTAGCCAAACAACTTCAGCAAACACGCTTCGTGTCATGGCTGAATGACTCGGAGTTTTTGCTTGTTCTCCCGGACAGAATCTTGCGCGTGAGTTCCGATGGCGCGAAACAATCCGAACTCTTCAGCGACACCTCCGCTACTCTTGGCAACGCTATCGTCTGTAATGGCGGTCGCTCCATCGTCTTCCGCATGCGCGGCCATGAGGGAGCCGACACCGGCCGCATCTGGCGCATGGACCCCGACGGCTCAAATCTGACCCGTCTCACTAGCGGCGAAAGCGACACTAACCCGCTGTGCGCTCCCGATTCCAAATGGCTGTACTACTACGATGGGAAGGAAGCCCGCCCAATGCGCATGCCGTTGGAAGGTGGACCGCCGGAGACTCTGCCACCAGCCCGCGTACCTAACTCGAGCTCTTTCGGATTCGGTGCTGTTTCGCCTGACGACAAGATGTTAGCGATATACGGAACAGTGGTAGACAAAGCTACCAACACTTACAGCAACAAGTTCGCCATTTTCAATACCAATTCCTTAAGCGCGCCGGCCTCTGTTCTCACTGCCGACCCGCGTGTTACCGCTAACGGCGGCGTGCGCTTCATTCCTGACGGCAAGTCCATAGCCTACGTGGTTCGGGCCGAAAATAACGTGGACAACGTGTTTGTGCAACCGCTTGACGGCAAGCCTGGCAGTCAAATCACTAAGTTCACCACCGATCAGATTCCTGGTTTTGGCTGGTCCCCCGACGGCAAGAAGCTCATGCTCGGTCGTGGTCACACGGAGTCCGACGTAATCCTCCTCCGCGACACCTCGAAATAATGTTTTTGCTGTTGTAGCGACTGCCTTCTGAGGCGGGCGCTTTTGGAGTGCGGCGGCTTGACGCCGCTTTTCCGGCTCACTCGCACCTAAATAATCACCCGCTTAATCGTTGTGATGCATCGCAAAAATCTTATCCAGCGAATCCTCATACGGATAAACGTGCACCATCCATCCAAAAATAGACGGATGGAATTTTCCGCCGGCGTCGTCGCAAGCTTGCTGCGTAACAATCGATCCCTTCAACCCGAACTTGCTCCAGTCTGCTGTCTTCATCTGGCCCATCTTCGGCATGCACAGATTCGTGTGCAAGTGCCACATTGCAACGCTCAAAGGAACTCGCTCGTTGAGCTGCTCCTCCGTCGCACCCTTCGGCATGGTGTACATCGCGCCAACCAACTCGAAACCATCCGCGGTCTTGCGATAAAGCAGAGAAGTCGGCTGTGACGGATCGAATCGGAACGCTTCCATGAGTCCGTTGCCGTATTTCGTGAAGTGATATTCCGGTTGCGGCAGATTCAGCAGGAAAATCTTGTAACCCTCATTCAGCGCGACGTGATAATCGCGATATTTTTCGATTCCGGCGCGCAGCGCTTTCACAATTTCGTTCGCGCGCGCGACGTCACCCGGAGTCTGCGGACGCATTTCCGTCATGTGCATATGCGCGCTGCTGCCGTGCATAGCGCTCATATCGCTGATTGCCGCGGTCTCATTGGCTCTCTCGTCGTTGGTATCCGTGCGCAGCGAGCCATGCGGGATAACTGGCGCCGGCTGCGCAGCCGCGCTTTGTTGCTGAGGTTGGCTCACCGTTGCGACGGACGGCGCATTGTGGCCGGGCATGGCGGCCAGCAAAATTGTCACGGTTAAAATCGCTCCCACCACCATGGTGGCGTGGGCAAACAGGCTCATTGCTGAACTACGGACTGACATTCACTTTCTCCTCTGATTTATTGAGCGCGTTCCTGTGCGCTCTTGCACTGCTTCCATGCCGTGCATGAAACTCATTTCTCTTATTCCAACTTGTCTCTTAACTATGATACGTAGCAGCGGGCCGATTGATTTCATCGCGTGGGTCAGGACGTGCATTCTCCTAAACTGTCCCGGTGGACAGTTGTGACCAGGAAACTCCTCCCGTCGCGTGCTAAAATTTTCAGGCAAGCAAACTCACGAGCGCACTTCGAGCCATTACCCTTGAGCAAAAAAACAATTCATCCGGCAAAAGTAGTCGCGGGCGGCGTTGTGCCTCCTGGTGACAAGTCCATTTCACACCGCTACGCCATGCTCGCGGGAATCGCCGAAGGCGTCAGCGAGCTCACCAATTTTGCGCTGGCCGCGGATTGCCACAGCACTCTCAATTGCATGAAAGCGCTGGGTGCCGAAGTGAAGGTCGACAAAGGTTTGGTGCGCGTCACCGGCCACGGGTTACACGGACTCAAGGCCAGCAAACGCGCGCTCGACGCCGGAAATTCCGGAACCACCATCCGCCTGCTTTCCGGAATTCTTGCTGGACAGAATTTCACCAGCAAAATCGCCGGTGACGATTCGCTGAACAAGCGTCCGATGAAGCGCATCCTGACCCCGTTGCGCGAAATGGGCGCGCAAATTCTGGCGCGCCAGGAAAACTTCGCACCGCTGGAAATTTTCGGCGGAAAATTGCGCGGTATTCACTACGAAATGCCGATGGCCAGCGCGCAAGTGAAATCCGCTGTGCTGTTGGCCGGATTGTTTGCCGAAGGCGCCACCGGCGTTGCCGAGCCAGCCCGCACCCGCGATCACACCGAACTGGCGCTGGAAGAATTCGGCGTTCCCGTCGAACGCCACGGTCTGGTGACGCGCATTACTGCCAACGGCAACATCAAATTGACCGGAAGAAAAATCGAAGTGCCGGGCGATTTGTCTTCCGCGGTTTTTTTCCTTGCTGCCGCGTCACTGTTTCCCGAATCGAGTTTGCACATTCAAGCCGTGGGATTGAATCCTACTCGTACCGCGATTCTGGATGTGTTTGCGCGAATGGGAGCTTCGATCCAGATGCTTTCGCTACGTAGCGCGCAGGGCGAAATCATCGGCGATATCGCGGTGAAGGGCGCGGAATTGCAGGGCGGCGTCATCTCCGGCTCGGAAATTCCCCTGGTCATAGACGAATTGCCGATGCTGGCGGCGCTCGGTCCGTTCACCGAAGAGGGAATCGAAATTCGCGACGCCGCGGAACTTCGCGTCAAAGAAAGCGATCGCATTTCCGCCCTGGCGGAAAACCTGCGCCGTATGGGCGCCAAAGTCGAAGAATTTCCCGACGGCTTGAAAGTAGCCGGACGCGCCGCCGGCAAATTACGCGGCGCAGTCATCGAGCCGCATGGCGATCACCGCATCGCCATGGCCTTCGCGGTGGCCGCCCTCGGCGCCGAAGGCCCAACCACGATTCGCGACGCGGAATGTGCTGGCGTCTCGTATCCGACCTTTTACGAGGACCTTGCCCGCGTCGCGGAGTAAAGCAAGCGCAAGCAGGAATCGCCATTCCCCATTCAACCCCCTAAATTCCCCGTTCAACCCTCATTTTTCTCCGTTCAATGTATTTTACTTTTCGTATCGTCCCTTCAGTGTTACTATCCAGATTGCAGGCGAAGCGGCCGCGCCGAACTGAGCGTCAGACGCCTGCCAGACAAAGTTGATCTAAGTTCTATAAAGGGAGAAGTCAAGAAAAAACACATCTCCTTCGGCTAGAATTTTTCTTGCTTCGCAGCCCACTTGATCGAGCGAGATCTGTTCTGACCTACCCGTGCCATGTACTCGGTTGTGGAGCACTGTGCTCCTGTGGTTAGGGTTTTCTCTACCAGCGGTTTTCATCGCTTCTTCGCATTATTCGCTCAATCACGCACGCTCCGGATCAGGCAGTTACACGGCCTCGTCTTCTCCACTGCAGATTCGACCTCGCCGCACCGAGCCCTTGCGATCTCTTACCTCTAAGTGATTTTCATGAGCTTTCGCGGGCCGCAGGCACTAAAGGGCAGTTACAGAAAAAGGGGTGGGGGTACCCGGAGGGGTACCCTGGTACCCGTCGCTCACCCGCTGCTCCTGACTCGATTCAGCCCCGGGGTGCTGCTTGACGGGCACTAACTGGACGCTGATCGCGTCTAACGATTAACCTGCGTCTGCTGCCGACTGAGGACCATCCCATGCCGTCCTTCGAGCTTGAATTCTTTAATCGACCTCCTCGTATCCGCCGCGCCATCGCATTCTTTTTATTCCTGCCCGTTTCTCTTCTCGGTCATTCCGAGCCGGTGCTCCGCTCCTCGCAATCTGCACTCTCCCCTCCCGCGCAACCCCTACTTGACCGCTTCGTGGCCGCCGCCATCGAACGCACGCACCATGTCGTTCGCTACGATCCTGCCTACGTTCGCATCCCGTACCCCGGAGGGGACGTTCCGCCTTCTACCGGAGTCTGCACCGATGAAGTCATCCGGGCCTATCGCGCTGTCGGTATCGATCTGCAAAAAGAAGTCCATGAAGACATGGCCACCCACAATTCTGCTTATCCGCGGAAATGGAATCGCTCTGCCGTCGGCGCAAATTCCGCCACTGATCCAAACATCGATCATCGCCGCGTTCCAAATCTCATGGTCTTCTTCGCACGCCACGGACAATCGCTTCCGCTTTCCGCCGACGCCAGCGACTATCGCCCCGGCGATCTCGTAACCTGGAATTTAGGTAGAGCTATTACGCACATCGGAATTGTGGTCAGCGAAAAGTCGCCGCAGACCGGGCGCTACCTCATCGTCCACAACATCGGCCAAGGCCCGCAAATTGAGGATGTGCTCTTTAACTGGAAAATCATCGGTCACTATCGCTATCTCGGCGAAAACTCCGTTCGCTGATTGGTGAGCAAAAGCGATGGCTCAGGATAAAGTTATGAACGGCAGTATTTTTTATGATCCAGCTACGTTTTTGCCGTTACCAACGCAAAGGCGAAGCCGTCGTAGCCTTTGACGCCGACAGTTTGGATGGCGGTGGAGCTAAGGCGCGGTTCGTTTGCCAGCAACTCGAAGAGGTGGCGCGCGCCCTGCACGTCCTTGTCGGTGCTGGCGGCATCGATGACTGCGCCATCCCGCACTACGTTGTCAATAATGACCAGAGTGCCGGGACGGGAGAGCTTGATGGCCCAACGAACGTATTCGGAATTGTTGGATTTATCCGCGTCGATAAAAATCAGGTCGAACGGTTCGGCGATTTCAGTTTGCAGTTTGGGAAGGGTGTCCAGAGCGGCTCCAACGCGAATCTCGACGATATCAGAGAGGTTGGCACGGGCGATATTGGCGCGAGCGACTTCCGCATGCTTGGCACTGAATTCCAGCGTAATCAGGCGGCCGCCAGCGGGCAGCGCCCGCGCCAGCCAGATCGTGCTGTATCCGCCGAGCGTGCCGATCTCGAGAATTCTTCGCGCGCCGACCATTCGCGCCAACAACTGCAGAAGCTTCCCCTGGTTGGGCGCGACATCAATGGCCGGCAACTCAGCGGATTTGTTTGCGGCCATCGCAGCATCAAGAGCTGAATCAGAAAGAGAAAGCTCTTCGGAGAAATAGCGGTCAACCGCGGCCCATCGATCTAATGAATCTTGGTCTGGTTTGAATTTGTTTTGAGTCATGTCCTAATCCGGAAATGCAAAATGCTATTGTTCCATGAAACTGACGTAGAACTTCCACGATTCGGCAATTACTCGCAAATCGCGGGCGCTGTACACGATTAAATGCCGAAAATCGTAAGCGCCTAAAAACACAAAGTCCTATTGGGCGCGTCCAATCAGACAGCTCGATTGTTCGTTTCGAAAGACCGCAACACAACCTATGGTCACACAGACGATAGCCAATGCTTTGCCCAAACGGTTTCAGCAGATTGCCAGTCCGTGGCACACAGTAGTGGTGCTCGTAATTGCGGGACTGAACGCTTGCCGCGCAACCATCTACGCGAGTCACGCCCGAGCTGGACTGGTGACGAGCCGCAGTCAGATGTACCTTCGCACGATTGCATTTGAATGTGCATTTCTGGCGGTAGTAGCGCTGGGATTGTGGTTGCGCGGCAGTTCGCTGCGAACGATTTTTGGAGACCGGTGGAAAAACGTGCCGCAGATGCTTCGAGATTTAGGAGTCGGGATAGCGCTGTGGTTTGTGGCGATTATTGTTGTGTCGGTGCTGAGCAGCCACAGCGGACCGGCGGACGGAACGATCGCGTTTCTGCTGCCCCAGACACCAATGGAGATGATTTTGTGGATGGTGGTTTCGATCGTTGCGGGGATTAGCGAAGAAGCGATTTACCGTGGATATCTGCAAAAGCAATTTATCGCGCTGACGCAGAGCGTGCCGGTCGGAGTGTTGATTTCAGCAGCGATTTTCGGCGGAGTGCACGCGTATCAGGGGTGGTCGCGCGCCATAGTGATCGCAATTTCGGCGATACTTTTTGGCGTGGTAGCGCACTGGCGCGGAACTGTGCGGCCGGGAATGTTCGCGCATAGTCTGCAGGATGCCATCGCGCCGCTGCTATTGAAATTACTGCGGCATTAGGAGCGCCAGAGGCGAATCAGGGTTATGCTACCGAAGCAAAGGATGGTTGGCCGGACTCAATTTCTCTCGCAAACCCAGTCTTCGTAAGCCGAAGCTTTTTTCCTCGGGCGGGAGTTGCTGGCCGGAGCGCACAGCGTTATAGTCCACTCGCTGGTCTTGTCCCCCCGATTACCGGCCATGTGGTTCCCAGCGCCCGACGAACCCTTTCCTGAAAGGATCTTTAATGACTTCCACAGAAATGATGAAGCGGGAGATTCTTCGATTGGCGGGAGCGACGACGCGCTCGGCGTTTATCAGCGTGAGAAGACTATCCGCTTTTTATAACGTGCCGGAAAAGACTGTGCGGCGAGAACTGACCACCATGGCGGATGAAAACCGGATTCGTCTGGCCGGATGGGATGGCAGACAGGTTCGGCCATTGGCGGAATGGCGGAATCGCGAAGAGTTTGTGGACAATGCGCCGGAAGGCTTTCCGGTGCGCGTCGAGTTGGTGGAGTAAGCAACGACGGCTTTTGCCCGCGAGCCTAAAAGAATAAGAGACACGGAACCGGTCTGAAGACCGTCCACTACAACGGCGAACCCACTCCGAAACTATGCCGTCGACAAGAGCGGCCGGCTCAGGTGGTTTTTCGGATTTGGATGGAGTCGTAGCTGGACTTCAGGATAATTTTCGGCCCGTGCGCGGAGCCGTATTTGCCCTCGAGGTGCGAATCGCCCTTCTCCGTGCGCGTGGCTTTCAGGCCACTTCCCGTAAATTCTGAATCGATATCGCAGGAGCGGCAATCAGCCTGAATGTCGAAGCTCGACGAAGAGGGAATGCTCAGGGTGATGGAGGCACGTTCGTTATTGACCGTGATGTCTTCCCTGGGCGCATTCGAAAAGCGCAATTCAATCGAGCCATTAGTGTTGTCCAGCACGATTTTTCCAGTAATGTTATCCAGCGAAACCGAAACGTTTTTCGTGCGCGACGTCAGATTGCCTGGCGCGTCGGCGATCTCCAGATTGCCAGATGATTTTTCAAAGTGGCCGCCCAGCTGGGTCAGTGTCAGGTCGGTGCGCTGCGAGATAAAGCGAATGCCTTTCGCAATTTTGTCGGCACGAACAGAACTGTAGAATTCACCGTCAATCGTCAGGCTGCCGGTCGCGTCCACGACTTCGACCGAGCCGCCGTGCCCCGCCACTTTGACGTCGCCCTTGGTGTCAGTGATTTTCACGTCGCCTTTTTGCAGGGTGGCGTCTACATTTCCGGTGGTGTCGTTGATTTCGATGTCGCCTTCCTGCGTAGAGACAGTTACGTCGGTAGCCATATCCGAGATATTGATGTCGCCGCGCTCATTGTGAACGATCACCGTGGATTTTTTCGGTACCACAATGTCCATGTCCACGGAAATACGTGAGTCGCCCAAGTCGAATCCAGCCGGATGAATCTCGTAGCCGTCGCCGGCCTTCACGGCTTGAATATCAATGGAAGTGGAGCGCTTCTGCGCATCGGATTCGCTGAAGGTACGAATTTGTTTTTGGCCCGTGATGCGCAGAGTGGGTTCGTCGGAGGAGCGGACGGTGATGGTGCCGCGGCCGCCGCGAATCGAAATTCGGGAATTGGGAGCGATGGGCTGAGGACTAATGTCTACAGGAAACGAATAAGGTTCGCCGAAATCAATGTTCAGGTTGTGAAACTGGGGCGGTAGCTGCTCGGCCGCTATGACAATTCCAACCACAACCAGCAGTCCGATGACCAGAAAAACCTCGCCGGGAGTGATCCAGCCAGCGGTGCGGCCCTGCCGTTGCGCCAAGGTGCGTTCGTAGAGCTTGGTGGCTCCCCAGAAGATAAAGATCAGCGGCCACCAGTGGCGGAAAATTGCACCCAGCTGCAAGTGGCCGTAGTTGTGCAACAAAAGCAAGAAACCGAAAAGGATGAGTAACAGGCCGCTGAAGACTCCGCTGGTACGCGGACGGACTGGGGAACCGTTAGCCATAACAGCCTATTGTCCTTGCCCGGAGTAGGGCGGATTGTACGTTGAAGATGGCGGGGGCGCGTTTGGCGGCGCGGGCGGAACGTATGGAGGAACAGGAGCGACGGGCGTGCCGATGTGTCCGTCCATGGGCGCAACAGCGGAAGCTAACAATATCGCACCAATCACGATCAGGAGAACCGGGAAAGTGTGGCCGAAAGAAAACGCGCCGTGCGCCAGTTCGCTCATTAGAAACAAAATACCGAGCGTCGTGATCACCGCGGGGCCCATCAGTCCGCGAATGGTGCAACGGCTACAGGTACAACGGGGCTGAGTGCTCATCTACGAAAGCTCCTGACTGTTTTCAAGACCGAACGCCCAGTTTGTTTCGGAACATATATAGCCCAACGCCGATTAAGACCAGCGGCCACATGCGGCCAAGTCGAATGAAATCGAAAATGTGAAAATTGTCGAGCAGGAACAAAGCACCCAGACCAATCAAAATGATCGGGCCGATAGGACGTTCCTTGCTCCAGGACTCAAGAGGATCGGGAGGAGTTTCTCCGCGATTTCTGGCCTGTGCGGTTTGCATAGCTTCGAAGGCGGTATAGAAAAAGAAACCAGCGAGAAGAATGCCAAGTATGGCTTTGAAACTGTCATCGAGATCGCTGATGAAACCAAAAATGGCGGAGGCGAAAATGGCGATATAAACGAGGCCCTTATTGTACTGACGATTGTAGATGGCGCCGAGCCCCGGAAAAATGAAAGCCAGGATGAACGCAGCTATAGGACTGGAGCCGCCCACGACTGAAGGCTGAACGCCCGGCTGTGGCGGGTAGGCTCCGTACGGTTGCCCAGCGGGTGGTACTGAGCCGTAGGGAGAGCGCTGCGGAGAAGCGGCATACGGAGAGCCCGGTGGCGTTCCAACCGGTGGTGGCGCACTGACAGGCGGCGCAGGCGCGGGATGGCCCATGACCGTCGCCAGGCAGTCTTCGCAATACAGCACATCGCGAACGGGCCGCGCGCACGCTGCGCACATCGGCTTGCCGCAATTGCGACAGTAACCTGTTGCGTCCACCTCACTATGGACAGCACACTTCATCGAGTTCTCCCTTCCATCAGGACAGAAAAGTTTCCGCTGAGGAGGGGAAGTTCCTCTGCAAGCATCTGAATTTGCGAGTTCACTTCGTTTGCACGATTCTGCTGGCGCGGAGCTGCGGGCGGAGTGCCGTCAGTGCGGCCGGGATCTTTTTGCGGCGTGGATTCCGGAACCGTGCCTTCGGGCGCTGTGGGAAGTTGGTTGTCCTGACGGAGCTTGGACTGAATTTCGTAAACGACGCGGAGGTCGCTGAAATACTTGGTGCTGCGCGCGTAAGCGAGATGTGCCTGGCGGTCCGTGTTCCGATAAACATTGACTGGAGAAAGGTCGGCGAGCTTCGGTTTTTTCCAATTGACGCCGGAAACCGTGACGATCATCAAGTAAGTTGCGGCCAGGGAAAGCGCTCCGTAAGCGAAGCGCGGAGAAGCCAGTCCGCGCACCCATGCGCGAATCGCAGCCCATCCGGTTACGGTTTCGCGAGGACCAAGCGTGGCATCGAGCACGTTGTAAACGAAGCGCGGCGGAAGCTCAAGTTCGGGCAACGCGCGAAGATTGCTGATGGTGTGCGTGACGCTCGAGACCAGCGGCGTGCAGCGTTCACACGAGTTGACGTGCAAGTCGAATGCGTGCTGCTGCTCGGGCTGCAACAGGCCGTCGAGATAGTCCGTCAAGTAGAGTTCAGTTTGTTCGCAAGTCCAGTTCATGATGGGCGAACCCCCATTTGTTGCAGGATGCGCGCGAGCTCAATACGCCCGCGGTTGATTCTTGATTTTACCGTGCCTTCGGGTACGGAAAGCACAGTTTGAATTTCACTGTATTCCAATTGCTGCAAGTCGCGAAGAATGACCGCTTCGCGGAGTTCGGGCGAAAGTTTGGTCAGGGCGGATTGTACTTGCGAACTCAATTCGCCGAGCAAAGCCTGCTCATCGGGACGGCGCGCGGAAGATTGTTTGTTTTCGACCACCGGCATGGCGTCATCGAGCGAGTCAGTGATGCGGTCACGCTTGGTGCGCCGGTAATGGTCGATTAAAAGGTTGCGAGTCACGCTAGTCATCCAAGTTGCAAATCCGCCGTACGCCGAACGGTAACTGCCGATCGTCCGGTAAACCCGAAGGAAGACTTCCTGCGACAGGTCCTCGGCTTCGGTGCGATTGCCGGTGAACCGATAGCAGATATTGAATATGCGGCGCGAGTGGCGACGCACAAGCTCCTCCCAGGCAGAGCCATCTCCCTGGAGGCATTGCTGGACCAGTTGGGCATCCTGCTCCAACGTAAAATCAGCCTCGAATCCAAAAGAGCTTCTCTGGGCGCGACACCAGTAAAAATTGTTGCCGGGCTAGAAAAACAACAGCAAACCCGATGTCCGGAGTCCCTTGAGCGGCCCTCTGAGTACTGAGTTCGGCCTGCCATAGTATGGAACGTAAAATGCTTTCAGATTGTTCCCTGAACGGAATTGGGCACCGACGAGCCATTGGGTGCGCATCTTACCCGGCCCGCGCCTCGCAATACAAGTGCTGCGCTAAGGGAAACAAGGCCAATAAACTGAATCATTTGTGAGCGATTGGCTTGACGACCGAGGCTGACGGCCAGTAGGCTCATTCACTCATGAACTCCAAGTCAAAGAAATGGCTGCTGGTGGCGGCAGCGTTGGTGGTGCTCGGCTACCTGGTGTACCGGTTCCGAACCGTCTTGAACCTGGGCAATTTCAGCGCTGCCAATCTTTGGTCGACAATTCGAGGAATTAATTTAGGGCTGTTGTGTTTGGCGTTGCTCCTGATATACGCATGCTACGCGGTGCGCTCACTACGCTGGCAAGTAATGCAACGCAATATTGGCCCGTCGAAATTTCTGGATATCTTTACCGTAACCCTCGCGGGATTTGCCGCGGTGAACATACTGAGCCGGGTGGGCGAGCCGATCCGGCCCTTGCTGCTCGCCCGCAAAGCAAAGCATCCGGTCGCAGATATTTTTGGCATTTGGGCGCTCGAGCGCCTAATCGATACCGCTTCGTTCGCGATCATACTGGCAATCGGCCTCATCTCGTACCGCCAGCGCGCCGGTACTGGGGAGATGAGCGCTACGATCGCCGCAGCTAAAGTGGGAGGCTGTTTGCTTGGTGGGGCAGTGGTCGGGGTCATCGTGGTCCTCGCATATTTGCGTCTGCACGGTACCGCTTTACTAGAGTCCCGAATGCGGTTTTGGGCGGAATCCAAGGGATGGCGCGTTAAGGCTGCCAATATCGTTTTGGGTTTTGTGCGCGGGGTCCAGACGATTAAATCCTGGTCGGACTTAGTCACGACGGTATTCTATTCAACGTTGCACTGGGTGCTGGTGCTGGTCGTTTACGTTCTGGTGTGTAAGAGTTTTGGCGGCGCTTTGGGACAACTCGGTTTCAGTGATTGCACGATGCTGCTCGGCTTGACGCTGGTTGGTTCTATCATTCAACTGCCGGCCGTGGGCGGGGGCTTTCAGACTGCGGCATTCGTCGTCCTTACAAAGCTTTTTGGAATCCTGCCAGAACCCGCAACGGCGGCGGCACTATTGTTGTGGCTCATAGCCTTTGTCGCTTGTAGCATCGTGGGCGTTCCGGTCTTGATTCGCGAGGGAGTTTCACTGGGGCAATTGCGGAAACTGGCGGAACAGGAAAAAGAAGAGCTGGATGAGATTGCCGCGCACGGAAGTGCGGAACCGAACGCCGAAAGGGGCGCTGAACGGGGCGGCAAGGGAGAAAAGCCGGAGTGAAGTGTCCTTTCTGCGGGCATTTGGACGACAAGGTCATTGATTCGCGCGAAGGGCGAACCGGAGACACGATCCGGAGGCGGCGCGAATGCTTGAAATGCGAGCGGCGATTTACCACTTACGAGCGCATTGACGAGATTCCGTACATGGTGATCAAGAAGGATGGCAGGCGCGAGCGGTTCGAACGGCAGAAGATTTTGCAGGGATTGTTGAAGGCGTGCGAAAAGCGGCCAGTGGCGACGCCAAAGCTGGAAGCGATTGTGGACGAAATTGAAGGCGTAGTTCACGAAGCGACGGAACGCGAGCTGACGACCACGGAAATCGGCGAGATGATTATGCATCGGCTGAAGAAGCTGGATAAGGTCGCTTATGTCCGGTTTGCGAGCGTATATATGGATTTCAAGGATGTGCAGGAGTTCATGGCGGAACTGAAAAACCTGCTTAAAGACAGAGTAAAGAAGTGAGCTATTTGACGGGGTTCCCGACCAAGCACGTAGAATTGTGCTGCATGTGGGACTGTGCCAGGAATGTCTGAGATGAAACAAAACGTCACACTTAAGCTGGATGCCGAAGTTCTGAAGGAAGCGAGGGTACTGGCTGCCAAACGCGGAGTTCGGTCAGCCGATTGTTATCGGAAAAACTGCAAGAATTAGTTGCGGATGCCAAGCAGTACGAGCGCGCTCGAAAGCGCGCAACGGCACGGCTTCGTACCGGATTTGACCTTGGCTGGAAACGTCCTGAGTCACGGGACGAACTGCATGAGCGCTAAGCCTTTTGTGGGCACCACCATCCTGGTGTACGCGCACGATATCAGTCAGGGCGCGAAGCATGAGCGTACACGCGGTCTCGTTGACCAACTGTGGAGGGGTAGTGGTGAACACGGCAGAGTCCGTGCTCGGTGCACTCGACTTGGAAGTGCGCTACCGAATTTCGTTTTGGGATGCGTTAGTAGTACAGGCCGCGGCGAGCAGCGGAGCAGAGATTCTGTACTCGGAAGACCGGGTTGTTAATCCCCTGAAATAACCTTACTTTGAGAAATCCGGATGACTAGAAGTCACGCACAACTGGCGTGCTCTAGCGAGGCCAGACTCCGGCGGTGAAGGATTTCAGCGTGCGGAAGCCTAATTTTTCGTAGAGTTGGACGGCGCCGTGATTGACAGATGTCACGGTGAGAGTGAGTTCGTGGAATTTCAAACCGCGCAGGGCGTCTATGGCGGTGATCATTAACGCGCGGCCGAGGCCGTGGCCCTGGTGGCCGGGCAAAACGCAGAGTTGCGTTGTGTGACCGACGCCGGGCGAGACTTCACTGGTTAGAACTGCGCCGAGCAATTCATCGCTGCCGGGCATGTGCAAGACGAATGAAGCTCCCGGCACAAACTGTCCGCAACCTGGAAGCAGAATAATATTTTTCAAGAAACGTAGCGCGCCGGATTTGCTGCGGTATTGATCGTTGATGTCGCCGTCAATGTGGTTGGCGTAGGAAAGATAGATCAGCTTGGCGCAAGGATCGAAGTAGCGATCGTTCCAGCGGGAGAGGCGCAAGCCGGTGGTCGCGCCGGAGCGCATCTCCAACGGTTTGTTCAGGTCGAGCAGCATGAACTGGCGCGTATAGAGAGTGAAGCCGAGTTCGCGGAGCGGATGGTCTACCGGGCCGCCGAAAGGCATCAACTGCGCTTCGATGCGGGAAAGATTGGGCAGAGTACGCATGCCGTAGAGCATTTCTTCCAGCAGGCGGCGCGCGATAGCTGTTTGGTCGAACTGGGGGGAGACGTATAGCCCACCGATCAGACCTTTTTGTTCTTCCATCACGTAAAATGTGTAACCCGCAGCAGTACCATTTTCGTAAGCTACACAGCCGGAGAGAGCGCGGGCTTCGAGGAAACGCTTGATTAGTTCGAGCGCGCCGCGATAGTCCCAATGCAACTCATCGCGCCAGTGCAGGGATTCTTCTTCAAGTAACGGCTCAATCTGGCGAACGCTGGTTTGACGTAAGTCGACAATGTTCATGGAAGATGAAGAAAGCGGCCGGCGGCTCCCCACAGTTTATTATTATCTCAGGGTTTGTAAGGACAAACCCTGAAACCCGTATCATCTCAGAGTTTGTAAGTACAAACCCTAACGCCCGTATCATAGCCCACTTCGGAAAATGCTGCGGGATCGGTGATGGCGAATCCGACAATCGAAGAGAAGAGAGATTCCTCGTCCGCCAGAGGCGGACTCGGAATGACGGCTTGGGAGGCGAGAGAGGCTGGCGTTGGTTTGCTCGACCCGATATAAATGCGACACAACGAGATGCGTCTTCCGCTTTTGCCGGGAAAGTCGTGTGTTAAAGTGAAAATAGAAAGCCATTTCAATGAGAGGTAATGACAGGGGCGCGCGCAGCACGCTCGGTCGCGCAAGCCACGTATGTCAATTCTCTTCGAGCTCCGCTACCCAACCAAGTGGTACACGAAGCTTTTTACGGCGGTAGTCGCGCTGATTTTCTTTACGGGTCTTGCCACCCTGGCCATTGCGGGATTTCTGGTCTATCGGATTGTTAAGCCCAATCGAACCAGTTCAGAAATAAACCTACAGACTTTTCCCGGGCGGCCGGATGCGGTGCAATTTGAGGTTCCGGGACCGGCGGGCGCCCGCGAAGGCTGGTTTTTTCCGGGATTTCGCGGAGTGCCGACGATCATCCTGTGCCACGGATATGAATCAAGCAAAGGCGAATTGTTGACGCTGGTTTCCGCACTGCAGGATCACCAATACAACGTGTTCGTGTTTGATTTTGTGGGTCACGGAGCGAATCCCGGGACAACATCTTTTGGCTATCGCGAAACTGCGGAGTTGAAAGCAGCCATGGACACGATCGCGCAGCGAAACGATGTGGACCCGGAACGGTTCGGCGTTTGGGGCTACAACCTGGGCGCTTACGTGGCGCTGCGCGAAGCGGAATCCGATAAGCGAGTACGCGCGGTGATTCTGGATTCGGTATATGACAAACCGGAAGAGATGGTGAAAGTGGAAGTCGGCAAGACTGGGCTGGGCGGTTTTCCGTTTATGGCGCGCGCCGCGGAACTGAGCTTTGATTGGCTGAACTATGAGCACCACCAGGATCCGCAGCTTTCTGCTCGTCTGAATGGCGTTACGGGTGTGCCGAAATTATTTCTGCAATCCTCTGATGAACCCGTACTGGGCGGGAGCACCAAAGAACTGTTTGCAAAATCGCCGGAACCGAAGGAAATAGCGATGTTGCCGCATGGGAATTACGTTTCGCTGGGTGAGGATGAGAAGCGCATGTACGAGAACCGCGTGGTGTCATTTTTCCTGACGCGGCTGCCGCCCGGCGCCCGGGTGGGGAAGTGAGTTGGCGGACCTAACTTGATACAGGAACCTGCCGCTTTTTTCGAAATAAATGGGTTGGTCACCGCAGGCGTAGGGCGCCTCTACTAATATCGTGCAATTCCTGGCGCGTAGAAGTAAATAGCCGGGCGCAGGACGACTTGGATCCCAGTCTGGAATTTCTTGGTGTAAATAAAAATTCAAACTGTAATGCTGTCCCCGCTCCATGTGGCCGAGAAATAGGTCGTCGGGGCTTACATTGAGAGACCGCAGTTCGTTTGCGATGCTTCGTCCAGAAGGGTCCCATTGAAACGGTGCGTTGACGAAGAAAGGAGCGCAGAGCATCGCTCCCAAGACGGGTATCGCTGCAAAAGGACGCAGCCACGCTAGTGAACTCTTGGACCAGCTTACAAAAACGAGTAGAAGGTTTGACGCAGAAAACAACAAGGCAAGCAGTGCAAATGCAGCACCTGCCCTGCCGTTCAAGTGTGAATGAGGAGCAGTCATCCGCCCTAACTCGAAGAAAAACGCGGAAGTGAGTCCGAAAACCAATGCTGCCGCGACCACGCATGCTCTCAACAATTTTTGATATACAGTTGCGGATGCTTGGATGGCTCGGGTCAACAAGAGTCCCGCAGGTGGGATCGTAGGCAGAATATATCCCGGTAGTTTTGAATGAGAGATGGAAAAAAAAATCAAAGGGAATGCCGCCCAGCATAAGACCAGGGCGGTCGCCGGGCTCACGGCGCGGTTCTTGAAGAGAACAACCGTTCCGGCTATCGCAGAATACAGAAACGCTGCGGTCCAAGGAAGAATCGCGATAAGGATGACCGGGCCGTAGAACCAAAACGGTTGGATGTGCTGGAATTCGGGAGTGAGGTAGCGCTTGAAATTGTGTTCGACGATGAAGATGCGGAAGAAATCAGGGTTACGGCGGGCACAGAGGATGTACCAGGGCAGAGCAGTTGCGCAGAAAACAGCGATGGCTGCTGGATGAAGTAGACGAAGTGCATCGCGCCAGCGCTTGGTGAAGATGGCCCAGAAGAAAACCGCGCCGCCGCACAAAATGATTGCGGCTGGTCCCTTTGCCAAAACAGCGAGTCCCAGGAAAAAGCCGAAGAGTATTAGCGCCAGCCACCGAGCGCGCGGAAGTATCGGCGCGTCTTCGGTTTTGTGCACCAGGCCGAGCACTGCGGCGGCGCAGACCATTGCAATCGTCAGCATGCCGGCGAAAGGCATGTCGGTTGCGGCGGCGTGCGAAAAGCCAATCATACCGATGCTTGTAGGTAAAAGAAGCAACAGCCAGCGCGCGCACTCTTCTCCGTAGGTGCGCCAGGCCAGCCACGCGAGGGCGAGCGTTGCGAGCAGAGCGGAGATTGCGCTGGGAAGGCGGGCAGCGACTTCGGGATGGCCTTCGCCAAGCAATTTGAAAAAAATCGCGCCTCCCCAATAGAGAAGAGGCGGTTTTTCGAACCACGGTTTCCCGTAGAGGCGCGGAGTGACCCAGTCGCCCGATTCCGCCATGTCGCGTGCGATCCAGGCGTAGCGTGGCTCGTCAGGGCCGACAAAGCCAATCACACCCAGATGGCTGAAATAGCAGGCGTAAAGAGTGATCAGGATCAAGACGGCCCGGCCGATGCGCCGCGGGAGGGTGAGGGCTGGCTGATCGCTTGGTTGTGGCGCCGTGGGCAGTGTTCGCTCGTGTAGCGCAGACAATCCTGTCTGCACGGTTTGATTTTTGCACGCGTTGAAGCTGCGCAGGCAGGATTGCCTGCGCTACGTGGACCCGTCCTAGCATCGGGTTTCAGGGCTTGTACTTGCAAGCCCTGAGTTAAGATGTCCAACGATGAAGGAATGGCTGGCGTGCGCAGTCGTATGGATTGTGCTTAAAATTACTGGCGCGTTGCCACGACGGTTGGCGCGTGCGTTGGCTGTGGCGGTTGCGCGAATCTTGTTCGCGGTGACACCGAAGCTGCGCAAGACAGCTGAATTCAATTTGAAGCTGGCGTTCCCTGAGTGGACAGAGACGCGGCGCGCTGCGACGATTCGCGACATGGTGCGCAGCCTCGGCTGGATGGCGGCGGAATTTGCGCGAATGCCTCGCTACACCCGGGAAAATATAGAAGAGGTGATTGTCCTCGATGGCCAGGAAAATTTTCTGGAAGGGCAGCGTCGTGGAAAAGGCGTGCTCTTTCTCACGGCGCATATGGGCGCGTGGGAGCTGTCGTCGTTCGCGCATGCCCTTTATGGCTATCCGCTGCACTATATGGCGCGGCCACTCGATAATGCGCGGCTCGATGCCCTGGTGAATCGCTACCGAGGACTCTCCGGCAACGCGCCAATTTTTAAGAATGAGTCGGCGCGCGCCATGCTCAAGATTTTGAAGGACGCGGGCACGGTCGGAATCCTTGCCGACCAGAACACCATGCCTGAAGAAGGCGTATTCGTTGATTTTTTTGGCGTGCCCGCCTGTACAACCACCGGCATCGCGCGCGTCGCTCTTCACACCGGAGCCGCGGTGGTACCGGGCTATGCTGTGTGGGATGAATCGCTGCAGAAATACCGGCTGCGGTTCGAACCGCCGCTGGACTTGATTCGAACCGGTGACACCGAGCGCGATGTTTTGGAAAATACGCAGCGATTTGCGAGGGTCACCGAAGAAATCATTCGAAAGTATCCGCAACAATGGGTTTGGGTGCACGCGCGCTGGAAAACGCGGCCGACAGGCGAACCGCCGCTTTACGATTTCTTGTGAGATACAACGCTGTACGTGTCCTCATAGATGAAAAGTTTGGGAGGCGTCATGAAACACACGGCGAAAGATTTAGCCGAAGCGATCGGCGCAACTGTCGAAGGCGACGCTTCGGTCGAACTGACGGGAGTTGCCGCACCGGAGCGCGCCGCCTCGGGTGATTTGATTTTCGTGGACTCGGGGAAACACACCGCTCGCGCGGAAGCTTCCACCGCGAAATGCGTTGTCCTTCCGCAAGGACTGACGGTCGCTGGCAAGACTGTGCTTCGTGCCGAAAATGCCAAGGTCGCGTTCGCAAAAGCCGCGGCATTCTTGCGTGAAGTGTCCATCATTGCGAATGGTATCCATCCGACGGCACTGATCGCGCCACCCGCGAAAATTGCGCCCAGCGCCAGCATCGGTCCTTATACCGTAATTGGCGAAGATGCCCACATTGGCGAGCACACACAAATCGGTGCGCATTGCGTCATCGGCGCGGGAAGCTGGGTCGGCGACAACTGCCGCATTCATCCTCGCGTGACGCTTTATGCGAATATGCGCATTGGCAATCGCGTGGAAATTCACGCTGGCGTTGTCGTTGGTGCAGATGGTTTCGGCTACGCGTACGGCGAAGGCCGGCACTGGAAATTTCCGCAGGTTGGAATCGTTGAGATCGGCGACGACGTGGAAATCGGCGCGAACGCCACCGTCGATCGCGGCTCGCTGGACGACACGCGCATCGCGGAAGGCGTGAAAATCGACAATCTTGTGCACGTCGGCCATAACGTGCAGATTGGAGCTCATACGGTCATCGCGGCGCAGACCGGCATCTCCGGCTCCAGCGTTCTGGGGCATCATGTAATTGTCGGTGGCCAGGTTGGCATCGCGGATCACTGCACGCTGGAAGATAACTCCATCGCCGGAGCGCAGGCGGGCATTCCGACTGGGAAAACGATTCGCAGCGGTCAGGTCGTTTGGGGTACGCCGGCGCGGCCGCTCGACAAATTCAAGGAGCAGTATGCGTGGTTCGCGCGTCTCCCGGAGCTCGGCGCGCGCATCAAAAGATTAGAAGGCGAGCTAGAGGCAGAACTTGGCAAGTCCTGAGTTATCGCGAAAGTCCGCGCCGTGCCGGCTGATCGTCGTAGGCGGCCACACGCGCAGTATCGGCAAAACACAGCTGGTGTGCGACCTGATCGCAGCGCTGCCGCAAGGCAAGTGGCTTGCAGGGAAAATCACGCAATATGGTCACGGCGTCTGCGCGACAAACGGCCACGACTGCGATTGCGCTCCGACCGAGCATGTCGTTGCGCTGGATTGGGAGTCTGACGCTCACGCCGAGACCGACAGCGCTCGTTTTCTCCAGGCAGGCGCCTCTCGCTCGTTCTGGCTGCGCACCAAACAAGGCTATCTGGCGGAAGGCATGCCGGCTTTAAGGCAAGCTCTCGCCGAAGGCGCGGATGATTATTCCAGCGACGGCCTCAATGTCATCGTCGAAAGCAATTCGCTGCTGCAATTTGTAAAGCCGTCGCTCTACGTCACCGTGCTGGACACGGACCGCGATGATTTTAAGGATTCTGCCCGGCATATGCTGGATCGCGCGGATGTTTTTGTGTTCCGGCGGGGACTCGATGATGCCGCGATCAGCCAGCAACCGTGGATGCAGCTCCCGACGCAACTGTTGCGGCAAAAACCGTCGCTTCTGCAACGTGAGGGAGAACCATTGCCAGAACCACTTTTCCAGTTGGTGAAGCGAATAGTGGAATCGCCAGCCAGCGTTTTAGTGTGATGACCAATCAAAAAAACGGGACATCTTGGACGTTGACCCAACAAGTCAATAAGGCGATACTTAGATAGCATTTGGGGAACGTCCGCCAGCGTACGGTTTAACTCTGGAACTATATGTAAAACAAGGAGTTAACCGGCTGTTCGGCCGCTGCCGGATTTATGGCCAACAGAAATTGTTTGTAGTACTGCTCTGGGGGAGCATCGATGGCCTCACTCGTCAGAATGGGTGAAGAACGTTCAACTACCGCGGCGCCGATAGCGGCGCGCGCGCAGGATTGGGCGCAAAAACTTACAGAAACGATTGAGCGCGGCGTGGAGCACCTGCTGTCGCTTCAGGCCGCCGACGGCTATTGGCAGGGCGAGCTCGAAGCGGATTCGACCCTCGAGTCAGACTACATCTATTATCTTTTTGTTCTCGGCAAAGCGGACCCTGTTCGCATCGCCAAGCTGGCCAACTATGTCCGGAACAAGCAACTGGAAGACGGCGGCTGGAATATTTATCCTGGCGGCCCGTCAGAGCTAAGCGCGACTTGCAAAGCGTACTTTGCATTGAAACTTGCCGGCGACGATCCGAATTCCCCACCACTCACCGCGGCCCGCGAAACGATTCACCGCCTCGGCGGTTTGGAGCACACCAACTCTTATGTGCGCTTTTATCTTGCGCTGGTCGGTGCCGTGGGCTGGGAGCTCGTGCCTGCGATTCCGCCGGAGTTGATGCTACTGCCCAACTGGTTCTTCATCAACATTTACGAAATGTCTTCGTGGACGCGCGGCATCGTGATCCCCATGGCGATTCTTTCCACGTTGCGTCCAGATTGGCGATTGCCCGAACATGCGCGCGTGGATGAACTTTTCAAGAATCCTGCGCGCAAAGCGGCGGCATTCGATTGGAGCGACAAACTCGTCTCCTGGAGGAATTTCTTCCTGGCTCTGGATCGCGGCTTCAAGGTTTACGAGAAATTTCCCTGGAAGCCATTCCGTCAACGCGCATTGCGCGAAGCGAAGCACTGGGTTCTGGAACACATCGAACGCACCGAAGGACTGGCGGCAATCTATCCGGCGATGATGAATTCGATTTTTGCGCTGATGGCGATGGGCATGGGACCGGATGACCCACTCACACGGCGCGAGATTCAGGAATTTTCGCGTTTTGAAATTGAAGAGCCGGACACCATTCGCATGCAGCCGTGCGTGTCTCCCGTGTGGGATAGCTGCATCGCCATGGTGTCGCTGGAGGAGGCCGGCGTGGCGCCGGATCACCCGGCTCTGGTGAAAGCCGCGGAATGGATTTTGTCCAAGCAGATTCTTGGCCCGGGCGATTGGCAAGTAAAAAATAAAGACGCCGAGCCGGGCGGCTGGGCATTCGAATTTCGCAATGATCATTATCCCGACGTTGATGACACTGCGTTTGTTTTGATGGCGCTGCAGCGAGTGAAGATTCCGGACGAGAAGCGAATGGAAGCCGCGATTCGCCGCGGCCTGCAGTGGCTTCTCAGCATGCAGAATCGCGATGGGGGTTGGGGCGCGTTCGACCGCGACAACAGCCGGCGGTATATCTGCAACATTCCGTTCGCCGACCACAACGCCATGATTGATCCTTCGACTGCTGACGTGACTGCGCGGGTTCTCGAATGTTTGGGACGTTTCGGCTGGCCCGCGGAGCATCCTGCGGTTCAGCGCGCTGTAAAATTTCTTTTGCAGGATCAATGCGAAGATGGTTCATGGTTCGGACGCTGGGGAGTGAATTATGTTTACGGAACCAGCGGCGTGTTGCGTTCGCTGGAAACCGTTTCGCTGAATAAACTGGATTATTGCCAACGTGCGGCGAATTGGCTGAAGTCAGTGCAGAAAACGGATGGCAGCTTCGGCGAATCGCTGCTCAGCTATGACGATGAATCTACCAAGGGGCAGGGCAACAGCACTGCTTCGCAAACCGCGTGGGGACTGATTGGACTTCTGGCCGTGGACGGACCCAGCGACCCGGCGAGTTCGAAAGCCGCAGAGTATCTCGTCGCGCAGCAAAACGGAGACGGCTCCTGGGACGAAGCCGAGTTCACCGGAACAGGCTTTCCATGCGTGTTTTATTTGAAATATCATCTGTATCGCAATTCGTTTCCGGTATACGCGCTGGCGCGTTTTAGCAATGGAGTGCGTGACCGCGAAGCGGTCAACCAGTTCCACCAGACAGAGCAATTGCGCGGCGTGAAGTTGCGCCCGGAAGAATTCCTGCAGCGCAGCGGCTTTTAGGACCCCGATGAAGTTTCCCGTAAGGTTGAGCTTGGATCTTTTCCGCAGCAGATTGTCTCGCGCCCTTGCCGGTGTGCGCGACAATTCCAACATTTTTCATCTTTCCCCTTCGGCTTTCTCCGCCACCGATCAAAAAGAAATTGACGCCGAGTCCGATCCAGGCGCCGCGGTAATGGACATTCCCGCCAATATCATTTCGCAGACTTCGGCGCCGATCTTGTGGGTCGGAGGCGAGGAGCCTCTGCAGCATCCGATCATCGGACGGATCGTTGCCGCACTGAATAAGGCCGGGCGCAACGTTTTTCTTCATACCGATGGTCTGCGTTTGCGTAATCGCATCCACGAATTCCGCCCCGACCCGCGTCTTTTCTTGACGCTTGAGCTGGCGGGCCGGGCAGAAATTCACGACCGGGCGGTTGGGCAAGTAGGGGCTTTCGCACGGCTAATGGAAGGAATTCGCGCCGCCAAACTTTCCGGATTTCATGTGTGCGCGCATGTGACCGTAAACCTGCAAACTGATGTTTGCGAGACAGTCGAGCTGTTCGAGTACTTGGATAACCATGACGTGGATGGATTCATTGTTTCTTCGCGGGGCCAGTCCGATGGCGCGCCGGTGAAAGAGCTACAGGAGAAGCTGCAGGAGATTCGCTCGTTGATTCGTTGCAGCCGCTGGGAAAATTTTTCTTCGCTGCTGGAAGCTTCTTACGCTGCTCCTCGCGTTCGAAAGGCGATTGCATCCGCTCCCGGTGGTGACGCGAACGCGTGCGAGGAAACCGCATGAGCGGCGCGAAGATTCTGGTGACCGGGGCCGCTGGATTTCTCGGCAGCCATTTGACGCGGCAACTCGCTGCGCGCGGCGCTGACGTCCGGGTCCTCTTACGGCCCTCGAGCAACAATCGAGCGATCGCCGATCTTCCTCTTGAATACGTTACCGGCGATTTGCGTGACACCGTTTCTCTCGATCGCGCTCTTTCCGGCGTGCAGCGCGTTTTTCATGTGGCCGCCGATTACCGCTTGTGGTCGAAACGTTCGCAGGATATTTACGATTCGAACGTCGGCGGAACAAAAAATCTTCTCGAGGCGGCGAAGCGAGCCGGCGTCGAACAATTTATCTACACCAGCACGGTGGCGACGATTGCTGTCGATCGCTCGGAACTGCCGAATGAATCGACCGACGCGAAGCTGGAAGAGATGGTTGGGCACTATAAGCGTTCGAAATGGCTGGCGGAAAGGGAAGTGCTGAGCGCCGCAAAAGCGGGCTTCCCCGCGATTATCGCCATGCCCACCACGCCCGTCGGTCCGTGGGATTGGAAGCCGACTCCCACTGGTAAAATTATTCTGGATTTTCTAAACGGCAAAATGCCGGGTTACGTCGAGACGGGTTTGAATTTTGTTGGCGCGGAAGAATGCGCCGCTGGCCACATTCTGATTGCGGAAAAAGGTATGGTCGGCGAACGCTATCTGCTGGGCTCTGAAAATCTGACGCTGAAGGCCGTTCTCGATCTGCTCGCGCAGATCACGGGTTTGCCCGCGCCCACGATAAAAATCCCGCATCGCGTGGCGTTGGGTGTGGCGTACGCGGAGACTGCGTTTTCGCGCCTGATCGGGCGCGAGCCGCAGATTCCCGTGGAAGGCGTGAAGATCGCGCAGCATGTGATGTTTGTGGACTGCAAGCGCGCGGCGCGCGAACTTGGTTTTCAACCCGGCTCGGCCACCGCGGCATTTCAGCGCGCGGTCCGCTGGTACGAAGCCAACGGTTACATTGCGCCGCGTCGCGCGAAGAAGATTACGCACGCTGCCGCAGCATAATTTGTTTGTTGTGTGGCAGCTGCTTTATGCACCTCGGTCTTGAATTTGTAGTGCCGGGCTTTAGCCCGGCCTCTTTTGCGGCAAACGCTCATGCGCATCCTGGTCACATTCGCCGTCGATGCTGAATTCGCCCCTTGGCGAAAATTGCGGAGATTTCTGAAAACTTCTAACGCGAACCCGACGTTGCCTGAAGCCACGGCTTCCTTTCAAACAGAGCTAGCCTCGCATCATGTAGAAGTTGCACTCACCGGAATCGGCAAAGCCTGTTGCGACCGGATTTTCAGCGACAAACGGTTTCCATATGCAATGAAGCCTGATGTCGTTATCTCCTCCGGTCTCGCGGGAGCCTTAAAGGATCCTCTTCAAACGGGTGACCTCGTGGTGGCTCGAAAATCGAGGACACTACGCAACGATGCGAATGTGGACGCCGATCCGCTGCTTCTTGAGAGAGCATCGGAACAGGGGGCAATACCGATTGAGACGCTAATAACGGTCGACCGCATCGTTCCAACGGCTGAGGAGAAGGCACGCTTGGCCTTTTTTGGACAGGCAGTCGACATGGAATCTGCGCTAATCCTCGCCAATTTCCGAAATCTAGGTATCCCAGTCCTTGCACTCCGCGCCATCAGTGACACTGCGAATGAAAATTTGCCCCTTGATTTTGACCGATGCTTGACGCCTCAAGGGGCCATAAAACCGATGAATCTCATAAATCAAATTGTGCGACGACCCGGCAATCTTCCAAATCTTGTTCGTTTTGGTCGACAAAGTAATCAAGCAGCGCAGAAGCTTGTAGAGTTCTTGGACAATTTTTTAGCAACCATACCTGTCTCTGTCGCGGGAGTTGCTAAGGCATGAGCGCGACGCGAACAGATAGCGGTACCGTGAGTACCCTGGGCCGGTTCCCCCAAACCATGCATGCAGGCGTCTATCGCGACAAGGGCGTCGTTCGCGTTGAAGAAGTTCCTGTGCCCGAAGTTGGCCCCAACGAAGTCCTCATCAAAGTAGCCGCTTGCGGCGTATGCGGCACCGACATTAAGAAAATTTTCCAGCGCTACGTGGAGCCGCCACAGATCCTCGGCCATGAACTTGCGGGCACTGTCGTTGCCACAGGTCCCGGTGTCACGAAATTCGCGCCCGGCGACCGCGTGATGAGCTTTCACCACATTCCATGTGAAAAATGTTTTTATTGTGAGCGCCGCCTCTTCTCGCAGTGCAAGCAATACAAGACGACCGGCCTCACCGCCGGTTTCACGCCCAACGGCGGCGGATTTGCCGAATACGTCAAAGCCATGCCGTGGGTAGCTGAGCGCGGTATCATCAAGCTGCCCGATAACGTTTCGTTCGAAGAGGCTACTTTTCTCGAACCCATCAACACTATTTTGAAGGCCGTGCAAAAAGCGCGCGTTGCAAAAGGGGAAACCGTTCTTGTGGCCGGTTGCGGTCCCATCGGATTACAACTGCTGATGGTTGCCAACTTAATCGGCGCACGCATCTATTCCAGCGATCCTATGCCCGAACGTCGTGCAAAAAGCCTGTCTCTCGGCGCAGTCGAGTCTTTTGACCCCACAAATGGTAAGCTTGTAACAGAGGTCAAGGCCCGAACTGAGGGACGGGGTGCGGATGCGGTTTTGGTCGCGGTGGCGCATCCGGCGGTGGTGGAAGAAGCACTCGCGGTGGCGCGTCCAGGCGGGCGTGTCCTGCTTTTTGCCGCCAATGATCCCGTAACTCGGATTGGCTTTCCTGCCTCGGCTGTGGGGATCGACGAAAAGGAAATCTTAGGCAGCTACAGCGCCGCCGTGGACATCCAAGAAGAAGCCGCCGCTCTGGTGCTGCAGAAGAAACTGCCGGTGATGGAAATCGTCACACATCGCTTTCCTTTGGCTAGAATCCAGGAAGGTCTGGAGTTGGCGGCGAACCCGACGTCCGAGTCGCTCAAAGTCTTGATTATGCATCAATGAAAACATCCGCAAAAAAGACAATCGAGGCTGCGATCGGCGAAGTCGTGGCGCTGGCGCGCCGCGTTGTGCCTCCTAAAATGACCGCCGCCGTGTTGTATGGCAGCGAAGATCTACGCATCGAGGAAATTGATGTGCCGTCGCTCGCGGCTGATGAAGTTCTGCTGCGCGTGCGTCTCGCTCTAACCGATGGCACCGACCTGAAAGTGTGGAAGCGCGGCTATCACGCAAAAATGATTCGTCCGCCCGCTGTTTTTGGCCACGAAGTTGTCGGTGAAGTAGTCGCTGTCGGCAAGCGGGTTGACGCGCGATGGCGGCTCGGAGTTCGCGTGGTTGCCGCCAACTCTGCGCCGTGTTTCCGCTGCTATCACTGCCGGCGCGGCCAGGAAAATCTCTGCGAAGATCTTTTGTTTAACAACGGCGCGTACGCGGAGTACATGCGCATACCCGGGCGCATCGTCACCGAAAATATGCTGGAAGTGCCGCACTCCGTGGACGATCAAAGCGCCGCATTAGTTGAACCGCTGGCCTGCGTACTGCGTGGCATTCACGAAATGGAAGTGCGCACCGGTGACACCGCGGTGGTGATCGGTTGCGGCCCGATCGGCCTGAAATTTGTGCGCATGCTTTCGCGCCGCGGCGTTCGCGTGATCGCGCTCGCCCGCCGCGATGCGCCGCTCGATGTGGCGCGGCGGCTTGGCGCCCACGCCATCATCAATATCAACAGCGTTCCAGATCTTGTGGAAGCGCTGCGCGCGCACACCGAGGACAAACGCGGTCCCGATGCAGTGGTGGAAGCGGCTGGCAATCCAGCCGCGTGGCAGACGGCGTTAAGCCTGGTCCGCCGCGGCGGCGTGGTCAATTTTTTCAGCGGGCTGCCCTCCGGCACTAAAGTGGAAATCGAGCCCGCTACGATTCATTACTCGGAGATTCGAATTATTTCTACTTTCCACCACACGCCGCGCTTCATTCGCGAAGCGTTGGAAGCCGTGCGCCGCGGCGATATTTCCGCGCAGGATTTTGTCACCGAGGAAATTCGCCTGGCCGATCTTCCGCAGGCATTCGAACGCATGAAGTCGCGCAGCGGCGAAATCAAACTTGCCGTCCGCCCGTGAATTATTGCCCAGTCCAACTCCCTAAACTTGTCATTCCGAGCGAAGCGAGGAATCTGCTTTTCTGATGTTGCGCCCAGGCGAACTCGAAATCGCGCAAAACGCCCCGCCGGCCGGCTGTTCGCCGGAATCCGCGCAGCGGTATACGCGCTGGCTCGCCACTCACCACTACGAAAATTTCAACGTCGCGAGTTGGCTGCTGCCGAAAGAACTCCATCAGCACTTCTACAATCTTTACGCCTACTGCCGCTGGGCCGACGATCTCGGCGATGAAGTTCCCGATACGCAACGCGCTTTGGAACTGGTTGACTGGTGGGAACAGGAACTGAACGCCTGTTACGAAGGTCGCCCATCGCATCCCGTTTTTATCGCGCTGCGCGAAACCATCGTTGCGAAAGACATTCCCAGGCAGCCTTTCGCCGATCTGCTGAAAGCTTTTCGCCAGGACCAGACCGTCAAACGCTATCCGATATGGGAATCGGTTCTCGATTACTGTATCTACTCAGCGAATCCGGTTGGACGCCTGGTCCTCTATCTATGCGGCTATCGCGATGAAGCGCGGCAAAAACTTTCTGATGCCACTTGCACCGCGTTGCAGCTGGCAAACTTCTGGCAGGACGTTTCGCGCGATCTGGAAAAAGGCCGCATCTATATTCCACTCGACGTCGCCGGGCGACATGGCGTCAGCGAAGACGATATCGTCTCGCACCGTTTCAGCGAGAACTACATCGCAATGATGAAGGATCTGATCGCCCGTACGCGCGTCCTGTTCGATGAAGGTCTTCCGCTCGCGCAACAAGTCGCAGGCAAACTCCGCATCGACCTGGAAATGTTCAGCCGGGGAGGCATGGCAGTACTCGACGCCATCGAATCGCAAGGTTACGAGACGCTGAATCGCCGGCCCGCTATCAGCAAAGTGAAGCAAGCAACCCTCCTGATCCGTGTCTTGGCCAGCCAAATATTTTCCGCCGGGACCGCTCCGAAAATAGAGGCACGATATGTCGTACCTTCTTCAATTGATCCACATTCTTCGCTGCCGCCCGCAGACCCTGTCGTAATCAACGCATCCTACCAACACTGTTGGGACATTGCCCGCGCAGCTCGCAGCAACTTCATTTACGCCTTTTATCTCTTAGCGAAGCCCAAGCGCGACGGCCTCGCCGCTCTCTATGCCTTCATGCGCCTGGTGGATGATGTCGCCGATGAAGGTGACAACCTCGCCCTAAAGCAACGTGGTCTTGCCAAGTGGCGTACTGCGCTCGATGAAGCCGCCGGCGGTTATGGCGCCTTTGTTGACGGGAGCGCCGCCTTGTCATTGCAATCGGCGCCGTCCGGAGCCGCCGATGTCTTGCCTGCGCTCGTTGACACCATGCGCCGTTTCAACATGCCGGCGCGCTACTTGCACGATCTAATCTCCGGCGCCGAGATGGATCTCACCATCAAGACCTATCCCACGTACGACCGCCTGAAAGAATATTGCTACCGCGTAGCCGGAACCGTCGGCCTGACGTGCACGCATGTTTTCGGTTTTAGCGATCCGCGGGCACTCGATCTCGCTGAAAAACTCGGCCTGGCCTTTCAGCTGACCAACATCATTCGCGATGTGCGCGAAGACGCCGCGCTCGGGCGCATCTACATTCCGGATGAAGATCTGGCACGCTATAGCGTAACGCCCGCCGACTTCGCAAAGGGCGAAGCCACTCTGGGCGTGCGCGAACTTCTCCGCTTTGAAGCCGACCGCGCTTGGCAAATGTACGAAGAAGGCGCCGAGCTTCTCGATCTTGTTGAAGCAGATAGCCGCGGCACGCTCTGGCTTCTGGTGCATACTTACAACGCGCTGTTGGCTCGTATTGAATCGCTCGATTTTGCCGTGTTCGGCGAGCGCATTCGCTTAAGCAAAGCGGAGAGAATGGTCTTTATCGCCCGCGCAAAATTCGGGCGGCATAGTCGGGATAATGTCCTCGAAAAACGTGATCGTGATTGGCGGCGGACTGGCGGGGCTGGCGGCCGGCGTCGCGCTAGCTGACGCAGGCTGCCGTGTACGTCTGTTCGAACAGCGGCCCTATCTCGGCGGCCGCGCGACCTCCTATGCTTTGCCAAACGGCGAGCATGTGGACAACTGCCAGCATGTCACGCTGGGCTGCTGCACCAATCTCGCAGATTTTTATCGCCGCGTCGGCGCCGCCGATAAAATCAAGTTCTTCGACCGGCTGGTTTTTCTCGACCCACAAGGCCTGACCGGCATCATGGAAGCGGATTTTCTTCCCGCTCCTATCCATATGACCGGCTCGTTTCTTTTTTTCGCGCCGCTTTCTTATCTGGACAAACTGTCTATCGCCCGTGCGCTGGCTGCCATTCTCTTTGCCGGTGGCCGCCCAAAAGATGCGTATGGAGCCGAGCCGATCTCGATGTTGGAATGGCTGCGCCGCCGCAAACAGACGCCTGCCGCCATCGAACGTTTCTGGCGCGTGGTACTGGTCAGCGCACTCAATGAAGAACTCGAGCGCACCGACGCCCGCTTCGGCATTGACGTTTTCTGGAAAGCATTTCTCGCCAATCGCACCGGCTACAGAATGGGCGTCCCATCGGTGCCGCTGTCGGAACTCTATGACGGTTGCCGCACCGCCATCGAAAAAAAAAGCGGGGAAGTAATTCTTCGCTCACCCGTACGCACTTTGCGATTCGAATGTGGAACTCTGAAAGCAGTGATTTTCGACGGAGGACGCGAGGAAACTGCCGAATCCTTCGTCCTTGCGCTACCGCAGGAGCGCCTCTCCGAACTTTTGCCGAAAGAAATCCGCTTTGCCAACCCTACGCTGAATAGTTTGGAGAAATTTAAAGTTTCCCCGATCACCGGCGTTCATTTCTGGTTCGATCGCGAAGTTACCCATGAACCGTTCATCACCCTGCTCGACACGCAGACGCAATGGATTTTCAACAAAACCGTACTGTATGACACCACTGACAGTGAAAATGTCATCCCGAGCGCAGCAAGGGATCTGCTGTCTAACGATAGAACGGAAAAAGCAGATTCCTCGGGCAAACCCGGCTCTCGGAATGACAATGCCCAGAAAACGGGCGGTGCTGCGCAGGGACGAGAAGTGAGAGGCCAATATTTGCAACTGGTGATCAGTGCCTCCTACGAACTGCTCAGAAAATCCCGCGAAGAAATTATTGATTTGTGCTTGAAAGAAGTCCGCCAGGCCTTGCCCGCGGCGCGCGAATCGCAACTCGTCAAAGCCACCGTTATAAAAGAAGCCACCGCTACTTTCTCGCCCGAACCCGGTGTCGATCAATGGCGCCCCGCCCAGGAAACAAAAACTCCGGGTCTTTTCCTCGCGGGCGATTGGACGCAAACCGGGTGGCCCGCCACCATGGAAGGCGCGGTTCGCAGCGGCTATCTTGCAGCGGAAGCTGTTCTCCGCTCATCCGGCACGCCGCAGAAATTCCTCCAGCCCGATCTTCCCGTAACCGGCCTCTCCCGCCTGTTTGCCTGACGCAACTTTGTGCACGAGGCTTGTTCGCGACCGAAGCGTCCATTCATTAAGCAATTCGAATCCGCCGCCCAAAATCTCGTCACATAGCACACACGTTTGCCTGCGTTGATGGGCTGAGATAGACTCCCCCACGAATGTCAGACGCTTCTTCCATCATCGGTCGCACGTTTTCCCATTACACCGCGCTCGAAAAACTTGGCGGTGGCGGCATGGGAGTTGTTTACAAGGCGGGAGACACTCGGCTTCGTCGTTTCGTTGCGCTTAAATTTTTGCCGCCGCAAGTTGCCCACGACCCCATTGCCTTGGCCCGTTTTCAACGCGAGGCGCAAGCTGCCTCGGCCCTGAATCATCCCAACATTTGTACAATTTTCGACATCGGCGAACAGGACGGCGAAGCGTTCATCGCCATGGAATTTCTTGGCGGCATGACCCTGAAGCATCTTATTTTGGGCAACCGTCTTGAGACTGAAGTCCTGCTTGGCCTGGCCGTCGAAATTGCCGATGCTCTGGATGCCGCCCACACTCAGGGCATTATTCATCGCGACATCAAACCGGCCAACATTTTCGTCACCGAACGAGGGCACGCCAAAATTCTGGATTTCGGCTTAGCCAAGCGCTCGCAAGTGGGAACACGATCAACCGAAATTACGACGACTACGGACCAGTTCAGTGGCGGTGATACCACGGCGGAGCGTCTCACCGGCGCCGGCTCCACGCTGGGCACGATCGCCTACATGTCGCCAGAGCAGGTGCGCGCGGAAGAGCTGGATCCTCGCACCGATCTTTTCTCTTTCGGAGTTGTGCTATACGAAATGGCTACTGGGGCTTCGCCGTTTCAAGCGGACAGCACCGGGCTGATTTTTGACGCGATCTTGAATCGCGCCCCCGTGCCTCCCGGACAACTCAATCACGACATGCCCGCCGAGTTGGAACGAGTCATACAACGCGCGCTCGAAAAAGATCCCGCCCGCCGTTACCAAACCGCCGCCGCGCTGCGTGATGACCTTAAGAGGTTGACTCGTGATAGCGACTCTCACCGCTCGGGATCGGTGCGCACGGTCCAATCACAGCGCCGTTGGCGGACTTCGCTCGCTGCAACCGGCGGCGCTTTGCTTATTTTCGCGACGATTCTGGGATATTACTTGACGCGACCGGCAGCAGCGCCGCCTCGAATCCTGCGCACGGTTCAGCTCACCAACACCAACCGGCCCAAATCGGATATCGTCACCGATGGTTCACGCGTTTATTTCATTGAAGGTCAATCCCTGCTTTCGCAGACCTCTGTGAATGGCGGCGAAACATTTCCAATTCCAAACTCTTTGGAAGACACCGGCTTCGCCAACGTTTTCGACGTTTCGCCGGATGGCTCGCTGCTTTTGATGAATACCGCACATGGCACTTCTCTCGATGGCCCGCTCTGGAGCGTTCCCGTCGTTGGCGGTTCACCGCGGCGCTTGGGCAATCTGGAAGGTCACTCTGGCGCGTGGTCGCCGGATGGGTCGCGGCTCGCCTTCAGCAAAGGGAACGAAATTTTCGTAGCCAGGAACGATGGTAACGATCCGGGCCATCTCCTGACCGCTGCGGGCACCGCTAGCGATCTTCGCTGGTCGCGCGATGGATCGATTTTACGCTTTACCGTAAACGACCCAAACACCAACAATCGTTCCATTTGGCAGGCTTCGGCCGACGGCAGCAATCTGCAACCCTTGCTTCCAGGTTGGAATCCCTCGCCAAACGAGTGCTGTGGCAAATGGACCCGCGATGGAAAGTTCTTCGTCTTTCAGGCGCAGCGCGACGACACCGCCAATCTCTGGGCTCTGGATGAGCGACGCGGATTTTTTCGTTCCGCACCTCGCGAACCCGTTCAGTTAACGACTGGCCCGATGAATGTTGGCGAACCCGTCCCAGGCCGCGACGGCAAAGAAATATTTGTTCAAGGTTGGCGGCCGCGTGGGGAATTGATTCGTTACGACGCGAATTCCAAGCACTTCGCGCCTTACCTTTCCGGAATTTCCGCCATGGGGCTGGATTTTTCTCGCGATGGAGAGTGGGTCGCCTATAACGACGCTTCTGACGGCACCATGTGGCGCAGCAAAATCGACGGTACGCAAAAACTCCAGCTGGTTTTTCCGCCCATGTCGGCATACTTGCCGCGCTGGTCCCCGGACGGTAAGCAAATCGCGTTCTTCGGCCATCCTCCCGGCGAGCCCTGGCAGATCTATCTCGTTCCCGCCGAAGGAGGCACTCCCGAGCTCATCTATCGCACCGGAACCAATCTGGCTGACCCTACTTGGTCTCCTGACGGCAAATCGTTGGCCTTCGGCGGCAACTCATTGAACAACCAGGGATCCGCGGTGTACATCCTCGATCTCAAGACGCGCAGCGCATCGAAGTTGCCGGGCTCGGACGGCCTCTATTCTCCGCGCTGGTCTCCCGACGGGCGCTACATCGCGGCCATCCCGCTGGATTCCTTGAAGATTATGCTGTTCGATCTGAGCACCCAGAAATGGGCCGAGCGCGCCAAAATTTTCGTGGCTTATCCCACTTGGTCCAAGGACAGCCGATATATTTATTTTAATGGCAGCCTCGATAACGAAGAAGGATACTTCCGCGTGCGGATCGCCGACGGCAAACTCGAGCGCATCCTCAGCTTGAAGGGCTTTCAGGCCGCAGGCGGAGCCTTCGGAAACTGGAGCGGTATCGCACCCGACGAATCTCCACTCCTGGTCCGCGACGCCAGCATCCAGGAAATCTACGCTCTCGATTGGGCTACGCCGTAATCATTCGCGCCGCCCCCGGCTTCACGTCTATTCAATCCCGACCGGTCGTGGTGACGCACATCGCCAGATATACAGACATTTTATTGAGCGAACTTTTTCATACGTTATCTTCCCCGCCGGGTCGCAGGTACCGACGGGCCGGTCGATTAAGGTCACAGTGCTCTCAGACTGAGATACCCGCGGATGGGGTTCGTCCTTCTCATTATCTTTGATTCCGTTGGTCGTCTCCGTACAGTAAATTGTTGGACCGAGCTGAAAGCGGTAAGTCAATTTGCAGAAGATGGGTTCTTCCGCGCAGTTTCTGCACTCGAATTTGGACTTCCGCACGCTGTCCGTAACAGCCTGCGCCAACAACGGAGGACCTCGTAAGACATCCAGAGAGGTCAAAGATCCGTCCTTTCGGACTCCCACGGTTAGCTCGACATCACCGCTAATCTGCGTTTGTTTTGCCAAAGGGGGATAGACAGGAGGAAGAGGGCAGAAATAATGATCTCAGCGCCGGGCTCCGGTGTTGATGCGCTTTGAGACCAAGCATTGACCACGCAAAGAAACCAGAAAATAAGACACGTCAGCACGAGTGCAGATCCGGAGCGTTTACTTTTCATATCCGCCGAGATGCCTTTCTCTTTCCGTCAAGGATTCGCAGTTCCGATCTAACTCCTCGTATTCCGTTGCATACTTTTTCCGAACCTCCTGATAAGCCGCCCGCGATTCCCAAGTGTCTATCGTCAAATAAACCCGCCCCGCCCCGACATCCCGCAACAATCGCGTACCAAGATACCGCGCATCCCGCCGGAACAACTTCGCCCACTGCCCATCCGGCCCGTATGTACGCTCAAACAATTCTTCGCTTCCCGGCTTGACTTCGAATTCCCATAGAGTTACAAACAATGTTGTCCCATCTCCTGCTCTTGGATGCTGGCAGTTCCTTCTGAACCAGAAATTTAGGGAAGTTTCTCTTGCCGCCCCAAGAGTAGCAATCCGATTGGATACAAACCAGAGTGCAGTGTTTAAGCTGCCCGTTTCCATTTCTATGAAGTGCAGGTTTGCCGCAACGCGAATTCTTTTCGTTCGCATTGCCGCCAGGCCAATGCACGGAGGTATCTGTGGATCGTAAGTACAGCCATCGCGGCTATCGCGATAGCGACAAAGAAAAGAAGTCCCGCCCCGAACGCAAGCCGCCGCAAGGCGGTCCCCGCGGACAAAACGATCATCTCGGCCCCCGCACTCCTCGTATGGTCGGCACGGTAACTCGCGCGCGTTGCGCCAATTGTGGAGCGGTCCTCGCCCCCGGCTTCGACGCCAGCAGCACCTGCCCCAAGTGCAACGCCGAACTTCATTGCTGCAAACAGTGCCGCTTTTTCGATTCCGGCGCGCAATTTGAATGTACACAGCCCATCCCGGAGCGCATCACTCCAAAAGATGGCAAGAACAATTGCAAGTTCTACGAATTCCGCACCACTATTGAGAAGGACACCGCTCCCACGTCGTATCAACAGCCTGCGCAAATTGCCGCCGCTCTTCCGGAGCCTATTCCCGGCCGTCCGCCCGATGCGCGCCAGGCCTTCGAAAATCTCTTTAAGAAGTAGCTCGGTCCAATCCTTCTTAAGATCGTCCCATCTGAATATCGCCGAATTTTCGTCCATCATTTCCGTTTTTGATGTATCCTTCGCTCGGTTGCCGCGCTCCAATAAAAATCATTTTGTAGCGTGCCTTTGTCCCGCCCTGGCAAGCACGCCTGGTCATCAACACCCACTACCGGAGGCTTTTCATGACTTCCTTCACACTGAATGGAAAATCGGTTTCTGTGGGTGACGATCCATCCACTCCACTTTTGTGGGTGATTCGCGATTCTCTCGGCCTCACCGGCACAAAATTCGGCTGTGGCATGGCCCTGTGCGGAGCCTGCACTGTGCACCTCGATGGCGTCGCTATTCGCTCATGCGTAGCGCCGCTCTCGCGAGTCGCAGGCAAGCACGTCACTACGATCGAAGGCCTGTCGGCTGACAACTCGCATCCCGTGCAACGCGCCTGGATCGAAATCGACGTGCCGCAATGCGGCTACTGCCAGTCCGGCCAAATCATGAGCGCCGTCGTCCTGCTGAAAGATAAACCGAAACCGACAGACGAAGATATCGATGAAGCCATGTCCGGCAACATCTGTCGTTGTGGAACTTACCAGCGCATCCGGCGTGCCATTCATCGAGCCGCGGAAATTTCCGCGGCGGCGGGGAACTTGCACCAGAAGGTGGCGTCATGACTGCGATCCGAAGCCGCCTTTTTACTGCCGTCGAGAGTCTGACCGGGGAGGGCACGGCTTCAGCCGTGCCAAAAAATCTTGAGCGAAAAGGGGCTTTAGCCTCTAAGGCTAGCCGCCGCGAATTTCTGAAGACGTCTGCCGCGATCACCGGTGGACTATGCATCGCTGCGTACGTTCCCGAACTCGGCGCGGGCGCACGCGAACTTGCGGCCGCGCCTCCGGGAGTGTTCGCTCCGAATGCCTTCATCCGCATCGCGCCCGACGAAACCGTCACCCTCGTCGCCAACCACTCCGAAATGGGGCAGGGCGTCTACACCAGCCTGCCGATGCTGTTGAACGAAGAACTCGAAGCCGACTGGTCGAAAATCAAAGTCGAACCCGCTCCCGTGGACCCTGCTTACAATCATCCGATTTTCGGCATTCAAATGACTGGCGGCAGCACCAGCACTCCTTCCGAATGGGAGCGCCTGCGCAAAATGGGCGCGATGGGCAGACTGATGCTTATCGAAGCTGCAGCGCAGAAGTGGAATGTTCCAGCATCTTCGTGTCACGCGAGTAAAGGTTTCGTCATCCATGCCTCTTCCGGAAGAAAAGCTTCCTATGGCTCGCTGGCTGAATCTGCCTCCCATCTCCAGCCGCCACAGAATATTCCCCTCAAAGATCCCAAAGAATTCACCCTCATAGGCAAATCGACTCGGCGCCTGGACACTCCTTCGAAGACCAACGGCACCGGGCAATTTGGTCTCGACGTGAAGCTTCCCGGCATGCTTTACGCGGTTGTGGCGCGGCCTCCGGTCTTTGGCGGCAAGGTTTCCAACATCGATTCTGCTGACACGCTTAAGATTCTCGGCGTTCGCGTTGTCGAACAAGTTCCGTCGGGCGTGGCTGTCATCGCCGACCGCTTCTGGGCCGCCAAGTTGGGGCGCGACAGACTGAAAATCACCTGGGATGAAGGCGAAAACTCGGGTCTTTCTACAACGAAGATGACGGAGGAGTTTTCCAAGACATCCGCCACGCCCGGTGCCATCGCCAAGAAATCTGGCGACCCTGCGGGAGCGCTGGCCTCCGCCGCAAAAACCCTAAACGCCGAATACGATGTTCCGTATCTCGCGCACGCAATGATGGAACCATTGAATTGTGTCGTCGATCTCCGCTCTGATAGTTGCGAGATCTGGACCGGTACGCAATTCGAAACCGTCGATCGCGCCAATGCCGCGAAAGTTGTCGGGCTTCCGCCGGAAAAAGTGAAGCTCAACACCACGCTTCTGGGCGGCGGTTTTGGTCGCCGCGCAAATCCAGCTTCCGATTTTGTTGTCGAAGCCGCTCACGTCGCGAAAATTGCCAAGGCTCCCGTAAAAGTTGTATGGACGCGCGAGGACGATCTTGCCGGCGGTTGGTATCGCCCGAAATGGCACGATCGTTTTGCTGCGGGGCTCGACGCTGAAGGTAATCCCGTCGCTTGGACGCACACCATCGTCGGCCAGTCCATCGCGGCTGGCACGCCTTTTGAGCCCATGATGGTTAAGAACGGAGTCGACGTTACTTCCGTCGAAGGCGCCGCCGACATGCTCTACGGCATCCCGAATATCCAAGTGGATCTTCACTCTCCTAAGATCGGCGTTCCCGTTCAGTGGTGGCGCTCGGTTGGCCATTCGCACACCGGTTTTTCGGTTGAAGGCTTTTTTGACGAAGTCGCCCACGCCGGCAAAAAAGATCCCTACGAACTTCGCCGCAAGCTTCTCGCCAAAGAACCGCGCATGCTTGCCACCTTAAATCTCGTCGCCGAAAAAGCCGGTTGGGGCAAGCCTCTTCCCAAAGGCGTTGGCCGCGGCATCGCCACTCATTTTTCGTTTGAAAGCTATGTCGCCCAGGTCGTCGAAGCTTCCGTCGAAAAAAACGGCAATGTCAAAGTGCACCGCGTGGTGTGCGCCGTCGACTGCGGCCGGGTCATCAATCCCGACATCGTCAAGGCCCAAATGGAAGGCGGCATCATCTTCGGGCTCACCGCTGCCCTCAAGACCGAAATCACTCTCGAAAATGGCCGTGTTCAACAGAAGAATTTTCACGATTACCAGATGCTGCGTATATTCGAAGCGCCCGTTATCGAGGTACATATTGTGCCGAGCGATGCGAATCCTACCGGCGTCGGCGAGCCCGGCGTACCACCCGTCGCACCGGCGCTTGCAAACGCGATTTTCGCCGTAACTGGCAAGCGCGTTCGCAGCCTGCCGATTCGAACCGCGGATCTCGCTGAGTCGAACGAGGTAAAGTCATGAAGCTGCAGAAAGCCCGCAGAAATCTTGCGCTGATTCGTGTGGTGACAGTCGCTATCCTCGCGATCGCGTTGGTCGTAATCGCTATCGCCAACCTGCACGCCGCGCCCCCCGCCGCAAATTCCGACGCCTCCGCTTCGGCAAAGGCATTTCTGGAAGTACACAAAGTTTTCACTTCACCGCGCTGTCAGAATTGCCATCCCGCTGGCGACGCTCCGCTCCAGGGCGACGATAGTCACGTACACCTGCAAAACGTAAAACGCGGCAAAGACGGTCACGGCGTCACCGCTATGCGCTGCGAAACCTGCCACCAGACCACCAATCTGGCCGGCGACCACATGCCACCCGGTAACCCCAAATGGGGTCTGCCTTCCCCTGAGCACAAGATGGTTTTCGTCGGTCGCACTCCAGCCGAACTCTGCCGCCAGCTCAAAGATCCCAAACAGACTGGCGGCCGCTCTTTGCAACAACTCGTCGAACACGTTGCGGACGACGAACTCGTAGCTTGGGGCTGGAATCCCGGCGATGGCCGCGCACTCCCTCCGCTTAACCGCCAAGGCACCGTCGCCCAGATGAAAATCTGGATCGACGGCGGCGCCGCCTGTCCTCAGTAACGTTTGCCGCTACCGCTGCACTGAGTCTGGCGCGGATCCATAGGCTGGTTATGGATTAGCGATACTTAATCCTAAATGTGTTCCCTCTGTGCTAGGCTCATCGCACATACCGCGCCGCTTCGAGGTTGCCCAGCCAGGTTCGGCGCTGGCGTCTTCAAAATTCAACAGGAGCAAGCTCATGAGACTCAAAATCTTTTTCCGCTTTCTCGGAGTGGCTTTTGCTTTTCTCGTAATCCCCGCATTCTCCGTGGCGCAACAAAGTGTCACCTGCGAAGCCAACAACGAGAATCGCAAATACTGCGGCAGCTACGATCCGGACCAGGTTCGTCTGGAACGCCAGATCAGCGGTTCGCCTTGTGTTGAGGGCCAAACCTGGGGCGTGGACCGCCAGGGCCTATGGGTGCAACAGGGTTGTCGCGCGGTCTTCATCATTCGTGTCCGTGGAGGAAACGATCGTGACCGTGACGATCGTGGTCAACGGCCCGATGACAGAGATCGCCGCGGCTGGTGGGATCCCGAACCTGGCGCCACTTGGCCGCCGCGCGGCGATTGGCATGGCGGTCGTTGGGAACGTGGCGGTGCCTGCTTCTACAAAGACCCAGGCTTCGGTGGCAGTTTCTTTTGTCTGCGCCGCGGCGAACAGCGCGAATCCCTTGCCGACTACGGAGACAAAATCTCCTCAATTCGGGTTTTCGGTGGTGCCCGCGTTTCCGTTTACGACGATCGCGATTTCCATGGAGCAAGCGGCAATTTGAATCACGATCGGCCGGACCTGCGCGATTGGAGAGTCAGGCAGAAGCCCGGTCACAGCTGGAATGACCGGATATCGTCCATCAGCGTTCAATAGGCGACTCTAAGACCCCTGCCCGCCATCGTCACCGCTGACAGGGGTTTTTCCCTATGTTCTTCGCGGCTTTAGCAGCGTATGATTCGTCCGCTCGCAAATCGCACGAATGGAGATTTTATGACTGCATCCGCCGAAGAAGATGTGCTCGTCACTGTCAGTGAAACTCTCGGCTCCGCCGCGGGCAAAGTCGTCGCAGGAGCCAAGCGCACCGCTAGCTCGCTCGACGCAGAAAAAAAGCAACTCGTCCGCGTCGCAACCAAAGTGCGCTCTAAGGCTCGCCGTGCGATCAAAAAAGGCCAGAGCAAAGCAAAGAAAGTCACCAAGTCCGCAAAAAGGGCCGCTGCCTCCGCCAAGCGTTCAGTCAAGCGCGTTGCACGCAAGTTGAAGCGCCGCTAGTTATTTTTTGTGCAGCCTCGGACTGATGCGGGAGGGGTGTATCTGGATGTTCTCTAATCAACAGGATCTGGCGTTCGCGGGCAGATCCTTGCGAAAGCACCCACAAGGCTTGGCATATTTCACTGCGTTGCTTTCTTCTTCCCTCGAACGCGCTCGTACTTCAAAGCAATCAACCCTTTCGAAAATGTCTCGTTTTCCGTCAACTTAAATTTTCTTTGCGGAAAACCGGCAGGAAAAGCCGCAATCCCTTCTCCAATCAATACCGGCACCACGCCCAGGTACAATTCGTCCACCAGATCTTCGCGCAAAAATTCCCGCGTCAGCTCACCGCCGCCCATCAGCCAGATGTCTTTGCCTTCTTTCTTGCGCAACTCTCCCACGAACCGCTTCGGGTTTTCCGAGGTAATCGTCACTTCACGGCACTCGCCCGCAACCATCAAACGCGAAAAAACGTAATTTTTCGTTCCAGGACTGCCTAAACTGCCCCCGCCCAACTTCACGGCCATTTCGTACGTCTTTCGCCCCATTACCGCGATATCAATCCGCTTAAAAAATCCCGCCATCGAGTAATCCTTCGGCATAAACAGAAAATCCACCGACCCATCCGGTCGCGCGATGTATCCATCCAGGCTGATTCCTACTCCCAGCACAATTTTACGCATCGCGCACTTCTTTGCGAAGAGTCACTGTATTTCCGCGGAACAACTCTTCGCGCGCACCGCCGCAAGCACCCGCGTAACAAGCTCATGCTCCGGATCCTTGGTTCCCAAAATGTCCCACGCGGTAAACGTCACGATCAATCCTTCCTCCGGAAACACCATCAGGTTTTGTCCGCCAAATCCCCGCGCCATCCAGACAAATTGCTGCGAATCTTTTCGCGGCAGCAGCCACCATTTATATCCGTATTTGTAGTCTTCCTCCGCCTGAATAAATGGCATCAGCGATTCCGCCACCCATTCCTTCGACACCATTTGCTTCCCATCCCACGCGCCGTCGTGCAAATACAAATATCCGATCTTCGCCAAATCCTCTCCCCGCAAATACAGTCCGCCCTCCGTATCCACCACTCCCATCGGCGTCTTCTTCCAGAAATGTTCGATCTTCAGCGGCTGAAATAAATATTTCTCCCCGTATGAATCAATGTCCTGCCCGGTTTCTTTCAAAAAAATATGTGCCAGCAATTCCGATACGCCGCTGCTGTAATCAAAAACTTTCCCCGCTTCCGCCGCCATCGGCTTATCGATTACATATTGCACCCAGTCATCCGTCGCTTCCATCAAGCTCGAATCGCTTCGCGGATCGTCATACGGCACATCCTCTGTCCAGGCCAGCCCCGCCGTCATCGTCATTACGTGCCGCAGCGTCATCCGTCGTTTTCGCTCATCCACATTCTTCACTTTCGCCACGTCGAAATATTTCAGCACCGGCGTATCGAGTCCTGCCTTGAAATCTCCACGCTGCTTTGCAATCCCGATAATCACCGAACTCACCGTCTTGCTCACCGATTGCATGCTGTGCAGTTCCGTCCCGTGATAATACGGGTGCCACGTCGGATCAAAATAGTTGTAGGGCCCCGTCAACCGCGCATTCAGCGGCCCGCGGGTCTTCGCCTCTTTCCCATAAATTTGTGCGTAGTCATGCGCATACTTCCGCGCAAACACTTCCTTCCCGCAGCGAAACACCGCAAAGCTATCCACCAGCGGATATTTTCCGCCCTTTAAATCCGCGTCCAGCCCCGCCAGCGTTCCTTCATCTAGCCCAACTTTTTCCGGCGTACTCTGCACCCAATCCCGCCCGGGCCATTCCGCTTTTCTCTCCCGCGCCCGTTCTTGGGCAAAGCCGCACTGCGCCGTGGCCACCGCAAACGCCACCGCTGCCAGTCCAACCAAAAATCCCCGCCTCAAGGCTTCAGTCCTTGATTCCACATCTCCCGCGTTATTCGCCAATTTCCATCCGCTTCGCGATGCAGCACCAGCAACAGCTTCCCGTAACTATCAATCACTCGCCGCCCCGGCGGCGGTTGTACCACCTGATGTTCCTCGGCCCACTCCGAAGCAAAATCTCCACTCACCTCGATCCCCTGAAAATCCACATCCATCTTCTGCACGTGATATCCCGGCATTTTTCTTGTCACGTCTTCCATGAATTGTCCAATCGCTTCTTTCCCGATGATCGGGTCCGTGGTCGGCAGCAAACTGATTCCATCCTCCGCCCACATACTCATTACCGCTGCATTGTCCATCCGCAGATGCGCCGCAATATATTTTTTGTTGAACGCGTCAATCTCTACACGTGAAGAACCAGCGGTGTTCGCGCTTGTTTGTCTGGCTCTGGCTTCACTCCACGTAAAACTCATCGCAGCTAAAGCCAGGCACGCCGCGATCATCCCTGCTGCTTTTGTTCTCCCACCTTGCTGTATCCTCATTCGTTCTCCTGTCCCGGTCCGATATCTTCAATAAATCAGCTTCAAAGAAAACTGGATTTGCCGCGACGTGCCGGCTGTTTTGCTGATGATTCCAAACCCGCTTCCCAGCACAACATTTGAAGGCAGTCCAAAGTTCACTACATTGAATATGTTAAAAAATTCCGCGCGAAACTGTACAATTCCCAGCTCATTCTTCCCGCGGCGTCCAAACGACGTGTCCTTGATCAGGCTGATATCGAAATCTTTGTAGCCCGGTCCGCGGAACGCATCACGCCCCAGTGTTCCGAATCGCCCAGAATTAGGCCCCGTCCCGACCGCCACATTAATAGGAATCGAAAAAAAAGTACCGTTATCAGCGCCGCGCCCAAAATAATCCTCTCGTATCGTTCGGCTAGTGGAAAAAATTGGCCTGCCTGCCTGGTCTGGGCGGTCCGCTCCGCCCAAACCCACTCCGGTCTGCTGCACGCCAGAGAAAACACCGAACGGCGAACCGCTGGTCAACGTCGTGATATTCAGAATCTGCCATCCAGCGGTCAATTTCCTATTCACTCGCTGCAGAAATTTGACCTTCTCTAGCGGCAAAGACTGCATCGCGCTCAGCGTAAACACGTGTGTCACATCAAAAGTGGACGGCCCGCGGTCCGCGCCAGGGTGCAGAGGATTCTGCGGCGGCGCCTGCAAAATCGTTCCGGTATTTACCGGCGGCCCGCCGATAATCGCGCTGGTGTCGTCGATCGACTTCGAAAATGTATAGCTCGCCTGAAAACTTAAGCCAATCCTGGACTCGTTCTGCGTCACACTGGTTTGCAGTGCATGGTAAATCGAATGTGACCCATTGTTGATCACTGATTCCGGTCCAAATCCACCGGTCACCTGCCCAGCGGAGTTAAATTGGGTATAAGGTGCGAACTCCGGCGAAGCCCCGGTGTATCCGTTCGGTGATAACACATTTGGCAGATGAATTCCCGCCGTCCCCACATACGCAATGCTCCATTTGGCCTTGCCTAAATCTTGATCGAATCCAGCCGTATAAGTCGCAATATATCCGTTCCTGAATTTTCTCGAAATCACGCCCGGCGAAAACAATTGCACTTCATGTCCGGGCGTGATCGCCGCCAAATCATTTTGGTATCGCTGTAAATCGATCTGCGTGTTTACCGGAACTTTCGAGCTGTCCCCGCCAGGGAAGAGCAGTTGCCCTTGTATCGTGTAAGGATCAGGCAGCGTCGGTTGCACGACCGATCCACTAAACGGCACCGGAACATTCGGGCGCGCCGTCACCACTGGTTGAAACGTCAGCGGAAATCCGCCGGTTACAAAATTCTCCAGCCACAAATTTGGCAGCAGCGTCGTAATTGCTCCTCCCACGTGCAGCGTTGTGTGTTTCGTCAACGCATAATCAACCGAAACTCGCGGTCCCCATCCATTCGTGTCCAATGCATATGCAGGTTGCGGATTGTACAAAAATATTTGTCGCGCGCCCGGCGCGAGAAATGACGTCTCATTTCCGTTCGCATCGACGGGTATGGCGGACGAAGTCCTCTGTTTCGATTCTTTGATTCGGCTGTTCAATTCGTAGCGCAATCCATAATTCACGCTCAGCCGCGAATTTACTTTCCACAAATCCAAGAAATAAAAGTTATATGCTTCCCGCCGCACCGAAGCTTCATCAAATTTATCTCCCAGCGGTGTTACGCTGGCCGCCGCCGTGATTGTGTATTCGAACGGCGTCGCCGTCAGCACTCCTGTCAACGCATCCGGCAGCGGATCGCCGGAATGAATATCATGTTGTCCGCTCGCCGATGGAATAAACACTTGCGAGTAAGCCGTCCCTCCGCCAAACGCGTAAAGCCCATTCGGATTCGTCCCAAAAATCGTCGCATCCTTATTCAGGCGAATCTCCACTCCCCATTTGAAGCTGTGCGCCGCGCGCAAATAAACCATGTCATGCTTCATCTGGTACAAATTTCCAAACGACCCGAAAATCGAACCATCCGGATTATTGAAATTTGTGTACAGTCCATCGTTGAAAGCCAGCGTCGGTTGCGTGTGATTCGTAGACGGAAAAAATGGCGTGCTGCGGATATAGCCAAACGAACTGACCGAAGCCAACCGCGGCGAAAAGGTGTGCGCCAGCCGCACCGTCGCATTGCGCTGATGATCGAAGAACTTCACGCCGAAACTCGGATCAATCGCAGTCTGATCCGGATTTGTCGTCGGCCCATTGACTTGATTCAGGCTGAACCTTCCCATCAAGACAGTTTTATCCGAAATGTGATGATCGATTCGAATCGAAAACTGGTCCGTGTCCGTCACAACTTTCGATGAAGTCGCAAACGTGCGTGCGCCAAAGGCTCCGGTCGGCAAATTTGGCAGTGGATACCGGGCCAAAATCGCCGCAATTTCTGAATTTACCGGAACGGTCAGCGTGTCGCCGGGAAACGTCGTCGTATCAATCCCCGCGCGCTCTGCCGCCGTCGGCACTGCCAGCACCTGCGTGGTTCCCAGTACCTGTCGGAATCCCTGATACTCGGCGAAATAAAAAGTCTTCCCGCGTCCGTCATAAACGCCCGGAATCACCACCGGACCGCCGTTGGTAACGCCGAATTCGTTCCGCGCAAATGGTGGAATTCTCCGTTTATCCAGTCCGCTGTTATGGTCAAAGAAATTCCGCGCGTCGAACGCCGCATTCCTCACAAACTCAAATGCGCTTCCATGCATAAAATCGCTTCCGGACTTCGTAACTACGTTCGTAAAACCCGCCGCCCCGTGGCCAATCTCCGCCGGCATCACGCCCGAACTCGATTGCACCTCCTGAATCGCATCCACATTAAAATTCGAAAATGTCGCACCGCCCAATTCCGGATCCGTCGTGTCCGCCCCGTCCATAGCGAACACTGTCGCCGTTCCACGCTGTCCATTCACCGCGAATTGTTGAGTAAAGTTCGCAGCCCCATTTGTGTCCGTCATCGTTCCCGCGGCCAACAATAACAATTTGCTGAAGTCCCGCGTATTCAGCGGCAAACTCGAAACCTCGGTACCCGAAAGCGTCTCGCCCCCGCTGGCCTGTCCGGCATTTGTTTGACTCGAGGTTGTTTGGCCGGAGTTTGTTTGACCGGCGTTCGCTTGTCCGTTTCCACTCGTAGCAGCGCCATTCTGCTCGCTGCTAGACTGCGCCACGGCAATCCCAACCGCCAGATTGGAAAGGGAACCAAAAATCGCCAAAAAGCCGATACCCGAAAACATCCGAAACCACTTCCGTTGGCCCGTAAACATGAGCGGATTATACTCGCCACTCGTCAGTCTTGCGAAAGGCTCACCGATTCGCCACCGGTTCGTACACCGCCATTCGCGCCACCGCTTTCCCCTCCGCTTCCTGCTCCGGCGCATACACGCGATGGGTTTCCTGATCGATCGCCAGGCTGTGCACTTTCTTCGCCACCGGAAAGTCTTCCAATTTCCGGTAGTGATCTGGATCGTCCATGTAAAACACCGAGATCGCCCCGCTCGAACACGCCACGTAAATTCGCTTCAGACCCGCATCGAATTTTATGACGTCCGGCCCGCCCGCCATTGGCAGAAACGCGATCGGTTGATTCGTTTCCAGGTTGAATACAGTCATCAGCTCGTTGTCTTCGCACGAAAGAAACGCGCGACGATGTTCTGCATCCAGCGTCGTCCCATGGTTCCCCCGGCATTGTCCCACCGGGTATCGCCCCACCACTTCGTCCGTCGCCGGATCGATCACCGCAAATATATTCTTGTCCTGTAAATTCACGTAAATTTTCTTCGCCACCGGATCGTATTGTGGCATTCCTGTCTCACTGTCGAAGTGCAGCGTCTTCACAATCGTGTCCGTCCGCACATCCACAATTGCCTCCCCTTTTCCCCGCTCGTCGGAAACATATAATTTATGGAACGGCGCGGCGTACGCGCTGCCATCCGGCTTTGCCTCGGTTTTCAGTTTTTTGATCACTTTCATCTGCTTCAGATCCACCACGCCGATGGTATTGTCGCCGGCATTCGACGTATAAAATTTCTTCAGTTCTGGCACATATTCGATGCCTTCCGCTCCGGGCGTATCCGCCACGGTCGCGACCACTTTGTTTGTTCGCAGGTCGATCACATACGTTTGCCCCGCTGCCAGATGCGCGGAAATCAAGTAGCGATCATCATTGTCAATCGTCAGATAATCGAACCGTTTTCCCGCTGGTCCCGGCAAATCGAATTCCGTCACCTTTTTCAACGTAGTCGTGCCCGGCTTCGCCGAACCCGTCAGCGCTCCCACCGCAACAATCATCATGGCAAAGACCAAAGTTCTGCGTCGCATTTACCCCCCACATCCTTAATTGTAAAAGCTTTGTACCTCGTCGGATTCATTTAATGCTCACAAATTGCGCTATAATCCGCCGCAATGAACTCCGCGAGCGACCTGAAACAATTCCTGGATTCCGCGCGCAGCCAGGGCGCCTCCGATGAAACCCTCGTCGCCCTTCTCCGCGGCCGCGAATGGCCTGAAGAAGACGTCTATCGTGTGCTCGCCGATCATTTTGAAAACCGCACCGGCATCCATGTTCCCAGCTACAAACGCTCCAGCTCAGCCAAAGACGCCTTCCTGTATCTCTTCTGTTTTTCCACGCTGGCTACTTGGACCTGCGGTCTCGGCTCGATTCTTTTCACCCTCATCGAGCGCTGGTTCCCAGACCCGCTCATTGCCACTTACTACTATCGCGGCGCTTACTACCAGATCGCCGGTGCTCTTGCCTGCGTCATCATCGCCTTCCCGGTCTATCTCTGGGTGACTCGCACGATTCTGAACGAATTGCAGCTTCACCCGGAGAAGCTGGAATCCTCCGTCAGAAAATGGCTCACCTACATCGCCCTTCTTATCGCCGCCGGCATCGTGATCGGTGACCTCATCACCTTTCTCACCTATTTTCTTCGCGGCGAATTAACCGCCAGATTCGTCGCCAAAGTCGCCACCGTGCTCCTCATCGCCGGTGGCGTTTTCTGGTATTACTTCGGTTCGCTCCGCCAGGCCGATTCCGCGCCGCTGCCCGAACCAGCATCCACATCCTTTACCGGATCCTTTACAGGCGCCAAGCAATGAGCAGGGATGCCCGCGCAGCCTTCGTCGCTGCTATTGCCATCATTGTCGTAATCGTTTTGGGCTTTCGCCTTCTCGGCGGCCCGGGAACCCAGCGACTGGTTCGTTCTGACGAACGTACCATCCGCGCGCTTGCCGAGCTGGCTCAGAAAATCCATCAAAAGTGGACAACCTCAAACTCGCAACTCCCGCCAACTCTTGAAAGTTTCTCCGAAAAAGAGAAGCAGGATCCCCTCACCCACAAGCCATTCGTCTACCATCCAAAATCAACCAGCGCCTACGAACTCTGCGCCACCTTCGCCACCGACAATAGCCATCAGGAGCCCGGCGAAGCCGAAGATGCCTGGCGCCACACCAAAGGTGACTTCTGCTTCCCCCTCGACGCCACCAAACCCGTCCCCAACGCTCCTTACTACTATTGATCTTTGCTCGCACAAGCCGAAAGCAACGATTGGCCATTCCACAAGGGCCGTGACGCAAGCCTCTTTCTTAATCTCCCATGAAACGATTCAGCTTCCCCACGCACCACTAACCAGGTCCCGTCCGAAGATCCCTGGCCGCCGTGAAGCACGATCCTATAGTCGGGCGCCCCTGCTCACGCCGGCTTAGCCGCCTTCTCCGAACGGCCCACTCAGCCTATGGACGTCTTCAAACTAGCCTTTGAAACCATGATCGTCGGCATTCTCTCTTTTGCCTGGCTGGCGATTGCTGTCGATCTGCTCTTTCCCGACTTTTTCGATAAGGTCGTTCTCCCCGCGTGGAAAGAAAACCAAAGCTCCATTGGCGTGGCGCTCCTTTCGTTGGCGTACTGCATCGGCTCCGCCATCATGCCCATCTCTGGCCAGTTGCTGAACGATGAACATTGGCCTCTCCCTGAATTTGCGATTCGCTGCAAGGTCATGCAGGAAGAAAATCTTCTGCTCCGTGCCATTCGGCCTGACACTCACCTGCTCGACGACTACAAATCACCAGAAAACCTGATTGCTTGCCCGCGCTCTTTCTGGGCCGTCTCTTCCCGCGCGGATGGCAATTTGCATCCGTTTAAATTCGTCTGGCACACCTTCAAGAAAGCTTTCCGGGTTGACGACGGGCTCACAGAGAACACTCCCGAGCTACAACGGCCGCTTACTCTCTTCCAGCTTTATGAAAGCAAAGTTCTTAGTCAGGGTGCGGGCGCCACCGACAACAACGAGTTCTTCCGGCAACTCCACGAACGTATCGTTGTACTTCGTGGCGCCGTCATCAGTGGCACGGTTCTTTCTCTGCTCTGTTTTTTCCGCGTTATGGCCCGTCTGAATACCCAGAAATTTCTTTGGAAAACCGTGGACAAGGTATGGCTGAAAACCATCCTTGGCATCGCATTCGCCCTCTGGTTTACATGGTTCTCGGCGCTCAACGCTTACGACGACTTGAGAAATGCTGCCATCTTCGACATCCCTATTCTCGAAGCTTTCTTCGGGCTCACTACTATTTTCGGCGGCTTCTGGGTCATCAGAGGAGTCCCCTATCGCTTCTTTCTAAATAAACGCGCCGTATTCCTGACCGTCTTCATCACTCTCCTTGCCTACGGTGGCTGGATCTGGTCTGAAGTCATCTACGACCAGCAAATCATCACCTCGTTTGCCATCCTCCAAAAAAACTCCCAACCTTAGCAGTCGTGACGACACCCGACCTCGATCGAATAACTCTGGCTGCCAAAACGTAACTAAATCGTCTCGTTTTTTCGCGTGGGGCGCGATACATCTTGCCCTCTGTTCATTTTCTGGCCGTTGTCTTGGCCGTTGTAGCGGCCGACCTTCATGTCGGTTCTTTTCCCGTTTTCTTTTTCAGTCGTCCCGACCCAAGCGGCCCGGCTTCCTCTTGTGTTCGCAAAGCGAACGCCGGGCCGTGCAGTAGAGGGATCTCAGCGACCTCCAGCAAAACTCGCCTCGCTGAGAATGACCCCTTCGATCCGTTGATATTGGAACGCGCCGCCCACCTTCAGGGAGCAAACGAATACGTATACTTCACGGCGAAACGCGTCTCCCGCACCTGCGGAGGATTTGCCGGTGCTATGCTCACAAATTGTGTCCCAACGTTGTAAATAACGTAAAAATCGCAGTCCGGACGGTAGTTATATCGCAGCCGGATATTTGCGCTGACCGCCTGAGTGTTGGAAGTGTCCACCTGGATCACGCTTGTAAGTGTTAAAAAACGGTTGAACGAATAATTCCCCTGCAGGCTGGCCAGCACGACTGAGAAATCTCCGTTCGCCAGAGGCAATCGAAATCGATCCCAGGTCTCCGAAGCGGACATCGAAAACTTCGCCGTTGGACGATAGTTCGCACCTATCCGCAATTCATTCAACGTCCCGCCGTAATATCCTCCAAATCTCTCGAAAAAGTTGTAAGTGAGCAAGAATACGAGGCGGCGCAAATTGCGTCGCCTCAATCCCCATTTTTCCCCGTTCACTGTGGCAATCCTTCTTTCCTTCAAAACAGCCGCGGTTCCTTCACCGGCTCGCTCGCAATCTTTTCCAGCTCCGGATACTTCGCCCGCAACGGCTCCGGCACTTTCACTTTGGATTCTTTCAACATGCTGATTAACTGCAGCGCATTCACTACGCTTTTGCCCTGATAATGATTATTCGTGATCACATAAACGTGGCGCGCCGCCTTCGCCACTTTCTCCACGCGCGCAGCCCACGGCCGCAACTCTTCTTCCGAGTACAAATAGTTGTACCGCTCGAAACTCGCAATTGTTTCGTCATCGCTGAACCAGGTATCGTAGCGACGTCCGTGCAGACGCACATATCCCACCGGCCCCGTCGCGCGCGCCGAAGGCTCCAGCGATTTTCCGATCACCGGCTGATCGATGTTGCAAAATCCCACGCCACGCTCGCGCAGCAATTCAAAAACTTCCGGCACATTCCAGGTTGCGTGCCGGACTTCCACGGCCAGTGGATAATCCGCAAATCGTTTCAACACTCCATCCAGATACGCGAAAGTCTCCTCTGTCCGGTGAAACGAAAAAGGGAATTGCAACAACACCGCGCCCAGTTTTCCCGCGTCTCGCAAAACATCGAAACCTGCGCGAACCAGTTTTTCATCTTCGATGCTCGGATTGGGCGCACTCGGATTTGCGTCGTGCGTAAACCGTTGCCACATTTTCGCGGTGAACACAAAATTCGCGTTCGCGGCAACTCGCTCAACCCATCCCTTGGCATGCTCCGCACGAATCGGATTGTAAAAACTGGTATTGATCTCAATCGTGTCGACAAATTCCGCCAGATAAGTAGCTTCGTGAAATCCCTTGGGTTTCTTCGCCGGATACGCGTACCCCGCCCAATCCGGATACGACCATCCTGCCGGCCCCACCCGAATCCGTCCCGATTTTTTTGCCGCTCCACTCATGCAACGCAGCCTATGTGCCCACGCACAATTCTGTCAACGAGCAGCCGCGGTAGCATTTGTAGGGGCCGCCCTCTGAGGCGGGCTCATTTCTTTGGCGCTGATTTCCCCTCCGAATATCTTTCTTGCCTTCGCAGTGGCCGGTCTTCAGACCGGTGCATTTTTCTTTCTTTTCGTCCGCGTCACGCAAAACAAATCGCCTCAAAAATATTTCTGCGCACCCCGAGGCCGTTAAAATTGCGATACACAAAATTGATATTCGGATTTGCTTCCAACGTTCCCGCTTGCTACCCTGCACTCGATGCGGCATTACCAATCAATCCGCGTCCCACTCATTTCCCCTGAGACGCGTCGAAGGGTTCACTCACTGCAACTCCGAAGGACTGACCCTTCGGCCTCTTCCGAACTGTCATCAACAAACTCAACCTATAGGTGCGCACATGAAACTATCGGTCAGTTTCAAGGATCTCGAAAACCATAAATCCGTCGAGAAGGAGATGGAACACGCTGTCAAAAAATTAAACGTACTGTTGAAAACCTATCAGCCGGATCTTGTGCAACTCCACGCCGTATTTGCAAAATTACCCCGCAAAGAGGAACACACACTTTCCCTGAATCTCACTCTTCCCACCGGAACACTGCACGCCACAGCGTGCTGCGAACACCTTCGCGCCTGCTGCAAACAAGCCTTCCACGAAATCGAATCGCAGGTAAAAAAGCATAAAGCCCTGCTCCGCAAAGACTACGAATGGAAACGCAAACGTCCCCGCGAACGCGTAGCCGCCGAAGCCTTCTCGTAGATTTGAAGCATTCTCCTGATCTGAACGAGGCCGCCGTGACATTGCGCCAAGCCTGAAGAAACCAAAAGAAAAGGCCAGAAAAAAGAGTAAAGCAAGAAAAAAGGGAAACGAAGAAAGATAAGGCAGATAATGATAAGGAAAAAACAGAAATAATCCGAGAGTAGAAAAATCGGCTCAGCGCACCACACCGCGCAAAAGCTCGCCCATGCTATACTTAAAAGTTCGCACCACAGGGGCGTAGCTCAGTGGTAGAGCAGCGGCCTTTTAATCTGAAACCCTGAAATCTCTAACTCCCGCAAAATCAGTAAACGTATGATTCCTAAGTGTGTTAGCGTTTGTCTGCATTTGTTTCCGTGCGGTTGTTTTTGGCTGTTTTTGTTTGGTTCGGGGACAAAACGGGGACAATATCGACGAAGAAATTTGGCTTAGATGAAACCTGATGCGTGTGACTTCGAGAAAGTACTCTCGCTTCTGCCAGTCGCTGAAAATCCCAAGCAGACGACTAGGGACGGCGTGCCTTACATACTTCACGAAGACCATCGCTGGGTCTTGCCGATTGTGCACTTCGCGCAGGAAAACGGATTTCTTCCCCGGCCATGCACGGTCGTGATGTACGACCGTCATACCGATAGTCGTGATCCGTTTAGCAGATGCGGTGATGAACTTCAGAAACTGCGTCTAGAGCCGTCTCTCCAAGGCATTGTGTCTTTGTGCGAAAACCACCTTTTGAGAGTGGACGATGATTGGCTAAAAGCGGGCATGCAACTTGGTCTCTTTGGTGACGCTGTAATTTTTGGATCCGACCAGGATGTTATCGGCGGCGCAGCATACACCGACGATGCCGGCGAAGCGCACCGCCTTATTTCGACTAGGCTTTTCCCGCGGCATACTTTGGGCGACGCCTTACTTGCGCTTGACGGACCCCAACTGAGGTGGGAGATTCTCGGGTGGGAAGTAACCTGCAAAAGCGGTCTGTTCCTGCCTGACAGGCCGAAGGTCTTCTTAACGATTGACCTCGACTGCTTCGCTATACCGTGGGATGAATACACGTTCGCGTGGCCGAACAAAATGTTTGAAGGTGAGTTCTCAACCGAGAAGACAAAGATTGATTGGAACGGACGCGATTACGTTAAAGGGCTCGCCTCGAAGGCTGGGCTAGTCGCAATTGCGAGGGAACATGGTTGTTGCGGTGGCACGGAAGATGCCGAGACCATTCTCCAGAAACTTATCCACTACGGATTCGATGGCCAGCTTTCATTTTGACCGAACCAACGGTCACTCAATCCAGGGCAGGGTGCTTACTGTGTATTCGGCATCCACAATCTCTCTTGGCTTCCGTCGAATCTCAAGACGGGATTTCGGAAGCGTGAAAATTTCCTCGCAGCTCTTGCAAGTAATCATCAACTCTTCCGTTTCGTTGTAGCCGCTGCGTGCTGACGCGGAGCGCCCAATAACATTCTCTTTTCCGCAGCGAGGGCAATCGGCGCACGCGACCGCGATGTTGTCTTCTCTTGTCTTCGTCACCATCATGTTTTCCTTATTTTCGTAAGTTGAACTCCGCCCTTCGTGCTGACACAAGTCTTGCCGATTGGCGGAACAATCGTCAAGGCCAACTTCCGTTCGGAATCTTGGGGGGGCGGGACGGTCGTACTGAACTGGCTGCGAAAGCATCCGTGATTCGCGAAGTGGTTGTGAGGACCCAGGCTTGCTGTTATTCTGAGTAGGATGGCAACCAAAAAAACAAAGGTGGAAGTGGCGGCCCGAAGGATTACAGCGATCCTCAAGGAACATATTGGTACGTTGCCGGCCGCCGAAGCCAAGGGACTGCTGAGCGATATTCACCAACTGGCGGTTAAGCCTTCCCGGACGATCGCAGCTCGCGGAAAAGTTTCAAAATCTCGCCGAACCGCGGGTCCTCGTCCTTTATCCCGCGCTTCCGCAAAACTCTCATAAATTCTCGCTCGTCACCCATCTGAAGAAGTTTGCGTAAGTCTCGTAGCAGCGCGTTTGCTTCGGCTCGCGTTATTTTGTATTTGTCGGCCATCCTTAGCTTATGCCTTCCGCCTGCTATCGCCGGTAATTCTTGGTGGTCCGATACATCCTGATGGCAGCGTTACCTCAAGCATTTTTTCCCGATCGTTCCATGTTGCGTCTATCAACACCCGCTCAGGCGCACGCCAACCTATGTGAGCGAAGAACGACTTCGCTGACAGAGTCCCCGACTGGCGACGGGTAGCGGAAACCGAGTACGCATTTTTGTCGCTTTTCGATGCGCCTTTTAGCGCAACCTTGTTGTTAGCCTTGTCCCAGAGTAACAACACGGACGTAATCCCTGCGTGCATGAACAGCCTAACGACGGCGGCGTTTAGAGCAATTCTGCCGTCTGGCGCAAACCCAAGCGTTGGCTGCTCAACCCTGACGGATGTGCGTTTGAATGTCTCGTAGGCCATGAAGTCGGCTTTGTACTCGAACCTATCGTACTCCACCTCGGTTCTAGACACAACCCTGAAAGCGGTTTATTCGTTGGCTACCTACATTGGTTGACTTGAACCAAGTTGGCGGCTAACTTTCTAAAAGATACTCAGGGGAAAGGCGGCAATACATGCAAACCACCATTCCATGCCCCAACTGCAAGAAGGCGACTCTGACCGTAGAATTATTTGAAATTGTCCACTTGGCGAAAGATATGCTGCAGGGCGAATACGCGACTCAATGCCCCGTGTGCGGTCAGGTTTTCGGTTCTGTGATTTTCAGACCGGAGCCAATCGCGGCAACAGCTTACTTCCGGTAGCCGCAGGAGAATTCAGTTTATGAAGAAACCTAAAGGCCTGCAGGAGGCAAGACGCCTAATCGACCTGGCGAAGGAACAGTTAGATAAGGCCGCAGTCCACTCTTGGGAACCGTCAGATCCTGCGCAGTGCGTTATAGTCACGTTCTACGCGTACGAGAACTGTGTTGTCTCGGTTGCGGAAGCCGAAGGCATAACCTGGAAAAAGGTTCATTCGGAGAAATCAAAACTCGCCGCAAATCTAGTTAAGGACAAGAAGTTGAAAACGGACGTGAGCGAAAAGCTAAAATCGCTCAACACGTTGCGGAAAGACGTCTCCTACGGCGAGCCGGGGGAGAGTCTTAGCAACGTAGATTTGGAAGACCTGGTGTCTGAATTAGAGAGTTTCGTTGAAGAGGTCGAAACCTTCGTAGAAGAGCTTGAAGAGAAGTATGAGTGATCTAGCATCAACTGTAGAATTCCTATCGGACTTTTGCAAAGGCATAAACGACCTAAACGTTGAAGGCGTATCGGTTATTCTCATAGGTTCGACCGCGCGTAGAACGACAACGCCAACAAGTGATGTGGATCTGGTGATTCTGGGAAGGGAAAAACCACTCTTACCTCATACGCCGGACAACTACCACGTATATGCCTTAACAGAGGCTGAATTCAGACATCGGTTGGAGGCGGCCGATGACTTAGTAGCGTGGTCCGTACGATTTGGTGTCGTAGTGCAAGATAGCGGACTGTGGTCTAGGCTTTTGGAATCACCTGAGGCTCAGCGGTGGCCAAATTGGCAGAAAAAGATAACGCACGCAACTCGGCGGCTGTTAACTGCAGACTTACTTCTGAAAACTGGAGACGGACCAGCGGCTGCTGAAGAGATTTTGTATGCAGCCGGTCATCTGGCTCGTGCTCTGCTCCTTAAAAAATCCATTTTCCCACTTTCGAGAGTAGAACTTATAGATCAAACTCAAAAAATTGGATACACGCGCCTCTCTGAGATTCTGAGATTTCTAATCTATGCAGATCCGGACATCCGGTATGGGCGCATCGCGATTTCATATTTGAAAAAATTGCTCTGTGAGCTAGATAGATCCGAGTACAAACGTGTTTCCACCACCTTAGCAAGGTTGGCTCCGTATAAGAACTTGCGCCCGCGGAAGAAAATTGCAAAGTAGCGCAAGTGTTCACCATCATTGGTTCGTCCTCTGATTCACGCCACCGTTGCCGCTAACTCTGGCGATTTCTCCCGCTGCGACAATTCGAGCGACAGACCCACCGCCGACTACGGTTGTTGCCGCTCCGGTAGAGACGACCGGATTGACGCTGATGCCGCCGTTGCCTTTGGCCATTTAGTCCTTCGCCAATTCTGCATCGAGTGCGGCCTGCAGTTGCTCGCGGATGTTTCCCTCGTTTTCTCTGAGCGATGGAGCCATGAATGGTCTCATCATGGCTGCCGGGTGATTAACTCGTGAAAAAAATCGCATACGGCCGTCCATCATAAAGGCCAACGCTCGGCTTTTGACGCTCATGATTTCATAGGCGCGGCTGCCACCTGTCTCGTGCACCCGGCCGTAGAGAGACGCTGGCGATCCTGCAGCCGTGACGCCGCCCTTTATTTGTGCGCCTTCGACGTGAGCCGAGACGACGCGAACGGCGCCAGCAAGTGCTCCAGTGCGCCGATGCAGAACTTGCCCGCTCAATTTCTGGACAATAATGTATCGCTGCAATTGCGTAAGTACGATGTTAAGCCGCGTTGTCAACACATCGACGATTGCCTGCGGCTTGCTCTTTAACGCGTCGTAAAGTTTCCTGAGGTCGCTTTTCAGCGCGATTTCGAGTGGCGGCATTTCAGTGCACCATCTCCTGCGCATCGCTGGCGCACAGCCGTTTTAGATGGACCGACGATGAGATTATCTGCTGGATTTGTTCCAGGTCGGTTTTCGAAGCCCTTGCAAAACAATCCGGCTGGCGCAACCGGAGTGCGTCGAAGATCACGGCTGCGGTAATCGAATCGTATTCCGCCGCAAAAGGCAGGCCATCCGGGAAAATGCCGTCAAGGAAGGTTAGAGTTGTTTGATAAGCCTCGGCGGAAGAGACCATTTTTTGTTTTCGCGTCGGCAAACCTGCCGCGAGTAGATATTTGTGCGCCGTGGGGCGGCTGATTTTTAAAACTCGCATGATATCGGATTGGCGCAAACCACCGGCACTTAACTCACTGATTCGCCGCGCAAGACGTCGTTGTTTCGTGATTCGCTTCATACTGTCCTCCCTTTCCGATTTGATTCCTTTTTCGCAACGATTCTAAACCTGTAAATGCTTGCTGCCGAAAGCCCCAACCGCTTGGCAACGGCAGTCGGTTCCACCCCTGCGGCGAGTAGAGAAAGCGCCCTTGCTTTTGTGTCCGCTGACGCGCGGGTGCGTTCTTTGTCTATCCTCATGATGTCCCTCTCAATTTCTTCCGTCGTGACCAAATCGCGGCTCTGTGGCAATTTAGTTGGCGTGCGATTTCTGTGTCCGTTCGACCAGCTTGCAATCCCGCGTTAATCTCGAAAACCTCAGCCGCGGTGAAACGGCGATAATGCGGCGGTCTTCCAGCTTCGACTTGCAATGCGTGAACGCGCCGCGTGTGTAAGTGAAATTTTTTAGCGATGCTTTTCTGGTAGAGCCCTGCTCGGATATCGAAGAATATTGCAACTCGCTCGCTATCGGACAGAATGCGACGATGGCGGCCGCGGCGGTCTTCGACGTCGCCCAGCCTCTTGCGCAGTTTCCACAGCACCGCGTGTTGAATGCCATGAGTGCGTTCAATCTCCGTCACGCTCAATCCTGCGCGAAGAGCTTCCTTAACTTTTTCGATATCCCAACCGCGACGGAACAGGCGATTTTCGGTATCGCCAATTGACCGACGCAATTTCTGTACGTACCAATCAGAGACACCAAACTCGCGTTGAATATCGACCGACCTTGCATCCGCGTGGATGCGGGCAAGAATTGCTTCGCGCTGTTCGTTCGAGAAGCGGCGTCCACGGCCTGTCTTGTGTTGTGATGTATGCGCGTCTTGGGAAATCTTCAGGATAATCTTGTGCGGAAGTCCCAACTTCGTGCGAACAAAGCGGAGTGAGTGAGTTCGCAGCAGACTAATCACCGTTGCCCGTAGTTCTTTAGTGAGGTCCTCGCGCAATGCATCGAAGCCCAGCAAGACTTTTCGGCGTTCGACGGTGTCATGGCCAATCTGAGCACGCACTTGCTCAACTGTGGCGCGGCCGCTCTTAACGAGCGCGACGAAGGATCGGGCTTCGGCCGTATGGTGTAGGAGTTTGGCTGGCGCTGGCATGGTTAGCGGTCATCATCCTTCTGCGAAACCAGCTCGTCGCCGGCCGGATACTGGAGCACAGTTTGCTCCTCTTTTTTTTCGTAAGATTCGACAAGGACTTGCAGCTCGACGTTGACCAGTGAGTTAAATCTTTCTAAAATTCTGTCGCGGTAGCTAAGTACGTCTTGGACGTAATTTGAAGCCAACATTCCGGCATCACACAAAATCTGCAGGCAGCGTTTTTGATTTTCGCTGTAGGCAATCGTTTCGCGCATTCCTTCGAAATCATCTTCAGACTTTGCGACCGTGAACAACGCGGCCGCTTCTTCCGCTGCGTCGTCTACTACTTCCCATGCATCATCAACCGAAATAGGTTCTTCTTCGTGTCTATACCAATGGCCTTCGCCAGGGTCGAGAGTAACGAAGCGACGGTTGCAAGGCCGGCAGTGCCACCTTCGCGCGATTTCGCCCGATGCCAAGCGAATTAGTTCGTGACGCTTAACAGTTTCGCCGTCGCAGAATGGACAAGCGGGCCTGGAATCAAGTGTGGCGCGAAAACCAGCGAACTCCTGCCCGAAGGCGAGGTAGAAATAGTGCCCGCAATTCCGACATTCACCACGTCTCCTTCCATTCTGGCTGCCGTTCGAGTTGAAATCTGCGGAACCACAACGCGGGCACGCAAGGATTTTTTTCGGTTCATGGTTAATTGCGTCAGGCCGCCATCTTGGCTTGCCTTGCACCATTCCCGGCGGCAAACTGAAATATGTTTTACATCCGCGACACTGGACGCGTTGCCTCTCGTCGGGTGTCCATCCGGCCGGACGCAAATCCAGACTGCCGCAATCGCACGCGCTGCGCGAAACCTTGGGCCTTCCTCCGAGGTTCGCTTCGATTCTTTCAAGTGGCTGCCCTTCGCTCATCGCACGCCTTCGAGTACGGCTGCTTCGCGCTCGGCCTCTTCGATTTCGGCAAGCATAGCGGCGTAGGCCGCGCGAACCTCATCCTCGGTGAGCGGCGGTAAAACTTGCCAAGTAACACGGTGTCCTTTGGCTTGCGCCTGCCTGATTATTTCTGCGTTCAGGGAAAGAAATGCTTTTGTGAAATGGTCAAACGGAGCCCGGCAATCTTGTCTGAAACTTTCCGCTTCGCGCTTCAGCTCAACAATGCGCTGCCGGATGATCGGCAACTTTGCCGCGCTCGCCAGGCGTTCGATGTCGAAAGCGTTCACCGTTCCTCACTGCCAGGAAATTGATTTGATCTGCGAGATCGGGCGGAAAATCTCGTTCGTCGAATCCCAGAAGCCACGACGCTTCATGATGTTGCCAATAGCTACGTCGGGCGCGAAGTATCCCGCCTGCGCTGCGTCCAAACTTTGCACAGCTGCCGCGATAGGGACGACGACGGTTGTCGTTCCGTCCGTCAGCAAAATGTTCAGTTGGCTGGCCGTCGTCATTTTTATTCTTCGTCGCCGGTTTGGACTTTCACCAATTCCGCGAATTCCGGATCAAGGTCGTCCGCCTTCGCGACGGGCTTTTGTCCGAATCTCGGAATTGCGCGAACGTTCGGATTGTCGGGAGTAACGCGGCTTAATCCGTGCGGCAGTGGCTGAATTTTGTTCAAGTCATCGCTGGCCGCTTTGGCGCAGGCTTCTTTGAACGCATCGTGTACAGCGGCTGCAGCCTTATGAAATTCCGGCTCCGCGCTTTTGTCCGCTGCTGCAAGGTGACACGCACTCATCTCGCCATGGAATTTTGCCAAATGCTCTCTGACTGTTGCCATTTCATTTCCTCGCTTTCAATTCGGCTCTTAGGCCGCAAGCTCGTTTCCTTCACCGTCAAAGAACATCCGTCCGCCTGCAACTTCCGGATCCTCCAACTCCATTCGCCAACACTGGCCGCTTTGGTAGTGATACTTCCACGTCTGCGTTCCGCACTTTTCAATCACGCTGCCATCTTGGGGAACGTTTGCACGCTTTACGAGTGGCGTGCTGACTTGTTCGTCCCAGCCGGTATTCACGATGCCAGCGCTTTTCATGAGCGGCTCGCCACGCGTGAGTTTTTCCAATTCTTCATGTTGTGAATACATTTCCTCCGGCGGCGAATCCTCGCGGGGCAGAAAACTGTCGCCGCCTTCGACCGCGACGAGTTCGCGAAATTCCGCAGACAAGCCTTTGCCCAGTAGTTCTTGCCGCACCACTTCTCGAACCTGTTCAATCGTCAGCATGGTTGCCTCCTCAGTAAGTCGCCAGGCCGGCTGCTTTTTTCAGTTGTGCCGACTCGCACAATTTTTGCTGATACTTCTCGAACGCTTCTGTCCGGTTCCGTTCGCATTCTCGGACTTCAGCAGAAACCAGCTTCGCCGCGTTCACCCGCGTCTGCATTTGAACAGTGCCGCGTGCAGTCCTGATAATGCAGACGCGCGGGTCTTTGCGGATGGCGAAGCAGCGGGCCAGTTCTCTCTCCGCGGCCTTGAATTCGGTTCCAAGCTCGGTGAGTTCTTTGCAGGACTGTTTGTATTGCTCTAGCGGAGTCAGCTCAGCTACGGCCGTTTCAGTTTCGATTTCTTTTGCGAACCACATGCAAACGACGCTACATAAAATACTTATCACTGCATAGTGGAAAATCAGTTATTTTTGCGACGTATCCGGCGAATGGCTGCCGATAGGAGCTTCAATTTTCGACCCTTTCTGTCCGGCGCGCGGTACTGCGCGCCCAAGTTTTTCGTGGTCTTTTGCGCCCGCTTCCGAATGCCCTGGCTGGAAGAGAGCTTTGGGTGGTCGCAGGCAACAGCCCAACGGTATATGCAGGTCGCAGAGGCATTCAAAAACAAACCTAGTTTGTATTTGGAAGAAGTAAATATCGACGCCGAAGCGCTCTATCGGCCTTCCGGCCGCTTCCAGCCAATCCAAGCCGAGTTTTTGCGTTCGTGTGCCTTGGTGGCGATGGGAAACTGGTTCAGGTCGAATTGAAAACCACACTGATTGCATCTTTTTGCGTTCGTAATTTCCGAAACGCATATCGAATTACAACGCGGACACGCAACCTTCGTTTCTTCATTCATTAAAATCGCCCCGAACTTTCCCAAGGAAATTTGCCACCACCACCACGTATCGCAAATTGTCCAAAGCGCCAGCGGCTACGCCCGACGCCCTTCTCGTAATCCCCACGGCCAACGCCAACCACCTTAGGCGCTGGTGTGTAGAATCCGTGACAGTTCCCACAAAACACGCGCCCGCCTGCCCATTGCTTCACAAACCCCGCACAACCCGGCTTGCAGCCAAGCTCCTCCTCGGAGATCGTCAGTTTGCCTGCGGAATCCATGCTGACATTGCAGGTATTGCACCACCAGCCGCCGAGAACAGCCAGACATTGCGCCAGAAGACCGCATTTCGGACACGTAGGCCGCACCTCCCCTTTCTTTATGGTTGCGTAGCCATCATGGCGGGCCTTGACCACAAATTTCTCATCCACGCTCGCCGGCAACGGTCTCGCACCCGTCTCATACTCCCGCCCAAGGTCGAGCAGTCCGAGAGTACCCAATGAATTCGCTCTCAGTATCTGGCACACGGCGCCAGCAGTAGCGTTGCTCAGGTCGTCATGCGAGCCGACAGGATGGTCCACAGCATCTCTACCAGCACCGCTCGTGCGGCGTTGCAATCCGACAAACTGCAATTTCATTCTTTGGTCGTCGAGTAGTTCGATTTGTCCGGACGTCAGTGCCGGCAAAAATTCCAAGTACAGTTCGCTTCTGTTTTTCTCGGACGGTAGATACCGGATTCCGTAACGTTCGAAGGCTTCCGTCACCCATTGCGCGCTATACCGGTCTCCGTGCACTTCTGAAATGTGATAGGCCTTCAGTAATTTTCCGAATTCCCGTACCGCTTCCTCAGGACTAAACGGCGCACGGATCTCGCGCAATAAATCGAGAACCGCTCGCTCAGCTTCTGCGTGAGCAATGGCCAAACACATGGAATCGGATCTTCCGCCGCTCGGGTCGCAGAACGCGCGGTATTGCTGGCCGCTGATGCAAGGTAGCAGGGTTCTTCCGGGGACAATTACGCGCTCGATTTCTTCGACGCTCAAAAATCCGCCAATATCATCTCTGAAAACCGCCAGATATTCGGCGCTGGCCGCCGCACGATCGCGGTCAAGAGCGCGCTCGACCACCTTCGCCGGCAACGTCGGATTCATGCTTAACGAATCACCTTGCCACACCAGCACATCCGAAGGCTTTCCGAAATTTTCCCGGTACATGTTGTACAGCTGGCCGGTCTTTGCGTACGGGCTCGAAATGCCAAGCAGCAGTGCGCCGGGAATGGTAATCATCGAGGGAACAAGCGCCCGCACAATTTCCACGTCCGGATTCGCGGAATTTTCGTCCGACCAAAAAGCCAGCTCATCGCAAATCGCGCAAATCAGCGTGACTCCGCGCACTGACTTATAATTTGAAGTGTGAATTTCAATCCGGATTCCGTTGCAGAGGTCAATCGACTCCTTGCGCTTCGCCACCACCAGGCTGCGCAGTAACGGCGCTTCGAGAAACGCCACAATGTAATTGAAAATTGTGCGGCACTGCTTCCTGTCCGCCCCTAAAATCATCACTACGCCCACTTCGCCCGCGTTCAGAACCTCCCGATAATCCCGCAGCGTCGCCATGTACACCGCAATCAGACTCGCGATCAAACTTTTTCCGGAACGACGGCCGGCAACTACGTATGCTTCTCTGAACTGCGAAGACGGTGTATCGCTTCTTCCGGTATGCTGCTCATAAACAGTCTTTCCCTCCGCAGTAATCCCCAATCCAAATAACGCCGCCAAGAAAACTCGCCAGCTTGCCCACGTATCAACTGCCGGTGCCTTCTTCAACAACTTCATCAGCCCCTTTTTCGGCTGGAAGGTCTTCTGGAACAACTTCGGGTCCGTCATCGCTTCGAGAATGTTCATGGTCTTTTTCCTTCGACTGCAAATATTCGTTCAGCGTCCCTATATACCGTTCCCTGCGCTCCAGTCCCAGTTGCGCCAAGAGATTTATCAGCACGTTCACAATCGCTGACCGCTGCGGGATGATCGGTACCAGAGCTTTCTTCTTTCGATTGATGATGCTTGACGAGGACATGATGAACGCGTCCACATGATCCAGAATCACTTTCGTTCGCGCCGCAGCATCGATCAACGCCATCTGTTGCGGGCTTACTCCCGCTGGACCGCCCAACGCGTCCACCAGGTCATCGCGCCACGCCAGCAAACTTCTAGCTGCCAGCGTCCGCTTATCGACCGTCGCCAAACCCTTGAGCTTTATCTTGGCCATCTGGGCAAATAGTTTGTGCCGCGTAGGCTTCTCAGCCATCTCTCACCCTTAAAAACCGGTTCAAAAATTGGCCCGGACTATGCGTACACTGATGCTATCTGGGCGTTCACCCTCGACTTAAAAGTTGTGAGGGCCAATTCGCACCGTAGCAGAAAAGAACTTCATGCGAAACCGTAGCATTTGCGCTCATGAACGGCTTGCGATACGCATTCGATTCGGGTACAAATAGGGGCCAGTGCAAACGACAGCAACCTAACCTACTGAGTCCTAAAGACTTGCACTCTTAACTTGAGGGCATACGGTTCTGAAAGCCGATGTTCTACACCGCTTTGGACTGTTTCCGATGGCTGATTTATCATCATTTTCGCTTTCGTTCGGCTGTGCGGCTCCTTATTGCGCTGTAGAGCCTTATCCAGAACGTCACTCATAATCCTTTGATTTTAAAATGCTCCAATTCCTTGGGGTATCTCGGCTCCTGCACGATACTCGGACGATTGGTCCTTGCTGATACCGTGGTCTTTTAGGTGAGCAACAGTCGAACCGTGCGACCGTTGCTTGTGCTGATTAGAACCAGAACCGCCGCCGCTGCTGCGTGTTCCGTTCTTGGCCGTCTCATGCAAGAGACTCGCCACTGCGCCGTTCAGCGCGGATACGAATTTCGCAACACTTCCGTCCTGCACGATACTGAACTGGACATGAGTGGGTCTTGGCCAACGGATTGCTGATAGCGGTCCATCCACCAGTAAGCTGTTCGAATTGGGATGTTTAATTCATGCAAGATTGCATAAATTCCCTTGCCTTTGTTTACGACTCCGCCTTTAGTCGCTACTGTAGCGCTCCTGTGTGAAACGTCTTGCGATTGTGTTGGCAGTCATGGGCAAACGGCGTGGAGTGCGCTTTTTAATCTTCAAATTGTTCCCTTTATTCGACCGTCTCTCTTATAGAGAGAGAGAGACGGGTACGAATAGAAGCAAGGCGTTTGTACCGCGTTTGTACCGGATTCGGGTACGAATGCAATTGTTTGATTTAATTGATGTTAACGTCATCTGATTCGTCTTCCGTTCCGTTCTGTACCGGCTCCCGGTACGGAATGTTTTCATTTGATTCGTACCCGCCATCGGGTACGAATGAAACTTGGCCTCGTTTCCGCGATAATCTTCCTTCCTTCACCGCTTGATCTAGTTGTTCCAGGGAGCGATTGCGGCGGATGCCTTTGCGGCTCTTAATCATTTCGGGCGTGCAGATTTGACCCTTCGCTTCGATTTCTTTAACAAACCGCACAAGCCGGTCGATAGGTGTCTCTGAAACATCGGTGAGTCCGAAGTGGCCGGTCTGAGCGATGACAGGGAAGCCGACTAACTGCTCGCTGACAGGTTCGGCTCCTCTAAAGAGAATGCCTTGGAGGCGCACGCGATTCAGTAGTGGACGGTCTTCGCTGACGATAGCGAAGGCTCGGGAGACGTTGGCGCCTATCTGGTGGGAGTTGGCGTACTGTTCGGCATCGGCCTTGGTGGCGTGGTGAATGATGATGATGGTAGCGCCGGCTGCGCAGAGGTCGAGCAACTGATCGTAGAATCCACTCATATCATCGGGATCGAATTGACTGCCTTTGCCACGGCGGGCAACGTCGAAGTATTTCTTCACCGCTTTGGTTTGAGAATCAATGATGATGAGCGGTTGGTACTTTTCGCAGTAGCGGATAAGGCCGGGTGAATCGAGTGCCGGCACTCCGGTTTCTCTGGTGCGAAAGCGTATCTTGACTGAGCCGAGACGTGAGAACCATTGAGTATTCGCTTCGAGTTCATCGTGGCCATTTTCTAGGTCGAGATACAGCACATGCATTTGTGTGGTCGGATACTTTCCGAAGACGCTGACGCCATTCGCCACGCATTTGCCGATGTAGGTGGCCAGCAGCGACTTGCCGCTTTTTTCTTCGCCGAAAAACATCGTGATTTGCTTCCGCGGTACCAACCGGGAAACCGCGGACAATTCTCTGACCTTCGTGCCGCGCAACTCTGTTTCTGTGAGCAGGTCCTCGGGCTCGAAGTAATTACGACCGGCACGGCCCAGGAGCAAAATAGTTTCTAGCGCGGCGCGGAAGTTCGGCGGGTCGGCTGCGTACAGTTCGCCGATGTCCTTGTAGCCGCCGAGGCTCACGCGAATCAATGCCTCGGGATAATCCGTATTCAGTTCCGTCTGCCAACGGTTCATCGCTTCGCGGCCTTCTCGATCACTATCGCCGATGATAAATATCGTGGGATATTCGCCCAGCAGCGCAAGGTCCGCCTTGGTGGGCTTGGTTTCGGCGGACTGAATACCCACGCAATTAAATTTGTGACTCATTGCGAGCGCGACGTCGGGCGGCCCTTCGAGTATCAGGATTTCTTTCCCAGGATCCGGACGGCCGTACAACCCGCCCATGTTGCTGCCGGTTTCGGCTAGGTGGTCTTTGTCGGGCACTGCTCGATACTTCACGCCGACCAGTTTCTTGTCGTGATAGAGCGGGATCGAGAGCGCGGCACTGTGGCCGACTTCGTTAAAGGTTCGTTGCGTCGCGCCGAAGCGCAATGTCAGGCTGACGTCACGGCTGATGCCGCGCAGTCGAAGCCAATCGGCAACGGTGCCGCCGTTTTTCCATTCGTCGATAAGTACTTCGGCGAGATTCGTAACTTCTGCGTCCGTGTAGTTGAATTTCGGACTGGCGTCCTTGTTTTTGGTGTTCGTGTGCGGCTGGCCGTTCAATGACCCAAGCGCCGCCATGATCGCTTCAAACGTGCAGCCGGCGTGACAAGTTATCAGCAGTTTGCCGTCGGCTGCTTCACCAACGGAAAGCGAATTGTTTTTGTCGTTGTGAGCGGGGCAGGGGCAGCGTGCCGACCAGCCGTCGCCACATTTGCGCACGTGCTCCAATTTCGAAAGAACTTGCTCGAAGGTCATCGCGAACCTCTCCGCTTTCTTTCGACCATGCCGCGCGGCCTCGGTGCCCGCTCGCAATATTTCACATGCACCTTGAGCTGATTGATGGGCAAGTCACGGCGGCCGCACCATGGGCAATAGTTGACAGTCGAGCGGCTCACTGGCGTGACCTCCGCTCTGTTCTAGCTAACCAGGTGTCAACGGCACTGCGGCTGACATAGAATTTTTTTCCGATTTTGGTATGGGCGAGCCGGCCGGAATTTATCTCGGCTCGAACCGTATAAGCGCTCACGCCAGTGAGCCCGATGGAATGAAGGTGCAGAACGAGAGCCGGAATATCGAACATCTGCGGGGTTTCGCTCATTCGGCACCGTCCCGCTTCGCCTCAGCCAGGATCTTCAACTTCGCTCGGTAAAAGTCCTCGAGGACCGAACGTTCAGTGCGATTGAGGACCTGGCGGCCGTTTTCAGCGCCAGACAACCGGCCAATGGAGATTCCGGTAGCGATGGAGACGAGAACCTGGCTTAACCCCAAATAATTTCTGACCCGGCGCAATTCCATGCTGCCGAGATTAAGGTGAGAGTTAAAACGAAGCTATGTATGACGGAAGGCTTTCCATACATAGTTTTGAAGGGCGGACTCGCCTTAAGATTTCAGGCGAGAGATGGCCTGGCGAATGCTGTCGGGGTCCCAGCCGGAGCACCATGCCAGGAAGTCATCATACAAAGTGGCTGGTTTGGCTCTGTCACCAAGCGTCATGGGGCGAAGCGTATGCGGGTTTTCTTCGAAGAATTTGCTCCATCTTTCCGCGTTGACGGCTAAGTGCGGAAAGGATTCCGGGGAATCAGAAACCATCTTCGCGAACAGGTTATGGACGTCCTTAGGAGCTGAACTCTTGCGCTGCAGAGCAAATGTCGTTCTTAGATTCTTTAGTAGAATCCGAAGTTCTTCCACTGTTTCCTGTTTAACTCGCCATTGGTCCGGGTCCTCGATGGGCGGCAGTTCCTTGCGCTGCATGATGCGAGCTGAACGCGCAACAGCTAGACCGTATTTTCTGTGCTTCTCGGGGCCATTTGGATGGAGGTCCCATTCGCTGAATCGGAACTGTACGAGTCTGCTCAAACCGAGTCTCCAACCGGTAGTTTCGGCCTGTTTCAAGATAATCGCGTCCAGTTTCGCAAACGAGGCAGGACTTGCGCTCGCAAAACCGCCTTCCTTCACACTCTTAAGCTCCGCCGGGGTCATGCTTTCCAGCCAAATCTTGACCAGTTCGTTTTCGACCACGAGATCCCATTGGTCTCTGGTCATGCCGCGTTGCGGGATTCTCGAAATGATTTGCCGCTGCGATTTCATGACAAGAGCCTATCATGGTACTTGACACGTGTCCAGCTATTTGCGATACTGACGGCATGAAAACTTCCTGGACTACGGGAGAGGCGGCAAAGGCGGCGAAGATTTCACGCGCGAGTCTGCAGGAGTGGATTCGCCTGAAAAAGATTGTTGCGCCTGCCGTCAGGCTAATAAAAGGCAAAGCGGTGCGGGTTTGGGACGCGAGCGACATTAAGAAATTGCGGGTTGTGAAATCGAAGATTTACGGACAAGGAAAAGGGAAGCGGAGGACGCGATGAGAGAACGGGGAACAGGCAGACTTTTTCTAAGGGGAACTACGTGGTGGTGCCAGTATTATTTTCATGGCGAACAGATTCGCGTTTCGACGGGCGAGACGGATGAGAAGAAAGCATCGAAGTTCCTGCGCACGAAAATTGGCAAAGTCGAAGCTGGCGTGCATGGCGATTCGCGGCGCACCACCTATGCGCAATTGCGCGATACATACTATGAGGATTACGTAGCCAACAAGCGCAAGTCTCTGCGCCACGACAAGGCCGGTAATCCGCATCTAGATAAAGTGGTTCGCCTGGACGGTTACTTCGAGGGCTTTCGTGCCGTGGACATAGATGCACCCCAAATCCGTAAATTCACCACAGAGCAACAGGCGAAGGGACTTGCGAACGGCAGCATCAATCGTTCTATCAGCGCGCTACGGCGAATGTTCTACCTGGCCCAGGAAGACGGAAAGATCCGCGACCTTCCACACTTTCCGATGGTGAAGGAAGCGGCGCCGAGAAAAGGCTTCTTTGAACGCGACGAATACGAGAGCTTGCTGAAAAACCTTCCCAGTTATTTGCGCTTGCCATTCGCCATCGGATACTTTTCCGGAATGCGCGAAGGCGAAGTCCTTGGGCTCGTATGGGACCAGGTTAAGTTCCTCACCAACGTCATTGAGCTGGAACCAGGGGAAACGAAGAGTGATGAGCCACGGACCGTTCCCATTATTCCAGAGCTTCGTGCGTTGCTCGTCGAGCAACACGCCAAACGTCAGCCGGATTGCGCATCTGTCTGTTACCGGCTCGACCGCAAAGGTCATGCCATCAAGGTTAGGGCCTTCCGAAAAGCATGGTATTCTGCTTGTGTGAAGTCTGGGCTTGGGAAGATGGAGCCCAAGACGGATCGCGTTACTGGCGAACTGATTTATGCGCCACCACGCGGGCCGCATTCGAAGCCAAAGGTAAAGATGGTCTATCGCGGAAGAATTTTTCACGACTTGCGGAGAACTGGCGTTAGAAACTTGGTGCGCGCCGGCGTTCCGGAGAAGACTGCTCAAGCTATCTCAGGGCACGCGAGCCGTAGCGTTTTCGACCGCTACAATATTACGTCGGGCAAAGATGTTGACGAAGCACGCCGCAAGCTGGAAGTTTTCCATAACCAGGCCGGCCAGAATTTAGGGGACAAAACGGGGACAACGCTGCACCAAAATACAGCACCCGATTCTCCAATCAATTGATTTATTTACCAGTTAGGGGCGTAGCTCAGTGGTAGAGCAGCGGCCTTTTAAGCCGAAGGTCGTGGGTTCGATCCCCACCGCCCCTACCAACCATCTTCCAGATGGATCGACACTTAACAAAAACACGAGGGGGCAAAAAGGGACAGATTAGGCCGATGATCCGGTTCTTGTGCGTTTAGTTTTCAGCGCCACGAGTGACCACCGGATTCTTGGCGCAAAGGGCGTACACTGTTAGAGAGGTTCAAACAGAGTGCTGGAGACCGATGTCACCGATGAGAAAAAAAAACGCGAAGACTTAAGAGCCAAGAGGGATTCGCTGTTCGCGCGGTATTTGAAGCGTCCCATGGATACTCATCTGTCTTTGGAAATCAAGAGCATTGACGATCAGCTGGCGGAAACTACGAAGCAAGTGAAACGGAAGACCAGAAGTTCGGACTAGGCCTGTCCCATCGATTCCGACGAGTCTTAATTTCTAAAATATTTGCCTATATAGACCTGCGGCCAGATCAATACGTGGTCACCTGCCGAGGAGAGTTAGGCTTCGCGGTAAGGGAAAAACGAAAGAACCTCGCATCGCATCTCTCGCAGCGAAACGGCCGGAAGCAGACCATAGCCAGGAGCATGGTTTCTATTATTCCTCTCCGCCTGGACTGATGGATCCGCACACTGGTGCACCTCGGACAATTCATCATCGCGATTCTCCTAACGCAGTTCGGCGCCGCTGTGATTATCGGTCTGAACGAATGGCGGGGCTGTCACATTTTGAACAGCGGGAATGGCTGTAGTGATTCCGTCAAGAAGTAGCAGCTTTGCTTGGCTATTAGTCGCGGAGGGCCTGGAATGCGCACGACAACGCAACTGTTCAAAAGAGAACAGACCGCGCATTCTGCCCCACGTAATCTATAAGTGAAAGGGTTCAACTGTGCGACTTTCACTGACATTAACCCGGCCCAGATCGTGGATTCCCCAGATGTTGTCAAAATTAGACGTCGCGCCTGCAGACATACAGTCATACTGCGGAGAAGCTCGCCCCAAGAATTCAGCATCGCACCGGCGCCGCGCACTCCGGGTGCTATTTGTGCACCTAGATGCAGACGTTATGGAAACCTGCAGCCAGGAGCTTGAAAAAGCGCAGTTCACGGTCAAGTCCGATTTCGTGCTGAGTCTGGCGCAAAGCACAGACCAACTCCGACTCCAGCCAGCAGATGTCATGATCGTTGAGTACCCAAGTCCCAGCTGCAAGGAATCGCAGGCGCTACAACTCATTGACCGATCTTTGCAGGCGACACCGCTTATCTTTTTGACCACCCGGCTCGGAACGGAATCCATCACAGCACTAATGCGGGATGCGTCTTTCGAGTACGTGGAGCAGGGCCATCTTGCTCGATTGCCAATGGCCGTTCGCCGGGTCTTAAACGAAGGAAAACTGCGCCGTGAACTTGAGGATGCCAAAAAAGCGCTAAGACATTCGCAATCGCTGTATCGAGCTCTGGCAGACAATCCCACGTATGGAATCTATCGGTGCGACGCAGACGGGGAATTGCTCGACGTGAATCTCGCGCTGACAACGATGCTTGGCTATGAGTCCAAGACGGAGCTTTTAGCAGCGAATCAACAGTCTGAAATCATTCCTAATCTGCGCAATGATTCACTGCTTGCGGGCCTAATCCCTGATACGAAGCGAATCAAACCGGTCGAGCTGGAATGGAAGCGCAAGGACGGAGCAAAACTGAAGGCCAGGCTAAGCGGCCGTGGAATTTACGATGACCATGGGAATTTTGCAGGCCATGAAATTATTGTAGTGGACGTCACCGAGCAGCGAACACTTGAGGGCCAGTTGAGACACCAAGCATCAAGTGATTCAATGACTGGCTTGGCCAATCATGGGCGACTTTTCGAAGTGCTGCATGCGGAGATCTGCCGATCCGAGCGAACCGGGCGTGAATTCTCTCTGCTGCTGCTGGACCTGGACGGATTAAAAAAGATCAACGACCGATTTGGCCATTTGGCGGGAAGCCGCGCACTATGCCGGCTCGCGCAGATCATAAAAGATTGCAGCCGGTCCATCGACACCGCGGCGCGCCACGGCGGCGATGAGTTCGCGCTGGTGCTTCCCGAAACGGGCGCAGCCGCAGCCAAGTTAGTGGGACAGCGGATTTGCGAACTTCTGGCGAAAGACAGCGAGGAGCCAGCACTTTCCGTGAGTGTCGGAGTTGCAGGATATCCAAGCGACGCGACAACTATTGGGACGCTGCTCTACGCCGCGGACGGTGCGCTCTATCAAATGAAAGAGGGCTCGACCGGCACACCTTGCGCTCTCCAGTTGCCACGTCTCCCGCGATTTTCTTCCGTCGAAGCCTCAGACGCGTCCGCGAAATAATCGCATAGCGCCCTGTATGGAACAGGTGAATGTACCCCACGGTTGTATCATCAACACATGAAGCGAGAACTGCCTGTTACGCGGTGTACAGAATGTGGCGGCGCTGGTTACAACATCAGGGTCGCAAATGGTCGTTGTTGTAGAAACATCAGCGAACGACGCTGCAGCGGCTCCAACGCAATTGCTATCGAAACTGTTTGGAGCGAATGTGCTCAATGCCAAGCAACCGGATATTACCGCAACAAAGAATGCCCGAACTGCAAAGGTGTTGGCTACTTATTCGTGTTCTTTAGGGACAAGACAACGGTTTGAAACGCTCGCCCATTTCCAGGCGGACCGGTCGCAACGGACTGGTTTGTCCCTCAATGTTTTTATTTCCGAACCAGGAGAAAAAGGGCCTAGCAGTGGAGCCGCAGACTCGAACCAATAAGACGGTGCGGGCGCTGTCAAGTGGTCTTGCTTGGACTTCAATGTTTAGCGGTGATCGCGATCATGGTCGTGATCGTCCCAATCGCGGTCAGAGTGCCAACGGTGGCCGTCTTCGTCCCACCATTTGTGTTCGTGTGTGTAGCAATATTCACGGGCTTCGCGAATTTCGTGGCGGGCGTGCTCGGCTTGCTTACTCTGCCAGCCGTGATCGCGAGCGGCATGATGAAGTTGGTGGTCAGCCTTGATAAGGCGGCGCTGGCAGGATGCTTCGTCAGCGCGGAGAGCGGAGGCGCCCAGAAAAATTAACACCGCGGAAAATACCGTGATGGCGACGATCCTTCTTCCCCAAAGGTAATTGTTCGCGAGATTGTGCATGAATTCTCTCCGGAAACTCTTGTTGGCTGTATTGAAATCGCGGTCGAGGGAAACCGGAATTCGTGAAATCAGGATGGCAGAGAGGGATCCGGAATACTGTGCAGTTTTGGACAGGTTGGGACGCGAAGAGCCGCGAATGTTCAACATGTTCTGCGGGATACAACCCCGAAGGTTCTTCCAACAACCGAGCAATTTCTAACGCACTTGATGACGTGTGCGGTATCGAACATCTTTTCTGCGCCAACCAACACATACTGCGAAGCATGGCAGGAATTCCAAAGGCGGAGTTCTCGAGCCGGGAGGAAATATACGTGCATCACAACTATCGCTTTCTATGCAGCGCATTGTTTTTAACTGCAACTCTTGCTGTGCCCTCAGCAATGAATGCAGGAACTAGGCCGCAAGATAATGGACGTCAAGAAGAACATCATCGCGACGACGATCACAACCGGGTGTATGACCGTGACCACAAGGACTATCACAACTGGGACGATAACGAAGACCGTTCCTTTCGCGTGTATTTGGGCGAGAGACACCGTGAGTACCATCCATTTGTCGAACTGAAAGTCAAAGAACAAAGGGCGTATTGGAATTGGCGGCATAGCCATCCAGATCATGACCACGACAGCCGCTAGCAAGTAATCTGCTGCGCTCAACAGAAGAAAGTCGAAGGAGCGGATCCTAAACAGACCGCTCCAATCGCCCGGCGCCAACCCTAGTCGTGGAGTACGACACTTAGTAGAGAAGTGTTGATGTGGAGTCCGCCGTTGTACTTGATGAATCCTAGCTTTCTGAATTTGTTCATAAAAAAATTGACGCGCGAGCGTGTGGTACCAATCATCTCCGCGAGCGTTTGCTGAGAGACAAGCGGCAATACGCCGTGCGGTTGATCGTCTTTGCCGTAGCGTGCAAGCAAAAGAAGAGCTCGAGCAAGACGCTTTTCGCTGGAATTAAAAAGCTGGTCCATCAGGTCTTCTTCGATCCGAATGTTTCTGGTCAGGATATGAGAGATGAAGAGGTCAGAGAGGGCATGTTCGGCATGGAGCGCGCGCATCATCTCCTTCTTTTCGATAAATAATATCGACGTGGAATCCGTCGCAGTCGCCGTGCCCATGCAGACGAACTGACCAGCCATGCATCCTTCGCCAAAGAAATCCGTGGGTCCAAGAATCGCAAGGACCGCTTCTTTGCCTCCCGCATCAATCACCGATAGCCTTGCTCCACCCTTTTGGATGTAGTAAACGCCTTTGGCGGAATCTCCCTGAGAGTAGATCGTCTCCGACGGCCGAAACTTTAGAAGTTTTCGGGATAAGCCGGCTGTATCCAAAAATACGCGCAAATCGAAAGCCGGCTGGTTTCCCGGAGTCTGCGCGGCCTTTTTTGCGGCTGTCTTGCGCATTTTTGCGAACGGCGTGACGGACGGTGCTCGGCACTCACTGAAACCATCCCTTTACGGGCTGTTTTGGAGCATATCACCCTCACAAGACTCAGGTCGAGACGCCGCTTTTATTACGAATAATCGAGAAACTTGTGCACAAGTGAACAGACTTGGCTGCTGTCAAACGCTAGCATGAGGGAGCCATAAAGAAATGGTTTGCTGGCAGCGCTCGACAGTACACCCTCAATAAATCGAAGCTTACGGCAGCAAGTGTCTGGCAGCACAGACGGAAAAGAAAACAACTATGCCTCTTCTGAACATTCTATTGGCTCTGATCGTTGTCGGATTCTTGTTGTGGCTTGTGAATCGCTTCATCCCCATGGCTGGGAGCATTAAGTCCATCTTAAACGGAGTCGTGGTCATCGGCGTGGTGTTATGGCTCCTGAACGTATTTGGAATCTTTCATTCACTCTCGCGAATTCGGGTGGGCTAGCGAGACAGCGAGTTAGATTTCGCAGTCGATGCCTGAAAGCCTTCGCAGAAGCAATGTCATCGTCCTTCCATGAATTTCAAGAACGAAAATCGGTAGAAACAACGGAGATAAAAGCATGAAACGAATTAGACTCATTCACGCGGCCGCGTTTTTCCTGGCGCTCGGACTTGTTGGACCTGTCGAAGCTAGACAGGATAAGGCGGAGAAACAAGACGAAAAGGCCAAACCCGAGAAGAAAGACGAACGAGCCAAACCGTCGAATCAGGAAAAACAGGCTAAGCCGGAGCGGCAGCAGGAGAAGCCCGCAAACACTCAGGAAAAACAGCAAGCGAACAAACAAGAGAGTCAACAGAATCAGAAGAAGGCCGACTCCGAAAATCAATCTCACCAAGATGCAGCGAAAGTCCAGGCCAAAAAACAGCAAGAGCAGCAACAACAGGGCGCCGCAAAGCAGCAAGAGCAGCAGAAGCGCGAAAATTCCAATAAACACGAGCAACAAATCGCCAAAGATCAACAGGATCAGCAGCGCCACCAGCAGCAAGAGCAGCAAAATAATTCCAGAAATCAACAGCAGCAAGCCAAAGAACAGCAGTCGCGCGACAGCGGTTCTTCACAGCGGCACAGTTCCGCTGAAGTCCATCAACAACAGGTCGCCTTCCAGAATGATCGCGCACATAGTTGGCAATCCGAGCACCGCACGTGGCAGCAGCGCGGCGGATACAGCGGTTACCGCGTCCCGGACGACCGCTTTCGCGAATACTATGGCCAGGACCATGCATTCCGAATCTACAACCTTCCGGTGGTTTTCGTGGGTGGCGGACAGCGTTTTCAATACGGCGGCTACTGGTTCGGTCTAATTGATCCCTGGCCGGAATATTGGTCCAGCGATTGGTATGACAGCGATGACGTATACGTGAACTACGACGGCGACGGATATTATCTGTACAACCGCAGATATCCAAGCGACCGCGTAGCCATCAGTTTTTACCTGAACTAACGCTTGAGGACCGCAACGAAACGCCACTCCCCAGTTTGGATTGTGAATTTCGGGCGACGACTGGGGAAAGGTTTTTGGCGCTCGGCGGTTACATTACACAAGGAGAAGCGCAATGCTCGGAACCATCCTGATCGTGTTTTTAATCTTGGCGCTGATAGGCGCTGTTCCACGTTGGTCGCACAGCCGTGACTGGGGTTACTTTCCGACGGGCGGAGTAGGGCTGGTGTTGGTCGTTGTGCTCGTTCTCGTGCTTCTCGGTCGCTTATAGCTTTTGCGAGACCTCGGATTGGAGTGAGTCATGGACGAATCCAAACGAAATGCAGTCAAGTTTCTTGAGAAAGAAATCAAAACGTACCTGGCGTTGTCTCTGTTCTTATCGAAGAAGGACATCGAGGAGCATGTACGAGTTGGCGCCAGGAAAATCCTGATTGGTCCGACGTTTTACAAAGAACGAATGAAGGAAGCGAAGAAAATTGTCACCGCGCTCAAAAGATCAAACTAATACGCAACTTGTTCGAACCCTCGATAGTGATGGCTGGGGCCTTCGAGTGATCCGACTGGTGGCAATGCTCCTGGTAATACTCCTGTGCTCTGCTAGTTCTCCGGCATACTCGGTGCTGACTCACGAAGAGATCGTGGACCTGGTCTGGACGGACTCACTCCGTCCGCTTCTGCTCAAGCGTTTTCCCACGCTGACGGAAGAACAGCTCAAGGAGGCACACGGCTACGCCTATGGCGGGGCCGTGATTCAGGATCTCGGTTATTATCCATTTGGCAGCGTGGAATTCAGCGACTTAGTGCATTACGTTCGCAGCGGCGATTTCGTTCGCGAGTTGCTGGCGCAGAGTCAGGATGCGAACGAATACGCTTTCGCCCTGGGCGCGCTTGCGCACTATGCTTCGGACATTGCGGGTCACCCTGCCGTCAATCAATCCGTTTCCATTCAATATCCCAAGCTGCGTGCGAAGTACGGCAATTCGGTCAGGTACGCAGAGGACCACGCCGCTCACTTGAAGACAGAATTTGGATTCGACATGGAGCAAGTGGCCAAGAACCGCTACCCATCACAGCAGTATCACGATTTCATTGGCTTCCAGGTGTCGAAGCCATTGCTCGAACGGACTTTTCCGGTTGTGTATGGCGTTGAACTGAAAGACGTGCTGACCCACGAGGACCTGGCGATCGGCTCGTACCGATTTGCCGTCAGTCGCATGATTCCGGAAATGACCAAGATTGCTCTTCGAACGCACGAAAAGGATATGAAAAAGGAATCGCCGAGTTTTGCGAAAAAGAAGTTTCTTTACCGGCTGTCGCGCTCGGATTACGAGAAGGAGTGGGGGAAAGACTACAAGAAAGATGGATTCAAGACGCGGCTGTTCGCGATACTGCTGCGATACATGCCTAAAATAGGTCTATTCAAAGGACTAGCGTTCAACAGCCCTACAACACAAACGGCGGAAATGTATTTTAAGAGCATTAATACGACTGTGGATCAATACCGCATTTATCTCCAACAGGTCGGTGCTGGATCGCTCGGACTCACCAATTGCGATTTTGACACGGGCAAAGAAACTAAAGCGGCCGAATACTCTTTAACCGACGAAACATATGCGCGGCTGTTAGGCCAATTGGAGGAGCGGAAGTTCAAACTGACATCACCGGAGCTAAGGAACAATATCCTGAATTTTTATGCGGACCTGTCTCTGCCACTTGAAACGAAGAAGGATACTGCTCGGTGGCAAAGTGTGTTGTCGTCGCTGGACCAGCTGAAGTCGTTTGCGCCTGCTCCGCTTCTCGCCGACCTCCCGCTAAATTGACCCGCAGGTAAACTACAAGAGTGTGCTGAAGTGTACAGATTCGTTGTCTAGACCAAGCTAGTATGGTGTTGCAGGGAAGATCTTCACAAGGATTTGAGTAGGGTACCTCTGATTGTCCCGGGCGAAACTTACCAGGCAAGAAAGCCCACAGTTCCCGGACACCATGAAACATGCAAAGTTCGAAGTGAAAGGCGCGAAGTGTAGGGCTGAGACAAATATATGAAACCAATCGCATGGCTCGGAGTTCTGCTGATCGTTCTCGGCGCGCTTGCACTTGCCTATCAGGGTTTCACCTACACACACCAGGAGAAGATTTTGGATGTAGGACCGATTCACACTACCGCCGAAAAGCACGACCGAGTTTCCCTTCCGCCAATCCTCGGTGCGCTGGTCCTCGCAGGAGGAATCGCATTGCTTGTCTTTGGGGCCAAGAAGACTTCTTAGTTGGAAGCTGCACCAATGTCCCGCCTGAGAGTCGGGCAACGCATAGCCCTCTCGTGAAGCAAGTCTAGAAAGCTCTTCAGTGACAGATTTGTTCTGAAGCAAATCGTACGCACTTGAAGTTTTGACCGTGGAGGTCAGTAATGAAGAAATACCTAGTAGCCGCAACATGTCTCACGCTTATTTCTGGCGCAGTTTATGCCAGGAAATTGAACAAGGAACAAAAACGCCTGGAAGAATGTGGCGTTGTCATGCAAGAAGTGCTGAACGTTCCGGATAATATTCCGAAGGAGCTCCTGGAAAAAGCCGAGTGTGTGATCGTAATTCCGTCCGTCAAAAAACTAGCTTTCGGAGTCGGTGCAGACTACGGACGCGGCGCTATGATTTGCCGCACCGGCGGGCACTTCCGCGGACCATGGGGCGCGCCGGCAATGTACGCGCTTGAGGGTGGCAGCGTTGGCTTCCAGATCGGCGGCGAAGCGACAGACTTGATTCTTCTGGTCATGAACGATAGAGGCATGGAATCAATTCTCAGTAGCAAGGTTAAGCTGGGTGCCGACGCTTCCGTGGCCGGTGGACCCAAGGGTCGTGATGCTTCCGCAGACACCGACGCATGGATGCGAGCTGAAATTTTGAGCTACTCGCGCTCACGTGGATTGTTTGCCGGGATTTCCCTTGAAGGTTCCACGATTCGCCCCGACGATGAAGCCAGCGAAAAGGTCTATGGCCACTCCATCAAGGCGAAGGACATCGTAAGAAGTGAAAAGATGGGCGTTCCTGCGACAGGTCGCCAACTCTTTAACGTCTTGCAGAAGAGCGCGCCGCGCAACGAATCCGAGCGGGCGTCGAATCAGTAGTTGGAAGTGAGCATCTTTGCCGGGGTGCCAGACCTCGGCGAGCTGTAAGGTCATCGAAGACTGTTTCAGTAGGCCAGCTGCGAGGGTCGCATTACGCGATTAACCTTGCAGTCTGGCCTTTAGTTTTTTCCGGATGCTTGGTAAAGAGTGAGTCAGATCAGGCGTGGCGGCGGTCGTTACTCTGTTCGGAATGTCCATTGGCATCGAGCCAGCTCAAAAGGCCGCGAATGCTGCCATGCGCCAACGCGATGCTAGAATCCGCAGCGCCGTAGTAGAGATTGATCGTGTCCCCGTCTGCTGCGATGGTGTAGCCGCAGGGGAATACGACATCCTGGACGTCTCCGTGACGTTCGTAATCCGCTTCCGGCGCGAACATCCAAGAATCTCCGCGGACCAGGCATTTTTCCGGCTGCTGAAGGTCGAATAGCGCCAAGCCCAATCTGTATATGGAACTAGATGGAGTCCTTCTCACCCCGTGATAGATCATCAGCCAGCCCCTTGAAGTTTCAATCGGCGGCGGCGACATTCCGATCTTGTTGGCATCCCACCACGCGCCGCGGCGGGCTTCCAACATTAGCTTGTGGCTCCCCCAGTGGCGCAGGTCGGGAGAGTACGAGATCCAGACGTGCGCTCCGAGTGGCGTCATAGGGCGATGAATCAATGCCCAGTATCCGTTAATCCTGCGCGGCAAAAGAGCTGCGTCCTTGTCGTCTGGAGGCATGATGACACCAATTCGTTCAAAGCTCCGAAAATCCTCGGTGAGAGCCAAGGACACTCCGGGGCCACCGCGAGAATATGACGTGTAAGCGATAGCGTATTTTTTTAGCTCCGGCACGTACGTGATGCGCGGATCTTCTATGCCCCATAGCTCCTCGGGGTATTGCTCAGGATTAGGCAGGAACGTGGGTTCACGATCGATCTGCCATTCGTCGACGCCGTTCACCGAACGGGCCACGCACAAGTGTGAGAGGCCGCGGCGATCCTCGACGCGACAGAGCAAGAGCGTCGAACCATCCGGCAGAAGTGTCGCGCCGGCGTTGAAGACGCTGTTGATCGAATAGGGCCAATCCTTTCCCGTCAGAATGGGATTGCTAGCATGCCGATGAAACAATGTTTCATACTTTTCCGTCGCTGCTTTTACGATCAATTTTGGAGAACTCATTCAATCGACCTTTCATAGTCGCACTTCAGCAAAGAGTTGCCCAGAGATCAGACCTTGTTGCCGGTACCATCGGATTCTTCGAGCCTGCGCATTTCCAGGAGAGCCATCAGGAACGACAAGGTGGATTCTGCTCCTTGATTTTCGTTTGCACGGTCGGGATGCAGACCATCCCGGCAGCCGCCGGTTGTCGCATCGTAGAGTGCGATCTGCAGATCGTTGTCTCCCAAAAACCAATTAAAAGCGGACCACGCTTCCTTACGCCAGCGCCCTTTGCCTGTGGCTCGATAGGCTTGCAAGCACGCCGCGACCACGGCACAGGCTTCGACAGGCTGTTGATCGAATCGCGCTTTTTCCGTTGTCTTGGAATAGAAGCCTTGCGATCCAATCGGCACGAAATGGCCCTTCACTTCGCATCGCTGAATCGTGACCAGCCAATCCAAGGCCTCTAATCCCGCCGAAATCATTTCGTCGTTAGCGGCCCGCATTCCCGCTCGAATCAGAGCCTGAGGCAACCGCGCGTTCGAATATGCAAGGCTATTCTCAAACCAATTCCAGTCGGAAGAGCGACTGGAACGATACGAGTTCAACAATCGATTCGCTAGGACGTCGGACGCATTCAGAGCCGCCCGATCTCCCGGGAATGAATCGAGATACTCCTGCAGTCCGAGCAGGGCAAAAGCGCAAGCGCGTGGACTCTTGAACTCGGTTGCGGCTGGCAAAGCCAACTCAAACATGCGTCCTGCGGCGCCGCGCCACCCAGCATCCTTTGAGCGGCCAAGGACAGTGCCTAATCCCCAAAGCGCGCGTCCGTGGCTATCTTCCGAACCTTCCGGTTCCTGCCACTGGCGTTCATAGCTCAAACAATTCCTGAAGCGTTTTGTTGCCGGATCCAATGCAAACCAAAGGAATGCCAGGTACCGGGAGCCCAGGTCGGCCGCTCCCTTTACCGCGCCGGCCCCGAACTCTTCGAGGAGAATCGCCACGATCAGCGCGCGAGCGTTGTCGTCGGTCGAATAGCCTTCCGGATAGTTCGGGATCACGAATACCGCGTGCTCCACGATTCCGGTCTGGTCTGTCATCCGATAAAGATGATCCAGATTTATGGAAGGAAGCCTATCTAGTGTTTTCTCGGTATTCCGCGCCAAGAAAGTGGCTCGCGGATTTCGCAAGCGTTCGTTGTAGATGCGTTCAAAACTCTTCATGTATTTCTGTGCGACCCGATTCCATACCATGTCCCTGGCGTACAAATACGCGCGTTTCCGCATGGCGTGCCGAGCGGTACCGTTATCCAGGAGTTCTACCGTTTTTGAAGCAATCGCTTCCGGGTCATCGAACGGGACCAGAGCGCCGCGCTCGTCGTCCAGCAATTCGATCGCGTGCAGGTAGGGCGTCGAGATGATTGCTTTCCCGGCGCTCAACGCGTATGCAAGCGTTCCGGAGACGACTTGCGCTTTGTGCTTGTATGGTGTGATGTAAATGTCCGCCGCGCCGATAAGTTCCACCATCTCCTGTGGGCTGACAAAACGATTGCGAAAGATTACGTTGGCTTCGACTCCTAAATCCTTCGCAAGCTTCTGCAGGTATTCACGATATTTGTCGCCTTCACGCCGCAAAATATGCGGATGAGTCGCGCCGGAAACCATGTACACCACGTTGCTGTGCTTGGAAAGAATGCTGGGGAGAGCCTTAATGACATTTTCAATACCCTTGTTGGGTGAAAGCAGGCCGAACGTCAGCAAAACATCTTTTCCTTCTGTTCCGAATCCATCCTTGTAAAAAGTCGGATCGGTGAAGGGCAAATCGGGGATACCGTGTGGAATCAGATCGATCTTGTTGCTTGGAACTTGCAACGTTTCCTGGAGGATGTCCGACGAATGCTGGCTCATGACAATCAACCGGTCGGAAAGAGTTGCAATTTCGTCCATCACCGCGCGTTGGTCGGGATCTGGATCGCGAAGGACTGTATGCAGCGTCGTGACGAACGGCATATTTAGGCGGCGCAAGAGTTCGAGGATGTGCGCGCCGGCTCGGCCGCCAAAGATTCCATATTCGTGCTGGAGACAAACCAGATCGATATTGCTGAAATTCAAAAAGTCTGCGGCTTGCCGGTAGGAGGCCAAATTGTCCTCGGACAATTCGAAGCGTACTCGGGCCGGATAGCTGTAGCCCTCTTCCGTATCGTTCACCGGAAGAGCCAGCAACTCCGTCGTGCCGTATTCAGTGTGGATGGCGTCACACAGATCGGTTGTGAATGTCGCAATTCCACAGTGTCTCGGAAGATAGTTGCCAATGACTGCGATTCGATTAGGAAGAGCGGGGCGCTGAAGTGCGACCACCGGCGCGGCCGGCGTTGTTTCCAAGCTGAGAGATTCCGCTTCAATCAGTTCCAAGATTTCGGATATCGGATTTATTTTCGACAATAACATTCGCTTTCTGTGTTTGTAGCTAGCTAAAGGACCGGCATTCGACTAAAGAACGCCCCTCCGTTGGAGGGCTTGAAGTGAAACTGGCTTTCCCGGAGGGGCGGGACGCAGCTGATGATCGGCTGAAATTGTGCCGGTTATTCGTGCAATACGACGGTCAGCAGCGACTTGTTGACCTTAATTTTTCCGTTGTATTCGATGAAGCCGAGTTTCCTGAATTTGTTCATGAAAAAATTAACGCGTGAGCGGGTGGTTCCAACCATGCTTGCGAGGGTCTCCTGTGAGACTCTTGGCAAGACGCGAACGGGCTGATCTTGTTTTCCGTAACGCGCAAGAAGTAGGAGCGTTCGTGCCAACCGTTTTTCGCTGGAGTTGAAGAGTTGATCGATCAAATCCTCTTCGACACGTATGTTGTGCGCGAGCATGTAGGCGATGAAATGATCCGACAACTCGTGTTGGGCATGGAGCACGCGCAGCAACTCATTTTTCTGGATGACAAGGAGAGTAGTTGGCGTGACGGCGCTGGTGGTACCCATCCGGACGGTCTGGCCCGCCATGCAACCTTCACCAAAAAAATCGCTGGGGCCGAACATAGCGACAACAGCTTCTTTTCCGGACCCGTTCACCACCGACAATTTCACGCCGCCCTTCTGGATGTACATCACAGTCTCAGCGGCTTCGCCTTGCGAGTAGATTGATTCACCTCGCCGATAATCCATAACCTTTCTCGCCACTCCCGCAGTGTCGAGGAAGGCCTGAGCATTGAACAAACCTTCGGCTCCGTTGGTTTTAGGTTTTTTGATCTTCATATTCAACTCGAAACACCCCAACCCGTGGGCGTATGGGGCGAGATCTATACTAACAAGTTGCGCTTTGCCAAGACTGTGCAAAACAGAACAGCTTCCTGTGCGGAATAACCCTACGATAGTGGACTATACGGCGGGAAGTGTGATCCTCGCCGGAAGTTAGGGTTGGGCAAGCCGGCGTCGCTCACCCGTCATTCCTTCTATCCGCATCCGGAATGCGGTCATGCCCGACCATACAGGCCGAACTCCAGAACGATTCTTACGTAAACGGTTTGATAATTCGTGAGAGGCATAACATGAGATTCATTCGCTTTTTGGCGCTTGCACTGACGGCCTTACTTCTTTCCGCTCCGATACTCCGAGCACAGGATTTTTCAAAATACCGCGACTTTTCACTGGGAACGAACCTCACAACGGTATTGAGGCGCACCGAGAAGAAGTTGGCGGATGTAAACACGACTCATGGCGCTTCAGCTTTGTTTCAGGAATTAACGTGGTGGCCTCCAAGCGCTCCCGGCGCGTACTCCCGGTCAGATAGTGTCGAGCAAGTTCTGTTCTATTTCCTCAACGGCGAGTTGTACAAAATCGCTGTCACTTATGATCAAAGTTCCACAGAAGGGCTTACCACCGAAGACTTGATAAGAACAATTTCCGCGAAGTATGGCCCCCCGAGTAGCGTTGTGCCAGAACCGGCTTCTGCACTTCACGTGGGATATGACATGCAGCAAAAAACCGCTGCCTCATGGGAGGATTCGCAGTATTGCCTCAATCTCGTGCGCACCGCCTCTTCTAACCGATTCGGACTTCTTATTTATTCCAAGCGAGTGAATACCGAAGCCGAGCTTGGCCTCCTCGAGGCTGCAAAATTCGAAAAGGAACAGGCGCCCGCGAGGGACGCCGAGCGCCAGAAGAAGGAAACCGACGCATTAGAGCTGACACGGCAGCAGAACCAGAAGAATTTTCGGCCGTAGCATTTCATAAGTGAGGAAGTGTCTACTTGCTTGCATGGATTGTCGTCGGGTGGTCGTTGGCACGGCACCGAATCGTTAGGCGTCCAAAGATTCGATCTTTCGAGCCTGGAAAAAATTGAATGGAGGGCCAAGAACGCCCTTGGAAATCGCTTCGCGATTCCCACTTTCCCACAGCTTCAACAACAACAAGCTTGACGATCCCGATCACTTTCTGGAAAATCCATCCGCCAGCGTCGCTTCGCTCCGACCACTGATCGGATCCACCCCGGAACAGTGATCGCGATCAGTTCGGAATGCCGATCGGCTTCATCGGAATCCCCACTCACGGGACAAATTCGGAAGAAGTATTTACAACATCGTTAAAGAACAGCCTTTTGGAACTCCGTATGACATGGGCGACTTAGTTAAACGCAGTCTTGAACTTCATCGTCGGCACTCGTGGATTGAGGCACTCGTATTTTACGTAATTATCTTTGCGCTTCTCTCATTTATGGAGATCGCCGTGTCAGTGCTATCAGAAGCGCTTATCAATACAAATAGCGCAACGATACAGCAGATGGACCATGTATTTGGTATAAGCGCCTCGGGGGTCAGTTGAAAACCGGCCAACTGGGGTCACTTCAAAACCGGCCAACGGTGTGGCCCAGGACGTGATCCTTATTTATCCTGCTTTCTCCTGATCAAGCAAGTCTGTTTTCGTTCTCCAGCTCCGTGGTCCGCATTTCAGTATGTGGCCGTGGTGGAGAAGACGATCCAGCATGGCGGTGACCGCGGCGCTGTCACCGAGCAGTTTGCCCCAGTCTTCCACAGGGCGGTTGGAAGTGAGCAGTGTGCTGGCTCGTTCATAACGACGCATGACGATCTCCAGCAGCTCTTCTCCTGCTGTGGGCCCTAACTTTCGCATCCCCAAGTCATCGATGATGAGCAGTGGTACGGTAGCCAGCAGTTCCATGTGTTCTTTGCGTTTTCCGTCGAGGGTGGCTTCGGCGATTTCCTCGAGCAGGAGGTGTGCTTCGCGGTAGATCACCCGATAACCTTGGCCGATGACCGCTTGTCCGATCGCTTGGGCCAGATGACTCTTGCCGGTGCCGGGTGGACCCAAAAAAAGCGCATCCTCACGGCGGCCAACGAAGGCAGCCGTGGCTAGATCGAAGACCAGACTTCGATTCATCTTCTTGTTGAAATTGAATTCGAAGTTGTCGAGGGTTCGATGTGGATCGCGAAATTGCGCTTGTTTCCGGCGCCGTTCCAGCAGTCGATCGCCGCGACGTCTCAGTTCGTCCGACACGAGGCAGGACAGGAAGTCGATAGGTACCATCGGTTCTGCCTGCGCTTGTTGCAGTCGCGTCTCCAGCACGGCAGCGATTCCTCCAAGACGCAGCTGACGCAAAGCACGGTTTAGCTCGATCAGATTCATTCTGGTTGCTCCTTGATTTTGAGATTGATGAAATCCCGATACACGGTAAGTTCACGGATCAGAGGATCGATCTGACGTAAGAACATTTGTGGGTGCGGGCGACGCTCGAGATAACGGCGCACGAAACGGTATTCGTACACTGCGATGTCCAGAGCAGCAGCACAGGCATCTTCGACTGCCGCCGTTCCGTATTTCTTCATCAGGGAAAGCACACCCAGGATGCGGCGGATGGCTATCTCTCCTTGCCGGTCGTACAGCAGCTGGCAGAACTTGCCAGTCTGGGTGCCTGCATGTGCAGCGCGCCGCAAGAGCTGCGCCGTGCTCAGCGGCATTTTCTTGGGGTGATCTTCTTCCTCGATGCGGTATCCTCCGCGCTTCTGGCGCAGATGTTCGCGAAGAAGTTGGTTGGTGTGCGGATGCAGGATGCGCACGTGCAGCGCGTCCCATTGCACCTTCACGGAACGCCCGATCCATCCTGGCGGTAAGCCGTAGTAGGCAGCTTCCACTTCCACGCATCCATCCAGATGGACCACGCGTTCTCCGTATTGGTAGTAGCGGAAGGGTTCGAGCGGCAGTGGCAGCAAGTGCGGTTTTTCTTCCGCGAACATGGCTGCAACCTGGCGTTTCGTGGTGCCATGAATGCGCCGGTCAGCCCAGCGTTCTTCCCAGCGGTCGAGATGCGCTTGTGCTTCTTCTAGGCTCTCAAAGCGCATCCCTTTGAGCGCCGTTCTCTTCGTGTGGCCGATGCCGGACTCCACTTTCCCTTTGCGATCGGGATCCTGGATCCGACAAGGCAGTGCCACCGCACCGTAGTGCGCGAGTACATCTCGGAACAGTGGGTTGACCGCGGGATCGTAGAGGTCGGGAACCGCTACGCCTTCTTTCAAGTTGTCGAGAACTACTACTTTCGGACAACCACCAAGCCGCCGAAATGCTTTCTCATGCAGTTCAGCCCAGGTACGTACGCTCGATCGCCAAGTCAGCAAGCGCACGGATTTGCGGCTATAGCCAAGCGTCAGAACGAACAGCCGCGTCCGGCGATACTTGCCGCTCTGCAGATCGCGCACCATCGGACCGCTGCCGTAGTCGACTTGCGCCTCTTCTCCTGGCGCGGTGAGGATGATGCCTGCTGCTTCTGAACGTCGCGGGCCGCGCAGCTTGCGCACGAAACGTTTCACCGCCTGATAGTCGCCGGCAAAACCGTGGTCCGTCACCAGGTCTTGCCAGATCGCCTTGCCGTTGCGTCCCAGGGCCAGGCCCTGTTCGATCAGTTCTCGGTATGCTTCACAGGTACTCGGAATGGCCGGTTTTGCTGAAAAAGGCGCAATAAAGTCGGGGGTCACCTCCTTGGCCGGTTTTGCTTCACGGTCGGGGGTCACTTCGTTGGCCGGTTTTGCCGGGATTCGCTTTCCCCAGAAGCGCGGCAGCCGTACAACGATGCCCGCCGCTTTCAGGTACGCGCTGGCTGTTTCTCGACGCACACCAGTGGCTTGCTCGATACGCCGTAAAGGCCATCCGAGCTTCCCCAGTGCGATGACTTGTTGTTTTTTCTCTTCGCTCAAGACATTGCCCATGCCGAGGGAGCCTATAAGCTCTCCCTTCGGAGTCAATGTCCCGGGCTCTATCGTTGGCCGGTTTTCAGATGACCCTCATTGGCCGGATTTGGGTGACCCCTGAGGCAATTTGTCACATCTCCTGAGCGTGCTGCACCAGGTGTCCGGCAGTACCCTATTGACGGAACAAGCTACACAGTCGATTCTGCTGGTAACCGGACAGCAAAGACGGACCAGAGGCTGGCGTTGACGACGAACTACGGCTACGACTCGATCTATCAGTTGCTCTCGGCCACCCAGAGTGGCAACACGACGGAGAACTATACCTACGACCCGGTTGGCAACCGCCTCAGTTCCTTGGGCGTTGCGTCGTACAGCAACAACACCTCGAACGAGCTGACGGCAACTTCGAACGCCACTTATGGTTACGACCTGAACGGCAACGCCATTACGAAGAACAACTCGACTGGGCTCACGACGTACGCTTGGGACTTTGAAAACCGCCTGACCAGCGTTACGCTACCTGGAACTGGCGGCACCGTCAGCTTCAAGTATGATCCATTTGGCAGGCGCATCTACAAATCCTCTTCGGCAGGAACTTCCGTTTTCGCCTATGACGGCGACAACCTGATCGAAGAAACGAATGCTTCAGGAGCCATTGTCTCTCGTTACTCGCAAGGCTTGAATATTGACGAGCCGCTCGCCATGCTGCGAAGTTCTGCAACCAGCTTTTACCAAGCGGATGGTCTCGGCTCGGTCACCTCGCTGTCGAGCGGAGCAGGCTCGCTAGCGCAAACTTATACGTTTGATTCGTTCGGCAAGCAAACCGCGACGACCGGCTCGCTGGTGAATCCGTTCCAGTTCACCGCCCGTGAGTTCGACACCGAAACGAATCTCTACTTTTTCAGAGCACGCTACTACGATCCATCTGCGGGCAGGTTCCTAAACGAAGACCCGGTACGCTTCGACGGTGGGAATAACTTCTAGCTTTATGACGACAACGATCCGGTTAACTTCACGGACCCTTGGGGACTGTGCCCTGACGATTACAATTTGGATCTCAGAAATCACGGAGCCCCGCACATTGACCGCGTTGATCGCAATGGCAGGCTGGTTGGACGCTACAGACCGGATGGATCAGGCATCCCACACAAAGGTAAGGAGCCACCGAGAATCCCCAATCGGGACAGGGGCAAGTTCGACAAAGCTGCGGACGATCTAAGAAGTAGAACTAACCCCAACACAGCGAAATGCCCTTGCACCAAACCGCCTGTGTCCGTGCCAGCTCGTCCTGATCCAAGCCGGATTCCATGGTCTCAATACGAACCGGGCTGGGACTACATAGGCGAAGATGGATATCCACATCGAGGGTTATTTGGTCGCCCGGTCTTCGCTCCTCTTCCGTCGCCAGGGGTTCCAGTGACGGTCCCGAGTCTTCCACCGTTGCCGATTCTAGAACCAATTCCAGTACCGATACTTATCCCCTGATGCCATGAGAAAGAAAAAGAGCGCACCGATGCCCGTTCCAAAGCCGATACCGCCACGATCTGTCTTGAGACTTGCGGTGAGTCCAAATGATGCCCCTAGATGGAAGAAGAGCCTTGGCGCAATCTATCGCGTGGGGTACTACAGTCGCCGCGATGGTCTGGACTGCATCTGGCTCGTGAACGAAGCTGGCGAGTACCAAGAGACCGTAGACCACGACTATCTGTCTAAGTACTTCGACATTATCCAAGCTAGCGATGAGAAGAATCTTTACGGTGCGAAGAGGCCCCAAATTGGTGCGGTTATAGCCGCGAGTAAGCGCCGTCGGAGTCGTTAGCCAGCGCTCCAGGACGCAACGCACAGTTAGCGCCTCGCGTCGTGGAGCTGGTAAGAGCGGCGTCTTCGACACCGGGAGTCGGTATGACACGGCTTCGGCTACGATGCTCTGAGCCGTCGCACGCAGTTGACGCGGCCCAACAGCATTTCCACTGACCATAGCTACGACAATTTGTCGCGTCCGCTGAGCGTCTTGCACCAGTCGGGTTCAACCACGCTAGATGGAGCGACCTACACGGTGGACAACGCCCGGCAACCGCACAGCGAAGACGGACCAACTTGCAGCAGTCACTTCGAGCTATACCTAAATGGATCCGATTTACCAGTTGACGCAGGCCGCGCAGGGCAGTGAGCTGCCCCCTGGCTCCGCGCACGGAATCATACGACACCTAAATCTTCTGAACTCATGACTTCAGCCACTTTCTGTTCTTCGAATTGCGGCGCGCAGGGAGCCGTAGGCGAGCGCAACGCCGCAACTTCTCGCGCGAACGCTGCGGCTGTCCGGTATCCCAGACTACTGTGCGGGCCGCTCTTCGTTGTATTTTTCCTCCAAGCTCCGATCTTCAACCGCGCTTCCCACAAATTCCCGAACCAGCTCGCATTCAAACATTCGTCCGGCAACTTCCCGTGCAAACTTTCCACGTGCGCGTTCTGCGCCGTCCCGGCTCGATATGCACTACCTCGATCTTCTTCTCCAACGCCCACGTCAGAAAATGCCCAGCTGGTGAAGTCCGGCCCATTGTCGCAGAGAATCGCTTGCGGTGCTTCGTTCCGTCACCATCAGCTCCAGCACCCGAGTCAGGAGCGGTCCCGGAAAACCCTGTCCACTTGCAAAACCAAACACTCGCGCGTGTACAGGTCGGTCACGCTCAGCACGCGAAATTACCTCCCGCTCTCCGCCGCGTCATGTACAAAATCCATCGCCTACTCCTGCTTCGCTCCCGTCACCATCGATCGCACAAAACCCGCTCGCAGCAACCGCTTTCTTCGCTTCCGCCGAATCAACGGTCCCGCTTCCCGGTACACCCGCTTATGGTTCACCGTTCAATTGAATTCAAAAATCAAGCACAACTAAAGATGCTTTCGAAAAAATAAACTATGTTCCAGCTTCACTATGGATTTCTTAGGGGCAATTAGGGGGCACTAAGAATTCCCTCGCTTTCCTTTCAATGACTTAGAAGGCCAGGCTGCACCGCAAAACTCCTTTGTTTCCAATAAAGTGGTAGTTTCGATCCCCACCGCCCCTACCAAATCCTCAGTGTTTATGAGCCTGCGGGGACTTGGCTTTCACCAGAAATACCAGTTGAACCCGTTCTACCGTTTCGATGGGGTCATTGCCGACGATGTGCGCGTAGATGCCGAGAGTCGTTTTTAATATAACCGGCGGAATGTCGATGGCGGAGAAGGCGGGACTAGAAGCCAACGCGCTGAGAATTTCGCGATGCTAAGAAGCGAACTCGTCATTCACAGGCTATCGGGCGCGCGCAATGAGCGGAACAACGCTGCACTGCACAAGGTGGAGAGCGCTGTCCCAAGCCACAAGGCCGCTGAGATCGAGTAGTGAGTGATGACTGCACCCAACGCCGCACCCAAAAACATTGCGACGACCGACGCAGCCCTTCTCGCCAATCTCGGGTTGTTGCCGTTCGCGATCGAAGAGTCCGCGGCGATGCCGGTTATCGTTAGTGTGAGGACTGTTGTCGTCAGATCCGGGATTGCAAGCTTGCGGACAGCGGCATTGCGTGTGCCCATCGCGAGCGCCGTCAGGGCGATCAGAGCAAAGGGTTGAAAAGAATGTTCCAGCAAGTCGCTTCTGTATCCGATGGCGCACAACGACGCAGCAACGAGAAAGACGTCTTCCAGCAGGAACGCTTGTGCCGCCAATCGAATCTGTGAGTCGGCATTTGCCCGGGCCATGACCCGTCCACCCAGTACGGCCCCCACAAGAAAAGCCAAGAGTGCCGTTAACGAGCGCGCGATGGATAGTCCGGATACGTGCGCCGCTGCAAACGCGAGAAGCACGATATTCCCCGTCATGTTTGCGGTGAAGACGCGCCCGAGCGACAGAAAACTGACGGCGTCCACCAAGCCAGTGACCGCCGTCATTCCGAGGAGGACGTAGGGGATAACCTTTTCAGTGGTTGGATTGTTCGCCATGGACAACTAACCGACCGAGTATAGTGCTATTGCTCGTTGTCGGCTCTCCTTTCAAGGCAACGTCATCTGCGTGAACGGTCCCGCTCCTGTAACAACGCGTCACTTCTCGGGTACCGTCGAGCCACGACCGAAGCGATCAATGATCATCTTCGGTGGAACGATGCCGAAACTCACGGCGAGAATTAATTGCAATCGCCGTGATGGCGTCGGCAATGGTGGCACGCAGGAGGTCGAAGTTTGCATTCGAGTAGTCAGCGAGTTGCACCAGTCCGCTTGCCATTCTGAAAAGGAAGACACCGGGCATCATCGATACACAAGATCACTTCGTTCAAGAATGGGGCGATCCGCAGCCAAATCGACTGTCGAATGCTCGAATCTCGCGGCGGTGTTGTACGTAGGCAGCGGCTCCGACATGGGTTTCACCAAGGCAATCGCCTTCTAGAATTTGTAGCCGGCCCATAGTGCCCAGTAATTCAGGTTGCGGCCTGGCTGGCTTTCTTTCACGAACTTGCCCGCATAAAAAATTCCGTAGTCGGCTTGGAACCACAGATGCCGATTCGCCTGCCAGCGCACTTCCGTGCCCGGACGGTGCCCGACGAAACGTGCGTCGCTCTTTCCTGCCGGAATAATCAGAAATCCGGGGACGGAATAAACTCCATCTCGCAGGCTCTCCTGCCACTGGAAGATCCAATCGACGGAGACAGTCACACCCTGCGGAAGAGTTGCTTCAACGCGAGGGTGTACGTCAATAAAGTTGATGGGGCCGGGGCCTGCGGTGGCGAGGACGCCAAAATAATTGCCCTTGGGGAATAGCGGATTGAATGTTCCGAGCGTGTTCGTCCTAGGATCGTCGCCGCTCGAGATGTCCGCTTTAGCGCTGAATCGCGGCTTCAGTGGAATGTTCGGGAGCCTGTAACCGGTATCCGATGCCACTGTCCAGGCGCGTATGTTTGCCGAACCGAAGGTTCCGAATTGCCAAAGCGCCTCATGGTCGAAATCCCAACCGGGTTTCGTCTGAGCGACGGGACGAGAAAGACGCGCACCGATAGTGTGCCGCACTTCGTGGCCGATACCTCGGTTGAATGCAGATGTTTTTCGATCGAGGCCGAGGTAGTAAGCGTCCAGTGTGATGGTCTTCGTCAAAGACCGGACGCCGTACAGGCCCCAAAATCCGACAGCGTGATTCGGTGCATTGTCAAAAAATCCGGGCTTGTCCAGGTCTGGGCGCACGGCGAAGCCGTCAATCTGCCAAGAACCAATACCGGCCTTCACCTTGAACCCGTCAAAGCTCAGGCGCACGTTGGGGCCCTCGCGAACATCGATCAGCCGCCCGGAGCCATATTCCAGCTCGTGTCGCCCGGCTCTGACCTTGATCCAGTTGCGTTCATTCCCTGTTCCGATTTCGATAAATGCCGCTTGGAAATCGAGCTTCTTTTCATCGATCGGCCTCGGACCACCGATACGGTAAGAATTCAAACCGCTTTTGAGCTCGACGAACGAGCGAACGTGCTTGCCGTAATGAACGTCGAAATAAAGCATGTAGCGTTGGTTGAAATAGCCGTTCATGAAAGGCTGTTGGCCCCAATTGTCGTTTCCAATCTGTTCCCAGATCTCGCGAGCTTCGCCGCCCATGGATAGAAACCAGTCATTCCGATTGGACCGCAGACGAATATATTTGATGGGGTCCCAAAACTCCTGCCGCTCAGCCGGATCAGCGAGAAAACTCCAGTCGTCGTCCTCGCGGAGCAAGTGATAGATGCGTGTCGGTGCCGGGGATTCAGCGGTGGGAAGGGACTGCCCGAGCGAGAGCGGTGGCGTCGCGAGAGACACGAGCATTAAGAGCATCAACGTTCGCATGTGTCTCTTCGTTCCAATTCCACGTGTGGCGCCGCGCTTCGTGGATTATCGTCAGAAGTCCTTTGCATTTCTTATTTCTTTATTAGCGAGTGGATTTCCGCGATATATCCTCCGGGGAACTGGACGACAGCGGATTCTCGCTCGTCGGTCTTATACGGGGATACGAGGACGTCGACGCCCACAGCTTTGGCTTTCGTAAGCGTGGCCGTCAGGTTTGGCACTTCGTATCCGGTCATCTCGCGGCCGTAGGGATAGGGAAGGTGACCGTCGGTAACCAACGCGGTCAACTTGCCAAACTTTGATTCGACTCTCACTCGCCGATAGGTTTCTCTTGGTCTTCCGACTTCGACACCGAATGCCTGCGGTTCATCAGAGACGACACTCCCCTGAGAGAAAGTAAGAAAGCTTCGTAGAAACGCATCCACTCGGTCCGGCGAGATGTAGACCCGATTTTCTGGAATAGTTTGGAGCGGGGCATAAGACGGCGCGGCGGTGTGCCAATACAGTTGTGTGTTCACGCCACCCGGCCATTGAATGATTGCGTCCCGACCGATCGGATCATCGAATGGAGCGACTAAAACGTCTGCACCGGTTGCCTTGGCAGCGCGGACCGCCTCGTCCATGTCGGTAACTAGATAGCCCGTTCGCTCGCCCCCGAACGGAAAGGGAATCGGAGTTTTGAATCCGAACACCGACACACTCCCCGCGGGGGTCAGAACCAACTGCGACATGGTGCTGCTCGGAGTAGGGGTTACCGTGAACACGCCCTGCTTCGTCGTTGTGCCGCCGAACGTCGCAATCAGGCTCGCGACGAAGCGGTCAAAGTCCTGCGGAGCAACGTAGACGTGCGTCGTGTCGTACTGCGGGGCGACAGCAATGCCCTTGGTTTCTGCAGGTCGCGCCGTTTGGGCGAACGTGCTGAAGTGCTGCGAGTCGCTCGTGAACGCAATCGTCAAGAAGATTGCAACAGAAGTTCCTGCGAGTGTCTTTTTCAAATCCATTCGTCTCTCCCGGATTTGCAAATTCCCGCGCGACTGGGAAGTTAAGGCGCTTCCGACCGATGTGGCCGGTCGTAGCGCTCACCGACAAGGCAAACCGATGCGGCATGCGAAACGTCCAGCTTTTTCGTCTGGACCCAAATCCCAAACTGTTCGCCTATTACCATTCCCAAAAGGCCGAGCAAGGCGACGATGGGCGGCGCCGGACTTTTCACCCGAATCAGACCGTACAAGATCCCTACACCCAAACCAACCACAAAGGATATGAGCAAGATTCTCATTACATATCTCCCACCCAAATCAGGCTGGGAATCTCCAAGAATTGGGGCCAACGTGACGAGCAGAAGGGGTGCATAGTTTGCCTCCGCGTTAGAAGTCCTGCGCAGTGGGCCGGATGACGACCTCGCCGATTTCGACGTCGGCTGGTTGCTCGATAGCGTAAGCGATCGCGCGAGCGATCGAGTCAGCCGGAATAGCCATTTTGTAGAACTCGCGCAAATTCTTTCTGGTGGCTTCCTCCGAACTGCTTTCAGGCAGTTCGGTGGCAACCGCGCCAGGACAGATTATGGTGCAACGAATGTTGTCGGCCCTGAGCTCCAGGCGCAGACCCTCAGTCAACGCCCGCACGGCGAACTTCGTCGCGCTGTAGACGGTGCCGCCCGGCGCGAAGACTTTGAAGCCCGCGACAGAAGCGATGTTGATGATGTGGCCCAGCTTTTGCTTTTGCATGATCGGAAGCACCGCGGCCACCCCATATAAGAGGCCCTTGATGTTCACATCGATCATTCGATCCCATTCTTCGACCTTGAGCGCCGCCATGGGTGCGATGGGCATGATCCCAGAATTGTTCACGATCGCGTCGATTCGGCCGTACTTGTCAACTGCGCCTTTAACTAGAGCCTCGACATCTCCGCGTTTTGTCACATCAGTCTTGAAACCGAAAGCGCTGCCTCCCTTGGCGTTAATGTCCCTGACGAGGGCGTCGATCCGATCTTTTCGCCTCGCTCCGAGCGCGACTTTCGCGCCATTCCCCGCGAGCAGGCGAGCCGTGCTTTCGCCAACACCGCTGCTGGCCCCTGTAATTACTACAACCTTGTCGGTGCTATTTGACATTCCCATCTCTCTTTTTTCTTTTTGTTCAGAATTCAGCTGCCATTTTTCAAAAGGCGAAACAATCGCATCCCAGATGCCAGATCCCAAGATCACCGAGCACTGAAACGTGGTGATTCTTGGTGCTCGATCCAGGACCAACGGCAGAGAGAGCTCTAGAATGTGACGCTCCCAGCGCTCCTTTTGAGGCATTCGCGTAGCCGCCGTACTGCTTGATCGGCGACCAGCTTGGGCTTACTGGCAGCGGAGGCGGCGCTAGTTTTGAGAATTCTTCGCTGGCGTAAACGATCTTCCCACCGAGGATGGTGAGTATCGATTCGAGACGCTTGATCTCCTCCTCGGGAATGGAAAAGTAATCGGCAGAGAGAACGGCCAAGTCGGCTAACTGGCCCGGACCGAGAGCTCCCTTTTTTCCATCTTCCGTGGAAAACCAACTGCTCCCCATGGTGTAGAGCTTAAGTGCTTCCTCCCGATCCAATCGGTTCTGTTGCGGATATAGACTGAGACCCCCGACGGTCTTGCCTGTGATAAGCCAGTAGAGGGAAAGGTAAGGGTTGTAGCTCGAAACGCGGGTTGCGTCGGTTCCTGCTCCTACCGGAACACCCATTTCCATCATGCGTCGGATCGGCGGAGTGCGTTTCGCTTGTTGTGAGCCGTATCGCTCGACGAAATACTCGCCTTGAAAGGCCATGCGGTTCTGCACGGCGATGCCGCCGCCCAGCGCCTTGACGCGCTCGATGTTGCGGTCGGAAATTGTTTCGCAGTGATCGAAAAACCAATGCAGGCCGTCGAAAGGGATTTCCCGGTTCACTTCTTCATAAACATTCAGTGCGCGCTCGATGGTCTCGTTGTAGGTCGCATGCAAGCGAAACGGCCAGCGATGCTCCACGAGATGGCGAATCACCGCTTTCAGCTCGCTCTCCATGACGGGGAGCATGTCCGGGCGCGGCACGAGAAAGTCTTCGAAGTCCGCTGCGGAGAAAACCAGCATCTCTCCGGCGCCATTGACACGATAGAAGTCGTCGCCGTCGCCGGGCCTCGTCATCTTCGTCCAGCTCTGAAAGTCAGACAGTTCCTGCTTGGGCCTCTGCGTAAAGAGGTTGTATGCGAGGCGAATCGATAGCTCGCCATTGCGGTGCAGTTCGTTCACTACGCCATAGTCGTCAGGATAGTTCTGAAATCCGCCTCCGGCATCGATCGCGCTGGTGATGCCGAAGCGGTTTAGCTCGCGGAAAAACAGCCGTGAAGAGTTGAGCTGATCTTCGCGGGAGAGCTTGGGTCCTTTAGCGAGGGTGGAATAGAGAATGTTGGCGTTGGGGTTGGCGATGAGAAGACCCGTGGGATTTCCGTGGCGATCCCGCTGAACCTCACCAGCCGGGAAATCTGGAGCGTTCTTGTCATAGCCGACCGCACGCAATGCCGCTGCATTCAATAGTGCCCGGTCGTACAAATGCATCACGAACACAGGTGTATCTGGAGCAACAGCGTTGATCTCATCGAGCGTAGGCATTCGGCGTTCGGCGAATTGGAATTCGGTCCAACCTCCGATCACCCGGACCCATTGCGGCGCGGGCGTCCGCGCAGCTTGGTCCTTCAACATCCGCAATGCATCGGCAAGAGAAGGGACGCCGTCCCAGCGCAATTCCAAGCTGTAATTGAGGCCGCCGCGGATCGGATGCATGTGCGAGTCGTTGAGGCCTGGGATGACGGTTCGCCGGCACCCGTCAATTACGCGCGTTTGCGGCCCCCGCAAGCGCAGAATTTCTTCATCCTTGCCGGCCGCGGATATCTTTCCGGCGGTTATGGCGATCGCTTCGACAAACGAAGGCACCCCGTTCGTGGCGATTTTGGCGTTGTGCAAAATGAGTTCAGCGGACACAGCAGTCTCCGTTTCGAGTTTTTCCAAATGGATTGAGAAGGGCGGAGAAGGCTCCGCCCTTCTGGCTTTACTTGTGGGCTGCGAGGGCGGCTGGAGCTACATATTCGGCAAACTTCGTTGCCGGCAAACCATGGACCATGGTGTAAGCGTATTCGACCCCAATACCATAAGCCCCGAGATGCGTTCTCACGATGTCCATGACTGCGTCGTAGGTTTCCCTGTGAGCCCAATCGCGTTGCCATTCGAGCATGACGGACATGGAGGTGACCGGCTTTGCACCGGCTTGAATGACGCGCTTCATCGCATTATCGTGAGCAAGCTGGCTCACGTCGCCGCAGCAATCTTCCACGACATACACTTCGTAGCCGTCATGAATCGCCTGCACCGTCGGAAACGCAACACAGATTTCCGTCCAAAGGCCGGCAATGAGAATCTTTTTGCGTCCACTTTTTTCGATCGCGGCCACAAAGTTCTTGTCGTCCCAGGAGTTCATGGACGAACGCTCGATGGGTTCCTGCCCGGGGAATACGGCTCGCAGCTGCGGCCACATGTTCCCGCTAAACGACTTCGTCTCGACCGTCGTCAAAACCACGGGTACATCGAACACCCTTGCGGCTTTTCCGAAGGCCACGGTGTTGTTGATAATGGACTGCCGATCGAAGTTGCTTACGCCGAACAGCATCTGTGGTTGATGATCGATCAGCGCCACGACGCAATTGTCCGGAGTTAAGAGCCCCTTCTCACTCAGCTTTGGACGACTGCCGTTTGATGATTGTTGAGCCATATGATTTTGAATTCTCCTTTCAAATGTCGACTTCGAAATTGGCGCTATGAGGGAAAGCAACTACGCGCCCAACGCCGGACATGCGGTCAGAATCGGCAATCGGTTTTGTTTTCAATAGAAAGGGGACGTTAGGCTCAGAATGAAGAATTCCTGTTGCGGCTGTGTCGCGCCAAGGATTTGACGATAAAGTCGAGGCCGCGACTGGCCGTGTGTCGGGACCTATGGGCGCTGCAGCCAAGTTGGGAATACCGCGGTCCACTCTGAAACCAAAGATCCGGTCGCTGAAGATCAACAGGAATCGCTTTGGGCGCCATTCGGGAACTTGAGAACTCCGTCTCCAACAAATTGATCTTAACGCCCACACTAATCGTCGCGTTGTATCAACTCGAACGAGGAACGGAACACGCGACATTTTAAGAGACGCATGTGATTTCCGGGACTGTCCGATTTCGCGGGGCCCCGTCCCATAAGCGGTCAGCGTTTTGAGATTGTGGCTACACTGCAAAATTGTTTGTTCTTTGTCCTGAAGCTCTTACGGAAAAATCCAACTGGCGAGTGGAGTGCGCTTCTGTTGCCGCATGAAAGCCACAATAGAGCGCAAACCAAATGGCATGCAGAAAGTCTTGGCAGCAGCCCGAAACGGCGACCATGCCGCTTTCACGACGCTAGTCTTACCGCACAGGCCCAGCCTTGTGCGTTTCGCTCGCCGGTTCACGCGAAATGCGGAGGATGCCGAGGACGCCTGCCAGGAGTCGTTGCTGAAAGCATTTACAAAGCTCCATTTATTCGCGGGAGATGACAGCAACGGCGACTTGCGCTCCTGGCTGATGCGAGTCACAGCAAATTCCGCTATTGACATGCGGCGGAAGCAATCTGGCAAGTTTGTCCCGCTGGAAGAGTGCGAACCGATTCTGAGCCAATCTTGCCGGTCCAGGCCAGGCTTCGGGAGAGAGAATCCCGAAGTTACGTATGCGCGCAAGGAGCAACTGCGGATGCTCGTCGATGGGATTGCGCAGCTGCCAGCCGCACTCCGTGATGTTTGTCTGCTGCGCAACGTGAGCGGGCTTTCGACGCAAGAAGTGGCGGCGCGTTTGGGAATCTCCAGCATTGCAGTCAGGCTGCGGCTTTTTCGCGCCCATGGGCGGCTGAAAAACGATGTGAGGGGTGCCTCCGCGCGCCGCGGTCGGCAAGCTGATCGGGTTGCAGGACGGGAAGCCTCGCGGCGGAGCAACTTCTACGTTCCTTCGCAGTGCCGCGTCCAGCACTTCGGCCAAACCGGATGCGCTTATGGGGATTGACGAAATTCGCGAGTGCCCGATCTTGGGATCGTAAATCCCACGACCGGACGAAAGCGAAGATGAAGCTAGGTTGAGTGTGCGCCAAGCGGCAGAAAAGGCGCTGCTTAGCTGAATCGGAGTTCGGCTGCAGGTTTGCGAGAAAGAGCTAGAAGGTAATCATGGATATTCCGCGCCCATCAAACGCCCGAGCCAAAATGATCCGCAGAACCGTGCTGGTGTCGGCCGCCGTGCTTCTTTTGGGCGGCGTGACGCTCGGGCTCTCAAAGTTACGTCCCGCCGCTCCGTCGGTGGATAAGGCAACCGTGTGGACTGGCGAGGTCAAGCGCGGGCCGATGTTGCGCGAAGTCCACGGTCTGGGAACTCTGGTTCCGGAAGACATTCGTTGGATTGCCGCGCAGACCGACTCCCACGTGGATCGCGTTGTGCTGCATCCGGGCGCCCTCGTGAAGCCCGATTCCGTCATCCTGGAATTGAGTGATCTCCAGTTGCAGCGCGATGCTCTTGATGCCGAGTATCAGTTGAGAGGCGCAGAAGCCGACTACGCAAACCTGAGAGTGCAGGTGAATAGCGAGTTGATGAACCAGAAAGCGGTGGAGGCGGCTGTGCGCAGCGATTACGAGCAGGCAAAAATTCAGCATGAAGTGGACGAAAAGCTCCACGCGGAAGGAATCGGAGCGGACGTTACCGCGAAGCTTTCCAAAGTAAAAGAAGACCAGCTTGCGATCCGCATGCAACTGGAGAGCGAACGCACGAGAGTGGCGGCGGATTCCGCAGCCGCGCGCCTGCAAGCGCAAGAATCCCACGTTCAACAGCAGAAGGCGCTTTATCAGCTGAAAAGAAGCCAACTGGAAGCGCTGCATGTGCGCGCCGGCATTGACGGGGTATTGCAGCTCGTTCCGGTGGAAGTGGGCCAACATGTAACTCCGGGAACGAACGTGGCACGAGTCGCGGATCCCAAGAAACTGAAAGCGGAAATCAAAATCGCAGAAACGCAGGCGAAGGATATAGCAATCGGCCTGAAGGCGACAGTCGATACGCGCAACGGCATCGCGGCTGGACATGTTTCGCGTATCGATCCGTCCGTGCAGAACGGTACGGTGACAGTGGATGTTGCCATTGACGATTCGCTGCCACTGGGCGCGCGCGCGGATCTGAGCGTGGACGGCACCGTGGAAATCGAAAACCTGAAAGACGTTCTCTACGTGGGCCGGCCCGTACATGGCCAGTCGGACAGCACGGTTGGGATTTTCAAGCTGGTGGACGACGGGGCGGAAGCGGTCCGCGTCAACGTGAAGCTGGGACGAGCATCGGTGAACACGATTGAAATACTCGGTGGTTTGCAGGCAGGCGACAAAGTGATTCTTTCCGACATGTCGCAGTGGGACAACTTCGAGCGTATCCGCTTGCGATAGCCGGCGGACAAGATTTAGGCCGTGAGGGAACTCAGTACAGGGCACATTCGTTCCTAGTAAGGGAGTAGGCGATGCAAACGCTCTGGCAGGACTTCCGATACGGGCTTCGCATGCTGGCGAAGAATCCGGGCTTCACCGCAATCGCTGTGCTGACACTCGCCTTGGGCATCGGCGCCAACACGGCGATTTTTAGCGTTGTTAACACGGTCTTGCTGCGCCCACTTCCGTTTGAGGAATCGGATCGCTTGGTGGACATCTGGCACACACCACCGCAGGCAAGCTTTCCCGGAATTCCAACCTTCTCCGTATCGCCGGCAAATTTTCTCGACTGGCGCGCGCGAAGCCAAAGCTTCGATGGCATGTCCGCTTATGGATTCGGCCGCTACACGCTAACCGGTACCGGCCATCCGGAGGCGCTGCGTATGGTGGGCGCGACGAACGGCTTCTTTTCCATCTTGCGAGCGCAGCCAATACTCGGTCGCACGTTCTTCGAGGAAGAAGATTCGCCCGGTCACGATTACGAAGTTATCTTGAGTTATAACTTTTGGCGCAGCCGTTTCAATGGCGATCGCGACGTGATCGGTAAAACGATCGCTCTGAACAATCAAGCATTCACGATCGTTGGTGTCATGGGACAGGATTTTGAGTTTCCGATCTCTACCGATCCAGCCGACCGCCCACAAATGTGGAAGCCGCTCAGCTGGAGCGACCAAGAACGCGCGGTTCGCGATAACCACAACTATGCCGTGATTGCGCGTCTGAAGCATGGCGTCACCCTACAGCAGGGGCGCGCCGAACTGGACAGCATCTCCAATCAGCTAGCGGTGCAATATCCTGGTGACAACAAAGGTTGGGGCGCAACGGCGATTCCGCTTCACGAAGACTTAGTGGGAGACGTACGCCCGGCGCTGTTGATGCTGCTTGGCGCTGTCGCACTTGTGCTGCTGATTGCGTGCGCGAATGTAACAAACCTTCTGCTGGCGAAAGCGATGTCGCGCCGGAAGGAGATTGCCATCCGCGTTGCAATGGGAGCCAGCCGCTACCGACTTTTGCAGCAAGCCACCGCTGAAACTCTGCTGATGGGGCTTGGCGGAGGTGCGCTCGGATTAGTTTTTGCGCGTTATGGCGTGGTCCTGATCGTGCGATTTTTGGCGCAGCGGCTGCCGCGATCTACCGAGATAGGTTTGGACGTCTGGGTATTTGCGTTTGCGCTCGGGGTTTCCTTGTTCACTGGAATTGCTGTCGGATTGTTGTCTGCGTGGCGATTTGCAAAAAACGAGGTGAACGAGTCGCTGAAGCAGGGCATTGGCCGCACGTCTTCGGACTCGGGTGGAACGCGAACGCGAGGCATTCTGATTGTTTCTGAAATCGCTCTTTCACTGATGCTATTGATTGGCGCAGGCTTGCTGATCCGTAGTTTATCGATGTTGCGTCACGTGAAACTAGGCTTTGACCCCAGCAGTCTTCTGACGTTAGATGTATCGATTCCATCCACAAAATTTTCAGACCCGACGCAACAGGTCGCCTATTTTGACCGAGTTCTCAGTCAGGTCCGGAACGCGCCAGGGATTCAATCCGCAGGACTCATCGACGATCTGCCATTGAGTGGAGATGGCTCGCACCAGCCCGTTTCTGTCGAAGGACAGCCTGCGGTACCGATGGCTGATCAACCCGAGGTGGATGTACGGCTGATCAGCCCGGGATATCTGAACGCGATGCACATCGCCTTATTAAGCGGACGCGACATTGATCAGTCGGACGTCCGAGGTCGGCCGGGAGCCGTGTTGATCAGCCTGTCCACGGCCAAGCTGTTTTGGCCGAATGAAAATCCTGTGGGCAAGCAACTCACGTTGTACTTCACTCGAGATCTGCCTCGCGTGGTCGTTGGCGTCGTGGCAGACGTGAAGTTAGATGCGCTGAACGAAACGCGTCCTGTGCCTACCCTTTACACGTCTCTGGCTCAGGTGTCGCCTAATACGGGTGGAAGCTGGCGTTCGTTTGGAATGAGCCTGGCAGTGCGGACCAATGGCGATCCGCTTAACGTCGCTCCCATGATTACCAACGCGATTCGCGACGTAGATGCAGAAGTGCCGCTGCTGAATATCCGAACGATGGACGAGTCGGTTTCCGCATCGCTGTCGCCGCAACGGTTCACGATGCTGCTTTTGGCTGCGTTCGCGGGAACGGCCTTGTTGCTCGCGGCCGCTGGCATCTACGGCGTGATGGCTTACATGGTCACACGCCGGACGCGCGAAATCGGCGTTCGCATGGCCTTGGGAGCTGTCGCGGGAGATGTGTTCAAGCTGGTCATCGGGCAAGGCATGTGGACCACAGCGACGGGTGTACTTATCGGAGTTGCCGGTTCGTTGGCACTTACGCGAACGATGCAATCCATGCTGTTTGGAGTTCGCGCTACGGATCCGTTAACGGTGATTGGCGTCGTGCTGTTGCTTGCGGCTGTTTCGTTGTTGGCGTGCTGGATTCCAGCGAGACGAGCAACGAAGGTCGATCCGCTCGTGGCGCTCCGCTATGAGTAGGAGACGCTGATGCAGACACTCATTCAGGATGTGCGCTACGGACTTCGCATGCTGGCGAAGAACCCGGGCTTCACCGCGATTGTGGTGTTGACCCTGGCGCTGGGTATTGGCGCGAACACGGCAATTTTTTCCCTGATGAACCAGATTCTATTGCGGCAGCTCCCGGTGCAAAATCCGAATGAATTGGTTGTGCTTCACGCTCCAGGGCCGGTCACTGGGCATGTATCGGACGATGGCGACGAGACAGAGTCCTTCTCTTATCCGATGTACAAGGCACTGAGAGAAAACAGCGCCACCGTTTGCAACATGCTGGGGCAATATACCTTTTCGGCGAGCATTTCGAGTCACGGGCAAACGGAGCATGGATCGGGCCAGCTCGTCTCTGGGAATTATTTCGAAGCGCTCGGCGTTCCGCCTGCGCTCGGCCGTGTATTCAGCCTCGACGATGACCGCGTGCCCGGCGGGCATCCCGTGGTCGTGCTGAGCCACGCGTATTGGACGCGGCACTTTGCTGGAGATCTCAGCATCCTTAATAAGAGTCTGCTTATCAACAACGTTGAAATGACCGTGGTGGGGGTTGCCCGCGCTGGGTTCTCCGGCGTGCAAGTCGGAAAAACCCCCGATGTTTTCGTGCCACTGATGATGACTCCACAAATGACTCTGGGCCAGAACACGCTCGATGGATGGAACGACTACTGGTTAAAAGTGCTGGCGCGGCGCGGGGCAGGCGTTTCTGAGCCGCAACTTGTTGCCAGTTTGAATGCTGCATATCACCCGCTACTGGAAGAACAGCTACCAAAAATCAATGGCTGGAGTGAGCCGAAGCGGCAGGCTTTCTTGAACAAAAAAATCATCCTGTCTTCCGGATCGCGCGGCCGAACGGTGGTGCAGCGCGACACTGGCGGCCAGTTAATCACGCTTTTCGCGATGGTGGCGCTGGTACTGCTCATCGCTTGCACTAACGTGGCGAACCTGCTGTTGGCCAGAGGCGCCGCGCGACAGCGCGAATTTGCAATTCGGGAAGCGCTCGGAGCGAGCCGCGGAAGAATCATTCGTCAACTCCTCGTGGAGAGCCTGTTATGCGCGTTCGTTGGCGGGTCACTGGGCGTGGTTCTCGGCTCGTGGCTGATTGGCGTACTAACGCCGATTGTTGTTGCGAACGAAGGGATTCAGGGGCTTACGCCGCATCTCGATTCCACGGTTCTGGTGTTCGCAGTGGGGACCAGTTTGCTCTCAGGAATTTTCTTTGGAGTGGTTCCCGCCTTTCGCGTCACGCGGTCCTCAGTCTCGGAGACGATTAAGGATCAGGGATCGACTTCCTCGGCAAGCGTTTCCCATGTGCACTTTCGCAAGGTGTTGGTTGCGGGACAAATTGCTTTCACCACACTGCTCCTCGCTGGAGCGGTGCTGTTTGTTCGTACCCTGTGGAACCTGCGCAACGTCGATCTCGGTCTGAGAACTGAAAATGTGATCTCCTTTTCGATTGCGCCGGCTCTCAATGGCTACGATACACATCGCGCCATTGCGCTGATCGATCAGTTGCGTGGCCGTGTCGGTTCCTTACCTGGCGTGCGCTCCGTCGGCACGGCTGAAATTGCCGCACTCACCGGCGACGACGAAGGAAGCAATATTACCGCCGAGGGTGGTATCCAGCTTTCCGAGGATCTGCAACACGTTAACCTTGTCCCGGTAAGCGCTGGTTACTTTTCGGCTCTTGGAATACCCCTGCTGTCTGGCCGCGAGTTTGTTGACGCTGACGGCGCGATGAGCCCCAAAGTCGCGGTGGCAAGTGAAGCGATGGTTAAACGCTTTTTCCCCGGACGCAATCCCGTTGGGATGCATTTCGCCTTCGGAGGTGGCAGCAAAGTCAAGCCGGACATTGAAATCATCGGCGTAGTCAAAGATGTAAAGCAGGACCACGTGCGAAGCGTGACGCCGAACCCGTACGTTTACCTTCCTTATTCGCAGAGAGCCCAGTTGTCGGGCATGACCTTTTATGTGAGTTCCATCCGGGATCCTCTACTGCTTGGCCCCGAATTGCAGAGTCAAGTCCGCCAGCTTGACGCGACCTTGCCTGTTGACAACGTCAAGACCATGGAACGCGTGGTGGAAGAAGATTTATTTCCGGCAAGGATGGTGGCGGTTCTCTCGGCGACCTTTGCCGCCTTGGCAGCGCTGTTGTCGGCTCTGGGCATTTACGGCGTTTTGGCCTATCTGGTGTTGCAACGCACGAGGGAGATTGGGATTCGCATGGCGCTTGGCGCGAAACCCGGAGATGTGCGGTGGCTGATTGGCAAAGAAGTTGGCGCAATGGTGATCGCTGGAGTAACCGTTGGAGTGCCGTTGGCCTATGCCCTGGCTCGTCTTAGTGAATCATTGCTGTTTGGTGTGAAGGCAGGGAATCCTTCGGCCTACATGCTGGGACTAGGACTGATCGCGGCTGTGGCGCTTGTTGCGTGCTGGATTCCGGCGCGCCGGGCGACGCGAGTCGATCCGCTGGTGGCCCTGCGTTATGAGTAGGGGCGTTATGAGCAGGAGAAGCTGATGCACACATTCTGGCAGGACATACGTTACGCGGTGCGCATACTAACGAAGAATCCTGGCTTCGCCTCGGTCGCTGTGCTGTCCCTGGCCCTGGGAATCGGCGCCAACACTACTATCTTCACCGTTGTGAACGCGATTCTCCTCAATCCCTTGCCCGTGAAGGACATTGCGCGTGTCGTCGAAGTGGATACCATTGACAGCAAAACGTTAGTCACCGCTGCCAATACCACCAAGCTCGGGATGTCCTATCCGAATTTTCAGGATTACGCCAGAGAAAACCAAGTTTTCGCCAGCGCTGGATGCTTTGTTGGTCCCCTTCCATTGACGTGGAGCGGTGGCGCGGAACCCAAGCAAATTTTCGGACAAATGGTCAGCGCAAATTATTTTGAAATCCTCGGACTGCGTCCTGCTTCGGGACGTTTCTTTCTGCCTGACGAGGATACCAAGCCGGGCGGGAACAATGTCGCGGTAGTAAGTTACAGTCTGTGGGCCAATAAATTCGGATCTGATCCCCATGTGGTTGGCAGAATTCTCACGCTGAACGCAACCCCTTACACGGTGATCGGTGTGGCGCCCCACGGCTTCAAAGGTATCTTTACCTTCGGTAACGCCGAACAAGTGTGGATTCCCGTCAGTATGTATTCCCAGGTACTCGCGGGTTTCTTCAAAGACAATTTTAACGACCGCAGGTTCCTGGCCACCGTCGTGATCGGCCGGCTAAAAGATGGCGTTAGTCTGGGTGGAGCAGAAGCCTCGCTGAAGACCATCGCATCTCATCTCGAGCGCGCGTTTCCGAAAGACAACGCCAGCCGGAGTATCGCGCTGACACCTCTCGCCGACGCGGCTGTGGGAGTGAACAATCATAATCAGTTCGTACTTGCCGGTGGAATGATGATGGGAATCGTGGGCTTGGTCCTTCTGATCGCATGCGTGAATCTGGCAAATTTACTGCTGGCTCAGGCTGCTCGCCGAGAAAAAGAGATTGGCTTGAGAGCGGCGCTCGGAGCCAGCCAGGGCCGGGTGATTCGGCAGTTGCTAACCGAAAGCCTGGTGCTCGCGATCCTGTCGGGAGTAGTTGGCTTAGCGATCGCCTATGGGGGCCGCGCCGTGTTGTGGTCTTTCCGGCCGCCCTTCATCCTGGATGGAGACATCGACATAGGATTTGACTCTCGAGTGCTTTTCTTCACGTTGGGAATGGCGCTTCTTACCGCTGTGTTGATTGGGGTGGCTCCCGCGATCAAGGCCGCGAAACCAGACCTGATCGAGGCGCTGAAAGTTGGCGGGCGAGGAGGCACCGTGGGCTGGACGAGAAACCCGTTCCGGAGCCTTCTGGTGGTAACGGAAATTGCGCTGGCGCTGGTCGCGCTGGTCGGAGCGGGTTTATTTATTCGCAGTATGCAAAACGCGCAACGCGTGGATCCAGGGTTCGAGTCGAAAAATCTCTTCGTGTTCGCTTTCGACCTAGGAGCCTTGCATTACGACGAAGGCCGTGCGCAGCAGTATTTTCGTGAAGCCATCGACCGCGCCAAGATGTCTCCCGGAGTCCAGTCGGCCACCATCGCCTCCAATTTTCCGCTCGGCGGAGGACTCGCGCGGACCGTGTTCCCCGAAGGTCAAGATGAAGCTTCCGGCTATCGTGGGACCTTGACCCAACTGAACGACATCGCGCCGAATTTTTTTGCGACTCTGCGCGTTCCATTGCTGTCAGGCCGCGAATTCACTGACGCAGATCGCAAAGACACCAAACAAGTCGCCATCATTAGTGAAGCAATGGCCAAACAATTCTGGCCAAATGACAACGCGGTTGGGAAGCGCTTCCATTTCTTCGGAGAGACGGCCCTGCGCGAAGTCGTTGGTATCGCGCGCAATACCGTGGTGAATGTCATTGGGGAAGAGCCTCAGCCGTTGGCCTACCTTCCACTTACCCAAGACTATGCCCCTGCGGTCACCATGCAGGTGCGCACTAACAGCCGGCCCGAAGCAGTCGTCGCCACTGTTCGCAGCCAGGTTCAATCGCTAGACACAAATCTCGCATTAACGAACTTCAACACCATTGGAGAGTTGGTCGATCAGGGATTGTGGGCGCCGCGAATGGGCGCTGCTCTCCTGACAGTCTTCGGTGGGCTGGCGCTGATCCTCGCGATCGTCGGTGTTTACGGCGTACTCTCCTATTCGGTGAATCAGCAAACGCGCGAAATCGGTATTCGTATGGCCATGGGCGCCCAAACGGGCCGCATATTGAGTCTCGTGGTGGGTCAAGGAATGCGGCTTGCAATCGCTGGACTGGTGCTGGGTATGCTGACTGCTTTCGCAGCGACGCGGGTCCTTTCCAGCCTGCTCTTCGGAGTCAGCGCTCACGATCCACTTATCTTCGTTGGCGTCTCGGTGGTTTTAGCGGCCGCCGCTATCCTCGCTTGCTACATCCCGGCGCGCCGGGCGACGCGAGTCGATCCGTTGGTGGCCTTACGTTATGAGTAGTAGCGATGTGAGTAGGAGAACTTGATGGAAACACTTTGGCAAGATGTGCGTTACAGCTTGCGAGTGTTGGGCAAAAATCCCGGCTTCGCGGCGATAGCGATTCTAACGTTAGCGCTTGGTATTGGCGCGAACACGGCGCTTTTTTCGGTGGTCAACGGCGTTCTTCTTCGGCCATTACCCTATCCGGAGCCCGAGCAGATCGTCGCTATCTCCGAGAACACAGCGAATTTCGACAGATCCTCGATTTCTTATCCGAATTTTCTGGATTGGCGGCGCAGCAATTCCACATTTTCGTCCATCGCAGCTTATCGCAGCGACGATTTCAGCATGACCGGACGCGGAGAAACAGAGCGAGTGCGCATTGGCATGGTCTCTGCCGGATTCTTTGAAATTCTCGGGGTCACTCCATCCCGTGGACGCCTGTTTACACCAGAAGAAGACCGGCTCGGCACGGCGCCCGCAGCGATTCTTAGCGCGGGCCTGTGGCAGCGCAAGTTTGGCTCGGCGGCCGACGTTGTGGGAAAGAGAATCATCATGAATGGCGTCGCCTACACGGTGGTTGGCGTTCTGCCTGCGAATTTCTATTTTCAAGGCGCGAATTACGATCGGGCCAAGGATGTCTTTATTCCTGCCGGACAATTTACGGATCCATTCTTTCAGGACCGCGATGTGCACGAAGGGACGCGCGCGATTGGCCGTCTAAAACCCGGCGTGACTCTCGCCGCTGCCCAGGCCGACATGAATCAAATTGCGAACAACCTTGCCGTTACCTACCCGAACGCGGACAAAGGTGCGGGCATAACTTTGATTCCGCTCAAGAAAGATATTGTCGGCGATGTCGAGCCATTTCTGTTGGTCCTGCTCGCAGCGGTTGGATTTGTGTTGCTCATCGCGTGTGTGAACGTTGCTAATCTTCAATTAGCACGCTCGACCAGCCGAGCCCATGAATTTGCCGTGCGATCCGCCCTCGGAGCGGGCCAGTCTCGCGTCATTCGACAGTTGCTTACGGAGAGTATCCTGATCGGCCTGGCTGGGGGGGCGCTCGGTTTGTTATTGGCAAGTTGGGGGACCCAAGCGGCGCTGCGCGCTCTTCCCGAAACTCTGCCGCGAGCTCAAGATATCGCTCTCGATGCCCGCGTCCTACTCTTTACGCTCGCTGTTTCCATTCTGGCTGGCGCAGTGTTTGGTCTGGCGCCAGCGTTGAAAACCTCACGTCCAAATCTCCAGCAGGACTTGAAAGAAGGCGGTCGAGGCGGAAGTGGGGCGCATCACCGCGTCCAAGGCGTATTCGTCGTCATGGAGATGGCCATGGCGCTGGTCCTTCTGATTGGCGCGGGATTGATGATCCGCAGCCTGGTTGATCTCTGGAGTGTGAATCCGGGGTTTAATCCTCGCGGCGTACTGACCTTCTCCGTCTCGCTGTCACCGTCTCTCGGCGTCAATGCGGCCACCACGCGGTCCGCACTCCGCCAGCTGGACGAAACACTGCAGAACATCCCTGGTGTCGAAGCCGTCGCCTCCACCACCGGGTCGTTGCCGATGAGCGGTGACAGCGAATACCATTTTTGGCTCGAAGGAGAGCCCAAACCCGCCAGTGAAAGCGAAATGAAACAGTCTCTTTTCTATCTGGTGCAGCCTGGATACCTGAGCGCCATGCAGATTCCTTTGCACCGCGGCCGATTTATCAGCAAACAGGATGACGAGCATGCGCCGCCGGTAATGGTCATCGACGAGGATTTCGCGCGTGAATATTTTCCCAATGAAGATCCAATCGGCAAGCGAATCCACGTGAGCATCATCAACACTGAGCCCGAGATTGTCGGCATCGTCGGACACGTAAAACACTGGGGCCTGGACACGGATGGCGATGCCAAGCACTCGATCGTGGCACAAGCGTATATGCCCCTGATGCAAGTCCCAGATCAGGTTGGGAGCGGACCCGGGCCACCTTATTCGCAGGTAGTTGCTCGAATTAAGGGACCGGCGGCGGGAATGTTTTCGGCCATCCGCGAGACCATTGAGAGAATGAACGGTGAGAACGTGTTCTACGACGCCAAGTCGCTCGAAGAAGTCGTGGGGGATTCGATGGCCGCGCGTCGCTTTACCATGATTTTACTCGGCGTTTTCGCCGCACTGGCGCTTGTTCTCTCGAGTATTGGCATATACGGTGTGATTTCTTACGTAGTCGGTCAGCGCACCAACGAGATCGGCATTCGCATCGCCCTCGGCGCGCAACAGCGTGATGTTTTGCGTCTCATGCTTGGCGAAGGGATGAAGATGGCATTGATAGGGGTCGCCGTCGGTATCGCTGTCGCGCTCGGCCTCACGCACTTGATGGTTAACGTCCTTTTCGGCGTAAGTGCAACCGATCCCCTGACGTTTCTTGGAGTAGCGACATTGTTAGTCCTGGTAGCTCTGACGGCGTGCTGGATTCCAGCACGCAGGGCGACGCGAGTCGATCCGCTAGTGGCATTGCGTTATGAGTAGGGGCGCTATGAGTAGGAGCAGCTGATGCAAACACTCTGGCAGGACGTGCGATACGGGCTGAGAATGTTGGGAAAGAATCCTGGCTTGACTGCGGTCGCAGTCCTGACATTGGCACTAGGTGTTGGCTCGACCACGGCGATTTTCAGTGTGGTTTACGGCGTGTTGTTGCGTCCACTGCCGTATCCCGATTCGAACCGGATAGTGGCAGTCTTTGAGATCACTTCGAAGGGCAGGCCGTCGCGAATTGCTGATCCGAACTTCGATGACTTTCGCGATCAAAGTCGGAGCTTCCAAGCGATTGCGAAATACAATGAGGGCATTGCGTCGGTTTCGGGAGGTTCGCAGGCGAGGCGCACGACGGTTGCAGGTGTCTCGCCCGATTTTCTGAAGGTTTTCGGCGTTCAACCGATCATTGGAAGGGAGTTCAGCGCGGGCGACGCAAAAAAGGGAGCTGGCCGGACCGTTCTGGTTAGCTATGGATACTGGAAGCAGCATCTCGGCTCACCGCTGGATCTATCGCAAGCGCACCTGAAGATCGATGCCGGAGTCTACTCCGTGATCGGCGTGCTGCCAGAACGATTTCGGTTCCCACCGGAGGCGGATCTTTGGCTGCCCGCGGATATAGATGGCAAAAACCCAAGCAGGACGTCGCACAACTACAATGCGGTCGGGCGGCTCCGTGACGGTGTGACTGTCGAGCAAGCGAATCAAGAAATCGCTGCGATAGCCCAGCACATTCATGATGCATCGAGCGAACAAGGAGACTATCTCCTCAAAAGTGCGACGGTCACTCCGCTGCAAGAGTCGATCACTGGGGAAGCTCGCTCGCCGTTGCTGGTACTGCTGGGCGCCGTCGGATTTCTATTGCTGGTAGCGTGCGCAAACGTGGCGAATTTGCTGCTGGCACAAGCGTCGGCCAGGGAGCGCGAACTTGCCATACGTTGCGCGCTCGGTGCGGCGCGCGCACGGCTGGCTCGCCAATTCCTTACGGAGTCGTTTCTGCTTTCGCTGGCTGGTGGAGGCCTTGGCGTCCTAGCGGCGCGCTGGGGTGTGGCAGGCCTGGTGGCGCTGGCACCGGAAAATCTACCACGTCTGGAGAGCATCTCGATCAGTATTCCGGTACTTGCGTTCGCGTTCCTGCTTTCCTCGGCGGTTGCTGTCGGCCTCGGAGCGTTCACCGCCATACGCGCGACTTCCGGCGATCCGCGGAAGGGCTTCGCGGAAGGTGGCCTTGGACCAGCCAGTTCGCGACACGGCCAGCGCGTAGGCCGGGCGATTGTAGCGGCGCAGATCGCGATCACATTGGTTCTGGTGGTTGGAGCGGGATTGCTCGGGCGCAGCCTGATCAAAGTGCTTGAAGTGAATCCCGGTTTCCGCGTGGACAAAATTGTCACGATGGATGTCTCGCTTCCGTGGGTCGAAGATCCGAAAGCAAAGGCAAACCAGGCAAGCTTCTTTGCAAACCTGATCGATCGGCTCAAACAAATCCCAGGCGTTCGCAAGGTTGGCGCGACCAGCGGCCTGCCACTGGTGGATGGCGGCCTTCCGGATGGAATGTTTCTGCTGATGACGCAGAACGAGGTTCCCAAGTCGACAGACGATTTTGCGGTCTTATTCCAGCGAAAAGAACGCATCGGCATTGCCGATTTCTGCGTCGCCACGGACGGGTACTTCCAGGCTCTCGGGATTCCGCTGATTCGAGGACGGATCTTCGATCAACGCGACGGCCCGGATTCTCCTCACGTCGCAGTAATCAGCGAGTCGCTTGCGCGCGAACGATGGCCCAATCAGGATCCGATCGGCCACACCATTGAGTTTGGAAACATGGATGGCGACTTGCGTTTGCTGACCATCGTTGGAATTGTTGGTGACACTCACGAATATGGCCTGGATGCGCCCCCGCGTCCCACAGCTTATGTCAATTTGTTCCAGCGGCCCCGCCCGGCGATCTCGATTACGATGCTGAGCGATGCCGATACCCGCCTGGTCACATCGGCAGCGCGTGGAATCCTGCAGGAACTCAACCCGGAGATTCCGGCCAAGTTCCAGACGTTTTCGCAAGTTTATTCCGCCTCGCTCGGCTCGAGGAAATTCAACGTCATTCTCATCGGATTCTTCGGAATCACCGCGCTGCTGCTTGCAACAGCAGGGGTCTTTGGCGTGATGGCCTATTCTGTCGCACAGCGGACGCGCGAAATCGGGGTACGCATGGCGCTGGGTGCTTCTTCTAGAGGAGTTTTGGGGATGGTACTTGGACAGGCGGCGGCAACTGCGGCGGTGGGCATAGGGATAGGAATAGCAGGAGCATTCGCGCTGACTCGCTGGATGCAGTCCCAACTGTTTGGCGTTAGCCCGACGGATCCGCCGACCTTTGGCGGTGTTGCTTTGCTGCTGATTCTGGTTTCTTTAGCCGCGTGCTATTTCCCCGCGCGGCGTGCGACAAAGGTCGATCCGCTGGTGGCATTGCGTTATGAGTAGGAGATTTTGATGTCGAGGCTCTGGCAGAACGTGCGTTTCAGCCTGCGAATGCTGGGAAAGAATCCCGGCTTCACTGCTGTCGCCGTTCTTACTTTGGCATTGGGAATTGGGGCCAACACCGCGATTTTCAGCGTGGTGTATGGTGCGTTGCTGGCACCGCTGCCGATGCCGCATCCCGAGCAGTTGGTGATGGTGTGGTCGGACGATGCTGGGCGAAATGTTGTGTCGCCGGGTGATTTTTCGGACTGGAAACAACAGAATTCGGTGTTTCAAAAACTGGTTGCGTGGGACGAGGCCACGTTTAGCTTGTCGATCGACGGCCATCCACAAACTTTGCAGGCACGCGTCATGACGCCGGGTTTTTTCGATATGCAGGGGATACCGCTCTCACGGGGCCGCGATTTTCTCGACGAAGAAGGAATCCCCGGTAAGGAACGTGTGGTGGTCCTGACAAATCGTTTGTGGCGAGAGCGTTTTGGCAGCGATGCGGCGATCCTGGGGCGCCCGGTGCGGCTGAATGCCGAGACCTACGTTGTGGTTGGCGTGCTGGCCGCGGGAATGCCCGATCGCTACGAAGCGCAATTGTTTGTGCCCATGGCGCTGAGGCCGGATCAGATCACCCACGAACGTCATTGGATGACGGTAATGGGAAGGCTGAAACCCGGAGTTACGCTGCAGCAGGCGAACTCCGACATGAACAACGTGGCGCGGCGCATTGCGGAGATATATCCCGTCTCGAACAAGGGATGGGGCGTGAAAGTGGAACCGCTGAAGAATGACTTCACTAGCCGCGACACAATCAAGGACTTGTGGCTGCTGATGGGGGCGGTGGGATTTGTCCTGCTGATCGCGTGCGTGAACGTGGCGAATCTGTTGCTGGCGCGCGGGACGGTTCGCAGGAAGGAAGCGGTGCTCCGAGTTTCGCTGGGGGCGACGCGCGGGCAGCTCTTCGCGCAATTTGTTTCGGAGAGCCTGGTGCTGGCATCGATCGGCGGAGCTTTGGGAGTGGCGCTGGCAGGGATGTTGCTGAGAGTGATCGTGGTGTTGCTGCCGGAGTTTTCGATACCAACCGAGGCGGACATTCGTTTGAATGTGCCGGTGCTGTTGTTCACTTTGGCGGCGACCGTGATCGCGGGAGTCGCGTGCGGATGCGCGCCCGCATGGCAGACGTCGCAGTGGAACCTGAACGACGCACTGAAAGAGGGCGGGCGATTGGGCGGCGCGAGCCGGCATGGATTGCGGCGAGGTTTAGTCATCGCTGAATTTGCGCTCGCACTGACGCTGCTTGCCGGCGCGGGACTCGTCATTCACAGCTTCTGGAAGTTGACGCGCGTGGACCTGGGGTTTCGACAGGATCATGTGCTCACGTTCGCGTTGCCGATAAGCTTCGATCGTTTCCCGCGGCCTGAGCAGGTCACCGCGTTTTATCGCCCGTTGCTGGCGAAGATCTCGGCGCTACCGGGGATTTCGTCGGCGACGATTTCCAATGCCACCCCGATTCAGTGGACGGGATGGGGGATGAATTTCAGCATCGCAGGACAACCTGCCGCTGATCCTTCGGCGCTTCCCAATGCGGGATTCACGCTGGTCAGCCCCGATTATTTCCGCACCTTTGGCATACAGATCATGAGGGGACGAAGCTTTACGGAACAAGACGACGCCGGCAGTCTTCCAGTCGCCATGGTCAATGAAACTTTCGTGAACAGGTATCTCTCGAACATGGACCCGTTGAAACAGCGCGTGGTGGTTCGGCGATTGGGCGTAAGCACGATGGGGCCACCAGTGGAGTGGAACATCGTTGGCGTGTATCGCGACGTACACAACCGTAGCGTGCGACGAGAAAGTTCACCGGAAATTTCGGCTCCGTTTTGGCAGAGCCCGTTACCATGGGTGCGCGTGAGCGTGCGCACGGGCGGCGATCCCGCGAGCATGACGCAGAGCATCGCCGCGGAGGTGAGATCGGTGGATCCCGATTTGGCAATGGATCAGGTACGGACGATGGATCAAGTTGTAGATGAGGCGCTGGGAGGTGATCGCTTCGTGACCCTGCTATTCGCGGGGTTTGCGGGCGTGGCGCTGGTGCTGGCGGCGATCGGAATTTATGGGGTGATGTCTTTCGCGGTTGCGCAGCGCACACAAGAAATCGGATTACGCATGGCAGTGGGAGCAGGCGCCCGCCAAGTGCTTCTTTTGGTGCTGAAAGAAGGCCTGCTGCTTGCGCTTGCCGGACTGGTTTTGGGCCTGGGTGGAACTTACTTTGTTGGACGTGCCATGAGGTCTGTTTTGTATCAGGTCAGCGCGATTGATTTCGCATCGGTCGGAGCCGTGGCTGTCGTGCTGCTGGTGGCGGCGATTCTCGCTTGCTATCTACCAGCGCGGCGAGCCACGCGCATCGATCCGATGGCCGCACTGCGCTGCGAATGATTTTAAGTTTTTAAATGTTGGGCGAGAAAAAAAAGGCGGGAGAGAAAATGACGTCAGCGAATAACAATGTTCTGATCAAAATGGAAGGCGTGAAGAAAGTCTTCTTGACCGACGAGGTCGAGACGCATGCGCTGGAGGAAATTCACCTGGAGATCCACAAGGGACAGTACGTCTCGATTTCCGGGCCGTCCGGCTGCGGCAAATCCACTCTGTTGTCGATTCTTGGGCTGCTCGATTCACCCAGCGAAGGAAACTATCTGCTGAACGGACAACCCGTAGCCAATCTGACTTCCAGTGAACGCACCCGCATTCGTAACCGCGAAATCGGTTTCATTTTTCAGGCGTTTAATTTGATTGGCGACCTGACCGTTTATGAAAATGTTGAACTGCCGCTTACCTATCGCGGCACCAGTTCAGCGGAGCGCAAACAAAAGGTTGAGCACGCACTGCAGCGTGTGGGCATGGCTCATCGCGTACGGCACTACCCGTCGCAACTCTCTGGCGGACAGCAGCAGCGCGTCGCAGTAGCCCGCGCTTTGGTCGGCGATCCTTTGATTTTGATGGCCGACGAGCCCACTGGAAATCTGGATTCAAAAAATGGCGAAGCGGTGATGGAGCTGTTGCGCGATCTGCACCGCAACGGCGCCACCATCTGCATGGTCACGCACGATGAACGCTACTCACATTTTGCCGAGCGCACCGTGCGATTGTTTGACGGGCGCATCGTCGAAGAGAGCGCGGAAGTTCATTCAGCAGTGTGATCAATGATCCTGTCGGTCTGTTGCCATTCGGCTGGATGCTGCTCGGAGGCCAAGAAAAAGAATCATGATGCCACTCATTCAACTAAGAAATTTAGAGAAATCCTACGATCTGGCTGGCGGAAAATATTTTGTCCTACGGCGCGTGACTCTGGACATTCAGCCTGGCGAGTTTGTGACCGTCATGGGTCCATCGGGTGCCGGTAAGTCCACGCTGCTGAGCATTCTGGGAATGCTCGACGGGGCCTGGTCCGGCGAATATTTTTTCCTCGAGCAGCCGGTGCACAAGCTCAGCGTCAAACAGCGCAACGAACTGCACAAGGCCAATATCGGATTCGTGTTTCAGAGCTATCACCTGATCGACAATCTCACCGTCTACGAAAACCTTGAGATTCCACTGTCTTACAGGAACATCCCGCACAAAGAGCGCGTCAGCCTGGTCTGCGACGCTCTGGACCGTTTCAATATTGTCGGCAAAAAAGATTTGTTCCCAAACCAGCTCTCCGGTGGGCAGCAACAACTGGTCGGAGTGGCCCGCGCGGTAATTCAAAGGCCGAAACTTATTCTTGCTGACGAACCGACTGGCAATCTTCATTCCGCACAAGGCGATGAAATCATGCAGCTTTTCAAGAAACTGAACGAAGAAGGAACAACAATCATTCAAGTCACGCATTCGGAGAGAAATGCGACATACGGGAACCGCGTCATCCAGTTGGGAGATGGCTGGGTCGTCGGAGAAAACGCAACATCAGCTCGCAGCGCGTGACTATACTCGGAAAGCTGCTGATCTGAACGCAAGCCCAACCACACGCGAGCTTCGTCGCCAGGTTTGCAAAGGGCTGCGCCTCGTTCCCGAATCGCAGTAAAATGACGCGACTCTCCGATTCTCATGCGAACTGACAATACCCATCGCTATCGGGTTCTGCTGGCTGACGACCAACCAGACATCCGCGATGCGCTGCGCCTTCTGCTAAAGAATGAAGGCTATGAGACGCAGCCCGTGTCTTCGCCTGCCGAAGCTCTTGCCGCAATCGAAAACCGCGAATTCGATGCGGTGTTGATGGACCTGAACTACACGCGAGATACCACCTCTGGGCAAGAAGGACTGGACCTTCTCAGCCGAATCCAGATTGTCGACAGTAGCCTCCCTGTCGTCGTGATGACCGCGTGGAGCAGCATAGAAGTCGCGGTTGAAGCAATGCGTCGTGGCGCTCGCGACTTTCTGCAGAAGCCCTGGGAAAACGCACGGCTTCTGAGCATCCTGCGTACTCAAATTGATCTTCGGCAAGCTCTGCGTCATGCTTCTCGTCTCGAAGCAGAGAATCGGCTGCTGCGCGCCGAATCTCGCCCCACTCTGATCGCGGAATCCGCGGCAATGCAGCCGGTGCTCGAGCTGATAGCGCGCATCGGACCTTCCGACGCCAATGTCCTGATCACCGGAGAGCACGGCACCGGCAAGGAAGTCGTCGCGCAAACCCTCCATGTATTATCGTCTCGCGCCGGCAAAACCATGGTCACGGTCAACGCAGGAGGTCTTTCTGAAGGCATCTTCGAAAGCGAACTCTTTGGCCATGTAAAAGGGGCCTTCACAGATGCCCGCTCTGACCGCATCGGCCGGTTCGAGCTTGCTGATGGCAGCACGCTTTTTCTCGACGAGATTGCGAATGTTCCCCTCAACTTGCAAGCGAAGTTGCTGCGCGTCTTGGAAACGGGCGAATTGGAACGCGTTGGTTCCTCGCACACCCGCCGCGTTAACGCCCGTGTAATAGCCGCCACCAATGCTGACGTAAACGCCGAAGTCGAGGCAGGGCGCTTTCGCCAGGACTTGCTTTTTCGCTTGAACACCATTGAGATTCGTCTTCCCCCTCTGCGCGAGCGACGCGATGATGTTCAGGCGCTGGCCGTTCACTTTCTCCGCGGCTACTCCCAGCGTTATCGTAAGAATCTCGCTGGATTCGAGCCCGCAGCGCTGGAGGCGCTGCAAGAACACCCGTGGCCTGGCAACGTGCGTGAGCTGGATCACGCAGTGGAACGCGGCGTTCTGCTTTCCACCGGACAGTTGGTCCGCGGTTCCGATCTCGGCCTGCGGTCGAATTCGTCGAGCGGTGCCGTGCGGCTCGAAGACATGAGCCTTGATGAAGTCGAACGCCATCTGATCCAGCGCACGTTAGGTCGCCATGCAGGCAACGTTAGCCACGCGGCGAAGGCTCTCGGTTTGAGCAGAAGCGCGATGTACCGCCGTCTGCAAAAGCACGGTCTCGGATGAAGTCTGTTACCTACGAGCGTCGCATCCAGCTATTGGCGCTGGCAGCGGGCTTGCCAGGGTCGCTGATAGCCATCCTTTTGCTTTGGTTCGGCGATTATTCCTCGCAAACTGCCTGGACGCTCACCGCGCTCATCATTATTTTTTGGCTCGGTTTTGCAATTTCACTGCGGCATCGCGTCGTCTTTTCCTTACAAACTCTTTCCAATCTGCTTGCCGCCATGCGCGAAGAAGACTTTTCCATCCGTGCTCGCGGTGTGCGCAGCGACGATGCTCTCGGCGAAGTCATGATCGAAGTGAATGCGCTGAGCGAAACCCTGCGCGAACAGCGCTTGGGCGCCCTGGAAGCTGCGGCGCTTCTCCGGACTGTCATCGAAGAAATTGACGTCGCCATCTTTACCTTTGACAACTCGCATACACTGAAACTCGTTAATCGCGCCGGAGAACGCCTCTTGGCTCGCCCTTCCGAGAGGCTTCTCGGTTTCACCGCGGCCGAACTCGGCCTTGCCGGCTGTATCGAAGGAGAATTGGCCCGCACCGTAGAATTGAGTTTTCCGGGTGGCGTTGGTCGTTGGGGATTGCGCCGCGGGTCTTTTCGTCAGGGTGGCCTTCCTCACGACCTGATTGTGCTGACCGATCTGAGCCGCACTTTACGGGAAGAAGAACGCCAAGCCTGGCAGCGGCTGATCCGCGTCCTCGGCCACGAACTGAATAATTCACTTGCACCTATTCAGTCCGTCGCGCAAAGCATGGAGAGCAATCTGCAACGCGCGCAGATCGATACGCCACCCTTATCGAAAACAGATATTGTTCTGGACGATCTTCGTCAGGGTCTTACTATCATTCGATCGCGTACCGAAGCTCTCACCCGTTTCATGGCTGCTTATGCGCGGCTGGCGCGATTGCCGCAGCCCACGTTGGCGCCAGTCGACCTCCGGGAACTGGTTCGCCGCGTCGCTGAACTTGAGACCCGCGTGCCAGTGCAAGTGGTCGAAGGCCCGCCAGTGACGATTTCTGCTGACCGGGATCAACTCGAACAACTATTGATCAATTTGATCCGCAATGCCGCCGAGGCCGTGCTCGAAATCGGCGGAAAAGTTCTAGTCAAGTGGTCACTCGACCGGTCGCGAGTTCAGCTTTTGATAATTGACGACGGCCCAGGACTTTCGAACACCACTAATCTGTTCGTCCCATTTTTCACGACCAAGCCAGGAGGCTCGGGAATCGGCCTAGTCCTGTGCCGGCAGATCGCGGAAGCCCATGGCGGTTCGCTGACGATCGAAAACAGACAGGGGTGCCGGGGCTGCGAAGCGCGGCTGTTTATGAATTTTGCGTAATCGCGCCGCTGTCGTCCCCTTTTTTCTTCGTCTCGCGGCGGCATAACTCACTGCGCGGTAGCGTGCTGAACATCCGCACGCCGCTCGCTCCGCAAACCATGGCTTCGGCTTTCGCGCGCGAAATCCACGCGCTCGATTCCAGCTAGCCGTGATCCCACAGCCGATGCAGAATAGATGTCCTTTCTATTGCTCCTAGCGCGCCGACTCGCGTAACAGTTCCACCAGATGCTCCTTCCACAACGCCGCATGCGTATGGGACCCGTGGCCAAAGGTCTGCTCGCTCGCCGGAATCAAAATGAAGCGCCCATTCTTCAATCGCTTCACTTCGCGCTCGGCAATCCGCAGCTCGGGCGGATTGATAAAGTCATCCCCCGAATTGATCCACATCACCGGCGTTTTAATCTTTTCGAGTTGTGGAGACGGATCGTAGTTTCGCGATGCGTTCACCTGGTAAAGGAAATCGTTGGCATCCAGCCCGCTGGTACGATCGTGAAAATATTTGTCCAGATATTTGTCAGCGTCGTCGCGTGTCGGCATGCTCTTTTGCATCGGCAGCGGAGCGCTTCCGGCGATGATAAGAAAGTCGAGAGCGATGCGCAGGCCCTGCGGAGGCTCCGTTGTGTACTCGCCGCCGTTCCACTCAGGATCATTTCGAATCCCATCCATCACCATCTTGCGCCAAAGCCGGTTTCGTCCCGCAATCTGAACCGGCAGACACGCCATCGGCATCAGTGCATCCATAAAATCCGGATACGTCTCGCCCCACACAAAAGAATGCATGCATCCCATCGACGTTCCGAAAATGAGCCGCAGATGGTTCACGCCAAGACCGTCGTTGAGCAGCTTGTAGTGGAGCGCAACCATGTCGTCGTAGTCGTATTGCGGAAAATGTGCGTGCAAGCCGTCGCTAGGCTTTGAAGATTTGCCGTGGCCGACTCCATCCGGCAGAACAATAAAGTAGCGTGTTGCGTCCAGGGGTTGTCCGGGACCAAATAGCTCGCCCGCAAAATACGGCGCCAGAAATTGATGGCCGCTGCCGCCCGTACCATGCAGGATCAGCACGGCATTCGTGATGCGGCCTTGAGCGTCCCGGGCCGGTTTCCCCAGCGTCGTGTAGTGAAGCCTCACATCCGCCAATGATTCGCCGGAGTGGAATTTGAAATTGTGTACAACGAAATCCCCCTCAGTCGTTGCGGGCGTAGTCACCTGCGGGCGCGCGGAAGCTGGCGTAAGAAGAAAGCTCGCGGCAAGCACGGCGCCACAAAAATGAAAAGACGATCGAATCATCGGTCACCTCAGCGGCGAAAAATCTATCACAACGCGATTCAAAGAGGTCCTGTCGTTTGCAAAGTTTTCTCCCACTGCGTCGCACCCTTGTTTTCAAGCTTCGGCGTGAATAGACTGCCTCACGCCGGCTCTATTGATGAAGACTTGGAGACTCCATGCGCAATTTTGCGTTCCCGCTTCTATGTTTCATCCTGCTGCCTTCTCCTGTTTGGTCGCAAGCAGCCACGAAGCTCTCGCCTCGTGTGCGTCCGCTCGTGCGCGAAGACGCGCCTAAAATCGCGCTCACGCACGTCCGCGTGATCGACGGAACCGGCGCCCCCGCGCGAACAGATCAAACCCTGTTGATCGAAGACGGAAAGATCGCTGCGATGGGAGACGCAGCAACCACGAAAATTCCCGACGGCACGAAAACGCTGGACCTCACCGCCCGCACCGTCATTCCCGGCCTCGTTGGCATGCACGATCACATGTACTATCCCTCGCCCGGAAGATCGCTTCCGCTTTATCCAGAACACGCGTCGAGCTTTCCACGGCTGTACCTCGCCGGCGGTGTCACTTCCATTCGTACAACCGGCAGCGTCGAAACCTACGCGGACCTCGAACTCAAGCTAGCCATTGACCAGGGGAAAATGGCCGGTCCCAAGATTCACGTCACTGGACCGTATTTGGAAGGGAAAGGCTCTTTCACTGTGCAAATGCGCCAACTCACGGACGCCGAGGACGCTCGGCGCACCGTCGAATATTGGGTTGCGGAAGGTGCCACATCTTTCAAGGCCTACATGCACATTACGCCCGACGAGCTCGCAGCGGCGGTCAAAGCCGCTCATGCTCATGGGCTCAAGGTCACCGGCCATCTCTGCTCCATCGGTTTCCGCGAGGCCGCTGCTCTCGGCATCGATGATCTGGAACATGGACTATTCGTCGACACCGAATTTTTCCCCGGCAAGAAGTCCGGTCAGTGCCCCGACGATCCCTCCGCCGCCGAGAAATCCCTTCTCGATCTCGACATCGCTGCCGCTCCCGTGCAAGAAGTGATTCGCGATCTGGTCGCTCATCACGTCGCTATCACATCGACTCTACCCGTGTTCGAAACCTTCGTGCCCAATCGTGCTCCACTCGACGCACGCGTCCTCGACGCCATGCTTCCCGAGAGCCGCGTCGAATATTTGGAGCGGCGCTCCTTAATTTCCGATCACGCCGCTACTTCGTTTTGGCCCGCGCTCTTCAAGAAGGAGCTCGAGTTCGAACGCGAATTCGTCAAACGCGGCGGTTTGCTCCTCGCGGGACTCGATCCCACAGGGTACGGCGGCGTGATCGCCGGATTCGGCGACCAGCGTGAAGTGGAACTTCTCGTCGAGGCAGGCTTCACGCCGCTCGAGGCCATTCACATCGCCACTTCGAACGGCGCCGAATTCCTCGGTGAGCTCGATAAAATTGGCACGCTGGCTCCCGGCAAAGCAGCCGACATCGTGGTGTTGCAAGGAGACCCCTCGGCCAATATCAAAGACATCGAAAAGGTTGAGATCGTCTTCAAGGACGGCGTGGGCTACGACTCCGCCAAGCTCATCGAATCCGTGCGTGGCCAAGTCGGCCTTCACTGAGCCCCCGGCGGTTCCCAATCAAGATTATTTGAAACGATTCGCCGTTCTGAGCCACTACCTAGCAACAGATCTCACGGTTCCTGCTGAAAAGGTGGCCTCTTTCTTTTACGGCTATCGCTAATGGAGGTTCTCACATGAGTCAGAGGCATGGTGTACCGGTTCGCGGTTTGATGGCCCCGCACTTAGTGTCCGAGGCCAAAGGCTCTCAATTCGACGGCCGGTTTGCACGAATGTTCCCTGATTTGCCGCACGCGACATTTGGCAGCGACGTCAAGGAGAACCTGAAAAATCTGGCCCTCCTCGGGAAGGAGATGTCCGCGGGTTTCGACGCTCCGAAGGACGGCAAGGATGACGAGGAGAGTGGAATTCCCGCGCTGTACACATACCTCGGTCAATTCATGGATCATGACATTACATTTGACCCTGCGAGCAGTCTTCAGAAACAGGATGATCCTAATGCTCTTACGGATTTTCGTTCGCCGGCGTTTGATTTGGATAACGTCTACGGCCGCGGGCCAGACGACCAGCCGTTTCTCTATAACGGCGATAATTCCTTTTTGCTCGGCGACCCATTAACTCTTGGCGACCCCGCCGCGACAGACCTGCCGCGCAATTGTGCGCCGGTGCGGCGCGCGCTGATCGGAGATCCGCGCAATGACGAAAACAGTATCGTTTCGCAGTTGCAAGGGCTCTTTCACCGCTTCCACAATCGCACGCTGAAGGAAAATCCAAACAGCAAATTCGAGGAAATTCAAAAGCTGGTGCGTTTTCACTATCAGTACGTCATTCTGAACGATTTTCTGCCGCGCGTTATTCATTCGAGCGTGATTGCCGATTTGAAGAGCAATGGGAAATACGACAAGAGCAAGCTGAAATTCTTTCATATAAAGAACCGTGCGTTCATGCCAGTGGAATTCGCCGTGGCCTGCTACCGTCTGGGCCACTCGATGATTCGCCCGGGCTACAGGCTCAACGATGCTGTTCTGCTTCCCATTTTTCCGGTTCCTCCGGCAACCGCTCCTGGATTTTCCGAAGGTTTGACCGGATTCAGAGCAATGATCAAGAACTGGGGGATCGATTGGGGGCGATTCATAGACATTGACAGCCGCGTCTATGACGGAACGGCCTTCGAAAACACAGAGCGTCTGCAGTTTGCTTATCGCATTGACACATCGGTGGTGAATCCACTGTCCACTCTGCCTCCGGAAGTTGCTGCGAACCCATCGTCACTTGCTCAACGGAATCTCGAACGAGGTTGGCGTCTGGGACTTCCCTCCGGGCAACAGGTGGCGTCGGCGATGGGAGTTACGCCACTTCATGACGAACAAATCCTGATCGGAAAGGGCGTTGACAAACCCGCGAAGGGCGAAGAACCGTTTCCGATCACCAAGGTAAATAAGGTATTCGCGAAGAATTGTCCGTTGTGGACCTATGTCCTTGCCGAAGCTATGCAACACCAGGAAAAGGTCAAGATTCCGGTCAAGGAAAATATCACGATCACTACGCCGCGCCTCGGACCGGTCGGAGGGCGAGTCGTCGCTGAAGTCTTTCTCGGACTTCTCTTTGCTGACAAGCACTCGCTACTCAGCCATGACCCGGCGTGGCATCCGCCCGGCAATCCGCATTACGCATTAAGAGACTTCGTTAAATACGCCTTGGGCAAGTAAGACGGGAAATCGTGTCCTTTGGCGGGGTGCGTGTGCATTTGTGAACCGATGCGCGGGCATAGAACAGTCACTCGTGGAGGAACTTTAAATGCGCCGTGACGTGTCGAAGGGAAACGGAAACCACCGGGAAAATCCGGCGGGAAAAAGCTGCGTGGTGATCGGGTCCGGGTTGGCGGGCCTGAGCGCAGCCTACAGACTGAGCGAGAAAAAATGGCACGTAATCGTGCTGGAGGCGCGTGATCGATTAGGTGGACGAGTTTTGACCCATCGTTTTTGCGAGGCGCCGGAGCTAAATTGCGAACTGGGCGGAGAATGGATTGGCAAGAATCACAAGATCATGCGGAGTCTTTGCGAAGAGTTGAAACTTGGACTACAAGAGCACCAGTATGTCAATTCGTTCTGGAACCAACTCACCCCGGCAAAAATGATACCGCCCGGCCAATGGTGCATGTCCGCCGAGGCGCATGCCATCTGGAAGAGATTCCAGATTGAATTCAAGGAATTCGGGCTCAAACGGCTTAAGAAAATGGACGAGATTGACTGGTGGACGCAGCTCAAGGATCTCGGTTTCCCGCCGGAAGATTTGCTGCGGCGCGATTTGATGGACAGTACGGATTTTGGCGAAACAATTCGTATGAACTCCGCTTATACCGCGGCGACGGAATACCTGAACAGCAAGAATGGGCAGGTGGATGATAGTGACGAGATGGACTTCAAGGTTCGCGGAGGGAATTCGCGGCTGATAAATTGTCTGGCCCGAAAAATCGGCCTCAAGAACATTCGAACCGAGCAGGTTGTGGTGGGCATTCGCCAGGTTAACACACGCGTCCACGTCGAAGTCGAAGGCTCCGACGTTCCCATCACCGCAGATTATTGCGTTTGTGCGATTCCGGCCCACTGCATGATCGACATCGACTGGGGAAAGCGGCCTCCGAAGCAACACTTGGAAGCCGCTACAGAACTGCAGTACGCCCGCATTACCAAGACTGCAGTCTTGTGTTCAAGGCGATTCTGGCCGAAGCCTCGGGCAGGCGGCTATTCCGTATGCACAAACCTGGCCTCCGATTTCTGTTTCGACAGTACGTTTGGGCAAAAGGGTACAAAGGGAATTCTTTGCAGCTACGCGGTGGGTGACAAAGCGGTCGATATCGCCACGTCGCCGCAAGACGAACTGAAGTACTGGATTGTGAAAGATGTTGCCAACGCAAACGGCTTGAACTGGAATGGCGAGGACAGTAGGAAAAACGCGTTGGCGCTAGAGCAGCAGCCGTGGCAGGCAGATCGGTTCACTCGAGGTGCGTACGCTTTTTATCGTCCCGGACAATGGTTCACGGTAAGAAGCGCGCTGCAGAAGCGGTTCGGCCGGATATTTTTTGCCGGCGAGCACATCGCTGAATGGCAGGGTTTTATGGAAGGGGCAGTGCAAACCGGTTACGACGCCGCGAAGGCGATCCTGCAGGCCTGACGGCCGCCGGGCCTTACTGGGCGATTACTTAAATCGTGGATGCAGGCAGCATGTTCTGTCTCCGTTTCCCTTTCACGTCGTCACAGGCTTGGACCGGTTGAGGCTGGCAAATACGGCGGCGCAATTGTTAGGATGACTCTGTTCCAACAAATGGGTAGTTGGATAATTCCGAGCGCACGGAAATTTCCGTGGCTCATTTGCGCATCCGAGGTTAGAGTTGGCCCGCTTAGCTGGGTATGGCGATGTCGATGGTTTTCGCCGGTTCGAACGGTGGAAGCTGAGTAGAAGCACGGTTGCTACAGTTGCTACATGGCAATCCAGGGTTCGAGAAGTGTTTCCGCTGATTTTCATCTGCATTCTTGCAGCAGGCTGTCATTCGCGGTCAGACCGTTCCAGGCCATCCATTGAATTTACCAGGGTCCCACCGGCGGCCGACGGTGGTCCAGACAAACTCGACATCATCGAGGGACAGGTGGTCGGGGGTGCGCCCGGGCAGAAGATCGTTTTGTATGCCAAAAGCAGGGCATGGTGGGTGCAGCCGCTGGTTAATGAGGCATTTACAAAGATTCAAACCAATTCGAAGTGGATCAACTCAACCCATCTGGGAACAGAGTACGCTGCCATGCTGGTCGAAGCCGATTATCGTCCACCCGCGATGATGAACGAGTTGCCCACGCCTGGTGGCGGTGTTGTTGTCGTGGCGAGTGCAAAAGGAGCTGCGCCTGGCTCGAGGGCTTCGAAGACGCTTTCTTTCAGCGGATACGAGTGGAGAATTCGTGATACGCCGAGCGACCGCGGTGGAATGAATTTTTACGATTCGAACAACGCGTGGACAGATTCGAGCGGGGCGCTTCACCTGCGCATCGCGAAGGATGCGGGCCATTGGACTTGCGCGGAAGTGACCCTCACGCGGAGCCTCGGTTATGGAACGTACTCGTTTGTCGTGCGGAACACTTCGCAGCTGGAACCTCCAGCGGTGTTCAGCATGTTTACGTGGGATTGGGGAGGAACAGAACAGTACCACCGCGAAATGGACATTGAGATTTCCCGTTGGGGCGATTCAACCAGCAAGAACGCGCAATATGTAGTGCAGCCGTTTTTTATTCCTGAAAATGCCTCGCGGTATGCGGCACCTTCCGGAGTGCTTACGCATTATTTTCGTTGGGAACCAGGGCAGGTGTCGTTCAGGACCGCCCGTGGCTCAGGAAATAGCGGCGAGTCCGCTGTGGTGGCCGAACACGTCTTCACGTCGGGAGTCCCGTCTTCCGGTGTCGAAACAGTGCGCATGAATCTATACATTTTCAGAGGGGCAAGGGAGCAGTTGCAAAACGGGGCCGAGGTAGTCATTGAGAAATTTGAGTATCTTCCATAGTCGGCGTCGCGGGGGACCGATACGTCGCAGGTATTCGCAATGGTTGCTGGCAGCCCTGGGTTTCGTGTGTTTTGCAAATTCGGCAAAAGCCTTGAGTCCTCACAAAGCAATTTCGCAATATATACGCGATGAGTGGGGGGCTGAGCAGGGATTTCCTGGCGGACCCGTCTACGCTATTGAGCAAACTCCAGATGGGTATCTGTGGATCGGCGCAGAAAAAGGTCTGGTGCGCTTCGATGGGCTTCATTTCCGCTTATTTAAGGCCTCCGATTCACCGACATTCCCGGCCGGTCCTATCCTGGGGCTGGCGGTTGATGGCAACGGAGATTTGTGGGTGCGGCTGCAGGGGCCGAAATTGCTGCGCTACCATGACGGAAAATTTCAGAATATATTGTCCGATCTTAAGTTGACAGAGACCGAAGTAACGGCGATGTGCGTGGGGAAAGCGGGCGACATTGTGTTTTCAGGACTTCTCAACGGCACGATGCGTTATAGCAGAGGGAAACTAATATCGCTGGCGTCGATAGCTGAGCTGCCTAAACTTGTGATTTCTCTGGTAGAAACTTCTGACGGCAAAGTGTGGTTGGGCACCAAAGACGCGGGGCTTTATTCCGTGCAGGACGGAAGGGTTACCGAAATGACTTCCGGGTTGCCGGACCGGAAGATTAACTCCTTGTTGGCGGCGGACAGCCGCGACCTGTGGATCGGAACCGACAACGGCATCGTGCGCTGGAATGGGAGCGGATTTTCGGCGGCGGCGGCGTCCCGCGCTCTCGACCATACTCAGGGCCTGGTAATGATCAAGGACCGAGACTCAAACGTGTGGATTGGAGCGCCCAATGGGCTCACACGCATTGACGCGCGAGTCGTTTTTTCGTTAGAGCAACAAAACAATTCCTCTACGTTGTCGTCGATTGGTCCAGTGACCGCTTTGTTCGAGGATCGCGAAGGAAACTTATGGATGGGAACCAGGCGGGGAATCGAACGACTGCGCGACAGCGTATTTACGACTTACTCTGTCGCTGCAGGCCTGCCGGCTGAAATCAGCGGTCCGGTTTATGTTGATGGGCAAGACCGCGTATGGTTCGCTTCTGCGCAGGGGGGATTGTACTGGCTGAAAGAAAGCCGGGTCGGACGCGTTGCGAACGCGGGTTTGGATAAGGATGTTATTTATTCCATCAGCGGAGACGAAAATAACTTGTGGATAGGGCGGCGGGAAGGGCTTACGCAGCTTCGGTATCGAGACAAATCGTTCGCGACGCGAACTTACACGCAGGCTGATGGACTGGCGCAAAATGCAGTCTTTGCGGTTCATGAGGCGCGAGATGGAGCAGTATGGGCGGGAACTCTCAGCGGAGGGCTCAGCAGGTTCAAGAATGGTGCGTTTCAGACGTACACTATCGCGAACGGGCTGGCATCAAACTCGATTACTTCCATGCTGGAGACTTCCGACGGAACAATGTGGTTTGGAACGCCCAATGGCGTGAACGCGCTTGCCAACGGGCACTGGCGGAGTTATTCCAGTCGAGAAGGGTTACCTCCCGGAACGGTGAACTGCCTTTCGGAGGATTCGAGTGGCGCGGTGTGGGTCGGCACCACAAATGGCGTAGCGTTCATCCCTTCGGGAGCGATTCAAGCCCCGCGCGAAGTGCCGGAATCCTTGCGCGAACAAGTTTTTGGCATTCAGGAAGACAAGGCCGGCTCGCTGTGGATCGCAACGGCCAATCATGTGCTGCGTGTGAATCGCGACGCGATGCGGCGCGACGCGCTCGGCGACGCGGACGTGCGTGAGTTTGGTCTGGCTGATGGTCTCGGAAGTACGCAAGGCGTAAAGCGGCAACAATCCGTTGTTGCGGATGGCATAGGACGAATTTGGTTCTCGATGGATCGCGGGCTCTCGTTTGTTGAGCCAACGCCGATGGCGTTGAGCTCAGCTCCGGCGCTTGTCCATATAGAATGGGTTTCCGCGGATGGGCGACACATCGAACCGGAACAGGGAGTTCACATTTCTTCTCCGCATCAGAGGATCATGCTTGGCTACACGGGGCTTAGCCTCTCGGTCCCGGCGCGAGTCAGATTTAAGTTTAGGCTCGACGGATTCGATCGAGGATGGAGCGAGCCAACCGAAGCGCGCGAAACGGTCTATACCAACCTTGATTCGGGCTCATATCGATTTCGCGTGATCGCGAGCAATGGCGATGGATTATGGAACAGCTCGGAGTCGGCGCTCGAATTCAGGATTGAACCGGTATTTTGGCAGACGTGGTGGTTCCGCCTATCAATTCTGCTGGGTCTGGCAATGGTAGCGCTGGCCTTCGTTCGCCTGCGGCTGCTTGCACTGACGAAGCGGCTGAATTTCCGCTTCGAAGAGCGGCTTGCGGAACGCACGCGAATAGCTCAAGAACTACACGACACACTGTTGCAAGGATTTCTGAGTGCATCCATGCAGTTGCACGTAGCGGATGATCATCTGCCGGCCGATTCGCAAGCGAAACCGCTGGTCGGGCGGGTGCTGGAACTGATGAACAACGTCATTGAAGAAGGGAGGAATGCTGTTCGAGGGCTTCGATTATCGAGTGGAGGGTCCGAAGATCTCGAGCAGGCATTTTACGGGATTCGAGAGGAACTTGCAGTTGCGCGGGAAAGCGCTTTTCGGGTCCTTATCGAAGGCGAGACGCGAAAGTTGCACCCTGTGATCCGCGAAGAAGTGTATCGGATCGGCCGCGAGGCGTTGGTAAACGCCTTCCGCCACTCGCGCGCGAGCAACATCGAGTTGGAACTCGAATACGCATCCGCTCACCTGCGATTGCTGGTGCGCGACAACGGAAGCGGGATCGATCCTCAAGTGGTGCGCAAGGGACGGGAAGGGCACTGGGGTTTGTCGGGAATGCGCGAACGGGCGGAAAGAATCGGAGCGAGATTCAGGGTCTTAAGTGGTGCGTCCATAGGAACAGAGATTGAACTCTCCGTCCCAGGCCATATCGCTTTCCAGTTCCCTTCATCAGCTCGGCGGTGGGGCTGGCTTCCGCGATTTCCGCTACGACGGACACAAGCGCGCGGCAGTCGCGCTACGAAAGTACAATCGTCTCAAGAAGAGTGTACGAAGGCCAAAAGTGATGGGCAGAAATGAGCGGGAAGACGCGTTTTCGAGATTTTGGCTGCAACGGCTGTGAACCGTTGCAGCAACGAATCTCAATTCAGCTGTTACGCGTTTACGAGTTTGCGAGAATGTTGAGTACAAAGCACTGCGGTTCTATAAAAGCACTTCTGCTGTGCCTCACTATCGTGATTTCCGGGTGCGCTCAAAAGGGAACACCTGGGCCGTCGATAGTATTCACTAAGATTCCTCTGGTAGGTGAGGGTGGACCGGACAAACTCGATACCATCGAAGGACGGGTCGTCGGAGCCAGACCCGGCGGGCGAATCGTTGTCTATGCCAGGTGGGGGACTTGGTGGGTGCAGCCGCTTGCCGACGAACCCTTTACCAGAATTGCAGAGAATTCAAGGTGGAGAAGCTCGACACACTTTGGAACGGAGTATGCCGCTCTGCTCGTTGATTCGGAATATCGACCGCCGGCAAGACTGGATGCCCTGCCCAGCGAGGGCACCGGAATACTCGCTGTGGCGATCACCAAGGGGCGGCCGGCCTTCTGGCAGACCTGGTGGTTTTTGCTTGGCGCAGCAATCGCACTCGCACTCGCCGCAACCATGTTATTTCGAGTGAAGATGAATAGAGCGACTCAACAGTTGAGCCTTCGACTTGAAGAGAGACTTGCGGAACGAACGCGCGTCGCAGAACAATTGCACGACACGCTGTTGCAGGATTTCCTCGGCGTCTCGATGCAACTTCACCTGGCGGATGATCAACTGGACAGTAACTCGCCTGCAAAACCGCCGCTGACCCGTGCTCTCGAAATGATGGCGACGGCGATTCAAGAAGGCCGAAACACGTTACAAGGGCTGAGGTCCTTCCATTGGGGCTCGCAGGATCTTGAGCAGGCATTTTCGCGGATCCAGCAGGAACTGGTCATCATCCGAGAAGTGCGATTTCGTGTGATTGTTGCGGGAACAGCAAGACCACTACGTCCGTTGATCGGCGACGACATTTTTCTGATCGGGCGTGAAGCTCTGGCGAACGCATTTCATCACTCCGGCGCGAGCGAAATTGAAGTTGAAGTCGAATACGGCCCGAATCAATTGCGGGTGCTGGTGCGCGACAATGGCTGTGGGATCACTGGAGATAGGATGCAATCGACGGACGCAGAACAGCGTGGCTTGTCTCGTATTCGCGAGCGAACAGGGAAAATGGGCGCACAACTGAAAGTCCTCAGTCGCGCGAACGCCGGTACCGAAATGGAGCTCCGCGTCCCCGGCCATATTGTGTATCTGCACCGAGATTCCGATCGCCCCGCGAGATGGCTCTCGAGAATGTACTCACAAAAGGCGAAGGCAACAGATTCAGTTATTCAGAGTGAGCGGGCTCAATGAACGAAACCACTCGAATTCGCATTCTCAGCGTAGACGATCATCCTTTACTGCGCGAAGGCCTCGCCGCGATCATCAACAATCAGCGGGACATGTTGCTGGTAGCCCAGGCTTCTAATGCGCAGGAAGCAATCCAGGAATATCGGAAACATCAACCGGACGTAACTCTTATGGACCTACGACTTCCGGATAAGAGCGGTATTGACGCGATGATTGCGGTACGCACGGAATTTCCCGAGGCGCGTGTGATTATGCTGACGACGTTCGAGGGCGATGTGGAAATACAGCGGGCGCTGGAAGCAGGCGCACGCGGGTATTTGCTTAAGAGCATGCCGCCGAAAGAGCTGGTTGAAGTGATTCGTCAGGTACACGCGGGCAAGAAACGCATTCCGGCGCAGCTGGCGGCGCAGCTGGCGGAGCACATGAGCGACGATAACCTGACGGCTCGTGAGATAGAAGTCCTTAGTCAGATTGCCGGGGGAAACCGCAATCGAGACATCGCGGAAAAACTTTTCATTACCGAGGAAACCGTAAAAGTGCACATCAAGCACATCATGGAAAAGCTCGGAGCAAATGATCGCACACAGGCGGTAGCCATTGGCGTGCGGCGTGGAATCATCGAGTTGTGAAATAGCCGGCAGCAAAAACGAATACCTCAAAAGTGGTACAGAAAGATGCCGCAAAGTGGGATTTCACACACCTGCATAACTGCGTACCCTAAGTGTCCGATGTATCTCATGGCGCGTCAGGGAGATTCGCGCTGCAAAGACTATATTCCACCTTTCCGGGCGGAAGACCCGGCCTTGGGCTGTTGCTGTTGCGCGTCGCAGTCGGATTTGCTGCGGCCGCTGCAGGAGTGTTCTATTTTTCGCCGTCCAGTTCCTTTTCGGGAAAATGGATCCTGGGTCTGGTCTTGACCATCAGTGGTGCGTTGCTGGGTGCTGGATTTCTCACGCCGCTTGCAGGGCTGCTGGTCGGGATTTGTTTCCTTGGGATTGCCTTTTCGTGGTTTTCTACTCCTACCTGGTTTCTGCATGACGTTAAGCTGGTGGCACTGGGAATGGTCGTTTCGGCTGTTGCGCTTGCGCTGCTGGGGCCGGGAGCTTTTTCTCTCGATGGCCGCTTATTTGGACGGCGGGAAATCGTAATTCCACCGTTGTCGCATACCCCGAAATCGTAAATTGTCCGATTCGGCGAGATTTCGCAGGTCTTTGCAGCGGATTTCGTGCACAGACCCTGTCAATTGAACTAGTCCACCACCAACCAAAAGTGGTATTCCGAACCACCCCCAACGGTGGTACCGAAGAACCCTCCTATTTCGTGATGTCTTCGTAGAAGTGCGCCTTCATAGTGCAGCGGCAGAATAATTTTCAGTGGGTGAGGAGCACATGGCAGCCGAACATCTGGCGATTGCAAACGGAAATAAGAAGGCGCGCAGCATCGCGTCTGAATCTCGAGAATGTGCTGACAAGAATTTGGTGGAAGCAGCCAAGGCCGGACATTCGCCGGCGTTCACTACGCTGTGCGAGCGATACGCGCAGCAACTACTTCGCGCCGCATATCGAATAACCAGGAATCGCGAGGACTCAGAAGACGCGGTGCAAGACGCGCTGCTGAGAGCATTTGTCCATTTGAGAGATTTTAACGGGGAGTCAAGCTTTGCAACGTGGTTGACGAGAATCGCAATCAATTCGGCGCTGATGATGCTGCGGAAAAAAAGAAGCTCGCTTGAAATGGCCATGACAAGTGGGGATAATTCCGGCTCGGACGACTTCATCCAGCAAATAGCGGATCACGCACCCAACCCGGAAAGACGCTACGCCCAGCGGGAAAAGGAAAGAATTCTGAAGAAAGCGGTGCGCAGCCTGCGACCGAGTCTCCGCCAGGTAGTTGAGATGAAGCAACTACAGGAACGCTCGATGCGGGAAACCGCAGAAACAATGTGCATCTCGGTGGCAGCGACGAAGGCGCGGCTGTTTCACGCCAAACTAGCACTTCGTAAATCATCGATTCTGAAGCTCATGCATCAGCCTCGCCAAAACGGCAAATTCCGCAGGTTATCGGCCGCTTAAAGCTGCAACTATTCGCGCGGTAACCGGGCAAAGAATGCAAGCGTTCACAAGAAAAAGGTAAGGAGGAACGATGGCAACTATCACGACGAAAGACGGCACAAGTATCTATTACAAGGATTGGGGAACAGGGCAGCCGATTGTCTTCTCGCACGGTTGGCCACTGACCGCGGACGACTGGGACGGACAAATGCTGTTCTTCGGGCAGCGTGGCTTTCGCGTCATCGCGCATGACCGGCGAGGACACGGGCGCTCCGACCAGACGTGGGACGGCAACGAGATGGATACCTACGCCGACGATTTGGCGGAGTTGACTGATAAACTGGACCTAAAGAATGCTGTCCATGTGGGGCACTCGACCGGAGGGGGAGAAGTTGCCCGGTACATTGGCCGGCATGGGAGCAAACGTGTTGCCAAGGCGGTGCTCATCAGCGCCGTGCCGCCGCTCATGCTGAAGACAGAAAAGAATCCTACAGGGACGCCCCTCTCGGTTTTCGATGGGCTGCGGGCGGCATACACGGCGGACCGGTCGCAATTTTATAAGGACATTACACTGCCGTTCTACGGATACAACCGCCCGGGCGCTAAAGTTTCAGAGGGCGTTCGCGAGCATTGGTGGTTGCAAGGGATGCTGGGTGGCGTCAAGGCCCATTACGACTGCATTAAGGCGTTCTCAGAGACGGACTTCACAGAAGACCTGAAAAAAATCCACGTTCCCGTGCTGGTGATGCATGGAGACGACGATCAGATTGTGCCCATCGTTGCCGCGGGCCCTTTGTCCGCGAAGATACTGAAGAAAGCGACGCTGAAGGTCTATCCGGGATTTCCGCATGGTATGCCGACGACCAATGCGGATCAGATCAACGCGGACTTGCTGGCGTTCCTGCAACAGAGCCAGCAGGCGTCAGCATAGAAAGAAATATCCACAGCAGAGACAAGAAGGAGTCCTTCTGTGTTTGTCGATCGCAGAAATGAATTGTTTTCTGGGGTTCACGAGTAAAGTGGAGGAGCGAATCGAACTGGGGAACGAAAAAACAGAAAAGATGAATCGCTACGGAGGAGAAATCGCATGAGCACCGGTCTGGCGGTCTTCACTCTTTTTCATGTGGCATTGAGCGTGGTAGGAATCGTAGCTGGCTTTGTCGTGGTGTTCGGGCTGATTTTTGCGAAACAGCCGAAAGGCTGGGCCAGCGCATTTCTGGCGACTACCGCGGCGACCAGCGTGACCGGATTCCTGTTTCCGTTCCACAAGCTTTTGCCCTCGCACGCCCTCGGCATTATTTCCATTCTCGTTTTAGCGCTGGCGATACCAGCGCTTTACGTTTTCCATCTTGCTGGTGCGTGGCGCCGTGTTTATGTTATTGGCTCGGTCATCGCGCTTTATCTAAATGTTTTCGTGTTGATCGCGCAGTTTTTCATGAAGGTTCCGGCGCTTAAGGTACTAGCACCTACACAGTCAGAACCGCCGTTTCTCGGAACGCAAATCGTCGTGATGTTGATTTTCATCGTGCTTGGGGTGCTTGCAACCAAGCGATTTCCCGGGCAACCGGTTCATGTATCCTGAGCGCTGCTTTTTGACTCTGAAGAGGGGAGAAGTACACTCTTCGTGAGTAGGGGCACAAATACTCGTCGGCACTGCGGCCTTTAATATAGACCTTGTCAATTCAGAAGCGGTCTCGTTGTCGGAGGGACACATGGAAACGCTTTCGAAATACAAATTTTGGATCGGCGGCGCGCTTTGCCTGGTCGTGATAGGCCTGGTGATTGGAGCGGTCCGCCCGAAACACACGTCGGCGTCACCGGGTGCCTCGCCGGTCGTTGAGGTAGTGGAAGTCCAGCAAAAGGACGTTCCGATTTACGGCGAGTGGATAGGCACGCTCGACGGTTTCACGAATGCCGATGTGAAAGCACAGGTCACAGGCTACCTGATGCGGCAGGGCTATCAGGAAGGCGCGTTCGTCAAGAAAGGGCAGCTGCTCTTCGAGATTGATCCGCGTCCTTTTCAAGCGGCGCTGGATCAAGCGCAAGGACAGTTGGCACAGGCGACTGCGGCTCTCGCTAACGCCGAGGCGGTTCAGGGCCGGACCGAGCTTGACGTGAACCGATACACGCCGCTGGCGAAAGAGCAAGCCGCCAGCCAGCAGGATTTAGACAACGCCGTGCAGAATAATTTGGCGGCCAAGGCTACGGTGGCGACTGCCAAGGCACAAATCAAGTCAGCGGAAGCCGCCGTTGAAACGGCAAAAATTAATTTGGATTTCACGCGACTGGTCGCGCCTATTGATGGCATCGTCGGACAGGCCCAGCTCCAAGTGGGCGCGCTGGTGAATCTCAGCAGCCCGCCCGTGACATCCGTTTCAACGGTTGACCCTATCAAGGTTTATTTCACGGTTGGTGAGCCGCAGTACCTCGAATGGAATAGACGGTTCCCGACGGAAACGACGCGGCAAGCGGCCGACAAAAAGTTGCGCCTCGAACTGATTTTGGCCGACGGCTCGACCTATCCGCATGAAGGCACGTTCTACTTCGCGGACCGCCAAGTAAATGAAAGTACCGGAGCGATTCGAATCGCTGGATTATTTTCCAATCCGGCAAATATTCTGCGTCCCGGTGGCTACGGCAAAGTTCGCGCGGTGATTCGAACTCAGCAGGGCGCTTTGCTTGTACCGCAGCGTGCTGTTTCCGAGCTGCAAGGCGGCTATCAGGTCGCGGTTGTGGACGACCAGAACAAAATAAACATCCGGACAATTCAAGTCGCCGACCGTGTTGGCAACCAGTGGGTTATTGCGGAGGGAGTGAAAGCAGGCGAACGCGTGGTTGCCGAGGGCATACAGAAGGTGCGCCCGGGCATGCAGGTGCAACCCAAGCCGTATGCCACGGAAGCCCAAGGAAGGTAAGCCCATGTCAAAGTTCTTCATCAATCGTCCCATCGTGGCTATGGTGATTTCCATCGTCCTGGTGCTTGTTGGCTGCCTCAGCATCCTGAGTTTGCCCATTGCGCAATTTCCTAACATCGCGCCGCCAGAGATTCAAATTCTGGCCACCTACGTCGGTGCGGACGCGCAAACGCTCGAACAGGCTGTGGCAACGCCCATCGAACAGCAGATGAGCGGCGTGGACAACATGAATTACATGTATTCGCTAAACGCGACAGGCAACTCGAACACGACGCTGGTCGTGGACTTCGACGTGAAAACTGACCCCAACAACGATTTGATTCTTGCCCAGTCACGCGAGACGCAGGCCGCCTCGCAGCTTCCCGTGGACGTCAACAACTATGGAATTACAGTGCGAAAGTCGGTTACTGCTCCTCTCATGCTGATCGCTCTTTACTCGCCCCATGGAACCTACGATGACAAGTTTCTGGCCAACTACGCGTACATCAATATTACCGATCCCATTTTACGCGCGCCGGGCATCGGCAACGTTCAGGTATTCGGAGCGGGCCAATACGCAATGCGATTGTGGGTAAGACCCGATCAGTTGGCAAAGATGGGCATTACTGTTACTGAAATCGTTAACGCTATTCAGGCACAAAACACGGTGAACCCGGCAGGTAAGGCGGGTGGCGAACCAGCTCCCAAGGGACAGGAATTTACCTACTCGGTTCTCGCGCAAGGCAGGCTGGTGTCACCGGAAGAATTCGGACAAATCGTGGTGCGTGAGACGCCGGACGGCGGGGTCGTGCGGGTCCGCGACGTCGCGCGAATCGAACTCGGCGCCCAAGACTATAGCGTCTCCGGACGTTTTAACGGAAAGCCGAGCGCCATTGTTGCTTTGTATCAATTGCCAGGGTCAAACGCGGTTGACGCGGCCGCAGGCGTCAAGAAGCTAATGGCGCAGATGAAGCAACGCTTTCCGGACGACATGGATTTCGTGGTCGCACTGGATACGACAAAAGCGGTCACAGAAGGCATAAAGGAAATTGTTGTAACCCTCCTGATCGCGCTCGCACTCGTAATTCTCGTGGTGTACCTGTTCCTGCAGGGGTGGCGCGCCACGCTGATTCCGCTTCTTGCTGTGCCGGTGTCACTTGTGGGCACGTTTGTTCTTTTTCCGATATTCGGTTTTTCGATTAACACACTTTCTCTTTTTGGCCTGGTTTTGGCGATCGGCCTGGTAGTGGACGACGCGATCGTGGTGGTTGAGGGCGTGGAGAGGCATATCGAAGAAGGCATGACGCCGAAAAACGCGGCGTTAAAAGCCATGGAAGAACTTTCCGGCCCGGTAGTTGGAATTGCTCTAGTCCTTTCCGCCGTCTTTGTGCCGACGGCCTTCATCCCCGGCATCACGGGCCGACTGTACCAGCAATTTGCCGTGACCATCGCCATTGCAGTGCTCCTGTCTGCGTTTAACGCGCTTACGCTTAGTCCGGCGCTTGCAGCGCTGCTGCTGAAGCCACGGGAGCCAAGCCGAGGATTGTTGCAACGATTTTTCGATTGGTTTAACCGCTTGTTCGAGCGCGCAACCGATGGCTACGTTCGCTGGAGCGCGGCACTCCTGCGAAAGACCGTCGTAGTGGTTGTGTTGCTCGTGGGCTTCGCCTTGGCGGGTGTCTTTTTTGCCAACCGGGTGCCGTCGAGCTTCCTTCCGGACGAAGATCAGGGATATGCATATGTCAATCTTCAGCTCCCGAACGGGGCTTCTCTCGAACGCACGAGCGCCGTCGCTGCTGATGTTGAAAAAATCATAATGAATACCCCTGGGGTTCAATACGAAAGCACCTTTATTGGCTTCAGTCTGCTCAGTTTTGTTCGTACCAGTTACAATGCGTTCTTTTTTGTGACCTTCAAGCCCTGGGACGAGCGCACGAGCAGAGCGGAGCAATTTCAAGCGCTCAAGGCGCACCTGAACCAGGAGTTGAGCCGCCTGCCCGCAGCCGTTGCCTTCGGTTTTTCCCCACCCGCCATTCCGGGCGTCGGCACTTCGGGCGGGTTCACATTCATCCTCGAAGACCGATCCGGCAGTGACGTTCAATTCCTCTCAAGAAACTTGGGCATTTTTTTGGAGGCGGCGCGAAAGCGGCCGGAAATTGCCAGCCTTAGCACCACTTTCCTGCCAAGCGTACCGCAAGAATTTGTCGAAGTGGACCGCGACAAAGTGCTGAAGCAGGGTGTACTCCTCAATGATGTATACCGGACGATTCAGGCGTTCATGGGCGGATATTTCATTAACTATTTCAACCGGTTTGGCCGGCAATGGCAGGTCTACATCGAGGCGGAAGGCGAAGACCGCTCCAGGGCGGAAAACGTTGGGCAGTTCTACGTTCGGAATAGCAAGGGCGAGAATGTTCCGCTCTCAACATTAACTACCGTAAAACCGCGGCTGGGGCCGGAGTTCACGATGCGTTTCAACGAGTACCGCTCGGCGCAAATCAACGGCAGCGCAGCGCCGGGCTACAGCGCGGATCAGGCGACAGCGGCGCTCGAAGATGTTTTTAAACAGACCATGCCGCGCGAGATGGGCTTCGACTATTCAGGCATGTCATTTCAGGAGCAGAAGGCGCGCGAGGGAGTACCTTCGTCCGTGATCTTCGGACTTTCGCTGCTGTTTGTCTTTCTTATCCTGGCGGCATTGTATGAAAGCTGGTCGCTCCCGTTCAGCGTGCTGCTAAGCACTCCTGTGGCTATCTTTGGAGCTTTCGGAATCCTTTTGCTGCGCCGAGTACTGCTTGGTCTGTTCCTGCCACCATACATGGTTCAAATCGAGAGTGATGTTTACTCGCAAATCGGGCTGGTCATGCTCATCGGCCTAGCCGCCAAGAATGCCATCTTGATCGTTGAGTTCGCCAAGGATGAATTCGAGAAGGGAAAACCACTGGCGGATGCTGCGCTTGAAGGCGCCAGGCTTCGTCTGCGGCCGATCTTGATGACGTCTTTCGCATTCATTCTCGGTTGTGTGCCGTTATGGACGGCGACCGGCGCCGGATCAGTGGCCCGCCAAATCATGGGCACTACGGTTATTGGGGGAATGATGGCAGCAAGCATCATTGGAATCTTTTTCGTGCCGGCGATTTTCTTCCTGGTAGAGAAATGGTCCGGCGCTGGGAAAGAGCATGCACCGGGAGCGCTGCCCACAACCTCTCCGGCGCAAGCCGACTGAAATGTACTGCGAGAGCGTGGTCAAGCAACAACAGCGGAGCAACCTATGAAGAAACGAGCGTCATTCATGGTCGCGGTCACGGCCATGGGTATAGCGGCTGGATGCAAGGTAGGCCCCAATTACAATCGTCCCGTCGTACAGCCTCCGACGGCCTACCGTGGTCTGAGTGAAAATCCGCAGGTTCAGGCGCAGGCTGCGTCCTACGCTGACCTTCCGTGGTGGCAGGTTTTCCAGGATCCGCAATTACAAGAGCTTATCCGAACGGCGCTAAAACAAAACTACGATCTGCAGATTGCAACGGAGCGCATAAATGAAGCACGCGCGCAGGTTGCCATAACGCGTTCCAATCTATTTCCGCAGGTCCAGGGAAACGGGAATTTTTCCGGCGGAAAGGAACACAACTTCCAGACTACGTCAAACTTTCTGACGCTTACAGCCGATGCAGCGTTTCAATTGGACTTGTTCGGTAAATTGCGCCGCGCGACTGAGGCATCACGCGCACAGCTCCTGGCAACGGAGGATGCGCGGCAAACAGTCATATTGACGCTTGTGAGCGACGTGGCCAGCGACTATTTCGCCCTTCTGCAACTTGACCTGCAACTCCAGATTACACGTAACACCGTGGCGGCTCAGGACGCGTCGGTGAAGCTCACCAAACTTCGCGTGGATCACGGCGTGGCGACTAAGCTCGACGTTCTGCAGGCTCAGCAAACTCTTGATACCGCAAATGCGCAAGTCCCGGACTTGGAGCGGCAGATCGCGCAGGAAGAAAATGCCATCAGCATTCTGCTTGGCAACTACCCGCAAGCGGTGCCGCGTGGCCGCGCGCTGGTGGAGCAGCCGCTGCCTCCCGAAGTGCCGCCGGGCCTGCCATCAACGTTGGTGGAAAGACGGCCCGATATACGGCAGGCCGAGCAAGTCCTGGTCGCCGCGAACGCGGAAATCGGAGTTGCCAAGGCGCAGTTCTTTCCGCAAATTTCACTGACCGGTTCCGGCGGCGGTGCGTTCGGACGGAGCAGCGCATTCTCCGGGCTCATGGGCTCGCAGCTGGGGATCTGGTCTTATGGCACGCAAGTGAGCCAGCCGATCTTCACGGGCGGAGCTCTTCGCGGAAACCTGCGTGCGGTAGAGTCGCAGCACCGACAGGCGCTGATCGCTTACCGGCAAGCGATTCAGCAAGCGTTCGGAGACGTTTCCAATGCGCTGATCGGCTATCAGAAATTCCATGAGGTACGGCTTCGCCAGGAAGATACCGTTGCGGATTTACAGGAATCGGTGCGGCTCTCCAACATGCGCTATAAGGGAGGCACCACCACTTATCTAGAAGTTTTGGACGGCCAACGGGCGCTTTTTACCGCGGAACTTACTCTCGCACAGGCGCGCGGCACGGAATACCAGAGTCTTGTGCAACTTTACCGAGCGCTCGGCGGAGGCTGGAAAGAGTAGCCGGTGGACGTTGGGATGCCAGTTCCTGATCGCGGTCCGACTGAAAAACAGATCATACACCGAGCTGACCCGCGCGACTACCTGGCGGCGGAGCGAACGTTTCTTGCATGGATTCGCACTGGGCTGGCACTGATGGGATTTGGTTTTGTTGTGGCGCGGTTCGGGCTTTTCCTGCAGCAATTCCGACTTCTAGATCAGGCTTCGCCGGCGCCGTCTTACGGTATCTCGCTATGGTTCGGGACCGCGCTGATCGCGGGTGGGGTTATCGTGAATCTTTCCTCCGCATGGCGACACATTCGGATGATCCGTGAGCTAGATCGAGGCGAATTTGCGCTTTCTCGTTCTTTCGCCCAAGCCGTTGCGACGGCAGTGTTCCTGGCGTTGGTTGGCCTGGCGATGGCGATCTATCTCGTTTCCGTGCGCGGTTCGGCGAATCTTAAATCCGAAGCCATTGAGGAGAAGTCCATGGCGGTGACTACAAAGAGCGGCATCATCGATAAACCAAGCAACCACTCGGTCGACCAGACAGTGGAAAAACTCAAAAATATTCTGCAAGCCAAGGGAGTCACGCTATTTGCACTTGTGGATCACAGCGGTGAAGCGGCAAAAGCGGGCATGAAGATGCGGCCCACAAAATTGTTGATCTTCGGCAGTCCCAAAGCGGGGACGCCTCTGATGCTGGCCGCTCCCGGCATCGCCATTGATCTGCCCCTGAAACTTTTGGTTTGGGAAGATGATGGTGCAAGAGTTTGGATTTCGTACAACAGCCCCGATTATCTGAAAGAGCGGCACGGACTACCCCAGGATCTGTTGCAAGACATCGCTGTGGTGGAAACATTGGCGGTCAAAGCTGGAGAGTAGCTCGCCAAACTTACGCGAAAAAAGGACTCATTGTTTTTTGGCGTTGACCGAGAATGTCTCCGGCGGATCAAGCGAGCACGATTGCCAAAAAGCCGCCTCCGAGATTGTCCCCTCATGCCACGATTTGAGGGATGCATAGGTGGTAGAGACCTGACCGCCGTCGGCGGAATCAAAAATGACTACGACCCCGGCCACCGGCGATTCGGCCACGGATGTTTCCTGCAAGGCGCGCACAAAAAGCTCCTTTGCAAAATTGCGTTTATCCCGGCCCTGAGTCTCGGCATGCGCTGACTGAGCCGGCTGCACCGAATACAACTTCACGCTCTTGCCGCGCAGCGGCTCCCAGCTTCCAGGGAAGATGTTCGTTTCCTCTCGAGTCACGCGAAACAATTCGGCTGGTTTCGGGGGCGGCTCGCCACCTTTGCTTTTCGCGGCTGATGCATCCTCGGGAAATTCCAGTTGCGTCTTCCGAATCCAGCCTCGCGACTGGCCCGAAATACTTACGTGTATCCAATCGCCGCGAATTTCGACCATCTCAAACTGGTCCTTAGCAATTGCAACAAACAATGGTTTTCCGTTTTCTTCCGGGTGGGCAAAAACCGGCGTTCCTGCCTTCCTGACAGCCACTAGGTTGGTGGGCCTGGTTTGGTTGTCGTAAAGTTCCTGAAGATTTTGCAATGCATTGTTCAATTGCTGCACGCGCTTTTCTGCTGCCACGCGCTTCTTTCTTAATTCTTGAATTTCTCCTTCGTTTAACGGAGACGATGCGATCTTTGTTGGTGCTGGTTGCGGTATGGCCGTGCGCGGAATTACCGGCCCCAGGGAGAGATTGTATTTCCTGGCCGGTTGCTTTTCTGTATTCGCCGGCACAGCGTCCGGTCCTTCGAGGATTTCTTCGATGCGATCAAGAGCGTCGTTCTCGAGCCGGCCATTGGAAGGAAGAACTTCGTACCCCGAGCGCTGTTTGTCGGGGTCGTCGTACCACGCAGTGATTTTTGCCATCACCCGGACCGAGACCTCGCCGGAGGCGGACGGAAGCACCTGAAAAATACATTGATAGTAGGCCTTGTCGTAGCGCTCGACGGGCCGCTGGGTCTGCCCAACAAAGCCTTCTAGCGCCGGAAGCTTGCCGCTGGAACTCGCTTTCGCCGCGGTGACGGCGCGTTCCACATCAGCCCGCGGCTCGGTAAAGGTACGCTCGACCGGGTCATTCGCCGCCAGGGTACCGGTCTGCGGCAGCAGGATCGTTCCCGCAAGCAGCAACACTAAAATGCATCGCACAATCGTGAGAGGTTTCAAGATCAAGGCAGAGGCACCACTTCTTCTTTTCGTACCCAGCCACGGTGTCCGTCATTGGTTTCGATGCCAAACCAGTAGGGGGTAAGTATCAGAACGACTACGTCTGTCGATTGTTTCAGGGTTTCGAGCGTCGCGGCAGCCTGGAAAGGAGCGGATCGGACGTGCGCGCCGTCTGGACCGGCCCTCATTTCTACCTTGTGCCGAAGATCTTGTACGCGTTTGACCAGGTCCTGCGCCGACGATTCGGCATCTGCCAGTTTCGAGGCTTCCTCTTGCCGTCGGTGCAACATCTCTTCCTTTTCTGCAATTTGCGCATCAATCCGCGCTTTGGAGTCCGCGTCCTTCTGCGCCTGAAGCTGGATCGCCTTTAGACGTTCGGTAATTTCCTTGAATTCGCTGGATTCGACCAGGCCTTCGGACGGATGCACCGCTCTGCGCTCGGTCTCTACGAATACGGCGTCAATTTGAATGCGAAATCGTTCCGGACTTTCGCTTTTAAGAATAAAACGAACCGTGATTGTGCCTTGATCCTCACTGCCTTTGAAGTTTCTCGGAGCGAGTGCGTCATGCGCGACCTTGTAGTAGACCTTGCCTCCGCCGCCCCATTCGCCATAAACCTTCGATGACTTTTCTTCGTCCGCCCCGCCCAGAGTTTTTTCTCTATCGTAAACGTAAGTGCCGTGAATGACCGTGTCTCTCACGACGTCCTCGACCGCTTGCACGATGTCTACTTCGTTTCCCTCAAGCACCGCGCTGAATGACGTTCCTTGCGTCTTGTCAGCGGAGCTTAGAACTGAACCTGTTGTACAGCAGCATAAGACTGCAAGTGCTACCGGCGCAGAAGCACTTCGACTGCAACGGGTGAATAAAGAGAAGAGGGCTTGTTTATGGAAGAGACAGAAGCGATAGAGTCTGGACTTACAAGGCATAAGTGTCCGGGAACTTATACTTCTCCGACGTATACAGGCAGACGGATTATTACTTACGATCTTGCGGTTCGCAACCCGGGCAGTGCTTCGCAATAGCATCGGGTGACGATATAAGCCAAAACGTAACTGCATGGTACTAGTTCCTTGCATCCAATTTTCCGTTCGCAGGCAGAAAAATTTTTTCATTATTCTCTTGCATTCGCTTTTCTCCCCCACTATGATTGGCGCGTTTTGCAGTTGTCAACAGTTTGTAAATTGTTTGTCTGCAGGACGTAACGGAGAGCGCGCGCCATCCGAGACGAACCGGAGGGAATGCTGGCTCTCAATAACGTGGGAACCCTTCTCCAATTTCCGGATTGTTCGTCCGGGCGGAATCTCGCCGCTCGCAAGGAACTTCTCCTTTTTGCGCCGCGATTTGGGGAATTTAGACTTGATCGGACCCACTTCACGCTTTTCCTGCTTTGTATTTATCCCGGATAGGAGGCAGCATGTCTGATCTGGTGCGCGGTCAGCGCTTCGCGAAGAAGAACGCCGTTCCTGGGTGTCTAGCCTCGTTGGTTGCTTCGATCGCTCCGATTCTCCTGTTCGCCATTCTATCCTGTCCGGCGACTCAGGCGGCGCCGCTGACGGGAATACATGCTATCCCGGCGTTCGCGAGAAAATATGGCTTGCCATGTTCGGCTTGTCACGAAGCTTGGCCCAAACTGAATGCCTTCGGCCAAACGTTTAAGGATAACGGTTATCAGTTGGGAAATGACCGCGATGCGCCGATCTGGCAGCAGCCGGCGTACTGGCCAATCGCCATGCGTATCACTCCCAACTGGCATCGCGAAAGCGTGGACCGTAACGGGGTCGATGATGGCCTCGGGGGAACCATCGAACAAAAAACCACCACCCACGGTTTCGATCTTTCCGGTCTCGACATCCTCACCGGCGGCACTCTGGCGAATAACATCTCTTTCTTGCTGGTTCCGTCCGCGGACAACACCGGCGCATTTCACTTCGAATCTGCCTGGGTGCGATTCGATAATCTTCTGCACTCTTCCTACCTAAACATCAAAGTGGGTAAGTTCGAACTCGACAATCTCCTGTCAGAAAAGCGTATCCTCACGCTTTCGGACCAGGGCGGTCTTTACCAGCTTTATCACTTCGTTCCAGTCGGCGATTCCAATATCTTCGGCTTGGGCGATAACCAGCTCGGCGCAGAGCTTATGGGTCACTCGAAGAATGACCGCACTCGCTATTCCGCCGCGCTCCTGAGCAGTAACGACGGAAACGTCAGCGTTCCTAATGGACACGGTTACGATGCGTTTTTCACTGCCAGCCAGGCGTTTCAAGCTGGCGGTTTTGGCCTGCAACGCGTCGGAGCGTTTGCCTACTTCGGGCGGTCGCCGACCTATTACCTGACGCAAGGCGGGGGCTCAACTCAACTTGACGGCCTTGGTCAGAAATCGTTCTACCGCGCCGGCTTCATCGGCATGTGGTACATAAAGAAGTTCGATATCACTACGCTCTTCATGCACGGCGGCGAAAACGCTTTCCTCGGCACAGGTACGGCTGCCAACGAGCCCTTGCCGATCGGTGCGCGCTCTCCGCAATGGAATGGTGCTTTGATCGAGTCGCATTACACGGTCAATCCGCAGTTCATCCTCATCAATCGCTATGAATTTATCCGCATGTCCCAGCAAGCTCTTCCCGTCGATTCAACCAATCTTTTCATTCCGGGAGTGAGCGTGCCTTCGTCGGACTTCGGCAATCTCGACTCGCTCACCTTCGGCTACCGCTACTACCCATTTATGCATAGCCGCGCCGGCTTTGCGTTCCACAACGAATATGCAATCGTCCGTCAGAAGAAAGTCGCACCGGTCACCGGGCTCGATGTAACCAGCAGCAGTCTCTTTTTAGGCTTCGACTTTATTTACTGAGGATGCCGACGATGAAAACCAACTTCTACAAATCGCTCTTTGCAATCGCATTCTTGGCGGGTTTTATCGCTCTTCCCGCGGTTCGTGGACAGGAAGCCCAAGTCGGCAAGCTTGCCGGCCATCCTGACCAGGGCAAACAACTCTACCGTCGCTATTGCATCGGCTGCCATGGACCCCGCGGCGACGGCGCGGGAGAAAACGCTCCTTACATCGATCCTAAGCCACGAAATTTCACCCAAGCGACTTTCAAATGCCGTTCGACGCCGACCGGCACTCTGCCGCTCGATTCGGACTTGTATAACTCCATCGGGCGCGGTTTCGACAATTCCAATATGCCGTCATGGGCGCCATTGACCGACCAGGATCGCATCAATCTCGTCGCTTTCATTAAGACCTTTTCTCCACGTTGGAAGAGCGACAAAGCCGGCACGCCCATCACCGTCCCCGCAGAAACGCCGGTGACCGTGCAGAGTATTCAGCATGGTCACGATCTGTTCCAGAAACTTGAATGCTGGAAGTGCCACGGCCCCGAAGGCCGCGGCGACGGGCCGTCTGCTTCCACGCTCACCGATTCGAACGACCAGCCGATCCGGCCGTACAATTTCGCAGAAGGATCGCGCTTTAAGTGCGGCTCCACCAATCAGGACATCTACCGCATTTTTATGACCGGCGTTGACGGAACTCCCATGCCATCGTTCGCCGACGTCATTCAGCCTAACGATGCGTGGGATTTGGTCCACTTCTTGCGAACTCTCCAAGTGAACCATGATAGCCCTGAGCGCGCTCTGCTCAAGACTTCCGGCACGAAATTGCCGCCCATTCAGGCTTCATCTGGTGGCGGTGGCCGTTAGCCAAGTCGTTTAGAAAGCGATTTCGTAAGGCAATGATTTTGGTTTTCAAAGGAGTGATCCGATGCAAATTTTGAGAGCATGCAGCACGATTCTTGTGGCGCTGTCGGTTGCGGCGATTGTTACGGCCGCCCCCGGGGCTGGCACTGTCACAGGCAAGGTGACCTATACCGGCACGCCTGCAAAGCCCAAACCGATCGACATGTCTAAGGAACCGACGTGCGCGAAACAACATACAACTCCTGAAATGACTGAGAGCGCTGTCACCGGCCCAGGAAACACGCTTGAATATGTTGTGGTTTATATTTCTGCAGGAGCCCCAGCAGAGTCCAGCGCACCGTCAACGCCCGCAACGTTTGACCAGAAGGGCTGCCACTACACGCCTCACGTTCTTGCCTTTGAAGTGAACCAGGAACTAAAAGTCGTCAATAGCGATCAGACTTCGCATAACATTCACCCACTTGCGAAAATCAATCGCGAGTGGAACAAGTCGCAGCCACCCGGAACGCCTCCACTGAGCGAAAAGTATGACAAGCCCGAATTCATTTCCGTGAAATGTAACATCCATCCTTGGATGCACGGCTACTTCGCGGTGCTTAGTACGTCTCACTACGCCGTTTCCGACGCTTCGGGCGAGTTTAAGCTGCCGAATCTTCCGCCGGGAAAGTACACCTTAACAGCCTGGCATGAAAGCTACGGCACTCAGACTCAGGAAGTGACGATCGCCGGTAACGAAACCAAAACCGTAAATTTTTCGTTCGTCGCTAAGCCCTATTAGCGCGGCGTTACGAACTTTTGGCGCCTTTTTTGCGAACAAGCCGTCAGACATCAATGTTTGTTTTAGTTTTTCGCGAGGAGTTGCCGCATGGGCAAGCTTTTGGCTGTTGTTCTGGTGCTGATCGCAGTCGGCTCGGCTGTCCCTATCCTGATGCACACCTGGTGGATGCCCGAGGACATCTCTACCCACGGTCACATGATCGACCATCAAATGTCGGAAACGATGGCCGAATCCGGCATTGCTTTCGTGGCCGCGCAGTTAGTGCTGGCCGGCTTCATCGGCTTCTTTGGCGAAAGCAAGGACGGGCGTAAGGCCAAGCACCTGCCCGGTGGCGCCAAACTCGTGGTCATCGCTGCCATAGCATTGGTCGGTACGGAAGTCCTCGCTTTGGGCGTCTTCGGCAAAGATGCCTGGGCGGAAGTCTATTTCAAGAAAGCTGCTCCTGATGCGCTTCCCATCCAGGTACAAGCCGAGCAGTTCGGTTTCTATTTCCGCTATGCTGGACCCGACGGAAAATTTGGTCCGATGCATCCTGACAAAATTGACGAAGGAAACCAGAATTTTTTTGGTCTCGATCCCGCCAACGATGTGGACTCGCGCGATGACATTGTTGCGGCGTCGCTGGTAATTCCCGTGAACAAGCCGATTTCGCTGATGATGCATGCGAAGGATGTCGGCCACTCATTCTACGTTCGCGAATTACGCATCCAGCAGGATTTCGTTCCGGGACTGGATATTCCCATGCACTTTACGGCCACCAAGGTAGGCAAGTACGAGATCGTCTGCACTCAATTGTGCGGGCTGGGACACTTCAACATGCGCGCGTTTCTGGAAGTGAAGTCGCAGGACGAATTCGACCAATGGTTAAAGCAGCAGTCTCAGTAGCGCAATAGTGAAGTTTTGCTACGCACCGAACTCGGGCTTTTCAACGCTTCCGCCCGCGTCGGTTTTTTTCGGAGAATCGCCAAAATGTCGGATGCCGCAGCACCAGTCGTTCATCACCACGCTCCGCCCACTAAATTTATCTGGAAGTATGTTTTCAGCACGGATCACAAGGTCATCGGCAAGCAATATTACGGCCTCGCGCTCATCTCCGTCTTTATCGGGATGATTCTTTCCTGGCTGATGCGTTTCCACCTCGTCTGGACCAACGCCGCCATTCCTGGATTGCAGCTCCTCTCCAAAAACGGCGCTCCCGGCGGCGTCATGACCCCGGAATATTACCTTTCTCTTCTAACCATGCACGGCACTCTGATGGTCTTCTTCGTACTCACCAATGCGCCCTTCGCCGGCTTCGGTAATTATTTTCTGCCCATCCAGATTGGCGCCGAAGATATGGCCTTCCCGCGTTTCAACATGATGTCCTTCTGGGTTACATTCGTCGCATTCCTCGTTCTCATTGCCGCCTTCTTTATACCCGACGGTCCGCCAATTTCTGGCTGGACGGCATACGCTCCGCTGAGCGCGGTTGGCAAGGACGCCGGCCCCGGCTTGGCATGGGGTCAAACACTGTGGGCAATTTCCATCGGCCTCTTCTGCATCGGCCAATTGCTCGGTGCCTTGAATTTCATCGCCACCACTCTCGATCTCCGCACCAAAGGCATGACCCTCTCCCGTCTTCCGATCTCCACTTGGGCCTGGTTCATCACCTCCTGCATCGGCCTTTTGGCTTTCGCAGTACTTCTTCCTGCCTGTGTGCTCCTCATCCTGGATCGCGTGGCAGGCACCAGCTTTTTCATTCCTGCCGGCCTCGTCATCAGCGATCATTTGCAGCCGCATTCCGGCGGCTCGCCGCTGCTGTGGCAGCATCTTTTCTGGTTCTTCGGGCATCCCGAGGTGTACATCGCAATTGTTCCGGCTATAGGTATTGTTTCGCATATCCTGATGGCCTCGATGCGCAAGCCGCTGCTTAGCGTCAAAGTGGTTTACGGCAGCATGATCACCATCGGGTTCCTGAGCTACATGGTTTGGGGTCATCACATGTTCTTGAGCGGAATGAATCCATTTTCCGCTTTGGTATTTTCGTTCCCGACTTTGATCATCACCATTCCGGCCACCATTATTACGATGATTTGGATCGGTTCGATATACGGCGCGAACCTTCGTTTTCACACGCCTTCGTTATTTTCGCTGGGATTTATTTCCGTGTTCGTGGCCGGCGGCGTCAGTGGATTTTTTCTCGCGCAGCCCTCGCTGGATATCTACCTGCATGGCACCTATTTCGTGGTGGGACATTTCCATTTCGTCATGGGGGTTGCGGCGATTTTTGGCATCCTTGCCGGAACCTATTTCTGGTTTCCGAAAATGACCGGCCGCATGATGAACGACACCCTGGGCAAGATCCATTTCTGGTTCACCTTCATCGGTGTGTACTGCATTTTTATGCCGTTCCACTATCTCGGATTTGCCGGGAACGTTCGCCGTTACTCCAGCTTTGTGGACGACTACCTCCAGCCCCTCTTGCCCGTCCACAAATTCATCACCATTGCTGCGCTCATTACTGGAGCCGCGCAACTTATATTCTTGTTCAACTTGATTTACAGCCGCTTCAAGGGCGCACCCGCTTCGGATAATCCATGGCAAGCCACCACTTTGGAATGGTCAACCACTTCTCCGCCTCCGTTCGACAATTTCGGCGGACGGCACGTCGTCGTCAGCCACGGTCCTGACGAATATGGCGTTAAGGGCACTAAAGGTGATTTCATCATGCAGGATTCGCCAGAGCCGGAACCCGCTGCCGGAGATTAGTATTTCGAACGGAAGGGAATCGACGGCTTGCTCAAGATGGGTCATACAAAATGTCCAGCGTAACTTTACAACCGGATCGCACTTCTCAGTCGCCCGCTCCCGCCCTTAGCGGAATCTGGGTTGCCGTCGCTGCCATCACTATGTCCTTCGCGGCTTTCACCAGTTCTCTCATTATTCGGCAAGCCTCTGACGACTGGCGTCACCTTACTCTCCCCGCCATACTTTATCTGAACACCCTGATCATTCTTTCCAGCAGCTTGACTCTCGAAATCGCACGCCGCAAATACGCTCCCGATCTCGCCGCCACCAGATCCTGGCTCTACCTCACGCTCGCTCTCGGCATAGCCTTCCTCGCCGGACAGGTCTTCGCCTGGCATCAATTGCGGGCGCACGGCCTGTATCTCGCTAGCTCCCCGAACAGCTCTTTCTTCTACGTACTAACGGTGTTGCATGCCCTGCACGTTCTCGGCGGCTTGGGCGGGCTCGTCTATACCATCCGTCGCACCGCTAGCACCGCCCTCTGGCGGCTCTCTGCAATCGACGCAACCGCGGTTTACTGGCATTTTCTTGCCGCCTTGTGGGTATATCTCTTACTCGTGTTGCGCACGCGACTTTAATAATCAATCGGTGGAGGATTTGTGAGCGAATTGGATCACAGCATGGCACTCGGGCACGCCGCCAATATGGAGCCCTCTCCGTACGCGATCCCCTCGCGCAAACTCGCGATGTGGCTGTTTATTCTTTCAGACGCCTGCACCTTCGGCGCTTTGCTCTTTGCCTATGGTTATCTGCGCACCGCAAGCCCGGATTGGCCCACTCCCTTCAAGTTCTATCCCTCGATTTTAAATGTCATCATCATGACGTTCGTTCTGATCACCAGCAGTTTGACGATGCTCGGCGCAGTAGACGCTTCTAAAGCCGGTGACAAGGCCAAGACCATACGCTGGATGGGGATCACGATCGTTCTCGGCGCTATTTTCGCGATCCTGCACATCCGCGAATGGGCGGGCCTGATTGGCGAAGGGGTTCGCCTCTTCCAGAATCCCTGGGGTTCGCCGCTCTTTGGCGCCAGTTTTTTCGGTATCACCGGTCTTCACTTGCTCCACGTCATCAGCGGCGTCATCGCCATCGGTGTCGTCGCTCGCGGCTATTCACGCGGCAGCCTCACCCCTGGCCATGTCGAATCCACTGCTCTGTACTGGCATTTCGTTGATATCGTCTGGATGTTTGTCGTGCCGCTCGTCTATTTGATGAGCATTGCGAGACCGTAAGACACTCCGAGCAAAATCGAGAGAGGAAATCCGTCGAATGGAAAATAGCCGAAATATTAAAAAGGGAATCGCTCGCTATATTCCCGTATATGTCACATTGCTCGCCCTGTCTGGCCTGCAAATTTTTCTTGCTTATACCACGCTCGATCACAACCGCCTCCTCGCTGCTTTCCTCGCGGTTGCAATCTTCAGCGCTGCTCTCGCCGTCATGTATTTCATGCACATGATTAACGAGCGTCGCAGCTTTTTCTGGTCGCTTATCCCAGCAACCATTTTCGTTTTGCTGATGATGAATATGATTTGGTCGGACAGCTTCCGCTTGCTCCACATGCGGCCATTTTGATTTGCACCGCGATGGTTTTGGATGCCGCGGACTTTTTTGCAGCTTTCGCTTGAACGGTTCTGGCTAATCGGCCACAATCTGGCCGTAGGATCATCGCAATGAGCTGCTTGACTCGACTTCGATTTTTCTCCTTCGCTCTCGTTCTGACGCTGCTTCTATTGCCCTCGATCGCCGCGGCTCAGGGTTGTCCTCTTTGCATTACTCAGGCCGCGCAAGGTGGCCACCGGTTCATAGATGCCCTTCGCTCCGGAATACTAGTCCTTGTTTTTCCGCCCATGGCCATCAGCATCGGCATCATCTATATTTCTTGGCGCAAGCGCAATCAATTCCGAGAACCGTAGCCGCTGCACGCGATTTCTGCGCGAAAGCCGATGGCTTCGGCCGCGCGGCAAACGCCTTTCGCGGAATTCCAATGCATCAGTACTAGAGAACCGCGGTTCTCCTTATACTCTTGCAAGACTATTTCAAAGTAGCGATCACTGGTGATATCCAGCGAATCGGTATCGCTCATGCCAAAGACAAATGCGCCTCGGGACTCGAGGACTGAAAATAATTGGCGCAGATATAGAATGATATCGAAAAGATTAAAATGGATGAATACGGCATTGGCGTAGCCTTTGTTAATTCTCTTTCCAGCAAGCAAGCGGAGGTCGGCAAAATCCATCTGATGAAATTCTGTGTTTGAAAACCGCTGTAACTCCTGCTTGGCGCATTCCAGGAATTCGCTGCTGATGTCCAGGCACCACACACGCTCGACGAGCGGCGCGATGACACGCGCAATAAATCCGAAACCGCTGCCAAGATCGACGACGCGATCATGCGGTTGGAGATTCAGGGATTGGACCAGGAACTTGGCTTCGTTTTTCTTATATTCACGGATCTCATCGAGCCTCGATTCCGGGTCCGGGCCAAAATCATTTCCGACCAGAGCGCAGAGAAGCGTTTTGCGATTATTGAATTCCCAGCGTGAGTGGTTCGCGCCGCTGGCTTGCTCCAGGGACCGCGCCGCGTCCGAAGCCAAGCCGGACGAGTTTGATGAATCGACCTCCGCGGTGCGAGCCGAGTTGGCCCCCATCGTTGCTCCTCGATCGGATGTGAATTTCACAACAGGCTATGCAGCCGAGACGAATCGCGGCTTGCGGAGCCCTGTTGCATAGGAGCACGCGCAAGACCAATAAGAGGATTCAAATGTTTTGAGTTCCGTGAACTATCAGCGTCGAGAGGTTACTGGCCGTTGCTTTTTGCAAAAGTTTCCATTAATTCGGTCTGCTCGATCACTTTTCCTTCCAGAGCCATTTTCACTTCCATGGCTGTCGCACCGGGAGGAAGGTCAAGTTGCCTCCGCAACGCGTAGAGGCGTGCAAAATAGCGGTGACGTCCGGAAGGCGGACATGGTCCGGTGTAACCGAGCTTGCCGGAATCGGCGACTGGCGCCTGTTTGGAAATATCTTCGGGGATGTGGCTGACATTTGGGGGGATGTCGTAGAGGAGCCAGTGAGTGAAACCGTTGTCGCGCGGAGCATCTGGATCGTGAAGAATAAGAACCAACGATTTGGTTTCTTTTGGAGCGTCAAGCCAATAAAACTCCGGCGAGACGTTTGCTCCTTGACACGTAAAGCGCGGAGGAATTGGTTCGCCGTCCTGAATCGCCGAACTGAGCAGACGCATCAAAACCTCCTCACAACGTCGTCGTCGCGCGGCAGCGAACTATCAGTTGATTGGAATGATGCATTTAAGGACTCAGTATGGGCAATCGGTACTTTGGCTGTGAATGGCGGATACATGCATTGCTGTACCGCGTGGCCGCGCACTCGGACGGGTCTTCTGCAAAAGCAAAATGCTCATGTGCTCCACCTGAGCGCAGCGAATAAACGGAATTAACTCATTTCAATCTCAGTGCGGCGACTCTCTTCAGGTCGGCGAGAAATTCCCGCTCCTGTTGGTGACGAGAAGTTTCGTCTGGCGCACGAAGTACGGACGAAGGATGAACCGTCGCGATCACGTGCGGCGCGAGCGGAGAATCGATCAACTCGCCTCGGTGCTGAGTGACGCGAAAGTCTCTGCCAAGCAAGGCCTGAGCCGCCGTCGCGCCAAGACTCACGATCACTCTTGGTCTCAGGGCGGCGATTTCTGCGTCAAGCCAAAATCGGCAAGCTTTTATCTCGCCGGCATTCGGCGTCTTGTGGATGCGGCGTTTTCCGCGCGGCTCCCATTTAAAATGCTTCACGACGTTTGTCAGGTAGACCTGCTCCAAATCAATACCCGCTTCAGTCAGCAGAGCGCGCAAAAGTTTTCCGGCTGGCCCGACGAATGGCTTGCCCTGTTGGTCCTCCCGATCGCCTGGGACCTCCCCGACCAGCATGATTGTCGCGTTGCGTGATCCCTCGCCGAAGACAGTCTGTGTTGCGTTTCTCCACAGATCGCAGTTACGGCACTTTTGCGATTCCTTCGCCAGTTCCCGTAGCGATCTCGTGGCTAACGGCAACTGCGAGACCACAGGATTTTTTGAACGAGGGGCCATGCGGATGAGATGCGAGATGGTTGTGAAAATGGGACAATACGGCTGACAAGCAAGGTCTACGGCGCGGAGACGCGCGTTCCGAATCGGCAGGCACTCTCTCGAGAGTCCGAGTCGTATTGAGTAAAAGCTACCCGGTTAATTCGGGCACAGTCCGTGTTTTCGTGTATGGGCTTGTGCGTCGCCGAAAGCGATTATTTGAAAACTAAGGATCTAACTAAAGTGCCCGGCAGACCATGGGCCGAATTTGAAGGCGAATGCCCAAATTGGAAAGGTCGGTCTTTGGATCGAAAACCAAACATGCTCGAGAGCAAATTAAGTGCCATTCGCTCGAACCAGCCTGAAAAACTGAGCATGACTCGCCTCATCCGGCCACACTGGAAGGCGCTGACTCTGGCCTTCGTAGCAGTACTGGGCGAGACATTCAGCGACGTTCTGGAACCCTGGCCGATTAAGATCGTAATCGACGACATTCTGCAGTCTAAGAAATTGCCGGGCTGGCTGCAGGGATTCGTTGGCTCAACCTTCGGCGACGATAAGCTTGCCATTTTGAATTTTGCGATCGCCATGGTTGCCGCGATTGCCGTTATCGGTGCGATCAGCTCTTACACCGAAAAATATCTAACCACCAGCGTCAGCCAGTGGGTGACGCACGATCTGCGCCGCACTCTCTACAATCACATTCAAAGACTATCGTTGGCGGAACATGACCACGCACGAACCGGTGACTTGATCAGCAGAGTGACCAGCGATATCGGCGCCGTGCAGGATTTCATCAACTCCGCGCTCCTCGGCATGATCGTCAATACCTTGACGCTAGTCGGCATGATCGGGGTCATGCTCTACGTAAATTGGCGCTTTACGCTGATCGCACTCTCGATTGCTCCGGTACTTTTTGTACTGGTGTATTCATTTACGGGGCGAATCAAGAATGCATCGCGGAAAGTCCGGAAAAAAGAAAGCGAGCTCGTTTCGGCGGTCCAGGAAGTATTGAACTCGGTCCGAACGGTCAAAGCATTTGCCCGCGAGGATTTCGAAGTGTCGCGATTCGAATCGCAGAGTCTGGAAAACGTGGAAACCGCTCTCGAGGCCCGCAACCTCAAAGCCAAGCTGGCACCGATTGTCGACGTGATGGTCTCCATCGGCACATGTTTGGTGCTGGGATACGGCGCACGCTTGGCGCTTCGTGGCGAACTAAGCGCCGGTGTGCTGATCGTCTTTCTTTTGTATTTAGGAAAGATGTACAAGCCGATGCGCGAACTGTCCAAGATGACCGACACGGTTTCCAAAGCCGTCGTGGGATATGAGCGCATTCAGGAAGTGCTGGAAATCGAAGCGCGGGTCAAGGATTCGCCTCGCGCCAAGCGGGCTTCGCGCTTTAAGGGAAAAATTGAGTTTGAGCATGTCACCTTTGCCTACGATGACCAGCCAGCCGTTCTGAAAGACATAGGTTTCACAATTGCAGCCGGACAAGTGGCGGCGATTGTCGGTCCGTCCGGAACGGGAAAGACTACAATTATCAGCCTCATACCGCGTTTTTATGAAGCGCAATCGGGGAAAATAAAAATCGATGGGACGGATATTTGCAAGTACACGCTGAAATCGCTACGCGAGCAAATGAGCTTCGTCCTTCAAGATACATTGTTATTCCGGGCGAGCATATGGGACAACATCGCGTACGGCAAGCCAGATGCCACGCCAGAGCAGATTGTACGCGCTGCAAAACAGGCCAACGCGCACGAATTCATTGAAAAAATGACGGAGGGTTACGACACCCTCGTCGGTGAACGCGGAGCCACGCTCTCTGGTGGGCAGCGACAACGCATTGCGATCGCGCGAGCCGTCATTCGCGACACACCCATTCTGATTCTCGACGAGCCGACGACGGGCCTCGACTCCACCTCCGAGCAGGCCGTCCTGGAAGCGCTGGATCGCCTGATGAAGGGCAAGACCTGTATTGTCGTCGCGCACCATCTAAGTTCGATTCGCCGCGCCGATGTGGTGTTTGTCATTAAAGACGCCGAGCTGGTGGCGCAAGGCACCCATGACGAATTGATGGCAGCGGATGGCATTTACTCGGAGCTGTTCAAGAGCCAGAGTTCGGAGAGCTCCGGGGAAATGCGGGAGCCAACACCTGTCAAATAACTTATGGCGAATCTGCGATGCGAACGGCAGGCCAGAGCGATTAAGAGGAACTTGGAATGAAGTTGATCATCGAACCAGACGACGGTATGGCGCCTCTTCATGCTGCGCTGAGAAGTGCCAAAAAAACGCTGGAGATTGCTATCTTTCGTCTCGACCGAAGCGACATAGAGGCGCTTTTAAAAGACGCGGTCGCCGCCGGCGTGAAAGTTACTGCGCTGGTCGCAGATATGAACCGCGACGGTGAAAAACACCTGCGCGCACTTGAGAAGCGATTTCTGGAGAGGGGAATTACGGTTGCGCGCACCGCCGAAGATCTCGTTCGTTATCACGACAAATATTTCATTGTCGATAGGCGGGCCCTCGTGGTGCTTTCGTTCAACTTTACGCATCTCGATATCGACCACAGCAGGGGATTCGGAATTGTCACTAAGAACAAGGCCTTGATCCAGGAGGCTGTACAATTGTTCGAAGCCGATTGTGCACGGCGCCCGTACGTCACGGGCACGGATAATTTCGTCGTCAGTCCCGCAAACTCCCGCAAAGTGCTGCGCAACTTTCTCAAAAGGGCGAAAAAGCAGTTGCTTATCTATGACCCGCAAATTTCCGATAAAGAGATGATTCGCGTGCTGCAGGAACGAAGCAAATCGGGCGTTGATGTCCGCATTATCGGAAAACTCAGCGGGCGGGCAGGTCTTTCCGCGCAAAAACTCGCCACTATGCGCTTGCATACCCGCACCATCATTCGCGATGGCCGTCAGGCATTCGTCGGCAGCCAGAGTTTGCGTCCGGCCGAGCTGGATTCGCGTCGTGAACTGGGGCTGATTGTTCGCGATTCCAAGATTGTAAAGAAACTGCTGGCCACCTTCGAATCCGATTGGGGCGCCACGAACGCGGCACCGGCACAAAAAATGCCGCCAGCGAAAGAATGCCGGGAAGCGGCCAAGAACGAGACTGAGAAAACCGTGGCAGTTCTAGTCGAGGAGTTACATCCGATTTCGGCTATGGTTACCAAGGCTGTGAAAAAAGTGGCTGCGCAAACCGGCGGAGAAATGTTGCCGGACAAAGTGGTCAAATCGACCGTGAAGAAAGTCGTAAAGAAGGCTGTAAAGCAGGCGGTGCGGGCGGCGGCGCGAGATACCGGAAAAGCACATGGTTGAGGATTCGACCTTGAATCATCCGGGCTAAAAGTACGGTTCATGACGGGTTCATGACGCTATGAAAAGGAAACGAAAGACCGAATACCTGCTTCACATAGTGATGTGGGGGCTGCTGCTGACGTCGGTGCGAGCAAACCCCAACACAGATCAGGCCGCGGCGTCGCCGCCAAAAGAAGCGAAAAACGGGGCCGACTTTAAGGAATTTATGGATCGGGTGCAAGCTTACGTCAGCCTGCACAAGGCGATCGCATCTTCTCTGCCGGCGCTAAAACCCACAGATCAGCCCGAGAAAATTGCCGATCATCAGCAAACGCTGGCGCAGAAGATTCGCGATGCGCGTCGCCACGCCAGGCGCGGAGACGTTTTTAGCGAAGAAGCGAGAAAAGCATTTCGCCGCACCGTCCGCGAGGAATTTGTCGGCCCGCATGGCCATCGCACGCGCACTACAATCCGGCAAGGTGAACCGCTCAAGACGATTCCTCTGCACGTGAATGAACCGTATCCGGATGGCGTACCCTACACAACATTGCCGCCCACTTTGCTACTTAAATTTCCCAAATTGCCGGATCAGGTGGCCTACCGCATTGTAGGTCGCGACTTGATCCTTCTGGACGTCGAAGCAAGCCTGGTCATTGACCGAATCCCTGATATTTTTCCTGAAACCATATAAGGCCTGTCGAGTTTATGCTAAAACCGCGCATTTTGATTCTCATCCTAAGCTTGATCGCCTTCTGCACGCGCGCGGATGAATTCAAATTTCCGCTGCAGGCGGGCTCAGTCAAATTTGCAGCAATTGGTGACATGGGCACAGGAGAAGCGCCGCAATACCAGGTGGCAGAAAGAATGAATTTAGAACGTCAACAATTTCCGTTCGACTTTGTAATTATGCTCGGCGACAACATTTATGGAGGCAGCAGCCCGAAGGACTTCGAAAGAAAGTTTGAGCATCCTTACAAAGCGCTACTGGACTCCAGCGTGAAGTTTTATGCGTCGTTGGGCAATCACGATAACCCAAACGAGCGTTTCTACAAGCTTTTCAATATGAACGGGGCTAACTACTACACCTTCAAGAAAGGCAACGTGCGTTTTTTCGCGCTGGACAGTAATTATGTGGACGCCAAGCAACTTGCATGGCTGGAAAAGGAATTGCAAAGCTCAGGAACCGGCGATTGGAAGATATGTTTCTTTCATCACCCGCTCTATTCATCAGGAAAAACACACGGCTCCTCAATCGAATTGCGCTCCCTGATTGAACCACTATTTATCAAGTATGGCGTGGACGTCGTATTCTCCGGCCATGACCACATTTATGAGCGCGTAAAGCCTGAAAACGGAATTTATTACTTCACCGAAGGCTCTTCGGGACAGTTGCGCTCGGATGGCCTGGCACAGACAAACATGACAGACCGGGGGTTCGCCAACGATCGAACTTTCATGCTGGTTGAGGTGGCAGGAGATGTGCTGTATTTCGAGACTCTATCGCGGGGAGGAACGATAGTGGATTCTGGCGAACTCCGCCGTCCGGTTCGTGCTGCTGAACAGCCAGTCAGCTTAGAGCAAAAGAGCCACTAGCGAAGATGGCATAACTACGAAGTGATTTTCACTTCTAGCCAAGCGGCTGTGTCCAAGATTTCGCGAGAACATTTCTCAATCCAAAGTTGCACTTCATTGGTCATCCATTTCTTCTAACTACGACCCTACTGTTAACCATTCTGGTTAATCGGCAGTTCTCCCGATTTGCAATTAATCTTCGCCGCGAGAGCATAGCAGGCAATCTCGGCAAAGGAGATAAACCGTGGACTTACTTTGGACCATAGCGGTAATTCTGGCAGTTTTGTGGCTTCTGGGAATGGTCACATCCTACACGCTCGGCGGCTTCATCCACATTCTCTTGGTGCTGGCCGTTGTGGCGGTGTTAATTCGACTGATCCAAGGTCGCCGCGTTGTTTGAATCGTGAAGTTGCGGCCCTTCTGGAGCAACGGGCAACTTGTTTGAGTTGCCCGTTGTTTCCGCAAGAAATTAACCGGCCTTCCGAACGGCATGCATTCTTCGCGGTTTTATTTTGTGACCGTTCTTTTCATTGTTCCGTAGAGCGGTGGCCGCCAAACTCTTCCTAAGCGCCGTCATCATATCGATCACGGGCGCTCGCTTGGGTCGCTGCTCGCCAATTTCCACACTCTTGCCGTGCTGCTTGGCTTCGATCAGCTTCTTAAGCTTCTCTTGAAATTCGTTGTGATACTGCTTCGGCTTGAACGGCTCAGTCAAGCTCTCGATGAGCTGCTCCGTGAGCTTCTCTTCTTGTGGCTTGAGATTCGTCGGTTCAAAGACTCCATACTCAGGCAATTGCCGGATTTCATTTGCAAAATACATGGTGTGCAGCAGCAATCCGTGCTGGTACGGGCGCAAGAAAACCGTGTAATCGCGTTGATGCATAAGCAGTGTGCCTATGCCCACAGTCCCGGTGTCCCCAAGCGCTTTCGTCAGCAAATGATAGGCCTTTTTCCCGCTGTCTTCGGCAATGCAAAAATAAGATGAATCAAAAAAGATCGGATCGATTTCCTTAAGCTTCGTGAAGGCCACAATCTCCAGGTTCCGCGAAGAAGTGGCGGCAAGCTTCTTGATTTCCTTGTCTTCCATCAGAACTATTGACCCTCGTCAAATTCATAGCCCTTGATGATTTCGTTTCGATCGACAAATCGATTGCAGTGTGGACAAAAAAGCGGCTGGCGCACGCGCGTGTTACATTCCTTGTGAATTTGGTGCAGATAAGTGCGCTCGCTGCGCGCTGCCGCATACAGCTTCACTGGGATCGAAATCAAACTCAGAACTATCGCCCCTTTCCAAACGGAGGCTGCCATGGGAGTCCTCTCCGCGATTGTCGCCGCGCCGACTATTCGCGCCAAATCAGGTGATGCCATTATGGGTAGGGAATAATGTTGGTAGGCATGCTCATCCGGATTGCACAATAAGCGGTAGGTCGCCAATACTCATTTAATGGACTCTTTGCGCGAATACCGCCGGAAAAGACCCAAGGGCGCCAGCCCCGAGCCGCGTGGCGGAATACCGACAAAGGGCCACAATTCATTCGTTGTACAGCGTCATGACGCGACTCGTCTCCACTATGATTTTCGCCTGGAGATGGACGGCGTTTTGAAGTCCTGGGCTGTGCCCAAAGGTCCTTCTCTTAATCCCGCAGACAAGCGTCTCGCTATTCACGTCGAAGATCACCCGCTCGATTATGGCGGCTTCGAAGGAGCCATCCCGGAAGGGAATTACGGAGCGGGCGAAGTTATTCTCTGGGATAAAGGAACGTACACGCCCGAGGGCAATCTTTCAGCCGAAGAACAATTGCGAAAAGGCGACCTGAAAATAGTTTTACATGGACAGAAACTTAATGGCAGCTTTGTTCTCGTCAAGCTGAAAAATTCCAGCAAGCAAAACGAATGGCTGCTGATTAAACATCGCGACGAATATGTTCGAACGGATTGGAATATCGAGGAGCATGGCACGTCCGTGAAAAGCGGAAAGCTACCCGGCCCACCGCGCCATGGATATCGTAAGGGTACGCAGGCCACCTTTTCCAGTGGCGTGCAAAATCTGACCAATGCCCGAAAATCTCCGATGCCAAACGAGGGTAGTCTGCATCCTGCACTGGCATCGCTAAGCCAGAAACCATTTTCGAGCGAGGACTGGCTCTTCGAAATTAAATGGGATGGAATTCGGGCGCTTGCTGTGATTGAAGACGGCACGGCCAGGCTGGTAGCCCGTTCGGCGAGGCCCATTTCTTCGGAGTACCCGGAATTTCGCGATCTGGCGAAGCACATTCGCGCGCGGACGGCCGTTCTCGACGGAGAAATCGTAGTATTGGATGACAAGGGACGCAGTGATTTTCAAAGGCTACAGGCTCGCTTTGGAGTACAGAATCCGTCTGAAAAACTGCAAGCGCAGGTTCCTACTACCTACTATTTGTTCGACGTGTTGTATTGTGACGGCTATGACGTGCGGCGTTCACCTCTCATTGAACGTAAGCAACTGCTGGAGAAAATCGTAGTCACGAACGAATTCATCAGAATCTCCGAACATCAGGTTGGGAACGGCGTCGAACTCTTCGAAGCCGCGGTCAGCAATGGCCTCGAAGGTCTGCTAGCCAAGCGTCTGTCAAGTCCATACCCCGACGGCAGAACTTCCAACTGGCTCAAGTTTAAATCCGTGAAAGAAGTGGATGCTGTCGTTGGCGGCTGGACAGGTCCGCGCGGCGGCCGGCAATATTTTGGAAGCCTGCTGGTCGGCCTCTACGAAAAATCCGCGCTGCGATTCATTGGCGGTGTCGGCACCGGTTTTACAAATGCCTTTGAACGAGAACTTTACGAAAAGTTACAGCAGATCCGAGCGAAGAAGTGTCCATTTACGCCGGTCCCACAAACCCAAGAGCCTGCTCATTGGGTTCAGCCAAAATTAGTTGCAAGGGTTGGTTACGCGGAGTGGACCTCAGACAGTCATCTGCGGCAGCCGAGGTTTCTGGGATTGCAGCCGGATCGCGAACCGCGCGAAAGTTCTTTCTCTAAGGAAACAAAGGCCGCCACAGTCGCCCTGGATTCGCCGAAACGCAACAGGTGGTGGCGTTCCGCAACCGCAAAGACAAAACAATCTGCAAGCGCGCAACCTGAAACCGTAGAGACAAGAAAATCCTGGTCCGCGCAATCTGCAACGCCAATCATCAAGGCTCTGCAACAGCAGCATCAAGAACAAGTGCGCGCCGCGATCGGCGGGCGCGAATTGACACTCACGCATTTGAATAAGATTTATTTTCCGAAGGCAGGCTTCACCAAACGCGACATTCTCGCATACTACGCCACCGTAAGTCCTTACCTGCTGCCATTTTTAAAACATCGCCCTCTCGTTCTTCATCGCTATCCTAACGGTATTGCGGGTGGCGCGTTTTATCAAAAAGAAGCCGGAGAATATATTCCCGAATGGATTCGAACCGTAGCCATCTTTTCCGAGACAAAAAAACGTGATGTGTCTTATTTCTTGATCGATGATCTTGCGTCGCTCCTGTATCTCACCAATCTCGGATGTATCGAGCACAACCCATTTTCTGCCCGCGAAGATGATCTCGAGCTACCCGACTATATGTTTGTCGATCTCGACCCGACCGAGGGCACGTCATTCAGCCGGGTCACTCTCGCCGCTAGAGTCATCGGTGAGGTCCTGAAACAGGCAGGCCTCGAGTTTTTCATCAAGACTTCCGGCGCTTCCGGTTTGCACATGTATATTCCGATTTCCCGGAAATACGGATTCGATCAGGTGCGCGCGCTGCTTGAAATCATCACCCAACTTGCCGTCGACCGCGAAAAAGCGCTACTGACCAGAATTCATCGCGTTCGCGATCGGCCGAAAAATACGATTTTCGTGGACGTTCGCCAAAACGCTTACGGGCAATCCCTCGCATCCGTTTTTTCCGTCCGTCCGCGCGAAGATGCTCCGGTCTCCACTCCGGTAGCCTGGAACGAATTGAAGCCAGATCTCAAGCCAGAAATATGGAATATTCGCACTGTCTTAGCCGATCTGCCGCGTCGGTCGAAATTGTGGGAGAAATTCTTCGGTCACGCGCAAACTCTTGAAAGCGCGCTGGAAGCCTTGAATCGGCATCGCGGGTAGCAGCGGAGTCTCAATGTACCGCGGAGCAATAGCATGTCTGACTTAATGGCAACGAAGCCCATCCTCGGCGAGCCAAAACACAACTCAAAACTTACCCACGTCGAAAAAGTGCTGAGCCAACTTGGTCCGGGGCTGGTTACCGGCGCTGCCGACGATGATCCCAGTGGAATAGCCACCTACTCGCAAGCTGGCGCGCAATTTGGCTTCGCCATGTTATGGATCATGCTGTTTTCTTTTCCTCTGATGGCGGCCATTCAGGAAATTTGCGCGCGTCTGGGACGAATCACCGGACTCGGCGTCGCCGCCAATCTGGCCAAGTGCTACCCGCAAATCGTTGTACGTTCCTTAGTCTTGCTGCTGTGTCTGGCCAACGTTTTCAATCTCGGAGCGGACGTTTCGGCCATGGCCGCTGCGATCCAACTCGTTGCGGGCGGAGCCGCCGCCGCGTATGCCTTGATCTTCGGCGCCGTTTCACTCTTGTTGCAGATCTACGTTCCTTATCGCAAATACGCCCGCTATTTGAAGTGGCTAACGTGGAGCCTCTTCGCTTACGTAATCACCGCATTTATCGTCCACATACCCTGGGTGCATGCGCTGAAGGCGACGATTATTCCTTCAATATCATTCAAGCTGGACTATCTGATGGCTCTGGTCGCCGTACTTGGCACTACCATCAGTCCATATTTGTTTTTCTGGCAGACTTCGCAGGAAGTGGAAGAGGTGAAAGTCAACGTTGATGAATCTCGGCTCAAGAAAAAGCCTTTTCAGGCCCTCGAACAATTTCGCAGAATTGCCTTTGATACTCGTGTCGGTATGGCATTCTCAAATGTTGTCGCCTTCTTTATTACTCTTACCACCGCTGCCACTCTCCATAGCGCTGATCCCGGCTCTGCAAATCACATTCGCACCGCAGCCGACGCAGCGAAAGCCCTGCAGCCCCTCGCTGGCCATTTCGCCTTTTTCCTATTTGCTCTCGGCATCGTAGGTACCGGAATGTTGGCGATTCCGGTGCTGGCCGGTTCCGCGGCCTATGCAGTTTCTGAAACCTTCGGCTGGCGAGCCAGCCTGGAAAGCAAACCCAATCGAGCACGCAAATTTTATGCGGTCCTCGCCATGGCCACGCTTCTAGGGGTAGCCTTAACACTCATCGGCCTCGACCCAATTCGCGCGTTGTTTCTCTCGGCCTTAATCAATGGTCTTGTCGCTGTGCCACTGATGGTCCTATTGATGATGATCTCCGTGAACCCGGAAATCGTTGGCGATTTTCATTTACCGCTATACCTGCGAATCGTGGGATGGGCCGCTACTGCCTCGATGGCTGCGGCATCGCTTGCCTTCTTGTACAGCGCCGCGTACCAAGCGCTGTTTCGTTAAGCGTAGCGCAGTTACATGAACGTCGGCGAATTCTTACAGGATGTAGCCCATCGCTGTTGCCGCTTGGATGGAAGTAATCTCGCCTCTTAGGTGGCATTCCTGAGCGCCTGACGAAGGCGTAACAGAGAAAAGCGAAAGTCCGCCCAGCCAAGAACCAGCCAAGTTTTACGGTTACAAGTGAGTTACACCGAGGAGAGATAATGGCCAGATACGGAAGAGCAGCACAAAAATCAGTAAAGAGCGCAATGCGCCGGAGAAAGCACGGAACTCTAAAGTCGGGAAAACGCGGAAAGGGCGGCACCGTAAAAAATCGCAAGCAGGCGATTGCAATTGGCCTTTCCGAAGCCCGCAAGAAGGGTGCTAAGGTACCCAGAAAAAAATCCAGCTAGCCTGCTGGGCCCGAGTCGGGACCGCGCGTCGACTTTGTGCCGCAGAGCAAACTCACGAGGAGGCTAAATGACGGTTCTGCGCGCCAGACGCAATCGCAGAAAGCGCAAGGGAATAACCAGAAAAGGTGCGGATGTGCGCCGAACTTCGGAGACGGACTTCAAAGGGCCCAACGTCAATAAGCGCCGTCGCAAACCGGACGAAATTTACGGCGACACCTCCATTCCTGATTCGGCGCGTAAAGAATAATCGCCACGTTCGCGCAACCGGTCATTTGTTGACGGGCAAATCATTGGGAGATAGCATCCCGTTGCGCTCTTCGCGAGCGTTAATCTCATGGCCACGCTTCCGACAGATTCCATGCGCTGCTCCAGCTCCGCTGTGCCCGCTCTGCGTGTCCTGTTCGAACGGCAACGTCTGGCGTCCCGGAACTCGGTTCCAAATTATGCGAAGCGGCTAGCGTCACTCAAGTTGCTCGAAGACGCGGTGCTCGATCGACAAGCCGAAATTGTCAATGCCGTGAATGAAGATTTTGGCGGACGCGCGCGCCAGGAAACTCTCGCGTTGGAGCTTGCGCCGCTCGTCGACGCCATTCGCCATGCCCGGCGGCACCTGGCGCATTGGATGAAACCGCGCAACGTCCGCGCTGGCATTAACTTCTTTCCCGCGCGTGCTCGCATCATTCATCAACCCCTCGGCGTCATCGGCATCATCGGCGCCTGGAACTATCCGGTCTTTCTGACTTTATCTCCGTTGGTTGACGCAATTTCGGCTGGCAATCATGCCATGGTCAAGCCTTCGGAGCTTGCGCCGCGAACCGCCGCCCTATTGCAAAAAATAATTGCCGCCATTTTCCCCGAACATTACATTGCCGTAGTTACAGGTGACGCGCAAACGGCTGCGGAATTTGCTTCTTTGCCCTTCGACCACCTCTTGTTCACCGGGTCTACACGGGTCGGCAGGTTGATTATGCGGGCGGCAAGCGAAAACCTCACGCCTGTCACGCTGGAACTGGGCGGTAAATCTCCGGCAATTATTCATCCGGACTTTCCGCTGCGCACGGCTGTTGAAAGGCTTCTTACCGGAAAGTTGTACAACGCCGGACAGACCTGCCTCGCGCCAGATTATGTCTTTGTCCACGAAGGGAGGCGCGATAATTTCATCCAACTTGCGAGACAAGTTGCGTCGAAGCTTTATCCGTCCTGGACCAATAATTCCGACTACACCCGGATCATCAATCGCGCACACTATGATCGTCTTAACAACTATCTACTGGACGCCGCGTCCCGCGGCGCAACCGTGATTCAATTGGGAGCAAGCAGCGAAGGCTGCAACCCAGAGAACCGTATTTTTCCGCCGGCCCTGCTAATAGGCGTTGACGATAGCATGGCCGTCATGCGCGAAGAACTTTTTGGTCCAATCCTGCCGGTCAAGACATATCAGCACGTCAGCGAATCGCTCAACTACATTGCGGAACGTCCCCGGCCGCTCGCGCTCTATTATTTTGATAATCACGCTGGCCGCGTAGAGGAGGTTTTGCAATCCACGATCTCGGGTGGTGTAACGATAAATGACGTCATTTATCATGTTGCACAGAATAATTTGCCGTTCGGCGGCGTGGGCTCAAGCGGGATGGGCTGCTACCACGGTCAGGCAGGTTTCGAAACCTTTTCACAAAAGAAGAGCGTGTTCATCCAAAGTCGCTTCAGCACACTTTCAGTCCTCCGACCGCCCTACGGCCCACTTTCCGGGCGCGTCATAAAATTTCTCCTGGATAGGTGAGTGGTGTGAACTTTTAGCCTCGTTCCCGCTAGCTCCATGACCGATGCCGTGCCAGTTTCTCGAAACGCGCCAGTCTTTTGGCGGATCAAGCGCTATCCAGAAGTCGTCTTATGTGCGCTCCACAGCGAACGAGACACCTTGTCCCACTCCTACGCACATCGTAGCCAGCGCGCGCTTCGCTCCCGTTTTCTGCAACTGATGAACCGCCGTCATTACTAATCGAGCTCCGCTCATTCCCAAAGGATGGCCAAGCGCGATTGCCCCGCCATTTGGATTTACATGTGCCGCGTCGTCCGCAATTCCCATCTGCCGCAGACACGCCAGCGATTGGCTGGCGAATGCTTCGTTCAACTCGATGAAATCGAAGTCCTTGATGGACAGATTCAAGCGGGTAAGAAGTTTTTTTGTTGACGGCACCGGGCCAATTCCCATGATTCGCGGCGGAACACCAGCTGCCGCCATTCCCAAAACTCGCGCCCGTGGCGTCAATCCGTGACGCTTCGCGGCTTCTTCCGAAGCCAGAATCATCGCAGCGGCGCCATCATTTATCCCTGAAGCATTCCCAGCAGTGATGGTTCCCGGAGTTCGAAACGCGGCCTTCAACTTCGCCAGCCCCTCTAGGGTAGTGTCGGCGCGCGGATGTTCGTCGCTGGCGATCTGCGTCGCCCCTTTTTTTTCGGGAATTTCCACTGCAACAATTTCCTCCGCAAAAAATCCTCGTGCTAGCGCGCACGCCGTACGCTGCTGACTTCTCAGCGCGAACGCGTCCTGATCCTCCCGGCTTACTGCAAATTCCTCCGCGACGTTTTCTCCCGTTTCCGGCATCGAATCCACTCCATACTGCTTCTTCATCAGCGGATTGATGAACCGCCAGCCAATCGTTGTGTCATAAGTCTCCGACGCCCGCGAAAATGCCGCCTCCGCCTTTCCCATGACGAATGGCGCTCGCGACATCGATTCCACGCCTCCGGCGATCACGAATTCCAGCTCGCCCGCGGCAATTGCACGCGCAGCCACGCCAACCGCTTCCATGCCTGAAGCACAAAGGCGATTTACCGTTGAGCCCGGCACGCCCCGCGGAATTCCCGCCAGCAGCAGCGCCATCCGCGCGACGTTGCGATTGTCTTCGCCCGCCTGATTCGCGCAACCTAGCGTCACCTCGTCCAATTGTTCCCAATCCACTTTCGCATTGCGTTGCAGTAGCGCCCGCATCGGTATCGCCGCCAGATCGTCGGTTCGAACCGAAGCCAACGCTCCACCGTATCGTCCAATCGGAGTTCGAATCGCATCGCAGATAAAAACTATTTTCATTTCATCCCGCCGTAAGACTTCCATGCGCCAATTTCGTTCGTCGCTCCAGATCGCGAAGCGTTTCAAGCTCAACCGTAGTTGGCGTCGCCGTTTCTTTCAATTCAGAGGCAAATCGAATTTCCCACGATGTCGCCTTCACGACTTGGTCCCTGCCGATGCCCGGATGCAGTTGCGTGACCGTAAGTTCCTTCGTCACCAGATCAGGCTCCATCAAACACAGATCCGTAACCACCGCCACCGGCCCCTTACCCGGAAGCCGCAAACGACTTCTCGAATCGCCGCCATCCAGATGGCCGACCGACGTGACAAAATCCAATTTCCTCACAAATGCTCGCGCCGACTGCTTCAACACCAGCACCACTTCGCCCGCGCAACTTGCGATTTCCGGCGCGCCGCCCGCTCCCGGCAGCCGAGTGCTTGGCTTTCCGTAGTCGCCAATCACCGTCGTATTGATGTTCGCAAATTTGTCGATTTGTGCGGCACCAAGGAATCCCACATCCACACGCCCGCCCTGCAGCCAGTAGCGAAAGATCTCGGGCGTCGAAACCACCGTCTCCGCCGTCTCCGCCAGATTTCCGTCGCCAATAGAAAGAGGCAGTACCGGCGGCTTCGCTCCAATCGGCCCCGATTCATAAATCAGAACGATGTCCGGCGCATGGGTCAATCGTGCAAGATTTGCTGCTGTGGACGGCAATCCAATTCCCACAAAGCACACGGCTCCGTTTCTCAGCAGTCGCGCGGCAGCGATGGTCATAATTTCGTTTGTGGAATACTGCGCCGCTGTCATTGTTTCGCCCGCGCCACCGTTTCGCCAAGAACCTGGCGAAACTCTGCAAAGTCACCGGTCTCAAGAACGTGCGTCTTGATCCAGCTTTGAAAAGTCTCGCGTTCTCGCGCAATGCCATCCCAGGCCTGATAAAAACGATTGTCGCGCTCGTAGTAGCCGTGAGCGTACGACGGAAACGCTCCGCCCGGCACGCAGCACACCGCCGAAATTGTCCAGCTCGGCAAAATACACGCATTCGGCCAAGCTTTCAGATCGTCCACGATTTCTTCCACCGTGACGATCGCCTTTTTCGCTGCCAGTACCGCTTCCTTCTGTACTCCCAAAATTCCCCACAGCAGAACGTTTCCTTTGCGGTCAGCTTTCTGGGCGTGAATGACGCTCACATCCGGCTGAATTGCTGGAACCGCGGCAAGCTTTTCTCCCGTAAACGGACATTCTATAAATCTAATCTTGTCGTTGTGTTTCGGCAAATCCGATCCCGCATAAGCGCGCAGCGCCGCAAACGGCAGCTTCGAAGCTCCCGCAACATATGCATTCGAAAGGTCCCCATGTCCGTGTTCTTGAATTTCCAGCGGCAGCGGCCAACCGTGTTCCACTGCATCTCTCAAACGGTGCAGCGAACCGACTCCGGGATTCCCACCCCACGAAAATATCAGCTTCTTTGCGCAGCCAGCGCCGATCAGCTGGTCATATATAACGTCCGGCGTCATCCGCACCAGCGTCAGATTTCTTTGCCCCTGCCGAATCACCTCATGGCCAGCAGCGAAGGGAATCAAGTGGGTAAACCCCTCCATCGCCACCACGTCGCCATCACGCACCAGTCCGGCGACTGCTTCGCGAAGTGTTGTAATTTCCGCCATATGGGATAGGCAAACTTGACGGGACGAAGATTACCCGGCCTTCCGCCCGCTGCATTATTAGCGCTACATAGTAATGATACACGCAAGACCAGCTTGTCCCGCCATTCGGTGTCGCAGCCTTCGAATCCGTTGTAGAATGTCGCGCGTCAAAGTTCATATGCGTTTCAACCATTTCGCTATTCAACGAGCCTCATCCGTTCATCGCGGGCCGGTAAGGAAATCATGATCTTGCAAAGAACCAAGCGCATTTTGCTGTCCCTAATCGCTACCCTTTTCCTGGTTTCCGCTCTCAACGCGCAAACCAAGCTTCTTCGTTTTCCCGACGTGCATGGCGACAGAGTCGTCTTCACCTATGGCGGCGACCTTTGGCTCGCCTCGACGTCTGGTGGACTCGCCTCCCGCCTCACCGCACATCCTGGCCTCGAACTCTTCGCCAAATTCTCTCCCGACGGCAAGTGGATCGCCTTCACCGGCCAGTACGACGGCGACGAACAGGTTTACGTCATCCCCGTCACAGGCGGGGTCCCAAAGCAACTCACCTTTTATCCGGCTCGCGGACCGCTCACGCCGCGCTGGGGTTTCGACAATCAAGTCTATGGATGGACGCCCGACGGCAAGTCCGTAATCTTCCGTTCTGGCCGCGAATATTTCGATCTGGGTGACAGCCGCCTGTACACCGTTTCCACTTCCGGTGGTATGCCTGAAGCTCTTCCCATGCCCAAGTCCGGCGCGGGCGATCTCTCTCCCGATGGCTCCAAAGCCGTATACTCTCCGCTCTTCCGCGATTTCCGCACCTGGAAACGCTACTCCGGCGGCTGGGCTCAACAGCTCTACATTTTTGATTTGAAGACGCATGCCCAGGAGAAAATCACCGAAAGTCCTCGCGCTAACCGCGACCCGATGTGGATCGGCTCCAAAATTTTCTTCTCTTCCGATCGCGACGGCACCAACAATCTTTTTTCTTTCGATCCCGCCAGCAAAAAAACCGATCAACTGACCAACAGCACCCAATGGGACGTTCGCTGGCCCAGCACCGACCACAAAAATCAAATCGTCTACGAACTGGATGGTGAACTTAACATTTTTGACTCCTCCAGCGGTAAGGCCCGCCACATCTCCATCGAAGTCCCCAACGATGGCGTCTCAATGCGCCCCACCCAGGTTTCTGCCGCCGAGCACATTGAAGACGTCAGCCTCAGTCCCAAGGGCGAGCGCGCCCTCTTCGTCGCGCGTGGCGATATCTACACGGCGCCTATCGAAAAAGGCCCGACTCGCAATCTCACCGACTCTTCAAACGCTCACGACAAATGGGGACGCTGGTCGCCTGACGGCGCAAAAATCGCCTTCATCTCCGACTTGGACGGCGAAGACGAAGTCTATCTCATCAATCAAGATGGCTCTGGCAAGCCCGAACAGTTGACGCACGGTTTTCACGCCATGCTTTACGCTCCGGAGTGGGCGCCAGACGGCAAGCGTCTCGCGTTCTCCGACAAAGACGGCAAGCTTTATGTCCTCACTCTTGACGACAAAAAAGCTGTTCAGGTCGCCAAGGACAACGGCGGAAATCTGCGCGACTACACCTGGTCCCGCGACGGCGGTCACCTCGCCTTCACCCTCAGCAATCCCAATGGCTTTTCTTCGATTTATATCTGGAGCGTGACCGGCGCCGAAGTCCATCGCGTTTCCAACGATCTTTTCAACGCCGGCGACCCTTCTTGGGACCCCGACGGCAACTATCTCTACTACACCGCCACCCATGACTTTCAACCAGCCCTCAGCCAGATCGAATTCAACTACGCCACCGATCGCGGCGACGGCATCTTCGCGTTAGCCCTTCGCAAAGATGTAAAGAATCCCTTTCCGCCGGAAAGCGATGAAGTCACCGTCACCAAAGACGGTGACGCATCGGATAGCGCCAAATCCGAAGACAAAAAAACCGATAAGACGGATAGGAAGGAAACAAAGAAGGACGAAAGGAAATCCGAAAAACCAAAAGAATATATCCACATAGATTTCGACGGCCTCGCCGATCGCGTTACACGTGTCCCCATTCAGGGCGATAACTACCGCGGGCTAGCTGTCACCAAGGAATATCTGATTTACGGTCGTGCTGGCACTCCGTTTTACGGCCGGGACGCCTATCCTCCGGCCGCCCTGATCCTTTTCTCCTTCAAGGACCGCAAGGAGACCACTCTCGCCGAAAGCCTGCGTGGCTTCGTCGTTTCCGACGATGGCAAGAAAATCCTCACGCGCGCCGAACACGACTTCAAACTCTACGACGCCAAGCCCGAAGGCAAAGCCAATCCTAAGACTATTTCTACCGCGAACCTTCTTGTGGACCGCGTTCCGCAGCAAGAATGGGCGGAAATCTTCGATGAAGTCTGGCGCCGTTATCGCGATTTCTACTACGCCCAAAATATGCACGGCTACGATTGGGACGCTCTCCGCAAACAATACGCCGCGCTGGTGCCATTCGTCGCTCACCGCTCCGATCTCAATTATGTTCTCGGCGAAATGGTCTCCGAACTCAGCACCTCGCACTCCTACATCGAAGGCGGAGATTACGAAATGCCAAAGCGTCCGCAGGACGCTCTACCGGGTGGCACTTTCGAACTCGACCGCGCGGCCGGCCGTTACCGCATCGCCAAAATCTACCGTGGCCAGAACGAAGAAGAACTCTATCGCTCGCCACTCACCGAAGTTGGCGTTGACGCCAGAGAAGGCGACTATGTCCTCGCCATCGACGGCGAAGATTTAACCGCCGACAGAAATCCTTACCAGCTCCTTCGCAACAAAGCTAATCGTCCCGTGCAGCTCACTCTCAATTCCAAGCCTTCGGCCGACGGCGCTCGTCACATCAGCTATCGTCCGATCACCACCGAACGTAATCTCATCTACCTCGATTGGGTCGCTCATAATCGCGAAGCCGTTTCCAAAGCCACCAACGGCCGTGTCGGCTACATCCACATTCCAGATATGGGTGCTGCAGGCATCCGCGAATTCATCAAGTTTTACTATCCCCAAATTCGCAAGGAAGCCTTGATTGTGGACGTCCGCGGCAACGGCGGCGGCAACATTTCCCAGATGCTCATTGAGCGCCTTCGCCGCCAACTGCTCGGCACCGACTTCGACCGGGTCTCTGACTACACCGGCACGTACCCCGGCGCCGTTTTTTACGGTCCCAAGGTCTGCTTACTCAACGAAACGTCCGCCTCCGATGGCGACATCTTTCCTTATATGTTCCGTCAGGCTGGTCTCGGTCCCTTGATTGGCAAGCGCACGTGGGGAGGAGTAGTCGGCATCGCGGGCCGCGGCCCGTTGCTCGATGGCGGCACCGTCTTCGTTCCAGAATTCGCCACGGCTTCCGCCGACGGGAAATACGTAATCGAAGGCCACGGCGTCGATCCTGACATTGATGTGGAAAACGAACCCGCTTCCGTTATCGCCGGCCGCGACCAGCAGCTCGAGCGCGGCATCTCCGAAGTCATGAAAGCACTGGACGCCAATTCCAAAAAGCTTCCCGCGCGTCCGCCAGATCCGGTAGATCACCCCAGGCAGTAGCAACTATTGATGTAGGGGCGCAGTCGAAGGGACCTGCGCTCCGGCTTGTCCGGATGCTACATTCAGAGATGTGCGAAAAAATCACCGCAGCCATCATTCCGGGGGAAGCCAGGAATCTCTACTTCTCCGTGTGCGCCGCTCACGCCATCATCCATTCAGCGTTTTCACCAAAGCGCTAACGCCATTCCACAAAATCTGCACCCCAATACACACCAGCAAAAACGAAGACAGCCGCAAAATCACATTCATCCCGCTCGGCCCCACTGCCGCCGCCAATCGAGCCGAATACCCGTAACAAATATAAATCGTCACCGCAATCAGAGCGGTTCCGATCGCTGCGGATAGCAGCGCCACGACATTGGCGCCAAGGTGTCGCGGCTCATTTGCCCCCAGCGTGATCGCAATCGATATCGACCCCGGCCCGACTGTCAGCGGCAGCGTCAGCGGATAAAACGCGTTCCTTAAAATATCTTCCTGAGTCACCGCCTGGTGCGACTGTCCCCGGTCCACCTGATCGCTTCGCGTCAGCATCGCCCATCCCGTTGAAACCACGATCAACCCTCCGCCCACCTGCACTACCGGCAGAGAAATGCCAAAAAACGAAAGGATGTGCGTTCCGACCACCATGGACACGATCAGCAGGATAAAACTGTTGACCGCCACTCGCCGCGCAAGCAATTTCCTCGATTCTTTCGAATAATCTTGTGTCAGCAGCAGAAACACCGGGCTGCCCCCGATCGGATTCACGATCGGAAACAGCGCGCTCACGATGAGCAAAATACTCTTTGCGGTTTCAAGGAACATATAGGCCGAAGGAGTATAACCCGAATTCGTACCGCTCTCGCCCGCGTTGGAACTACACTGCCCGCTTCGGTCGGACCACTCTTGCAGTCGTAATCGCCTGCCCCACATGCCGTTGCGTGTGCTCTGCGATGTGCACCAGCAGACCGCCTATCGTTGTCGGCAGCGATTCCCGGCCCACCGTCCGCGGCTCCTCGAGGTGAGCTCTGTCGAACGCGCAAATGCGCGCCCCGGCCAGCTCTAGCACGTCGCGCAATTCTTTGAACACTTCCGCAGGAATCGCGTCCGGTGCCAGTTCGGTTTTCAACGCTGCCATTTGCTCTTCGTTGAGCTGTCTTCCTTCGGCGTAAGTGAGCAACCGGTCCACACTTCGTGCGATATGCCGGACGTGAAACGCCACCGGAGCAATTCCAGCAGGTCGGGCGTTGAACTCTCCTTCCGTAAGTTCTGCGCACCAGTCTTGCAGATCTTCTTCCGCCAGCTGCAGCGCATGGACCACCGCGCGATGCACTGCCGGAACTTCCTTGTGTGTCCCGCGAAGCCACGGCTCCCTCTTGGTCGCCTTCGTCATATTCGCTCGTACGCTCTTGTCATTCGCATGCGCCCTCAGCCGCCTAGTGTAGGGGCGCCGCGCGCCGCGCCTTAGCTTGCCTAGGCGTTCGATTCGAGGTATTTATTCCCTGATCGTCACCAGAAAATCATTGTTAAGACTTCCTGTTGCCGCAAGAACGCTGCTGCGATAAAGTCACCGCGAGCCCCGAGGAAGAAATGCCAAAAAAACACAAGCCAGCCAAAAGTAAGGACGCCATCGCAACACAGCTCGGCACCGAGCACGTGAAACTTCTCATCCCCCGCGGCAAAATCCAAAAACGAATTCGCGAAATGGCTAAATCCATTCGCGCCGATTTTCCCACCGAACCACTACTTCTTCTCGGCGTGTTAAAAGGCGCCGTGCTCTTCCTCGCCGACCTCGCACGCCAGATTCCGGGCGAAGTCACCTTCGATTTCATCGCCGTATCCAGTTATGGCAAGGATTCTCGCTCTTCCGGACAGGTCAAACTCAACAAGGACATCGACTCCAGCATCGAAGGCAAAACCGTTATTGTGGTCGAGGACATTTTGGACACCGGCTTGACTCTTCGCTACCTCCTTAGCATTTTGCAGCAGCGCAAACCCAAAAACCTGCGCGTCGCCGTTCTATTGGATAAAGTCGAACGTCGCCTGACCGATGTTCACGCAGATTACGTCGGCTTTCCCATCCCCAACGAATTTGTGGTCGGCTATGGCCTTGATTACGCGGAACGTTACCGCAATCTGCCCGACGTCAAGATATTGTCTCTTCCTGGCGAAACTCATTGAGTCTCGCTCAGCCTCGACACCGATTCTGATTCACACTGTTATAATAAAGCACGAATGAATCCTGCAGACGCATCAACAGAATTGACTCTCGCCGCCCAGCCAATGGGAGAAGTGTCCGCCGAAGTCCTCGCAACCCTCGCCGAAATCGGCGAGGAAGTGAACGCTTCGCTCGATCTGGACGTTGTCCTCGCTCGCACCGCTGCGCTTATCAAGAAACACATTGATTACGAAATTTTCGGCGTACTTCTGATGGACTCCGCTGGCACTGCGCTGCAGCATCGCTTTGCCATCGGCTATCCGCCTGACCTCGCCGCCAATTTACGTATCCCACTCGGACAGGGCATCACGGGCATCGCGGCCGCAACCGGCCATCCGGTCCGCGTCAGTGATGTCGCCAAGGACTCGCGTTATATCAACGCTATAGATAGCGTCCGCTCGGAACTCGCCGTCCCGCTCATGATTCAAGGCAAGTGTATCGGCGTGCTCGATATTCAAAGTAACCGCCTGGATTATTTCACGCCCGATCAGCAGAGCATTCTTACTCTGCTTGCCAGCCGCCTGGCTGTCGCCATTGAAAACGCCCGCTTGTTTGAACGAGTCCGTTCGCAGGCTGCCACTTTATTGCTGCTCAACGAAGTTAGCCGCGAAATGAGCTCCATCTTGGATGTCGAGGAACTGCTTCGCCGGGCTGCCGAACAAGTGAAACGCGTCATCGACTACCAAATCCTCAGCATCATGCTTTATGACGAAGACCAGAAAATTTTCCGCCACCGCCTCGACGTAAAACACGGCCAGCGCGTTCAAGGCAAACTCCGGGTCGCTGCCAGCGAAGGAATCGTCGGCGCGGCGGCAACTTTGCGGGAGCCGGTGCTTGCGCCGGATGTCTCGATCGATCCCCGCTATCTCATGGTCAATCCGGAAACCCGCTCCGAGCTTGCCATTCCTATGATTCACAAAGGCAAAATCATCGGAGTGCTTGACCTCGAAAGCGCGCAGCTAAACGCTTTCAGTGACGAACACGTTCAGACACTTTCTATCCTTGCGGCGAATCTCGCCGTATCGCTGGAAAACGCCCGTCTTTACGAACAAGTTGCGCGCGACGAAGCCCGCCTCGATCGCGATCTGCAAGCCGCCAAGCGCATCCAAGGCGCGCTGATCCGCCCGGTGCCCAGCGAAGATTATGATCTCGACATGGCCGCGCGTTATTTGTCGGCCCGCGAGGTTTGCGGCGATCTATACGAATTCCTGCGCTATGGCCCTCAACAACTTGGCGTGGCTCTCGCCGACGTCAGCGGAAAGGGAACTGCCGCCGCACTTTACGGAGCTGTCGCCATCGGCATCATGCGCAGCTTGGCTCCGCAAAAATTGCAACCCGCCGAAATGCTTCGCCAGATGAATCAACTTGTCGGCGAGCGTCGTGTCGAAGGCCGCTTCATGACCGCCTGCTTCGGAACCTGGCAAAAAGGCCGACGCAAATTTCGCGTCGCCAATGCCGGCCAATCCCAACCCCTTCTATATAAGGATGGCCGTTGCGGGAAAATCGAACTCACCGGATTCCCGCTCGGCATCTTCGAAGAAACCAGCTACGACGAGTGGGGCGTAACCCTCGATCCGGGCGACATCGTCATTTTCCATTCCGATGGCATTGCCGAAACCATGAATAGCGAAGGCCAGTTCTTCGGAACCGGGCGCCTGAAGAAGCTGGTCGAAGCTCATCATCAACTTACTGCCACCGAAATTTCCGACCTCATTCTCCGCGAAGTGGATTGGTTCGCGCAAAGCGCTCCACTCTCCGACGACCGCACTCTCGTGGTACTCAAAGTTCGATGAGTGCTCCTCCGCCCGCACCCAAGCAGCCACTCCGGTTCGTGGACCCCGCGGAATTCACTCCGCATTTTTCCTGGCGCAATTCAAAGCGGTACGCCGGCGAAGAAGTTTTTTGCGAAGATGTCTCGCTCGCCGCTGCCGTCGAAACCTATTCAACTCCCGCTTACCTCTATAGCCGCTCCGCCATCGAGTCCGCTTTTCTCGAACTCGACGAAGGCCTTTCTTCTCTTCCTCACACGATCTGTTTCGCCGTCAAAGCCAACGGAAATCTCACCATCCTCCAGCTGTTGGCAAAACTCGGCAGCGGCTTCGATATCGTTTCCGCCGGCGAACTGGAACATCTCGGCCATCTCGGCATTCCCGGCAACAAAGTAGTTTTTTCAGGTGTTGGTAAGACGCGCGAAGAAATTCGCGAAGCTCTCCGCTATGGTAGCGAACACGACCGTTCTCGCTCCCGCGGGCTTTTGCTTTTCAACATCGAATCCGAAGCCGAACTCGACGTCTTGCTCGACGAATCATCCAAACAAATAAAGCGCGGAGGCACCGCCCCAAGCGTCGCCATCCGGGTCAATCCAGACGTTCAGGCTGGCGGCCACCCACACATCTCCACCGGCCACCACGAACACAAATTCGGCCTCGATTGGTCTGTAGCGCGGGAACTCTACACCAGGCACCGCAACTCAAAGTGGATTCGCTGGCACGGCATCAGCACCCACATCGGTTCGCAAATCACTGCTCTTCGTCCGTTTCAACTGGCCCTCGCACGGCTTGCCAGTTTCGTGAGCGATCTGCGCAGGTCGGACATCGATCTAAAATATCTGGATTTCGGTGGCGGTCTCGGCGCGCGCTACACCGACCAAGCTCCGCCTTCCAGACTCGACTACGCGCGCATGGTCGCCCGCACCGTCAAGCCGCTCGGCGTTCATCTCCTGCTCGAACCCGGCCGCACCATCATCGCCCACGCCGGTGTTCTTCTCACCCGTGTGCAGTACACAAAAACGAATCGCCGCAGGAGTTTTGTTGTCGTGGATGCTGGAATGAACGATCTATTGCGCCCCGCCCTCTACGGCGCAATCCATCCGATTACCCGCGTCACGCGCCACAAGAACGAAAAATCATCCGCCGCAAGTGCAAAAGCCGCAAGAGTAGATATCGTCGGCCCGGTCTGCGAAACCGGAGACTGTTTCCTTCGCAACTGGCCGCTTGGCGCCGTCAGGCCCGGCGATGTACTGGCGATCTGGACCGCCGGCGCTTATGGCATGTCCCTCGCTTCCAACTACAACGCCCGCCGCCGCCCCGCCGAGGTTCTGGTCGAACGAAATCGCTCCCGCCTGATCCGTCGCCGCGAGACCACCCACGACTTACTCCGCAGCGATGTCCTAGGATAGACATGTAAGGGCGCAGCCCGCAGCGGCGCGCGCCCCAGCCTGCCAAGACCTACAATTCAGCCTCGCCCTCTCTGGTTTTTCTCTGTGCCTCTTTGCCTCTGTGGCGATCTTTCGTTTCTTTCGCCTTTCTTTTTCGCTTCGCATCTGCCCCACGCACGAACCGTAATCTCAACGCCGCACTACGAATCCTGCGACCGTTCCTGCCCCTCGCCCCACTTCAACTTACTCCGCAAAATTTCATAGTAAGACTTCCGATGTGGCTGAATCAGCTTCAACCGCTCCTTCGCACGCACAATCGCTACGCGATCCTCCGACTGCATCAACACGCCCTTCTGTCCATCCAGCGTCAAGTACACCGACTCTGCCGCTCCGCGCAGCCGCATTTCCACATTACAGCAGTCTCCAACCACCAGCGGTCGATCGCTCAGCGTATGCGGACAAATCGGCGTCAAAATAATCGACTCCACCCCAGGATGCACAATCGGACCGCCCGCCGACAGCGAATACGCCGTAGATCCCGTCGGCGTTGCCACAATCAATCCGTCCGCCCGATACCGGCACACAAAATCTTCATCAATCGACAGTTCAATTTCAATCATCCGCGCCAGCGCGCCCTTGGTAATCACTGCTTCGTTCAATACCAATTGCGATTCCACAACTTCGCCATCGCGCAAAAGCGAAGCATCCAACATCACTCGTTCACTCGCGGAGAGTTGCCCCGCAAGCGTCCCCTCCAGCGCCGAATATAGTTCGCCGAGGGTAAAACTCGTCAAAAACCCCAAACTCCCCAGGTTGATCGGCAAAATAGGAATTCCCCGCGGCGCAGCCTCACGCGCGGCCGCCAGCAACGTTCCATCGCCGCCCAGCACCAACAACAAATCCGATTCCTGCGCCAGCAGCTCACGCGGCCGTCCTCCACTTTCGTCGCGCAGCGAACCCGCCGTCTCCATGTCGTACAACGCGCGAATTTCACGCTTCGAAAGCCACTCCAGCAGCGGGCGCACAATATCAGTGATATCAGCGCGCCTCGGCCGGGAAAAAATTCCTATCGCTCGAAAGGGAAGTAGTGTCATGGAAGCAGCGATTCTACCCCAGAACCCGCATCATAAATATCCTTCCCCAAGCGCAAGGCTTATGCGCCTAACCCGTCATTCCGAGCAGCGAAGCGACGACCGAAGGTTCCGACCTAGTCGGAAGGAATCTCTCTTCATTTTTCGATTTGTGTATAGCGACAACACACGATTCCTAGATCCTTTTCCGCGCATGCAAAAAAAACTCCTGATTGCCCTCCGCCCCCGCCAGTTGGCTCGCCTTCACGCCAACCGCTTCCAGCCCCAGCCCCACCGTAGCATCCCGCACCGAATCAATCGCACGTTGATGTAGCCCTGCATCAGAAACAATTCCTCCCGGACCTATGTCCTCGCGACGCAGTTCGAATTGCGGCTTGATCAGAATCAGAAAATCGCTTTCCACCTCAGCAATGGGTAAAATCCCCGGTAGTATCTTCGTTACTGAAATAAACGAAACATCCGCTACCACCACGTTCACCTTTTCCGGCAAATCCTCCGGCGCCAGTTCACGTGCATTCTTCTTGATTCGAATCACCCGCACATCTTGCTGCAACTTCCAGTCCAACTGCTCCACATTCACGTCCACCGCATATACCCGTGCCGCTCCATGCTGCAGCAAACAATCGGTAAATCCGCCGTTCGACGATCCAAGATCCAGGCAAAGCTTCCCCGTAACGTCCATAGAAAAATCTCGCAGCGCTCCCTCCAGCTTGAACCCGCCCCGGCTCACGTATTTCTGTATCCTGCTATTCACCTCAATCACAGCATCGCGCACCACTGCCTGCCCAGCTTTCGCCGCCGCAACTCCGCTCACCGTCACTTCACCGGCCAAAATCATCGCCTGCGCTTTTTCCCGTGACGCGGCCAGCCCGCGCTCATAGACCAGCACATCCAGCCGAACTCGCTCTTTTCGAAGTGTCATTTCAGTAGCAAAGACAATCTTGCCCCTCCGGCCTGCGCGGGGTCCGTGCGCGGTGTTAGCCCACGCCACAACCTCAAGCCCGCCGATGCACCAGAAATTCCGCAATCTCGCGCAACCGCGCCGCCCGTCCTCCATAACCCGCCAAATCCGCAATCGCCTTCGACGAGAGCTCATTCGCAATTTCATGCGATCGCTCCAACCCAAACACCGCGGGATATGTCGCTTTCTGCTGTGCGATGTCCTTGCCCGCCGTTTTTCCCAACGCCGCCGAAGACTCTTCCACATCCAGAATGTCGTCGGTCACCTGAAACGCCCAGCCAATCGTTTCGCCAAACCGCCGCAGCCGCGCGACATCTTCTTTCGCTGCCCCCGCACAAATCGCACCCACCGTAATCGCCGCGCGTATCAGCGCGGCCGTCTTCGATCGGTGAATGTATTCCAGTGTCTCCGCACTTACCGCTTTTCCTTCCGCTTCCAGGTCCGCCACCTGACCGCCCACCATTCCATGCATCGTTCCTGCCGATTTAGCGACTTCCGTTAACATCGCCACGCGCAACGCCGCATCCACCGGAGCCGCTCCAATCGTTTCGAACGCCAATGTCAGTAGCCCGTCTCCCGCCAGGATCGCAATCGCCTCGCCGAATTTCTTATGGCACGTCGGCTTCCCGCGCCGCAAATCGTCATTATCCAGCGCCGGCAAATCATCATGAATCAGCGAGTATGTGTGAATGAATTCGATCGCGCACGCCGGATCGAGCGCCGCCCCAACCTGCGTGTTGAACACCCGCGCGCTTTCCACACAAAGTATCGGCCGGATGCGTTTCCCCCCCGCAAACACGCTATACCGCATCGCTTCGTGAATGGATTTCGGAGCCGCATCCGCAGCAGGCAGCAATCGCTGCAGCGCCGCATCCACTATTTGTAAGTCCTCTTCAAAAAATTCAGGAAGCTTCATCTTAGACAGGACGCTTCGTGTTTTGTCATACGTAGTCCAGGGCGGAACTTGTCCCGATCCGGTCGGCAACTCTGCACACGATGGAACTGTAATCGAAAACGCGCATCACGCTTCGGCCCCGCCTTCTGGTGCGAACGGCTCTGCCGCCATTTTCCCGTCCGCTTTTCTCAGCAAAATCTCCACTCTACCTTCGGCTTCTTCCAGCTGTTTCTGGCATTCTCGCGACAGCGCCACACCTTCCTCAAAAAGTTTCATCGCTTCGTCCAGCGAAAGCTGTGGGCTTTCCAGTTTACGCACCACTTCTTCCAGACGCGCCAGCGACCGCTCAAAATCAGGCTTCTTCGCAGGTTCAGGTTTTTTTGGTACAGGTGTATTCACGCGGCCTTTTCATTCGGCGCCGTTTCTCTCAGGCGCACGCAATCAGAAAAACATTCTAATCTGTATTTCTCTCTAGGCACCAAAGATTTTCCCGTAGGGGCGCCACAGCTTAACCGGGAAGTCGAAATTCAAAGCGCTTCTCTTCGTCCTTAATCCTTTGGCTCGATGCATCGCTTCACGGCTTCAACGTCAACGTATGCTTCCGCACCGCCGCTTCCGCCGCATCGCTGAACGGCGCCATCACCGGCTTGCCCTCATACCAATATTCAAACTGATCCGAGTAGTGGCTGCTCCCCAGTTGCCCGCTCTCTCCTCCGGGAATCACCATCAGCGAATTGTCCCAGTCTCCCACACTCGCCACCATCCGCATCGCTGGCCCATGACGCTTTGTCGCCGCCCGTGGACTGAACGCCGTTCCGCCCTGCGGCTTGCCCGTTATGCTGAACAACCTTTTCAGCCAACCCTCGCGCCCCAGCGGATGCAGCATCTCCAGCGAATCGAACCGTTTCCATTGCCAGTCTTCGATTCGTGCACTGCCCGTTTCTCGCTGCAAATCCTTCACCGCGTCGTCCGCCGCTGCCACTAGCAATTCATCGTAGTTCTTGTATCCCGCGGGCAGCCACGCTGCCGGCCGCTCCGTCAACGTCCGTTGCAGAAATGCCGTGCTTCGCCACCTGTAAAGTTGCGTATCGTCGCCCAGCACCGGTCGCAAAATCAACTTCAATGCCTCGTGCCGCGTCGTTTCCAGAAATGAAACCACCGTCGAGTCCGCGTCCGCAATTCCGTTCCAGTCTTTCGCAAGTCCTATTAATTGTTGCGTACGTGCATCCTTCGCGGCCGCAATCTTCGCGGCAGGCGCCAACTGTTCCGCAACAAACAAATCCGGGTAACTATAAGTGTCCGTCTGCACCTTCAACATATCCAAGGGCCGCAAATCGTGCTTGTCATGCACCAGATCCCAGATCCGCGCCGTCCGATAAGGTTCTTCCCAGTGGTCCGTCAAATACGGAATGTAGTCCGGTCCAACCACCCGCGCATTCGCCGTCACAATCATCCCATCTTCGGGATTTAATGCTTGCGGCAATTCCTCAAACGGAATGTAGCCTTTCCATTCGTATAAATCCGTATCTCCAGGAACCGGCACTTCTCCGTGTCCCTTCTTTCGAATCGGCACTCGCGCCGCCATCACATATCCGATGTTTCCTTTGATGTCCGCGTACACTGCGTTCTGCGCCGGTCCCCACACATTCTTGATAATTTCGCGAAACTCCTTCCAGTTCTGAGCTTTTCCCAGCCGATTATAAGTATTCGCCAGCCCACCCGGCTCCGTCGCCGTCCATCGCAGTGCGTAACCCGTATTGCCTTCCTGCCTCATCACCGGTCCGTGCCGTGTCACGACGACCTTAAAATGTTCGTCCGCTGCGCCCTTCACGTGGATAATTTCATCGGCAATCTCGGCCTTCATCCACTTTCCATTCACCTTATATTCGTCAGGTTGCGCTGGATTGAATGTCTCGATATACAAGTCCTGCACACGCGCGCCGTTATTCGTAAATCCCCACGCGATTCGGTCATTGTGTCCAATCACCACCAGGGGCGCTCCCGGCAAAGTGAATCCCTTCACATTCCATCCCGGGCACGTCAAATGCGCCTCGTACCAGATCGGCGGAACGCTCAGTTCTAAGTGCGTATCATTGGCCAGCAGCGGCTTACCCGTCGCCGTATGATTTCCGCTGACCACCCAATTGTTGCTCCCCAGCGCATGCCGGATATCTCTTTGCGATTCTCCCACCCATTGCACAATCTCCGGAGCCAATGCGGAAGTTATATCGGGAAACCCCGGTGCCGCCAATCCGACGCTCGCCTTCAACACGTCATCGGACGTCATATCGTCGTCATCGTCGTCGGAACCTTTTCCGCTTCGTTGCGAGCCATCGCCTGGCCGGTCCGGATCGCCCACTACAAAATGGTCCAGCGCCGCCTCCTGCGAATACAAATCCTTCGCGCGCTCCGCTCCGACCCGCGCCGTCAGCGTGGCCCGGTCCAGTTCGTTCTCCCACGTATTCGTCAGTGTCTGGTACATATATCCCGCGATCACCAGCGAATCGGCAGGCTGCCATGGCTGCGGTTTGTATTTCAACATCGTGAATTCGATGGGAAGTTTATTCTGCTGCTGCTCGATAAATCTATTCACCCCGCGTGTGTACGCCTCTAACACTGCGCGCCATTCGTCGTCCAGCACACTCACATCACGTTCGGCCGCGGGCCCGAATCGCAACAGCCTGAATTGTTTGTCTATTGCGATCGTCTTCGGTCCGAGAATTTCCGAAAGCTGTCCTCGCGCCACCCTGCGCAACAAATCCATCTGCCACAGCCGGTCCTGCGCCATCACATAGCCCTGCGCTTCGGCCACGTCCGCAAGCGATCCCGCGCGGATGTGCGGTATTCCCCAGTTGTCGCGCTCAACCGTAACTTCGTGCTGCAATCCCGCCAGCGAAGCTGTCCCATCCACTTGCGGCAGCGGACGCACAAACAGCCACCACGCCGCGCCACCCACCATCGCAATCAGCAATAATAGAATCGATCCAACAATGCGCAGCAAAACTCGCAAAATTATTCCCTCAAAAAGACGTAAACAGCCAGTTTAGAGGACACTCTCCAGCACTGCAACGCGTAACCCCTAGCCACTGTCGCAACCCGTCACAGCCATCGCCGTTCGCTCCATCTCTTTCTTTCTCCCGGTCGCACGAAATGCCTTCGCCCTCTTCCTCCTGCTACAATGCAACCAAGGAGCTCCCCGACCCGCATGTTCGTCGTTCGCCTGATCGGCGTCCTCTTCCTCGTCGTTCTGAACGGATTTTTCGCCGCCGCCGAATTCTCCCTCGTCGCCGTGCGCATCTCCCGAGTCCGCCAACTCGTCGCAAAAGGCAATGTCCGCGCCAAAGTCGTCGAAACGCTTGTCGCCGATCTGCACCACGTCGTCTCCGGTGTCCAGCTTGGAATTACGCTCACCAGCCTCGCCCTCGGTGCCCTCGGCGAAGCCACTCTCGCAAACTTCTTTCGCTCGTTGTGGCATGGAGTTCCCGGAACACGCTCCGCCATTATTGCTCACGCTCTTGCGCTTACCTCGGCTTTCATACTTTTAACGATTCTGCACGTCGTGATCGGCGAATTGGTTCCCAAGACCGTCAGCCTTGCCCGCGCCGAACGCGTCGCTCTCCTTATCGCTCGGCCTTTCCGCTGGTTCCTGAATACTTTTCGCTGGGCCATCGATCTCCTCGACAATGCTTCCAGCGCCGTCATCCGCGCCATGGGCGTTGCCCCTCAGGCCGGCCACGGCGTCGCTCACTCCACCGAAGAATTGCAGATTCAAATTCAGCAGGCTCGCGAACGCGGCCTTCTCGCCACCAGCGAAGAGCGCCTCATTCTCAGCGCCATCGAACTCGCCCAGGTGCAGGTCCGCGAAATCATGGTTCCTCGCCCGGACATGCACATTCTCCGCATCGAAGCCACCTTCGACGAGGTCATGCGCGCCTTTGCCACCACCCAGCGCTCGCGTATCCCTGTCTATCGCGGAACCTTCGACCACATCCTGGGATTTGTTCACATCAAGGACATTCTCTGGGTTTTGGAAAATCGCGAACGCCGCGCCGCTGAAGGCCTGCCGGCACAGTCCTTCGACCTGCGCCGTATCCTGCGCGAATTGCTGATCGTTCCCGAAACCAAGCCGGCCGGAGAATTGCTCGAAGAACTGCGCACTCGCCATACCAGCATGGCCGTAGTTGTTGACGAGTTTGGCAGCCTTCTAGGATTAGTAACGCTGGAAGATATTCTCGAACAAATCGTCGGCGAAATTCACGACGAGTACGACGTCGTCGAAAAACCCCTGACTCTCTCCGATGGCGCCGTCATTTTCGACGCTGCTTTGAACGTCCGCGATTTGGAAGCGCAATACGGCATACTAATTCCGGAAGATCCTGCTTACGCCACGGTTGGCGGTTTCGTTCTCGACCAACTTGGTTTCATTCCTAGTGGCGGCGAAAGTTTTGTCCACGGCGATTTGCGTTTCACCATCGCCGAGATGGACGGAAAGCGCGTGGCTCGCGTCAAGATGGAACGCATCAAGCCGCCAGCCGCTAAAAATAATAACGACTCAGAAACTCCTTCAGGAAAACCCGCCAGCTCCGCCGTTTCCCGGTCATAATTTCTTTTCCCATGCTTCGCCATCTGACTCACTCTACCCAGCGTTTGGCTGGCCTTGAGTATGGTCTTCCCGTTGCTTCACATCGTCCCGAGCGGCCCCGGGATAGTCGGTAACTCTCGTTAGAGTGTCAGGATGGACAAATATCGAAAGTAGGCGCGTTGAGGTTCGCCAGGCACCCGTAGACAATGAAGGCGTGAATCCACACAAGCACCGGATCGCCGACTACCTGCGGCCCAAAACGCTGGCAATGCTGTTGCTCGGTTTTTCTTCAGGCCTACCCTTTTATCTGGTCGGCAATACTTTAGGTTACTGGCTGCGCGATGAACACACCTCTCTGACCGCCATCGGGTTTCTTTCCTGGGTGGGCATTGCCTATTCGCTGAAGTTTCTGTGGGCGCCCTTGATGGATCGCGTCGACTTGCCATTGTTTAAGCGGCTTGGACATCGGCGCGGATGGATGATGTTCTCGCAGATCGTCGTCGGGCTGGCGCTGTGGGCCATGGGTGGAACTGGTACGAAAGCCGGGCTCGCCCGTCTTGGTGCGTTTGCGCTCGTCGTCGCATTCGCTTCAGCCACACAGGACATTGTGGTCGATGCTTGGCGGATTGAATCGGCAGATGACGGAGAAGAACAAGGCCTCCTCGCGTCTGCCTATCAGTTCAGCTACCGCTTGGCGCTCCTGTGTACCGATTCCATTATTCTCATTGTGGCGGCAGCCGCGGGCTGGCGCATGTCCTATGGTATCTATGGCGCGTGTATGGCCATCGGAATCATCGCGACCTGGTTTGCCAAGGAACCGGAGCGCGCAGATGCAGTGATGGATGAAAAGCACGGAGCGCCCCTTTGGACGCGTTTCTTCGATGCGGTTGTGGGCCCATTCATCGCTTTCTTTCGCGCCCATGGCTGGCTGGCGCTGGTGATGTTGGCGGCCATCAGCCTCTACCGGTTGCCGGACTTCATCATGGGCCCCATGGCGAATCCCTACTACCACGACATCGGCCTTAGCAAGCAAACGGTCGGAACTGTGCGCGGCTCAGTCGGACTTATCGCTACGTTTGCAGGGATCGCCGCGGGTGGATTCTGCTCGCTGAAGCTTGGCTACATGCGCGCGCTCATCATCGGGGGCATTTTGCAGGCAGTTGCGACTGCCGCGTTTGCGACTCTCGCATTCGCGGGCGCGAGCATTCCTCTCTTCGCCCTCGTCATGGTGGGTGACAACTTCGGCCTCAGCTTTGCCGGCGTTGCGCTTGTAGCGTACATGTCGAGTCTCACTAATCTGGGATACACCGCCACGCAGTATGCGCTCTTGAGTTCAACCTACGCGTGGCTGGGAAAGATCTTGAAGGGGTTTTCCGGCGCTACGGTCGAAAGCCTGAGCACCTCGCACGGCCTTACTCACGCTTACGGGATTTTTTTTATCGCTTGTGGACTGACCGGCGTGCCTGCCGTTCTTCTCTTCGCGGCATTGGATTACTGGCACAGGCGGAAGCAACCGTCCCAAGCCGCTGCCTAGGAAAGTCGTCACAAAAATCGGTCCGCCTCATAAGGCGGCCCCTACAAATTCCAGACGCGACCATAGACCACAGATGTCACGGTGCCGCGAGATTGACTTGCGTGCCGCGCCCAATTCCCAGGCTTTTTGCGGCGTTTCCGCGGTTGATGCCAATTTCCACGAATCCGTTAGAGCCGATGTAAGCGAACGCTTCGCCGGGACTGCCTTTCGCGAAAGTATCCACCAATTTCGTCACGGAATGACTGCCAATCGTGAATTGAACGGTTCCGCTTTCAATCGCCGCGGCCGGCAAATCTTCCGCGCGGAAATTGGTGATGAGGTTGCCGAAACCGTCGACGCGCAGCACCACACCTTTTGTCGACCCTTCTCCTGCTTTTGGTTTCGGCATGGAAAACTTTTTGTAGTCGGTAATTTCTTCGCCCATGGCTGAAGCTTGCGAACCTTTTGCGAGCCATGCGGCCACGGGAGCGAAGACATCTCGTCCGTGAAATGTTTTGCTAACTGGTTCCAAATAATAATGTTCAACGTTGGCGTGGCGCACCAAAATATTTTCCTCGTGTTCGTAGACCAACGACAGAACTCCGTTATCGGGAGCGACAAAATACTGCGTGTCGCCGGTAACCAGAAGCGGCCGGCGTTCAGTTCCGACGCCGGGATCAACCACGACCACGTGAATCGTGCGGTGAGGGAAGTAGGAATACGAAGAACCAATGGTCAGCGCGCCATCGAGCAGGTCGTATGGCGTGACATCGTGCGAAATGTCCACGATTGTGACGTCCGGATTGATCTTGAGGATGACGCCCTTCAGCGTTCCGACGAGATGGTCGTTAGTTCCGTAGTCTGTAGTGAGAGTGATAATGGGCCGTGGCGCCAAATGGTCCTGCCTTCCAAGAGATAATGGTACATCTGGGTAAGCATCGCGTAAGACATTGGTCGCGGGGCTCTGTACGACGCTAACGAAGGCCGTGCTGGCCGTCAATAAAGCCGCGCGGGTTTGCGTCGTAAAAAACATGGGCGAGGTAGCGCAAGTGCGGATAAGGAATTGCCAGCGGATCGATATTGAAAATTGCAATAGCCCGCAGCAAGGCTGGCGCACTCAAAAACAAACAGCCGGCCCGCTACAACGAGCCGGCTGTTTAATTTGCAGGCATCTACTTATGCGCGTGCTCGGCGTTGTGTTGCTGCACCGGTCGATCGGTCTTGGCGTTGTGCTTGTCGTTGTAGATTTGCTTGCTGGTATTGTTCTGCTGATGGTTGACCTGGGCGCGCTCTTGCGACGTGAGCTTGCCGCCATTCGCTGCGCGATCATTGCGCACTTCGCGATTGATGTTTGCTTCGCGATTTTCGAGGTGGCCGGTTTCACGCGGAGTCAGTTGGCCTGATTTCACGCCGTTGGCAATACGCCCCTGCTGATTGGCTTCGCGGGTGTTGACGCGGCTCATAGCTGCAGTTGCGGGCCGGCCATGATTTTCTGACGCGAAGTTGGCGCGATTCGAACCAGCCAGATGCTCGTGCGAAGTCTGCATCCTGGTGGCTTGAATGTGCGATTCATGGCTGGCTGAGATTTCCTCGCGAGTGGGCCGCGCGTTGATTCCACCAGGGCCGCCGCTGAAGCTGACGCGATTCACCTCGCGATTATTTACAATCACCGTTTTGTTGACGTAGGTGTTGTGGATTACGGTGCGATTCACGCTGACCACCGCGGTGTTGTACGCGAAGTGTCCACCGCGCCATTCGCCGCCCACGAAGCCGACTCCGCCATATCCGAATCCGTAATTCACGCCGCCGTAGAAGCCAATGTGCGGCCCCCAATAGCCTGCATGGAAAACGTAAACGCCTTCATTCCAGCCCCAATAACCGGGCGTCCAGAGCACGCCAACGCGTGGCGGGGCGACCCAGACTCCGGGAACCCAGTAATATCCATCATCGCTGTAAGCCCAATAGCCGGGCGTCCAGAGGTAGCCTTCCTGGGGACAAGGCGGCTGCTCGTAAACGGGCAGAGCCGGCGGCCCTACTCGAATCGAAACGCCCAACGCAACTTGCGCCCGAGAAGCCGCGGGCACGACAAAAGCAACTACGGCCAGGAACAAAATTCGCAACGACAAAAACTTACGCATGATGGATCCTCCCAAGTAGTTTCTTTTCCAACTAGGGGCTTGTAAGTGCAAGCCCTGAAACCGGTGCTCCACGCCACATCAAAGGCAAAAGGAGGCAAGAACCGTTTCTCTCCGAAAGTATCGTTTTACGGCAGTTGCTGCTGCTTTCAAGTAAACACCTTTGTCGCGAAGATGTTGCGCTTCTCGAAGGCCAGTATTGAGTTGTACGAAAGGACAGTCGAGTACAGGTGCACGCTGAATTGCAGACACACACAGTGGGGCTAATTGGAGAGCTGGGTGGAAAAGCGGCATCTGGGCTGCCGCACTGCAAAGGCTGCCCGCTGCGAGCCCTAGTCGCTAAAAAAACTGGCTAAAACCCGGCGCTACAAAGACGGAAAGAGACGGAAAAGACAGGGGGAAAAAGATTGGTAATGCGTTATGACGAATCTTCCAGATTCTCCGCGATTTCGAGCATTTTGGTGACGGAGTTCCAGTTGCGGCCGGTGCCGGGTGTATTCAGGATTTTATAGATGCGTGGCCAGGGAAGTTTGGATTTGCCCATACCGTTCGGAAAGTAGATGTAGAGTTCGCGACTTGAGACGTGCAGTTCTTCGGGTGCAAATTTTTGTTCTTCGAGAGTCTTGCGCGCTGCGTCGCCGGGATCGTCCGCCAGGAAGGCGACTAGAAGTTTGCTGGGCTCAATGGCCCGTCGCTCCGCGAACGGATTTTTGGCGACAACACTTCGGAGTTCGGCCGTAGTGCGAAGAATGATTTCAGTACGGCAGGCGAATTTCTTTTCGACTCCGGATTGGATGCGCTTGGCGACCAAATCGATTTTGCGTTCGCCGGTCTTGAAGATAACGTTTCCGCTTTGCAGGTAGGTTTGCGGATTTTCGAATTTGAGCGAAGCATAGAGGGTGCGGAGAGCGTCCATTTTGATTTTGCCGTGGCCGCCTACGTTAACGGCGCGGAGCATGGAAATAAGGACCGGCATAAAGTGACCGAGGTATCCGCGAGTCGTAAATGGCGGACAGCGAGCAGCGTATAACGGGCGCTGCTGCTGGTGCAACGGGCGGCTAAACAAGAAAACAGCCCGAGTCTAGGATGCATGGGGCGCGCCGTCTGGTGGCAAATATCCCTGCAGATACTGTAAATCATTTAGTTTGCGGCACGGGATCACTGTGCCCTCATGCTTCTGAGGCGATCGCATTGCGACATAGACAGACGTAGACAAGAGACGCCGGAAAGGAAGAATGCACCGAAGCGCGGGAAATATTACACAGCGTCAGAGACGCTTCGGCGAAACCCGCGCTGGATGTCGCGCTCAGGAGATAATTTAATTACGGAAGTTTTGGTCTCAACCTTGCAATCATTTGAGTTCGCCGCGCATCTCAAGGCTGGAAGTTGAAGTGCCCTGCAACGGCAAGGAGAGAAGGAGCAAAGTCAAGACCCGCCGAACCTCCGTCACAACCTGCTCTGTTCAGAAAACCAGCTTCGACCTGGCCCCACGTAAATCGTAACCCCGGCTGGAATTGGAAATTCCGTTAAATCGTCACACTGTCAGAAATAACCAAGTTCCGAGAGCGATGACCAGAGTGCCGTTCCGGGGTGCACGGAAGGACGAGTGCGCACATGAAAGAGAATTTGGGAACTATCAGGCCACGCAGATACCTGCGGGTAATACTTTTCGTAAGCTCAGCGCTCGTCGCCGGATGGGCTGCAACAACGCAAGCGCAATCCGTGAATTTTACGGCAGCGTCTGCGGTGAGATCAGATCCGAAAGTCTCAGTGCGGGAGTTGCATATTCCGACAAAAGCGCGGAACGAATTCAACCGGGGCTTGCGGGCGCTGGAAAAGCGGGACACGGTAGGGAGCTTCCGCCATTTTGATGCGGCGCTTCGGATATATCCTGACTATTACGAAGCGTACTACCACGAAGGAATTGCTGCCTTGATCGAGCAAAACAACGAAGAAGCGTTGCGGCGTTTTCAAAAGGCGATCGATTCAAGCGATAAAGGTTACCCGCAAGCGGAGTTCGGATATGGTTTGGCGCTGATGCGGGAAGGAATGCTGGAAGACGCGGAGCGCGTGGTTAGGCACGGCCTCGAATCGGACCCCAACAACCCTGACGGCCACGTGGTACTGGGATTTGTACTGCTGAAGTTGAAGCGGCCGGATGAGGCGGAGAAGAACGCTCGGGAAGCTCTCGACGTTCATGCGCCGAATTCCGCGAAGGGCTATCTGGTGCTTTCCGACCTGAATGCCGAAAAAGGAAATTACGAGGACCAGGCGCGTGACTTGGATGCGTATCTGAAACTTCGTCCTGATGATCCCAACAAAAGGACGCTGCAAAGTGTTCGAGATTTAGCAAAAAAACTCGCCGCAAGAACCCGGCTGACCGCAAGCAACTGACTGTCAGATCAGGAATCGCGGCCTAGCGTTCACGATAGTCGTTCTGCGCATTTCTTTACGCAAGGTTCATTCGCCATTAACGCAGAAGATTCTTGTACAGCGCCATGCCAACGGCGGCGTCCATTTTTAGTTTATCCAGAGCTGCGATTTCTCGGCCTGTTTTTATACCACCGGCGGCGATGATCGGGTGTGTCGTGGCAGTGCGGAGCGACGCGAAGTACTTGAGATTGGCGCCGGAGAGTGTGCCTTCGCGATCAACGTCGGTGCAGAGAAAGGCGCAGCAGTAAGGTTCCAGCGCGGACATGACTTGTTCGGGGCGAAGGGTGAGGTATTTACGCCAGCCGTGGGTGGCGATCTTTCCCTTATAGGTGTCGAGCGCGATGACGATTTGTTCTCGAGGGATGGCGCTGGCCAAGGCACGCAGAAAGCGCAGGTTGGGCTTGCCTTTGGCGAACGCGGCGCTGCCGATAATGATTTGCGTCGCGCCGACTTTGGTTAATTGTTTGGCACGCGCGATGCTGCGGATGCCGCCGCCTACGCGGACATTCATTTTGTATTTGCGACGAGAGCGTTGGCAAAGGGATGCGACCAGAGCGTTGTTGTTGTGGCGTTTGTTCATGGCGGCGTCAAGATCGATGATGTGCAGCCATTTGTAGCTTCGGAATTTGTGAAGTTGCGCGTTTACGTCGGAAACAGCGAGTTCGCGGCGGCGGCCTTGCACAAGTTGTACCGCCCGCCCGGATTGCAGATCGATACACGGGATCAGCATGGAAGCCGGACCTCGATATTTTGCGACGCGAGGAATTGTTTCAGCGCGCGGATGGATTGAGTATCGTCGTGGAAGATGGAGGCGGCTAGTGCGGCGTCGGCAGCGCCTGCGCTGAAAACTTCGCTGAAATGTTGTGGAGTTTTTGCACCACCACTTGCGATCACTGGAACCGAGACGCAGGTGGAGATCGCATGCGTGAGAGCGATGTCAAAGCCGGATTGCGTGCCGTCGCGATCCATGCTGGTGACGAGAATTTCTCCGGCACCGAGCTCCACGCTGCGTTGGGCCCAGTGCAGGGCGTCGAGATTGGCGGAATCGCGGCCGCCGCGAATGCGCACCTTCCAGCGGGGCGTTGCATAGCCAGGAGCGGCCGCGCTGATGGAGTCTAGTTTGGCGTCGATGGCCAGGACAACGGCTTGCGCACCGAATTCTTGAGAGAGCTCGGTGATGAGGGCGGGGCGTCTGACGGAAGCGGTGTTGACGGTAATTTTGTCGGCGCCAGCACGGATGACGGCGCGGGCGTCGTCGATCGAGCGGATGCCTCCTCCCGCGGTGAGTGGAATGGCGAGTTCGGCAGCTACACGCCGGATGGTTTCAAGAAAAGTTGGGCGGCGATCGCGCGAGGCCGCGATGTCAAGAACGACGAGCTCGTCGGCGCCTTCGGCGTTGTAGCGCGCCGCGAGTTCGGCAGGATCGCCTGCATCGCGAAGGCCGACAAAATTTATCCCTTTTACGACGCGGGCACCGTCGATGTCTAAGCACGGGATGATGCGGTGGGCAAGAGTCATGCAGCACTCATGCGTGCGGCTACGTTTAGGAAGTTTTGCAGGAGGCGCGCGCCGGCCGCGCCGCTCTTTTCCGGGTGGAATTGTGTCGCAAAAATGTTTTGGTGTTCGACAACGGCGTTGAAGTTTGCACCGTGACTGCAAGTGGCTACGAATTCATTCGAACCGAGAGAGGGTGTTGCTGCGTAGGTGTGCGCAAAATAAAAATAGTCGGATTCTGAGACTCCGGCGAGTAGTTGCGATGTCCGCTCGATGCGAATGCGGTTCCACCCCATGTGGGGAAGCTTTACCGTAGTGGGAAGGGCGCGGACAGAGCCTGAAAATAAATTGAGGCCGGAGAGACTCGGCGCTTCTTCGCTGGAAGAATAGAGAGCCTGCAAGCCGAGGCAGATGCCGAGAAATGGAACGCCCCGCTCGATCGTATCGAGAAGCGGTATGCGGAGATCGCGTTCGTCGAGCGCTCGAATAAGAGCGGCATAGTGGCCCACGCCAGGCAGGACAACGGCACGAGCGCCACCGAACTCGCTGGGTCGCGTGACGCGTTTTGACGCCGCGCCGAGCTTTTGCAGGGCGCGCTCGACGGATGCGACGTTGCCGGCGCCGTAGTCGATGAGCGCGACAGTTGAAGTGCACGTCACAGCAGCCCCTTGGTGCTGGGGAGAACATTTTTCAGGCGGCGATCTCGGCTTACGGCGAAACGCAAAGCGCGAGCGAAAGCTTTGAAGATCGCTTCGACCTGATGATGCGACGAGCGGCCATAGAGGCAGCGAAGGTGGACGTTGGCCTTAGCGGATTGTGCGAAGCCCTGGAAAAAATCTTCGAGAAGTTCGACGGTGAAGTCGCCGACTTTTTGCGCTTTGATTCTCGCGTGAACGACGCAGTGCGGGCGGCCGCTGAGGTCGATTGCGGCGGCGGCCAGAGTTTCATCCATCGGCATCAAGAAATATCCTGCGCGGAAAATGCCTTTTTTGTTGCCTAGGGATTTCTGCACCGCTTCGCCGAGGGCAATGCCAACGTCTTCGACCGTGTGGTGCTGGTCAACGTCGAGGTCGCCTTTGGCGGCGATGGTGAGATCGAAGGCTCCATGGCGGGCGAAGAGATCGAGCATGTGATCGAAGAAGCGGATGCCGGTTGAGATTTTGGATTTGCCGCGGCCGTCCAGAGACAAGCGGAGGCGGATGTCGGTTTCGGCGGTGGTACGACGGATTGTCGCGGAGCGGCTCATGCGCCCTTCTTCCGGGTGCGTTGAATTTCGCTCAGAAGTGTTTTCATTTCGCCTGGAGTGCCAATGGTGATCCGGACGAAGCCGGGGCCCATGTCGCGCGAGCGGTCGCGCAGGAGGATGCCTTTGCTTTCGAGCTTGGCGAAGAGGGCTGGACCACTGGGACTGAAATTGGCGAGAAGAAAATTGGCGGCGCTGGGAAAAGTGGTTACACCGAGCTTTTGCAGAGCTGCGGCAAACGATTCTCTGGCGCGCTGAATCTTGCGGACGTAAGCGCGAATGGTTTTTCTTTCACGCAGCGCGGCCTCGCCGGAGACCAGCGCGGCAATATTTACCGGGAATGGCGGCATAGCGCGGCGAACGTAAACGAGGGAATCCTTCGCGGCGATCACCGCGCCGAGCCGAAGAGCCGCGAGGCCTGCGGCTTTGGAAAAAGTGCGGGCGATAAACAGATTCGGATAGCGGCGAATCCAGGGAACAGTCGAGAAGCCGGAAAACTCCGCATAGGCTTCGTCGAAAACGACGATGGTGTTACACGCGGCGTTGAGGATCTTGCGAAGCGCGGCAGGCCGAACAAGAGTGCCCGTGGGATTGTTGGGATTGGCCAAGAAAAAGACGCGAGGCTTTTTGCGCAGCGCGGAGAGAACTTCTTTCAGTGGAAAGCGCTGTTGCGCATCGTAGCGGCAAACCTCGACGCGTGCGCCTGCGATTTCCGCATAGTAACGGTACATCGGGAACGTGGGTTCGCAGATCAGGATGTGCGAATGCGGCTCGACGAAGGTATCGAAGAAAACGCGCAGTGCGTCGTCGCCACCGTTGGTGAGCAGGAGCTCCTCGGTTCGAACGCCGAAGTAGCGAGCAATGCTCGCGGTTGATTTTTGGTATTCGGGATACATCGCGAGCTGCTGTGGAGTGAGTGTCGCCAGCGCGCGGAGAACGGCGGGGCCGCAACCCGCCGTGTTTTCATTGAAGTCGAGGCGAATTTTTCCGGCGCGGCCTTCCGCGGGAGCTTCGTAGGTCTTACGTTTGAGGATAGCCGCGCGTACTGGAAGACGCCTCCTCATCGGCGGATCCTTACGGCGTTGCGGTGAGCGAGCAAGCCTTCGGCTTCGGCCAAAGTTTCGGCGGCATCGACGAGGCGGAGAAAACCTTTCTGCGAGATCGTTTGCACAGTGATGTATTTTACAAAATCGGCGGAAGAAAGACCGCCGCGACGGCGCGCCCATCCGGCGGTGGGCAGCACGTGATTGCTGCCTGAAACGTAATCGCCAAGCGGTTGAGCAGCCCATGGACCGACAAAAATTGTGCCAGAGGATCGAATTTGTTTGAGCAGGGTCGCGGAGTTCGCGGGCAGGCTCAAATGCTCTGGCGCAAAACGATTGACGAATTCGCACGCGCGTTCGAGCGTTTTCGCAACAAGGATTCCGCCAGCGTTCTCAATTGAACGGTGAGCAGGATTGTCTGGAGCCAGCGTCGCGAGTTGGGCGGCTACTTCAGTGGCGACTTGTTGTGCGAATACGCGCGAAGTGGTGACCAAGAAAGTTGCCGCATCAGGAGCGTGCTCGGCTTGTGCGAGAAGATCGGCGGCAATCCAGCGAGCGTTGCCGCGTTCGCCAAGTACGATGGCTTCGGTGGGGCCGGCTGGCAGATCGATGGCGCAATCAGCGGAAACGAGTTGCTTTGCGGCGGTGACGTATTTATTTCCGGGGCCGAAGATCTTTTCGACGCGCGGAATGGATTTTGTGCCGTAGGCCAATGCCGCGATGGCTTGGGCTCCGCCAATCCGAGCAATCTCGGTAATGCCGAGAAAATTTGCCGCGGCGAGAAGTTCGTTGTTGGGCTTTGGACAAACAGCAACCATCCGCTGGACACCCGCAACTTGAGCGGGAGCAGCGATCATCAGAAGCGTCGAGACGAGCGAGGCGTGACCACCGGGAATGTATGCGCCGACGGATTCAATGGGAAGAACGCGCTGGCTAATTCGAACGCCGCTTTCGACTTGGACGGACCACGGTTGGAGAAGCTGTTTTTCGGCGACGCGACGGATGTTGCGCGCGGCTTGACGAATCGCGCGAAGGAAAATGGGGCTTACATGGCTCTGGGCGGAACGAATTTCTCTTTGCGAAATCCACAGATCTTTTGCACGGAGATCTGCCTGGTCGAGTTCCTTCGTCCACGCGAGAAGCGCGGTGTCGCCCCGCTCGCGAACATCTGCAACGATTCGCGCGGCGACAGATTGCGCCTGCTCATCATGCGCGACGCGTGCAGCGAGCAACTGTTTTTCCACGGCGGGAGTGAGTTTAAGGATGCGCATTAGAGGATGATCTTGTTCAGGGGATATTCGACTATGCCCTGGGCTTTGGCGGCTTTGAGCTTGGGGAGAAGCTGGCGTACGACGGCTTCTTCGATGATGGTGTTGACGGCTACCCAATCGGGATCGCTGAGATTCGAAATCGTCGGATTTTTCAGCGCGGGAAGTACAGTAAGTACCGCGGAAAGATCATCACGACGGACGTTGAGCAACAAACCGACTTTGCTGGCGGCGTCGATGGCGCCTTTCAGCATGAGAATGAGATTTTCGGCCTTTTCGCGCTTCCACGCATCGGCAGCGGCGGCGCGATTCATTATGAAAACGGTAGCGGATTCGAGGACCGTGTCCACAATGCGCAGGCGGTTGGCACGAAGCGACGAACCAGTTTCGGTAACTTCGACAATCGCGTCAGCCAGCTGCGGAACTTTTACTTCGGTGGCGCCCCAGGAAAATTCGACATTTGCATTTACGCCGAACCGCTCCAGATATTTTTCCGTCAGGTGAACCACTTCGGTGGCGATTACTTTTCCTTCCAGATCGCGCGGCTCGCGAATCGGCGAATCCTCAGGCACGGCAAGAACCCAACGGACCCGCGCCAGCCGCTGCTTGGCGTACACCAGTTCGGCGAGCTCCTCGACGTCGGCTGCGGTCTCAACCACCCAGTCGTGTCCGGTGATTCCCGCATCAAGCGCGCCGGATTGAACGTAGCGAGCCATTTCCTGCGCGCGAACGAGCAGGCATTCAATTTCGGGATCGTCAATAGCGGGAACGTAGCTGCGTGAGCCGAGCGAGATTTTCCATCCGGCGCGGGAAAAAAGCTCAACGGTGGCATCCTGCAGGCTTCCTTTCGGAATACCCAGTTTCAGTCGAGGCGATGAGATAGTCACTTGGCCTCGTTTCCTGACGGAGATGTTTCCGGAGCATAAACAGTTTCCGAAGAAAAAGTTCGTTCAGCAATGACACGAGGCGCTCCCTCACCATTCAAGCTGCGGAAAAAACAACTACGGTAGCCTTCGTGGCAAACGCCGGGGCCAACGGGATTTACTCGGATGAGAAAGGCGTCGGCGTCGCAATCTACGCGAATGTCCACGACTTTCAGAACATGACCGCTGGACTCACCCTTTTTCCAGAGCTGATTGCGCGAACGCGAAAAGAAAACGACTTCGCCAGTCCGTTGCGTAAGCGCAAAAGACTCAGCACTCATAAAGCCGAGCATCAAGACATCGCCAGTTGATCCGTCCTGAATAATGGCGGGAACCAGGCCGCCCGATTTCTCGAACGCAATTTCCACGATCGCTCCTTGTCACGAAAGATCTGCCGTAAAAAACAAAAAACCCGCTGGGCTTTACTGCGCCAGCGGGCTAAAAGTGTTTGATTAGCGTTTTGCTAACTACACCCCAGCGCGCGCGGCGAATGGTCGTGACGATGATGGCGACGTTGAGTGTGGGCTGCGAGAGTCATGAGCCGACAGAATAGGGGAGTCGGCGGTCTGCTGTCAACACGTTTGCAATCCGCCCGCCGCAATGCAAGCTAGTCAACAGGAGCCAGACGAGAGGCTGCGCGAGCTGCCAGCAATCTGAGAGTGCACGGTTGATTGACATCCGCGCAGGTTAGAGTGCCTAAACGAGGCATCTTCATGAGCGATGTGTCGGGAAAGGTTTGCGGCACCAGAGCAGCTTTGACTGCACTGTTGAGGCTTGTCAGGCTATCGTCGGAGTTCGTTGGCGCGGGTTCCGTCACCCTCGAGTTCGCGTCAATGATGATGGTGTACTGCACGTAACCCTGTTCACTATTTCTGCAGAAGGACTGCCATGGCGCCTAAGGCCTTTTTTGGAGCTGAGATGCTTGCTTGAGGACTCGCCGCGTAACTGCCCGCCTAGTAAATTAGGTCGAAACTCACTGAGAGATGAGAGATTGCGAAATCCGCGATTTGGCGCTCTAAGCGCGAGGACCAGGACGGGTGCTGCCGGACATGTTGACGGTCATCTTCAAATCGACGGCAATGCCGAATTTGTTGTTCGGGAGAGCGTCGATCCGAACGACTTCCGCGAGGTACTCGGAGCTCATGGGATCGTGAGCGGAATATGGAAAGGTGACGAAGACGCGCATGCCTTTGTAATAGCTCGAATTCTTTGAGACGAAGTAGATTCCGTGTTTTGAGGCGTTAACGCTGTTTGGCAGGTCTTCAAAATGGTCGTCACGCGGCTCGGATGGGCGAATGCGCATGGGCCGCGCAAGTTTTGCGCGCCGTCCACGGCGAAGTTCCGAGACGGCGGGCGCAACCGACGGCGAACTACCAGAATTGGAGCCGGAATCGTCCATTCATCTGACTTTGCCGGTGGTGGCTCTGTAACGTCAATGGTACGCTGCGAATCGGATAACAGAGGCCGCGCGCATTGGGCGAAAGACGGAGGAAGGGCAATGGCTGATGAAAAAATCAAAAAACCGGACGCCGAGTGGAAGAAACAACTCACGGAGAATCAATATTATGTGACACGGCAGAAGGGAACCGAGCCGCCCTTTACGGGAGAATACGAAGGCACGGACGCAGTGGGAACCTATAAATGCGTGTGTTGCGGACAGCCGCTATTCCGCTCAGAGACGAAGTTTGATTCCGGCTGCGGATGGCCAAGCTTTTACGCGCCCGCAAAGGGCGAACTGGTGGAGGAGGAAGAGGATCGCAGCCACGGCATGCGGCGAACCGAGGTGAAATGCAGCCGATGCGATGCGCACTTGGGCCACGTGTTTGAGGATGGGCCACAGCCAACGGGCTTGCGTTATTGCATCAATTCCGTTGCGCTAAATTTAGACAAAGATTAAATGCTGTGGCTAGGTGGCCTTTTCCAATTGAACTTTTTTGATTGGGTGGACGAATTGAGGCCGGTTCAGGCTGCTTCGGTACATGCCATAGCGGCCATCTCTGCGGCCGGATCACGGTCCCAGACGCCCAGCAGCAGAACCTTGCTGCCATTGGGATATTTAAAAATGTAATAAACGCGGTCGATGCCGGTGACTTCAAAGAAGCCTGGACGGCGGGGGTCGGGACGCATGTCTGCGCCGATGCTCAAAAGTGTACGCAGTTCGGAGACTTCCTCCGAAGAATGGTTCCTCAGGTCTTCCAAAATGGGCGGTTGTTTTGACAAGTTCATAATCATGGTTTCTTTCCGCCGGCCAGCGTATCTCCTCACATAGGTAAAGACGCTGCCGGAGCCAAAATGTTTCATGCTTTTCTGGTGGAAACAGGGTATTTTATAGGCACAGAATTCCATCCATATTTCGGATCCGAGCGACCATTGCTGGCAAATGTTGTCATACGGAAGAAATACTTGCCTTATAGGCCTTCTCCAAGCGATAGTGCAGGACAACGATTTTTCGAGCGGAGCGTGGGAACGTGGCCAAAACAATAAAAACTGCCAAAAGAGGTAAGGCGCCGTTCAATAAGGACAAGCGCAGGCGCCATCATCATTTTTTGGTCACCGTATATTACGCCGACGGCGAAAAGTTCGGTCGCGTCTATACGGACAAGGAGAAAGCCACTCGATTTGCTGACCGCCAACGCAGGTCGCCGGTGGTGAAATCGGTGCGCGTTTCGCAAGTCTCCTAGAATTTTTTGGAATTGTAACGCGCGAAACAGTGTGAACAGGTTGACTTGTTGGATTCCGCGATGACGTGTTATAAATAATTAAGTCTGAGCGGCCTTAGTATAGTGGTAGTACGGAACCTTGCCAAGGTTCAGGTGTCGGTTCGATTCCGATAGGCCGCTCCATTTTCCCAACAACAGACAACGTTTTATCGCCGCATTCTTCAGCTCCGCTTGATGATGAACACGGTCTTATCGTCAATACGGTCCGGCTCGCCAATCTGGCGGAGACGATCGTCTTTTTTCACCGCATATTCCAGCAGAGCGTTGCAGATTTCCTTTGCCGATTGGCGATAGCGCTCACGCATCACCCCTTCAAGTTGCTGGCGATCTTCTTTGTTGCTGCCGTCGTAAACCCCGTCGGTATACAGCAGGAAAATGTCTCCTGGACTCAGCAGTGTGAGCTCCGCCACATTGGAGGAGTTCGCGTTGTCTTCGCGGGAATCCAGTGAGAGATATCTATTCCGATCCGGATGATCTTCTGGGATCTGCACGCCGAGCGGCAGAAATTGCACCATACGGCTCTTGATCTCCATAAACTTGCGATATTCCGCGGAGAAGACCAGTGGCGGTGGATGTCCGAAGTTCACGAATCTAAAGTTGCCAAAAGGGCGTACTTCGCCGTACAGCATCGTCGCTATTTCCTGGGCGCTCTCTTGCTCGCTTATCCCGAGAGCATTTCGTGCGGTGACTGATTGCGCCAACCTCAGGTTGATCCTCTCGAATAACTCCGGCGTCGTTTTTCCTCGATGATCGAGTTCGGAGAGCATGAGGGCATGAAACGTGTCGTGGACCGTCGACGCGATTTTCGCTGCAATGATTTCATGTCCCTGAGCGTCCACCAGTAGAACTCCCGCCGTGCTGTACAACTTGTGCAGGTCTTCGGCGACCCGCACCTGCTCCGAGCTCCGCGCCTCTCTGTACGCCGATTCCATCTCGGGCTTGTAGCCGGACCTTGATTTCAACCAGTTGACATGATCGTCCACTGAATTACGCGGCATCGCGCCTGCCGGCAGCGGCTCTAAATACTGCTTCGATTGCTTCAGCGCCCGCTGAATGCGAGCGTCAATGTCGTAACGCTGCTGGAAATTTATGTACTCAAATAGATCGCCGCCGACCGTCCCCGCGGGAATCGAGTTGCCGTACATCTCGATTCCTTCCAGATACGGAATCGCGCCTTCCACCGGCATCAGCCGCTGGCGTAGATACTCATCAATAGTTGGAGCGGTATAGGTATCTGTCATACGAGACTGTGATGTTTCGCTTGAATCAGAATGTGCAATGAGCGAACGATATTTCTACGTCTGTTTCCGTCAGCCGTTCGTAGAGGTGGTCTCCGTAGCCGTAATCTCATACTTGAAGTTGTCCGGATCGAGACTGTCGAGTCGGCCATCGGCGGTTTCCGCCTGCGGATACATGAAGAATGCCACTGGCGCGCCGTTCGAACCGGGCAGAGCGACGTCGTGCGCGAAGTTGTACGCCATCCAGTTCATCTCCCAGGATCCGAATAGCCGCGCGCGGGCCTTTTTGACCATGTCGTCCTCCAACGGCCGATTTCCGGGCGGTTCCTCGAGAACTACCTTTCGAACGTCTGCTGGATCAACGGGCACCCAGCCGTGATCAACAAGGTAAACTTCGGCGCGGCAGTGCTGCGCTTTTGTCACTTTCTCTGACGAAGCACCGAGGCTCTTGTATCCCATTTCGGACTTGGCGACGCGGATGCCATATACATCGCGCGCGGGGAGTCCCGACGCGCGCGCCAGCCCAACATACAGCGCGTTTAGATCGGCGCACTTCCCTCCCAGGTCTTTGGATTCCAGCATAAAGCGAATGTCGCCGGCGCCGCAGCCGCGCGTTTTCGGATCCCGAAACGTGTTGTCAACAATCCACTCGTAGATCGCCCGCGCTTTCTCCACATCCGTATTCGAGCCTTTCGTAATTTCGTTCGCTGTCGCTTCGACAATACCGCCGGTTGGAAGCAGCTTGGTTGGCCGCAAGAAATGCTCCAATTCCGCGCGGCTCTCTCTCGGTGCCGAACCCCGCAAGGCAAGGTCGACCGCACAATCCTTCGTTGCGACCCGGCTATTCACAGTCAGGACCGGCTTTACTCCGGCGGGAAATTCCGCAGCGATGATTCCGAGCGCGTCGCTCTTGCTCTCGACCAACTTCACGGAACCACCTTCGCCGTTGAAGGCATTCGCGAGCGTCTTCTGGAAGGGCGTTTCACTAATCAGTGCCGCCGGCACCCATATGCGCGTTGCACCGGAAGTCTTCAGGACTTCGACTCGGGTCGTTATTTGAAATGTTCGCCAGCGGTCAAGAGTTGTGAGCTTTGAAAACAAGCGCTCAGGCTTCGCGAACGCCAGGCTTACGGACACCATGCTTCCCGTTTGGAGAAAATTGCGACGATTCATGGCCAAGACCCTTTCAATCAAGATTCTCTTAACTTCTGTACCCACTGACAACTTACACCCGAACTCCGGCTCTATACAATGTATGAGCGGGTTTTTGCTGCAGTCGCTATACTTTACGTAGCGTCCGGCACGTTGCGCAGGTCCGATGAGGTAGGGTGGGCATGAACGACGTCACAATCCAGTCTTCATCGGCCACATCACGCGTGGTGCCATCTGACGGCGGTATTTCGCTTGGCCTCGGGCTGACCAACGAGTGCAATCTTTCCTGTTCCTTCTGCTACCGCGATCCGGCTCGAGCCGACCGTCTTTCGCTGGATCAAGTAAGAGCAGTTATGGAAAGACTGCCTGTTCGCTCCGTGAATCTGGGCACCGGCGAGAACGGCATGCATCCAGATTTCAAGGCAATGCTGGCCTACCTGCGCGCACAACCCGTCAGTCTCACCATCACTTCCAACGGCCACAGCGTGGCCGTTCTGCAAGACGACGAATTGCGCGCCTTCCATGACATCGAGTTCTCTCTCGATTACCCGACCGAAGCCGAGCAGGACGCACAGCGCGGTCCCGGCAACTGGGCGCTCATTCATCAGCAGGCAGAGCGCTGTGTGCGATTGGGCGTGCCCGTGACCATTATCGCCGTCATGATGAAGGCAAACTACGTGCGGCTGGCGGACGTGGCGCGAGTAGCCAAACAATTTGACGCTCCTTTGCGAGTTAACGTGTATCAGGCAGTGCGATCTGACATTTACGCGCTGACTTATAAGGAGTATTGGACCGGGTTCCGACGCCTGTTTGCGGAAACCGATGTGATCGCTATTGGTGAGCCACTGGTTCGAGCTATGGCGGGCCTGCCCCCGCTAGAGGGCGGATGTGGAGCCAGTACTGTTCGACTGACACCGCGAGCCACCACCCAACCTTGCGTTTATTGGCCCGGATCGGGCGAGCCGCTGTCGGACTTGATGTCCGCGGGACCCGCCATTCTGAACTCCGGACCCTTCGAGCAGGCACGGACACTTCCCCAATTCTGCGAGCCTTGCGAGTTTCGGGAACCGTGTCATGGAGGATGCGCTGGACGGCGACGCTTGCAAGGCGCGCTGTTGGAGCCCGACTGTTATTGTCCAATCGTTCGCGGAGAGCGGCCAAATCTGGAGGTTCGAATGGCGGCCAACCGCGATCTGCCAAAGTTTAGAAGCTCCTGCACAACGGTAGTGATCGCCAGAGACTGATTTCTGGCAATCAGCTTCTCGACCGACAAATTAGGAGGAGGGAACTACACATGGTGAATCCAGACCCAGCTTCAAATGAGACAGGCCCAGTGGCTAACGAAGCGTACGCGCGAATCGGGCTGGCAATGGTTCGGCTGACGATCGGCGCGATGTTCGTGTGGGTCTTCTTCGAGAATCTAGGGAAAGGTCTCTACACGCCGGCCGGATACTCGGGATTAATTAATTACTACATCCAGCATGGTCACGCTCCGGCAGTATGGAAAGGCGTGATGGCGGTAGCCGCGAGCCACGCCACCATGGCGGCGCCAATGCAGGGCCTGACGGAAATCTCGCTCGGCGTCCTTCTCGTGCTCGGCCTGCTCACACGCCCCGTTGGCCTGATCGCATTCGGGTTACTCGGAAGCCTGTGGATTTCAGAATGGGGCACTTCTTGGATCTGGGAACTCCTCGTTCCCACGCTGGCCTCGCTTGCGCTCGCGGTTGGATCTGCGGGCCGCACATGGGGACTTGACGCGTTCCTGGCGCGCCGTTGGCCGTCCTCGCTTTGGTTGTAAGCAAAGGGGAGAGTTGAGTGCGGGTCTCCGTGATTATTCCCACGCGCAACGAGGTGCAGGCTATCGGTCTCGTCATAGGTGATCTTCCCGCCGGCCTCGTTAGCGAGATCATCGTCGTCGACAACAACTCGACGGACGGTACGCCTGAGATTGCCTCCCGCATGGGTGCTCGAGTTATTTCCGAAGCGCGTCGTGGATACGGCAGAGCCTGCCTGACGGGGCTAGCTCGCGCGACTGCGCCCGACGTGGTGGTTTTTTTGGATGGCGATTACAGTGATCGCCCAGCCGAGCTTCCGCTTCTGCTCGCTCCCATCGCCGAGGGGCGCGCCGACATCACCATCGGCTCGCGTCTCGCAGGTCCACGAACGACCGGGGCGCTCCCCTGGCACTCGCTGTTCGGAAATTGGCTTGCGGCCAGCTTGATCACGAATCTTTACGGATTAAAGATCAGCGACCTCGGTCCGTTCCGGGCCGCACGTGTCGATGTCCTCCGCGCGGTCGAACTTGAAGAGACCACGTACGGATGGGCGGTGGAATTAATTCTCAAGGGAGCCACCCAGGGTTTCCGTATCGTTGAGGTCCCGGTAAGCTATTATCCGCGCATCGGGAAATCGAAGATCAGTGGCACGTTCAAAGGCACGGTTGGAGCGACGTGGTTCATTCTCAGCCGGATTGCGCGCTACTATTTCCGCCGGCGAAAAAAAAGCATGCCCAGGCCAGCGTGAGTTCCCACACGGCAGCGCTTCTTGAACCTCGAACGAACGGTGACACCCCACGATGCCATCAACGAATCGCACTCTAGTGATCATGGCCAAAGCACCCAGACTGGGCTCGGTGAAAACCAGGTTGGCTGAGAGTCTTTCTCTGCAAGCGGCCACCGAGTTATATCGATGCCTTCTGAACGACACAATCGATTTAGCTCAAGCGCTCAATCATGTGGAAATTGCCATTATGTGTCCCGAATCCGACGTTGAAGACTTGTCGCGCGCGGTGGCCAAGACAGTGCGCATCGTGCCTCAGACCGGCCTGGGCCTGGCAGCAGGCCTTGTTTCCGTGTTCAATCACTTTGCCAGCTCTGGCCAGCGTGTCATTGCCTTCAACAGCGACAGCCCGCACCTGCCTGCAGCGGCATTGGAGGCCGCCTTCGACATGCTCGAAGCCCACGACCTGGTTGTGGGGCCCACGCACGACGGCGGCTATTATCTTGTCGGTGCCAGGGAGTCCCATTCAGACCTCTTCGCCAGCGATGGCATGGGTACAGTGAATGCGCTTGAGGCGCTGTTGGAGCGCGCTCGTGCGCTGGGGCTTTCCGTGCATTTGACCGATCCGTTCTACGACATCGATGTGGAAGGCGACTTAACTCGGCTCGCCGCGGAACTGCGGCTCGCTCCGGCTAGGGCTGCACAAACGGCGGCCTGGCTGAAACAGTGGGAACAGGCGGCGGCACAGTTGCGTACCGGCACGGAAGACCTGTGAAACTCACGCCATCCCACAGGCTGTACGGACTGGGCGCCATTTTGCTTGTGGCGCTGACGGTTTGCTCTCGCAAGCTCAGCAGTGTGGGTGAACCGTCCTTCATCATTCCGCTGGCGGTTGCTGGCATCGCATATCTCTTCGCCATGCGTGAATTCTTTTCCGCGCCGAAATCTCCGCACCGAGTGCTCGTCGTCGGGCTCGTGTTGGCCGCTCTGTGGCATCTGCCATTTTTGCTGCTGGCGCCGGGTTCAGATGATGACGTTCATCGGTATGTTTGGGATGGTCATGTGCAGCGCCTCGGCTATAACCCCTATGTCGTCGTTCCCAGCGACCCTGCGCTCGCGGGGTTACACACACCCGTGACTCGCACGCTGAACAACCCAGAGGTGCCAAGTCCCTATCCAGCCGGCGCGCAGCTCTTCTTCCGCACCGTTACAGCGATTCACGAATCAATCTTCGCGTTCAAGATTGCCTTCGTCGTTTGCGACATCGCAATCGTTCTCCTATTACTCAACCTGTTGCGACGTAGCGGCCAGGGAGAACATTGGGTTCTCGCATTCGCCTGGCACCCGCTGCTTGCTGTGAACGTGGCCGGCAGCGGTCACATCGATATTTTAGGAGTCCTACTGCTGTTGGTGTCCGTCGTTGCACTTGGACGCCGCTGGCGAATGATCGCTGCAATCGCGTTCGGACTGGCCGTGGCCGTAAAATTTCTTCCGATCGTGCTGGTACCACTTTACTGGCGGCGCCTGCGCGTTCGCGATGGGCTGCTGGCGGCGCTCGTTTTCGGACTGGTGTACGTGCCGTTTCTGGAACACGGGCGGATTCCGTTCGGCTCGCTCGGCACCTACGTCCAGAGGTTCCGCTTCAATGATCCGGTTTTTGCGACGCTCGAGCGAGTGACGGCTCCACAAATTTTGGCTGGGCTGGCGGTGGTCGTCGGCTTTTTTACCGCAATCTGGATGCGAAAAAAGTCCGCGGAATTGTCTTCGGACGCGTTTGCTTGGCCAATGGCTGCATCCCTTTTGTGTGCGCCGGTCGTATATCCATGGTATCTGCTGTGGCTGTTGCCGTTTATAAGGTCGACCTCGACTGTGCCGCTCATGATCTGGACTTTGAGCATTATTCCCACTTATTATGTCTGGCATCTGCGCATGGTCGGGCGGCCGTGGTTAGTTCCTGGCTGGATTATGCTGCTGGAATACGGATCCGTCGCGATAGCTGCTGCCATCATCGCTTTGCGTAGGATCACACGACCGGCCACCCTGCAATGCTCAGCCGATCAGGTTGAGTGAAGGTAGCTGCGGCGCAATGCGATTTATTGCATCAAGGGACCTTCGTAAGTCATCCAAGACGACGTTCGATTCATTCACTGAGGAGGCATCCATGACAAAGTCGCGCCATTCTATGACGATCTGTTGCCTATTTTTTACGGTGCTTTTCCTTGCAGGCACTTCGTGGGCCCAGACGCGCCCGCCCATTGTTGAACAGCTCGCCAAAACCTATGGCCTTGATTCGTATGGGCAGGTTGACGCGATCCGCTATACATTCAACCTGGCTCTCCCCGCTTTGAAGGTGAATCTCTCGCGTACCTGGACGTGGGAACCTAAGACCGGGCAAGTCACCTATGAGTCGAAAGACAAGGACGGCAAGCCGGTCAAGGTTACCTATAACCGGTCGCAGCTCAACAGCGCGCCAGCCAACGTGAAAGAGGAAATCGAACCGGCCTTCGTCAACGACAATTATTGGGTGATCTTCCCCTTGCATGTGTACTGGGACACCAGCGCCAACGTGGAAGAAAAGGATAAACAGAAATTGCCGATCGGAGCGGGCACGGCGAAGCTGGTGTCGGTAAAATATCCTGTGGAGCTCGGCGGCGATACGCCGGGAGACACCTGGGATCTTTACGTCGGGTCGGATGGGCGAGTCGTGCAATTCATCTATCATCGCGGCGGACCGAAGAAACCGAGCAATGTCACCACCACCTGGGCGGGTTACAAGAAGGCTGGCCCGCTGCTCTTCTCGACAGACCATCGCGGAACGGCGGACGGAAGCCCCGCGCGAATTTTCTTTACCAATGTGGCCGTCAAGGTAGCGGGGTCGGACACTTGGGTGGACGCGAAGTAGGAAACGCGCTGTCCCGTTTGGCCAATTGATGGCGTTCTTCAGGAGTCAGTCTTCTCTGCGATCAGTACGGTCGTGATCGCCATCTACTGGCCTGTGCCCGTTAGGTGCGTTAATTCTGCCTGTTCATTTCCCATATCTGAAAGTACAATCCCGTGACCGAGGAAAAGTTTGTGAACGATTTGATCATCGCTGTCGGAAGTGCGCGTAAGCCGAAACTTGCCGCGGTGCGCGAAGCCGTCGATGGGATGATAAACCTGCTCTCGCCAGGTACGTCCATTGAGATTGTCGGCGCGGAAGTTGAAAGCGGAGTGAATCACACGCCGCTGAGCCGCGAAGAGTCCATGCGTGGAGCGAGACAGCGTGCGGAAACGCTGCAAAAGATGGCGCAAGAAGAAGCCAAGCCGTGGAATTATTTTGTCGGACTTGAGGGTGGCCTGGACTCGGTAATGGAAAATGGCGAGCGGCGCGTTTTTCTGGAAAGCTGGGCGTATGTGAGCGACGGAACGCGCGGACATTTCGGCAGGTCCGGCGCGGTGGAATTGCCGGAGGCGCTTGCGGAAGAAGTTTTTGTGAAGGGAACCGACTTGTCGATCGCGATTGACCGCTTCGCGGGCGAAGCAGGAATTCGCGATGCGCAGGGCGCGTGGGGAGTGTTGAGCGCGAATAAAATTACGCGGCAAGAAGCGTTTCGAGTCGCGTTGATTGCCGCCTTCGCACCATTTTTCAATTCGAGCGCGTATCGCAAAAGCGCAGTCGCCGGATTAGGATAGAGAGGAAGGAGCGAGCGTGGATATCGTCAAGGGGAATATGGGCTGGATCGAAGTGGTGGTCGGGCCGATGTTTTCAGGGAAGAGCGAAGAGTTGATCCGGCGGTTACGGCGCGCGGAGATTGCGCGGCAGCGGGTACAGATTTTCAAGCCGGCGATTGACGCGCGCTATGCGGCGAACGAGATCGTGTCCCATTCCGGGCTGGGGATTACGTCGGACACGGTTTCAAAGGCGTCGGAGATATTGGAGAAAATTCAGCCGCGAACGGAAGTGGTGGGAATTGATGAGGCGCAATTCCTGGGAGAAGAGGTTCTGGACGTTTGCACCAAGCTGGCGAATCTTGGCAAACGCGTGATCGTCGCGGGGCTGGATACGGATTATCGCGGACGGCCGTTCGAGCCGATGCCGCGACTTCTGGCCATCGCGGAAGAGATTACCAAGCTGCTGGCGATCTGTATGCGTTGCGGGAATCCGGCGGTGCACACGCAACGTTTGGTGGAGAGCGAAGAGTTAATTGTTGTGGGCGCAGGTGGAGCGTACGAGGCGCGCTGCCGGAGATGTTTCGAGCCGAATCCGGCGCAGGTGAAACACGAAGTCCGACAGCATTTGATGTTCCGTCCGCGAGCGGCGAATGCCGAAAACAAGTAACGATTGTTAAATTTTATTGTCCATCGAATTGTTTAGAAGGGGAGCACCGGGCGCTGAATAACTGACCTTCCGGCAGCGCTGCCGCGTTATGCTGGCATCGTTTCAACCATCTACTTCCAGGCAGGGCGAGGGACAACGTTGCGGATTGAATCCAAGGCACCTACGCGTGTGGATCTGGCAGGCGGCACACTGGACATCTGGCCGCTTTATTTATTTCATCCAGGAGCGGTGACAATCAATGCGGCGATCACTCGGTATGCGTCTTGTGTGATTGAAACGCGCGGTGCCGGCGACAAAAAGATTCAGCTGATTTCGCGGGATACCAAGCGCGAAGAGAGTTTCGCTTCCTTCGCGGCGATGGTGAAAGCCAAGCGATACCACCTGCCGCTGTTGGCGGAAATCGCAAAATTTTTCGCTCCAGAGCAGGGGTTCACGCTGACTACGGACTCAGAGGCTCCCGCAGGCGCCGGAATCGGCGGTTCGAGCGCGATGGCGGTGGCTATTTGTGCGGCTTTGGACAGATTTACTTCCGCGGGGAAGAGCAAAGTGGACTGGATTCACATCAGCCGCGACGCGGAGGGAATTGTGATTCGCGTTCCCACCGGCACGCAAGATCACTATCCGCCGGCATTTGGCGGTGCGGCGGCAGTTGAGCTGCCTCCGGGCGGAGAGCGCCGGGTGGAATTGCGCCTGGATGTGAGCGAGCTGGAACAACGGCTGGTGCTTTGCTATACCGGGAAGCCGCGGCAATCGGGAATCAATAACTGGGAAGTTTTTAAAGCGCACATTGACGGCAAGCGTACCGTGCAGGCGAACCTGGAACGCATCGCGGAAGTGGCGCAGGCGATGCGTGAGTCGCTGGAAAATTCGGATTGGAAAGAAACCGGGCGACTAATGCGCGAAGAATGGCTTTTCCGGAAGAAGAGCTTGCCCACGATTTCGACCAAGACGATTGATCGCATTATCGAGGGTGCGCGGAAGAAAGGCGCACTGTCCGGCAAGGTGTGCGGTGCGGGTGGTGGCGGCTGCGTGGTTATGCTGATTGAACCCGGCGCCCGGGGTGCAGTGGAAAAAGCCGTAGAGAGTGCCGGCGGCCAGATTCTTCCTATGAAAATCGACCGATCAGGCGTGCAAGTCACGGTATCGTAGTCGCGGATCCGAGCTTAGCGTGGAACTTCACGCCTGACCGATCCAATGTTCGCGTCGGTCTTGCCCGGGGTACTGGGTCGCCTGCGTAAAAGCTGACCAAATAGAGACACCCAAGCATCTATTCAACCGAGTGCAAGCGTCGTAGAATACAGAGCGGAGGCCGCGTCCTCGCGCCGGCCGTGCATGTCCTATGAACGCAACTGCCCTATTGTTGGGTTTTTTTCTTCTCTTGGCGTGGGATATCCCGCGGGCCGCACGGTTGCGCCCGGCTGACTCATCTGCAAGGCCTGACTTTTCAAACACCGAGCTGCCGCTTTTTTCAAATGGCAATGATGGGGAGGACCAGAACCAGACACCCGCGGCGCGCACGGGCCCGAAAAAAGCAACACTTCAGCCTGATTCCAAGCTGGAATTGATTCGTTATGTTTCGGGCGAGTTTGCCAAGGCTGCCAAAGCGCTGCCTGCGGGCAAGGAAGGTTTTTTGCAGTACGTGGAGAAGCCGCTCAACCAGGATTTATTGGATCGGGCCGTGGCCACGCACGGAGCAGCGGTTCACGCTGGCGAACAGGTGCAGATCACCAAGCTCGATTTTCGTGATCACACAATCATCGTGGATGTAAATGGCGGAGGCAGAGGCAAGAAGCGCTTTTTGGACCGCGTGCATATAGACATGGGTGGCGTACCAACCATGCGGGGCAGCAGCGAGGCGCAGCAGACTGGCCCTCCGGGTCTCCAGCCGGGCGCCGGAAGCACTCTGTTCCTGGAATTCAACAAGACCATTCCGGACCTTACGCCGGACGAATTGAAGAAAATGCTAGCTCCGTTCCTGGATTTTAATCGGCAGCGGTCGGCTTCCGTGCAGTGGATTGATACCTTGCCTACTGACATCAGGAAAGCAATTCAAGAACGAGTCGCCAAGGTCGGGATGGATCGAGAGATGGTGGTGGCGGCGATTGGCAAGCCCGGACACAAAGTGCGCGAGCGCGACACAGAAGGCAACGATATTGAAGACTGGATTTACGGCACTCCGCCGGATCGAACGTTGTTCGTAAGATTTACGGGAGATAAAGTTACCAGCATCAAGCAGTTTCCGCAGTAGCAATAACCGCCCGCACCCTCTGCGCCCAAGCCTCCAAGACTAGCTCATTTGCCAGACAAAAGATGCGAAAACTCGCTTAGGCCACGGGTAGATACAGGAGTTCGCACTTCCGAGGCTTCTGGAGGAGCTGAAGGCACGCGATAGTGACAGGCAGGTGGAAGCGTTTTGGGCCGGCGCTGCCGGGGTTGATGTATAGGACGCCATCGCTGCAGTGAAATTCGGGCTTGTGAGTGTGGCCGCTGACGACGATGTGGAAGCCTGCGGCTCTCGGGCTGAGGTCGAGTTGCTCAAGATTGTGCAGGACATAGAGGGAGACATCTTGGAGTTCGACGACTGCGGTGAGCGGAAGGGAAGCGGCCCAAGGCTCGGTGTCTACGTTGCCGCGAACGGCGAAGACTGGCGCGATGGATTTTAGGCGATCGAGGATCGCCGGGTTGCCGACGTCGCCTGCATGGATGATGGCTTGGGAGCCTTTGAGCGCTATGAGGGCTTCCGGGCGGAGGAGACCGTGGGTGTCGGAGATGATGCCGAGGAGGAAAGACTGCATCGCAAGGCCAGACTAGCACAGCGGTTTGAGTTCGTGGTTTGAGTTCGCAACCTGCGGCGCACGTTGACAATTCTCAGCGCAGCCCATAGCATTTTTAGTTCGCATGGCGATGTAGCCCGCAAATGAGTGCTTGCGTAATAGCCCGCGAATCGCGCTTGATCTCTCTGCAGCGTTTTTGGTGCGAAACACCGGTTTGTTCTTAAACCGAAGCTATAGCTCTATTTCTGGAGGAATGATGGCCATCAAGGTTGGGATTAACGGATTTGGACGAATCGGGCGCAACATCGTGCGCACCGCGATTGATGACAAGGATATTCAGTTTGTCGCGGTAAATGATATTACCGATTCGAAGACGCTGGCGCATTTGTTGAAGTACGATTCGATTTTGGGGAATTTGCCGCACACGATTTCGCACACGGAAGACACGATTTCGATCGAAGGCAAACCGATCAAGGTTTTCAAGGTGAAAGATCCGGCGCAGATTGATTGGGCCAGTGTCGGGGCGGACATTGTGGTCGAGTCAACCGGATTGTTTACCAAAGGCGAGCAGGCCAAGGCGCATCTGCGCGGTTCGGTGAAGAAGGTGATTATTTCGGCGCCCGCGGATGGTCCGGACGCGACGTTTGTGCTTGGAGTGAACCATCAGACTTACGATCCGGCGAAGCATAACGTGATTTCCAACGCATCGTGTACGACTAATTGCCTGGCGCCGGTAGCCAAAGTACTTCACGAGACATTCGGCATCCACAGCGGCACGATGACTACCATCCACTCATACACAAATGACCAGAAGCTGCTCGATTTGCCGCACAAGGATTTGCGGCGCGCTCGCGCTGCGGCGATAAATATGATTCCAAGCTCGACCGGAGCGGCCAAGGCTTTGCACCTGGTGCTGCCGGACTTGAAGGGCAAGCTGGACGGCTACGCGATGCGGGTGCCGACGCCGAACGTGAGCGTTGTGGACCTGACAGTATTTGTGGACAAGCCCGCGACGAAGGAATCCGTGAACGCGGCGTTGAAAGCCGCTGCCAATGGACCGCTGAAGGGAGTTCTCGGCTATACGGAAGAAGAATTGGTTTCCGCGGATTTCAAGGGCAATTCGAACTCGTCGATTGTGGATTCGGAGTACACAAAGGTTGTCGGCGACAAGTGCGTAAAAGTTTTGGCCTGGTACGACAATGAGTGGGGCTATTCCTGCCGCTGCCGCGATTTGATCAAGTTTTTGGCGGCGAAGTTTTGAGACTTGACTCGTGACTTGTGACTGGTGATTTGTGATTCGTGACGTTGCGACTCGCCAGTTTCCTAAATTCGCCATTCAGGAGAATGGCATTTCCAGGAATTGAAAAATGGAAAAACTGACGATCAAGGACCTTGAATTGCGCGGCAAGCGCGTTTTTATCCGCGTTGATTTCAACGTGCCGTTGAAGGACGGCGTGGTGACCGACGACACGCGGATCCGCGAAACGCTTCCGACGTTGAAACTAGCCATTGAGAAAGGCGGCCGGCTAGTGCTGGCGTCGCACTTGGGACGGCCTAAGGGCGGTCCCGATTCGAAATATTCGCTGCTTCCGGCCGCGCGAAAATTGGAAGAGCTGCTCGGCAAACCGGTGGTTTTTGGACTGGACTGCGTTGGACCAGGCGTCGAAGCGCAAAGCAAGGCGCTGGTTGACGGCGAAATCCTGGTTTTAGAGAACGTGCGTTTCCATCCCGAAGAAGAAAAGAATGACGAGGGTTTCGCGAAGCAACTCGCGGCGCTTTGCGACGGGCTGTTTGTTTGCGACGCGTTCGGCTCGGCGCACCGCGCGCACGCCTCCGTCGTGGGTATCACAAAGTTCGTGCAGCAGTCCGCGGCGGGATTGCTGATGGAAAAGGAATTAGCCTATCTGGGCAAGGCGGTCAGCAATCCGGCGCGGCCGTTTGTGGCAATTCTGGGCGGGGCGAAAGTCAGCGACAAGATTGAAGTGGTCGAAAATCTGATGAAGATTGCCGACGCAATGTTGATAGGCGGCGGCATGGCCTATACGTTTTTGAAAGCGCAGGGACTGCCAATCGGCAAATCGCTGGTCGAGAACGACAAAATTGATCTGGCCAAGAAAATTCTCGCGGATGCCAAGGCGCGCAACTTCAAATTTTTGCTGCCGACCGACCACGTAACCGCACCGGAATTCAAGGCCGACGCGCCTGCGTCAACGGGCAGCGTTACGGCCACTCCGGACGGCCAGATGGGGCTGGACATTGGGCCAAAAACCATTGCTGCCTACGCGGCGGAAATTGGCAAAGCCAAGACCATCGTCTGGAACGGGCCGCTGGGCGTGTTCGAAATGCCCGCGTTCGCTAAAGGTACTCTGGAAATCGCGAAAGCGGTGGCGGCCGCGACGGTTTCTGGCGCTACGTCGATTGTTGGAGGAGGAGACTCCGTTGCAGCGGTGCATCAATCCGGGGTAGCGAACAAGATTTCGCATATTTCGACTGGCGGTGGCGCGTCGCTGGAATTTCTCGGCGGCCGCAAGCTGCCCGGCGTGGAGGCCTTGACCAACCGATGAGTTCTCCCAACCGCCGCCGAGTAATTGCAGGCAACTGGAAGATGTACAAGACTCAGGCCGAGACGCGGGCCTTTTTTGCCGAGTTTTTGCCGCTGGTTGCCGATACCACGGACTGCGACATTGTGATCTGCCCGCCGTTCACCGCCATTGCCGCCGCGGTTCAATCCAGCAAGGGAAGTAACGTCGGTGTTGGCGGACAAAACCTCTACTGGCAGTCGCAAGGCGCCTTCACAGGAGAGATATCAGCGGGCATGCTCGTGGAAGCCGGCTGCCGCTATGTGATCGTCGGTCACTCCGAACGGCGGCAGTTTTTTGGCGATAACGATGGCACCGTGGCGCAGAAGGCCAAGGCAGCTGTGGCGGAGGGACTAACGCCGATCGTGTGCGTCGGCGAATCGCTGGCCGATCGCGAAGACGGAAAGACGCAAGAAGTTCTATCGCAGCAATTTCTCGGCGGCCCCGCTTCGTTGACCCCGGAAGAGTTCTCCCGTATTCTATTAGCTTACGAGCCAATTTGGGCGATTGGCACGGGTCGGACTGCGACCCCGGAAATTGCTGGTGCGGCTCACGCGTTCCTACGGAGTTGTGTACGCGATCAGTTTTCCGCCGAAGCGGCTGCCAGCGTACGAATTTTGTATGGCGGCAGCGTCAAACCTGACAACATTCAGGGATTGAAGGCGCAACCGGACCTGGACGGTGCGCTGGTAGGCGGAGCGAGTCTGGAAGCGAAGTCATTTGCGGCGATTGTGAACAGTAAGTAGGATGTGGCCGGTAAACACCGGAATTTTAGAAAGATTTAGAGGTGCCGAAGCAATGCAAGGCTGGATGAAATGGGCCATCGCGCTCCTGATTGGGTTTGGAATTATCGTGGTCGGCTTCCGATTCGCGGCGCCGTTGCTGACGGCCTTCTTCATTTTGAACTGCCTGGTGTTGATCGTTGTGGTGCTGCTGCAGAGTGGCAAGGCGGCTGATTTGGCGGGTGCGTTCGGCGGCGCAGGAAGTCAGACGGCATTTGGTCCGCGCGGCGCGGCCACTGTGCTGTCGCAGGCGACGACCTGGTGCGCGGTAATGTTCATGGTCTGCGCGATGGCTTTGGCGTTGCGTTCGGATCGTTCGGCGGGGCAGGGCAATTCCGTTATTTACAACACGACGAAGCCCGCTTCGAAGCCCGCGCCTGCGCAGACTCCTGGAAAAACTCCAGCGCCGGCGCCTGCGCCACAGCCTCCGGCGTCTTCGAACCCTAAGCCGTAGTTATCGGTTGGATCAGAAGATCGGCCCTGAATCCCGAAATTGCCGCTAGACGTTGCTTGATTTTGCCGGAGATTGCGGGACAATTAGTACGACAGGTTGTAGCAGAAAAGGCGAGCCGCTTTCCTCAACCCGGCGAACCTGAAGCAGCAGATTAAAATGCACGTTGATTTTGCGGTGGTGGCGGAATTGGCAGACGCACCAGCTTGAGGGGCTGGCGGTAGCAATACCGTGAAGGTTCGAGTCCTTTCCACCGCACCAACTTTTTGTTTCGCTGGGCAATTTCATTTTGCTCGCTCCATCCTTCCCGCGCCGCACGCGTTCCTAAGAAAATTTGTGTACACTCGAGCGACGTTTTCCAACAGCCGTACGCGGCTGCGGTTATTTATTCGTGATTGAGAGTGTGAAGTACTGTTGCTCCGCGTTCGAACTGCATGGGAGGCAGTAAACGCATCTTGTTTTCCATCGGCCATAAGCAAGTGGGGCTTCGTTACCTCTGGCTGGCGCTTTTCAGCGTAGTACTGGGGATGGTGCTGTCGATTGCCATGCGTGTTCAGATTGCTCACGGCAACAGCGATCTGCTTGCCGAACGATATGTGGCGCTGACATTGCTTCATGGTTCGCTGATGGTATTTTTCGTGCTTACTGCGGCGCCGCAATTCGGTTTCGGATATTTTTTCCTGCCGCTTCAAATCGGAGCCAACGAAATGGCATTTCCGCTTCTGAGCGGCCTCTCATTTTGGCTGACGCTCGCCTCCTTGTTCGCAATTTCGGTTTCGTTCTTTTTGCCAATCCACGCGGGAATGCAGCTGTGGCTGTTCGGCGTCGTGTTGTTTTCAGTTGCGGCCGTTTTGTCGTCTGTGAATTTTTGTACCACGGTTACGGACTGCCGCACCGAAGGCATGTCTCTGACGCGACTGCCGCTCACCGTTTGGGCCTGGTACGTAACGGCTGTCCTCAGCCTGTTGATCTTTGCCATTCTGCTGGCGGCGTGTGCGCTGCTGATTTCCGACTGGTATTTTGCCACGCAGTTTTTCGCCACGCGCGTTATTTCGGCTGTTTCGCTGGCGACAATCTGGCAGCGCTGGTTCTGGTTTGTTGCCCAGGCCGAAGTCTATGTGGCGATGCTTCCGTGCTTTGGCATCGTTTCGCACCTGGTTTCAACATTCTCGCGGCGCCCGGTGTGGGCGGAGCGGGCGGCGGTCCTGGCGCTGTGCGCGGTCGGAGTATTCGGCTTCTGCATCTGGGGATATCACATGTTTTCCAGCGCGCTGAACCCTTACTCACCGCTGGTTTTTTCGCTGCTGGCTTCGTCGCTTGGAGTTCCAGCGAGCGTGCTGCTTGCCAGTTGGTTGGGGACTATCTGGGATGGAGAAATTCGCCTGACCACGGCGATGTTGTTCGCGATCGGATTTATTTCGCTTTTTCTATCAGGCGGTTTGTCTGGATTGTTTCTCGCAAATCATGATCTCGCTGCAGCTGCCATCACTGACGATTTTGTTACCGGCCATTTCCATCTGGTGATGGGCGTGGCAGCGACCTTCGCGATTCTGGGCGCTCTTTTCTTCTGGTTTCCAAAACTTTATGGCCGGCGGCTCAACGAAACTCTGGGGAAAATTCATTTTTGGATAACCTTCGCCGGGGTCTATTGCATCTTTATGCCCATGCACTGGCTGAGACTTCTGGATCGAGCTCGGAACGGCGTTGCGATTGCCGCGCAAAACCCGAACGCCGCGCGGACATTCATTACCGCGGCTGCGATCGTCACCATTTCCGCGCAAGCGATCTTTATGTTCAATTTCTTCTGGAGTTTGCTGCGTACGCAGGACAGCCATCGCCGCAATCCCTGGCACGCCACTACTCTTGAATGGTTTTTGCCGACTCCGATTCCGCCTGACGATTTTGGCTGCTATCCGCCCCCGATATACCGGAGTGCCTATATGTACGGCGGACGAGTCGCGGGTTTAGACTTCTTGCCACAGCACGTTGCGCCCGAACGTTTGGCGAGATTCACTTGAAGCAGAAGCGAGGGCCATTTATGCCGGGTACATCGGTCATTGACGATATCGAGCTGATCATCGAAGACATTCGCGGGAGTGGCGGAGGAAAGCCGCCTTCGCGCCATGACGATGGTGATGGCGGCAACGATGGCGGAAGCACTGGTGGAGAACGGAGGCCCGGACCTCGCAGCGCCAGCCCGAAGAAATATTCCACGGCCATCGCTCTGGCCATGCTTTCCATCCTGATGTTTTTCATGGTGCTGACGGCGGCATTCGTTGTGTTGCGCCTCAACAATCTTCACACTTGGTCAGCGATTCGCCTGCCGTGGATTCTCTGGCTAAATACGGCGGTGCTGTTGGCAAGTAGCGCCACGCTCGAACTGGCCCGGCGCAAACTGCAAGTGGATAGCCTGCGCGGCTTCAAACAGATGTGGGCGCTGACCACAATTTTAGGAATGATTTTTCTTGCCGGGCAGGTGATTGCCTGGCGCCATCTCGCGGCTGAAGGCGTTTTCCTGACTTCACGCCTCTCAAGCAGTTTCTTTTACGTGTTCACGGCGCTTCACGCGGCGCATCTTTTTGGCGGGATCTGTGCGTTGCTGTACGTGGGACTGCGTAACTTTGAAGCCGCGCGCGTCAGCCGTTTCGTCGCCGCGGAAGTCACTTCCTACTACTGGCACTTCATGGATGGATTGTGGCTGTTTTTGCTGGCGCTACTTTATTTCGGGCAGTGATCTAATCTAACCGTTTACCGGCCTCCCGGAACGCGCGCCGCGCCCTTTCAGGCACCATAGAATTCGGCGATTGCTTCGGCTACACGTTGCACCTGCTCCTCGCGCAACTCCGGGAACATCGGGAGCGACAATACTTCATCCGAAGTACGTTCCGCTTCTGGAAACGCCCCTCTGCCATGCCCAAGTCTTGCGTAAATCGGTTGCAGATGAAGTGGCACTGGATAGTAGACAGCGTTGCCAATCTTTCTTTCGTTCAGAAATTTCTGCAGCTCATCGCGGCGGGGCGCGCGAATCGTATACTGGTGGAAAACGTGTTCATAGCCCGCAGGGATATTGGGCGTTCGAACGATGCTAACCGGCGCCAGTAATTTTGCATACGTCGCCGCATGGCTGCGGCGCGCCCGTTCCCATTCCCGCAAATAGCGCAGTTTAACTCGCAGAATCGCTGCCTGAATTTCGTCCAGCCTGCTGTTCCATCCCGGCTCCACGCTGCTGTAGCGCGAGGACTGACCGTGATTTCGCAGCGTTCGAAGCCTGGCGCCCATTTCCGCGGAGTTGGTCACGATCATTCCCGCATCGCCGTAAGCGCCCAAATTCTTGGTCGGATAAAAACTGATGCACGCCACATCGCCCAGCGCTCCGGTCGGTTTGCCTTTGTACGTCGCGCCGATGGCCTGCGCGTTGTCTTCGACAATCGGAATGGCGTGGCGTTTCGCGGTTTCACGGATAGCATCCATGTCGGCCGCGAGACCGTACAAATGCACCACCAGGATGGCGCGGGTTCGCGGCGTAATGTGACTGGCGATTTCGTCCGCGTCGATGTTGAATGTGTCAGGCTTGATATCCGCAAACACCGGTGTCGCACCCAACGCGCTCACCGCGCTTCCAGTCGCAACAAATGTAAACGGAGGCAGGATCACTTCGTCACCGGCCCCAACTCCCGCGGCGCGCAACGCCAGAATTAAGGCGTCAGTCCCGGAGGCAACTCCAACTCCGTGTTTGGCGCCGCACAACTCCGCGATTTCAGATTCCAGCGCCGCGCCTTCGCTCCCAAGCACAAACCGCTGCGAAGCCATCACCTTAATCACCGCGTCGCGAACTTCGCCGCCAATTGTGGTGTACTGCGTCGCCAGATCCATTTGGGGGATTGCTTCGAACTCAAACATGGTTTTTCGCGGGGAAATTCATAGCGTGTCAAGCAAAGTTGAGTATACGCCACCGAGGCAGGGAAGGCCTGCCGATGCTGATCTTTTTGGAGAACTGAATCTCAGGATTGCAGGTTTCGCAAATGTGCCAGCCGGAAAGGTGATCCCAGATTGGCGCGCAGTTCTGCCCAATGCTCTTCGGGAATGGATAGGAATACTTCCACAACCTTGGGATCGAACTGCGTTCCGGCACAACGCTGGATTTCCTCACGTGCGTGGGACATTGGTAGCGCCCGGCGATACGGGCGGTCGCTGATCATGGCATCCATACTGTCGGCGATGGAAAATATTCTGGCGCCGAGCGGGATTTGTTCCGCCTTCAAGCCGCGCGGGTAGCCTGTCCCGTCAAAGAATTCCTGGTGAGCCAGCACAATTTCGGCGGCATCGCGCAGGAACGGAATGCGAATCAGCATGTCGTAGCCGATCTGGCAATGCTTGCGCATGATTGCCTTCTCAGCGTCATCCAGCGGACCTGGTTTCAGCAGCACATTGTCAGGAACGCCCATTTTACCGATGTCGTGCAGGAAGGCCGCCCGCGCCAACACCGGCAAATATGCGTTCGGCACCGGCACGGTCCGGGCGATCGAAATGGTGAAAGCCGTCACGCGCTGGCAGTGCCCTTCGGTTTCAGCGTCCTTCAGGTCCAGCGCGCTGCCAAGAGCTTCCAGCGTGTCGTCGTAGGATTGTTCAAGTTGCGCAAGTGCGATTTTGAGCCGTGCCGTACGCTCCTCCACCTGCTGTTCGAGCGTCCGTTGGTAGTTGCGGTTTTCCGCCACCAGTCTGCGGTGTTGCAGCGCACGGTTCACGCCCAGATAAAGCTGGTCTTTTTCGAATGGCTTCAGGATGTAGTCATACGCGCCGCGCCGGATCGCTTCGAGAGCGGTGGAAATATCGTGGATGGCTGTGACCATGATCACTGGTACTTCGGGATCGTACTGGCGAAGCCACTCGAGCAACTTGATCCCATCCATCTCTGGCATGATCATGTCGCTCAGAACCAGGTCCGGAGTCGTGCGCTTAACCTGATCCTGCGCCGCGCGCCCGTTGCTGACCGCTGTGCAGCGGTAGCCTCTGGACTCCAACATCGTGGAAACCACTTCGCGAATGGCCTCTTCGTCGTCCACAACCAGAATGTTTTCTATGGCTTCAGTTTGCACTTTGCGAGACTCCCAACCCATTATACGAGAGGTCACATCCTTACCGCAGTACCGTTGCCCATTAAGAAAACAGCATGTTAGCGTCACAAAAGTCCCGTAATCCGGTGCCCTGCGGTCTTTGCTAGCGTTTCTTGCGGCTCCAGTGCTCGGGACCATTGCGTGTCCACTTGGGAGGCGGCGCTCCGTGCTCGAAAATCAGGGCCTTTCTGCCATTGCCTTCTTTGAGGCAACCGCCTTTCTCATCCTGCTGGTTCTGTTTGTCCTGTTTCGCAAGGACCATCCCACCCGTTTTCTGGCGATATGGATTGCCGGCTGGTCGCTCATCACACTCAAAGCTGTCTTTGAACTTACCAGAACCTCGGACGAAGCGCCGCAATTACGGCTGGCTCGCATTCTCCTCCTGGTCATCGTAAATTTTCTTTTCCTGAAAGCTGTGATTTGCCTGGTTCCCGCGACGCGAAGAGCTCCCTCGCCTCTAATATGGCCCGCAGCTGTTGCATTGTTCGTCGCAGTCTTTTATTTCGAATCGCGGCCGGTCGCGGGCGTTCCGCACATCACCTGGTTTACCTCAATCGTTATCGCCTGCACCAGTCTTGCCGCGGGACGGATCCTTTGGACTTCTTCAAAAGGCGCCAGAGGCCATGGTGCCAGGCTTCTCGGCGGGCTATTTATGCTTGCTGGCCTGCACGGGATCGATCGTCCGCTCTGGGTGCAGAGTCCGCTATTTCTCTTACGGGTTGCCTTCGATCACTTGCTGGCGGTATCGCTCGGTATAGCGATGGTGGTGCTGGTTTTGGAGCGGGCCAGAGCTCGTACCGACGAGCTGAACGACAAGCTTCGGCGGCTCAGTCTCCTCACCGCGTCAAGCACGCAGACTCTGTCCGTTCGTGAGGTCTTGGATCTGGTCTTGGTCAATGTGGTGGGCAGCCTGGGCGTTTCTCATGGAATCGTTCGCCTCGTCGAAGGCGATGGAAACTCCGCAAAACTCGCGGTGCGCGCCGCGGTCGGTTTCGATGAAGACTATTTGGCGAAAAATAAACACATTCCGGCCAACGGAGCCTGGGGCCAGAGAGTTCTGAAGGAAGATTTCGCGGTGATGAAGATCGCCGACGAGACCGATCAGCAGGAACGCGAACGCATGGTTGCCACCGGCATCAAAGAGATTGTTTCGCTGGTTCTACGCGGAAAAGACGCCCCGTTGGGAATTCTAGCGATCGGATATGGCCGCGATACGAAAATTCAGGAGGACGAGATTGACTACCTGAAAAACATTGCCAACCTTCTTGGTCTGACAATTCAAAACGTGTCGCTCTTCGAGCAGGTAAACACAGTGCAGCGGCAATGGGCCTACACGTTTGACTCCATCGGCGATCCGATTTTTGTGCATGAGGCCGACGGGCGTATCGTCCGCATCAATCAACGCATGCTCCAGCTGACCGGCCGCGAAAACAAATCATACGTTGGCAGCTATGTAAACGAACTGTTCGCGCTAAAGAATGCGCCGTACCAGCTTTGCCCGTATTGCGAAGGAATTGCCGGTGAGGGAGATGACCCCGATCCCTGGCTCCCCGGCTATTTTCTCGCGTCCAATTCTGTTTTTGCCGACCACATAGGCCGGCAAATGGGCACAGTGCACGTCTTGAAGGACATTTCCGACCGTAAGCGAGCGGAAGAAAAATACCGCACCCTCGTTTCCAGCGTGCAGGAAGGCGTTTTTATCAGCACTCCACAGGGCCGCTTTCTCGACTTCAACGACGCTTTCTTGCGCATGGCGGGCTATTCCACACGCGACGAACTGATGAAAATTGACATTGCAAATCTCTATGCCAACCCCGCGGACCGCGAGCGCCTAAAAAAATTGCTCGCCGATCACGGCTCCGTCGCTGACTTCGAGTTCGACATCCGGCGAAAAGACGGCGAGCTGCGAACCGTAACCGAGTCATCAAACGCTATCCGCGACGTCGCGGGCAATGTCACCGCCTACCAGGGTTTTCTCCTGGACATCAGCGAGCGAAAACGCGCCGAGCACGAAATTCGCCGCCGCAATCGTGAGCTGATGGTCCTCAATTCCATCGCCAACACGCTCTCCGAGTCGCTCGATTTGAGCGACTCACTGCACCGTACTCTCCGCCAATTGTCCGAGCTTTTCAGCCTCGACGCTTCCACACTGTATCTTTTCGATCCCAACAACGAAATCTTGCGCAGGGTCGCGACGGTAGGCCATCGCTCGGAATTTTCCCGCCATTTTCCGCCGACGAGAGTGCAACCCGAGCTTCTGCAGCACATCAAGACCGTGCATGCGACCTTCCTCTCTACCAACGGTCTTCCGCTGCCGCAAATTTTTAAGGATGCGCAGCGTCACGAGCAGATTGTCAGCGCGCACATTGTCATTTTATGGTCCAAGGACCGCGTCATTGGCGGGCTGGTTGTGGCGAGCCGTTCGCCTCGCGACTTTTCCCCAGCTGACGTGAATCTGTTGATTGCCGTTGGCAGCCAGATTTCCAGCGCCATTGAACGCACGCTTCTCTATGACCAGACCCGCCAGGCGTATGACGACTTGCGCCGCACGCAAGAACAATTGCTGCATAGCGAGAAAATGGCCGCGGTCGGCCAGTTGATCTCCGGCGTCGCGCACGAATTGAATAATCCGCTGACCGCCATCCTCGGCTACAGCCAATTGCTTACCTCGTCAGCGCAGATTGGGCCTCAAGGCCTGGAGTACAGCGAAAAGCTTTATAAGCAGGCCCAGCGGACTCACCGCATCGTGCAGAATCTTCTCAGTTTTGCGCGCCAGCATAAGCCCGAGCGCATTCCGGTCCGCCTGAACCAGGTGCTCGATGACACTCTCGCATTGCGCGATTACGACCTGCGCATGAGCAATATCAAGCTGCATTTGGACCTGGCCGAGGACTTGCCCTTGGCTGCCGCCGATCCCCATCAATTGCAGCAGGTCTTCTTGAATCTCGTGAACAACGCCGTGGACGCAATACTCGAAGCATCCCCGCATGGCGAGTTGTGGGTTCGAACCGCCAAACAAGCTGATAAGTTTGTAATCGAATTTGTGGACAGTGGTCCCGGCGTCAAAGATCCATCCAAGGTTTTCGATCCGTTTTACACCACTAAGCCAGTTGGGAAGGGAACCGGTCTGGGCTTGAGCATCTGCTACGGCATCATTTCCGAACACGGCGGACAGATTTGCGTCAGCAATGTTCCACCGCGCGGCGCATGCTTCAGAATTGAACTGCCCTGTTTGCCGATAGCCGCAACCAGTCAGCTTCCGGCCGCCGAATTGGCGTCGCCGGTCAGCTCGCTTTCGAAGTAAGCAAACCTTCGATCAGCCTCGGTCATCATCTTGATTTTTTACTTTTCGGACTGTAGAGCCAGCTCCGCAGCAAGCGCCGCCCGCTCGCCGAGCTTGGCCATGGTTTCTTCCATTTGCACGGCCATCGATGCCGCCATCTGCCATACCGAGACCAGCTGCGGCTCCGGAATTATTCCCATCAGCAATCGTAACTTTGTCATCTGAAACCGCCATCGGAAGATCATTGACAGGCGGATCCGTTCGTATTCCTGGGAGCCAGAGACCTCCGGCGACAATACTGCGATGACGCGTGCTACGCGCAGCGATTGTTCGAAGTCTCTTTGTATGGCGCCAAGGTACAGCAGCGCCACATGCCTTCGTTCATGCCGCAGCCGGGTTTCCAATCGGCGCCCGCCTTTCGTCTTCGCGTACTCAAAATCGGCCGGGTCCATCGACCGTCGAATCTGCGGCATATGGTTTAAATCGCGGGATGCGCGCTCTAACGTGGCTGGGGCAGCTTCATGGCTCTTGCGCTGGCTGGCGCCTCGTAGCGCCCAGAACAGCAAACCCGCCAGACCGAGTCCGCCAATTACGGCTGCGAAAAAGAACACAGAATTCACGGCTTCGGTGGCTCCGTGGACCAGATTCGGCTCAGTTGCCGATTCAACTCCAGAAGTTTCAGATTTACTTGAGGAATCAGCGATTGGTATACCTGAACCTTGTTTAGCTGCGGCTCCTGAACCGTATGCGTGGCTGGCTTACGCAAGACCCAGTTCCATAGCAAAAGTATGCACACGAATGCCACGGAAGAAACATAATTCCACGTTCCCAGGTAAGACTGCACGTGCCGTTCGAACACCAGGTCATTCAGTAGTCTGCAGCAGGAAAGTAGCCCCAGTCCCAGTCCCATCATACCGGCAGCCGATTCAACCGGCACCGCATAATAGCGTGCAAAGAGCAGCAATCCTACGATACAGGTAGCGATAAATGCTTCCAGACTCATCTCAAGCGTGATGACGGCAAGCTGATAGCTTTTGGCCCCGAAGTACAACGTGGGGATCAAGACAATCCCGCCGCAGGCAATGAGAATCCTCACTGCCAGTTCCCAAATGCCTTTGAATTTTCCAAGAATCCGGTAACAAATTTCTGAGGCCGCTAACCCCCGACCAATTACCACGATCGCTTGAGTTGTCCATGCGACGCGATACCCGTAAACGGTCCTAAATCCATAGGTCTGATAAAGATAGACCCCGACCGCTGTCTGGAGCAGATTTGCGCACAGATAGGCGGTGAAAAACGGATATTTTTCATGCGCCCGAAGGAGAAGGACCTGAAGCAATAGGAAGAGGGTTAGCGCGGTCGCTAACCCCCAGGTTATGAGTGCAAATGTTGGCAGTTCTGACACGGCCAGAGCTTAGCAGGTCCTGTGGTGATTGCGAACACTAAACACACTCTTCCACGAAACTTCCGTGAGGTGTGAGCTAAATCGCGTCTAGATTCCCCAACTGGAACACTTTTTTCAGCCTCGTCCGAATCACGCCGCTGCCGAGGGCGGCAGAGGTGGTAACGGCATTCCGTCCGCCATCTCCGCCCGTGTCGTGCCGTTTGTTGTATCGTGCCGATGTTGTATCGTGCCGATTGACTGATGAACTGGCCGGAACTACGATGGATCCGGCCAACAGCGTGAAACCCGAAAGCAAGGCAACTTTCTTGAAAAGCATAGGTGACACCTCCAGGTGCCATCCTTTGCGTTGCCCTGCGAAAACGATTTTCGCGGTTCAAAATGTTCTGATTACGGAACAGCGGGCTGTGAAAAATGGATGATCAAATTCTCAGGAACAAATCTGTGGTACGCGACTTTTCGTCTACCACTCTTGCTTCCATCCCTAATATGTTTGGGAGGTTGGTCTATATCGCGTCTCTTCGCGATCTCTCGTCAGGCAATTATGAACACGCCGGACTCGCTGCGCTGTACTCTCCGCAGGCGGTTCAGGAATCGCTGGAGTGTTGTCACTACGAAATATTCCAGAAAATTCTAGAGACACCGCTTTCCATTCAGGCGCAGGACTTGAGCGAATGTCTGCAAGGAATGGCCGGATCGTATGATTCAACTCTATCCCACTGGCGTGAGATGGAGGCTTATCGCGTCTTGCTGCCGGGGAATACCCCGGATTATCTCAAGGAGCTCTTCTTTTCGAACCTGCGCGCTCTGCTTGAAATTCTGCAAGCGGAGAATTCCACGGTTCGTTCAGACGGCTGACCACTCCAATTACCTTGCCGACCACCTCTGCTTCGCCCGGCAAGGCCCATGACTCCGGCGCGCAGCGCGACAATGGATGCGGTTCCATCAATAGCCGCCCCGGTGCCTGATGAAACCACCCGCAGCGGTAACCATCCCTTACATCAACAAGATACATCGGCCGGTCGTGTTCGCAAGTCCACTCTTCCACTTCGATGTCGCGCATCTCGGTGTCCACCAGTACCAGGCTCCCGGGTCGCAATAGTGGCGCCATTCTTCTGTCCGTCAGCCCGATATAGCCGTAACAATGCTGAGGACGCTCTTTCTTGGGGCTGCCACGTACCGCCGCGAGCTCATAGCTCGCAGTCTCAACGTCGCGGTATGTCAGCCCAAGTCGCTCGCGGACTTGGCGCAATCGCAATCCGGGCAGCATGGGTCCCCCTGCGGAAGGGTCTATCTGCACGCCAGCGTACACCCGAATTACCATTCTGTTAAGGCATCGGAACGGACCATCTTTCTTTGTCTTGTTGCTTCTCGATTTGCATTCTCCGAGACAAGGCTATCGCCAGGAGAATCTCGCCGACTGGCCGGCCGCATGACTACGGCAATCGGGGGAATCTGTTATTCTCAAAAAATGGACCTCAATAAGCTCGACAAACCTGCCATTCGTGGCTTCAGCCCTCAACTGGCATGGCTCGCCCTTTGCTTTTTCTTGGTCATTTCCAATCTTTCCGCTCAACAATCTCCTTCCCCCCCGGCCGGGCCACCTCCGGTAAACAACTCTTCGGCTGATTTTGCCCGAACTGCCGACGAGGTTTTGCACGACATGAGCGAAATCACCGGGCTCTCCCTGGTTTCACCGCTTAAGAAGACGCTTCGCTCACGTGATGAAATTCGCGCTTATGTCATTCGCCAGATGGATGAAGACAAGGATGCCAGGCAGCGTTATGCCGACGCCAAATCCGCCGAAGCTTTCGGCCTGCTGCCAAAGAATTTCGATTTGGACTCGTTCATGATCGAGCTGCTGACCGAACAGATCGCTGGTCTATACGATCCCAAGGCTCACGAGTTTTATATTGCCAATTGGATTCCGCTCAACGACCAGCGCATGGTCATGGCTCATGAGTTGACCCACGCGCTTCAAGATCAGCATTTCAAGATTGAAACCTGGCTGAAGGCGGCACGTCCCAACGACGATGCTGAATTGGCGCGCGAAGCCTTCCTCGAGGGTAGCGCCACCGCCGCTATGGTCGATTATCTTCTCGAAGGCACCGGAAAATCCGTCATCAATATGCCGGAGTTCGATCCCTCCATTTTGACCGGCGACCTCGGCAGCACGCCTTCGTTGCAGAAAGCTCCTCCGTTCATCAAGGACACCCTCGTTTTTCCATATTTTTCTGGCATGACCTTCACAGCCGCCGCTCTAAAGCCCGATGGTTGGAACTCTCTTGCAAAAGTGTTTTCAAACCCGCCTGCCTCCACGCAACAGATCATGCATCCCGGTCTTTACAAGTCCGGGCACGTGCCCGAGCGCGTGACTCTTCCATCGATCGAGAACAAACTAGGCAAAGACTGGAAAAAGCTCGATGAAAGCTTGCTGGGCGAATTTGGCTGGCTCGAAGTCTTGAAACAAAATCTCGACGAAGCTCGCGCCAAACCTCTCGCCGCTGCCTGGGAAGGCGATCGCTACCAGCTTTTCGAAAATCAACCGTCCAAGCGGCTTCTACTAGTGGCCCGGCTTCATCTTGCCAATCCAGACCAAGCGGGCAGGTTTTTCGGTTTATATTCGGAATTACTGCAGAAAAAACACCCGCAGCAAACAAATGTTCTTCGCCGGCCGGATTTTTTCTCGTTTGATACGCCGGACGGCGGTGTTTTTCTACGCTGCGCTCAACAAGACTGCCTTGTTCTGGAAGGCGGCGATCGCTCCCTCTTCCTTGAAGTCAGCAAGCAAACCGGCCTGGGAGCACTGCCTGAGCCTGATCAGAAACCAGGCGTCACAGTAACGAGCATAGCCCGCTAGCTATGGAGTGGCGGCGCAGCTTCCTCTAGAAAAAGCGGTTTAGTCTGCCGCCGCAACACAGCGTCCGCGTCCCAACAAAGGTGCCCAATCTCGACTGTCCTCAGCCTTCACACGCGTCTCCAGTCGAGCCACGCGCCTCGCCAAGCGTTCCGTTCTGCTAATTTCCGTCGCCGTGGACGGTGCGTATCCCGCTCTAACATTCCTGTCGCGATTCGCTTTCAGGCCCGCTCGTGCGAACTCCAGCGCCTTCTTGAAATCCTTCGTTCGTCTTTCGTGATACAAAGCCAGCTCTTCGCAGGCCGCGGACCTGTATTCCGCGTCTGCCAGTAATTCTTCCCAGATCAATGCAGCCGCCGCATGTTCGCCGCGACGCTTCGCCATCTGCGCCAGTTCGCGCCGTGCTTGCGTATCAAAAGGAAGTGGCAGTCCTCGATCGCGCGCGGCAACGCACGCCGATTCGGCTTTGGTCGTTTCACCGCGCCGCTGCAAATAGCGCGATAGCCCAAACAGGTCCAACGCCTCCGTCTCCTCGCGCTGCTGGCAATCCAGCAGGGAATTCAGCTTCCCAAACAGCGCGGCCAGTCCGCGCAAATCCATCCCGTTGTGCCGCACCACTCCCGCCAGCGGCGCCGGAGAACCCCCGCGCAGGTAATTGAAATAAAATTGCGGAATCATGGACGACGGCACGTCATCTTCGCGATGCCATCCAAGACGCTCTATATCCAGTACATGCCGCTCGAGTTCCACCAGCTTTACCGAGCCCAGCCGCAATTTCCACACTGCTCGTGCCGGATGCAGTAAGTCCAGGTGCGCCGCCAACTCCGGTACTCGAATGCATCGCGTCATCAAATACCGGCTCTCCAGCAGCGGCCAGTCGAAAGTTTTTCCATTAAACGTCACCAACACCGGCCGTTCCGCGATGCGAGCCGCTAACTCCAGTAGCACCGAATGTTCCTCGGAAAAATCGCGCATCATGAACTGTTCAAGCTGTAATCCCCCGGAATCCCACCACGCGATTCCGATCAAGAATGCGTACGTCCCCGTTCCACCGGCCAGCCCTGTCGTTTCCGTGTCCAGAAAAAGCCATTTCTCTGGATCTTCCGCTGCCGCCCGCCATTTTTTTGTTCGTGCCGCATCCTGCGTCTTGCATAGCAAGTCCAGCGCCGCCGACGCTACGTCCGGAAATTCCGGCGTCGCGTACCAATTCCGAATGCTCAAATGGTTTCCGTACTTCGTGGAAAAAATCGTGGCGCCCAGCAGCCTCGCAAGCGTGCATTCATCAATCCCAGCGCCCGGCGAGTCCTCCGCCGGCGTTCGCTCGTCATGAACCATTGCATTCTCTATAGGACGCAAAGCCGCGAGCCGCGCGAATTTATCCATCGTCGCCATCTATTCGTGCGCCTTTTCGCTACAGACTCTGTCGAGTATTGCCAGTGCCGCCTCTTTCGCGCGCGGCGCCAAGTCACCCGCGGGTCCCACGCACGAGGGACACCCAGACTCACAACCGCAGCTCACGATCAGCTCTCGTGTCTGCGTCATCAGCAACTCATGCGCACGATACAGCGGCTCCGAAAATCCAATTCCACCCGGATACGCATCGAACAGGTACAAATTCGGTTCAAAGTACTCTTTCGCAGTGCGCTGCATCGCATCCTCCAGCGAAACCGGCGCGAACTCCTCGCCTTCCTCTCCCGGCTTAGGTGGCCGTTCTCCGATCGCTGTCCCCAAATCGCGGCCGTCGCACATCAGCAATAGCGCCGCTACCGATTCCATCGCATGCAGCAGTCCGAACATTCCGCTCTGCCGCTCGCTGATCGAAAACGGCAACGACTCCACCAGCGAACGCTCCAGCGTCAGCCAATAAGATGTGGTGTGCATTTCGTTTTCCGGCAACTCCAGCTTTCCGGCGCCGATATTTTCATTCGTAAAAAACTTAATCTTCTTGAATCCCACCACTTGTGATCGCACCAGTACATCTCCGTGCGACCGGGCCGCCGGTATTTCTGGCCGCGCCTCACACGCTCTCGCGCAGTCGGCAATCTCCAAAACCCGCACCTGCGTATACCGCACCGCGTCCGTGTAATAATCCACGTCCACTCTCTTCACGTAAGCTTTGCGCTCTTTAAAATCCAAATGCTCCACGTGATACTGCTCGCCGCCGTGCAGATAAATCGCTTTCTCGTGCACCGTGGTCAGCGCGCTCGGAAAATCCACTTCGCCAATCACTTCCGGTTGGCCAGTCACATCAATAACAATGAAGTTGTCGCTGGTCACTGAACGCAAGCTCACCGTATCCGCCGGATACGCCTGCTGTGTCCAGTGATAATGCTCCCCGGTACGGTGCAGATAACCCGCTTCCGCCAGCCGCGCGCACAAATCCTGCGTATCCGCCTCACCGAATTTATCTTCTGGCGAAATCGGCAGTTCGAACGCCGCGCACTTCAAATGATTTACTAGAATTTCCAGGTTGTCCGGCTGAATGTACGCGTGCTCAGGCGTATTCCCAAAAAAATAATCCGGATGCCGCACAATAAACTGGTCCAACGGCGCCGACGACGCCACCATCACCGCACACGAGCTCCCGCTTCGTCTTCCCGCGCGTCCCGCCCGCTGCCATGTCGCCGCAATCGTACCCGGATACCCCGCCATCACCGTCGCATCCAGCGATCCAACGTCTATCCCCAACTCCAGCGCGCTGGTTGAAACCACTCCACGAATCCGTCCTTCTCGCAGCCCACGCTCGATCTCCCGCCGTTCGTGCGGCAAATATCCTCCGCGATATCCGCGAATCGTCTCCGTCGTGCCCGGAAAATGCGGATTCGCCTGCTGCAAATAGGTCAGTAGAATTTCCGTATGCAGCCGCGAATTCGCAAACACCATGGTCTGCAAATCGTGCTTCAAAAATTCCTGCGCCACCCGCGAACTCTCGTTGATGTAACTCCTTCGAATCCCCAGCACCCGATTCACCACCGGAGGATTATAGAAAACAAACGTCTTTTCCCCCGCGGGCGCGCCATTCGCGTTCAGCACTTCCACTTCACTTTCAATCAACCGCTCCGCCAGTTCTCCCGGATTGGCAATCGTCGCCGAACAGCAAATAAACTGCGGATCGCTCCCATAAAATCGCGAAATCCGCTGCAGCCGCCGCAACACATTGCACAAGTGGCTTCCAAACACGCCGCGATACGAGTGCAGCTCATCAATCACGATGTATTGCAAATTTTCAAACAGCCGCGTCCACTTCGTGTGGTGCGGCAAAATCCCGGTATGCAGCATGTCCGGATTGGTCAGGACAATGTGCCCCTTTTCCCGTATCGCCTTCCGCGCATCCCCAGGCGTGTCCCCGTCGTAAGTAAAAACCCCAAACGTTTTTGCGCCACTCTTCTTCTCGCCACTCGCCACTCGCCACTCGCCACTCTCTTCCAACCTTTGATTCACGTCATACAATTCCGCCAACTGATCCTGCGCCAGCGCCTTAGTAGGAAACAAATACAGCGCTCGCGTATCTTCATTCTCTAAAATCGCATGGATCACCGGCAGGTTGTAGCAAAGCGTCTTCCCCGAAGCCGTCGGCGTCACAATCACCGCGTTCTTCCCGGAGTGCACCGCCTCCGCTGCCGCAGCCTGGTGCGAATAAGGCCGCGCAATCCCCTTACTCGCATAAGCCGCCCGCAACTCCGGCCGCACCCACTCCGGCCAATCCGCAAACTCCGCAGCCCGCGCAGGGAACCGCCGCACCGCCGTCAGCACCTCGCCGTTATAATCCCGCTCCGCAAACCCACTCAACACCTCATCCACGCGAGCAATCGCTCCACTCTTCGTGGCGGACGCCTTCAGGTGGCCATCTTTCTTTTCCTGTCGGCCATCGCCCATCCGCCGTACCGCCAACGATTCCCCCACGATTCCCCCTTAGCTGTGTATACGCGCACTCTTCCGCAATTCGCCTTTTGTTCGCTCAGGCTAGCATCCGGCATAAATCCGTGCAATGAAATTGTCGAAAACTTTTCCCGCCAGGCCACTGACAGCAACGACTATTCTTTTACCGCCAGCCGCGCTAACGGTACAATCACAGCTCGTAGGTGACTCGATGGCTGCAAGCCCCTCTCGAAACCAATCACTTTCGTTGCCCCGTCCAAACGACAAACAAAAGATCATCGAGCACTACGACCTCCTCAGCCCTTATTACCGCTCGCTCTGGGGCGATCATCTCCACCACGGTTACTGGATTCGCGGCGATGAATCCAAAGAACAGGCGCAACTTCAACTCATCGAGCATCTGGCCCACCTCGCAAACATAAAGCCTCATTCGCGCATCCTCGACATCGGCTGCGGCTTTGGCGCCAGCGCTCTCTTCCTGGCCGAAAAATTTAACGCCACCGTCACCGGCATCACCATCTCTCCCGCACAAGTCGAAATCGCCAGGCAGGCCGCCGCGCAACGACGCCTCGATGCGACGTTCCTCTTGATGGACGCCGAATCGATGGATTTCCCGCACAACCAATTCGATGTTCTCTGGTCCGTGGAATCCATCTCTCACTATCAAGATCGGCCCGAATTCTTCGCTTCTGCCGCCAAACTCCTCAAACCAAACGGCGTCTTTGCTTTCACCGACTGGTTCAAAAGAGACGGCCTCACCGCCTCGCAAACCCGCGAATTCATAGACCCCATCGACAGAGGCATGTTCGTGGAGTTACAAACCATGGACAACTACGAGCGATACCTCACTGCGAACGGTTTGCAAATCACGCATCGCGAAGTTCTCAACAAGAACTGCGTCAAAACCTGGGACATCGGTCTCGAAATAATTAAAAATAAAAAGTTCTGGGCACTGGCTGTAAAATTGGGCCCGGATTTTGTCACTTACCTCAAAGCATTCAGCGCCGTGCGTGCCGGGTTCGCCTCGGGCAACTTCGTCTACGGCCTCTTCGTCGCCTCCACCAATTCAAACGGCGAACTATCCCATTCGCACACAACAAATGACTGAGCTTTCTTCGTCCTGCGCATTTCCGCACCACAAAATCGTCTGCAGTTTGGTTGTGCATGATCGCCAAATGTAAAATATTCGTCGCTGGAGCCACTCGACCACTCATTCCCGCGCCTTTTCGCTTACACTTGTTTGCTTCCCGGAGGAACGCATTGAGAAAGAAAATTGTTAACGTATCCGTACGCCTCGTCATTGCCATCACGTTTGCGATGTTCCATTTAGTTTCCGCAAGCGCTCAGTCCGATGCTCCTCCGAAACAAACGCCGCCCACGAGCAAGTCGCCCTCGCCAAAGCCACATGCCGCGGCAAGCAGCGCCAAGCTAACCATTCCCGATATTCCTTACACCAAGTTTGTCCTCGCCAACGGCCTCACCGTCCTGGTTCACGAAGACCACAAAGCTCCCATCGTTGCCGTAAACACCTGGTACCACGTCGGTTCGAAAAACGAAAAACTCGGCAAAACCGGCTTCGCCCACCTTTTCGAACACCTCATGTTCAGCGGCAGCGAAAATTTTAACTACACCTACATCAATGCCATGGAACGCATCGGCGCCACCAACCTGAACGGCACCACCAACGGCGACCGCACCAACTATTTTGAAAACGTCCCCACTTCCATGCTGGACTACGTGCTCTTCGCGGAAAGTGATCGCATGGGCCATTTACTCGGCGTCCTGGATCAGAAAAAACTCGACCTCCAGCGCGGCGTAGTGCAAAACGAAAAGCGCCAGGGCGAAAATCAGCCGTATGGCGTCGCTCGCCAACTCATCGTGGAAAATACTTACCCCGTCGGCCATCCCTATTCCTGGACCACCATCGGTTCCATGTCTGATCTCGACGCAGCTTCCATGAGCGATGTCCAGGAATGGTTCAAGACCTACTACGGGCCCAACAACGTCACCGTCGTCATCGCCGGCGATATCACTCCTGAAGTCGCCCGCCAAAAAGTTGAAAAATATTATGGCGGCATCCCGCCCGGTCCTCCTGTCGTCCATCGCGAAGCCTGGATTGCCAAACGCACCGGCACCCACCGCGACTCCGTGCAGGACCGCGTTCCGCAAGCTCGTCTCTATCGCGTCTGGAACGTGCCCCCCACCGATTCCCCCGATGAGGCGTCGCTCGATCTGGCTGCGCAAATTCTTGGCCAGGGCAAAACGTCGCGTTTCTACAAGCGCCTCGTTTACAAGGACCAGATCGCCACCAGCGCCTCTGCGAACGACAGCAACAGCGAAATCGCCGGCCAATTCATCCTCACCCTCACAGCCAAACCTGGCGGAGACCTCAAAGCCGTCGAAACCGCGGCTGACCAAGAGTTGCAAAACTTCCTGAAGAACGGGCCCACCGAAGCCGAACTCCAACTAGCCAAAACGCAAACTTTCGGCCAATACGCTCGCATCATGGAGCGCATCGGCGGATTCGGCGGCAAAAGCGATATCCTCGCAAAATGCCAGACCTTCGCCGGTAATCCCGACTGCTACAAGGAATATCTAAGACATGTTCAGGCGGCTACGCCTGCGTCCGTCAAGAAAGTCGCCAATGAATGGCTCTCCGACGGCGACTACGTTCTCGAAGTACAGCCATATCCCGCCACGCTGAAAGCAACGGCCCCGATGGATCGCTCCAAGGAGCCAGCGCCCGGCTCTGCGATGTCACTCAACCTTCCCCCGATGCAGAAGGCCACGCTCTCCAACGGCCTGAAAATCGTTCTAGCCGAACGCCACTCCGCTCCGGTTGTGAATTTTTCTCTTCTGGTGAACGGCGGCTATTCTTCTGACGCCACGTCCGCTCTCGGGACCTGCAGCTTCGCCCAGCGCATGCTCGAAGAGGGAACTCCCACCCGCGATTCGCTGAAGATTGGCGAAGAGCTGGAATCCCTCAGCGCGGAATTTTCCGCCGGCGCCAATCTTGATTACGCCACCGTAGACCTCGATGCGCTCAAGGCCAACCTCGACCGTTCTCTGGAAATCTACGCCGACCTCATTCTGCATCCCGCATTTCCGCAAAAGGAATTTGCTCGTTTGCAGAAAGATCGCCTCGCGGCCATCCAACGTGAAAAGGTCACGCCCAACTTCATGGCCATGCGCGTCATGCCGTCACTTCTTTATGGCAAAAACCATCCCTATTCCGGGGCTTCTCTCGCCACCGGCACCGAAGCCACGGTGGCCAAAATGACTCGCGAAGATCTCGTCAAGTTCCACCAAACCTGGTTCAAGCCCAACAACGCCACGCTCCTCATCGTTGGCGACACCACTCTCGCCGAGATGAAACCCAAGCTGGAAAAGCTTTTCGCTTCCTGGAAGTCCGGCGACGTCCCCAAGCAATCCATTCCGAACGTTCCGGAGCCGGAAAAAGACGCCGTCTATCTTCTCGACCGCCCCGGTTCAGGCCAGAGTTTGATTTTCGCCGCGCAACTCGCGCCTCCTTATAACGATCCTGACCAAATCCCGTTGACGCTCATTAACGATATTTTTGGCGGCACTTTCAGTTCGCGCATCAACATGAATCTCCGCGAAGACAAGCATTGGTCTTACGGCGTTCGCTCCCGCCTGACGCCCGCCAGAGGTGAGCGCCCATTCTTCAGCACCTCGCCGGTGCAGACCGACAAGACGAAGGAATCCCTGGTCGAACTAATCGCCGAATACAAAAATATTGTCGGCAGCAAACCCATCTCCGAATCCGAATTGAAAGACGTGCAGACCAACTCCACTCTCGGCCTCCCGGGAAGCTTCGAATCCGTTCAGCAACTTTCCGGCGCCTACAGCAACATCCTGCAATACGGCCTGCCCGACGATTACTACAACACCTTCACGCAAAAAGTTCTCGCTGTAACTCCAGCCGACGCCAATGCAATCGCCAAAAAATATATCCAACCCAATCATCTCGTCTGGATCATCGTCGGCGATATGAGCAAAGTCGAACCAGGCATCCGCGAACTAAACATAGGCGAAGTCCACAAAATCGACCCCGACGGCAACCCCGTGCAATGACCTTAGGACGCTAGCCGTTTGTCTCACGAGCTATTGAATAAAGTTAAAAATCCTTGGTAGGGTCGCAGCCAATCTTGGATCACTTCCGTAGCCGACAATCCGCCCACTATTCTCGATCAGACGGTAGGCATCGTGCCGCCATCAATAATGTAGTCAGCGCCTTGAATCGAAGCCGCACGATCGGATGCCAGGAATGCCACCAGTTCGGCGACTTCCTCCGGCCGGCCGGGTCGGCCAATGGGAATCCCTCCGATCATCTTCATGATTTGATGGCGAGCAGCGTCCTCGCTGATACCGTTGCTCTGACTGAGTTGCACGATCATGCCGTGTGCGCCCGAAGTCTCGATGAATCCAGGCGAGATCATGTCGACGCGGACTCCCTTCGGCCCAACTTCGTTTGCGAGCCCCTTATTGTAGGTATTGAGAGCACCTTTCGCCGCAGCATAAGCAAGCGTCGCATCATAGAGCGGCAAACGGTGCTGAATGGACGAAATGTGGAGAATGACACCGGATTTGCGTTCGACCATGCCCGGCAGAAATGCTCGGTCGAGACGGACGGATGCCAGCAAGTTGACGTTGAGAGCCCTCTGCCAGTCGTCGTCAGATAGGGCTTCAAATCCGCCGTTGGGAGCATCTGATCCCCCCACATTGTTCACTAGGATGTCGAGTCCACCCCACTCCTGCTGAATGTGGTTAATTACTTTTTGCACGCCTGCAGCCGTACCAATATCCGTCTGTACGAAGAGAGCAACTGCCTGACCTTCCGGCATCGGCGAGCGCGCCGTCGTTGCGACGGAAGCGCCGCTCAGAGTAAAACGGCGTACCATCGCTAGTCCCATGCCCTTTGTGCCACCGGTCACCAGAACGCGCTTGCCCGTGAATTCATCTCCTGAAACTGGGAAAGGGTACGCCATCGTCATGATCGAATCTCCAGTGAAGCAATCTTGTCGCCCGAAAGTTTGAAGATATGGTCCAGTTCAACAGGGCTCCCAGGAAAGTCACCGGTGAGTCGGGCACGCACGGTCACCAATTCCCCGAAGGTTCGAACGTTAACCATCCGCAGGACGTAGCGGTATTTCGCGTCCGCCGCTTGCTTCCATTGGCGGATCGAGTGACGACCGTGATAATCCTGCCCCTCGTCATGGACAGTGCCATCTTCGGTGAAGCAACGGGAAAGCGCATCAGCGTCCTTCGCCTCTTCGGCGGCCAGGTATTCACCGACTGGTTTGGGCACATCAAGAGCCATGCTGTTCTCCTCCGTACAATTGCATAAACAGAAGTCTCGCAGCATACTGGCGAGATGGGAAGTACGTACCAAAAAGTGCGTTAGGAGAAATATGTATGCCGAAACGCTACACGCCCACATCCGCCGCCGCAGACGTGGAAGCAGCGCTCCGTCTCTTGGAAGGAAGGTGGAAACTCGTGATTCTGTTCCATCTATTCGGAGGCAAGGTGATGCGCTTTTCCGATCTGGAACGGGCCATACCCAACATCACTCAGAAAATGCTGGGGCAGCAACTTCGCAGCTTGGCAGCGGACGGAATCGTTGTGCGAACGGCCTATCCCCAGGTGCCGCCGAAGGTTGAGTACCGTCTGACATCATGGGGCCAATCCCTTTGCCCTACGCTCGACGCCGTCTTGAAGTGGGCTGATCGACGGCCAGCAGAGCGAAGAAAGCGCAACTCGCGCTGACAGTTCGCTACTCTGAACAACGGGAAACTCGGAAGTTATTCTGCTAATAGACGCTCAAATCGGTTGATCGCTGCAGGTATGGACGCCGGGTGCCCCAGGTTCGGTTTGGGAACCTGGGTCTTGGGGTCTCCCGGCTCTCGCTTCCATTTGCGGGTCGGAGCTTCAGCTCCGACATAGCAGCCCGCCGAAGAAAACGGCTTCAGCCCCTGAGGAGCATCTCTCGGCCTCCGAATCTATCCGCCCGGTCAAACCCGCGCCCAGGCCTGCGTGGGAAGTGCGGCGCTGGCTGTGCCTCATCTCGCGCATCGCGCTGCTCCGTCTCCACAAATCACGGTGCTATACTCCGTCGGTCGCACCACCAACAGGAAATTCGCCGCCGAGGTGCATCTATGTTTCACCAATCCCGCCTCTTCGTAATCTTCGTACTGCTTGCAGCTTCGACCATCGCGTCCGCGCAGCAACCCGCTCCCAACAATCCCACGCCACCTCTAGCAGTCCCAGATACTCCCGCCGGCCACACCTTCAAAGCCTGGCTCGATTCCTTCAACTCCGGTGACCGCGCCGCAATCGAGGCCTATATCCACAAATACGAACCAGACAAATCCGTCGATCGCGAAATGCAGTTCCGCGGCATGACCGGCGGATTCGTCCTCCTGCAAATCTTAAAGAGCGAGCCGCTGCGCTTCGAATTTCTCGTCAGGGAACAACGCGGTGACACCAAGGCCATCGGCAAGTTTGAGGTGAAACCTGGTGATCCCGCGGTAGTCGCAAGCTTTTCCTTGAACGCCATTCCTCCAGGCACGTCCACGACCGATATAAATTTCAAGATTGACGCCGCCACACGAGCGCGAGTCATCGACGCGGCAGTCGCAAATCTGAACGACTCTTATGTCTTCCCGGAAACCGCGAAAAAAATGGAGGACGCCATTCGCGCTCGCCAGAAAAATGGCGAATATGATTCCATCACCGATGGCGACGATTTCGCGAAAAAACTCACCGAGAACTTTCAGGAAGTGAGCCACGACAAGCATCTGCACGTTAACTTCAGTGCCGCCAAATTGCCCGAAATGCCGTCCGGCCCGCCTCCAGCCGACGCTGTCGCACAACACCGCAAAGAGCTGGAACATATTAATTGCGGCTTCGACAAAGTCGAAGTCCTAGATGGCAATGTCGGCTATTTAAAGTTCGATTTCTTCGCCGATCCCGAAGTCTGCGGGCCCACCGCCGTTGCCGCCATGAATTTCCTCGCCAACGTGGACTCCATCATTTTCGATCTGCGCGAAAACGGTGGCGGCGATCCCAAAATGATCGCGTTTATCTCCACCTACCTCTTCGACAAACGCACTCACCTTAACGATCTGTGGACGCGCAAAGGCGACGTCACCGATCAGTATTGGACTTTGCCTTATGTTCCCGGCAAACACTTGGATGGCAAGCCGGCATTCGTGCTGACATCGAAAGACACTTTTTCCGGCGCGGAAGAGTTCAGCTACAACCTGAAAAATCTCAAGCGCGCCACCATCGTCGGCGAAACCACCGGCGGCGGCGCCCATCCCGTTTCCGGCCATCGCATTGACGACCACTTCATGATTGGCGTCCCCTTCGCCCGCGCCATTAATCCCATCTCCAAAACCAATTGGGAAGGCACTGGCGTCGAACCCGACGTAAAAGTCCCCGCTGCCGATGCCCTCACCACCGCCCAAAAGCTCCGCGCAGAAAAAACAGTCTCGAAATAGCCGCTCGAATAGGGATCGACTAAGTTAACCAAGATTAAGGGTAGGGTATTTCCTTCCCCGGATCCTTCTTTCGTTGCTTTCAGTCCGTGCGATTTCCCATTTTGGAGCGGTATAGTACCTCTAAATTTATGTTGACAATCAGTAAACTCAATGCTATATTCGCTTGTGTTAACCCGTTTCGAGCCCGGTCAGTTCGCAAAAAACTCGCCCGGCCCCTCTCGCAATTCGCTGCAAACACAGCTACTTTAAGCTCAATCATTGCCCCACTTATGAAAAGTTCCGCATTTTAACCGATATTGACCGATGTCTCCGCAGCCTAAGTCCTTTGTATTCCGCACTTACGAAATCTGCCCTCGCTAACTCCTGTATTCTCCGCACTTACAAAAAAGCAGGGGGGCCATGTCCCAAGATGGAACCGCGAAAAGCGTTCTGGGCTCCCGCATTTTTCTCGCCACTCACCACTCGCCACTGCTTTTCACTTCAGTCGCAGAATCAATATCGCTCCCGCCGCAAACAACACCGCCGATGCGCCGAACGCAGCCCCCACTCCGACCGCGCTCCAAAGTGCGCCCACCAGCAAGCTCGAAAGAAAATCGCCCAGCGCATTCACCGCGGCCATGGTTCCAAACGCCATTCCATGCTGCTCGCGCGGCATCATCTCCGCGGCCACCGAATCCTCCAACGCCTCCTCGGTTCCGATGTACAAACCAGCCAGCACAAATATTCCGCCCTGCAGCCACAACGAATGGGTCCCGGTGCAAAGCAGCAGCGCCGTCACCACCGCCAGCCCATATCCCCCGGAAAGCACCATCCTACGGTTCGGCACATGATCGCTCAGCCACCCGCTCAGGTAGGCCGACGCAGCGTAGAAAACATTGTGCAGCGTATACAAAATCACGGCCATACTCGCCGCCTTCGCCATTCCGTATTCCGCAGCCAGCATTTTTGTCGCATACAAAATCAGCAGCGTATGCGAAAAATCTCCCGCTCCGAAGATTCCTACCGCCAGCAGAAATCGCCGGAACTCCACCGGCAGTGCCCGCAAACCCAGCAAGAAGGATTTCTTTTCTTCCCTCTCGACCGGACGTTCCCGCACCAGCACCCAAAAACACAGAACCGCAACCATTCCCGGCAGCAGCGTCCACAGAAAGACTTTCCGGTACGAATGGTTGGTCGCATGCAAGATCCACAGCGCCGTCAACGGCCCAAGAATCGCGCCGAGCGTATCCATCAAACGCTCCAACCCAAACGCGCGGCCGTACGCTCCCTCCGGAACATCCGCGGCCAGCAACGCCTTCTTCGCCGGCGAACGCACTCCGCGTCCCAGCCACGCCGCGGAACGCCCAATCAGCACGTGAATCGCATGCGTAGCGATTCCAAACGATGCCGTGGCAATCGCCGTAAACGCATAGCCGAAAACCGCCAGCGGCTTGCGCTGTTTCAAACGGTCGGTGTAGTGACCCGCGGCAAGCTTTGCAAAACTCGAAAGCCCGTCCGCAACGCCTTCAATCACGCCGAGCCAAGCCGGCCCTGCACCAATCACCGCCAAAAATGCGGGCAGCACCGCCGTCGCCGTTTCGTGGCTCCAATCGGAAAAAAGCGAAGTGAGGCCGACACCGAGTACGGTGCGGTTCAGCCACCCTTTCTCAATCTTGTTCTGCGGAAGTGGTTTGTCTTCGATTTTGGCCATCTACTTTTTTGCGGCGCGGTAGAGAATCACGCGCACTTTTTCCAGGGTGATCAAACCGCCTTCGACCATTTCATCCAGCCGCGGAAGAATCTGTTCGATGCGCTCGGTGGATTCAATCACTTCCACAACAATCGGCAAGTCTTGCGAAAGACGCAAGATTTTATCGGTATGGTAAACGCTCGAAGAGCCGAATCCGCCCACGCCGCGTAACACCGTGGCGCCGGAGAATTTTGCCTTGCGCAACATTTCCACAATAGCTTCATGCAGCGATTTGCCATGCCATTTATCGGATTCGCCGATATGTATCCGCATCAGTGTGCGCTCGCCCTCGAATTTTTCATGGGTCATAAAATGTTCTCCAACGCTGCACTGGCAAAAGAAGAATTTCCTAGAATTGATTCGCCAGGCGAATTCCGGCTACCGACAACAACAATCCAGCAATCACGCTGGCTCCGACGTACGTGCTGGCGCGCAGCCACTCGCCATCCTCCAGCATCTTCGCTGTTTCCCATCCGAAGCTGGAAAACGTGGTGAACCCGCCAAAGAATCCCACTGCAATAGCCACGCGCATGTCCGCGGAAATCAACGTGCGGTTCAATGTCAGTTGTCCGATCAGGCCCAGCAGAAAACATCCCGACAAATTGACGAGCAGCGTCCCATAAGGGAAACCTCCGCCCATTCGTATCTGCACGACGCCCTGCAATCCGTAGCGAGCCAATGTGCCGATGGCCCCAAATACTGCAATCAGGAAAATCTTCAAGCCTTCACCTCGCCGCCAGTTTCCGCGAACCAGCATAAGGCAAAATGGGCGTTTCCCGGCACAAGGGAATTTCTAAAAATGGAGACGGCTAGAAATGAAAGCGGTAGCGGATTTCTCCACTGACCTGGCGCGGATAGTTCCAGTGTGTGCCGCCGAAAGTATTGGAGTTGTCCAGCAGGTAGCGTCCGTCGGCGATGTTCTGAGCGGTGAATCCCACGGACAGGCGCTCGCCGATGGATTTGGAAAGCGAGAAGGAAACTTCAGTGTGATCGGGCAGATGAGTTGGTCCATCGCCATTCAGGAAACCGGAGCCGTAGGAAAGATTGCCCGACGCGGAAATGCGATAGGGAAGCGCGGCGTGAAATCCCGTACTCAGAGTGTTGCGCTGATCGTGATCAAGGTAACAGAAACCACCGCCGTCACAAAGTTGTCCGGGATCAGAAAGTAAACCACCCGTAACGACCCCAGCGCCTTCCACCATCTGATTCGAGTAGGTGAGATAAACGTCCAGGCGTTTCTTGATGCGCGGCGAACGCAGCGTCGATTCCCATCCGTGGATGCGTGCGCGTTCGATGGATAGCGGGAAGAAAATATTGGAATTGCCCAGCACGTCATGATCGAAGAAATTCCTGGCATGGGTTTGAAAGTTGGAAAAATCCAGAGTCCATCCACGGATCGGAATGGTCAGGCCGAATTCGCGTTGTTCGTCGGTTTCGCCATGCAATGGCAAGAAGGCAAATCCCTGCTCCGTCGCGAACTGCAGCAGCGGTCCGGAAACTGTGGTCAGCGGCGGCGCCTGGTAATAACGACCGTAAAATGCGCGGAGCACCCAGCCAAGTTTTGGGATGCGCAAAGCAGTGCCGATGCGCGGATCGGTTTTGTCTTCGACTACACCAGCGGAAAAATGCGTATAGCGAACGCCGGCATTGAAGGTAAGCCAGTCCGTGGCGCGAAACTGATCCTCTGCAAAAAGAGTGAACAATCCACCCGATGGCGAATCTTTCTCGGAGGCAATTAATCCGCTGCCGTCAGTGGCGACGACGCGGAACAAGGAATCGTCCTGCTGCGCAAAACCGTAAGTGCCGAATCGCGCGTTGTGCCGGCCGCGGGTAATTGCCAGTGAAACCTGCGCGCCCTCGTAGAACGAATTGTTATGGTCGGTGGGAATCGGTGGTTGGTCCGGCAAAAGGCTGGGTATAGGCGAAAAGCCATCGTAGTCAGCGCGGTTCCAGTGCACGAACGGCGAAACGGTCAGCAGGATTCCGGGCCGCAAAGTGTGTACCCAGGAGAAATTCACAAAGCCGTCGCGTTCGCGCTGCGCCTCGCGAATATCCGCTGCCTGCTGATCCGAAGTGTTTGGCACCTGGAAAAAATCGGCGCGCGCGGAAGCCGCAAGACGCAACTGATCGTTTGGAGTGGCGTTGAAAATGAGAGAAGTAAATCCGCTGACGCCGTTGTTATCGTCGTGCAGTGCATTTGGCTCCGGTGGCATCAGTCCAACATCGGTGCGATTTGCGCTAACGCTGGCGTAGTAGGCAAATTTTTCGGTGTGATCGCCGATACTGATCTGACTGTCGGTCGAATGGAAATTTCCGTAGGTAGTAAGTAACTCGATTTCGCGATCGCGTTCGAATCCAGAGCGTGGAATTACGTTGAACACGCCGTAAGTGCGGTCGCCGTAGTCGGCGTCATAACCGCCGCGCTGAATTTCCACGACGTCCATGTCCTTGGGATCGAATTGCGGACCGACGTTCGAAGCAATGTTGGTATTGGGCACGGGAACACCGTCGATCAGCCAGGAAACCTGATGACCGCCGCGCACGTGAAGTTGATCGTGAACCATGTACGCGCCGGGTGTGTAGTCGGTGATGAGATCGAGGCTGTTGGTACGCGTCGCCCCGGGAGTGGACTGGATTGTTTCGCGGCTGAGGGTGGTTTGACTGACGGAGGAAGAGGTATCAACAGTCTGGGAGTTTTCGTTGACCTCCACTTTTTCCGAGACGCTGGCAAGCTCCAATGGGAAGTGGCGAAGCGGAGCAGAATCCGCGACGACCGTCAGATCGGCGGAATATTCGCGAAAGCCGTCGCGCGAGATTCGAATCGTGTAATCGCCTGCGGGCACGGCGTCGAATTGAAATTTGCCGTCGTCATCGCTCAATGCTTCGTGTTTCCAGTCAGAACTCCTGGCCTGCAATTGAAGATGAGCACCGGAGATCGGGCGATGCTGCATATCGTGTACGATGCCTCGCACGGTGCCGAAAATGCTGGCGAACGCCGGGCAGACAAAACTTACCGCCAGTACCAACGAAAAAAGGCAACAACGAATATCGAAGTGACGCTTCATGAAAGACTCTCTCCAAAATGGCTTGGGCTGCGGGGATTTGGCCCGGCAGGTTGAATGGAATAAAGAGGAGGCCCGCCTCAAAAGGAGGCCCCTACAAAATCAAAAAATATGGGTGAATTAGCTGAGGAATGATTTGGGAGGAGGAGCGAGAGGAGCAAAGGCCGGAGAGAGATTTGTAGCGGCGGGCACGATTGATATCTCAGACGGCCGTGCGAGCGAGGTGAAGAGGGAAAGAGGCGTCAGCAGATATAAATTGGCGTGAATCCCGAATTGTTCAACGCTGTGGCAGCAGGACATCGAGCAGTTGTCCATCGTGCCCATGTCATGTTCGCCGTGGTCGCAATCCATCGGAGGGTTATCCGTTTTTTGCGAGTGGTGGTGATTGCCGTGAATCGGGCATTGGTCGCCAGTGCAGCATGCGCCGGTGACTGCCATTACGGCGGCACTCGCAATCGGCACGTACATGAGCACGAGCGCAAGGAAACAGAGCAGGGCGCTTGAACGCTGCTTGGTCGAAGATCTCGATTTGCGTATCCGGCTCATGTTCTGGTTTCTTAGGAAGTCTATGATACGACAGTTTGTCACCCGGTGTGTGATTTGCTGCTGTGGCATACATCGCAAAGCGGCAGCTGGGCTGCCGCAATCCAAATAGCGGAGAAACCGAGGAATTGGGGTTTTCTTGACTAAAGATGAGTGAGGTCGCAGACTGAAAACATGGCGCATATCTATTTTAGTTTTGATTTTGGAACGGATGAAGAGAAAGCGCAGCTGGCGCGGCACAAACTGGAGATGTGGAAGCAGGCATTCCGTCTGGATAAGAAAATGCTTTACAAGTTTGAGCGGAGCGCAGAGGGTGACGGGGCTGCGGAGGACGCTGAAGCCGGGCTAAAGCCCGGCACTGCAAATACCAAGCAAGAGGCCAGTAAAGAGACGAGTCCGGACAAGGAAGCGCCGGCCAAGAAGAAAACGGGGAAGGTCGCGAAAACCGCGAAGTCGAAAGCACAGTCCGAAACAGATGAGCCGGGCGCGGCTTCCAACGGCAACGTAAAACTATATTTGCGGCTGGCATTTTCCGGTCACGAAAAGATGACCGAGGAAAGACTGCTGAAAAAGATTCCGTCCGAGGAGCCGTTCAGCGAATTGTCGCCGAAAGCGGTGAAGGATCAAGACGCGGAGTTCGGGGAGCTGGAAGCGAAGTTCGAATCGTTGGACTAGCTTTGCGTTGAGCGAGTAGCAGTCCAAATTGGTCTTATTTTGCGAGAGTGCTAAGGAGCGGTTTCGGACCGGCCAAAAATATTTCGGTATAATTTGAATTGCAGGCGCTGGAAACCGTCAACGACCGAGGTCAGACCGAATGGCCGTGCAAACCCGCGTGAAATCCGCCAAGAATGACTCCCCTAAAATTGAGAAGCACGCCGGGCTTACTCGCGACACACTGATTCGTTTATATCGCACGATGTATCTTTCGCGGAAGCTGGACGATCGCGAAATCCAACTGAAGCGCCAAAATAAAATCTACTTTCAGATTTCAAGTGCCGGCCATGAAGCGGTGACCGCGGCAATGGGGTTGCTTTTGCGTCCTGGTGCGGACTGGATCTATCCATACTATCGCGATCGCGCGCTGTGTCTGATGCTGGGAGTGACACCGCTGGAAATGCTGCTGTCGGCGGTGGGCGCGGCGGCCGATCCGAGTTCAGGCGGACGGCAGATGCCTTCGCACTGGGGCCATCCGAAATACAACATCGTAAGCAAGTCGTCGTGTACCGGAACGCAATTCGTGCAAGCGGTGGGCGCGGCGGAAGCCACGTTTTACTTTGACGCGCATCCAAAAGCTTTGCAGCAGGCGAAGAAAGCGCCGCTGGGCGAGCTTGCAAGACACTCCGCGGATGAGATAGTTTACGTTTCCTCGGGTGACGGCGCGACGAGCGAAGGCGAATTCTGGGAATCATTAAACGCGGCGTGCGCGAAGAAGTTGCCGCTGCTTTATTTGGTGGAAGACAACGGATACGCGATTTCGGTTCCGGTGGAAGTGCAGACGGCGGGCGGAAATATCTCGAAACTGGTGCAGGGCTTTCCGGGGTTGCATATTGCGGAAGTTGACGGCACGGATCCGATTGCGAGTTATACCGTTTGCCAGGAAGCGGTCCAACATTGCCGCGAACGCCGCGGGCCGGCGCTGATTCACGCGCATGTGACGCGGCCCTATTCACACTCTCTTTCCGACGACGAGAAACTTTACAAGGTGCCGGAAGAGCGCGAAGCGGAGGCGCACCGCGATCCGCTGTCGAAATTCGCATTGTTCTTGGTGCGCGAAGGTCTGCTGGACCAGAAGCAGATCGAATCGCTGGAAACGCAAGTGGATCACGAAGTGCGTCAAGCCGGCGATGCGGCATTGGCGGCGGAAGCGCCGGCGGTGGAATCGATTCTTTCGAACGTGTATTCGCCGGACGTGGACCCGACATCAAGCGCGTTCGAAGCGGAAGCGAAGCTGCACGGCGCGCCGAAGACGATGGTGGAGATGGTGGCTGCGACGTTGAATGATGAAATGTCGCACGATGAGCGGATTACGGTGTTTGGCGAGGATGTTGCCGATGCCAGCCGCGAAGAGAACTTGAAAGAAGTAAAAGGCAAAGGCGGCGTTTTTAAGGCGACAGCGGGGCTGCAGAGGAAATACGGCTCGACCCGCGTTTTCAATACGCCATTAGCCGAGGCTTCGATCATTGGGCGCGCGATTGGTATGGCAACGCGCGGATTGAAGCCGGTGCCGGAGATTCAGTTTTTCGACTACATCTGGCCGGCGATGATGCAGATTCGCGATGAATTGTGCGTGATGCGGTGGCGTTCGAATGGCGCGTTCAAGAGCCCGATGGTGGTGCGGGTCGCGATTGGCGGATATTTGACGGGCGGCGCGGTCTATCACAGCCAGAGCGGCGAATCGATTTTTACGCACTGCCCGGGATTGCGCGTGGTGATGCCATCGACGGCGCTGGATGTGGCGGGATTGTTGCGTACCGCGATTCGTTGCGATGATCCGGTGATGTTCCTGGAGCACAAACATTTGTACCGGCAGCCGTACAACCGGTCGGAATATCCGGGGCCGGACTTTACGATTCCGTTTGGCAAAGCGCGGGTGGTGAAAGAAGGCGCCGACGTAAGTATCATCACGTACGGTGCGTTTGTACATCGCGCAGAAGTGGCAGCGGCGCAATTGCAGCGTGAGGGAGTTTCCGCGGAGATCGTGGATTTGCGTTCTTTGTCGCCGTACGACTGGGAGGGCATTTGCGCCTCGGTACGGAAAACGCATCGCGTGATTGTGGCTTATGAAGATATGTTGAGCTGGGGCTACGGCGCGGAACTGGCTGCGCGGATCGCGGATGAGCTGTTTGACGAACTGGATGCGCCGGTGCGGCGGATTGCGGCGACGGATACGTTCTGCGGATACCATCCGCATTTGGAAGATGCGATTTTGCCGCAGTCAGATACGATGATTGCTGCTGTGAAGAAGTTGATGGATTACTGATAGTTCTGGCGCCTTCTCGGAGCCGCCGGGATGCGGCAGGGTGCGTACCTATCAGAAACGGACCGGGAAACTTTTTCGTGGGTTTGGGCGTATATTCTCTAAGGGCAGGGGCGTTAGCCTGCTTGGCGGGAGGCCGATCATGATTTGCAATAGCTGCCAGCGGAATATCGCGGATGGATCGAGGTTTTGCTACAACTGCGGGGCACGGCAGGTGATGACGGGAGCGCCGGACGTGGCGGCGGTGACGGGCGGTCCGAAGAAGCTGATGCGGTCCAGCACGGACAAGAAGCTGGGCGGAGTGTGCGCGGGCCTGGCGGATTATTTTGATATGGACCCGACGCTGGTGCGGGTGCTGTGGCTGCTGGTGGTACTGTGTGGCGGCACGGGAATTTTGTTGTACATCATTTTGTGGATTGTGCTGCCGCTGGCACCGCCGCAGGTGGCCATACCGCCACAAGCATCGCCCCAAGCGCCAATCGTTACGCAAAACGGATAAATGCCACACGTTATTTTTTAGCAGGCTTCGCGGAGCGCGAGCGATTCGAACCGCCTTCGCCGAACAGTAAATGATCCAGCGAAACCGCTCCCGCGCCAACCGTGGCAAGAGCAAAGCAGGCGGCAGCGAGCGCCAGCGGAAATTCGTAGTCGTGTACGACCATGATTCCGTGCACGATGTGCACCTTCGCTATCGCCACGCACATTTCAATCGCCAGCAGCGGAGCAGCGGCACGAGCGAAAAGTCCGAGCAACAAGAGCAGTCCGCCAAACGTTTCCAAAACACCCGCTACATACACGAACTGAGCCGGCAATCCATGCTGTACAAACATCGCCTGCATTGCCGGATTGGCGTGGGCCAGCTTGGGGTAACCGTGCGTGAAGAAGATAACGCCCAGAGCTACGCGGAGAAGCAGCAGGCCGAGCGGTTGAAATGAGTTCAGAAATTTCACGGTGTCCTCGATAACGGCAGGGAAGATTTTCCCGAAAATGCAGAGCAAATTCCAGCGGACAAGAAGTCGGGTAGTGGGTCATCAATTTGAATTTTCGACTTATTTCGTCACGAAAAGAAAAATTCAAATGATCCACTACCAAAATTCCGGGATGGCCGTGCCCGTGAGTTGATGCTTATCGGGTAGAATTTAGGTGCACCCCGGTTTGCGTGATTGCGAAGAATGAACGCGGAACGCGAGGCGTGGTGGGATGACGCTACAGGGGCGCGAGATCCCCCATAACCGAGAATGAAGAAAAAACTTTTGATTGCCGTGCCGCTGCTGGCGTTGGTGGCGCTGACCGCGTGGTTTTTCCGGCCGAAGCACGAGTTGCTGGGCGAAGCGTACGTCAGCGAAAAAAGCGTGGCGCTTTGGAGCAGCGTGGCGCAGGTGCGCGAACAACTGGGCAGCCTGCACTATGGCGAACGCGTAGACACGCTGGCCAAGCGCAACGATTTTGTGAAGGTGCGGACGTCCGCGGGCACGGTGGGCTGGGTTGACGGCCGGCTGCTGATGGATCCGCCACTGTGGAGGCGCTCGGAAGAGTTGCTGAAGCGGGCGCAGTCGTTGCCGGTGCAGGGCAGCGGCCGAACGAAGGTGGCGACGAATCTACGCGTGGAACCAGGACGAACCGCGCCGCGGCTTTACCAATTCGGGCGCGGCGTTCCAGTGGAAATTGTGGGCCGCGCGATGGCTGATGTGGTGCCGACCTCGGACGAGAAGGAAGCCAGCGTTCCGCAGGACACAAAAAAAGAGGACTGGTTTTTGGTGCGCGGCGTGGCGTCGCGTCCGCCGAGTGAGACGACGGCGCGCACGTCGGTTCCGTCGAATACCACGCGGCCGGGGGATCAGAGCGTACCGATAGCAGGCTGGGTGATCGCAAGATTTTTGGAGCTGGATGTTCCGGACGCGGTGCGCGAGGGAGCGAGTTCGGCAAATTTGCGACCGATTGCCTGGTTCGAACTTAATCGCGTGGAGGATCCATCCGGGAACAAGGCGCAATACTTGCTGGCGGCTACGCGAGGATCGGAAGGGCAGTCCTGCGATTTTACGATATTGCGGGTGTACACCTGGAATCGCAAGAAATCGCGGTACGAAACCGCGTTCATTGAAAATGATTTGTGCGGGAAATTGCCGATTCGAACGGACAAAAGCGCCAGTGGCCAGCCGGAGTTCCGATTTTTCAATGTGGATGACCCGCGGCACGAGCGGGTGTACCGGCTGATACAGACGGTAGTGCGTCGGATTCGCGATGGTGAAGTGATGTCGCCTCGCGCGAAATCGAGTGGGGCTGCGGCGAAGGGGAAACGGAAGTGAGTTCGCCGGTCGTGACGGTTGTGAGAGGGAAAACCCAAAGTCGGGCTAGAATTCTGATAGAAGGGATTGATTCCGTGGCACTGCATATTAATGAATCCGAAGTGCAAAAACTTTTTACGATTCCGCTGGCGATTGAAGCGGTGGAGAAGATTTCGAAGCGGCAGGCCGCGGGCGAAGTGCTGGTACATCCGCGGAAGCGCTTCGAATTGCCGGAGGGCGCATTTTTTCACAACATGGCGGCAGCGGACCTTGTAGGCCAGTTTGTGGCCACGAAGCAGTACACGTACGTCGGCGGAAAATTGAAATTTCTGGTGTCCTTGTGGTCGAGCGGAGGCGGCGAACTGTTGGCGCTGATCGAAGCGGAGAAGCTGGGGCAAATGCGAACCGGGGCGGCATCCGGCGTGGCCACGAAATATCTGGCGCGGCAAAACGCGGCGACGGCGGGAATTATCGGCACTGGCGGGCAGGCACGCACGCAACTGGAAGCGATCGCCGCGGTTCGCAAGCTGAACTCGGTCAAAGTGTATGGACGGAATGTGGAGCGGCGCGAGAAGTTTGCCAGCGAGATGTCATCGCGGCTTGGGATTACGGTGCAGAGCGTGGCTTCGTCCGTGGAGGCCGTTTCGGACGTTGCGATTCTGTGTATCGCGACCACTGCAAGCGCGCCAGTGGTGAGTGGCGATCAAGTAGCTCCCGGCACGCATATCAACGCTATCGGCGCGAATCACATGAAAAAACGCGAACTGGACGCGGCCACCGTCGCCAAATGCAGCAGAATATTTGTCGATTCGATCGAGCAATCGCGGCAAGAAGCGGGCGACCTAGTTCTAGGCTTTGCCGGGCACGAGCAGCGCTGGGATACGGTACGGGAATTGTCGTCGCTGGTGGCGGGAATTTGTCCGGGACGAACCGAGGAAGAGCAAATCACGCTCTTTAAATCGAACGGAATCGCGGCCTGGGACCTGGCGGCGGCGGTTTGTGTTTACCGAAAGGCGCAAGAACAAAAGCTTGGGCGGCAGTTGCTTCTTTGGCAGTAAGGATCGAACACTTTCCGTCGAACCCGGTAGCAGTCGCGCTATCCTACTTGCTGACGACGCTCGACATGAAAACACTTCCCGACCATCTCCGCAAAGGAATGAAACTGGTCATTGTCGGATGCAATCCGACGGAATCGTCTGTGCGGACGGGACATTACTATTCCGGGCGAGGAAATCCTTTCTGGCCGGTGCTTTTCGAAACCGGCGTAATTCCGGAGCCTCTGGAATACCGCGACGACAAGCGAATTATCGAGTTTGCGATTGGGCTGACGGATTTGGTGAAGCGTCCTACGCGAACGCTTGAGGAGCTGACGCGCGAGGATTATGCCGAAGGGCGCATCGTGCTTTCGCAGAAACTGGGCGAATATGTGCCGCACGTGATCGCGTTCAACGGGAAAAGTGTTTACGAACAGTTCGCGCAGCGGCGCGCCAAATTGGGATTGCAGAAAGATCTGCTTTACGGCGCGAAAGTCTATGTGCTTCCGGCCACGGATTCGCAGCACGCGTTGAAACCGAAGGACCGAGTTGTCCACTTCCGCAAGCTTGCCGCGCTGGTTCGAAAAGTGGAAACTTCCCGAGACGCGAAACCTCTCTAAATCATCGCGGAGGATTTGATGAGCATTCCCCCTGTTACCGCTTCCGCGGCTCCGGTGTTGCTGGAAACCATCGAAAATGGCGTGGCGCTGCTGGTGATGAACCGGCCGGACAAGCTGAACTCGTTGAACAACGAATTGGCGACCGCGCTGAACCATACGTTTGAAAAAATCGGCAAGAACGATGACGTGCGCGTGGTGGTGCTAACGGGAGCGGGAAGAGCATTTTGCGCGGGCGGCGATCTGGCAGCCATCGGCAAGGGCCGAGAGGCGCGAGACAGCAAGCAACTGGAACCGATTCTGCGCATGGGAATGGGCGCGATGCTGCGAATGAGAATGATTCCGCAACCGGTGATCGCCGCCGTCAACGGGGCGGCCGCAGGGGCGGGAATGAACGTGGCGTTGGCGGCCGACATCCGAATCGCAGCGGAAGAAGCGGTGTTCGGACAGACTTTTGCAAGAGTTGGGTTGTTTCCGGATTACGGCGGAACTTACTTTTTGCCGCAGCTGGTGGGGCCGTCGAAAGCCGCTGAGATGTTTTATACCGGGGACATCATTGATGCGCAAACGGCGCTCAAGCTGGGACTCGTCAATCGCGTGGTGCCGGGTATGCAACTGGAAGCCGAGGTAAAAAAGTTTGCGGCGCAGCTTGCCGCTGGCCCGCCGATCGCCATACGTGCCGTCAAACAGACTCTGTTTGGAAGCGAGAAGGACGCTCTTGGCAAGGCGCTGGAGGCGGAAGTGCAGCATCAGATGAGATGCTTCGCGTCGGACGATTGTTTGGAAGGGATTCACGCCTTTTTTGAGAAACGCCCGCCCAAATTCCAGGGCCGCTAAGCAGAGCCGCACACTACAGACACTGTGAAATGAAGCCTCGGCGTCATTCCGAGCGGAGAGAGGAATCTCTCTTGAGCGCGGATCGAGACCGGAGAGATTCCTCACTCCGCAGACTCCGTTCGGAATGACAGCCGAATAGAAATCACGATGGCTGAAATAGAATTAATGACGGATAGAGTAAAATGTAGTGGCGGCATCAATCCATGAGCGAAATCGAAATCAGCGCGGCAGAGCTTCAGCGGCGTCGCAAAGCAGGAGACAAATTCCTGCTGGTGGATGTGCGCGAGCAATGGGAATACGAGGTCTGCCGAATTGAAGGCGCCAAGCTGATTCCCATGCGCACGATTCCCGCAAATCTGCAGGCGCTGGACGGCGAGGAAGACGTGATCTGCTATTGTCATCATGGGCAGCGCAGTTTGGACGTGGCCGCGTGGTTGCGGTCGCAAGGCGTGGAAAGCGCGCAATCGCTTGCGGGCGGCATCAATCGCTGGTCCATCGAAATCGATGCAACCGTTCCACGTTACTGAATGCGAGCCTGGTTTCACATCGGCCAGAGGAGAGGCATGGCAAAAGCCAAAATAAAGTTCTATCAAAAGTCGGCTTGAACAACCTGCCGAAAAGCAAGAGGTCTCTTGCTCGAGCTGGGAGCTGAACTGGAAACGCGCGATCTGGACACGCAGCCGTTATCCGAAAAAGAGTTGCAGAACCTGATTGGCAAGCGCGACTACGTGCCGTTTCTGAATTCGCGCAACGAACTTTACCGCGAGCGAAACATGTCGGAGAAGACTCCCTCGCGCGAAGAAGCCATTCGCTTGATGTCCAGGAATCCCAATTTGATCAAGCGCCCAATCGCGGTACGCGGCGGCGAGATGGTGCTGGGATTCGACGTGACCGCGTACATGAGCTTGGTAAAATAAACGTCGCCAGGTAAACAGGACGCGCAACCGTCCTGCGGAGAATCCACAAATGGATGTGAAAACGATCGGCGTGATCGGTGCTGGCACGATGGGACGCGGGATAGCGTATGCCGCTGCGCTTGGCGGATATTGCACGATCCTGGAAGACGTGATGCCGGAAATGTTGACCAAGGCCACCGGATGGATTGCACAAGCGTTTGATGAGGGAGCGAAGCGCGGCAAGGTCGCTCCGGAAGAAGCCTCGGCGGCAGTGAAACGCATTGCGACAGTTTCGACCGTCGAGGGCGCGTGCCGCGAATCAGATTTCCTGATCGAAGCGGTGCCTGAAGAAATGGAGCTGAAGCTCGAGCTGTACACGCTTTTCGACAAGTTCGCGAAACCCAACGCGGTGCTGGCCAGCAACACTTCCTCGCTCTCCATTAGCGAAATGGCGGAAATGACTTACCGGCCCGAACTGTGCGTCGGAATGCATTTCTTCAATCCCGTGCCGAAAATGCGTTTGATCGAAATTGTGCGTGCGCCGAAAACTTCCGATGAGACCATTGCCGCATGCCGTGAAGTCGGAGCACGCATGGGCAAGGAAGTGGTGGTGGTGAAGGAGTCGCCCGGTTTTATCACCAGCCGGGTGAATGCGCTGATCGGCAACGAAGCGTTCGCGATGCTGGAGGCGGGACTGGCTTCGCCCGAAGACATCGACAAAGCAGTGAAGCTGGGCTTGAATCATCCGATGGGCCCGTTCGAAATGGTGGACCTGGTGGGTCTGGATGTTCGGCTAAGCATCCTGGAATACCTGTACGAATCGCTTGGCGAGAAATACCGGCCGAACGAATTGCTCAAGAAACTGGTGGCAGAAGGCCGGCTGGGCAGGAAAACCGGACGCGGGGTCTATGAGTACTCCGCGCAAGAACGGCGCGATAAGTCGTAGTCTGCAATCGCTTTTTTCAGCGTTCGATTGTATTCCATTGAATAATACAGTGTGATATAACCAGCCAGTTATCGTTGGCCGCATTACTCTTTGCAACGACCATCCGCCTTTGTAGGCCTTGTCCGTTGCTCTCGGAGGTCAAACGTGAAGACTCCCATCGAGAGCCGATTCCATTCCAACCAGCTCTTGCAGCAGCGGCACTCTTCTTCGAAAGTCCGGTCTGGCATAGTCGTCTGCATTCAAGATCCCGCCGGACGGCCGAACACTTTGGCAGTTCGTGGCGGCAAAGGAGGTGCGAAGAAGAAGTCGAACGCGATGCTGCGATGCGAGTGCCAGCATGCCAAAAGCATCCATTCGCGCATGTATGCGAATCAGAAGCTCGGTACGTCCTGCAACTTTCCCGGTTGCCGGTGTAAGGCCTACAATCCTGTCCGACCGTAGTCGCCTTCGTCAGAGTCAGGGCTGCGGCCTTTTGTTGAGATGCGGCCGCCCGTCGTCCGCGGCCGGCGGAGGAGGAGCCGCTTCGCCGCTGGGCTTCGCGGTAGAGGCCGCCTGCGCCCCACCTTCGCTATAAGGCTTCTTTATGTAACGATCCGCGGTCTGTTGCGCGCTCCCAGTATTGTCGTTGGTCTGCTTGGCTTTGCTGTATTCGTTCACGGCGCGCTCGCGCTGCCCAAGTAAATCAAAAATCATTCCCAGGTACAGATGTCCCCAAACTTCGGTCCATTTTTCCGAAGGTTCCGGCACCGACTGCAGCGACTCGCGGAACGCGTTGGCGGCGGCCTGATAGTTTTTCTGATAGAAAAACGCTTCGCCCATACGGAAATTCGCCAGCGGTCGGCCCGGCTGTATGTTCAACGCTTTTTGATACTGCTGGATCGCCGCATAATACTGGCCGGTTTCCGCGAGTTCCTCGCCGCGCGCAATCGCCGCACGCGCGCGCAAGCCTGCGTTGCCCTTCAGCACCACGTTGTTCGGATCAATCTTGATGCCGCCGGGCTTGGGCCTGCCAAACGTTTCTACCGTGAAGGTGGAATCCGTTCCGGTGACGTCCACGGTCTTGAGTTCCGGATTGCCTTCGGTTTCGATGCGAATCTGCACCGGCATGGAAAAGGTGTCCAGCGGTTGCGAAATCTTGCCGACGACGCGGAATCCCTTTGGCGTGCGATAAACGACGTATTCAACTTTAAAGTCCGGCACGCCGGTCGAATTCAGCCATTGCGCGAAAAAGCCGGAGAGGTTGGGCGCTTCCTGGCCGGGCTTCACCGCGGCCTGCGTGTGTTGAATCGCCATCTGTTCGAATGCGGCGTTGGTGGCATTCTTGCCCGCGTATGTGCCATAAAAGCTGTGCAGCAGCGATTTAAAGGCCATCTCGCCCATTTGCGCGCGCAGCATGTGGAACAGCATCGCGCCCTTGTTCATCACCACCGAGCGGTAATCGCTGGTGAAGGGAACCAGGCGCGCAGCCTGGGAAATGGGAGAAGCTTCTTCATTCATCAGCGCGCCGACGGCAAAATCGTCCACCGCGCGGAGTCCGGCTTCTTTTCCGGCGTTTGATTCGGCGTATAGCGCTTCCGAATAGCGGGCCAGGCCATCGCTGATCCACACATCGCCGCGTGTCGCTGGGAGCACCTGATTGCCCCACCACTGCGAAGCCACCAACCGCGCGATAACGCGATCGTTAATTTTCGGATCCCAGGCCCTTTGCGACAGCACGACGAGTCCCGGGCCGGAGAATTCCCGCAAGCCTCCATCCGGAATCTGAACCACGGTGAATTCCGGCTCCGAGGGCAGCGCGCCGAATAGATCTGAAAACACGTTGACCGAACGCGCGATGGAATTGGCAAAGTCTTCCGGTTTGGCGGAAGCCGAGCGCGGAGCAAACACGCTTACGTTCACACCTTCCGCCTGTTTCGCGCTCAGCTGCAGCGGGCCTGCCACGAATGAACCATTCGGCGCCGCGTTCGGGCACTCAAACACGTACTGCAGGCGGGCGCCTTCCGCGGCGGATTTCGCGGGAAGCATCGAAGGCGAAAGCGATTTGCCGGTTCCAGTCAGGGCAAAAGTCTCCGGCACTGTCATCCGGAATGTTGCCGTGTAGCGATTCGTAGGATACGCGGTCAGCGGAAACCAGCGAGCGGGGAGCAATAAGTAGGCGCCGTCCTTGTAAATGGAAGCGAGCCGCACACCGGGGACCGGGCTGTTATCTTCGTTGGCCAGCGGACCGCTGTAAGTAAAAGTGAGCGTGACGGTGGAATTGGCGGCGACGGCGGCGGGCAAATTCACATTCAGCAGAAGGCGATTCAGGTTGTCGCGTTCGAAATTCAGCGCTTTGCCCGCGGCATTCTTCACTTCTGTGACGTTCAGGTTGGGATGCAGCTCAACGCGCACGATGCTGGAAACTTCCTTGGCGCGAAAGTCCACTTTAGCGACTGCGGAAAGAGTTTGATTTGCGGGATCGAGGGTTGCGGAGACGTCGTAGTTTTGCGCCAAAAATGGCAACTGCGCGGCATCCTGGGCTGCCGAGGTGGCGGCGAACATCAGCGGACCCGCGAGCGCCATGACACACAGCAGGCGGACTAAGCGAGACGGTTTGGCGAGTAAGGCCATCGGTTCTATTTCCTTTGGGGGCGACAACAAGACTCCCTCTATAGGATAGCAGCGGGTCAGGAATCGTTGCCAGACGGAGTGGTCAACAATGCGTAAATCGCGTCTGCGGCGCGCTGGACGGCTCCAGGAGGGCCAAGTTTAAGCCGTACTTCACTAAGATCAGCGCGCATCGCCGCTGTGGCCGAGGCGTCGCGCAGCAAGCGTAACGTCCGCGCCGCCACTTTGTCTGGCGTGAAGTCTTTCTGGATGAGTTCCGGCACAGCTTCGCGCCCAGCGATCAGATTGACCATGCTGAAGAACTTCGTTCGCACCAGCGGTTTCGCCAAAATGGCGGTGATTGGCGTCACGCGATACACAACGACCATTGGCGCATCCAGCAGCGCCGCTTCCACTGTGGCGGTTCCGCTGGAGACGATGCTGGCATCGGCGTGGGCCAGCGCATCGTAAGTTTGCCCCTCGAGCACGCGCACGTCGAGTCCGTGTGGCCAGCCACGTTGCAGCAAGGCATCGCGACCCGGTGCGGCCGCTACAACAAACTGCACCGACATGGCGGTGTGAATTCTGGAGCAGGCTTCCCGTAGTACCGGCAGATGGCGTTTCAATTCGGAGTTACGGCTGCCAGGAAGTATCGTCACCAGTTTTTTCATTGGATCGAGATTATGCGCGGCAAAAAAAGCTTCGCGGGATTGCGTTGGCGCGACGTTGCCGACCAGCGGGTGGCCGATGAATTTCACCGGTACGCCCGCATCGCCGAAGAATTTCTCTTCGAACGGAAAAATACACAGCGCCAGGGCAAATCGCCGGCGCACGATGCGCACCCGCCATGGCCGCCACGCCCAGAATTGCGGGCAGATGTAATAAACGTTGCGGACACCGAGGGGCTTTAGTTTGCGGGCCAGCCGCAAATGGAAGCCGGGGAAATCCGTAAAGATGGCCAGAGCGGGGCGGCGCTTTCTTGCCGAATCCACCAAGCCGCGCATGGCGCGAATCAGTTGCGGCAGGTGCGCGAGAATTTCCGTTATCCCAAGAACCGAGACTTCGGAATAGTCGGTGACGACGTCCACGCCCGCGGCGCGCATCTGGTCGCCACCCATTCCGAAGATTTCGCAATTCGCGCGCTCTTTCAATGCTGCGGCAAGTTGCGCAGCGTACATGTCACCGCTCGCTTCGCCCGCGGATAAAAGGATTTGTGTTAGCGGCATTGTCCGGATGCGCGCTCAGTCGGTTGCGGGCAGCGTAGCAGGGAAGTCCGAAAACGGCGGTGGCGAACCGTCTTGCGGAAGATGCAGTTCCTGTTCCTTGTATTGCAGCTGGTACAAGCGATAGTAGATGCCGCGTTGCGCGAGAAGCTCCTGGTGAGCGCCTTGTTCGCGCAGGCGACCTTTGTGAAACACCAGAATGCGATCGGCGTATTGAATGGTGCTGAGGCGATGAGCAATCACCAGCGCGGTGCGGCCCGTCAATAATTTGTCCAGCGCTTCGCGAATCAGCAATTCGGTCTTGGTGTCCACGCTCGATGTGGCTTCGTCAAGAATCAGGAAGCGCGGATTGTGCGCCAGCGCTCGCGCAAAGTTAATCAGCTGACGTTGCCCGACGGACAAGGTTGAGCCGCGCTCGTTGGTGGGAGTGGCAATTCCTTCCTCCAGCGTACGCACAAAATCGCCCAGGCCAATTTTATCGATGGCCCGTTCCACGCCGTCGCGCGTGATTCCTGGCGTACCAAGGCGAATATTCGATTCGATTGTTCCGGTGAACAGGAACGGATCCTGCAGCACAATCCCGAAATGGCGGCGCAGATCCTGCAAATCGATCAAGCGAATGTCCACGCCATCCAGTAGAATCTGCCCGCGCTGAATGTCGTAGAAACGCAGCAGCAGGGAAATCAGAGTCGTTTTTCCCGCGCCGGTGTGGCCGACTATGGCAAAAGTCTGGCCTGGCGAAATACGGAATGACACGTCGCGTAGTACCCAGTCCTCGTCGGCGGGTTCCGCGACGCTGCGATAGCTGAACCACACATTGCGGAATTCGATTTCGCCACGCGCCGCCGTCAAACGTCGCGCGTCAGCGCAAGAATCGATGGTGACCGGTTCGTCCAGCAGCTTGAAGATGCGTTCGCTGGCGGCCATTGCGGACTGCAAGATATTAAATTTTTCGCTCAAGTCCTGGATAGGCCGGAAGAAGCGCTGCGCGTACATGGTGAACGCGGTCAGAATGCCCAAGCTTAGCGTGCCATGCAGAATGCGGATCCCGCCCGTCCAGAAAATCAGCGCGATAGTCGCGAAACTCAGAAATTCCACCGCAGGATAGAAGAGCGCGTAGGCAAGAATGGCGTCACGCCACGCCAGCATGTTGTCTCGGTTGCGGCGTTCGAACTCCTGCATCGCTTTGCGCTCACGATTGAAAAGCTGCACCACGTGCATGCCGGAAATATATTCCTGCAGGAACGCATTGATGCGCGCAATCGCCGTGCGGATTTTGCGATTGGCCTCACGCACGTAGTGCCGGAAAATAAACGTCACAATCAAAATTCCCGGCAGCACCGCCAGCGTGGCCAGCGCCAGGCGCCAGTCTTTCCAGAAGAGCACGCCGGCCATCACCACCAGCAGAAACAGATCGTTGATCATGGTGACTACGCCAGCAGCAAAAAGATCGTTCAGCGCGTCCACATCCGTCGTTACACGTGTGACCAGCCTCCCGACCGGATTGTGGTCGAAATATTTCATCGGCAGCCGCTGCAAATGAGCAAAAATGCCGCTGCGCATGTCGTACATCGTCTGCTGCCCGACGCGCTGCATGATGCGGATCTGTGCGTATTGCGCGAGAAAATCGAATAACAGGATGAAGAAATAAATCGCGGAGATAACCAGAATTCCGCGCCACGCGGCGCTTTCTCCGAGAAGTCCCTTCATCGCTGGAACAAAGTAACGGTCAATCGCGTTCTCAAACATCAACGGCGGCGCAAGTTCCAGCGGCGTAACAATTGCCACCAGCCCCAACGCCAGCACCACCCACCACTTGTACGGCGCCATGTACTGCAGCAGCCGCCGCATCAAGTGCGAATCGTAGGCTTTGCCCAGCGCTTCTTCTTCATGCGGATTGACTGGTGCGGTGCTCATGCGCGTTCCAGTTCTTCTTCCAAGAGTTGCTTCTGGTACAAATCGGCGTAGTAACCGCCGGCGACCAGCAATTCGTCATGCGTGCCGCGCTCGACGATCTTTCCGTCAACCAGGACCACAATCTGATCGGCGTCGCGCACCGTCGAAGTCCGATGCGAAATCAAAATCGTGGTGCGGCCTTCCATGATGCGTTTTAGTCCTGTCAGGATGCGCTCTTCGGTTTGCGTGTCCACGCTGGAAAGCGCGTCATCCAGAATCAGAATGCGCGGATCGCGGATCACGGCTCTAGCAATTGCAGTGCGTTGTTTCTGGCCGCCGGAAAGCGTGATTCCGCGTTCGCCGACTACGGTGTCGAAACGCTTCGGGAAATCTCGAATGTCGCCATCGAGATTCGCGATTCCCGCGGCCTCAAGTACCTGGTCTTCGGTGAATTCCTGCAATCCAAACGCGATGTTGCCTGCGATCGTTTCGCCAAAAAGATACGTATCCTGCGGCACGAAGCCAATCGAGCCGCGCAGCGCTGCGAGCGGCCATTCCTTCAAAGGCTTTCCGTCCAGATACAACTCACCGTCCGGCGCTTCCCATAAACGGGCAATCAGCGCAGCCAAGGTTGTCTTGCCACTTCCAGTCGGCCCCACAATCGCCAGCGTCGAGCCTGCGGGAATTTTCAAGTCGATGTCCTGCAAAATCGGATGCGATCCGTTCGAATGTCCGTTGGACTTCGCTGCGGCCTTCGAATCGTTTCCCGCCAACGAAGTGGGATAGCGGAACGTGAGGCCGCGAAATTCGATCTCACCAACCGGCCTGGTACTCGGCGCGACTTTCGCTGCCGAATCATCAATGCCCGGCTGCGCCGAAAGAATGTAGCTGAGCCGCCCCATTGACGCCGCGCCACGCTGAAAAATATTCGTGACCCAGCCGAGCGCGATCATCGGCCAGACCAGCAGCGTCAGATAGGCATTGAACGCGATCAGCGCGCCCAGCGAAATCTGCCCGCGCAGCAATTGATGCCCGCCCTGCCACAAGACAATTAAGAACGTCGTGCCGATCAACGCCTGCAACGACGGCATGAACATGCTCCAGGTGCGGATCAGCTTGATGTTTCGCGCGACATACTCGCGGTTCGGCTCGTCGAATTGCCGCTGCTCGGCTTCCTCTTGTGCGTAGGCCCGCACTACGCGCACTCCCGACAGGTTTTCCTGCACCCGCGCGGTTAACGTCGCCAGCGCTGCCTGGATTTTTTCATACAGATCGTGAATCGTGCGCCCGAAAAACCACACCGCCACCGCAACCACCGGAGCTGGCAACAAAACCCACAGCGTAAGCGAAGGCGAAAGCGCAACCATAATCACAATCGCGAAAATCATGGTCACAATCGTCGTGGCGCTATACATAATTCCCGGCCCCAGCACCATGCGCACTGAATTCAGGTCATTCGTTGCGCGCGACATCAACTCGCCGGTGCGATTGCGAACGTAAAATTCCGGCTCCAGCAGCAGCAGCCGTTTCAACAAGTCATTGCGTATATCGAATTCAATGTCGCGCGAAACTCCGATCAGTTTCCATCGCGCCATGAATGACAACAACCCTTTGATACTCACGCACACAATCACAATCAGGCAGTAAATGCCGAGCGTTCTGCGGCTGCTGGGCGCGTAATAGGGAATCGCGCGGCTTAGTCTCGAACCGCCCAATACCGTCACCACCGCGGGGCCGTGCGTCGTCGCATCATGTGTCATTGCGTCATGCGTCGCAGAATGTTCGAACGGCACCTGACTCCCCGCAAGCGTGTCCGTGATCACACCCGTCGCCAGCGGAATCACGTTACCGATGATTCCCATCAGCAGCACGCCAAACAGTCCGACGACGATGCTCCACGTGTAACGCCGCAAATACGGCATCAAGCCGCTCAAATCCTTCTTCGGCAGCGGCGGACGATTCTTTTCTTGTACCGGAGTGCTCACTGTAGTCGCGACCTTGCCGTGGAGAGCGATGGAGACTCGCTCAAAAATTGTTCGTACGTGCGATCCAGTGACTGGTAGCGTTTCGTTTTTGGGTTCCAGCGCACTCCGATAGGCAGAACGTGCCTGTCTTCGTTGCCCTTTACCGGAGTCAAATAAAGCGTCAAGCCCTTCGCCGGGTCTTGTTCGAATTGCAGTCGCCAGCCGCTGACTGGCTCGATCGGCGTCATGCCAAGATAACCTTTTGCGTTTTTCAGATGTTCATCGCAACGAAAAACTTCCTGCCACTGTCCGCCGTCGTTTTCCGCAATCACCGCTCGCGTGACAATCGTTCCGGTGATGTTGTCCTTCGGCGTCTTGGGCACCACGTTCGCTGCCAGAACTTGTTGCTTGCCGGTCTTCGCCAGATCACCGAATACCAGCACTTGCGCCTCGCTGCCCAACATTGAATCCGCGGCGGAACGAACGTCGTCCGGCACCGCTGGCTCAGCAGGCTTCGCGGCAACGGGCTCTTCTGGCTTGGGCGTGGGACTGCTTCCACATCCTGCAACAAAAGCCGACATCATCATCAAAAAAGAGGAAACGAAAAGGGAATGTGGATTGCCATGTGGCACGATAGGACGCACAGGAGTCATTACCTTTCCAGACGAACATCGCACCGCATTGTGAGCAGAGTTTTCCATGGTTTGTTCGGCCAGGCTCGCTACAGGCTCGATACCGCCAGCGTGATTTCTACCACTTGTCCCGGCTTGCCGCCTTTTTCCACCGTGCAGAGCACTTCCATCAGTTGCGGCACATCCGGGCCCGCCCAATCGAAAGCGTAATACAGCAATTCTAGCTGTTGGCCGTCTTTGGTGCTAGGACTCCGCGAATCCGGCTGCCCATAAAGCTGCAACACCCGCCCGGCTGCGTCTCCAAGTTGCAACCCCAAGCCTGTACTTAGTTTCGGCGCGACCGCGACCGATTCCACGCACCCGCGTGACGGCCGTGCGTTTGTTTTGCTTGTCCATACCGACTGAATGATTCCGTCCTCGTCAAAATCGACGTTGAGTTCGCCGCCATCGCACGTCAGCCACTTCGCTAGATGATTTTCCGCATCTTTCGTCGTCGGATTACGCCAGAATGTCTGCGCCTCGGCCAGGGACGTGCGCCCAGGCAGTATTTTCGCCAGCATCGTTTCGTTGTGGCGACCCTCATCGTGGCGACGTTCCTCCGGGCGAGAAGAGTTTTTGCCTTGCGCCTTGCCATCGGCAACGAAACCAGCCGCGCACGCCGCCAACAACCCCAAGCTAACGCTGACCCAGAATCGCGTCGAGGCGCGCCTCAAAATTATCCTCTCCTTCGCTCCATAGCTCATTTCGTTCCACCGGCAATGCCCGTTCAATGGACTCAATCCAGCCGAACAACTGTTGGATGTTTTCCCGCGTCTTTGCGGCATATTCGCGCCGGTTGGCCTCGACCGACATCCACTGCCGGAAGGTCTTCTCGATCGGATGGTCGGAACTGTCAAAGGGGTTCGAGGCCGCTCCCGGCGCCAGAATTCCCGCGTGCCCCGTGAACAAGTGTTCGAAACCCAGATCCACGCTGAATTGCCCATCGTTCGCAGACGCGCCGTCGTCATACTCCGGCCCGCGGCAGATAATTTCCAGCGGGTGCGGCCCCTGCCTCCATTTCAATGTTTCGTTTTCGAATGTCCATAAGTCCCACTGTGCTTCCACGATGTACGCCGTGTCATCGTGAATATGCTGCGCCGCGATGGCCGCTACTTCCGGCGCGCCAAAAGTTCCCTCGCGAAAATCCCACTCGGACACCGGCGTTTCGGTCTGATCGATAGCCTGAATCACCAGATTGTCGAAGCTGTTTCGCGCCGCGGAGAGCGGCACGGTCGCCAGAAATCGCACGAATTGCGCGATCATCGATTCTCGCAAAAATTCCCGCGTCCAAATACGAAGATAAGCCCGGTTTGCCATGGAAATGCAATTATACAGGGCGCCCAATAGCACAGCCACTTACAGGTTATCTGGAGTTCGGTGGCGGCGTGTTATAAGTTCCGGCGTCGTACGGGAGTGGATCCCTCTGACAGGAGCGGCAAATGATCATCGTAACGGGTGCAACCGGCCGCACGGGAAGAGCCGCCACAGAGGCGCTGCTCGCCAAAGGCGAAAAGGTTCGCGTGGTTGGACGAGACGCCGAGAAGTTGGCACCATTGGTCGCGTTAGGTGCAGAGCCCTTTGTCGGTGAAGTAGAAGATGCTGCTTCAACGACCGAAGCTTTCAGCGGCGCTTCCGCCGTTTACCTGGTTCTGCCCGAGGATCTCTCACAGCAAGATTTGCGTGCGCATCAGGACCGGATTTCCGACTCTTACGCTGCATCAATCGGCCAAGCCCAAGTGCGCTTTGTCGTAAATCTAAGCAGCATCGGCGCCCAGCACTCGAAAAATACCGGCCCCATCGTCGGCCTCCACAATCAGGAGCAAAAACTCAACAGCATCGTAGGGCTTAACGTCCTCCACCTGCGCGCAGCATATTTTATGGAAAATCTTTTCATGAGCGTGAAGCCCTTGCGCGCTATGGGAGCACTGCCGGGCGGTCTGCGAGCCGATGTGCCGATGCCGTGGATTGCTACGAAAGACATCGGCCAATACGCTGCGTCTCGGCTGGCTGCCCGCGATTTTTCCGGCAGTTCAATACAAGAGCTGCATGGACAGCGCGACATCTCCATGCAGGAAGCGGCCTCCATTGTTGGCAGCGCGATCGGTAAACCCGATCTCGCGTATGTGCAGATACCGAGCATGACGCTTGGGATCTCCCTTCTGCAGATGGGTTTGCCTAAAAAAACTTCGCAACTGATTGTCGAAATGTGGGACGGCGCGAATGCCGGTCTTATTGTGCCTCACGAACAGCGCTCAGCGAGAAATACGACACCTACGATGCTGGAATCCTTCGTCGAGAAGGTGTTCGCTCCGGCGTATCTCCAGACAGCATGAGCGCCGTCTAACGAAATGTGGCCAGGCTCTGATGAACGTCTATCAGAAATTAACCGATGTTGTCGCTAGCATTTGGGTGGCGCGCCGTAACCCGCCTCAAAAACCGTCGCCGTCTTAAGCGAATTCTAGAAGCTGGAATTGGGCTTAGCGATTTTCGTGCGGCTGAGCTTTCGAGAACTCCGAAGTAATTTCCTGCAGGCGTTTGCGCAACGATTCTCCGACATTGGAAAAAACATCCGCGCAGGCGGCACGCAGCTTTTCCTCGGCAGACGCCGAGAGCCCGGAGACCACATCGCGTGACTGATGGTCCAGCTTGGCCACAGTCGTCAGCAACCAGGTATTCGAAACATTGTCCAGGCGCGTCTTGAAATCGCCCGTAGCCGCGCTGCTAATATCGGTCAGCGACGCCCGCAATTCTTCCTGCTGCTTCTCGGTCATAGCCTTCCATGATTCCCACATTGGCACAAATCCATCATTAATTTTTTCCTGCGCCTCACGCACTCCAATTTCAAGAGCTGTGGCCATGCCCGCCTGAAAGCGCTTCAAGAAGCTTTCCTGCTCTTCGGTCAAGCGTTGCGCAAGACTTTCCCGCGAAGCCGCGAATTGTTGATTCGACTGTGCGGCAGTCTGCGCCACCGTTTCCTCGAATCCGTGCAATTCCTGCCGCGCATGGCGCTGAATCTCGTCCATGAACGCCGCGGTCGTGGTGTCCGCTGCTTCCGCAAACAGTTCGCGTGCCCGATCGAACGATTCGCGAACCACTTCTTTCATCTGATTTTGAGTGTGACCGACAAAATTGCGGCTGGCATGATCAAGCTCGGCGGCAAATTCCGCGGAAACTTCTCCTGCACGCTCGCGCAGTTGATGTCCGCCCTGCTCCACCATTTTGTCCGTCAGGCCGTTCAGCTGCGTCTGCACTTTCTTCTCGTACCACTCCGCAGTCTTGTAAATTTCTTCACCCGCACCGTGACGGATATCGCCGGCCTTGCTTTCGAGTTCTGCAAGATTGCGTCCAATCACGCCTTGCGAAGCCTCTTGCAACAACTGTTCGACGCCGCCAAGGTTCTCCCGAAATCGCGCCAACGATTCCGCGAACGCTTCATCCGCCGCGCTTCGAATCCGTTCCTGCTGCAGCGATAGCGATGCATCCAGCAGTGATCGCCCGCCCGCCATTCGGCTGATCGCTTCATTGGTCCGTTCGATATGGGGTTGCGCCAGGGTGCGGACCTGTTCGTCGAATTTTCTTACCGCGTCCTGGCTGGCATCGTCGAACGATTTGCGAACACGCGTGTTTAGATCATCGAACAGCGTTTCACTGCGCCGGTGAAGTTCATTACGATGCAGCGACAGCACATCGTCCAGTTGCGATTGAAATGCTTGCAAAGCGTATTGTTGCGTCGTCCCCAGCCGCTCTGAATATTGATCCAGTTGCGACGCCGTTGCCCCGCCTCGCGCGATGGAGTGCTCCAGCAACGCCGCATTTTCCTGCAATTTGCCGAGTATCTCGGCGCGAAGGCCGCTAACCCGTTCCTCGGTCTCCGCCGCAATCTTCGTTGCCGCTTCACGCAAAGCCGCCATTCGCTGCCGCAGTTCGCTGTCGAATTGCTCCTGAGTTTGCGCACGCAAGTCAGCGGCGCTCTGGTTCGCCGTTTGCGCCGCGTCTTCTCGCAGTTTCGCTACCGCGGACTCGACAAATTCCTGGATCTGCGTTTGTGCCAGCTTTACTTGTTCCGTCAGACGCGCTTCGATTTCGCCCTGTACATTTGCCGCGGCATCGCTCAATTGCTGTTGCGCCGCGCCTGCTGTCACATTCAGCTTTTCCTGCTGCGCGCTGAAGGCTTCTTCCTGCTTGCGCACCCGGCTGTCCAGCACCGCCGAAGTCACCGAAGCCTGCTCGGCGATTCGCCGCTCCAGCTCTTGCGATTGCGCTACGATCCGCCGCGCCACTTCTTCGGCTTCACGGCAGAGCTGTTGAACGCGTTCCGTAATCCCGGCTGCGTGTTGTTCGTGCCGCGTATGCTGCTCGGCGCCCGCTTTCGATATCGCTGCCGTCACTTCGCGGGTCAACTGTTCCAAATGTGGTGCCAGCCATTTCGGCAATTCATCTTGCAGCGCTTTCGTCGCCGCGCTGTGGACCGCCCGGCTGCGTTCGTCGCTTTCCTGCTGAATTTTTTCTACGGCGCGACCCGATTCCGCCGAAATATCCGATTGCGCCGCGGCAAATTTCTGCTGCCATTTTTCCGTAGCAGTTTGCTGTTCGCTGGCCACCGCTTGCGCAGCAGCTTCGCGCGCTGCCGCGCTGATTTGCTGTTTGGCGTCGGCGATCAAGCGAGCCACCTGTCGCGCCAGCTGCAGCGAAGCGTCGGTCGTGCTCGTTGGCGGCGGCAGGACGTGCAGGGTGTCCGTTCCAATTGCTGGGGGTCCAATTGCCGGTGGCGGAAGCTCTGCTTCCAGGGAAGACTGCGCGTCCGCGAATTTTTCCGGCGATTTTCCGGCCAGCGGCAGAATGATGTCCTGTTCTTTTGCCGCGTAACTTCTCGTGCTCGCGGTCAAACTGAAATTGCCCCAGTCCTCCGGCGGAAACCCGATGCCCCATACATTTCCTGGAAGCTCCAGCTCCAGCGCCACTTGAAAAAGTTGCCGCACTGTACGCGGCCGCTGAATCCACGCCACACGGCCGCGCACTTGCCGCGGCGGCTGACCAGCCTCCGCGTGCGGAATCTCCAGCGTCACCCACATGTTCTTCAATACGTAGTGTTTCGATTGGTACCGGCAGCCATGGCAATTAATAATCAGGCTCGACGTGCGCTCCACAAACGGACGGCCCAGTGCATCCACGCCAGTCACCACCAGCGGTACCGCCTGCACAATTCGCGAACTACGCCGCTTGCGTAGTTCTTCGCCCGCATTCATAGCGTTTTCTTGCACCATATCCATTGGATCGTCGGCACGATCTTTGCCAAACTCTTCCATGTCCCGACGCTTTGTCCCTTGCTTATCTAGTCTGTTTTGCTCTGCTTAGTGGCGTTCCGTCTTCGGCGCGTCGGTTTGCGCCTGCGGGCGCTTGCCGGTAAGGAAATCCCATATCTCTTTCGCCACCCAAATCGGGCCAACTAGTAAGTAAATCGGCCCCTGGAAAAAGGCGGGATGATTTCCCTCTAATTTATGTCCCAGCAACAGCAGCATCCAACCGGCGACAAAAAACGAACCGCCCCAGATCCACTTCATGAAGAGGAGCAGCACAATCCCCGCAAAAATCAGCGGGATGCCAATTCCGTGTAGAAGTTTATTCCACACTGAAGTGTGCTCGTGATCGTACTGCGCCATGTAGTGCGCCAGATCCGGCATAGCGCACCTCCTTGTGCGGGGAAACGTAACTCCGGGTTTCAGGGTTGTACTTGCAAACCCTGGGTTCAGAAGAATTGTGACTCTATAACGAAAAAACTAAAATGGCCAGTCTGGGCTAGGAGTACTGCCGTCTCAGCCTAGTACGTCTTCTGTGATTCGACAGCGGACTTGTCGTCTGAATCCGCCAGTGAATTACAAATCTCGCCGGCCCTCCATCGCTTTCATCATCGTAACCTCGTCCGCATACTCCAGGTCCGCGCCCACCGGAATTCCGACGCCAATTCTCGTAACCCGAACACCCAGCGGTTTCAGCAGTTTCGACAAATACATCGCCGTAGCCTCTCCCTCCGCCGTGGGATTGGTCGCAATGATGATTTCTTCCACCGTGCCGCCCTTCAGGCGCTCGATCAACTGTTTTATTTTGAGCTGGTCCGGTCCGCGCCCCTGTAGCGGTGCCAGGGAACCGCCTAGAACGTGGTACATCCCGCTGTACATGCGCGTCTTCTCGATGGCCATGATGTTGTGCGGCTCTTCCACTACGCAAATCGTTCGCTTGTTGCGGTGTGCGCCGGTGCAATACAGGCAGGGATCGGCGTCGGTAATATTTCCGCACACCGAGCACTCGCGAATATTCGCCTTGGCGTCGCGAATCGCATCCGCCAGCGCCAGCGCATCTTCCGGAGGCAGCCGCAACAAATGAAACGCCAGCCGTTGCGCCGTTTTCTGGCCAATTCCGGGAAGGTGTTTTAGTTCATCGATTAATCGTTCAACAGGAGCTGCAAAATCTGGCATGCCTCTGTGTAGCACAACGCCGAGCAGCCGCGCAAACCAACGCTGCTCGGCATCCGCTAGGTCTTTTCCGCCAAGTCGGGTATTGACAAGCGTGGTATAATACTAATTGGGAATCTCGGTCCGCGAAATCCTGTCCCGCTCTGCTGCTCATTCATCCCCGATTGTCCTCCCTAGGATCCCCGAATTCGCCTAAGCCGTTTGCTTTGATAGACTTGCGCACTCTTTGGTCCAGGAAAAAAGCTATCTCCCCTATTTTCAAGCACTTCGGAGCAAAACACCGGGGGTGTGTTTACGAGCACTGCGATGCCGTGGTTGCCCCTCCAAGTAGCTGTGTCAAGCCGCCCACAGACAACCAGCCCAGCCTGTCTCAAGTCCTTATTTTTCAACACGCCTTTTCCGGGTCGCTGAATGCACTTCCCATCCGCGTTGCCAGGAGGGATTCAAGCCATGATCGTAAAACAGCGCCCGGAACAAAAAGAACCTGAACTCACAAGAGCCGTCAGCATGGATTCGGCCATCATCGCCGTCACCTGCGCGTCCCTGCTGTACGTAGTCTCATGGATCATGGGCTGCTCCACTGCTCCCGCGCCGAAAGCCGGCGGCGGCAAAAAGATCAATCACTCCGCGGAGCTCGTGCGCCTTTCCGAGCAAGACAAAATCGGCCCCGCGATTTCGGGGCGCAAACTTACCGTCGAGAAAATGGCGCAACGCGCCGCAACTTCGCTGCAATACTCGAACGAAGAATACGGCGTCTCATTCGACGCGCCGAAAGGCTATCTTCTGCGCGAAGGCGAACTGCCGGAAATGGATCGCGGCCTCGGCTATCTCGGGCCGATTCCCATGCACTTCGCTGCACCCGGCGGCGTGCGCCTCGCTACTGTCGAGCCGCCGCAAGGCTTGCATCTCGGCACCAATTTTGTAAACGAATTTTTCACCTTGAGCGCGCTCTATGGTTCCGCAGAAGCAGTCTGCGGCGATTTCAACATTTCCGCCGAATCGCGCGGCGCGCCCGTGACGCGCGCCGTTGACGGCATACAATTCCGCGGCTTTGCTGAACGCTCCGCCGCCAGCATGCATCAGTACAACGGCATCTACCTGCACGCCTACGCCAACGACACCTGTTACGAAATCGGCTATGGCGTGGCCACCGCAGGCTCCGACCCGTCAACAAGCTACAGCACTCTGAAAAATATCAACGAGGAGAATCTCCTCCACAAACTGGAGAAATTTCTAGACAACGTCCGCATCAACCAGCCCGACTTCGAGCGCATCACTACCACCGCCGACTAGCTTTTTGTAGTGGCCGACTTCCGACGCGGCGGCTTCAGACTACGGCGAGCCGCAATTCGCCTGCGATTTCGATTCGCGAGGAATACTCAATGTGCAAAACGCCACGGGGGCAGTCGTTTTCAGCTTTCGAGGACGCATGAATTACCAGCGGGCGCATCGCAATCACGCCACCTCTTGCCGACGTGCACTCGACACCTATTGATTTCGATGCGCGCTCTCTTCAGCTGTGATTGGGAAAGTTCGAGCGCCAGTGTGGAAATTTGAGACTCAGAAAAGACATCCGGAAGAACCGCATACCCGCGTTCTTGAAGAAATGTAAGCGAATTGAATTGATTATGCTGCGAAGTCAAAGCTCTGAACTAAAACAACCCGGGAATTTTCATTCCGGGGATTCCGGGGATACTTCCTGTGAGGGACTTCATCTGATTCGCGAGTTCGTCGTCCACACGGCGTGAAGCTTCGTTCACTGCGGCGCGAATCAAATCCTGCAACATTTCCTGATCCTTCGATGCAAACACTTCCGGCTCAATGCGTACTTCCAGAACCTGCTTCTGGCCATTCATCTTAACCGTGACCATACCGCCGCCCGCCGAAGCCTCGATGGCCACTGTGTTCACCTGACGCTGCAGGTCTTCCTGAACCTGCCGCAACCGGGACAACATTTGTTGAAGCGCATTGACTTCCATTACGAGACCTCTTCGCGCCGCTTCACTTCAGAAATCTTCCCGCCGAAGCGTTGCAACATGGAGCGCACCATTGGATCGCGTTCGAATTTCTCACGCAATTCTTTGCTGCCGGACGCCGCCTGCGACGCATTCGCGGCCGTCGCTGCAACCGACTCCATCTTAGCACATACGCGCACGGAGCGATTCAGTACCTTGCCCGAAGCAGCACGGATTTTTTCCAACGAGTCACGTCCCTCCACCATTTCTGCGAACGCGCGTTTCTCCGTTGCAAAAAATATTCGTAACTCCGCGCCTTCCAGTTCCCAGCGATGCGCGTGCTCCAGCAGTTCGCCCAGAAATTTCTGCTGTGCCTGAATCACGCCGCGAATTTCCGCCACTTGCCTTTCGCTCAAGCCGCTGGCCGCCGCGCAAGTCTCCGCCAGCGATGCTTGCGTTTCAGGCTTTTCGTCCGCTACCGAGTGCACCGGTGAATCTGCGACAGCCGTCACCGCATTCTCATCAGCTGCCTCGCGCTCCGCCGCCTTCTCGTCCGCGAAAACCGGTTTTGCTTTTGCAAAAGTTTCCAGTTCAGGACGCTTGCTCCACGCGGGCGAAGTGAAAGCGCCGCGAGCGGAAACAAAATTATTGGGCGGGTTCGCCAACGCGGAGCCAACTCCCGTAGCGGCCGCGCTGGCAACTTCGCTCTTTTCGGACCACGCAGGCTTCATCCCTGTCGTGGCGGTGCCACGCGCCGTCGAAGTTTTCGCGACGCCGCTGTTTCCGTTGGTATCGCCCAATTCGGCAAGCAATTCTTCCAATGGCGCCAGGCGGCCGGCGTGGATCAATCGCAATAATCCCATTTCCAGATGAACGCGAGGATCTGGTTTGTGCCGTAAGTCTTGATCCGTCTGCAACAGAATATTAAAAAATCGCGTGAGATCTTCTTCGCTGAAGGCCGCGGCGGCTTTCGCCAGCGCAGGCCGCTGGTCCGGGGTCGCCGCGATTAAATCAGAATCCGCGCCGCATACGCGAGCAATCAAAAGATTGCGCATGTGGCGAATTGCTTCGCGGCAGAAGTGCTGCAGGTTGCGGCCTTCTTTTTGAAACGCGTGTACTAACCCCAGCGCGCGATCCGCCGAACCAGCGGCAATCGCTTCCACCAATTCGTTCAGCGCGTCTTCCGGCACCACACCTAACAACTCGCGTACTTCCTTGTCCGGAATATTATCGCCGCAGTATGCGCGCGCTTGTTCCAACAGGGACAGAGCATCGCGCATGCTGCCTTCCGCCATGCGGGCAATCACCACAACAGCTCCATCGGCGATGGCTAGACTTTCTTCCTTGGCAATATGTTTAATTCGTTCCGCGATTTCGTTGAAGGTCAGCGCGCGAAAATGAAAATGTTGCGAGCGCGAACGAATGGTGTCTTCCAGATCTTCCGGCTGCGTGGTAGCCATCACGAAGATTACGCGGTCGGGTGGTTCTTCGAGAGTCTTCAGCAAAGCGTTGGACGCCTCGCCGGTCAGCATGTGCGCTTCATCGAGGATGACGACTTTGCTGCGCGATGCAGCCGGCGCGTAGCGCACCATCTCCCGCAATTCTCGAATCTGGTCAATGCCGCGGTTAGATGCCGCGTCGATTTCAATCACGTCCAGCGAACTTCCCGCCGCAATCTCCTTGCAAGAATCACAAACGCCGCACGGCTCCGCTGTCGGCCCGTTCACGCAATTCATGGCCTTGGCCAGAATACGCGCCGCCGTTGTCTTGCCCACGCCGCGCGCGCCAGAAAAAATATACGCATGCGCCACGCGATCGTTCTTGATGGCGTTCGCCAACGTTCCCGTGACGTGTTCCTGTCCAACTAAGTCTTTAAATGTTTGCGGACGCCACTTGCGTGCAATGACCTGATAGCTCATGCCGTTTTTTCCATAGAGGAGAGTCTCGCACGACGCGACGGCGGAGAAAAGTTCTATATTGTGCAAAAGGATTTGGCAGAAGTAGAAAGTCGCAGAAATTCAAAGCCGAAGAGAAGACTGGATTGCCACAGAGTCACAGAGCGCACAGAGGCAGAATGAAAGAACTGGAAAGGTGGACTGATGTGGAGCCGAGTAGGAAGCAGGATGGAAGACTACTGTCCACCGTGAACTATCGACGACGAACCTCTCGATTCGATGCGAGGAACTTCGGGTGATCTGGGGCACACGAGGCAATCCCGGTACCGTTGCTCCCTTCCGGGCCTGGCGGGGTTCGCGGGACCTCGTTGCACAGAGCCCGAAGTTCCACGCTCCGGCAGTCCCGCGCAGCGGGACTGCTCAGAAAAGTTTAGCACAGTCAGTTGCTGAAGAAATGCGGAGCGAGATCAGTCTCTGGGATGTAGCGCAATGCCTGTTTATAAATTGCCGATGCAGTTCCGCGATCCAGTTCCCGATGATTTGGAATCGTAAGCGTTTGTCGCGAGCCCGAAAGCTCTCGCCGCAGCTTAACGTGACTCCCACGCTGCGAAACCACTTTGAATCCAAAGAGTGCAAGAAATTCGTATGACATCTGAACCGGATAGAGGTCTAGGCTTTACCATGAGCCTGCGGCTCGGGTTCCAATTCAAAACTCGCCAAGATCGATGCATCAGGAGACAAGCCGAAATCCGCCGGATCTTCGCCTTCGAGCTGAAGTGCAATCGCTTCCTTCACATTGCTCATTAACTCATCGAGCGTGGGCGCCTGTGTCACAACCGGCAAGTCGAAGCACTCGGCGACAAAGTACTTGTCCCCCTGAAAAACGCGCACTTGGATAATTCGCTTCATGCTATGAATAATAGCCAATTTCGTCGCGACCGAACAATGGCCTTCATCAGCTAAGCGCCAGCCTGGTTAGTGCGCCTTGGCATCTGGTGGAACTACCTCCGACGGATTGACCCAATTAACCTTGAACGGACCGATGGCATTTATCTGGACGACGGTCGCGGTCTTGCTCAACGCGAAGTGCCGCATTTCTTTGGGCATGCTTATGAAATTGCCGGGCTGCATCGTCTCCAGTTTCGCGGCATCGTATTTATCACCCATGCCCACTTGAAAGGTACCTTCGAGCACCGTTACGTTTTCATCGGTCGGATGCCAATGAGCAGGAATGATCGTTCCGGCTGCACAGCGCAGTCTTACTGTGAACGGCGCTCCCTCGGCCGAAGCGTCGCCCCCGACAGCCGCCAATTCACAGCCCTTCATGATCGGAGTCCACTTCAAATCGGCAGAACGCACGATGCCGTGATCAGCAGCAGCGCTTTTCTCCTGCGCGTATGACAGGCAGACCGCGACCAGGCTGGCTGCAACAACCGCACACCCAATCTCCAAACGACTGGACTTCATAATTTCTCCTCCGTTGTAAGAGCGAATGTAAAGACGAACCTGAAATTACGGCGAACATACTCTTTCCAGCACAATTGGGCAAGCGGGAAGCGCGAGGTTCAGGAAGGGCCTACCGGTTTGCGCTATGGACAAGTTGTTCCGAAAGCGCGTGAAACCTGGCGCGAAATCGAGTACGCTACTCGCGGACGGATTTCCTCCCCGTCCGCCCGGCAACTGCCGCAACTTTTGCCGGGTCCGCGCGCCAGCGCCGCATCACGAGGCCTCGCCTCGGTGCCGCTCCACGTTACGGAGCACGCCCGATGAATCACGGGCAGGAGGATCCACTAAATGAAAATTGCAGCTCGATGGATGTTTGCAGTCGCTCTGTTGTCGTTTGCAGCTTGCTTTTCGCAAGCCGAACCGCGCCAGATCATGCAAGGCACTCAGATGCACTTGAAGCTTCTGACTGACATCAGCACGTCTCAGTCACGAAATGGTGATGGCTTTGTCGCCGTAACCACCGAACCGGTCATGCTTGGCGACCAGCAACTCTTGCCGGCAGGCGCACGCATCCGTGGAATCGTCACCAGCATCAGCCGCGCGCACCATTTCGCGTTGTTTCGCGGCGAAGCATATTTGAACCTGACGTTCCGTTCAGTGGAAATCGACAGCAGGCTGATTCCGGTGCAAATGAGCATCATCGCGATCTCCAAGCCTTCCACGGAAGGTGAAGGCAGCCGCCGCAAGGACGTTACCGTGACGGAGGGTCAGTTGCTGCAAGAGACGCACGACATCAAGGGATCGATCATTGCCGGAACGATCGGCACCGGGGGAGCAACTGTGATTGGCAAACTCGCCAGCCACGCGGCTGCCGGATTTGGGATCGGTCTCGCCGGCAGCGCGATTTACGTTGCCCAGCGAAAAGGCAGGGAAGTTGTGCTGCCCTCGGACACCGGTTTTCTGGTGCGCATGGACAACACCATTAGTGTTCCTGGCACGATCGCTTCAACGGGTTCAGTAAACGGCAATCGCTGAGGCGGTATAACGTCGCGCCAGCCGAGGCAGCTAAGTCAACGGTCTCATGGTCATTCCGAACGGAGCCGGCGGAATGACGAATCTCTTTCTTCGTCTTCGTTGGTTCACTGTCGTCCCGTCGCAGCTGTCCGCTGCGCAATTTCCTCGGTCGTCAGCTCTTCGAGATGACTTGCAATATACCAGTGATTTCCCCAGCTATCGAGAAGCGACCCGGAGCGGTCGCCGTACGCCTGATCGGCCATCGGTTGCAGCTCCTTGCAGTCATTGGCCAGACCACGCGCAAAAACTGCGTCGCAGTTTTCCACGTAGTAGTGATGCGCTACGGACCGCGGTCCCCACGGCACACGGCCTTCGCTTAATTCCACGACCGTATCGCCAATGCGCACTTTAGCGTGCTGGATCGTACCGGTGCTACTGAGTTCCTTCTCGATTGCCTCCGCACCAAATGCCTGTATCAGGAAGTCGAGGAAGCGTCCGGCGTCCTTCACGCTGAAATACGTGTTGAGCTCTTGCAGAACTTCGGGCTTGTAGCTTTTTCCCGCTACGTGCGTCGCAATAAACCAGACGTTCCCGGACGGATCACGCACGCCTGCCTCCCGATCGCCGTAGTCCCGATTCGCTGGTTCGTGCAGCGGAGTTCCGCCTGCGGCCAGCGCCCGTGCGTAGACTTTATCGGAATTCTCTACGTAATAATGTAGTCCGCTGGGCATGGCGCTCCACCCCGGGCCGGCGTCTGCGAACTCGATGATCGAGTCGCCGATCCGCGCCTCGGCATGCTTTATGTTTCCGGCTGCGTCAGAGGCCACGAACTTCTCGGTGGCCGCAAAGGCGTTCTTAATAAAATCGAAGAAGTTCTTTGCGCCATCGACGATCAGATAGGGAGTCAGACTCCGGAATCCCTCTGGAATTGCGCTCTTTGCTTTGGCCATGTGATCCTCCTGGCAGGGCTGCTGTCTGGAGGCATTTTGCCGTGTTCTACGGCGCTACGTATTGTAAAAAATTTACCTGGACCCCGGCGCTTCACGCTATGGGCAGGTGGTTGTGGTGGCGGGGAAAATCCTTATAGGTCGCCAGATACTTGGAAGGATTGATGCCTGAAAACGCGTGGAAGTCGTGGATGAAATGCGCCTGATCGAAGTAGCCGCAGTCGAGAGCCGTGTCCGTCCAGTTTATCGGCCGCCCCCCGGTAATTCTCTTCAGAACTGTTTGAAACCTGCGCACGCGGCAAAAAAGTTTCGGGGTCATGCCCACATGCTGTTTGAACAATTCGATGAATCGCCGTGAGCTGAAACCTGTTTTGTCCACGACCTCGGTGATTCTGCTGGTCGCAGGCTGGGCCAGGAAGTTCTCGACGGCAAACTCCACGACAGGCTGGCCTTCGAGCATTCCTGCGGAGCGTTCCAGGAGCGCCAGCTCCACCACGCGAAGCTTTGCTGCGGGGTTTGCTGCAGCGAGTGCGCGTTCCCGGAGATCGCGGGCCAGACGTCCCCATAGATCTTCCAATTCAACATGCTGGTTGTGCAGTTCATCGCTCGGCAATTTTAAAAAGGGGATTGCGCCTGCCGGACGAAAGGAAACGCCGATTACGCAGGTCTGTTCGTCGGTATCAATGACAAAGCTTTTTGTATGCGGTCCGCTGACGCTGCATCCATTCAGTTTGCGAACTTTATTTACGTCGTCCGCATCGTAGAGGCGTGTTTCGTCTTGCTCCAGATTAATGATCAGGCTGATACACCCGTCCGGCATCAGGCGTTCTTTCTGGTGAAGTCGCGGAGGATGTTCGTAATACCAGAGCAGTTCCACGAAACGGGAGAGAGGCGGCCCGGGCTTGACGTGCAGATTGGGCATTTCAACGTGATTTTACTCTCGAACAGGCGCTCCAGCCATTGAGTTTTTGTTTTATGGGCGATGCGTGCGGTCGTTGAATGAATTTCCTCAATCTGTTCCATCGGTTCTTTCGATTGACGCTGTTCCCGCCGTCGCGATACTCTTTTTCCGCATGATGTCACGTCGTCCGCTCTGCTGCTCGCCTCAAGCGTTTACGCCAAACCATTCCGAGGAGATTCATGTCCACCGAATTGCGTAATTTTTTGTCGCTCTCATATGACGAGCTCGAACAGCTGAATTTGAAAGCCAAGGAGCAACGCAAGAACCGGCTTGCGGCGCACAAGATCCAGGAAGACCGCATCAAGTACCTTAACGATGAGAAGCGCATCAAGGCGGTCACGGTGTTGTTCAGCGACCTGGAAGGCCGCCTGCACATGCTGGACTACGACAAAAAGTTTCTTATCAAGAGCTGGGACAACCTGACGTTTGACGGCTCCTCGATTCGCGGATTTACCGCGCAGCGCGAGAGCGATTTGCGGCTGGAGATGGACTGGAGCGCGTTTTACTGGGGCCCGTCGGACGTATTCGGCTCCGGCAAAGTTTTGGTCTTCGGCGAAGTAATTGATAAGGACGGTTCGCCGTATTCCGCCGACATTCGCGGCTTGCTGAAAGGCTATGCGGAAAAGTTGCACAAAGATGAGGACTACACTCTCAACGCGGCGAACGAAATCGAAGGATTTCTGTTCCAGGGGCCGGATGCGGAACGTCACTATAACGAGACGCGTAAATTCGAGTACGTAAATACCGGCGGGTATTACCACTCGCTGCCGGGCGATCTGCTGCGCACATTTATTGATACGACGGCGGAAGTGCAGCGCTCGATGGGCTTTCAGAACGAGAAAGATCACCCGGAAGTTGCGCCATCGCAATTTGAAATCAATTATGGCTACGGCGAAGTGGTGGCGGCTGCGGACCAGATTCAACTTTACAAATTGATTTGCCGCCAGGTGGCGACGCGCATGGGCTTGACTGCGTGCTTTCTGCCAAAGCCGGTGGTCGGCGTGAACGGCAACGGGATGCACACCAACGTTTCGATCTCGAAGGGCGGCAAAAATCTTTTCTGGGATCCCAAAGGCGAAGAAAAGCTCAGCAAGATGGGTTGGAGCTTTACCGACAAGATCCTTACGCATGCCAACGACATTTGCCTGCTGCTGAATTCCAGCGTCAATGCTTACCGGCGCCTCGATCCGCATTTCGAAGCGCCGAACCAGATCAAGGCTTCGCCCGTGGATCGCGGTTCGATGATTCGCATCCCAATCGGCAACGAGAAGAGTTCGCGCGTGGAAGTGCGCTCGGTTGCACCGGACGCCAATCCGTACCTGGTGATGTATTCGATTTTCAAATCGGGGCTGGATGGCGACACCGCGAAAATCAAGAACCTGCGGCAGGCGGAGCGGTACCTACCGGACAACATTTACACCGCGCTGGAGAACTTTGAAAAGGCCGCCTGGACAACCAAGCTGCTGGGCGCCGATGTGAAAGCTCGGTTTGCGGACCTGAAGCGGGCTTCCGCCGACCGTTGCCCGCGTGCACTTGGTACCTTCGTGAAAGCGCCGGAAGTCCAATACCACCACGAGGTTTACAACCAGTTCCTGTGGAACCTCTTCTAGACTCATCTGAACCCCAAAGGATCCCGGATTCGGTTTTATCGAGGCACGGCGGCCAGCCCTGCCTCGACGTGTCTTAGGGCGTCCCTCGCCAGCGTTCACTGAGATCGCTTGTCGTTCCTTGTCGGGCAATGTCGCAGGTTGTCGCTTGCGGGGTCCTACGGCTCACCCTAAACTGCGCCCAATTCGCCGATCAGTCGGCACAATTTCAGTCAGTTTGGAGGAAATATGTTCAGCAGAACGGTAGTTCTGGCCCTCGTTCTTGCATTTGGTTTTACGCAGCAATCCGGAACGGCACCCGCTCCGGCATCCCAGGAACCCGAAAAGCCGGCTGCCGCCGCGGCCGCGCTTCCCGCTAGCTCGACGCCGGTAACGCCCGCAGCTGCGCCTGCCGCTTCGCCCGTTACAGCCGCGCACGCGGTGGTTGCGGAAGGCATGTCTACCCTCTATTTCTATCGTCCGCGTCTCTATCGCGGCAGCGGGGTGCGCATCGGACTCTTTGTGGATGGAGCGATGGCCGTGAACCTCGTGAACGGCCGCTGGGGGTCGATCCAGATTCCCGCGGGGCATCACGTTATTAAGCCCAAGGACGACCAGAGCGGCATCGAGATTGATGCGGAACCGGGACAAAGCTACTACTTCCGCAGCGGCTGGGGAGAAAATGGCCTGTTTCATGGAGCCCACAAAAACATCATGATCGTGATGAAAGAGCAGGCCAGTTACGAAATCAAGCAGCTTAAACCGTTGGACGATAAAGATGTGGTTTGGCCCGCTCCTCGTGCGGAAGCCGCAAAGAAATAATACGGGCAGAAAATGCTGCCTAGAAGGAGTGAGCGCCGCTCGGATTAAAAATCCGGCGGCGCTTTTTTGCGGGTTCTGGCTGGGAGTGTGGGTTCGCTGAAGTTTTGTTCTGGGGACCGAGACTTCTTGCGCGCCAGCTTTGAGCGATATACATACTCTGCTCCTCGGGCTCCCTGCTTTTTGCTCCGTGCTGCTAGTTTTGCCGTCTTGGCGAGCTTTCCGATGGGCCGGAAAGATTGCCGTAACGGCTGATGAGGAATATGGATGCATGACGCGTGCCAAATACGCCCATGCGGCAAGATTCTCGGAATCAGGCACTTAGGATCGTGGAAGGATAGAAGAGGTTGAATCAGCGCGGGAACGCGTTCCAGCTTGATACACGGGGAATCCGATTTTGGAATCGCTCACGCATAATTGCAGTTTGTGATTGGATTATTTGGCGTACGGATGACTTTCCATCGTCTTCGGCGAAGATTCTAAGAATCTTCGAATCTCACTGGCTTCGATTACGCGCTTCCCGGTGCCATGCTTCGCCGCTGCGAGCAACGCCTTGCCCAGTTCCTGCGTGGTCGAGAGATAGTTCGGCCAGAGGTATCTGGCTGCACTCATGAATGGAGCGGTCAAGCTGTACATAACCCGATAACTGGATGTTTTGGACTGGATGCCATCGAGCGGCTGAATCATTGCTGGACGGAACACGTAGACCGCGTGGAAGGGCATAGCCAGCAGAGCGTTTTCGGTTCTGCCCTTTACGCGCGCCCACATGATGTTTCCGCGTTCGGTGCTGTCGGCTCCGGCGCCGGAAACGAAGACGAACGACATGCCTGGATTTAGCCTTAGCAGGGTTCTCGCCGCAGCGATCGTAAATTCATAGGTGATGCGCGCATACTCTTCTTCTTTCGCTCCGCAGAAGTGGCGCCAAGGCGATAAAGACGGGCGTTCAGCCCGGTCAACTCGTTTTTGACGGGAGTGAAATCCAGGAAATTCCGGTGCACAACTTCGCGCAGCTCTTCGTGCGTAGTTCCGCTTGGCGCACGGACGATCGATATCACCTGCTCGACTTCCGGATCGCGCAAACATTGGCGCAACCCGCCCAGCCCGACCATTCCGCTTCCGCCGAAAATCACAATTTTCGCATTTTACTTTCGCTTCCGCGCGCGGTGTGTATTTTGAACGCTTGACCGGCTCGGCGAATTATCTCTTATTTGCTAAGATGCGGCTATGAAACGACGCACATTGCTCCAATCCATTTCCGCGGCGGCGTTGCTGCCGGCCGCCGGCTTGCTGGCTTCAGACGACAAAATATTCACTGCTCGCGTGGCGGATTCGGACGTGGTTTACGAACTTCGTGTCTATCACTGCTACGAAGGGAAGCTGCCGGATTTGTTGAAGAGGTTCCGCGAACACACCACAAAAATCTTTGAAAAACACGGCATGAAGAACGTCGCGTACTGGACGCCGATGGAGGAGCCACGGAAGTCGAGCACGCTGATCTACATTCTGGCGCATCCCAGCCGCGAGGCCGCGGCAGCGAACTGGAAAGCGTTCAGCGCCGATCCCGAATGGCAGTCGGCGCAGAAGGCTTCTGAAGCCAACGGCAAGATTGTCGAGAAAGTGGATTCGACGTTCATGGTGCTTACGGATTTCTCGCCGCCGCTTCAATCTCATTAGCCGCTTTCCGCAGGCACCCCACCTGTCTAATCGGTGTTCTGGGGAATCTGGTGGGAGCGCTTTCCATCGTGATTTATATTTTCTGCGGGCAGAGTTCGAAATTTATCTATATCGATTTTTGATGAACGCGACGAAATGGCGAATGCGAAGTCGATAACGAGAGGACAGTTCTGGGGCACGCTGCTGGTGTGCGCCGCAGTACTGGCTTGCGCGAACGCGTCGTGGCAGGTTTGACGCAACATAGTGTTTCACGGCGGATTCTCGCCGACGCGAGGAGTGCTGGAGGCGCGGCGACAATTGCGTTGGGAAATTCTCTGGTGCGATCGGGATTCAATGCTGACGAATTTTCGGCGGCGCCGCAATCGCGCGAAGCGCAGAGCCGTGCCATGAATATGGCCATGGGAGCGTCCACTCCCCCTGAACATTTGCTGCTGCTGCGCGCCGCGTTGCAGGATGATGATCGCGCGCAGCTCCTGCTGTATGGGTTTTATGATTTTCAGCTGACCGATGCGGTGTCGTTTAAGTTCAGCGACATGATCGGGAACCATGACTTGCTTTATTACGACGAACCGCAACTTGCACGGCGCTTTTACTCGATGAGCCGGCATGACTCGGCAGGTTTTGAAATTGCGCGGCATTTTCCGTTGCTGGCAGAACGTGGCGCGATCTGGGCGAAGGTGGAACGATTGCGGCTCGCGCGATTGCTCAGCAGGGAGTGCCGACACAGGCGACGAACCAGTTTGGCCGGGTTGCGGATTTCACGCTACTGGAAGCGAAAAGTCAGGACGAGTTTGTGAAACATTGCGAGCGCGCTTCGCAGGAACCATTGAATGCCGCGGTCCTTGAAATCATTCGCGAAGCGCAGGAACGCCATCTGCGCGTGGTGTTTGTGCTGATGCCGCTGCCACCAAGGCATGTGCAAACGTTTTATGACACGACTGCGTGGGAAAAGTATCAGAGGCATTTGCGCGAGCTGCTTGCGGAACAGAACGTGAAAGTGGTGGATGCCAGCCGGTGGTTCCCAGATGCGAACAAATTTGGAGATGCGCTGCACCTGAATGAAGAAGGCGCCAAAGAGTTTTCGCAACGGCTCGGCGCAATGTGCGGAAATGTGAATCAGCCGGATTCCTGTGGCAACTAGAGTCTATAGCAGTTAATGTTTCGAGAGTTGAAAGCAGTAATGCACACACCCGGAATTGCGCCAAGGAGCAAATCGAGATGAAAATCCGCGCTTTGCAGTTTTGCATCGTCACACTCGCGCTGTTGCTGACGATGGGCGTGTCGGCTTTATCGATCGCTGCGCAGGGGAAGAATCCATACGCCGGCGATGTCAAGGTGGCAAAACTCGGCGAATTTGAATTTCGCGCCAACTGCGCGTTCTGCCATGGTCTGGGCGCGCACGGAGGAGGCCGCGGGCCCGATCTGACGCGCACTCCGAAGAAGCATGGCGATGCGGACACGGAAATCTTCAATACCATCAACAACGGCGTGCCCGGAACCGCGATGCCGCCGAATGGCGCCACACAACAGGGCGTGGGAATGACCGAGGAAGAAATCTGGCAAGTTGTGACGTACATCCGAAGCGTGGAGAAGAAACCGGGAACTGTGAGTGGTGACGCGAAACATGGGCGCGAATTGTTCTACGGCAATGCGGGATGCGCGACTTGCCACATGTTCGACGGAGAAGGCGGAAGGCTCGGGCCCGATTTGACGGCCGCGGGGACTTCGCGTTCGACGGAATATTTGGTGGAGTCGCTGCGAAATCCGAGCCGCAGGCTGGCACAAGGCATCAGCGAGGCCATGAAAGAATTTTCGGTGGAGTACGAAACGGTTGATGCGGTGACGAAGGACGGAACGAATTTGCGAGGGACGTTGCTTAACGAAGATAGCTTCACGATCCAGTTCATGGATATGCGCGAGAAAGTACATTCGTTGGACAAAGCGTCGCTGAAGTCGTTGCGGAAGTCGCGCGAATCGTTGATGCCAGCGTATGACGAGAAAAGCCTGCCGGAAAAGGATTTGCAGGACCTGCTGGCGTTTCTAGTGAGTAGCGCGGTGGGAGGTGGCAAGTGAGTGGCAAATTGATTCTGGGTTTGCTCTTAATCACGAACTTTGCCACGGCAGCGGTTGCTCAGGTCACGCCGCAGCGATTGCTGAATGCGGGGCAAGAGCCACAGAACTGGCTGATGTATTCGGGAGATTATGCGGGGCAAAGATTTTCTTCGCTGCAGGAAATTAAAGTTGCAACCGCGGAGAAGCTGGTTCCAAAGTGGGCTTATCAGACCATGGCCGGCGGAAAATTTGAAACGACGCCGCTGGTTGTGGACGGCATTATGTATGGAACCGGACAGGACGATCGCGCCTTTGCTCTTGATGCGCGCAGCGGACGGCCAATCTGGCAATACCAGAGGGCGTTGCCGCAGGATATTCGTCCATGCTGTGGCCGCGTAAATCGTGGCCTGGCGATTTTGGGCGACAAGCTTTTTATGGGCACGCTCGATTCGCACGTGATCGCGCTCGATGCGAAAACGGGGAATATTATTTGGGATGTTACGGCCGTGGACTATACGAAGGGATACAGCTTCACGCTGGCGCCGCTGGTGATCAAGAACCTGGTGCTGGTCGGAGTCTCCGGCGGCGAATACGGAATTCGCGGATTCATTGACGCGTATGACGTCAACACCGGCGAACGAAAGTGGCGCTTCTACACGGTGCCTGCGCCGGGCGAACCGGGAAACGATTCGTGGGAAGCCGATTCGTGGAAGATTGGCGGATCACCAGCATGGATTACGGGAACATACGACGTCGAGACGAACACCACTTTTTGGACCACGGGAAATCCTTCTCCTTCGAATCGCGGCGAAGGCCGAGCGGGAGATAACTTGTATTCGAATTCGCTGCTGGCGCTCGATCCCGATACCGGAAAACTGAAATGGCATTTTCAGTTTACGCAGCACGACGAGCACGACTACGACGCAACGCAAGTTCCGGTGATGGTAAACGTCGAAGGAAAGAAACTGATCCTGCAAGCGAACCGCAACGGATTTTTTTATGTAATCGACCGGACAAACGGAAAGCTGATTCGCGCCGAGTCGTACGCAAAGGTTTCCTGGACCAAGGAAAAGGATGCGAACGGACGTCCGGTGCCAGCAAAGGAAGGATCGCCGACTCCGGACGGGAATCGAGTGTGTCCGGGAGCTGCGGGAGCGACGAACTGGATGTCGCCCACGTACGACCCGCAAACGAAATTGTTTTACGTGACGGCGCGCGAGCAGTGCGACGTATTCTCAACAGCGCCGCAACCTTACGAAGCGGGACATGCATACTACGGCTCGGCATATTTTCCGAATGACGACGCGGCGCCATTTTATGGCGCGCTGCGCGCGATCGATCCGGATACTGGAAAAATAAAATGGGAATGGAAGCATCCCTCGCCGACGTGGTCAGGAGTGTTGTCAACGGCAGGCGGAATCGTGTTCACTGGCGACGCGGAAGGGAATTTTATTGCGTTGGATGCGGTAAGCGGGAAATCGCTATGGCATTTTCAATGCGGCGCTTCGGTGTATTCCTCGCCGATGACGTATGCGGTTGACGGGAAGCAGTATGTAGCGGTGGCCGCGGGGACGGCGCTGTTTACGTTTGGTTTGCCGTAAACGCTCGTAATGTGAGACATCCGAACCCAGCGCAACGCCGCGTCAAAAAATGTTTGACCGAAAGATTGTTGGATTCCACCAAGACGAACAGAGCGATTGGGTCGCAGAGCTTGAATGCGGCCATACGCAGCATATGCGCCACAATCCGCCGTGGACAATCCGGCCGTGGGTCACTACCAGCGAAGGCCGCCAATCGCATCTCGGTATGACCGTAGGTTGCAAGAAGTGCGAACAGGAGCGTGCTTTGGGTGCCGAAGGGCGCCGTGACGGATGAAGTATCTTTAGGGCGTTGGAATCGCGATGGCGTTCGACGCAGACTTGCCGATGGCGTCGCCGTTGACCACGAGTTCCACGCGACGATTGCGCTGACGGCCCTCGGCGGTGTCGTTCGAAGCGACCGGCTGCGTTTTGCCAAAGCCGTGAGCGGTCATGGAAGACGGCGCAACGCCTTGCTCGGCAAGAAAATCGCGGACGCTGTCCGAGCGGCGCTCGGACAGCTGCTGATTGAATTCGTCAGAGCCTACGCTGTCGGTGTACCCTTCGATTTGCAAGGTCAGTCCAGGATGCGCCAACAAAATTCCGGAAATTTTTGCCAGCTTTTCGCGAGCGCCGGCTTTCAGCGTGGAGCTGCCAGTGTCGAACAGCACATCCGACATGTTGACGATCAACCCTCGCGCCGTGTCCCGCGTCTGCAAAATGGAGTTGAGCTGGCCGAGAAGCTGCGCACGCAAGTCAGCTTTTTCGGATTCGGCTTTAGCCGCTGCCTGGCGCGCTTTTTCCGCGTCTGCTTCCGCTGCCTGGCGCTGCTCGACGGCCGCTTGCTGTTCGGCTAGAGCGACGGCGCGCGCTTTCTCCGCTTCTTCTTTTGCCGCGGCGGCTTCGGCGGCTGACTTTTGCGCTTCCTGCTGCAGCCGTTCGGCTTCGGCCTGCGCTGCGACTGCCTGCACGCGAGCCTGGTCAGCTTCCAGGCGACGCTTCGATTCCGACGCAGCATCGGCGCGCGCGTTTGTTTCGCGTTCTTCCGCGGCGCGCTTTTCGGCGGCGATTTTGGCTTGCGCTTCTTCTTCCTGCTTGGCCTTCACCGCGATCACACGAGACTCTTCGGCAGTTTGTATGGCATCGCGCGAAGCGTCCTCTACCGATTTGCGATTGCGCTTCTGCCGATAAGCGTCCTCGGCGGCTTGCAACTGCTGAGCGGCTTTGCGCAGGGAAGCGGCCGCGTATTTTTCAGCCGCAGCGTTGCGTGCGATGCGCAGAGCATTGCGCGCTTCAAAAAGTTGCAACGGAGTCTTCCGATCAATCCCGAAAATCGCGTTCTCGATTTTGGTGTTGGAAGAAGAATACACGCCGCGCGCCAGAAGTTCGTAGCGCGCTTCAATGCTTTCGCCGCCGGCGTCGGCGTTCTCCAGGACTACCGTGTCGCCCGGCTGCGTGACGGCGAAATACGGCTCCGCGGTGACGATCATGCCGAAGGTCTGCATATCGGTGATAGCTTTTACTTCGCCGCCGCCGCTTTTGAGGGTAAGTTCGCCGAGATTTTCCGCTCGGCCCTGCGGCGAGACAGCCCACAAAACATAGGTTAAATATTCGAGGCCGAATTTTGTTGCGTCTTCAAGGTTGCTGAACCTTGCGGAAATCTCGACGCGATTGCCTTTGTTTTTCACTTCGGCTTCGCCCGAAGCTGCTGGCAATAGCGGCGTTCCGTTAAAAGCGGTTTTCAGATTGCTTCCGGCGCGCCGGTAATTGATGGCCTTAGTGCTGTGTTGAACGCTGGGCGCAATCGTCGCGGCACCGGTGATCGGCGCGGAGGACTGGGCCGCAACCGAAGTCGCCAGGAACGTAAGAGGGATGAGAAACGCCAGCGATTTGACGTAAGTTTGCGAGAGAGGTGTGCGCACGGGTTTGCTCCGGTTGGCCGGCGCAAAACTATCACTCGTGTTTGCAGATTCATTCAGTTGCGTTGCGTCCGGCTCAATCCAGCGTAACAAACGCGTTGCTTCGAAATGGCGTGAACGGCCCGCGGCTTGTCCAACTTATTACAGGACTTATTGGCGCAACTCAGACCAGGCTAAACGCAGGCATCGGCGGAATTAGACCATTCCAGCTGTACCGTGTAGCTGCCAAGAGGCTTGGTTTTCCATGCGCAAATGTCGCCGATTTCTCCGTTCGCGTCGTCGTACCAGCCGGTGCCCGGAATGGGATCGGTGATGGCTTCACAAAGTTCGTGAGACGAGGTGGACGTGAGCGCATCGGGAATTGCTAGGCCGCCTTCGCATCCTGTGCAGCCGGGGTAGGGCATCACGGCGTAAAAAATATTGTCGGCCGTGGCGTCGTGATAGCCGCAAAAAGTCTGGCAGGATTTTGCGCCGCCCTGGTCGACTTGCGTGCCGGGTGGCAGAAAAACGAAATAAAGCGAATTGGCAGTGTTTGCAGGGAGAGTGCCGGCGGCAATTTCGGTCTGTAAGAGTTTCTGGATGGCGGCGTCAGTGACGGTCTTGCCGGGTTCAGAACTTGTAAGAACGGTAGTGCCAGTCCGCGAGCCATGCCCAATGGACTTGCCGGTCACGTTGTATTCAGCGAGCTGGTCCAGCAGTTTGCTGATCAGCACAAAATCTAAGAAGTCGTTCATGTGGGTCATCAGCGGAGAGTTGGCAGCTGCCTGCCACGCACTGCCCCAAAAAAGCGTGAAGACCTCGACCTTCGTCAGCAACGGGCCATTGCGGTAGGTGAGTTGCGGGTGCGAGGTGGAAGCGATGCGCGGAGCTGAGTGCAGCGGCACGATGCGCAGCGGATGGCGATACTCGGCGCCCGAATGTTGCGGCTCTTTCGATTTCTTGCGAGAGGCTCGTGTGGCCATGAATGCTCCTTGACGGCTGCCCAAAGAGTTGGGCTGGGGAGGGAGCATGCCGGAACTCGGAAGTTAGCGCGACGCAGGCGACCTGTAAATAGTACAGGGAAGGAAATCGTGCCACGAAATGACGAAGATTCCGATGCCGAGAGAAGCCGCGAGGGCCTTAAGATGAAATCCCCAGCACAAAGTACCGCTCATGAACGACCAATTAACCGGCGGAATCGAGATGCGGCGCAGCAAGCGCGTGCTGCTGCGTCTGGCTATTCAGGTGCGCTGGACGCCGCCAGGCGACACTACGATCACCGAAGACACGACAACGCTTGTTGTGAACGCGCACGGGGCATTGATTTCATTAGCGATGAAGGTAAAACCCGGGGTGCGAATCTTTGTGCGTAACCGCGCCGTCGTCGAGCATAAGGAATGCCGCGTGGTACGCATTCAGGAAAAACACGAGGGAAAAAGCGAAGTAGGAGTCGAATTCTTGCGGCCGGATGCAAAATTCTGGGGATTGGAATTCCCGCCGGACGATTGGAAGTAATCCGAACCCTTCCGACGGCAGCGCGATTCAAATTCAGGAGATGTTTTTCAGCGTGACGGCGATGAGCTTGGCGGTTCCCGCGTAAACATCGCCTGCCGTTTCCCATTCCATGGAAAAAATACCTTTGTAATTGTGTTTTTTCGCGAGCGCGAAAATTCTCTCCATATCCACCTGAACGACTACGTTGGCTGGAGTTGTCGTTGTATCTTTGACGTGCGAGATGGCGTAGGCGTGCGCAAACATCTGATCGAGTCCGCGATACGCTTCTTCCCGGGGAAGAGCGGCGAGACTGTTGCCGAAATCGGGAAGCGCGTGCAGCCATGGGCTGTTGACGCGATCGAGCACGCTGACGACGAAAAATGGATTTTCACTCAACGGGTTATCGTTTTCGAGATGAACAGCGATATTTTTCGAAGCAGCGTATCCGGCGATGGGCTTGAGCCCTTCCACGACGAGCGCGGCGTCCGGCTTGATGTTTCTTGCCTTCTCCACAGGGGCGATGTTGATGCGAACGCTCGGCGAAGCTAGCCGCGCCGCGACGTTAATCCACGTCTTGCCGAATTGAATGGCCCGTTCGCGTTCGGCCGGTTCTGGAGAATACAGACTATTTTCGCCGTCGGCGGCGATATCGGCGAAAGAACTGCCAGCCTTGCTGGCCACGTTATGAATTTCGTCGAGGTAGCCCGGTTCCAGTGAAAGAAAGTGTTCGCTCCACGGTTCCACTTTGCGGATGTTGAATTTTGCGGCGACGTGCGGAGCGAAATCCTTCAGCGCCATCTTCTTATTTCGGACTGGCTGCTCATCGTGCCGGCCGGCAACAAATTCACGGAAGGGATAAGACGCAATCGAGACGCGCTCATGTGGCGCGGAGGGAAAAACAACGTGCGGCTCGTCAGCAGAAGGATAGCCGGTGAAATTGCGAGCCAAAGCGAGCGCCGGCGGGTGAGCGGCGAGTAGAGGCAATGCCGAGATGTCACGCAGAAATTTTCGACGTGTGGTTATGATCATGACGGGAGAGTCTACACCGGCAGAAGAAACACCGCCACAACTGGAATCGCCAGGGAAGATTATTTCAACAAGCGTTTGGCGGCGGACGCGGCTCTTAACACCAAATCGTTGCGGGCAAGATAGTTGTCGCGAAATTCGGAGAGATAGCGGCGAGCAGCCACCTTCGCCCTGCCAACGACGGGTTTAGCGTCCGCAACGGGAGGAACTGCCACTTCATGATAATTACAACGGATATCCGCAACGCTTTCCGGCGCGACCTGGATTAAAAATTGCAAACATCCGTCGGCAAAAGAATAGTTCACGTTTTCGCCATTGCATGTAACGTTTTTGATCATCTTGATGCCGGGTTCGTCTTTTAGGACCGTCATCTGCAGCGGAATTGTTTCTCGGTTCTCGAAAATCGTTTGCTCGGCAAACATTTTTAGCCGAATCGCGCCGTCGCGGCGCTGCATGCGGTAGCTGCGAATCACCGCATCACCCACTGTACGCCAGCTTAGATTCCAATGCAGCGATGAAAGCCTGGCGATGAAGTCCGAGAGATTTTTGCCGTGATCGCGCAGAAGTTCGTGGTGTCCTACGACGAAACAGGGCTTTCCCAGCAGTCCATCGAAAGCAAAATTTTCGATGCCATGGTGCATGTAACGGCGCGTGTAGATAGGAAACTGGCCATAACGTAAAATCGCGACGCTCCAGAGATCGGCGATCGTGGTTTCATTCGCCGTATTGTCCGCAGGCGCGATTTCCGTGTTCACCGCCGCGACGAAGCCGTTGTTTTTTAGAGCAGTTACCGCTTCCGGTGAAAATGATCCTTGCGGAAAAACCATCACCCGATCGTGAGCCAGTCCAGTTTTCTTGCGCAGCCCCTCCATGCGGAAGTTGGCGGTCTTGAGTAATCCATTCAGCAGGCCGGGCGCCCGCGTCGCAAACTCGGCGCCGCTGTGGTCGCATCCGTGTATGCAGATGGAAAGCTTTTGGTTGTTCGACTGAAAATCGGCAATAGTGCCGCGATGGCTGCGCCGCCAATTCCACGGGATGAAAGCAATGGACGTGGCGAAGTTCTGTTTCTCCATCAACTGCAATAGTTCGCAGAAATTAAGAAAGCCGTAGCGCTGCTGAAGCAGGGGATCGTCAATGATGACGCAAGCATTTGTCCGCGCGGGCGCCACGCAGATCTCACGGAACGCATCCATTAGAAACATGACCAGCGGCACCGCTCCCGCGAAACATTTCTTCACGTCGAAATAGATGGCGGCTCGCTGATGGATGTCAACAATCGACTCCGACGCATCGAGAAAAAACGGCACTTTGCCGACGGTGGTTCGCGCGAAAAGCTGTCCCTCCGGCGCAGCGATGATGCTTTTAAAAACGCGCGACGTGGGCTTGACGGTAAGCGCCGCATGCGCAGCGCCCGGCTGGAGGGGAACCTGCAAGCCACACATCGGTCCGCAAATCCCGGGAAAGTCCGGCGAAATAGACGCCACCATGGATTGCACGCCGAGACTGCGGATGTCCGCTTCAGAATCGGCCGTAATAACGCGCAACAGATGTCTGCCACTATCTTTGGACTGAAATCCGTAAACGAAAATCGCAGCTGCGCTGCCCATCCATTCCGGGAGCATGGTGCCATTGCCGGACGGCAAGATTTCCCCAAGCGTCGAAGCTGAAGTCAGAATAGAAAATCTGGACAGGCCCGCAATAACCGAGCTCACATCCCCATCGGCGGCCTGGGCGCTGGTCAGCGCAACCCACGGGATGCCGAAAAAATCGAGAATCGTTACCAGGCGTTCGTCGTCAGCCGAAGCGGTCCCCCCGCGTAGCAGCAGTGCCACCGGGGACTTCGTGTCCGGTGCGTCAGCCAATCCCGCTGTAGGTTCTGGCGACATTTTTATCCGTTTTACCCGTGAAACGAATTAAGCCTGCTGCCGGTCGTTCTTGCGGCCAATCACCAGGGATCTCATGGCGCGCTTGCGGCCAATGCCGTTGAGCACTGGAGTCATAAAACGCATGAATGCCGTCAACGACGGCCCGGCGGAATGCGGAATCCAGCAGAAATTGTCTTTGCGCAGAATTTCGAATTTCGCGGTTTCAAAGGGACGCGCGTATTCGGCCAGCGATGGCAGGTAGTAGGACTCTTTTTCCTTGGTCGCGCGATCCCGGAAGCGGCTGCGAAACGCCGGGAATTTGTCGTTCATATCGATGACCACGCAGACTCCGTGGTCCTTCAGCAGTTCATGGATCTGCTGAGCGTTGTCGTTTTCGTTTTTCAGCCGGTGGCAGTAGCGAATGGTATTCACGCCAAAAATAAAGTCGAACGATCCCAGCAAAGATTCCGGCGCGATACCGAGATTCTGCGCCATGTCGCCAACCAGCGTTTCGTTTTTTGCCACGCAGAACCGCACCTTGTCCGCTATTTTCGGCTTAAGCGCTTCCCTGGCTTCCAGTTTGGCGGATTCGATCAGTGCAGCGGAGAAATCAGTGCCATACGCGACCTCAACCGGCGTGCCGCGTCCCTCCAGCACCGACATCAGATGCAGCAGATTCATTCCCGCGCCGCAGCCGAATTCCAGGATACGAAGTCCCTTGGCGACCGCTGCTTTGGGCAGGAAATTGTCGATCACCTCCAGGTAAATCTGGCCGTAGTCATGCTCCAGCAGGTAACTGATTCCGTGCCCGGCGGTTTTTTTCATGTAACGCCGGATGTTGTCCTCGGCGCTGTACTCCTTAAGGAAATCCTCATTCAGCTTGGCATGAATGTTTTCGTGTGATTCCATTGGGTCTCCCGATAGCCTACTACTCATGACCAAAATGCATTTGAGCTTTGTTTTGGTGCCCCAATACCGCGAGGCCCTATGATAAGGGCAATCCGCGGGGACGCGAGCGCAACCCTACACTTAGGTGAGGAATTTATAATGGGCTGGGCCAATACTTGCAATCAACAAGAATGCAAATTCTGGTATGACTATCGTTCGAGATAAGGTTCCCGGAATCGTGCTTGCGGCCTCAAGTATACGGTTAGCGCATAGAATTTGGTACGGAAATTTGCCCGAAATCGGTGGGGAAACTGGAGTTACGAAGGAGATCAGGCTTCGGTGGCGACGCCCGGAGGGTGCGGTTTTAAGCCCAAGCCCCAGCGCAGAATCACATAGGCCGCCGGGCCTGAGGCCAGGAGCCACGGCGCCCAACGCCATACGAACGGTTCACTGTAATAAATTTTTACGCCGCAGAGGATTGCGGGAAACAAGATCGCGCAAGCCAGGCCGACGCTGCCTCCGGGAACGCGAAACTGGCGCTCCGCGTTGGGAAGCTTGCGACGCATACCCCAAACGGCCAGCAAAGTAAGCAGGGAAGTTGCGATACGCGCCCAGATATAGATATTGACGAGATCGGCCACCGGGAATTTTGCAAGCAGACAATAAACCACCAGAGAAACAATAATCGCGCGCGCCGGCGTCCCAAAACGCGGATGAATCTTGCCGAGCCACGCTGGCAGATAGCCGTCCTGGGACATAGCGGCGGGAATTCGTGTGGTGTAAAGGATGGTGCTGTTCGAAAGGGAAGCGGTGCCGATAATCGAGGCTACAAGGATCGCAATGCCCAGCGCCTCGCCGCCAATCCTGCGCGAGGCTTCTACCATGTAGCCGGTCTGCCACTCCTGCCAGTTGCCAAGCACCGCGATAGCCAGTGAAGCGGGCAGCGTGTAGGTGAGAATATTCATCGGCGTGTTCCACAGCAGAATCCGTGGAAATGTTTTTTGCGGATTGTCCATCTCCGCCGTGACGCTGGAAAGTTGCTCGTACCCGGCGTAATTCCACATGGCAAGAGCAAGCCCCACTCCGAAGATTGAGCCAAATGGCTTGCCGGGCGGCGTCCACGGAAGCACTGGGTTGTAGTGCCAGTGAAACAACGACACGATGCACAGCCAGGCCACGGGAATCAGTACGACGATCAGCATGGCAACGGAAACCCAACCGGAAATTTGTATTCCGCGTATGTTCAAATACGAAAACAAGCAGAGGACCAGGCACGCCCCCGCCCACTTGGCGTTTCCGGTAAGCCACGGAAAATATTGCACCAGATAGTCCATTACCAGCACGCCGTAAAGGCTGTTCAACAGAAACGTTCCAGTCCAGTTCCACCAGCCGCACTGAAATCCCCAGAAATCGCCGAAGGCCGCGCGCGTCCAACGATAGAAGCCGCCCTGCACCGGAAGAAGGCTGTTCAGTTCCGCCGACGCATACGACATGGGTATGCTCCAGAAGAATGGCACGAACGTAAGGAACACCAGTGCCATGCCGGGGCCGGACTGGGAGAAAATTTCTTCGTAGCCAAACGGCCCACCCGCTGTGTAGCCGTAGAAAATCGCCAGCAGCGGAAGAAAACCGATGGTGCGAACAGCGGTTGTTGCTGGCATTGTTTTCGTTTGTGGATTCGTCAAAGTGGCGGCCTTGGCGAAGGATGCTACCTTGCCAGCGCTGAAATGCAAAGGTTCACTCGCCAACGTCGCAAACGGTAGCTCTGGTAGCCGGTCAGTGTCCGATTGGGCGGCAAATCAGGAGTTGAAAATTGCCAAGAAATTCGGATTATGGGTAAGTCCGCGAACCTTAAGAATGTATAATTCATGACATGCCAAGGGATCATCGGCCACTAATTGTCTATCGGATCCTTCTTCTGGCGCTTATCACACTCGTGTCACAAATGCCGGTGGGGCTGGTCACGGCTCAGACACCTCCGCAGATTACGACTCACGATCGTGAATTGGCACAGCGGATGCTTTCTCAGGTTCATCAAACTCTGAGGCAGAACTACTACGACCCATCCTTTCACGGCGTAGACTTTGACGAACGCTTCAAGAAGTACTCAGCGGAGATTGCGAGCGCCAACACGTTTCAGACCGCTTATCGCACGATAGAATCATTTCTCGTCGGACTCAACGATTCCCACACTATCTTTCTCCCGCCACCCAACAGTAATCGCGTCACGTATGGTTTCCGAATCAAGATGATTGGCGACCAGTGTTTCGCTACTGGCTTGCGGCCCAGTTCCGACGCTGCCCAGAAGCTTCGTGTTGGCGATCAGATTCTTTCCCTTGATGGCTACGGTGTGAACCGTGAGGATCTCTGGCAACTCGAGTATTACCTCAACTTTTTGCCTCCCAAGCGGACGGCGGATTTCACCTTACGTGATGTCTCTGGGAAAGTTCGCAGAGAAAACGTAACTGCTGATGTAGAAGCCCTGTCCAACTATCGCCCGTCATCTTCCTCGCTGAGCAGGATGCATTTCGAAAGTTGGCAGCACAACATTCGGTCCCGGTCTGCAAAGCAAGATGATGTTTTCTTCTGGAAGTTCGCTTCCTTCAATGAAGATGAACCTAGCATTGACCATATGCTCAGCGAGGCCCGCAAGCATCGGGCTCTTGTTCTCGACTTACGCGAAAACGGCGGAGGCTCCCAGGACAACCTCGCTTTTGTGCTGGGCGGCCTTTTCGATCACAACATCACGATTGCGAAAGAGGTTACCCGCAAGGGGGCGAAGCCTCTTGAGGCCAAATCGCGAGGACGCTCCGTGTTCCTTGGGCAACTTGTCGTTGTGATCGACAGCCGCTCGGCCTCGGCCTCCGAAATTCTCGCGCGGGTCGTGCAACTTGAGCACCGAGGGGTCACCATAGGAGATCGCAGTGCCGGCAGCGTCATGGCCGCTCGGTTCTTCCCTCTGTCGCCCGGCGTCGGTATGGCGTTCGATTACGGCGTTGAAGTTACGGTCGCGGACCTGATCATGGCTGATGGAAAGACTCTGGAACACGTGGGCATTACTCCCGACGAGATACTCGTCCCTACTGCCGACGATCTCGCAACAGGACGCGACCCCGTGCTCGCACGTGCTGCCGCTCTTGCCGGGGCAAAACTGGACGCCCTCGCGGCTGGGAAGTTATTCCCGATCGAGTGGCCCTCACCAGAGCCACTCCAATAGGCTCCTCAACTTACCTTAGTCTTCCTTGTAGCGCCTGATAAACGCGCTAGTCGAAAGCTGAGCCGCTACTGTTGGTCCGCGTTCGTTGACACTGTGCAGCGCGTCCGTTACGCTTTTTCGTTCGATGATGCATGATTTTTCTACCGAGGAACGATAGAGCGCCGCATGGCTGAAGAAAAACTTCCCACACGAGCACAGGATTTTTCCGAGTGGTACAACCAGCTGGTCTTGCGCGCGCAACTGGCGGACTACGCCCCGGTGCGTGGCTGCATGATCGTGCGGCCGTACGGCTGGGCGTTGTGGGAGAACATTCAGCAGGCGCTGGACTCGCGCTTTAAGGCGACCGGCCACCAGAACGTGGCTTTTCCTCTGCTCATTCCGAAGAGTTTTATCGAAAAAGAGAAGCACCACGTGGAAGGATTTTCGCCAGAGCTCGCAGTCGTCACTATCGGCGGCGGCGAAGAACTGGCCGAACCGCTGATCCTCCGGCCCACATCGGAAACCATTATCGGGCACATGTGGTCGAAGTGGATTCAGTCCTACCGCGATTTGCCGGTGTTGATGAACCAGTGGAATTCCGTGGTGCGCTGGGAACTGCGCACGAAATTATTTTTACGTACGCTGGAATTTTACTGGCAGGAAGGGCACACTGCGCACGCCACGCAGCAGGAAGCGATGGAGGAAACGCGGCAGATGCTCGACGTTTACACCGACTTTGCAGTGAATGAAGCAGCGATTCCGGTGATCCCCGGCGCAAAATCCGACGCGGAAAAATTCGCCGGCGCCGACCTGACCTATTCCATCGAAGCCATGATGGGCGACGGCAAGGCGCTGCAAGCGGGAACGTCGCACTACCTGGGACAGAATTTTGCGCAGGCATTCGAAGTGAAATATCTCGATCAAACTGGAGTACAACAGCATTGCTGGACGACTTCCTGGGGTCTTTCCACGCGCTTCATCGGTGCCATCATCATGGTGCATGGCGATGATCAGGGGCTGGTGCTGCCGCCGAAACTGGCGCCGTACCAAGTGGTGATCGTGCCAATCTTCAAAAACGATGAAGAAAAAGCCACGGTATTAAGCGCAGCGAAGGATTTGAAAGCGCAGCTTGTCAAAGCCAAAATCCGCGTCACGCTGGACGAACGCGAAGGCCAAAGCCCTGGCTGGAAGTTCAATGAATGGGAGATGCGCGGTGTGCCGGTGCGCGTGGAACTGGGTCCAAAAGATGTTGCCAAGCAGGCGGCCATGCTGGCGCGGCGCGACAGGCCGGGACGAGAAGGCAAAGTTTCGGTTCCGCTGGCCGATCTTGTGACCACGATTGAAAAACTGCTCGACGAGCTTCATCAATCCATGTACGACAAAGCGCTCGCGTTCCGTCGTTCGAATACCCACGCCGCCGCGACCTACGACGAATTCAAGACCGCAGTAGAAACCGGGTTTGCCTTCGCCGGCTGGTGTGGCAGCGGCGAATGTGAAGAAAAGATCAAGGAAGAGACGCGCGCCACCATGCGCTGCATTCCGATTGATCCGGACGCCGTCCTAGGCACCGGCGGCGCAGCTCCGACCGGAAAGTGCGTGTACTGCGGACAGCCAGCCAAAGAACGAGCCATCTTCGCGCGAGCCTACTAACGCCTCGCACACTAGACGCAAATTAGGCAGAACTGTCCCTTTGCCGGGGTTAGCTCCAGGCAACACTGTCCGGCAGAACTGTCGACAGCCGGAATGCACGGTGCTAACTTCGAATTGCAGGACCAACCAACAAGAAGAAATTGTAGGAGCGGGCAAATTGTCACCGATCCATCAAGGAAACGGCACACTTCGGTCACAGCGCGGCGCGGGAAAGCTGAAAGCGCTGATTGTTACGGCGATTTTGGCTTTTGGAGTTTACGCAGGTTTCAAATTGGTCCCCCCGTATTCCGCCGAATACCAGTTAAACGATAAAATTCAGGAAATCGCCAGATTTGCCGTGGTCGAGCACAAGAGCGAAGAGCAGGTCCGCGAAACCGTGTTCAAAACCGTACAAGACTTGGATATTCCGGCCACCCGCGACAATATCAAGGTCACCGCCACAACCAGCAAAGTCGCTATCCTGGTGGACTACACCGTGCCGGTGGACCTCCTTTTCTATCACGTGGATTTGCATTTCACGCCGTCCAGCGAAAACAAATCCCTGACCTGATGAACTTACAGCCCCGAACGGCGTTTTTAGAGGAATCTGCATCTATCCTAGATAGGAACAGTAAGAGACAATACCTATTCAGCCCGTTGGAGAAACCTTGCGTATCCGCATACAAAAGGGATTCTGGACGTCCAAATACGGACTGATCCTGCTTGGCTCGGTCTTCGGTTGCATCATTATCGCGGCCAGTATCTTCGGGTATTACTACGTCAAGTATGGGCACATGATCGATGCCCGGCTCTCCGGCAATATCCTGCAGAACACCACTCAGATTTTCTCCGCGCCGATCGAGATTTCTCCCACGGAAGCTTTCACCGCCAATGAACTGACCACTTATCTGCAGAGAGTCGGCTACCGCCCTGAAGCTGACGATTCTTCTCTCGGTCAATATACGGTCAACGGCAATGTGGTGGACATCCGGCCATCCAAGCTGTCTTATTTTGCCAGCGGGAATGCTCTGGCAGTGCAGTTCGGCGCAAAAACGATTCGCGCGATTCGTCCACTGGGTGGCGGGGCGGAAATGGCTTCGGCGGAAATCGAGCCGGAGCTGATTACTAACCTGTTTGACAGCGCCAGGGAAAAACGCCGCGCGGTTCGCTATGACGATTTGCCGCCCAACCTCGTCAATGCCATTCTCTCCGCGGAAGACAAACGTTTCTTCGAGCATCCAGGTTTCGACTTTATCCGCATCTTCGGCGCTGCATGGAATGACCTGCGGCACGGCACGCATCTCCAAGGCGCCAGCACTATCACCATGCAGGTAGCGCGAACCTATTTCCTGAATACCGATCGCAACTGGCGGCGAAAAGTTGCGGAAGCGATGCTGAGCTTCGAACTGGAGCAGCGTTATTCGAAGCAAAGAATTTTTGAGATGTACGCCAACGAAGTCTATCTGGGAAATCGCGGCAGCTTTGGCGTTCGTGGATTCGCCCAGGCCAGCGTTGTCTATTTCGGCAAAGACCTGCGCCAACTGTCCCTCGGCGAATGTGCGTTTTTGGCCGGGATTATCCGCGCGCCAAATTATTATTCTTCGGCTGACCGCCATCCGGAACGCGGCTTGCAGTCCCGCGACCGCGTGCTGCCGCAGATGGTGGAGAACAAATACATCACTGTGGCCGACGAGCAGGAAGCCAAGCGCGAGCCGCTGAAAATCGTGCACACCTCGGCTACATCGAGTGAAGCGCCATATTTTGTAGACATGGTGAAGGACCACCTGCTGGACAAGTATTCCGAGAACGACCTGCTCAGCCAGAATTATCGCGTCTACACCACGCTGGATCCGGACCTGCAACGCGCGGCATCGGCGGCCGTCGAAGCCGGCGCAAAGAACGTGGACCTTCTCCTCGAAAAGAAGTACGCCAAGTGGAAGCGGGAAAACGCGAAAAAGGGCAAAAAAGAGTCCATTCCTCAAGTGCAAGTTGCGCTGGTCTCGCTTGATCCTCACACCGGCGAAATCAAGGCGTTGGTCGGCGGACGCGACTACGGGCAGAGCCAGCTGAATCACGCGATTGCCCATCGCCAGCCCGGCTCAGTGTTCAAGCCATTCGTTTACGCCGCCGCGTTCGACAACGCAGTGGACAGCGTACAGCCAATCGTCACTCCCTCGACACCGGTGGACGATGAGCCAACCACGTTCGAGTTCGACGGCCAGGAATACACGCCCAATAACTACGGCGAAAGGTTCATGGGCCACGTGACGGTTCGCGACGCGCTTACCAATTCGCTGAACGTAGCCACGGTAAAGGTTGCGGAAATGATCGGTTACGGCCGGGTCGTGCAGATCGCGCGGCAAATGGGTCTTGGCAACAATATCCGCGCCACGCCCGCGGTCGCCCTGGGTGCGTATGAAATGACGCCAGTGGACGTCGCCGCAGGCTATACCGCGTTCGGCCAGGGTGGAGTTCGCGCCGAACCACAATTCCTGCACGACATTGTCAGCGCCAACGGCACAGTGTTGGAAAAAACCACTCCGGAGAACCATGCTGTCCTCGACCCGCGCGTGGCCTATCTAGTCACCAGCCTGTTGATTGACGTCTTGAACAAAGGCACGGGCGCAACGGTTCGCGCCAGGGGATTCACATTACCCGCGGCTGGAAAAACCGGAACCTCGCGCGATGGCTGGTTTGCCGGATACACCTCGAACCTGGTGACCGTGATTTGGATAGGATTTGACGATAATCGCGACCTGGGACTCGCCGGAGGCGCCACTGCCGCGCCCATTTGGGCCGAGTTCATGAAGAAAGCCACGCTGTTGCCCACGTACAAGAACGTAAAGGACTTCGACATGCCGCAGGGCGTTCAGTCCGTCATGATCGATCCAGAGTCCTCCCAGTTAGCTACGTCCAGTTGCCCGGCCTCGCGTTCCGAAGTTTACGTGACCGGTTCGGCCCCAACGCAAATGTGCGAATTGCACGGAGGGCACGGGGTCATCTCTTCGACCGGATCTTTCCTGTCGCATATTTTTGGCGGCGGTGCGCCCAAACAACCGGCGGATTTACCCAAGACCGGAAATTTCCCTTCCGCCAACGGAGACACCCCCCCACTTGGCCCCGACGGCAAACCGCTGCCCTCCGACTCGGAAGCCACTCCACAAAAGAAAAAGAACCCTTTACAGAAGGTTTTTGGTATCTTTGGAGGCAAGAAGAAGGACTCCGACAAGCAGAAGCCGCCGGAGAAGGGAGAGTCGCCATGACGCACTTTGGGATGGCGGTTCCAGCAGCACTCATCCTCGTAAGCCTCAGCATTCCCTCCGCGGGACAGACTACCGACGACACGGCGTTTTCCTCCAATTATGTGGCGCCTATTCAGTCGCCTGCGCAGATGTCTGCTCCGTCCTTGCCTGGACAGAGACAGCTCAGTCAAGAAGAGTTGGCTGATATTCTGATGGCCCGCAAGGAATATCGCGAAGCCGCGTTTTCCTACAAAAGGCTGGTTGACCAGAATCCAACCAACGCCGTTTTCTGGAACAAGCTTGGCATTGCGCTCCACCAGCAGTCGGAACTAGCCAGCGCGCTCAAGTCTTATCAGCAGGCAGTGCGAGTGAATCCGCATTACGCCGACGCGCAGAACAACATTGGCACCATCTGGTACCAGCGCAAGAAATTCGGCAAGGCGGTTCGCGCCTACGAACGCGCAATCAAGCTGCGCAACGACATGGCGGTTCTCTATAGCAATCTGGGTTACGCCTATTTCGGAGAAAAGAAATACGATCAATCTATCGCGTCGTTCCGGCAAGCGTTGGCTCTTGATCCGCAACTTTTCGAGCACGCTTCCTCGCGCGGTGGTTCGGTGCTGCAGGATCGTTCGGTAAGCGACCGCGGGCGGTTCTACTTCCTGCTCGCCAAGTCTTTCGCCGAAGCTGGAAACTTTGATCGCAGCCTGATCTATCTTCGTAAAGCCAAGGAAGAAGGCTACGCCTCCATGAACGATTTGAAAACCGATCCCTCTTTTTCCGCGATGCTGAAGCTTCCGGAAACGCAGGAGATTCTTGCGCCAAAGCCGGCTGACTCCACGTTGCCGTAATCGCGCCGCCGCACTTCTATCCACGTTGGTGGCGATTGGCGCTCTGTTACAATTCCCCTGATGTCCCAAACATTTGCAATGAAGGCGCGTTTTGCCTTGTGCCTGGGCCTTGCTCTTACTTTGTCCGGCAGTGTTTTCGCCGGACAACAGGCAACGATCGTTCATCCCACTGTTTCGGCCTCTTCGCAGGGCATTTTTCTGGTATTTCCATTTGAAAACGATGGCGCCAGTCCGCGCCTCGATTGGCTCAGCGAAGGTCTGGAAGAACTGACCATTGAACGCCTTTCGGCGGTCGGCCAGCAGGTGTACACGCACGAAGCCCGCATCGCCGAACTCGACCGTAATGGTTTGCCGCCCGCCGCGCGCTTCAGCCACGCCACCATGCTGCGCATCGCCTCGGATCTCGACGCCGACTTCGTGGTCTTTGGAAAATTCAACTCCGATGGCAAGTCGCTGGCCATAGAGGTGCACTTGCTACGCGTCAATCCGACATCACTCTCCGCTCCAGTCCGCCAGAGCGGTCCCCTCGAGTCACTGATGGAATCGCACGAGGCGCTGCTGTGGAAATTGCTCGCCGCCAACAACAAGAGCTTTCCGCTCAATCTCGCTGAGTTTACAAAACTGCAACGTCCGCTGCGCCTGGACGCATTCGAGCACTATATTCGCGGGCTGCTCGCGACCGATGACGACGCCCGCATGCGCGAACTGCACGAATCCGCGCGCCTCGAACCTGAATGGCCGGAGCCTGCCTTCGCGATTGGCCAGGCCTATTTCTCCCGTCGCGATTGCGATTCCGCTTTGCCCTGGCTCGCGCACGTTCCTGCCGCAAATTCGCGCGCAACCGAAGCGACCTTCACGATCGGCGTGTGCCGCCTCCTGCTTAACCAGCCGGAAAAAGCCGAAGAAGTTTTTCTCTCGCTGCAGGACCGCTTGAAAAAATCGTTCGTCTCCGGAGCGGAATTGCCGGAAATTCTAAATGACTTGGCTCTGGCGCAGTCGCGGCGCGGAGACACCACGGCCGCTGCTTCCGGTTTGTTGCGCGCCTTGGATCTCGATCCCGACGAAGACGACTATCCGTTCAACCTCGGATTGCTGTATTTGCGCGGCAACGACACCACCACTGCTGCAAAATATTTTCGCGAAGCTTCCGACCGCGAGCCGGAAAATCCCGAGGACCGCGCGCTCTTGATCTACGCCTTGGAAAAGGCCGGAAACAAGTCCGAAGCCACGGAAGAACGCAACTCGGCCTTGGAATCCTTTGGCCCCAATGGGTTGCCCGCGGTGAAACCGGAAACGTTTGCCAGGCTGCAACGCATTACCACCGAACTGGACACTGCCACGTTACAGCTCGAAATGGCTTCGCACGATTCGGGTAACAATGGCGGAAGTGCGGCTTCGACGTCCGCTGCTTCGCCCTCGTCGCTGGTACGCCAGGGCCGGCAAGAGCTGGTCGCGGGAAGATTGGACGCTGCGGAGCAAGCATTTCGCGCAGCGCTCACCAGTGCTCCGCATGACGCTTCCGCGCATCGCGGAATGGCCGAAGTCTATCGCCGCAAAAACAAGCGCCCCGAAGCAATTCAAGAGTTGCAAACCGCCCTTGAGTTGCGCGATTCGGCGGTGGATCGCACCACATTGGCGCGAATCTATCTCGAGCAGAAAAAGCCCGACCTAGCAAAAGCGGAACTGGCGCGCGCCCTGAAGATTGCGCCAAACTATACCGAAGCCCGTCAGTTGCAGGACCATTTGCAGAACGGAAACTCGCAATCAAAAACACCATGAAGTGGCATTCAGTCCCGCGCAATTCGAAGTACAAAATCCTCGCGGGGATTGCCGCGGCGTTTTTTCTGCTCTCGTGCGTCACCAGACCGATTCACGCCGAGCAACACACCGCTCAGCCGATCGTGATGGACTTGAAACTAGACGGCGAAGTCGAGCCGGTCCTGGCCACGTATATTGACGAAGGCCTTGCGGATGCCGCGCGCCGCAACGCTTCGCTGGTCCTCATTACCATGGACACGCCCGGCGGCTTGAGCGATTCCATGAAAGACATCATTCAGCACATTCTCGCTTCGCCGGTTCCTGTGGCCGTTTACGTCGCGCCCACGGGAGCGCGCGGCGCCTCCGCCGGCTTTTTTATTTTGTTGAGCGCTGACGTGGCGGCCATGTCCCCGGGCACGCGTACCGGTGCTGCTTCGCCGATTATCGCCATCGGTGGATTCACGATCGGCGTGGACGAAACGCTGCGTAAGAAAATCATGAACGACGCCATGGCCTTCCTGCGCAGCTATTCGGAAAAGCGCGGACGCAATGCCAAGCTCGCCGAAACCGCGGTTACCGACGCCAAAGCTTTCACGGAAACAGAATCGCTCGAAGGAAAGTTGATCGATTACGTCGCGGCTACTCCGGAAGAACTGCTGCGCGATTTGAATGGCAAGGTCGTTACGCGATTTGACGGCAACAAAGCCACCCTGGCACTCACAAATTATCAGCGCGTATCGTTCGAACTCTCGGCCCGGCAAAAGTTTCTCGCGCGCATCGTCGAGCCGGACATGTTTTTCCTACTGCTGATTTTGGGCACCCTTGGTCTGTACGCTGAATTCACTCATCCCGGCGCGGTCATGCCCGGCGTCGTTGGCGGCATCTGCTCGGTTCTGGCGCTTTATGCGATGCACCTCTTGCCGGTAAATCTCGCCGGAATTCTGTTAATACTGATTGCGGTTACCATGTTCGTGCTGGAGGCGAAATACACCAGTCACGGGATTCTCCTGGCCGGTGGCATCATCGCCATGATTTTTGGCGCAATTTTTCTGATTCGTTCTCCACTGACGTCCGGCGGCGTCAGCATCGGCACGGCCATAGCCGTGACGTTGCCATTCGCGCTCATCAGCGTATTCCTGATGCGTCTGGTGTTGCGTTCGCGCAGATGGAAGCAGGCGGTGGGCGCCGAAGAAATGCTGGGCGAGCAGGGAATCGCAATTTTCGGACTAACCAGCGGCGTCGAAGGTATGATTCGAATCCATGGCGAAACCTGGCGCGCGATTGCCGAACGGGACGTCGCAGCGGGTGCCGCAGTGCGCGTCAGAAAAATGGCCGGCCTGAAATTGTACGTCGAGCCGGCGGAATCGCGCAGCGCCGCGAAAAGTTAAGCTAGCGTAACTGAGAAGGTCCGGGAGGACGCAGATGAACATAGGCTTGCTGGGCATCGCATTTGTAATTTTGGTGTTTCTGATTTGGGTCAAGAACTCGCTTTACGTCATCAAAGAATGGGAACGCGGTGTGGTTCTTCGCCTCGGGCGTTTGCTGCCCCAAGCCAAAAGCGGCGGAGTGAATTTTGTTTTCTGGCCCATCGAAACCCTTTATCGCATCAGTTTGCGCCTCGAAACGCTCGACGTTCCGCCGCAGGACATCATCACTCATGACAACGTCTCCGTTAAAGTAAACGCCGTATGTTATTTCCGCGTGGTCGATGCCAATCTGGCGCTGTCGCAGGTCACAAATTTTCAGTACGCGACTTCACAGCTTGCGCAAACCACGCTGCGCAGCGTCGTCGGTCAGTTTGATCTCGACGAAATTCTCTCCCAGCGCGACAAGGTCAACGGCAAATTGCAGATCATTCTCGACCAGGACACGGAAGCCTGGGGCATCAAGGTCACCAAAGTGGAAGTCAAGCAGGTGGACATTCCCGAACAGATGCAGCGCGCCATCGCCCGCCAGGCTGAAGCCGAGCGCGAACGCCGCGCCAAGGTCATTCACGCCGACGGCGAGTACGAAGCTTCGCAAAAACTCGCCGACGCCGCCAAAGTATTAGAAACGCAGAAGTCCGCTATCCAATTGCGCTATCTGCAGACGTTAACTGAAATAGGTGTCGAGAAGAACACAACGATTGTGTTTCCGCTGCCCATAGATATTATTAATAGCTGGGTCGAGAGTTTGGGCGGGGTAAAAAAATAAGCATGGCTAGCAGGAAATCCAGCGCGGGGGAACGCGTTCTGGAAGGGCGGCACGTCATCGGTCTGTTTTTTCTGATGCTGCTGTTTTCCGGCGTGTTTTTTACGTTGGGCTACGTGATGGGACGCAATCAGCTGGACGCGCAGGTGCGCGCCGCGTCCACGCATGGCAATGACACTCTGTTGCCTGTTAAACCTGAACCCTCCGTCAAAGCGAACAGAAGCCCCGTCAGCACGCCCGGCAATGCCGATTCCGCGACGGACGCCGGCGCGCCTCCGAGTTCGGAGTGGGAATTCTATCGCGCCGGTGACAAGAATTCCTCAAACGATCGTTTGAAGCCCGCGCCGATTGCGCCTTCTTCTCCGCAGGCAAAAGCCATTACCACCAGCGTAAAATCCATCGCGCCTTCTTCGGGTCACGCAACGGTTGCAGTCCCCGCGATTCCGCATGGCTCGTATTTATTGCAGGTCGTGGCGTTGCGCACCGAATCTGACGCCGTTTCCGTCGCCAACGATTTGCGCAGAAAGAAATTTCCCGCCTTCGTACAAGCGCCGCAAGGCGACAAATATTATCGTGTACAAGTCGGCCCATACTCCGACCAGAAAGCCATGCAAACCGCCAAGAAGGGTCTCGAGACCGCAGGCTTCAAAGCGATTATCAAGCGCTGATGTCCGCGTCCCGTTGGCCGGACTGGCTGCATCCCGATTCACAGAAAAAGTTTCCCGCTGCATTTCGTCTGATCGTTTCCGCCATCACCGGCGCGGGACTCGCCCTCTCCTTCACTTGGCTATACTTTCCCGTTTACGGGTGGATGAGCATCGGCCTTTTGCTGATGATGGCGCTCGGCGCCAGGCCTAAAGTCGCCTACTTCTGCGGTTTTCTTCACGCGCTCGCCTTCGTGTTCATTTCCGTTCCGTGGATTGCCGATGTGCTCGCCGTGCACGGTGGCACGTCGCGGCTCGTTGGATGGCTGATTCTTCTGCTGATTGCGATGGTCTGGGGAATTCTGACTGGCGCTTTCACCTGGACCGTGAACCGTATATCGCGTAGCAGTGTCGCGCTCGCCTGCGTCGCTGCTCCATTTGTGTGGGTCACATCGGAAGTCGCCCGCGCACACCTGCCCGAAATCGGTTTCCCCTGGAACTTGCTCGGATATTCCGCTGCGGCGAATCCGGCGCTTCTGCAAGTGACCGCGGTCACGGGAATATATGGCTTGTCCTTTGTAATGGCGGCATTTAACGCGCTGCTCGCTTGGGCCGATGCGGCGAAAACCGTCAACCTGAAGAAACGCCTGACCGTCATCGTGTCCACTGTGGCCGTAATCCTTTGCGTGATGTTCATCGGCGCCCGATTTGTTCCGGAAGCCCAAGCAGCTCACTTTGCCCGCGCCGTTCAGCCCAATTTTCCAGAAGTTGATTCGTATCCCGCAAATTGGTTTGCAATCCACAAAGACGACCTCGACGAACTGGACGAATTGAGCCTACAGCCTTCCGGGCATCGCCCCGACCTCATCATTTGGCCGGAGACGCCCGCTCCCTTTTCCTGGCAAGACAACCAGTTTTCCAAGCGCGCCTCCAGCCTCGCTATTCGCGCGCAACATCCGTTTCTTGCCGGCGTCATCGAATGGAAAACCGAACAATTTGTTTCCGGCCACATCGGACAAGCGCCATACAACAGCGCTCTGCTCGTCGATCCGCAAGGCCAAAAACTCTTTGTCTACGACAAACGTCACCTCGTCCCCTTCGGTGAGTACGAGCCCTTCCCGCTGATTCACCGCGTTGTGCAGAGCGTTTCCGACGAAGTTGGCGGTTTTCACAAGGGCAAAGTCGCGGCGATCGGCACGCTTCCCGGCGATTATAAATTCGGCGTTTTCATCTGCTACGAAGCTATTTTCCCGGGAGAAATTCGCGAATTCGCCGCCCACGGCGCCAACTTGTTCATCAATATTTCGAATGACGGTTGGTTCGAAAAGTCCGCCGCGGCGGTGCAGCACCTGCATATGGCTCGCGTCCGCGCCGTCGAAAATCGCCGCTGGGTGCTGCGTGTAACCAACAGCGGAATCAGCGCCGCCGTCGATCCCTACGGCAAAGTTTACGAAAACATTCCGCGCGATGTGCGCGGAGCTGTAGATCTGCCTTACGACTTTCGCACTGACACTACTTTTTACACGCGCTTCGGCGACTGGTTCGCCTGGATGTGCGTGCTGGTTTCAGTTATTCTTTTATTGCCAACTTTCTGGAAAAAATATGATTCTTGAAGATCTGCAGTACCGCTATGAAGGCCTGACGCAACGTATCTCCCTTGTGCGGAGTTATCTTTGACGTTGCGCATTTCCGCGAGGAACTGAAAGCTCTCGAAGCAAAAATCGCTCAGCCGGACTTCTGGAACGATCAGGAAAAGGCTCAAGGCATACTGCGCGAACGCAAGCGCGCCGACGACCAGATTTCCGCCGACGCCAAGCTCACTTCGCTGGTCGGCGACATTGACACCTACATCAATCTCGCCAAAGAAGAGACCAACGCACAGCAGCGAGAGGATTTACTGAAGGAACTCGACCGCGAGCTGACCAGTGCCGATACTTATATTTCCGAACTGGAAACCGGCACTCTGCTTTCCGGCGAAAACGATCACCTCAACGCCATCATGACCATCAAGCCGGGCGCAGGCGGCACTGAATCCCAGGATTGGGCTTCCATTCTGTTCCGTATGTATCTCCGATGGGCCGAGCGCAAAGGAATGCACGCGGAAGTGCTCGACGAAACTGAAGGCGAAGAAGCCGGAATCAAGAACGCCACGATTCAGTTTTCCGGCGAGAACGCCTACGGCATGTTGGCTGGCGAAACCGGTGTCCATCGCCTGGTTCGCATCTCGCCGTTTGATCAAGCCGCACGTCGCCACACTTCCTTTGCATCCGTTTTTGTAATTCCAGAAGTGGATGACCGCATCGAAATCAACATCAAGCCGGACGATCTGAAAGTTGACACCTACCGCGCCGGCGGAAAGGGCGGCCAAAACGTAAACAAAGTCGAAACCGCGGTCCGCATCACGCATCTTCCTACAGGCGTTGTCGTAGCCTGCCAGGCGCAGCGCAGCCAGGGCAAAAATCGCGAAATGGCCATGAAAATGTTACGCTCCAAGCTCTACGACTTGGAAATTAAAAAACGCCAGGATGAGACTGACCGGCTCGATGAGACCAAACTCGAAATTTCCTTCGGCAGCCAGATTCGCTCATACGTTATGCAGCCTTACCGTCTGATCAAAGACCATCGCACAAAATTCGAAGTAGGCGACGTGGACAAAGTCCTCGACGGCGACATCGACCCCTTCATCCGCTCCTACCTAATGGCCAAGAAAACCAAAGGCAAGTTAACAGTAGAGCCAGACGAAGACGCCGCTGATTAAAACCCAATATTGCTTTAGCGCAGCGAGACGCTCGGTCTCTCAATCCTTGTACGGATCGAACTCATTCGCGCCCGCCATAGCCACGCCAACCGGCGTCAACATGTGCAGAATCCGAACGCTGTCGCCGTGCTCGCTCAGCACTTCATCAAGCCGCTTGTAGCAGTGCGGCGATTCGTCCAGCCCTGCGCCACGCAATTCCACTCGGGCCCGGCTTACCCACTCCCGCATCATCTCCGGCGAAACTTTTCCGGGACGTAAAATTTCGCCAGTCTTGCGATCCGTCTTTCCTTTCGCTTCCATCCGCCCCATCACGCGTCCTGCGCCGTGAACCGTGCTGTACAGAGAATGTTTCGCGGAGGCATTCTCGACCCCTTCCAGAATCACCGACTTTTCACCCATCGTTCCGCCAACAAATCCCTTTTGCCCTGGAAACGCGGGAGTGGCGCCCTTCCGCACCACCCAAAGTTCTTCGCCCTGATGCGTTTCGCGCCACGCGAAGTTGTGATGGTTGTGCACTTCTTCCAGGATCTCCGCGCCCAGAATCCGCGCCACCCGCTGGCATACCCAGTCGCGCCCCGCGTATGCGTACGCGCCAGCCAGGTGCATGCATTCAAGATATTGCACGCCCAGATCGGTGCTTGCGGAAATCACGCAAGGTTCCACGTCCATTCCGTCTTTCGCTCCGGCTTTCTGCAAAAACCATGTCGCCAGCTTGTGGCCCAATCCGCGCGAGCCAAAATGCACCCCGATCCACACCCGATCTTGCTCGTCCGTAAATAAATCTACATAGTGATTTCCAGAGCCGACCGTGCCCAACTGCTGCCGCGCCATCTCCTTCAGCGGAGCTGCCGGCTGCGTCTTCCACGCATCATCCTCGAACAACGCATGTTCAACTCGCTCGTTGTTCCTTCGGCCCACGCCAAAGCTCACCGTATTCCAAACGTCATCCATGACGCGCTGAATGTTGGCCCGCAGCTCCTCGCCGGGCATGTTCACCAGCACCGCCTTGTTCCCGCACGCGATGTCATAGCCAACTCCGGACGGACTGATCGCGTCTCTGTACGCGACAACCCCACCGATAGGCACCGCGTAGCCCTTGTGATGGTCCGCCATCAGCGCGACCCGGTCCGCCGTCCGCGCACAAGTCTTGATCTGCGAAACCGCTCCCTCTTCCGGATTGCCCCAAACGGGAATTCCATCAATGAATTGCATTTTGTCTTCGATCTGGTGACTCGTGTCACCTGCGGCCGGACGGGAAGCATCGTCAACGCTTGCAAAGCGCCAGCGGAGTGATTCCTATGTTCAGCCCGTCCCGGTTGGCAACATACTAACCGTACGCTGCTGAGGCTCACAACCCGCGGCATGGATTCCCCGTTTAATGCTGAATTTCCCCCTTCAATGCTGGATTTCACCGCTTAATTCAATTCGTTGCCTGCAATGCCTCGGGGATGATATTTTGGTTAGTCGGGCAAACGGGCCTTCAGGCGCCGTCGTGCGTGACACCTAGTTGTTAAATCGAACTGTGCACGGGCATAGCTGCACTTCCAGCAAGCCTCATTTTCCGGCTGTATCCCGAAAATGAGCTTGACTCCGGGAGAGGACTGCTAACCCCAGAGGAGCGTTCGTTTTGAGCCAAGGACTTAAGAATTTTCTGTTTACGTCGGAATCGGTAACCGAAGGTCACCCAGACAAAATCGCCGATCAGATTTCCGATGCCGTGCTCGATGAAGTGATGAAGCAGGACCCCAAGGGCCGCGTCGCCTGCGAAACTCTTGTAACCACGGGCCTTGCCGTCGTTGCCGGTGAAATCACCACCACTGCCCACATTGATTACGACGATCTCGTGCGCAAGACCATTCAGGGGGTTGGCTACGACGACGCTCGCTACGGCTACGACTCCGGCACCTGCGCCGTCATGTGCACCGTCAAGCGCCAGTCGCCGGACATCGCCATGGGCGTGGACACCGGCGGCGCCGGCGATCAGGGCCTCATGTTCGGCTTCGCTTGCGACGAAACGCCCGAGTTGATGCCCATGCCCATCCAACTCGCTCACCAGCTCACCTTCAAGCTCTCCGAAGTTCGCAAATCCAAAAAAGTTGACTTTCTCCGTCCTGACGGCAAGTCGCAGGTCACCATCGAATACCGCAGCGGCAAGCCCTTCCGTGTGGACGCCGTCGTCATCTCCACCCAGCACAGCGACACCGTTTCCAACGACGACCTCCGCAACGCCGTTCTCGAACACGTCATCAAGCCCGTCGTCCCGGCCGCGATGCTCGACAAAAACACAAAATATTACATCAACCCCACCGGCCGCTTCGTCATCGGCGGACCGATGGGCGACGCCGGTCTCACTGGCCGCAAAATTATCGTGGACACTTACGGAGGCTACAGCCGTCACGGCGGCGGCGCTTTCTCCGGCAAGGATCCATCCAAAGTCGATCGTTCCGCCTGCTACATGGCGCGGTACATCGCCAAAAACGTCGTCGCCGCCGGTCTCGCCACCAAAGCCGAAGTCCAACTCGCTTACGCCATCGGCGTGGCGGAACCCGTTTCCGTAATGGTAGACAGCTTCGGCACCGCCACCGTTCCAGAAGAAAAAATCACCGAAATCGTGCGCGAAATTTTCCAGCTCACTCCCAAAGCGATTATCGAAACACTCGATTTGCGCCGTCCCATCTACAAGGACACCGCTGCCTACGGCCACTTTGGCCGCAAGGGCGCCGGCTTCACTTGGGAAAAAACCGATCGCGCCGACGCACTGCGCAAAGCCGCCGGTGCAACCGCGGAAGTAGCCGTCCGCAGCTGACGGCTTAAGCAATTAATTTTTCATTCGCAAATTTCAATAACGCAAAAGGAGCTAGTCTGTGGCGACAGCAGAACTCAAGAAGGGCGATGTAAAAGACATTTCGCTGGCCGATGCTGGCAAACGCAAAATCGAATGGGCGCAGCAGCAGATGCCCGTTCTGCAAAACATCCGCAAGCGCTTCATCAAGGAACAGCCGCTGAAAGGCCTACGCGTTTCCGCTTGCTTGCACGTCACCAGCGAAACCGCCAATCTGATGATCGCATTGCGGGACGGCGGAGCCGATGTCGTTCTCTGCGCCTCCAACCCGCTCTCCACGCAGGACGAAGTCGCTTCCTCCCTCAATCGCGATTTCAACATTCCCACTTACGCCATCAAGGGCGAAGACAACGACACCTATTACACGCACCTCAGCGCCGCGCTCGACCACAAGCCGCAAATGACCATGGACGATGGCGCTGACCTCGTCACCATGCTTCTCACCAAGCGCACCGATCTTGTCAGCAACGTCATCGCCGGCACCGAAGAAACCACCACCGGCGTCATCCGTCTTCGCGCCATGTCCAAAGACGGCACGCTGAAGTATCCGATCATCGCCGTCAACGACGCGCAAACCAAACACTTCTTCGACAATCGCTACGGAACCGGCCAGAGCACTCTCGACGGCGTCATCCGCGCCACCAACTTGCTTCTCGCTGGACTCAAAGTCGTCATCGCCGGTTACGGCTGGTGCGGACGCGGCGTTGCCATGCGCGCCAAGGGCCACGGCGCCGACGTGATCATTACCGAAATCGATCCGGTGAAGGGAATCGAAGCCGTCATGGACGGCTTCCGCGTCCTCCCGATGGCAGACGCTGCAAAAGAAGGCGACGTTTTCATCACCGTCACCGGCAACAAGAACGTCATCCGGGCCGAGCATTTCGAGCACATGAAGTCCGGCGCGGTCATTTGCAACAGCGGCCACTTCAACGTCGAAATCGACATTCCCGCTCTCGAAAAACTCTCCAGCGGCAAACGCGAAGTGCGCCCGCTCGTGGATGAATTCCTCCTCAAAGACGGCCGCCGCATCAACTTGATCGGCGAAGGTCGCCTCGTCAACCTCGCATCCGCCGAAGGCCATCCCGCTTCCGTGATGGACATGAGCTTCGCCAATCAGGCGTTGTCCGCGGAATACCTCGTAAAGAACGCCAAGAATCTTAAACCGCAGGTTTACGTCGTCCCTGAAGATCTCGACAAGGAAATCGCGCGCCTGAAACTAGAATCCATGGGCCACAAACTAGACAAACTAACCGCCGAACAAGAGCATTACCTCGCCTCCTGGCAAGAAGGCACGTAGTTCGGAGCCACACCACTCTGACGCATGTTGTGTTAACTTTGTAGGGGCGCAGCACTGCTGCGCCCTTTCTTTTTCCGATTTCTAACGACATTCCCGGTGATGCAAACAAATGTGGGACCTGACAACCACCGCCCTCGACACCGCCAAATTTCGCGGCGCCACCTACTCTGACGCCCGCGCCATGCACATCCGCCAGCGCGATCTCACCACCAAAAACGGCGCGGTAGGCACTCTCGCCCAATCCGAATCCATCGGTATCGGCATTCGCGTCCTGGCCAACGGCGCTTGGGGTTTCGCCTCCACCGATAAATTAACTCGCGAAGGTGTTTCCGCCTGCGCCGCACAAGCCGTCTCCATCGCCAAAGCCTCCGCCCTCGCAAAACGCGGCGACGTAAAAATGGTTCCGGAAAACTCCTATATCGACAGTTGGCAAGCTCCCCTGCAAAAAGATCCCTTCGAAATTCCGCTCGAATCGCAACTCGATCTCCTCCTCAAAACCGACGCCGCCATGCGCGCCGTAAAAGGCGTCACCCTCACCGAGACCGATATGCAGTTCCGCAAAATCGATTCCTGGTACGCCTCCAGCATCGGCTCGCGCATTCATCAACGAAAAGTGATTTCCGGTTGCGGCATCGTCGCCACTTCCTTCAAAGGTAGTGAAATTCAGAAACGCTCCTACCCAAACAGTTTTGGCGGCCAATACCAGCTTGCCGGCTATGAATTAATCGAATCTCTTGAACTCTTGAAACACGCTCCCCGCGTAGCCGAGGAATCCGTCGCGCTCCATTCCGCCGCGCAGTGCCCGGAAAAAACCGGCACGCTTCTGCTCGATGGCAGCCAGCTCGGCCTGCAAATTCACGAATCCGTCGGCCACCCCATCGAGCTCGATCGCGTACTCGGTCAGGAAGCGAATTTTGCCGGCACCAGCTTTCTCACTCTCGATAAATTAAATAAATTAAAGTACGGCTCGGAAATCGTGAACGTCGTCGCCGACGCCCGCCTCGAACACGGCCCCGGCCTCGGCTCCTTCGCCTACGATGACGAAGGCGTTCCCGCGCAATGCACCGACATTATCAAGGACGGCCAGTTCCGCGGCTATCTTTCCAACCGCGAAATGGCCCAGCTTATCGGCCTCAATCGTTCTTCCGGCACGATGCGCACCGAAAGCTGGAATCGTCTTCCTATCATTCGCATGACCAACATCAGCATTAAGCCCGGCAGCGGCTCCCCCGAAGAATTAATCGCCTCCACCGACGATGGCATCTGGATGGAAACCAATCGTTCCTGGTCCATCGACGATCGCCGCTATCAATTTCAGTTTTCCACCGAGATCGCCTGGGAAATCAAAGGCGGCAAGAAAGTTCGCATGCTCAAGAACCCCAGCTACAGCGGCATCACCACTGAATTTTGGAACAGCTGCGACGCAATCTGCGGCAAAGACTATTGGACGCTCTGGGGCACGCCAAATTGCGGCAAAGGACAGCCTATGCAGACCATGGGCACCGGGCACGGCGCGTCGCCCGCGCGGTTCCACAATATAAAAATGGGAGTGGCGTTTTCCGGTCATTGATCTAAATGACGACGATTCGAATGGCTGAAAAATCAAAATCCGGCAGAAGCGAAACGCATCTTGCCTCCAAAACCGACCTGAAGAAGCGCATCGATACCGTTCTGCGTCTGGGCAAAATCGCCGGCGCCGACGAAACCGAAGTCCAAATCGACGAAACCATCGACGCCCTCACCCGTTTCGCCAACAACGCCATTCACCAGAACGTCGCCGAACATGGCATCGCCGTTTCGATTCGAACTGTCGTTGATGGGCGCACCGCTCGCGCCGCCACCAATCGTCTCGACGAAGATTCTCTCCGGGCGGCGGTACAAGCTTCTCTGCAGCTCGCTCACAGCCAGCCAAAAATTCCCGGCCTGCTGCCGATGCCCGGCAAACAACGCTATCGCAAAGTAAATCGCTTCCGCAATGAAACTGCCGCCACCACTCCCGAAGACCGCGCCCGCGCCGTAAGAAAATCCTGCGATCTTGCCATTCATAACGGGCAGGTTGCCGCCGGAATTTTTTCCACCGGCCAATCCCAGTTGACGCTCGCAAATTCACAAGGTCTCTTTGCCACACATCGTCAGACACATGCCGAATTTTCCATCACCATGCAGGACGAACCCGCCGCCAGCTGGGCCAAAGCCAATTCCGGCGACGTCCAGAACTTCGATCCACAAAAACTCGCCGCTCGCGCCAGCCAAAAAGCGCAAATGGCGAGAGACGCGCAAGAGCTCGCCCCAGGCAAATACACCGTAATCCTCGAACCTGCCGCGGTCCTGGATCTGGTAGGTTTCTTGTTTTACGATTTCGCCGCCACCGCCATAGCCGACCAGCGCTCCTGCCTACTCAAACGCATGAACAAACGGCTCTTCGGCAAAAATATTTCCATCACCGACGACGCCTACCATCCACAACAACTAGGCGCGCCTTTCGACGGCGAAGGCATCCCACGCCAACGCGTCAACCTCGTCGAAAATGGCATTCCAGGAAATCTCGTCTACTCCCGCGCCAGCGCCAAAAAAGCCAAGAAAAAGCCCACCGGACACGGTTTCGCACTCCCCAACGAATACGGCGAAGCTCCCATGAATCTGGTCTTCAGCGGCGGCGACTCCTCCCTCGAAAAAATGATTGCCTCCACCGATCGCGGTCTGCTCGTCACGCGCGTCTGGTATATCCGCGAAGTCGATCCCTACGAAAAAATAATGACCGGCATGACCCGCGACGGCCTCTACCTGGTCGAAAACGGCAAAGTAACCAACGCCGTCCGCAATTTCCGCTTCAACCAATCCCTCATCGAACTCCTGCAAAACGTCGAAGCCATGTCTCCCACCTCCCGCGCCACCGCCGAAGAAGCCTTCGAAATGGTAGTCCCCGCCATGAAAGCAAATAATTTCCACCTAACCGAACCCACCAAATTCTAACTATTGCTACCCCACTTGTAGGGGCGCAGCATGCTGCGCCCCAGCTTGCCCGGACGTGCGATTAACCCATTTTCGGCCTGCGTCCCTCCTCCCGGCTCGGTGATCTTTCTTCGCCGCGGAGCGGCTCAGATGGCCATCTTTTCTTCTCGGTCTCTTCTCCGCGTACTCTGCGCGCTCTGCGTTAAAAACAACCTTCCACCCCACTCCAATCAGTCCGATGGCCACCAACGTCCCGCCCAAACCTCCCAAATCACAATTTCAATTTTGCGTATCAATTTTCTGCGTTGTACACCTTCCTCCTCTCGCCCCTATAAACAGTCATGGCTTCGCCACTCCATCAGCGCCAGTGGCCAACACCCACCCGTGTGCGCCCCAACTGGGGCCATCCGGACCATGACGCCTGCGGCACTGGCTTCATCGCCCGCCTCGGCGGACCCGCCGGCCACGACATCATCGACTATGCTCTCACCGCCCTGGAACGCCTCACCCACCGCGGCGGCGTGGACGCCGACGGAGCCAGCGGCGACGGCGCAGGCCTACTGGCCGCACTCCCCAAAGCCTTCTTCAAAGCCAAAGCCGCCAAGCAGGGAATCGAGCTCCCCGAACAATTCGGCCTGGGCTTCGCATTTTTCCCAGCCGACGCGGCGACCGCGGCAAAATCCGCAATCGAAGCCGCCGCCGACCAGGAGCGCCTGCGCATTCTCGGCTGGCGCCGCGTCCCGGTAAATCCCAACTGCCTGGGCCGCCGCGCGCTTGAAACCATGCCTGAGTCCTGGCAATTCTTCGTAGCGCCTTTTCACGCCGCGCGCCCTGCCGACCGTTTCGAATGGCGTCTCGCCCTTCTTCGCAAAAAAGCCGAATCTCTCCTGCCCGAACGCTGTTACGTCTGTTCGCTTTCCTCGCAAACCGTCGTCTATAAGGGCCTGCTCACCCCTTGGCAATTTCCGCAATTCTACGCTGACCTGCGCGACCCATCGTTCGAAACCACCTTCGTCATCTTCCATCAACGCTATTCGACGAACACGCAACCTTCCTGGAATCTCGCGCAGCCCTTCCGCTACGTTGCCCATAACGGCGAAATCAATACCATTGTTTCCAATCGCCGCTGGATGCGTGCCAGGGAACCAAAAATCCGCCAAAACCTCAACGTCGGCTCTTGGTTTCACGTCCTGGAAGAGAACGTCAGCGACTCCGCCAGCTTTGACAATGGTCTGGAAGCCAAACTCCTCGAAGGCTTCAGCGCGGAAGAAGCCATGCTCGCGCTTGTTCCTCCCGCGTTCGAAAACGACCCCCTACTCTCTCGCGATGTACGTGGCGCACTCGCAGCTCTCTCTCAGCAAAGCGAGCCGTGGGATGGTCCCGCGGCCTTGATTTTTTCCGATGGCCAGCACGTCGGCGCAAAACTCGATCGCAACGGCCTGCGCCCCATGCGCTACACGCTCACTCACGATGGTTTGCTCGTCGTCGGCTCCGAAACCGGTCTGGTCGATTTTGAAGAGTCCCGCATCGCCGAGCGTTCCCGCCTCGGCCCGGGCGAAATGATCGTCGCCAATCCCGACTCTGGCACATTTCTTCGCTGGCGCGATATTCTGAAAAAACTCGGCAGCCACCAATCCAAGCTGACGCCGCCGCGCGTTCGAAAGCTCGATACGTCCGCGGTTGCGGCAATCACTCCGGTCGAATCCGCAAAACGCGTCGCCGCTTCCTGCGGCTGGACCGAAGACCAATTCAAAATTTTGTTTTCCGCTCTCATCCACGGCAAAGAAGCTGACTGGAGCATGGGCGACGACGCTCCTCCCGCTTTTCTTTCCGCGCTTCCGCGCACCCTCTGGGATTATTGCAAGCAGCGCTTCGCGCAAGTCACCAATCCGCCCATCGATCCGCTGCGCGAAACCCACGTCATGTCGCTGGAAGTGCGCTTGCCCGCCAATTCGACGGCGCCCGGCGGCATCGTTTTGCCCGGCCCGATTCTCACGCAAGGCGAATTCGCGGATCTGGCAGCGCAATTCGGGCCGCTACAATCCGTCGACTTTACTCTTCCTGCCAAAACGGGAGTCTCGGGAGCGCGAAGCGTAATCGCCCAGTGCTCATCTACCCCTCTGGGTGGCGACGCGCGCCCGGGGCTCTTCCTCCTCTCCGATCGCGCGCTCGGTCCGGACCGTGCCACTCTTCCCGCTTTGTTGGCCACCGCCGCGTTGTGGAAATCCATGGTGCGCGAAGGGTTCGCTGACGTTCCGCTGGTCGTCGAAACCGCGCAAGCCTTCGACACCCATCACATTGCGCTGCTCGTAGCCGCTGGCGCCAGCGCCGTCGTTCCGCATTTGATGGAACAATTCGCCGAAGCGCAAGAGTCCGGCGGAATGATGAAGGTTCGCTCCGCTATTTACGCCGGGCTTCGCAAAGTCCTCGCGCGCATGGGCGTCTCCACGCTTGCCAGCTACCGCAACAGCTATTTATTTGAAATCGTCGGTCTCTCGGAAGAAATTTGCGCGGAGTTTTTTGAAGATGCTGCCGATTTCGCCGGACAAAAATCTCTCGACGACTTGCTCGCCGATTATCTCCGCCTGCATCAGGAAGCTTTCTCCAAAACCGCCAACGAAATGCCCGATGCCGGCCTCTATCGCTTTCGCAAAGGCGCCGAACTGCACGCCAATTCTCCTGAAGTCGTTCGCAGACTCCATGCGCACGTCAAATCCCCCGATGCTGGAAAATATCCCGCGTTCGAAGAGCTTGCCGACAACGGCGGCAGCGTCGTATTCCTTCGCGATCTTCTCGAAACGGTCGAGTCGTCCCCGATTCCTCTTGAAGACGTCGAGCCGGCAGAAAACATTTTGAGAAAGTTCAGCACCCAGGCTATGTCGCTCGGTTCGCTAAGCCCCGAAGCGCATCGCACTCTCGCTCTGGCGATGAACCAGCTTGGCGGTAGAAGCAACACCGGAGAAGGCGGCGAAGATCCCGATCTTTGGATCAACGAGCCGGGAGCCGCCAACAAAATTAAGCAAGTGGCCTCGGGGCGATTCGGCGTAACTTCCGACTATTTAGTTCACGCGCAGGAACTCGAAATTAAAATGGCGCAAGGCTCCAAGCCGGGCGAAGGCGGCCAGCTTCCCGCGAAAAAAGTTACTCCGTACATCGCGCGCATTCGCCACGCTACGCCTGGAACTCCGCTGATTTCTCCGCCGCCGCATCACGATATTTACAGCATCGAAGACCTCGCTCAGCTTATCCATGATCTGCGCGCCGTCAATCCGCGTGCGCGCATCGGTGTAAAATTAGTTTCCGGCGCGGGCGTCGGCATCATCGCCGCCGGCGTTGCAAAAGCTGGAGCCGACGTAATCACCATCAGCGGCCACAACGGCGGAACTGGTTCCTCTCCGCTCACTTCCATCAAAAACACCGGCCTGCCCTGGGAAATTGGTTTGCGCGAAACACATGAAACTCTGGTTCGCGCGGGCCTCCGTTCACGTCTCTCTCTCCGCGTGGACGGAGGCCTGAAATTCTCGCGCGATATTTTAATCGCCGCGATTCTCGGCGCCGACGAATTTGGTTTCGGTACCGCTTCGCTTCTCGCCATTGGTTGCGTGATGGCGCGGCAATGCCACCTGAATACGTGTCCGGTCGGGATTGCCACGCAGGACGAAACTCTGCGCACCCGTTTCAACGGCAAACCGGAAATGGTGATCGCCTATTTCCGCGCGCTTGCCGACGAAGTTCGCAAGAAACTTGCTGTGCTCGGGGCAAATTCTCTCGGCGAACTAAAAGGCGCATACGATTGTCTGCGGCCGCGCGATCCGAATTACGCGGAGACTCCCGCGCTGGCCCTCGAATCCAACATGTCATTTCGAGTTGCGCCACAACAAGTTCCTGGAATCCATGCGTCGCTGAGCGAAGCCTCATCCATCCACGAAGAATTCGAGTCCGACGCGCGCGTCAGTGTGATTCGCAATTCCGACCGCAGCGTGGGGGCCGGCTTGAGCGGAGAAATGGCGCGCGGCCGCGCCGCGGGACGCGCGTCCAGAAAACTCATCACAAAGGAATTTCATGGCAGCGCCGGACAAAGTTTTGGCGCGTTCCTGGGCGCTGGAATCGATTTCAAACTGCAAGGCGAAGCCAACGATTACGTTGGAAAAGGTTTGTCCGGCGGAACGATTGCAATCACCGCGGGAACTGGCGCCTCGCGGCGCGGCGATGTGCTTGCCGGAAACACGGTTTTGTACGGAGCGACTTCGGGACAACTTTTTGTCGCTGGACGCGCCGGCGAAAGATTTGCGATTCGCAACAGCGGCGCTCTCGCTGTGGTGGAGGGTGTCGGCCAGCACGGCTGCGAATACATGACCGGAGGCGTGGTGCTGGTGCTCGGTTCGCTCGGATTGAATTTTGGATCGGGGATGACCGGCGGACTGGCGTATGTTTTGCGGGCGGAAGCGGAGGACGTGTTGCACCGCGAATTTGTCGGCGCAGAAGAAATCACCAGCAACGAAGACGCTTGGTTGCGGCGTACGCTGCGCGAACACGCGGAGCGCACGGGGAGTCCGCGTGCCGCGCGAGTGCTGTCGCGGCGCGGTCCGCTGCCGATGGTGCGCGTGCAGCCGATCCATTTGCAGGGAACTGTGCAGAGTGTGTGGGAGCCGGTGCTGGCAAATTTGAAGCCCGATTTCATTTCTGTCGCGGATTCAGAAGCAGTGGCGATCGTCGCGCACGCGATTTCCCTATAAGAAATATTAATAGCTTTTGACAAAGGAGAATATTTTTCTTCTACTCGCTACTCCGCTATACTCTGTGCGAGTTAACCGCCCATGGATTTTGATCAACTGACAACGTTCGTTTACGTAGCCAAATTAAAAAGTTTTTCGCGCGCCGGACAAAAAGTGTTTCGTTCGCAATCCGCGGTCAGCGCGCAGATCCGCCAGTTGGAACAGGCCTACCGGGCAAAGTTGCTGGATCGTTCCGCGAAATCGGTGGAGCTGACTCCAGCGGGCGAAGTTTTGTTCGAGTACTCGGAAAGAATGCTGCGTTTGCGCGACGAATCCGTGCAGGTGGTCGCGGATCGCGGCAACGTGGTGCAGGGTCCGGTGGTGTTCGGCGCCAACGAAGCGACTTGCTTGTATCTGCTGCCGGAAATTTTCGCGGAGTTCCAGAGAAAGTATCCGCTGGTGCACATCAGCATTTACCGCAATTTCAGCCATAAAATTCTGCAGCGCGTGGAAGACGGCTCCGTGGATGTCGGCATCGTCAGTCTTCCGCTGAAATCTCCTAACCTGAAAGTTCATCATATTTACCGCGACCGTTTGCGCCTGATGGTCAGCGTGAAAAATCCGTTGGCGAGCCGCAGCAAAGTTACGCTGGAAGAAGTTGCGGGCCAGCCGATTATCGTGCCGCGCACCGGATTTACGCGGCAGGTGCTCGACAAATTATTCCGGCCGTTCCGCTCGCGCGTGCATGTGGCGATGGAGCTGCCGAGCATCGGGATGATCAAAAAATTTGTCGGCGCGGATGCGGGTGTTTCGTTCATCAGCGAAAGCTTCGCGAAGGATCAGGTGAAGGCCGGCGAAGTGAAGCTGCTCAGCGTCGATGGCGTTGATTTGTGGCGCGAGCTTGGTTTGGTGTATCGCCGGGATCGCAGTTTGCCGCGTTCAGCGCAGGCGCTGATCACCTTGATTCGCGAGCACAAAAAACTTTCCGAACATTCCGTGGCTGACTGATTGGCTTTCTCTTTTTCCCTGACAAGGACGCAGCAGTGCTGCGCCCCTACAACTGCACCCCATCGGCGGAAGTTGGCATGTTGCCTCCCATCAGTGAACGTTGAAGTCGGTACTGGAAATGGCACGGGCGATTACGTTTTCCTGAATCTGGATTAAATCGTTGTCGGCGTAGGTCATACCGAGAATGGTCAGCACGTCGCTGCCGCGCGCTACGACTACGAGTGTGCCGGACCACAGGTGTTCATCGGCCATGCCGGTGTATTTGAATTCGACAGCGGGCGCGCCGCCGACAACGGTTTTGCGGCGCGAGGCCATGTGATAGTTGTTATAGATTTCGCGCAAACGTTTTTCCACGGCATTGGCGGAAACATCGAGGGAATCCTTGGATTGTTCCTGGCCGACGACCATTAAAGTGGATTCGTTGGAAGTGCCCATGGCGACGATGGCGTTGGGGAGAGCTTTGCGCGCGTCCTCGATAATTTCCCAACTGGGTGCTTTGTACATTTTGAATCCGTGTGAAAAATTAGTGTAGAGCGTACCCTGAACCTGTTCTCTGTTGGCGGGCGATTCGGGTTCTTTTGGCGCTGCGAGAGGAGCGCTGGCGATCACCGAGGGTTCCGGCGGCGCGGCAGGCTTGATCGCAGGCGGCGTGACTTTCGCGGTGCGCGAAGTTGCGGGAAGTTCGGGGCGAACCGGCTCGGTAGAAAGTTTTGGTTTGGTTGGCGGTGGATCGGAAGGATCGGAGGCGTTCGCAGCGGAATTGCCGGGCGAAGTTGCGGCCGGTTCCGAACTTGGCTTCTTCTCCGGAGCTTTGGCGGGTTTGGATGCGGCGGCGGAAGTGGTTGCTCCAGGCGAAGTGGGAATGATGGAAGCGATTTTATCTTTTTCAACCAGGACGAAACCGAAGTCGGTCTTGATCCTGAACATGTTGTCTTCGTAGGCGACGATAACGCCGTAAAGTTTTTTGCCGTCCTTGAGGCGAATTTCGTCGGCAGCGGCGGTGTACGCGGACAGGCAAATGGCCGCGGCGAGAATAGCGGAACGTGCGGGGGCGTTCATGAAAAAAGTATGGCGCCGGGGTTGGGGCGGAGCAAGCGCGGCGGAGAGGCGCGTTGCGGGAGACGCACTGGCGCGGGGGAAGTGACCAGAGATCAGAGACCAATGACCAGACAACGGAGAAAAGCGAACAGAGAGCAGCGACGCCCAGCAGTCCAGGACAAGACGAACGGACACCCCCGTCCCCTGTTTTCCGTAAGTATTGGGTTTAAAGATGGGATGAGAATGCCGGTCTCCAGCGGGATGCGATACGCTCCCAATGTTCGACGTGCTCAAGGCACAAAAAAGGAGACCGGCGATGAAGAAGATTAGCACTATGCAGGCATTTAGTAATGAAATTTTGCAGGAGCAAAAGCTAACGATCGGTGTGGATCTAGGAGATCGTTGGTCGTTTTACGGTGTTTTAGATGAAGCAGGCAAAATCATTCTGGAACAGAAAGTAGCGACAACACCGGAAGCGATAAAGCAGACGTTCGGAAAGATACCGCAGAGTCTGATCGCCATAGAGACAGGAACCCATTCGCCGTGGGTAAGCCGGCTGTTAACAGAACTGGGACACGAAGTGATCGTGGCGCACGCACAAAAAGTGGAATTGATCACCAAGAGCAATCGAAAAGATGATCGGCACGACGCGCGAACACTGGCACGACTGGCGCGAATCGATCCCGAGCTATTGGGGCCGGTTCGGCATCGCAGTGCCAAGGCGCAAATCCATCTGACGGTGATCCGCGCGCGAGCTGAACTGGTGAGTGCTCGAACGGCCTTGGTGAACGCGGCCCACGGGTTGGTGAAGTCCTTTGGCGAACGACTGCCCAAGTGTGGCACACAACAGGTGAACGGGAAGTTGGCCGAGGGATTGAGCGCGGAGTTGCGCGAGGTTCTGGAGCCGCTGTTGAGAGAGGTCGAATCGCTGAACCAGCGCATCCAGGAATACGAGGTGCGGATGGAGAAAATCGCCAAGGAGAGCTACCCACAAGTCGAGTTGCTCAAACAGGTGAAGGGGGTCGGAACGCAGATCGCGCTGACCTATGTCCTGACGATAGAGGACCCGTATCGATTCCCAAAGAGTCGCGCGGTAGGTTGTTTTCTGGGGTTGCGACCTGGCCGGAGAAACTCCGGGGAGAGCGAGCCACAGAAGAAAATCAGCAAAGAAGGAGACCGGTATCTGCGAACGATGTCAAGGCACACTTTTTCTTTCTTCTTTCGTTCAGTCTGTTCCCATTCAGCTAAGCCGCCCCTGTCGCCATCCTTCCATTCGCACTCTTTGTGAGCGATATTCGCTCGGTGCAAGGTGGGGGTTCTCGGGGGCGTACCCCGAGGTACTTTCCGTATTCCGTATGAGTGGCAAGCAAAGGACTTAAAAGTTTAAGAGTGAAAAAAAGCGAAAGCCCACGATTGAAAATGAAGGAGTTAGTGGATCGCACTTTGAGCGTTGTTCGCGGAAGGATGCGAAAAGAATGGAAGAATGCCGAATCGGAAAGGACTTAACGCCCCGATCAACTCGGGGCAGGCGCCGTTCACGGAGAGCCTCGCGCCGCTATGGAGTTTGTTAAATGAGGTGAGCCGCTTGGAGCACCGCAAGAAGCACAAAACCTAGCTCCGCCGCCTAGTTCTTGACCACCTGATGAGCAGTAAGCCACAAACCCTCGCGTCTATGTCTCATCGCAGCGCCAGCAGAATTGTGACTTCCTAACGAGGTTGGCCCACCACAACCCATGCGCGAAGCGCATGCTGCGGATGAGAGAGGACTAATGAATTTTCGTTTCCTTCTCGACCGAGTAATTTCCTTGGATGAGATATCCCACCTTCACGGTTCCCGAGGCGCTCGTCGCAATCGCAGATTCTACCTCGCGACTATTCTTTACTCGCTGGCCATCAACGCTGAGCACAACGTCGCCGGCACGTATACCGGATCGAGCTGCAGGAGAGTCTGCTCGAACAGCCGTGACGTGGAGGCCACCTTCAGTTTCGTACCCGGATACGCCTAACAGGATCGCTTCGGAAACGGACGACGGAGCGACCTGCCCGTTCGGAGTCCTTGTGTGGGCGCTGACTTCTGATTCCAGTTCCCTCCGCCAAATCGAAAAACGATTCCAGCGGAGACTCGAATATTGTTTTGATGTGGAACATCGAGCTCGTTTAGATGTCTGGTCATCAGGTAATCAACTTGGGCCACCCGTACTGCGAAACGTTGCGTCACGTTGTAATCCACTCCGCCGCCGGCAGCGAGTGCAAACGGAGTGTCAGAAACCGACGCGCCTTCAAATGACAGCGAGCCATTGTCGCCGCCGAACAATCCGTGCGCAAATACCGAATACCGATCCTTCCGATATGTGAATCTCGGTCCCCCGATGAACGAGAGGTGCTTGCAAGTGAGTCCCTCCACGCCGTCACAGTCTCCCTTGTAATGCCCACTGAAGTCTCCTTCAACGCCGAACCACCGATTGAGGTTGAAATTGGCTGGCGCATTCCATCCTTGCATATTGAGTCGGTCCGTGACGCCCACCGTGTCGAAATTCAGATACGAGTAGCCGCCAAAAACCTCAACCTTTGGTGCCTCCTGCACCCGAATCACAGGGCTGAGACCGAGAATGAGTTTTCCTAGCAACTCCAGAGCCATGAGCTCCATAACTGTCGCTAAGTAATTACGAATAGCGATCTGCAGTCCACAGAAGTGAACAGCGGCCTCTTTGTGTCGGGGAGGAATCGGGGCGAATTACCGGGCAAACCAAGGCTGAAAAGGCAATATCCGATTTTGGGATAGTCGCTCGGGGAATCATTCGACAATTCGGAAAGTATAAATCTTGCCGCGGGATGCGAGGTCGGAGCTGGCGACTGCGCGCCTGGAGCGAGGAAGCCGTATTCGCCGATGGTAACAGCGGGCAAGCGCGCTTTGTGGGTGTGTGGAGAGATTTTTTCGAATTTGAATTCGATTACGTTGTTAGACGGACCGCGGTAGAACACAAAGTCAAAAACCCACACGCCCCGATATGATCGGGGTAGACGCCGACGGCGTGTGGGGCGCTCGACGATTCTCGCGAATCTGAAATTGAGTATATTGTTGGAGGCGCAGCCGCTCATGTGTGCGCCTAAGGCTCTCGGAGAATGCTGAGGTCGGGGCCCAGCGCTCCGCGCTGGGCTAACTTTTGTCGCGCCTATGGCGCTTGGGGGATGATCTGTATGACGAGAGTTCGTGTAAGTGCGTTTTCCATTTCGCTGGATGGTTACGGTGCAGGTCCGCGCCAGGACATGGAAAATCCTCTCGGTGTTGGAGGTCCCGGTCTGTTCGAGTGGTTCTTTGCGACCAGGACATGGCAGCAGATGCACGGGAAAGAAGGCGGGCCGACGGGCCTGGACGACGAATGGGCGAAGCGTGCCATGGAGAACGTGGGCGCGTGGATCCTGGGAAGAAACATGTTTGGACCGATGCGTGGACCATGGCCGGATGAAGAGTGGAAAGGATGGTGGGGCGACACGCCGCCCTATCACGTTCCGGTTTTTGTTTTGACGCATCACCCGCGAAACGCGATTGAGATGAAGGGCGGCACGACGTTCCATTTCGTGACAGAAGGAATTGAAGCTGCTTTGCAGCGCGCGAGGGATGTTGCGGGCGGCAAAGATGTTCGCATTGGAGGAGGAGTCGCGACCATCCGGCAGTATCTGCAGGCAGGTCTGATTGACGAGTTGCACCTGGCCTCGCGCCCGATTCTGCTGGGTTCGGGCGAGAATTTATTCGCCGGGATTGATATGCCGGCGCTGGGTTATCAATGCACCACGCATGTAGCGAGCGAGCTCGCGACGCATGTCGTTCTTACAAGACGCTGAATACGTGTTCGGATCAGGCCACCCACAGAAAGACCCACCCTTGCAAGAATCAAATGCGCAAGGACGGGGCACCCTTCGCGTTTTTGAGGTTTGAACTGATTGCGGGTACCCGGCTGCTACACAAAATGACGGCTGAGATCTAAACACTGGTAGAAAACACCGGAAGCACACGTGGGCGTTTTTGTCAGAAGTTTCAGAAGTTAGGGTCGATGTTATGTTGCGCGCAACGAAGGCGCGCTTCCAGTGTGGTTACGAATGGGTTCTTGCTGACTTGCACCAGACGCGATGATCCCGTGCTCTCTTTGTGAATTATGGGTGAACCGCCGGGGATGATGGCCTCTTTGGGCACGCGGTATAGATCGCCTGATCCACGCTCGACGTAGGCTCCTGCCTCGTTCAGTTCATCCCAATTGACTTCGGGAAGTGCGAACCTGGTATGTGGTTCGACTGATCTTGTTTTCACTTGTTCCATGACTTGTAGTTCCTCTCTCAGGGGATCGAGGTTGTGTGCTTCCGGCTAAGTCGTTGCGACCATTTGTTGGTAGTTACGCCTGTGATCGAAGGGTGTCAAGAGTGTTTTTAATATTCGCGAGACCGCACAAGATCAGCACAACTAAGCCGCTGAGAAAGATGCAAGAGGCGTAGCTATTCGCTTCGCCTCGTTGGGTCGAGTTGTTGCTAGAACGTCACGCGCAAGCCTAGTTCGACCTGGCGATAGCTGAAGGGCAATGTGCTGCTGATTTGGCCGAAATTGCCGTTGGAAAAATTGCTGTTGGGTTGGCCGAAATGCGGCGTGTTGGTGGCGTTGTAGGCTTGCAGGCGAAGTTCGGTCTTGATTTTTTCGGTGATGGCAAAATTCTTGAACAAAGATAAATCGATATTGGAGAGGCCGGGGCCGAGCAGGATATTGCGGCCCGAAGTTCCCGGACGCGTGAAGACGGTGTTGTTATCTGGAAAAGTGACGGTGGGCGGAAGCGCGAAGGACGCGGAGTTGATGTAGTTCAAAAGATTGCCGGGATTTACGCCGGGAGAGCCGATCAGGTCGGCGCGAGTCGAGCCCGGTGTGCCGTTCACGGTGACGCTGAACGGCAGACCGCCCGACAAGGTGTAAATGCCGTTGAGTTGCCAGCCGCCGACGGCCCAATCGAGCGGGCGAGACCAGTTGCTGCCCCAGCGCCTGCCGCGGCCGAAGGGCAGTTCGTAGAGAGAACTGAGGCTCATGCGATAGGGCTGATCAATTTCGGAGAGCCCGCGCTCGATGTTGTAGTTGGTATAGAGCTGAGGAGCGCAGGTGTCGAGAGCGCCGCAAGAGTCGTCGATGGTTCTGGACCAGGTGAAGGCGCCGAGAAATTGCAGTCCGTTGGTAATGCGGCGTTCGTACTGCGCCTGGAGAGAGTTGTAGATGGATTTGCCGCGATTGTCGGATACGGTGACGCTGCCGAGATTGAAAAATAATTTTGAGATCGGATCGCTGGGATCCAAATTGAACAATTGCTGATTGGCGTTGTAGTTTCGCGTGAGGCGCGAGCCGTAAGTACCGACGTAAGCAAGGCTGATCGATTGATTGGTGCCGATCTGACGTTGCACTTGCAGGTTGTACTGGGAAACCTGCGGGACGCGATTGGAAGGAAGCCATGCAATCGGGCTAATGTTGGTCGGGGCGCTGAGATTGAGGCTGGTAAAGGGAAGTGGAAGCGTGCCGGTAGCTTGCACGGATTCGTCCGGGCACGCGCCGGTGGTTGGACACATGGGAGCGGCGCCAGAGAGTGCGATGCGGAAGCCGTTGAAGAAACTGAAAGAGCCTTCGCCGCTAAAGGGCGGATTTTGCGCAAGCTGATTGCTGATGCCGCCGCGGTCGAGGAAGTAGAAAAGTCCGTAGCCGCCGCGTAACACGGTTTTGCCGTCATTCGTGAGTTGATAAGCGAAACCCATGCGCGGACCAAAATCGTGATAATCATTGGGAAGAAGAGTGCGCGGCGCACCATTGCTGCCGGCGACGATGAGCGCGCCAGTGGTGATATCGAAATTAGCCTGGCGATCTTCGACTTCGGTGGGCCAGGTCATAACGTCATAGCGGATACCGAGGTTGAGAGTGAGGCGGGGAGTTACGCGCCAATCGTCCTGCGCGAAAAACCCATTTTCCCAACTGCGTGTGCCCACCGTTCCAAATGGCGGACCGACCGAATAGGTCCCTACGAAACCGGCAAGGAGATCGGAAACTTCGTAGCCGGTGATTACGGGATTGGTGCCGTTGCCCGACAAGTTAAAAAAGCCCTTGCCGGCGAGCGGACGGAAGAGATTGAGTTCACGGCGAATGATATTGGTTCCGAATTTTACGGCGTGGTGACCCTTGTTCCAAGAAATGCTGTCATTGAAGTTGGGACTGGTTTGCGGCACCAGGAACGGGCCGAAATCGCCGGTGAAGGAAATTTGCGTATTGAAGCCGCCGATCAGGGCGATGCCGCCGAGCAGCGGTGTGTTGCAGTTGGGGATGCCGAGGTTGGTGCAAATAGGAATGTTGTTAAAGGGCGGAGTGAAACCGTAGGAGGTTCGAACGAAGCCGAAGTGCATGGTGTTCACGAGGGATTGGCTGAGCACATCGGTCCAGCCGATGGCTGCGCCCCAGGGGTGATTGAAGTTGCTGCCGGAACCGAAACCGGAAGGCAGAGTGGCGATGGAAGGAGTTTGCGTTTGGTCCGCTTGCGCGCGACTGACACGGACAAAGAAGGTGTTTTTCTCGTTGAACAAGTAGTCGGCGCGAACGTCGAAGTCATTCCAATTTTCTACGCGCTCTTGGGTGTTGATGTAGTTGTTGATGATGGTCATGCAGCGCGAATCGATTTGCGGAGTGCAGTTTGGCGCGGGAAAAGCGTTTAAGTAATTTTGCCCGACGGTGTTGATCAAGGTTCCGGGAATCACGTTTGGCTGCGCGCCGCTGCCCATGAACTGGAGGCCAGTGGCGGGATCCTGGACGACGATTGAAACGGTGGCGTTCGGGTTGGAACTGCAGGTTCCACCGGGAACCAGGCCGGTGGCGCAATTGGCGTTGAGGAGTTCGGAAAAATCGCCGTTGCGCATGGCGGCTGTGGGCACAGTGTTGACGGCGCTGCCGAGAGGCTGCTTCTGGCGGAGTCCTTCATAATCGACGAAGAAAAACAGTTTGTTCTTGATGACCGGGCCGCCGAAAGTGCCGCCGAATTGATTGCGGTGGAAGCCGGGTTGCGGGCCGCTGTTGAAGAAGTCCTTGGCGTCGAAGATCTGATCGCGGTTGAAAATAAAAGCGCTGCCGTGAAAATCGTTTTTGCCTGACTTCAACGAAGTGGCCACCACCGCGCCGCCGGCCCGGCCGATTTCCGCGGGAGGGACGCTGGTCTCAACGCGAAATTCGTCGATGGCGTCGGCGGGTGGGAAGAACACAATGGTGTTTACAAGCGTTTCATTGTTATCGATTCCATCGAGAGTGAAGTTGTTGTTCTGCGGACGCAGACCGTTGACGGCTAATGATGCTCCGCCGGACTGCCCAAAGCGAAAGGTTTCAGTGTTGTTGCCGGAACCGCTGGCGGAGCCGGTGGGAATGCCACGGGTGACACCGGGGATCAAAGTCGCCAGCTCCGTGAAGTTGCGTCCGTTGAGAGGCAGTTCGGTGATCTGGCGGCTTTCGACGACATCGCCAATCGTGGAATCGGCTGGGTTAATGACTGGCGAGCCGGCTTCGACGGTGACGGTTTGCGTGACGTCACCGACATCCAGGCGAAAGTCCGCCACGCCCACCTGGGCGATCTGGAGTTCGAGTTCGCGTGAGATTTTTTTGAAGCCTTGTTGCGTGACCTCAATTAGGTAACGGCCCGGTGGTAGCGCCGATGCACTGTAAAAGCCGAGGTCGTTGGTGATGGTCGAACTAGCACGCCCGGTTTCGACGCTGGTTATCGCTACTGTAGCGCCAACTGCGGCGGCGCCCTGCGGGTCGGTGACGGTGCCTTGCAAACGGGCCGTATCTACCTGCGCAAAGGATGCTAGAGAGAGAGTCAAGAGCAACAGAAAAAACACACTACCACGCCAGAGCTGCGCTCGCATTTGTGCGTCCTCCTGAGCCGAGCAAGCGAATGACGCGGATCCACCGACACCCGCGCGCATGCCCGATCTGAATTTTTTGATTTACGGTAGGCTGTGATTCGGATGGGTCCCAGGGGCCGGCACACGGGACTCGCCGAAGACGAACCACCCCTCGACTAGCACCGCAGGCTTAGATGCATATCACCGGCCGAAAGTTTCGCGTCTTACGAATTCGTTCCTGAAAGGAATAGGTATGAGGCATGCGCACGACGTAAAAAAACGAAGCCGCACGCTTCGTAGCGAAGCGTACGGCTCGCACAAAGGCGCGCAGGCAAGATTGCCTGCGCTACCGGGACTACGCTATCGGGAAACGAAACGAGAGACGGTCAGGGTTTCTTGGGGACGGAGCCTGGCTTGAAGAGGTCGGAGAGATCGGTGGCATTGGCGGCGTCGCCGAGATAGGGTCCGACGTGGAAAATGTTCTGCCAGGTGCGCAGATCGGATGAGTGGGTGAAGTTCACGAGGCTGGCGTAGGGAAGGCCGTTCACGTTGGCGTGAGCACGGTCGGAGATGATGATTTCCGGAATGGTGTGGTTGAAGTCGTCCTGCTTGTCGCCAGAGACGCCGTCGGATTCGGATTCGTCGAACCAGATGACGATGACGCCGTGATTTTTGTAGGCGTCGGAAGCCATGATGGCCGGAATGACCTGGCGCAGAAAATCATCGCCTTGCAGAATTTTCGCGGGGTCCCCGGTCAAGCCTTTGTAGCCCGCGCTGAGCGTGGTGTGCATGTCGTTAAACTGATCAGGGGTGATCCAGTTGTAGTCGGCAACGGTGCCTTGTGCCAGGTCGGTGAAAAGCTGCTGCAACGGAGCGTATTGGGAAGACAGCGGGTTGGATGGAGTTGCGTTGTTGCCGCCATTGGTGCCGGTGAAGAAGACCATGGGATTGTGTTTGGCGGCGTAGTTGTACTGATTGGAGCTGTTGAATTGATTGGTGGTGCCGGGAGCGAAGACTCCCGAAAAACTGTTGATGGGAACGAACCAGTCGAACCGGGGAAGAACTACGTTGGTCAGTTGATTGGAAGCGTTGGGAGTCAGGTCGATGTCTTCCTGATAGGACTTCCAGGTTTTTCCGGCTTGGGTGAGCAGAGTGACCAAGTGCAGGTTGGTGTTTTGGTTGGTGCCGCCGGGGTTGATGAAGGGATCGTTGTCGTTGAGCACGCCGAAATTGGTGCCAGCTTCCTGCCAGAGATAATTGGGTTCGGAAGGATGAATGTCCGGATTATTGCCGCTGGGAGTGGCGAGAACGTTGTGATAAGCGGCGGCGTAGGCAACTTGCTGGCTGATGTTGACCTCGGAACCGTTGATGACTGCGACTGCGGTTCCGTTTACGAGACTGTTGATGAAGGGCGCGTTCGGATTTTGAGAAATCTGCTGGATGCCACCGGTGAACTGGTTGGCCGGCTGAGTCCAGTTATGATTTTCCATCGCGATCACAAAAACAGTCTTGATCTCCTGCGCCTTAACGCTAGTGCCGCCGAGTGCAGCGAGGCAGGTTAGCGATGCGAGCGAGATGAGACGTTTGGCGTATGACATTGATACCCCCATTGGTAAGATTCGCGACGGACGCTGAGCGGTTGAGATCACGCCAGATGATTCGCGCGAGCAGCGCGTCACACTTCAAGAGATAGCAGAGACGTTTTTCGGAACGATGATGGGAGTGTTAATGGGCGAAGACTGAGAAAAGGGCCGCGCTCGCGGCGGACTCGGGAAACTTTCGCGCGGTCCTGTGCGGGAAAGAAAGGAGCAGCGGATTAACCCGCTGCTACATTTAGCTAGATGGAGAGGGTGGTTGGGCGGTCGCCGGCGTATGTCCAGGAGTCGAGTTCCAGGTCGTTGAAAGTGGGATTTTTGGGGCTGTACCTGACGACGACTTTTTTTCCGACTGGCAATTCTCGTTCGGCGAACTCGCGGGCGTTGGCTTCGCTGGAGAAATCTTTGCGCCAGTTACCGGAAACGCGATTGCCTGCGGGATCGCGGAAGTCGTAGGTGAAAGTGGCGGAGAAATAATGGCCGCTTGGAGTTCCGGCACCGCGCTGGCGCTCAATCTGTAGCAGTGTGATTACACCGTCTGCCGTGGGCCAGGTCAGCGAGGCGCGGTACAGCCAGAAGCCGCGTGCGATGACGAGGACGACGGCAAGTGCCAACGCAAGCGACAACCATGTTATTTGGAAATAGCTCATGTGGAAGCTGGGCATGACTCATCGTAGGCTTCTGGCCATGGAACGCGAAAGCGATTTTTGATTCTTGGCTACGATTGCGCAACGGAATAGCGGGGTTGGGAATATGGCGGGCTGAGGGCGGTTGATAACAGGCGACTGCCGGCTCGTGAGAGCCAAGAAGGCAATGGAGCCGGCAGCGCCTGTTTCCCGTTTCCTCTACCGCAGAGCAGTATAGCGAATAAAAAGCGAAAGTCAAGTGGCTTAAATTGTGAGCGCCTTAACCAGGAGCGCTCTGACTTCTTAGAAAATCTTCCGGAAGGTCCAGAACAGGAAGCCGGACATGGTCATGGCTACAGGCAGCGTGAGGACCCAAGCCATCAACAGATTGCGAACGGTGCCCCACTGCAGGCCGGAGTGATTTGCCGCCATGGTTCCAGCGACGCCGGAAGATAAAACGTGAGTGGTACTGACGGGCAAGCCGAAATAGTCCGCAGCGCCGATGGTGGCCATGGCGGTGATTTCGGCGGCTGCGCCCTGCGCATAGGTTAAGTGGTTCTTGCCGATTTTTTCCCCGACGGTGACCACGATGCGCTTCCAGCCGACCATGGTGCCGAGTCCGAGAGCGATGGCGACGGCGACTTTTACCCACAACGGAATGAAGCGGGTGGCCTTATCAATGTGCCCCTTGTAATTTTTCAGCACGGCGGCGTCGGCGGAGGAAATGGCCGGTTTGCCGCTTTTCTGCATGATACGCAGGGCTTCGCTGGTCAGATACATGTCGTTACGGAAATTGCGGACTTCCTGGTTGGGAACATTCTTGAGATCCTTGAATTGCGCCATTTCCGTGCCGACGTCGTTGATCAGAGTGCGCATGGCCAACATGGTGTTGGGCTTGAATTCCTTGGTGCGAATGAAATCCGTGACGTCATCGCGGGGATCGCCGATGACGGCGCCTTGCTCAACGTATTTGTTAAGAGAGTCGGCGGCTTGATGCGAGACGGCGATGAAATCCTGGGTTTGTGGTGTGGTGATGGCGTGGTTCAGGGCGTAGGTCGTGGGTACGGTGCCGATAAGGATGAGCATGATCAGGCCCATGCCTTTCTGGCCGTCGTTCGAACCGTGGAAGAAGCTTACGCCGGTACAGGTGAGCATCAGCAAGCCGCGAATCCAAAAGGGTGGCGGGGCACTTCCTTCGGGTGCTTGATAAAGCTTTTTGTCTTTGATCAGCACCTTGGTCACCAGGAGTAGGAGCGCCGCGCAGATGAAGCCGACCATCGGCGAAATGAGCAAGGACTTGCCGACGTTTGCGGCCTGGCCCCAATCCACGCCGCTGGTTCCACTGCGAGCGCTCATCAATTGATTGGTGATACCGACACCGATGATGGAGCCGATGAGCGTGTGCGAACTCGAAGCCGGCAATCCGAAATACCAGGTGCCGAGGTTCCACAGAATCGCGGCAACGAGCAAAGCAAAGACCATTGCGAAGCCAGCGTTGCTGCCAACCTGCAGAATCAGTTCCACCGGCAACAGCGAGATGATTCCGAAGGCCACGATTCCCGTCGAAGTGACGACGCCGAGGAAATTGAAGAAGCCGCTCCAGACCACGGCGATGTGCGGGTCAAGGCTGTGCGTGTAGATAACGGTGGCGACGGCGTTGGCGGTGTCGTGAAAGCCGTTCACAAATTCAAATCCCAGTGCCACAAACAACGCCAGACCCAAGAGAAGATAAGGCATCACTGAAGTGACGTGCAGACCGGCCAGGTCGCGGGAAATGCTCCAGCCGATGTAGGAGATGCCTATAACGAGGACGGCGATAAAAATCAGAGTGCCGATAAAACCGGGGCCTTTGGAAAACTTTTCGTGAACTGCGGAAGGGGCAGTTGGGGCGGTTGCAACCGTAGTAGCCATAAAACTCCTTCGGGCCAGGCTGGGAGGATGGAAACGGACTGGGGGAGTTATACGGGAAGCGTATTACGCGGCGGTGAATAGGGTATTGCGGTTCATTCATGTTGGACGTGGGTAGGTGGGATGTGGGCACTGGACGAGCATTACGTTCGGTTGACAATGCGTGGCTGGCGCGGCAACTTGGAACGGTTTATGACATCTGTACAGGAAAGAGCAGCGGGATAATCCCGCTGCCATAACAAACCGAGGAGTCGGTCCAGATCGTTTTACCGAGGAGAGGCGATGGCTTCGACAGGCGCAAAGAGTTTTGAGGCGATTGTGATCGGCTCCGGGCAAGGTGGCACTCCGCTGTGTCAGGCGCTGGCGGGTGCCGGGATGAGCACGGCGATTGTGGAACGCGAGCACATTGGGGGGACATGCATCAATGAAGGATGCACGCCGACGAAAACCATGGTGGCGAGCGCGCGCGTAGCGTACCTGGCGCGGCGTGGCGCGGATTATGGCGTGCATACGGGCGAGTTAACAATCGATCTTGCGAAAGTGCGCGAACGCAAACGCGCGATTGTGGAAAGTTTTCGCAGCGGGAGCCAATCCCGAATTGAAAAAACGAAAAATCTGGAATTGCTCTTTGGTGAGGCGGAGTTTACCGGGCCGAAGACGATTTTGATTCGACAAAAGGATGGCGGGCAGTTGACGCTGACCGGCGACAAGATTTTTATTAACGCGGGATGCCGGCCGGCGGCGCCGAAGATCGAAGGACTGGACGAAGTATCCTATCTGACTAGCACCAGCATCATGGAACTGGATGCGGTGCCGGAACATTTGCTGGTGCTTGGTGGAGGCTACATCGGGCTGGAGTTCGGCCAGATGTTTCGCAGATTTGGCAGCCGTGTGACTATCGTGCAGTCTGGAGCGCAGTTGTTGGCCGGCGAAGATAAAGACGTGGCGGAAGCGGTGTCCTCCATCTTGAAGGAAGACGGCATCGAGGTTGTTCTGAACTCGAGAGCCGTCGCTATTGCAAAATCTGATAAACAGCTTACAGTAACGCTGCAAAATTCGAGCAAGCAGCGGGACGCAACATCCGGCGATGACAACGCGCAAACGATCACCGGAACGCAGCTTCTGGTTGCCACCGGCCGCGTTCCCAACACCGAATCGTTGAAAACCGGGGTCGCGGGCATCGTCACCGACAAGCACGGCTTTATTCAGGTGAATGACCGCCTGGAGACTTCGGCTTCAGGAGTATGCGCTCTTGGAGACATCAAAGGAGGTCCAGCGTTCACGCACATTTCTTACGACGATTTTCGCATCATTCGAACCAACATCATTGAAAAGGGAAGTGCTTCTACGAAGGACCGGCTGGTCCCATACACCCTGTTCATCGATCCGCAACTTGGGCGGATTGGAATGACGGAAACGCAAGCGCGCTCGAGCGGGCGCAAGATTCGCGTCGCAAAGATGCCCATGTCGTACGTGGCGCGGGCGCTGGAGGTCGATGAATCGCGCGGTTTTATGAAAGCGATTGTGGATGCAGACAGTTCGCAAATTCTTGGCGCCGCGGTGCTAGGCGTTGAAGGCGGCGAGATCATGTCGCAAATTCAGTTGGCGATGATGGGCAAGCTGCCCTACACGGTGTTGAAAGATGCGGTGTTCGCGCACCCGACGCTGGCGGAATCGTTGAACAACTTATTCGGCCACTTTCAGGATTGATATCTCCAGATTGAGGGAACGATGACGATCAATAAAGCTCGTTCGCATAAACATTTCCGCTTGGATATGCCAAAGATCAAGCGTCGCTCAGAAAATATTACGGGCCAGCACTGAAACCGAGACAATAGAACGCGCCTTAGATTTGGTCATTTCCGACTACCGGCGAAGTCGCATATCGGCAGAGGCCAATACGCACTTCGTCCGGAGCCGCATTAAGATTAATGAAATTTACGGTACGTTGCACAAATAGGCGCTGCAGCCGGTCCGGCTCTGTGAATCAGAACACCCTGCCGAGTTGGAAATACAATTTGCGGTGGCCTGAGTCGCCGTAGCTTCCGCCTATGACCAGGGGACCGAAGGCGGTCTCGGCCAGGACGCCGACGTTGACGTCATTCGGAAAACCGCTTTCCCCGCGGAAGCCATACATCTTGGCGAACTCGTAGCTGCCGATGGCGTAGATTTTCTTGCCCAGGAACGGCGGCAGCGTGAACAGGTCATGCAAATAGCCCATACGGAAAAGGTAATATTGGTTGCCGAAGAGTTCGTTGGTGCCGTAGGCGGCGAGGCGCAGCGGCCCGCCCAGGAAAAATTGCGGAATCGGACCAACTTCACGGGAGCTGAATGTCGTCCCGCCTTGCGCGGTTACGAAAATGGAAGCAGGAGTGGTGATGGGCTGAAAGAATTGCACTCGCGCCTCCATGGTTGGAAAGCCCTGAGGAGCGCCGGGACTGGTGTCATACCAGCGAAAAGTTGTTTCCGCGGTATAGCCGCGACGCGGAACGATCGGATCGTCCCCATGGTCCACAAGAAAATGCAGCTTGGTGTCTCCGATGCGTCCGGAGATGGAAGGGAACTGCGCCACGCCGAGCCGCAGCCGCTCATCGAGAGCGCCAACCTCATAACCAAAACGGATTTCGCTGAAGCGGCTGATGGCATAGCCTAGATCGAGGCCGATGTTGGCGACGTTTCGGCCGTAATCCACCAGCGGATCGTAGCGGCGGTAAATTTTGAATTGTGTGTAATTTTCCGATATGCGCGGCGCCACGAAAAACCTAGAAAAGCTGGTGAGTGGTTTGTAGAGTTCGCTGGAAATTCCGTAGGTATTGCCAAGGAGCAAGTCAGTTCGCCATTCAGAACGATATCCGACGACGTCCATCAGCGTGAGGCGAGCGGCTTGCGTAAACGAAACATCGGCGGTCTCCGAGCCGTCCACTTCGGATGCAAATTGCAGAAGCGGAGGAGCATAGCTTTTTTCGTGCACCTGAATGAGCAGTCCAGTGCGGACGCCGTCGTTGATTTCGCTGTACCCGACGGCGTCGAACTTGCCGATGCCTGTTAAACGGGTGAGCAGACCGTCGAGGACTCCGCTATCGAGCGGTTTTCCAACCAGTGGCTGCAAGAATTCCTCGATGTGCTTTGCGGCGTCCGGATTGGTGCCTTCGACGCGGATGAATTGCGGAGTTAGGACCGTGCTGCGGCGGCGCGCCTCTCGCGCTTGCAGATAGGCTTGCCAGTCCTGGTCATTGAGCGCGAAAGGTTCCAGCACACGAGCTTTGGCTTCCGTAGCCTGCCTGCCGATAGCGATGATGGCTTGCGATTTCTGGTACTCAATGGAACTGTATTCGTGCAAATCCACGTTGACCACCAGATCGGCTTTAGAGAGGCCGCGAATTTCGTTTTCACGGACGATCAGGTCAACCGAGCGGCCAAGCACGCTGAAAAACGACTGGATTTCTTCGGGCTTGACGGGAGAAACCTCGAGGTGAATGGCGATGACCACGTCAGCGCCCATGTTGCGCACAACGTCTGTCGGGAGATTACCTACCAGTCCGCCGTCAACGAGAACCTGATTGTCGCGGCGCACCGGGTTGAAAAGTCCGGGGATGGAGATCGTGGCGCGCATCGCTTGCGGCAGGCTGCCATCCTTGAAAATGACTTCCTTGCCGCTGACCAGATCGGTTGCGACGCAGCGATAGGGAATCGGCAAATCGTCGAAGGAGTTAAGATTTGCGTACGGCAGCGTTTCGCGATCGATTAATAAACTAATTTGGTGGCCGGCGTTCAGCCCGGCGGGGAGAGAGAAGCCATTTTTCAGGCCGATCTGAATGAAAGTCGGATAATCGCGGTTGTCTTCTTTACGGCGAAAAGATAAATCCCGGTAGGAAGTCTGTCCGCCGATGATGATGTCCCAATTCTGCTGTTCGACGATTTCCTGAAGTTCCTTGGGAGTTTTGCCAGTGGCGTAGAGTCCGCCGACCAGGCCGCCCATGCTGGTGCCAGCGATGTAGTCAATCGGAATATGATGGTCTTCGAACCATTGCAGGACGCCGATGTGTGCGAGACCGAGTGCGCCGCCGCCTTCGAGAGCGACGCCGATTTTGGCGCGTGGGCGCCTTTCTTGCGCCGAAGCGGTGGCCGGCTGATTTGTAGAATTTTCCTGTGCGGCTGCGAACAGAGGAAGCAGGAAAATAACCGACATCAGACGAAGGACGCGTGAGGCGCGGGACATGAGACCTCCTGATTGCGTGGCCGAACATGAGATGCGTGCAGCGAGAGGCGGCTCTAGTTTACTTGCAATTGCGTGGCTGGTTCATTCACTTCAGATAGGGCACTTCAGATAAGCACTTCAGATAAGGATTCAGACGAGGGACTTGTCTTCCTGAAGAAGATTTCCGCCGTCCACTACCAGCGATTGGCCGGTGATGTACGATGCATCCGGGGACGCGAGGAAGCAGATGGCTGCGGCGACTTCGTCCGGCGAGCCAGCTCGACGAAAGGGAGTAGCTCGCGCCGCGACTTTTTCCGATTCGGTCGTAGAAGCGGTTTGGATCCAGCCCGGCGCGACCGCGTTGAATGTGATTCCGTGTTCCGCGATTTCAAGAGCGGCCGCGCGCATCATGCCGTCCATGGCGGATTTTGCCGCGCCGTATGCGGCAGACCCTGGCGAACTGACGAGCGGGCCAGTGACCGACGAAACATTTACGATGCGGCCGTAGCTTCGTTTTTTCATAATGGGCACAACGGCTCGAGTCATCAGGAAAGTGGTGTTGAGGGAAATTGCCAACTGGCGTTGCCAGGCAGAGAAGGCAATATTTTCTACTAAACCGGACTGCATGGACTGGCCGGTTTGAATCATGCCGGCATTATTTACGAGGATGTCGACGCGGTTTTGCCAGGAAATTGCCGCTTCCACAAAGGCTTGAGCTTGCGCTTCGAAAGTGAGATCGGCCACAAAGGGAAAAACGCTTAAGCCCGTCGGGTCCAGTTCGCGGGCGCGATCATCGATCCGAGTGGTGGTCGAAGTGATGGCGACTCTCGCTCCTTGTGCAAGAAGGCGGCGAGCCACGGCGAAACCGATTCCTTCGGCGCTGCCCGCGCCAGTGACGATTGCCACCTGATTCTCGAAAGTTTGCGACACTCGACCTGCCCCCAGCGATTTATTTGCGTCCGTAGCGCTGCGGAATCTTCTCAAATTCGTGACAGGGAAGAAAAGGGCGGAATCGGCGCTCGCCAATACGCTGGGGATTCTTCTATTCTATTGGCAGCAATGGCGGGAACGAGAGGTGCGACTTCCATGAGCAAAGAGAATCGTCTGGACACACTGCATCACGCGGCGATTCGCGTGAAGGACGTCAAGGAAACGGTCGAGTGGTACACGAAGCGTTTTCGTTGTGAGGTGGAATATGAGGATGCGACCTGGGCGATGCTGGCGTTTGAGAATGTGCGGCTGGCGTTCGTGATCGCGGAGCAGCATCCGCCGCACATTGCAATTGTGGGCGATCCGGCGGCGTTTGGAGAACCGGAGATTCATCGCGATGGCACAAGTTCGGTTTACGTGAAGGATCCGAATGGGAACAATGTTGAAGTGATGGCGTTGGCGCCGGAAAGTGCGCCGAGTATGAAAGCATGACAGTGGTTGTTTCTGTGCGCATCAGTTGCCAAGATCAGCGGACGTTAAAGTCGATATCCTGCGGCGATCCTGGATGGCCTACGGACGACCAATCGTTTCGTGGCTTAGGGAAGTTTCACGCCTGCTTTAATGGTTTTCTTTTCTTTGGCGACGCTCAATAGCGCTGGGTAGAACTGCACGAAGCTGTGTTCCACTGCCGCGTGCTGTTCATGACATTTCCAGCAGGCATTTTGTCCCGGAGAGATCGCCTCGCTGGATTTTTGCGTTGCGTCAAACCCGAAATACGCCCACTTGTCCGGAAACCGAGAGGCGTCCTTCACTTCCACATCCAGGCCCATAAGTTCAGTCTGATAATTTCCGTGCAAATTGATGGAGCCCTTGGATTCCGAGCCATATTCCTCCAGCACGAAGATCGTCTTACCTGGCCAGGTACCGTGTTCCAGAAAATAATCGTAATCGGCCGGCGGGACAAACACGTTGGTGAACATCAGGTGGTCGGATGCCTGTTGTGAGTAGCTCATGCCATAACCGGAGGAGAGGAAGACCCATTTGCGGTAGCCTTCCGGGCGGATCAGTTTTCCGTCGGAAGTGAAGTCAGGCTTGCCTGCCGGTGCAGCATGACTAGCGGCAGCTACGTGAGGGGATTTCTCGATGCAGAAGATCGCGAGTGCTGCGAATAGCACAGCCAGATAGATGGATCTGGGCATGGTGGAGTGCCTCCCTTTCAGAAGTTGGCAGCTAGTGTGCCGTTTTTCTCGGCGAGGGTATAGAACAAAACAAACATTCAAAAATGGCCGGTTCCCGCTGTCGAGTGAAAGGAATAATACGGACCGGAATGCTTTCTGAAGCTGGCACCGCGCCCAGACAGGATTGTCTGCGCTACAAAGCCCAGTGCAGGTGAGAGTGGAAGAAGGAGCGAAATTTGCCGGGAGTTTGACCGGTACAGGATTTGAATACACGGCCCAGATGGCTTTGATCCGCGAAGCCGGCATCGCTCGCCGCCGTTGCTAGGTCGGCCCATCCACCAGACAGAGCGCGGCACACGAACTGTACCCGCAGGCGATTCATGTATTCCGCCATGCTGCATCCGTAGTGCTTGCGAAAAACGCGTGAAAGATGAATTGGATGTACGCCAACTTGTGCGGCGATTTGTTCGAGCGTAAGCGATTCACGATAAGACTCATGCAGCAATTCCAAAGCGCGACAAAGCCATGCTGGCAGCGATTTTTCGTACTGAATATGCGAGGTGCTGACTCGTTCCAGCATGTCAGCACAGGTTTCCTGCAACTCCCACGCGCTAAGGGTTTCGCTGACGAAAGAACGATACAACCTCAAGCCGAGCCAGGTAACTTCCGAAGCGCAAAGGTCGGGAACGAATTGCGGAGCAGTCAAGAATGGCCGTATGCGCGATAAATAGGAATCGCGTAACTCAACACAAAACATGCGCGAACCACAGCTGCCGACTTCATCGGAGTGAGTAAGCGAAGGCGGATGGAAGCCCATGGTGAAGGGATCATAGTCGGCAGCACGGTGCGTGCATTTCTCTGAATAGCTTCCGGCGAGCAGCAATCCGAAATATGCGGACTCGTGCGTGTGGCAGGGAAGTTTGCGTCCAGATGTGTGAGCGACTTCGGTGAGCAAAATGCCGCCCTGTTCGAAGCGGCGCTGCGTTGCTCCGTAGAACTTTCCGGTTTGTAGAGAATCGCTCATTGGCCCTCGTCGTTCCGCACCCTTGCTAGAACGACCTACGACAGCTTCTTAGACGTGTAAGCTGTGACTTCGTCTCCGGCGTTTGCTTCAACGGTTCCCGTGTCCGCTGTCTCTCCGAATGCCGCGTTCACTTCATTCTCAGGGCGGCCAAGATGATTCGCCAATCCTACACCGAGGAGAACCAGCGCGCCTCCAGCAATCTGATAGCGCGTTAGCGGCTCGCCAAGCAGCAACGCCGCGAGCACGGCTGTGAGAGGACCCTGCGAGAGCAGACTGACCGAGGTGATCGTAGCGGGAAGGTGCCCAAGCGCGTAAGTCAATGCCAGGTAGCCGCCGAGTTGAGACACCAGGCCGAGCCCGAGCAGCGCCAGCAACGTCCGGCGATCGGGAACGACCAACGGGGTGCGAAGGATCAGCGTAAACACGAACATGAAAATGGTGCTGGAGAGAATGGCCAGGCGCAAAAATTCCAGCGTGCCGGTGTGAGAGCGAATCTCCTCGGTCGCGATCAGATAAACGGCGAAACAGGCAGCGGCAGCTAGCGCAAAAACATCGCCAAGGCCAAACTTGGTGTGCTTCGCCAAATCCGCGCCCATGATCACGGCGGAGCCAGCTACGGCGAGTGCCAGGCCGATCCAGAAGGAAAACGGGGGCCGCCGGCGGAAAAGCAGCCAAGTCAGCAGACCAACGATGATGGGCGTGTTGTTACCGAGCAGCGTGGAATTGGTGGCGCTGGTTTGCAGGATGGAAGTGTTGTAGAAGGCGAGATCGAGTGCAAAGAAAAATCCGCCAATCGCGATGATGGCGTAGCTGCGCAGGCTGAGTGTTGGCCGCCGTCCGGGCAAAAACCAGGTCGGAAGCAGCACGATTGCTGGAATCAGGCAGCGATAAAACGCGGATGCCGGGCCGGGGATTGAAGTCCAGCGGACAAATATAGCGGACCACGCGATACAAAGGATCGCTGTGACCAGAGCGGCGTAAGACCACGCCTTGTTGTGGACGGCCTTGTTCATAAGAGTTTGTCGCGCTGAAAATGCTGCCAAGTCGCTGGCGAATTATGACATGCGGTTCGCACGAAGCGCGCCAACCAATTTGGAGTTCGCGGCGGACCGAATCAACGAGGGGCGAGCAGGTCGGCGTACTCGAGATGTTTCCGCATGAAGTACGCGGTGTACGGGCAGCGCGGCTCGACCTGCAGGTTTTGCGAGCGCGCATAATCGAGCGCGGCGCGAGTCATGCACGAGGCAAAGCCGCGGCGTTCGAGCGGCTGCGGCACTTCGGTGTGATAAATAATCAGCTTTCCGGGAGCACGGCGGTAATCGATCAAGCAGAGTGCATCACCCACGCGCAATTCGAAGCGCTGTTGCGCGACGTTGTGAAAGACATTGCATGTGTCGGGAGTTTGCGAATCCGTCATGCGAACCGCCTATTGCCAAGTCCTCAGCCGAAACCCATTTTGTTGCGCGAGGTTGCTACTCCTTCTTTTCTTTGGGCAGAGTTTGCGAAAACAATCGCGCCAGCTCGGCGTGCTCCATCACCACAGCGGGATCCCTCTGAATCGCAGCGAAATATTGCTTTTGAAAAGCATCGCCGCTTTCCGTAGGCGTGAACATTTTTCGCGCCAGGTCAAACGCCGTTTCGGAGTCTGCGGGTCCGATAGGGGCTTTTCCGGTGAGGGCCTCGTCGAGGCGCACCACGAATTCGGAAATGTTGTGCAGCCAGCTGAATTGCGAATCATCCACCACCAGGCGGAACAGTTCGCCAACATTCACGACGCCGTGTTCGCGCTCGTAGTCGCGACGCTCCATTTCGAGCAAAGCCTTGTGCAGACGCAGCAAGGCGCCGCGCAGCGCAACCATTTTTTCGCGGGCGCCGGTATCATCGCCTTCGCGATGCAGCGCGTTGGGGGACCCTGAAGTCATATTTATTTATGATACCGCTGTTCTCCGACGGGCAGCGCGACCGGCAAGCGGTTGCCCGCAGGAGGCAGGGGACAAGTCGCGTACGGCGTGTAGGCGCATGGCGGATTTTCCAGATGATTGAAGTCGAGCACCAATTCGCCAGGTTGATCCACGCCATGGCTTGGAAACGTGGTGTACAAAAATCGGCAGGCAGGGTAAGTGGTTTCCGTGCTGGTGGTATCGCGCAAAATGAAAAAGAGTTTCGGATTGTTGGGATCTTCCAGCACCGGCTCCAGGCGAAAAGTCTTTCCTTGCAGCGTAAATTCCGCCAAACCGGGAACAGGTTCCGAATATTCGGTGCCAACAAGCGTCAGCAGCGATACAGTTTTTACCGGAACGTACGGTGTCCATTTCGCCGTTACGCGATAAGTGGAGTCGGGTTCGAACCACTTCAGGCCCTGAAACTCCACCAACGAAGGCGACTTCGCGTCCTTGATACGCAGGGCAAATTTATCGGCGCGTTTGATCACGTAAAAATTCAAAGTGCCGACAGTGACGTGCGAATTAAACTTGTCTTTGTCCTGATCCGCGCGGAGAGCCTGCGGTTTGGCGGGCGATCCGTCAATCTGTAGCCCGAAAGGGAAGCCTTCACCTGGTGGCAACAGGGCGACTGTATTGTTTTCCAATTTTAAGACGGCTACGTGAGCTGGAGCGCTGCCTGGAAGATGAATCCTATTGTCGTGGCCTGACCCGATCGAAGTTTCGCCGGGTTCAAGCCATTCCAAGCCTATCAATGACAACCAGCCGTCAGGCTTTTGCAGATCGGCCGTGTGCTGCGCACGCCAGGACAGTTCTTCCTGCTGAGAGAATGTTTCTTGTGCGGCAAGCCCGAACGGTAGCAGGGCAAAAAACGCGAACGAGCCGGAAAGATAAAGGGCAGTGCGCCAGCGCATGAAAAATTATAACGTGATTTGTGCCGCTCGCAAAAAGACGCCGGACGTGCGACAAAGGAGAAGCGGCAAATGGGTAGGCTGTAAACGCGATTCGAACGGGGGCGGCGGGTGAAAATTATTATAATCGGCGCAAGCGGAACGTTGGGGAAAGCGGTTTCGGCGGAGCTTTCGGCGAGACATGAAATCATCGCGGTGGGGCGAAAGAGCGGCGAGTTTCAGGCCGACATGCGCGAGCTGAAAAGCTTGAAGTCCATCTTGCAAAAAATAGGCAAGGTGGACGCGATTGTTTGCACGGCGGGAAACGTGCATTTCGGCCCGTGGGCCGAAATGACGCCGGAGAAGTTTGATATCGGACTGCGAGATAAATTGATGGGCCAGGTGAACACGGTCCTTGCCGGCCAGGAATTTCTGAACGATGGCGGGTCTTTCACGCTAACCAGCGGCATTTTGGGCGAAGATCCGATTCAGTATGGAGCAGCAGCATCGCTGGTGAACGGAGCGATCGAAAGCTTTGTGCGCGCAGCCGCGATCGAACTGCCTCGCGGCTTGCGGATCAACGCGGTCAGCCCGACAGTGGTCGTGGAGTCGCTCGATTCGTTCGGACCGTATTTTCGCGGCTACAAAGCAGCGCCTGCCAGAGAAGTTGCGCTCGCCTACAGCAAAAGCGTCGAAGGCAAGCAAACCGGGGAAGTTTACAAAGTTTGGTAGCCGTCCTTATTTCGCCTTTTCGTTACCGACAACGAGATTGTTGGTCACGGAAAAAACGTTAGGGACGCCGTTCGCCCTGATATTGGCCAGATTTTTGTCGCCTTCCGAATCCACCACGCCTAGCGGCGGGAGCCAAAAGCATAACGAACGCCAGAGCCCAGGACCCGGTTACACCGAGAGTGCTTCTCATCGAATTTCTCCTTGTGCGCCGGTTAAACCGGCGAGGTGTAGTGAATGCAAAAGTCATACGAAAGTGGTGTAGCGACCCACATCGGCCCCGAGTCATGCGGAGCTGCTCGCAAGGGCAGCGTCGAAGCGTTGACAGGGGAACGTGCGGGCCGGGTATTCAGCCGCGTAAGAAACTTTCTCCGGGACGCCGACGCTGTAAGGAGAAGTGGAAGGCCCCATCGGGTGCACCGATATCGCGAGGTGTGCCAGAGTCCCGCGCGGTCAGAGACCCCGTGCACGTACGCAAGCACCTCGCATGGGAACCGGGAGATCCCAAGTCCGCCCAAAGCCGCAGTTGCTCTGGGACGTGTCGGGAAGTCTAAGGACGTACGCCGATGACGAACGGACCTGGGAAGTCGGACAGACCGGTAGTACCTGAGAAGTCCCTGAACAACGCCGGGCAACCGGCGGCGGAGGGGATGGAGGGAAGCGGTCTGGCCAAAGGGAACCTGCCACAGCAAAACGCGTCCCGGACACCGAGCCGGACTGACGCGCCGAGTGCGCTGGAGCGGGTACGTCAAGCAGCAGGAAAGGATAAGAAGTTGCGGTTCACGGCGCTCCTGCACCACATCTACAACCTGGAAACGCTGCGCATGGCCTACTTCCGATTGAAGAAGGAAGCTGCGCCGGGCGTGGACGGGGAGACGTGGCGGCACTACGGCGGAGGAACTGGAGAGGAATCTCCAGGACCTTTCCGAAAGGCTGAAGCGAGGAGCGTACCGAGCGAAGCCGGTGCGTAGGGTGTATATCCCCAAGACCGACGGGCGGCAAAGACCGCTCGGAGTGCCGGCGCTGGAAGACAAGATCGTCCAGCGCGCGGCGGTTGAGGTGTTGAATGCTATCTACGAAACGGATTTTCTTGGCTTCTCGTACGGATTCCGACCAGGGCGAAGCCAGCAGCAAGCGCTGGACGCGCTGTACACGGGACTGCTGACGAGGAAGGTGAACTGGGTGCTCGATTTGGACATCAAAGGCTTCTTCGATGGGCTTTCCCACGAATGGCTGGTGAAGTTCGTCGAGCACCGGGTTGCGGACCGGCGCGTCGTGCGGCTCATCCAGAAATGGCTGAGGGCCGGCGTGCTGGAGGATGGGAAGACGAATACGGACGGAAGAAGGGACGCCCCAAGGCGGAAGTGCTTCGCCGCTTTTGGCGAACGTCTATCTTCATTACGTATTCGACCTGTGGGTCCAAGCATGGCGTCAGAAGCGCGCACACGGCGATGTGATCGTGGTGCGCTTCGCGGACGACATCGTGGTGGGCTTTCACAGCAAAGCGGATGCCGATCAGTTTCGGGCGGAACTTACGGAACGAATGACGAAGTTCAACCTGGAGCTGCATCCCGAGAAGACGCGACTTCTGGAGTTCGGTCCGTATGCGATCGACCAACGGCAAGTGGCGTGGAGAAGGGAAACCGGAGACGTTCAACTTTCTTGGCTTTACGCATATCTGCGTGAAGAAGAGGAGCAATGGACGGTTTACGGTGCTGCGGCAGACGATTCGCAAAAGGTTGCAGACGAAGTTGAACGAGGTGAAAGCCGAACTTCAGCGACGGATGCATGAACCCATCCCCGAAGTAGGCAAGTGGTTGCAAGCGGTGGTGCGTGGACACATCCGGTATTACGGAGTGCCTCGGAACCAAAACGCGCTGTGGATCTTTCGATTCCAAGTCGGGCGGCTCTGGCATCGCGCGCTGTCGCGGCGCAGCCACAAAGGCCGCGTGCTTTGGGATCGCATGCGGCGCCTCATCACTCGCTGGCTGCCTGTGCCTACCGTCTGTCATCCCTATCCCCTGCGCCGCATGGGCGTCCTCACCTAAGGCAAGAGCCGGATGCGGGAATCCCGCTTGTCCGGATCCGTGGAGGGGGTTGTGAGTGATCATGATTCCTACTCCGACTCGGTGGACGGCAGCGGACACAAGAGTATATGTACAGAAAGCGAATTCGCGGAATGCAGTGTCTCCCCTACGCTGAGGAAGCTGGCTAACCGTAGTCTCGCGGAGTTAATCACGGGATAAGGCAGCGGACAACGGCGTTGGCAGCAAACACGCATCGCCACCACACCACTGAGTGCTAGTTGGCTTGCGCGGCGCTTGGTGCGAGGCGTTTCAGGGCCACTTGTTCTTCGTCGCCGACGGCCACGCGCCGGAAGAACCCTCTCATCGCCCAATACTTGTCAGCGGGGAAATAGTTCGCGTCCAGCGCAAAGGATCTAGTGATCTGCAACCCTTGATCCAATTTCTCCGCTTTCAAGTCGAAATTCGCCGCGCCATTTTTGATCGACAATGCAACAGGAATGGCCTCGATCGCGAAGCTCTTGGGAGGTGTGACTCGCACGACATCGTAAGACTGCATGGGATAGCGAAAATAGATCGGGTGCGTGCGGTGTGTGCCGGAGAACAGGGGTTTGTTTTCGGAAGTTTTGAAATAGCCGAGTCGCAGCAAAAACCGTTGTCCCGCTTGACTGGCGTAACCGTGGGTGCGCACGTGCAATGTCGCGGTGACCGGCCCATCGCTTTTTGTCCAGCCATCGGATGAAGTGAGCGTGCACTCCGAATTGTCCGGCAAAGTCACCTTGAGCCAATCTTCCAGGTGCTTCTGCCGTTGCGCGTCGTCCTCGTTGCGCTCGTCCAGCCGCCACGATAGAGCTTCCTGGCCTTCGAACGCCACGTGCACGTCGCCCTCGACGTTTCCCTCGTCGTCAACGGCCAGGTCCGCGGACCGCCGCACCACCGCTTCGCTGCTGGGGCGAGTCTGAAGCTGCAGAACTGCGGGTTTGAACTGGTCAGCTAATACGCCAATGGTGTCGGTCTCGGCCCAGGGTACCAAATCGTACGGACAATATTTGGTTGCCGGATCGAAGTATCTGGGTTTTCCGTCCAGCATCACTTGCACCACCGTGGCATTGAGCTGCGCAGGATCAAAGAATTTCTGCTGGAAAAAATGGTTGTCGCGCGAAACCAGCCTCACCGCATTCACTTTGAATCCGGCGGCCTGGGCCAGCGCCATGAACGCCAGATTGACCTGGTTCCCGTAAGCATAATTTCTGGATAGGACATCGTCGGCGTTCTTGTTTTCCTTTAGCTCCTCGCGCTTTTGCTCCTTCTCCGTTTTCGATTCCTCATAATTGACCATGCGAATTTCCTGTGAGCGGGCATAAAGCTTTCTCAATTTTTGCTCATCCGTGTCGCCGGGAGCGATCAAGCGTTGCACTTCGCTCTTGGCGCGGCCGGATTTTTTCAGAAACTCGTCATAAAATTTTCCGTCCCGCCTGCCGACCGACTTCCAGAAAGTCTCAGCTTCGTCGAAACCCAAAGTGTAAAAAACCACGAGCCGGCCGCGAATGCTGTCTTCGGGCGGCGCGGATTCCTCTTCTTCGAATGCGGGAATGTTCTCCATTTCGACGTAGAGCGTGCCGTCGGCGCCTCGATTCGCTCCAAGATAATTTGGCAGGTTCACCGCGAGATTGCGAAGCGTTGAATTCGGATAGGGACGAAGTGTCAGATGAGCGTGGCGGACAAACAAGTCGCGTTGTACTTCCCAATCGCCAGCCAGATAGGCGATCGGCTCGGTAATTAGGAATCGGCCGGGACTCTTTATGACGTCGGGAAATCCGGACTTCCAATGCAGGCGGTAGGTGTACTCGATGATCGTCCCAACCTGCACGTTGGGAAGGATCAGAGTTTTCGCATTCAATTTATAGCGTTTTGCTTTTACGATCTCTTTTTCAAATACCTCGCCGTTGTAATCGCCGGATACGCCCTGCGGAGTAACGGTACGAGCGCGGATGTCTTCGACCTGCATGTATTTTGCGAAGTAGGGAATCTCGACATTGGCGTATTTTGTCCCCTGGTCTCGGAACACTTTGATTCTGATTCTTATCGTTTCATCGGAATGTAGATTGTTTATCTCGTGCCAGTAATCCAGCACCATGGCCAGTCCGCCGGGCTGCTTCGGGTTGTCCTCGAGCGTTAGATCGTTCGGATCGATCGCGGTCCAGAGGCTGCTGTCTTGTGCGGGTACCGCGGCGGGCAAAAGCAGCGCTACGGCGGCGCACGCTATCGCCATAACCAAGACCTTCCTATCGACGGTGTCCATCATTGCGGGATTCCTTTTGTCCTGCAGGGCCTTTCAGTTGACTGACCTTAAACCTGTAGCCAAAGCGTGGCAAGCGACAAGAAGCGTCAATCGGAATTGGCACGGAATTGTCGCGGAATGTCGTGTGACCGGCGCAAGGCCAAGCCAGCGGCCAATGAGAGATGGAGCTGGAGGATGGTAGGATAGCGCTGGCGGCAGGAGCGTCGGTTTGCTGGATCCATTTCGCAATGCCCGGAGAAACGATCGGTGTTAGCGATAGCGCATCGCGGAGCGTCTGGACATGCCCCAGAGAACACACTTGCCGCGTTCCGAAAAGCGCTTGCGATGGGTGCCGGGTTCATTGAAACCGACCTGCAGCTTTCCCGCGACGCGCGTCTGGTGGCGATACACGATGCCACGGTAAACCGGACCACCAACGGCCAAGGCGCTGTGCATGATTTGACGCTGGCCGAAATGCGCAGACTCGACGCCGGGTCATGGTTCGGCAGCGAATTTGCCGGCGAGCGAATCCCAACCATTGAAGAAATCCTGGAGTTTGCAAAGAAGCATGACGTCGTGTTTTATCTGGAACTCAAGCCGTCCGGTTCGTGGGGCAGCGAACACGCGCTGATCAGTGCCCTGCGGGAATCAGGTGAGATTGCACGCACGGTTGTGATTTCATTCGATCCGGTGATTCTGGCGAACGCCCGGAAAATTGAACCGACGGTAATGACCGGGTTGTTGTTCGACGGGCAAATTTCCGATCCTGTGGCTAAAGCGATTGAGATCGGAGCGCGGCAGCTTGCCGTGCGCGGCAGTCTGGTTACGCCGCGATTGTTGAAAGAAGCGCGGCAGCGCGATTTGCAGGTGGTCTGCTGGACAGTGAACCATCCAGCACACATGCGCTTGCTGGTCGAAGCCGGCGTCGATGGAATCATTTCGGACTATCCGGACCGCTTGCTGGAGCTAACCCGGCGCAAAGACGGCGCATCGAGTTAAGATCTCTACAGACGAAACAGTCGTCATTCCGAGCGCAGCGAGGAATCTTTCTTATGTCGCGCTACGTCGACCACGTGCCGATTTAACTCAGTCTCGTAAACAGCGCGGCCAACTGCGCAACCGACAATTCTTCCGCGCGCGTTTTCTGCGACAGGCCTAACTCCAACAAAGTTACTTTTACTTTTTCGGGCGTTCCAACTACGCGCAAATTGTTGACCAGCGTTTTTCGTTTTTGCGCGAAACACTTTTTCACGAAATCCAAAAACCGCGCGTCATCCAGAACTCCTAATCCCGCCTTTTCTCCGGGGAACTCGAGTGACACCAACGCCGAACCCACATCGGGAGGCGGCCGGAACGCTTCCGGTGGAATCTCCAGCGCGATAGATGGCCTGGAAAAGTATTGGGTAAGCACCGACAAGTAGCCGTAATCGCGCGTTCCAGGATGCGCCGCCAGGCGAAGCGCTACTTCCAGTTGAATCACGATGTGAATTTCATCGATCAGGTCGGCGATTGCAAAAAAACGATGCAAAATCGGCGAAGTAATGTAATAAGGCAGATTCCCATAGAGGCAAATACGTCGGCCAGCGGCGATCGACGCCAGATCCGTTTCCAATACGTCTCCGGGAACGACGGAAAGGTTGGCAAATGTTTTGCTGAGCTGCTGCAGATGCGCGATCAACGGAGGATCGAGCTCCACGGCATAAATCGGTTCGCCAGTAGCGGCGAGAAGTTCCGTCATTTCGCCGTGGCCGGCGCCAATTTCAATCCAGCAATATGGTTTTTCCGCCGTCGCTCGGCGTTCCTCAGAATGACGGGAAACGCGGATCGCGCGCGCGATTTTTTCCCGCCAGCCCTCGTCGCATAAAAAATGCTGTCCCAGCCGTTGCCGCGCCATGCCTGCCTTTCGTGCCTTTGCCGATTTTCGGTGCTTGCAGATTTGCGCTAAACTTGACGCGTCCCCGGCCACCGCTTGTCTGAACCGGTTGTTTGTGAAACCGGTATTCATAAGAGCGTACAAGAATTGCGACTGAAATTATGAGAATCCTGTTTGCGGCGTCCGAGGGCCTGCCTTTTTCTAAGACCGGAGGTCTCGCCGACGTTGTCGAGGCGCTGCCTAAGGCGCTGGTTGCCCGCGGTCATGAGGTGGCCGTGGTCTTGCCGAAATACCGCGCAACGCAGGCCACAGCCGCGATCATTCCCAGCCTGACGATACCGATGGGAAATCGCCTGCGATTTCCGGCCATCGTGGATGGAACGCTGCTCAACGGAGTTCGCTACTTTTTCGTGGATGATCCCGCCTATTTCGATCGCGACGGAATTTACGGAAATGCGGCGGGCGATTTCGCCGACAACGCCGAACGCTACAGTGAATTCTGCCGCGCGGCGATTGAAATCGCAAAACATGTCTGGCCAACCGATGTTTTCCATTGCCATGACTGGCAGACGGCGCTACTGCCGGTTTTGCTGCGAACGACGTATGGTGATGATCCAGTGGTGAAGGATCTGCCAGTGGTATTCACAATTCACAATATGGGCTATCACGGACTATTCCGGCGCGAAGTTCTGGCGCGCGCGGGAATCCCAGAAATCCTTTTCAATCCGGGCTCGTTGGAATTTTATGGCGACGTTAATTTTTTGAAGGGCGGCCTGGTTTATTCCGACTATCTCACCACCGTCAGCCCGCGTTACGCGAAAGAAATCCAGACACCGGAATTTGGCTATGGTCTGGATGGAGTGGTTCGCAGCCGCGCGGACCGCGTGGTGGGAATTTTGAACGGAGTGGACTACACCGCATGGAATCCAGCCAGAGATCCCTTCATTGCCATGAAATATTCGGCCAAGGACCTGATCGGAAAGCAGGCCTGCAAACAGGATCTGCTGAATACGTTCGGCCTGGCCAGTGACAATCCGCATCGCGCGGTGCTGGGAATCGTCTCGCGCTTTGCCGATCAGAAGGGTTTCGATTTGATCGCCGATCGAGCGCACGAAATGCTGCACGAAGACGTGATGCTGGTGGTGCTTGGCACCGGCGACCGGCGTTATGAGGATTTATTCCGCGCGCTTGCGAACGCCTATCCCGGACGGGTCGGCTTCAAATTCGCTTACGACAATGCCATTGCGCACAAGGTGGAAGCCGGAGCGGATATTTTCCTGATGCCCTCGCGCTACGAGCCCTGTGGCTTGAATCAGATTTACAGCCTGAAATATGGTACCGTGCCAGTGGTGCGGGCCACGGGCGGACTCGACGACACGGTGGAGAGTTTCGACGTCGAGCACGGTACCGGCACTGGCTTCAAATTTACCGAATATTCCGGCACGGCTTTTTTGTACGCAGTGAAGCAGGCGCTTCAGCATTTTGCGGACGAGCGCATCTGGAAGCGCATCCAGTTGAACGGCATGGTCAAGGATTTTTCCTGGAAGACGCCGGCTGCGGAGTACGCCAAGGTCTATGAAGCGGCGCGCGCGGCCCGGGGTCTGGGCCAGCCGTCAGGAAACCAAATACCTGTTGCAACATCTAATTAGAGAGACAAGGAGACAGCGGAAAGCCGAGTTACCGGTATCCCGCTGAAAGCAAACCACATGGCAGAAAACATCCTCACGGTGAATGACGGCAACTTCGAATCCGAAGTGCTGACGGCGAGCAGCGCTCAGCCGGTATTGGTCGATTTTTGGGCGGAATGGTGCCGCCCGTGTCACATGCTGGCGCCAACGGTCGCGGAAGTTGCCCACGACTACGCCGGCAAGCTAAAAGTGACTAAGTTGAACGTGGACGAGGCGATGAATTCCGCCGGACGCTACAACATCCGCGGAATTCCAACGCTGCTGGTGTTCAAGAACGGTCAGGTGGTCGAACAGATCGTGGGCGCAGTGCCCAAGGATCAGATCACCAAGGCCATCGATCGCCACGTCGGCTAATTTCGAGCAGTAAGAATCTGGCGCGCAAGATTTAGGTTCCTGCGCGCCGTTTCTATTTGCACGGGATGAATCGCAAGGAGACTTCTGTGGCGTCGCCTGCCAAATCGAAATCCGACGTCGCACGTTGCCGGTGGGCATCGAATGAGTGGAACATTGCTTATCACGATGAGGAGTGGGGCGTGCCGGTGCATGATGACCGGCTGCTGTTTGAGTTCTTGATCCTGGAAGGCGCGCAGGCGGGACTGAGTTGGGACACCATACTGCGGAAACGCGAAAACTATCGCAAAGCGTTCGACAACTTCGATGTGGCACGGGTCGCGCGCTACGACGCGAAGAAAGTACGCTCGTTGCTGGCGGATGCGGGAATCGTGCGCAACCGTTTGAAGATTTCAGCGACGATTGACAATGCACGCGCGTTTCTAAAAGTGCAGGAAGAGTTCGGCAGCTTCGATAAATACATCTGGCAGTTTGTGGGTGGCAAACCGAAACTTAATCAATGGAAGACCCTTAAGAATTTGCCGGCAAAAACCGCCGAATCGGATGCCATGAGCAAAGACCTGAAAAAACGCGGTTTTCGTTTTGTGGGTTCGACGATTTGTTACGCGTTTATGCAGGCGGTCGGCATGGTCAACGACCACGCAACTACCTGCTTCCGCTACAAGCAAGTTTAATTAATTCGAGCTGGGCTTGGTGTCAGGCTTGGCGGCGTCGGGCTTTGCAGCGTCCGGTTTTGCGGCGTCTGGTTTTGCAGCATCTGGCTTCGCGGCGTCGGGCTTGGCGGCCTCTGGTTTCACTGACGGGCTAATCTCCGCCTTCGGCGCGATGGAGAGCAACTCCACTTCAAAAATCAAAGTGGAACCCGGCTGAATATCTTGTCCCATGGCTTGATTTCCATAGCCCAGGTCCGCCGGAATAAAGAGTTGCCACTTCGATCCGACCGGCATCAATTGCATCGCTTCAGTCCAGCCTTTGATGACTCCGCTCACCGGAATCGTAAGCGGCTGTCCGCGTTTGTAGGAGCTGTCGAACTCTTTGCCATCGATCAGCGTGCCGCGGTAATTGCAGGTAACGCTGTCGGCCGCGGTGGGCTTGGGTCCGTTGCCTTCTTTTTCGACCTTGTACTGCAATCCGCTGGGGAGGGCTACCACGCCCTCTTTCGTTTTGTTCTCGGCCAGAAACGCGTCTCCCGTTTTTTTGTTGACCACCGCAATCTGATCCAATTTTGCCTGCTGCTTGGCGCGGACTTCGGCCGCCAACCCCATCAGTGCGGTTTTGGCTTCTTCGTCGGTCAGCAAGGATTTGTTGCCTGCGATGGCGTCGCGAATGCCGCGAGCCAGGCTGGCCCCGTCCACGTCGACTTCATCTTTCTGGAGGCCTTTACCGATATTCATTCCGATGGCGTAGCTTGCCTTTTGCTTGGCGGTGGTCAGCGGAGCGGCTGGAGTCGCGGGGCGCTTCGTAGCGGTGGCGCCGGTTTTTGGAGCGGTGGAAGTCTGTACGCCGGTCGCAGACTTGGAACCGGCCGCGGGCTTCGCCGGAGAGGTTGCCGCGGGCGCTTGTTGCGACCCGGAGGCCGAAGATTGTTGGGCGAATGCTGCGCCAGTTGACGCGAGGCCGATCGCCAGAAATGCCGTGACTACAATGGATCGTTTTGTCATGGATTTATTGTCCCATTGGATCGGCTTCATCGCAAATCGTCTGTTCGTATCACCCAAAGTTCATCTCGCTGGCCATACGTTCCAAGAAATACGATAGAGTTCCCAAATGCCTCCGCCGCGCATCATGTACATTGAAAATAAGTCATCAGAGAACGCGACCGATCCCGGTCTGGTAGGTGTGGCACGGATCGGGAGGGTGACCTTCTCGAAGACGGGGAGAACCATCTACTACAAAGGCAGGGCTTTTCGGAGCCTTCATGGGATGGGCTTCAAAGCCAACTTTCGCGACGTCGAAAGTGGAGAACACTATTGGATCTCCGGCCCGAAAAAAAACGGCGAAGACGGACTTTATGGGCCGCGTCCCACGCCTATTGACCCCGATGTTCGGGAAGAATATTGGACGACGATCAGAAAACAGCCAAGTAAAGCCGGAAATAAAACGACATAGCGCTTTCCTTGTGAAACGCTTCATCCCGCTTGCGCGCACCTTGCTTTGATAGCGCCTCCATCGTAGGATTTCATTTCTCCTTCTCCTTCTTCGTTTTAAATTTCTTAAAGTTCGAGGGTACGTGTGAGTACGGAAAGGTTCTGAGCGATGAAATCGGTGGTGGTGGTCGGAGCGCAGTGGGGTGACGAGGGCAAAGGCAAGGTTGTTGATTATCTTGCCGGGTCGTTTGACTACATTGTGCGCGTGGCGGGCGGGCATAACGCCGGGCACACCGTAATCATCGGCAAAGACAAGCATGTTCTGCAGCTGATCCCATGCGGGATTTTGCGGCCGGCGCAGCATGCGGTGATCGGCATGGGCGTGGTAGTCGATCCGGAAGCGCTGGTGAAAGAGATTGAGATGCTGGCCAAGTCCGGCATCGAAGTGAAGAACCGGCTGCATATCAGCAATCGCGCGCACCTGATTTTTCCTTATCATCGCGAACTGGATAAAGCCGCGGAGGGCGCACGCGGGGCGAACAAGATTGGAACCACTTCGCGCGGGATCGGTCCGGCGTATGAAGACAAGATGGCGCGGCGCGGTTTGCGCATGTGCGACTTGCTGGAGCCGGCTCTGTTCCGCGAAAAAGCGGCGCGTGTGGTGGCGGAGAAAAACCGGCTGGCGAAAGGCGCGTATGGCGCGGACATTGATTTTTCGCATGAAGTGGATCAGACGCTGAAATTCGGAGAAAAAATTCGCGGCTACATTTGCGATTCGGCGGAGCTGGTGAACCGCGCGCTGGGAGAAGGGAAGTCGGTGCTGTTTGAAGGCGCGCAGGGGACCATGCTGGACATCGATCACGGGACATATCCTTATGTGACGAGTTCAAGCGCGATTTCCGGCGGAGCGACCACCGGTGCGGGTGTTCCACCGACGAAGATCAAACATGTGCTGGGAATTTCCAAGGCGTACACCACGCGAGTAGGCGGCGGGCCGTTCCCCACGGAAATGCCGGACCTGGACGCGGAGGAAGTTCGCAAACGTGGAAAAGAGTTTGGCGCGGTGACCGGGCGTCCGCGGCGGTGCGGCTGGCTGGACCTAGCGGTGTTGCGCTACGCCAAAATGATCAATGGAATCGATTCGCTGGTGGTGACCAAGCTGGACGTATTTGATACGCAACGGGAGATTCAGGTGTGCGTCGGTTACAAGTACAAGGGCAGCGAGATTCGAGAGATGCCGGCGCTGGCGGAGGAGTACGAGCACGTGACTCCGGTGTACAAAACGCTGCCCGGGTGGAGCGATCCTACGTTCGGAGTGAAGGACGCGGGGAAGTTGCCGAAGGCGGCGCTGGATTATTTACGGTTCATCGCGGATTTTCTGGAGGTGGAGATCGGCATGATTTCCACCGGTCCGGAGCGGGACGCGACGATTGTGCCGGAGGGGACGCTGCTTGCGCGGTGGTTGTAGGCGGCGGACTCCTGAGGGGATTGCCACCCCGACCGGGCCGGGGTAGACGCCGTCACAGAGCGGAAGAGATGGCGGGTCATGGTCGCCTACGTAGCAGACATCGAAGAGAGATTCCTCACAGCGCTCCGCTCCGTTCGGAATGACGGTCCCGCGCAACGGGTACCACCCCCTCCCCCTGTTTTTCTGTAAGTATTCATTTTAAAAGACTTAGGGAGTGGCGTTTACAAAGATGTCTTCCTGTTAGTATTAATTTTAGAGGAATTAGCTCGCTTCGAGATTAGCGATTTTAGGTTTTCAAAGAGCTGTGGTTTTAACGCAGGGCTTGGAAGTGCACCTCAGGGTTCTGTAAGTACAGACCCTGAAACCCTGGAAACCCAGGCCAGTCCAGCTGGCCCGAAAAAGTAACCATATTATCTCACGGTGCGCCGTAGTTATCAAGAAGATCATGGTGGCAGCGAAGTACCGTTCGAATGGCCAGAGAATCAGGACCTTGCTGCCAGGACTTTTAGTCGCTGCTCTGATCATCACCGTTGCTTACCTTCGATTTGTTCCGGCCTTCGAGATTTAGGGTAATAAAGTAAGGAGTGCCTCGTTGCAATCGTGGAGGAAAAAGCCGCGTAAAAGTTCTTCGATAAAGAAACAGCGAGCTAGTTGCAACACCATAGGATACGGGGTAGGTCAACCAAGCCCCCAGATTGCCCGGCATCCAGCCGGTCAATAACATAAGCGTACAGAGGGTCAAGGAACAGAATCCCAGAGCCGCTGCAAATCGCATTAGGTTTTGATAACCGTCCGAAAGGCTCAATGACTCCTTGCATGACGGGCACTCGAATACTTCACTTAACTTGATTTGCAATAATTTCAAATGTGTCTGGCAAACGGGGCATTTGGTTCCGGGTATCTGCCAGGTTTCGCGACTCTGGCGGTCTTTAGGAAATGGCCCCACTCCCCACAGGTAGACTGCTTGAACTGCCAGATGAGCCGTAAAGGGAGCGAGGAAAGATCCCTGCCACAAAAAAAGAAACCCGAAGAACGCAGCCTCGAGGCTGGCGGTGGCTGCACGCTGAAGGCCGAGGCCTAGATGCCCGATACTAAAGGCAGCGCTAACGGCGACGACCGAAAAAAGAGGCGACGTCTGGCTGGTTATGAGCGCCGCGATTGCTATGACTCGCCACATCTCCTCCGCGAAGGCTCCTCCTAGCCAAACCGCAATTTGAAGTTTGAGTGGGGCCATTAGCCCGGGGATTTCGCGTTGCATCCGGCCCGTCGCCGCACCTAACAGCAAAAGCCAAATTGAAACGCCAGCCCAAGACACACCTAGGTATGCTCCAATCAGCGCAATCGTCAACCGCGAGTTTGCGACGAACCCGGCTATGCCTAGATTATTTGAAGTGAATAGCTGCCAGAGCAGGGTTCCACACAGCAAACTACTGCAGCCGAGGAGAGGTATTAGTGCGCCGAGGCGCGCCGTCGCGGCCTTCTGACTTTCGGTTGCCGGGCCCACGGCCGAGTTTGGAACCGGTGGCAGCTGATTAGGCCATAGCGTGTAAAAGACAACGGGCGCAGCCATGGCGACAACTGGGTATAAGATCAGTAGCAAGACAGAAGGAGACATTCAGTTTCCAGCGGAGAGTGTACAACGTATGATGCTCGTCATGTATCTGGCGCAGGCGGCAAACGGTCTGTTTCCCGGAATATCGGACGAGAATAAATTTTGGCTGATCGCGCTGGTGGTGGCGCTGTTCGCTGGCGGTTTCTGGTTGATGAATCGGAACGCGGAGAAATGGCTGGACGCGAACGGAAGGGACGACGGTCCGCAAAATGACCTGGATTGGTTATTGAGGGAGAAGGCGGAAGCGGAGAACCCCCCGGCGCTGAAATATTCGGAACAGGAATTCAAGGAAATGGTAGCGAAGGCGCTCGACGAAATTCCTGAGGAATTTGAAAAGGAATGGGAAAACGTAGCAGTTACGGTCAGTACGGGCTGGCCGACAGAAACAGAAAAGAAGCGGATGGGAGTTGCGGAAAATCATCTGTTGTTCGGAGTGTATTCGGGAGCGAGCCGCCTGAGAGGTTCGTTCGCGAGGAACTTCTGCCCGGAACGTGATTACGATCTACCAGCCAGCGCTGGAACAGTGTTACGGCTCCGACAAAGCTCGCTTGGAGCAGGAGGTACGGCGCACTGTGCTGCACGAACTTGCGCATCATCTTGGGATGACACACGAGAAGATGAAGGAAATTGGATTGTGAGGTACAGAACGGGAATGTGTTAAGGAAAACGTCCCGTCTGCCCCTACGTTTTCCTACGTTTTCGTCCCTGCGTTTTCCCTCGTTTTGTCCCCACGTTTCCCACGTTTCCGTAACTCACTGGTGACTTACACGAAAGTTCTAAACATTCGCGAGTCGTCCAGTTCATTTGTTGGTATGCTCTCGCTGTGCGGATTCTCAGATTGTGACGCCAGTTGAATGACTCGATAGGCGAATATCTGGGGGCAAGCGGCAAAGAGGGAGTGTGGCTGCTCTTCGACAACCTCGATAAGGGTTGGCCGATATTTGACGTTAAGCCCGAAGATGTTCGAATCGTGACGAGCTTGCTGGAGGCCACGCGCAAGCTCCAGAGGCAATTCGAGAACCGTTCCCAAAACCTTCATGCCGTAGTCTTCCTAAGAAACGATATTTATCAACACATGATTCTCGATCCTGGTGATCGCGGAAAAGAGAATCCCGCGATCCTCGACTGGAATGACCCAGAAGCCCTGAAGGAGTTACTTCGGCGCCGAATAGTTCTTAGCACAAGTCTCGATGAATCTTTTTCCGAACTTTGGAGACTATTTTTCGAAAGCCACGTCCAGGGTGAGGAATCATTTTCATACATACTCGGTCGTACTTTAATGCGACCGCGTGAGTTATTACGATTTGTGAGGGACTGTATCAACGTTGCAGTCAATCGTCGGCATCAGCAGGTGCGTGAAAATGATATCCTCCACGCTGAAAAATCCTTTTCCGACGATGCCTTAGTAGACCTATCACTTGAGCTAAAGGATGTTCGTCCGGATTTTGCCAATGCTCCTTATGGATTTATCGGTTCGGAAACCCACTTCGGGTCGGTCGAAATTGAAACAGGGGTTCAGAAAGCTGGGATACCGATAGATCAGGTGGAGAAGGTTCGCGAACTTCTTTTGTGGTTCGGATTCTTGGGAATTTACGTGTATCCCGAGGAAGAGCGATACTCCTACCAATTCGAGCACAACTTACAGAGAATGAAAATGGGAATTGGAAGTTTTGCTTACTGCATACATCCAGTTTATCGACAAGCGCTAGGCTGCCCAATATCGTAGCCATTGACCGCAGCAAGAAGGCGGGCGGCTATGAGAACGGACAGGATCCGAAGGAATCGTATTTGTCCGCTTGACTGAAGGCGCGCACGGCGGTAGATGAAAGATAGAGGTGGCAACCATGAAAATCGTAGTGATTGGAGGCAGTGGATTTATCGGGTCGAAGCTGGTACCCAAGTTGCGCGAGCGCGGGCACGAAGCAATCGCAGCATCGCCCAATTCGGGCGTAAACACACTGACTGGCGAGGGGCTGGCCGAAGTTCTGAAAGGTGCTTCGGTGGTCGTTGACGTATCGAATTCTCCTTCCTGGGAAGACGCGGCAGTGCTGAATTTCTTTGAAAAGTCGGCTGGCAATCTTCTTAAGTACGGAGCGGAGGCAGGGGTAAAGCATTTGGTGGCGTTGTCGGTGGTCGGCACGGAACGGCTGGCGGAAAGCGGCTATTTCCGCGGGAAGATCGCGCAGGAGAAGCTGATCAAAAATTCTGCGACGATCCCGTATTCCATCGTGCAGGCGACGCAGTTCTTTGAATTCCTGAAGGGCCTTGCCGACATTTCGATGCAGGGTGACAAAGTGCATTTGGCGGGTGTGCTTTTCCAGCCGATGGCTGGCGACGATGTGGCGAGTGGCGTGGCGAGAGTGGCAGTAGAAGCGCCGCTGAATGGCACGGTTGAAATTGGCGGTCCGGAAGCGTTTCGGCTAGATGAATTGGTGCGGCGGCGACTGGGCCAGCTCAATGATCCTCGGGAGGTCGTCACCGACGCGAACGCGCGATACTCTGGCGCGAAGATCGATGAGCGAACGCTGGTCCCCGGCAAGGGTGCGCGGCTTGGCGAAACTAGTTTTGAAAAGTGGCTGACTCAGCCCGCAGCGAAAGCGGTGGCAGCCGCCCGGTAGAGGAGCGAAGGCTACCGCAGAGTCACAGAGACACTGAGATCGGATGAGGGCATCCGGGAAAAAGCAGATCCCTCGGCTTCGCTCGGTGATGACAAACGGTGGGGCACGCGCCTGAAAGCGAAGAGCCACCCTTGCGTGAAACAAAGGCGCAAGGATGGGGCACCCGCCTCGTGAAGAAAACGCGGAGGACAAGAAAAGCAGATCCCTCGGCTTCGCTCGGGATGACATAAATAAAAACCGGGATGACAGAAATAGAAGTCGAATTTGTTCGCCATGGAGGCGCACCCGCGTGAGGAAAAGACCCAGGTGCGGCGATGGCACCTGGGGCACCCGGCAGTGCGGCTCATTGGGCGTTATGTCAATCCAGCCCCGAACGATTATTCTGAAGTGTGACTGAAAATCCAGAGACAGCGCTCAAGAGCACGCCGCGGAAAAGCTTGCTCCGATCCTGCGTGCGATGGCTTGTTATCGGAGTTGCGCTTCTTTGGGTTCTTGCTGCGCTCATCCTTGTGGCAGTGCGGTGGATCGACCCACCGACCACAGCGGTGCACATGGAGCGGCGCTTGCAGGCATGGATTCAGCGCAAGCCATATCACGAACGATACGAATTCATTCCACTGAGGGAAATCTCACGCGATTTCCAGCATGCAGTGATTGCCGCGGAGGACGAGCGCTTCTACCAACATCATGGATTCGATTGGCACGCGATAGAAATTGCTGCTGAAGGCGATATGCAAGGCGGCCGCATTCGCGGAGGGTCCACCCTTACGCAGCAACTGGTAAAAAACTTGTTCTTCGGTACCGGCCGCTCGTTTCTCCGCAAGGGCGCCGAGTTCACGCTTGTTCCGGTGGCCGAATTGGTGCTCGGCAAGCAGCGCATTCTGGAACTGTACCTCAACGTGGTCGAATGGGGCCCTGGTGTTTATGGCGCGGAGTCGGCGTGCCATTACTACTACCGAACTTCGGCTCGGAGTGTCGACCGGGAGGAATCGGCGCAACTCGCCGCAATTTTGCCGTTGCCCCTGAAGCGACGGCCCGATCATATGAATCGCTATAGCGGACTCATCCAGGAGCGGATGCGTCAAATGGGTTGGTAATCGCGCATCACATGCTGAGACTGCGGGAACACGCTCGGTGTGCGGTGCTTTCTCGGAATGGTGGAACGGCGATGCAGGTTGTTCAACGCGGCGGATTTTCCGTTAAGCTCGTAGCGTGATGATTGGGTATCGACAGGCGCGGGAGCTGGTCATTGCCCGAGTGACCGGGCTGAGTGGCGTCGTCGAGACGGAGACGGTTCCGTTGCGCGAGGTGCTTGGGCGGGTTTTGGCGCACGATATTGTTAGTGACCGGGACTATCCGCCGTTTGACCGGTCGATTCGCGATGGGTACGCGGTGCGTGCTGCCGATACTGGCGTCGGCGCGCAGTTGAAGTGTATTGGCGAACTTAAGGCTGGCGATACGCCGGCGGTTTCGGTTTCTGTTGGTAACTGCATACAAATTATGACTGGGGCGGCGCTGCCTGATGGCGCGGATGCGGTGGTGATGATCGAGCACACCGCGCGGGTGGGCGATGTTGTTACGTTCGATCGCGCGGTTAAGAGTGGGCAGCATGTTGTGCGGCGGAGCAGCGAGCAACGCGCCGGCGAGATCGTTCTGGCTGCAGGAACGCGGTTGGGATTTGCGGAATTGGCTGCGGCGGCGCAGGTGGGCGCGGCGCATCCTGTGGTGACGCGCAGGCCGCGCATCGCGGTGTTGTCTACAGGCGACGAAGTGGCGGACTTCGCGTCTGTTCCTGGTCCGTTTCAAATTCGCAATAGCAATTCGGTTTCGCTGGGAGCGCAGATTTCGTTGCTGGGCGGCGAGGCGATCATTCTTGGCAATGCCAAGGATTCCCTCGAGGACTTGCGCGCGAAAATTTCTGCCGGACTGGAAGCTGACGCCTTGATTTTGTCGGGTGGCGTTTCGATGGGGAAGTACGATCTGGTGGAGCCGGTGCTGCGGGAATTTGGCGCGGGATTTGTTTTTGATGCGGTTGCGATTCGTCCGGGGAAGCCGGTGGTGTTTGCGATTTGCAAGGGCAAGCCCGTGTTTGGGCTGCCAGGGAATCCGGTTTCTACCATGGTTACGTTTGATCTGTTCGTGCAGCCGGCGGTGGATATTCTGGCTGGCGCGGAGGCTCGACCATTGGGGTTTGTTCAGGCTGTGCTTACCGCGGCGATGTCGGAGAAGCCTGGGTTGACGCATTTTTTGCCGGCGCGGGTAACGTGGCGAGACGAGACGGCGCAGGTTTCGCCGGTTGTATGGCAGGGTTCGGGTGACGTTGTGGCTATGGCGCATGCAAATTGTCTTATAGTGGTGCCGGCGGAGCGGGAGGGGATAGAGGCGGGGGAGGTGGTGCGGGTTTTGATGCGTGGGGGTTGTTAGTGCTATGTGAAGAATTTTGCGGCTATGTTAAACGTTTTTTTCGTGTTGACTTGAGCGCACAGCCAGGAATGGCTGTGCCACAAGAGAGCCGGGCTCCCGACACGGTCGGGACGTGTGCCGCCCGGCACTACGAAAAGCAACGACATTCGGAAAGGGCGCAGCGGTGCTGCGCCCTACAGCGATCCAGCTTCCGGCGATTGGAATCGTATTAGAGTGTCGGGGAGATATTCGATAGTGGGGAAACTTTCGCACTACGACACGCGCGGGAAAGCGCGGATGGTGGATGTTACTGCTAAGGCTGTGAGCCAGCGTTCGGCGGTGGCACATGCTTTTGTGAAGATGTCGCCGCGAGTGCTGGCGGCGGTGCGCAAACTGGAGAATCCCAAGGGTGATCCGCTGGAAGTGGCGCGGATAGCGGGGATTTCGGCGGCGAAACGCACTGCGGAGTGGATACCTCTTTGTCATCCACTGCCGCTGACGCACATTGATGTGCACCCTACCGTGTGCAAAAATGGCGTGGAGATAAGCACGCAGGTAACCGCCTCTGCGCAGACCGGCGTAGAGATGGAAGCACTGGTCGCTGCCGCTGCCGCCGCCCTCACGGTGTACGACATGTGCAAAGCACTGGATAAAAGCATCGAGATTGCTGAGTTGTATCTGGTGGAAAAGACCGGCGGGAAAAGCGGCGACTACCGACGCAACAGCGGCCGCTCCGATAAAAAGAGAGCTCAGGGAACTACGCGCTCCACGAAACGTTGAATCTTAATGACCGCTCAAGCTGCAAAAACGGTTCGGTTGCTGGTGGCGGAGGACAATCCTCTGGTGCGCGACCTGATTCACAAGGGGCTCGAGGCTCATTGCGAAGTTGTGATCGCGGAGGACGGCGGCGACGCGTTGCTCAAGGTGATTGATGAGCCGCCCGATGTGATTCTTTGCGACTACAAAATGCCGGGACTGAACGGGCGGCAGCTTTTTGAGAAATTGCGCGGGCGGGAGCAGACGCGGCACATTCCTTTTTTGTTTATGGCCAGCCGCGCTGATATCGAGGAACGGCTGCGTCCGCTGATTGACGGCGTGGAAGACTTTATCGCCAAACCGTTTCTGGTGAAAGACCTGGTGCGCGTCACAAAAAAAGTTCTGGACCGCATTCACCTGGAGAAATTGCAGAAGCGGGCTTCGCGTCCCGGCGTGATTCAAGGGCGCCTGGAAGAAATGAGCATGACGGACCTGCTGCAGTCGCTGGAGATGGGGCAGAAATCGTGCCGGCTGGTAGTTCGGCGCGACGGTGAACAGGGCGAACTGTTTTTTGCCTCCGGGCAGTGCCGCGACGCGCAAATCGGCGGTATTGAAGGCGATGACGCGGTGTATAAAGTTATTTTGTGGACTGCCGGAGAATTCGAAATCGACTTCAACGCGGCCAACGCTTCTTCGCGCACGACGACAACGCGCGGCACAACCGGCCTGTTGATGGAAGCGATGCGCTTGATGGATGAGGCCAGCCGGGACGCGGTAGAAACTTCGTAGTCGTTCGCCGCAGTTCCCTATACACTCAATTTCATGAAAGTTGCGGTCATTACGATCAGTGACAGCGTCGCGCGCGGCGAACGCCAGGATGCTTCAGGCCCCGCCGTTGTGGCGCGCTGCAATGAATTAGGCTGGCCCGTCTCTTCAACGCATGTGGTCGCAGATGACGTCTTCCAAATCCAGACCGTACTCAAGCGTCTGGCAGACGATGAAAAAATGGATTTGATTCTGACCACCGGCGGCACCGGGCTCGGGCCGCGCGACGTCACTCCCGAAGCCACGCAATCCATAGCTGACAAGGTGATTCCCGGCTTCGCCGAAGAGATGCGTCGAAAAGGCCTGGAAAAAACGCCTCGCGCCATACTCTCTCGCAGCTCTGCCGCCATCCGCGATACAACACTCATCTTGAATCTGCCGGGAAGTCCGAAGGGCGCGGTCGAATCGCTGGATGCGGTTGCGGCCCTGCTGCCGCACTCGGTCGAAATCATTCACGGCGCTCGCCACGACTAACACGCGAACTTTCGCGCGGAACTGCAATAGAATACCGTCGCGGAACTCCTACTCCCAGGACGCCTTATGAGACTGCATCTGCGGCAATCCCGGCCCGAGCCATGGTCGGAGAGCAAGAAAAACATCAAGAGCAAGTGGACGACACCATTTTTTGCCACGGAATGGGTTTTCGAGTGGCTTGCGTTTTATCTGAGCAACTGGACGTTTTTGCACGTTATTGACTACCTCCGCAGTTTCGGGATTATTGTGGCGGTGATTTTTTATTTTTCCGAATCCGGCGATCGTTTGAAGCAGAAGCATTATCAGGCCTGGCAGGTGATTAACACCGCGCAAGGAAAAGGCGGCAATGGGGGACGGCTGGACGCGCTGCAGGAATTGAATGAGGACCGCGTGCCGCTGGTGGGAGTGGATGTGTCCGGCGCTTTTTTGCAGGGCTTGCATCTGGAAAAAGCCAATTTGGCGCGGGGGAACTTGAATGCGGCCGACGTGCGCAACGCGGTTGTTCCGGCGATTGATTTCAGCGATGCGAATTTGCGTTCGGCGAATTTTCGAGACAGCTATTGCCGGGGTGCGTCTTTTCGAGAGGCAACGCTTGACGACACTGATTTTTCCGGTGCGGACCTAAGTGGCGCGGACTTCAGCGGCGCGTCGCTTGCGAGCGCCGACTTGCGTGCAGCGGATTTGCGCGGCATTGAATGGTCGAAAATCGCGAATATCAAGGGCGCGAATATCGCTGGGGTTAAGAATGCTCCGGAAGGATTTGTTGCGTGGGCTTTGAAAAACGGGGCGCTGCAGAGTTCATCGGACTCGCGCTGATGGATTTCGCTGCGCTTTCCTGGAGCTACGTGCCATGCGTTGCACGAAACCGCTGCAGGCACTTTTCTGTCGTTTCCAGCTCCGGATAGCGGCTGCCTTCCTGTTCGATCAGATAATATTCAATGCCGCCGCCATGCTCAGCTGCTTCGAATAACTTCTTCCATGGTGCCACGCCTTCGCCAAACAAAACTGAATAGCCTTTCCCAGCTTCCGGTGACCAGTCTTTGCAATGCATCGAACGAATCCTCCCGGGATTGGCTTTGATCCACGCCACGGGATCGGCACCTGCTTCGATACAGGTGCCCACATCCAGTTGAAGCATCACCGAAGGTTTAGTGTTCATGGCGAGGATGTCTATCGGTCGGACGCCTCGGTCGTCCGGGAGGAATTCCGTCTGATGATTGTGGTAGCCGACACCGAGCCCGTCGGGCGCCAGCTTGTCCCCGGTTGAATCGAGCGCCTCAGCTACGCGCCGCCAACCGTCCGCGGTGCCAGCTTGTGAGCTGGCCATAACAATGTACTTACTCCCAAGAATCAAGTTGAGCTCGCGTGCATGCTGCAGTTTACCGCCGGTGAAATAGTCGCTATCGTTGTGCGTCGAGAAGCAGCGAATTTTCAGTTCGTCGAGCAACTTGCGCATATCTTTGGCTTGCGATTCAGTCCATGCAAAATAGGGAGCGTAGAATTCCAATCCCTGATAACCCATCGCGGCGATCGCGCGGACTGTTCCGGTGGGGTCGTTAGCCAATGCATCGCGCACCGAGTACATTTCCAGGCCTACGGGAATGACGTTCGCGGAGGACGCGGCTTGCGCGTCTGCGATACGCAGTGCCCACGGCAGCATCGCTCCCGTGGCCAGAAATTTCCGCCGGGTCCACATCTGCAAGTCTCGTCTACTCGTCTTTGTCGAGATAGTCGCCAGGAACGTCGTCTTCGGGGACCTCGTGGGTATGAACTTCGCCTTCGTCTGCGTCGCCGGCGTCTTCCACGCCTTTTACCACTTCGGCTTCGAACGAGTTGCCTTCTTCGAGGAGCTCATCCACGCTTTCTGAATTTGCTCGACCGGCATCGGAGAGACCTTGCAGATCGCCCGCTTGACCGCCGGAGCGGGCGCCCAATCCGACTGGCTCAAACGTCACGGTATCTACGGTCTCGCTTTTACCCCGCGTGCGCTTCGCAGGGGCACTTGCTGTTTTGCCGCGCGGAATCCTGGCAGCGGCATTTTTGCCTGCAATTTTTTGGGCCGTTGGCTTCGCTTTCACGGCACCTTTTTTCGGCTGTGTTTTCTTGGGAGTGGATTTCCTGGCGAGTTTCTTTTTCGCGGGTGGTTTCTTCTTGCCTTGCTTTTTCGTGGTTTTCTTCTTGGTGGCCATACGCGGAGTGTATCATCACTCGTCTTGATTATCAGGCGGCTGCTTGCATTCCCCGTTGCCAGTATCTACCCTTGAAAAGCTCTCTTGGAAAGGTTTGTAGGAAGTCGCGTTGGAAAATTTGCCCTGGAAGTCCGAACTGAGTTGAACTGACTCCATGCCTGAGATCACTGCCGACACTCTTGTTTTTGGATTTATATGGTATGTAGCATTTTTGTTTTCGACTACGTGCCACGAGGCTTCGCACGCATTGGTGGCCAAGCTGGGCGGTGACGACACCGCAGCGCGACAGGTCACGCTCAATCCGGTCCCGCACATTCAGCGCGAGCCTTGGGGCATGGTGGTCATCCCGATTATTGCGTTTCTGTTTGCACAGACGATGATCGGCTGGGCCAGCGCGCCGTTCAATCCGGAGTGGGAGCGCCGCTATCCGCGGCGTGCAGCATTGATGGCGCTGGCCGGACCGGCTGCAAACTTCACGTTAATGATCATCGCGGCGATTCTGATTCGATTCGGCAGAGAATATCACTGGTTTCAGCGCGGCGTGGATGGTCATGCGAGCTTATTCGGCACCGTTCTCATCGTTTTCTTCTCGCTTAATCTTCTACTTGGGGTATTCAATCTTCTGCCGGTGCCTCCGTTGGATGGCAGCGCGGGGATTCTAATTTTCATGGGAGACAGTACCGCGCACCGATACCTTGACTGGCTTCGCACCACGCCCTACCGAAGCCTGGGGCTGCTTGCGGCAATTCTCGGGTTTCGCTACCTGTACGGTCCGATCGAAGCCTTTGCAACGAATCTGTTTATCCTCATGAAGTTCTGAACGAGCCCCATCTGCGTCCATTCGGAACGCATCAAAAAAACTGTTTCGCAACACGACACTGTTTGCGGTGCGAAGTCATCGTAAGTCCCTTTGGGAATCGTTTGCGTGCGTCGCAGGTTTTGGGAATTGGGCGGACAAGTTTATATAGGTATTTGAAAGAGGATGGATACGACCAGAACGTGATTGCCCGCGCCAAAGCGGCGGCAGGATGATTTCGCTCGGAATTGCGACTTTGCTCATATTTTAGATCAGGGACTGTAATCAGAGTCGGGCCAGCGGGGCTGTGCGAAAAGGCCACCGTCTACTCCTAGAGTCTGGCCGGTGATGAACGAGGCTCGATCGCTGAGCAGGAATTCCACGGCGGCGGCTACGTCGTCAGGAGTGCCTATTCGGCGTAGTGGCGTTAGTTGTGACCAGGATTTTGCGAAATCGGCCAGCTCGTTTTTCGTTCGCTCGGTTTCGATGGCTCCGGGGGCGACACAGTTGACGCGGATTCCGTACGGACCCAACTCCATCGCGGCGGATTTTGTGAACATTTCAATGCCGCCCTTGCTGGCGGTGTAACCGGAAAGATTGGGGAAGGGAACTTTGTTGCAACCCGATCCTATATTTACGATGGCTCCCGAGCAGCGTTCTTTCATGTTGCGCGCAGCGCGCTGTGTGCAAAGGTAGCAGCCCTTCAAATTTGTGGTGATCACGCGATCCCAGTCAGCTTCTTGGACATCGAGAAGCGGCTTCCAGACTTGAACGCCGGCATTGTTGACCAGCGCGTCGAGCTTGCCGAAAGCGGAAAGGATCTTCTGAAACATTGCGTCAACGTCTCTGGAATTGCCGACGTCGGCGTAAACGCTGATTGCGCGAATGCCATTGTTTTGTAGGGCCCTGGCCAAAACATCGGCTGAGGTCTCATCGACCTTGAAATTTATTGCAACGTCATATCCCGCGCGCGCAAGACGCGAGACGACGGTCCGGCCAATTCCGGAATTGGCTCCGGTGACGAGCGCTGAGAGTGGATTGGCCACGGAAGGTCCTTTCCTGAAGCCCGCGCAAGTGCGTAACGCTGATACTAACCCGAACAAACTTTCGAACAAATAATTGCTTTGCCGCCCGATTTGAAGTTTGGGCGATGAGTGTGAACCGTAGCAGCATGCAGCTTACGGTCGTGGAGCGGCCAAATCAGTGATAGAACGCTGCGCATCGCGCCAACGAGAGCGGATGAGGCGGTTAACTGGCTCTGAAAAAGCGCGGGCAACAAGGTCGCCGAGGAAGGTGGACACGATGATGACGGCGAGGAACAAAAGGGGGATGGCAGCCTTTGGACATCCCGCGAATAGGAAAAGGCGGAACAGCGCAAAGACCACAAACATATGTGTCAGATAGATTTCGTAGCTGCGCTGGCCGAGATCGAGAACCGGCATTAAGAGGCGCGGAGGCTTCCAGCTGGTCTGTACGGCGGCTGCAATGAGCATGCAGGTGCCAACCGCGAGGATGGTCATATCGAGGCCGCAGCGTTGCAGGCCGAGCTGATTGCCCTGAAGGGAAAAGCAGAGAATAAAGATCAACAGAGCCGCGCCGGCGATGGCGAGTATTTTGAGTATCGCGGACGAAAATCGAAATCGGGACAGAACTAGAGCCGTGAGGCAGCCGAGGGCGATGGCGTCCATGGCGCCAAGATAGGAGTATTCGCGCCAGACTTCATTGCCATGTGCGAAAACCGTCCGAGCGAAAGGACCGATTGCGACAAAACCCGCGAGCAATGCGACGAATAGCTTCCCACGGCCGAGAACTTTGGCGACGATGGGAAAAAAAAGATAAAACATTTCTTCGACCGAGAGTGACCACAGGATGTCCCAATTTCCGGGAAGGTAACCACGGAGGGCTTCGAGTACGTTGACGTGAAATGTAAGCGCCGCGACCAGGGCGCGCGCCAGGCCTCCGGTTTTCGCGGCGACCACGAAATCTCTGAGATGGGTGAAATGAAGAATGCTCAATACCGCGAGCAAAACAAGCAGCAACGGTGCGATGCGGGCGAAACGCATCAAATAGAAGCCACGCAGGCTGACGCCGGAGAGCGTTCCCCAGCGACGAAGCGAAACCGAAGTAATCAGAAAGCCTGACACCACAAAAAAGATTTGCACGCCATACTGTCCGTTCCAGACCACGGAAGAAACAAGTTGTTCTGGGATGCCGCGGGTATAAGGGATATGCGCGATCAACAGGCGCATGTTGACGTGGTTCATCAATACGAAAAAGATTGCCAGGCCGCGAAGTAAATCCACGCCGTCAATTCGTGCCCCTGGTACCGCGGAGGCTGAGCGTCCGGAAAAGGTCACAGGTAATTTTGCATGACCTCACAGCAGGGAGATTCGATTGTACGAACCAGTGTTCGGTAATCAGCAACGGCGATCGTGGCTAGCTTTGTAATCGGCTAAGTTCCAAGGCCTGAGAAAAAAAGACCGGAAGGCCGGTAGAATAGCCGGCCTTCTATTCCCTTTGGAACGGTTAATTGCTGTTGAAGTTCTGTGATGCGCCCACTCGCTCCGTTATTTCGCTGCAGGCACGTGGAAGATCAGCGAACGAGCGACTTCCGAACGTGTGGCGTCAGGATCCTGGACACTCACGAAGAGAAGGGTGATGGCGTCCTGCTCTTCTTGAGAACGGCGGTCACGGTCGGCTACGAAGGCCGCACGAACTTTGTCAAAAGATGCGAGATCCTTGACTGCATACCAGGCGTAATGAGTGAAGTCTCCATCGGTGCGAATTTCTTCCACCGAGAGACCGTAGGCCATAACGACGCCATCGGCGGCGAGCTTTTCGAATACCGGCTTGTTGTATTTCTCCCAGGCTTTGCGGTAATCGCTGCCCTTGCCCGCTTTCACCTTAACGAAGTTATAGCGGACGAACGGAAGCGAGCCCGACCCAGAGGATGAAGCAAATCCGATGACCAGATCGCGAGTGAGATAGTCGTGGACTTTGCTCATGTCGGCGATTTCGCCGAGGCGAGCAGTGACCGAGGCCGCTGATTTTTGGCCCTTCTTCGTGGTACCGGACTTGGCTGCTTCGTCGCTAAGCTTGGCGATCTGGGCGCGCATGGCGGAATCAACCTTGTCGACTCCCGCATAATCGGCGACGGCGTACCAGATTATATGTGTGGCGTTGCCGGGAACGCGCAGCAAAGGAGTCTCAACGCCCCAGGCCAGGACAACGCCTTCAGCCATAAGTTTGTCGCGGACCGGCTGGCCGACCGTTTTCACAAGGTCCAGAAACTCGTCTTCTTTGCCGGGATTGATCGTGTATTCGTACCAGAAAGTGAGCGGTTGCATTTGAGGCTGCGATTGCTGTGCGAAACCGGAAATACAGGACAGCAGCATTGCGAAAAAACAGAAAAACAGGCGCGTCTTCATTTTTGAATACTCTCCGTGAAAGTTTTCTGCCTGCTCTTGTCGAAAGGTGTGGCTGTTAAGTTGCAGAATGCTCGGACGTTGCGGGCAGGCGCTCAACGTCCTCGCTGTAAAGCGGGCCGAACCGATTGAGAATGACGAACCTTGTAGCACCAGAACTGGGCCGCGTCAAGAAACGCAATCTGTGCAATTGTGGAGGAGTTCCGCTATAAGGCAGTCGGTTGAGTCTTTATGGTTTGTGGAAGTGTAGCGTGAATCCAGGCTTCCGCAGCGATAAGGTGCAGAACAAATCCGATCCAGAAGGCGGTGCCGAAAAACTGCGCGGGCGTCAGGTTGGAAAGTCGGCTGGTGGCGAAGAAAATGCCGATGATAGGACGAATGGTGGCAACCGCAAGACCAATCACAAATGCCCGAATCATCCATTGACGATGAAGAGCGACTTCGCGACGCCGGATGTGCCAAAAGGCCTTGCTCAGCGCGAAAAGAAAGAAGAAACCGAACAGGATCGTTGCCGCGGCCTGGTTCACGCCGCCGATCGATTGCATAGTGAAGCTCATGACCAGGGCTGAGATTCCGATGATCAACCCGCATGCCACAAAAATGCGGCCGTTCCATCGGTGCCATCGCAGGTGCTTCGCGCGGATGAATTTGCTGAATTGAAACGGCCCGAGCATCATGAACAAAAGACCGGGAACAACATGGATCATGGTGAGAAGGGGATGATGCGCAAACACTTCATCGAGCATTACGAACTGAGCAGCCCTCGAATCCGGCGTGATCGCTGGCGATGAATAACCGTGAGCCAGAATCGGAGCCAGATAAGCAATTCTGCGGATGGCAACGGAAGCACCGATCACCGACAGAAAAACTACCGCGCTCCACAATGCGCGACGGAAGCGAAATCCCGGGTCCATACTTCGTAATACGCCGAATCCGTCAGCAGTCTTTCAGCAGCATTCGGCAAATGTTAGCCGGCGAGAAATTTTTCGAGCGGCTCCCAATAATGGAGTTTCCAGCCGTGCAGAAGATTTTCCGCGTCGCCCTGGGGGAATCCGGTGTGAGCAAAGAGAAGTTTGGTTTCCGGCTCATGTTCCGAGCCATGTTCCGTGAAATCGAATCTGACGATCGAGAAAACCCCAGGATCCCAATAGGCCACGCGCCAGGCCTGGACGATGCGCTCGTCTGGAACGAGTTCCAGATGACGGCCGACGATGCGTCCGCCGAACAGTGAGAAGGAGCCGCCAACGTCCCAGCTGATTTCTGTCGGATGAGACGCGCTTGCCGCGCCGCCCTCCTTGGTTTGAATGTCATGAGTCATTTTGTCGAACAGCGCAGTGGTGGTGAAGATTTCGTAGGTGCGCTTGCGATTCGCTTTGAAGACCAACTCTTGATGAAGAGCTTCGGCGTTGCGCGAAATGTCTTCGACCGCGGCGGCCTTGGCAATAGTTGCGGTTGTACCGAACGCGCTCAACGCCAAAGCGGCGTTGACGATTATCTGCCGGCGCGAAGGAAGCTGAGGAATCGGTGTCTGAGTTCGCTGATGATTCATAACGCCTCACTTGGCTGGATTAGCGCTCTTTGCTTTCGAGTGCCGCGAGCTGTGCGCAGGCATGGAAACATGGAACCGCAGTCATAATCCACACAATGTTTTTTGACCGGTAAAGAGCCACGGCATTGCTTTACACGTAAAAGAATGTTGTGTTACTCTGGATGAGTCGAAGAGAAGAGGAAAATTCAGGGGACGACGGAGAGGGCACTTGAGCGCACCGAAAGCAGCGTTGATCGAACAATTCCGTTCACATGTTAAAGATACGGGCTCGCCGGAGGTGCAGATTGCACTGCTGAGCGAGCGGATCAACTATCTGACTTCGCACCTCAAGAGCCATGTGAAGGACCATGCATCGCGGCGGGGCTTGATCATGATGGTCAACAAGCGCAGGCGACTCTTGGACTATCTCAACCGGCGAGACCCGGATCGGTACCGCGAGATTGTGGAACGGCTCAGTCTGCGCAAGTAGCGGTTTGCATCGAAAAAAGCCGCGAGCTACGCACGAAGTGACAAATTCCAAGCGAAAAGTGTCTGGAATTGGACATTCGACTGGGAACAGGCGAATTGTCTCGTAGTGTGGTTTCAGCCGACCGGCGGTAGCACCTTCCCTCAGCTCAACGACAGGGCAATTTATTAAACGAAATAATCTATGGAAAGGGCAGACGGATCTGCCCGGTGCCGCCAGAGGCGGGACCAAAGGAATGAAACATGTCAGAAAATAATCACATACCGGCGCCTCATCAAGTATCGGTCGAGGTTGGCGGAAGAGCGCTGATTCTGGAAACAGGGAAGATTGCCAAGCAAGCGAATGGCGCGATTGTGGCGCGGTACGGCGATACGGTGATCCTGAACACGGCTTGCATGTCGACCAAGCCAAACGATCGAGACTTTTTGCCGTTGACGGTCGATTATCGCGAGAACACGTACTCGGCGGGAAAGATTCCCGGAGGATTTTTCAAGAGGGAAGGCCGGCCGACGGAAAAAGAGATTTTGACCTCGCGATTGATTGACCGTCCGATGCGCCCGCTGTTCCCGGAATCATGGCGGAACGAAACTCAGATTAATGCGATGGTCTTATCCGCCGACAGCGACAACGATCCAGACGTCATCGCGGTGACCGGAGCGGCGGCTGCCGCCTATTGCAGCGACCTGCCTTTTCCGACGCCGATTGCGGCGGTCCGTGTAGGCCTTGTGAACGGACAACTGGTTGCGAACCCTACCGTTGCGGAACAAAAGCTAAGCCTTATCAACATCGTCATCGCGGGCAGCGATGAAGCCATCATGATGGTGGAATCCGGCGCACTGGAAGTATCCGAAGAAACTGTGGTCGAAGCGCTGGAATTTGGCCACGCGCAAGTGAAAAAGATTGTGGTCGCGATCAAGGAACTGCACGCGCAATTGAAGCCGAAGAAAGTTGATGTTGCTCCGTGGCCTTTCGACCAGAGCATCTACGATTCAATCAAGAAGACTTACGGCGCTGAGTTGAAGGATGCGCTGGACACGGAGAAGCATCCAAAGAAGGAAAGCTATCACCTCATTGACGAATTGAAGGCCAAGATCGTCGCAACCGTTCCCGAAGAAGACGAAGAGAAGCTGACGCTGACCAAACGCGCCTTCGATCGTTTGAAGGAAGATATTTTCCGCGACGAGATTTTGAACAATCGTCGCCGCCCGGATGGACGGGCATTCGACAAAATCCGCAAAATCACTTGCGAAGTCGGGTTGCTGCCCCGCGTACACGGTTCGGCGTTGTTTACCCGCGGTGAGACACAGGCTTTGGCTACTCTGACCTTGGGCACCAAGGAAGATCAGCAGCGGCTGGATTTGTTGTTCGCCCAAGATCAGCATAAGCGCTTTATGCTGCACTACAATTTCCCCCCGTTCAGCGTCGGCGAAGTGAAGCCGGTTCGCGGGCCGGGTCGCCGTGAAATCGGTCATGGAGCGCTGGCAGAACGTGCGCTGGTCAGCTTGCTGCCGCCCGAGACAGAATTCCCTTACGCCATGCGTTTGGTCAGCGACATTCTTGAATCCAATGGTTCGTCTTCGATGGCAACGGTTTGTGGTGGATCTCTCGCGATGATGGATGCCGGCGTTCCGCTCAAATCTCCTTGCGCGGGCATCGCCATGGGCCTGGTCGTTGGTGACAACGGCAAATACGCGGTCATGACCGACATTGCGGGCGCGGAAGATCATTACGGCGACATGGACTTCAAAGTTGCCGGAACGCGCACCGGAATTACCGCGCTGCAGATGGACATCAAAGTTGGCGGCATCAGCATCCCGATGATGCGTGAAGCATTGGCTCAGGCCAAGAAAGCCCGCCTGGAAATTCTGGACATCATGGACGCGACGCTCGGCGAAGCACGCACCACGATTTCGGCTTACGCGCCGCGACTCTTTAAGTTGTCCATTCCTACCGACAAGATTCGCGACCTGATTGGACCGGGCGGCAAGAAGATCAAGTCGATTATCGAAGCGACCGGCGTGAAAATTGACGTGCACGAAGATGGCACGGTACATATTTTCGCGACCAGCGGTTCCGGCGGCGACGCGGCCTTGCAGATGGTGCGCGACGTAACAGCCAGCGCCGAAATCGGCAAAACATATCTTGGCAAGGTCGTTCGTCTGGCGGAATTCGGCGCTTTCGTCGAATTGTTCCCGGGTACCGACGGCTTGCTGCACATCAGCGAAATCTCCGAACAACGCATTCGCGACGTTCGTGACGAGCTTAAACTCGGCGATCAGGTGCTGGTCAAAGTGCTTTCGATCGAAGGCAACAAGGTCCGCCTGTCCCGCAAAGCGCTGATCAAGGAAGCTCGCGAAAAGGCCCAGAAAAAAGAAGCGACGGCTGGTGGCGGCGCGACCACAACCACCACCGAGTAAGTTCCGACTGTCTCTTTAAAATGGACAAAGGCCTCCGGGAAACAACCGGAGGCCTTGTGTTGTACGCGTGCATGTTCGGCAGCTAACGGGTGAAAGTCCCGTCCCAACCTGATGGAGGTGAAGGGCAGCGAAGCGCAAGGGCGTCACCGTGAGGTGGGGTCTGAAGGAAGCGTGGAGCAAAGATACGGGCCGATGGACAAGAATCGGATTTGAGGCCTACGGCGTCGGACGAGTTGGCAACTGACAACGAAGTCCGTATCCATCAAGGACGCTGGGTGGTAAATCCGGCGGTCGCGTATCGAAAGCAGTCGAACTTATCGCGGGAGATCTGCTGCATGTCTCGGATTCGTGACTGAGTGCGGAGTAATTCACGCTGATCCTGCAGCAGAAGTCAGCAGCGGGCGTAGTACTCACGCACGTGAGGAAGGCCCAAACAGTGAGAGCGAGTAGTAGAACGTTGAACTCACGGGTGGCATTGCGCCAGCCAATCAGCTCCGGCTGAGCTTTACAGGTTCAGAAGACGGTGAAGCCGAAACGGAAACCTGCAGAGCGGCGAAGCCCTTGTGGCGAACAACGAATCGAACCTCGGACCCGCGAGGGCTCAACTCGCTGAACCGCCGTATGCGGACCCGCATGTGCAGTGGTGTGGCAGGGGAGAGTGGGCGACCACTACCCCTATCCCGATTTGCAAATTTGTCTGTCGGCGTAAGGCCGAGAATAAGTGCTTCGTCAGTTTTTAGAGCAGGAGCCGCAGTGAACGGCGTCCAACGCGCCCCACAACGCGTTTAATGCGTTGTGAGTAGACGCGAGGACTTGCTCTTCATCGTCGCAGGCGTTTTGCATGAGCCAATTGCGCCACGCGGCGCGATGTGCCTTGTCGGCTTCCTCGTGCACTGAAAAATATGCGGTGCCCTTGGCGTCGTTGATTCCGTAGTGGCGGTTCAGTCCATCAATCTTGGTGATGGCGATTTCCGGAACTTGCGATTCGTAGGCGTAAAGCGCCGCGACGGCTTCGGCCGCGGAACGGTTCGCGCATATGTCGCGAAAAGTGTGGACGACGTGTTGCGTGCCGGGGAGCGACGGAGCGGATGTGACATATTCTTCACTGATGCCAAGAGCGGCGGCGAAGTCGAGCCACAGTTGCGGGTGCGGAGCGTCCGGATTTTCCTCTTCAGCGAGGTTTTCCAGCACGATGGGCTTGAGCGAAGCGTCCGCGCGGGCCGCCAGGACACGCAAGTGTTGCGGGAAGGCCTGAACATGGCGGTAATACTGCGCGGCGTACAGCTGCAATGATTCGCGGGAAAGCTTGCCCGCTTGCCAATCCTGATAAAAGGGATGATTCAGCAGATTTTTTTGGGCAATGGCGGCGTCAATCTTGTCGAGAAGTTGAGTGTTGGACATGTTGGGATCCTTCCTACCTAGGATTCAGCCGTTTCGAACCGTCGCCGTTGCGCATTCGCACAGGAACGGCGGTGTCGTAAATTGTAGCAAAGCTCCGCGAGCACGCAAGGTCGGCAAAATAATTACTTAGACGTTGGCTGAGCCGCGTCATTCTTCGCCGGTTCAGCCCGCTGGCCAAGCTTGTTGGACGTTACTGTTTACCGAGCCGGAACCCTAGCTGGAAGACGCGTGCACGCGAGTAATCTCGGCTCCAACCGCGCCGAGTTTTTCAACGATACGCTCGTAGCCGCGATCAATATGGTAAACGCGCTCAATGGTGGTTTCGCCATTGGCCACCAGAGCTGCAAGGACCAGGCTGGCACTGGCGCGCAAGTCCGAAGCCTGCACCGTCGTGCCGCTAAGTTGCGAAGGGCCGCGCACGATGGCGCGGCGTCCATCAATCGAAATATGCGCGCCCATGCGCATCATCTCGCTAGCATGCAGATAGCGATTTTCGAAAATCGTCTCGGTGATTGTGGATGCGCCTTCGGATTGTGTGGCAAGAGCCATATACTGCGCCTGCATATCCGTCGCGAAGCCCGGGTATTCCTCGGTGGTCACATCCGCGGCGATCAATTTCTTCACGCCGCGTACGCGCAAGCTGCCCGGCCCAGCGTCTTCGATGGACACTCCCGCATCGCGCAACTTGCTGATGATTGCGCCCAGGTGCTGCGGTTCGCATTTGGTAACAGTCAAGTCACCGTTGGTGATGGCCCCGGCAACCAAAAACGTTCCAGCCTCAATGCGGTCCGCGATAACCGCGTGCTCCGCGCCACCTAACGAAAAGGCTCCTTGAATCTTTAGAGCCGCAGTCCCATCGCCACATATTTTCGCTCCCATTTTTCGCAGCAGCACTATTAAGTCGGTCACTTCCGGCTCGCGTGCGCAATTCTCCAGAACCGTTTCGCCATCGGCGAGTGTGGCGGCCATCAAAATATTCTCTGTGCCGGTCACGGTAATTTTCTCGAAGACGATGTGCGCGCCCTTGAGCCTGCCTCCGCGCGGCGCCCGAGCTTCGATGTAACCGTGGGAAGTCGTGACTTCCGCGCCCATTTTCTCCAGGGCAGTTAGATGTAAATCCACAGGACGCGCGCCGATGGCGCATCCGCCAGGAAGTGAAACGCGAGCCATCCCTGTGCGTGCAAGCGTCGGGCCGAGGGTCAGAATGGAAGCGCGCATAGTCTTGACGAGCTCGTAGGGCGCCTCGGCATGGGTGATGGACTGCGCCTGAAAGGCGTAGTCCGCGGCGGGGAACTCGCTGGTGGTCACGGAGACGCCCATGTGTGCGAGGAGCTTGCCCATGGTGATGATGTCGCGAACCTTTGCGACGTTATGGAGCGCAACTCGGTCAGCCGTTAACAGGGAAGCCGCCATCGCTGGCAGAGCGGCGTTCTTTGCGCCGCTGATTTCTACCGTCCCATGTAAGGGAATACCGCCGGTGATAAGAAATTTATCCATGCCCTTTTATTAGCGAACGATAATCCTTGCGTCGTTGCCTACGACTCTCCCAATGCCAGGCGCAAGTTGCCGCCGGCAGATTTTAAGGATTGCTTAGCTTCCCGAACGTCCATGTCTTTCTTCAGCATTACCAGAGCCACGCGCAAATCGTGTCCGGATTTCCGCAGCGCGTGTCTCGCCGCGGACACACTCTTTCCACTGGCCTCAACAAGTATTCTCAGCGATCGGTCGGAAAGCTTTTGGTTGGTATCGAGCAAATCAATCATCAGGTTTTCATAAGCATGTCCCAGCCGCACCATCGCAGCGGTTGAGAGCATGTTGAGCACCATTTTTTGCGCGGTACCGGCTTTCAGCCGCGTCGAGCCAGTTAGAACTTCAGAACCGACCTTCGGCGCAATCAATATCTCTGCCACGCGCGCCACCGGCATGCTGCGATTCGCGGTTACGGCCACCGTTGTAGCTTTGCGCTTTCGCGCGTGTTTCAGGGCTCCGATGACATAGGGGGTCGTGCCGCTCGCTGCGATGCCGACGACCACGTCATTCTTAGTAAGCTGCTTTGCGGCCAGATCCCGTTCACCATTTTTCGTAGAGTCCTCCGCTCCTTCGGCCGCGTTGGTGACGGCGCGTTTACCTCCTGCAATCAGCGCTTGCACCAATCTGCGCGAGGTGCCAAAAGTCGGCGCGCATTCCGCGGCGTCCAGCACGCCGAGCCGCCCGCTCGATCCAGCGCCCACGTAGAAAAGCCGTCCGCCATTTTGCATTCCATTTACAATCGCATCTGTCGCCCGCGTAATAGCGGGAATTTCACGCGCCACTGCCGCTGCGATTTTGCAATCCTCTTCGTTCATCAAACGAATGATTTCTTCGCTTGAGAGCCTATCCAGATTCATCGAATGAGGATTGCGCTGTTCGGTGAGGCGTTCTTCGGCAAGCGAATGTGTTTTTCGGCCAGGGCTCACTATCACATTATATACGCTCAACGAAAATAGGACTGAACCGCGTGTGACAGAAGAGAATCGGTGAAGCGAGAGCGTTACTACAAATCCGAGAGACGTCGTCACCTGCGAATCGGGACTAATTCGATGGACACCAACGCGCTTGACGTATCGTTTCGTGCGGCCTAATCGGCTATTCTAGAAAAGCCGAGCATCCAGCCGCCGCGCAAACACGGCACCATTGGAACGGAATTCATGGATTTGCTAAGAAAACTTTTCGAACAGCATTTTCATTGGCCGCCGGACCGCGTGCTGCCGCTGCAGGGCGAATTGGGCGGCTCTGGACGCAAGATCATCCGACTGGCGACCGACAAAGCCAGCGCGATCGGCATTCTCTACGGTGTACGCGAAGAAAACGCGGCGTTCCTGTCTTTCTCCAAACACTTTCGCAAGCATGGTCTGCCGGTTCCGGAAATCTATGGCGAAGATCTGGATCAGGGCGCCTATCTTGAAGAAGACCTGGGCGACACGACGCTCTTTGAATTTCTTTCCAGGAATCGCACCAACGAACAAATTGCGCCGCAAGTCGTGCATGCCTACGAAAACGTTGTGGCCACGCTGCCACGTTTTCAAGTGGAAGGCGGGCACGACCTGGATTACAGCGTGTGTTATCCCTGCGGTAGTTTCGATCGGCAATCGATCACCTGGGATCTCAATTATTTCAAATATTATTTTCTTCGGTTGGCCGGAATCCCGTTCAGCGAGTCCGCGCTTGAGAACGATTTTGGGAGGTTGACGGACTTTCTGCTCAGCGCCAATTGCGATTATTTCCTGTATCGCGACTTTCAGTCCCGCAACATCATGCTGCCCCGCGGAAATCCCTATTTTGTGGATTATCAGGGCGGCCGCAAAGGCGCTCTGCAATACGACATCGCGTCCATGCTCTTCGACGCCAAGGCTGACTTGCCGCCCGAGCTGCGCCAGCATCTTCTCGATCACTATCTTAACGCGCTCAGTGGCTACACAAAAATAGCGCGTGATGAATTTCTGTGTCACTACTATGGGTACGTTTACGTTCGGATTATGCAAGCGCTTGGCGCTTATGGATTTCGCGGTTTCTACGAAAGGAAAGCACATTTTCTGCAAAGCGTTCCGTTTGCTTTGAAAAATCTGCGCTGGCTGGCCCACAATGTCGAGCTCCCCGTCCATCTGCCCACTCTGATGGATGCATTCAAGAACATGCTGGCTTCGGAAAAACTGCTCGGGCTGGCGGGCGAAGCCGACGCGCTGACCGTCCGCATTTTCAGTTTCTCGTTTCACAAAGGTCTGCCGAAAGACGAGTCGGGGAACGGCGGCGGCTTTGTCTTCGACGGGCGCAGTTTGCCCAATCCCGGGCGCGAAGAGCGCTTCAAGACTTTGACTGGCAAGGATCAACCGGTAATCGACTACCTGAATCAACAGGAAAGCGTGCACCAGTATCTCGCCAGCGTGCTGTCGCTGGTGGACGCCAGTGTGAACACTTATCAGGAGCGCGGATTCAAGAATTTGATGGTGTCGTTTGGCTGTACTGGCGGCCAGCATCGTTCGGTCTTTCTCGCGGAGCAGTTGGCGAAACGGCTCCGCGCGCGCAAAGGCGTGCAAGTCGTCGTCCGTCATCTCGGACTGGAAGCGTTGGAGAGTGAAACGGTCCTGGCGAAGTCTTCGCGGTGAGATCAATGAATATAGACTCGCGGAAGGCCATCCCACGCCGCTTCCATCATGCCGTCGTCATTCCGAGCGAAGCGACCGAAAGATCGGACCTTGTCGGAAGGAAGCTCTCCGGGAATTTTTGGCGCGCCATCGTTAACATCGCGTGTGCCTGGATATGAAAGCGATGGTATTGGCGGCGGGACTCGGTACACGCCTACGTCCGATGACGGACGATCGCCCAAAAGCCCTGGTCGAAGTCGGCGACCGCACCCTGCTTAAGATTGCGCTCACCCGCTTGAAATCGTTCGGTGTGAGTGAAGCCATCATCAACGTGCATCACTTTGCCGAAATGGTGATCGACTATCTCAAAGCCAATAATAATTTCGGAATGCGCATTGAGGTTTCGCGCGAAGATATTCTGTTGGACACCGGCGGCGGGTTGAAAAAGGCGGCTTGGTTTTTTCAGGAAAATTCTGCAGATGACGCCGGACCATTTGTTCTACACAACGTGGACGTGTTGAGCTCGATTGACTTGGCATTGATGGTACGGGTCCACAGGGAAAACCGCTCGCTGGTCACAGCCGCCGTGCAGAAGCGCGAAAGCTCCCGGCAGCTACTGTTTGACGAACGTGGCCAGCTCTGTGGGCGCGTTGCTGGCCATGACCGTGAAGCCGAAATCGTCCATCCGGGCCAATCGCTCGAGCCGCTGGCGTTTTCAGGCATCCACGTAATTTCTCCGCGGCTGTTCCCGCTGATGACTGAGCACGGCGTGTTCTCTATTATCGACACGTACTTACGTCTCTCGGGTCAGGGCGAGAAGATCACCGCATTTCGAGCAGACAAATACTACTGGCGTGATCTGGGTAAGCCGGAAAGTGTTGCGCGAGCTGCCGAGGATTTCGTCGACGAGGGATTAGCAAAGTAGCCCTTGAAATAGTTTGTTCCGGGCTTGCACCTCTGCCGCATTATGGTGCATAATGGTGCAATGAGTGCCCCAACCAAGACGGTTCGTCAAAGCGTTAGTCTGCCAGTAAAGATTGCTGCTCAGATCCGAAACCTCGCGAGGACTCGCCGGCTCAGTTCTAACCGAATGATGGTGGAACTCATCGAAAACGGAATCGAAGCCGAGAAACGCAAACAACAGGAGTTCTTCGATCTCGCAGAAAAGTTCCGCTCAGCCGAGGACCCGGAGGAAGCAAAGCGTCTTGGCAACGAGCTAGGTAAAATGGTCTTTGGCGATTGATGCCTAAGATTGAACGCTGGGACAATCTACCGCCCAATGTTCGCAGCCATCTAGCAAGTCGGATGCAAGACCGGGCGATAAGCCTTTCGGATCTGAAGCGATACGCAGCGTTAAGCTATTCAACAACCAAGGGACGTGATACTAATCCCAGCGACTGTGTCACCGCGTCATGCAAGACGGGACGAAGTTTCGCCAATTTCTGATTTTCCCGCGTTGGATAGACGCGGTTAGTCAGGAACACTACAAAAAGCTGCCGATCAGGATCGATCCAGATCGATGTACCCGTAAAACCCGTATGGCCGAACGTGTGTGGCCCCAGAAAATGTCCGCTTGAACCGCCTTCAGTCGGAACAGCCCAGCCTAGCGTTCGCGTACCGCCGGAAAGTTGTTGCGGTTCGGTAAATTCCGAAATTGTGGCGCGTCGCAGAATTCGTTGATGTGCGTATGCGCCGCCGTTCAACAGCATCTGGCAAAACGCAGCCAAATCTGGCGCGGTACTGAACACCCCTGCGTGGCCTGAAACCCCGCCGATCGCTGCCGCATTTTCATCGTGAACTTCCCCTTGAATCAATCGGTGGCGATACTGATTGTCGATTTCCGTTGGAGCGATACCCGGCCAGAGTTTCTTCGGTGGCTTGAACATGGTGTTCGACATTGCTAGGGGCGAAAAGATATATTCGCGCGCGAGCGCATCGAGCTTCTGTCCCGTCAACCGCTCGATAATTTCCGCCATCAAAATAATTCCCAGGTCGGAATACACTTCTTTTGTACCCGGCTCATAGTCGAGCGGCTCGACAAATATTTTGTCGAGTGTGTCCTGCTTCGATTTCGAGGTGCGCCAATATTCCTCGAATGGCGGCAGCCCAGACGTATGTGTAAGCAAATGACGGACGGTCACGCGATGGCGCCATTCAGGTTGCGGACCACTGGCCCACTCCGGCAGATAGCGCTCCACATTCGCATCAAGATCCAGGCGCACAGGAAAGTCGCCTTCAGCAAGTTTCGCGACGAGAGTCGTAGTCGCCACCACTTTCGTCAGCGAAGCGATGTCGTACATGGTGTTGATCGCGATATTCGCAGACTTGGCTTCGTAGGTTTGTTTGCCAAACGTGTGCAGCGAAATTTTGCCGCGGTATCCGACGGCCAGCGTTGCCCCCGGAAACGCTTTATCCTTGATCGCAGCTTCAACCACGTCGAAGGCTGGTTGCAGTTGCGCTTCACTGCGCACGTCCATGACCTGCAGTTTCATCGGGTCGGCCGGCACTTCGATTCCGAAGCCAGCTTTCAGCTGCACGCCCGGAATGGTCACCGGCAAGTGTCCGTGCACTGGGATCTCACCAAACAGCGCACGAGCCATGGAAATTTGCGCGACGTCGCTGATACCGAACGCGCCCAGCCACGTTTCTGCTTGTGGGAAGCCTTCGATCAAATAAGGACTGCCGAATGCCAGCGTGATGACCGGTTTTCCGGATTTATAAACCTGGTTGGCAAGCGCAGCCTGTTCCGCTGGCACATCCACGTTCCCTTTGCGATCGCTGACGCGCACGAACAACGCCAGAATCGCAAAATCATAAGAATCAGGCGAGGGCAGTTTGATATTCGCCGCGTCGCGAAATCGCGTATCCGCGCGAATTGTCGTCACCGAATCGAACCGGCTTCTCAGTTCGCGTTCCAAATCTTCGCCGGGAGTCGGTTCAGGATCGGCGTAAAAGGCCAGCAGCAGCGCGCGCGACGGCTTTGTTCCATCCAGTGGCAACCGATGCGGCGTGTCACGAAGCAACGTGATTCCACGATCAGAAATTCCCTGCGCCTCTTTCTGCCAGGCGGTCTGCGCGAAGTGCGCATTCATTCCGTTTACATCCACCAGGCGACTCTTGTTCAGGCCCAGCCGTGCCTTGGCTTCCAGTATTCGCCGCACGGAAGCGTCCAGGCGCTCGCGAGAAATTCTTCCGGACTTGACCGCGTGCTGCAGCGCTTCGAATGCGGCATCGGGAACCGGCGGCATTAACAAACAATCGGCCCCAGCCAGCACGGCGCGCACAGCGGCTTCTCCGGGCGCGAAGCGAACCGTGATGCCGCCCATGTCCATGGCGTCGGTAACCACCAAACCTTGGAACCCGAGTTCTTTACGGAGAACCCCGGTCAGAATGTTCGACGACAAAGTTGCAGGTGTGTTCTTATCAGGTTCCAGCGCCGGAACATTAAGATGCCCGGTCATCACGCTGCCTGCTCCGGCGGCGATCGCCGCCCGGAAGGGAACCAGCTCCAGAGAATCCAGCCGCTGACGGTCCGCGCGAATCACCGGAAGATCGATGTGCGAATCGGCCGCGGTGTCGCCGTGGCCGGGAAAATGTTTGGCAGTGGCCAGCCCGCCGTTTTCTTCCACCCCACGCACGTATTCGGAAACATATTCCGCAACGCGCGCGGCATCTTCGCCAAATGAACGTGTATTTATGATGGGATTTCCGGGATTGTTGTTTACATCGGCCACCGGAGCGTAGATCCAGTGCACACCGGCCTGGCGCGCTTCCAGAGCCGTGATTTTACCCATGGTGTATGCATCGCGCGGATCGCCGCCCGCTGCGATTGCCATCTGAGTTGGAAACGACGTGCCTTCATCCAGCCGCATCGCCGAGCCGCGTTCAAAGTCCGCGCCAATCAGCAGTGGCAATTTGGATTTGGACTGCAGCTGATTATTCAGGACCGCCGTCGGGTATGCCTGGCTCTTTTCAATTCCCAGTGGAGTCATCCGCGTAATCAGAATAAATCCGCCGGCATGAAGATCGCGCACGTCGTGCATCATTTGCTGGTACGCGGGCGAGTCGGTTGCAGCGAGTGTTCCGTGATACGTCGTGAAAAGCAATTGACCGATTTTTTCGTCAACCGTCATCTTCCACAGCGTACTATCCACCCATTGCCGCTGAGTCGCGGACAGCGCACGCAACCCGCCAGCGGATTTGCGAGTAGGCGCAGGCTTTGCTTGTTTTGTCGCCGCGGGGGCGCGGCTTTGACTTCGTAATTTAGTTGCCATAAGGAGCGTGAACGGCAGCAGAAACAGGCACATCACAGCGCGGCGTTTCAGCAGCATCAATTCTCCCGAATTGCCAGGAATCTCGCGGAGTCGCGCCCTGCTTCTTCTGTTGATAACACACGCAACTCAGTGCGACAACGCGATTCACCGCAGGGCGTTCCAGAATATCATTGCAATCGAAGCGAACCAGGAGGAAATCTTGCCGAACCGCGCGTCAACAAGATTGTGTCTAGTGAGCTGTGTGTTCGGTACGCTCTTCTGTTTCCTGCTTCAGCCTTGTCTAGCTGCGACAAATACCGCAACTGGGGAAAATAAATCGCACGCGCGCGCCGGTCGCGTGCAAACTGGCCTCGACGTTCTGGAATCGCAAAAGTTCGCACCGTTGCGCGGCAAGCACATCGGAATCATCACCAATCACACTGGCATCGATTCGCAGGAAAAATCCACCATTCAGGTACTCGCACACGCACCAGGCGTGCAAGTCGTGGCAATTTTCAGTCCCGAGCACGGCTTGGGCGGCCAACTGGATGAACGTCTGTCCTCCAGTAAGGATCCTTCGACCGGTCTGCACGTTTTCTCGTTGTACGGTGAAACTCTGCGCCCCACCGACGAAATGTTGCAAGGAGTGGACACGCTGGTCTTCGATATTCAGGACGCAGGCGTCCGCTTTTACACCTACACCGTCACCATGGCCTACGCCATGGAAGAAGCCGCCAAACGCAATATCGCGTTTTACGTTCTGGATCGCCCCAATCCTCTCGGCGGAGAAATCATCGAAGGTCCGATGCTCGACCCGGACAAAACAGATTTCGTCGCCTATTTCCCGATTCCCGTGCGTTATGCGTTGACCATCGGCGAACTAGCGCAATTCTTCAACTCTGAGAATCACATCAACGCGGACCTGCACGTCATCGCCATGAAGAATTGGCATCGCAATTATTTCTTCGAAAGCACCGGCGTGCGCTGGATTCCCCCTTCGCCCAACCTGCGCACCTTGAAAGGTTCCATCGTCTATCCCGGATTGGAAATCCTGCAGAGCGCAGGCGTTTCCGTCGGCCGCGGAACCGAAGCGCCGTTCGAAGAGTTTGGTGCTCCGTGGATGGACGGCGAAAAGGTAGCTTCGGCATTGAACGCGGCGCATCTGCCCGGGCTGAAGTTCGTCACGCAACCGTTTATTCCAGTCACCGGTTTGTACGCCGGCATGCGCTGCAAAGGCGTCGGTATTCGCATTGGAGATCGCGCCGCCGTTCGTTCCATGCGGATGGGCATCGAGATCGCCGCCCTGCTCCGGAAAATGTATCCGCAAAATTTCGACGTTTTGAAAACCGTGACGCTGCTCGGCAACGCAGATACTGTGCAAAAATTGGTAGACGGCCTATCGCCCGTGGATATCGTTGCCAGCTGGCAACCCAGTCTGTCCGACTACGACAAAACACGCCGCCGCTATCTCCTCTATAAATAGTTCGAAATAGCTCGTTGCAAAACCTTGTGATAAAGTTCGCCAATGGCCCCGATGCGCATCGTTTCGCTGCTTCCGTCCGCCACGGAGATTCTCTTTGCGCTCGGCTTAGATGATCAAATCGTAGGCGTTAGCCATGAATGTGACTTTCCGCCCGCCGCGCGTTCTAAAACCGTTGTCATTCATTCGCGTATTCCAAAAGATGCCGCACCTGCCGAGATTGATCGCCTGGTGCGCGAATTCAGCGCGCGCGGCGAAAGTGTTTATTCCGTTGACGCCGAAGCCCTCCGCGGCCTTTCGCCCGACCTCATCGTCACCCAGGATTTGTGCCACGTCTGCGCCGCGTCGCCTGAAGATCTCGCGGGAGTTCTCGCTACTTTCGAATCCAAGCCGGAAGTACTGTCACTCAATCCGCTCGATCTCGGCGATGTCTGGCGCGATATTCTCCTGGTCGGCGAACAAACCTTCCGCCCTCATGCCGCCGAGAAGCTGATTGAATCGATCGGCGAAAGAATTGGCACGCTCGAACAGAAAATTATTTCCGCGAAGCAAGAGCAGCCGCTCAGCGATCCTCCAACCGTTGCCTTCCTCGAATGGCTGCAGCCACTCTATGTGGGTGGCCACTGGGTTCCGGAAATGATTAAGCTCGCGGGAGGGCATGACGTCTTTGGCGAGCCCAGCCGTCCTTCCTTTCGCGTGACGCTCGATGATGTCGTCGCCGCGCAACCGGACTTCCTGATCGCTGCGCCGTGCGGATACACCGCAACACAAGCGCGCGAAGAGTATCGCTCCATCGATTTCCCGGTTGGCTGGCAAGACATCCCCGCCGTTCGAAACGGACGGGTCTACGCGCTTGATGCCAATAGCTATTTTTCCCGGCCCGGTCCTCGTCTGGTCACCGGCCTCGAAATTCTCGCCAAGTTGTTGCACCCGACAATCGAAGTGGGCAGGGAAGCGGCAGCCGCAATTCTGCCCATCGTCGCCGCAAAACACGCAACCTCGGTGTAACGCGGACGCACAGCTGTACCAAAGTCCAGTTGACACTGTCAGTCCAATATATAAGACTCTTACACATAAGGGAGCGACTGATGATCGGTACAGGCGTTAAGAAAGGCACCGCGGAACTTGCCATCCTCAGCGTCTTGCAGGACGGCCCGTTGCATGGCTACGAGTTGTCCCGCCGCATCGAAACACAGACCAAAGGCTCATTAAGGTTTAGCCTTGCCGCGCTCTACCCGATGCTTTATCGCATGGAGCAGCGCCGGTGGATTCGCGGCGTGTGGGAAACAAGCTCCAACGGCCGCCGCCGTCGTTGTTACCGGCTCACACCGCAGGGCAAGAAAAAGCTTCAGCCGCTTCGTGCCGAATGGTTGGAACTGTTCGGTGCCCTGCGCTGCTTGACGAAAGTTTCCAATGCATGACTGGCGACTACTGGTTCAGAAACGGCTTGCTGGCCTTCTCATCGAAGATGGCGAGGCTACGCAGGTTGTTGAAGAACTTGCGGGACATCTTGAGGAGAGCTACCAGGCCTTGCTCCGCGATGGCCTTTCGGAAGAGGTTGTCACACGCCGCATTCTCGAAAGCGTAAACGACTGGCAAGATTTGAAACGAGAGCTCGAATCATCGCGAAATAAGGAGACAACCGTGAACAAACGCGTCACTCAATTCTGGTTTCCTGCATTCGTTACACTTGCGCTCTCGATGGTGCTTCTCGCGGTGATCCAGATTCTCGGTCCAAGCCCCTGGGTTGACCCAATGCCGAATCCAATGCCGGGCGGCCGGCTTCGCATGGCACCAATCGCCGTCATTTACGTTTCCTGGCTGATTTTCTTGCCGTTCATCGGAGCGCTTGCTGCATACCTGTCCCGGCGTGCTGGCGGCCGGACTCTCGCTGTATTTTCATCGGTCGTGTTCCCCGTTTTCCCCTATGTCGCCTTTTTCGTGATTGGCCTTCCTACGGCGCTGATTCTGGATGACCGAGTCGCCCATAACATCACGATCCCGGCATTTTTCGTTGGTCTTTCCGCGTGGGTCATTTTCCCCGCTATAGCGTTGCTGGCGGGCGGCTGGCCGGTCCAATATTTTGCCGCCCGGCGGTCATGCGCCACTCAAGTCTCTCGCAGCTGACACTGACCGATTCCAATATCGATAAAATGGCAACCCTGCCGCGATCAGCAGCAATCCGATGAGCGACCTGCCGGGTCGCTGCGCCAAAATGCTTAGAGTTAGCGCGAGGGCTCCGGCAACAAAAATTCCTGGCACCCAGGGATATCCCCAGCAGCGATACGGCCGCGGCATGTTAGGTTCGGTCCTGCGTAAGCGGAACATCGCCACCACTGCCAGCCCGTAAAAAATCCATGCGGCAAAAATAAATAAGTTAGTAAGCTCCTCGAATGTGCCAGTCAGTGCCATAACGCCGGCCAGAATCCCTTGAAAAATCAGCGCGCGCGCCGGGGTCAGAAATCTCGGATGAATTCCGCCGGCAATCTTGAAGAAAATTCCGTCGCGTGCCATTGCATACGGCACTCGCGCTCCGCTCAGCGTCGACGAATTCAGCGAACCAATTCCCGAAATTACCATCGCCACCGTCACCCAAAACGCCGCGCCCCGCCCTGCCACAAACTCCACTACGTCCGAAGCAATGTGCGAAGAATTCGCGACGGTCTCGAATGGCAAGACCCGCAGACACGCCGCACTGAACAACAGATACACCACCGTGACCAAACCAACTCCGCCGACAAGCGCCAGCGGGAAATTCCGCTCCGGATTCTCAACCTCCGATCCCACCAGGTTCAAATCTTCCCAACCGTCATAAGCCCACAGCGCTGCGGCCAGCGCCGCTAGAAAGGCGGTGACGAGTCCAGCGCCGGCCGCGGGCCAAATCGGATCCGCCGGATGCGCTGTATTCCCTGAAAGAAAAAATGCCACGCCAATCACCAGCAGCACCGAAGCAATCTTGATAAACGTCAGCACAACCTGCACCGCGCCGCCCAGCCTTACTCCCAGATAATTCACTCCGGTCATAATGAGCAGCCACAGCACCGCCACCGGCTGCGCCCACGTAAACGTGAAGTCGTATGCCTTCATCCCCGCGAGAGCAGGGAAGTGCAGCGTGAACAGCGGGGCCGCGACCGCCGGAATCAGAAAACTCAAAAAACGCGCAATCCCCGCCGCAATCGAAGCCATCGACGACGGCCGTCCCACAATCGAATGCATCCAGCCAAATGTAAATCCCCATGCTGGACCAAATCCACGCCGCAAATAGGCGTACTCTCCGCCCGCCTCCGGAATCGCTGCACCCAGCTCCGCGAATGACAGCGCCCCAAAAATCGAAAGAATCGCGCCGACAATCCACGCCGCAAAAACAATCGAAACACTCTTGCCCTCGCGCGCCATTTCTGCCGGCTTTAGGAAAATTCCTGTTCCGATCATAGTGCCCACGACAATCGCGGCCGAAGCCCACGGGCCAAGCCCTCGTACCAGCTCCAATCGTTTGCCGGCCGTCTGAGTGCTCATCCAAGCTCCTGCTTTAGCTCGAATTGCATCGCGTCTTTACCCAACATCCGGCTCACCAACGCTCCCACCAGAAACGTGACGCAGGCGCCGACAAGAACGTACCAAGTGTAGGCGACGCTGGAAAATTTCCACACCGCAATGATAGCCACGAGCCCGCAGAACATTCCCGTAAGCGCTCCAGTTGAATTTGCGCGCCGGTCAATCGTCCCCAGCAAAAACAATCCCAGCAAACTTCCCAATGGAAATGACGCCACCGTCAAACCGGTTTCGAGCAACGAACCCCACCGCACAAACCCGAACACCATCAACACAACACCCCACACGAGCGTCATCCGCCGTGACAGCTGCAAGAATTTAACCGGGTCCTGCCGATGTCCCGCCGCCGCGGAAAAATCCAATATGCTCGACGCCGCCAACGAATTCAGCGAACCACTCGCATTGGACATCGCCACCGCGATAATCGATGCGAGCAGCAATCCCGCAAGCCCCGCTGGCATCTCGCGCACCAGAAAAAGCGGCAGGATGCGGTCGGTACGCTCACCTGCGGCGAGCAACGGTGTGTGCTGCGAGAAAACGTACAGCAACACTCCGACCAATAAAAACAACGCAAACTGCACCAATATCACCCCACCGCTGGCCAGCAGCGCCTTGCGGCTGTCCTTTTCGTTCCGGGCCGCCAGCAGTCGCTGCACGATTGTTTGGTCCGTTCCATGGCTCGCCATGGTCAGAAACGCGCCGCCAATCACGCCGGACCAGAAGGTGTACTTCGTCGCGAGGTGCATGGAGAAATCGAGAAATTGCAACTTATTTCCGGAAGCCGCCGCAACCTGCCTGACTTCACTCCAGCCGCCGGGAATGGAGTGCATTAGAAATCCCAGCGTCACCGCGCTTCCCGTCAAGTACAAAAGCGATTGCGCCACGTCCGTCCAGATCACCGCTTTCATTCCGCCTTCAAATGTATAAAGAATCGTCAACGCAATCACGATGACGACCGCAAGCTGTTCCGAGGTCCTCAGGACCACGCTGACCACCAAAGCAATCGCCGAAACGCGAACACCTTCCGCGACCGCTCGCGTCACCAGAAAGGTTGTTGCTGCCACCGCGCGCATTCTGGTCCCGAATCTTTTTTCGATCAGCGCATATGCCGTGAACATCTCTCCGCGAAAGTATCCCGGTAAAAACAGCAGCACGATCAGAACTCTGCCCACCAGATATCCAAACACCAATTGAATGAACGTCAGGTTGGTCGAATACGAAATCGCCGGCGTTCCGATAATCGTGAGCGTCGATGTCTCCGTGGCGACGATCGAAAGCGCCAACGCCCACCACGGTGCGCTCCGCCCTCCCAAAAAATAGTCACGCACGTCTCGCTGTCCGCGCCGGAACCACAGTCCCAGCGCGGTTACTCCCAGCAGATAGACCACTACGATGATGAGATCAACAGGATGTAGGCGCATTCCCGCTTCCCACTGCAATCCAGCTATCCTGCAAAGAACGTCGAGAATAGAGGTCGCTTCTCCCGGCGTCAAGAAAGTTAGTTAGGGTTAGTTAGGGTCAAGCATCAAGCATCCAATACCATTTCGTACGTGCGCGAATTCCTGAATTCGCGATGCGCTCAGCGTTTTCGAAACTTCGCTCGCCCACACCCTTCCACCCGCAACATTTTCGCGTAAGCTTTTCTTATGAAATGCGTTTTGGGATTGGACGGCGGCGGCACAAAAACCGAATGCGTCGTGCTAGACGAAGCCGGAGCCATCGTCACTCGTGCAACGGGACCCGCTTCAAATCCCACTCGCATCGGATTTCCAGCAGCCTTCGATGCAATTCAGGAGACGTGCCAGTCTGCAATTAACTCCACCCGTATAACGCTCGAAGTCCTGGCGCTGTGCGCCGGGTTTGCGGGCACCGGTTTTCCGGAAAATCGCGACCAGATGCGGCAATTCCTGGCACAACGATTTCCAGGCACGATCATCGACGTTTGCATGGACATCGAACTGGCGCTGGCTGCAATGCCCCCGGGTCCAGCGATCGTTTTGATTGCCGGCACCGGCTCAGCCGCGATCGGCAGGAACATCAGTGGCTCGATTCAACGCGAAGGCGGTTTCGGTCCGGCGACTAGCGACGAAGGCAGCGCATTCGACATCGGCCGGTCTGCGATCGCCGCGGCTCGCATCGCCGATTCGAACGAAGATTCAGGCGAACTAACTCGCCAAATGTTTCGCCAGCTTGATGTTTCGAATTGGTCGGAAGTGAAACTGAAATCCGTCGCCAATCCAGACTCCGTTTATCCGCGAATTTTCCCAATCGTCGCAGCAGCCGCCGATGCGGGCAACGCTGTCGCTCAGTCTGTTTTGAACACGGCCGCGGAAAAGCTCGCCGCCATTTCCTATCGCCTCGCCGAATCCCTGAATCTGCTTCAACACCCGTTCCACCTGGCCAAAACAGGTGGCACCATCGGACGCTCGCGTTTCTTCGACCGAGCCATCGAAAGGGAATTGCGCAGTAAACTTCCCAACGCCATCATGAGCCCTCTGCAGGTGCAACCCGCGGAAATCGCCGCCTGGCTTGCTTTGCAGCTCCTTACAAATCGGGCAGGAGCCACGCCGTGACCTCCGCTGACTCTCCAAAATTACAAACCGCCATCGGTGATGAACTGGTTCGCCTGATCCACGAGGCTCCGTCCGATCAATTGTTTCCGATCCTCGACAATCCCGGGCTCGATGAAACGTCTCTCGCGCTGCTGTTGCGCCGCAAGGATCTGCCGGCCGATTTCCTGAGCGAAGTTCTCAAGCGCCGGCATTTCCTGAAAAACTATCTTGTCAGAAAGTTGCTCGCCTTTCATCCCCATACTCCACGGAATGATACTCTGCGCCTGATTCGCGAACTTTATTTAATGGACCTCATTCAGTTTGCGATTTCTCCCGGAGTTCTTCCCGACCTGAAACGCAAAGCGGAAGATCAAGTCATCGCGAAAATGCCGCAGCTTCCGCTCGGCCAGAAAATTACGCTGGCCCGACGCTCGCCTGCGCGTATCGCCGGAGCACTCCTGGCAGACGGCCAGCCGATGATCGTCAAGGCCGCGCTTTCGAATCCAAATCTCACTGAGGCGCAAGTGCTGCGTGTACTGGCTAAAGATAAGTTGGCGCCGATCGTCGCGCAATCCATCGCTCAGCATGACAAATGGAGCCACGTTTACAATGTGCGCCTCGCGCTCCTTCGCCAGCCTTCCACCACTCTCGCCACCGTCCTCGCGTTTCTTCCAGAGCTTACGGTTGCAGACCTGCGGGCGCTGGCCGCTCCCGGCATCCTGCCGGAAAATCTCAGCCATTACCTGCAAGCGGAAATTCACCGCCGCTTACAAAAGTCCGGATCTCAAACCGAGGACGGCACGATCCCCCATCCCGACACTAACGCGCCTGAGTAGTACTGTCTGTTAGCCTATCGGTCATTATTGGGAACAAAACACGCTTTTCCGGTGTCGTAGTCTCGTGATCGTAGTAAGTGTATTCTTAACGTGTACCATCGGCGCGAACGCCCGTGCGCCGAAGCTTGCGAACCCTGGCAGGGGACTTCAACAGCTTCATGGGCATTGCAGACACAACCACCCGCCGGCTCGAACGCCGTTGGGCGCCACGTTACGACTTTCGCGCCACCCTCGATATCGAATGGGGCTCAGCGGTGCTGCGCGCCAGCACCCGCGACATCAGTTCGAACGGCATGTTCATCGAGTCCGTCGATCCTCTCTGGGTCGGCGCCGGTTTTACCGCCAATCTGCAGTTAGACCGCCCCGTCAAAGTCGTCTGTTCCGTCAAGCGCGTCGAACCCGGCCGCGGCATGGGCGTTTCCGTCTCTTTCCCCGAGCAACAACAGGAAACTTATCTTCAGCTCATTTCCAGGCTTTCAGGGACGCAACCTTAGGCCTGACGGTATACTCAACCGCATGACCCGCTGTCTTGACTGTGGCTCAGCGCGCATTTCGGATCAGTGCCTCTCCTGCGGACTTACTTCAGCGGCCGCCGAACTGCTCTTCCGCAAAAGACTCATCAAGCAGACCACTTTCTTCCTGGCGGGTTCACTCCTCTTCCCCTACCTGACACAAATTTATCCGCCGTTGGATCTGGATTTAATGCTGGTCTTCTTTGGAGTGTTGTTCTTCATTGCGCTGTGCATCGCAGTGGTTCTTGACCGCCGCGCCCGCAAGCATCAAGAAATCGAAATCCTCAAAAGAGTTTACGCCGGGTTCATCCCGCTGCCTTGGATTCTCGCCTTTGCGATTTTCCTGAATGGCAAACTTGATTCAGCCACCAAGCCGGTCTACGTTCCGGAACGCGTCGAAGGAAAGTTTCTAATGAAGGGTTTGGTGCGCGGTACTCGCCGCCTGGTCGTACAATCCTGGCGGCCCGGCCAGAAAGTTGAACGAATCCCCGTCGATCCTGACGACTTCGAACGTTTCCACGTCGGCGATCAAATTGAGGTAGCCGTCGAGCCCGGCGTCCTGGGAATCCCGTGGGTCTACGGCGTTTATCGCCAGGGAAAGCCCGTTCAATAAGCCGGCCGCCCGTTGGGCAGCACCGGAATTTGCAGCTCCATAAAATTTCCCGCTTTGCCGAAGCGAAACCGGTGCCGCAAAACCGGTCCTGCGTTCTTCGTTTTCCATTCGGACGTTTCCAGCGGATCCGCCGGAATGTCCTGTGCCGCGAGCTCCGCACTCTCGCCCTGTACTTTCACCTTTTCCGGATCAATCTCAAAGACGTCCTGCGAATCCGTGTCCACCAGCAAGTAGCGCTTCCACAAACGCACCAGGTAGATTCCTTTGCGTTCACCGCGATAAACATTCCAGGATTTCGGCGCATCGTCGTTGTAGCGCACAATGGCGAACGGCAATGTTTTCCATTGTTGCTTCGAGGATTGCTGCGCGATCGTCACCTGCGTCACACAACACAGCGAAAGCAAGCCCAAAATCGCCATCCACTTTCGTGACCGCAAATCCAGTCGTGGCATCCGCCGACAGGGCCGCATTCTCTCCTCAGCTGTCTCAGTAATGCGAATGACCTGAAAAGTTTTCATGTTCGAACAGTCCGGTTTGAGTTTACGATGCGCACTCGCCACCGGCAAGGCAGCGCTACATCGTGTGTGTCTTGGACTGCTCTTTGTTTATACTGGTCGCACATGATTTCAGCGGCCTTGCTTTCTAAACGCGCCCTGCGCATTTTCGCTCGCGTTTTTCCTCGTTGCGGCATGATCTCGCAAGCCATCGCTTTTAATCTCTTTCTGGCCTTTTTCCCGACTCTCCTGCTTACTGTTGCCATCGCCACCAGCCGCTGGGGAAGCCATACCAACCTCCTCGACCTCATCACTAATTTCACCAAGTATCTTCCGCCCGGCAGCCGCCAAATCGTTTCCGAATTTCTAATCAAGCGCGGTCCCCAAGCCTGGAAATGGGCGCTAGTCGGCTGGGCCGGTACCATCATCGCCGGCTCTCAGGTGATGAAGCTCATTATGGAAGGCGTTCACATCGTCTACGACGATTCAGAAAAACCCGGCTTCCTCCATCGCCAGTTGCGAGCGCTGCTGCTGCTCTCTGCAACCATCGCGCCTCTCTTGGTCGCGGCAATCCTCGGTGTTTTCGGGCGTCCCTTGCGCCACTGGATCGCCGACTGGCTCGGCCAATCGCATCCTTTCCACGGGTTTTGGACCCTGTTTTTCCCTGTAGCTGCTTTTGTCCTCTCGCTCTCCGCCCTGACCATGATTTATCGGGTCGCGCGCCCTCAGGAAACCAGTCTTCGCGACGTCATCCCAGGCGCTGTCATCGCCACGCTTTTATGGTGGCTCGCCGACATTATTTTCGGATTTTACGTCAAGCGAGTCCCCTATAGCGTCGTGTATGGCGGCCTCGCTGCGGTCATCGGCCTTCTCATCTGGATGAACTTGTCTGCCATCATTATTTTCCTTGGCGCCGCCTGGAACGCCGAAGCCGCTTCCATCCGCGCCAACCGTGCCGAACCCAGCCGCGCCTCGCATTGACAGCCATTTTGTCCGAGGCGTATAGTCACTTTGTCGCAACTGACCTCAGGAAACCGTCGTTCTTTTACGCTAAACCGCGTCGAGGCCGTTCTGCCAGTGCATTTAGAAGGGATCATGCGCCAAACGCCTCGTTCTCTCGTGCAAAGTCTCCTCAAGTCCCGCCTCGCTCACATCCCCCTGCTGGCGTTGTTGACTCTGCTCTTCACTCATTCTCTCCTCGCGCAGGCGCCTCCCGCGCAGGAAAATCCCCCCGCGCAACCAGCCAAGCCCTCCGACACGCCGCCCCAGTCGTCCTCGGCAGCGGAAGTCGTCACCCGCGATTCCGCAGCCACCTTCAAAGTTCGCGTAAACGTAGTGCTGGTTCGCGTGGTCGTCCGTGACCAAAGCGGCAAAGTCGTGGACAATTTGAAAAAGGAAGACTTCCAGCTCTTCGATAACCGCAAGCCGCAAGTCATTTCCACTTTCAGCCTGGAAACACCGGCGTCCCATCTCGTTCCTATAGTTACCGTCTCCGACCATCAGGAGTCCGATGCTGTCGAGAAGGCTCCGCAGGCTGCCGCGCTGCCTCAACGATTCGTGTCTTTGCTCTTTGACGACGTACATCTTTCCATGGAAGACGCGGTCTACGATCGCACTGCTGCCACAAAAATCTTCGACGCCATGGCGCCATCGGACCGTGTCGGCATCTACACCACCTCCGGCCAATTCGCCCAGGAATTCACCTCCGACCGCGAGGTGTTAAAGAAGGCGCTGAATCAAATTATCGCTCGACCGCTGATTGGTGCTGATTTTCACGATTGTCCCGATATTTCTTATTTTCAGGCTGACCTCATCGCCAACAAGCAGGACTCGCAAGCTTTGGCTGTCGCCGCAGAAGACACCGTGCAGTGCGCATTTGGCGGCGACGAAACCCAGCTGCCCGCGGCACGTAACATGGCATCGGGGGCCGCGCAACGCACCGTGAGCAGCGGCGATTCCACCTCCGATTACACCTATCGCCACATGGAAGATGTTCTGCGCCGTCTGAGCGGCATGCCCGGCCAGCGCAAACTCGTATTCATATCCCCCGGTTTCATCCTTTCCACTCTTTTGCTCGAGCGCGTGGACATCATCGATCGCGCCAATCGCGCTGGCGTCGTCATCGACACCCTGGACGCCCGCGGCCTCTATACTCCAGACCTGGGCGGAGACATTGCCAGTCCGTCCGTGGACAACTACAAAACCGCCGGCTTCAAGACCAGCTACCGCTCGCAAGCGCAATTCGCGCAGGAGGAAATCCTCCAGGATCTCGCCTCCGGAACCGGCGGCACTTTTTATCACAATCGCAACGACATTGACGTCGCCCTGCGCGAAGCAGTCGCCGCTCCCGTGGCTTCCTATCTCCTGGGATTTTCTCCGCAAAATCTAAAGCTCAATGGCAGTTTTCACACCTTGAAAGTTTCCCTGGCCGGCAAACAGAAGTTCAACCTGCAAGCGCGTCGCGGCTACTACGCGCCGCGCACCGCAAAAGATCCGGCCCAGGCTGCCACGGAGGAAATTCAGGAAGCGGTTTTCTCCCAGGAGGAAATACGCGATCTGCCGGTTGACTTGCAAACCCAGTTTTTCCGTAAGGATCAGGCGCAAGTGCGCCTTTCCGTGCTCGCGCACGTTGATCTCAAATCGATCAAATTTCGTAAAGTCGAAGGCCGCAATCATGACGACTTGACTCTCGCCACTGTGATTTTTGATGAAAACGGCAACTACGTCACCGGCGGGGAAAAAATTTTGGAAATGAAGCTGCTCGATTCAACGCTGGTTCGGCTGGATCGTTCTGGCATCACCGTAAAATCCAGTTTTGACGTCAAACCCGGCAGCTATCTCGTCCGGCTTGTGGTTCGCGACAAAGAAGGCGAAATGATGGCGGCGCGCAATGGCGCTGTGGTCATTCCCAATTGATTGCGCGTTTGCTGATTAGGATTTTAGGTTCCTTCGGATGTCAGTTGTAACGGAGGCATGAAAATGATTATTCACCGTTTATTCCGCTTGCGCTTGCCTTTCGTGGCTCTTGTTTCCTCGCTTCTCGCGCTATCTAGCCTGGCCCAGAATCCTCCGGCTCCAGCTCCGGCTGCGGATTCAGCTCCGGCGCCTCCGGCCACCACGGACCAGCAGCCAATTCAGGTCGGCCCTACCATTAAAAAAGAATCTCGCCTCGTTCTCGTCGACACCGTTGTCACCGACAAAAAAGGCAAGTATCTTCACGATCTTACGAAAAACGACTTTCGCGTTTTCGAGGACAACAAAGAACAAACCGTTGTCAGCTTCTCTTCCGGAGCCGACGCTGCAACTCCGCAAAATCAGCAAAAGCACTATCTGGTTTTGTTCTTTGACAACTCCTCAATGGCTTTGCCCGACCAGATTTCCGCGCGCGCTGCGGCCACAAAATTCATCGAATCCAACGCCGCCCCGGACCACCTTATGGCTGTGGTCGAATTTACCGGCGCCATTCGCATCGTGCAGAACTTCACTGCCAACGCTGAACTTTTGCAGGCCGCCGCCAAGGGCATAAAGTCCTCCTACGTCGCTTCGAATTCCGATCCTGGCGGCCCCGGTGCCTCCACACCCGGCGCACCCACAATTAATACTCCCGGCATCGCCAGCTTTTCCAACGCCGAAACCGATTACGGCGCGCGCTCCATGCTGCTTTCGGTTCGAACTCTGGCTAAGGATTTGCGCACCATTCCCGGCCGCAAAATGCTGGTTCTTTTTTCCTCCGGCTTTCCTCTGACCTCCGAACGTCAGTCCGAACTTACCGCAACGATTGACGCCTGCAACAAATCCAACGTCGCGGTGTATTCGCTGGACGTTCGTGGCTTGCAAGCTCCGGTTGCTTCCATGGGCAGTTCCTCGACTCGCGGCACGGACCGCGGCGCTGCGAAAGCCGTCGCCGCGAAGCACCGTCAATCAAACGGTCAATCCACGCGTCAATCTAATAGTCAGGTTTACCCAAGCCAGCTTCGGGACGCTCGGTTGATCCTCGCAGCCTTCCCGCAGCGTCCAGGCGGCGGTGGTGGTACCGGTGGAGGCGGCACCGGCGGTGGTGGCCGAGGCGGAACAGGGGGAACTGGCGGAACCGGCGGCACGGGTGGAGCGGGCGGAGGCCGCGGTGGCACGGGCGGAACAGGCGGCACAGGAGGAACCGGAGGCAAAGGTGGCACCGGAGGAACTGGGGGCACTGGAGGAACCGGAGGCAGAGGCGGTACCGGAGGCACTGGCAGCGGCGGCGGAAACCGCGGAGGCTACCCCAGCAATCTCGTCAACAATCCGCTGAATCAACCGCGCTCCATCGTCCCGCAATTTCCGGCATCCGCTTCCACCAACCAGCAGATTCTTGCGGCTCTTGCGGATGGAACCGGCGGGTTCACGATTTTCAACACCAACGACCTCTTCGGCGGTTTGCAGCGCATCGCCAGCGAACAGAACGAATTTTATCTTCTCGGCTACGTCCCCGCCGAATCGACTGAAGGAAGTTGCCACACTCTTAAAGTGAAGATGAACCGCGGCGGAACCAACGTGCGCGCTCGCAGCGGTTATTGCAACGCTCGTCAGCCGAACATCCTGGATGGAACTCCGACTGAGAAGCAGCTCGAGATTCGCGCACAGGAAGCACAGGGTGGCAGCGTACATCCGTCTTTCCAGGCTCCTTACTTTTACACTGGACCAAATGTCGCTCGCGTGAATCTCGCCATGGCCATCCCCCAGGAAATGTTCAAGTTCGATAAGGACAAAGGCAAATACCACTCTAATCTGAATGTTCTGGGAATCGCCTATCGCGACGATGGCTCGGTCGCCGCAAAATTCAGCGATCAGGTGAAGCTCGATCTCGAAAAAGACGATTGGAAAGAGTTCACCAAGAATCCCTATTACTATCAAAATCAGTTTGACGCCGTCCCGGGTCGCTACAAGATGACCGTCGTTCTCAGCGCCGGCGCCGAGAGTTATGGGAAATCCAGTTGGCCCCTCGACATTGATGCCTACGATGGAAAGCAGTTCGCTATCGGCGGAATTGCCGTAACCAACAATGCTCAACGCGTCGAACAACTCGCCAGCACCGCCGATTTCGATTCCGTATTGCTCGAAGACCGGACTCCGCTCGTCGTGAAGGGGATGCAAATCGTTCCGTCTGCCGTCAACCGTTTCAAGCGCTCTGACAAGATCGTCATGTACACCGAGGTTTATGACTCGCTGCTGACCGGCGACAAACCTCCACGCGTCGCCGTTGGATACAAAATTCACGAACGCGCCACCGACAAGGAAGTCTTTTTTACGGGAACTGTCGCTGCCGATGAATTTCTGCAGAAGGGCAGTCCGGTGGTTCCAATCGGTATGCTCGTCCCCGTTAAAGACCTCGCACCTGGCGGTTATCGGCTAATTTTCATGGCCATGGACGCGGCCGGAGGCAAAGCCCCACCCCGTTCCATAGACTTTGACCTAACCGACTAGGCCCTATCTCGTAAATGCTTTCCGATGGTTGGCTGCCGTGGGCATCGCTCCCGCATTGCCCGCGACTCGCTCTCCATCTCGAGATGCTTCCTAAGAGCGCGGATATCCGATCGCTGATACTTAGGGTCAGCGAAGTTTCTCAATCCAATCTCACTGATCGTCTTGATCGTCAGCTTGCGCGCGCATAGTGTGAGTGGCCACGAAAGCGGCGACGGTACTGCCGAGCTCATTTCCGCGGACGCAAGACGTTCGGAAGTGGATGCCACCGTAGACACGAGCATCAGCGATTTCTGCAACGGCGCTCGAGAAACTGGAGAACGAACGAGTCCCCGGACGCGATTCGGACGTGACGGTGAACGAAGTGTTTTCGCCGAACATGGAAGCGAGGATGAACGCTGCGGAGCCGCTGATCGAGGAGTGGGCTGAGGGATACTCCGGGAAGGCTGGCGTACCAGACTTGAAGAAATCCAGCCAAGGCTCCCACGTGGGGTCGGCGTCGGCTGGGCTGAGACCTTCGCGGATCGCGGTAATCGGCCGCCAGAAGCTATACCGGTATTTGGAGTCCCAGCAGGCGATGACGGCGTCGGCCATAGTGACATTCAACAAAGCAAACAGGTGGGCATTCTCGTGGAATGACAGGCCTCGCTTCGCGGAAATTTGAGCGGCGACTCGGTTCCAGGTAAGCGGCGTGTTGCTTTGCCAGAAAAGTGAGAGTTCGGACTGATCGGCCGTCCGCGGAGAGCCGGTGAGGGCACCCATGATCTTCGTTTCATTCAGGTCCGCTACGTACTGCGCGCTGCCAAGGGAATACGGAGGAGGTAGCCGGAACTGCGACGCTCGCTCGAGAACCCACGGAGTCATTGTCGCGAGCTGAGCCCCGGCTCCCGGTGCATTGACCGGAGGGGTAGGACGCCAGAAACCGACGGCAGGGGGAGTTCCGGTGATGGAGAGGACGCCTTCAAAGGGAGCGGGAGGTGGCGTGAAACCGTCCGTTCCTCTCCAAGCCCAGATAGCATTGGCGACGGTTTGTCCCCAAGCGACGCCGCGCGATATGGATTGCGCACTTTCGGTCAGAGCGAGCGAAGCCAGAGAAGCCTTCACCTGAGTGGTCAGTGCCATCGCCTGCGTCGGGTAAGAGTTCGCCAGGATCACGTATGCAGCTTCAATGGCTGCCGCCCGTTGCGATGCACCGTCTGGCGCGTTCGGCGGCACATGGATCGGCCGGTGGCGCGGATCAAAGCCGTTGACGGCATCGAAAACCGAGGCGGACACCATCGCGGCTACACGCGAAGTAAAAAACGGGGGAGTGCCGCCCGCAAGCGCCGTGTCATTCATAATGTTGATCCACTCCAGTACAGGGTCGGGTGGGGCTGCCACGGATGGGCTAGGTGTCGCCCCGATGCCGATGAGCAGCAGGGCGCAAACTGAGGTGATTCGCGAGAACGTTTTCATGGGATCCCTCCTTTTGAGGTACGGCAACTCTCGGATCGGCGCGCCAAAGAGTCAATGAACTGCGGCTGAACTGTTGCCGGATTTTTGCCGGACAGATAACCCGATTCGACAGAAGAACTTAGAGGATTAATTTGCCTTGGGTAAGCCGCGAAACGGAATTGCGATGGTCAGCACTAAGCCTTATAGTGCTGCCTACCAACGGGGTCACACTTGGCTACCAATATTCAACCTTCCCGCCTGCGTTTCGATGAATTCGAAATCGACCTGCGGTCCGCCGAGCTATGGGTGCACGGCAACCGCACTCGCCTACAAGGCCAGCCGTTCCAGGTGCTCCGGGTCCTGTTGGAGCGGCGCGGCGAAATTGTTACTCGCGACGAACTGAAGCAGTTTCTGTGGCCGGCGGATACGTTCGTGGATTTTGACGACGGGCTGAACACGGCTATCAGGAAGATCCGCGATGCGCTGGGAGATTCGGCGGAAAAACCTCGCTATATCGAAACCATTCCCAGGCGCGGCTACCGCTTCGTAGGGCAGCTGAGCGATGTTGCACCGACGGCTCTTCCCCTGGTGGTGAAGGAGGAAAGCTCTCAGCAGAAGAACGCGGCTTCAAGTGCTTCCGACTCCACCGTTTTGGCGACTCAAAAAGCCTTACTCCCCACACACTGGAGGATGCTACTCGCGGGTGTAGCCGTGCTGGCCGTATTCTCTGTCGCTTTGGTGCTCTACCGAAGCAGCAGTGCCAAGGGCGCAAAGCCAGCACCTATCAAATCGCTGGCGGTATTGCCTCTGACGAACCTCTCTGGCGACCCAAACCAAGAATACCTTGCAGACGGAATGACTGAGGCGCTCATCGGACGCCTCGCCGGAATCCATAACCTCCGCGTCATTTCCCGCACCTCCGTCACGCGATTCAAGGACACACACTTATCGCTACCAGAGATTGCCAGAACCCTTCAGGTTGATGCCATCGTCGAAGGTTCCGTAATCCGTGACGGCAACCGCATCCGCGTTCACGCCCAGTTGATTCGCGCCGCAACCGACGAGCACTTCTGGTCGGAGGTTTACGATCGCGACCTGCGCGACGTGCTCAACCTGCAGAGCGACGTGGCGCAATCCATCGCGCGAAAGGTCGAGGTCACAATCACCGGAGAGGAACACGCAAGGCTTAGCTCGGCGCGCACAGTAGACCCGGAAGCGTACGAAGCCTACTTGAAAGGCCGCTATTACTGGAACAAGCGAACCGCCGATAGCATGCCAAAGGCGGCTTTTTATTTCGAGCAAGCAATAGGTAAAGACCCGGGCGATGGCGCCGCCTACTCGGGATTAGCCGATTGCAACAGTGGACTGGCTTGGCACGGGTTTTTGGCACCCACGGACTCGCTTCCGAAGGCGTACGCGGCGGCGCAGAAGGCGGTTGAAATCGACCCGCAATCTGCTGAGTCTCACGCCTCGCTAGCCCTGGTGCTTGATCACCAGTTGGACTGGTCTGGAGCGGAGGCTGAGTTCAAGCGCGCATTGGAGTTAAACCCTCAATACGCCAACGCGCACCACTGGTATGGCGATTATCTGTCGATCCAGGGTCGGCATGATGAAGCTTTGGCTGAAGCCAAACGTGCGCTCGAACTCGACCCTTTAAATCTGATGATCGGGACTTGGGTCGGTTTGCGCTACTATCTCGCGCGCAAGTATGACGGCGCAATCGAGCAAAGCCAGAACACAGTCGACTTAGATCCGAACTTTGCAGCCGCCCACCTCATCCTCGGCGAAAGCTACATGCAACAGGGGAAGCACAAGGAAGGTCTCGATGAGTTGCAGAAAGCCGCTGATCTGTCCGGGAATAGCCCCCTTTACATGGCCCAGGTTGGAGTGAGCCAAGCTCTGGCCGGAGAAAGAAAGGAAGCGCTTCGCGTCATTCGTGAACTGCAAGACACTTCCGGCAAGCGCTATGTTTCGCCCTACGGCGTAGCGCAGATCTACGCCGCTCTGAATGATAAAGAGCAGACGTACAAGTGGCTTGACACTGCCTATCGTGATCGTTCTGTCTGGATGTCATACCTCGCCGTTGATCCAGTGTTTGATTCGATTCGCTCGGAGACCCGATTCCGGGATTTGCTTCAGCGCGTTGGTTTGTCAAGAGTCGGAACATCAGGGGCACGGTAGCTGCCCCAGTCAACTACAGCTCTCCCATCCAGTAAAGCTCAACCAGTTTCGTCATTCGAATGCTCCGTGGGCATTGTCCCTATGTACCGCCCGTCTTGCACTGTTTTTTTCGACACCTGCACCACGCCTGTACTTTCTCGCCACAACTAATTCCCACTCCGAGGGTTATCCTATACAGGCTCGGCGGAAATCGTGACTCCGTTCCGCTTCGGCAACTCTGACCCGCAAGCGAGGACTCGCGCTCTAGGAACTTTATGGAACACTCGCCAAGCCACTCTCGATCACTTCCGGCCCTTCGCCCATCACATCTCCGCTCCTTTCTCGCTTCGCTGCTTGCTTCCGCACTATTTTTCGCGCCCTGCCTTGACGCCGCAAACTATGCTTCAGCTGCTCCAGCGTCCGCAAAAGATAAAAAGCAAAAACAAGACCCGGTACTCAAAGGTCTGCCCATCACCGACCTCAACGTGGATGAAGCCATTCTCCACGCGCTGAATCGTCTCGCTTACGGACCGCGTCCCGGCGATGTCGAGCGCATCAAACAACTCGGTCTTACCAAATGGATCGATCAGCAATTGAATCCAAATTCCATCGACGACAAAGCCATCGATTCGCGGCTGGATGCTTTGCCCACTCTCCGCCTAAGCACCGCAAAACTCATTGCCGAATACCCACAACCCAAACGAGCCGCCAAACAGGCCGCCAGGCAAGCTGCCAATTCGCAAACCAATTCCGATTCAATTCCTCCGTCGTCAATGTCTGCTGCGGCCGCTGACACCTCTTCGCCCATGAAGCAGTCTGCCGCCAACCTCGCCACTCCCGGAGCCGCACAACGCGGCACGCTGAGCGTCGATCCCAACGCCGTGCCTCGCCCGATCGCGGACGACAGCAGGCGTCCACCGCGCGTCATCGAGGAACTGGCCATGGCAAAAATGACCCGCGCCATTTATAGCGACCGCCAGCTGCAACAAGTCATGGACGATTTCTGGTTCAATCATTTCAACGTGTTCGCCGGCAAAGGCGAAGACCGTTACTACCTCACTTCCTACGAACGCGACGTCATCGCTCCCCACGCCCTCGGCAAGTTCAAGGATCTGGTGACCGACACCGCCAAAAGTCCGGCCGTGCTGTTCTATCTCGATAATTTCTTGAGCGCTGCCCCCCGTGCGGCCCAGCGCTTGGCGCAAGAGCGCGCCATGCGTCAACGTGCTCGCGGCGGCTACAATCGCTTCCCGCAAAATCCTCAGGCTCAGAACAAAAAAAAGCAGGAACGCGGCTTAAACGAAAATTATGGACGCGAATTGATGGAGCTGCACACACTGGGAGTTGACGGCGGGTACACCCAGAAGGACGTAACAGAAGTAGCTCGCTGTTTTACCGGATGGACCATCGAAAAACCGCGCGAAAATCCGCAATTCAAATTTGACGAACGCATCCACGATCCCGATCCGAAACTCGTTCTCGGCAAAAAGATTCACGCCGGCGGCATGAAAGACGGCGAACAGGTTATCGAACTTCTCGTAAAAAATCCCAGCACCGCAAAATTTATTGCCACCAAGCTCGCGCGCCGCTTTGTTTCTGACAATCCCCCGCAGTCTCTGGTCGCTCGCATGGCGGAAACTTTCAAGAGTTCCGATGGCGACATTCGTGCCGTCATGCACACCATGATTTACTCGCCGGAATTCTGGTCGCGTGACGCCTATCGCGCCAAAATCAAAACTCCCTTCGAGTTTGTCGCTTCCACCGTCCGCGCCCTCGGCACCGATGTCGATACTGCGATGCCATTGGTGCAATGGGTCGGCCGCATCGGTGAGCCGCTCTACCAATGCCAACCTCCCACTGGCTACTCCGATAAAGCGGAAGCCTGGGTCAATGCTGGCGCGCTTTTGAACCGTCTGAATTTCTCACTAGCACTTGCCGGAAATAAAGTCCGCGGCTCGCGAACGGACGTTCCGGCTCTGCTAGGAACAGAATCGGCGTCGGGCTCGAAACAGTTGCTGGACCGTGCATTGCAACTCTTCCTGGGTGGTCAGGCTGCGCCAAGCACCGTCGAAACTCTCCAGAAGAAACTAGACGATCCGCAAGTCGTACAAGCGAGGCTCGATGACCCGGTCAGGCCGGCAGACCTGGCGATGGTGACGGGCCTGGTGTTAGGCGCACCGGAGTTTCAGCGCCGGTGATTTGGAGTGCGGCGGCTTGCCGCCGCTTTTCTTACGGCCGCGGTTCATGCGGCCGGGCAAACGCTTGCACTGCCGGAAAAGCGGGAACAATCTCCCGCACTCCACAAAAAGCAAGAGAGGTTGCGATGAGCCACAAATGTTGCGAAGGAAGTCGCGCGGCAAGATTCTCGCGCCGCTATTTTATGAAGCAAGGCGGCATCGCTATGGTCGGTCTCAGCACCATGCCCGCTTTCTTGCAGCGCGCCATCGCCGCGACTCCATCCTCCGGAAAAAAGCAACTTGTTGTTTTATTTCAACGCGGCGCCGCCGACGGCCTGAACATTGTCGTGCCCTTCGGCGAACCGAACTATTACCGCATGCGCCCAAGCATCGCGATTCCGGAGCCGCGCGGCGGAAAGTCCGACTGCGCTGTCGATCTCGACGGATTTTTCGGTTTGCACCCCAGCCTTGCCCCTCTTGCGCCGCTCTTTCGCAAGAACGAGTTGGCGATCGTTCACGCCGCAGGCTCACCCGATCCCACTCGTTCGCATTTCGACGCGCAGGATTTTATGGAGTCTGGAACGCCGGGATTGAAAGCCACCGAAGACGGCTGGCTGAATCGCGCGCTGGAAACAATTCCCGAGGAAAATGCTTCGCCATTTCGCGCCGTCGCGATGGGCGCCAATCTTCCGCGCATGTTGCGCGGCACCGCTCCAGCCATCGCGCTCCCCGATGTGAAGCAATTTAAAGTGATGGCACAGAATTCCGCCCAAGGCCAAGTCGCGGAAGGCGGATTCGAGGCCATGTACGCACAGACCGTCGATCACGCGCTGCGCGGCACCGGCACCGAAACTTTTGAAGCCATCGACATGCTGCGCAAAGCCGATCCGGGAAAATATCAGCCGGAGAATGGCGCGGACTACGGCAAGAATCGTCTCGGGCAAAGTTTGCAGCAGATTGGACAATTGCTGAAGGCGGACATCGGGACGGAAGTGCTGTTTGTGGATTGCGGCGGCTGGGACAATCACGTCAACGAAGGCGGCGCGCAAGGCCAACTCTCAAATTTGTTGAAAGACTTGGGGCAGGGAATGGCCGCGTTTCGCCGGGACATGGGCGACCGCATGGAAAATATTGTGTTCGTTACCATGAGCGAATTTGGCCGCACTGCAAAAGAAAACGGCAACCGCGGCACTGACCACGGACACGCGAACTGTATGTTGGTGATGGGCGGCGACGTGAAAGGCGGAAAAGTGTACGGCCGCTGGCCAGGATTAGGCGAGGGCCAGCTCAATGAAGGCCGCGATCTGGCGCTGACCACCGATTTCCGCTCGGTGCTAGGGGAAATCTTGCACAAGCACAACGGCGTAAAAGATCTCGCGCCAGTATTTCCGGGCTTCAACAACGATTCGCACAAATTCACCGGCCTAATGCGCGCGTAATTTGGAGTGCGGCGGCTTGCCGCCGCTTTTCTTACGGCCACGGTTCATGCGGCCGGGCAAACGCTTGCACAGTCGGAAAAGCGGGAGCAAGCTCCCGCACTCCAAATGAACGGCGAGTCATTCGATGCCAGATACTTCAAAATCATCCGGGACGCTCAGCTTATCTATCTGAAATCCAGATACTCTCTTAAAGAGGGAGCGCGTGGCCTCTCGCTCAAACCATCCGGCAGAACACCATGGATATTGAGAAGCGCTCCGCACCAATCCGTGTCGGACCGCATTTTGATGGACGTAATTCAATCTGGCAAAATACGACCGACGAAATGTAATCCGCGTCTCCCAAAACTCGAACCATACGCGCCTGCCGCGAGTGTGGTCCGATTTGTTCGCCTCAATCGCACTAACAGAATGCAAGTGCCGCAAGAAGCTACGCATTGACTCCGGCGCTTGCGAGTTGCCAACCAAATGGTAGTGATTCGGAAATACGGCCCACCACGCCTGTAATCTGCAATTATACCGGTCTGCCAATTCAAGGATGTAGTTGGTAAGGATGGTAAGACGACCGGCGCCCTTGAGCACCGCCACCTTCTTATACGTACCAGCGGTCACGATGTCCGTGCCGGCATCTTGCAGCTGGTGCGCAGGACTATGTGGCCAGTTTCGTAGTTTTGCGGGCGACGAAGTTGTTAAGTTGCGGTTCAACTGTGCGGCGGAAATCTGCTTTTGGAATGCGGGAGCTTGCTCCCGCTTGTCCGACGATTGCTCCATATCTCTATTTAGTACTGTTAACGGTAATTGTAATCTGTGATATGCAGATCGTAGAAGGGCGAAAAGCGGCATCAAGCCGCCGCACTCCAAAGCGCTTCGCGCCGCATACGGAGTTAGTGCCCTGTGGCTTTTGCTTGTAGCGTAGCAGCTAGGATCACGAGATTCTTGGACCGATTGCTTGGTCAGAGTTCGCGGATTCGGATGTCGCGGTAGCGCACCGGGCTGTTAGTTTTTCCTCCATTTAATCCACAGCTTTGAGACATCCTCCCAATGCCAACGATCAAAGTGATGGGAACAGCTAGAGGATAGAGGTACCAATAGCGGCTGCGAATGAACCTGCCCGCGAACTTTTTGCTCCATTTGTCCGCGACGTCTTCTTTTTCCGCATACTCAGGCCTGTGTACACGATGAATGTGGTGCCCTAACTCGTGAAAAAAGACCTCAGATAGCTCTATATCCCGAACCAGCCCGACCTGAAGCCACTTCCGGCCCATTCGCGTTTCGAGATTGTCCAAAAGGATGGTGATGTGTGCAGGCTCGCCTCGCCACTCCTGGCTGTAGTAGCCCAAGGCGTCGCCAAGCGCAACACGACGGCGTCCCCAGGTTTTTCGGTCGCGTTCTTTGCGGGAAAGCGCGCCAGAATTCGTGATCACTACTGAATGCAATCCGTAAAAGAATTGTTGGGGTGTCTCTCGGAGCATGCGGCGAACAGCCTTCTTGGCGTCGAAGGGCGGCGTGTAGCCCCGGAAGGACTCAACGATCTTTGGGATGGATTCCGTGTCTCGAGCCATAGCTTGATGATCACCGACCGAGCTTCGGTTGCGCTATAAGGGCCGCAGTTCGCGGATCCAGATGTTGCGGTAACGCACTGGATGATTGTGGTCTTGCAGCGCGAGCGGCAGTTTTTCTGGAGTCGGAGTGTAGGGCGGGCGAACGTGATGGCCGGTGGGGCCGGTGAGTTCAACGTTGTCCTGTACGAGAACGCCGTTGTGAATGACGGTTACGTGCGCTCGACGAGTCAGTTTTCCGCTGGCGTCAAAGCGCGGGCCGTGCCAGATGATGTCATAGGTGTGCCATTGGCCGGGTGGACGCGAGGCGTTTACCAGCGGCGGATACTGGCCATAGACGGCCGCGGCCTGGCCGTCAGCGTAGGTTTTACTGTTGTAGGAATCGAGGACCTGAATTTCGTATAGCCCCATCAGAAAAACGCCGCTGTTGCCACGGTCTTGATCTTCGCCCTTGGGAGGATCGGGCTCGCGAAATTCGACATGCAACTGGCAATCGCCGAAGGATCCCTTGGTACGCATGTCGCCTGTTTTTGGCACCACTTCGAAGTAGCCATTTTCCACTTTCCATTTTGCGGGGCTGCCGTCTTTTTTCACCACCCACTGTGACAAGTCTTTTCCATCGAAAAGAACGACGGCGTCGGAGGGCGGCTTGCCGGGCGACTCCTGCGTGCTGGCGGTACCCGAAGTGATCACGGCGGGCATTGGCCGCTCGCGGTCATGGATCTGCCATTTCGGATCGACTTGGGCGTTGCAAACTGCCACGCCCACAAAAAGAAAGAGAACGTTAAGAATCAGGTTCCTTGTCATTTGCACCTCAATTTCACCGTACGCGCCGAATTCTACCTCGAATCAGGCCAAAACAGCGCGCGCTGTGCGGATTTGCCGGTGGTTCGAACCGCTGCGATGCCCGCCGGGTGACCCAAAGGGACGTCATAGAGCGACATTCCTGGTGTGACGCATCACGTCGCTTGCGTGACGCGTGGACACGCGCCTAGCTTCAGCACATTCAGGGGCCACAAATCGCAAAATAAAAGGAGAGTCAAATGTTCAACCAGCCGTTTTCCATCTTTCGGGCCCGTTATTCTCTGCTTGTTCTGGCGTTCGCCGTCTTTTTTCCGGCGGTATCGTGGGCGCAACTCGTTGTGGACTGCACTGGAGCAACGCCCGGCGCTTTCACCAGTATCAACGCCGCCCTGGGTTCTTCCGGCCAGGGCAGCGCTATTTTTATAGTGGCCGGCCCCTGCAATGAGAACGTTCAACTATACGGATGGACCAATCTGTTTATCGGGACTTACTACGGCTACCCAAACGTGGCGGTTAACGGCAGCATTACGGTGGTTCAGTCACACGGCGTCTACTTCCATGGCCTCGATGTTTCCAGTGGCACCAGCAGCGGCGCCGATGGATTCAATATTTCCCAATCGCAGGCGGTGAACATCGACAGTTGCACGAGTACTGGAAATGGCGGCGTCGGTTTACGGTTGGGCAGTGCGGCCGAGGCCCTGGTTATCGCTCCGGCGTCCTTTGACAACAACAATCAGGGAGGCATCAATGTCTTCGGAAATTCGTTCGTCGAGCTGACGTCGTGGAACGGTCAGTCCATAGACATTAGCAATAATCGCGGTCCCGGTGTCTGGGCCTCGCAAGGAAGCTTCACCACTTTCGGCCACACCACCATAGCGAACAACGTTTTCGGATTGGGCTCGAGTTCCGGTTTCGGTGTGGACCTGCGCGGCGGTGCGAAGGCACAGTTTGGGTCGCTCTCCGGCTCGAATGTGATCAGCGGAAATCAGAGTGGAGGCGTGTCTCTGCAGGAAACAGCGGAGGCTTCGTTTTTCAATTTCGGATCGCAAACCTACATTCAGGGCAACGGGCCAGTTGGCGTGAGCGCGGGCTTTGGCAGCCAGGTCACGCTTTTCGATGAGGTCGAGATTTCCGGCCACAGCGGCCCCGCGCTCGATTTGTACGCAGACAGCCAGGCTTACTTGTTTGGTGCGAACAACCTGCACAACAACGGCGTCGCCGGAGATCCTCGCAGTGCCGCGATTCGAGTGGACGGCAACTCCGAAGCATTTTTGCGCGGCGGAACGGTTACACAGAATATCGGTCCGGCGATTCTGGCGCTGGTGAATTCCAGCGTTGATCTGACCGGAGTTTCGTTCAGTTCGAACAGCGGCGGCGCGGTGGTTTGCGATTCGAGCGCGTTCATGGTTTCCGATCTGAGTGCAGGAGCCAGTACCGCGCCAGGCGTCGCTTGCCGCACTCCGCATGCCTTGGGCAACCGGGCAATCACTAAGTTACGGCCAGCGGTGCCGGACTTTACGGCGCTGAAAGCGATGCAAGCGAGGATGATGGCTCGGGCGACGAAGCACTAATGCGGGGATGGGACTCAGTTCGAAGGCCGGGCTGATTCCTATCAACGAGACCCGCCTCAGAAGGCGCCCCATACAAATGCGAACTGCAAGAAAAAAGGCGGCCGGTTCGGCCGCCTTTTTCTCTTTGGTACGCCGCGCATGCTCGACAGCTTGGAGGTGCAAGTCCTCTTCACAACCTGATAGAGGTGAAGTGATAGCGAAGCGCAAGGGCGTCGCTGCGAGGCGGGGTCTGAAGGAAGCGTGGAGCAAAAACGCGAGCCAATGTACAAGAACCGAATCTGAGGCGTGAGTGTCGGGCGAGCGGGCCAATGATCGCGAAGCCCATATCTATCAAGGACGCAAAGCGTAAATTCGGTGGTTGTGCGTGGAAAGCAGTCGAGCTTATCGCGGGAGATCTGTTGCATGTCTCGGATTCGGGACTGAGCGTGGAGTAATTCACGCTGATCCTGCAGCAGAAGTCAGCAGCGGGCGTAGTACTCACGCGAGTGAGGAAGGCCCAAACAGTAAGAGTGAATAGTAGAACGTCGAACTCACGGGTGGCACTGCGCCAGCCAATCAGCTCCGGCTGAGCTTTACAGGTTCAGAAGACGGTGAAGCCGAAACGGAAACCTGCAGAGCGGCGAAGCCCTTGTGGCGGACGACGACTCGAACCTCCGGCCCGCAAGGGCTCAACTTGCTGAACCGCCGTATGCGGACCCGCCTGTACGGTGGTGTGGGAGGGGCGAGCAGGTGACTGCTCCCCCTATCCCGATTGTGCCGAGCATGTCCGACAGCTGGGAGGTGCAAGTCCTCTTCACAACCAGATGGAGGTGAAGTGATAGCGAAGCGCAAGGGCCGAGCCGCGAGGTGAGGTCTGAAAGAAGCGCGGAGCAAAGACGCGAGCCGATGAACAAGAACTGGATATGAGGCAAGCAGTGTTCGGGCGAGCTGGCAAATGGCAGCGAAGCCCACATCCATCAAGGGCACTGAATGTAGATCCAGCGGTTGCGCGTTGAAGGCGGTCGAGCTTACCTCGGGAGATCTGCCACCGGTCTCGAATTCGAGACTGAGAGGCGAGAGATCGTCTCTGATCCGGTGGCAGAAGTCAGCAGAGGGCGTAGTAGCTGCGCAAGCAGTGAAGGCCCGAACGGTCCCCGCAAGGGGATAAAGGGAGCGATGAGTACGCGGCGCGACTCAACAACCGACAAGCGGCAGAAAAGCCAGTACTGTCTGGTCTTCCCGGAGGAGAGTAGGGGTGCAGCCCCGAGGGCCTTCGAGGGAGGGACCGAATCGGAGTTGGCGAAGCGCAGAGCAGAAAGTCCGACTAGCGAGCAGTGGATGGAAGAAGTCTGCGAGCGGGAAAACTGCAAGCAGGCGTTACGACGAGTGAAGGCCAACAAAGGCAGTCCAGGCATCGACGGGATGACCGTCGAGAAATTGTCTGGACACCTGAAAGAGCACTGGCCAGTCATCCGCGAACAACTTCTCAGCGGAACCTACACACCCCAACCGGTGAAACGGGTGGAGATCCCGAAGCCGGACGGCGGAGTGCGCAAGTTGGGCATTCCGACGGTGCTGGATCGATTCATCCAGCAAGCGGTGATGCAGGTATTGCAGAGGAGCTGGGACGGGACATTCTCCGAACACAGCTATGGGTTTCGGCCCAGGCGATCGGCACATCAGGCGGTGGAGCAGGCGCAGCAATATCAAGCCGAAGGCTACCGTTGGGTGGTGGATCTGGATCTCGAGAAATTTTTCGATCGGGTCAACCACGACCGACTGCTAGCAAAGCTCGCCGAAAGGGTCAGCGACAAGCGTTTGCTGACTCTGCTTCGTGCGTTCTTACAAGCAGGAGTGATGGAGAACGGGCTGGTAAGTCCGAGCGAGGAAGGGACTCCGCAAGGTGGTCCTCTCTCACCCGTGTTATCGAACATCGTACTCAACGAACTGGATCAGGAGCTGGAGCGGCGCGGGCATCGGTTCACGAGATATGCGGATGATTGCAACATTTACGTCCGCAGTCGGCGAGCTGGTGAACGAGTGATGAGAAGCGTGACGCGACTCCTCACGACGAAGCTTAAGCTGCGAGTGAACAGCGAGAAGAGTGCTGTAGCTCGACCATGGGAACGGAAATTCCTGGGGTTCAGCTTCACGAATCACAAGCCACCGAAGAGGCGTCTCGCGCCGAAAGCGGTGGTGCGGTTCAAGGAGCGAGTTCGGGAACTCACAAGCCGGACACGGGGCATAAGCCTCGTCCGAATGGTCCATGACCTAGCGGAATATCTCCGCGGATGGATCGGCTACTTCGGACGATGCGAAACACCGGAAGTGCTCGACAAGCTGGAGAAATGGCTCCGCCGTCGACTTCGGTCGATGGTCTGGAAGCAGTGGAAACGAGGAACCACGAGATATCGGGAGCTCCGCAAGCGCGGCATCGCTGCGCAGGACGCCGCGAAAACGGCGGGTAGCTCCGATGGACCGTGGCACCTTGCGAACACACCAGCGCTGAAAATCGCTCTGTCCAACGCTTACTTCGCCTCGTTCGGGCTTCCCGAGCTCACGGCTCATGGTTAGTTCAACCCGCCGAACCGCCGGATGCGGACCCGCATGTCCGGTCGTGTGGCAGGGGCGAGTGGGCGACCACTTCCCCTATGCCGATTTTGCTTCAAACGTATGACCTTGCGAGCCAGCGTGTGGTTTAGTGTGCGGCGTCGGCGCGGATGCGCATGCTGTAGAACGAGCGATAGACGAAGGTGAACGAGATCGCGAAAAAAACCCCGGCCAGAATGTGCGTTAACGTGCTGCCTTGCGTGGCGGTCAATTGCACCGCGAGCTCTACGGCGAGCAGGCCGAAGAGTGTCGTGAACTTGATGACCGGGTTGAGAGCGACCGAAGAAGTGTCTTTGAACGGATCGCCTACCGTGTCGCCAATGACAGTCGCATCGTGCAGCGGAGTGCCTTTTTGTTTCAGCTCGACTTCCACGATTTTTTTTGCGTTATCCCACGCCCCACCGGCATTGGCCATGAAGATTGCTTGATATAAGCCGAAGATGGCGATGGAAATCAGATAGCCGATAAAGAAGAACGGTTCGAGAAATGCGAACGCCAGCGTTGCGAAGAATACGGCGATGAAAATGTTGATCATGCCTTTTTGCGCGTACTTGGTGCAGATCTCGACCACTTTCTTGCTGTCAGCGACGGAAGCTTTTTCGACGCCTTCCAGTTTGATGTTGGCCTTGATGAATTCCACCGCGCGGTATGCGCCGGTGGTTACGGCTTGCGTGGATGCGCCCGTAAACCAGTAAATCATCGCGCCGCCGGTGATCAGGCCGAGCATGAACGGAGCATGCAGCAGGGAAAGTTTATCCACGTTGACGGTGAGGCCGTTGGTGAGCGCCATGATGATGGAAAAAATCATGGTGGTGGCGCCGACTACCGCTGTGCCGATCAGCACCGGCTTAGCGGTGGCTTTGAAAGTGTTACCGGCGCCGTCGTTCGCTTCTAACATGTCTTTGGCTTTTTCAAAATTAACGTCAATGTTGAAATCTTTTTTCAACTCATTCTTGATGTTTGGAACGTGCTCAATCAAAGAAAGTTCGTAAACGGATTGCGCGTTATCGGTCACCGGCCCATACGAATCGACGGCAATCGTCACCGGGCCCATGCCGAGAAATCCGAACGCGACAAGGCCAAACGCAAACACCGGCGCCGCGATCATCAAGTTGGCGAGGCCATATCCGGTAATGAGATAGCCGGCGGCCATCAAAGTCACCATCGCCATGCCGAGATAGTAGCCGGAAAAATTTCCGGCGACGAAGCCGGACAAAATTCCCAGCGATGCGCCGCCTTCCTGCGCGGAAGTGACGACTTCCCTTACGTGGCGAGATTCGGTGGAAGTGAAAACTTTCACCAACTCGGGAATGATTGCTCCGGCGAGAGTTCCGCAGGAAATAATCGTCGCGAGTTTCCACCATTGCGTCGAGTCGCCGCCGATGGTTGGAATAATCAGCGAAGAAATCAGATAGGTCAGCGCGATGGAAACGATGCTGGTAATCCACACCAGAGAAGTGAGTGGCGCCTCGTAGTTCATTTCGTCGGCGTTGCCGTATTTTGCCTTGGCGATAATGCCGTTGAGGAAATAAGCAGCTGCGCTCGCGATGAGCATGACGATGCGCATCACGAAAATCCAGACCAGCAGTTGCACTTGTATGGTGGGATCTTTTACCGCGAGCAGAATGAAAGTGATGAGCGCGACGCCGGTGACACCGTAAGTTTCGAATCCGTCAGCGCTGGGGCCGACAGAATCGCCGGCATTATCGCCGGTGCAATCGGCGATGACGCCGGGATTGCGCGCGTCGTCTTCCTTGATTTTGAATACGATTTTCATCAGGTCGGAACCGATGTCGGCGATTTTGGTGAAGATGCCGCCAGCGATTCGAAGCGCGGCTGCGCCGAGGGATTCGCCGATGGCGAATCCAATAAAACATGGACCGGCGTAATCACCGGGGATGAAAAGCAAAATAAAGAGCATCATCAAAAGTTCAACTGAGATGAGCATCATGCCAATGGACATGCCGGCTTCGAGCGGCGTGTGATAGATGGGATACGGTTTGCCGCGCAACCCCGCGAACGCGGTACGGGAATTGGCGAAGGTGTTCACGCGAATGCCGAACCAGGCGACACCGTAACTGCCCGCGATACCGACGAGGCTGAAGAGCAAAATAATCGCGACGCGAGCGAAGTCGAATTTGAGGAGCACGCCGAAATACAGAACAATCACCACCGCAATGAAGATTTCCAGAATCAGGATGAATTTCCCCTGGGTGATCAGATAGGTTTTGCAGGTTTCATAAATCAGTTCGGAGACTTCGCGCATCGAGCGGTGCACCGGCATATTTTTCAAGCGCGAATAAATCGTCAGGCCAAAGAGCAGACCAAAGACGCAAATTAGGATGCCCCATAGGAGGAGTTTGTGGCCGTCTATGGCGCCACCGAGAAAGCGGACGGAGGAAAGATCGGGGAGTTTGAGATTGGCTTCGCCGCCCGCTTCGCTGGTCTGGCGGGCAAACGCGCTGGCAGTTGCACTAAGCGCTACGACTACTGCCACAGTAAATTTCGCGCATCGATTCAAAACTTCGGAACTACAGTTGGACCAGGCATTTTGTAGCCAGGTTCGCATGAACGCTTCCTCCAAATAAAATTCGAAATTGGACTGCTCGCAGGGGCCGGACAGCCTGCGTTGCTGCACACGAATCGCGGGCGAACATCTGCGTGGTTCGCCTCTTTTTTGCGGGGAGCATCAGTCCTAGCGGCGGAAATACCGTTTAAGTACGGCAAAGGCACTCTCCATGCCGATGCCATGCGCGCCAGGTGATGGCTCCTTTTCAGATCCTGAACGGAAAAGAAACCCGTGCCACGGCCGGGAACCCCTTCCCGGCAGACGACCTTAGGCAGGGTTTGTAAGTACAAACCCTGACCCGCAGTTTTGCCAGATACGAGCAAAAGTCAGGGCGTGGCGAAGGACTGATTTATAACATTCCGAGCGTTTATTTTCAAATAAGCTGCAAATCAGGACGTTCGCATTCGGGACGCAACCGCAAAACGCGTCGTCACCAAAGCGCGAAGCTCTGGTAACATGCGTGACGATACTCCAGGGAGAATTTTAGACTAATGACGCCGAGTGTTCTGGCTCAAGAAGCTTTTGCATCACCTTTACGGTATGACTGGCAACGAAACGAAGTGGAGGCGCTTTATCGGACGCCTTTGCCATCGCTCGTGTATCGGGCGCAGACGGTGCATCGGCAATTCCATCCGGAAGACCGCGTACAAACCTGCCAATTGCTTTCGATCAAGACCGGAGGCTGTCCGGAAGATTGTGGATATTGCCCGCAAAGCGCGCACTACGATGCGGGAGTTGGCCGGGAAGGCTTGCTCGATCCGGAGCATGTGATTTCTGTTGCGCGAGAAGCTGCGGGGCGCGGCGTGACACGATTTTGCATGGGAGCTGCGTGGCGGCAGGCGCCAGAGGGAAGGGAATTCCAGAAAGTATTGGAGATGGTGCGGGGAGTTTCGGAGTTGGGATTGGAAGTTTGCTGCACGCTGGGAATGTTGAGCGAGCGGCAGGCGGAGCAATTGAAGAATGCGGGATTATCGGCATATAATCACAATTTAGATACATCGCCGGAGTTTTACGGTTCAATAATCACGACGCGAGTTTATGAGGATCGGCTGAAGACTTTGGCGGCGGTGCGGAGAGCCGGAATCACCGTCTGCTGCGGCGGAATTTTGGGAATGGGTGAGCGGGAAGAGGATCGAATCGGGCTGCTGCTGCAATTGGCGTCGCTCGAGCCGCATCCGGAGAGTGTACCGATCAACATGCTGGTGAGAGTGGAGGGCACGCCGCTGGCAAGAATGCCGGCGCTCGATCCGCTGGAAATGGTGCGAGCGATTGCTACGGCGCGCATTCTGATGCCGGCTTCGCGGGTACGGCTGGCTGCTGGAAGGAAACAACTTTCGCAGGAAGCGGTGACGTTGTGTTTTTTGGCGGGAGCGAACTCGATATTTGTAGGGGAAAAGCTCTTGACTACTCCGAATCCCGGGCGCGACGAGGACGAAGAACTGTTGCAAACTTTGGGAATGAAGCCGTTGGAACCGCATGCCGTCTGAAAGCCAAAGCAAGAAGAGAAAGCAGATCCCTCCGCCGCGGGCCACGCAAGAGCGTGCCCTGCGGGTCGGGATGACACGTAGTTGGGAGCGAGAGCTTTTGTCGGACCAAAAGGTCCGACCCCCAAACCGAGTGCAGCCTCATAGGACGGGACGTGAATAGAGCCGAATTGCAAAAGGAGTTGGAGCGCGAGCTTGCGGAGTTGCGCGAGCGCGACCAGTTGCGCAGCTTCGCGCAGGTTCCGGGAGTGAATCTCTGCTCGAACGATTATTTGGGATTGGCCGAGGATGCGCGGCTGAAGGAGGCAGCACTGGAGGCGGTGGCGTCGGCGGCGCGCGTCGGCGGAACGGGCTCGCGGCTGCTGTCGGGCCACGATCCGGTATGGAATGAACTGGAAGAGGAATTTGCAGCGTTTGCCGGGACGCCAGCGGCGCTGTACTTCGCGAACGGGTATGCCGCGAATCTGGGGCTGCTGACGTCGGTGCTGGGGAAGGACGATTTGGTTTTTTCCGACGCGCTGAATCATGCCAGCTTGATTGACGGGATTCGCTTATCCGGCGCGCGCCGGGAAATTTATCCACATCTGGATTTGAATTACCTGGAACGTGCGCTGCGCCTGCACGAGGGCGAGTCGTGCCGCAAGCTGATTGTAACGGAGTCGGTGTTCAGCATGGACGGTGACGTGGCCGACGTGCGAGTGATGCACAAAATGGCGGAGCGCTACGGAGCCGCATTGATTGTGGACGAAGCGCATGCGACGGCGGTACAAGGGCCGGGCGGCGCGGGAGTTGTGGCGGAAGCGAGGTTAACGAGTGAGGTTTTTGCGACCGTGCACACGTGCGGAAAGGCGCTGGCAAGCGCCGGTGCGCTCGTGTGCGGCTCACGGGTGTTGCGCGACTTTATAATCAATCATGCGCGGACGCTGATTTTCAGCACGGCGATGCCGCCTTATATGGCGGGACAGATTTGCGCGGCAGTGCGATTTGCGAAAGGCATGGATGGCGAACGGAAATTGCTTCTGGATCGATCAAATTTATTGGCGACCGAACTGAACGCTGCGGGATGGCGTACTCGGGGAGGGCATTCACAAATTATTCCGGCGATCCTGGGCTCGAACGAAGATGCTGTTTCGGCGGCGAAGTTTCTGCAAGAGCAAGGATTTGCGGTGCGTGCGATTCGTCCGCCGACGGTGCCGGTTGGGGGCGCGCGTTTGCGGCTTTCACTGACCACGCGGATCACGAGCGAGCATGTAACGGCGGTGATTGCCGCCTTGAAGTCGTGGCGAGCGTCGCAGATGTCAACGGCGCTGGCAGGACATGCATGAGGCACCATTTTTTTGTGACGGGAACCGACACGGGCGTCGGGAAGACGACGCTTTCGGCGTTGCTGTGCGCGGCGCTAGACGCGATGTACTGGAAACCGATTCAGACGGGTACGCTCGAAGGTTCGGATCGCGCGACGGTGATGCGGCTGGCGGGAATCGGAACCGATCGCACGATTGATGAGGTGTACAAATTTGTACCGCCGGTTTCGCCGGATTTGGCGGCGCGGTGGGCGGGAGTGGAAATTGATCTGGCAAAGATTAATTTGCCGAATCATTTGTCGAATGACTGGCTGGTGGTGGAAGGCGCGGGCGGCGTTCTGGTGCCGATCAATCAAAAGCAGTTTGTGTTGGATTTGATGGTCAAGCTGAAATTGCCGGTGATTCTTGCGGCGCGCAGCACGGTGGGAACGATTAATCACACATTGTTGACGTTGGCGGCGTTGCATGCAGCGGAATTGCCGGTGCACGGCGTGGTGTTGATCGGCGATCAGAATCGCGAAAATCGCGAGACGATTGAGCGCTTCGGGCATGTGCGAGTCATCGGCGAAGTGCCTCGGCTGCCGAACCTGCATCGTACGGCGCTGATGCAGGTGTTCCTGAATCATTTCGACCGGGCCGCGTTCTCGCAGTGAGGCCGTGACTCGTGACTGGTGACTCGTGATCCGTGACTGGCGAATTGTGGCTCGTGCGCTCGCTTCGCAACGGTCCAGCGTTTCAGGTTAAAGTTTCGAATGTCCTCTCCGTTGAAGATTTGGCATCCGTTTACGAACTCCGCGGTTGATCCTGCGCCGATTGAAATCGAGCGCGCCGAAGGGGTGTGGTTGTACGCAAAAGACGGGCGAAGAATTCTCGATGCGGTTGCTTCGTGGTGGGTGAATCTTCACGGGCATGGGAATCCGCGGGTTGCCGAGGCGATTGCGAAACAGGCTCGGAAAATGGAGCACGTGATTCTCGCGGGGTTCACGCATGAGCCCGCGGAAGAATTGGCTGAGCGGCTGCGCAAACGGGTAGCGCCGCAATTGACGCATTTGTTCTTTTCGGACGATGGATCGACCGCGGTCGAGGTGGCGCTGAAATTGGCGGTGCAGCACTTCAGCAATACGGGGCGGAGCGAGAAGCGTGAAATTGTCGCGCTGCAGCACGGGTATCACGGAGATACCGCCGGAGCGATGTCGGTCAGCGATGATTCGCCGTTTACGGATCCGTTTCGCTCGATGCGCTATCCGGTGCATCGGGTGCATTCGGCGTATTGTTACCGGTGTCCTGTGGGATTACGGCGCGAATCTTGTCACATCGAATGTGCCGGGCAATTGGAAACGCTGCTAGAAGAACGCGGAGACAAGATCGCGGCGGTGATTGTGGAGCCGCTGTTGCAGGCCGCGGGCGGGATGATCGTTCATCCAGTGGAATTTCTGCAAAGTGTTCGCGCGGCTTGTTCGAAGCATAATGTTTTATTGATCGCTGACGAAGTGCTGACCGGGTTTGGTCGGACCGGAAAAATGTTTGCATGTGATTTGGCCGGAGTTGCGCCGGACCTGATGTGTTTGTCGAAGGGGATTACCGGCGGATTTTTGCCGATGGGTGTGACGCTGTGCAGCGATCGCGTGGAGGCGGCGTTTCGAAGCGAAAACCGGTTGCACACTTTTTATCACGGGCATTCGTATACGGGGAATGCATTGGCCTGCGCGGCGGCGAATGCGAGTCTGCAAATCTTTGATGATGAACCGGTGTTCGAACGGATTGCGGTGATGGCGGAAATTAATTCCGAGCGATTGGCGGAGCTGAAGAAATTCGCACAGGTCGGCGAGGTGCGGCAGATCGGGACGATCGGAGCTATCGAATTGCGCACGGACGATGCGGGGTATCTGTCCGCGATGCGGCCGAAGCTGTATCAATTTTTCTTGGAACGAGGTGTACTGCTGCGGCCGTTGGGCAATGTGGTTTATGTTTTGCCGCCTTATGTGATTGCGCCTGGAGAGCTGCACCATGTGTACGACGTGATTGTTGAGGCGGTGCAGACGCTGTTTTAGCAGAAGTTGACGGTTCACGGTTGAAAGTCGAAAGAGAAGAAAAAAGGCGGGATTTGTCACTGAGTGACGGAGACACAGAGAAAGAAGGAGAAAGAAGGAGAAAGAAGGAGAAAGAGGGAGAAAGAAGAGGAGAGAAGGAATACAAAGGAAAGAAGAGGAAAACAGGAAGGAAACGCGGGGTTGGACCGAGGAAAAGCAAGGTCGGTTTTGGCGAAAACTTTGGAGACGAGAGACGGACTTGGATAGCAAGTTGAGCGGATGGAAGCAGAAGATCGTTGCGTTCGCGGGCGTGCTGGGTGCGCCGGGGTTGTTCTTGATTTCGTTTTTGGATTCTTCGATCCTCACGTTTCCGGTCATCAATGATTTGTTGTTGATCGAGTTGTCCATGCAGCATCCGAGCCGCATGCCGCTGTATGCGTTAATGGCATCGTTGGGATCGGTGCTGGGGTGCGTGCTGCTGTATTTTATCGCGCGCAAGGGCGGGGAAGCGTATTTCCGGCGGAAGGCCGGAGCGCGCGCTGAAGCGATCAGGCATTGGGTGGAGCGGAATGGATTTGGCGGCATGCTGGTGGCGGCGATGTTGCCGCCACCGACGCCGTTCAAGATTTTTGTGTTTGCCGCGGGAGTGTTCGAGGTGCCGTTGACTAGTTACGTTTCAGCGATTTCTTTGGCTCGATTGATTCGCTATTTTGGCGTCGGATATTTGGCTGTGAAGTATGGAAATGATGCTCTGCCTTTTTTGGGACGGCATAAAGTGGAAGTGGGGATTTTTCTGGTGGTGTTCGTCGCGGTGAGTTATCTGGCTTCGCGGTGGATTTTGCGGGAGCGACCGAAAGAAGAGCCGTATAAAGGTTCAAAAGGATAAGGTACAAGAGCTTCTCTAAGTTACCGGCGAGGCGGAGTTTTCTGCCATTGCAATTCGGAGGAAATGACTTTTGCGGATTTGTCGAGAGTGATGTCGGCGAAGATGGCGCGGTTCGACGTTTTCATGGCTTGGTCTTTCAAGTCGTTTATTTCCACAGAGAGACCCTCCGTTTCCTGCTCGACTGTCGCCTTGGGGAAGCGCGCGGTCTGCAGGAATTCCACTGCGGCGGCTGAAGTTTGCGCGGCGCTCAGGGCGGGCGATGGTTCCGGCTTGCGTAATGTGGTGACGCCGCTGGCGTAGCTGACTTCGCCGCCCATGCTGCGCTGAGTCGAGAGATATAACGCTGGGTCGGTTTCGACCACACTGTGCCAGAGGAATGGCGAAACGGAATCCGGGAAAGCGGCGACGCGGCGGGGAATTTCGCCACTCACGGTGCGGGCTTCGAGCGAAACGGTGACGTTGCCGTGAAACTGGGCACGCAGCGCAAAATAGATTATCGCGAAGGCCAGGCCGGCGATGGCGCCGTTGCGTCCGCGAGGACGTTTTGCGCGTGAACCGATTTCGTCGCTGACCAGACGGAAAAGTTCGGGAAGAAGAATCGCGGCGGCGAGTACGACTATGAGCCAGGGATCGATGGCGGGTGCAATATCGAACGAAAAATGCCTGGCGGAAAATGGCCAGAAGGGCGCGACGGGATCGGCTTGCAGAACGTCCATCAGAATGTGGAGCGTAGCCGCGGCAGTGATTGTGGCCCACGAGAAACCGGCCCAGGACGCGCGCGGATTGCCGCGGAGCAGCAATGAAAATAGAAATGTTGCGAGCGCCAGGACTAGAATGAACGCGATGGAATGGGTGGCTGTGCGGTTCCAACGTAAATAAGCTGAAGGGCCAAAGTTGGCGCTGACAAAATCCAGGTCGGCGATAACGCCGGCGAAAAGCATCGCGATGATGGCGCGCCAGCAAGCCTTTGGAAAAAATCCGCGCTGCAGTGCAAGAGTCGCGAGGCCGTGGGTGAGCGGGTCCACGATAATTTATTTTGCAGCAGAGGCCGCGGCGCCAGGGCCTGGGACCAGCAATCGCAATGCGCGGGGTACGATACGAAATTCGACTGGCAGGCGAGCGAGCGGTTCGCCGTCTACTTGCGCGTAAATCGGTTTGTCGTCGATTGATTCGCAGACCAGGCGATCGGATTTCCAGAAATAGACGCCTTCTTCCTTGCGCAAGTCGCCCATCCACAGAGTCGGCAAATAACTGAGATATTTCAGGCCGCTTTGCGTGGTCAGGCCGAGGAATTCGAATTGATTCTCGAAGAGATCGGCTTCGGTAGTGATTTTGAATGGGCCGCCATAATGTTTGGTGCGGCCAACGATGACCAGCGACACTTCGCGGGACTGGCCTTCGCCTGTTACCCGGAAGTGATGAAATTTGTAGTTGAAGACTTCGCGAGCGCCTTGCCACCAGTAAGCGAGAATGCCGAAGCGCGCTTTGAGTTCGAGATCGACGGCGTAAGTGATGCGGCCATCGGGGCCAGCGCCGGCGACGCTCAGGAAGTAGCGGGCCTTTTCCGGCTGCTCGAGAGGAGTGGCCAGGCCGAGCGCGATTTCGCGAACTTTGCCGCACGCGAGTTGCTCGGCGGCTTTGGGAATGTCCCAGGAAAGTTCCAGCTCTTTTGCGAGAACGTTCGCGGTGCCGGCGGGAAGTAGCGCGAGCGGCACGCGGTGGCCGTTTTGCGAGCCAGCCAGGCCGTTGACGACTTCATTGATAGTGCCGTCGCCGCCGCACGCGATGACGAGTTGGCGGCCGTCGGTGGTGGCGCGCTTTGCGATTTCGATGGCCTCGCCAGGGGCGGTGGTTTCCTGCAATTCGGCTTGAATGCCGCGGGATTCGAGAATGCGGCGGGCTTCGTCGAGCTTGGTATGGCGCGCGTTGCCACCGCCGCCGGCGTTCGGATTGTGAATCAGGAGAGCGTTATGGAGTTCGTTCATTGATAAGTAAGAGAGTCCTATCCGAAGCTTAACAGTCTTTTCGAGAGGCTTCATTCTATATAATACGGTTTGCAATTGGATGAACGTCACGCGGAGTCGCGATATGGCGAAGGCAGCCCCTGCATCGGTGAAAAAGGAAGTGGAAGAGCTGCGTGAAAAGCTGCGGCACCACGAATACCGCTATCACGTGTTGGATGATCCGGAAATTTCGGATGCTGCCTACGATCGTCTGATGGAGAAACTGAAGGAGCTTGAGGCGGCGTACCCGGAAATTGTTACTTCCGATTCGCCGACAGCGCGAGTGGGAGCGGCGCCGCGTGAGGGTTTTCAGTCGGTGCGGCACACGCGGCCGATGCTCAGCCTGGATAATGCATTCTCGTTTGATGCGTTGCGCGATTTTGATCGTCGCGTGCGAGAGGGAATTGGGCGCGATTCGATCGAATATATTGCCGAGCACAAATTTGACGGCTTGAGCATTTCGCTGCTGTATGAAGACGGCGTGCTGGTACGCGGAGTGACGCGCGGGGATGGGACCACCGGCGAGGACGTGACGCCTAATGTGCGGACGATCCGGTCGATTCCGCTGCGCATTGAGAAGGAAATTTTAAAAAAAGTGAAGGTGCCAGCTTCTTTCGAAGTGCGCGGCGAAGTGATGATGACGCGAAAAGCGTTTGAAGCGCTGAATCGTTATCAGGAGCAGACCGGCGGCAAGCTTTTTATCAATGCGCGCAATTCGGCTGCCGGAGCGGTGCGTATGCTCGATTCTTCGATCACGGCGCAGCGCCGGCTGGATTTTTTTGCGTATTACCTCCTGCAGGACGGAAAGGCGGCATTCCCGAAGCATTCGGAATCGCTACTGGCGCTGAAACAGTTGCGATTTCGCGCTTCCCACGACTGGAAATTGTGCAACGGAATTGACGAAGTGATTGCCTACTGCGAGTCGTGGGACACGAAGCGCGAAAAGCTGGCTTACGAAATTGATGGTGTGGTGGTGAAGGTGAATTCTGTTGGGATTCAGAATGAGTTGGGATTCACGTCGAAGTCGCCGCGGTGGGCGATTGCCTACAAATATCCCGCTCGGCAGGAAACGACGGTGGTGAACGACATCAAGGTGCAAGTTGGCCGCACAGGTACGCTGACGCCTGTCGCTTTTTTGGAGCCGGTGCAGGTCGGCGGAGTGACGGTGAGCCGATCGACGCTGCATAACATGGACGAGGTGGAGCGATTGGGCGTGCAGATTGGGGACACGGTTTTGGTCGAGCGGGCGGGCGAAGTGATTCCTCACGTGTTGAAGGTGGTGAAGGAAGGCAAGAATCGTAAGCCGTTTCGCATACCGAAGGAATGTCCGGTCTGCCACAGCAAGATTCACAAAGTCGAAGGGGAAGTTGCGTACCGTTGCCTGAATACGGCGTGTCCAGCGAAGCGAAGGGAATCGCTGATTCACTTTGCCAGCCGTCACGCGATGAACATTGATGGGCTGGGAGAGAAGATTGTCGATCAGCTCGTTGAAAAACAGATTGTGAAGGACATCGCAGGCTTGTATGCGTTGAAGCTTGACGATTTGAGCGAGCTCGAGCGCATGGGCGAAAAATCCGCGCAGAATTTGCTGGATGAAATCGAAGCGAGCAAGAAGAACAGTCTGCCGCGGCTGATTTATGCGTTAGGGATTCCGTTCGTGGGCGAGCGCACGGCACAGTTGCTTGCGAATCGATTCTCCTCAGTGGAGGAGTTGGCATCCGCGAAGGAAGAAGAGCTTTTCGAAGTGGAGGAAGTCGGTCCGAAAGTCGCCTCGGGAATATTGGAGTTTTTTTCGGAGCCTGTGAATCGCCAGCTGATCAAGAAGCTGGAAAAGGCAGGAGTCCGGCCTACAGCTGAAAAACGGACGGTGAAGAGTAACAAACTGGCGGGAAAGTCGTTTGTGTTTACTGGCGGCCTTGCGAATCGAACGCGCGAGGAAGCTGGGGAAATTGTGCAGCAGCATGGCGGCAAGATTGTAAATTCGGTGAGCAAAAAGACGGATTATGTTGTGGTGGGGATTGATCCGGGGTCGAAGTACGACAAGGCGAAAGAGTTGGCGGTACCGATATTGTCGGAAGCTGAGTTCGAAAGGCTTGTCGGATTGAAGTGAGCTGATGGCCATCCGCTCTGCCATGACCACCGACCGCGACGCGATTTGGGCCATTCTTGAACCCATGATCCGTCGTGGCGAGACATACCCTCTTCCGCGTGATATGGCCAAGGAGCAGGCGCTGGAATTTTGGTTCGCGCCAGGAAACGAAACGTTTGTTTGGCAGGACAGCAGCGCCATCCTCGGAACTTACTTTCTGCGTGTTAATCAGCGCGGCGGGGGAGCACACGTTGCCAATTGCGGGTATGTCACGGCGGCGGGCGCTGAGGGGCGGGGGATTGCGCGCGCGATGTGTTTGCATTCGCTGGAACGAGCTCGAGAGCGCGGCTTTCGCGCCATCCAATTTAATTTTGTTGTGAGCACCAACGAACGCGCGGTGAAGCTATGGAAGGATCTGGGGTTCGAGATAGTTGGCCGGTTACCCGATGCGTTTGAGCATCCGGAGCGCGGCTTTGTCGACGCGCTGGTGATGAACCAAAGGCTTTCATGATGCAGGACGCGTTGAACGCCACAACTAAGGACAATGTTGGTGTCCTGTTCACGATATAATAGGAATGGCGGGTGAGCTGGATGATCGCTGGCTCCGCGTGAAGAAACCGGGCTAAAGCCCGGCACTCATGGCGAGCGGGAGGAAAGTCCGGACACCGCTCTGCGTCAGCAGAGAAACGCTTTGAGCGCAAGCTCGAAGCGAATGGGCAACGCGCCTGGTAACGCCAGGGGACGCGGTTGCTAGGCCGGACGGAAGTTCGGCGGAGCGACAGCGTCACGGAAAGTGCCACAGAAAATAAACCGCCGCGAAAGTTAGCTGCTGTGACGGGCGGCAGGGAAACCTGCTCATCGTCTTCAAAAGCGTTTTCGTTGGTAAGGGTGAAACGGTGGGGTAAGAGCCCACCGCTCGTCTGGCAACAGGCGAGGCAAGGAAAACCCCGCGTGGTGCAAGGCCAAATAGGAGGGGAGAGCCGGCCCGGCTCGTCGAGAGAAGCGAACGAAAGTTCGCGACGCTCCCTCGAAAACGGAATGTCCTGCGGTAAGCAGGCGGGCCGTTGGCGAGAGCAACCCTCGGGTAGGCTGCTGGAGCTGCAATGCGAATTGCAGCCTAGAGGAATGATCGTCAAGACTCCGACTTGTCGGAGTTCGACAGAATCCGGCTTACAGGCTCGCTCGCCATTTTATTTCGAAAAGTAAGGCTGAGAACTTCCCTCTTCGAATTCGGACCAATCCGACGGAAAAATTATTCATGTTCGGTTCGCAAACATGGTGCGAACGGCCCTCATCGCTTATCTGAGCTCATTGCGAGGCGCGGCGCCGCTTCCTGATTAAAAACCACCACCAAGTAGCGCAGTTGGAAACCATCAGACGCTAACCACGAAAAACCCGCGTAGCAAGAGTTCGCGAAGACGATTGCCTCTGAGATGCGTGATGGGAAGATGCGGCCAAATCGCGTCAGCCGGCTCCGGTATGCCGGGCAGGTCCGGATCCGGATCGGGCGGAGGCAGCTTAGGCTCTCTGCGATCGGGTGGCAATCGCGGTTCGGGCGGTTGCGGGACGGGCGGCTGCGGATCGGGATTGGGCGACGGAGGAAATCCAAATGCAGCTCTCAGATGAGTTCGGAACGGTCTCAAGGCGCACCTCAATTTCAGCGTGGGGGATGCAGGCGATGGTCACAATACGGCTGATCCGGTAGGAAGATCGTAAATTGATCGCAGGCCTTCGTTTTCTAAATGTTTTATTCAAAGTGGATACGCAAAAGCTCGTATAGCTCTAAGCCATAATGCGAGCGAAAATAGTCAGGTTGGCAGCAGCGGTACAAGCAGTACAGGGGTCCCAACTTGCGTATCGCTCAAATCGCGCCGCTATATGAAAGTGTCCCGCCGCGATTGTACGGAGGCACTGAGCGGGTAGTTTCTCACCTCACAGAACAACTGGTTAAGGTGGGGCACGAAGTCACACTTTTCGCCAGTGGCGACTCTCTGACTTCGGCGCGCCTGATATCGCCGTGTTCGACCGCGCTGCGGCTAAGTTCGAAATGTGTCGATCCCTGGCCGCACCACATTATTTCTCTTAACCAGGTGTTGCGGCGTGCGGAACAGTTCGACATGTTGCATTTTCACACCGATTACTTTCACTTCCCGTTGAGCCAGAATCTGGAACTCCCGAGCATCACTACATTGCACGGCAGGCTTGATATACCCGATCTGCAACCACTCTATCGTTGTTTTTCTGATGTTCCAGTTGTCTCGATTTCGCTTCATCAGCGTCTGCCGCTGCCGGGAGCCAACTGGGTCGGAAACATTCACCACGGACTGCCATGCACCCTCTTCAAACCGCGCTTTGTGCGCGGGGACTATTTGGCATTTCTGGGTCGAATATCGCCCGAGAAACGTCCGGATCGCGCTATTAAGATTGCGCTACGCTCGGGCATGAGGCTGAAAATCGCCGCAAAAGTTGATCCCGTGGACCGCGACTATTTCGATTCGAAGATCAAGCCGTTACTGAACGATCCTATGATCGAATTCATTGGCGAGATCAGCGATCGCGAAAAGAGCGAATTTTTGGGAAATGCTTACGCGTACCTTTTCCCAATTGACTGGCCGGAGCCGTTCGGGCTGACAATGATCGAAGCGATGGCATGTGGTACGCCGACGATCGCATTCCGTTGCGGCGCAGTTCCCGAAATTATCACTGACCGGGTGACCGGCTTCATTGTGGATGATCTCCCGTCTGCAATCGAATGCGTCGCGCGGATACCGGAAATCGAACGGCGAACCTGCCGTGCGGTCTTCGAGCAGCGTTTTACGGTCGAGCGGATGACATCTGACTATGTCTCGCTGTACAGGCGGATTCTCGGAGAGGTTGACGAATCTGACTTGCTGGCATACGAGCCCACACCGCCTGCAATCCTGCAGTAACAGGAACCGCATTGCGCGACATCATACGCATTAAGGGAAAGTACTACGTATCGGCCTCTTCAGCGCTGGCGGACGACCGTAGCCGTGTTTTGAAGTATGGCGACACGTTTGGTGTTTTCAATCGCGACGGCGACATTGAAGCCGCAGGGCGAATGCAGTTGGGGCTTTTTCATACCGAAACGCGCCATCTCGATCGCATGACCGTTCGCCTGAATGGGAGCACCCCATTGCTGCTTAGTTCCACGGTACGCAACGACAATGCTTTCTTGTCCGTGGACATGACGAATCTGGATCTCGACGTAGAAAAAGACGACGCGATTCCGCGCGGTACGTTGCACGTGTATCGCTCTATATTCCTCGACGACGGCGTTTGTTACGAACAGCTCCGCCTGGCGAATTACGGCCTCACCTTCATTGAAGTCGGACTTTCGTTCAAGTTCGGCGCTGACTATGCCGACATTTTTGAAGTTCGAGGAACGCCTCGCCGTAACAAGGGCCGGCTTTTGCCCGCCACGGTACATACCGAGTCTGTCAAGTTGAGCTATTTAGGGCTGGACCAGATTACTCGGAGTACGTCCATCCATTTTTCACCGGCTCCCGATTCGCTGACGGAAAAAACGGCAAGCTATCAGATAAAGATGAAACCCAGCGAAGAATCCACCGTGCTGGTAACTGTCGTTTGCGAAAGAAGTTCGGCACACAAACCCGTACTGCCATTTGCGGATGCCTTTGCCTCCAAGAACCTGCAATGCCAGCAGGACATTCTGGACGGCTGCAGGATCAGGAGTTCGAATAAACGCTTCAATGAATGGTTTACTCGCTCCGAAGCTGACCTGCGAATGTTGATCCAGGGCAATCCCGAAGGCGCATATCCCTATGCAGGCGTTCCGTGGTTCAACACGGTTTTCGGCCGCGACGGTATCGTCACGGCGCTGGAATGTTTGTGGATCGCGCCCTCCATCTCGGAGGGCGTGCTGAAGTATCTGGCCTCCACACAAGCGACAGAAGTGATCCCGGAGCAGGACGCCGAGCCCGGGAAAATCGTGCATGAAGTTCGCCGCGGCGAGATGGCCGCGTTGAAGGAAGTGCCGTTCGGACGGTATTACGGAAGCGTTGATTCCACACCTCTTTTTGTGCTTTTAGCGGGCGCGTATTTTTTGCGCACTAATAATCTCGATTTTCTGAAAGGTATTTGGCCCAATATCATCAAGGCGCTCGACTGGATCGATCGCTACGGCGACCAAGATAAAGACGGCTTCGTCGAATATGCACGCAAATCGGCGGATGGACTCACTCAACAGGGATGGAAGGACTCTGGTGATTCGATATTTCACTCCGATGGAGCGCTAGCCGAAGCGCCGATCGCGTTGTGCGAAGTCCAAGGCTATGTGTTTGCCGCGAAGATGACTGCAGCGCTGGTGGCTCGAGCGTTGGGCGACGCAGAATTTGCCGACAAACTGGAAGAACAGGCATGGGATTTGCAAAAGCGATTCGAATCGCAGTTTTGGAATGACAAGTTACGCAGCTATGTGCTGGCTCTGGATGGCAATAAGAAACAATGTCTGGTGCGCGCGTCCAACGCCGGCCACGCTCTGTTGTGCAAGATTGCCAGCCCGGAACGCGCGGCAATCACGGCGGAGACTCTGCTGAGTGATCGCATGTTTTCCGGCTGGGGAGTTCGTACTGTCGCTTCCGGCGAATCCCGTTACAATCCCATGTCCTATCACAACGGGTCCATCTGGCCCCATGACAACGCATTGGTCGCGCTGGGGCTGTCTCTTTACGGGCATCAGTCTAAAGTGCTACAGATTTTTTATGGCTTGTATGAAGCAAGCCTCCATGTCGAACTCAACCGGTTGCCGGAACTTTTCTGCGGTTTCCATAAGCGAACTGATTCCTCCGGCCCGACTCTTTATCCGGTCGCGTGCTCTCCGCAGGCCTGGGCCTCAGGAAGTGTTTTTCTGTTGCTCAGAGCTGCGCTGGGAATTTCGATTCGTGCCCCGGAACGGACAGTTCGATTGTCCAATCCAGTGCTTCCTGCCGGTCTTGACGAACTGACCATTGAAAATCTACGGGTCGGGGATGCCGCCGTTGATTTGCTGATTCGCCGCCACCCCGAGGGCGTTGGTGTGGAAGTATTGCGGCGCGACGGCGATATCGAAGTTGTGAAATCGGTTTGATGGCCTCGCTGACCGCGTGGCAACTCATGTTCGTTGTCGGGAAATTTAACGGAAAGTATGTATTTCAATTTGCGCCAGAGCTGTTCATAAGAGTGTGGGGAGAATTACAGTGGGTTTTCGCATCCTGGTGGTGGAGGATTCCGAAATAACCCGCCGCATGATTCGTGCGGTACTGGAGACGCGCGACGCGTGGACGATCTGCGGAGAAGCCGAAAATGGGCTCGCGGGAGTGAAGCAGTTTCAGGCGTTGCGGCCCGATGTGGTCGTTCTTGATCTGACGATGCCCGATATTGACGGGTTTGAGGTCGCTCATCGCATGTCAAATCTTGATCCACAGGTGCCGCTGATTCTTTTTACGCTCTGCGATATGGAAGAGATTATGCCCGCTGCCCGGCGGGCCGGTATTTATGCCACCGTCTCCAAGCACCGGGTGCTGGACCTGGTGCGAACGATAGAATCCGCAAGGGAAGACCGCTGCTGCCCCGGTGTATCCGGTGAATAAATAATGGAGCAAGCTTCGCTTGCCGCACATTTTGACGCCAGGCGTGCGCGAACGTCCTCCAAATTGAGATACCGAAGCGTACGCCATAGTACAAAACTCAAAATACAGCTTTCAGGGTATGTCTTATCTGTTCAATCACAGCTAAATATGAAAATCTATACTTCCTTCAGGGAGTTCGACTTATGCGGATTTTGATTGCGGACGACCATGATGTCGTCCGGACCGGTTTGCGCCAGCTTCTGCTGGAACGCAAAGGCTGGGAAGTGTGCGGCGAAGCCAAGACCGGCCGCGAGGCTGTGACTATGGCGCTCCAAGGGAAGCCTGATGTTGTAGTAATGGATATCGGAATGCCGGAGCTGAACGGCCTTGAAGCAGCACGGCAAATTCGTAAAAGCCTGCCAAATACGGAAATCGTAATACTGAGTCTGCACCTATCCGATGAACTCGTCTATGAAATAGTGCAAGCCGGAGTGCGCGGATACGTTCTTAAGTCCGACGCGAATCGCGACCTTGTTAACGCCGTCGAAGCTCTCTCCATGCACCGCACCTTTTTCACCGCGAAAGTTTCCGAAATGATGCTGGACGGCTTTTGCAATCGCAAACCACGGGCCGGGCAGAATGGCGGAGTTCGCGATCGCCTGACCAGCCGGCAAAGAGAAATCGTGCAACTTCTCGCGGAAGGGAAGAGCAGCAAAGAAGTCGCCGTGGCCCTGAATATCAGTGTGAAAACCGCCGAGACACATCGTGCCAACATCATGCGCAAACTGGAGCTGCACTCCGTCAGCGAGTTGGTACGATACGCCGTAAAGAATCAAATCATTGAAGTGTAAATTGTGCGCGAACTCGCGCGCCCTTGCCTTCCAGCTGCGCCTTCATCTTTCTGCGCGCCCTGAAGATTCTCGTCTTGACGGTTTGCAGCGCGATTCCCTGCGTGTTCGACAATTCCTTTTGCGTCCATCCTTCCACGGCATACAGCACAAAAACATCGCGCAGCGTTGGCGAAATGGATTTGACCGCCTTGAACGCCAATTCCCTGGCGATACATTGTGCCTCCGGATTGATTCGCCCCGCGGAGCTCTCTATCGTTCCACTAGCTAATGACTCCGACGCGGAGTCCGCGCGATTTTTTTCCGCTGCCGATGAGCGCAGTTTCATCAACGCTTCGTTGATCGTAATTCGCGTCAACCAGGTGGAGAGCAAAGCGTTTTCATGGAACTGGCGCAAATTGGTGTACGCCTTTACCAGCACATTCTGAACGTTATCCTCGGCGTCGGCCGAGTTGCGCAGTATTCTGCGTGACGTGGCCAGAAGGCGAGCCGAATAGCGCCGCGCCAGATGCCCGAACGCTTCGTGGTCTCCTCGCCTGGCCAGGCGCAGGAGGTCTGTTTCCGAGTGAATTGAATCTTGCGGCATGATGGCCTGTCCTTCCAGAGCGGTGGCGCGATCCATTAATACAATTACGCTGCTTCTCGATTCGAGGCCATACCCGTGACTCCTCGCAATGCGGGGAGCCAATTCCTTACCTCGCCGCCGAACGGCTGGTGCTGAGTACCGGATTCGATGGAGATCCCCGGATCTTTCGGAATTTCGAAAACTTTGGAGGATAATGCAAAAGGTAAAGGCAGGCGCGCCATATCGCGAAGGAATCCCGATCCGCGCGCGTATTTTGCGCCATTATTTTTGCCGCTATCGAGGACTGTCAGTAGTACTGTTGCCGTACCAGAACCACCCTATTTCTTCTTCGAACCGAAAGTTCTTCAATGCCAGCTATGAGAAATGACAAAAAGACCTGCCCGCGATGTGGACTGGACTCTATTGTTCGATCGCACCGGCGCCTTTTGGAAAAGATCTTTTTGCGAGTGCTGCGATTGACGCCCTATCGCTGCCAGAGCTGTAACACCAGATTCTACATGCGAGCAACCGGCCAGGATAGCTCAACATCCGCAGTTTTGTCGCGCACCTAAGCGGCCACGAACTGTTTTTAAATTTGTTTTTTGGCTGATAGAAACAAGCCAACGTCGTTCGGATTTCGGAAGCTTTCGGAACGCGTGGCCCACCTGCAGCCTGCTCAAGGTAATTTTCCCAAAAAAGCTGTATCGACTGTGCGATTCCTCTGCACGTAGAGTCGAAATTGGGCCTGGCCTAATCTCGCCGGAGGATTTCAATGGCAAAATTAGCATTAAGAGAATTGTATATAGACGAGCTAAGGGATTTGTACGACGCCGAAAATCGCCTGGTAAAAGCGTTGCCGAAGCTTGCGAAAGAAGCAGAATCGCAGGAACTGCGCACTGGAATTGAAGAACATCTCGAACAAACCAAGGGACATGTCGATCGTCTACGCGAGATCTTCGACGCCATGGGAGAAAAACCGAGTGGCAAGCGTTGCGCGGCAATGGTCGGACTGATCGAGGAAGGCGAGGAGATGATGGATGAGGACTTCGAAGACGGAGTTAAGGATGCAGCTCTTATATCCGCGGCGCAACGCGTGGAACACTATGAAATCGCAGCTTATGGCTGCGTAAGGACTTGGGCAAATCTGTTAGGCGAGAGGGAAGCGGAAGCCCTTCTCCAACAGACTCTGGACGAAGAAAAGGAAACCGACCAAAAGCTTACCGAGCTCTCGCAGAAGATCAATGTCGAGGCGGTGAGTGGTGTCGGCGGGAAGTCAGCCATGCAAGAGGAAGAAGAATCCGAAGCGCCTCGTCCACGGGCCAAGCCTCGTAGCGCGAAGGCCTAACTAACGCAGAGAGCTAGACACCTAAGACGCCACCGAGGGGGACTAGTTAGCCGTCCCCTTTCATTTTTTCCGAACAGATTCGCCCGTCCTCTAGCCCGCGGGCCTTACCAGATATTTGTACTTTGCCTACGAGAACACGAGTATGGATTGTTCCCCCGGACTGGAGCTAAAAATATGTGTTACGAACTGGCCTGATCTACACAATTGGCTTGAGGCATGCTGGAGGCGCAATGAATATCGGACCGTTCCTTGTGATCGCAATTGTACTTCTCCTAGCGTGGGCCGGCGGATTCCTGATGTTTCATGTCGCTGGCGCTCTGATTCACCTGCTGCTCGTTCTTGCCGTTCTTTCCTTGATTTTTCATCTCATCACCGGCCGCCGCACCGTATAACTGTCCCTGCAAAAGGAAAACGACTCCATGAAAACCGAAACGCATCACCAGAAGGGCGAAAGCAAGCGCGACTTCGAAGGGTTTCGCAGACGTCTGCTCGCAGAACTGGAGATCCACAAACAGCGCGTGGACCGTGCTCGAAACGAGTTGCCCATGGACTCCGATCCCGACGACGATGCCGGAGTGGCGTCGCGGAGCGCCTATCGCGAAGTCACCATGGGCAAACTGGAACGCGATTTGCAAACCATCATTGAGATTGAACGAGCACTGCGGCGACTGGATGAGGGAACATATACAACCTGCGTGGGTTGCCAATCGCGCATCCCCGACGCTCGGCTAAAAGCCATACCGTGGACCCGGACGTGCATTGCATGCGCCGGCCGCAGCAATCCGTTCGCTGGCCCTCCCTTGCGGCTCACTCCGAATCCTGCTCATTGACATGCCGGACTTCGACTGGTCGCGTTTCGAAACCGCGGAGAACTCCGGGCAACCAGGGAATCTTGTCGGGAGGTTTGTACGGTGAGCGCTCGCTGGTCCGTCCTGCGAATGCGAACGGACTGGCAATCACGAAGAATAAGAGGAAACGGCTGGCTGCGGACCCGTACGCCGCTTTCTCCGGAAAAGAAATCGTTGTGGATCTCGCGCCAGCACGGTCGACAAATGCGCAAACGAGGGATTCGTGTCCGCAAGCAGTTTGACGAACGCGGTTAACGGAACGGCCAGCAGAAGTCCCGGCACTCCCCAGAGCCAACCCCAGAAAAGAAAACCAATCGTCGCCGCGACTGGCCCGACGTCCAGGCGCGAGCCGACAAATCGCGGAATCAAAAAATTCGCGGCGATCAGATGAAGCGCGATGATAGTCGCGGCAATCACCACGAACGGTCCCGCGCTATGAAGCTGAAAAACGCCGGCCATCAAGGGAACTATCAGCGCGACCATGATTCCCAAAAACGGAATCAGGTTCAGCGTACCGCTAATCAAGCCTAGCGTTATGGCGGGCGTCAAACCAACACGCCAGAACACCAGAATGCTGATCCCCGACAAAATGATCCCGATCACCAGATTTCCTGCGACGAAACTGCGCACCATGCCGGTCAGCCGGGTCGCGAACAGATCGACGTCGATTTTTTGTCCGACGATCGTTTTCAGGCAGAAATAGATTTTGTCGCGCGCCAGCAGCATGAAAAACATCAGAAACGGCACAACCCCGGCAATGATGATCGCGCCCCAGACAGAACCTACTCCGCGAACAAGATAGCTGGCCCAGGGCGTGGACTGCCGTACCTGAATTTCCGGGGCTTTTTTCGGGGAACCTTGATGCTCCAGTTTTCCAGCGGAATCTTGTACCCGTTCAATTTTGCGGCTGATAGGCGAAATGGCGTCCGCGATGCGTGTCATATACAAGGGAAATTCATCGGAAAAATCCGTCAGCTTATCGTATGACTCGTAAATAAGTAATCCGCACGCAAGCACTCCTGTCAGGACAACCAAGCTCGCCGCGAAAAATCGTGGAATCCACAGCCGTTCCAATGCGCGGACCGCCGGATCGGCCAGTATGGCTAGAAACGCTGCAAGAATCACAGTGATGCAGATCGAACTGGCAAAGAAACAGAACGCCACGATTAGCAGAACAAGAATTCCACCTAGCAAACGTATGCCTGTGCGCTGTATGGCGCCGTTCGGCGCATTCGTTGTGGAAATCAGGCGCTCCTGGTCCAAATTATTTTATCTTTCCAAATTTTCCGAATTAAGTAAGTTCCACTCATGTTGACGCGTGCGTAGTCCAAAAAACATACCGTACTCCATGCAGCTTCCGAGACAACACACGTTAGGCACTGATACATCCGCGCGAGAGCCGGAAGAATCTCGATTGAACAGTGTGCAAATAAAAATTTCGGCTTCCGAGCGCCTTTTTTCGAGCAAGTCGGAATTAAATAGTTGGGAGCTAGTTTAGCTACGGCCGGGCGCCGCGGTCCTTGTCGTTTTCCTGGCAGTGGATTCCGTAGTGGTTGATATGTCCTCAGCTCCCGTGCGTTCCATAATTTGTTTGGCGCGCCCGATTTCTTCCGAAGTCTCGCAATGTACAGAGAGCAGGATTTCGCCTTTTGCGATCCGGCCTTCGTATCTCTTGGCTTCGTATTCGGGGATTCCCAGGCCCACCAGCGCGCCCGCGAGGCCGCCCACCGCTCCGCCCACGCCAACGCCAGCCAGCGCCGCCATGATCGGACCCGCCGCAATCAAGGGACCCACGCCCGGAATTGCCAGCGAACCGATTCCGGCCAGCCATCCCAAGACTCCGCCCACCACCGCACCCGATCCAGCTCCAGCGGTCGCGCCCTCGGGAGCCTTGGTCGCCTTCACCGTTCCGAGATCGCGGCTGCTCACCGACTCCGGAAGCAGTATCGCCACGTCCGAATTCGAAAAACTCTCTTCCCTCAGCATGCCGACCGCGTTTTCAACTCCGGCCTGTGTGCCATAAATTCCGAACACTGCTCTATTTTTTGCCATCACTTTCTCCTTGGTTGTTTAACGCTAATTCCCGGTTTTAGATTTCACGGTGATTTCACTCTTCACGTTTGCGGCGCCCGCGATCTCCACTGCTTTCGCTTCGATTGCGGATTTCTCATCGTCGGTTCGCACCGGCCCCTTGAGCATTACGGTTCCGTTACGCACAATGACTTTGACGTTGCGGGCGTATGTTGACAGGTTCTTGTCGTCCATAATCGACTTGCGGATCTTGCGTGCCAGGTCGCGATCGCCTTGATTTTCACCCTGTTGATCGGCTGTCGCAGATCCTCGGTCTTGCTGGTTGGTCTTGCTGTTGTCTGGGGCTTGCGCAAATGTTGCCGAGCAGGGAATCAGCGCCCCGAGTCCGCCCGCCAGGATTGCGGTTCGAATCATCCTCAACCATTTTTTATTTCCGAGTTTGTTTTCCGCCAAAATCAATCTCATCTTCGCTATCTCCTCGCCGCCCTTTGCCGCCACTCTTTCGTTCTTCGATGTGTTTCAGGCGAGAGCAGACCATTTCCAACCTAGGGGCTCCGCGTCGTCGCGGCTATACATCCTAGTACGCACGGCGCGGAGAATTAGCCTGTAAGATTTGATCTGTTCAGATTTCGAGAGTTTTACGATCGCGTATAGCGCACTATTCGCACGAAAGTGGCCCATTTGGACTATATTTATTCGCAAAACGCAGAGCGAGACCACTCGCGCCGTCAGAGTGTGACGTTATTTATCGTATTGATTGAGTTTGGTTGAGGGGAAATTAGCACGTGGATACACGATTTGCCCGATGTCGGTATTTTTCGTTCCGTTTAACCATCGCAAGGAAAACTTAAACCCTGAGTTCATCGAACAATCGCCAATGAAAAAGGACACAAAACGACGCGCGCGCGTTTCTATCACTCGCTCCAAAAGCTTCGCAAGTAATGCAGCGAGTCAGGCAACCGCGCTTGTCGACCTGGTTGAAGCCAACGAGGCACTAAAGTCAAAGGAAGAATCGCTGCGCCAACTGTCGGCGCGCCTCCTGCAACTGCAGGACGAAGAACGCCGCCATATTGCTCGCGACCTGCACGATATCACCGGCCAAAAACTGGCTTTGCAAAGTATGGGCTTGTCCGCGCTGCAAACCAAACAAGCTTCCCATCTGGATGCTGAAGCGCAGCAGACTCTTTCGGAATCTCTCGTGTTGAACAAAGAAATCTCAGCGGAAATTCGCACTCTTTCTTACCTCCTTCATCCTCCGCTGCTCGATGAACTCGGTCTTTCGTCCGCCGCCCGCTGGTATGCCACCGGTTTCACCAATCGCACCGGCATTCCCATTGATATTGACGTGCCGCAAGAGATGGAAAGGCTGTCACCCGATGCCGAAGTTGCTATATTCCGCGTGCTTCAGGAGAGTCTTACCAACGTTCATCGCTACGCGAACACTGCAAAAGCACGGCTGCGCATCTCCACCACGCCAGACGAGATTAAAGTCGAGATCGAGGACTACGGCAAAGGCCTTCAGGCAGCGAGAGCAAAAGTTCCGCAGGAGTCCTTCGCTCGCCTCGGCGTTGGCATTCAGGGCATGACCGAACGCATCCGCCAACTGGGCGGTCGTCTGGAAATTACCTCCGGTGCAAAGCGTGGTACGCTGGTCACCGCCACCATACCACTCTGCCGCAGCCAGGTTGCGGCTGCAGCCAGCCCTGCGGCCTCGACACCGCCGGTCTTCGCCGTTCCGGCTTATAGGTCTGTTCCAACTCACCATCAACGTCAACAGATCCTGATCGCCGATGACCACGAGATGCTTCGTCGTGGTGTTCGCAACGCTCTTCAGACTGAGGCTGACCTTGAAATATGCGGTGAAGCTGTCGACGGCCAGGACGCTGTTGACAAGGCAAGGGAATTGCGTCCCGACCTGGTGATTCTCGATATCAATATGCCGGTCTTGAACGGTCTGGTTGCCGTGCGGCAAATTCTGCGCTATTGCCCCAACACGAAGATTGTAATTTTCTCCGTCCAGGATTCCGACCAAACCAGGCAAGAGGTCCGTGCGGCCGGCGCTCATGGATTTGTTTCGAAAGGCGAGGGCAGCCACGATCTGGTCCGCGTGGTGCGCGATGTCCTCAAGAAAAATACACAGGCCGCGCCAGCTTCCGCCCGCTAGGGCCGCGGGATTTACGCGCCATCAGGTCTCACGCAAGGAATCTTTTTCGAGAAGTTACTATTGTTCCTGCCCTTTTTTACGAATTAACACCGATTGTTCCTTTCGTCTTTGCCCCACACAGTTGTGGAAACGTGTGGTATCGGCGCTTTCACCTGATGTATGGGCCGGTGCCGCTCCGTCTTACAAATTCGTGTTTTGGCGAAGGGAGCAGGAGAAATGAAATCGCTAAAATTTTTTAATACCATGATGATGCTTTTAATCGCCGGGTGTTTATCGGCTTGCTCGAATACTCCCAGCAAGTCGCCCGACGTCGCTGACAACATCCGCAAGTCTCTCGATCGGGCTAACCTCAAAGATGTGAGCGTTAGCCAGGATCGCGACAAGGGCGTGGTCACTCTCACCGGCACCACCACTTCTGACTCCGACAAAGCCCAGGCCGAGTCCATTGCCAAGTCCATCGCGGGTTCGCAGGTCGTTGCCAACGAAATCGCGGTTCGCCCGCCGAACGACGCCAGCACGGCCAAAAAGGCTGAGTCCGACACGGACGATGCGATTGGCAAGAACTTGCGTGCAGTCCTGGTTAAGAATCGGCTGGATCATTTCGTGAAATACGACGTGAAAAACGGAGTCGTGACCTTAAGCGGGACCGTCAACTCTCAGAGCAAACGGACCGAAGTGGAAAAGATGGCCGGCAAGGTACCCAACGTTCAACAGGTAGTGAACGAACTGGAAGTGAAGAACCAGAAAGCCTCGTCTAGCTGCTAGCACTGAGGCCCCCCGCCATTCGCAGCTGTTCCGTTAACACTGAGTGGCCCATTTTATTCATCGCGTTATTCGTCTAGCCAGTACCGTCATTCCGAACACAGCGACGACGCTGAAATTTGCAGCGTCATTTTGCAGTATCATGGTCAAGGCGTCCGCCGCTGGATTTGAAAATGATTATTTTGTGCGTTAGTGCGCCACGTCAGCCCATTTGTCCAAGCTGAACTGGGGCTTCACGGGATCGAGCAACGGCTCATGCCAATAACCGTGCTTCTGGCGGATGATTCAGACCTGGTGCGGCGCGCTATCCGGCGTCTGCTGACGGACCATCCGAAAATTAGTGTTGTTGGAGAAGCCGCGGACTTTGCCCAGACCATCCAACTGATTCAGGAACTGCAGCCGCAAATCGTGATTCTGGATTTGCATATGTCGGACAGCAAACGGATCACTCCCGGCGAGTTCCGTTCCCGTTTAAATCTTGGACAATCGCGCCTGATGGCAATTTCGGTGTGGAATGATGCGGAGACGCAAGCTCTGGCTAACAATTACGGCGCGGCAAATTGTCTCGATAAGGCAAATCTAGGCACACATTTGATTCCAGCCATCTTGCATTTGGCGTCGCCCTCGCCCGAATCCGATTGATTGCCTGGCGTCAGATGAATTGAATCAGCACGATTTCCGGATGCGAGCATACCCGCAGCGGTGGTCCCCACGTCCCGGCTCCACTCGAGGTATACACCAGCATCGCGCCAAATTTCTGCAGCCCGTACGTAAATTGCTTGTACATCCGTTTTGTCAGCCAGGTCCACGGGAAAAACTGTCCGCGATGCGTATGCCCCGATAATTGCAGCGAAATTCCAGCCTGCTCTGCCACTGCCAGTTGATCCGGGGCGTGCACCAGCAGCACGCTGGCCTGTTCCCGGTCGATCAAGGCATTTTTCAGCACCGCATTCAATCGTTCCGGATGCGATGCTTCGTGATAGTGCACGCCGATAATCTGCATCCCATCCACGACGACTTTTTCATTATTCAACAACCGTAATCCCGCATCCTTCGCAGCCTGCAAGTGCGCGCCCGAATCGCGCATCTCTTCGTGATTTCCCGCCACAAAGTAATTGCCCAGCGGAGCATTCAACCCGCGCAGCGGACTTGCCAGCGCGTTCAGGTCCGCATAGCTGCCGTCGTACAGGTCGCCGGCCAGAAACACGATCGCCGGACGCAACTGGCGAATTCGCGCCACAATGTTCCGGGCAAAGTTTGCTCCCCGCACGTGCCCCAAATGCAAATCGCTAATCATCGCTGCCGTGCGCCCTTGCCACGCGAGCGGCAAATTCGGCAAGCTGACTTTCACTCGGCGGATACGCGTCACGCTCGCATTGATCATTCCCCAGACCGCCGCCAGCACGGCGACTGCGAACCACGCTCCGAACATCACACGGTTATTCCAATGAACGCGCAACGCTAGCCTTACCAGCGCTGTAAGCCACGTCCCCACCGCCGCCAAAAACAAAAAGTTAAATAAGCCCAGCCAAATCGCCGAAGCTCGATAAAAAACTCTGGTTACGCTGTTCCAGTATTTGAACGACAGCAGGGAAGCCGCAACAAAACTCACGGCAAGGAGCAGTACCGCCGCCGTGCGCTTGCCCATCCATCCGGCACCTGGTGGCTCCCAGAAATAGACCCAGGTCTCATAGACAAAAAAATGTGCGGCGAGCAAGACCGACTGGATCACGGCCACCAACACAACGATGCCTTTTCGCATGATTGAAGTTAGATGTTTGTTACCCGCGTTTGTGTGCATGCCATCTGTGCGCATGCCATCGTCAACTACCTCTGGCGAGGCAGTTTTACGGGCGTTTAGCTATGGTGGCGTGTTAAGCCTGCGATTCGATTCGGGTTGTCTTATTTCTTCGTCGCGGCCGGCTCTTTCTGGTCTGGTGTTGCCGGTATTGGAATCGCCACCGTCGTTTCCGTCAGTGCGGCCTTTACCGAAGGAGTGATCTTGTCCGCGTTTTTCACCAGTTGTGCCACTTGCCAAATCTGCGTTTCCGTCAGACGGTCTTTGAAGCCGGGCATGCCTGTCATGCGAATCCCGCCCTCAACCTTCCAGTAACTCTCCCACGCCTCATCGTCTGTCACGCCCGTGCCTTTAAACAGTTGTGGAGGCTTGGGCGACATGCCCTGCGCAATCATCGTCTTTTGCGCGTCCGGCAAACCGTGGCATACCGCGCAATGCTCTTTGTAAACCTTCGCCCCCTCGATCAGATTCTTCTCGTCTGCCCGTACTTGGGGTTCTGGATGTGGCAGCCTGTCGAGATAGGAGTGCAGCCCAAGTCGTGCAAACGTCCGTTCGAACGGCATGTCTGCGGCCGTCACCGCCACCGGAGCGTGCCCCATGGCAAAATAAAGGTATACGGACGCCGCAATCCCTGCGACTCCCAGAACAATTCCCAGCAAAACCCCTTTGAGCATCGGTTCCCCCCGGCCCTTCTCGGGCATCCTCGAACAAAATCCCGGCAACTACCGGCAACTACCCCGGATATGCCAGCGTAGTCTACCCGAATCAGCGTCTTTGGCGTAAGACTAGGCAGTCAGGCCGGTTGCCAATGGAATCCGACAGCGGATCATCAGCCCATAATGCGTACGAAGGAAGCTTCTTCGCCCGCTCGTAACCATTTCATCGTCAAATTCGTCTTAATTTATGCGTACCATACGGATGACGTCGTTGTGCGTCTAGAGAATAGAGCCTCTGCTTCGCCTGCAAGCGATTGCTAAATCTCCTAGCTGGCTCTCCGCGTAACCGTTACACTTTGAGGAGTTAATTAAAGGATGGGCCATCTGAAATCGCTGGAATTATCTGACCCCGAGCGCACTTCGCCGCCGGACCGCAGCTCGGTAAATAATATGCAGGCCCGCTCAGCCGGAAGCCGCGCCTGGATCTGGCTGCTTTTGGCCGTTTTGGCGATTGCGGGCTTCTGGTATTACCGCTCTTCGCATTCGAAAACTTCGCAAGACCCCGCTGCCGCCGCAGGCGCTCCGGGCCAACCCCGGCCTGGCGGACCATCCGGCCCAGGAAATTTAAGCGTGCCCGTCGTTGTCGCTGCCACCACCAAAGGCGATTTACCTGTATATCTGAACGGTCTTGGCACCGTCACGCCTCTTAACACGGTCACCATCCGCAGTCGCGTGGATGGCCAGCTCATCAACGTCGCTTTCAAGGAAGGCCAGTTCGTAAAAGCCGGCGACCTGCTAGCCGAAATCGATCCTCGTCCCTTCCAAGTACAACTCGAACAGGCCCAGGGCCAGCTCGCTAAAGACGTCGCGCAACGCAAAGACGCCGAGGTCAATCTGGAACGCTTCAAGCTCTTGTATCAGGAGGGCGTCATCCCGAAGCAGCAGCTCGATACTCAGGGTGCCTCGGTTGACCAATTCGACGGTGCGATCAAGTCCGATCAGGCTCAAATTGACAATGCCAAGCTGCAAATCACTTATTCGCGGATCACGGCTCCAATCTCAGGACGGGTCGGCCTGCGCCTCGTCGATCCTGGGAACATTGTCCACGCGACCGACACCAATGGCCTGCTGATCATCACCGAAATTCAGCCCATCGCCGTAATTTTCACGCTTCCGCAGGATCAGCTTCCGCAAGTTTTCGATAAATTGCGCAAAGGCGCCAGCAATCTGGCCGTGGAAGCGTTCGACCGCGACAACACCGCTAAAATTGCCAGCGGCAAGCTTTTGACCATCGACAATCAGATTGATGTCACTACCGGCACTTACAAGCTAAAAGCCATCTTCAACAACGAAGACAGCAGCCTCTTTCCCAATCAGTTCGTAAATACTCACCTTCTTGTGGATACCCGGCACAACCTTAGCCTGATCCCTCTTGCCGCCCTTCAGCGCGGTCCGCAGGGTACTTACGTTTACGTCGTAGGCGACGGCAGTACCGTTAAAATTCACAACGTCACCGTTGCTCAAACCAACGGCGGAGTTATCGGCGTAAGTGCCGGCCTCCAGCCCGGCGATCTCGTCGTTACGGACGGCCAGGATAAATTGCAGGACGGCACCAAGGTGATTCCAAATGTGGCGCCTGTTTCCGCATCGGACGCGCCCGCTACTCAATCTGCTGCTCCAACTTACTCAAGGTCTTCCGCTCCGAAAACAGCTCCGCCTGCCGGTACGCAATCCGGTAAGGGCCGAGGCGCCAAGCCATGAGTCCGTCGCGGCCGTTTATTTTGCGGCCCGTAGCAACCACCCTCCTAATGGTTGGCGTGCTTCTGGTGGGCTTTGTCGCTTACCGCCAGTTGCCAGTCTCCGCGCTTCCCCAGGTGGACTATCCCACCATTCAAATTCAAACGTTTTATCCCGGCGCCAGCCCTGAAGTCATGGCTTCTTCAGTTACCGCTCCTCTGGAGCGTCAGTTCGGCGAAATTCCGGGCCTTAACCAGATGACTTCCACGAGCTCCTTCGGCTCCTCGGTCATCACCTTGCAATTCGATCTCGATTTGAATATTGATGTGGCGGAACAGGAAGTTCAGGCTTCGATTAACGGCGCTTCGAATCTCTTGCCCCTGGGTCTTCCGAATCCTCCCATCTACAGCAAAGTGAATCCGGCCGATGCACCGATCCTTACGCTCGCGCTGACTTCGAAATCGCTTCCTCTTTCCAAGATCGAAGATCTTGCCGACACCATGCTCGCCCAGAAAATCTCACAATTGCCGGGCGTCGGACTGGTCAGTATCGGCGGCGGCCAGCGACCCGCCGTCCGCATTCAAGCCAATCCCACCGCGCTGGCTTCCTACGGTCTGAGCCTGGAAGATCTTCGCAATGCGCTGAATAGCGCCAACGTCAATCAAGCCAAAGGCACTTTTGACGGGCCGCAACAGTCTTACACCATCGGCGCAAACGACCAGCTCCTCAGCGGCGACACCTATCGCCCCATCATCATCGCCTATCGCAACGGCGCCCCTGTTCGTGTCGCCGATGTAGCCACGGTCACTGACGGAGTCGAAAACGCCCTGCAAGCAGCCTGGGCCAACCAGCAGCCCGCCGTATTAATGAACATCCAACGCCAGCCGGGCGCGAATATCATCGGCGTCGTTGACCGCATCAAAAAACTTCTGCCACAAGTGCAGGCCGGGCTTCCTGCCGCCGTCAATGTCGCAATTCTTACCGACCGTACCGGCACCATCCGCGCCTCGGTCGAAGATGTCCAGTTTGAACTGATGCTGACCGTTGGCCTCGTCGTCATGGTCATTTTTCTTTTCCTTCGCAGCATTCGCGCCACCATCATTCCCAGCGTCGCCGTTCCGCTCTCTCTAATCGGCACCTTCGGCGTGATGTATCTGCTCGGCTATAGCCTCAACAATCTTTCCCTCATGGCTCTTACTATTTCCACCGGCTTCGTCGTGGACGACGCCATCGTCATGATTGAAAACATTAGCCGCTATATCGAGGAAGGCGAATCGCCTCTTCAGGCTGCGCTCAAAGGCTCCGAGCAAATCGGTTTCACCATCCTCTCGCTCACAGTTTCGCTCATCGCCGTTCTCATTCCACTGCTCTTCATGGGTGACATTGTCGGCCGTCTGTTCCGCGAATTTGCTATCACCCTCGCCGTTACCATTCTCGTTTCCGCTTTTGTCTCTTTAACGCTCACCCCAATGATGTGCGCCAAACTCCTTCGCCATCAGAAAAAAGAGGAAGAGACCTGGTTCTATCGCAAGTCCGAAGACGTCTTCAACGCCGTGATTGCTTTCTACGGCCGAACGCTCAAATTCGTCCTGCGTTTTCGCACCATTACGCTACTCGTCACCTTTGCCACTCTCGTCGGCACCATCCTTCTCTACATTTACGTCCCGAAAGGATTTTTCCCTGTTCAGGACACTGGCGTAATTCTCGGAGTTTCCGAAGCTCCACAAAGCGTTTCTTTCCGCTCCATGAGCGACCGTCAGCAATCGCTCGCGGGTGCCATCCTCAAGGACCCCGCCGTCGAAAGCCTCTCCTCTTTCATAGGCATCGATGGCACCAACTCCACGCTCAACAGCGGCCGCGTTCAAATCAACCTCAAGCCTTTAGCCGTTCGCAAGATCAGCGCTTCTGATGTCATTCGCCGTCTTCAGCCCACGCTCGATAAAATCGACGGCATCACGCTCTTCATGCAGCCCGTGCAGGATCTCTCCGTCGAGGACCGTGTCAGCCGCACGCAATTTCAATACAGCCTGGAGGACGTGGACTCCAAAGAACTTTCCTATTGGGTTCCGCGCTTCATCGATCGCCTGAAAAAGCTTCCTGAATTGCGCGATGTCGCCAGCGACCAGCTCAACGGCGGCCTGCTCGTCAATCTCGCCATCGATCGCGATTCTGCCTCACGCCTCGGCATACTTCCCGCTGATATTGACAACACACTCTACGACGCCTTCGGCCAGCGCCAGGTCTCGACGATTTATACTCAGCTCAATCAGTATCATGTTGTTATGGAAGCCGATTCGCAGTTTCAGCAAGCGCCCGACGCACTGAAAAATATCTATGTCCATTCTTCCAACGGCACGCAAGTTCCGCTTAGCGCCTTCACTTCCGTCACCACCGCGCCTTCCGCGCTCGCGCTCAATCATCAGGGGCAATTTCCCGTGGTTACGCTTTCCTTTAACCTGGCTCCCGGTGCTTCGCTTGGCGATGCCGTGAACGCCATCAACCGCACCAAATCCGACCTTGGCATGCCTCCCAGCATTCAGGCCACCTTTCAAGGCACTGCGGCGGCGTTTCTCCGTTCACTCGGAAATGAACCGATCCTCATTCTCGCCGCTCTCGTCACTGTCTACATTGTCCTCGGCGTCTTGTACGAAAGCTTCATTCATCCCATCACCATTCTTTCCACGCTGCCTTCCGCCGGTGTCGGGGCAATTCTCGCTCTCTTGCTGTGCAAGACTGAGTTCAGCATCATCGCGCTGATCGGGATCATTCTTCTCATCGGTATCGTCGAGAAAAACGCCATCATGATGATTGACTTCGCGCTGGATGCGGAGCGCAGCGAAGGCAAGTCTCCGCTCGATTCCATCTACGAAGCCTGTTTGCTCCGCTTCCGCCCCATCATGATGACCACCATGGCCGCGCTCCTCGCCGGACTTCCTCTAGCCCTCGGCACCGGCGTCGGTTCTGAGCTTCGTCGCCCTCTTGGCATCACCATCGTCGGCGGTCTCATCCTCAGCCAGATTCTTACCCTCTACACCACGCCCGTCGTCTATCTAGCCTTCGATTGGCTTTCCCGCCGCTTTTCCTTCGGCTTTGGCAATCCCATCGACGATCCAGCCGTCGAACATTACGGAGACTAGCGGTGAATTTTTCCTCCAATTTCTCCGCGCCCTTCATCAAGCGCCCCGTCGCCACAACGCTCATCACCATGGCCATCTTTCTTTCCGGAGTGGTCGCTTTCCGCTTTCTTCCGGTTGCTCCGCTTCCGTCAATTGATTTTCCGACCATCTCCGTAGGCGCTAGCCTGCCAGGCGCCAGCCCCGAAACTATGGCTTCCTCCGTAGCCACTCCACTCGAACGCCAGTTCGGCCGAATCGCCGGCGTCACTCAGATGACCTCCTCCAGCAGCTTCGGCAACACTGGCATCGTTCTGCAATTCGATTTGAATCGGGATATCAACGCCGCCGCGCGCGACGTTCAGGCCGCCATCAACGCCGCTCGCAGCCAGCTTCCCGCTGACATTCCTTTCCAGCCCGGCTATCGCAAGGTGAATCCCGCCGACGCGCCCATCATGCTCCTCTCCCTGACCTCAACCAACATCCCGCCCGCGCAAATCTACGACGCTGCGGATTCCATCCTGGCGCAAAAACTTGCCCAGGTAGAAGGCGTCGGGCAGGTTTTCAGTTGGGGCAGTTCGCGTCCCGCAGTCCGCGTTGCTGTTAATCCAAATCTAGTCAACAGTTATGGCATCAGCCTGGAGCAGGTTCGCAAAGGTCTGCAATCTGCCAACGCTAATCTCGCCAAAGGCGCCGTCGCCGATCCAACGCATACCTGGACCATCATCGACACCGATCAACTCTTCAAAGCCTATGAATATCAACCGTTGATCGTTGCCGGCCATGCGGGCGCTCCGGTTCGCGTCCGCGACATTGCCGATGTCACCGACTCGGTGGAGGACATTCGCAATCTTGGTTTATCGAACGGCGAACCTTCCGTACTCTTAGCCATATTCCGCCAGCCCGGCGCGAATATGATCGAAACCGCCGATCGCATTAAGGCCATCATTCCCCAGTTGCGCGCTTCCATTTCTCCGTCGTTGCATCTCAACATCGCCATCGACCGCACCACCACTATTCGCGCGTCCATTCACGACGTGGAAGTCAGCCTTTTAATCTCCATCACCCTGGTCATCCTCGTAGTATTCGTCTTCCTGCGCAATGTTTGGGCCACCATCATTCCCAGCATCGCCGTACCTCTCTCGCTCGTCGGCACATTCGGCGTGATGTACCTGCTCGGCTACAGCTTGGACAATCTTTCGCTCATGGCGCTCACCATCTCCACCGGCTTCGTCGTAGACGATGCCATCGTGGTCATCGAAAATATTGCCCGCCACATGGAAGGCGGCATGAAGCCTTTCGCCGCCACCATGCTCGGTTCAAAAGAGATCGGCTTCACTGTTCTTTCCATGAGCGCTTCGCTCATCGCCGTCTTCATCCCCATTTTATTTTTTCCCACTATCATCGGCCGCTTGCTGCGTGAATTCGCAGTAACGCTCAGCGTAGCCATCGTCGTCTCGCTGTTCGTTTCTCTCACCGCAACACCCATGCTCTGCGCTCACTTCCTGCGCATTGAGCCGAACCGCCGTCATAACGTCGCTTACCGCCTGGCGGAAAATATTTTCAACGCTTTGGTTCGCGTTTACGACCGCTCTCTTCGCGTCGTTCTCCGCCATCAGTTCGCAATGCTCCTCATCACTCTGGGCACAGTTATCCTTACTGGCTACCTTTATTACGCCGCTCCCATGAGCCTTTTTCCTCAACAGGACACCGGCCGCATCAACGGCTACATTCAGGGCGATCAAGACATTTCCTTCGCCGCCATGTCTGAAAAACTGGAAGAGTTCAACAAGATGGTCATGGCCGATCCTGCCGTAGACACCGTCACCGCTTTCACCGGCGGCGGCAACGGCACCAGCACCTCCCGCATGTTTGCTGGGCTTAAGCCTCTCGAAGAGCGCAAAATCAGCGCCGACCAGGTCATCGCGCGCTTGCGCGGAAAAACCGCCAAAATTCCCGGCGCGCAACTTTTCCTGCAAGCCGTGCAAGACCTCAGCATTGGCGGACGCTTCGGGGGCGCGCAATACCAATACACTCTGCAAGCCGAAAGCGTCGCCGAACTCAACCACTGGGCGCCTATCCTGATGCAGCGCTTTCAAAAAATTCCCGGCGTGTACGACGTCAACACCGATCAGCAGGTCCGCGGCCTGCAAAGCTCCCTGGTGGTTGACCGCGACACCGCCTCGCGCCTCGGCGTCAATATGACCGACGTGGACAACACGCTAGGCGACGCCTTCGGCCAGCGCCAGGTCTCTAACATCTACAAAGGCCTAAACCAATATCACGTCGTTCTTGAAGTTTCCGACAAGTACACGCAAGGACCGGAAGCCCTCGATCACATTTACGTGCCTTCCAGCACCGGCAAGGTCGTCCCGCTCAGCTCCTTCGCTCACTACGAGCATTCGAATACCTCGCTTTCCGTCAACCACCAGGGCCTCTATCCTTCCATCACGCTCTCTTTCAACATCGCGCCCGGCATGGCCCTTAGCACTGCCGTCGGCGAGATCGAAGCCGCGCAACTCGAGCTTCACGTCCCGCCCACTGTTCACGGCGGCTTTCAAGGCACGGCGCAGGCCTTCAAGGAGTCCATCGCGAATTATCTGGTCTTGCTACTCACCGCTCTCGGCGCCGTCTACATCGTTCTCGGGATTCTTTATGAAAGTTACATCCACCCCATCACCATTCTTTCCACGATTCCTTCCGCCGGTATTGGCGCTCTCCTCGCTCTTCGCCTCACCGGCACTGAACTTTCTATGATCGCCATCATCGGCATCATTCTCCTGATCGGCATCGTCAAAAAGAATGCCATCTTAATGATCGATTTCGCCGTGCAGGCCGAAATGCAGGAAGGGAAGTCCCCAGAAGCCGCCATCTACCAGGCCTGCCTCCTCCGCTTTCGCCCAATTCTAATGACCACCATGGCCGCCCTCCTGGGCGCTCTACCGCTCGCACTCGGCCACGGCGTCGGCTCCGAACTTCGCCGTCCCCTCGGCATCGCCATTGTCGGCGGCCTGATTATGAGCCAGCTCCTCACCCTCTTCACCACTCCCGTCGTCTACCTCTATCTCGACCGTTTCCAGTCCCACATACGCCACGCCGCCCTCCCGCGTCGTTCGCAATACCCAGCTCCCGCTCATTCCGACTAACTCCCCAGTAGCGCAGACTACTCTTCCTCATTTCGCGTTTTTCGCGAGATGAATCCAGTCTGCCCGCGAAGCCGCCCACAGCGCAGTTCACGCCTAAAGGGCCCTACTCGTCTACCCCAAAAAAAATCGCTTGACATATTCCCATATGGGTATATATTAACTCCATGCCTCGCGCTTCCACCACTTCCGACGCCTTCAACGCCGTCGCCGAACCTCGCCGCCGCGACATCCTGGCTTTTCTCGCCGCTGACGAACGCCCGGTCGGGGATATCGTGGACGCCCTGGCTCTTGAGCAGCCCTCCGTTTCCAAGCATCTTCGCGTGCTGAAGGATGTCGGTTTGGTCCATGTTCGTCGCGACGGCCGTCGCATGCTCTATCGCACCAATGCTGAAGCCATCCGCCCCCTTCACGAATGGACCGAAACATTCGCGCGTTTCTGGCGTCATCAATTGGAGCGCATCAAAGAGCGCGCCGAAGCCAAAACAGTTCCCGATTCCGATCCAACTCAAAAGGAGAAATCATGACCGCAACCGCTTCTGCTTCCATGCTCGACGATCTGACTCTGTCCGTCATCCAGGAGATCCGCGTGAATGCGCCGATCGACGTCACCTATACGGTGCTCCTCGAGCATCTCGGCCCCTTCAGCGAAAAGCCGGACGGCACTCCCATGTCCATGGTGCTTGAACCGTGGCCCGGTGGCCGCTGGTACCGCGATCTGGGAGACGGCCAGGGCCACTTTTGGGCCAACGTCCAAGCCATCAAGCGGCCCACGCTCCTCGAACTCGCCGGGCCGCTGATGATGTCTTACCCCGTCGCCAACAACGTGCAGTACCGCCTCAGCGAAGAGAACGGCGTCACCGTCATCAAGTTCCGGCACTCCGGCTTCGGTCTCATTCAGGAGGACCACAGGAAAGGCGGAAAGGCGTTGTCACTGGCTGGTCTTACATCAATGAAGGCATTCGCAAGCGCGCCGAATCTGGCCGCTCCAAGTCCGCTGTGCAGTAGCGCAGACAGTGGTTTTCCATCTCGCACTTTAAGCGAGATGAATCTTGTCTGCGCCCGAGGCAATGCCACGATGCGCCCAACAGCGTTTGCGTCTTCACTTGATTTGTCATCCCGAGCGAAGCCGAGGGATCTGCTTTTTCTTGGTTCTTGCACTCTAAGTCGCAAAAAGGAGAATCATCATGACCATCGCACAATCACTGCTCGCTGAATTCGAACTCCAGGTGCCGATTACCCGCCGGTTTCTGGAGCGTTTGCCGGAAGACAAACTCACCTGGAAACCGCACGAAAAATCCATGACCGCCGGACAACTCGCATACCATCTGGCCTTTGTTCCCGGTGGTGTAATCCGCTTCGCGCAGAACAACCCCGCGCAAGCTCCGGACTTCGCCGATTTCCCACAACCCGCCTGCCGCCAGGAAGTCCTGAAACTCCTTGACGAAGGTGTCTCGGCCGTTCGCGAACTGCTTCCCAAGTTCGACGACGCCCAAATGAACGAAACCTGGCGCCTGGTCGCCGGAGGCAGGGAAGTGCTCGCTCAGCCACGCGCTCAATTCATACGTGACGTGATGCTTAGCCACTGGTATCAGCATCGCGGCCAGTTCAGCGTCTATCTGCGCCTGCTCGGCCGGCCCGTTCCTGCCAGTTGGGGTCCCAGCGCCGATGAGCCGCCACTCTTCGTCCAAAACGGCGCGCAAAAAGCCCAAGCCGCCTAACCACTTTTTGGAGTGCGGCGGCTTGACGCCGCTTTGCCGGGGACGCCGCTCTCCGATCGAGCTGGGTCCAGCAGATGAGTTACAGAGGAAGACACCATGTGCCCCGAATGTTTCGCCAGCATCGCGCTTCTTATCACCGGAGCAATTTCCTCCGGCGGCGTCGCTGCCGCTTCCATCAAATTTTTTCGCAGCAAGAAATTCGCAGCAAATCTTTCGAAAGCGAGTGATCTAAAGGAGAAACGGAAATGAGCACCAGTACCGCAGCAGCAAAGCAACACAAAGTCGTTTCACTGCAGGAATGGCTCTCAGCCCGCAAGGAATTGCTGAAAGCCGAAAAAGAGTTCACGCGCCAGCGCGACGCCATCGCCGCTAAGCGCCGCGAACTCCCCTGGGTCAAAGTTGAAAAAAGTTACGTCTTCGATGGTCCCAACGGCAAGCAATCGCTCGCCGATCTATTCCGCGGCAAGAGCCAGCTGATCGTTTACCACTTCATGCTCGGTCCCGGCTGGGAACAAGGCTGCCCCAGCTGCTCTTTTCTGGGCGACCACTTCGACGGCAGCCTCGTCCACCTGAATGCACGGGACATTGCCTTCTCCGCGGTTTCCCGCGCCACCCTGCCCGAAATTGCCGCCTTCAAAAAACGTATGGGCTGGAAGTTCCCATGGGTCTCTTCCAACCAGAACGATTTCAACTACGATTACCACGTCTCTTTCACCAAGGAAGAGCTGGCGCAGGGCCAGGTCGCTTACAACTACACCAAGCAGAAATTCCCCAGCGAAGAAGCCCCCGGCCTTAGCGTCTTTTACAAAAATGAAGCCACCGAAATCTTCCACACCTATTCCACCTACGGCCGCGGTCTCGATATTCTCCTCGGCGCCTACAATTTCATGGACATGACACCCAAAGGCCGTGACGAAGAAGGTCACGGTATGGCCTGGGTCCGCCACCACGACCGCTACGAAACCGCAATCACCTGACGTAACCCCGCAGGGGCGCAGCATCGAGCGCCCCTGCTCGCCTGGTCAACGATTCCCGTCGAATCGTTTCGTCTTCTGCCGTTTTTGGGCATTTGCCGCGGGCCTATCAAACACTCCGCTAAAGGGCATGGAGAGTGCAAAGAGCTTCGTCGTTCGAAGGAAAAGCCTGGCAAGAAACGTTAATTGTCCCTTTCCGCTTTTCTTCAGTTGGAGCGCCGTTTAATCGCTTGGGCACCATGACCCATCCCTGAACACTCTCTGTAACTGCCGCCTCAATCTGTTTGTTGGGCGCGTGCTTCACGCGCACTTGCTCGTTCGAACCGTCTTTGCGAACAACGTATTCAATTTCCAGGGAAGACTTCAGTCCCGGCATTGTCATTGTCTGCTCTCTTCCACCGGGAAGAATCACTCCGACCGGCAGCTGCCCAAGTAGTTTCTTGTCTATGGGAAAAGCAGACAGTCGGCATCTCAAGCAATCGGCGGACGGCAGCTCAGGGCCACGGAGAAACGGGTCGATACTTCCCGAAGACGGACGATTTGCAGACTGTTTCGCTGGCGGCGCGTCGAGTTTCGTGGCAGTGGTGCAATTCAGCGACACACTCACGCTGCAGAGTCCGCCTTGTGCAGACACCCAGACCGGCGTTAATTTTCCAGCCGCCGGCACGCCATAGTAGTTCGTTTTTTCGTGAAAGAGTTCCACGATGGCGCCATCCCACAATATGCATCCTTGCGGGTTGCAATCGGAGAATTCGCTAGGAGCGCGCACTCCGCGACTCCAGTTGCTTCCATCGGAGGAGTGCATGGCCAATGCCACGCTATAACCGCCTCCGGGCTTGTCCTTTTCGATCACCTGATAACCAAAAATCCAAAATTCGTTCGCGTGCGCTGTGAGTCCCCAAATGCTGGCGTCGGGTATAACACTGACGCTCCAAGTTTTGCCCGCATTTTCGGTCGAGACCAGCAAGTGGCCATTATTTTTCCCGCTCCGGTAAAGAATGGCGGCACGTCGGTCATCCAGAATTGCCAGTGCCGCGACGGTACTGAATTGTTCCAGTTCCTTATTCTGCTGGTATGCTCTAATCGGGCTCCAAGTCTTGCCTCCGTCCGCAGTCATTTCCACCGCTGAATTGATGGTTCGCAAGCCATCTTTTTCGTTGGAAAATGCGATGTCTCGGATCGTTTCCGTGTCGGATCTCGATTCGGTCCAGCTTTCGCCTCCAGCTCTGGTCCATAGGAGCAAGCCATGAGTTCCCGCCGCATAACCGATCTTCTCCTCGACGAACCCAATCCGCGTGAGCACCTCACCGTCCGGTTTCTGGCGTTTCACTTGCCACGATTCGCCACCATCGCTCGACGTCGCTATCATTTCGTTCGAGCCGCAAACCCAAAGTTTATTGCCCGAACTGGTCAGGTCCATTGGCCGAAAGGGAAGCGAAATTGTCTTCCACTCATTGCCGCTCGACGATGGAATTTGCGCTTCAGCCACTGAGAATCCTGGTCCGAGCACGAGCAAGGCAGCAAACTTTAGGCAGCTACTCGTCAAATTGTGACGGTTCATGGATAGTATCTTTGCTCCGATAAGGTTCTTACGAGCTCCCAATCAATATCCCAGTCAAAAACACCAGCACCCCTCCCACCACCACCTGAAACGCCGCCTGCAAGAACGGCGTGTCCATATACTTGTGCCGGACAAAGCTGATCATTCCCAACTCCACCGCCACCACAATAATTGCTACGGTCATTGCCGTACGAAAATTGTGAATCAGAAAGGGAAGCGTGTGCCCCAATCCGCCCGCAGTGGTCATCGCTCCCGTCACCAGCCCCCGAATCCACGGTGAGCCGCGGCCAGTCAGCGATCCGTCATCCGAAAGCCCTTCCGCAAACGCCATCGAAATGCCCGCTCCCAGCGACGCCGCCATTCCCACCAGAAACGCTTCCCACGTTTTGTGGGATGCGTAAGCCGCTGCAAACAGCGGCGCCAGCGTGGACACTGATCCGTCCATCAACCCCGCGAGACCCGGCTGGATCACTTGCAGCAAAAACAATTTCTTGTGCGACTCGTCCTCCGCCGCGCGCGCGTGCTCCGTCAGATGTTTTTCTTCCAGGTTCCCCGCAGTCTCTGTATGCTTTCGCTCCTCATCGGCTAGTTTATTCAGTAGTTCTCTTGTCCCTGCATGCGTTACTCGCCCGGCCGCCCGCTGGTAGAAACGCACTGCTTCCATCTCCATCACTTGCGCGTGTTTCCGGGCCGCATTCACGCCTAATGGCCGAACCAGCCATAACTGCCGTCGCTGTAGAAATCCTTTTACGTCTTCGCGGCGTATCGGCGGAATCTGCTCGCCAAATCGTCCGCGAAACTCTTCAAACAAACGGTCCCGGTGCCCCGCCTCCTCCACCCGCATTTCTTCAAACATGTCCGCAGTCGCCGGATAGCTCTCCCGCAACGCATCCGCAAATTCGCCGTAAATCCGCCCATCTTCTTCTTCGTTCTGAATCGCCAGCGCCAGAATTTCGCGTTCCGTCAATTCCTTAAATCGCTTCTGCATCCAGCTCCATCCTTTGCCTCGTTGCGAACCAACTTGCTGCAAGAGAATCGCATATTTCCGCAAAAGTACCAATTCACGCTGGTACTTCCGTAACGGCAAATTCGCAAACGCTTTTCCCGTATTTTAGGTACTTCTCATCTATAGGAACACACCATCCCTCTCCGTACACTTCACGTAGTAAAAGCTGTAAAGTGAAAGGGCGGTTTCAATGGCCACGCAAGACATTATGACGAAGACAACCGGCAACTCACCCGTTCCCCGCAGTTCTTCCCAGGCGGAACGTCGCGGCAGCCGCCGCTGCAAAATCAATCAGCTGATGCGCATTCGCCCGTCCGACCCGGAAAAAGAGCACTTTGAAGATCTGCGCGGCTCCGCCAGCGTTTCCCGCAGCGGCGTCTTCTTTCAAACCAGCGAACCAGGCTACGAACTCGGCATGCGCCTGTTTGTCACCATGCCGTACTCGCGCGACCCCGCCGCCACCAACCGCGAATATCTCGCGGAAGTGGTACGTCTTGACCCGCTGCCCAACGGCCTCAACGGCGTCGGCATCAAGCTACTGATGGAAATGGGCTCGCAGCATTCCTACTCGTTCACGCCGCCCCCAAGCCGCCGCTAGTAGCGACTTCACATAGCAATCGCTTACGGCGTCCACCACAACATCCACGGACTCCTGCTCTGTGATCCGCTGTTGTCAAGCGTAGCGAGGGATCTGCTTTTCAGCCTGTAGCTTCACCACATCGGAAAACGAAAAGGGCGCCAGGATTTCTCCTGACGCCCTTCTCGTGTTTGGGGGTAGAAACTATTTTTTGCGAAAGCTCTTTTTACGAATTCCCGAACATTCCCAACGTCCGGTGACGCAGCCGCCCGATCTGCCGGTTCAGCGGATGCCTGCGTGACAAGAACGAAAACACCGGAGGCCGCCGCTCCACTAGCCGATTAATCGCCAGATTCAAACGCACATCGCGGCGCGCATACTTCAATCCCGCTTGCAGCGTTTCCACCGCATCGTCCTTGCGGCCCGCCGTAGCGTACACTTCCGCCAGATTCAGATAAAGTTGCGCTTGATTCCTCTTCAGCCGCACCGCGTTATCGCAAAGTTTTTCCGCTTCCGCCCACTTTTCTTCAGACCGCGCCAGCACCACTCCCAGGTACGACATATAATATGGATTATTTTTCTCCAGCTGCGCCGCTTTCTGCATGTGCGTCAGCGCTTTATCCGCGAAGTTATCGCGCAGCAGTGCCAGCCCCTGCTTGAATTCCTTGAATGCTTCGGTCTCGGTCATGTCCACCTCATCCGCCTGCTCGCGGAGTTAATTGCCGCTATGCGAAAAGTATTTCCGTGCGGCGCCGTGCATGCTTCGTATTTCCACTACTTGAAAGTTTGGCAGGAAGTACGCCGGAAGCTCCACCGATACGCCACTGAAGAACCAGGTAATGCCCGTCTTTTCCAGAACCGCTGCAAGAAGTTTTCTCATCGCCGACATGATCCACGATAGAGCAACCTTGCTTTAGAAATCTACTGAACCGATGGCCAGTCTTGGGACAGCCGGACAGTGGTGCAGCCCGCATCGCTCCAACGGGCACTCAATTTTCCCCGTGCCGCTCCTGCCACGCCTTTCGCCAAACCTTCCAATCCTTCCGCGTAGCCGCCGCCATCGCCTTGGCCGCCTTATGCAGCCAACGCCCACGCCGCGCGCCCAAATCCTTCTCTACCGCGCTAATTTTCTTGCCACTGCCCAGATGGATATTCGCCGTTTCCCAGCCCATCGCGTAGAGCAGCCGCTCTTCGTCCCGTTCATCGGGCAGGGAAGCAAGCTCAATGCGGCTGCAATCCGGCGCCAACCGCCGAATCACCCAATTATCGTGAAAATGCAGATGCGGATCGCGTACCCGCACCGCGCTGCCAATGATCTGCTCCTGCAGCAACGGCGCATCCAGCTTTTTCTCGCTGCTTTTCTTATCGTCATTGGCCCACACCCAACCCGAACGTGTCAGTGCTTTCGCTTCCCGCACCACATGCGAGCCGTGCCACTGAAAAAGCGCCAGAATCCGCGGATGCCCCAGGCTACCCAGCCCCGCGATCCGCGTCTTCAGCTGCATCGCGGCGTCCTTCACCGGAATGCAGCCATGCAAAAGATCCTGCACCAGCTTCGGCGCCTTCCCGCGATAATCGGGGCAAGTCTCGATCTTCTGCCAGAAGCGCACCGGATCGCGTAATTTGCTGGTCGCAATCGTGCGCAGCCACGTGTACCGTTCCGCCAGCACGAATGGCGACCCGCCTTTATCCATCGCGTCGCGATAGCCATCTTCGATGGCTTCGCGCGCCGCCGCGCGCGTCACCACAAGTTTCTCTTCGCCAATCGCGTAATACGCGCTCACCAGCAACCGCACCAAATCCGCCGCGTACGAAGCCGGCCACGTCTCATCGAAATCATTCACTCCCCAGATCAGCCGCCCTTCCAGGTCGCGCCAGGTCCCAAAATTTTCCACGTGCAGATCGCCGACAGCCAACACTTGCGGCGCCCGCGCAAGCTCTGGGCAAACAATCGGCCACAACTGCGCCCACCGGTAAAACGTCGATCGCAAAAACGGAAAAACCGCGTCCGCCATCATGCGGTGCTTCAAAACCAGATCGCTGCGCACAATCGAAATCTGCTGCGCCTTCCACCGCTCCAGATCCCCAGTAGCCGCCACAATCGACGGCAAATTCTTCACCGACGCCTCTATGGTCTTCATCTTTTCGACAGTATTTCTCTCTTTTGTAGCCGGGCTCTAGGCTGCTGCTCTTTCCTTTTTTGGAGCAGATTCCACCGCGCGCAGACAAGATTGTCTGCGCTACCGAAGAGCCGAAAATCAAAACCGCCTAGCCAAGATTCATCTCGCAAAACGCGAGATGAGAACCGTTGCCTGTGCTACTCAGTGCATCCGCGCATGTTCCGCCGCCGTAGTCCCACGCACCCGCGACTCATAAATAGGAAATCTCCCCGCCAACTCCGCCACCTGTTTACGCACGCGCTGCTCGACTTCGGCACTTCCCACGGCCGCCAGCACCTCCGCAATCCATCCCGCAATCACGTCCATCTCCGGCTCGCGCATCCCCCGCGTGGTAATCGACGGCGTCCCCAACCGTATCCCTCCCGCCTTCATCGGCGGCAGCGGATCAAACGGAATGGCATTCTTGTTCACAGTAATTCCCGCGCGGTCCAGCGCCTTCTCCGCGTCGTTTCCGGTAATCCCGCGCGAATGCACTTCCACCAGCAGCAAATGATTGTCCGTACCTCCCGAAACCACGCGCAACCCGCGCTTCGCAATCGCCGCCGCCAAAGCCTTGGCATTGCGCGCCACCTGCTGTTGATACTCCTTAAACGCCGGCTCCATCGCTTCCTTCAAGCACACTGCCTTTGCCGCGATCGTATGCACCAGCGGCCCGCCCTGAATCCCCGGAAACGTCAATTTGTCCAGCTCTTTCGCAAACGCCGTTTTGCACAGCACCAGCCCGCCGCGCGGCCCGCGCAGCGTCTTGTGCGTAGTCGTGCTCACCAGGTCCGCATGCGGCACCGGACTCGGATGCACCCCCGCCGCCACCAGCCCCGCGATATGCGCCATGTCCACAAAGAACAGCGCGCCGATGGATTTCGCCGCCTTCGCAATCCGCGCAAAATCAATCACCCGCGAATACGCGCTCGCTCCCGCCACGATCATTTTCGGTTTGTGTTCCGCCGCCAGCTTTTCGATTTCGTCGTAGTCAATCTGCTCGTTGTCCTGTCGCACTCCATACGCCACGAATTTGTACATCCGCCCGGAAAAATTCAGCGGATGCCCGTGCGTCAAATGCCCGCCATGAGCCAGGTTCATTCCAAGGACCACGTCGCCCGGCTGCAGCGTGCTCATGTACACCGAAACATTCGCCTGCGTCCCCGAATGTGACTGCACGTTGGCGTGCTCTGCCCCAAACAATTCCTTCGCGCGGTCAATCGCCAGCTGCTCCACTTTGTCGGCAAATTCGCATCCGCCGTAGTAGCGCTTGCCGGGATAGCCTTCGGCGTATTTATTCGTGAAGACCGACCCCATCGCCTCCAGCACCGCCTCCGACACCAGATTCTCGCTCGGGATCAGCTCCAGCCCCGTAGCCTGCCGCTGCGCTTCCTCCCGCAACAGCGTCGAGGTTTGCGGATCGACCTGAGAAAGTGGCCGCTCCATCCTGGTGTTCGCTTCAGTCGTCTTCGTCATCTCATCCTTCCGCATGTAGTGCAGGGCTTCAGCCCTGCTCTTCTGTAGTGGCACAGCCATTCTTGGCTGTGCGCGGCGTAAGCATCGCCGTGGTCGCCCATACGCCCCACGCGCCGCAAACATGATAACGCGGGCGGCGGGGGCGGGACAGTGGGGCAGAAGAATGTGCGGACATACCGCGCTGCGCTTCGCTTTGCCACGGCGTTTGCTGTTGGCAGGTGCTACCCCATTTCTATTTCGGCACAACTGTACTTCCGACTCGTTGCGGCAGCTCACGCAAGCATAATAGCCTCGTCTTAATCGTTCGGCTCACCACTTAGCCGGCGGCCATCAAAACATGGCAGCGGATTGACGACCACCACTGCCTGGCGGAGAACTCTCATGCCCCTTCGCGGGACCTTGCATTCGCCGATCGCACGACCGTCGATCCTACGATTGGCGCCCGCACTGCTGGCGCTCGTCGGGCTTTCTGGCCTGACCATGCAACCGGCCCAAGCCGACGAGCCAAAGCCCAAGCCCGAAAACACCATCACGATTCAGCCGGGCGAACCTGTTCCCCCGCAGAAATTCGAGCGTTCGCCCAAATTTTGGATTGCCGATATCACCGATCGCTCCGGGAATCCCCAGCCGCTGCTGGTCATGAAAGAGCGGGGAGGCGTCTTCCTCGACAAGCAGCCCACCGCTATCGTCAAAGACGCTTTAGAGCAGTCGCTAAAGACAGCGAACCTGCTTGCCTCTGATTCCGCCTCGGCCGACCTCGTTTTGCGCGTCTACCTCTTCCACTTTGGTTTGGCTTCCGGCTCCTTGCTCGATTTCTTCGGCAAAGTCGAATTCTCCACCATGGTGAAAAATCCGAAAACCGGAGAATCCCTGGAAGTAAAAGCAGTTGGCACTTCCATTGCCAATGGCGCGATGCGCAAGAAAAACATGCAAAAGAATGTGGAAGAAAATATCGAAGCTGCCTTGCGCGATGCCACGCGAAATTTTCTCCGTGGCACGCAACTGAAAGAAGCAGTGGCAACTTTGACGAAGGGATCGGATCTCGTTCCAGTAGCCGTACCTGCTTCGGCTGAAACACCAAAGCCGCAGCCGCGATAAGCGATTCAGCAACAAGGCGGGCTGCAAGTACAGCCCGAACCCCGAGAGGAGAAAGAAGCAATGCGCATGTTCACGGTAGCGGTAGTCGCGCTCATGTTCGCGATGGGCGCGGCAGCAAGGCCAAAGGACGAAGCTCCGCAATACAAAACTGCGGAGGCCAAACATTTCACCACCGCCGAGGGAGTCGAGTTGAGTCCCGCGTTCGCGGACTATTTTTACGCCGAGCTCCGCAACGAACTGACCAAAGGCAAGCTGGTGAAAGAAGTTATCGGCGAAGGCGAATCCGTGGAAGATGCCGACGCGCCGAAATCCCTGGTGATTAGCGGCACCATCACGGAATTCAAAAAAGGCAGCGTGGTGAAGAGTGCTCTCATCGGATTTGGCGCCGGCTTTAAGAGCCTGAAAATGGATGCCGACGTTATACGGCGGAGCGACAAACAAAATCTTTGCACAATTCAGGTCCATGTCAAAGTCGATCCACGCTGGAATGAAAAGATCATGGCCAAAGGCGCCGCTCACGAAATGGTCAAGGAAATGAAAAAGGCCCTGGCCGAAGGAGCGAAGACTACGACCGCCGAGGCGACTAAGCCCTTGTAAGGGCCCGGTTGATCGTCAGCATGTCTAATCCACTCTCATTACGCTGGCCCCGCTGGGCGCCGCGCCTAGTCGCGTTGGCCTTTTGTGCTGCGACTCTTCCTGTTACCGCCGGCGTTGCAGCCACAAAATTAAAGCTGCGCGGTTACCTTACCGCTCGCGCCGATGCTAACTCGATGCTGATCCTCGATGACCGCATCGAGTTGACCTCTGCCAGTCGCGTTCTAAGCAAAGACAGTTCCGGTGAACGCGCCTTCAATCCACAGGAGCTTTCCCCTGGAATGCTGGTGGAAGCAGAAGGGCAGTGGCTCGACAAACACAAATTTTTTGCCGAGAAACTCACCGTCGACTTCGGCGAAGACGACAAGAAAATTCACGGCTCCGCCTATTTACAGGAAGAGCCTGCCGACGCCAGCAAAATTGCCGCTGGAGGCGTCAGCGAACTGAAACTCGACGGTTACTGGTTGCGTCTGGACGCAGCCACAAAGCGCGCATGGAACACAGCTAAAGCCGCGCAAGGTCTTCCGGGCAAGTCGCCAGGCGAAAGCGCGGACCTTGCGGGCTATCACGTGAAATATGCTGGCATACGCGGCAAGGACGGCAAGATCGCAGCGCAGGAAGTGGAACTTGGCCCGCCCGCTCCGGCGGATGACTACAAGATGCCGCACAACCTGGGAATCATTCGCGCAAAAGACTCGCTAACCGGGATAGACGTCCTGGAATTCCGCCAGGGAAACAAAGTGCAGGGCCGCATGAAATTGCTCGCGGAGCGCGCTGTCCAGGAATATGTTTCGCAATTGGGCGATTCTCTGATTCCCGAGGGTGCGAAAGGTACTCGCCGCCCAATCGAATTCCGCTTCTTCGTGGTGGAAGATCCGGAAATCAACGCCGCTTCGCTGCCCGACGGAACTCTGCTGATCAATACGGGTTTGCTTGGCGTGCTAGAAAACGAAGCGCAATTAGCGTTCGTTTTAAGTCATGAGATGGCCCACGTGCTGCAGGTGCATTATCGCCGCGAGGTGGAAGAAACCCGCGGCTCACGAATCGGCTTGACCATTGCAGGAGTTGCCGCTGGCGCCTTCATCGGCAACACGGGAGTTTTCATGTCACAGATCGGGATCGCTTCCGTGGTGAATGGTCATCAGCGCGAACTCGAAAACCAGGCGGATCGTTTGGGTCTTCAGAACGTGATCGAGCATGGCTACGACCCGCGCGAAGCTTCAAACTTTTCGCGCATCATGATTAGCCGGTACGGCGACCGCACCACGAGTAAGCTCTGGTCCAATCACGATTCCAGCGTCATTCGTGGAAGCTTTTTGGCTATTCAGTTAATGCGCGAATATCCCGAAGACCACTGGGACACAGCCAGGAAAAACACTCCCGCGTTCAAGACCATGAAGGAAGACCTCGGCCCGGTAAGAATCATGTAGGCGATTTTTCCGCGCGTTCGGAATCTGCTTGATTGCTACCCGCGAGGGATCAAGAGTCTTGGGGCAGCCCACGCCTGTGGATACGGCTATTTCTGTATAGGGACGCCAAAGCAATGCGAATACCCATCGTCGTCGGTCAGAAAAAACTCGGTCTGCCCGTAGTCCCGCTCTTCCAGTTCTGAAACACCGTACCCAAGCCTCTTCAATCGCTCTCTTGTCTCGTGTAGGTCCTTCGGCGCCCAGTAGAGGCGAATGCCCTCGTAATCTGCCGGCTTGACCGGCGTGCCCGCGCGCTGGTTCAGCATGAAATATAAGGTGTCTCTGCGAAGCATGCATAAAATCAGCTTGCCGTCTTTGCGCATCTCCGAACTCATCGAAAATCCCAGACCATCCACCCACAAACGCAGACTCTTCTCCAGGTCCGCACTGGGTATCACCGGTATGCACGACAGATCACCCATAACCCCTCCTCTAACCCGTCCCCAATTCAACCGATCTCAACCACGCCACGCCAAGAATGCCCCTCCCTCGCCACCAAATAGGAACTATAGTTCCTATCAGATCAGCAAGAAGCAAGAATCTGATCGCCTGTCACGGCGTCAGTTGTATGTCGAACATAATTTTGATTTCATCTTTGGCCCTGACGCCTGCTTTTCCCGGTGGTTTGATTCCGAAGTCAGTCTGTTTGACGGCAGACTCGCCAGTGTAATGGCCGTCTTTCAGAATGACTTGCGCAGTGACCGGCCGAGTCTGCCCACGCATAGTCAGCTTGCCGCGAACCGTCCAACGGTCTTGCCCGGCGGCCTCCGCAGCAGTGGATCTGAAGATAATCTCCTGATGCTGCTCGCTGTCAAGAACTTCCGGGCCGAGCATAGTCGTCTGCACTTCGCCGCGCTCTTTTTCGGAAGCATCTTTGTCGATCACGCGGAGCTGCCGCGCATCCACGTGAAGTTCAATGGAGGGATGAGAACCGGTGTCGGCAGTACCGCTCTGAATCGGAGCACGCACTTCGTGTTCGTGACCGAACCCGGAGAATGCACCAGTCTTGCCGACGTGGATCGTCAACGTGGACTTTCGCGCGTCAACGTTGTGTTGCTGTGCGCCTGCGTTCAGCGCGCATATCAAACTCGCTGCTGCCAGGAACATGGTTGGCTTCATGGTTCGCTCCACGACTGGAAATTAAACTTTAACTCGAAGGCGAACCACGAAACTATGGGGCAATCACGCTATTAGGACGGCAAAGAGCCGCGGGCGCAGGATGCCGCGCGGGAAAGCAGCAGAGTGCGCTCGCGGGAATTTTGCGCCAGCGAAGCAGCGCGGGAAAACTCAGAATGCGCTTCAGAAAGCCGTCCTAGTTTTTTCAGCAGGTCCGCGCGGACGGCGGGCAGCAGGTGGTATGACTTAAGCGCAGGATCGGAAGTAAGCGTATCAACGATGTCGAGTCCTGCTTGCGGACCGAACGCCATCGAAACCGCTACTGCGCGATTGAGCTCGATGATCGGACTCGGCGTAAGCTGCGCCAGGGCTGCGTACAGCGCCGCGATGCGGGGCCAATCCGTTTGCGCAGCCGAGCCGGCGCGGGCGTGGCAAGCGGCGATGGCGGCTTGCAGCGCGTAAGGACTTCGCGCACCGTTCAGTCGCTCGGCGCGCTGTAGTTCAGCGAGTCCGTGGCGGATCAAGGCGTGGTCCCAGCGGGTGCGATCCTGATCGGCAAGCAGAATTGGTTCGCCGGCAGAATTTGTGCGAGCGTGCGTACGCGAAGCCTGAATTTCCATCAGCGCCACGAGCCCGTGCACTTCTGGCTCGTCGGGAGCAAGTCCCGCAAGAATGCGGCCCAGACGCAGCGCATCTTCGATCAATGCGGGGCGCATCCAGTCTTCACCGGCAGTGGCGGAGTAGCCTTCGTTGAAAATTAAATACAAAACTTCGAGCACGGAAGAAAGTCGCGCAGCCAGTTCGGTGCCGCGAGGAACTTCAAACGGAACGCGAGCTTCGGCGAGCGCCCGTTTCGCGCGAACGATTCGCTGCGCAATCGTCGGTTCGGGAACCAGAAAAGCGCGCGCGATTTCCTGCGTGGTGAGTCCGCCGAGCAGACGCAGAGTCAGCGCGGCGCGCGCTTCCGTTGAAAGCACCGGATGGCAGGAAATAAAAAGCAGGCGAAGCAAATCGTCGCCGAAATTTTGCTCGTTGGCAGCGTCGAATTCGGCTTCAAAATTTGCCACGGCGGATTCCTGCTGGGAGTTGAGTTCGCGGCCGAGCTCTTCGTGTTTGCGTTCGAGAAGTTTGCCGCGGCGAAAATGATCGAGCGCGCGATGCTTGGCAGTGGCCATCAGCCACGCGCCGGGATTGTCCGGCACGCCGTCGCTCGGCCATTGTTCAAGGGCGGCGACCAGAGCGTCCTGCGCAAGTTCTTCGGCCAGGCCAACGTCGCGGACGATGCGCGCCAGCGCTCCAATAATTCGCGCGGACTCGATGCGCCACACAGCGTCAATCGCCCTATGCGTACCGCCAATTTCGATTTGCGTGGACACGGCGACCCTTTCCACTGGTGAAAGATTCAGCTTACGAGAAACTTTTCACCAGCGAAAGAGGCGCCGAGCCAAATCGCAGACCGACCTTGCGGAGTTGAGTCGCGTTCCGGACGTCCGATCAGGAGCGAGACTCAAGAATCCGCAATCAGGAAGCGGCCGCGGCTTTCTCGGTACAGCTGGCCTCGCCTTCTTCGTAAACTTGGCGCAGCTCGCATTCGCCTTCACCGACAACTTCGAGGAATTCCTTGGCCAACTGGATGGCCTCCTGTTTCGAGTTGGTACGAAGAATTGCAAATCCGCCGACCAACTCTTTCGCTTCGGTGAAGGGTCCATCGGTTACAGTGAGCGCCTCCCCGGAGCGCCGCACGCGCGCGCCGAGAGCGCTTGGCAAGCAGCCTTCCGTGGCGACCAGCCAGCCGGCTTTGAAACCGTCTTCGATGAGCTTGCCCATCCTGGCCATTTCTTCTTGCGACGGTGGAGTATTTCTTTCCACTGATTTGTACATGCTTAGAAATTTCATGACGTGTTTCTCCCTTTAGTCTTCTGGTGCGAATTTTGATTAGTTTGACCCGCTTACTTTGCCGCATTTACTTTTTTGTTGGCGTCCATGCACTGCTGAAAATCTTCCGGGCTGAAGATTTGCCGGACTTCGGTTTCGCCTTCCCAGCCGGGCCAGTGTTTGCGGTGCAGTTCCATGAATTTCTGCGCGCCTTCGGTGGCTTCTTCCTTGGATTTGAGATCAAAGATCGCGAATCCGCCGATAATTTCCTTGGCTTCGGTGTAGGGACCGTCAGTTGTGGTCAGCTTCCCATTGCCGATGCGAACGTGAGTGCTGGCGGTTACCGGAGCAAGGCCACCGGAAACAACCATGGTCTTATCGCGTTTGGCTTCTTCGCCTAGCTTGTCGATGGCATCCATCAGCGCTTGCGGCGGCGGCCCGGAAAGTTCTTGAGCGTGTTTGACCAACATCATGAATCGCATGTTTCATTCTCCTTTACCTTTCACTGGCTACTTATACTGCCTACTGATACGTCGAATGAGAAGCGTCGAAATCGACATGCTCTATAAATTATTTTTTGGCTCCGAGTTGTTTGCCAAGTTCCTTGTGGCGATCGATAGCTTCGCTGGGAGCGAAATCTTCCATTTCGAAAAACTGGCGCAGTTCGATTTCGCAGTCCTGGGTTTCATGCGGAGCGGGTGCGCGCTTGGCCCATTCCAACGCTTCTTCGCGGGATTTTACCTGGATGATCCAGTAGCCGGCGATTAGTTCCTTGGTTTCCGCGAATGGCCCGTCAACTACTGCGACGCGCTTGCCGTTCGAATACTTAATGCGCGCGCCTTTCGAACTGGACCGCAGGCCACTGAGATCGAGAAGCACCCCAGCCTTCATGAGCTCTTCATTGTATTTGGCCATGGAGTTGAGCAGTGCTTCGCTGGGCATGACTCCGGCTTCGGACTCTTTGCTGGCTTTTACGATCATCATGAATTTCATGTGGTCTCCTTTGAATTCTTGTTGCGGTACGACGGATGAGCCGACGAAATCGCCCGCTCAAAAAAGTTCTATTAAGAGTCAAGCCGCTACGACTTTGGCAACGGTCTGCAGCGCCGGCCAGAATAACAACATTTGCAGGGAGCACAGAGAAAACGGGTGCTGCGCCGTCGCGTCTGGCTGCAGAGCCTGCGAGGCGGTCAGCACCAGAGAGGGTAGCAGTGCTATCGCGTCTATAGCGGCGGAGCTGAGATAGCTGGATAACTGGGCGGCGGATTGATCGAGGCTCAAGACCAGGAGGATGGCGGCTACGAGTATAAAAACGGTCCGCACGACGACTGGCTTGGTCGTTTGAGAGGTTGTGTGTTGGTTTGCCATGTTCGACTCCTTGCTGATTTCCTTGCCTCACTAGTTCGTCGAACGACGGGGGTGGAAATCGACATGTATCTGAGTGGATTCCCCAGAATTTCTTTACTCCTCGTAACATCTGTAGAATCAGTATGTTGGTAGCGGTGCTGTGGCGGATTTTGGGGGTTAGCGGTCTTGCTTTTGTTCGTTCTGGGCCACGCGGGCTCTTACGATCTTTTTCACGAGGTTGGCGGGGAGTGGTTGGTCGATAGGGCAGCGAATGGTGCCTTTTGAGGTTTTGTAGGGCGAAAGCTCTTTCTTGAACATTTTCAGGAGTGACGATGTGGCCAGGAACAGACTGCAATGTTTGGGAAATGCTGCAAAGCCGATCAACATGCCTTTGTACTTGTACATAGGAATGCCGTAGCTGATGATTTCTGTTGTCCCGGCAGGAGCGGCGGCGCGGATTGCAGTGCGGACCTCTTTAAGAGTAGAGCGTGCTGGTTCGGGTACGGCTGCCAGGTATTCGTCCACGGTATTGGGAGCGGTGCTGCGTTTGGCGTTCGAACGGCGCTGTGCTGGTTTCTGTTTTTGCATCGAAACCTCAACGAAATGATTTGCAGGCGAGGCTAAACGCGATTCTCGCACGGGAAGGTTGCGGCTGGCAGCAGGAAAACTGGAACGGCTTCGAGTGTTGACGGGGCACGCAGCGTCGGGAACAATGGTTCAACTATGCCACTAAAACTTTCGGACAAAAAACTGGCGGTGCTGGGCGCGGGCAAACTGGGCGGAATACTGCTGCGCGCGTATCTGCGGCAAAAACTTTTTACCGCCAAGCGGGTGACCGCTACCGTGAAGCACGGCGAAAAAGCTACTTCGATCGGCAGCGAACTGAAAGTCTTTGTTACTACCGACAATCGCAAGGCGGTGAAGGACGCAGACATTGTGCTGTTGGGTGTGAAGCCGCAAGTGATTGCGGAAGTGCTGAAAGAGATTGCGCCGGAGGTCAGCGAGAGGACGCTGATTATTTCGGTGGCGGCTTCTGTGCCTACGAGCTACCTGGAACAGCACTTGGGCGCGAAAGTTCCGGTGATCCGCGCGATGCCGAATACTCCGGCGGCGGTGGGATGCGGAATGACGGGAATTTGCCGCGGGTCGCATGCCGGGCCGGAGCATCTGGAAATTGCGCGAGCGATGTTTGACGCGGTGGGGCGCACCGTGGTGGTGGATGAAAAAAATATGGATGCGGTGACGGGACTCTCGGCGAGCGGACCGGCGTTTGCGTACATCATTCTGGAATCGTTGGCGGAAGCGGGCGTGAAAGTGGGATTGCCGCGCGATGTGGCTACGTTGCTGGCGGCGCAGACGATGAAGGGTTCTGCGAGCGTGGTGCTGGAGACCGGCGATCATCCAGCGCTGTTGAAGGACGCTGTCACGACTCCAGCCGGGTGCACGATTGATGGGATCCTGGAGTTGGAAGAGGGGAAACTGCGGGTGACGTTGATTAAGGCAGTGGTGAAGGCGACGTCACGGGCTGGGGAATTGCTGTTTGAAAAATAAAGAGAAGAACGGATTTGCCACAGAGACACAGAGACACAGAGACGGAGAATGAAGGAATAAGGTAAGGAAGTAACGAGGTAACGAATGCCAGCGGACGGGGACAAAGATTTTGTGGAAGACGACAAAAATCTTGAGAGTTTGCCTGTAACGCCAGCCAATCAAAAGCGGGTGAAGGATTTCGGCAACCAAACTGCGTTGGCTATGGAACTGCCGTTTACGTTTGCTGGCGCTATCCTGCTGGCGGGCGGGGCGGGTTATCTGCTAGATCGCTGGCTGCATACTAAGCCAGTCTTCATGCTGGTTCTGGGAGTGCTTGGATTTGTCGGCGGGGTGCGCGAGGTAATTCGTCGACTTCCGGGCAAGTAGTGCGCTAGCGCGTAGCTTGTTCTGCCAGGATGTGGTGGGTTGGGTGAGTGGCGCGCCCTACGGCGCTCGGGCTTATGACGGTGGCGCAACCCAGCGCTTACGCGCTGGGCTAACTTGTGCTGCGCCGGACGGAGCTGGGCTTTCTGATGATTTGCTGGGCTTTTTGATCATTTATGATTTCCGGCGATACGACAAACGGCGCTGTGATCGCGGGTTCGCGAACCGAGGCACGAATTTCCTGGTTAACGCTAGTAATCGGCTACGGCGCTGCGTTCATGGCGCACTTCTTGCACCATTGGAGTTGGGCGCTGGGCCTGTTTTTCGGTTCGGGGCTGGCATGGATCAATTTTTCTGGCCTCCGGCGCGGGCTGGACTTGCTGGTACTTGCGAGCCAAGCCCAGCATAGCCATGAAAAGCCGCAGGTTCCGTGGTGGAATTCGATACTATCGGTGTTTCGCTACGCCTTGATAGGCCTCGCTGTGTATGTTATTTTTATTTATCTGCACGTTCCCCTCTTGAGCCTGATTGCCGGTTTGTGTGCTTTGGCAGCCGCAACAATCGTGGCGAGTGTGTGGGAAATCTTGGTTTCTGGATAGGTGATGGAAGAACACGTTCTTTGGATCACGCGCTTTATCAATCATATCTTTGGCCCGATGGCCGCAGCCCTACTTTCCAGGCTTCACATCACTCCTTCAAACGCTGAATATCCTATTCCGCAGCATGTGGTGATCGGGATGGTGGTGGTTCTGCTCGGGACGGTAATCGCGCTGATTTTGCGCGCTCGCCTTTCAGTGGAGAAGCCAGGCACGCTGCAGCAGATTGCGGAAATTTTGCTGACGAATCCAATGGGATTCGGAATTAAAGACCTGCTGGAGGAGAATGTGCACCACGGAGCGGCGAAAATGGTTCCGTTCGTGGGGACGATTTCGATTTTCGTGCTGCTCTCGAACCTGCTCGGCGCGTTTCCCAACTCCTTTCTGGTTGCGCCTACAGGGACGGTTACTGTACCGCTGGCTTGCGCGATTCTTACGTTTCTCTATTTCAATTATCAAGGTTTCGCCCACCACGGCATGGGGAAATACGTACTTACTTTTGCGGGATCGCCAAAGAGCATCGGAGAATGGGTGCTCGCCTTCCTGCTTTTTCCAGTCGAAATTATCAGCACTTGTGCGCGCTTACTCTCCCTCACGGTTCGCCTCTGGGCCAATATGTTCGCCAGCGATTTGATTTACGTGATTTTCCTGGGGCTGCTGGCCGGCGGGGCAGCGTTCGGGTGGACGAAGAGTCCGGTGCTGGGTGTGGTGCTCGGGATCTTTCCGGCATTGCTGCCGGTGCTTTTCATTGGGCTGCATATTTTTGTGGCTGTAGTTCAGGCGTATGTGTTCACGGTTCTGCCTGCAGTGTATCTGGGTCTAGCCACCGCCGAGGACCACTGAGCCAGGCGTAACAAACGAAATCGAGAGAAAAAGATAACGCAGAGGCGCAGAGTACGTTGAGGTCCGCAGAGAAGAGATTCGACAGGTTTGCCGGAAAGGAATTTCCGGCGATGTGCCGTTGCAGCGTGAGGCCGGCTGCTCGGTGTCCGGCAACCACCAACTGGCGGTAATTTTATAAGGAGGCAGTACATATGAAGAAGGCAGCAATCGTAATGATGGTGGCGTTTGTTGCGGTGGTGATCCTGGCGCCGGCGGCGATGGCGCAGGAGACTGGCGCAGCAACGGGCGGCGGAAAGGCGTTAGGCGCGTTGGCGGTGGCGATCGGCATGGGCGCAGCGGCATTTGGCTGCGGCCTGGGCCAGGGAAGAATCGCTTCGGCGGCGTGCGAAGGCATGGCGCGGAATCCGGGAGCGGCTGGCCCGATTCGCGCAGCGATGATTTTGGGACTGGTATTCGTGGAGACGCTGGTGCTGTTTACGCTGGCGATGCTGGCGTTGAAGGCATAAGTTTTTTCAGCGGGGTTGGATTTTGGCGGGCCGGGAGTTTTCTCCGGCCCGTTTTTGTTTTTTGAGAAGGCCATTTACTTGAGTGGGGGCTTGCGCTGGGTGATGGTGATTTGGCCGGGCAGGAAGGGGCGTTTCAGTACGGCGGCGATCAACTTGGCGATGATTCGCGAATCCAGTTGTTCGGGGGCGTTGTAGCTGAGGTTCATGTTGATGATTTTGTCGGCGAAAAAGTAGAGATTGTCGCTGGGGATTGTCTTCCAGAAATCTGATGTTGACGGATCGCCGCCTGCGGACTTGGCTTTCAGGTATTCCTCGCGATCAAAACGTTTTGGTTCTTGCAGGAAAATTCCAGTCAACTGACCATCTTTCAAAAAGTGCTGGCTCACTCTGCCCTGATAAAGGGTTCCATTGGTACAGAGAATATCGGCCTGAACCGTGGTGTTTGGGTCGACGTAGGCGTATGGCGTCAGCAGCGGATGCCATTCTGAAATGTAGGGAAACAACAGCTTATCGGCGATCCATTCATAGACAGGGTTGGACTTGTAGCGGCCGAAATTCCTGGCCAGTTCACCGGCCAAAGAAGCTTCCAGGACGATAAACAGCGCATACCAGAAAATCAGGCGAGCCTGGCGGCGCGAGCAGCGGGCAAACGCGGGCCAGAATTGCGTACGCAAGCGCTGGAATTCGGCGTCGCTGTACAGGGATTCGGTGAGAGTCCGATAGTCGGCGCGACGGAGTTGCGACGAGTTGTCGCGAACTGGGAACGGAAAAACTTTCATCCCTGGCAGATACCAGCAACCGAACAGAGCAAAGGTAAGGGGAAGCGCGGCAATGCCGATGGCGCGATAAGCCGTTTCGGTTTTGGAGAGGACGAAGTTTCTGGGAGGAACGAACCAGCCGAAGATGGTTCTGAAAATAGCTTCGGGAATTACCAGGTAGAGAGTGAGGAGAAGGGAGAAGAGTACGACGAGCACGGACGCTTCATGCCGCGGGAGCTAGACGGTTGGCGGCTCTGATCTGGATTTCTTCGCCATCGGGGCCTTGGAGCGTGATGGAACCACCGTTGCGCATGGCTTGATCAATCACGTCGCTTTTCGCGAGAATCTGGTCGCGGAGCCATACGGGCACGGTACTTCTTTCGATCATGTCAATCAGGTCGCTGAGAGTCGTGACCATCGTTGTTCCCCGGACAGCCGGACAAATCCAAACCAACAAATCCAATTTAACACTGGTGTGTAGCAGCGTCAACAAAAGAGCAATACCAAGGTAAGTAAGCAGCCGATTAGCGCGCCAGGCCGCCGATCAGGGTTTTTTCGAGGAGGAGGCGGAGGACTTGGTTGGGAAAGAGGCCGAAGTAGACGGTGCCGACGGCGGTGATGAGCAGGACGATATTGACGGTGGCGGGGAAGGCGATGGGCGCGGTGGAGGCGGAGTCCTCGGCGGGTTCGCGCATGTACATGGCGACGATTACTTTGAAGTAGTAGTAAGCGCCGATGATGCTGTTGATGGCCATTAGAACGGCGAGCCAGATCAGGTTGGAGTTTACGGCGGCCTTGAAGACATAGAACTTGCCGAAGAAGCCCGCGGTGATAGGTAAGCCTAGAAGAGAGAGCAGGAAGAGACTGAGTGCGGCGGCGGCTACTGGATGGCGCTGCGAGAGGCCGGCGTAGTCTTCCAGCGTGACGTATTTTTCGTCTTTGCCGCCGAGTTGGGAAACTATGGTGAAGGCGCCGACTTTCACCAGCGCGTAGCTTAAAAGATAGAAGAGAATTGCGGCGTAAGCGGGGACACCGCCGAATACGGTCGAGGCGTCGCTGGAGGTCATGCCAGTGACCGCAGCGAAGGCTACGAGAATGTAGCCTGCATGGGCAATAGAGCTGTAGGCGAGCAGGCGCTTGAGGTTGGTCTGAACTAACGCGCCGAGATTGCCGACGAACATGGTGACAGCGGCGAGAATCCAGAAGGCCCAGAACCAGTAGTGAGTCGCTGAGGGGACGGTGGCGAAAATTCTGAGAAGTAATGCGAATGCCGCGGCTTTGGGGCCAGCGGCGAAGAGCGCGCTGACTGGAGTGGGAGCGCCTTCGTACACGTCGGGAGTCCAGATCTGGAAGGGGGCGATGGCTACTTTGAAGCCGAGACCGATGAGGATCAGTGCGAGGCCGAGCTTCATCAGCGGGATTTGCGCGGCTTCGATTTGGCCCATGCTGGTGAGGATGGTAGAGCCGGAGGCGCCGTAGACGAGAGCAATGCCGTAGAGGAAAAAGGCCGTGGCGAAGGAGCCGAGGAGGAAATATTTCAGCGACGATTCGCTGGACTTTAGCGTGTCGCGGCGGTAGCCGGCGAGAACGTAGCTAGCGATGGAGCTCATTTCGAGGCCGATGAAGGCGGTGAGGAGTTCCTGGGCGGAGGCAAGAACGCCCATTCCGGCGGTGGCGAATAAAATTAGCGCGAAGAATTCGGCGCCTTCGAGTTTTTCGCGGGTGAGATAGGTTTCGGCGGCGAGAATGACCAGCGCAGCGACCGAGCCGACCAGCAAGTGGAAGAAAAAGCTGAAGGTGTCCGATTGGATCAGGCCGAAGAAGCCGGGGCCTGGATATCGCATGCCGAAAATGCTGCTGGCGGTGCCTGCGGCGGCCCCGATGAACGCTACGGTGGTGAGTGCGGAGCGGCTCTTGGTTAGCGGCTGCAGAAGCATGAGCAGGACGCCGAACACGCACCAGATGAGCTCCGGCATTACGCGGAAGAAGTCAGCGGGACTGGGAGTGGCGAAAGGCATTTAGCGGGTGCCGGACCTTTCGAGAGATGTTGCGGGTTGATCGGAACCCACACGCAAGACCGGCGTGTGGGGCACCCGAGCGGGAGCAGCCGCTTCCTGCGGTTGTTGGTCCCATGGGCGATCCATGCTTTTGCGAATGGTGTCGGTGGCGGTTGCAGTGCGGCGGGTAAGGAACGGCGAGTTGACGCCCATCCAGAGAATGATGACGGACATGGTGGCGAGGATGAAGCGTTCGCGTGCGGAGCTATCGGGCAGCGTTTTATTTTTTTCGACGGTGATTTCGCCGAAGAAAACGCGCTGGTAGGACCACAACAGATAGCAGGCCGAGAGGATTACACCGGTCGAGGCCCATGCCGACCACTGCCAATGGACGATGTAGGTTCCGAGAAGGATCAAGTATTCGCCGACGAAACCGTTGAGCAGTGGAAGGCCGAGCGAGGCCAGCGCTACGAAGAGGAAAAATGCCGAGAGGCGCGGCATGGGTGTGGCGAGTCCGCCATACTGCTTGATTTCAAAAGTGTGGCGGCGATCGTAGAGCATGCCGACTAGAAGGAATAGCGCGCCGGTGGTGATGCCGTGCGCGAGCATCTGGTAGATGGCGCCCTGCATGGCAATGGCATTGAAGGAAAAGATGCCGAGTACGACGAAGCCGAGGTGGCTGACGCTGGAATACGCGACTAGTTTTTTGAGATTGGGCTGAACCATCGCGACTAGCGCGCCGTAGATGATGCCGATGATGGCGAAAGTGGCTACGTAGGGGGCGGCTCTGCGCGAGGCGAGTGGGAAGAGCGGAAGGCAGAAACGCATCATGCCGTAGGTGCCCATTTTAAGGAGCACGCCGGCGAGGATTACGGAGCCTGCGGTCGGCGCTTCGACGTGGGCGTCGGGTAGCCAGGTGTGCAGCGGGAAGAGCGGGACTTTGATGGCGAAGGCTACGAAGAAGGCCAGGAACAAGAGTAGTTCTGTTTGCGCGGACAGAACCAAGCTTCCGGTTTGCAGTGCGCGCTGGATTTCGACGAGATCGAAAGTGCCTGTGGCGTTGTAGAGCCAGAGGATGCCGACGAGCATGAGGATGGAGCCGGCCATGGTGTAGAGGACGAATTTGACGGCGGCGTAGATGCGGCGGTCGTGGCCCCAGATGCCGATGAGCAGGGCCATGGGGATGAGCATGATTTCCCAGAAGAGGAAGAAGAGGAACATGTCGAGCGAGAGGAAAACGCCGACGACGCCGACTTCGAGCATGAGCAGCGCGATGAAAAATTCTTTTACGCGGTGGTTGATGCTGTTCCAGGACGCGAGGATGGAGAGGGGCGTCAGGAACGTGGTTAGGATGACCAGGAAGACGCTGAGGCCGTCCACGCCCATGTGGTAGTGGATGGGCGGGGAAGTGATCCAGGGAATGTTGAGTTCGAGGCGGTAGCCGGAGGACCCGAGCGGGACGGCAGGAATCAGCAACAGTGAGAGGAGAAATTCGAACGTGGCAACGACCAACGCCATGCGGCGGATCCAGGTGTGATCGTCGGCGCGAAGAATCAGGAGCGCGAGTGCGCCTAGCGCGGGGAAGAAAGTCAGGGCCGTCAACAAGTGGTTGCCAGGAGCGATCATTTGGTCACCGCGGCTTGAGCTGGGGCAACGAATGCGTGAAGCGCCGGCCAGAAAATAATCAAGATGATGGCGAGAGCGCCGACGACTACCCAGACGGCGTAGCTGCGAGTGTTGCCGGATTGGGTGTGGCGAACGGTGTCGCCGACGGCGATGGCTCCGTGAGCGATGCCGTTGACGGTGCCGTCGATGGCTTCGACGTCGACAACTTTCCAGAGGACGTTTTCAGAGAGCCAGACGAGCGGGCGGACGATGGCGGCGGCGTAGAGTTCGTCTACGTAATATTTGTTGAGAAGCGTTTTGTAGGCAGGTTGCATGGACTTAGCGAGATCTTCGGGCTTCTTGGGCTGACGGACGTAGAACCAGTAGGCGACGAAAATGCCGAGAAGAGCGGTAATGACGGCGACGATGGCGAGTGTCCACTCCAAATTGCGCGCGGCGACTTCGTCCACGGCGGCAGCGGCTTCGCCCGAGCCGAACACGGGAGCGAGGAATTCGCTGAAGTAGTCCTTGCCGCCCCAAAGAGCTGGCGCGGCGACCCACCCGCCGATGACGGAGAGCACAGCGAGGACGACCAGCGGGCCGAGCATGCTCCACGGCGACTCGTGCACGTGGACGTGATGCTCGTCGTAACGTGGCTGGCCCCAGAAGGTCAGGAAAACTAGGCGGAACATATAAAACGAAGTGAGTAACGCCGTGAGCAGGCCGACGAAGTAAAGGGGGTGCCAGCCTCCTTCGCGTCGAAAGGCTTGCAGCAAGATGGAGTCCTTGCTGAAGAAGGCCGCAAGTGGCGGAATGCCGGCGATGGCCAATGTCGCGATGAACATGGTGGCGAAGGTGTATTTGATGTGTTTGCGCAGGCCGCCCATGTGGCGCATGTCCTGTTCGCCACCCATGGCGTGAATGACGGAGCCTGCGGCTAGGAAGAGTAGCGCCTTGAAGAAGGCGTGAGTCATCAGATGGAAAATGCCGGCTCCGAATGCTCCGACTCCGCAGGCCAGGAACATGTAGCCGAGCTGGCTGACAGTGGAGTAGGCGAGAACTTTTTTAATGTCGGTTTGGACGAGGCCGATGGTGGCGGCGAAAAATGCGGTGGCGCAGCCAATGGTGCCAACGACCACGAGTGCGGTTTCAGAATGTTCGAACAGGATGTGCGAGCGGGCGACTACGTAGACGCCCGCCGTGACCATGGTGGCGGCGTGGATCAGAGCGCTGACGGGTGTGGGGCCTTCCATAGCGTCAGGCAGCCAGACGTAGAGCGGGAGTTGCGCGGATTTACCGCAGGCTCCCATGAAGAGCAGCAGGCACGCGATGGTGAAGGTGCCGAAGACGCCCCAGCCTTCATGCGGAAGATTTGCGTCGTGCACGGCAGTGAAAAGGGCATTGAAGTCGAGTGTTTTGAAGGTGCGGAAGAGCAGAAACATGCCGAGCATGAAGCCGAAGTCGCCGATACGGTTGACGATGAAGGCTTTTTTGCCCGCGTCGGCTGCGGATTTTCTGAGAAAATAAAAGCCGATGAGCAAATAACTGGAGAGGCCGACGCCTTCCCAGCCGACGAAGAGGAGAACGTAATTCGCGGCGAGGACCAGGATGAGCATGAAGAACATGAAGACGTTCAGGTAAGCGAAGAAGCGGTAGTAGCCGCCTTCGTGGGCCATGTATCCGGTGGAGTAGATGTGGATTAGAAAGCCGACGCCGGTGACTACGAGGACCATGACTACGGTGAGCTGGTCCATTTGCAGGTCGAAACCGGCGCGGAAATTTCCGGCGGCGATCCAGTCGAAGAATTCTTTGCGGAAAGGTTGGCCGGTCGGGGCGACGTAGGTCAAGAATTCGCGCACTGCCTCTAGGGCGCAGGCGAATGAGAGTCCGGTCGAGGAGAGCGCTACGGTGTTGACTATTTTATTCGGCCATTTTAGGCCGAAGAATCCATTGACGGCCGCGCCGAGCAGCGGCAGCAGCGGGATGATCCAGAGATGATCGAGGATAGGCATCAGAAAGCAGATTCCTCGCTTCGCTCGGAATGACAAACTTTTGCGGACGTTAGGATGGAGTTCGTTAGCATAAATTTAAAGTTTAAGGAGGTCCACGCGCTCGATGTTTAGGGAGCGGCGATTGCGTGCTGTCAGAATGATGATGCCGAGGCCGACGGCGGCTTCTGCGGCGGCCACTACGATGACGAAGAGGACGAAGACCTGGCCGTCTAGTTTGCCTTTAGCCTGGCTGAAAGCTACGAAGGCTAGATTGACGGCGTTGAGCATCAGCTCGATGGACATGAAGATGGTGATGATGTTGCGTTTGACGATGAACGCCACTGCGCCGAGGCCGAAGAGAATTGCGCTTAGGATGAGGTAATACTGCGTCGGCACCATGTCAGGTCTTCTTCTCCCGCTGTGCGAGGACCAGAGCGCCCATAATGGCCACCAGAATCAGGAACGAGGTCAGTTCGAACGGATAGACGAAGGTGGAGAAGAGCATCATGGAGATGCTGGTGGTGCTGGCGAGAGCGTCGGGAGTGGCACTATTTGGAACCGCGCCTCCGTTGCGAATCATTGCCGCGGCGAGGAGTCCGGTCAGCGCAAGGGCGAGCGGCAAGCCGCCAAATTTGGCGAGCTTGGAAAAATCGGTGTGCTCTTCGGCGCTGGCGTTCAGAAGCATGATGACGAAGACGAAGAGCACCATGATGGCGCCGCCATAGACGATGATCTGGACTGCAGCGACGAATTCGGCACCCATTAGCAAGTAGAGTCCGGCGAATGAAACCATGACCACAATCAGCGAAAGCGCGCTGTGAATCGGATGCTTTTGCAAAATCAGGCTGAGCGCGCCGATCACGGAAAGCGCAGCGAGAAGAAAGAAGACGATTAGCGCGGGGCTCATGGCGCGCTCCGGAGGAGAACGAATCCCGCGGTGACGATGACGTTGGCGATGGAAACGGGAAGCAGGAGCTTCCAGCCAATGTTCATGAGCTGGTCATAGCGGAAACGGGGTAGCGTGCCGCGCGCCCAAACATAGAAAAAGAGAAAGAAGAAAATTTTGCTGACCAGCCAGAACGGGCCCTGGATGTATTCGTTGACGTCATGCAGCGGAGCGATCCAGATACCGGCGAGAAGCAGGGCGCCGACTCCGGCGATGGCGGCACCGAGTCCAGGAAGAATCAGTTTACCGAAGATGGTCTCGTATTTGAGGCCGTCGAAAAGCACCCACAGACCGAAGGGGATCAGAATGAGGCTTGGAATATAGTGGGTGAACGTCCACGTTGCGGGGAAAGGCGAATTCCATCCACCGAAAAACAGAATTGCGCAAAGCGAAGATACCGTGATCATGCTGGTGTATTCGGCGATGAAAAACATGGCGAACTTGAAGCTGGAATATTCGGTGTGAAATCCGGCGACGAGTTCGGATTCGGCTTCCGGCAAGTCAAAGGGAACGCGATTGGTTTCGGCGATCGCGGAGATGAAGAAGCAGAGGAAGCCGACAATTTGAAAAAAACCATTGTGAAAAGTGAAGACGTTCCACGATAGCAAGCCCAATCTAGAGCTGTCCTGCTTGGCGATGATATCGGTGAGGCTAAAGCTGTTGGCCATCAGCACTACGCCGACTACGGACATGGTCATTGAGAGTTCATAGCTGACCATTTGCGCTGAGCTGCGCAATCCGCCGAGCAGCGGATACTTACTGTTGGAAGCCCAGCCCGCGAGAGCGACGCCGTACACGCCGAGCGCGGTGATGGAAAAGAGAACCAGGAGACCGATATCGGGATTGGTGATCCACAAGTAGATATCGTGGCCAAAAAACTTGAACGGCAGCGGATTCGGCCCGAAAGGAATGACGGCGAGCGACGCGAGCGCCAGCGTCAGTGCGAGAAATGGAGCGAGGAGATAGACGAATTTGTCCACGCCGCCGGGCATGGCGTCTTCTTTGAAGAGAAATTTGAGGCCATCCGCCGCCGGTTGCAGCAAGCCGTGCGGACCGACGCGATGCGGGCCTACGCGCGATTGCATGAGTGCGACGACCTTGCGTTCGAACCAAGTGAGATACGCATTGACGGTGAGGACGATAAAAAGCAACAACGCGATTTTGACGAAGGTCAACACCCAGAAACCGCCATCCTGCGTCAGAAATGTTGTGACGGCGTTCACGATTTTGCCTGCGCCTCCGGCACGGATTCGATGGTGGTGCAGAAGCGGCCCAGAGTACCGCTTGTGAAAAGTGTATCCTGCGCGGAGTGAATGAGCCCTACGGGCACATCGTACGGAGCGCTGCCGTTGCGTCTTACTTCGACGTGCGCGGATTCCGCGCCGCCGGTAAGTAGGCCAGTTAGTTCGAGATCGTAGCCGGGAACGGTTTTGCGGATTTCTTCAAAGACGGCTGCGGGATTTTTGTAATGGAACGACTTTCCGAGGCCCTGCTTTTCCAGTTGGTGCGACAGAATGCGCAGCAAATCGAAATCGCTGCGCGGGCCCATGACTTCGGCAGCCTTGTGCAGCAGCTGCACTTCGCCGGAAGTGTTGGTCACGGTGCCAACTTTTTCGTAAGCGCTGGCAGCGGGAAAAACAATGTCGGCCTGCTTGGCGGTTTCGGTCATGAAAAGTTCGTGGACGATCAACAATTCGGTTTTTCCGCGGCCGTAGCCAAGCGTGCCGAAGTGCGCAAGCGGATTTGCGCCGACGACGTAGAGCGCTTTGAGTTTGCCTTGTTGCGCGGACTCTACCATTTGCGGAACGGTCATGCCGGTTTTGGAGGTTTTAGCGTAACCGGGGCCACGATCGGGTAGCACGCCCATATCGGCCGCGCCGCGCGAGTTCGCATAATCGCCGAGCGCCATGTAGCGAACTTTGCCGTGCAGCTTCGAACCGAATCCGACCAAGTCGTGGATCGCAGCGCCGGAAAGTTCTGAGCCGAAGACGATGGCGACATCGGGTGCCGCGTCGAGTCCGGCTTTCAGCAGCGTGAGTTGTTCGACGAGAGTGGGGCCAAGCGGCGCCTCGTTATGCAGCCAGCGAACAGCGGCAGCTTCCTGGCCTTCAGGGACCTGCACGAACTGTTCGGCTTTGCGTTCGAGCTTGATTTCTTTCGAATTGATGACGTACAGCTTCAGCCCATGATGACGGACACCTGTTCGAATCTGCCACGCGACGAGTGGATTCTGATTCGTCGGGTCGTTGCCGATCAGCAGAACAGCTTTCGATTTGTAAAGAAGGTCCATCGTGAGCAGCGAATCTTTGGCGTTGTCGCCGAGCGCGGTAATTAAACCGGTGTAGTCCGCGCTGCGGTGATGATCGATGTTCGAAGTGGCAAATGTTTCGCGCGCCAGTTTTTGCAAGAGATAGTTTTCTTCATTCGAAGTGCGATTCGAACCGATGAAGCCGACGGCGTCCGCTCCATCGCGTGCGTGAATGGCTTTCAGCTTGGAAGCGGCGGCTTGCGCGGCTTCTTCCCAGGAAACGGGTAGAAGCTTGTCGCCTTGGCGAACCATAGGCTGCTTGATGCGTTCGGGATGCTTGGTGAAATCAAAACCGAAGCGGCCTTTGATGCAGAGGAAGTCGCCGTTGATGCCGCTCATATCGCGGTTGTTAGCGCGCAGAATCTCGTGATTGCGCACGCTGAGCGTAGTTTTGCAGCCGTTCGAACAGTGCGCGCAGACGGTGGAGACGTATTCCATTTCCCAAGGCCGCGTTTTGTAGCGATAAGCGCCGCTGGTGAGCGCGCCGACTGGGCAAATGTCAATGCACATGCCGCACTCTTCGCATTCGAGGTGGTCTTCGCGATTGGGAATGATGACGCTGTTGGCGCCGCGCATGCCGACGCCGAGCGCCTTGACGTCCATGCCTTCATCGCACACGCGCACGCAGCGGAAGCACAAGATACAGCGCGGCGCATCGTAATAAACAATCTCCGACCATTTTTCTTCGGGGCGATGAATTTTTTCTTCGACGAAGCGGCTGGTGTCCGCGCCGTAGCGGAAAACCATGTCCTGCAGTTCGCACTCGCCACCCTTGTCGCAAACCGGGCAATCGAGAGGATGATTGGTGAGGAGAAATTCCAAAACGCCTTTGCGCGCCTGCTTGACCGTCGGAGTGTCGGTCTTGACGATCATTCCTTCTGTCGCGACCAGAGTGCAGGCAGTCTGCATCTTGGGCATTTTTTCGACTTCGACCAGGCACATGCGGCAGGCGGCCTGCAGCGAGAGACCCGGGTAATAGCAGAACGATGGAACTTCGGTGGCAATCTGTTTGGCGGCTTCAATGACCAGCGTTCCCGCGGGGACTTGCAATTCGCGGTCGTTTATTTTAAACGTGACTAATTTCTGTTCGCTCATGATTTTCTAGCGGGCACCCAAAAGCGCTTCAGTATTTTTGTATGCGCAGCGGCCGTTCAGATGATCTTCGAATTCGCTGCGCCATTTCTGCACGATGCTGATGGTGGGCATGGCAGCGGCGTCGCCGAGCGGGCAGAAGGTACGGCCCAGCATATTTTTGGAAAGCTCTTCCATCATGTCGATGTCTTCGCTGCGACCGAAGCCGGCATGGAAACGTTCCAGCATTTTGCGCAGCCAGGTGGTGCCTTCGCGGCATGGAATGCACCAGCCGCAGGACTCGTGCGCGTAAAAATGCATGATGCGGCGCGCCATATCCACCATGCAGGTGTCTTCGTCCATGACGACCATGCCGCCGGAGCCCATCATGCTGCCGATTTTGGCGACGGAATCGTAGTCCATGGGGACGTCGATCTCGGCGGCCGTGAGCAGAGGGCAGGAGCTGCCGCCAGGAATGACAGCTTTTAGTTTCTTGCCGTTGGGAATGCCGCCGGCCATGCCGTAGATAAACTCTTTCATGTTCATGCCGAGCGGAATTTCGTAGATGCCGGGCTTGTTGATGTGGCCGGCGACGCAGAGCAGGCGCGTGCCGCCATTTTTTGGCGTGCCGCGATTAGCGTAGGCTTCGCCGCCTTCGCGAATGATGGCGGGGACGGCGCTGAGAGTTTCGACGTTATTGATGATGGTAGGACAGCCGTAGAGACCAACGACGGCAGGGAAGGGCGGCTTGATGCGCGGATAGCCGCGCTTGCCTTCGAGCGATTCCATCAGAGCGGATTCTTCGCCACATTCGTATGCGCCTGCGCCGGTGTGAATGAGCAAATCGTAATCGAAGCCGGAGTCGCGAATGTTTTTGCCGAGATAGCCGTGTTGATAGGCTTCTTCGATGGCGGCTTCGACGAGGTCGAGCACGTAACGATATTCGCCGCGAATGTAAATGAAGCCACGATTGGCTCCGATGGCGCGGCCGGCGATAATCATGCCCTCAATCAACTGGTGCGGATCCATTTCCATTAATGGGCGGTCTTTGCAGGTGCCGGGTTCGGATTCGTCGGCATTGCAAATCACATATTTCGGCTTGGGGTTGTCTTTCGGTACAAACGACCACTTCATGCCGGTGGGGAAGCCCGCGCCGCCGCGTCCGCGCAGATTGGATTTCTTGACTTCGTCGATGATGGCGGCGGGAGTCATTTCTTTCAGAGCTTTTTCGAGAGACTGATAGCCGCCATGCTGCAAGTAAACATCGATCTTGCGCGAATCTTTTACTCCAAAGAGCCTGCTGATCAGCGGAGTTTCCTGCGGATCGCGTGGATGCAGAGCTCCGGAAATAACTTCGACCGGAGAGGGCTTCTTGCCGGCGTCGAGATCTTCGATAATTTTGTCGAGGGACGATGGAGTGAGGTTTTCGTAAAAATCGTAATTGACCTGGATGGCGGGAGCGCCGGTACACGCGCCGATACATTCGACTTCTTCGAGGGAGAAAACGCCGTCCTTGGTGACTTCTTTGTGGCCGATCTCGAGGCGCTTTTTGGCTTGTTCGAGGATGTCGTAGCCGCCGCGCAGCATGCAGGCCACGTTGGTGCAGACCTGGACGTGGTGCTTGCCAACCGGCTTGCGATGCAGCATTGAATAATACGCAAGGGTTTCTTCTACTTGGACGGTGCGCAGGTCAAGGCGGGCCGCGATTTCGGCGATCATTTCGTCGCTAACGAAGCCGAACTCATCCTGCGCGTACATCAGCATCGGAATCAGCGCGCTGCGCTTGACGGGATAGCCGTTTTGCAGCTTTTCAAACCGCGCCGTGAGTTGTGGTGAAAGTTGCATAATCTCCAGTTTTGTTACTGAACCCGTGACGCCTTACAGCTTCTCTACTCGATCATCCGCGAAAGCGGAGCAGGGCTCCCGCACTCCAAATAAAAATTAGCGATCGACGTCGCCTAGCACAATATCGATCGTGCCGATGCAGGCGATCACATCGGCCAGCAATTGCCCTTCGATGATGCGGGGCAGCGCCTGCAGGTTGATGAATGACGGCGAACGGAAATGGCAGCGCAGCGGTTTCGGCGAGCCATCACTGACAATGTAGCAGCCGAGTTCGCCGCGGGGCGATTCGATGGCGACGTAGGCATCTCCCTGGGGCGGCGAAAAACCTTCCGTGAAAATTTTGAAGTGGTAGATAAGGGCTTCCATCTCCGTCTTCATTTTTTCGCGTTCCGGCGGAATGATGCCAGGAGCCTCGGCGCGCACGGGGCCCTGATCGGTGATTTTGGCCATGGCCTGCTCGACGATTTTGAGGCTTTCGCGAATTTCCGCGACGCGCACCATATAACGGCCGTAGCAATCGGAATCGGTGCGGGTGGGCACGTCAAACTTGAATTCTTCGTAGCTCGAGTATGGGAAAACCTTGCGATTGTCGTAAGCCAGGCCGGCGGCGCGCAATGTCGGGCCGGTCATGCTGTAAGCGATGGCGTCTTCGAGTTTGATTTTGCCGACGTTCTGGAGGCGCGCCAGCCAGATGCGATTTTCGGTGAGCAGCGTTTCGTAATCATCCACGCGGCTGGGCATCATCTTCAAGAAGCGCTTGATCATTTCGCGCCAGCCGGCGGGGGGTTCCAGGGCCACGCCGCCGATGCGGATGTAACTGGTCATCATGCGCTGCCCTGCAAAACGCTCGAAAATTTTCAGAATTTCTTCGCGCTCGCGGAAACAGTAAAGAAAAACCGACATTGCGCCCATGTCGATGGCGTGCGTTCCAAGCCAGACCAGGTGTGAGGAGATGCGTTGCAGCTCCACCATCATCACGCGGATGTATTGCGCACGCTTCGGAATCTCGAGGCCGAGAAGTTTTTCTACAGCCAGACAATAAACCAGGTTGTTGCCGAGCGGATTGAGATAATCCATCCGGTCCGTGAGCGTGATGGCTTGCGAATAAGTTTTGTGTTCGCAGGATTTTTCGATTCCGGTGTGCAGATAGCCGAGGTCGGGAACGGCTTTGACGATGGTTTCGCCGTCGAGTTCCAGCGCGACTCGAAGCACGCCGTGGGTGGACGGGTGCTGCGGCCCCATGTTGAGGACCATTGTTTTCGATTCGCCAGTGGCTGTTTCTACTGTGGTCATTTATTTTTTCGTTTAGCGCAACTGCCGTTCGCTAACCTCTAGTTTATTGCTTTTTGAAGCCAGGTAAAAATGTTGCCGGAACGTCGCGAAAACCTTCCGTCGGGTAATCACGGCGTAACGGATGGCCTTCCCAGTCATCGGGAAGCAAAATGCGGCGCAAATCGGGATGTCCGTTGAAGCGAATTCCCATGAGATCGAAAATTTCGCGTTCCAGCCAGCCGGCTCCGGGCCAAACTGGAACTACCGAATCAACGACCGGATCGCCACCTGGCACGCGCGCGCGCAATCTGATTTTTGTTTTCCTGGGAATGGAAACCAGGTGGTAATTCAGTTCGAAGCGCGGCTCGACAGGGAAACGATCGACGGAGGTGGCATCGGAAAGCAAATTAAATTGCAATGTATTGCAGCAGTATTCGGCTGTGGCCAAAAGCAGTTCGCGCGGTATTACAAGCGTTGTTTCGCCATGAAACTCGATGACTTCGGAAACCGAGTTTGGGTTCCAGGCGCGAAGACGTTCGGCTACAACATCAGCGTTTTGAGTGCCACTCTCTGCCACGATTTGTCCGATTTAGCGCAGCTGGCTAAGTATGCCAGTCCAGCGCACCCTTTTTCCAAAGATAGAAATAGCCGACCAGCAGGATCGCGATGTAAATCATCATTTCGTAAAAGCCATAACGCCCGAGGGTGCGGAAAACGACTGCCCACGGGTAAAGAAAAATCGCTTCCACATCGAAAAGAATAAAAACCATCGCCACGAGATAAAATTTCACGGAAAAGGGCTCGCGCGCGTCGCCGGTTGGCTCCATACCGCACTCGTAAGCCTGTTGTTTGGCGCGATTTGGCCGCCGCCAGCCGATTAAAACGGAAAGGGTGCTGATCAGTCCGGCCAGGATGGCGGCGACCAGTAGATGGAGGACCAGAGGCCCGTAAGTATGCAAGCCTGAACCACTCATAGGCGAAGCGGTATAATAACGGGGGACGAGGTGTTCGGTCAAATCGCGCGATAAAATTTTGCGTGGAGAATTTGTCAGAGGGATTCCTAGCGGAGTGGCTTTCACGAATGTTGTTTGGACACAATAGCAACGTAACGGTGGGCGGGGATGTGGTTCACGTGCAGACCGAGGACCGCGGGACCGGTCACGCATTTATTGATACGACTGTGCACTGGCATGGGCGCGTACTGCATCGGCGAACGAATAATTATCAGGACTTGCTGCCGTTGGATGGGGAGAAAGAAAACGCTTTGAAGGAGCGGCTTGACGATCAACACCGCTCGGTGATTGAAGAGATACGGACGGGCGCGCTGAAGCTGACATTTCCTGCGCCTCCTACGCCCGCTGCCGCGCCGCGGAAGGATGTTCCGCTTGCGCCCAATGCGCGGCCTGCTGTGCTAAAAGTAGATCTGATCAACGCCACGAGCTGGCTTTCGGGCAAGCACGCGAAGTTGCAATTGATGGTGCGCGACGCGGCAGGAAAGGTGGCGGTGGGCGCCGAAACCAAAGCTCGCGTGGAGGGCGCTGAGAGTCCAGTGGAATTTTCGACGCTGACGGGAAACGACGGCGGCGCGACGCTGCAATTCGAAATGCCGAAATTGAGCGGGGCAGAAGTCGCGCTGGTGATTGAAGCCAGTCGGGATGGGGCCAAGGGGTATTTACGATTTCAATTGCGCCCGAAACCGCGCGTCTGAGAGCCAGGATATGAGCGAGAACCTTTCCATTATTGTGAACGGCGAAGCGAGGGTCGCCGTGCCCGGCGCGACGGTGACGCAGCTGCTCGACGCACTGGGAATTCACGGCGGACGTGTTGCTATCGAAAGAAATCTGCGGATTCTGCCGCGTGCGGATTGGAACGAAACGCGTGTTGCGGACGGCGATCGATTCGAAATTGTGCAGTTTGTTGGTGGCGGATAGCGGTGGCAGGAACGAAGCAACAAAGATCACCCGCCTCAGAGGCGGCCGCTAGAGAAAAGAGAAAGAGGGAGCGATAACCCACCGTTAAATTCCCGTAAGCAAATGCCCCATCTTTTTCTTTTTGGTTTGCAGGTAGGCGCGGGAAACTTTGGAGATGCGCGGCTGGCAGGGCACACGTTCGGCGACGCGGATTCCTGCTTCTTCCAATTGGCGAACCTTTTCCGGATTGTTGGACAGCAGGCGGATCCGAGTAGCGCCGAGTTTCTTCAAGATTTGCGCAGGGAAATCGTAATCGCGGGCGTCGGCTGCGAAACCCAGAGACTCATTCGCTTCAACTGTGTCCATGCCCTCGTCCTGCAATTCGTAGGCGCGCAATTTGTTCATCAGGCCGATGCCACGGCCTTCTTGCGGCAGATACAGGAGAATCCCGGACGGCGCCTCGCTGATTTTTTTCATGGAAAGTTCCAGTTGCGCGCGGCAATCGCAACGCAACGAACTGAGAACGTCCCCGGTGAGACACTGCGAATGGACCCTGACCAACGGTAGTGATTTTTTCGCCTTGAAAGAGCCATGAATTTTGCCGCGCACCAAAGCAACGGCTTCGTCTTGCGGCCCAAGCCCACGAAAGCCGTGAATGATAAAGCGGCCGTAACGAGTAGGGAGAGCCGCGTGCGCGACGTCTTCCACCAGGTGTTTTGCGGCGCGATGTGCTGCAGACTTTTTTCCGGGCATAAGAACACACAATTATAGCAGGGGTAATACATACGCGCAGGCGCGCTGCCCGGCTTTACAGACGTGCGACGATTGGCTAGCGTTGAAAGCAGAGCGAGCAGCAAACAGGCAATGATTATGGACGTTTCTTCATTTTCTCCTAGAGATTTTCTATTTACGCTGCTGCTGAAAGTGGGCGTGGCGGCGTCGATTGGCGCGCTGTTGGCTCGCTGGAACACGTTTCGTCGCGTGCTGTTCACGGAAGAGCGTGACGTCGATCAGAAAATCAAGCTGATGTTTTTCATGGTGCCGCCGCTGATTCTGGGAGTAACGCTGCGGCTCGTCGGCGCGCAATATCGTTTCGCGGACTTGTCTTTGGAAGGCGCGTTCCTGATGGGCTTGCTTGGCGGGCGCGTGGTGGGGCCAATCGGCGGGGCCATCATCACGATTCCCACGTTGATCGCGCACGAATGGCTGGGAATGCCGGTTGCGGCCACGGCGGGGCTGATCGGCGGTCTGATGCGCCAGGCGATTCCTAACAAGGAAGAGTTATGGAACTTCGGCCCGTTCACATTTTTGAACATCCCGAAAGCCGTGGTGAAATTTATACGTAAGGTGGATATCCCGTGGGAAATGCTTCCGCTGGGCGCTTGCGTTGGATTGGAACTGGGAAGAGTGGCGCTAGTGACTGCCACCAAGCCGAAGTGGTTATTTGCCGTTGATCAGCATTGGGATTGGTGGCTGGGGCTGGCAGTGATTGCGACGCTGATGTCGGTGGCGGCGCCGCTGAAGATCTGGAACAACACTCGCATTGAGATGAACCTGGAGCGGCACCAGCAACTGTTGCTGAAGGCGCGCATGGACGCGCTGTCCAGCCAGATCAATCCGCATTTCCTATTTAACACACTGAACACGGTTTCGGCGTTGATCCGGTTCGATCCGGATACCGCTCGTGGTGTGGTGTTGCGGCTGAGCAATATTTTGCGGCGGCTACTACGCAAGCACGAAACCTTTGTGCCCTTGAAAGAAGAGTTGCAATTTATTGACGATTATCTGGACATCGAAGTGGCTCGCTTCGGCAGAGACAATCTGGAAATTATTAAAGAGATTGACGACGAAACGCTGGAAGCGTTTGTGCCGAGCATGCTGCTACAGCCGATGGTGGAGAATTGCTTGAAACACGGACTGGCGCCGAAGATCGAAGGCGGACGGATCCGTCTGCATGCCGATCAGCGCGATGGGCGGCTACACGTGGAAATTGAGGACAACGGCGTCGGTATTCCAGAAGAGCGCATGCCCCATGTGTACGTCGAAGGAATCGGGTTAAGCAATGTGCGCGAGCGGCTGCGCGTGTTGTACGGCACGGATTTCCGTTTGGAGATTGAAAGCCGTCCCGGCCAGGGAACGCTGATACGGATCGAAGTGCCGGAACTGGTTCCCGCCATGGCCGAGACCGTGCGGCTGTGAGCGACACGCTTCAGATTCAAACTGTCTTCGCGATGCGCGACACAATGGGCAGTTTTGCCGCAGACGGACGGCTGCGCAGGTATTCCTGGATTTGCAGTATCACGTCCGCCACGAAAATAGAGGAAGCAGTGCACAGCCAGACCACCGTTTCCGCTCTGGCGGGAGTAAGGTTTTGCAGTCCGATCAGCCAAAAAATCACCCGAACTTCCAGGAAAATCATCGGGCCGGTGCCAAAGCTGCGGGTCATCCAGGCGCGATGCTGCTGAACTTTCCCATTCAAGATGAATCCGAAGGCGATCGCAGTAGTCAGAAACCATAAACCGCCCTGCAGTATGGTCTCAATCGTGAAGCTGCGGGTGGCGCCGGTATGCTCCTGGACGTATTCGATGTACGCCCCCATTGGAGCGGCAATCAATGCTGATGCCACATAAACCCGTCCAACAACGCGGTGCAATTTGGTGAAGCGTTGCCGCAAGCGATCGGAAAATTGCATTGGCCCGAGGATCAGCGCGCTTGCGCCAGCGATTCCGTGCACCAGCAGCCACCACTTGAAAGGCTCGATGTGCTTCCACTCGGGGTCGCGGTAATCGATCAGAAATCTCTCAAAGACCACTGCTACGAGCAAGAACATCAGTCCGATGGCGGCGAAGAGCAGATACTTCGGCCGCAGCCAAGTCGACCGCAGCCACGGAACGCGATTTAGGGGCAGGGGCCCAATCGAATCCGACATTAGGACCTCCAAGCTTGATTCAGACGTGTTTTCATTGCGCCCGACTATATAGAAATTGCTAGCCCGAGACAATCGCCCTAACAAAGCGGCGAAACTGCTCTGCGAACGAAGGTCCGAAAAGGGTACTTGACAAGGCGACTGAAATATCTGTATATTCTGTTAATACAGAAACAACAGTGTATACGGGATATAGTGACCGCGGAAGCGAGGACCAAGGAACAAAATGAGCGAAACGCGAAAAACGGTGCTGGAGCCGGTGGAAGAAAAATTCATTTTGCATTGGGGCGAGATGGGGACGAAGTGGGGGATTAACCGGACGGTGGCGCAGGTGCATGCGCTGTTGTATCTGGCGGCGAAGCCGCTGCCGGCGGACGAAATTTCCACGACGCTCTCGGTGGCGCGTTCGAATGTGAGCACGAGTCTGCGCGAGCTACAGGGGTGGGGAATTGTGCGCGTGGTGCATGTGCTGGGCGACCGGCGAGACCACTTCGAGACGTTGAAAGATGTGTGGGAGATTTTTCGCATTGTGTCGGAGGAGCGGAAGAAGCGGGAAATCGATCCGACACTGCGGGTGCTGGCGGAATGTGTACGGGAAGCGAAGAGCGGACAGGGAGATGCGCAGACCAAAGAGCGTCTGGAAGCGATGCTGGAATTTTTGACTGCGATGACGGGATTGTTTGAAGAGATTTTGCGGATGCCGACTGGTGCACTCAAGAGCGTAGTGAAGCTGCGGGGGAAAGTGATCACGTTGTTGGGTACTGCAAACAAGAAGGCCGGGTGAGAAAGGAGGATTCACCACAGAGGTACAGAGAAGAGCAGCAAGGAAAGAAAGGAACAAGATCGGAGAAAGATAACGCAGAGGCGCAAAGTGCGCGGAGATTCGCGGAGAAAGAAGAAATCATGATTACGCTGGCGGATGAATTCACGGATCGGAAAGAAAGAAGTGCGCGTGGGTGGCTGTTTTTTGACGCGGAGTGCGGTTTTTGTACGCGAATTGCGTGGTGGCTGGCGCCGATTTTGCGGCGGCGGGGATTGGGCGTTGCTCCATTGCAGGACCCGCGAGTGGGTGCGTTGTTGGGAATGTCGCGGCGCGAACTATTGAAAGAACTGCGGTTTCTGCTGGGCGATGGAACGCATGTAGGCGGAGCCAACGCCGTGTTGGCTGTCGCGCGCGAAATTTGGTGGGCGCGGCCGTTCGTCTGGCTTGCAGCCTTGCCAGGGATGATGCCAGTTCTCGATGCCGGCTATAAGTGGATCGCGGAGCGGCGCGGCTGTGTCAACCAAAATTGCGAATTGCGAAGTCGGCCGTAACCGGAGGCTATTGATGCCCACAGCAAACATCTGGCAATGGGAAGGGCGCATCGGTCGCGCGACGTACGCAGCTGTGGGACTGGCGGCATTCGCGTTGAAATTTCTGGTTGATTGGGTGGTTGTGACGCGGATTTTTCACCGGCCGTGGAGCCTGCTTAATTATTGGCGGCCATTTGGGGCAATTTCCGGCGTACATGCGCTGACTATTCAAAATCGATTGTTTGCCGGCGTGATGCTGTTTATTGCTCTGCCTTTCATCTGGCTGGGCCTGGCGATGACAGTGAAGAGGTTGCGCGATGCCGGCGAACCGACTTGGGTTGCGGCGTTGTTCTTCGCTCCGGTCGTGAATCTGCTGTTTTTTCTGGTGTTGATTCTTAAACCGCCTGCAACGGAAGCGGGGAGAGAAGAAGGCGTACCATGGCCCGGGCCGCGATTTCTGGATTCCTGGGTTCCCGAAACGCGCGCGGGAAGCGCGGTGGTGAGTATCGTAGTGACCGCGGTGATTGGGCTCGGATTTACGTTGCTCGGAACGCAAGTTGTGGCGACGTATGGCTGGGGATTGTTCGTCGGCCTGCCGTTTTGCCTGGGGTTGTTTGCAGTGCTGATGCACAGCTACCGAGAGCCCCGCAGCTACAGCGAGAGCGTATTGATGGCGGTTCTGCCGGTATTCTTGTTGGGCGCGATTTTGCTCCTGGTGGCGGTCGAGGGCGTGATTTGTATTTTGATGGCGGCTCCCATCGCGCTGATGATGGCGCTGTTGGGTGGAAGCTTGGGATTTGTGGTTCAGGCGGCGCATTGGGGACGGCGAAATGCGCCGGCCATCTTCTCGATGGTCGTGTTGTTGACGCCGGGATTTTACGGAGTGGAACACTTCACGCGACCGCAGCCTGGCGTCTTTGAAGTGAAGAGCGCGATCGAAATCGGCGCGCCCCCTGAAAAAGTCTGGCAGAAGGTGGTGGCGTTTACAGAGATTCCGCCGCCGCAAGAGATGCTCTTCCGCGCCGGAATTGCCTATCCGATCCGAGCAGAAATTACGGGGCATGGCGCTGGCGCGGTGCGGCATTGTGTTTTTTCTACTGGACCGTTTGTGGAGCCGATCGTGGTGTGGGATGAGCCGCGTCTGCTGCGCTTCAGTGTGACGGCGAATCCCGCTCCTTTGAATGAATTGACTCCTTACGGGCACATTGAACCGCGGCATTTGCACGGTTACTTCGAATCGCATCAGGGGCAATTTTTGTTGACGGAATTGCCGGGTGGGCGAACGCGCGTCGAAGGCACGACATGGTATGCCCATTCGATGTGGCCGGAAATGTACTGGCATTGGTGGTCAGACTATGTGATTCATCGGATTCACATGCGGGTTCTGGAGCATATTCGGGCAGAGGCGGAGGCAGCAAGGAATTAACTTAGGGGATACGGGGAGCGCAGAGAACGCCAAGACGCGGTGCTTAGCGACGCCTGCCGTTGGAACCTTCTGCACCTAAGCTGAGGCGGCGCGGGTTTCTGCGAGGACGCGCTGGTAGTACCGTTCGTACGATGGGATGACGTCATTGGCGCAGAAATTCTTCTTGGCATGGATGCGTGCGCGCCGGCCCATTTCCCGGCCGCGGTCGGCGCGCGAGAGAAGGTCGATCGCATACTTTGCGGCGGATGAAACATCGCCGGGTTGCACCAGATAGCCATCGACTCCGTGTTCAACGACTTCAGGGACGCCGCCGACGTTGGTGGCGATGACGGGAACTTCGCAGGCCATGGCTTCCAGTGCAGCAAGACCAAACGACTCCAACTGAGAAGGCAACAAGAATAAATCGGCGTCGGAAAGCAGGCGGTAGACTTGGTCCTGTTTGCCGAGGAAGTGCACGTCTTTCTGCAGCTTCTTTTTGCGCACGAGATATTCCGCGGCACCGCGTTCCGGGCCGTCTCCAATCAATACCAGCTTTGCGGGCATCTTGGCGCGGACTTGCGCGAAGATTTCGACGGCGTCGGTGATGCGTTTCACTGGCCGGAAATTCGAAAGATGCATGAGGACAGGCTCGCCGGCGGGCGCCCATTTGGCGCGCTGAGCGGGATTCGGCTGGCGCGTATAGAGGTCGCAATTGACGAAGTTCGGAATGACTTCGATGGGCCGCTTGATGTCGAATTCCTTGAGGGTTTGGTTCAAGAGATATTGCGAGATGGCGGTGACGCCGTCGCTTTGTTCGATGGAAAATTTCGTAATCGGCAGGTAGGAGCGGTTGCTGCCGACGAGGGTGATGTCCGTGCCATGAAGCGTGGTAATGAACGGCAGACGGCGCGGGGCAGCCATCGAACGTGCGAGCAACGCGCTTACCGAGTGCGGGATTGCGTAATGCACGTGGAGCAGATCCAGCGATTCCGCTTCGAAAACTTCCAGCATTTTGGTGGCGAGAGCCAGGGCGTAAGGCGGGTGGTCGAAAAGCGGGTAGGAAGCGACTTCAACTTCGTGGAAGAAAATGTGCGGGTCGTTCAGGTTCATGCGGATGGGCGGGGCGTAGCTGATGAAATGGACGTCGTGACCGCGAGCCGCCAACTCCTGGCCGAGCTCGGTGGCGACAACGCCAGAGCCGCCGTAAGTGGGGTAGCAGGTGATGCCTATACGCATGGTTTCCAGGTTTTCCACGTCCGGAGCGAGGCTAACATACCCACGCTGCGGGTTGCTGCTAGAATGGCGGCAATCGACCGAGCTGCGGATTCCGCACTCGGGTGCTGTATTAGACGCAAGCTGAAGGAAACCGTGACATTGAGGGTGCCGACGGTTGGCCGAACGGGGCTATGCAAGGAGGGAACTTGAGTAAGGGCAAAGAGGGCAAAACCGTGCTGAACGCAGAGCTATTGGCATACGCCCAGAGTCGGCTGAAATTGAGCAACTTCAGTGTGTTGGTGGGATTGGAGGTGGAAAAGCTTTATGAGGGTGGCGCGGTCCTAGGAATGACGGTGAAAGAGCACCATTTGCAAATCCACAACGTGGTTCACGGCGGCGTAATTGCGTCGCTCGCGGATACTGCTGGAGCCATCGCGGCCTATACAGTGTCGGCGGTTGGCGCTGAATTGGCTACGATCGAGCTGAAGATCAATTACCTGCTGCCTATCGCCGATGGCAAAGTGGAGGCCGAGGGCAGGGTCTTGCGCGCCGGCAGGAATTTTATCGTGGTGGAATGCGATATCAGGAACGCTCAGGGCAAACTGGCGGCAAAAGCGCTGATGACATTTGGCGGGGCTGGAGCTCGAACGCAATGATCATTTTCGCCGCGAGAGATGGGATTAAAATAGCTTTAACGTTACAGTGAAACGATATTCTCAGACAATTTCCCCTAGGTGGCGTTACTCGTCGCCGTTCTCTCCGCCTTCTTTGTGGACGTACTTGATAGTGCGCTTGAAGATCATCAGGTTCGGGCTGCCTTGGCGGGTCAGTTTGATGCAATCGCGGTCATACCATTCCACGATGCCGTGCAGGGTCTCGCCGTTATCCAGCGCAACCACCATTGGAGTACGGGACTGCATCTGCTTGATCCAGTAAAAATTCTCAGCATGCGTGATTTCTGGTGGTGCGGGCTTCTTGCTGGGGGCCGGGCCGGCACTGTGATTCGGATGTGAGTTACCACGGGGCGGAAGAGGCTCCTTGATGTCGGAGAAACCCGGGCGAAACATACGGCGATTCACCATAAAAACTCCTTTTTGGCCCAAAGGTGGGAAATTAGCACCAATGAGAGTGAGATGCGGTTTACGAGCGGGCGGTTACAGTTGAGGAAAAAAAGTTGACGAACGAAAAAGGGGAACTTTGTTGGCTATTTGCGAGAAGATGAAGCAGGAGAAAGTTCGGCGGCCAACGAGTCCAGGCCGAGTTGCCGATTCAGATTGCGGCGCGCTCCGGCGGCAAGTTGATCGAAGCCGCGAAGTGCGCGCATGACCCAGCTGGCGTCAATGCGCTTGGCCACCGCCTCCAAGTCCTTTTGCAGCGGTAGGTTGCGGAGCTGCGGTGACTCGATGCGGGAGCAAAGTTCGAGCAGGTCAGAAAGCAAACTATAAAAAACAGAAAGTTGTTCTTCGAAAGAGATTTCGCGGTCTTTCGAAATGGCATTGGTGAGGGCAAAAAGCTGGCCGAAGTCCTCGCCGCGAGAGGCGCGATCCAGGATTTTCAGCGCATTGCTGCGGCGCTCGCTTTCCTTAATGGCATCCATTTCCACCGCGTAGCCTGGACGGCCTTCTGAAAGCTGTGCCGCGAGGCGTGCGGCGGCGGGGGCGAGGTCCGACTTCTCCTTGAGGATGGCTTCGACGTCGTTGGCGGGCAGCGTCGCGAAGTGGAATTGCAAGCATCGTGACACGATAGTTGGCAGAAGCGAATAGGGCGATGGCGCGGTCAAGATGAGCGTGGCTGAGCCGGGCGGCTCTTCCAGGATTTTCAGGAAGACGCTGGCCACATCCCAGCGCATGGTGTCCGCACCGTCCAGAATGAAAACTCGGCGGCGGCCCATGGGCTGAAAATACGCGGCACGCTGCACCGCGCGAAGCTGGCCGATGCGCAGGACCGGGCGCGCCACCGGTGATTTGAGGCGCACAGGATCGGGAACCAGCGCCCAGACGTCAGGATGCGTTTGCAGAATCAGTGGAGTGCGCTCAACCATGGCGGCGTCGGCGCTTTCGCCGCGCTCGGCCAGGCCTTGTTCGATCAGGCGTTGCGGTTCGGCGAGCAGTGCGATTCGCTGGCAGGTGTAACATTCGCCGCAGGCATCGTCGGTGAGGCGTTCGCAATTCGCCGCCTGCGCGAAGAGCCGCGCCAACGTGTATTTGCCTACGCCTCGTGGCCCGGTAAAGAGCAGCGCGTGTGGCACACGACCGCTGCGTAATGCCCCACGAAGCGCAGTAACAATTTGCGGATTGCCGCGAAATTCAGAGAAGGCCATTTGTCAGACCGTCTCCTTCTTCAATGGAGCAATGCAGGGAAGTGCCGCCGCGAGAACGTCTGCGGAAATTTCGTTCTCGGGCCGAATCACTTGTTTCGCCGTATCGAAGCTCTCGATGGTTTTCCAGTTCGATGCCAGCGCCAGTTGGTCATACATGTCCGCCGCGGCTTGCAGATGGCGAATGTTGGATTCGAGAATGTCATGCGCGGCGTCGGTGTAAACGCGCGCTGATTTTTTCGCGATTAGAGTTTGTGCTTCATGCGGCGGCAAGCGCAGGTACAGCACCAGATCCTCTTTAGGTAATCCATAGATGTTGTATTCCAGGTGCTCGATCCAGGCGCGGAATTCGGCGCGTTTTTCTACAGCCGCGCGCGCGGTCTGGTGCGCGAGATTCGAAGCGACATAACGGTCTGCGAGAACCACTCCGCCATTTTCGAGAGCAGAGACAACGGGCTGTTTACATTCGAAGCGATCGCCCGCATACAGCAATGCGGTAAAATGGGGATCCACCGAATTCAAAGACCCCAAATCGCCGTTGAGGAATTGGCCGACCATTTTCCCGAACCAGGAGTCGTACTGCGGAAAGCCGGTGGACAAAACCTGGTAGCCGCGCGTTTCCAGTTCGCGCGCCAGCAGGCGCACTTGCGTTTGTTTGCCGCTGCCATCGATGCCTTCGACGGCGATGAGTGTTCCGCGATTTTTCATGAGTCGATTATGTACTGAGCGTTAGTCTAACCGGAGCCGCAGCAAGCCGCAAAGCGCGCGTGGTACGATTTTGGTCTGCATATGAATAAATCAAATTTACAGGAAAGCCTCGCGGCAATTCGTGAGCGTATTGCGGGAGCGGCAAAGCGCGCCGGCCGGGCGGCTGGCGACATTACGCTGATTGCAGTCTCAAAAACTCATTCGGCCGAAGCGATCCGCGCCGCGTTCGAACTAGGTATAAGGCATTTCGGAGAAAACCGCGTACAGGAGTGGGAAGGGAAGCGATCTGCGTTGCAAGATTTGAAGGCTGAGTGGCATTTAGTTGGACACCTGCAAAGTAATAAGGCTGCGAAAGCCGCGAGATTCTTTCACAGCGTTGATTCGGTGGATGCCTTTGCGCTTGCACAGAAGTTGGATCGTACACATTCTGAGCTTGGCGAACCGCGGAAATTACGCGTGCTGATCGAAGTTCGCATCGCGCCGGAAGAGGCGAAAAGCGGAATCGCGCGCGAAGGGCTGGTTCCTCTTGCGGAGCAAATTTCCATCTTGGATGGTATCGATTTGCAGGGGCTGATGTGTATCCCGCCGTTCGTAGATGACCTGGAAAAGGTACGGCTGTACTTTAGCGAGCTGCGTGATTTGAAAGAAAATCTCGAGTTGCGGCTGGGGAAAAAGCTGCCCGCACTGTCGATGGGCATGTCGCACGACTTCGAAGTAGCCATTGAGGAAGGCGCAACCGAAGTGCGCGTAGGCACGGCATTATTTGGAACCCGCGCTCTCCCGCCGCATCCAACAGCCTAGAGGAAAACGGATAATGAATCTTTTCAGTTCGATCCGGTTGCGGGAATTGCAATTGAAAAACCGCATTGTAGTTTCGCCGATGTGCGAATACTCGGCGGTAGAAGGTCATCCGCAGCCTTGGCATCTGGTGCATCTCGGCAGCCGCGCTATAGGCGGCGCCGGCCTGGTTTTCACAGAAGCTACCGCGGTCGAAGAGCGAGGCAGGATTTCGCCCGCCGACACCGGCATTTATGACGACGCGCACGTCGATTCCTGGCGGCCAATTGCGAAATTTATTCGCGAACATGGCGCGGTACCGGGTATGCAATTGGCGCATGCGGGACGCAAAGGCAGTACTAGCGTGCCTTGGCGCGGAGGCAAGGCTCTGACTGCGGGAGACGGCGCTTGGGAGCCGGTCGCGCCGAGCGCAATTCGTTTCGCTCCGGACTACCCCATGCCGCGCGCTTTGACGCTTGCCGAAATTGACATGGTGGTGAAAAACTTCGCGGTGGCAGCCGAACGCGCGTTGGCGGCTGGATTCGAAGTCGTCGAGCTTCATTCCGCACATGGCTATCTTCTACACGAGTTTCTGTCCCCGCTGTCGAATCAACGCAACGACGAATATGGGGGCAGCTTCGAAAATCGCGTCCGGTTGGTGCTACGCGTCGCGGAAGCGATTCGCAAAGTCTGGCCGGAGCAGCTGCCGCTTTTTTGCCGAATTTCAGCCACGGACTGGAAGGAAGGCGGCTGGGATTTGCTGCAATCCATCGAGTTGGCAAAACTATTAAAAAAAGCGGGCGTGGATTTGATTGATACCTCGAGCGGCGGTCTGGTGCCGGATGTGAAAATTCCCGTCGGGCCGGGCTACCAAGTGCCGTTCGCCGAGGCTCTTCGCAAAAATGCTGGCGTAGCCACCGGAGCGGTCGGAATGATTACAGAGCCCGCGCAAGCAGAAGCGATTCTGACGGAGGGTAAGGCCGATCTGATCTTTCTCGCGCGCGAACTGCTTCGTGATCCGTATTGGCCGATGCGCGCCGCGAAGCAATATGGGGCGCCGGTCCATCCCCCTGTGCAATACGAAAGAGCCTGGTAGAAATGATCCCGTTGGAGCTGCAAGCGCATCCGGATCGCGGATCAGTGTCGTTCACAGTGCGAGTGCGGCCGCGGGCCAGCAAGAATGAAGTCGCTGGCGTGATGGACGGCGCGCTGAAGATCAGATTGCAGGCACCCGCTGTTGAGGATCGCGCGAACCAGGCCTTGTGCGCATTTCTAGCCGAGCTTTTGAAAAGGCCCAAGTCGGCTGTTAGACTTTTGTCCGGCGAGCGCAGCCGAGCCAAGCGCGTAGAGATCTTTGGTGTTACCGCGCAGGAAATCGAAGCGCTCGCGCTCCACGATGTTTAGGGTTTGCAATGATAGGGAGTACGCCGTGCCGATGAGCTTCCAACTGGACGAAATTCAAAGTGACTTGCGGGCTGCCAAGCTCGATGGCTGGCTGTTTTACGATTTTCGCGGACGCGATCCGATCGCGCACCGTATTTTGGGCCTGCCCAACGCCATGCGCACGCGCCGCTGGTTTTATTTCATTCCCGCAAAAGGCACGCCAAAAAAACTGGTGCACAAGATCGAAACCGAGTCCCTGGTCATGCTGCCGGGCGAAACACTTTATTATTCGGGCCAGGAAGAGTTGCGCAAAAATCTGAAAAAAATACTGGGCCGCGCGAAAAACGTTGCCATGCAGTATTCTCCGAAAAATGCGATTCCCTATGTCGCCATGGTGGACGCAGGCACGGTGGAACTGGTGAAAAATTGTGGCGTGAAAGTAGTCACCTCCGCCGACCTGGTGCAGAAATTCGAAGCTTGCTGGACTCCGGAACAATTACAGTCGCATCTGCTGGCTGGAAAAACCATCGACCGCATCGTTGCGGAAGCGTTTGCGCTTGCGGGCAAGAGTGTCCGCGATAAAAAACCATTGACCGAAGTGGCGCTGCAGCAATGGATCCTGGCGGAATTTGAGAAAGCCGACCTCGCAACCGATGAGGGTCCAGATGTTGCGGTGAATGCCCACGCCAGCGATCCCCACTATGCTCCGTCGAACGAAAGGCCGACCGAGATTAAGGAAGGCGACTTGCTCCTGCTGGACGTTTGGGGAAAATTGAAGACGCCCGGCAGTGTCTACTACGATGTTGCGTGGGTGGGCTATCTTGGCGCAAAAGTACCGGAAAAGTACTCGGAGATTTTCAAAGTCTTGACTGAAGCGCGTGACCGGGCCGTCTCTCTGATTCAGTTCTCGATCGCCGCTGGGAAGCCGCTGCAAGGCTGGCAGGTGGACAAAGCCGCGCGAAGCGTGGTGGAAAAAGCCGGCTACGGAAAATATTTTATCCATCGCACCGGGCACAACATCGGCCAATCGGTTCACGGAAACGGCGCAAATATGGATGGACTCGAAACCCACGATTCGCGCCGCTTGATTGCAAGAACCTGCAATTCCGTGGAGCCGGGAATCTACCTTCCGGAATTCGGGATGCGCAGCGAAGTCAACGTCTACGTTGACGAACATAAAGCGCAAGTCACAGGCGCCGTGCAAAAGGAGATTCTCGCGCTGCTCGCTTAGCCTCAGCCTTGTCTTCAGCGACGAAGGAAAATGTTCGACGATACCACCGAAAGCAAAATGGCAAACGGGCCAGCGAATGTTGCGAGCGGAGACAATATTGGCCCCACGCCGGTTCACGAGGCGAACCCGCAAGCCGTGCATTACGGAAGCTCTAGAAATGCGAGCTTGTACAATTTGCGTGCCATCGTAATCGCTATCACCGGCTGGATTTTGCCCGGTTTCGGACACGCCCTGCTCAAAATGTGGGGCCGCGCTGTAACGATTTTTCTGACAGTGGGATTTCTCGTCTACCTTGGCGCCGGACTGCGTGGGAATCTTTTTCCGCCAGGCGGTGATGATGCTTTCGCACGGCTTGGCTACGCCGCGGACCTGGGGACCGGCAGCTTTTATTTCATTGCGCGCAACCTGGAAGGCTCGGGCGGCGATGTTTCCCATGCTGACGGTGACTACGGAACGCGGTTTCTGGCCACGGCTGGAGTTTTGAACCTGCTGGCGGCGCTGCACGCTTACGAAGCGGCACGCAGGCGCAAGGCATGACCGGGATGGTGCCGCTGCACTTGTCGCACTTTCAATCGCTGCTGCTTTTTGCCGTGATTATTTCGTTGGCCTTCGGCACGCTGGGCCGCCGCGATCCTCTCGAACGCCTCAAATATGCCGCGTGGTCTTTCGCGATGTTTGTGCTGGTGGCAATAGCGCTGGGCTGGCTGATGTACCCGTTTTCGCGTTGAAAACAGGTGTCTTCTTCACGTCGGGGTTTGCAAGTACAAACCCTCAAAGCCGCCTGATAATTGCGGAATCGAATCGCCAATGCTATCGTAAATAAATCGCGCCGAGGTAGCTCAGTGGTAGAGCAGCCGATTCGTAATCGGCAGGTCGCGAGTTCAACTCTCGCCCTCGGCTCCACTATCCCGTTTAGTTTATTCGTGTTGCGCACTTCAGTTGACCGGCCCGTCCTCGCTCGGTGCACAGACGGTGCACATTCCCAATTTGTCGCTCAACGTATCCATCGCGTTCACCTGCGATTCGTTCACGGATTTTACGTAGATGTTCATCGTCAAACCTATGTTGCTGTGTCTGAGAATCCCCTGAATCGTTTTATCGTCCGCGCCCAGAGCATGAAGATTTGTTGCCAGTCCACGCCTGAATCCGTGCCAGCCATGCCACGAAGTAGTGTTGCGTTGATAGACGTGGCCGTCCGTCTTGTGCTGGTCTTCTTGTTTCCGGCAGACCACACAGCGTGCCAAAGCGGGAGCAATTACGCGTCCGGCCAAGTTGTCGAGATTTAAAGGCTGCCCGTTACCCGCTTGGAAAATTGGCAGGCCGGGCTGTGCCAGAATTCCAGACCGTAGCTTGTGCGCTTCGAGCGCATCAGCTAACTGTTTCACAACGGGGATTGATGCGCGGCTGCGTTTCGTTTTGGGCTCGTTCGCAACGCCGCCCCAAGCGGAACTTCCAGGCTGAAGTTTTTCTGCAAGTTTCTTGGTTCCCCAAACAGACCGCCTGACAGCTAGTTCCTTGCCATCGAAGTTTTCCCACGCGAGCCCGCGGATCTCGCTCTTCCGCAGTCCGGTAAACGCTGCCGTCAAAATGACGGTTCGAGCAGGTTCATGGAGAATTGCAAGCAGCGATTTGATTTCAGGAAGGGAATAAGCGTAGGTATCCTCTTCTGGCTCTGACACGCGCGGAATCGACACATCCATAATCGGGTTTATGCCGTCGAGAATGCCTAAGCGCTTCGAAGTTTTGAATGCGCCGCTGAGGAACGCTTTGCAATGGCGCAAGCTAGAGCGCCCTAGTTTCGCTTGCTCGGCAATTTGCGCGAGCATCTGTTCACCGTGAACTGTTCTGAATCCGCGCAGCGTCAACTTGCCCATGCGTGGCCTTAAGTGATTGTTCCAAATATCGCGATATTGTTTCAGAGTCGCCGGACGCAATTTCTTGGTGACGTGTTCCTTCAAGTAGATGCGTTCAACAAATTCGCTGACCAGCATCGTGGCCTGGGGATTCAAGAAGCCCGAATTGAGCGGTGCGAGCTTTTCTTCGGCGAGTCGCTTCACGGATTTCTTAGTGCGATGCTCATCATCATAATCGCAGAGCCGTTCAGATTTTTGCCCTCGCTTAAGGCTACCATCGGATTGTACTAGGTCATCCCAGAAGCGTACGTACCAGACGCCGTATCGGCTATAAATATGTCCTTTTTGTTTCCGCATGGTGTTTCCTCCTGCTGATATTATATATAGGTCTATATACAATATCAAGAGGAGTTGTTCGAGCGCAGCCATTCGCACACAGCTCTCCAATCGAAGCGCAGATAGCGACCGCAACGCAACGTCGGCAGGGGATTATCATACTCGCCGCGTTTTCGGCTCTTTTCGTACACCCAACTCAAATCCACTTTCAATCTGGTCGCCAATTCCTGAGGGGTCAAAATATCGCTTGGCGCGATGATAGGGGTCGCTGGAGCCGGTGTTGTTTCGAGTTTGGGCGTCGTAGTTGCCATTGATTCTATTTGCTTCCCCGCTTTTTCGCGGATGGCTGCGACCGTGGCGATGCGGCGTCGGGATTCGCGTACACGCCAGCGTCCGCGACAAATCTTTCTACCGGTTCCTCGATAGTGACGTGGCCGCTAGTCGTGACGCGGCCGTCCTCGCGGATGACGATGCTAAAATCCGCACTTTTTACCGTGATCGAACCGTCTCGATTGTTTCGAGTGGTTTCGAGTTTGCTCATCGGACTATCTCGGGATGCGCATTGAGCCATTCTTGCGCAAGTGGTTCCAGTTCTTCTATGAGCTTGTCGCGGTCGTCCCATTTTTCATGGTCTAAGCTAATGGCCACCTGAACCGCGAAACGCGCGAGCACATGGGCGTCCGGTCGCCCGACCATTCCGTGACCGACTGCATCAACGAGGTTCCTGTACTGTTCGATTGAAAGGTTCATTTCGTTTTCTCCTTTTCTATTTCCCCAAAAAATAAAAAACGCGCAGTCTCTTCCAAATCGAAGAGAGATGCGCGTTTGGTTCTGCTTCGTGCTCTCTGGCCTAGCCTAAATATCGGCTTACTGCTATTACTCGGTCATTCTACCGTTGTTCGGTTGCTGCGTATTTTTCGCTTGTGTCTGAAGTCTTTTTTGTACATATTAGGCTTACTACAGATGTATACCGACTGTCAATATCTGATGTGGTTGTCACTTAAGTTAGCAGCTAAGATAGGAGATTTCGATGAGTAAGAAACAAAGCGGGCATGTGCAACTGGTCGTGAAGCCGGAAATTAAACGGCTACTCGAGAAAGCTGCAGCGCGGGCTAATTTGCCGCTGGCAACCTGGGTCAGAGTTGTTGCTGTGAGCGAAGCGCAAAAGACAAAACAACAAGCCGCCTAAGAGTTTCGCCGCGAGGAAAACAAAGGAGAGAAACAACGCCGCAGGTGAGGCAGCGCAAAGCTGCTTCGCCGCGGCGTCTTCGTTTGTGCGAGAAAAAAGCCGGGGAGTTGAGCCCCGGCCCCGAATGCTTGGAGAAAGTTGGTGTTGCAATGCCCAACATACCACAGCCAGACAAAAAATGGTTCCACGTTCTCGCTTTGATTGCCGGAATCGACGCCACGCCAACGCAAAAATATCTTCTCACCCTAGTCTTGCGGCATACACACTCGCGGAAGGGATTCGCGTGGGCGAACCAAGAAACACTTGCTGCCGAAATGTGCGTGGACGTTTCGACCGTCGAGCGAGCATTTCGGTGGGCAAAAGGATCCGGTATCGTCGGCGTGCGTCGCATCCGAACCGGGAAAGGAAAGGCCGCCCAATATAACGAGTACTGGGTTAACGTCGAACGTCTTGGAGAACTACAACGTCGAGCCAAGCACCCCGCACCAGTGACGGGTGCTCCAAGCGAGCAACCTGCACCCATGAAGGGTGCTAATGATGGGAAGCACCCCGCACCAGTGCCGCCAAGCACCCCGCATTTGACGCCTGAGCACCCTGCATTTAGTGGTCGAGCACCCCGCACCCATGCAGGAGAAGGGTTAGAAGTAAAGCAGGTAGAGAGTAATTCAGGAAAAGAAACATCATCATCAGAGACTGCTGCAACCAAAACCGATGATGATGTTCATATTCTCGAAAAAGAAAAAATCGACAAGCTGTACCGAGACCATCCGCGGTTTGTTGAGTTATGCTGCCGAATCGTTCTCGGCCGCGCAGAAGAAATGAAAAAGTCTATTGCCAGTCCTGCACGCTACGTCCGCGCTGCTCTGCCTTCGCTGCTTAAGGAGCCAGACTTGCTCACCCAAATTAGTTTCACTCTCGGTGATGACTTCAAGGATGCTTGGCCATTGTACGAAGCTGCCACAACGAGTTTCTTTAGCGAGCCACAAAGCAAGCCAATCGAGTACGAAGTGCAAGCAGAAATCCGCGAAATTCATCGCCAATTTGGGAGAGGCAGCAAAGAGCTTGAACGAACTCGCGTCGAACAGATTACACAGAAGATCCGTAACGCGCGGCGCACAGAGCCAAAATACGTCACGCCAGAATACGGACCACCTGGTGAACGTCCAACGGCGCAAGACCTGACCGCTAGACTGGCACTCCATGACCGCTGCAATCCCCGACACCGGCGAAAATAAATGCGGAATACGTCGCGGCGAAGTCGGCGTCATTATCGTAATTGACCAAGTTAACGGTTTTGTTCATCGTATTCCGACGAATCGGGGAAGCGACCGACGGTTTTTGGCTGATAAGTTCATGGAATTCAAGCGAATAGCGGAAGGTAACAAACGCGAGATTCCACTTCTTCCGTTCAGCGTCAGTGCACCGTCACTCTAACGCATTGATTCCACAAGCCAAAAAGCTGAACAGCCGATAATTTATCGGTTGCTCAGTGAATCGAGCCGATGTTCCCTCTTTCGCTTCGGGCGGCATTAACATGGCAAGACCGCACTCGGCCAAAAATCACTTCCTCAAAAAATTGAGGAAGTGAAATCCAAAAAACCGACCACTATGCCGCCGAGCGTGCTGCCAAAGCCGCCAGGAACAGTGCGCAATGCGATTTGCAGGCGATTTCCGACACGAACGGAGCTATCTCGTCTGTACTCACAATCTTTTGCGTCGTCGCCCGCCCGAACGCTCTACCGGTTGCTCCGACAAGTTTTTCCCCGAGCGCATGATAAAAATTTGTGCTTGTATGGGCAAAGGTGGTGAACGATGTCAGCTTGTTCAGTCTGTAGCGATCCGCGTGCCAAGGAAATCAATCGGCTGTTGCTGAGCGGGCGGAAGGGCACGGATGTTGCAAAGGAATTCGGATTTGTGGCGCAAACGATGCGTTGGCATAGGCGGAGGCACTTACCGTACAGGAATCCGAGGTTGCCAAAGCCGGAGACCGTAGCGGAGCACCTGGAAGTTTTGCAATACGAATGCGGCCGACTAGCGGTCCTGGCCGAGTGTGGCGAGAAGATTGGGCCTGCGATTCAAGCATTGCAAGCGAAGCGGCAGGTGTTCGAGTTACAGGCGCGAATGGCTGGACGGCTGGATGCGACGCATCAAAGATTGTTACCGCCGCAGCCGATGGCGGGCGAATTCGAAGTCGTATTTCAGAACGGTAAGCCACGCACCATCGAGAAGAAAGCGGCATCGTGAAATTTGACTTTCCATTTACGAGCAGGCAGCGCGCGATGGTCGAGCATCCTGCGAGAGTTTTGTGGTGTGGCACGGGCACGAAAACCGGAAAAAGTTTGGCCAGTTATTGCTGGCTGATCGACGGATTACTAAACGGCGAATCGTGTGCGTTTACAGGGCCTTGGTTTTTCAGAAGCCGCCGGGCGTTCGACGAGTGTAAGAATTTGCTGGAGCCGTTCATTCGCTCGAAGGCGGTACGAATCAATGAAGCGAGATTGCAGATTGTGTCGCGGACAGGCGGCTACTGCGATTTCCTATCCGCGGACAATCCCGATTGTTTGTTTGGCGCGAACTATCACAGATTAGTTCTTGACGAAAGCTCGCGCATGCCGGCGGCGATTTATGGCGCGGCATTGACCACTGTTTCGGGGACAGGTGGCAAACTGCGCTGTTTTTTCAACCTGGAATTGGGAACCCGGAATTGGAGCATTGCCAATCTGCTGCGCGTGCAGCGATTGAGCGAAACGGAGCGTGCCGCGAGTGGCGAAGCCGTTTTGATGTTTCCAAGCGGCGGTGATGGCCTGGTCAGCGAGGAACTGATTCAGCAACTCAAGACCGCGATGCCTCTCCCCCTCTGGGAAGCTCTCTATTTAGCGAAAATTCCTGACTCCGACTGTTCGCTATTCCGTAACCTGGACAAAATTTTCGTGGGTCAGGAACTCGAAGGACCGCTGCCAGGCGTGGCGTATTTTTTGGCGGCTGACGTCGCCAGAAAAACAGATTTTTCCGTGTTGACAATCATTGATGAGCACGGCCGCGTGGTGGCGATGGACAAATTCCACCAGATTTCTTGGAGCCTGCAAGTCGAGCGGGCAAAGCTTCTGTATGAGACTTTCCACTGCCGCAAAGCAATCATCGACAGCACAGGTCTCGGCGATGTAATCGCGGAAAAGTTCGAAGAAGCGGGCATGAACGTGGAAGCATTTATTTTCACGGTTCCATCGCGCCGTCAATTGATCGAAGAACTGGTGATGGCCTGCGACAACAAAGAAATCATTGTGCCGGCAACGGAAAAATTCAAAATCTTTCGCGAAGAATTAGAAAGCATGGAGTACCAACTGGACGGCATGAGCATTAAATATGCCGTGCCGTCCAGCATGCACGATGACGCGCTGTTCTCGCTGGCCTTGGCGACGCATGCGTTTCGCAGTGCGCGCGGCTTGGTGCTGGGTTTGCTTGACATGCTCGCACGGCGTACGAAAGAAATTGTCGAAGGCATCAGGGACCGATTCGGCGAACTTGTAAACCCAAAGCCTGAGCCGAAGCCGATTCTAATTCCGAAGCCAGCCGCAAAGGTTGAAACGCGCGTCGAAGGCTTCACATTATGGCAAAAAAGCGGTCAGGTACCTGCGTGCACTGCGTGCGGCGCGACCTGCACAACCTACAATTCATCGCGCAAGGTTTTTTGCAATCAGTGTCACGCAACAAATGGCGTGCCTCCTGCAGTGCCGCTGGCCGTGGGGGATATCTGTCCGGTAGAAGGATGTGGATTGAAACTGGTGATGAGTGGCACGTTGCGCTGCCAAAATCATGGCGAGATACAGCAAGGCGGGCCGCCGCAAGGCTATACCTTTGCGCTATACGCCAAGCGCCGGAACCGCTTCGCATGGCGATGAGTGGAGGGATTATGGCGGAAGAAAAGCCGGTTTGTCCAAAATGCGGTTCGGCAATGACGTTCGCCGTTGGTCAGCAGCGGCATTGCAATGCCTGCGGCGCGGAGTTTGATTTCGACCGGCATCCCATCGCTACCAAGGCGCACGAGCGCAAAAACGCGGCTTGGATTGGCGGCTGGAAGCGGCCGGAGCAGCAAGAATAGCCGATCCAGACCTTATGAACGAGGCCCGAGCGTTCGGTGTACCACGACGAACTGCTTCTTCCCGTAACTCAGTTCGACCTCGCCCCTTCGCTCGTCAGGTGTCATCAAGTCCACAGTATCTAGAACGACGCCATCCCTGTCTCGCATAACAAGCTGAATCTGACGCGGAGCCGCGCCGCAGACGTCACCGTGGAATACGCTGGTTTTCTTGTAGGTTGAATACGCACCAACCAAAGCGAAGGTCTTGTCCTTCACAGGCCGCGGCGATGATGTCTCAACTCGCTTCGGCGAGTATACGAATCTCAATAACAACTCATCGCCTTCTTGAATTGGTCCCACGACATCGCCTTGGACTCGCACGAGAATTGAGATGCATTTTGCATGGGCAACAGAAACGAGTAACCCAATGAGCAATGACGCCAGAACAGCAGTTCGCTTCATGCCAAAACTTTAAGCTTAATGTCGAAGCGAAATCCAGTCATGTGGCTTTGCCAACTGAAAAATCCACGAGTACACACACGATGGGATGCCGCAAAATAACTAAAAAAGACTGTTGCGGCTGATAACTTTTCGGTCTAGCGTTTTTCCATGTCCTGGTTCACCAAAGTTGAAACGGCCGAAGTCGTAATTCAACACACGCCACTGGAACTCTTCGAACAAAACCGCAACGAGCTTCGCGTGCTCGACGAGCAGCTACGAGAGGCAGAAAAAGCAATCATGGAACACTGCCGCGTCAGGAAAGATCCGAGAGTTCGGTTCATCCGGCGGAGCGACGGCATTTGGAACATGCACGCGGCGCTGAACGCCGCGACCCTCGACCCTCAATTGCAAAAACTCGATTCGAACCGCGCGGATATTCTTCGCCGGCGTGGGGAAAAATTGGTCGAACACGGGCAACTGAAAAAAGCTGCCGGCTTGGCGACTTACTGAGGAGGCGACATGTTGACGATTGAACAAATTCGAGAAGTGGTTCGGCAAGAACTACTGGGCAAAGGCGTGTCTGCGGAATTTCGCGAACTCGTCGCGGTCGAAGGCGGCGACAGTTTTTTGCCCTGCGAGGATTCGGTGCCGGAGGAAATGTATTCACAACATGAAGAATTGGAAAAACTCACGCGTGGCGAGCCGCTCATGAAAAGCGCTGGCATCGTGAATACCGGCTGGGACGAACAAGTCAGCACGCCACTCGTAAAGCGTGCAAACGTTCCCCAAGATGGCAGCGTGATTGAAAAGTGCGGAACGCAGACGTGGAAGTATCACTACCAAAGCGGCCAGTGTTGGCGAATGGAGTTGGAGGATCCGGAAGTTGCAGGCGGACGGATGTTCTTTGACGGTGAAGGAAACGAGCTTGCGGCCTAAGAGCCGAATTGAAAGCGAGGAAATGAAATGGCAACAGTCAGAGAGCATTTGGCAAAATTCCATGGCGAGATGAGTGCGTGTCACCTTGCAGCAGCGGACAAAAGCGCGGAGCCGGAATTTCATAAGGCTGCAGCCGCTGTACACGATGCGTTCAAAGAAGCCTGCGCCAAAGCGGCCAGCGATGACTTGAACAAAATTCAGCCACTGCCGCACGGATTAAGCCGCGTTACTCCCGACAATCCGAACGTTCGCGCAATTCCGCGATACGGACAAAAGCCCGTCGCGAAGGCGGACGACCTTGATCCGGAATTCGCGGAATTGGTGAAAGTCCAAACCGGCGACGAAGAGTGAAAATGGCAACGGCCAGCCAACTCAACATTCTGCTGACGGACGGAACGACGACGGTTGTCGTTCCTATCGCGGCGGCTGTGCAAAGTTTGGACGCAGCGCAAGCGGGATACTTCGCGCCCGACGTAGCTGTTGCCAACATCATGAGGCGTCGTGGCTTTTGGGATTCGACGAACGAGATTTTCCGCCCGATCTCGCAGATCAAATCAATTTCCTGGCAGTGAGGAATCGTGAACGCTTTCGACGTCGAACGGCTGGCGAGCGCGGCAAAGCTTCCCATCATCCGGCAAAGGATTGTTGAGCTGAAGCGCGAAGCGGAAGTTTTCCGAAAAGATTGTGTCGGGCCATTCGATCACACGACGAAACGATTTCTTCCCTTGGACAAGAAAATAATCGACCAGGCACAAGCCGCCGGGCATCTGGTGACGTATGAAGTCTTACCGCCTTTCACAGCGGTTGAAGTTCGCGCAACGTACGACGCCATGCTCGAGGAAATTCGCGCGGCCGAGCAGGAATTAGCCGCACTCGATGGTGCGCAATGAGCCAGCTTGATACCGTTGAAATCGTTTCCGCTCCAGCATGCAAACATTGCGCTTCGCAAAATCTAATGCGCGAAGGTTTCTACAAGTCGAAAATTCTCGAAGAACAGGGCGAGCGGCGTCAAATCGTCAGATGCGGCGATTGTAATCGCTTTACCTATCTCGCCGCCGGTGTCGTGCTGCCAGTCAAACATCAAGCGAGCGGGGAAAGACTTCGCCGTCAGATTGCCGTGCGCACCGCTGTTTATGAAGAGACAAAGGATGTGGCCGACGTCCGTCCGAGCTGCCCGCGCTGTGGCGGAGACAAAATCCAGCGTCACAGGAAAATGAAGGATGGAAAAAGATGCTGGGAGTGTAACGACTGCCACCGTTCTTTTGTTGCGGAGGACAGTCCGGCATTGGTGGACCATCGCCGAATTAGTCATTTCGAGGAAGTCACGCCAGAACAAGAAGCGAAATTTCTTTATCACTACGCGAAGCGCACTGACAGCATCGAACGCGTACGCGAGGACATCGGTTACACCGAAAGCGAAAAACGCTGTCTGCAATTTTTGTGTGATGCCGGAATGTTGGCGAGTGGATACGAAGCGATGTTGCGATTTAGAGATGACGTACTGCAAAAATTTAATAACTTAATCGACGCGGAACTGGCAGCCATGCCTGAGCCTGAAGGAAAAGAGGAGCAGACTTTGCTTCAGTATCATCAGGTCGTTGACGAGCTCGTTACAAAGGATGGCCGCTAACATGGCGACGCTACCAACGGCTCAGAGCGAAGCACGCGGCCTGCTTAAACTGGTTGCGACCGGAGAGACCACGCTTGCGGCGTTGCGCAACGAAATAGGCAGCGCAACGGCGTACCGCAAAGCAGTCTGCTGGTTTCTGGATCGTGAGGCTAATCGTTATAAGCCGATTCCCGAACAGTTGAGGGCGCAAGTCGTCGAACTGCTAGGGCGTGGCTTGTCCTGCCCGCGAATCGCGAAAATCCTACGAATCGGAAGAGGCCCCGCGGAACGACTCTGCCGATTAACGGGCGCCTCAGGTCGCCGACAGGGCCGCGGCAGGCGATTTAGCACCGAGCAGGTAGAACAAATTTGCAACGCCGTCAAAGCGGGCAAATCAGACAAAGAAATCGAACAACAATTTAGCCTTCGCTATTGGGGTGTTTTGCGATTTCGGAAACAGACTGGGAATTTTCAGGACCGCCGTTGCCGGCATATCCCTCTTGAACAAATCCGAGAAGCTATTCGAGCGGTAGAGAATGGCGCAACCTGGAAGAACGCGGCGGCACGGATCCATTTATCCCGGACAACATTACGAAGAAAAGCGCGAAAACTTGGAGACAGCCCATGACAGCTATTCGCAAAACTACGCACGAAGTAGATATGGCCTTCGCTCGAGAACGCGCTCGCGCGTCGCAGGACAAAAAAACACGTGCGATTGCTTTGCTCGCCGCTGGAATTGAACCGTCGGTGGTGGCTACGCGGCTAGGAATTTCGGCGCCCACGATTTACAGACTCCGCAACGAATATCGGAAAGGGAGGACAGTATGAAGAAGCGGCAACGAAAGCATATTTTACAACGGGTTCGTGAGTTGACTTTAGCCGGCACGAAAAAAGCGCACATTTGCCGAATTCTGAAAGTCTCAGACCCGACAGTCCGCAAGTATCAACGATTGCAGAACCTTTCTCTTCGCCGCGTGGATCCTGCCGAAGGACTTCACGTAGCGTTGGGCATCGTTGATCGCGCCTTTGGCTCCGAACCATTGCCTTTCGAGCCCGATGACGTTGCTACAGCCGCAGCGCTGCTTGAACTGCTCACGAAACGCTACCCGCAAGTATATCGTCAAGCTACAGAACAAAATCTTGGAGAACTTCATGGCTTGCTGACGCAGGCGCTTGGCGTAAAGCGGATTTGCGCCGATACCGGCACGGTGCATTGAAATGCCGCTACTCGAAATCACGCTGAAAAGCGACCTCAGGAAACTTTACGACGCGTTAAAGAGCAAGCCGCAGGCAATCGTCGATGTGTTGACGACGCGGCTTAACATCGTACTTACGCAGTTGCAGCGATACGTGATTGTCCAGAAATTGAGCGGGCAAGTTCTGCATAGGCGCACTGGAGCACTTGCTGGCGCCGTTCGCGTCGTTTCGGCTCACGCCGAAGGCACACAAATAAAGGGCGGAGTCACGGCTGCAGGCTCGCCAGCAAGTCTATACGGCAGAGTCCACGAAGTAGGCGGCTCTCACGCATATCAAATTTTCTCGGTTCGTGCACGAGCGCTGAAATTCATGCAAGGCGGGAAAGAATCATTTTTTTCGAGAGTCAATCACCCGGCCGCCATGATGCGACCGTTCATGGCACCATCGCTCAACGAAAATGGGGAACGGATTCGCGCGGAACTGCAAGCCGCAATCGATGAGGAACTGAAGGACTAAGCTGACCGAAGCCGAAGCCGTTCCACTCATAACCGTGCTCGAACTGGCACAGCATGGCGGCACGGGCGCAAATCAATACACGTTCGTAACTCTCGGTACGATACCGGACTGACAGGAAACACAATCAAGGGCGAAACTTGGGCTCCATATCTAATCTCCCGGCCAACTTTCTTGAAGGGGATTGCCCCACATGGCTGGAGCTTACCAAATCACACTACATGGCCCTGAGTTCATCGTCACTGAGAATGCTGGCGCAACAGTCGGCATTTACAGCACGGAGCTACAAGCGTTGCGCGAAGTGAAAACATGCGAGCAGGACGACTTGATGCTGAAGGCAGCGAGAAGTTTGGTCGAGAAAGCCGTCGCTAACCTAATCCGAAAATATCGTATCGACCGTAAAACGGCGTGCGGCTGGATTAAAGAAGCGGCGGATTAAAACTCGCGCGGATTCACTGCAAAAATTGTTCGCGTGCGCCGCGTCCGAGACGGAAAGCAGAGTCATATCGACGACTCAGCGAACCTTCGATAACCACTCCCAGAACACCTGTGGCATCATCCCGTTCGCTTGCGGACGCGAAAATTCGGTGGCGAGGAAGTAGAAATTCTGCAGGTCGGGCAACTGAGTCAGTTCTCTTGTAAGACTTGCTAGGTCCTTATTCGTCCATAAAACATAGTTTTGCGCGGCGTATCGGTACCAGTCAATTGCGACCGCATTCAAATAGTTCTCAATTTTATTGTGGGTGTCCCTGGGCAACAAAGTACGTGGGTTGAGACCCAAATGTACAAACCGACTCGGTTGGTAATACAACGTCACTTTTCCAACTCCGGTGTGCCAGATTGTGGGTCATTAAGAGCCTTCGCGGGAGGTACAGGGGGCGATGCCTCGATAACCGGTACTCCTTTAGCTGCGGTCATCTGCAGATGCTGATACTCCAAGAATTGAGCGCCTTCGAGAAGGGCAGCCGCCGGATTCTTGTTTCCGAAGTATACGTTACTGATGGCGATGACGATTGCCACCACGATAGCGCCACTGAGCGACAAGCCGAGCATAGTGGTACTGTGCATGAACGCGGATGCAACTACGCCCGCGAGCATTACGATTTCGAAAGCCCATGCGATAGACGAATTGCGACCTACAACCCCAGGTCCGAGCTTGGCGTTCTTGAGGTGGTGTCCACTTATACCCAGTTTTTCCAACAGTTCGGAAACGCGGTCACTCCGTGAGCTGTCCTCTGCCATGCATTGTTTTCCTGTTTCAACTTACCTGCCAACTTAGACCAAAGTCAACGCCGAATGAACATCAGGAACGTGGCCAGAGCGAAAATCACAGTTGCGCCGAGCAATCGGAAAAAATCCCACTCGGCCTGCTTGCGTTCGGCAAGGGCGATAATGTCTTCCGCTGTAAGGCGACTGCCAAGGCTTGCGAAGTTCATGGGAAAGGATGCCGCGCCAAGGGTTTGGTCGGAGTAACTTAACCGGTACGTCCAAATAAGTCAACTGAGACTTGGCGAGAAGTGTGCTAGCATTGGGCATCGCTACTGAGGAAACATCATGCACGAAGCCGCTACGATTTTGATGAGGTCTGCACCAGGATGGATTGAGATTCCAACCTCCAACGCAAACTTTCTTTTTCAGTTCAAGGACGCCACGATGACCGTCTTTCCCGATGGTAGCTGGCGTTGCTTCGCCCCGCGTCGTCTTGTGGGAGACGTTGCCGCAGGCAACTTGGCTCTGTTGGAAAAATTCTTGCAAGACTTTTCCGCAGCCAACCCTTTGTAATGCGAAACGTCACTCCGTGACAACGCGTGTTCCAAGTCCAGTAAAACCCATTTCTATCGGTCGGAGTGAACGCGGCGTAGTTTGAAAACTACAACTAGAAACAACCCGAATACGAGGGAACGTGCATACGGAGCTTTACGGCGCGAGCAACACTCAGTGAGGGCTCCCTATTCGCTTAACCGCGGTTCCCGTAAGCTCCGGAACCGAAAGCGAATCGCAGAAAAACATGATTTCCGCGCCATTCCGCGCTGACCGTGCGCTGTAACCGATGCGGTATTTGACTCGCTGACGTTCGGAGTAGAGTTCGCGAACCTGTCGCACATTGTCATACGATACGATCCAGCTTTGTTGCTTGATATGGCTCTGAATGAACGCTGCGACTCGTTTGTGGTCGTCAGGTTCATAGAAGTCGTAATACAGGTCTCGACCTTTTACGTAGTACGGCGGATCGCAATATATCAACGTTTTCTTCGGCCACTCGCGGCAACCTTGTCGGAGCAATTCGATTGCGTCTAGGCGCGTCACCCTGATGCGTGCCTTCATCCGCGCGATGGCGACAATGCGCTTAATGAGTTCGGCTACTGGATAGCGGGCGTCGATTTTCCACGGCCCCGACTGGTCACGGCCGCCGATGACGCCAGCATTCAGAATTCCGGAGCGATTTGTTCTATTTAGAAAAAAAGTTGCGAATCCAAGTGCCAAATCGTCATAGTCATCCTGGTGTTTAAAAATCTCTTTTTGTTTGTCCCGTGCCCGCATGCTGAGGCGTGTATTTCGGACCAACCTGCAAAATGAATCCGTGTCTCCCAGGATGCTTTTCCAGAATGCGTAAATTGGCCGACTGATATCGTTTATATGTATCCGTGATACATATTCCTGAAGAAGTAATTCCATTGCGACGGCCGAGCCCCCCGCGTATGGCTCCACGTACTCGCCGTCGAGCAAACCGTTCGACCGCAATAGACGCTTCACAAACGGAGCAAGCTTAGCCTTTCCGCCCGGATACCGGAGTGGCGTGAAATGCGAGAGTCGAGTCGGTGGTGGTGGCTCAGTTTTACTCACGGCCAAATGTTCTCAAAAAAGGGTTGTGAATTGTCCCACGCGACGCGAAGTTCTCGTTCGGTTGGCGAATAGAAACGGTTGTGTACGTATGCGTGCAACGTGTCAATGTGCAGCGGATTGTTTTTTTGACTCATAGCGCGAACGATGCCGTCCAGATGCTTTTTTGGAGTGCCGTTTTGGATCATGTGATTCGTGGCTTCTTCGACCTTTTTGGTCAAAGACTTGTCTTTGTCTCCGCCACCAGTTTTAACAATGAGGCTAATTTTGAACCGTGTAAGGTAGTCCTCCACTGAGGTTTCGAGAAATACGCGAAATAGCACGGAAATTGCATGAGGGTAGTCATCTAGCGGCAAGGACCGTAGTTCAACGGTAATTTCGTCGATTTTTGCATTGGTCACGTTGAGGCTACATGTCTTCGGAATCAATGCTTTTCGAATTGGTTTCTGCTTGGGCTTTTGCTGCTTTGCTTTCTTGGTGGGCTGTTTGAAATCTTGCTCTTCGAACGCTTCGACTGCCTTTGTGGCAGTGGAAACTTTCGACAAATCAGGAAGGTCTTTGCCCAACTTCGAAACATAGTCAACTTGCTGGTCAACTTTTTTCAGCCCCGTGACCACAACTGTTTTCTTCTTGAGGTCCAAAACTATTCTGCGAAGCGCCTTTATCGCTTCGTCGGCCGGAAGTTTGGTTAGAAGCTTTTGGTCAGTTATTTCCAAACCGAGTTGCGCGCGAACGGCCGGAGTGGACAGAAGACGATCCAACGTCGTGATTGGAAAGCGCGCCTGAATGCTTTGCTTTTCTTCGTCGGTTAATCCGCCGTGGTTTATCACGAAGTCGAGCGCCTGAAGTGCGGGGTCTCTGCCAATGAAGCGGCGTCGAGACACACTGTTCCAATCTACGATGCCCTTGCCTTCGTTTTCTCCGGTGTGCCGCTGGTGAATCCAGGGCGCGGCCTCCGCTCTGTCCGCGACTTCGTAGCAATCGACTGGCTCGACGGTGGAAAGTTCGAATTCGGCAGCCAGCTCCTCAAGTCTCTTCTGAATCGGCTTGCGGACGTCCAGGCCGGTTAGCACGGATGGATTGTTTAGGATTTTGATTGCCGCGAGCCGACGATTTCCTTCTAGGACGATGTATTTGTCCTTTTGCGCCGTAGACTTGAGGATTAAAAGGCGATCCATCGGGTTGAGGCGCCCGTCTTCAACGATGCTTTCCGCCAGCGCGACAAGCTTGACGTCCTGGTCCTCGATAATTTTTTGGAGCGCATCCTTCTGGCTGGTGGCAAGGCCGATGCGCGGGTTTTCGACATCGAGGAGCAAATCCTCAATCTTCAGGTTTACGCCAGACACAGATACCTCCCTGTAGAATTTGTATTGCTTTGTATTGTAAGGAAAGGTACCGCCTTTGAGGGCACTTATTGCAAAACGTGTGACCTACTGACAATGCGTGTCGGCTCAATGGCAACCGCGGCGTGAAACGTTACCGCAAGCGTCCATTACGGGTCAATCGAAAGTCGTCACTTTTTCTTTCTGCCAGGCTTGATGTCCGCAAGAACTTTCCGAGCGCGCTGTATATCCTTACCGGTCCACAATCGCACGCTAACTCCGCCTACTTTCACAAGCGGCGGAACGCTGAAAGTTTTCTTCGCGACGTGGCCCTGCAGAGTCACCAGGGCAATGCCAAGTCTGTCGGCTGCTTCGCGGGTTGAGTAGTGTTTCATCGGATGTTAATTATATACAGACCTATGCGTGCAATCGAGCTTTCGCGGTGCACAATGCGGTGCACATTAGACGTCTGGCAGAGCCCGAACTACCCCGAAAGGCAGGGAACTGCGAACAATGAAAAGAAAAGGGATAGTGGAAAAGCATCCATTTCGTAATCGGCAGGTCGCGAGTTCAACTCTCGCCCTCGGCTCCAGTTTTTCTTCTTCTTTTCCCTGATTCCGCGCTATTTGTCGGGTGCCGAACGCAAGCCTACTTCAGCAATTCCTTGGCGTATTTTACCGGGACCGCTAGATTCGAGCCGCCGAATCCGTTCAATATCGCGAAATTGACGCCGATCACTTTTCCACTGCGGTTGAAGAGCGGACCGCCGGAGCCGCCCGACGTGGTCGCGGCGTCGTAGACTATTTTGTCCAGCAAGACGTCGCCGATGTGGCCTTGCGTAGTCGTCGGCCGGATTAATTTTTGTGCCGCCAGTTGCGAGACGATTTGCCGCACTTCGGTATTATTGCCGGTAATTTCTTTTGCTGCTTCCGGTCCGGCGCGCGCCAGAATTCCCTCAATACCCGTCGGATAGCCGATCAGCACCACCGCATCGCCTGGCACACTGGCGTCGCTGCGATCATCCAGATCCAGTAGGGTACTGCGCGCGGGCAATCCGCCATCGAGGCGCAGCGTGGCCACATCGGCTTGCGTGGAAATTTTGTCCAGCTTCGCGGAAATCCCTTTCGCACTGCCGGGAAAATACGCGGTGTACGAGAGTGCATAGGCCGCCGCGCCGTGATCGGTCAACGCTTTCAACTCCTCGTTGCCCCACCATGGTTCCGCAACGTGATGATTCGTCAACAGCCGCCCGTCGTTGCGCACCAGAAATCCCGTGCCGAAAACGTCCAGCTGCAGGTGCGGCCCATTGCCGGAAACGTCCAACTGTACGTTGCCTTTGTCATCCAGGATCGGCTTGCCCAGCGAATCCACGGCAACCAGGATGGAGTTTCCGGTGCCGCGGTCGAGAAATTCCACCACCACATGCAGCAAGCAGACACTGGAGCCGTAAGACTTCACAATTGTTTCCGCGAATTTGCCTTCGCTTTCCAGGCGATTCAGCCGGCCCTGGGTGTCCAGCAATTGTTTTCGCAGTTCGCCGTCGCCGCTTCCACCGGCCCCGGCCATTTTTTTCTTCAGTTCTTCTGACTGCGCCAGCAACGCTTCGCGTGCGGCGGAATCTGTCTTTCCCTGCGCGTCCAACTTGTGACGCGCTTCCTCGGCGCGCTGCAGAATATCGCTTTGTTGCGTAACTCCTCGTCCCAACCGCGCGACTTCCGCCTTCAGTTGCAATGTATCCGTTCGGCTGCGTCGATAGGTCAGCGAACTCACCAGAGCCGCGATAACCGCGACGACGCAAAGCGCGAATAGCGCCGGTAGCACCCACATCCGCTTTCGCGTGACCGCTCCGCCACTCAGCGTTTCTACCGCAATGCCCGCCAGATGTTCCTTTTCCTCGGCTTGCTTGAGTTTGGATCGCAGTTCCAATTCCGGCTGGCGCTCGCGGAACTGCGTACGAACCTTCGCGGCAAACTCCAACGCCTCGAAGGGCGCGGAAATCACGTCGTCGGCCCCGAGATCGAGCGCTCGCGCCCGCTCCAGCGCACCGCCTCGTACCACCATCAGCACTCGAATGAACTTCGTCTGTTCGCGCGATTTGATTTGTGTGATGATTCCGCAGCAGCTCAGGTCGGAAGGCGTTGCTTCCGTAATGAGCAATTCCGGACCCATCAGCTCGATCTGTTCGACGTCCAGCCCGCCCTCGCTGGCAATTTCATAACCCTGACCCGCGAGTGCGGTATTAACTTCGTTGGCCGAATCGGTACCGAGATTCAAAAGTAGAATTCGCATCGTTTAAATATTAGCACTCTCTCGGAAAATTTCATGTTTCCGCGAAATGTGCGGGAAAAATGCAAAAAACAAAAAAAGCGGGCGGCAGTTTGGTCTGCCGCCCGCTCGATTCTGTCAACTTGGAGCTCGGTCGAGCTCGGATTAATTACCGGTGGCCGCCACCATGTCCTCCGCCACCGCCGTGGAATCCACCACCACCACCGCTGTGAAAGCCGCCTCCACCGCCGTGAAATCCACCGCCTCCGTGGAAGCCGCCGCTGCCGCCATGAAAGCCACCGCCTGAGAATCCGCCGCGAGCTCCGCCGCTGGCAAAGCCATGGCTGAATCCGCCGCGATTGGCGAAGCCGCCCCTATTTCCGCTGAATCCTCCTCGGCCAGCGAACCCGCGGCCACCAAAGCCGCGACCATCGTGGAATCCGCGACCAAAGCCGCGACCATCACGAAATCCCCGTCCGAATCCGCCACGACCGCGAAAACCGCGGCCGAATCCCCAACCGTACCACGGGCCGACTCCGATGAAAACTCCATCCGTGAAGTAGCTCGGTCCCCAGTAGCCATATGGCGCGCACGCATACGGATAGTAACTAAAGTAGCCGTACTGGCAGACGGGCGGCGGGCCATACGCGCCATAGTCAGCGTAATAGCCTTCGTCGTAGTCCTGCGCCTTCATGCTTCCCGCTGAAAGAAACAGCAGCGCTCCCAGCAACGCAAAATATTTTAGGTATCGCATAGTCTCGACCTTGTTTCCGGCTCAGCTCCCAGATTCTACACCTAAGCGGGCCGAAAAGCTTCCCGGCAAGACTGTCTTGGAAACTCGCCTGGGGAAGCTGCCTACACCTAAGCAAACCCGTCTTAGGGGAAAAAGTTTCACTTCGTAAGTATCTGAAAATAGGATGGATATTGCAGCCGGCGGAAAATGCCATTGCGCGAAGCTACTAAGTCCATCTCACGCTAGGTAAAGATTGCGGCCGCCCGAAGTGCAACCGCTGAACGGACCATCTATACTTTCGTGCGCCGCTTTTGGCCATCCTTAGATGCTTATGTTTTCAGATCGCACTAGCTGGAATCTTGCAGAGAATCGTTTGAGTCGCACGCTTGCCGAATTGCGCGCATCCGGCAAGCCGGTTTTGGACCTCACCCGTTCGAACCCCACCGAATGTGGATTCGCATACGACGAAAAGGGAATTGCGCGCGCGTTTGCGCATCCAGAGATACTGCAATATCAGCCCAATCCGCGTGGCCTCGTAACCGCGCGCGAAGCCGTCGGCGCGTATTACGAACAGCAGCAAATCCGTGTGGTGCCGGACGATCTGCTGTTGACTTCCGGCACCAGCGAAGCTTACTCCTTCGTTTTTCGCCTGCTTTGCAATCCTGGCGACGAAGTTCTCATTCCCGCCCCCGGCTATCCGCTCTTTGATTTTCTGGCGGATCTCTGCGACGTCAAACTCGTGCGTTATCCACTGATCTACGATCACGGATGGCAAATTGATTTCTCCGCTCTGTCTGCTGCGGTTTCCGCTCGCACCACGGCGCTTATCGTCGTTCATCCCAACAACCCCACCGGGCATTACACGCCCGAGTCGGAGCAAGCGCGGCTTGCTGATTTCTGCGGACAACGAAGCATTGCTTTGATCGCCGACGAGGTCTTTCTGGATTTCTCGCTCATAAGGTCGCACGCCGTGAGTTTTGCCGCGAAGAACGAACCGCTCAGGTTCACATTGAGCGGCCTTTCAAAGACTTGCGGATTGCCACAGATGAAACTGGCATGGATTGCTGTCAGTGGCCCCGCGCAGCAGAAAAGAGAAGGTTTGGCGCGGCTGGAGGTTATAGCGGACGCGTCCTTGTCCGTCGGAACGCCAGTTCAACTGGCGGCGCCGGAGCTGCTGGCGATGCGCGCCACGTTTCAGGCTCAAGCGATGGCTCGTGTGCACGTGAATTTGCGCGAGCTTGATGCACAGCTCTCAGCGCAGTCGGCTTGCAATCGGCTGTCATGCGAAGGTGGCTGGTCGGCGATTCTGCGTGTTCCAGCGACGCAGTCCGATGAAGATCTTGCGATCGCACTGCTGGTAAGAGAGAGCGTGTACCTTCATCCCGGCCATCTTTACGATTTCGCACAACCTGGACACGCGGTGGTTAGCTTGATGGTCCCCGAAGATGAATTCGCAGAAGGCATCCAGCGCACGCTGTCGCACTTTAAATAAATTCGTTCCGCGCTGTTCTCTTGCCAGACTTCTCGTGGTTATATCGAAGTGCCGTTCTGGCGAGAGGGGATTGCCAGGTAATGGCGCTGCTCAGGCGTTTTTGGCGAGATCGTTGCGCACGCGCCTGCCGTCAAGGTTCGTCCACAGTCCGCGTTCCGGCGCAATTGCATTTTGTGCGAGTTTGGATTGCATCACTTCCTGGAATGCCGCTTGAAACTTTTCCATCTCCGATTTTGTGCCAACAGTGATCCGCACATGCGTCGGCCACACTGGCCACACGCGTCCAATGAACACATTGCGCGCCGCCATCGCGTCGATCACTTGTTTCGCCGGACGTTTGGTATCCAGCATGAAGCAATTCGAAGTCGATGGCACGTAGCTGTAGCCGTTGCGGTCGAGCCACGCAAACGTTTCAGTGCGAACCGCGGCGTTGATTCGCTTGCGTTCCGCCACCACAGTTGCATCATCCAGACTCGTCAGCGCCGCCGCCACTGCCGTCACCGGTAGACTGTTCCATCCGCTAAAGGTCGCAATCTTGCCGATCAAATCCGGCCGGCCGATGGCCAGGCCGCAGCGCAGGCCCGCCATCCCATATATTTTCGAAAAAGTCCGCAGGACGATCACGTCCTTGTCCGCTTTCACCAAGTCGATTGCCGAGGTTCCATCCGAAAAATGAATGTAGGCTTCATCCACCAGAACAACAGAGCCTTTCGGTTTGTGCTCTACCAGGTATTCGATGTCCGCGTGCGGCGTGAGCGTGCCGGTCGGGTTATTCGGCGTGCAGACATAAAACAATCCCCCGTCTGGCGCCGCTCCGAGCATTGCTTTCACGTCGTGCGCGTAGCTTGCAGTTAGCGGTGTCTTCACAACGCGCGCACCGGATATTTTCGCAGCGTGCATTCCAGCCTCATAGCCTGGATCGGCCGTCACATAGCTCCGCGCCGTCGAAGTAAACGCCAGCACGGAAAAGTGCAACGGTTCGCCCGAGCCAGGGAACGCCCGCACGTATTCCGGCTTCAACCCTTGCTGCTCGGCAAAGCGTTTGCCCAAATCTTCAGTCAACCAAAAACTGTATCGCCCGGAGTCGCCGGTAATTTCGGCGATCGCTTCTCGTGCCACCGAGCATGGCCCAAGCGGATTTTCGTTGGCATCAATGATCACCGCGTCTTTCGGGAAGGGGCCATGCGGAAGCGTAACCGCGCGAGCGGATGCGGCAAGAAACGATTCACCAAGAATTCCCGAAGTCAGAACCGCCGGCGCGGCTGCTCCCAGCTGCAAAAATAACCGCCGCGATTGCCCGTCACCATTACATCGTGAATCGCTTCGCATAATTTGCCTCCAGCCTGGAGCAGCGCACTATGAACATCTCAAAAGGCAAATGATTCCGGCGAGCGCTTAGGCACTCGCCCGAATCATCATATCTGAAACTGTCGTCTTGGAAATGCAAATTACGGAATGGCTATTCGCTATACGCCGCCGTTTTTCCGCCGCCAGGAACCAGCTTTCGCACAGCGGCGTACAGCAACGGAATAAATATAAGATTCAAGGACGTTGCCGCGATCATCCCACCGAAAACGGTGGTACCAACAGAAATGCGTCCAGCTTTCCCCGCTCCGGTTGCCAATACCAGCGGCAGCACTCCCAAAATAAACGCCAGCGAAGTCATCAGAATCGGCCGCAACCGAATACGCGCCGCTTCCACTGCCGCGTCTTCGATCGAGCTGCCCTTCGCGCGCAGTTGTTCCGCGAACTCCACGATCAAAATTGCGTTCTTGCTGGACAAGCCGATCAGCATCACCAGCCCAATCTGGCAATATACATTGTTGTCCAGACCGCGCAGCGCCAGCCCTCCGACCGCCCCGAGCAACGCCACTGGCACCGCCAGCAACACGATGAATGGCAGCACGAAACTTTCGTACTGCGCCGCCAACGTCAGATACACGAACACCAATCCCAGTCCAAACAAAATCACCGCTTTGCCGCCCGACTGAATTTCTTCCAGCGAAAGTCCGCTCCAGTCATACGTCATGCCGCCCGGCAAGCTTTTTTTCGCCAGCGCTTCCATGTCCGCGATGGCTTGCCCGGAGCTGCGCCCCGGAGCGCCCGATCCACTGATTTCCGCCGAACGGAACAAATTGTAATGGCTGATCACCTGCGGATTCGCGGTTTGCTCGATCCTCGCGAAGTTGTCTAGTGGAATCAGTTTCCCGGTGTCCGACCGCAAATAATATTGTCCAATGTCTTTCGTCGTGGCCCGGTACTTTCCCTCCGCCTGGACGTACACGCGATACGACCGGTTGTTGAAATCGAAGTCGTTCACATATTCCGACCCCATGTAAACCTGCAAAGCGTCCGTGATCTGCGTGAAGGGAACTTGCAGGCTCTTGGCTTTCTCGCGGTCAATTTGCACCAGGTACTGCGGATCGTTCGCAGTGAACGTCGTGAACAGCCCCACCAGCTTGCCGCTGGTGTTGCCTTGCCCAATCAGTCCGTACGCCGCATTGGCGATTTGTTGCACCGAGTTGCGGCCCTGGTCTTCCACTTCAAACGTAAATCCGCCAAAGTTTCCCAGTCCCTGCACCGCCGGTGGATTGAAAGGAATCGCCAACGCTCCCTGAATTTGCGACAGCGGTCCGCGCATATTTGCCAGCAGCGCCGCCGCGGAGTGCGCGTCGCCTTTGCGCTTTTCAAAAGAAGTTAGCGGCACGAACACAATCGCCCGGTTCGAAGCGTTTCCCGTAAATCCAAATCCGACAATCGTGAACGTTCCTTCCACGTCGGGAAGTTTCAGCACCGCGTTTTCGATTTGTGTGCAGATGTCGGACGTATATTCCAGTGACGCGCCTTGCGGCGACTGTACCACCACCATCACGTAGCCCTGGTCGTCTTCCGGAATAAACGCCAGCGGCACCCGCGTATAAACCCAATACGTCAGCCCCAGCGTTGCCAGGAACGCCACAACGGCAACGACCTGCCAATGCAGAATGCGATGCACGGTGCTTCGATAAGCCTCCGTGCCCGCTTCAACCACTTTGTTGAACCAGCGGAAGAAAAATCCTTTCGCGCGCTCGCGATGCTTGCCGAGAAAAATTGCCGAAAGCGCGGGCGTCAGAGTCAACGCGTTGAAGGCAGAAATCGAAACCGAGAACGCGATGGTCAGCGCAAATTGACGAAACAAAATTCCCGTCGTTCCGGGAAACAGCGCCACGGGAACGAACACCGCCACCAGCACCAGCGAGGTCGCTACTACCGCCCCGGCCACTTCTTTCATGGCCGCTGATGCTGCCATATGCGGCTCGCTAATGCCCTCGGTAATATGTCGCTCGACATTCTCAATCACCACGATCGCGTCATCTACCACCAGACCGGTGGCCAGCGTGATTCCAAATAGCGTCAACGTGTTGATTGAAAAGCCCAGCGCCTTCACAAAAATAAACGTCCCCACCAGCGACACTGGAATCGTAATCGCCGGAATCAACGTGCTGCGCCAGTCCTGCAGGAAAATGTAAATGACGATAACCACCAGCAGAATGGCTTCAATCAGCGTCTGCAGTACATCGCGAATCGATTCGCCGATGACCGTTGTCGTGTCGAACGCCACCGCTACTTTCAATCCCGGTGGAAAATTTGCGGACAAGCGAATCAGTTCCGCCTTCACTGCCTTGTCCACATCCAGTGCGTTCGCGCCGGGCAGTTGCGTCACGCCCATGCCCACGGCCTCGTGCCCGTTAAAACGCAGCATCGAGCCGTAATCTTCTGCTCCCAGTTCGGCTCGTCCGATATCCTTCAAGCGAACCAGCGTTCCGTCCGAGCCGGTCTTCAAAACGATGTTGTCGAACTGCGCGGGCTCGGACAGTCGCCCGATCGCTCGTACGCTGACCTGGTACGCCTGTCCCGTTGCGGTCGGTGGCTGTCCCACTTGGCCCGCCGCAACCTGTACGTTCTGTTCCTGCAACGCATTGACCACGGTGGTCGCGGTCAACCCGCGCTGCGCCAGTTTCGCCGGGTCCAGCCAGATCCGCATTGCGTATTTGCGCTCGCCAAAAATAATGACGTCGCCGACGCCCGGCAATCTCTTCAGCGCATCTTTAATGTAAACGTCAATGTAATTGCTGAGGAATAAGCTGTCGTATTGCCCGTTTTCCGAATAAACGCCGCCGCCCAGCACGAATCCGCTGGCCTGCTTGGTGATAATCACGCCGGTGTTTTTTACTTCGTTTGGCAGACGCGCCAGCGCCTGGTTCACTCGGTTCTGCACGTCCACGGAAGCCAGGTCCACATTGCGCGTCACGTCGAACACCACGTTGATCTGGCTGGTTCCGTCGTTGGTGCTTGAGGACGAAATATATTTCATCCCCTCCACGCCGTTGATGGCCTGCTCCAACGGAATCGTCACCGCCGATTCCACCGTCTGCGCGTTTGCTCCAATGTAATTACTGCTGACGATCACCTGTGGCGGCGCGAGGTCCGGCAATTGGGCAATCGGCAGCGTGGGAATCGCAATCGCGCCCGCCAGAACGATAAGAAGCGCGCACACCGTCGCAAACACCGGGCGTCGAATGAAAAAATCAACCACGCGTGCCCTCCGTCAATAGGGGCTCGTGTGCTGCTTGATTCAGGGCTTGATATGAAACCTGATGGAGGAATGGGAGCATTTTTGGGATATGGGACTACCGGGAGGCCGCGCTTCCGTCCTTGGTGGTAAATGGTTGGCTCGCCGCGCTGACTTCGTGCTCGGCCACCGGCGCGCCGTCCTGCAAAAACTGTGTCCCGGACACAATCAAATGATCGCCGGGCTTGATTCCATCCAGCACTTCCACGTTGTTGCCGACGTTATCGCCGATTTTTACCTGCTTTTGCCGCGCTACCGTGCCTTTTCCTTCGTTCACCGCCACAAACACGAAATATTGTCCGTTGATGCGCGTCAAATTCAGGAAGGGAATCGTTGGGCCTTGATGCTTGCCCCACGCGATTTGCACCCGCACTTGCTGCGAAATGCGTAGCCTGGCCTGTGCGTTCGCATTAGGAACCGCCGCCTTCGCCAGCACCGTTTGCGTTTCCGGATCCACCTGCGGCGATACAAATGTAATCGCCGTGTCCGCCAGCAATTGGCCCGACTCATTCAATAATTTCACCGGCAATCCAATCTTCAATCCGCGCGAATGATCCACCGGCACGTAAATATAAGCCTCCAATGCGCCTGGCTCATCCACCGTGGTAAGCAGCGTAGTCACCGCCACCCGGTCTCCCATACGCACCGGAACATCTCCCACGATTCCGTCCATCGGCGCGCTGACCGAGTAATAATGCAGCTCCACTTTCTGCGTGTTGACCTGCTCGTCCAGCGATTTCAGTTGCGCCACCGCCGACTCATAGTTCGACTGCGCGGTATCAAAGTCTGCCTTGCTGATCACGCCAGCTTCCTGCAGTCTTTTCGCGCGTTCGAACGAAACTTTCGCCAGTTGCGCATTCGCTTCCTGCGCCGCCCGCGCCGCTTCCTGGCTGCTCACCGTCGCTTTCTGTTTCAGTGGGTCGATTTCCAGGAGCGGTTCTCCGGTCTTTACGCGATCGCCGGACTTCACAAATATTTTGGTGATCTGACCTTCAACTTGCGGATTGATATTCGCCGAATGTCGCGACTTCAGCACCGACAAGTATTCCGTCGTGTCCGCGATCGTTTCGTTCTTCACGACTTGCACCTGTACCGGCATTCCGCCCGGCGGCAATCCTGGCGCGCCCTTTGCCGAGTCCTTTTGCCCGCAACCAGCCGTCAGCATCGCCGCAACCAGGGACAAAGCTACCCATGGCCCGACCTGCGGCACACCCAATCCTGTCGCTCTCTCGAATGAAACGCGCATGAGTTGTTTAGAACTCCATCGAATTGTGACAGATTGATGTTACGTCAAACCCGCCGGGGCAGAAAGTGTACACCCCGCCGGCTTCCCGTTAGACGCTTTCGCGCAGTTTTCGTTATATTTTCGCTGTAAGGTTTTTGAATAATTCTGGGATTTCCGTACCTTAGTAAAAATCCCGCGGGTCGATCCGCTTTCCGGACAATCCCAACTGCAATACTTCAATATCTTCGGGCCGGTCGAATACTTTTCCGGGGAACAGTCTCTTGGTCAGCACTCGCACGCCGCCAAACGCGATACCTAGCACGATCGCAATTCCGCAAAACGCAAAGGTACCTACAAAAATCCCCTTAAGCACCACCACCCACGGCGGATCGGTCAGCGTCTGCGATGGCTCATTCCAGGTAACCGCCGTGTTGTAGCGAATATCGTTGCGCAATGCAGCGGCGGCCTCCGCGGACTCCGGCGTGAGCACCAGCGAAAGCAGGGAAGTCTTGCGCTCGACCGTTGCTCCCGCCAAATTCGCATTCGCAGCCAGCACGCTCTGAATGTGGTGAAGACGCTGCTCAGCAAGCTGTGGCGTCGGATAATCGATGATCACCAGGTCTTGCGGTTTATTGCGTCCAGACTCGAAGCGCGCCAGCATCGCTTCCGCGCCGGTGGAAAAACCAATCTCCGACGTAATCGCCGAAAATTTATTTTCGTTCAACTCCGCCAACGCCGCATCGAATCCCGCCGGTCCCAGCGCGTAGCGTTGTGTCCCTTGGACTAAGCTTTCCTCTGGCAAATAGCTGCGAACGGGAGGCAGCGGAGTGCGGTCGGCCGTTTCCGCCACAGAGTCGAGGAGTAACTTCAGATCGGCATCCGTTGCGGAGCTAATATGCCAGATAGTTACGATGCGATTACCGGCCAGCGCAATGAGCCGATCATTTCCCGCCGCCGTCAGGGGCGCCACCGTGGACGGATTCAACTTTGCAGACAGTCGTGCGGTGTAACTCTCGTACGCTCCGCTTGGGTCGCGGAACTGTTCCAGCAAAACGCGTATCGAATTCTTGCCGTTGTTATACCAGGTTAATTCCTGGGCAGAGCGCCCCGCCTCTTGCGTGACCGCCGAGCTATCGGCTGGCAATGTCTTAGGCTCGTCTGACGGACCACCGCCAGAAACCCACTTGCCGAATTTCTGCGGCAGCACGTGCCGCTCCTGCGCTCGCGCTCCCATGCACGCGACAGCCAACACCAACAACAAAATGAGCCGTTTCATCCCTGGATAGCCCGCCAACTCTATTAGACACCAGTTTACTGGTTTCGGTTGCGAGAGGATTCGACCGACGCCGAAGTATCCGTGCGCCGTGGCGTCGGGATGTTGGTCTGATTCACGCCCATGCTATTCAGGCTTTGCAAGTAGCTGGCAACGCCTTGATAAATTCCTTCCGCCACGCGCTGCCGGTGCTCTGGCTGTTTCAGCATTTTTTCGTCCGCCGGATTACTCAAAAACGAAATCTCGGTCAGGATCGATGGCATATCCGCGCCAATCAGCACCACAAACGGCGCCTTGCGCACCCCGCGGTTCTTCACCGTCCGCGCGCTTTTCTGAATTCTCTTCGACAGCGAATCCTGCACATCTTCGGCAAACTCTTTCGACTCGTCAATCTTTTCCGTGCGCGCGATCTGCTTCACCAGATCCTGCAGTTCGTGTATGCCCTGATCGTCCGTCGCGTTTTCCCGCGCCGCCACTTCCATCGCTTCCGCCGAACCGCGCAAATTCAAATAGTACGTCTCAATTCCGCGCGCCCCGACGTCCTGGCTGGAATTCGCGTGGATCGAAATGAACATGTCCGCCTTCGCTTCATTTGCGATGTGCGTGCGCTCTTCCAGTGGAATAAACGTGTCATCCGAACGCGTGAACACCACGTCCGCGCCCGGCAATCTCTGTTGAATAATTTTTCCCAGACGCAGCGCCACGTCCAGGCACAAATCCTTTTCCATCAGGCCGGTCGGCCCAATCGTTCCGGTATCGTGACCGCCGTGGCCGGCATCTATCACGATTCGTCCAATCTTCAATCCCAGCGCCCGCGTTAATGTAGATTGCCCGTCGCGTGTCGGCTGCGGCCTGGAAGCCGGCTGTACCAGTTCAGGTTTTCCACTCGCCGACTTGCCAACGTTCGCCAATCCCAGCTTGCTCTTCGGCTGCGGCATGGCCATCGCATTCCCAGCATCGCTCGTCTCCGCTTTTGCGGTCTTCGTGGAACTCGCCGGGATAGGTTGCGTTTTCGCGGCAGGCCTTTCTATAGCCGCTGCCACGTTCTCTGGCGACGCCGCAGTCACTCCCGCGCCGTCGCCAGCTTTCGCGGTCTGCACCGCTTCTCCACTGGAATAAAGATCGATCACCAATCGGCTCGGATTATTCACCAGGGAAGCGCTGTAGTCGGTCACGCCGTTCACGTCCAGCACCACGCGCACGATGCCGGACGGATTCTGTGCCACGCGCACCGCACTCAGAATTGTGCCGTCGATTTTGATCTTGCTATGCGCAAGCAGCGGCGTGAGTTTCGCGGCATGCAAATCAAAATAAATCCGGTCAGGATTGGCAATCCGCCCGGAAACATATTGCACCGCGCCATCCAAGTCGATGGTCACCCGTGTGGAATTTTGTAATGACTTGGCGCTGATCTTGCGAATTTGCGGCGCTCGGCCATTTGCAATCGTGGGCGCGACGGCTTTTTCGGCGGCGTTCACACTCGCGATCTGCTTTTCTTCTTCCGCTGGCGAGGCTTTAGCAGACTCTCGCTCCGCATCTCGCCCCGAATCCCGCGGCGTCAGGCGTTTCGAAGAAGTTTCCGGGCGCTCTACATCCGAGCCAGCGCTTCTCGCAATCACGCTTCTCGGCGCGGTTTCCGCAGGTGCGGAATTCTGCAGCAACGCCAGTTCCGCGCGCGCTTCTTGCGCCTCGCGCTTGTGCGGCGAACGCGGAAACTGTTTCAGAAACGCGTCGTAAGTTTTCGTCGCTCCCGCCAGATCGCCCAGCTGATCCTTCTGCAGTTTTCCCGAACGCAAATACGCGTCCTGGCAATACCGGCTGGTGGGATATTCGCGCAGCAAAAATTGGTAAGTATCCACTGCCAACTGGAAGTAGCTGCGCCCGAATCGCTCGCCCATCTCCGTGTACAACTCGGCCACCGCCAGCAGCGCATCGGGAACTTCCGCGGCGTGCGGCGTAATCAGGTAAACCCGGCGATATGTGTTGACGACTTGCTTGTAATCTTCGAGAGTGCGCTTTTCCGGCGCTTTGTTACTTAACGAAGTGCGCTGATCTTGCGCCCGCAAGAACTGCGTGCTCGCCGACTGCCGCTTCACAGCAGCGGTCGGATCAGCCGACGAATTGGACGCTGCCGTGTTCGACGCTACAGTCTTGTTAGCCGCAAAGAGAGGACTGCAGGCCGCCAGCAGCGCTGCAGCAAAAACCGGCGAAACGCGGGCGAAGCTCGTGTGGAAAAAAAGGGGAGCGGAAGCCTGGCCGAACGCGTGTGAAACTTGCGCGACACACACGCCGCCGACACAGGCCAAATTTTTCCGGCTAAATTTCATGCACAACCCGCCGCCCCAAAACCGCTACTTGTTTGATGCTTCTCGCTTAGTCGTTCGTAAAAATGATGCGGCCGCTGGGATTGGTTTCTTTGCGGATTGCGCGAGGATTGATGAACGCGCCATCCAGACGTCCCGAACCCGGCCGGAAATAAGCACTCTGCACCCGTTGCACGTAGTTCCGGGTTTCCCGGAACGAGGGCACGCCGTGAGCACGGTCCACAGCCCCCTCTCCCGCATTGTACGCTGCAAGGGCCAGATCCAGATTGCCATTGTAGCGTTCCAGCAACGTCTTGAGGTATTTAACCCCGGCATCGACGTTCTGTTGCGGGCTGTACAAGTCATTCACTCCAAAGCGCTGTGCTGTCGTCGGAATCAACTGCATCAGTCCGACCGCTCCCCTGCGGGAAATCGCCGAAGGATTCCAGTTCGATTCCGTTTCAATCACCGCGCGAACCAGCGCGGGATCGACGCTGTGCCGTTCCGCCGCTTCTCGAACGAGTTTTTCCGCCCCGTCGCGATCCAGATTCATGGCGGGACGATTTTTACCCAGTAGCGAAGTTTCGGATGGCAGGAAGATGGAATTGCGTCGCCGCGGCGCGATTTTCAGGATTGCCGCCGGTTCCGCGTTTACGAAGAGCGTTCGCCCGTCATTGTTCGCAAGCCTGGCAATCTGTGCTTGCGCGCCCGGTGCAAAGAGCAAAGTCGCACCGAAAACACCCACGCAAAATACAGATACCACGTTCGCGAAGTAGGCCGGGTTGGAGCTTCGTTTTCCCATCACCTTGGGGGAAGGCTTTGGTGCAATAACTTTGTACAACTTTTTGCAAACGGGCGACTTAGCCGTCAGGCGGTCGTCCACTCTGTGGCGCTGCGCTGGCGTATTAAACCTAGCGGATCCGGCCTGGTAAGGGCCGGCTAAATCACGACCCCTGCGGGAGCCGCGAATCTGATGCAGCCCGGCAAGGGCCGCACACGCGTGGATTATAGCAACGCCTCGAGTAGAGCGGGCACTCCCCCAAGGGTACTATTTAGCGCTTTTGTGTCCTCTCCGCCACCCTCCGCAAGGTCAGGCCTGCCACCGCCTCTGCCGCCTACCTGTTGGGCCAGCGTCTGTATCACCTTGCCAGCATGGACCTTAGAGGTGAGGTCTTTGGTGACCCCTGCGATCAGGGCCACTTTGCCGTCTTCGGCCTGGCCCAGCACAACGACCCCTGACCCAAGCTTCTGCCTCAGGCTATCTACAAGCTGGCGGATTCCGTCGCGGTCCAGTCCTTCGACCTGGCTGACGACCACTTTGCTGCCTTTGATTGTTTGGGCTCTCGCGGCCAATTCGTCCAGCTGATTCAGTGCGCCTTTGCGGCGCTGGTCCGCGAGTTGTTTTTCCAGTTGGCGCGTGGTCTGGGTCAGCTTTTCGACCGTCGCCAGGACGGCGTCTTCGCCTACGTTGAGTTGTTTGGCGACGGACGAGAGCACGCTGGCTTGCTGCTGAAAATGTTCGAGCGCGCCGATACCGGTGACCGCTTCGATGCGGCGGACTCCTGCCGCCACCGATTCTTCGCCGACGATTTTGACTATGCCAATGTCGCCAACGCGCTTGACGTGCGTGCCGCCACACAGCTCCTTGGAATAAAAACCGCGCGGGGCACGGGGATCGGGAATGGTCACCACGCGAACGTTGTGCTCCGGATATTTGTCCCCGAAGAAGGCCAACGCGCCGGAAGCCAGCGCTTCGTCGAGTGAAGTGACGCTCGTTTCGAGTTCCGTGTTCAGGCGAATCTCGTCATTCACCTGCTGCTCGATGTCGCGCAATTCTTCCGCGTCCACCGGCGCAAAGTGCGAAAAGTCGAATCGCAGCCGGTCAGGCGCGTTCAGCGAACCGGCCTGCTTCACATGCGGCCCCAGAATATTGCGCAGCGCAGCATGTACCAGGTGCGTGCCAGTGTGATTGCGCATCACGCGCGAACGCCGGTCGGCGTCGGCAATCACGGTGACGCGATCGCCGACACGCAGAGTTTCTTTCGCCGTAACCCGATGCGCCACCAGCCCCGCAACCGGATAATACGCGGCGGACACCTCCGCCAGTTGTTGCGCCTCCGCGGCATCATAGAACCAGCCAGTATCGGCAATTTGTCCGCCCGACTCCGCGTAAATCGCCGTGCGATCAAGCACAACTTCGCCCGACTCGCCGGCTTTCAGCTCATGAACCGAACCGGCTTCGGTGATGATCGCTTCGATGTGGCAGTCCTTAGCGCAGGTCGCGTAATAAAACGCCGGCTCCGTCTTGAACGTCTCCCCCAATTTCGCAAACGCCGGATTCGCCGCCTCTTTGTGCGTCCCTTTCCACGATGCCCGCGCCTTCGTACGCTGCTCCTGCATTGCCTTTTCAAAACCTGCCTCGTCGAATCGCACGCCGAGGTCGCGAGCAGCATCGAGAATAAAATCCATTGGCAAGCCATAGGTGTCATAAAGCTTGAACGCCTTGTCACCTGAATAGACGTTGTCTTTCTGCGATGCCAAAGGTTTAAGTTCGTCTTCCAGTTTGCCCAAACCGATGTCCAGAGTTTGGCCGAAGCGTTTTTCTTCGGAGAGAACGATCTCGGGAACGCGTGCAGCAGACGGTTCGAGCAATTCCGGGTAGGCGTCACGCATCAATTCGCGGACGGTTTGCACCATTTCAGAAAGGAACGGCTTTGTCGCCCCCAGCAGGCGCCCGTGACGAATCGCGCGACGGATGATTTTCCTCAGTACGTAACCGCGGCCATCGTTCGACGGCTGAACACCGTCGGTCATCAGAAATGTTGTTGCGCGAGCATGATCGGCAATCACTCGAAGTGACGCCGCGCCGCCTTTGCCTTCTTCCATTTGTTCTTCGCGAGTGAAATCCACTCCACAAAGTTCCGCGGCACGCTTTGTTAGCGGTACAAACAAATCGGTGTCGTAATTTGAGATGACGCCCTGTAGTACCGCAGCAACGCGCTCAAGTCCCATGCCGGTGTCCACGCAAGGCTTCGGCAGTGGCGTTAGAGTCCCGCTGGCATCGCGGTTGAACTGCATGAAAACGAGATTCCAGATTTCGACGTAGCGGCCACATTCGCAGGGAAAGTGGCAGTCGGCATGACCTTCTTCGGATGCGGCGGGGCCCATGTCATAGAAGATTTCGCTGCACGGACCGCAAGGCCCCGTATCTCCCATCGCCCAAAAGTTGTCTTTCAACCCGGGAACCGGAACGACGCGGTCCGCCGGAACATTCTGCGCGAGCCAGAACCCACGCGCTTCCTCATCCACGCCCAGCTTGTTTCCGGGAGCGACTTCGGCTCCGCCAAAAACCGTGACATACAATTTTTCTTTGTCGATCGCGTACCATTCCGGCGAAGTCACCAGCTCCCACGCGTAAGCGATGGCCTCTTTCTTGAAATAATCGCCAAACGAAAAATTGCCCAGCATTTCAAAGAAAGTGTGATGACGCTTCGTAAATCCAACATTCTCCAGGTCGTTGTGCTTACCTCCGGCGCGGACACATTTCTGCGCGCTGGTGGCGCGGGTGTACTCGCGCTTTTCCAGGCCAAGAAACACATCTTTGAACTGGTTCATTCCGGCATTGGTAAAGAGCAACGTCGGGTCGCCATGCGGCACCAGCGAACTGCTGCGCACCCGGCGATGGCCTTTGGACTCAAAGAACTGCAGAAACCTCTCGCGGATCTCATTTCCTGACCAGAATTTCGTCTTTGTAGCTTCTACCGTCATGTAGTTGTTTGCGCCCTTGCCGGGCGGCCTCACACGAATGGACTTAGAGCCATTTATTATCGCAGACCCGGGTTTGTCGTTGTAGTGGCCGGTCTCGGGTGCGGGCTCTACTGGAGCCCGCATTGAGCCAAGCCCGGTTCTTTTTTGCTCTTGCCAAGAGGCTGGTGCCAATCTTTACTTGACATTACGTAACTATTGTGGCAACACCACCTTGAGTTTGGCTCGACGCTTCCTTGTACGCTCTCCGACACCTCCCCAACTTCTCGAACAATGGAAAAAATCCCGTAACTCCTTTCCCTGCCACACATACGAAAATCGCGCCGGTAAGTCCTTTGCTTGCCACACATCCAAAAAACCGCGTCTGTAAGTCTTTTAGTTGCCACTCATTTTTCAAAATTAAGCGTTCCCGTTCGTCGGGGCTCAACCCGGAGTCCGCCAAGGAATTTGGACCCGCTAGGAAAAAGAACCGGTCTGAAGACCGGCCGCTACGAGAAATACGAGGGCGCCGAGGAAGATTGTCTGCACCACAAACTCTGTGGCCTCTGTGACTCTGTGGCGATCCGATTCTCTATTCCTGGCTGGCATCGGCTTCCGGCACTTCTTCGCGAGTAAGGGCCTTAAGCTCTTTGCGGATTACATCGGAAGGGAAGCCGGCGCGCAGCAGCGAGCCGTAGATGGAGGCGATCTTCTTGTCATCGATTTCGCCGCGATAGGATTTCAGTTTGCGTTCGATACGCTGGCGCACCACGGCGGCTGGATCGGTCTGCGCGGCGGATTCTTCCAACATGGTCTTGATAACGCTGTCGGAAACTCCTCGAGCGCGCAACTCGCGTTGAATGCGGAATTGACCTTGTTTGCGCGATTGCGTACGGTTGCGGGTGAATTGCTGGGCGTAGCGTTCGTCATCCAGCTGGCCATTTTCTTTCAGCCGCGCCAAGACTACACGCACCAGAAGTTCGTTGTCGGCACGGCGCGCAAGCTTTTGCTTCATCTCCTGTACCGAATGTGCTCGCCGCATCAACGCACGTAGAGCTACGTCGTACAGTTCTTCTTCGGTGTCAAGCTTGCGCGGTCGGGATCGAGAGAACACGAACAGAGAATGAAGTAAGGAAGTAACGAAGTAAAGAGGCAGACGGATGATCTTAACGTCGGGGCACAGAGGACGCAGAGAAGAAGATGAGCCGAACTGTCTTTCCGATCTATTCCGACGCCGGTTTTGCGCCAGGGAGGCGGCTCTTCAGGAATTTGATTTGGCCGTCATGGTTGGATTCGTGCTCGGCTACGTGAAACCATTTGCCGTAATTGTTCATGCCGGCTTCGGTATCCAGTACGGCCAGCCATTTGTCATCGCGCTTTTTCAATTCGGCCAGCGTTTTTTCGCGCGTCTCGTTCAGCGCGTTCAGATAGTAATCGAGGCTGTTGCCTTTGATGGCTTTGCGCGCCGGTTCGCCAAGATTCATCGGTACATCCCACTTTTGTTTGGCGGCTTCTGGAAATTTTCCCCAGGCGATGCCCTGGAAAGAGTTGAGATGATAGTACGCATCAGTAGCAGCAAGGTGCAGCAGCAGCGCACCGATGGTGTTGGCCTTGCCGTCGATCAGAAAATCCAGATCCTGCTGCGACATGCCTTTGGTGTTGTGCAGCACCTGCATGCGCGTGAACGCCATCATCGAAACCAGCGTGCCAATTTCGGGCGTGTAGCCAGCCTTAGGCCCAATAATCCACTCCTTGTCATCTTGAGCTGCGACTTCGCCAGCAGCGAACGAAGTCAGCCCCGCCGCGCTCGCAGTCAGCGCTGCACTGAGCTTCAGAAAATTACGGCGATTGGGAAGGCAGTGTGCCGGGATCATTTGTGGTCTCCAATTCTTCAATGTTGCTTGTGTTGGATGTGACGAAGAATGACGAGAGGATACGCTTATCGCCTGTGAGGTGGCAAGAGAACAGAGAACGAGCAAGAGTTCATCTCAAGAAGCCCGCTCAGTGGGCGGTCGCTAGAAAAATAAAGGTGGCGAAAAGCAGAGGGCCTCAGAGAAGAAGGTGAGGATCGCGTAAAGAGTTATACGACGACGTGGCTAGCTTCATGCTCGATTGATTCGCGCCAACTCGCCCAACCAGCTTCGTGGTCCCGGGCTGGCGAACCCGGCGGAAAGCTTCTCAAAAAACGAAGCACTTCATTACAGTGATCCATTGCCGCGGGGTGATTACGTTTGGCGAGTTGAAGGGCAGTCTTAACGCGTAGTACTTGCACAAAATGCAGTTTGTGGCGCCTGGAGACTCGAGCAAACCATTTCTCAGCGTTGCCAGAATTCTTTCGTACGCCGGCGCAAAAAAATGCCGCTTCACAGGCGAGGTGATCGCGCTGTTCGTTGTGCAGGACTGCTGAGCCGACAAGGCATCGCTCGAGGTGCGAGGCCGCCAGTTCGTCATCGTTATGCAGTGCCGAGGCATATAGTTCCCAATTCTGGGCACATTCCCCTTGGGGTCCTGAGCGGATTAGACTTAGAGCGGTCCAGCGCCGATTGAGATTCATTTGGTCTACTCCCCTCGTATTCTGCAGATGAAGCGCGTAGGTGGCGATGATTCGCTTCGTTTCCGTCGCCGACGTCAGCAATATTTTTACCTGCAGAGTGTCGTTAGGAACTACGCCGTAAAAACGAGGGTAGAGGTTGATGCAGAAGGAAAAGAGGGAGGCGATAACAAAAAAGTAGATGGAGAAATCGATGAGACCTGGTGCGAAGTTACCGAATCCAGAGCCGAAGAGAAATGGTGCGATCAACGCAGCGATAGTGGACACCAGAGTTGCGGCTGGTCCTCCGAGGGAAAGGAAAATCAGTCGTCGTCTGATGCGGCATAAACGGTCGAGGCCCATGTTGACTTGGCCCATAAACAACTGGCGCCTCCACCTAAATTTCCAGAAGTCGCCATCCCGCACTAGCCACAAAGAACTGACTGCGATGCTCTCAAAACGAAGGCCGACCAGCCAACCGGCCAACAGATGCCCGAATTCATGCACGGCGACCTTCAGCCACCAAATGAGAGCCATCCATACAAAGAAGAACGGCACGAAAACATTGCCGGTCGCACATGCGAACAGCGCTAGAGTGATCCAAAAATAGAGCGCACGGTTCGACCGACGGTCGTAAATGGAGTCTGGGAGAGGCTCGCGCAAATCTAATATAGGAGTATTCGAGCCCTGTTCTGGAGTTGGCATCGTGCGACGGGGAGGTACGTTTTATTTTCTGGCGAAGCGCTCGAAGTCGGCCATTTGCTTTTCCATTTCTTCGCGGGCGGCGTCGGCGGCGGAGCGGACGCCCTGGATGCGCAGCTTGAATTCGTCGGCGTTCGAAGCACGAAGGAGCGCTTCGTCAAGGGTGATGAGCTGCTTGGTGTAAAGATCGAAGAGCGATTGGTCGAACGTCTGCATGCCGTATTGCGAACCGCCGGCGGCGATGGCGTCGTGAATCAGGCGGGTTTTGTCGGCATTGATGATGCAATCGCGGACGTAGCCTGTGGCGATCATGATTTCGACGGCGGGCACGCGGCCTTGATCGTCGGCGCGGCGCACCAGGCGCTGCGAGACTACGGCTTTTAAAGTTGCGGCGAGCTGCAAGCGAATCTGTTTTTGTTCTGGCGGAGGAAATACCGCGATGATGCGTTGGATGGTTTCCGTGGCGTCCAGCGTATGCAAAGTCGAGAAAACCAGGTGGCCGGTTTCGGCCGCCAACAGAGCGGTAGAAATAGTTTCCAGGTCGCGCATTTCGCCGACCAGAATCACGTCCGGATCCTGACGCAGAGCAGCTCGTAGCGCTGTAGAGAAATTCGCGGTGTCCACTTCGACTTCGCGCTGGTTGATGAAGCTGCGTTTGTCGCGATGCAGAAATTCGATGGGGTCTTCGATGGTGATCAGGTGATCGGAGCGGGTGGCATTGATGCGATCAATCATGGCGGCAAGCGTGGTGGACTTACCGGAACCGGTGGTGCCGGTGACGAGAACCAGGCCGCGTTGCTCTTCGCAAATCTTGGTGATGACCGGCGGAAGGTTTAATTCTTCCGAAGTGCGAATCTTGGTCGGAATGACGCGAAGAACCATACCAACGTTGCCGCGCTGTTGAAAAACGTTAACGCGGAAGCGGCCCAGGCCGGCTACGCCGTACGCCATGTCCAACTCGGCGGTTTCCTTGAATTTCTGTTTCTGCCGATTGGTCATCATGCTGAAGGCCATGGAAAGCATTTCTTCCGGCGTGATGCGGGGCACTTCGGTGATGGGATTCAGAACGCCGTCAACGCGCAGGTAAGGATGGTTGCCGACCTTGAGATGCAAGTCGGAAGCTTTTTGCTCTACGGCGCGGCGAAGAAGATCGTCAATGCTCAGGGCCATGAAAGGAGTTCTCGGTTCTCAGTTTTAAGTAGTCAGTAAAAAAACAAAACTGCAAAAAAACACAACCCGGCGAATTCTTGGTTCCTATAAGTGACCTAGCGCGAAAGTAGCATTGGGCCGGATGGCCGGGCAACAAAGTCGTACGAGAGGGTAGCGGGCTAGTTACCCTGCGCGGTGGGACAGGGATAGCTGGCCAGAAGTGGCGAGTTCCGAATGAGGGTAAGACGCAGCCCTGGGGGTGCATTGTTTTACGGGCGTCATTCCGAACGGAGCGTATCGGAGCGAGGAATCTCTCTTCGATCACTGCGCCTGGGCGGCGTCGGCATTCGAAGAGATTTCCCTCGCTATGCTCGGAGTGACGGCCGTTTGTCTTCTACTTCTTCTCTGACTGCTTCTTTTGCGCGTCTTCGGTCCAGGGTGGAGTGATGCCTACAAAGCGCGCGTAGGCGATGGATTGTCCAAGGTGCTCGGCACCGTGGCGAACGACGAACAGTAGAATTCCGCGTTGCGTGTTTTTCCCGCCAAACCAGTCCAGGCTCTTTTCCAGATTGGAGTCGGGCATGGCAGCGATCGCTTTCTTGGCGTGCGCGAAAGATTCTTTCAAGGTTGCGACGACTTTGGCCTTATCGGTGGCCGATTTCTCGAAACCCTTCACATCGAATCCCGCTGGTGGCGGCGTTCCGACTAGTTTGTAGAGATTGAAGTTGGCGGCGCTGACGTGCATGAAGACTTCGGCGAAGGAGCGAACATCTGGCGCGGGGCGCCAGGTATATTTCTCCGCGGGGATCGCTTCGGCCAGCCGCGTGAACTTATCTTCCTGCACGATGACTTCAGCGAGCACTTCGGAGCGATAACCTGTGACGCCGGGCGTGCCGTCCTTATAAGGGTTGATTTGCGCCGCGATGGGCAGAGCCGCGGCGCCGAGAGTCAGCGCCAACAAAATACAGCACACACTGAGCCGGGGAGATATGCGCATTGGAATTCCTCCTGAGAGTGCCAGCAGTCTATCTCTTTTCTGATGTTCTGTGGGGCTGTCATTGCGAACGGAGCGCAGCGGAGTCAAGAATCTTTCTTCGATCAGTGCGTGTGCGTGGGTCTACATCGAAGAGAGATTCCTCGCTTCGCTCGGAATTACGGTCGAGTGCGGAGGCAAGGGACGAATTGCTAGGAGGCTTTTCTGGCGTAGAGGACGTCATAAACCAGCCCGGCCAGGAAGCCGCCAGCGAGAGGGCCGACCCAATACACGCCTTGGTTTGACCAGTGAGCTGCTGCTAGCGCGGGGCCAAACGCGCGCGCGGGATTCAGCGCGGCTCCGGTGAACGGAGCGGCGACCAGAATGCCGATGGTGTAGACGAGGCCGACAGCGAAACCGGAAAGCGAGCGCGAATCGATGTTGTCTTCGGACGTGGTAGCGAAATAAGTCAGCACCAGAAAAAAAGTGATCAGGGCTTCCAGGCCCATGGCCGGCAGTCGCGTGAAATCGCGTACGAGGTCGGGTGTGCCGCCGATTGCGGGCAGCCACGCTTCTTCGCGCGGAAGAATCGCTTTCAGGCCGAATGCCGCGACGATGCCTCCGAGCATTTGTGCGACCCAATAGCCGAGGACTTCCATCGTGCTCATGCGCTTGGTGATCCAGAAGCCGATGGTCACCGCGGGATTGAAATGCGCGCCGGAAATGTGGCTGAACGCTACTGACATGATGGCAATTGCGAGTCCTGAGGCCAACGCGGTCGCTAGTAATCCGCTGCCGGCCCCTTGCAGGAATCGCTCGGTGCAGATAGCTCCGGCTGCGAAAAAAACCAGCGCGAAGGTGCCTAAAAATTCAGCGACAAGTTTCTGCGAGGTGGTGTACACCGGCATCTCCAAGGTTAAGAGGGAAGAGCGAACGATTGGATTTTAGCTGGCGCGCAGCAATGATGCTACCTGTTTAGTCGGGAAGGAAAAGAAAGAAACAACAGGATTGCCACAGAGTCACAGAGAAAGGAGAATAGAAAATGGAACAGGACAGCAGCGCCGAGAGCGCAGGGTTTGAAGTGCGCCAGCCTATTGCTGCCTCGGCATGTCTGACGCTGTAAAAGTGGGAGCTGAGCTCCCGCACTCCAAAGTTAGCGGGCGGCGGCGACAGGGGCGTTCACTGGCGTTAGCCAATTGTGCTTGTCGGGTTTGGTTCCGCTCGTGATGGCGAAGAATTCTTCCTGGAGTTTGCGCGTGATTGGGCCGGCTGCGCCTTTGCCGACTTGAATGTGATCGACCGAGCGGATGGGCGTGATTTCCACGGCTGTGCCTACGAAGAAAACTTCATCCGCGATGTACAGCATTTCGCGCGGAATGACGCTTTCTTTTACGGTGATGCCCATATCCTGCGCCATTTTTACTACGGAGTCGCGGGTGATGCCGGGAAGAATGCTGGTGGAGAGTGGGGGCGTGTACAGAACATTATCATGCACGAGAAACACGTTCATGCCGGAACCTTCGCTGAGGTGACCCTCTTTATCGAGCGCGATGCCTTCCGCGTAGCCGTTAAAGGTGGCTTCCATGCGAATTAGTTGCGAGTTCATGTAATTCGCGGCGGCTTTGGACATGGCTGGCAGCGTGTTCGGGGCCATGCGCGACCACGAACTGACGCCAATATCCACGCCCTTGGTGAGAGCGTCAGCGCCAAGATACGCGCCCCAAGTCCAGCAAGCCATGTAACATTCGATCGGCGAGTTGAGCGGGTTGACGCCGACTTCACCGTAGCCGCGCAGCACGATCGGTTTCACATAGCATGCGTTCAATTTATTGTGGCGCACCAGTTCGCAGGCCACGTTGCTGAAATCATCGAGGGAAAAGGGAAGCTCCATGCGATAAATTTTCGCGGAGTTGATGAGCCGCTGCATGTGTTCGCGCAAACGGAAAATTGCCGGGCCCTGCTTGGTGTCGTAGCAGCGAATACCTTCGAAAACCGCGGAGCCGTAGCTTACGACGTGGGACAAGACGTGTAGCTGCGCGTCGTCCCAGTTGATCCATTTTCCGTTGTGCCAAATTTTTTCGGTCTTCTGAACCGGCATAAAAGCTCCCTTGTGCGGTGCAGCCACTCAATTTGCAGAATACGGTACGTCATCCACAGAATCAATTTTCGTATGCGCGCCCGCAGCGGTCAACTGAGTGTTCTGTGAAAATTTCGCGGGGACAGAACCAAATTGGCGCATAGCAGCGTAGAAAAATCCGAATGGCTACTCGCGCGGTTTGGAGTCGTCCAATTTTGATGGGTCGGTGCTTTGCTGCCTCTCCTTCGGCTTTTCGTGCTCGTCCGATTTTTCGGAATCGTCCACGCGCTGCATGGTCATTTTTTCTTCGGCGATCACTCGTCCGTAGCGCGCCTCCCACACGCCGAGAAGAATGAAAGGGATCGCGGTGGCAGCGACGTATAGCTTCGCGCGACGGCCGATTTTCGCTTCGGGCTCCCAACGAAACAGCTGTGAGGAAAGGAAGAGCGTAAGAACAAACCAAATTGCGAGAGAGCCGAGCGAAAGCAGGATTTTCTCCGGGCCAAAACTATTGACGATGGCGTTTTTCAATCCGTGCACCAAATAAGTGGCAGGAAGAAACAGAGCGATGTGCTGCACCGTCTTCGACAGGGAAGTAAATGGAATAGTGGCGCCCGAGAGAAAAATCAGCGGGAGCCATAGCAACTGGTTGAGGACCTGAGTTTCTTGCATGGTGTTGGTGACGCTAGCGATGACCAATCCAAGCGATCCGAAAGAAACTGTGCCGATCGAAACCAGCAGGAAAACTGAGAGGAGATCGCCGAGACTCGGAACGTGAAAGAGGAAACGGGCCAAAGTTAGTTCCACTATTATCGTGGGGAGGGTGAGCGCGTAATTGGCCAGAATGCTGGAAATGAGCATGTCCGTGGCAGTAGCGGGCGTGACGTGAAAGCGGCGCAAAATGCCCTGTTCGCGGTAGGTTACCAGCGTGGCGCTCAGGCCCCAGAAACTGCCCATCACATTCAGGCCAAGAACTGGACCGAGCAGATACGCCACGACCTGCGGTATGCCTTTGGCAAACACGCCCGCATAGAGGAAGAAAAATCCCATCGGCATGATGATGCTGAAAAAGAAAAACATTTTGTTGCGCAGCGCGAGTTGAACTCGCATGCGCGTTAACGTAACCAGGTTGGTCAATCCCGCAGCCTCCTTCCGGTAAGTTCGATAAACACATCCTCCAGGGAGGGCGTGGCGATTTCCAGGCCCACCAATTCGTTGTTCTGCGATTCCAAATATTTGACCAGCGAAACGATGGCTTGCGGCGGGCGCTGGCAGTGCAGGACGTACAAGCCGTTCAGCGCACGGCAATCGGAAACGCCTTCGAGCGAGCCAAGTTTTTCCTGGGATTCCTCGCGGGCCAAACGGACTTCGATGCGCGTTTTATCAGCCGAAGTCTGTTTCAATTCGCGCGGCGTGCCCTGCACGATCACTTTCCCGTGATCCACGATGGCCACGCGGTCGCAAAGGCGTTCGGCTTCTTCAATATAGTGTGTAGTAAGCAAGATGGTCTTTTTGTCGCGGCGGAGTTCTTCAATGACGTCGTAAATTTCTCGGCGTACTTGCGGGTCGAGCCCGGCGGTGGGTTCGTCCAGGAAGACTACTTTGGGATCATTTACCAGGGCGATGGCCAGCGCGAGCCGTTGCTTCTGTCCGCCGGAAAGTTGGCTGTAAAATGCGTTGCGTTTCTCTTCGAGTCCGAAGCGCTTCAGCAAATCTTCGAGGCTGCGTCGGCGTTTATAAAAGCTGGCAAAAAGCTGAAGCGCCTCCATAACACGCAATTTGTCCGGCAGGGCGGTAGATTGCAGCGCGGCGCCAATTTCACGTTTGAGTTCATCAGGATTGACCTGCGGATCGTAACCGCACACGGAAACCGTGCCACCGTCGGCGTTGCGCAGACCTTCCAGAATCTCGACCGTGCTGGTTTTGCCGGCGCCGTTTGGGCCGAGCAGGCCGAAAACTTCGCCTTCGGCAACTTCAAAGCTGATGCCGCGCACGGCTTCGACATCGCCGTAACGCTTGGTGAGATTTTCTACGCGCAGAACTGGATTGGTCATAAGTTGTGAACAGACAGCATACCGCAAATGTTTCACATGCCGAAAATGACCGTTAACCGCGCCGAGGATCGCTCACTAGTGCCTCATGAGGAATGCCGCGCCTACGCTGACATCAAGACGCACAGAGATTCCTTGCGACAAGGTCGGAACCTTCGGTCGCTTCGCTCGAAATGACGGTTTCGTGAGCCGAAACGACGCGCTGATGTCTTGTTTGAATACGTGTGAGTACGGAGGTCTATTTCTTTGACTTGGGTTTCGGACTTCTTCTCTTGTTTCCGGCCCATTTGGCCGGCGTCCATGCGTGCTTTTTCATGTCCACGCGGGATTCACGGAGGGTAACACCTTCGGATTCAAGCAGTTTGCGCTGCAGGCTGGCGTAGGGTTCGCGGATCAGCAATTTTCCGCCGTAGCCGACCACGCGATGCCAAGGAACGCCTTTGCCAGAGGGACTTGCGGACATGGCGCGACCGGCGCTGCGTGCTCCTCCGCGAAGGCGAAGAGCTTTTGCAATTCCCCCATAGGTAATAACCCGTCCGCGAGGAATTCGCTTCACGAAGGCGTACACCGGAGTCCAGGACATCGTTGCATCACCTCCTTGCGCATCCTTTTTGCACGAAGCCGCCATGCGCCACGCGCCATCACGAAAGATGACGTTGCGCTTTACGTGACATCTAATATACAAACGCCGCACAAAAAATATAACGAGGCGGGGACAAGCAAACAAGAATCGAAATTCTTCCAGCCGGGTTGAATCTAATGTGGAGAGAAAGTTGAAAGATGCGGACGGCAAAAAACTCACGGTACCGGAAAGAAATATACGCATACGAGAAATCAATGAAACGGAACAAAAAAAGTGATGAGAGACTTCAGTGAAAAAACGGTAAGTTGCAAAGTAACTCTTTCGGGACACTTTTTAAGGAAAGCGAGCATCTAACCATTGACGAGCGTAGTGGAAAGCAAATACACTACGCCGGAAAGTGCGGGATTTGAGGGTGAAGTTATGGCTTTTGTTCGTCGCAAGGGAAATTCGTTTTATCTGGTGCACAACGTGCGCCGCGGCGGAAAAGTGAAGCAACTCCACCTCGCACGTCTCGGCGAGCGCGCAAAAATCACTGATACCATTGTCCGCGAAGTCTCGAAAAAGCATCCTTTCGTCGATCTGAACTGGCGCGCGCTTCGCGATCAACTGAATCAACGGATCAATCTGGCCGACCCGGACTCACCGCAAGTGCAGAAACTCATCTCAACCTTGAGAGCGTTACACCTCGACCTGGCGGACCTGTTTCCGCCGGCTCTCCAAATTTCCGATTCACCCGCAGTGGCGAAAGAGCTGCTCGTACAGTTGCGGCTGTTGCAGGCCACAATCCAGGTCAAATTGGAACAATTCGGTCCTGGAAGCGGGCGTTTTGGGAGCAGTGTCGCCGCTGCAGCAGCGCGACGCTAGGAGGCGGTCATGAACCACGAAATTCTTCCGCTCGACCCCGAAAAACGTAGTACCGACACGTTGGAGTTCAAGACGTCACTCGGTTCGAAGATCGTCGGCCAGGAAGAGGGTGTGCAGGCACTGGTGGATTTGTATCAAGTGTTCTGTGCGGGATTGAACTCGCCGGGACGGCCTGTGGGCAATCTCTTGTTCCTGGGCCCAACCGGTTCCGGTAAGACGCGCATCGTGGAAGCCGCTGCCGAAATATTGTTTGGCGATCCGCGCGCGATTATCAAGGTGGATTGCGCGGAGTTTCAGCACTCGCACGAGATTGCGAAGCTGATTGGTTCGCCCCCAGGCTATTTGGGGCATCGCGAGACGCATCCACTGATCACGCAGGAAGCGCTGTCTGCGAACCACACCGACAAGCTGAAGCTGAGCTTTTTGCTGTTTGACGAAATTGAGAAGGCTTCTGATGCGCTGTGGCAATTACTGCTGGGGATGTTAGATAAAGCGACGTTGACACTGGGCGACAACCGTCGCGTGGATTTGTCACAGACCGTGATTTTCATGACGTCGAACCTGGGTGGAGGAGAGATTACCGAGTTGATGGAAGGCGGGATGGGCTTCATCCAGCCGAAAGACAAGCCAATCGCCGGTTTGGACGAAAAGGTGGAACGGACAGCGATCGAAGCAGCGCGCCGGAAGTTTTCACCGGAGTTCATGAACCGGTTGGACAAAGTGGTTGTGTTCCATCCCTTGCAGAGAAACCAGTTGGAAGAAGTGCTGGAAATCGAATTGGGTCAGGTGCAGCAGCGGGTGCTGGAAACGGCACGCGGGCAGTTCCTGTTTCGCGTGACCAGCGCGGCGCGGGAATTTCTGCTGACGGAAGGGACAGACCAGCGCTACGGCGCACGTCATCTGAAGCGGGCCATCGAACGTAACATTGTGTATCCGCTAGCGAATCTGCTGGCTACAGAACAGGTTCACGTCGGCGATTTAGTCCGGATTGATTGGGACGGCGAGGCTAAGGCGCTCTCGTTTGTGCGGGAGAGCGAGGGAGCGCTGATTGAAACGCCTTCGCCGATGGCCAGTCGAGCGGCCGCGATGGCCGAAGCACGCGATGGCAAAGCTTTGGAAGCTCCAGCCGAAGCCACAGCAGCAGGTTCAGCTTCGCCTCAGACATCGCTTCCGGCGGCATCACCGGCGGCGGCTCCGCAGGGGCGGAAAAAGCCCGACCGAGACCGCTCGTAGTTCAAATAGCGATTTCACTTGCCGGATTCTTGGCGTGGCCTTCAAGGTCGCTCCCCTTTTTTGTCGTTTGGAGGCTGCCACAATCTGTTTCACCCCTCTCACTTTGCGTCTGGATGAAACACAGTCTCACGCCGTGAGACAGCTTCCACAAATTGGAATTCTGTATCTTGTTGAGATGGCGTGGCTTCTTTCGCCGTGCCTGCAGCGTCGAAAGTGGTCTCACTCCTGCAATATCGAGCTTGCACCATTTTTCGTGAGACGCCGTGCCACTTGCGGAGCACGGCCAGCCAAGGGACGTGTCCTATGAGACCAGCAGTTCGCCAGCAACTCAATCCCAGCATCCGCAGCAACGATTCGCGCGATTTTGAAGGCTCCCTGCGATCGAAGATCGTCGGCCAGGAAGAGGGTATGCAGGCACTGGTGGATTTGTATCAGGTGTTCTGCGCCGGATTGAACTCGCCCGGCCGGCCGGTGGGCAATTTGTTGTTCTTGGGTCCAACCGGTTCCGGTAAGACGCGCATTGTGGAAGCCGCTGCTGAAATTTTGTTTGGCGACCCCAGAGCAGTCATTAAGGTGGATTGCGCGGAGTTTCAGCACTCGCACGAGATTGCGAAACTAATTGGTTCGCCCCCAGGCTATTTGGGGCATCGCGAGACGCATCCACTGATCACGCAGGAAGCGCTGTCTGCGAACCACACCGACAAGCTGAAGCTGAGCTTTTTGCTGTTTGACGAAATTGAGAAGGCTTCTGATGCGCTGTGGCAATTACTGCTGGGGATGTTAGATAAAGCGACGTTGACACTGGGCGACAACCGTCGCGTGGATTTGTCACAGACCGTGATTTTCATGACGTCGAACCTGGGTGGAGGAGAGATTACCGAGTTGATGGAAGGCGGGATGGGCTTCATCCAGCCGAAAGACAAGCCAATCGCCGGTTTGGACGAAAAGGTGGAACGGACAGCGATCGAAGCAGCGCGCCGGAAGTTTTCACCGGAGTTCATGAACCGGTTGGACAAAGTGGTTGTGTTCCATCCCTTGCAGAGAAACCAGTTGGAAGAAGTGCTGGAAATCGAATTGGGTCAGGTGCAGCAGCGGGTGCTGGAAACGGCACGCGGGCAGTTCCTGTTTCGCGTGACCAGCGCGGCGCGGGAATTTCTGCTGACGGAAGGGACAGACCAGCGCTACGGCGCACGTCATCTGAAGCGGGCCATCGAACGTAACATTGTGTATCCGCTAGCGAATCTGCTGGCCACCGAACAGGTGCATATCGGCGATTTAATTTGCATCGACTTTAACAAAAAAGAATCCTGCCTGACGTTCACGCGCGAGGGCGAAAACTTGACTATGCCCGTGCGGCGGCAGGAGCCGGTGACTTTGCTGCGGGCTTCGCAAGCGAAGAGCGGCAAGACTGTCGAAACGCCTGCCACCGGCGGAGCACCGGAACCGGCACCGCGCATGGCGCGATAAAGTTTCCCCGAACCACCCCTGACGCGGCCCGGGCGGCCAACCGCTCGGGCCTTTTTTTTGCGAATATCACCGTACAGGAAATGAAAAAGGGCGGCCTCGACAGCCGCCCTTTCTTCACGACTCGTTCAAATCAGTTCGAACTAGTCCTTATCGTCCTTGTCGCTATCCGAGAAGACGAACGGCAGCACCGGGGTGCCTTCTGTCCTCACAGCATCGAGGCTTTGGGGATCATGTCCCAGGAGCTGCAGGATGGTTGGGGCCACCTGAGTCGTCTCGACGAAGCTATGGATGGTCTTGGCGCGGATGTGCGGGTTCGAGACCAGCAGCATCACGTTCGTATCATCCCATGCGTAGCCGCCATGTTCGGATTGCTTCTTTAGATTTCCGGTATAAACCACGCCGACGTTTGGAATCACCACGATGTCGGGTGTACGCGGGTCGCCGCCTTCGCGGAGCTTGCAACACGGGCCGGGGTTATTCGGCACGCCTGGCGAATTAAAGATCGCGTTGTTGGAGGCGCCGTAGTAAATCTGGCCAAGTCCGATCGCTGTCGCGGCATTTTCGAGAGCCGCTACTGCGTCTGCGGTGCGGCTGGAATCCGCGAGCCAGATCTGGGAGATGTCGTCCTCGGCAAGTCCCAGGCCGTTATTCGGGTCGCTGTAGACTGCCGGAAGAAAAGATCCAATGATCCCAGACGGCGGCGTGCCGTTGTTGCCGGAATTGCCCGGGATGGGAAAGAAGCGGTTCGGGTCGATCGGCGACTGACCGTGTTTTGCAGTGACGATGATCGTGGTGGAATCCAGAAGGCCTTCCTGTTTGAGCGCGTTGACCATCTGTCCGATGGCCGCATCCACGAACTGAATTTCGGCCAGCATTTTGGGCCGGGGAGTGCCCGCGGCATCCTCGTAGCCGCCAGAGTCTTGATCGGTGCGCGTGGCGGATTTGGGTTCAATCAGCTTCTGGCCAACGCTGACCGCCTGGAAGTTCATGCCGAAGATTACGGGGACGGGAGCCTTGCTCGCGCCGAGGTGAGTCCTGCCGTGGATCTGGTTGAGCACGGCGTTGACCTTCAGTTGGTCATTGCATTTGATGGCATCGAAATCGGTGGTCCAATCATCGCCATTGGGAACAAGCGTACCGCAGTCAAAACTGGCTTGAGGGGTAAGGCCTGCAGTCTTGAGTCCGGGCAGCACAATCTGAAGTGAGTTGACTTCAGGTGAATAGTAATCATCCACGTTGCTGGGTTGATCGGTGCCGGTAGGGCCGGAAACTGAGGCGTAACCAGCATGCTTGTCGGACCAGGCTGTGTAGCCGCCCGCGGCGTGGATCACACCAAAAATTGTGTTGGTGCGAACGAAGTTCCAGGAGTAGACAGGTGCGCAGTTGCTGAAGGGATCGCGTATCAGTCGGTCGGGATTGATTGATTTGACGCCGCCGTCAATCGTAGAGTATCCGGCAAACCCGCCATTGAGCTTCGATTGGTCGAATTCGTTGCCTTCCTCATATTCGGTCTGCGTTCCGTTAATTTGGTTCACAGTGCAGGTTCCACCTGGCAGGCCATTGCCGGTAGCAACCTTTGGTGGTGCGAGAACGCGATCATAAGCCACGTCGTAGAACGCGCCTACAGTTCGCGGGCTTCCGCCGCTCACGATTGACATCAGGCCGGGAAAGGAATCGGACGGTCTGGATGTGGTGGTGCGTGTGTAGTGCACTCCGGTCTTGCCGAGAGCGGCAAGATGTGGACAAGTCTGCGATGCCAGGCAATTTTCGTAGTCAACCGCATGCATGCCATCGATACTGATCAACAAAACATGCTTGGTCTTACGGCCCTTCACTTCATCATCACCAGCCCGCGCCGGAGTCGTTCCGCCAAGCAGAACAAAGCTCAGCAAAATTGCAGCAATGCTTTTCCTCAAGGACATTCTCCTTTTATTAGTTCGTGACTCAGATGAGTTCCAACACGCCGTTCTACGGTAGGTGGCGATTGTTACGAGCCGGACAAAGGACGATTGCAGGCTGGTGAATGCGTGTAAAAATATTGGCTTGTCGGTACCATGAGTCTGTAAAAGAAACTACCGGCGGCGACCGTGTGGCTCGGCCCGCCAGGATCGTGGCTGCGGTTAGAGTTCAGTTCGCCAGAATCGTCACGGAGTCAGGTTGAGGGCGGTGAAGCTCTGCCGCGCGCGCAATCGCGTCGGTAATACTTGGGCAAATATTCTCCGCACCCACGTGCCGTTCGAATTCGGCTTGCTTCATCAATTGAGCGGGCTGCTCGCGCGCACCGCACAATAACAACTGCCGGCCCGACGCATGCACGCGGTCGGCCAGTTCACGAATCGCGCCGAGGCCGGTAGCGTCAATCGCCGTCATGTTTCGCAAACGCAGAATTACGATTGGCGGCAAGGCATCGAGCTCTTCCAGAATGTCCGCGAACTTATCCGTTGCGCCAAACAAAAACGGCCCGTGTACTCGGTATACTACGGCGTAGTCCGGAATATCTTTACCTTGCAAAACATGCACTCTGCTGTCTGCGACGTAATCGCGTGTCACTCGGGTCACCGTGGTGGTGCGCGAGACCTTTCGAATAAAGGTCAGCGCTGCGAGAATCATTCCGAACTCTACGGCAAACGTCAGGTCAGTCACCACAGTTAGAGTCAGAGTAACCAGCCAGATCGCAATGTCCGCCGCGGAAAGCTTCAGGATTTCGGGAATTTCTTCCCAGTCGCCCATGTTGTAGGCGACCATCAGCAAAATGGCAGCCAGGGCGGCCAACGGCACGTTTTTCACGAGAGGCGCCGCAAATAAAATAATCGCCAGCAGCGTTAGCGCGTGGATCATTCCCGCTACAGGAGTCTTCGCGCCGGCGCGCACGTTGGTCGCGGTGCGTGCGATTGCCCCGGTGGCTGGCAGTCCGCCAACCAGCGGTGAAAGAATGTTTGCAAAGCCCTGCGCGATCAGCTCGACATTGGGATTGTGCTTGTCGTGACTCATTTTGTCCGAGACCACGGCAGACATCAGCGATTCAATCGCGCCGAGCATGGCCACCGTCAGCGCAGGCGAAAGTAGTTGCCGCGCGGTGTCGTAGCTGAATTGCGGTATCGCAAAATGCGGCAGCCCTTTGGGGATTCCGCCGAATCTCGTTCCGATCGTTTCCACTGCTAAGTGAATCAGTGCGACCGCCGCCGTCGCTCCGAAGCAAACTAAAATCGCTCCAGGCACGCGCCTTGCGCATTTCTGGCAAACGATCATCACCGCCAGCGAAATCAATGCCAGGAGCGTAGCTTCCCAATTCAGAGTTCCAAAAGCCCCGGCAAGTGCTTTCATCCGGTGAAAAAAATCGCCAGGCACTTGATCCAGCCGCAAACCGAAGAAGTCTTTTATTTGCGTACTGGCGATCAGGATGGCGATTCCGTTGGTGAAGCCGACAATCACCGGCCGTGGAAAATATTTCACCGCGCCGCCCATTCCTGTGACGCCCAGCAGAACGAGCAACACTCCAGCCATCATCGTGCAAAGAAATAGTCCATCGAGACCGTGCTTGGTGATAATTCCCGCGACCACCACCACGAACGCGCCAGTCGGCCCGCCGATTTGCGTTTTTGATCCGCCGAACGCAGAGATCACAAATCCCGTAACGATTGCGCAGTACAACCCTGCCTGAGGGGACACGCCCGACGAAATTGCAAACGCCATGGCCAGCGGCAGCGCCACCAGGCCGACGGTTACACCTGCTGCCAAGTCAGAGACGAATTTATGTCGATCGTAATTTCTCAGGAGAATTACGGACTTTGGTAACCATGCATCAACTGTGGATGACATCGGCTGTCAGATCCTACCGACGGGGAACTGCTTTGATGATAGCAAGCGCATTTAACGCGGCTTGCGTTTCCTCTGTTGAGTGTGTCGGGTTAGAAATGCCGACCGCACAAGTCGTACTTAGTCGGCGGCCTTGCGGTGCGAAGCTGGCTTCCAGCGCAGCACCGGCTTGCGCGCCGCGCCGACTTCATCCAGCCGTTTCACGCGCGTCGTGTGCGGCGCGGTCTTCACTAATTCCGGCGTACTTGCAGCTTCTTCAGCGATGCCTTTCATCGCGTCAATAAACAAGTCGCATTCTTCTTTTGATTCCGATTCAGTAGGCTCAATCATCAGCGCACCGGGCACGATCAGCGGAAAGGCCGTAGTGTATGGATGGAATCCATAGTCAATCAGCCGCTTGGCGATATCCATGGTGGTCACGCCGTTGCGTTTTTGCTTCGCGTCGCTGAACACCACTTCGTGCATCGAGGGCAGGGAATAGGGCAAATCGTAGACGCCTTCGAGATTTTTGCGAATGTAATTCGCGTTCAGCACAGCGTCTTCCGTTGCCTGCCGCACGCCCGGCCCGTACGCCAGAATGTATGCCAGCGCCCGCACCAGCACGCCGAAGTTTCCGCCGAAGGCGCGAACTTTTCCGATGGAATTCGGCCGCACTTGTTCCAACGCCAGCATTCCGCCCTGGCGTTCCACCAGGATCGGCACCGGACGGAACGGCTCGAGAATTTTCTTCATTGCCACCGGGCCCGCGCCCGGTCCGCCGCCACCATGCGGCGTACTAAAAGTCTTGTGCAAATTCAGGTGCATTACGTCCACTCCCGTATCACCGGGCCGCATCACACCAGCCAGTGCGTTCATGTTCGCGCCGTCCATGTACAGCAGCGCGCCCTTGGCGTGCAGAATTTCAGCGATTTCCGGGATGCGTTCTTCGAAAATTCCCAGCGTGGAAGGGTTGGTAATCATCAACGCCGCAACATCTTCCGTTACCAGATCGCGCAGCTTGTCCACGTCAATCTGCCCGTGCGATTCGGACTTGATGTTTTGCACTTCATAGCCGGCAATCACCGCGGTCGCGGGATTCGTTCCGTGCGCCGAATCCGGAATCAAGACTTTTTTGCGGGCGTTACCCTGTTTTTCAAGATAGGCACGAATCAACAGTAATCCCGTCAATTCGCCTTGCGCGCCCGCAGCCGGTTGCAACGTAATCGCGTCCATGCCGGTAATTTCCAGCAAACACTTTTCCAGTAATTGCAGAATCTTCAGGCAGCCTTGGGAAAGTTCCTGTGATTGGTAAGGATGCTCGGTCGCAATTCCGTCCAGGCGCGCCACAAATTCGTTTACGCGTGGGTTGTACTTCATGGTGCAGGAGCCCAGCGGATACATGCCGAGATCGATCGCGAAATTCCATGTCGAGAGCCGCGTGAAGTGCCGGACCACTTCGATTTCGCTGACTTCGGGAAATCCTTCCACGCCATCGCGACGGTGCTGCGCACCGAGCGTTTTTGCAAGGTCCACTTTCGGCACGTCGAGCGGCGGCAATTCGAACGCCCGCTTTCCCGGCGACGACTTCTCGAAGATCAACCCTTCGTTTTGATTGGTATGCCGCGTCGCTTTTTTGATTTTGTCGTTCATCTTCTCCACAAATCCATTTCCAATTTCACGCCGCTCGCCCGGCACATTTACAGCGGCTTCGACAGAATGTTCTTCACCGCCGCGGCAAACCGCTCAATCTCCGCGCGAGGAGTGGTCTCCGTCACGCACACCAGTCCGTGCTTGGTTAGCTCCGGATACGCCGTCCCCAACGCGAGCGGCCCAGCGATTTTTTCCTTCAGCAATTCGCCGTCGATCATGCGCACCGATCGCGGAAACTCCAGCGTGAACTCGTTGAAGAATGGCCCATCGAACGCCCGCTTCACGCCAGGAATCTTCTCCAGTTCACTCAGTGCGAATTGCGCCTTGGCCACATTCTGCTCGGCCATCTCGCGCAAGCCTTCTTTGCCCAGCAGCGTCAGATGCACCGTCGCCGCCAGAGCGCACAGGGCCTGATTGGTGCAAATATTCGAAGTCGCCTTTTCGCGTCGGATGTGTTGTTCGCGCGTAGCCAGGGTCAGCACAAATCCGCGCTTGCCGTCCGTATCTGTAGTTTCCCCGGCAAGCCGTCCCGGCATCTGCCGAACAAATTTATCGCGCGAAGCGATCACTCCGGCGAACGGCCCGCCATAACTCGGCGGCAATCCAAAACTCTGCGCTTCCATCGCCACGATGTCTGCTTCCGCGGGCGGTTTCACCGCGCCCAATGAAACGCCCTCTGCAATCGCCACCACCAGCAACGCGCCAACCCCGTGCGCTGCGTCCGCAATCCCAGGCAGCGTCTCCAACACGCCAAAAAAGTTGGGCGATTGCACCACCACCGCCGCCACATCGTCTTTCAAAGCGTTTTTGATACTGGCAACATCCACCGTTCCGTTCTTCGTGTAGCCAATCTCTTCCACATGCAGCCCGGAATTCTTTGCGTATGTTCGTAGCACTTCGCGATACTCCGGATGCACCGACCGCGCCACCAGCACCCGGCCGCGGCTCGTCAACCGCTCCGCCATCAACACCGCTTCCGTCGTCGCCGTCGAGCCGTCATACATAGAAGCGTTCGCCACTTCCTGGCCGGTCAATTGACACATCAACGTTTGAAACTCAAAAATTGCCTGCAGCGTACCCTGCGAAATTTCCGCCTGATACGGCGTGTAGGAAGTCAAAAACTCGCCGCGCAGCAAAATTGTATCCGTAATCACCGACCGCAAATGCTGGTAAACGCCTGCGCCCAGAAAGCTCGTGTAACCGAGAGAGTTTTCTCCGGCGCGTTGCTTAAAGTAATCAATCACCTCGGCCTCGGACAACGGACCAGGCAATTTCAACGCGTCGCGCAGCCGGTATTTTTCGGGAATCGTTTCGAACAGTGCGTCAATCGATTTTGCGCCAATCGCGGCCAGCATCTCCTGCCGCTCGGCGGGACTCTTCGGGAGGTAGCGCATCAGGCCGAGGCTTCCTTGCCTTTCGCCGCGATGTACGCTTCGTACGCCGCGCTATCCATCAATTTTTCCACTTCCGAGGGATTCGAAAGCTTGATTTTCACCATCCATGCCGCCCCGTGCGGGTCGCTATTGATCGTTTCCGGTTTATCATGCAGCGCAGGATTCGCTTCCAACACTTCGCCGGAAACGGGAGCGTAAATTTCGCTCACCGCTTTTACTGATTCCACGGTGCCAAACGATTTTCCCGTTTCAACCTTTTTACCCGCTTCGGGAAGCTCTACGAACACCACGTCGCCCAGTTCGCTTTGTGCGTAATCGGTGATTCCCATGGTGGCCACGCCGTCTTTGGCGTTCACCCATTCGTGTTCTTTCGTGTAGCGATAATTTGCCGGATATCCCATCTGTCCACCTCTCGCTGAAGATTGGTAAGTCAGTTCGAACCGGTTGTTGCTTGCGGCGCTGATTTTTTTACACGTTTGTAAAACGGTGTTGGCACAACTAAGGCCTTCACTCGCTGCGTCCGCACCTCCACAAAGAGCGGCGTCCCCAGCGCGGCCAGAGCCGGCGGAACGTACGCCAGCGCGATATTCGCTCCCAGCGTCGGTGAAGGCGATCCGCTGGTAACCACTCCGACCTCTTCGCCGGCAGCGTCAAAAACCTTGTACCCGTCCCGCGCGATCCCGCGATCCATCATTTGCAATCCAATCAGTTCGCGCTTCAACGGAGCCGCCGAAGCTTTCGCTAGAGCCGTTCGCCCGATGAAGTCTCGCTTCTCCATTTTGCAATAGCGTTCAAGCCCCGCTTCCAACACATTGATCGTTTCGCTGATCTCGTGACCGTACAGCGCCATTTTCGCTTCCAGGCGCAGAGTGTTTCGAGCGCCCAGCCCGCACGGCAAAATGCCGAACTCGTTGCCCTCTTCCATTACCGCGTTCCACACCATTTCGCTCGTCGCCACGTCGCCGGGGACATAAATCTCAAATCCATCTTCGCCCGTATAACCTGTCCGCGCAATCAACCGGCACGGCAGCCCGCAAACGGTTCCATGTGTGAACCAATAATTCTTGATGCCGGCCAGATTCGCATCCGTCAGCTTTTTCATGACCTCGATGGCCTGCGGGCCCTGTATCGCCAGTTGCGTGTAGGCGTCGCTGTAGTCTTCGACTACGCAATCCATGTCCTTGGTATTTTCCCGCACCCAGGAAATATCTTTTTCGCGCGTTCCGGCGTTGATCACGAACAAAAAGTCGTCTTCGCCCATGCGGTGCACGATCACATCGTCTACAAACGTGCCCTGCGGATAAAGCATGGCGGAATATTGCGCCTGCCCAAGCGCCAGCTTCGCTGCGTCGTTCATGCTCAGATGCTGCACGGCCGTCAAAGCGCCACCCGGCTGTTTGCCGGTTCGAATCCGGATATCGCCCATGTGGCTGACGTCGAATACACCGACGCCGTTGCGCACTGCCTTATGTTCCGCGATCAAGCCGCCGTTCGCCGGATACTCGACCGGCATGTCCCAGCCGCCAAAATTCACCATCCGCGCGCCCAGCCTACGATGCAGTGCGTTTAACGGAGTTTTGCGCAGCGCGGTCACCGGGGATGCTGACGAGTTCTCCGCCGTGCCTGAATTTGTAGTTGGAGTTGAAGCGGATTCCATTCCGTTTTCCCGGGCAGAAAAGCGATACTAGCACGCGCTCCCAAACCCGTCAAAGAACGGTGCAAAAGCGGCCAGGGATGTGCTTCTCCAATGCGGTTCTCTGGCGGCAACACGCCGCAAATTCGTCGCGCCGCTGAACTTGCCGCAAAGCGACACGCTCAGGTAAAGTTTGGTCTAGGAGGCTGCGATGCCCGCCGGCCCGGTGCTCTGCGTTCAGTGCGATAAGCCCGAATTTCAATGCACTTGTGACAAGTACTGCACCATCTGCAAGAGCATGCAAAATGTTCGCCTTTGCATGGATGGGCTTTACTACTGCCCGGACTGCCGTGAAGCTTGCGACGTCACCCTCGCGGACACTCGTGGCCACTGAACCGAAACGCATCGAGCTGCATGTCGATGCCGACCCCCGCTTCGCCGCGGCCGCCGGTGGCGCTGTCCGTTGTCTGGCCGAATTTGCCGGGATGCCCGAAGATGTCGTCCGCGAATTTCAGCAAGCCACCATCCGCGCCTGCCTGGAAGCGTTCGAATCGCGACCCACAGCCAGCCACATCATCGAGTTCTGCCGCTTTGAAGACCGTGTCGATGTGATCGTAGATCCGAATATCGGCGCTGCCATTCGCCTGACCCGTTCGGTCAACTCCCACAGCTAATCGCGAAATTTGCGTCTTCTCCCTTTCCTTCCTAGTCATGACTAAACAATCGGCATAGGGGAAGTGGTCGCCCACTCGCCCCTGCCACACGACCGGACATGCGGGTCCGCATCCGGCGGTTCGGCGGGTTGAACTAACCATGAGCCGTGAGCTCGGGAAGCCCGAGCGAGGCGAAGTAAGCGTTGGACAGAGCGATTTTCAGTGCTGGAGTGTTCGCAAGGTGCCACGGTCCATCGGAGCTACCCGCCGTTTTCGCGGCGTCCTGCGCAGCGATGCCGCGCTGGCGGAGCTCCCGATATCTTGTGGTGCCTCGCTTCCACTGTTTCCACACCATCGACCGAAGTCGATGTCGGAGCCATTTCTCCAGCTTGGCGAGCACTTCCGGTGTTTCGCATCGTCCGAAGTAACCGATCCATCCGCGGAGATACTCCGCTAAGTCATGGACCATTCGGACGAGGCTTATGCCCCGTGTCCGGCTTGTGAGTTCCCGAACTCGCTCCTTGAACCGAGCCATCGCTTTCGGCGCTAAGCGCCTCTTCGGTGGCTTGTGATTCGTGAAGCTGAACCCCAGGAATTTCCGTTCCCATGGTCGAGCTACAGCACTCTTCTCCCTGTTCACTCGCAGCTTAAGCTTCGTCGTGAGGAGTCTCGTTACGCTGCTCATCACTCGTTCACCAGCTCGCCGACTGCGGACGTAAATGTTGCAATCATCCGCATATCTCGTGAACCGATGTCCGCGTCGCTCTAGCTCCTGATCCAGTTCGTTGAGTACGATGTTCGATAGCACGGGCGAGAGAGGACCACCTTGCGGTGTTCCTTCCTCAGCCGGACTCACCAGCCCGTTCTCCATTACTCCGGCTCGCAAGAACGCACGAATCAGTTTCAGCAACCGCTTATCGCTGACCCTTTCGGCGATCTTCGCGAGCAATCGGTCGTGGTTGACCCGGTCGAAAAATTTCTCGAGATCCAGATCCACCACCCAGCGGTAGCCTTCAGCTTGATACTGCTGCGCCTGCTCCACCGCTTGATGTGCCGATCGCCTGGGTCGAAACCCATAGCTGTGTTCAGAGAACGTTCCGTCCCAGCTCCTCTGCAACGCCTGCATCACCGCTTGCTGGATGAACCGATCCAGCACCGTCGGAATGCCCAATTTGCGCACTCCACCGTCCGGCTTCGGGATTTCCACCCTCTTCACAGGTTGTGGTCTGTAGGCTCCGCTGAGGAGTTGTTCGCGGATGACTGGCCAGTGCTCTTTCAGGTGTCCAGACAGTTTCTCGACGGTCATCCCGTCGATGCCTGGACTGCCTTTGTTGGCCTTCACTCGTCGTAGCGCCTGCTTGCAGTTTTCCCGCTCGCAGACTTCTTCCATCCACTGCTCGGTAGTCGGACTTTCTGCTCTGCGCTTCGCCAACTCCGATTCGGTCCCTTCCTCGGTGGCCATCGGGGCTGCACCCCTACTTTCCTCCGGAAAGACCAGACGGTACTGGCTTTTCTGCCGCTTGTCGGTTGTTGAGTCGCGCCGCGTACTCATCGCTCCCTTTATCCCCTTGCGGGGACCGTTCGGGCCTTCACTGCTTGCGCAGCTACTACGCCCTCTGCTGACTTCTGCCACCGGATCAGAAACGATCTCCCGCTCCTCAGTCTCGAATTCGAGACCGGTGGCAGATCTCCCGAGGTAAGCTCGACCGCCTTCAACGCGCAACCGCTGGATCTACATTCAGTGCCCTTGATGGATGTGGGCTTCGCTGCCATTTGCCAGCTCGCCCGAACACTGCTTGCCTCATATCCAGTTCTTGTTCATCGGCTCGCGTCTTTGCTCCGCGCTTCTTTCAGACCTCACCTCGCGGCTCGGCCCTTGCGCTTCGCTATCACTTCACCTCCATCTGGTTGTGAAGAGGACTTGCACCTCCCAGCTGTCGATCATGCTCGGCACAATCGGGATAGGGGGAGCAGTCACCTGCTCGGCCCCTCCCACACCACCGTACAGGCGGGTCCGCATACGGCGGTTCAGCAAGTTGAGCCCTTGCGGGCCGGAGGTTCGAGTCGTCGTCCGCCACAAGGGCTTCGCCGCTCTGCAGGTTTCCGTTTCGGCTTCACCGTCTTCTGAACCTGTAAAGCTCAGCCGGAGCTGATTGGCTGGCGCAGTGCCACCCGTGAGTTCGACGTTCTACTATTCACTCTTACTGTTTGGGCCTTCCTCACTCGCGTGAGTACTACGCCCGCTGCTGACTTCTGCTGCAGGATCAGCGTGAATTACTCCACGCTCAGTCCCGAATCCGAGACATGCAACAGATCTCCCGCGATAAGCTCGACTGCTTTCCACGCACAACCACCGAATTTACGCTTTGCGTCCTTGATAGATATGGGCTTCGCGATCATTGGCCCGCTCGCCCGACACTCACGCCTCAGATTCGGTTCTTGTACATTGGCTCGCGTTTTTGCTCCACGCTTCCTTCAGACCCCGCCTCGCAGCGACGCCCTTGCGCTTCGCTATCACTTCACCTCTATCAGGTTGTGAAGAGGACTTGCACCTCCAAGCTGTCGAGCATGCGCGGCGTACCAAAATAAAAAAGGCCGGCGATCCGCCGGCCTTTCGTTCCACAAAATATTTTTCGTCCGCCTGCACTACATCTTCAACGCAAACGTATTCTTCCTGATTAACGATGTCATCTGATCGTCCGTCAACGCCAGCCGCAGCACCACCCGGTCGCCCGCAGGATTCACCTGCGCGTGTCCCAGCAAATCCGCCAGATCCGGGTTCTGCTGCTTGGCCTGATATTGCTGGTAAGCAAATGCCAGCGTCATCAGCTGCGCCAATGTATTGGCATCATCCACCGATCCGCAAATCGCCTGAAACTTTCCGTCGATTCCGCCGCTGGCTTGAATGCCAACAATCAAATTCTGCATTCGCGTTACCAGCTTCGCAGCTTCAGGAAATTGTTGAATCTGCGGCGCCAATTGCTGCATCGCCAGGCGCGTATACGCAGGATTTAACACCGCCCACACCACGCCGGTTCCGTTCGCATCGTTGATTAGTGAATACATTTTATCGTTTCGCAGCAGACCTTCCGCTCCGCCATAACGCACCTCCAGCATTTTTTCCAGTTCGCTGCGATGCCCAAACGCCGCGGTGTTCGAATCCAGAAACAGAAAGAACAGATCGTTCGCGCCGCTTCCGCCGCCGAAGGCGTACATCGTAAATCCGTGCGACTTGAATGTCGGCAACTTCTGCGCTTTGAAATACGCTTCCGTGGATTGCGGGTTATAGCTTCCGAGCGCCACTCCTACGACCTCTTCGCCCGTCGGCACCGCCGTCGAGCCAGTGCCCTCGGTCTTTGCCGTCACGCCCTCCGCGACCAGTCCCCACGCCAGTTCTTCCACCTGCGAATTCGGATCCACTCCTGCCGACGCCAGAAACTTTTCGAATTGCCTGAAGCGCTCCGGCAGCATTTGCTCCTGCAATTGCGGAAACCATTTCTGCGAGCGCGCCTGCTTCAGATTCGCATACGCAAACTCACCAACATTTTTAGGGAACAGCGCTATCGTATCCGCCCCGAGGCTTTGTGCGCTCGAAACCTGCGCCGTACCGCACAGCGTGGCAGCGATCGCCAAACCGCTTGCCAGCCGCCAAGTCATCGTTCTCATTTCGTGCTCCTATCTTTGTCTAAATTCGTTTTTTGCGGGCGGGCGTAACTTTGGGCATCGCCAAGAAGCCAAGCCGTCATTCCGAGCGAAGCGGAGGAAGGTTCCGACCTTGTCGAAAGGAATCTCTCCGCGCTGCGCCGGCGCGCCTCCTCGTCACGCGATCGCAGTCACACTCAACTTATCGCGCACCGCCGTGACCGCCAGTCGCTTCGCGGTCACGTACTTTTCATCCTTAATTCCGCTCAAATTGATTTCCACGTTGGCAATAGCTCCCCGCGCTCCCGCCTCCGCCATCAATCTCGCTACCTGTAAGTCTGACTTCATGGATGCCGCGGCGATAGCCTCCAGTTGTCCCAGACGTGCCCAGAGTGCAACAGCCCGTTCGGCCACTTTCATCGGCACTTCCGCCGCGCCTTTGGTTGATTGCTGGATCGCGTCTTCCCGCTCAGCAATTTCCGCCGCATCAGACTGCGACATTTTGAATGCACCAATCACCGCGTCGTATGACGCCGCGTCCTGATCGATCGCTTCTGTCAGCGCATCCGCTTCCTTCCGCAGTGCCTCAAGATGCTCCGAAAGTTTGTCTATGTGCAGAGCCTGCGATTTTTTCTTGCGCGAAAGCCCAGCCACCATCTGCCCCAGCGCCGCCGCCAGCGCTGCCGCAAATGCCGCAACGCTTCCGCCTCCCGGTGTAGCCGTCGGTTCCGCTACCGCGTCCACAAATGGCCTCGCCAAAGCCGCCAGCTGCCCATCCTTCTTTTCTATTAACGATACGCCAGAGAGCGCCGCCGCCAACTTATTCTCAAAAACCTGCGATGGAGAAAAGTTTTCCAATTGCAGAAAATAATCTGCCGCCATCTCGATCGCTTTCTTCGGCACCAGCCCGACAATTTCGCTGCCTACTGGCACCGCCCCGTAGCGCTCCGCCTCCCGCTTCACCATTTCATACACGCGGTGCATCGGCGTCTGCTCGTAGTCCGTCAAGTTAATCGACACCTGCGCCAGGTTCCGCGCCTTCAATTCCACGCCCATCGATTTCACATAGCGCAGCCCGCCGCTCGAAAATCGGATGGCCTTCGCAATCTTGTTCGCCACGCTGATATCGGATGTGTTCAAATTCACGTTGTACGCCACCAGAAATTTCCGCGCACCCACCACCGTCACGCCCGCGGTAGGATGCATCTTCGGTTCGCCCACATCCGGCTGCCGCTCGTGATTTTTCTTCAGCTCTTCCTTCATCCCTTCGAACTGCCCGCGCCGCACATTTTCCAGGTTCACGCGATCCGGCCGCGTCGCCGCCGCTTCATAGTAAAAGATCGGAATCCGGTACCGCTTCCAGATGTCCTCACCCACCCTACGTGCCAGCGCCACGCAATCATCCAACGTCACGCCCTCCACCGGAATGAACGGCACCACGTCGGTCGCGCCGACCCGCGGATGCGCTCCTTTGTGAACATTCATGTCAATCAATTCCATAGCTTTGCCGGCACCCAAAATCGCCGCCTCGGCCACGGGATCCGGTTCGCCAGCCAGCGTAATCACGCACCGGTTGTGGTCCGCATCCATCTCATGATCCAGCACCCACACTCCGGGCACCGCGCTCATCGTCTGGATCAGCGCATCCACCTTGGCCTTATCGCGCCCCTCACTAAAATTCGGCACACACTCAATCAGTCGTCTCATATCCCGTCGCTCTACCTCGTGAGTTCCAGCTATTATGGTTGAATTGCCTTCGTGGTAGCCGTTGTATTACCCGGCTCTTTTCTGGCCTCTGCTCTGTGCCCTCTGTGCTCTCTCCGTTAAAGTCGACTGTATTCTAATTTCGTAACTCAATCCCGCAACCAAACAATCTCCCCACGCTTCATCGTCATCCAACACGTATTCACTCCAAAATAGTAGGGAATTTCCCGATAGTCCGCCACTTCGAACACTGCCAAATCCGCCTGCTTGCCATTCTCGATCGATCCGATCCTCCGCTCCCGTCCCAACGAATACGCGGCATTGATCGTCGCCGCCGCAATCGCTTCCGCAGGAGTCATCCGCAATCGCGAACAAGCCAACGACAAAATCATCGCCATGTTCAGCGTGGGACTCGTCCCCGGATTAAAATCGGTAGCCAGTGCCACAATCGCCCCAGCATCAATCAACTCCCGCGCGGGAGCAGACCTTTCCAATCCCAAATGGAAATCGCATCCCGGCAACAACGTCGCCACGGTTCGCGATTTTCCCAGCGCTCCGATGTCCGCCGCCTGCAAATATTCCAAGTGGTCGCAACTCGCCGCGTTCATTTCAATTCCCAATCGCGTCGCTCCCGTATGGGAAAGTTGTTCGGCATGTACCCGCGCCACCAATCCATGTTTTTTCCCGGCACTCAGCACTCGCCGTGAATCGCCGACCGAAAATGCACCTCGCTCGCAAAACACATCGCAAAATTCCGCAAGCCCGTTTTCAGCCACTTCCGGAATCAACTCCTCGGCGAGCAACTCAACATATTGCTGCGTTCCTCCTGGCTTACCGCGAAATTCCGCAGGCACCACATGCGCACCCAAAAAAGTGGAAACGATCTCCAGCGGCTGCTCTGCATCCAGTTCCTTGTGTAGCGACAAAATCCGCAATTCGCTCGTTACGTCCAGCCCGTATCCGCTCTTGGCCTCAATCGTCGTCGTTCCATACTCCGCAAACTGAGACAAAAATCGCCGCGCACGAATCTTCAACTCGTCCGCCGTAGCCGCGCGTAACTTCTTCACCGAATTCAGTATCCCGCCGCCTTTGCGCGCAATCTCCTCATAGCTTACGCCGCGAATTTTCAATTCATATTCTTCCGCCCGGCTAGCCGCATGAATCAAATGCGTGTGCGCGTCCACGAATCCAGGCAGCACTACACGCCCGCCTACATCCAATTTCTCCGCTTTCTTACTTTCTGGAAGTTTTTCAACTTTCGAGGCAGGACCAACTGCCACAATTATCCCATCGTGAACCAATATCGCGCCATCTCGAATCACGCCAATGTTGGAAAGCGCACCGCCACGCCGAGGCCCGCGCCCTCGCACCGTAACAATTTCCGAAGCTCCGCTAATTAGAAGGGAATCGCTCACCGCGCCGTATTATGCCTAATCATAACCGGCTTTGTACAAACACCCGAACACCACCCCTAACGCTGGGCGCTAGCACCCCATTCGCTTTGAAGTCATAACTGAAAAAAAGCCGTCATTCCGAGCGAAGCGACCGAAGGTTCCGACGTTGGCGGAAGAAATCTCCCTTCGATCTAAGCCCAAGCAATGGCCGATCCGTCCGTCTAGTCCTAGTCCGCAGCCGCCGCCTTCGCGTTGTACGCCGGCAAAAACACCTCCCGCGCCCAATCCTCAATCGAGGTCGGCGTCGTATTCTTCTCCGACCTCGGCTCCAACGGCTTCAGCCGCCCATCATTCGCAGCTTCGTTCATTTCACTCATCAGAGCAGCTGTCTTTCCTGGTATCCCCATCTGCTTCATCCCTTGCTCGATCAAAAAAGCCGGAAAATGTTTGTACGACAATTTCGATTTCCCAATCGCCGCTCCAATCGCTGCTGCCACTTCGTCCTGCGAAATGTCTCGCGGTCCGTGCAATTCGCGCGTCGTCATTCCAGAAAAATCCCTTCTCTGCAGTGCTTCGGCGGCCACCGCTCCAATATCCCGCGTGGCAATCATCGGCATCTTTACATCGTGATCGATTCCACCCGCTAGAAATCCCATCGAATGTACAAGCGGAATCAACAGCAAAAAATTCTCCATGAACGGACCCGGTCGCAAAAAGAGCGCATTCAAATTCGGCACCTGTTTCAGCTTTTCCTCGAACGTATGCAAAGCCTGAATCGGCCCGGTCTTGTTCGCGTGCTGCGCGCCAATACTGCTCAGCAGCACCACACGCGAAACTCCCGCCGCCCGAATCGCCTCGGTAATTGCCGTGCTCATCTTGTCCCCTGACGCAAGCAACTCTGGTTCTTTCGCCCGCGGTGGCAGCAGCACGTATGCCGCCGTCGCGCCTTCGAACGCCTTCGTCAGCACCGCCACATCATTCGCGTCCGCCGTAACACTCTCCGCGCCCAATTCGCTAAGCTGCCGCAACTTATTAGCGTCGCGCCCAACAGCCCGCACCTTCTCTCCCCGCTGCAACAACGTTTTCGCCGCAACTGATCCCGTATTCCCCGTCGCTCCCATCACCACGTACATAAATTGGTCCCCATTCCTCCGGTCGTATGTAGCAGCGGCTTTACGCCGCTGTCCTTTCTTTTGCTGCTGTTCTTCTCTGCTCTCTGCGACCTCTGCGTTGAGTAAGCCACGCACCAGTATTTCACATCCATAATCTTCGCTCGCAGGCGCGAATCACTCCTGAGTAGCACAGCCACTCTTGGTTGTGCGCGGTGTAGCCCCACGCCACAATCAGACGCGATGGCAATAGCGTTTTTCGCTATAGATTGCATCACTCTGGTTTAATCAGGCTCGAAGGCTTTTCACGCTCGGGCTTGTCCAAATAAGTCTGTTCGGCCTGTGCCCATTTCCATGTTATGAGACTGACCGCCAGGAGCGCGCAACAAATCGACGCAATTACCCTGTGCATCCAGCCTGGAAGGCGCAACACCCAGTCGATCGCAAGTAGCGCAGTACCGAGGGCAATCACACTGTAACCCAGCATCCATCTTCTACGATTGGCGAGAGCGAGATCAGCGTCGACACCGCTGGTTAACTCGCGCTGCCTTTGTACCCTTCGTTCCCACCAATTGAACATTCGCCACCTCTTTGTGTAGCGCTGCCCATCACGCCATCGGCACCTTCACATCCTTCTTCTTCGCAAACGCAATCGCGTCCGTATACCCCGCGTCCACATGGCGAATCACACCCATCCCCGGATCATTCGTCAATACTCTTTCAATCCGCGCCGCCATCTCCGGCGTTCCATCCGCCACCGTCACTTGCCCCGAATGTTGCGAATAACCGATCCCCACTCCACCGCCATTGTGAATCGAAACCCACGACGCTCCACTAGCCGTATTCACCAACGCGTTCAGCAGCGGCCAATCCGCAATCGCATCCGAGCCATCCAGCATCGATTCCGTCTCGCGATAAGGCGAAGCCACGCTCCCGCAATCCAAATGATCGCGCCCAATCACAATTGGCGCCTTCAATTCGCCGCGAGCCACCAGATCATTCAACGCCAACCCAAATTTGTCCCGCTCCCCGTAACCCAGCCAACAAATCCGCGACGGCAATCCCTGAAACTTCACGCGTTTCTGCGCCAAAGTAATCCACCGCTTCAAATGCTCATTCTCCGGAAACATTTCCAGCACCAGCCGGTCCGTCTGGGCAATATCCGAAGCCTCGCCCGAAAGTGCCGCCCATCGGAACGGTCCTTTGCCCTCACAAAACAGCGGACGAATATACGCCGGCACAAATCCCGGAAAGTTATATGCGTCTTTCACGCCCTGCTGAAACGCAAAGGTCCGAATATTATTTCCATAATCAAAAGTAACCGCTCCCAGCTTCTGCAAATCCAGCATTCCCTGAACATGCTCCGCCATCGCCTGCATCGAATGTTGTTTGTATTCTTCTGGATTGCGCGCCCGCAGCTCCAGCGCCGCCGCAAGCGTCATCTTGTTCGGCACATACCCGCCAATCGGATCATGCGCGCTGGTCTGATCCGTCAATAAATCCGGCACCACGCCGCGCTTGGCCAGCTCCGGAATCAAATCCGCGCAATTTCCCACCAGACCAACTGAAGTCGCTTCGCCCTTGCGCACCGCATTCTTCAAAATTCGCAGCGCTTCATCCAGACTGGTCACCATCACGTCAATGTAGCCCGTCTTCAGTCGCTTCTTAATCCGCTCCGGATCAACATCAATCCCCAAAAACGCCGCGCCATTCATCGTAGCGGCCAGCGGCTGCGCTCCGCCCATTCCGCCAATCCCGCCTGTAACAACTAACTTGCCTTTCAGATCTCCACCAAAATGTTTCGTCGCTGCCGCCGCAAACGTTTCATAAGTTCCCTGCAAAATTCCCTGCGTCCCTATGTAAATCCAGCTTCCCGCGGTCATCTGCCCGTACATCATCAATCCGGCGCGGTCGTATTCGTGAAATCTATCCCAATTATTCCAATGTCCGACCAAATTCGAATTGCAAAGCAAAACCCGCGGCGCATATTCATGCGTACGAAAAATTCCTACTGGTTTGCCGGACTGCACCAAAAGCGTTTCGTCGTTCGCCAATCCGCGTAGCGATTTCACCATCGCGTGAAAACATTCCCAATTCCGCGCCGCTTTCCCCGTCCCGCCATATACCACCAACTCTTCCGGCTTCTCCGCCACCTCCGGATCGAGATTGTTCATCAGCATTCGAAGCGCCGCTTCCTGCTGCCAACCCTTGCAGGAAATCTCCGTCCCGCGCGCCGCCCGAAATGGCCCCTTACTCAAGTTCTTGTTCACTCCCGTCTCCGCCACAGTTTTCACCGTACTCATCGCATATCTCCACAACGCATCTTACCAGCTCCTAGGCACGATGCCGCCAGCGCCACAGACCCGATTTTGGGATAAGAAGATTGAAGACAAGCCGGGAAGAACGAAAATCAGCTCAACAACGGTTTCCAAAACGGAGGGGAATCCAATATCAATGGGTCGAACCCGCGCTAGCCCCGACCGACAAGTTCGACCCAACATTGCTAACCGGCAACCGCACCACCACCTGAGTCCCGCTGCCGTCACCATCAGAATTTATTTCCATTGCTCCACCGAGTTGCCGAAGCCTCTCGCGCATCCCGCGGATTCCCACTCCCGGTGTACCCGCCGACAACAGTTCAAGTTTCTTGTCGGGGGCTATGCCTTTACCCTGATCCCGCACGTCAATTCGAACCTCGCCGTTCGCATGCACAATGACGATGGTCGCGGTCGGGCTTTCTGAATGACGATGAATGTTGGTAAGACATTCCTGCACCAGCCGGAAAATCGCGGTCTCCACATCTCGCGGCAAACGTTCAAAATCCTCCGGCAGCTCCAACTCCACTTTGATTCCACTGCGCTCCGTAAATCCGCGTATGTACCACCGCAAAGCCGACGCCAGCCCAGCCTCATCCAGCAGAGGCGGATGCAGCAAATAGGAAATCGTGCGAATGTCTCGGGACATGTCATTCACAATGACCACGCTGTCCGATACGGTCTTGGCTGACTTCGTGAGCCGTTCGATTTCCGTTCCCAGGTTAGACAGATTCAGCGCCAGAGCCGTCAGCGATTGACCGGCACTGTCGTGCAATTCACGCGCAATTCGACGGCGTTCCTCGTCCTGCAATTGCAGCAGCCGTGCAGTCAAGTCGCCCAGCCCCTGGTTCGCGATATCCAGTTCTTCGCTACGCTTGCGCAGCCTCTCTTCCAAGTCTTCATGAGACTCGCGCAGAGCTTGTATATTTCGGCGATTTCTTTCTCCAATCGCCAAAATGACGCTAGACGCGGCCACGAACGCCAGCATTCCAACGATTTGCAATCCGTCCGGCTTGCTTAAGGAGTGAATAGGGCTGACAAACCAGTAGCGCACGCCAAGGAACGCGATCGCAATTGCAAGCACTGAAGGGCCGAGCCCGCAATACGCAGCAGAGAACGCCATCGCCGCAAGCAAGACAAGATAAGCCATGTAGCGGCCGCCCGTGGGCATCGTTGCACCAGCTATCAACAACGCCAGCAACGTAGCCGCAATCGCCAACGCATATCTTTTGCGAGTACTGTCGAAGTAGACGGGAGTCGAGAAGTCTTCGGCTGAGCTCATGAGTCCATCCCTTGCTGGAGCCGGGATTCCGAGCGCGAAGCGATTCTAGCACAGCGTCTGTAACCCGACGAGCGCTACAGCGGCTGCCGTATGGACTCTGCCTGTCTCGGCTCCGATGGATTGCGCTAGGCAGCTAGATGGAAATATTAGATTGATCCATCGCGCCAATCAGCGACTCACTGCGAAGGAACAAATGCAATCGGAAAACCTAATTAAGTGCGCTCACGAGTCTTGCCGCTGCCTGGTCGAAGTCGAAGAGCAATTTTGCAGCCCAGCCTGCGCCAACGCGAAGGACGCCGTTACCGCCCCATGTCCCTGTGGCCATCCGGTATGTGTGGGAGCCGAAGAAGCTGCGGATCAGGAAGCAACAGATGAACTCGATCTGGAATCGCCAGCGGAAAAGTCTTGGCAAGTTTGATGTTACGTTTGAAATTCACGTGGCACCGCGATGCGTGTACAGGAACCTCTGTATTGACAAAAAAGTGATGGTCTTTAATCTACGAATTGCCGCCCAGTCCAATCTCCCTAAGGTTTAGCCCAATGCCCTCACTCCACACTCAAGTACACGCTTCTTCTGTTTTTGTCTCAAATAACGCTGCGGCCGTATCCCTGCAGCGCATTCGCGCCTTGCTTGTCTCGTCCGACATGGATGTCCGTCGCACGTTGATTCGAACTCTGGAAGCTTTATCCGCCGACGTGATCGTGTGTTCGACGCGAGTCCAAGCCGAAGAAGTGCTCTCGCGGCAAGCGGTTGAAATCGTTTTCTGCGATGAGCATTTGCCGGATGGTTCCTACTGTGATCTGATCCGTTCATTCGGACCTGATGGCGGAATTCCCCACGTGGTACTGATTACGCGCACCGGCGAATGGGAACTCTATTTCGAAGCTACCAGCAAGGGTGCTTTCGATGTGATCCGCTCTCCCTGGTACGCAACGGACCTTGAACTCGCGGTCATCCGCGCATGCCGCGAACAAGATCGCCCCGCATCCGCCCGCGTCGCGGCAGCGTAATATAGCAGCGACTACGCCACCGCTGCTCTTTCTTGGTCTTTCGTAGTGCCGGGCTTTAGCCCGGCCTCCGCGCCGGTTAGTCCCTTTCGCCAATAGTCTGCGCGTACGTCTTGCCGTACGGATAGAAAAGTTTCTTGCGGCCATCTCGCCACGCCGCTTTCAATTCGGGCGTTGTAATGTCCCAGTCCGGGCGGCATTTTTTGGTCACCGCGCGCAGGTCTTGGCGCAGCTCTTCCATGGTGGGCCGCCCAAAAAACCAGTAGCCGTTGTAAATCTTATAAATTACAAGGCCGGGCTCGAGCACAATCACATGCGGAATCATCGGATTGTTCGCAGTGTCCGTGTACTCGGCGATGTCCAGATCTTTTTGCACTACGCGCCCGGCATCCGATAGGAAGGGCCAGTGGGCATCCACCCCGCTGCGATATTCGTTCGTCTGAGTAATATTGTCTGTGCTAATCGTGACCAGACGGCTATAGCCAACCTCCATCTCACGATGCAACTGAACAAGCCCCTCAGCCTGCCGGCGATCCTTCGGACAGAAACCTCCGCGGCTCAGCACCAGAACCATTGGATTTTGACCTTGCAACTCGGACAGCTTTCGGTGCTTTCCCGTCTGGTCGGAAAGCTCATGGTCGGGGAATACCGCTCCAGGAATGATGTCAGATCGCATAGGAAGTCCCTCGGCAGTTGGATGCGCGTCGCCGCGCTACGTCTCATCTCTAGGTAAGCCGGCGCTGCCACAGCAGCCTGGCCTGCGTGACTCGTTGTACAGAAGAGCGCCAGGCATCAGTGGCGAACTGAGTTGCTCATCATCTGCAGCCGAATTCGACAAACGCGAACACACCAAGGGTCCGCCGGACTTGGCAAATTGGGAGCGCAACCTCCTCTCCTAAAAGCGAATCGGCGGATGCGCTCCCGCCCGATAGTCAGGTCGGCAGTCGTCTAGTCTTCGTCGCGATCGCCGTGATCTCGATACGCGTGCTGCGAAATGTAATCCGCGACCGTCCGCCCAAGAGCATTTCCGCGAACACACGACGTCCGGTAATGGATGCCCCCGAAAACCCGGGCATCGGTAATCTCCGAGGTTGCAGCCGTAAAACTCGCAAACGTTCGAGTTCCCGGCCTCACATCAGATGTAGTGCTGAACGCGGTGTCTTCGCCGAACGCGTCGGCAAGGATGAAAGCCGCGGCGCCGCTCACCGTCGAGTGGCCGGATGGATATTCCGGATGTGCAGGAGTGCTTGTTGGGAAAAAATCCAGCCAAGGCACCCATGTCGGGTCCGGACCGATTCCGCCGCTCCCAGTGCGAATGGCAGTGATGGGCCGCCAGAAGACATAGCGGTACTTGCCGTCCCAGCAGGCTATCGCCGCATCGGCCATGGACACGTTCAATAGTGCGAACAGACGTGCATTCTGGTGCAGTGAGAGTCCTCGTTCCGCCGAGATTTGCGCGGCTATCCGATTCCAATAGAGCGGCGTATTTCCAGCCCAGAACAGGGCTAACTCCGACTGATCGGAGCTCCGTCCCGACCCTGAAAAGATTCCCATCGTGTCTATCTCACTGATATCTGTCTTGAAGGCTGCGCTGTCTAATGCCGGCGGCGCCGGGAGCCGGAACTGCGACGGTCGCGTCAGAACCCATAGCGTCATGGACGCATACTGTGGTCCCGCGCCGGATGCGTTCAGCTGCGGCGTCGGACGCCACACCCCGACTACGTTTGCGCCCAAAAAGGGCGGTGGCGGCGGCGCATTCCCGTCCGCTAGTCGCAGATTCCAGATGGTATCTGCAACACTCTGGCCCCAAGCCACTCCGTTGTTGATCGCCAAGGCGCTCTCTTTCAGTGCCGCCGGCGAAGCGTTGCGGTGCGCTGTGAGACTCGCGCTCTGTGCCGGATACACGCGCAGCAAAATCCCATAAGCCGCCTGAATGGCCGCCGTTCTTTGCGATGCTGGATGTTGCGCATCCGGCCTTACGTATTGCGGCGAATATCGCCGCTCGATTCCGTTTACCGCGTCAAACACTGACGCGCTAACCAGCGGCGTCACTCGGCTGGTGACCAGGGGACTTGTGCCTCCTGCAAGCACCGTATCGTTCATAATCCCAATCCACTCCAGAACAGGATCGGGGCTGGCAGCGGAAGCTGGCACGACATTAACCGCGGAAAGCATAGCCAGCGTGACTACAGCCATCCATCGAAACACACAGGGGCCCAGGAGCCGTTTGTTAGGCGGGATCATCATTTCCTCTGTTGGACGGTAGCGTTGTGGGGGTGGGCGGAACCGCGAACAGACCGAATCGCTCGACAGCAGAAATCGCTACCGTGGGGTGAATTCACTCGTCGAAGCGAGAGGCGAGTTTGCGAGCGGTTCTACTGCCACCGCGCACAGTAGTCTAGTCAAGTGAATTTCGGACGCAAAACGTTTCAATTCATTTCTTGTCATTCATTCTTGCAGTCAAAGAGGACATTCCGGTCTACAATGCGCGCCACGGTCAAAGGAGATCGTCAGATGAAGACGACAAAGGGGCTCTTTGCATTTTTGTTTCTGTTGCTCGCTAGCGGTTGCGCACTGGCGCAGGACACCAAGCCGGCGGAATCTCGCTCCGTCGCTCAAGTGTTGGAACGCAGTATCGCCGCCGTAGAGAGCGAGTTCGTCCCCGCAGCCGAGGCCATGCCCGAGGACAAATACTCATTTGCACCCACCAGCGGTGAATTCAAGGGCGCGCGTACCTACGCCCAGCAAATCAAGCACGTCGCAGCGGTCAACTACTTGGTCGGTGCGGCCATCCTTGCAGAAAAGCCACCTATCGAACTGGGAGGCGAGAACGGCCCGGATTCAGTGAAATCCAAAGCGGAAATCGTGAAATTTCTAAGGGACTCATTCGCCTATGTCCACAAAGCTGTTGGCTCCATCAATGAAGGCAATCTGCTGAAATCCGTCAAAAGTCCGTTCGGCGAAGGCACGTTCACACGGCTCGAACTGTCCACTCTGATCGTCGGTCACCGCTTCGACCACTACGGCCAGATGGTGGAATACCTGCGCATGAACAGCATCGTCCCTCCCGCCAGCCGCTAGCGGCCGCGGCAGATTTCTCGCGCGAGGTAGCGGCCAGTCGCGTTGATGTGAAGGCACCGGCTGACCGCGGATAAACCTCACTCGGTACCAGAAGCCCGGAGCCTCGCACCTTCGTGAACGGAGAACTGTTTCTCCGTTCGTCTGTCTCGTTGCGCCACCACGGGCGGTAGAGTAAAGTGACGCTTGGACAATGAACTACGGAACGCTTCCCTCCAAGTTCCTGCATGCCCTTGATACGTGGCCCAGTCCACGCGCTCAGATGTTTCGAACCACAACTGGCTGGCAGAATATTTCCAGCGAAGAATTGCTGCGCCGCACGGCAGGATTGTCGCAGGCACTGTTCGAACTCGGCGTAAAGCCCGGCGATCGTGTCGGACTTTTTGCCGGCAACCGCCCGGAATGGCACACTGCCGATTTTGCCATCAGTGGGAACGGAGCTGTCACCGTTCCGGTTTATTTCAAGGAGTCGCCGGAACGCGCTGCATACATCCTGAAACATTCCGAAGCCAGAGTAGTTTTCGTCGCCGGAAGCGACCAATTGATTTCACTTTTGGCGATTCGTAGCGAACTTCCGCAACTCGAACACATCATTGTCGCGGATGCTGGCGATCACCAGCCGCCCGATTGCCTTCGCTATGAAACTTTAATCGCCCTGGCGGGCGGAGCGGAAGTTGCCTCATATCGCATGCGCGCTTCGCAAGTTTTGCCCGGGCAACTCACCTCGATTATTTACACGTCGGGAACCACCGGCGAGCCGAAAGGGGTCATGCTGACGCATACGAATTTTTGTTCGAACGTCGCGGATGTTGGCGCTGACTTCTCTCTGCGCTCCAGTGAGGATGTTGCAATTTCGTTTCTTCCGCTGGCTCATGTGTACGGCAGAACGCTCGATTACATTTATTTATTTCAGGGAGTTCCGGTCGCCTACGTGGAAGCGGTGGAAAACGTTGCGCAGACGCTGAAAGAAATCAAACCGACAGTGATGGCGGCGGTGCCGCGCGTCTTCGAAAAAATTTACGCCAAGTTGATGGAGCAGGGAAGCGCAAGCGGGGGACTAAAGAAGAAAATATTCTCTTGGGCGATTAGGGTTGCGGAACGCGCAGCTCCCTGGCGCTGCGGCGATTACGGCGCGAGCCCGCTGCTGAAAATGCAATGGGCCCTGGCGGACAAATTAGTGTACGCAAAAATTCGCGAGGGCACCGGCGGGCGATTGCGCATTGTTTCTTCGGGCGGCGCGCCACTTTCGAAGTCGCTGGCGGAGTTTTTCTGGTGCGTGGGCATTCCGATTTACCAGGGATACGGGCTGACGGAAACTTCGCCCATCGTTTCCAGTAATTTTCCGCGCAATCGCGTGGGCAGTTCCGGATTGCCGATTCCGCATTGCGAAGTGAAGGCCGCGGACGACGGCGAAATTCTGGTGCGCGGCCCGATGATCATGCAAGGTTATTACAAACGGCCGGAAGCGACGCGCGAAGTGATTGACGAAGACGGCTGGTTTCATACCGGCGACATCGGCTACCTGGACAAAGACAATTATTTGTTCATCACCGACCGCATGAAGGATTTGCTGAAAACCTCCGCGGGAAAATTTGTCGCGCCGCAGCCCATTGAAAATTCTCTGAAGAGCAGTCCGTACATTCTGAACGCGATGGTGGTCGGCGATCGCAGGAAATTTATCGTGGCGCTGGTGGTGCCGAACTGCAAAACCGTTTCCGCGAAAGCCGCGGAAAACGGCGTCACGATTTCTTCCGGCGAGGAAGTTGCAACCCACTCATTCACGCGCACTTTGATTCATGCGGAAATTCAGCGGCTCACGGCAAATCTTGCGCAATACGAAACGATAAAACGGTTTGCATTGTTGCCCGGCGATTTCACCTTCGACAATGGCGCGCTGACTTTCACCATGAAGTTGAAACGCCGCGTAGTGGAGGAGCAGTACCACGACGTGATCGAATCGCTGTACGCCGATGTGGCCGAGCCACGGCCGGTAATTCAGGACTGAGCAGCGTCCAGAGATCAGAGTCCAAACTGCGCGGGGCGGCCAGATTTTCGCTGTGATAGTTTTTTTCGGTTTGAATTCCTTTCCTCATTTGTTCTCTGCGTTGTGGCGTTCTACAATTTAATTTGTACCCTCTTTGTTGCGTCAATCGAGGTCAAAATGTCCGACCAGTTGGTGATTGCGGGCCGCGCGTTTTCTTCGCGGCTGATTGTGGGCACCGGAAAATACCGGAGCTTCCAGGAAATGGCGCGCGCGCACGCGGCGTCCGGAGCGGACATGGTTACGGTTGCGGTGCGCCGAGTGAACCTTACGGACAAGACGAAAGAGTCGCTGATCGATTTTATTCCGCGCGACAAAATGTTTATTTTGCCGAATACCGCGGCGTGTTACACCGCCGACGAAGCGATTCGCACCGCGCGGCTAGGGCGCGAATGCGGACTCTCCAACTGGGTGAAACTCGAAGTCATTGGCGACCAGCAAACTCTTTATCCCGATACCGAACAACTGATTGAAGCGACGCGCGTTTTGGTGAAGGAAGGATTTGTGGTTCTTCCATACACCAATGACGATTTGATCGCCGCGCGAAAGTTGATCGATGCCGGCGCGGCTGCGGTGATGCCGCTGGCCGCTCCGATCGGTTCCGGCATGGGGATTCAGAATCCCGCGGCGCTGCGAATTTTGCGCGAACGCATTACTGAAGTTCCGATGATCGTGGACGCGGGCGTTGGAACTGCGTCCGACGCTGCCGTGGCGATGGAATTGGGTGCGGACGGAATTTTGATGAACACCGCCATTGCGGAAGCCGCGGATTCGGTGCTGATGGCGGAAGCCATGCGCGACGCGACCATCGCGGGCCGCAAGGCGTTTCTCGCCGGCCGCATGGCAAAAAAACTTTACGCTTCCGCGTCGTCTCCTCTCACCGGTGTCGTTCGATAAAAAGGCACTGTGAAGTCTCGACGATTTCCTTCGGCGTTGACCGCGGCGCGCGAACGTAAACTTAATTTGCCCAATTCTCAATTTTTAATTCGCGAATGCGGCGAAATTCCCGCTGGTTATTGGTGACCAGGGTCAAGCCTTCAGCCAGCGCGTGCGCGGCAATCCACAAAACATTGTTTCCGATCGCTTGGCCTTTCGCTTCAAGCTCAAATCGCACGCGCCCATACATTTCGGCGGCAGTTTCTGGAAGCGGCAACACTTGAATCGTATGCACGAGGCCGCGCAACAGCTTCAGGTTCTCCTCAGCTCGAGCACTCTTGTTCAGACCATAGAAGAGTTCGCCAAACGTTATGACCGACACCGCGGCGTCGCCAGGAACCAGTGCGAGGAAGTGACGCTCCACGTTGGGTAGGCGCTTGGTTTGTAAAGAAACCAGTATGTTTGTGTCAAGCAGGAAACTTGGCCGCATCAATGGCCCTTGCGCTTTTGTGGTTTGCTATCGCGCCGAGGCTTCAAGCCCAATCCCTTCGGCAGCGCATAGAGAATATCCAGGGCCTGTTGCAGGCCAGCTGGTTTTTCTCGCAAAACCAGTTCATCGCCGCGGCGCTCGATCTCGAGCTCTTTGCTCTTGACGCGAAACTGTTTGGGCAGCCGCACTGCCTGGCTGTTGCCCGATTTGAATACTCTTGCGGTGGCAATAGAAAGAACCTCGTCAGAATGTATATCCGTCAAGTATATACAACTCAGGCCGGGGCCAGTGCGGCTTTTTTGGCTTGGGCGGAGTCGTAGCTTTCGCCGTAGATGGCGGGGACTTTGCTGCCCATGGGGCGGAGATAGGTGGAGAGTTGGCCGCGGTGGTGAATGGTGTGGTTCAGGCCGAACTGAAGAAAAAGGACGGCGGGCTGCTGGAACATGCCGCGGAAATCGACGATTTTGGCGAGTTGCTCGCCAGAGAGTTTGCTAAGCGCTTCGAAATTGTTGGCGTAGGTCTGTTCGTACCAGGCGGCGACTTCGACAGGCGTGGTAACGCCGTCAGGAATTCTAACGCCACCGGGATTGAAGACGCCGTTGATGGGAGCTTCGAGGAAGAAATTGTCCGCGACGGCGATGTGGCGGACCAGTTCGATGGCGGATTTGGCGCAGGAATCGGGCTGGTAAGAACCTTTATCTGCCGGAACGGCCTCAAGGATTTTTTTGGTAGTGCGGGATTCGTTCTTCATTGTGGCAAGAAAGACATTGTGAAGCAGGAAATGCGCTTGTTCGGGCGTGATATTGGCCATGGTGAGTCTCCTTTTCAACTTGGGTTGCAAGCCTGCCTGCGACAGGCTGGAATTTGCGTGCCTGAAACAGAGGGCAGCATTCTACTCCCGAAGGGGGTCGGGCAGAAGTTGATGAAGGGACGGCGTTGGGTATGGGTAGGGGATGATTGGGAGGCGCGTGTTGCCGTTCGCGGTCAGGGAGGGGGATGTCTGTCCAGTCGATGACAAGATTTTCGGGATCTTTGGCGGCGATGCTACATTCTGCATTGAAAAGGCGAAGAGAGTTGAGAAGCGAGTTGGCGATGAAGGTGAGCGCGGTGGCGCGAGAGATGCTGATGCGGTTCTGGCAGGCGAGTTTAAGAATTTTGGCAATAAAGTCGCTGACCTGGCCGATTTCCGAGAGATCGCCAAGCTGGGCGGCGAGTGCGGCGAGGGGATCGGCGGGGGCGGCGAGGGCTAGTTGTATTGCGTGAGTGGCACAGAGGAGGGCACCGGGTTTGGCTAGTTAGCTTGGGAGGAGCGAGGGATAGAGTGGCAGTGAGCTCTTGTAGGGACGCCCACCGGGTACTCAATAGGTAAGATCACACAAGAGTTAAGGAAAGTCAAGGAAAATGTGAGTGTTGGATTGTTAAGGTTCGAACTGACGGTGGAAAAAGCGAGGAACCGAAGAGCCGGGCTTAAACAGACTGTTACGAAACGAGCGGGGATAAGCGTCACGTTTTTGTTTTGCGAGATGTGAGATGGCTGACGCTCATGATGATTGAAGCTGGGCTTTTGCGGGCGGTTTCAGGTTGTTTGTAGAGCTGTTTTCAACCGGCTTCCGCCAAGGATGTTCAACATGCGTTTCAGGTTGTAGGCGGCTACCGCCAGGCTGATTTCGGTTTGTGCTCCGCGGAGACCACGCAACAGGAAACGCGGGTGCCCGAAGATGCGATATTTCAGATTGGCAAACGGATGTTCCACCGTCGAACGTCGTAGCTGCATACTTCCGGCGTGGTTCGTTGCTGCATACGCTGCAGCGCTTCATCGTGCAGGTGCCGCGTGAGCCAGCGCCGAGAGCCCGTCGTGCATTGCGATTTGAGCGCGCAGGTTCCGCACATTTCCGGCTTGGCCGCGTAGAGCACCGCGCGATTTTTCCGCGAGAGTTGTTGGCGGGCCAAGATTTGACCCGCCGGACACAGGAACGCGTCGCTCTCGGCTTGATAGGTGAATTTCGTGCGATCGAACAACGTGCCATCGCCTTGATTGTTCACAGCACGGTTGGCAGGCACATGCGGCAAGATGCCCTTGGCTTCACAGGCTTCGGCCCTGTTCTCCGTTCGAGTAGCCAGCATCTGCGATTACATTCAGCGTCTGCGCTGGCTCGGCTACCGCCGCTTTCGCCGCTTCAGCCATCGGTTGTAGACTTCGATTATCGGCGGCGTGGTCGGTCACTTGCTGTACCACGATCAGCGCATGCTCGGCATCGACGGCAGTTTGCACGTTGTAGGCAGGGATGAGGCCTTGCGTGGTGCGCATGAAGCCAACTTCCGGCTCCGGGTGCTGGCGCAACTTCTCCAGCGCGCTGGCCACAGCCTGCGAATCGATGACCACCTCGTCTTGCTTATCGCTCTGCTCCAGTTGTTCGAGATAGCGTTCCAGAGCCTGCCGTTCACTCACACTCCGCGCACTGCTGACGGCCCGGAATTTCGAACCGTCGATGGCAATCCACTCGCCCTTCACCAGGCCCACCGAGCGCGCGAACCGTACCAACTCTGCTCCGACAGCGGTCACCGCATCGCGATGCATTCGCCGGAACTCAGCGATCGTCTTGTGGTCCGGCACCAGTCGTCCCAGCAACCACATCAACTCGATGTTCCGGCGACATTCCGATTCCAGCCGCCGCGAGGAGCGAATCTGCTGCAGATAGCCGTACAGGTAAAGCTTCAGCAGATCGCGGGGATCATAGCCTGGCCGCCCAGTCTCGGCCGCCTCGGCGCGCTCAAATCCCAAGACCGACATGTCCAGCTTGTTGACAAACGCATCGATCACCCGGCACACATGATCGTCCGGAATCAGCTCTTCCAAACAAACCGGAAACAGCGTGCCTTGCCTCCGGCCTTCTCCCTGCACGTAGCCCATAAAGAAAGATGCCCTCGCTTTCGCGAGGGCATTTTCTCACTTATTTAGCGACCTGCAACAGAGTTTCGTAACAGTCTGTTAAAGCCCGGTACTACACTCGGAAAAGGAACGAATCGAAGGCGTGACAGGCGGGCACGTTCGACAACATCGGCAATTTCGCAAGGGGAAGGTGAGCCGTCCAATGAGGATTGCAATCGTATCGGACATTCACGGAAACCTGCGGGCGTTCCAGGCAGTGCTGGCGGACCTGAGGCACGTTGCACCTGATCTGGTGGTGCATGGAGGCGACTTGGCTGCGGGTGGAAGCCGGCCGGCGGAAATCATCGATCAAATACGCTCGCTCGGATGGGACGGTGTTTGTGGAAACACAGACGAAATGCTTTGGTCGCCGAAAGCTCTCGAACAATTTACGGCCGCGCAGCCAAAGCTCACGCGCATTCTAGAGATGGTGCAAGAGACGATTGCGCCGACGGTCGCCAGAATCGGCGAAGAACGGCTAAGGTGGTTGGAAAAATTGCCGTCCTTGTATCGCGGCAAGAATTTTGCGGTGGTTCATGCAAGCCCGGACGATTTGTGGCGCGGCCCCATGCCGGATGCCGGCGACGACGAACTACAGCGTACTTATAGGGGCCTTCAGGCTGGAATCGTTGTCTATGGACACATTCACGTGCCATACGTTCGCAGATTGACCGATCTGACGGTGGCGAACACAGGGAGCGTCAGCCAGAGTTATGACGGAGATACTCGGGCCTCGTACCTGGTGGTTGACGGAGAAAATATTACGCACCGGCGCGTCGAATACGATGTGGAGAGCGAAGCCAAAGAACTGGCGCGGTCGGGGCTGCCACATGCCGACTGGCTGTCGCGAATTTTGCTGGCAGGGCGATACTGTCCGCCGGAATAGTCCGCGGTACGCTGCCGCAGAAAACTGGATGCTAAACTCGAGTTGGTCTGACGGGATGACAAAGGAGGAGGAAATATGGGAACCGCTGCAGGGGGAAGATCAACGGTGCGATGCGCGATTGCTCCGTGGTTATCGGTACGTGGGAGCGCGAAGGCGGTGGAATTCTATAAGGCCGCGTTTGGAGCGACGGAAGCGTTCCGTATCGATGGGGACGGAGGGAGTGTGGTGGCGCGGTTGTCGGCGGATGGAGCTGAGTTTTGGGTGGGGGATGAATCGCCGGAGCATAAGAATTTCAGTCCGGAGACGATTGGCGGGGGATCGGTGCGAATGGTTTTTACGGTGACTGATCCGGATGCAATGTTTGCGCGAGCAGTGGAGGCCGGCGCTACGGAAGTGCATCCCGTGAGTGAGATGCATGGTTGGAGAGTTGGTAGATTGGTGGATCCCTTTGGGCATCACTGGGAAATTGGACGGGAGGTGTAAGAGGTGAGTGTTTAGTGATGGGTAGCGAGTAGCTGTGGCGATCGTTTTAGGAGCGCGCTGTCCAGACAAAGACCCAGGTGTAAAGACGACACCTGCCCGCCCCCAGAGATTTAGCGGAAAAGGAACCGGTCTGTCCGGTCCGAACCGCACCGCAAAAAGCACGAAACACTGCCATTGCAGAAGAAAGAGTTGGGCTGCTAACACAGACCTCAGGTGTAAATCCGATAGCCGGAGCGCTCACGTTTCAAGGACGCGGGCGTAAACCAATACTCCAAGCCCTCGGCGCCCCGCATTCTTTAAATGATCGCGCCCTACTGGTTTTCAGTGGGGCGTGGGGTAGACGAAGGAGTGGTGACTTGGTGGGTTTCGCGTCTGGGCGGAGCCTGGATTATTTTCGGAGTTTGCTTTTTGGGTTTTTTCTTTTCGCGGCCACGTCTGTCTCGGTTTCCCATGTGCAGTAGAGTGCCATAACGCGGTGGGTGGCGTCTAGTGCGGCTGGTGAGGAATGATTAGAGAGCGGTGACTGGTGAGTCGTGACTGGGCGATGAAGGATGGTGGTGAATAGGTGAGCGAGAACGGAAGAGAGATTCCTCACTGCGCTTCGCTCCGTTCGGAATGACGCAAGAAGAGGCAAGGAAAAGAAAAAACACGGCGGGGCGCAACAGGACGGGGCGCAACAGGATGCAGCGGGGAAGGGCAAGATTTCAGGGAGTTGTGAAGAGGATGTGCCAGAGGATGTCTACGCCGGCGTGGACCAGTGCGGAGGCGAAGATGGAATTGGTTTTGCGCCAGGTCCAGCCATAGAAGAGGCCGGCGATGGAGGCCAGGAGGACGTAGCGCCAATTGGGGAAGTGGAGATTGGTGATATGGGAGAAGCCGAAGAGGATGGAGGCGGCGATCCAGCCGGCGGTGTCGTTATTGGTGGCGCGAGAAAGAAGATTTTGTAAGAGGCCGCGGAAGAGGAATTCCTCCGGCCAGGCAGTGAAGAAAAGAATGGCGATCGAGAGCGGGAGGAAAGATTTCCATTCGTTGATGTGAGGGGAGTAGACGAGGAAGTGGATTTTCAGGCCGAGCGGAATGACTATGCAGGCGATGAGGATGAGCGCGCCGAGGATATAGAGTGTCCAATTGGCGCCCCAGCCGATGTTGTAGCCGACGCCTTTGGTGTGGCGAAGGAGAATAAATCCGGCGATGGCGATGTTGACGGCGAGCATCACGGTGAAAACGTAGGCTAGATGGCCGCCGGGATAGGGCCAGAACCAGTGAGAGGGTCCGAATTTTACGGTAACCCAGATGGCGACGAGAATGAAAAGATCCTGCCATGAGCCGGGGGCGGCGGATTGCGCGCTGGAGAGAAGGGCTAAAGGAAGAAAGATGAATGCGGCGACGGCGCCAAGTCGAGCGAAGGATGCGACGCCGGTGCCGAGGGCGTAGACCAGGAAAACAAAAAAGATAATTACTCCCAGCAGCCAGCCGGAGGAGGGGCCGGCGAGTGCAGCGATGCGATCGGGGACGTTGCGCGCGGCGAAGAGCAACATTACGGCGAGAAAAGAGGCGAAGGTCAGATTCGTGGCGATGAAGGCGCGGCCGTGGGCGGAGCCGTGCAGGGTGAAGACGGCGACGAGAATGAAGATTACGACAAGTGCGAACCAGAGAGCGAGAGTGGGGACAACGGCAAGTTGGCGTGTGGAGGGCAAAAAAAAGTATAAGAGTACAAAAGTATAAAGTACAAGCTAGGCGTGTTTGGGTGGTCGGCGGTGAAGCAGGACAAATTAAGTATAAATGAAGCGGCGATCGGGTGACGAAGTGGCGAGGTGTGAGTGAAGAGGCTGGCGTACATAGACTGGATGCGCGGGTTGGCTTGCATGTTGATGTTTGAGACGCATTGCTATGACTCGTGGCTGAATGCGGAGGCCAAGAAAACGGAATTTTTTCGGTATTCGCAGATGGGCGGGACGCTGCCTGCGCCGCTGTTTATATTTTTGGCGGGAGTATCGGTGGGGCTGGTGACGGAAAAGCTGCGCGGGAAGGGAGTTGCGCGAGGCGTGATTGCGAAACAGGTGATGTGGCGCGGGGCGGAGGTGTTTGGGTTGGGGATATTGTTTCGCGTGCAGGAATTTATTTTGGGGATACCGATTTCGCCGTGGACGGATTTGTTGCGAGTGGACGTGCTGAATATTTTGGGGCTGTCGATGATTTTGCTGGGAGTTTTGTGTTGGCTGGCGGGAGGAGGAAAAAGCACGGCCGTGGTGGTGCGGATGCGGAATCTGGCATGGGCGCTGGCTGCTGCTGCTGCTGTGGCTTTGGCGACTCCGGTGATGTGGACTACGTTGCGGCCGCGATTCTTGCCATGGCAAGTGGAGTCGTATGTGAATGGCGTGCACATTTTTGATAAGCCGCAAGTGTGGCTGTTTCCGATATTCCCATGGGCGGCGTTCGCGTTTGTGGGATTGGCGGTGGGATTCTGGTTGTTTACGGATTTTGCGCAGCGGCGGGAGGAGTTGGGATTTTTGGCGCTGGCGTTGGCAGGGGCGGCGGCGTTTTGTGCTTCGCTGGCGTTGGATCGGTGGGGGCCGGCTGTGTATGCGGCTTACGACTACTGGCGCACGAGTCCGAACTTTTTTCTGGCGCGCTGCGGAGTGATCCTGGCGATTTTGAGTTCTGTTTATGCGTGGTGCCGGTGGGGATGGGGGCAAGCCCTTCGAAGCTCACGGCAAGGGGGATTCAGTCCGGTGGAGCAGTTGGGGAGGACTTCGTTGCTGGTGTATTGGGTGCATATTGAATTTGTGTATGGAAGACTGTCGATATTGCCGAAGGGGAAGTGCGGGATCGCCTCGGCTACGGCGGGGTTGTGCATGGTATTTGTGGCGATGCTGGGGTTGTCGGTGGCGCGGACCAGATGGAGTGCGAAGAGGGAGTTGCTGGGATAAGGGCTCGCGACAGTGAAAAAGAAAAAAATAACGCAGAGAAGCTGAGTGCGCAGAGGTTCGCGGAGAGAAGAAACACCGACCAGAGATCAGAAAAAAGAACCGACCTCCCGGCCTGGTCGGGACAAATTCCAGTCGGTCGCTGTGGCTAAGGCTTGGGTTGCTGGGATTGAGGGATTTTGATGATGACTTCGTTGGGCTTGGCGAGGCCCAGTTCGTCACGGGCGATGGATTCGATTTTGTGGGGATCGGTTTTGAGCGATTTTACTTCGTCGGATAGTTCGGCGTTTTCCTTTGCGAGGCGATTGATGTCGGACTGGACGCGTTCGATTTCCTGTTTGGTGCGGCGCATGGCGAGATAGCCGTGAGTGCCGAAAATGTCGTGCAGGAAAAGGGCGAAGACGCAGAGTATGAGTATGGAGCGCCCGTATTGGGCCCAGATGGCGACGAGTTTTGTTTGGTCGGGCATGCGCGTTATGTTTCGAAGGTAAAGAGTTGTCATACGTGGAGTCAAGAGCGATTGTGGCGAAGTTTCGGATTGCCAGGAAACGCGTTGCTAGCGTTAACGCAGCGCACAGCCAGGAGTGGATGTGCTACTAAGAAAGAATCCAGTCGGTAGCTTCGCGGACTAGTTTAGCGGATGCGCCGGGGGATTCGGCCTCGACGTAGAGGCGGAGGAGTGGTTCGGTGCCGGAGAGGCGCATGAGCATCCAGGAACCGTCCTCAAAGGCGAATTTTGCGCCGTCAGTGCGGTCGACGGATTTGATTTTGCGGCCGAGCAGCGTTGGAGATTCGGTTTTGGATTTCTGGATGGCGCCGGATTTCTGTTCGTCGGTGAGATGAAGATTTTCACGCACCGGAGCGAAGGAGCGGCCGACTTTCTTGAAGAGCTGCTGAATTTGTTCGCTGATGGAAGCGTTACGGGCGGCAAGCATTTCGGCAACGAGGAGGCAGGCCAGGATGCCGTCTTTTTCAGGGATGTGGCCGCGAATGGTGAGGCCGGCACTTTCTTCGCCACCGAGCGCGATTTTATCTTCGCGAATCAGCTGGCCGATGTACTTGAACCCGACGGGAGTCTGGTGGACGGTTTGCCCGTGGAATTTTGCGGCGGCGTCAACGAGTTCGGATGTGGCAACGCTGCGGGCGGCGGGCATTTTCCATCCGCGTGATTCGACGAGGTAATCGTAGACCAGCGCGAGGATCAGGTTGGGCTGAATCCAGGCGCCGTCGGAATCCACGATGCCGAAGCGATCGGCGTCGCCGTCGGTGGCGAGGCCGGCAGTGGCTTTGGAGGAGAGAACGAGATTGCGGAGCGGAGCGAGATTTTCTTCGCTGACGTCGGGGCCGGTGCCGTCGAAGAGCACATCGCGATTGGCACGGATGGTTTCCGCGGGCACGCCCTGGTCGGCGAGAATTTTGTTGAGGTAGCCGGCGCCGCAACCGTGTAACGCGTCTACAACAAATTTCTTTTTGGAATTGGCGAGGATGTCAAACTTTACCAACTGTTCCAGGCGCTTGAGATAATTTTCGCGGAGATTGGTGGTTTCCGCGGGTTTGGCTTGGACTGTGAGCGGAGGAACGCCACCGGCGGCGAAGAGTCTCGCCGCGCGGCCTTCAATGTCCTTGGTGACTTCGGGGAGCGCAGGACCGGCATCGGCGGAAGAAAATTTCAGGCCGTGATATTGCGCGGGATTGTGGCTGGCGGTGAAATTGACGGCACCATCGAGTTTGGTGCGCTGAATTTCGTAAGCGACAGCGGGAGTGGGAGTGAAAGTATCGCAGAGGATGGTGCGGATCCCGTGTTGTTGAAGGATGGAGACGGCGAGAGCGGAAAACTCTTCGGAGTAAAAGCGGGTATCGTAGGCGACGAGGATTCTGGGGTGGGTGCTTTTGCCCTTGACGTGTTCGGCGATGGCGGTGACGGCGAGGCGGACGGCGGCGAAGGTGAAATCGTCGGCGATGAGTCCGCGCCAGCCGGAGGTGCCGAATTTTATGGGAGAAGCGGAGATGCTCGGAGAAGCGCTCATTTTTCACCTCAGGGTTTGTAAACACAACCCCGAAACCCGGGCTAGTGTAGCTCTGTCGAGGTAGTGTGGGAATAGGGAGTAGCGGGTAGTGAGCATGAGAATAGGCCGCGGCACATGCCCGCCTCGGAAGGCGGCCGCTACAAATTCGGGAAGACGGCAGGATGAACCCGCCGCTACATTTAGCGGTCGGCGGGAGAGTGAAAGGAGCACAGACAGGATGGTCTGTGCTACGGAGACTTCATAATGAAGAGGCGGACGCGTGCGCTGGTGGTGTTGGTGACGTGCGGGAGTTTGGCGGAGGGGCGGAAGATTGCTCGGGCTACGGTGATGAAGCGATTGGCGGCTTGCGTGAATATTCTTTCGATGCCAGTGGAATCGATCTATCGCTGGGAGGGGAAAGTCGAGCAGGCGAGGGAGTTTTTGCTGATCGTTAAGACTACGGCCCGGCGATTGAAGGAGTTGGAGAAAGAGATTACGCGGATGCACAGTTATGAGGTGCCGGAGTTTTTGGTGCTGGGCGTGGATACGGGCTCAAAGAAGTATTTGGCATGGTTGACTGGCGAGGCCTAGAGCTAAGACTCGAACTGGAGCCGCGATGACAACGCTCATGTACGGAATGATTTATGGACTTATCTTTGCGTTGGTGAGTTGTGTTGCAGTGGTGATTGCAATTCTGGCGAGCAAAGGCATTCCTGAGACATTCGATCGCGAGATGTATTGGACCTGTTTTGCCGCAAGCAGTATAGGCGCGGGGATCTTGATCGCGGTTGCGCAGCGCGCAGCGAGGGCGGGAGCGACACGGCGAATTATCCCAACATTGCTTATGGATTTTGGGCTATTTCTGGTTGGTATAGCCATGGGTTGCGGGGTTGGAATGTTCGTATTTAAGAAGCCACAAGACGGACAAATGTAACATAAACGCCTTTGGTAGGGATTCTTTGCAAATTCACACGTGCAGGAGGGCCTGGTCGAGGTCGGCGATGATGTCTTCGAGGTCTTCGATGCCAACGGAGAGGCGAACCAGGCTTTCGGTGATGCCGATGCGTTCGCGGACCTCTGGCGGCATGGACGCGTGGGTCATCAGTGCGGGCAGCGAGATTAAGGATTCGACGCCGCCGAGGCTTTCCGCCAGCGCGCAGATTTTTACTTGATTGAGGAAGCGGCGAGCGGCTTCGAGGTTGCCTAGATCGAAGCTGAGCATGGCGCCGGGGCCGCGTTGTTGCTTGCGGGCGATGTCGTGTTGCGGGTGGGACGCGAGGCCGGGATAATAGACCTTGCGGATTTTTGCGTGGGCATCGAGGTGACGAGCAACGGCGATGCCGTTGGCATTGTGTTGCAGCATGCGCACGGCGAGGGTCTTGAGTCCGCGAGAAACCAGAAAACAATCCATGGGCGAGAGGCCGGCTCCGGCGGAGCGCTGAATGAAATAAATTTTTTCGGCTTCTTCCTGGCGGGTGACGACTACACAGCCTCCGGTGCAGTCGCTGTGGCCGTTGAGATATTTGGTCATGGAATGAACGACGATGTGAGCGCCCAGAGCGATGGGGCTTTGCAGGTAAGGCGTCAGAAAAGTGTTGTCCACGACGAGCATGGCGTTGCGTTCGGTGGCCAGCTTGGCCAGCGCGGCGATATCGGCGATGCGGAGAGTGGGGTTAGTGGGAGTTTCAATATAGAGCATCCGGGTGTTGGCGCGCATAGCGGCCAGGACTAGATCGGGCGAAGAAGTATCCACAAAGCTGAATTCGAGTCCGAAGTGGACGAGAAGTTGTGTGGCGATACGATAGACGCCGCCGTAAACGGCTTCGGAGAGTACAACATGATCGCCGGGCCGGAGGAGGCGGAAAACGGAGTCAATAGCAGCCATTCCGGACGTGAAGACGTAGGCGGCATGGCCGCCTTCCAGTTTTGCGAGAGTTTTTTCGAGGGCTTTGCGATTGGGGTGATTGGTGCGCGCGTAGTCGAAACCTTTGTCTTTGCCGAGCTCTTCCTGGACATATGTGGAGGTCTGGTAGATGGGAAGGACGATGGAGCCGGTGGCGGAATCAGGCTCCTGGCCTACGTGGATGGCATTGGTGGCAAAACCCATGGGGACAATCTCCTTAGTTCTGTCAGGGGTTATAAGGCTAGCCCTGGAAGCGCGCTAGATGCGAGCGCGGGCGATGGCTCCGACATGCGGAAGCCGCACAGTTCATTCAAATTACAGGAGGCAGGGAGTATCGTCAATTCATGGAAATTTGCGGGCAACCGGTAGTTTCCGCGTTACCAGGCACTGACGCAGGGCAGTCACGAAATCCAGGTATAGCGCTCGTTCCGCACCCGCCACGAACCGTTTGACCTTTTCCATCAGGGCATGACGCCGCCTCAGAAGTCCCCGCTGCATTAGGCCCCGGAAAACAATGAATTCTGACAACCCCCCGCAGAGTCGATACCGCACAGCTTCTCAGTGCTGACACGCACCAATTCTCGCCCGGTTGCGTTTTGGAATCTTTCCAACACTTCGCACGGAATTTTTCCCGTTGCCAGATACACGCTGTCAGCATCCAGCATTTCAACGCTGAATATTGGGTTTGTCTTTTGGAATATGGCGAGGGCCCTGAGCATCTGCGAACTCGCACTCCACCCATCCTGGCTGGTGACTGTTAACAAACCGAACGATTTCAGCGGAAATATCACACTACAAAAGGGCCCCAATAGTCCGCAATGTCTCCGTCCAGGCAAACTGTTGATTTGTCGCGTTACCGGAAATGTGGCTTCTCGTACCCGAGTAGGGAATGGTTGTGTCCCTAAAGGAATTCCTAAGTGCAGTTGCCTCGGCTCTTTGTGGCTCAGGGGTTGCCCGGCAATTCTGAATTGCAAGTAAAGTTGATTGGACTGCTCCAACGGCGCTCCCGAATCCCAGCACAAGCGGAAATATCCAGCCCCAAGATTTCAATGGAGAGGTAACTTCCATGAGCGCCATGCCTAGAAAAAGCCCAGTTGATATAGCCTCCACAACTAAGAGCATGATGACAGCTCGGGGTGACCATTTCATGACTGCCTCGCAGGACCAGATGCCCAAAGTATAGTTCAACATGGGCGAAAAACGCGCTTCCTTCCGGAGGCATGGTAAGTTTGAATGCATAGGTCGAAGGAGGAGCGCTTGGTGTACAAAAAGCTGAACTCAGCGACCCGCTGATTCAGAGACACCAAGGAGGCTCCCCATGGAGACTATGTATTACATCGGACTGGATGTGCACAAGAGGACCATCAGCTACTGCGTGAAGGACGTGAGTGGCCGCGTTTGTGCAGAAGGCTCTATTCCCGCCACACGCTTTGATTTGGATCGCTGGATGAAAACATTGCCACAGCCGTGGACCGCGGCGATGGAAGCCACGGTTTTTACCGGGTGGATCTACGACCACCTCAAGCCGCATGCAGCGGCACTGAAGGTGGCCCATCCGCTGATGCTGCGAGCGATTGCGGCGGCGAAAAAGAAAAACGATCGCATTGACGCGAAGAAGATTTGCGACTGCCTGCGCTGTGATTTTCTGCCGGAGTGCTACATGGCCTCGACGGCGATTCGTGAGCGGCGGCGCACGCTACGCTACCGCAACCTCCTGGTCCGCCAGATGGTGCAGATGAAGAACAAGATCAGCATGCTGCTGATGGAAGCAGGCGTGAGCTATAACAAACAGAAGCTGCACAAGGCCGGCTACTTCCGCGAACTGCTGGCGACCAACCCGGATATCAATGAGGGACTATGTTCGCTGCTGCGAGTGTGTCGCGAGACAGTAGTGCGCCTGCAGAGAACCGAGAGTGCGCTGGTGCGATCCCTGGAGCGCGATTCATTGCTGGTGGAACGCGTGGAGCGGTTGATGACGATTCCCGCCGTGGGGCCGATCACGGCGTTGACTTGGGCGCTGGAAGTTGGCGAAGTGCAGCGCTTTTCCTCGATCAAGAAAGCCATCAGCTACTGCGGGTTGTGCGGCGCAGAGAAGAGTTCTGGTAGCACGGTGCAGCGCACGCCGCTGTCGAAGCAACGGAACAAACATTTGCAGACCACGTTGATCGAAGCGGCCAAGATGGCACCGCGAAACAGTCCGGAACTGGCCATGCTCTATGACAAGGAAAAGCAGAAAGGCAATGCCAATCGCGCAGCGCTGGCGGTAGCAAGGAAGCTGGTGGCCTACCTCATGGCGGTCGACCGTGGGCAGAGGAATTTTCAGGTGGTAGAGACGAATGACTGTATCGCTGCGTAGAGCATGGCGGTGAACAAGGAGGATTTCTTCGACGCGTAGCCTGCCAGGTCTTGCCTTTAACCCGACTGGGCGAAGGAGCGCAAGCTCTGGATGCCTCCGTTGATTAGTTTCGAGACTGGCAGGAAAACACAAACTCAATCTTCTGGGCAGCCAGAAAGTTGCGCCAGCAAATGGAAGCCTGGTTCTTCTAGCAAGAAGAAACCACGGCTGAGAGGCCAACACACGCGGAGAAGAACCGAAAAGAATTTACACCCGCGCTCCTCCGAAGCGCGTCGGGAGAGTTTTTGCCCTCTTGACAAAGACCTATCATGGAAGTCGGGCTACCGGGATCAGGCCTGCTTTGGCTTGGCTGACGATTTTACGAATGGCATCGACTATCGCCTCGGGCTTATCGATTTGTATTTCGTGGCCGCTTCCTTTGACGACCATGTGAAAACCATTCGATACATTAATTACTAAGGGCGGCCCAATCTGGCGTTTCTTTGATTTGCACGAAGGCGGGCTTTCATTTACTGCCAGTGCCTATGTGGCATAGTGCAAATCCGCGAGAGGTGATCATGCGTACCTTTGTCTCGCTGCTAGTTCTGGCCGCTTGCTTCTCATGCCAGGGAACACACGCGCAAGAGCCCGCCATCGCTCCCAATGCCCAACCGGTAGGGCCACAAAAACCGGTCCAGCAATACTATGTTGAAGATGGGGGCGCCCACGGTAACGTGCTCGAGAGCATTGTCGTCCCGCCGAAAGTGAACGCGCCATTTACCCTGTCGTTGCACACCGAGTGGGTGAGAGTTCTGCCTGATGGCGGCACGATAACGACCGTCAATCAGCGGCGCATCGCGCGCGACACCGAAGGTCGCGTCTACGAGGAACGGTGGTTTCTCGTCCCCAAGAATGGGAAAGTGGAATCGCAAATGACCACCATTCAAATCTCGGACTCCAACAACCACACGCTATACAACTGTTTCATGCTTGAACCCAAAAAACAGTGCGTGCTCACTACCTTTACACCATCGACGAATGCAGTCTTCAAATTTCATGGGACGCCGTCAGGCCCGCTTCCCGACGGTAGGGGCGAGGCCATACATGAAGAGCTTGGCACTCAATTCGTCGCTGGTGTCGAGACGACTGGCACCCGCGATACCGCAATCTTCAATGCAGATTTATTTGGAAATGACCGAAAAATGGCAATCGAGCGGGAATTCTGGTATTCCCCTGAATTGGGTTTCAATCTGCTTTCCAAACGCTCCGATCCGCGAATCGGCACTCAAACTTTTACCGTCACCGAACTGACTCTGTCCGAGCCAGACTCTAAACTGTTTGATTTGCCGGAAGGATTTAAGGTCGTCGACCGTCGCTAGACCACTCCGGCTCAGAATTGATCGAGCCGCCTGCTGCTGCAAAATTCTTGACTGCTCGTCTTGAAGTCAGAATGAGCTTGCTCGGCCCTGGCCTGCTCCTTGTCCGTAAGCGACTGCTGCAGCTGCTGCAGGACGTCTTGACGGCAGCGAAACTTTGAATGTCGCATCGCGTATTACTGGACGAAGGGGCTTGTTTCATGAACGCGACATTAACCTACGGTCAGGGTTCAGGGCCGGAGTTCGATCCAGACTGTCCACTGGATTACTTCTTGAGGAAGCTGGGTTTTGACAGCGGCGTTCACTTTCTTAGGTGCCTGTTGTTGGCGTTTCTGGAGTGGATCTAAGCAGCGCGAGATGAGTTTTCCGTAGGTTTCACGGCGAGATTCCAGGGCAGTAGTTCTGCGATGCGGTTGATCGGATGCTCCGCGATGCGTGACAGAACATTGCGCAGGTAGGCTTCAGGATCGATGCCGTTCAGCTTGGCCGTGCCGATCAGACTGTAAAGCACCGCAGCGTTCTCGCCTCCGCGGTCCGATCCTGCGAACAAGTAATTCTTTCTGCCCAGAGCCACCGCGCGCAGCGATCTCTCCGCGGCGTTGTTGTCGATTTCCAAGTGACCATCGTCGCAGTAGCGCAGCAACGCTTCCCATCTTCCCAGTGCGTAACGAACTGCCATCGCGGTGTCCGATTTCTTCGAGAGCTTAACTAAGGTCTCTTCCAGCCATTGTTTCAATGATTCCAGCAACGGCCGACTCCGTGTGGTGCGGATCTCGCGACGTTCTTCTGGCGATCGTCCGTGGATGTCGCTCTCTACCGCATAAAGCTCGCCGATTCGCTTTAGCGCTTCCACCGCGACAGGAGATTTGTGAGCGACCTCGAGATCGTAAAACTTCCGGCGCACATGCGCCCAGCAAGCCGCTTCCTGAATGCGTCCCGTTTCATAGATCTGCTCGAACCCTGCGTAGCCATCCGCTTGCAGTGTGCCCTGGAACTTGCTCAGGTGTGCTTGCGGATGTCCTCCCTGGTGCTCTCAGTCGCCCAATCGCCGTCTGCTCGGATGTGTCCATCACCGCCTCGTGGACACTTATCGATGTGTCCACAATGGGCAGCATCCTCATTTAGTCTTATCTCGTCCAGACGGTTTAGACCCGACGCTTACCCTTGTCCCGATCAGCGAATTAATCAGGACTGGGCGCTTATGTTACGGTCGATACTCCGCAGGAGGGATCGATGCGTCCTAAAGCTGATGGAATTCTTGAATCCTCTTTGTACGTTAGCGACCTGCCTAGCTCGGTTCGCTTCTACGAAGAAACATTCGGGCTCCGGGTGATCAGCGAATTCGGAGAACGCGGCTGCGCAATGCACATAGGCACACATCAGGTGTTATTGCTCTTTAAGAAGGGGGCTTCGCGCACCGGTCAATCGCCTCATGACGGAGATGGCGAGCTACATGTCGCGTTCGCCATTGCAGCCGATGAATTGAATGATTGGGAAGCGTGGCTGCAGAAGAAAGGAATCCCCGTCGAAGAAAAACGGCAGTGGGAATTAGGGGGTTGTAGCCTGTACTTTCGAGACCCGGACCGCCATCTGCTTGAGCTGGCCACACCGGGGGTTTGGTCGGTGTATTGAGATCTAGCAGCGGCCGCCTTGGTTTGGCTCACTACTTTATGGCGTCGACTACGGCCTCGGGCTTGTCGATCTGTATGTCGTGCCCGCTGACCTTGACGACCGAGTGAGAGCCGTTCAATGTGAGTCTCCACTTCATGAAAATTGCGAGCAGGGGGCAGATTACCGTGTTAGTCGGGCTCGGGGTGGGCTATTACGCATGGGATTTGGGGTCGGTGGAAAATTCTCGAGGACGGCGTCATTCCCTACTGACTGAAGAACAAATTGAGCATCGAAAAGTCCCAGCTGACCAAACCCGAGAAAATCAGCTCGATCCATCTCGTTCCGTTTTAGATGGAATGCATGAACATCGTCCGAGACACCATCAATTCTTCCAGTGAAGGTCGCTGCGACTCGATAGAAGGTCCAAGTATCTGCATCCTCTTTTGTTGAATTGCGCTCGTCCGCTTTGGCCCGGGCTATCATCAGCTTCTGAAATCGCTGGAAATTTGAATCCTGAACCAGTTTTACTGGCACTGGTAGTAATAGTCTTCCCTGCGCATCTTCCGATCCAGGTCTCGCTCCCCCACTAACGATAGCAACTAGGTCAGGCGGGCCGCCCGCGTTGCCATACGCAAACCAGAGTGAGGCCGCGCACCCATCCGCGCCCAACTCCGAGTATTCAAAATTCCCAGAAGCGTATCCGTGAATACGAACGATTTTATTGTTGAATACGGAAGGATGTTCGAGAATAGCGCATACCGTGGTCTCAATAGCTTTCTGTTGAGCTGCAAGCTTTGATTCCTCATCGTTTAATGGTGTTATGCACGCCAGGAGGCCCTCTTGCGCGTTCCCGAGGCGGACTGGTTTCATGCAGGTTGTCACCCTGACGCGATTGCCATCAAAGACCTGTGACCTTTTCCCTAAACCAAGATTAAGTAGGCCTCTCGAATCATATTCAACCTCATAGACGTTCCCGTTCGCATCGCCAGCCAACCCGTACGCGAATTGGAAGAAACCGAACGCCCTGGAGTACAGCGAGTGGAAAGGCCTGTGGTCCTGAAACGCAACCTTGGCACAAGCCGTTGTGTTGGCATCCGGTTTGTTCATGGTTGTGCTTCCACAATCAACTGGGTTGCCGCCCTGCGATGCTGAAAGCGAACTTATCCTGCGGCCAATGTATTGGTCTGCCCAACCTTCTTTGGATTGACTGACTACTTTACGGACGGCGTCGACTACCGACTCGGGCTTGTCGATTTGTATGTCGTGCCCGCTGCCCTTGATGACCAGGTGAGAGCCGTTCGATGAGAGTTGTGACTGCTCCTCCTGCATCTTGTTCCATTCGCGATTTACGGGTTCAGTTAGGTTGCCTGGAAAGTGCACTTTGTCGGGATCGTGGGAGAGTACAACCAGCGGCATAGCTCCCAGGGGTCCAAGAGCACGAACCTGTGCGGAATTTTCGGCTTGGGCAGCGGCTTCGGCTCGCACCGCTGCAATGAACTGTGGCCTGCAGAAGACTGCGCAAAATTCAGGCTGGACCTCCTTCGGGACTGATCGCGCCGCCAAAAGGCGAGGCAAGCCGATGGGCAGTGTGATTTGCATTGTGCGGATTACGTATTTCGTGGCCGCTGCGAGTTTCTTGGCCTCGGGCGGGAAGCGGTCGTCCTGGTCGGGATGCGAGGAGTCCACCAGTACCATGCCGACTACTTCGGAGGGATATTGGCTGGCGAACATTCGCGCGTCCATCCCGCCTAGGGAGTGGCCGACCAAGACGAAAGGCCCCGCGATGCCGGCGTTATGCAGCAGGGTGTGCAGCTCCTCGGCAATCACTTTGGTAGTGCGCGGCTTGGGACTCGGGTCGCTCCAGCCGAGTCCTGCGCGGTCGTAGGAGCACACGCGAGTGAACTGCGCGACTTGTGGCTGGACTTTGTACCAGGAAAGCCACGGATTTCCCCCGCCGGCTTCCAGGATGACGCCGGGAGCGCCTTCGCCGGTGCAATAAAGATGCAGGCGATAGCCCCCGATGTCGACCAGCCGGCCGGGAGGATGAAACCGCTGGCGGTCGCGATGACTCGCTATCGCTTCGTAGATGGCCCCGGCGCACGCCAGAGCTATCAAGAGACCGAGAAAGCCAGTCAGGAGATAGCGCAACCGGCGGAAGAAGACGCGCTTGCGCGAGCGGACGGGAGCGGTAGTTGGCATGGCGGCTCGAATCTATCATGGGTCGGCGATGTGCTTGAGACTGAAGTTAGTTTGTCACAACAGCTCGCGGCGATGCGATTGACAGTGATGGTCGGGGACAATAGAGTCGGGAGGATGGCAAACAGCGTATCGAAAATACAGATTGGGCAATTGTGGAAGAAGGATGGCACTGGCGACACCTATCTGGTGACGCGGGTGTATTCGGAGGCGTTGAGTACCATGGCGACGCTGCGCAAATCGGGTTCGGAGACTGAGGCGCTGGTTCGGGTGAAGGTGGAGCGGACGCCGGAAGGGCAGACGCTGGCGGGATTTTCTCCGGCGCAGGAGGATGAGAGGTTTTGAGGAGGAAGGCGTTCAAACAGTTTAAGAGTGTAAAACTATAAGTCGGTTTGAGATTGTGGCGGAGCGAAGCTGCTCCGCTTTTTTTGTGGAGATAGGCGCGACGTGCGAACGAACGGAGATTCCTCGTCCACCTGCGGCGGACTCGGAATGACGGTTGGAAGAATGTTTAAGCACAGCGTTGCAATCAGATAGAGCGGACGGGGAGATGGACTACGTCTTCGATTTGCATGGGTTCTTTTTGTAAGAAGGGTTCGCCGTATTTCACACCGATTAGCGCGCCGTAGTGGCGGGCGAGTAGATCCATTCTATTATCCAGTTCATCGATGGCCAGGAAGACGGGTTGCTTGCGTTCGCTTTTGGCGGGGCGGAATTGCGAACGATAGGCGAGAATCGCGCGGCGGCGCGTATCGTATTGTTTGGTGATGTCCACAATGAAAGTCGGCGGCATGCCTTCGAACGAGGTGCAGTAAAGAATTTTGAAGGGACGATAAGGTTCGCCTTCGAGAGGAAGTTGCTTCAATCCTGCCAGGAAGCATCCTTCGTAGCCTAGTGTTGAAGCGTGATAGTGGTCGGGGTGGCGCGCTTCCCAGTACGGAAGAATGACGGTGCGTGGGCGGAGTTCGCGAATGAAGCGGGCGAGAGCCATTTTGTGCTGGCGGGAGGGTTGCACGTCGGAGTCGGGGACGTTGATGGTGCCGCGCCAGGAAACTTTCAGGATTTTTGCGGCGGCAGCGGATTCCTGGGCGCGGATTTCGGGTGTGCCACGCGTGCCCATTTCGCCGGCGGTTAGATCGAGGATGCCGGTTTTGTAGCCTTGGGCGTGGGATTTGAGGAGTGTGCCGCCGCAGGTGAGTTCCACGTCGTCGGGATGGGCGGCTATGGCGAGAAGGTCGAGGGTCATGTGTGCCTCATGTGGTGCAGAGAGATTGTAGATGTGACTGGTGACGAGTAGAAAGAAAATTCCTATCGGGCCGCGCAGGCTTTACTTATTGCGGGGAGCTGTGCTCCCCCTTTTCGACGAGGTGACGGCGCGGCCGCAGAGCGGCGTCAAGCCACCGCACTCCACAGAAAGGAACGGCAGTTAAGATCGGCGCGCACAACGAGTCCGGCTAAAGACCGGCCACTACACCAGTCAAGGCTCATATGATTGTGCTACCTTGTGAAAAGATGAGCGGAAAATTTCAGGGCAAAGTGGCGTTGGTCACGGGCGCGGGGAAGCGGCTGGGGCGGGCGGTGGCGTTGCGTTTGGCGGAAGAGGGCGCGGACGTGGCGGTGCATTATCACGAGTCGGCGAAGGATGCCGCCGAGGTTGTAGGCCGAATCGAGGAGATGGGGCAGAGGGCCTTTGCATTGCGCGCGAATTTGGGAAGTGTTGATGAGATTCGCAAATTGTTTTTGGATCTTGGGAATGAGTTGGGGCGGCTGGATTTGTTGGTGAACAGCGCGGCGAATTTTTTGCCGGGCAGCGTGATTTCGACTACAGAAGAAATTTGGGACGCCTCGCTGAATACGAATGTGAAAGCGCCATTTTTTTGTGTGCAGGCGGCGGCGCCGATGTTGCGGCGTTCGAAAGGATCGATTGTTAATTTTGCGGACACGGGTGGATTGCTGGGATGGCCGGGGTATGTGTCGCACTCGGTGTCTAAGGCGGGAGTGGTGATGTTGACGAAGTGTTTGGCGAAAGCGCTGGCTCCCGATGTGCGCGTGAATGCGATTGCTCCGGGAACGATTACCATGCCGGGCGATCCGCCGGAGTGGGAGCAGGAATTTGTGAAGCTTGCGCCACTGCGGAAGACTGGGAAGCCGTCGGATATCGCGGATGCGGTGATTTATTTGGCTACGGCGGAGTTTTTGACGGGGCATACATTGGTGGTGGATGGGGGGCGGACGGCTTAGATGACCGACGGCAACCAGAATCGCGCTATCGAGATTCACGATTCCACGCTCGACGCCATTTCCCAAGAGGGCGGGTACACCACGGTTTATTTCCGACCCGCCTACATTCACCAATCATCCGGAGAGCCCGGTGTTGATCCAGGAAGCGGATGGATTCAGCATGTCGCATTGTGCATAAAGGACGCGACCGTCATTCCTGCTTCGGCCGAGCTTCCCGGTAAGCTGCTTGATGGCCGACTCGCGGTGGGCACAATTACATGGGAAAACGAGATACCGATTCGAGACGAGTACATCGGTGAGCTTGAAGTTGAACTGCAAACATGGCATGAGACGGTTGTGGTGATGGGAACGGACCTTCAGATCAAATTGCTTGGTCACGCTAAATACGTCGAAGAGTTTCCAAGAAACAGTTGAGCTACTGACTTAACACGGCACCGCAACTGATAATGCGCGGACGCGCGCGGCGGTGTATTCTAGTTAGATTATAAGGAAGATTGCGACAAGGAAGAACGCATATGGCTGCGCACAATAGGGCAATTCCTACGAGGGACAACGTAAAAATGGATAACGAGACTTACACTCAGCCGCACCACATCGAAGATGTGGAGATTCAGGAGTGGCTGGAGTCGCTGGATTCTGTGCTGGAATCGAGCGGGCCGGAAGTAGCGACAGAAATTTTGGAGCGCCTGCGCGCGCATGCGACGGTCAGCGGGATTGACTTGCCATTTACGGCGAACACGCCGTATGCGAATACGATTCCGGTAAGGCTGGAGCCGCTGTTTCCAGGCGATCAGGAGTTGGAACGGCGGATTAAATCGTTGATCCGCTGGAATGCGCTGGCGATGGTGGTGCGCGCGAACCGCGAAGAGCACAACATCGGCGGTCACATCTCGACGTACGCATCGGCGGCGACGCTGTATGAAGTTGGCTTCAATCATTTTTTTCGCGCGAGGACCGCGGAGTTCGAAGGAGACACGGTTTATTTCCAGGGACATGCGGCACCGGGAATTTATGCGCGTGCGTTCATGGAAGGAAGACTCAGCACACAACAACTGGAGAATTTCCGGCGTGAATTGAAGCCGGGCGGGGGCTTGTCTTCGTACCCGCATCCCTGGCTGATGCCCGATTTCTGGGAATTTCCGACGGTGTCCATGGGATTGAGCCCGCTGATGGCGATTTATCAGGCGCGGTTCAGCCGTTATTTGGAGAATCGCGGGTTGAAGCCGGCGACCGACGCAAAGGTGTGGGCGTTTTTGGGCGATGGCGAGACGGATGAGCCGGAATCGCTGGGCGCGATTACTTTGGCTTCGCGGGAAAATCTGGACAATTTGATTTTTGTGGTCAATTGCAACTTGCAGCGACTGGATGGTCCGGTGCGCGGCAACGGGCAGATTATTCAGGAGCTGGAATCGGCGTTTCGCGGCGCGCGTTGGAACGTGATTAAAGTTTTGTGGGGCAGCGAGTGGGATCCGATTCTGGAGCGCGATACGGAAGGGCTGCTGGTCAAGCGCATGGGCGAGTTGGTGGACGGCGAGTACCAGAAGCTGGTGGTGTCGTCAGGCGAGTATGTGCGGGAACACTTTTTCGGGCACGATCCGCGGCTGCTGAAACTGGTGGAACCGTTGCCGGACGAGGCGCTGCGACGATTGCGGTTGGGCGGGCATGATCCGCGCAAGGTGTATGCGGCTTATAAAGCTGCGGTCGATCATAAGGGCGGGCCGACGGTAATTTTGGCGCGCACGATCAAGGGTTACGGGCTGGGCGAGGCGGGCGAAGGCAAGAACGTCACTCACCAACAGAAAAAATTGAATGAGGACGAGTTGCGCGAGTTTCGTTCGCGGTTTGGCATTCCGCTGAATGACGAAGATTGCGCAACGGTGCCGTTTTACCGTCCGGCCGACGACAGCACTGAAATTGAATATTTGCGGGCGCGGCGCGAGGCGCTTGGAGGATATACGCCGAAGCGCAGCATTCGTTCAAAGCCCATTGCAGCTGTACACGATGAATTGTTTAAGGAGTTTACGGAAGGTAGCGACGAACGCGAAGTTTCGACGACCATGGCTTTCGTGGCCATGCTGCGAAAAATGCTGAAGGATCAGGAAATCGGCAAATTGATTGTGCCGATCGTGCCGGATGAAGCGCGGACGTTCGGCATGGAATCGCTGTTCCGGACGGTTGGAATTTATGCCAGCGGCGGACAGAAATATGACCCCGTTGACATGAATACACTGTTGCTTTATCGCGAGGCCAAAGACGGCCAAATCCTGGAAGAGGGAATCACCGAAGCGGGATCGATGGCGTCGTTCATTGCGGCGGGCAGCGCGTATGCGACGCACGGAATTAACTGCATTCCGTTTTTTATTTATTATTCGATGTTCGGATTCCAACGCATTGGAGATTTCATCTGGGCCGCGGCAGATATGCGCACGCGGGGGTTCCTACTCGGAGGAACTGCGGGACGGACGACGCTTTCGGGCGAAGGATTGCAACACCAGGACGGAAACAGCCACATTCTGGCTTTGCCTGTGCCGAATCTAAAGGCTTACGATCCGGCGTTTGCGTATGAAATTGCCGTCATCATTCAGGACGGAATTCGCCGCATGTATAAGGACGGCGAGAATTGGTTCTACTACATCACGGTGATGAATGAGCAGTATGCGATGCCGCCGATGCCGGCGGGAGTGCGCGAGGGAATTTTGAAGGGTATGTACAAGTACCGCGCTTCGGTGAATAAGAAGGCCAAGTTGAAGGCGCAGTTGTTCGGTAGCGGAGCAATTTTGAATGAAGCGCTGCAGGCACAGGAAATTCTGGAGCAGAAATACAGCGTAGCCGCGGATGTGTGGAGCGTCACCAGCTACAAAGAGTTGTACCTGGATGCGATAGAGACCGAGAGGTGGAACCGCCTGAATCCCGGCGAGAAGCCGCGCGTGCCGTACGTCTCGCGCTGTCTGGCGGATGCGCCGGGTGTTTTGGTCGCGGCTTCGGATTATTTGAAGACGCTACCGAACATGATTGCCAAATGGATGCCGCGCAGATTGGCGGCGCTGGGCACGGACGGCTTCGGCCGCAGTGAGGGTCGCACGTCATTGCGGGATTTCTTTGAAGTGGATGCCAAGTTCATCGTGCTGGCGACGCTGCACGAATTGAGCGCGGACGGCAAAATCGACGCCAAGGTTGTCGATCAGGCGATCGGAGATTTAGGCATTGTGAAGAGCAAGCCGAATCCGGTGGTTTCGTAGCGTGGCGAGGATTCTGCTTAGATAACGCGTGGTAACATCGACAAAAACTAAAGCTGGACGCCCCACATGAAAGGGCGCGGCAGTGCTACGCCCTTGCGAGAACGGGAATGTGCCGGCTAATAGACTCCCGATTTAGTTTTCTGAGTTGGAGAAGGGAATGACGCGGCCGGAGACGAGTGCGTCCAGCCTTTGTTTTGCGTCGTTACGGTTTGGATCCAGCGCAAGAGTCTTCCGATACGCTTCGATGGCGCCGCTGGTGTTGCCTTGCGCTTCGCGGGCGCGTCCTACCCAAAGACAAGCCGGCGCATCGGGAGCGATGTTGGCGCCAGCGATAAAATCGGATTCCGCGGCGGCGAAATTGTTCAAGCGAAACTCGGCCATGCCGCGCGCCAAATAGCTCGACTGTTTGTCTGGCCCCAGTTCAAGCGCCTTGTTAAACATTTTTATGGCGTCGGGAAACTGATTGTCCTGGAGCTGGGCAATGCCCAGATTGTGGTACGCCGAGGCGATGTCCGATTTTTCCTGCCCGAAGCGAATGGCGGTCTCAAATTCCTTGCGCGCGTCCGAGCGGCGATTTTGTCCGAGCATTATTACGCCCAGATTATAATGAGCTAGACCGAAGTTGGGCTTCTCGGTGGCGGAGCGAAGAAAGTAATCGTAGGCGCGGTCGGAGCGGCCGGTTTGCAGGTACGCCAAGCCCATATTATTGTCCGCGATAAAGTTTCCCGTTGTGATTTCCAGCGCATGCCCGAAAAGGGTCATGTCGTTTTTCCAAAACGCGGTTTGCCTCCAGGTGAGCGCGCCGAAGAAAATCAGGAAAATTGCCGCCGCACCGGCAAGCACTTCGGTGCGGTGTGGGAGCCAATCCGAGTGGTCCGCCACCCACCATACAATCAGCACAAAAATGCCCAGCAGCGGCGTATAGGCGTAACGGTCTGCCAAAGCTTGCCTGCCGACCTGAATAAATCCGATCACCGGCACCAGGCAGCCCAGATACCAGAACCAGCCTGCGATCAAATAGCGCTGCTGCAGATGGCGCAGGCAAAAATAAGTAAGCAGAAGAATAAAAACAAATCCAGCCAGCGGCTTCCAGAGGCCGAGATGATATTCGGGATGCGGGTAAAACATCGCGAGATGCAACGGCCAGAAACCTTTGAGGATATACAAGAAATACGACCAGAAAGCGTTGGCGGCCCGCAGCGGCATGGAGAGAATTTGATTCGGAGCGATGGCGTTGGTCTGTGCGATCACGGTAATGGCGGCGCTGGCGGCGGACAAAAGCAAGAGCGGAATTTTTTCCAACGCCAGCGGCCATAATTGTTTGAACAAATTGCAAAGGCCGTCGGGTCCAACAGGAACAGGCAAACGATTCAGCGGCCAATAATCCAGAAGGAGTAGTGCGAAGGGCAAAGTGATGATCATGGGCTTCGAAGCGAGGCCCAGCGCAAACAACGCCGCCACTAGCAAATATCTGGCGACGCCGGGTTTGCGTACATACCAGCCATAGGCGAAAAGTGCGAGAAACATAAAAAACGTGCAGAGCAGGCTCTTGCGTTCAGCGACCCAGGCAACACATTCGACATTGAAGGGATGCAACGCGAAAAGCGCGGCGACAAATGCGCTGCGCCAGAGGAAACCGGTGGCGGCACGCAACAGCAAAAACAACAGCACCACGTTCACACAATGGAGAATCAGGCTGGTGGCGTGATGACCTGCCGGATGCAGACCGAAGAATTGCACGTCCAGCATATGGGAAATCCAGGTGAGCGGATGCCAGTTGGCCATGATGGTGGCGCGAAAAGCCCAAGAAACATTGGCAGCGGTCACGCCCGGCTGGAGATGAATATTTTCTGTGACGTAGCCGTTGTCGTCGTAAGTGATAAACCCATTTGAAAAAGTGGGCCAGTAGGAAAACAGAGTGATCGCGACCAGCAACAGCGCCAGCAGCCAAGGCGAGGTGGTGTCGTCAACTTGCGTGGCAGACAGCTCTTTGGGCGGGTCGGAGGCAGTCTCGAAGGAGAGCGCCGAAGAGCTCACTCTTTCACCATTACGTAGTAGTCGGGCAGCAGCTTGTGACCTTCATTGCTGAAGATGCGGAAATTGGCCAATCCCCACTTTTGCATGCGGAATTGCACTGAAGTCGCCAGCACGCCGAATCCGTATTTCACACTGCGCCAGAAGCTGATGCTGGAAGCCTCCGGGAAATACCGTGTCGGGCAGGAGACTTCGCCCATGCGATAGCCGAAGAAGATGATTTGCGCCAGCATCTGATTGTCGAACGCAAAATCGTCGGTGTTGGCTTCGAGCGGCAGAGCATCCAGCACCGTGCGCGAAAAAGCGCGATAACCGGTGTGGTACTCGGAAAGCTTGTACTTCATCAGCAGATTCTGGATGAAAGTCAGACCGCGATTGGAAATGTATTTGTAAAGCGGCATGCCGCCCTTCAACGCGCCGACACCAAGAATGCGCGAACCGAGCGCGACGTCGTACTCGCCAAAAGCGATCATTCCCGCGAGCGACACGATAAGATTCGGCGAATATTGATAGTCGGGATGCAGCATGATGACGATGTCCGCGCCACGCCGCAAAGCTTCGCGATAGCAGGTTTTCTGGTTGCGGCCATATCCCAAATTCTGGCGATGTACGAAGGTGGTCAGGCCAAGTTCCGCGGCAACCTTGGCCGTGGAGTCGTGGCTGCCGTCATCCACAAGAATAATTTCATCCACGAAGTCTTTAGGGACTTCGCGATAGGTCTGTTCAAGCGTCTTTGCGGCGTTATACGCCGGCATCACGACAAGAATACGTTTTCCGTTGAGCATAGGAGACTGGGCTAAATCGAGGTCCTAACGAAGTCCGGAATCGCAGCGAGCGAAGGGCTCACGGGCGCTCCACGGACGAACCCTCGAAACTTAAAATTAATACGCCAGCGCCGGCTCCGCAAGCGCTGTGAAGTTTGACGTTGCGAGTCCGCTAATGGCTGTCTGGAGGCGGGCTTGGTGGAGAAAGAGGCGGCGAATCTGACGGGGCGGAACCCAGAATCTCAGCCGGCTTAATGCGGCCTGTCGCCAGTTCCGCGATCAGCCGGCGGTTGGCGGCCAGGAAGTCATACTGGCCGAGTTCGCGCGGAAGAACCCACGCGACTTGCTCGAACGGTCCGGGACGAAGCTCCGATTCCAGAATGGCGACGGCAAAGAAAATAATCGAAAGAGAGCCGGTGCTGCCGCCGTACTCATGTTCGACGCGAGAAATAGGAACCGCGCGCAGCAGGGTCACCTTGAGTTCTTCGCTGAGTTCGCGGGCCAGCGCTTCCTCCAGCGATTCGCCAGGTTTCACCTTCCCGCCGGGAAATTCCCATTTGAGCGGAGAAGAGTCCGCACGACGGCGCTGGCCGATCAGGATGCGCCGGTCTTCTCGCTCAATCACGGCGGTGACAACTTGAATGTTCATGCGGAATCTCCAGCGAACCCTTTCAGAATACGAGAAATTTCGCGAGCGCCCACGACCAAAGGCGGCCCCGGCGTATTCAGAAGTTCGTCCTGGACGACAAAAACGCGCTTGTGCCGAATAGCGGGAACATCTTTCCAGAGTGCGTTCGCGAATGCCGTCCGTGGGCTGGCACGATTCCCAGTGGCGGCCCAGGCCAGCAGGATAATATCCGGGCTGGCTGCAGCGATTTCTTCATCAGATACGCGCGCGCCGGGTTTGCACACCATTTTGCCGCCGCAAAGCGCGATCAATTCGGCAACCCAGGGCGGGGAACTGATCCTGGGATTGGGCCAGGCTTCGGAATAAACGCGTGGCGGCCGCGAAAACTTCACCGCCGAACGTTGAATCTTCGCGAAATCTTTGCGCACACGATGAAGCAAACGGCGGCCGTTAGCGGCGCGATTTGTGATTGCAGCGAGAGTTTTGATGTCTGCCTCGATATGGGCAAGCGACCGCGGATTAAGGGCAAGGAACTGCGCGGGAATGGTCAGAATGCGCGCGACAGTTTCCGGGTGGAAGGGTACCGAGCCGACAATCAGGTTTGGGCGAAGGCGGGCGATTTTCTCGATAGACTCGTTCCGCCAGCAATCTCCTAACGCAGGCAAGCCGTGGACAGGAGCCACGTCCGCGCACCATCGGGTCACGCAGACGAGACTCCGTTTGGCTCCCAGCGCGCAAAGAATGGAAGTGCAGGACGGCGCGAGCGAGACGATGCGTAACGCGACCGGACGCTTCGCACTGTAGCGAGTGGCCATGACTCAGGAGAATACCAAACAGGCGGGCAATGCCAGAGACGCGAAAGCCAGAAACGCAAAAACGAAGACGCCAAGCCGGCGAAATCAAACAGGTTTTTCTTCAGCCGTCATTCCGCGGAGCGTAGTGACGAATCTCTCTTCGATTGACACGCTGAAGAGACATTCCTTCCGACAAGGTCGGAACCTTTGGTCGCTTCGCTCCCCGCGATGAGCGGGGCAGGCGGAATGACCGTTTTGGGTTGTTACTTGATATAACGATGCAGAATTTCGACCAGGTCTTCGGCGGCACGGGCTTCGCGCGAATCCACTTTGGCGGTCTTGCTGAGGACGTGATAACGAATTTCTCCGTCCACAATTTCGACCAGCAGGCTATTGATGGCGCCGCGGCACGCAGCAATTTGTTGCAGCACCGTAGCGCACTCGCGCTCCTCTTCCAGAGCGGTGCGGATGCTTTTGACCTGGCCTTCAATGCGATTGACGCGGGCGAGAAGCTTGCGACGTTCCTGGACGGTATGGGCCATTCTTTAAACCCTCCATTGACATACTATACTGGGTATAGTATAGAAGGCAAGCGTCATCTGGCATTCATCTTGCCGTGATGAAATACCGCGGGCGTGCGATCGGCCGAGGCTGGACCGGAAGGAAGGAGGATTCATGCAGCCGATGTTCAAACGATGCTGTGCGGCGACTCTCTTTCTTGCGTACTTTGCCGGCTCGGCTCGTGCCCAGAAGACACTGTCCTGGCAGCAAGTTCGCGCCGAATTTCAAATGGCGAATCCCACGCTGCAGGCGGGACAGATTGGCATCGAGGAGTCCCGCGCGCAAGAGGTCACGGCATTTCTGCGGCCCAATCCGACCCTCGGCGTAGCTCTCGATCAGATCGATCCGTTCCCTGGAGGTCCTTCGCACGGCCCTTTTTCTTTCCTGCTTTCGGTAGCCACCCTCAACTATCTCCATGAACGGCAACACAAGCGGGAACTGCGCCTAGAGAGCGCGCAAAAGGCAACTGGAATTGCGGTATCCAGCCAGGCGGATCTCGAGCGCAGCCTTGTCTTCACGTTGCGGATGGCGTTTGTACAGACGCTACAGGAAAAAGCGGTTCTCGATCTGGCCAAAGAGAACCTGAAATATTACGACCATGTGCTCGGTGTGAATGGCGACCGCTTCAGGGCAGGAGCCATTGCGCGCGTGGATCTGGACCGCCTGGAATTGCAACGGGTGCAATATGAATCGGACGTGCAAACGGCGGAGGTTACCCTGCGCACGGCGAAAATTCAGTTACTCACCTTGTTGAACGATCGAACCCCGGTGGATCAGTTTGATGTCACTGGCCCGTTTGAATTTTCTACGGAAATCGCGCCGTTGGACGAAGTGCGGCAAGCCGCGCTGGGGGCTCGGCCGGACCTCAAGGCTGCCCTGCAATCGGTGGATAAAGCCAGAACCGATCATCGCCTCGCGGTCGCCAACGGTTCGACGGACCCGACGTTGGGTTTCGACGTCGGAAGAAATCCGCCCATCGACCAATACATCGGGTTCAGCGTGAATATCCCGCTGCGCATTTTCGATCGCAATCAAGGCGAAAAACAACGCACCCAACTGGACACCGACCGCAATCAGAAATTGCTGGATGCTACCAGGGCGCAAGTCTTCAGCGACGTCGATTCCGCCTATACGGCAGTGATCAGCAACGTGCTTCTTCTTACGCCTTACAAGGAACGCTACCTGCGACAGGCTTTGAGTGTGCGGGACACCATCGCCTTTTCTTACGAGCACGGCGCGGCCTCGCTTCTGGATTTCTTGAATGCGCAGGCCGACTACCGCAGTGTGCAGGTAAATTACCTAAATCTGGTTGCCTCCTACCTCGACGCGGTAAATCAATTGAATCTGGCAGTGGGACGAGAGGTCATTCCATGAGGCGAATTCGATATTTTTCGTTGATTGTTTCCGGCTTCGCGCTGCTGTGGGTTTGTGGGTGCGGCGATGGCAAGAGTGATCCCAAAGCCGAAGCACCTCCACCCGCGAAGGTCGATTCCGTTCAGGATCGTGACATTTTTGAAGTGCATCGTCCGGAACAGTTCACCCTGGCCACTGCCGAGGAACACGTTTCGTTTTCGCAACTGAGAGCTACCGGGACTGTGACTCCCGACATTTCGCGCAGCGTGCCGGTCATTTCGTTGGCGGCCGGCCGCGTGGTATCCATCAGCGCCCGTCTGGGCGACACGGTGAAGAAGGGACAGGTGTTGTTACGCGTGCAAAGCGCGGATATGTCGACGGCGTTTTCCGATTACCGAAAGGCCGTCGCTGACGAGAAGCTGGCGAACATTCAATTGGAGCGTTCGAAGTTGCTCTACGACAAGGGCGCACTTTCCTTGAACGACTTGCAAGTTTCCGAAGACACGGAGAACAAAGCCAAGGTTGATGTGGAAAACACCAACGAACGGCTTCGCGTTCTTGGCGGAAACGTGGATCATCCCGCCGCTGTGGTGGACATTCGTGCACCGGTTTCCGGTGTGATTACCGACCAGCAGGTAACGAACGCGTCCGGCGTAGCAGGCTTGGGGTCCCCGAATCCGTTTACGATCTCCGATCTGAGCCATGTCTGGATTCTTTGCGATGTTTACGAAAATGATTTGGGCAGCGTTCATCTCGGACAAAAAGCGGAAATACGGCTGAACGCATATCCGGACAGAACTTTCAGCGGCGTCATCGGCAACATTGGCCCCATTCTCGACCCTAACATTCGAACTGCGAAAGTCCGCATCGAAGTTCGCAATCCGGGTTTGATGCGTCCGGGCATGTTTGTGACGGCGACTTTCCATGGCGATAAGAAAGAGACGCACGCGGCCGTTCCGGCGACCGCTGTCCTGCACCTGCATGACCGGGACTGGGTGTATGTTCCGGCCGAAGGGAAGAAATTCCGGCGCGTGCAGGTGACTGGCGGCGAGATGTTGCCGGGAGGCTTGCAGGAAATTCTTAAAGGAGTAAGTGCTGGACAAAAGGTGGTTGCGAACGCGCTCGAATTCCAGAACACGGCGGAGCAGTAATGATTCGACTGCTCATCGATAAGGCTCTCGACAACCGCTTTATCGTGCTCAGCATGGCGGTGCTGCTGTTTCTTTGGGGAATGGTCGCTTTCAAGACGCTGCCCGTCGAAGCCTATCCGGACGTCGCCAACACCTGGGTGCAAATCATTACGCAATGGCCGGGCCGCGCGGCGGAAGAAGTCGAACAGCAGATCACAATTCCCGTAGAAATTCAGATGAACGGAATTCCGCACTTGCAGCACGTGCGGTCGTCGTCGCTGGCGGGGTTGTCGGTGGTGAATCTGATTTTCGACGATGATTCGAACAACGACTGGGACCGGCAAAAAGCACTGGAACGTCTAGCCCAGGTCGCGCTGCCCGCAAATGTCAGCGCGCAGATCGGACCTGACTTCAGCCCGATTGGTTCCATTTACTGGTATACCCTCAAGAGCAGCAATCCGGCATACGACACGATGGAATTGAAGTCGCTGCAAGACTGGGTGATTGCGAAATATCTGAAGTCGGTGCCTGATGTGGTGGACGATTCTTCGTTTGGAGGAATCACGCGGGAATATCAGGTCCGTGTTGATCCGGACAAGCTGATCGCGTACGGCCTCAGCCTGGCGCAGATCGAGCAGCAACTGACAAACAGCAATGCGAACGCGGGCGGGAGTTTTATCGAAGAAGGTTCGCAACAGATTAACGTGCGCGCAGTGGGCCTGGTTCGAACGGTCGAAGATATTCAGAAAACAGTCATAAAGACGCAGAACGGCGCGCCGATTCGCGTGAGCGATGTCGCGGTGGTGGCGCAGGGGCCCAAAATCCGTCTGGGTCAGATTGGAAAAGCGATCCACAGAAGTGACGGAGTGGTTGCTGATGACGATGACGTAGTCGAAGGAATTCTTTTTCTTCGCAAGGGCGCGGATACGGCCTCCACGCTGGAAGGCATCCACGCCATGGTTAACAAGCTGAACGCACAGATTCTGCCCAAAGGCGTAAAGATCGTGCCGTACCTCGATCGCGATGACCTGGTGCACTACACCACGCATACGGTGCTGCACAATCTGGCTGAAGGCATGATCCTGGTGGTGATCATTCTGTTTGTTTTTCTGGGAAATGCGCGTGGCGCGTTCATCGTGGCGCTGACGATCCCGTTTGCTTTGTTGTTTGCGTCCATCTGCCTGGACCTGCGGCACGTTTCCGCGAATTTGCTTTCGCTGGGCGCGCTGGATTTCGGGATGGTGGTGGACGGCGCAGTAGTGATGGTGGAAAACATCGTCCGCCATTTGCATCGCCACGAAAAAGACAACAGCACCATCCTGGAGCAGGTGCGAATTGCCGCGCGCGAAGTGCAGCGGCCGGTATTCTACGCTATCGCCATTATCATCACGGCCTATCTGCCAATTTTCACGCTGCAGCGCGTCGAAGGAAAATTGTTCAGGCCAATGGCGTGGACGGTGGTGTTCGCGCTGCTGGGTGCGCTGCTTTTTTCCATGCTGATTGCACCGGCGCTGGCGAGTTTTCTATTCAAGAAGGGCGGCAAGAGTTGGCAAAACCCGGTCATGGTCTACCTCGCGAGGCGCTATCGCGAAGGAGTGACGTGGGCGGTGCGGCATCGCATGCCGGTCTTTGCCGGGGCGCTGGCGATTTTCGCGTTTTCGCTTTTCTTGTCATTCAGCGGTGTAATCGGTTCGGAATTTCTTCCGCATCTGGATGAAGGAGCAATCTGGGTTCGCGGCACACTGGCTCCCAGTACCGGGCCAGCCGAGAGTGGCCGCGTCGCGGAGAGGGCCCGCGAAATCCTGTGCTCGTTTCCAGAAGTGCCGCAAGTCGTCAACCAAATAGGGCGGCCGGACGATGGGACGGACACAACCGGTTTCTTCGATACAGAGTATTTCGTAGATCTTGTGCCGAAGGAAAAATGGCGGCCGGTCTTTCATCAGGATAAGGACCGGCTGATTGCAGCCATGGACCGCGAGCTTGAGAAAATTCCCGGGGTACTCTGGAATTTTTCGCAACCCATTTCGGACAACCTTGAGGAGGCCGTGAGTGGGGTTAAGGGCGCGTCGGCCGTGAAGATTTACGGCGACGATCTGAAGACGCTAGAAGCGAAGGGCGATGAGATCGTCGGCGTGATGCGAAATATTCGCGGTGTGGAAGATTTAGGCTTGTTCCGAGTCATTGGCCAACCCAACCTGAATTTTGCCGTGGATCGCGATCGAGCCGCGCGCTACGGCATCAACGTTTCGGATGTCCAGGATGCGATCCAAACCGCGGTTGGCGGCAACGCACTGACGCAAGTGCTGGTCGGCGAGCAGCGTTATGACCTGGCGCTACGCTACTTGCCGCAATATCGCGACACCAAAGAAGCCATCGAAAATATCCGTCTCTTGGCACCCACGGGAGAACGCGTCTCTCTTGCACAGCTCACCAAAGTCAGCGTGCTGGACGGCGCCTCGCAAATTTATCGCGAAGAAAATTCGCGTTACATCGCAATCAAGTACAGCGTGCGCGGCCGCGATCTGGGCAGTACCGTGGAAGAAGCCATCAAGAAAGTGAGCTCCCAGGTCAAACTTCCACAGGGATATACGATTGATTGGGCCGGAGAGTATGAGAGCCAGAAGCGCTCGCAACGGCGGCTGCTGATGGTCCTGCCGCTCACGATCCTGCTGATTTTTCTGATCCTCTACACCATGTTCAAATCGTTCAAGTGGGCGCTGTTGATTTTGACCAGCGTTGCCCTGGCTCCGGTGGGCGGGACGATCGCATTGTTGCTGACGAGAACCAACTTCAGCGTGTCGTCCGGCGTCGGCTTTCTTGCTTTGTTCGGCGTTTCCGTGCAGACGGGCGTCATCATGCTGGAATACATCAACCAGTTGCGGGCTCGCGGTTATTCGATTGAAGACGCTGCCATTGAAGGCGCGGTCTTGCGGCTTCGTCCGATTATGATGACCATGCTGGTAGCGACGATTGGATTGCTACCCGCGGCGCTGTCACACGGAATTGGCTCCGATTCCCAACGGCCATTTGCCATTGTTATTGTCGGCGGGCTGATGGGCGCATTGCTCCTCGGCATTTTCCTGCTGCCGACTTTGTATGTGTGGATCGCGCGCGAAGGCGACTTGCTGCCTGCGTCGGAAAGCGACGAGCTTTAAAATATCGCTTGAAGGTATAGGATGGAAGTTCGCAGGGGCCTGGCGGAGGTCCGGCACTAATGAAACGCAAAGAAATTGCATCCGTGATTGAGGGTGTCGGAATCGTACCGGCGATTCGCGTTTCGACGGCGGACGATGCGCATTTTGCTGCTGAGGCCGTGGCTGGCGGCGGTATCCCAATTGTCGAAATCACCATGACCGTCCCCGGCGCCATGGATGTGATCGCGCATCTCGTGAAGCATCATCCAAAATTAATCGTAGGGGCGGGGACGGTTCTGGACGTGGAAACCGCGCGCCATTGCGTCGATGCTGGAGCACATTTTTTGACCGCTCCGGGATTCGATTGCGACATTGTCACCTTCGCGGCCGAGCACGACATCGTCTCGATGCCTGGCGCGTTGACTCCCACCGAAGTGGTGACGGCCTGGCGCGCGGGAGCCGACTTCGTAAAGGTTTTTCCTGCGGTGCAAGTGGGCGGCGACGCCTACTTGCGAGCGTTGTCACGTTCGCTGCCGCACATTGCGCTGATCGCCTCAGGCGGCGTGAACCAGCAGAACGCCGAAGCGTTTATTTTGGCCGGCGCCACCGCCATCGGAGTCGGCACGCAGTTAATCCCAACCGAATCGATCGAAAAGCGCCAGGCCAAACGTATTCACGAATTGGCGCTGCGCTTTTCGAAATTCGTACGCGAGGCCCGGTTGCGACTCCCTCCACGCAAAGAAGTCAGCGCCAGCGCCAGCCACATCTCAGCCGTCAAGTGCGCCAAGCCGTAACTCTTAACGAAATACTCTCCTCAAGCGGCGCACTTGCCCGTAACGACAACGCGCCCTCATACTCGACTCATGTTTTCCAAGGAAGTCCTGGACCATTTCCAGAATCCGCGCAACGCCGGGGAGCTGAAAGACGCCACGGTGACAGTCGAAGTCAGCAATCCGGTGTGCGGAGACATTCTAAAAGTCGCGGTTCGCGTCGCAAACGGACAAATTTCTGAAGCGCGATTTTTGTGCCGGGGCTGCACTACTTCAATCGCCTGCGCCTCTCGCTTGACGCAATTGTTGACCGCAAGGCCGCTCAGCACTCTTCACGAAATTACTGTAGATGTTCTAAGCTCCTCGTTTGGCGAATTGCCACCCGAAACAATTCACGGCGCACATTTGTCCGCGGATGCGGCACAGGCACTCGCAGAGAAGCTCGCCGCTCTGCGATAGTTCAAATTATTTCGTCAGTTTCTCGATCGCGCGCGGATCGTTCAGGTTGAGTACGCAGCCTTCCTCTACCGTGCCAACTTCGTGTACTTCTCCCTTGTGCGCCCAGACGACAGCCCGGGCGCCTTGCTTCAGCGGTGCGTTCAGCAGTTCGTTATAAACTGCGGCGGAAAAAATCACCGGGTGCCCACGACGCCCCCAGTAACACGGGACCACCACCGGCGCGCGCGAAGCAGCGAAAGCCTCGATCAAAGTGCCGATCAGCATCGCGCTAATCAGAGGATGATCCACCGGGCAGAGCAGCATGCCTTCCGTACCTGACGGCAAACTACGCAGCGCGGCATGAATCGAACTGAGCTGGCCTCTTTCCCAATCGTGATTGACCACAATTTCGTCCGGTGACAACGCGATACTTTTTGCGATCGCGTCCGCGTCGGGCCCAAGCACCACGCGGCGCGCCCCAATCGCGGGGTGAGTGGTTACGCTAAGAAGATGTTCAAGAAATGGACGACCCTGGTAGGACACCAGCGCCTTCGGCGAACCCATGCGGCTGGATGCACCGCCCGATAAAATTACTGCAGCCAGCATAAGCCACGTCAACCTTACGGCTCTCCGGGAGGAGAATTTGTCATTCCGAGCGAAGCGAGGAATCTGCTTTCCGCTGCGCTTGCGATTACTGCGAATCCCTCGCTCCCGAACCCACCGCTTCGAGGCGCTCGCGCTGCACTTTCTTGTGCGGCGCGCCGGGTGTGTTGCGCCGCACTGCAACCAGTTCAGCAGCGATACTGATGGCGATTTCTTCCGGAGACAGCGCGCCGATTTCCAGTCCCATCGGAGCAAACACGCGCGCGAATTCTTTCGAAGCGTAGCCTTCCTTTTCCAGTGCCTGATATACGGATAAAACTTTTCGCTTGCTGCCAATCATCCCGACGTAGCGCGCCGCGGTACGCACCGCCCACGCCAGCACCCGCATGTCGTCGCGATGCCCGCGCGTGACAATCACCAGGTACGACGATGCATTCGGCTGGATCCGCGCAAAGGCATCCTCGTAACTGGTGTAAAGCTCCTGCGCCATCGGAAAGCGCTCTTTATTTGCGAACTGCTCGCGATCGTCAATCACCACAATCCCAAATCCAGCAGCGCTCGCCGGCTTTGCCAGCGCCATCGAAATATGCCCGCCGCCAAAAATATATGCGACCGGCTGCGGCAGAATCGGCTCGACAAAAATTTCCAGCGTGCCGCCGCAAATCAATCCGTTGTCGTAGCTGGCTTCATTGTTCAACTGAAAAATCATTTTACGCGGCGTTTCTTTGGCCATCACTTCGCGCGCCGCGGCCCACACATCGGCTTCCACGCACCCACCGCCGATGGTTCCAACGATGGAGCCGTCTTCGCGCACCAGCATGCGCGAACTTTCATAACTCGGAATTGAGCCGTTGGTATGCACAATCGTAGCCAGCGCCCCCCGCAAGCCCGCTTTCCTCATGTGCACAATCTCTTCGAACAAGTCCATATTTGTAGTGGCCGACCTGTTTATCCTGAACGAAGAGAAGGATAGGTCGGTTCTTTTTCAGCCTATGCCCCACCCTAACCGAATGTCAACGCAACTCCCATCGGCTACGCAACTTCTTTTCCTCCCCTACATCCTCAACCTCCTTTACCTCATCGCGCACTCACGCTACGATTCCTCGCATCCATGAGAGCCATCCTCTTCGATCAGCACGGCGGACCCGACGTTCTCCGCTATACCGACACTCCAGAACCCGAACCACGCTTCGGCGAAGTCCTGGTCGCTGTCCACGCCTGCGCGCTGAATCATCTCGATCTCTGGGTACGTCAAGGCATTCCCGGGCTGCAGATTCCGCTGCCGCATATTCCCGGCAGTGACATTGCAGGCGTGATCGAACAAATCGGCCCCGGTGTCACCAAAGTGAAAGCAGGTCAAAAAGTTCTACTCGCTCCCGGAGTTAGTTGTGGAAAATGCGCTGCCTGCCTGGACGGCCGCGACAACTACTGCCCGCAATTCACCAATCTCGGCTACATCATTGATGGCGGCTGCGCCCAATTCGTCCGCTGCCCGGAAGTGAATTGCTTTCCTTATCCAGAGAAACTCTCGTTCGAACAAGCTGCCGCTGTTCCGCTTGTTTTTCAAACCGCATGGCACATGCTGCTCACCCGCGCCCAGCTCCAACTCGCCGAAGTGGTCCTCATCCTCGGAGCAGGCAGCGGCGTAGGCTCCGCCGCGATTCAAATCGCAAAAATGTTTGGTTGCAGAGTTATCGCCACCGCAGGCAACGACGCCAAACTTGCCAAAGCCAAAGAACTAGGCGCCGACGAACTCATCAACCACAAAACACAAAAAATAAAAGACGAAGTCCGCCGCTTAACAGGGAAGCGGGGCGTGGACATAGTATTCGAACACGTCGGCACCGCCACCTGGGACGACAGCGTCGCCAGCCTAGCTCGCGGTGGCCGCCTCGTCACCTGCGGTGCCACCACCGGCTACGACGCCAAAATCGATCTGCGTTTCCTTTTCAGCCGCCAACTCTCCATCCTCGGCTCGTACATGGGCACCAAATCCGAATTCGTCACCGTGCTCAAGCTCGTCGCCGCCGGCCGCCTCAAACCCGTAGTCGATCGTACTTTCCCTCTAGCCGAATGCCGTCTCGCACACGAGTACCTCGAATCCAGCGAACAGTTCGGCAAAGTGGTCCTGCACGTCCCCTCGTAGGGGCACGATATATCGTGCCCTTCAGTGTTTTGGGACCCGCCGAGCTCCCCCGGCGGTCCCTCGTTCATGCTAAACTTCGCAAAAATCTCCGAGGAGAATCACCTAAATATGGCCACCAGTCCGGCGTTAGCATCGCGTCTTCGCGACCGCCGCTTCTATCTCTTCATAACCATACTCACCGCTGCGCTGGTGTTCACCGGCTTTGCGCGCACGTTTTACCTCAATGGCCTCTTCGCCAAGCTCCATCTCCCATCGCTCTTCATCCTTCACGGCGTAGTCTTTTCCAGTTGGCTGATCGTGGTGGTCACGCAGTCGTTTCTGATTTCCGCCAAGCAAGTCCGCATTCACAAAAAACTCGGCTACGCCAGCATCGCCATCGTGATCGCGATGTTTGCCCTGGGCTGGATCATGTCCGTGCAAGCCGCGCAGCGCGGTTTCACCCCGCCGGGAGGTCCGCCGCCACTCGCTTTCCTGGCCTTTCAACTCTTCGGCTTGTTTGCCTTCGTCGGCCTGATCACCGCCGCGTATCTCTTGCGCAATCGCCCGGAAACTCACAAGCGCCTCATGGTTGGAGCCACCATTCTGCTGCTGACACCAGCCGTAGCGCGCATCTTTTTACTCTTCACCACCAATGCGATATTGCCAAGGACCCTGGGCGTGCAGCTCGCTCTCCTGCTGGCTTGCATGGCCTACGATCTCGCCACCCGAAAGCGCGTCCACGTGGCTTATATCTGGAGCACCGTCGCCTTCCTCCTCTTCGTCTTCGGAGCTATTTTCGGAGGCCCCACCCCCGCGTGGCTAGCCATCGCCCACCGCATCACCGGCGTCTGATCCGCCGACTAGCGAATCAACGTGGTCCCACAATACCAGCCGTTAGAAATAACATCGCCGCAATCAGCAGTACGATGCGCAGCCTGTGTAGCGTGTCCCATTTCTTGTGTGCTTGCTGCGATTCTGCGTGCAAAGAATCGGAATTGAGCTTTGCGACGCGGTTGTTGATCGGCACCAGCGTAGTTACGCTTAAAATGATAATTCCGATCCACAGGACAGTCGCTGCAACAATCAAACTTTGCCCGGCTTCATGGCGATGAACGAAAGCTTCCGCCATCAAAAAGACCAGGTTCAGCGCGTACCAGAAGGGCATCGCCTTGCCGAGTGATCGTGCGAGAAGCGCCGCGATCGTTGCCTGTGCCTGACCACCGAGCCGCCAAATTGCGGGATTCACAAACAGCGATACTGCAACCTCATTACCGATCATCAGCCCAGTGCAAAGGATCGTAGCTATGTCGAGAAATCGCATGACTCCACAACCTCCTGCGGCCGGCTTAGGTTTGATTCTTCCTGAAGTTAGATAGATTCATCCGGGTATTGACCGATTCGGAGGCTTGCAGGTTTGTCTCCGTATGCGCTCTATGCGAAAATACTCCTGAGGTCACGATGAGCGTATCCCTCGGCAAACACGTCGCACTGACCAGGCCCGACGACTTCGGCAAACTGCTCGAAGACGAAGGCATCATCTTCACCACACTCGACAAAGCTGTGAACTGGGCCCGCAGAAGCTCCATCTGGCCGCTTGGCTTCGGCCTCGCCTGCTGCGCCATCGAAATGATGTCCATGGCCGCCGCGCGTTTTGACGTAGCCCGTTTCGGCGCCGAAGTTTTTCGTCCCTCTCCCCGTCAAGCCGACTTGATGATCGTCGCCGGGCGCCTTTCGCAAAAAATGGCCCCCGTAGTTCGCCAGCTTTACGACCAAATGCCGGAACCAAAGTGGGTAATTTCCATGGGTGCTTGCGCCACATCCGGCGGCGTCTTTAACAACTACGCCATCGTGCAAGGCTGCAATCAAGTCATTCCGGTTGACGTTTACGTCCCCGGCTGCCCGCCGCGCCCGGAAGCTCTCCTATATTCCATCCTGCAACTGCAAAAGAAAATCGACAGCGAAAAGGGTTCCTTCAAGCGCGCCCTAAACATCGCCTAACTTAATTCTCTACATGTTTGCTTTATTTTCATTTTGTATAGCATTGCTCTCTTGCTCTGATGGCGGAAGGGTTATGCTGTTGCTCTTGTGCCACAGGCATTCCTGCCTGTGCTCTTTTCTCTGCGGACTCAGCGTCTCTGCGTTATTTTTTTCTGATATTTTATGATCTGGCCACCCATAGTGCGCATCCTCCCCATATTGCTTTTGGTCTCATTGACGGCCGCCAGTTGCGGGCGAGACGCGGATGCATGCCCGCCCATAGTTCCTCGAATTCCAGGCTACGCACTCATCTGGTCCGATGAGTTCTCCTCACCCGACGGCTCCGTCCCCGATCCCGCCAAATGGACTTACAATCTAGGCGGAAGCGGCTGGGGCAATCAGGAGCTGCAGTCCTACACTTCGCGCCCGCAAAACGCGCACACTCAAGACGGCAAGCTTGTCATCACCGCCCTGCAGGAAGACCTCACTGGTTCCGACGGCATAGCACGCCACTACACTTCCGCTCGCCTCAAAACGCAAAACTTGTTCACGCAAGCTTACGGCCGCTTCGAAGCCCGTATCAAAATCCCCAAAGGGCAGGGAATCTGGCCCGCGTTCTGGATGCTCGGCAATGACATCACGCAAAACGGCTGGCCTAAGTGCGGCGAAATCGACATCGTGGAAAATATCGGCCGCGAGCCAGGAATCATTCACGGATCGCTTCATGGTCCAAGCTCGACCGCGCACACTTCCGATTTGACCGCAACTGTTTCCTTACCGTCCGGCCAGAATTATTCCGACGATTTTCACATCTACGCCATTGAGTGGGAACCCGGCACTGTTCGCTTCTACGTGGATTCGAACAATTACGCCACCTTCACTCAGGCGCAGTGGCCCACAGGCGGCCAATGGGTCTTCGACCATCCATTTTTCATTATTTTGAATTTAGCAGTCGGCGGTGTCTGGCCCGGCAATCCCGACGCCACCACCCAGTTCCCCCAACAAATGTTGGTAGATTACGTCCGCGTCTACACCAAAAGCGTGTCTTCAAAAGCCAATTCGAGACAAGAATTTTCTTGGCTGGCAGGTACGTTCTAGATACTATGACCTCCATGTAGTTTTGCGTTTGGGTTCCAGATCTCGCTGCCAACTTCTCGCGTCCGGCCCTAGGCTTCCTCTGCCGGGCCGCTGAGTTTCTGCCGATCAGCCCATTGCGGTTCCGTTCTAGACGCAAAAAATGCGCTCTAACACCCTGTAGAATGAACAGTTCCAAAACTGTAACAAAACAAACGGCTTTAACCTTCTTTAGAATGAGCATTACACAAAAACACCGGGGTGCGGTCCGCTCGGAGGCGATCGTCAATTCCCAAAAGCAACGCCCAGCTCCATCCCGAAAAAATAACGCTCAAACATTCCGGTCCCACGTAGTGCCGGGCTTCAGCCCTGCTTCTTTCGTCGCCGTTCGAGTGTAGGCCTTATTTTCTGTCGGAGACAAGCTGCGGAGTAATGACGACTGCCTTGGCCGCGCCGTTTAGGAATTCGCTTCCTTCAACGGCATTCTCCCGGCGAACATAGCCCATCGCGATGGTGGCTTGCAGCGTCGGCGAGAATGCACTACGGGTGATGTAGCCGACTTCTTTGCCTTCCGCCAGCAGCGGTGTTCCAGCGGCAGGAAGTTCGCCGTTTCCAAACTTCAACAACACGCGCACTCGGTTCACTTGACCTCGTGAACGCACGCGCTCCACAATTTCTTGTCCCGTGTAGCAGCCCTTCGTGTAGCTGATGTGCGAATGTTCCAGGCCTGCCTCGTGCGGAATTTGTTTATCGCCGAAATCGTAGCCGAACCACGGAATTCCTTGCTCCAGCCGCAACGCGTTCAGCGCCTGATACCCCATCGCGCGGCCCCCAGCCGTTTCAACCGCTTCGCGCAGCGTCTGCCAGAGTCGCAGCAAATTTTCGCGCGTAGCAAGAAATTCCGCCCCCGCAACGCCACCTGAAGACCGCTTTGTCAGTCCGCACGAAATTCCGGCGACGGAGATCTTCTGAAACGATAGCTCACCGAAACCCGCGAGATCGATCGAAGTCAACTTTTTAACAACGTCCGCCGCGGCCGGCCCTTCCAGCGCGAGCGTGCCGAACAGTTCCGTTTCATCCGTCAGCGTAACGTCATCCATGATGATAAATTTGTCGAGCGCCGGCACCAGCGTCTCGCGAATCATCGCGTACGAAACGCAGAAGAGACTATCTGCGGTAGCGTAAGTCTCGATCTCCGCCTGAATTCGTCCCTGCGGATTTAGAAACAGCGATACGATCCCGTTTCCCGTCGGGAGGTCCTTGATGTTGTTGGTGAGAATCGCGTTCAGATAACGCATCCGGTCCGGCCCGGTGAATCGCAGATACATCCGATAACATTTGTCAATCAACGCAACGGTTTCGCGCGCCGCGCGATATTCCTGTAGCCAGTCAGCGACATCGCCGCGGTTAGCGCCGCCCCTGAAATGATCGGGCAGCGCACACCCGAACCACGTCCCGATGGCCGAGCCAGCGTTCCTGTGAACACCCAACAGGGGCGTCTCGATCGCCGCTTTTGTCGCAGTGTCGCTCATCGTTTCCTGCCTCAAGTGTAGCAAACGCCTGCGCAGCCCGGCCGCAACCCTACATTGCGATCCGCGGAGAATCCGTAGCCCGCCGCAGGCGATTTACCAGCGAATGTTATACTGACGCGTATGGCGAACGCCTTTCCGTCGCAGACTCCGCAAAACTTTCTTCACTTCACACTGCCGGTTGGATTGCTGCAATGCAATTGCTCGATCATCGCCGACCCTATCTCCCGAGATGCGCTGGTTCTCGATCCCGGCGATGAAATCCACCGCATCATGGATTTGCTTGGCCGCCACAAACTCACTGTGAAAGCCATCGTCAGCACTCACGCGCACATCGATCACGTCGGCGGCCTGAAAAAATTGCACGATTACACCGGCGCTCCTGTTTTGATGCATCGCGACGACGTTCCGCTCTATCAAGCCATGGACATGCAAGCCGCATTCCTCGGCGTCGAGCCGCCGCCGCTAACCGAAGTCCACCAATTTTTGCGCGAGGGTGACAATCTGCAATGGGGCAATTTGCAAGCGCAGGTGATTCACACGCCGGGACACACGCCCGGCAGTTCCTGTCTGTTCCTGCCAGCGGATTCAGGAAAAGTCACCGTCGCCGCGCCGCAACTCTTCGCCGGAGACACTCTTTTCGCCGGAAGCATAGGCCGCACGGATTTATGGGGCGGCTCGATGGAAAAAATGATGGACTCGCTGGTCAACAAACTATTGGCGCTTCCCGACGACACCGTCGTCTACCCCGGTCACGGCCTCACCACCACCATCGGCGAAGAACGCCAAAGCAATCCCTTCCTGATAGAAAAATAAATCGCCGCGCTTTGTGTTTATGGAGATTCTAAAAAGCCGTCATTCGGAGCGAAGCGAGGAATCTCTCTTTGATTGAAGCAACCGGCACAATTCAACCCATCAACTACTCCGCGCCTCGCGCGCCAACCGCATCTCTTCCATCACCGACTGCACCAGCTCCTTGGCATGCACCAATTCCTGCGTAATCATCCGAATATCCATCGCCGGCACAGTAGGATTCCGCTGACTCGTGCAATACACGCCATGCTGCCCAACCAGAACCAGCGCATTCGTCAGCCGGTCCAGTCCCACCGCCAGCCTACCGCGCTCTTTACCAAACATCTGTTCGTAGTGCTCCAACTCGTCTTTATGTTCGGTAAATGCTGACATCGTTTCGCCCTCTGCTTCTTCGCCGTTCATTCATTGCAAGGCCCAACCCGTACCTGAACTACACGGTGCCGCATCGGGCACAGCACCGCTCCTCTAAACTTTACCGCACCGTTTCCACGGAACATAATCACTCTCGCCCGAAGATTTTTCTCAGCCAATCGAGTTTTCGTACCTTCTGTCGGAGATTCGCCCCGTTTTGCGATTCTTGGGAGAAACGGGCTGGAGCAGCGTGACATGCGACGTTCGGATCTGGTTCAACACAAGGAAAAAGAGAAGCCTACAAACACGCGCACTTCGCAGATTGTTTTTGGCGAACGCCAACACCTTTTGCGCGTGCTTGATTCGCTGGAAGGCACCGATTTGCCGCTGGCCCGCGCGCAACAGGAGCGCCGCTCGCTGGAAGAGCTGATTCACGCACGGACCCGCGAACTCAATCAGATCAACACCGCCTGGGACGAAAAAATTGGCCTGGTCCTCAGCGCCGACGCCAAGCCGGAAATGCTCGAGAAACTCGTCAAGCAGGCCCCCGAAACTGACTACTACTTGTTGCGCCTGATCAGCGAGCATCCGCGTTCCAACGCAAAAACCTTGCAGAAGCTCGGCCGCCATCCTTACGGCGCCATCCGCGAAAACGTCGCTCGCCATCCCAATGCCGACGCCAACACGCTCACCTATTTGAGCAAAGACCGCAGCCAGCCGCTCTGGTATCTGGTGGCGTTCAATCCGAATACGCCCACTGTGCTACAGCGCCGCCTGCGCGAACGTCTGAAACGCCTCGGCGAAAATCACAACGCCATCCGCTAAACAGAGAACGGATTGACCCTCGTCGTCTGCGACTCTCCGTGTAAAATGCTCGCGGAGCTTCTACCTGAATGGCCCTTGAGTCTTTTGCCAGACGCTCGTCTACTTTTGCTTTTCGCGACGCTGTCAGTTTTCTTCGCAAAAATATTTTCGACGTCATAGTCGTCTCGGCGCTTCTGGTCGTTCCGTGCTTCTGGCATTCCCGCATCCAGGCCGGCGATCTCGGCAGCCATGTTTACAACGCTTGGCTCGCCCAACTGATCGAGCATCATCAAATTTCCGGGCTGACGATCGCCCGCCAGTGGAGCAATATTCTGTTCGATATTCTTATCCTGCATGTGGCGAATCTCGCCGGTTTCGCCGCGGCGGAGAAAATTGTCGTCTCCTTTGCAGCGCTGGTTTTTTTCTGGGGAAGCTTTTCTTTCCTTAGCGAAGCATCCGGCAATCCGCCTTGGAAGCTCTCGCCATTTCTGTTTGTTCTTGCCTACGGCTATGTCTTTCACATGGGCTTCATGAACTACTATCTCTCGATCGGTTTTGCTTTTTTCGCGTTGGCGCTGGCTTGGCGCGGTGGGGCAGGGAACTGGCTCGGAGCCGCCGCTCTCTCAGCGATAAGCCTGCTCGCGCATCCCATCGGGTTTGTTTTGTTCGTGGCCGTAGGCGGTTACGTTTTCTTTTGCCGTCGTTTTTCGCGTTGGGCGCGCCTGGCTCTGCCGGCGATTGCCATTCTTTCCGTCGTAGCAATGAAACTTTATTTCGCGGCTGCCCATGAATCGCTCCAAGCCGACGGGCGCTCCGACGGATTCTTGCAACTCCTCGGGCAAGACCAGCTCAATCTGTTCGGTCACCGTTACGTAATTCTTTCCTGGATAGCGCTCGCCTGGGGAATCGTCGTCGCGCTGGGCGCAATTTACGACTGGATCCTGCGCGAAAATTCGCCGTCGCCGGCGCTACGCTTGGCGGTTGAGCTTTACGCGCTCGCCGTGATTGCTACCTTCTGCCTGCCGGAAAATTTTCGCGTTGGCCTGTACGCCGGATGGATCGGTTTGCTGGTTTCGCGCTTGACGCTGGTTACCGCCATTTTCGGTTTACTGGTTCTTGCTTGTTTCCGCCTGCCGCGCTGGTCCATTTACGGAACTGTCGTTTGCGCGTTGATATTTTTCCGCTTTCTTTATCAGGACACCGGCAAGCTCGACCACATGGAACGCACTGCCCGCGAAGCTATCCAAACTCTTGCGCCCAGCACTCGGATTGTCGCGGTCGCCAATCCTCCGCAAGACTGGCGCATACAATTTATCTATCATTCGATCGATCGTGCCTGTGTCGGCCACTGTTTCAGTTTCGCGAACTACGAAGCATCCTCGCTTCAGTTCCGCGTTCGCGCGCTCCCCGGCAACTTCGTTGTCACCACCTCCGTGGATCAGTCCGACGATATGTCCAGCGGCGATTACATCGGGAAAAAAGAAGACTTACCGCTGACCTCGATTTACCAGTGCGACGTAGCGGACTTCACACAACTCTGTGCGATGCCTCTGAGAGCAGGGCGGAAGACGGAAGACCCGGAATCCGAGGTGCTTCCGGCCGCGAAATCGGGCTCGGAGAGCGAACCTGAAAACTGATTTCTAGAAGCTCCGACTGGGTGGTTTATTGCCGTCGGAAAAGCGGCAGTTGAGCTGCCGCACTCCAAAAAAAGCTGCGGCGAACACGGGAAATCCCCGCCAAATAGGCAATGGCCAAAAGACAAATTGGCTCTTGTAGCAGTCCAATATCTGCTAGAATTGACTCTTTGGGGAGAGACAATGCTGCCTGTGCATCTCCAGCCAGAAAGTCACGTACCTCTGTACATTCAATTGCGCGATCAGCTTCGCGCGCTGGTTCATGCCGGAGATCTTCGTCCCGGCGACCGCATCCCCGCCAGCCGCGAATTGGCCACGGTGCTTGGCGTTCATCGCACTACCGTTGCCAACGCCTATGCCGAACTCGAATCCGAAGGGCTGATCCAGGGACATGTCGGCCGCGGCACGTTCATTCAGGGCAACGGCAATGGCCTGAAGCTGACTCCGCCGCCTCCACCGATGCTCGGAAATGGAAATTTCAACGGTCTGCGCTGGGAATTGCTTTTCGCTGACGAGCGCGGCGATGAAATTCTGAGCCGCCTGACCGCCAGCGCTCCGGACGATGCACTCTCTTTCGTGATGGCTCGCCCTGCCGTCGATTATTTTCCTGTCGAAGAATTGCAAAGCTGCGTCAACACCGTACTGCGCCGAGAAGCGACCGACGTTCTCAATCTCGGCTCGTCGGATGGGTATGCTCCGCTGAAGGAAGCGTTGCTGGAACTTCTGAGCGGGGATGGCATCGCGGCTAAAGACGAAAATTTGCTGATTACCGATGGATGCCAGCAAGCTCTCGATCTGATCAGCAAAGCTTTTGTACGCCCCGGCGATTGCGTGGTGCTCGAAAATCCCACGTATCCTGGTGCGGGAGCGATTTTTAACGGCGCCCGGGCGCGCTGCCTTGGCGTTCCGGTGAACACTCACGCCGAGCCAGGCAAGCCGCTTGGCATCGATCTGGAAGCGCTGGAGGCAACGCTCGCCGCCAATCGCGTGAAGCTGATTGTGCTTACTCCCGATTTTCAGAATCCCACCGGCACTTCGATGCCGCTGGCTTCGCGCCGCAAACTGCTGGAACTGGCGGCACGCCATCAGGTTCCGGTGGTGGAAGATCACATTTACGCGCGGTTGCACGCTCGCGAAGAGCGCGTGCCGTCGCTCAAGCAACTGGATCGTTCGAATCTGGTGATTCACATTGACAGTTTTTCCAAGGTGGCATTTCCCGGTTTGCGCGTGGGCTGGATTGTTGCTCCCGCCGCTGCTGTCGAGCGTCTTCGCTTAGTGAAACAGACCACCGACTTGCACACCGACCAGTTGGCGCAAGCTACGCTGGCGGAATTTCTGCGCCGTGGGTATTTCTCGAAACATCTCGCGAAGATGCGCAAACTTTACGCGACGCGCCTGGCGGCGCTCGATGAAGCGCTTCGCAAACACATGCCGGAAGAGACGCGCTGGACGCGTCCCGAAGGCGGCATGTGCTTGTGGCTCGAATTGCCGCTCGGATTTGACGCCAGCGAACTTTTGATCCATGCCAAGGAGCGAGGGCTGCTTTTTGCGCCCGGGCGATATTTTTATGTGCAGTCACATTTGCCGAATACGCTGCGGCTTGGTTTCGCGAACTTGAATGAAAAGGAATTGCTGCGCGGCGCGACGACGCTGGCTGAGCTTTTGCGGGTGGAGATGCGGAAACGGCAGCGCGGGGTGCGTCGCGCGGAACGCAGCCGCGTGGCGCTGGTGTAAATCGGTACAGTGAAGGAAGCCTGAATACTAATGAGCGCGAAACTTGTACTTGAACCTAACGCGGGCAACCATTGCTTTGGTTGTGGCGGCGCGAACGAGTTTGGGATGAAGCTGACGTTCGAACTGGATCAGGATACGCAGCGTTGTACTGGCAAATTTGTTTTGGGTCCACGATACGGCGGAGGAGCGGGGTTCGCTCATGGCGGCGTCATTGCCATTTTGCTGGACGAAGCCATGGGCAAAATTTCCAAGCTGACTGACGAACGCGCCGTCACCGCGGAATTGAACATCGAATATAGGAAGCCGGTTCCCGTAGACGCCGAGATTATCGTTTCCGGGTGGCAAGAGTCTGAAAAAGGGCGCAACCGGTTTCGCATGGGAGAAATTCACGATGCGGAAGGCAACTTGCTGGCGCGCGGACGAGGCCGGTTCGTAGTAGTGGGCCAGCCGGTGGTTGTTTAAACGTGGGGCGTCAGTTGATTTTGTAGCGGCCGGTCTTTAGACCGGTGTTTGTTCAGGAGATCATCATGAGCGACAAAAAAGTAAACGGCAGCGGAAACGGCACGGCAGCGACCGCCAACGACTGGCGCGTAAAAGTGGGCTTGGCCGAGATGTTGAAGGGCGGCGTCATCATGGACGTCACCAACGCCGATCAAGCGCGCATTGCGGAAAAGGCCGGCGCGTGCGCGGTGATGGCTCTGGAACGCGTTCCGTCTGACATTCGGAAAGAAGGCGGAGTCGCACGGATGGCTTCCATCAAAGTGATTCGCGAAATCATGAAAACCGTCACCATTCCGGTGATGGCCAAAGTTCGCATCGGGCATTTTGCCGAGGCGGAAGTGTTGCAGGCGCTGGAAGTGGACTTCATCGACGAGAGCGAAGTGCTCACTCCCGCGGACGAGGAAAATCACATCTGGAAGCACGATTACCGCATCCCGTTTGTCTGCGGTGCGCGCAATCTTGGGGAAGCGCTTCGGCGAATCGGAGAGGGCGCGGCGATGATTCGTACCAAGGGCGAAGCCGGTTCGGGCAACGTGGTGGAAGCTGTGCGTCATATGCGCACCATCGTCAGCCAGATGAAAAAGTTGACGACCATGCGCGACGACGAACTGATGCGCGAAGCCAAAGAACTTGGCGCGCCTCTGGAATTAATTCGGCAGATTGCCAAGACAGGAAAATTGCCGGTTCCAAATTTTTCTGCTGGCGGTATCGCCACTCCGGCAGACGCAGCGTTGGTTCGCAGCCTGGGCGCGGAAGCTGTCTTCGTCGGTTCGGGGATTTTCAAGTCCAGCGATCCCGAAGCGCGCGCCAAAGCTGTAGTGAAAGCCACCACACACTTCGAAGATCCGAAAGCCGTTCTTGAAGCCAGCGAGGAACTTGGCGAAGCGATGCCTGGGCTGGACGTGCGGCAGATGGAGCAGAAAGATTTGCTGTCGACACGGGGCTGGTAGGGTGTGGAGCAGGGACCGGCTTGCTGCAGGTTTTACGGATCTCCGCCAGTTTGAAAACTGGTTTGCACTGCGAACGAGAAGAGAAAAAGCACCGGTCTAAGGACCGGCCGCTACAACTGCAGAAATCAGCGGCGGCTGCGGCAGCGTTTGCAGAATACCGGATGGTTTAGGAAATGAGAGACGACGCGACACCTAAAATCGGAATTCTCGCTATCCAGGGCGACTTCGCGGCCCATGCCGCGATGTTGCACTCTCTCGGAGTGGAAACCAAAGAAGTGCGCACAGTGGCCGATCTGGAAGAATGCGACGGATTGATCTTGCCCGGGGGCGAGTCGACCACCCAACTGCAATTTTTGCAGGAAGAAGGACTGGCCGAAGCCATCAAAAAGTTCGTTGCAAGAAAACAGCCGGTATTCGGGACTTGCGCCGGAGCCATTCTTCTTGCCACGAACGTGAAAAATCCGGGGCAAGATTCGCTCGGGCTTCTCGACATGACGGTTCTAAGAAACGCTTACGGCCGCCAACTTGCCAGCGAAGTGTCTTCCGGCGACTCCAAACTCAAAGCCGAGCCAATGGAGATGGTCTTCATCCGCGCACCGATTATCGAAAATCTAGGCCCCGGCGTGGAAATCCTCGCTGAATTCGCGGGCAAGCCGGCGCTGGTACAAGGGGGCAACGTCCTCGCGGCAACTTTTCATCCAGAATTGACGGACGATTCAACCGTTCATAGACATTTTCTCGATCTAATCGAGAAGAAGTCTTCGTCAATGGAGCCGGTTTCCGCGCATTCCAATAAATGACCACGAGCGTCCAGCCCCAATCGCCTGCGAAGCCGAATTCAGGCAAGAAGTTGCGCGTCCTTTTCGTGTGCATCGGAAATTCCTGCCGCAGTCCGATGGCCGAATCCATCGCGCTGCGCGACTCACGCGAGATTTTCGGTTGCTCCAGTGCCGGACTCACGCCGCTTGGCGTGGTACAAAAACTAACACTCGATACGCTGCAGCAAAACGGCTATCCAGCGGACAATCTTTCTTCGAAAGCTATCTCAAACGAGGAGCGGAACGCGACCGATCTGGTCATCAATATGAGCGGATATCCTAAGCAACGAGCCTTTCCGCGCAGCGACTGGCACAAAGTCGAAGACTGGGACGTCGAAGATCCGTACGGCGCCGATCCGCTGGTGTACCAAAGAATTTTCGAAGACATTCGAACTAGAATAGAATCGTTGACCGCGCGGCTTCGCGACGGGCGCGCGTAACGGCTCGATTGGAAGTTGCGGTTGAGCTTGTGCGCCAAGAAAAGATGGCGGACTGAAGTCCTCCGCCACAGTTTCGGAAAAGACAGCGAATTCACAATTTGATGCGCACAAAAACCAGCGTCTCGCAGGAAGACTACCTCAAAGCGATCTGGGAACTCGTCGAGGAAGGCCAACCGCCGATCAGCGCGCGGCTGGCGGAAGAATTGGACGTTACTCCGCCCGCTGTTACTGCTGCGCTGAAACGCATGCGCCGCGACGATCTGGTTTCGGTGGCTCGCGACGGCCGCATTGATCTAACGCGCAAAGGTCGCGCCGTTGCCGAGCGGATGGCTCTTCGCCATCAACTTGCGGAAATGCTGCTCACCGAGGTGATTGGGCTGCCCTGGTCCAAAGCGCACGATGAAGCGGAACGCCTGGAGCACGCGATCTCGCCCGAAGTCGAAGCTCTGCTTCTGAAACGCTTCGCGGACAAGAAATCCTGCCCGCACGGAGTGCCGCTGCGCGGCGGATTCGCGCAGCTGCGCAAGCAAGGCGCGGTGCTGCTTTCCGACCTGCAGGCAAACGAGCGCGCGGAAATCGTTTGCGTGTACGAGAAAGACGGCAAGTTCCTGGAATTTCTCGATGGTCTGCATCTTTATCCCGGGACGCAACTATCGATCGCCCGCCGTGAATATGACGAAACGCTTACGCTACGCTCGTCGAATCGCACGTTGCACCTCGGCAAACCTGCAACTTCGCGGATTTGGGTTCGCCGCCTCTCCGGCTGATTTTGAAAACCGCGGCGGCATAAAGCCGCTTGGCGGGAAGTGGTCTCTCATCGCGGCTTTATCCTTCGGCTCTTTCCTTTATAATTCCGGCGATGGATATGGCGCATACAACTCCGGCGAGTCCTTTTCTCAGCATCCATGCCGTGCGGATCTACGTACGCGATCTCGATCGCAGTTTGCGCTTTTATGTTGAGCAGCTTGCGTTCCGCCTGGTCATTGATACGCGTTTGCAATCTGGAGAACGCTGGGTAGCCGTCTCGCCGCCGGACGGCACCACCATCCTCACGCTCGTAACTCCCAAACCGAATACCGCTGAGTACAAACTGATTGGCCGCTCGACGCAAGTCGTTCTGTGCACTTCGGACGTTGCGGCAAAATTTCAGCAGTGGTCGAGTAATGGCGTGCGCTTCATCGGCACGCCGCGGTTGCGCCGCATCAAGTACGCGCCTGCATTGGCGGATTCAGCCGCGTCGGCTTCGTCAACGATTCCTGGGCAAAAAGTATTGGGAGAAGAGACGCCGATCTGGGGCAGCGTTTCGGCGCGTTTCCGCGACGTTGACGGCAATACGTTTTCATTGGTCAGTTTCGATGAGCTAACGCACGCGGTGGAATCCGAGCGCCGCGTCGCTGCGGAAAAACTGGATGCCGAACGTAGAGTAGCGCAGGAATTGGTGATAGCCACGCAGGTGCAGTCCAGACTTTTCCCGCAATCGCAGCCCGCTCTGAAGTCGCTGGAATATGCGGGAGCTTGCATCCCGGCGCGCGCGGTGGGTGGCGACTACTATGATTTCCTCAGCCTCGGGCCCGATCGACTTGGCTTCGTCATCGCTGACGTCGCGGGAAAGGGAATTGCGGCTGCACTATTAATGGCAAACCTTCAGGCTAACCTCCGCAGCCAGTTCGCTCTCGCACTGGAGCAGCCGCAGCGAATGCTGCAAAAAGTAAACCGCCTCTTTTGTGACAACACGCCTGACGGCGCATTCGCGACATTGTTTTTCGGCGACTATGATGATTCGTCGGGATTCCTGCGCTACGTCAATTGCGGGCATCTCTGTGCTTTGCTGCTGAGGAGCGACGGATCCTGCAATCGACTGGAGTCCACTTCGACGGTGCTCGGCATCTTCAAGACTTGGGAGTGCGCAGTCGGCGAATCGAGTATGCGTCGCGGCGACCTGCTCGCGCTCTATACCGACGGCGTGACCGAATCGATGGACCATGACTTTGAGGAATTCGGCGAAGACCGGCTGGTAGAATCTCTCCGCCGGCACCGCCATCACCCTCCGCAATCGCTGCTTACTTCAGTGGTTGCAGACGTACGCGCCTTCTCCCCGCTAGAACAACACGACGACATTACTCTGATCGTGGCGAAGCGATTACTTTAAAAATATGGCTGCAATGAGAATGGCAATTAAAGCCTGAGCGGACTCTAGAATTTGCAGCCGTAAGAATATAAGTAAACTCCTTTAGTACGCTGCGACTGCCCTATTTCGCAATCTTTGCCTGCAGGAAGGCCTGTACGCATCGCTATCCCTTTGACTTCATGGACAATGTAGAACGCCTCATTGGAAGGATTCTTGCTTTAGATACCAATGGAGGCGTGACGGACTCGTGTGAGCTGCAGTTTTGGCTGCCTACGCGAATCTTCGATGAGATGGCTACCCCGTGCGAACATCAACGACCGACTAAGTCGTTCCGGAACGACGGGAATCATCGGCAATTTCTTCGAATGGTTCGGGAATCTTACGATTTTTTGTGCGCGGTCGCTGAACAGACGCAGGCCCTGACCAGCGAAGCCAGCCAGGGACTCAGTGCGTTCCGGGACAACATGGAAGCCCTTCAGCACAATTTTCTGCTTCGCGGCTACTTCGAAAAACGCGGCTATCACGATACGAGTGAGCTGAAGGAGCACTCCATCGCGCGCCTGCCGAATCGCAAGCCAGCTAAGGAATTCGATTACGATACCAGGGAAATATTCGACAAGCCTGCAAACGCTAAACTGAAAAATAAAAAGGCGCTCGATGAGGTCGGAAAATATCTCGAGGAAAATCAGTTTGGCCTGAGCCTGATTGTCTGCTCGGACGAGAAGGGCGATAGCGACAAGCTGCGCCTGCTCACTGAAGCACGCGCAAAAGTGGTCCGCGACTATCTGACGCAGAATTTTAAAGTGGATGATAAGCGAGTCAAGACCATCGGCCTGGGTAAAGCAAAATCGGGCGAAGAATCTTCCAAACTCGTCGTGCTTGTGTATCCACCCGCTGGCGCTGCTCAACAACACTCGTCCGCATCGGGCTCGTAGTTCACTCGTCGAAGGAACGCTTGTGCATCATCCCAGAGAGCGCGGCGATTTCATGGTTCTGGAATTTCTTCGATTCGCGCTGTGAGTGATCGTTCCTTGATGCGAATGCGCGCGCTCGGGAGCCCGAGCAAGATTACCCTCGCTCATCCAGCAACGCCTGCAATCTCGCGTAACCGGCGCGGCTGACCGGCAGCTTCGCTCCATTCGATAAAATCGCTACGCGGCTTTCTTTGCCGTACGGCTCGATGCGCGCGACACGTTCGAGGTTCACGATGTACGATCTATGAATCCGCACAAATAATTTTGGATCGAGGGCTGCTTCCAGACTGGCAATCGTCTGCTGCTTCAAATGTTTATGCCCATCGCTGACCAGCGCCACGTAATCGTCTTGCGCTTCGGCGTAGTCGAGTTTTCCGACCGGAATCAGAGTGACCCGCGTTCCGTCTTTCACCACTAGGCGCTCTGCAAATTGCCCAGCGGGACGCGCGGCAATTGCCAGGTCAGCCGCGGGCGGCCGCTTTTCTTCAGTACGCATTTTCACCCGACGCAACGCCGCCGCAAGCCGGTCTTTGCCAACGGGCTTCAGCAAATAATCGACGGCATGAACTTCAAACGCCTTCATCGCATATTCGTCGTATGCGGTGACGAAAATTACTGGAACATCCGGACCGATCAATTCCAGTACGTCGAAGCCAGTCAGTTTCGGCATTTGCACATCGAGAAAAAGCAGGTCTGGCTTATGTTCCGCCACCGCTTTCACAGCTTCCAGGCCATTTCTACATTCGGCGATGACTTCAATTTCATCGTGCGCGCGGAGGAGCTCGCGCAGAACCTGGCGGGCAAGCTCTTCGTCGTCCACGACAATCGTCCGCAGCTTTTTTGTTTCCGACTTGCTCACGTCGATTCTCCGGATTGCCGCGCTGCGATTTCCACTGGAACATTTTCTGCGGGCGCATATTCGGCAGGTAACGACATCGTTACCCGAAACTTGTCGTCATCGGCCTCCGCGCGAAACGTGGCTTCTGTTCCGTATCGCGCTTCCAGGCGGCTGCGCACGTTTTTCAGCCCTACTCCGCTGCGTTTCCGCGATGGAGCTTCTTCGTCCCGGTCGTTCTCGACCAGGATTGCCAGACGGCCGTCGCGCACGCTAGCCTCGAGGCGAATCATTCCGCCGTCGGCCATGGAGGCAATTCCGTGGCTTACTGCATTCTCCAGCAAGGGTTGCAGCAGCAGGGCCGGAATGATGCAACGTTTCGCATCGTCGGCGATTTTTTCTTCCATGCGCAAGCGCGCGCCAAAGCGTACTTTTTCAATGGCCATGAACTTTTCCAGCAAATCCAATTCCTCGGAAAAAGGAATGACGGTTTTTTCTCCCATACCCAGTGTCAAGCGCAGGAAATCCGCCAGCAGCAAACACATCTCTCTGGCGCGAGCCCCGTCAATGCTGGTGAGCGCGCTGATGGAATTCAGGCTGTTAAACAGAAAGTGTGGGTTGATCTGGGCACGCAGGGCGCGTAGCTCCGCGTCGCGCGCCAGCACGCTGGTCTGCATTACCTGCATTTCCACCTCACGCGCGGCGGCTTGTGCCATCGCCACGTAGTGATAGGCCACGGAAATTACGTAGAAGAAACAACCCGTTATATAAACAATCCAGCGGTCGGGCGCAAAAGCTTTATCGATTCCATGCAACTGCGGAATGTAAGCCAGCGCCCGCGAATACGGCCCGGCGATCAGCATCCACAGCAGGCTTAGCACCTGCGCGGCGGCGAAGTGGGTCAAAAAAATTCGCCACGTTTGTCCTTTTCCGAGCGGAGCGAATCGGCAGATGTAGGCCGCATCGATCGGGATGAACAGAGAAATCATTGCCAGCGGCACTCCCAGCAATATGCTGCTGGTCCAGGAAAGGTTTCCCAGCGTCGCCAGCTCCGGAACCAACACCAGGGCTACCGGAATCCAGGAGTACCGGTTGACGCCTCCCACTTTTGATTTTTGCCGAGCGGTGGAGTTGGTCATTGCAGTCTCAGTTGCGGATCTCCACGCCTCCAAAAACAGCCGTGCCCATCACGATCAAGGTCTTCTTGGGTTTGTCCGGATCGGTTGGTGGAGTGTAGCGGGTCGAATCGGTATACCCGCCAAAAATTCCCTGGCCGCGAGCGGCAACGTACCAGGTTTCCGGAACGCGCAACTCGATACCGCCGAAAACCGCGTTGGCGTGCAGCACCGCCTGGTTCTCCGCCATGTCCGCATCGCGCAGGTCAATTTCGATTCCGCCGAAGAGCGATTGCAGTTGCCCGCCGCGAAATTCTTTGGCGTTCACGCGTTTTTGCACGCCGCCGAAGATGGCGCTTTCATTCAGAGTGGTGAGCGGGTCGCTGGGATTCGCGCCCTGGTTCTCGGTCATTTTCCGTGCTTGCAATGCGCTCCACATGGCAAAACCACCGGCCGCAATCAGAACGATTGGCCACATCTCGCCCCAGGAAAAATGTCCGAATCCAAGGTGATTGAGTTGCAGGAGCACGCCGAACACGATCAATATCGCGCCCCAGATGCGGCGGCACGGGTCGAACAATTTTGCGACTCCGGCAAAGATCAGAATCAGGGGCCAGAACTGGAAGAAATGTCCGGCGTTGACGATGCCCATGTTGTTAAGCAGAAAAATCGCGCCGATAGCCAGAATCACTGCGCCCGGAATCAGCCCGTTGTAGCGGCTGCCGCCGTGGTAGCCGCCACCAAAGTGAGTGCCATTCCTGATTCTGTCGTTCACGCGCGATTTGATTCTCTCGCCCAAGTCGCGTCCGAATTTCTCTCCACTGTCCATCATTTCCTCAATTCGCTTACCGCGAACTTCTCCGATTCGCTAAAAGCGAACGCCGCCAGGTGGCTCAATTCGACCCGCGCGAGATCGCAACCCCGGCAATCATCACCGCTACCGGCCAGCATAATAGCAGCACCCTGGTCAGACTCAGCAAAATCCCGTTCGGGTTCCAAGCGATGAAGTCCACCATCTGCAGAGCGGCCATGCCAAGCGCGCCAATCCAGCCAAGTGACTCCGCAGCGGCGCGGCTCCAGGCATCGCCTGCTTCCAGCCATAACGCCCATAATTGCAGAAAAAGGGCCATCCCACCGATTGCCAGGAGCATCTGTCCTGCGTTGCGTTTCCGTACCGCCCGCCGAGCTTGCATCGCCGCTACCATTGCCGCCCTCCCGCCCGCGATTCCTTGCGGGCAACCCCACAATAAGCGCCCCGGCCCAGAGGGGCACGGGCGATTCGGCGGACACCGTCCGCTTACCGGCGAACGGCGGGATGGGCTCGGTCTGCTGAGTGCGGTGAATCGCGCCGTACCTTCGGTGCCGCCGATAGCGCTTGCAAAATGAGCGGTTTGCCACTACGGTATGGCACACGGTTCCCATCGAGTCAGGCCTAAAAGTTTTTGAGGAGAAACCCGGATGACCTTCTCTGCCGTGCAGCCGTTCTCCAGTCGCCTGCACCGTCTGCGCTGGGTTCTGTATGTTGTGTTGGCACTGGTCGGCGGGTCACTGACCTTCGTGGGTGCGCATGCGCAACAGAAAGCCAGCGAAGAAGCCGCGTTCCGGAAATTGCTAGACAGTTATTGCGCGGCCTGGAGCAGCGGCAATCCCGACAATGCCGCGAAATTCTACGCTAAGGAGGACGGACTGGTTTTTTACGATCTGGCGCCGTTCTCTTATCACAACTGGAAGGAATATCGCGCCGGAGTGCAGAAACAATTTTTCGATAATGCAACGGCGGCCAAGCTTACTGCCGGCAAGGAATTGAAAGTTTCGCGGCACGGAAATCTTGCGTGGATGACGGTGCCCATGCATATTTCGATGACGTCGAAGGATGGCAAAACTACCGAAGCCGACATCCGCTACACTGGAATCTGGGAACGGCGCGGTGCGAATTGGCTGCTGGTGCATGAGCACTTGTCGGCGCCGATGGGCTGAGCGGCGCGAGTGACTGGTAATTAGTGACCGGCGAAGAGAGATTCCTTCCGACAGGGTCGGAACCTTCGGTCGCTTCGCTTTGGAAGCACGCCGTATCTCAAAAATGTGGAATCTTCTGACGTACTACTGGATTGTGGCGCGCGGTTACCGGCTGCATCCTTGGGATAGCCCGTATCTGCACTGGCGGCTGGAAACGTTTCTAGGCAAGGAAGCGGAAAATCTCAGTCCCGCGCAATTTCTGAAAATCCTGTGGAAGTACCGCCATCAAATGCAAAACTTCGTGGATTGGGCCGCGGAACGCCGCCGCGTCCAGGCTCGCTCGCGCTAGGATAAGCGTTATAATTGGACAAGAAGTCTGCGTGGGAAGGGCTTCCATGGGAGCGGGTATGACTTCTCTCCCGATTCTTGCTGAAACCGTTGGGCTTCATGAAGCGCAATGGTGGGAGCGTGAGGCGGACGGGCGCATCCATTGCTACTTGTGTCCGCGGCACTGCCACATTGGCGAAGGGCAGGGCGGCTTCTGTTTTATACGAGTGAATCGTGGCGGCAAACTTTACAGCCTTGGCTACGGGGCGCCTGCCGCGCTGCAGATCGATCCCATTGAAAAAAAACCGCTGAATCATTTTCTGCCTGGTACGCGCGTATTCAGTATGGGAACTGCCGGTTGCAACATGGGCTGTTTTTTTTGCCAGAACTGGGACATTTCGAAGTCGAAACAGGATCAGGTGAACTCGCGGGATGTGCCTCCTGAGGCCGTTCCGGAACTTGCGCGCAGCTACGGTTGCGATTCGATCGCATTCACCTACAACGAACCGACCATCTGGGGCGAATACATCATTGATATTTGCCGCGCCGCGAAATCGAGCGGGTTGAAGACGGTGATGGTCAGCAACGGGTACATCACGCGCGAGGCGTTCCACGATATTTACGATTACATTGACGCGGCCAACATCGACCTGAAAGCGTTCACCGAGAATTTCTACGGGAAGATTACGCTCACGCATATGCAGCCGGTGCTGGATACTTTGCTGCTGTTGAAAAAAGAGACGCCGGTGTGGTTCGAAATTACGAATCTGATGATTCCGACGCTGAACGATGATCCGGAAGAGACGCGCACGCTGGCCGGTTGGATTCTGGAAAATCTTGGGCCGGATGTCCCGCTACATTTCACGGCGTTTCATCCTGATTTCAAACTGCAGAATAAGCCGCCGACTCCGCCGGAGACGCTGCATCGAGCCAGAAGCATCGCGATTGAGGCGGGACTACATTACGTGTATGAAGGAAACATCGTGACCGAGGCCGGTTCGACTTTTTGTCCGCAGTGTAATTTGCGGGTGATTCGGCGGTCGTGGCACAAGATCAAGGAAAATTTGTTGGAGGACGGGAAGTGCCCGCGGTGTGCGACAGTGATTCCTGGGGTCTGGGGATGAGCCGAGATAGGAAGAGAAGAGATAACGCAGAGGCGTAGAATGCGCAGAGATGCGCGGAGAATTGTTACTTCGGAATATAGGTGTAATAGCCGGGTCCTACGCGCATGGAGTGATGCCAGGCGAGAGGAAATGCCCACCAGACTAGCCCTCCGAGGATGGCTTGACCGAGCACCAGCGGAAGAATGTTGCGATTACGCGCGAACAGCCAGCACATTATCGTGCCGCCGATAAAGGTGAGTGGCACGAGCACTGGATTCGGCCAGTGCAGCAGCCCGAAAAGCACGCCTGCAACAAACGCAGCTACGACCGGACTTTGCAAGCCCTTCAACAGGCGATTCATGGTCAACGATTGCAATCCGATTTGCTGTAACAAGCAAAATGCGAAATAGCCGATGAAACGTTTCGGAGCAATGAAGTGGGCCGGAGTACGGTGAAGCGCTCCCAGCGCGATGCCAACGAGGCCTAGGATTGCGAAGAAAAAAAGAAAGATTGGAGCGGCGCGCCATGTGGCTGGTTTCAGATTGTCGGCACGCCATCCGATTGTTTTCGGAGTATCGCGGTGCAGCGCAAAGCTGAGTAGTAGCCACACCGGGAAAATTAACCAGGTTTTGGGACTGGCTTCTTGCCATCGCCAGATGTAAAGCGAGATGAATGCGGGGAAGGCAAGCGCTTCCAGAAGATTTGGTAGCGAAGTGATCACAAGAACGATCATAAATCAGGATTGCGAGTGGCGGCGGAAAGTGACGACGGAAAGGCCAAGAAGGGGCGCGTTATGGCGAAAAATATTATGATGAATGGTACTGGTTGCTGAAGCTTCGGCGAGGGACTTGTGGCGGAAAATGTACATCGAGTCGTGATTTTGGGCGGTGGGTTCGGCGGTTTATCGGCGGCGCAGGCCCTGAAGCGCGTTCCGGTGCAAGTTACGCTGTTGGATCGTCGCAACTTTCATCTTTTTCAGCCGCTCTTGTATCAAGTGGCTACCGGATCGCTTTCGCCGGGGGAAATTGCGGCGCCGCTACGTAGCGTTTTGCGCAAACAGAAAAACGCGGAAGTCTTGCTGGGTGAAGCCGCGGACATTGATCCGCACAAAAATCTGTTGACCTTAACTGACGGAGCGCAGTTCGAATACGACTCGCTAATCGTCTCGACCGGCTCGCAGACTTCCTACTATGGCAACGATTCTTGGCGGAAAAATGCACCCAGCCTGAAAACAATTGAGGAAGCGACCAATATCCGTCAGAAAATTCTACTGGCGTTCGAACGTGCGGAGCGCGCCACAACCGAGGAAGAAGCGCGCGCCTGGCTTACGTTTGTGATTGTCGGTGCCGGCGCGACGGGCCTGGAACTTGCCGGAGCGCTCGCTGAGATCGCCAACGAAACCCTCAGGCACGATTTTCGCCGTATCAATCCAACGGAAGCGCAAATTCTTCTGGTGGAAGGCGGGCCTCGTGTGCTGACCGCATTCCCGGAGGATCTTGCGGAGAAAGCGGAGCGCCTGGTCTCGAAGCTTGGCGTGAAAGTTTCGAAGGGCGTGAAAGTCACCAGTGTGGACGCCGATGGGGTGACGTTTGAGCACGGTGGCACGACCGAAAAGCTTGGCGCAAAAACTGTGCTGTGGGCTGGCGGCGTCACCACCAACGAATTTGGCCGCGCGCTGGCGAAGCGTACTGAGGCGAAAACGGATCGTGCCGGCCGCATTCAGGTGACGCCGCAACTCACAATCCCCAACTTTGCCAATATTTTTGTGGTCGGCGATCTGGCTCTGGCGAATGATAAAGATGGCAAGCCACTTCCAGGCGTGGCGCAGGTCGCGATGCAGGGCGGAGCGTACGCAGCCAAAGTGATTCGAGCTCGCGTCGAGAAAAAGCCCGAACCGCCGCCGTTCCATTACTTCAACAAAGGCGACATGGCGGTGATTGGACGCGCTGCAGCGGTCGCCAATATTTTTGGCTTACATCTTTCGGGGTTGGTCGCGTGGCTGGTCTGGCTTTTCGTCCACCTTATCTACATTGTGGAATTTCAAAGCCGGATCATCGTTTTTATCCAATGGGGAATTCAATTTGTTACCTTCAGCCGCGGAGCGCGTCTGATTACAGGTGACACGAAAATGCCGCCGCCCGAACCGTAGTAAACTATTTTCCGTGGAGAAATCGTGATCCCTTCCTGCCCGGATTCATCTTTGTCGTTTGTCCTGATTCGCAATCTGAAGTGCGGCTTCATTCTGGCAATTTCTTTGCTGTCGGCGATGGCCTGTGCCGCGCAAGACATCAGCCCTGACGCTTATTCCGGCCTGCGCTGGCGGTTCCTCGGTACGCATCGCGGAGGACGCATCACTGCCGTCGCGGGAATTCCAGGCCAGCCAAATCTTTACTATGCAGGAACGCCCAATGGCGGCGTCTGGAAAACCGACGATGCCGGCCGCACCTGGAAACCAATTTTCGATGCTGTGCATGTAGCGTCCATCGGCGCTCTCGCTGTGGCGGCGTCCAATCCAAACATTATCTACGTTGCGACTGGCGAGCAAAGCAGAGGCCGCGGCGTTTTCAAGTCCACGGACGGTGGCGCGACCTGGACCAGCGCGGGGCTTGTTGAGGAGCGTTACATCAGTTCGATCATCATCGATCCGAAAAATCCCGACGTGGTCGTTGCCGGAGCATTTGGAAGTTCGGTTCCCACTGAACCGCGCGGGCTTTTCAAGACGACTGATGGCGGAAAAACGTGGACGAAGACTCTTAATGACGCAGAAGGCGCTTCCGGCGTAGCCGATATTGCGGCCGCGCCTGAAAATCCCCAGATTCTTTATGCCGCGTTGAATCCGCCGCCCGGCGAGCCCGGTGAGCGTGACTTAGCTGGCGAATCGCGCATTTATATTTCGGCGGACGAAGGAACAAGTTGGAAGCAATCGGGAACGGAAGGATTGCCGGCAAAAGGCCGCGGTCGAATCGGGCTCGCAGCGCTTCCCGGAACCTCCGGGCGTGGCGTGTTCGCGATCATGAATCAAGGACTGTTTCGTTCGGACGACGGCGGCGCTACGTGGCAACAAGCCACCAAGGATCCTCGCATTGAGGGCAGCTGGTATTTTAGCCGCGTGTTTGTGGACCCGAACCATCCGCAAGTTGTGTACGTGATGCAGACTTGCACCTATCGTTCGAACGATGGCGGCAAAACATTTTTTGCGTTTCGCGGAGCGCCCAGCGGTGAAGACCACCACGTTTTGTGGATTGCGCCCGACGGCTCGAACCGCATGATTCTAGGCACCGACCAGGGAGCCATCATCAGCGCGAATGGCGGAGAGACCTGGAGTTCGTGGTTCAATCAACCCACCGGCCAGCTCTACCACGTCACGACTGACAATACGTTTCCGTATCACGCTTACGCCGCGCAGCAGGACAGCGGCACGATCGTTGTGCCGAACCGCAGCGACTACGGCGAAATCACCTATCGCGATTGGTTTTCCGCGGGCGGATTCGAAAGCGGCTACATCGCTCCCGATCCGCTGAATCCGAATATCGTGTATTCCATCGGCTGGTTTGGCACTGTCATCAGGCTCGATCGCACCACCGGGCAACTGGCAACAGTGTTTGTACCGCCGGCGAATTATCACACGGTGTGGGAAACGCCAATTATTTACGCGCCGCATGATCCGCACACGTTGTACTACGGCTCGCAGTATTTGTTGAAGACCACGGACGGCGCGCTGAATTGGGAGGTCATCAGCCCGGATCTGACAGCGTCGGCGCAACATCCCGCCGAAGCTAAGAAGCCCGGCACTGGCGGACATGCGCCAGATCCCGACGAACAAGAGTTCAATGATCCTGATGGGAAAGATGGCGGCGACAAAGATGCCGCGCAGTTCCCTGGAAGCGGCGCGATCCACAGCATTGCGCCGTCGCCGGCGGAAGCGGGAATGATCTGGGTAGGTACTTCGAACGGGTTGGTACAACTTTCGCGCGGCGGCAACTGGCAGGACGTAACGCCGCCGGGTCTGCCAAAAGCAAGCGACGTCCGCGTAGTCGAAGCATCACCACATGATGCTAATAGCGCGTATCTTGTGGTGCTTGTGCGGCGCGATGCGCACCCATATCTCTTTCGCACGCGCGACGCCGGCAAAACCTGGACCAAGATTGTGGCCGGACTTCCGGATGACTCGCCGGCGGAGGGTTTGCGCGAGGACATCAAGAGAAAAGGGCTGCTGTTTGCCGGAACGGAAACTGCCGTGTGGGTTTCGTTCGACGACGGGGATCACTGGCAGTCGTTGCAACTCAATCTGCCAACGACCGACGTGACTGATTTCGCGGTGCACGGAAATGATCTGGTTGCCGCAACTTTTGGGCGCGGATTGTGGATCGTGGACGACATTTCGCCGCTGCGCGAATTGAGCGCCAAGGATTTTGGTTCGCCAGTACATTTTTTCAAGCCGCAACCCGCAATGCGCGTGCGTTGGGATAACAACAATGAGACGCCGCTGGTGCCCGAATTCCCCGCATCGGAAAATCCTCCGGACGGCGCGATTCTCTATTACTCGCTGAAAAATAAGGCCAAGAGCGAAATCGCGCTGGATGTGCTGGATGCGAAAGGAAATCGGGTCCGCCATTATTCGAGCAAGGCCGCGCCTGCGAAGTTTCCTGTTGGCAACGCGCCGGACTATTGGTTCGCGCCACCGGCAGTGCTGGATACCACTGCTGGATTGCATCGTTTTGTTTGGGATCTACGCACCGAAGATCCGCTGACCCTGACTTACGGTTATTTTGGCGGGAAGCTCGAGTACGTCGAATATACTTTGCCGGATCACGCGATACCCGGGCAGACTCCGCGCCAGCAGCCGCCGGGAGCGTTGGTGCCGCCGGGAACGTACGAAGCGGTGCTTACCGTGGACGGCAAACAGTACCGGCAAAAATTAGACGTTGCGCTTGATCCGCGGGTTCACGCTGCTTCGTCGGACTTGCAACAGCAGTGGAACTTGGCGCGAACCATCAGCGGCGCGATGGAAGCGAGTTACAACGCTTACAACAATTATTCCGCACTCCAGACGGCGATCGTGGCGCAGCAGGCGGCATTGAAGGATAAGCCGCAAGCGAAAGAATTGCTTGACGCACTTACGAAATTGCAAAAAGCCGCCAACGATGTGGCGGAAGGGACCCACGAAGCTCCCGGCATCGGGCCGATCAATCGCGACATCTCGCGTTATTTTGTGATGATTGAGTCAGCGGATATGCGGCCGGCTGCTTCGGCGCAAAAAGTGGCCCACGAGACGTGCACGGCGTTACAGAAAAATCTGTTGGCGTGGCGGCAGATCAACGAACAAAATATTCCAATCGTTAACAAACAATTACAAGATATTCATGCTGCGCCGCTGCCTTTAGCTGGTCGAGCGGCAGATCTGGTGTGCGAGTGAGCGCGGTGGAAGAAAACGCCGGCCACCGCAGTAAGCAGTTGGTCAATACGAGGTACTATTCAGATGTGGTACAGAGGTTCCTGTAGTACTTTTTTCCGCGCTACCGACATCTTCCAGTTGTCGCACTAATCCCCGTCGCTTACAATTCGGTTTGCCCAAGCTCCATTTCCCAGGTGTTCTGTGACTACTATGGGTACGACAACAATTTACGAGCATATGTTCCGTTCGTTCGGGCTTAGGGAAAATCCATTTCACGTGTCGCCGGATCCGCGTTTCCTGTTTTCGGGAGCGTCGTACGAAACTGCGCTGGCCGAATTGATGTTCGGAATTGAAGCGCATCGTGGCTTGCTGGTGCTCACCGGAGAAGCGGGTACCGGAAAAACCACGCTGATGCGTCACTTCCTGCAATGGCTGAACAGCCGGCAATTTTCCAGTTCTTATATTTTCCACACGCACCTCGATCCCGCCGATTTGTTCGAATTTATTTTGCGCGATTTTGGTGTTCCAGTGGAATCGACCAAGAAAAGCGATCTTTTGGCGACGCTGCATCGTTGGCTGCACGCGCGCCAGGCACAGGGCGATTCGCCGGTGATTATTATTGACGAGGCACAGGCGTTGTCGCTGCGTACCCTGAGCGAACTGAATCTGCTGCTGAACCTGGAAAATATTCGCGGCAAGCTGGTGCAGATCGTGCTCGCAGGCCAGCCGGAACTGGAAGAGAAACTGCGCCGTCCGGAATCGCGCGCCTTGCGGCAACGCATTATGGTGCGCTGCCGGCTTCCGCTATTGTCGCTGGAAGAAACGGAAGAATACATTGCGTCGCGCTTGCTCGGTGCGGGCGGTTCCGGGGTACAAACATTCCCTGCGGAAACGATACAGACAATTTATTCGTACGCGCGAGGAGTTCCACGCGTGGTGAATCTCCTGTGCGAGCAGTCATTGATTGGCGCGTATGCGGACCGCAGCGCGACGGTATCCTCTGCAAATGTGCGGAGAGTGGCGGCGGAATTCGATCTGGCCGGAGAGCCATTCCGGGCCACTGCTCTGGAGTCGAAATTTACTTCTAAATTTACCGCGGCTGTGTTGCCCGTTGAACCGCTTGCACATGCACATCCGCTGGCCGCTGCTCGCGTTCCAGCTGCGGCAGAAATTCCTGCGGCGGAGAAAACGATGGCTGCCAGCGCGACAGAATCGGTTGCGGCTCTCGCGCAGACACAACAACGGCCGCCTGTTTCGGAATCGGTGCCGACGCAGCAAATACTTGACTCTGTTGTTCTGGCAGAAGAGAAGACAGAGATTCCGCCGGAGCAGCTCAAACAACAGCCTCCGGCGGTAAAGCTCGGTTCGGTGGTGTTGTCCGAGGACCAGACGCCGACGCAATCGGTGCTGAAGACGCCGGAACTGGAAACGGTTGTTGCGGGCCTGCGAAGCGAGCCGGCACGGATGGACGTGATCCAAAATTCTATATCACGAGAAGAAGAACAATTTTCGCTGCACATTGTTCCGCCAGACGGCAAAGCGCAACCAGCAGTTCAGTACACGTGGCGCAAACATCGCCCCGAAAGCGCGTTCGCGCTTTATTGGCGCGACGTAGCCCAATCTTTCGTGCGTGATTGGCGGGCCCTTTTTGCGTCCTTTGCGCCGATGGTCAGCGCGTTTGCCGGAAATGTTCCGCAGCGCGCGGAATCGCTTCGCAGGAAGGTGTTGACGCCGCTGCGTGCTTGGTTGCGTACGCCGATAAATCCAACTCGTCGGCGCGACGCGGATTCTGACGCGGATTCAGATCCGCCCGCCTCGCGCGGGAAGAAATCTTGATCGCGTGGGGGTTTTATAATCGTTCAGAGTTGAACAAAGTTCACTCCGGAAGCCTGCGAGAAATGCCTCGGCTAGAAGCCCTTCGGCCTTTCCTTAGATACGGCAAAGCTTTTTTCCAGGGCCAATCCAGCCTCCGCCAGAGTTCCTTCTTCGAATAACTTTCCGATGAGCGTCACCCCGTGTGGTACGCGCCGCGGCGGAGAAAACTTTGGCAACGGATGCGCCGGGTCGGGCGCCCAGTCGCTGCGTGCCTCGTTTACTTCGACGAAGCCCGCGCGTAACGTGAGCGATGGATGACCGGTAAAGTTGGTGATGGTCAGCATTTCATCGCGCAACGACGGCACCAGCAGCAAATCCACATGGGAGAAAATACGCGCCATTTCCAGCGCCACTCTTCTGCGCATGCGATCCGCTTGCACGAAATCCACCGCCGACAGAAATCGCGCTTGCCGGAACAAATTGGGCCAGGAATCGTAGGTCTGCATTTTTAATTGATCCACATCGTGGCTCAGAGTCAATTCCTCGAACGCGGCGGCGCCCTCCGCGAAGAGGATCAACTGCAGCGAATCGTAGGGCCAATCCGGCAAAGATACTTCTACCGGAATCATGCCTACTTTTTTGACGGTATCAAGCCCGGCACGGTCCACGTCGGTCGCAGGATTTTCTTTCATCCAGGCAGGGAAGTAGCCGACGCGCAAGCCTTTCACGCTGGCACTGGCGTCAAAATCCAGGTTGCTCGGTACGCTGTTCACGTCTCCCGCGTCCGGGCCGGAAATTGCCTGCAACACCAGCAACGCGTCTTCGACACCTCGCGTCATGGGGCCAAGTTTGTCGAGTGACCAGCAAAGGGTCATCGCGCCGGTGCGCGGTACGCGCCCATACGTGGGCCTCAAGCCAGTGACGCCGCAACGCATGCTGGGCGATACGATGCTGCCACCCGTTTCGCTGCCAATCGAAAAGCCAACCAAGCCTGCGGCGGTCGCCGCTCCCGGCCCGGCACTTGATCCTGAAGCACCTTCTTCCAGCAGCCATGGATTCACGGTTTGCCCCCCAAACCAGATGTCATTCAGCGCCAAAGCTCCGAGACTGAGCTTGGCGACCAATACTGCGCCCGCTTCATTCAGTTTCCGGACCACCGCGGCATCTTCTTTCGGCACGCGATTGCGAAATGGCTCCGCTCCATAGGTGGTGGCGATTTCTGCCGTATCCAGCAAATCCTTGCCGCCCCACGGGATTCCGTGCAACGGCCCGCGATATTTTCCGGCCGCAATCTCCGCATCAGCTTTTTTTGCTTGTGCCAGAGCGTGCTCACGCGTGAGCGTAATGACGCAACGGAGAGTCGGATTGAATTCCTCAAGCCGCCGCAAATAAACATTTGTCAGTCGTTCCGACGTGATTTGTTTCGATTCAATCCAGCGCGAAAGTTGCGTGACGGTGGCAAAGGCGATGTCCGCGTCATTCGCAGGCAGCGGACCGGCATCGAAGCGGCTTCTGACGATCCGATTGCGTCCGGGCCCGGCCTTTGTTCCCGGCAGCACCGGATCCCAGCGGGACCATGGCGCCAAACCGCTCTGCAACTCCATTTTTCGCGGCCCGACACGCCGCTCGTAGAGTGGAGCCATGTTTACGCGCCAGGTTTTCGCTGCCTGGGCCAGGTCGGCATCCTTGAGCTCGACCTGCACTAACTTTTCCGCCTCGACAAAGGTTCCCACCGAGACTTCGGGGCCCACAGGTTTTGCCGTTCCAAACGCGGGCGGCATTCCGGCCGGTTCTTGTGCTGGGATCTGCTTTGGATCTTGTGCTGCGATCACCGCCCCGGAGCCACTTTCTGCCGGGCTTGTGAGTCCTTCAGCGCTAACTGTTGCTCCAAGCAAACCTATTCCCGTCGCCGCTAAGAATTCCCGTCTGGTTTTCACCTTTGCTCCTCCGGCCAAGTAGTGTACGCGTATCCGGTCTTTTCTTGGCGATGCCGTGCAATGCAGACCATCTTTAGTGCATCGAATGATAGTTGTTTCGGAGGGCCCCATCCGGCAGAGGACATCCCCATGCAAAAGGGGAGCATCTCATTTGCGTTACATGACGATTGACAAATGCCACGACTGTTGCGCCGCTGACAGCCGCAACACACGAACTATAGGGACTACATTGGCCTGCTCCGGATAACACTGCTCAAGCCAGACTAAAAAGTTGTAAGAAGTTTGTACAAGCGAAGTGACCCGCAGTTGACATTTGTGCGGGAATCGTAGCGATAAAATTAGTTCTAGCGCAAAAGCACCGGAATTCGGTGCGGCGAAAGGCTGGCGAGCGGTGGCATCAGTAGAGAAGACCGAAGTATTTGTTGTGGGCGGAGGTCCCGCTGGACTGGCGGCCGCGATTGCGGCTCGACAAAAGGGTTTCAGCGTCATGGTCGCCGACGGCTCAGCCCCCTTCATTGATAAATCTTGCGGTGAAGGCATGACGCCGGAGACCCTGGCGGTGCTGGAATCTCTCGGCGTGAAGTTTGAGAGCAATGTGGGGCATAGGTTTCGCGGTATCTCTTTTATTGAAAATGGCTCGCAGGTTTCCGCGAATTTTCCGCGCGAACAGGGAATTGGTTTGCGCCGCCCGCTGCTGCACGCACGCTTGGTGGCCAGAGCGGAAGAATGTGGCGTGCGGTTTCTTTGGAAGACACCGATCAGCGGCATCGTTTCTGAAGCCGATACCGGCAGCGTGCAGCTGGGGGAGCGAAGCATAAGCGCGAAGTGGATCGTTGGCGCGGATGGTCAAGGCTCGAGAGTTCGCCGCTGGATTGGCCTGGAGTCCAGCACCAGCAAAGAACGCTTTGCCAGCCGCCGCCATTACCGCGTCACACCCTGGTCGAATTACATGGAAATTCATTGGGCTGGCACGACTCAGGCCTACGTGACCCCGATTGGCGTGGAGGAAGTTTGCGTCGTGGTGATGGCAGAAACGCCGGCGTGCGGACTATTTGAAACGGCACTGACTCAGATGCCAGCCCTCCGAGAAAAGCTTTTTGGCGCATCGCTGAGCAGCAGGGAACGCGGTGCCGTCAGCGCCATGCGCACTCTGCCTTGCGTACAGCGAAACAATGTCGCTCTGATTGGCGACGCTTCCGGCGGCGTGGATGCCATCACTGGAGATGGGCTGGGTTTGGCGTTCCGCCAGGCTCTGTCCCTGGCGGATGCCATGGCTGCGAACAATCTGGCGCAATACCAGCGCGCTCATCGTAAACTCGCGCGGCGCCCGCGGCTCACGGGCAATCTGATGCTTTGGCTGGGCCGCAACCCGCGCATCCGCGCAAAAGCGCTGCGCGCCATGCAGCATAATCCGGAACTCTTCACGCGGCTGCTGGCGACGCATGCGGGAGATGGAAATCCGGCGAACCTGGTTTCGGCCAGCGCGCAGCTTGGTTTGCGGCTTCTCACCAGTTAAAAATGGCTGGCGAGCGACCGGGGATATTCATGACTAGCGGAAGAGCCCGCTCCTTCGGAGCGGCGGTTTTATCAATCGTTGGCCTTGCGATTTTTCTTTCCGCGGCCGCGGAGCCGCCTCGCTTACAATTGCCGCCAGCGAACACATCTGAGATTGCACTTACGCTCGATCCCTCGCAATCCAAAGTGCATTACACCGTTGATTCCAGTCTCCACACCGTCCACGGCACTTTTAATCTGAAGAGCGGATCCATTCATTTTGATCCCAGCACGGGAAAAGCCGGCGGCGAAATCGTGGTTTTTGCTACCAGCGGTGAAAGCGGAAGCGATGGGCGTGACAAGCGCATGCACAAAGAAATCCTGGAATCCGCGAAATATCCCGAAGTGATTTATCATCCGACACAAATCGAAGGCAAAGTGGCCGCCTCCGGCCCGTCGGACGTAAAGGTGCATGGGATTTTTTCCATTCACGGAACGGACCACGAACTGACCGCACTAGTTCACGCGGAACTGGCGGGGGATCATTGGACGGGAACCGGTAAATTTGAAGTTCCCTATGTCACCTGGGGAATCAAGGACGCCAGCAATTTTTTCTTGAAAGTGAACCGCGTGGTGAACGTGGAATTGGCAATGTCGGGGGCCACGAAAACCGCGCAAGCGGCTCGTTAGTTCTTGTCAGCTTCCCCCAAATTGGTTGGTACCCGGTATTAACGAACGATCACTTCGCTTGGTCGGGACGGCAGACTGAAGTTCGCTCCACGCTCATGATTGGCTTGCAGCGTGGCGACTAAGTTCAATTCAGAAATCGGAATCTTTCGCGTCCAGGAACCGGTTTTCCAATAGTCCGTCTTCACACTGATCATTGTGCCGACAATCGTATATTTCGCCACTTCTTCCTGATGCCCGTCGCGAAACACAAGCACTGCGGGAGGAAGCTCGCTGGTCGTTCGCGCCGCGCTCGAAGCAACAGTCCCTTTGACCTGCGCCGTTCCCGATTGCAGCGCGCCGGACTGCCCAGGAACCTCCATCGGCCCGTAGCTGGTAAGCCGTACCCAATGGTCTCCGCGCAATTCCATCACTAAGGATTCAGCAGGCTTCGCTGGAATTGCGGGCGGGGCCGCCGCGGCAGTCTGTCCCCGGAACGGCGGCGGAGGCTCTGCGCCGGCTGTGTCCTGAGAATCGTTGTCAGAATAGTAGCCCGAATCGTAGTATCCATCGTAATAAGGATAATAGTTTGGTCCATACCCCGAGCCCCGAAAAGCCCGCCGTCCGTGCCGCGCTCCGCCAAAAGGACGTCCAATTGCGCGGCCTCGCAAACCGGATTCAGTGCCACGGCTTGCGCCAGCGAAGCCAAAGCCCCCGTGGCCCTGGCCTCGCGCCGGTGAGGCCAACAACGACGCAAGCAACGCCGTCCCTACCAATTCGAGCGACAACGCAATCAGTTGATATCTCATCACCGTACCGTCTCCATTTTGCCGCTCCAAGCTTTCCAAAGCTACCTATAGTCTCAGCCGTTGCCGCAGTCAAGCTCGCTCTGCGGATTCCACTACATTAGATGCGCATTTACCTTGAAAGGATCGGATTAGCAATCTGCGCGGCCTCCCGTTCCTGCCTTGCGAGTCTGCTGAGAAGTTCATAGGAGCGCAGCCGGTCCTCGAACTTGTAAGTGTTCGTCACTACGATCAGCTCATCCGCTTGCGTCTCTTCGAGAAAGTCATTCAGGCGGGCGACGACACGTTCGGGGCCGCCGAAAATCGCCGCTCCAAATTTTGCTGCCACCATCTCTTGTTCTTCCGCGGTCCAATCGAGCTTTCTTGTCGGAGGCGGCAGAGGTCCGGGAACTCCACGGATCAAATTCAGAAACATTTGAATAGGGGTCGTAGCGAAAAACTGCGCTTGCTCGTCAGAGTCGGCAACGAGGACTGGTATGCCAACCATGGCGTACGGTTTTTCAAGAACCTGTGAGGGCCGAAACGACGAGCGATAGATCTGGAGGGCTGGCAGTAGTGGTCCCGGTTGGAAATGGGCGGCGAATGCAAATGGCAAGCCAAGTTCTCCGGCGAGACGCGCGCTAAAATCACTCGAGCCGAGAAGCCATATCGGAACGTTCGTGCCTTCCCCGGGATAGGCATGCACCCGCTGCGAAGGTTGTGACTGGCCAAGATATCTGCGCAGCTCCTCAAGAAGTTCCGGAAAATCATCGCCTGTACTATGGAGAGAATGACGCAGAGCCCGAGCAGCGGCGGAGTCTCCTCCAGGTGCGCGACCGAGACCCAAGTCAATGCGACCCGGAAAGAGTGATTCGAGCGTGCCGAACTGCTCTGCAATGGCTAGCGGCGCGTGATTCGGCAACATGATGCCGCCGGAGCCTACGCGGATTGTTGACGTTGCATTCGCGATATAACCGATCAATACCGAAGTGGCCGAACATGCCACGCCGCGAATATTGTGGTGTTCAGCCAGCCAGAATCGTTTGTAGCCCAGGGCTTCCGCGTGCTGCGCGAGTGTGCGCGAATTGCGGAGAACCTCTTCAACGCTTCCGCCCTGTCGTAAATGCGCCAGGTCCAGGATGGAAAGCGGCGTACTGGCGAGGCTCGTACGATCCGGCATGAATGCCCCGTTCCGCCGCCCGCAAAATCACCTGATAAGGAAGCGGCTACTCCTATTCGATGCTCCGGATGTGCGACCGGTACAGCCGGTGAGGAATGGCGAGAATTATCTCAATTTACAATCGGCAGGCAGCGGACTGCCAGCTCGCGTTTCTTTACAGGTATGCTCGTCGGGATCGTCGCGGTTTCAATGGTGCCGGGGGCCCGGCATGCACCACGCGTCGGATCGAGTTTCAGGTAGCTTTGGCGGCCTGAGGTTCGTACCTAGATCGACTTCGAGTTTTGAAGAGCTACCAGCCTCGAGGCAGCGCGAATTTTATCCGTCTACTCACAGTTCGTCTAAAATGACTGCCCATGAGTGAAAGAACTCGTCCCATTCTCACTCGAGTGCCCAATCAGGCCACCGGAAAGTACAATCCGACGTTTTAGCAACACTACGAGCCAAGCTATTCGTAGTGCAAGGCAATCAGGGGGTCAACGCGCGTGGCGCGCCGCGCCGGAATGTAGCAAGCCAGCAATGCAATGGCGGCGAGACTTAGTGCAACCGCGGCGTACGTTAGCGGATCGGCGGGCTTGACTCCGAAGAGGAACGTGGAGATCAAACGAGTGACGCCGAAAGCCAGGGCGACTCCAATGGCCACACCCATGAAGGTGAGCTTGAGTCCAAGTTTGGCGACCGAGCCCAGGACGTCAACCGGACGCGCGCCGAGCGCCATGCGGATGCCGATCTCGTGCGTGCGCTCGCTGACCGAATAGGACATTACGCCGTAGATGCCCACGGCGGCAAGCAGTACCGCAACGCCCGCAAAGATTCCGAGCAGCTCCATATAGAACCGGTAATCACCGAGGGACGCCGACAAAACGTCTTCCATGGTCATGATGTTGGTGACGGGCTGATTGGGATCGATCTCGGCCAAGGCTTGCTTGACACTGACCGCCAAATTTCTCCCTACGTTCGCCGGGCCCGAAGGTGTCCGCAGCACTAATGCTTTATGCAGGTGTGCCCTCGCTGCCCCGCCGGGAAACACTGCCGGCTGCTGTGTGAAAGGCGCGTAGACAAATGGAGGCGTTTCTTCTCCTAAGCCAAAATGTTTGACGTCGCCTACAATGCCGACGATCTGGCGGGGACGCAGCTCGTCGACCGGGTAGGGATCGTAGCGTAGAAGAATTTGCTGGCCGATGGGATCCTCGTCGGGGAAAAACTTGCGCGCCAAAGATTCGTTTATGGCGATGGTCCACGGTGCGGCTTCCGTATCGTATTCATCGAGGTAGCGGCCTTTGACCAGCGGAATCTTTAGCGTGCTGAATATTTCGGAGCTGACCTCGCTGTATCCGGCTCGCGGACGATTTTCAGGAGGCGGGGCGGGATGTCCGAGAATCGCAAACGAATAGAATTCCGGACAGCAGCGCGTGGGCAATGCGCCGATTACCGCGGCGGACTCCACGCCAGGCAACACTTTGGTTTTTTCTAGCAGGCGCTGATAGAAAGCCGTCACCGAGGGCAGCGTTTTTTCCATGTCGCCGCCAGGGACGCGTTCCAGATACTTTCCTCCTTCGGGAAGTTGCAGGTCCATGCTTAAGACATGGTTCACGTCGAATCCAGGGTTGACTCGCTGTAAATGGAAAATTGTATTGATCATTAGGCCGGCGCCTACCAGAAGCACCATTGCCAACGCTATCTCGGCTACGGCGAGCGAATGCCGAGCCAGGCGCCCGGACGTGGTTGTCGTCTTACGTTCACCCTCCCTAAGGACGACGTTTAAGTCGGGACGCGAAGCTTGCATCGCGGGGGCCAATCCAAACAAGATCGCTGTCAAGAGCGAAACCCCTAGTGTGAACAGCAGTACGCGGACATCGATTGTGATTTCGTTGGAGTTGGGAAACTCCCCGGCGAGCGCGACGAGCAACTTTATTCCGGCAAAGGTCAAGCCTATGCCCAGCAAGCCTCCGGAAAGGGCCAAGATTCCGCTCTCCGTCAGCAGTTGCTGGATCAAGCGGTATCGCCCCGCGCCGAGAGAAGCGCGTAGTGCGTACTCTTTGCGGCGCGTCTCGGTACGGAACTGCAGGAGGTTGGCAACGTTCACGCAGGCAATCAACAAAACAAACGCGACCGCGCCAAAAAGCGGGTAGAGCGCCTGTCCGGCAAACCGATAAAGGTCTTTCTGCAGAGGACGGACTCTCGTGCCCACACCCCTATTCGTCGCGGGATACTCGTGCTCGAGCCGGCCCGAAACCACGTCCATTTCGGTTTGAGCTTGCGTTAGAGTCGCGCCAGACTTTACTCGCGCCACGGGCATGAGCCAGTGGTCGATCCGTGCAGAGTAACGGCTGCTCGCGGCGTTGACGGGAATCCACACATCGAGGCGCCCGCCGTAGAACGGAGCGAAATGCGGCTGCATGACTCCAACTATGGTCGAGACCACGCCCTCGATAGCGAAGGTTTTTCCCAGGATCTGCGGATCACTGTTGAGCTCGCGTTTCCAGAACTCGGCACTGATGACGATAGCCTGGGCGCGATCTTGCGCTTCCGTGGGAAGAAAAATTCGCCCCAAAATTGGTTTCGCCCCCAGCAAGCTGAACAAATTCGGAGTTACATATTCCACACGCAGGGGCCGCGGCTCGCCGAGACCCGAGACGCTGGCTGTGTCGTTGAAACTGATCAGCGCAATATCTTCGAAGACGTGGTTTTGTTTTTGCCAGTCCACCAATTCCGCTATAGGGGGCGGGATAGTTCGATCCGGATGAGCTGACTCGGTCTCCCAAATCACGACTAACTTTTCGGGATGGGGATACGGCAGCGGACGATAGATGAGTGTGTCCAGAACACTGAAGATGGTGCTGTTCGCGGCAATTCCTAAAGCGAGGGAGAAAACGACAACCACGAGGAACGCGGGATTTTTTAGTAGGCTACGCGTCGCGAAGCGTATATCTCCGCTGAGAGTCTCGAAGAAAGGATAGGTTCGCATATTCGCGGTACCTCCTCAGCAAGCGGAACAATTGTTAGGGCATTGCTCGAAACCTACGCCAGCGCGTCAGGGCAAGCCTCTATCCTACTCCCCCCACTGTAGTAGACGTATTTAAAGTCAAATAGTTCCTCGGCGTGCATGTTGAAGTTTGGGGGCCGGTTCACCGCTTAGGATAGCCGGGTTGCTCACAATGATGATCGAGGCCATCTTGTGAATCTCCTTCCGAACTTTAGCGTACTTCCTTAGCGTTGCGCATCCTTCCCGTGCAAATTCCTGAACGTCGCTGCTGTTGTCCCACACGACGAAGCGGCGCTCGCTAATGCGCTCCAATTGGTACAGGTAAGTGCGCGTGACTTCGTAGGTGTGGCCACTATTCCCGCTGAAGCTCGCGGCACAACCTGGGCGTAGCCCATGAGGATTCCGCTAGACTTGAACGTACGAACGAATTCAATCTGCAAGAAAGGAAGCAGCAGTATGGCGAATTAAAAAATGGTGCCGGGGGCCAGAATCGAACTGGCTACGCCCGCCTTTTCAGGGCGGCGCTCTACCACTGAGCTACCCCGGCAATAGACGCAACTCAGCTATTTTAAAGAGCGCGTTGCGTCCAGTCAAATGTCGTGTCTGCGACGCGCCGTAATTGACTTACGCTGCCTGAAATCATGGGATGACCGCCGTCACTTGCCCGGAGTGTGTGCTTTCCACTCCGCTCGAATTCACGGCGGTCACTACGTAGTAGTACGTCTTTCCCGCACTGACCGTGCCATCCGCGTATTTCAATGCGTTGAGCGCTCCCGATGTGATTCGCGTATATGAACTCCCTGACACCGTTGATCGGTAAACGTAGTAGCCCACCACTCCGGAACTGCTGCTCGCCGCCCAATTTAACGATACTGAATGTGCCGTGCTGCTCACACCTGTCCCGGACACCGCCACCGAATTTGGCGAATTGGTCGCGTTGCTGACCAGTGTGACCGTGCCGCTCGCGCTTCCGGTCACCTTGGGCGCGAACACCACGTTCAGATTCGCCGTCTGCCCCGCGGAAATCGTGGTTCCGCTGATACCGCTGGTCACGCTGAATCCCGATCCGGTTACGTTGATCTGCGAAATGGTCAGGCTCGAGTTTCCCGTGTTTTTCACTGCCACTTCCAGCGGAGTCGATCCGCCCAGAATTTCGCTGCCAAAATTCAGGCTCATCGTCGCCAGCGAAATCGTCCGTGTTGCGCTGGCTCCAGTCCCGCTTAACGCCATCGTATACGTCGGATTCGTCGTCGCATTGCTCTTAATCGTCACGCTTCCGGTCACGCTTCCGGAAGCCGTCGGTCCAAATGCCACGGTGAAACTTGATGTCTGCCCGGCCGATAACGTCAATGGCACCGATAACCCGCTCAGCTTGAATCCTGTGCCGCTCACTGTCGCGCTGGAAATCGTCACGCTCGTACTTCCGGCGTTTTTCAATTGAACGCTCTGCGAATTCGTGGTGCCATCCGCAACCGTGCCGAAGCTGACGCTCGACGGCGTGGTCGCAACCGTTCCAGTGCTGGAACTTACTCCCGTCCCGCTAACCGCATATTGCACGCTGCTGTTGGTGGCATTGCTGGTGAACAACACATACCCGGAAAACAGTCCGGTACTGGTCGGCGCGAACTTTACCGAAATTGGAATGAAGCCGCCTACGGAAATGGTGTGTGGAATCGTCAACCCGCTCACACTGAATCCCGTCCCATGCACCGTTTCCGCCGAAATCACCACCGGCGCTGTACCGTTATTTTGGATGGTCAAAGAAATCGTCTTGCTGGATCCCACCGCCACCGAGCCGAAGCTTGCCGATGACGGGCCGAACGCCAGCTTGCCCTGGGACAACAGCCCCTGGCCTTGCGCTTTGCCGGCAAAGGAACCGAATGCCAATAGGATCAAGCAGCCGCATGCAAAATATCTCCGGCGCGGCCGCCGGTGTCCAAGGTGATCAGAAATGGTTTCTGGGAAAACCGTGAAAAAACGAAAATCGGGCAATGAAGCCCGTGGCCCGTAAGATTGCATGTCCCAATCAGGCTACGGGTGCCACAAACTACAATCTACTGAACGCCAGCAGAGAATCCGAGCTAGTCCGTCTAGTGGCCCATCGGCACAGTACTACCTGTCCAGAGGTACAGGTTTTTGTTTAACGCAAGTTACTAGACGCGCTGGTTAAACCAAACGCGGTTTTTCAGGCTCTATTCCTACTGCATCGACTCGTCATACTCCTTCATCCAGCTCTTGCCCTTCAACACCTCGCGCGGCCGCGTGCCGTCCGGCGGGCCCACGATGCCGTCTTTCTCCATAATGTCTATCAAGTGTGCTGCTCTCCCGTACCCAATCCGCAGCCGCCGCTGCAAAGTCGAAGTCGAAGCCCGGCCCATCTCGCACACCACGCGTACCGCATCTTGGTAGAGCTCGTCGTCCGCTTCCCCATCACCGGCCTCGCCCGTGCTGCCGCTGCCGTTTTCAGGTTTGCCGTTCTCCTCTTTCGGCGCTTCTAATAATTGTTCGTTGTACTTGGCCTGCGCCTGCTGCCGCCAAAAATCGCACACTCCGGTGATTTCATCTTCGCTGACCAAAGGCCCGTGGATTCGGTGCAGCCTTGCCGAGCCCGCTGGCAGATACAGCATGTCGCCGCGGCCCAGCAATGACTCCGATCCGTTCGAATCCAGAATCGTGCGTGAATCCACTTTGCTGGCCACACGGAAAGAAATGCGCGCAGGGAAGTTGGCCTTGATCAATCCAGTGATTACGTCCACGCTGGGACGCTGCGTCGCCAGAATCAAATGGATGCCTACCGCACGCGCCATTTGCGCCAGTCGAGTGATGGACTCTTCCACATTGTTCGTGTCCACCATCATCAGGTCCGCCAATTCGTCAATAATGATCACCAGGTAGGGGAGCGGCTTATGCTCAGTCTCTTCCACATTTTCAAAAAGCGATAACGACTGCGTCTTCTGGAACGTCCGGTTATACTGCTCGATATTCCGCACGCCTTTCTGCGCCAGCAACTTCAGCCGGTTTTCCATCTCGCGCGTCGCATTGCGCAATACGTTTGATGCGATCTTAGGATCGGTCACCACCGGCGCGATCAAGTGCGGAATTCCTTCGTATAAATTCAATTCCAGCCGCTTTGGATCGACCAGCACAATTTTTACGTCGTCCGGCGTCGCTTTATACAAAATGGACATCAGCAGCGAGTTGATGAAAACGCTTTTGCCGGTTCCCGTCGAACCCGCAATCAGCAAGTGCGGCATGCTCGCTAGGTCCGTCACGCGAATCCTTCCGTGCAAATCGCGTCCCATCGCCAGCGTCAACTTGCTTGCCGAGCCTACAAACTCCTGCGCCTCGATAATCTCCCGCAGCGCAATGGTCTGCCGGTTGATGTTCGGCACTTCAATCCCGATCGTGGATTTGCCCGGAATACGCTCAATCAGAATCGATTCCGCCTGCAGCGCCAGGCACAAGTCTTCCGTCAGCCCGATAATCCGGCTGTACTTGATTCCCGCTTCCGGCTTGAACTCGAAAGTCGTCACCACTGGGCCAGGATTAATCTGCGTCACGCGACCTTGCACATCGAATTCCAGGCACTTTTCTTCAATCGCTCGCGCGCGATCCTTCAGTTCGTCTTCGTCCAGCTTTTGCGAACGCTCCCCTTCGCGCAGTAAATTGATCGGCGGCAATTTGTAATTTGTATTGGTCTTGGCGATTTTCGCGTCGGAAGTTTTCTTCGCGGGCTTTTCCGGTTTGTCCTGATTCAGAAACAGAATCGGCGCTTTGTGCGACGCGTTCTTTTTCTCTTCTTCCTCGTCGCTCTCGATCTTGCCCCGGAAAATATCGCTTTCATCCGGCAACTGTATAGCTTGCGGCAATTCGTTTACGGTTGCAGCCTTGCCTACTGGCTTCCGCCCCTCAAGACGGTTCGCTTCCACTCTCCGCCGCATCCGCTCCTGCTCGCGACTGGCTTGCCAGTCATGCCATCTGGCCTGCGCTCGCTGCAGAATCCCCAACTTTCCCACCGCCCCAATCGGACCGCGTGGCCCACTGGCCCATGCTTGCGTGCTCGCGAACGAAAAACTGGTTGTCAAAAATGTCGCGGTCACGAGCGCAGCCACCGAAACGATATAGGCGCCGGCCTTGTTGAAACCCGCCATAAGCGCGCCTGCGAGCAACGTCCCCAGCATTCCGCCCGCAGGTATCGCGCCTCGCACATCCGGGAAGGGAATCAGAGCCAGCAGAGGTGGCAGAGACAGCAACAGTAGTCCATATCCAAAAAGCGTCGCTTTTTGCGACTCAACTTGTTTGCTGCGAAACCACTTTAGCCCCAGCCAGAAGAAGGCCAGCGGCAATAGAAATGCCGAGTATCCCAATGCTTGAAACATCAGGTCCGCGCTGTACGCGCCGACCGGTCCAATTAAATTGTGAGGAGGTGCCTCGTTCGCGCTGCTTGCCGAGACGCTGAACGAAGCATCGGCTGGCCAGTACGTGAATAACGCAGCGGCTGTCAAAACAGCCAGGGTCAGGCACAAAAATCCAATCAGCTCATTGAGCCGTTTGTTTCCGGTAGGTGTCAGAAAACGCACGAAGTCTCCTCAGCTTTTTGGGGAAGGCTGAGTGCGACAAACGGTTTGGCGCTATCCACCGCTTGCCTGGAGGAACTGCGGAAGCAAAACCATCATATCAAACAGTTTCGCCGAATTCACCGCCATCCTCCAATTCTTCCCGAAAGTGCCCAATTGCCAAATCACCAAATCACCGGCACTGCCTGCGACGACAGGATGTTTCGGTCCGCAGTGATCAACGTCATTCCTTCCGCCAGTGCTGTCGCCCCGATGATCCGATCCGCCGGGTCTCGAGAATACCCCGATGGGAGTTGCGAAATTCGCGCACACGCACGACCCGAAATGGGCAGCACTGTGAACATCGCCTCGATATGATCGAGAAACTCCTCGAGCGTCATTGCCACGTTAAATCGGCCTTTGCTCGCCGCTGTTGCGATTTCGAGCAACGTAATGCCAGAAACTGCCAAGCCCTCGTTTGCGGTGCGCGCCTCGCCGATTCTTCGCTGTGCGGTGCGTGAGATTTTGTCGGGCTCGAACGCCATCCAAAGTACGACGTGGGTGTCGAGCAAAATCACGCTAGGTCTCCCCATTCCTCAAGTGAGAGGATGGGACCGACAATATCTCCGGTTATTTTGCCCCTGCCCTTAAGGAAGCCGAAGATCGGATCTTGGCCCTCTTCGATGGGAATCAGCTTTGCTACTGGTTTGCCGCGCTTGGTGATAATCACCGTTTCGCGCCGGGCCTGTATCTGATCCATCACCTTCAGGCACTTGGCCTTGAACTCTCCCGCTGCCATGGTCTTAGTTTTCATATTTTAGGTGTCCATGGTCATGTTACCATGGTCACGTCGTGAACGCAAGCCCTGCTCCATGTGGGGCCATGCAATCCGTAATTTTTCAGAATTTTAAGATGCCCATCGCCCAGGCCAAAACCGCGCTGCCTACAATGATCCGGTAAATCGCGAATGCCGCAAATCCATGCTTCCTTACCCACGCCAGGAACCAGGCCACCGCCGCATACGCCACGATGAATGACACCACAAACCCGATCGCCAAAATAACCCAGCCGTGCGCGTCAACATGCGTCACTCCAATCGCGTTCTCACCTTTGCCGCGCAGCGATTTCAACAAGTCGTAGCAAGTCGCCACGACCATCGTCGGAATGGACAGAAAAAACGAAAACTCCAGCGCTGATGCCCGCGACATCCCCGCTAGCTGTCCCGCCGCAATCGTGGACATCGATCGCGATGTTCCCGGAAAAACCGCCGAAAGAATCTGGCATGCGCCAATCCAAATCGCTTGTCCCAGGCTCATCGCTTCCATGTGCCAGGTATGAATCAACGAGTTCGAAGCACCTTCGCCCGCGGACTCGGACCTCGCGTTTCGCGCGTCCACCAGCCACATCACAATCCCGCCGATAGTCAGCGCGCTGCCCATAATGACCAGGCTTTCCAGATGTTTTCCGATCGTTTTTGTCAGGAGAAACGCCGGAATCGCCGTCACCACGAACGCCACCAGCGTCAGGCTTAACGGATGCGTCAGGACTGTTCGGTCGCCGCGCTCGCCTTTTGGAAATGTCGAAAGAAGCTTTGCGATTCGCTCGCGAAAATATACCGGCAGGCATAAAATCGCACCCAGCTGAATCACGATCGTGTACATCTTCCAGTAACCGCTCGCGAGGTCAATGTGCAGAAGCGCTTCGCCAATGCGCAAATGCGCCGTGGAACTGACGGGTAAAAATTCGGTGAGTCCTTCAATGATGCCGAGTATTACGGACAGCAAGTAATCGCTCAAATCGCGTCTCCGGAAAATGTCAGGTTGTCACCGCATTTTATGCCTAAGATCAGGTCAGGATTTTGCACCGGGTGCCGCCAGCTTTTTGCGCATTTCGAATGCATCCAACCGCCCGGAATAATAAGTTTTCAGCACTGCTTCTTTACGGTATCCGTGCCGCTCCCAGAACGCAATCCCAGCTTCATTTGTGGTTGCGGTTTCCAGCAGCACCGTTCGAACGCCGCGAAATCGTAAACTCGCTTCGCTCTCCCGTACCAACTCCGTTCCCACTCCATGCCGGCGATGCGATTCCGCAACATCCAAAGTAATAATGTGCGCGAGCGGCGGATTTTCTTCGCTCAGCATGAATCCCACAATTTTTGCGCCGTCCACCGCCACCAAACACTCCGCTCCGTCCTGCGCTAGAAAATAGCGCAGCATCGTCTTCGAGTACGCGATCCCGGGCGGAAAACACGCCTGATCCAAGTTGTATAATGCCGCGAAATCGCGCGGTTCATACTGTCGAATGGTTACGCTCACGCCGGAGATTGTAGGAATACCAGCGTCCGCCTGTCGAATTATTTTCCGGTCATTAATCGCGATTTCTGCTAACCTGTCGTGGCTGGATTGCGATAATCCAAATTTCTTTCAGGAGGCGCCTATGCGAACCCGTAACCGCTCGCGGGAAGAGTGCGTCTCCGTGTTTCTCCCATAAGACGTCTCTACCCATCCGGGGCCTATTATTCCTGACCAGGAACTTTTGGCTTGTCATTCCGAACGAAGTGAGGAATCTGTTTTTCTATTGTATCCGCTCGGCTTGAATGCGGCTTCGCGCGAATTTTGCGAATGCTCAGCAGAAAGGAAATTGCAGTGTACGCATTGCATGATTTAGGCTGGTCTGATTTTTTCGCGTCGCAGCTGGCGGAGCTCGAAGGGAATTCTGAAATTGCCGCCGCGCGTGTCGCCGAAGAAAATCGCGAAATGTTTCGTCTGCTTTCGCCGGCAGGGGAATTCATGGCGGAAGTCAGCGGAAAATTCCGCCACGAAGTGACCCGGCGCGCGGATTTTCCCGCGGTCGGCGATTGGGTTCTGGCCAGCACGCGCAAAGAAGAAAGCCGAGCTACGATTCATTGCGTGTTGAATCGCAAAAGCAAATTCTCGCGCAAGATCGCCGGCAAAAAAACCGAAGAACAAATCGTTGCGGCGAACGTGGATGTGGTGTTCATCGTCAGCTCGCTCAATAGCGAATTCAATCTCCGCCGCCTCGAACGCTACGTGGCACTGGCGTGGGAAAGCGGCGCGCAGCCGGTGATTGTGTTGAACAAATCCGACCTTTCCGAAAACCCGGAAGAACTTCGCCGTGAAGCGGAAGCTGCGGCGATTGGCGTTCGCGTGATTCTGAGCAGCGCGTTGCGTGGCGATGGCATTGACGAAATACGTGACCTAATGCTCAGCGCTCCGGAAGAGAGTTCCTCCGGAGAAATTACTTCAGAAAAAATGCCAGTAATAAAAACCGCGGCGCTGCTCGGTTCTTCCGGTGTCGGAAAAAGCTCGCTCATCAATGCCATCCTGGGAACCGAGTTGCTGGACACCGGAAAAGTGCGCGAAAGCGACGATCGCGGGCGGCATACTACTACCACGCGGCAGCTGATCGTTGCTCCGAACGGCGGAGTGCTGATCGACACGCCGGGAATGCGCGAATTGCAGTTGTGGGATGCGAGCGAAGGAATCGATCAGGCGTTCGGCGAAATTGCGGAGTTTGCCGCGAATTGTAAATTCCGCGATTGCATGCACGTGAACGAACCCGGCTGCGCAGTGCGTGCGGCGGTGGAATCGGGCGAGCTTGCCGCGGAACGGCTGGAAAGTTTTCACAAATTGGGACGCGAAGAAAAGTTTGTGGCTGCGAAACAGGATGTCGCAGTGCGTGCCGCTCAGACAAAGGAATTGAAAAAACTGATGAAGAAGCAGAATCAGTTTTATCGCAAACGCGGGCGTTGATTGCGCGCAGCAAAAGTGGTGACACGGACGAATCGAAGAGAGATTTCTTCCGACCAGGTCGGAACCTTCGGTCGCTGCGCTTGGAATGACGGCCGGGTGTGCGCCGGGAATGACGCCTGTGTTGTGCCCGGAACGAAGAGGCTTACTATAAGGCGTTCGATTTAGCTGGCACCTTGGTGAAATGGGGCGCAGCATGCTGCGCCCCTCTCGCGTTTGGCCCTTTGACTAGTCCGAAAACTATTTTTCTCCCGTAGTGCACTCACGACATCCTTTGCGAACTTCTTCTTGTGTTTCTGTGTATCTAGTTATATGACTAGATTGCAGGAGGTGCTTTTATGGGTTTTCCCACCAAAGTGCAACTCATCCAACGCAAAGAAAGCCAGCAGTGGTATATCAACTTCCCCTCCGCCGTGGCCCAAGCCATGGAGTTTCAACGCGGGGAGATCGTGGAGTGGATCGTGGAAGACAAGAACCGTCTACTTCTCCGTCGTCGCAAGGTTTCCACCGCGACGCTAAAAAAAACCAAACGCGGCAAGGCGTGATGGCTTGTTGGAATGCGCTGTTCGATCAGGCGCGCGTGGCTTTCGCGCAGCAGCGCTCTGCGGAGCGGGCGCGCGCCCTTGGTCTGTCTGCGTTGACCTGCTTGGGCCGCCACACCTTGTCCGGCTTGCTGTGTACCGCCGGGCAACAGTTCCGCGACTGGTCAGCGGCCTATCGTCTGTTTGAACGCGAGCGTCTCGATCCCCAGGCTCTATGGCGGGTCCCACTGAATGGCGTGCTGGAAACCCTGCCGCCCACCAGCCCCGTGGTGGCCTTGCTCGATGACACGCTGATTCGCAAGCGCGGGCACCGCATCGCCGGCACCTCTTGGCGGCGCGATCCGCTGGGACCGCATTTTGCTGATAATTTCATCTGGGCTAGTCGCTTCCTGCAGATTTCCCTGGCCCTGCCCGAGCATCCCACCGCGCCCGCGAGTTCGGCCCGTGCCATTCCTGTTGACCTGCAGCACGCGCCTTCACCGCGCAAACCCTCGCGCCGCGCCGATGCCCAGCAGTGGCAAAATTGGCGTGCGCTTTCAGCTGCGGCCACCATCAGCCGCCGCGGGGCCGAACGCCTCACTCATTTGCGGCAAGCCATAGATCAAGTCACGGGCGGCGCCACTCGCCCGCTGCTGGTCTGCGCCGATGCCACTTTCACCAACCGAACCGTGTTGCGAGATCTGCCTCCGCGCACCACCCTCATCGGCCGGATTCGCAAGGACGCTCGCCTCTATGCACTGCCCACCGCCGAAGAGGAAAACCACGGACGTGGCCGTCATCGCTGCTATGGTCAGCTTCAGCCCACTCCCGAACAATGGCGTCGCGATGAATCCATTCCCTGGACCACCCTGCAAGCCTTTGCCGCCGGAAACGTCCACGACTTCGACATCAAATTCATCACTCCCCTGCGCTGGAAGCACGCGGGCGGCGAACGCCAACTCTCGCTCCTGATCGTCCGCCCGATTGCCTACCGACTCAGAAGAGGCGCCCACCTCAGCTATCGCAATCCCGCTTACTTGATTTCCAGCGATCCCGCCTTAGCACCGCAGCAAATCCTGCAAGCCTACCTGTGGCGCTGGGAGATCGAACTCAACTTTCGCGACGAAAAAACTCTGCTGGGTTTCGGGCAACCTCAGGTCCGCAGCGATCCCGCCGTGCGTACCACCGCCACTTTCTTCGTATTCATCTATGCACTGCTGCTGCTCGCTTTGGAAAACTGCCACCTTGCTCACAGCCCGTTGCCCCGTCCGCACTGGCAGCGGCTTCGACCTCGACGGCCCCATTCGCGCATTACCACTCCCCAGGCTATTTCGCTGCTGCGTGCTGACCTCTGGACCTCTGCCTTGGGCCTACAAAATAAAAACGGCTTCGTCGCAGGCAATCAACGCGCAACGAAGCCCTTTTTAATCCAAAACAACCTGCAATCCGCCGTTCTCTACGCTTCAGGATAGCCAAACGCGAGTGGGGCGCAGCATGCTGCGCCCCTACGAGAGAAAGAAAGCCTCATAGTTTGACGGTGACGGTTTTTACCTCGGTGTAGTTGGCTAGGCCATATTCGCCTAGTTCGCGGCCGATGCCGGATTGCTTGAATCCGCCGAAGGGAGCAGCGGCGTCGAAGACGTCGTAGCAATTGACCCAGACGGTTCCGGCGCGAACGCCGTCGGCGATGGCATGGGCTTTGGTGATGTCCTGAGTCCAGACCGCGGCTGCTAGGCCATAGATATTTTTGTTGGCGCGATTAACGACTTCATCGATGTCCTTGAATTTCAGGATGGACATGACGGGGCCGAAAATTTCTTCCTGCGCGATTTTCATGTTGTCCTGCACATCGGCGAAAACAGTTGGTTCGATGAAGTAGCCTTTTTCGCCAACGCGCTTTCCACCAGCAAGCAGTTTTGCTTTTTCCGATTTGCCGGATTCGATGTAGCCCATCACCTTGTCGAATTGATCCTGATCGACTTGCGGGCCTTGCTCGGTATTTTTATCGAAGGGATTTCCGACGGTACGCTTTTTGGCGCGAGCAACGGATTTTTCGACGAATTCGTCGTAGCACTTTTCTTCCACGAAAGTGCGCGAACCGGCGCAGCAGCACTGTCCCTGGTTGAAGAACAATGCAAAGTGCGAGCCTTCGATGGCTTTGTCCAGGTCGGAATCGGCGAAAACGATGTTGGGACTTTTGCCGCCGAGTTCGAGCGTGACGCGCTTGAGATTGGTTTCCGCAGCGTTGCGCATAATGAGTTTTCCAACTTCGGTGGAGCCGGTGAAGGCGACTTTGTCCACATCCATGTGGCGCGCGAGGGCTGCACCGGCGGTGGGGCCGTAGCCGGGAAGAAGATTGACGACACCTTCGGGGAATCCGGCTTCGACGATGAGTTCTCCAACGCGAAGGGCGGAGAGCGGAGTCTGCTCGGCCGGCTTCATTACGACGGTGCAGCCGGTGGCGAGAGCGGGACCGAGTTTCCAGGCTTGCATCAGCAGCGGGAAATTCCACGGAATGATTTGGCCGACCACGCCGACCGGTTCGTGCTTGGTGTAGCAGAAATACTTGCCCTGCACTGGAATGGTCTTGCCGTGATTCTTGTCGGCCCATCCCGCGAAGTAGCGGTAGCAGGCGATGACGAGCGGAAGATCGGCGGCACGCGCGACGGAATAGGGTTTGCCGTTATCGAGCGCTTCGAGTTGTGCGAGCTCGTCAGCATGCTTTTCGATGAGGTCGGCGAGTTTGTTCATCAGGACGCCACGCTGAGCGGCGGTGAGTTTTTTACGCCACGGGCCGTTGTCAAAGGCGGCGCGCGCGGCGGAGACAGCCTTGTCCACATCGGCGGCGTCGGCTTCGGCGACTTTGGTGATGACTTCTCCGGTGGCTGGGTTGATGGTTGGGAAAGTTTTGCCGGAGGCGGAGTCCACCCATTTGTTGTTGATGAGCAACTTGTTGGCGCTAACTTTTACGGTTGGTTCAAAGACTGCGGTGGCAGAAGCCATGGTTAAGTCCTCCCTTGGACAGTATTCGAGGAAGCGTACTCCGGTGGGGCTGGGGAAGCAAGAAAGAGGGAAAAGAACGGGATTTGCCACAGAGTCACAGAGCGCACAGAGATCGGAAAAGAAATAGTCGTTGAATGAGCCAAGGAAGCAAGGGAGGAAGTAGACAACGGCACCGTTCCGAAAAGGAACGACGCTTTAATTTGAAAAATGTGTGGCAAGCAAAGGACTTACAGGCGCGATTTTTCGTAACTGTGGCAGGGAAACGAGTTACGGGAATTTTGCGGCAGGGCGAGAGGTTGGTGGGATGCCGGAAGGCTTACAGGAAGCTGCGTGCTAACCACAAAGGGATGGTACCACAGGACAGCGCGTCAAGATTCAATACTGACGGGTGGATAATCCCACGGCGGCGGGGTCTCGTCCCGCTGTGAGTCTCCCGCCGCAAAAAAAACGCCGGGTGGAATGCAGTGAAGGCCCCGACATCGCCCAAACTATCGGTGTAAGTGCCCGTGATATCGTTTCTGGGTCCTGTCGCGGCGCCGAGCATCGTCACAGTATCGGCCCCCGCCGCGACAGGGAAAGTGATCGTTATATTCTTCGCGAGGCAGTTTTGAAAACCAAGACCCAAAGTTCGAGATAGAACGTCGTTCCCGACGAAAACGAGCCTACGCGTCTAATCCTGTTGATCGTCCCAGTCATCGCCGGGCGCGCGCATCGCGTGCCTTGACACGTAATCCGCCACAGCTCTGCCCAGTGCATTTGCGCGCACGCAGCTGGTTCGGAAGTGAATGCCGCCAAAGACGCGCGCATCGGCGATTTCCGCCGTCGCGTCCGAGAAGCTATGAAACGAGCGAGTGCCTGGACGCACCTCCGAGGTGAGACTGAAGTCCGTGTTCTCTCCAAACGCGGCGGCAAGGATGAAAGCCGCTGCCCCGCTCAGGGAGGAGTGGGCCGACGGGTACTCGGGATGCGCAGGAGTGCCGGTCAAAGAGTCCAGCCATGGCTCCCACAGCGGGTCGGCATCTGCAGGAGTGAGGCCGGCTCGGATCGCCGTGATTGGCCGCCAGAAAACGTAGCGGTACTTGCTGTCCCAGCAGGCGATGAGCGAGTCGGACATTGAAAGATTCAGTAACGCAAACAAGTGTGCGTTCTCGGTCAAAGTCAGCCCGCGTTGTGCCGAAAGCTGCGCGGCAATACGGTCCCAGGCAAGGGGAGTATTCAATGCCCAAAATAGCGCCAGCTCCGATTGATCTTGCGTACGCAGCGAGCCAGAGAGCGTGCCCATCACCCTCAATTCGTTGAGATCTGTAGCGTACTCTGGGCTGTTGAGGGCCAAGGGCGGCGGCAAGCGGAACTGCGAAGGTCGCGTGAGTACCCACGGCGTCATGGTGGCGATCTGCGGTGTTGCGCCAAATGCGTTAGCGGGGGGCGTCGGACGCCAGAAACCGATCGCCGACGTTCCGGCCACACCCTGCACGCCAATGAACGGCGGCGGCGCAGGCGCGAACCCGTCAGTCAGCCGTGATGCCCAGACGGCATCGGCAACCGTCTGGCCCCAAGTCACACCCGCGCTGATAAATTCGGCTCTTTCGTTCGATGCAAGGGCGGCGAGCGACGCATTGCGCCGAGTGGTGAGCGCCGCGCTTTGCGCCGGATAAAGATTCTTGAGAATAGCGTAGGCTGCCTGAATCGCGGCTGCCCTCTGAGACGCGCGGTGCGGCGCATCCGGCTTCACAAGCAGCGGGCGGAAGCGAGGCTCGATGCCATTGACGGCGTCGAATACTGAGGCCGATACCAGCGCCACAATGCGGCTGGTTACGTTCGGCGCGGTGCCGGCTGCGAGAACCGTATCGTTCATTACCCCGATCCACTCCAGCACCGGATCCGGAGTGGCAGCCGACGTGGCTGCGGGAGTCGAAACGAGCAGTGCCACAAGCAAAGTGGCGACTGCGATTCCAACAGTCCCAGCGACATATTGCCGGCAAACTGACAAAAAAGTGCCCGCGTGACACTTAGTCGATTTGCGAACCTTCTGAGCAACCCCCAAAAGGACTGTCGCAATTTTAATTTTAGACATGTGTTCCTCCCTCGGTCGTTATCTTCGATTGTGTATTTCGCCGAATGCGCCAAAGCTGGCGCGAAGGCGCTTGCTACGCAATGGCCCGGGAATGGCCTGTGCCTGTTCTGATTCTGGTGGTGCAGGTGATTGAATTCGCATGAGTTGGGCGAAATAGGCTTGTTTGCCGCACATATTCCTTGGGCCTTAAACAATTGGTGATAGACTCGCGGCACACTCGAAAGCCCGCCATGGAATCCACTGACCGACATCGCAAGACGCGCTTCGGCGCCTTTGAGGTGGACTTGCGTTCGGGAGAAGTGCACAAGCATGGCATTCGCTTAAAGCTTCAGGACCAACCCTTCCGGCTGCTTGCTCTTTTGCTGGAACGCCCGGGCGACGTCGTTACGCGCGACGAACTCCGCCAAACGCTTTGGTCCGCCGACACGTTTGTTGACTTCGACACGGGTCTGAACAGCGCGATCAAGAAACTTCGCGACGTGCTGGCCGATTCAGCCGAAGAACCCCGCTATATCGAGACTCTGCCGCGCCGCGGCTATCGGTTTATCGGAGAAATCAAGAACGGTACTACGGAGCGAGGCGCACAGCCGTCATCAGCAGCGGCCGGTGCAAGTGAGTTCCCGATTGAGACATCTCTGGTTGCAAGTCAGGCTGAACGCGCATCACCGCGACTGCCATTCAGAAAAATCTTGAAACTTTCGCTGGCCGGATTGACCTGCTGCGCCATATTGCTGACGGCCGCTCTGCGAACCAGCACATGGCGCAAATCGCGGACTGGCGGCGCTCCGGCGCGAGTTCAGTCGATCGCCGTGTTGCCTCTGGAGAATCTGTCTGGCGATCCATCCCAGGAATATTTTGCGGACGGAATGACCGATGCACTGATCACCAAACTGGCGGGCATCAAGAGCCTGCGAGTCATCTCGCGAACTTCCGCGATGCTGTACAAAGGCACGCATAAGGCGTTGCCTGAAATCGCACGGGAACTGAACGTGGATGCCGTCGTGGAGGGAACAGTCGCTCGCAACAATGACCAAGTCAAAATCTCTGCGCAGCTCATTTATGCGCCTACTGACAGCCACCTTTGGTCGGCGAGCTTTTCAGGGGCAACGCGGGATGTTTTGGAACTGGAAGATAAGGTCGCGGCTGACGTCACGGCCCAGATTAGAGACAACCTCAACCTGGTGGAGCGTGACGGTCCACGAAGGGCGCGGACGACTAATCCAGAGGCCTACGATGCGTACCTCAGAGGCGTCTATGCGTTAGAGAAGCAGACGCCGGACGATATGAGGTTGGCCATCCGTTACTTTCAGGAGGCGATCGAGAAAGACCAAGGTTTCGCCGTTGCGTATGCTCGGTTGTCGTTCGCTTACTCAATGCTTTCTACCTTAAGCGAGATGCCCTCAGCCGAAACCTATCAACCCGCGAAGCTGGCGGCGCAGAAGGCCGTCGCCCTGGACGACAGTCTGGACCAAGCCCATATAGCGGTCGCATACGTCCATGTGTACTACGAGTGGGACTGGGCAGGCGCCGAAGGCGAGTACAAACGGACGCTCCAGTTGAATCCAAATTCTGCCGTGGCCCATATGTCGTATGCCAGCATGCTTCAAATTCTAGGAAGAACACGCGAATCCCTTGAAGAAGAGCGCGCTGCAAAGATGCTCGATCCTCTATCCGTCAATACACTATCCTATTCCGCGATGAATTCGTATTTCCGTCGAGAGTATGACAAAGGGTTAGCGCAAACGCGTGAAGCGCAAGCTCACTACCCGGGAATTTCAGCGTTTCACACATATTTGTCGAACTTCTATACCGCACAGGGTCAAGATAAGCTGTCGGCGGAAGAAATCTTGTTGGATGAGGAATCAGGTGGAGCGACGCCCGAACGTGTTGCAGCACTGAAAGCGGCAAATGAATTCTCGGGACCGCGAGGGCTTCGGCTTAAACGAATCGAATTGAACAAAAAGGCGGCGGGGAAGGAGTCCTCCAACGCATACGACATCGCCATCGACTGTGCCGCGGTCGGAAATACGGACGAGGCTCTGGTCTGGCTGGAGAGAGCCTTTCAAGTGCGGGACTCCAAGATGCCGCTAATTGGAGTGGAGCCGATATTCGATGGCCTGCGTTCAAACCACCGCTTTGCACAGCTGCTGCGTCAAATGGGTCTCCCAGAGTCGCAGTCTTGATCCCGCGAATCACTTTGTGGGAACAAGGCGGGTAGCCCCCGGACGTGCAAAGACACAATCCATGTCGCAATATCGGCGCATGGAACAGCCGCAACTAACTTAAAATTATCATTTGCGGTCTCTTTGCGAGCTCCCTAAGTTTTTTGTGATGTGCCAGGCGTCGCACCATGAGCAACGATAGGCGCGAAGATCTTTTGGGGCGTTGGTGGTGGCGATCTCGTGAGCGGCTGTAGCCAGGGCTTCGCCTTTGGTCGAGTACTTGCGTTTGCCGGTTACCGGACATCTCTAACAATGCCGGCTCGTGTCAAGAACTTTTTTGTTTTTTTTCGTTCTCTCTTTTCTTTTTTCGGACACACAACTCTATTCACTCCGAAGAGTGGTCTTATTGGTTCCGTTAAACTCTGTATCGACGACCACGGCTCGCGTTCCGTAATCTAGCGGTCGGCTTCAGTCCGACCTAAACATCTCTTCGATCAAAACTTCGACCATGATTACTAATTCAAACTCCCTTTGCAGGGAGTGGGATGCCCATTCATCTGCTCAGGCGTCTAGTTCACACCATGTCCGGTACCGAGCTGTCCCACGTACGAACCGAACTCGAAAGACGGCGAATACGCACAACCATTCCGCCACATCCGGTACAAGCGAACCCCCAGCTTCCGCCCCATCGCCGGGTGAGTGTACCGACGTCACCACTCCGCATTGCTTCGTGCTGCCGCCTGGGCGGCCTCCACCAGCAAGAATCGCAATAAGGAGTTGCCTTGTTTGCTGATGTGCCCCAGCCGTTGCTTGCGCGCACTAGAATCCTCACTCGGAATCATCCCTACGTACGTGCCGATCTGCTTGCCGTAGTGGAACCGCTTCGGAGTTCCGATGATCAACACGTAGGCCAGCGCCGTGAGCGGGCCCACGCCAGGATGGGTCATCCGCCGCAGCGTCTCGGGTCGTTTCTTGACTTCTTGCTCAGCGGTTGCAGTTAACTCCTCAATGGTCGGATTCATGCGGTCCAGCAACTCCAGCAACTCTTGCCTTCGCCGACTAGCCCAAGGGGCCAACGCTAGCTTCTCTAGCTGCGCTCGCCCCTGTTCGCTGAACAGTCTTTTCTTCCAGCGATAGCCTTCGTTCATGGCCAACGCCTGCAGCTGATTCATGATCCGCGTGCGCATCTGCACCAAGCGATGACGGTGCCACAGCAGTTGTCGCAGATTCCGATTCTCCGGACCCGGTACCCAGATTTGCGGAAAATTATTTTCCCGCATCAGTCTCAGTGGTTCGAGCGACTGCTAGCAGAGTTGGGGTTTGAGGTATGGAAGGGCGATCCCGCGGAGATCAAGGCCAGGCGAGTGAGGAAGCAGAAGTTTGACCGCGAGGATGCTCGACTCCTGATTCTACTGCCATGAAAACAATTAATAATTGAGCCGGATTTATGCCAGAAGCCAAAAAGCGCAGCTCGGCGCGGGTCAAGAACTTATATACCACATGCTATAAAAGAGTGATGCGGCTACACGATTACGCACTACGGCCACTGCAGATTAAATGGCTGCTTGATTCTGACCCGGCCATTCGTTGGCAGGTGATGAGGGACCTCACCAGTGAGAATCCCAGCGCGATTGCAGGCGAGCGGTCGCGCGTGGCGACCGAAGGCTGGGGAGCAAAAGTTCTGGCAGCTCAATCTCCGGCCGGCAGCTGGAAAGGCGGGCGGCAGTGGGACCTGACCACCCTCTATAGCCTGGTACTCCTGATGGATCTCGGTCTCGACCCCGCCAGTAAACAGGCTGGCAAAATGATCGACCGCGTTGATAAGCGGCTCGTCTTCAAGCCGCTGAACAACCGGCCTTACCTGCACGGCGAAACGGAGCCCTGCATCAACGGCAGAATTCTCGGCATCGGAGCTTATTTCAAGGAACCAAACGACGCACTGGCCAAGCAACTCCTGGGCGAGCAGCTTGAAGATGGGGGTTGGAACTGCGAAGCACCGAAAAGCCGGCGCTCTTCGTTCCACACGACCATTTGCGTGCGGGAAGGACTGCTCGAGTACGAACGAGCACGCGGCAAATCGGCGGCCGTAACGAAGGCCCGCAAGGGGGGCGAAAATTATCTGCTCGAACGCCGCATGTTCCGCTCGCTTCGCACCGGCGAAGTCATCAACAAACGCTGGCTGCGTTTTTCGATCCCGACTTTCTGGCACTACGACGTGTTGCGTGGACTGGATTATCTGCGAAACGCGGGAATCGAACCGGACAGCCGCGTCGAGGAAGCCATCGAAGTCGTGATGAAGCGCCGCCACCAGAACGGACGGTGGCCTCCAGACCTGCGTCATCCGGAATATATTCCGTTGAAGATGGAGACGGATGCCGGTGGGGCCAGCCGCTGGAACACACTGCGCGCTTTGCGGGTGCAGCGCGTTGGTACAACAATTTAAGGTGATCGTTGTGACTTGGGATTTCGGACCTCCACTCTGTCACACCGGTGACGTCAGGGGTTAAAACCCCTGAATTTCGCATGCTGTTGCGGCATGGACTAAAGCCATGCCCTCCCTGCGGAGAAGCCAAATAGCTCGAGTATGAACCCATACGCAACTTCGGCGCATGGGGCACCCGAACCGAAAGACACGATCTGAAGACCGGCCACTGCGAATATCGCAGCGCCATCAGGCCCGCACGACTACTCGTAGCGGAGGGCTTCTACGGGGTCGAGGCGGGCGGCCTTGATGGCGGGGTACATGCCGAAGAAGAGGCCGACGCTCATAGAGACGCCGACAGCAATCATGATGGACCAGAGTGGAATGGATGAGGGGAGACTGGGCACTACAAGATGAATGGTCAAGCTGATGGCGCCGCCCAGCAATACGCCGATGACGCCACCAGCCCCGGTGAGCACAATTGCTTCGGTGAGGAATTGCCAGATCACGTCGCGGCGGCGCGCGCCGAGGGCTTTGCGCACACCGATTTCGCGCGTGCGCTGGGTCACGGACATCAGCATGATATTCATTACGCCCACGCCACCGACCAGAAGGCCGATTGAGCTGATCACCGAAATCAAAAGCGCGACCGAGGATGTGATCTGGCGAAATTCGTTGGCGATCTGCTGCGCGCTGGAGATGCCGAAATTATCCGGCTTGCTGTAAGGAACGTTTCTCCTGCGGCGCAAGACGCCGCGGATTTGGTCTTCCGCCGTCGACATCATGCCGGGATAAGCGGTGGCGCCAACGAAATGCTCATCATCCTGCGGGATGTGCTTGTGGTAGCTGCGATACGGGACCATCACTCCTCTGTCGGCGGACTGATCCTTGACGAAACCGCCTTTGCGCGGTTCAAGGACGCCGATGACTTCATAGGTGACGCCGCCGATCATGATGGGCTTGCCCAGCGGGTCCATGTCGGGATAAAGGTTCTTGGCAATGTCTGAACCGATGACGGCGACGTCCGCGCGGTGATCGTTTTCGGATGCGCTAAAGAAGCGTCCAATGCGCGGCCGGGAATTGAACACCTCTTCGGTGGCGGGAAGTGTGCCGTAGTAATCGATGCCGGCGACTTCTTTGCTGAGATAGCGTGCCGTGGCTGGCGGGCGCGTTGGGGGGCCCTCCCCCTCCACAATGCGTGGATACAGGCTTACGGTGACGGTGTGCACGGCGGGACAGAGTTCTTCGATGGCTTCGGCATCTTCCAGCGTGAGTGGTTTGCGTGCGCGTTCATCGGCGGACAATCTGCCGGCGTGAATTCCGGGATCGAAGCGAAAGATGAACAGAGTTTCCGCGCCATAGTCGGACAGATAGTCGTTCACATTGCCATAAACGCCGACGAGGATGGAGACCACGGAGAGCAAAGCGGTGATGCCGATGACCACGCCCAAGACCGTCAGGAACGATCGCATCTTATTTTCGCGCAGTGTATTGACGGCCATCTGCGCATTCTCACTGAGGTTCATGCGCAATTTTGATTTCTCCATGGGCCTAAGCTTCCTGGCGCAGCGCTTCGATCGGCGGCAAGCTGGCTGCTTTCTTTGCCGGGTAAACTCCAAAAAATATGCCGACTGCGGCGGAAATCACTTGCGCGGTTAGGACCGCGGTGAAGGGGACGTTCATGGGAACGGAGGTAGTGGCTCGGGTGAGTCCGGAAATTGCGTAGGCAGTTAGCACGCCGATGGCTCCGCCGACCGAGGCCATCACGGTGGCCTCCACCAGGAATTGCAACAAGATATCGCGATGGCGCGCGCCGAGAGCTTTGCGGATGCCGATCTCTCGCGTTCTCTCCGTGACCGTCGCGAGCATCACGTTCATGATCACGACTCCTCCGATGACCAGGAACACCGAGACCACGCCAATCATGGCCGTGGCGATCACTCCGGTGAGATTTTTCCACAAGTTCATGAGAGTGGCGGAGTCGAAGATGCCGAAGTTATCTTTCTCATTGGGAGACAGATGGCGGCGCGCCCGCATCATGGCTCGCGCTTCGTCCTGTGCGCGGTCCATCCATTCCGCGCTTCGAGCCTGGATGTTCACCCAGATGGTGTCCTGAGTGCCGTAGATTTTGAAATAGGTCTGAATGGGAATGTAGACGAAGTTATCCTGCGACTGGCCGAACGCGGATCCGATCGTCCTGGCAATGCCGACAACCTGGAAAGGCCGGCTGTCTACGAGGATTTCGTGACCGATGGGGTCCACATTGGGAAACAGCTGGTTGGCGACATCCTGGCCGATCATGGTGGTTAGCGCGCGGCTCTGATCGTCGCCCTCGGAAATATAGCGGCCATCGGCGGGCGTCACGATATCAATGTCCACCATGTTTGCGGTGACACCGCGAACGTTGCAGTCGTTCAGGCTGTGTGAACCTGCGCGGACTTTTCCTGTGACACGCAATTCCACTCCCACGCGTTCCGCCAGCTTCATATTGGCACGCAAGGCTTCGTAGTCATCCCAGGTGACTTTTTTGTTACGGCGATTGGCCTTCACGAATTCTTCGACGTCGGTGATGAGGGGAAATCGTGTCAGCAGGAAAACGTTTGAGCCCAGGTTGGCGACTCGGTCGGCAATGTAGCGATTGACTCCGGAAATCAGAGCGATCACCACAATCAGCGTGGAAACAGAGAGGATCGTCCCCAGAAGCATCAGGAACGAGCGCATCTTGTGTGCGCGCAGCGTCTCCAGCGCCACGGTGATTGGCTCCCGCAGGAACATACGGCGTTTCATTTGTTACACCCGTTTGTCTATTCTACGGCTTCAAGGACGAGAAGGTTTCAATTAGACCGTGCCGAAGCAGCCCTGCGCAAGGGCCACCCCGCATTCGGCACGGGGCAAAAGAAAAGGCACCGGAACGCCGGTGCCTCTCGTAAGGCAGTGAGTGTTGTGCTGAGTTAGTTGGGACAGGGCACCGCGGACTGGGTCAGTGCGGTGGTGTCCGGGTAGCTGAATGCGCCGCCGATGGCATTGGACGTTTTACCCATTTCAAACCACTGCAACAAGGCTTCGGTTTGTGGATGGTAGAGAAAGGTTTGATTCTTGTTCTTTAATAAGATGCCCACCGTGGCGGTCGGTAACACTTCGACGGGATCGCCGGTCTCCAGATTGCCCTGACAAACCTTTGAAGTCGGTGGCTGGTCCGGGAACTGCCACGCTGGCACGGGCGTGTCGCCAAAGGGGTCGTTGAAGGCTTCCGAAGTTTCGTGCGAGAGCGCGGTGACATCCTGGAATCCGGCGCCAAACAGTCCTGGAGAAATCCAGCTCGAGAAGGCGAAAATCCAGCGAGGTTGGGGAGTGACAGTGGGATCGAAAATATAGTTGTGGAAGCCGAGCACGCAGCAATCCGCGGGTTTGCCCTTGTTATCGATGGAAAACAAAAACGTATTTGGCCAGGCCTGCATGTTAAAGGCAGAAGTCGTGTAATTGTTGGCATTGATGTCGTTGACGGCCTGGTTGAAAAACAGGAAGTCGAAGAGCAAGTCCAGCAATTCGACGAACTGTGTTCCGTCTGGAGCACGTCCGACAAAATACGATTGGACAGTTACGATGCTGCCGTCCGGCAACTGCACCTGAACTTGGCGCGGAATATCAATGGTGACACGGCTGGTGACATCCGGAGTCAGCGTGGTGTGCCAGTTTGCTCCCATGGTGTTGAAGAATTCGGCGCGCTGAACGGCGTCGGCGAACTGAATGTGCTGGCCGGAGGTGTAATTCGCTCCCTGGAAGTTTGGGGAGTTTGTGAACAGATTCTCGAAACTAAATGGCACGCTGGCGGAAAAGCCCGCGGGCGGATTGAGCAGATTAAGGGAAACCGTTGTGATGCGCGCCGGAACATCGGTGACGCCACCAGCCGCAGGATTGTTCCCGATCATGATGTACGGGAAGACATTGCCCGCGGAGGGTCCGCCCTCCGCGGCAAAGGCGCCTGCAAACATGGGCAGGGTGTCGAGACCAGGAATGTTTCCGCCAGGTACCTGGGGAACGCCTCCGGTGCTGTGGCGGTCGCTGGCGGTCGCTGCGTTTCCACCCGCGGCGTTATTATTCCTCAAGAAAACTTCGCGTGAAGTTGCTGCGTTTGGAGGAAACACCAGGATAACTCCCGGAGCGGAAAGTTTTGCCGACGCGGAAGCTAACGCCAACGGCGACGCCTTTGTGTAGCTTGGACTGGCATGCGATGAAAAAGGTGAGGGCTCACTCTTAGCGGCTTGGGCGGCGCTTCGAACCGCAGAGGCAGCCAGCAACACCAATCCAAGAAACACAAATGTACATCGCAGCGAATTGCGCATGGATTTTTCTCCTAGAACCGATAAGTGACTGAGAAAGCTCCCGGACAATACACTCGGCGCAATATGAAAGCAAGAATAACCACGCAGTGAAGTTGTAAATATTTCGTGAAGTGAGGTTGTTTGAAGATTCGAAAGCAATCGTTTCAGTGTTTTTGGAACGATCGGGTAGAGCTCGTACTGAAGCTCCTATAACCTAGTCGCTAGAGTTTATTTTTTATTAAGAGCCTGGATTTGCCGGACTAGAACATCAATATCCTCGGGCTTAAGTTTGGCGGCGAATTTGGGCATACGCCCCTTGCCGTTGGCGATCATGTTGCGCAGATCGTCAGTGGACATGGCTGCGGCTTTGGGAGAGCGGAGGGACGGTCCGGCGAAATGGCGGCCCTCGGCGGTTTTGCCGTGACACTTGGCGCAATCTTTTGTGTACACGGGATTTGTTGTTAGCGTGGCTGCTGATTCAGACGACGGAGTTTGCGCATGGAGCGCACCGAGCGCAAAAAGCACGGAACATGCAGCGACGGCGAGCAGAGATATTTTCAACCCGGACCTCGCGAAATACATTGGCTAAAGGATAGATGCTCTACGGAGAGAAAAGTCTCCTGAGAGTTGTGGCGACTGAATTTCTCAAAAAACGAAAACGGCTTTACCACGAAGAGAGCCGTCGTTCATTTGAGTGAAGGCCTGAACCGCAAACCCTGAACCCTCCAAATCGCGGCACGAAGAGGAGAGGCGAGCCGATTACCGATCCCACTCGGAAACCGGACTCGCCCCGCTGTTCTGTAAATCGACCTCTGACCGGCTACTTGTCTGTGGATACAGGATCGCTGACTTCCACTTTCGTGCGCATCCAGGGATGGATGCAGCATTGAAAGAGATGCTTGCCGTTTGATAACCCGGAGACCTGGAGCTGGCTGCCCTGGAGGATGCGAGTTCTGGCTACCGCGATGTTGGAAAAGCCGCCGGAACATTCGGACGCGGTTTCCTCGCCTGAATTGAGCCCGGGAATGAAGCCACCGCCGAACTGTTTCACCTCGGTGAAGGTGTGTGGTTCACCGCCCTGATCGACGACGATAATCGGGGTGCCTTTCTTGATGTGCATCGTGTCGGGTTCGAAATCCCAATTGGGATCCGGGGTTCCGGCAGCTGCCTTAGCAAACAAGTCTGACAACGTAGTGAACGCTCCCAACGTCACGTTGTGGCAAAACGCAGGCCCCAGCGCAGCGTTGAAGGTCGCCGGATCACATTCGTCCAGTGCGACGACCTGAGCAGGCGTTGGTGAATTGCCCTGTGCCACTGCTTGCGTGGCGCCAACCAACAGGAATCCTCCGGCGAGTAAAGCCAACTTAGTGAATATGCTTTTCATGTTCCTCTCCTTCTTTAGTGAAATTCGCTGGGCCTTGTGATCGGTCCGTGTGCGATTGGCGCATAGTGGCCGAGGCGCTGATTTCTAACAATAGTGAACGGCTGAAAAATGGCTTAAATCTGCATGAAAACTGGCATTACGAAGAAGAAGCGAGTTATTGCGAAGGCCGTAGAGGTATAATGCCGGGCAGTTTGTCGTTGGGCTGCGCCCGATATGGCTCCGAACATCTTAAAACTTGCGGACGACCTCGAATTGGATCGCGGCGCCTATGAATTGCGGCGGTCGGGCAAAGCTCTGCGGCTTTCCCGCATCCCCATGGAACTGCTGCTTTTACTGGTCGAGCGCCGGGGGGAGTTGGTGACGCGGAATGAGATCGTGGAACGCGTCTGGGGCAAGGCGGTGTTCCTGGACACGGATAACAGCATCAATGCGGCTGTTCGCAAGTTGCGGCAAGTGCTGGATGACGATCCGGAACAGCCACGATTCGTGCATACCGTCACCGGCAGGGGATACCGGTTTGTTGCGTCGGCGACCGAGAGCAGGACTACGACGCAGAGAAGCACCGAGACCGGGGATTCCCCGTCGGAAGCGACAACTGTGGGACCGCCTCGTGGAGCATCGCATTACCGAATCATCGAGAAACTCGGCGGCGGCGGGATGGGGATTGTGTACAAGGCGCGGGACTTGCGGCTTGAGCGTTATGTCGCGTTGAAATTCCTGCCTGGCAATTTGGTAAACGATTCGCGAGCGTTGGAGCGCTTTCGGCGCGAAGCGCTGGCAGCCTCGGCGCTGAACCACGCCAACATTTGCACCGTCTATGACATCGGCGAGCAGGACGGGCGGCCGTTTCTGGCGATGGAGTATATCGAAGGCGAAACACTCCGCGTACATATGAACGGTAAACCGCTGCCCAGCGAGGAGATGCTGAATCTGGGCATCCAGATTGCCGATGCACTGGACGCGGCACACACAGAAAGCATCATCCATCGCGACATCACGGCGGCAAATATTTTTGTGACCACCCGGGGGCATGCCAAGATTCTGGATTTTGGACTCGCGAAGCTCTTACCTGCGGATGGTCCACGGAATCTGTCTACCGGCAGCGATACAGAGAAACTCACTGAAGTTGGCGCGGCGATTGGCACTATCACGTACATGTCGCCGGAACAGGTTCGTGGTGAAGATCTGGATACACGGACGGATTTGTTTTCGTTTGGCGTGGTGCTGTACGAGATGGCAACCGGGGTTCGACCTTTTCGTGGCGAGACTTCGGCTGTGATTACCGAAGCGATCTTGAATCGCACGCCAGTTCCGCCAATGCGACTGAATCCCGATCTCTCCCCGAAGCTCGAAGGGATAATCGACAAGGCGCTGGAGAAAGACCGGAAGTTGCGATACCAGAGCGCCGCGGAAATTCGTGCGGATTTGCAGCGGCTGAGACGCGACTCCGATTCGGGGCATGCGCTTGTCGATGAACTCGACGACCAGGAGACGCGATCTCCGAAATCTACGCGATGGATCGGAGCTGGAGCAGCACGTCAGCAGGTGCAAATGCAGCCCAGCAACTTTCCGGTGCCGCGCACCGGGTTTGTGGGGCGAGAAAGAGAAGCAGCCGCGATGAAAGAGCTGCTGCTGCGCCAGGATGTACGCCTGGTTACGGTAACGGGACCGGGCGGAATTGGCAAAACGCGACTGGCAGTGGAAGTCGCGACTAGCCTGATGGAGTGGTTTCCCGGCGGAATTTATTTTGTTTCGCTGTCTCCGCTAAGTGATGCGAGCTTGATCGCTTCGGCGATTGTTCAGGCGTTGGGTATTCGGGAGGCGGGAGGCCAGTCGCCGCTCGAAATACTCAAGAAGAATTTTCAGGATTCCTTGCATGCACCAATTCTCTTCGTGATGGACAACTTCGAGCACCTAGTTCAAGCAGCGCCTACAGTGGCGGAACTGCTGGCTATCGGCCCCAAACTTAAAATCCTGGTAACCAGCCGCTCGGCGTTGCACGTATACGGAGAGCATGAATTTCCGGTGCCGCCGCTTGCGCTGCCGGATTCGCAGTCCGCGTCCTCAGTGGAGCTGCTGTCACAGTCCCCCGCCGTCGCGCTGTTCATACAACGCGCTATTGCTGCCAAGCCAGACTTCGAACTTAGCCCAGAAAATGCGCAATCCGTCGCCGAGATTTGCGCACGATTGGATGGGCTACCTCTTGCGATCGAACTCGCGGCCGCCAGGATCAAAGTGCTGTCGCCCGCTTCCATGTTGACACGCATGGCGAGCCGTCTGCAGTTACTGACAGGTGGCGCGCGGGATTTGCCGGAGAGGCAGCAGACGCTTCGCGCTGCCATGGATTGGAGCTACGATCTTTTGAGTGCTGCAGAACAGAGACTTTTCCGAAGACTATCGGTGTTTGTTGGGGGATGCAATCTGGAAGGCGTCGAAGCTGTATGTGACACCAAAAGTGATCTGAATTTGGACTTGCTCGACGGCATGGCATCCATGGTGGATAAAAGCCTGGCACAGCAGGTCGAACAAGCGGGTGAGTCGCGTTTCGTGATGCTGGAAACGATTCGCGAATATGCTCTGGACAAGCTGGAAGCTAGCGGGGAGAAGGTGCTGACGAAACGCTCGCACGCCGCTTACTGCCTGGTGTTGGCAGAAGAGCAGGCCCACCAGCAGAGCGGCGCGGAAGCGGCGGAATGGCTACAACGATTCGCTCTGGAACATGACAATTTTCGAGCAGCCCTTGATTGGCTGACGGAAACAGGCGACGCGGAGTGGGGTCTGCGCCTCGGAACCGCCCTGTTTCGATTTTGGGAGATTCGCGAGTACCTCGCTGAAGGCAGGGAAAGGCTGGGAAGGCTGCTGAAGCTCGCCGAAGCGACAGCACCGACGAAGGGACGTACGCGCGCGCTTTTTGCGGCCGGCGTTCTCGCTACCGGGCAAGGAGATTACGCGTCGGCGCAAGCACTCCTTAGCGAGAGTCGAGACATTTCCCTGGGGTCGGGCGATAAAACAGGTGTCGCCGTCTCCCTAAACGCGCTGGCGGTTATTGCTCGTGACCGGGGTGATGTGGCGACTGCATACACTCTTCTGGAAGAAAGTCTTTCGCTATGGAGAGAGTTGGGCGACCAACAGGCGGTTGCTCGGGCGCTCAGTAACCTGGCGAATGTCGCGAAATTACAGGGAGCTCATAATCTGGCGCGCGCATTGTACGGCGAGTGCATTGCGATCTTCCGTGAACTGGGAGACCGAACAGGCATCGCGTGGTCGCTGAACTACCAGGGAGACGTCGCACGCGATCAGGGCGAGTCGGTCGCCGCGCGGACATTGTACGAACAGGGGCTGGCAATCTTTCGGGAACTCGGGGACCGCTGGGGCATCGCAGGCACAGTGGCAGACCTGGGCAGCTTGGCGAGAGAACAGCGGAATTATGCGATGGCACATTCGCTGTACCGCGAAAGCATAAGAATTTTTCAGGAACTCGAACACAAGCGCGGAATTGCGCGTTTGCTGGAGTGTTTCGCGTGCCTGGCGGCGACACAACTCGACGCAGAACGTTCACTGCGGCTGGCTGGAGCGGCAACCGCCCTGCGGCAAAGCATTGGTGTCCCACTCACGCCCGCGGAGCAGGCCAAGCTGGACTCCGCGCTTGCGCCGGCACGGCGAATACTGGATGAGAAGGCGTGCGCGATGGCTTGGTCGGAAGGTGGACGCAGGCCGGTTGAGCGGATTATTGAAGAAGTTCTGATGCCCGAGCCGGCGTCTTCCTCGTCTTAGCACAGAAACGCCGACACCTGCCTGCCATTGCATAAGAAAAGTAGCTGGCTATTCGGTGCGCATGTGCTTGCGGAGCCAGGATACGGCTTGCGCGTCGCGGTCGAGCCGGTCGGCGGTAAGCAGATGGTTGCCGTTGGCATAGAGGATGAGCGCGTAGTCCTTGTGAAGGTCCTGGAGTTGCATGGCCAGACCAAGCAGCTGCTTGGGATCCACTTGCTGATCCGCGGTTCCTTCATGATCAAAACGGGAACGATGAATTTTTCCGGCCAGTATTTGGCGGAGCGGCGGCGGATGATGGCGTCCTTGTGCTGGTCGTAGTCGGGCCAGATTTGCGGAATGATTTTTTGCCCGTACGAACGACTGATTCATGATTTCCAGGTCGGTGAAGGCGCCGAAAACGGCGGCTGCATTGGCGGGGAAGCCGTCGCGGATGGCTTGATAGGTCATCATGCCGCCGCGGGATTCGCCGTAAGGGAAAACGTTTCGAGGGTCTGCGTAATCTAGAGATTTGATCAACTGCAGAGCGGCGACAACATCATTGAGGTCGGCGCCGCCGATCTCGTCTTTGCCTTCACCTCCATCGCTGCCGCGGTATTGCGGCGCCAGCACGACAAATCCCTGTGCAGCAAGGCGGTGGAAGCAAGTGATCAATTGTGGGCTGCGTCGCCCTTGGTGGCGCTGCCGCGCGCAAAGACGATGACCGGAAATTGACGGCGCGCGGTATTTGACGGGCGATAGAGATAGTTGACGATATTGATGCCATCGCTGGTGGTTTTCAGTTTTTCAAAAACGACATTTGTATCGCTGACCGTGGCTTCGTACTCCTGTTTGCACGCGTAGAATTCCATACCCTCTACCGATTCGTATTTTGGAAACAAGCAGGAAATCTTCCCCTCGCCTGGCAGTTTCTCGGCGCAGGGCGAGGCGATCGGGCCGAGAGCCAAAACAGCGAAAATCCACAGCCAATGACAATTCCGGGAAGTCCGACGTTTGTGCACGAGCGCTCCTTAAGTGTTGCCTGTAAGAGGATACGTCCGGGCTGGGAAATTAGTTCGTCCGCCGCAGCAAAATTCGGATGCAATTGTTTTGAATTGAGATGCGCTTCAGGAACACGAGAGGCGATTCAGAAAAAAGTATGCCTAATGAGCTCGAGTGCGGAAAAAAGACAAGGCGGCAATGCGCGCCGCCTCGTCCAAAAAATACGTGACATATGCAGGCTAGCGGGCGCCGGCAGATCTAGACTTTGCAGTTTCTTTTTCGGATGTTGGCGCGTCGGCGTGGACCAGAGGCACATCTACCAGATGTTCGGAGATGAACCAGACTTGCAGCTCATTGGTCCGTATGATGTCGCTGACCAGCAGGTCGTTGGTGCCGTCATCGCCGGAGTTCGCCGCTTCTCTGGCCATGGTCCGGGCTTCCTTGAGAATCATTTCGTGCGCTTCGAGCAGGCGCGAGATTTGCACCGGCACTTCTTCGCGGCCGCGCGGAGGACGGGGAATGATGGTGGTTTCGGCGACATCGGCGGCCATGGCCAGGCTGATTGCGCCGAGGCTCTGGATGCGTTCGGCGATGGAGTCCACGAGTTCGTTCTGCTCTTCGTAGTGCTTATCGAAAAGCAGATGGAGCTGGTAGAAAGTGTGACCGGCGACTTGCCAATGGTGCTTCTTGTAGAGGTCGCGAAGGGTGATGGTGTCGGCCAGAACTTGATTCAGGTTTTCCGCGCTTTCGGAGCAAACGGATTCATCCAGCGCAATTGAAAGCTTGGCAAGCTTGCCGTAGGGTTGAATTTCGCGCGCGTGCTGATGAAGGAGGGGCCGGGAACGTTCCGATCCAGCCTGCGGGTCGGACTTGTGATTGGACTTGGAATCTTTGGGCATCGAGCTATCTCCTTGAATTTGGCTGCAATGGAAAATGCGAAGAGTTACCGCGAATACGAAGGTTAGATTCAGCTGGGAAACAGAAGGATAGACAGAGAATTCGCGGACGTCAATTGAGGAAATCGTTGAGGCGAAGCCGGTGTTAATCGTTTGTGGAGGAAACGGCTTCCCGGGCAGGCGACGCCGAGTGAGCGCGTGTGACGTAGATCGCGAGAAGCAGGGAAGAGAGCAGCAGGAGAGCGGCTACGAAGTAGGGAGCGCCGGGGAGATTAAACGCGTACTTTGGCGAGATGGCGATGGCAAAAATTTGCGTGAACAAGGGAGGGCCAGCCATACCGGTAACCGCGCGAAGAGAGTTGATCGCTCCTTGAAGCTTTCCCTGGGAGGAAGGATCAACGCGGCTGGACATCAGAGACTGCATGGCGGGAGCGGCGATGCCCCAGAGCGCGATAAAGGGAATCACAGCAAGGATCGCCCAGCCACGGGCGGCAAGAGCGAAGCCTGCAAATCCAAGCACGCCGCATATCAGGCCTGAGAGGACGCTGCGGCGTTCGCCAAAGCGCTTCACAAAAGGGCCGACCAGAACGCCGGAGACTACCGCGGCGCAGACGCCGACGAGCGTCAAAGAATTGCCAACGTCGTGGTGGCTCCACGAATAGCGATATTCGGTGTACAGCGCCCACAAAGACGGAAGGGAATTGTGTGCGAGGTAGTAGAGGGTGAGGACGACAGAGAGTCCGGCGAGCTCCGGATGAGAACGAAGAAGGCCGAGCGCTCCCAGCGGATTGGCCATGTGCCAGGCCGATTTTGAACGGCGCTCGGAAGGGAGTGATTCGGGCAGAATGAAATAACCGTATACAGCATTGGCGAGGCTTAGCCCTGCCGCAGCCCAAAAAGGAAAACGCAAATCGATATCGCCCAAATAGCCGCCAACGGCGGGACCGACGACGAAGCCCAGGCCAAATACGGCGCTGATAAGACCGAAGGGCTTGGCGCGTTTTTCGGGAGGAGTAACGTCCGTGACGTAAGCGAAGGCGGTGGCGATGTTCGAAGTGGTGATACCGGAAACCAGGCGCCCGACGAAGAGCCAGCGCAGCGACGGAGCAAGAGCCATAAAGACGTAGTCGATCGCCAGTCCAAAACAGGAAATGAGAATGACAGGACGGCGACCGAAGCGGTCAGACCATGCGCCTAGGACCGGCGAGAAGATGAATTGCATGGTGGCCCAGCCGAGTCCGAAATAGCCGGTGATGGCGGAGGCGCGCGCGAAATCGCCGCCCTGGAATTGGCGGATCAGGTCCGGCAGAACGGGAGCGATGATGCCGAAAGCCAGCATATCGAAGGCGACGGTAATGAGGATGAAGTAGAACGCGGCTTTGGATGGAGCCTGCGCAACGGGAGATGTGGAAGAGGGTGATGACAATTTAGACTCCGCGTTGAACGGGCCTGATTTAAGCGGCCATTGTAACGGGGAACAAGAAGCAACGCCAACGCGCGTCTGCATGCGCAGCATTCTTGTTCATCTCGAATATAGGTCTCGCTTGAACAAACGTATTGTAAGAATTTGACCTGCGAAATTAACGCGGAACGAATTTTTGTACGCGCATACCGTAATAGACGTCGCCGACATAGACCGCGCCGTCTTTTCCGACGGCGAGGTCGTGGCCCCAATAGATTTGGCCGTCGTAATTGCCGAAGCGACTCCACTTGGCGAGAATTTTCCCGGAAAGATCGACTTTCAGAAGCTGGCCGCGGTCTAGACCAGTTGGCTTGAGGTCGCCGCCGTCGACGACGTAAAGCAAATTGTCGGGGCCGACGCTCAGTGACCACGGACGGCCAAGTTCGGGAGACTTCCACTGTCTCAGGAATTTGCCATTCGAATCGAAGACCTGAATGCGTGAATTGCTGCGATCGGCGACGTACACATTTCCTTGCGCGTCGACTGCCACGCTATGTGGCAGATCAAATTCGCCTGGATCCTGACCTTTGTGTCCCCAATCGAACAGAAACTTGCCGTCGGGAGAAAACTTTGCCACGCGATTGTTGCCATAGCCGTCGCTGACATAGATCGACCCGTCGGAAGCGAAGGCGATGTCTGTAGGTTTATCGAAATGAGTTGCATCAACGCCGGCGACACGTTCCGTGCCGATGGTCAAAAGAAGTTTTCCGTCGTGAGAAAACTTGAAAACTTGTTGAAGAGCGCGGTCGGTCACCCAAACGTTGTCGTGCGAATCGACGCGCAGGCCGTGTGGCTCGAGGAAGCGGTTTTCTCCCCAGGACGCCAATAATTTTCCAGAAGCGCCGTCGAAGCTAAGAATTGTTGCGCTTGAGATGGGATGAGTTTTGTCGGTGGCCCAGGAACCTTCCGCGCGATGAAAGACGAAGACGTGATTGTGAGAATCAACGGCGACGCCAGATACCTGACCGAGAACCATTCCTTCAGGAAGAACGGGCCAGCCATGAACCACGGCGTACGGTTCAGGAGAATTTTGTTGGGCCGATGCACCAATGGCGGAGATAGCCGTAAATAGAGCGCACGATACAAAAGCTCGACTGGAAATCAGCATGGCGGACCTCTTCCTTGCAAGCCAGCGATGTCGAGCGCATGTTTGCAGGCGTTGCGGCTGAGATTATAAGCGCTAAGAGGGGGCAAAAGTCGAGTGATCGCGAGGCGCAGTCTCCGGGTGCAGATCGGTTGGAGGAGTCCATGCAAAAAAACGTCCTCGCACGCGGAGACATGCGAGGACGTCGGCGGAAAGGTTCGCGGGGAGGGTAGTCCGCGAACCGTTTACAGAAATTTGCGAAGAGTTACTTGGTGCCCGAGGCGGAAACGGCCGGTGTTGGCGCCGCGGTTGCTTGCTGGTCAAGGTTCAGCGTGTATTTCTTTCCGGCGAAGAAGACGTTGGTCAGTGACCGCGAACCGTCGTCTTCCTTCTTTGTAGAGTAGCCAGTGTTGGACGGCGCGGAATTGGTAGTTGCAATCTGTACGGGAACCGTGGCGACAGTTTCCTTACCTTGGCGGATGTTCAGCTGAACGTTGTCGCCGGTGCCTTCCCAGGTCAGATTGTACGTACCAGGAGCCAGCGTCTTGCCGTTCACTTTGACATCGTCATACAGCTTGACCGAAGCCTTTTCGCCGGCGAACGCGGCAGAAGCGAGGACGAGAGCGGCGCCGAAGAGAAGGCCCTTTGCGAAGTGTTTCGTTTTCATTTAATTCTCCTTAGAAAGCGTCTAGAGTCTTGCGATGAACTTAGAAATCTAAACTCATACAGATTGGACGACATTTTCGGTGAGAAGTTGCAGCGATCGCCTGGGAATCTAAGGTATCGCTACAGTAGAACTGATGAGTTTCGAATGTAACGAATGCGAATAATTTATGTAACGGAATGGCAAGCAGCAGCTTGCGAGTTCTGCATCTTCGCGAAGGCTGTGGGGATCGCCGCGCAACTGTTCGTCCCTTCTGCTTCCGTTTGTCTCTCTCGCGCCTCATAGTCCGTCATTCCGAGCAAAGCGACCGAAGGTTCCGACCTGGTCGGAAGGAATCTCCCTTGGATTTATCCACATGCAAAGAGCGATTCCTGACGCGCACAGACTCCGCCCGCAATGGCGCAATACCGCTGCACTCCAAATGGTTGTCGCGCTCCTATGGGATTTTAGACTTCGAGGATTACCGGCAGAATCAGCGGACGCTTGGAAGTTTGTTTGCTGATGTAGCGCTTGAGGTCCACGCGAATTTTTTCCTTGATGACCGACCAGTCGGCACGTTCCTCGGCGTTGGAAGTGTTGATGGTTCGCAATACGATGTCGCGCGCGCCGGCCACCAGATCGCTGCCGTTGTCGCTCATAAAACCGCGCGAAACTATTTCCGGTTGCGATTCCAGTTTGCCGGTGTGCTTGTCGATAGCGATTATGGGAACGACCACGCCGTCTTCGGAAAGATGTTTGCGCTCGCGAACCACCACTTCTTCAATTTCTTCGAGCGAGCCGGAATCGACCAGAACGCGGCCAGCGGTGACTGGATCGCGGCGGCGTACGCCGTCTTCAGTGAACTCAATGTTCTGGCCATCTTCCACCAGCAGAATTTCGCCGCTCACCACACCGAGTTGATGCGCCAATGCCGCATGGCGGAACAGGTGACGATACTCGCCGTGGACCGGAATGAAATACTTCGGCTTAACGAGCTGTAGCACGAGTTTCTGTTCTTCTTGGCTGGCGTGCCCGGAAACGTGAATGACGCCGGCAGAATTGTCGTAATAAACCAGAGCGCGGCGGCGAAACATGTGATCCAGCATCCGGAAAATAGCTTTTTCATTTCCGGGAATGATGCGCGAAGAAAGGATTACGGTGTCGTTTTCGTCGACGCTGACAAAACGGTGATTGTCCACCGCGATGCGCGAAAGCGAAGACATGGGCTCGGCCTGCGAGCCGGAAGCCAGAATAATGATTTTGCGCGGATCGAAGGCGCGTATGTCCTGCGAGCGAACCACCATACCGTCGGGGATGCGCAAATATTCGAGGTCGTGCGCGATTTCGACGTTGTCCACCATGCTGCGGCCGACAAATGCAACTTTACGGCCCACGCGCGACGCGATGTCGATCACCTGTTGAATGCGATGAATGGACGAGGCAAAACACGACAAAATCACACGCTTCGGAGCGGAGCGCGTGAGTTCTTCAATGCGCGGAACGATGGCCCGTTCTGAAGGCGTGATGCCGGGGCGCTCGACGTTGGTCGAGTCCGAGAATAACGCCAGCACGCCTTCGTTGCCGTAGCGCGCGAACGTATGAATGTCGAATCCCGCTCCGCCAACGGGCGTGTGGTCAATCTTAAAATCACCGGTGTGAATGATGACGCCGACCGGCGTGCGCACGGCCAGCGCGACGCAATCAATGGTGCTGTGCGTCACAGGAATCATTTCAATTTCAAACGGGCCGATTTCGACGCGGCGGCCGGGAATTACTTCGCGCAGCGTCGTCGATTCCAGAAGTCCGGCTTCCGTGATGCGTTTTTTCACCAGCGCCAGCGTGAATCGCGTGCCAAATACAGGCACATTCAGGTCGCGCAAAATGTATGGCAGCGCTCCGATGTGATCTTCGTGGCCGTGCGTCAGAACAATGGCGCGAACATGCTGGCGATTCTGTTTTAAATACGTAATGTCGGGAATAACCAGATCAACGCCCAGCAGCTCGGACTCCGGGAACATCATGCCGGCATCGATCACGATGATGTCGTCGCCGTAGCGAAGCGCCATCATGTTCATTCCGAACTCACCGAGACCACCGAGGGGAATTGCGAAAAGCGATTGCAGAGGCTTACTCAACGATATGTCATCTCCAATGTGTGCATGGAAAGAGTATCACAGTAAGGCGAGTGGCCAGCGATCACAGGCCGCCGCGCGCAGAGACGAGCGACAATCAGAAAACAAACCGATCTGAGGGCAAAGTCAGTTATTTGAGCCGCCACTGAAGAGATGCGCGATGGCCACGAGAATGACCGCGCCAAGAGTGGCTGCGGCCAAGGAAAACAGGAAGCCGCCGCCGAAGATTCCCAGTTTGGTGAAAACCCAGCCACCAACGAATGAACCGATCAGCCCAAGAATAATGTCGGTGATGCAGCCGAATCCGCGGCCACGCGCCAGTTTTCCCGCCAGCCATCCGGCGATGAGTCCAAGCAGAAGCCAGGCGATAATCCCGCGCGGCCACCATTCGATCACTACGGTTCGTTGCTGAAGAAGAGCGAGAAAAGCGAACATGCGATCTCCAGAGTTGATTTCGCTGGCTTGTGAAAGTGTAGCATCCCTCGCTGCGCCCGGAATGATGGAGTTAGTGGCCGGCGGGCAGTTGCTGCGTCATGCAGTGAATGGTACCGAGGCCGAGCACCAGATCGCGGCAATAGATCGGCACGATTTCGCGGCCCGGGAGAAGTTTCGCCAGTGTGTTGAGGGCGACGCGGTCGTTGGGATCGTTGAAAACGGGGGCAAGTACGAGTTTGTTGGCAATATAAAAGTTGGCGTAGCTGGCCGGAAGCCGCTGTCCGTCGAAAAAAATCGCTGCGGGCATCGGCAAGGTTTCAACGCGCAGTGATTTGCCGTCCTGGTCTTTCGCTGATTGCAAAAGCGTCAGGTTTTCCTGAAGCGCGGAATAGTTGACGTCGGATTTATTTTCTTCAACGATGGTGACTACTGTCGTAGGGTCGACGAAGCGCGACAAATCGTCCACGTGGCCGTGCGTATCGTCACCCGCGATTCCGTTTTTCAGCCAAACGACGTGCCTCACTCCGAGATAGTTGCGGAAAACCTGCTCGTAATCGCTTTTGCTGAATCCCGGATTGCGCTCTTGAATCTTGCTTTGCAAACACTCTTCTGTGGTTAAAAGCGTTCCCCTGCCATTGACATCAATCGAGCCGCCTTCCAGAACTACGATCCGGCCGTGGTGCATCGGCAAAAATATTTTGCGACGAAGAGTTTTGTTCACGCGAGCCACCGCTTGCGCGTCTCTTTTATGATTGGGATATTTTGCCCAGCCGTTGAATACGAAATGGTTGAACGAAACTTCGCCAGAGTCATTCGCGACGCAAATCGGTCCGGAGTCGCGCATCCAGCCACGGTCGGTCGGGATCCTCAGGAACCGAACATTCTCGAGATTGACGTGGGACTTTTTTAGGATCAACTTGACGCGCGATTCGGCTGTGCGGTCTTCCACCAGCAGATAAACGCGTTCAACGCGCGCGAGATGGCGCACGATTTCCGCGAAAGCCCACGGAATTGGCGCAAACTTGCCGGGCCAATCCGTAAGTTCGTGCGGCCACCCGAGAAATGTGCCTTCGTGCGGTGCCCATTCTGCAGGCATACGGCAATTCATGGTATGCAACGAGGGGCTATTCTGCGATTTAAGCATGTTTGTAGGAAGGGAAATTTAACACGGAGATTGCAGACGGCACAGGGAACGGAAACAAATTATTCGCCGAGCCAGCGATCTAAAATTGGTTGATACGCGTCAATGCGGCGGTCGCGCAAAAACGGCCAGTTGCGCCGCGTGTCCTCGCTTTTTGCGGGATCGCATTCCACTACAAGAATTTCTTCTTTTTCGCTGCCGGCTTGCGCGATGAGCTGGCCAAACGGATCGGCGACAAAAGAATTTCCCCAAAATTCAATGCCCGGATCGCCCGCTGAGGGATTTCCTTCGTAGCCCACGCGGTTGACGACCGCGACAAACGTTCCATTCGCGATCGCGTGCGAGCGCTGAATGGTACGCCAGGCATCAAGCTGAGCCGCCCCGAACTCCGTTTTCTCTTTCGGGTGCCAGCCGATGCTGGTCGGATAGAACATCACCTGCGCGCCTTTCAGTGCGGTCAGGCGGGAACCTTCCGGGTACCACTGATCCCAACAAATTTGGATTCCAATGCGGCCGTATTTGGTGTCAAAATTTGGAAAACCCAGATCCCCGGGCGCGAAATAAAACTTTTCGTAGTACAAGGGATCGTCGGGAATATGCATTTTGCGATATTTGCCAAGGAACGAGCCATCCGCATCGAGTACGGCGCAGGTGTTGTGATAGACACCGGCCGCGCGCCGTTCGAAGAGCGACACCACCAGCGCGACATTATTTTCTTTCGCCACCTTGGCAAGGATTTCGGTGGCAGGGCCGGGAACAGCTTCAGCCAGATCAAAAAGCGCGGTGTCTTCTGTACGGCAAAAATATTCGCCGCGAAACAGTTCGTGCATGCAAATGATTTGTGCCCCGCGTTTGGCGGCTTCGCGAATTTTCTCGATGGCGCGCGTCAGGTTGTCGCTTGCGTCCTTGGTGCAGCGCATTTGAATCAGGCCAATAGTAAATTTGTCTGCCATATCGACCATCGTAACACGCGCAAAGCAAAAGTTAACGCAGAGCGCGGCCGGCCTGCGGAAAAGCAGGAAAGTTCTTTGACGAATGCAGCGAATAAAAAGTAAGATGCGTCACGAGAATTATTTCGAGACTTTCGTATCCGACAAATATCGTAAAGCTGCATTCACTTCGAAAAGTCCAGGAGCGAAATGGCGAAAGTAAAGAAAAACGCAGCCGGCGCAAAGACGGTCACGGGTCGAGTGCTGCACGATCCAGTCAAGGATAAGTTGCGGCCGATTTTTCCGCTGGATTTGTCCAAGTGCAAAACTATAAACCAGCTGGTGCGCGCCATGGGCGACACGGCCTACACTGCGCGGCAAGTCGGCGACGCCGCGGACGTGTTGGAAGCGATGGCGCGTGACAAAGACTGTTTCGTGGTTATGACGCTGGCGGGCGCGCTGACCGTAGGCAAAATGGGTTTGGTGTTTTGCGATTTGATCGAAAGCGGAATCGTAAAAGCCGTGGTCTCGACGGGCGCGCTGATGGCGCACGGTTTGGTCGAAGCAACCGGCCTTTCGCACTTTCGCTATGACCCTTCGAAAATGGACGACAACGAATTATTTAATGCAGGCTATAACCGCGTGTACGACTCGCTGGAGCCAGAGACCAACCTCGATCACGTGGAAGAAGTCGTTGACTCGCTCCTGGATGAGTGGAGCGCGGAAGAAGTTGTCTCCAGTTGGAAGCTACATCGGCGCATCGGCGAATATTTGGTAAAAAATACCAAGGGCCGCGGAATTCTGAAATCCGCGTACGAGCACGATGTCCCGGTATTTGTTCCGGCGTTTTCGGATTCGGAACTGGGCATCGATTTTGCCCTGCACAAATTCGGCAGAAAGCGCGATAAACGGCCGCTGCTGCGTTTTGATCCCTTTGAGGATTTTGAAAAATTCGCGGATACCATGATGGCCACGAAAAAAATGGGGATTTTCACGATTGGTGGCGGCGTGCCGCGCAACTGGTCGCAGCAGTTCGGAGTTTACGCGGAATTGATGGCGCGACGCGGCTACAAAGACATGCCTTTGAAACGCTATGCCTACGGCGTGAGAATTTGCCCCGAACCGGTGCATTGGGGCGGGCTCAGTGGGAGCACTTACACCGAAGCTGTGTCATGGGGAAAATTTGTGCCGGCAGAAGAAGGCGGAAAATTGGCGGAAGTGTTCGAGGATGCGACAGTTGCACTGCCGCTGGTGGTGGGCGCGGTGCTGGAACGCATCGGATATTTTAAAAACAGGAATTAAGAATCGGTCGTATCTAGTGACCGGCTACGACGCCGGTAATTTTGCACGATCTACGGAACCTCAATGGTTCTGCCTGCCCCCGCGTAAAGATAGTCATCGCCGAATGCCTTTTGTAAGCGCAGAAACGCGGGCTCGCCGGTGCAATGACCAGGAGCGACTTTTTCGAGTTTCCATTTGTTCTTCAAACTGTCGACCAGTCGGTCGATTTCGGCGTCAGGCGTGCTAACGAGGTGAAGACCGCCGCAGAGAAAATGTAGGCGCGGCCCGATAACGGAACTGGCTTGCAAGATTTCCTCGATACCGGGGTGCGAACAGCCGACGATGACGGACAGCCCATCGGGGCCGCGTAGCGCGAGCGACAACTCTCGCAGTTCAAGCGTGCCCGGAGTCTTCGAGATTGTAAAAACCATGAAAATGCCCGGGGAAATTTCGGTCAGTTTGTCGATGAGGAGGAAGTTCCCGTCGCTCCAGGGATATCCTGCCGAAATCTTTTGCGGATATTTTCCGTCGTAGTACCGCATGCGGTCGGGAAGAGAAGCGACCGGCTTAATCAGTGTCGCGGGAACGGTGCCACCGAAAACACCGAACGATTCCATAGGGGCATAAATGGGAACGTTGGGGTTTATAGAAAGAAGATACTTCAGACCGGTCGTGTGATCCGCGTGCCGATGCGAGATGACGACGAAATCCAGCTTAGTGAGATCAATGTTGAGCGCTTTGACGTTACGTTCAAAGACTTCGGCATTATTGCCCGTATCAAAGAGGATGCGCTTTCCGTCGTGCTCAATGAGCGCCGAGAAGCCCCAGTCTTTTGTCACCTTCGGCGAATCCGAGAACGCGTCATAGAGAATCGTGATGCGATCTGCGGCTCTAAGGGGTGCACAGAACACAACAATCAGCGAAAATAAAGCAGCGAAGAAAACGATTCGCATCGAGCGCATAAGGTACCTCGCTGATAGCGTGAGAACAGGAAAGTCAGTCGTCTTCGCCGATGAGAATTGCCGCGCCCAGGACCGTCGTCCACAGGCCGCGCTTATCGCCGACCGCCGATTGCGTTACGTTGAGCGTGCGGACGATTTTATTTGAGATGCGATAAACTTCTTTTTTCTCATCCCACGATAAATCCGGGTCAAATTCCACGTTCAATGTGGTAGCGAGCATTTCCGCCGCGAGTTCTTCCGCATATTCGCCGGCAATTTCTTCGCTTTCGCCAAAAGAATGATGCTCGGAGAGGTAGCCGTACATGGTTTTATCGCTGGGAAGCGCCAGGCCGATGCTGGCGGCGATCAAGCGATGCGGCTCTTTGGTTGAATTCTCACTGATTACCGTGAACGCCACCTGGCCGGGCCTGATGTGCTTCAATCCCTCGCTGCGCGAAATTAATTTACAGCTTGGCGGAAAAATCGACGAGACGCGAACGATGTTGCACGCGGCGATTCCCGCGTTGCGCAGGGCAAGCTCAAAACTGGAAAGCCGCTCACGATGTTTACCGACGCCTTTGGTCAGGAAAATTTTCTTAGCGACAAACGCCATAGTGCCGGTACGCGGCCTCCGTGTGTGAAGTAGCAGTTAAAAATTTAGTGCTGTGGAAAAGTAACAAGAAGGGTATCGAGTGTCAACGTTAAACGGTGTTGCAATCGGAATTTAACACGGCATTGAAGCAGCGAACTTCAATCCTTCGCGACGTGCTGGATCAGTTGTCCCAGCGGTTTACAGATCGCCAGAAGTTTTCCCAGATCGTCGGCGCTGAATTCCGGACCGGCTTCGGAAACCGTCGCCGCCTTGCGGCTGATTTGGATCACGCCGATCACTTTTCCGTCCGCCAGGATCGGCGCGCTGATAATTCTCTGAATCGCCGCCGCGTTCAGCGTCTCTGCTTTTACGCCTTCGAAAACACTAGCGTGACGGACCGTCGAAAAATTGTTGACGATTTCCGGCCGGCTGTCGCGCACCGTGCGAGCGGCCAGCGCGGACGTACTGGAAAGTGGAATGTGGCCGACATTGCGCAAAGCCTGCGGCACCAGAAAATAGAGATGACGCCCTGTTTCCGAAACCGCCAGAATTGCGACCTCATCTGATTTTACATGCAGGGTATTTGCGATTCGGTCAGCCAGCTTGCTGATGGAGAGTTCCTGGCTCGACGCATCTCCGGACTTCAAGCTGTTGGCCAGCATTTCGAATTCTTGTACCAGTTTTGTGCTCATTGAGTGAAGTCGGCTGAGAACTGAACTCTACAATGGCCGCAATCTGTACGATAACAAATGCAATGTCTGCAGCAATGGGCAAATCGTTTGAATTTTCCGAAAATGTAAAAGCAATGCAAATATGTCGCGATTTTGCATCGCGGAAAGCAACTGCTATAATTTAAGTGCTGCAAGTGAGAACTTTCCCATGTTGAACTCAATTCGAGTCACGGCGGGGCACGCGCAGCGGAGAGGGCATGTCCGCAACGACAACCCGGCCTGATAGCAGTTATCTCCTCAGAAAACTCCATTCCTTGAGCGGTTTAATTCCCGTTGCCGCATTTCTCGCGGAACATTTCTGGTCCAATAGCGCCGTTCTCGTCAGTCCCGATAAATACAATTCGGTTTCGCAGGAATTGCAAACCATTCCGTTCCGTCCGTTCGTGGAATTATTTTTGATCGCTTTGCCGATTTTGTTTCACGGCGGCTATGGCGTGTACATCTGGTTGGACGGGAAATCGAACGTTTCGCAATATCCGTGGGTGAAAAACTGGCTGTACACCCTCCAGCGCTACACCGGCCTGATCGCGTTCGTATATATAGGATGGCATGTTTATACAGAACGGTGGGTAACGCACGGCCGCTCGACGTACGACACCGTCTATAACGATTTGCAAAATCCGTGGTATTTGCTGTTTTTCGTGGTGGGAATTCTTGCGTCCTCCTTTCATTTGGGCGTCGGCATCTGGAATTTTCTTTGCAAGTGGGGACTGGCGGCAACGGTCCGCGCGCAGCGTGCCGCTGGACAGCTTGGCGCCCTGGTCGGAATTTCTTTCAGCGTGATCGGAATCCTGATTTTGATCAGTTTTCGTTTTGACTGGCACCCATTTTCTTCGTACATAACTCGATGAGACTGCCGAAAATTATCGTTGTTGGCGGAGGGCTGGCCGGACTGATGGCCACGATTCGCGTTGCCGAGTCCGGTGTGCCCGTCGATTTGTTTTCCATCGTTCCGGTGAAGCGCTCGCACTCGGTTTGCGCACAGGGTGGCATCAACGCCGCGAAAAATCAGAAAGGCGAAGGCGACACCACCGCCAAACATTTCGACGACACCATTTACGGCGGCGATTTCCTTGCCAATCAGCCGCTGGTAAAAAGAATGTGTGAAGCCGCTCCCGGAATTATCGACCTGCTCGACCGCATGGGCGTGATGTTCAATCGCACGCCGGAAGGTTTGCTGGATTATCGCCGATTTGGCGGCACGCTCTATCACCGCACCGCATTCGCCGGTGCGACGACCGGCCAGCAGTTGCTCTACGCGCTCGACGAACAGGTGCGGCGTCACGAATCCGAAGACAAAGTTAAAAAATACGAAGGCTTCACGTTCTTGTCCGCGGTTTTGGATGACGCCGGTGTGTGCCGTGGCATATGCGCCATGGATTTGCGCACCATGGAAGTAAAAACCTTTCCCGCCGACGCGGTGATTTTTTGCACCGGCGGAATCGGCGCAATTTTTGGGCGCTCGACAAACTCGGTTGTCTGCACTGGCTCCGCTCAGTCCGCGCTTTTCCAGCAGGGCGTGGATTACGCCAACGGCGAATTCATCCAGGTCCATCCGACCGCGATTCCTGGTGAAGACAAACTACGCCTGATGAGCGAATCGGCGCGCGGAGAAGGCGGCCGCGTCTGGGTTCCGAAAAAATCCGGCGACACACGCCCCGCGAAAAGCATTCCAGAAAACGAACGCTTTTATTTTCTCGAAGAATGGTATCCGAAGTACGGAAACCTGGTGCCCCGTGATATCGCCACGCGCGCCATTCATCGTATTGTGTACCAGGAAAAACTCGGCCTCGTCGGACAAGCCGCGGTTTATCTCGATGTCAGCCACATTCCACGCGAAACGTTGGATCGCAAGCTCGAAGGCATTCTGGAAATTTACGAAAAGTTTTTGGGCGTTGATCCGCGCGAAGAGCCGATGAAAGTTTTTCCCGCCATGCATTACACCATGGGCGGAATGTGGGTGAACGCCGACGACCAGGCGACCAGCGTTCCGGGAATTTACGCGGCCGGTGAATGTGAATACCAATATCACGGCGCCAATCGCCTCGGCGCGAATTCACTGGTCTCCTGTATTTTTGGCGGTGGACTGGCCGGCCCCGCCGCCACCAAGTATGCAAAAAATCTGGAAAAGGGAACCGACGCTGTTGACTCCGGCATTTTCGATCGCGAACGGCAGCGCCAGGAAGCCTTGAACCAGGCTCTGATTTCGCAAGACGGCAATGAAAACATCATGGCCATCTGGCGAGAACTCGGCGAGACCATGACCGAACATGTCACCGTTACGCGCATCAACAAAAATCTGGAAATTGCCTACAACACATTGCTGGAACTCGATCAACGATTCCGCAAAGTGAATTTGAGCGATCGCAGCAAATGGTCCAACCAGACGCTGAACTTCGCACGCGAACTGGGAAACATGCTGGTGCTGGCCCGAGTAATCACCATCGGCGCGCACGCTCGCAACGAATCGCGCGGCGCGCATTACAAACCGGAATACCCGGATCGCGACGATTCCAACTGGTTGAAAACGACGCGCGCAAAATGGGTGAGTGGCGAAATCCAGTTGCACTACGAAGCCGTGGACATTTCGCAGATCACTCCGCGCCCGCGCAGATACGACGCAGTCAAGTAGGAAAGGAGAGCCAACATGTGCGCAGCCCGATTCTCGTTGCTGGGAAGGATATTGCTCGCCAGCCTGGTTGCCGGCACTGCGTTTGGAGTCCATGCTTCGCCGAGAACTGAAACAGAACCCCGAGTTACAGGCACCTACTCTGATATGCATTACATTCAGCAATCTGGCGATGTGCTTGGAACGGAACTGAAGATTGTTTTCACCGGCTCGATGTTCCAGGGTGCGCTCCAGATCGCCCAAGGTCCTCCGGGAGAACTCATAATGGTGAACGTCGAATCGAAAGATTTGATTCAGTTCACGATGCCTGATGACTGTGAATATCCGGGGAACTTCAGCGGCACAGTTTCCAAGGGTTGGCTGCGGGGCAAGTTCCAGTATAAAAATGGCTTCACGGAGACTGTCGCCTTGCGAAGAGGGAAGAGCTATTGGGACTGAGCCCAGGACTTATGGCTGAAAAACAAGTCATCGTAAAAATCAAACGGCAAGTGAACCCGCAAGGCGCGCCATACTGGGAAGAATTCGCATTGACTTGGCGTCCCGCAATGAACGTAATCATCTGTTTGCGCGACATCGCGGAAAACCCCGTCACCCGCGACGGAAAAAAGACCGCGCCCGTCTCCTACGATTCCAATTGCCTGGAAGAGGTCTGCGGCTCCTGCGCCATGCTCATCAACGGAAAGGCGCGTATGGCTTGCTCCGCGTTAGTCGACAAGTTAGAACAACCTATCTGCCTCGAACCGATGTCGAAATTTCCGGTAGTGCGCGATCTTGCCGTCGACCGGCAATTCATGTTCGAAAGTCTGAAGCGCGTCAAGGCATGGATTCCCATCGATGGCACCTACGATCTCGGCGAAGGCCCGCGTGTCGCACCGGAAACGCAGGAAAGAGCCTATAAACTTTCCACCTGCATTTCCTGCGGTAGCTGTCTGGAAGTTTGTCCGCAAGTCACGGGCACGTCCGCTGGCGATTTTGTCGGCGCCGCAATCATCAGCCAGGTGCGCCTTTTCAACATGCATCCAACGGGCGCGATGCATGCCCACGAGCGTATCGGTGCATTAATGCAGCCAGGCGGAGTGCAAGATTGCGCGAACTCACAAAATTGCGTGAAGGCGTGCCCAAAGGAAATTCCGCTCACCGAATCCATCGCCGAAGTAAATCGCCAAGCGTGGAAACAAGCCATGCTCGGCTGGCTGATAGGGTAGAATCTCCACTCGACATTTCTGATCCGGTCCTATTTTTGAATAGGGTTAAGGAGCTACTAATGCGCAGCCGCCGCGTGTTTTTGTCGTTTTGTTCTTTTTTCCTCCTCCGTTCGCTCTGGATCGCGCCCGCCAACGCCGATGAAATCGCCGAGCGCGCCCGCAAACTCCACTTCTCGTCCATTGTTCTCGACACTCACGACGACACCACGCAGAGATTTTTCTCCAAGGACTACGATCTCGCCAAACGCAATGCGGACGGCAGCATTGACATCCCGCGCATGAAGGAAGGCGGAATGAACGCCATCTTCTTTTCCATCTGGATTGACGGCCGCATCATGGGCCCGCCGGCAATACAGAAAGCGCTCGACCAGATTGATGCCGTGCACGAAAACGTGCGTAGAAATTCCAAGGACATGGTTTTATGCCGCACGGCGGAAGACGTGCGCCGCGCTCACGCGCAAGGACAAATCGCCGCGTTGATCGGAGTCGAAGGCGGCCACATGATCGGCAACGACATCCGCATGGTCCGCATTTTCGGCGATCTCGGTGTGCGCTACATGACTCTCTCCCATTTCTATAACGACGAGTGGGCGGATTCTTCCACTGACAAGCCCGCGCACAACGGCCTCACCGACTACGGCAAGGACATTGTTCGCGAAATGAATCGCCAAGGCATCATGGTGGACATTTCCCACGTAAGCGACAAAACCTTTTACGACGCGCTCGAAGTCAGTAAGGCTCCGCTAATTGCCTCGCACTCTTCCTGCCGCGCTCTCTGCAACCACGTGCGCGACATGAGCGATGACATGATCAAGGCGCTAGCCGCCAAAGGCGGAGTCATCCAAATCAATTACGAGATGAGCTTCATTGACCAGGCGTACAAAGACGCCTCCGACAAACTTTCCGGCGGCGTGGTGCAAGTCTTCGATCAGGTCAAAAAAGAATGTGGCGACGACCAAGCCTGTATCGGCAAAAAGATGACCGAACTTCAGCAGAAAGCAGTCGCCGAAGGAAAACTCCCGCACGTCAGCTGGGAAAGAATCATCGATCACATCGATCACGCCGTAAAACTAGTTGGCGCCGATCACGTTGGCCTCGGCTCCGACTTCGATGGCGCCAGCATGCCGGAAGGTATGGAAGACGCCTCCAAGCTGCCCAAAATAACCGAAGCCCTGATGCGCAAAGGCTACTCCGACGACGACATTCGCAAAATTCTCGGTGGCAATCTGCTCCGCGTGATGGAGCAGAACGAAAAAGTCAGCCGGGAACTACAGGCGCAGTAGATCAATCCTGGCCCACGAAGCAAAAAATGAGCGAGTTAACCTTGCGAATGAAGAGATTGTCATTCCGAGCGGAGCGAAGCGCAGTGAGGAATCTACTTTTTCTGTTCACTCTAACCCTGGGAGGTCTTTTCGTGGCAAGGGCAGTACCCAGCGACACCATCTCTGTGCGCGCAAAAAAACTGCACTTTTCTTCCATCGTTGTGGATACCCACGACGACACCACGCAGCTCCTGCTCGATCCCAAATTTGATTTGGGCCAGCGCCACTCTTCGGGCGGCATAGACATTCCGCGCATGCGCGAAGGCGGACTCGGCGCGCTTTTCTTTTCTATTTGGATTCCCAGCAAAGTGACCGGTCCAACCGCAGTGCAAAAAGCGCTCGAACAGATCGACGCGGTGCGCGAGCAGGTACGCAAGCATCCAAGCGATCTGGTTTTGGCGACGACCGCCGAACAAATTCGCCGTGCCCACCAGGAGCACAAAATCGCCGCGCTCATAGGTGTCGAAGGCGGCCACATGATCAACAGCGATCTCGGCGTACTGCGCAAATACGCCAGCCTCGGCGTGCGTTACGTGACCCTCACGCACAGCGGAAACGACGAATGGGCTGACTCTTCCACCGACAAAGCCGTTCACAACGGCCTCACTGACTTCGGAAAGGGTGTAGTGCGCGAGATGAATCGGCTCGGCGTGATGGTAGACATTTCCCACGTAAGCGACAAGACTTTTCACGACGCGCTGGAAGTCAGTAAAGCGCCGCTGCTCGCCTCGCATTCGTCCTGCCGCGCGATCTGCGACGCTCCGCGAAACATGACCGACCAGATGATGAAAGATTTGGCGGCCAAAGGCGGCGTCATACAGATCAACTATCACGTGGGATTTCTCAGTCAGGAATTTCGCAACGCGGAAAAAGCCGATCCGAAAATCAATGATGCCATTTCAAAGGAAGTGTCCAAGCGCTGCGGGGACACCAACGAAGGCTGTATGCTGATGGAAGGCGATCGCATAACGCGCGAGTACGTTGCGAGGGGCGTTTTGCCGCGTGTGGACTACACGAAAATCATTGATCACATCGACCACGCTGTTAAAGTTGCGGGAATCGATCACGTCGGGCTGGGTTCCGATTTCGACGGCGCCAACATGCCATACGGTATGGAAGACGCATCCATGCTGCCGAAGATCACCGCGGCTCTACTGAAAAAAGGCTATTCCGAAGGTGACGTAAAAAAGATTCTAGGCGAAAATACTCTACGCCTGATGGTCGACGTGGAGCGCGTTAGCCGGGAATTGAATCCACAAAAATGATGACTTATTTTTAAGTGACGGAGAATTCGCATGAGCGCAAAGTACAGTACAGTTGCTTGGGCCGCGGCAATGCTTGCGGCCGGAATTATTCTCGCTGGCTGTTCGAAGAGCCAGCCACCCGCGGAGTCCGCCGCCACGCAGCCGCCAAAAACCGAAGCTCCGGCGCAGCCGTCGGCGGCCACACCGGCTGCGCCGGAAACGAAACCAGAGTCTGGCGCCACGCCGGGCCCAGCGATGAAAAAAGCCGGCGAACCTGCGCACAATTACGTGAAGGAACTGCTTGCTCCCGCGAAACTAAAAGAAAAAGCACCAGAAACCTACAAAGTGAAATTCGACACCACACGGGGTGAATTCACCATCACCGTTACCCGCGCCTGGGCTCCTCTCGAAGCCGACCGCTTCTATAATCTCGTGAAGCATCATTTTTACGACAACGCCGCGTTCTTTCGGGTCGTGCCGAATTTCGTGGTGCAGTTCGGCATCAGCGCAAATCCTTCGGTGAATTCTGCCTGGCAGCATGTGACCATGAAGGACGACCCGGTCGTTCAGTCCAACAAGCGTGGCACCATCGTGTTTGCGCAAACCTCGAATCCGAATTCGCGCGGCACGCAGGTGTTCATCAACCTGAAGGACAACACGCCGCTTGATCATTCCGGCCAGGGTTTCGCTCCATTCGGCCTGGTGGATGGCAAAGGCATGAACGTCGTTGAAATGATGTATGACGGTTACGGCGACAGCGCCGGGCCAGACCAGGACCAGCTGGAGAAGCAAGGCGATCCGTATTTGCTGAAAGGCTGGCCCAAGCTGGACCACATCAAGTCGGCCACGCTAGTCGAAGCAACCAACTAGCATTCACAAAGTGAGTTCTCACGTCATTCCGAGCGAAGCGACCGAAGGTTTCGATCCTGTCGGAAGGAATCTCTCTTCCATGCAGCATACCGACGACGGATTGCCCGCTTCGCAGGCGCCGCCCTACCACGCACCGCTCGACAAATCCGTGTACGTGCTCGCCGTTCTCGCCGTGTTCGCCCATTTTTTGTTCAATTCCAAATACGGCTATTTCCGTGATGAGCTCTATTATGCAGCGTGTGGCGAACATCTCGCATGGGGCTACGTTGATCATGCTCCGCTCGTCGCGCTCGCTTCACGAATAAGCCGTGGATTATTTGGCAATTCACTGTTCGCTTTGCGGTTGCTGCCGGCTCTTTCCGTCGCGCCAAAAGTTTGGCTGGCCGGTTGGATGGCGCGTGAAGTGGGCGGAGCCCGCTTCGCGCAATTCTTCGCGTCACTTTTGGTTCTTCTCGCTCCGATTTATCTGACCTTCGATAATTTTCTTTCGATGAACGCCTTCGAGCCGGTGTTCTGGATGGCATGCGCCGCCATTGTCCTGCGAATTCTAAATGGCGGCAGCTCGCGGTTGTGGCTGCTTTTTGGAGCCGTTGCAGGAGTCGGAATCCTCAATAAACATTCCATGCTGTTTTTCGGATCGGGCATCGCGATTGGCCTGCTTCTCACTCCGGCACGAAAACAATTTGCCAGAATTGAAATCTGGGCGGCATTGGTGATTGCATTTTTGATTTTTCTGCCCAATCTGCTTTGGGAAATTCGCAACGGCTATCCAACAATCGCCCTGCTGCACACCGTGATTGGCACCAAATACTCAACGGTTTCGCCGCTGACCTACATCGCGGAACAATTTCTCCTGGTAAACCCGCTGGCTGCGCCGTTCTGGCTCGCCGGTTTGTACTTTTTTCTCTTCGATCGCGAAGGACGCAGGTACGCGGTTCTGGGCTACGCATATCTTGTCGTGCTGTTCGAAATGATTTTGCTTCATGGCAAAATTTATTATCTCGCTCCGGCATACATCATGTTGTTGGCGGGCGGTGCGCTCTGGTGGGAGCGGGAAATATTCTCACGTGCCACCGCCTGGCTGAAACCCTTGGTGCTCGCGCCAATCGTTCTTTCTGGAATTATCGCCGCGCCGTTGGCCATGCCTATTCTTCCCGTAGCGGCCGCCGCAAAATATTGCGCATTCTTCGGAGTGCAGGACGTGAAAGTGGAAAACGTTCCCTTGAATTCGCTGCCGCAGCTTTTCGGCGACATGTTCGGCTGGCAACAACAAGTGCAAGCCGAAGCGCGCGCGGTGCGTTCACTTCCGCCCGGCGAACAGCAGCACGTCGTGTTGCTTGCCTACAACTACGGCGAAGCTGGAGCGATCGATTATTTTGGCAAACACTACGGCCTGCCAAAAGCGATCAGCGGACACAATCAATATGGCGCTTGGGGCCCGCGCGGCGCTTCGGGAGACGCGGTTGTAGCAATCGGATTTACAAAGGAAAGATTGGGCCGTGCATTCGGGGAAGTGCATGCATTTGAGACCATCAGTCCGGAGTATGCTCTGCCAGAGGAGTCCGGGTTGACCATCTATATTTGCCGCCAACCGCGCAGGAATCTCTCTACTTCTTGGAACGAATGGACTTATCTCGATTAGCCGGCCAGACTAGGGTTCCGGTGTACCTTTAGAGTTCTACCAGAAGGCCAGCCGTAACTGCCGGCACCGCTGTAACTGCCGGCAAGCAGCCGCATCGAAATAGTTGGTGTCATGCATCGGATTTTGCGATACAGGACGGCATTGACACCGCGGAGTAGTCCACGTACTCTTTGAGCTGATGCGAATGACTCGCCAGACCGTGTGTTGTTGCTGCGACTGCTGTTGCTGTCGCGAACACGACATTTCTGGCTTGAGGCTGCTGCGGACCTAGAACCTCCGTACACAAAGAAATTCCAAAGCCCACGTGCCAGAAAATCTGGAACGTGGGTTTTTTTGTTTTTAGTGATGGATTGGAAAGGAAACCGGGTTTCAGGGGCCGTACTTACAGCCCCTGAGGTAATAGGAAAAATGGCTGAAGTAAAAGAAACCAAAGCGCAACGCGTCGAGCGGCTGAAGCGCGAAAAGCTCGCCTGGGATCACCTCGACGAGATTCGCGAATTTGCGCGCAACGGACGCGATTCGGTGCCGCCGGAATGGCTGGGCACCTATTTTCGTTCCTGGGGAATTTACACGCAGGGCGATGGCGTGGGAGTTGTTGGCGGAAAAAATGGCGAAGGTAAAGCCACGGAATTTTTCATGGTGCGTATCCGTATCCCCAACGGAATTTTGACCAGCGACCAGGTGCGGGTGCTGGCTGGATTGTCTGAAGACTACGGGCGCGGTGTTGCCGATATCACCGTGCGGCAAAACGTGCAGCTCCACTGGGTGACGATTCAGAACATTCCTGACTTGATTGAAAAATTGCAAGCTGCGGGATTGACCACCACTGGTGCATGCGGCGACGTGGTGCGCAATGTGACCGGCTGCCCGGTGGCGGGAATCGCCGCTGACGAACATTTTGACGCATCGCCCTTCGCGTTGGCAGTGGACCGCGCGCTGGGCGGCAATCGCGAATTCTATAATCTGCCGCGCAAATTCAAGATGACTGTCACGGGTTGCAGCTCGTGGTGCAGCTATCCGGAAATTAACGATGTAGCTTTCACACCCGCCCGGAGGAAACGCGACGACGTTTTTGAAGATGGTTTTTCGCTGCGCATAGGTGGAGGACTTTCGACCGAACCGCACATCGCGCTGAAGTTGGATGCTTTTGTGCGCCAGGACCAGGTAGTCGACGTGGCGCGCGGCGTAGCGGAAATTTTCCGCGCAAGTGAAGTTCTTCGCCAGAGCAGGGAACAAGCCCGGCTGAAATATCTTTTCCTGAAACATGGCTGGACTGCGGAAAGTTTTCTCGCGGAACTGAATCGCTCCATCGGATTTTCGCTCGATCCGGCTGGCTACGAGGAAATTCCGGCCGAAGTGCATCGCGACCACTCCGGAATTCACCGGCAAAAACAGGCTGGTCTGGTTTTCATCGGTGCTTCCGTGCTGCGCGGAAGAATTACACCGGCGCAACTGCGCCGCGCGGCGGAGCTTGCCGATGAATCTGGCGACGGCAATTTGCGCGCGACCGTGCAGCAGAATTTATTGCTGGCGAATATTCGCGAGGAACATGCCGAAACGGTTGCCGCGGAACTGACTCGCGTGGGACTGCCGGTCAAAGTGCCGGCGTTTGCGCGCGGCACCGTCGCCTGCACCGGATCGGAATTCTGCAAGCTGGCGTTGACCGAAACCAAGGGATTCGCGCGTTGGCTCTCGACCGAACTGGACGAACGGCTGCCGAGATTTTCCGAACACATTAAATTGCACATCACCGGATGCCCGAACAGTTGCGGCCAGCACTGGATTGCGGACATCGGCATCGAAGGCAAAAAGATCAAGGTCGACGGAAAAATGGTGGATGCGTATTACTTCTGCGTGGGCGGAAGCGTCGGCCACATCGCTTCGATCGCGCGCCCGGTGGGATATCGCTGCGCGGCGACGGATGTTCCCGACGCCATCGAACGCTTGCTTATACATTTTCAGGAAACCCGTGAGAGCAACGAAAATCTGCGCACGTTTCTTGCGCGCAATACCAATGAGCAGATTCGCACGATTCTAGCGGGCGAATCGTTTGCCGCCGTGGAACGGGACGTGCCAGAGGGCAGAGTCCCGGCGGCAGTGGAGGGTTGATATGAGTTTGTTTCCGATTTTCTTGAAGTTGCAGGGACGATTGGTGGTGGTGGTGGGCGGCGGCGAGATTGCCGCTGGAAAAATCGAGGGGTTGCTGCGGGCCGGCGCGCGAGTGCGCGTTATTGCGCCGGAAGTTCATGCCTCGTTCGCCGAACCGATCCGTAACCGCAAGGTTGAATGGGTTCCGCGGAAATTTCAAGCGGGCGATATTTCAGACGCGACGCTGGTGATCGCGGCTACTTCCGCCGCCGGTGTGAACGCGTCCGTGTTTCGCGAAGCGGAAGCGGGCGGAATTTTGTGCAACGCGGTGGACGATATCGAGAACTGCCGTTTTTATTACGGCTCGATTGTGCAGCGCGGCGATTTGCAGATTGCGATCTCGACCAACGGCAAAAGTCCGGCGCTGGCCCAGCGTTTGCGCCAGGAACTTGAACAACAGTTTGGACCTGAGTACGAAGTGTGGCTGGAATGGTTGGGTGCGGCGCGCGAACTTTTGCGCGCGGCGGATGGCGGCGGCACGGAAAGCAACAAGCAGATGCTGCATCAATTGGCGAGCAAGCCGATGTACGAGCAGTTCGTGAAAGAAGCAAGTAAAGAGACGTCGCGGCAAGGTGTGGCATGAGCGGAAAAGTCTATCTGGTTGGCGCGGGGCCGGGCGATCCGGAATTGTTGACGCTGAAAGCGGCGAGAATTCTTGCGGACGCTGACGTGGTTTTGTATGACGCGCTGGTCAGCAAAGAAGTGCTGGTGCTGGTTTCGCGTGGCGCGCAATTGATCGATGTCGGCAAACGCGCAGGGAAAAAGTTGCTGACACAGGAAGAGATCAACAGTCTGCTGGTGAGCTACGCCGGAAAAAATAGAGTCGTCGTGCGGCTGAAAGGCGGCGACCCGCTGCTGTTCGGCCGCGCGGGAGAAGAAATCGAAGCACTGAGAAATGCGCGAGTGGATTTTGAAATCGTGCCGGGAATCACGGCGGCAGTTGGCGCGGCGGCAGGAGCGAAAATTTCGCTGACCGACCGGAGAGTGGCTTCGCAAGTTTTGTTCACGACGTTTTCGCGCGGCGAAACCGGCAGTTGGCTGAACTGGGCTGCGGTGACTCCGGAGACCACGATTGCGATTTACATGCCGGGAACGCATTACGGTGAAGTTGCGAATCGTTTGGTGGAAAACGGTCTGTCGCCGGAAACGCCTTGCGTGGTGGTTTCGCAAGCCACTCGGGCAGAGCAGCAGGTTCGTCGGACGAACATCGCTGCGCTGGGCAGCGAAGCGCAGTTGCCGGCGCCGTCCATTCTGCTGGTGGGACGCGTGGTGACGCGGTCGGTTGCGGAGTGGGGCGCGCGAATCCATCCGGAATTGCTGAAAAGCGCAGAAACGAACGACGTGCGGCTGAATTCAGAAAAGACAAACTGATCTGTACATCGAGAGTGAGAGGAGAACGAAGATGAGCGAGCAGGGACAAGCGGTTGCGGGCCCAGTGAAGCAGCGCGGTTTTTCCATTGATGCGTGGGCGGTGTTGCTGGCGTTTGTGCTGGCGGCGTTGGTGCGTGCCGGCGTGTTCAAACACATTCCTTGGTGAAGACCCAAAAGTAACTGGAAAAGTGAAGATGGAAAATTGACGGGGATGAGGTGAGGGATGGCAAGTTCTGTCGCGATCGCACAGGTTCGGCCGGCAAATCCCGGTCTGCAGTTTCTGAAAATTGTGCCGGGCGTATTGCTCTTGGCCGCCGTTGGTTACGCCGGGAAATTGCTGGAAGCAAACGTCGGCAAATATGCGAAGGCGCATCACTGGACCTTTCCGAATATCGAGTATGTGCTGTGGGCGATTCTGCTGGGCCTGGCAATTTCCAACACGGTTGGAGTGCCGGAGATTTTTCGCGCCGGCGTGGCTACGTATGAATTCTGGCTCAAAGCTGGCATCGTGTTGTTGGGCGCACGATTCTTGCTGGGCGACGTGCTGAAACTTGGCGGAACCAGCCTGGCGCTGGTAGGCATTGAAATTACGCTTGCGATTGCGTTCATGACTTTTCTTGGACGCGTGTTCGGATTGAAACCGAAATTAACTTCGCTGCTGGCGGTTGGCTCGGCGGTTTGCGGAGTCAGCGCGATCATTGCCACGCAGGGCGCGATTGATGCGGACGAAGAAGATTCCTCGTTTGCAATCGCGGCGATTTTGGCGTTGGGCGCGCTTTCGCTATTCACATTTCCGTTGATCGGACATGCGCTGCATTTGACGGATCACGCGTATGGCGTTTGGTCCGGCCTGGCGGTAGACAATACCGCGGAGGCCGCGGCTGCCGGCGCGCTTTACTCCGACGCTGCGGGAAAGCTGGCGGTGCTGACGAAGACCACGCGCAATGCGCTGATCGGATTTGTGGTGCTGGCGTATGCGTTTTATTGGGCCAGCCGCGGACAAGCGCAGGCGGTAGGGAACAAAGCCAAGTTCTTGTGGCAAAAGTTTCCCAAGTTCGTGCTGGGATTTTTGTTGATTTCGACGCTGGCGACGGCGGCGTTTTTCTCCAGGGAACAGATTGGCGCGTTAGCAAATCTTTCGCGCTGGGCGTTTTTGCTGACGTTTGCGGGCGTCGGGCTGCGCACGAATTTCAAAGCACTGTCAAAGCAAGGGCTGAAACCGTTTGCAGTGGGCGCGATCGGGGAAGTGGTGATCGCGGCGTTTACGCTGGGTCTGGTGTTGGCTGCGCAACGCATCTTTGGGTGGTAACTCGCATGTGTGGCTGCACTACGGGTTGGTCAGCGCACGTTCTAAACAGGTTGTGCCGAAGCAGCTCTTGCCGCTGGGCGCATGCGCGTGGCTTCCCAGGAACGGCGGATCTCCTCGCGGCGATCGAGCACGTATTTCTTGGCATCCTCGAAGCTCTTATAAACGCGGGTGCCTTTGATGGTGTTGCAGGGGCGGCAGCAGGCCACCAAGTTGGCGGGATCCTTCTTCCCTTTGCGGGCGCGAGGCACGACGAAGTCAACCGACATTACCAGAGCGTTCTCGAAGCTGGCTTTGCCGTCGAGTCCGCAGTATCTGCAGCAGTATTGATCGCGTTCCAGAATCTTCAGGCCCTCCGCCTGGCTGACGGGCATGTCCACTTTTGACAGGGTTGTGATGTTGAAAGGCATGGGGCACCTCCATGCGGGGATGCTAGTCCAAGTTGAGGTATTTGAGAAGAGGGGAAGGGCCTTATAATGGCGATGTGCGCCCGTAGCTCAGCTGGATAGAGCATCTGGCTTCGAACCAGAGGGTCGGGAGTTCGAATCTCTCCGGGCGCGCCAGTTTCTTAGATAGAGGAACGGGAACTTCCCGTCCGTCCCCTGGGATTCCAAAGTCCGGAAACCCAGTACGAACCCTAATTATTCCAACTTGTCCCACCACCCGGCTTGTCGCCCTGCAAAAAGATTGATGCGGCGCATAATTTCTCGAACCACCGTCTTGTCGCCCTCGCTTATGCGTTCCGATTCAAGCACGTCTTTCAAGCAGCGCATCAGAACGACGAGTTCGTTTAGACGCAGGGGCCTAGACGGGATAATTGCATCTTCTGGCGTACCTTCTGCCATACCGCCTCGCATTAGCCGCCAATCGCGGCTCGAAAAACGCGGAAGAGATTTGAAACCCTTTGGCTGATTATAAGGGTCTGATTAACTAACCGAAAAAGTGGCACTTTCTCATTTGCTACAGGACCAATTCCGTCCGGAGATCAGTCTGTGGCAGGCTTGACACAAACTCGGCCAGAAAAGTTCTAAGGTTGCCCCCTTGGGCGCGCCAGTTTCTTCGATAAATGAACGGGAACTTCCCGTCTGTCCCCGGGGATTCCAAAGACTTCCGAATGCAACTACTATGCGGAGAACAACTTCAGGTTGGCAGCCGTCGCTGCTTTGCGAAGATTAGAGTCGTTTGTCGCCAATGGCAAATTGAAACGCATCGCGATTGCTAAATATGCAGCGTCGTAGTCCGTGAGGCCGCGAGCGTTCGCGACGATTGGCAATTCGAGAATATCGGAAGGAGTTTGCTGCGCGGCGTCAATAGGAAAAGCCTTTAGCCGAGTTAGAAAGCCCTCAATCTGTTCAAATGCTATTCGTTTGCGGCGGTAGGCCATTAGTAGGCAGTTCCCAACTTCATAGAACCACAGGACTGGAACGAGAGCGCGTTTTTCGGAGAGACTTGCGAGGACGGCCAGGCTGTATTCCCGGTCTGCTTCGTCTTCTAAGAGAAGCGTCCAGTACAAAATCACTCACAGACGGTGGCCCTCGTGGATCAATTCCTTCACAGAAACCCCTTCGAGGCGCACGCGGTTCTTTTCAACAAATGCGAGCATTTCACGAACGGCCTCGCGCTGTGCGCCGTTGGATGCGACTCCCGCTGAAGATTGCTCCTTCTGGCGCAGCACTTGCAGAGCTTCGCCGATCACTTCCTCTACGTTTCGGAAGTGGCCGGACTTCAATTCATCCTCGACGATTTTTTCCTGTTCAGGCGTTAGATTGATATTCATCGCCTTGGACTCCTTGCCCCATAATACCAGCCTTGCGAGCACTGGATGAGCAGATTTGGAGCGGCTCCAAGACTTCCATCAAGACAAGAGTTCGGAAAACGGCCCCTATGGGCCGCCAGTCAAACAATTAGAACGCATACGCCGCTATCTGTAATGCGCCGATGCGGTACTCGGTGTTATGCAAGCACAATGCGGTCGCGGCCTTCTTTCTTGGCCTGGTAAAGGGCGGCATCGGCGGCTTCAATGAGGAGCGCGCCAGTCGCGCCATTTTGCGGGAAAGTGGCCACTCCGATGGAGAGGGTTATCCTTCCGAGAGCCTGGCCGCGGAACTCGGCTACGAGTTCTTTTGTCGCTTCGCGCAATTGCTCGCCGCGCTGGCGAGCGGAATCCAGAGAGGCGTCGGGCAGAATCACGATGAACTCTTCGCCGCCATAACGGCATACGATGTCTTCGCGGCGCAATTGGGTTTGCAGTAGTCCGGCCAGGGAACGCAGCACCACGTCGCCGGCATCATGTCCAAACATATCGTTGAATTGCTTGAAGTGGTCCACATCAATCATCATCAGAGAGAGCGGGAGGTTTTTGCGGACCGCGCGGGAGAGTTCGCGCTCAAGAGATTCTTCCATGTAGCGGCGGTTGTATAGATTGGTGAGCGGGTCGCGGACGGATTGGGTCCTGAGAACTTCGCGCAATTTCAAATTGGCTAGTGCCAATGCCGCGTGCTCGGCGAGGGTCTTGGCCAATTGCTCGTCCAGATCTGCCGCTTGTACTCGATTGTGGGCCTCGGTTGCATCCCTTCCAGTATCCAGGTCGAGGGTTTCCACATAAAGAAGGCCCAGCGTCTCTCCGTGGGCCATCATGGGCACGCATAGTGCTCGATTGGGGCGAGGCTGGGCAACGTGAGCGCAGGAGAGGGCCTCGTTCACTTTCCCGGATACGTGAATGCGTCCGCGCCGCAAGGCCCAACACTCTTCGGGGGTGAAGAAAGACTCGCTCAGAGAAGGATGCTCCCAGGTGCCAACTACTTCGACCATGTTCCTGGAGCTGGAGATGGTGCAGACCGCGCCGGCCGATGCGGGCAGCAAGATTTGTGCGCGGCTGGTGATGATGGGATAGGCCTCCGCCAATGAAATGCAGGATTGCAGCATGTCGCCGAGCTCCGCCAGCAGCGCGGCCTGATGGCTGAGTTTGGCTGCCTTCTCATGCAGTTCCTGGTATTTTTGCAAATGGTCGGTCAGCTCAATCGAGCGGCGCACCGAGAAAAAGCTCAATCCGATCAAGAGCACGATGGAAATGATGATGACCTCGTCAATTTTTGTGCTCTTATGCTGCGCGAGCCACTCGACAAGCCAGCCGGTGTCGAACAGGAACACCAAAACCAGCGCAGCGAACAAAGCGATGCCAATTCCGAGGAGATCGCGCCGGAGGCCGCGGCGCGCTCGCGCGACGAAGGAGACCGTTTCCGGTTCGGATGAGGTGGCGACCTGCAGCGAGAGTCCGAGCCACCGCCGAACGAAGAGAACGCAGATGCCCAACAGAAAGAGGACAGATACTACGATGACTTCGTCAATCTTGGTGTGGCGATTGCGGGAAAGCCATTCGACCAAGTCTCCGGTTTCAATCAGAAAGACAAAACCAATCGCAACGACCAGAGCCAAAAAGAGGCCGATCAAATTCCATCTGAGCGTTTTGTTAGACGAATTGCTGTCTGGGACTTTCGAGGGTAATTGGGTCAAAGCGCTTCTCCGGGGATAACGGCTACCGGGCGGCTACAAAAATAGTAGCCGTCTCGAACTTTGCCGTTGGGTCAAACAGGACTGAATGTCTACAGATAAACCGTAACAAAGCGGATGGCCCCGGTGAGGATTTGCTGCCTCGAAAGTGACGCTAAAGTAAACGGGAAACGCACCCGCGGCTGCTCGCCAATTAGCTACGACCTAAACTCTCTGGTCGGGGAATTCAAATCCACCGGAAGTGCCGATCGCTCTAGTTAGACTGATTTGTTCGGACCGCTGGGCGATCCGCGATTGACGCGCTTCCACGTCGCCTGTATCATCCGCGCCTGTCAAGTCCAAATGTGTCCGAGGGGTGCACCTTGTTGAAGAGTGCCAGATTCGTGGTTGCCAGCTGGGTGGCGGTGGCCGCAATGGTGGTGATGCTGGCCGCCCCTGGTTTATCGGAGGCGCAGCAGGCGCCAATCAGTCCTGACGTTTATGGACAGCTCAAGTATCGATACATCGGCCCGGAAGGCAATCGAGCCACGGCCGTCGCGGGAGTGCCAGGCAAGCCGAACATCTGGTATGTGGGTGCAGCGTCCGGCGGCATTTTCAAGAGCACGGACGGCGGGGTCCACTGGGGTGGCATTTTCGACTCGCAACCTGTGTCGTCCATCGGTTCGCTGGCAGTAGCGGCCAGTGATCCGAACATTGTGTGGGCGGGGACTGGCGAATCGTTCATCAGGAGCCACATCTCCGTGGGGCAAGGGATTTACAGATCCGTGGACGCGGGTAAGACCTGGTCCCTGATGGGATTGGAGAAGACCGGACGCATCGGCCGCGTGGAGATCGATCCGCAAAATCCAGATGTGGTGCTGGCGTGCGCGCTGGGCCACGCTTACGGGCCGCAGCCGGAGCGCGGCGTTTTTCGCACCATCGATGGCGGAAAGACCTGGGCGAAGGTGTTGTTCGTGGACGAGAACACGGGCTGCGCCGACATGGGAATGGATCCCAACAATCCTCGAATTCTGTTTGCAGGGATGTGGCAGATCGAGATTCACACCTGGGGCCGCACCAGCGGCGGTCCGGGCAGCGGCTTGTTTAAATCGACAGACGGCGGCGTCACGTGGAAACGCCTGGAGGGGCATGGTCTGCCGCATTCTCCCGTGGGCAGAATTGCAGTACGCGTGGCCAAAAAAGATTCCAACCGCGTATACGCGGAAATTGAAACCGGCGACGGCGTCCCGCAACCGAATAGCCCCGGGCAACTCGGGCAGCTGTGGCGCTCCGATGACGGCGGCGAGAACTGGGCGATGGTTAGCTCCGACCGACAGCTGCGGGGACGCACGCACTATTACACGCGCACCGAGATTGCACCGGACAACGAGAACGAAGTGTACTTTTTCTCCGCGTCATTTTCGCGGACGCTCGATGGCGGCCACACGCTCACCAAGATGCCCGCCAATCCCGGCGGGGACAATCACGAGATGTGGATCGATCCCAGCAACGGAGATCGCATGGCGGTGGTCAACGATGGCGGCGTGAATATTTCCGTGGATCGAGGAAATTCCTGGAACCACGTCAGTCTGCCCATCGCGCAGATGTATCACGTCAGCGCGGATGACCAAATTCCTTACTTTGTTTACGGCAACCGCCAGGACGGCCCGTCGTGGCGTGGGCCGAGCAACAGCCTGCAATTTGGCGGCTTCTCCGGCAACAACATCCCGCGCGGCGCGTGGCACCCCGTGGCCGGAGGCGAGAGCGGTTTCGCCGTACCGGATCCGGTGGACAACAATATCATCTGGTCCACTGGTACCGGATCGGGCAGCATCGGCGGCACGGTGACGCGCTTCGACGAGCGCACGCACCAGGACCGCGAGGTCGAGGTGTGGCCCGATTATGTGGCAGGCGCGCCGGCGGCGGAGGTGAAGTACCGCTTCAATTGGGAATTCCCCATCGCCATTTCTCCCCATGACCACAACAAGGTGTATGTGGGAAGCCAGTTTGTGCACGTCACCACCGACGGCGGCAATAGCTGGCAGATCGCCAGTCCGGACTTGACGCGCAACGACAAGAGTCGCCAGCAAATTTCCGGAGGGCTTACTCCCGACAACATCGGCGTGGAATATGCCGGCGTGATTTTTGCGTTAACCGAGTCGCCGAAAGAGGCAGGGTTGATCTGGGCGGGCACCAACGACGGCCAAGTACAGGTGACGCGTGACGGCGGCAAGAGCTGGAACAACGTAACTAAAAATCTTCCCAACTTCCCCGAGTGGGGCACGGTGGACAATATCGAAGCCTCGCGTTACGACGCAGGCACCGCGTATCTGACCGTTGACGGACATCAAGTGAACTCTCGCGATCCGTTTGTCTACAAGACCACGGACTACGGAAAAACCTGGACGTCGATCATCGTCGGAATTCCGCACAATATGCTGAGCTATGCACACTGCGTGCGCGAAGATCCAGTCCGCAAGGGATTGCTTTATTTAGGCACGGAGGGCGGGCTGTACGTTTCCTTTGACGAGGGGAAGAACTGGCAGCCGCTGCAGTCCGGGCTTCCGCATGCGCCGGTTTACTGGCTGACTGTTCAGGAAAGATTTCACGATCTGGTGGTGGCCACATATGGGCGCGGCTTCTGGATCCTCGACGACATTACCGCGTTGGAGCAGGTCACGCCGGAGATCGGGACGGCCGAGGCGCGCCTGTTTGCGCCCCGCGATGCGTATCGGTTCAAGGAAATCGCGCAGCCTGCGGCCGTCGAGTACGACCCAAGCACGGGGAAAAATCCACCGTACGGCGCACCCATTAATTTTTATCTCAAGTCCAACCTTGGCGAGAAAGATGTAGCCAAGCTGACCATCACGGATGCCAGCGGGAAGAAAGTGCGCGACATCGAATGTCGCGGGCCGAAACCCGGCGCGGCTGAAGCCAAAAAGTCGAACGAGGAGGAAGAATATCCCGACGACGGTCCTCCGCCTTGCGAAGTCAAGGCCGGCATCAACCGCGTGTGGTGGGACCTGCGGTCGGATCTCAGCACGCAAATCCGCCTGAGGACAACGCCGCTATTCGCACCGGACGTTCCGTTCGGGCCGGAAGGTTGGCGCAAGCCTCCGGCGATGGCGCGCCTGGCGGTGCTGGCTCTCCCGGGAACCTACATGGTTACGCTCGACGTGGGTAAGGAAAAGTTCACGCAGAAACTGACCGTCCTGAAAGATCCGCACACCGCAGGCTCGGAGAGCGACATCCAGGCGCAGACGCGTACGAAGACGATGCTCTACGACGAAATGAACGCAATGTCGGACACGGTAAATCAGATTGAGTCGCTGCGCGCGCAACTTGTTGCCCTGGGGAAGGAACTGGGCACCGACGACGCCACGAAAACCGAACGCAAAGCCGGGGATGACCTTGCGCAGAAGCTCACCGGCATCGAGGGTACACTGTTGCAGCTCAAGCTTACGGGCCGTGGGCAGGACGACTGCCGCTGGACGCCGATGCTGCTGCAAAAGGTCTTTTACCTATTTAGCCAGCTCGATGCGAGTGCGGATTTTGCGCCCACCACGCAGCAAACCGCCGTGCAGGAAGAGTTGAAGCAGCGGGGCGACAAGGCGGCGCAGGACTTTCAGCAGTTCGTTGGGAAAGACCTGCCGGCGTTCAACACCATGCTGCGCGAGCATAACATCAGCAACGTTTATCTCAAGGCGCGGTGATGCAGGTTACGCGGGCGCTTCGGTTAAGGCTGCGGGTGTACTAGCTGCAACTGGGTCCAATTTCCAGTTACATTTCCGTTGGGAGTAAAGTTGGGGTCATCGCTCATCAGGTAGTACTGGCTATTTGGGTCGCGCCAGGCGTTGTCGTACTTGTTGCTCAACTCGAATGTGGAGCCGGTGGTTGGATCGCGAAAGGTCTGCACTTCGCGGATCAACTGACTGGTCCCGTTGGCTGATTGCATTGATCCACGCTGCTGGTTGGCGACGACTCCGTTGATGGTGTCTGCAACTTTATTCTGGAAGTCGGTGATTATTTGTTGCTGTTTCGCGGCTTCCTCCTGCTTCTTTTGATACAGAGTGGCGATCACGCCGTTGCTCCACTTTTGCCAGTCTGGCTCAGGGCGAATGGTGCTGGCGATCAGCTTGAAAAGGCGCTCGTTGGAGTCGAGCTGGCCTTTCGGCGTACGGAACCACATCACGTTCACCGCGTGCCAGTCGTACGCTGCTCCGCGTCCCATCGGAATTTTGCGTACAATAACCTCTGCAGTCACCCATTCCTCGACCGGCTGGCCCTTGTCATCGTCATATGAGAGCCGTGCACGAGCGGCTTCGGTGTGAATCCCATTCACGTCGCCCCCCGACGGCGGCAATCCGATGCGGTACCGCGCGAGCTGGTCTAACTCTGGAAACGGCTCAACCGAAACCACGGTTTTCCCCTTGCGATACTTCTCAAGCAGGTCTCGCCGCAAGAACTCTTCCGCTTTGACCGGCGCCCTTACGGGACAAGGCTTAATCTTGAACTTCGCATCGAACTCATTCCTTTGCTGCATTTGCCGCTGGCCGGACGGATCATCCATGTACTGCCACGTGTATTTCGGGAGCATCTGAAATTCGATCGAATTGTCGGCGCTCGTGGCGTCGCCCACCACGGAGAACCAATCCGCGAAACATCCTCCTTCCGCAACGCCTACGTTGACCCAGCCCTTGAATTGCCAGTCCTTCGGAATCATCAAGTCGTATGCCGGTCTGCCTTGACCCAAACCTTGGTCAATCAGTTGAACCTGCTTCATCAAAAAGTAGTGGTCCGATGGATTGGATTTGGTGGTACTCGGAGGCTGGCTGTTTTTTGCAGCGGCTGGGGGCGCCGCGCTCGGCGGAGGGTTTGTACTCGTCGGTTGTTCCGCCGTCGCCGGCGAAGCTGCGGGAGAAGTGGCGGGCGCAGAACCCGCTCCGCCATTCGTTTGCCCTATGGCTTTCGCGATGGCCTGCTTGCAGCCATCGGAAGCTTGGTCCTGATGTTGCTTAAGGCAGGCAATGATTCGTCCCCCACCTGACGGCACATTGGCGCACAGCTTCTGGACGTCTTGTGCGCACGCTGCGCGCGCGTCGTTCGTTGCGCTTTGCGCGGACGGCGATTGGGCGTAAAGCAGTTCGCCAGCAAACGATGCGGATAATGCTGTTACCAGAATTGAAGCAACGAAGTGACGAGGCAACGAGAGCTTCGAAAAGAAAACATGGATCGGCCTGGGCATTATGGTCTCCTGGCTAATATGTCCGCGAAGTGTACGCGTTGCGATGGTCTCCAGTCCAGGGTGAGCTGGTTCGGAGGTCGCGTTGCATTGCGCAATCAAGGATGATGGTTGAGACGATTTGGCGAAGGATGGTAATGGGCACAATTTGGCGAATTGCACGGACCATGTCAGTTCTGATTGCCTTGGCTGGCTGTTGGCCGGGAGTTGCTGTTCTGGCGCAGGACGCGGAGCAGGGCGGGGTACTCCGCGCGAGCGTGAACCTGGTGATGGTGGATGCCACGGTGAAGACCAAGACCGGGAACATCATGGGCGATTTGACAAAGGAGAATTTTGAGTTACGCGAGGATGGGGTTCAGCAAGACGTGCAAGTCTTCGGCCGCGATGAATTGCCGTTGAATGTAGCGCTGGTGCTGGATTTGAGCGATTCGATCGAGCCGTTTTTGGGGCCATTGCGTGAAGCCGCCAACACCGCGCTGGCGGCGTTGAAACCTGAAGATGAGGTGGCGCTGTTTACATTTTCGACGGAAGCCGAGCTGCGCGTGCCGTTCACTCACGACAAGAGCCAGATTGCGCAGGAGATCAAAACATTCAAGATAGGCGGGGCGACAAATATCAACGACGGAATTTTTGTTGCGGCGAAATATCTGCTGGGCGCGCCGCCGAAGGGGCGGCGCGTGATCATCCTGATCAGCGACGATGTTGCGACATACGCGGGTGGGCAGGGAACGCACGACATCGTGACGGAGCTGATTGCGTCGGATGCGGTTTTATACAATTTGAAAATACCGGGATACAACCCGCCGGGAACGCTGCTGCACGCGGCGGGAGAAAAAGGGCTGGTAAATATTCGCGCGGTGATGGACCAGACCGGCGGCGAGATTTTTAATGTACAGGATGTGGGTCATTTGGATGCGGTGTTCGCCGCGCTGATCGAGCGGATCAAGACACGCTACACGGTGGGGTACTACACGAAAGCCAGTGCGGCGCTGGGCAGGCCGCACAAGCTGGATGTGCGACTGGCGCCATCGTTTGGAAAGAAGGGCAAGGATTACGTGGTGCTGTCGAAGAACGGTTTTTACGTGCACTGAAAAGGATACGGCGAGACTCACAGACGTGTTCAAGTGTGAGTTGTGGTTGTTGTGAATGCCCGCTAGAGTAGTCGTACGGAGCGACGGAGCGAAGCGCGGTTCGGTCGGCGAACCAAGTGGGCCTGCTGCCGTGCAAAAAGCAAAAGCGAAATTCAGTAGCTTTCTTCTTCAGCCAGAAGAATAATCCCAGCGCGGTCGCATGATGTCGAAACGCCAGGCATCCGAATGAAAATAATCGGAGGCCTAGGCCGACATTCCTGCCGCGAGGGAGGTTCTATGGGCGACGAGCTCGAAGAGCAGAAACCGAACGACGAAAAGGCGACGAAGAAGCTTAGTGGCACCGTGGAAAAAATTATTCCTTCGATTTTGCCGGGAGAACCAGAGAAAGCGCAAATCTCGGTGGACGGAGCGGAAGATTTATATCGGGAGCTTCGCGTGGACAATACGCTGGAAGATGCTGAAGGAAATAAAGTGAAATTGAAAAAAGGGGCGGAAGTAGAAGTGAAGATTGAAGCTGATGCGGAAGCCACCAAGCCAGTCGAAACGAGCCGGCCTCACGAAAAGTAACATTTCGCGAAAAGTAACATCCCTACCTAGCGCTGTCTGCCGAGCAACATACTGGAGTTGAGCTGAAGAGCGAATTCCGAATTGAGAACTATGGACGTTCGGGGGCGACCGGGGGAGAGTGAAACTCGACCTCGATCATGGCTACCGTTTCAACTGGCTTGCTGTCAACGTAGGTGGGCTGATAGTGCCAAGCGTTCAGCGCCTTCGAAACCGTGGGTAGGAATGCGATGGAGCCGTGAAGCGGCTTGATGCCGGTGATGCGGCCTTGTTCGTCAATCATGGCTTGCACGGTGATTGAACCGACGCGCGGGGCACGAGGCGTTTGCGGGTCCACGCGGGTGGAGAGTTGCCCGACCTCCACTTTTTTGCGGCGATGCCAGAATCGCAACCGCCCAGCGTGAACGCGAACAGAACGCTGGACGTGCATGGTGACCGAAGGCGAATCAATGACGCGTTCGCCTGGCAGACTGACGAGAGTCTCCGAACGGGAGAAGGGAAATTCGACGACGAAGGAGTTTGGCATAGTTCTGCTTGTGTTCAGATCGGGCGCGGGGCGGACGGTGCTGCGCGTGCTTGATGGTGGAGCGGTAAGCGTCGGAGCGGAGGACGAGTCTGCCGAGGTCGTTGATGGTGACGGAGGGGCGGGTTTCGCAGCTGATGCTGAACTGGCCGGGTTGGGAGCCAGCGCAGGCGCAGACAAGTGCGTTGAGCCGACGATAGCGGATTTTTCCGAAGGCGCGTTGGCGGCGATTTCGGTGCGGGAGTTTGCGGTTGGCATGGGTTGGGGAGCTATATCTTGTAGAGTTGGCGCTGAATCCGAGGTCGCCTCGGACGGGCTTGAGCGGGATAGAGAATCCGGCTGGGCAGGTAAGTCTTTAGGGGCGATCGCACTTTGGTTTGGCTCGTCTGTCGGCGATGGAACGGGACGATTGAATGTGGAGCGATCTTGCGAATTTGTTTCGAGTGGACTGACCACGTGAGTGTTAGCAGCAGCCACACGCGATTGGGGCTTTGAGAGTGCTTCGGTCGAAGCAATTCCAAACGATTTTGAGGCGAGCGCTGGTGCGTTCTTGGATTCCGGCCCGCGGTTAGCGGGATTGGCGAGGGACTGCGGATTTGTCGGCTGCGCGCTTGGCGCGGGCGAACCATGATCGGAGCCGGCAGACGCAGCGGCTGACGAGCGATCGCCGCCTCTGAAATCGCGCAATACATTGTGTGTAGACGCCCAGACTGCGCCCAGGCACATCATCGCCAGCGCCGCTCCCCAGAAATACAGGGCAGAGGGAGATGATCGTGCTGGAGGCTGCGACTGAGCTGCCATGACGGCGTGCGCCTCATCCTCGAAAATGAGCTGCGATGGTGCGGAGTCAGCCCTGGCTATTTCCGCTGCAACCCCGGACGCGGATTGTTCCGGGCCTTCTGATAATGATGCCGGTGGAAAATTTTCATGCTGCGAGAATTGCATCGCAGACCAGCGGCGGAGGAGTTCGCGGTCCTCTTCAGAGAGATCGAGCAACTGAATGCCGGCGAGTTGTTGAGAGCCATCCGTCCACACGGCGCGGACATAGACGTTGATGGTTTTGGGGATCCCGTTGAGATCGAGGGAAATCCGGTGCACGGAATTCACAAGGAGTTCGCCGGTAGTAGACAGGAGAAAGCCGTTTTCGCTCAAGTTGAAAAGAGTACCTTGGGTGTCCGAGCCTAACGAGACGGTTTCGGGAGTAAGAGGCGCGACGCGGGGATAAAAGCGTCGTTCGATGGGGGTGTGCAAAGCTGCCAAATGGTCGATGGATGCTGACATACGAGGTCTCCCAGAAGGTGGATCGCAGTTGCTGCCGGTTGAACAGTGCGATTCCCTGTATTTGCGGCCGGGAGAATCAATTGGGCGCGTTTATCTCGGGAGATAAACGCGAAGCTGGCGCAATTCAAGTATACCGCTAGAAACACAGCCTGAGGTGAAAAGTTGCGGCCATAAGGCCAACTCCATGTATGAGTTAGCTGAAGAGTTTGAACTGTCAGGATTGCTGCGAGCGGTTGCGCCGGCCCGAATGCGCTGCTTGAACCTTTTCGAACAAAAGCATGCACAGGATGCACAATTTTCCACAGTCTAGTCCACTTACCGTACCAGACTGGCGTTTATAGAATAAGCGCGACCGCATTTATTTCGGGGGTGGTCCAATGCTATTTGCTACAGTGTCGCGCGGCAAGAAAACTGGAACGCGTTTGCAGCCACATCTCTTCCCAGACAATCGCTATCGGGTTCAACTTGGCAAAAAAGGTCCTTACATTCCGGTGAGCGATTACCGCGAAATTCCGTCGTACCTGGCAAATGGGTATTCTCTGCAGATGAGCAACCGGGATCACGGCCATTCTCCGAGGGTGATTCGGCCGCAATCCATTGAGGGATGGAACGCGAATCTTCTGGAGCTTTTCTTTCCTACACGCTGAAGCTGGCCTACACGCTGAAGCTGGGTTTTTATGGTTGGGGTAATGAGTCTTGTTGTGGTGTGTTTGTTAAGGGCGTTTCGCGCTCGGCTGATGGTTCCTGCCAATAGTTATGACGACAATTCGTTCGGCAATTAAGTGCGTGACGCGGTTGAGCGCGGCGCATCGAATACGACGGCTGTCCTGTGCGCTGGGAGTTATCCTGCGCCTGCGAGAGCCGGCGGAAAAATCCAGCACGAGGTGAACCATGACTGCTTACAGCGGTAAGGAACTGGCGAATGGGTTTCGGACGGTACGGAAAAACACGATTCAGGTGGCGGAAGACATTCCGGAAGCGCAATACGGGCATGTTGCCGCGCCTGACTGTAAACCTGTGGGGCGGATGTTGACGCACATTGCCGTTTCGCAAAGGTTTTGGGACGAGATACATAGGAAGCAGCGGCGGACTACGATGCAGGGCCTGGACTTTTTCGCGCTCAGCGAACGCGCGGAAGCCGAGGAGAGCAAGCCGCGTTCGAAGGCGGAGGTTGTGGATTTGCTTCGAACAGAGGGAGAGGACTTTGCGACGTGGCTGGAGACGTTGACGCCGGAGTTTCTGGCGGAGACGGTTACCGAAGGCGACGGAAAAACGGTGAGGTCGCGACTCGACATGTTGCTTGGCGCAAAAGAGCATGAGATGCACCATCGCGCGCAGTTGATGCTGATCGAGCGGCAGCTGGGAATCGTGCCGCACCTGACGCGTCAGCGCAACGAGAGGATTGCGCAGATGCGCGCCGCCAAAGCTTGACGATCCGAAGTAGAGCCGTGGCCCTGAACGAACCCTGAGCGGGGCCATATTGACTTGCTATTGGCATCCCGCCTAACATGACCGGCTAGTCCGAATGATCAACCAAACGATTTTGCACTACCGCATCTTGGAAAAGCTGGGTGGCGGCGGTATGGGCGTGGTGTATAAGGCGGAAGACACACGCCTGGATCGCTTTGTTGCGCTGAAATTCCTACCTGACGAGCTGGCGCTTGACGCGCATGCGCTGGAGCGTTTCCGGCGTGAAGCCAAGGCGGCCTCCGCGCTAAACCATCCAAATATCTGCACCATTTATGACATTGGCGAGCAGGACGGGCGAGCGTTCATCGTCATGGAGTATTTGGACGGAGCGACGCTGAAGCAGCGTATTGCCGGCCGGGCGCTGGAGACGGAGACGCTGCTGGCGCTGGGGATTGAGATTGCGGACGGGCTGGCGGCGGCTCATTCGAAAGGAATCGTCCACCGCGATATTAAACCGGCAAATATTTTTGTGACGGCGCTAGGACACGCGAAGATTTTGGATTTTGGGTTGGCGAAGGTCGAGGTGGCTGGCGCGTCGTCAGGTTCCGAGAACACAATGACGCGCACAGTTGACTCGGCGCACCTGACCAGCCCGGGCTCGACGCTGGGCACGGTGGCGTATATGTCCCCGGAGCAGGCGCGGGCGAAGGAGCTGGACGCTCGGAGCGACCTATTTTCGTTTGGCGCAGTGCTTTATGAAATGGCCACGGGAACGCTGGCGTTTCGCGGCGAGAGCACGGCGGTGATCTTCAAATCGATTCTGGACGAGACGCCGGTGACGCCGTTACGGCTGAATCCGGAATTGCCCGCTGGGTTCGAACCGATCGTTTGCAAGGCGCTGGAGAAGGACCGGAATCTGCGTTATCAGAGCGCGGCGGATTTGCGGAGCGATTTGGCGCGGCTGAAACGGGATCTGGATTCGGGGCGGTCGGGTAGCGCGGCAGTTTCTGTGAGCGTGCCGGCCATCGCGGCGAGTTCTGCGTCGGTTGCGGCGGCTGCCTCAGCGTCTGGAATTTCCGCGGTAACCGGTTCACGAAGATATTTACTTGCTGGCGTCGCGGCAGCGGTGATTGTGCTGGCTGTGTTTGCGGGCGTGTACGCGATTCGCGGAAAGTCGGAAGCGCAGAAGGTTACGTCCATTGCAGTGCTGCCGTTTGTGAATGCCACGGCTGATCCCAACAACGAATATTTGAGCGACGGGTTGACGGAGAGCTTGATTGGGACGCTTTCGCAACTGCCGAATTTTAAGGTGATGGCGCGCAGTACGGTTTTTCGTTTTAAGGGGAATCAGGAGGATCCGCAGAAAATTGGGCAGACGCTGCAGGTTGGCGCGGTGTTGATGGGGCGCGTGACGCAGCACGGCGATGAGTTGGGCGTGCAGGCGGATTTGGTGAACGCCGCGGACGGTACGGAGATTTGGGGTTCCCATTATGCGCGGAAGCTGGCGGATATTACGCAAGTACAGACGGATATTACCCGGGATGTGTCGAACAAACTGCAGGTGCATCTGACCGGCACGGAAAAGGAAAAGCTGGGGCGCGCGGGAACGACGAACGCGGAGGCTTACCGGTTGTATTTGGAAGGACGGCAGCTGTGGTATGGGCGGACGCCGGAAGGAATCAAGAAAAGTGTGGAACTGTTTCAGCGGGCGATTGTTGCGGACCCTAACTATGCACTGGCATATGCCGGGCTGTCGGACACTTATTGTGTTGCCACGGGGTATGGCGTCTTGATTCAGCCGAAACAAGCGTACGCGCTGGCGGATGAAGCTTCGCGCAAGGCACTGGAACTGGACGACACGCTGCCGGAAGCGCACACCGCGCGAGCGCTGGCGCTGTCAGCGCGAATGAAATGGAACGAGGTGGAGAAGGAGTTCCGTCGAGCGATTGAGCTGAACCCTAACGATGCTACAGCGCATTATTTTTACGCGTTTATTTTTCTGATGCCGCAAAATCGCATCGAGGAGTCGCTGGAAGAGTTCCGCAAGGCGTTATCACTGGACCCGCTCTCTGGAATCGTGAACGTGAATTACGGGCTGACGCTGTTTGTTGCGCATCGGGCTCCCGAGGCCATTGCGCAGATGCAAAAAGTTCTGGAACGCGATCCAGCGTTTGCTCCGGCGCACTATTACTTGTCGCAGGTGTACGCGTCGAGCGGCCGGTATGCGGACGCGGTGAATGAGATACGAAAAATCGGGCCGAACCCGGTCCCAGGTTCATTCAGTGGAGATGCGCAAGGCTACCTTAAGCTGGCGCTCGATTCCCGTGTAGGGGCTCCGACCTTGGTCGCAGTAGTTTACGCATTACAGGGCACTCGCGACAAAGCGTTCGAGTATCTGGAGAAGGCGTATACCGAGCAGGATACAGAGCTGATGGCGTGCATACGGTTTCCGGCGCTTGATTCGTTGCGCGGCGATGCGCGATTTAAGGATTTGATGCGGCGACTGAACCTGCCGGATTAGCGAGCTTTCCGCAGGACGGAGAGGCGGCGGAATTGTTCCAGGCCAATTCAACCAGGAGTTTTTGTATGCTTCGCAATATGAAATCCGGTAAAGGCTTTTTTGCCGCCAACAAACGACGATTTGCCGTTACCTTGGTCGTACTCTTTGCTCTTCTCGCCGGCGGCTTTTACCTTTACGGGCAGGACAAGTCGGGATTTCCGGACGGCTACGATGCAGTGCAGGCCGCTCCCGCCACGCACAAAGTGATTTTCGAAAACGCGCTGGTGCGGGTGCTGGAGGTGACCGTGCCGGCTGCGGGTGCAACGATACCGATGCACCACCACCGCTGGCCGAGTTTCTTTTTAAGCTGGGATACTGGTGGTAAAACGCCGCACATTCGCTATCACCGCGGCGATGGTAGCGTTCGTGACAATCCGAGCCGGGAAGCCCCGACTCAGCCGGGTGCTTGGCATGTGCAGTGGATGAATCCCGAGCCGATGCATGCGATTGAGGTGGTGGAGAATCCGGAAAGTGCGTCTGGCAGTTCCAAGGGACCCAACGACTTGCGAATCGAGCTTAAGTGTCATCCGCAGTAAGTGCAAACACGCCGCAGCTCGACATTATAGACCCAGTACAGTGACGAGTTCTCGGACCGAGGCTGAGGATTTTTGTAGGGCGGCGTTTTCGTCTGCGGTTAGTTTGATTTCGATGATTTGTTCGATGCCTTTGGAGCCAAGCTTTACCGGAACGCCGACGAAGAGGCCTTTGATGCCGTATTCGCCGTCGAGATAGACGGCGCAGGGGAGAATTTTCTTTTTGTCTTTGAGGATGGCTTCGACCATTTCGACTGCGGCGGCGGAGGGTGCGTAATAGGCCGAGCCGGTCTTGAGGAGGTTGACGATTTCGGCGCCGCCTTTGCGGGTGCGTTCGACGATCGAGTCGATGCGATCTTTGGGTAGCAGATCGGGGAGAGGAATTCCGGCTACGTTCGAGTAGCGCGGGAGGGGAACCATGTCGTCGCCGTGACCGCCCAGAACGAACGAGTGAACGTTTTCTACGCTGACTTTGCACTCCATGGCGACGAAGGCGCTCATACGCGCGGAATCGAGAACGCCAGCCATGCCGAGAACGCGTTGCTTGGGAAAGCCGCTGACTTTGAACGCGGCCTGGGCCATCGCGTCAAGCGGATTGGTGACCACGATGATGATGCAGTGGGGCGAGTGCTTGACGATTTGTTCGACGACGGCTTTGACGACGTCGTAATTGGCTTTGAGGAGATCGTCGCGGCTCATGCCGGGCTTGCGCGGGAACCCGGCGGTGATGACAACGATGTCGCTGTTGGCGGTTCCGGAATAGTCGCCGGTGGCGGTGGAGAGGCCGGTGGCGTGCGCGTCGGATTTAGTGATTGGCGTGGCTTCGACCATGTCGAGGGCTTTGCCGGCGGGCGGGCCGTCGAGGATGTCGGTGAGGATGACGTCGGCGAGTTCCATGTCAACGATGCGTTGCGCGGTGGTGGAGCCGACGAAGCCGGAGCCTACTACGGTTACTTTTTTTCTGCTCATTTGGTTCCTCTCTTACGCTGGTGTTGAAGAACGTTGGTTGCCGCCTGCGATGACCGAAGAGAGATTCCTCGCTTTGCTCGGAATGACGGCTTAAACGCGAAAGACACAAGAAAAATCGAAACTTATCTCGCGACGGCTACGCCATTCATGTTTTCGATGATGGCGGTGGCGAAATCGGATGTGCCTACCTTTGTGGCGCCGGGCATCATGCGTTCTAAATCGTAGGTGACTTTTTTTTGCTGGATGGTGCGAGCAATGCCGTCTTCGATGAGTTTGGCGGCCTCGCTCCAGCCGAGGAATTCGAACATCATGGCGCCGGAGAGCATGACTGAGCCGGGATTGATGACGTCCTTGTCGGCATATTTGGGCGCGGTGCCGTGGGTGGCTTCGAATACGCCGAAGCCGTCGCCGATGTTGGAGCCGGGCGCCATGCCCAGACCGCCGACCTGCGCGGCGCAAGCGTCGGAAAGATAATCGCCATTGAGATTCGAGGTGGCGAGGACGCTGTATTCATCGGGGCGCATCAGGACTTGCTGGAAGACAGAATCGGCGATGCGGTCATTGATCATTAATTTTTGTTTCCACTGGCCACCGCCGTGGGTTTTGTAGATCGAGCCGAGGGTGTGATTGACTTCGTCGTAGACGGTTTTTTTGAAGGCGTCAGTGGCTTGTTCGAGGCCGGGTTCGATGGCGGCGGCGTTTTGTTCGATGGAGAGTTGTGGATTTTTGTCGAGGTTGTCAATGATCCAGCTTTCGCGTTCGGTGATGGTTTGTTCGCGGAATTCGTGCTGCGCGAGCTCGTAGCCCCAGTCGCGGAAACCGCCTTCGGTAAATTTCTGGATGTTGCCTTTGTGGACTAGCGTAACGGACTTACGTTTGTGCGCGAGCGCGTATTTGATGGCGCGGCGGACCAGGCGCTTGGTACCGGTGGGAGAAATCGGCTTGATGCCGACGCCGGAATCCCAGCGAATTTGTTTCTTGGTGTCTTTCAACATCTCGTTGTTCAGGAATTCGAGAAGTTTTTTGGCTTCGGGCGAGCCGGATTTCCACTCGATGCCGATGTACACGTCTTCGGTGTTTTCGCGGAAGATGAAAACATTTAATTTTTCGGGATGCTTGACAGGGGAGGGAACTCCTTCGAAATAGCGGACAGGACGCTCGCAGGAATAGAGATCGAGAATCTGGCGTAGCGCGACGTTTAGCGAACGAATACCGCCGCCGACCGGAGTCGTGAGAGGGCCCTTGATAGCTACGCGAAAATCGCGGATGGCCTCTACCGTGTCGTTGGGGAGCCATTCCTTGTAGGCGTTGAAAGCTTTTTCGCCGGCGAAAACTTCGTACCAGGCAACCTTGCGCTTGCCGCCGTAGGCATGTTCAACGGCGGCATCGAAAACGCGGCGTGAAGCTTTCCAGATGTCGCGACCAGTACCGTCACCTTCGATGAACGGAATGATCGGGTTGTGCGGGACTTGCAGCTCGCCGCCGCTGTAGTCAATCGGCGTCCCTTCCTCTGGAACGGCTTGCCCGTTGTAAGTGCTCTTCATCTTGCACGACCCCCGGAATGACTTCTCAAAAATAAAACGTCGATGCCGCGCGATCTGTGTGACGATGGCACGCTTCGGCGCACGTGGCCGAATTTCAAACAATATCACAAGGTGTGTTGGAGTCGAAATTCGGCAAACCCGATTCAGGAATTGACCCGTGTCAAAAGTCGGTTAAATACTCTGCTCGGGTGGTGAAAGGTCGCGCAGAAGCTTGTATATTACAGGCTATATGTTGTGTTGGCGGCGATTGCATTTCTAGAGTCGCACGTTTCAGGAGAAGACAGATGATGCTTGATTGGAATGAATATCAGAAAGAGGTTGGCGCACGGCTTGGGGAATTGTCCAAGCTTTCTCCGGACACGTTGAAAGGCTATCTGGCGCTATCTGGAGCGAATGCCAAGACAACGCTGCTGGGCGAGAAGACACGGCAGCTTATTTCGCTGGCGGTGGCGGTGACTACGCGGTGCGATGGGTGCATTGTGTTTCATGCCGATGCGGCGTTGAAGGCGGGAGCTTCGAGGGAAGAGATTAGCGAAGCTCTGGGCGTAGCGGTCGCGATGAACGCTGGCGCGGCGTTGATCTATTCAACGCGGGTGCTGGACGCGGTGGAAGCGAAGGGCACAGCGGCGGCCGCGAAGTGAGAAGATCGAAGCAAGCAATGAAGTAACGAAGTAACGAAAATCGGCATAGGGGAAGTGGTCGCCCACTCGCCCCTGCCACACGACCGGACATGCGGGTCCGCATCCGGCGGTTCGGCGGGTTGAACTAACCATGAGCCGTGAGCTCGGGAAGCCCGAGCGAGGCGAAGTAAGCGTTGGACAGAGCGATTTTCAGTGCTGGAGTGTTCGCAAGGTGCCACGGTCCATCGGAGCTACCCGCCGTTTTCGCGGCGTCCTGCGCAGCGATGCCGCGCTGGCGGAGCTCCCGATATCTTGTGGTGCCTCGCTTCCACTGTTTCCACACCATCGACCGAAGTCGATGTCGGAGCCATTTCTCCAGCTTGGCGAGCACTTCCGGTGTTTCGCATCGTCCGAAGTAACCGATCCATCCGCGGAGATACTCCGCTAAGTCATGGACCATTCGGACGAGGCTTATGCCCCGTGTCCGGCTTGTGAGTTCCCGAACTCGCTCCTTGAACCGAGCCATCGCTTTCGGCGCTAAGCGCCTCTTCGGTGGCTTGTGATTCGTGAAGCTGAACCCCAGGAATTTCCGTTCCCATGGTCGAGCCACCGCACTCTTCTCCCTGTTCACTCGCAGCTTAAGCTTCGTCGTGAGGAGTCTCGTTACGCTGCTCATCACTCGTTCGCCGGCTCGCCGACTACGGACGTAGATGTTGCAGTCATCCGCATATCTGGTGAACCGATGTCCGCGTCGCTCTAGCTCCTGATCCAGTTCGTTGAGTACGATGTTCGATAGCACGGGCGAGAGAGGACCACCTTGCGGTGTTCCTTCCTCAGCCGGACTCACCAGCCCGTTCTCCATTACTCCGGCTCGCAAGAACGCACGAATCAGTTTCAGCAACCGCTTATCGCTGACCCTTTCGGCGATCTTCGCGAGCAATCGGTCGTGGTTGACCCGGTCGAAAAATTTCTCGAGATCCAGATCCACCACCCAGCGGTAGCCTTCAGCTTGATACTGCTGCGCCTGCTCCACCGCTTGATGTGCCGATCGCCTGGGTCGAAACCCATAGCTGTGTTCAGAGAACGTTCCGTCCCAGCTCCTCTGCAACGCCTGCATCACCGCTTGCTGGATGAACCGATCCAGCACCGTCGGAATGCCCAATTTGCGCACTCCACCGTCCGGCTTCGGGATTTCCACCCTCTTCACAGGTTGTGGTCTGTAGGTTCCGCTGAGGAGTTGTTCCCGGATGACTGGCCAGTGCTCTTTCAGGTGTCCAGACAGTTTCTCGACGGTCATCCCGTCGATGCCTGGACTGCCTTTGTTGGCCTTCACTCGTCGTAGCGCCTGCTTGCAGTTTTCCCGCTCGCAGACTTCTTCCATCCACTGCTCGCTAGTCGGACTTTCTGCTCTGCGCTTCGCCAACTCCGATTCGGTCCCTCCCTCGAAGGCCCTCGGGGCTGCACCCCTACTCTCCTCCGGGAAGACCAGACAGTACTGGCTTTTCTGCCGCTTGTCGGTTGTTGAGTCGCGCCGCGTACTCATCGCTCCCTTTATCCCCTTGCGGGGACCGTTCGGGCCTTCACTGCTTGCGCAGCTACTACGCCCTCTGCTGACTTCTGCCACCGGATCAGAGACGATCTCTCGCCTCTCAGTCTCGAATTCGAGACCGGTAGCAGATCTCCCGAGGTAAGTTCGACCGCCTTCAACGCGCAACCGCTGGATCTACATTGAGTGCCCTTGATGGATTAGGGCTTCGCTGCCATTTGCCAGCTCGCCCGAACACTGCCTGCCTCACATCCAGTTTTTGTTCATCGGCTCGCGTCTTTGCTCCACGCTTCTTTCAGACCTCACCTCACGGTTCGGCCCTTGCGCTTCGCTATCACTTCACCTCCATCTGGTTGTGAAGAGGACTTGCACCTCCCAGCTGTCGGACATGCTCGGCACAATCGGGATAGGGGGAGCAGTCACCTGCTCGCCCCTCCCACACCACCGTACAGGCGGGTCCGCATACGGCGGTTCAGCAAGTTGAGCCCTTGCGGGCCGGAGGTTCGAGTCGTCGTCCGCCACAAGGGCTTCGCCGCTCTGCAGGTTTCCGTTTCGGCTTCACCGTCTTCTGAACCTGTAAAGCTCAGCCGGAGCTGATTGGCTGGCGCAGTGCCACCCGTGAGTTCGACGTTCTACTATTCACTCTTACTGTTTGGGCCTTCCTCACTCGCGTGAGTACTACGCCCGCTGCTGACTTCTGCTGCAGGATCAGCGTGAATTACTCCACGCTCAGTCCCGAATCCGAGACATGCAACAGATCTCCCGCGATAAGCTCGACTGCTTTCCACGCACAACCACCGAATTTACGCTTTGCGTCCTTGATAGATATGGGCTTCGCGATCATTGGCCCGCTCGCCCGACACTCACGCCTCAGATTCGGTTCTTGTACATTGGCTCGCGTTTTTGCTCCACGCTTCCTTCAGACCCCGCCTCGCAGCGACGCCCTTGCGCTTCGCTATCACTTCACCTCTATCAGGTTGTGAAGAGGACTTGCACCTCCAAGCTGTCGAGCATGCGCGGCGTACCAAAGAAAGAAGGGCGCAGCGGTGCTGCGCCCTTCTCGCGTTTGGCTATCCTGAAGCGTAGAGAACGGCGGATTGCAGGTTGTTTTGGATTAAAAAGGGCTTCGTTGCGCGTTGATTGCCTGCGACGAAGCCGTTTTTATTTTGTAGGCCCAAGGCAGAGGTCCAGAGGTCAGCACGCAGCAGCGAAATAGCCTGGGGAGTGGTAATGCGCGAATGGGGCCGTCGAGGTCGAAGCCGCTGCCAGTGCGGACGGGGCAACGGGCTGTGAGCAAGGTGGCAGTTTTCCAAAGCGAGCAGCAGCAGTGCATAGATGAATACGAAGAAAGTGGCGGTGGTACGCACGGCGGGATCGCTGCGGACCTGAGGTTGCCCGAAACCCAGCAGAGTTTTTTCGTCGCGAAAGTTGAGTTCGATCTCCCAGCGCCACAGGTAGGCTTGCAGGATTTGCTGCGGTGCTAAGGCGGGATCGCTGGAAATCAAGTAAGCGGGATTGCGATAGCTGAGGTGGGCGCCTCTTCTGAGTCGGTAGGCAATCGGGCGGACGATCAGGAGCGAGAGTTGGCGTTCGCCGCCCGCGTGCTTCCAGCGCAGGGGAGTGATGAATTTGATGTCGAAGTCGTGGACGTTTCCGGCGGCAAAGGCTTGCAGGGTGGTCCAGGGAATGGATTCATCGCGACGCCATTGTTCGGGAGTGGGCTGAAGCTGACCATAGCAGCGATGACGGCCACGTCCGTGGTTTTCCTCTTCGGCGGTGGGCAGTGCATAGAGGCGAGCGTCCTTGCGAATCCGGCCGATGAGGGTGGTGCGCGGAGGCAGATCTCGCAACACGGTTCGGTTGGTGAAAGTGGCATCGGCGCAGACCAGCAGCGGGCGAGTGGCGCCGCCCGTGACTTGATCTATGGCTTGCCGCAAATGAGTGAGGCGTTCGGCCCCGCGGCGGCTGATGGTGGCCGCAGCTGAAAGCGCACGCCAATTTTGCCACTGCTGGGCATCGGCGCGGCGCGAGGGTTTGCGCGGTGAAGGCGCGTGCTGCAGGTCAACAGGAATGGCACGGGCCGAACTCGCGGGCGCGGTGGGATGCTCGGGCAGGGCCAGGGAAATCTGCAGGAAGCGACTAGCCCAGATGAAATTATCAGCAAAATGCGGTCCCAGCGGATCGCGCCGCCAAGAGGTGCCGGCGATGCGGTGCCCGCGCTTGCGAATCAGCGTGTCATCGAGCAAGGCCACCACGGGGCTGGTGGGCGGCAGGGTTTCCAGCACGCCATTCAGTGGGACCCGCCATAGAGCCTGGGGATCGAGACGCTCGCGTTCAAACAGACGATAGGCCGCTGACCAGTCGCGGAACTGTTGCCCGGCGGTACACAGCAAGCCGGACAAGGTGTGGCGGCCCAAGCAGGTCAACGCAGACAGACCAAGGGCGCGCGCCCGCTCCGCAGAGCGCTGCTGCGCGAAAGCCACGCGCGCCTGATCGAACAGCGCATTCCAACAAGCCATCACGCCTTGCCGCGTTTGGTTTTTTTTAGCGTCGCGGTGGAAACCTTGCGACGACGGAGAAGTAGACGGTTCTTGTCTTCCACGATCCACTCCACGATCTCCCCGCGTTGAAACTCCATGGCTTGGGCCACGGCGGAGGGGAAGTTGATATACCACTGCTGGCTTTCTTTGCGTTGGATGAGTTGCACTTTGGTGGGAAAACCCATAAAAGCACCTCCTGCAATCTAGTCATATAACTAGATACACAGAAACACAAGAAGAAGTTCGCAAAGGATGTCGTGAGTGCACTACGGGAGAAAAATAGTTTTCGGACTAGTCAAAGGGCCAAACGCGAGAAGGGCGCAGCGGTGCTGCGCCCTTACATTAAGAAAAAGCAAGAAATGCAAGTCGAGAAAACAGGCTAGTCGTAGTATTCCTGGCCGAGGTGGGTGATTAGATCTTCACCCATTAGCCAGCGAAGCGTGTTCTTCAACTTCATGGATTGAATGAAGAGATCGTGTTCGGGATAGAGTTCCGGGCTGGTCATCGGCGATTTGAAGTAGAAGCTGAGCCATTCCTGAATGCCGCGGAAACCGGCGCGTTGTGCCAAATCGAGGAAGAGCACGAGGTCAAGCACAATCGGCGCGGCCAGAATCGAATCGCGGCAGAGAAAGTCCACCTTGATCTGCATCTTGTAGTTGAGCCAGCCAAAAATATCGATGTTGTCCCAGCCTTCTTTGTTGTCGCCGCGCGGCGGGTAATAGTTGATACGGACTTTGTGGTGAATCTTGCTGTAAAGCTCCGGATAGAGTTGTGGCTGGAGAATATATTCCAGCGCGCCTAGCTTGGATTCTTCCTTCGTCTTGAATGAGCCGGGGTCGTCGAGCACTTCGCCATCGCGATTGCCGAGAATGTTGGTGGAATACCAGCCATCGAGGCCGAGCATACGCGCCTTAAAGGCCGGCGCAAGAACTGTCTTGATCAGCGTTTGGCCGGTTTTAAAATCCTTGCCACAGACAGCGACGTTGTGTTCGAGCGCCAATTTCTGCATCGCGGGGATGTCAACGGTAAGATTTGGCGCGCCGTTGGCGAAGGGCACTCCGCTGGTGACTGACGCCCACGCGTACAGCATCGAAGGCGCAATCGCCGGATGATTATTCTTCATGCCTTCGATAAATTTTTCCGGCGTCGAATGAACTTCTTCAGGTCGGATGAACACTTCGGTTGAAGCGCACCAGCAGGTGACCAGGCGAGTGGCGCGCGAAGTCTTTTTGAAGTTGGCGATGTCTTCCTTGATTTGCAGCGCCAGCTCGTACTTGTTTTTCGCTTTCTTGACGTAGGTGCCATCGAGCTTTTTCACGTACTCTTTGTCGAAAGCCGCTTTCATGGGCTTAATCTTCGAGAGAAACGGTTTTACCTTTTTAAGGTCTTCGTTGCTGAGCACTCCGGCTTTCGCAGCGGCCTGATAAGCGTTGTCCTTGAAAAGATCCCAGCCTCCGAAAACCAGGTCGTCAAGATCGGCCAGGGGAACAAACTTCTTAATTTTTGGCGAATTGTTGTCGGTGCGCTTGCCGAGACGTATGGTGCCGAGCTGCGTCAATGAGCCAATGGGCTGCGCCTTGCCCGAGCGAACTAATTCGACACCCGCCATGAAAGTGGTGCTGACGGCCCCCATTCCCGGCAATAAAATTCCGAGTTTTCCCTTCGGTGGCGCAATCTTAGCTGGCTTTTCCATTCAACTCCCCTGTTTGCGAGCGATTTCACTGCGAATGAGGCCGCAGCCTCGAAAAAATGCGTACAAACAAACTAGTAGTATTGCGCACGAGGAGCAGGGTTGCAAATAGGTTCGTTTCGGGAGAGCAGGGCTGGGCGTTGGAACGAGATCGGAGAGGCTAATTTAGATGTGTCGCTTACAGGCCGCGACGCTGCTGCGACTCGAAAATCGAGCTGATGAGAGATACGACGGAAAGCGCTACAACCCCCAGGATAAGTACGTAGACGATCAAAACGACCTCCGTTAACACGATTGTATGGGCAAGTCTCAGTCCAACTATGGAGGCTTTGTTTTCAGGCGGTTAGGCTAGGCAACCGGGGTTTAGGGTAGGAAAGGGAAGACACCTGCGGCAAGAAAATGACTACTTTTTTCAGTCCTAGACTAGAAGTCCTAGTATTTATTTAGCGAGCGGCAGAGGCGCAAAAAAGAGCGGAGCGCGAATCGCTCGCTCCGCTTCTTCCTCGATCATGACTAAATTCCGTTTAAATTCAGGCCGCTTATTGTTAGGTTTTGCTGAGGTGGATCGAGCCGTCTCCGGTATGGATGGTGAGGGGTGGGCCTCCGCCATTCATTTTGCCGTGAATCTGCGACGTGCCCATCGTTCCCTCTACCATGACCGGTAAGCCCATGCTGATGCGGCCGTCGTTGGTGCTGGCGTCAATGTTGGCCTGAAGATCGCCCGGCAGGGACATGGTCACGCTGCCATCTCCGGTGTGAACATTCCAACCGTTGGCAAGCTTGGAGCCGGGATTGGCGCGAGCCGTGACGCTGCCGTCGCCGGTCTTGATGTTAAGCGCGTCGAAACGGCCTTCCACGTTGATATGGCCGTCGCCGCTGGTGGCTTCCAGTTGTCCATCGAAGTCGCGCCCTTCAATACTGCCATCGCCGGTGCGTAGGCGGATCTGGCCCTTGGCGCCATCCACGCGAATGTGGCCGTCGCCGGTGTGAATATCCAGGTTGCCGTTTATAGCGTCGGACTCGACCGAACCGTCGCCGGTATCCACGTTCAAATCGGCGTTGCGAGGCATGTGGACTTCGATACGCAGGCCGCGGTGCACTCCCCAGCCAAAAGTAAAGCCGCTTCGAACGCGCGCGCTGACCTGGACTTGATCACCGCTCTGGTTCGAACTAACTGTGAGGTTCTTGTCCATCGTATAGCCGGTATAGGTGACGCGAAATTCGACCTGGTTGGAATCGCCGGTGGTCACACGAACCGAGCCGTCGTTGGAATCCACATGGACGCGGGCCCTGCCACTGATGGTGTAAGACTTGGTCCATTCTTCCGCCTGGGTTGAAGCTGCTGCGAGCGAACCTGCCAGAAAACCGAGAGCCGCCAGACCTGCCAGCCGGAATAGCATCCGATTGGGCGTCCTGTTCGCGAAGGGAAGAGCAGTCATTTTTGTGTATGCCTCTGTTTTGGAGTTCGAAGTGGCCCCTATGGTGCCTGCTATTAAAGGTACGAGAATCGTTCGCAAAAGGTTCCCCAGCCCGTGATCGGCTATTTGCTGCGGCTTGCGGTTTTGGTCTTGGCCGCGCCCGGCTTCGGGCGTAGCGCCTGAAGGAACTGCTCCGGACCCAGGGTATTCAGGACGTCAGCCTTGGAGAGCCAGCCACGGCGGGCAGTGGCCACGCCGTACTGGATAAAGGAGAGATTGCTGGTGGTGTGAGCGTCGGTGGAGATGACCACTTTGACGCCGCGGTCTTTGCACATTCGCAGGTGCACGTCTTTCAGGTCCAGGCGATCCGGGTAGGAGTTGCACTCCATGGCCACACCATGTTTGGCGCAAGCGTTGAGAACCTTCTCCATGTCATAGGGGAACGGGTCGCGGCGCAACAACAGCCGCCCGGTGGGATGGCCAATGATTTGTGTATAAGGATTTTCGATGGCGGCGAGCATGCGATCGGTCATGGCGGCACTGTCGAGATTCATATAAGAGTGCACGGAGCAGACGACGACTTCGATCTGCACCAGCATTTCGTCGGAATAATCGAGTGAGCCGTCTTTCAGGATGTCCACTTCCGCGCCGGCAAAAACGCGGATGCCGAGGCCTTTGGCGTCCGCGGCGTGCAGATTCTTGACGTGCTGGGCCATGCGTTTCTCGTCCAGCCCGTTGGCGACTGTGACGGCTTTCGAATGGTCGGTGATGGCGATATAGCTGTGGCCCAGAGCTTTGGCAGCCGCGGCCATTTCCTCGATAGAGTTTTTTCCGTCACTGGCGGTGGTATGCATTTGCAGATCGCCCTGCACATCCTCGCGCTTGATCAGCTGAGGAAGTTTGTGCGCTTCGGCGGCTTCAATTTCGCCGGTGTTTTCGCGCAACTCCGGCTCGATGTAGTCGAGCTTCAGTTTGTTGTAGATTTCTTCTTCGGTACGTCCCGCAACGCGCTTTTCCCCTTTCAAAGTAGCCAGTTGATATTCATTCAGCGTCCAGCCCATTTCGTTGGCGCGGCCGCGCAGCTTGACGTTGTGTTCGCGCGAGCCGGTGAAATAGAGAAGCGCAGCTCCGAAGTTTTCCTTCTTCAGAAGGCGCACGTCAACTTGCAGTCCGTTCTTGAGTGTGAAACTCACTTTGTTCTCGCCGTGCGCAAGAGTCTGATCGATTCCCGGGAATTTCAGGATGTGCTCGGCAAGCGCGTCAACGTGCTTTTGCGCGGTGTAGCCATCGGCGAGAGTCACCAGCAGGTCCAGATCGCCGACGGTTTCTTTGCCGCGGCGGAGGGAACCCGCCGGAGTAACACTTTCCGCGGCCTTGCCAGCCTTGGCGATGTGCTCTTGCAAGGCTTCAGCGGCCACTTCCACATTTTGCAGCAGGAAACGTCCGATCAAGCGCTTGAATGCTTCGATGGCCTTCAGAATATTCTGTTCGCTTTTTTCGCCGAAGCCGGGGACATCGCGCAGCTTGCCTTCCAGGGCGATTTTTTCCACTTCGGGAACGCTGCCGGCCTTAAATTTCTTAAATAGCAGTGCGGCTTTTTTGGGGCCGAGCGACTGCAGTTGCAGTACGTCCAGAATTGTGGCGGGATATTTCTTCAGGAGCTTCTTGCGCAGCGCATAGTCGCCGGTCTTCAGAATTTCGTTGAGGTGTTCGACCATGCGGTCGCCAATCCCCGGAAGCTCCTTCAATTTTTCGGGATCCTTGGCGAGTTGTTCGATGGAGTCCGGCAATCCCGCGATAAGCTCGGCGGCTTTTTCGTAACTGCGATAACGGCCGATGATTGCCCCGTCAATTTCCAGCAATTGGGCGGTCTCGCGAAGGATGCGGGCGATCTGTTGGTTGTCCATGGGGTGATTATAATGCGAACCGGTTTCGAATCGAGTCTGGTAACGATGGCAAATAAAAGGCCGGCAGGGGGGAACATCCCAGCCGGCCCGTAATTATTGCACTGTGGTTTATGCTGCTGCTTTTTGTACTTCGGCTGCTTGCGGTCCTTTCGGACCCTGCACAATTTCGAAATCCACTGCATCGCCTTCCTGCAATGTGCGATAGCCGTCCCCGGTAATCGCGGAATAGTGGACAAAAACGTCCGGACCATCCGCGCGACCGATGAAGCCATAGCCTTTCGAATTGTTGAACCACTTTACCGTTCCTTGCACCGCTTTCGTCCTCCCTGAATTGAAACGAATGGTACAAAAAAGTCCAGGTATGCCGGTTTGGTACGCTAGCGAACCAAAACAAACACAACTGGAATGGGCGGAGTGTATCAGAACGGAACTCCGAGTCAATAGAACTCGCGGAAACCTTGTAAGTTTTTTGTAGAGTTTTTTGCAATGAAAAATCGTTTTAAACGGCCAGGTTCCTCATTTTGTTATTCGTTATACGAGAAATGAAAAATAAAACAGCAGGCCTGCAATGGACTTGGCATCTTTTAATTTCCCAGTGCGCATCATTTGTTCCAGTTCTTTACGGGTGTAGGCGGCCACCACGATCTTTTCATCTTCTTCCGGCGCGGCTTTACCCGGACTGACGCCTTCGGCCAACAAAATATACATTCGCTCTTCCAGGAAGCCCGGGGTAGGAAAGACATCCAGAAACACAGTGAACTTCTTGGCCCGATAGCCGGTTTCCTCAATCAGTTCGCGCTGCGCGCCTTGCTTGGGATTTTCGCCCGCCTCCATCCGTCCGGCGACCAGTTCCCACAGATACAGTCTGGTGGCATGGCGGTATTGGCGAACCATCACGATCCGTCCGTCAGGCAGCACCGGCAATACCACTACGGAGCCAGGATGAGTGACGACTTCGCGAATCGTGCGAACTCCGGTTGGCTCGATCAATTCGTCGCGCCGCACGCCGAAAGCCTTGCCTTCGTAAATAATTTCGCTTTTCAGGATTTTGGCCATTTTGTTCGGCTGCTTGACGATCGCTTTTGCCATGTGCGCTCCCGCTAAGGATGAATTGCAAGTTCGATGATAGAGGATTGCGCCAGATTATTGCAGCACCGTTGCGCCCGTGCCTATACTGGAACACGCGAATTCTCCATGCCCATCAATACGCTCATCGTTGACGATGAAAAACCGGCTCGCGAGGAGCTGGCCTTTCTCCTGAAGGCCTTTCCGGACATTCACCTCATTGCACAGGGAAAAAACGGCATCGAAGCGGTCAATCTGATCCGCGAACACGCTCCGGACTTGGTTTTTCTGGATGTGCAGATGCCCGGACTCGATGGCTTCGGCGTATTGCAAAAATTGGTCGATCGCAAAATCGAAGTCCCGCACGTGGTGTTCGCGACAGCGTTCGATCACTATGCAGTGCAGGCGTTCGATGTAAATGCCGTGGACTACGTGCTGAAGCCGTTCGACAAAGCGCGGATCGCCAAAGCCATCCAACGTGCACGCCGTGAAATCGAATCGGAAGTTTCGCCCGCCGAGCGGCTGGAACAACTGGTCAGCCGCCTGGCCGTGATGAAAGATTCGTCAGCCAAGGCAGCAGCGCACGCGCCATCGAAAATTCTCGTCAACTTGAACCAAAAACTGGTGCTGTTGGACGCCGAAGACATCATTTTCGCCACCATCGGTGACGGCATGATCTCGATCATCGCGCGCGAGCTCGAAGCCACCACCAATCACCGCACACTGGACGAACTGGAAGACGCGCTGGCCTCGGAGTCGTTTTTCCGCGCGCACCGCTCGTTTCTCGTCAATATCCATCACATCAGAGAAGTGGTGCCGTGGTTCAAATCCACCTTCGTGCTGAAAATGAATGACAAAAACAAAACCGAAGTGCCAGTGAGCCGCACGCAAACCAAGCGCCTTCGCGAGCTGTTTAAGCTGTAGAGACTCTATGCAGGGGAAAAAGCGCAGTCGAGGAATCTCTCTTCTCTTCAGCTAACGTCGGCCAGGCGCTCTTCGGCGACAGAAGTTGGAACGCCACTCGCGTCGCGTGTACACTCAACTCGATGGACTTCTCGCTCACTGATCACCAAAAATTGATTCGCGACACCGTTCGGCAATTCATGGAGACGGAAGTTCGTCCCTTCGTGAAAGACCTCGAGCGCGATGAAAAATTTCCGCTCGACTTGCTAAAGAAAATCGCGGACATGGGCTGCTGCGGCATGCTGATGCCAGAAGAGTGGGGCGGTCCGGGCCTCGATACGGTTTCTTACGTACTGATGATTGAAGAAGTGGCGCGCGTTTACACCGCCATGTCCACGGCGCTCGGCGTAACGAACTCCGCCGTGCAGATTCCGCTGCTGCAATTTGGCAGCGAAGCGCAAAAGCAGAAATATCTCAAACGCCTCGCCAATGGCGAAATTCTCGGCTCGTTCTGCCTGACCGAAGCATCAGCAGGCTCAGACGCCGCCGGAATTCAAGCCACCGCCACCCGCCACAATTGTCATCCCGAGCACAGCGAGGAATCTGCTTTTTCCTACCGCCTCAACGGCGCAAAAAGCTGGGTAACAAACGGAAGCGTCGCCGGCGTCTTCATTATTTTCGCGAAGACCGATCCCAGCGGAGGCGCAAAGGGAATTACCGCCTTCCTCGTCGAACCAACCTTCAAGGGTTTCAAAATCGGCCGCCACGAAGACAAAATGGGCCAGCGCTCTTCGCCCTCGGTCGAGATTTTGCTCAATGATTGTGAAGTCCCCGCCGAAAACCGTCTCGGTGAAGAAGGCCAGGGACTGAAGATTGCTCTCACCGCCCTCGATGGCGGACGCATCGGCATCGCAGCGCAGGCGGTCGGCCTGGCACAAGGATCTCTCGATGAGTCCATCAAGTACGCCAAGCAGCGCCGCGCCTTCGGCAAAACGATTTCAGATTTTCAGGCCATCCAATGGATGATCGCCGACATGCAGACCGAACTCGAAGCCGCGCGCGGGCTGGTCTATTACGCTGCGTGGCTGAAAGATTCGGGCAAACAGATGGCCGCAGCCGCATCGAAAGCAAAGCTCTATGCCAGCGAAATGGCCAATCGCGTAGCCGCGAGAGCCGTGCAAATTCACGGCAGCGTCGGCTACTCGCGCGAAACCGACGTCGAGCGCATGTACCGGGACGCCCGCGTCATCACCATCTATGAAGGCACCAGCGAAGTGCAGCGCATGATCATCGCCCGCGACCTGCTGAAGTAACTGCAAGAGGGGATTGCCACAGAGTCACAGACCACAGAACAACGGATAGAGTAGCGCAGACAATCCCGTCTGCGCGGGTTGCGGCAATCGAGCAACTTCCCATCCTGCGATTTTCCGTCTGATTCCTTGCGAACTCGGTGCGCTCTGTGACTCTGTGGCAAATCCCTTCTTCGTTTTCGTCCCGCACAACTGGCGCAATCGACGGAAAACTTATAACTTATTACCTACAACTTAAAACTATTCGTACAGGGAAACTTTGACCACCAAGAAAAACCGAGTCTTGAGCGGCATGCGCCCCACCGGCAAGCTCCACATCGGTCATTATTTCGGCGCGCTGGAAAACTGGGTCCGCCTGCAAAACGATCCGTCCTATGAGTGTTTTTATTTCATCGCCGACTGGCACGCCCTCACCAGCGATTACGCCGACACCAGCGCCGTCGCGCAAAACACCATCGAAATCGTCACCGACTACCTCGCCGCCGGACTCGACCCGCAAAAATCAGTTATCTTCCAGCAATCGCTCGTCCCCGAACACGCCGAACTGCATCTCCTTCTCGGCATGGTCACGCCGCTTGGCTGGCTCGAACGCGTCCCCACCTACAAAGAACAAATCGAAAACGTCAAAGAAAAGGATCTGCGCACCTACGGCTTCCTCGGCTACCCCTGCTTGCAAACCGCCGACATCGTCATGTATAGCGAACCCGGCACTCCGCTCTTCGTCCCCGTAGGCGAAGACCAGGTCTCCCACGTAGAACTAAGCCGCGAAATCGTCCGCCGCTTTAATGGATACCTGTTTACAGTGAAGCCGGGGATAGTTGGTCAGCTTCTCGATCTTGATAAGAAGGAAGGAGGGCGATTTGGCGGTGCCCTGAAAGCGGAATTGTACGAGGCATGGGAAGCATACGAAAGCGGCCCTGCAGCGTTTGAGGAATACGTTCACCCGTACGGTATGCGCGCTTTTCGGAGCGTTATTCAAGAAGGTGGAATCGACAATTTTCTTCAGGAGTTTCCGAGCCTAATTGCCTTTGTCGAAATGCCGTCTCCATTGGTTGAGCCTCAAGTGATGCTCACCAAAACCCCACGCATCCCCGGCCTAGACGGACGCAAAATGTCGAAGTCCTACGGCAACGCCATCACGTTGAGCGAATCCGACGACGACATCCGCAAGAAAACCAAGGTCATGGTCACCGACCCCGCCCGCAAGCGCCGCACTGACCCCGGAAATCCAGACGTGTGTCCGGTCTACGATTGGCATAAACTCTTCTCGTCCCCGGAAACGCTGGCGTGGGCGGCCGAGGGCTGCCGCTCCGCCGGCATTGGCTGCATCGAGTGCAAAGCAAAAATGGCCGATCACCTGATCGACTGGATCGCTCCAATTCGCGAACGCCGCGTGCAATACGAAAAAAATCCCGCGCGCGTTCTTGAAGTGATCGACGCCGGTTCAGAGCGCGCACGCGAAGTAGCAAAAGTCACGATGGAGCGCGTTCGCGAAGCCGTCTTCGGGTGGCAGAAAAAACGCAAAGAAGTTATCAGTAGTCAGTAATCGGTTTTCAATACCAGCGGTGAGTCGGGTTTGATTTTGTAGAGGCCGGGCTTTAGCCCGGCGATTTGTAGGGGCGGCCTTCCGAGGCCGGCCGCCTTTTGAAGTCGCAAGAAAAGCTGCCGCTTCAGAAAGCGGCCGCTACAAGGGCTTGTACTGAATACTGAAAACTGATTACTGAAAACTAAAAATGGCCTCGCCCTACAAAATTAACATCCCGATGTACGAGGGTCCCCTGGACCTGCTTCTCGATCTCATCAAGAAGCAGGAGATGTCTATCCACGACATCCAAATTTCTAAAATCACTTCGCAATATCTCGACTACCTGCACAAACTCGAAGAACTGAACGTCGACGTCTCTTCCGAATTCATCTACATGGCGGCATCGCTCATTTACATCAAATCGAAAATGCTTTTGCCGCCCGATCCGCTGGCCTCTGCCGAAGATGCCTCCACCGACCCGCGCGAAGAACTCGTCCAGCGCCTGCTGGAGCACGAAAAATTCAAAAACGCCGCGCAGCTTCTGTACCAGAAACAGCAAATCGAAGAAAACGTGTGGTCCAAGCCGGACAAGTCGCTCTACAACGACGAAGGCACCGAAGGCGAACTGGTCGTCTCGCTGGTAGATCTGGTAAGAGTTTTTCAGCAAGTCCTCGAACGCCGCAAGGAAGTCGCGCGGATCGAGCTGCGGCACGAACAATTCACCGTCGCGCAAATGATCGCGCAGTTGCGCGGGCAAATCCTCGCCAGCGACGATTCCAGCGTCAATCTAGTGAAATTCTTCGAAGCCTGCCCGTCACGCCACGCCATGATCGTGGCTTTCCTGGCCGTACTCGAAATGGTCAAGCTGCAAGCCGTCGCCATCGTCCAGGAAAAACAGTTCGGCGAAATCCTGCTACGTAAAAGTAAATCCTTCGATACCGTCTTCGACGAAAAAGGCGAAATGCGCCTGATCGACGAGGAGTATAAGTAGGAGCAAGAAGGAAGTAGATGAAGTACAGGAGCTGAGGAAGTAGAGGCTGAAGGTTTTTTCCTTTACCTCATATATCTCCTTAACTTCCTTTACCTCCACTCTCGCGCTAAACTTCAATCGTCGACTTATGATTACAACAGAACGCAAATCAGCCCTGGAAGCCATCATCTACGCCGCGGATGAGCCAGCCACCATCGAGCAACTCGCTACCGCGCTGGGCGAAGAAAAAATGGTCGTACAAGCCGCGCTCGACGAACTCGTCGCGAGCTACGCCACAGAAGAACGCGGAGTCGAAATCCGCGCGGTCGCCGGCGGCTACAAGATGTACACCAAGCCGCAGCATCACGACGTGGTGCGCCGCTTCATCAAGAGTCTGCGCCCACCGTTGCGTCTTTCGATGCCTGCGCTCGAAACACTCGCAGTCATCGCCTACAAGCAACCCGTCACTGGCCCGGAAATTTCCGAAATTCGCGGCGTCAACAGTTCCGGCGTGCTCGCGACGCTTCTCGATAAGCGCCTGATCACTACGGCGGGCCGCAAAGAAGTGATGGGCCGCCCGATTCTTTACAAATCCTCAAAAGAATTCCTGATGCGTTTCGGTCTTAGTGATCTGCAGGAATTGCCCAGCCTGAAAGAGTTCGAAGCGCTGGCCCGCGAAGCCCTTGGCAGCGATATGGGCGTAGCTCCAACCACCGAAGAGGCAATGCTCGCCGCGCCCACCGCCGACACGCTGGAAAATCTGACGGCGACTCAACATCCCACTTCCAATCCGCTGACCGAAGACTTGCCCGAAAACGATCAACTCGTCCCCACCGAATTTGCAGCTCCCACTGCGGGTGGCCTGGGTGCCGGTGTTTCACCCGGGTCTTTAACGTCGTCCTGCGAACCGCCCGAACCATCCGACGACGAATTCCTCCGCGAGCGCGAAGTTGAATCCACCGCCGAAGGCATGCCCAGCGGCGAACTGGACGAAGAGCCACCCAAAGCCGAGTCCGCCAGCGCCGCCGAGTAGTTTTTGGAGTGCGGCGGCTTGACGCCGCCTTGCTGCGGAACGTGCAGGACCGGCAGCAGTAGTTCGTGGACTCCTTTCGAAGTTTTCTGCTCCGCGCCGTGTGTCCTCTGCGTTAAGAAGAACACACAACGCTTTCGCCGTGATTCACTTCAACTCTCGAACACCTGCCGGGTTCGCTTTCAACTTTCAACTGTCGCCTGTAAACTTGTTGCCCATGCACGAACGCTTACAAAAAATCATCGCCCGCGCCGGCATCGCCTCTCGCCGCCACGCCGAACAGCTCATCCTTTCCGGACAAGTCCGCGTCAACGGAAAAACCGTGCGCGAACTCGGCAGCAAAGCCGACACCGACGCCGACAAGATCGAAGTCTCCGGCAAGAAAATCGCCGCCGCCGAACGCAAAGTCTATCTCCTCCTCAACAAGCCGCCGGAAATCGTTTCCACGCTGGCCGATCCCGAAGGCCGCAAAACCCTGCGCAACCTGTTGCGCGGAATGCCGGAACGCGTTTATCCGGTTGGCAATCTCGAATATTCCGCATCCGGATTGATCCTGCTCACGAATGACGGCGACTTTGCTGCCGACATGCTCAGATACTGGGAGAATATCGAGCAGGTCTATCACGTAAAAGTGAAAGGCATGTTGACGCGGCTCGATCTCGAACGCCTGGGCAAAGAGATTGGCGCGAAGATGCAGACTCTTCGGCAGCCGGACGCCACCCGCGGCCACACCGCGAATTATTGGTACGAAGTGCGCATGCGCAGCTCGAAAAAAGAAGAAATGCGCAAAGTTTTGTTCAAGGAACGGCATCCAGTCGAAAAGGTGAAGCGTGTCGCGCTCGGCCCGCTGACCGTGGAAGGTATTCCGCGCGGCCGTTACCGGCTGCTTTCGCAAAAGGAAGCGGATTCGTTTCGAAGCGAATTTAAGAGCGGCAAGGAAAAGCGCATCGCGAAATTCGCATCATCCATCAAGTAGATCTGCGCTGGAGATTTTCCTGCATGGCTGCGGAACGTTTGCAAAAAATCATGGCGGCGGCTGGAATTTCCTCGCGCCGCAAAGCCGAGCAAATCATCGCCGCCGGTCGCGTCACCCTCAACGGAAAAATCATCACCGAGCAGGGAACCAAAGCCGATCCGCAAGTCGACGATATCCGTGTGGACGGCAAGCCACTGAAACCCGCCGAACACCTTCTGTACTTCATGCTGAACAAGCCGAAAGGGTACGTCACCACGGTCAGCGATCCGGAAGGCCGCCCAACCGTGATGGAATTCGTGTCCTATCGTAAGGAACGCCTTTATCCGGTCGGCCGCCTCGACTACGCCAGCGAAGGTCTCCTGCTGATGACCAACGATGGCGAACTCGCGCAAAAACTCACCAAAGCTGGCTCGCACATGCCGAAAACCTATCACGTCAAAATCAGCGGCCGGCCTGACGAAAAGGCCATCGAACGTCTGCGCCGCGGGATTATGATTACGCTCGAAGATGGCGAGCGCGTGAAAACTTCGCCGGCGAAAATCCGTTTGCTCGAAGACGCGCCCAATCCCTGGTACGAAGTGATTCTCATCGAAGGCCGCAACCGTCAAATTCGCCGTATGTTTCAGCACACCGGCTTCCTGGTAGAAAAAATCAAGCGTGTACAACTCGGCCCTCTAAAGCTCGATATCCCCCCAGGAAAAGTCCGCCCACTAACCATCCGCGAAGTGGCCCAGCTAAAAACCCTCACAAGGAGCTCGCCGCCGGAAAAGTCCTAACTCACGTTTTGGCCTTCGTTTTGGTCTGCGTTCCGACCGTCGTTTGTGTTCCTTTCCGCGTTGCCCTTGTGTTGATCTTCGTTTTGGCGTTGCTTGGGTAGAGCCGGGCTTTTTAGTCCGGCTCTTTGCTTTTGCGGTTCTCTTCTGTGCTTTCGTTGTAGTGGTCGGCCTTCAGGCCGATTCTTTTGTTCGCGACTTTTTCGACGCCAGCGAAAACCGTGACGACCATCCGACCCAAGCGCCCCAAGCAAGGTTATGTTAATTACCAGAATATGTTAACTCACGTCGGCAGGCGAATGTTTGCACTCACCTTGGAACCACTCGCCGCTTTCTCTTCTGGCCTTCAGCGTCGGAACTTCAATGCAAATATTTCGCTTCCGAACCGATAGGGCTTCAGCCTTGAGGAATTGTTTTCCGTTCCCTATCCTTGATTCTTGCTGGGAAAAACTTCTTCCCCTGGAGACCCTTTTGAGACCTATCGCACGTTCGCTCGCTGCACTCGTCCTTCTTCTAAGCGCTGTTGCGTGTGTCGCCGAAATCGACTGGGCCGCCCGCGGCAAGGCCTGGTGGGCGCACATCGAATATCTGGCCGACGATAAACTCGAAGGCCGCGGCACCGGCACCGAAGGTTTCGCCAAAGCTGCAGCCTACGTCACCGATCAGTTTCAGAAGGCCGGCTTGCAGCCTGCAGGACTTCACGGCTATGCCCAACCCGTCGAACTTAATGTGCTGCAGCTTGATGAGACCCAGTCTTCTCTCGACTTCATTCGAAATGAGAAAGCGGAGCCGGTACAGTTCGGCGAAGACGGATTTCTGCAGACCACACCAAACGCAGCGCCGGTCGAAGCGCCAGCGGTTTTTATCGGCTACGGACTGAGAATTCCGGAAGCAAATTACGACGACTTTGCCGGAATGGACCTGAAAGGAAAAATCGCCGTCTACGTTACTGGTGGACCATCCTCGATTCCAGCTTCCGTGAAAGCGCACAATCAGTCCGGCCAAGAACGGCGAAAAAATATTGCGCAGGCGGGAGCGATCGGGACCGTGATGATTTTGAATCCGCAAACGCAGGAAGTTCCGTGGTCACGCATAGCCGGCGCGCGATTGTCTGAGCGCATGGAATTGCAGGACGCCGCAGTCGCGACGTGGCCGAAGTTCGCAATGACCATGAATCCGGTCCACGCGGATAAATTGTTCGCCGGAAGCGGACATGCCTTTCAGGAAATTACTGCAGTACTCGGCACCGACAAGCCGCTGCCGCACTTTCCGCTGAATATCACGATTCGCGCGAAAACCGCGGAGAAGCGCTCCATCGCACACTCGGAAAATCTTGCGGGAGTGCTGCCCGGCAGCGATCCCAAGCTGAAAGACGAATACGTCGCGATCAGCGCGCATCTCGATCATCTGGGAATCGGCGAGCCGGTGAATGGCGACAAAATCTACAACGGCGCAATGGACGACGCCTCCGGAATCGCTTCCGTAATCGAAATCGCGCGCACAATGCACGATTCGGGCGTGAAGCCGAAGCGCTCCATTTTATTTCTGGCAGTCACGGGAGAAGAAAAAGGCTTGCTGGGCTCGGAATATTTCGCGTCGCGCCCCTCAGTGAAAGGCAAAATCGTCGCGGATCTGAACATGGACATGTATCTGCCATTGTTCCCGCTGAAATATCTGGAAGTGCAGGGACTCGGCGAGTCTTCGCTGGGCGACGATGTCACCGCGGTCGCCAAGGACGCTGGTGTGACGGTGCAGGTGGACAAACAGCCGGATCACGTACGCTTCATCCGAAGCGATCAATACAGTTTCATCAAGCAGGGCGTGCCGTCACTCGCGTTTAAATTTGGCTGGCTGCCAGGCACGCCACAGGGAAAACTTTTCAACGACTGGTACAAAGACCGCTATCACGGCGTGAAAGACGACGCCACTCAACCGGTTGACGCCGCCGCGGCCGCCCAGTTCAACGCTATCCTCGAAAAACTGGCGCTTCGAATCGCAAATGCGGATCAGCGCCCAACCTGGAATTCCGACAGCTTCTTCAAACGGTTTGCTTCACCCAGCGCGCGATAACAGCCTTCGGTTGAATTTGTAGGCGCCGTAGCTTGCCCGGGATAAGACTCTGCCACGACTCTCCATATCGTCGAAAGCGTTAACAGAGTGACAAAGAGGGCACGCCTGCTGTTCGTACCAGCCATTCGTCGCGCCACTTTCAAGGATACTTTATGCAGAACGGCACATGGAATGCTCCGGCACAATCAGTGAGCAGGCAACTCATTTCGAATGAACGAAGGCGGTGCGCGTGATCTGGTATTTCTTCTTTTTTCTGATTTCGGGATTCTGCGGAATCCTGTACGAGCTGGTCTGGTTGCGGCTGGCCATGGCCCAATTCGGCGTCACCACTCCGCTGGTTTCGATTGTACTGTCCATGTTTATGGCCGGTCTCGGCCTTGGATCATGGGCTGCCGGCACGTTGATCCGTCGCTACGAAGGTCGCACGAATTTCCCTCCGCTCCGCCTGTATGCCCTCTGCGAATTGCTGATTGGCGTTTCCGCTATCCTCGTCCCGCTGCAGATGCTGTGGGGCCATCGCTTGCTCGAACAACTCTCTGGCCAAAATGGCATTTCGTCCGCGAGCTACTACCTGGTAGCCGGTACCTGGCTGGCGTTGACTATGATTCCCTGGTGCGCGTGCATGGGAGCAACCATTCCGCTGGCCATGTTTGCCATTCGCCGCGACGCAAAAAGCGAAACCAACCGCTCTTTCAGTTTTCTCTACGTAGCCAATCTTCTCGGCGCGATCGCCGGCGCCACGATTCCACTGCTGTTCATCGAAATCTTCGGCTTTCGCGGCACACTTCGCGTCGGAACTACCTTGAATTTCGCGGTCGCGCTGTCCGCGTTTCTACTGTCCTGGGGCACGGAACGAGCCAACGCGGCGGAGGCCACGGCTACCGCGCAACCAGCTGCAGTGATTACCGGATCGCAAAAGGGCATTCTTTCGTTGCTGTTTCTTACCGGTCTGGCGACCATGGGAATGGAAGTGGTATGGATTCGCCTCTTCACGCCGAGCATCGGCCCAATGGTTTACTCCTTCGCATTGATATTGGCGTCGTATCTTTTCGCCACCTTCGTGGGTTCGCGGATCTATCGCATGTGGAGCCGCAATCATTCCGTCGAAGGCGCGTTGATTTGGGTTCTGCTTTCGTTGCTGGGAATCCTGCCACTGGTGACTACCGATACGCGTTACTTGATGTCGCCTCTGTTTCGCGTGTTCATTGGCGTTATGCCTTTCTCCGCCGCTATGGGATTCCTCACTCCTATGCTTGTTGATCGCTGGTCGCAGGGCGATCCAGGCCGCGCAGGCCGCGCCTATGCGGTTAACGTGCTTGGTTGCATTCTGGGACCGCTGCTGGCCGGGTTCCTTGTCCTGCCGCTGGTCGGCGAACACACCGCGATGTTGATATTCATCTTGCCATTCATGGCCATGGCCGTATTTCCGGTCGGTGTCGCCCAACTTAGCAAGGCGGATCGTATCTTTGCCTACTCCGTCGTGGCGGCAGCCTTGCTTGTTTTTCTGCTGACCAAGGACTTTGAGTCGGTCTTTCCGCGCCGCGTCGTCCTGCGTGACAGCGCTGCCACGGTCATCGCCACAGAAGCTGGCACGCTTCGCGAAAAACAGCTCCTGGTTAACGGCATCGCCATGACCGGACTAAGCCCCATCACGAAAATGATGGCGCATCTAACACTCGCTTCGCACGAACAACCGCCCCAGAATACTTTGGTGATCTGCTTCGGTATGGGCACCACTTTCCGGTCGGCCTTGACGTGGGGAATTCCTGCCACCGTCGTGGATCTTATTCCCAGCGTTCCCAAGCTTTTTCCTTACTATCATTCCGATGCTGCACAGGTCACGGCGCTTCCGGGAGCACGCATCATTTCGGACGACGGGCGACGTTTTCTGGAACGTACGTCGCAGACTTTTGATTCCATCATTGTAGATCCTCCTCCTCCCGTGCCCGCGGCAGGCTCCAGCCTGCTGTATTCGAAGGAATTCTATGCGCTGGTCAAGGAGCATCTGCGGTCGGGTGGAATTTTCCATCAATGGCTGCCGGAGGGCGACCGCGCCACGGAAGCGGCCGTCGCACGTTCGCTCAAAGACTCATTCTCGTATGTCCGCGTATACGCTTATGTAGGCGTTCCGGGGCTGCACTATCTCTGCAGCATGAGCCCAATCCCGGTGCGCACACCTTCGGAACTGGTTGCGCGGATGCCGGCCAAGGCGCTCGCCGATTTGGTGGAATGGGGTCCGTTCAAGGATCCACAGCAGCAGTTTGGGATCGTCAACCCGAACCGCTATAACTTGGACAATCTAATCGCGCTTTCGCCGGACACTCCGGCTCTTCAGGACGACCGCCCGGTGAACGAATACTACTTCCTGCGCACGCCATGCCCGGATTGCATTCCCGGAGTGGAGTACGTGAGGCAGCGTTTGTATTCGGGATTCGGCAAATTCCTGCACCCCGGTGCTGTCGTCGCCAGCCGCTAACCGCAACTTGCATCGTTATGAAGCGTTACTAGCTGTCGGACATTGCCGCTGCGCTAGACCCATGCAGGATGCCGATACTTCTGCGGGTTGACTTGAAGCGCGAGGTGGCCTAGTATCCGGCAACATTCCAAATGGGCCAAAAGGGGCGAGCGGATGAGTGAGTGGGTGTACCTTCAAGGTGATTCTTCCGAGCAGCTTACCCAGTATCACTATTTTTCCATGGTTAAGCGGCAAGGCTCCACGGACGTCACCTTTGCGATTACCGTAAAAGAGTTTGCGGTGCCGCCGACCGGGCAGCGCATGCGTTTCTACGCGGAAGCGGACAAGTCCTTGAACCAAAAGACGGCCGCTTTCGTGCCGTGCGGGTGGGGCAGTTCGATTTTTGCCGCGCTGGGCGATTGCGTGCGTTTGATACGGCAGTTTCCGTTTGAAGGGGAGGATGGGGCTGCGTCATGATCCTGCAATTCACAAAACAGCAGATCGAGCCGGGTGTGACTGCGCTGGTCATCAAAGGCAGTATTCACTGCGGTCCGGAATGTGCGCGGCTGGAGAAGCAGGTGGATGAGTTGATCGGTTCGAGCGAGTACCGGGTGATTTTCGATATGGCAGGCGTCACGCACATGGACAGCGCGGCAATCGGCGCACTGGTACGCTGCCTGACGAAGCTGAAAAAGGCCGGCGGCGGACTGCGCATGGCATGCGCGCAGCCGATGGTGGACTACAGCCTTAAACTCACCAAGCTGGATAAACTCATTCCGAATTACAAGAGCGTAGGCGAAGCGGCCACGGGATTTTCTGCGAGCGCTCAGGCTTAGGATTTTTGCGAGGCGAATTCGCCAGACAGTTGTTTGCGTGGCGCAGCCGGTGAAAGAGTTTGGTCTGGAACGCGGCGAGAGTACACTAGCGAGAACATGCAGCTTACTAGGAAAGAAATCGGGGACGGCATGACCGCAATCGCGATTGCGGGCAGCGTGCATTGCGGCGCGGAGTGTACTTTGCTCGAGAGCGAAGTGAATTCGCTGATTGAGGAAAAACAGACGCGGCTGATTCTGGACTTATCCGCCGTCTCGACCATGGATAGCGCGGCGATTGGCGCGGTGGTGCGCTGCTTTAGAAAACTGAAGAGTGTTGGTGGAGATTTGCGGCTGGCTTGCGCGCCCCCGGTCATCGCACGGATTTTGGATCAGACCAAAGTAAATAAAATTGTTCCTACGTTTGCGACTGTGCCGGACGCAGCCGCTAGTTTCGCGCCGTCAGCGTAGGCAGGGGAATTCGTAACAGTCCCGCAAGACCCCCAACAAAGCACGTCGTAGACTCCTCACAAGCTTGCCAAATAAAAAAGATTAGCGCGGCGGAAGCGGGAACAACAGCAGGTTGCGTCTTCCGGGGGGAACCACCGCGAGGGTGCCGCCGTTCGGCGAAATGGCGAAGTCGCGGAAGGTTAGCCCGTGCAGAATTGAGATGGGTTCTGGCTGGGTCACGGGAATCTGATCGGAATGCAAATTGCCGACATTTGCGAGAGGCGGCAAGGGAATCCAAACCAGATCGCCAGACTTGCGTTCCGGCGAGCGTTTGACCAGCAGAAAAGCTTCGTCCTGGGCCCACTGAATGGCTCCAAGGCCAACGCGCACGCGCGCCAGGCGATTGGGATTTTGCAGATCGCGGACTTCCAGAACTTCCTTATCAATGAAATAAGCCACGCGCTTGCCGCTGGGCGAAACGGACAATCCGGACTCGTAGCCGTCGAGCGTAGCTAGCTCTTTGTCGTCCTGGGCAAGAAGTTCCAGCCGCTGCAAACGCGGCGGACCGGAAAGATTTTTGTCGCGTTCGATGGCGATGGCGGTATTCGTGTGCCGAATGGGAACGGACGCGATGAACGTGCGGCCTTCAAATGCGGGACCGGCTGGCCCGGTTCTCACGTGGGCGTATCTGTAGGAAAAGAGCACATTGGGCTTCAGAATTTCAGTGAGGTAGACGATGGTTTGGTTGTCGCTCAGCCACATGGGATCGGCGGCATCGTGAATCACGGCGTTGTCGCCGCTGAGTTTGATTTCGCGGCCGGATTCGTCGAGTACCAGGGTCATACGCTCATCCTGCTGATGGTCTGAATCGGTGTGAATGGTGCTGGTGAGCAGTTGCACGAGCACCAGGCGCCCGTCGGGAGAGAAATTGAAACCGGAAACCAGGTAGGTGAATGGAGGAGCGAGCGGTTTGTCCTTATCGATTCGGTCTTTCTTGTGCTTCTTGCCTTTTTGATCCGGCTCGTCGTCGGAGTCGTCGCGCTCGACGGGAACGGGCGGTCCGGCGACCGTGAAATGTTCGCCTGTAAAGATACGCTTGCGGCGGCCGCCGCTGGAGTCGGCAATCCAGATATCGTCGCGCTGCATGTCGTATTTTTTGTTTCGGTACATGCGGCGGACGGAATAGACGATGCGTCCGTCTGGAGCAAAGGCGAACGAAGTGATGTCTTCGTCGATGGTGGTGGTGGGTTTATCCAGCGACTGCGCGGGAACGGGCGCGGGAAAAAGAAAGAGGGATATGCCACAGAGCCACAGAGCGCACAGAGGGATGAAGTGGCGAATGGCGACTGGCGAGTGGCGAGCACCTACGAACCGCGATGGACTCGTGACCGTCTCCGCGACCTGAAACGCCCGCTTAATTGTCATTCCGAGCAGAGCGTCCGAAGGTTCCGACCTTGTCGGAAGGAATCTGCTTTGCCCTTCGATCGCAGCGAAAAGCAGATCCCTCGGGCGAACACCGCCCTCGGGATGACACGCAGGCGAGCCGTGCGATTGCCCAATACCATGAACCAGGGGCGAAAACCTCGCCCTGGCCGTCATTCCGAGGAGCGACGCGACGAGGAATCTCTCTTCCTTCAAGCTCGCCACTCGCCACTTTCTCTGCATCGCGTCTCGGATTCTGCTAAGGATCATGGTCTGGGGTGAGGACCAGTGTATTCGGAGCAGCAGGGCTTTTCGACGGGAGTAAATTCCATCAACTCGACGCGGGTGTCGTCGGGATCGTAAAGATTGAGCTGCCATTTGCCGTCGCGGCCAATCTGCGGTTCTTCGGTGAGCTTCATGCCGTTGGTTAGAAGCTGTTTCTGGGCTGCATGGATGTCTGGAACGCCCAGCGCGATGTGATTCATGATGCCGAGCAGCTTCTTGTCAGCGTCGGCGGGCACGTTTAGCATGAACTCAATCCAGTCGGTGCCGTCGGGAACTTGCAGGTCCAACCAGTCGGTTTCGTTGTCCTTCATCCCGCCATGCCAATACACGCGAAATCCCAGAATGTCTTTATAAAAATGTTCCATCTTTTTCTGGTTCCACACGATGAAGCCCACGTGAATGATGCGCTGCGGCGAGTCAGCCGATATTAGAGATTGGGCCTGCTTAAACATTCCCTTACGGTCGATGAATTCAATGCGATGGCCCTCTGGGTCTTCTACCGTGATGCTTATCACGCCGAACTTGCCCGCAGCCTGGAATTCAACTCCCTGTGACTTGAGGTATTCCAGCATCGCCGGAAGGTCGTCGGTCTCAAATCCGAATTCGTTGACCAGTTTGTATGGGTTTGGCGTGCCTGAAGCTCTGATATTCAGCTGTTGACCAAGTCGAAGTAGGAAACCTGTACCGCAAGCGATTGTCGTCTCAGGCGGGGGGCAAGCATGGCTACCGTCTTTTCCTCCGAATACACGGGAGCTAAAGATTTGGTCGTCGCGCCCGAATATTCCGGAATAGAAATCGACGCTTTTACGATAGTCGGTGACGCTGAGGTGCACAGAAGAAATCCCGAGTATCTTGGGTCTCGGGGCCTGCGCCTCAGTTCTCAGGCATGCCACTGCGCTAAGCGCGAAGAAAAAGCAGATCCCTCGCTTTGCTCGGGATGACAACTTAAGAGTAAGGGCGTGACGCGATTCAGGCATGGGAGGCTCCGCGGGATTTTAGTTTGCGAATTTCGTCTAGGCGCTGGCGGAGGCGTTGCTCGAAGCCCTGGTCGGTGGGTTTGTACCAGATACGGCCGGCTAAATTGTCTGGGAGACATTGCATGGCGGTGACTTTGTCTTCGTAGTTGTGGGCGTATTGGTAGTCTTTGCCGTAGCCGAGATTTTTCATGAGGCCGGTGGGTGCGTTGCGGAGGTGGAGGGGGACGGGATCGGCCTCGGTTTTCTGGACATCTTCCTGGACTTCGCCGTAAGCGGTGTAGAGGGCGTTGGATTTTGGCGCGAGCGACAGATAGACCGCGGCTTGCGCCAGTGCGAGATGGCCTTCGGGAGCGCCTAGAAAGTCGAAGGCGTCTTTTGCGGCTAGCGTGATGGCGAGAGCTCCGGGTTCGGCGAGGCCGATGTCTTCGCTGGCCATGCGGACCATGCGGCGTGCGAGATACAGCGGGTCTTCACCGGATTCGAGCATGCGGGCGAGCCAGTATAAGGCAGCATCGGGATCGGAATTGCGCACGGATTTGTGCAGCGCCGAAATTAAATTGAAATGCTCTTCGCCGGATTTGTCGTAGCGCAGGAGTTTGCGCTGCAGAACGTCTTCCAATAATTCCGGTGTGATTTGCAGAGCTCCGTCGGGACCGGCCTTGGAGCTCCGCACGCACAGTTCGAGCGTGTTGTACGCGGAGCGGGCATCGCCATTGGCGAAGGACGCGATGCGGAAGAGGACCTGCTCGTTGGCCGCGATTTTCTGTTCGCCGAGACCGTGTTCCTCGTCGGCCAGAGCGCGATGGAGTAATTCAGCGATTTGCGGAGTGGTGAGCGATTCGAGAACGTAAACCTTGGTGCGCGAGAGCAGCGGCGATATGACCTCGAACGAGGGATTTTCCGTGGTGGCTCCGATAAAAATAATGTGACCGGCTTCGACGTAGGGAAGGAAAGCGTCCTGCTGGGCTTTGTTGAAGCGATGAACTTCGTCCACAAAGACGATCGTGCGATTGCCCGATTTGGATTTCAATTCGGAAGCGGCCATGACTTCCTTGATTTCTTTTATGCCGGAGAGCACGGCGCTGAAAGAAACGAAGTCGGATTTGGTGAGCCGGGCGATCAGTCGCGCGAGGGTGGTCTTGCCGCAGCCGGGCGGGCCCCAGAAAAGCATGGAGCCGATATTGTCCGATTCGATTTGCACCCGCAGCGGCTTGCCGGGCGCGAGGAGTTTTTCCTGGCCGATGAATTCGTCCAGCGTGCGCGGGCGCATGCGTTCGGCGAGCGGTTGCAGCGCGGAAGGAGTTTCCGGCTCGACCGGGGAGGGAAGTGGAGGGAAAAGGCTCATGGCCAGGAATAAGTGTAGAGCGTGAGGCAGGGAAAAGTCGAAGGCTAGTGACCGGTGACTCGTGACTCGTCTTATTTCGATTCTTCGGAACAAAGAGGCAAGAAAGGTCCGCTTAGGGTCTTGTCAGCGCGGCGCTGCTTCAGTACGTGGATCTGAGGCCGCGTCGAGCGTTGGAGGTTCAAGATAGGCGGTGAAGGGCGTACCGGTCTTGATGTCGGCGTCTTTGCCGTGGCGGAAAATGGTGAAGGTGCCGACGACGGGAATCAGGGCCGTGGCGTTGGGGAGGTTGGCCTGGCCTTCGAGGGTGGCGGCGCCGTGCAGGTTTAGCAGACCCAACGATGTGTGGAGCTTGTCGGCTTGAAAATCGATTTCGCCGGGAGCGCCGCCTGCGCCGGTCTTTTCGACTTGCGTGACCGTAACCGTGGCGGAATCTCCCTTGTGAGCGATGGTGGCGCCGTTGATTGTGAGGTCATCCGCGAGCGTGAGAAGAACTTTGTCGCCAATTTCGGCGGTTTTTGAGGAAACGTCCTGCGCGAAGAGCATGTGAACCGGGATGCAGTTTGGATTTTGCGGCGCCGGTGCGGAGGCTTGCTCAGAATCAGAAGTTGCAGCCGAATTCGGGAATGTGTAGACGGCAGAAGCGACTAGACTGCGCAGATGATAAGGAGCAATGGCGACGGCTTGCAGATTGGTGGTGGAATCAATGGTGATGGGGCCGACATAACGGTGCGATGCGGCGGTGGGAGTCCAACCGTTGGTTGTGTAGTACATGATTGCGCCGCGAGTGGAGTCGCTAAGTTTTACGGTGATCGGGTTCTTCTGCGTGCCTGGCTTGACCGAAATTTTTGGTTTTGCGGTGAAGCCGATGACCGGCGCAGTGTTTTGCGAGGCGTCGTTCAAATTTTGCATGACCTGGCGGGTCGCTTCATCGCTGGCTTCCTGGTTGGCGCGCATGGCATCCTGCATGGCCTGTTGACTGGCTTGCATGGCCTGCATGGCTGCCTGTTGTGAGGCTTGGGCAGCCTGTGCGGCGGCGTCATCTTGAGCGTTGGCAAAGGCTGAAAAGAGAAGGAAAGAAAGCAACGAGAGGGCGATTCGCATGGCGTGTCTCCCTTGTGTTGTTAATGTGACGGATTTGATGGCGGACTGGTTACGTCGTGCTTGTTTTTCGAAGGAGGGCGATGTAGGTTCGCAGGCACCAGCTCCCATTCCCGGGAGTGCTCCCTGATGAAATGCCGCCGTCTTGTGCTCTTCATGCTGTTCCTGGCTGGCTTATCCGCTTCCGCGCGTATTGTTTCGCCGCGGGCCGGGACTCAAGACACCGGGTCTCTACAAGGCGCGCCTCAGGAACAGAGCGCCGCGAAGGACGACGCTGAACGCGGCTATGCAGCGTTCTACAGCGAGTCGCTTGAAGGGCACAAGACCGCGTGTGGCGGAACGTACGATTCCACGCAACTCACTGCCGCGCATCCCAAACTTCGCTGCGGCACGAAAGTGCGCGTCACCAATCTGCGAAATGGGAAGACCGTGCGCGTGACGGTCAACGACCGCGGGCCACTGTCTCATAACCGCATCATCGACCTCTCTTATGCTGCCGCGCGCCGTCTCGATTTCATCAAGCAAGGCACGACCCTGGTCAAAGTGGAAGTCCTTCGCTAATTGCTAGGGAAAGTTTAGAGGTCAGGATTGAACGAGTTCCTGATGAGGGGAAACTGGCTTCACGTACGTAGCCTTCAGTCGATTGTAGTATGCTTCCGAGAATGGTTGCTTACCAGCGCCCCAAAGGTCTAACGGAAACAGCCGTCCTAATGTCACTCACGAACGCCTTGGGTTGGTTTATCGTCGATTGGTCTCGACCATACGCCATCACGACGTTCTGTCTTCTCACGGTTTTCATTGTGATCGGGTATTTCGTGATTTGGCTTTATTGGCAAGGGCACAACTTCGCCAGGATTTTGGTTCTCCTCACGTCAGTGCTCTGCCTTTATAATTTGCGATACTTTTCGCGCGGTAGAGTTGCAATGCAGTTGATGATCGGAACGGAAGCGGCGCTCGCCGTCTTTCTATTGTTCTGGCTCAATACTCCCAAAGTCAGATCGTTCTTCCACAGTCCGAAAGAATCGGTAAGTTTGTCGGATCCGAATTAAACTCGTTACCGTCGGGCCCTACATGGCGAAAGCGCGGCACTCGTGAGAAACGGGATTCTTACAATAGCTAGTAACTTTCGTCACTGCGTAACGGGTTTTTCCGCGCGGGACAGTTTCCCTCCGGGTAAGAGAAAGCGCAGCTTCAGGGGACGTTCGCGGCGGCATTCTTCTTCGAGATGGCGGCCTCTGGCCTTTAACAGGTCGTCCAGTGAAACGAGTCCCAGGAATTTTCCCGTCGCTCGATCTACAACCGGCATCCTTGTAAATCTTTTCTCGGCCATCCTGTAGACCACGACGCGCAACGATTCGTCGGGATTCGCGACGACTGTGTCGGTGCGAACTAGCTCGCGCAGCGGTCGCTGCAAGAGTGCGTCGCCGTGTTCCTCCATCCTTTTGCGGATATCGTTGCGCGTGAGAACGCCAACCAGGCGCCCGGCGGGTTCCACCACGGGCAGTAGCCGCTGTGAATGCCGGCCGTCGGTCCGAAAGGAGTCCTGCATTTCCTGGACAGTGAAGCCCGGGGGCAGCACGACTACGTTGGTGCGCATCACCTCGCGCACGAACAAAATCTCCAACGGGTCCACGGCATACTCGCGGCTCAAGTGAAATCCGCGGCGTGCTACTTTCTCCGTTAAGATGGACCGTTTTAGAGTCAGTACCGTAAACGCGTGGGCCACTATGCTTGCTACCAACAGCGGTAAAAGTGAGTTGCCGTCATGCGTCAGCTCAAACGCAAAGACAATACTTGTGAACGGGGAGCGCATTGTGCCGCCCAGCACTGCACCCATGCTGATCAGCGGCCAGAATCCAGCCCCTTCGTTGGGCAGAATCATAGCCTCCAGGCCGCCCAACGCTCCGCCCATCATGAGCAACGGTGCCAGAACTCCACCGGATGTTCCGGAACCCAGCGAGACTGCCCAGATGAACCATTTGACGAGCAGGACGCCAAGAATTACGTGAGTGGTCACATTGCCTTGAAGCAGTTGGCCGATGGTGTCGTAACCGACGCCGAGTGCTTGCGGAAAGATCAAGCCGCCCAGGCCAATCGCGAGTCCGCCGATGGCAGGCCACCACATCCAGTGAATGGGCAGACGCTGAAACGCGTCTTCGGCGGCGTAGACCGATAAAGTCAGTAGAGCGGATAAAGCACCGGCCAGCAAACCGACCAGGGCGCAGCCGAGAAGTGCTTTCGGGCCGATGAACAGGGGGTGCTGCGCCACGGGAAACAATGGGCCGAATCCAAGAAGGTAACGTCGCAGAACCGCGGCGGTAGCGCTGGCCAGCGCGACCGGAACCAGGCTACGCGGCTTCCACTCAAACAAGAGCAGCTCCACCGCCAGCAGGACCGAGGCGACAGGCGCAGCAAATGTTGCCGACATTCCCGCAGCGGCGCCGGCCACGAGCAGTGTCTTGCGTTCAGCGCTGGTCAGGTGAAACAGCTGCGCGATCATGGAGCCGAATGCGCCGCCGGTCATAATAATGGGGCCCTCGGCGCCAAAGGGTCCGCCCGAACCAATCGAAATCGCCGAGGAAATGGGCTTCAGAATGGCTACCTTGGGCTCGACGCGGCTGCCGTTGATGAGGATGGCCTCTATGGCTTCCGGGATTCCATGGCCCCGAATCCGATCCGATCCATAACGCGCCATCAGCCCAATCACCAGCGCGCCGCCAATCGGAATCAACACGCCATAGATGCCGAGGTGATTGCCCACCGGCGAAACCAGGGCAGTGCTCCATTTGCCGAAATAAAATAAATTGGTGAAAAGCCCAATCAAGCGAAGCAGGGCCAAGGCCACAAAGGCAGCCACGACGCCGATACCGATGGACAACGCCGAAATCGGCAGAAGCCTGGTGGTGGTGGTGAAATCGCCAAGCGGTTGCAAGGATGCACTGTGCTGGCTGTTGGCGTGATCGCTATGCTGATGTTGCGTCGCCGTTTTTGTCACACCCTAAGTATATCGTATCGCGATATAACACAGCTATGCCCTTCGCCGGCCCTGTTGGCCGGATGGCCGTTAAATTCAGTCCTGGCGGTGGGATAGGTACGCCAAAAAACGTGGTCGGGCGATTCTTGCGCTGTGGAGGCGGCAAATGGGCTGCCGCCTCCACGGGAGTGTTCGACCGGGGCTACACAGCGACGGATAAGTCGCTGCTATTTTTGAGGTTTGGCGTCTGGCTTCGCGGCGACTTCGGCCCCGCCGGCAGCTTTTGCTTTAGGCTTCGCTGCGGCCACGATCACCGGTTTGGGATTCCAGAAGTCGGCGGCGACTTCGGCGATCTGGTCTGGTGGATAACTCAGATCCGGGCGGAAGCGGTAGAGAGAGGATTCCGAACGCTGTTCCACGTCGGCCATGGTCTTTTCGAACTTGGCCATGCCCTCTTCGCCCAGTATGTCTTTGAGCATGGCTTCGTTATCAAAGCCGCTGAGCGATTTGCGCAGGAAGGTGACGTAGTAAGCTCCGTTGTTTTCGCCTTCGATCACCTGGGAAACGAGGACCGGCTGGGTATTCGGCATTTTGCCGGCGTGGGCGTTGATGTCCTTGACCTGAGCCTCGAATTCGGCGGCATGACCCGGGCGAACGTGTATGACAAAAGTACGAAGGACGCGGGACTCACCGATCAGCTTGGCGAAGGATTGCGCATCAGCGGGCATTTTGCCGCTGAGATCAGGACGGCGGACGCGCAGCTGAGTGTGGGCGCTGACAAGGCAATTGTTCCAGTCGGCAAACACTTTCATCGAGCCTTCCTTGCCGAAAGCTTTGCTGAGGGAAGCCATGAAAGCATCGTTGCCCTTGTCGACGTCGGCGTAGCTGTCGCGCTGCGTCACAAAGACGTAGGTGTAAAGATCACCGTAGACGGGTTGCTCGACGAGGACACGATCGCCATTGTTGTGGCGGTTAGCGTCGGTGATTTTCTTGGCGATCGCTTCGGCTTCGAGAGCCTTTTCGGGTTTGACCTTGGCGATGTAAACATCGAGATAGTTGCCTTGCGCTTTCAGAGTGGCGGGCGTCAGCAAAACGCCAGCGGCGAGACACGAAGCACAGAGGGCTTTTTTCCACGACATAAAACCTCCTTAAATTGCAACTGAGTACCTGGGGGAGAACTACATTCGGCGCGGAGCCTACTGCGAGGGGAGGACAGTGTCAAGGCGAAGTGCAGAGTGCGCTTTAGCCGCTGAAGTTGCTGTTTTTTTTCACCCAGCTCTGCCGTAGCACAGACAATCCTGTCTGTGCGCGAAGTAATCTGCAACGCCAATTTGCGCCCGCATCAGGAGCGCGCAGGTGTGGCTCTCGCTGTGGTTTACATTCGATGTAGATACCCACTAGCCATACCAGTGGCAAATACGTACTGCAATTGTATCCAGAGCTTTGTTATCATCTTGACGGGTCGAGTTGCGTCAGCAACTCGGCCTTTTGTTTTTTCTGGCACGGGTTTCAGGGTCTGTACTTACAAACCCCGAGGTGAACAGAGCTCAAACAGCACGGATACGGCGCAACCAATATTACCGACTGCTTCAGTTCGAACATGCAGACCGAACCGGCCCGGATGCTGCAGACCAAGAAATCCGGGAAGTCGAAACAGGCGAAGAAGCTTTATCTGGTCACAACCGCGGGCATCAAGTATGTAGAAGATCGGCTCAGCGGCTCCGAGGGTTGAGCTGACTACCGACTTTGCGGATTCTTGCCTTACCGGAAAAAATCTCGCCGCGTCCCTTGATGCCAACACCATTTCTGCCATGCGCCGGCCCGCAACTCACAGTAAACTCAACCGCTGCAAAGAACCTTACGCTTTACTTCTCGGAGGACTTTGATGCGTCGCACCCGCGAAATCCTGCTTGTCTCTCTGGCAGTGGCAATCCTGCATCCGGCAATTTCCGCAGCGCAAGCCCCACCCGAAACGACGCCGCTCGCGAAACAAGTGGCCCGCCTCGAAGAAACGGTCGCCCGCGACGAAAAGACTCTGCAGGACTGGCCGAATCTCGCTCGCTACCGCGATGCCAACGCCGCACTCGCTCCGCGCGGGAGTAGCGAATCGCGCGTCGTCTTTATGGGTGACTCCATCACCGATATGTGGGTGCAACCGCGGTTCGGCGAATTTTTCCCCGGCAAACCCTACGTTGACCGCGGCATCAGCGGCCAGACCACTCCGCAAATGTTGATTCGTTTTCGGCCGGACGTTCTGGCGCTGCAGCCGCGAGTGGTGGTAATTCTCGCGGGAACCAATGACATCGCGGGCAACACCGGCCCGATGACTCTCGAAGAAATTGAAGGCAATCTCGCTTCGATGGCGGAGCTGGCACATGCGAACGGTCTGCGCGTGGTGCTGTCGTCGGTGTTGCCTGTGTACGACGGCGGCCACACTCCCGATGGGAAACCGCTGATCATGAGCGATCGTCGTCAACCGGAAAAAATTCTGGCGCTTAACGCCTGGATCAAAAATTATGCCGCGCAACACCACGACGTTTATCTGGATTATTTTGCCGCCATGGTTGACGAACACGGCTTCCTGAAAAAAGATCTCAGCGAAGACGGTCTGCACCCAAACAAAGCCGGTTACGCCGTCATGTCTCCGTTCGCCGAAAAAGCCATTGCTGCCGCCCTGAATAGCGCAAAATAAACACGCGGCCAGCTATGCGGCCAACTGTAACATTGGGTAGTGTCTAATTACTCTGGGGGACCTCTGTGGATCACCTGCCATTGTGGTTTCTTTTGCTGTCATTGTTACTTCCACGCGTCTCGCTCGTAATCGCTTACTTCACCCACACGCTTACTGTTTTCAGTCTAAGTACATGGGTATCTCCGACTCTCGGCGTCCTCATACCCAGAGCATTGGTGCTCATTTTGATTTTTCAAGATCGTGGAATGTCACCCTGGTTGCTGGTTCACGCTTTTGCAATGTTGTGTGTTTACGGTGGTGGAGGACGTTCAGGTAGCCGTCGCATACGACATTCAAACTGAGACGCTACCTTAACATTGCGTGCCTTGACCGTAACGGAGGGGTAGGTTAGGGTGAAAAGTAGTGCTGTGAATGGCGCGCACCTACCTGGCGCCGGACTTAAAATGTAGCGGAGGTTGGGCCGGAGGGAACCAAAACTATGGGCGACCGCGAAGCGGTCAATCGGTTTGCAACACATGCAACAATTCCTGCCATAGGAACACCTGCCGCAGTTGCTTCGTCTGAAAAGTCCTCAACGTGGATGAAACGCACGATACACATCGCCGGAAAACTTGAACCGTTTTTTGGAACTCTGGACGAGAACGTGCGCCTGCTCGAAGATACTCTGCATGTCCGCACCCATCTGCACGATTCGAAACTGACTATCGAAGGCGAACAAAACGCCGTGGCCCAGGCCGCGAAAATCGTCGAAGAGTACAACCACGCAACGCACAAAGGAAAACAACTGACCAGCGAGGAAGTGAAGTCGCTGATGTGCGTGGCCATGGACGCGCCGGAAGAATCGCCGCGCGGCATGTTCGAACCGGGAAAATTACGCGCGTTCGGAAAAAAGAGTGTCGTCGCGCGCAACGCCGCGCAACGCCACTACATGGAACAAATCGAACATCACGACATGATGTTCGGCATCGGCCCTGCCGGCACGGGAAAAACATATATTGCGGTTGCCATGGCGGTGAGCGCGCTGCTGACCAAGCAAGTGAATCGAATTATTCTCGCGCGTCCGGCGGTGGAAGCCGGTGAGCGGTTGGGATTTTTGCCCGGCACGCTGCAGGAAAAAGTTGATCCGTACATGCGCCCGTTGTACGACGCGCTGTACGACATGCTCGATCCGGACAAGCTGGAAAGTTTTCTGGAAAAGGGAATTATTGAAATTGCGCCGCTGGCTTTTATGCGCGGACGCACGCTGAACGATTCGTTCGTGATTCTGGACGAAGCGCAGAACACCACCAGCGAGCAGATGAAAATGTTTTTGACGCGCCTCGGATTTAATTCGCAGGCGGTCGTCACTGGCGACATCACGCAAATTGATTTGCCGTTAGGAAAAAAGAGCGGACTCATCGAAGCGCTGGAAATCTGCGGAAAAATCGAAGGTATCGGAGTCCTGCACTTTACCGACAAGGACGTGGTGCGTCACAACCTGGTGCAGCGCATTATCCGTGCTTATGAAGAATATGAAGTGGAGCACCCACAGCGTGGCAATGGCCGAGGCGAAAGCAAGCACGAGAGCAAGGGCGATTCGAAGCAAGATGCGAAGCACGATTCGAAGCAGGATTCGAAGAGCGATTCGAAGCACGAGCGGCGTCACACAGAGAGCGGTTCGAACGCTCACGACAAGCAGTGAAGTTGGCGCCAGGGCTTGTACTTGCAAGACCTGAACCCGAAATGATCCTGAACCGACAGAGGAAAGTGCGTCTGGCGGAGCGATCACTCGGCGAGTTTCTTGGCAGAATCCTGCGAGAAGTAAATTTCGCGGACGCCGAAGTGTCGATCGCTTTCGTCAGCGATTCGGAAATCGCGAAGTGGAACCAGAATTACCGTAACAAAAAGGGCCCGACCGACGTGTTGTCTTTTCCGGCGCTTTCGAAGCGGCGTGCCGAACGCCATGCCAAGAGAAAGCAGACCAATGGAGTGTGTGCAAAAAGCGCTGGCGGTTTTCTGGGTGACATCGCGATCGCACCGGAAACCGCGCGGCGCTACGCCAAGAAAAATGGCCGAACGCTGGACAACGAAATCCGCATCCTGATGTTGCACGGCGTTTTGCACCTGATGGGTTATGATCACGAGAGCGGAAGTGACTACGGTCAGATGAATCGGATCGAGCAGAAGCTGCGGCGGAGGCTCGGACTCTCGTGAGCAACGGATACTCGTGGCTATTCGCTCTTGGTGTGGTGCTACTGGCGCTATTCCTGCCGGTGTACTCATATCTAACATTAATATATAGAGAATTAGGCCGGATGACGACCGGGCCAGTGCACGAGCATCTGGACATCTTCGAAGCGGAAATTGAGCCGCGGATAAAGTTAAACCGCCGGAGCGCGGGACGCGCGTTTCGCATCCTGGGACATTTCTGGCTGGCGTTTCTGGTGCTGGAGACGACCCGTGGAGTTTTTTATTTCGTTTCCGGGACGTGGGAATCGGTGGTTGAGCTGGTGGCGTTCATCGCGCTGGAAGTGGTGATCGCGATGCATTTTATTCCGGATATTTTGCTTTATCGCACCACGGGACGGTGGCTGATTCCGCTGCTGCCGTTGCTGCGCGCGAGCCTTGTGCTGGTTTGGCCGGTTCGCGTGTTTCTGGAAGGCGCGGAGTCGCTGGCGCGCATTTCCGAAGTGGAAAGTGAAAAGAGCGAAGAGCAACGCACGGAAGAGGGAATTGAGGCCCTGGTGGAAGCCGCGGAAGAAGAGGGAATCATCGAGCCAGAGCAGGCCGACTTGATCGAGCAGGTGGTGGAATTCAGCGACAAGCGGGTGCGCGAAGTAATGACCGCGAGGCCGGACATCGTCGCCATCCAGGCAGACGCAACGCTGGAGGAACTGCACGCAAAATTAACCGAATCGGGATTTAGAAAGCTGCCAGTGTACGAACATTCCGTGGACGACATTGTCGGCGTGGTTTATTCACAGGACTTATTGCAGGTTGCGGACAGCGATTTGTTGAAGCGGCAGGTGCGGGAGCTGATGCGGCCAGTGCTGTTTATGCCGGAAACAAAAATTGGCTCGGAACTTTTGCGGGAAATGCGGCAGCAAGACCAGACCATGGCGGTGATTATTGATGAACATGGAAGCGTTGCGGGAATTGCGACAATGGAAGACCTGGTGGAAGAAATTGTCGGCGTAGGCGGAGCGGACAGTACGCATCCGAAGCTGGAAATGGTGCGCGAAGGAACAAGTTCGCTGGTAATGCGGGGCAGTACGGCGATCGGAGACGTCGAAGAGATGCTGGGGGTGCACTTTGGAGAGTCGGCGGACGAAACAGTAACGACGATTGCCGGATTGCTGAGCCACGTGAGCGGGAAAGTTCCCGCGCCGGGCGAGAAATGCGATTTGGAAGGATTTCGGTTTGAGGTTCTGGAAGCGAACCAGCGGAAGGTATTGCGAGTGAAGATTCAGAAGGTGTCAGGCACGGCGATGCATGCTGGTTGAAATCTAGTTTTTCAGTTTCTGTCGGAAAGATCTGCCACAGAGTCACAGAGCCACAGAGGCCGGAAAAAATGATTTGGGAATCGTGTGATCGGGGAAGGCTAGAAAGCGAAAAATGAGCGAGAGTCAAGACAAAGCCAGAGCGGGGCACAAATCGGGATTCGCGGCAATTGTAGGGCGGCCGAACGCGGGGAAATCCACTTTGGTGAATCGGTTGGTGGGGCAGAAGATTGCGATTGTGACATCGAAGCCTCAGACCACCCGAAATCGTATTCAGGGAATTGTCAATCGTGACAACGCGCAGATCGTGCTGATTGATACGCCGGGGCTGCATGATGCAAAAACCGCGCTGAACAAACAGATGATGCGCGAAGTTGCGGCGGCGTTAGAGGGAATCGATGTACTGGTGTTGATGGTGGACGCAACGGCGACGCACCCTAACGTCGACAACCTGGTGATGGACAAGTCCAAGCGGTTCGCGGGCAAGACGATCCTGGCGCTGAACAAGATTGATAAGTTGCCGCGGCCGAAGCTGGCGCCGCTGCTGGAGACATTTGGGAAAGCGCAGGATTTTGCGGCCATTGTGCCGATTTCCGCGATGAAGGGCGAAGGCTGCGATGCGTTGATGGAAGAAGTGATCAAGCTGTTGCCGGAGGGAGCGGCGTATTTTCCGGAAGACCAGGTTACGGATCAACCGGAACGGTTTCTGGCGAGCGAGATTGTGCGCGAGAAGGCGATCGCGCTGACGTATCACGAAGTGCCGCACGCGCTGGCGGTTACGGTAGAGAAATGGGAAGAGACGCCGAAAATGCTGCGAATTGAAATGACGCTGGCGGTAGAACGCGCTTCGCAGAAGAAAATCCTGATCGGGCGCAAAGGCGAGATGTTGAAGAGGATTGGAACGCAGGCGCGCATTGAACTGGAAGAAATTCTGAGTTCGAAGATTTATTTGGGATTGTTTGTGAAGGTTGCGGAGAACTGGCGGGAAAATCCAATGGCCGTGCGGGAGCTGGACTGGCACACGCAGATGGAAGCGCTGGGTTCGGAGCAAAGCGAGAGCGAGGGAGAAGGAGGAGAGCTGGAAAGAAGTAATGAAGTGAAGAAGTAAGGATGTAACGAAGAAGAAAAAAAGGGTAATGAAGTAAGGAAGTGGTGAAAAAACCGAAAAGCCGGATCGGTGTAGCCCTCCTACCAGCGCCGGGCAGCGGCGGCCGAACCTGGGCCGAAGGCAGCCTAGGTCTATCAGTACCATTAATAATTTTAATTGTTGTTGCCAGCGCCTGAAATACTTGGCTACGATTTCGCGCAAGGGACCCCGCCCGAATGTCGAGCCTCGATGCTCCAGCAAATACACGCTTCGAAAGTTCCCGGATGGCACAAGCGGCGGTTCTGGCAAGCGCTACATTCCATTCCGCATTACATTGCAGAACTTCGCGACATTGACAGCTTTAAAGAGGCGATTGACTGGGCCTACTTTAAAGATCCTTATTTTTTCAAATTGAGAAAATACCCGCCGCGAGCCACGGTGGAGTTCACAAATCATTGTAATTTTGGTTGCGGATATTGTCCGCGCTCGTTGATGGCGCGGCCCGAAGGAAATATGGACGTTAAGTTTTTTGAATCGTTGGCTGGCGATCTGGATGAAAAGGGGTGTTCGGTAATAAAGATTGGCGGCTTGGGCGAGCCGGTTTTACACCCGGAGTTTTCACAAATGATGGCAGCCCTGCGGGGCAGGCGAATGAAGGCCTTTCTGTATACGAACGGAACACTGTTCAAGCACTTCGCGCCCGAACAAATTTGCGAGTGGAACATAAACAGTGTTGTTCTCTCAATCGACGGTCTGGATGCGACATCGTTCGAGAAACAAAGGAAAGGCGGCAAATATTCCGAGATTCGGGACGGCGCCGTTGGCTTCGCGGGTCATAGGAGCAAGACGAAACCCATATTCGAGGTCAGGCACGTCATTTTGCCAAATGAGAGCAGCGCTGACCTGAGGGCGTTTAAGAAAGATTGGTTACAACTTGCCGATACGGTGAAATTCAATTACCTACTGCCACTTCGCCCGCACGGCGCGGCGGTGCCGTCCGGCGTGCGTTGTCGAGATATTCGCCGTGAAATTTACGTTCGATGGGATGGCAGACTGTTGTTATGCGCGGGCCAGGACCGCCAGCACCCGCCGCAGTGGTTGGGAGATGCGACGCAGAATTCCATTTCCGACCTGTGGTTCGATGTCCGTCTGGAAGACCTACGGGCAGCGCACAGCACTCGAAAACCCAACCCTCCTGCATGCTGTCAGAATTGTTCTTTCCGATGAGGCGAGGCCGAAGGGCCGAGGTCTGCCGCAAGAATGAGGTGCGCGCTCGTTCGGCGGAATAAATCTTTGAGCGAAATTGGTGTATGGCGAAGGCTTCGAGCCTGTAACAAAACCCTTCCTGAGATTCGCAGCGATCACTTGTCTGTTTTCCTTTTGCCGGTTTACCAAGTGGGCTCCTGAATTCGACCGGAATGAACCCACTTAACTTCCCAGAAGACTTCTGGCCCGGAATAGTTTCCGGATTCCTCATTAAACGCTAGTGTACTGCTCGGCGTGCATCGCCAGAACCGCGAACGCGTTGACTAGCCTCGACCCTGTCCTTAAGATGAATTCTCCGGCGCGATAAGCGTCTCCCATGATCGGCCAAACCATCTTGCACTATCGCATCATCGAGAAGTTGGGCGGCGGCGGGATGGGCGTAGTATTCAAAGCCGAGGACACCAAACTCGATCGCTTTGTTGCGTTGAAGTTTTTGCCCGACGAAGTGGCCAAAGATGCTCAAGTCTTGAGCCGCTTTCGCCGTGAAGCAAAGGCCGCCTCTGCCCTGAACCATCCCAACATTTGCACGATTCATGAAATCAACGAGCAGGATGGGCAGACGTTTATAGTGATGGAGTTTCTGGATGGCGTCACACTCAGGCACCGCATCGCGGGACGACCATTGGAAACTGAGACGCTGCTGGGTTTAGCCATCGAGGTGGCGGATGCGTTGGACGCCGCGCACGCCGAAGGCATTGTTCATCGCGACGTTAAGCCAGCTAATGTATTTGTTACCAAACGGGGACACGCCAAGATCCTGGACTTTGGGCTGGCCAAAGTTACGCTGCTGCCGAAGGCACAGTCTGTGGGGCCCACAGCGATCACCATCGCCGACAGCCATGAGCTTCTGACAAGCCCCGGCGCGGTAGTTGGCACCGTCGCTTACATGTCGCCGGAGCAAGCCAAGGGCAAGGACCTCGATGCTCGCACTGATTTGTTTTCATTCGGAACAGTGCTGTATGAAATGGCCACGGGAGCCTTGCCTTTCGCGGGAGAAACGTCAGCAATCATCTTCGACGGCATCCTCAACCGAACTCCGGTCGCGCCGATACGGCTGAATCCGGCAGTACCGCCCAAGCTGGAAGACATCATCAGCAAGCTGCTGGAGAAGGATCGCGACCTACGCTATCAATCCGCGGCGGAACTAAGAGGCGACCTCAAGCGGCTGAAGCGCGACACCGAATCCGGAAGGCTGCAAGTTCACGATTCTGCAGCCCATGGGTTGTCGAGTGCAACCGTGCCGGTCGCAGGAACCGAGCATAGCTCCAGTAGTTCGGCTCTGGTCGCGGCCGCGCGCCAGCATAAAGCCGGCGTTGGAGTCATGGTCGCCGTCGTGCTGCTCTTGATCGCCGCCGCTACATTCGGCATCTATAGCTTGTTTTTCTCCCGCAGCAAGCCCTTCCAGAGCATCAAGATCACCAGGATCAGCGGCACTCACAATGCGCGGATCGGGGCCATGTCTCCCGACGGAAACTACCTGGCCTACGTGGTGAATAGTGAGGGGAATGAATCATTGTGGCTGCGCCATCTGGCCAGCGAAAGCAACGTGCAGATCAGTTCGCCAGAGCACGTGAAATACTCCGCCCTGCGCTTCTCTCCGGATGGCAGCCACATTTACTTTTCGCATACCCAATTGGTCAGCGGTCCTGCGTCTCAGGAGTACGATCTATACCGCATCCCCGTGCTGGGTGGAACTCCACAACTTCTGGTCAAGGATATAGACACGAATCCAAGTTTTTCTGCCGACGGGCGGCGCTTCGCTTTCATACGCGCCAACGATCCCGACCCTGGCAAGTACCACCTGGTCATCGCAAATGGCGACGGCAGCAACGAAAAGAGTATTTCCACCGGCCCAATGTCCAATGTGATGTCGGATTCAGCCTGGTCGCCGGATGGAAAGGCTATTGTCGGTACGATCCTCGATCACGCAGAAGACAGCATAAGCGCAGTGATTTCGATCGATCCTGACACCGGTGCCCGGAGAACGATATCCAGGCCACCATACACATTGCTAAACAACGCATCCTGGCTGCCCGACGGAAGAGCGTTGGCAGTAATTTACTCAAGCATGGAAACAGACTTCGGCCGCCAGCAGGTTGGGCTGATCACTTATCCGGATGGCAAGTTTCGTCCAATCACCGCCGACACGAATGACTATGCCAACTTGAGTATCTCCGGCGACGGCGCGACCATTGCCACCGTCATGCGCCAGTCGGTGCGCGACGTCTATGTGAGTTCAGGCCTAAAGGCCGATTACTCCGACACTAAGCAGGTTACTTCGGGGGACCCCGTGCCGGTGGTCGCGTGGGCGAGAGACAACAATCTACTGACGGAGCAGGGGTCATCCATTCGGGAGATCAGCCCGAACGGCGAACTCAAAGGGGAGATCACTTCCGAAAAGGGGGCTGCGGTGGCGCAGCCTAACGGCTGCAGTGACGGCCACCTTGTTTTCGCGCGCGGGATGTTGAAAACCCTCTCGGTAAACATCTGGCGCAGTGAAGCGGATGGCACCGGATTGCGCCGTCTCACCGAGGGCCATCAAGATATGTTTCCGATGTGCTCCCCGGATAGCAAAGCCGTCTTTTATATAGATATGACCGTTCCTGCCTATATGAAAGTGTCTATCGACGGAGGTCAGCCGGAACGAGTTACCAAGGATTTTGCGGAATTCAACGCTGGTTTTGACGTTGCCCGCAATGGAAAGACGATTGTGCTGGGCACCTACGATTTCAAAGCCCAGAGGCCAACGATTTCCCTGGTCTCTCTTGATTCCGGCCAGGTCCTACGAGTGTTCGAGTATGACCCGCGGCATCAGGGGCAACCGCGATTCAGCCCCGACGGTAAAGGTATCGTCTACCCTGTCCGTGAAAAGGGCGTGGACAACTTGTGGTTGCAACCGCTGGACGGCGGTCCCGGCCGACAGTTGACGAACTTCAGTTCCCTGAAAATCTACTCCTATCAATGGTCGGCCGATGGCAAGAGCCTGGCCCTGGTGCGCGGAGATTCTCCTTCGGATCTGGTATTGATCCAGAATTCTCCAGGGAAGTAGTAGCGGCGACAGACCCACGCGGGCTGGAAACGGCGAACGCCTTCAGCAGGGTTGGAAAAAGCGGGGAAATACCCAGACGTGAAACCGACGTCTGGGCACGCCCGTAAGGACTTCCTGGTCTTGAGCATGGTATACGGTCAGAATTGTGGAAAGCGGAGGGTCACAAAAGGCGCTCCGCTTTCACTGTCCTGATTTCGGCGGAGTTCAACGCTCAGCGGTGGCCGCCGCCTCCTCCGCCATGACCGCCACCTCCACCGGCGCCTATTCCGTGCGAGCCGATAGAGCCGCCTCCTCCATGGAAACCTCCGCCACTATTTCCTCCGTGGAATCCCGCGGCAACAGCGCCGGGGTGACCGGCGAAGCCGCTGTGGCCGGAAGAGCCAGGACCGCGGTAAACGCCGTGATCGACGTGGGCATAGTAGTGATTCCCAGCACCGAAGCGTCCGCTATCGCCAAAGTGATGAAAATTCCGATCTTCAAAGCGATGGTTGAAATGGCCGAAGAAAAAAAACGGCGCGAAGCCCAGATCGAATGGTGAGTAGAAACCCCAACCGAATGGACTGTAGAAGATCCCGTCCCCTGGGATGAAGGTATAAGCGTCATAATACGGGTCCCAATCCCAACCGGCTCCGTACCAATTCGTTGCCGTCTGGTAGTCTTGCGCCCTATCCAGGTTGGCTTCTGCCAAATAAGAAGAGCGCAGGCTGCTCCAGCGATACAAATCGTCTTGTGTTGCTTTGTCGAACTTCTCGGGCTTCATCGACCCGTCGACGCCGAGGGAGAGCTGATGTTCATTCTTCACCTCGATGTCCCTGCCGTTCAGTTGGACATCGGCATGGCCCTGGTAGACGCGAACGATATTGTGGTCCGCATCAAAATCGTAGAAGCCGGTCTTGGTAAGTCGAATCTTCGCGCCGTCCTCCACGATGACAACTTTGTTTTCCGCATGCAGTTCGGCCACCTCGGCGGTGGCTTCGCCTTTGTTCAACCGGAGTTCCGTGTCTGACAGACCGGGCGAAATCATCGTTACGGAGCTGTTGTTGCCGAGTCTAAAAAAGACTCCCGGCGTCAGGAGAAGCTCCAACTTACCTGTTTGCGTTTCAATCGACTGGCCAGGCTTCAATTCTGTCTTTCCAATCGCTTCCGGACCGAGACCATGGCCTTCAATAGAAGCCTGGCCCTCGATGTAGTTCAAACTTCCCGGACGTGCTGGAATCGCTTTTGCATTTGCTGTCTGAGCTGGGTCTGCGCCCCAAGCGGGCGCAGAGAGAGCTGCAGCCAGGAAGACGCTTGCAATTCCTATCAACCTCGACTGGCTCATCTTTCTACCTCCACAACTATTAGATGCGGAGGTTGCTGTTTTTGAGTACAGCACTGCGGAATGAGCGGAATTACTACTTCTACCTTTTAGTCTAATATAAAAGTATGAGCTGACTTTAACGTTGTAGTGGCGCCAGTTTTTCACTCGATGCCGCGGCATGCGCACATTTGTCAACAAATTGTCACCAAAAACCATGCGCGACCGAAATCGCACAAGCGATGAGCTGAGGACGGGTGACGGAACCACAGGTCATAGGTATATATTGAGGGAAGATCTGTGCGCAGGAGAGGAGGACCAAATGAAGAATGCGGGATTTGCCGAGATCGCGTTTGCGATGCAGTGTTTTGCGCTGGCAGGAACGATTGCGGGTTTTGCAAGTTGGCGGGCGTTCACGAACAGTCATAACGAAGATGCGGATAAGAGTGGAGGAGACAAGACTCAGGAACTCAAAGTCACCATCAAGGAGTGGGCGGTGCCGACCAAAGGGGCGCATCCGCATGATCCGGCGGTGGGTGCGGATGGAGCGTTGTGGTTTACCGAGCAGATGGCCAGCAAGATCGGGCGGCTGGATCCGAAGACGGGGGAATTTAAGGAGTATCCGTTGAAGGTGACGAATTCCGGTCCGCATGGGCTGGTGGAGGATGGGTCGGGAAACATCTGGTTCACAGCGAACTTTGCGGGATACATCGGGAAGCTCGATCCGAGAACGGGCGACGTTGCAGAGTATAAGATGCCGATGGAGAAGGCGGACGATCCACACAGTTTGATTTTTGATGGGAATGGGATCCTGTGGTTTACGTTGCAGGGAGCGAACATGGTGGGGCGGCTCGATCCGAAGAGCGGAAAAATCGAGTTGAAGGATGTGCCGACGGAAAGCGCGCTGCCTTATGGGATTCAGATGAACAGCAAAGGCATGCCGTTTTTCTGCGAACTGGGGACACACAAGATTGGCAGCATCGATCCGAAGACGATGGCGATTCGCGATTATGATTTGCCCAGTGAGGTGCGGCCGCGACGGCTGGCGATTGATGCGCAGGACCGGGTGTATTTTTCGGATTATAAGAGCGGGCACCTGGGGCGGCTGGATGCTGCGACGGGAGCGGTGAAATTGTGGGATTCGCCGGGCGGGGCGGAGTCGAATCCTTATGGGATTACCATCACTCCGGATGGGATGGTGTGGTACAGCGAATCGGGCGTGAAGCCGAATACGATGGTGCGGTTTGATCCGAAGAAGGAGACGTTTGCGAAGGCGGACATCCCGTCGGGAGGTGGTGTGGTGCGGAACATGGCGGCTACGAAGGATGGACGCGTGTACATCGCTTGCAGTGGTGTGGATAAGGTGGGAGTGGTGCTGCCGTGATTCGCAAGTGAAAGGGAGTCGCTTCTGCTCACTCAGGGACTAAACAGGCAGCACAATGCGTACTATCTTTCTAAACTACTTATGAGCCTCTCAGCCCTCGTTTATCGCAATCGCGCGACTCTAGGCATTGACGCCGAATCGCTCGGCGCTGTAAGGGACGATCGGACCGGAGAGTATTTCTTCACCAGCTCGGAGCACGATGGGGAGTTCCCGAGAGAGGCGTTCGTCGCTAGCGAATTTTGGATTGGCAATATCATGGGCGTTGCGGAATTGAGAGACCAATTGGGTGGCATAGTGGGTGTGGAAGATTCTCTCCTTTTAACAAAATGCCTCTACTCGGGAAGTCATTCAGGCGATCTTATAGAGGTCGCATTGTTGCCTAGCCTTGAGCGCGAAGTCCGCGGCCTGCTGGAACAACGCGGAAAACGAATTTCGGAACATCTGTCGTCCACTCTTAATGGATTTTTGGGATTAATTGAGGCGGCGAAGCGCGAGAACAATCCCATCGTGTTCGCTTAATCTCAAGACACACGCGTGGTAAACCTCGGTTGGTAAAGCTGGTTTATCGCGGGTCGGACGCGCGATTATTTTCGGCTTTTGGCAAGCAGCGCTTGCAGCCTGGGAATGCCTTTTTGCTGAATGGCTTTGTTCACCGCGACCTGGTCCGGAGCATTCTGCAAGATAGACCAGGATTGCCTACCGACTATGGCAACTTCTAGGATCAGATCATTAAAGTCGCGGTCAACGCCATTGTCATCGTACTGAACGGTGCTCAACGTACCGTTTTCGTAGATGTCGTAGCTGTGGCGAACGAGTGCATCGGGCCGCCAAGCGGTCGTGGCTGGGTCGCGGAACTGCCCGAAAAACCAATAGAAACGATTCCCTGATTGGGTGGGGAAGCGGCTCCAGTCGGAGGGACGAGGTGTGTAGTCACCACCCAGGATGAAGCCGGGAGTTTCGGTTTCGAGAATGGGAGGCGGGAGCGATGCGTCGATGGTCATATAGACCAGGCAGCGTTCGAAGAAGGCGGCCTGACCACATGTGATACGAAAGTACGTCTGGTGATAGCGGGGGCTGAAATCGATGGATGGGTTGAAGTCCACGTGGGAGTTTTCGAAGTCCACGTCAGGGTCAGTCTCGAAACCGTGCTTTCTTCTTACGAAACACCCCAAATCGGGTGAATTGGGATTTGGGAATAGAGAGATTGCCTCGATGGGGTTCATGGGAGGTCCTTTCCTCAAATTCGGCTATTCAGTTTTTAGTGCATCCGCGAAATGGATCGTTTCAACATCTTTCAGAATTTGTGAATTCGGTTTGCCAACGTTGAGTGGGGAGAAGATCCCACGCGTGGAACACCGCCACGTGGGGGACCCAGCGCTAGGACATTTGACGTGGAAAGATCATTTGCCGCGGAAGAGGAAGAAGAATTCGATGATGAGGATGATAACCACGGCGAGTTCGAGGATGAAGCTGCGGGTCTGGTTGAACTGGTCGACCATGAAGCGGTAGAGTTCGCCGGCGGTGCGGAGTTTCTGGTCGACGAGAGCGCGGTAGTCCGGGACGCCGACTTTTGCGGCGGCCAGGTTGTAGAGACGGGCGTAGAACATATCGCTCAGGAATTTTATTGCGTTGTCTACTTTTTCGGTTAATTCCATTACATCGAGGCGAATGGTGTTGAGGCGCGCTGCTTCTTTGGAGAGACGCCATGCTGCGGCTATGCCGCCTTTACGTTCCAACGAGCGGTAAACGCCGTCGAGCAACTGCGTGAGTAGACCGTCGTAGTGACGGAACTCGAGCAATTGAGTGTTGGCGTATTCGAGCATCTGCATGGTCATTTCGGCCACTTCGGTGTGGCCGTAGACGAGAGCGCCGGTCCAGCCGACGACGAGCAGGTCGGTGCGCGAGTAGGAAATGCTCGATTGCAAGACCTCCTGGCGTTCGGCGTCGGAGAGCGGAATGGACTCGCCGCGAACGAGTTGTGCGATTTCGCGGGCGTGGGATGAGAGGAGATCAGAGGCGGTTAACGTGGAGCCATCCGGGGCGGTGATTTCCGGCAGGTGCACGATGAAATAGTCTTCGCGCAGCCAGGCTTTGTACGGGCGAACCAGCGCACGGCTGACGCGCTTTAAGGCGACGGCAAGCATGTCGTTGGCGCGATTTTCCAGTTCGGCGGCGTTGATCCAGCCGCTGGATTGCGTTACGAGTTTGTCCCAGCCCCCTTCGAAGGGCAGCTCCATTTCGATGCTGACGACGCCGTAGTCGTAATACTTCGTGGTGACTTCGACACTTTCGCCGGTGTCGAGAGCCATGATGCCCGCGGGCTCGATGGAGGGCGGGCGTTCGAAGCGCAAATGGTGGGGAACCGGGTGCGCGAGGCTGGAGCGAAGCTCCACGCCCTTGGTTTCGGCCATGGAGCGGAGGACGTCGAGGCTGATGGCCTCGGCTACGTCGTAGAGGAAGAGAACCCGAACATGTCCACGTTGAGAGATAGCGGTCACCAGATTTATTCTAACGCATGAGGAAGATACGAGAGATTCCTTGCGACAAGGTCGGAACCTTCGGTCGCTCCGCTGCGCTGCGTTCCGAATGACGGGTCGGTTTATGTCGAAATGTGAAGTCGGCTATTTCAGCAGGCCTTTGACGCGATCGGTCAGGACGGCGCGGGCAGTTTGTTCTGAGATGAAGCGATTCAGCATGCCCAGGTCGGCGTCAACGGTGATGTCGTGGTCGGTGACTTCCACGGTGCCTTTGATGGGAGTGCTGAGCAGGCCCCATTTGGCGGTGAGGGCGAAGGTGAGGGTGGAGCCCTGCCAGGTTCGTTCCTGGACGGTTATTTTGACTGGGAGTTGCGTTGAGCTTTTGAAGATATCGTTGAAGGAGCGATCGACTGCTTCGACGATTTCGGCTTTGGGGCGATCGTGAGAGATGGTGATTCGCATGTGGGGATCTAGGTAGGACTTACTTCAACATAGCAGAGCTTTCTGGAGAATGCGGGAATTCCGGTATTAAGACAAGGAGCTGCGTTGGCGGGCGGCTTCGTAGAAGAGGACGGCGGCGGCAGCGGCGGCGTTAAGGGATTCGACGCTGGAGGACATGGGGATACGGATGCGGGCGTCGGCGCTACGCTCGATTTCTTCGGGGAGGCCTGCGCCTTCGTTGCCTATGAGGAGAGCGACGGATTCGCGCCAATCGACTTGCCAGGGGGTGAGTAGGGGCTGGTCGTCGTGTGCGGCTTCGGATTCGCGGGAGCTCGAGGCCAGGGTTTGGATTCCGGAGGCGCGGAATTGTGCGAGCAGAATTGGCAACGAGACGCCGGTCAGAAGCGGGAGGTGGAGAGCGGCTCCTGCTGAGGCACGAAGGGATTTAGGTGCGAAGGGATTTGCGGTGCCGCTTTGTCCGGAGGGCACTGCGGCGGCGGCGGTGGCGCCGAAGGCCGCCGCGGTGCGGATGATGGTGCCTACATTGCCGGGATCTTGTACGCCAGCGAGGACCACGATGAGAGGAGCGGCGTTGGTGATGGATGCGCGGGAGATCTCGTCAAAAGTGAAAGTGCGCGGTGTGACGAGAGCAGCGACGCCTTGAGGATGTTCAGTGTCGGCGATGGATTCGAAGAGACGATCAGTGGTTTGCAGGGTGGGGATGGCGACTTCAGGACGATCGAGATACTGGGCCAGCCGTGCGCGGTGACGTTCGCCGGATTCGCTGAAGAGGACGGCTCGTATCGGAGAGGCCGAGCGGAGTGCTTCTTCGACCAGGCGTGGACCTTCTACGCCGACAGCGCCGGATTCGGATGGCAGGCCGCCGCGGAGAGCGATGCGGAATTCCTTGAGCCAGCGGTTGTCGCGGCTGGTGATTACGCCGGGTTGTGTTATTCCGGCGCGCGGGTTGGTGCGAGGCGACATGGAAATAGCCTACAGTCTATGCACAGTAGTCCAAAGCTCCAAGGTTGCACTGGAGCTCAATGTCGACGTTTGCGGATGACTCTTGCTAATCCATTTGAAGCATGTAGATTGCGAAAAACACGAACACCATCGAGCCAGCCCAACCTAGCAACAGTATTCTGCCGATCCCTTTGCAAGCAAACTCAGCGCACTGGCGAGGACAAACGTCCAGAACATGACGGGTCCGAGGGGTTGCCACAACCCGGGACTGGCTGACATTCCATGCGGGCTTCCGCCACATCCCAACCAGGATGCATTCCAAATTACATGTAGGGCGGTGGAAACAGACGCCACAAGAAGCACGAAGACTACGCTCCGTATCCTCCAGGGAGGAAGTGCACTTTTGCCCCGAAAAAGAGAAACCGCAGACGAGCAGAGCAGAAATATGGGAAGCAAGAAAAGAATCCCAGTAGCGACATAGAGCCAGTTCTGTTGGGAAGAGGAAGGCACGGCCGGTGAGTTTAGCAGAAACTCTTGGCGGAGATTGAAGGCCGGATGCGAGATACATTCGCGAACAGTTATTGCGCGCGCACTAAGCGTGTGGTAGCGTCGCGCGCAGAAAGGCAGCTTGCGCGGAGAGCTGCGGCGGATCAGAAAGACTTCGCGAGAGGCACGGAATTGCCGGCGGAAATCCTGCGGATCAGTGCGCAGTCGCCTTCAGCAGACGTGTTGAGATATGCAGCGGAGCGGCTGCTACACGGGGAAGTAATCGCGATTCCCACGGATACGGTGTATGGACTGGCGGCGGATCCCTTTAATTTGTCGGCGGTGGAAGAGATTTTTCGGGTGAAGGGTAGAGCGGAAGAAAAGGCGTTACCGATACTGGTGAATTCGCTGGACCAGGCGATGCTGCTGGCGCGCGAAGTGCCCAGAAATTTTTTGCGGTTAGCGGAAGAATTCTGGCCGGGCGCACTGACGCTGGTGGTGGACGCTTCGCACCGTTTGCCGCTGAAAGTGACCGCAAATACGGGAAGAATTGCGTTGCGCTGGCCGCGCAGCGAAGTGGTGGCGCGGTTGATCGAAGAATTTGACGGGCCGCTTACGGGAACGAGCGCGAATCTTTCCGGCTCGGATGTTTGTTCGGATGCGCAGCAGGTTTTTGGGCAATTAGGCGGACGGCTGAAATTGATTCTGGATGCTGGTGAGACGAAAGCGACGACCGCTTCTACGATCGTGGAATTGCATCACGACAAATGGAAGATTTTGCGGGTGGGTGCGATTAGCGTGAAGGAGATCGAGGATGCGCTGCAGTGAGCAAAACGTACGAGGTTCCACGTTGAGGTTTATCTGAAGCGCGATTACGAGACGGAAGCTGGGCGATTTGTGAAAAGGGCTTTAATGTGACGAGGAAGTCGTAGTGGCCGGTGGCTGAGAGTCGCAGATCGCCCAGTTCGCGGCGATGGACGGAAACTACGTCGGTGATCCACATGGGGATACAGCGCAGATGGTCGGCCATGATTTTTTGCGCTTCGCTGCAGAGTGTTTTTCGTTTTTCCTGATCCATTTCTACGCGAATCTGATCGGTTAGCTCGTCGATACGCGGATTGCGGTAGTGTCCGCGATTGGCGCGTCGGTCGGGAAGCGCCGGGAGGAAAAGACAAATTCGAAGATGTCGGGATCGTTGCTGGCGCCGACCCAGCGAGCGTAGGAAAAGCAGATCCCTCGCTGCGCTCGATGACAATCTTGCGTTCAATGTTCGGTGACACGTCAACGGGGAGGGGCATAGGAGATTTTTCCTAGGATGGCGGGGCCGCTGGCGCCGGTGGCGGAGGGGAGATTTGCGGGGCGCTGGTGGAAGGTTTCGTAGGCTAGGATGGCGAAGGCCAGGGCTTCTTTGGCGTCGGCGGGGACATGGAAGTGTGATGAGGGGATGACGGCAATGGATGGGTGTTGGGGCTCTAAATTGAACGACGCCAATCGGGAGATTGGCGGTCCCAGGGGTGCGGCGAGGAGCGCAGTGAGTTGGGCGATGAGCAGAGGATTGTTGGCTCCGCCGCCGGAGACGATTAGTTGGTTGATTTTTATTTTTGGCAGGACGAAACGGTTCAGGGCGTCGACGATGGTCAGTGCGGTGAAAATTGTCGCGGTGCGGATCAGGTCGTTTGGTTTAGCGTCATGGCGACGGCCTAGAGTGAGGATTTTTTTTGTGTAGGTTGCGCCGAAGTATTCGCGGCCGGTGGATTTGGGTGGAGCGAGTTTCAGGTAGGAGTCCTTCATCAGTACATCGAGGAGTGCGGGGATTGACCGGCCGGATTGAGCTAGCGCGGCGTTCTTGTCGTAGCGTTGGCGGCCTTTCGAGAAATGTTGGACCAGAGCGTCGATGAGCATGTTGCCGGGGCCGGTATCGAAGGCGAAGACATCGGGGGGCTTGGCGTGTGCGGGGATGACGGTGATGTTGGCGATGCCGCCGATGTTGAGGCTGATGCGACCGAGTGTTTTGTGGCGGTAGAGAGCGTAATCGGCGAAGGGAACTAGCGGTGCGCCCTGGCCGCCCAGCGCCATGTCGGCGGGGCGGAAGTCGGATACGGTGGTGATGCCGGTGAGGTTGGCGACGATGGAGCCGTCGCCTAGTTGGAGAGTGGAAGGAATAGTAGAAGAAACAACACCCGCACCCTTAAAAACGAAGGGTGCGGCACCCGAAGAAGAGACCCCCGGGCCTTGGTGGAAGATGGTTTGGCCGTGGTTGCCGATCAGGTCGATCTTTTCGGGAGAGATGTGGAATTTTTTGCAGGCGGCTAGCGCGGCTTCGGCGTAGATGTGGCCGAGGCGAGAGTGAAGTTGGCTGAATTCGCCTGGAGTGAGGGGATTTTGTTCGGCTACACGGAGGATTTCTTTGCGGATGGCTGGCGGGAAATTTTGGTTCGTGTGGCTCAGCAGATTGATTCTTAGGCTTGGTGGGGCACCCGAGATTTTGACCAGGGCCGTGTCGATGCCGTCGGCGGAGGTGCCAGACATCATGCCGAGGACTAGCATGGAGTTTTTGGTCATGAAAGGGTGACAGGGATTTTTTAACACAGAGTGCGCGGAGGGCACAGAGGAGAGGAGGAGGCGACGCGCTTAGAGGTAACGGTTCGATGCCCGCTCGATGCAACATGGATAAGGGCGGGCGGATCGCCCGTCGGCAGTGCCACAATCGAAGAGAGATTCCTCGCTTTGCTCGGAATGACGGCTGGTGCTCTCCGGGAAAGCAGATGCTACGAATGGGACTATGAGATTTGTTTTTTCAGGGCGGCTAGGAGATTCAGGGCATCTATGGGTTTGAGGTCGTCGAGGTCGAGGGAGCGGAGCTTTTCGAGGACTTCGCGGTCAATGGGGGTAAAGAGGAGATCCTGAGCGGCGCTGGGAGTCGCGCCGTTGGTTGCGCCGGGGGTCAGACGTTCGCTTAGTTCGTGTTCGCTCTGTTCGTGTTTTTTCAGGACTTCGCGGGCGCGTTCGATGACCGAACGGGGAAGACCGGCCAGGCGGGCGACCTCTATACCGTAGGATTTGCTGGCACTGCCGGGCTCTACGTGGCGGAGGAAAATGATTTCGTTGGGAGTTTCCTTTACGGAGACGTGGACGTTTTTCACGGCGGGCAATAGTTCGGCTAGTTCGGTGAGCTCGTGATAGTGCGTGGCGAAGAGCGTGCGTGCGCGGGTGTGCTTTTGTAAATGCTCGACCACGGCCCAGGCGATGGAGAGGCCGTCGAAGGTGGCGGTGCCGCGGCCAACTTCATCGAGAAGGACGAGGCTTGAGGGAGTGGCGTGGGTAAGAATGCTGGCGACTTCGCTCATTTCGACGAGGAAGGTGGAGCGGCCGCGTGCGAGATTGTCGCTGGCGCCGATGCGGGTGAAGATGCGGTCGGTGAGCGGAAGCTTGGCCTGACGGGCGGGAACGAAGGAACCCATTTGCGCCATAAGAATGATCAGAGCGGTTTGGCGAAGATATGTGGATTTGCCGCCCATATTGGGGCCGGTGATGAGGAGAAGCTGCTGGCGGCGCGGTTCGAAATACAAATCGTTGGGGACGAAGCGCTCGCCTTTCTGGCGAAGGAGTTCTTCGATCACCGGATGGCGTCCCGCGACAATCAGAACTTCACCGGCGTCGTTGAATTCGGGGCGAATGTAGCCGCGATCCGCGGCAAGCTTTGCTAGACAGGCAAGGACATCGAGTTGCGCGACCGCAGCGGCAGTGCGGCGCAGGCGTGCGGCTTTTGCGGCAATGCTGGAGCGAATTTCTATAAAGAGCCGACGTTCGATGTCGACAATGCGTTCGTCCGCGGCTAGAACTTTTCGTTCGTACTCCTTGAGTTCCGGCGAGGTAAAGCGTTCTGCGTTAACCAGAGTTTGTTTGCGTTCGTAATCCTGCGGCGCGAGATGAAAATTGGCTCGGGAAATTTCAATGTAGTACCCAAAGACCTGATTGAAGCGAATTTTCAGCGAGTTGATGCCGGTGCGTTTGCGTTCGCGCTCTTCCATGGAGGCGATGATTTGTTTGCTCTGCTGGCTGAGATCGCGGAGCTCGTCGAGCTCGGTGTGGAAACCGGAACGAATCATGCCGGGATCGGTGGCGACGGCCGGCGGTTCGTCGGCGATGCTACTCTCGAGAACTTCACGAACGTCCGTCAGTTCGTCAATTTCGTCGTGCAGGCGGCGAAGGAGCGCGCTGCCTCCGGCGGGAGGCGGCGTGACAAAATTTCGCAGCACGGGAAGCTGCGCCAGCGATTTGCGCAGCGCAACCAGTTCGCGCGGGCCGGCTTGGCCGAGAGTGATGCGGCTGGTGAGTCGTTCAAGATCCTGAATACCGCGCAGTTCCTTGCGAATTTCGCCGCGCACCACGGTTTGCTGAACAAGATGAGCAACGGCGTCGAGGCGTTCTTCGATGGCGCTGCGCTCAATCAACGGTCGAAGAATCCAGGACCGTAGAAGACGCGCACCCATTCCGGTGACGGTAACGTCGAGAGCGGCGACCAGAGTTGTGGGAATATTTTTGCCGGAGTCGTCGGAAAAAATCGGAGTCAGTAATTCGAGATTGCGCACAGAAACCGGGTCGAGGACCAGCGAGTCGTGCTGTTCATAGAAGCGAACGCGATCGAGATGGCGCAGGGCCTCGAGTGTTGGCGCACCGCTGTAGCCGGCGCTGCCGTTCGATTCACTGCCTGTTGTTTTCTCGGGGTTTGTAAGCACAAACTCCGATCCCCGTGCCGCATTTTCGCGGAGATAATGGACGATGGCACCGGACGCTGCGACGGCATGCGGATGGCCATCCAGTCCGAAGCCGGTGAGTTCCGCGACTCCGAACTGTTCTTTCAAAATGCGTTGCGCGTAGTCGTGCTGAAAGGCCCAGTCATCGATGCGGCTCTCAAGCCCGCCGGTGCCGTCGAGCAGGGAAGTTTTCGCGGTTTCAAAAAGCTGTGGAGGCCGAGGCAAAAGCGTTTCGCGCGGATGCAGAAGTTGCAGTTCGTCGCGTAGCGCTTCTTCTGCAAGCGGGCCGGATAATTCGGTGCACTGGAATTCTCCGGTCGAGAGGTCCACGAACGCGAGGCCGATGGTGCTCGCTGCAGCGTCTTGGTAAACGGATGCGAGGAAATTGTTTTCTTTGGCGTCGAGTACGGCGACATCGGTGGCAGTGCCGGGGGTGATGACACGGACGACTTCGCGTCTGACCAATTTTTTGCCGGGGCCGGGAAGCTCCATCTGATCGCAAATGGCTACTTTGAAGCCGGAGCGAATCAGGCGCGCGATGTAACCGTCGGCGGAGTGATAAGGAACTCCGCACATGGGGATAGGCTGACCTTTTTCGCGATTGCGCGAGGTGAGAGTGATTTGCAGTTCGCGGGAGGCCAGGATGGCGTCTTCGTAGAAAAGTTCATAGAAATCGCCGAGACGGAAGAGCAACAAGGCGTGCGGGTAGCGCGATTTTATGGACTGGTATTGCTGCATCAGGGGTGTGGTGGGGTCAGACATCGTGACTCGTGACTCGTGACCGCTGACTCATGATTCGAACGTGGCGTGCGCTCATCGAGTGATTCCCAGTTGCGCGAGGAGGAAGGCGTAGTCCAGGGCGATTTCCCGAAGGTAGTCGTAGCGGCCGGAAGCGCCGCCGTGACCTGCGCCCATATTTATTTTGAAGAGCAATGCGTTCCGATCGGTTTTCAGGCGGCGCAGTTTCGCCACGTATTTTGCGGGCTCCCAATACATGACCTGGCTGTCATTTAAGCCGGTTTTCACGAGCATCGCCGGATAAGGTTTGGATTCTAAATTTGTGTACGGGCAATAACTCTTCATGTAGAAATAGTCTTCTGCGATTTGCGGATTACCCCATTCCTCGTATTCGCCGACAGTGAGCGGCAAGGAAGCGTCGAGCATGGTGTTGAGCACGTCTACGAATGGGACGTGACTGATCACGGCGTGAAAAAGATCGGGTCGCAAATTGCTTACGGCACCCATGAGCAGTCCGCCGGCGCTGCCACCTTCGATGATCAGTTTTTTGCTGCTGGTAAAACGCCGGGCGACCAGATGTTCGGCTGAAGCGATGAAATCGGTGAACGTGTTCTTCTTCTGGTGCATGCGGCCGGCGTCGTGCCAGGGTTTGCCGAGTTCGCCACCGCCGCGAATCTGCGCGATGGCATAGATCACGCCGCGATCGAGAAGGCTCAAACGATTCGAACTGAAGTTTACTGGCATCGAGAGGCCGTAGCTCCCGTAGCCATAGAGGAGCAGCGGAGCGGTGCCGTCGCGTGGCGTGTCTTTGCGATAGACGATCGACAGAGGTATGCGTGTGCCGTCTTCCGCAACCGAGTGGAGTCTTTCGCTGGCGTAGAGAGTTGCGTCATAGCCCCCGAGTACCGGCTGCTGTTTGCGCAATGTGCTCTGTTGCGTGCTGATATCAAAATCAAAAATAGAACGCGGTGTGACGAAAGACTCGTAAGAATAGCGGAAATGCGATTGTTCGAATTCGGGATTCATCCCCGGCGCGGCATTGTAGGTGGGCTCGTTGAATTTGATGCGATAGGAAGCCTCGAGCAAATTATTCGATTGTTGAAGGAGAGGAATGATACGCAAGAACGGCAGGCCGTCTTCGCGTTCGAACAGGACGAGATGTGAGCGGAAGGTCAGGGCGGCGGAAAGCATAACGAGCGGTCGGTTAGAGATCAGTTCCTGCCAGTTCGAACGCTGCGGATCCACGACGGAAGCCGAGACAAGCCGGAATGTGCGCCCCCCGGAGTTGGAACGAATCAGAAAGACATCGGCCGGCAATGAATCCTTTGTAGCCGCCATAAAATTCGGGTGATGGTCGGCGTAATATTCGTGGGCATCTTCGCGTGGCGCAATCAATTGAAACTCACCTGATGGATGGGCAGCTGCAAGATAGCGCACTTCGCTGGTGGTGTGGCTGGCGGAAAGCAGGATGAGATAGCCTCCACTGCGAGTGCGTTCAATTTCGATCCGGAAGCGCTCGTCGGTTTCTTCGAAGAGCAAGGGATCAGGAACAGACTCGCCCAGAGTGTGGCGATAGAGCTGGTGCGACCGTTTGGTGACAGCGTCTTCGATTGTGTAAAAGAGCGAGCGATTGTCGGCGGCCCAGGCTGCGCTGGTGACGCGTTCGGCGCGAAACGGCAAGAGGTCGGCGGTTCGCAAATCCTTAATCTGTAAAGTGTACTGACGGAAGCCGGTGGTGTCGGTCGAATACGCGAGCAGGCGATCGTTATCGCTAACTTCGAACGCGCCAAGGCCCAGAAAACTGTGGCCTTCGGCCAAAACATTCAGATCCAGAACAAGTTCTTCAGCGCTGCTAATGTCCCCCGCCTGCCGGTAGTGAAGCGGATACTGTTTGCCCTCCAGCGTTTTCGTGAAATAAGAGTAGCCGCGCAAGTGGTAGGGAACGGTTAAGTCGGTCTGCTGAATGCGTGACAGCATTTCCTGGTAGAGCTTTTCCTGGAAGGCTTCCGTCGGCTGCAAGATAGCTTTGGTATATGCGTTTTCAGCTTCGAGGTGCTGGACGACTTCGGGGTTATTCTTTTCGCGGAGCCAGGCATAGTCGTCAATGCGCAGGTCATCATGGAGCCGATGGTCGACCGGTCTGCGTGCGGCAACCGGCGGCTGAAGATGTCCGAACTCGCTGGCGGCGTCTGGTGCAAGGATTGATTCTGAAGTGCTTTTGGGTTCCATTTTTCTGGTTTTCGGTGAAGCTGACGACCTGGCACCTAAGACAATTGGTGCGCGTTGGTTATACTAACGGAAGTCAGAGAAGCGCAAAAGCGGCAGCGGGAAAAAACGGAAACGCAAAGGGAAACGATGGCGAAAGAAACCGAGATCAAGCTTCCGGTGCGGGACGTTAAGGCTTTCCAGCGAAAGGTGAAAAAGCTTGGCGGAAAGCCTGTTAAAACCGGGAATGCGCGCGTTCATGAGTTGAACGTAATCTTCGATACTCCGGACGGTGGGCTGGCGAAACACGGACAGTTGTTGCGCATTCGAACCGAATCGGTGCAAGGCGGCAGCAAAAAAGAAATGCCTCAACGAGTGATGCTGACCTTCAAGCAGCCTGCGGTGCGCAGCGTAGATGACGACGGCAGCAGGTTCAAAATACGGGAAGAAAGCGAAGTTGAAGTGGCCGATGCGGCGATGCTGCAGAAAATCTTCGAAGGCCTTGGACTACGAGGCTGGTTCTCCTATGAAAAATACCGGACGACCTGGAAGTTGGGTGCTGCAGCGCGTTGGGCCAAGGATCTTCTGATTGAGCTGGACGAGACCCCAGCCGGTACATTCGTGGAATTGGAGGGGCCGCCCGACGCGATCGACAAGGCAGCGGAAGCGCTCGGCTACTCGAGGAAAGACTATCTGCTGAAGAATTATCTGGAGCTGTACGCGGAAGATTGCAGGCGGCGGGGTGTTCCGCCGGGGAATATGCTGTTCGCATCCGCAAAGAAAAAGTAAACGAACCGGCAAAGAGCGACAAATAAAGAAAACGTTCCAATAAGTGTCGTTTTTTCTTGACTTTATTCGCGAAGCAACTTAACACTACGCTCGGAGTCAATTTTTTTCGATGAACTCTACCAAGGAACCCGAACCTGGTCCTCTCCGCCCCGCAGGACTCGCCGTAATGGGGCACGAGGCAGGGCGGATTTTGTGGATCGTCTCACCTGAAGGCGAGGGGTACGCCCACGGGATAGAGGTGGAGGAGTTCGTCGGCGGCTAGGGCGGAATTACTTTTAGCGGTACCGTGCCCGCAGCCGAATGATTCCGGCATGCGGGCTTTTTTATTGTCCGCGGAACGGGGCGCGCCATGCTTTATGCGACGGAATTAATGGGAGCGAAGACCTACGACGCTCAGGGAAATTATGTTGGCAAGATCCGCGAATTCTTCATCGAACCAGCGGAGCAGCCGAATCGCATCTCGCACTATCTGCTGTCGCGCGGAAGTTTTCAGCCGCTGGTGGCGCGGCACGATCAGGTAGCGTCCGTGGCACCCGGCAACGTTCGCCTGAATGTAAATGAACGGTTGCTGGAGCCCTACGAGCCGAACGAAGCTTGGCTGGCGGTGCAGAAGGATTTGCTCGATCAGCAGATTATTGATACCGCGGGACGCAAAGTGGTTCGCGTGAACGACGTGGACCTGGCGGAGCAGCGCACCAACGGCTCGATCGAACTGCGAGTGACTCAGGTGGACGTTGGTTTACCAGGGGCGGTACGGCGTCTGTTCCAGGGTATCGCACCGCAAAAATTCATTCGCAAGGTGCAGGGGCAGTTTCCGCCGCGCTCGATTCGGTGGGAGTTTGTGAACTTGGTGGAATCAGACCCATTAAGACGCCTGAAGTTGCGCATTACACATGAAAAATTAGAAGACCTGCATCCGGCCGATCTCGCCGACATCATGGAAGACCTGTCGGCTGCGGAACGACAGGGAATCATTGCGTCTTTGGATGAGGAGACAGCGGCTGCGGTGCTTGGCGAACTGGACGCGCGGCTCACCTCCCAGATCGTCGAAAAGATGGACCCGGAAAAAGCTGCGGACATTCTGGAAGAAATGGCTCCAGACGCTGCGGCTGATTTATTGGCCGACCTTCCGAAAGAAACTTCGGAAGAATTGCTGGAAGAAATGCCGGGCCACGAAGCAGCCGAAGTACGTGAATTGCTGGAGTTTGATCCATCCACGGCGGGCGGAATGATGAATACCGAGTTTGTCTTTGTGGGTGAAGGATCCACTCGCGACGAGGTTTTGCAGTGGATGAAGGAGCAGGATTTAAATCTGGACCAACTGGACACCGTCGTACTCCTGGACCGCGCGGCTCAATTCTCCGGCACGGTTCCGGTAGCACGTTTACTCCTGGCCGATCCAGAGCAGACGCTGGCTGGACTGAAAATCGACCCGCTGCTCTCGTTGCCGCCGGACGCCAGCGAAAAGGAAGTGTTTGAAATTTTCGATAAATACAATCTGCGCATGTTGACTATCGTGAACGATGATAATCGCCCGATCGGGGTGGTTACGGTAGACGACGTCGTTTCGAAATTAATGAAGTGACCTGATGAAGTAAAAGGGAAGAGCTGATCCAGATGTGGAATCGCGAGAACATCGAGGCACAGTGGTCTGGCTGGACGGAACGCGCAGAACGCGTGATGTCCGTACTTCGTCCGTATCGCCGGAGACTTGCCCTTTTTCTGGCGGTAGTAGGTCCGGGATTGATCGTTTCCAACGTGGATAACGATGCGGGTGGCATTTATACCTACGCACAATCCGGTGCCAAGTACGGGAACACGGTGTTGTGGTCGCTGATTCCCATGACCATCGTGCTTTACGTGTCGCTCGAAATGTGTTCCCGCATGGGAGCGGTGACCGGCAAGGGCCTTTCGGATTTAATCCGGGAAGAATTTGGCTTTCGCGTGACATTTCTGCTGATGGCCGTGGTGCTGGTGGTCAATCTGGGCAACGTGATGGCGGAATTCACGGGTGTATTTTGGGCAAGCGAAACATTCGGCGTCAACCGGTTCATATCCGTCCCGCTGGCCGCGGTATTGGTTTGGGGCATCGTGATGGCCGGCACAGCGAAATGGGTGGAACGAATTTTCCTAAGCATCTGCGTGGTTTATCTCTCCTACGTAGTTTCCGCTTTTCTCGCGAAGCCCGAGTGGCTGATCGCTTTGCTGCACCTGCTTCCGCCGCAATTGATGCATTACATTCCGACGGTTCGTCAGTTCGTACAAGTCCCGCCGTTCAGCGCGAGCTACGTCATCATCCTCGCGGCGCTGGTGGGAACGACAATTGCGCCGTGGCAGCACTTCTATCTACAAGCAGCAGTAGTGGAGAAACGGGTCGGCCCGCGGCAATATTCGGCGACTCGCAACGACGTGTTGATTGGCAGTATCAGTTGTATGCTCATCGTTTTCTTCATCATCGTATGTACGGCTTCCACGCTTTACGTGCATGGCATCCGCGACGTTGACAGCGCAGGCACTGCCGCGATGGCTCTACGCCCGCTCGCGGGAAAATGGGCCAGCGCGCTGTTTGCAATTGGATTGCTGAACGCCTCGCTGTTTGCGGCGTCGATCCTGCCGCTTTCGACTTCATACGTGATTTGTGAAGCCCTCGGGTTCGAATCGGGGATTGACCGTAAGTTCGGCGAAGCGAAAATTTTTTACGGGCTGTACACTGCACTGATTGCGCTGGGAGCGATTTTCGTTCTTTTTACGGGACGCTATGCCAATGCCATCCTGCTTTGGTCTCAGGTACTGAATGGATTTCTGCTGCCGGTAGTCATGATTTTCGTCCTGATATTGGTAAATCGCCGCGATTTGATGGGCGACCAAACCAATCCCAAGGGTTTCAATTGGGTCGCGTGGATTTCCACCGTGGCGGTGATCATTCTAACGTTGGTGGTGGCCTACTCGTCGGTGCGTGAGTTGATGGGTCATCCAGTCTCCTGACAGTCTCCTGAGCGCATAGTCTCGTTGTCATTTCCGAAACCTATCCGATAATCCGTTGCGGCCATCGCGAATGCCGTGTTAACTTTATGCGGTAAAGGAGAGCGCCACTCGATCCCGTGACCGAACCTTCCTCCCCAAAAACCCTCCACGTCGCGTCCTCCCACCCGCTTGGCGCGGTGACGGCTGAAGAAGCTTTTCTGCTGGAAAAGCTGAACCTTGGCCAATTGCCAAAGCATCTGGCGGTAATCATGGATGGCAATGGCCGCTGGGCGCAGCGCCGCCATTTGCCGCGCATCGCGGGCCATCGCAAAGGAACCGAAACCGCTCGCGTCGCCATCGAGACTTGTTCACGGCTCAAACTTGAAGCGCTCACGCTTTACGCATTTTCCGTGGAAAACTGGCGCCGCCCGAAAGCTGAAATTGATTTTCTCATGCAGTTGCTGCGCGAATATCTGCGCCAGGAGATGCCGCTCATCCAGCGCAATAATATTCGCATGCGTTTTCTGGGCCGGTCGGATGAACTTCCCGCAGCCGTGCAGCGCGACACGCGCGAAGCCGTGGAAGCAACGGCAGGAAACACTGGCATGGTTTTGTGCATCGCTCTTAATTATGGCGGCCGAGCGGAAATCGTGGACGCGGCGAACGCATTACTGGCCGAACGCCAGGCCGCCGGCGATTCACGGAAACTCACCGAAAGCGAACTCGAACGCCATCTCTATACCGCCGGACTGCCTGATCCCGACCTCCTGATTCGAACCAGCGGCGAAATGCGCGTAAGCAACTTCCTCCTCTGGCAAATCGCGTATGCGGAGATTTTTGTCACCGAAACACTTTGGCCGGATTTTAACCGCCCGCGTCTGCTCGAAGCTTTCGTGGATTTCCAGAAGCGTGATCGGCGCTATGGCGGCATCGGTGAAAGCGAAGAAGCGGAAACTGGCGCTTCCCGCCTTGCCCGCAAGTGACGCAGTCAACTAACTAAACGTCCGCCATCCCGAATTCGTTTTTCACCCTGAAGCCTCTCCCGTTATGATGTTTGCTCAGTTCACTTCAATTCCTTTGCCGAGGCAAACAGCTCGATGACCTGGAAACGCGTGGCGACTGCGGTGGTGCTGATACCGCTGGTCGTCAGTCTGGTGCTCGCTGCCCCTACCGGGCTGGTTGCGGTGGCCTTGGCACTGGTGATTCTGCTGGCAATTTTCGAATATTTTTCGCTCGGAGAAGCGATTGGCCATCGCGCGTACCGCCTGTGGACCGCCACCTGCGCCATGTTGCTGGTCTACGTGCAATACCTTGCGGCCATGGACGCGCAACATTCGCTGAACGACGGTCCGGCAATTCACAGGATTCTTGGACTTTTCCCGCTTGCGACTCCATCGGTGGCGGATATCCTGTTTATCTTCCTGATTGGCATCGCAATCCTGACTCTCACCACGCGTCGTCCGATGGTCGAAGCTTTGCCGGCCGCGGGCATCAGTTCGTCCGCGCTTCTGCTGGTCGCGCTGCCGCTGACATATGCGGTGCGGCTGCACGGCATCTCATTGGTCGGCAAGTATCTACTACTGTTTTCGCTGGTGATCACCTGGATTGGAGACAGTGCCGCCTATTTCGTCGGCCGCGCCTTCGGCAAACATCCCTTCGCGCCGCATTTAAGTCCCAAGAAAACCTGGGAAGGCGCAGCAGCAAGCTTTCTTGGTTCGATTCTGATCGCAGTTGCGCTTGCCGCCAGCCATCTTGTAAACATTGCCGTGATTCATTTGATCGGCATGGCCGCGGTTGGCAACGTCGCCGGGCAAATGGGCGACCTGCTCGAATCCGCGTACAAGCGCAGCGCCGGAGTAAAGGACTCCGGAACCCTCCTGCCGGGCCACGGCGGAGTACTTGACCGTATAGACGCACTCATTCTTGCCATCCCGGTTGTCTGGTATTATTGGTTGTGGATCTACTCGCCGCGCGCGTAAGTCCGCTGGGTCTCCGCCTCAGTTCTCATAAAACACGGGTTTCAGGGTTTGTACTTACAAACCCTGAGCTACAAAAGGTCTTAGCTTCGTGAAGCAGCTTGCCATTCTGGGTTCGACTGGTTCGATTGGCCGCCAATGCCTTTCCGTGGTGGACGCTCTTGCGCCGCGCTTTGGAGTGGTCGCGCTGGCAGCGGGTGGCAATCTAGACGAACTCATTGCGCAGATCGAGCGTTACCAGCCGGAAATTGTTTCAGTTGCGGACGCGCAGAAAGCGGACGTGCTTTCATCGCGGTTACGCGAAAAGGGAAGTGCGAAGCTGCCGGCAATTCATCACGGTCGGGAAGGAATGATGTCTGTCGGCACCCATGCCCAAGCCGATATCGTGGTGTCCGCGGCGGTTGGCGTAGTCGGTCTTCCTGCCACGTACGAAGCGGTAAAGCTCGGCAAAACTATCGCTCTTTCGAACAAGGAAGTCCTGGTCGCCGCCGGCGAATTGGTGATGGCCGCAGCGCACAAAGCCGGCAAAGAACTCCTCCCCGTGGACAGTGAGCACAACGCGGTTCACCAGTGCCTTCGCGGCGGAGCGCATGGCGAAGTTCGCCGCCTCGTGCTCACCGCTTCGGGAGGGCCATTCCGCAAAAAGCCCATCAAAGAACTGGAAAGTGTTTCGGTGGAAGCGGCACTCGCTCATCCCAATTGGAGAATGGGCAACCGCATCACAATTGATTCCGCCACCATGATGAACAAGGGCTTCGAAATTATTGAAGCGCGCTGGCTATTCGACATGAAGCCATCTCAAGTGGACGTGGTCATCCATCCGCAATCCACAATTCACTCCATGGTCGAATATGTAGACGGCTCCATTCTTGCGCAACTCGGCGCCACAGATATGCGCATGCCGATTCAGTATGCGTTAACCTATCCAGAACGGGTCGCATCTAACCAGGTAGACCTGGACTGGGCCAAGCTAAAACGTCTGGACTTTGAAAAGGTTTCCACGCGGCGTTATCCCTGCTTGCGGCTGGCCCGTGAGGCCATGAAGAAGGGTGGGGCTTGGCCCTGCGCTCTGAACGCGGCCGACGAAGTCGCGGTCGCGGCATTTCTGGAACGCCAGATCCCGTTTCCTGGGATTGCGGAAGTTGTGGAGTCAGTTTTGTCCCGGACCTCGCGGATCCGAATCGAAAAGATGGACGACGTGCTGGCCGCGGATGCGGAAGCGCGGCGGATAGCAGAGGAAGAAGTGACCCGGCTGGTTGCGAAAGTGATGGCAGTTTCGGTCAATTAAAAGTGAAGGTGACCGCGCTTGCGGTCGCTTTTCAAAAAGGTTGCTCGCACTATGGCATTGGATATTCTGATTGGCGTCGCGCTCGTTCTGGGCATCATCATTTTGGTGCACGAATGGGGACATTACATCGTCGCCCGAATGTGTGGCGTGCGCGTTGACGTATTTTCCATTGGATTCGGACCGCGCCTGTTTGGCTGGAAGCGTGGCGCGACGGATTGGCGCATTAGCGCGATTCCGCTTGGCGGTTACGTCCGCATGGCCGGACAGGATCTCTCCGACGTGGATTCGAACGATGTCGCTCCGACCGGAGCTTCCGACGAATTGATGAGCAAGCCGCGCTGGCAGCGCGCGTTGATCGCGTTTGGCGGCCCCGCCGTCAACTTCATGCTACCTCTGATTTTGCTGGGTGCCCTGTATGGCATGGTGGGATTGCCTGAGTCCAGAATTCTCAAGCAGCCTCTGCAGGTGAGCTACGTCTCGACTTCGTTGCCCCAGCCAAGTCCGCTTCAACCCGGCGACCGCGTCATGGAACTGAACGGCCTGAAAAACCCCACCTGGGAAACTGCTCTGGAGCAACTCGGGCACTTGCAGGCGGGCGTTCCGCTGACTTTGGTCGTGGAAAATCACGGCGTTCAACGTACCGTGCAGACTACTGTGAAGGACCCGACTTCCTTTGGCTGGCTGTTTGGTTTCATTCCATTTCCTCCGGTCATTGACGAAGTAAGCCCGCGCACACCCGCAAAACACGCTGGGTTGAGGGCTGACGATCGCATCCTGGAAGTAAACGGAGCGCCGATCACCTATTGGGGCCAATTTGTGGACGCCGTTCACCAGTCGCAAGGCCATCCGGTGAGCTTGAAAGTCGCGCGCAACGGCAAACCGCTAACCATTGCGGTCACTCCGCAAAAGGGACTTTCCGATAGCGCGGAAAACAACTGGCAGATCGGCGTGGTCAATCAGGACGACACGATTATTTACAAGCGAGTGCCGTTGCGGGAGTCGACTGAGTTCGCAGTCCGTCGCACTGGCGATTACTTTACCCAGACTCTTGGCGTAGTGGGAAAACTGTTCAGCGGGCGCGCGTCGGTAAAGCAGCTGCAGAGCGTGGTCGGCATCGCGCAGGTTTCCGGCGATGCGGTGCACCGCGGGCCTTCCCAGGTCATTGCCTTGATGGCCTTCATCAGCGTCAACCTTGGCATCCTCAATCTGTTGCCGATTCCGATTCTCGATGGCGGTCAGATCTTGCTGTTGAGCATCGAGGGCTTGATGCGACGCGATTTGAGCATGGCGGTCAAGGAACGTTTTGTTCAAGTGGGCTTCGTGTTCCTTCTGCTGCTCTTTGCCTACGTCATGTACAATGACGTCGTCGGATTGATTCCGATTCATTCCTGATCCGGCTCGGGAAATCGAGCATTTCGATTGCAGGCTTCTTCGTCGGGGAAACCACCAATGTCTGCCACGCCCGCGCATCGCGCTTCGACTGGCGAGCGCATCAACAGCTCGGAATCCAAAGGCAATCTCACCAAGGTTTTAGGTGAGCGTGGCATTCGCTTGACCCGCCAGCGCCGCGTCATTCTCCAGGTGATGGACAATGCCGAGCAGCATCTCGATGTGGATCAGATTTTCGCGCGTGCCAAGGAAATTGACGATGGCGTGCACCTGGTCACCGTTTACCGCACCATCGAACTCCTCAAAAAAGAACGCCTGATCGATGAACTCGATCTTCTGCACCTTCGCGGCGACCGCCATTACTACGAAACCCACGGCCCCCGCGATCACATCCACGTCGCCTGCCTGAAATGTGGGAAAGTGCGCGAGTTCGAAAGCCGCCTCTACGAACAGCTCAAATCCCAAATCGAAAAAGACTTCGCCATGAAGGTCACCATCTCCCGCACCGAAGTAGGCGGCTATTGCGCCGAATGCCTGGCCAACGGCGCCTCGTAATCGCATTCCGGAAACACGACGTGGGAACTTCTTAGTGACCGCGGTGTCCAAGTTCCTATGACTGGCGCGCTCACCTTGCCGCGACAACGCAGTACCGCACGACTTCTGGTGCTGGCTGTTTTAGGGGGCATTCTTTTCTTTCCGGCGCTTGAACGTGCCATCGACAGATGGCTATATGTTTCTGTGCCGCCGAAAACATCTGTTGAATGTAAGGACGGAAGCTGCACTTGGGATATGAGAGCGATGTGGCATTGAGCGGCCTGAGAACGAAACGCCAGAGCCGAAGGTTAATCCGAGAGCATAAGAATTCTGAATTTCCGCAGCAGGGTGAAAAAGCGGTTGGCGGATCGGATGTCCTTGGCGATCTGCGCACGCAACTCATCCGCTCCGCCGAACTTTTTCTCGGTGCGAAGTCTCTTCCAAAAACGCACTTCCGTCCGCTTTGCCGAAACCGTTCCAGAAAAGTCGAGCAGATGCGTTTCGATGGAAAGAGCAGTGCCGTTGAAAGTTGGCCGGATTCCAATATTGGTGACTGAACGCCGGCTCTCGCTCTCGCCTTGCAGCAGCGTTCGCGTGATGTACACTCCGCCGGCCGGGAGCAATTCCTGGTCCACGCGCAGGTTCAAAGTCGGGAAGGTAAATTTACTGCCGGTCCCAGTTCCGCTGACGATCGAACCTGTCAGCACGAACGGCCGTCCCAGCAATCGTCCCGCTTGCGTAACATCGCCCTCGGTAATTTCCCTGCGGATCAGCGTGCTGGAAACTACTTCGCCATGGGCCATGACGGGCGGGAGGCTGATCACTTCGAAGCCGTATTTTGTTGCCAGTTCGCGTAGCAGTCGCGTGTCTCCGGATTGCTTGTGGCCAAAGCGGAAATTTTCGCCAACCAGCAGCACACGAACTTTTAATTCATTGACCAGAATTGTCTCGACGAATTCCTCTGGACTGAGTTTCGACAACTCCAGCGTGAACGGCATTACCACTGCCGCTTCGAGTCCGACCCCGCGAAACCATTCCAGGCGTTGCTCGTTGGTGGATAGCCGCTTTGGCGCAGCCTCGGGCCGCAATATTTTTAACGGCGCTGGCTCGAACGTAAGCGCCGTTGCCACTGCGCCGGTTTTTGCGGCGCGGTCCGTCGCTTCGCGCAAAATCGCCTGGTGGCCAAGATGAATTCCGTCAAAGTTGCCGATCGCCAGCACGCTGCCGCGGCCGCTCGCGACATAGAATTCCCGCCACTCTTCCGGAGCGGTGAACACTGCCAGGCCGTCGAGGCGAGTAGCAATGAATTCGGAACTCTTGATTACCGCTGCCGGAGTGTCGGTGGCGATTTCGAGTTTCAATCCGTCGTAGGCCAGCTGAATATTCGCGTGGCCCTGCTCACGCAAACGCTCATTGGTTGCGGCATGCCCGAGGTCATGTGCAATGTGGGTGAACCAGGCGCGCCTTGGTTTAATTTTTTCCACCAGCGCCAGCGCCTGCTGCACCGTCTGGTGCATGGGATGAGGCGTATCGCGCAACGCGTCCAGGATCACATCGTCGAGATCCTGCAACAGCGCCAGCGACGATTCCGGCAACGAATTGAAATCCGTGAGATACGCGCCGCGTCCGAAGCGGAATCCCAGCACGGTCATTTCGCCGTGCACCAGCGGAATGGGCGTAATCTTCACTCCCAACAACTCGAATGGCCCGTTGATCTCTTTCAGAATTACGCTGGGTACCGTGCTCAATTTTGGTTTCCCGTCGAAGGCATAAGAAAAAGCCCGGCGCACAATGTCAAACGCCTGCTTATTTCCGTACACCGGCATCGGTTGCGAGCGGCCAAGTCCCAACGGCCGCAAATCATCGAAGCCCATTACGTGGTCGGCATGGCCGTGGGTCAGAAGCACCGCCTCGAGTTGCTTGATACCTGCCCGTAGCGCTTGGGTACGAAAGTCCGGAGTTGTGTCGATCAAAACATTCTGGCCGTTTCGGGAAAGCAAAACGGATGTGCGCAAGCGGTTGTCGCGCGGATCGCTGGAAGTGCAAACGGCGCAATGGCAGCCGATGGTCGGAACGCCCATGGACGTGCCAGAGCCGAGCACCGTCAACTGCAAGGTAGTTCCCGAAGTTCCTGCAGAGCTTCCTGTGGAAGATGAACGGGGTTGCGAAGTGTTTGCGGACATGATGCGAATAGGAAATACGGCGCGTTGCACTGCGAGAAGGGCTACCGGCCCTTGGCTTTGCTGGCCGCCTGTGCGGCTTGCGCCGCCAACGCCTGGTTGACTTCTACGTAGGTCATCTTCAATTTGCCGAGAAGATCCAGCAACAGGCTGTCTTCTTCCGGGGCCAGGTTGCCCTTGGTCTTTTCGTGCATGGCGTCGAGCATGTCAATCAACTCGCGCGCGGCTTCCGGATCGATCACCGGCTGACCGGTGCGCGGGTCGGTGTAAGCGCCCAGCACCATCGCGCCGTTGCTTCCGATCATGCGGATCAAATTTTCAAACGCCGCCGAACGTTTGGGCGTTTCTGCCGGCGGCGTCTTCGCTTCGGGAACAGGTGCGGGCGCCTGCGGCGCCTCCGCCGCTTTTTTCGCTTCCTGCTGTGCCTCGCGCTGCTGCTCGGCCAAAAATTCCTCGCGCAACTCGCCGTCCGTCGTAAATGGGCGGCGGTCGATTACGCGGAATGATTCTTCTGGTTTCTTCTCTGCCACGGTTTTGACCCTCAACAAAAGTGTATGCTGCAAGTTTAGCACGGCTTGGCGTGCAGGCGTTTTCGTCCCGGCCACGCCGGTTTACTTGAAAATTTACAGTCCGCGCCGTAGAGTCTTGGGTTTGCACACGAGGAAGCACTCTCACCGTCCGATGCCGCCAACGAAAAAGAGAATCCGCAAATCCATAAAACGTGGCGTCGCCCGCAAAACGGCCACTGGCTCGCGCAAGGAATTGGCCGGAGCGTGGTTCGAACGCCTGGTCAAATTGCAAGCGCGGTTGCGCGCGCCTAACGGATGCCCCTGGGATGTCGAGCAAACCCACCTGACGCTTCGCACCTATCTGATCGAGGAGGCTTACGAAGTCCTGGAAGCCTTGGAAAGCGGCGACGACGCAAAATTCGCAGAAGAACTGGGCGACCTGCTGCTGCAGGTTGTTTTTCACGCGCAGATTGCCACCGAAGAGAAGCGCTTTACAGCTGCCGACATCGTGCGCGAGATTCATCAGAAAATGGTGCGCCGTCATCCGCACGTATTCGGCGAAAAGCGCGCCAAAGACGCTACAGAAGTGTTGAAGAATTGGGAGCAGATCAAAGCAGAAGAACGCCGAGCGCAGAAGGGGCAGGGAACTGGCCCGAGCGATACGTCACAGGCGCCCGCATCGCTGCTCGACGGCATTCCCCATACGCTTCCTGCAGTGATGCAGGGATATCAACTCACACGCCGCGCTTCGCGTATTGGTTTTGATTGGGATGACGTCGAAGACGTCATCGCAAAGCTTCAGGAAGAATTGAGCGAGCTTGGCGCCGCGAGGGCCGCACAATCGTCTGAACAAATCGAAGATGAACTGGGCGACGTACTGTTTGCCGCCGTCAATCTTGCGCGCTTTTTGAAAGTCGATCCGGAAATTGCGCTCAAGCGCACCAACGCAAAATTTACTACGCGCTTTCAGGAGATGGAGCGGCTGGCCCGCGCTTCGGGCCGCGCTCTTGCTGACATCCCGCGAAGCGAGATGGAGTTGCTGTGGGAGCGGGCCAAGGCTGCGGAAGTTGAGAAATCGTTAGCAATTGGGGCCGTGAAGGCCGCAGTGCGGCGATGAGCGCGGCCACTAAGCCGTCCATCACTGTGCGAAGTTGTGATTCGCGGGGAGATTTTCACGCCTGTGTTGCGCTGCAACGTGAGATCTGGGGTGAGGACGACCTCGAAGTCGAGCCGGCTACCATGTTCGTTGTCGCCGCTCATACTGGCGGCCAAGTTCTTGGCGCCTATGACGGAAACAACCTCGTCGGGTTCACGCTGGCGCTGGCTGCTCTGCGCCATGGCGCACCTTTTCTGCACTCGCACATGACTGGAGTGCTCGCCAATTATCGCGACTGCGGCGTCGGCCGCATGCTCAAGCTTTTCCAGAGAGAAGAAGCTCTGAGCCGCGACATCCGGCTGATCGAATGGACCTTCGATCCGCTGGCCTTGCGCAATGCTCATTTCAATCTGAATCGGTTGGGAGCGATTTGCCGGCGTTACTTACCGAATCTCTACGGAGTCACGACAAGTCCCCTGCACCGCGGACTGGCCACGGACCGGCTGGTCGCCGAATGGTACCTGGATTCGCCGCGAGTGGTGGCCGCTGTGACCGGCGAGCTGATTCCATCACCTTCCAGCGCGACGGTTGCAATTCCCAATTTGCCGGACGACTGGATGGCCAGCGACCTGCCCCGCGTCCAGTCGGTTCAGACGGCGGTTCGTAAGCAATTCACGGAAGGCTTTGCTAAGGGATATGCGGCCATTGCCGTGGCAAAAACCTCCGACACAACTACTTACCAATTGGCTCCCTGGAGCGATTTCTAAACTCTTATGCGTATCGAACAGCTAACGCTCCGCGAACTGCGCATGGACCTGATAGCTCCGTTTCAGACCAGCATGGACACCACGACGGTCCGGCGCATCCTCTTGACCAAGGCGGTCGTCGACGGAGTTACCGGCTGGGGCGAGTGCGTCGCTGGTGAGACTCCCTCTTACAGCCCGGAGACGACCGACACTGCCTGGCACGTCTTGCGCGATCACCTTTGGCCATTGATCAAGGAGAAAGAGTTCGGATCGGCGGCTGAGGTTTGGGAACTTCTCTCCTGGGTGCGGGGGCACAATATGGCCAAGGCCGCACTCGAAACGGCGGTCTGGGACGCCGAGGCTAAACAAAAAGAAATCCCGTTGGCAAAGTTGATCGGAGGAATTCGCACAGAAATTGCCAGCGGAGTGTCGATTGGAGTTAAAGGATCCCTCGAAGAATTGGTGAAGGCAGTTAAGGTAGAACTTGAAGCCGGCTACCAACGCATTAAAATTAAAATTAAGCCTGGTTACGATCTCGAGCCGGTTCGAAGGTTGCGCAAGGAATTTCCAGCAATCAAATTGATGGTGGATGCGAACTCCGCTTACACCCTTGCTGAGGAAACGCTTCTGAAGAAGCTTGACGAGTTTTATCTGATGATGATCGAGCAACCGCTCGGTTGGGACGATCTGTACTCGCATGTGCAACTCCAGAACAAACTGATCACTCCGATCTGCCTCGACGAATGTGTGCACACGGAAGAGCAGGCTCGTGCTGCGATTCGACTCGGAGCTTGCCGCATTCTCAATATCAAGCTGGGCCGCGTCGGGGGCTTCACGCAAGCGCGCCGCATTCACGACCTTTGCCAGGGGAGCGGCATGCCCGTCTGGTGCGGAGGTATGCTGGAGTCTGGCATCGGCCGGGCGCACAACATCGCTCTTTCGACGCTCGCCAATTTCACGTTGCCGGGAGATGTCACCGCAAGCAAGCGTTACTGGAGCCAGGACATTATCGAGCCGGAGGTAACGGTCTCCAAGGTGGGCGTGCTCCAAGTCCCAAGCGGTCCGGGGATTGGGTTCGCGCCGCGCCTGGACTTGATTGAAAAATGGACGGTGCGGAAGGAAGTGCTGGCTTGATTAATCTTTTGCGAAAAATTGCTGGAGGAATCTTCCGTGTCGGGTAAACCATTACGAGAAGGTGGTCCCGCGGCGCGCATCGCCGTGATTGCCGGGGACGGCATCGGAAAAGAAGTGACGCCGGAATCGATCAAAGCGACTCGCGCCGTCGTCGATTCCAATACCTACCGTGAAACCCGGTCGGCACGCCGACAAATTGAGTTTGTTGAATTCGATTGGGGCGCCGATAAATTTCTGCGTGAAGGCGTCACACTTCCCGCCGGTGCGGTCGAAATGCTTGCCAATGAATTCGATGCAATCCTTTTCGGAGCGCTCGGCGACCCGCGTGTTCCTTCGAACCAGCACGCGGCGGACATTCTTCTCGGGCTGCGCTTCAAACTGGACCTTTTTGTGAACGCTCGGCCGGTTGAACTCTTCCACGACCGGTTAACGCCACTGCGCGACCGTTCGACGAATGACGTGCGGTTCATGGTGTTCCGCGAGAACACGGAAGGGCTATACGTCGGTGTTGGCGGATTCTTCAAGAAGGACACGGCCGACGAGATTGCCGTTCAGGAGGACGTTAATTCTCGAAAGGGCGTCGAGCGCATCATTCGCCACGCTTTTGACTACGCCCGCCAAAATAAATTGAAGCGGGTTTGCATGAGCGATAAATCCAATGCCATGACCTTTGCTCACGACCTGTGGCAACGGGTGTTCAAACAGGTGCGCCAGGAGTACCCGGAGATCGAGTCCCGCCACCTATTTATCGATACCTTAGCGATGGAAGTCGTGCGGGATCCCCGGCAGTTCGATGTCATTGTGACCTGCAATCTTTTCGGGGACATCATCAGCGACCTCGGTGCGCAGCTTGCAGGGGGATTGGGGCTCGCACCCTCCGGCAACATTCATCCCGGCCGCACGTCACTCTTCGAGCCGGTACACGGCTCGGCGCCCAACATTGCCGGAAAGGGCATTGCCAATCCGCTCGGTTCGATTCTGACAGCGGGAATGATGCTCGATTTTCTGGGTTGGAAGTCTGAAGGCGAGAGTCTTCGCAGTGCGGTTCGTTCCGCGTTGCAGGAAAACTTTGTAACGAAGGACCTCGGCGGAGATAAAGGAACGGTTGAAGTCGGAGATTGGATCGCGAAGAAAGTGAGTGGCCGCTAAGTTAGCATATTCAAGTATTACGTTAACTCAAGGCTCGCGCTAGAAACCTGGGGGATCAGCTCTCGCTCGATTCATCCGCCAATTAAAGTAAAACATTATCTGCGCTTTGTGGCTAGTGTGATCAATAGTCCGAGCAAGAATCCGCCAATGTGCGCCCAGACCGCAACCCCACCATTTACAGCGGTGCCGAGTGAGCCGATTCCGCTTAGAAACTGCAGCAGGAACCAGACGCCAAGGACTATGAAGGCGGGCACTGGAACCACGAAGATAAAGCCAATCCAGGTCAGGATACGATTGCGCGGTTCGAGGACAATGTATGCGCCAAGGACGCCGGAGATAGCCCCGCTTGCCCCCAACGCAGGAATCTGCGAATTCAAATTGAACGCGATGTGCGCCAAGCCTGATCCCACACCGCAGACGAAATAGAAAAGCAGGTACCACAAGTGCCCAAAAGATGCCTCGACGTTATCTCCGAAAATCCACAGGAAGAGCATGTTGCCCAAGATGTGTGCGGGGCCTGCGTGCAGGAACATGCTTGTGAGCAACGGTAGGAATGTAGCTTCGAAGCTCCCGTAACCGTTGAGCAGTGCGGGAATGCGCGCCGGCACCATGGCGTTGGCTGTAACAAATATCCTTTCCGCATGGGGGGTTAGCGTCAGCTCGTAAATAAAAGCTGCAATGTTCACCAGAATCAGTCCGACGTTTACAAATGCGAATTTGCCGGAGGGGTTCTCGTCCCTTAAAGGAATGAACATGGTTTCGTGGTCTTATCTTCTTGCGGCAGTAGCACGGCTGATACGTTTTAGAGCACGTTCGGCGGCGCGCGCCAGGACTTTTGCAGAGTACTGATTCGGGTGATGCATTCTACCGGCACGCAGCCGTTCGATCGCTCGCAGTGAACCAATGCCACCTCTGGCGCCATGTGCTGTGCAATTCAGGCCCGCCGCCGCGCAGCCAAACTGCAGCGTTCGCTGCGTGTCCCAGCCCTGCAGTAGGCCGTACGCAAAGCCCGCGTGGAAAAGGTCGCCCGCGCCGGTCGTATCAACTACATTGACGCGAAAGGTGGGGGCGTACCAAAAGCGCTGGCCATCCCACGCCAGCGCGCCGCGCTCACCCAGGGTCGTGCATACCAGCATCGAGCCATACTTCGCGCAGATACGGGGCAGCGCAGCCAGCGGATTGTTCGATCCTGCCAGCGCCTCCAGAATGCCCGAGGATAGTACCGGGAAATCCACTTGCCCCAGCAGGAGGCGCAAGTCTTCGCGAAAGACGTCCAAATCGCACATCACCGGTACACCCGCTTCCCGGGCCCAACCGGCTGCAAGCCGTGATGCGCCCGGATACTCACCATCCACGTGCAACAGCCGGGTACGCTGAAACCACGCTTTCTGCAAGTAAGACTTCTCGATCTGGACGTGGGAATCCCGACGGCAAACGACTGTACGGCTCCCGGTAGACTCCTCGACAAGAATGTAGGATAGGCGGCTTTCCGCTCCCGCCGCCCGGGCCAGGTGGGATTCCACGCCGAAGCGGCGCAACTCGGCGCGGTGCAATTCAGCATGGCGGTCAGAACCTACGGCGCCTACATAACGAGCGCGCAGACCCCACTTTGCTATGGCGACCACCGCGGTGGCTACCTGGCCCCCGAGACGAATTTCTCTTGATACCGCGTTGGTTTTCCCGTCGCGCTCTGGGAATTGCGCGAGACGCAGCACAATGTCCGTGGCATTTTCCCCAATTCCCGTGAAATCAACGAGTGGCAGTGGCATGACGCGAAAGCCTACCTGATGCGCGTCCGAAATCAAAAGGGAAGGTTGCTCTATGGTGGGTCCTATAATTTGCGTCCGCGAAATAGCGTGGTTAACAGATTAATTTTATGTGTCTAAGTGCATAGAATCACGGCGTTTGTATGCATGGCCGCTCAACAACATCCTCGGGCTAACCCATGTCTTGAGTCAGTAGCCCTTATTTGTGCGAGGTGTCTTGTAAGCGGTCGCGAGCACATTCGCTACGAGTGCGGCGCTAGTGCTCAGAGGTAATCAGAAAAGTTTTCAGAAATGCCGCTCGGAAAGTTGCGCAACAGGGAAGCGTATGGTAAGAAATTTGATTCGCGTTTGCGTTCGTTTTTGTGGCAATCGTGCGCAAAGGCGAATCGAGTCGGCGCGCCGACAAGGATATGCCCGCCAGGGAAACGGAAGCTATCATTCTGAAGACCTTTCCCTTGGGCGAGGCGGATCGCCTCGTCAGTTTTCTGGGGCGTACGTCGGGACGCCTGCGTGGAGTTGCTTCCGGTGCTCGACGCATCAAGAACCGCTACGGTTCGACGCTGGAGGTTCTTTCGCACGTGCAACTGTGGTATGTCGAGCGCGAGACCCGCGACTTGGTGCGCATTCAGCAATGCGAACTGATCGAGTCGTTCAATGCGGCGCAAAGTGACTATGGTCTGAGCACCGGGCTGGCGGTAATCAGTGAGATCGCTGAGCGGGTTCTGCCGGAGCAGGAAGTCTCGGACTCCATGTTCCGCCTGTTACTCCTGGCGGCTCGAGAAGTCGAACGGCGAGGCTCCTGGCGATTGCCGCTGGCTTATTTTGCCTTCTGGACCGTCCGCCTGGGGGGCTGGCTGCCCCCGCTGGACCGTTGCGCAGTCTGTGGTGCCGACTTTGGCAAACAGTCTGGGTATCATTTTCCCCAATCGGCAACGTTGCTCTGTGAGAACTGCCGAAAGCCGGGTATGAGGCCCCTGGGAAAGCGCGCCAGGGAATTGGCTGAACTGTTCGCTGGCAGGAAGCTCGACCAGATCGAGGTTGCGGCAGAGGCAGAACGCGCTCTGATCGAGTTGCGGGAAGCGGCATTCAGCTGGATCGAGTTTCATACCGAACGGAATTTGCAGACGCGGGAATTTCTGGAGACGACTTGAAAGTTAAAGTAAAACTTGAGCATCGGCCGAAGGGTTTGAATTTCCAGGATGTGATTTTGACGCTGTCGCATTTTTGGGTGAAGCAAGGTTGCGTCCTGCAGCAACCTTACGACGTAGAGGTTGGTGCAGGGACGATGCACCCGGAAACTTTTCTGCGGGTGCTCGGCTCGAAACCTTACCGCGTCGCTTACGTCCAGCCGAGCCGTCGGCCCGCCGACGGTCGCTATGGAGAGAATCCCAACCGGCTATACAAGCACTCGCAACTTCAAGTGATACTTAAACCATCGCCTGCCGACATCCAAGATATCTATCTGAAGAGTTTGGCGGCCATCGGCGTTGATCTTCGCGAACATGACATTCGGTTTGAAGAGGACAACTGGGAGTCGCCAACCTTGGGTGCTTGGGGCATCGGCTGGCAGGTTCTTTTGGATGGTCTCGAGATTACCCAGTTCACTTATTTCCAGCAGAGCGGTGGCTTAGACCTCGATCCCATCTCGGTTGAGCTGACCTATGGGCTTGAGCGTATCTGCGCTTTTCTGCAGGGAGTGGACAGTGTCTACGACCTGCGTTGGTCCGACGACAAAACCTACGGCGACATACGTTTAGCCGAGGAACAGCAATTTTCCGAGTACAGTTTCGACCGCAGCGACGCCAAGGCAATTCGGGCTGAGTTTGACCTGCACGAGAAGCAGGCCAAGGAGCTGCTCGACGGTTGGGGAAAGGCCGAAGGGAAGGATCGGGTTCGCTACCCGCTGCTTGCCGCCTATGACCACTGCCTGAAGTGCTCTCACCTTTTCAATTTGATGGATGCCCGCGGAGTGATCTCGACGACCGAGCGTGCCGCACTGATGGCGCGGGTGCGTGTGGCAGCTTGCCGCACAGCGGCCAGCTATCTTGAGCAAGTGACCGGTGCGCAGGGAACTGGCGGCGCCTCGAAGCCTGAGGTGCGACCATGAGACCGGCAAAGAAAGCGCCTGCCGCAAAAAAGTCGAGCGCTAAGCTGGCACCCGAGAAACTGATCGAGTTGCTGTTTGAAGTGGGCTGCGAGGAAATTCCTGCGGGAATGCTGCCGCGTGCCGAGGCCGAAATCAAGGCTGGGCTGGAGAAGCAACTGACGGCAGAAAACCTGATGGCTGGCGTGACTGTCGAATCGTTCAGCACGCCGCGCCGGTTAACGCTATGGGCGCGAGGGCTGCCGGTCCGCCAGGCCGATGTGGTCAATGAGGTTACCGGCCCACCGAAGTCAGTGGCCTACGACGTTGTCGGCGCGCCGACACGGGCGGCGGTCAGCTTCGCCGAAAAGCAGGGGATCGGGCTCCACGAAATCTACTTCCTGCAAACTCCCAAGGGCGAATATCTTGCCGCCAAGAGCGTCAAGCGCGGACGCGGCACCGAGAATATCCTGGCGGATATTCTCCCGCGCACTTTGCATGACCTCTACTGGCCGAAGACCATGACATGGACCGGCCTGTCCGGCGCGCGGTTCATCCGCCCCATTCGCTGGATCGTGGGCCTCCTCGGTGGCAAGCCGTTGAAGTTCTCTTATGGCGGTATCGCGGCGGGGGACATCACCCGGGGCCATCGGTTTCTTGGATCAACTGCCATTCGCGTGCGGGCCTTCGCCGACTACGAAAAGCAGCTTCGTTCGAACGGCGTCATTGTCAAGCCGGCGGAGCGACTGGATAAGATTCAGCGGGAACTTGCGTCGCATACCAAGCCGGGAAGTTTCCGTGTGCATCAGGACGCAGACCTGCTGAAGCTTGTCACGTATCTGAATGAATTCCCATCGGTGATCAAGGGCGATTTCGATGCGGCATTCCTAAACTTGCCGGACGAGATTCTGGTGACCGTGATGCGCGGCCACCAGAAATACTTTGCAGTCGAGAAACGCAACGGGGAACTTGCACCACATTTCCTGGCGGTCGTCAATCTAGCCAAAGATGGCAAAGGACTTGTCCGAGCAGGGCACGAACGCGTGCTGAAGGCGCGCTTCGCGGATGCGCAGTTCTTCTGGGAGTCCGACCAAAAATGTCGGCTGGCCGACTTTTTGCCGAAGCTCGAACGGGTCACCTACGAATCACGCCTCGGCAGCTATCGGGATAAGGTCGAACGCATTCGGGCGCTGGCGCGTTGGCTCACCGAACAGTGGTTCAATCTCGGCATGGTGCAGGCGCACGTTGCGGAAGCCGACCGCGCCGCCGAACTTGCCAAGTGCGACCTTTCGACGGAAATGGTTCGCGAATTTCCCGAGCTGCAGGGCATCGTCGGCGGCCTCTATGCCAAAGCACAGGGCGAGCCCGACGAGGTCTCTGACGCTGTGTACGACCACTATCGTCCCGTGGGACTTGACGATCCGATACCGCGCAACCTTATTGGCTGTGCCGTGGCCCTCGCTGACAAGTTCGATTCCATTGTCGGATGCTTCGCCGTCGGGGTGGTGCCTACTGGATCGAGTGACCCGTTCGCGTTGCGGCGCGCAGCTCTCGGCGTCGTGAAAATTATTCTGGAAAAGAAACTGCCTCTGTCGCTGCCGCTGACCATTGCGGCCGCCGCCAAGGCGCTACACAGCAATCCGCCGAAGCGTGCGGTCACTGCCGAGCAGGAAAAACAGATTCTGGACTTCCTGATCGACCGCGCGCGCTTCGTGTTCCGTGAGAAGGAGAATTTTGGCTACGACGAAGTGAACGCTGTCTTCCGTGCCGGCTCCGACGACCTGGTGGATGCGCGCCGCCGCCTCGATGCACTTCGCGCTATCCGCAAGTCAAAGAACTTCGAACCGCTTGCCGTTTCCTTTAAACGTATCCGGAAAATCCTGGAGAAGGCCGCAATCCCTGCGGGAGAAGCGCAGCAAGTTTCGTCAGCGCTCTTCGAAAACGACGGCGAACGCAACCTTCATTCTGCGATGCACGCGGCGATCCCACGGGTCAACGAGCACAAGCGCGCGGGGCGCTACAGGGAAGCGCTGGAAATCATCGCCGGATTGCGGCCGGAGATCGACAAATTTTTCGAACAGGTGATGGTGATGGCGGAGAACGAAGAAGTTCGCAAGAATCGCCTGGCGTTGCTGTCGGAATTACTACGAGAATTTACGACCATCGCGGATTTTTCCGAGATGGGAGGAGAAGGCCGCAGTTAAAGTATTGCTTTAGGTCAGGAAATTGGCGCGGAAGATTGGCATTTTGTCTGCGCGCCGACAATCTGAAAGTGATTCTTTCCGGGACGTTGCGCATGCACTCGTCCTCCGGTCTCGATGCAACTTGCATGTAGTTTCTTATTCCAACGAATGGTGAGGCATATCGTGAAGAAATGGGTTTATTTTTTTGGTGCAGGTAAAGCAGAGGGCGACGGCACTTGGCGCGAGCTTCTCGGAGGCAAAGGCGCTGGCCTGGCGGAGATGAGCCGGATTGGCCTGCCAGTTCCTCCTGGATTCACCATTACTACTGAAGTCTGCACTTACTACTACGGGAACAAAAAGACATATCCGCAGGTGCTCGACGCGGAAGTCAGAGGAGCCGTCAAGCGCGTGGAAAAAATCATGGGCACGAAATTTGGCGACGAATCCGCCATGCCCATGCTGGTATCTGTCCGTTCCGGCGCCCGCGATTCGATGCCGGGCATGATGGACACGATTTTGAACCTCGGCCTGAACGATGAAACGGTTCTGGCATTAGCCAAAGCCACGAAAAACGAACGTCTGGCATGGGACTGCTATCGCCGTTTCGTACAGATGTACGGCGACGTTGTGATGGGAGTGCAGAAGCGTCCTCACGAGGACCACGAACCTTTTGAAGTGGTCATTCACGAACTCAAACATGAACGCTATCATGCCGACGTTGATGATCCGAAGCTGACGGTGAAAGATCTTCAGGAGTTGGTGGCTCGCTTCAAGAAACTCATCAAGGAACGCACCGGACAGGAATTTCCGCAGGATCCATGGAAGCAGTTGTGGGGCGCGGTGGGCGCCGTGTTCGGTTCGTGGATGAACGACCGCGCCATCGTTTATCGCCGCAAGTACAATATTCCGTCTGAGTGGGGTACTGCGGTGAACGTGCAGGCCATGGTGTACGGCAATACCGGCGATAAGTCTGGCTCGGGCGTGGCGTTTACCCGCGATCCGGCGACCGGAGAGAAAGTATTTTACGGAGAATTTTTGATCAATGCGCAGGGAGAAGACGTTGTCGCTGGCGTGCGCACGCCGGAGCCGGTCGCGCAGTTGAAGAACTACATGCCGAAAGCGTTTCACGAGTTGGAAAAAATCCGCCAGACCCTCGAGAAACACTTTAAGGATGTGCAGGACTTCGAGTTCACCATCCAGGACAGCAAGGTGTTCATGCTGCAAACCCGTAACGGCAAACGCACAGGCCTTGCCGCGGTGCGCTTCGCTGTCGAAATGGAGAAAGAGAAGTTGATCGACTGGAAGACCGCCATCCGGCGAGTGCCTGCCGACCAGCTCGACCAGGTGCTGGCGCCTATTTTTGATCGCAAAGCGGTACAGGCTGCAAAGGTCATCGCCAAGGGACTGCCGGCGGGGCCGGGAGCTGCCTCGGGAAAGATGTACCTGAATGCGGATCGTGCGGCTGCAGCCGGCGCAGCGGGCGAAAAAGTGTTGCTCGTGCGCAATGAGACTTCGCCTGAAGATTTGCGCGGCATGATTGCCGCCGAAGGTATCCTCACCGCGAAGGGTGGGGTCAGCTCGCACGCCGCGCTCGTTGCGCGCCAGATGGGCAAAGTCTGTGTCTGCGGCGCTGCCGCCATGCAGATTGATTATGGGGCCAAAACTATGACCGTGGATGGCGTCACGTACAAAGAAGGAGACTTTCTGTCGATCAACGGTACCGCGGGGGAAGTTTACGCGGGCCAGATTCCTACTGCTGCCTCGGAAATCGTCCAGGTGCTGATTGAAAAATCACTCGACGGAAAAAAGAGCCAGACCTATCAAAACTTCCAGAAGTTGATGAACTGGTGCGCCAAAGTCACTCGAATGAACGTGCGCACCAACGCCGACACCCCGGAGCAGACGGCTCACGCCATCGCGTTCGGCGCTACTGGCATTGGTCTGTGCCGCACTGAGCATATGTTCTTTGAAGGCAATCGCATCGACGCCATGCGCGAAATGATTCTGGCCGACACCAAGGAACATCGCGAAGCGGCACTGGCGAAGATCCTGCCGTATCAGCGGGAAGATTTCATCGCCATGTTCAAGGAGCTGAAAGGACATCCCGCAACGATCCGATTCCTTGATCCTCCGCTACATGAGTTCCTGCCGCATGAGGGCTCGGCACAAAACGACCTAGCAAAGAAGATGGGAGTGCCGGTCGAAAAGATCAAACAGCGAGTTAAAGAATTACATGAATTCAACCCGATGCTGGGCTTCCGCGGCTGCCGCCTAGGAATCGTTTACTCCGAGATTTCCGAGATGCAGTCTCGCGCGGTGTTTGAGGCCGCAGCCGAAGTGCAAAAATCTGGAATTAAGGTAAATCCTGAAGTCATGATTCCGCTGGTAGGCTTCAAGCGAGAGCTGGACCTTCAGACCGAGCTAGTTCATCGCGTAGCGGCTCAGGTGATGAAGGAGAAAGGCGTCAAACTGAATTACCTGGTTGGCACCATGATTGAGGTGCCTCGCGGCGCGATCACAGCCGACGAGATTGCGCAAACGGCCGAGTTCTTCAGCTTTGGCACCAATGACTTGACCCAGACCTGCCTCGGCATGAGCCGCGATGATTCCGGATCCTTCCTTGGACCATATCAGGAATTGGAGATCGTGAAAAAGAATCCATTCGCTACGATCGACCAGGCCGGGGTCGGCCAATTAATTACCATGGCTGTGGAGAGGGGCAATAAAACTCGCCCGGGCATCAAGTTGGGCATCTGCGGCGAGCATGGTGGCGATCCGGATAGCGTCAAGTTCTGTCATCGCGCTGGCTTATCTTACGTGAGTTGCTCGCCGTTCCGGGTACCGGTGGCGCGGCTAGCCGCAGCTCAAGCGGTAGTTGAGGAAGAGCAAGCGAAAAAAAAGAAGAAATAGCATTGCGATTGACTGCGGTGCGGTTGAGCTAAAGTAATACTTTACGTTATGAAAACGGAGCGAGGATTGGATCGCGCTCCGTTTTTCTTCGCAACGAAGGGCATCTAGACAATTACTTCAAGTTTCGATTGTTAGCTCTTCGGACTCGCCGAGTGATGGTCGTAACTCAGCACGCGCGTCACCTTCCAGTTGCCATCTTTGTATTGCCACAAGTGCACAAAGCTTCCTTCTCCGGTCCCGTTAGTGGCCTCCGTCTTGGGATGCAGAAAGCGGTGCACGCCCATCTCGATCGCTCCATAGCCCTTCATGTAATAGATCTTCAGTGTACCGGGGACGAGGATGCGCTGCGTGTCGCCGGTGCAGACGTTGTTTTTGATGCTTTCCGTGAGCTTCTGCCGGCCCAGCGTTACGCCGCCCTGGTCGTGATAGAACTCGACGTCATCAGCCAACAGGCTGTCGAAGGTCTTCAGGTCGCAATGGTTGTAAGCGTCGAAGAGTTTTGTATCCAGCGCGGTGATGGCCTTGTCCAGGTCGGCCTGATTCTTGATCTCGTCCAGCGTGGCTATCTTTGCTTCCGGCGGCGCAGCTTGTGCGTTCACCGGCGATGTACAACAGCTCCCTAACGCACCAACCAACAGCCCGAATTCGAGTAACTGTCGAAACTTCATGCAAAGTCCTCCCGGCGCGTGGCCCGACTGCGCACCATGAGATACGGTCGATTGTGCGAGAGTGTTCCCTGAATCGTTGCGCGCGTCACCCCCGGTTGCCGCGCCTTTCCGCCATGGCGGCTTCGCCTCACGTAGAATGTGAACGCGCGCGTACGACCTGTGTGACAGTTGCTCTGGAATAAATGAAAGATTCGGCCAATCTTGAAAATTTGCGCATCTTGATGGTGCGTTCGCGTAATCCGCTGAACATTGGCGCGGCCGCCCGCGCCATGAGTAATTTTGGCGCGTTCCATCTTCGCGTGGTTACGCCATACGAAAAAGCCTTCCGGGAGGCGGTTTCCGCTGTCGGCGCCGCGCCGCTTCTTGCTGAAGCAGAAGAATCCGAATCAGTCTCAGATGCCACGGGCGATTGCAGCCTAGTGATTGGTACCACAGCCATCGGCCACCGCGAACTGCAGCACAAACTGTACTCGCTTGACGAGGCCGCAAAAAAGATTCGCAAGAGGCTATCAACGGGCCGCGTGGCAATTCTGTTCGGCTCGGAAAAGACCGGCCTTTCCAACGATGATCTGAGCCATTGCCATTGGCTTCTGCGCATCCCCACGCGCGAAGAACACCGTTCCATGAATCTGGCTCAAGCCGTTGCAATCGTTGTTTATGAGATTTCTCGCGGCGCGCAGACCATAAAAGCGAAAAACAGGCTATCGTCGAGCGCTGCGGACATGGAGTCCGTCAATCGCATTGCGGAAGCGCTGCTCGATGCTCTGCGCATCAGCGGATACATCAACAGGCGATCTACTACGACCGCTGAAGAAAAGCTTCGCCGGATGCTCCGTCGCTTCGCACTAAGCTCGGCCGACGCCGAAGTCCTCCTCGGCATGCTCCGCAAAATCCTCTGGAGACTGAAGTCTGAATAACCCTTAGCGAATCAGTTTCCAGCTTTCCGCAATTAGAATTTAGTTCGTCAGTTACAACGGAGTGCGAGCACTTTTTTGGATTGTGCCTGTAAATCACATAGAATGCCCGCGTGATTAAGACTCTCTTGCAACTGGGTGCGAAAGAATCATCGCGGAACGCGAAGCCCGAAGAAGGAGAAGAAAAACATGAGCCCACAGCTAAGCGCATTTCTGACGTTGCTAGTGCTCGCGTTGGCCGTCCCGATAGTCCTGTTTCTTTTGCTGCGTTCTAGCCTTTTCGATTTACTGCGACAGACTCTTAAGGTACAGGCGGGGATCACTTTCTATCTGCGCTCCTTCCTCCTCATTCTCTTTCTTTCAGCGCTGTCAGCCGCTGTTGGGACATCGTTTGACTTGAAACCGGATGCTCGTTTCATGGAATACGTCTGGAAGGGAGCGGAGGGTTTGTCGTCAACACTGGAGAAGACCCTCTGGTTCGTTGCCGTCTACTTGATTCTTATCACCATTCTGGTTGCGACGCTGAAAATCAAAGATGACAAATGAGCGCTATCTAACCGCTTCTTACTTCTTGGTCGCAGTAATCTCAGTCGGACTGGGCACAGTAGCGTATCTGTTTCTGCGGCATCCCTTCGAAGGTGTCGCCGACACTGCCTCGGGCAAGAACCTGACCTCTATCCTGAAGAGACTATTTCCGTGGGGCTTGCTAATGCCGGCTCTCTTGGGATTCGTCTCCGTCTCTTATCATGGCTGCAATCGGACGCCCTACGGGGAGATTGTTAAAAACCGGAATTATCTCGTTGAGAAAAATCAGGAACAGCTGTCTTCGGTCTTGCTGTACATCGTAGTGGCAGTCGTGCTCTGGGATGTTATTGCGCTCCTCATTTTGAAGTTCGCGCGAAACCGTAGAAACGAATCATAATTCCGCCAATTGGACGAATAACGCGCTTTGCGAATAATTCCGTACCAAGTCGGCTTACGAGATTGTCAACCGGTTGGCGGCTTTTCCCTTACGTTGGCATCTTGAAGAAGAAATACATACCCGCAAAATAGAAAATTAGATCGGGCGCGAAGGCTGCAAATGACGGGGGCATTTGACCTACTCCGCCCATCGCCTCCAGCAATCGCGCCAAAGAAAAATACGCAATTCCCACTGCAAGCCCCACCGCCACGCCGCCAATCGCTCCGCGAGCGCCGACTCGAAACGCATAGGGAATCGCCAGCAGCATGCTCACCGGCGCAATCAGCGGAAACGCGATTTTTACATACCATTGCACGGTGAGCGCGGAGACGTCGAATCCGGCATGCCGAAGCTCTTCGATATAGCCGCCTAACTGGCGGAAACTCAGCTGCGTGGCTTGCAACACTTCGCGATTGAAATACGTAGGCGGTTCATTCAGCTCTGGCAGCGCGGTCGCGCTGAATTTGTCGTATTTTTCGATCGAGCCATCGTGGAAGTCACGCACCCAACCGGACTCCAGAATCCAAACATTTTGCGACTCACTCCACTGCGCCTGGTTTGCGAACACCCGTCGCTTGATGTGAAACGTCCCCTGCTCCAGCTCCAGCACTGTCAGTCCCGCAAAAAGATTCTTGCCAGGGTCGAATAAATCGTAGTTATAAATTTTCCCGTTCTCGCCAAAAATCCAGCGCTGCGGACGCGTGTAGGTCTGTGGCGGTTTGCCTTTGATCTGGTTGCGCAGCGCATCCTGGCGCTGGTTGGTGTAGGGAAGATACGCGTCGTCCAGAATGATCATCGTCGCGGCGAGGGTCAGTCCGCCCAGGAGCAGTGGCATCGCCAGGCGGTACAGGCTGATGCCGCTGGCTTTGCACGCGACAATTTCATTGTTTTTGCTCATCACGCCCAGCGTGACCAGCACCGACACCAGCGCGCCCAGCGGCGCGAGTTGGTACAGCAGATACGGCGTCAAATAACGAAAATAATTCACCACCACCAGAAATGGCACGTGGTGCCGCGCGATATCGTCGAGCAATTCGAAAAACGTAAACACATAAAACAGAAACACGAACGTCACCGTCAACGCGCCAAAATAAGCTAGAAAGCGCCGCAGCAAGTAAAGATCGATCAGTCGGGGAAAGCTGCCTTCCGATGTCCTGGCCCTTTCTTGCTCGCCGTTTGTGGTGACGGCCTTTGCCAGTTCGGCCGCCCGCTTTCTGGCCTGCGTCTGGCGCCGCCGGATCAACCGTTTCCAGGTTTCCAGCCGGCTGATTCTCTGGAACCAGCCCTGGTCTCCGCGCAACTGCTCCATGCGCGGCAACAGGATTATGGCCAGCACCGTCAGAGTAATATTCGCCAGCCAAATGCCAGTCCATGGACTTACTTTTCCTTCGCGCGCAAATCCTGCGCCCACTACCGACAGCGAGTAATAGGATCCGATCAGCAAAACGGAAAGCAGCGTACCTGCCGCGCGCCCGCCGCGCCGCGGCTGCGCTCCCAACGGCACCGCCACGAGTGCGAACACCAAACATGCAAACGGAAACGCCAGCCGGCGTTGAAACTCCACTCGTGCCTCGCGCCAATTCTTGCCGTTCTCCGATAGAAGCTCCCGCGTTGGCCGCTCGAAATTGCTCAACGTACGCTGCTGATTGGAGACCAGCCCGGTCACTTCCAACGGCCAATCGCTCTGCCCGAAGTCCGTCAACGAATAGTGGCTCGGATCCTGCCGGCTCACCTCGTGGGTAGTTCCACCCTGAAGGTGCAGCTCAAGCTTGCCCTGTTTCGGCTCGGCAATTACAATCGCATTCTCCGCCAGCGTCAGCCGTGACCCGCTCTCCTCGCCTACTTCCGCGAGGAACACGCCGTGCCACTGCGTTCCGCTCGCGGAAACGTCGTTGACATACAGAACGCGTTTGGGGAACCGTTCGTCGAATACGCGTGGTTGTATCTGGAACGAAGCTTGCGACGCCAACAGCGTGGCTTCGATTCCGCGCAACGCACGGAATGCGGCCGGTCCGAGCCATAATGTAAGGGTCGCCGTGGCGATGGCTCCAGTGAGCGCCAGCACTGCAACGGGGACGAGCATTCGCTGCCGGCTGATGCCCAGCGCGGTCAGCGCGATGATTTCGCTGTCGGCGGACATACGGCCTAGGCCCAATAGCACTCCGACGAGCACCGCCATCGGAATGGTGAAAATCAGTACGCCGGGGAAAATGTAAAGAAAGAGTTTCGCAATCTGCGACCCCGATCCGGAGTGACGAACCAGGAGTTCCATGAGCCGAACCAGTTGCGGCACAAAAAGCACGAATGTGAAGACGACAAGTCCGAGGAATGCATGACGGAAAATTTCGCGGACGATATAGCGGTCAAGAATGCGCATGGCGCGAAACGTGAGTGTAGCACGCCCCCCGTGCTGGCAGAGGCGGTCGTGCCGCCGGAGCGCTTCTGGCGATGAACAAGATCCATCTGGTCGTTCTCTGGCACATGCATCAGCCGCAGTACCGCGACCCGGAAACCGGGTGTTACGTCCTTCCTTGGACCCGCCTGCATGCCCTAAAGGATTACTGGGGCATGGTGAAGATACTCGAGGAATTTCCGAATTTTCACGCCACGTTCAACGTTGTGCCGGCGCTCGGTTTGCAGCTGGAAGAGTATGCCGGCGGACAGTTCAATGAGCCCTGGTTCGAACTGGCCTTTCGCGATGCCGAAAAACTGTCCAAGGAAGACAAAAGCGAAATCCTGCAGCGCGCCTTTCAGGTCAACCATGAACGCCTGCTGAGCCGGTGGCCGCGCTTTCTCGAACTTTATGAATGGACGCGCCAGGCCGGCAGCGCTCAGGCGACCGTCACCTTCACGCCACGCGATTGGCGCGATCTGCAACTGCTGTCCCAACTTGCCTGGATGGACGAAGAATGGATCGCCAAGGACGCCGACATCAACAAGCTCTCCGCCAAGGGAAAAGACTTCACGGAGAAAGACAAAGCAGCTCTGAAACAAAAACAATTGGAATTCCTGAAACTGGTGCTGCCAATTTATCGTGAAGCCGCCGCACGCGGGCAAATCGAATTGAGCACCACGCCTTTCTACCACCCGATCCTTCCACTTGTCTGCGACTCCGACGTCGCCCGCGTGGCGAATCCATCTACTCCGTTGCCGCGCCGAGCCTATCGCCATCCCGGAGACGCGCGCGAACAGTTGCGGCGCGCCCGCGAATATCACCTGCGCGTCTTCGGCGTAGAGCCTTCCGGCTTGTGGCCATCCGAAGGCTCGGTTTCCGATCAGGCCCTGGCCATTGCCGCCGAGGAAGGCTTTAAGTGGTTTGGCACGGACGAAGGCGTCCTGGGCCGTACGCTGAACGTCGGATTTTTTCGCGACGCATCCGGCCTCGCCGCCAATGCTGATCGGCTGTACCGCCCCTTGCGCCTGAAAACCGCAAAGTCGGAAATTACCGGACTCTTTCGCGATCACCACATTTCTGACTTAATCGGTTTCGTATACAGCCGCATGGATGCCAAGGCCGGCGCCGCTGACCTGCACGCGCGACTGCGCATGCTGGGTGAACGCGTGCAGAGCAAACAGCCGCTCACCGTATGTCTTTTTCTGGATGGCGAAAATGCCTGGGAATACTACCCGGGAAATGGCCGCGAATTTCTGCGCGAGTTCTACGGCCGCATTCAGTCCGATCCGGATTTCCGTGCGCTGACTGCCAGTGAAGCCATCGCCGCTGCGGGAGAAATTTCCGAAACGCAGGTAATTTTTCCCGGGTCTTGGATCAACGCCAACTTTGACGTCTGGATCGGCCACTCCGAAGATGTGCAGGCGTGGGACCTTCTGTGGGATGCCCGCGAAGTTTACTCGCGCTCCGAAGAAGCCGGGGCCCAGGGGCGTAAGGACGCGCCGACTGACGCTGCGCTCAAGGACGCCAAGGAATCCTTGCTGGCGGCTGAGGGCAGCGATTGGACCTGGTGGTACGGACCGGAGCACAGCACGACAAACGACGCCGAATTCGATGCGCTGTATCGCAAGCATCTGACCGGAATCTATCGTGCCTTGGGCAAGATTGCCCCCGACGAACTCGCCAAGCCCATCAAGCGCCAGCCTGAGCGCGCTTTGCATTTGCCGCCGTCGGAGTATTTGCGTGTGGATGTCAACGGCCACGATACCTCGTATTTCGAATGGTTGGGCGCTGGATTGTATTCGCCGGAGAGACGCAGCGGTGCGATGCATGGCCGCACGTTTTATCTGCGCGAGTTGCGCTACGGATTCGAACTGCAACGATTGTGTATCCGGCTGGACGCATTTCCCGATGCGCTGGCGGAGCTGGAAGACGCAGAATTCCGCGTGACAATTCACGGCAACACCGACGTAACCCTGATGGCCAAGTTGTCGCACGGAAAACTAGTGGAATACGCCGTCGAGCAGGACCGCATCTGTTTGCTGAATCCCGCGGGCTCCGCCGAAGCAGCCTTCGAACAAATTTTGGAATTGGCGATTAGCAAAGAACTTTTTGATTTCAGGGGAATTTCGCACCTGCAGCTGAGCGTTGCCCTCTGGCATGGCGGTTTGCCGGTGGACGTCCTTCCCGCCGAAGGCACTTTGCAAGTCGCGCTTGGAGAAGAGCACTTCGCCTGGCCGATCGAGCCGCTCGCTCCGTAGTGCTTCTTCCTTTTTAGCAGCTTGATGCAGATGCGTGTGTTGCGAAATGATGACGAACAATTTATCTAAAACAACTTTACCGCAAGCTCCCTCGGCTGCTCGCCCACTGGAATCATTGTCAGCAACCCGCTGGCGCGATCCGGCGCTACTCGAATGATGGAAAGATCGCCAGACCCCTGGCTTACCACCAGCAGCAGCCGCGCTTTATCGCCAGGATCGAAACGCAAGGCTCCGGGAATTTGCCCTGCGGGAATCGGACGGTTTACACGACGGTAAGTCACGTCCACCGGCGTGACATTGCCGGAAGCCGCGTCGGATACAAAAAGTTCGCCCGTATCCGCCAGCAGCGCGCCACGCGTCGGCGCTGATCCCAAAACCACGTAATCGCCCACCTCGTGAGTCCAGGTGTTGATCGCCTGCAGCCCATGCGATTCTGGCGACAGCACATACAGTTCGCCGCCATCGGGCTTCAGAATCATCTGTGAAGGGATTCCTGCGAGTTCAAGGTTCGTCAGCAGCAATCCCTTTCGCAAATCAATCACCGATAGCCGCCTCTGTGTGCGGCTCAAAATGAATGCGGCAGAATTGTCGTCGAAGATGGTGGCATCCTCGGGATCGGGAATGACGCTGACCGTCGAGCGCAACTGTAACTTCGCGGCGTCGTAGATACCGACAGTCGCATCTTTCTTGTTCAGTACCAGAATCAATTTGCCGTCCGGCGATACGCGCGCAGCAACGGGCTGCATTCCGGTCGCACTCTGCGCAACCGCTTGTCGCGTGTTGCAATCGATTGCCGTGAGAGTGTTACTTCCCGATGCAGGCACATACAAGCGTCTGCCATCCGGTGAAAAATCCATGGAGTAGGGAAAGGCGCCCACCGGAACTCGCGCGATGATTTGCGAGGTACGCGAATCGAGCACCCACGCAAATCCTCCGCTGGAACTGACGCCCCAGACTTCCGCCCGCGTGGGATGTTCACGCATCGCGGAAATGGCGCCACCGACCGGCACGTGCGCAACGGTCGCCAGCTTTACCAGATCCACCACGGAAACGGCGTTGTCGGCCGTGCTTACATAAGCGTAAAGCCGCAGCCCTGGCCGCAAGAATGACGGCCGATGCTCGCGCGCAATCACAATAATTGCCGCGATAAAAAGAATCGCGAACAACAGGATTACGCGAACTCTAGATGGCCGGTTCAACCAAAGTCCTCAGTAGGGGCGCAGCATCGTGCTTCAAGCTCACAACTAATTCACTTCGCGATGAACTACCGCTGCGATTTGCCGGACTTCCGCAGACAATTCCGCGAACTCCTCCGGCAAGATGGACTGAATGCCGTCTGAAAGCGCCTTCTCCGGTTGATGATGTACTTCCACCAGCAAACCGTCCGCGCCGACCGCCACCGCCGCGCGCGACAACGGCAAAACTTTATGGCGTTTTCCGGTTCCGTGGCTTGGGTCAACCAGAATCGGCAAATGGCTGCGTTTCTTCACGGCCGGAACCACCGCCAGATCTAGCGTGTTGCGAGAAAAATCGGAGAACGTGCGCACGCCGCGCTCGCACAACATCACGTTGTAGTTTCCTTCCGATAAAATATATTCCGCAGCCATCAGAAATTCATCCAGCGTGGCCGACATCCCTCGTTTCAGCAGCACGGGCTTTTTCGCGCGCCCCGCGCGTTTAAGCAAGGAAAAGTTCTGCATGTTGCGCGCGCCGATCTGGATTACATCGGCGTATTTCTCGACCAAGTCCAGCGATTCGTTGTCTATCGCTTCGGTGATGATGCCAAAACCGAATTCTTCGCGAACTTTGGCAAGAATCTTCAGTCCGGCTTCTCCCAGCCCCTGAAAACTGTAAGGGGAAGTGCGCGGTTTGTAAGCGCCGCCGCGAAACAGCTTCACGCCAGTAGGTTTAAGCAGCCCGGCAACAGCCATGCATTGCGCTTCGGATTCCACGGCGCAAGGGCCCGCCACCAACGCCAGGTGCACGCCGCCAACCAGCACGTCACCTGAAGGCGTCGGTATCCGAATGACCGAATCCTCTTCTTTCACATCACGGCTCACCAATTTGTAAGGCTTGCTGACCGGAATGCATTCGGCAACGCCAGGCAGCGATTCCAGAATTCCCAAATCGACCGCGCCATCGTTTCCAGTGATGCCGATCGCGGTGCGCGCCGCTCCCGGAATGGGATGCGATCTCAGTCCCAGCGATTCGATGCGCTCGCAAACAGCGCGTACCTGCGCTGCGGTCGCATGGGAATGCATGACAACAAGCATGGTCTCTCCCTGGAAACAGTGCGGAAGTACAAAGTCTAGCGAAAGGGTAGCGCTGCAGCAAACCCGCGATTCTGCCCATACGTCCGTGATTTCCAAGGCAGCGACCCAGGGTTCCGGCAACCGCAACCCGCCTAGAACCGCGTCGCCGGCCCGATAATGTTCCAGTGAATCGCAAACCATGTCAGGAACAAGCAGGCCATCGCCACCAAAGAAAACTTTACTTGCGTGATCCTGCGCAAATCACCTCGCAGCCAAACCAGCAACCCGGAGAAAATTGCCAACAAGCTGAAAAAGATGGCCCCCGCTGTGACTATATTTATCAAGTAGAAGCACTTGATCCACGCGTCAGTTGGCGGCGGAATGTTGTCGCCGGTGGCAGCCACGATTGCGAAGATGGTCGTGAGCAGCACTACCCAAATCCACGCCGCAGTTTGCGTTGTAAATGGCAACCATCGCGTAGCGGGTTGAGGCGCCGGCCGCGGTCGGTTTTTCAAGAGCAGTCTGCGGATGCTTCGACTGAGCGTCGCAAAAACGACCGAAAAAAGCGCGATCAAGCTCAGCCCGGCTGCAAGAAATACTGTTTTGGATTTTTCGTACCATCTGACTCGCTCCGCCTGCACCCCCGCAAAATCGGAGGCCAAACGAATCACTTTTCCATCTCCATTGCGAATCGCAAAAATCCGGTGTTGTCCGTCTACCTGTTGCAGTAGATCTTGGCTAATTGGTTTCCACTTGATGGTATGTCCGCGCACATCGTTGACGCCCTCAATTTCCAGCACGCCGTCCTTGTCCAGCTTCGCTGTGCGTTGCGACATCAGATTGGCCAGCCGCACCTTGGTGCTGTCCGCGCGTCGCGTGGATTGATAAGTCCCCTCAATCGCTTTCAGTTCGTCGTGCGATTCCTTAATGAATTCTTGCTTTTGATTGAAAGGGAAGTATCGGTCGGAAAACATTTGCACCAATTCCGGCCGGGGTTTTGCGGCCGCACTGGCGGTATTGAATGAAACGAACAAGATCAGCTTCTGCGATCGTTCCAGAAAAAAAAGGCTGTGAAACGCGATCAGGTCGCCTTCGTGCCCGATCCAGTGCAATCCGTTTCGCCAGGTCTCATAAAATCCCATGCAAATCGGCGGCATTTGATTGCTGGTACGGAACTGTGGCGTGTACATCTGGTCCAGAGTTTCGCTTTTCAGGACTCGTTTGCCGTCCAGCGCGCCGCCGTTCAGCAACGCCTGTCCAAATCGGCCCATGTCCGAAGCCGTGGAAGAGAGACCTCCGGCTCCAGCTGGATTAAAAACTTCGAAGCCCAACGCGGGCTTGTCCGTGCTTCCGCGATACCCCTCGGATGGCAATTTTTCCAAATCCTTCGGTAATGGCTGATAAAAGCTGGAATGGGTCATCCCCAGCGGCGCGAAAATGTGCTCGGCAACGTACTGTTCGAACGGCACTCCGCTAACTCGCTGCACAATGTAACTCGCCAGTCCCACTCCGTAATTCGAATACGCCGGAATGGTCCCCGGTGCAAAAAGGCGCCGCGGCTGATTTTCGATTAGGAAATCGCGCAACGTCAGCATCTTATTCGTCTTGATAAGCAGTATGTTGCGGACTTCCTCCTCGAATCCGCCGGTATGCGTCATCAGGTTTCTCAGCGTGATCGGTTTTTCAAATGCCGGACGAATCTTGAAGTCCAAATAATTATTTACGTCGGTATCCAGATCCAGCTTGCCTTGTTCCTGCAGCTGCATCACGGAAATCCAGGTAAATAATTTTGAAATGGATGCCAGGCGAAAGATCGTCTGCGTCGGGTCAACCGGCTTTTGTTCTTTCGCGTCGGCGAATCCATATCCTTTTTGCATCAGTAGCTTGCCGTCTTTCATCACCCACACAGTGGCCCCGGCGATATCGGTACGCTCGAGTTGCAGGGGAATGATACCGTCGAAGAACGCCCCAAGGTCAGCGGCATCCAACGGATGAGCGAACTGCGGATTCGATGGTGGAGTCTGCGTTGCTGCTTGCTCGGACTTTTTTTCAGGGACCACAGGAGCGCGGGGCTGCGGCTCCTGCGCCAGCTCGCTGCAGGCAAAAAGCATCAGCACAGCCGTAGCTAAGCCTATCCGTTCATGCATACCATCTCCCAGGCGCGAATTGTTGAGCCGACAGATTCTAACCAATGAAGGGCACTCGTGCGAGCAACGTTCTGCGCGGGCCCCAATTCCTGAACCAGTTTTCAGATTTGTTGTCTTTTCCAATAGCCGCGTTTGAAAAGAACAATGCTCACGCCAGCGATGGCCCCTTCCGCCGCAACGATCGAAAAATACGCTCCCTTGGCCTGCATGTGCATAGGAATCGCCAAGAAATAGGCCAATGGAATTTCCAGCAGCCAAAATCCAAAAAAGTTGACGATCGTCGGCGTAATGGTGTCACCGGCCCCATTGAACGCCTGCAGCATCACCATTCCGTATGCGTAACCGATATTGCCGTAGCTGATGACGCGCAGGCAACTCGCGGCCAGTGGAACAACCTGGGGGTCGTGCGTGAACAATCTCACGATCGGCTCGGCAAACGCCACGAACACCAATCCGATTACGCCCAGGAAAATCATGTTGTATAGGCCGGTGCGCCATACGGAATTCGCGGCACGCTCCGGCTGCTTCGCGCCGAGGTTCTGCCCAACCAAGGTAGCCGCGGCGTTGCTGAGTCCCCACGAAGGCAAAATGGCAAAAATCACGATGCGAATCGCGATCGTATATCCGGCCAGCGCGGCCGAACCAAAAATGCTGACGATGCGCACCAACCCGATCCAGCTGGTATGCGCAATCGCAAATTGCAGAATTCCAGTCAACGAAACGCGCACCAGCCGCAGCAGCACCGAAAAGTTGACGTGGATTTGCCGCCGCAAGATGCGGATTCGTTCTGTGCCGCGCAACAGCCGGTAAAATTGGTAGCCGACTCCGATGCTGCGTCCAGTAAACGTAGCCAGCGCCGCACCCGTCACGCCGAGCTTCGGAAAAGGTCCCCAGCCAAAAATCAGGCATGGGTCGAGCACCAGGTTGATGATGTTCGATACCCACAACAGCCGCATCGCAATGGCCGCATCGCCGGCCCCGCGAAAAATGGCGTTGTTCAGAAAGAGCATCAGGATCGCGCCGCTTCCTCCCAGCGCAATCCGCGCATAGCCCGAACCAACAGCAACCACTTGCGGCGATGCCCCCATGACTTGCAGCAATCGCGGCGCAAGAAAAAAGCAGGGCAGTCCGATAGCCAGCGATACCGCAAGGCCAAGCACAATTGCCTGCACTCCCGCGACGGCCGCTCCGCTCGGATCTTTTTCTCCGATGCGCCGCGCCACCATCGCTGTCGTCGAAAGGCTCAATCCCAGCCCCACCGCAAACACCAGGCTGAGCAGCGACTCCGTCAGTCCCACTGTCGCGATGGCGTCGGCTCCCAGCCTGCCGACCCAAAACACGTCCACCACCGCGAACAGCGACTCCAGCACCATTTCCAACACCATCGGGATCGCCAGAAGCAAAATTGCCCGGTTCAAACTGCCTGCGGTGTAGTCCTGGTGCGATCCGCGAATGGCTTCGCGAATCGAATTCCAGAGCGACGGCTGTACCGTCGCGACTGCCTCTTGCGTTTCCATAGAGTCCTGTGCGTTCCGCGCGGGCGCACTGTAACAACCAGCGGCGGCGCTGCCAAAAAATATTTAGTTGAGGAGCGGGAAGAGTCTCGTCCGCGACGTGCGCGGGTTAAATCAATGAGACCAGTATGATGACGGACATCTTCATGTTCATGTCCTTTGCGTCGGTTCGCCTGCACAAAGGAACGTAGGCCGAACGACAAGGAGAGTAATTTCGCTCTGGGGATTATACAGAGCTGCAACGTCAACCCGCCAGCAAAAAAGTCAGTCAACAGGGCAATACCCTCATGCACGAGTTAAGGTATGGCGGAATTCTGAAAGCCGAGTGACAATAATTGCACTCAGACTCGCATCTAACCAGCCTCAGCGAACTCCACCCAGCGATTTACAAGCCCAACCAGCGCCCAGCGAAGCCCTCAACTCAAAAGGAGGCATTATGCTATTCAATGCGGCGTTGGCAGGTCCAGGGATGTCGCTGTCCAATGTCACGGCTTTTCAACTCTTGATTGCCGGCAGCCTGTTGCTGGCGGTCGCGGCATTGTTGCTTGCACTCAGCCGCGAGCGGCGCGTGTCCGTGAAGCCGTCACCCGTGACCGACGAGCTTGCCATCCACATGGGCCGAATTGCCAATGCTCTGGAAAATCTGGCTAATCCCTTGCGCGACCGCTCACACTTCACAGATTCGGTTGAGCGAGCGCCCCTTCCGACCGATAAAACGACGGAAGACTCGCGCCACGTCTCGTATTCGATTTTCGGCCGCTGAATCGTTCGGACACCAGCTCCTGCCTTTAATCGCTCCCGCTCCTCGTGTGACCCGCTGAATGATTGCGTAAAGGGTGCACGACAAGAAAGTGATGAGTCATGCGGCCCTGGGTTCTGACCTGCGTTCCCAAAAGTCCTGAAAGCGGCCGCTGAGTTTTGAGCAGCGAAGCGCGATGATGGCGTTGGAGCCGGGAACGGTCCAGTGCATTCCGGTGCGTTTAAGACGTGTACCGATGGCCACTTTGCATCCGGCTTCCACCACGCCGGTGGAAGTGCACAAGCCTTGGGCGTGAAACTCTGGGTAACGCATACGTTCGCGGTTGGTTTGGAAATAGTGCAGGCAACGGCGCGCGTCCTCGGAGCGGGGTACCTGGCGCCGGATGGCTGTGAGCAGAGCTTGGAATTTTCCGGTGTCGAGTTCTTCCTTCCGGCGATCCGCCCACTGGAAAGCTCTTGGCGCCGTGAGACCGTACAGAGCTTTTCCGAGTTCGCTCAAGTGTTGTTTGGCATGAAAGCGGTCGACGATCTGCACGGCTTCTGGAAACTGATCTTGCGCGATATTCCAGATCCACGGAGCGCCGTCGCCGAGCACGACCTGATGGAGCGCTTGCTCGAAGCGGCGACGCAGGGTCCGACGCGCTGGGCGAAAGGTGAACGTTCGGCAGCGGTATCCAGCGCGGAAGCACTTTCCAAGGCCGCCGAGTAGCTGATCGATCCTTCATCGCGGACGGGCGTGCCTTCTGTATCGAGTGATTCCGCACTCCAAATGGTGCAGAGTTTCACCTCGCCGGTTTTCGCCGATCCGTCCGGTTGCTTGCCCGTACGGCCCGCGAGCTCTTCGGCGCGCAAAGGAATCCCTTGTTCCGTCCATACCGAGATACAGGGTCTGCGGCAGAGGAAGAGTATCGAGTGTTTCCGTGTAATGGCGTTCGTCTTCGGCGATTTCTTTTCCCAACGCTTCAGCGGTTCTCTCCACCTGCTTGGCATTCACCGCCACGCCCGCCAGTTCCGTCAACAGCTCGCTACCCTCCTGGAAGCTGACCATGGCACCGACCGTTCCCAGCATGCGCGTGAGCCCAGGAGAGAGCGAAGTATTTTTTATATTCAGATGCGCGTCGCGAGGACAGTAGCCGTGGCCGCATGCGGAGCAGTGATAGTAAGCGCGCTCGAGTCGCAACGGACCGAGTACACTGTCGACCTGCTTGGTGCGACGCCCGGCATAACGCCCTTCACTCCCGCAAGAACAACCAACCCGGGCACTGCCTTCATCGGAAAGGTCAGCGTTGAAGCGTTGCTCCACAGCCTTGCCGGCCAGTTGCAGAACCTGTTGTCGAACCGCGACTTCCAGAGCCTGGAAATCCAGATCGGCGACCGCTGGCCGCCCCACCAGGATCTCAATCTCTTGCACGATGTCGATGGCCAACAGATCGGTGAAGAGGTTTTTTTTTAGCCTCGGTCGCAGGAACGGCTTCCGGGTCCCGCAGTTGGGCACTACAGATTTGCTCACTCACGGCGATCAGTTCTCGCACCAGGTTACGGAAACGGCGGTATTCGGCGATCTGCGATTTGGCACGTTCGACTGCAGGGCCTTGGGGAATGACCTGGGTGACCGTCTTTCCACCGACTCGATGAGTCAGCGAATAGGACGGACCGTGTCCCAGGGAATTCTTCTGGGCACAGTGACAATTGGGCTTGCCGCACTTACGGAAACGGGCAGTCAAGAAACCGGGACGCAAGTCATCGATTTGGGCCAGACGGGCGGTAATCGAAGCGCGTTTATCTCGGAGTGCTTTTAAGGCGGTGGTCATGGGTACCTCCTATCTGACAGGCATTATAGCCTGTCAGATAGGAAAACAAAACCCCGCCCAAACCTTATCAGACTTCGATCCTAATTCTCATGTCGTGCACCCTTGCGTAAAGCTCCATTTTGAGAAACCGCGCAGGTCGGATAAAATGGAGAGTTTACACAAGAGAGTGCATACCGACGAATGCCCGAGCCCAAGACTATCCCGACCAAATCCGCTTCCGAATTGGAAGAGCTGAAAATCGACCCGCTGGATGTTCGCGACGAAAAGTTCGATCCCGAGGACGAATACCGCCCCGAGCCCCCGGCCGAACCCATCCCTCCACCGTGGATTGATGGAAGCCTGCGCATCGGGATTCATGCCTCCATCACCGGGGGCTACCGCAATGCGCTTGAGTCGGCGCGAAAACTCGGCTGCAACACGCTGCAGATTTTCTCCGCCAGCCCAAGAATGTGGGCCGGCGGTCCGGCGCGAATCCCGGATGCTGATGCTGCGGCCTTCCGCGCGCGCCGCGAAGAGCTAGCTCTCGGCCCGCTGGTCATTCACGCCAATTATCTGATCAATCTTGCCGGGATCCAGCCCATGCTGCGCACCCGCTCCATTCAGGCTTTTCACGACGAACTGGTGCGCGCAATCGCACTCGGCGCTGACTTTCTTGTGGTCCACCCAGGCGCCCGTGGCGAAGCCAGCGTCGAATCGGCCATTGCTACCATCGTCAACAGCGTCAAAGAAGCCGTCCGCCGCGTTCAGCTCGGCAAGCTGCGCATCCTGATTGAAAACACCGCCGGAATGGGCTCCGCGGTCGGTTCTCGCCTGGAAGAGGTCGCGGCCATCGTGCGTGGCCTGTCTTCGCTCGGTGTGGGCGTCTGCCTCGACACCGCTCATCTCTTCGCCGCTGGCTATGACATTGGCACCGAAAGCGGCCTCGAATCCACCATCTCGCAGATCGAACAAACCATCGGCCTCGATAACGTTTACGTCTGGCACGTCAACGATTCTAAAATCGCGCTGGGCGGAAAAGTCGATCGGCACGAAAACATCGGTCAGGGAAAAATCAAGTCCGCAGCCTTCACGCGAATCCTGCGCCATCCCAAATTAGGCGCGAGCCCTATTACCGGCTTGCCGGGCCGCCCATTTATTCTCGAAACTCCCATCGAAGAACCAGGCGACGATCGCCGGAATGTTGCCAAGCTGTGGGAACTTTCTGGCGAAGACGGCCCGCCCGCCGAAAAAGGCTTTACCATGCTGACTTCGGCGCTCAAGAAAAAACGCACCGCGCAAAGAAAAGAAGTAGCCAAAACCGCGAAGGTGATCGCCAAAAGAAATCTGCAGAAAAAGAAAAAGGGATAACGCATGGCGGAGCAGAATCCACATTCGGGCCCGCAATCAGGTTACGATCCGCAGAAGATCGAAGGCAAGTGGCAGAAGCGTTGGGAAGAGGCGCGCGTCTTCGAAACTGACGTCGACCCCGCGAAGCCCAAATACTACACCCTGGAGATGCTGCCCTATCCCAGCGGTACGCTGCACATGGGGCACATGCGCAATTACGCCATTGGCGACGTCGTCGCGCGCGTAAAACGCATGCGTGGATTTAACGTGATGCACCCGATGGGCTGGGACGCTTTTGGCCTGCCCGCGGAAAACGCCGCGATCGAGCACCACATCCATCCGAGCGTCTGGACCAAACGGAACATTGAGGAATTTCAGAAGACGCTGCGCCGCTTTGGATTCAGCTATGACTGGCGTCGCGAAATCTCCACCTGCGATCCCGAATACTACAAGTGGAACCAGTGGTTTTTTCTGCGCATGCTGGAAAAACGCCTGGCTTATCGCAAAAAAAGCCGTGTCAACTGGTGTCCAAAATGTTGCACCGTTCTCGCCAACGAGCAGGTCGAGAATGGCTATTGCTGGCGCCATCCAAATACACTTGTAGAAACCCGCGATCTCGAACAGTGGTTTCTTCGCACCACCGCCTACTCCGAACAACTGCTCGACGATTTGAAGTTGCTCGAAGGCAGCTGGCCTGATCGCGTCATCACCATGCAGCGCAACTGGATCGGCAAAAGCGAAGGCGCCCGGGTGAAATTCGCGGTCGCGGATGTGCCGGGCGCAGCCTCAATCGAAGCCTTCACCACGCGCATTGACACCATCTACGGCGCCACCGCGCTGATTCTCGCTCCCACGCACCCGCTGCTACAAAAATTATTGGAAGACTCCCCGGCGCGGGATGAAGCCGGGAAAAAGCTCGCACAAATAAAATTAATGTCGGTGAAGACCGAAGACGTGGCGACCGCCGAAAAAGAAGGATTCTTCACCGGACGTTACGCGCTCAATCCATTCAGCGGTGAAAAGCTCCCGATCTGGGTAGGGAACTTCGTCCTGCTCGAATACGGAACCGGCGCCATCATGGCCGTCCCCGCTCACGACGAGCGCGACTTCGAATTCTGCAAAAAATACAATCTGCCAATTCGAACCGTAGTAGCTCCCTCCGCGTCGGCGAGTATGTCCGCGGGTGCACCAGACGCTGGTTTCGCGACTGGGTCATCTCCGACCTCCACCGTCCAACCCGCCGAAGCCTTCACCGAATACGGAATAACCGTAAACTCGGGCGAATTTTCCGGCCTCCCCACCGAACAAGCCAAAGAAAAAATGGCCGCCTTCGCCGAATCCAAGGGCTTCGGCAAAAAAGAAACCGTCTTCCGCCTGAAAGACTGGGGCATTTCCCGTCAACGCTACTGGGGCACTCCCATCCCAGTGATCTATTGCTCGACCGACGGCATGGTGCCAGTGCCCGACAAAGATTTGCCCGTAATGCTTCCTCCGAACCCTAATTTAACCGGCGAGGGTGATTCGCCTCTGGCCACCACGCCCGAATTCGTACACACCACGTGCCCCAAGTGCGGCGGTCCCGCGCGTCGCGAAACCGACACCATGGACACTTTCGTCGACTCCTCCTGGTATTTCTACCGCTACTGCGATCCACACAATTCGAACGCGCCTTTCGACTCCGCCAAAGTGAAATACTGGTTCCCGATCGACCAGTACATCGGCGGAATCACTCACGCCATTCTTCACCTTCTGTACTCGCGCTTCTGGTGCAAAGTGATGCGCGATCTTGGCCTCATCGATCACAGCGAACCGGCAGCCAGACTCTTCACGCAGGGAATGGTACTGAAGGGCGGCACCGCCATGTCCAAATCCAAAGGCAACGTTGTCGGCGCGCACGAGATGGCCGACAAATACGGCGCCGACACCGGCCGCTTGTACACCTTGTTCGCAGCGCCTCCGGAAAAAGACCTCGAGTGGAGCGAAGAGAGCATCGACGGCGCATGGCGCTTCCTGAACCGCGTGTATCGTCTGATAGAACGCCATGCCAACACACTCCGCGGCGCAAAAGCCGCGCTGTCAACTGTTTCGGCAACAACCGGTAAAGAAAAACGCCTGCTGCGCAAAGCGCATCAAACTCTGCAACGAGTTACCTCCGATTTCGAAACGCGTTGGCATTTCAATTCTGCAATTGCGCTGATCATGGAACTGACCAACGAAATTTACGCCTGCGAACCGCTCGAAGAAGGCGTACGGGCAGAAGTTCAAAAGGAAGTCTTGGAGATGGTCACGCTGATGTTGGCCCCCATGACGCCGCACATCGCCGAAGAAATGTGGGAGATGCTTGGTCATTCGAACGGGCTGTGGACTAGCGCGTGGCCGACCGCCAACGCTGAACTTGCGAAGGACGACGAAGTCGAAGTGCCGGTGCAAATCAACGGGAAACTTCGCAGCAAATTAAAAGTTGCCACCGGAGCCGCCCAGGAAGATCTCGTAAAGCTCGCTTTAGCCGAGCACGTGATTGCGCAGCACATCAACGGCAAGCGCATCGTAAAAATAGTTTATGTGCCGGACAAGTTGCTGAATCTTGTCGTTTCTTAAGTTTCTTAGCCAGCGCAGGTAGGGAGAAAATCGCCGATGGCGGAAATCCAGACCGGAACCAAAATGCAGCAGGAAAGCGCAAAACCGAAGTCCGAACTCGGCGGCATCGTCGTCCTCGACTTTGGCGGCCAGTACACGCAACTGATCGCGCGCCGCATTCGCGAACAACGCGTATTCAGCGCCATCCTGCCGTGCACTTCCGGTGTGGAAGAAATTTTGGCCTACGAGCCCGCGGGCATCGTACTCTCTGGTGGTCCAAGTTCCGTTTACGATGCGGACGCTCCCAAGTGCGATCCCGAAGTGTTATCTACCGGAGTTCCAGTCCTGGGCATCTGTTACGGCATGCATTGGATCACCAAAGTTTTGGGCGGCACTGTCGAGCCTGCGGGGCGTCGCGAGTACGGTCGCGCGGAATTCAGCGCTGACTCTAGTGGCGCCTGCGGTCAACTCTTTGCGGGTCTGCCCCGCACTTCGAGAATTTGGAACAGCCATGGCGACCACGTTCGCGCCCTTCCGCACGGCTTCCGCTCCACCGGCCTGACAGAAAACGCCATCGCCGCCATCGAAAATTCCGAAAAAAAGATCCACGCCGTGCAGTTTCACCCCGAGGTGAACCACACCGAGCAGGGAACAGCCATCCTGCGAAATTTTCTCTTCAGTGTATGCAAAGCCGAACCCAAGTGGAGCGGCGCAGCCTTTATCGAGGAGACCGTCGAGGCGATTCAAAGAAAAGTTGCTAACAAACGAGCCATTTGCGCACTTAGCGGCGGCGTGGACTCTACCGTGGCCGCTGCACTCGTGCACCGAGCCATGGGCGACCGGCTGACCAACATCTTCGTAAATAACGGCCTGCTACGCAAGAATGAGTTCGAAGACACTTTGGCTATGTACCGCCAGCGCCTAGGCCTGCACGTTATAGGCGTGGACGCCACCGACCGCTTTCTCGGCCAGCTCAAGGGCATTTCCGACCCGGAAGAAAAGCGCAAACGAATCGGCAGGGAATTCATCGCCGTCTTTGCAGAAGAAGCCCAACGTCTTACGCACGAGTCTAAGCAGGAAGCGATCGGTTTCCTGGTGCAAGGCACGCTATACCCGGATGTCATTGAATCCGTGTCAGTTAAGGGCCCGTCGGCAACCATAAAAACTCATCACAATGTGGGTGGCCTGCCGTCAAACATGCCCTTCGCGCTCATCGAGCCGCTTCGCGATCTCTTCAAGGATGAAGTCAGGCGCGTCGGCAGGGAACTGGGTTTACCGGATGAGATATTGGTGAAACATCCGTTTCCAGGCCCAGGTTTAGCCGTACGGGTACTGGGTGAGGTTTCGACCGATCATTTGGCCTTGCTACGTGAAGCCGATGCCATCGTCCGAGAGGAGATCCGCAACGCAGGTCTCTATGAAAATACCTGGCAGGCCTTTGCCGTACTTCTTCCCGTTCGAAGCGTCGGCGTGATGGGTGACGGACGCACCTACGGCCTGACCGTGGCAGTCCGGGTAGTAAACAGTGACGACGCCATGACCGCGGATTGGGCCCGGTTGCCCGGCGAAGTCCTCGAACGAATGTCCACGCGTATCGTGAACGAGGTCAGCGGGATTACCAGAGTCGTTTACGACATTACTTCGAAGCCGCCTGGAACAATTGAGTGGGAGTAGGAAATAAGCCGGCAACAAAAGAAAGAAGGCCGCAGCGCGAGCTTGCGGCCTTCAGATTGGGCCTAACTTGATTGTGCTCAAGACAAAAACGAAAGAAGATTATCTGCCGGCGACCTTTTGCGCCATATACAGAATAAGCTTTCGATCGTCTTCGTCGGATTTGCTCAACAAGCGGCGAAGCTTGTTCAGGAACCGGGCATCCTTGCCGGCACTGCCCCAAGCGATGTCATCACCTGACTTTCGCTTTGGGAGATTCGGCAATTGAGGTGGTTCTTCGCCGTCGTAGAACAGTTGATAGAGAGGCACTTCGAGAGCACGCGCGAGTTTTTCGAGTGTTTCGATGGCCGGAACTGTGTGGCCATTTTCAACACGCGAGATGTAGCAGCGAAGCAACCCGGTACGTTTCTCGATGTCGCCCTGGGAGAGTTTCTTTTCTTCGCGTAGTGCGCGAAGGCGGTCACCAATAATCATGCAGGCATTATTCCATATAGATAAGAACTGAAGCAAGCATAAACTGATAGTGGACCACGTGAAACGCCTGTTGCGGATTGCGCCTGAGGAAAACGAGACGAAAGAACGACGAAACCCGGAAACGATGGCACACGTCACAAAGATTGAGGATAAGGAACGGCTTGGAGGCCAGACGGCGGACGCTGGCACTAAGCCGCTCGCACCGGGCAGCGTTGATGAGCGGGCCATGGTCCGCCAGGCGCAGAAAGGTGACAAGGCAGCCTTTGAAATCCTAGTTCATCGCCACCAGCATAGGGTCTTTGCCGTGGCAAGGGGCATTCTCAAACGCCAGGAGGACGTGGAAGACATTGCACAGCAGGTTTTCGTAAAGGCCTACTTTTCGCTGAAGCGATTCGATCAGCGCGCGGCCTTCAGCACCTGGCTCTACAAGATTACGGTGAACGAATGTTGGGATCTACTTAGAAAAAGAAAGGCCCGGCCGCTGGTTTATGAGTCGGATTTCAGCGAAGAACAGTCCCGGCAATACACCGCGACCGAGCGCGAGTCCACAAAAGGACCGGATACCGGCGACCGTATGGCCATGCGGCAACAGTTGGAGACCATGCTCAGCCAATTGGACAAACGGGATCGCGCCATGCTGATTTTGAAAGAAGTGGAAGGGTTCTCGGTCGAAGAAATCGCGGATTCCATGGGCTTGAATGCCAACACAGTGAAGGTGCGGCTGTTTCGAGCGCGCAAGCGGATCGTGGAGAACAGCCGGCGCGAAGGAAAATAAAGAGTTTTTGTAGCGAGCCGAGAGAGTAGGGAGGTTGCGGATATGTGGTTCCTTTCAAGCGGATTTAAAGGTGAATGTGCGGGGTTTCACGATGCGCTCGAGCATGTTTCGAACGCGAATGAAGTTGTGCTGAATAATGAAGTTGCGCTGAATGGTGTTGGAGTAGACGGTCTTTTGGCGCAACTGCCGGACGGCGCGCGCCGGCACGCAAACGTGTGCCGCGACTGCCGTGGTGCCGCCGCCGAATTGCTGGAAGTCCGCAGCATGTTTCAACACAAAGACAACGGAGCGGAGCCGGGACCGTATTTCCTGACTCGCGTGATGGCCGCCATCACTGATCGCGAAGCCGAAGTAGAACGCAGCTCGCAAACCTGGGCGGCCGTGCCGCGCCTGGCCTACCGGCTTTCGGTGCTGGCCTCGCTGACCCTGCTGCTCGCTGGCGGTTGGCTGTATCAGCAGCCTCGTCATGTCAGCGTTGCCGGCGTTAGTATGGCGCAGAACACTGAAGGATTAGTCGACGGCAACGGTGCCGCAACTCAAGACGAGTTTCTGCTCAACACGCCCGATAAATAGAGACGGATAAAATAGAGACGGATAAATAGAAATGACAGAACCTACAATACGGCAAAAGGCGACGTTTTGGCTCGCAGTGGTGTTTGTGTTGGGAATTGCACTGGGCGGCGTTTTGGGCTATGCCTTCGCGCATCGCAGCTATGCAGCTGAACCTACGGTTCTGAGCGCAGAGGCCAAGCGCGCACAGCGTCGCGCGCAGATGAACAGTGAAGTAAACCTGACCCCCGAAGAGCAACAGCAAGCGGCCGTCATTCTGGATCAGGCGCAAAAGGAATATAAGGCTGTACACGACGTCATGGATCCGCAGATTGAGGCGGTGCGCCAGAAAACCAGGGACAAGATTCGAGCGCTGCTAACCGACGATCAGAAACCGAAGTTCGAGGAATTCTTGCGCAAGCTCGACAAGGAACGAAAAAGCTCCGCTAAGTAGCCGTTCCACTCTCACTTCACAACTCTCACTTCACATTTTGCGCCAAAAACTTAAAAGGGAATATCTTCATCGGATATTTCCGGCCCGGAAGCTCCACCACCGCCACCGCTCGGACCTCCAAAGTCGTCGGCCGGCCCGGACTGATCATGCTCTTCCGCGCGTGCACCGCCGCCATATGAACCAGCTCCGCCACCGGCGCCATCTCCGCGCCCGCCCAGCATCCGGAAATTCGTCGCCACAATCTCAAAACTGGTGCGCTTCTGTCCTTCTTTATCCTGCCATTCGCGCGACTGAATCCTTCCCTCAATAAAAATTAGCGATCCCTTCTTCAAATATTGCTGAGCAATTTCCGCTTGTTTGCCCCACACCACAATCTTGTGCCATTCCGTGCGCTTCTGCCGTTCGCCTGCCTTGTCCTTGTACGTCTCGTCAGTGGCCACGGAAAAATTTGCCACTGCCTGGCCGCCGCCCGTATAGCGCGTCTCCGGATCGCGGCCCAGGCGCCCGACCAAAATCACTTTATTCACTGACATGAGCACTCTCCTGAATCAGTGAAGATAACACGCCGAGAACAATAAGTGAAATTGCGGAAGGAATGGTGGAGTCAGTTCTTGTAAGCACGTTTCAGGACCATTCCACAATCACTTTCGAGCAGTCGCTTTCTTCTTCAATTTGCTCTGATTGTACTCAACTGCTGCACGTACAAGCTTTTTTAAGGCCCGCTCATTGACCTTATCGCCCTGGAATATATCGATTGCTCGCCACGCGTTGCCTCCGAGGCCCGCGTTGAAAAGTTTGTCAGGATCGGGCAGCCTCGCTCCGTTGGAAAACGTAAGCTTCACCTTATCCTTGTGGGCGTTGCCGACTGCGATCATTCCGTCGCGAGACCACACTGGGCTTCCCATCCACTTCCATTCCTCAATGATCTCCGGGTCGGCCGCAAGGATGCTCTTCCGGACGCTGGCGAGCGTTTCGCCACGCCAGTCTGTGAGCCCTGCGATCAGCTTGTCAATACGTTCCGATGGATTCATTGCATCTATGCCTCGAATTTTTTACCGTTTTCAGGGTCGGATTATCGGCTGACCTCAGTCCACTTTCGCTCATAGCTCTTTGTCGATGACCAGAAAATCGAGAGCGCCACTGCGCCACGCAATATAACCGTCAAGGCTGATTCCGAACCCAAGGACGACTTTTCGCAGCATGGCGCGATTGTAAGACAGACTGTTATCTTCCGTTAAGAGAAAACAATAGCTACGGCGTTGCCGGGGACCTATCGTTTCGTTCGGCGTGTAAGCTAACTAACCATAAATCTCGAAAGCAGAAAGTGGAGCGACGATGAAAACGGAACTGTTGCGATTCAACGGCGCTGTCGAGCGGGCTCCCGCAATCGATGCGTGGATGAAGGAGCATGCAGGGGAACTGGGAGCCGTCGCGCACCAGTGGTTTGAGGAGATGCGAAAATGCGGCGATGAAGTTCGCGAGCTTTTGCATGACGGCTGTCCGGTTGCCTGTCTGGGAGATGCGCCGTTCGGCTACGTCAATGTATTCGCTTCGCATGTAAATGTTGGGTTCTTTCACGGTGCGGCTCTCCCGGATCCGGCCCATATGTTGCAAGGCACCGGCAAGTTCATGCGCCACGTGAAGCTGAGTCTGGGGAGGGCCAGTGACGCCGCAGCACTGGGCAGGCTCATCGATGCGGCATACTCAGATATAAAAGCGCGCGTCGAAAACGGCTAGCTCAGGGTAGCTTGTCGAAAAAGAGATAAATGGCGGCAATCCGGCCGTCCCGGGCAATGATGAAGTCAGTCCCGGCATAAGCTGGCGCCTCACCCGGGCGGCCTGATACCCAGCGGACCAGCCCGCCATTGCCCGATTCCGCGGGCTCGGTAATTGGCTGATATCGGAATTCAGGGTGAGTAGCTTTGATCGCGCCCGCGATGCGATCGATTTCGTCGCGGCCACGATAGACTCCCTTGCTGGGGTCGTAGAAAACGCAATCTTCGGTGTAAATCTCGTCGATGGCGGCGCGCCGGCGAGCTAGATCGTTTTCACCGAAGACATCACGAAGATTGCGGATCAGCAAGGTCGATATGCTGTATGACATGGCTTGTCTCCTCTCGGCATCGAGTACGGCTTGTTTCATCCTTTTAGATATGTTACAACGATATTCGTTACAACAGCTAACAGGTTAACTGAGAACCTGGGGACGACGCGGGAAGGATCCCAAATTCCTAATTCGCAAAAACCGCTAAGCGCGTCCGTTGGTTCGCTGTCCTCTCCTTACCAGCTCGCCAGTTGGGTGAGCTGAACAAGGTTGCCGCAGGTGTCCTTCAGCATCGCAATCGTCGATCCGGTCACGTCGGTGGGCGGCATCGCAAACTCGGCACCACGGGCCTTGATCTTTTCGTAGTCACCCTTGATGTCGTCGGTGAAAAACATCATCGCAGGCTGGTTCTGTTGAAGTAAGGCCTGCTGATATGTTTTGGCGGTGGGGTTGTTGTTCAGCGCGAGTTGAAGCTCAGTACCGTTCGGATCCTCCGGCGAGGCCACGGTCAGCCAGCGATAAGGCCCCTGCGAAAAGTCCGTCTTCTTGGCAAAGCCCAGTACCTCCGTATAGAAGCGCAAGGCTTTGTCCTGGTCGTCCACATATATGCTGGTCACTTTGATCTTCATATCGTTTCTCTCTTTTTCTTTTTACGTTTCGTTAGGGCCGCGGCTTGGACCGGATGATGCCAGATTATTCAAACTGTTTTCGGAACGTGGCGAATTGCGATTGCAGATCGGCGATTTGACTGCGTAGCTCAGCGACTTCGGCGGCGAGGGATTCGATGCGCTCGTTGGACGAACCAGCTACGGCGTCAAGGTCCTGCGCCGAAGTCGCGTGCGCCGGCGCTGCAGGCGCAACTGGAGGAGCATCGCCGAGGAGATGCGCGTAGCGCGCCTCCTTGGTGCCTGGTTGCCGCGGCAGGACCGTCACCAGGGGCGGTTCGCGCTTTTCCAGACGGCTCAGAGCGGAATGTACGCTTTCCAGATCTTCAAAAGCGTGCATGCGCGAAGCGCGTGTGCGCAGCTCCCCGGGAGTTTGCGGCCCGCGCAGCAGTAACTCGCAAATAACGGCGATCTCCGGCCGGTAAAAGTTAAAAGCATCCTGCAGACGATGCTCGAATTTGGTTACGCGGCTGTCAGGCGAGCTGACGGAGCGCACCAGCGACTGGTACTCGAGATGGTTGAGAGCTTTGCGGATTTCGCTCTCTTCCAGATGCATCATCGGATCGCGATTTGATTTCTGATTGCAGGCGTTGGTAAGCGCGTTCAACGAAAGCGGATAATATTCCGGCGTGGTGATTTCTTTCTCGATCAGTGCGCCGAGGACGCGAGCTTCAATGGGTGTCAATGTAAGCTGCATGGTCTTTTAGCAAGCGCAATCTGCTCGCGAAATTCGGCGCTTGCTGAAACGAAATCATAGCGGAAAGAGATTACCGTGCTCAAATTTTCGCGGGTGGCGAACGAAAACTCGATGCCGTGGTGGAGGGATTGTTTTAGCGCAGAGTTCGCAGAGGACACAGAGCAGAGTAGGGAAGCAGAGCGGCGGGCTTGTTTGGACTACGCTGCTGCGGCTGCTACTCCTAATTCTTTGAGTCTGGCGCGGGCGCGGCGTTCTTCTTCGGTGCCGGGATAGCGTTTCACCACTTCGCGCAGTTCTTTTACGCCGGAAGATTTTTGGCCCAGTTCGATCAGGGCCATGCCTTTTTTCAGGCGGGCCGGAGCGAGTTTAAAACTTTTCGGATAGTTGGTGAGAACCTTTTCGTATTCGGCTACCGCCTGCGAATATTGCCGCTGCGAGTATGCGATTTCGCCGAGATAAAACTGCGCGTTGGAAGCCAGGTCGGTGTCGCCGTAAAACTTTAGATAGTCCTGGAATTCGGAGCGGGCCAGATCGTATTTTCCGCTGGTGATGTCGCGCAGACCGTTCGAGTACAAAGTATCCGCACTGGGCGCTGGACTGCTAGGAGCGGCCGCTGCAGGCGAACCCGTCGGCTGAGCGGAAGAGCCACTTGGAGAGGTGCTGGTTGGAACGGTGCCAGGTGCAACCGCGCCACCAGAGATTTTCGAGTCTATATTCTGGATGGTACCCTGCAGGTCCACTAGCTGCTGATTAAGCTTGCCGAGACGGGATTTGATTTCTTCCAGATTGTCGGAAAGTCCCTGGACTTGCGTGGACATGGTGTCAAGACGCGCTCCGGAATTGGCTTGCACGTCCTGCACGGATTTTTGCAGACCGCTCATGGTGCCGTTGAGCTTGCCAACGGTGTCGTTGGATTGCTCGATGAGGGTGCGCATCACCGTGTGGTCTTGCGTGGTCTGGCTTTGAATGTCTTTCTGCCCTTGCAGCAGGGTAGTGACGTCACGCTGCAGCTCAATGATTTCGCGTGCCACTGCTTGGGCAGGCTTCGGACCGATCAGGCTGCCGCAAAGTGCGCCGATGAGAAGCGCGGCGGCAAAACCAGCGAGATTGCGAAAACGCATTTAGAACTCCTCCTCGGTGTCGAGCGGGCCATGTCCCGTTAGGCTCTGACTCAACTTTAACCAGAGAAAAGCGCGGGAGCAAGAGGATGTGTGCGCGGTCACTGGTCGTCGCGACTAGTGAATGACGCGCGTAGGCATGCGAGGGGACCCCACCCCCTCCCCCTGTCTTTTTCGTAAGTATCGGATCTAAAGGACGCAATATAAAAGGGCGCCCCTTTTGGAGTAGGGTTTTGAGTGTTCGGCTCGAACCCCCTACAGAAAGGAACGCCCTCAATGGATAGCAAAAAGTATATCGGTATGGATGTGCACAAGGAAAGCATTTCGATTGCGGTGATGAATGGTGCAGGAAAGATCGTAATGGAATGCATCATCGAGCAAAGCCAGCATGATTCTGCAGTTTATCGATGGGCTGCGCGGAGACTTGCAGGTCACGTTTGAAGAAGGAACCTCGGCCGCCTGGTTGTACGACTTGCTGAAACCACACGTAACGAAATTGCTGGTGTGCGATCCGCGAAAGAATGCCTCCATGCGGGAAGGCAGCCAGAGTGACAAGATCGACGCACGCCGGTTGGCCGAGCTGCTGCGCCTCAATCATCTCCACCCGGTCTATCACGGCGAACACGGCCTACGAAGCCTGAAGGAAATGGTGCGCAGTTATCTCACCATCACCAAAGATCACGGACGGGTCATGACGCGGGTGAAGGCCATCTATCGCAGTTGGGCCATTCCTTGTACCGGCAAGCAGGTTTATGCACCGCGCCATCGTGCCGAGTGGCTCGGGAAGATCGCTGAACCGGGAGTGCGCCGGCGGGCGGAGTTTTACTACCAACAACTCGATGCGCTGCGGACGGTGCGTCAGGAAGTGCGGCGGGAACTGTTGGCGGAGGGCAAGAAACAGCAGGCCTGGAAACAACTCTGCCAGATTCCTTCGATCGGTCCGATCAGCCGTACTGCTTGGCATTTTGCAGACCCCGCATCGTTTCCGCACTAAAAGGCAGCTGTGGGCTTACAGTGGATTTGGCATCGAGACCCAAAGCAGCGCCGATCACCGTAGGGTCGACGGGCAGCTCGAACGAGCGAAGAAACCGAGCTCCATTCGCGGACTGAACCGAAAGTACCAGCAGAACATGACTGTAGCGTCTCCATGGTAATTCTGAGCGCCAAATCCAATCGCGTGAAGGATCTCTTGGCACTGATGCTCGCATGTGCCCAGGCGCTTCTCGCCATCCAACCCGGTCAAGTGATCGGCTTCGGCCCGCTCTAGCCAAACGCTCACGCAATCCGCCACACTCACGCTGTCGTCGTACTATCACGCCAGAAACTACGGTCCGGCGGTCGGTCGGTTCATCGTCTACACCCCCGTTGACAAAAAAAGGAGGAGAACGTGAGTTCTCCTCCTAGGGCGTGCGATTTTGTGGCGTGGGCTAGCGCACAGCCAAGAATGGCTGTGCCACTCAGAAACGGCTACTTCGCCATGACGAAGTGGCCGCGGCGGTTTTGCTGCCAGCAGGATTCGTTGCTCTCGGTGCAGAAGGGCTTTTCTTTGCCGTAGCTGACGGTGCTGATGCGGTCGGCGCCGATGCCGAGAGAAACCATGTATTGTTTGACGGCGGCAGCGCGACGATCACCGAGCGCGAGGTTGTATTCGGTGGAGCCGCGTTCGTCGCAATGGCCTTCAACGACGACCTTCATCTGGGGATAGCGGCGGAGGAAATCAGCACTCTTGCCCAGAGCGGCGCGAGCATCGGAACGGATGTCCGCTTTATCGAGATCAAAGTAGGCATCCTGCATTTCGCGCAGGAACATCTTTTCCAGCGAATCCATGTCTGTGGAGGGTGGAGGTTCAGTGGGAGGTTGCGCGACGGTGATGCGGACAGTGGAATCCGCCGTTCCACCCGGCCCGCTGGCGGTCACGGTGTAGGTGGTGGAATCGGATGGCGCTACTTTGGTGGACCCTTCGGGGGCTACCGCGCCGACATCGGGAGCGATGGTCAATTGCGTGGCATTGGTGGATGACCAATGCAGGGTTGCGGAGTCGCCTTTATTGATGGAGGTGGGATCGGCGGTCAGTGTGACCGTGGGAGTCGATGGCGCAGGTGCGGACGTTGGCGGATTCCCGCTGATGACAGGTTTCTTGCTGCAGCCTGCGGCGAGAACAGCTGCGGCGAAGGCAACCGTAAGACAAACGCGGTAAAACGGTCGGGCAACCTCAGTCATACTAAATTCCTCCTCAACAAAATGTATTCCCGGTGGATTGTTCGTCGAGCCTGATTATATTACCACTAACTGAACCACGGATGAAATGTCGTATCACGATACATTTTCTATCGTATGCGTATGGAGCAACCATAACCCGCCTTAACGCTGCGACCAGTTAGGCGATTCGTTGTGACCGGCGGTGGTGAGCTGGCGGGGCTGACTTCCGTCGGCCAGCATGGTCCAGATCTGCCGGGTGCCGGAGCGCGTGGACTCAAAAACAATGTGCCGGCCATCGGGCGCCCAGCTGGGACGCTCGTTGCGTCCCATGTCGTGAGTCAATTCGATAATCTGGCGGCTGGCGACTTCCATGACGTAGATATCGTAATTATTGCTGGGTCTGCGCCAACTGAAGGCGAGAAGCTGGCCATTGGGCGCCCATGAAGGATCGATCAGATACCCTTTGTCGGGCAGATCGAGATTGGTGGCATTGGTCCCGTCGGAATTCATCAGGTAAAGCTTCGGTACACCGCTGCGGTCGCTGACAAACGCGATGCTCTGGCCGGTTTTCGGATTCCACACTGGCGAAGTGCTGGCGCCATTGGCGAACGTCAGTCGCTTCAGGCCGGTGCCGCCGGAATTGATGGCGTAGAGTTCCGGATTACCGCCCATCGAGGACGAAAAGACCAGTTGCGCGCCGTCAGGCGACCAAGCGGGCGCGCTGTTGGTCCCTTTGAAGTGCGGAAAGCTGACGACTTTGCTTGCGTCCACCGAGTACATGCAAATCTGCGGACTGGCCGGACCGGTGGCGCCTTTGGCATAGCAAGTGAAGGCGATGCGCGCCGTGTCCGGCGCCCAGCGAGGTGTGAGCGAAATCGAGCGAAGGGAAGTGAGCGAATGCTGATTAGCGCCGTCGTAGTCCATGGCCCAGATTTCTTTGGTGCCGGTGCGCGAGCTGACGAATGCGATCTGAGTGGACGAGATGCCGGGCAGTCCGCCGGAAAGTCGCATGATGATTTCGTCGGCAAACTGATGGGCGAACTTGCGTACCTGCGCGTCGGTGGGCGCGCCGCGATAAATTTTTGCAATGACAGCCTGCGACGTTGGATTGGTTACATCGTAAAACCAGGCCTGGATGGCGACATCGCCGGCAGTTTCAGCAAGATTGCCGAACGCGACAAAGTGCGCGTTCACGGGTGAATCGGACCAGGCAGTGAAGCGAAGTTCGGACGGGACGCTGGGCTGCGCTTGCGGATAGAAGCTGGGGCTGACTACATCGAGAATGCCGCTGAATCCGAGATCGTCGCGCACTACTTGCGAGAAAAGAGTGGAGTGAGGCTTCGCAGAGTCGGCGCGAGGCGCGAAATCGGCCACGGCGACGCGCGGCTTTTCGACGCCGAGGCCGGTGCCGGTGCGAAACCAATCCTGCTGTTGCGCGGTGGCGGTTTGAACGGCAACAAGAGAAGCAAAAACAAAAAGAAGAAACAAGCAGCGGCGTAGCAGGCGCGAGTACACCATTTCCTCCAGGATGTTGAGACGTGTTCGGCAGGGCGGGGCGAGACGGTTCATCTTGTCATACTCAGGTCAAAATCGAAAATCACTCTTACGCTGGAACCGGAATAATCCGGGGGCAGGGCGGGCATCGGGTTCGACGACATAATCGCGCGAAGGCCGGAATTGTCCATGGAAGCATTTCCGCTGGCTTGCGAGATGCTAACGTCTTTCACGGTGCCATCTTTGGCGATGGTGAATTCAACCACGGCATGGGCGGTACGCGAAGCGCGCACCGCGGGGTCGATGGTGTTTTGCAACCAGTTGGTCTGGATCCGGCGTTTCACCGCCTCGATATACCAGCCATAACGCGAAGCGAAATCGCCACCACCTTCAGATTTGATTGCCATGCCCGGAGTTGAGGACGAGCCAGGATTGGTGCCGGCACCGGTAGTCACGTTGGGCGAGCCCAGATTTTTGCCGGGAACGGCGTTCTCCGGATTGGGAATCTTCGGCTCAAAGGCTTTGTTTTGCTTCGGCGGAGGAGGCGGCTTTTTGTTGGGCTTTGCCAGCGTCTTGAAATCAGGCACGTTCTTCAGGTCTGGAGGAACGACTTCTTCTTTTTTGGGCTGTGGAGGTTCGGGTTTGACCTCGTTTCTCCACAGACTCTTCGAGGGATCCACGACGTTACTTTCGTTCACCGATGGAGTTTTCGGCATGGGCACGCCAGTATTTCCGACCAGCGTCACTTTAGTGCTGTCGCTTCCGCCTCCTGGACCAGCCCAGCGATTGCCCGCCCAATGGAAATAGGCGGAGAGTCCCAGCAAAAGGATCAATGCGGCGTGAAGAATCCCGGAAACCGTAAGATACGGTTTGAAACTAAGTTGCTCCGAATTGGCGACTGCCGTGTACATTCTCTACAGCTATCGACTCTTCTCCGTCAGCGGTTGAGTGACAATGCTGATGTTGTTGATGCCCGACTGGCGCAGAGTATCTATTATGGACGCGAAAATGCCGAAGGGAACTGTTTCATCGCAGCGAAGATAGACCGCGTCCTGCGGCTTCTTCAGCTGCGACTGAACTTTGCTGCCCAGTTCATGAATGTTGATGGGATCGTTGCCGAGGTACACCCTCTGTTGCTTGTCGATGGTGATGACCAGACGCTGCTCGGTGATTTCGTGCACGGTTTTTGTTTTTGGGACGTCCACTTCGATGCCGGACTGCAGAATCGGCGCGGTGATCATGAAAATGATGAGCAGCACCAGAACGACGTCAATGAACGGGATCATGTTGATCTCGGAGAGCGTCGATTGAGTTGGTTTTGAGATTTGCATTTGTTTTTGATGGCGCGTTGCGGCCTTGGAACTAGGTGAACGTCTTTTCGATCTGCGCGGTGACCTCCAGCGCAAAGGTATCCAGGCGTTGACTCAGCGCGCGGATATCGCCGACAAAATTATTATAGAAAATAACGGCGGGGATAGCGGTAAAAAGTCCAGCCGCGGTGGTGACCAGAGCTTCGGAAATGCCCGGTGCGACCGCGCGCAGGCTGGCGGAGCCGGCAGCTCCAAGGCCGGAGAAAGCGTCAATGATGCCCCAAACGGTGCCGAAGAGGCCGATGAATGGCGTAACCGAGCCGGTGGTGGCCAGCCAGGTCATGCCTTTTTCCACGCGACGAATTTCTTCCGCGGAGGCAAGCTGCATGCTGACGGTGACGGCGCTCACGCTCTTGAGCGCTGGAGGATGCGGGTTGCCAGGAGCGGATCCAACCTGGATTTGCAGCTCGCGGTAACCGGCCGCATAAACGTTGGCGAACGGAGACCCGGCGCTGGCCAGAGCTTGCGGATTGGCTACGCCGCGGGTGGCGCGAAAAATGCGCAGAAACTGGTCGCTTTGCTGGCGAATGCGGCCGAACAAGCTGAGTTTTTGCAGAATCATTCCCCAGGACACAACGGAAAATAACAGCAGCAATCCTAAAACGCCGCGCGCCACCCAACCAGTCTGTTCAAGTATGCTGCCGAGGTCAGCGGCGAAGGCCGCAATCAGGAAAAAAGAAATGTTGGCTCCTCAGTTTGAGTAAATTTGCTGGACTTTAGCAACCTAGCATACGAAGAAAGTGGAAGCAACGAATGGTACGCGGGAATTGCGCTGCGGATATGCAATCGTGCAGCAGGCAGGTGTTGGGAGCGACACCGGCTCGCACTCCTGATATACCGAGGCACAGAGAGGCCCGGCAGTCAGGCATGCTAGAATCGCTAAAGAATGAGTAACAGCTTCGATGTCCGCGTGGATGCGCTTGCCAATCCAACCGCCAGCATGGCGGAAGCGCCTGCTGCGATGGCCCACTCGTCTGTGAGCACGCACGGCACGTTCTTCCTGGAAACGTTCGGCTGCCAGATGAACGAGCATGACTCGGAGAAGGTGGCCGGGCTGCTGCTGGCGCGCGGCTATCAGCAGGTGGAAACACCGGAGGCTGCGGGGCTGATTTTGTACAACACATGCAGCATCCGGGAAAAAGCTGCGCAGAAAGTTTTTTCGCGCTTGGGCGAATATCGCGGATTAAAAGGTGAAGGGAAGAAGATCGGATTGTTGGGCTGCGTGGCGCAACAAGAGGGCGAAGATATTTTTGCGCGCGCACCGTGGGTGAGCCTGGTGTGCGGGTCGGCCAGCTATCGCATGCTGCCGCAATTGCTGGCGAAGGTCGAAGCGGGTGAGCAACGCGTCACTGGGCTCGATAACGACACAGACGAGACGTTCGAAACGGAGATGACGCGGCGCGACAATCCCTGGCGCGCATATCTGACCATCATCGAAGGCTGCGACAAAGCTTGCGCGTATTGCGTGGTGCCATTTACGCGCGGACCGGAACGCAGCAGGGATAGCGCGCGGATTTTGGCGGAGTTGAAACAGTTGGCGGAGTTTGGCTACAGCGAAGTGCAATTTCTTGGGCAGACGGTAAATTCCTACGCTGACCCTTCGCTGCGCAAGATGCGTTTCAGCGAATTGCTGTTGGAAGCGGCACAGGTTCCGGGAATTCGCCGCGTGCGATTTACAACATCGCATCCGCGCGATTTTACGCCCGATATTATTGCAGCGATGGATTCGAATGCGGCGATTTGCAATCACGTACACTTGCCGGTGCAATCGGGTTCGTCGCGTGTGTTGCGGGCGATGCAGCGAACATATTCTCGAGAAGAGTACCTGATAAAAATTGCGCTGATTAGAAGCGCCAAGCGGCGGACGGCAATTACGACGGATGTGATTGTCGGGTTTCCTGGCGAAACAGATAGTGATTTTGACGAAACGCTGTCTCTGCTGGACGAGGTCAAGTACGCCGGCGTGTTTTCTTTTAAGTATTCACCGCGGCCGAATACGCCGGCTTCGACCATGCCGGACGCGATTCCGGAAGAGGAAAAGAGCCGCCGCCTGGCATTGCTGCAGGAAAAGCAGCGAGTGATTCAATCTGAGACGCTGCAATCGCTGGTTGGCGAGGTTTATGAAGTCCATGTAGACGGCAAGTCCAAGAAAGAAAACTCCTGGTACGGGCATAGTTCCTGCAACCGTGTGGTCAGCCTGACCTCCCCGGCACCCGATTTGCTTGGGCGCTATGTCAAAGCACGCGTAACCGGATGCACGGCAAACAGCTTGCTCGGCGAACAAATTCTAATCAGCTGAAAATGCGTATTGTGTATCGCACGACCTGATGATAGAAGTGCAGCGAGAGGTAGTGCGGAGGGCGCGATGGAAATGGAAATGAAGATTCGTGGCCTGATGATGGACCCTGTCACCAACATGCCGATCGTGGTCCTCAAGGATGTGCAGGGCAATGCCATTCTGCCGATCTGGGTGGGCGTGTACGAAGCCAACGCCATCGCACTGGAAATTGAAAAAGTACAAACGCCGCGCCCGATGACTCATGACCTGCTGAAGAATGTTTTTCTGGGGCTGGACGTGCGCGTGGATAAGATTGTGGTCAACGAACTGAAAGACGACACGTTTTACGCGCTGATCTGGGTGGAGCGCGAAGGGCAGATGATGACCATTGATTCGCGGCCGAGCGACGCGCTGGCGTTGGCGCTGCGCATGGATTGCCCAATTTTTGTGGATGAACAGGTCCTGAAGAATTCGAAAGTGTCGACCGCGCTCACTGAACGCACGACTAACGAACAACTACGCAACTGGCTCGAAGGCCTCTCCGACGAAGACCTCGGCCGCTACAAAATGTAGCCAAGCCCCCACGGCTCCTCAAATCATTTCTGTCTCCGGTCCCTTCCAGCCCTCTGCATTTCCGCGGAGGAGGTCTGCCTTGAGCACGGACTTGAACGGTGCGCAATATCGCTTGCAGAAGGGCAGCGCAGGGCGTACAACACCGGCAATGGCATCCACTACCCGGCCGCGGCACTCGGTTTTTGTCCGTGTTACTCACTGGCTGACTACGATCGCCTTTCTGGCGCTGCTGGTGACGGGACTGGAACTGGTGGTGTCGCATCCGCGGTTCTATTGGGGTGAGACCGGGAGCGTTAATACCCAACCTTTATTCAAGATACCGATTCCGTCGTCGAGGCATCTTGTGCCCACCGGCTATGGCTACACGCTGCCGGATCAGAATGGCTGGAGCCGGTACCTACACTTTCAATCGGCGTGGCTGTTGGTGCTGACGGGACTGATTTACGCTGGCGTAGGATTGAGCCGCGGACATTTCCGGCGCGAATTGTTTCCTGCGCGGTCTGACCTTTCGCCGAAGCGACTTATGATCTCGATCAGCGAACATTTGCGGTTGAGGCGGCCTGGCGCGGAAGAAGCATGGTCGTACAATGTGCTGCAGCGGCTGACGTATCTGGCGATCATTTTTGTGGGATTTCCGCTGATTATCTGGACTGGGCTGGCGATGTCGCCGTCGTTTGTGTCGGCGTTTCCGTGGTCGGTGAATGTTTTGGGAGGGCAGCAGTCGGCGCGCACTCTGCACTTTTCGTTGACGGGCGCGCTGGTGCTGTTTCTGTTGGTGCATGTGTTTATGGTCGTGCTGGCGGGATTCTGGAGCCGTGTGCGGGCGATGATTACCGGACGGGCTGCTGCGCGATGAAGATGAAGAAGATTTGCCACAGAGTCACAGAGCAGCGATAGAGGCTCTGGAGCTGGAGAAACGATGAGCAAGCTTTCGCGACGTCAATTGATTGCTGCTGGCGCTGTCGCGGCAGGAGCAGGCGGACTCGCCGTTGCGGCGAAGATCGCCCGCCGCTATGGGCTGCTGCCGCCGGATGCGGGTGGCATTTACGGGCCGGGCGAGACGCTGACGTATGCGGCCCAGCGGTTGTTGACCCGGCACTCGCAGGCGCGCGAATTTTCGCGCAGCCAGATTTCGGCCAAGCCGTTGATGAATGAAGTTGCTCCGTTGGGCGACGAGTTCCAGCGGCTGCAGAGAGCGGGCTTTGCCGATTGGCGGCTGAATGTGGATGGGATGGTCGCGCGCCCGGCGTCGTTTTCGGTTGCGGAGTTGAAAAGCTTTCCGCGGCGCAGCCACATCACAATGATTCAGTGTGAAGAAGGCTGGTCGTATATCGCGGAGTGGTCGGGCGTTCCGCTGTCGCACGTGCTGGAATTGGCCGGCGCATCGCCGCAAGCGACGAATGTGGTCTATCGTTCTTTCCAGAAGGAGTGGTGGGAGAGCATGGACATGGCGGATGCGCTGCATCCGCAAACGCTCTTGGCGCACGAAATGAATGGCGGCGAGCTGCCGGTCGGGTTCGGCGGGCCGCTGCGGATGCGCGTGACGCGGCAACTGGGTTACAAAAGCTTGAAATACGTCACGAGTCTTACCGTTACGGATAACATCAAGCAGTTTGGCAAAGGGCTGGGCTCATCGGAGCCCGAATTCGGCTATTCCTGGTATGCGGGGATTTAAGGTAATTGCTAACTTTCTTGCGTCGGTAGAAACCGCTAACTGCGGACTTCATCTCTGTGTTTGCTAAAATACAAAGGAGAGAGCAGTTTCGGTCATCAAGCACGGGCAAATGCATGGAAAAGATCTGGATCGCGATCAACGTCCTTGTGATCGGCATGGCAGTGCTCGACGGGTTCGTATCAATATCTCCTGAGAAGTTAGCTCATAAGAATCCCGATCTATTTTTCCGCAGCGCGATTCTTGTGATTACTCCTATTTTTGCTCTTTTGACCGTCAGCTATTCCATTCACCGTCACAAACATGACATGATTCGGCGACCCTCACTACGTAGGAATCCGCTGAATTGGTGGCATGACCCTTTGCAGTCTCTCTTCATGTCGACATGCATCATGGCTTCCATGACGCTTGGTGGCCTGCTGCGGCATCCCGCCGTCGGCTCAGTTGGATTCTGGATGGTTGGTTCGTACACGTGCTTTGCGCTCGGACTCATGATCGGCCAACTTCTGATTTATCGCATATATCGCGACAAGATCGTCGCTGTGCAACACGCCGCTTAGAGACTCGTTTTTAATCGATTGCTTGTCCGGCGGATGCAAAGCGATGTGTGGTTCTGCGCCAAACGATCAGCAAAACGATGCCGATCAGAATTAGGGCGAGGCTAAGGCCGACCCAGAGGCCGAGGGCGCCCCAGTTGCGACGGAAGCAGAGCCAAGCGCCGAGGGGCAGGCCGATGATCCAGTAGGCGGTGAAGTGGCAGAGCATGGGGGTACGGGTGTCGCCGGCGCCGCGTAGTGCGCCGGTGGCTACCGACTGGATGCCGTCGAAGAGCTGGAAAGCGGCGCCTGCGGCGAGCAGCGCTGTGGCATTGCGAATGACCATTTCGTCAGTAGTGTAAATGCGGGCGATCCATCGCGGGATTACCAGCAGCAGAACGCTGGCGAAGGTCATGAATGCTGCGCCGATGAAGATTGCCGTGCCGCCAGCGGCAGAAGCGGCGCGCGCGTCGCGTCTGCCGAGAGCTTGCCCGACACGTACAGCTGCGGCGGAAGAAATGCCGAGCGGGACCATGTACGTAAAGGCGACCGTGTTGAGCGCGATTTGATGCGTTGCGAGAGGAACGGCGCCGAGGTGCGCGATCAACGCAGTCACCGCTCCAAAGACGCCGCTTTCCAGAGTGAATTGCAGCGCGGCGGGCATGCCCAACGCGATGAGTTGCTTGATGCGGCTTAGGTCGATGTCCACCGGAGTTTTAAGAAGTTCGGTGCGATGCTTCCGGTCGTACCAGAATAAATAGCCGATCAGGACAGCGGCCATGTACACGCGAGCGATCGCTGTGGACCAGCCGGAGCCAACCGTGCCCATCGGGCGGAATCCCCACTTGCCATAGATCAGCAGCCAATTAAAAACTGCGTTGACGATGTTCGCGGTCACTAGAGCAAAGGCGACCGGGCGCACCATATTCATCGCCTGCAGACAGCGGCGCACCGCGAAATAAAGCAAAAGAGGAAGCAGCCCAATGGTGAGTGCGTTGGTGTAGGGAATGGTTTCTGAAGCTACGGCGGGATCGACGTGAATGGCTCGCACAAATTGCGGCAGCAGCAAAATAGGCGCGCTGAGAAAAGGCGTGAGGGCGAGGCTTAAATAGACGCCGTTGATGAGCGAACGATGGCAGTCTTCGCGATTGCCGGCGCCGAAGGCTTGCGCGACCAGTGTGTCGAGTCCGAGAAGGAGCCCTTCGCCAAAAAGCGCCAGTACGATGAAGATAGCGGAACCTAGGCTGACCGCGCCAATGGCTACCGCGCTGTTGGGCAGGCGGCCGACCATCATGGTGTCCACGATAGCCATGCTCATCCAGCCGAGTTCGGCGAGGACCAGCGGGATGGCGAGACGCAAAGTCGGACGAACTTCGGCGCGAAAGATTTGGATACGCGAGGGCATGATTTTTTTCTGTTTAAGCAGTTTACGGGCGGCGATGTGGCGGAGCAAACCGTGCGGCGAGAAAACTGAGTCACAGGCGGTCGCTCGAATGAATCGAAGAGAGGCGCCTCACTCCGCAGACTCCGTTCGGAATGACGGTATCTGGGTCGAATATCAGTAGAGAAGGTGGGCGAAGACGTGGGAGGAGATTAGTTCGGAGACGGCCTTGATGTCGGGAGCCAGCGCGCGATCTTCGGTGACTTTCACGGATACTGCGCGGATAGAGTCGTAGGCTCGTTTGGCGAGGACTCCGGTCTGCAACGGTGCAAGCAGGTCAATGCCCTGGCAGGCGCAGAGAAGTTCGATGGCGAGAATGTGCTGAAGATTTTGCAGCATGCGCTGGAGGCGGCGGGCGCCGCTCATGCCCATCGAGACGTAGTCCTCCTGATTGCCGCTAGTGGAAATGGAATCGACGGAGTGCGGCGTGGCCAGTGCTTTATTTTCGCTGGCCAAAGCTGCCGCAGTGACCTGCGCAATCATGAAGCCGGAATTCAGCCCGGGCTCGGGAGTAAGGAACGCCGGCAAAAGACTGGTGAGCGGATTGGTCATTTGCTCGATGCGCCGCTCGGCGATTCCGCCGAGGGTGGCGATGGCAATGGCGACCTGGTCGGCGGCCATGGCCAACGGCTGCCCGTGAAAATTTCCGCCGCTGATGATGTCGCCTTCGCCTTTTTCGTTGACGAAAACCAACGGATTGTCGGTGGCGCTGTTCAGTTCGACCAGCGCCATTTCGCGGGCCTGCGAAAGGGAATCGCGAACCGCGCCGTGAACTTGTGGCGTGCAGCGCAGGCTATAAGCGTCTTGCACGCGCGTGTCTTTTTCCGATGCGCGATGAGATTCGCGGATTTCGCTACCTTCGTTCAGATGGGCAAGATTTCTGGCCGTGCGCGCCGCGCCGGGGTAGGCCCGCGCGTGCATGATGCGCGAATCGAATGCCTCAGGGCTGCCACGCAGCGCGTCGAGAGAAAGCGCCGCCGCCACGTCGGCAGTATCGGCAAGAGCGTCGGCTTGGTGCACAGCGAAGCTGAGGAGAGCGAGCATGCCTTGCGTACCGTTCAGGAGGGATAGACCTTCTTTGGCGTCGAGCCGCACTGGCGTGATTTTTGCGCGCCCCAGCGCTTCGTCGCCGGGCAAGATTTCATTTTTGAATTCAGCTTGGCCTTCGCCGATAACGACTTGCGCCAAGTGCGCGAGTGGAGCGAGATCTCCCGAAGCGCCGACGGAGCCTTGCGAGGGAATTACCGGATGGACTCCTGCGTTGAGCATGGCGCAAAGAGTTTCTACCGTGGCTGGCTTGACTCCGCTGAGGCCTTTGGCTAGAGCGTTGGCGCGCAGAAGCATGATGGCGCGCGTCTCGGATTTGCTGAGCGGTTCACCAACACCGCAGCAGTGCGAGCGGACCAGATTCACCTGTAGCTGGCGAACTTGCTCCGTGGAAATGCGGACGCTGGCGAGTTTGCCGAAGCCGGTGTTGATGCCGTAAGCGGTTTTGCCGGAAGCAACCAGTTTGTCGACCACGGCGCGCGATGCTTGCATTTTTTCGGATGCAACCGTGGCAAGTGAAACTTTCGCGCCCTGAAACGCGACTTCGTAAACCTGATCGAAGGTGAGGTCGTTTCCGTTCAGCTCGACCATCGTTTTGCTGGAGGTCATGCCTGTTCGCTCGGAACAGGCGCTGCGTTGGCCAGAGCGCGGAACTGTTCCTGATATTTTTGCGGCAGCTGTTTTGGCTTGCCGTCTTTTCCGCAAATCACGTGAGTGGTTGCTCCCGTAGCGAGGATGCGATCGTCAGAGTCGCGCAAAAGTTCGTAAGAATATCTCACGATGCGGTTGCCGGCTTCTGAAATGCGTGTGCGCACGCGAAGCAATTCGTCGTAGCGCGCGGGAGAAAGATAGCGGCAACTAGCTTCGGCAACCACGATGAAGCAATCGTCTTCGGTTTCCATGAGTTTGTATTCGAAGCCGAGCGCGCGCATCAGTTCGACACGGCCGACTTCAAACCAGATGAGATAGTTGGCGTGATAGACGACGCCCATCTGATCGGTTTCGGCGTAACGCACGCGCACTGTTGCATCGTGAAATTCCATTGAAGCTCCTGGGTGATTCAGTTTACAGAAAGAACAGAGGGGATTGCCACAGAGTCACAGAGCGCACAGAGCGAAAAAGAAGAGAGATTCCTCGCTTCGCTCGGAATGACGGATCAAAAAATGCCGCATCACGACGAGTGGCGTTCTCAGGAGATCGCAACTTATTCGTCCTTCCAGACCGGTTTGCGTTTCTCCAGGAATGACGCGACGCCTTCCTTGAAATCGCCGGTGCAGCGGATGCGGGCATTCTCGAGGACGGCGCGTTCCAGATCGGCGTCCACGCCGGCGGCTTCGGCGCTAACTAGCAGGCGCTTGGCACGAGTCAAGCTGCCGGGGCTGACGTCAATCAGATACTCGGCTAATTCCTCGGCGCGTGCCAGCAACTTATCCGGTTCGACGATTTCCGTGACCAAGCCGAGTTGGTGAGCTTCCTTGGCGTCGATCTTGCGGCCGGTGAGCAGCAAGTCGCGGGCTCGTTTGTCTCCGATCTGGCGGGTCAGAAATACGGAGACGATTGCGGGCAGAAAGCCGATGCGCACTTCGGTGTAGCCGAATTGTGCTTCCGGCACCGACAGGGTGAAATCACAGAGCGTGGCGATACCGCAGCCTCCGGCGAGGGCGTGGCCGTTTACCGCAGCAATGATGGGGCGGGGGAAGCTCCAGATGCGGCGAAAGAGTTTTGCCATGCGGCGCGAATCGTCCTGGTTTTCTTGCGCGGATTGCCGGGCAATCGCGGAGAGCATGTCCAGATCCATGCCGGAACAAAACACCGTGCCCGCCGCGGCCAGAATCACCACGCGGATTTTCTTTTTCTCGATTTCGTCGAGAGCGGTTTGCAGCTCGGCAATCATAGCCGGGTTGATGGCGTTGCGCTTGTCCGGGCGATTCAAAGTGATTGTTGCGCGTTCTTTGTCGTAGTCGAGAAGAAGTGTTGAGTACATTTTGTTTTGCCTCCTTTGCTGCAACTGCCTTGCTTGCAAGCGGGCTTACTTGCATTCTTTCAAACTACTTGACTCGCGGACTTAACTCGCGATCGACGCGTGGGCGTACTTGCTGCGAATTTCGCTAGTCATCGCGAGAACTTTGCTCAAGCGCGATTCGGCGATTCCGGTTTCGCCGCCTGCTTTTTTGATGGTGGTAAGGATGTCTTCGGTACGGACGTTGCCGACGAGTTCGTCGCCTGCGAAAGGGCAGCCACCGAGTCCGGTGAGCGCGCCGTCGAAGCGACGGCATCCGGCTTGGTACGCTGCGAGAATTTTTGCTTCTGCGTTTTCCGGCCGGCTGTGGAGGTGCACACCTAGTTCGATGCCCGCTACCGCTGCATTTGCCCGGTTGAAAACATCGGAAACAATTTCTGGAGTGGCGTTGCCTGCAGTGTCTGCGAGCGAAACCGTTCTGATGCGGATGTCTTTCAGCCACTCGAGAGTCTCTTCGACGAGTTCGGGGCCCCAGGGTTCATCGTAGGGATTGCCGAAAGCCATGGAAATGTAGATGACGAGGCCACGTCCGGCGGCTTTGGTTTCTTTGTTGAGAGTTTCGACGAGCGCACGCGATTCGCCGCGCGACATGTTGGCGTTGGCACGGCGGAAGTAGGCGGAGATGGAATAGGGATAGCCGATGGTGGTTACGCCGGGAGTGGCCAGCGCGCGTTCGAGGCCTTTTTCGTTGACCACGATGCCAATAATTTCCGGCGGTTCGACTCCGGCAGGCAGGGAAGCGATGAATTTTCCCGTCACCGCTTCACTGTCCGCCATCTGCTTCACGTGCTTCGGCGAGACGAAGCTGACAGCGTCGATGTGCTTGAATCCGGCGAGCACAAGCTCCTTTAAATACTCAGCTTTGTAGTCGGACGGAATGATGTCCGACAGTCCTTGCCAGGCATCGCGGGGGCATTCAATGAGTTTTACGGAATCGGTCACGACGCGTGTCGCCTCCTCATAAATTTGACCGTTTCGGCCGTTAGCAAAAGAAATCCGGCCGTGACGGAAATTAGCCCCGCCCATGCAGCCCCGCCCTCAAAGATAGATGGTTCGTAAAGGACCAGGTGCCACTCGGTTGGATGTTCTTGCGCCACTTTCGCCTCGCTTCGGAGGCGGCGGCTATACGCGAACGAACCGCAAATTAGAATAGAGGCTCCGAGCAGAAGAAACACGATACCGAAAACGAGGCCGCGTGGTCTCATCAGGTTTGCAGAACTCCCGTTTTGAATTCCTTTACGTCGGCGTTTAGGGCGGCGGCTTCCAGGGCCCAGATCAGGGCGTCGCGGGTTTGCGCGGGGTCGATGATGGCATCGACCCAGAGGCGGGCGGCGGCGTAGCGCGGGTCGGATTGGTGTTCATAGGTGGCGCGGACGGACTCGGCTAGTTCTTTTTTGGCTTTTTCGTCCACTTTTTTGCCTTCGCGTTCGAGTTGCTTGAGCTTGATTTCGGCTAGAGTGCTAGCTGCGGCGTCACCGCTCATTACGGCGTAACGGGCCGTGGGCCAGGCGAAGATAAAACGTGGGTCGTAGGCTTTGCCGCACATGGCGTAGTGGCCCGCACCGAAGCTGCCGCCGCAAATGACGGAAATCTTTGGCACCACACTATTGGACACTGCGTTGACCATTTTTGCTCCGGCGCGGATGATGCCCGACCATTCGGCGTCTTTGCCGACCATGAAACCGTTCACGTCATGGAGAAAAATTAGCGGGATGCGATTCTGGTTGCAATCGAGGATGAAACGGGCAGCTTTTTCGGCGGACTCAGTGTAGATCACGCCGCCGAACTCCATTCGTTTCTGGTCCGAATGGGGCGCGGTGGTTTGCACATGTTTTTTCTGATTGGCAACGATGCCGACGGCCCAACCGCCGATGCGAGCATAACCACAAAGCAGCGTTTCGCCGTATTCGGCGCGGTATTCTTCGAACTCGCTCGCATCCACGATGCGGGCGATGATGTCGCGCATGTCGTACTGCTTGGCCGCATTGCTGGAAAAGATGCCGTAGATTTCTTCGGCCGGGAAGAGTGGTTCGCGTGACGCCGTGTGGCTGAAAACTGGCGGGTCGGGTGCGCCCATTTTGTCTACCAGCGCACGGATGCGTGCCAGGCAGGCTTCATCGTCGGGCTCGCGAAAATCCACGGTGCCGCTGATTTGCGAATGCATTTTCGCGCCGCCGAGCTCTTCAGCGGAAGTTTTTTGGCCGATGGCAGCTTGCACGAGTGCAGGACCAGCCAGAAAAAGGCCGGAGCCTTCGGTCATCAGGATGTGATCGCACATGACCGGGAGATACGCGCCGCCTGCTACACACATGCCCATGATGGCGGTGAGTTGCGGAATGCCCATTGCGGACATAACAGCGTTATTGCGGAAGACGCGGCCGAAATCGTCGGTGTCGGGGAAGACGTCTTCCTGAAGCGGAAGAAAGATTCCGGCAGAATCGACGAGATAGATCGTTGGAAGCTTGTTTTCGATGGCGATGTTTTGCGCGCGGATCACTTTCTTAGCGGTCATGGGAAAGAAAGCGCCGGCTTTTACGGTTGCATCGTTGGCGACGAGCATGAACAGGCGACCGCAGATGCGCGCCAGGCCGGTGATAGTGCCAGCGGAGGGAGCGCCGCCCCATTCCTCATACATTTCGAACGCGGCGAAGAGGCCGAGTTCGAAAAAATGCGTGTTCGGATCGATTAATTTCGCGATACGTTCCCGGGCAGTCAGACGGCCCTTCTTATGCTGAGATTCGATGGCTTTCGCGCCGCCGCCCTGGCAGATGAGCTCTTCTTGATTTTTCATCTCGGTTAGGAGCTCGATGATGTGGCGGGAATTCTTCTGAAAGTCTTTCGAATCGCGGTTGATGGAGGACTTCAGGATCGAAGCAGGCACTCAGCTTCCTCGCAGAGAAATCACAGTTTCAGTATACAAGAAAGAGCAAGAAAGATTTGCGACGGAGGCACAGACACACTGAGAACGGCAGCGGACGGAGCAAGGATGGTGAAAGAAGGAGTTACCAAGGACGACGTTGAACGCGGAGGCGCACAGGGCAAGGCCAAAGGAGAAAGGAACGGCGGGAGGTGGGTTCGCTGCACTACCGACGCAAGCTAGGACCTACACGTGCGCGTGCTTTTTGTTTATGAAATCCACTATGTCCTGGGTGGAGGTGCCGGGAAGGAAGATTTCTGCGATGCCGGATTGTTTTAGGGCAGGGATGTCGGCGCCGGGGATTATGCCGCCTACCAGGACGGTTACATCGCCCATGCCTTTTTCCTTGAGGAGAGTCATTAATTGGGGACAGATGGTGTTGTGAGCGCCGGAGAGGATGGAAAGGCCGATGACGTCTACGTCTTCCTGGACGGCGGCGGAGGCGATCATCTCCGGGGTCTGGCGGAGGCCGGTGTAGATGACCTCCATGCCGGCGTCACGGAGTGCGCGGGCGATGATTTTGGCGCCGCGGTCGTGACCGTCGAGGCCGGGCTTCGCAATCAGCACACGAATTCTTTTTTGCGGCATGCGTTCTAAGTCCTCGTTCCTTCTGTAATGCGTATTAGGTGATGGCTACTTCTTCGTAGGAGCCGAAGACTTGGCGGAGGGCTTCGCAGATTTCGCCCAACGTGGCGTAGGCTTTTACGGCGGCGTAGATGGATGGCATTAGGTTTTCTTGGGATTGGGCGGCTTTGCGTAGGGCGGCCAGCTCGCGAGTGACGGCTTCCTGGGAGCGGTCGGCGCGCAGCTTATTCAGGCGGGCGGCTTGGCGGTGAGCTACGGTTTCGTCGATTTGCAAAATGTCCAGAGGCTTTTCTTCGGAGATGAAATCGTTTACGCCTACCATTAATTTTTCTTTTTTGTCCAATTCCATCTGATAGCGGTAGGAAGCTTCGGCGATTTCCCGCTGCGGGTAACTGCGTTCGATGGCAGCCACCATGCCGCCCATGGAATCGATTTTGCGGATGTAGTCCCAGGCGCCGGCTTCGACCTCGTTGGTGAGGGCTTCGACGAAGTAGGACCCGCCGAGTGGGTCGACTGTATTCGTTACACCGGTTTCGTGGGCGATGATTTGTTGTGTGCGCAGCGCGATAGTTGCCGCGAATTCGGTGGGGAGCGCCCAGGCTTCGTCCAATGAATTGGTATGCAGGGATTGCGTGCCGCCTAGAACAGCGGAAAGCGCTTGCAGCGCGGTGCGGACTACGTTGTTGTAGGGTTGCTGCGCCGTTAGCGAGCATCCCGCGGTCTGCGTGTGGAAACGCAACGCCCAGGTGCGCGGGTTCTTTGAGCCGTAACGTTCGATCATCGCTATGTGCCAGATGCGGCGGGCGGCACGATATTTAGCGATTTCTTCGAAGAAATCGCTGTGGGCGTTGAAGAAAAAAGAAAGTTGCGGGCCTAGTTCGTCGAGATTCATTCCGCGGCGCAGCGCGTATTCGATGTATTCCATGCCATCGCGCAGAGTGAAGGCCAATTCCTGGATGGCGGTCGAGCCGGCTTCGCGGATGTGATAGCCGCTGACGGAAATGGGGTTGAATTTGGGCGTTTCTTTGACGGCGAATTCGAAGGTGTCAATCACCAGGCGCATGGATGGTTCGGGCGGGTAGATGTATTCCTTTTGCGCGATGTATTCCTTGAGGATGTCGTTCTGGAGAGTGCCGGAAATCTTTTTCCAGTCGGCGCCTTGCTTTTCCGCGACCGCAAGATACATCGCCCAGATCACGGCTGCGGGCGAATTGATGGTCATGGAAGTGGTGACGTTGGCGAGCGGGATTTGATCGAAGAGGACTTCCATGTCGGCGAGGGAACTGATGGCCACGCCGCATTTACCGACTTCGCCTTCGGATAGCGCGTGGTCGGAGTCGTAGCCCATTAGCGTTGGCAGATCGAAGGCGGTGGAAAGACCAGTCTGACCTTGCGAGAGCAGATAGCGGAAGCGCTGGTTGGTGTCTTCGGCGGCGCCGAATCCGGCGAATTGGCGCATTGTCCACAGACGACCCCGGTGCATGGTGGAGTGAATGCCGCGTGTGTAGGGTGGTTCGCCGGGATAGCCGAGGCGTGTTTTCGGATTCCAATCCTGTAGATCGGCTTCGCTGTAGAGACGGCGGATGGGATGGCCGGAGATGGTGGTGAATTCGCGTTGGCGCTCCGGACTTTTTTTCAAAGTTGGTGCGAGGGTGTTCTGTTCCCAGGATTTTTCTTCAGGCGAGGGAGTTCGCGATACTGAAGGCTTTTCGGTGGCGGGGAGTGTGGGAGTGCTGGTCTTTTTGTGATCGGTCATGAAAGGCGCTCGCAGGCCTAGGCGCAAAGAAATGCACGCATAACAATTATTTATGCTAAGCGAAAGAGCGGTTGGGAGCAACCGAACAAGCGGAAGAACATTGGGCAAGCTCGGGCGCAGCGTGCTGCGCCCCTACGGAAAATGCTTATTTGTTGGTGGAGGATGGATTGGCGTTGCGCGAGCCTTCTGCATCGAGTTTTTTGAACAAGGCGTCGGTGCCTACTACTTTGCCGTCCAGCGTGCCGGGGATCAAGGTGTCGTGCTCGACGTTGCCGGATTTTCCGTCGGCGATGGAGACGCGATTGGTTTCGAGGGTGCGTCCGATGGCGCGTTCGTAGTTGGCCTTGGCTTCAACGAGGTCGGCCATGGCGCGCAATTCCGTGCCTTGGGCGGTAATGTAATCGCGCTGGGTGAGAATGACGTTATAAACCGTGGATGCGCCAAGCTGATATTTTTTCTGTTCGGCTTCGAAGGTCTGGCGCTGCAACTCGCGGGCTTTGCCGGCGGCTTCGACGCGAGCGCGGTCCTGCACCAGGGCGATGTAAGTGTTGCGCACATCGAGAAGCGCGGCATTTTTGAGTTGTTGCATGACGGCCTGCTGCTGGCGCGCGGTGAGGATGGCGCGTTGATTGTCAGCCTGGGCCGAGCGATTACGGATAGGAATTTGCAGGTTCAGGGAAACCGAATAATCCGGGAAATTATTGTGGAAGATCTGGCTTTGCGCGGCGCCGAAGCCGTCCTGATGAATCCCAGCCGAAGTAGCAGTCGTATTGGGCACAAAAATTTCCACGGGATTTCCGCCGGCGTCCAGAACAGTCACTGCCTGGCCGTTGGTACCCACGATAGGACTTCCGGCCGTGGTGACCGACGCACCCGGAATCGATGAATTGCCGGAGAGGCCTTGTGAGCCGTAACGGCCATTGAGGGTGGCGGTGGGCAAAAGCGCGCTGCGCGTGGCGCGCGCGTCAATGTCGGCATTCTTGACGTTGTAAATCTGTTCCTGGAGGTCCGGCCGCTTAGCGAATGCTTCACGCAAGGCGTCTTCGAAGGATGGAGCTTCGATGGCCGCGGGCGGAGTAGGCTTGTCGGTGGGCACGACGTGAACGTTCACGAAATTCGCGGCCAGTGGATCCTTGGAAATGGCGTTCTTGAGAGTCTGTTCCTGCTGTAATTGCGCGGTTTGCGCGACGATAAGATTCTGGTGGTCGGTAGCGAGTTCCGACTCGGCGCGAGTGACGTCCAGCGGGGCCATGGTTCCGATTTCCAGCTGTTTCTTGTTGTCGTTGTAGAGTTTTTCCGCGACAGTGACGGCCTGTTGCTGAACGTCCACGTTCTGGCGAGCGTAAACCAATTCCCAATAAGCGGTGATGGTGCTGGTGACGGTGGTGATGGCTTGCTGGGCGAAGGCCAAATCGGCGATTTTGCGATTGTTTTTGGAGATCAAGATGTTGCGGCGGTTGGCGAAGAAACCGAAGCCGTTAAGCAATTGCTGAGAGAAAGTGATGTACAGCGAAGACTGAACCGCGGGATTGAAGAGGTTAAACGCGCTGGAAGAACTGCGGGTGTTGTCCCATGCTACGTTCACGGTTGTGCCGGAAGAAAATCCCTGCGAGACCGAGAAATTGTATTGCGCCGTGTGCGCCGAGACCGTGCCGACTCCGGCGGTGCCGGTGCCGGAGAGGAACGGATTGTTGACGGGAACCAATATCTGGTCGAGTGAGACCGTGCCGGTGATCACGGGATCAAAGGAAAGGAACGGAATATTGGCAGTAGAGAAGGGGAACGAGGCGCCCGCAGTGCCGCGTCCGGTTCCGCCGGCTTCGGTTTTAAGAATATCGGTGTCGGCAAACCAGGGATTATAGCGGGCCACGACGATGTCCATGTTGTTGGCGAGAGACAATTCGACGGCATCTTGCAGGCTCAATTCTAGGTTTCCATCATGGATCATTTGTTCGAGCTTAGGTGTATTGGTGGTAGCGGGCTCAGGAATGGAAATTGGAGAATACGGAGCAATGAGATTCGGAAAGGACTTCGGACCGCGGGTGTAGTTGTACTTGGAGCTGCCGAGCGAGATGGTGGGAGATGGGCTGTTCGCCGGCTTCTGCTCTCCGCTGGGAGCCTGGACGGCGTCTTGCGCGTAGGCCGGGGACAAAGTCCCTACAGCGAGTACAGCGGCCAACAGGGTAGCCATCAGCGGTCGTACGAACTGCGTCATCATGTGTGCGTATCCCCTCAAGTAATTGTCACGCAAAGCTAAATTTGTTGTTCTGAATGATCTGCACTAATTAGAACGCGTATCACTTCGCATTTGTTTCATGAAATCAGCCGGAGAAGGCTATCCACCGGGAGAAAGAAACGCAATGGTGCACCGAACGGCGGAATGGAGAGTCTATCAGCGCCGCAGTTCCTTGACAACGCAACCCGGCAGCCACTAAGCTCCTGACATTTCGACGTTTAGGGACGTGCAACGGTTAGCTGAGCGATGGCTAGTACAGAAGATTTGCTGAAGATTTTTGAGACGGCTGGGGCGATCCGGCATGGGCACTTTGAACTGTCCAGCGGGCTGCATAGCGGGACTTATGTACAGTGCGCGCTGGTGCTGCAATATCCGCGATTTGCGGAGAAATTGGGCAAGGCGCTGGCTGCGCTGTTCACGGACGCGGGGATTGAGGCGGTTGTATCCCCTGCTTTGGGTGGGCTGATTGTTGGACAGGAAGTGGCGCGAGCTTTGCCAGAGGCCGCTGGGAAGCATCCCTTGGCTGGCGGCGGAGTGCCAGCGCTGTTTGTGGAGCGCGACGCGAGTGGGACGATGGTGATGCGGCGCGGATTTGAGCTGCGGCCCGACCAGCGGGTGCTGGTGGTAGAGGACGTGTGGACGACGGGCGGGTCAACGCAAGAAGCAATTCATGTGGTGCAGGAAGCGGGCGGATGTGTGGTTGCGGCAGCGGCTTTAATCGATCGCAGTGGCGGTAAAATTGATTTTCCGGTGAAAGCGCAGGCGCTGCTGGATCTGCCGATTGCGAGCTATGAGCCGGAAGATTGCCCGTTGTGTCGTGAAGGGTCCGCCGCAGTGAAGCCCGGCAGCCGCTTTGCGCGCTTGGCGTCCTGATTGCCCGGGCCGCTCTGCATGCGCTACCTCAAACTAACCATTGCTTATGACGGAACGGATTTCCATGGCTGGCAGATGCAATCCGGGAAGCCGACGGTGCAAGGTGAAATCGTTTCGGTGTTGCGGCGGCTGACGCAGGAAAACATCGCGCTGCATGCAACCGGCCGGACGGATGCGGGAGTGCACGCGCTTGGCCAGGTGGGAAGCTTTCGGACGCAGAGCGGATTGTCAGCGCAGGAATTTCAGCGCGCTCTGAATGCGATTCTGCCTCCGACGATTCGAATCGTGGGGGCGGAAGAGGTTGGGCCGGACTTCAGTGCCCGCTGGTCCGCGCGCGGCAAAATCTATCGCTATCGTTTGTATCGAGGAAAAGTAGTGCCGCCGATGCTGTGGCGGTATGTGTTGCATTACCCGTTTCCTCTGGATGAAGGCAAAATGCGCGACGCTGCGTCACGTTTTGTAGGGAGCCACGACTTCGCATCTTTTGCGGCGTCTACAGGCTCGGAAGATGCCGACGACCAGCGATCTACTGTGCGCGAAATATATTCGACGGAGCTGGTGCGTTCAGCGGACAGCGAAGAGCTACTGTTCACGGTGCGAGGCCGTTCATTTTTGCGTTACATGGTCCGCAAAATGGTCGGCACCCTGCTCGAGGTGGGACGGGGTCGGCTCTCACCTGAGGATATCGATCGGCTCTACGAGTTAAAAGACAGGTCCAAGTCTGGACCAACGGTGCCGCCGCAAGGGCTGTGCATGATTTCAGTTGAGCATGAGGAAGCTTTCCGAATTGACTGAGTGCATCGTTTTTGGTGCTGCGCGCGTTCCGGTTACAATTCTCTGAGTGGTGGCTGGAGGATGCATGCGGCAGAATGATTGGATATACGATTGGAACCTGGCTTCGCCTCCGCTGATTCCTCCGGGCACGAAAGTTCTGCTGAACGACGAAACGCTGCGCGACGGTCTGCAAAATCCCTCCGTTTACGATCCCAGTATCGAGGAAAAAATCCGAATCCTTCATTTGATGGAATCCCTGGGAATTGAGTCCGTGAACATCGGACTTCCCGGTGCTGGTGTACGCGCGATTGAACACGTTGAGGCTCTGGCTCGCGAAATTGCGACGAATCGCATGAAGATTCGGCCGAATTGCGCTGCGCGCACTCTTGAGAATGACATCCTGCCAATCGTCGAGATTTCTCAGCGAGTTGGCATCGCCATCGAGGCGGCAACTTTTCTTGGGTCAAGCCCGATCCGCCGCCTGGTGGAAGACTGGACAGTGGATCATCTGGAGCGCACGACCGAGAATGCGGTGAAGTTTGCGGTGAGCCACAACCTGCCGGCAATGTACGTGACGGAAGATACGGTTCGAACGGATCGCGAGACCGTCAAGCGGCTTTATTCCGCTGCGATTCGAAGCGGAGCGAAGGCCATCGTGTTGTGCGACACGGTGGGTCACGCAACGCCACAGGGCTCGTACAACCTGGTCAAATTCGTGATGGAGGAAGTGGTTAAGCCGTCTGGCGAGAAGATTCGAGTGGATTGGCACGGCCACTGCGATCGCGGTCTGGCAATTGCGAATTCGTTGTGGGCCGTTGCGGCGGGGGCGCATCAGGTGCACGCGGCGGCAAATTCGTTGGGCGAACGCGTAGGAAACACACCGATGGAATTGATGCTGGTCAATTTTCGGCTGATGGGATTGATCGACCGCGATCTTTCGAAGCTAAAAGAATATTGCGAGACGGTTGCGGTGGCTACCCACACGACGATTCCGCCGAATTATCCGGTGATCGGCCGTGATGCGTTTCGAACCGCGACGGGCGTTCATGCCGCGGCCATCGTGAAAGCATTTCACAAAGGCAACGTCGAACTGGCGAATATCGTGTATAGCGGCGTTCCGTCGCACCTGTTTGGGCTTGAGCAAATCATCGAGATTGGCCCGATGAGCGGCAAATCCAACGTGCAGTTTTGGCTCGAACGCCATAAGATTCCTGCCGACGATGCGCTGGTGGCGCGGCTGTTGGATGCTGCGAAGCAATCCGCGAGAGTACTTACTGAAGACGAACTTCTGGCGCTTTGCGCGGGAGTGGCTCCGCATTGAACCTTCCACAGGATTCTGCGCTGAAATGCCTGGTGGTTTCGGTTATCCTGCTCAACATGCCGATCAGACCTGTCGTGCCATTTCCAGCGGATCGCCCGGGAGGTCGCGGCAACGCGACATCGCAATCCAGTTCGCAATCGACTTCGCAATCTCTTCTGCCTTCCGGGCCGCAAATCCACGCGGCCTTGGATTGGTTTGCTGTGCACCGGGCGTGGATTGATGACGAACAAGCGCGGCTGACGGAAATTCCCGCACCGTCATTCCTGGAGACCGAACGAGCCGCCGCCGTGAGAGTATTGCTGTCCGCGGTTGGGCTGGAGGTTTCCACGGACAAAGCCGGAAACGTAATCGGACTGTTGCGCGGAGCAACCGACAAAGAAATCGTAATCCTATCGGCGCACCTGGACACGGTTTTTCCTGCGGGGACCGACGTGAAAGTGCATCGCGACAAAAGCCGCATGACCGCTCCGGGAATTTCCGATAATGGCGCCGGCTTGGCGGCGCTGGTGGCGGTGGCGCGGGCGCTGCACGAAGCACGCATCCAGCCGCAACGAACAATTCTGTTTGTTGCGGACGTGGGCGAAGAAGGCGAAGGGAATTTGCGCGGCATGCGCGCGATTGTGGATGCGTATCGCGAGCGTCTGAAAGCAGTGATCGTTCTGGATGGTTCGAGCATCGATCACGTCACGACCAAGGCGCTTGCCTCGCGGCGCGTGGAGGCAGTTATCGCGGGACCGGGCGGGCACAGCTGGTCCGACTTCGGCATTCCGAATCCGATCAATGCGCTGATTCGCGGCTCGGTTCGCTTCATCAATACCCGAGTGCCCGCGAGTCCGCGCACCACATTCAACCTGGGACAAATCGAAGGCGGCACGTCGGTCAATTCCATTCCGCATGAAGCGCGATTGAAAGTGGATCTTCGTTCGGAGAGCGAGGAGGAATTGATTCGCCTGGAATCCGCGTTGCGCGATTGCATGGCAGCGGGGGTTCGTGACGAGATGGAAGCTTCGCGCGACCGTTCGAAAGGAAAACTGGAATGGAAGCTAGACTTGCTGGGTAGCCGGCCGGGCGGGGAACTCGCTTCCAATTCGCCATTGCTGGCAGCGCTGCGCGCCGCGGACGATGCGGTGCACAATCAATCGCGGCTGGAGCGAGCTTCGACCGACGCTAACGTTCCTCTCTCGCTGGGGATTGATGCGATTTCGATTGGTGCGGGGGGCAATGGCGGCGGCGCTCACTCTTTGCAGGAATGGTATGAATCGGACGGACGCGAAATTGGATTGCAACGCGTATTGCTGACGCTTCTTGGCACTTCCGGTGTAGTCGAGGCAAAATCTTGAAAAAATGCATGCGCTATTCGAAGGGTGCAGCGGGCGCGGCACTGCTGATTTTTGTGCTTACCGCGTGTACGATTGCCCGCTCGCAGGCATCCGGTGCCGCGCCTGGTGCAACGAAGCAGTCGCCAAATGGCGCAGCCCCGATGACGATTTATCGCAACGGGCGTATCTATACGAACGATCCGGCTTCACCCTGGGCCGAAGCGATGCTGGTTCGGGGAGAAGAAATACTGGCGGTCGGCGATGACGATGAAGTGAGCGCCTTGGCCGAAACCGGCGCGAAGACCGTTGACCTGGAAAAACACTTTGTAATGCCCGGCTTTAACGATGCGCACGTGCACATTGGCAGCGCGGGAGAAGACTGGATTACGGTGCGCTTGAATGGCGTGAAAAGCGCGGCAGAATTGCAGAAACGGCTGGCAGAGGGCGTTGCGCAACATAAGGAAGGCGAGTGGATCGCCGGCAGCGGATGGGATCACACGTTCTGGCCGGACAAGAAATTTCCTAACCGACAACAACTGGATGAAGTTTCGCCGAAGAATCCGGTCATTCTGACGCACATTTCCGGCCATGTAGCGGTTGCAAATTCGCTGGCGCTGCAACTCGCCGGGATTACAAAATCCACACCGAATCCTGTTGGCGGCGAGATTGAAAAAGACGCGTCAGGCGAACTCACCGGCATGCTGAAAGAAGGCGCCGCGATGGGGCTTGTCGACTCCAAGATTCCGCCGCCGTCCATCGAGCAACGACGTCGGGGAATTGAACTCGCGCTGGCTGACGTAGCGCAGCATGGCGTGACTTCGGTGCAGGACAATTCCGCGTGGGAAGATTTCCTCACCTATCGTGCCATCAAGAATGAGGGGAAGCTGACCGTGCGTATCACGGAGTGGCTGCCGTTTTCGGCACCGCTGGCAAAGCTCGAACAGATGCGCCACGACGGCGGCACGACCGATCCCTGGCTGCGCACCGGTGCGCTCAAGTTGGTCTCCGACGGCGCACTCGGGTCCCGCACTGCGGCAATGCTCGCGCCCTATTCCGATGATCCCTCCGCCAGCGGAATCATGGCCATGGAACCGGAAAAGATTCGTCAGTTGGCTATCGAACGCGATAAAGCAGGCTTTCAACTCAACTTTCACGCTATCGGCGACCGCGCCAACCGCGTTTGCCTGGATGCGTTCGAAGCCGTCGCTAAAGCCAATGGACCGCGCGACCGCCGCGACCGCATCGAGCACGCGCAAGTCGTCGCGCCGTCTGATTTTCCACGCTTCGCGCGTTTGCAAGTGATTGCTTCGATGCAACCGTCGCACCAAACTTCCGATATGCGCTGGGCCGAGCAGAGGGTCGGATCAGATCGAGTGAAAGGCGCGTATGCTTGGGCCACGATGCAGAAATTTGGCGTCCGGCTGGCGTTCGGCACGGACTACGATGTCGAACCGATTATGCCATTCCGTGGACTATATGCGTGCGTGACGCGTGAACTTGCAGAGGGCGGACCGCACGGCGGCTGGCAACCGCAGGAGAAACTTTCTCTCTCCGATTGCATTCGCGCTTACACCAGCGGTTCGGCCTACGGCGAATTCATGGAAGGGAAGAAAGGCGAATTGAAGGCCGGGGAATTCGCGGACTTTATTGTGCTTTCCAAAGACTTGACCAAGGTTGAGCCGAGTGAGTACATGAACATTAAAGTTTTGCGCACCGTGGCCGGTGGCCGGACCGTTTACTCGTCGCAATAATGCCGGTTCAGCCTTGATGTGTTTTCATCTCCGGTGCACGACAAGTCGAAGAAGAAGAGAGATTCCTCGCTTCGCTCGGAATGACGGTTGGATTCAGGATCCCCTTCGGATCTCACTTGAACGCAATCGAACTTACTTCGCCAAATGCCGGGCCATCCGCCGTTTCTGAGAACTCAACCACTGCCTTTCGATCTTTCCACTTTCCGCAAGTGGTGGCGTCTGAGGAGTCTCCAGCGTCCGCCACTTTAATTTTCGCAATGTCCTTCACGTGAAATAAAAATTGTTCATCTCCCGCTTTTAGCGTAAACATCACGGAAGGCGGATGGCCGCAGATCAGCTCCGTGATCTGGCCTTCTTTTTCAGACGGCGGCGCGGGGCCAGCAGTTGCGCCTTCGCCGCTCGCGGCCGGATCAGCTGCGGCGACGGCGCGAGGATCGTCCGAGGAAAGATTCGTTTTTGCGTTGACGGTCTTCTGAAAATTAGCGGCCATGACGCGATCGCGGGGCCACGTCGCAACTTTCTGCGCGGTGTCGGCGACTTTTTTCGCGTTCGTCAGATCATTTGTGGCGACTAGCGCACGGCCGGCGTCGATAAAATACGCCAGGTTGCCGGGTTCCAGGTCCATGGCCTTTTTGGCTTCTGCCAATGCTTTTGCCCTGGTGTCCGGCGATTGGGTGTAAGCGATACAGAGAAAAGCGTGCGCGGGAGCGAAGTTGGGCTGGAGCGAAATCACCTTTTGCAGATCGACGATCATCTGCGGAGTGGTCTCGCGGGCGTAGCCACTCTTGCGATAGGGAATTGACGCTTTGTAGTAGTAGGCTGTGGCGTCGTTCGGGTCTTCCGCGATCGCCAGATCAAATTCCTTCAACGAATTGTCGAAATCCGCTTTCACAAAATGGTAGTACCCCAATTCGTCGTGCAGGTGCGGGACTTTGGCGTCCAATTTTTCCGCTTCGTGCAGGATTTCAATCGCTTCCGGGAGGTGATTGGTATGGAGAAGATAATCCGCCTGGGCTACCAAGCCTTCCGCCGGACTCAAACGGCGAGCGGCGAAATCTTTTTCTGAAATATTACTGCTCACAGCCATACGCTGATACAAAAATGCCGACTGCCGCGTGTAAGCCTCCAATTTTTCACCCAATTGTTTCAAGTCACCAAATGAACGACTGGCCGCTTCGATAGGATCGTCGGTGGCCTGCAAGGCGGCGAGATATTTATTGAGAAGATGCTGCTCGCTCACTTCCGGAGCGATGGAGAAGTAGTGCACGATGGCCCAGGACTCGGCGTAGAACATGCCGGCATGATCGCGCGTGTTGTAGAGAGGAGAAGTTGCGTCGACGGAAACCAGCGTCGAAATCGGAATAAATGGGTTCTGTTGAAGTACGCGTAGTTGCGCGCGATCAGCCATGCCCACGCGGCCTTCCTTGTTATCTATATCGCTGCCGCCCCAGTATTCCGCCAGGCCTTCATCCAGCCATAAAGGCAGTCCGCGATAATTCAGTCGGAAGAGCCCATGCGCCCACTCGTGGTACATCACGTGATAAGGATTGGTGCCGGTGCCAGTGACGTCCGTGCGCACGACCGCAAAATTCTTGTCGTTCGACAAGCGGTACTCACCGGCTATCCTTGTCGCGTTTTTATTCTGGCCGTACGTGGGCATCAAAAGTTTCAGCGAATTTTCATCTTTCAGGACATACACGATGGTGGGCTTTCCGAAATCCACCTTGAGCTTGGGGAAGCTTTGTTCGAACAGCGCGCGAATTTCCTCGAACTGCGCGGCCACACGGCGGCCATCGTGTTCACCGGAGTTGGAATAGATCGTGTAGTGCGGTGATTTGATTTCGATCCAATTTTCGTGGTGCTCCGCGCGAATGACGCTCGAAAATGCGAGAAGCATCAAGCACGAAATACCCATCGCGCAAATCCAGAGCCGCAGTTGTTTGTGCATTATGCCTGCATGATTGCCCGGGCTTGCCGCAGTGTCAATAGCCCGTGGCGCGCTGCTTGCTTTGCGATGGCGTTGCGTTGCCAACGTTCACTGATATGCTTTCGGGGCCATGGCAACACTCGCGAACACACAGTTACAGCCAAGCCGCCTGCGTGCGGAGTTGGCGCTGGCATTTTGCACCCTGCTGTGGGGCTCGACATTTGTGGTGGTTAAGAATTCGCTGGATGATTCGTCGGTCTTTGTATTCTTGGCATTGCGCTTCACATTAGCGGGAATTTGCATGGCGGCGTTTCGTCCGCAGGTATTCCGCGTGCTGCAGCGGGATGAGATTTTTGCCGGCGTACGGCTGGGCTTTTTTATGTTTTGCGGGTACGCGTTTCAAACCGCCGGCCTGCGTTACACCACCGCGTCCAATTCGGGGTTCATCACCGGATCGAGCGTGGTGCTGGTGCCGTTGATTCTGGCGTTGTTCTGGGGCCAACGGGCAACGCTTTGGGTCTATTTCGGGACGATCGCAGCGGCGGCGGGATTGTATTTTCTGACGGTGCCGGTAACCGGCGTCGCGCACTTGAATCGCGGCGACGTCCTGACATTTTTCGCGGCGATATCCTACGCGGTGCACATTATTTTGGTCGGCGAATACGCGCGCGAACATTCCGCCGCCGCGCTCAGCGTGTTGCAGGTGCTGGCGTGCGCGGTGATGGCGTGGCTGACGGCATTCGGGGCGAATGCGATTCGCTGGCAGCCGATGCGTTTCCATTCAACTTCGCAACTGTGGGTTGGTATCGCAGTTTGCGCGGTATTTGCAACGGCCGTGGCGTTTTCGCTGCAGCTGTGGGCGCAACAATTCACCACGCCGAGCCACGCCGCGATTATTTTTACGCTAGAGCCGGTATTTGCGGTTGTTACGTCCTATTTCGTTTTGCGAGAAAGGCTCGGCCCGCGTTCCGTTGCGGGTGCCGCACTAGTGCTGGCGGGGATTCTTGCCGCTGAATTGCTGGGACCACCTGCTGCGGCGGAGTCGCCAGAGCCAACCGGAGAAAAAGTCTAGTGCCTTTTTAGACGCAAACTTGCAAGGGTCGTCATTCCGAGCGCAGCCTGGAATCTCTCTTCGATTAAAGCGATCCGACAATCGGTTCAGTCATGTCTACGTGTAATTTTTCACATCAACCGGCGCATACATGGTGGCGGTGCCGGCGTGCGTCTTTTCGTAAGCGACAATTGCGCTCACATGCTGCAGCGAAGTGCCGATATCGTCGAGCCCTTTGAGCAACACTTCCTTGCGCGACGGCGCAATCTCAAACGAAACGATCAGTCCTTTGTTGTCGCTCACCGTCTCGTTCGGCAAATCCACTGCGAGCGTGTAGGAACGATCCGCTTCAGCGCGTTTGAAGAGTGCGTCGATATCGGACTCTTTCAGGATGGCTGGAAGAATACCGTTCTTAAAGCAGTTGTTGTAGAAAATGTCGGCATAGCTCGGGGCGAGGATGACCCGGAAGCCGTAATCGCCGATGGCCCAGGGCGCATGCTCGCGGCTGGAGCCGCAACCAAAGTTCGCACGCGTGAGAAGAACCGACGCGCCTTTGTATTCCGGAAAATTCAGAATGAAGTTAGGATTTGGTTTTTCGCCGGCCATGTAGCGCCAATCATAGAAAAGAATGCGTCCAAAGCCTTCGCGCGTCAGCGCTTTAAGAAACTGTTTCGGCACCATCTGATCGGTGTCCACGTTGACGCGGTCGAAGGGAAGAACCAGACCGGTGTGAGTAATGAAGGGTTCCATTTGATCCCCAGAATTTTAGCGATCTTATTCCACGTTCACGACGTCGAATTCGCGCACATCTACGAAATGTCCGGCAATCGCCGCGGCTGCTGCCATTACGGGACTAACCAAATGGGTGCGGCTGTCGCGACCCTGGCGCCCCTCGAAGTTGCGGTTCGAAGTGCTGGCGCTGCGTTCGTGCGGCGGCAACACATCGGCGTTCATGCCGATGCACATGCTGCAGCCGGCGTCGCGCCATTCGAATCCAGCATCGGAAAAGATTTTATCGAGGCCTTCGCTTTCCGCGGCAGCTTTGATTCCACGCGAACCCGGAACGATCAGCGCCTGCTTGATATTTTTCGCGACGTGCTTCCCGGCGACCAAATGAGCCGCCGCTCGCAAATCGTCCAGCCGCGAGTTGGTGCACGACCCGATAAACACGCGGTCCACCGCAATATCCACGATCGGCGTGCCCGCCTTCAATCCCATGTATTGCAGTGCACGCTCGGTGGCTTTCTGGTCGTCGGCATTCTTGAACGAGCCAGGATCGGGCACGCGGTCGGTCACGCCAGTTACCATTCCCGGATTCGTTCCCCAGGTCACTTGCGGCGCGATTTTTTCCACCTGTAATTCCACGGTCATATCAAATTTCGCGCCACTGTCGGTCGTAAGCAGCTTCCAGCGCTCGACTGCTTCCTGAAATTCTTTTCCACGCGGAACAAACTGCCGTCCTTCGAGATACGCAAACGTCGTCTCGTCCGGCGCAATCATTCCAGCTCGCGCGCCGCCTTCGATGGTCATGTTGCAGACGGTCATGCGGCCGTCCATGGATAGTTCGCGAATGGCTTGACCACCGTATTCGGCGACGTGAGCTGTACCGCCGCCGATGCCGATTTTTCCAATGATGGCCAGAATGATGTCCTTTGCGGTGACGCCTTTGGGACGTTTCCCGCGCACCAGAATACGCAGCGTCTTGGATTTACCCTGTACTAAACACTGTGTCGCCAACACGTGCTCGACTTCGCTCGTGCCGATGCCGAAAGCCAGCGTGCCGAACGCGCCGTGTGTGGAAGTATGGCTGTCACCGCAAACAATCGTCTGTCCGGGTTGCGTGATCCCCAACTCGGGTCCAATAATGTGAACTATGCCCTGATTCTTGCTGTTCATGTCGAACAGGCGCACGCCGGATTCGCGGCAATTTTCTTCGAGCGCGTCGAATTGCGCCTTGGCGTCCTGATCGATGATTGGAAGGAAGCGGTCTTTGGTGGGAACCGAGTGGTCCATCACCGCGAAAGTAAGATCAGGACGGCGAACTTTGCGACCTTCAGCGCGCAAGCCGGAGAAGGCTTGCGGCGAAGTACCTTCGTGAATCAAATGCCGGTCAATGTAAATCAGCGAAGGCTTGCCGGGCTCTTCATGCACCAGATGGCTATCCCAAATCTTCTCGTAGAGAGTTTTTGCGGTCATGGCGTTACCAATTGGAATTTTAGCACCGTAACATCTGCGGGGCAAAAGAGTCTTGCAACCGTTTCAAGAATTGTGGTTTAGAATCGGAATATGAACCAGATTTCTTATTCGTGGTTCGAAAGTCCGGTCGGCCCGTTATTGCTGGCGGGATCAAAAGCTGGGCTACAGTTGATCAGCTTCGCAGGCGGCGACCGTGCAAAAAGTGTTGATCCAGCGTGGCGGCTGGACAATTCCGCTTTTGTCGAAGTCATCCAGCAATTGCAATCTTACTTCGCTGGGGAGCGAAAGAGTTTCGATCTCAGCCTGTTGCTGGAAGGAACGGACTTTCAGAAAACGGTTTGGACCGCGCTTCGGAAAATTCCTTACGGCGAAACTATCTCCTACAAAAAATTGGCCGAAATGGTTGGCAACCCCAGAGCCGTGCGTGCCGTAGGCGCGGCAAACGGCGCCAATTCCATTCCGATTATCATCCCGTGCCACCGCGTCATCGGAAACGACGGCAGCCTCACAGGATTCGGGGGTGGTCTGCCGCTGAAAAAACGCTTACTCGAACTTGAAAGCCGTCAACTAAAGCTAATTTAGCCTCAACTTTTAGCTTTGGACGCAAAAGTTTTGCGTGAACAGCTACTTCATGCGCCACAAATTGATGGCGTGGTGATGCGGATTGTGAGGCGTGGAATTTCCAGAAACGAAAAGCAGCGAAAGACCTGCTACTGCCAACGGCAGAACGCCGACGAGCGCGATCAGAATCGGTGTCATGTGTAACATCGAACCTTTCTCCGGATCTTAAGAAGTGTTACGTGGCTAAATTACGTTTCATGCGCTCAGTGCGCAATGCAGTGAATCTTGTATTTTGCCGAAATGTTTATCCGGTTAAGTTGAATCGAGTGCGGTCCGGCGAAAGTTCATGTTGGGGATGCAAGAGCGGAGCCGGAGGGCGCAAGGCTCAGCGCGTTCCGGCACTGGCTGCCTTCGCCTCGTTCGCCAGCCGGGCTATCTCCTGAATACCTTGCAGTATTCCGCTCACCGCTTTGCGGACTTCCGGATCGCCTGGGCCAACTGACGGCAAAACGTGGATGTGGCCCGACGAATCGATCGTGACCAGCGGCCCGTCTGCTCCACCCAAAATGACTTTGACCGAGTTTCCGTGATCGTCGGGCATATGAAGCAGGATCGCGGACCGATTGATGACTTCCAGGGACGTACGCATGGCAAAACTCCTTTAAGATGGTTCGGTCTGCCCCTGATAGCTAGTAGTGCGGACCGCCGGCATAGCGTTTCAGGAAAAACCCACGAATTGGCGGATTTTGTCCGGCTACATGCTTAAAAGGAGCTTTTGACTATCGGAGGTCGTCGTGCAATGACTAAGAAGGTGAAATGGGGTGTCCTCGGCGTTGCATCCATTGCCACGCGAAAGGTCATTCCTGGAATGCAGAAGGGCGCTTTCAGCGAAATCGCAGCCATCGCGTCTCGGGATTTAACGAGAGCGCAGGCTGCGGCGCGCGAACTAGGCATCCCAAAAGCCTACGGCTCTTACGAAGACTTGCTCGCTGACCCGGAAATCGACGCTATCTATAACCCGTTGCCCAATCATCTTCATGTGCCCTGGTCCATCAGGGCCGCCGAAGCAGGCAAGCACGTGCTCTGTGAAAAGCCGATCGGACTCAATGCGGCGGAGGTTGTCGAACTAATGCGTGTCCGGGATCGCACCAACGTGAAGCTCGGCGAAGCGTTCATGGTCAAAACGCATCCTCAGTGGCTTCGCACCCGGGAATTGATCCGCAGCGGCAAGATTGGCGAGCTCAAATCCATCATCACTGTTTTCAGCTATTTCAATCGTGATCCCGGCAACGTCCGCCATAAACCGGAATGGGGCGGTGGCGGGCTACTCGATATCGGCAGTTATCCAATTACACTTTCTCGCTGGTTTTTTGGCGAAGAACCGAGACGCGTCACCGGAGCGCTGGAACTCGATCCGGACTTTACCACCGACCGTCTGGCCTCCGGGATCATGCAGTTCTCCTCGGGCCATTCCGTTTTTTCCTGTGGCACGCAAACCAACTATTTTCAGCGTATGGAAATTCTCGGCACCACGGGCAGGCTCGCGGTGGAAATTCCGTTCAACGCACCCCACGACAAGCCGACGCATCTAACCCTTGCCGATGGAATGGCCATCTACGGCGGCAAGGTTGAGCTGGAGGAGATTTCCACCTGCGATCAGTACACCATTCAAGGCGATGCGTTTTCGCGTGCGATCCTTGGCAACACCGAAGTGCCGGTACCGCTGGAAGATGCGCTTGGAAATATGAAAGTGATTGATGCTATTTTTTCCTCCGCCAAATCCGGCAAATGGGAGAAACCATGAACGTTGCTCCAGGCGCTACTGGCTCATCTGTCGAAGCCAAAGTCGCAAAGCATTACACGACGGGAGACCTGGAAGAACGAATCCTTCGGGTATTTGAAGCAAACGGGAAGCCGCGTGCCTCGCTCACACTGGACGACCTCTCGGCAGTGGACGAGTTTCACGTTGGTGGAAGGGAAGCGACCGAGGCTGTGGCCGCGCAAATGGGTTTGCAACCAGGCGCTCGCCTTTTGGATGTCGGTTCGGGCATTGGCGGCACGGCTCGTTATTTTGCTTCGGTGCACCAGTGCGAAGTAACCGGAGTTGACCTGACCCCGGATTTCGTCCGCACGGCAGAGGCTTTAACGAGGCGTTTTGCGCCCGCATTACAAATTCGTTTTCAGCAGGCCAGCGCATTGGACTTGCCGTTCGCGGAGAACAGCTTCGATGGCGCCTACCTCTTCCACGTCGGCATGAATCTTGCCGACAAGGCCAACGTCTTCGCACAAGTCCGGCGCGTCCTGCGCCCCGGCGGCGTATTCGCCATTTTCGATTTTATGCGCGTCGGGAATGGCGAAATTCACTTCCCCGTGCCGTGGGCTGGCGACAGTTCTGAAAGTTTCGTAGCGACCCCGCGAGAGTACAAAGACGCTCTGGCTGCACGGGGTTTCGCCATTCGATTTGAGCGCGAGCGCCGCCAGTTCGCTATTGAGTTCTTGGAAAAGAGGATGGCTCGCGGTGCCCAGCAAGGCCCGCCACCGCTTGGCGTGGCAGTCCTGATGGGCGAGTCCGCGCCCGTGAAGATGGGCAACGTGCTGGAGGCAATGCGCCGGGGTGTCTTCGCTCCCGTCGAACTGATTGCGGAAGCGCGTTAGCTCGCTGTCTTGTTCTTGCCGATGTAGAAGACTACCAGCGCAATCAGGTTTGCTCCCACGAGCACCGCGATAGTCTTCGCGGCGTAAGCTCTGCGATTGACCACGTCCACGATCGGAAAAATGGACAGCCCCACGAACAGTAGCGTCAACAGCAATCCGGAAGCAGCGGCGAATTTCAACATCCATCCAGAACGCAGCCCGGATTGCCTTTTTGCTAAAAGCGGAATAGCGAACAGGGCGAGATACGCCAATCCGTAAAAGGTAAAGCTCCAGATTTGCAGCATCGAAAATGCTTCAAGCTCGCGGACGCCAATCAGCGCTGCGAGGCCCGTGAACAATGTAATCGCCCCAAGAAAAAGTACCGAGTTTACCGGCGTCCGGTATTTCGGATGCAAACGGGTAAACCACGCCGGAAGCAGGTGATCCCATCCGGCAACCATCGGAAGTCGGGTGTTCGCCGCAAAATTCAGCGCGAAAGTAGCCAGATAGTTTGTCAGCAGCAGCAGCACCGCCAGCGGCACGACGATGCGCGCTGCCGCCAGTCCCGCAAAGCCAACTTGCAACGCCTGTGGGATCGGGCCGATCATGTCCACGGATTCAGGCGTGACGAAGGCAAGAATAGCGCTGGTGCCGAAAATATAGAGAACAATCACAACCGGGACGGCAATCAGAATTGCCCGCGGAAAATCGCGCAACGGATTACGTGATTCTCCGGAAAAAATCGCAGCGTACTCCAAGCCAACCAGGGCGCCGAACGTCATTTTGCTGAAGACGCTTAGGCTGAACAAACTCATGGCGGGCATGGCGACTGCCAATGGGTGATACTGCGGGAGAACACCCTCAGCGTGCCGGAAGAAGGGAAGAGCAGCCAGAACGGCGATGGTCAAAATTGACATCATGCTGCCCAGGTTGGTCAGCCATTTTCCGACGTGCAGGCCCACATGGGTCACGAACATCAGCGAAGCTATAATCGTTATGTTTGCGCCGAACAGTGCCAGTCGGTTGGTGCCGATCCAGGCAAATCGGGGCCCCAGAATGTAAGTTAGATAATTGGTGGTAACCAGTCCAACTGCGGCCGAATACATCACAACGTAAACCCACAGATTCCAGCCCACCAGAAATCCTGTTAAATCGCCAAACGCGACGCGCGCCCACTCATACAAACCTCCTTCCAACGGAAGTTTGCGGTTGAGGTGATTTACCACCAGCGCTTGCGGAACAAAAAAGAATGCGACAGCGAGCAACCAGAATAGGACGCTGGCTTTACCAGCCTTCACGGCAGTGCCAAAAAAATCCGGAATTACGACCAGGAGGATGCAAGCCAATACCAGGTCGAAGAAACCCAGTTGCTTGCGCAGGGCCTCGCTTTGCGGTTTAGCAAGAATTCCCGTTGCGCGCACATCCACACTGGCGCTGGACAAATTGAACACTCCATGGCGACACTCGGAGAATTCGCTGCCGCTCTCCAAAACCGCTAGATTCGAGATGCAGAGTTGTATTACGGAAGTGCGTGCGAGGGAAGCGCAAAATGCGCCGCGCGGTTATAGAGTGCGCGAGCATGGCTCCCGCTTTAGAACCAAGAGTCACGGCGCCGATGCGCCGAGTGCAAGACGCGCTGCTTTAACGCGTTATCGGCTGCCGCCCGCAATGGATGGCACCAGCAAAACCTTGTCGCCTTCTTTTACGGCGCAGTCTTCGCCGCCAAGAAAGCGAATGTCTTCGTCATTGAGATAAACATTCAGAAACTGCCGAATCTGGCCTTGATCGTCGCGCACGTGCCGCGATAGCCCGGGATATTGCGCAGTAAGAATGCTCAACGCCTCGGCAATCGTGGCGGCATTACAGTCCAACTTCGGCGATCCGTCCGTGAACCGCCGGAACGCTGTGGGAATTTCAATTGTCACTGCCATGGTTTCTCCTGTGTTCGAATGTGGTTAACGTGATTCTAATTTGTTTCCGCCGTACCCTCACCGGTGCGCCACAGTCGGTGTAACCAACTGTGCATCCAGATACGCCTCAAAGGCTTCCAACTTCGGCGCGATCGCTTCGGTCAGTGGATATTCAGCGACGATAGCATCGGTCGTCTTCAGTCCGTTGCCGGTAATGCAGACCACCGTGGTTTCGTCAGAGCCGATGCGGCCGTCACGCAATAACTTTTGCGCGACACCAGCGGTCACACCGCCCGCGGTTTCCGCAAAAATTCCTTCCGTCTCGGCCAGCAATTGAATGGACTCCACAATCTCGCGATCTGAAATATCTTCGGCCCAGCCGCCCGATTCGCGAATCAGCTTGATGGCAAACGGCCCGTCGGCAGGGTTGCCAATGGCCAGCGATCGCGCGATGGTGTCCGGCTTCTGCGGTTCGAATCGCGCCAGCCCACGTTTCACCGCGCTCGAAATGGGAGAGCAGCCTGTCGCCTGCGCGCCAAAAAATTTTACCGGTTTTTCCTCGACCCAACCCAGCGTCACCAGTTCGCGAAACGCCTTCGCGATCTTGGTGATCAGCGAGCCGCCCGCCATCGGCACCACCACGTTGTCGGGAAGGCGCCAGCCCAATTGTTCGGCGATTTCGAAGCCATGCGTTTTCGAGCCTTCCGAGTAATAAGGACGGAGATTGACGTTCACCAGTCCCCACTGAAAACGGTCGGCGATCTGCGCGCACAGCCGGTTCACATGATCGTAGTTGCCGTTGATGCGCACGATCCGCGCACCGTATACCACGGTGTTCAGAATTTTCGCCGGCTCCAGGTCGGCCGGAATAAACACGCAAGCTTCAAATCCCTGTTGCGCCGACTGCGCAGCCACCGCGTTTGCCAAATTTCCGGTGGACGAACAGCCGACAGTCTTGAATCCAAACCTTTGCGCAGCGGCCAGCGCTGTTGCCACCACGCGATCCTTGAAGGAAAGCGAAGGGAAGCACACCGCATCGTTCTTGAAATATAAATTTCGTAAGCCCCACTTTTTTGCAAGGTGCCGCGAAGCTACCAGAGGTGTCCCTCCAACGCTGTTCGGAAAATGGAATCCCTCCGGCAGTGGAAGAAATTCCGAGTACCGCCACATGTTGAAGTCGCGTCGCGCGAGGTCAGCTTTCATTGCAATCGCCTTCAACGCGTTGTAATCGTAGGAAACTTCCAGTGGCGAAAAACAATCCTCGCAAAATGAACGGGGCGCGTTGCCCCACAATTTTCCGCATTCGCGGCAACGCAGCTGATAAATGTCCGGCATCGGCGTTCCAATCGCGGCCCAAAAACAGATCTCAGAGCAAGCTAGATGGGCCTTGGCAAAATGGCCACAGGCCTGGGCGAATCGCGAGCATGTCTAGGGCTGACAAGGAGGGAGAAAATAAAAAGCCCTCCGTGCCAAAGAGTGCAGGAGGGGTCTCAGGAACTTCCAAGAATCTCTACATGCTCTTTAGCAGTTTTTTACGTGGAGCAAGTTGCCCTAAATCGCCACGTTTCGCCGCAGCAAGCGGCTCCAATATTAATGACAGGGAAAGCCCCGATTGTCAATACTGTTTCTAAAGCGCAACGTTCAGTGACAACAATTTGTCAGGTTGTTGCGTCAAACAAAGTGAGGAAATTAAGTCAGCGAACCTCCAAAGCCGCCCCGGCCATTAGGCCAGTGTGTTTTCCGGTGCACTGTTTGCTCTGGAGAACTTGCGCAAGTTCGCAGTGTTATACTGAACGGCGATAGAGTTCCATTCGCGCGAGGGGTCGGGCGGCGGAGAGAATACAGGAGCAGCAGAAATGGGTGAACCAATAACCAAAATGTTTAGCTGGGCGCGTCGGGAAAAAATGGTTGCCGGATTGTTCGTGGCGCTCACGCTGGTAGTAGGAATTCTCATCGGGACCATTGTTTCCGGCCATACCTCCGCAATGAAGAGCATCGCGTTTGCCGGCAAGGGTGCGACTCCCCTGGCCATGCCGGACGCCATTCCATCGTCCAATTCATTCGCGTCCATTGTGAATCGTGTCGAGCCGGCGGTAGTGAATATCTCGACGACGCAAGTGATGGAGAGGCGTCGGCCCTCCGCCAAGCGCCGTCAGCAACAGCCGAACGATCAGCAGCCCGACAATCCGAATGATCCCATGCAGGACTTTTTCGACCGCTTTTTTGACGGCCGGCCCGATGGTCCCGCGGCCGCGGAGCGCAGTCTTGGTTCCGGCGTGATCGTGGACCGCAAGGGATTCATTCTTACCAACAACCACGTAGTGGACCAGGCCACAAAAATTCAAGTGCAATTGAACGGCGAAACCACCAAGTACAACGCGAAAGTCGTTGGCGTGGATGAAGAAACCGATCTGGCGGTGATCAAGATCGACCCGCCAAAGGAATTGCCGGTAGCAAAGCTCGGAAATTCCGATGGTGTGCAGGTCGGCGATTGGGTGCTGGCGATTGGCAGTCCGTTTGGCCTGAACGCAACCGTGACTGCCGGAATCATCAGCGCGAAGGATCGCGGCGGAGTCGGCAGGCAGTTTCAGAAGTTTTTGCAGACGGATGCTGCCATCAACCCAGGCAATTCCGGCGGACCGCTGGTAGATTTGGCCGGCGAAGTAATTGGCATCAACACTGCGATTATCACCGGCAGCCGCGGATACGAAGGCGTCGGATTTGCTCTGCCCTCAAGCGTCGCCATCAATGTTTACAACCAGCTGATTCAGCAGGGACGCGTCACGCGCGGATCGATCGGCGTCAGTTTCCAGGAAGATTTGGGCACCAACGCGATCACGCTGAAGGAACTTGGCGCGGCCAATGGCGTGGTGATCATGGGCGTTGAGCCCGGCAGTCCGGCAGAAAAGGCCGGCCTAAAGGGTGGCGACGTAATCACCAATGTAAACGGCAAGCCGATCAAGACTGGAAACGATCTGGTCAATCCAATTGCGCAAGCTCCTATTGGAACCAAGGTAAGGCTCGGATACGTGCGCGATGGCCAGTCCAAGGAAACCACCGCGGTTGTCGAGGACCGCACACGCGTGTTCCCCAACTCAAACGTGAAGCTGGTGGACTCGCAAAATGACAATGGCGCTGCTGAGTACGGTTTGCGCGTCGAAAACCTGACCCCTGACCGCGCATCGCGCGTGGGCATGGAAGGGCAGAAGGGCGTGCTGGTTGTGGACGTCGACCCCGCCAGCTTCGGTGACGACCTCGGGTTCGCCCGCGGCGACGTCATCGCAGAAGTGAATCGACAACCGGTCAATTCCGTGGCAGATTACAAGGCCGTGATGAGCAAGCTTAAACCCGGGGCGAACGTGGTTTTCAAGGTTCTTCGCCGCCAGGACAACGATAGGGTGCTGACGGTATTCCTGCCGGGAGTCGTTCCGGCGGAAAATGCTCAGTAGCCATTTGTGGATGACACACGATAAAAGGGCAACGAATAGACTAATGAGACTCGTTCGCGCGGCACTCCTGGTTCTGCTGACTTCTTCGTTGGCGGGGCTGGGTGTGCCGGCGAGTTCCGCGCAAACTAAGGCGGGTTCACGAACTAGGGCCACATCAACCAAGAAGCTCACTTCGACCCAGGCTTCGCAGAGCAAAAGCACAGCGCCCAAGAAAAGGGCTTCAGCCAGCGCTTCAGTAAAGAGCGGCAGCGCCAGCTCGTCCACCACTTCGACAAAAAAAAGTTCTGCAAGATCTTCTGGCAAGAACTCGACCACTGCCGCGAAAAAGACTTCTGGTAAATCGTCCTCTTCAAAAAGAGCCCGAAAACAGCCTGGTCAAAAGGCTCCCACCCCAGATCGCGTAATCGAAATTCAAGCGGCGTTGGCTAAGGACGGCTCGTTCCAGGGTTCGCCAAGCGGCAAATGGGATGACGCTACCGCCTCCGCAATGCGGCGCTTCCAGGCGTCCCATGGCCTAACTGCAAGCGGGAAGGTGGACGCTCCCACTTTGCAACGGCTCGGCTTGGGTTCTCAGACGGCAGGCCTTGCTGCTCCCACGCCGCCACCGGGAGCCGTGTCGCGACTCACTTCCTCGGCAAATGTAGCCACTCTGGAATCTCGCCAGTAGCTTCGTAACCCGGATTCGACCTGCCAGTTCAGCCGCTTAGAATACATAAAACTCTGTAGAATCAGCAGCTTATGTCAGTTCTGTTAAAGAAATCGTTTGCATATTTTTTGCACACTTAGGGAGATGCCCTGCACGCACTCAGGCGAAGGATTTAGTCACGCCATCTCGCAACCTCGGGCCATCCAGACGGGAGACCAACAAAATGAATAAATGGAAAGTGGTCGTACTGGCGATCGCAGGGTTGATGTTGTGTGGTGCAGGCCAAGGCGGACAGTACTCCCATCGTGCTGACTTTCGAGGGCGCGGAAATAATGTGCTGATCGGCAATTACTACAACGGCGGGCCCGGTGGAGAGCTGGGCGTCTCGTTTGGCTCGGATTCGCTTGCACTTGTGTCCGTGTTGGCCGGCGGCAGCGGCAGTTTTTCCAATGCTCCTTCCGGCGTCACCAACGTGGCAAGCAGCGTTCCAGTACCGTTCAAGCCGCTCCACAGCGTGGCCGTTCCTGGAAGGGTTGTAGCGGAATAGAAAAACGAAAAGCCGGTGTTGAAACCGCCCGCAACGTTCAATACATCACCTGCGCCACTAAGGAAAAACGCTATGGCGATCAGTTCTCGCACCAGGTTACGGAAGCGGCGGTATTCGGCGATCTGCGATTTGGCACGTTCGACTGCGGGGCCTTGGGGAATGACCTGGGTGACCGTCTTTCCACCGACTCGATGAGTCAGCGAATAGGACGGACCGTGTCCCAGGGAATTCTTCTGGGCACAGTGACAATTGGGCTTGCCGCACTTACGGAAACGGGCAGTCAAGAAACCGGGACGCAAGTCATCGATTTGGGCCAGACGGGCGGTAATCGAAGCGCGTTTATCTCGGAGTGCTTTTAAGGCGGTGGTCATGGGTACCTCCTATCTGACAGGCATTATAGCCTGTCAGATAGGAAAACAAAACCCCGCCCAAACCTTATCAGACTTCGATCCTAATTCTCATGTCGTGCACCCTCATCGCTGAGGCAGTTTGACCGTTTTTGACAAGCGATGCTAAAGTTCTTTGTCTGCACAGTTGGCTCACGTCGAGACGTCCAGCTCGCAACGTCCAGCTCGTAAATAGCGAACCGACAGGGATTTGAGGAGGCAGTATGGCAACCGCAGCAGCGCCACGCGTGTACAAGAATTTCATCAATGGAGAATGGGTGGAGGCGAGCGGCGGCAAAGCTTATGAGAACCGCAATCCGGCGAATTCGGATGAACTGGTGGGGATGTTTGTGTCTTCGACTTCCGAAGACGTGGACGCCGCCGTTGATGCCGCCCAGGAGGCGTACAAATCTTGGCGGCTGGTGCCAGCACCCAAGCGCGCGGAGATTTTGTATCGCACCGCTGAGCTGCTGGTGCAGCGCAAGGAAGAATTTTCCAAGGATATGACTCGCGAGATGGGCAAAGTGCTGGCGGAGACGCGCGGGGACGTACAAGAAGCGATTGACATGACCTACTACATGGCGGGAGAAGGGCGGCGACTGTTTGGCCAGACCACGCCGTCGGAACTGCCCAATAAATTTGCCATGAGCGTGCGCCAATCGATTGGCGTATGCGGAATGATCACGCCGTGGAATTTTCCCATGGCGATTCCGGCGTGGAAGATGATGCCGGCGCTGGTTTCGGGGAACACCGTAGTCTTGAAGCCAGCCGAAGATACGCCGCTGTCTTCGTATCACCTGGTACAGACACTGACGGAAGCAGGTTTGCCAAAAGGGGTTGTCAACCTGGTGAGCGGTGACGGGCCCAACGCGGGCGCGCCGCTTTCGCAGCACAAAGAAGTTCCCGTGCTGAGTTTTACCGGTTCAACCGCGGTAGGAAGAATTATCGCGGAGGCATGCGCGCCAGACTTCAAGCATGTGTCACTCGAAATGGGCGGCAAAAACATCATCATCGTAATGGACGACGCAAATCTTGACCTGGCGGTGGAAGGGGCAGTGTGGGGCGGTTTTGGCACCACCGGCCAACGCTGCACGGCGGCGAGCCGCGTTGCGGTTCACAAAAGCGTTTACGGAGAATTCGTGAAGCGGCTTGTGGAACGCGTTAAACATTTGAAAGTTGGCGACGGGCTCGACACTCCAACCGATATGGGGCCGTGCATCAACGAACAACAACTCAACACGGTGATGTCCTACGTCGAGATTGGAAAGACCGAAGGCGCCAAGCTGCTCACCGGAGGCAAACGCCTCGATTCCGGCGCTTTTGCCAAAGGATGGTTCCATGAGCCGACTGTTTTCGGCGATTGCTCGGCCAAGATGCGTGTGGCGCAGGAGGAAATTTTTGGCCCGGTGGTATCGTTGATTCCGGTGCACGATTTTGCGGAGGCCATCGAAGTTGCCAACGGCGTGCCGTACGGCCTTTCGGCTTCGATTTATACCAGAAACGTCAATCAAGCGTTCGCCGCGATTCGCGATATTTATACCGGCATCGTCTACGTGAACGCGCCGACGATTGGGGCGGAGACACACTTGCCGTTCGGCGGTACCAAACTAACGGGCAATGGCCATCGTGAGGCGGCAATTGCGGCCATCGACTTCTACACCGAATGGAAAACGCTATACATCGACTACTCAGACAAATTGCAGCGCGCGCAGATCGACAACGCAGATTGATGAATACGAGGGAGCAGTGACTAGGGAGTAGTGATTAGTTTCCATCTGGAACCAAGAATTGCGAGCGATTGACCGGGGCTTGACAGGGTTCCTACAATAGTAGTTAGCACTCTCCAGGCGAGAGTGCTGCTATGAGAAACGCACCTCTGCAGGAACGGCGCAACCGCCAGATTCTGGCCGATCTTGTCCGGACGTATATCGAGACAGGCGAGCCGGTTTCGTCGCGTGCCATTTCCAAGCGCTTCGAAGAAACGTTGAGCACAGCCACCATCCGCAACGTCATGGCGGATCTGGAGGACGGCGGTTTTCTCTACCAACCGCACACTTCGGCGGGACGGGTTCCGACAGCCGCAGCGTACCGGTTTTTCGCGCAGGAAATTGCCACCCAGGCGACCCTCAGCCTGGAAGACAAGGAATGGATCCGGCGGGAATTTTCCGGTGCCAATAATCGCGTTGAAATAACGGAGCGCGCCGGACATGTGCTCGCGGAAGTATCGAACGGACTTGGCATCGTGGTGTCGCCGCCGCTGGGTCGAACGGTTTTGGAACACGCGCGAATCTGGCTGTTGCCGGACGGTCGCGTGGTGGTCGTTCTGATTTCGCCCGGCGGAGTGACACGCGACAAAGTCTTGCGGCCGCCGCGAGTTTTTTCCCAGCAGGAGCTCGACGCCACATCGGAATTTTTGAACCGGCAATACTCTGGCTGGACGCTCGAGGCTATCCGCTCCGACCTGTTGGTGAAGCTGGCGACCGAAAGCGAACGCTACGAAGGATTGCTGCGAGGCGCGCTGGCATTATGCGATCCGGCGGTGCTGTCCGACGAAACAACTTCGCAACTGCATGTCGAAGGAACGGCGCAAATCATTGGAACGCCGGAATTCTCGAACCAGTTGCAGTTGCGCGAGCTTCTTTCCGCGATCGAAGAGAAGCATCGCCTGGTCACGGTCTTGAACGCCTGCATCGACGCGCCGGAACCGGTACTGGTGCAGATCGGCCTGAAAGAAATTTCTCAGACCGGCGACAACCTGGCGCTGATCAGCGCTCCCTATACCCGAGTGGACGGAGTGCAGGGTTCGCTAGGAGTAATTGGGCCGACTCGGATGCATTACGAGCGCGCCATAAACGCGGTCGCATACGTCGCGCAAATTTTCAGTGAGTCGTTGAGCAAGATTTCCTGACCGGAAATGAGCAAGGTTTTTTAACCGGAAATGACAAGATTTCCTAGCTGGAAAAGGGGCAACGCTGTGAGTGAGAAAGACACACGAATTCCCGTGACTCGCGGGGACGAAAACCAGGAAGGCAATGTGGAAAACGAATCGATGCGTGTCGATGCGGACGCCGCAAAATTGGCAACCGACCTGGAAGACCTGCGGCAGACGCTGCTGCGGCGGCAGGCGGACTTCGATAACTATAAAAAGCGCATCGAAAGGGAGCGGGCTGAAGATTTTAAGCGCACCACCGCGCGACTCATCGAGGCCCTGATTCCCGTCATTGACGGATTCGAGCAGGCTCTTGCCGCACACCGTGAAGCGGAATACGAAAATTACCGGCGCGGATTTGAACTGATCTACAAGCAGCTGCTCGACAACATTACAAAACTTGGCGCGGAGCGCTTGGATCCTACCGGAAAGCCGTTTGACCCGCACCTGCACCAGGCCATGGATCGTACGGAAACCGCCGAGCACGAAGACGGCACTGTGCTGCAGGTCTTTCAACCCGGCTACATTTTCCACGGACGCGTGTTGCGCCCGGCCATGGTGCGTGTAGCCGTACGTCCCACAGCGGCATCGAAAGCAATTACGAATTAGCCCAAGGCGGCGATGTTATACGACGAAACCTCGTACGATAACCACTAGTCAAAAGAGGAACAGAACGAATGGCGAAGTCGAACCAACGCGATTTTTATGAAGTGCTCGGCGTCTCCAGGACGGCCACGGTTGACGAAATTAAGTCTTCCTACCGCAAAGCTGCCCTGAAGTGGCATCCCGACCGCAATCCGGAGAACAAACACGAAGCCGAGATCAATTTCCGCGAGTGTACGGAAGCTTACAGCGTGCTCAGCGATCAGGAAAAGCGGCAAATCTACGACACATACGGCCATGCAGGCCTGAGCAGTTCCGGCGGCGGTGTGGATTTCAACGGCACGATTTTTCAAGACTTCCACGATATTTTCGGCGATTTCTTCGGCTTCGAAGACATTCTTGGCGGCGGCAGCCGGCGTGGCCGTACTCGCGCTCAGCGTGGCGCCGATTTGCGTTATGACATGACGCTGACGTTTGAGGAAGCGTCGGCGGGTGTCTCGACCAAAATAAAATTGCCGAAGCAGGAATTGTGCGCCGCGTGTCACGGAACCGGCGCGAAGGCTGGAACCGGCGCCACCACGTGCCAGACTTGCGGTGGCCGCGGGCAACTGGCTTACCAACAAGGCTTTTTCACAATCACGCGCAGTTGCCCTGCGTGTCAGGGCGCGGGCCAAATTATCAAAGAACGCTGCACCGATTGCCGCGGGCAGGGCCGCATTGAACGCGATAAGACGATCGATCTGCGTATTCCCGCCGGCGTAGACACCGGCACCCGTTTGCGTGTTCCCGGTGAAGGCGAAGCCGGCGCGAATGGCGGCCCGAGCGGCGATCTGTACGTCGTACTCGACGTGAAGGAACATCCGTTTTTCGAGCGACGTGGAGCGGATCTTTACTGCACGATTCCTGTGAGCATCGCGCAAGCGGCGCTTGGTACCGACTTGCCGGTTCCCGGATTGAACGGCGAGGAGCGGCTGAAAATCCCCGAGGGTACGCAAAGCGGCGCGGTATTTCGTATCAAGGGGCACGGTCTGCCCGACCCGCGCGGCGGCGGCAAGGGTGACCTTTACTACCATGTCCGCGTGATGACTCCATCGAAACTCACGCGCGAGCAGCGCAAAATCATGGAGCAATTGGGCGCCACGCTAAAAGTGGACAACAAACCGGCCGAGCGCGGTTCTTCGTTCTTCGACAAAGTAAAAGATATTTTTGGCTAAGGCGCAACTGAGCGCGGGGCTTCCGATTGCGAAGACGATTTTTTGTCGATGCGTTTGGCGCGGACCGCGCTGTTCTTGCGGGCGATGTAGCGCACCACCTCGGGAAGGTCCTGCGGGCGGAGCCGGGCCAGCTCTACGAATTAAGCGATGGCACTTCCGTTTGGTTGGGCAAGGTCGAAACGGTCAATCGAGATCGCGTGGAATTTTCGCTAGTCGAACCAATTTCAGTTCGAATCTCCTCCCTGGACAAGACACTCTTACTCGCGGTTGTGAAGTTCGATGCGTTCGAATGGGCACTGGAAAAAGCCACGCAGCTGGGTGTAAACCACATCGTTCCACTGGCCGCCGCGCGCAGCGAAAAAGGGTTGTTGGCGGCGGCAGGGAAGCGCGCGGAGCGCTGGAAGAAAATTCTGTTCGAAGCATCGCAACAATCGCGGCGAGTGCGTTTGCCGGTAATCGAAGCCGTCGCTGGTTCGCGGGATGCGTTTGACGGCTGCCAGTCCAACTTGAAGCTGATGTTTTCTGAGCGCCCCGACGCCCGGCCGTTGAAGCAAATTCTGACGGGCCGCACTGCAGAGGCGGTTGCGCTGGCGATTGGCCCGGAAGGCGGCTGGACAGAGGAAGAATTTGCCGCAGCGACGAAAGCGGGATTCGAAGACGCTTCGCTGGGCAGCTTGATCCTACGCACCGAAACGGCAGTTACTGCGTGCCTGGCTAACGTAAATTATGCGCTGGACGACGATGCAAGATAGCTCGGTCGAACGCAACGTGAATTTTCTTGGCGCGGATGCTTTCGTCGCGTAGGATAACGGCCATGGCGCGGCGAAATCCTTTTGTCCTGGCGTTGGCACTCCTCCCGCTTTCGGTATTCAGCTCCAATATCTATGCGCAAGACCGGCCCTTAAGAACGGTGGACGCCGAAACCGTTCCTGCCGGCACGCTACGTACGGAAATTGGCTTCGACTTTTTGCAGGACGTTGGTTTTCCCCTTTCCGGGCTGCGCGGAGATGAAACTTCCGTCGGCGTCGTGGACTTGCGCATGGGCGTCGGGAAAATTGTTGAAGTGGAAGTCGAAGGCGCGATGCAAGACTTTCTCGATGTAAAATCGCGCGGAACTTCGTTTGTGCCCAATCTTTCTCTTACCGGCGTCAATTCCACGCACGATACCGGAGATTTCACACTGGCGACGAAGGTTCGTCTCCTCAAAAACGAAGGCAAGCGCCCGGGCGTTGCCTTCAAATTCGGTTTCGTCATGCCCAATTCGAACCAGGCGCGCGGGATCGGCACCAACTCAACCAATGTTTTCGCGTTAATGGCGCTGGAAGAACAGATTCGCAAGCTCAGTGTCTTCGGCAACCTGGGTATCGAGATTTTGCAGGCCCCAACCGCCTTGTTTACGCAAAACGACGTGCTGTTGTACGGGGGCGCGTTCCGGTATCCGATCCTCCGCAATGTGAATCTGGTCGGCGAAGTGAATGGCCTTTACTCCAGTCGCAGCATCAACGATGCCTTGATCGGAACGCAGAGCACCGGCCAGGCAAGAGTGGGGCTTCAGATTTCAGTTGCAGGATTCACGTGGGATTTAGCCGGAGTTCGCGGGCTGAATAAATACGACCCGAGTTCCGGATTCACCTTCGGTGTGAGCAAGGATTTTCGGCTGTTCGACTTCAATAAAGTTGAGTAGCCATCCGTCGCGCTCGCAACTGGAATCGCTTCGCTCGCTGCGCCAAGTTCAATCTGGAATCTTGCGCGCTTCGCATGTTATAAAAGGGTAGTAAGCAACAATGCCGAACTCGGACGAGCGCCCACTGATCCCATCCGCGAATCCACCTGAAGTTGCCGTGGAGCCAGTTCTGCATGCTGCTTCGATTCCACTTCTGCCACCCTACACATCGTCTTCTGCTCAGAAGGATCGCCAGCATCACCTGCGCCACGAAATTCGCGTTTGGACGCGCGATTTACTCATCGCCATCGGCTTGGCCCTGGTCATCATCATTTTCCTGTATCAGCCGGTGAAGGTCGAAGGCACCAGCATGGCGCCTTTGCTTTCCGACCAGGAACGCATTTTTATCAACAAATTTGTCTATCGCTTTGAGCCGATCCAGCGCGGCGACGTGGTAGTGTTTTGGTATCCCCTGGACCGCACGAAATCGTTTATCAAACGCGTGATTGCGCTGCCCGGCGAAAGCGTCGAAATCCGCCAGGGTATGGTGTACGTGGACGGCCAGCAATTGAAAGAAACCTACGTTCCGCCGCAATATGAGGACCTAAGCGATTACGGGCCGGTACGCGTTCCGCCAAGCATGTTTTTCGTGATGGGTGACCACCGCATTAGTTCCAATGATTCCCGAGTTTTTGGCCCGGTGCCCAGCCGGTTTATTTACGGGCGCGCTGTTTTTGCCTATTGGCCCGTGGATCACTTTGGCTCGCTTTCGACCACCGCCGAAGCGCTGGAAAAATGAGCAACGGAGGACACACTGACCGAAGTTCTGCATCGACCCGCAATTCTGGCGCTCGAGGACGGGCGCGTATTTAACGGCCGCGCGGCCGGCGCAATCACGCGCCGCGGCGGAGAAGTTGTTTTCAATACCAGCCTCACCGGCTATCAGGAAATTTTCACCGATCCCAGCTACGCCGGGCAAATTGTTTGTTTGACGTATCCCCACATTGGCAATGCGGGTGCGAACCTCGATGATGAAGAAGCAGGCAAGCCTTATATAGAATCGCTCATCGTGCGCGAATTCTCGCAAATTGCTTCGAACTGGCGTTCCACTGAAACCGCGCATCTGTATCTGAACCGCCATAAAATTCCGGTCATCTGGGATATTGATACGCGGGCGCTCGTCCGCCACATTCGCAAAGTCGGCGCATTGCGCGGCGTGGTTTCGACCGACGGCACCGCTGCTGATCAATTGATCCACGAAGCCAAGAACTTGCCCACGATGACTGGGCAGGAATTGGCCAGCCGCGTCAGTTGCAAACGTTCCTACGACTGGGAGAAAGGCTCGATTGATCTGGTCACGTCGCCGTGGTCTGAAAACATGACGGATGCCGCGCAGAATCATGATGCACAGAAACTCCACGTCATTGCGTATGACTTTGGCATCAAGCAGAACATCTTGCGGCTTCTGACGGACCATCACTGCGAAGTTGGAGTGGTGCCCGCCACCACTTCCGCCGAAGACGTCCTCGGAATGAACCCCGACGGCATTTTTCTTTCGAACGGTCCAGGCGACCCCGAGCCGATGCAGTACGCTGTCGAGAATGTCCGTAAGTTCATCGGTAAAGTTCCTGTTTTCGGGATTTGCCTTGGCCATCAGGTTTGTGGACTGGCGTTAGGCGGCAAAACCTTTAAGCTGAAATTCGGGCATCACGGTTCAAACCATCCAGTGAAAAACCTACTGACCAACCAAATCGAAATTACCGCGCAAAACCACGGTTTCTGTGTGGACCCGGAATCGCTTCCTTCTAGCGACGTTGAAGTTACACACCTCAACTTGAACGATCACACCAACGAAGGCATGCGCCACAAGTCACAACCAATTTTCAGCGTGCAATATCACCCGGAAGCTTCGCCCGGTCCGCACGATTCGCATTATTTGTTTACGCAGTTCACGGACTTGATGAAGGAATGGAAGCAGCCGGGAAGCTCGCGACGGTAGGAATTCCCGCGAGGGCGAGAGGCGCAGCGCAAAACTGTTAAAGGGAAAAGATGCCGAAGCGCAAAGACATCAAGAAGATTCTAATCATCGGGTCGGGGCCGATCATCATCGGCCAGGCCTGCGAATTTGACTATTCTGGCGTGCAAGCCTGCAAAGCCCTGCGCGATGAAGGTTACGAAACGGTTCTGGTGAATTCGAATCCCGCTACCATCATGACTGATCCGGAGATGGCGAATCGCACCTACATCGAGCCACTCTCCAAGGAATATCTCGAAGCCATCATCATTAAGGAACAGCCTGACGCGCTGCTCCCCACGGTCGGCGGGCAAACCGCCCTGAATCTCGCCGTCGAGCTTGCCGAAAGCGGCATTCTGGAAAAACACAAAGTGGAAATGATCGGCGCGTCCTTGCGTGCCATCAAAGTTGCGGAAGACCGCCTGTGGTTTAAGGACGCGTGCCGCAAAATCGGCCTCGAAGTTCCCGCTTCCGCCCTCATCAACAACGCGCAGGACGCCATGCGCCTTTGCGAACAACTCGGTTTCCCGCTGGTCATTCGCCCGTCATTTACGCTGGGCGGAACCGGCGGAGCCATTGCCTACAATCGCGAAGAGTTTGCCGACTCCATCAGCCACGCGCTGGACATGAGTCCGGTGCACGAAGCGCTCGTCGAAGAGTCCGTCCTCGGGTGGAAAGAGTACGAACTCGAAGTGATGCGCGACTTCCGCGACAACTTCGTGGTTATCTGCACCATTGAAAATTTTGACCCCATGGGCGTGCATACCGGCGATTCCATCACCGTCGCGCCCGCGCAAACCCTGACCGACAAGGAATACCAGCGCATGCGCGATGCCGCCGCGGCAATCATTCGCGAAGTCGGCGTCGAAACCGGCGGTTCGAACGTGCAATTTGCCATCAATCCCGAAAATGGCCGCATGACCGTCATCGAAATGAACCCGCGCGTTTCGCGCAGTTCCGCGCTAGCCAGCAAAGCTACGGGGTTCCCGATTGCGAAAATCGCAGCGCGCCTCGCTATCGGCATGTCGCTCGACGAAATTCCTAACGACATCACCAAGAAGACGCCCGCCTCGTTCGAACCGACCGTCGACTACGTAGTCACCAAAATTCCCAAATGGCAGTTCGAAAAATTTCCCGGATCGGACAGCACTCTCGGCACACAAATGAAGTCCGTCGGCGAAGTGATGGCGATCGGCCGCACATTCAAAGAATCGCTGCAAAAAGCGATCCGCTCTCTCGAACCGCACACGCCCTGGCGCGCTCCCGCGGATACTCCTGACTCCTTGCTGCGCGAAAAACTCGCTACGCCGCGCCCCGACCGTATTCACTGGCTGCTCACCGCAGTCGATAGGGGCCTGCACGCCGAAGAAATCTGCGACCTCACTAAGATCGATCCCTGGTTCATCAAGCAAATCGAAGAACTTGTCGCGATGAACAAGCGCGCCGCGGGCGTGACCGTCGAGACCGCATCGAAGGAATTATTGCGCGAGGTGAAGCGTCACGGCACCAGCGATGAAACTCTCGCGCAAATGTGGAAGACAACTCCCGCCGCCGTCCGTTTGCAGCGCGCGCGTTACGGCGTGTCGCCCGTCTTCAAGCGTGTGGATACTTGCGCCGCCGAATTCGAATCCTTCACGCCATACATGTATTCCACCTATGAAGACGAAGACGAATCGGAAGCGACTCCGCGCCCGAAAATCATGATTCTCGGCAGCGGTCCCAATCGTATCGGGCAGGGAATTGAATTCGACTACTGCTGCTGCCACGCGAGTTTTGCTCTGCACGAAGATGGCTACGAAACCATCATGGTGAACTGCAATCCTGAAACGGTTTCGACCGACTACGACACTTCCGACCGATTGTACTTCGAACCGCTCACGCTTGAAGACGTTCTCGCTATCGTCGAAAAAGAAAAGCCGCAAGGCGTGATCGTGCAATTCGGCGGGCAGACTCCACTAAACCTTGCGCTCGAACTCAAACGCAACGGCGTCCCCATCATCGGAACTGCTCCCGAATCCATCGATCTCGCGGAAGACCGGCGCCGCTTCGGCCGCCTGCTGGACGAACTAAAAATCCCCCAGCCGCGCAACGCCACCGCCCTTGTGCCGGAGGAAGCCGCGCGCCTCGCGGGCGAAATTGGCTTGCCGGTACTCGTCCGCCCCAGTTACGTGCTCGGCGGACGCGCCATGGTCATCGCCTACGACGCCAACACTGTGCAGGAGTACGTCGCGCAAGCCGCCCTGATGGGCCCTGCTCGCCCCGTGCTAATCGATCAATTCCTGGAAGAAGCCACCGAAGTTGACGTGGATGCGCTCGCCGATGGCAATAGTGTGGTCATCGGCGGCATCATGGAGCACATCGAAGAAGCCGGCGTGCACTCCGGCGATTCTTCCTGCGTGCTTCCTCCGGTCAGCCTTTCGCCCGCAATCCTCGAAACCATTCGCGATTACACCAAGCGCTTGGCGCTGGCCCTTAAAGTGGTCGGCCTGATGAACGTGCAATACGCCATCCAGCGCGACACCGTTTATGTCCTCGAAGTAAATCCACGCGCTTCGCGCACAGTGCCTTACGTCAGCAAAGCCACCGGCGTTCCGTTAGCCAAAGTTGCCGCTCGCCTTATGGCCGGGAAAAAACTCGCCGACATGAATCTCCCGCTCGTTCATCACAATGGCGTGGCCGAAGTTGCCGTGCGCGAATATTATTCGGTGAAGTCTCCGGTCTTCCCGTTCAACAAATTCCGCGGCGTAGACACCATTCTCGGCCCGGAAATGCGCTCCACTGGTGAAGTCATGGGCATCTCTACCAGCTACGGCCAGGCCTTCGCGAAAGCGCAACTGGCCGCTGGCCAGCGCCTGCCACGCAAAGGCACAGTTTTCCTTAGTGTCAACGACCGCGACAAAAAACATCTCACCACCATTGGCAAAGAGCTTTCCGCGCTCGGCTTTCAACTTACTGCCACCCGCGGCACTGCCGCCGCTCTCCAGGCCGCTGGGATCGAAGCCGAAGGCGTCTTCAAAGTAAACGAAGGCCGCCCGAACATCGTGGATCTCATCAAGACCGGCAAAATCGATCTGGTGATCAACACCCCTCTCGGCCGCGAATCCTTCTACGACGAAAAATCGATTCGCCGCGCCGCCATCCGCTACAACATTCCATGCATCACTACGCTGGCCGCAGCCCAGGCTGCGGCACGCGGAATTCGCGCCTTGATTGAGCAGGGAATTGAAGTCTCCGCTCTACAAGATTTGCACAGCGGCCAGGCCGCGGTTTCCGGCACATCCGGATCAGGAGATTAACCCGTGAACATCTCTGGAATTTTTCCCGCGTTGACAACTCCTTATCACCAGGACGGATCCGTCGCGCTCGATCACTTCAAAGCCGATCTCGCTTGCTACAACAAAACCGGCCTCGCGGGCTATGTTGTTCTCGGCTCAACTGGAGAATCCGTTCTCCTCTCTTCCGCCGAAGCTGACTCGCTTCTGGCCGCGGGCAAAGAAGCCGCAGCGCCGGGAAAACTTCTCATCGCCGGCACTGGTGCCGAATCCACTGCCGAAACTATCGCCCGCACAAAACGCGCTGCCTCGCTCGGCTACAACGTAGCCCTCGTAAAAACTCCTTACTACTACAAGCCGGCCTACAACGCGGAAACGTATCTTCGCCACTATCGCGCCGTCGCCGACACATCTCCGATCCCCGTTCTGCTCTACTCTGTCCCAATTTTTACGGGTATTACTCTCGAAACTCCGGAAATCGTCGCCCTCGCCCAGCATCCCAACATCATCGGCATCAAAGACAGCTCTGGAGCGATTCAGCGCATTGTGGAGGTGGCCGCGCAAGCGCCAAAAGAATTCCAAATTCTTACCGGCTCGGCCGGAGTGTTGTATCCCGCGCTCGTCAGTGGCGCCAAGGGCGCCATTTTGGCTCTGGCTTCGCCGTTACCGGAAAAATGTGTCGAGCTGTTCGAACTCTTCCAAAACGGCCAGCACGCCGCCGCTCGGGCTCTGCAGCAGCATTTGGCCATCGCGTCCAAAGTCATAGTCTCCGAAGGCGGCATCGCCGGCGTAAAGCACGCCATGGATTTGCGCGGCTACCATGGCGGTATGCCGCGCCTTCCCCTGCTTCCTGTGGCAAATGTAAATAAAGCGTCAATTGCGCAGGTCATTTTGCAATTTGAGCCAGCCACGGCCCGCGCCTGACCCGCGCGCGGTGCAACTTGCTCCCCTAGCGCCTTTCTTTCCGTCTATTGTCTGTGACCGAATCGTCCGGCTATCATCAAACGTCCATGCATTGTCGCGCCCTCCCGATCGAAGCACTCCCCCATCAGCCGCAATTGCTGCTTGATTATCTGAATTCCTACGACCGCGTCAGTGCCTTCTACCAGCACAAGCCGCAACTGGAAAGCGTGTTGCGCGTTGCACGCGATCTGCAGTTTCCTGCTGACCGCCGTAGCTCAGTCACAGCGATTCTGCGCCAGCAAAATGAACTGCTCGGCTCCGGCGCGGCTACGCGTGCCAATCTCGATCGCCTGGAAAAAGGCGCTATCGCCGTCGTCTCCGGTCAACAGGTTGGCCTCTTCGGCGGCCCATGCTACGCCGTATACAAAGCCATCGCCGCTGTGCGCATCGCAAAGGACCTGACAGAGCAGGGCATAGACGCCGTCCCGGTTTTCTGGATGGCCACGGAAGACCACGACCTCGACGAAGTCCGGAAAATTTCTTTCTTCCATGAAGGGCAGTTGGTGAAGTTTGAATTGCCCGCGAATGTAGGCAGCGGCGCGCCGGTTGGCAGGATTGCGCTCGGCCCGGAAATTGCTTCGCTGCAAGCCGAAGCCGCAAGAATTCTTGGCGCTGCAGGCGGCAGCGAGATCGCTCAAATTGTCTGCGAATGTTACCGCCCGGAAGAAACGTACGGCAGCGCCTTCGGCAAAATGTTCGCGCGCCTTCTTGCCAACTTGGGCCTGATCCTCCTCGATCCGCTTGATCTGCGCCTGCACAAAATTGCCCAACCGGTCTTCGCTCAGGCGATCGAACAGCGCGATTCCCTGGAGCAGCAGCTTCTCGATCGCGGCGAAGCACTCGAAAGAGCCGGCTATGCGGCTCAAGTCAAAGTGACCTCGCGCAGCACCGTGCTCTTTCATATTTCGCGAGACGGCCGCCAGGCAATTACCGCAAACGACGGAAAGTTCGAGTCTGGCAACAACTCCTGGACTCAACCGGAACTTCTCAGCGCCATTCAGAGCGAACCGGAAAACTTTAGTCCCAACGCTTTGCTTCGGCCGGTGATTCAGGATTTTCTGCTTCCGACCGTTGCTTATATCGGCGGCCCTTCCGAGATTGCATACTTCGCCCAATCCGAAGTGCTCTATCGCAATCTTCTCGGCCGCATGCCCGTCATGCTTCCGCGCGCCGGCTTTACCTTGGTAGACACCAAAGCGCAGCGTATTTTGGCCCATTTCGGACTAACGGTTGAGGATGTCTGGAAGGGTCCGCAGGAATTGCGCAAGCAGATCAGCAAGGCCAGCGTGCCGGAAAATGTTTCCAGCCTGTTGCAGGACGGGGGTAGCGAAATCAAAAAACGCCTCGAGCAATGGGCGCAAATAGTTTCGCTTCTTGACCCCACCTTGCGGGACGCCGTCGAGACCGCGCAAAAGAAAATCGCCTATCAGACCGAGCAGTTACAGCAAAAAATTGGCCGCGCCCTCGATCAAAAACAAAATGTAATCGCGGCAAAAGAGCAATTCTTGTCGAATCTCCTGTATCCTGAAAAATCACTGCAATCCCGCGAATTATGTTTTCTCCCTTTTGCCGCCCGCTGGGGCCAGCAGAGCTTCGAAGAAATCGAACGCCACTCCAGCATCAAGAACATCGGTTCGCACTACATCATTCCCATTTCTTAATATTTCCACGGCAATGAAAACTCTTCGCGTGAAAACGAATCGCCGCACCCAGCTTGTAGACATCACGCACGAGGTTGAACAAGCCGTCCGTGAATCCGCTGTGAAAAGCGGCATCTGCTACATCTACGTTCCACATACCACCGCCGGAGTGGCCATCAACGAGCACGCCGATCCCGACGTCGCCAGCGACGTCGAAGGAATTTTCGATCGTCTCATTTCACACAAAGGTCCGTATCGCCACGCCGAAGGCAACACCGATTCGCACATGAAAGCCATCCTCACCGGAACCAGCCAAACCGTGTTCATCGAAAGCGGCAAACTCGCCCTCGGCACCTGGCAGGGAATTTTCCTCTGCGAATTCGACGGCCCCCGCCAGCGCACCGTTTTAGTAAAAATCCTCCCAGATCAGGGCTAACCCCGCCCCTCTTTGCTTCATGTGGCGGCCGCCTTCTGAGGCGGGCGATTTCTTCTCGCAACGGTCGCATCTCCATCTAACCGGCAATCACAGCCGCGTTTCGTCGAAGACCATTTTGGCGCGCAAGCTCGCCCACTTCGATATGCTAAAATTTTAGTTTATCCAATGAGCCTAGGCATCTACATTCAAGTTCCGTTCTGCCAGACGCGCTGCACCTACTGTAATTTTCACACCGGCGTGGTCTCCAGCGCCCGATTTGCTCCTTACGCCACGGCTGTCCAAACCGAAATTCGCGAACATCAAAGTCGCCTAACACAAGCAGGGATAGTTCTTCCGAACTCGCTGGCACAGGAAATGACTGACACCGTCTACTTTGGCGGCGGCACGCCCAGCTTACTCGACCCGCAGCATCTGCGAGGCATGCTCGACGTCGTTCTCGATACATTTCTCCACGACTTCCGCGAAGTCACTCTCGAAGCCGATCCCGAAACCATCGACGCAGCGAACGCCGCAACCTGGGCCGCCGCCGGAATCAATCGCGTCAGTCTCGGAGTCCAATCTTTCTCCGACATTGAACTACAAGCCGTGGGACGCATGCATCGCCGCACCGACATCTACCGCGCCGTTCCGATCCTTCATGCCGCAGGCATTCGCAATATCAGCTTCGACCTGATCGCTGGCCTGCCCCATCAGACCCCGGAAAGCTGGCGCAAGTCGCTCGACGAACTAATTCGACTCGCGCCTCAACACGTTTCCATCTATCTCCTCGAAGTCGACGAAGGCAGCCGTCTAGGCAGCGAACTTCTCCGCGGCGGAACAAAATATTCCGCTTCCGCCGTTCCATCCGACGACGCGATGGCCGAATCTTACGATCTGGCGCGAACCACGCTTTCCGCCGCAGGCTACGAACATTACGAAATCTCCAATTTCGCAAAGCCCGGCTTCGCATCCGAACATAACCGCAAGTACTGGCGTCGCGCACCGTATCTGGGTTTTGGAGCTGGCGCGCACTCCTTCTCAGGCACGCAGCGTTGGGCGAACGCGCACGACGCCGCTGCCTACGTGCAATCAATAGCGTCAGGCAAAACTCCCGTCGAGCAAGCAGAAACAATTTCCCCATCGCAGGCCCTCGAAGAAGAACTTTTCCTCGGCCTTCGCCAACTTGCTGGAATCGATCTTCAGCACTTGCAAAGAACCTATAACGCATCAATTTCAGATCGTTTTCAGTCGCTCGAGTCTTCAGGTCTGGTGGAACGCGAGGGAAGCGTTGTCCGGCTTGCGGCCAAACATCTGAGCATCTCGAACGAGGTTTTCGTTGAATTAATGCGATAAAAGATTGAATCATTGCGACTGCGGAGAAGAATATGCAAGCACCATCTATGACCGATCCGGAAAGGGAATTACACTCGCTCCACAACGTAGCCAGCGTAGTTGATCTGCGTAGCGACACCGTCACCCGCCCAACTCCTGCAATGCGCCGCGCGATGGCCCAAGCCGAAGTCGGCGACGACGTCTATCTCGAAGACCCCACCGTGAATGCCCTCGAAGCTCGCGCCGCCGGAATCTTCGGCAAAGAGGCCGCCCTCTTCGTACCCAGCGGCTGCATGGGCAACCTCATCGCGATAAAAGTGTGGACCCATCACGGCGACGAAGTCATTTGCGAAGAACGTAGCCACGTCAATCTTTACGAACTGGCTTCCATGTCCGCGATCGCCGGCTGCATGCCGCGCGTAGCTCGCGGCGAAGACGGAATCCTCACCTGGTCGCAAATCGAAGCCGTCATTCGTCCGAAAATTTATTACGACTCGCAGACCGCGCTGGTCTGCCTCGAAAACACTCATAATATGGCGGGCGGTACGTTGTACACCGCGGCACAGATCAGCGATATCTGCAATCGCGCCCATGCCTCCAACCTAAAAGTTCATCTGGATGGAGCGCGCGTCTTCAACGCCGCCGTCGCTCTTGGCGTCGCAGTCTCCGAAATCGCACGTGACGTCGACTCCGTCATGTTCTGCCTTTCGAAAGGCCTCGGCGCCCCGGTTGGCTCCATGGTTGTCGGTTCGAACGCCTTCATCGAAAAATCCCGCATCTACCGCAAAATGTTTGGCGGCGGTATGCGTCAGGCCGGCGTTCTTGCCGCCGCTGGGTTGATTGCGCTCGAAGAATCTCCCAAGCGCCTGAGAATCGATCATCAAAACGCACAGCTCCTTGCCGAAGGCATCGCGAAAATCCCGTGTCTCCAAATCGATCCCAACGCCGTCAAAACCAACATCGTCATCTTCGATTGCAGACAAACCGGGATGGACGCCGTCCAATTATGCGACGCGCTAAAGCCGCACGGCATCTGGGCCCTCGATACCGCACCTTATTCCGTCCGCTTCGTCACCCATTGCGACGTAGACACACAGGGCTGCGAACGCGCCCTCCAAGTTCTCCGTGCAATCGTCACCAAATCCACCACCACCGCCGCGTAGCTTTTGGAGTGCGGCAGCCCAGCTGCCGCTTTTCGCGATGCGTCCACTTTGGCCGGGAACCTTCGTAAGCGCCGCCCGGCGAGACTCCTCTCACTTGGTATAAAATTATCTTTGCTCAGCCATATCCGTTTCTTTGCTCCAGTCGGCTGACCAAGAGGCCTCGTGGACTTCCACTTCACCGACGAACAAAATCAACTCCGCCGCAGCATTCGCGAATTCGCCGAAGGCGAAATCCTTCCGCACGTCATGGAGTGGGACGAAGTCTCCCACTTTCCCATCGAAATCATGCCTAAGCTCGCCGAAATGGGCTTGCTCGGCATCATCTTTCCTGAAGAATATGGCGGCGCTGGCCTCGGCTACATCGAATATGTAATCGCCATCGAAGAACTTTCTCGGGTGGATGGATCCGTCGGCATCATCGTAGCCGCGCACAATTCGCTCTGCTCCAATCACATCTTCAAATTCGGCAGCGAAGCGCAGAAGAAAAAATACTTATCGCCCCTCGCGCAAGGCAAAAAAATCGGCGCCTGGTCGCTCACCGAACCCGAAGCCGGCTCTGACGCTGGCGGCACGCGCACCGCCGCCAAACGCGACGGCAATCACTGGATCATCAGCGGCGCAAAAACTTTCACCACCAACGGCCACTACGCCGACGTCTGCGTCGCCATGGCGGTCACTGACAAATCCAAAGCCTCGCACGGCATCAGCGCCTTCATCGTCGAAAAGGGGACTCCTGGCTTCAAGCCCGGCAAAAAGGAAAACAAACTCGGTCTGCGCGCCAGCGACACCTCCGAAGTCATCTTTTCCGATTGCCGTGTCCCCCGGGAAAACCTCCTCGGCGAAGAAGGCGAAGGTTTCACCGGCAGCCTGAAAATTCTCGATGGCGGCCGCATCTCGATCGCAGCTCTAGCGCTAGGCATGGCGCAGGGCGCGCTTGACGCCGCCATAAAATACGCCAAGCAGCGCAAACAATTCGGCCAGCCCATCAGCGATTTTCAAGCCATCCAGTTTAAACTCGCCGACATGGCCACTGAGGTCGAAGCCGCCCGCCTCCTCGTCTATCAAGCCGCCTGGCTCGCTGACAAGAACAACGTCCGCTTCACCCGCGAATCCAGCATGGCCAAACTTTTTGCCAGCGAAGTCGCCGTTCGCGTCGCCAACGAGTGTGTACAAATTCACGGCGGATACGGCTTCATAAAGGATTATCCCGCGGAAAAGTTTTATCGCGACGTAAAGCTCTGCACCATCGGCGAAGGCACCAGCGAAATTCAAAAGTTGGTCATTGCGCGGCAGTTGCTCGGCAAGAAATAATAGGCCGATGCCTCCGTCCACCGCGCCGGTCGTCGAAACCTGGGCTGAACAAATCCGCGCAGGCGAAATCCGCGCCATCTCCCGCGCCATCACCGCAATCGAAAATCATGCCCCGCAAGCCGAGCCGCTCCTCAAGATTCTTTTCCCGCAAACCGGCGCAGCCTATCTCACCGGCATCACCGGCGCCCCTGGCACGGGAAAAAGCACGCTGGTCGATCGTCTCGCCGCCCAGCATCGCAAACAAAACGAAGGCGTCGGCGTCATCGCCGTGGACCCCACCAGTCCCTACACCGGCGGAGCAATTCTCGGCGACCGCATCCGTATGCAAAGCCACGCCGGCGACGCCGGCATCTTCATCCGCTCCATGGCCACGCGCGGATTTCTCGGCGGCCTCGCTCGCGCCACCGCCGAAGTTGCGCTTCTCCTCGATGCCGCGGGCAAACATCAAATTCTCATCGAAACCGTTGGCGTCGGCCAGGACGAAATCGACATCGTTCGCCTCGCCGATTGCGTAGTCGTCGTTCTCGTGCCCGGCCTCGGCGACGACATTCAAAATATGAAAGCCGGCCTGATGGAAATCGCCGACATCTTCGTCCTCAACAAATCCGATCGCGAAGGCGCCGACCGCCTCGAAGAACAAATTCACGCCATGCTTTCACTGGTGATGCCCAGAGACGGCTGGCACCCGCCGGTCATTCGAACCGTCGCTACCGAAAACAAAGGCATCGACAATCTCGCGGCCACCATCGCCAAATTCCGCGTCCATTTCGAATCCAGTGGGGAACGCGCCAAAAAACATACCGAACACTGGCGCAATCATCTCTTGGAACTTCTCGAGTCCCGCTTAGTCGAGCGCGTCCTGAACGCCGCCGGTGGAGAAGCTGCTCTCAATCAACTCGCCGCGGACGTAGCCGAGCGCCGCAAAGATCCCTTCGCCGCCGTCAACGAAATCCTCGCCAAAAGCGGCCTGCAAACCTAGGAACCCACACCAATGCACCTCGGCGACATTGAAGTTCAATACATTCACGGCGGCGGTTTTAATCTCGACGGCGGCGCCATGTTCGGCGTCGTGCCCAAACCGCTCTGGGAGAAAAAATCTCCACCCGATAATCGCAACCGCATTCGGCTGGCCGCCAACAGCCTGCTCGTTCGAACGCAAAACAAAAACATTCTCATCGAAACCGGCAACGGCACGAAATGGGCTCCCAAACTGCGCGACATCTATGGGGTTCAGGAAGGCGACCCTCTCATCGCCAACCTGGCGGCGCACAGTGTCCGCCCCGATCAAATCGACATCGTCATCAACACCCATCTCCACTTCGACCACGCCGGCGGCAACACCAAACTCGTTAACGACAAAGCTGTTCCCACTTTTCCAAACGCCAAATATATAGTCCAGGCCGCGGAAATCGCTCACGCCGCCAGTCCCAGCGAACGCGACCGCGCCAGCTACTTCGAGGAAAATTTCCTTCCCATCCAACAATCCGGCCAGTGGCACGCGCTTGCTGGCGACACCGAAATTATCCCCGGCATCTCCGCCATCGGCATTCCGGGCCACAACGCCGACATTCAAGCCATAAAACTCACTGGCGGCGGCAAGACCATTTTTTTCGTCGCAGATCTTTTTCCCACCCATCACCATCTATCTCTCCCTTGGATCATGGCCTACGACCTTTACCCTTTGCAGACGCTCGAAACCAAGCGAAAATGGTTGCAGACCATCGTCCAGGAAAACTGGACTGTCGTCTTCGGCCACGACCCGGACATTCCCGCAGCCACACTGCACGAACGGGAAAACAAAATTGCATTCGAACCCGTAAGTCTCAATCAATAAGACGCAAACCGAAAGGGAACTCTGCTTTGAACACAGCGAAGGTAAAGACTGCGGTCAAAACTCCTAAGGCCACCATCGGCATCATCGGCGGCAGCGGCCTCTATGCGATGAAAGGCCTTACCGGCGCCAAAGAAATCCGTGTCAAAACGCCATTCGGAGATCCATCCGAATCGATCGTCACGGGAACTCTCGAAGGCAAACGCGTCGCTTTTCTCGCGCGTCACGGGCGCGGCCACCGCATGCTTCCCAGCGAAATCAATTTCCGCGCCAACATTTACGCGCTGAAACTCCTCGGCGTCGATCGCATTCTTTCCGTGAGCGCCGTAGGCTCTCTAAAAGAAGAACTCGCTCCCGGTGAATTTCTCGTCGCTGACCAGTTCGTTGATCGCACCAAAAACCGCGTCTCCACATTTTTCGGCGCCGGCCTCGTCGCTCACGTCACTTTTGACAAGCCAACCTGCCCGCAAGTTTCCCGCATTCTTGCCGACGCGTGCGTCCACTGCGGCGTCAAAGTCCATCGCAACGGCACCTACGTTTGCATGGAAGGCCCGCAATTCTCCACCCTCGCCGAAGCCCACATGCACCGCTCCATGAATTTCGACGTCGTCGGCATGACCAACGTCACCGAAGCCAAGCTCGCCCGCGAAGCCGAAATCTGCTACGGCACTATCGCTATGATCACCGATTACGATTGCTGGCATCCCGATCACGAATCCGTCACCGGTGCGCAAATCATCGCCACCCTGAATCAAAACGCCGAAAACGCCCAACAAGTAGTTCGCGAAGCCGTCAAAGCCCTCCCAGTTGCACACGGATGCAAATGCGATTCTGCGCTGGCCCACGCGCTAATCACCGACACCAAACTAGTCCCCGCCGCCACAAAAAAACACCTCAACGCCATCATCGGAAAATACATCTCGTGACACCGCCTTTGGAATGCGGCGGCTCGACGCCGCTTCCCTTTCGCTCGCCAGTGTCTCTTAATGTAGTGCCGGGTTTTAGCCCGGCTCTTCGAAAAGGATAACGAATGTCACTACTCGTCGTAGGTTCCGTAGCATTTGACGCCATCGAAAGCCCCTACGGAAAGGTCGATCGCATCATCGGCGGCGCAGCCACATACTTCGCCGTGGCCGCCAGTTTCTTCACCCACGTAAATCTCGTCGGAATCGTGGGCGACGATTTCTCCGCCACGGATGCCCTGATTTTCAAGAACCGCAAAATTGACTCCGCCGGCATGGAACGCGCCAATGGTAAATGTTTCTTCTGGTCCGGAAAATATTCGCAGCACTTGAACGAGCGTGAAACGCTGATCACCGAATTAAACGTCTTCGCCGAATTCAAACCCAAGCTCCCAGAGAAATTTCGCAATTCCAAACACGTTTTCCTGGCCAACATCGCTCCTGATCTGCAACGCGACGTGCTCAAGCAGGTCAAAGGCTCGCCAAAACTCGTGGCACTCGACACCATGAACTATTGGATCGAGCGCACTCCCGCCGAACTCCACGAAACCCTGAAACACGTGGACATCTTGATGATTAACGATTCCGAAACGCGCCAGCTCTCCAGTGAACACAATCTTCTGCTCGCCGCGCGCCACATTTTTAAGCTCGGACCATCCACGCTCATCGTCAAGCGCGGCGAATACGGCGCCATGATGGTTGATAAACGCGGCGTCTTCTGCGTTCCCGCTTTCCCACTGGAAGAACCCCACGATCCGACTGGCGCAGGCGATTCTTTCGCCGGCGGTTTCATGGGCTACCTCGCAGGCTGCGGCGCTTCGAACGATGCCGCCCTCCGCCGCGCCATGGTGTACGGCTCCGTCCTGGGCAGCTTCGCCGTGGAAGAATTCGGCCCCGAACGCCTCCGCAAACTAAAACGCAACGAAATCGAAAAACGCGCCCGCCACTTCCTGAAACTAACCCAATTCAAGCTCTGACCGCCTTCTCCGCGCTCTGATTATTCGTCATTCCGAGCGCAGCGAGGAATCTCTCTTCTTCTTCCGTTCTAGCGGCACCTTGGTCTGATCCAATCCACCTTTACAACAACCCATGCTCTTTTCGCACGCTCCTATTCTCTGCTTCCGCATGCCAATACTCTTTTCCGTGTAAAATCCATTTCAGCCCGGCGCTCTCTACCCCGGCGCAAAAAACATGCTGCCTCTCAGCACCATCACCTACCGCCTTCTCTGGGCCGCTCTTCTTGGCTCCATCATCGGCATCGAACGCGGCGTCCGCAAACGCCCCGCAGGCATGCGTACCAGCGTATGCGTTTGCGTAGGCGCAGCGCTCTTCACAATTCTGTCTTCGGAAATCGCCAAAGCCACCGGCGACGCCAGCACCACGCGAATCGCCTCCAACATCGTGCAAGGCATCGGATTCCTCGGCGCAGGAGTCATTCTTCGCGAACGCGGTAGCGTCGTCGGTTTGACCACGGCCTCGGCAATTTTCGCCGAGGCTGCCATCGGCATGGGCGCTGGCGGCGGACTGTATCGCGTCTCTGCCACTTCCACAGCCATCGTGCTCTTTGCTCTGACGGGACTCATTTATCTCGAAAACATTCTGAAACTGAAGTGCCGCTACATGCTCTTCCGGGTAACGACCGATAGCGCCATCGACATGGTTCCCGAAGTTCATCGCATTTTTAAAGATCAAAACATTAAGCTAGATAATTTCCAGGTCAACATTACCGGAGCCAAGCACCTTATCCAGTTTGACGCCGATGTCACTCAGCACCAGCAGGAGCAGGTGTTGGCAGCCATGACTCGGCCGGGCATTTCCGTCGAGATGCTGCCTGTCGAAAGGCAGGTCGAATGATCGCCGCTGCCGCCGTGCAAAAACCCAAAGCGCTGCGTCAAGGTTCGCGTTTCGCAGTCATCGCTCCGGCATCTCCGGGGAAAAGCGAGCGCGTCGCGGCCGGACAGAAAGAGCTGGAACGTCTTGGATTTTCCTTCACAATCCCGGAAAGTCTCCCGCCCGAAGAATATTTTGCAAGCTCCGCCAATGCGCGTCACAGCGAATTTCTTAACGCGCTAGCCGATCCTGCGAGTGACGCAGTCATCGCTACGCGCGGTGGATTTGGCTCGGTCTATCTTCTCGAACAAGGCCTGCCAAAATCTTTGCCTTTGAAGCCTCTCATCGGTTTCAGTGATCTCACGACGCTGCAAATTTATCTGTGGCAGAAACATCGCTGGGCAGGCTTTTATGGTCCCATGCTCGCCGCTGGTCTCGATCACGGCGCTGGCGCGCCCGGCGGTTACGACGAAGCGTCGTTTCGAAACGCCCTCACGAAAACCTTTGGCACTTGGGCGATTCCGCTGCAGGGCGAACTCTTGCAAGCAGGTTCAGCAGAAGGAATTGTGCTGGGCGGCGCGATGACTCTGCTCGAAGCAACCATTGGCACGCCGTGGGAACTCGATACTGACGGCGCAATCCTGATCCTGGAAGACCGCGCGATGAAGCCTTATCAAATCGACCGCGTCCTCATGCACCTGAAGCATGCAGGTAAATTATCCAAAATTCGCGGCCTCATACTCGGCGATTTTCCTGATTGCGAACCGCCCGTGGCAGGCAGCCCATCGGTCCGCGATGTGTGCGCGCGGATTTTATCGCCGCTCGGAATTCCGATTGTTTACGGTGCGCCCATCGGCCATACCGCGCGCCCCATACTTACGATTCCGCTTGGCGTACGCGCCCGGCTGAATGCGGAAGGCAGCGGTACGCTTGAAATCCTCGAACCGGCGGTCATTGAATGACTCAGGCACAACTAACTCAGGCAAAACACATTCACATTATTGGCATCGGTGGCTCGGCCATGGCGCCACTCGCCGGAATGTTGCGCGAATCCGGTTTCAAAGTTACGGGTTCCGACTCTGGAGTTTATCCTCCTGCATCCACGCTGCTGGACAGTTTGGGGATTGCGTATTTTCCATCCTTCGAAGCAGCGCATCTCACTCCGGCGCCAAATCTCGTCATCGTAGGCAACATCATCGCGCGCGGAAATCCCGAGCTCGAAGAAACTCTCGAACGTAAAATTCCGTATCGCTCCATGCCCGAAATGCTCGAAGAAGTTTTTCTTCCCGGCAAACATTCTATTGTTGTCAGCGGTACGCACGGCAAAACCACTACCACGGCGATGCTGGCCTGGATTTTCCATTCCGCTGGCAAGCAACCGACTTTTCTCGTCGGCGGTGTCGCGGAAAACTTTGGCAAGAGTTACGGTCTCGGGCAGGGAATCGAAATGATTCTCGAAGGCGACGAGTACGAAACCGCTTTCTGGGATCGCGGGCCAAAATTCTTTCACTATCATCCCGACGATCTCATCGTCACGTCGCTCGAATACGATCACGCAGACATCTATCCCGACTTCGACACGTACGGACTTGCATTCAAACGCCTGGTCAATCTCGTGCCGCGCAATGGCCGCGTTGTGATCTGGGGAGACACGGAAAAATCTGGTCCAGCGCTGCGCGAAGCCGCCGCCAAGGCACTTTGCCCCGTAATCACCTACGGCTTTTCGCCTGAAAACGACTGGATTGCCAGCGAACCGGAATTTTCTGGCGATGCGATGAAGTTTCGCGTCACGCACCAAGGAAAACTCTTCGGCGAATTCTCGCTTACCGCTTCCGGACGCCACAATGTTCTGAATGCCCTCGCAGCGATCATCGTTGCGCAGGGAAGAGGCATTACCGTCGAGTCATTACAAGGATCGCTGGCGTCTTTCCGCTCCGTTCGCCGCCGCCTCGACGTTAAAGGCGAGCACCAGGGAATTCTTGTCGTTGACGATTTTGCGCATCATCCCACCGCCGTGCGCGCCACCATCGAAGCCGCTCGCGGACGCTGGCCGAATCGCCGTCTGTGGGCGATTCTCGAACCGCGCTCCAATTCCATGCGGCGCAAAGTTTTCCAGGAAACTTTGCCACAAGCGCTTGCTCTGGCTGATCGCGTCGCGCTGGGTGGCGTGTTCCGCGCGCAGCAACTTGGCAACGAAAACCGCCTCGACCCAGAAACGGTGGCGGCGAGCGTTCGTACTCTCGGCAAAGAAGCCAATGTAGTCTCCGGCGGCGAAGCCATGGCCGATTTTCTCGCAGCCAACGCCAAATCTAACGATCTTCTCCTCATCATGTCCAACGGCAGCTTCGATGGACTTTGCGAAAAACTTCTGAAAAAATTAGCCGCGCTGCAATCCGCGCCCGCGGAGGCCAACTCTAGGTGAAACATTCCCATTTTCGCTTCTGGTTACTTCGCGTCAAACACCCGATTTTGTCATCCCGAGCGGAGCGAGGGATCTGCTTCCTATTGACTCGTCGCGCTGCATTCTGCTTTTTGGTTTTCCTTTCTGCGATCTTCATCCAGTCCGCCGCGGCCACTATTCAGTACGAAGTTTCACTCGCCAAGCCCTCCGAGCACCTCTTTCACATCACCATGACTGTGCCAGACGTCCACGGCGAGTTGACCGTGCAGATGCCCGCGTGGAACGCGCTCTATGAAATTCGCGATTTCGGCAGCCGTATCGAACGCGTCGCAGCTTTTTCCGGCACTCGATCGTTGCCCATCGAAAAACTCGACAAGCAAACTTGGCACGTACGCGGTGACGGGAATGTCACCATTCGCTACGCCATTTACTGGGACAGCCCGGGTCCGTTTGCATCGCAGCTCAACGAGGAGCACGCATTCATCAACCCTGCTATGGTTTTTATGTATGTGCCGAACCGTCGTGAAGAGGATATTAAAGCACAGTTGACGAATCTCCCGATGAACTGGCGTTTCGAGACTCCGATGTCTCACGGAACATTTCAAACCAGCGCGAACGGCGTTTTTCACCACGTCTCGGCCGCAAACTATGATGCATTTGCGGATAGCCCGATCGAAGTCGGCGCATTTAAGTGGGTCCACATTAGCGGAGATGAAGGACCTGGGATCGCATCTATTGACGCAATCATTCACGGTGACAACTGGAAACAGTCGGACGTCGAGGACACGCTGCGCAAAATCTGCAAATATGAAATCGAGTTGATGGGTGGCGCTCCGTTCGACCATTACCTCTTCATTTTTCATGTTGGCAAAGCGGCGCAAGGAGCGGGCGGCGGCATGGAGCATGCCAACTCCACCGCGATCAACATCGGTTCCGAGGCGCAACTTGCTGGCGTTTCGGCGCATGAATTTTTCCACCTCTGGAACGTGAAACGCATACGGCCGGCTTCGCTCGAACCGATCGACTACACGCGCGAACAACACACGCGCGCGTTGTGGTTTGCTGAAGGCGTCACCAGCACCTATGGCCGATACGCGCAAGTGCGTTCCGGCATTTGGTCGAAGCAGGATTTTTACGCTGACCTAGCCCAGCAAATCAACGAACTGGAATCCCGCCCCGCAAACAAATGGCAGAGCGCCGAGCAATCGAGCCTCGATACATGGCTCGACAAATACGACTATTACAACGGGCCGGATTTCAGCGTGTCTTACTACACTAAGGGCCAGGTTCTTGGCGACCTCCTCGACATTCTGATTCGCGACCGCACCAACAATGAGCGTTCACTCGACGACGTAATGCGAAAGATGAATAAGGACTTCGCGGAAAAAGGAAAAACATATCGCGACAGTCTGGATGTGCGTTTGACCGCCGAAGAAGTCGCGGGCGGCTCGTTCGAGGATTTCTTCCAGAAATATATTGCGAACGCCGAACCGCTGCCGTACCAATCGGTGCTAGCGAAGGCAGGTTTGCTGCTACAGCAACAGAAAATCATTCGCGCCGAACTTGGCTTTTCGACGGAACGTGATGCCAGTGGAAAATCAATCGTTCGCCTAGTCGTTCCGGGATCGCCCGCAGAACGCGCGGGATTACTGGTCGGAGATGAGGTTGTGAATTTCGACGCCGAAAATGTTCCGCGGCGCGCAGAACGTTGGCTACGCAATAAAAACCCCGGCGACCTGTTGAAATTGCGCGTGCTGCGAAACGAAAAACCACTCGATCTTACATTCGCGCTCGGCGGAAAATCAGAATCCATTTTTGCGATTGCGGAAGATCCGCAAGCTTCGGCAAAAGCGCGCGCGATTCGCGAAGGGTTGCTGCACGGCTCGACCGACGCGGCAAAAACCGCGGGCGCCGCCGCTCACTGAGCACAATCGCGGCCTTCGTCTTGGCGCACGCCAGCGTTCGAGAGAGTTAGCGTCAACTTTATTCATGCTGCGAATACTTTTCATCGGCGTCTTTTTATCGCTGTACATTATCGTTGCCGGTATTCCGCTGCTCCTTTACACCGTTATTTCAAAGAATCCTGACGCGTTGTACTGGGCCGGAGTCCGCGGCGTGATGTTTTTTGTGCGCGCGGTCGGAGTGCGAGTGCGGACCGCCGGCACAGAGCGAATTCCATCGGGCACTTGCTTGTTCGTCGCAAACCATACCAGCGCGGCGGATGCTCCGGCGGTGGTCGGCGCGATTCCTCGGCGAATTGCGATCCTGCTGAAGAAATCGCTGTTCGCGTATCCCATCGTTGGGCAAGCATTTCACCTCGCGCATTTTATTCCCGTCGATCGCTCGAAGCAGGATTCGGCGATTGCCAGCCTGGAAAAAGCCATCGAGGCGATGCGCGCCGGGCAATCGTTCCTGATTTATCCGGAGGGGACGCGCAGTCCCGACGGCCGCCTGCAGGAATTCAAAAAAGGCGCGGTGGTGATGGCCATCAAGGCCGGCGTGCCGATTGTGCCCATCGCGTGCTCGGGCGCGCATCGCATTATGCGCAAACGCTCGCTGGAAATTCATCCGGGAGAAATCCTGGTGGAATTTCTTGCGCCGATTGACGCTTCGCAGTACACGTTCGAGGAGCGGGAGAAGCTCAACACGATGGTGCATGATGCGTTGGCGGCCGGGTTGCCTTCGGAGCAGCGGCCGACCGGTTTTCCTGGCGCGGTGTGAGTCAAGAAAAACCGCGCACCTGAAGGTGCGCCTCTACAAAAGAAAGTCAGATTTGACCCCGACCGACGCGTCAACGGGGTTTTAGTTTTGCTATTTCTTCCTCCAGTTCGCGGACTTTGCGTTGCAAATCGGGCAGGCGATTCAGTGCGGCGTGGGTTTTGAGCCATTGGCGATTTTCTACCGCGGGATAGCCGGAGTAGAGGCCGGCGGGCGGAACGTCGTTGGGAACGCCGCTTTGTGCGGTGATGACGGCTCCCTTTCCGATGGTGAGGTGGCCCGCAGTGCCGACTTGCCCGGCGAGAATGCAGCCGTCACCAATTTTTGTTGAGCCTGCGAGGCCAACCTGGCCGCAGAGCATGGCGTTGACTCCGACTTGAGAAGCATGACCGATTAAAACCAGATCGTCGATTTTTGCGCCGTGGCCGATGCGGGTTTCGCCTACGGTGGCGCGGTCAACACAGGAGTTGGCCTGAATTTCCACGTCATCCTCGAGGACGGCAGGGCCGGACTGGGCCATCTTGTACCAGGAGCCGTCCTTCTTTTTTGCGAAGCCGAGGCCATCGGCTCCGATGACGACACCGTTTTGCAGAATGACGCGATTGCCGATACGGCAGTGTTCACGAACGATCGCGTGGGCATGCGCAAAAAAGTGGTCACCGATTTTTGCGCCGCGATAGACGGTGACGAAGCTGTGCAACACGGCGTGATCGCCGATGGTGACATTTTCATCCACGAAACAGTACGGGCCGATGTGCGCGCCGGAGCCGACCTTCGCCGAGTTGGCAATAACCGCGGTGGGATGTATGGCGGGAGCGTAGGCGGGCGGCTGGTAGAAAAGTTCAATGGCGTGCGCGAAAGCGAGATAAGGATTATTGGAGCGGAGAGCGGCGAGAGGCGGAAGGCCAGGATCGCGTTCGATGCGGATGCCGTCTTCAATAAAGATGGCAGTGGCGCGAGTGGTGTGAAGCAGGGGAAAGTACCGGCGGTTGGCTAGAAACGTGATTTGCCCCGCAGAGGCGTGGTCCATGCCGGAGATGCCGGCGACTTCGGCATCGGGATCGCCTTCGAGGCGGCAGGAAAGTTTCTCTGCGACTTCAGAGAGTTTCATTGAGAGAACTCCTCATAAGAGTGATGAGCGAGTCTCGCACAAACAAGGCCGAAGCAGGTAACGACGTAACGAAGTAATGAGGTTGAGAAAGGCACCGAAATCTGTGAGCTGAGGCGTTCCAGAATGGGAATGTGGGAAGGCCCTATCCCCGGACACTTTTCGTATGAATCTGCAAATAAGCGACTTATTTCTGCTAGAGTGAAAAAGAGTGAAGAAAAGTGAAACGCTGGAATTGAAAATAAAGAATTTAGCGGAACGAATCTGTACTCTTTCATCGGGAAAGAATAAACAGAGCGAGGGAAGCGCGCGGCGGGGAAGGATGCGGGAAGATGGCATGCCACCCCGGGTGTTTCTGTCGCGAATGTGCGGAACCCACTGAAAATAGGAGAGTTAACTTTTTTGCGCGACCCAAGTGTTTGTAAGTCCTTGAAAATACGAAGTGTAGGACCTTTCGCGACTGAGAAAAGGCGGGCAGGTGCGGTCGTGCCGACTGACGCATGCTTGCGCGACAGGTTCCAAACGAGGCCCGCTAGCGACTTTGAATGATCGGGTCTCGGCCGAAGCATACAGAGGGGGAGGCGCCGTATGAAACCGCTAGCGGTTGGTGGACCAAAAAATCGGGGCGGGCTGGACAAAAAATTTCCTTCGACAAGCGTCGCAGGCGCTCGTGTTCAAAAACCAAAAGAGAAGAATGGAGTGGAGCGGGGTAGAAATCTACTGTACGGCCGAACAATTTTGAAAACTGTACGAAGGGATAGTCATGGGACTAAGTGCGACCAGAAAACACAAATTTTGCGGCCAGAGAGCCAGAAACACCGTGAGTTCGGATTGTTTTTCGGATGATTTATGTGGGTTTTGGGAAGTCAAATCGGAGGAAAAACACTCGGATTTCGGGTTCTTCTGGTATTGGCAGGGATTTGCCGCGAGACCAAAATCTCCGACGAACGAGGTGAAGTTACGCCAACCAAGCCTATCGTTGGCAATATTCGGTTTTGGTCGATGTTAGGATGCTGGCCGGTCAGTGCGGGGTTCTCGCGTATTTTGAGTGGTTTCAGGGTTTGCCAGCCCTCCGCAGATTGTTTCGCGAGGTGACATATGGACGCTAAGGCGATTGCCGAGAGTGTGTTGCTGGTACTAATTGTGGTCACGGCTGGGGCGCTGGTGCCGGATTTGATGCGGTATATCAAACTTGGGCATGTCAAGTACGGCCGGCGTACGACGGATTTATAGCGGCGTCGGAGCATCTTCCAACGTGTGAAGATCGAAGAGATTCGTTCCGACAGGGCCGGAAACCTTCGGTAGCTTCGTTCCGGAATGACAGCTGCTGTGCTGGTGATCGGCCCGCGACTTTTTCCGAACTTCTTTCCTGTCCCGAATTTGTTTTTCCTGTTCTGAATTTTTCCGAGAGTTCTTTCCAGCGAACAATGTAATTGGTTGCGGGCACGATTTTCTGTCGCCAGTGAGATTGTCGATGCGGCGGGAGGCTGTGAAGGCCGCCGGTACAAAGAGTCTAGACAGAGTTAGAACTTGAATTCGAGGTTGAGTTGGGTGCGGCGGGGAGCATTAGCGGCGACGGGTTGGGCGAAGAATGGGGATGTGACGATGCCGACGAAGGTGACGTAGTTGGGGTGATTCAGGATGTTGAAAGAATTGATGGAGACGGTGAGGGTGGGGACGTCTTTTTGTTTGTCGGATTTCGGTACGAAAGTGAAATCGTGCGAAAGGTTGGGATCGAGATTGATGAGGCCGGGACCGTGGAGGGTGTTGCGCGCGAAGCCGAAGGGACGGTCGTTTACGACGCCGTCGCCGTTGTTGTCCGCACCCGTGGTGACGTTTACGGGCTTGCCGGAATACAGAGAGAGCGCGGCGCCGAGGGTGAAGAGATTGGTGAAGTGCGATGAGCCGAGCAGATCGAATTTGTGGCGGCGATCGTTATCGGAGCGTGCCCAATCCGCGGCGGGGTCGTAACTGTTTGCAGGGAAGTAGGTGATGCCCTGGGTGTTGTTGTAGGTCTTGCTGAGAGTGTACTGGACTTGGCCGGAAAAATATTTGGAAGGCTGACCGCGGAAGGTGAGTTCGAGAGCGTTGGATTTCTGGTAGCCGTCGGATTGGAGTTGGCGGTTTTGGCCGAGGGAGGGGTCAGGCCGGTCGGTGAAAGGCGGAAGGAGAGGCGCGTTGGCGTCGATGGAGCGAAAAAGAGAAATGCCGCGCGAGCCGACATAGCCTGCGCTGAAGGTGCTTTTGGCGGTGACCTGGCGCTCGATGGCGAAGCCGTACTGCAGGCGGTAGGGAATGTGCAGCCGCGGATCGAGGGTGACGATACTGGTGGGAGTGGCGGCGATTTCCGCAGGCGTTACCGGGAATGTGGGATCAGTCACGATAAAACGCAGAAGATCTATCCCATTGAAATGCAGGAGGTCGGCGATGGGCCGGGGGCCGGTACGGTCATAGAAGACGCCGGCGCCGCCGCGAAAGACGGTCTTGCTCCTGGATGAGGGAGCGTACGCGACGCTGAAACGTGGAGCGAAATTGTTGGGATCGTCGTGAAAATAATTTTGCCAGTAATAGCGGAGACCGACGGTCACGGAAAATTTGGGGCTCACACGGACGGAGTCTTCGATAAATCCGGCGAGCGTTTTTTCCAGGAAAACCAAGTGACCGTTGCCTTGTTGGATGGTGACGGTAGAAGGGACGTTGGCTTGAAAGGCGGCGAGGCTGGCGAATGTGTAAGTGCCGAGCTGATTGGTGAAATCGTCGGCGCCACGGCGGCTGATATCCGGAACGTCGATGCCGAAATTGAAGAGCTGCTTGCCGTGAATCCAAGTGACGATGTCGGTGCCGTCGAAATGGTATTCGGTGCGGCGGGAATCGGCTTGCGCGCCGCCTCCGGTGAAGGCGCCGGACACGATGATTTGCGGAGCTTCGGTATTGCTGGTGCGAGGCTGATTGTTCTCGCCGACCAGGAAGCGGAGTTGGCTGATCCAGTTGGTTGAAAAAGTATGGCGGTAGCTGACGTTGACTTCGTTTTCGACAACAGAGGAATTGTAGCCGGCCTCGGGGAGAACGTTTCCGCCGACGTTTTGGTTCTGGTAGGAGGAATTTTCGTAGGAATAGCCGATCCAAAAAAGGTCGCCGTTGGCGAGCGTATGGAAGACGCGGCCTTCGGCGAAAGAATGATGGATGGGAGCGGGAACGTTTTCGTGGATGGGATCGAACTGATTTGCCGCATCAACGATGGTTTGCACGGAATCGATGTCGCGATCGAGGGACAAAAGGAAAGTAGTTTTTTTGTCGCGGTTGAGCGGACCGCTGAGCGAGCCTTCGTAATATTGGCGGGACTCGTCGGGCTTTTGGATGGCGAAGGTATTGGCGGCGTCAAAGACGGCGTTGCGATAGAGAAAATTTACGGTGCCATGGAAATCGGGAGTGCCGGGCTTGGTGGTAATTTCCAGGCGAGCGCGGCCGGGATTGGCGAAGAAAACGGTGTAAGGATTCTGGTTGATGCGGACTTCCTGAATGGCGGACGGGGTGACGCCGGGGCCGTTGGCTTCGATTCCGTTGACGACGAGAGAGACGCCGTTGGTGGAAGTGGCGTTGTCGTCGAGAAAGCGGGAGAGCGTGGTGACGTAGTCCTGATCGAAGACGGGGACGCGATCGAGGGCGTTGCGTTCGAAGGTGTTGGCGCTTTGGTTTTCTGAAGTTTCGGTGCTGATTTGCGGTGAGGTATCGGAGGCGCCTACCGTGACGGATTCGGATTGCGAGGCGAGAGCCAGAGTGATGTGGACAGGAGTCGGGCGTTTTGAGACGACGGTCAGGGGGATGGTGGCGTCCTTGAATCCGGAAGCGCTAATGATTAGGTGATAGGAGCCTGATAGCACGTTTTCGAATTGGAAGGTGCCGTTCGGATCGGACTGGGTGTGAGATGGTGAAGAATTTGCAGCCGTGGGTTGGAGCAGAACTCTGGCGTTGGGGACTACAGCGCCCGACGGATCTTGTACCGTGCCGGAGACGACCGACGAGGATTGGGCAGCGACGGACGCGGCGATGGCAATGCACAACAGCAACAGAATGGAGAGTTTTGCGTCTGACACTACGGAAACTTAGCATGGGGAAGCTAAATGGAAGTTAAACGGTGGAAGGAGACGTCGGGGAAGTAGGAACAAAACCGCAGCGGGATAAACCCGCTGCTACACAGGGCGAAGATGCCCGCCTCGGAAGGCGGCTGCTACAAAATCGAAAGGCTAATAGCAGCGGCCGCTGCACGAAACTGCGGCGGAAAGAGAAGCGGGTTATTCGTTGAAGAGGGTGGGCTGTGGGATGGAGGGGGCGGCGGGTTTGCGGCGGGCGATGCCTACTACGCCGAGGACGGTGACTTCGGTGAGCGCGGAGCGGGGTACGAAGATGCGGTCGGTGTTCGAGTTTAGATCGGGTGGAGTGATTTGTATGCCGTTGTCGAGGAGGGAGAGGAGATCGTTCGGAACTACGCCTTCGAGGGATTGACCGTCAAGGAAGCGGAGGCGAAGCCAGAGGCCGTCGAGTTTTGGACGGCTTAAGAAAGCGCGGCGCTCGGGTTCGAAGTCGTCGTTAAAATCGCGGACAAAGTAGATTGACCGAATGCGATCGAGGGGAAGCTGTTCGTGCTCGCCGTCCTGGGTCAGCAGATCCAGGGGATCGAGTTGTCCGAGGCGCGAGGGATTGAGATAGCCGCGGAAGGATTTGCGATCGTTGAGCTCGACGATCACCTTTTTGTGGGTGCTGGCTGGGGCGCGGAGTTTCAAAGGACGGGATTAACCCCCTATGAGTGCCTAAATTTGCGCAGAACGAAATTATATGCTATGTTAACCGCGAAATTCCTGTCAAGTCATTGTTTTTAATGGATTTAGGGCCGGGGGCGAAGCTCGTTGACTGAGAAGAAGCAAATCCTCAAATCGGCTTCGATTATCTCGCTTGTCACCATTGTTAGTCGTATTTTCGGTTATATCCGGGACCAACGCATCGCCCTCCTGTTGGGAACAACCGAAGTATCCGTGGCGTACCAGTTGGCTTTCCGCATCCCCAATCTTTTTCGCCGGCTGGTAGCGGAAGGCGCGATGACCGCGTCGTTTATTCCGGTCTTCGCGGGGTATATGCGGGAGAAGGGCCGGGAGGAAGTTTGGGATTTTGCCAACAAACTTTTCTGGACGCTGGCCCTAGTGGTCGCGGCGATCACCGTGTTGGGAATGGTTTTGTCTCCATACGTGATTCATCTGTTCACTTCGGACGTGCAGAGCGCGGGTGGACTGGACCTGGCTGTGGAGTTGAACCGCATCATTTTTCCGTACCTCTTTTTCGTGGCTCTGGCCGCGCTGGCGATGGGGATTTTGAATTGTTTTCATGTGTTCGGGTTGCCCGCGGCGACGCCGGTGTTCTGGAATCTGGCGTCGATCCTGTTTTCCATTGCGGCGGTATGGAAATACTTCAAGAATCCGGCAACGTCATTAGCGGTGGGAGTGCTGGTTGGCGGAGTCCTGCAATTCCTGATTCAAGTGCCGCTGCTGGTGCAGAAGGGGATGAAGTTCGATTTTGGAATTTCATTCACGCATCCGGGGATCCGCAATGTGGCGCGGCTGATGATTCCGCGGTTGTTTGGGATTGGCGTGGCACAGATCAACCTGCTGGTGGATACGCGGTTTGCGACGGCCAGCATCATGCCGAAAGGCAGCTTGACCGCGCTGTATTACTCCGACCGAGTGATGGAACTGGTGCTGGGCGGTTATGCAATCGCGGTGGCAACGGCAATTTTGCCGATGATGTCGCATCAGGCTGCCGCAAGCGATTTCAGCGGCTTGAAGAAGACGCTGGCGTTTTCGGTGCGGCTGGTGGCGTTCATTACGATACCAGCGATGCTGGGCATGATGATTCTGCGTGAGCCGATTATCCGGGTGCTGTTCCAGCACGGAGCGTTTATTGCGGAGTCAACGAAGCTGACGGCGCGGGCGCTGCTGTATTACGCGATCGCGCTTCCAGGTCTAGCGACGGTGAAGCTGGTGGTGCCGGCATTTTATTCGACCAAGGACACCCGGACGCCGGTGATTGTGGCTGCGATTTCGATGGTGATTAACGTCGTGCTGAACATCATTTTCATACAGTTTTTCTTCAAGCGGGTGCAGAACGGCGGGCCTGCACTGGCGACGGCGCTGGCGTGTTACTTTGACTTTTTTGCGCTGCTGCTGATCTTTCGGATGCGTTACGGGATCATGGGAATGCGCGAGATTCTGCGATCGTTTTCAAAGATTCTCTTGTGTTCCGGAATCATGGGGGTCGCGTGCTGGCTGGGCGGGCACTACACGGAATTTACCGTTCATTCGAGAGTGGTCGTGCAGGTCGCTGTGTTCCTGGGACTGATTAGCGGCGCGACGGTGTTGTATTTGGCGCTTGCGTGGATTTTTCGATGCAGCGAAATTGAAGAAATTTATGGAATAGCGACGCGGCGGCAGCGCGGCGGGGAAGCGTACGTGGAGTGATGGAAATCGCAGCGGCCATATCGTCGTTTTTAACGCACGTGCAGGTGGAAAAGGGCCTGGCGACGAACACGCTTAGTGCTTATAGGCGGGACTTGGCTAAATTCGAAGATTTTGCCAAGAAACGCAAACTGGCTCTGGCCGCAGTAAAACGCGATGACTTGGTGGATTTCCTGGCCAGCCTGTACCGGCAGAAGCTGGAGAGCAAGACTGTGGCGCGGCACCTGGTAACGCTGCGAAATTTCTTCCGGCACGCGCAGGTTCAGGAGTTGATCAGCGAGGATCCTACGGCACATCTGGAATCGCCGAAGATCCGCAGGTCGCTACCGGGTTATTTGCGGCTGGACGAGGTGGAAAAGCTGCTGGAACTTCCTGACCAGGCGGCGCCGTTGGGGTTGCGCGACCGGGCCATGCTGGAAGTGCTATATTCCACGGGTTTGCGTGTCAGCGAACTGACCAGCCTGCGGGTGATGGACATGGATACCAAGGTCGGGTGTGTACGGTGTATCGGCAAGGGTGACAAAGAACGGATTGTGCCAGTGGGTCGTAAGGCGCTGGCGATTGTTGAGAAATACTTGCGCGACGGGCGGACGGCGCTAATTGGCACGACGCGGGGCAACGCCGGACCGTACTTGTTTGTGAACCGGCGGGGTGGGCGGATCAGTCGGGTGGGCGTATGGAAGATTTTCTCGTCGTATGGGAGAAAAGCGGGATTGCGTGTGCCGCTGACACCGCATATGTTGCGGCACAGCTTCGCGACGCACCTGCTGGAACGCGGGGCGGATTTGCGGTCGGTACAACTGATGCTGGGACATTCCGACATTTCCACGACGCAAATCTATACCCATGTGGTGGAAGAACGGCTAAAGCAGATTTATAAGGCGCATCATCCGCGCGCATAGCGCGGGGGCCAGAAGTGAGAAAAACAGGAGCGGCTCAGGGGGAATTGTTAGAGAGCCGGCCTGAAGTCGAGGAGAGCAATGCCTGATTATATGTTTTTGCTGGAGAGCCGGCTGCTGCCCGAGCAGCGCGCGGCGATGATGCGGGTGCAGGAACTTTCCGCGGCGCTGGGCTTCAATGTGTATTTGACGGGCGGCACGGTGCGCGACCTCATCACGGGGGCGTCGTTACGCGACCTGGATTTTACGGTGGAAGGCAATCCTACGAAAATTGCGCGCGAACTGGAAAAGGGCGGCGCGAAAGTGCTGCATGAAGACGAAAAGCTGCGGCAGATCGATTTACTGTTTGCAGGCGAATGCGAGGGAAGCATCGGCGCGGCGCGGGATGACCATTACGTACGCCCGGGAACGCGGCCGGACGTTCGTTGGTCAACGATTATGGAGGATTTGCGGCGGCGGGATTTTTCGCTGAACGCGATCGCTATTTCGCTGAACCCAGCTTCGCGCGGACTGCTGCTGGACCCAACGAACGGACTTTCGGACATCGAACGAGGCGAGATTCGCGCACTGACGATTCACAGCTTTACCAACCAGCCGGCGAGATTACTGCGGGTGCTGCGCTTTGCTGCGCGCATGGGATTCAAGCTGGAGCAACGCACGCAAGAATGGCTGGAACTGGCGATGGAGCGCGATCTGCATCACAGCATCACGCCGGAAGACGCCGGCGAGGAGTTGCGCTCGCTGGCAAAGGAAGAGCAGCCAACGGGCACGCTGAAGTCATGGGAAGAGCACAAATTGATGGAGGTGGTGCACCCGCTGCTGGCGAAGAAGAAACCGGACTACGAAGCGGTCAACGAGTTGAGCAAAGTGCGGGACGACTTGATGATGGCGGGTTTACGGCCGCGGCTGGCGACTCCGATGCTGCTGGCGATATTGGGACGGCTGAAAGATCGCGAGCGATCGAACCTGCTGGGGAAGTTGGGATTCCGGGCCGCTGAGACCGAGGCGATCTTGAGTTTTGCCGAAGAGGCTGAAGCGTCGGCCAAGGAATTGTCGGGCAAGAAACTGAACGCGCCGATTGACGCATTCAAGTTTATGGAAAAGATGCCGGCGGACCGGATTGGCTACTTGCTGGCGGAATCGCGAAATTCTGGCGCGCTTTCGAAGATCAAGGCGTACTTGAATAAATGGCGGCCGTTGCGGGCAGGAATTGCCACGGTTCGTGACGAATTAAAACGGATTGGAATGCCGGAAGGACCGAAGTTTGATGCGGTGATCGAGCAGATGTTCGCGCTGCAATTGACGGGAAGAGGGAAGACACCCGAAGAGCGAGAGAAAAATTTGCGGAAGCTTTCGGGAATCAAGGAGCCGCCGAAGCAGAAAGAGCCTAAGAGCAAAGAGAAGAAAGGCGGCAAAGGTTCTGAGAAGGCGCATGACGCGCTGATGAAGATGCAAGGCAAACATAAAGGTAAGGCGGCGGAAGCGACGCACAAGACGGCAGCAAAACCGACAGCCAAGACTAAAAAAAAATAAATGCGAGGGCAGACTATTAGCGAGCTAGTTTTCAATCTGCCTGCCCCAAGTAAAATCAGCTCTTAGACGAGGCACAAGCGATGAAAGTGAAGGCGAGGTTCAAGAACATGAACAGTTTCGAACGCGCGGCAGTGCGCCTGGGGCCTCGCGTGGACAGGCAGATTTTGGTTTCCCTGCTGTCGTTGGCTCTGTTGTTCGCGACTTGGCCTCAGAACCTGTCGGCCCATCAAGACACGCAAAGCCCGGAGCAGGCCGCACAAGGTCAGCAATACATTCAGCAGAGCCCGGAGCAATTGCAGCAGCTGGTAGCGCCGATTGCGCTGTATCCCGATTCGCTGGTAGCTCAGATCCTGGCCGCGTCCACGTTTCCGGAGCAAGTTGTTGAGGCCGACCGATGGGTGCAAGCGCGCGCTGATTTGAAAGGCGACGCTTTGGGTCAAGCTGTGGACCAGCAACCTTGGGACCCGAGCGTCAAGGCACTAAGCGCTTTCCCGTCCGTCCTTGGGAACATGGACAAAAACCTCTCCTGGACGTCGTCTCTCGGCGACGCCTACTACAACCAGCAGCAGGATGTGATGGACGCCGTACAAGTAATGCGTCAGCGTGCGCAGGAAGCGGGCAATCTTGAGACTACGGAACAGCAAAGCGTAACGGCGCAAGACTCGAACATCGTCATAGAGCCTGCTAGCCCGGATATCGTCTATGTCCCCGCTTATGATCCTTGGGTGGTTTACGGGGGTCCGATCTCGGCGTGGCCGGGGTGGTATCCATATCCCGGAATCTGGTATGGCGGCCCGTATCTTTCATTCGGAGTCGGCTTCGGGATCGGCTACTTCGGAGGTTACGGCTGGGGCTGGCATCATTGGGGGTCCGATTGGCATAACCGAGCCGTAATTCATGACCACCAAAGGTACTACTCCCGGAGCAACACGTTTTATAACCGTAGCAACTACTATCGAGGCGGAGACGTGCGCGGTGGAAGTAACCGCGAACGGGTTGGAGATCGTGCCCGTGAAGGGAACCGGCCTGCCAGTGCGAACATTGGCGGCCGTGGAGGGGCTGAAAACCGTTTCGCCCAAACGCCCAAGCCTTTTGAAGGAAACAATAACGCAGCTCGAGGTTACGCCGAACCTCGCGGTCAGAGTGGCGTCCGTTCGGGTGCCTTCAGCGGTTACGACCATGGCGGAGAGACAAGGACCTATTCCTCACGCGGCAGTGCCAGCATGGGCGGCGGAGCGCGAAACGGAGGAGGATCTCAGGGCGGCGGTGGCGGCAGGCAGCACTGATCGAAGCTTCGCTGTGTTCCTCACAGTCGGCAAAATTAGCGCGGGAGAAATGACCAATGCGGCTTACGAACTTGCAGTACGGCAAATATCGGTGGGCCACACTTTGCAAAATAGCCGCGGCCGCTATCTTCATGGCGGGCTGCGTTCCCGGCCGTTCCCTGGCGCAGCAACCAGGCCAGAGAACATTTTCATCGGCGGAAGAAGCAGCCAGTGCACTCGTCGCGGCAGCGCTCAAGAACGACGAGAAAGCGATGATCGAGATCCTCGGGCCGGAAGGAAAGCAAATCGTCTCGTCGGGAGACAAAGTCGAGGACGCCGAAAGCCACGTGAATTTCGCGAAAAGGTATCAGGAGATGCATCGCTTCGTGAGGGAGCCGGACGGAACCACTGTCGTGTATATCGGTGCACACAACTGGCCGGCGCCCATCCCGCTCCTGAACAAAGGCAATTTGTGGTATTTCGATACCGACGCGGGCAAGAAAGAAATTTTGTACCGGCGAATTGGCCGGAATGAAATATCAGCGATTCACATTTGCCGGGAGCTGGTGGCGGCGCAAAAGGAATACTATTCCGCCCAGCACAATGAGTACGCCCAGAAAATCTTCAGTGATGAAGGCCAGCGCAATGGTCTCTACTGGAAAGCTGCCGAGAACGAGCCGCAGAGCCCTATCGGACCTTTGGTGGCCGCGGCCGTTGCTGAGGGCTATGCCAAAGGCCAAGGCGGCCCCGCAACTCCTTACCGCGGCTACTTTTTCCATATTCTTGCGCGCCAGGGGAAAAATGCCCAGGGCGGTGTAAATCGTTACATCGTAAACGGCAAAATGACCCGGGGATTCGCTTTTGTGGCCTATCCGGCGGAATACCGGTCGTCCGGCGTTATGACCTTCATCGCTGGCGCGGATGGAGTGGTATATCAGAAAGATCTCGGTAAGAAGACCGAAGTTCTCGCCAAGGGAATGAGGGAGTACGACCCCGATTCCACTTGGCAAAAGACCGAAGATCAGCAGGAGACCTCTGCCGGATCGAATGCCAGTTGGAAGAAATAGCGGGGACGATCTCTTAACGACACCAAATCGCTCAACGAAAAAAATCCTGTTGAAAACATGCTAAAGAGCTTCGCAATTTTTCCTGCGGCGATTTAGAATCAAGGTTCATGGGGCAGCCAGAGTTCGTTCACCTGCACGTTCATACTGATTTCAGTTTGCTTGACGGAGCCTGCGAGACCGGGGAACTGCTGGATGAAGCATCCCGCCAGAAAATGCCCGCCGTGGCGATCACCGACCACGGAAATCTGTTTGCAGCGGCCAATTTTTTCTACGAAGCCAGCAAGCGCGATGTGAAGCCGATCATCGGCTGCGAAGTGTACGTTGCCAAGGGCAGCCGGCACGATCGCGGAGAAAAGACGACAAACGGAAACGATCGTTCGAATGGCGATCGCGATGAAATGGAGTCAGGCTCACGCGGCAGCAATCACCTGGTGTTGCTTTGCGAAAACCTCGAGGGATATCACAACCTGATCAAACTGGTATCTTCGGGTTTCCTGGAAGGCTTTTACTACAAGCCGAGAATCGACTACGAACTCCTGCAAAAACACAGTCGTGGACTGATCGCGCTGTCTGCTTGCCTGAAAGGCCCGGTGACGGAAGCAGTTGTGAATGAGAAATACGATCAAGCGCGGGAAAATGCGTACCGGCTGAGGGATATTTTCGGCAAACAGAATTTCTTTCTGGAAATTCAGGACCAGGGACTGGAAATCGAGAAGAACATCAATCCGCATCTGGTGCGGCTGTCGAAGGAAAGCGGAATTCCGCTGGTGGCGACGAACGATTGCCACTACCTGCATCACGAAGACGCCCACGCGCAGGAAGTTCTGCTGTGCATTCAGACCGGCAAGACCATGGGCGACGCCAATCGCATGAAGTTCGCCACGGACCAGTTTTATTTCAAGAGCGCAGCGGAAATGGCGAAAGTGTTTGGCGAAATTCCGGAAGCGTTACGGCGCACGGTGGACATCGCGGCGCGCTGCAACGTAAAGATCGAGCGGATCAAGAATCCTTTCCCGGAATTTAAGGTTCCAAGTGGACACACACCGGGGAGTTATTTCGAAAAGGTAGTGCGGGAAGGATTTGCGTCACGCGTACCGTACCTGGAGCGCATGGCGAAGGCCGGCACGCTGGCAAATCCTTTGGTCGAGTACGAAAGGCGCTTGACCAGCGAAATCCAGATGATCCAGAAAATGCGCTACGAAGGATATTTTCTGATCGTGTGGGATTTTATTCACTACGCGCGGACACAGGACGTGCCGGTTGGCCCGGGAAGAGGATCGGCGGCGGGCAGCCTAGTCAGCTACGCGATGCGAATTACGGACGTGGACCCGCTGCAATATAACCTGCTGTTCGAACGGTTTTTGAATCCTGAACGTATTTCCATGCCGGATATTGATATTGATTTCTGCATGCGGAGGCGCGGCGAGTTGATCGAATACGTGACGCAGAAGTATGGACGCGAGAACGTTGCGCAGATCATTACGTTTGGAACGATGGCGGCGAAGGCGGCGATCAAAGATGTGGGCCGCGCGATGGAAATTCCGTACGCCGAAGTTGATCGCCTGGCCAAGATGGTGCCTACGACGCTGGGGATCACGCTCGATAAAGCGCTAGAAGATGCGCCGCAGTTGAAGTCGGCGGTGAATAGTGACGAAAAGCTGAAGGACTTAATGGCGGTAGCGTTGAGACTGGAAGGATTGTCGCGGCACGCGTCCACGCACGCGGCCGGAGTGGTGATTTCGCCGGAACCCTTGACGGACCTGGTTCCAGTTTACAAAACGAATCGCGACGAAATTACCACGCAGTTTGACATGAATGCGCTGGAGCGAATCGGCCTGCTGAAGATGGACTTCTTGGGACTGACGACGCTGACCGTGTTGCACGACGCGGTAAAGATGGTGGAGCAGAACCGCGGCGTGCAAATCGACATCGATAATGTGGCGCTGGATGATGCGGACACTTACAAACTTTTCGCGCGTGGGGACACTACCGCGATTTTCCAGTTCGAATCGCATGGCATGCGCGACATTTTGCGGCGGTACCAGCCAACGCGAATAGAGGATTTGACGGCGCTGAACGCGCTGTATCGTCCGGGGCCCATTCAGGGCGGCATGGTGGACGATTTCATCAATCGCAAGCACGGAAAAACGAAGGTCAGCTACGAATTGCCTCAACTGCAAGATATTTTGCAGGAGACATATGGAGTAATTCTGTATCAGGAACAGGTGATGCAGATCGCCAATCGCCTGGCAAGTTTTTCGCTGGGCGAAGCGGACATTTTACGGCGCGCCATGGGCAAGAAGAAAAAAGAAGAAATGGCGGCCCAGCGCGCGAAGTTTCTGCATGGATGCGCAAACAACAAAATTCCAGAAAAAAAGGCCGAGCGCATTTTTAATCTAATGGAAGAGTTCGCGGGGTACGGTTTCAACAAGTCGCATTCCTGCGCCTACGCGCTGCTCGCGTACCAGACTGCGTATATGAAGACGCACTATCCGGTGGAATTCATTGCCGCGCTGTTGACCTCGGAAACCGGGAATGCGGAGAAGGCAGTGAAGTACATCAATGAAGCGCGCGGGATGGGTATTGCGATCTTGCCGCCAGACGTAAACGAGAGCGACCTGTACTTCACTCCGATAGGCGAAGCAATTCGTTTCGGGCTTGCGGCGATCAAGAACGTTGGCGAGAACACGGCGAAAGCGATCCGCGATTCGCGGCTCTCCGGCGGAGAATTCAAGGCTTTGTATGATTTTTGTGAACGCATCGAGCCGCGGTTCTTGAACAAACGGGTGTTCGAAAGCTTGATCAAGTCCGGCGCGGTGGATTCACTGGGGCCGCGAGAAGCCATGGCGGCTTCGATTGACGACGCTCTGGCTTCGCTGCAACGGGCTTCGCGTCTGCGAGAGTCCGGGCAACATGGATTATTCGGTGGCGGAGGCGGCGCGACGGAAGCTGCAGCGCCATTTTTGCTGCGCGATGCGCCGCTGTGGAGCGAAGAAGAGCGATTGGCCAGTGAATATGCGATGTTGGGATTTTATGTTTCCGGGCATCCGCTGGAGAAATACGGTTCGCGACTGGCGGAATGGAGCGTGGTGCGCCTCGAAGAAGTGGAAGGGCAGCGAAACGGAAAAGAAATCGCAGTGGCTGCGTTGATCGTGGGATCGAGGCCGATGCGTTCGAAAAAAGGCGCGCGCTGGGCGATTTTTACAATTCAGGATATGACCGGGGTGCAGGAGTTGCTGGCATTTCCGGAGAGTTTTTCGAAACACGAGCAGACACTTAAGCCCGGAACACCGTTGTTGCTGAAGGTTCGAGTGCAGATTGAAGAGGCGGGGACCAGGCTTTCGCTGCAAGAAGCGCGAAAAATTGCGGACATTGCGGAGAAGGCCGCGGCGCAGCAGGAGTTTCGTGTGCGGATTGAAATGGCCTCGATGACCGAGGACACACTGGATCGCCTGGAGAAATTGTTCACTGCGGCACCCGGAACGAGCCAAGTTGTGTTTGAATTGGAGTCGGCGGATGGGTCGATTGCGGTGGTGCCATCGCAACAACGCGTGAAGGCGTCACCGGAGCTGCTGGAAGCATTACGAGGAATCCGCGAGAAGGCGGCTGCGGCTTAGGGGAGTGCATGTCAGTTAAAGAGAAGAAAAAATCCGCAGAGACGGTGGCAGAGGCGCGCCAGCGAGAACTAGAGAAGCTGGAAAAAGAGGTTGACGACCTGAAGCTGCTGGCCGGCACCGAAGATGCCGATGCGGAGCTGGAACGTTTGCGCCAACAAGTTGCTGAATTGCGGCGCGAGTTTTACACGCATCTCGGTCCCTGGCAGAGGGCGCAGATTGCGCGGCATCCTTTGCGGCCCTACCTGACGGACTATATTCCGCTGCTTTTTACAGATTTTGTGGAGCTGCACGGCGACCGCACGTTCGGCGATGACCGAGCGCTGATTGCTGGCTTGGCGAAGTTCAAGGGTCGCGCGGTGGCGGTGATTGGCCAGCAAAAAGGACGCGACACCAAGCAGCGCGTGATACGAAATTTCGGCCAGCCCAAACCGGAAGGCTATCGCAAAGCGCTGCGAGTCATGCAGTTGGCAGCAAAATTTGGCCGGCCGATTCTGACTTTTGTGGACACGCCGGGCGCATATCCCGGAATTGATGCGGAAGAACGCGGGCAGGGCGAAGCGATCGCGCGGAACTTGCGGGAGATGGCGCGCCTGCCGGTACCGGTGATTGTTACGGTAACCGGCGAAGGCGGGTCGGGCGGCGCGCTGGCGATCGCCGTTGGCGATCGCGTAAATATTCTGGAGAATGGGTTTTATTCAGTAATTTCGCCGGAGGGTTGCGCGAGCATCATCTGGCGCGACTCCGCGAAAGCGGAAACGGCTGCGGAAGCGATGAAGATTACCGCGACTGATCTGAAAGAGCTGGGCATCGTTGACGAAATCGTGAAAGAGCCGGAAGGCGGGGCGCACACTGACCTTGAGGCTGCCGCGCAATTTCTGGACGAAGTGTTGGATCGGCAATTGATCGAGCTGACCAGCGAGCCAATCAAGGCTCTGGTGGACGCGCGCTACAAAAAATTCCGCCAGATGGGGCAATTTTTCGACATCCAGTCATGATTGCGGCGTAACTTGTGTCGTGCGGATTTGAACCTATCGGCTTGCCATTCGTCACAACGATTCCGTTTCTTACATCCAATGAATTAATGCCAAGTCCGAGTACTTCCCAGTGGCAGATAGGCAACGCCAGGGCAGGAAATTGTGCGTTTCGGCGGCCTCGCGCGATAGCCTAATTTAGTAAAAGAACATGCGGGTAGTCCTTCTCAGCTCAGGGTTGTAGGTGCAAACCCTGAAATCCTGGAAGTTGGCCGTTGCGCCCAGCAGCAACTATTGCGACCCGCGGAAACTGGACTGCGTCATGTCGGAACCTTTCCGTCCTTACGAAAAACTCGTCGAGATCACACTGCTGGGCAAGAAGTTTCAGGTGCCGGAGCGCAATTCGTTGCTCCGCTGCTTCCAATTCATCAGCCCGGAAACCATCCCGTACGGCCGCTTCTGCTGGAACCAGGATTGTCAGTATTGCCGGGTAACCTGCCAATTGCCGGACGATGATGATTCGCGTGAAATGCTCGCGTGCAAATTCATTGTGATGCCGGGCATGGAAGTTACCGAGTTGAGCCAGGAGCTCAAGTGGTGCCTTCGTTCGAAGCTGCCGCAGGACGAAACCGTCACGCCATAGAACCGTTCCAATCCACGATCAAGCCGCGCTCGGAACCGCCATAGTTCCAATCATTGGGTTCAATTCACAGGCAACAGGGAACTTCGCGGAATAGGGTTGCCATCCAGAAAAACAGTCTCAATCGCGTCGAAAGCCATGACCGCGTTCAGCGGGTCCGCGCGGAGCAGCAGCAAATTCGCACCTTTTGCGGCAGCGAGATATCTCGCTGCCCGCATACCTTATCGCGTTTGTTACGAGCCAGTTCGTTGGAGCCGCTTCAAGCTGTGGCAACGATCCAAATCGTGGGATACAAGTTTACCCGCGTCAAACGATAAATCGGATTCATCAGGGCAAAGCGCAGCGGCTCTTTCCAGCCGCCCGAATCCCAATAAGGGTCGAGCGACAAGTCGAGTATGCGAAGCCCGCAGCGATTGAGCAGTTTGCTGAGGCTGTCCGGGGTGAAGTGCGACAAATGGATCTCTGGCTCGCCATTTAACTGTATTGGTCTCAGAACGGAGTTGCCTAGCCGGGCGCGAGGCGTTCCCAAATCATTGGGAACGGCGAAAAACAGCCGGCCGTGCGGCTTTAGCAAGCTCCTGCATTTTCGAACAAATTCCAGCGGCTCGTGCAGGTGCTCCAGGACGTGAAAGGCAGTTATATTGTCGAACGAGCCTAAATTCAAGATCCCGACATATCCAGTGCGTATCGCTCGCGCGCAATGCGCGCAGCCTCTGTAGAGATTTCGGTTCCAGCGACGGGCGAAAAATGGGTAGAAGCTTCCGCAGGCGGCGCTGCCACAAGCGCTCGCGGGCTGCGAGGTTGCTAAGCCAGTGGTCATATTTTCCATTTTTACTGTAATAGTCGCTGATTTCCCGCGGCGATGGGCGGGGATTGTCGAACACCAGTTGGCAGTCCGAGCAGTAGGCGAGGAATGACTCTTGGTGGATGGCCCGGCCGTCGCAGCCCGGGCACTGAATCACGCTAATCAATCGCGGCTCCCTTCCAGGGATGATGGGCCTCGCGATTTTATCTCAGGCCAACCCGCGGACCGTAAGAGCAGGAAAGCTGTATGGGTCCTGGGTGGCATTAGGCGGGCGGCCCGGAGCAGAGCGTCAAATCCGGCCTGCGCGATCGTTAAGTCGCTGGTGTAACTGAGCGGCTGCGAGGGCAGGCAAATTGCGTTCGCTGAGGGACTGCACTACGATTTCAAGATGCAGGAATCGGTAAAAACAATTTTGTGCGACGGGTGCGGGCTGGTGGCGGATGCGTCGCACATCGCGGGTCGGCTGAAGCGGCTGGAAAATATGACGAGGTACCGGCCAATTCATGTGCAGGCGTTGTTTTTGGGCGCGGCGAGTCCGGCGAACGCCGAGGACTATTTATATTCGGCGCGAGACGCCTTTCGAGGAGAAGGCGCAATCCTGTTGCGGGCTTTGCGCATCGAAGAGACAGGGCGCTCGCCGGAAGCGACACTGGCAGACTTTCAACGTCGCGGATACCTGTTGGCGCACCTATTGGATTGTGGCGACGCGCTGGGTTCCGCGGGAGCGCGTAGGGAAGCGTTAGAACGGCGAATTCCGGCAACGCTGACGCGAATTCGCCGATCGTTCAAGGCAAAGCGGGTAATCCTGCTCGGGCGCGAATTGGCGGAGTTCGTTCCGCAATTTCTGGCTGGGAATTTGGACGCGGCTTTGATCTTGCGAGACGGCAGGCCTTTCGAATGGAATGAACTTGGCGACGATCTGTTGACCAAAGAACTGGCCGCGCCACTGCAGGCCTTGTGATACGATGATGAAAATGCGCGGATCCGGGAGCACCTAGGAATGCAAAAGCGAGCCAAATTTGGAATCGGCATAGGAGTCATCGTGGTTTCGATGGCGTGCCTGGCGTGGCTCGGCTACGGCGAAAGCAAGACCTACTATCACACGCTCGCGGAACTTGATGGGCTAAAGGGCGCGGAACGCAATCAACACATGCGGATTGGCGGGACAGTCGAAGAGGGCAGCATTCACCGCATGACCGGCCGGGTGGATTTTGTGCTGGAGGGCGAAGGGAAGGCGCTTTCTGTGAGCTACGTGGGCAGCGACCCTTTGCCGGACACCTTTGTGGACAAATCGCAGGCGCTGATTGAAGGCAAGCCCACCGCCGAAGGGCGATTCGTTGCTGACCATGTTCAAGCGAAGTGCGCGTCCAAATATGAAGCAGCGCCAGGCGGTCCGAACGCTACGCCATCTGAAAGACCCAAAACCGCGCCGACCAGTTAGCTCAGAGTTTGTAAGTACAGCCGTGAAACTCGGACGACTCAAGGCATGGCGACGTCGATTTCAGGGGTAGCCTTCTGAACAGCCGCTGCGCTGTTGACCGTGGGAATTTCTAGAGGAGAGGCGGGAACTGCATGGATGTATTTGGCTCGTTCGCGCTGCTTCTTGCGTTTGTGTGCGCGGTGTACGCGTTCGTCGGCGGGATAGCGGCGATCATTACGCGGCATCCTTTGCTGATCAAGAGCGCCCGCCAGGCGGGGATTGCAGTTTGCGGATTGATTTTCACTGCCACGCTCAGCCTGGTCTATCTTTTCTTCACTGACAACTACTCGGTCGCGTACGTGGTTTCGCACAGCAACCGCGATCTCTCTGCGTTTTTTAAAGTGGCCGCGTTGTGGTCCGGCCAGGAAGGCTCGCTGTTGTTTTGGAGCTTTCTGCTGGCGATTTATGTTGTTTCCGTTCTGCTGACCTATCGCAATAAAAATGGCGAGTTGATGCCGTACGTCGGCGTGATTCTTGCCGGCGTGCAATTATTTTTTCTGACCATCAGCAACTTTGTGGCGAGCCCGTTCAAAGCGTTGGGAGTGGCGAACGCAGCGGGCGGCTTCGATCTGGTCGCTCGAGCCGACGGTAACGGATTGAATCCCGTGCTGCAATACCCGGAAATGGTCATTCATCCGCCAAATCTTTATTCCGGCTACACCGGATTTACGATTCCGTTTGCGTTTGCACTTGCAGCGCTGTTGGCGCGGTACCCCGGCGAGAAATGGATTCACCTGACGCGCAAATGGACCATGATCGCGTGGTGCTTCCAGACCATGGGAATTTTACTCGGGGCGCACTGGGCGTACGCAGTGCTGGGCTGGGGCGGCTACTGGGGCTGGGATCCGGTGGAAAATGCTTCGTTGCTGCCGTGGCTGACGGGAACGGCGTTTCTGCACTCAGTGATGATGCAGGAAAAGCGCGGCATGATGAAAGTGTGGAACGTGTGGTTGGTATTCATCACGTTCATGCTGTGCATTCTCGGGACGCTGCTGACGCGTAGCGGAGTGGTCAGTTCGGTGCACGCCTTCGCGCAGTCGAGTATAGGAAATTGGTTCGTGGGGTTTTTGTGCATCGTGATGGGCGTTTGCCTGGCGGCGTATTTCAAGAATAAAGATTATTTGAAAAGTGAGAATCAACTCGATTCCCTGGTGTCGAGAGAGTCCAGCTTTTTATTCAACAATTTGGTTTTGCTTGTTGCATGCGTTGCAGTGCTTTCCGGCACGCTTTTTCCAGTGTTTTCCGAGTGGTTCACCGGATCGCGCATCAGCGTTGGCGCCCCATTCTTCAACAAGGTGAACATCCCTCTCGGTCTGATGCTGATGTTTCTTACCGGCGTCGGCCCGTTGCTGGCGTGGCGCAAGACTTCCACCGACAGCATGCGGCGTAACTTCCAGGGGCCGGTAACGGCAGCCATTATCGGCGGCATTTTGCTTTTCGTTTTTGGCGTGCGCGAAATGTTTTCGCTGATGTGTTTTACGCTGTGCATCTTTGTGACCGCCACGGTTTTGCAGGAGTTTTATCGTGGCGCGCGCGTCGTTCGAATCCGCTCTGGTGCGTCGTGGCTGGCGTCCTGTGTCGATCTGACCTTACGAAACACGCGGCGCTATGGCGGCTACATCGTGCATGTCGGCATGGTGATGATTTTCATCGGCCTTGCCGGGCAAGCATTTAACAAGGAAGTAGAGAAAGAGCTGCCCATCGGCTCGACCATCAGCATCGGTAAATACGATCTGCTCCTGCAAAGCATGGACCAGAAGCAGGAGAAAAATTACGTTGCTGACCGCATGATTGTCGAAGTGATGAAAGATCAGAAGCCGGTCATGATGTTGTACCCGGAGCGCAGAAATTTTCCGACTAACCAAGAGTCCGGCACAATGGTGGCGATTTATTCCACGCTAAAAGAAGATTTGTATGTCGTGTACGCGGGGATGAATCCGCAAACAAATTTGCCCACAGTGCATGCGTTCATTAATCCGCTAGTCAAGTGGGTATGGTGGGGCGGAATGGTCGTGGTGATGGGCACGATCGTTGCGCTAGTGCCGAATCGCGCTGCAGTCGTCGTGCTGGCGAGAGCGGAAGTGCCGTCGGGCGCGCGGGGAGTGAGCGGATTGCAGCCGGCGCAAGTAACGCTTCGGGAAGGTCATGAATAGAAACTGGAAAATGGAAAATAGAAACTTAAAATTAGCCGTGGTTTCGTTGGCCTTGTTATCGCTCCTGAGCAGTCGGTCCCTACTGGCGGATCAGAACGACCGCACGCACCAGATTGGCTCCAAGATAAAGTGCATGTGCAACGGCTGCGACCAGGCTGCCGGCAAGTGCTATCACGTCGGCGGAGCGTATTCCGGCCCGTGCGATACCGCGAAGACGATGTTGAAAGAAATTGAAACGCACATCGCCGCCGGTATGAACGATCAGCAAGTCCTTGACGCGATGATCAAGCAATACGGCCCGCTGGCGTACGTCGAGCCTCCGAAAACTGGTTTTGGGCTTGTTGCCTGGCTGATGCCTATTCTGTATCTGTTGGTCGGACTCGCGTTGGTGGTACTAGTGATGAAGCGTTGGAGGAAGCGGCCGGTAGCAGCCGCTGCAGTAGCGGGCGCAAATGATTTTCACGTTTCGCCGGAGCTTCTGGCTCGTGCGCGTGAGCAGGCGCGACGCGAGACGGAGGAGTGAGTTGACCGCAGTGCCGCTCGCCGCGAATTTCCTGGCAATGACTCAGCTGATTTCCTCCAATGTAGCAGTGCTGGGCGCGTGCTTCGCGCTCGCCGCCGCAACATTATTATTTATTTTTTACATTCAACCCGACGCTTCCGACCTGGCGCCGCACCGTTCGAAGCTGGACCAGTTGATGGAACGCCGCGACACCATTTACGACAATCTGCGCGATATGCGTTTCGAATACCGCGCTGGCAAATATTCCGAGGCTGACTTCGAAGCGATGAAGAATGCTATGGAGACGGAGGCAGGACTGGTGCTGGCGGAAATCGATCAGGTGACGGAAGCGGGAGTGAAGCGGCCGAGAGGGCCGCGCACTGCTTCGGATCGGAGCCCGCGATGAAGCGTTTTGCGTACTACTTAGCAGCGGCGCTGACAATCCTCTCGTTTGCGCAGGCAGATCCCGCGGCAACCGTTCATGGCACGGTGAATAACGGCACAACCGGCAAGCCGGGTGCAGGTGTGGACGTGGTCCTGATTCAGTTGCAGGGTGGAATGCAGCCGGTCGCTAATACCAAGACCGACGCATCCGGAAATTTTACTTTCGACAATCCGAACATCGGCGGGCAGCCCATGCTGATTCGCGCCGTGTACAAAGGCGTGAATTTTCATCAGCCGCTGCCGCCGGGGAAAGACTCCGTGAGCGTGGAAGTGTTTGAGCCGACCGGAGACGCCAAAACGATTTCAGTTCCATCGCATGTGGTCATTTTTCAGCCTAACGGCTCGTCGCTGATCGTTGGAGAAGAATACGGCGTAAAGAACGACTCGAAACCGCCGGAAGCGTTCTTTAAACTCGACGGAAATTTCGAAGCGGCTTTACCCGACAACGCGGAACTGAAACAGATTGCCGCATCCGGTCCGTCAGGGATGCCGGTAGTACAAGCACCCATCGATAAAGGAAAAAACAAATACGCGATTTCTTTCGCATTCAGGCCGGGCGAAAGCGAAGTGCGGCTGTCGTACGAACTGCCATATCCGAACAATAAAATAGCGGTGAAGTTGCCGACTTTGTATGGCGGCGGGCGATTGTTGGTGGTGGCGCCGCCATCAGTCACGCTCAGCGGCGACGGATTGCAGATGGCCGGGCAAGAGCAGGGTATGAACATTTACGAACGCGCCAGCGTTCCCACGGGAACGGTCATAACTGTCAATCTTTCCGGAACCGCGCCTCCCCCCGCGGCTGCAAATGCACCGGATGCCGGTGGAGCACCGGGACGCGCGGAAAATGTTCAGGGTGGCGATGCGCCGGCGGCTGCGATTCAATCGATTCCCGGGCGCCTTGACGAATACAAATGGTGGCTGGTGGGCGGTTTTTGCGTATTGTTCTTTTTCACTGCGGTGTTGTTGTGGAAAAAGCCGATTTCGGTGACGGTTGCTGGACCTGACCTCGTCTCACAGCAATCAGCTGAAAAACCGCAAGCCGCGCGCGGCGACGTTATGCCGAAATCTGCGAACGCTTCTCCTTCGACCAACGGAAATGCGCTGGCATCGCTCGATCACGCGACCGCTAACAGCCTGGATGGGCTGAAGGACCAACTGTTCCGGCTGGAGTTGCGCCGCCAGGCCGGAAACATCAGCGACGAGGAATATTCACGCGAGCGCGCCAAGGCCGAACAAGTCCTGCGAGATCTGGTCCGGGGCTGAGCGTGGCTCCGGCTGCGGAACCTTCCATCGGCTTACGATTCGAAAAAGTGGATAAGCGCTATGGCGCGGTGTACGCGCTGCGCAATCTGACGCTGGCGGTTGCTCCCGGCGAATGTGTTGCGCTGGCTGGCCGCAACGGCTCTGGCAAAACCACGCTATTGCGAATTGCCTCCTGCCTGACGCGGCCCACCCGGGGCATGCTTTCCTTTTCGGGGGGCACGGAAAATCAAAATCCAAGAGCCGGTTTTGTCGCGCACGCAACCATGGTGTACGACGAATTGACGGCCGAAGAAAATCTTTTGTTTTTCGCGAAGCTGCTTGGTGTAACTGATCGGCGGCAGCGCGTGGACGAACTGTTGCGAGAAGTTGGGCTCGGCGAGCGCAAGGATTCGCTGGTACGCACATTTTCACGCGGTATGCGCCAGCGCGTAGCAATCGCGCGCGCGTTCCTGGCCAATCCGTCGCTGCTGCTATTTGATGAACCGGCCACGGGCCTCGATCCTGAGGCCACAGCCTGGCTGACGGGACACTTGCGCAAGTTGCGCGACTCCGGCTGCACCATTTTGATGAGTCTGCACGGCGAATCGGAAGTGGCGCGGCTAGCCACACGCGCGGTGCGCCTGGATGCCGGAAATGTAGTCGCTGACACGCGCAACGGTGCCACATTTCAGTCCGTTTTCACGTTCGTGGGTGGCTGAATGGGACTGCTTTCCAACGCGGCAGCGCTGCTTGGCAAGGAAGTACGGACGGAGTTTCGTTCGCGCGAACTGCTGAGCACTACCATCGTTTTTGTGTTGATCGTGGTGGTGCTGTTCAGTTTTACGTTCGGCCCGACCGCGAACGAATCGCAGCGATTTGGTCCGGGATTGTTATGGCTGGCATTTTTGTTCGCGGCTTCGTTGATGCTGCAGACGTGTTTTTTGCGAGAGCAGGTGAACGATACTCTCAGCGCGCTGCGGCTAGCGGTCAGCGACCCATTTGCTATTTTTCTGGCCAAAATTGGCGCGAACACGCTTTTTCTGCTTCTTACAGAGTTGCTGATGTTGCCGGTCTTTGCGGCACTGTTCAATGTGAGCTTCCGCGGACAATTGCCAGGAATTTTGCTGACGTTTTTTCTCGGCAGCCTGGGAATTTCGGTTGCCGGCACGGCACTGGCGGCTATTTCCGCGCAGGCGCGGATGCGCGAATTACTGCTACCGCTCTTACTATTGCCGTTGCTCGCGCCAATTTTAGTCGCCAGCACGGAAGTCACCGTAAGCCTGATGGCGCCCGAGCCGTTCCTGCAATGGGAGGGAATCGGTTTTCTTGCCGTGTTTGATGTGGTGTTTTTGACGGCGCTCTGGCTTTTCGGCGAATATCTTCTGGAGGAATAGGCGGGAATGGCCAAACGCGTATTGCTGGGAGCTGCGGCGGTGCTGCTGGTGATTGCCGCCGCGTATGCTTCCTTTTTTGTGGCGCCAGAAGAGCGCACCATGGGCGTGCTGCAGCGGATTTTTTATTTTCACGTGAGCTGCGCGTGGGCTGGAATGACCGCGTTTTCCACAGGTTTCTTGGCCAATCTACTTTACGTATGGAAGCGCAAGGAGAAATATGATTGGCTCGGCGTTTCTTGTGCGGAGGTTGGCGTCGCATTTACAACCGTGGTGCTAATTTCCGGACCGATCTGGGCCAAGCCAGCGTGGGGCATTTATTGGACATGGGACGCGCGGCTGACCTCGACCTTCATTTTGTGGCTGCTCTATATTTCGTATCTTTTGTTGCGCACATTGATCGAAGAGCCGGACCGTCGCGCCTTGCTTAGTGCGCTGTTCGGAATTTTTGCTTTCATTGACGTGCCCATTGTTTTCGGCGCGATTCGCTGGTGGCGGACCCAGCATCCCGCTCCGGTCATCATGGGCGGACCAAATTCAGGCCTGGCGCCGGGAATGCGCGGAACATTCTTCTTCGCGGTATTTGCCATGCATATATTGATGTGGTTCCTGATCGCGGAACGCTATTCTCTAGAAAGAATGCGAAACGACGTGGAATTGCTGCGCCAGGAGGCGGAAGCAACGTGAAAAATCTCGACAGCATTTTTTGGGCGTACATCCTGGGCTGGGCGATTTTCTTCGGTTTTTATTTAAGCATTGCCAAACGTTCGAGCGATTTGCGTGCCGAAGTCGAGCGCCTGAAGAAGTCGGTGCTGGGAAGTTCCCGGGAGAAATAGCGTGGCGGAAGGGAAGAAGCACGTCGGAGTGGTGCTTTTTCAGCTGGGCGGGCCGGACTCGCTCGCAGCCGTCGAGCCTTTTTTACGGAACCTTTTCCTCGATCCGGACATCATTCCTATGGGGCCGCTGGGTTTCCTGCGTGGTCCGCTAGCGCGTTACATTGCGAAAAAGCGTTCGGTGCCGGTGGCCGGGCGGTACGCGATGATTGGCCGACGTTCGCCGATTGCGATTCTGACCGAGCGGCAACGCAAAAAACTGAGCGCTGCGTTATCTCCGTACATGGATCCCGTCGTAGTTACGGCCATGCGGTATTGGAAGCCATTCACCGGGGATGCGGTGAAGGCATTGCAGGCCGCAGGAAAGCTGGATGAACTGGTTTTGCTGCCGCTGTATCCACATTATTCCTACGCGACGACGCTGAGCAGCATGAAGGAGTGGCGGCGCGTATATGGTAATCCGACTGGAGGACCGCCCGAGCACGCGATTGAGTCGTTCTACGCGCATCCCTCTTACATTCAAGCGGTGGTGCAAAAAATCGGCATATGCCTGCGGCAATTTTCGGATAGTTCGCGAATCCATTTGCTTTTCAGCGCGCACGGGCTGCCGATGAGTCTGGTCGAAAAAGGCGACCCGTACCCGAACCACATTGCCGAAACCGTGCGTCTGGTCTGCGAAAGTGGGGCAAAACAGTATCCCGGGTGGCCGAAAACACATTTGCTATGTTATCAGAGCCGCGTCGGGCCTTCGAAATGGCTGGAGCCGCCGTTTCTTGGCACCATGGAACGTCTCGGCCACGAAGGCGTGAAGGAAATGCTGGTGGTGCCGATTTCCTTTGTAACCGAACATATTGAAACGTTGCACGAAATCAATATTGATGGCCGCGTTGACGCAAGAAAGTGGGGAATCGAGCGATTCCGGATGATGCCTGCGGTCGGTGATTCGGCTCCGTTTATTACGGCGCTGCAGGACGTGGTGCTGAAAGCGCTCGGGATTAAGCGAGAACAAGAACACTTGCGCGCGGTGGGCTGAGAGCGTCACCCCATAACAGTTGGAGTATAATTTGCATTCGGAAAATTATTGATGAAAACGGCTTACCATCCCGGGGTGCACCGCTATGCGGTGTTCGTGTTTGCCTGGACCATACTGCTTCTGGTCGCGGGAGCGCTGGTCACTTCGAAGGATGCGGCGCTTTCCGTGGCCGACTGGCCGACGTCTTTTGGAACTTATTTCCCGGCACTGAAGTCGCTGAACGGCGGAGCCTTCTTTGAGCACGCGCATCGCGTGACCGCTTTTATTCTTGGCTTGCTGCTGCTGGCTGAAGCCATTCTTATCTGGTTTGTTGAAGAGCGCCGCTGGCTGCGCTGGTTTGCGCTGGCGGCGGTCGGTGGGGTAGTTGCCCAAGCGGTTTTGGGCGGTGAAGTGGTGCGGAAGCTGCTGCATTACTGGTTGCCGGTCGCGCACGCGTGTTTCGCGCAGATTATGTTCGGCGCGATCCTGAGTCTGGCAGTGTTTACGAGCAAGTGGTGGACCGAGCCGCGAGAACCGCTCGAGGATCAAGGCGGCGCCTCGATTCATACGCTGGCAGTGATAAACGCGGCGATGATGTTCATACAGGTTTTTTTGGGCGCCGGATTTAGGCACCAGTACACTCCGATTTGGCCGCACATTGTTGGAGCCGTAATCGCGGTGGAAACGGCGATGCGCGTCGCTTCGGCTTTGCGAAAGCGTTTCCCAGCCTCACGCGAATTGGCTTTTGGGCGGAAATTGCTGCACGCCACGGTCGGCACTCAGTTATTGCTGGGCGGCCTTGCATACTGGTCGAGGCTTGCGACGCGCGATGCTCCGCAACCGATGCCGTCGATGGTTTGGTTGACGGTTATCCATACGGTATTTGGCGCGGTGGTGTTTGCGTCGTCGATTCTGGTTGTACTGATGTGTTATCGTCTTGTTGCGCGACGGGGGACAGTGGCTGTTCCATCTACGTCGCAGACTGCTATCGAATGAGCACACTTCGTTCAACGGATTTCACGCTGTTGGATCGCGCCGGCGCGTACGTCGCGCTGACCAAGCCCGACGTTTCTTTCCTGGTGCTGATGACCACCGGCGCTGGATTTTATATGGGCGCGCGCGGGCCGGTGGACTGGCTGAAGTTGCTACACACGGTATTCGGAACTTTGCTGATCGCTGCCGGCACCGCAGCGCTGAATCACTACATTGAACGGGAATCTGACCGGCACATGCGGCGCACTGCTTCACGGCCGCTGCCCAGCGGCTTGTTGCAGCCTGCCGAGGCGCTGTGTTTTGGCATGGCGCTGGCGGTTGCTGGAGCGGCTGACCTGTGGCTGGTCGGCGGATGGATGACTTCGCTGTTGGGCGTGCTTACATGCCTGAGTTATTTGCTGGCCTACACCCCGCTTAAGAAGCGGACGGTGTGGGCTACTTTTGTTGGCGCGGTTCCCGGCGCGGTTCCTCCGATGATTGGCTGGGTTGCGGCCAGCGGAAGGCTGGACAAGGGCGCGTGGCTGCTGTTTTTGATTTTGTTTTTCTGGCAGTTTCCGCATTTCCACGCAATTTCGTGGATGTACCGGGAAGATTATGCTCGCGCGGGAATTCAGATGTTGCCGGTGGTGGATCGCGATGGTACGCGCACTTTCCGGCAAATCATCATTACCGCTGGAATGTTAGTAGGCGTCAGCGTGCTGCCTGCCGTGCTTGGACTAACCGGCGTGCTGTATTTCTTCGGCGCGTTGGTGCTGAGTACAGCTCTGGTGCAAGTGTGCCTATGGGCAGCGGCGGAAAAAACTAATGTGCGCGCAAAATGGCTGATGCACGCCACCATCATCCACATACCGATTCTGCTGGGCTTGATGGTATTCGATAAAGTTGCACGGTAATTTGAAAGCGTTGCAGTGATACCTGACACAAGCTTCATACTTTTTTCCCGATTGCTAAACGCCACGCTCAACGGAACCAGATTTAAAATTATGCAAATATTTTTAATTGTTATGACGTTGTGTGCCGGGTCCGCATACGGCCAGGAAATAAGCAGCCCGGTTGTCTCTTCAACAACCAGTCCACTGGATATTCCTCATGATCTACAGTTAGTAGTTAAGAACTTACAGGCGGCGGTCGATGCGACAATTACTTCCAAGCACGGCGAACCATTAAGCTCCGCCTTCGCTGCTCTTAGAATCCCGGAATACCAGAGATGGCTTCCGGCTACTTTTGGTTCGGAAAATGGCGCAAAGCTAGCCGAATTTTACCAAGAACCAAGATATGGAGAGCAGGACCGCGAGCAAGCTAATCGAGCATTTCGTCACCAAGGCGCCACCCGGCGGTGAGATGCTGGTTAAGCTCGCACTCGGAGAACCAGGGCAAGATAAATCAGACGATCAACGGCAATTCGAGGGCGCGATCCAGAGGTCGCTAAAGCGGCCATCGGTATTTTACCTCCTGCAATACAAATCAATCGATGAAGCGACCGGCTACCTAGACTTCTATGCTCTCGGCTACCTAACTCTCGCGGATGGATCGTACCGACTGATTACTGACAATCTGTTGTTGGGTCTCTCGGGTATGCCGGTGCGGCGAGTACGTATGGGTGGATCGGTTGCCGCGTCGAGTTTGGTCAAGAAAGTTAGCCCCCAGTATCCGGAAGAAGCGAGACACCAGCGAATCTCGGGCACCGTGCGGATGCACGCAATTATCGGAACCGACGGCGCGCTCAAACAGATTGAAGTGATGTACGGCGACCCGATACTTGCTGAGGCTGCCGTCCGAGCGCTAAAACAATGGCGCTATCGTCAGACGACACTGGATGGAGTGCCGGTGGAAATCGACACCTCGGTCGACATGATTTTCTCGTTGAACCGTTAATAGCTCGACAACGCATGCGGCAGCGTCGACGGCTAGCTTAGGCTGAGCGGCAGTGCGGCGACTAGCGCCTCGGTGAATTCGTCTGTGCCAGCTTTGCCGCCTACGTCGTGAGTGGTGTGTTTGGCTTCGGTGTAAACCGTTTCGAGAGCGGTTTCGATGCGGCGGGCGGCGGAGCGTTCGCCAAGATAGTCGAGCATCAGGATGCTGCTCATCAGCAGGGCAGTGGGATTTGCAAGGCCTTTGCCCTCGATGTCTGGCGCTGTGCCGTGAACGGCTTCGAAGAGAGCGCCGTTGTCGCCGATGTTGCCGCTGGGGACTACGCCGAGGCCGCCGACCAATCCCGCGGCAAGATCGCTCATCACATCGCCGTAAAGATTGGGCAGAAGCAGCACATCGAACTGCTGCGGATTCATGACGATCTGCATGCAGGCGTTGTCCACGATCATTTCTTTGTATTCGATTTCAGGAAATTGCGCGGCGACGGCGCGAATCGACTTCAAAAAGAGGCCGTCGGAAAGTTTCATGATGTTGGCTTTGTGGATGGCGTGAATCTTCTTGCGGCCTTCTCTTTTGGCATGCGCAAAAGCGAAGTGCGCGATGCGCGTGGAAGCTTTTTCGGTAATGATTTTTAGGCTTTCGACGACTCCGGGCACCACTTCGTGCTCCAGTCCGGAATACAGGTCTTCGGTATTTTCGCGAACGATTACAACGTCTACATTTTCGTAACGCGATTTCAGGCCAGGCAGATTTTTCACGGGGCGCAGGTTCGCGTAGAGATCGAGGGTCTTGCGCAGAGCGACGTTGACGCTGCGGGCTCCTCCAGCAACTGCAGTGGCCATAGGGCCTTTTAGGCCGACTCCATTGCGGCGAACGGATTCGATGGCTTTTTCGTTGACGACCTGGCCATTTTCGGCGGACCCGGCAGCGGCGCGCGCATCAATTACTTCCCAGTCGACTTGCACGCCGGCTGCTTCCAAAATGCGGCGCACTGCTTGGGAAACTTCCGGGCCGATGCCTTCACCAGGCAACAGTGTTACTTTGTGTCTCATAGGTGCATCTAATTGTATGGGAACAAGTTAGGGTTGTCGAAGCAGCAGGCAATTACGAGTTTCCTGGAAACAACGTAGGCGCTTGGCTACAAAAGATGCACTATAGTTCCTATTCTGATAAAATGAGTTGGTGAGAGTTCCGCGGATTTGCCCGCGGCGGAGGCCAGAAAATGATCAGTCTTACTCCTACAGCAAGCACCAAGGTGAAGGAAATCATGGGGATGCAGAGTCCCGTGCCTACGGCGCTGCGCGTAGCGGTGGTTGGCGGCGGTTGTTCGGGATTTCAGTACCACATGGCATTTGAGAACCAGACCAACGATACCGACGAAGTTGTGGATTTCAACGGCTTGAAAGTCGCCGTGGACCAGATGAGTTCGATGTACCTGGAAGGCGTGGAGATCGACTACATCGAAACGATTGAAGGCGCGGGCTTCAAGTTCAACAACCCTAACGTGAAGAGCACCTGCGGCTGCGGCAGCTCGTTTAGCGTTTAACTCGTTGTGGCAAAGTCACTTTTGACGGCGAAGGCGCCCGACATCAGCTGGGCCAGTCGCCCCCTCTGACCGCTCTTCCGGCTCCTGATCAAGCTCAGGAGCCTTTCTCTTTTACCCCAGACAAATTCACTAATCCGTCATTCCGAATCCGCGTTTTCTGCAGCTGTGGGCATCTCTTTTCCCGTCGAAATTTATCCGGACAATTCATAAACTAAAGTTACCCGCCCTGCCCATTGTGTGCAAATGAGTTCCGAAAAGCCCAATACATCTGGTTCGAGTTTCAGTTAGAAAAGCCGCCTTTGTCTGGCGTTTCAAGGTTGCACTCGAGGGCATGAAAGGACATTTCGAGAAATCTCAGGACATTCACTGGAGTAGGTGCTGTCGAAGACCTTGTCTCTATGTTCCGGGCCAACAAATTGCACTCTATTGTCGCAAGTGACCCAAGGTTCCCGGCAGTGTCTCTGTCTCCGCTCCAGCCCAGGCGTCACCAAAGGAGATCTGGAACATGCGTAAATATCTGTTCATGGTGTTTGCAGCGTTTGTTGCGGGTTTTGCAGCCCCCGGGGCTTATGCGGATTCGACGATAACAGTGGATCTTGGTGCGAGTACGCAGAATTTCATCCAGTACGGACTGGGACCGGACATCTTCGGCGACGGCCTTTACGCGTCTGCCCAGGGTGCCTGCAGCATGGTCGGCTCAAACACGCAATGCATCCTATCGGGTTCATTCACATCTCCGACGGCGGGGTTCCCGGGCCGGACGTATTCCTTTGTGACCACTTATGGCGGCCCCGACACGCCGGACGGCGGCCCGAATGCTCCTGGGTTCATTTCCAACGGCGTTTCCAATTTATCTCACTACAACCCTTACCCCATGAACCCCAGCACGTCGATGGTTCTGACTCTGACTACTGCCGATGGGACTTTTGTCGTGCCCTTGGTCACCGGCGGCTTGTTCGTTTCCGGAACCAACTTCTTTTTCATTGATAGCGGCCCCTACACCTGTACCGGGACGCCCGTCTCAGGCGGGATTTGCGATAACTACCATGTGGGAATTACGGCTGGGGCAATCGGATCGGACTCGGTGACGGACACGGTTACGTTTCTCGGGAGTGTTCCTCCGCCTTCAACGGGAGTGCCTGAGCCCTCCAGCCTGGCGCTGCTTGGCACTGGCGTCCTCGGACTGTTTGGCGCCGCTCGACGCAAGCTCCAATCCTAATTTCGTAGACTAAACCACTCCACGTCTAAAGCCGCCCTCCAACAGGGGCGGCTTTATTCTTGCCCGGTCAAGACAAGGGCGGAAGACCAACCTTCGCCAGTAAAGCGCGAAAGAGTGGCTCGTCGTGCAGGCTGTCGAAATTCTGGTCGATGCGCATCGCCACTACACGAGCTTCGCGCTTCTGTACGGAGAGTTGCAGCAGGTCCAGGGCGTGCTGCTTATCGCCGAGCAGGCAATAGGTGGTGGCCAGTTCGTAGGCGTCCACCTGCCTACTGGAGTAGAGTGGCTGATGTAGGCGTAGCATTTCCTGAAGCATTCCCGGAGCACCCTCCAGCGCAAAACCTCTCTCGGCCGCGGTGGCGATCGCGAGATGGTTCTTATCCTGCAAAAGCTGCGCGCTCCTTTTCGCCTCCGGAAGATAGTTCTTGTAGTCGCGCATCTGCAGATAAATCACGGCCAACTAGGAATGGGGAGACAGAAAGTCCGGCTCCGTCGTTTCCAGCTCTTTCAGGAGTGCGATACCTTCAGTTCCGCGTCCCGCAGCAAAGAGGACAAGTCCCTCGTCGGCGAGAATTGCGGACGACTTTGGGTCGAGCTTGCGGGCATTTTCGATCTCGGTCACTGACTCGTCGAAGCGCCCCAGGACCATCAAAAAAGTGGCATACCAGTGATGAGCGAGCGGGGAACTCGGATCCAGATCAATCGCGCGGCGGAATTCGCGCTGCGCCCCCTGAGCGTCCCAGGACCAGTAAAAATCGGCAAACGCCAAGGAGTTGTGAGCCTCGGAGAGGGAATCGTCCAGTGCGATTGCATGCTGTGCCGCTGCGATTGCTCGCGGATAGGCTTCGGTCGGCGGCATCAGCGAGTATTCCCGCAACAAGTTATAACAATTTGCCAGACCCACATAAGCCGGGGCGTAATTCGGGTCATGGACGATGGATTGAGTGAATTCATCGACCGCTCGATTCAGATCATTTACCGTTCTTTTGTTCCAGTGATAAAGACCTTGCAGATAAAGGTCCTGCGCTTCGCGGTTGGCCGCGGGCTTGAGTCCCACAGGCAAATGCGGCGCTGCGGAAGGGCGAAGCGCCAGATGCGGGTGCCGTCCAAAAAGAAAAATGGCTGCGACAATCCCGAGGGCGGCGCAAAACAGCAAAATCGCGCTGAGGCGTCTTCGCGAAATGGCATGTGAAACGGACCGAGTTGCTGGAACTGCCGGTAATGGTGGAGGCCCAACGCCCTCCGGCTGTACGGAGTCTGGTGAGAGTTCTTGAAGTGATTCCCGAGCGTCAGCAGTTTTTAGCCACTCGAGGAGTTCACTGGTGTATGCATAAACACCCGAGCGTCCGGCGCCGGGCACGCGGTGAACCGGCAGGCCGCGTTCGGCCTCCCAACGTCTTACGGTGCGCTCATCGCGTTCAAAGAACGCTCCGATCGATTTCCAGGAGTTCAGTCGATGGTCTGTTCCGTGCGCGCGCGCGGTTTGATCAGGAGAGCCCATAGTCCAATGAGCCTGTCAATCAAAACTGAGCCAAACCCGCCAGATTGAGTTTGGTTCCGGGGACCCTGCGGTATCCCGTTGCGTGAGCAACGGGTACTGCAGCGGGAGTATATACCAAACTAGAAACGGCATTCGATTCCAGTCGCTCTACAGGGCTAAATCATTACCTATTGGCAAAGCGCAGCGCAGTCCGGAAAAACCTTGGCGCCTAAGAAGAAAAGCGATTCCGCTCAGGAGCTTTGTCTTTGCTGCATGGAACGATTCGGTGCTCGAACGTTATCGGTTCCAGGACGATACAGGGGGTCTTAACGCAGAGTTCGCGGAGACCAGCAACCAGAAGTAGGCCAATTTGCTGTTCAAGACTCCGAGGCCTGGCGTTTGCAAAGGTGGGCTGGCGAACGTATTCTCTAGAGTGCAAACATGAAAATTGCGCTGGCGCAGTTCAATCCCACGGTTGGGGATTTCGCGGGCAATACTGCAAGCATCCTGGCTTTGGCGGAACGCGCCAAAGAACGGAGTGCGGATCTCGCTGTTTTCTCCGAGCTTTGTATTTGCGGCTACCTTCCTCAGGATTTACTGGAACGCCCTGCTTTCATTGATAGAAACCAGAAAGAACTGAAACAGCTGGCGGCAAAGATCGCCTTGCCCGCCATTGTTGGCTTCGTCGGCAAAAACAAAAACGGCACTGGCAACGGCATTTCGAACAAGGCCGCTTTGATTAGTGGCGGCAAGGTTGTGTTTGAGCAGAGCAAAATGCTGCTGCCGACCTACGACGTATTCGACGAGTCGCGTTATTTTCAGCCAGCGACAGAGCAAAAAGTATTCGGCTACGAAAACGAGAAGCTGGGCATCACGATTTGTGAAGACGTCTGGAATGACAAAAACTTCTGGGCAGTGCGGCGCTACGACCGCGATCCAGTGACCGAGCTGGCTGTGCAGGGAACTAGCGTCATTATCAATATTTCGGCTTCGCCCTACACCATAGATAAGCGCTCGTTGCGTGTGGACATGTTGCGTTCAATTGCGCTCAACCACCAACTCCCAATCGTTTATGTGAACCAGGTGGGCGGCAACGACAGCTTGATTTTTGACGGCGCCAGCGTGGCGCTTACGGCAGATGGGAAAGTCGCGGCGCAGGCGGCTGCGTTTGAAGAAGACCTGGTGCTCTTCGATACAGCAACGGGCCAGGGCGAAATCCACGAACAACCTCCAGAAGAGATTGCCTATGCATATCAGGCGCTGGTGATGGGGACGCGCGATTATGTACATAAGTGCCGCTTCCAGAAAGCTTTGGTTGGACTCAGCGGCGGAATCGACTCAGCAGTGGTGGCGGCGATCGCGGTCGAAGCACTGGGAGCGGAAAACGTGCTTGGCGTCTCCATGCCGGGGCCGTTTTCTTCCGAAGGAAGCATTGCGGATGCCAAAAATCTTGCGCAGAACTTAGGGATTGAGCTGAAGACTCTGCCTATTTCTCCTGTGTTCGATGGGTATCGCGCGGCCCTGAAGCCAGCGTTCGGTACGCGTAAGCCCGACGTGACGGAAGAAAACATCCAGGCGCGCATTCGCGGAAATTATCTCATGGCGTTATCCAACAAATTTGGCTCGATGGTGTTGAGCACCGGAAACAAATCGGAACTTGCGGTAGGGTATTGCACGTTATATGGCGACATGGCAGGAGGGCTTGCGGTGATTTCCGACGTGCCCAAGCTGATGGTGTATGAGCTGGCGAAATTCATCAACTTGAAGAGCGCACGCGAGGCAGGCACGCGCGAAAGGGAAATCATTCCGCGCTCGACGATCGAGAAACCGCCGTCAGCAGAGTTGCGTGCCGACCAGAAGGACGAAGATAGTTTGCCGCCGTATCATATATTGGACCGCATTTTGAAGGCGTACATCGAGGATCTGCGAAGCCCGCAGGAGATCGCCGACAAGTATGGATTCGATTTGAAGCTGGTACGTGAAATTGCCCTGCTGGTGGATCGCAGCGAGTACAAACGTAAGCAGGCGGCGCCTGGATTGAAAATTACGTCGCGGGCCTTTGGATTTGGGCGGCCGTTCCCGATCGCGCAGCGGTTTGTGCCGTAACGCAAAGAGAAGGAAAGAGAAGCAAAGAGAAGCTTTACCCACAGAGACACAGAGTTCGGACAAAAAGAAAAGTGCGAGCAAAACTTTAAGAGCAACAAGCGGGACAGGAGAGATCGTGAGAAAAACTCTGGTGCGGCTGATCGTATTGTTGGCAATGGTGTTATCCGGCATGGGCTTTGGCGCACCGGGAGTGTTGGCACAGAATCCTTCGCCGGAAGAACTGAAACATAAGGTCGAGGCGTATCTGCGGAACGTGTTCGCGTTTGGCCCTGAAACCAAGCTGGTGGTCGGTGACTTCAAAGAGACTGGGCTGCCTGGACTCTTAGAGACGACCATCGTCGTGACCATCGAAGACAACAAACAAGACGCCAAGATGTGGGTTAGCAAAGACGGCAAATTCCTGCTGCGCGGCGAATTGAACGATATGAGCAAGGACGGGTTCGCGGAGAATCGGGCCAAGCTGGACATCAAGAATGGGCCGGCTACTGGAAACCCGAATGCGCCGATTACGGTGGTTGAGTTTGCGGACTTTGAGTGTCCCGTGTGCCGGAATTTGCATGAGGCGTTGCGCGGGTTGCTGCCGAAGTATCCACAGGCGCGGCTGGTGTTTAAGGACTTTCCGCTGGAGCAGGTGCACCCCTGGGCCCGTACCGGCGCCCTGGCTGGACGGTGTGCCTACCAGCAGGACCCGAAGGCCTTCTGGAAGATGTACGACTTCCTTTACGACAACCAGGACCTGATTTCGGCTGAGAACGCCTGGGACAAGGTGACGGACTATGCGGGCCGGGCCGGGCTGGATACGACCGCCTTTAAGGCTTGCATGACGGCGCCGGAAGCGGCTGCGGCGGTGGACGCGAGTATCGCTAATGCGAAGCTCCTGGAGGTAAGCAGCACGCCGACGCTGTTTGTCAATGGGCGACGAATCGTGGGAGCGGATCCGCACCAGCTTGAACAACTGCTGCAGTACGAACTGCAACATCCTGCAGCGAAGAAGAATTAGCGAGACAACCTAAGAGGGAAGGCACTGCGAGCGGCTTGCGGGATTGCCACAGGCAATCCACAGCGGTGGAGTTGAGACTTATTTCGTAGTTAACATAATATAACTTATAGGACGCTGTGTCAAGTAAAATCTTGGTCGGAAATGCCGGCCTGTGGATAAAGCATAGGGTGACAGTTTCACGTTGCCGTTAAGGGGTGACAGAATTATGGAGCTAAGACACACGGCGGCGCTGCGCTGCCCTGAGGACCACTGCACCGTGATATTGTCGTTTCGCAATGAACTGGATATTCGGACTGCTCATATATTACTTCCGGTATTTGGTCGGCTCGGGCGCACTGGGACGCGGCGAATATCCGATTGACGAGTTCACCCGAGAAGCAACACGGGTGTGGGACGAAGCGGACCGCGACTCCAAGACAAATAGCCGGGCTGCTCCGGAAGTAGATTTTGTCAGCACCACGGCTCCAGTGGAAGGCGCCGTGAACTACAAAGATATGAAGTGGGACACGTTTACCAGCATTACTGAGACGCCGGAACAATTTGCCTTTTACAGCGGCAAATCGATCGCCCTGGTCATCCGCAAATCCTCCTTCAAGGACCGTCCGGAGCTTCTGACGCTGCGCCGGGTCATTCGCCGCCGCGTTGCCGAAAACGAATTGCTGGATGATTAAAGCAGCTTGCGGGCGGTGATGCTGAGTTGCACGATATCGCCATCGCCAGTGACCCCAGCGGGATACGCTCCGGCGGAGATTTCCGCGCCGCCTGCGGCGACTGCTTTTAGCTTCCAGTTGTTCAGGGCGGTTCCCTGCACCGGAATATAGTAACCGGCGTTGCCGTTCTGCGACTCGTTTTGTCGCTGCGTGCACGGTGTGAATCCTTTAGTGCATTCCTATGATGTAGTTCTGGACTTTCAGCGCTTGCAGCCAATAAAATTGCGCAAATCACGGACTGCAATCACGGTTGCAGTTGATTGATTTCGTTGTAATTGAAGGGTCTATGGGAAATCTCGACGGACGGCGTGTCGCCTCCGGCATTGCTCTGATTATTGCCACCTTGGCGTTAGTGCTGCTGCACAGATTGGATTACAGCAGAGAGCTCCAGTTCTTCGGTATCGCGCTGGTCTGCGCGTTTGGATTTTTGTTCCTCAGCGGCAGCGAGCCAGCACAGGATGAACCCTGGTGGTAGGGCGTTGCGCCTACTGCACCGTCAAGAGTGGCTCTGCGCCAGCCTGCACTCGTTGGTCTCCGCCCGTGCAAACATCTTGTGTTGTCAATACGAATACGCGATATTCGGGAACTAGGGAGCCGTAAGGAAGGACAGCGCACTGAGTTATGACAATCGTTCCCGAATACCGACCCGCCTCCGACGATTTATAGGATTATTGGCGCTGCAACCCTCTCGTTCGGTCTGATCGGCGTCGTGTTCTTACGCCACAACAAGCTTTTTTGGACGATCTATCTCCTGTTCGGCATCATCTCAAGTGTTCGATGGTATTTTCGAGCCTTGGCGAATACTACCGATCCGCCGCACACGATACTTAGCTACAGTGACGAACGGCTGCTTGTGAAATGCAGGCACTGCGTCGTCGAGTAAGTCGTAGGCCCAGTCCGAATAAGCGCGGTCTTCGCGCGCTTCCCTTTCGTAAAGCTGTCCGCGCGTTTGCGTTCTTGGCGTGATGCGCGATCGCTCAATCGCGCGCGCAACGTGTTCGGCGATCGTTGCCATCAATTGAATGAATTCGCCGCACGGTGTTTCCAGTGTGAAGCAATGTTCGTAATCGCCACGCGAAGGATACGACCGGAGGGCCGGAACGCTCTGCGCGCCGGAGTGTTCCGTGGTTTGCAAGTACCAAGTGCGCGGCGAGCCGTAGGTTTCCGGTGGCACCCAGCGTTCGATATGCCAGCGATTGACCGCGGGATATTTCGGTTCTTTTCTGAGTTCGACGCGCTCTCGTAACAAAACGCCGTGTTCGTCGCGGTCCTCGAATTTGCCACCGCTCCAGGCCAGGCGATTCCAGCCCCACACAACACGGTAATTCGCTTCGCCGAAACGATTTGTGCCGCCGGCAAGTTCGAGTACGCGCGCGACGGATTCCTGAGTGTCGTGCGTTTCGCGAAGAACCAAAATCATCGGATTGCCACAGAGTCACATCTCTATGACACACGCGCGACCGTCAACGGATGAAGCCGCGGGGAAATTCATTCGGGCCGGGCGCAGGTTCGCCATGCGCTACACGTGCTGTTTCGTTGCGGGTGCGGCGGCTGCGGCTGACAAAATCCCGCGGCCAGCGGCTGCGCAGGACGGGCACGCGCCGGAAAATGTGCCGCAGGCTCCGCTACTTGATTTGCCAACGCATCGAAATCCAAGACTTGCGGGTCGCCATAAATCGGTGGGATGCCATATTCGTACGTCTCGGTTTGCTTGTTGGAGAGGACGTTGTAGCGCTCCTGTACCTGTACCAGCGAATCGCCGACGCTCGGGCGATCTTGTCCGTCCTGAACTGGAAGAATCAAAATCGAGGTACACCACGACCGAGCGAATTGTCGATACAAAATAATTTGCGGCTAGAAATGAACTGCGATCGGGATAAGGCGGTCTAAAAACAAAAAACCCTCGCTGACGGCGAGGGAAGCTTACATTGTGTTGGATGCACTTCTGAACAGCGGTGAGTATACCACAACGTTAATTAACGTCAAGAGAAACATGCAAACAGGTAAAAGATTTTTGCAAAAAAGATTTCCTTTCGACTAAACTCTTCGTTTTTTCCAACGCCCCGTCGCATCCACAATTTCTCGCGTGTTACACTCCGCTCTCAGGAGCAACCCGATGAACTTCCCTTTTCGTCTCTTTTCCGCTCGAACCCTCCCCACGATGATCTTCCTTTCGACGCTGTTTGCACTCCCGGCCTCAAGCCAGCAGATACAGCAGCCTACCGCCATCGAGTTAAGCAAAAAAGAGACCGTGGCCTCCGCGTTTCTGCGCAGCATGGAGTTTCAGGAATATGAAGTGCGCGCGGTAGCCGAAGCCATGCCGGAAGAGTTGTACGCCTACCGCCCACCCGAGGGGAAATTCAAGAACGAGAAACCCGAAGGCGGGCCCGCCGGAATGCGCACCTTTGCCGAACAGGTCAAGCATGTCGCCTGCGCGAATTTTGCGTTCGCCTCGGAGCTTGATGGCCAAAAGCCGCCCGCGGCCTGTGACAAGGGCGGTCCGGACCCAGCCAAAACAAAACGTGAGCTTCTGATTTATCTTCGCAATTCGTTTGTAGCCATCCACAAATCGCTCACGGCGATTAACGCGAAAAATCAGTTCGATCCGATCGAAGGTCCGTACGCCGGGCCGAACACGCGTATGGGCCTTGCAGCAGTGGTCATCTGGCATAACGCCGACCATTACGGCCAGATGGTCATTTATTTGCGATCGAACGGGATCGTGCCGCCAGCCAGCCTGCCGAATCCGCCGGTGAAAGATACTTACTGATGTAGGCGGGCATTTCCCAAAGGCCGTCATTCCGGGCGAAGCGACCGAAGGTTCCGACCCTGTCGGAAGCAATCTCTCTTCGATGTATACGCCAGAGAGTCGCTTCGCTCCTCGGAAGGCCGGCTAGACGACAGTGAATGACGCCTGAACTTCGTCATTGGAGCCAACAATTTCGTCCAGCCGCCCGGCAAACGATTGCTTGACAATGATTTGCCTCTTCTAATATTTTCAACAATTATTTTTTCACTTCCCTCTTGACACTCGCTCTCCGCAGGAGCATGTTTCCTCTCTACCTCTGGTGCCCGCCCTCGCTCGAAAGGAGTTCTACAATGCCGCGTTTCTTGCACCAAATCAGTTACACACCCGAAGCGATGGCGCAGCTCATCGCCCATCCACAGGATCGTTTTGAAGCAGTACGGGCCCCAATTGAAAAGTTGGGTGGCCGAGTGGAGCACGGCTATTTCGCGTTTGGCGAACATGACGCTGTGCTCATCACAGAAATGCCAGACAATATTTCCGCTGCTGCAATCGCCTTAGCATTTGCCGGTGGCGGCACAGTAAGGAATTGCGTTACCACCACCCTGCTGACCGCTGCTGAAGCTCAGGACGCAATGCGTAAAGCCGCGACGTGCGGCTACAAACCAATAGCGAAAGCGGCGACCGCCGCGAATCGTTAGCGTCCCCTGGGGCGCGGGTTTCAGGGTTCGCACTTACAAACCCTGAAGTCAATCGACAATCGCCCGCGCCCCCTTCTCTTTTTTCGCGCAAATCCGAATTCAGCTTAAAAATAAGAATAAAACACGCAGGGGCGCAGCTCGCTGCGCCCCAGATTGCACGGTCCGGCAAGTTTGCGTGATTTTAATTTTGCCGCAGCGCCGGCATCGGTAACGGAATACTGTACGTCTTCGACCCCACGCCCACGCCGCCCTGGCAAGTGTTCGGCGGGGTGGTGCAAATGGAATGTGCGCCCTGGCACTCCGCGGCCCAGAACATAAAGCCGAGCGCTCCCGGCGTGCTTCCCGCGCCCGCGGGAGCAACGGTCTGCACCCAGCCTCCCGCCGAGTTTTCCAGAGAGCTGCTGAAGGTCGTACACTCCGGCGCCGGATTTTTTCCGGTGACGACGTACAAGCTGCAAGTCATTTTGGCTGGAGCCAGTGGCGGAACCGGCGGCGTGATGCGCGGATAGCCGCTGACGTGCTGTTGCCAATTCGATTCCGCGCTGGACGCGCTATTGGGCTGCCTGTTTGGCACCATGGCGTTGGCGTAATCCAGCACCGGTGCGCTGGTATTCAGCCAATCGGTGGTGGCTTTTGCGGCCAGCGGCACCAGATATTGATCGCCTGCGGCCAGATCAATCGTCAACCGCGCCGCTGGATTGGCTCCCGTGGCGTCGTACGGAAGAATCGCGCGGTACGCATTGATGAACGACTGCAGAGCGGTAAGGTTCGGGCTGGTGTTGTTCTCGTAGTCGATTTCGATGCCCACGCCGAGCTGCTTGGCCAGGTTCGCGGCGTTGGTCCCCAGTTGCGCTCCGTTCGTGTTCAGCGCAGTGTCCCAGTCGCCTGTGTAGGTGATCCCTCCGATCGAAAGCATCACGCGAATGTTATGGCTGGTGAAGTAGCTGACGACTGCCGAGTTCATTCCGATGGGAGCGCCGTTCACCGTTTGCGAATCATTCGTCTGATTCAGCAACTTCAATGGATTTACGAAGCTCAGCACCACCAGGTTCACACTCGGGGTGCCGTCGCCGCGATCAATCATCCAGTGGTTTGCAGTGTCGAAATTGGTCATGTTCCGTACTGTGGCCCAGGTACAGAAATCGTTTCCACAATGCCACGCGCCGTAGATTTCCATTTGCGTAGCGCGTACGATCGTGCCGGAAAACAACAGACATATTGCCACTCCCGCTGGCAACCAGAGCTTTCTGAACATCGAGGACCTCCATCCCGCTGAATTGCTGGGCTTGGGCTTCGTATCTATAGTGGTTATGAGTGAATTGTCAATCACGGAAATTGCTGAGGGCATGCGAACGGCGCCTTCCAGAGAGCGTGGGTGCCTGGCACGTGTCTCTAGCTTTTCGCGTTAAAGCTACAAACTGGCGGGCCGCAGATGTCCCGGCCCTGTTAAAATCCACTCATGTGTAGCGGCCCGGGTACTGCGTGGCTGGCGAACATTCGTCTCCACCCCATCAAAGGTCTCGATCCTGTCAGCGTGACCGAAGCACGCATCGGCCACAACGGCGGCCTAGAGTTGGATCGAGTATGGGTGATGCTCTCCGTGGACGGGCAGTGGATCAACGGCAAACGCACTGCTGCGATTCATCACATTCGTGCTGAGTACGATCCGTTGGTTTCGATGGTCGCGCTTTCCGTTTCTGGCGGAGCGAAAACATGCAACGGCCTCGAACCGGCGCGCTTCGCCTTTCCGGTGGATTACGAACCAGCCGCAGCCTGGTTCTCGGAATATTTTCAACAGACTGTCCTGGTGCGCCATGTGCGGGAAGGCGTTCCGGACGATGGCCTGGCTCCCGGTCCGACCATCGTTTCGACCGCTTCGCTACAAAAGGTCTGCGAACTTTTTCCTGAAATTGAATTGCACGAAGCGCGCGAACGGTTTCGCGCAACGCTGGAAGTGGATGGCGTACCGGCGTTCTGGGAAGACCAGTTGTTCGGCGAGCGCGAAAATTATCCCGTGCACTTCAAGATCGGCGAAGTGGCGTTCGAGGGCAGCAATCCCTGTGCCCGCTGTCCCGTCCCGCCGCGCGACCCGCGCACCGGCGAAGACATGGTCGGCTTCCAGAAAAAATTCAGCGAAATGCGCCGCGCTGGGCTGCCGGCAACATCGCCCGCCGGTCGCTTCGACCATTTCTACCATCTATCCACCAACACCCGCGTCCCCGGCACCGAGCAAGGCAAACTCCTGCGTGTCGGCGACTCGCTGGTGCTCTAGCAACGTCTATTCCGCTCAGAAATTTAGACTTCTGCCTTTCCACGGCTATCGCTGTGAGTCACAATTATCGGTTCATAGAAATGATGTTATGCTGCATTTCTGGAATATTTTCGTGGCGGGAACATGCCGCGGTAGAGCAACTCTTTCCCGCAGCGGCGGCGCACGTCTTCGCTCCACTTCACCCAGCTCATTTCGCTCAGCCCCAAAAAACTTGCGTTTGATGTGTGCTGGGAAGTTTATCGCGGAGCGCGCGAAGTGCTGGAAACGAAACGCGGCGTATGCGCCTTGAACTGGCAGGACTCAGGAAGGTTCCTGTGGCGGCCGGACATTCGTCCGCGGCTGAACGAGTGGGTAGCCGACTTCGCGCTGGACGGGCAAGCGGCGCTCGACGGACCGGAGCACGCTTCGCGCATGGTCATGTTCCGGATGTTCTATCCGGGATTATCGCCATACGACACAGCTCGGCATGCCGTCGTCATCGCCGCTGTCCTCACATCGCTCCACGCAGTGCGGTCGGGATCTTCGTAATCGCCGGGGACACGCGCTGCATGCGAGCAGAGCATCTAGTCGCGTCGCCAGAAACGTCCCGAGATTTCCGCGTTTTTCCACAGCACTAGCACCTACGGTTAATGCTTGACTACAATTTACCGCCGCGTCGCTATGCATCGCACTCTTCCAGGTCCCCTGGAGGGCCAATGCAAAGTTTCAGAATTTCTCCGCCGTGGGAATTCTTGTTGTCTGCTTCGCGCAACAGCCTGCAAAGTTACGGACTCAGCCGCCTCAGTCACGCTTCGAATTTGCGAAAGGAAATTTCCGCGTTGATCGACCAGTGGGTGGAGGAGAATACGTCCGCCATGCTCGCTCGATGGTTGATGGAGCATCGCGGACACGAGTCGGCTATCGTGGAGCCTGCGGATGCCGCGCCGCAAAAGTCTGCCGCCGGGGCAACCGCGTCCGATAATTTTTTGACAGATTTTGTAAATGGAAGGAGCAACATCCTATATGGTTATATATGAAGAAGATGCTGCGGCTCGCGCCGGACTCCGCGAAACAACTAGTGCGCTGTCGGGGCTTTCGGAAGGACGTCTTTCTCTAGCATCTGCTCTTTCCGATATACCAACGAATTTATATCATACGGGGCGAGTTCAAATCCGTGGCCGTGCGTGATCGCGTCCGTGGGGCACGCTTCCACGCAATAACCGCAAAAAATACAGCGTGAATAGTCAATGTTGTAGACCGAAGCGTACCGTTCGCCCGCCGAAATGCGGTTGGCATCGGTATTTTCCGCGGCTTCGATGTAGATGCAGTTCGCCGGGCAGGCGGCCGCGCACAGGAAACAGCCCACGCACTTTTCCAGGCCATTCTCGTCACGATGCAGGACGTGGATTCCGCGATAGCGCGGCTGGAAATTTACAGGTTCTTCCGGATAACTTTCCGTCACGCCCTTACGAAACATGGTTCGGAACGTCACGCTGAAACCGTTGAACATGGTCCTGAAGACGTCGAACACTTCACGAATCGGGGATGCCATAAAATGAGTTTAGCAAAGCGCAGGAAGTCGGGCAAACAAGGGCCGCTCACGCAGATTGCGAGCGGCGCGTAGTAAGCGCCAGAGCGATCTGTTTCCCGTGAAATCGGCCATTTTCAATGAAAATTTCACTGGTGTGCCTCCCGCCAATCACTACACCCGCCAGATACACGCCCGGAACGTTGCTTTCGTGCGTCTCCGGATCCATGTCCGGTTTTTTCGTCTTCGGATCAAGCTTTACTCCCAGACTTTCGATAAATTCGAAGTCCGGATGATATCCCGTCAAAAGAAAAACCTGTTTTGTGGGGAGCTTCGTTCTTCCCTGCGAATTTTCGATAACCACGGCTTCGGGTGTAATTTCTTTCACAACAGAATTATAATGCATCGGGATTTGCCCAGCCTTAACTCGGTTTTCGATATCCGGCCTGACCCAGTATTTAATGGTCGACCCGAGTTCCGCGTTGCGATGCACCATGGTGACCCGCGCGCCATTGCGCCACAAATCCAGCGCGGCCTCCGCCGCCGAATTCTTTCCTCCGACCACCACGACATCCTGATTCCAATATGCGTGTGGCTCGGTGTAATAGTGCGAGACGTGGGGAAGATTTTCTCCCGGCACGCCGAGCTCATTCGGCAGATCGTAATAACCGGTGGCGACAGCGATCTTCGCTGCATGATGCGCCGCTATCGATCCGTTTTCTCTCTTCGTGGATACTACAAAGTTGCCTTCTCTTCCTTCGAGTTTCGTTACCTGCTCATAAAGGCGCAATTCCAGCGCAAAGTGCTCCGCGGCCTTGCGGTAATATTTGAGCGCTTCCATGCGCGTGGGCTTTTCCGCCGCGCATACGAGCGGTAAATCTCCGATTTCGAGCAATTCCGGCGTCGTGAAAAACACCATGTTCACAGGATAGTGGTAAAGCGAGTTGCAGATTGCGCCCTTGTCGATCACCAGCGCCGTCAACCCGGCGCGAGTCGCTTCAATCGCGCAGGCCAGTCCAGTCGGACCCGCTCCAATGCAGATCAGATCGTATTTCTTCATAGATTTTTAGTTTGCCGAGGGACTGCCAGAAATGCAAATCGGGTACGAAGCCAAAGCCTCGCGCCCGATTTGTACTGCGGAAACGGTTTGTTGAGCTTTAGGCCGCTGTGGAGTCGGCATTCGACGATTCAGAGGTTGTGCCTTCCAACTGCGAGAGAATCTCGCGCAACGTTAAAATCAACTCGTCGCGCGAAACGTGGCTCTTTTTGAACTGAATGCGAAACTTGAACGCGTCGTTCTGCGGTTCGAAGTGAAAAATAAACGGCTGCGGCCGCTGTGGACCGTTCTGCTCTTCGCGCCTTTCGCGGCGAGCCTCGTCGCGCGTCAATCCGCCTTGCAGAATGCGCTGAAACATCTCAATCATTTTCTTTTCCGTCGGCTGACGGGCAATCTGCAGCAGCAGCGACTTGGACGTCACGCCATTGTCGACGCATTTTTTGCGTAGCGGTTCGGGAATATTAAGTAGCGACAGCGTTTCGGTTACCGATGAGCGCGCACGTCCGATCTTTTTCGCCATATCCTCGTGCGTGTATTCGAATTGCGAAGCCAACCTTTGCAGGCCGTCAGCTTCTTCAAACGCCGTCAAATCCTTGCGCTGAATATTTTCGATCAGCGCGATTTCCAGCGTTTCCGCATCGTCAACCGTCTTCTCGATGCATGGCACTTCGCGCAATCCCGCAGCCCGCGCCGCGTGATATCGCCGTTCGCCGGAAATTATGTAGAAGCAGCCTTCGCTGGCGATAAAACGCACCAGCAGCGGCTCCAACACACCTTTTTCGCGGACTGATTCGGTAAGTTCGCGCAGATCGCCCAGCGCTTTGCGTGGCTGCTCCGGATTCGGGCGAATTTCGTCCACGCGAATCATGCGGCCCACTGCGGCGCCGCTGTAGCTGGTCAATTGCTCGATGTAGTGCGCGTCATGCCGCATCTTCAGCGTGACGGGCAACCCTGCTTTCTTCAACACGTTGGATAACCTCCGCGGCTAGTTTCTTGTATTCGATCGCACCCGGTGATTTCGGCGCGAACGTCAATATCGTTTCTTTGTAGGCCGGGCTTTCTTCCAGCCGCACATTTTTGCTGATCTTGGTCTTGAACAATACTTCGCCAAACACCGTGCGAATTTGTCCGTGTGTGTCGCGCGAAATATTGGTGCGCTTATCGAAAAGCGTGATCACCACGCCCAACACCTTCAGTCCGGGATTCGGCCGCGCGCGAATTCGTTCGTACGTCTCCAGCAGATCGTCGGTCCCTTCGATAGCAAAGTAAGCGGCCTGAATCGGCACCACCAGGTGCGTCGAACTCACCAAAGCGTTCACCGTCAAAATTCCCAGCGAAGGCGGCGTATCGAGGACAATGTAGTCAAAATCTTTCACAACGGGAGCCAGCGCATCCTTGAGCCGGTACGGCGCGTCGAATTGCCCAGCCAGCACTTGCTCCAGTTTCGCCAACGCCAATCGCCCGGGGCCAACGAACAAATTCGGATCTTTCGTCGGCTTGATGATGTTCGCCATCGGAGTGCGCGTATCACTCAACACATCGAACATCGACGCGGAAACTTCTCCTGACGCGAAAAATGCAATTGTGGAATTGGCTTGTGGATCGAGGTCGATGAGAAGTGTTCGTTTGCCGCGATTTGCGATAGCTGCCGAGAGATTGATCGCCGTAGTAGTTTTTCCGACTCCGCCCTTTTGGTTGGCAATCGTGATGATGGCGGTCATTCCGATGCGCCTCCGTTCGCGCGGCGCGCAATTTGTCTTGCGCTCCGGCAACCGGCTTCCCAGATGTAGGTGCCGTCCGTGATGAGCCCCCTATAGATAGGCATACAATACGTTTGTAACCGATTGAAGCGCAAGGAAAAAGTGGAGTTTCGGAAGGTTTGCGGTGGAAAACTTATAGAAGCACTTCTAAGTGGGAAACGATTCTGCGGGTCGAGGCCGTAATCCGAAGCTAAGCTTCTAAAAGTCCAGGCCCCAGTAATCATCGGGCGGGTGCTGCAATTCCAGCCCAAGTTCCCAGCCCGTGCGTCCTTCATGGCCGCGCCAAATGAGGACCGCCTTACAAACGTTCTTGTTGACCAGGTTCACCAAATCCAGCTTTTGTCCCACCGGAAATCCTTGCGGCACCACGGCCAGGCAGCCGGTCGGACTGATATCCACGGTCCATCCCTGCGCCGAGTGTCGTTCGCGAGCTTCTTCCCATTCGATCGCCACGGGAACGCGAGAGTTTACGCGCTTTCCCGCGCGCAATTGCTTCATTCTCAGTTCGAAACTTTGTTCGCTTCCGCCTGACACACGATTCTCCTGTAAGGACACACTCATTCCCCGCCGTTGATAGATCCAGTCGTTAGCTTTCATTCAGAGTAGGCGACGTAATCGGGGTGGTCAATGCATTGCCAGTTCGTACTCTGTGAGTCAGTTACCCCTGCAAGCGCTCACCGCAGCGCAGACCTGAGATAGGTCAGCATCCGGTAGCCGGCAATGTAGCTGAATGGCATCAACTCCAGCGAATAGTGTCCGCAGGGTAATTCGAGCGTTCGCGGGGTGGCTCCGTTTTCGTGCAGCGCTTCCACCATGTTTGCGGTTAGTCCTGGCAGGAAGGTGGGATCGTACTTGCCATAGACCATAAATGTATCGCGCTTGGCTCCCATTCCCATCTTTACGTACGGCATCGGGCTGACCGGCGCCCAGTATTCGCGTAATTCGTCCACCGTCACGTGCTCGCGCAGGCTTTCCCAGACGTGATTGGTGGTCATTCCCCCGCTCACTACATCCGCAAAATAAGTGGAAACGTGGAAGAAGCCGCCCGCATGCACTCCCTGATCGTGCATCATGGTGATGTAACCCACCGAAGACCCTATGCTAGTTCCCAAGATACCGATACGGGTGTATCCGCTCTGCTCCAGCCAACGCAGGCACCGCTTCGCGTCCTGCACCGCTTGCTGATTCGCTTGCAGGGTTAGCCCGATATTCGACCCTACCAACTGGTCGGCGCGCTCGTGTCCCTTCGCCATTCGACGGTCGTGATAAGGCAAACTCATTTTGAGCGAGGAAACGCCCAGCCGTTGCAGCCATTCGCACAGACCGCGCTGCCCATGCCATTTGGCGTTCCAATTCGGCAATATCAATACCGCCGCGCGTTTCTCCTTCGCGGGGAACAGTTGCGCATGCACTGTGTTGTTTTCCGTCCAGGGAGACTTGATCGACGAACTAAACGTAAGGACATTCTCAGAATCGAGCAGGTAATCGTCAGCCGGGCCTGCTTCGTACCAGCTCTTGCTGTTCTGCAGGGCTTGGCGCGCACATTCCGCGAAAAATCCCCGCGGATTCGCTTCCTCAGGGCTACCCCCTACGTGCTCCGCACCCCACTCGAAAGGACGCACGCGCCGGTTATCGTCGGTCGTCCATCGCCGATGTTCATAACGGCGAATTCTCTGTTCGAACCAATTCATAGCTCTCTCTATTTTAATATAGCCCAGATGCGCAACTGCATGCCGTCATTCCGAGGGAGCGAAGCGACCGAGGAATCTCTCTTCGCTTGTTGCGTCGCACCGTCATTCAAGCAGCAACGGCACGGCTCCTCAAACGCTGCGGCCGCGTGGAGCGGTCGCATTGCGATTAGCATCGAAGAGAGATTCCTTGCTTCGCTCGGAATGTGACGGATGAAGTGGCGTCGTGCTGCGGGCACAAAAATCGCGGTTCCTCGTTAGGCATCGGGCACGCTTCGCCGCGTCTCAATTGAGGGCATCCCAATCCTATGTCAAAGTAAAAGTGTGATCATTGCCGCTTTTTTCCTGTTTGGACTCTTGATTGGCAGCTTTTTGAACGTCTGCATCACGCGGATTCCTGCAGGTGTCTCTATTGTGCTGCCCGGATCGCGTTGTCCGGAGTGTGGCGCTGCAATCAAGGCGTACGATAATGTTCCGGTGCTCAGTTGGGTCCTGCTGCGCGGCAAATGCCGCAATTGCCACACACCGATCTCCGCCATGTATCCGACCATCGAGTTCGTTACCGGACTGCTTTTTGTCGCCTGCTACCTGAGTTTTGGTCTATCCATCGTCACGCTTAAGTGGCTTTTTTTCAGCAGCATCCTGGTAGTTCTCATCGTTACGGACTATCGCGAGCGGATTCTGCCCGATTTGGTCAACTGGTTTGGCGCTGGTCTCGGTATCGTGTTTGCCATTCGCGTGCCTCCGGCGGACGGCATCGCTCGGATGTTCCTCGGTCGCCACCTCAGTGCCATCCTGCCTCGCTGGGCTCCCGGAGTTTTCGACGCTATCCTCGGCGCGCTTTTGTGCGGCGGCCTTCTCTGGGTGGCAGCTTTCTTTTACAGAATGGTTCGAGGCCGTGAGGGCATGGGGTTTGGTGACGTCAAAATGATGTTTATGGTGGGCACCTTTCTCGGGGTGCGCGGCGCCTTCCTGACCATACTTTTGGGAACGCTACTTGGAACCGTGATCGGCGTGGGCGTTATTCTGGTTCTGTTCGCGTCAGGCTGGAAGAGCGCCTTGGCCCGTCGGGCCAGCCAGATGGGTTTGGGCACTGTCGGAGGCCTTCGCTGGGCCATTGCCAGCCGATACCAGCTTCCACTTGGCACTTTTCTCGGTATCGCCGCGTTCCTGATCATGTTCTTTGGGCCCTGGACCAGTTCGCGTTGGTCGCTGTATTCCCTTGGCTAAAAAGAATCGCCGATGCCTTCGCACTTCCTCACTTTCGTGCTTCTTCCCCGCCAAGCTGGAGTTCCCTTTCCCTGGCTGTTTTTTGCGATGACCGCAGTGATCCTTGTCGGCAGTCTCGCCCTGGCATTTTTTCTCCTGCGGCGCACCCTCGGTCAATCCAGCAACAACAAAGTTGCCGGCCACGATCCTGTTCCGCGCGCGGAAAACGTGCCGGCATTTATGACCGCGTCCATGCAGGCGGTCATCTTGAAACTTCGCGAGCAGGAAAAAGAGCTGGAGCGACTTCACAAGGCGGAACGCGAACGCGCCGAGAACACCGCTCGCCTCAGCGAAGAAGTCACACGGAATATGCCCGCCGGTTTGATTGTGATCGGCGCCAATGGCCTGATTTCCGGCTCCAATCCCGCCGCCGAACAAGCGCTGGGCATCAAGGGTCTGGTATTTCGCCGCTTCAGCGAAGCGCTGGGTGAAACAAGCGCGCTGACCGGCTTGATTCAACAGTGCCTCGCGGAAGGAAAGATTTTTCGCCGTGAACAAGCCGAGCACATCGCGCCCGACGGCAGCCAGCGCGAACTCGGCGTCACCATCTCCCCCATCCGTCGCGGCCAGGAAAAAGCTAGCGGCGCCATCTGCCTGCTCAGCGATCTCACCGAACTGGCGTCCCTGCAGAAACAAATGCAATTGCGGGAAAATCTCGCCGCCCTCGGCGAACTGTCTGCCGGCATTACCCACGAATTCAAAAACGCGCTGGCCACTATCTCCGGCTATGCGCAAATGATTCAATCCGATCCGAACGCCGCCGACACTGCAGAAAACGCGGGCAAAATTCTTGATCAAACCCGTAGCATCGCCCACGTGGTTACGGAATTCCTGCGTTACGCCCGGCCTCTGGAAATTTCGGAGGAGCATGTTGCGATTCGTCCGCTTCTCGATCGCATCGTCCGCGAACTGAAAGAACTTCAGCCACCCGTGCAAATCACTATCGAAGGCGATTTTGCCGAGATCGCTGGTGACGAAGGCCTACTTCGCCAGGCGCTTCTGAACCTTGCCCGCAACGCCGCAGAAGCCGCCGCAAGCCACGCGGCTAGCCCATCCGTAATTATGCGCGGCGAAGCTATTCATTCCGCCGATGAAAACCTTCAGCGCCTTCACATCCTTGATAATGGTCCGGGCATCCCGGCTGACGTTCTTCCCAAGCTGTTTCGTCCGTTCTTCACTACAAAAGTGAATGGTACAGGCCTCGGCCTAGCCGTGGTGCAAAAGATTCTGCTGCAACATGGCGGCCGGGTCGAAACGCGGAACCGCAAGGAAGGTGGCGCGGAGTTTATCGTTACGCTACCCGCGACCCATACGATTTCAGAGGCAGTAGAATCAAAAGAGGTCACCATCTAAGGGAATTGGGACGCAATGCGCGCCCCGGAGGTAGTGCCGTGCGCACCATCAAATTGTTCATAACCGGTTTCTTCGTACTCAGCTTGACTTTTGCCGCGTCCGCTGCACTTGCCCAACAGGACCAGTCGGACACCGGAGATCCTGTCGCTGACGCCGCTCGCAAAGCGCGCGAACAGAAAAAAACTGCGCCCAAACCGAAAAAGGTTTTTACCGAAGATGATGTCGCGCCGAAGACGGCGGCAAATGTCCCTGCCACCTCAGACGGTGCAGCGAGTTCCGATAAATCCGGCGATGGTACCGCGCAAGGTAAAACTCCAGTCTCGAAGGCCGACGCGTCCGAGAAAAACGAAGACCCCAATTCCGAAGCCGCTTGGCGCAAGCGTTTTGCCGCACAGCGGCGGAAAATCGCCGATGCCGAAGAGGCACTAAGCGTCCTCCAGCGTGAAGCCGAAAAAGCCGACCTGCAGTATTACAGCGATCCGCAAAAGGCCCTAAAGGAACAGTATTCGCGTGCGGACATCAACGAAAAGAATGACAAAATAGCCGCCAGAAAAAAAGAGATTGCCGACCTCAAGCAGCAACTCAGCGATATGGAAGACCAGCTTCGCGCCTCCGGGGGCGACCCTGGTTGGGCGCGTTAGCCGGTTGAACGGGAAAACTCGGAGGCTATCCCGACTTACGGCGCTGGCCGACTGCACGTGCACTTTCGAAATTTTTGCAACCGATGGAACCTTTACTTCTCGTTGAAGACAAGACCGAACTCCGCGCCATGTTACGCAAAGCGCTGGAGCGCAATGGCTTTCGCGTTGAAGAAGCGCCGGACGGTTCCGCGGCGATCCAGAAAATCCGCGCCAAGCGCTATCAGATGGTGGTCACTGATCTAAAAATGCCCGGCGCATCCGGCCTCGATGTACTCCGCGAATCCAAACAAGCTGATTCCACCATTCCCGTCATTCTGCTGACCGCCTACGGCTCCGTCGAAGAAGCCGTCTCCGCCATGAAGGAAGGCGCATTCGACTTTGTACAAAAGCCCGTTGACCTCGATCATTTGAAACTTCTCGTCGAACGCGCCACACGCCAGCAAGAATTGTTGCGCGAAAATCTCATCCTGCGCGAAGAATTTTCCGCGCGTTACGGCTTCCCGCGCATCGTCGGCGAATCCGATGTCATGAAAGCAGTCAGCCATCAACTGCAACGCGTCGCGCCTACCGAGGCTACCGTACTGCTCCTCGGCGAAAGCGGCACCGGTAAGGAACTTTTCGCGCGCGCTGTTCATCATCTTTCCAATCGCCGCGAACAGTCCTTTATCGCACTGAACTGCGCGGCCATTCCCGAAGGCTTGGTCGAAAACGAACTCTTCGGCCATGAACGAGGAGCGTTCACCGGTGCCGGCAACCGCAAAGCCGGCAAAATCGAAATGGCCCAGCGCGGAACGCTATTCCTGGACGAAATCGGCGAACTCCCTCTCGCCAGCCAGGCCAAACTTCTTCGCGTCCTCGAAGAGCGCTGCTTCGAACGCGTCGGCGGTACGCAATCCATCGAAGTCGACGTTCGTATCATCGTCGCCACCAATCGCGACCTCGTTGGCCGCGTCCGCGAAAAACTCTTTCGCGAAGATCTCTATTTCCGGATCTCGGCCGTGCCGCTTACAATTCCCCCACTACGCGAACGCGCCGACGATTTGTTTCTGCTCTCCGCCCATTTCCTGGAAAAATTCGGCCGCGAATTCGGCAAAGGACAGCTTTCCCTCAGCGAAAACGCTCGCAGCAAGCTGCGTTTGTACCCGTGGCCGGGCAACGTTCGCGAATTACAGAACGCGCTGGAGCGCGCCGCGATTCTCAGCGACGGGCCGCAGATCACGCCGGAACTATTGCCAACAGTCGCAACTCCCGTTCGAACCGAAAGCGCTCCCGCAAACCTCGTGCCCGATTCGTTTTCCTGGGAAGGCAGTCTTGCGGACGTCACCAATCGCGCGCAATTGCACGTCGAGCGCATACTGCTCGAAAACGCTCTTCGCGAATGTCGTTGGAACAAAACCCGCGCCGCCGAAAAATTGGGCATTGCGCCCAAAACTCTGCTGACCAAAATGCGCGCCACCGGCCTGGAAAATTAACCCGCTCAGCGCTCTAACTAGCCTTCTTCATTCCCGTGTGCAACGCCACCGTCCCGCCAGTCCATACCCGCGCATCAACTCCGGCATATCCGCTCTTCGTCATCAACCCCGCCAACTCCTTCGGCTGAAAAAACCGCGCCACCGACTTCGGCAAATACGTGTATGCCGACTTATCCCCGGAAATCATCGCACCAATTCTCGGCAACACCTCGCGAAAATACCATCGGTACAAATCTCCAAACCACCCCGGCTTTGGTTCCGTAAACTCCAGAATCGCAATCGTCCCGCCTGCCTTCAACACACGCCGAATCTCGCGCAATCCCGTCTCATAATTCGCCAGATTGCGAAATCCAAATGCCGTCGTCACCAGATTAAATGTTTCATCCGCAAATGGCAGATTCAACGCATCGCTCTCCACAAACGGAATCGTCCGCGCTCCATTTTGCCTCGTCCCCTCAACCGCTTTCGCCCTGGCGCGCACCAGCATGGTGTGGGCAAAGTCCGCGCCCCACACTCGCGCCTTCCCTCGCCGGCTCAACACAAATGCCAGATCGCCGGTCCCACAACACAAATCCAGAACCTTCGCATCATCGCGCTCCAAAATCGGCCGCAGAATTTTCGCCGTACGCGCACGCCACATCCGGTCCATCTGCAGCGACAAAATATGATTCAGCAGGTCGTATCGTGGCGCAATCTTCGTAAACATTTCGCGCACTTTACGCGAAGCATCCGTCTCATTCGCCGCGCCTTCCGGACGCGTCCCCTTATTAGGTTCTTTGCGCACCGCGGGTGCCCCGCGCAGCGGTGCCACGTGCGGGCCTTTTCTTTCATCCATGCAACACCGGCTCTGCTTCCGCAATCCTCGGCGTCACGCGCAAGATCAGTTCCAGTTTTTCCGGTTCGCGCGCGTCATACGTTGCGGCTTTTCCGATTCCCGGTGTCAGTATAAATCGCAACTTCCCGTTGCGCGTCTTCTTGTCCGATCCCATCAACTCGATCAACCGCTTCGCCGGCACCTCGGGCCACGCCGGCAACTTCCCCATCATCCTCACCAGCGAAATAATTCGCGAAGCATCCCGCGCAGGCGTCACTCGAATCTCGTGCCCATACACCGCCGCTGCCATCATTCCCCACGCCACCGCTTCGCCGTGTTGGTATTTCTTGTAAGCCGTCGCACTCTCCAGTGCGTGACCGAACGTGTGTCCAAAATTCAAGATTTCGCGTAACCCGGATTCCCGCTCATCCTTACTCACGACTTTCGCTTTAATCTCCACCGACCGCGTTATCACGTACTCCAAAGCGCGCGCATCGCGCGCCAATAACTTCTCGAAGTTCTTTTCCAAAAACGCAAACAATTTCGCATCCGCAATCACGCCATACTTGATCACTTCCGCCAACCCACCGCGAAATTCCCTTTCCGGTAATGTCTGAAGCGCTTCCGTATCCACCACCACCAGTCGCGCCGGGTAAAATGCTCCCACCAGATTTTTTCCCTCCGGCAAATTCACCCCGGTCTTTCCGCCAATCGCGCTATCCGTCTGCGCTACCAGCGTTGTCGGCACCTGCACCAGCGCCACTGCGCGCAAATAACTCGCCGCCGCAAACCCCGCAACATCTCCCACAACTCCGCCGCCTGCCGCAATCACCGCCGCCCCACGGTCCGCACCAGCCTTCACCAGACTCCGCGCAATCGCTTCCACGCTTTGCAGGTTCTTCGCCGACTCCGCGTCGTCAAACGTGTGCACGTGCGCGGCTTTCGCTCCACCCAGTCCTCTCAGCACTTTATTTCCTACAGCTGCCCACACTCTTCGCGAAGTCACAACATGCAAGCTCGAAAATTTCCCAACTCTCGCGATCTCGCGCGACAGCCGCGCCAGCGCACCCGCGCCGCACACCACCGCATACGTTCCCGCCGCGGACTCCACCAGAATGCGTTTTGTTTTCGCCATGGAAATCTTTTTAACTCTAGCACACGCAGCATCTTCGCCAACGCTGCCCACGCTTGCATGATTCGAAAATTGTTCCTACCATACTTGAGGTCCAAGCATTTTGCATTGCAACCCTTGGCTTGAATGCGTCCGCAAGAAACGTCTCATGACCTCGTCACCCAACACCTACCACGCCGACTTCGCTGTGGTAGGTTCGGGCGTCGCCGGTCTGCGCGCCGCCATTGAACTCAGCAGCGCTGGCAGCGTCCTCGTCCTCGCCAAATCCAATCTCAGCGACTCCGCCACCGCTTGGGCGCAAGGTGGCATCGCCGTAGCGCTCAGCGACGAAGATGAAATCGGTCTTCATGAACAGGACACGCTCAACGCTGGCGACGGTCTCTGCCGCCCCGATTCGGTAGCGCTCCTGGTCGAAGAAGGCCCTAAATACATTACGCAACTCATCGAATGGGGCACCGAATTCGATCGCGCCGGCACCAAACTCGCATTCACTCGTGAAGCCGCGCACAGCCGCTCGCGCATTCTCCACGCGTATGGCGATTCCACTGGACGCGAAATCAGCCGCGCTCTTCTCGCCCGCGCGCACAAAATCCCGCACCTCCATCTTCGCGCACACTCTTTCACCACCAGCCTGATTCTTGAAGACGGCCGCGCCGTCGGCGTCCGCTTCATCGACGAAAACGACGGCTCGCTCCACGAAGTTCGCGCATCCGCCGTTCTTCTTGCCACCGGCGGCCTCGGCCAGATCTATCGAGAAACCACGAATCCTGAAGTCGCCACTGGCGACGGCATGGCCATCGCCTACGAAGCTGGCGCCGTTCTCTCCGACATGGAGTTCATACAATTCCATCCCACCGCTCTCGCCATCAAGGGCGCGCCGCGCTTCCTGCTTTCCGAAGCTCTCCGCGGAGAAGGCGGCATCCTGCGCAATATTCTTCTCGAGCGTTTCATGAAGCGCTACGCCGAAGCCCAGGAACTCGCGCCTCGCGACGTCGTGGCTCGCGCCATCGTCAGCGAAATGCATCGCACCGACGCGCAACACGTTTATCTGGATATGACTGCCAAGTCCGCCGAATTCCTGCAGAAACGTTTCCCGCGCATCTACTCCACCTGCCTCGGCTACGGCCTCGATCTCGCCACCGATATGGCTCCGGTCTGCCCCGCTGCGCACTACATGATGGGCGGAGTCAAAACCGATCTCTGGGGACACACTTCGATCCCCGGCCTGTACGCAGCGGGAGAAACCGCCGGCACCGGCGTCCACGGCGCAAATCGCCTCGCCAGCAATTCCCTTCTGGAAGGTTTAGTCTTCGGCGCGCGCAGCGGCCAGGCCATGATTGCGGATCGCGACCGCACTTCGGACAAACTTCAAAATGGCGCGCATCCCGCTAAGTTCAAGGCGTCCGCACTGCCCGGCAGCCCGGCTCCCAGACCCGACGGACATTCGCTCGACGGAGCGGGCGGCCACGCAACAGGCAACGCAAATCACTCGAATTCGTCGGGCCAATCATCGGGAAATCCATCCACGGCGCGTTCCGCCGTGGCTCACTCCGCGAAATTCGCCGCCGCTGCCGCTTCGCGGTCTTCCGCCACGCACCACGTGAAATCTTCAGTGTCTGCGGTCGTCACATCTTCGTCGGCAGCACTTTCCACAAAATCCGCGATGGCAGTTCCCGCTCCGCCCGAAGAACCAGCAGCCGCCCACTCGTCCGCGGCAGTAGCTGCGCTAGCGCAAATCCGCGACCTGATGTGGCGTAACGCCGGCATCATGCGCAACGCCAAAGAGCTTTCCGCCGCAATCGCGTCCCTGGAAAGCATGAAACTGCCTCCCTCCGAACATCCCAGCCGCCAAGACTACGAACTATCCAACCTTCACAGCCTCGCCCTGTTAATGGCCCGCTCCGCCCTGGCTCGCGAAGAATCCCGCGGCAGCCACTACCGCTCAGACTTCCCCTACCGCGACGACGACCTTTTCCAAAAACACTCGCTGATCCGACGCCCCAAGGACGTCACCTTCCAACCATAGCAGTGGCCAGCCACAGACGCTGGACGTCTCAAATCACCTTTGGATTGGTTAGCGGCGCCGCAACGAGACGCCGTTCAGGTGCAATACTCTTAAATCGATTTGTTTCGGACGAGCGAAAGCGGAACCTCCGTTAGCTCCGGCCCACCGTAACCGGTCTTGCTTCCGTCGGCTCCGCTTTCACGCATCATGATTGGCGAACGAATCTGTACTTTGCGATCGGCTCGAGGATCAACCTTGCGCCGTTACACTCACAGCCAGGTACTGACCGTCATTCATTGCTTGATACTCCACAGTCACGGCAGTTCCCGCCCGCACTTGGCCCTTCACTTGAGTATTCTTGTCCACTAGGAAATCCATCTTCTTGCTGCTGCTTCCGGTCACTTCCAGACTGAACGAACCGCCTCCGTTTCCAATCGCAGCCACCTTTCCTGTGACGGATTTCACCGCTTGTTGTTGCGATTGTCCGCCTTGCTGTTGGGCCGCCGAACGGGCGTTCGCGGATACTCCTAGAACCAGCAAGCCTGCGAGAGAAGCACAAAAGATAGTTTTCCGGATCATAGACATAGGCATAAGCCTCCTTGTGATGGAGGGTGGGGTCTGGAGTCTCATGCAGGTGCTCTTCCAGTTTTCAAACTCTTCCAAAATCATTCAGTGAAACAAGGAAAAACCTTTACTTCCTTCGCTTCGCGCAGTTCTCAAGGCCTTTCGCCGCGCTCTTTTCCCAGTCAGCGTAAAGATTTCCAAATTCAATATCGTCGAACCTGCTTGTAAGCGGGAACTTTCTGCACACAAGGCCCGGTTTTTCCTCAGGTGAATACCGTAGAACGCTCAACATTGACTTTTCGCTGCGCGCCGTCTGGCAACTTTGCACTCGGTTGTCGCAGTGCTGTTGACATCCTATCGGTCAGTTTGATTTCCAAAACCTTGTAGGTTGCCGCTTAGTTCTTCCTCACCAGCGCCCAAGCGACACCGGCACTTCCCATTGCTAGCCCAGCACAAGACAACAGAACCACCCGAAATCCCGCCAGAAATCCTTCCGACACGGCCTTCTTTGCGACCGCCTTCTCGTTGCCATCCAGATTCTTCGGCAACTCCATTCCGGCGAGTTCAATCTCCTTCGAACGAATTTCCCGTGCGGCTTCCGGCGGCACCGAAAGCTGCGGCAAACTCCGATCCAGCTGGGCGGTGAAAACCTTTACCATCACGATGCCAAACACGGCGATTGCCAGCACTCCCGCCATGCGCGCCACCGCATTATTGATCCCAGATGCCGCGCCGCTATGATCCTTATCCACCGAACTCATCACCACGGTTGTCAACGGCGCAACCGTCACCGCCATTCCTAATCCAAGAACCACCGACGCCGGGAAAAACGTTCGCCAGTAGCCACCAGCGCTGCCCAGTATCACGGCAAAAAACGCAAACCCTGCCGCAGCCAGCAGCGGACCCAAAATCAGCGGAATTTTTCCGCCATATCGTGCCACCAGCCCGCCCGACCAGCGCGACAACAAAAACATCAACACAATCACCGGCAAGCTCGCCGCACCCGCCGCCGTCGCCGAGTATCCGTACACCTGCATCAACGTAATGGGGAATAAAAAGAAGAAAACGCTGATCGCCGCATACAAAAACAACGTCAATACATTCGCGCCAAGAAACGATCGCGACTTAAACAATTCCAGCGAGACCATCGGCGAAGCCACGCGTGACTCGATCCACAGGAAAACGACCAGCAGCAACACGCCCCCTGTCAGACTTGCCACGACAATCCAACTGCCCCATCCCGCCTTCGACGATTCCAGAAGTCCGGTGACCAGACCGCCCAGGCTAGCCGTCGCAAGCAACGCCCCTGCCCAATCGAGCCGCTTCATTTGCGGATTCCGGCTCTCAGGCACGCGCCACAACGAAATCGTCACCGCCGCCGCGGCCAGCGGAACATTCAAGAAAAATGCCCATCGCCACGAAGCATGCTCGATCAGCCATCCGCCGAGCACCGGTCCCAGCGCCGTAGTCATCGCCGTAAAACCAGACCATGCTCCAATCGCGCGGCCTCGTGTCTTCTCGTCAAACGACGCGCTGATGATCGCCAGACTGCCCGGAACCAGCAGTGCTGCTCCAACTCCCTGCACCGATCGCGCGATGATCAATACATGAATGTTCGGCGCCAGCCCGCACCCCATCGATGCCGCCGCGAACACCCCAACCCCAACCAGATACACCAGACGCCGTCCCAGCCAGTCTCCCAGCGCTCCGCCGGTGAGAATCAATGCCGACAACAATATTCCGTACGATTCGATCACCCATTGCACATCCACCACACTGGCCTGAAAAGTACTCTGAAATTTCGGAGCAGCAACGTTGACGATTGTGCCGTCAATAAACGCAAGGCTCGACCCAAGAATCGTCGCTGCCAGAATCCACGGGCCCGCTTTTTGCGCGCATTCCTCGCTCACGCTTCCGGAACGAATCGCCAACTCATCGCATGGCGTTTTCATGGTCGGTCCATTCTCGCACCGTTCGAAGCCCTCTCGTTCCGGTGCCACATCCTTCGAGGGCCTTCTCCCGCCTTTTCGGTTCGAGCCGTACCTAATTCGTTAACTAATTCTTCTGTGTATTTCTGCCATTCTGTGCCACACTTGCATTTCGACTTGCGAGCCAGCTGGACTGACTCTTTTAGCTCTTTGACATCTTAATCGCGGAACAAGCAACCGCGCATTCCTCTAAGCCTTGTATCATCTGCGGTTACGTAGCCGGCTCAGGCTAAACCCTTTATCATCTGCAGGCTCGAAAATCACTGCGCTTGTGCTTGGCTGGGTTGAGGATTGGGTGCTTGGATCCGATAGCCAAGGTTCCGGAGTTGCCGGATCATTCTCTTCGTGCGCTTTTGCTTTGACTGCTTGGTGACGGCTGGGCCGCGTTCTTCGTAACGAACTCCCTGGTGCAGAATGAGCCAGATCAGTCGACACTGTCGATGGGCAATGGTCCCGATGGCTTGATTATGTCCCAGGCGCGGGACTGAGCGGCGGTACACGATCTCGAAGATGCTTCCTTGGCTTCTGGCTGCGGCGTTGGCCGCCTGATTGAGTATACGTCGCATATGACAGTTGCCCTTGGGAGAGCGGTGGCTGTAGGACCACTTCCTCGACTTCTTGCTCGAGCAACCATGCAGCCGGCGATCGCAGTTGTTCGGGGTTGCTGCCAAACATTCGCCGCTCAAACCGGTGCTCACCGTCAACTTCCACATCTGACACAACTACAGCCAGCATCTTTTTATGAACAGCAATTCCCAATATCCTGTAGGGCATAAGCTCCTCCTGGCCGGGAGCGGAGAGCGTGCTGCGGTTACCTTAACCAGGGTCGCGGGCTATCGCCGCTCCCACCAGGGGAAACGACGACGCCCAATTATTCGCTCAATCACGCACGCTCCGGATCAGGCAGTTACACGGCCTCGTCTTCTCCACTGCAGATTCGACCTCGCCGCACCGAGCCCTTGCGATCTTACCTCTAAGTGATTTTCATGAGCTTCGCGGGCCGCAGGCCCTAAAGGGCAGTTACAGAAAATCGGGTGGGGGTACCCATGCTTCGCCAGCAAATAGGAACTATAGTTCCTACGCATGAGTAGCGAACGCCAAGCCGTTTCGATAGGTCATCTAATAGACGAGAAGCACTTTCCGAATACTGATCGCTGATAGCTGATCTCTGTTTCCTTCTGTACTCACTTCGTCTGCAATTCCCGTACGCTCTCCAGCACCACGTGCCCGACAATTCCCAGGCTCTTCGCGCCGACTTTGTCCATCGTGTCCTGTGGCGTATGCCAGTAACCTGCTGAGTTCACCAGGTCAATGATGTCCGCTGACGGCACGCCACGCTGCAGGAAAGACAAATGATCGTCGTCCACCGGCATCGCCTGCTGCACAAATATCGAGCCGTACCCCAGGCGCTTCGCCGTGCCCCAAATCAAGTCTGTCAGCGCCGCCGTCGAGTACTGCTCGCGCTCCAGCTGCAAATTTTTTCCGCCGACCAGGTCTGTCAGAATCATCGCGCGAACTTTTTTCAGATCGCCGCTCGCCGCCATCTTCGCCGCCATTTGCCGGCTCCCGTAACGATTGTCCGGATCTTGCCACTGCAGACGCACCGCTTCCTCTCCGTCGAAAAATGCGATCCAGATCGAGTACCGCGGGCGCTGTTCGCACATTTTATGCGCCATTTCCAGCATCAAGCCGGTAGAAGATCCGCCGTCATCCGCGCCCACAAAATTATCCAGTCTTTTCGTGTCGTAGTGCGTGCTCAGCAGAATAATTCCATCCCGTTCGCCGGGAATTTTCGCCACGATATTTTTCATGGCCAATCGGCCGGCGGGCGTGTCCGACGAAAACGAATCGCTGTCCACCGTGCACCCGAAACTGGAAAGTTGCGAAGTGATGTAATCCTGCGCCTGTGTAATTGCCTGCGAGCCGGAAGGCCGCGGGCCGAAAGAGACCAGCTTCGCGACATGGTTGTACGCCAGCTTGCCATCAAATCCGCCGGTTTTTTCCGGCGGCAACGCATCGTCCGGAACTTGCGGGGCTGCGACGGGAACGGAGGCAGTCGGTTCGCTCGCTGCGCTCGCGTGATCATCCGCTCCGTGGCTCTTGCAACCAGCAAGCGCAGGCAACAGCAATACGCCAAGAATTACCAAGCGCAAACGCATTGCTCCCCGGGCTTGCCAGCACATTTCGCTTTTCATTTTTCAGCCCCTTGCTTCGGCTGCCAGCCGCTTTTCTTTGCGCCGGACCACCACCCACGAAACCGCGACGCCAACGAAATATAAAATGGTCATCACGCCCATTACCAAAAGCATCGTAACGGCGTCCGGAGTTGGCGTAACAATCGCCGCCACCACCGTGATCACCAATACCGCGTACTTGGTATTCTGAATCAGAAACTTCGGCGTAACGATTCCGAAGAGCGTCAGGAAAAAGATCAGCACTGGCAACTCAAACACCAGTCCCAGCGCCACAATCACCAAAAGTACCAAATCAAAATAATCATCAATCTTGATCAGCGGCACCACTGGCCCTTGGAACCCTACAAGAAAGTTCAGTATGTGCGGCAGCGCCAAAAAATACGCAAATGCAATTCCAGCCAGAAACAGAAACACCGTAGAAAAAAGAAAACCAGTCACTGCCGATTTTTCGTTGCGATACAAAGCAGGAGCAACGAAAAGCCAAACCTGGTACAGGATCACGGGCGAAGCCAGAACAATGCCGATGTAGATGCTCAACTTAATCAGCAGGCTCAGGTAATCAGTAGGACCGGTATAAACCAGTTGCGGATTCAAATTATGCGCCTTCAGCGCAACGCGAATGGGTACGGTGATGACGTTCACGAACCTCGGCGCGACAACCCAACCGATCCCGGCGCCGACGAGCACTGCTATTAAGGAATTGATGATGCGTTTGCGCAGTTCGACAAGATGCTCGAAAAACGTCATCTGCCCGCCGCCCTCTTCGGGCACCACGGGTTCACTTTTGGTTGTTTCAAGCTGATTGTCGCTGGTCATTGGTGGGCCGCGGGCTAGGATCGGTCGCGTTTGGCTCTGCAGAGGTTCCTTCCGTAACCGGTCCGTCGCTAGCTGGTCGTTCCGTGACCGCTTGTTCCGTGGCGGAGACGGAGTCGGACTCACTGGAGGAATGTGCTTCGCGCGAAACTGCCTCCGTTACCGGCGAAATCACAGGCTCAGGCGGCGCGATGGTTTCCGACAGAATGTTTGGCGTTTCGGTACCAGCGGGAGTTCCGAGCGTTGCTGACTGCGGCTGGCTAGCGGCAGCGGCGGCAGCTTCCTGGGACTTCTTGAATTCTGTCTCGCGTGCCTGTCGCTCGATGGTGCGCATCTCCTCTTCAAAAGCCATCTTGAAGTCGGTAGACGCCTTGCGAAACTCGGCCATCATTTTGCCCAAACCGCGGGCCAGTTCGGGCAGCCGGTGCGGCCCAAAGACCACCAGCACCACGATAAAGATGATCACCAGATGGGGAACGCTAAACATGGACGGTTAGGTGTAGCCGTGTTACGCCTCTCTGGCATCATAGAAAGGGTGTAGGACACTGTCAAACCAGTCTTTTTCTTAGCCGTGATATACTTTTAGTATCGCAGCGAGTCTAATTGCTAGTGGCGTGAGGCTAGAATGAACCAGAATCGTCGCGGATTCGTAGTCATCTTCACCGTCTTGGTCGCATCTGCCGTATTTGGATGGATTTACGGGCCTTCGGTCCGGGCTACCTCCACTGCGACGGAAGACAGCCAGTCCGCTGTCCGCGAATTCACGACCGTTCTCGATGTGGTTCAGGCGAACTACGCTGAACCGGTGGACGTCGACAAAGAGGTGTACCAAGGCGCGATCCCCGGCATGCTGCGCGTCCTCGATCCACACTCGAGCTTTTTTGACGCCCGCCAGTTTGCGCTGCTGCGCGAAGATCAGCGCGGAAAATATTACGGCGTGGGCATGATCGTCGCGCCGCGCGAGAATCACACGGTAGTCATGGCGCCCTACGTCGGCGCGCCCGCTTACAACGCTGGCCTGCGCCCCGGCGACATGATCGTCAAAGTTGACGATAAGTCCACCGACAATCTTTCCACCACCGAAGTAGCGGACCTGCTGAAGGGGCCCAAGGGCACCGTGGTCAGGATCGTGGTCACGCGCGAAGGCTTCACCGACCCGCTCTCGTTTACCGTCACCCGTGGTGAAATTCCCCGCCATTCCGTGGACATCTCATTTTTAATCAAGCCCGGAATCGGCTACATCCGGCTGTCATCGTTCAATGAGACGACCGACCGCGAAATCGAAGAAGCCCTGAAACAGCTGAACGTAAACAATCTGGACGGGCTGGTTCTGGACATGCGTGGAAATCCAGGCGGCCTTTTGAACGAAGCGGTAGCGGTCGGCGACGTATTTCTGGAAAAGAATCAGCTGATTGTTTCACACCACGGGCGTAGTTCACCGGAGCGCCGCTACTATGCAGTGCGCGGCAATCAGGGCGTGACGATTCCGCTGGTGATCATCGTGAATAATAATTCCGCCTCGGCTACGGAAATTGTTTCCGGCGCCGTGCAGGACCATGACCGCGGACTGATCGTCGGCGAAACCACGTTTGGCAAAGGATTGGTTCAAACGGTACAGCCTCTGAGCGAGAACACCGGATTGGCTCTCACTACCGCGCGCTACTACACTCCCAGCGGACGATTGATTCAGCGCGATTACAAGACCGTTTCACTTTACGAATATCACTACGAACGCAAAGTTCCCGAGCATCCCACGGAAATCAAGCTGACGGATAGCGGCCGGCAAGTGACAGGTGGCGGCGGAATTACTCCGGACATCATCGTGGCGTCGCCGAAATATACCAAGTTCGAGCAGGAGCTTTTCCGCGCGGATGTTTTCTACCCGGCGGAAGCGGGCGTCGGCGGTTTCACTCGCGCGTACCTGGGCACGCGGCCCACGGTCACACACGAATTCACCGCGGACGATGAAGTTATGCACCAATTTCGCAACTACTTGACCAAGCACAATGTGCGCTTCTCCGAAACCGAAATCGCGGAGAATCAGGACTGGATCAAGCGCAAAATCAAGCAGGAAGTCTTCATGTCCACATTCGGCATGCAGGAAGGATTCAAAGTGCTGCTGGAAGCCGATCCGCAACTGCAAAAAGGGATCGAGGCGATGCCCCAGGCTCGCGCCCTGTATCAGAACGCCAGGAAGATCGTGGCGCAACGCACGGGTTCCGGAATCGATCAACCGTAGCTCATTTCGTGAGCTAATTCCGCGAGCGAAAAATCGCTAAGTGCACAGCACGTTTAGAAAACGCGATTCCCTTTCGCGTATTGGAATCAGTCGCATCCTTTGTTAAACTTGAAATCGCTGCTCGTGGGCGAGTAGCTCAGTTGGGAGAGCGCATCGTTCGCAACGATGAGGTCGCCGGTTCGACCCCGGTCTCGTCCACCAATGCTATCAATCACTTGAGTAACGTCGAAGTCCAGTTGTTCCTGGAATTTTGCCCTGACTGTGCCCTGACCCGCTTTCGCCAGATGATCGAGCGCCGTGCGCTTCGCATCCATCCGCGCATGGCCGTAGTGCTCCATCATCTTCCGCGAAACAAATATGCAACCGCCGCTCTTCCTGACGGTGAGTTACTGCTTGGCGGGTGACTCCCTAAGACTTATCGCCTGTTCGAGAGCTCGGTGAGCATCGGCGAAATCCGGCTTGAGCCGTACCGCTTCCGAAAACTGAACGATGGCATCCTCCAACTTGCCCAACCTCGCCAGGGAGATACCCAGGTTGAAACGCGCATTCACATCGTCCGGCCGTAAGCGTACGGTCGCAGCAAACTCGCCTGCAGCCTCCTGCACTTTGTCTTCCTGAGCGAGAGCGATTCCAAGGTTGTAATGCGCGTCTGCATTTTCAGGCTGCAAGCGAACCGCCTGGGAGAATTCGGCTGCGGCTTCGCCGGAGCGTCCCAGCGAACCCAAAACAGATCCCAACCGGAAGTGAGTCACACTGTCATCCGGTCTCAGTCTCACAGCTGTCTGTAATTCGCTGAGCGCCTCACCGGGATGTCCCTGCCGAGCCAGGAGCTGGCCGAGTTCGGCGCGCGCAGGAACGTAGTAGGGGCGTACGCGAACAGCTTCACGAAGTTGCGCAATGGCTTCATCGGTCTGGCCTTGAGAGTCCAGGGCAGATGCCAGATTGAAGCGCGCCAGATAATTGTCCGGCACCACGGCGACGGCGTGCTGATAGAGCGAGATGTCGTCACGCCAGTACTGCACCTGAAGCCAGGTGAGGGTCAGGCACGCCGCTATCACCGCCGCGGCCAGCGCCACGCGGAACCGGGGCCAGGGCTGGAGGCGCTCCGCAATTTCCCAAACCAAGGCAAGCGACAGGCCGATCGTGGGGATGTAGGTGTAGCGGTCGGCGTGGGATTGCGAGCCGCTCTGAATCAGTCCGATGACCGGCGCGAGAGTCACTAGATACCAGAACCATCCAACAGCAAGGTATGGACGCCGCGGAATCGCCAGCACGATCAGTACGGTGACGATACACAGCGCGACGCCTGCGAAAATGGCCGGTACGACGAGCGATTGCAGAGAGTAGGGATAAAACACAGCCAGATGAGAAGGCCAGAACAATTGAAGAACATAAACAGCGTAGGTAATCAGAGCGTTCTGCAAACGAATGGCCAGCGGAACCATTTCGAATGAAGCGACAGCCCCGCCGGTCTGGTGTGAGATGTAAGTGACGATCGACGACGCGAGGGACGCGGCAAAGAACGGAAGCTTTTCCAGGATGCGAACGCCACGACCCAGGGGCCAAAAATCCAGCAGGAGGAGTACGGCCGGCAAAGTCACGAGCATCGGCTTGGCCATGAGGCCAAGACAGAAGAGGAAAAGGGCCAAGGCATAGCGGGCGCGGCCCGGCCGCGCGGCGTAGCCGGCATAGGCCCAGAGCGTCAACATCCAGAAGAGCGCACTCAAGACGTCTTTTCGCTCGGCGAGCCAGGCGACACTCTCGACGTGTAGGGGGTGAACGGCGAACAGGAGAGCAACTATGCCGCTCCGCCAGCTGGCGCCAGTCATGCGGCGGAGCACAGCAAACAACACCAGCGTGCTAAGAGCGTGGAGCCATACGTTCGTTAGGTGCTGCCAGCCGCTGTCGAGACCGAAGAGTTGGCAGTCCAACATGTGCGAGAGCCAGGTGAGCGGAAACCAGTTTGAGTCGTGAAACATGGTGAAAGCCCAAACCACGCCGGACCAAGTCAAACCGCCGCGCACCTGAAGATTTTCGGTTACGTAGATGGGGTCGTCAAAGCTTACGAAAGCATGGCTTCGCACCTGGGTATACATTGCCAGGACGGCGACGAGCAACCCAAAGTTAATCCAGAAATCGAGGCCCGGTTTGCGCACGGCGCCTGGCCTATTCCGTTCAGGTGGCAATCGTTTGGGCCGGACCTTGCCTGGCTGCGTCAATCGGAATTTCCCTTTTTGATCTCGAAAACGATGCCATCGTACACTCGTTTCGCCCGTTCGTGACAGCGTGAAACGATTTGTCAGCGGGAGCACTCCCAATGGCCTGCCATCCACACCAGCACAGCGCAAGATTGCCCCATTATGTCGTGTCCACGACATCGAGAAACATTCTTACAATTCCCCTTCGCCAAAATCGTTTCGTCCGCCATTTCCAATTACTTAGCCCATTTTCGGGACTCCACAAGAACAAAAGCCCAGCGCTAAACTGCAGCCCCAGGCTTTTGTTCTGGAGCGAGCCCCGTGTCGGCGCAGCTCGCGTCTCGTATTCAGTTACGGTGCCACGCAGCCCGGCTTTAGCGGTCCCGGCGATAATGCTGTCAGAGTGGTTTCATCCGGGTAGCTATAGGCTGCATGCAACGCCGTCGAGGGCGATTGGAACTCGAACCACTGCAGCAGCGCCTCGACCTGTGGATGGTATGTGAAGCCATTCGGCATCTTAATCGGGAAGACTTGGTTTGGCAGCCCTTCAATGACGTCCCCGACCTCCAGATTGTTTTGGCAGTTCCCGTTCGGTGACAACCACCACGGCGTCGTGTCCGTCGTGGGCAGGCCGCGCACGAGCCCCGCTGCGGCCACAAACGGATCGTTGTACGTTTCGGAGATTTCGTGGCTCATTCCAACGACATCGAGCGAGGTCGGATTCAGGAAAATTGGCTGCATCCAGGTCGAGTAGTTCAGAACAAATAGCATCGGCGGTTTTCCGGGCGTCGCTTCGAAGTCGAACGAGTGAAATCCTCCGATACAGCACGGACGCGCGTGTTTTTCCGGTATAAACAAATATGCTGGCGGGAAAAAGAACGTGGACACGCTCTTTGTCGTGATGTCCCCGGCTGCCTCTGCCGCTCCGACAGGTGTGCTGCTATCGGGCGGGAAGGTAGAAGTTGCCGGGAACAACTCGGCTTGAAATACGTTCGCATCCAGCAGAACAAAAAAACAGCAGCTGCCATCAGGATTCAAAGCAAACAAATAGCTACAACTTCCGCCCAAGCCCTTCCCGATTCCGCAGGTAGAATCTTGCTTGATCACCATCGTTCGCATGGTCTTCACGCTGGGGACCAACAAGGTGTGCCAATTGTCCGGTGCGCCCTGATATTCCGCGCGCTGCACCGCATCGGCGAACTGCGTCGGCGCGGCGCTGCTGGTGTAATTGCTGTTGGAAAAGACCGGCGAGTCCAGGATCGGCTGAATGAACGGCGTCGGGTCAAAAAACAGCCGTTTGCAACCGGGCTCAGAGCGAGTTCCGCAGACAATGGCTCTGCCGTTCACTACCCTCACGAATCGCGGCGACCCATCGGCGTTGCGCAAGTCCAAAGCGACCGGCACGATCGGCGCATCAAGGTTGGTTGTTCCGCCGTTTGCCGGCGCGTTCCCGAGCGTGTTGAAAAGCCAGGTGCTGTTAGGCGCTCCGGTCGAGGTGAATCCAGGCGTGGAATACGAGCCACTAAAGTTGGGAACTGAATCGATGCCGAAGATGCCAGGCAGCGTCGCTTGTTGCGTTCCGTTCAGTCCCGTAGTTGCGCGGTTGATACTCGTGAATTGCGGGTCGAAGTTTTTCGTGAATGCGGCAGTGATTTGATCGGGAGCCGTGGTCTGCGCCCAGCTTGGGCAGGCAACAGACATGGCCAGGGCCGCCAGCAAGGCCAGCCCAAACCACTTCCTTAACAGCACACACCTAGATGTTTCCATTACACACACCTTTCCACCCAAGGAGGGACCACACCCGGGGAATTTTTCGGCGGGGACTCGGCAGGGACGCAGATTGCGTTATTAGCACGCGCTTCGAAACAGTGTCAAGTAGCGTTACTTGAAATTTACATTTCGAAGACGCGGCCAGGGCAAAGGTAGCGCAAAACCCAGTGTCCGGGCGCAGATTGAGCAAAGCCCGACGAGCAAGGGCAGCCGGTTCCATCCCGGTTTTCCCCCAAGCGGTTTTTCGTAACATCCCCGAGACGTGTGCATGTGAGTTCAGCATAAGCGCCGCAAAAGAAGCCACATTGGAGCAATGGAAGTTGGCGAGCCGGGAACTTCACAGTCCTGCCGAGGGAATAGTAAACGACGTTAATTTCAGCTATCCGGATTCTTGGATAATTCGACTTGGGTCCTCGGGAGTTCCAGTCGATGGGCGGCATTCTGTTTGGCAGGCCTTTTTTTGTTCGAGCACTAGCGTTCACAAGCTTACTCGCCGTTGCAGCCTCCGCTCCCATTCCGGGTCGCGGCCAGAACTCCGCTGATGAACACTTGGAAGAGCCTGGGTGGTGGCCCAGGCAAACGACCGACTCCTTGGAAGACTACGCTGGCTCGCCCGCCTGCAAGAGTTGCCATGAAGCAATAACCACCGAACAAGAAACCACGGCTATGGCGCGGACACTACTTCACGCCGAGGATGCCGGGGCTCTCCGCTCACACGGTCAATTGAATTTCCACAACGGAAAATACGCCTACAAAATTAGCATGGACGGTGACAAACCGGAGTTGTCGGTTACCGACGGCATCAGCACCCTGGCCGATCCTCTCCTCTGGGCCTTCGGCAGCGGCCAAGTCGGGCAATCGTACTTGTTACAGAGACACGGGAACTATTTCGAAAGCCGCGTCTCTTATTTCGGCGATTTAGAGAATCTCGATTTCACTCCTGCGCGCGGTCTGCTCTCGCCGTACGATGTCGATGAAGCCATTGCACGTCCCGTCGATCCAGGTGAAATCAGGCGCTGCTTCTCGTGCCACAGCACGGCTTCGGTGATCGCCGGTAAATTCGAGCCGAGCAAACTCGTCGCCGGCATCACCTGCGAAGCTTGTCACGGTCCCGGCGAAAAGCATAGCAAAGCCATGGAAACCAGCGTCCTTCAAGGAGAAGTCGGAGACGAACAGTCAGCGAAATTGATCTTTGACCCTGGCAAACTCAACCCGGATGATTCGGTGGACTTTTGCGGCGCATGCCATGGCACGTGGGTAGACGCAGTACGCGCTGGCATCAAAGGTCTTCCCAGCGTTCGCATGCAACCTTATCGCCTGCAAAACAGCAAATGTTGGGGCAGGGCAGACCCACGAATTACATGTGTTGCTTGTCATGACCCGCACGTTCCGCTGGTGGAAGAGCTTTCTGCGTATGACCGGAAATGCCTCAACTGCCACCTCGCAACACCCAGCTCGAAATCCATAAACAATCATCCGGGAGCGGCCTGTCCCGTAGGCACGAAGAACTGCGCGGGCTGCCACATGCCGAAGATTGAAATTCCAGAGATGCATCACGCATTCGTCGACCACGAAATTCGAATTGTCCGCCCAGGCCAACCTCTGCCTGACTGAACTGTTAGCCGGAATTGAGGCTGGAGCAGCCAAACGGGTTGCATAATATGCTCCGAATTCATTCTCCAACCGAAATAGGTCGGATTGTGCCCCCAGCTATGACCCGACGGGCTCTGCCGAGGCGTTCGTCGGTTCGACCCCTGCATCCACCAGGGTCTGCAATCAAACGCGTGATTGCGACGTTCGGCAACCGTTCAAGCGGTGGTTCTGGCGTCGACTACTTTCATCAAATCCGAAATCATTTGAACGACGGTCTGTTCGCCAACCGAGGTATTGATCATGGTGTGGTAGATGGCACGGTCGGGCCATTCGACATGGAAGTACTTCTGGATGAAATCAGCGCGTTCCCGGTCAACCGTATCCACCAGTTGTTGCGCTTCATTCTGGCTCTTGCCGCGCGCCAGCAGGCGCCGGAGCTTGTCTTCGCGCGGAGCATATAGAAACACGCGGAGCGTGTCTGGCCTAGTGCGAAGAAAATGCTGCGAGCCTCGACCGACGATCACGGAATTCCCGGTTTTGGCGGCATGTTGAACGACCCGTTCGGTGACTCTCAAAATGCTTTCGCTATCCACTACGTTCAATTTGTGCGCGTTGAGACTGCCTTCGTAACTTCCCCGCAAAAATGACTTGAAGAGCCGGTAGTAGAGCGGATCGGTGCGTTCCTCGCGAACCTGGACCACGGCTTTGGGACAATTCGCGAGCCTGGCAATTTCCTCGGTCAGCAACTGATCCCAAAGCTTCCAACCGAGTTGCGTCGAAAGCAATTGCGCGATTTCGCCTCCGCCGCTGCCGTATTCCCGTTCGATGGTAACGATTTTGATCATGAATTTCGTGCGCCAGCTATACAAGACTTCGCAGGTTGTGCAGCTTGCTCCATTCTATTTCGTTTAATTATTCCACTATGACCTGCCCGCCGCCACCGGGATCATTCTTCTTCAACGCAAACGACAGACAGAACATGATGGCGGCGCCTACTGCCAGGACCATGAAAACATCGATATAGGCCAAGCTGGCTGCCTGGTCTTGGACGTTCTGGTAAATCCTGGCAATGGCCACGGCCTGAGCATCGTGCGGGCTTACTCCCGAGTTAGCGATGCGCTGCGCCAGGCCGTTTGCCGTATTTTGGAAATTAGGATTGTCGGGCCTGGCGTAGCCGACAAGCCTGGCTTGATGAAATTGCGAGCGGCGCGCAATCAAGGTGGTAACGATCGAGGTTCCGACGCTGCTGCCCATATTGCGCATGAAATTGACGATACCGGCTACGGCGTTGTTCTTCTCCGGCGAAATTCCGATGTACGCCACGAGGGTAATCGGGACAAATAGAAAGCCCAAACCAATAACCTGGGCGATGCGCAAAAGAGTGGCGGCTCGGAAGCTAATCTGTAAATCAATCCGTTTTGTGGAATAGTACATCGCGACGGACAAGGCCAGCCACCCAAAGGCGATCAGATAGCGCGCCTGGATTTTCGTGGTCAGTTTCCCCATGACCGGCATCTCAAAGAGCAAAACCAGGCCCCCAGCGGAAAGCGCGAGTCCGGCCAGTTCCGATGTGTACCCCAAAAGCGTCTGGAGGAATTGCGGCATCAGCACCAGGCTGCTGAACAACAGGATGCCCAGAACAAACATCATCAAGCTGGCGCTCGCGAAGTTGAAACTTTTGAACATACGAACGTCAATGATGGGAGCTTTTTGAAACCACTCCCAGATCACCAGCGAAATCAGGCAAACGGTCGCCGTAACGATCAAAGTTGTGATGAAGCGCGAACCAAACCAGTCGTCTTCCTGGCCCTTGTCCAACAGCACCTGCAACGCTCCGATTCCTAAAGTCAAAAGAGCGATTCCGACGTAATCGAGCTTGACGCCGGCCGATTTGAGCCGGGCTACATAAGGCGGATCTTCCACAAAGCGCCGCACCAGAAGCCACGTGATTATTCCGACTGGAAGATTGATGAAAAAAATCCAGCGCCAGGAATAGTTGAAAGTGATCCAGCCGCCCAGTGTCGGTCCGATCGTCGGCGCCATAATGGCGGTGATGCCGTACAACGCAAAGGCCAGACCTCGTTGGTGCGGAGGAAAAGTGTCGGCAAGAATGGCCTGAGCCATCGGCTGCAGTCCTCCTCCGCCTACTCCTTGCAACACGCGAAACAGAAGCAGAAGTCCGAGACTTGGCGCCAGGCCGCAGAGCAAAGAACTCACGGTGAAGATAGCGAGACAGCTCATGAAAAAGCGTTTGCGACCAAATGCACCTGCGAGCCAACCGCTGATTGGCAGGATGATGGCGTTCGAAACGAGATACGAGGTGAGAACCCAGGTACTTTGATCGTTGCTCGCACCAAGATTTCCGGCCATGTACGGCAGAGCCACGTTGGCAATGCTGGTGTCCAGAACCTCCATGAACGCAGCCAGGGCGACGACCACAGCGATCAACCAGGGATTGAATTTCGGCCGCCAAACTTCCTGATCGATGGTGAGAGCAGCGGAGCTCATTGCAGATATACGTCTGGCACCACATTCATGCCGGGCCGAAGTTGATGATCTTTGTTTTCGCCCTGATCAAGGACGATTTTTACGGGAATCCTTTGCACAATCTTCACGTAGTTGCCGGTGGCATTTTCCGGCGGAAGCAGACTGAAGAGCGGGCCAGTAGCGCCGGCGATGCTGTCCACATGGGCCTTCAGAGTTTTGCCGGACGAATCAATATGGATTTCGGCGCGCTGTCCAACTCGCATGCGCCGCAGCTGAGTCTCTTTGAAATTGGCGGTGACCCAGACTTCATTGAGCGGCACCACGGTGAGCAGTTGCTGTCCGGGTTGAATGTTCAGTCCGACGACAACCGTTTTGTTCACTTCCCCGGATACCGGCGCAACGATTTTGGTGTATTGAAGATTCAGCTGGGCTTGTTCAAGGAGCGCGCGCTTTTGCTCGACATCGGCGATTGCCGCACGAACGCGAGATTTTGTGGACGACACTTGCTGAGGTCCGGTCTCCGCGGACTGGTGATTAGCGTACGCCTGGGCCAATTTGCTCTGGGCCTGCTGCACAAATTGTTCCGCGGCTGACTCATTTGCACTGGCCGCGGCGACTGCGGCGGTGCCGGATTTGGCGCTGGCCAATGCCTGGTCATAAATCTGTGCGGCCACTTCGCGCTTGTCCACCAGCAACTTGTAGCGATGGAGGTCGTCTTGCGCGCGCATATTGTTAGCTTCGGCTTCTTCCAGTTGAGCATGCGCGGCGGTCAGCTGCCTTTGCGCGGCGATGATTCCTGCCTGGGCGTTTTCAATATCGGATGCGGTGAACTTCAACTGGCTGGTAGTGTTGACGGTAGTGATTGGTACGGTGACATTCAGTGATTGGGCGGTAGCTTCGGCGTTCGAAAGATTGGCTTGCGCCTGTGCGACCGCGACTTCGTAATCCTTCGGGTCGATCTCGACGAGGACGGTACCTTTCTCCACCCATTGGTTGTCTTCCACGTTCACACGAATGACGTAGCCGGAAATACGCGCGCTGACTGGATAAAGATGAACGTCGGCCTGGGCGTCGTCGGTTGACTCATAGCTGTTGAAGTAGCGCCACAAAAAAAGGCCGCCAACAAGCAGCACCACGACGGCGATCAGGATAATGAAGGTTCCTCGGCGTTTTGGAGCGCCGTAGGACGGCGAGGTATACACCGTATCCATTACCGACGCCGGTGCGGTCGGTGTGTCTTTGCCGGCTGGAGGAACCGGACGGGCTGGGTTTTCGTCCGCCATCTCTATTTTTCCTTGAAGTATTCCCGGACGCCGTTTTCGGCGACGCCAATGGCGCGAGCCAGGGAAATTTTCGCGAAATTATAACTGTAGAGGCTTGAGATGTACTGCTCGTGCGCGCTGGCAACGGCTTCTTGCGATTGCACCACTTCAACCGTATCGGCGACGCCAGCAGTGAATCGATCGCGCGACTGCACAAGGGTTTCTTCCGCCAAAGTAATATTGCTTCGCGCCACGTTGACCAACTCTGCCGACGACTCCAGGTTCAGCAACGCGGTGCGAACGTCAGCATCAATCTGCGCGCGCAGGTTGTCCAGACGTTCGCGGCTCTGCGCGAGTTTCGCATCGGCTTGTAAGACGTCGCCATGGACGCTGCCTCCTTGGAAGATCGGAATCGACAGAGTCCCTCGCACGTCGAATACTTGCGTCGCGGTGCTGGGATGCGAGCCTGCAGCGCCATAGTCAGCATTGAAGGAAAGCGAGGGCAGATAGCCTGCTACCGCGGCTTTGCGCGAGAATTCCGCGGCACGCACATCGGTCATAGCGGCCTGATAATCGGAACGTGAAGCGTATGCGCGCTTCACGGCTTCGTCCACGGTAACGATTTCGAACGGCTGATACGGGGACTTGTCGGTTAATTCGAATTGCTGACCAGGAGACAAGCCGATCACGCGTGCCAACGTCAGCTTTTGGATCGCGAACGTGTTCTGCGCTTGAATCAATTGCTGCTGGCGGGTTTGCAGCTCTACTTTGGCGCGCAGTCCGTCGATCTCCGGTGAAGTGCCTGCACTCACCTGGTCCGAGGCTTGATCATAGAGTGCCTGAGCGGTCTTAACCTGTGCTCCGGCGGTTTCGATCCGGGCCTCGTCTGCGATGGCTTGCAAGTAGGTATAGCCCACGGCGAGTACCACGAGATCGCGGGCGTCTTTGTAGGAATACTCGGCGGACTTCACGCTCTGTCGGGCCGCACGGGTGGCGCTGATCGCCTTCCAATCAAACAAGGTCTGCGTCACCGCGAAGCGCGCATCGAAGTATGCGAATGGCCCAACCGAAGGTGGAATTTGCACGCCGCCGAAACTGCCCAAGCCGAGTTCGCCAAGATTAATTTGCGAAGCGGCCACATATGGTGCGGCGTCCACGTGCGGCAGGAGCGCGCTCAATTGCTGCCAGCGCTGTCCGCGGGCCGCTCGAATGTCCGCGTTTGAAAGCAGCACGCCGAGATTCTGTCTGAGTCCGCGATCGATAGCGCCCCGCAGCGACAGCGGCAACACTCCCGGAGCGGACTTTTCCGGCACGCTGCCGGCGAAGGGGCTTACTCCACCAGTTCCGGGAATGGCCTGGCCTGGAGTGCTCGGACTGGAAGTTGTTCCGGATTGCGCGAAGCTAACCTGCCCGATGGCAGTCGCGACGCAAAACAGGGCTCCGGCCAACACCAATGCGCGGCCGCGATCATAACGAAGCTCCAAGCGAGCCTCCTCGGTCCTGCATTTTTCGCGGCAACGGCGGCGAAGGGCCGCTATATTAGGCCGCCCGTCGTTTTCTGGCAACTAGTAGATGAATGTACGCACACTTCTTTTCGCTTATCGTAAGAATGGGTCCAGTGCCGCGGCTACGAATCGCCAGACGCCGCGGCGAGCATTTGTTTTTGAACGTGACGTGCCCCGTTATTGTTTGACAAACTGGACGTCGAGCGTGATGGTGACTTCATCACCAACCATGAAACCGCCCGTTTCAAGAGTCGCGTTCCAGACCAGGCCGAAATCCTTGCGATTGATTTTTGTGGTGGCCTCTACGCCAATGCGGGTGCCGCCCCAGGGATCTTTCTGCGGTGCGCTGGGCGCTTCGACGTCCAGCGTCACTTTCCGAGTTACGCCGTGAATTGTGAGGTCACCCTCGACCGCGAATTCGCCTTCCTCTTTTTTCGAGACTCTGGTGGACTTAAAGGTGATATTGGGAAACTTTTCCACGTCGAAGAAATCCGCACTCTTCAGGTGGGCATCGCGCTGCGGCTCGCGGGTATTAATGCTATTGGCGTCGATGGCGACCTCAAGGGTCGACTTGCTGGCGTCGGAAGAATCCAGTTGCAAGGCGCCCTTGATGGAAGTGAATTCTCCCTTCACATTGGAAATCATAAGGTGCTTGACCTTGAACTGTGCGGTGGAATGAACGGGATCGACGTGCCAGGTGCTGGTGCTGGGTTCGGGTTGTACGGCGGTGCTCATGATGAACTCTCCTTGTTATAATGATTGTCGTGGTAACGACTAATGGTGACTTGATGTACGGGCAGCGGGTTTGGTTACATCGCGGGCGGGCGCCCACACAGGATAACCCAGGTGGCCCGGCGTCTGCCCTATCCTACGTATTGATTCGCTTGGCTCAGCCTCTACCATGGGATGAGGATGCGTTATGTCAGCCTAATCTGCGATTACGATGGCACCATCGCCAAAGACGGGCGGTGCGCGCCGAGCACTATTGAAGCGCTGCAACGCGTGCGAACGTCGGGCCGAAAGTTGATTCTGGCAACTGGGCGCCAGCTCCCCGAATTGCAGGAAGTATTTCCCGAATATGAACTTTTTGATCGCATCGTTGCCGAGAATGGCGCCGTCTTATATCGGCCAGCTAGCCGGGATTTCAAAGTACTTGCAGAACCGCCGCCGGCGGAATTTGTGAATGAAATGCGGCGGCGCGGAGTGCAGCCGTTGGCAGTAGGCCAATGCATCGTGGCCACCTGGCATCCGTTCGAATCGACGGTACTCCATGTCATTCGCGAGCAAGGGCTCGAATTACAGGTAATCTTCAACAAAAATGCGGTGATGATTTTGCCTTCGGGCGTAAATAAGGCCACCGGATTGCACGTGGCCCTGAACGAGCTGGGACTCTCCGCACACAATGCGGTTGGAGCGGGCGATGCCGAGAATGACCACGTGTTTTTGAGGATGTGCGAATGCAGCGTGGCCGTAGCCAATGCTTTGCCCGCAGTGAAAGAACGCGCCGACCTGGTGACTTCCGGTTCGCATGGCGCCGGCGTGGAAGAGCTGATTGATCGACTCCTGGTGGATGATCTGGAAAGCCTGGCGCCGCGACTAACTCGACACCAAATCTTGCTTGGGCGCGCCGAAGATGGCGGCGAATTTTATGTACAAGCATACGGTCCGCGGCTTGCCATTGCCGGGCCATCCGGCGGAGGAAAGTCCACCACAGTTGCGGCGATTGTCGAACGACTGGCGGGGGAAAAATATCAGGTGTGCCTGTTCGATCCTGAGGGCGACTACGACGAGTTCGAACGATTTGTGACGTTGGGCGGGCCGCAACGCGTGCCGGCAGAATCCGAAGTGCTGGAAGTATTGAACACGGTCGAGCATTCGCTGAGCATCAATCTGCTCGGTGTGCCGCTTGCCGATCGTCCATCGTTGTTTTTGAGTTTGCTATCCAGGGTCCAGGAACTACGCGCAAAAACGGGGCGGCCACATTGGATCATCATTGACGAAGCACACCATCTGCTGCCCGCGACCCTGGATTCCATGAACCTGACGATCCCAAAGGAAATATCCACTTTTGTGCTGGTCACCGTGCATCCTGACCAGGTGGCCCGAACTATTCTGGCCTCGGTCAACGGATTGATTGCCATAGGCGGCGATCCATCAGGTGTGATTGACCAATTCAGCGCGGGCTCCGGCAAGAACTTGCAGCCTGATTCGCTGTCCAGACCGCCGCGAGAACCGGGAGAAGTCGTGGCGTGGTGGTTCAACGAAACGAGGCAGCCTGTGTTGGTGAAGATCGATCCGGCAAAGGCGGAACTGCGGCGACATCACCGCAAATATGAAACGGGAGAACTGGGAGAAGACAAAAGCTTTTACTTTCGCGGACCCGCCGGGAAACTGAATCTGCGCGCGCAAAACATGAAGATGTTCGCCCAGCTCGCCGAAGGCGTAGACGAGGAAACATGGAACCACCACTTGCGCAAAGGGGACTATTCGCAGTGGCTTCGTACTGCGGTAAAGGACGGGGCAATCGCGGACGAGGTTGCCGACATCGAAAGAAAGAGTCAGCTGAGTGCAACCGAGAGCCGCACGCAAATCCTGAGTGCTATTCGCAAGCACTACACGGCCCCAGCTTGAACCTACGTTCTTGTTTTGATTCATCGGTGCACTTCGCGCAACGAGAGGCAGTCGAGACTTGATATCTAGTAATTATCTAGATAGCATTAAATGAATGGTTCGGTTCGAGTGGGATGAGAAGAAAAAAATAGAAGCAACCGGAGAAAGCACGGTATGTGGTTTGAAGAGGCTCAAACCGTGTTCGATGATCCGCGTGGCCGGGTCTTCGTCGACCCAGAACACTCCGACGATGAGGATCGGTTCATTACTATTGCAATAAGTTCGGCACCAGGCTGCTAGTAGTTGTTCATTGTGACCGAAAGTCGAATTCGGTAATTCGTATCATTTCAGCGCGAGCGGCAACCAAGAGAAAGGTCAGATTTTATGAAGAAGCAATATAACTTTTCCAAACTAAAGGAAGCAAAGAACCGCTACGCGGCCAGAAAGAAGGCAGTGGGAATTAATTTGAGCCCGGAGGTCATCGACTACTTTAAGGGTCTGGCAGATAAGACCGGGCTACCTTATCAGAAGTTGATCGATCTTTATCTTCTTGACTGCGCTAGAAAGCGCAAGAAACCAAGCTTGAAGTGGGTGGCCGCCTAAGCGATGAGCCTTCGCGCTCTCTGGTTCCGCTCCTTTTAACCCCAGCGCATCGTTAGTCGCAGCGTTAAAGAGTGGTTTTTGCCAACTCGATGGCTGCAGCGACGTTGGAGCCAGGCGCAAGCAAGCCGCGGGCAAAATCTCTGGACCCGCCGCCTTTGCCGGGGACTTGCTCAAATACTTTCTTGAGCAGCGCATTCATGTCTCTTGCGGCACTGGGGTGTTGGGCGAAGACGACGTTTCCACTTTGCGTGTCCGACAGAAGTGCAACAGTGCGATCCGTCCGGGCCAACGCCGTCGCCAGATGCTGGAGAAAATCGGGCGCAGCGTTTTGCACGACTTCCGCAACAACGCGAATTCCGTCCGCCCTTTGCGGAGCCGCCGCGATCAATGGCGCCGCTTCGGATTCGGCAATCCTGGGAAGCAGCACTTTGATTTGCTTTGCCGACTCTTCCCTCTCGCGCATGAGCCGCGCGACCACAGCGGGCAAATCCTGGGAGGCGCATTCGAGAGCTGCGCTTAGCAAGGCGATTAGGTCGGCGTCTTGCTTGGCAGCCATTTCAGCGCGACCGCCACAAACGAATTCCACCCGCCAGTCCTGCCGGATTTTCGTGTAGCCGCGAATCAGAATCAGGCCCAGTTGCCCGGTATGGCGCAAATGCGTGCCGCCGCAGGGTTGCAAGTCGATGCCAGCAATTTCTACGGCCCGGAGCACACCTTTGCGATCCACCTGTTTACGAACGCCCTGCCCGGCGAATTCCTCCGCAGTCCCGTAGCGCACGGTAATTTCGCGGTCCTCAAAGATGACCGCATTGGCCGCGCGCGCCGCGCCCTCGAGGATGAGCGGCGAGGGTTGTGGCCCACGCAAGTCGATGGTACAGACGGTTTCACCCAGATGGAACGAAACGGTGAGGAGTCCAAACCGCTCTTGAAAAACTGCAGACAGCAAGTGCTGGCCGGTGTGCTGCTGCATATGGTCGAAGCGGCGGGGCCAGTGAATGCAACCGTAAATCCGCCCCTCGGGCACCGGCCGGTCCACCACGTGGACGACGCGGTCTTCTTGTTCCTTAACATCGACAACATTCGCATCGCCCAGCTTGCCTAGATCGTTCGGCTGCCCGCCTGAGGTCGGATACAGCAGGGTTTGGTCGAGGACAACGGCCCAGCGAGGACCGAAGCCGGCATCCTCGGCCTCGGCCAGCGGCACACAGCTCAGCACCTGTGCGGTAAAATTGTCCTGAAAAGAATCGTCGTAATAGAGACGGCGAGTGGCCATCGGCCGATTTTATCACAAGCTATTCACGTTATTTTCGCTGCACAATCGCGAAGAATGCACGTTTCAAGCGAAAAGTCAGGATAAACTAGAGTTATGGCTGTCCGGCTGATCGCCCTGGATATTGACGGTACGCTGCTCGACAGCCGCTGGCGTGTGTCCGACGCGAATCGCGACGCCATCCAGAGAGCCACCCGGTGCGGGATCGAGGTAGCATTGGTCACCGGACGGCGATACGATTTCGCACTGCCGGTGGCGCAGGACCTCGGTTGCCCGATTACCATGATTGTGAATAACGGAGGGCTGATTCGTTCGAACGACGGCCGGACACAGCTGAAACGCCTGCTTTCCGTCAAGACGGCTCAAGCGGTGCTGGAAATGGGACGTCCATGGCGGCCAGGTGCCGCGGTGATCTTCGACCGGCCACGAGACAACCAGCTGATTCTCGAACGGCTGGACCACGACGACTCAATTCGCTACGGGTATTATTCCCGCAACCTGGAGTTCATCGGCGTCGTATCTCCCATCGAAGAATGCCTGACCGAAATGCCGCTACAGGTGATGTTTTCCGGAACCGTTGCAGAGATGGATGAGCTGGAGCAATTGCTTTTGGCCTCAACTCTTGCACCAGAAATCAAACTCGCGTCGACGAAATATGCATCCAAAGATTTTGCGATGCTGGATGTCTTGCCGCCGGGATGCACCAAAGGCGCGGCTTTGGCCGACTGGGCCAAGGCGCAGGGATTGCACCGTGACGAGATTCTCGCGGTCGGCGACAATCACAACGATTTTGAAATGCTGGAGTTTGCGGGAATTGCCGTGGTGATGCAAAACTGCGTGCCGGAACTAAAGATCTATGGGTGGCATGAAACACATTCGAATGACGAAAGCGGCGTGGCGGCCGCAATCGAGAGGTTCGCATTGAACGAGGCGGCTTCATGCGCCTGATAGCAGGCATAATGCTTGGTGCCATATTGATGGTCTGCGCGCCGAACGCTCGCGCGGACTATCTGGTGTTGCGCAGCGGCGCACGCTTGAACGTATCCGCCTACCAGCTTATTGGCGACCGCTATCGCATTCAGATAAACGGCGGTTCGGCGGAGATTGCAGCAGCGGAAGTGGTGGCGATCGAGCCGGAGGAGATTTTTGTTGCTGCTCCGCGCCTGCCGTTAATGCAAGCTCCTTTCGGCGAGCTGATTCAAACTGCTTCGCGAAAATATGGGGTTGACGCAGATTTGCTTTTTAGCGTGATAGCGGCGGAATCAAATTTTAACTCCAAGGCAATTTCGCGCAGGGGCGCGCGCGGATTGATGCAGCTTTTGCCGGCCACGGCCACGCGGCTCGGCGTTACAGATATTTTCGACCCTGCGCAGAACATAGATGCAGGGACCCGTTACCTGCGCGATTTGATGGCCCGGTATCAGGGCGACCTGGTGTTAACCCTTGCGGCCTACAACGCGGGACCGGGCGCCGTAAAGCGATACGGGCGCGTCCCTCCGTACAATGAAACCGTTTCCTATGTGCGGGCGATCCGCAAGACCTATGCGGAGAGAAAATTGAAAGCCGACGCCAAGAACGCCGAAACAAAGCCCGCAGCGAAAACACCGCCAGTAAAAACAGAAGCAATCGCGGAAACGAAGAATAGCGGCCAGTGAGTCTCTAAGTTTGTTCTTCCGAGAAATTTCTTAGGGTTGTTGTGGTGGCGGTGCCGGCGTTTCCGGCGGACCTGGCTGCCCGCCGTTGGACCCGAACGGCGCGTTTGGATTATTTGGATTGGAGCCGGGGGTACCGGGCGATGCACCGAACGGAGAGGGCTGCGTGGGCTGGCCAGCCGGTGTACCGATCTGCGGTCCTGCCGCGCCGCCCACCACGATGGCGTCCTTTGCGGGATTCCAAATAAACTCAAACTGTTTGTAGTTCTTGGCCTTGTCGTAGACCAGGATCGAACTGTGATTGATTTTGCTGCCAACGCCTATGATATTGCCGCCTATTACGGTGGGCGGATCAGAAGCGAGAAGCGCCTCGTTGGCGGCCTCGCTGGCGGGCGTCGGATTACCCGAAGCGTCCGTGGACGTGCTGTCTGTACCCGCAGGAGCATTACCAGTGGAATTTGGTGAACCGTTTGGTTGTGTGCCGGCATTTGCCTGGCCGCCGGTGTTTGCCTGGCCCTGGCTATTAAATCCAGATGCAGAATTGTTGACTCCGTTGTTGCCAAAAACCTGCCCAACTGCCTGCCCGAGTCCCTGGCCGAAACTTTGACCGAATGCCTGGCTTTGGCCACCACCAGCGGATTGCGCTCCCAACTGCGCCGCCGGCGTCCCCGGAATGGTTCCAACGCCTCCGCCCAATCCTGAAATCTGAATAGTTTGCTGGGGCTTAAGGCTTCCGATCAGTTGCCCAGTGGGGCCAACGTAAATCAATCGCCAGTCGCCGTCCTTGGCGTTCATCGGGTCTTTATAAGCCTGCCGCATGAAGCGCAGGCTTCCCAGCTTGGGCTTTATCAGATCGTCCATAGAAGTGGGAAATTTTCCGGTCTTGCGATAATACATTTTCACGCCGCGCGCGTATTGATTGCCGCGCCAAATCATTTCCTTTTCTTTTTCACGGCGGCCTTCGGTAAGAATATTGGGTGCGATGGAGATGGTCGCCAAAAGCATCAAAGTCATAAAAAAAAGTACCAGCAGGATGGCGTAGCCGCCCTGGCTTCCGCGACGGATTGGACGATGCTGGCGCCGATTTGCGACAAACAATTTCACGTGTTTGGCCCTGCGTCTTCCAGATTTGCCTTGCCCTGACGGCCGGAGGCGATTTCTTCAAACTCGATTGTGGCGTTGCCGATTTTCAGTATGCGATAGCGGCTAAGGAAAGTATCGCCTTCGGCGACGATATAGACTTCATCGCCGTCGGTCAAAAAAGCGCGGCGAGCGGTGCCGTTGGGAACCGTCCCATAGCCGTAAAACTTGGCCGGCAATTCGGGTGGAGGAGGCGGAGGCGCTACCGGCGGTACAAAGCCTATGTCGCCTGGCTGCAGCGCTTTAGGTGTCGGTGGAGGAGGTGCCACGGCACTGAATGGATCGCGGCCGCTGCTTTTGTATTCGGTCTTCTGCACTTTGCTGATTTTCCAGCCTTGAATGGCAGGATTCTCCACGTTCATAGGAGTGTATCCAGCGATCGTGCCCGCGCCAGCGGCCGTTGGATTCTGGTGGCTATTCCAGAACCAAACCGCGGCGCCGACCACAACCAGCGCCACCAGTGCGAAGATTTGATTCTTTTCCTTCATCCCGCCGTCCTGAGATACGTCTTCATTTTCAGGCCAATGCGCATGACGGCTGGGCCGCCCTGCCCCTGCGCCTGCAGATTCAGCGATTCAACTGCATAAAAATTATGCGATCGCTGCAGGTTGTTCATAAACTTCACGATGTTGGCATAACTGCCGTCAACAGCGGTGTCCAGATCCAATTGTGTGAGATTGCGCCCGGGAAGTTCTTTATAGCGAAAATTCAAGCTTTCAATGCGCAGTCCGGATTTCCTGGCAAGCTCGTCCAGTTCGGCGGTGACTGTGGAATCCGCGGTGCCCGCGGGCAAAAGAGAAGCGTCGAAACGATCGTAATCGGCGACAGTTGCCGGCAAATCGTGCCGAATTCTTTCCGCTCGCTCGATGTCGCTGTTCAGCAAATCCAGCTTGTGCGAATCTTCCTTGAGCTGGGCCATCGGAGTCCGCAGGGCGGTGGAACTCTGCCAGCTGTAAGCGGCGAGGGCCAAATCGGCGACCAGCAGCAAGCCCAGCCCGACTAAAATCAATTGCCTCTTGACTGAAAAAGAGCGGTCCATCAGCTCCTCACATAAATCGCGTGCAATTCCAGCGCCTGCTCGCCGCTGGTCTGTGCGTTATGCACGCTCAATAACTCGACGTTGGAAAATGCCGGCGAATTCTCCATGGCATGTATAAATTTTATTTTGGATTCGTCAGTGGTGGCATCGACTGTCAGGCGCACAAACATGTGGCCTTTTTCCAGTTGCGGCTGAATGCTGACCACGTGAACGCCGACCGGTACCAGCTTCTCCAGGTCCATGAACATCTGGGTCCAATCAAAACTGCGTTCGTCAATGATGCCGTTGACGAAAGCGGCGCGTTCTTTCAACCTGGCGTTTTCCGTTCTGGCAAAAAAGTCGTCGAGTTCCTTACGCCGGTGCTGCAGCAAGGCCGCCCGATTATTGTTCTCCTGCTCTTTACGCCGCAGAGCCTCCTGGGCACGCAGCGTCGAGTACACGTGCCAACCCAACGCCAGAAAAATAATTCCGCCGAGCACCGCAAGCAGGCCTGAGCCAGCAAGAAATCGCCGGTGCGATTCCAGGGGCTTAGTCGCGATATTTAGACGTACTTGCATCCGATAGCTTCCTCAAAATCGTCTAATTCTTCTAATTCTTCTGCATCATCCAGCCGACAAGCCCTTCGAGTTCGCGCTCCGCAAGCGGGCGCGCATCGGCCGAAACCCGTCCTTCAGAAATCGCCGTGTGCAACAGCGAGTGCACCTCGCAATGAAATTCGGATTCAAGCGGCGGTACAAATTCCGGCAACCGCGCGCCCAATCCCGCGACGCGTACGGACTGGATGCCTTCCTGCCAAGTATCCTGATAATAGGCCGCGACCGGGTAAATTTCTTCCAGCAACATTTGCGGCGTCAGCGATGCACCCTGCGCCGGCAAATCGGTGCAACGGTAGCCGCACAGAACGCCTTCGCGTACGATGGCGGTGGTCAGTGAGGAGCCCGAGACCCGGGCCAAGAGCGCCGGGCGCTGATCGGCGAGCAACGCGACCGCCGCGAGCGATGCGCTCAGTACCACGCCAGGCTGCAAGCCGCATTGTTCAGCCGCGGATTCGTACTCACGCACGATGCGCAGGCGGCCAAGCGCGGTGACCACGTCCACACCGCCTTCGCGCGGCGCTTGCCGCATATAGGAAATCAGGGTCTCGTCAACTTCAAACGGCACGCTCTTTTTAAGCTTCCAGCGCAGCATAGGAACGGCTTCTTTGGCGCTGCGCGGAAACTGATCGAAATGCTGGACGAATACTCGAATGACGGTGTCCGGTAAGAGTAATGCCGCAATCTCATTTTTGGCGCGCAGGCGGTCGCAGATGCCTTGCATTGCGACTCTCACCGCCGCGGCATTCACAATATTGGTCTCCACCGCGGAAGGAGTGATCGCGCCGGGCGGAAGCGCTTCCACCGCAAAACCATCCAGCGAACCGGTACGCGTAAAGCGGGCGCCCGATATTCGATCGGGAGCGACCTCGATGGCAATTGGCGGGTGCGGTTGAGCGTCCAGCCACAGAGCGATTTTTCTGACCAGCGAGCTCTGGTAAATGCCTTGCCGATATGTTCCAAGATCAGTCAACGAACGTCACCTTATTGATTTCCCGCAACGTGGTGATACCCAGTCGGGCTTTCGCCAGGCCGCTTTCTCGTAACGTGATCATTCCCTCTTCGCGAGCGATACGCTTGATTTCCGAAGTCGGCCGTCTATCAATAATCATCTCGCGAATCCGATCGGAAAGGTCGAGTAATTCGCAGATCGCCGTTCGTCCGTGATAACCGGTACCGGAGCACTCCAGGCATCCCGCGCCTTCGCTGATATGGGCATTTTGCGCATCCTCAGCCTTCATGCCGGCTTCGCGCAACTCATCCACCGAAGTCTTCTTTGCGCGTTTGCAATTGGGGCAGATGATGCGGACCAACCGCTGCGCCATGATGCAATTCAGCGCGGACACGAAGTTGTAGGGCTCGACACCCATGTTGATGAAGCGCCCGATCACGTCCGTCACGTTGTTGGCGTGCACGGTCGTGAAAACAAGGTGCCCGGTAAGCGCGGACTGAATTGCGATTTGCGCTGTTTCCTGGTCGCGGATTTCGCCAACCATGATTTTATCCGGATCGTGGCGCAAAATCGAGCGCAAGCCGCGCGCGAAGGTCAGTCCCTTTTTTTCATTTACGGGAATCTGCGTGATGCCGCGCAACTGATATTCGACGGGATCTTCAATGGTGATGATCTTGTCTTCATCGGATTTGATTTCGTTGATGGCCGCATACAGCGTGGTGGTTTTACCGGAGCCCGTGGGGCCGGTGACCAGCACCATGCCGTAGGGTTCACGAATATAGCGGCGGAAGCGCGTCATTTCCTCTTGCGAAAATCCCACGACATCGAGACTCAAGCTCTGGAATTTCTCCGAAAGCGTTTCCTTGTCGAGTACGCGGAGAACTGCGTCTTCGCCGTGACTGGCCGGCATGATGGAGACGCGCAAATCGATAAAGCGGCCTTTGTATCGGACACGAAAACGTCCGTCTTGCGGAACGCGGCGTTCGGCAATGTCCAGATCGCTGAGAACCTTAATGCGCGAGATGACCGCGGAGTGCCAATCTTTCGAAATCGGCTGCATGGCGTGCTGCAGCACACCGTCAATGCGGTACTTGACCGCGACTTCCGCATCACGAGCCTCGATGTGAATGTCACTGGCGCGGCGTTCAAGCGCGGTGAAAATGACCGTCTCTACCAGTTTGACTACCGGACTGCCGGTGGTGTCCCGAGTCAGGCGATCGCCCGAAATCGTCTCTTCGGTATCTTCGTCGGCTTTGGTGACTTGCAGCGTGAAGGCTTCTGTTGCTTGTTCGAGAACACGCTGCGATTGCTCGGTTCGTTTCAGCAAATCGCCAATTTGTTTTGCGGTGGCAACCCGAGGAGCGAGCTTCTTCCCGAGCAATAAAGCTAATTCATCGCTAAGCAGAACCAGACTGGGATCAGCTGCCGCAATCACAAGCACGTTGTCGCGCTGTTCGATGGGAACGAAGTTGTAGCGGAACATCAGGTCTGCCTGGATGGTTCGGAAGAGTTCCGGGTCGATACGCTGTTCGCGTAAATCGATGAACGGCACACGATAACGCTCCGCCAGGCGCCGGGCATTGTCGCGATCGTGCTGCTCCTCGGCGCTGAAAATACTGGGAGTAGCGACTGCCGGATTGTCTTGTGCGGTTCCCATAGCTTCCTAGTGGCCCGAGGCTCCAGAGATCGAAAACGAAAAGATCGGCAAATAGAGCGAAATCAGTATGAACGCAACCAGAATTCCCATAAAAATCAGAATGGCCGGCTCGATCAGCGAGACCATTGCCGACAACTTAAGATTTACTTCTTCTTCGTAGAATTCTGCGACGCTGGTCAGCATGGGAGCCAGCGCGCCGCTCGATTCCCCCACTTCTATCATATCCAGAGCCAGAGGGGGCATGATTTGCGTCGAAGCCAGAGCGGCGTTGAGAGAATCGCCTTCGCGCACCATTTGCGTCGCCCGGGTGATCGAACCGCGAAGCAACGCGCTGTCCATGGCGTCGCCGGCGGTCTGGAGCCCCGCTACCAATGGAGTTCCGCCGGTGAGGAGCGTCGCCAGAGTGCGGCAAAATTGCGCGACTTGAAACTTCAAGCTGGTGTCGCCAATCAGTGGCAGCCGGAATTTAAGCCGGTCAAATGTCGCGCCGCCTTCTTCTGAACGGGACCAGAAGAACACGCCAAGCGCAACCACCATCACTCCCGCAAGGATGCTCAAAATTACGACGCGATAATCCACGGTAAGCGCGATCAGAATTTTTGTCGCGGTAGGCAACTCAACGTTCATGTCGCGGTACAGTTGCCCGAATTTCGGAACAACAAAAGCCACCAGGTACGTCACCACCATGCTGGCGACGAGGATGAGCAGCACCGGATAAACCAGAGTCGCGAGAATTTTTTTCCGGACTCCAGTGCTCACTCTCTGGTACGCGATGTAGTAATCCAGAACGCCGGAGAGGTTGCCGCTCTTTTCCCCAGCCAAAATCGCCGTCGAGTACACCTTGGAAAAGACGCCGGCCTCCTGCACCGCCTCGGAAAGCGACTTCCCTTCGCGCACTCTGTCGCGGACCTGGGCAATGATCGGGCGCAACCTGGGCGTGGCAGCGCGGTCGGTCAGCAAATCAAGCGCCCGGAGAATCGGCAGGCCAGCCTTAATCAGTGTATTGAACTGTTGATTAAGGATTAGAAAATCAGAACCGCCGACCTGGCGGGAATTACTTTGTCGCAGGAAACCGCTGAGCACACCACTGCGGTTTTCGACCGAATACACGTACAGCCCGCGGTCCGCAAGCTTCTGGCGCGCTTCTGCTTGGGTTCCCGCCGCCTCGACGTGCGAAAAGACTCGACCGTTGGCGTCAGCCACGCGGCAAACGAATTCCCCCATGACCCTCAGTGTACCTCATTTAAAAATATGCAGGATAGGCTTGAAGGGTTGGCCGTTTCCATACATATACCCAGCCATGCTTTTTAACGCGCAATTTATGTTTTTGAGGTGGGCGCTAGCGTCCCGGCTTCCGCTCGCGCGCGTCAGCAGATGCAGCAAAATCTCCGTCCACGATCGCAATCCCTTTAGATGGCTCGAACCTGAATTTGGAGGCCTGCAACGATGGGTCGAACTGCCAGTTGGAGAATCGGAATTCGACCTGCACACCGCCGGAATCAACCACCACGATGCGTAGTAGCTCTCCATTTTGCCGATTCACTTCGAATAATGCGTAGGAGCCGTGAGCGGCTTCCTCTGCTCCTGGTGTGGCGGCAACAGTATCGCCCGAACCGCGCAGATCGCATCTCAGCACAACTCCCTGCGCATCGAGCGAATTGGACGAACGATCAAGCGTGACCGTCTTGCAGATTCGCGAGACTTTCATTTGGCCTGCCAAAAGCGCCAGTGGCGTTCGTGAATCTGCACTCTGTCTTGCGCGAGTCCTGGTAACAGTGTGATCCGCTGGCACGTAGAACCAGGACCACTTGCCATCTACAAGGTACAGGTTCGGTTCGGGCGACACATATTCCCAGCGCATTTTGCCGGGCCTGGCAAAATACGCCACGCCTGCTTCGGAGCGAACAACCTTTCCGCCATCGAAATAGGTTTCAAGAAAATTCGCTTGTAGGGTTTTCGACGAGCGGTACGCGGACTCAAACCGGTGCACCAAAGCGACGGCGTTTGGGGAAGTATCCTCAGGCGCGGAGAAAGAAAGCGCAATAGCCGAAAATACCAGCAGGCCCAGCTTCATAAACTGAGTCTAACATTCACGACCACTCGCTGCCGCGTTACTGCAGCGGCGAGTCCGACGAAGAGGCTGCTGCGCCCGTGTTGTAACGGGTGACGTTCGCATCGCTGGAGAAAAAACTGCGCTGCCCGGAAATCCCGCGCGTGATCGGATCCACCTTTACTGTGTAATGAAGGGACGGTGTCGAAGTCGTGTCCTGAGCATATGTAAATAGATATCCGCTTTTCGTGCCACCGGCCAAATTCTGATCAATATAGCAGGACGCAGTTGCAGAACCGGTGCAGGGACTGGTGCCGCCGTCCCCTAAGTCCGCCAAGGCCGCTGAAAAACCGATCGTAGGAAAGGCCGACTGATAAGACATCTCCGCGGTGTTCACCGCGTGGATCGAGGCGGCCGCAGACGCTTCATTGGCCTGCATGCGCGCACGCAACAGATTGGGGATAGCGATTGCGGCGATAATCAGAATGATCGCGACGACAATCAAGAGCTCGATGAGCGAAAAACCTTTCTCTGCCCTCTTCATGAAATTTACTCCGTCCGATTCTCGAAATCGTGCTGTATGGGTTCCAAGCTCTACGATGTGAAAGCATGCGGAGTACCAATCCAGCTCGCTCTCGTCGTCGCTAACTATTGATTTTATTGACTTTAGTTTTTCGATCGTCGGCCGCACCGGGCTCGAGCGCTCGGAGCAGCCCGTTTCCGTCAGTCTGGCACCTTGGAGAGCATTTTGTGTCAATCCGTCGTAAGACGCCGCAGGGAGACGAGCTAAAAAAACAAGGGGCACGGACTACATCTCCGTGTCCCTTGATACAGATTTCGTACAAGCGCTTCCGGCTTACTGCAGAGGAGAGCTAGCCGAGGTCGCGCCGTTGACCGAGTTGTAGCGGATCACACCCGACTGGTCGGAGTAGAATCCACGGGTACCCGAAGTGTTCTGCGCCACCGCATCGCCGGTCACTGAATATCCGGTCGAAGGCGTGCCTGCAACACCAGTCAGCGCGAATTGGTAGCCGCTCTTGGTGCCGCCCGCGAGGACGCTGTCAATCAAGTCCGCCGTCGCCGAAGTGGCAGCCGTTGCCGGAGCCAACACTGCGAGCGAAGCTGGATAGCCAACGCTGGGATACGTGGATGAATACGTCACGGCAGCCGTGTTGACGGAGCGAATGGAACCGACCGCAGACGCTTCATTGGCCGCCATACGCGAACGGAGCAAGTTCGGGATGGCAATCGCCGCGATGATCAGAATGATCGCCACGACGATCAGCAATTCGATTAGAGAGAAGCCCTTTTCCTTTTTCAAGACAAACACCTCTTTTTGAATTTTAGAATATTGCGAACCAGGAAGCCTGGCCCATCGCCTCTCGTGCCACTAGTGAGGTGCAAGTGCTGTTCCAATTTCGAAATTGATGACGCGACTCGCTTTGGAAGATCTTAACCACTTTATTTCAATAACATACCGGCAATGCTGGCTCCAGTAGACGGCCTCGGTGTTCTCGAGTCTCGATCATGCATGAGCTGGAGTGACAGTTTTTGGCGTTTCTAAATGACGGAATCGGTCGTTTTGCACCCGCCGCTGGAGGAATGTCAACCGGACACTCAGAATTGGTACTTACAACCCTGAACTCAAAACCCAGAGACGCACTCGAACAGAACCTGCTTCCCAAAACGAAAAGCACGGAACCGAAGTCCCGTGCTTTCTTGAATACAGTCTCAACTGCAGACCGTGCGGCTTACTGCAGAGGAGAGCTAGCCGAGGTCGCGCCGTTGACCGAGTTGTAGCGGATCACACCCGACTGGTCGGAGTAGAATCCACGGGTACCCGAAGTGTTCTGCGCCACCGCGTCGCCGGTCACTGAATATCCGGTCGAAGGCGTGCCTGCAACACCAGTCAGCGCGAATTTGTAGCCGCTCTTGGTGCCGCCCGCGAGGACGCTGTCAATCAAGTCCGCCGTCGCCGAAGTGGCAGCCGTTGCCGGAGACAACACTGCGAGCGAAGCCGGATAGCCAACGCTGGGATACGTGGATGAATACGTCACGGCAGCCGTGTTGACGGAGCGAATGGAACCGACCGCAGACGCTTCATTGGCCGCCATACGCGAACGGAGCAGGTTCGGGATGGCAATCGCCGCGATGATCAAAATGATCGCCACGACGATAAGCAATTCGATAAGAGAGAAACCCTTTTGGTTCTTCTTCACTTTGTTATTCTCCTGAAAAACTTTCTAAGACGTTTGCGTTCCGAGGAACGTTAGGTACGCCAAGACAATATGCATGAGGCATGCCATACAAGAAAGGCTGCATAACTAATTTTCGGACCATAGCTAACAGCCGTATTATCAATTACTTGCCGGAAACCTAGGCTCTTTCGATCCTCCGCCCCAATCGTTTCGAGACGCCCCTTCTCGAACAATGTGACACTTTATGCCAGGTACGCAAGGCGCAAAGCGGCGTGGTACTAAACGCTGCCCGCCCTTACTCTAGAGCCCGTGTTTCTTAGCGTAATGCCGAAATGACCGGTAGGTGATTCTTAACAACTCCGAGGCGCGCGTTCGCACTCCGCCGGCCTTTTCCAGCGCCGCCATCAAATATCGTCTTTCGGTGTCCGCGATTTCCTTTTCGAAATCCACGCCGCCCTCGGGAAAGAGATTAGAGGAACCGCCTCCGGCCACCATACCAGGGGTGCTGGCATAACCGGCGATTCGGTCCGGAAGCACGCGTAATGAAATCTCATTTCCAGTTTCCAGGGCGACCGCCCGCTCCATCGTGTTTTCCAACTCACGCACGTTTCCGGGCCAATCATACGACTCCAGCTTGCGAACCGCTTCAGGCGAAATTCCCTCGATCGGTTTTTCCATGATTCGGCGGAAGCGTTCCAGAAAATGCCGCGCCAGAAGCGGGATATCTTCCTTTCGTTCACGCAAAGACGGTAATTGAACTGGTATCACGCTAAGCCGGTAATACAAATCTTCGCGGAAGCGGCCTTCGGCGATTTCTTTCTCGAAATCCTTGTTGGTAGCTGCGATGACTCGCACATCCACGTCAACCTCATCGTTGCTGCCCAGTGGCCGGACTTTGCCTTCCTGCAGCACGCGATACAGCTTCACCTGCATGGTCAACGTCATGTTTCCGATCTCGTCCATAAACAGCGTGCCGCCATGCGCGGCCTGAAACAGCCCCTGCCGATTTTCATTCGCGCCAGTAAAAGCGCCTTTCATATATCCAAAGAGTTCTGACTCCAGCAGCGTTTCCGGAAACGCTCCGCAGTTGATAGTGATGAACGGCGCCTGCGAGCGTTGGCTGTTCTCATGAATCGCGCGCGCCACCAGTTCTTTTCCCGTGCCACTTTCTCCGGTAATCAGTACGCGGCTGGTTTGCGGAGCCACGGTCTGGATCAAATCGAAAATCGCCCGCATCTTGTGGCTTTGTCCGATAATGTTGTCGAGACCAGTCAGCCGGCGCAGTTCCCTTCTCAGGTAACCTGCCTCTTTTTTCCACTTCAGGCTTTCGGTAACGCTGCGCACGGCCCGGCGCAATTGGTCCACCAGGTCGTGGTCCTTGATGACGTAACGGTCGGCGCCCGCATTGATGGCGGCAATTGCGGTGTCCAGCGTTGGAACTCCGGTCACCAACAAAAAAAATGTATCCGGCGCAATTTCCTTGGTAAATGCCAGCAGATCCATGCCGGTTTCGCCCGGCATGCGAACGTCGGAAATCACAATGTCAAAAATCTGCGATTCCAGCTTGCGCTTCGCCGATTCGACGTTGTTAGCGATTTCTACCCGGTGCCCTTCCTTGCGAAAGGTAATCTCCAGCAATTCGCAGATCGAGCGCTCATCATCCACAACCAGGATGTGAGCCATTTCGCGAACCGGTTCTTTAGCGGCTATCTTGGTCGCTTGCATTGCCCCTCAGACGCTGCGCGGAAGTTCCACGATAAATTCCGCGCCCTTGTCTCTTTCTGAAATCACGCTGATGTGCCCGCTGTGGGCCTGCACAATCTGATACACGATAGAAAGCCCCAGTCCCGTCCCGCCTTCAAATCCCGATTGCAGCGGCTCAAAAATTTTCAGCTTCTGCTTGGCGTCCAACCCCACGCCAGTGTCGCGAAACGCGATCCTCAGCCAAAGTGGCGTCTCATCCAGCCGCACCGTAAGCTTTCCGCCGTCCGGCATCGCGCGCAATGCGTTCTCGCAGAGGTTCCAGAAGACTTGTTTGATCTTGCTGGCATCTACGTGGGCCTTCAATACTTTGCCGTTGTAGGCTCGCTCAATCTGATACTTGGCGCCAACCTCCGGCTTTTTCTCCATCAGCATCAACGCATCATCTAGCAGCGTTCGCACGTCTTCGTCGCGAAACTCGTAATTTTTCTCTCTGGAATAGTTCAGAAAATCCGTGATGATCCGGTTCAGGCGCTCCGATTCCCGGCTGACGATCTGCACCAAATGCTGCTCATCTTCTTCCAGCGGCACCATGCGCCCCAGTTCGGTCACTGCCCCCGCCATCGCCGTAAGCGGCTGGCGAATTTCATGCGCGATTGCCGCAGACAACCGTCCCAGCGCCGCCATGCGTTCTTTCGTGGCGACTTCCTGCTCCAGCCGCCGCAAATCGGTCAGATCCTGGAAATTAAAAACGTATCCGCTGCGCCCGGATTCCCGGGAACGAAGCAGCGAAACGCTGATTCCCAGAAATCGCTGCTTGCCGCTCGGCGTCTTGTAATCGATCTCTTTGCGAAGTCCGGCCTTTTCCTTGCCAGTCATCAATGCTGGAAGCCAGAAATCGCGGTTCCATTCCCGCAACGACACCCCACGCAACTCGTGAAAAGTCTTTTCCAAAATTTCTTCGCCCGTGCGGTTCAGCACCACGATTCGCCCTTCACCATCGGTGGTCAGCAGTCCGCCGCGCATCGAGTGAATAATGTCTTGCGTGAAGTCCTGCAACTCCAGCAACTCTTCCCGCTTCGCATCCAACTCTTGCCCTTTGCTGCGCAGAAGATGCGAGAGCAAACTGGCCAGATAGGCGACCGCGAGAAATCCCAGCCCGTGGCTCACGAACCAGACCGCTATCGCTCCTTTGGATCCCAATGCTGTTCCGGCCGCTGGTATCTTGCCCGTATATACGAGCATTTCTAACGCGAACAGCAGCGCCAACGAACCTGCCGCGGTCAGGAACGTCCCTTGCCGCGTGAACAGAATGCTGCCGACAATAATCACCAGCAGGTACAGCGAAATAAAATAACTGTCCTGAATGCCTGTCGAGTATACGACTCCCGTGACCACGACGATGTCGCAAACCACCTGCAAGCCGCCGTGCCACCCGGCGTCCGGGATCCAGCGAACCAGGATTAACTCCAGACTGCCCAGCATGATCCAGAAAATAATGATGGGAAGAAACAGTCGACTGGTCGCCTGTCCCGCGGCGTACTGCGGCCAGAACACGCCTACGGCCAGGATCAGAACGATCATCATCAGCCGGACGCGCGCCAGCCACTGCAGCCACTCGCGTTTTGTGCGTTGTGATTCCATTCCGATTTAATTCTACGCTTCCCGTAAAATCGGACGAGGGAAGACTGCCGTTTCCGGCCCGCTTCCCTCGTCCCTCAGCTCCCCCGCGTTTCGAATAACGCCCAGATTAATGCATGTCGCTGAGTTTTCCGATCAGCGAGAACAATGGCAAATACATCGAGATGACCACGCCGCCGACAACCACGCCGAGAAATACGATCATCACCGGTTCCAACGCCGTCAACAGGTCCTTCACTGCGGCGTCCACTTCTTCTTCGTAGAAGTCCGCGATTTTTTGCAACATCGCGTCCATGGCGCCGGTTTGCTCGCCCACCGCAATCATCTGCGTAACCATCCCAGGAAATACCTGTGAGTCCTTCAGCGGTTCGGTAAGCGATTTGCCCTCTTCCAGCGACTTGCGCACTTTAATCAATGCTTGTTCGACCACCGCGTTACCCGCGGTTTTCGCGGTGATGTCCAGACCTTCCAGAATGGGCACGCCGCTCGATATCAAAGTTCCCAGCGTACGAGTGAATCGCGCGACGGCGATTTTTCTCATCAAAATGCCGAGCACCGGCAGCTTCAAGATGATCGAATCCAGCACCAGTCTGCCGCCGGGCGTGCCATACCACGTTTTTAGCCCGAAAATAGCTCCGCCAAGTGCTATCAGGAACATGAAGCCAAACCAGCTTCCGATCAAGTTGCTCAAACCCATGACGATTCGGGTGGGCAACGGCAGCGAAACTCCCAATCCCGCAAACAACGTCGCGAAAATCGGCACGACCTTCCACAACAGCAAAATGATGACGCCGCCGGCCACGGTCAACACGCCAACCGGGTACACCAGTGCGGATTTCACTGCGCGTTGCAACTTCACGTTCTTTTCAATGTAGGTCGATAGTCTCTGCAAAATGGTGTCAAGAATACCGCCCGTCTCGCCGGCTTCAACCATGTTCGTGTACAGGGGGTCGAAGACCTTCGGCGATTGCTTCATCGCGGCGGAAAGCGTCGTGCCGCCCTCGACGGCGGACCGCGTATTGATCAGTACCTTCTGAAATGTCTTGTTCTCCTGCTGCGAAGCAAGAATCTCCAGGCACTGAACCAGCGGCAAGCCGGCGTCGATCATCACCGAGAACTGCCGCGTGAAAATGGCCAGTTCCTTCGAGTCCACTCCGGAGCCAAACGTGGGCAGATTAATTTCCCGGCCCTTTTCTCTCATCTTGGTCGCCGTGATCTGTTGGCGCTTCAGGAGGTTTTGCAGCTCCGCCTTATTCGTCGCCATCATTTCACCGGTGACATTGGTCCCGGCTCGGTTTGTTCCTCGGTACGTATAGACCGGCATCGTTTCCTCCTCGGTCGCTTACTAAAATTCTTTCCGTTCACTTGCTTCGAAACTCATCGCCTAGCGCTTCGTCGCAACCGGCACTTTTGCTGCGCCCGGTGCCAGTCTTGCCGACCCCGCTGGCGCGCTCGCCACTCCGCGGTTGATCATGTCCTGCAACTCGTCCGGATTCGATGACCGTGCCATGGCCACTTCCAGCGTGATCTGTTTCGCGAAATACGTATTCGCCAGGCTCTGATTGAACGTCTGCATACCGGACTGTCCGGTGCCTGTCTGCATCGCTGAATAAATCTGGTGAATCTTGTCTTCACGAATCAAATTGCGAATCGCTGGATTCGGCACCAGAATCTCCATCACCATCGCTCGCCCGCGTCCGTCAACCCGCGGAATCAAAGCCTGGCAAAGCACGCCTTCCAGCACCATGGAAAGCTGGGCGCGAATCTGCGGCTGTTGGTGTGCCGGGAAAACGTCAATGATACGGTTGATGGTCGAAGCCGCTGAATTGGTGTGTAGCGTGGCAAACGTCAAGTGGCCGGTCTCGGCAATGCGCAAAGCCGCTTCAATCGTTTCCAAATCGCGCATTTCGCCGATGAGCACGATGTCCGGATCTTCGCGCAACGCCGCGCGCAGCGAATTCGAAAACGAATGCGTGTCGGAATGAACTTCACGCTGGTTGACCAGGCATTTCTTGTGGTTGTGCAAAAATTCGATGGGATCTTCGATGGTGATCATGTGCTCGTCGCGCTCGCTGTTGATCTTGTCCAGCATCGCGGCCAGCGTGGTTGATTTTCCCGAGCCGGTCGGCCCGGTCACCAGAATCAGCCCGCGCGGCTTGTCGCACATGTTCTTGACGATCGGCGGCAGTCCCAGCGAATCAAATCCCTTGATTTCCCAGGGAATGGTGCGGAATACGGCTGCCACCGCGCCGCGTTGATTGAAAACGTTGCCGCGGAAGCGCGCCAGATTTTTCAAGCCGAAGGAAAAGTCCAGCTCCAGATTCTCTTCGAAGCGGTGTTTTTGCGCGTCCGTCAGCACGCTATACGCCAGCGACTTGGTGTCCGCCGCGGTCAGCGGCGGCATCTCCAGCGGACGCAGGTGGCCATGCACTCGCACACGGGGTGCGCTGTTGGTCGTGATGTGCAAATCGCTTCCGCCCATCTCGATCATCTTTTTCAGCAGTTCACTGAGCGTAATTCCGGACATCGTCCACCCTCTTTAATTCAGAATTCGCAAGTTCGAACACAAATACCCATTACTACAAAACCGTTTCGCGCAAAACCTCTTCCATCGTCGTCATTCCCAGCGCCATCTTCACCAGTCCGCTGCGCCGCAGAGTCAACATCCCTTGTTCCACCGCTTTTTTCTTCAACTCCAACGCCGACGCGCCCACCAAAATCAATTCGCGCAGCTCGTCGTTGATTTCCATCACTTCGTACAGACCGGTTCTTCCCTTGTAACCGCCCTTATTGCAGATACTGCAGCCCTTACCGTGATAAATCTTCGTTGTCTTTAGCTCTTCCTGCGTATAACCCGCGTCCAGCAGCACCTGCGGCGGCACTTCCAATTCCTCTTTGCAGTTCGAACAAATCCTGCGCACCAATCGCTGCGCACAAATCAGGTTCACCGAGGTCGCCACAAGAAATGGCTCGATGCCCATGTTCATCAAACGACTGATGGTCGAAGGCGCATCGTTGGTGTGCAAGGTCGAAAGCACCAAGTGGCCCGTTAGCGCCGCTTTGACGGCAATTTCCGCGGTTTCAAAATCGCGAATTTCTCCCACCAGAATGATGTTCGGATCTTGCCGCAAGAATGCCCGCAACGCCGCGGCAAAGTTCAACCCGATCTGCTCTTTCATCTGTACCTGATTGATCCCGCCCAATTGAAATTCGACTGGATCTTCCGCGGTCATGATGTTGGTATCAACCTGATTCAGCCGCGCCACAGATGAATACAACGTGTTGGTCTTACCGGAACCGGTAGGACCGGTGACCAGCACCATTCCATACGGCTTCAAAATACTGCGCTCGAATTTTGTCAGCGATTCCTGTTCGAAGCCCAGCTTGGTCATGTCCAAACGCAAATTCTCTTTGTCCAGCAACCGCAATACGATCTTTTCGCCGTACAGTGTCGGAACCGTCGAAACACGAAAATCCAGCTCTTTTTTCTTTCCGTCCGCCTTGTACTTGATCATGATGCGGCCGTCTTGCGGCAATCGCTTTTCCGCGATGTCCAGCTTGGCCATGATCTTCATACGGCTGGTGATCGCGTCTTTCACCTTCAACGGTGGCGTCATCACCGTCTGCAACATTCCGTCAACCCGAAACCTGACGCGCAACTCCGTCTCATACGGCTCCAGGTGAATATCGCTCGCGCCGCGCTTTACGGAGTCTGTCAAAATCAGGTTGACCAGCTTGATGATCGGCGCTTCTTCCGCCGCTTTCTCCAGCGACGCCGCGTCCATCTCGGTTTCATCCGACGCCAGCTCCAGCTCCTCGTCCACCAAATCCCGCATGAGGTTGCTGAGCTCTTCGCCGTTCGCGTGCGCCCCGCCGTAAAATCTCGAAATCGCATCCGCAATCGCCGATTCCGACGCCACCACCGGCTCCACGTTGAAGCCAGTCATGAACTTCACGTCGTCCATCGCGAATACGTTCGTCGGATCCGTCATCGCAATCGTCAGCACCGAGCCAACTCGCGACAACGGAACCACCTGATAACGCAGCGCCGTATCCTGCGGAATCAGCCGAATCACATTTGGGTCAATTTCGTAATATTTCAGGTTGATCGAGGGCACGCCATACTGCCGCGACAACACACCGGTGATGTCATCGTCGGTGATGTAGCCCATTTTGGTCAGGCAACTTCCCAGCTTGCCGCCATTCGCTCGTTGATATTCGAGCGCCTTATGCAGCTGTTCCTGAGAAATCAGACTTTCTTTTACCAGGATTTCGCCTAAACGGACCGACATCCGGGGTGCTCCAGACGGTAGTTCACTCACGGCTAAAAGTAACAAAACTTGTCACATGCGAGGGGCGCGATTTTCGTCGGTCGTTCTAAACTCGCTAACCCCTGTCCAGACGGCCAGTGCCTTTCTTCCGCCGTTTCCACTTCCTTGACTTGCCACTTTTCCGCCGTTATCGTGCCTTTAAGATGGCCGCGACCCGCACCGTGTCTCAAAATGTTGCACTATTGACTCTTCAGCACACGGCCCTCTCATCGTTAGCTCACTCCGATTTTCCGCTTGCCGCGCCGCGAACAGTCGCCGCCCAAACTTCTGCGCCCGAATTTGCGCCCTCCTTTATTCCGCGCTCGTATTTCGACGCACTTTTCGGCACCCGTGGCCCGCAGCACTGGTGGCCCGGCCGGTCCCGCTTCGAAATTATCGTCGGAGCCATCCTCACGCAAAACACTTCCTGGACCAACGTCGAACGCGCCATTCGTAATTTGCGCAACGCTCGCATGCTTTCGCCGCAAGCCATTCGCGGCGCGAACTCCGCGCGGCTCGCTCGCCTCCTCCGTCCTTCGGGTTATTTTCGGCAAAAAACAAAGACTCTCAAGTCCTTCGTGAACTTTCTGTATGCATTCCACAGCGGCTCCCTTTCCCGCATGTTCGCCACTCCAACGCCGGTTCTGCGCGATCAGCTCCTCGCGCTGCGCGGCATCGGCCCCGAAACCGCCGACTCCATTCTTCTCTACGCCGGCAAACATCCCGTCTTCGTAGTCGACGCTTACACCCGCCGCATCCTCGAACGCCACAGCCACACTCACGCGAAATTAAGTTACGAAGAAATCCGCGTAATATTCGAGTCGTCGCTTCCCCGCGACCACCGACTCTTCAACGAATTCCACGCCCTCATCGTTCACACCGGCAAACACCACTGCCACAAAACGAACCCTGCATGTTCTCGTTGCCCGCTCAGCCGTTTTCTGCCCACGGCCACGCCACCGCACGGCCAACCACCACACGAGTCACCAGCCACCAGTCACCAGTCACGAGCCACCGCCACATGACTTCCACTACTTCCAGCCAGCGCCGCCGGCTTCTCCTTGCAGGAATCGTTCTCACCCTACTACTCGCCGCCGTATTCACGCTGGGTTCCCTCGATACGCCCTTCGAACCACGCAACTGGCGCGACGTTCTCACGCTCTACGCCGTCTCTTCATTTATCACTGCCGCGCTCATCGTTTTCGCTTTAATCCTTTCCCGCACCCTTCTCCGCTTGTGGGCCGAACGCAGCCGCGAACAACTGGGCGCCCGCTTCAAAACCAAAATGGTCGTAGGCGCCGTCGCCATTTCGCTTCTCCCTGTGATTTTCATGTTTTTCATGAGTTACTCGCTGCTGAATCGTACCCTTGCCCGCTGGTTTCCTCGTCCCATCGAAATCGCTGCCGAACAAAGTCGCGCCCTGCAGCAGGAAATGTCGCGCGCCGAGCACGATCGCCTTTCCAGGCTGGCCGATATGTGGACGGTTGATTCCCACACTACACAGGCCGAACGCTGCAAACTCGCCGACGCTTACTGGCAATTGAATACGGCTGGGACAATGGAATTTTTCGTTTACTGCGCACACAATTTCGCCGTCAATCCCGGACCGGCGCCCGCTGATGCTCAGAAACCGCCCACTCTTGCGCAAAAACTCCCCAGTGGTGCCGAGGTCTGGCGCGGCGCAAGCATGCTATTTTTGGCGGGTCATTCCGCCGGCTCGACACCAGACCTGACTTTTGTCGCTCGTAGCGTTCCCAACGACTTTCTCGATCGTTTAAACGAAATTCAAAAACAAACTCTCGCCTACGATCAGGAGAAACAACATCTCCGTACGCTGAAGCGTCAACTGCTGCTTATTTTGTCCCTCTTCACCGTCTTGTTGCTCTCTTCAGTTCTTTGGCTCGCGCTCTACCTCGCAAAACAAGTCACCGTGCCGATCCAAGCGCTCGCCGAAGGCACCCGCGAAGTTTCAACCGGCAATTTCGAGTACCAAGTTCCCGAACAGACCCACGACGAACTTGGCCTGCTCATCCGTTCCTTTAACACCATGACCACGCAACTACGCGACTCCCGGTCGCAAATCGATCAGTTCACCCGCAATCTTCAACAAGCCGTGCAGGAACTCGAGCGCCGCCGCCAACTCATCGAAACCGTTCTGGAAAATATTCCCACCGGTGTTCTCTCGCTGGATCCCGATGGCAACATTCTTCGCGCCAACCCATCCGTGATTGAGATCTTCGGCGCCACCGCCAAAGACGCCCGCAACATCGAAGACCTGGTCGGCGCCGAAGACGCCCGCGCCATTCGCTACCTGTTCCGCCGCGCTCTTCGCACTGGCGTCGTCTCTCGCGAACTCGAAATCGTAGCCTCCGGCCGCCTGATGCACGCCGCTGTAACCGTCAGCTCGCTTGGACCGCGCCGCGCCAACTCCGGTTTCGTTCTCGTCCTCGACGACCTTACGGAACTCCTCCGCGCGCAAAAAGCCGCGGCCTGGCAGGAAGTTGCTCGCCGCATCGCTCACGAAATAAAAAATCCCCTCACTCCCATCCAGCTATCCGCACAACGTCTCTCGCGCTATCTCGAAAAGCGCGCCGAATCAGACGACACAACTCCTCGCGACCCCGAACTCACTCGCCTGGTTGAAGAATCTTCACGCCTCATCGAACGCGAAGTCGGCACTCTCTCCGCCCTGGTCAACGAGTTCTCGCAGTTCGTCCGCTTCCCGTCCGCCAAATTCGATTCCGCTGACGTAAACAACATCGTTCGCGAAGCCATCGAAGTTTTTTCCGGCCGCCTCGATGGCATCACCCTCAGCACCAACTTCACTGCGCAAGCCCCGACCATCCGCGCCGACGGCCCATTGCTCCGCAGCGTCATCGTCAATCTCATCGACAACGCTGCCGAAGCTCTGGAATTATCGCCCGTCAAAAACATCACCGTCGAAACCCGCTCCAAATCCGATCTCGATTCCGTCGAAATCATCGTCTCTGACACCGGCCATGGCATTTCCCCGCAGGACAAAGACAAACTCTTCCTTCCCCACTTCTCCACCAAAGACCGCGGCACCGGCCTCGGTCTCGCCATCGCCGCTCGCATCGTAGCCGAACACGGCGGCGGCATTCGCGTAGAAGACAATTCCCCCGTCGGCTCCCGCTTCATCCTCGAACTCCCCGCGGCGGACTCCGTACCCGCTCAACTCACAAGCTGAAATTCCTATGACGCAAACACTCGCCCAAGTAACTCTCGTCGTCCGCGAATATGACGAAGCGATTGCGTTTTTCACAGAGAAGCTCGGATTCCATCTGCTCGAAGACTTAACCCTCAACGACGGAAAACGCTGGGTAGTCGTCGCGCCGAACGGTTCTCCAAGCCTCCGGCTCGTTCTAGCGCGTGCTTCAGTTCCGGACGAAATCCGCAGCATTGGTAACCAAACCGGCGGCCGCGTTTTTCTTTTCCTTCACACCGACGATTTCTCGCGCGACTATCACGGCATGCAATCGCGCGGCGTAAAATTTCTCGAAACTCCCCGCGAAGAACCCTACGGAACCGTCGCCGTCTTCGAAGACCTCTACGGCAACAAATGGGACCTCCTAATGCCCGCCACCTGACGTCTTTTTTGCAGTGCGGCGGCTTGACGCCGCTTTTGCAGCGTCAACCGGACCTCGCCCGCATCGGCAGAAGCTCCACTTGCACTTTCGCCGGCCGTGAAACGGTCTTTGCGTCACCTCCTCCAACTGCGTTACCTTGTACTCTGCACCTTATATTTTGTATTCCGAACTCTGAACCATGCCGCTGCTGCGCCCACACGCCGTGCTCGCAATCTCAATCGTCCTTCTTTCCGTACCTCGCCGTCCCGCTCAAGAAAAAACTGGCGCCGAGCAACCAGACTACCGGCCGCGTGTCGAGGTCCAACATCGAGATTTTGCCGCTGCGCGGGCCAACTTCAAAACGCAAATCCGTCGGGGCGGTCCGTCGCCAACGCAGTGGGAAGATTCGATCGTGCCAGCCGGCGTTACGGAAGTGACGTACGCGTCAGGCCCACTCCGCCTGAAAGCTTGGCTGAGCCAGTCGCGTGATTCAGCAAAAAAGTCTCCGGCCATTCTCTATCTCCACGCTGGTTTCGATTTCTACGCAGAAAACTGGACTTTCGTGCAGCCATTCCGTGACGCAGGATACATTGTCATGCTGCCGACTCTTCGCGGCGAGAATGGCCAGCACGGTGTCTTTACGATGTATTACGACGAGGTTTCGGACGTCATCAACGCCGCGGAGTATCTCAGGAATTTGCCCGCGGTGGACCCGGATCGCATCTTTGTCGCCGGTTATAGCGTCGGCGGAACCCTGACCATGCTCGCGTCGGAACTCTATCCGCACTTTCGCGCGGCCGCATCAATGTCCGGTACCGCGGACGTGGCCACTTATCTCAAGTACGCAAAAGGTGCCAGCTACAATGCGCCCTTTGACCCCGCCGATTCCCAGGAAGCGCTGATGCGCTCTGCGCTGGCGTGGACCGAAAGCCTGAAATGTCCGATCCGTCTTTTCTATGGCACTCAGGAAACGTACTTCGCGATCGCTACGCCAGCAATGGCCACGGCGGCAAAAGCGCATGGTCTCGATGCCGAAGCCGTAGCCGTCGAAGGAGATCATGGCTCCAATGCCGACAAGTCCCTCGCATTGACCCTGCAATTTTTCCAAAAATTCCATTAAGCGCCCTCTTCATCGTATTTCGTTATTTCGTTACTTCCTACTTCTTCCTACTTCTTTGCGTCCTGGCGTCCACTTGCGTTAATTTATCTATCACTCAAATCCATGGCGCCAAAACCCCACATCCTGATTGTCGACGACGAAGCCGGCATCCGCGAATCCCTCTCGTCCATCCTCACCGACGAAGGCTACATCGCCGAATCCGCTGAGTCTGCCGAACGCGCACTTGAACGCACCGCCCACGGCGGCCTCGATGTCATCCTTCTCGACGTCTGGCTCCCCGGCATGGATGGCCTAGAAGCCCTCTCCCGCATCCAGACCATGCCCCATCCTCCCGCGGTCATCATGATCTCCGGGCACGCCACCATTGACACCGCCGTTCGCGCCACAAAACTCGGCGCCTTCGATTTCATCGAAAAGCCTCTCAGCCTGGAAAAAATCATCGTCCTCGTTCGCAACGCCGTGCAGCAACGCCGCCTCGAAGAAGAAAATCAAACGCTGCGTTCCGCCCTCGGCCACCATACGCAAATCCTCGGCGACAGCATTCCCATGAAAGCCCTGCGCCAGCAAATCGCCGTCACCGCTCCCACCAACGGCCGCGTCTTGATCTTCGGCGAAAGCGGCACCGGCAAAGAACTCGTCGCACGCTCGCTCCACGCCGCCAGCCTCCGCAACAAAGGACCCTTCGTCGAAGTCAATTGCGCTGCCATCCCCGAAGAACTCATCGAATCCGAACTTTTCGGCCACATTAAAGGCAGCTTCACCGGAGCCAGCGACGACAAAGTCGGCAAATTCCAGCAAGCCGACGGCGGCACACTCTTCCTCGACGAAATTGGCGACATGAGCCTTCGCACCCAATCAAAAGTTTTGCGTGTATTGGAAGAACAGCGTTTCGAACCAGTTGGCTCCAACCAAGCGTCCCGCGTAGACGTCCGCGTAATCGCCGCCACCAACAAAGATCTCGAACAGGAAATCCTGCACGGTCGCTTCCGTCAGGATCTTTTCTATCGTCTCAATGTAATTCCCTTCTTCGTCGCTCCGCTCCGTGATCGCACCGCCGACATCCCCGTCCTCGCCCGTCATTTTCTAAATGAGTTCAGCTCCGCCTACGGCAAGAAAACACGCGAACTCAGCGATGGCGCTCTCGAAATCCTTTTACGCTATCCATGGCCCGGCAACGTCCGCGAACTTCGCAATCTGGTCGAGCGTCTGGTCATCGTCTGCCCACAGGTCCGCATCGAACCACACCATCTCCCGCCCGAACTTTTCCGCGGCGTAGTCGAAAGCACGCAACAGCCCTACGGCACCCTGCACGAAGCCCGCAGCGCCTACGAACGCGAATTCATCCTCCGCAAACTCCAGGAAAATCGCTGGAACATGACGCAAACCGCCGCCGCCATCGGCCTCGAACGCTCCCACCTCTACCGCAAAATGAAAACACTGGGCATCGCCGCGCCCGATTAGTTCCCGCTCCTTTCCTTTTGCAATGGCCGTTTTAGGGACCGCCTTCCGAGGCAAGCTCCTTTTGGAGCGCAGCAGCCCAGCTGCCGCTTTTGCGGTATCAAAACCTGCGGGCCTGTGGGCTCCTCGTGCGCCTGCGTCATGTGCGGAAATGTTCTCTGCGAATCTCAGCGTCCTCTGAGCCTCCGCGTTATCTTTGATTCTCTCGCGCGGCCTCTTTTCTTCGTACCGCCTGGCATCCTTGCCGACTCCTCGCGACTCCGCCTAGTGGCGGATGTTTGACAGCCACCGCAGGCGTCCCCTAAACTTAAATGCTTAAGCGACACGCAAAAGGAGCATCAGCTAGATGGCGCAAGGACAGGCTACAAAAATAAAAAAGAAGAAAAAATCAGTTTTAAAGCGCGCGGCGCAATCCCTGCAGCGGGCGGAAGTGAACCGGGCCAACCGGACGCGGGTACGGACGGCAATCAAGAAGCTGCGCGGGGCGATTACGGCCGGGGACGTGACGGCTGCCGGAAATTTGCTGAACCCAACGCTTTCCGCGATCGATCAGGCGATTACCAAGAACGTGCTGCACGAAAACACCGCGAACCGCTACAAGTCGCGGCTGACGTTGGCGTTCAACGGATTGAAGGCCAAGGCCGCGAAGTAAATTTCGCCGCACTGTTGAGATTGGAAGTACAAAGACCGGACAAATTGTCCGGTCGTTTTGTTTTGGTACGCCGCGCATGCTCGACAGCTTGGAGGTGCAAGTCCTCTTCACAACCTGATAGAGGTGAAGTGATAGCGAAGCGCAAGGGCGTCGCTGCGAGGCGGGGTCTGAAGGAAGCGTGGAGCAAAAACGCGAGCCAATGTACAAGAACCGAATCTGAGGCGTGAGTGTCGGGCGAGCGGGCCAATGATCGCGAAGCCCATATCTATCAAGGACGCAAAGCGTAAATTCGGTGGTTGTGCGTGGAAAGCAGTCGAGCTTATCGCGGGAGATCTGTTGCATGTCTCGGATTCGGGACTGAGCGTGGAGTAATTCACGCTGATCCTGCAGCAGAAGTCAGCAGCGGGCGTAGTACTCACGCGAGTGAGGAAGGCCCAAACAGTAAGAGTGAATAGTAGAACGTCGAACTCACGGGTGGCACTGCGCCAGCCAATCAGCTCCGGCTGAGCTTTACAGGTTCAGAAGACGGTGAAGCCGAAACGGAAACCTGCAGAGCGGCGAAGCCCTTGTGGCGGACGACGACTCGAACCTCCGGCCCGCAAGGGCTCAACTTGCTGAACCGCCGTATGCGGACCCGCCTGTACGGTGGTGTGGGAGGGGCCGAGCAGGTGACTGCTCCCCCTATCCCGATTGCGCGGTTATTTGGTTAGAGATGCAGACGGATTCAGGTTCGGCTGGCGGTTGCGAATTTCGCTTCGGGAGCAGTTAGTTCGGATATGAGAACTTCCATGACCCAGCGGGGATCGGCGTTGCCGCGCAGGCGGCTGTCGGCTCGTTGCAAGGCTTGCATGCCGGAGAGCAGGCGCGGTTTGGAAGATCGGCGGGCATTGCGTACAGCTAATTCAGCCTGGTCCGGGCGCATCTGCAGCGCGCGCGCGGCTTGCCAGCCATTCACATTTCCTTTCACTTCGCTGGCTTCGACAAGTTTGCGATAAGCCCACGTCAGGCCGCCGAGAAGGAAGATGGGTTCTTCGCCTTCGCGAAGGAGACGATCAAGAAAATCGAGCGCGCGAGCCGACTGGCGCGTCGCGATCATTTCCGCCATGTCCCACACAGTGCTGGTGCGTTCTGAAATCACCATGAGCGCAACGTCTTCGCGGCGGATCAGTTTTCGCTCGCCGGCAAATGTGCTGAGCTTTTCGATTTCCGTCATTAAGCGTTGCAGGTCGGCGGCGACACACTCCGCCAAATCCTCCGCTGCCCCAGCTGCGAATTCGACGCCCTGTTCTTTTGCGAGCGTGCGTGCAAAAGCGACTGCCGAAGCGTTACGTTTGTCGGGATCGTCTCCAAGTCCCACTTCCACGACCAGCGCTTTTTCAGCGAGTATTTTCGCCAGCCTCATGCGCTGGTCGAGATGCGTTGCTTCCATTACCAGGACCGTGAAGGGCGCAGGATCGGCGAGATACGATTCGAGCTGCTCCACTGCTGCTTCGCGCTTCTTGTCGGCGAATTCTTCGATAGCTTCCGCTTCTTCCAGGAAAACCACTTGCTGCGGCGAAAGCATCGGCAGAGTTTGCGCCTGATCAAGAGCGGCTTGGATGTCGCCACGCTCCGCGGAAAATCTGGAGACCGCCCAAGTCCGTGCGGCTTCCGGAACGTACTGGTCGATGAGGTGAGCGCGGCAGGTGTCGCGAAGGTAGGGCTCTTCGCCGAGTAGCAGAATGGCGGGGATGGGTTCGCTTTTTTTGAGTCGCGAGAGCAGTTCGTCGGTACTGACCGGCGGCATTAATAATTCTCCGTTACAGCGGAAACCAGGCGGTTGGCAAAATCCTGCGCCATGCGATTGAGTGCCGGGTCTTGCTCTTCGAAGAAACTTTTGACATCGGTGGAGATCTCGTATTCATTGCGAAAAACAAAATTATCGTTGTGATAGAGAATTTTCTGTGTCGTTGATTCGGTCAGTGTCACTTCGCACTTCATGGTAACCAACATGGTGGTGGCACGCGTCGTTGCCGGAGTCGTGCCGTTTGCGGGAATGCTTGTGAAAAGGAGAGGTACGGCTTCGACGGTAAGCACTTTGCCAGTCAGCACCGCATCTCCGCTCTCCGGGGCGGAGACCACTTTGTAATTCGTGCGCGCCAAAAATTCGTGGATGGTTGCCGCAGTGAGGCGCTGCTCGATGCGATAGCTGGAAGTTTTGTTTTCAATAGCAGGAACTGCGATCACATGAATGGTTTTCGGCAGCGAATCGTTGCGGCCGGCAACGTGATAACCGCATCCCGTAAAGATGCTCGCTGCCAGCAGCCAGCAGATGAATGTAGCGCGATTCATTCGAGTAGCTTCTCCGCCAATTTTACCGCGTTTGCGGCCGGCAGACGCAGGTTGTCCGCAGCGGCCCAAAACCACCACGTGCCCGGACTCGACAGATCAGGACACGGCAGCGCAAGTTGCAGCGAAGTTGCTCCCGCTGAACTGACATTGTCGGGAGCGGCGTCTTCCGGCGTGATGCTGAAGCCGAGCGATTCGCAGCTTTTGCTAAGCGCCGCGGCATCAGCGGGCGCGGCAATCCGCGCGCATGCGGTGACTGTGGTTCCGTAATACACCGGAGCGTGCAGCAATTGCAACGCAGGAGTCATATCCATAGGGAGACATGCGCGCACTTCACGGCGAAGAATTTCCAACGACGATTGCAGATTGTGGCGACTGGACGCGCCGAAGCGATTGAGCATCGTGAAGGCTACCTGAGCATCAAAAACTTCCTTGCCCGGCGATTGAAAGGAAAGCAGCTGGCCGGTTTGCGATTCCAATTCCTGAATGCCGGGTTTTCCGGCGCTGGAAGAAACTGGCTGGAACGCTACGGCTGCGAGCGAAATTGGATTCCACTGGCGCAGCGCGACGGTGAGCCGCGCAATGATTTCGGCGGGCGCGGATGGAACCGCAAAAACACTGGCGCCTTTGTTGAATTGCGCTTCTGCGGCTACATCGAATTTCGGTAACCAGGCTCGCGTTTCGGCGTGTCCGGCAAATTCGCCGGATAAGTCCACGATCCGGGCGCCGCTTTTTCGAGCGAGTTCGAAATTTCGTTTGCTGAACGCTGGAGATCCCGTGAAAAACACGATCCATGCCTTGTTGAAGCTGTCTTCTTCCACCGGTTGGATAACCGCGGGTTCTCCACCGGCTTCGGTGAGCATTCCCGCAACGGTTTCTTCGTCAACCAGACGGAAATCGGACGCGGCGAAGCGGCCATCTTCAAGAAGCGTTTTCAATTCGGCGCCGAGAAGAGAGGAAGCACCGGCGATGACAATTCTGCGCGATTCAAGAAGAGTGGTCACGGATCACGACGAAGTGGAGCGCACAGCCGCGCGCTGCCGCAAAAAGCGGACGACGTGTAAAGTGACGCCCGCAATGGCGTAGCTGCAGGCCAATATCAATAGTGCGATCTCTGAATACACCCAAATGACCGCTCCCAAAATCAGAAGCAGCAAAATCAGAATGCCCGGTTGTTTCTTGCTCCACGGCAGGTCTTTGAAACTATAGAAGCGAATGGTGCTGGTCATTAGTCCGGCCAGAGCCACCGCAAGCAAGAGCCAACCGACGGACCAATATAAGTCGACCAGCGGACCGCCGACTCCAAGTGGTCCATCCCTTCGAAACGCGTGGACAATCGAGGCGATCACGCCCGCAGCGGCAGGCGTCGGCATTCCCACGAAATATTTTGAGCCTCCAGGAGCCATGCCCTTGACGTTAAACCGTGCCAGGCGCCAGGCGCAGGCGATCAAAAATGCCAGGCAACAGAGCCAGCCTAGACGACCTATCCAGGGAACCTGGCTGGCCACGTTGCGAACGCCCCAGGCATAGGCCAGGATCGCCGGTGCGACGCCAAAACTCACAACGTCCGCAAGCGAATCAAATTGCACACCGAATTCAGTGTTGGTTCCGGTCATGCGGGCGATGCGCCCATCGAGCGAATCGAAAACGATGGCGATTCCGATCGCTTTTGCCGCGTGATTAAAATCCTCGGCACCACCCATCAGCGATGCAATGACGGCGTAATATCCGCAAAGCAAATTAGCCGAGGTCATTGCTGCCGGGATAAGAAAAATTCCGCGCCGCAACCTGGCTTGGGTGCGGTGTCTGCGGCCTTCGAACGGAATTTCCTGTTGATCCAGGATGGCCATGCTTAGGAACGCCTTTCCGCCGCTGCGAGCGAGGCTTCGCTGGGAGGATTCGCGGTTTGCTCAGGCCACCGCGCCAGAATACTGGATCCGCCGGCTACGTTGTCCCCTACTTTTACCAGAAGCTCCGAGCCTTGCGGAAGCCACAGATCGACGCGTGAGCCGAAACGGACAAGACCGATGCGCTCGCCTTTGGCCACGGAATCAAGCGGTTTCTTCCAGGAGACAACACGGCGAGCGATGAAGCCGGCAATTTGCTTGAATTCAATCGTGCCTTGCGTCGTGGCCAGCGTAAAAATATTTTGTTCGTTCTGAGTGGAGGCCTTGGCATCCCATGCGGCGAGAAATTTCCCTGGGCGATAGTCGAGTTTGGTGATGACTCCCGCCGCGGGAGAACGGTTTACGTGAACATTCCAGACAGCGAGGAAGACACTGATGCGCGTCCCGGGCCGCCCCGCGTTTTCTTCGTCGGTAATTACCACCACGCGGCCGTCCGCGGGAGAAACAATTACGCCAGGATCAGACGAGATTGTGCGCTCCGGATCACGAAAAAAAGAAAAACAGAAAAGGCCAAATGCGATCAAAATTCCCGCAAGAATCCACCAATGCAGAATCAGGGCTATTCCGCCAAGCAATAGCGGGGGAACGCCGAAGTAATATCCTTCTTTCACCATGCGGTATTGAAGATACCATACCGATAGCGCAAGACCTTCCAGGACGCTTCTGCTGCCGGCCACCGCGACGGAGCTGTTCCCTGCCGATTCGAATGAACACAATTCACCGCCGAACCGGAAGGCACAGACAATTTGTCAGCCGAGGCGCGCGCGACGGGTCAAGCGTGTTGCGCGCGCGATCGTTCGATACGCGCCGCAATCCGCTCCATTTCGTCTTTGCAGTGGAGCTTCATCTTTTTTAATTTTATTTCTTCGAGGAGGTCTTCCGAACTGAGGTAGGGTTCTTTGAGGATTCTTTGCAACTCTGACTCGTACTTTTCATGCTGCTCGAACAGACGCTGATAATCTGCGTCAGTTACGAGGAGTATGTCCCGAGGGTTCCGCTGCATGGCTGCCATGCGTTCCTCCTCCGTACTACAAATTGAATTGTGGACTGCATTTGTTCGCCGCGCGTGGACAGGAAAGCCGCTCGACTTGAGGCGACGTTAACGCTGTGTGAAGGCGGCGTCAATAGGGTACGACAAGTATTTTGGTATTAGCCTGTGATTTTCAAATGCAGGAGGAGAGCCGCTTCTGCGGGATCGCAGTAGTAGTTCGAACGGCGTCCGGTTGCTTCGAATCGAAATTCACGATAGAGCGCGAGCGCGGCGGTATTTGATTCGCGGACTTCCAGAAAGAGCTCGCGAATACTATGTCTTCGTGCAAGATACAGGAAATTCTCTAGCAGGAAACGAGCATAGCCTTTGCGACGATGCTTGGCGGGAACTGCGACGTCCAGAATTTCCGCCTCTTCGTCGAGATGCCGCCATTGGAGAACCGCCACAATTTCGCTATCGAGTTCGCAAAGACAGATAAATGTGCGCCCGACAAGCGCCAAAGCGGGACCGCGTGATTCATGCGAAGCGTCGTTCGAAATGGCATTCGAATCGTGGAAGGAAAGATTTGCTTCGCGAAGGATTTGGCGGACTGCGGCTTCGTCCGAAGCTGTACTCTCCCGAAAAAGGCAACGCTGTTTGCAGGCTTCATCAATCACGGGGTTTTTGAGTTGATCGGGCATCGATTTCGCTATCGCGATCTACTTGGAAATTACGCCTTCACTGCGGATTTGTGCTCCTTCCAAAACACTTCAGCATCGGAGCGGCGAACGTAATTCGCATCGAGCGAAACGGCATTAGTCGTATCTCCTTGCAAGAACTTACGATATGCGAGGAAGCCCAGGCACTGCGCAAAAGGCGGTGTTGCTGCCTCGAGGATATGGCCGCTTGCCGCAAGTGACGGCCATTCTGGAAGAGATTCCAGCATTTTGGGATCTGGCGTAACCCAACGAACTGACTTCTCTTTTGCCTCGTCTTTTACCTTGGCCACAAAATCCGCCAAGGAAGTGACAGATTCTTCTCTAATCGGTTCCAGGTCGTCGGCAACAACGGCATACAAAGCTGCGAACGCTTGCCCGCGTCTGGCATCAATGTACGACGCAACCAAAGGGTGGCCAGTCCGAGAATCGTTGACAGCGAGCGCCTCGAGCCGGGAGACCGCGGCTATCGGCTTGCCGTAGATTTCCGCCCACGCTTTGACCGTGGTCAGTCCAACGCGCAATCCAGTAAACGAACCCGGACCGGCACAGACCGCGTAACCATCTAGTTCAGCGAGACTTAGCGAAGAACTTGCGAGAGCGCGATGAACCGCCGGAAGCAGCCAGACAGAATAATCCTCTTCTTCGTTGGAATGTGCTTCGACAGACCGAAGCTCGATACCTTCGATGAGCGCCACGCTCCCGCGAGCGTCGGCCGTGTCCACTACGATGAATCGCATAAGGTCAGTATAGGCGAACTGGAGAAGGGGCAAGAAGCGACTGAACATTCGTGCTGTTCAAAGTTCAGTACTGTTACCGACCGTAAGGGCAATTTTAGGGCCAAATCAAACTGCGAACTTCCCTAACCTTCTCATTTCAAACGATATATCTTGACTCTCTGAACACAAGCTTCTACACTTGTTGCTGTACCTCAGGGGGCATCCGAAACCATGGATTACAAAATCGGCGATAAAGTTGTGTACCCGAACCACGGCGTTGGAGTCATTGAGCAGATTAATTACGGAGTGTTGAACGGAAAAACGGAACGCTATTTCATGATTCGCATTGTTTCCAGTGACTTGCGAGTGATGGTGCCCCAAACGAACGCAGAAAGTGTTGGACTGCGCTCGGTGATGCGTTCGAACGACACGACGAAAGTACTGGGCTTTTTGGAACGCGGCAAATTAAATTGCCACCACGACTGGAAGCATCGCTTCAAAGAGAATTCCGAGCGCATGCGCACCGGTTCCCTTCTCGAAGTCGCAGTAGTCCTCAAGAGTCTCTGCTCGCTGAGCCGCAGTAAGCCACTTTCCTTCCGCGAAAAGAAAATGCTGGAACGCGCCAAGTACTTGCTGGTAAGCGAGATGGCGACAGCACGGAGCACGTCCTCTGAATCCGCCGAAGCCATGGTTCTGAAATCGCTGGCGAAAGCCAAGTTGCAATTCCCAATCATGCAGGAAGGCTTCGAGCAGTAAAATATATCGTATCCGAAATCGTTTTACGGGACAGGCTAAGCGCCTGTCCCGTTTTTTATTTGTGTCAGGACCTGAGCAGCGTGAACGTTTACGATCTTTTGACAAAGTATCAGAAGACGGTCCAGAACGAGTGCACCACCGCAAGGGGTGGCACTGCGACCTTGATTGTCGAATCCACTGTGGAGTAGACTCCACATATGGAGACCGTACAGATTGTGCTCGACAAAAAGCTATTGCGCGCAGCCGATCAGGCTGCTCGCCGTACCAAACGGAACCGTTCCGCCCTGGTGCGCGATGCTCTCCGCGAACACCTGCGGCGGCTGGCAGTCCGCGATATGGAAGCGCGCGACCGCGCTGGCTATTCCGGACAGCGGCCGACTCGGGATGAGGCCCGCGCCTGGGAAGCGGAGGCTGTGTGGCCAGCGGAATAAACCGTGGGGAGGTTCGGCTTTACCAGTTTGCCGCGCCTGACAAGAAGCGGCCCGTCGTCGTTTTGACACGCGATAGCGCTGTTCCCTACCTATCCAGTGTTACGGTGGCACCGATCACCACCTCGATTCGCGGCGTACCATCCGAGGTTCTTCTCACCGAGGACGATGGTATGAAAACGCGTTGCGCCATAAACCTGCACAACCTCGTGACCGTAGCCCAAAACCGCCTGGGAAAACGCGTCGGACAACTCGGCGCACTAAGAATGGCTGAAGTCTGTGCAGCGTTGCGATTCAGCCTCGGTTGCGACAGCAGCTAGCACCGCCCCACAAATCGAAGAGAGATTCCTCGACTACGCGGGCCGACGCGTTCGCTGGAGCGAACGCGGAAGAAAAGGCATCGGCCTTGCTCTGCTCGGCATGACAGACTTGATGGGCAGCGGCGGGGCGATGGCACGGCCCTATGGCGGATAAACATGCCTTGCCCTACCTAGAGGACGTGGGCGAGGTGAGTAGGACGCCGGCTTCGCCGAGGGCGCGGGCGACGGCGGCGGCGATTTGTGGGGCGCCGGTAGTGTCGCCGTGGATGCATATGGTTTGCGCGACGAGATTCACTTCGGTGCCGTCGTGCGCGGTGACGATGCCACGCTGAACAATGTTGAGAGCCTGGCTGGCGGCCTCGGCTGGGTCGCGGATTACGGCGTCATCGAATTTCCGCGAGCGCAAGGTTCCGTCCGGTTCGTAACGGCGGTCGGCAAAGGCTTCAGCGGCTACTGGAAAGCCTGCCTGGCGGAAGACGTCGAGCATCGGCGAGCCTGCGAGGCCGACTAGGACGATGTTTCCAGCACTGCTTGCCGCAGTGATCTTACGCGCGTCTTGGCTTGCAGTTGGCAGAAAAGCAGATCCCTCGATGCCCCACCCCGTCGAGCCAAAACCAGGCTCGCCGGGGACCCCAGTGCGCTCGGGATGACAATTGGTGGCGTTTTCTCGCGTGCCGTGAAAGCCGACGGCCTTGGCTACGCCTTTGGCAATGGCTTCGGCGAGGGTGCGATCTTTGACTGCCTGGTTGTAGAGTGCGCCATGCGGTTTCACGTGCACAAAGCGAGTTCCGCACGCGGCTGCAATTTCGGCGAGCGCGCGCACTTGCTCGCTGACGGAATCGGCCAGCGCTACGAGCGGCATCTTCAATTCGAGGCGGCCGAAATTGGCGCGGTCTGGGTAGCCGGGATGTGCTCCTATTGCGACGCCTGCGCGCAACGCTTGCTCGATCGTGCTGCGCATGGTTTGCGCGTCGCCGGCGTGGCCGCCGCAGGCAACGTTGGCGGAAGTAATGGAACGGAGGAGCGCTTGCTGCGTGCCGTCGGCGATGGCATCGGGCAGCTCTCCCATGTCGCAATTTAGGTCGATGTGAAACGCGGAAGCCATCCACTATAGGTTATCTCACAATCGGTGGCTGCAAAAAGAGCGGAGGAAGAGGCTAGTGGGCCATCTCAACGGTGGTCAAACGGCGTTCGCGGTGGAGCGAGCGGAGAAAGTCGGCTGCGGAGCGGCCACGTTTGTGGGAGTTGCATTCGACGCAGCAGGAGACGAGGTTGCGGTAGGAATTATCCTGAAGTTCGACGCGCGGAACGACGTGGTCGAGGCAGCGCATGGCAGAGGTGAGGCGACGCCGGCAATAAAAGCAGAGGCCGTGCTCGCGGTCGTAGACGGCATTGCGCTGAGCGCGGCGTTTCAAGAAGTCCAGTTCGTCGAAGTGGTTGGAGCGAACGGGCAGGAGAGGCTTGGAAATAAATCGGCCGGGGCGTACGGCGCGGACCTCCGCGGATAGGCGGACCTCGACTGTGTGGCCCGACTTGCTGCGCTCCACGAGGTGCAAGACACCGCGCGCGATGAGGCGGCGCACGGACCAGCACACCGGGTTGTGGGTCAGACCACCGCCGCGAGCAAGCCGAGGAATGGAGAAGCGCAGGCGAAGCTTTCCCTCGAGGCGGCTATGGTGGAGGAGATGATAATAAACGACACGGTCGGTGGCGGTGAAGCGGAGACGAGGCGCGAGAAGATCCTCGAACTGTTTCCACACGTGTGCGGCATTGGGCTTTTTGATTTTCATTTTGGGATCCAGAAGTGAGATAAACGGCGAGAAAGACAGCGGACGCTAGAAGCTAGAAAAAAACGAAAGGCTTAACATCGAGGCCACGGAGGCCGATTCACAGAGGGCACAGAGGAAAAAAGACTGAACCAGAAAAAGAAAAAGACCCGAACAAGTCGGGCGCAAAGCTTTCGCTGACCACGATGACAGAGCGGTACCCTATTGTTAAGTGAATAGCTATATAAACAATTGCGGTGCTTCAGGTTTCCGGTTAGTGCTGCGTTAATCAGGCACTGGGGGATCGATGAATCGGGATATATGCCGCTCTGCTAGACAATCAAGTCATCGGACGCCAGAAGAGTCTCCTGCTCGATGAGGAGTTGGCGCGCTGTGTCCCAATCCACTGGCTCGAAGCGGATTTCATCTCGTGGGCGTAGTTGGCCGAGGCTGCTGAAGTCGGCGGAGATTACATTGGCAATCTTCGGATAGCCGCCGGTGGTCTGCTGTTCTACGAACAAAATGATGGGCAATCCGGCCGGGGTGATTTGTACTGCGCCGAGTGAAACGCCTTCGGTGATCATTTCTCCAACTTCACCGACGAAGGTGGCGCCTACCGGGAGCGGTGCTCCCTCGAGGCGGAGTCCCATGCGATTGGATTCTTCGGCCACGCGATAGGCGCGGGCGTAGAAAATCTTCTGCGCCGCATCTGGAAACTGAGCGTGCTGCGGCCCAGGCGTGACGCGCAAGACTTTGCGCGGCTGCAAATGCTGCAGAGCGTTTGAGAGGATTGTTCTTTTGCGAAACGAAGCGTCCACCGGACCACGCGCGTTTGCAATTTTCAGCACGTCGCCTTTGCGCAGAGCGCGGCCTTCGTGGCCGCCGAGTCCGCTCAGCAGGTGTGTCGACGCGCTGCCGAGAAAAGGCCTCTCGGCAATTCCGCCGGCGACGCAAAGATAGCAGCGCGCTCCCGAGCGCGTTGCGCCGGCGCGAAGCGTTTGCCCGGGTTTCACCCCAAGAGAAGTCCAAAGCGGAGCCGGAGTCCCGTCCAATTCCGCGCCGAAGTCGGCGCCGGTGAGTGCGATGATGGCACCCTCGGGAAACACAAATGTTCCACCAAGCAGCGTCATTTCCAGTCCGGTCTCGGCCTCGGGATTGCCGACCAGGCGATTCCCCAGCCGCAACCCGACGGGATCCGCAGCGCCGGAGGGCGAGACGCCCATCGGGCCGAATCCTTCGCGGCCCAAATCCTGAACCGTTGTGAGCAGGCCGGGCAATTTGACCTCGATGATGCTCATGCGTTCGGCCTCGGCTCAGACTGCCGCGCCGCAAATTGTTCGCGTGAAATGGCTATGAACCGAACGTGATCGCCGATGGACAGCAGGCTCAAGTTGTCCTGCCCCTGGCCGTCCTGGTCCGGGCGGAACCGGGTCCCAGGGTTTGCACTTGCAAACCCTGTGTTCAACATTGCCACCGGAGTGCGCCCGAGCAATCTCCATCCGCCCTGCGTTTCGGAGGGGTACACGCCGGTTTGATTGCCGGCGATTCCTACGCTGCCCGCAGGAACTTTCCGCCGTGGAGTGGCGTGTCGCGGCGTGACCAGCGCTTCCGGCAGTTCGCCCAGATACGCGAAGCCCGGCACGAATCCCAGAAAATAGACAAGATAAGTGGCCGAGGTGTGCAGCTGGATCACCTGCTCAGATCTGACTCCATGCATGGCGGCCACGTCTTGCAAGTCGGGGCCGAACTCTTCGCCGTAGCACACTGGGATTTCCAGAAGACGCGGCTCAGGCAGCCGGACAGCGTGTAATTGCCCCAGGTACTCGCGCAGCTTCTCTTCTATTTCTTCGTGGCGCCACTTCAGCCCATCGAACTTCACCAGCAACGAGCAATACGCTGGATGCAGATTGCGCACACCCGCGATGGGTTGCGAGTCCAGCAGCTGCAACAATCGCCTCACGTTTTCGTTGGCTTCGACCAGTGCCTTTCCCGATAGGGGATGGTCCTCAGGACGGCTTTCGTCCGGCCGATCGAAGTAAACCAGTAGGGATTGATCGCTGGATTTTACGAATCGCGCTCCGGCACTGGGTGTTTGCATAAGCGCGGAGTATAACGCACGGAACGATAGACGCGCGCGACGACACGCACGCAACTACGCAATCGGGAGAGAGGCAGAAGCGTTCAAAGAGAGGTCGGCAAGAATATTGTTTCGGAAGCGCGGATAGGCCGCGGCGGCAATCATCGCGGCGTTGTCGGTCGAGAGCGCGTGACTGGGAAAATACACATTGAGTCCGGCGCTACGCGCGCGATCTTCGAAGGTAGCGCGCAACTGGCGATTTGCCGCCACTCCTCCGGAAACCAGCACGGTCGCCACGTTTAACTCTTCCGCGGCGCGCATTGTGCGCTCGACCAGGTCGCGCACTACGGCGTTCTGAAATTCCCGGACAAGAGCTAACGTCTTCGGACCGCACAACGGCAACAGTTGATCGAATTTGCGCTCGCCGCGAGCTATCGCCGCTTCGCGTTCCGCGATTTCCGGCAAGTATTCGAGGTTTTCACGCACATGGTACAAGACTGCCGTCTTCAATCCGCTGAAACTAAAGTCAAACGTATTGCCTCGCATTTTCGTCGGACTGAATTTGACCGGAGGAGCAACGTTGCCTGCAGCGGCCGCGAGACGATCCAGAATTGGGCCGCCGGGATAGCCAAGCCCGAGCAATTTCGAAACTTTGTCGTACGCTTCGCCGGCCGCATCATCGCGAGTCTGGCCGATTTTGCGGTAAAACCACAATGCGCCGGCGTCAGTGCGCGACGCATCTCGCGGCTGAACTTCGTATAGCACGGTGTGGCCGCCGGAAACGATCAAGCAAACCGCCGGCAACGCGGGTGACGTTCCCGATTTGTAGGCTTCCAGAAATACCGCGTGGATGTGCCCTTCCAGATGGTTGACTGGAACGAGCGGCTTGCCGAGATTTTCGGCGAGCGTTTTTCCATAGGTGATGCCGACGAGCAGTGAGCCTACCAGGCCCGGCCCTTGCGTGACTCCGATGGCGTCCAAATCCCCAAAACGCATTTTCGCCTGTTCCAGGGCTTCGCGCACTACAGGCACGATTCTCCGCAAATGTTCGCGGGAAGCCAGTTCCGGCACCACACCACCGTATTTGCGGTGAATGTCGATCTGCGAAGCCACTACGCTGGACAAAATTTCGCGGCCGTCAGCAACGACGGCGGCCGCGGTTTCGTCGCACGACGATTCGATTCCGAGAATGCGAACGCTCATTCGCTTTTTTACTCCACTCTGATTATGCTAACACGCGGCTGGTATCGCAGCTTTGCGGCAGCGCACTCTACACTAAGAATCCGATTGTAAATTCGCGAGTCTTCTTTAACCTGAGATTATGACCGCAACGACCGATTCGAACGCAAATCCCTCACGCATCAAAAAAGTTCGCAAAGCAGTTCTCCCCGCCGCCGGGCTGGGCACGCGTTTTCTGCCCGCGACAAAAGCGCAACCGAAGGAAATGTTGAACGTGGTGGATAAGCCGCAGATCCAATACGTAGTGGAAGAGTGCGTGGCCAGCGGCATCGAACACATCATCATCGTCACCGGCCGCGGCAAGAGCGCAATTGAAGATCACTTCGACTTCAGCCCTGAGCTGGAACATTTTCTGGAAACGAAGGGCAAGAACGAAGAATTGCAGATTGTTCGCAATATCGGCGATTTGGTGCAAGTCAGTTATACACGCCAGAAGGAGCCGCTGGGACTTGGCCACGCGGTGCTGGTTGCGAAAGATCTGGTCGGAGACGAGCCGTTCGCTGTGTTGCTGGGCGATGTTTTGATTCCTGGAGCGAATCCCGCCACCAAACAACTCGTAGAGGTTTATGAGGCTACCGGTATCGGCGCTATCGCGGTGGAGGAAGTTCCTCGCGAGAAGACGCATTTGTACGGCATCGTGGGCGGCGAGCCCGCTCCGCAGGGGCCGTTTGGAGAGCGCTTGCTGCGCATTCGCGAGCTGGTCGAAAAACCGAAGCCCGAGGAAGCTCCTTCGAATCTTTCCATCACTGGACGGTACGTTCTTCCCTCGGCAATTTTTGATTGTTTGGAACGCACCAAGCCTGGAGCCGGCGGCGAAATACAACTCACCGATGCGATGAAGATCCTCGCCAAGGAACAGGGATTGTGGGCTTACATCTACGAGGGGATTTCCTACGATGCGGGCGATAAACTTGGCTTCCTGATTGCTACGGTCGAGCTGGCGCTGCAAAACAAAAAACTGGGCGAGCCGTTCAGAAATTATCTGAAGAACCTGAAGCTTTAATCGCTCGATACCGTTCGAATAACTATTTTTTCTTTGCCGGCTGCTTCTCTTTCGCTTCCTTTGTTGAACTTTCCTTAGCGCTGGACTCTTTCGCCGGCGAATCCTTTTTATCCTGCTTGTCGGATTTATCTGACTTCTCGCTCGACGACGAATCCGACGAGCCACTTTCCCGCGCGCCCGATTTTCCCGCATAGTCCGTTACATACCAACCCGACCCTTTGAACTGAATTGCCGGAGCGGATTGCAGTCGCTCGACTTTGCCGTCGCAGTGCGGGCACTTTTTCAGGTGCGGGCCCGAAACGCTTTCGATTTTTTCCGTTTTTTTGCCGCACTTCAGGCACTGATACTCGTACAGTGGCAACGCAGTTTCCTCCGAATGTGTCTCGAAGACCGCAGTATAGCACGCGCTGCATTCACAGCCTGCGTGCTAAACTGCTTGCATGGAGCAGCAATCCAGCGCGCATGAACCGTGCCTGTACCTGGTGGCCACGCCGATTGGAAATTTGGAAGACATCACGCTGCGCGCCCTGCGCATCCTGAAGGAAGTCGACCAGATTGCCTGCGAAGACACGCGCCACACGCAGAAGCTTTTGCAGCACTACAACATTCAGAAGCCGCTGGTCAGCTATCACGAGCACAACGAACTGACGCGCGCACCGGAACTGGTTGTAGCCATGGAGCAAGGCGCGCAGATAGCGCTGGTCAGCGATGCCGGAGTGCCTCTGGTGAGCGATCCCGGTTACCGCCTGGTGACGCTGTGTTTGCGCCACCACATTCCCGTGATTCCTATTCCGGGGCCATCCGCTTTACTGGCTGCACTTTCCGCTTCCGGTTTGCCGAATGAAGAATTTCTTTTCGCGGGGTTTTTGCCGGCACGCAGTGGCGAGCGGCGGCGCGCCCTGGAACGGCTTCGAATCGAAGATCGCACCATCATTTTTTACGAAGCGCCGCATCGCATCGAGGCAACACTGATCGACGCGCACGAAATTCTTGGCGAACGCCCCGCGTGCCTGGCGCGCGAGGTCACCAAAATCCACGAAGAGTTTCGCCGTGGCTCGCTTGCTGAACTGGCAGCGTCTCTGGCGGATAAACCGGCTCGCGGCGAGATTACTCTGCTCATCGGTCCGGTCCCCGCGAACGGAAAATCCGCGCACCGCGACACTTCCCAGAGCCTTGCCGACCGGGTGGAGGAATTGATGCGGCAAGCAAAATTAGATCGCAAGGAAGCGCTGAAGTTAGCGGCGAAGGAACGCGGCATGACCAAGCGGGCCGCCTATCACGAACTGCATCTGGAAGCGGAAGATTCAGGTGAGTCGCTGGAGTGAGATAAAAGTTGGATTTCATGCTAGTTGCTGGAGTGAGACTAAACCAACGGCGAGAGATTCCTTCCGACAAGGTCGGAACCTTTGTTCGCTTCGCAAGTTGAGGTAGTGAAAGGTTCGGTGTACTTTCCGATCTAAGCTAGGCGGCTGATTCAGAGCGGAATACTTTCTGAAATCTGGGGCCAGTGAAGCGCACTCCGACCAGATGTTCGCCGGGTCCGCTGGCGGCGGCTACATGCACCACCTGGCCGCGCGTCGCAAAGTCTGGGTCGTCCCGGCGCCACGCCTGATGCGAAGTAGGAATCCGTATGTCCAGATCAGCGCCGACCGGCACTTCGAAGTGCGTTACAAAAGCCGCTCCACTGCGGCACAAATTTTCGCTGGAAGTTTCTTCGGTGAATACCACACCGCGCGAGTCCTTGCCGGTTACCTGCATCGGCAAGCGCACAGAAATTCTGCGTTCAGCCCGCGGTCTCGAGACTTGCGTGCTCGTTGGCATCGTCGGACGGCTCCTCGTTTTGCAAAACCGGTTCTGGCTCATGAGCTGCGAACGCGTGGCGCTCAAAAAAACTTTCCACCGCATCGAGTACTTCGCCAGGTGTTCGTGCTTCGTGAACCTTTCGTCTGAGCTCGCTTCCGTTGCCGATTCCGTGCGTAAACCAGCAAGCGAACTGCTTCATTTTTCCCACAGCATCGGGCTGATCGGCCAGCTTGATTTCTTTGTAGTAGCGAGACAGTAACTGGTGGCGGTCTTCGTCGGTCGGCTGTTTGTAAGCACCGCTAACGCGAAATTCCGCCATCTGGGAAAAAATCCACGGGTTGGTGGCCGCCGCACGGCCAATCATCACCGCATCGCACTTGGTTTCCTCGACGATGCGAGCTGCATCTTCCGGCTTCTGCACGTCGCCGTTTCCAATGACCGGAATGCTCACCGCCTGTTTCACTGCTGCGATAATTTTCCAGTCCGCCTGGCCGCTGTATCCTTGCAAACGGGTTCGCGGATGCACTGCAACCGCCTCTACGCCAAGCGACTCGGCCAGCTTTGCCACTTCCACCGCGACGATCGAGTTTTCGTCCCAACCGGAGCGCAATTTGATGGTCAAAGGAATCCGCACCGCCGCGCGGACTGCGCGAAAAATTTCTCCCAGCAATTCCAGGTCGCGCAGCAGCCCCGAGCCTCCGCATTTCACCACTTTTTTCGCGGGACAGCCGAGGTTGATGTCCACCGCGTCGAAGCCGTGATCTTCCACCATCTTTGCGGCTTCCGCCATCACGCTGGGGCTGGCTCCGAAAAGCTGTGCGGTAATGGGATGCTCATCCGGCTGAAAATACAGATAGCGCAGGGTTTTCTTTGCGTTGCGGGTAATTCCCTCGGAGCTGGTGAACTCCGTCATCAGCAGCCCGCAGCCTCCGAGGCCGCGAATCACACGGCGGAACAGCGTATCCGTCACGCCGGCCATCGGCGCAAGCACCGCTGCCGGACGGATCGTCAGGTCCCTGATTTGGAATTGCTCGGGAATCATTACTTCAACTCTAGCGTAATTTGCGCGGCAGGCTCGACTTTTTCGGCTGGTGGGTTGTTCGCGCCTTTCAAGTAGCGGTCGAGCCGCAAGAATTTGCGCTGCAGTGCGCCGCTGTAGGCGGACCATTCTTCGTCGCCAGATTCTGTCGCCAGCGCCGCGCGCACCGCCGCCATTTTTGAATCCATGTCGTCGAGATAGTGAAAAACCATGGCTTCGCGAATCATCGGGAGTTTAGGCGAGCCAAATTCATATTGACCGTGATGACTGATCAAAAGATGCTGCACCACCGTTTTCAATTCGCCGGGGAAGCCGGGGATTTTGCCGATGGCGTGCAACACCGTCTCGAGCTCCATGACAATGTGGCCGAGCAGTTGCCCGTCGGTCGTATAGCCGATTGCGCGCGTATAGCAAAGCTCATCCAATTTTCCGACGTCGTGCAAAATCGCCACGGTAAGCAACAAGTCCAGATCCAGCTCCGGGTAATGTTCGGCGGCCTTCTTTGCAAGGCCACAGAGCCCCACCACATGCTCGAGCAATCCGCCCAGATACGCGTGATGCATGGTCTTCGCCGCGGGCGCTTTCTTGTAGCGCGCCGTGATCGCCGGATCGTTCACGATGCTCAACACCAATTGCTGCAGCCAGGTGTTGCGGATGGCTTTCGCGTAGTCGAGCATGTGCGCGTACATCTTCTCGACGTCTTCCTTGGTGTGCGGAAGAAAGTCCGAAAGTTCAATTTCTTCGGGCTTGGCTTTACGAAATTGCAGCAAAGCCAGCTGCGGCTTGTCGCGATACAACTCGACGCGGCCTTCGACTTTCACGAAGTCGTCGCGCGCGACGTCTTGGACCATCACTTCAAACTTGGTCCACATACGCGCTTCGATGGTGCCGCTGCGGTCTCCCAATTCCATGCGGAGATACTGCTTGCCTTCTTTGGTATTGCGAATTTCTTTCGCGTGCACCAGAAAGAAAGCGGTGACCAATTGCTCGGAGGTCATGTCTGAAACAAACAGCGTTTTCATCAGGCTGAGGTCTTCTTGCCGAACAAGATGTATTTCTTGTGGGCTTTTTTCTTCTTGCTGGCCTCGGGAGTAGCGCTGACTTCCTGAATCTCGGAATTGCCACCGCCCGCCAATTCCGCGAATCCCGGCTTGATCACCACATAGCTCTGCTCGCGCAGAGTTTTCAGATATTCGCGCGCCGCCGGCTCCAATTTTTCGTTGTACAAGCGGTCCATAATCTCGCTCTTGACTTTCTCGAACGGCTGCTCGCCTTCGTCGTAGTGCTCGAGTACCTGCATTACCAGGTAGCCCTGCTTGGTTTCCAGCACGTCGGTCAGGTCGTTGCGCTTCATTTTGAAAACCGTGTCTTCGAGTTGCTTGGCAAGCTCTCCGCGTTTGAACGTGCCGATATAGCCGCCCTGATCTTTGGTGCTGCCGTCGGACATGCGTTTGGCAATTTCGCCGAAGTCCTCTCCATCCTTGACGCGCTTGAGGGCCGTTTCCGCCTTTTTCTTCAAGTCCGGCAGCTCGGCGTCCTTCTTCCCTTCGGTGCTGACGATGATCTCGCGCAACGCCACCTGTTCCGGGCGAACGAAACTTTCTTTGTGCTCGTCGTAATATTTGCGTCCATCGCTCTCGCCAATCGAGATATGGGAGCCAACTTCCTGGCCGATGACCTTTTGCGTCAAAATATGATTGCGAATGTTGTTTTTAAAGTCTTCCCAGTTCAATCCCTGGCTGGTGACCGCTTTCTCCAGTGCATCCAGGCTATCCAACTTGTTTCCCTGCCGGATTTGGTCCAGTTGCTTCACAAGATCGGTTTCAACGCTGATTCCCATATCCTTGCCGCGTTGCGCTAGCAAGCTTTGATCAATCAAATCTCGCAGCGTATTTTTCTTGCGGTCTTCCAGAGCAGCTTGCAACTGCTCCGGAGTGCACTTGGTCCCGCATTCTTGCCGTACTTCTTCGTCCGCCGTTGCCAAAGCCTTGTCGTACTCCGAGCGGGTGATGATCTCGTTGTTCACACGCGCGATAATCTCTTCGACTACTTTTCCGCTTTCGGTATTGACCTTGGCCGGTGCCGCGGGCGGCTTTGATTTTGCGGCAGGAGGTTTCTGCTCTTCGGTTGCAGGGGCCATTCCCGGCTTCTCCAGCGTCGGTTGCTGCGCGGGAGCCGGAGCCGGTTCTTGCGCCATTAAGGGCATGGCCGCCAGTAGCGCCACACAGATAACAATGTTTTTCATCCATTACCTCGTCATTTCAGTTTATCCCTGCCCTTGCAGGCCGAGCAATACGTTTCTCAGCGACTCCACGATCGGTTCCCTGCGCGCTGTCTCCATCCACAACACTCCGGAGGGGTCCAGGCGGATCCCTTCTCGCGAACGCACCACTTGTACCAGCGTCGCCGGGTCAAGCGGGGTTTCAGGATGGAATCTTACGGCTACGCGGTTCCCTTGCCGCTCGACCATCGAGATCCGCAATCGCTCGCAGATGGATTTGAGGGCGGCATACTCCAAAAGGTTAGCCACCGATGCAGGGAGCGGGCCGAAACGGTCGGCAAGTTCCTTTGCCACGTCGGCCTTCTCGTCGTCGGTCTTGATGGACGAAATGCGTTTGTAAGTGCGCAATCGCAGATTCTCGCTGGGAATGTAATCCTGCGGAATGCGTACATCGAGCCCCAGACTTAGTGTGGTGCGCAGTTCCGGCGCGGCTTCTTCGCCCTTTAGTTTTGAGACAGCGCGTTCCAGCATCTGGGTGTAAATATCGAATCCCACCGCCTCGATGTGGCCGTGCTGCTGGCGTCCAAGCATGTTTCCCGCGCCGCGCAACTCCAAATCGAGCGCCGCGATGCGGAATCCCGCGCCCAATTCGCTGAACTCTTTCATTGCCGAGAGGCGCTTACGCGCCACTTCTGACAACACGGTTTCCGGCGGGACCAGCAAATACGCGTAAGCGCGCTGGTTCGAACGGCCAACTCTCCCGCGCAATTGGTACAACTCGGAAAGTCCCAGCCGATCGGCGCGATTGATCAAAATCGTGTTGGCTTTCGGAATGTCCAGCCCGTTTTCGACGATCGTGGTGGCCACCAGCACATCCGCTTCGTCGCGGATGAACTTCAGCATCACTTTCTCGAGTTCTTTTTCGCCCATTTGTCCGTGCGCCACCACCACGCGAGCGCGCGGCACGAGTTTGGTGACCAGCGTAGCCAGCGAGTAAATGGACTCGACTCGATTGTGGATGAAATAGACCTGTCCGTCGCGCTGGAGTTCCGTTTCCACGGCCTTTCGAATCAGTTCTTCCTGGAACGGCGCAACCACGGTCTGAATTGCCAGGCGATCGCGCGGCGGGGTCTCGATAATTGACATATCGCGCAGCCCGACCAACGACATGTGCAAAGTGCGCGGAATCGGAGTTGCCGACAACGAAAGCGCGTCAACGTCCTTGCGCATTTCTTTCAATCGCTCCTTGTGCGCGACGCCAAATCGTTGCTCCTCGTCGATAACCAGCAGTCCCAGATCCTGAAATTGCACATCTTTCGATAGCAGCCGGTGCGTGCCGATCACCACATCCACTTTTCCTGCTTCGAGCTCCGCTAAAATTTTCTTCTGCTCGGCCGCGGTTCGAAACCTGCTCAACATCTCGATCTTCGTTGGAAACGCCGCAAACCGTTTCTTAAATGTTTCATAGTGCTGGAACGCGAGCACCGTGGTTGGCGACAGCACGGCCACCTGCTTGTTGTCGGCGATCACCTTGAAGGCTGCGCGCATTGCCACTTCTGTTTTTCCGTAGCCCACGTCGCCGCACAGCAGCCGATCCATCGGCACAGCCTTTTCCATGTCGCGTTTGATGTCCGCGATGGCCAGGTTTTGGTCCTGCGTCTCCTCGAATTCGAACGCGTCTTCAAACTCGCGCTGCCAATTGCCGTCCGCTGAAAACGCAAAACCGGTGGCGGTTTTTCTCGCTGCGTACAGTTCGAGCAACTTCTCCGCCATGTCTTCGAGGGATTTACGGACTTTCGCTTTGCGCGTGGTCCATGCGGTCCCGCCCAGCTTGTCCAGCGGTGGCGGCGCTCCCTCCACCACGCGATAACTCTGCACCAGGTCCATGCGCTCCAGTGGAACGTACAAGCGCGAATCTTCCGCATAGCGAAGCAGCATGAATTCGCCGCGCCGTCCGTCCGATTCGATCTGACGCAGTCCTTCGAACTGCCCGATGCCGTGATCTACGTGCACAACAAAATCGCCGGGCTTGAGGTCTGCAAAATCGCTGAAGAATCCTGAGGTGCGAATTTTGCGCGTAGGACGTTCCACCGACGGCGCCACGTCGAATAAATCCGCGTTGCCAAAAATCGTCAGCTTGGCATCGGGAAACGCGACCCCTTCTCCAAATGGCGCACGCACCAACACCAATCCTGCGGACTCGGATGCTCCTTCCGCGGTAAATCCCGCTGCTGCAGTCTCCGATTCGCCGAGCACGTACGGGACTTCGTACTCGCGGCAGATATCGGCGTAACGTTCCAGTTCTCCGGTGCTCGCCGCGGTCAGAAAAACCGTGCCGCCCGACGCCAGTTGCGACTTCACGTCGCCAACGCACGCGACTACATCGCCGTGAAAGCGTGTGCTCGGCCGCGAAGACAAATGGAATCGCGTTGCGTCGCTTGAGCTCACGCCAAGTTGTTCCAACTCCACTCGCGTCGCAAGTTGCAGCGCCAAATCAAATTCTTCCGCTTGCCAATAAAAAGTCGCCGCGTCGGGGGCATTCGCCATGCCCACTTTTTCGTAGGCTTCCGTGGCTTCCGCGAGCAGCGCGTTCACGACGGGAAGCAGCGTCGCGGGTTCGTCCAGGAAAACGGCCGGCTCCAAGGAACTGGGCGTTAGCTCGAATAGACTCCGCGTGGACACCACGCCCGCCGGCCCCCAATACGTCGGCAACGCCCACGCCTCTCCCCCGTCCCCTTGCGCGATTGCCCACTCGGTCAACGGCAGAACCGTTGTCCAGTTCACCGGCGCAATCGAGCGCTGCGTACGGGGATCAAATTCCCGCACCGACTCCACGGTGTCGCCAAGCAATTCCACGCGCACAGGGCGCGGTGCTTCGGGGGAAAAAATATCCACGATTCCGCCACGCACCGCGAATTGGCCGGGCAACTCCACCATTTCCGTGCGCGCATAACCTGTAGCGCCAAGATGGGCCAGGAAATCCTGCAGCGGCACTTCCTTGTCTTTTTCGAGGATTCGCGCCAGCTCCGCATAGTCTGTGGCATCGCGATAGCGCCACAGCACCGATGCCGCCGGTGCAATCACCAGCGAAGTTTCTCCCGCGGCCAGCCGATACAGGGTCGCCGCGCGTCGCTCGAGAATGTCGGCGTGTGGACTGCGCGACTCCCAGGGATAGGTGTCGAACGCCGGAAGCACCGCAACACCACCCGTCGCTCCAGGAAAAACCGAGAAACAAAATCGCAGCGTCTCCGCAATTGCTTCCGCTTTTTTGTTCGAATCGACGATCAAAAACGCCGGACGGCGCAATTGCGAAGTGATGTACGCCACAGCGATCGCCTTCGCCAATTCCGTAAGCCCAATGCACCCCGCCGCTTTGCCTCCGCCCTGCAACGCGGACACCACGCCCTCCAGCGCAGGCTGCCGCAACAACGCTTCGAATCGTTCACGAACAACAGGCAGGATCATGAATGCTTACTGGCGATCCGTTCCGCCGGGTAAATCCAGCTTGCGGATCTTTTCAAGAATTACCGTAGTCGAATATCCCGCCACCAGGGGAATCGAAACCACTTTGCCGCCGGCGGATTCCACTTCTTCGCGGCCTACAATCTGGTCGCTTGCCCAATCGCCGCCTTTCACCAGCACGTCGGGCAGCAGCGCGGCAATAATTTCGCGTGGCGTCGGCTCATCAAAAATCACCACAGCGTCCACACACTCGAGCGCCGCAAGAATTTCCGCGCGTTCGCGCTCCGGCATAATCGGCCGGCCGGCGCCTTTCATTTCGCGCACACTGCGGTCGCTATTTACGCCAACTACCAGCGCGTCGGCCAGACTCCGAGCCTTTTCCAGTGTCTCAATATGTCCCGGATGCAACAGGTCAAAGCAACCATTGGTAAAAACCACGCGCCGCCCATTGCGTTTCCCTGGGCCAAATTGCAAAATCGCTTCGTGCAAATTCAAAACTCCGCCGCTCAAATCCACACCCTTTCTGTTTCTGGGCCCGCAATGTGTCAGGACAGTTTATCACGCGCTCGAAATCATCCCGTTTCCAGCGCCCCGGCCACCGCGAGTGCGTGCGTGAGCGCTCCTCTGGTCACTCCAAAATTAAATCGCAGCGCGCTGATTCATGGCGCGGCCGGCATTCTACTTTGTGTCGTGGGTTTTTTCCTGGCACACAAAGAATCCTACGAAGTGCGCACCGTTCTGGCCACCGCCGGCGGCTGCAACATGCCCACCGACATCTACGAAGCCCGCTCAGGCACTCCAGTAGGGTCGGTCGTTCTCTTTCACGGACTCTCCGCCAATAAGAAGGTGATGGGTTTCACCGCGGAGGAATTCGCCAATCAGGAGTTACGCGTATTCGTCCCGGATCTTCCCGGCCACGGAAAAACTCCGGGGCCATTCTCCGCAGCGCGTGTGGAAACTTGCGCCGACGCACTGGTCCGCGATCTGGCCGCGCGAAAAGCGATCATTCCCGAGCGCACGATTCTTGCGGGCCATTCCATGGGAGCCGCGATCGCCACCCGCGTAGCCGCGGACTTTCCCGTCGCTGGCGCCATCGCCATTTCACCCGCACCGATGCATCCCGCTCCCGGTGTCTCTGCCGAACTTCTTCTATTTCCAACGCCGCCGGTCCTTGCCGCGCATTCTCTGGTCCTTAGCGCCGCATGGGAGCCGGCCGCAATCCGGCAGATCGCTCAAGATCTGGTCACCAAATCAACCAACTCTTCGATCAAGTACGAGGTCATCCCGCGCACTACCCACGTCAGTATTCTCTTCGCACCAGCAGCCTTCGACGCCATTCGCTCCTGGACTTCTGAGATTCTCGGCACCGATCCAACAGCGCCGCTTCCCAAGAATATGCCGCAACTCGGTTGGGTCTTTGGACTGCTCGGTCTCGCAATACTCTCGCCGCCGTTTCTTCGCGAAATGACTGCCTCGCCTTCGAACCAATCTCCTCCCGATTCCAGCGCGCCATCGCCGTTCCTTCGCGCCGCATTATCGCTCGGGGTCTTTTCCGTAATCGCAGTGATCCTGCTGCGTCTCTTTGTGCCTTTACGTTTCCTTCACATCTTTCAAGGCGACTACTTTGCCTCGTTTCTATTCATCGTCGGCGCAGCCGCGCTCGCACTACATCGGCAATCCATTCCTCGCCTGAATTCATTTTTCACAAAAATCACTGCCTCTGGCGCGGCGGCCGCGGTCCTGCTCATTCTGCTCTTCGGCGCATGGTTCGAACTCACTTTCTACGAAGCCTGGCTCACTCCCACGCGCTGGCTGAGATTTCCGATTCTTTTCCTGGCGCTCCTCCCGTGGCATCTGGCCGAGGAGCTTTTTCTCGGCGGCCCCGCTGCTTCACCCCGCTTCCGTCGCTTCGTTCAGTTTCTCGCTTTCCGCGGAATGCTCTGGCTCATTCTTGTCGGCGCCATCTTCTATCTACGCTCCGCGCAATTCATTTTCGTGCTTCTCGTCATCTATTTTGCTTTGTTTTCAATTTTGCAACGGCTGGCAACCGATGTAATACGCGTCCAGACACGCTCTATCCCTGCTGCTGCGATTTTCGGTGCTATACTCCTCGCTGGTTTTGTCCTGGCGATTCTCCCCATCGCTTAAGGACTTCGTGCTCGAACACGGTCTCACCTTAGCGAGAGCAACCTGATGGCTGAAATCGTAATCATCGGCGGCGGTCCGTCCGGCGCGATGTGTGGCAAACAACTTGCCCGCTCCGGCAACACGGTTCACATTTTCGATGAGCACCTCGCTTGGGAAAAACCCTGCGGCGGCGGGCTCACTCACAAAGCCATCCAGCGCTTCCCTTTTCTTCTCGACAATCCTTATCCCAAGAAGCTGATTCACTCTATCGAGCTCATCGCCAGCAACGAACAACGTGCCAAGCTCGACATGCGCAACCCCATCGTCATCTATTCGCGCATGGTCTTGAATGGCATGCTGCTCGAGCGCGCCCAGAATGCGGGCTGCCAGGTGCATCGCTCGCACGTCGTCGCCGTGGACACGTCCGGCGAAAAACCACGCTACTCCATCGAAGGCGAATGGCACACCGCCGATTTCCTGGTGCTGGCTGCCGGCGCGCGCAATCAGCTTCTCCCCGAAACGCGTCCGCTGCAAAAAGACGAGCTCGAAATCACGCAAGGCTATTTCATTCCGCAAGCAGCCGACTCCATCATCATCAAATTTCTTCCGCACTTCGACGGTTACATCTGGTCCTTCCCGCGCTGCGACCATTTATCCGTCGGTATCTGCGGCAGCATGGCTTCGCACAACCAGACCCAGCTGCGCACGCACTTGCAGACCTTTATCGGCAAACAAAAACTTTCCACCGAAGCTGCGCGCTTTTACAGCCACGTCCTTCCCTCGCCTCAAGTTCCAACTCTTTCGCAACGTACGGTCGTCGGCAAAAATTGGGCGCTGGTAGGCGATGCCGCCGCTTTCGTTGATCCACTCACCGGAGAGGGCCTCTTCTACGCCATGCGCTCCGGCGAACTGCTCGGCAAAGCCATCGCCGAAGGCAATCCTCAGATGTATACAGACTGGGTCCGTGCGGCCTTCTCCTGCGAACTCGAATTCGCCGCGCGCATCGTGCGCCGCTTCTATCGCGGAACTTTCCTCGGCACCGCCGTCACCACTCGCATGGTGCAGTTCCTTCGCCGCAGCACGATTTTCCGCCAGATCATGGCCGATATTTTCAGCGGCACGCAGGACTACACCACGCTCAAGCAGCGCGTCGTCGGCCATCTCGGAATGACCTTGAGCGATTTCGTGACTTCCGTTCTAAATGTGGACGCACCCGCCGTCGCCAAGCCGCGCACCGATGGCGTAACGACAAGCTAGACATGATTTGTTGTATGCTCCGCCCATAGCCATGGGAAATTCTGCACCGCACCCGGAGAATTCGCGTGGACTCTTCCGATCATCAGCCGGTTGAAAACGGCTTTCGCATGCGCGGCGCTGGCATGTCGCGCCTAGATGTATTCAGCGACGTTGTCTTCGCCTTTTCCTTCGTCCTTCTTGCGATCTCACTCACAGTTCCCAAGAATTTCCAGGCCATCCACGATGACGCCCTGGGTTTTGTCACCTTCGCCGTTTGCTTTGCCATGATTGTGGGAGGATGGTTTTCCCATTACGTCTTTTTTCGCCGCTACGGCCTGCATGATCGAGTCACCATTGTCTTAAACTCCTGCCTGCTTTTTTTGCTTCTCTTCTGCGTCTATCCCATGAAGTTTCTCTATTCAACCATCTTCGGATATTTGATCCGCTACGATTTTTCGGCCCGCTTCGCCGTCGCCGTGCAAGTTATGGGAATGCTCGCAGTGTACGCCTTGGGATTCACCTGCCTTTTTTTTCTCACCGCCGCACTTTATTGGAACGCCTGGCGGCGCAGGGAATCGTTGGGCCTCAATGGCATCGAGCGCCTGCTTACTGTTTCGTCCATCGTGGACGCACTCGGCCTCGCCGCCATCGGATTAATCGCTTGCCTTGCCGCTCTGGTTCTGCCGTCCACATGGGCGCTGTACTCAGCCGCTCTCTATCTCTTGCTGCTTCCCTGGAAGATGCTCAACGCTCTTTATTTCGGCCGCAAAGCCCGAACCCTGCGCAAGCTGGTTGCGGCGCCAATTTTGTAACCATTTCCTGGTCCTCACATCTGCAGTCTCTTTCTTCGCTTCATTCACTTCGCCACTTCCTGTAACATCTTCCCTATAATTCACGGTTCACTCGGCCAGGAGAAAATAATGTTCTGCTCAAAGTGCGGCAGCAACCTTGCCCCAGGTTCCGCCTTCTGCCAGGTCTGTGGCACTGCCGCTCCGACGTCATCGGCTGTGTCCGCCAGCCCGCCGGCTGGTTCACCCATGGCAACGCCAGTGGACGCGGCAGCTGTGTCTCCGCACTGGCTTCCTCCCGCCACTCGCGCGTTCGCAGGATTTTGGCTCCGTTTCGTGGCTTGTTTGATTGACGGCGCTCTGCTCGGCGCTATCTTGGGGGCGGTTTTCATTCCTATTTTATTGCTTGGCGGCTTCGGGGCCGCCTTGCAATCCATGGCCACGCGCGATCATCAACCGGACCCAGCCGCCATTTTCGCCTTTGCATCCTCTATCGCATTATTTGTGGGCGCGAGCGTCCTGGCCGGTTGGCTCTATTACGCCTACTTCGAAAGCTCCGAGTGGCAAGGCACTGTCGGAAAAAAAGTAATGAATCTTGTGGTGACCGATCTCGAAGGCAATCGGGTCTCGTTTGGCCGCGCCTCCGGCCGCTACTTTGCCAGGTTCATCACCAAGCTCATCCCTCTCGGCATCGGCTACATCCTCGCCGGCATCACCGAAAAAAAGCAGGCCCTTCACGACATGATCGCCAGCTGCCTAGTCCTCCGCTCCTGAGCGCCGCGCTTGCAGTTGCGGCAGCACGGGCTCGGCTCGGCTCGGCTGGCGATTCTCTGGCCGAGCCTGTCCGCTGTCCGTCCGACTTCAGTTCTGGACAATGCATTTTCCCCAAAGCGATGACTTCAGCAGCCCTTTCATGCTTCGCTCTTCGCATCGACACAGAAACCCCGCGCTTCTCAGCGCTGCCTCATAGTGCGGCAGCCGCTTCACCGTTAGTCCGGTTGTCACGCGAAACGCCAGATACAATCCCCGTACGATGGCCTGCCGCCAGATTCTGCCAAGCCTTCGCCGGCCCACGCGAAATTCCGAAACTAGCCACCGCGCGTGCGGGCTGGTTAGCATGGCCAGCTTCGTCACAACCCCCGCGATCTCAGCTTCACCGAAACAATCCAGAAAGAAGTTCGTTACGATCAGATCGTAGCTCGCTTCAACCGGCGTAAATTCCCGAATATCGCACACGTAGAAACGCACTCGCTCCTTTTCAACGCTTTTGCCGCTCGCCGAACGCCGCTTCGCGAGTTCTACCATCCCCGGACTGAGATCCACGAAATCAACCCGCACTTGCGAATTCCTTCGCAGCAACTGCTCCAGGAATCTTCCGTCGCCGCCGCCGCACACCAATGCCTTCCGAGCAGTGGCCGTCTGCTCCAGAAACGCGAATCGCCTTTCTTCCAGCTTCTTTCCGAAAGTGCAATGCTCGAGGAGTCGGTAATACGGCGCGATCCAGTCGCAATTCATCTCTGTACGGACATTTCCCATCACATCCGCCATCGCATACACGCCAGCGCGACGATTGCCGAGACCGCAAGCGCAGCATCCGCCAGCACACGCAACGAGGAAGTGGAAAGCCGCTCCCGATTCATATCCACGGCCAACAGCAACAGGGATGCAAAGACCACGGTCAGTACCTCTGGTCTATGCAATCCGTCCGCGCGCAAGATCAAAGTGAACGTCAACGCAATCGCCGCCAGCGCCGCTGCCAGGTGCTTGACCCGGCCATCGCACCAATACACCAGGGCGTGCGTCCGGCTCGGACTCGTTTCGTCTTTCCAATCGCGCTCCCAACATTCGATTGCGACGCAATTCAACGTGCAAAGCGCGGAGAACAATACCAACGAACCCAGCATGTCCGCCGATTGAATCCCGCGAAGCGCCCACACCGGCAAGGTGGTCCCTGCCGCGAACAGCACCCCTACCGCCAGCTCTTTCGGAAAAATTCTTTCCGCCCATCCGCTGCGTGCATGCACTGCCGCAAGATAAACCGACACGATCGCACCCAGTTTCATGCCCGAGACGACTTCCAAGCCTTCCGACTGTTGCGCCGCCATCCAAAGAATCACTGCGATCGCCAGCAACGCCATGCACGCCAATTCCAATCGGTGCCGCATGCAGAAGAAATGCCGCGCCCGCATCGCTCTCTCTCGTCTTCCCGTCCACCCATCCAGCAAACGGTCGGTAACATAAATCACCCACACACACAACGCCAATAAAATACCGTCGGAAAATCGCAGCCCCACACCTCGCGCTGACGCAAACAACACCGCCCACATCACCGCTACTGTCGGCGCATCGAGACTCAGCAAATTCCACCACAGCCACCACGAAGTGTTCTGCGCCTCGGTCAACGGTGCAATGCCGCCCGTCCGCAACACCTCTCCGCTACTCAATTTTTGCTTCATTACATTTCACTCTGCCCACGTCCGCCCACTTCCAGAATACCACTCGCGAAATCTGGAAGCCGTGGCCCAACTTATTCCCTGCCGCCAGTTTTGAGCATTGCAGGTCAGAAAATGAGGGTACCGTTTTTAACGCGTGGCACCGGCTAAGCAGTGCTCGCGCCGCTTACAAATGAGGGGCAGAGAAAATGAGGAAGAGGTGGAACGTTTTCTGTTATTTTGCTGGCCGATCGTTATCTGACGACGCAGCCCGTTCGAACCGCATTTATTTCAGAGCAAGGTTGTCTGGACGATCTAAGCTAAACCGCTGAGCGCCTTATTAGTGGCTTGCGCACCGGGGGCGGAATCATCGTAGCCATCTTGCGGATCATCGCGAGCACCAGCCGCTTATCGCCATCCGAAAGCGTCGAGCTGTAGCGCTTGATCTCGACCAGGAAGCGGATTTCGTCCTGCGAAAGCTCGCCCAGCATCTTCTGGGTCTCTTTATCGCGCGGCGTTTCTGTCCCGGGGAAAAAGTCGGCCAGCGAAATGTCCATCGCTTCGGCAATCTTCGCTAGCGTTTCCAGAGACGGCACCGTGTGACCGTTCTCCACGCGCGACAAATAGCAGCGCAGCAATCCCGTGCGTCGCTCGATATCGCCCTGCGACAGTCCGCGCTGCCCGCGATAGGTCCTGATGACTTCCCCGATGTTTACTTGCGGCTTTTCTTTCGGCATCTTTCCCCCACTTGAGCCCGCTCCGGCGTTTAGGGTCGTACTTGCAAGCCCTGAACTGAAGAAAGCTCTTTGCTTGAGGGGGTAGCTTAGTCACTAACAGTAGAAGTGGCAAGGACGAATTCCATGAAATGTCACGAATGTGCTTCCTAAGAAACAACATGTGCTTGCCACGCACATTAAGTCTGAAACCAAGACCCGGGAGTAAAAGTGACACCTGAAGCGCCCGCACTTCGCCCCACACTTCACCCCGCGCATCTCGCGTAGGCGCTTTTTCGTTATTGCCCCGTCGGTGTCACGGTAGTCGGCTGTTGCAGCCGAAACTCCAGCAACGTTTCGCTCGGCACCTTCACCTGCTGCCCTTTCGTCAGAATCTGCACGCCAGCGCCGGCTCCGCCGCCCGCGGCCGCCCCAATCGCCGCGCCTTTGCCGCCGCCCGCAATTCCGCCAATGATCGCCCCAAGAACCGCGCCCCCGCCAACCTTCTTTGCGGTATCCCCTCCGCGACCTTTCCCTTGCAAGTTATAGTCGCTGCTGACCAGGGGATACTCTCTCCCATCGATTATCATGCGTGTCAGTTCCAGCTGCAGTTCCGATTTCCCGGAGAATTTGCCGCCCTGGTCCGCGCTCGCCAGCCGTCCGTATACGTCGCTGCCCCGGCGCGCCACCAGCGCCCCGTTCACATTCAGATCCGTTTCCAGGCTGGCGTGAAAAATATCTCCAACGCGATTTTTGGACGAATCCACGCCGTCAATCATCCGCACCATGATCGGCTGGCCTGCGGGTAGCTCGACCTCACCGCCGTTGTAAGCCTGCGGCGGCCCAGCTTGTGGCGGCGCCTGATCGTTCGGTGGATTATTGGGCGGTGGATTGTCCGGCGGATTGTTCGGCGGGGGCGGCGGTTCGGCGGCGCGACGTCCGGAGCCGCGCGTGAACGTCAGCGCCACGATGTCGTGCGTCGCAAACGTCTGCACGTCGCCGTTCACTTCAAAGCGCAAAATGGCTTGCGTTCCGCCCAGGTATCTTCCCTGCAGCACGCGGCCATCTTTCAGTTCCAGCGTATCCGCGAATCCTGTCCCCGTGACCAGCAACGCAGCAGCGGCCGCGATCAGCAATTTAGAAATGTTTCGTGTCCTCATCTTCCCCTCGCAATCCCCTGCAACGATTCTCCGGAAGTTCGACGCGAATCGCAATACACTGGAGACTAAAACGCCCTGCAACTGAAGCGTTGGATGTCCTGAAGGGCTCCTCTGGTTGCGCCTAATTTCTACTCTACCGCTTCGTAGAGGCTCTTGCTGATGTCAGCCATCAGCGCCGCGCTGTCTTTTTTGTCGGCCAATCCTCGCACCAGGATCACCAAAATAAATGGCCGCTTCGCAAATACAATCGCGGCGTCGTGGTTGATTTTGGTAATGTCTCCGGTCTTGTGCGCCACCGGAATTCCTTTGGGCAATCCCGCCGGAATCGCGTCGTTGAATTTTTGCCATTCCAGAATTGCAACCATCTCGTTCGAACTGGCGGCATCCACAGCTTTGCCTTCCGCGATGGCTTGCAGCAGAATCGCGAGGGCACGCGCAGTGGTCGTATTGTTCAAGCCTTTCTGAAACGCTTTATTGTCCTCGACGCCGCGCAATACGTTCATCCCATCCGCGCCAAGGTCGTGCACGCTCGCTCGAACGTTTTCAACGCCCAGCTTCTCGATCAGCAGGTTGGTGGCAAGATTGCTGCTCACAGTGATCATCAACTCGCACAGTTCGCGCAGCGTGCGCTTCTGCCCTTCCGCTTTGTACAACTCGCCTTCGGAATCATCCGCGGCATTGAGCATGTAGGGCGACCCGTCCGCGATGCTGCGAAACTCATTCTTGACCAGCAATGTGTCGGTTAGCTTTAGTTTTTCCTGCTGCGCTTGATGAAACAGCTCAATCATTACGGGAATCTTCATAGTGCTCGCGGCGTGAAATACATCGTCAGCGCGTAACGACCATTGCGCCTTGCCGTCCAGAGTTTTGAAATATACGGAAACGTCGGCGCCGCTCTTCGCGATGCGATATTGAACTGCGGCTTCCGCGGCGGTAAGTTTCGCATCCCGCGCGGGTGCAATACTGCACACGCTCAGGCCAATGCCGAAAAGGATTTCGGCGCATGTCAGTCTGGAAAGCCAAGGCTTCAAACGGAAAGGCTTCGTATTCATTGGCGCGAATTGTGCATCACGCTGCAAGACTTTGCAAACTTGGCTTTACGAAGCGTGACAAATGAGAACGCAACAGTTGCTTAGTGCGTAGCTCCTGATTGCAGGGGAACTTCACCGGACGCGATATTGAAACCGCCAATCTGAATCATTGGATGCGCGCCGCCCGATTGCGCAGTGTCATAGCTCACGGAAATAGTTCGCTCCTCGCCCGGCAGCAGGGAAAAATAATTGTCTTCCCAGAACACAGGAACGATGTCCTGATTGTCTTTTTTGTCCGCCAGCCGCAAACGAATCTGGAATGCCACGCTCGACGAAGTATTTTTCACCCGTACATGCGCTTTGCCAGTCGTCGCTCCCGGCTTCTGTTCCAGCAGCGCGCTCGACTGCAATTTGATTTGCGGCAACGAATTCAATCCCGTCAAGTCGCCAAATTCCGCCTGTGGCGTATACACCGTATCCTGCTTGTGAGCCCAATCCAGCGTGTCCGCCTTCGCGGAAAGCCAATAGAAATTGTCGCTGACATTTTTTCCATTCGAATCGCGCAAATCCAGCTTCACAAAAAACGTCATCGTCAGTCCGTCTGGCTTGGGCAGGTCGAACGCTTTCACCGCCGCGTCGGCTGGCACATCAACCGGTTCTTCCTTGTCGGCAAGAAGTTTCGCGTCCAAAGAATAAATTCGTGCTTGCACTTTCATCCCTTTGTGTTCCTGGTAAGTGCCGTTCACCACCGCGATGCTTTGATCGTCATAACCATACTGTACGTGCAGCGGCTCCATCGCTTTTTTGGTTCCAAAATATCCGCCGCCTGGCACCAGATAGTAGTCGTACAGATGCCAGATCAGCGATGGCCATGCGTTGTTCAGCATCCACTGAATCACGCCCGTTGCGACGTACTTATTCCTGCCGTAGCTTTCAAACATCGCGCGTTCGCCGTCATAGGCAGTCGCTTGTGCTTTGCGCTCGTAATCCTCCAGCGAAGTTGCGGTTCCATATCGTTTATTCAGGCCCTCGCTAAAAACATTTACCGTCGTGAACCGCTCCCCGCCCGCGTGGTAATTCCATACGTCGTCCATCGGCCACAAATGCTCCTTCGGGATAAATCTTTTAACACTTTCCAGCGTAGGAATTGCCGGGCCAGGACTGGTCTCGGTGTTGTATCCATACGCTCCGCCGGCAGTCGTGTCCGCCAGCCAGTACACCGGCGGCACATATTCGTAGGGTCCAGTCATTTTCACGCCGGAATTTCCGGTAACAGTAGTCGGCGCCGCACTGGCCGACGAAACGGAAGGATTCGGCCACTCCGCGTCATACAAAATCCCCAGGTACATTTTCTCGACATCGGCAGGGGGCGGATTGTCGCTGCCGTAGAGCCAGACAAAGACGCTGGCATGATTGCGCAAGCGGCGCGCCTGATCGGCCATGGAAGCAGCCGCTATTTTGCGCGTGTCCGCCGTCCATTTGTCCCACAATTCCCACGCGTCGCAGCAGGTCCAACCGGGCATTACCAGAATTCCCATCTCATCTGTTTTGTTGAACAGTTCGTCACGGTCGATACGTCCTTCCAGGCGAATCGTATTCAGCCCCATGTCCTTCACATAACGCAGATCCGCATCGAGTTTTTTCGACATCGGCCGCAGAAACATGTCCGGGGCCCACGCTGCGCCGCGAATTAAAATCCACCGTCCGTTAATTTTGAATAGGCGATGCCCTTTTTCGGTCAGCTCGCTCCTAACCTGCCGAATTCCAAAGGAAACAGCAGCTGAATCCGAAATCTGATTCGAAGTTTCAAATCGTAGATTCGCTTTATAGAGATAAGGCGTCCCAATCGTGTATGGCCACCAAAGCTTTGGCTTTGCAAACTTCAGTTCGGAGAACTGCGCCGGGTCTAAGCGCACCGTCTTGGTTTCTCCAGCCGCAAGTTCGACCGGCTGCTTGACAGATTTCCCGTCAACCTCTGCCGTCAAAACACCTTTCACTGGCGCGCCAGAATCATTTCGCAAGTCCGCCGAAATCGTCAGATCGGCGGCAGTGAAGTCATCATTCAACTGGGATTTCACAAACGGATTGCGAATCGCAACGGGTCCGCTCGCGGTGACCGAAACTTCCTTCCAGATGCCCAAGTCCTTGTCGGCGGGTGTCGGATTCCAATCCACCCAGGTAATCCCAAGATCCTCTTTTGCAGGAGCAGTAATTTCCAAAGCGATCACGTTCTTCGCGCCGGGTTTCGCAAACTTCGTCAAATCAAATTCGAAAATCCGGTAAGTCCCCGCAACGTCCTGCGCGTCGGCGATTTTCTGCCCGTTGAACCACACATTGGCCCGGTAGTTGATCCCGGGAAAATGAATCGCAATGTTTTTCTTTGCATAGGCCGCTGGTAACACGAATTCATTTCGCCACCACCACGAGCACTTAAACGGGCTGCCGTCCGGCATATCCTGATTCGCAAAAAACGTTGCGCTGGAATAATTCATTCCGGGAAAAGTTTTCAGGTTGGTGCCGACCATCGGCTCGGGATAAGTCTTATCGTCCACCAGAGTGCCGACCACGGTGTTAGGCACCGTGGTTTTATGCCATCCGGTCGTGGCGAATCCGGGCAGCGACACTTTGTCGCCAGTAATGTTGGCTTCACACGATGATTGAATTTCCCAACCACGCAACAGCTGCAATGGCTGCATGGCCGTGAGATTGGAAGTCGCAGACTTCGGCGCTTGCCCAAACGCAGGAGATATCAGCACGGAACAAGCGATTAGCGCAGTCAGCGAAAGGGTGCGGCGAGGCATAAACCCTCTTTCAGTTCGACGGTAAAATGCGTGCAGGCGATATTAAACCGATTCAATGCTGGTGAAAACTGTTTTATTTTATGGGCAAAAAAATAGCTGCGCGCCAGAAGGGTAGCAAAGCTTTCAAGTTGGTGCCGGAGGAGGGAGTCGAACCCACACGCCCTTGCGGGCAACGGATTTTGAGTCCGCCGCGTCTGCCATTCCGCCACTCCGGCAGGGATAAGTAAAAATAACATGAACAGCGCCATTCGGCTATACGCGCGGCGCGGCCGCAACTTTTGCAGTGAACACCCGACTGGACGCGCGTACTCCGCAGCGATACTCTTTACTTCCCCGGTTCCACAGGGTTCGGACGCTGTCCGATCGGAACCGGTAATTCTAATTATGGCGCATGCGGTTGCAATGCCTTCCGGCGGTCCTTCCGATCACCGCGATCTGGCGTATTGGATGAAGCGCTCTCTCGAAGAGCTGGCCAACCTGCGTTCTGATCTGACCAATCACACCGTGCATGACTTGCGGGTGGCGCTGCGCCGCTGCCGTTCGGTGGCTTCGGTCATGCGAGAAATCGATCCGCATCCGGATTGGGAGGAAATGCGCGATTGCGCGAAGAAGCTGTTCCGATCGTTGGGCGACTTGCGCGATGCCCACATCATGGCCGAATGGCTGCACAAGCTGCATCCGGAGGATGACGCGCTGAAGCGGCAGCTGCTCGATTCGCTTGAAGCCGACGAAAAAGCCGCGCGTGATAGGGCGCTGCACCGGGCTACGCGCTTTGACGAAAAACGCTGGACGAAATTGGCACAATCTCTGCGCGTTCGAATCCGCAAGGTTCCGCCTGACAGCGCCGCCGCGCACTGCCTGGCTCTCGAGCGTCTGGAAGAAGCCAAAGAGCTGCACCGCCGCGCGATGCGAACGGAAAGCTCCGAGCCGTGGCATGCGCTGCGCATTGGCATAAAACATTTTCGTTATACCGTGGAATCGCTCTTGCCCGCGGCGCACGCCGAATGGTCCGATACGCTGAAGCGGGTGCAGGACGTGCTGGGAAATATTCACGATCTTGACGTGCTCGGCGAAATGCTTGGCAAAGCCGGAGCGAATCAGTCCGCTGAAATTCTGCCGGACTGGGAGCTGCGCATCGAGAACGAACGGCAGCTTAACGTGCGAACCTACCGGCAACTCGCGCTGGGCACGGCAAGCATCTGGACGCATTGGCAGAGCGGTTTTTCGCGCGAAGAATGGGAGCACTACGCGAAAGCCCGCATCCGAGCAACCCGCGCGGCCATGGACCCCAAAACAGGCCGGAGCAGCTTGATGGCACGCATCGCCATGCGGCTGTGGTCGCAGTTGCGCCTGCGTAAAGCCGGTGAAATATTTTCCGATAAAAAAGAACGGCGGGTATTGGAAACGGCGGCGCGGCTCAGTGGCGTGCGCAGCGGCGAGCAGAAAAAAAAGCGCGAAAAATCAGCCAAGTCGTTCCTGCTGGATTCACCGGTCCCTCCCGGCTGGACTTTTTCCGAATGGGAACGCGCGGCGTGGGCCATCCGGTTTCAGCGTGGCGCCGAGCCCAGCCTCAAGAACAAACGCTTCGCGCAATTGGCCGCCGAACAGCAGACAAGAGTCTATCTCCTCGCGGGCATTCTTCGCCTGGCCATCGCGGCACAAAAATGCGGCGTGAGCAAGAGCTCTTCTTTGCGCCTGGAAGTTTTGCCTCAAGGATTGTTGTTGCACGTCGCTGGAGCCGAGGACAGCCCGAAAAATGCCGCGCGCTTTACGGAAGCCAAGCAGCAACTGGAGCGCAGCTTGGGCAAAACAATTTTGATCCAGGCCGAGCCTGCTCACGACGAGGACGCAGACGCCAAAGCCGAATTGCAGCCGCCCGTCCCGATTTCAATCGTCCGCTAAGATCGCTTCACGATTCTCGAACCCAAAAACCTACTTCCCTTTACCCAGCTTTCGCGCCACGCGCGGCGTAATCAGCCACAATAGTTTCCCCGCACCCGCGTGCACCCGTTGCAGCTCGATACAAGCCACGCCCGCCTTCTTCAGCTCACTCACGTCCTTCTTCGCGCCAAGCGCCGTAGCAATCAACTCATCCAATTGCGGCGCATGACCGAAGCACATCGCGCTTTCGACCGCCTTCTTGTGCGACAGCTCCCGCAGAAACGCCGCAGGCTCCGCGCCCGGCAGCAAAAAGTCGCTTTTTTCGATTTTCGCTTTGGGAAACTTCAGCACCTCCGCGAATATTTCCGCGGTTTGCATGGCGCGCACGTACGGGCTGGAGACAAAAAGTTTTACGTCGTCAATCAGCGCTGCAACGCTTTTGGCCACTTCCCTGGTGCGTTTGATACCATCCGGCGTCAGATAACGTTCCGGATCGGACGGGCACTTCGGATCTTCGCGATCGATCGCAATACCATGTCGAACAATGTAGAGCAGCATTTTTCTCAGTTCCCTCTCTTGAAGCTTCAACAGTATACAGACGACACCACGGCCATCCGTATATAGTCATCCACCTAATTCAGGTCAGTTCATCGGCGGTCGAAAATACAGCCGTGTGTGAAACTCCCTTTCGAAGAGCTCGATACTGCGATTGGCGTCGCGAATGTCTTCGCTGGCATCGCCGCGCGCTTCCACCTGCAAACCAACCGCGTCGCGCTGAAAAGCGGCGCGAATTCGATTGATGCGCTGGCGGTGCGAGTGGTCAAGCCCTTCCGCGATTCGAACCAGCGAAGCCAGCCGCCGCGCCAACCGCCGATCGCTGTTGTTGAGCGAGGCATACGCCACGTGATGATTCTCCGGCTCGGCTTTCCGGTTGTGGTAACGAACCACGGCCGCGGCCAGCGCCCTGTCCCGTCCCTCCAACCCCGCCATATCGCCGTTCATCGTCAAATATTCGCCGTGTTTGTGATGGCCCTTGTGGCTGATGGAATGTCCGATGTCGTGCAGCAGCGCCGCCGCTTCCAGTATGACGCGAGCATCTCCCGGAAGATGATGTAGCGGCTGCAGTTGATCGAAGAGCTGCAAACTCAGTTCACGAACGTGCTCCGCGTGGCGTTGATCGAGCTCCAGCCGCCGCGAAAAACTGCGCGCTCCGGCGAGAAGTTGCCGCGCTTTGGCATTGTAGCGATGCGGCTCCTTGCGCGAAAAAGCTTCCGTGGCAATTTCGTGGATCACGCCTTCGCGAATTCCGACCGCGGGCACCGCAAGCGTTCGTACGTTCAAATAACGCCCCAGCGTAATGAAAATGATTCCCGCGATTCCCATGACGTCGGCGCGGTCGCGGCGAACCCCGTAAGCCTTCATGCGTTCGCGGACGTCCATGCGCAGCAGCTCAGGCAGCCGTTCGCGCAGCAGCGAAAGTTCCAGTGTCGGAATTCCGTGATGACGCGGACCGGGCGCCACGTTCGAAAGAGTTTCGGCGTTGCCACCCAGCGCGATCGTCAGACCATCGTCCAGATTCGGACGCGAAGGCAGCTTCGATTCCAGCAGCGCGCGCAAATATTTCCGCACCTGCTCGGCCTCCGCCGGCCGGATTTGGCCGTGCAGGTTTAATGTGGACATCAGCCGCACCGTGCCCACCGGAAGCTGCGCGGTCTTCACAACGGTATGATCTTGCAGCACGCTGATTTCAAGGCTGCCGCCGCCCAAGTCCGCGACGCAGCGCGCTTGCGCTTCCGGACCGAGCGCCGCGAAAACTCCTTCTCTGCCCAGCCGCGATTCTTCCAGCGCGCTGATCACTTCGACCCGGATTCCCGATTTCACGCGAATGCGGGTGACGAATGCTTTGCGGTTCACGGCTTCACGCGTCGCGCTGGTAGCCACGGCGCGGTAGCGCGTCACTCCAAACTCGTCCATACAATCGCGAAAATGGCGGAACGCTTTCGCGGCCTTCTTGAAAATGTCCTCGCTGAATCGATTGCGGACAAACACTCCTTCGCCCAGCCGCAGCGGATAGCGTTCGTTGTGGAGTGGTTCGATGTCCAGCGCCGAATAGGCGCGCACGATGGAAAGCCGCACTGCGTTCGAACCGGCGTCAATCGCGGCGATGTGGACCGGCTCAGGCATTTGGGTTTCTATCGCCAGAGGTGCGCAAGCGCCGAAGACGGCGCGTACTTCGAGCTTCGAATGCCCAACTGCTCGCCAATGCGCTGCCGTAAAAGCTTGTTGACCGTCGGCACGCTGGCCTCACCATCGAGTTCCAGAAAATTATGCCGCTTCGCGACCGCTTCAAATTCCCGCTTGATCATCGTCTGGTAGCGTACAAACGACCAATAGAGATCGTGCGAAAGCGACATATCGCGCCCGGCTTCCCAGTAGCTGATGGCCTGCGCTTTGCGAAATTCGCGCCCAAACGCGGTTTCCGGCCGCACGTTCAGCCAGAAAGTAAGATTGGGCCGCAACGCCATGGCGTAAAGCCCGCTCAAATAATCGCGATTGATTCCGCGCACCACGCTGCGCGCTATCAAAGTGAAAATATAACGGTCGGCCAGCACCACCGCGCCGGATTTTAGCGCCGGTATGATGCGGTGCTCCAGTTGATCGAAAAAATCCGTGCAGTACATCAGCGCCAGCGTCAAGCGGGTCACCGCATTTTTCGCGAGCAGTTCGTCAATGTCCCGGCCCACCAGATTCGAACGCCGCAGGCCGCTGGTCTGTACTGCAAATCCTTCTGACTCCAGCCACTCCTGCAGAAGGCTGATTTGCGTCGAGCGCCCCGAACCATCCATCCCTTCGATCACGATCAGCGTGCCGGTGATATCGCTGGAATCGAATCCCGGAAGCGGTGCTGCGAAAAACGCGGCCGCAACCTCGTCGTCCGTCTGCGGCGCAACTTTCGGCTGGGGAGAACCCGATGCCGGCGTCAATGAAGGCTCTGCGGCAACTGTCGGCGTTTTTTCCTTCTCCTTTTCGTGGTCCGGCATCTATTCCGCCTCTGCGGCGCGCGGCGCAAAACGTTTCAGGTCGATTTTAGAGGCGACGATATCGCGCATCTGTTTCTGCAATTTATTCACCGGCAAAGTCCCGTCCAGCACCACAAAATTATCCGATTCCACCATCTTGTCGTAGCCATCGAGAATTCGCGATTGAAATAGCCGGAAACTTTCCGGCCGGTCGTAGGAAAGTCCCAGGTCCATTCCCGCTTCGTAGTATTTGAGCTTCGGGCGTCCGCTCAGGATGCGCTGTACCGCCACGTCCAGCGGCGCGCGAAAATAAAACGTGATGTCCGGTACGGGCGCGAAGCGGTACAGATTGCGCAGCCACTTCTGCGGACAGCCGCGCGCTCCGTCGCGAGCAAATGCGGTGTAAATATAGCGATCCGCCAGCACCAGGTAATCGCCCTGCAGCAGCGGCATGATCTGACGCTCGCAGCGGTCCGCGAAGTCGGCGGCATGGAGCAGCGAGAATGTCGTCGGCGTAAGCAGGCGTCTTTGCTTTCCGCGCCGTGTCGCCGATTTCACCAGCGGCGACGAATTCCATTCTGTAAAATGCAACCGGTAACCGCCAATCTCCAGCCAGCGTTTCAGCAGATACAGCTGCGTACTTTTGCCCGATCCGTCCGTTCCTTCCACGACGATCAGCGCTCCGGGATATGCGCGATTGGGCACGGGCCGTCCAGGCTGCGGCAGCGTGGATTTCGGCGCCTCAGGCTTAACCTGTTTTGTTAACGTCTCTTGAATTTCCATAAGTTGGCTTGGCAAATCCTGTTATCAACAGCTTCCTCTAGAATTGTTACAAGGGAATTACACCACAGGTTTCGCGCCCCGCGCAAAGATGCGAGGCAGTTTTGCCGCGCTGGCAGGGGGCGCACGCTTAATGTGGACAAATGTTTTTCTTAAAAAACGGCGACTTTGATGCGTAGGAATTTCTTCGGATTCTGGCGGAAATCGCCAACCAGCAAACGCAAATCTCCCGTCAGGCCGGTCAGGTTGTCGTACAGTTTCGGATCAGAAAAAAGTTTTCCCGCGGAAGTAGTGTTGTCGTTGAGCTTAGCCGTCGCCGACGAAAGATTCCCGCTAGCATCGCGCAACTTGTTGTAGAGTTCATCGTCCGTCGCGAGTTTTCCCAGCGAACCCTTTCCACTCCGCACGTCGCTCATGATCGAATTCCCATTTTCAATCGCTTTTTTGGCTTCATCGTACAACGTCGGGTCGTTCAGCAGCTTTCCGAGAGTCCCTTTGCCAGCTCGCGCGTCGGTCACTACCCCGTTTACGTTATCCAGCGTCGCATTCGCTTTGCTGTACATTTCGTCCGAAGACACCAGCTTGCCCAACGTGCCGCGCCCCTTCTGTATGTCACCAACCATTGCATTGCCCTTGGCCAGCAAACCGTTCAGATTGTTGTACGCCTGATCGTCGGTCAGCAATTTTCCCAGCGTTCCTTGTCCACTTTCCAGCCTGACAATCACGTCATGGACATCGACCGTCAATCCCTGCATGCTCGCCATCACATCGGACAACGCCTGCTCCGCCGTTCCCGGAACTTCCTGATTCTCTTTCAGCGGCACTCCGGTAAATCCGCGTGTAATGTTCACGTAGCGATTGCCCAGCAGTCCTTCTGTCACCAGTTTGGCGGTCGAGTCGGTCAAAATGTCCGATTGAAAGCGCTTGTCCAGCCGCATAACCAGTTCGATGTTGCGGCTCTTATCCGGCACTTGTCCCGGCGCGCGCGCCACAATCTTGATGGACTCCACGTTGCCGATGTCCACTCCATCCAGCCGCACCGGTGCTCCATTCGAAACGCCCGCAACTTCCGGCAGATACGTCCGCAAACGGTATTTCGGCCCGAAAAATCCCGCGCCCGTCACATAAAAAATTCCCACCGCAATCACCAAAAGCGCCACCAGTACGAACAGTCCCACGCGCAACTCTGTCCAGGTCAGTTGTTTGCGCTGCGCCATTCTTCGACCGCTCCTTTTTTCGTGCGTCCAGCCTACCTTACCTTCACACCAGAAAGCGCTTCAAATATGGATCCTTTACTGCTTGCAACTCTTCCGGACTTCCCTGAAAAAATACTTTTCCGTCGCGCAGCACCGCAAAACGCGTGCTCGATTCGTCGCCGTCGGACTCAGGCCCTCGTGGCTTGTGGCTGTTCGGCAAAACGCGATTGGTCGCGGTATCAAAATGAAAATTGGCCAGCGCAAATCCGTCCTGCAATCGGTGCGTAGCCAGCAGCGCCGTCACTCCGTAAATATCGCGCAAGCGCAAAATCAACGCGATGATGGTTTGCGACGTGACCGGATCCAGGCCCGCCGTCGGCGAATCGTACAGCACGATCGGCGGCCGCGTAACCAGCGCTCGCGCAATCGATGCGCGCCGCCGCATCCCTCCGGAAAGTTCCGACGGCACCTGATCGATCGCGTGTTCCAGTTCCACGAAGCGCAGTGCTTCCCGCACTTTCGGCTCGATTTCTTCCTCCGGCACTTTCTCCTCGCGCAACCGGAACGCCACATTTTCTTCCACCGTCATGGAATCGAAGAGCGCACCTTCCTGAAACACGAATCCAATCTCGCGCCGAAAATCCAGCAACTCCTTTTCTTTCATTTCCGATATGTGCCGGCCCAATACCTTGACGTCGCCATCCTGCGGTTTCAGCAGTCCCGCCGCCATCTTCAGGCTGAGCGTCTTGCCCGTTCCGGTTTCTCCCAGCAACACCAACGTCTCTTTGGGAAACACTTCGAACGACAATCCGCACACAATATCGCCTTCGTCAAATCCCAGTCGCACGTTGCGGAACGAGATGGTTGCTTCCATGCTCTCTTAGAAAACCTTGTCCGCGAGATACAGCGCCAGCTTAGTCAGGAAAGTATCCGCTACAATGATCATCACCGACGACACCACCACCGCCTGCGTCGTCGAGCGGCCAACTCCCTGCGTCCCTCCGCGCACCGTCAACCCTTTGTAGCAGCCGACTGTCGCCAGGATAAATCCGAAGATCAGCGGCTTCATCATGCCCTGCATAATGTCCGCAAAATCCAACGCATCAATGGCGCGCGTCCAGAATTGCACCACGCCCAGCCGCAGGGAAAAAACCGCCGCCACGCATCCGCCCACCAGCCCGATAAAATCGGAAATTGCCGTAAGCAGCGGCAGGACCAGAATCGTGGCTACCACGCGCGGCGTCACCAGCTTGCGGCTCGGGTCCGTTCCCATGGCGCGCATCGCGTCCACCTGTTCCGTCACCAGCATGGACCCAAGTTCCGACGCAATTCCCGAAGCGCATCGCCCGGTGACCAGCAAGCTCGTCAACGTCGGGCCCAGTTCGCGCACCAGCGCCAGCGAAACCGCATCCCCCGTCAACGAAGTCTGCCCAAATCGCACAAATTGCGAAGCGGTCTGCAGCACCATCACAGCGCCGATGAAAAATCCCGTCAGCAGCACGATCGGCAGCGAACCCACGCCAATCTGATCCATCTGGTCCAGCGTGTCCTGAAAATAACGCGGCCCGGAAAATACGTTGGTAATGGATTGCGCGGCCAGGTAGGAATATTCCTGCACTTGCAATACCGCTCGCTTAATGCTGCCAATCAGAACCTGAGATATCGACGCCGTGGGAGGCGCAGGCGCTTCGTTGCTGGAGACCTGAAGAGGCGTGTCTGCCACGTTTCCTTATTCCGCCAAAAATTCCGCCGTACTTCTTATATTACTTTCCATCCGCCGCGAAGCTGCAAGCGCGTAGCCGTTACTCCCCTATTGACTGATACCACTTCGACGAAAGCCTAACCGTGCCGCCCACTGCCGTCAAGGCAACTTGTCTCAAGCAACCCCTCAAGCCTCATCATTCATCGATATGGATGCAGGCAAAGAAATGGTGACAAAGTGGTGACAAAGTCCTGCGCCCCCAGCTGGTTGAATCGTGATACAAAGAATTTGGCGCGTCGCCTGTAAGCACCGGATTATAAGCAGCGAAGGACTAGCTCGTCCCCGAGTCGGTTTCAGCAATTCTAAATCCTTCACCGTACTCGGGCGTTTTAACTCAAAATAAAAGAGCATACGCCATGACGTTGACAAAAGCCTGCAGCATGCTGGCAATCCTCGCGTTCCCCTTTTCCCTTTCTGCCACTCTGGGTCGCAACGCCACCTCCGTCCAAGAAGACGTCGCCAAGATGCAAGGCACTCTGCACACCAGCAGCGGCAATTCCTTTATGCTGCATGAAATCCAAGCGCCGACCGGTGTCGCGATAAAGGAATACGCGTCGCCCGTTGGCCAGGTCTTCGCGGTCACCTGGAAAGGCCCCTTCCATCCCGATCTGCGCCAACTCCTTGGCCCGTATTTCGACGAATACGTCCAGGCCGTTCGAACCCAACGCGCGCAACGCAGAGGCCGCGGCCCGATCCTTATCCAACACGCGGGTCTGGTGGTTGAAGTCTCCGGCCATCTCCGGTCATTCACCGGCAGAGCCTATATCCCGCAACAGCTACCCGCGGGCATGCATGTTGAGGACATACGATGAAGCCCGCCCGCCGGTACGAATTTCTTTCGCTGCTCCTGGCAGGAATTCTTACGACAACAGTAGGTTGCGGCGGCGGTTCCAGCACGGGCACCAGCACCAGCAGTGGTGGTGGTGGCGGATCAACGGCAAACAATGTTCAAGCCATCATCGTAAACACCGGCCCGACGGCAGGCCCTCCCGTAAATTCCCCTGCCATCAACGAACCCTTCACCAGCGTCACCGTGTGCGCGCCCGGCAGCACTTCGAATTGCCAGACCATCGGCGGCATCCTCGTGGACACCGGCTCCCCCGGCCTGCGTATTCTCTCTTCGGCTCTCACCATTTCGCTTCCGCAACAGATCGGCGCCGGCGGCAACGCCGTTGTCGAGTGCCTGCCCTTCGTGGATGGCTTTACCTGGGGACCGGTCCAGACCGCCGACCTGACCGTAGCGGGTGAGCACGCCAAAAATCTCCCCATTCAGATTGTCGGCAGCGCCGCTTTTACGAACATCCCAACCAGTTGTTCCAGCAACGGCGCCGAAGAAGACGACCTGGCGCACCTGGGCGCAAATGGCATTTTGGGAGTCGGCAGCTTTGTCCAGGACTGCGGCGACGCCTGCACCGTCACCGGCTCTGGCAACCCCGGCTTGTATTACACCTGCACGTCTTCGTCCTGCTCGATCACCACCGAAAGCCTCACCGAGCAGGTCGCCAATCCCGTGGCCTTTTTTGCTTCCGATAACAACGGCGTCATCATTGACTTGCCCGCAGTCACCGGAGCCGAAGCCAGCGTTTCCGGCTCGCTCATCTTCGGCATCGGCACACAGTCCAACAACGCGCTAGGCAGCGTGACCGTCTTCACCATCAATCCTTCCACCGGCGACATCACCACCAGATTCAACAACAACTCCTTCAGCGCTTTCCTGGACACCGGTTCGAACGCCATCTTTTTCCTGGACACCGCTGCCACTGGGTTTCCCAACTGCAAAGACCTCACCTTCTTCTACTGCCCAACCTCCACGCAGATGCCTTCTGCCACCAATCAAGGGGCAAACGGCGCCAGCAACACATTCACTTTCACCGTAGCCAACGCCGACACCCTCACCACTGGCGCCGCCATCGGTGTAGCCAACGGACTTGCCGGGCCCAACTCCAGCGCCAACACCTTCGACTGGGGCCTCCCCTTCTTCTTCGGCCGCAAGGTCTACACCGCCATCGACGGTCAAAACACTCCCGGCGGCGTCGGCCCCTACTGGGCCTACTGACTCATGCATTGTAGGGGCACAACATGCTGCGCCCCAGCTTGCCCGGGCGTATAACGAATCTAGCGCCATCTATGTCCCGATTTTTCTGACTAGAAAATCTATCAGGGTTTGGCGCTCACACCGCCCCATTCACCATCACAAAAAACCACATCTGAAAAAAATCCCCGCTCGCATTCAACAACTCCTGCTCCTCCAACCACTCCTCCACCTCCGCTCGCGGAACGACTCCATCCTCCGCCGCCTTCCTCAATGACCCCGCCATCACGCGCACAAAGAAGTCATGCGGCGTAGTAATCGCAAACGTCTCCGCCTTAACGTTCTTCAGCCCCGCACTTCTCGCCAGCGCCGGCAATTCCCGCGCCGAATTCGGATTCGGCATCGTCGCCGCCACCAGCGATGTCATCTTCCGTGTCAGCGCTGGTTTCTTCGAATACACGGCGGTCGAGTCGAGCTCGGTATCAATGATGCAAACAGTTCCTCCAGGCTTCACCACCCGCTTCATTTCCTGAATGGCTGCGATCCGGTCCGGAAGGTACAGAAAAACTCTCTCGCAGCGTGCCACATCAAAAAAATCGTCCGCATAAGGAATCGTACAAGCCTCGCCCACGCGGAATTCCATCCCTTCCCGCGTGCCGCATCGTCTGCTCGCAACCTCGATCATCGCCGAGCTGATGTCCACGCCAGCCGCTAGCCCCTTCGGCCCGGTAATCTCCGCTAGCGGAAAAGTAGCTCCACCGATTCCGCATCCGACGTCGAGCACCTTACTGTCCGCGACCAAGTTCAAGCGCTTCGCCGCTTCCCTTCGAAAATTCGTCACCTCGTCGGTGCTATCAAGGAACTCCAGGAACTCAATGAAATACGCCGGTGAGTTATCCGGCTGCGTAAAGTTGCCAATTTTCGACATTAGTGTGTTTGCCCCGCGAGAGTTGCCGCGAACCATATCACGCCAATTTCCAACAAGCAAAGTTGCCGCGCTGCATCGCGGCAATTGACTGGACACGGGCATCAATCCGTCCTTGCCAGGTTCGCTCCGGCGTCACCGATTGTTGACCCGCCAGAACCTCTGGCTAAATGCGTTCGTGTAAGTCTAAGGAAACTCGACGCTTATTTTGTGCAGCCATTGGCGAGCAAAATGCTCCCTTGTCAAGCGCCGCCGCGCGTGGGTGCAACCTTCTATGGACACTGCTCAAGCAAAATGGTTTTTGCGAGTCTTCGCGCACGGTAAGAAGCTGGACAAACTGACGATCAGAGAGCTGTACCTCTCCGGCTATATCTCGATCGAATTGCACTCCCCCGGCAGCGAACCCCTCCCCACCGTAATAACCGAAAAAGGCAAGCGCACGCTGGGAATCCTAAAAGCCTAGTTGGCTGCAAAATCCAAGCCGCATCTGACCATTACCGAGAACGTTGCACCACCTCGATCTCGAATACCGTCGGCCACCGCTTCCCGGTCACAAAAATCCGGTCGTACTTCGCGTCGTAAGCAATCCCATTCAGAACCGCCTCGTCATCCATCCTTTGCTCCGCAGGTAGCAATCCCTTCAGGTCGATCCATGCGATGACGTGACCGTCCCGTGGCGAAATCCGCGCAATCATGTCCGAGTGCCAGACATTCGCATAAATCTCTCCCTTAATGAACTCCAGTTCATTGAGCTGGCTGACAACCTTAGTTTCGTCTTTCACAACGATGTGTCGCGTTTCCTGAAAAGTTTCCGGATCGCGAAAGCGCAACGTCGCCGTCCCATCGCTGGTGATCAGTTCCTTCCCCGTACGAGTCATGCCCCAACCTTCCCCGGTATACGTAAAACGCTTCACGGGTTGCAGGCTGAATCGGTCATAGACGAAACAGACGTGCGACTTCCAGGTCCACTGGTAAACATAAGGACCCCAATCTACGATCCCCTCGCCAAAATATTCCGGCGGCAAATCGTGACGCAGCAATATCCTTCCAGTTTCCGGCGCAACCGCCAGGATCGCAGAGTGCCCGTTGATTCCGATCCCTTCATAAAATATTCCGTCGAGAAAGAAAAAACCTTCCGTGTAGCTGTCGGTCGAATGAGGAAACGTTGCCACGACCCTGTAACCAAAGATCGGCGTAGCGTCCGCATAACCTCGGCTAAACAACAGCGCCGCGACCAGAAATCTCAACAAACTTTTGCACAAGGAATCCCTTCGAACCAACATTGGTGGAGAAATAGGCGGCGTAGTGCCGTCCTCTCTGAAGAACTTTCTAGCCTCGATGTCTCGCGCTCCTGTGGTGGCCACCGCACTTCAATTCGGCGGTTAATCAGATGTCCGCTTTCAAATTGTTGCGGCTTGAAAGGCTTTTAAGTTGCGTTGCACTAGCTCCCAGGTCTCTGGAACCCAGAGTTGTACTTCAGCCGCAGAGAAATCCTTATTTCCCGGTATTACGAACGCTCCCAGATTGGCATTCTTTCGACCTGCGTTGAGTAGGAATTCGGCTACCTCTGCGGTCGCGGAAGCGCCGCCAAATCCCCAGATCGTGTCGCGGTTCTGCCAATCACATTCATCCTTTTGAACGTCAGCAAGGTTCGTCACTCGGAATAGTGGCGCGCCAAGTCCGGTCAAATCTGTCAAAAGCGCGGGTCCTGCCTCGTCTGGCAACCGAAGACCCAAGGTTTGAACCTAAACCCACTGACTTGCGCCCTCTGAAAATGCTTGTAGTCAATCACGAAGTGCTTTATCCGCGAGTCCGGATTCGTTATGTTAATGATATAGCGGTCACACCGCTCGTGAAAAAGAACGGCAAGGGCCAGCAATCCGAGCTGGCGGAAAGTAGATCGGGCCGCGATGATATTCACGTAGTCGCCGCGGCACCCCGGCAGACGCTGAATGAAACTGTTGCGGATCACGATGCTATCAGACGCCAGTTCGGCAGGTGCGGCGGGTATTACGGTCTCGTCAAATAGGTAGCGATCGACTCCGTCCGAGTCATCTGGTAGTTTCGCCGCCAGATTGGCAAAGATGCGCTCGAGGTCACCGGGCATATAAGAAGCCTCGCAGGTCTCCTGAACTATAATTCGCGCTCTAAGAGTGACTGCTTCGCTGTCCTAGTTCAAGCCGACTCGTACGACGGTTTCCGCGCTGAGCGTGGCGCTAGACGCAACTCGCCTCGCCAGTTAAACTCTTTGCTACTTCCTAATTTTTATTTTCAGGATTCTGACCGATGCTTCGTTCGCATGGCTGCTATCGCCTCGAATAAGAGAACGTAGAAAAACCAATTGACGGTCGTGAAAACTGCCTCGTGGAGATGAAACGAACCAATATCTTCGATTAGAAATCCTGGATAACCCAGGATGACCACAACATTCCCTGGAACATGGCAGACTCCGTACAAATCAAGCACAACCGTAATAGTTATCGCAATCAGCGCAGCCGGCAAGCCAAATGGCAGATGCTTCCTCACAACGACACCATAGCAAGAGTTGAGCACCGGCCCATGGGTAGGAGCCTCCAAGTAACCCATCACAGCAAAATAATTCTGTCGGCGAACCGCTAGACGCAACTCCGTTCGCCAGTTAAACTCTTTTTCACTTTTCTAATTTCTATTTTCAGGATTCTGTTCACATGCTTCGTTTCTACACTGCGGGTGAATCGCACGGACAGGCGCTGCTCGCTTTTCTTTCCGGCCTGCCTGCAGGTTTGCCCATTGACCTGGAATTTATCAACCGCGAACTGCATCGTCGTCAACTCGGTTACGGACGCGGTGGCCGGCAAAAAATAGAAAAAGACCGCGCCGACATTTTCGCTGGCGTCCGCCACGGCCAAACCATCGGCGCTCCCATCGCGCTCCGCATCGAAAATCGCGATTGGGCTAACTGGGAAAAAATTCTCGCCGTCGAAGCCTATCCAGAAGATGATTCCACTGCCAAAAAATTAGTAGCTCCACGCCCCGGCCACGCCGATCTCGCCGGCTCGCAAAAATTTAATTTTCACGATGCGCGCTATATCCTCGAACGCGCCTCCGCACGCGAAACCGCTGCTCGCGTCGCCGCCGGCGCTTTGGCAAAACAATTCCTCCGCGCATTCGACATAGAAATCGCCAGCCACACCATTCAGGTCGGCCACAACCGCATCGATCGCGCTCCCTCATGGGACGAAATCCAAGCCATCTCCAACGATCTCGAATCGCCACTCCGCTGTGTTGATCCCACAGCGCAGGACAAAATGAAAGCCGAAGTGGACGCCGTCCTGAAAGCTGGCGACACGGTAGGCGGAATCTTCGAAGTCGTCGCCCACAATGTCCCAGTCGGTCTCGGCTCCCACGCCCAATGGGACGAAAAACTCGATGGCCGCCTCGCGCAAGCTGTAATGAGCGTCCAAGCCGTCAAAGGAGTCGAAATCGGCGCAGGCGTTCTGGCCGCGAGCTCCCTCGGCAGCGAAGTCCAGGACGAAATTTCGTACGACAGCGCCACCCACAAATTCCCCCGTTCTTCGAATCGCGCCGGAGGCCTCGAAGGCGGCATCACCAACGGCGAAGACGTCATCGTCCGCGGCTATCTGAAGCCTATTTCCACCTTGCGCCGCGCCCTGCGCACAGCCAACATGGTCACCAAGGAGCCGGTTCAAGCCGCCTATGAGCGCTCTGACTGGTGCGTCGTCCCCGCCGGCGCCGTCGCTGCAGAGGCCATGGTTGCTCTTGTCCTCGCCGACGCTTTTCTGCAAAAATTTGGAGGAGACTCCCTGCAGGAGCTTCGCCGCAACTTCGAGGGCTATGCCAGACAAATCCACGACTTCTGATCCTCCGGTAGCCAAAACCGCTGCCACGGAAGCGAACGCCGCGCCGCAACCCAGCGGTCCCGCGCGCAAAATCTATCCCATCGTCAAGTATGGCGACCCCATCCTCGAAAAACCGTCCAACAACATTTCCAAATTTGACGCCGAACTCGCCGAACTCGCCGAAGAAATGTTCGCCACCATGTACGCCGCGCAAGGCATCGGCCTGGCCGCTCCGCAAATCGGCAAAGGCATCCGCCTCGCGGTGGTAGACGTCACCAGCGGAAAAAATCCCGAAGCCAAAATCGTTCTGGTAAATCCCGAAATCATTGCCGGCGAAGGCGAAAAGCGCGAAGAAGAAGGCTGCCTCTCCATCCCCGGCTTTCGCGGCTACGTAGTCCGCCCGCAGTTCGTCACCATCAAAGCTCAGGACGCCAAAGGCGAATATTTTGAGATCCGCGGCGAAGACTTACTAGCCCGCGCCTTCTGCCACGAAATCGATCACCTCAACGGCATCCTCTTCCTCCAGCACCTCAGCATGCTCAAGCGCGACCTCATCCGCCGCAAAATCAAAAAATTAAAAAAACAAGGCGAGTGGTAATTCTTCTCTGCGAATCCTCTGCGTCTCTGCGTTATATTTTCTTTTCCCACGTATAATCCAACCCGGACTAAACCGTGCGCCTCCTCTTCTGCGGCACCCCAAACTTCGCCGTCCCCACACTGAAACACCTCCTCGCCCAACCCGACTTCGAAATCGCCGCCGTCATTACCCAACCTGATCGCCCCAGAGGCCGCGGCCAGGAAGTCTCCTTCTCCCCAATAAAACAAACCGCTCAAGCCGCCGACATCCCCATCTTGCAGCCAGAAAAAATCCGCACTCCCGAATCCGAACAATTCCTCCGCGAAGCCAATCCCGACGCCATCGTCCTCATCGCCTACGGCCAAATCATCTCCGCACGCCTTCTCGACATCCCGAAGCTCGGCTGGATCAATTCGCACGCCTCTTTACTCCCCAAATACCGCGGCGCGGCCCCCATCCAATGGGCCATCGCCAACGGCGAAACAAAAACCGGCATCACCACCATGCGCATAGACGCTGGCATGGACACCGGCGACACGCTCCTCCAACGCGAAACGCCAATCACTTCGAACGAAACCACGCCCGAACTCGCGGCCCGCCTGGCCGAACTCAGCGCCGGCGCAATGGCCGAAACACTCCGCGGCCTGCGCGACGGCATACTCCGTCCGACCCCGCAGGATCATTCGAAAGCATCCATGGCGCCCCTGTTGAAAAAAGAAGACGGTCGCATCAATTGGTCCCTGCCCGCACAAACAATCTTCAACCGCATGCGCGCCTTCACGCCCTGGCCCGGCGCCTACACCCACTTCCGCGACACCACCTGTCACCTTCTGGGCCAACCGGTGTCTAACGACCATGCATCCAAGCTTTCTCCCGGTGAGATTCGCTTCGAACGCTCCGAATTACTGGTCGGCTGCGGCGACGAAACTCTTCTGGAGATTTCCAGCGTCAAAGTGGAGGGACGCAAAGAAGTCTCCGCGCTCGAATTCGGCAACGGCGCGCACTTGCAATCCGGAGAACATTTCCGCTGACGTTGCATTGCGCGTTACTATACGCTCAGGCATACTCAGCTTTCGTCGCGGTCACAGTTAAAAATCGTATCGCGTTGGCACATGAAATCACGGTAGTCGTCACGCAGCTCGGGAGCACATACTTGAAACCACTTAGCAAATCGCATCACCTCTGGGGTGTATCCAAACGCTATCCATCACCCGCCCGTTTGAATAGCTTGGCGCGCGCCTCCGCCTCGTCCCTCCTTGCCGTGCTGCTGATGATTCAGCCCACCGCAATTCTCGGTGATACGCCGGACGATCACGCGAAGTCCGCACCGTCTAACGCTTCGGCCAAATCCAATCCAGTAGTCCCCGACCCCGTAATGAAAGTCATGCAAGGCGAACTGCAGCGCGCCACCACGGGTCTGGCCAAGACCGAACCCGCTCCCTACTACATCAGTTACACCCTCTACGATCAGTCGCAGATTGTTCTCGCCGGCGCTTACGGTTCCCTGCTCACCAACAGCGGCAATCACCGCCGCCAGGTTGACGTGACCATGCGCGTCGGTTCGCCTGCACTCGACAACACTCACGGACAAAGCCGTGGCAGCGGCATGATGTCCGGCAGCATTCCCTTCGGCACCGACCCCGATGCCATCGCCCGTGTTCTCTGGGAACTGACCGATCGCGGTTACAAACGCGCCTCGCCCGCTTTCCTGAACGTCAAAACCAACACCGCCGTCCGCGCGGAAGAAGAAGACAAGTCTCCCGATTTTTCCAAAGAGTCCGCAGTCGTGCATACCGGCGAGGAAGTCAACCTTCCGGATCTCGATCGCCCCGCGTGGGAAGGCGAAATTCGCCGCGTCTCCTCTATCTTCCGGAAATATCCGAATGTGTATTTCGCCAGCGTGGTTTTGCAGGAACAAAACGCCAAAGAACGCATGGTCACCAGCGAAGGCACCGCGATCGTTACTCCCAGCGCCTCCACTCGCCTGATCATGGAAGCGCAAACCCGCGCCGATGATGGCATGGACCTTCTTCGCGTGGAAACTTTTCAGGCGCCTTCCGCAAAAGGTTTGCCTGCCGAAGCTGAATTAATTGCCAAAGCGGAAAAAATGGCCACCGACCTGGATGCGCTACGCAAAGCTCCGGTCGCGGAACCATACGATGGGCCTGCGCTGCTCAGCGGCCGCGCTGCTGCCGTATTTTTTCACGAAGTGCTCGGCCACCGCCTGGAAGGTCACCGCCAGCGCGATGAAGACGAAGGCCAGACCTTCACCAAAAAGGTCGGGCAGGAAGTTATTCCTAAATTTCTGAGTATTGTGGACGATCCCACCACGCGCGAAATCAACGGCGTAAAATTGGCCGGCACCTACGAATTCGACAACGAAGGCGTTCCCGCTCAGCGCGTGGAACTGATCACCAATGGCGTACTGAAAAGTTTCCTGACTTCGCGCATGCCCATTAAAGGCTTCGAACATTCCAATGGTCATGGCCGCAATCAACCCGGACTAATGCCGACTGGCCGTCAGGGAAATTTGCTGGTCACCTCCTCGCAAACCGTTCCGGAAAGAGATCTCCGGCAGAAATTAATCGACGAAGTAAAAAAACAAAACAAACCGTACGGTCTCTATTTTGACGACATTCAAGGCGGGTTCACACTGACCACGCGTTCCCTGCCGCAAGCGTTCCAGGTGCTTCCGGTAATCGTGTACAAAGTTTACGCCGACGGCCGTCCCGACGAACTGGTTCGCGGCGTGGACATTGTCGGCACTCCGCTGGCTGCGCTCACCCGCATCATTACTACCGGCGACCAGCAGCACGTATTCAACGGCGTGTGCGGAGCGGAAAGCGGCAACGTTCCGGTTTCCGCGGTTGCTCCCGCCATGCTCTTCTCCGAAATGGAAGTGCAGAAACGCGCACACGAACACGATCGCCCTCCGATTCTGCCGCCGCCCGGTTTTGAAGGTTTTCCCGCCAAGACCACCGTGCCCGTGGAAAAGACAATTCAGCCCGCGGCTCAGCCATCCGCGACTCAACCAGAGGTGAAGCCATGAACTGGACCCGTCGCGCGCACCTTGCACAAATCAAACGAGCCACTGCCGGTGCGCTCTTCGCCGCTCTCCTTTGCGGGTCGTATTCGTTCGCCCAAACTGCGGCCACGAAAACCGTCTCCGCCTCCGCCACCAACGCCGCAGCCGCAGCCGACCCGATGCTCGCCGCCAAATCCGCCGTGGTCGGAGACCCGCTCCTCGAAGCTCTCCTGGCCGAACTCGAGCGTTCCAAAGCGCAGTTGAAAATGGATCAACTGCAAACGCCTTACTACATCGAATATCGCGTCAGCGACATCGAAGACTTCTCCACCGAAGCGGCATTCGGCGCGACGCGCGAAGATCAAAGAGTTCACGTGCGCCTGTTGCGCGTGGTGGTTCGTCTCGGCGACTACAAACAGGACAGCTATTTCGGCCAAGGCATTGGCGGAAACGCGCTGCTTCCGCTGGATAACGATCCAATCGCATTGCGTCACCAGATCTGGCTGGCCACCGATGAAGCTTACAAATCCGCCGGCGAAGCGCTTACGCAAAAACAATCGATCCTGAAACAGTTCAACGGCGAAGAACATCCCGTGGACGATTTTGCAAAATCAACCCCGGTGCAGCTGGTCGAACCGACGCTCTCGTTGAAAGCCGACGACCTGGAATGGAAAAAGACCCTGGAATCCGTTACTGATATGTACCGTCAGTATCCGGACATCCAATCGGTGACCGCTTCAGCGCGCTTCAACGTAATCAACGATTACTTGCTGAACACCGAAGGCACCGTCACGCGCAACGGCCACGCGGTTTATTCCGTGCAAATCAGCGCGGCCACGCAAGCGCCAGACGGCATGCGGCTGGGCCGCACGCCCGCGTGGACCGTCGCAAAACCCAGCGAGCTGCCCAGCAAAGAAAAACTTCTGCACGACACCAAGGAAGCGCTCGATACCCTGGTTGCGCTGCGGCAAGCGCCCATCGTCGAGGAAGAATATCGCGGGCCGGTGCTTTTTTCTCCCGACGCCGCTGACGACGTGGTTGCTTCGCTGATCGGCGCTAACGTGTTGGGCCGCAAACCGCAACTGGGCGCGCCCAATCGCACTACCGGAACGTTTGCCACCAGCTACAAATCGCGCATCCTTCCGCCGTTCATTGATGTCGTTGACGATCCCACGCTGAAGGAGTTTGGCGGCAAAAGCCTGACCGGCTCCTACGAGGTGGACAGCGAAGGCGTCAAGGCAGAACCCGTTGACCTTATTCATAACGGGGTACTGACCAATTATCTTTTGGGCCGCACTCCGATTCGCGATTTTCCGGAATCGAATGGCCACGGCCGCGCGGCCCCGGCTAACGCTCCGGGACCGAATCTCGGCGTGCTGCTAATCAAAAGCTCCGAAGCGCAAACGCCGGACGCGCTGAAAAAACGCGTGCAGGAGATGGTCAGTAACCAGGAGAAGCCTTACGGTTACCGCGTCGAAACCATGGCCGGAACCGCGCCACGGCTGCTGTATCGCGTTTACGGTAAAGACGGCCACGAAGAGTTGGTGCGCGGTGCGGTATTCAGCGAACTCGACGTGCGCGCGCTGCGCAGCGACTTGAGCGCTGCCGGCAACGATCCGCTGGTCAGCAATCGCACCGGGGGAATTCCGTCCACGGTGATCGCGCCTTCCCTGCTCTTCGACGAGTTGCAGGTGAAGCGAGCGGATACCAGTAAGGACAAGTTGCCGTATTATCCGGCGCCGCCGTTGCTGAAGAAATAATCCCCTTCCGATTCTTAATGTAGCGGCGGCCTGCTTGCCGCAGGCAAGCTTTATGCCACCGCCGCCGACGCTCTTCCTTTTGCGCCCTCACCCACGCGGTCATTCCGAGTCCGCCGCGGCGAAGCGACCGAAGGTTCCGACCTTGTCGGAAGGAATCTCTCTTCGATTGAGGCGACCATGACACGAGCCAAACATTTCAAAAACCGCCGGGCTGAAGCCCGGCCGCTACAACTGTCAAGGACGAACACTCCGGAAAAATTCCTGCGTTGCTGAATGCGCGGCGGATTACACTTGCTGTTGACGCGGCTATCGGCACGCGGACAAAACCTTTTATGAACTTTCGCGAACGGCTGGAATGGATGTTTCGCATGCTGCTGCTGGTATTTATTCTGGCGTCGGCGGCGTTTTTGAGCGCGATTACCGCGATGCGGATTGCCATCCACGGGCGCGAAGTATCCATGCCGAATTTGGTGGGAAAAAATGTTTCGGACGCGAGCGGCGAATTGCGTTCGCGCGGGCTGGTGCTGCGGGTGGCGGATCGCGTGTACAGCGAACAGGCCATCAACACCGTAGTGCGGCAAACGCCGCCGCCGGGATTGTTGATGAAAGTTTCGCAGCAGGCGCACGTGGTGCTCAGCCTGGGGCAGCGGCAATTGCAAATCCCATCGCTCGAAGGAAATTCGCTGCGCGTTTCGCGAATCGAGTTGCTGCGCGCGGGATTGCAGGTGGGCGAAGTTTCGAACGTGACGGTTCCGGATGTGACCGCCGATACCGTGCTGATGCAGAATCCGAAGCCGGGAGCGGGAGCTGCTTCGCCACGAGTGGATGTGCTGGTATCGGCCGGTCCGAGAGAAGCGGCGTACGTGATGCCGCACCTGATCGGACTGAATGACGCGGACGCAGTTCGGCGGCTGGAGTCGGTGTCGCTGAAGCGCAAATTGAATACCGTGAGCGCGCCGCAATGGCCCCACGGAACAGTGATCGACCAAGCTCCGCCACCGGGAGCGCGTGTTGCAGCGTCCACCGTGGTTGACCTGACCATCGCGGAATAGTCGACGACGTGTACCTCTGTAGGCTTGTAGGCTCCAAGTAGCAGCACTGCACCCCCCTCCCCCTTTTTTCGTAAGTATGAGATCTAAAGGACGCAATATAAAAGGGCGCCGCGCCATCGTGCCGAGTGGCTCGGGAAGATCGCTGAACCGGGAGTGCGCCGGCGGGCGGAGTTTTACTACCAACAACTCACGGCGGGCGATTTATACGGTTCGGTTTCAAGATGCGATTTACGTTTTGCATGTGTTTCAGAAGAAATCGACGAAAGGCATTGCTACACCCTCGCGGGAAATCGAGATGGTTCAGAAACGGCTGGCAGAGGCGGAGCGAGACTTATCGACGGAGGCAGAATTGAGATGAAAGCTAAAGCGAAGAAAACAAATCGGCGTTCTGGCGGAGTTACCGAGAGCCGCGGAAATGTGTTTGCGGACATGGGGCTGCCGAATTCCGAGCAGGAACTCCTCAAGGCTCAACTTACACTGCAGATCTATTCCCTGCTCAAGGACAGCGGCATGACACAGGTGGAGGTCGGCAAGATTCTTGGCGTGCCGCAGCCGCAGGTATCCTTGTTATTGCGGAACCGGTCGGGGAATTTTTCGGTGGGGCGATTGATGGAGTTTCTAACGGCACTGCGGCAGGATGTGGAAATTATTGTGCGTCCGACGCGCAAGGGGCATGGAGCGTTGTCGGTTGTGTCGGCGTAGATCGGAAAAGATAACGCAGAGGCGCGGAGTTGCCAGAGATACGCGGAGCATGCGGTTGCCTCACGCGAACGATAGCAGGCCGCCACAAGGTCAGAGCAAGACGGGCACGATGTATCGTGCCCCTACGGGACCGCGCTGCAAAAGAGCCGACCTGAAGGTCGGCCGCTACGAAGCCAAGACACCGGCGGGGACGAAGGAGGAAGGGCGCAGCAGTGCTGCGCCCCTACAAAGAAGGCAGAAAAAATTCAGCGTGGGTCAGCGTGAGTTATTTATTGATGTCGTCTTTGGCCTCCAGGCGCTTCAGGAGGGGCTGGAGGAATGGCTTGGTGGTGTCGGGTGCGCTGCTGATGGCTTGGGCCATTTCTTTGGTGGCGGTTGGGAAGTCGCCGGTGTTGGAGGAGATTCGCGCCAGCGCCAGGTGGCTGACCCAGTGATTGGCGTCTTTCTGAGGAACCTGGGGATACAACTCGAAGGCGCGCTTGGCATTACCCGCGCGTTGGATGCCTCGGGCGTAAACGTAGAGCTGAATGGCGGTGGCTTTCTGCAGGGCGGCTGAGTAGGCCTTCGCGGCGTCGTCTTTGCGGCCCATGGCGTCGAGGATGCGCGACTTGGTTTCGAGGTTCTCGAAGCGCTCTTCATTTTGGATGGAAGTGTCTTCCCACTTCAGAGCTTCCTCGAGGTTGTAATTGTTGTCGAGGCACCATTGCGCTGCTTCGTCGTATCCGGCCCACGTAAAGCCGCCTACGCTGCGCAGTTCGTTTTTGATGCTTTTCAGGACGACGGCTTTGGTGTCCACGGAAACGCGGAACGGGACGGCCAGCTTTTCCCAGCGCAGAGTTGCCGCCGCGGAGTCGGGCTTCACGTCATCGAACACGTACGTGAGCATATCAAACGATTCCGCCGGGTGCGGTTTTACGGCTACGCGCAGGGCGTCTTCCTTGTCGTCGTAGCTGAAGCTGCCCCAGGAAGTGGAGTTCTTGGAGAAGATAATCGTCCACTGATCCTTGTCGGGAATGGTGTGCAGTCCGTAAGTACCAGCTGCCAGCGGTTTTCCTTCGATGGAAACGTCATCGGTGAAAGCGATGATGGTGTTTTCGTTCGCGCCCGCGCGCCAGACTTTTCCGTATGGGACGGTCTTGCCCCAGATTTCGCGCCCGCCCACCGTGGGCCGGTGATAGGTGATGGTGATATCGGTCAGGCCGAGCCGCTGCGTCACGGTGCCGCGCTGGCTGGCACGCGGAATATTCAGCTCCGTCGGCTGGCTGCCGTTTTTGAATTGTGCGCTGGCGTTGCCTGCCAGCGCTCCGCAGCCTAATAAAATTGTGAGAACACACTTCGACGCGTTGCGCATGATCGAACCCCTCCCTTAAATGGTCTTCTTCAATGGACCGCACAGAAATCTTGCTGGTCTACACCCGCTCGTTTGATGGACGCCGGGGGCGGAGAAGAGTGAGCAAGGAGCTGGTGATCAGAGAGCAGGGCCGGAGGAGTCGAACGGTGTCAAGCTACAGGACTGGCAGGTAACTGATAGACGATGCTGGAGATTCAGGTTCGTGCGCGGCGGGCGGGACGGGCAGTGGTATAATTACGCATCGGTAGGATAAAGCATCCACAACATTCTTCTCTGACAATTCCCTGACAAATGGATGTAGGGGCAATGGAGGGCAAATGAGCAGATACGGGAAGTGTGTGCTTACAGGGGTTTTTGTGGTGGTGGGATATGGAGTGATGATTTGGGGCATGGGGATGATGAACCGGCCCAGCGATGCGGCGTTGTACGCAGGGATGGCGGTGGTTTTGGCGGTGGTGGCGGCAGGGCCGCTGGTGGTCCGCGGGATTTGGCGGCGGTGAGGGCGAACGGAAAAGAGCCGACCTGAAGGTCGGCCGCTACGAAGGCAGGATGAAAAGCAAGACCCACACGCAACTACGGCGAGTGGGGCACCCGGACACCCGAGCACCCGGACATCTGAACACCCGGGCGGCCGGGCGATGACCGAGTCGGGAAAAGAAAGGTATCAAGACGGATTTAGTGGGTAGTCAATCGAGGAGGAAATATGAAGAGCGCATTTGGCGGGTCGGGATTTGGTGGGAAGGGCGATGGGCCGATGGAGTTCACGGCGGCGGGAGCCTGGTTTCCGCTGATCAAGTGGGGACTGATCGGAGTGGGCGTGATTGTAGGGTTGCTGGTGCTGTTCAACTCAGTGTTTAAGGTGACGCGGATCGAGGCGGGCTACGAGGGTGTGGAGATCAACCTGGCCGGCGCACAACGCGGCGCGCAGGATATACCGGTGCGGACGGGATGGGTGTTTTACAGCCCGCTGCGGACGCAGATCATCGAGTTCCCTACCTTTGTGCAGACGGTGAAGTGGACGCGGGACCTGGCGGAAGGCCGCGCGAACAATGAAGAGATGAGCTTCAACACCAAAGAAGGAATGAACGTGTATGCGGACGTGTCGTTGTCGTACGCGATCGAGCCTACGAAAGTGCCGGACTTCTATGTCAAGTATCGCGTGAATGAGCTGGAGTACTTTACGCACGGGATTTTGCGCGACGTGGTGCGCAACTCGTTGAATGAAGTGGCTTCGACTTTTACGGTGGAAGACATTTACGGCGAGAGGAAGGCAGAGTTCCTGAACAAAGTGCAGGCGATGATTCAATCTAAAATGACGCCAGTGGGAGTGGGGATACAGCAGTTTGGCTTTATTGGGGCGCCGCGAGTGCCGGAGGTGATTGCTACTTCGATCACGGCTAAGGCGCGGGCGATCCAGGAAGCGGAGCGGGCGCGGAATGAGTTGGCTACGACGCAGGCCGAAGCGGCGAAGAAAATTGCCGAGGCGGAAGGCGATGCGCAGTCGGCGATCAATCGCGCGAAGGGTGAGGCGGAGTCGAACCGGATACGGCTAGCTTCGTTGACGCCGCAGATGCTGGAGCTCAGAAAGCTGGAGAATCAGAAGGCGCTGATCGAAAAGTGGAACGGTCAGTTGCCTACGGTGGAGTCGTCCGGGAATGGGAGCGGGTTGTTGTTGCAGCTGCCGAAGCAGTAGAGGTGGAGGAGTGCAAGAGTGCGAGATCAGAGATCAGTTGAGGGCAAGTGCCGCACCCTAGATTTGAAGGGTGCGACGCTTGCGACGTAAAGGCGAAGAGAGATTCTTCACTGCGCAGGACGACCATCCCGCCGGAGCGGGATGGCGGAAAAAATCGGCCTGTTTCGTTCAGAATGGACGGTCGGGTGGGAAGAGTCAGACGTTTCCGGGCGGTTGTGGCTCAGCGGGGGCGGGTGGCTAGGCCGGCTTGTTTCCAGAGCTTTTCCCATGCCCAGATGCCGGCGGTTTTGTGGAGGACGCGGTAGCCAAGTTGGTGGGAGAGCAGCAGAATCTGGCCGCGGTGGTGGGCCTCGTGCGAGAACATGTAGGCGAACATGGTGCCGCCGGCGGGCCAGGTTGGCAGCCAACCGTCGCGAGAGAACTTGGCCACGCGACGATTTGGGGAAGCCGAGAGAGCATCCGACAACATGCGCAGACACTGCGCGGCACTTTTTTTGAGAGCGGCGGCGGCCTGCCTGATGGTACAGCGGTCGGGATCGAGCGGCTGCGGACGGTTCAAATGTGGGGCGGAAAGCCTCAGCCACTTTACACGGACGTTGTGAAGATGCACGAAGATGGCGGCAATGGTCCGGCCCTGGCCTTTTTCGCCCGGCGGATGGGCACGCCATGCGCGAGGGTCGAGATTTGCGAGAATGAGCTGGTTCATGGCGTCGTTGCTGGCGTAGGTTTCGAGCAACGAGTCGCGAATCTCGGCAAGAGCCACGTGGGAATGAAACGGCTGGGATTGCGGTGTTTTGGATCGGAGTGCCATGGAGCTCCGGCGAGTTTATAACGGTATAAGAAAAAAACTAAGAGTAGAGACGCGCGGGTGGCCGAGAGCGGCGATTTCGCGAAACTCACGGGCGGGGCGATCGTAACAACGCTGGCGGGGCGGAGTGCTGCGTTAGGAAAAAACGTGCGCACAAAAAGAGAGGGCGCAATCACCTTGCGGCGTTTGCGCCCTCTAACTGAGCTGTAAGTTTCTAAACCCTTGCGATTCTATCTGGCGGCTTGACTTGCCTTTCGACTTTGGCCCTCGGGCTTGTGACCCTTGGGCTTTTGGCCGACTGGCTTGTCCGTCCACCATCTAGCGCCGTAGAGGCTTGGACCTTTTCAGTTCAATTTCGCTACGCAACCTGCCCGAAGGCAAGTTACTCGCTCTAACTGAGCCGTCAAGTTTCTGACCTTTGCGATTCCGTGTGGCGCGGCTGATCTTTTTATTGGCTTGGGCTTATCGGCTTCGCACCTTGCGGTGCGTGACCTCTAAGCTTTTTCCTTTAAATTTTTGGCCTTGATGCTTTTGGCCGCCCGGCTTTGGGCCGTTCGGCTTGCCGCATTTCAGGCTGATCGCGCATCCACCCGAGACCACAATGGCTTGGAGCTTTGCAGTTCAATTTCGCGGCGGGCATACGGTTAAGTTTGCTCGCCTTCTCAACTGATCCGTAAAGTTCTTAAGCTTCCCGGTTCAATCTGGGAGCACAATAAATTTTTCTGATTTCAGCGTCAATGAAATTCGTAATGTGAAGCTGTGCATTTCTGTGGACGAGTGTGGATAACGGTGGCGGCTAGCGATCTGTGATTCACGCGGCGGGGGCTATTGGCACCAAGAGGGCACGATATATCGTGCCCGTACGGGAAGAAGAAGGACTCAGCGGTGATTATTTGGCGGATTGTTTTTTGTGCAGGTCGGTGCAGACCGAGAGAGCGTTGTTGGGATTGACGGCGGAATCGCCCTCTTCGATGTGCTGCACGACGCCGTTTTTGTCTATGACGATATTGGCGCGCTGCGCCCACTCGTAAGACTGGCTTTCCACGTCGTAGCCTTTCAGGATGCCGTAGGAGGTGAGCATCTTTTTGTTCATGTCGCTGAGCAAGGGAAACTTGATATTGATTTGCTTGGCGAAGGCGGCGTTGGCCGCGGGGGAATCCATGCTGACGCCAAAGACTTCTGTGTCGGAGCTGTCGATTTTTCCTGCGTCGATTCCAGACTGGACCGCCTGGAGTTGCTTGGTTCAACCACCTGTGAAAGCGAGGACGTAAACGGCGAGGAAGACATTTTTCTTGCCGTGGAAGTCGCTGAGCTTGACGGTTTTCCACTGATCGCTGAGGAGAGTGAAATCGGGAGCGGTGTCGCCGACCTTCAGGGAAACTTTAGCGGCTGACTCCGTTTTTTGCGCGGAAGAAGTCAGCAGCGCGGAAAAAGGCAGTGCGGCGACGAGCAGTGCGGCGCAGACGGCGCGTTTCATGTAGAGGATGCTCCTTTTTACAGAATCGCAGACGATTGTCGGTCACGAAGTACGGCTATGACTGTAATCCCAAACAGACCATCGCGAAAGGCAAAAGACAAACTTTTGACAACTGAAACGGATTCGCGCTAGCGCAGGTAGCCCCAGTTGTGGAGTTTGTCGGAGTCCTCGACCCAGCGGTCGCCGATGTCGGTGCGGTAATACATGTTGGGAATCAAAATATTTTTGATGCGTGAATAGACTTGGGTTTGCGCTTGCTTCATCGTGGTCCCGAGGCCGACGACGATGAGGACGACGCCGGAAGTTCCCGCGACGAGCCACTGGCCGTTCAATTCTTTTACGTCTTCGATATGCACACCTTCCTGTGTGGGCTTTTTGAAAACGATTGCGGCGTTTTTGGAAAAAGAATCGAAAGTAGAATCGTCGTCGAACGGAAATGGCGGAACAACGATGCGCACGCCAATCTGAAAGCCGGAGCGAGTTCGCCACTTCGGTTCAAGGCCGTTGGCCAGCTCCCAGAAGAGATCGCTGATCGGTGTCAGGATGCCTTCCTGTTGAATGCTGATGGTGGGATATCCGAAGCGTGAAGTGAATTCGAGCGGATAGATACCGTTGTTGTTGACGATGCAATTCAAATCAATGTAGCCGACGTAGCCTTCCTGCGCGAGCTTCGATTCCATTTTCAAAAGAGTTTGCGTGAAGAGGCGGTTGGGCTCGCTCCAGAACATGGAAGTGCCCATTTCTCCCGTGGGAGGGCCGATATTGCCGGGGAAAAGTTTTTTGTGCTCGAAGTTGATGTTCACTGGAGTGATGAAATTCTTTCCATTGAAAAATGCGCCGACGGCGACCTCGACACCGGTAACGCGACGTTGCAATTGAAACACTTTGATCTCGTCGGCAAATGCGCGCTTGTAGGCTTCCAGCATGCGAACGACGTCTTCGCCGTCTTCTTCTTCCCCGACGAACAGGCGGCGCTTGACGTTTTGCGCTTCGCCGCTGGGTTTGATGACGTAACGGTCGGGATTTTTCTTTACAAACTCGATGGCGGGATCGAAGGAGTCGAAGTCCTCGTAAGGAATAATATTGACGCCGGCCTTCTTGAGTTCCTCCTGTCCGAAAGAGCGATCGTCTTCCAGGCCGTCGGTGTAAGGAGAGCCACCGATGACGGGCTTGCCAGTGGCGCGGAGAGCTTGTGCTTTGGCGCCCTGGCCCAGCGTGTCGTCGAATACGACGATGTCGGCCCATTTGGCGTCACGTTCCCAATCTTTCGATTTGGGGACAAAGCCGTCAGCAATGTCGCGTTCTCCTTCGGCTTCGATGAAGTAACGAACGTCGTGGCCTTCTTTTTGCACTTCCCAGGCGATGTCACCGATGAGGCCAGAGATAGAAGCGAAGAGAAATTTACGTTTGTCCATTGCGTTGAGAAAGGGCCTCCGAAAAGTCAAACCATGGTACGAGGAAATGCACGCGATAGTGTTACAAAATGTTCAAAAAACGGAACCTTGCCGGCTACGCGCAAAGCAACCCGCGGTACAAAAGAAGGTTCTCAGCTAAAGACCAGAACCTGAACGGACGGACAAAGTTTCGGTAAACCTGTCCTTTAGTTCAGGTTATACTGTTGACGTTGTTGGCGGCGAGTGCAGATGCGCTCGAAGGGTTCTCGAGAAGTCCAGTCCGATAGCCGCAGACGAATCAAAGTGCGAGAGGTGACGATTGCGTCGAATTCTGCTTGCCATGTTGGGATTTGGAGTAGTTTTTTCCGGTATCAGCGTCGAAGCGCAGACCGCTACAGTTCAAACCCCGAACCCTCAGCCCACGACTCCCCAGACGGCAGCGCCCCAGGCGAAGCCAGCCCAGACGAAAACCGGTATCTTTAGAAAAAAGAAGAAAGATGCCGCGCCAGCGGCCACGGACAACTCCGTTGCGCCGGATAAAGTGTTGTACGACCGCGCACTGGTGGACATCAAGAAGGGCCGGCACGAAGTGGGCCGGCTGAACCTGCAAACGCTGATCAATACCTATCCTGACAGCGAATATCTGGCCAAGGCAAAGCTATCGATCGCCGATTCGTATTACAAGGAAGGCGGAACCGCCAATCTTACGCAGGCTATTGCGGGCTACAAGGACTTCATTGTGTTCTTCCCTTTCCTGCCGGAAGCACCCTATGCACAGATCCAGGTAGCGATGACGCATTACAAGGAAATGGCAAAGCCCGACCGCGATCGAACCGAAGCCAAGGCGGCGGAGGAAGAATTTCAGACGTTCCTGGCGAAATATCCGAAGGATCCGCTGGTGCCGAAGGCTGAACAGCACTTGCGCGAAGTGCAGGAAGTGTTGGCAGAAGGTGATTACCGGATTGGCTACTACTATTATGTGAAGGGCGACCGGCGCGCGGCTGCCGGCAGGCTGCTTTCGGTCACCAAGCGGTATCCGCTTTATAGCCGGTCGGATGAAGCGCTGTGGATGCTGGGAGATATTTTCGAGAAAAGCGAAAAGAAGGAAATCGCGTCAATCTACTATTCAAGAATTGTGAAGGAATATCCGTTGTCGTCGCGAGTGGCGGATGCCAAAGGCAAACTGGTGGCGTTCCACGTGCCAGTTCCGCAGCCAGACCCGAAGGCGCTGGCGTGGATGCAGGCGGAAATGAGTACGCCGCGGGCGCATGAAGGACTGATCAGCAAGCCGATGGGGCTAATTCACAACGATCCGGGGCACGAGAAAATCGTTGCCGCGACTCATGGCGCGCCAAATATGGAGCCGGAGAATGATACGACGAGTGCAGCGGACATCCTGACTGGTGGTGGCAAACCGCAGATTGGAGCAGGAGGCAGTGGAAGTAGCACTCCGGGCAATACCGCAGTGATCGAAATTGCGACACCGCAGAGCGGGGCGTCTGGCGGCTCAACCGTTGAGACCGGCGATACTGCGGTCGGAACGGCACCTGCAGCAACCGGGGAAACGAACGGCGATACGAATGGAACAGCGCCAGCCGCCGCGCCAGCTTCGGAAAATCCACCGGCTGCGAATACAGACTCGGCAAATGCGCCGGCGGCCACAGCTGGCACTGACGCCAACAGCGGCGCGAATGGCGCAACGGCTTCGACTGATCCAAACGCAAGACCGGCAGACAGCAGCACCACTGCAGATAACGCGAAGGAATCCACCAGCAAGAAGAAAAAGGGACTGAAGAAAATAATTCCCTGGTAGTAGAGGATCGGTCGTTAGGCCGCAGACATTGCATATTGGTGCGGTCTGCCAGTAGCTAAGAGACTTTCTGGGCCGTTTCCGCAGCCTGTCCTATTGGGCAGCCCGCGAAAAACTGCTTCCTTTTCGGCATGTTCCCTTCCGACACACATCAGGCCACTTTGCGTTGACGCGTCCCACGCCCGATGCTCCAATAATCGAGTGAGGCCGCTCTGGTGCGGGTGGCCGCTCGTAGTGTGTGTAGTGGCATCGGAGGAAGTTCGGTGGCCAAGATCCTGGTTGCGGACGACAACAGCAATATCCAGAAGATGGTCGTGCTGGCCCTGAAGGATCAGGGCATTGAAGTTGTTGCCGTGGGCAATGGCGAGGCCGCAGTTCGCAAGATTTCCGACCTGAAACCCGACTTGGTGTTAGCGGATATTTTTATGCCCGTGCGCAACGGGTACGAAGTTTGCAAATTTGTTAAAGACGATCCGGCACTTTCGCATATTCCGGTGATTTTGCTGGTGGGCGCGTTTGATCCGCTGGATGAACAGGAAGCTTCGCGAGTCGGCGCCGATGGAGTTTTGAAAAAGCCATTTGTGCCGCCCGACCCGCTGGTTTCGATGGTGAAGGCTGCGTTGTCTCGCGCGGGAGTTGCGGTGGGAGCGACGGCTTCCACATCCACGCCTCCGCCGCCAATGCCCGGTGTGACGAAATCGCAGCCACCGCCAGCTGCGCCACTTCCGAAAATTGCGCCGCCCGCGCCGGTATTGGTACAAGACCGGGAAGAAGATTTGGGTACGCCGGTATTTTCCACGCCCCGTCCAGCTCCTTTGACTATCGCCACCGGAGCCCAACCGCTTGCATTCGGAAGTTTGCTGGAGACAGCGACTCCGGACGACGATGCAGTGTTTGCGGTTGCTTCCGGCACGCACACTGCTCCCGACAGGAATTGGGGAACTGCACCGAACGCAGAAGAAGAGGAAGAAACTGAGGAAGCTTCCAAGACCGGAAGCTGGCGGATCAGTTCGGCGATCGAAGAAACAGTGGGCGAAACGCCCGCCGGGCAGACCGATTGGCGCGAGGCCGCCTTTTCTGGAATTGGTTCAACGGCCAGCTCGGAAGCGGCGCAGACCTCCGGATGGGCCCCGTCAGTCGAAAAGAACAGTTTGGCGATTACCGAGGAAGAGGCCGCGGAATTGGCGCGCAAGCGCGATGCCCTGCCCGCGACTGGCAGTTCGCCGGTGCCGGAGGATTGGCGTAAAGCGATCGAAGAGGTTCTTCCCTCGATTTCGCCGTCTGTGAAGGAAGAACCGGTGCAAAAAACAATTGCGGCACCGTTTGACGAGCCATTCTTTGCTCCGGTAGTTCCTCCTCCTGTACCGCCTGCGATTTCAGAAGTGGCCGTTGCGGACGTGGAGCTTCCGGAAATTGCAGCGGCAGAAGTTGCAGCGACGGAAGCGGCTCCGAGCGTGCAGCCTGAAACGAGCCGGAACGTAAATTCGTGGATGGCAGGCGCGGTCAGTCCCTGGGAAGCAGAACTGGAGCGTGCGAGCCAACTTGCTTCGACGTGGGATACTGGAAAAATCACAACCGATTTGCCGGTCGAGGAGAATTCCACGACGGAAGCCTTTCTGGACTCCGCCGTGACGAGTTCAACATATGAATCGCCTGTTGAATCAGCTGTCGAACCAACGGTTGTAGAGGCAGAGCCATCCCAAGAGTCGCTTCTTTCGGCAGCGACTGAAGAAATTCCGGCCATTGAATCGCTGCTTACTACGGAGACCAAGGAATTCCTTCAGGAAGAAACGGCTCATGTCGTCGCGGCAGAAATGCCCCTGGAGTTCGAGCAGACTTCCGAGCAGCAAGTATCGGCATACGTGTCTGAGGCGACAAGCGAGCCGGCAGCGGGTGTGTCTCCGGCACCGAACATGGACGAAATTGTGGCCAAGGTCCTGGCAAAAATGAATCCAGAAGTGTTGCAAGCGGTCACACGCGAGATTTTGAAGCCGCTGGTCGAAGCGATGATCAAGGACGAGCTCACCAAGAAGTAGCTCCCAAACTCCCTTTCGAACGACGAATATTTTTGCAATTCGCACGCTGCGTTGACGGCTCTGCTTTGCTCCCCTTATAGTCAAAGATTGCACTGCACATAACGGAATCCGCATTCACCACAGGAGAATTATCCGGCATGCCTCGGGAGATCGCGAAGGCCTACGACCCTCAGCAGATTGAGTCGCGCTGGGCGGAATTTTGGGTAAAAGAAAATCTTTTTCGCGCCGATGCGAACGCGCCTGGTCCGGTTTTCTCGATTGTCATTCCTCCGCCGAATGTGACCGGCTCGCTGCACTTCGGCCACATGTTGAACCACACCGAAATCGACATCCTGACCCGCTGGCACCGCATGCGCGGCTTCAATACTTTGTATTTGCCGGGCACGGACCACGCCGGCATTTCGACGCAGCGGGTCGTCGTGAAGCAACTGAAAGACAAAGGCATCGACTACCGTTCGCTGGGGCGCGAAGAATTCGAGAAGCGCGTCTGGCGGTGGAAAGCGGAAAGCGGCGGCACCATCACCGCGCAGATGAAGCAGATCGGCGAAAGCTGCGATTGGTCGCGCGAGCAGTTTACCCTTTCTCCGGAGCTGTCGAAGACCGTCCGTGAAGTTTTCGTGCGCCTCTACGAGCAAGGCCTGATCTACCGCGGGCGCTATTTGATCAACTGGTGTCCAGTTTGTCTGACGGCCCTTAGCGATCTGGAAGTGAAACACGAAGAGCGCCAGGGGCACCTCTGGCACATTCGGTATCCGGTCGTGGGCAGTTCGGAGTTCATCGTCGTTGCCACGACGCGCCCCGAAACGATGCTGGGTGACACGGCCGTCGCAGTGCATCCGGAAGACGAACGTTACCAACATCTGATCGGCAAGAAACTGCTGCTGCCGCTGATGAATCGCGAGATTCCAGTGATAGCCGACACCATGGTCGAACGCGAGTTCGGCAGCGGTGCGGTAAAGATAACTCCCGCGCACGACCCCAACGATTTTGAAGTCGGCCGCCGTCACCATCTGCCTGAAATCGACGTTATGACCGACGACGGCAAGATTAACGAGAACGGCGGAAGCTACGCCGGGCTCGATCGATTCGTCGCGCGCAAACAAATTGTGGAGGATCTAGAAGCGCAGGGGCTCCTCGAGAAGGTTACGGATCACAACTTGTCGGTGGGTATCTGCGAGCGCAGCCACACTGTGGTCGAGCCCCGCGCCATGATGCAGTGGTTCTGCAAAATGAAATCCATGGCCGAGAAAGCCACGGCGGCCGTGGAGAGCGGCGAAATCACCATGGCGCCGGAGAATCGCCGCAGCGAATTTTTCAACTGGATGCGCGATATCCGCGATTGGGTGATCTCGCGCCAGCTATGGTGGGGCCATCGTATTCCCGCGTGGCACTGCGCCGCCTGCTCGCATATCACTGTCGCGCGAAGTGCGCCAACAAAATGCGAAAAGTGTGCGTCCACCGAAATTCATCAGGACGAGGACGTCCTCGACACCTGGTTTAGTTCTGGTCTTTGGCCATTTTCGACGTTGGGCTGGCCGGAAGAAACCGCCGACTTCAAGACCTATTACCCCACCACGCTGCTCATCACCGCGTACGACATTCTTTTTTTCTGGGTCGCCCGCATGATCATGATGGGTATTCATCTCACCGGAAAAGTGCCGTTTCACGCGGTGTACCTGCATTCGCTGGTGCGCAACGCCGAGGGCGTGAAAATGTCCAAGTCCAAAGGCACTGGGCTGGATCCGCTCCTGCTCAACCAGCAATATGGCACCGACGCGGTGCGGTTCTGCATGACCTCGATGGCCGCGCCGAACACAGATATCGTCATTTCCGAGGACCGTTTGCTGGGGGCGCGAGCATTCGCCAATAAAATCTGGAACTCCTCGCGCTTCCTGTTCGTGAACCTGGACAAATTTGAAGAGGGCGGCGGCGCGAAGCTGGAAGAACTGGCGTCTCCGAACGTTCGCGAAAGGGCGCCGCACTCGGTTGCCGGCAAAGTGCCGCTGATTGACGCGTGGCTTTTTGCACGCTTAGCCGCCACTCTGGACACGGTGAAGGATGCGTTCGAAACGCAGCGCTTTCACGAAGCGGTGCAAAGCATCTACCAATTTTTCTGGAATGATTTTTGCGATTGGTACATCGAGTGGATCAAACCCGAACTGACCGGCGCGAATCGGGGGCCGGCCACGATTGCGTGGCAGAACCTTTTTGCCGCATTCGAAGCAGCGTTGCGGCTGCTTCATCCCGTAATGCCGTTTCTGACCGAAGAGCTTTGGCACCAATTGCCACAGCGCACTGGGGCCAAATCGATCGCGCTGGAGCGCTATCCTGAAGCACGTGAAAGCTGGCGAAACGCCGCCGCGCTGGAGCAGTTCGAGCTGGTTCAGGAAGTCGTAAAGTCAGTTCGGGCGATTCGTGCGGATATGAAGCTCGATCCGAAAAAACGCGTCGCCGCGGAATTTTCCAGCGAAAATGCGCGGATTCGTGAGACTATCGCGGCGAATCTGGACGGTATCGTGCGCCTTGCGCTGCTCACCGAGCTCACCCTTACGGATGCGAAGCTTGCGCAATCCGGCGGTGGCCTGCGATCAACGTCGTTGTTCGATCTGCGGGTGCCTCATGTTGAAACCGTTGACGTCGCGGCAGAACTGGTTCGGTTGAAGAAGGAGCAGGACAGGCTGACAAAAGATATCGCGTCAAAAGAAGGGCAGCTTGGAAACGCGACGTTTCGCAGCCGTGCCCCCGAGAAAATTATTCAAGGGTTGGAAGCGACGCTGGCGGAACGGCGGATCGAATTGCAGAAAGCGCAAGAAAGAATCAGAGAACTGGAATCCGGCACCTGATCGGCGTGCGACATTTGGAGCGATGCCTTCGTGAACTGGGATTCTGAATACGTTCAGCGATTGGTGCAGACGGCGCTCGAGGAAGATATCGGCGCCGGTGACGCCACGGTTCTGGCCACTATTTCCGCTCGCGCGACTGGCAAGGCGCGCATTATCGCCCGCGAAGATCTGGTCTGCGCTGGATTGCCGATGGCTGAAAAGGTTTTTCGTGCGCTTGATCCAGACATGAAGATGGAGTTGCGAGCTCACGATGGCGATCTGTTGAGCAAAGGTACGGTGCTGCTTCATCTACACGGAAAAGCCCGCGCGATTCTCACTGGAGAACGGACGACGCTGAATTTTCTCAACCGCCTCTGCGGAATCGCGACGATGGTCCATCACTTCGTGGAAAAGATTCAGGGGACACGCGCAAGAATTCGCGATACCCGCAAGACCACTCCGGGACTGCGATTGCTGGAAAAATACGCGGTGAAGACGGGCGGCGGGACGAATCACCGTATCGGGCTGTACGATGCGATTTTGCTGAAAGAAAATCACATCGCGCTGGCTGGCGGCGTGAAGCAAGCGCTGGACCAGGCGCACTCGTACGCGGCGCTCCATTTCAAGCCGGATGCCCTGACCGCTTACGAGGAAGCCGTTCCCTCACGCGTGTCTGACAGCGTGCTGCCGATTCAAATTGAAGTTCGCGACGAACGCGAACTGCGCGAGGCGCTCTCCGCCGGCGCCGAAGCCATCCTGCTGGATAACATGACACCCGGTGAAGCGAAACGATCCGTTGACATGGCGCGCGAGATCCGTCCGGATTGCGTCGTGGAAATTTCCGGCGGCATCACGCTTGAAAATGTTCGCGCTTACGCCGAGACCGGCGCCGACTTTCTTTCGTCCGGCACGCTGACGCACTCCGCGCCGGCTGCGAACCTCAGTTTGCTTGTGGACTCCATCGAGGACAAGTAAGCTACGCTCAGCTTCCATGGCTCCTACGTCTCTTCCTGGCACCACCGACCGGCGGCTGACTTCCCTTCTGAGATTATTTGCGGATAACGCGACGATCGCCATCAGCGGATCGCGCATCGCAAAAGAGATCGGTGTTTCGCGCTCGACAGTGTGGCGCTGGGTTGAGCGTTTGCGCGAAGTCGGCGTTCGAGTGAAAGGAAAACCAAACACCGGCTACTTTCTCGAACGCGTGCCGGACATTCTTACTCCGGACAGGGTGCGCCAACGTTTGAAGGGCAGTATGTTCGCGAAGCGGATTCACCATTTTTTCCGGACTGATTCGACGAATCGCGTGGCAATGGAACTCGGATACGTGGGCGAACCGGAAGGCGCGGTCATTCTCGCGGAAGAGCAAACTGCCGGACGCGGGCGAGCCGGGCGCAATTGGCATTCCGAACGAGCCGCGGGAATCTACGTAACGTTGCTGCTTCGCCCCAAGATTTCTCCAGTACAAGCGCCCTTGCTGACGATGATGGCCGGTCTTTCCGCGCACGCTGCGATTCAGGCGCAGACTGGTTTGCAACCGGACGTGAAGTGGCCTAATGACTTGATCCTGAACGGCAAAAAAGTGGGCGGTATCCTGACCGAGATGCACGCCGAACCAACTTTAGTTCGCTTCGTGATCGTCGGGATTGGCATTAATGTTAATCAAGAAACATTTCCGAGCGAGCTGAATCGTGTTGCGACTTCTCTAAGCGTGGAAACCGGGAAGAACCAATCACGGCTGGAATTGCTGGCGCGGTTGCTCCGCGAATTTGAGACCGATTACAATCGTTTCTTGCGTGAAGGCTCAAGCTCGGTAACGGAACGCTTCACGCACATTTCGTCCTACGCTTTGGGCAAAACAGTTCGCGTAACGAACGGGAACGAGACATACGTGGGTGTGACCGCAGGGCTGCGGCCTGAAGGCCTGTTGCAGGTACAGCGCGAAGACGGCGAAGTGGTTACGGTGCTTGCGGGCGACGTGGCGGAAATCCGGTAGACGAGAATGAATTTATGCTGCTGACGATTGATGTAGGCAATACCAACACTGTCCTCGGAGTGTTCCGCGGCGAGGAGTTGATCGCGAACTGGCGGCTTACGACTGCGCGCATGCAGACGGTGGACGAGTATGGCGTATTGACGCGCAATCTTTTTACTTTAAAGCAACTCGATCCCACAGAAGTCACTGGCATCATCATCAGCTCGGTCGTACCGCCTATGAACTGGACGCTGTCCGAACTGGCGAAGATTTATTTTGGTCAGAAAGCGATGTTCGTGGAAGCGGGAGTGAAAACAGGAATGGCGGTTTTGGTGGACAATCCGCTCGAAGTGGGCGCGGACCGCATCGTGAACGGGGTTGCGGCGTTTCACAAATACGGAGGGCCGTGCATCGTGGTTGATTTCGGCACCGCGATCACCTTCGACGCAATCTCGGTGAAGGGTGAATATCTTGGCGGAGTGATCGCGCCTGGACTCGGCATCGCCTCGGAAGCGCTTTTCGCACGCGCCGCAAAACTTCCTCGCGTGGAAATCAAAGACCCTGGAAAAGTTATCGGCACAAATACCGTGACGCACATGCAAGCCGGCCTGTACTACGGCGCGGTGGACATGGTGGATGGCATGCTTGCGCGGATAAAGGCGGAATTGGGCGGTAAACCGAAAGTCATCGCAACCGGCGGGCAGGCAAAGCTGGTGGCCAAAGGCTCAAAGCACATTGAACACACGGACGAGTTTTTGACTCTGGAAGGTTTGCGCATCATCTGGGAGAAAAACCAGCTCTCCGACGCCGCTAAAAAACACGAATCAAAAGCCGCCCGGTAGGCAGAGGCGATGGAAGAGTGGAATTACTTCAACTATTTCACGGAAATTGAAGAATATTTCTGGAAGAAACGCGGATCGCATCTGCTGGTTTCGCCGCTCGATTGGGCCATCATGGAAACGTGGCAGAAAGCCGGGGTGCCGCTGGAAGCCGTGTTCAGAGGAATTGACAGCGCGTTCGAAAGCTATGGCCGTTCGCGGCGCGGAGCGGGCAAGCCGCTGAAGAGCCTCGCATACTGCACCGACGCCGTGCTCGATGCCGCTGAAGAGGCGAACGAAGCCGCCGCCGGACGCGCGCCGGCAAACTCTGCAAGCAAACCGTCACCGTTTGAACGTGACGAATTGCGCCAATATTTCGAACGAAATTCGGAATTGTTGCGAGTTGCGGCCAATACGCACGCGGAAAAGGCTGAACTCGTGACACTATGGGAAGAGGCATTGCGAGCGCTGCAGTCGTGCATAGTGCTGGCCGATTCGCCGGGGCCGCTGGACATCGAGGATCTTGAGCGCCGGCTGACTTTGCTCGACGAAAGAATTCATGCGGGAATGTTGCTGCATGCCGACGAAGAATTGCTGTTGCGATTACGCCGCGAGATGGACGGAGCGCTTTCGGCATACCGGCGCAAGATGAAGGCCGGGCAGCTAGCGCTGGTGGAAAAACAGTTTCTGCAAAAAAGACTGCTTGAGGAATTTCGCGTTCCGCGTTTGAGTCTTTTCTACCTTTCGTAACGCTCTATCGCAGTGCTGCAACTTCGTTGAGCTGGCCCAGCGCAAGACTAAGCGTTGTGTTTTTGCTTGAATCATGGAGAATAAGGAACAACTATGTCAGAAGAATTACAGTTATTGATTGAGAAGCTGGTGTATGGCGGTGATGGGTTGGGACACGCCGACGGAAATACTGTTTTCACGCCTTATGTTTTGCCGGCGGAAGAAATTCGCGCTGAAGTCACCTCGCGCAAGAAAAAGCTGGTGTGGGCCAAGCCGCTGGAAATTTTGAAAGCGGATCCCGCGCGCGTAAAGCCCGTGTGCCCGCACTTTGGAACCTGTGGCGGCTGCCACTACCAGCACGCGTCGTACGACGCGCAAGTAAAGTTCAAGGTCGAGATCCTGCGCGAAACACTTTCCCGCATGGGCGGTGTGAACTGGAGGGGTGATATTAAAACGCATACCGCGGAACCGCTGCACTATCGCAATCGCGCGCAGTGGGCCGTGAGGAACGCCAATCCGCGCGCCCTCGGATATTATTTGCCGGAAAGCAACGCTATCGTCCCCATTGATCATTGCGATGTGTTGTCGCCAGTGTTGGCCGACACTTTCGCTCGCTTGCAGGAAATCACGCGAAGCGGTTCCCTGCCCGCCGAGGTTTTAGAAATCGAAGCATTCGTTGACTCGTCCGATTCGAAGATTGCACTCAATGTTGCATTTAAGGAATTCACAAACCCGGTTCCGGACCTGACCAAACTGTTTCACGATACTGTTCCTTCTCTGCATAGCCTGCTGCTTTTGGATCAAAAAAAGAATCGTTTCGAACTCTCCGGTCCGGGCTACCTGATTCAAGATGCGGCTGGGTACCAATTCCGCGTGAGTCATCTTTCGTTTTTCCAGGTGAATCGCTTTTTGGTCGAAGACCTGCTTCGAACCGTGATCGCGGGCGCCAAGGGCGACCTTGCAACGGACCTCTACGCCGGAGTAGGTTTTTTTACTCTGCCATTGACCAAAGCATTTCAGCGAGTGGTCAGCGTGGACGCTAATCTTTCCGCAACACGAAATTTACGCGAGAACGCCGATACCGCTGACATGTCGATCGTATCGCAGCATGTGCAAACCGAAGAATTCTTGAAGACAGCGACGGAATCGCCGGATTTTGTGGTACTTGATCCGCCGCGCGCCGGGCTTGGACAAACTTCCGCGCAAAAACTCGCCGGTCTCGGTCCCAAAGAAATCGCGTACTTATCGTGCGATCCGTCGACACTTGCGCGCGATCTGGCGATTCTGATGCAAACATCGCGTAAACCCGCGGACTCCACTCCGCCCAAGCACCGCTACGAAATTACATCGATGGATTTCTTTGACCTTTTCCCGCAGACCTACCACATCGAAGCTCTTGTTCGGTTACGGCGGATGGAATGAAGCTTCCGGTCGTTGCCATCGCGACTGCCTTTGCTTGTGGCGTCGCGATTGGTCTCTGGTCGGTAGTCGCGAACCGTGTATCATCACGGGGATTTCTATTCGGCGAAGCGGGCGTGGCGCTTTTGCTGATCGCCGTTGCGATGTTTCTTCTATCTCGCCAATACTTGCGCTGAGCAACGATTTTCTCACTTGCGGCTTGGCTCGTTCTCGGTTTCTTTGCCTCATCGAGCGCGCAAGAACCTAAACCTAAGAACTACGTATTGAATGTCATGCAGTCCGGCGAACTCAGCTTGCAAACGCCGCTTCGCTGGCACGGAGTACTTCGCGACGAACCCGCGAGTCTGTCGTGGGGCATCTCCTACGAAATCGAATTGACCAGCGCTGATTATCGAGACGTGCCCATTTCCGTATAGGGCGGCTTCCGCGCAAGCTACACTCAGCACGCAGACGATGCGGCCTTACCGGGCGTCCACGCAGGTGATCAAGTCGCTCTTGTCGCGCAGGCGCGCCTTCCACAACTCTTTCGCGACGAAGGCGCCTTCGACCGCCGCGCGTATCTTCGTTCGCAAGGAATCGAACTGACCGCAACGCAGCGCTCACCAGAGTTGTTGGAACGAATCGCTCCCGCCGAACATTCATCGCGCACCACGCTTGCCGCTGTTCGCCGCAAGCTCCGCGAAACTCTCTCTGTCCTGCTTGCCAACGCGCCCGAAGAAGCGGCCGTTCTTCGCGCGATGCTCTTGGGCGATCGCAGCTTCTTGGATCGTTCGGAGTCCGTAAACTTTAAAAAGACTGACGTCTTTCACGTTCTGGTTGTAGCCGGTTTGCACGTTGGCGCGTTCGCGGCATCTCTGTTTTGGGCAGCTCGCAAATTAAAACTTTCTCGCATGTGGACTTCACTCGCCGTCCTCGCATGCGTGCTGGCATACGTCGGCGTGGTGGAGCAGCGTCCGCCGGTCCTGCGTGCCGCGTTGATGACGCTCGTGGTCGTGGTGGCGCTTCTTTTTTTTCGGCGCGTAGAATTGCTGAACTCCGTGGCCATCGCCGCCCTCGTCCTCCTTGTCGCGTCACCTGGACTTCTCGTCGATTCCAGCTTTCCGCTTTCGTTCCTGTCCATGTTTTGTATCGCGGGCCTTGCTGCTCCATGGCTCGAAACCACGATCGAACCGTTTGCGCGAGGAATGCGCGGCTGGCGTGACGTTACGCGCGACGTTTCTCACCAGCCTCGTGCCGCGCAATTTCGAATCGATCTGCGCTCGATCGCTGCATGGACTGGAGTCCGGATTTTCTTGCCGCCGTCCAGCCACGCCTCGCGGTTATTTCGTCGGGCGAAGAAAATCCATACGGGCATCCCAGCCCGCAACTCATCGAAGGACTGCAAGCGGCTGGCGTTCCCATGCTGCGCACAGACACGAACGGCGCGATTCACATTCTTACAGATGGACAAAATCTGGAAGTTTCGTATCTCGTGGCGTGCTCGCAAATCGCAGCTCAGATAAATTCAGGGAAACCGCAGGCGCCATAGGATCAAAAGAGCAATCAACAACAATAAATAACCGAGCGCCGCCTGATATTCATGATTCTTCTTGTACTGGGCGAACGAAAACTCTCCGGCCTGCGCGCCCAGCATATTCGCCGAAGTAATGCGCGGTAAAAATAGCGGCACGGCCGCGGCGTACGCCTGGAACGCCGCGCTGTGTTGACGCAGCAATTCACCCTCTTCCCGCCGCATCACCACGCTATAAACCACCGCAAAATACAGGAGCAGTATCGCGCCGGAAATCCATGACCGCGTCGCGACACCGGCGCCTAGCGCCAATATCGCGCTCCCTAGATAAAGCGGGTTCCGCGTATACGCATAAGGGCCGGTAACCGTTAATTTTTCTTGTTTGTGCAAAAAGCCGGCCGCATACGCGCGTAACCATAATCCAGCCAATCCAATCGCGCCGCCGATTGCCACAGATTCGGGCCTCGGTCGCGCAAAACAAAGCACGAACACCGCTAAAATGTATCCCAGGCGCACTCGCCATCGCGCAAACACGGCCGCCGCATTGCTCATGCCGCTTCACGCAGCCCGCGTATGGCGTTCATCACTTCATCAACGCTGATGTGCGACAGTGATTCGTCCGGCTCTGTTTCGCGTTTATAAGTTGTCGTCGCGCCCTCCCACCGCAAAACAACTCCCGATCGCCGGTAGGGCCCGTTGCGGGCCGGGTCTGTCGGACCGAAAATTGCAATCACTCGAGTGCCCAACGCATCCGCCAAGTGCAAGGGACCAGTGTCGCCAGCAACGACCGCGCTGGCATTTTTCAGCAGCGCCATCAGTTGCCCAAGGCTCCCCGTGAACTGTATCAGCTGCGAATTTCCCGCAGCCAGCATAACTTTCGCGGCCAAATGTTCCTCACCCGGTCCGACGTTAATCACGCTGCGCAATCCGAATTGATGGAAAAGTTTGTCCGCCAGTATTCCATATCGTTCGGCCGGCCAACACTTTGAACCCCAGCCGCCTCCCGGACTCAACACGATATATTCTTCAGTACCGTCTTGCGCAATTCGCGCCCGCACAACTTTCTCATCGTCTTCTGGAACCTGCAGCTTTACATCTGCCGTCGCGACCCGTGCCCCGGCACGTGCCGACAGTTCCGCATTCTGATCCGCTATGTGTCTCTGCGTCGAAACTCTCACACGGTCTGTGTAGAGAATCGGGACGCCCGCTTCACGAATCGTTTCCGAAGAAAATCCAATTCTCTGAGGAATTCGTGCCAGAAACGGAATTGCCGCCGACTTCCACAAACCCTGGTAGTCGATCGCTGCTTCGAATCGATGCTTGCGGACACGCGTGAGGATGCTTCGCACATCCGACCAATTTCTCGTGTCCACCGTCCAGACTGCCGTTGCCAACCCGCTGGTCTTCACCAAAAATTCCCACTTCGAGTGTGTCATCCAGATAATCTCGGCGTTCGGAAAGGATGTTCGCAGCCCGCTGACCGCGGGAAACGCGTGCACAATATCGCCGAGGGAACCGAGACGCACCACCAGAAATCTCGGCTCAGTCATGCCGAGCCTTGCGCGCCGACCGCAACAATTCGCGCGTGGAATGTTCCTTCGGATCGCCCACGATCGCAACGCGGATTCCCAACCGATCCGCGGTTGCCTTTTCCGGAACCGTCTCCGCGGAATAGTCGGTCCCCTTCGCGTGTATATGCGGGCGCAATTCCGCGAGCAGCATTTCGACGTTCGCCTCGGGAAAAATTACCACGTAATCCACGATGCGCAGCGACGCCACCAACAAAGCTCGCGCCCGTTCATCCAAAACAGGACGTCCCGGCCCCTTCAGTCCCTTCACTCCGGAATCGCCGTTAACTCCGACGATCAGCACATCCCCTTCGACCTGTGCGCCAGCCAGATATCGCACGTGCCCCACGTGCAATATGTCGAAGCATCCGTTGGCAAACACAATGTGCTTCCCCTGCTCGCGAAGCCGGTCGGCAATTCGCGAAGCTTCAACTCGTGAAATAATTTTTGCCTCGGCTGCTCGCATTTCGTCAGCTCGCGCCGCCGGAAACTTCCGCGCGAATCGCGTCGAGCAATTCAGCGTTGGTAACAACCGAGGTGCCGCGTTTCATCACCACGAGCCCACCTGCGATGTTCGCGATTTGCGCCGCCTCCAATGCCGAAGCACCCGACGCAAGCGCCAGCGTGTATGCAGCCAGGACGGTGTCTCCGGCGCCCGTCACATCCACCGCCTGATCGCTCCCATGCACCGAAATTTGCGTCAGCTTTTTTCCCGCGCGTTCGAACAGCGCCATGCCGTCTTTTCCGCGCGTCACCAGCAGCGATTGCAGGCCCATTTTCTTGAGCGTCGACTTGCCGCATTTTTCCAACTCCTGCAAGTCGCGTCCGATGCTGCTGTGATGTAACGCTTCCAGTTCCGCTTCGTTCGGTGTCGCCGCCATAATCCCGCAATTTGCATAAGCATCCAACCGGTAACGCGCATCAAGCGTGGTCACTCGCGCCGAACTCCGCGACCGTATAGCGTGCTTTACGGCCAACGGCGATGCCACGCCGAATCCGTAGTCTGAGATGGCTATTCCATCCGCGGACCGCAGCTTGGTTTTGAATTTTGCAGCGACCCTCGCGAGAATCTTTTCCGGTGGCGGCGCCGAAGGCTCGCGGTCGACGCGTAACACCTGCTGCGCCACGGTATGCGTCCATCCGGCCAGGAATCGCGTCTTTGTCGGCGTGGTCCAATCCTTCGCGCGTACGATGCCACTCGTATCCACGCCAATCTTGTTAAAATAGTCTGTCAGGGCATTCCCTGCCGCGTCTTCACCGACAGCAGTAATGGGACAAACCTTCGCCCCAAGCGCGGCAAGATTATTCGCAGCATTCGCTCCGCCACCAGGAGCAACCGTTGTCGCACGATGGCGCAAAATCAGCACTGGCGCTTCCCGGGAAACCCGTGAGATCTCGCCGAATTGGAACTCGTCCGCGACGAAATCGCCAAACAAAACAATCTTTTTCCCGGCGAAGCGCTCCACAATATCACCCAACGCCGCCAGATCCATCGAAACCTCGCTGCCGTTTTTCTGACCGGCGCTCATCTCCGCACTTCCTGCAAAATCCATTCGACAGCCTCCGGCAAATCAGCAGCCACGAACGCCGGTTGATGCGTCCAATGTTTCGCGTGCCAGGCAAGCTCGCCTTCTCCGAAGCCTGTTCTCACCAACACGCTGCGCGCGCCAGCGTAGTGCGCAAGCTCCACATCACTCTGCCGGTCTCCCACGACGAACGATTTCTTCAAATCCAATCCCAGCTCCCGCGCCGCCTGTTGCAGCATCCCGGTTTTCGGCTTGCGGCACTCACATACGTCCGAAGAAACATGGGGGCAATAGTACACGCCATCCAGCCTTGCTCCGGCCTCCAGTAACTCTGCTTTCATGCGCTCGTGAACGTCGCGCACCAGTTGTTCCGGAAAATATCCTCGCGCTACTCCCGACTGATTCGTGACAACGATCACCGGTAGCGCCACTTCGTTCAATCTGCGTATCGCTGCAGCGATTCCAGGCAGCAGCCGGAACCTGCTCAGGTGATTCAAATAGCCCACCTCTTCGCTGACTGTTCCGTCGCGATCCAGAAATACTGCGGGACGAGCAGCTTCATTAGCCAGCGGCCACCTCCGCCAGTGCACTCAACACTCCCGCGCTCACTCTTTCCGGAGCAATCGCCGTCATGCACCGATGATCCGTTGGGCATCTCCGCAAAAAACACGGGCTGCAGTATGGCTTCTCTTGAACAATCGAACATCGCGGGGTTACGGGCGCGGTTCCATGCGGATCTGTCGGACCAAACACCGCAACCACCGGCAATCCCACCGCCGCTGCAACGTGCATCGCCCCCGAATCATTTCCCACGAACGCCGCGCATCGCGAGAGCAGCGCCGGCAATTCGGCAATTTCCGTTTTTCCAGTTAAGTCCAGCGCCGCTTGTTCCAATCGCGCCTGAATCGCCGCAGCGACCGCAACTTCGCCCGAAGTGCCAAACAAGATTACTTCTGCCGGCCGCGTTTTCAGCAATTGATTGATGGCCGCTGCAAATCGTCCGGGTGGCCAGCATTTCGCCGAACCGTAAGCCGCTCCCGCCCCTACTGCAATGCGGACCGCGCCACGCCGCGAACCAAAGCTCTGCAATTTCTCTTCTGCGCCGCGTGACTGTTCTTCGGTCACCAAAAACGAAATTTCCGCAACATCGGGAATCGCATCAATCCACCCGGCGCGCCTCACCAGCTCCAAATAATAAAGCTTCTCATGCGTGGGTATTTCACCCGCTCGCGGCGTTCGAATTGCCTTCGTCAGCAACAATCCGCGCGCATCGCGATTGTAGCCAATTCTTTCCGGAATCCCCGCGCGCCACGCAATCCACGCCGCATCGAACGCGTTCTGCAGCAGCAAGGCTGTGCTGAACTTCCTGGCTCGCAGCTCCGTAATCAGTCTTTCTCGCCCTCGAAAACCAGCATGTTCGCCCTTCCGGTCATATCGGATCAATTCGTCCGCGATTCCTTGCCCGCGATAAATGTCCGCAACATACGGCAACGCCAAAATCGCAATCTCCGCTTCTGGAAATCGCGTTCGAACCGCACGCAGCGCTGGTAACGCCATGATTGCATCGCCCACCCAATTGGTCGCCCGAATCAGCAGCTTCACGCCGCCGCCCCCTTGCGCGAGGCAATCTTATTCTTGAGCAGCAGCCAAAATTCCTTGTCGTCGCGAAGTTCCAGCGCAATCCGGCAACAATAGAGTGGCAGCTCTGAGAAATTCACCTTCTTAAGATTCTGAATGTCTTTCTCGGTCGTCAGGAGAGCTTTGGCTCCGGCTCGCCTCGCGTCGGCCTCAAGTATTTTCGCGTCGTGCGCAGAATAGGAATGATGGTCCCTAAACACGTGCTTACCGGCAATTGCTATGCCCCATCTCCTTAAATCGCTCAAAAATGCCGATGGATTACCGATTCCGCAGAACGCAAATACCGGCTGTGGCGGCAATTCATCCCCCGCCGGGTCTGCCTGCTGGCCTTTGCTCGCACATCTATAGCCAAGGAGCTTGGTTTCCGTACGGAAGGTCGGCACTCCTGCCGCGTCCTCATGTATTGCCTGGCCAGCCGTGGAATCCGAGCCGTCGCTCGATGTTCGCGTTACTACCACCGCGCTGGCGCGCCGCAGCGCGGAAAGCGGCTCCCGCATGTCCCCCGCCGGCAACATCTCTTTTGTCGAATCAAAAGTTGTCGAGTCCACCAGCACGATGTCCACGTCGCGCGCCAGCTCCAAATGTTGAAATCCGTCATCCAGCAAGAAAACGTTAACTGGCTGCTCCGCCTCGATCCGCCGCCCTTCGACGTAACGATCTGCTCCCACCCCAAAAACCGCTCGCTCGCCGAGCCGCTCTTTCATCATTTCCACTTCGTCGCTGCTTCCACCGGTGCCACGATAGCCGCGGCTCAGAATTCCAACATGCTTTCCTTCCGCCAGAAATCTTTCCGCCAGCCACAGAACCATCGGCGTTTTACCCGTGCCGCCAACGGTCAGGTTCCCCACGCTGATCACCGGCGTGTTCAGACGTTTCGTCGTATAAATTCCCTGCGCGTACAGCCACGCGTGCAGGCGCGCCGCCGCGCCATACACCAGTGACAACGGCCAAAGAAACAATCTGTATGGCAGCGGCATGGTCATTTAGTTGGACTTCGCGGCACCTGCAATATACGTCCGAATCGCCTCCACTGCACGCTCCGTCGCGCCGCGGCTCTCGTCCACCAGACGGCGTGCCGTTTCGCCCATTTTCTTGTCACGCTCTGGACTGCGCAACAACTCAATCCACGAAACTCCCGCGTCCTCGGGACTTGCCACCTGCAACGCCGCGCCCGCGGTCACAAACCGGTGCGCAATCTCCGCGAAGTTCTCCATGGACTCGCCAAACACCGCCACTTTTCCGAACGCTGCCGGCTCCAGAATGTTGTGTCCGCCCGATTCAACCAGCGATCCACCGACGAACACGCCATCGGCCAAGCGATACAACGACGCCAGTTCGCCAATACTGTCGAGCAACAGTACCGTCACATCATCCGGGATCTGTGTTTCGTTGCCGGCGAGTGCCTGCCCGCCCGGCGCTGCCGCTTGCAAACTCGATCGCCGCACATATTTTCGCTGCGACTCCGTGATGAAAGCCGCCGCCGCTTCGAACCGCTCCGGCTTGCGTGGCGCCAGCACCATCAGCGCCTTGCGGTACTCACCCTGCGCTACTCCAAACGCAATCAACGCCAGCGGCTCCTCGGTCGCCACAACGCTTCCAGCCACGATCAGCGGCCGACGACCCGATCGCACCAACTCCGTTTCCAGCCACTTCGCCAGCGGAGTGTTCTTCGGCAATTCCAAATCGTATTTCAGGTTTCCGCCAATTTTTACCTTTTCCGCGGGCGCTCCCAAAGCGATCACCCGCTCAGCGTCACTCTTGCTCTGCATCCAAAAGCCGCTGGCTCGTCCCAGCGCGTCTTTCAAGAACGGCCGCAAGTAAAATCCCGCCAGACTCAGCCAGGTGTGCGACCGGGCAAACGACCGGTCAGAAATCCTCCCGCTTATAAAAACGATGGGTACGTTCTTTTGCGATGCCTCGCGCAGAAAATTCGGCCAGATTTCTGTCTCCAGCACAACCACCAGAGCCGGACGCACCGTCGCCAGTGCCCGTCGCGCACAGAACGCCCAATCCAAGGGAAAGTACATCACCGCATCCGCAAACGGCATCCGCTCTTTCGCCAGCGCTTGTCCCGTGATGGTTGTCGTAGACACCACCAGCGAACGCTCCGGAAATTCCTCTTTCAGCCGTTTAGCCAGTGTCAGACCAGCCAGGACTTCGCCGACCGACACCGCATGCAGCCAGATCGTCCCTGGCCGCTCCGCAGGCAATTTCTGCAGCGCAGGAAACGCCAGCCCCAGCCGCTCCTTTAAATTGGAAAGATATTTACCGTGTCGAATGCCCTGGATCAACCAATACGGCGTCAACAAAACCGCGGCGAGTCCCATCAGCAGGCTATAAACGAGATACACTCAGCAAGGCTCCGGTCTGACCCGCTGGGCGCAGGGCAACCCCGCACAATCCCAGGGAATCGAAGGCGTCAAGATGCAGAAAGTTTATTATAGCTGGATAACGATGCCGCGCCGTAAGCCGATCGCATTTCTCGCCCTACTCGCGCTAATCGCAATTCCGGCGCTCTCCTCGGCAAATTTTCAACAGCAATCGCCAGCAAAAAAAATTACCACATCTTCGTTGGACTCCCACGATGGCCTGACCGTCGCCGCCGATCCATGGCTTTCCGCCGAACGTTACAAATCAACCTTTCCGAAAAAGTCGCCCTACACCGCCGGCGTGCTTGCGATAAAAGTCACGTTCCGAAACGATTCCGACGACAGCATCAGGATCGGTCTTAACCGAATCCGACTGAATCTTACTTTCGACGACAACAATCGCCAGGACCTTCCGCCGCTCTCTTCCGAACTTCTCGCCGACGCCGTCCTGCATCCTAGAATAAAAAGTAACAAGTCGCGCCTCCCTCTTCCCATCCCTACTTCCCAGGGCGGACGCGACAAGCACTGGGAGGAATACAAAAAACTTGCCGAAGACGCCGGCTTACACTCCAGCGTCGTCGCTCCGCACTCTGCCATCGAGGGCCTTCTCTATTTCGATCTGCAAAATCAATTCGACCTTCTGAGCAACGCCCACCTCTACATCCCCGACCTCACCGCACTGGAAAAAGATCGCAATCTCATGTATTTCGACATCGACCTGAGCCACCCTTCATCACGCTAACTGCTCTCTTGCAACAACATCGATTGCCACTTGCCACAAGAATTTTCGAGTCCCTAGTCACTAATCACTATTCCCCGTTTTTTTGACGAAATTTGCGCGCCCTCTCACCCTCGGCTAACATTGTCAGGTCACGATTTTTTCTCGCTCACACTACATGCAAAACTTTCTTGACTCCCTGAATCCTGAGCAGCGTCTCGCCGCAGAAACCACCGAAGGCCCGCTGCTCATCCTCGCCGGAGCTGGCACCGGCAAGACTCGCGCCATCACTTTCCGCATGGCCAACCTGATTCTGCGCGGCGTTCCCGCCGAATCCATTCTGGCGGTTACCTTCACCAACAAAGCCGCCGAGGAAATGCAGAATCGCGTCTCCGATCTCCTGCTGCGCGCGGGAGTCCCGCCGGAACGCCCGTGGCTCTCAACATTTCATTCGTTGTGCGCACGTTTGCTACGCCGCGAAGCCGCCTCCGCCGGCCTCCCGTCAAATTTTTCCATCTTCGACGATTCCGATCAGCTCGCCGCCATCAAACTCGCGATCGCTACACTGAATCTTGCTGCCGACGAGCTGCAACCACGCGCCGTCCTGAGCCAGATCAGCTTTGCCAAGAACCGCGCCAAATCTCCTGAAACCATGCGTAGCGAAGCCTTCACTCCCGATGCTCACCACACCGCCGACATCTATGCGCAATACGAAAAGATTCTTGCGCAAAGCAAAGCCGTCGATTTCGACGACCTGCTCCTCCGCTCCGCCAGGCTTCTGCACGATTCCGTTGCGGTCCGCGAAAAATGGCAGCGTCGCTTTCAATATATCCACGTGGACGAATATCAGGACACCAACCGCGTGCAATACGACCTGCTGCGCCTGCTCGTCGGCCCTCACCACAATATCTGCGTGGTCGGCGATGAAGACCAGTCCATCTATCGCTGGCGCGGCGCCGATGTTTCCATTCTGCTCAGCTTCTCGCGCGATTTTCCCGAAGCTAAAGTCATTCGCCTGGAACGCAATTACCGTTCCACACAAAGCATCCTGGATGCCGCCGGCGCCGTCGTAAAAAATAATCCCGACCGCCTTGGCAAAACTCTTCGCGCCGAACAGCCCGCGGGAACCAATCTCCGCTATTTCGAAGCGCGCGACGCCCAATCCGAAGCCGAATTCGTCGCCGAAGAATTGCAAAAGCTGCTCGACGACGATTCCGACCAAACCTGCGCCGTCGAATATCGCACCAATTTCCAGTCCCGCGCGTTCGAAGAAACTTTCCGCCGCCGTGGCGTTCGCTACAAACTCGTTGGCGGCTTCAGTTTTTACAAACGTGCCGAAGTTCAGGACGCTCTCGCCTACGTTCGCCTGGCCATGCATCCCGACGACGACATCGCCTTCCTCCGCGCACTAAATGTTCCGCCGCGCGGCATCGGCAAAACCACGGTCGAAGCCCTGCGCGACACCGCCGGCAAAAACGGCGCGTCCTTCTGGAACGCAATGGAAGATTTTGTCACCGCAACCGCCGCCGGACGCGCCGTCGCTCCGCTGCGCGCTTTCATGGATCTGATTGCGCGTATTCAAGCCGCACTCTCTGAAAAAGAACCCGCCGACTTCATCCGCTTCGTGCTCGACGAAAGCGGCTACCTGGCTATGCTCAAGGACCGCAACTCGCCTGAAGACGTCGCCCGCATCGAAAATCTTGAGGAACTCGCCCGCGCCGTCGCCGAAAGCACCGATGCCGGCGAATCCTTCACCGATTTTCTCGACGCCGCCGCTCTCGTCAGCGACGCCGACTCGTTCGAAGGCAAGCCCGGCGTCACGCTCATCACTCTTCACAGCACCAAGGGCCTCGAATTCGATCACGTGTTTCTTACCGGAATGGAAGAAGGCATCTGCCCGCATAGCCGCTCCATCAAAGATGGCGACAGCAAGGCGGTCGAGGAAGAACGCCGCCTCGTTTACGTAGGCATGACCCGCGCCCGCAAAACACTTACTCTCACCCGTGCCGTCTACCGCCGCGTCTTCGGCAACGAGCAGCAACTCCGCGCGTCCGAGCCATCACGCTTTCTCACAGAAATTCCCAGCGAACTGGTAGACACCGTTCGCGGCTCCATGGCGGAAATCGGCCAGACCCGCCGCTACGAACCCGATCCCGAATACTCGTACCCCGCCGACGAATTTCTGCGTCGCGTCCGCCGCGGCCCGGTTCCTGCCGCACGCCAGCCACAGCGACCCAGCCCCACGCCCGCCTTCGGCCGCCCCGCGATTCGTCGCGGCGCCGACGCCAATCCCCTGCTTGGCCAGAAAGTTCGCCACCCGCAATACGGCGTTGGCACCATCATCGGCGTCGAAGGCGACGACGACGACCGCCGCCTCTCCGTCACCTTCCCCGGCCGCGGCACAAAGAAATTCGTAGAACGCTACGCCCAACTCCAGCAGCTCTAGGCAGTTCCTTTACTCTGGTACTTTGTGGCGCTTTTTACCGGTACCGGGTCAGATTCCAGCCGGCTCGTCTATCAGGCACTACTTCGAGGTCTGTTGACCTTGCAGAGCGAACAGCCGAACCATACCCGCCGAATTGATCGCCAAGCTAGAGCCGTCGGGGGAAAGCGTGACCCCAGACGACGCGCCCGTATAAGGTTCTCTCAAGTCAGAGATATCAGTCGCAAACACCGGCTTTCGTTGGGCCACGTCGAAGACAGTAACGCGTTCCAGAGTCAGAAACGCCACGAAGACAATCAACACAGGAAACGCTCTCATTGTTCTTTGATTCTATCTCCAAAATGAAAGTCCCTAGTTTACTAGTTCTCGATTAGTCAGATTCTCGAAAACTGACCGGCTACCTATTTCCCGCCTCGGTTGCACCGCCTGCGCCTCTCGCGGTACATTCTTCTCGCACCTAATCCCCACACGCGTTTCCGGCCCCATCTCATCGCGCCGGATTCGATCGGAGCGCCCGGGTGGCATCACCCCTCTTCCGCCGCAAGAACATTGACCAACTCATCTCCGATTGCGAAGGCGCCGAATTCCGCCTGAAAAAATCTTTGGGCTGGCTCAGCCTCACCTCTCTGGGCATTGGCGCCGTCATCGGATCCGGCATTTTCACGATCGTAGGCACCGCCATCGCCGGCCAGAAATTTCAAACCTCTTCCATCCTCAACGCGCCACTGCTGCAATATCTGGTTCACCATTCCGCGTCCTTCGGACGGCCCGGCGCAGGCCCGGCCATCGCGCTCTCTTTCGTCCTGGTCGCTATCGCCTGCGGCTTCGCTTCTGTCTGCTACGCCGAACTCGCCGCCATGATTCCCATCGCCGGCAGCGCCTACACTTACACCTACGCCACCATGGGCGAACTCATCGCCTGGATCATCGGCTGGGACCTCATTCTCGAATACGCCGTCAGCAACATGGCCGTCAGCGTGGGCTTTTCCGCGCACCTGGTTGACCTTCTCGATTGGTTCGGCGTCCATCCCGACCCCAAATGGATTTCTCCCGCCTACCTCCCCAGCGGCCTTCCCGACCTCGCCGGCAATATGATCTACGGCCCCGGCTGGCACTTCGGCTTCAACTGGCCCGCCTTCATCATCGTCATGCTGCTCACGGTGATTCTCGTTCGCGGCATCCGCGAGTCCGCCGAAACCAACAACATCATGGTGTTGATCAAAATCATCGCCATCCTGGCTTTCATCACGTTTGCATCGCGCTTCATTCACAGTTCCAATTGGCATCCTTTCTCGCCCAATGGCTGGCCCGGAGTGCTTACCGGCGGCTCCATCGTTTTCTTTACCTACATCGGTTTCGACTCCGTCTCCACCGCCGCCGAAGAATGTACGAATCCGCAGCGCGACCTTCCTCGCGGCATCATCGCCACGCTCGTCATTTGCACCATTCTCTATATCGGCGTCGTGGTCGTCCTCACCGGCCTCGTTCGCTGGGATACTCTGCTCGATGACGCCGCTCCCGTCGTCAACACGCTCAGAAAACTCCACATCTCCGGATTGCGCCTCGTCGTATTGATCGGCGCACTGATGGGCATGATCTCTTCCCTGCTGGTTTTCCAGATTGGCCAAGCCCGCGTCTGGTTCGCCATGTCCCGCGACGGCCTGTTCCCGAAAATCTTCAGCCACGTGCATCGCCGCTATCTCACCCCGGATTTCTCCACCTGGGTTGCCGGACTAGTTGTGGGCATCCCGGCAGGCCTGCTCGATATAGGTACGCTGGGCGACCTTGCAAACATCGGCACGCTCTTCGCCTTCGCTCTCGTCGCTGCAGGCGTGCTCATCCTGCGCTATCGCGAACCGGCTCGTCATCGCGCCTTCCGCGCGCCAGGCGGCCCAATCGCACCGGTCCTCACCATCCTCACGTGCGTATTACTCATGGCCGGACTGCCCATCATGAACTGGATTCGTTTCTTTGTATGGTTGGCTATCGGACTTGTGATTTACTTCTCCTACAGCCGCAAGCGCAGTACGCTAAGATTGCAAGCTACAAACTAAACGAGGCTCGCTCGGAATGTTTCGACGATTGCAAACTCTCATCCTCGTCTGCATCGCTGTTGTATTTTTGCTATCACCAGTTTCCACTTCCGCGTGGGGCAACAACGCCAACAAACTCATCGTCAACCGCGCCATTGACACTTTGCCCCCCGATCTTCGCGCCTTCTTCGACGCCAACCGTTCCATTCTTCTTCAGCATGTAAACGACCCCTTCATCACCGTCGAAAAAACTCCCGCTGAACACAAAAATCAATTTATCTATCTCGACAAGTACGGCCGCTTTCCGTTCGAACTGCTTCCTCGCAGCTACAAAGCCGCCGTCTCCAAATTCGGCAAGTCCAAACTCGAATCCAATGGCCTGCTTCCCTGGCAGATCGGCGTCTACAGCGCAAAACTCACCGACGCCATGCAAAATGGAAAATGGGCCGACGCCAAACTTTATGCCGCCATTCTGGCCAGTTACGTTGCCGCCGCTCACGACCCCTTCAACACTACCGACAACCTGGACGGACATCTCAGCGCGCAGCTTGGCATCAACGAACGTTTCGGCACTTCGCTGGTGGATCGTTACTCCTCGTTTTTCTTCATGCGCCCCAATGACGCCGTTTTCATCGCTGATCCCACCGACCACGCTTTCGAAGCCTGCCTCAGCTCGCACAGTTGGCTCGAAACAGTTCTCTACGCTGATCGCGAAGCTCACCGCGGCCTCAACGCCTACACCGACGAATACTACGACCACTTCTACAATCAAGCCGGCGCCGTCCTCATCCGCCAGATTTCCGACGCCGCCACCGACGTAGGCTCCTACTGGCTAACCGCCTGGAAAAACGCCGGCCAACCACAACTCCCCCACTAACCTCACACCTGTTTGTTCTTGCTGTTGCTTTTGTCTGCGGGTGTCCACGTGCCGCCAGCACGTGGAGTTCTTTCCTAATGTAGAGCCGGGCTTCACAGCCCGGCTCTTTCTCTCGCGGCTCTTTCTTCGTAGCGGTCACCTTCAGATGGCCATCTTCAAAAGCCGCGTTTGGCAAAGAAAACCTTACTCCACGCTCTCCACGCTAATCTTCCCCGGCCCGTCCTGCCTCACCAACAACAAACTCTTTTCACCCTTCCCGAACCCGAGTAGCGTCTTTGCATCCACCGCCAAATTCTTCAGCTCTCCACCATCTGCATTCCAATAAGCGACGCCCGCCGGCTGCATCCGAAAATCATCCAGCTCCATGCCGATTACTTTCGTTCCCACGGGAGCCATCACCAACGCAAAAATCGGATTCCCGCTATTTCCCGACTTCTTCAGCAATTTGCCGCTGGCACTGTCATGCAAGGCAATCGTGCCTTCCGCCCCCGCCACCGTAAACGTTTTTCCGTCCGCCGACAAACTTAAATCGAACGGCTCCAGCAGATCGTCTTCCGTGGCATACAGCAACTTCCCGTTCCGGTCATACGCCCGAACGCGAGTATCGCCATTCGTGGCCAAAATCAGGTCGCCGTCGAGCGCAATCCTGATTCCCGTGGTATTGCCAAAATTAGTCGCTCCTGTCCATTGCAGCTTGCCACTCGCCAAATCCCACATCTGCACCGGCGTGTCTTGCGTTGCCGCGGCAAGCCTCTCTCCGTCCGCCGAAAAAGCCAGTGCTGCTACATCGGCTTTCAGCTCGATTCGACGCCGTTCGCTTCCCGCGGCATCGAACACCACCACGGTACCCACGTTCGATCCCAGCGCCAGCGCTTTTCGGTTGCATGCCACTCCAAAAGGACTGATGTGCCCTTTCAACCCGCCGATGGTCCGTCGCGTACCGGACGGCAGCGACCACACGAAAACTTCATGCTCGCCCGCGACTCCCACCACGCTTGCTCCGCCTTCGCACACCACCGCAAAATTAAGCTTTCCAGGCACGTCCAGCTTCATCAGCGGCTTCACACTCTGGCCGCAAACCGCCAAACCCAGACTCAGCCACACCGCCACCGCAAAAAGTCTTCTCACAGCGCCTCCATGACTAATTCAAAGTTGGCGCTCGCTGCCATCGTATCTGGCTCGTCAGTCAACAAGACCGGACGAACCAATTCCACCGAAGGACAATCGTCATTGGGATTCTTCCTCGGGTCACCTTTAAAAACCGGATCCGACCCGAAATACATTTGCGTCACCAGCGGCTTGTGTCCTGGGGCGCTCACCAAAAAATGGATGTGCTGGCAAGTTCGCGCCGGATAATGCCCGGGGATCACCGACTGAAAGTCGTAGACGCCTTTTGCTCCTGCCACCAACGCCGCACGATAGCGGTACCCGCTCAAATCGTAATGACCCAGATGATTCGTCTGCCAGACTTCAATCTTCGCGCCAGGCAAGGATTCTCCCCGCGTGTTGTATACGGCGCCCGCCACCGCCAAGGGCAATCCCGGATCACCAGCGCCACGCAACACGGCGGTATTCGGTGCGCCTTTCTTATAGAACGGCCCCAGTTGGTCGATCGGCGTCGCCGCACGAGTCATCTTTTCTGCTCGTATCCACCCCGCTACCGCCGACGCGGGACTCAACCCCACGCCAAGTTTCACGACACCAATTGCCATACATTTGTAGAGAAGATCTCGGCGGCTGAGTTCCATGGGATTCTCCGTTTCTTACGACAAATAATTTTCGCGGCAACTTCCTGCAGGTCAACTCTTGCCGCGCATTGTAGAGATTTTTCCCGCAACCGGTCAATCGAAGTTTGCCTATCTAACACGAAATCGCTAGCGACCGCTGATCTTTTTTCGCGTCAACTGTTCACCTCTTCCGCAGCTCTGACGCTCTCCGACTCTCTGGCATCCTTTCTCTTCTCGCCTGCTAAACTAACCACGTGATTCCCGACGCCGAAATCAGAAACTCCCTTCGCAGGCTCCCCAAGGCCGAACTCCACCTGCACCTCGAAGGCATGCTCCAGCCTCACCGCGTCAAATTCTTTGCCAAAAAATATTCCGTGGCTCTTGAAGAGGACGAACTCGCCTCCCGTTATAACCTCCGCGGCTTTTCGCAATTTCTCGAACTCTTCAAATGGGCGACTTCGTTCCTCCGCGAACCGGATGACTACGCGCAACTCGCGCAAGACGCAGCGACCGCTCTACATGAACAAGGTATCGTCTACGCCGAAATCACACTCTCCATCGGCGTCATGCTGCTGCGCAAACAAAACGTCTCCGCAAATTTTGCCGCTCTGCGCGAAGTCTTCGCCCGCAACCACACCGCTGGCACCGGCCCGCAAGTGCAATTTATTTTCGACGCGGTCCGCCAGTTCGGTCCCGTTCCCGCCATGGAAGTGGCTCGCCACGCCGCCGAACATCGCAACGAAGGTGTAGTCGCCTTCGGTCTCGGCGGCGACGAACTGTCGATTCCGCTCTCGGATTTTCGCAAGGCCTACGCATACGCGGCGGAGCGCGGCCTGCACCTCGTCGCTCACGCGGGAGAAACCGGCGGCCCCGAGCAAATCCAGGATGCCATCGAGCTCCTCCATGTCGAACGCATCGGTCACGGCACCGCGGCCATCCGCAGCCCTGCGCTAATGAATACGCTAGCTACCCGCAAAATCCCGCTCGAAATTTGTCTCACCAGCAACTTGTGCACCAATGCTCTCAATATCCAACTGAACTCCGCTCATTCCAGAATTGCGCATCACCCGCTTGCCAAATTTTTCCGCCAAGGCATTCCCATCACCCTCTCCACTGACGACCCCGCTATGTTTCGCACTACGCTGCTTGAAGAATTCTCTTCCGCCATGGAAACGGGCCTTTCCTTCAGTGATCTGTTGGCCGTAAATCGCACTGCTTTCGAATATGCATTTCTTCCCGACTCTACCCGTCAGGCGTTCCTCGCGCGGCTGACACCGCCGACCGTTCCCTGCTAAACGTCTCTCCAACCGCCTGCTCGGCCTGCGTCGTTCTCCCTTCCTCCCACAACCGACATTGCCCTTGACACGGCTCCGCCAAGAGGGCTTAAATTCGCACAAGCCAAGGACATCGGCTCCCAACGGGCCTTTGCCCTTCCATCTGACGGTCCTCAAAAGCCGTCTTCAAAAGCGCAAGCAAACCATCGAAATCCCGGAGGTCCACGTGGAAACCGCCATCGGAGTATTCGCCACTCGGGATCGCGCCGCAGAAGCCGTTCAGGAACTGTTGCGCAATGGCGTGCCGGAAGATTCCATCGTTTTTCTCACTCGCTCCGAGACCGACGCTCGGACTGTGGGTAAACAATTTGGTGCGTACGCTGGCGGTGCCCTTGCCGATCCAGAGGGCACATCTGCGGGAGTCGCCGCAGCTGTTCTTCTTCCGGCTCCCGGCATTGGACCAGTATTTGCCTTGGGTTTTGGTGGCCCTGCGTTGCTGGATTTGGTCGGCGCTGGCGCCAGCTCTGAATCCCACGCAAGTCTCGCCGAGGATAGCAACCTTCCGGCGTCTGCCTCAGAAACTGGCGTTTCCAACGATGTGGCGTTTTTCCGTCGTGTTTTGAACGCGGGTCACTCACTGATCGTGGTTCGAACTGACTATTTTCAGATTGCCAACACCAGCTGCGAAATTTTAAATCGCCTCGGCCTCGGCATGAAGAAAGACACTGACTCGCAATCCATGGTCTCAACGCGGGAAGCGGACGGTGCGGTCATCGCCGACTTTGACGGCAAAATCGTCCTGGCGGACGGAACCAGGCTGCTTCGCGATACCGTTTGCGATTTTCTCGCCCTCGGACACAAACGCATTTTGCTGAATCTCGAAGGCGTGGATTTCATTGATAGCGCCGGCCTCGGCGAACTGGTCCGCGCGCACTCTTCGATCCGCAGCCGTGGCGGCTATCTTAAGCTGGTGAAACCACGTGACACCGTCTTGAAATTACTGCAAATTACAAAGTTGGATAGCTTGTTTGACATCGAGCAGGACGAAGTTACCGCGCTGCTTTCGATTCGCAAAAACGCTACCGCACAAGCCGCGAGTTGAACCGCTCGCGTCTTGCGTGCACCCTACTTCACACTACATCTAGCCACGCTCTACCCATGGTTCCACACGTACAGGAAATCCGTGTCGCTTGAGGTCACGACCCTGCGCCCGGATTTCCGCGTTGCCCGGTTCAACGCCGAACGTACTTTTTCTTTGGATTCCGCTAGCCCGGCCAGCGGCACCTTGATCGCCGAACCGGGATTCAATGTATCCAGATCGGAAAGGATCATGGTCACAATTTCTTTGTGCTTCCCGTTCCGGCCCTGCGGCAAATCTGCTTGCATCGTGGTTTTGAAATTGGCTGGCGGTTTTCTTCCGCGATTGCTGGCCATGAAACCTCCTTCTGTTCTAGCGCTTTCGTTCCGCTAACCTGACGTTATCGTATGCGTGTTCTAAGGTTGCTGTCAAGCTCTTCTATCCATTCGCTAACCTGAGTTCGCGTCGTGTAGGTAGCCTCCCGCGAGCCCCTAAGAATTTTTTCCGCACCTGTTAAAGATTTCACCCGTATCTCTTCATCTTTGTTAGTTTGCATTTGCCGCCGGAAAGCATTGCTCGTGATTCGATCCAAAACGTTTTTTGATCAAGTACCGGTAGCCTCGGTCAACAATCTGTCGCACACTCGCTATCGGTCTAAGAAGCCGGCCAGCGTTCCTCTCCGGGTTGTCAGAAAGCTAACTTCTAAAAATACTGCTACAATCATCAGGAGCTTTGAAGTCCGATGAGCTCTCCCAGCCAGTTATCGGTTCTGCGTGCCTATCAAGCCTTCGGGCTGGAGACCTTAATGCGTCGTGTGTCGGAGCGATCTCTCTGGTATCTCACCAGCCTCACTCTGCTCGCCCTTCTGATCGTCGGCTTCGCCACCGCCCGTTCTATTTCTCGCTATGCGGACAGCATGAATGCGGTTTCTCACACTCGCCGGGTGGAAACCGCTGTGGAGTCCATCCGCGGCAATTTTTATTCCGCCCAAGTTAGCTGCCTCGAGTACGTTTTCGCCGGACACCAGGAGGCCTTGCAGCAGTTCGAAACCGCCGCGGACGCCCTTCCCGCTCAGTTTGCCGGGCTTCGCAAACTCACTGCGGACAACCCTTCGCAGCAATCTCTGCTCGCCTCACTGGAACCTTTAATCAATCAACAGATCGCTTTCCTGCGGACTTCGGCGGCTATGAAAAACAAGGGCGGCAGCACGGAACTGCTGCAGGAATTTTCCACCACCGGTGAGAATTTATCTGAGCAGGTTTCGTCGAAATTGTCGTCCTTGCAACAAGAGGAACAAAGATTGCTCGGCATGCGCACCATCATTTCCGACAGAACCTACACCGCGCAAAAACTGGTTATTTCTATTTCGTTTGTGGTCATTCTCCTTTTTACCGTTCTGAACTTCCTGGAGCTGATGGTGCAGTTGCGCGAGCGCCGCAACGCCGAACAAGTGGTTCGCCGTTTGAGCGGCAGAATTCTCCAGGTGCAGGATGAAGAGCGCCGCAAACTTGCCCGCGACTTGCATGACGGCATCGGCCAGATTTTCGCCGCCCTGAAAATGGAACTTACACAGCTGACCCGCTCCGATTCCCATTCCAAGGTACTCGCGAGCTCCATCGAATTGGTGGACGAAGGCCTCAACCAGTCGCGAACGATCTCTTATCTATTGCATCCGCCTATGCTTGACGAAGTCGGTTTCAGCGCCGCCGCCAGATGGCTGGTCGGCGGATTCTCGCAACGCAGCAAGATCGCGGTCACTTTGGATACGCCCGAAGGTCTCAAGCTCCCGAGAGAACTGGAACTCACGCTGTTCCGTGTTCTGCAAGAAGGCCTGACCAACGTTCATCGCCATTCCGGCAGCGACCGCGCCGAAGTGGTGGTCGCCGCAGCCTCGCACTTCATCGTTATGACTGTCACCGATCATGGCAAAGGAATTCCCGCAGCGGTACTGGAAAATTTCCGGGCCAGTAAATCGGCCGCGGGCGTCGGCCTTGCCGGTATGCGCGGGCGCGTCGCCGACATTGACGGGAAGCTGGAACTGGAATGTCCCGGCCAGGGTACCGTCCTGCGGGTAACGATTCCCTGCGCGTATGTTATTGAACCCCGCCCCCCGGCTTCCGCGCCGTCGCCTCTCGATGAAGCCCAGCCTCCTTCATCGCGGCCTGACGATACTCGTGGTTCAGCTTCGGCCAGCTTTGCGGCTGTCAACAAACTCTCCTGACTCGGCAAAGTAGCCTTTTTTCAATGAAATCCATGACACGTCATTTAACATCTCCTACCCTTTATCGGGTATTGCCTCCGTATGTAGGCCAGCCTACGGTTGAAGACAGCCCCCCTCAGATAAGTCCCCGCGCCGAGGTGACTGATGATGAAGCGAGTTCTAGTTGTGGACGACAATGAGGTCATCCGCCTGATCGTCAGGTCTGCCCTCGAAATGCATACGCCATTCGTAATTCAGGAAGCCGTGGACGGTGTGGACGCAATCGAGAAAGCCGACACCTTCAATCCCGACTTGGTCGTGATGGATCTCGCCATGCCCCGCATGAGCGGCCTGGATGCCACTCGCAGCTTGAAAAAGTCGCACCCTCCCACCCAGGTAGTTCTTTTCACTTTGCACAAAGATTCAATCACCGACTCTGACGCCAATCGCGCTGGAGCCGCCGCCGTAGTGGCAAAGTCCGACGGGTTGGAAACACTGCTGCACGAAGTGCAGCACCTCCTCCCGGTTCACTGAGCTTCCTTATTCGCGCGGAGCATTTGCGAGATGGCGTCTAGCCGCAGCCCGTTTGTCTAGTTAGAGCTGAGTTTGTCTAGTTGCAGCTGGGATTATCGGCAAAAGTCCCGCTCCCCAGCATCCCAATCAGGAACCTCCCGCAGTTCGAGAATTTCATCAGAACTGGATCGTTTTGTAATGAGTCCGGAGCCACGGTTCGGGCTCCGTTCAGGTTCTGGCGTTCCGAAATGACTGTGCTTTCCCATTTCGCCAGGTTCGCAAACTGCGTGTTCAGCAGTTGCAATGCATTGCGGTCCGCATTAGTCGACGCGGCGATTGATGTTTGCTGCAGGCTCTCCTGTACACGCTCGTGATAGACCTGCGCCCAAGAATCGTCCACCGCCAACCCAAACTTCACCAGCGTTCCCATAGTCCCCTTCCATTCCTTCATTTCCGCCACTGTCGAAATTGCCGAGCTGGCGAAGTCCTTTGACAGCCTGGCGCTGTCTTGTTCCGAGCTCGCATCGAAATCTGCATTAGGGATGGTCAGTGCCACCTGGTTCGGCCCGACTCTTACCGATCCGTTGGTAATCTGCGCCACCGTTTCCACGTCAATGTAGGAACGCCCATTCACTTGCAAGACCGCTACATCCGTGCCTTTCCCATTGATGAACAATCTCTTGTCCGGCGCCCGCTGCGCAAACAGCACTCCGCCCAGCAACAAGACAAATCCCAGTGTCACAAATCCGAATGCCGCCACTCTTCTCGTATTGAGGTGTTTTTTCATGGTGTTCCTTCTCTCGGAAACGCGCGGGGAAGATTCCCCATGGAATCAGTCCCCTATGGAATTTAGATGAAAGCATAACGTAACCGGCTATGGGGGAAATTCTCTGCTCCGCCTCCTACGAGACCTGCGGCTTGTTCGGATGCCCAGAACGGCCGCCTTGGGTGTTGGAGCAGCGCTGAACTGAAAGGGGCTGGTCAGGACCCGCTTCTGCCCTTTGCGTGGAATCATATCTGCGATAGGACTCTTCGCAGCGTTGTTTCGAGGTCATATCCCTACGTAAAGAATCAATACCGCAAGACCCGGGCAGGATCAGTTCGCGCCGCGCGCCAGGCTGGTAGGAGGCAGGCGGCTGCAGAGACTACGGTCATTATGGCCAGGGCGGAGCCGAAGGCGATGGGGTCGCGGGGACTTACTTTGTAGAGAAGATTTCCGAGGAGGCGCGTCAGAAGCATGGCTCATGGTGCCGAGCGAAGGAGCAGACAAGAAGTAAGTTGCCCACGTTAGCGCAGGCGATCAGCAGCACAAATCCAACGACGGCCATCATGATCTCTAGCGTCGGCAGCAAAGTGCCAGCGTTGTTGAATGGCGTTTGCCACAGCGGCCAGAGTCGAAAGCCGCGGCCGCGATTGGTGGTGGGATATTCCGCTTCGAGCCGCGTGGAAATTTCGGTGAATTCCTGCTGGGCCTGTTGGCGTGTTACTCCGGGTTTGAGGCGGGCGTAGGATTCGATCCAGCGCGCGCCGCGATCTTCGAGTTTGTATCCGCCGGACTCAAAAATATCCTCCATCGAAGCGGGCACCCAGAAGTTCATGCCCCAGCCGACGAATGTGCCGTAAAAGCTCTCAGGCGCGACGCCGACGATGGTATGCACCACGCCGTTCAGCCGCTGCGTTTTGCCGATGATTTGCCAATCGCCCTGAAATCGGCCTTTCCAAAGTTGATAGCTGATTACCACGATGGGAGCAGACCAAAACGCAAATCCTGCAACAAAGTTTCGGTCATGGGCAGCCCTCTCTGCTCGCGGCAGTTTTCCTTGGTTTGCTCGAGCCCGCCGAATCCGTCTGTGCGCGCCGCCTGCCCCGATCGGATCGGGGTGACTCTGTGGCATCCCTTCCGAAGTTTCTTGCTCCTGCTATACTTTCGGGATGAAAGCTCACGTTTGGGTCATGCCGAAGCGCACCGTTCTCGATCCGCAGGGTCAAACCATCCAACACGCACTTTCCGGACTGGGCTACGCCGCCATCACCGACGTACGCCAGGGCAAATTCTTCGTGCTCAATCTCGATGGCTGGTCGCGCGACGAAGCCCAGCAGCAGCTCGAGAAAATTTCCAAGGAAGTCCTCACCAATCCGGTCATCGAGGAATACCGCTTCGAGATCGTGGACTAGTCTCCGTTTCTTGCTTGCTCACATGCTCGGGCTCCCTTTCTGTCATTCCGAGAAGCGCGGCGGACCCGCTTGGCACCTCGCGATTTGCCGTTTCAGTCTACAACAAGTCGCAAATTTCCAGCCTCTTTGACTCGCATGCTACGCTTCTAGAACCACCTTTTAGGAGAGCTGCCGCATGTGCGGAATCGTGGGCTACATCGGACCCAAAAAAGTTGTTCCGGTCATCATCGAAGGGCTGCGCAAACTCGAATACCGCGGCTATGACTCCGCCGGCATCGCGGTCGTGGACGCCGCAGGCAAACTGGAAATTCGCCGCGCTTCCGGCAAGCTGCGCAATCTGGAAGAGGTCATCCAGAAATCCCCGATGGATGGCACCTATGGCATTGGTCACACCCGCTGGGCCACGCATGGCCGCCCCACGGAAGAAAACGCGCATCCGCACCGCGATTGCTCCGGACAAGTCGTCGTCGTGCACAACGGCATCATCGAGAATTATCTGGAACTCAAAGAACAGCTGCAGCGCGAAGGCCACAAATTCGTCACCGAGACAGATACTGAGATCGTTGCGCACCTCGTTGAGAAAAATCTGCAAAGCAGCGGTAGCGGCAAAATTCCTCTCGAAGAAGCCGTCCGCAAATCGCTCCAGCAACTGCGCGGAATCTACGCGCTGGTTTTTCTCTCCACCAGCGATCCGGACAAAATTGTTGCCGCTCGCCTCGGACCTCCTGCAGTCGTCGGCCTGGGCGAAGGCGAATATTTTGTCGCCAGCGATATTCCCGCGCTGCTCGAACACACTCGCAACATGTTCTTTCTCGCCGATGGCGATATCGCCGTGCTTACCAAGAACGGCGTCCGCGTCATGGACCACGACGGCAAGACCGTCGAGCGCAAACCGCATCACGTCGCCTGGGATCCCATCATGGCGGAAAAGGGCGGCTACAAGCACTACATGCAGAAGGAGATTTTCGAGCAGCCGCGCGCCGTTCGCGACACTTTTCTCGGACGCATTTCCCAGGACAGCGGAAAGATCTATCTCGGCGAAATGGGCCTTACCGCGCAGCAATTTCGCGAATTTAAAAATATACGCATCGTGGCGTGCGGCACCAGCTGGCACGCCGCCTTAGCAGGAAAATTTATGATCGAACGGCTCGCGCGCCTGCCGGTCGAAGTGGACTACGGCAGCGAGTTCCGCTACCGCGATCCGATTCTGGACGCGAAAACATTAACGGTGTGCATCAGCCAGTCAGGAGAAACCGCCGACACCATCGCTGCGCAGCGCGAAGCAAAACAAAAAGGTTCGCCCACGCTGGCGATCTGCAACGTTCTCGGCTCCATGATTACGCGCGAAGCCGCCGGAACAATTTTGACGCACGCCGGCCCGGAAATTGGCGTCGCTTCGACGAAAGCATTTACCGCGCAAATCACGGCGCTGGTCTTGCTGGCTGCGTATCTCGGAGAAGTTCGCGGAGCGCTCACCGGCGACGCGGCCAAAAGTCTTTTGCAGGAATTCATCACCATTCCGCACAAGATTGAAACTATTCTGCAGGCTGATCGCGCTGGCTTTTACGAAAATCTCGCGCGGCAATTTTTCCGCTGCTCGGATTTTCTCTATCTTGGACGCGGCATTCACTACCCGATCGCGCTCGAAGGCGCGCTCAAGTTAAAAGAGATTTCCTACATCCACGCCGAAGGCTATCCCGCCGGCGAAATGAAGCACGGCCCCAACGCGCTGATCGACGAAAATCTTCCGGTAGTAGTTTTAGCGACCCGCGACGACAACGATCCTGCATCGGTCACGCTGTACGAAAAAAGCGTGTCGAATATCAAAGAGGTAAAAGCCCGCGACGGCATCGTGATTTCCATCGTCACGCAAAATGACCATCTGGCTCGCGAAGCGTCCGATCATTTGATCGAATTGCCGCCCGCGCCGGAACTGCTGGTGCCGCTGCTCGAAATCATTCCTCTACAATTGCTCGCCTACCACATAGCCGTCCGCCGCGGCTGCGACGTAGACCAACCGCGCAACCTGGCCAAGTCCGTTACGGTAGAATGATGGATAACCAACCAAATGCTTCTGACCATTACTTATTCGGGACAACGTGCCACTGACCTCGGCTATCTGCTGCACAAAAATCCGTCGCGAATTCATACAACGGAGTTGGCGTTCGGCAACGCGCATGTTTTTTATCCTGAAGCAACCGCCGACCGTTGCACGGCCGCGCTGACCATGGAGATTGATCCAATTGGACTGGTGCGGAATCGCCGCGGGCCCAGCGGTGAAGGACGTTCGCTCGAACAGTATGTGAATGACCGGCCGTACACAGCATCGTCGTTCTTAAGTGTTGCGATTGCGCGCACGTTTAGCACAGCAATGTCTGGCAAGAGCAAAGAACGGCAGGAATTGGCGGATTCGCCGATTGCGCTTGCAGCGCGCCTCGCTGTAGTTCCCTGCCGGGGTGGCGAAGCGCTGTTGGGGAAATTGTTCGAACCGCTGGGCTACGAAGCGTCAGCGGCACAATTGCAGCTGGACGAAAAGTTTCCTGAGTGGGGCGCCAGCAAATACTTCAGCGTCAAACTTAATGCGAATGTTCGCCTGAAAGATCTACTTACGCACCTTTATGTTTTGTTGCCGGTGCTCGATGACGACAAACATTATTGGGTCGGCGACGACGAAGTGGAAAAGCTCTTACGTCACGGCGAAGACTGGCTGCAGACACATCCTGAGCGGGAACTGATCGCACGTCGTTACTTGAGACACCAGAAACATCTGGTCAACGATGCCTTGGAGCAGTTGTTGGGAGAAGAAGAACCCGCAATCGAAGTGGTCGCCGAAGAGCGCGCACGCGAAGAAGAACAAATTGAAAAAACAATAAGCCTGGCCGAGCAGCGAATCGGTGCGGTGATCGCCGCCCTGCGCAGCGCGGGAGCCAAGCGCGTCCTCGATCTCGGATGCGGCGAGGGGCGACTGCTACGCGAACTATTAAAAGACAAGACATTCGCGGAGATTGTCGGGATGGACGTATCGCACCGTAGTCTGGAAATTGCGTCGCGAAAACTGCGGATGGATGATCTGCCTACTATGCAAAAGGATCGCATCAGGCTGATGCATGGATCGCTGACTTATCGCGACAAGCGGCTGGCCGGGTACGACGCTGCAACGGTGGTGGAAGTGATCGAGCACCAGGATCCGCCGCGGCTTGCAGCATTCGAGCGGGTGTTGTTTGAATTCGCGCGACCGCAAACGGTTCTAGTGACGACGCCAAATGTCGAGTACAACGTTAAATTCGAGACCCTTGCGGCTGGCAGTATGCGGCACAAGGACCACCGGTTCGAGTGGACACGATCTGAATTTCAAACGTGGGCCGCGTCGATCTGCACTCGGTTCGGATATGCGCCACGTTTTTTGCCGATTGGTCCCGAAGACACTGTCGTCGGAAGTCCAACGCAAATGGCGATATTCAGCCGCTCATGAAACTACCGATCCCAGAGCTCGCCGTTGTAGCGCTGATCGGACCGTCCGGTTCCGGAAAATCCACATTTGCGCGCAAGCTATTTCGCGCAACTGAGATTTTGTCGTCCGATTTCTGTCGTGGACTGGTTTCGGACGATGAGAACAGCCAGGCTGCCACAAACGATGCATTTGAAGTTCTACACTTCATCGCGTCGAAGCGGCTTGCGGTCGGAAAACTGGTTGTGATTGATGCAACGAACGTACAAAGCGAGGCGCGCAAACCAATCATCGAATTGGCGCGAGAGTATCACTGCCTGCCAGTCGCGATTGTTTTTGATATGCCGGAGCGACTTTGCCAGGACCGTAACCGCGAGCGAGCCGACCGTAATTTCGGGCCGCATGTCGTACGCCAACATTTGCAACAATTGCGGCGCTCACTGCGCGGCCTGGAGCGGGAAGGCTTTCGGAAAGTCCATATCCTGCGGAGTCCGGAGGAAGCGGATGCGGCGGAAATCGTGCGAGAGCCGCTCTGGAGTAACTTGAAGCACGAGCACGGGCCATTCGACATCATCGGTGACGTGCACGGTTGCTTCGATGAATTGGTGGAATTATTCGCGCAGCTTGGCTATTCAATTGAGACCAAAACCGCTAACGGGACTGAAAACGAACGCACGGTATTGCCGCCTGCGGGTAGGAAGGCAATTTTCCTGGGCGACTTGGTCGATCGCGGTCCAAAGATCCCAGAGACGCTCCGCCTAGTAATGAGCATGGTGAAAGCCGGAACAGCGCTCTGTGTGCCCGGTAATCACGACATGAAGCTGATGCGGAAACTTCGCGGCCGGGACGTGCAGATAACGCATGGACTTGGCAATTCCCTGGAACAGCTCGAAAAGGAATCGCCGGAATTCCGGAACGAAGTTTCTGGATTCATAGACGATCTGGTGAGCCACTACGTCCTGGATGACAGAAAACTTGTCGTTGCGCACGCTGGGATGAAAGAAGAGATGCAAGGCCGCGGATCCGGGAAAGTGCGCGACTTTGCGATGTACGGCGAAACCACTGGAGAAACCGACGAATTTGGTCTGCCAGTTCGCTATAACTGGGCGGCTGAATATCGCGGCAAGGCAATGGTGGTTTACGGTCACACGCCTGTTCCTCAGCCGGACTGGCTCAACCGGACGATTAATATCGATACCGGCTGCGTGTTTGGCGGCGCTCTGACTGCACTGCGCTATCCGGAGAAGGAATTGATTTCAGTGCGCGCACATGCCACATATGCGGAGCCTGTGAAGCCGCTTGCCCCCGCCGCCGGAGACGTGCCCGCGCTGACTTTGCAGCAGTCCCATGACGATTTACTCGAGATCGAAGATGTGATCGGGAAACGAATCGTCACAACGCGATTGCATCACAACGTTACGGTGCGCGAAGAAAACGCGCTGGCAGCCCTGGAGGTGATGAGCCGGTTCGCTGCGAATCCCAAGTGGCTGATTTATTTGCCGCCGACCATGTCGCCGACAGAAACGTCCACGCAGGAAGCGTTTCTTGAGCACCCGGCGGAGGCATTCGCATACTTTCGGCGAGAAGGCATTGCACGGGTGGTGTGCGAAGAAAAACATATGGGTTCGCGCGCAGTGGTGATCGTTTGCAAGAACGAAGACACGGCGCGAGCGCGTTTTGGCGTTCTCGAAGAAGGCATCGGGATCTGCTATACGAGAACCGGCAGACAATTCTTTAATGATGTGGCAACCGAAAAAGAATTTCTGAGGCGCGTGGCAAGCTCGGTGAAGTCGGCAGGGATCTGGGAAACATTTCAGACCGATTGGGTTTGCCTCGATGCCGAGTTGATGCCGTGGTCGGCCAAAGCGCAGGAACTGCTCAGGCAGCAGTATGCATCGGTGGGTGCGGCCGCACGCGTGTCTCTAACCGAGGCGGTATCGGCATCGGAACGACTTTCGGGTGAAATAGACGGGGCCAAAGAGCTGACTGAACGATTCAGGAGCCGCCTAAATGCGGCAAATCTATACGTCGATTCATACCGGCGGTACTGTTGGCCGGTAAACTCGGTTGATGATTTAAAGCTCGCTCCATTTCAACTGCTGGCGACTGAGGGACAAGTACACGTGAATCGTGATCATGTCTGGCACATGGAGACGCTTGCGGAAATCTGCAAGCAAAGCGACGGGTTACTGATGGCAACTCCGTACAAGCAAGTGGACGTAACGGATAACGCGAGTACGGGGCCGGCGAGCCAGTGGTGGTTGGAATTGACCGGCTCAGGCGGCGAAGGAATGGTAGTGAAGCCATTCGAAGTGGTTACGCGGGGCCGACGGGGACTTGTTCAGCCGGCAATCAAGTGCCGCGGACGTGAGTACCTGAGAATTATCTACGGTCCGGAATACCTGTTGCCTGGAAACCTGGAGCGCTTGCGGTCGCGAGCTGTTTCGACGAAGCGATCGCTCGCGTTGCGTGAGTTTGCGCTTGGCGTTGAGGCGCTGGAACGTTTTGTGAGAAAAGAGCCGCTCCGGCGGGTACATGAGTGCGTCTTTGGAGTGTTGGCTCTGGAGAGCGAGCCCGTTGACCCAAGGTTATAGCTCGATTCGTTGGCAGCGCTAATGCAGATACAACGAGCGGGTTTCGGTAGAATGCAGATATGCGCAATCGGCTGACAATCCGAATACAGTTTGCCCTGTGGATTCTGGCGAGCATCTTCAGCACTTCCAATTGCGCGCAGACGGCGGGAAGTGCGTCGGAGGGGAGTGGGACGGCGGAGCTGCGGCAGGTGCGGAGTGACGGACAGAAGAAATTGACGGAAGGGCAGATTGCTGCGCTGACGGGGTTGCAGGCTGGCGCGCAGGTGGGGCGTGAGGACTTGCAGAAGGCGGCTGACAACCTGGTGGCTTCGGGACTGTTCGCTACGGTGAAGTACGATTTTAAGACTCGCGCTGAAGGACTAACCCTCAGTTTTCATTTGACGGAGTCGCCGCGGGTTCCGGCTTATTACGATAATTTTCCCTGGTTTGGGGATTCGGAATTGAATGATGCGATTCGCGCGCAACTTCCCTTTTTTGATGGGACGCTGCCAGAGGGCGGGAGCGTGGTGGAGATTGCGGCGCAAGCGGTTCACGGGCTTCTTGCGGCGCACAAATTGGATTTCCCGGTGCAACATCAAGTGGTTGGCAATCCGATGGGCGATGGAAATATTCAGCAATTTACGGTGGAAGGCGCAGGGCTGAAGATTGCGAGTTTGAGTTTCAGCGATGCGGCGTTGGCGACGAATCCCGTGGTGCAACAACATCTTTCGGAGATTAGTGGCAAACCGTATTCGCGCACGACGATTGATGTTTTTCTGGCGGAGCAGATTCGTCCGGTTTATTTGCGGCAGGGATATTTGAAAGCGAAGCTGGGGCCGCCGGAAGTTCGGTTGTCCGGACCGCCGACTGCGAAATTGCCGGAAGAGCTTCCGGTTTATGTTCCCATTGCGGCCGGAGATGTCTATCACTTCGGCGATGCGCAGTGGTCAGGCAACAACGTGATTTCGTCCATTGCGCTCGCTTCGTACTTCGGATTGAAAACGGGCGCGGTCGCCAATGGAATGGAAATGGAAGCGGCGCTGGAACAGATCCGCCAGGAGTACGGGAGGCGCGGTTATCTGGATGCAACGGTGCAGCCGGAGACGTTATTCAACGATGCGGCGCACACGGTTTCGTACAAGGTCGCAATTGCTGAGGGTAAGCAATATCACATGGGCGGCTGGGTGATTACCGGGATTTCGACGAACGCGGAATCGCGGGTGCGCATGGCGTTTTCCATCGCGGCGGGAGATGTTTTTGACAAAATAAAGTACGAGGATTTTTTGGTGCAACTGCAGAGTCATTCGAAGGATATTTTCGGCGAGTTGCCGGTGCACTATGACAGCGTAGGACACTGGCTGCGGGCGGACGCGGACAAGGGAGTTGTGGATGTGCTGCTGGATTTCAAATAACCCTGAGATGGGGCGAAAGCTGTACACGATTAAACCACTGCGTACGATATACTTCCGGCAATGAGTAGCCTGGTGCAAATTCGCAAGCGAGAATCAGAAGAGATGGATGCGGCGCGCAAAGAGGTGGAGTTGCTGGCGCGGCTGGCGGAGTTGCGTTCCCTGCTGATTGCGGTGTCTGGGGGAGTGGATTCCGCTTATCTGGCGTGGGCAGCGAATCGCGCGCTCGGTGCGCGGGCGCTTTCGGTGACGGCGATTTCGGCAAGCTATTCCGCGTACGATCGGGCGGAGATGGAAAAGTTTGTTGCGCATACAGGAGTACGGCACGAATTTGTCGAGACGCATGAGATGGAAAATCCGGCATATCGGGCAAATGCGGGCGACCGTTGCTACTACTGCAAGGATGAGCTTTTTAGTGTGCTTGATGAATTAGCGAAAGAGCGGGGGTTTGCCGCGGTGGCTTACGGCGTGAACGCGGATGATACCAGCGATTTTCGTCCCGGGCATCGGGCGGCCGCGGAACATCGCGTGCTTGCGCCGCTGCTTGAAGCGAACATGAACAAGGCAGAGATTCGAGCGCTTTCGCAACGCGCTGGATTGCCGACCTGGGATCGCCCGGCGTCGGCGTGTCTTTCGTCGCGGTTGCCGTACGGAACGGAAGTGACGCCGGAGCGGTTGATGCTGATTGAGAGCGGCGAAGCGATTTTGCGGGAATTGGGGTTCCGGCAATTTCGCGTGAGGTTGCACGACAAGCTGGCGCGTATCGAAATTGCCGTGGAAGAATTGCCTCGGGCGATGACACCGGAGATGGGCGCTGCAATTTCACAACGATTTAAGGCCGCTGGGTTTCTTTACGTAGCGCTGGATTTGGAGGGTTACCGGCAAGGGTCGCTGAATGCGGCGTTGTGAATACGCTAGCGTCACGACAGAGCTTAGGGAACATCAGAGGCAGGCGGTTCGTATCTTATTGTGAAGGGCAATGGATCGCATGGCGATGGCTGGACTGAGATTCGCGGAGGAAGAATGATTCGTAGATGCAGGTCGAAAATCGTGGTGCCGGTTTTCGCCGCAACATTCGCGACATTGTTAATTACGGGGTTGATCGCGGGATGCGGGGCCGGCGCGACGTCAAACGCATCGTTCGATCGCACCTACGCGGTGACCGGGCCGATTCGCCTGGATCTTTCGAATGCCGGCGGCGCAATTCACATCACGGGCACTTCTGGCAGCACGGTTCATATTCATGGCGACGTGCATGCGCGGGGATTTCTTTTCAACAATCCAGAAAAACAGGCGCGCGAGCTTTCGGCGAACCCACCTGTCGAGCAGAAGCCGGACATTATTCGTGTGGGCAAGAATCTGACCGAGATGAACGGCGTTTCGATCGACTATACGATTGAATTGCCGCACGACGCAGAGGTCTCGACCAAGGTCGCATCGGGCGAACAGACGATCAGCAATTTGCAGGGGCCGGTGAAGATTGATTCGGCTTCGGGGACGATCGAAGTCAGCAGGATCGAGCGGTCGGTGCAGGTGAATTCAGCGAGCGGGTCGATTCGGGCGCGGGATTTGGGAGACGACCTGCATGCAACGACGGCGTCAGGAAATATAAGCGTTGCGAACGTGAAAGGCGATGTGCGCATTCATGGAATTTCGAGTTCGATGAATATTACGGGGCCGGGGGCGCGGGTGGAAGCGGCTACGACCAGCGGCAGTGTTGAGATTTCCGGCGCGGGCAATGACGTGACCGCCAGTTCGGTTGCCGGCCGAGTTTCGGTGCACGGGAATCCGTCCGGGAACAGTTACTGGAATTTGAAAACGACTTCAGGAACGGTGGAAGTGGGGGTGCCGGCTTCGGCAAATTTTCATCTTTCGGCGCAAGCGGTGTCTGGAGATATCAACGCTGGAATTCCCATCGTGATTGAAGACCAGGACAAACATAGTTTGCGCGCACGTGTGGGAAACGCCGGCGGGCGAGTAGAGATTCATACGGTGTCCGGCGGGATTCGGGTGGAGCCGGTTTCTTGAGCGGAAGAACCCGACAGTTGACAGTTCGAGGTTGAAAGTAACGCTAGAAGCCCTCGGCTCGCGATACAATCCGGGCTATGGGCAGGCGGTGCATCGTCGTTGCGGCCATATTGTGGTTTGGCTGCGCGGCATTTCCCACGCTGTTGAATGCGCAATCGTCTGCACAATCGTCTTCCATAACGCCGGCGCAGACGTCCGGTGCCACGCCTAAGAGCAGCGGAAAACAAAAAACGGCGGAAAAGAAAGCGGCGCAGAAACAAGCAGCTGCGAAACCACTGTCGCCAGCCGAAGAACTACAAAAAGCCATCAGCGATGCTGGAAACGACCGCGCGGCGCTGGTGAAAAACCTGCAAGCGTACCTGGAAAAATATCCGGAGGCTCCGGAACGGCCGCAGATCTACCGTGCGCTGGTGGAAGCGTGCATGCAGTTTCACGATGATGCGTGCGCGACAAATTACGCGGAGCGAATTGTTTCGTTGACCCCGGATGACAATTCGATGGCGCTGCTGGCAATCCAATTATTGGAGCGAGATGGAGATGCGGCGTCTGTTGGGAGGGCGGTGACGTACGCCACTCGCGTTTACGAGTCGGTGAAAAATTCTCCGATCGCGGAAAAGTCACCGCGCGTTTCGGTGGAAGAGTGGGAGAGCCAGAAGAAACGGGACGAATCGGCGATGTTGGCCTTGCGCGGAAGGCTGGAAGCGCGATTGCAGGCCCGCATCACGGCGCGAAAAGACTTCGAAAGCAGTTATGCGCTGCTGCCGAATGCGAGCGCGGCGCTGAGGCTGGGAGAATTCGACGAGCTGGCGAAGAATTATCAAGGCGCTGCGACGTGGTATGGCCGTGCGTTCGCGCTTTCGGATACGGCAACGAAATCGGCAAACCGGCGCGAGATCCGCGAAAAGATCGGAAACGCGTGGCGGCTGGCGCATGGAAGCGATGCGGGCCTGGGAGATTTTCTGTTGAAGACGATTGACGATGTGACGGCATCGTCGGCTGCGCCGCGCGTGAAGCGCAATGCGGGAGCGAAGGATGCATTTGCGTTTGTGCTGCGCCGGGCGCCCGATGGAGCTGTGTATTCAATGGCCCCGCAAAAAGGAAAAGTGGTGGTGATTAATTTTTGGGCTACGTGGTGCGGGCCGTGCCATGCGCTGGAACCGATTTATGAAAAACTGGCGGCACATTATGTGGGAAATGCCGGGGTGGCGTTTCTTTCCGCAAATTGCGATGAGGATGAATCGCTGGTGAAGCCGTATTTGGCGGAACGGAAGCCGCGTTCGAACCAAGTGTTTGCGGATGGGTTGGACGAATCGTTTGCGGTTGATTCGTTTCCGACGGTGTTGATCGTGGACCGCGGGGGAAAAGTGGTGTTTCGCGCGAACGGGTTCGATCCGGAGACGATTGAGCGGGAGTTGGGGGAGGCGATCGAGCAGGCTGCGACGGTAACGACTGGTGGGGGAAAGCCGTCAGCGCCGTCGGTGCACTAGAACCCGAAATGATCGAGGAAAAAGATAACGCTGAGACGCAGAGTGCGCGGGGGGAGCGCGGAGAATCGTTGCGCCGGCCAGCCTAACGCATCTCGGAGCGGAGACAAAAAGAAAAATGGCCATCTGAAGGTGGCCGCTACAAAGAATGGGTCGATATTTCCTGTGCGACTTCGTGGGCGGCAAGGACGGTGTTGGCGTGGATGCGGATGGTGTCTTCCACGCGGCGGGCGTAGCCGCCGGCTAATGTTGCGGCAACCGGGATGTTACGTTTGCGCGCCAATTCGAAGACGGATTTGTCGCGGGATTTCAGGCCGGATTTGGTGAGGCGCAGGCCGCCGAGTTGGTCTTCGCAGAAGGGGTCGGCACCGCCTAGGTAGAAGAGAATGTCGGGGCGGAATTGGTCGAGGGATTGTTCCACCGCTGGCAGGAGAATCGAAAGATATTCTTCGTCTTCCACTCCGTCGTCGAGATTCAAATCGAGATTTGAGGGCGGCTTATCGGCTGGGTAGTTGTGTAGCTGGTGGATGGAAAGAGTGAAGACGGAATCGTCGTTGCCGAAAATGTGGGCGGTGCCGTTGCCGTGATGAACGTCGGTGTCCACGACGATGGCTTTGTTGATGAGTTGGTTGTGTTGCAGGCGGCGGATGGCAATCGCGACGTCGTTTATCGCACAGAAGCCTTCGCCGTGATTGGCGTAGGCGTGGTGGAAGCCGCCGGTAAGATTGCTGGCGAAGCCATCGCGGAGCGCGAGTTGTCCGGCGAGGATAGTGCCGCCTGCGGCGAGCCAGACGGCTTCGGCTAGTTCGGGCGAGTATGGGACTTCTAATTTCATTATTTCGCTGGCGGTGAGTGTGCCGTTTTTCAGCTTGTTGACCCAGTCGGGCGTGTGGACGCGGAGGAGGTCTTCGTCGGCGGCGCGATCGGGTTGAACGATGTCATCGAGAGTGGCAATTTTTTCGTGGAGGAGAAGTTCATAGAGCAGGCGGAATTTTTGCGAAGGGAAAACATGGGCACCGAGGTTGAGGTCATAGCGAAGATGGTAGATGAGTTTGAAGGAGAGCATGGAATCGGTCGCCAGAAAGTGATTTTATGAATGGCGAGGAGTGCGCGCAAGGCTTACATCGAGGAGAAGAGAGATTCCTTCCAAAACCACACTCAGGACAGTTGCTAGTTTTCGCGGTCGAGGATGAAGTCGGGGAGGGTTAGGAGGGCGCGGGCGTATTCGGAGTCTTCAGCACCCTGGATGCATTGTTTCGCGCGATGCGCAAAATCGTGGGCGAGTTTACGTGCGCGATCAAGGGCGCCGGATTCCTGTACCAGCGAGACGATGGTTTCGGGCTTGACGCTGATGAAATCCTTTTCTTCGAGAACGCGGGCGACGAGCGCGCGGGCGTCGCGATGGCCGTTTTCCATAGCGTAGATCAGCGGCATGGTGACTTTGCCTTCTTTTAGATCGCTGAGGACGGGCTTGCCCAACTGTTCGGCAGAAGCGGTGAAATCAAGAAGATCGTCAACCATTTGGAAAGCGAGGCCGGAATAGCGGCCGTAATCGGCGAGGGATTCCTCTTCGTCGCCGCTGAGTCCGCCGAGGACTGCGCCGAGACGGGCGCAGCCGCTGAAGAGGCACGCGGTTTTATATGTGGCTAGTTTCAATGCGTCTTCTTCGTTGACGTCGATGCGGCCAATTTTGGCGAGTTGAATGAGTTCGCCTTCGACCATTTTTTGCGTGAGGTCGATCAGAATGTCGAGGATGCGGAAATTGCGTTCTTCGAGCGCAATCTGGAAGGACTGCATGTACAGCCAGTCTCCGGCGAGAACGCTGCGATGATTTCCCCAGCGGGAATTTGCCGAGGGGCGACCGCGGCGGGTGTCTGCGCTGTCGATGACGTCGTCGTGTATGAGCGTGGCGCTGTGAAGCAGTTCGACTACGGCGGCCAGGCGAATGGCGCCGGAACGATTTTCTCCGGCATAAGCGTTCGCGAGCAGCAACAGAGCGGGACGCAGGCGTTTGCCGCCACCGCCGAGGAGATAGCTGGTGATTTCGCCGACCGGTTGATAGGCGGCGGCGCTCTGTCGAGAGAGCTCCTGTTCGACGAGCACGAGGTCGTCACGAACCAGATCGAAAATCTCTTTAACCGTCAGAAGCGCGATGGCACTTCTCCCCTGGGCGGGCCTTGCGGCCTGCGAGTTCACACTGATGGGACAATGGCCTAAGAAACGTCCGGCCGGGCGATGCGGAAGAGTCGCCGGAAATTAGCCGCGGTGGCGGCGGCGAAATCTTCTGCAGGTAAGTTTCTCACAGCGGCGAGGGTTTTGGCCACTTCCGCGACGTAGGCGGGTTCGTTGCGTTTGCCACGATAAGGCTGAGGCGCAAGGTAGGGGGAATCGGTCTCGATGAGGATGCGCTCGAGAGGAATTTCCCGGGCGACATCTCGGAGATGTTGCGTTTTGGGATAGGTGGAGTTGCCGGCGAAGGAAATGTAAAAGCCCATATCGAGACCGCGCTTGGCGTGCTCGAGGGTGCCGGTGAAGCAGTGCAGGATGCCGCCGAGGCCGGTGGCTTTCCAGTGCTGTTCGATTTGGGCGAGGCAGTCGTCCCAGGCATCGCGGCAGTGGATGATGATGGGGAGTTTCGCGGCGTAAGCTAATTCCATTTGCTGGCGGAAGAGCATTGCTTGGGTGTCGCGGGGCGAGTGGTCGTAGAAGTAGTCGAGGCCGATTTCGCCCCAGGCGATGACTTTGGGATGCTGCGCGAGGCGGGCGAGCTCGTCTAAATGCTGTTGAGTGACTTCTTTGGCTTCGTGGGGATGGATGCCGACGCTGCTGTAGATCCAGCCGTACTGTTCGGCATAAGGGATTGCGGCGTCAAGCTTTTCCGGGCCGGGGCCAGTGCCGACGGCGAGGAGCGTGTTCACGCCGGCATCGCGGGCGCGTTGCAACATGGCTTCGCGGTCGTCGGCGAATTGCGGGAAGTCGATGTGGGCATGGGAATCGATCAGATCCATAGAGGCGGTAAACAGTAACCAGTTTTCCGTAATCAGTAAAACCATCGCGCCAGCGTGAATTCGGCTTCGGCAGATTCCCTCGTCGCTGCTGAATACTGAGAACCGAAGGCTGAAGGCCTATTTCAGGCGCGCGCCGACTTCTACGTCTTCGGGGAAGCCGGCTAGTACGGGGCGGCCTTCTGGCCCGACGGAAGCGGCGATGATCATGCCGTTGGATTCGATGCCGCGTAGTTTACGTGGTGCGAGGTTGGTGACTACGGCTACCTTTCGTCCAATGAGCGCGCCCGGCTCGTAGAATTGCGCGATGCCGGCGCAGATTTGACGGATTTCGGTGCCGATGTCCACGGTAAGTTTGAGAAGTTTGTCGGCGCCCACGATACGTTCGGCGGTTTTGATCTGGCCTACGCGCATTTCGACTTTGGCGAAATCTTCGATACCGATTTTTTCGCTGTGGGCTGGTGCTGCAGCCGCTGCCGCGCCTGCAGTGGCATGAGCTGGAGCGGCTGACGCAGCAGGCGCTGCTGCCGGAGTTGGATTCAGTTCTTCGTTGGCCATGGATTCGATCCTCTCGATTGCTTCGGATTTTTCTACACGTGGAAATAAAGTTTGCGGTTTGCCAAGCGGTACTCCGGTCGTTAGCTGGCCCCAGCGCAGGCCGTCGAGTTCGATGGCGGAGACAGAGGCGGGTTGGCCGAGAAGCGTCCAGATTTTTGCGGTGGTGTCGGGTAGAACTGGATGCGCAAAAACCGTAACGATCCGCAACAATTCGGCGGTGGTGGCGAGAATTGTGGCCTTACGCTGCGTGTCGGCTTCGGAGTCGCCGAGGGACCAGGGCTTTTCGGTGGTTAAATATTTATCGGCAGTGGCGATGATCGCCCAGATGGATTCCAGAGCGCGCGCGAAGTTCATCGTTTCGAAGTATTCCAGGACGTCGCCAATCGCGGTCTGCGTTTCACGCGCGAGAGTTTCGTCCTGCGGCTGCAACTTCCCTGCTTTGGGAATTTTGCCGGCGAAATTTTTCTCGATCATTGCGGCGGTGCGGCTGGCAAGATTGCCAAGGCCGTTGGCAAGGTCGCTGTTGTAGCGGGTGACCAGCGCGTCGTAACTGAAATTGCCGTCCTGGCCGAAGACCACTTCGCGCAAGAGGAAATAGCGGAGAGCATCCATGCCGAGCATGTTAGCGATCGGACGCGGGAGAACTACGTTGCCTTTGGATTTGGACATTTTGCTAGCGTCCATCAGGAACCAACCGTGCGCCCAGACCTGTTTGGGAATTGGGAGCATGGCGGCCATCAGAAATGCGGGCCAGTAAACGGCGTGAAAACGGATGATGTCTTTTCCGACGAGATGCAAATCGGCGGGCCAGAAGCCGCGCTCTTCGTAGTCAGGGCCGCCGACGGCGCTGAGGTAGGCGGTGAGCGCGTCGAACCACACATAAAACACGTGCGGCTCTTCGCCGGGAACGGGAATGCCCCAACGAACCGTTGTGCGGGTGATGCTGAGATCTTTCAGGCCGCCTTCGACGAAGCTTATGATTTCGTTTTTGCGGGTTTCCGGTTGGATGAAATCGGGATTCTTTTTGTAGAAATCGAGCAGTGGCTTTTGGAACGCGGAAAGCTTGAAGAAATAATTTTCTTCGGTGAGCGTTTCGGTGGGACGGCCGCAGTCCGGACAGTTGTCGCCCGGCTTGGCGTCGTTCACGAAAGCGTTGTCGTAAATGCAGTATTGGCCGGTGTAGTGACCTTTGTAAACGTAGCCGTTTTCGCGGCACAGCTTGAAGAGCCACTGCACGGTGCGGACGTGGCGCAGATCGGTGGTACGGACGAACTCTTCGGCGGAGAGACCCAGTTCGTCCCACAGCGCGCGCCAGGTATCGGCCATGCGCGCGACAAATTCGGATTCCGGGATGCCAGCGTTTTTCGCGGCGCGTTCGACGTTGACGCCGTGCTCGTCCGTGCCGGTGGTCATCACGACTTCGTAGCCGCGCATGCGTTTGTAGCGGCGGATGACGTCGGCGACGACCGTGGTGTAGGTGTGTCCGATATGGGGTAAACCGTTGGTGTAGTAGATCGGCGTGGTGAGATAAAATTTTGGTTTAGCGGGCATTTTTGAAATAATCAGTGATCAGTAATCGGTTATCAGTAATCAGTCTAAGAAAAATCACAACAAATAATGCGGCGACCGAGTTGAACGCCACTCGAACTTAAACCAGTTTACAGGTTTCCTTCGTATGCGCGAAGTGCGTCAGCGATTACGCGCTGCAGCGGAACGGTTTTTTCGACGGCCAGTTTGCGGCAGTCTTCGAATTCGGGTGCGACGTGAAGGATGCGGCCGTTGACGCGAGAGAGTTTGATGCGGACGTCGCCATATCGCGTGCGAACGCTTACCGATTCGCGCGGAAGGGTGCGGCGCTGGGCGGTGTATATACGCGCGCCGAAAGTCGTGGTTTCGGCGAAGATGAGCGACATCAGAGCGTTCGCGTCTTGCGGTTTGCAAAGCAGAGTTAGCAGCGTGCCCGGGCGATTTTTTTTCATTTGTACTGGCGTGGTGTAGACGTCGAGTGCGCCGGCCGCCAGCGCTTTTTCCTGGAAATAGCCGTAGATCTGCGGGTTCATGTCGTCGAGATTGGCTTCGATGACCGAGATTTCTTCGTCGAAGCCGAGGACGACTTTTTCGGCAGCTTCGCCGATCATGATTCGAACGACGTTGGGCTGGCCTTCGAGATCGGCGGAGCCTGCGCCGTAGCCGATTGACGATACGCTCATCGGCGGCTGTGGGCCGAACGTTTCGCAGAGAGTTGCGACAATGGCTGCTCCCGTTGGCGTGACCAATTCTCTTAGCACACCGTTCGAATAAGTTGGCTTGTCTTGCAGTAATTTTGCCGTGGCTGGAGCGGGAACGGGCAGGATGCCGTGGGCCATTTTTGCGGTACCTCCGCCGACGTTGAGCGGCGAGCAGGCGAATTTCTGGATGCCGAGCGATTCGAAGCCGATGCAGACGCCGACGATGTCCACGATGGCGTCGACTGCGCCCACTTCGTGGAAATGAATTTTTTCGAGCGGGACATCGTGGACCGAGGCTTCGGCTTCGCCGAGTTTGCGGAAAATGGCGGAGGCGTTTTCTCTTACTGATTCGGAGAGAGTGGATTTATCCAAAATGTCTAGAATTGCCGAAAGGCTGCGGTGTTTGCTCTGATCTTCGGTCGTCACGCGGACGAACGTCGCGGACATTCCATTTTTCCAGACTTTTTCGGAGGAGATGGTCCAGCCGGGCACATGAAGACCTTGTAAGCCGGAGCGCAGGAGTTCCAGGTCGCAGCCTGCGTTAACCAGAGCGCCGAGCGTCATGTCGCCACTGATACCGCTAAAACAATCAAAATAGGCAAGTTTCACGGGAATTTGTTCCGTAGCCTTGATAGTATCGGCGGCTAGAACGGGTGTCAAACAACCACCACAACATAGAGCATCAGATGACCAAGAGAGAGCTCATACAACTAGCGAGTCGCGCGCTCTCGCTAAACCTCGTGATCTGGTCGGTGGCATCGATCGTATACGTGCCGTCGCCACTCTTCGCCATGCTCCACTACAGAAACATGGCTTCCAGAACTGCGAGCCAAGACTACTTTTATGCCTACGATTTCATCACGCTCATCACGAGGCTGCTTCTCGCAGCTGGCCTGTTTATGGCAGCGGTTTGGTTCTACCGCTGCGGCCCAACCATCGAGAACTTCTTGTCGCCCTCCGAAGAATGAGGATCAGCCGGAGGCAAAGGCAATAGACGTTACTCCGCGTCGCGGTTGGTGACGCTGACGCGGAAGATGGGTTTGGATTTTTCGGTGGGCTCGATTACGTAGGTTTGCTCGGTTTTGGCGGGGTCGTAGTCGCGCCAGAGCCAGATCATTTCGGCGGGAAATTCGGCGGCGCCGTGAGCGGAATTGTGAGTTCCCTTTCCGAAGCTGAAATGGAAATCGTATTCCTTGACTTTGAGGGCGTTGGCCATCCGGAGATTGGCTAGCGGCCAGTTACCGTAGCGGAGATCGAGATCTTCGGAGCCGTCCTGCAGCCAGACGCGGATGTTGCGTTTTGGTTCACGGAGAATTTTGTCCGGAAAATCCTGGCCGCCATCGGGAACGTTAGGATCTTCCTTCCACTGAATTGCCGAAAAACTGCCGATCCATGAAATGACGCGGCTGAATTGGTCGGGCATCTGCCAGGCGGCATTGAAGGCGCAGATGCCGCCGGAAGAGAGGCCGGTGATGGCGCGGCTGTAAGCGTCTTTGCGGAGATTATATTTCGCGGCGACTTCGGGAATGATTTCATCGCGAAGAAAGCGGACGTAGCGATCGCTGACGCTGTCGTAGAGCGTGCTGCGCATGGAGTCTTTCAGGGTACGATTCCACTCGTCGGAATATTTTTTGACTTGCGCGTAGGTTGGCGTGCCGGTTGAATCGGCGATGTCGCCGGGATTGATGAAGATGCAGATCATCACCGGGATTTTGTGTTGCGCGATGAGATGGTCGATGACGTTGAGGGCGGGATTATTGCCGTTGCGGTCGGTGTACCAGCCGCCGTCCTGAAAGACCATCAGTGCCGCAGGATTTTCCGGCTGGTATTGCGCGGGGACGTAAATCCAGTATTCGCTTTTCATGCCGTCGTAAAGTTTGCTGGTGTGGATGAATTTTTCGGAGAGGTTGCCGGACGGGACGCCGGGTTGCAGATACGAGAGTGGGCCGAAGGCGGGGACGTCGAGTCTGCCGCCGAATTTTTTGCCATCGATGAGGTAGTGGAAGGAGTGGAGTTTACCGAGTAGCTCGATGCGGGCGGCGGCGTACCACAGGTCAGTGCCTTGCAGAGATTGAAGTTGAGGACCGGGAGCGCCGTCGATGAAGAGTTGCGGTTTGGCGTTCGACTCAAGCGCGAAGAAAAAATCGGGGCCGCGGCCGATCCAAGCGGTGCCTTCTTTCAAGTCTTTGGCGTCGAAGGTGGCGGTTATGGCGGCTCGCAGTGCGGGGCCGGGCGATTTTGCGAGTTCGCTGAGCTGTGTGGCGGTGGATTTTTCTGCGGCGGTTGCACGTGGTGGCGCACTCAAGGCGAGCAACGATGACCCGACCACGGCAATGCGAAAGACTTGGCAAGGGAAAGAAATCATGAAGAGCTCCGGTGTGGGGCGATAGTATCGGCGCAGCTTCGAGGTGTCAAACCAAGGGAGTTTTGACCGCTGAAATCGCGGCCTCTATACTTGCTGACTGTTTCTTAAGTGACAAAAGGACTAACGCCACTTGTACCTGAACCTCTTAAAACGACTGCGCCAGGCCTTGGCGGCGCATATTCGTGAAAAATATGGAGTGGAGACTTCGGTGGCGCTGGAGAAGCCGCCGAAACTGGAGATGGGCGAAGCGGCTTCGCCGGTTTGTTTTGAGTTGGCGAAGCGGCTGAAGCGTGCGCCGCGACAGATTGCGCAGGAGATTGCCGCGAGTTTGCCGGCGGTGGCGGGTGTTGCTCGAATCGAGGTCGCTGGCGCCGGATATCTCAACGCGTTTTTTAATCGTGGGGAGTTTTGGCAAAGAGTTCAAGAAGAAGATCAAGGACAACGCCCCGACCGAGTCGGGGTAAACGCCGACGCAGAGAGCGCAGAGGTACGTGGAGAATCAGCAGCGCCCGAAAAAGTGATCGTCGAGCACACCAGCATTAATCCGAACAAAGCGGCGCACATTGGGCACATGCGGAATGCGGTGCTGGGGGATACGATTGCGCGGATTTTGCGCGACTCCGGCGAAAAAGTGCAAATACAGAACTACATCGATAACACCGGCGTGCAAGTGGCGGACGTGGTGATCGGCTTTCTGGAGATGGAGAAGAAAACCGTCGAGGAAGTTCGCGAGCTGTGCAAGGAGCCGCGATTCGATTATTTGTGTTGGGACTTATACGCGCGCGTGACGCAATTTTACCAGCAGGACAAGGCGCAGAGCGCGGCGCTGCGTGGAGCGACGCTGCGTGCGATTGAAGAGGGTCACGGCGACGCGGCGGAAATGGGAACGGTCGTCGCGGATGCAATTGTCGGGTTTCATTTGCGGACGATGAAGCGGCTGGGAATTTCTTACGAATTGCTGGCGCGGGAGAGCGAGATTTTGCATTTGAACTTTTGGGATGCGGCATTTACCAAGTTGAAAGAGGCCGGAGCAATTGAGTTCGTAACGACCGGAAAAATGGCCGGCTGCTGGGTGATGCGGGCGGAGAAAAACGAAGAGGCCAACACAGAAGTCACGGAGGGCGAGAGCACAAAGCACACAGAGCAAGAAAGAGATGATGAAAATATTCAGGACAAGATTATCGTGCGCTCGAATGGGACGGTGACGTACGTCGGGAAGGATATTGCTTATCAGCTTTGGAAATTTGGATTGTTAGGCAAGGATTTTCACTACAAGCGGTGGACGGACGCGCCTGCGGGCGAAATCGTGTGGACGACCACCACGGATGGGGATGATCCGGCAGCACCGCACTTTGGCGAAGCGGCTGCGCGGGTTTACAACGTGATCGATACACGACAATCGTACGTGCAGGACGTGGTGGCGCAGGGCTTGCGCGGGATGGGACACGCCGAGGCGGCCGCGAATTCGATTCATTTTTCTTATGAGAGAGTGACACTGACGCCGCGTTGCGCCGCGGAACTCGGGTATGAGCTGAGCCCAGAGGATGCTGAGAAGCAGTACGTCGAGGTGAGCGGGCGCAAGGGACTGGGTGTGAAGGCGGATGACCTGATCACGAAATTAGAGGAGGCGGCGCTGGCGGAAGTCAGCAAACGGCATGCGGAGATGCCGGATGCGGAAAAAACCGACACTGCTCACAAAATTGCTGTTGGCGCTGTGAGGTTTTTCCTGCTGAAGTTCACGCGCAATACGCTTATTGCTTTCGATTTTGCAGACGCGCTGAGCTTCGAAGGGGAAACTGGGCCGTACTGCCAGTATGCGGTGGTACGGATTCGCGGAATTCGACGCAAGGGTACGGAAGGGCAGGCGGGCAAGTTCAGCGCGGAAGCGGCGGCGAAGTTCCTAGTCGGCCTGGAGGGCGCAGGATTGTGGGAATTGTTGTTGCACGCGGAAATGTTGGACTTTGCGAGCGACGCGGCGATTGGGGCGCAGGAACCGGCGTTCGTGGCGAAGTATGCGTTTCAGTTGGCCCAGGCATTCAACAATTTTTACCACAAGCACCATATTTTGTCGGAGACGGATGCGGAGAAACGCGGATTCTTGTTGGGTCTTACCGAGGTGGTGGAGCGGCAATTAGTGAAGGCATTGTCGCTCTTGGGGATTGAAGCGCCCGAGAGAATGTAATTGGATGTATGGGCACGCATGCTGCGCCCACCTTGCCCAGTCGTAAGCCTCAAGCTTCTCTTTCCGCTCGTCAGAAGGATTGAACTAAGTGAACCAGTGTTCGGAGGGCTACGCCGGTAGGGCCTTTGGCTAGCCACGGTTTGGCGTCGTCGTTCCACGCGGTGCCAGCTATGTCGAGGTGTATCCACGGAGTGTCGCCGGCAAATTCGCGGATGAACCAGGCTCCGGTGATCGAGCCGCCGCCTTTGCCGCTGCCAATGTTTTGAATGTCGGCGAAGCTGCCTTTGATGAATTCGCGGTACTCGTCGTCCATGGGCATAGGCCACATTTTTTCGCCGGTGGCTTTGGCGCTGGCGAGGAGCTTGTCGGTCCAGGCTTGGTCGGAGCCGAAAACGCCGACGTTGATGTTGGCGAGAGCCACGACGATGGCTCCGGTGAGAGTGGCGGCGTCTACGATGTGGGTTACACCGAGTTGCTTTGCGTAGTGAATCGCATCGGCGAGGATCAGGCGGCCTTCGGCATCGGTGTTGAGAACTTCGATGGTTTTGCCCGACATAGCGGTCTGGATGTCGCCTGGCTTTTGCGCTTTGCCGCCAGGCATGTTTTCCGTAGATGGCACGACGCAGATTACTTTGACGTTGGGTTTGAGGGCGGCAAGTGCACGAATTACTCCAAGCATGGTGGCGCCGCCTGCCATGTCGTACTTCATTTTCTCCATGCCGTCGGCGGGCTTGATGGAGATACCGCCGGTGTCGAAGGTGACGGCTTTGCCAACCAGACCGATAACTGGAGAACCGGGCCTAGCGTTTGCAGGTGTGTAGGTCACGACGATTACGCGGGGCGGTTCGACGCTGCCCTGAGCGACGCTGAGCAGAGCTCCCATTTTGAGATCCGCAATTTTCTTTTCGTCGAGAATTTCCACGGCGAGACCGGCTTCTTTGGCCATGGCTTCAGCGCGTTCGGCAAGAATTTTCGGCGTCAGCTTGTTGGAAGGCTCGTTGACGAGATCGCGGGCGAAATTCTGCGATTCGGCGATGACTTTTCCTGCAGCGAGACCTTTTTCGCCGGCGGATTTCTCTGACTCGGCATAGCCGACGATTCGAACAGAGTCAATTTCCTTGCCGTTTTTCTTTTCGGTTTTGTATTTGTCGGTTTCGAAGTTGGCGGTGACGAAGCCTTCGGCAAGGGCCTGCGCGGTGTCGGCATTGGCAGCGTCCTCACGCACGAGAAACGCGAAATTTTTGACAGAGCGAGACTTAAGATAACGCAGCGCGGCTCCGGCGACTTTGCGTAGTGTGGCGCCATTGAATTGCGCGCGCTTCCCTGCTCCGACGAGGAGCAAGCGCGTGGCTTTCAGGCGAGCGGGCGCGTGGATCAGCGTAAATTCGAGCGTCTTGCCGGTAGCCTCGCCGCTGCCAGCAATTTTCTTCAGCAGTCCTCCGGTGGCGGCATCAACTTCGGAGACACGGCCCTGAATAGGGTCGTTTTCCTCAAAGATGTAAGTGACGAGCGCGTCGGCTTCGAGTGCGGCGAACGGCTTGGTGTCCAGCGTGATTTGCATGATGTTAGTTTATCGCCTCCGGTTGCGATACATTGCTGATTCCGCTTCCCTGCGGGCTTCCTTGTTGCGTTCGTCCTGGCGGCGGTCCCACACTTTTTTGCCCTGCGCCAGGGCGATTTCGCACTTGGCAATGCCATCGCGGAAGTAAATCCGCAAGGGAATGACGGTTAAGCCTTTTGATTCGGTGCGGCCAGCCCATTTGTGGATTTCATTCTTGTGCAGCAACAGTTTGCGGTTGCCGAGGGGTTCGTGGTTCCAGGGACCGCCTGCCAAATATTGTGCAATATGGGCATTGACGAGCCAGGGGCCACTAGGCTTAAAATCCACGAACGCATCGCGAATGTTGGCCTTCCCCTCGCGAAGAGCTTTCACTTCGGTGCCATGAAGGACGATCCCTGCCTCCATACGCTCCAGCAGGTGGTAGTTGTAGCTGGCGGCGCGATTCTGCGCGACGATGAGTTCGCCTTTTTTGTTGGCGGACTGCACCGTTTTTTTAGCGGGTTTAGCCACAGCCCTCAACTATAGCATTAGATGAAAAGGCGTTACTGATTGCAGGGCAGCCAACCCGAGACTTCTTGTTCGGCCTCTAAGCCGATGTTAGAGTAAAGGCCGGTTTCGTCGAGGTTCGGCTAATATCACGGAGAGTGCATGCGGAGTTGGTGGAAACTAATTTTGTGCGTTGGGACGTGCCTGCTGGCCGCAGGCTGCCCAAAAACCACCCAGCAAACCAGTGCAGGCCAAAAAGCGGAAAATCTTCAGGACTACGACTCAGCGTTTGAGTATTACCAGAAAGCGCTGGCCGGCGATCCCCGCAATGCGACGCTCAGGATCAAAGTGGACCAGATGCGGTTCGAGGCGGGCGAATCGCATATCAAGAAGGGATTGGCGCTGCGGGAAAAGGGCGATTTGCAGGGCGCAGCCGCGGAATTCCAACATGCTTCTACGGTTGATCCTTCAAGTCCGGTGGCTTTGCAGGAATTTCGCCGCACCGTGGACCAGATTAACGACGTTGCGCACAAGCAGGATGAGCAAGCCAACGAATTAGGGGAAAGCGGCAGTTCAGAACTGGCTTCGGCGCCGCCGGAACTGAAACCCCTCCCGAATACCTCGATCAGCCTGAAGATGACTAATGACGTCAAGATCATTTTTGACACCATCGGGAAGCTGGCGGGCATTACGATTACTTATGACCCGGACCTCCCGGCGCGGCGTATTCCCGTGGATTTGAATAACCTGACGCTGCAGCAAGCGCTGGACATCGTCTGCCTGCAGAGCAAAACATTTTGGAAGCCGATTACTGAAAATATTATCTTCATTGCGCAAGATACGACGCAAAAGCACAAGGACTACGACGAGCAACTGGTAGAGACTTTCTACCTGGCGAATACCGTGCAATCGCAGGACTTGACGGAAATTACCAACGGATTGCGGCAGGTGCTGAACCTGACCAAGGTGCAGCAGCTGAATTCACAGAACGCGATCATCGTTCGCGATACCGCCGACAAGCTGGCGATTGCGCGCAAACTATTGAAGGATATAGACAAAGCAAAGCCGGAAGTAATAATTCAGGTGGAAGTGCTTTCGGCCAGCACCGATCGCCTGAGGGATCTGGGAATATTGCCTGGGCAGTCGGCCTCCATCAACTTTCAAGCGCCGGGCACTACAACTACTCCGTCCACCGGCGGCAGCACCACGCCCACAACTCCCAACTCAATTCCGCTCAAAGGTTTTCACTTTGGGGCTGCCGACTATAACGTGACATTGCCGGGAGCGACGGCGAACTTCCTTCTGACCGATACGGCCACCAAGATTATTCAAAACCCGGAAATCCGGTCCATTGATGGGCAGCCTGCGAAGTTGAATGTGGGCAGCCGCGTACCAATCGCCACTGGCAGCTTTCAGGCTGGCGTCGGCGTAGGAACGACATCGGTGAACCCGTTGGTAAATACGCAATTCACCTACCTGGACGTCGGCGTCAATGTGAATATCACGCCACGCGTGCATCCAAATCACGAAGTCAGCCTGAAGGTGTCGATCGAGGTTTCACAGGTAAACAGTTTCCAGACCATCGGCGGCATTCAGCAACCGGTAATCGGGCAACGCAAGATTGAGCACGACATCCGTTTGCGCGAAGGCGAAGTGAATATTCTTGGTGGATTGTTTGAACATATTGACAGCAGAACCGTGAATGGCTGGCCGGGATTGGCGCAGGTCCCATTCATTAAATATTTGACCGCTGACAACAACAACCACCAGACGCAAAACGATGTGCTGATCGTGCTGATCCCGCGCATCGTGCGCATGCCGGACTGGACGCGGGCGAATCTGCGGCCTATTTCCACCGGCGTCGAGCAGAATATTACGACGCGGCGCGAGAGCGATATTCGCACTCCGGCCTCGGCTCCCGCGGTTCAACAGCAGTCTCCCGCAGCACAAGCCCCAGTACAGCAGCCACCCGCGGTGACAAATGGCGCCGTGGCGGACACTAGCGGCGCAAATGTTCAGGGGGCACGACTGCGATTCGATCCGCAAACAGTGAATCTGGCGCCGGGGCAAACCGCCACGCTGGGCGTTTCGATTGACAACGTAGCTGACCTTTATTCGATTCCGATGATCCTGCAATTCGATCCAACCGTGATCAGCGTGCAGGACATACAGCACGGCGGATTCTTGGCCAGCGGCAATCAGGAGATTGCGATCGTCAAGGGCGGCGATGAGAGCAAGGGACAACTGATGATTGCGGCGACTCGCCAGCCAAACACGCCGGGCGTAAGCGGCAGCGGCACGCTTTTGGGCATCGTAGTGAAGGCATTGAAGCCGGGCGCGACGCAGCTTTCGATCGTGCAGGTGAATGCCAAGGACTCCCAGCAAAAACCTTTGCCACTCCTGACGGGCGAGGCAACGATTCAAGTGAAGTAGCAACTTGTGGAACACCTTCGCCCGGTACCCTGGCATGACGCCACAGGTTTCCGTACACTCGAAAGATACGACGATGAACCAAGCGAAACGCAAGAGATTGCGGCGAAATCCTGAAGCAGGAATGACGCTTCTGGAGCTGATCATTGCCTGCTCGATCTTGATTATTTTGGCCTCGGCGGCGTTGCCGGTGGCCCGGTATTCGATCATTCGCGGCAAAGAAACAGAGTTGCGGCGCGATTTGCGGGAAATGAAAGACGCGATTGATCGGTATAAAGACGCCGCGGACAAGAACCAGATTCGGGTGGAAGTGGGCAGCGAAGGCTATCCTCCAGATTTGGAAACACTAGTGAAGGGCGTGCAGCTAGGGGCCAGCAGCGATAAAAAAATCCGCTTCCTCCGAAAAATTCCAGTGGACCCGATGACCGGCCAAGCCGATTGGGGATTACGCGCCGTGCAGGACGATCCGGACTCAACCAGCTGGGGCGGGAAAAATGTTTTTGATTTGTACTCGAAGTCGCAGGCTACGGCACTGGACGGAACCAAGTATTCGGACTGGTGAGCTATGAACAAAAACCAAAATCGCAGTTCCCTTTTGGAATTGGTGCGGCGCAAATCGCGCGCCACTGAGCGCGGCTTTACGCTCATTGAACTGATGATCGTGATGGCGATCATTCTTATTCTGATTGGCATCGCGGCGGGGAATTATCAGCGCTCGGTGCTGCGCAGCAGAGAAACCGTTCTGAAGCAAGACTTGCAGGAAATGCGCAAAGCCATCGACAACTTTACAATGGACAAGCAGGCCGCTCCGCAGTCACTAGACGACCTTGCCCCGCAATATCTGCACGTAATCCCTACTGATCCGATCACCAATGCAAAAGACTGGGTGCCGTTCGTGGATTCGGTAGTCTTGACTCCCGATCAGCAGAGTTCGGGCATCACTGACGTCCATTCGGCGTCGGACAAAGTTTCGCCGTTCGAAAATACGGCATATAACACCTGGTAGATTGCCTGTCCCCTTAGAGGCGACGATGGAACGGAATGGGCCGGAAGCTAGTGGTCGGCGAGCGTTCCGTTGCGCTGGTCGAGAGTAACCGAGTTGGGCCCGGCTTTGATTTGCACTTTTAAATTCCACATAAGTGCCTTGCCTTCGTATTTTCCAATACCAAAAAGATAGTAGACACCGGGCGCCACAGGCGGCATGGTCGCTTTTCCATCGCTATCCGTTTTTACGGCCGTGGCGCTGTCCGCAATGATGGACGCAACTGCGGTTTTGCACTCTTGTGTCTTTTTCTCGCACTCTGAATTCATCGCGCTCAGGACTGACGTACCCTGCGGCGCGCGAAAACCGCCCTTGGCAAACGCAATTTCGACATCGTCTTTTAGCAGATAAAATCCATGATTTCCCGCGGGATTCGGGATCCCCGGTTGAGTAGTAAAGCCCGGAACAATCATAAGCACCGCCGTGTGTCCGGGTGGCGCGTCAGAGGTTGCAATGGCTGCGGCTGCTTCGGGCGAAGCCTTTGCAACCAACTTCATTTCGGCACATTTGCTCCAGCCAGTGAATCCTGATCCGGACGAGTCGATCTCGCAATAGGCGCCGTTTGTTTTCAAAATTCGGCCGGTGATGACGATTGAGCCGTTCGAACGGCGGACAGTATCGCCAACACCGTATTTTGACGGGCCACCTGTTCCCGCCCTTTGCACCACCTTCATGTACTGGACTTCCAGATATTTGCCGACATTGTTCTGGCCAAGATTCAGGTCGGCCAGGTTCCCGTAAGAACGGAGAACTTCGCCGGTCACCGGTTGATAGTTCATATTCGTCTCAACGATATCGCCGGGGGAGACTGGACCTCCCGTCTGCGGCGTGGCCGCCGCAATCTGCACAATTAAGAGCGTCGCACCGAGTAAGCGGTAAGCGGAAATAATGGTCCATCGATTCATGGCAATCCACCTGAACAAGACTTGGCTAAGCAAATTTCAAGGCTCTTAGCAAAAGTGAAATTTCAGGATTTGGACTTACGCATAACGCCAACCATGGTCGGTCCGGTAAGGGACCCATCGTCGTGAATGCCGAAATCCAGGGAGTCGCCGCCGCAGGTAACAGTAACTTTCTTGCTATCCGACTTCCAGCCGCAATTCTGAGTCTCTCCGTTAAGAGTCAGGGCGGCCTTCCCACCCGACCGAAGCTCCAACATCACGTTGCCTGCGACATTGCTGTAGGTGCCTTCGAGCTTGCCCCCGCAGGCAACATTGGCAATGGATGAGAAAATCAGTAACGTTGCAAGAACAAACTTCTGGTAGGTTCTTCCTCTCAATGGATCCTCCGTAGATTGATTTAAGAAACTGGCCCCTGAAAATTTGTTAGCCTGCGTTCGCTGCAACCAGTCGAAGCTCCGCCTGTTAACACATTTTTCTCTGCGGCTCTGGGTGGCGCTGGATTTCGCTTGCGTCTACTGCACGTCGGCGACTCTGCCCCTTAGAAATACGACCTTCATGTCTTTGTAGATGTAGATTTGCTTGACGCCCAGATTGACGACCTTTGTGGGTGCACCGAGCAAAGCCGTAACCTCATCTACGGTCTGGCCGAGCTGAATCGTTGGCGGGGGTTGCGCCGGCGCCTCGGGTTGTTGCGCCGCCTGTTGCTGACCACCTTGCGCGTCTTGCGGCTGATCCTGCTGCGCGGCTTCCTCGGGTTGTACTTCAAGTACCTGGGCAATCACATCAGAGACCTGCCCGCCGTCAGCTCCAGCCAAATAGTCCTTCGGAAACTGAAACACGACTTGCGCTTTTCGCTGGGACGCATCCTGCACTGAATTGCAGGAATCGCATTCGATGATGGCCATCGAAACTTTAGAGTCCTTGCGATTGATCTCGATCTTTGAGACGTAGACCTTTTCGCCGATGGTCAGAAACTTGGTATCCGCGGTGGTCGAACCTGTCGGATCCGAGACATTTTTCCATTTCAGAAGTTTACTGACCCCGGCCATGGCGTTCCCGTTGGCGCTGTGAACCTGGCCATCTTTCACATAACTGGGAATGACCACCATGTTGGTGGAAGCCACGCTAAGAATGCCGCCTTTCTTGATGACCAGAACGGTGCCGGGGTCGGTCACCGAAATCCCTGTGGAGTCCTGGCCTACCTTCGCAACTTTGTATTTCGCCGCAAGCTGGCTTTCCAGCGAATCGGCACCGCCGTTCTGCGCGTTGGCGATTACCGGAGCGAGCCCCAGGAGAATTACTGCAACTGCCCGTAATGATCTGCAAGCTTTTCCGTTCATTGCGAACTCCTTTTTTCCCAATGTCTTTGCCGCGTGAAGATTTTTTTGTTACGAAATTCAGTTCCAGCCGAGGCTGGTCAAAAATCGGGCGTGGGGAACGAAAGCCAAATCGGCTGACGGTCCCCACGGCGCTCCTCCAACATTATTTGTTAATCGCCACCGCCGTCAGCTGAGGCGTCCTGAACTTCCTTCTCAGCCTGCCCGGCTTCGCCCTCTTGCGATTTCAGAGTATCGGCAACCGTAAGGTCGGGTTGCGCCTGTCCGGCTGGATTGGGCTTGGAAGCTGCCGGCGGACCTTTGGGAATGCCATTCTTGCCTTGATTTTCGGCGAGCTTGCCGAGGCCTTCGCTGATCTTTGCGCGGAAGTCATTGTGCATGTCCTGCAGGTCTTGCAGGCTGACCGGGACCTGTGATCCCACGGCGCAGTCGTTCTTCTGGCTGCTGGCTACCAACACTTTCACGTTGTTGTCGGCATCCGGAGTATCGTCTACCCGGGAGAGAATATCGCCGGGGCTGAGCGAGCATTCGGTGCTGTCAGGATTGGTCGAGCTCACGACCTGGGAGACCACAAAGATCCGGTGATTGGGATCAAGTGCGGCTGGCGTTTCGTCGGGACTTTTCTGGTCGCCACTCGGCGCCGTGCTGCTGACGGGCGCGGATGCAGAGGGGTCGGGATGTGCGGCGGCTTCCTTTTCCTCCGCAATTTGCATTTTTATTTCTTGCGCGATCTTTTCCTTGAGTTCAGGTGTAAGCGTGCTCGGAGCTTCGTCTCCGCCACCACCCCAAGCTGGCTGTCCGTCCGTCGTTGGAGGAACGTTCAGTGCGCCTGCGGCGGCTTGCGCTTCGTACGCAGCTTGCAGGTTGGCAGCTAGCAGGTAGTCAGTGAGCCAAAGCGCTGGATAGGGATAAACCGGCGCGGGGGCAAAGTAGCCGCCATAGTATCCGTACCACGGGGAGCCGCCCCAACCCCAGCCGTAAGCTACAGGAGCGGGCCACGGGTTATAAGCCCAGCCGTAGTAAGCAGGACCGTAGTACACCGCCGGAACGTAGCCGTAATAAGGACGTCCGCCGTAATAATAACCGCGGTACGCGTAGGCATAACTGCGCCCGCCGTAATAGTAGCTGCGGCGCATGTAGGGATGGCCACCGCGGTAGTATCCGCGTTCAGCGTAGCCGCGGCCGTGTCCATATCCGACAACGCGCGAACCATCGGCGCGCCGGGTTTCGAAGCGACGCTCGCCGTGCGCGCCGTGATTGATGGTCATGCCGCCCTTGGTGTGGATGGTGCTGACGCGGCCGCTGCGATCGAGATTGGCTCGGGTACCGCTCTTGGTCTCAACGCTAACTTTTTTGCCGCTGGCGTTAAAGTTGTGGGTGTTTCCTTTGGCACTGACCTTGGATGTCCCGCCTGCCGGCCGGCCTGACGCCTTTGCGTTGGTAGCTGCTGCGCCACCCGGCTTGTTACCCGGTGCGCCACCCGGTTTTGAGCCCGCCGCTCCGCTCGTCTTACCACCGGCCGTGGTGCTTGCGCCGCCTTTGGCTCCGGCAGCCCCTCCTGGCTTGGAACCTGCAGCAGTTGTGGACTTAGCGGCGCCTGCCGCGCCTGGCTTACCTGCGCCTGCGGCACCGGGCTTTGCTGCAGCTGAAGTGCCCGGTCTGGCACCGGCTGCCGCGCCTGGCTTTGCTGCGGTTGTCGTCGCAGGCCTGGTGCCTGCGGCGCCAGGTCGAGCGGCAGCGGATGTCGCCGGCCGTGCAGCCGGAGCTGCAGGCCGCGCAGCCGGCTTAGGAGCAGCGGCGGGCTTAGCGGCAGGCGCCGGTCTGGACGGAGCAGGTGCAGACTTGGCGGGCTTCTGGTGAGCGCCCGCCAGCCCCACTATTGAAACGAATAGGATCGGGAGTAAAGCGCTTCTTATCCATAACTTATATGCGCACAAATGATTCATTACGAGCCTCCTGGGAAAGACTTGGCATTTCGTGAGAACCCGAAACCTCACGATTTTCAAAATGAATATTTGGGACCTTCGGGAGTGAGCATGTTCGCGTTTGTCTGCGCATCCCGTGAGTGATAACCTACCCCTCACCGGCGATGCGCAGCGCCCCATGTCCGTGGAGGCGACGCGATTCGCCTTCTCTACTACGCATTGCGCGAAAGTGCAAGAAAAACCGTCATGGGACCACGAAATACTCGCGGGGCTGCGCGAACGGATCTGACTGGAGACGCGATGCCGCTTGCGGACCAGGCAGACCGGCAAGCCCTAGATCAATTGTTTAGCGTAACTTACGAGGAACTACGAAGGCTGGCTTCCATCGTGCGCAGAGGAGATCCAAGCGCGACGTTGAGTCCAACCGCGCTGGTGAACGAAGCCTGGCTGAAATTAGCAGACTCTCATCGTTTGGCCACCACGTCCAAGCTGCACTTCAAACGAATCGCTGCGCGTGCCATGCGGCAACTGCTCGTCGAAGCCGCACGCCGCCGCAAAGCTGGGAAACGTGGCGGAGGCGTCGAAGTTACGATCGCGTTTGACGAATCACTGCAAAAGCCGGCGAGTGGCAGCCAGGATCTTTTGCACTTGGATAGGGCTCTGGATGATTTAGCGCGCATGAACCCGCGGCAGGCGGTAATGGTGGAGAGCCGCTTTTTTGGAGGGCTGGATATACCCGAGATTGCGAGCCTGTTGAGCGTCTCAGAAGCGACGGTATTGCGCGATTGGCGAGCGGCGAAAGCCTGGTTAGCTCACGAACTTCTGCGAGCGTGAGGAATGGCAATGGACAGCGCGCGCTGGCAAACAATCCAATTACTTTTTCACGAAGTGGCCGACCTGCCCACGAACGAGCAGCGTATCTGCCTGCAGAGCCGCTGCGGCGATGACGAAACTCTGATCAATGAAGTGCTGGCGCTGCTGCAGGAAGATGCTGCGAGTGCTTCCCTGTTGGACCGCGACGTCGCTCAGGTGGTGCACGAAATTCTTCAAGATGAAGATGAGACGTCCCTTCCGTTCAAGGAGTTCGGACCTTACCGGCTGGTGAAAGTGCTTGGCCACGGCGGAATGGGAGTTGTCTACCTTGCAGCGCGCGAGGATCTGGAAAATCAGGTCGCTATCAAGATTTTGCGCGATGCCTGGCTGTCTCCAGCGCGGCGGGAGCGATTTGCGGTCGAAGAGCGAACACTCGCGCGGCTGAATCATCCGTTTATTGCGCGCCTATACGACGCGGACACAACACCAGACGGAACTCCATTCTTTGTGATGGAGTACGTGGAAGGCGTACCGCTGGTGGAATATTGCAACGCGCATGGATGCTCGAATGAGGAGCGGCTGCGCCTTTTTCGCGCGGTGTGCGAGGCGGTGGTCTATGCGCACCAGCACGCCGTGATTCATCGCGATCTGAAGCCTTCCAACATTCTCGTAAAAAACGATGGAACGGTTCGGCTGCTGGATTTCGGAATCGCGAAACACCTCGAGACTATGGGCGACGCCGTGGACCAGACCTTGACCGGCCTGCGGCTGATGACGCCGGCGTACGCATCGCCTGAACAAATTCGCGGAGAGCAAGTCGGCATTCAGACTGACGTGTACTCGTTGGGAGTAATCCTTTATGAGTTGCTCGCCGGTAAGCTGCCATTTGACTTATCGGATCGCACGCCTGCGCAAGCGGAAAAAGTTCTGACGCAACAGGAAGCGGAAAAGCCATCCGTCGTTGCGCAAAAAATGGGCGTATCGGGCAATACAGCGGTTCACGTTCCCGGCGTTGCAAAATCTGAGTGGGCCGACCTCGATGTGCTGTGCCTGACGGCGCTACACAAAGATACGCAGCGAAGATACGCCTCGGCCGAAGCGCTGCTGCGCGACGTTAATCATTTTTTGAAGCAGGAACCGCTCGACGCTCGTGCGGACACCGCAAGCTATCGCGTCCGGAAATTTGTAGCCCGCAACCAGAGAAGCGTTGCGGCCGCGATCGCGGTGTTTGTTCTGATGGCTGGGCTGGTGACGTTTTTTACAGTTCGGCTGGCCATCGCTCGCAACACGGCGGTCGCAGAAGCGGCCCGCACGCAGCGCGTGCAGCGCTTCATGGTGAACCTATTTCAGGGCGGCGATGAGGCCGCGGGTCCGTCCGACGATCTAAGAGTGATAACACTCCTCGATCGCGGCGTGCAGGAAGCTCAATCGTTGAGCGCGGAACCTGAGATGCAAGCGGAGCTATATCAGACTCTCGGTGTCATCTATCAGAAGCTAGGGAAGTTCGATCGAGCCGATTCATTGCTGGGTACGGCTTTGGAACAACGCAAGAAGTTGTATGGGCCTGATCACCGTTTTGTAGCTGAGAGCTTGACGGCCAGCGCTCTGCTTCGTGCCAATCAGGCGAAGTACGAGGAAGCGGAAAAGTTTGCTCGCGATGGTCTCGAAATGAGCAAACGGCACCTTGCGGCGAGTCATCCGTCCGTGGCGCGCGCCACGTTCGCCCTAGGAAAAGTGCTCGAAGATCGAGGCAAATACGATCAATCCTTCCCTGTTCTTGAAGAAGCGGTACGGCTGCAGTCCAAACCCGGCGGCGTCACCGCCGATCTCGCGGCTAGTCTTTCAGAACTCGCGAATTCGCATTTCTACGCGGGACATTACGATATTTCGGAGTCTTTGAATCAGCGAGTCCTGACAATTGATCGGCAACTTTACGGGGAACGCCATCCGCTGGTGGCGGACACGCTGATCAATCTGGGCGCGATTCAATTCCAAAAGGGAAATTATGCCGAGTCTGAAAAATTCAACCGGCAGGCTTTGGACATTGTGCAATCGTGGTATGGCAAAGTGCATCCGGAGACCGCGGACGCGATGACCATTCTCGGCCAGTCGCTCACGTACCAAAAACGTTTTGACGAAGCCGCTGACTTGCTGCAGCAGTCCCGGGCGATTCTTGAACACGTGTATGGACCGGTGCACCCTCGTGTGGCATTTGCGCTCAACGAATTGGGTAACGTGGCCGTCCGGCAGAAGAAACTCGATGAAGCTGAGGCGGATTTCAGCCGCGTCGTGGATATCTACCGTTCCGTTTACGGCGAGAAGCACTATCAGATCGGACTCGCCGAGTCCAATCTCGGCGGCGTTTACGTGGAACGAAAGGAATATCGTCGCGCCGAATTGCTGTTTCGCGACGCGTTGCAAATCTATTCGCAAACGCTTCCCGCCGATCATCAGAACGTCGGCATCTGCCGCGTTCGTCTCGGCAACGCCCTGGACGGAGACCGTCGCTACACAGAAGCAGCGACGGAGAGTCTGGGCGGGTACCAAATCTTATCCAGCAAGAGTAGTGTGCCGCAAAAATGGATGCAGATGGCGCGTGAGGATCTTGCGAACGAATACGACGCGATGCGTCAGCCTGAGCAGGCGGCAAAGTTCCGAGCGGCGGCAAAGCCGTAGTTTGCTGGGAATTTTTATGCAGTAAACGTCCGATTGACAGCCCTTTCGCAATTCGCTATCCCTCGGAAATGTCATCAAACCAGATTCTCGTAAGGATGCGGACAGCGGCTTGGGCTGTGATACGGCACGTGGCCTGCAGGTTAAAAGCTTCCTATCGTCGTGCACGACTACGAGCGCTCGGGCGCGAGCCGTTATGGACTCGCGTGCACGGCGGTTTCGAAATGTTTATTGACCCGTCGGACGATCTCGACCGCGAGTTCTACCTCGGCACGTTTGATCGCGCGATGCTTAAACTCATTGGTTCTACTGTGCATGCAGGGGACACCTGCATTGATATTGGGGCGCAAAAAGGCTTTGTAAGTCTGACGCTTGCCCAGGCGGTGGGCAAGAAGGGCCGCGTGCTTGCATTTGACGCCGACAAACGAGCGGTCTCTAACCTGGCCGCCAACATTAATCGTTCCAATCAGAAAGTAATCGAGGTGTTTCACCGCGCCCTCGGTGAACGCGAGGGCTCTTGCACTTTTGTCTTGAGCAAGGTCTTGGGCTGGTCGAGCCGTTTTCCAAATGAGCTGGCGCAGACCGCTGTCGAGACAACCGTTGAGGTCAACGTGAGCAGTTTCGATGAAATGATCGCTCGCAAAGAACTCTCCATCGAGCCGAACAAGGTTTCCTTCATCAAGTTAGACGCAGAGGGCTCGGAGGCACTAATCCTGAAAGGCATGAGGTCTTTTCTTTCCACGGCCAAACCTGCGCTTTCCATCGAGGTTAATTGTGACTCACTGTCTGCCGCCGGCTCGGGCCCGCAGGAGCTTCAAGAGCTTCTCGATGATCTGGGATTTGATCTCTACGAAGCTGAATACCATTCCTACAATCGCAAACTTCGCTTGAAACCCGCCGGCGATCTCGGCGCGATGAGGTCCTCTTCTGAAAACTGCATCACAAATATTGTGGCACTGCCAAAATTGATTCCTGCGGGTCGCAGCGGAATGGCTCGACTGGTCGGCGCCCGTCGCGCTCAGCGACACGACGAACATGGCGATATACGACGGCAGCCAGTAGGAAATCGAGAAACGGCACATGAGACCACCACGACTCGCTACTAAGTATGATCAGATTAAGTACTCGCATGATTATCTGCGACAAAACTCCTTAATAAGAAATGGCACGTTGGGAGATGGTCCGTGAGGGCGATGCAAAAGTTTCTTTATTTTTAGCCGTTGTCTAGTATTATTCGGTAAGGAGCTTAGCTTCTTCTAATCCCGCCCAAAGGCTCCAAGCGGAGTCGTTCCAGCATCCGCCCTGTTTTGTTCCCCCAGGTTGAGTGACGTTCGCAAAGACATTACAAAAGGATATTACTCATGCGATCTCAAGGGAGTGTGCTCTTGGCGGTACTGGTAGTGGGCATGGGAGTTTTCCTTGCCTCTTGCGGAAGCAGTTCGAATTCGACGACGGATCCGGCGTCCAACTCGGCACCTAGCATTACAGCTCAACCTGTCGCCCAGACAGTGACGGTCGGCCAGCCTGCGACGTTCTCGGTGACTGCAACCGGCACTGCGCCATTAACCTACCAGTGGTTTATGAACAGTACAGCGGTTGGCACCAATTCAAACACCTTCACGATTTCGCAGACAACCGTGGCCAACAACCAGGCGCAAATTCATGTGACGGTGACCAATAGCATGGGTAGCGTGACCAGCGCTAACGTGACTCTCACAGTAAATCAGCAGACTGCTAGCTCCACCAGCGTGCTCACCTTTCACAACGACAATCTTCGCACCGGGCAGAACGTAAGTGAGACGATCCTGACGCCCGCGAATGTGACGTCAGCGACGTTCGGCAAACTTTTCGCACTATCCGTCGACGGCCAGGTATTTGCCCAACCTTTGTACGTTCCCGGGGTGACGGTGGGAACGCAGGCTCACAATTTGCTGTTCGTCGCAACCGAGCACGACAGCGTGTACGCCTGGGACGCAGACACATCGTCTTCGACGCCAATATGGCAGACCAGTTTCATCAATCCATCGGCGGGAGTAACGCCGATTCCATGTGGCGAAGCAGCGGGGGCGGGAGACTGCACCACCATCACTCCAGAATTTGGAATCACCAGCACTCCGGTGATTGATTCCTCCACGGGCACGCTATATGTAGTGGCGGGCACCAAGGAAGTTTCTGGAACCACCAGCTACTTCTACCGGTTGCACGCGCTGGACATTACAACCGGCCACGAGAAATTCGGAGGGCCGGTAGCAATTCAGGCTAGCTCGGGTTCGGTAAGCCTTGTTGCGAAGCAGGAATTGCAACGGCCGGGTCTGTTATTGGTGAATGGCGTCGTGTATATCGGGTTTGGCTCTCACGGCGATCAAGTGCCATTTTACGGATGGCTCGTGGGCTACAGCGCGAGCACGCTACAACAGACAATGGCATTCAATACGGCGCCCAGTGGTGGAGGAGCGAGTATCTGGCAATCGGGAGGTGCGCCGGCGGCGGATGCGAGCGGAAGCATCTACTTCCTCACGGGTAACGGAGCATTCGACGCAAACACTGGAGGCCCTGATTACGGGGACAGCATGGTGAAGCTGAATGCCAATGGGACAGTAGCGGATTACTTCACGCCATCGGACCAGGCATCGCTGAACTCTACCGATACGGATTTGGGATCGAGCGGCTTGGTGCTGGTTCCCGACCAATCGGGGACATTTGCACACTTGCTGATCGCCGGCGGCAAGCAAGGAGTCATCTATTCCGTGAATCGCGACAACCTGGGGAAATTCAATGCCGCGACAAATCAGAATATCCAGTCACTGCCGGCGCTGACAGCGGGACCGGACAGCGGCGGGCTATTCGGGAGTCCCGCGTTCTGGAATGGCAATCTTTATTTCTCGGCGTGGAACGACAATGCGAAAGCCTTTCAGTTGAGTAACGGAATGTTGACGATGACCTCTGAGAGCGCAATTCAATTCACGTTTCCAGGTACGACACCATCGGTGTCGGCAAACGGAACCAGTAACGGAATCGTATGGATTATCCAGGCGAATGTGCCGAACGACACGGTGCTGACCACCGTTCCGGCAGCAGTGCTGCGAGCCTACGACGCGACGGACCTGGCAAAGGAACTGTACAACAGTAACCAGGCGGCAGGCGGTAGGGATACTGCCGGTGGTGCAGTGAAGTTCGCAGTTCCGACGATAGTCAATGGCAAAGTCTATGTCGGTAACAGCAATCAGGTTACCGTCTACGGCCTGCTCCATTGATTTGAAAATTGATTGGGGAAACTATTCGGGGGACGTGCGGTAACCGAACGGTTTTCAATCATGCGCGGATGATATCCGCAGCACGCCGGCCCACAAACCCGCGACTTTTCGCAAACTGTATTCGCGCAAAATTTGACGCCGCCCCACTGCTCCGCTACACTTGCAATGCGGGGTGGAGCAGCCTGGTAGCTCGTCGGGCTCATAACCCGAAGGTCGTCAGTTCAAATCTGACCCCCGCAACCA
>CAVSYC010000002.1:0-507759 GCA_963732135.1 uncultured Acidobacteriota bacterium
CGCGAAAGATTCGGCGAGCAATTCCGGCGTTTAATTCCATCGCCTTGCGGAAGGGCGAAGCGAGTCCGTCAACTTCGGGTCGATCATTCAGCCATTTCCACATGTCGCCGCCGGCAACGGCGGCAACAGCGGCGGCTAGGAAGCCACGGCGCGAGCGGCGCTGGAGCCCCGCAAGCGTTTCGCGCTCAACTCGCGGAGATATTTTGTTCATTGGGAACCTTATCGTCCTTCCCCAGCTCGCCAGGTAAAATCTGATACCCGATGATCACGGCGCGAAAGTTGTTCCAGCCTGCGCGGATAACCTGCGCAACGTGCACCAAAAAAAAGCCAACGTAGGCCATCGTCAGCCAAAAATGGAACCACCGTGCCATTTCGTAGCCGCCGAGCAAAGCCGTAAGCACATGCAGCTGAGTTGGTTTGTAGATAGCAAGCCCCGTGAGCATCGAACCCGCCCCCATGAGAATGACTCCTGTGTAGGCCACCTGTTGTGCTCCATTGAATTTCCGATGCGGTGGTGTACGGCCGTCTCGTTAACCGCAGATCGTGCAACGTCACCTCGATTGCTTCCCTAAACGAGCGCAGCGTTGGAACGAGTTCCCGCCACTCACCAGAGAAAAAGGTGTACAGGACATAGGTGATTCCGTTCAGTGCGAAGAACCACATGAAGAAAAAGTGGTAGCCGAGACCTTTCGCAAGCTGGAATTTGAGGTGGAGAGTGTTGTAGAACCATGTAGGAAAGAGCCGGAAAACTGTCCAACTACTGAACCCGACGCGATACACCCGGTGTGCATTCAACCCTTCGTACTGCGAATCGGCCCAGTAGATGAGCAGACCGGAATAAATCATCAATGCAAGCAGCGGGAAGTTGATCCAATGCATCCAGCGGATCGCCAATAAGTGCTTGTACTCGATCTTGACCGTCGCGCCTCTGGACACACCTTTTGTAGATCCACGATGAGCTTGAACGAATGCGCTGCTTTGCTCGCCAGCACTTGTGTCAGCGCCGACGACCGCGGGCTCTTGCCGAGACTCGGGGTGGTCGCTTGCCGGCTTGGGAGGAGGCTCCTTCGCCGATGGGTTAGCGTCTGGTTGTTTGCGGTCCCGTTCGTTCATACTTCACCGATGTTTCCATTCAAATTAATCGCGACCCTTCGGTCCTGGACGCAGGTCGTTAGAGTTTGGTTCACCACAATCCGAGGCTTCAGTGCAGCTCGGGATGCTGGCGGAGGGCCTCGGCTTTGAGAATGAAGCTTCCATCAGTCACAACCTCGTCCTGCACCTTCAATCCTTGCAACACTGAGTAATACCCGCCCGCAGCAGGACCAAGCCGAACCTGGCGCAACGCGAAGCTGCCGTCATTGTCCTTGACCGGAAGAAACACAAACCGCCGTTCGCCGATCGATTGCACTGCTGCTTCGGGCACGGCTGGGCCAGGCGCGCCGGCAGACGTGAAGTCGACATCGGTGTACATGTCGATGCGTAAATCCTCGTGAGGATTGGCGACCTCGATCCGGGCCTGGGCCGTCCGCGTACTCGGGTCTACTTGAGGTTGGATATAAATGACGCTGCCTTTCCATTGGCGTCCCAGATACGCTGACGCCGTGACGGTTGCGGAGGTGCCGACGTGCACGGACGCGAAGTCCTTCTCGTTGATGCTGGCCATGATCCAGACCGTGGACAGGTCAGCCACAGTAAAAAGCTCCTGGGCCGTATTCACAACCAATCCAAGATTCGCAGTCCGGGTGAGCACCACACCGTTGATTGGCGCAGGCAGGACAAAGTTCGGATCGATCTGTTCGGCCTGCTTCAGCACCGCGATCTGCCGGTCGTTGGCACCCAGTAGCTTCAGCTTTTCCAGAGCTGCACGCACATGCGATTCATGAGCAGCATGCATTGCCGTCACATCTTCCTCTTCTTGCTGGCTGGCGGCTCCGAGCTTGAGCAGATTTTGCGTGCGCACCAGTTTTTTGTGATCCGCTTCCAACTCGGCCAAGTCAGAAAGATATTGGGTTTCTGCCTGCGCGAGTTCGCTGCTGAAGATGACGGCCAAAGGCTGCCCGCGCTTGACGTGGTCTCCAAGGACCACAGGAACCTGCTTGATGACACCGCCAACGAGCGAAGTGACATGCACCTCGCGATACTCGTCTGCGTTGACGATTCCGGGTACGCGAAGCGTGCTGGAGGTCTTCCTCACGTCGACATGGACGGTTTGCACCTGCGCCTTCTTCAGATCATCGGGACCAAGCTCGACCTGTACGTCAGCGTTGGCTGCGGTCGAGTCGGTCGACTCGTCGTTCGAGGAAGTCGACACATCGGCCATGCTCGACCTGGCAGCTTGTTGGCGTGGCTTCGGTCGGCTACCGTGTTGTGTGCCAAACCAAAGCGCGAACGCAATAGCGAGGACTGTGACTGCACCCAGGCCGATCCACATCACGCGACGCCGTGGGGCAGGGGTCGTTTCCTTCGTTTCCGTACTTTGCATGGCTGCACCTTTCATGGCAGGTTAGTGCCAACTGCCTGTTCTAGAGCAATGCGCGCCGAATACGCGTCGAGCAATATGTTCGTGTATCCCGTCTCGATATCGATGTAACGACGCTGTTCCGCGATGACATCCAACAAGGTAGTGCGACCGTAACTGTAAGTCTGGCGGACGATATCCAAGTTGTGAGCGGCCCGGTCGCGCACACCGCTTCGGTAAGCCGCAACCCGCGCCTGTGCCCCATTGAATCGGATGAGGTTTTGTGCGACCTCGTGCCGAAGACTCAGGTTGAGCGCTGCGATCCGACTGCGCGCCGCTTGGATGGCCGCCGTGTCCGCGACTACCGCGCCTTGATTACGATTGAAGACCGGTAAGTTGATATCGAAGCCGAAAACAACGTGGTTGAAAGTTTGGCGTATCGGGGCAAGATTTCCCGCCGCATCGAAGGCTCGTTGAGAAAAGCCAAAGTCCGGACGCTCGTAACCGCCGAAGACACTGGCGTCTGGTTTTCCTTTTGCCCGATCGGATCGAAGTTCTGCATGGGCCAGTTCTTCGTTCGCCCGCTGAAAAGCCAGGTCGGGTCGATGATCCATCGCCAATTGTAGAAGTTGCGTCCGGTCATAGACCTGGGGAGGAAGTTCCAGCGCCCCCTTCAACCTGATCGACTCCTCAGGGTCTATTCCCGCTGTTTCCTTGAGTGCAAGCAAGGTAACCTCTGCCTTGGCCTGATAATCAATTCGTAGCGTTTCGACGCGGTTCGCCTCGACACGAGTTTCATCCGCATCGAGCGCAGGGACCGCACCTTCGCGAGCGCGATCCTCCATCAATCGAAGAAAATCTCGATTCACCTGGAGAAGCTGTTCGACAAACGTCAGATCGCGTATGGCACTGAGAGCTTGACCGAAGCGCATCCGAACTTCTCCGGTGAGCAAGCGCTCGTGATCCGCCACGCTCTGCTGTGTGGCTTCTTCCTTGGTCTCGGCGACTTCCGTCCGACGGGCACGGCGTCCGAAGAGCTCCAGTGGGAGCGAACCCCTGACGTTAATCGCGTTGTCCCCTCCATTCACTTCTTTCAGTCCACCAAGAGTCAGCGACGGGTTTTGCCGGAGACGAGCCTGCGTTACGTCTCCCGTCGCCATAGCAATCTGCTGACGTTCCGCCAGCAGGGTGGGATTGGAAGCCAAAGCCCGAGTTACGAGTTCTTCCTCAGTGACTCCCCCGCGGAGATCGAGAAAATCACTCGCGGGCGGCGGGTGGGTCTCCTGCGCGGAAAGCGAAACAGAACCTGCGATCGCCACCGTCATTAACAGCCACAATCGATAAGTACCGAGCATTCGTTTCATTGATCCCTACCTCACGTTGCTGTTGAAGGTTGTGTGGCCCTGGCCGTACGGTCCGTTCCAAGAAAGGGTGAAGTGCCAAGCCCCGCTCATTGCGAAGTTCGAGGTAACCTTGTAAATCCCAGTTTGGCCGGTTGGCGTAATCTCAGCATCGCCAGACATGGGAGCCATGCTGGGCATGGACATACTGGAACCGAGTTGCACATCGCCGACGTCGGCGGGCTGATCCTGATCATCCTTGAACTGCACGACAAATTCGTTCTGCCCTTGCATCAGTTCGCCGCTCTTGTTCAGCAGCACGATGGTGAGCTTCCCGACAGACTTGCTCGCTGCCGGTTTCAGGGCGGAGAGATTGACTTTGTCTCCCCTGCAGCCGGCTACGGCAAAAATGAACATCAACACGATCGCATTGAAAGTCTTCACAACAGTTCTCCTCAGAGTGGGGTTGGAAATGCTTGTACGCCTTGCGCTGGTTGCAAAGTTGCAACCGCCGCCGGGCTGCGACGCAGCTCGCGCTCGCGTAGCCATATGAAAATGATGGGTGTAACGATCAGCACGTGCGCGAGGGAACTGAGCATGCCGCCGAGGACTGGCGTGGCGAGAGGTCGTATCACCTCTGATCCCACGCGGTTGCTCCAGAAAATGGGTAACAATCCCGCCACAATAGTCGAGACGGTCATGAGCTTCGGGCGAAGGCGGAGTAGCGCCCCTTCCATCACGGCTTCGCGCAGGTCCGGGATGGTCAGCGTCCCTCGTTCGTGCCGCTTTCGTTCGACGGCTTCCTCGAGATAGATGACCATCACTACCGTCGTTTGCACCGCCGTGCCGAAGAGCGCAATGAATCCGACCCAGACGGCGACCGAAAAATTATAGTGAAGCAGCCAGAGCAGATAGAGCCCTCCGGTGAGGGCAAACGGCACGGCCAGCAGAACGTGCGCGGCTTCCAGGAAGGAGCGGTAGGCCAGATAAAGCAGGATGTAGATGATCCCGATGGCAATCGGGACGACAATCTGGAGTCTTTTTTTGGCACGAATTTCGCTCTCAAATTGCCCGCTCCAGTTGTAGTAATAACCGGGAGGCATTTTCACTTTTGCGCGAATGGCTTTGTCTGCGTCGGCGATGACGCTGCCAGCGTCGCGGCCACGCGCATTCATTAGAACGGAAACCTCCAGCAGGCCATTTTCGCTGTTGATCTGCGCTGGCCCGGCTACCTGACGAATATCCGCAACCTGTGCAAGGGGGATCTGTGCTCCCTTCGCTCCCGTCACGAGCACGTTTGCAAGGTCTCCTGGATCGCGCCGGAACTCCGGTGCGTAGCGGACACGCACCGGGAATCGCCGCCGCCCTTCGATGGTGGTGGTTAGATTGTTTTCGCCAATGGCTGTCTCGATGACGTTCTGCACCTCGCCGACGTCGATGCCGTAGCGCGCGGCTGCCTCGCGGTTCGGCTTGATGTCGAGATACAGCCCGCCCGTCACCTGCTCTGGATAGATATCGCTCGCACCTTTAACGGTCCGCACAGCGTCAGCAACCTCACGAGCTTTGGCTTCAAGTTCTGTCAGATCAGCCCCAAAAAGCTTGACGCCAATCTCCGATCGAATACCCGTAGTGAGCATGTCGATGCGGTTGATGATCGGTTGCGTCCAGATATTCGCCACGCCGGGCAAGGAAACGGCGCGGTCCATGGCGCTTTTGAGCTTCGGAAGGGTCATGCCCGGTCGCCACTGATCGCGCGGTTTGAGATGCACGATGGTTTCCGTCATGTTCAGCCCGGCCGGATCCGTCGAGGTCTCCGCACGCGCTATCTTTGCCGCGACATAGGCGACTTCGGGAAAGCTCTCCAGCACTTTGTCTTGCCGCTTTGCATACGCGGTGTTCTGTGGCAGAGAGATGCTCGCATCCGCGATGGGCATGAACATGATGTCGCCCTCATTCAGCGGCGGCATGAACTCGCTGCCTATTCCAGAAGCCAGAACCACTGCGCCGGCGAGAAAGACAAGCGCGACGCCGAGCGTGATGGCACGATGATCCAGCGTCCAGGATAAGGCCGGACGATAGAGGCGTTGCAAAAGACGCATGACCGGGTTCTGGTCTTCCGAATGGAACTTACCGCGGAGCAGGAGCACGCAAAGAACGGGCACAAGCGTCAGGGCAATGGCGGTTGCGCTAACCATCGCAAAGGTCTTGGCAAAAGCGAGCGGGTGGAAGAGCTTTCCTTCTTGCCCTGTCAGCGCAAACACCGGCACAAACGCGAGAATGATAATCGCCATCGAGAAAAATGTCGGACGTCCGACCAGCTTCGTGGCGCGCAAGACCGTCTCGAAGACGCGTCCTCGATCGCTGGTATCGACGCCTTCCAGATGTCTAAAGGCATTTTCGGTAACGACGATCCCCGCATCCACCAGCACTCCAATAGCGATGGCAATACCCGCAAGCGACATCACATTCGACGTTACATGGGCGTAGTGCATTAGCAGGAAGGAACACAGCACGGCGAGCGGCAACGGCAGCGTGACTACCAGGATGCTGCGGAAGTGCATTAGAAAGATGACGTGGGCAAGCGTGACCAGGATGATCTCTTCGAGCAGTGCATGACGAAGGGTATCGACCGTGGCCTCGATCAACTGCGAACGGTCGTAGAAAGGAACAATATGCACGCCGAAAGGCAGCCCGGGTTCGATCTCCTTGATTTTTTGCTTCACCCGGTCAATGACCTCCTTCGTGTTCTCGCCTGTTCGTGCCACGATCACTCCGCCAACCGCTTCGGAGCTGTTCTTCACTAGGGCCGCTGTACGGAATGCGTCGCCGATTTTGACGGTACCCAGATCCTTCAGGAAGACGGGTGTGCCGTTATGCTCACCGACCACGATATTGCGGATATCGTCGAGATTTTCGATCAGGCCCAGCCCCCGCACGATAGACCAGGAACCGTTCTCAGCGATGACATTGCCGCCCACATTCGAGTTGCTCGCTATGACCGCGCGCATCACCATGCTCAGAGGAACGCCGTAAGAGCGCAGCCGGTTGGGGTCGACATCAATCTGATATTGCTGCACCGTGCCGCCGACGCTCGCCACCTCCGCGACACCGGGAACCGAGTTCAACTGGTAGCGCACATACCAGTCCTGCAGCGAACGCAGGTCACGCAAGCTAAGTCCGCCGCCTTCCACCGTGTACCAAAACACGTGACCGACACCGGTCGCATCCGGTCCGAGCGTTGGCACGACACCGGCGGGAAGTTGCTTGCTGACAAGGTTAAGGCGCTCCAGGACGCGGGTCCGGGCAAAATAAAGGTCAACATCGTCATTGAAGATGGCGAAGATCATCGAAAAGCCGAAGGCCGACGAAGAGCGGACAACCTTGATTCCGGGCAAGCCTTGGAGGTTGACAGTTAGTGGATAGGTGACTTGGTCCTCGACTTCTTGAGGGCTCCGCCCGGACCAGTCGGTGAAAACAATGACCTGGTTGTCGCTCAAATCCGGAATGGCATCAATCGGAGCGCGGAGCATCGCCCACAGACCCCAGCCCGCGATGCCAATCCAAAGCATTACAACGAGAAACTTGTTTCGCAGCGAAAGCTCAATAAGACGGTCGATCATCGTTGCTTCTCCCAAGGCTCACGCAAGAATCCGTGCGCGCCCGCAGACCGGAAAACGGCTAACGGTGTCAAATCTGTGGGTGGAAATCCCACAGCTCTCCTCCAATGAGGAGCACTTCAATCAGAGACAGCAATGCGTAGTTCCAAACAGGAATGGAGAGAAGCGCTAGATTCTCAGGGGAGCGAAAGCGTCGAGCGTCGCAAGTGGAGGCGAGAGGGCCCGCGACAGCCAGGAAGCAAATTGGCCGGACGGTGCGGCCAAAGGAACGACAGCAAGAGACTCTACGGCGCTGATCACCAAATAAGGGGCAGAGGAGGAAAAGGTTGAAGAAGGCCGGAAATCATGAGGCGGTTGAACAGACGTTTTGCAGCAAGAGTGAGACATTGGCATGCCTGACGCATCTTGGCCGCAATCCCCGCCCATGTCTTTGCAGCATTGTTTCTCAGCAGCCGTTAGCTGTGCGTCCGGAATGGCGCATGCCATGATCGGCCCTCCCAACAGGAGGACAGCGACCAGCATTCGAAAATAGACAATGAGCTTCATAGACTACGAGTGATTATACCCGACGGAAACATACACTACTTCCACTCGACTCTGATGCTCTCCGACTAGCCAAAGTTTCAGAAAAACTCGGTTTCTTTCACAAGCAAAAAAGGTTCTTAGCTATGCTAAGTGCGGTCCCTCTAAGAAATCCAACGGCATTTTCCATCGGGCGGCTTTTGCGCTTGTTTCAAATGGAGTGTCCTATTTGTTTCGAAGACTGCATCCCCCTGAGGAGCAATAGGTGTACGCCATTCTCAAAACGAAATCCAAAGAGAACTGGATTTGGCGGGCGCCGTTTCCGGCGATCGGTGGCCTAAATCCTGGCATCGGAGGCAAACCGGTGACAGGCAAGGCGTTCTAACCAACTGAACTAGTCTTCCCAAAACTGACTAAAAATGACTTCCCGCTCCTTCCACAAGCTTGCAGTCTCTTGCACTGCCTTGCACGTCCTTCGACGTGAGAGGGCAGCCTTCTCGACATAGCCGAATCGATGCTAGGCGTTTGGCCTTCACCCGAACGGTCTTAACGCCCCTGAGTGTAGTGCCATCTGGCCAATCCTAAAGTTGGCAAATAGTTGGCAAATTGCTTTTTTGAGAAGTATTCCCCAAGAGGGGAAAAGTGAGAATAGCCGCGGATTTACTGGTGATTGTGATGGTGGGCCTGGGTGGACTTGAACCACCGACCTCGCCCTTATCAGGGGCCTTTAAGGTGCTATATGCATAGTATTTTCTTCGTGAGGAGAGGCGCGACATCAAGACTTTCCGGGAGGGACACGCCATTCAATTTGTCTTCTCGAAAATCTCGATCCACAGTTCGAGTGTGTCGTCGTGCCATTTCTCTTTCGAGAGATACGGCCGTAATTCTCTTTCATACCTCTCGCGGAGAATTTGGGAACTGAGCTTCTTTGTTTTGAAAATGTGGTCGGCGTCGTCTCGATCTTTCGCACTGTTTCGTTCGAGCTTCGATAAGATAAAATCGTATGGGTCCGGTGCAAAGAGACGCAGGTTCTTAAGCATCCTTGGAAACATCTCAGTCAACCTTGTCGCGTAGTCCTCTGGCAGATTCGTAACCGCAACGTGGTGCAGCTGAATTTTGTATTTCTTGGCGAGGGCGGAGCCTTCCCCTGCCATTTCGATCAGATTGAGATTGGCCGGCACAGCCGAGTAATAATCGATATCACCCGTTGGGCGAGGCAAGCCATAGAAGTAGCAGATAACGAAGCCTCCGATGCAGTGCAAGTCCAAAGGCTCCGGGAGTATTGAATCCAGTTCTGATAGGAACTCTTTCCACGGTGACGGGAGAGAATCGCCTGCTTTGTACTTGGAATCAATCGGCATATGGGAGTTGCTCTGGTCTCAAATCCGTCAGCAAATTCCAATGCACCGCTTCTTGCGATCTATTCCGAACCAGCCAATGTTTCTCGCCTTCAGTCCGCGGCGGCCGATAAAAAACGTCCTCTTTAACAAGGCGGCTTTCATCGAGCTTAGACCTGAGCTCACGAAGCGACTGTATTCTGGTGTTGTCGTGGCCAGGGGCTCTTTCAGCAACTTGAAGAGCAAGACTAACGACGAACCCCAAACGATTTTGAAGGTTGAATTTCCTAGCCTGCTCAACCAGCCAATTCGACGTACGGTGAGCGTATTGCATCGCAACCCAGGGGAGAGCTTCTGCGACACGGGCTTCAAGTCTGTCCTGCCCTAGTGCCGTCAACAAGACCTCGGCGGGATTTCTCTTCAATACCCGAGTCCGCATATAGGCAAAACCCGGATACCCGAGTTTCGCCAACGACTCAGCTAGGTGTTGGTCATCCGTGTGTGCTGGCGCAAATTCTTCTGAGACTGGCAGTGTTTCAGGGGAAAGACCATAAAGTGTGCTGACCCGACGAGTGAGCCCAGGAGTTAGTCTTCTTTTTCCGTTTTCGAGCATATTGACATATGCCTGAGAAACGCCTAGAGACTCGGCAACCTGAACCTGGACCAGGCCCTTTTTTAGACGAGCAGTTTTCAACTCATGTGGTGTCATAGCTCTACTTTTATAACATTCGTGTTATAATTTGTCAATAGTGAGCGCGACGTGGCTACTCAGCCGCCTACTCCCCTTCCTCCGCCTCGCCCTCATCGAGTCTAGCGCCCCTGCTCCGCCTCCACCTATTATCCCCATCGCCATCACTCCCATCACCATTACCGCCAGCACCTTTGCCACCAACAACAGCACGGCCGCGCCTTGCACAGTCTTGCAGTGTCTTGCACTGCCTTCCACGTCCTTCGACGCGACAGGGCATCGTTCTCGACATAGCCTAATCGATGCTAGCCGTTCGGGGTTCACCCGAAGGGTCTTAACGCCCTGGGTGTAGTGCCATCCGGCCAATCGTGAAGTTGACAAAATGCCTTTTCCACTTTACCGGGATGGTGTATTCTGATGGCACCTAAAAAGGTGCTGCATAGGAGATGGCGTATGCTTGACATCACCAAGGACATTCAGTCGCTGACGACCTTCCGGCGCCGTTCCGGCGACTTCATGAAGCAGCTGAAGAAAAGCAAGCGCCCCGTGGTGCTCACTGTAAAGGGAAAGGCTGCGGCCATCGTGCAGGATGCCGAGGCGTACCAGCGCCTGCTCGACATCGCCGCCCGCGCGGATTTGGAAGAAGGAATCCGTCAGGGGCTCGATGACGTGGCCCACGGACGCACCCGGCCCGCCAAAGAGGTCTTTGACGACATCCGTCGCAAACATGGCATATCACATTGAGTTTGCCGATCGCGCAGCCCGCGATCTCGAAGCCCTTTATTTGGAAAAGAACGCTGCCGAATCCGAAGCGGCCTCGCGCTGGTACAACGGCATGGAGGAGGCGGTCTACGCGCTTGCGACCTACCCCGATCGCTGCCCTATGGCCCCGGAGCTCGAAAGCTAAGACGAGAATTGCGGCACCTGTTCTACGGCAAGAAACCTCACGTGTACCGGGTCATATATGAAGTCGATAAGCGCAGACAGACGGTCTGGGTGCTCACGGTTCGTCACGGCGCACGGCGGCGGCTCAAGGCGTCTGATGTGGAGATCTTCCTACAAGCCGACTCACGGGCGTTCTCCTGAAATAAGGAACTTATCGGTGGAACACTTGTAGCAAGCCTATCGGCCCACCAATTTCTGCAGTTCCTCGGGTTATCGAGCACCTTGCAGCGCGATCTTGGAGGCTGCAGTGTCTAACTCTCGAAGGTTTTCCGATGTAAGCTCGACAGCGAACGGTTAAAAGCGAGAATCACCGCATATTTACTGATGATTTGAATGGTGGGCCTGGGTGGACTTGAACCACCAACCTCGCCCTTATCAGTATTGAGGTCCCGGGACACGGAGCTGCCAATACCGGTTCTTCGGAGTTGACATAGCTATATTAGATAGCTATCATCGAGGCTATGAAAGTTAGCGTGGCGGATGCCAAGAACAAGCTTCCCGAGCTAATCAAGGCTGTCGAGAATGGCGAAACAGTGACCATCTACCGGCGTGGTGTCCCTGCCGTGGACATCATCCGAACAAAAAAGCCGAGTCGTAAAAAACGGAAGCTCGGAACACTGAAAGGAAAAATTCACATTCGAGATATCGACTGGTGGAAACCCATGTCGGACGATGAAGCCGAAGCTTTCGTCGAAGGGCGTGACTAGGTGCGCTTGCTTCTGGACACGGTCGCTCTGATTTTCGCTGTTGAGTCACCGGGACGACTCACCAAGCGCGCGACGGGGATTTTGCAGAACACGGAAAACATCCTAGAACTGAGCGCGATTTCTCTTTCCGAAATCGCCATCAAAGCAGCGCTCGGCAAGTTGAAATTTTCCGCCGCTGACACGCGCCACGCGCTTGAGGACCTGGACATTCGCGTATTGCCGTATACAGCGAACCATGCATTCTTTCTTTTCGATCTACCGCCCCTGCACCAGGACCCCTTCGATCGTCAGATCATCGCCCAGGCTTTATGCGAAGAGATCCCGGTGATGACTTGCGACGAAAAATTCAGCCTGTACAACGGTCTCAAGGTCCTTTGGTAATTCTCAAGAATCTCGCCTCGCGCAATGACATAGCCGGGCTAGTGTGAGTTCGTCGAGATCGTAGCTGAAAAGAATGGTGGGCCTGGGTGGACTTGAACCACCAACCTCGCCCTTATCAGGGGCCTTTAAGGTGCTATATGCATAGTATTTTCTTCGTGAGGAGAGGCGACCAAACTCAAGCAGGCTCGCAAAGTGCTTGACCTTCGCGGCGCGTTGACATTCCCTTGGCTGCACAGAGTTAGATAGGAAGAGTATTTTCCCTTTAAGAGGGACGAAGCCAGTTCTCTCGTTGTAGGCCTCGCACCTGAGCAAACTCCCTTGTGTTGTCGCTAACCAGGGTATAACCAAGCGTAAGAGCATGAGCAGCGATGAGCAGGTCGTTGCCGCCGATCGGTTTGCCGACCCGCTCAAGCTGTGCTCGAACCCGGCCGTACGTAACATCTGCGGGCGAATCGAAAGGAAGAACCTGCAGAGCCTCCAACACCACTTCGAGTTGTGTCGTGAGCCGCTGCGACCCCTTCTTCTCTGCACCATAGCGGAGCTCTGAGGCCACAATAATGCTGGTGCAAACTTTTGTTTCACCCACCTTCCTGATGCGCTGCGCAACAGTGCCCTGTGGATTGCGAACCAGATCCGAGACCACGTTGGTATCAAGCAGATAGCCCGTCATAGATCGACCCGATCAGGAGGCTCATCCAGAATCGGTGCGAAATTCTCATCGAGCCGGCTCAGGGTGGCAAGAACGGACAACAGGGACTTGGGCGGTGCAGGTTCGATGATCAGCCGGTCTCCCTCCTTGCGCATGACGGCGTCCTCACCGGGGAATTCGAACTCCCGAGGAATCCGCACAGCCCGGTTTCGCCCATTCTTAAAGACCTTCACGTGTCTTTCGGCTGTGACTAGTCGTCTTGGCATATGTCACAGCCTATGCCAATTCTAGGTCTTTGTCAATGGCGCACCATTCCCACTCGAAGACCAGCACCGACGATTGCCCGCAGGCTACCCGAGCCGACCGCCGCTCGGCTACCGGAATAACAAACTACTGCGCACGATTGAGGTTGACCCTGACAATGCGCCGATCGCACAGCGAATGTTCGAGCTATACGCGACAGGCTCGTACTCGCTTGCCACTTTGCGCCAGCTTCTCAAAGCAGAGTACGGCAAGGTCTTTTCCAAGTGGCACATCGAAAAGCTTCTGAGGAACCACTTTTACATTGGCACCTACGAGTGGGAAGGCAAAAGCTACGCAGGCACGCATCCTCCCCTTGTGAGCCCTGAAATATTCTCCCGTGTTCGCGAGGTGCTGAGCGGGAAAGCACGCCCTCGCAAACAAATACACGAGTTCGCATTTTCCGGTTTGCTCCGCTGTGCTTATGACAACTGCGCGGTGACAGCCGAATTCAAGAAGCAGAAGTACACGTACTACCGCTGCACAGGTTATCGGGGCAAATGTGACTTACCCTATTTTCGCGAGGAAGTGATGGCTGAACGTCTCGGGCGGGTTTTGCAGGCGATCCACATCCCGGACGACGTTCTGGTGAAGCTCGAAGAGTCCTTGCTCTCCGATAAAACCCACGAGGAAACACTCAGGAAGCGCCAAGCCGAGCGAATGCACCAACGGCTGACCCAACTCCGCAGACGCCTGGAGCAGGCTTACGTTGACCGCCTCGACGGAAAAATCACGGAGGAATTTTGGGAGGCGAAGTCCGCCGAGTGGCAGGAAGAGGAGCAAGCACTCTTAGCGTCCTTGCGCGAGCTCGAACAGGCGGAAAATCGCGAGCGCGCGCTCGACCGCGTTCGCATTTTAGAACTCGCGAATAAGGCGCATTCTCTGTACGTTACGCAGACTCCGAAGGAAAAAGCGAAATTGCTCAGAATGGTGCTATCGAACTGCGCCGTGGACGCGATAAGTGTTTATCCTACCTACAGAAAGCCCTTCGACATGATCTTCGAACGGGTCAAAACAGAGGAATGGTGGGCCTGGGTGGACTTGAACCACCGACCTCGCCCTGATCAGAGCAGCACGAATAGGTTTTACAACAACTTACAAGACCGCGAGGACTGCCACAATACGCGGAAGTCGCACAAGATATCATAGTTTGTGGGTTGGATTGTGGGTTGGAAAAAGCCCACAAATTCTGACGCATTCCACATTTTCATTCCTAGAAACTCGTTCATCCCTAACGATCATTCTCAGGCGGCGGTTTGGAAAACCGATTACGGTCTGGAACAATGCCGAACATTTGATCCCTGCCTGTTGCTACGCAATAAATTGGCGCAGGCGGCGATCGCCGCGCAGCAACTATGGCTCTGGACGGGTTAGGGGAAAACGGAGAGCGGACGCGCGTCGTCCGACATGGAGTTTCAGGTAAAGGCCATATTTCTACCGTTTTCTGGCAAGCTGAATGACTTGAGACGGAAGCTGCCCAGTCAGCCGACGAAACATAGTGATGAAATGTGCGAGGGACTCGTAGCCCGAGGCTGAGGCTGCCTCGCTTACTGTACTGCCAGTCAGTAAGAGATCTCTGGCCGCGGCGATGCGGTAATGCATCAGCGCTTGTTTGGGGGACAGCCCGACTTGAGCTAGAAAGAGACGGCTGAGATTGCGGAGACTTAGTCCTGCCTCTTGAGCGACTGCGGCCATGCGAACTCGCGTCGGGTAATCCCGGAGCAAGATCGTCAACGCTTTTCGCACCCTTTTGTCTCGGGCTTGGGCTTCCAGGTGGGTCACTTCCAGTAGTGAGGCCTGCTGAGCCCATTCTAAACTTTCGGCGAGGACTTGGATAAAAGTAGAAACCAGAGATTTTGCTGACTTCGTTTTTGGGTTTAGCAGGATGTAAAAAAGCAGTTCTTTACACAACTGATGCGCTGGACACATCGCCGGACCGCATTGGAAGGAGGTCACTGCTCGCCAACGCGTGTGATCGACAAGACAGACCAGCCGTTCTCCCAAAGCCTCGCTGGCTTGAAAATTAAGTGAGGTGTTCGGTGGCACATACAGCATCTTCCCCGGTCCACCCACCAACGAACCTGATCGCAACAGAACTTTGATCTCCCCTTGCAGGGGAATGAAGAGCACATGCTGAGCCCAGTCATGCCAGTCTACTTTCTTCCCTGGGATATTGTGATGTACCAAATACAGCCCTGGAAAACGGACGGCGATGTCCTGACCTATGCGCATGCTTGTCCTTCAGAGGAACCACGATCAAAATCTAACCATACTTTCGAAGAAACCGGAAAGTTATCCACAAGGTCCGGCTTACCCTACCTAGCTAAATTGCCTTCAGAAGTCGCCCCCGTTGGCTCAAACCTGTAGAAGTATGGCTGCTGACCGAAAGCCGTCACGGTTTTCCTCATGTCTAATAACTGGAGCGTTTCAAGAAAATATTTTTGCAAACCGTATTCAAGGAGCTGAAATGACCGTCCTCTCTGATGTTTCACTACCCCAGATAAATGTTCTGGGTTCCACAATGGCCTACCGGGAAGCGGGAGATCGCGAAGCTCCGGTTGCGCTTTTTCTACACGGGAACCCGACCTCGTCATATGTATGGCGAAATGTTCTTCCACACGTTGCGCCGGTGGCGCACTGCATCGCACCGGATCTTATCGGGTTTGGCCAATCGGGAAAGCCCGATATCGAGTACCGGGTAGCCGATCATGTGCGACACCTCGATGCGTTCCTCGACCATGCTGGAATCTCATCGGCATTCGTCGTAGCGCAGGACTGGGGTACCGCACTGTCATTTCTTTTGGCAGCCCGCAGGCCGGAGTTTATCCGGGGGCTTGCTTTTATGGAGTTTATCCGGCCCCTTCCTTCATGGGATGGCTTTGTTCCAGGTGCCAATGAGACTTTCCAGAAATTCCGGACACCTGGAGTGGGCGAAGAGATGATTCTTGAAAACAACTTTTTCGTGGAGGCGATTCTTCCTGGGGCAACCGTGCGAAAACTGACGGATGAGGAGATGTCTGTCTACAGAGCTCCCTTTCCAACACCCGAGTCGCGACGGCCCACATGGCGATTCCCGAATGAGATTCCGATCGCGGGAGAGCCAGCCGATGTGTATTCAAGCCTGAAAAAAGCACATGAAGCTCTAACACAGTCGACTTACCCCAAGCTGCTTTTTGCTGGAGATCCAGGTGCTATCGTATCGCCGGCTCTCGCCGAGAGATTTGCCAAGGGACTCAAGAACTGCAGACTGGTGCAACTTAGTTCTGGCCTTCACTACCTGCAGGAAGACCATCCAGATGTGATCGGCGCCAACATCAAAGAATGGCTTATCGAATTGGGGATTCGTTCTAGCCCAAAGCAGAAGCTGGCACTTGTTCCGCACATGGGAACATTATGAAAAAGATCAAAGCGGGAATCTTGGCAACCGTGTCGCTAGCAGTGGTGAGTTCGGTTGCACCAGCACAAACATCTCCTTCCCAAACCACACTCGTTACCGTCGAGAACTACAATCGCGCACAGACCGACGTCAATTTCGCCGGAGTGGTCAAGATCGGCGGCTTCGGCAAATTCCGGCATGGCCGTGAGCTTGCTCCTCCCGCTCAACAGGGCATTGTCCGGCCCAACCGCGACACGTTGTATTCGTTCGCGATTGTTGACGTCGATGCCGGGCCGGTGACGATTACATTGCCAGACGCCCGCAAGCGCTTCATGGGGATGCAGGTCGTCAATGAGGATCAATACACTCCGGCTACGTATTACGGCGCGGGCACTCACATCCTGACTCGAGAGATGATTGGCACGCGCTATGCCATTGTCGTAGTCCGTTTCTTTGTCGATTTTTCGAATGAGGAAGACGTCCGGCAAGTCCATGCTTTGCAGGATGAGGTCCGGTTCAGCCAGAAAACGCCCGGCACGTTTGAAGTCCCTCATTGGGATGAGACAAGCCTCAAGAAGGTGCAGGCGGCGCTCCAACAACTGGGAACTACGCTCACCGATACGCGGCACATGTTCGGTGGCAACGAAAAAGAAGTCGACCCGGTGAAGCATCTAATCGGAAGCGCCATGCTGTGGGGTGGTACTCCCGAGAAGGATACCCTCTATCTGCCGATCACGCCGGCTAGCAATGACGGCAACACCATTTACAAGCTGACGGTCAAGGACATACCTGTCGACGCTTTTTGGTCACTCACGGTCTACAACAGCGAAGGTTACCTCCATCCGAACCCCAACCATGCATATGCGTTGAACAGCCTCACGGCGAAGAAAGACCCGGATGGTGCAATCAACATCCAGTTCGGGGGGTGCGACGGCAACATCCCCAATTGCCTACCAATCACGGAGGGATGGAACTACACCGTGCGCCTGTTCCGCCCGCGAACGGAAATCCTCGACGGTATGTGGAAATTTCCGTTGGCGCAGCCCGAGAGTTGAACCGCTTGTTTCTTGGAATCGCGCCAGATCGGTAACGCTAGTGTTTACGAATGTGGACGAACGTGGTCGCTTCACTTGCACGATAAACTTATCACGACTTGGGAATTGCTTCGTTTCCATTCCAAACTTGAAAAATCTTCCGATGAGGTTGAGGATGTCAAGAAGGACCGCCCCATCGGCCTCGCATACGAGCGATCGACCATTTGGCCTCGCGTCTAGCCCCTTAGGAGGAGAACCGCCATGTCGCATCATTTCGATACGCCTACCGCAAAAGAAGATCCCCGCATCAACATCTGCGACTTCTACTTGTTTCGCGGCCGCCCGGGCAGCACGGTCATGGCTTTGACCGCGAATCCTAATGCCGGCGTCGGCGCGCCCGACACCTTCCGCGACGAAGGTCTCTACGCCTTTCGCTTCGACACGAATCGCGATCTTCGGGAAGACGTCACCTTCAAGGTCCAATTCGGCGCGCCGGGCCACGCCGATGGCGGCGGGCACCCGCACGTTCAGACCTTCACGGTCCGGCGCGCTACCGGAGAAGACGCTCTGAAGGGTGCCGCGGGCGAACTCGTCATTTCCGGGAATACGGGACGCGTGGTGAAAGCAGATCAGGACTGCCTGGCGTACGCGGGCCTCGCGCCCGATCTGTTCGCCACCAATGGCGCCGGTTTCGGCGAATTCAGAAAAGCATTGTGGTCCGAAAATCGGTTTGTCCCGGAGGCATTCCAGAATGGCCAGAACTTCTTCGCCGGCAACAATGTCACCGCCATCGTCCTCGAGGTCCCCAGCAGCCTGATCGGCCGAGGTGTGGTGCACGCTTGGGCCACCGCATCCCTTTATGGGCACGCGCCGGAGGTGCAGGTATCGCGTTGGGGCCTGCCGATGATCACCCACATGCTGCTCTCCGATCCGTCGCTGCACGACGCGGCGGAAAACTACAACCGCGCGGTCCCGGCGGACGAAGTGGCGCTGTTCTCCAAACCGATCCGCGACTTCGTGGAAAAAGTCACCGCGCTCGCCCACTCAGCGGCCGACCCATCCGCCTACGCTACGCAAGTCCTCCCGCGCCTCTGCCCAGGGGTCTTGCCGTATGAACTGGACGCGCCCGCATCATTCAGCTTTGCCGCCTTCAACGGTCGCGGCCTCGGCGACGACGCGATGGACGTGATGCTCACGTTGGCCACGAACACGGCCCTCGGCGACGGGGTGGCGCCGGATGTGCGGTTGATGCGCCCGGATTTTCCCTATTTCGGCGAGCCGCACGCTACAGCGGCGACTGCCGCAAAGCAGTGAGGGCGAAGGAGTGAGCGCACGGACTACACAGCGGCGATCTGCGATTGGATGGATCTGCTCGCCGGCAGCGCGGAGCGAATCTGCGTCGTGTCCGGCAAGCGCGCTGCCCTGCCAACCGTGATCATCAGGCCAGACACCTCGACCTCGCGCGCCGCCCTCGCGTTCAATATCGCTTCCTTGCTGAAGGCGCGGAACTGGACACCAAAGTCCCTTGTGATATGCCGTCCGACCTCGTTAAGCAGCAGCAAGGGACTTGTGGTCTCCTCCAATCGATTGCTTACCTGCCCTGAGTCTTTCTAGATCGTGCTAATTGCTTCCGCACCTGTGTGTGCTCGTTCATCCCTTTAAGGGCAAGTCGCATCACAGGAATGCGAGGGCGCAACCTCAAAGCTACGACGCGGAAAGCCTCATATACCGCCATTCCAATAGAAATGCGATGCCGACTCCGATGAGAACGAATGGCCAAACCAAAAGGCTGTTGACGTGAATCAAAGTCATGTCTGACATCAGGAACAACACAGCAGCAATCAAGAATAGTGGCCCTGTGATACCGCAGTGAAAAGTGCGATTCCTAAGCCAGTTAGCGGCGCAGCCGATTGCCATGGCGAACAGGATCGTCGCGGCCGACGACGCATGGAGAGGATGCCAATAAATTCCGACGAGGCTGAGTATTCCCCATCCTATGAAGGACGCAGCGAACCAATAGCAGATCGCCGCTGGTGAGCTACAGCAAGCTCCCTTGTGCTCTGTCATAACTGAGACTCTCCTTTCTGGGTGCGTTTGTCCTTGACGATTCGCGTTACATCGCCAAGACAGCATTTGCCAGATGGATTCTTCACTTCGCAGGCGCAGGTTCCTGCTTTTACTTCTGCCGAGATGCGATTTGCCACGGTCGAGTCCCCTGTCTCGGTGATCTCTTTTTGGATGTCCTCTCGTGTGAATCCAAAGCAGTAGCAAACCGGAATGGGGTCTTCTGTCTCCTTACTGCCGACCCGCACAAGCAGATCTGCGCGCCGGAACAGCGGTGCTTGCGAGTTGAACGGGAAATACACCACATCGCAGTCCGCAGCTTCGCAAAAATAGTATTCAGTGTTCGGCATCCCCAATGGCAGTTGACGGACGAGGCTACTCACCGTGAGCATGTCCACCTGTTTCGAACGTGCCCCACTCACCGGACAAGCCATCACGGCTGGAGCGGTACCAGTTTTTGCATTCACAGCACAACCGTCAGACATTCCGGTCTCCTCACCTCGTCCGAGTCACTACACGTACGCGCAGGGTTCTTATTTGGCAGCGTTCTCGGGTTGTGACGGATAGCCAGCGTTCGTTGTGGCTTTCACGAGCGCATCTGTGTTGGTCTTTGCATCGTCGAAGGCCACTAGAACTTGTTTCTTCTCGAACCGCACGTCCACTTTTGAAACTCCAGGAACTTTTTCAAGTGCTTTCTTCACTGTGATTGGACACGCCGCACAGGTCATGCCGGAGACGTTCAAGGTTACAGTTTGCGGAGACGCCCAAGCCGGAGCGGTTAATACGAGCGCAGTGACGACGCCAGCGAACAAGGTTTTTATCTTCTTCATAAAAATTCCCCTTTAGATTCAGATTTAGTAGAAAAACTTGGCCACATACGGATACACCAGCGCGATGAGAACGAGAGCTGAAGCTATCCCGAATAAAATCTTGTAAATAGAGCGCGTTCGCGGCACTGCGCACACTTCACCTGGCTCGCAAGCTGAGGCAGGCCGAAAGATGTGACGCCCTGCAAAGAACAGCGCCACAAGAGCGCCAGCAATAAAAAACGGACGATACGGTCCGAGCCGCGTAAGGTTCCCAATCCACGCGCCACTCAAGCCGAGAGTAACCAAAACGAGCGGACCCAGACAGCAGGTCGAGGCCAGGATCGCAGCCAAGCCGCCAACAAGCAGAGCACCTGAGCCAGTCCGGTCGGGTCGATTTGCGCCAATTTCAGCTTTCACCTAGCACCCTCCGGCTTCCGTGAATTACCTTCTCTCAAAATTGGGCAATGAGCAGGTCGCCTGCGTAGCTCTCTGTTGCAACTGCGCAGAGCCAAACGCAGCTCGTGCTCCAGCTTGTGAAGGTCGGCAAGTTTCCGGCGCACTTCAGAAAGCTTTTCTTCCAATCGGCGGCGCACCGGTGCGCACGGCTGCAACCGGCTACCCCGCAGATTCAAGAGTCCGCGAATCTCACTGAGCTTGAATCCCAAGCCCTGAACGCGGCGGATAAAAGCGAGTGTTTCCACCTCAGTTTCGCCATATTGGCGGAATCCGCCCTGCGTTCTTGGCGCTCGCGGGAGCAGTGAATTGCGTTCGTAGAACCGAATCGCATCAACACTGAGGCCGATCTTTTTCGCTACCGTGCCAATTTGCATCTGCTTGGCTCCTTCTGGAAGCTACACCCTGGAGTATAGTCCAGAGTCAAGGACATTCTGAGAGGCCGAAAGCGCGCGCATTCGCCGCAGACTGCTCTTAGACTCTGGTGCATCCAACTTCAGCCTTCTTGGCTGGCAGTCCTCAAAATTCGAAATCCAAAGAGAACTGGATTTGGCGGGCGCCGGTTCCGGCAATCGGTTGTCTAAATCCGGGTATCGGCGTCAAACCTGAGCCGAACACCGGATTGATCTCGGAGACGTTCGCGCTGTTGAACAGGTTGAAGGATTCCGCTACCACGTCGAGCCGTTTCGCCCCGCCGAACGGGAAGTACTTCAGGGCGCGGAAGTCCATCGTGGCCAGTGCAGGTGTGCTTAGAGAATTTCTGCCGAGGCCGAACGGTCTCGCTGAGAGGGGTCGCAGAATTCTGGAGGAGATAAATGTCCCCAGACTGGGCGTTGAGCCGTCCAGGAGAAAAGACTTCTCGCCCAATCTGCGGTGGCGTGGGTTTGTAACACCAAGGCTAGACGCGTTCGCACGAGTGAGGACAACCGGAGGTAACAAATTGACGTTAAGTGTTCGAGGCAACTTAAGTCCATGAACAAACAAATAGTCTGTGCGCAGCGTAAGATTCTTCGCGAGCAAGTATTCCGCACCGGCGCTGGCTTGTTGGCTGTAAGGAGTCGCCATCCGCCGGTAATCCCTGATCGTTCTCGCCTTCGGCCGGCCCCGACGTTCGAGGTTCGCACTCATTCTATCTTGAGCACGCCGGAAACCTTTAGGAGACCCGGGAATCCCATTTACTGGACGGAACACTTTGTACGGGCGTTCGAGGCCGCAGCGAAATCGCAGCAAAGACCTTTTGATCAAATCGGCAGCGACATTCGCGATCTCCGAAGTGCAAAGAAGTGACCTGACAGTGTTGCGGACCTTATTCTAAATTGACAGGAGACTTTGAAAATGACGAAAACGACAAAAGCCATGTTGGCTGGAGCCGCGCTTGCCGGTTTAATGGCCGGCAGCGGAGCCGCGGTCACGGCCTCGACTCTGCTTCCTTCGCTGAAGACTTCCTTCGGCGCTCAGGAGCAGAGCCAGGACCAGAGTCAGGACAAGAAGGACGATAAGCAAGCCAAAGAAAAGCACGCTTGCAAGGGGCAAAACTCCTGCAAGGGTAAGGGTGGCTGCAAGTCGAGTGACAACGGTTGCAAAGGCGAAAACTCTTGCAAGGGCAAGGGCGGTTGCGCAACCGATGGTTCCAAGAAGCCACCCCAGTAAACGCACCGAGTCTGTAGTCAGTCTGGGCGGTGGGCTGGGCACATCATTCCTGGCCCCTTTCCTTGAGTCCGAGAAAAGGAGTTGCTCTTCCGGTTCACCGGTCCCTCCTAACCGCCAGCTGGCCTCGCTTCTCATGGCCACGCAATCCGCCGAGTTAAAAATTTCGGAAACTTTTGTGCGACTCGGAATTCTCATTAGCGGACGGGGCACCTCGTCAAGTCCTTCAAGACAAGAAGGATGACCAGAAGGTCAAGGAAAAGCATGCCTGTAAAGGCCAGAACTCTTGCAAGGGCAAGGGTGGCTGTAAGGCGGGAGACAACGGCTGCAAAGGCAAGAACTCCTGCAAGGGCAAGGGCGGCTGCAGAACCGACGGCAAGAAGGCTCCGGAAGAAAAGCCTCCTTCGGCCTAGCTCTAACACGGTATCGCTCTCATCGGGGGCAGGGGTGCGCTGCGTGACATGACCCTTGCCCTGGAGAGCGAGTTGAGGACAACATGCCCGCAAATCGATTCAATAATTTCACCGACTACGGCATCGGCATCGGGCTGCGCGCGCCGCACTACGATCACATCCTGACGCGCAAGCCGGTCGTGGACTGGTTCGAAATCATCTCCGAGAACTTCATGATTGACGGGGGCCGCCCGCTTCACATCCTCGATCGAATCCTGGAGCAATACCGAGTCGTGCAACACGGAGTTTCGATGTATTTCGGTTCGGCCGGCCGGACCGACCGCGAACATCTCCGTCGCCTCAAGGATCTCGTCAAGCGAACCGGCACGCCTTGGGTGTCTGACCATCTCTGCTGGGGCAGCGTGGACGGAAGGTATACGCATGATTTGCTTCCCATGCCGTACACGTTTGAAGCGGCTAAGATCACGGCGCAGAAGATCCGGGAGGTCCGCGATTTTCTCGAAGTTCCGGTGGCGGTCGAAAACGTCAGCAGCTATGCCGAATACCACGTCTCCGAGATGACCGAATGGGAGTTTCTGAACGAAGTCGTGGAACGGGCCGACTGCGGAATACTCCTCGATGTGAACAATATCTATGTTTCTTCGCGAAATCACAATTTCGATCCCCTCACGTACATCAACAGTGTCCCTGCGGAACGAGTGGCGCAGATTCACATCGCCGGCCATTCAAAGTTTCAGAAGTACATTCTGGACACACACGATCATCCGGTGATCGACCCCGTCTGGAAGCTCTACGACCGGGCCATCCAACGTGCGGGGCATACGGCGACGCTGCTGGAATGGGATGACAGCATTCCTTCCTTCGAGGAAGTTCATGACGAGGCTCTGAAAGCCAATCGTTTTCTCGCCGAAACACAACTTGGAGTCGCCGTATGAGCATCGCCGCCCTTCAAAAAGCCGTGGCGCGGGCTGTCATGCAACCCTTGACGCGAAACGAACGCATGCAGCGTGTGGGCCCTCGCGGAGAGAAGATGCACGCCTACGCCGCACGCTACATGAAGCCGAACGACCGCCTCACTTCCTTCGAACGACTCGAGATTTACAATCGGCAATATTGGTTCCGCGTTCTTGCCGGCATGGCGGAAGACTTTCCTGGTTTGCGGGCTGTTCTCGGCGGGCAGCGTTTCGAAAGCACGTGCAAAGCGTATCTTACCGAATGCCCTTCCCGCTCTTTCACGCTTCGAAATCTAGGCGCGCGTTTGGAAAGCTGGTTACGCCAAAATCCAAGTTGGATACGCGACAGGCGCGTCCTGGCACTCGATATGGTTCGCCTTGAATGGGCGGATATCGAGGCCTTCGACGGTCTAGCCAAGCCGGCCCTTCGCTCGGAAGATCTGCGCGAGACTGCGGCACCCAATCTCCAGTTAAGCATTCAGCCCTATGTGCGACTTCTCGAGTTGCACTATCCGGTGGACGACCTCCTCTTGGAAGTAAAGCACGGCGACGAAACACTCGATTTTGCAAGCAACGCTGTTCAGGAACGGCGAAAGCGCAGCAAGGTCCGCGCGGTTGCGAAGCTTGAACCCGCGCAAATCTTTCTGGCCGTTCATCGCCTAGATTTCTCCGTTTATTTTCGCCGCATCGAACCGGAAGACTTCCTTTTGCTCAACGCGCTACAGAGCGGAAAGACCGTCGAGCGCGCCGTCGAATTGGCTTTCAGGAAAAGCGCAGTCCCCGCCGCTCACCGCGTGGCGTTTGTTCAACACTCGTTTCAGACCTGGGCCACTCTAGGCTGGTTTTGCCGGCCGGAGGAAAGGGTGCGCGGTGAGAACCCGCGAGAAAAGAGCAAGGATACAAATCATGGGTAATCTGATCGCGAAAATCAGGCAGTGGCACGACCAGTTTTTTAGCGTGGGTTCCTACCTGCAGTCGCCATTCCTCCTGTTTGTGCGGCTGTATTGGGGATGGCAACTTGCCCAGAGCGGCTGGGGCAAGCTCCATCATCTGGCCAATGTCGCCGAATATTTTGGCTCCCTGGGCCTGCCGATGCCTGCACAAATGGCGGTTTTCATCGCCTGCGTCGAGTTCTTCGGCGGTATTTTCCTCGCTCTAGGCTTGGCCTCCAGAGTCACAGCCCTCGTACTCACTGTGAATCTCACCATGGCTTACGTTCTCGGGGACCGCGAAGCGTTACTCTCTTTCTTCTCCGATCCGGACAAATTCATTGCCGCCGCCCCCTTCGCGTTTTTGCTCGTCTCGCTCCTCGTCCTGATTTTTGGCGCGGGCAAAATCTCCGCAGACACGGCCATCACGTTTTTCTTTGGTCAGCAGCGCGTGAAGCAGTCGAATTCAGTAGTGGCTTGATCGCACGGTCTCGCTCGGAAAGTTTTTCATGGTTATTCAATGCTCCGATCTCTTATCGCGGGCTTCTCCGCCCGCCTGGCGGCGATCACCCTTGTTTTTCTTCTTTCTTCCTGCCCGGCAGCGACGGCGGCCGAGATGACTTCAAGCTTGGTCATCGGAAACGCACGCATCGACATCATGATCGAGCGAACTTCGCTGCACTTGCCCACGAAGGACATTCTTCGCTGGGTCAAATCGGCTGCTGAGTCCGTAAGTACCTATTACGGCCGTTTTCCCGTCCCGCAAGTCTTGTTTCGGATTACTCCTTTTGACGGAAGAGGCGTCCGCAACGGTATGACGTTCGGCGATCGCGGCGGGAGAATCACCATCCGGGTCGGCGACAAGACTTCTCCTTCGGACCTTGCCTCGGATTGGATGCTGACTCACGAAATGGTTCACCTGGCTTTTCCCTCGGTCAACGAAAACCACCATTGGATCGAAGAAGGGATTGCCACCTATGTCGAACCGATCGCTCGGATTCAAGCGGGAAATCTCACAGCGGAGCACATGTGGTCCGACCTGGTTCGCGACCTGCCTCAAGGCCTGCCCCAGGCTGGAGATCGCGGACTGGATCACACGCACACGTGGGGAAGGACCTACTGGGGAGGAGCGCTGTTTTGCCTCCTGGCGGACGTTGAGATTCGCCGCCGGACGAACAACGCGAAGAGTTTGCAATACGCGCTTCGCGCTATTCTCGATGCCGGCGGCGACATCCGCACAGAATGGAATCTTGAGGATGCCTTGAGAACCGGGGATCGCGCGGTCGGAGTGAATGTTCTTCAGCCGCTATACGCAAAAATGAAAGACAAGCCGGTGAACGTGGACCTGACTGCCTTGTGGTCCCAGCTGGGTGTCCAATCGGATGGTGTCAACGTACACTTCGACGACAACGCCACACTCGCCGCCATCCGCCGGGCGATCACAACGGCGGAGCTTCACTCCCTCCGGCAGCATTCTCCGCCGCCCAGACCTGCCGCGGTCTTTGCGGGGCGTGTTGTGAATTCTTCCCTGTTGGGGTTGCCGAAGTAAGACGCAACTCGGAGTGACATCGGTCGTGACCAAGAAAACAGTCCAAACATTTCCCGAGTCGAAACGAATGCGCGTAGCCATCGCGCAATCGGCTCCTGTTTTTCTGGACAAGCAAGCCAGCCTCAATAAGGCTCTCGCTCTCGTCCGGCAGGCGGCCAAACGCGACGCACGGCTGGTTGTGTTTGGAGAAAGCTGGCTGCCCGGATACCCGGCCTGGCTCGATGTGTGTCCCGGCGCCGCCCTTTGGGAAAACGCTTCCGCGAAGCAAGTGTTCGCGAAGTTCCGAAACGACAGCATCACCGTCCCCGGCGATGAAATCGATGCGCTAAGCGAAGCGGCGCGAGACATGGAAATCGCGATTGTGATCGGGGCGAGTGAACGAGTCGACGCCGGACCGGGAAACGGGACACTCTACAATTCGCTCTTCACCATTTCCGAAGATGGAATGCTCAGGAATCACCATAGAAAACTCGTCCCGACTTACACGGAACGGCTGGTGTGGGGAAATGGCGATGGCCGCGGGCTGGATGCAGTGCCCACGTCTGCGGGGCGCGTCGGTGGATTGATTTGCTGGGAACACTGGATGCCGCTCGCTCGCATGGCCATGCACAATTCCGGCGAGCAGATCCACGTCGCGGTGTGGCCCACGGTCCATGAATTACATCAGCTGGCCAGCCGACACTACGCTTTCGAAGGCCGGTGCTTCGTCCTAGCAGTCGGTTTGATGATGCCGGCTGACGATTTGCCTCGCGAGCTTTGTGCGGGCGTCACTTCGCGGCCCGGTGACCGCCAATGGCTCGAATCCGGTGGAAGCGCAGTGATCGGCCCGGATTCGAATTACATTGTTCCTCCCGTATTCGATCGCGAGGAACTCATCGTTGCCGACCTTGATTTGGCACACATCGACCGGGAATCGATGACTTTGGATGTCTCCGGTCACTACGCCCGTCCCGATGTGTTTCGCTTTGAGAAGAAAACTTTGCCATAGAAGAACGGCGGCGCAAGCGAATGCAAGCCTATGACCACGGCCAAGCGTGTTCAGCTATGGCTTTGCAAAAAGAGAGCAGGAGAGAACGATGAATGCGTATTTTCTGGGGAAGAAACGGAGCGTGATCGGGAGCGCAATTCTGCTGGTTATGGCGGTTGCGGCCGGCTCGCAGAGCTCCATGCCAGACTCCGCAGCTCACAAAAGCCACCTGAACTGGCGCCCGTGGTCCGATGCGGTCTTCGAAGAAGCCAAGCCTAACCACCGTTTCGTCCTACTGGATCTCGAGGCTGTGTGGTGCCACTGGTGCCACGTAATGGATGCGAACACCTACAGCGACGCGCAAGTCATCGAGCTGTTGCAGGCGCATTACCTCACCGTCAAAGTCGATCAAGACTCCCGCCCAGATCTCTCGAACCTCTACGAAGATTACGGCTGGCCGGCGACCATCGTTTTCGATGGCGATCGCCACGAGATTGTCAAACGCCAGGGTTATCTTGCGCCGGAGGAAATGACGTCGATGCTTCGAGCCATTATCGACGATCCGACGCCGGGCCCGTCGGTCCAGCCCGAGCGCAAGCTGGAATTGCCCGGAGAGCCGCTGCTGACTCCGGCGTCGCGCGAGCGCCTGACTGACAATTTCTTCTCCGGCTATGACAATAGGCACGGCAGCTGGGGCACTGACCAGAAATTCCTCGATTGGGATTCCGTGGAATACGCCATGGCTCTGGCTCGCCTGAAGAAGGACACGCGCGCCGAACACATGGCCCGCCAAACTCTCGCCGAGCAGCTTCACTTGCTCGATCCGGCGTGGGGCGGAGTCTACCAGTATTCAACCGATGGCGATTGGAACTCGCCGCACTTTGAGAAGATCATGCAGATGCAAGCGGAAAACTTGCGAATTTACTCGCTGGCCTATGCGCAATGGGCCGATCCACAGAATCTTCACGCCGCGCAGGAAATCCGCCGCTACCTCGGCACATTTCTCGCATCTCCCACGGGCGCTTTTTATACCAGCCAAGATGCCGATCTCGTCGACGGCAAGCACAGCGCGTCTTATTTCGCGCAGAGTGACGCTCAGCGCCGCAAGCTCGGCGTTCCGCGAGTCGATAAGCACATCTACGCGCGAGAGAACGGCTGGGCCATCAATGGTCTCGTCACACTCTACGCCGCCACGGGCGATCGCGCGATACTCCACGAAGCCCTCGCTGCCACGCGCTGGGTGCTTGCCAACCGTTCGCTTCCCGCAGGCGGCTTCCGTCACGGCCCGACCGACGCATCTGGGCCTTATTTGGGAGACACGATTGCCATGGCGCGTGCGTTTCTCACACTCTATGGCGCGACGGGCGACCGCCAATGGCTAGCTCACGCGCAAGAAGCTTTTGGTTTCCTTGCTAAGAATTTTCGCGACCATACAGGCGCGGGCTTTTTCACGGCGAGGGCCATCGATCAAAGGAAGTATCCGCATGCCCAGCGTGACGAAAACGTGCTGGTCGCACGCACCGCGAATCTCCTTTTCCGTTACACGGCGAGTGCCGAATACGAACAGCTTGCCAAGGATGCCATGCGCTACCTCGCTGCAAAGCCGGTGGTCGATCGTCTTCCGGCGTCCAGCGCGCTTCTCGCCGATCTCGAGATCGCGTCTGAACCACTGCACCTGACCGTCGTGGGCCACAAGGACGATGCCACGGCGCAAAATCTCTTTCAAGCGTGTCTGCGCTATCCCTCCGGTTACAAACGTATCGAGTGGTGGGACGTTCGCGAGGGCCGCCTGCCCAATCCCGATGTGCAATATCCCGAGTTGAAGCAAGCCGCGGCGTTCGTTTGCACCAGCCACACTTGTTCGCCACCGATTTTTGAACCCAGCAAGCTGGCGGGCCGTGTGGACAAGCTGCTGAGCGTTCGTTGAAGAACACCGCGAAGGCCTATAGCGACGACCGGGCTTGTTTACTTACCGTTTTGCCAAGAACCAGAGGAGAAGAGAGTGATGAATGCGGATCTTCAGGGAAAGAAGCTGATCGTTATCGGGGGTACCAGCGGGATCGGGAAGGCCGTGGCGTCTAGCCTCCTCAGAAACGGCGGCAGCGCCGTGATCGTCGGCCGTCGGGAAGCCAAGGTAGAGGAGGCCACGATGGAATTGCGCTCCTACGGAGAGGTATCCGGACTGCCGGCTGACATTACGGAAGGCGGCCAACGGGCCCGCTTGATTGCCCAATTGGATGCCAAGCACGGGGATGCCACCTTGCTGGTGAACGCCGCGGGTGTTTTCCGACCCAAACCGTTTCTCGAACACACCGAGCCTGACTATGATCGCTACCTCGAAATCAATCGGGCGATTTTCTTCATCACGCAATCCGTGGCGAGAAACATGGTCGCCGCGGGGAAAGGCGGCTCCATCGTGAACGTCGGCTCGATGTGGGCGAAGCAAGCCGTGCAAGCGACTCCTTCCTCTGCCTACTCGATGGCGAAGGCCGGCTTGCACTCCTTCACGCAGCATCTGGCGATGGAACTGGCCAGCGCCGGCATCCGCGTGAATGCGGTATCGCCTGCGGTTGTGCGTACTCCCATCTTTGAAGGTTTCATTCCGAAGGAACAAATCGATTCGGTACTGCAAGGCTTCGACGGCTTCCACCCGATTGGCCGTATCGGACGCCCCGAAGAAGTTGCGGAAGTCATTGCATTTCTGCTGTCAAACAAATCTGCCTGGGTGACTGGCGCAATTTGGGATGTAGACGGTGGCGTAATGGCTGGTCGCAATCAAAACGCTTCCTGAAGACCAGAAGAAGCGCTCACATAGGTTCGCTCCGCATCGAGATCTCATAAGCAGAAACGTGCTTCCGCGCCAATTCCTCCAGCTCCCTCAGATCGGAGTACGGCGCCAGCACGCAGTTTGGATGCGTGTTCCCCGTGATCAGCAGAGATATCCTGTGTTGCGCGTCCCGCTCAAAAAAAAGGATAGTCTTTTTGGCGGTCGCTCCAAGGAGATAACCCGTCTCGAAACCTAAACCGAAGGAGGAACCCGTAACCTCGGCGACGAACAGGTCACATTGGGAGAGCCAGTTCATATCGCGCGCAAAGATTTCCTGAGGAGGCACGCTGCGGTCCGCCTCCCAAGCATTCTCGCCAACCAAATGGCTGGTGAGGACTTCATGGCCTGAGGACTGGAGAACGGTTAGAATTTTCTTGGCCGCCTCAATCGAGGAACGACTTCCGGCAACCGTGAAGCCCAAATAGATTTTCATGATGTAAGAGAATACCTGTGTCCTCCACGGATCGGAACACTCGATGCGGGGATCGCCGCGACCAGCCGATGAGACCGTGCGATCCATTTGCCGCCTACGCGCCACCGGATGAAGCCCAGTTGACCCGGAAACTTCGTCGCGACCAGCACATCTCATCGTTTGTATACATTCTGAAGGGCATAGTCCCCCGCGTAAGCGGAGGTGCATGCATGCGGATTCTCCATGAAGCGGAAACCATCGCAGGATCCATTTCCAGGCCCGGGGTTAACATCGACTGCGGAGATCACAATGTCGAACCGAAACGGCCATGGTTTTGTTCCCCTGGAATTTGAAACATTGTCAGTGGAAGAGCAACTGACCCGTGCGCACGAATTTGAGGCTCGCATGCAGACACGGCGCACGGTGCGGCACTTTTCCTCACGAGCGGTGCCTCGCGAGCTGATCGGGACCGCGCTCCGTGTAGCTTCCCGCGCGCCTTCCGGCGCCAATCAGCAGCCGTGGCGATTCGTAGTGGTTTCCGCTCCGCAGGTCAAACGCCAAATTCGCCTCGCTGCGGAAGCGGAAGAAAAACAAAACTACGAACGCCGATTCCCGCAAGAGTGGCTGGATGCCTTAGCCGCCTTGGAGACGGACTGGCACAAGGAGTTTCTGGAGATTGCTCCGTGGCTGATTGTCGTCTTTCGGATCGATTATGAAGTCGCGCGCGATGCGGACGGAAACGAGCGAAAAACCAAGCACTACTACGTCCAGGAATCCGTTGGCATCGCCTGCGGCTTTCTGATCGCCGCTCTTCACAACATGGGACTGGCCACCTTGACTCATACACCCAGCCCTATGGGCTTTCTCAGCCAAGTCCTTGGGCGGCCTGCCAACGAGAGGCCTTTTCTGTTACTTCCCGTTGGATTTCCAGCCGAAGGTGCCGAGGTTCCCGACATCACGAAGAAACCGCTCACCGAATCAAGCATTTTTATCGAATAACAAGCATGCGGGGAGCCTCGAAACTTCTCCTCAGCGCGTGCGTCGACAATGGTCTTCGGCTCCAAGAATGTTTGCGCGAGGGAAAGGGAGAATTCCATGTCTGTTCCATATCTTCGAGAGGCCGCGGCGCAGGAAGACCTCGGAAAACTGGTTCGATTCGTTCGATTGCATCTCGGCGATGGAAATGAAGCTGTCGGGAAAGATGAGATCGATCGCTCGTGGGCCCAAGCCATCAAAACTCTGCTTGCCGATGATCCTGTCGACCGCGAATTTATTGCTCGCGTGCTGGAGAAAGACGAATCAACCCTCGCGCTTCTTTTCTTCCATCTGCATTTCTATTTGATCCGCAAGTCAGGGAGGTGGATTCATGACGGCAGCCGATGAGAGTGCCTTGCCCGCAGAGGATCCCCGGCACATTGAAACCCAGCTTCGGCCTGGCCTTTGGGGCACCATCAACGAGCGTTATCCAGGCTCCATGATCCGCAAAGATAGCTTTGTGCCGCAAGCGCGTCTGACCAAGTCCCTGGCCGCTTCCCGGCTGACACTCGTGAGTTCCTGCGGCGTTCACAGGAAGACCGATCCGCCTCTAGATGTCTGCCATCCGTTTGGTGATTTCCGCTTCCGCCGCGTTTCTTCTCACGCGAAACACGACGACCTGATCATTCATCAGTTGAAGTACCCTCACGACGATGCGGACCTCGACATCAACGTCATCTTTCCCATCGAACGCCTTCACGAACTTTCTCAGGAAGGGATTCTGGGCGGGCTCACTCCAAATTTTTTCAGTTTTATCGGCTACAACATGGACCCCGGGAAATTTGAGCGAACCGTGGCCGCGGACATTGCCCGAGCCGTGGTGGACGAGGAACGCGCGGATTGCGCCCTACTGGCGCCCGCTTGACCGATCTGCCATCAGTCCGTCGGGCTGATCCAACGAGCGATTGAAGAACAAGGAATACCCACCGTTTCCGTTACCGTCGCGCGCGACGTCACCGAAGCCATCAAAGTTCCTCGCGCTCTGTTTCTTCCCTGGCCCATGGGACATCACTTTGGCGTGCCTTTCCATCGCGATCTACAGCGCAGCGTTGTAATCGCCGCGCTCAGTTTGCTGACGACCAACGAACCCGGGACCATACTGGATCTCCGCATCAAGTGGGCGGACGTTCGCCGCGAAGCCAAGACCCTCACCGCGCAAGGGCGAAAACTTTAGCGTTCGCGTGCTGCGCGAGGCGGTCCATTCTGAATCGCCTTCGACCGAACCGCGCAGCCAACAGTGCATATGTCGATTGCCGGGTCATAATCAGCGGGAGAACGCAACCCCTCCGCATCTGCTTTTGCGAGGTGCAGTTTGAATTTGGCTCAAGATGATGACCACTTGATTTGAAACTTCCTTCCCCGCTCAGACTCACACTTACGGCTGCAATCCTGCGTGCTTTTTGTCTTTTTCTGCCGGTTGCCCCGCAATGCAGTCCGCGAAGTGCTGCATGACTGGCGATACGCCGGCAGCGTCGAGCCGCTGCAAGGCGGCGCTGCTCAAACACCGAAGTTCAAGGAGAATTGATGCGCAATCTGTTTGTTCGTATGCTCTTGCTACTTGCTGCTGTGGCTCTTCCCGCGGACTAACTGCGAAATTGTTCCTTCGCGCGCCCACACCGCTTGCGAATGAGGCCTGCGACCTCGTTAGAGACCTTGTCTGTGATTTTCATCTTGTCCAAAGTTTGGATCGCAGCTGCAGCCAGCTCGGGAACTCGGCGGCGGACCTGCGGTTTGGCAAGGCCCGCGTCCCCCGCCAGTTGCTCGAAATCCTTTGGTGTGACCTTATCCGATGAGTATTCGCGCCCGATCCGCATAGCCATGTCCGTGTTCAGTTCCGGGTAGTAAATCGTGCTGATCGCATCGTAAAGGGGTGCCAGCCTGATTTCCTTGTCCGGGTATACGAGTGAAAAATTCTTGCCGTGCGCGTCGTTGTTGCCAATGAGATAGTTGAAAATCGCGGCGTCCAAAAGATTCGCAAGGTCAAGGACCGGTGCGGTCGACACGCTGCGCAGCAGGGAGAAGCATTGCTTGAAGGACGGCCCGCCTTCCTTCTGGTATTTCAGTTCGGAGACGATGTTCTGTGCCTGGCAGAAATCTTCTTGATGAAGGCGTTCGACGCCTGGCTGACCGTCAATCGTTACATGCTTGCGGTCGTAACGTTCGACCAATAGATACTCGACGTCCTCGACTTTTCTGGTCTCCACTTTCGCTGCGCGAAGATTCATGTGCGCCGCAAGCGTCATGCACAGCGCTTCGTTAAACACTACACCTGCAAATCGCGCGACGGCCGGCTTGAGGATGTGCGTGCTGGGCGCGCCGCCCAAGGGCAGCGAAACTTCTTCGCTTTCGATACGCACGGCGACTTTGTCCTGTGCGCCGGCTAGTGAAAGGCGAACGCCTTTCTCACCCGCGAGCAAAGGCCGCTTGGGAAGCTCTCTGAGGATTCCGGCGAGTTCCTTCGCGTCAAGCTTGCGGTAGTGGTAGTCCCGCTTAGGCAACTCCTGTGCTGCGGGGAGGAACGTTACCCCTCCCGCGCATTCACCGCCGATCTGTTCAAGCATCGCGTAGTCGTTGCGCGCGCTGATACCCAGATTGCGGGCGATGATTTCGCGTTTACTCTCTTCCGGCAGAATGCCCCCGAAAAATCCCCGGCATTCCTTCGCGGGGAAACGCTCCTTGCGCAGCGGCAGGGATTGCGACAAGGCTGCCGCTCCCGGTTGTGCAAGCCAGCTTTCGAGATATTCAAAGGACATCTGGCCGCCGTCGTCCTGGATGAGATGGCCAACCAGCTGTTCACGTAGATAGACATCGAGCATGCGCGCCATTCCCTTATCCTCGTTTTGTGACCGCTGGCGGCGTCAGTGTGAGTTGAATGCCGAGTGTCTGGAGGATCGTCAGAACCTTACCGATTTCGGCGGTCTCTTTCCCCTTTTCGAGTTCTATGATGAATCGCAGGCCCGTACCAGAGGTCAGGGCGAGCGCTCTTTGCGTTACGCCAAGCCCCTTCCGGGTCTCGTGGACCAGCTTGCCTATGTCCTGTGGTGTGTATTTCATAGCCTTCAGTTCATCCCAGAAAAGTTACCGTACGGGAATATTCTAGCGTTTTGGCAGTGAAAGTCAATAACATGTTCCCGTACGGGCACATTAGTACGTTTCTAGCCCTGAAAAGGTCAAAATGTTCCCGCTCGGGAACAACGGCCTAGGTTCATCCTTACCGGATAAAATCCGTGTCGTGACGACAGCACGTACTTTGCGATTTACGTCTCTCCCCATCGTTGAATTCCCTCCTCGCCTTGAAGCTCGACACGAAATTTCCAAAAGACAAGGACGCATGGCGCGAGGCGGATCGGCTCAGACCCTCCGTCAGAATCAACGAAGCCCCCGCCCGGGTTTCATTTAACTTCTTGGCGGAGCATTACCCTAAGGCCGATTTCGGTGCCGATGCTGTGCGCCCGAAATCGGTGAATACCATCAGTCACGTCGAGCAGGTCGTGCGCGCTTATCTCGTTCCGCGTTTCGGTCGCGAAATCGCGGAAGACATCAAGCCGTCTGAAATCCCTCCACGAGACCAACGGTTTTGCATGGACGACGATCTCCAAGATGCGGGGCATCATGCACCGCATTTACAAGATCGGAATCCTGCACGAGCACGTCGCTAAGAATCCCGTGCAACACGTCGAGACGCGCTCGAAGAGCGACTACAAAGCCATCGTCATCACGCCGGCGCAAACGCTTGCGACTCTGAGAGCCCTCCCATCACCTCTTCACTTCCCGCTGGTCCTGACCTGTGCCGCTACGGCGCTCCGTGCTTCGGAGATCCTGGCGCTGCGCTGGTCAGACTTGCTGTGGGATGAGGGAAGGATTCGGATTTCCAAACGCTGGGCAAAGGGCAGAGATGGCGAGACCAAAACGGAGGCGTCGGACGGATACGTTCCCCTGCACCCAATCCTAGCCGCTCACCTGCGTTCATGGCGGGAACAGAGCCTGGACTCGAAGGATGCGGATTTCGTGTTTGAGGGCACGCGGCCGTGTTCCCCTCTCCGCGTCAGTCTTCGTCGCCGATCATCTCCGGCCGGCAGCGAAGAAAGCCGGAGTGCCTATCGAGGACGGTCAGAGGTTCGGACTTCACAACCTTCGCATTCCCTCAGCAACTGGATGGTGAACAAAGCGAAAGTCGAACCGAAAACTGTTCAGGGAATCTTGCGTCACGCCAAGATTCAGACGACGCTCGATCTGTACACGCAGGAAGATCGCGATGAAACGCTCGCAGCGCAAGGGGAATATCTCACTGCGCTGGGGGTAGCTACACAGTTGGTGCAGTGAAGTCGGAAAAGTGTGGACGGATTGTGGGTTGAGGCGATTCAGACTTTGGTGCAACACCCGGCAACCTACTGAAAAGAATGGTGGGCCTGGGTGGACTTGAACCACCGACCTCGCCCTTATCAGTATTGAGGTCCCTGGTCTCGGAGTGTCATTCTTCGCGATAACGGATGCGGTCCGGCTCGACAATCCAAAGCTGATGCTTTGGAGAGAGTTGCAGCAACACGGGAACGAGGCGCTTCAAGAGAGCAACAAGCGTTGGCTTGTCTTGGGACTTAGAACGAAAGACCACGATTCCTGGATGAGATTTTGGAGGGTAGGCTTGGACATTCGCGAAATCCAAGTCCAACGTCATCAACATGCGATCTTCCGCGCGGCAACGCTCGGAGAGCACCGAATCGGTGGCACCCGAGAGTTTCTCGTCGGAGACCGTATCCGCTTCGAAACCCACCACACGAAGGATCGACGCGTATTCTGTTGGAAGATTTTCGTCGACTTTGAACTTCAAGCTTTGATTTCCAGCGGCAAATCCACGGTGCCCTCGCGCGTCAACTCAGCCGCATAGGCCAATGCCGCATCGATATCCAGGTCCGTCAACACCGGGTAGTCCCGCAATATCTCTTCGCGCGGTACACCTGCCGCAACGTTGTCCACTATGACGGATACCAAGACACGCGTCCCGCGGACACACGCTCGGCCGTGGCAGACGGTCGGGTTTACGCTGATTCGCTCACGCCAGTTTTGCATAGGTTCATTCTAACCAGATTCAGCCTCCGGTGCTATCTTCGTGGGCTTGGCGTGAGCGACCCAACACATAGGTAACAGATCGTACCGGACAGATAAGTTACTTTTCCCCCTTTTGGGGAGGGAGTGATGCCTTGTAAGGAGTGTTCGGTAATGGATGAACGTCTGCAGTTTGCGGCTCCCCGGCTAGCCGGGGAGGAGATGGCCGACATACCGAGCACGGGCATTGCCGGGGGCCGGAGTTCTCGGAATTCATCAATGGCTGACCCAAAGGGGGCAGCGTGGTCCCGGAATGACAAAAGTCATCTCTGCTGGCGTAATACCGTCTGCGACTTTGATTCGTTGGTCGGGCCTGGACTCACGTGATTCGATAACCTTACCCGCATCACATTCGACCGAAGCCACGGCATCATATTCAAAACCTTTTGGAAGTGTGAATTCTCCTGTGCCGTTGTCGATCTGCGGCGCGGTCCCTCCATGACGTGGATAAAGAACATTTTTGAAGTAAATGTTACTTCGCTCGGGGCGCGTACCATCGGACCACAGAACGTTGATTTTTATGGTTACCACCTCGAGTTTACGCAACCGAAGAGGAGAAAGCCGCAGAGGTGTTGATCGAAGGACTCTTACGAGACCAGCTTCCGATTCGTTCTCAGCTGCTGGGTAATATGCGCTAGCGAAAGGGCGCTCCGCGTCTGGCGCTCCAAACGAGCTAAACGCGTTAGCGCCTAGGAGATACTCGCCTGGTTCCGTTCGATTGAGATTGTATCTTCCTTGACCGTCTGTCCATTCGCTGTGAGTGCCATACCAGCGTGCATCTCCGGTCTTGTGAATGGGAATGAGGTCTACTTCGATATGGCTGATCGGCTTGCCGCTCTCGTCCACAATAGTTCCATGGATGCAACCAAGACCGTAAAGACGGTCTACGGCACATTCGTCATAGTTAGGAGACGGATTCAGAGATTTATCCCAACGATGTATCGCAAATACGTAAAGCGCAACGACCGCCGCGCCAATCCCAAGCAGCCAATATTTCTGGCGGTCGACTATCGCTTGCGCAATTCTGTGTTGAAAGAGTCGCATCGCCGCGATCAAACATCCACTAGAGAGGACCAGACACCACAAAACTGGGCCTATAGTTCTGAGAAGGATCGGTACACGGAACGGCGAAGAGTTACGACCATACTCCATCCACCAGTGAAGCTCACGGAGGCTGGCGCGAGCAGCGACATACAGAAGTACAAAGCTCACTGTGGAAAGAACGCCGGCAATCAGCTTTGCATATTGAAACCTCCTACGATCGAGAATGCCGAAATCCATTTGAGTGCCTATCCACCACCACCAACCCACGATCGCCGGAAACCAGACGCCGTACTGCAAGGAAAGCGTTTGAAGGTTTAGCAGCTTGAGGATTGGCATCGACAGAACAAATGCGGGAGCGTTGATCGTGAACAAGAGAAGGTAGATCGCTTGATAGGGCCAGAACGGCGGGCCCATGTCCCAGCCCATCCCCATCAATCCAACCATGCGATTGTTTTCATAGTCCCATGTCATCAGCACGGCCGCGAGAAAGCCGAAGACGAGGGGGAGCACCAATCGAAAGCGAATCCAATCGTGCTTCATAAGGATTTAGACACCGACGGCGCACTTTCCTCTCAAGATCGGTGGCCCGCCTGGATCATTGTCCACTGTACCGGTGGCCCGAATTGTCTAGAAGCTACGAAAGCCGCGCTCACGAGCCCGGATGGAAGCCAGTGGCAAGCGACTGGAACTTTTGGCAAATTTTTGGCAAATCGCTCTTTAGGAGAGCGCCCCGCGAAGAGGAAAACGGAGAATAACCGCGTATTTATTGATGATTTGATGGTGGGCCTGGGTGGACTTGAACCACCGACCTCGCCCTTATCAGGGGCTTTTTGGGTGCTATATGCATAGCACTATGCGTCTGCCTGCCAGCAGGCGGCCTAGACTAACTTCGCAGTGATCTCCGGGTGACCGGCGCCGTGACAGACTCTTATTGCACCCTAATTGCACCCAGATTTTCGCGAGATCAGTCAATACAAGCGCGTTCCCGGTACCAATCCGATTGCCAGCGTTGAATCCGAAACCATCTCGCCCTCGAACTGGAAGCGAGATGTCTTACTGCGACCGCGGTAAGCTCGGCTGTCATCCCTGACGGGCAGGAAAATGCAATGTCGGTCCGATTGGTCCGCCATATGGGTCTATAATCCGCGCAATGGCATCCTTATGCAGCATGGCTTCGAAGAATCTGGAGATGTACAGGACATTCGCCTCGTAGTCGACACCATCCCTACGTTGGCGTGGTCCGCTCGTCCAGACGGCTCGGCAGATTTCTTCAATCAGCGCTGGCTGGACTATACGGGTCTATCTGCGGAGCAAGCTTTGGGCTCTGGATGGCAGGTTGCGATTCATCCAGACGACCTGCCACGAATTCTCGAAACATTCCGGGAAGCTTTGAATTCTGTAAAGCCGTACGAAGTGGAGGGCCGCTTCTGTCGCTTCGACGGCGAATTTCGCTGGTTTCTTTTTCGTGCCAGCCCTTTGTGCGATGAATCCGGCAAAGTTGTCAAATGGTATGGCACAAATACCGATATTGAAGACCGCAAACGTGCTGAGGACGCCCTCCGGTCACACGAACAGAATCTTCGCCTGCTAGTCGACACCATTCCTGGGCACATTGTCACGACGACACCGACCGGCGAAATCGAACTACTAAACCGCCGAGTATTGGAATATTTCGACAAGGCTCGGGAGGAACTCGTCAACTGGCGGACCAGCGACGCGATTCACCCGGATGACCTTGCTCTCACGGCCGCCGCCTTTACTCGGGCGATTCAGACGGGCGAACCCTATGAAAGCGAGCACCGCCTCCGGCGCGCCGACGGGACATACCGCTGGTTTCACACACGCGGCCTTGCTCTCAGGGACAAGGAAGGCCGCATCGTGCGCTGGTACTTGTTGCCAATAGACGTCGACGACCGCAGACGTGCCGAGGAGGCTCTCCGGAAAAGCGAGGAGCGGTGGAGATCCGTCTTTGAGAATTCGGCTATCGGCGTTGCGGTGACTGACCTGAACGCCCGCTATCTAGCCACCAATAATGTCTACCAGACAATCGTGGGTTACACGGAGGAGGAACTGCGTGCACTTGATTTTCTGAGCCTCACGCATGAGGACTACCGCGAAGCCAACTGGGCGCTCATCACCGAGTTGGTGGAGGGAAAGCGACGACAGTTTCAGATCGAGAAAAAGTATCGGCGCAAGGACGGCAGTTTGGTTTGGGTAAGCAACAACGTTTCTCTTGTGCCGGGCACCGAGAGGGCACCGCGGTTCATAATGGCGCTGTCCGAGGACATCACACAGCGCAAACGTGCCGAAGAGAAGCTGCGACGCAGTGAAGCAGATTTGCTTGAGGCGCAGCGACTGAGCCACACAGGTAGCTTGAAACATGACATTGCTTCGGGGAGAGTCACAGTCTCGCCGGAAGTGTATCGAATATACGGCGTGAGACCCGATGAGGCTGAGTCGAATGCTGAATTTTGGCTTAATAGAACTCATCCTGAGGACGCAAAACGCATTCAGGAACTCTTCGAAGCGTGCGAAATCCAAAAAACAGACTATGAAGCGGACCACCGCATCGTTCTTCCCGACGGAGCTGTCAAGCACCTCCATGCGATCGGACATCCTCTCGTCAATGAGAAAGGCGACCTCGTGGAATTTTTCGGAACGGTGATGGACGTCACCGAACACCACCGCGCGCGCGCCGACCTGGAGAAGGCGATTGAAGAGATTAAGCGCCTGAAAGATCAACTGCAAAACGAAAACGTAGTGCTCAGGGAGCAGATCGACCAAGCGTTCATGTTCGAAGAGATCGTCGGCACCTCGTCGGGGTTGCAGGGAGTGCTTTCACGAGTAATGAAAGTTGCTCCCACCGATTCGAGCGTTCTTATTAGTGGAGAAACTGGAACTGGTAAGGAACTAGTCGCCCGCGCCATCCATAAGCGATCTCGCCGGTCGCAACGCGCCTTCGTGAGCGTGAACTGCGCAGCTCTTGCCCCAACGCTGATTTCTTCCGAACTCTTTGGCCACGAAAAGGGCGCGTTCACGGGGGCGATGCAGCGCCGCCTCGGTCGATTTGAATTGGCGAACGGAGGAACCATTTTCCTCGACGAAATCGGCGAACTGCCGCTGGACACTCAGGTCGCACTCCTGAGGGTGCTGCAAGAACGTGAATTCGAACGCGTCGGCGGCACGCAACCCGTGAAAATCGATGTCCGCGTAATAGCCGCAACGAATCGCGACCTGGAAGCCGCCGTTGCAAACGGGACATTTCGCCCGGATCTCTACTACAGGCTGAACGTATTCCCGATCCATATTCCCCCGCTTCGCGAACGGCAAGACGACCTGCTGATGCTGCTGGAATACTTTGTTGATCGATTTGCCCAAAAGATGGGCAAGCACTTTAAAAAGATCGACAAGGGAACCGTCGAACTATTTCGGTCCTATCCCTGGCCGGGCAATATTCGCGAACTGCAAAATGTTGTGGAGAGGTCGGTCATCGTGAGTTCCGATGACGCGTTTTCCGTGGATGCAGCCTGGTTGTCCAAGGATCCCCGTCGAGTCACCTTGCCGAAACAACCTAAGCCCGCAGACACCGATGAGGACGCCCGTCGTGAACGGCAGATCATTGAGGACGCACTGGCGCGAAGTCGAGGGCGAGTGTCTGGCCCGAACGGGGCCGCCGCGAGGCTCCGAGTACCAGCTTCGACCTTGGAGCACCGCATCAAGAAATTAAGGATTCGTAAGAGCCACTTCAAACTCAGCTAGGCCTTTTCCTAGATTGGTGAAATCGCAATTTCCGCCAATTTCACCAAATCCACAAGCAGCTTTCCGCCCTTCTTCTTCTGTCTTTTCAATCTCTTGCGAATGGTCCGCCTCTTGCACCTGGAGTTGCTGAGAGAACGTTACGTGCCGTCTCGAAACCGACGACTCAATTATGTTCTCGGTTCTCAGAAGGCGTGATCGACATGGCCCTCATCTTTAGTTCTGTAGCAAGTGACACGCATAGGGAGGAAGGTATGAAGGACCAAAAGAAAATTCGTCTGGGAATGATCGGTGTAGGCAATTGGGCCAAGTTCGCACATCTCCGGGTGCTGAGGCTTTTGCCGGAGTACGAGATCGTAGCTATCTACAACGTACGCAAGGAAGCGGCGCAGGCGGCCGCTACGGAGTACGGCATTCCTCACGTAGCCGAGAGTTTGGATGCGTTGGTGACGGACCCATTGGTCGACCAGGTCCTGGTGCTGACCACCTCTCAGCAACATGAGGAGGGTATCCGCGCAACCATCACTGCAGGCAAGGACGTTTACTGCGAGTGGCCGCTTACGCCGACTGCGGCCAAATCTGCCGAGCTGGCGACGCTCGCAGACACTGCCGGAGTGAAAACCCAGATTGGCCTGCAGCGACCGTTTGCACCGGCATTTCGGTACGTTCATGACCTTGTCGCGCAGGGTTATGTGGGCAAGGTTCGTTCTGCTCGGATGCACGTGAGTGTGAATATGTTCGGCGAGATCCGTGCGAATGCCGTCCGTTGGAGCTTGCCGATCGAGAATTTCATGAGCGTCGTAGCGATCTTCGGCGGACACTTCTTTCCAGTCCTCTTCTCACTGGTGGGAAAGCCGTCCAGCTTCTCGGCGCTCACGGCCAATCAGTTTCCAGAGGTCACCATTAAGGAGACAGGAGAAAAGATCCAGACGACTTCGCCAGACGAACTGTTGATGCATGGAACTCTTGCGGATGGTGGCCTGTTTTCGATCCATATCGAGGGCGGCAAGTTGAGCGGTTCCGGCGTACAGATCGATATCACGGGCGATGCAGGTGATCTCAAGATCACAAACACCTCAGCATTTGGTGGTGTCGATGAAGACTTTATTGTCACTGGGGCACAGGGGGATAGCAAGCCCTTGGAGCATCTCCCAATCCCTGCGAAGTACGAGTGGTTCCCACGGGCCGGCCTACCGACAGGCGCAGCGGAACTCGGCGACTTGTATGTGGCGTTGAGCAGAGATCGGGCCAGTGGAACACAAGCCGTTCCGACATTCCACGATGCGGTCTGGCAGCAGCAGCTCTTCGAGCAGATTCAAGATTCGTCCGAAACAGGTAAACGCATCAACTTGTGACTTTGACCGGTGTTGTCTCCAGTCTGGCGACAACACCGGGACCACTCACGCGTTCGAGGAAAGCTCTATGTCGACCAAAGCAACAGCTGCACGCATCTACGAGTATGGAGAGCCCGATGTCTTTCGTTTCGAGACCATGGATGTTCCTGACCCCGTCGGTCACGAGGTTCTGGTGCGAAACACCGTCATCGGTCTCAATTTTGTAGACATCTACTATCGCCGCGGAACACTGCCGGTCCCGGAGTTTCCAGCGATCATCGGTGACGAAGCATCCGGAGTCGTCGAAGCGGTTGGCCCGAACGTGACGCTGGTGAATGTTGGGGACAGGGTCGCCTACGCCGATGCGTTCGGTGCGTACACGACGGTGCGTCTCTATCCTGAGGATCGCCTCACTTTAATTCCTGATGGAGTAACAGACGACCAGGCAGCCAGCAGCCTGCTCAAGGGATTGACAGCACGTTACCTGCTGAAGGAAACAGTTCAACTCCACGAAGGAGATACCGTCCTGTACCACGCTGCAGCTGGTGGAGTGGGTCAGATCTTCACGCAGTGGGCAAGATCGCTTGGGATTCACGTGATTGGAACAGTATCGACTGCGGAGAAAGCGCAAATCGCTCTCCAAGCGGGCTGTACAGCTGTAGTCAATTACAGTACGGAAGACTTCGTAGAACGCACCTTCGAGTTGACTGGTGGCCAGGGAGTAAAGGCTGTCTACGACTCGGTCGGTAAGGATACGTTCCGGGGCTCACTCGCGGTACTCAAACCCCGCGGCACGCTGGTTCAGTTCGGCAATGCCTCGGGTTTTCCGGAACCAATCAATCCATTTGAGCTGGCACCCCGAGCGCTTTATCTGACATGGGCAATTTTGCCCCGCTACAACAACACTCGAGAAGCTCTCGCGGCCTCTTCGGCCGATCTCTTCCAAGCCATACAGTCGGGAATCCTCAAGGTCCACCCAACGAACATCTATAGGTTTAATCAACTGGTCCACGCGCATCAGCAACTCGAACAGCGACGCACCATCGGCGCAACAGTGCTGCACGTCTAGACACCGAGCAATGACGGGAGAAAATCAATGAATCAAGCATTGCAAGACGTAATCGAACACCGTCGCACGACGAATGTCTTCAAGCCAATGCGGGCAGCTCGCGGACTATTCCGCCTTGGAAGGGCGTCTCGCGCCCTCGGATGTCAGCTTTGCCTAAATCCGGATTGTCAGGAGAGCACATGATCTACGAGCTGCGTATTTACAGAGTTATGAATGGCCGCATGGCGGACCTGCTGACACGCTTCGAACATCACACCGTGCCGATAATGGCCCGCCATGGCTTCCTGCAGGTCGGGTTCTGGACGACGATCGTTGGTCGCTCGGAACAACACCTCACTTATCTGCTTGCATGGGAGTCGCTTGCACAGCGCCAAGAAAAGTGGGATGCGTTTTTGTCAGACCCTGAATGGCTGGCCATCCGTAAATCGACAGAAGAGAACGGCCCTTTGATCTTCGATATCGAAAACTCTCTCTTGAGACCAACGAACTTCTCAGCAGCCAAATGACAAGTCACCGTTTGTCATCCTGCTATCTACATCACGCACGTCGCGGACAACATCGAGAGGAACAAGTCGAATCTTCGGATGTGAGTAGTAATACGAAAATGAGGATGCCATGGTCAGCAATCAGTCAATGTCGTCTCCGCCGCCTGAGGCTGCGGCCTTGAGCCCAGGCCAGCGCGAGGCTGCGCTCCGAGAAATCGTCGTCTTCATCGATGGGCATACCAAGGCGGGAGGCGTCTTGGAGTTCGCCGGCGAACTGGCCGGGGAGCACGGCGCGCGCCTGATCGGTGTATTCCTGCAACCGGAGCCCACGATTACGCCGGCGGAAACTTTCGTCCGCGGCAAGGGCATGCAGAGCCTAATCGAGGTGCACCGAGCACAACTCGAGAGGATCGACGCGGACCTCCGAGCTCTGTTCTGGGACATCGTGCGTCGTCACGGACTCCCGCCAGACTCGGAGTGGAGGTCGTTGCCCTACTTCAGCGGCGACGTGGGCGTGCATGCGTACTACGCGGACGTGGTGGTGATCGCTAAACCGCGGCCTGACGGCCGGACGGATCGCGCTCCTGGCCTCGCGGAGTCCCTTATCCTGACTTCCGGCCGGCCGATCATCGTGTTTCCGTCCGTTAGCACGGTATCCCGGATCCGCCGCATTCTCGTGGGATGGAATGCCAGACGCGAGTCCATCCGGGCCGTGGCCGACGCCATGCCGGCGCTTATGAAGGCTGAGGCGGTCGAGGTCTTAGTGATCGACCATGAGCGTACGGCTGGTCACGGCGAGGATCCGGGGGCAGACGTCGCACGGCACTTGGCGCGTCGCGGTGTGAAGGTGGACACACGGCACTTGTCATCGGCCAAAGAAAAAGAAGAGGTGGGTCACCTTCTTCTCTCGCAAGCTGCCACTTTCGGTGCCGATCTACTTGTTATGGGCGCCTATGGCCACTCCCAGCTAAGGGACTGGATATTCGGTCGCGTCACGCGGACGGTCCTGCGGGAGGCGGGTCTGCCGGTCCTGATGTCCCGATGAGCATAGAAGCGATTAGCGGAGCAAAAACGACGAGTTCTTCAGCCAATCGTCTGGTTGCGGAGGAAGATGCATCGCTGGTTGCTGCCGCGAAAGCCAGGGACACTCGCGCGTTTGAGCTGCTGGTCGAACGGCACGAGCGAAAGATTTTTTCCACGGCTCAGCGGATAACCCGCAATCGGGAAGACGCCGAAGATGTCGTGCAGCAGAGCTTCCAAAAAGCGTTCATTCACTTGAAGAAATTTGCCGGCGAGTCCTTATTCTCCACGTGGTTAACACGGATCGCAATCAACGAGGCACTCATGTTGCTGCGCAGGAAGCGTGGGTCGCATGAGGTGTCGATCGAAGAATCAAGCACGAAGACCGAAAGTGCGCTGCCGCTGGATTTTCTGGACTCGGCCCCAAACCCTGAAGATAGTTGCTTAGATCGAGAACAGAAGCAAATTCTGTCCGCAGCCTTGAATAAGTTGAGGCCAGGAATACGGAAAGCAATCGAGCTGCGGGATCTTGGCGAGCTATCCACAGGAGAGACTGCTCTAGTCATGGGTCTCTCTGTCGCGGCAGTAAAAGCCCGGGTGTTCCACGGGCGGAGGAAATTGCGCGAGACATTAAAGCAAAGTCCGAGGGTAGGTAGGAGAGACAACGTGTGCGAGAAACGTTCAGTCATCCGCGCGGATTCCACAAATTTCACGCGCCGAACGAATTAAGGAGCTTGCTAGAGATCCTAATTGGTACAGGTTCCAATAGATAAGTTTCTGACCAAAGGAGAGCCTGCGATGAAAGCTCGTATCGACTATACGAATGTTCCGGAAGCGCTCCGCGGGATGTATCAGCTCGAGCCTTACATCCACAACTCAGGCCTGGAGGAATCGCTGGTCCACTTGATGAAGATGCGCGCCTCGCAGATCAATGGGTGCGCGTATTGCCTCGATGTGCATTCGAAAGATGCCCGCGCCCTCGGCGAAACCGAGCAGAGACTCTACGTGCTCGACGCGTGGGAGGAGGCGCCCTTTTACTCCGAGCGCGAACGTGCGGCGCTCGCGCTTACCGAGGCCGTCACCCGGATCACGGAAGGCCATGTGCCCGACGCGGTCTTCGAACGCGCACGAGCGCACTTCAACGAACAGGAGCTGATTGCGCTGGTGTTTACCCTGACCACCATCAGCGCCTGGAACCGCCTTGCTATCACGATGCGTACTGAGGTGGGCAACTATCAACCGAAGGCGCGCCCGGTCTCCCAAACCGCTTAAAAGTAGCGTAGCTCGTTACGGTAGAGTCCCAACTGAGGAGGAAAGTTCGATGAGCAAGAACACAACTCAGATTAAAGCCGCCGTCGTCCGCGAGAAAGGCGGACCTTTTAACGTCGAAACCTTAACTTTGGAAGCCCCGCGCCGAGACGAAGTATTGGTCAAGGTCGTGGCCACCGGCTTGTGCCACACAGATATGGTTGCACGTGACAAGGGCTACCCGGTGCCGCATCCAATCGTGCTTGGCCACGAAGGCGCGGGAATCGTCGAGAGCGTAGGGGCGGATGTTGTCAAAGTCGCGCCTGGCGATTCGGTGGTGCTCACATTCCTGACATGCGGACGTTGTAAGCCTTGCCGCTTGGGAAGGATGGCGCATTGCGAAAAAACGTTCCCGCTCTGCTTCGGCGGCACGCGGTTGGACGGCAGCACTGCTACACTCGACGGCGATGGCGAGAAAGTTCACGATCACTTTTTCGGCCAATCGTCGTTTGCGACATACGCACTCGCCAATGAACGCAACGTGGTCAAGGTCAACCGTGACGTTCCGCTCGAACGCCTCGGTCCGCTCGGGTGCGGTATTCAGACCGGCGCCGGCGCCGTAATGAATGCGCTGAATGTGAGACCGGGTACAAGTTTTGCTTCCTTCGGCGTTGGCGCAGTTGGATGCTCAGCGATCATGGCGGCTCGGGCTGTTGGAGCAACAACGATCGTCGCCATAGACATCGTTCCCTCGCGTCTAGAAATGGCAAAGGAATTGGGCGCGACGCATGCCATTAACAGTAAACGGACAAATCCAGTTGAGGCGATCCGAGATATTACTGGTGGCGGGGTCGATTATTCGCTAGAGGCCTCCGGGAATCCCATAGCGTTGCATCAGGCGATAGAAGTGCTCGGATCTCTCGGTGTGTGTGGCGTGGTCGGAGCAGAGCCACTAGGCACAGAGGTGAGCTTTGACGTGAACAACCTGATGATACCGGGTAAGGGGATACGCGGCATTCTTGAGGGTGAGAGCGTTCCCGATATTTTTATCCCGCAGCTCATCGAACTCAATGCGCAGGGGCGCTTCCCGTTCGAGAAACTGACGAAGTTTTACAGCCTCGATCAAATCAATCAGGCTGCCAAAGACAGCGAAAATGGCGGCACGATCAAGCCCATCATTCGCCTATCACAGGCGTGAGCGGGGGAGGGCGTTCTAACCAACTGAACTACTCCCCCAAAACTGACTAAAAATGACTTCCCGCTCCTTCCACAAGCTTGCAGTCTCTTGCACTGCCTTGCACGTCCTTCGACGTGAGAGGGCAGCATTTCTCGACATAGCCGAATCGATGCTATGTCAATTCCGGTTGAAAATTCCTCATTGTACCGGTCGAAAATTCCCCACCCCTAAGCTTCATGAATGGGCTCCTTGGCCTCGGACGGAGTGGAGCCCAGCGCCGTCTTTTGGCGCGTTTTGGGCGTAACGGAGTCCGAGGCCAAGGAACGAGCTGCGGCCTCCGCCCCTTCCTGTCCTCGCGGTGGCACCAGGCCGGCCTTGCGGCGGTCCTTCAACCGATAGCTCTCGCCGCGAATGTTGATGGTCGTCGAGTGATGCAGCAGCCGGTCCAGGATCGCTGTGGCGATGATCGAATCGCCGAAGATCGATCCCCACTCCCCGTAGCTTTTGTTGGAGGTCAAGATGATGCTCCCGCGCTCGTACCGCGCACTCACCAACTGGAAGAAAATTGTGGCTCCCAGATCGTCCAGCGGAAGATAGCCCACTTCATCGATCACCAAAACTTTCGGCGCCAGGTACACGCGCATCCGGCGATCCAACCTTCCTTCGCGATACGCGCGCCCCAAGTCCGCTGCCAGATCATGCGCGGTGATGAAATACGCTCCCAGTCCCGAGCGGATGGCCTCCTCCGCCAGCGCCACGCTCAAGTGCGTTTTTCCCACTCCCGGTGGACCCAGAAAAATCACGTTACTGGCTTCGTGAATGAATCGCAGTGAACGCAACTCCCGAATCTGCCGATCATCCAGTGATGGCTGAAAACCGAAATCGAACTGCTCGAAGGTTTTTACAAATGGGAAATGCGCCAACTGCAGTCGCGCCCGCAGATAACGAGTCCTGCGTGCTTCCACCTCGCAGCTCAGCAACTCATCGAGAAAGTCCGCATAGCTCGGCTCTTTCTTCGACGCTTGTTCCAGCAAGTTCTCTAACCGCACCTCCACCGCTTTCAATCCCAGCGTCTCCAGCGCCGTTTGCAATCGCTCGATCGGGGTGTTCATCGCACACCTCCGTTGGCTACGCGCTCATACGCCGCCAGCGAGCGCTTCTCCACTTCCGGCGCGCTCTGCCGCAGGTGAATCAGGATCTTGCTTTCCGCCCTGCGTGCTCCCAGCGGAATCCCCTGATGATGCGGCGGAAACGTCAGCACGCTGTGTTTCCGTTGCGCTTTGCCGTGCATCGCGATCCGCTCGTGCCCCGTGCGGATATCCACTTCTCCCGCAATTTCCTGCACCCATACGTCCTGGCCGGCATACTGCCAGGGCACCGAATAGCGACTTCCTTGCCAGTCTACGTAGGCATCCCGCGCCACTTTGCGCAGCTCGCCATCCACGTATGGATACGGCGGCTGCCCTGCCAGCGACTGCAAACTGAACTGCTCGACATCCCAACGAACCATCACTTGCTCATGCGTTGTTCCGTGCACGCGCTGGTTGGCCACACCCCAAATCCACTCGCGCAGTCGCGCATTCAGATCGCTCAGGCCGCCGGGTTCGCGCCCTTGCAAGCCACACAGAAAATTCCGCCGCACGTACTTCACTCCCGATTCTACTTTGCCTTTCGTCTGGGCCCGATACGGCCGGCACAATCGCGGCGTGAATCCCCAGTACCGCGCGAAGTCCAGAAACACCGGATGCCAGACGATCTCACCACGCTCGTCCGTTCCTAGCCACACCGTCTTCATGCGGTCGTAGAGAATCTCTTCCGGTACGCCGCCGATCTGTTGGAATGCGGCTTCATGCAGACGCAGTAGCGTGCCCAACTTTTGATCCAACGCCGCTTCCGCCACCATCCTGCGGCTGTAACCCAGCGTGAACGTAAAGCCGTGCAGCTTCTGTTCTTGCCCGGCCATCTCCAGCGTGCCTAGATGCCCCCAGTCCACTTGCGCCTGCTTGCCCGGAGCCGTCTCGAAGCGCCGCACTGCCACTACTCGTGCCGCGCTGCGCTGTGGCCGCAACCAGTCCGTCAGAATCGTGTAGCTACCTGCGTAGTTCCGCTCGCGCAGTTCGCGCAGCAACACTCGCGCGTTCCACACTCCTGCGCGCAGCCGCTCTTCCAAATACGGCTTAAACGCATCGAGCTTGCTCGGTGGTCCGGAGCGTGGGCCATATTCCGGTGCCAACCCCGCCGCCTGCATGTACTTGCGAATCGTCTTGCGGTCCCAGCCGGTCAACTTGCTGATGGCCTGGATGCTCATTCCTTGCCGTTGCAGTTCTTTCAGTTCTTGCACGTCTCTCCCCCTTAACAAATTTCGGAACCTCCTCCATGTGGAGTGGGTTCCGGTTTACCACGTTAAGGGTGGGGAAAATTCAACCGGCACTATGGGGATTTTTGCACCGGCGCTGACAGCTAGCCGTCTCGCCTTCACCCGAACGGTCTTAACGCCCCCGAGTGTAGTGCCATCCGGCCAATCGTAAAGTTGACAAACGGTTGACAAAAAGGGTTTTTGAGGGAGAGCCCCGAAAAGGGAAAAAGGTAAGAATCGCCGCATATTTGTTGATGATTTGAATGGTGGGCCTGGGTGGACTTGAACCACCGACCTCGCCCTTATCAGGGGCGCGCTCTAGCCACCTGAGCTACAGGCCCGTTCCGAAGTAACTTGGGAATTTTAGCACGAAAATTCCCCGCGTCGCTAACGCTGGATGCGGCAAATTTGCGGTCGTCCGCGCTTAACTTTTGTACCTTTATACGTTTGTAGCTTCAACTTGCTACTGAACAAAGCCCACTGGCGGCGTGAGATTGGCTCCTTCCGGGGCTTCCTTGATAGGGCCGAACTGCGCTTCGTAGCGCGAAATGTTTTCGCCGAGGGCCCGCCAGATGCGTTTCGCATGGCCCGGGCTGACGATTACGCTGCTGAGCAGCTTGCCCTGGTCGCCGTTGGGAAAAATGTAGACGAAATTGAGCGTGAATTCCTCGACGTTGTGGTGAATCATCATCAAATTGCTGTACAGGCCTTGCAGTTCTTTTTCGTCGGCCTTGATCTGCATTTGCCCCGGCTGTGGCTGCTGTTGTTTCTCGTCCATGCGCGTCTCCCCTGAATTCCGCATTCCAAAGTACCACACCCGCGCCTCCAGGCACGCAACGTACGGAAAAACTTCTATTGACATGCAGCAGCATTAAAGTTAGTTTAGATTGAGAATTAACTATAGTTAACTACACTATAGTCGATTGACCATGGCGCGCTCGACCGAACCTCTCCTGGACACTGAACCGTCTGTCGCGACGAAATCCGCGACCGCCCCGGCGGCATCCGCCGGACGCGCAAGAACTGCGCAAGTTCCATCTCTTCCGGAATCCCACCGCACAATTCCTGTCGGCACCGGAATTGGATGGTTCAAAAAAGTGCTGGCGTTTGCCGGCCCTGGCTATCTGGTGGCAGTCGGTTATATGGACCCCGGCAACTGGGCCACGGACATCGGGGGCGGCGCGAAATTCGGCTACACGCTGCTGAGCGTGATTCTGATCAGCAACGTGATGGCGATGATTCTGCAGGCGCTTTCGGCCAAGCTGGGTATTGTTACCGGACGCGATCTGGCGCAGGCTTGCCGTGAATCGTATTCGCGCCCCGTCGCAATCGGATTGTGGGTTGTCTGCGAAATTGCCATCGCGGCGTGCGATCTGGCTGAAGTGTTGGGCTCCGCAGTCGCGCTGAAATTACTTTTTGGGTTGCCGCTGCTTGCTGGTGTGCTCATTACCGCGCTGGATGTACTGATCGTGCTGGCGTTGCAAGGCCGCGGCTTCCGTCTGATCGAAGCCTTTGTGATTACGCTCATCGCGAGCATCGCTTTGTGCTTCGCGTACGAAATCTTTTTTGCGCAGCCCATCTGGCGCGAAGCGGCCGTGGGCTTCATCCCGCGCTGGGAAATTCTGCGCAATCGCGAGATGCTGTACATCGCGATTGGAATTCTTGGCGCGACGGTGATGCCGCACAATCTGTATCTTCATTCGAGCATTGTGCAGACGCGCGCCTTTGCCACCGATACCGCCGGCAAACGCGAAGCGATTTGTTATGCGACGTTTGATTCCACGCTGGCGCTTGGTTTCGCGCTGTTCGTCAACGCAGCGATTCTGGTGCTCGGAGCAGCCGCGTTTCATACGCGTGGGCTGCACAACGTCGCGGAAATCGCCGACGCTTACAAATTGCTCACGCCCGTACTGGGAGCAAGTTTAGCGAGTACGCTATTCGCTTGCGCGCTGCTGGCTTCGGGGCAGAATTCCACGCTGACCGGCACGCTCGCTGGACAAATCGTGATGGAAGGTTTCTTGAATTTGCGGCTAAGGCCGTGGCTGCGGCGGCTGATTACTCGCGTTATGGCCATCGTACCAGCCGTCATCGTGATCGGATTCTATGGTGAAGGAAAAGTTACCTCGCTGCTGATCTTGAGCCAGGTTGTGCTGAGCTTTCAGCTGCCGTTCGCGGTGATCCCGCTGGTTCAGTTCACCAACAGCCGAGCAAAAATGGGCACGTTCGCCAACTCCCGCTTCACCTCAATCCTGGCCTGGACGGTCGCCGCCGCCATCCTCGGCTTCAACTTCGAACTACTGTGGCTGACCCTTCGTCCCGCTTGATCAGGTCGGAAGCCTTGACAAACTTTTCGTCAAGTCCCGACTGTGCGAAACTTTATCTTTCTCCATGACAATCATGCCTCGCAAAAAGTCTCCTATGACCCAAGCGCTGTTCGTCGCGCTGCTGGTGGTGGCAGCCGGGTCGGCGGTGTATGCGTATCTTCATCCGGGGCCGTGGATTGTGCCGGAGGCTGCGAAGCAGGTTGCGAATCCGCTGAAGGCGTCGCGGGTGGACTTGCCGGCAGCGCGCAAACTTTATCTTGATAAATGCGCGGAGTGTCATGGAGACACGGGCAAAGGCGACGGGCCACAGGGCAGGATGTACGATCCGCAGCCCAAGGATCTGACGGATGCGGCGCACATGAATGCGGTCAGCGACGGAGAATTGTTTTACAAGATCAGTGAAGGGCATCGTCCGATGCCGGCGTTCAGAAAACGTCTGACAGACGAGCAGCGCTGGCAGTTGGTGTTGTTTTTGCGTTCGCTATCCAGCCGGCCCGCGACCAGCTCGGCCTCGCAGAAATAGCAGCAAAGCGGCCGACAAGCACCGGTCTGAAGACCGGCTACTACAAAGGAAGGACGGAATGGCTGGCATTGGCTTCGCGTCAATGATTTTTGTCGCGCTTGATGCGCGCCTGGCGCTGGTGTCGTTGATTTTATTGTTGATCGTGACGGCTGCACCGATCGTCCTTGGCTGGATGGAACTACTACCCGCGGAGCGCGAGCCGTTCGCGTCTCCTGGTGAGTCGCGCAGCAAGAAACCGCATGATCCGTTCGCGATTTTTCTACTGGCAAATATTTCTGTGGGCCTGCTGTTGCGCATCCCCGGAGTGCACGCCGAGTGGCTATCGTCTCAAATCACAAGACTTCTCCCGCCTGATTGGGCGCAAAACGCAGTTATGGTTGGCACTGTCTGGTTCGGCTTTGTTCCAGGGCTTGCTGCGGCGTATTCCGCGGTACGGGCAAATCCCATACGCTGGCAGTTGCTGGTCGGTGGTGTACTGGCGCTGATTCTGTGGCTGGCCGGTCCGTGGCTGTTGAACGCGATTTCTGCTGCGGCGTAGCCGAGCAATGCAGATTTCTTTGAACGTCAGTTGATGGCGCGCGCAAAGATGCCCGCCTCGGAAGGCGGCCGCTACAGGAGCAAATCAGGTGGCCGCCTGAAGACGGCCACCTGGAGAAGACAAAAGTCAAAGGCAGAACAACTCAGATAACGACTAGGCGCTGGCGGTTTTTACTTGTTGCAGAGCCGAGGCCACTTCGGCGACGTCGGGCACCACTGGAATATCGTAATTTTTTACCCAGGCGACTTTTCCGTCTTTGTTCACGATGATGATGGAGCGGCCAGTGATGCCTTTGTCGGCCAGGTACACGCCATATTTTTCTGCCATGGCGCCGCGAGGATTAAAATCCGCCAGCAGGGAATACTTGATTCCCATTTTCTCGGCGTAGGCTTTGTGCGACCAGGCGCTGTCCACGCTGACGCCGAGCACTTCCGCGTCCAGCGTTTCGAATCGCTTCATGTCGTTGACGAAGCAGACGTGCTCCTGGGTGCAGGTAGGGCTCCAGTCGAGCGGATAAAACATCAGCACCACGTTTTTCTTTCCCTTAAAATCCGAAAGTTTCACTTCTTTGTCGTATTGATCCTTCAAGCCGAAATCAGGGGCTGTTTGTCCGACGGCGGTGGCCATGTCAATTCTCCCTTTGCAAATAATCGTTGTTGTTCGCGGGCTGAATCCGTTTCCGTTCAAAATGATAGTGGATTCAGTTGCGATTGACAAAGAGCTTTGGCCGTTAAGCGCAGCGGCTGGCGGGTGTAGAATGGAAATATTGTCGAGCGAAAGACCAACAAAAGAAAGATGGCGCTTATGGCCGGTGAAACTGCGCGCCGTGCTCCCATGATGAGCTTGCAAGAACTCTATCGCGTTTACACTACCATCGCGGCGAAACCGGGAGAGCCGGTGCCGCTCTCGGCATTCAGATTGTCGAAAGAAGAAACGGAAAAGCTATTTTCGATTTTTGACGAGGACTACCACATCAGCCGGTTTTTCCACTTCAGCGATGCGGGCGGCGAGAAATATTTCATAGACGGAGAAAACTCAACGCACGTGGCGATTGATTCGGAGATTACCTCGATTTTTTGAGGTCGGGCAGGGCCCGTAATGTTTCGCTGTCGTGGCCCACAAAACGCAAGACGCCCGCCTCGGAAGGGGCTTCTACCAAATAAGAACGTCAGCGAGCAGCCGGTTTCCACTTGTTGAGGAAAGCCAGAATGTCTTCTGGACCAAGCGCATGAGCCTTCTCAAATTCCTGATTTTTTTGGCTGAACAAAAGTTTGCCGTCGCTATCGAGAACCGCAGCCGCGGGAACGCCGCGTTCGAGAGGAACCTCATATTTTCTTGCGAGATCCAGATTTTTGTTGTATTCGCCGACATCAATGTGCGCGACGACAAAATTATGGTTCAGGGTGGGTGCAATTTCCGGTAAATGAAAAGCTTCATCGAGAACGTGGCAGTCGTAGCACCAGTTGCCGCCAAAAATGAGCAGGACGCGTTTGTGCGATTTTGCGGCGCTTGCCAGTGCCTCGGAAATTTCCTTCTGCGCGTCAACATCGGCTGGATAGAGATCTTTTCGTTGTGCCGGTCCTTTGAGCCGGGTTTCCGCATCGCGCTGCTCGGCGGCGATTTTCCATGTGGCGCCCTGCGCGAGATAACCCTGGCCAAGCGAAATGTAATATTTTTTAATTGCGCCAGCTTCCGCAACGCCGAGTGTTAATTGCACCAGATACACGTGATAGCCAGGCTGAGGTTCCTGTTGCGACTGCAGCTCGGCGGAAAGTGTCTTGAGCCCACGGGATCTCCACGAGTTCCAATAGGCAAGTTCGCTCTTTAAATCCGACGATTCCTTGCCGGGAGCGACGATCTTTACCGAGTCCGCGTACATCGAGGCCAAAACACCAGAGTCTCCCGCCAGAACCGCTTTACGCCATGCCTCGACCTGCAGCAGCGGTGAATTTGCCGCCTGCGCGCGACACAGCGGCGAAGCGAGCATCGCGATCATTAAAAGAGCGAAAAGGGCTAAGGTGAATCGAGTTCTCACAGAAAATTCTCCCTGAGCTATCTTAGCAACTTTAGACGGCGTCACACGCTTCTGGGCAGCAAGCAAAGATGTCCCCTCGCGGACACCCGTTTCCACGGATGATAGACTGATGCCATGTACGCGCAAAAGTTTCTGGTGGATGTGGTGATTCGCGGGGAGCGGCGATTGTGTCCGCTGGAATGGCTGGACCAATTCTGCATGCGCAACTTTACCAATGCCGCTGAATTCGACGACACACTACCGATCGGCGATGGAGAAGTGGAAGCGAGCTTTCGGCTTACGCCGCAGCGTTTTTCTGAAGGGTTGGCAGGCTGGCTGACACAACGCGGCAAAGGCGAAGGTCAGACGGTGCTGGTGGAAACGCGAATCGCCAACGGCAACAAAGATTCCGGCAGTTGATGCGATCGGCCGGCCTATACATTCAAACTAAGCCGCTGAATCTTTTTTCTTTCCGCGCAAGAAAGCAACAATTTCCGGGATCGCGTTCATGGCGGCGGCTTCTCCTGCTGCAACCAATTCCGGCGTCTTGGTAAAATCATCCCACGCAAACGAAGAAACGTTGGGTTCGATGATCACATCGGCCTGCTGCCGCCAGGTGACGTCGGTATGTTTTTGAATGATGTTGAAAGAGCGGCTGATGATGTCCACAGCCGTGCGCGGATTTTCGATTCCGCCGGCTTCGAGATAAACCGCGATTACGATGTCGGCGCCTTGAATCAGTGCGCCTTCGACAGGAACTGGAGCCGTGAGAAAGCCGTCCACCAGTGTGCGGCCCTCGTATTGAATCGGAACGAATAATCCAGGGTAGGCGCAGGATGCGCGCAGAGGCGGAGCAATCGAGCCGTTCAAGTAATAAATGGTCACGCCCGCGTTAATGTCGGTAGCGCTGATGGCCAGAGGGATCTTCAATTCAGCGAAGGTCGTGGCCGGCGTCATGCGCGCAAGATATTTTTCCATGCGCAGGTTGGTCGCCAAGCCGAGCCAGGAAGGAGTCCAGCGGCCAAAATCCGCAAATGTGGTGGTCTGGCCGATCTCCTGCATTTTTTCCAGCGAAATGCCGGAGCAGAAACCTGCGCCGATCAGCGCGCCCACGCTGGTGCCGGCGACGCAATCGATCGGAATGCCGGCGTCGCGAAACGCACGCAGCACGCCGATGTGCGCGATGCCTCGCGCAAAACCTCCGGCCAGCGCCAGACCAATTTTCGGACGGGCATTGCGTTCGGCAACGCTGCCATGGGCAAACTCGCGAAACTTATCCTTCGCGAGGCGCAGCCATTCCAGAGCTTCGCTAACCTTACGATCCAGCATGAGATTCTATTTTAAGCTGTGCGCGGCGGCATTGCTAAGGTTTGACCGCGCGTTGCTGGTTTTGTAACCTCTTCAACTCAGGGTCGTAAGTACAAACTCTGGCCGTCCGGGCATCGCGGTCCAATTCGCAGCCGAAAGTGTTACAATGAAAATTTCCATACAAAAAGCAGTGGTGCTGGGCGCTGGCACGATGGGAGCGCGAATTGCCGCGCATTTTGCCAATGCCGGGTTGCCGTGTGTGCTGCTGGATATGGTGCCGCCGGATTTGAAACCGGGTGCGCCTGCGTCAGAGCGGAACCGGTTTGCGCGCAACGGTATAGAAGCGGCAAAGAAATCGCGGCCTGCGGCCTTCTTTAGTGCTTCGCTGGCGGACAAAATTTCCATTGGAAATTTTGACGATGATCTGGAGAGGTGCGCGGAAGCGGACTGGATTATCGAAGTGGTCGCGGAAAATCTGGAAATCAAGCGTAACTTACTGGCGCGCGTGGCGCAATTTCGCAAACCCGGGGCGATGGTCACTACCAATACTTCCGGCCTGCCCGTGCACTTGATCGCGGAAGGATTGCCGGAGGAATTTCAGCAGCACTGGTCGGGCACCCACTTCTTCAATCCGCCGCGGTATTTGAAGCTGGTGGAAATTATTCCCGGGCCGAAAACTTCGCTGGCCGTGGTAGAAACGCTGACGGATTTCTGCGATCGCAGGCTGGGTAAAGGCGTGGTGGTCGCGAAAGACACACCGAATTTTATCGCCAATCGCATTGGCACATTTTCAATGCTGAATGCGCTGCGGCTGATGGGCGAACTCGGTATGACCGTGGAGGAAGTGGACGCGTGCACCGGGCCGGCAGTGGGCTGGCCGAAATCGGCGACGTTTCGGACCGCGGATATCGTTGGCCTGGATGTGCTGGTTCACGTGGTGAAAAACATTTACGAAACCGCGCCCAATGATGAATCGCGCGAACGCTACAAAGTGCCGGTGCTGGTGGAAGAAATGGCGCGGCGCGGCTGGTTGGGCGACAAGACGGGCCAGGGATTTTATAAAAAAGTGAAAGGTGAAGGCGAAAAAGAAATTCTGACGCTGGACGTGCACACCATGGAGTATCGCGCGCGGCAGAAAGCACGCTTCGCTTCGCTTGAAGCCGGGAAGACCATTGACGATACCTGGCAACGATTGCGCGCGCTGGTGGGACCGATTCTGGAAGGGCAGAAGGGCGACAAGGCACAGCAATTTTTGTGGGGCGCGCTGTCGGAGACTTGTTTGTATGCTGCGCGGCGCGTGCCGGAAATTTCAGACAACATCACGGATGTTGACCGCGCGATGCGTTGGGGATTTGGCTGGGAACTTGGCCCGTTCGAAATGATGGATACGCTTGGGCTCGATGTGTTTGCGGCGCAGGTGAAGAAAGAAGGGCGGGAGCTGCCGGCGCTGATCGAAAAAGTTCTGGCGAGTGGCCGCAAGAGTTTCTACCAATCGGAAAAAGGGACGACGACGGTTTTTGACTTAAGCGCGGCGGGTGTGAAGAAGGTCGAAGAGCCCGCCGGAATTATTATTCTGAAGACGTTGAAGGACGCAGGCCGGGAAGTCGAGCGCAATTCCGGCGCGAGCCTGATTGATTTAGGCGATGGCGTGGTTTGCTGCGAATTTCACGCCAAGATGAACGCCATTGGCGCGGACTTGATCGCCATGATTCACAAAGGGCTGAAGCGGCTGGAAACGGATTTCGACGCCATGGTAATCGCCAATCAGGCGGTGAATTTTTCCGTGGGCGCGAATTTGATGCTGGTGCTGGTTGGCGCGCAGGAACAGGAATGGGACGATCTGCACCTGGCGGTGAAACAGTTCCAGAACGTGAATTTGGCGATCAAGTACGCGAAAAAGCCGGTGGTCGCGGCGCCGCAGGGCATGGCGCTGGGCGGCGGCTGCGAGATCGGCCTGCACGCCGCGAGAATACAGTCGGCTGCGGAAGCTTATGTCGGGTTGGTTGAAACGGGAGTCGGGTTGATTCCTGGCGGCGGCGGAACGAAAGAGATGCTGATCCGCGCGAATGAACACGCGGCCGGCGCCGAAGATCTGGATCTGTTTCACGCGCTGAGGCCGGTGTTTGAAAATGTGGCCATGGCGAAAGTCGGAACCAGCGCGGAAGAATGCCGAGAGCTGGGATATTTCCGGCGCGAGGATCGCTACTCGATGAATACGCAACGGCTGCTGGCCGATGCCAAAGAAACCGCGTTGGGATTGGCGCGATCGGGATGGAAGCCGCTTGCGGCGAGCTGGCAGGAAGGCGCGCAGAACACTCAAGTTAAAGTGCTGGGAGAACAATTTCTCTCCGGCGCGAAACTTGCGATACACATGCTGGTGCGCGGCGGCTACGCTTCGGAATATGACGCTGTGGTAGCGCGCAAACTGGCGAATATTCTTGCGGGAGGACCGCTGACGTCGCCACAACTGGTCAGCGAACAATATGTTCTTGATCTGGAGCGCGAGGCATTCGTTTCGCTGTGCGGCGAAAAGAAAACGCAGGAACGCATCGCGCATACCCTGAAAACCGGCAAGCCGCTGCGCAACTGACAAGTTCGTAGTAAGAGCGGACGGCGGCAAGCGAGGTGGCTCATGAGCATGATCGGAAAACTGCGCCAGGTCTCGGAATTCGATCTTGCAAAATACAAGAAAAACCCAAACGAGATGATGCGTGCGCTTGCCGGCACGCAACACCCCGGCGGCACCGCCAGGTTTGCTACGTTGCGCGAAACGATGCAGCAATCGCCGGTGGTGCAAAAAATGATGGAACTCAGCAAGCAACAAAAGGTGTTATCGCGCGAGCAACAAATCGAAATGCAGCAGGAAATGATGAAGCTGATGAAGGAAGCGGTGCAGATGCAGAAGGCGGGGCTGGCGAAGGCGGTCGCGACTGAACCGCAGCCAACCCTAAGTGCCGCGAATGAGGAACTTGATCTTCACAAGTCATGGCACTGCCTGCATTTCCTGTTGACCGGCAAGGTGGAGGAGACGGGTGGCACACCTCTGGACGATGCGATATTGGGGGGGCCAAGAGATCGGCGGTGACGAAGCAGATATGGGTTATGGACCGCCACGCGCTCTTTCACCGTCGCAAGTGCGGAACGTTGCGGCGGCGCTGGCAGAATTTCCAATCGACAAGAAGGCCCGGGAGTTCGACGCCGCTGCCGCCGACAAGGCGGGGATCTACGTGGCCCAGCACGAAGCCGAGGAGCTGACGGAGTACTTCGGCCAGCTACAGAGTTTCTACCAGGACGCCGCGCGAAAAGGCAGCGCCGTAATCCTGTGGATTGAATGAACTTCGGGGAATTCTGGAATACTGCTGAAACGCATAGAATCGTATTGTAATAGCGCTTTTACGTCGACTATAGTGTATAAAGACGAGGTTGCGCCGTGCAACGACTACTGGCACCGCGGGAGGCCGCGAATATTCTGGGCGTCAGTTATCCGACGCTGAAACAATGGATTTATCGCGGGAAAATAAAGACGGCCAAGACGCCGGGCGGACATCATCGCGTGCCGGAAAGCGAGATCGACCGGCTGATCCCGAAAAAACTGGAGCGCGGAGAGATTGGTTTACGGCGCGGCCAGTTTCGCAAAATCAGCGGCCGCAATCAGCTGATCGGGCGCGTGGTGGCCATCAAGTACAGCGGGATTCTGGCGCAAGTGACGCTGGCGATTGGCGAGCAGCACATCACCTCCATCATCACGGCGGATGCCGCGAAGGAAATGCGGCTGAAGCCGGGCGAACGGGCGGCGGCGCTGATCAAATCCACCGAAGTGATGATTCTGCGAGTGTGACGATTCTTACGATTTATAGGCAAAATGGCAAAGAAAATACTCGGCAAAGTATTGCTATTGGCGCTTGCGGCGAGTTGTTTGGCGTCCACAAATTTCGCGCAGAAGAAAACGGTTCGAGCTGCAGCTGCGGCCGATTTGCAGGCGGCGATGCCGGAAATGGCCAAGGCGTTCGAAGCGCAGACTGGAACGACCATTGACGTTGCCTACGGCTCGAGTGGAAATTTCTACGCGCAGATCCAGAACGGGGCGCCGCTGGATGTATTTTTTTCGGCGGACAATGAATACCCGCGAAAACTGGAAGAATCCGGATTGGCCGAGCCGCACAGCGCAGCCATTTATGGCATCGGGAAAATTGTTCTGTGGATGCCGGCGAATGCTAAATGCAATCCGGAGCGAGACGGCTGGAAGTGTCTCCAGGATCCCGCCGTAAAAAAAATTGCCATTGCGAACCCGGCGCACGCGCCTTACGGACGAGCGGCTGCCGCAGCGCTACAAAAAGCGGGAATTTACGATGCGGTGAAGGCAAAGCTGGTGCTCGGAGAAAATATTTCGCAAGCGGCGCAGTTTGTGCAATCGGGGAACGCAGAGGCGGGAATCGTCGCGAACTCGCTGACGTTGTCGCCGGCTATGCAAGGCGGCAAGAGATGGATAGTTCCCGCGGAGTTGTATCCGCGGATTGAGCAGACCGTCGTAGTGCTCAAGTCGGCGAAAGAGAAGCTTGCAGCGCAAGAATTCGTAAAGTTTGTAACGCAAGGGCCTGGCCGCGAAATTCTAGCGAAATACGGGTTTGCGCCGCCCCAGAAAGCGCGGTAAGACGCGTTAACAGATTCAGCATTTGGGTAAGTCTCAAGGGGCGACGCGAAAATGGAAGCATTGTGGTTATCGGTGCGCCTGGCGGCGTGCACAGCGGCGATTTTGCTGGCGATGGGAATGCCGTTCGCGTACTGGCTCTCGCAAACAAAATGGCGCGGAAAGTTTTTATTGGAGAGCGTGGTCGCGCTGCCGCTGGTATTGCCGCCGACAGTGCTGGGTTTTTATCTGCTGGTGGCGATGGGAGGCAACGGTCCCATAGGGAAATTGTGGGTGGCGCTGTTCGGCCATACCTTGGCATTTACATTTTTCGGACTGGTCGTGGGGTCAGTGTTATACAGCTTGCCGTTCGCGGTGCAGCCGCTGGTCGCAGCGTATGAAAGTGTTGACGCGCGGCTTCTGGACGCAGCCGCGGTGTTGGGCGCTGGGCGATGGCGAACTTTTCGTGAAGTTATCCTGCCACTTTCGGTTCCAGGCATAATTACCGCGACGGTGTTGAGTTTCACGCACACGCTGGGCGAATTCGGCGTGGTTCTGATGGTCGGCGGAAATATTCCGGGAATTACGCGCACGGTTTCGATTGACATTTACGATCACGTGCAATCGCTTGAATACGATGCGGCAAACCGCATGGCGGTCGCGCTGCTGCTGATTTCGTTCACGGTTCTGTCCACGATTTACGCGGTGAACCGGCGGGTGTGGTCGCCGTGGCCGGTGGCCCGCGGTGAATGATCCATTGACAACTCAACAGGCTAACGGAACGCTTGAAGCGCGCTTGCGCTTCGAACGGCCCGGCCGTCATCGGGCTCCGTTCGAACTGGATGTGGATTTTCGAATCGGCAAGGGAATCACCATCCTGTTTGGGCCATCCGGTGCGGGAAAATCCACGCTGCTCGATTGCATTGCAGGATTGCTGAAGCCGCAGAGTGCGCGCATTGCGCTTGGCCAGAAAGTCTTGCACGATTCTGCTGACGGAATTTGTCTTTCGCCACAAACGCGCAACATTGCCTATCTCTTCCAGGCTCCGACACTTTTCCCGCACATGACGGTCGAGGAAAACGCAGGGTTTGGGTTGGCCGCGTTGGGGATAGAAGAGCGAAAGTCGGCAGTCTATTATTTGCTGGAGGTATTTCGCGTGGCGCATCTGGCGCGGCGCAAACCGCGAGAAATTTCCGGCGGCGAAGCGCAACGCGTGGCGTTGGCACGGGCGCTCGCACCTTCTCCGCGCGCGGTGCTATTGGATGAGCCGCTGAAAGGATTGCACGCAGAACTGAAATCATCCATCGTGGAAGATTTGCGTGCATGGAACCGCGCCAACCGGCTGCCGATTTTGTATGTGACGCACCAGCGCGACGAAGTGGATGCTTTGGGCGAGCGCGTGATCGCGCTTGACCGCGGCAGAGTGGTTTCCGAGGGCATACCGTTCGCGGTGCTGGACGCTCCGCGCACCCGGCGGCTGGCCCACGCGGCTGGATTCGAAAATTATTTGACCGCGGCTGTGCAAGAGCTGCGCGAAGCGGACGGCGTGATGCGCGCTCGTCTGACTGGATCGGGCGTGGAGTTAGAGCTTCCGCTGGGTTATGCGGCAGTTGGTGATCACGTGCATGTGGCGATTCGCGCGGGCGATATTTTGCTGGCAACGCAGCGGCCTACGGGACTGAGCGCCCGGAACATTCTAGAAGGCACGATCGATTCGGTGGATGTTCGCGGTGCGACGGTGGTATGCCGCGTCAATGCCGGCGCGATGTTTTTGGTGCATGTGACACCGGGTGCGCTACGCGCGCTGGAAATCGCGGCGGGCAAACGCGTGTGGCTGGTGATCAAGACACATTCGTGCCAGTTGGTGGACGAGTGAGGCTGGCGACATTGAAGCGACGCGTTTTCATTGAAAGGAAGAGGCCCGCCTGACCGCGAAGCGCGGGGCAAGCAGAAGGTCGGCGGCCCCCTACATCAGCTTGCGGGTGCTGGTGCGTTCCCGGCCGCGGCGAATTTCAGTTCATCGGCGATCAGCTCGGTGCCCTTCGGAGTGGCGTGAATCACAACGCGCTGCCCGACGGCCACATCGGCAAATTTGGCAGACTTGCCGTCATTGGTAACGTATGCCGTGGTGGGCGCGAGTTTCACCTCCACGGATTTTCCGTCTTGAGTTTTTACCATGACCGCTTCCGGGCTGATTTTTTCGATGACGCCGATGACGTGTTTCTTGTCGCCGTGGGCGAAGGCGGGTATCGCGATCAGGACTGAAAGCAGAAGTACCATCCAGCGGAGTTTCATATTCTTGCCTCCTTCAAATTCTGTTATCGCACAATGTGTGCAGGACATCCAGCCGGGTGCGAGCCGAAAAAAGCGACGAACCCGTGGAAGTCGGGAAGTGTGGTGTCTGTGTAGTCGTCACTGATGCCGCTGCTCGGGCTTCGAGGGCGGCTTGGCCGCGCCTCCATTCAGGAAGTCGTTTTCCTCCTGCTCTTCCTGGCGGTCGTCGGGACCTTTTGGATTGTATTTTTCCATTTCGAGTTTTTCCGCGGGTGTAAGCGCGGGGAGATGACGGATGAAGCGCACCAGCTTCCAACTGTCTTCGACGCCATGATCGTGATCGGAACTGGCGCCGTCGAATGCGGGCATTCCGGTAAGGCGCACGCCGTTCTGAATGATCCAGAAAATATCGCCGTCGGAAAGTTTTTGCGTTTCGTCGGCGCGCAGATCGGGCGGCTTGGGATATAGCCCGTGGCCGAGCATGGTGTCGCCGCTGCCATCGTTGCCGTGACAGATGGCGCAGTGATCGGCGAAGTGCAGGCGAGCCTCGCGCTGGACTTCTGGCGAATCGGGAACCGGATTGTTCGTGTTGTGCGCGCCGGATGGGGCGGCCATTTTTCGCGCAGAACGGGCAATAGCGGTTTCGAGAGCGCTGGGCGTAGCGCGGGCGCTGAGGCCGTCATGCAGAATGCTTACGGCAGCCGCGGCCAGCAAGCCGAGCACGACGACGAAAATCAGCAGAAGTAACGGTCCGCGCTTCATGTTCAAAGCTTACTACTTGTCTCGACCCCATTCTATTCCATGGCTGATTGCAGGGTCAGAGGCGGGCGGCGGTGCGGGCGGCGATTTTGTGATCTTCGGTTTCGATGATTACGACCAGATCGTTGGTGATGGGAACGCCTGCGCTGTGTACGGTGAACGTGTAATTCCATTGAAATCGCGGTGCGAGTTCTTCGCTGGCCTGGCTTGCGAACGGTGTGAGGCGAGTCACGCTAGCGCTGATTCGTTTGTTGCCTTGGACCGGGCGCATAGCGACGCCGTCTTTCCAGTAAAAATGCAGGCTCAGTGTACTGATGATTTCCGGAGTGAGCGGCGGGCGGACATTAGTGTCTTTCAAATTGCGGGAACAAGGAAAATCGAGCAGATGGAGAGTTACCAGAAGTTCGGCGGGAAATTCGGTGACGGGTTTGTTGTTGAGGAAATAGCTGGCGCCTTCGTCGGTGTCAATGCGGCGCAGGCCATCGAAAAAATCGGGAGCGGTGACCTGCCCAGAGAGACGGAAACAGGAGCCGTTCTCGAGATGGCCGTCGGTGACGAAAAAAACTCCGCCATCGAGATTCCAGACGACGCGCTTGGGGATTTTGGCATTTTTTTTCTTGGTGGTTTCGGGCTGGTTCACGCGGTCTTCGATGCGCGATTGCGGCGGAGGGCAGGCGTTCGCGCCGGAGGGGAAAAATTGCAGACATGCGAGGCACAAGCAGAGGAACAGTGCGTGCAACACGGGCCTGGCGAAAATCGACAACATCAGTTGGTCCCAGGATTTGAGTTTAGCGCGGGCAGGGGATTGCGGAGGCGGAAAGAAATTTCGCCGACCTGGTAGATGGCTTGATCGCCGTTGGCGGATTTGGGTTGGACCTTACCAGAGAGAACGGAACGGATGGCGTCGTCGAGCTGCGGAAGTACGGACGGCTGCGCGACGGGAACGTTGTGCGCGCCGAGGACGAGTTTAATTTCAGGCGCTAGCGCGACGAGTTTTTTTACGGAGGACAGGTAGGCGGGGAGATCGGTTTCCGGGCGGTACAGCCAAATTTCACCGGGATAGAAAGTGTCTCCGGTGAAAAGCAGGCCGTTGGCGCGATCGATCAGGGAGATGGAGTCGGGCGTATGTCCGGGAGTGGCGATGATTTCTACCGTGCGGCCGCCGAGATTGACTTTGAAGCCATTGCGAACCGGGAGCGAGATGTGCCAGGGCTTTGTGGAATACTTCGCGGGATCGAAATTTTTGGGCAACGTGTTGGGAGACGACACGCAGAGTTGATCTTTGGCAATTTCGGCTTGCGCATCTGCGCGGGAGCCTTTGGCGTTGGCGCGAGTGAAGGCGGTGTCCATGCTGTAGATGAAAGGGAATTGCCAGTTGCCGCCGACGTGATCGTCGTGAGTGTGGGAATTGAGTACGACGATGGGGCGCGAGGTGAGGCGCGCGACGATGGCTTTGATGTTGCCGATGCCCATGCCGGTGTCGAAGAGCAGCGCTTGTTTAGTGCCGACGATGAGATAAGAAATGGCTTCTTCGGATTGATGCGGCTCATAGATGGCGAAAGTGGCGGGCGCAACTTTGTACACTTCAAACCACGGGTCGTTGAGCGGGACTTGTTCGAGCGTTTTGTATTCCGGGCGGGGCAGCACCTTGCACCACTCCGGCCTGTCCTGCTGCGCCACGCAGACCGGAGAGAAACACAGAATTGCCACAGGCATGTAGAGCGCAACGAGCAAATTGAGAGATCGGAAGCGCAACAATCTATCGAAGAAAATCAACCCAGCTCCCTTTGCAAAATAGAATATCAACCTCTTCGTGTCCTACTACACGGCCGCCCGGCTGAACAACCGCCTCAGCATGCCCGCAATAACCTCTTTCAACATGCTCCAACCACAACCTCACTGTGCTGCCTTCCTGCCGCGTCCTCAAATAGAACTTCAATGTGCGCTTCTGTCTTCGGCTGAACGAACACGCGCTTCCGCTGCCCAACTCCAATGTCCCCCGGATCATAACGAGGTCCGGGCGTCTGTTTTTTAAGAGCGGCATGTCTCAAAATCTCTGCGCTTTGGTTAGTGATCACAATACGGACGCCATACTGGCCGCGAACCACGACGCCCACGATATAAAGCAGAAGCAACGCGCCGAGCGTTAGAAAAATCCGTACCGCAGCCCGTTTCATGGCTTAGGTTTAGCCCCGGACGTTGTCTCGCCCACAAAAATGGATTTGTGGAGCATCATGTGGACGCCTTTGTTGCCGTCGACGAGTTCGGTGATGTGGAGATCGGCGGCGACGCTGGCGAGCATGTAGGCGTCGTCGCGGGACAAGTGTTTCTCGGTCACGAGGAAATCGATCATTTCGCGGACTGCAAGCGTGGCGCAGGCATTCAAGTCATCGTTGAGGCCCATGGTGATGTAGTGAGTCGGCGTTTCGGCGCGCGGCCATTTCAGATGCATGTCCTTGCGCACGATGAATTGAAACGTGCCGACTAGCGAAGTTTCGAGAGCGGTGATATCCACTTCGCCGTCGCCCTGTCCGGCGTGGCCGTCGCCGACTTCAAAGAGCGCGCCGGGAGCGTGCACCGGAAGATAGAGTGTCGAGCCGGCGACGAGGTCCTTGTTATCGAGATTGCCGCCCATAATCCATGGCGGAGCGCTGTTGAAGCGGCCGGCGCTTTCCGGCGGCGCGTCGCCCATGCTTCCGAAAAAGGGATGCAGCGGAATTTCGATGCCCGGCGCGAATTTGGCGACCATGCGCTGCGCGTCCAGCGGAATGATTTTTGTTTTTGAGTACGGATAATCGTCGGGCAGGTAGCCGCGGCCGGGGGCGAATCCGTTGTAAGCGTAGGGAATCGCCAGCTTGATGGCGAGGATTCTGACTTCGAGCACATCGCCGGGTTGCGCACCTTCGATAAAGATCGGTCCAGTGAGGATATGCCCGCCCGGGCCTTTGTCTTTCACTTGGTCGGTAATGTCGCGCAGCGATTGCTCGATTTGATCCGGTAGCACGCCCGCATCTTCGAGGCGCTTGGGACTGTTTGTAATGAGTGTCTGAATCTCCACGGTATCGCCCGACTCGATGCGCAACACCGGCGCTGCCTTAGCATCGTAATAGCCCCAAGCCACTGTCTTCGGCGTCGCCATTAGTGTGTAAGTCGCCTGGGCACATGCGGAAAAAGCGCCTAAAGAACACCATACGAGGGAAAAGGCAATCGTGTGCGTCAGAAACCGGAGCGGGCTAGACCTCAGCTCATGTCTTGTCATTGGCTCCTTTTCCGAAATCAAACGGTGGGTAGACGGGAACTCTATCGAGAGTGCCAGCCGCAAAACTTTCCAAGAATTTCCAAAATGATTCCGCAATCGGTTTTGCAAGTTTCTTGAGTTCGTCCCTCTTCATCTCATCATTCTCTGGCTCAAGGTCATGCGCAATTAGGACAATTGGTGCGCTTTTCGGATAGCGCGTAGAACGAATGTCAAAGCAATACGAGTCGCCGCAATCCGTCGAGGCGAACACAACATAACCGCATGGCAGAGCATAGCAACCGGGCACCGCGTCTCTGTTTTCGATGTCCAGTTCTCCTACCTTCCAAAGCCTAACTTTTGCGATCTCAGCCATTCGAGTTGGCACCGCATCTCTATAAAAGCTGAGCGCGTCCTCTGGCATACCCAGGGCCTGCAAACTTTGCATCTCGCCCCGAGTCGCCGGTCGAAATTCTGTCCGGGAAAGCTGTCTTATCTGATCCAATAGTGTCATGGATGGGTCATGTCTTCGGGTTTGACTAGGGCGTCGAATTCCTCGCCGCTTAGGAATCCGAGTTTCAGGGCGGCTTGGCGGAGGCTGGTGTGTTCGTGGTGGGCGGTGTGGGCGACTTTGGCGGCGTTGTCGTAGCCGATTTTGGGAGCGAGTGCGGTGACCAGCATGAGGGAATCCTTGACGTAGTGGTCGATGATGTCGCGATTGATTTCGATGCCGTGGACGCAGTGGTCGACGAAGGAGTTGCAGGAGTCGGCGAGCAGCTCGACGGAGTGGAGATAGTTGAAAATCATGACCGGCTTGAAGACGTTTAGCTCGAAGTTGCCTTGCGAGCCGGCAAAGCCGATGGCGGCGTCATTGCCCATGACTTGCACGGCGACCATGGTGATGGCTTCGCACTGCGTGGGATTCACTTTGCCGGGCATGATCGAGGAGCCCGGCTCGTTTTCGGGAAGGGTGAGTTCGCCCAAGCCGCAGCGCGGGCCGGAAGCGAGCCAGCGAATGTCGTTGGCGATTTTCATGAGCGAGGCCGCCAGAGTTTTCAGCGCGCCACTGGCGAAGACGATTTCGTCGTGTGCGGAGAGGCTGGCGAATTTGTTGGGATGGGAACGGAACGGCAGGCCGCTGAGTTCGCTGATTTTCCGCGCGGCGCGTTCGGCAAATTCGGGATGGGCGTTGAGGCCGGTGCCGACGGCGGTGCCGCCGATGGCGAGGTCGTAGAGTCCATCCAATGCCTGAGTGATTCGGTTGAGGTCGCGGTCGAGCAGACTGACCCAGCCGGAAAATTCCTGCTCCACGGTGAGCGGAGTCGCGTCCTGCAGATGGGTGCGTCCGATTTTGACGATGCCGGCAAATTCCTTTGCTTTGGCGTCGAGAGCATCGCGAAGTTTCTTTACGGCTGGTAGAAGGCGGCGCGCGGTTTCGGTGGCGGCGGCGATGTGCATGGCGGTGGGAAACGTGTCGTTCGAGGACTGCGACATATTGACGTCATCGTTGGGATGAATGGGCTTCTTGCTGCCCATCGCGCCGCCGGCAATTTCAATGGCGCGGTTGCCGATGACTTCGTTGGCGTTCATGTTGGTCTGGGTGCCGCTGCCGGTTTGCCAGATGCGGAGAGGGAAGTGGTCGTTGAGCTTGCCCGAGATGACTTCGTCGGCGGACTGCGAGATGAGCTTGGCTTTTTCGGCGGAGAGCTTGCCGAGATCCTGATTGACGAGCGCGGCGGCTTTTTTGAGGATGCCGAAAGCGCGGATCAGTTCGGGCGGCATAGTGTCTTTTCCGATGGCGAAATGGATCAGCGAGCGGGCAGTCTGTGCGCCGTAGTAGCGGTCGGCAGGGACGTCCATTTTGCCCATGGAGTCGGATTCGGTGCGGGTGGGCGTGCTGGCTTTGGCGGCGCTGTGCGCTGGGGTAGAAGGCTTGGCGGCTTCGGACATCGGCGGTTCCTCGGGGAAGAGTATAAAAGTTTAAGAGTGCAAAAGTAAAAGTTTGGCGGATGTTTGGGCGGAGCGAAAGGCCGTGGGTACCCCCACGCCGGGTATTTTTTGTTAAGAGTGCGGAAGCCATTGAAAGAAAGGGGGTTGTGGTTTTGATGAATACGAAGAGTTCGGAAGTTGCTGAAAATAAGTGGTTATAAAGGTCGGAGGGACTACCGTGGCTGGCGCTGAAATATCCGGAGATGGATTGGCATTGGCTGGTGGATGGAGTGAAATTACGCGACCGGCAAAACCGGCTGGGATTTGTGGTGACGCTTGGGGAGCAGCTGGCAGCGCGGGCCGGGGATGCGGTGCGGAAACGGCAGCTTTCGGAGTATGTTCAGGTGCTGGAACGGTCGCGGCTGGTGCGGGAGGATACTTTGTGCCATGAGTCGCTGACGGAGGCCGAGCGGAAGTGGCTGCGGGAGAATCGGCCGGCGGAAGCGGCGCATTGGAATTTGCTGACAGATATGCGGGCGGAGAACCTGGTTCATGCAACGACGTGAGCAGATACCGGAGCCGTGGCGATCGTTTCTCGGAGAGTTGGATCGGGAAGCGGCGGAAGAGACACGCCTCGATTGCATGGGCGGATTTGTGGTGACGCAATTGTACGGATTCGCGCGAGAGACGGCGGACCTGGATGTGCTGCAAATTGCACCGTTTCAGGTCGCGGTTCGAAAAGCGATTGAGGAGCACGCACGTGAGGGGTTGCCGATGTATATTGGGCGCGATGGAAAAGTAGTGGCGGTGCCTGCCGAAGAGTTGCTCGAGAAGTCCTGAAAACAAATCTACTTGTTGGGGATTAGGGTGTTTTGGCTGGCGGCGCAGCGCCAGACGCCGTTCTGCTTGATCCAGGTGTCCGTAAAACGCACGCGATGAATGTAGCTTTTGCCTTTGCTGGTACCGGTTTCGCGATAGATCCCGGAGACGACTGCAGCGTTGCCGTAGACCACTACTTTCAAGCCTTCGTCGTAAAGATGGTCGGCCTGGTATGAAGTTTTTGTGACGTCGCGAAGATATTCGGCCTTGTTCATGATGCTGCCGTCGAAATCGATGTAGGTAAGTGTGTCCGCGACGATGGCGGTGACGGCGCCGACGTCATGGTGGGCTTCGGCCTGGTTCCATGCGCGTTCGAGCTGACGAATCTGAATTTCGTCGTTGCTGGCGTTAGACTTTTCCTGCGCGAAAAGAACCGTTGTGAACACCAGTGTTGCCGACACGATGTATAGCCAGACGCGTGCCGAGGTTCTCAAAGGGGCTCTCATTTCGGCGACCTCAATGTGAACTGGGATATGAACTGGACCGTTGGGCCGATGCTAACAAATACCCGGCGCGCGGCGATGGACGATTTCAAGCGGAGTGACGAAGGGAACAAGAGGTGCGCGCTGGGCGACGAGAATCCTGCGAAGAATGTATAATTTAGAGGCAGGGGAACTGCAACCAATCCAGATATGGGAACCCAGAAAAAAGCGGTAAAAGCCAGCCGCGGTGTGAAAGCTCAGCGCAAGCTGCGGTTTCTGCGCACCCGCACGCGCGAACTGAAAATGATCGGCAAAGCGCTTCTTTCGACGAAGCATCCGGTGCTGGTGCACATTATTCCGATGCGGCGGTGCAATCTGGATTGTGGATATTGCAATGAGTACGACCAGGTGTCGAAGCCGGTGCCGATCGAAGAGATGAAGCGGCGTTTGGATTATCTGGCGGCGATGGGAACTTCGATTATTACCATTAGCGGCGGCGAGCCGTTGATGCATCCGGAGCTGGAAGAAGTAATCCGGCACATTCGCAAGCACGGCATGATCGCCGGAATGATCACCAATGGATTTCTGCTGAGCAAAGAGCGGATTGCCAGCTTGAATGCGGCGGGGCTGGAACATCTGCAGATCAGTATTGATAACGTGACACCGGACGAAGTTTCGAAAAAAAGTTTGAAGACTCTGGATTCGCGGCTGGAATGGCTTTCGCAGCACGCGATTTTTCAAGTGAACATCAACTCGGTGCTGGGCAGCGGGGTGAAAAATCCCGAGGACGCGTTGACCATTGCGCATCGCGCGGTGGAATTGGGATTCACCAGCACGGTTGGAATCATTCACGATAACAACGGGCAATTAAAAGGGTTGAGCGGGCGGCAGATCGAGATCTTCGAAGAGATCATGAATCTGGGCAAGCGTTCGTATTCGCGATTCAATGAGTTTCAGCACAACGTGGCGCGCGGGAAAGAACACAACTGGCGCTGCCGTTCGGGTTCGCGTTATTTATATATTTGCGAAGATGGGCTGGTGCACTGGTGCTCGCAGCAACGCGGATATCCGGGAATTCCGCTGGCGAAATACACGCCGGAAATGCGGCACCGGGAATATTTCACGGACAAGTTTTGCGGGCCGAGGTGTACGGTGTCGTGCGTGCAACAGATCGGAATCTTGGATAACTGGCGCGATCCGCAGAATTTGAAACCGATACCCATGGCGCCTCCAGCGGATTTGGTGCAGATTGGGAAGTGAAAATATAGGAAGTAAAGAAGCAATGAAATAGAGGAACAGGGCGCACAGCGATGCGCCTTTTTTGTTTTGGGGTTTACATTTTTTGCACAAAACGACTTTCGGTGGATTGACGGGGAAACTGAAGTTCTAAAAAATTAAATCATGACGGCACCAGCCATCGAAACGCAGAACCTGACGAAGGAATATCCGCACGGATTCCTGCACTTGAAGCGCAAGACTTCGCTGGAAAACCTGACCATGCAGGTCGAGGACCGCGAAGTATTTGGACTTTTGGGGCCGAATGGCGCGGGAAAGAGTACGACCATCAAGTTGTTGATGGGAATTATTTTTCCGACGGCGGGAAGCGCGCAGATTCTGGGCAGACCCGTAAGCGATGTGACCATGCACCGGGACATCGGGTATCTGCCGGAGCAGCCGTATTTTTACGATTACCTGACGGCGGCAGAGGTGTTGGACTATTTTGCACGCTTCCACGGATTCAGCGCGGCGGAGCGCAAAGAGCGCGTGCAGAAAATGTTGCAAAAGGTCGGGCTGGAGACGGCGGGAAAAATTCAGCTGCGAAAATTCTCCAAAGGGATGTTGCAGCGCGTCGGGCTGGCGCAGGCGATCTTACACGATCCAAAGCTGGTGATTCTGGATGAGCCGATGTCTGGCCTCGATCCGGTGGGGCGCAGGGAAGTGCGCGACATCATTCTGGATCTGAAGAATGCCGGCAAGACCATACTTTTTTCCACGCACATTTTGCCCGACGCGGAAGCGCTGTGCGACCGCGTGGGAGTGATTGCCGGGGGGCAGTTGCGCGGAGTGGGCGCGCCGGGCTCGATCGTGGGAGTGAAATCGCTGGGGATGGAAATCGTATTCGAGTTGACGGGCAGCGGACCGCAGTTCGAAGCGATACGCGCGAAAGCGGCCAAGTCCGGCGCGAATTACCGGATGAACGCCAGTGAAACCGAACTGTACGCCGTGCTAGCGGAATTGCGGGAAGGCGGCGCGAAAATAATTTCGGTGACTCAAATCAAGCCGACGCTGGAAGATTTTTTCATGGAATTGGTCGGCAAAGATCGCGCACGGGCGGCGGCCATCGAGGTCACCGGACAATGAACCACATTCTAATCGTGGCGCGAAACACGTTTCGCGAAGCGGTGCGCGACCGCGTTTTGTATAACCTGGTATTTTTCGCGCTGCTGCTGATCGCGTCGGCGGTCATCGTCGGGCAGATTTCAGTGGACATCGAAACAATCGTGATGGTGAGCCTGGGGCTGAGCGCCATTTCGCTGATTGGGCTGCTGATCGCGGTGTTCACGGGCGTAGGATTGGTGTCCAAGGAGATCGACAAGCGAACGCTGCACGCGGTGCTGGCCAAGCCGCTGCGACGGTGGGAATTCTTGCTGGGGAAATTCACCGGCCTGATTCTCACGCTGACAGTGAATACGGCGGCGATGGGTGTGGGACTGTTTCTGGCGATGTGGTACGTGAAACATTCCATCGCGCGCGGCGATGTGGCGGTGCTGGTGGCGGTGTATTTTATTTTGTTGAAGCTGACGTTGGTGGTAGCGCTGGCCATGATGTTTTCCTGCTTTACGTCGCCGCTGCTGGCAATTCTATTTACCGGCGGCTTGTACGTGGCGGGACTTTTTGTGGCGCAACTGCGCAGCCTGCAAGTGACGCAAATGAGCCCGACCACACAGAAATTTTTCGCGATACTTTCCTATCTGCTGCCAAACTTTGGAAATTACGACGTGATGGGCGCGGCGGCGCATGGACGGGTAATTCCGCGAATTTTAATGCTACACAATACTTTGTACACGGCGCTGTATTGCGCAATTGTGTTGAGCGTGGCCGCGATTATTTTTTCCCGCAAGGATTTGAAATGAAAGCTGGAAAATCGATGGCGTGGCTGCTGTTGTTGATTCTGCCCGCCGGATTCGCCGGCGTCTGGAGATTGCAGCGCAAGGTCAATGTCGAACGCGACGCCCTGTACCAGGAACAGGATGAAGTGCTGGTGCGTTCGCCGAAGCTGATGAAGTTAGTGACTCTGGAGTATTCGACGCTGGCGGCGGACATTTACTGGACGCGGGCGGTGCAATACTACGGAAACAAGCACCTCGGGCAAGATACGAATCTGGAAAGCCTGTGGCCGCTGCTCGATGTGGCCACAACTCTCGATTCGAACCTGCTGCCTGCGTACCGGTTTGGCGCGCTGTTTTTGAGCGAACCGGAGCCGCGCGGCGCTGGCCGTCCCGATCTTGCGGTGCAATTGCTGGAACGGGGGTTGAAGGCCAATCCCGACTACTGGCGGCTGGATCAAGATTTGGGAAATGTGTATTACCTCGCGTTGAAGGACTACACAAAAGCTGGTGAAGCGTATTTGGAAGGGAGCGAGAAGCCGGGCGCGCAGCCGTGGATGAAGATTATGGCGGCGCGATTTCTGGAAAAGGGCAACTCGCGCGAGACCGCGACGATTTTGTGGACGGAGCTTTTCAACTCCAGCAACGACGACGCGATCAAGGAGAACGCTCGGGTGAATCTGGAATTGCTACGTGCCGACGAAGACATCGAGCACCTCAACGTGCTGGGTGAGGAGTTTGCCGCCAAAGTGAGCCGCCCACCAAAAAGCATCGGCGAACTGATCCAATCCGGCCTGCTCGCAGGCGTGCCGGGAGACCCGACCGGTCACCCGTATGTGATTGGGCCGGACGGCAAGGCAGCGATCTCAGCGAAGAGTCCGCTATTTAAGGAAAAGAGCGTGTACCGGAGGCCGCTGTAGGCTGTCGAGCTCCGGAAGCAGAGCGCAAAAAAATTCAGCGATCGATAATACAGAGCAGAGTCATTTGAGGATCGATGAGAAGTTTGCCAGGCTCGCGTGTTACGTTGAAATGGAAGGGCGTTTCCGCTCCGGAGGCGATGACGCGTCCCAGATAGCCGCCATTGCTGGAATAAATCGGAACTGGCGCCACGAAGGAAGCGGCGACGCCGCTCTGCAACAGCTTGCCCTTTATCACAAAACCTTTTTCGGAGCGGCGCGTGGAATATTCCATGCGGTAATGCGGGATGCCGGTTCCGTGCACCCAGTCCGCGAAAAACCAGTCCATGGAGCGCCGGCCTTCGATGGCCATCGCGGGAGTCATCACCAGTTCGATTTCGCGTTGCAGATCGTCGGCAGAAAGCGCGCGATATGCGTATTGGGCCTGCAAAGTGTGCAGAAACGAAATAAAGCGCGCGTCAGGATTTTTCGCCGAAGGTTCGCGCAGCATTTCGCGCAACATGTGAAAAAACCAGGAGCCTTTTCCATAAACTAGCAGATCGAAACCTTCCGGATTGTGCGAAGAGTCAAGACGAAAACCAAGGTCCATGCTGCCGATTTCCGCAGGCGCAGTTTCCAAAGAGTCTTTTTCCACGAGGCGTTTTCGGTAGCGGTCCAGCCACAGGCGCAGTTTGTGATCGGGAATTTTCCGACTGTCCGCAAACAGAAGCGCCATGTAGTTCGCCAGTCCTTCGTCGATCCACTGATCGCGATAGCTGGACCAACCGACTACGTTACCCCACCACTGATGAGCCACTTCGTGAAATGGAACCAGGTCATGGAAATGTTCCTGGCCGCTTTCGGAAAGACCCGCGCGCTCCTGAGTTTCCGCGGGAAGGAATGAATAAGTGGAAAGATAGAGAAGACCCGGCCAGCCCTGACCAAAAGTTCCGGGAATCTGCGAAACGCTCAGTTGGCGGAAGGGAGCCGGACCGGAGAGGTTTTCATAAAAGTGAATCGAAGAATCGATCTCGCGAGCGAGCGCCTTAAGGACGTCGGCCGGACTTGGCGGCGGCATCTGCAATCGCAGTTGTTCGCGACGCTGCGCACCGACGGGGCCCGACAGTGAGCTTGAAAGGTCATCCACTTCAGGTTCACGTAGGCGGCTAAGCAAGGCCTGCTCGAGTTGGCGGTTCGCATATACGTCCACCGAGTAGTTGTTGTCGGCCAGCGACGCGAACGCATACTCGCCCAGATTGAAGCCCGCGACACTCGCGGGTTTTTCCGTCCGCCAATGTCCGGTACGCGAATCGCCATCCTCACGTTCGTCGATTTTCGCGCCGGTGGCCGCGAGGCGAAGCTTGTGCGGCCAATGAAACGTCAAGTCATAGCTGGAGAAGGAAGCAGTGTCGCCGAAATGCGGGTACCAGCTTTCGCGCGCTCCCACAAACAGAACGCCATTCCCGGCATTGCGAATGACGTTGCCGTGATAGCGAATTGTGAGCTCGATGTTGTCGCCGGCTGATGATGGGCTAGGGAGCAGGACATAGAGCAGATCGCTGCCGCTTGCGACGCGTTCTTCGGGCGTAGAGCTACTATCTGGAAAAGAAAAGAGCGGTTCCGTCCCTGCAGTTACAGCTTCGACGTTTAGAAGCCTGGAAAATTGAAAAGGAATCAGGCGTTCGCCGGATTGCGCAGCTCGAATGCGGACAACGCTGACTCCACTGATGGAATTATCAGGATGGACGGTAGTCTCAATGCGGTAGCTGAGCGCCTGAAACGGGACAGCAGGCGGGCGGGTTCCGGGCGGGCAATAGGAACTCCAGACGTCGTAGTAATCCAACCCACCAACTTTGCGGCTTTGCCCGAAAAGCTGCGGCTCCCCGCGTTCCAGATCGTAAACGAAATCGAAAGAGCCTTGCGAAACACCGCCCAGCGTCGCCGTGAAGTAGGGACGCGGCGTTTGCGAATAGGATTCCGAAAGAATTCGAAACGAGTGTGCAGGATTGCGGGACAACACGGAAGCCTGCCAGCCATCGACGAAAGCACTGTTGGTTTGTGGTTCGATATGAGCGCGTTGCAAATCGTCGCGTAGCTCGGACACGGTAGCATCGGTAAAACGCAAGTAGGCGCTGCTGAAATCCTGGTCAATCATTGGCGCGCCAAGAAAATGCGCCAACTGCTGCTTTTCAACCGGATCGCGGGGAATCGCCAGGATGTGACCGCGGCCGGAGAAAACCGCTCCTGTGACCCGGCCGTCCAGCGCAGTAAAGAACCCGAGATAGCCTTCTTCAAAGAGTAGTTTGGCATCGCCACGGCGCAGTTCGATGCGACTGGATGAATCGACTTTGTAGACCGCGGCGGGATCAACCTGGACGCGATTGAGCGCCGCGAGAAGCTCACGCGGTTCGCGGGGCGGAGCTTGCTGTGCGTTGAGCAGCGCTGCGCATAGCAAGATGATTGGCGAAACGGTTAAAGCCGAGGGCCACATGCTAGTTGTGTAGTGAGATTGGGCATGGAGCGGCAAGGTTGCCTCGATGCGGCCGTCGCCGTGGGGTAAATTCATCAGATGGAGCGAAGTTGGAAAATTCGTCGGGCCACGCTGCTGGCCGCGAGCTGCCTGATTGCGGCAGTAAGCGCGCGCGCCGGCGACACCATCGTGCTGAAAAACGGACGAAGAATCATAGCGCTTAGCGTAACGCAAGAAGGCGAGAAAATTATCTACGAGACCCCTTCGGGTACGCTTTCGATTCCTCGCTCGATCGTGGACCACATTGACCGCGGGACAGTTTCATCGTCAGAAGCAGCGGCCAACGCGTCCGCAGTCATTCTAAAGTCTCCTGAAAGCGAAGGCTCGTCAGCGACGTTGCCGCCCAGCGCGGGTGAAATCGAAAACCGCGTCATTCAGAACGGCGAAGTGGATCGCATCTATGTGGATCAGCTGGATCAAGAAGCACATTCGGGACAAGCTTTGGCCAATCAGAATGCGGCGATGGGTCACCACGCAGCCTCGCAATTCGAACTGACGCATGGCGAGATGGATCTGGCATTGCAAGACGCGCGAAGCGCCTTGATCTATTTGCCTGAACAACCGGTGCTGCTGATGAACACGGCCTACCTGTATCTGAAACGGAGCGAGTACACGCAATCGCTTGAGTACATCGAGCGCGCCCGGAGACTGGTGCCGGAAGATCCCGAGGTTTCAAAGCTGGCGGGATGGGCGTACTACGGACTGAATAAGATGGATTTCGCGGTGGCCGAATGGAAGCATGCGGCTTCGTTACGTCCTGACGCGGAAGTGGAAGCGGCTTTGCAGAGAGCGCAGCGCGACAAACAGGAAGAAGAGCAGTACAAGGAAAATGAGAGCAACCATTTTACGCTGCGCTACAGCGGGGCGTCGGAGCCGTCGCTGGCGCGCAGTGTCTTGCACACCCTCGAGAGACACTATGGTGCGATCGAATCGGAGTTGAATTATTCACCGCCGGATTCGATCGGCGTAATTTTGTACACACAGCAGGCTTTCGCCGATATTACGCAAGTGCCCGGCTGGGTGGGCGCGTTGAATGACGGGCGAATTCGCGTGCCGGTGCAGGGATTGAACGATGTCACGCCGGAATTGTCTCGCGTATTGAAGCACGAGCTGGCGCACAGTTTTGTTCAACAGAAAACCTTGGGTCGCGCTCCGACATGGATTCAGGAAGGGCTGGCGCAATGGATGGAAGGCAAGCGGAGCGACCTGACCGCAGGGGCGCTGCTCGCGATTTACAAGAGCGATCCGGCGCTGGGGCTGAAACACTTTGCGGGCGATTGGATGAAGCTTTCGAACGCCGAAGCAAGCGCGGCGTACGCCTGGGCGCTGGCAAACGTGGAATACATGGTGCAAGCCGGTGGCATGAACGACGTGGACCGCATCCTGGGCCGTCTAGCGGCGGGCGATAATCCCGAAGCAGCGGTCAAAGCAGTGATGCGCTGCGATTACGCGGATTTAACGCGCGATACGGTGCAGTATTTGCGCGGCAAATACGGTAATTCAAATTAAGAAACAGCTAGCTGTTCAGCAAAAGGGCCGCGAGTAGCGCCGCGCGCTGTGGCATGGTACGAGCGAAGATGTGTTCTTCCGCTGAATGTGCACCGTCGCCGACTGCGCCTAGTCCATCGAGAGTGGGGATGCCCAACGCCGCGGTGAGATTTCCGTCGGAGCCGCCGCCGACCGTGGCCTCGCCGATAGTTAATCCCATATTTTTTGCAAGTGCTAGTGCCCGGTGAAAAAGTTCGGCGCTGATCTTGCGTTCGAGCGGCGCTCGATTGAAGCCACCGCGCACGGCGAGTTTCGCTCCCGGTAGGATAGGCCGCAAGGCGCGTAATTGCTTTTCGATCCTTCGCATGTCGGCGACGCGAAGAGCGCGCAAATCCAGCACAGCCTTTGCGTGATCTGGAATTACATTGGGCCGCGTTCCGCCCGCGACCAGGCCCACATTCACGGAAACACCGCGCTTTACGTCATTCCATTTTTTGACCAGCGCAATTTGCAGCGCCAGCTCATGGATGGCATTAACGCCTTTCTCAGGGGCCAAACCCGCGTGCGAGGCACGGCCTTGTACGATAATTTCAGCGTCACCGACGCCTTTGCGCGCAGTTTTCAAGAGCCCTTTTGGCCCCAGCGAGGGTTCCAGCACAAAGACCGCATCGCTTCTTCGCGCTTCGGCTTCCAGGAGTTTGCGTGACGATTCGCTGCCAATCTCTTCATCGGAAGTCCAGAGGAAAACTATTTTTTTCGGGAACGAGGCGCCCGTCTGCTGAATTGCATCCAGCGCAAAAAGCGCCTGGACAATGCCAGCTTTCATATCAAAGACGCCGGGGCCGTATACGCGGCCGGCGGTGGCTCGAAACGGCATGGTCGCTAACGTGCCGCTGGCATAGACGGTGTCATAGTGCCCGAGCACCAGAAGTTGCGAGCGCGGCTTGGTGTTGCCAGGCACACAGGTAATGCGCAAATGCGCACCGCGATGCTTCTGTTCGAGCGATTCGACCAGAACGCCGCGCTTGCTCCATTCCGCGGCGATCAGCTGTGCGCAGATGTCGGCGGCAGCTTTTTCCGTGCTGGGCGATTCGGCACAGACAAAAGCTTCTAGAATTCGCAGCATGTTTGGTAACCGCGGAACGAGCCAATCGAGAAGGATCTTCGGTTCGGTGAGGGTGCTCATGTCCCGCAGATGCTAACAAGCTCGCAAAATCGTGGCAAATTCTCGAACGGGCGGGTGCGCGTGGCTCCTGCAAACCGGCGCAAACCGGCGCGAACTGGCGCGAACTGGCGCGAACTGGCTAGGCAGAGCACATTCTTGGCTACGCGACTACGCCCGCTGCCCTTATAATGATAAGTTTGGCGGACAGGCGGAGAAGCCTCAGTATGGGCGCCGCGACGGAGAATTTCGGATGATTATGGACGTGATGGAAATCCAGAAATACCTGCCCCATCGCTATCCCTTCCTGATGGTGGATGGGATTTTGGAGATCGAGCGGCTGAAACGAATTGTCGGCATAAAAAACGTCAGCGCCACGGAATCGCACTTCCAGGGACATTTCCCGGGCCAGCCGGTAATGCCCGGCGTGCTGATCATTGAATCCATGGCGCAGACCGGAGGCTTGTTGCTGCTGCTGGAGGTTCCAGATCGCCAGAACAAATTGCTATTTTTTGTTGCCGTGGACGGCGCCAGGTTTCGCCGTCCGGTTGTGCCCGGCGAGCAATTGAAAATCGAAATGAACGTATTGTCGTGGCGCGGCGATTTTTGCAAGCTGGAAGGAAAGGCGTTCGTTGACGGGCAGCTGGCTGCGGAAGCGACGCTGATGTGCAAGATGGTGGATCGCGACATGGCTGCTTCGAAAGAGCCTGCGAAGCCAACGGAGAAAGTCGCGAAGTAATGAGCGCGCCGGTAATTCATCCCAGCTCGGTGGTCGCGGCGTCGGCAAGTCTTGCATCGGGAGTTCGAGTCGGTCCTTTCGCCATAATTGGAGAGGAAGTCGAACTCGGCGAGGATTGCGAAATTTACGCTCACGCCGTAGTTTCCGGTCCATCGCGTTTCGGCGCGGCGAACGTATTTCACCCCTTTTGCATTATTGGCAGCGATCCGCAGGATTATACGTTCGCCGGAGAGCGAACCGAGCTGATTGCCGGCGACAAGAACATTTTCCGCGAATATGTAAGCGTCAGCCGCGGCACGATCAAAGGCGGCGGCATCACGCGCATCGGAGACGAAAATTTTTTTCTGGCCTATTCGCACATCGGCCACGATTGCCAGATCGGCAGCAATAATCTGTTCGTGAACGCAGCGACGCTGGCTGGGCACGTGACGGTGGAAGATTTCGCGACCATTGGCGCGCTTTCGCCGGTGCATCAATTTTGCCGCGTGGGGCGTTATGCCTATGTGGGCGCTTCGACGGTGATTACCCAGGACGTGCCGCCGTTTTCGCGCATCGTCACCGAACGCGAAACCAAGTCCTTCGGCGCGAATTCAATCGGGCTGGAACGGCGAGGATTTTCCGCTGAACGGGTAAAGACATTGCAACGGGCGTTTCGCACACTGCTGCGTTCGAAGCTCAACACCACGCAAGCGCTGGATGCATTGCGCAGAGACTTTGCGGATTCAGACGATGTGCGCGAGCTCGTAAGCTTTATCGCGGCCGCGGAACGCGGCATTGTGAAATAAGGATGAGATAGGCCGGCACTTTTTTCTACATGACCACAAGCAATCTCAACAGCAACACTTGGGGACTCATCGCCGGTAACGGGCGCTTTCCATTTCTGGTACTGGAAGGCGCGCGGAGCCAGGGAATCGAAATGGCGGTGATTGCCATTAGGGAAGAAGCCGACGCGGATTTGGCAAAACTCACGCCGCGACTGCACTGGGTCAGTCTCGGCGAACTTTCGAAAACGATAGATTTGCTGCACCGGGAAGGGGTCACGCAAGCTGTGATGGCCGGGCAGGTGAAGCACAATAAAATTTTCAGCGCCATCCGGCCCGATTGGAAGCTGGCGAAACTGTTGTTTGCACTGCCCAAGAAAAATACCGACAGCCTGATCGGAGCGGTGGCGAAAGTGCTCGAAGACGAAGGCATTCGGCTGGTGGACTCTACGGTTTTCCTGAAGCCCCTGCTCTGCGAGGCGGGCGTACTGACGCGGCGGGCGCCGAGCGCGGAGGAATCAGCGGACATGGCATACGGCCTGGGCGTCGCGCGAAATATTGCGGCGATGGACGTTGGCCAGACCATCGTTGTTTCCAGTCAGGCATGCGTCGCGGTCGAAGCCATGGAAGGCACTGACGAGACCATTTCGCGCGCGGCCCGCATTGCCGCCGGCAAACCGTTGGTGGTGGTTAAAGTCAGCAAGCCGATGCAGGACATGCGCTTCGATGTGCCGGTGGTGGGATTGCCAACGATCGCAACGATGAAAGCTTCCGGAGCGACAGCGCTTGCGATTGACGCGCTCCGAACGCTGCTTTTCGACCGCGAGGCGCTAATTGCGGCGGCCAACGAAGCGGGAATCGCGATTCAGGCTTTTCCGGCTGCGGGAATCGCGGAACCAAACGCCGGTTCGAAGGGAATAGATAAGAAATGACGGCCACGGCAGAAATCAAGCGCATACGTGTGGCCGTTGCCGGTTGCGGCGAGTTTGGTCGCAATCACGCGCGCGTTTACCGCGAAATGGACTCCGCGGAATTAGTGGGAATTTTCGACACCGACGCCAAGCGGGCCGCGGCGTTCGCGCAAGAATTCAAGACTCGAGCGTTCTCTACATTGCAGGAAATGCGGGGGCGAGTGGACGCGGCAAGCGTCGCTGTTCCGACCGTGGCGCATAGCGAAGTTGGATGTGCCCTGATGCAGATGGGCATCGACGTACTTGTCGAAAAGCCTATGGCGAAGGATCTCGCCGATGCCGACGCGTTGCTTGCCGCTGCCAAGAAGTACGCAAGAATACTGCAGGTGGGCCACGTGGAACGCTTCAATCCGGCGGTGCTAGCTGTTGAGCCGATTATCAATCGTCCGTTGTTTTTTGAGGTACACCGCCTGGGGGTTTTCACGCCGCGCAGCCTGGATGTGGACGTGATCTACGATTTGATGATCCACGATCTGGACATTTTGCTGGCGCTGGTTGGCGAACCCGTTATCGAAGTAAAGGCGGTAGGCATTCCGGTGCTCAGCGATAAAGTGGATATTGCCCATGCGCGCTTGGAATTTGCCGGCGGGGCGGTCGCCAACGTCACCGCCAGCCGCGTTTCCACCGAACGCGTCCGCAAGGTGCGGTTTTTCCAGCAGCATGAATACATTTCGCTGGACTATGCGCGGCGTGATGCGTTGCGGGTTGGCGTCAAGCGGCCGGGGCCGGAACCGGAATTTGCCTTTGAGAAATTGCCGTCCGCCGGAATAGAGCCGTTGCGGGCGGAGCTGGAAGCCTTTTTGAACGCGGTGCGGACGCGTAAAGAGCCAAAGACCAACGGGGCGGCGGGACGTGCCGCTTTGGAGTTGGCAACGCGCGTGATGGCATGCATCCAGGAACACGCGGCGCGCGTCCAACCAACGGGCAGCCATCCGGGGTCGGATTTGCCTGTGTTTCACCATCCGAGAAAAGACGAGAAATGATTCCACGGTCACTAGTACCGTTTGATGCCCGACCATCCACGCTGGAGCCCACCTCGCGGCGGCGCCCATCCACGTTGGATGACAGAACGCTAGTGCCTTCGGGGTTGGCCGTTGCGCCACTGCAAACCAAGACCAGTATTCCCGCCAACCTTCCGCTCGAATCGATCGCCAAGCGCTTCATCGTGCCGCGTGATGTGAATCCCGAGGCCTATCAGGTTGTCGATGAGCCGCATGCGCTGCCGCCTCAGCCATCGGAAATGGACGAACGTATCACGGTGCCGTTGGGCGCGGCTTCTCCGGAAATTATTCCACCACCGCCACCGCTGTATACAGAACTGGTAGAAAAAGACATTTTTCTGACCGGCGAAGTAAACCTTCTGAACGACGAAGAAGTTGCTAGAAAGAAAAACTTACAAAATTTGCTTGACCGGGCGTACTCGATCGCGGTGCACGCCGCGCTTCTCGCGCTGTTGATCTGGCCGCCGAAAATCTTTCGCCACCGGCAGCCTACCGCGGAAGACCAGGAAATCGCCCGCAAGCAGATGTTTTTCCTGCCGCCGGGCGCGTTCGAAATGTCCCGGCCAGAGCCACGCGCGGTTACGCCCGTGCCCAAAGTGAAAGTCGATCCGCGAATTCTGCGCAAGGTTGCACCGCCGGAGCCAGAACCGGTGCCAGCTCCTCAGCCAAAAGTGGAACCGAGGGAGTTGCCCAGCGCGCCCACTGTTAAGCCGAATGCGAACCAGCCACCGCCTCCAACAGCGCCCGCGCCGAAAACGGAAGCTCCGCCGAATTCAGCTGCGAAGCTGGAAGCGCCGGACGCACCGAAGACGCAGGCCAATCTGGTGCTACCAAAGAGTTCCAGCAATCCGCTGCGCGACTCACTGAATAATTTGTCGCGTAATTCGGCGAGCGGCGGAAAGAGCGGAGGTTTTTCCGCGCCCGTTCCGCGCTCGCAGCAGGGCAATGGAGGACGTCCCGGCGGCGGTGGCGTTCCCGGTTCAGGAATGAACGGCGCTTATCAGATTTTGACGCCGACTGAAGGTGTCGATTTCAATGACTACATGCAGCGCGTCCTGGCAAGCGTGCGCCGCAACTGGTACGCGGTGATGCCGGAATCCGCGCAGTTGGGCGACCGCGGCAGAGTCGTTCTGGAATTCAGCATTCGCCGCGATGGCAGCGTCCCGAATCAGGATCCGCAACAACTTCTAGGCTCCGGCAAGGAGCCGCTGGATCGCGCGGCGATTTCCGCGATTCGCTCCTCGAATCCGTTTGACCATTTGCCGCCGGCGTTTTCTGGACCTGAAATTCGTTTGCGTTTTATTTTCCTGTACAATCTGCCTATCGAAGCCGCGAACGAGCAATAGCATCTCCAGTTCGCTGCGAAATCACTTTGACAAATCCGTGAAAATTGTTCGCCAACAAGTTCTGGGCAGCTTATTGCTCGCGGCAATCATGCTCGTGATTCTCGTAATTCGCAGTTGGCACATCCTGTTTCGATGACCACTTTTTCCGCTGACCCGCCGCTGCTGGCGATTGTTGGCCCGACCGCGTCGGGAAAATCCGCGTTAGGCGTTTTTCTTGCCAAGGAATTTGCCGGCGAAGTTGTTGCTTGCGATTCCACTCAACTCTATCGCGGCTTCGACGTTGGCACGGCGAAGCCAACTCACGCCGAACGAGCGACTGTTCCACATCACCTGCTCGACGTTCTCGATCCGGCTGAGGAGTCCACCGCGGGCGGCTACCGCGAACGCGCCCTCAAAGTCCTCGATGATTTGAGGGCTCGCTCCCGGCTTCCCATCTTTACGGTCGGTACCGGGCTTTACCTGCGCGCGTTGCTCGACGGCCTCGCAGACTTGCCTCTGCGTTCGGAAGAATTACGCGAGCGCTTGCGCGCATCTGCCGCCGAGCACGGCCCCGGGCATTTGCACGCAGTGCTCGCGCGTCTTGATGCGCGGGCAGCCAGGCAAATTTCTTCGGCCGACGAACAAAAGCTTATTCGTGCAATCGAAATTTGCTTGCTGGCCAAAAAGCCGATAACCGAAATTCATCGGGAGGGAAGAACACCACTAAGGGGTTGGCGTGTTTTGAAAATCGGGTTACAGCCGGAACGCGAAGCTCTCCACCAACGTATACGCAATCGTACCGATGCGATGTTGCGAGCTGGCTGGCTGGACGAAGTTTCGCACCTGATATCGAGCGGGCTAGCCGAAAACGCCAAACCATTTAACTTTATCGGCTATCGCGAATTGCGTAGCCATCTGCGCGGAGAAATCACCCTCGATGCCGCTCGCGCCATAATCCAACAAGGCACTCGCCAATACGCAAAACGCCAGCTCACTTGGTTCCGCCGCGAACAAAATGTGCATTGGGTCGCGGGTTTCGGCGAAGATTCGGCCATTCAAGCCGCGGTCCGAGACTGGCTGGCTGCACAGCTCGCGCAAGGAAGGTAGTCGTCATGTCAAACTTCATCCAGATCACTCCGTTCATGCACGTCGAGGATCTCGAGCGGGCCCTGACTTTCTTCAACGACATTCTCGGCTTTGAAACGCAATGGCGAATGGCAAATTACGCATACGTGCATCGCGAAACCACCGGCTTCCGGATCCTCGAGCAAAAAGGCCCGGAAGGCGCGCCTCCCGGCAACCGGCGCTTTGCGTATTACATCGATGTTCGCGACGTCGACCAGCTGTACGCGGAACTAAAGCCCAAACTCGATACCCTGCCCAAGGGTGACGTCCACGGCCCCGCCGACAAGCCCTACTGGCAAAGGGAACTGCTGGTACTCGCGCCCGACGGTAACCTCCTCGCTTTCGGCCAGGCGATTGACGCTACAAAGAGCGAGACGCGAACCTCATAAAAGCACCAGTGGTAATTTTTTCCGCATTTCCCGCAGCGCCTGCGTCGGGCGTATACTCGGCTGGATGCTACACTCTCACTTCGCATTCGATGGCATTGCAACTTCTTCCTGCCAGCTTGCACGATGAAAACCACGCAAGCCATCCCTTCGACTGAACGCGCTCTCCTTGTTGGTGTAGCCTGGAAGCGGTCTGCGCGAATTCCGGGCCGGCCGGTTGGCTCGCCCGAACGCGAATCGTTGGCAGAACTTGTCGAACTGGCACGCAGCGCTGGTGCCGCCATCGCCGGAACCGTTTTCCAATTACGCGATAAAGCCGACCCGGCAACACTCGTAGGGCGAGGCAAGCTCGATGAAATTCTTGCCGAAGCCAACGCTAAAGACGCTCCGCTAATCATTTTCGACAGCGATCTTTCGCCGGTGCAGCAGCGCAATATCGAAGAACACACCGATCGCCGCGTCATTGATCGCACGCAACTCATTCTGGATATTTTTGCCAGGCACGCGCGCAGCCGCGAAGGCCAGCTGCAAGTCGAATTGGCGCAATTGAACTATATGCTCCCCCGCCTTACGGGAAAGGGCACTGCAATGTCTCGCCTCGGCGGCAAAAGCGGTGGCGGAGGCGCCGGTGGCGCAGGAGGAGGTACTGGCCGCATCGGCGTACGCGGCCCCGGCGAAAAAAAGCTGGAAACAGATCGCCGCCGCATCCGCGATCGCGTGTCGAAAATCGAGAAAAATATTGAAGGGGTACGCAAACAGCGCGCCCTCCGCCGTGAAGCCCGGAATTCCGTGCCGCTGGGAACCATTGCACTGGTCGGCTACACCAATGCCGGCAAATCCACCCTTTTTAACGCGCTCAGCCGCGCGGAAGTGCTGGTATCCTCGCGCATGTTTGCCACGCTCGATCCTACGATCCGCGCGCTTCGTTTGCCGTCCGGCCGCCGCGTCCTGCTCTCCGATACCGTGGGATTTATTCGCGCCCTGCCTAAGGGTCTGTTGAACGCCTTTCGCGCGACGTTGGAGGAAGTGCAGGAAGCCGCGCTGATCGTGCACGTCAGCGATGTTTCCAGCGCTCATAATCAGGAACTCGACGAAGCCGTTAAAAAGATCCTGGCCGAGCTTGGTGTTGCCGGGCGTCCTACACTTCATGTGTGGAACAAAGTGGATTTGCTTCCACAGGATCAGCGCATCCAACTGCAAAAATCGGCAGCGCATCCGCCTGAAGGAACCGAGCCGCCCGTTTTGGTTTCTGCGATCACCGGCGAAGGTCTCGACGAACTTTTGCAGCGCATGGACAACGCGCTTCCGGCCGAACCAGTCGAAAGGCTGTCGCTTCGCCTGCCGCTGACAGAAGGGCGCACAGTTGCCATGGTTCACGCGCTCGGTCACGTTTTCCGTTCCGAGTTGGACGACTCCCATATGTTGCTCGACGCCGAAGTCCCGGTTACTATGGCGCGCCGCCTGAAGCTCCAGCACTATGCTGTGAACGGAACTTTTTAGCGGCCTCCATCGTTCATAGCAGGGAGAGGAAAAACCATGGCCGGATTCATCCTATGGTGCATTCTGTTTGTTCTGTGCTGGCCGCTTGCGTTGCTGGCGCTGGTCGCCTATCCCTTTGTGTGGCTTATCAGCCTGCCCTTTCGAATCGTCGGCATCACGCTGCATGGAGTTTTTGCTTTGCTGAGTGCGATTCTGCTGCCGCCTGCGCGCCTGCTGCGAGGGCCGCGCACGATCTGAAGCAGACGCCCGGATGCGCGATTCGTTCGGCGGTGGCTTGCCAGTAAACAACACTGAATTGCCTGTAATCCCTGATTTTTCAACATTCTCAGGTGCTTAGAGGGCTCTCCGGAGCGCTGCCAGAGCGGTGGAAATCCTTGTGGAAATCGCGGTAGGCAAGTTTCCGCAAAAGTTATACTCTGCCTGCTCGTTATTTTTCACCAGATTCAAACGCATCTGTAAATGAATGAAAATAAAGATGTTGCACAAGGTTAATGGGTCATGAATGCGGTTTTTTTGCAGAATTCCACCGCCTTTTCGATTTGTGAATTTGCACAGCTATAGGGCATTCCTGTTACGAAAAGGTATACGAGCTGCTACTTTTTCCAGCCAATTCGCTGTTAACCCGTAAGTACCCCCAGAGCGTCACAAACCGGCTTGCTGCTGACGTTGACGGCTACCAACTCGAAGCTTATAGTCGTTTTGGCCCCGTATCCGGACCGGTTTGCGGTTGCGGGCGCCTGGCGCTTATGAACCTTCCCAATTCACTCACGCTGCTGCGCATCTTTTTTGTGCCCTTGCTGATAGCAGTGCTCCTGACGCGCAGCCCGAACGTGGAGTTGTGGGGCTTCCATATGCGCTTCGAGTTTTTTGGCGTGCTGATTCTGCTGGCCGCCGCCGCCACCGATTGGGCAGACGGCTACTTTGCGCGCCGCCGGCTGCAGGTGACGACGCTGGGAATTTTGCTCGATCCCATCGCCGACAAGCTGCTCATTTCCGCATCCTTCATCGCGTTGGTGGATATGCATCTGGTTCCGGCGTGGATGGTGGTGATCATCATCGGGCGCGAATTTACGGTACTCGGTTTACGCAACATTGCGTCCGCCGAAGGCTTCACGATTTCCGCTTCAGCTCTTGGAAAAACAAAAATGGTTCTGCAGGTATTGGCCGTAGCCGTGCTTATCGCTGGTTCCCGATATACCTCGCTCAAACCGCTCGCTTACATACTGCTGTGGCTGGTGGTCGCCAGTGCTTTGATCTCCGCGGCGCAATATTTTTTCCGGTTTTGGAGCCAGCTCGACAGCCGTATTACCCAGCGCAGAAAATTGCGCATGATGGAAGCGCGCGCGAAGTCCGAGGATGTCGTCCCTTCCTGAAGATCAATTCCCCGCGGAGGAGCGTCGAGCCATGCTGACGCTGGCGCGAGCCGCCATTGTCAGCGCGCTCGAGGATAAACCGCTCAGCCGGGCGGCATCCGAGCCAACTTCTCTTTCGCTATGTCAGGGCGTGTTCGTAACGCTCGAGGTGCACGAAAAATTGCGTGGCTGTATCGGTGTGATTGAACCGCGCGAACCTCTCCGCGAAAGCATCGTTCATTGCGCACAGAGCGCGGCACTTCACGATCCGCGCTTTTCTTCATTACGAGCCGAAGAATTACCGGATCTGGTCATCGAGATTTCCGTGCTTTCCGAGCTTTTCCCAATCGCTCTGCAGCAAATCCAAATCGGCAGGCATGGGCTACTGGTTGCCACGGAAAATCACCGTGGTTTGTTGCTTCCGCAGGTGGCGACGGAACACAAGCTGTCGCGCGAGGAATTTCTCGAAGAAACCTGCCACAAAGCAGGCTTGCCGCGCGAGGCCTGGCGCGCCCCGCAAACCCAAATTTATGCGTTTACCTGCGAAATCTTCCGTGGAGATGCAAGCATTTCGCGCTGATCGGCAGCGCCTCACCTTGGCCCTTCATCGGGGGTTCTGGACAGTCGTGCGCGATGCCGCGTTGAGTCTCGGCACATCTCCTTTCTTTCTTGAATCCAGGTGGCAGATCTGCTGCGTGGTTATTGATCCTGCGTGTGGGTGTCGCGCAACAAGACCACGTCCGAGACAACGTGCGTGCGGACAAGGCCCAGTGACTTGCCATCAGGCGAGAATTGAAACGTGAAACTTCGATCCGAATTGAAATTCGTCAATCGACGACCCGGCGACCCGTCCAGCGGCTGCATCCACACGTTTCCCACAGCGTTTTCGACGATGTTGTAAGCCACGGCTTTTCCGTCGGGAGTGACCGCAATGGGAGGAGCAAAATCGGGGCGAAGAACCAGTGATTTCACGGGAGTTTCGGCATTCGTGGATATATCGACGAGAGAAATCTTCGTAATTTCCAATTGTGTGGCTGCATCAGTGACATACGTGAGTTCCGGCATGTACCTCCCATCCGGTGAAAAGTTCACTCCGCCGACCAAGTATCCGTTTGGAATGGCGCTGGCCTTGACAAGCTCCGCAGGGCCTCCGTCGATCGCCATCTTCATCAGCCGAAATTCAGCGTAATCCTCGAAGTAAAATGACCCACTGTCCGGCGAACAGAGCGGCCAGAAATCCTGTTTGCCATTGGTCAGCTGCTTTGGCCGGGACCCATCCGCATCCACGCGCCAGATATTCGTGGTGGTCTTTCCTTCGCGTCCGGTCGTGCCAAAGAGTATCGGCCCGCCTTTGCCGCAGACGGAGGATAAGGTAATCGATTCCGCCGGGTCGTTCAGAATTGTCGTTTGCCCGCTGCCATCGGGTGACATGCGCAGGATCGAAGTTGCCGTGGTGACAATTAAATTTCCTTGTGCGTCCCATGCCACGTTTCGAATCTCCGTTTGATTCGGCAAGCCTTGAACCGGCGTTGGCGCCGCCTTGCTGCTCAATGGCTGCAGGAACACCGAGTCGGACCGCTGGCCCTGAATCGACACCATTGATTTTCCGTCCGCGGATACGCTCAATGTCTGGTAGCCGTGGGTGTCGTTAGTCAGCGATTGGAACCGCCCTCCAGGATAGGAAACGTAACCGATCTGCGGGTTGGTTGCTCCCGTGGCTCGATAGTTCACCAGCAGTCCGCGACCGTCCGGCAGCCACGCCAAATCGAAAAAAATCTTGTCCGGGTACGAAGTCAGTGGCTTCTCTTTTTTGTGCGCGACATCGAAGACGCTGATCTGCGCTTGCGCTTCCCCTTGCGAGTAGGAAACGAATGCAATTCGCGTCCCGTCCGGCGACCACGACAGACTCAGCGGCACAGGGACTGGCGCAATTTGCAGAATCTTCTCGTCACTTCCGTCCAGATTGGCGAGAAGCAGGCGATACTTCGCGGCATCTGGATCGTTCGCCCGTGCGTACGCCATTTGCTTGCCGTCCGGCGAAAGCGCTGGGCCGGCATCCACATCCTTCACCAAGAGTTGTGATGCGCCGCCCAAGACCGGCATGCGATACACCTGGAAGTTGCTGTCCGTGGCATCGACGGCTTTCCGGTAGTAAATATAGCTTCCGTCGACCGAAAAAACCGGACTGAGCAGGCCAAAAACGTCAGCGTCGAGAACCTGTGTATTGCTGCCACTCGGTACGTTGCGCAGCCACAGGCCCTGTTTTCCATTTTCGTTGATTACGCTGACGATGTACTTGCCGTCCGGAGAAATCGCAGCTGCCAAAGCGTGGCCCGAGTTGGTAATTTGCGTAGCGTCAAAATTCTGAAAGGGAATTACGGCCGTGCGTTTCCCAAAGAGCGAATAGACGCCGTATCCGGCGGCCGCGACGAGCAGCAAAACCAGCGCCAGACCGCCGATGAGGATTCCTTTGTGCTGCTTGGCGGCCTCCACCACCACCGAGCTGCTGGAACTGTGCCTTGCAGCGCTTGGCGAGCGCACTGCCGAACCGCTTGCAGCTTGAGCCGCACTCTCGCGCGCCGCCGATTCGCCTTCGCCTGCGCGAGCTGGCGATTCCGAATCCGTATCCGCTTTCCGGCCAGATCGCCCCGAATCCATGTCTCGCTTCAGCCGCTTTAATTCCGAGCGCATTTCCGCGGCGCCCTGATACCGCAACTCGCGATTCTTCTCCAGCGCCCGATTGATAATGTCTTCCAGCTTGGGCGGCAAGTCGGGGTTCAATCGCATCGCTGGAACCGGTTGCCGCTCCAGGATCGCGTTGAAAATCGCTCCAGAGCTCTCTCCACGAAATGGCAATGCTCCCGTCGCCATCTCGTACAAGACCACGCCGAACGAAAACAAGTCCGTACGGTAGTCTAATTCCTTTGCGCGCACCTGCTCCGGCGACATGTACGCGACCGTGCCCAACGTCGAGCCCGGGCTGGTCAGGTGCTCTGCGCTTACATCCGCCGTGAGCTCCTGGCTGATGGTTTTCCCGGAAGAACCGCTGGCCGCGAATGTGACTTTGGCCAGGCCGAAGTCCAGAATTTTCGCGTGCCCCCGCTCGGTTACAAAAATATTAGCCGGCTTGATGTCCCGGTGAACTATTCCTCTGGCGTGAGCAGCGTCCAGTGCATCGGCAATCTCAATCGCCAACGGAAGCAGAATTTCAGTCTCGATTGGCTTTCCGTTGATTCGATGTTTCAGTGTTGTGCCATCGAGAAATTCCATGGCGATAAATCGCTTGCGGTCCTGCTCGCCAATTTCACAGCCAATCTCATAGATGGTGCAGATGTTGGGATGATTCAGTGCGGAAGCGGCGCGCGCTTCGCGGCGAAAGCGTTCCAACGCTTGCGGATCTTGCGCCAATTCTTCCGGCAAGAATTTCAATGCGACGAAGCGGCCCAGCTCAGTATCCTCTGCTTTATAGACCACGCCCATTCCCCCGCCGCCGAGTTTCTCGACGATGCGGTAGTGCGAAATCGTTTGTCCAATCAGCGAAGGTGTGTCGGCCACAGCGCGCGTATCTTAGTTTTTTGCTGCCTGTCGAGTCAACGCGAGCCCTCATCCTACCGCAGCAAAAAAAAGAGCCCGCGAAACGGCTGTTTCGCGGGCTTCTGAAGAGATCAAGGACTGTAACGTCGCTATTCCAGCTCGACGTAGTCCCCGGACATAATCTCTCGCTTCGAAACTGTGACCAGAACTGTCGCCGAATTTGGGCTGACGTTCAACACGATCCCTTCGCCCAGAACTTCGCGCGGCAGATCGTTCCAGGAATAGTGCCTGGGATTGCTGCCAAACCCGTAAAGCATGTCCTGGGAATGTTTTTCCGTTGGGATGGTTCCTGAATCCGTGCCCTGATAGCGGAAGATTCGAAAATAATCGCCGACCTTCACTCCCTGGGCGGTTCCCAGGTTGACGTAAACCGAGTCCCAGCGTCCGGTCATCTGCGCCGTGTCGCGTCCGCGTACCACCATCGCCACTGGCTTTCCACTCGCCGGTGCAAGGGCGTCGAAAGCGGAGGAGGCATCTTTGTAAGGTCCCACGGGCCGTTCCACGAACGGCAGGACCAGATCGCCGCGTTGCATCAAATCGCAGCTCATGGATACTTTTGCAATCGCTATGTTTGTTTCTACCTTGATGACTTCCAATTGGCCCAGGTCCAGAAAATGGGTGCCCATGGCGTGGGTCAACTTGTCCTGCCACTTGAACCACTGCACGGGATCCTTGTCGTCCTCGGCACGCACCACCGAGAAGCGGTCTCCCGGCTTCACGCCCTGGTTCAATCCTTTGCTCAGATAGACGAGATCCCGCAAAGCGAAATTAATCTTGTCAGCGGACTGCTCGCCGCTCACCAGCCTGAGATCCTCGGAAACCTTCTGGCTCGTATAAAAACCTGAACAATAAACAGTGCTTGGCCAGGCGTGGTCAGGCGCTTCCACGCGTTGCGTGCTGGAAACCTGAACGTCCTGGCCCATGCAAACCGCCGCACTGAAAACCAGGGAAAGGCACAAACCTGAGAGCTTTGCGCGCATCTCGAGACTCCTTCAAATGCACGCCCTTAGTTTTCAGAGTTTGTACGTGCAAACCCTGAATCGAAAAGTGAGGGGCCGTGCGGGGACTATCCCACACCGAAAATAGCAATGCGTTCCAGTACTCGTCAACAAATTGGCTTGGGGTGCTTTACAGGTTTGATACGTCCGTGCTACATCTTTTGTTTTCAACTATATGCCAAGGCTTGGACAGCGACGCGCAGCCTTTCCGGACCGCCTATGTGCCGTTGTTGCCACCCCCAAGGCTCGGCAAGCGATGCTTCTACTTCGTGAAGCGCGCCTTTATACGCGAACCATCGAATTACGACTGGATTGGCTTCGGTCGGACCGCGAGCGCGGAAAACTGCTCGCCGCCCTTCGCCGCTACCCTCGCAAAGGAGTTACTCTGATTGCCACCTGCCGCCGCATTCTGGGCGGCGGCAAATTGGCCGGTGGCGCGGAAGCCGAATTGTACTGGCTGAGTCAGGCGCGCGAGGCGGGTTGCGAATGGTGCGACCTGGAAATCGAAACGTTGCGCGAACTGCCCGGGCAAACCGCGCGGTCGATTCCTGTTCCGCCGAAAATTCTGCTGTCCTTCCATGATTTCCAACGAACCCCACCGTTGCCGCGGCGATTGGTTCACGCGCGGCGCGGCGAAGCGGACGCCGTTAAGATTGCCGCTCGTGCTTTGACGATTTCAGACAGCCTTCGGCTCTTGCGATTGGCACGCGCTTCGAACGACATTGTGTCGGTGCCGATGGGAGAAACCGGGCTTCCGGCCCGGCTGCTGGCTTTGCGAGAAGGCAGCGCTCTGGCATACGCTCCGGTTTCAGTTGCGACTGCACCCGGCCAAGTGAGTTTGCACGATTTCAAACGGCTCTATCGGGCGGATGCGATCACCCGAAAGACCAAAGTATTCGGAGTGATTGGAAATCCTGTCGGCCATTCGCTGTCGCCGCTGCTGCACAACACCGGTTTCGTTGCGGCCAAAAGTGACGCGTCATATCTTCCATTCCTGGTGGAAAATCTGAGAGAGTTTGTGCAGGCGATTCCGGAATTCGGTCTGCGTGGATTCAGCGTCACCATTCCCCACAAGCAAACGATCATGAAGTATCTCGCCCAGTGCGAGCCTATGGCGGAGAAAATCGGCGCGGTGAACACGGTCGTTGTCGGCAAAGACGGAAAATTACGCGGCTCCAATACTGATTACATCGGAGTGTTGCGTGCGCTCGAAGATCATCTGCGTCTGCGCGACAGTCGCGTACTGATTTTTGGTGCGGGAGGGTCGGCGCGAGCCGCCGCGTTCGCGCTGGCAAACGCAGGAGCGGAAGTGCTGATTTGCGCGCGGCGAGAAGCGGCTGCGCGCGAACTGGCGCGGGCCAGTGGAGCGCAGGCTATCGCGCGAAAACATTTGGCGTCCGCGCGCTTCGAGGCGATCGTGAACGCCACGCCGGTTGGAATGTATCCTCATGCCGGAACTTCGCCGCTTTCACCGCGCGAGCTGAACTGCAAGCTTGTGATGGATTTGATTTACCGCCCGCTGCGCACGCAACTTCTGAAAATAGCCGTGGCGAAGGGAATTCGTGCGATCTCCGGAGTGGAAATGTTTTTGGCGCAAGGCTTCGCGCAATGGGAATTGTGGATGGGAAAAGCAGCTCCGGAAGCGGCCATGCGACGCGCGGTAATGGCGAAGCTTCGACCGGAAGGAGCCGCGCAAACGTAGGAAGCATCTCCGGTGCGTGGCGGCGAGCGCAATCCTGAATTTTAAGGGATAATTGCACGTCCGCATCGTTCCCAGGACGCTTGCGTTGATTTTGACTGAAAACCGATTACCGAACACCGAGAACTGATTTCTGCCTCCATGATCCAGCCATCCTTCGCTGAATTTTCGAAGCTCGCCAAACAGGGAAACCTCATTCCTGTTTACGATGTGTTTTCCGCCGATTTGTTGACTCCGGTGAGCGCGTATCTGCGCATCGCGCAAGGCTCGCGTTACTCCTTCCTTCTGGAGTCAGTCGAAGGCGGCGAAAAAATCGCGCGTTACACGTTTGCGGGTGCGCATCCGGAAGAAGTTTTTCGTTACGCGAATGGCGCGTGCGTTCTGGAAGGCCCGGACAAGGTGATCTGGGAAGAGAAAGATCCGGTCACTTTTCTTCGTGAACGGATTCGACGATTCAAGCCGGTGCGCTTGCCCGGGTTACCTCCGCTGGTTGCCGGAGCGATCGGGTATTTCAGTTATGACATGGTGCGGTTGATCGAACGCATTCCCAAGAAATTGCGCGATGAAATTGGTTTGTTCGATGCGGTGCTGATGTTTTATCACGGACTGATTGCATTCGATCATGTGCAGCACCGCTTGTGGATCGTTAGAAACGTGTTTGCGGAAGGGAAGGAATCGCTGCAGCAGAAGTACGATGCGGCAGTGAGGGAAATTGCGCAAACCCGAAAATTACTGGAAAAGCCGGTCGCGGCCGAAGAGCGCAAACGCAAATCCGAAACGCAGGAAACAGCGCCGCTCGAAATTGAATCCAACTTCAAGAAACCGGCGTATCTGGCTGCGGTGAAAAAAGCCAAGGAATATATCCGCGCCGGAGATATTTTTCAGGTAGTAATCAGCCAGCGATTTTCCGCAAAGACGGAAGCCGAACCATTTCAAATTTATCGCGAGCTGCGCGCGTTGAATCCTTCGCCGTATCTTTTCTTTTTGCAATTGAATGATGTTGCGGTGGTGGGCAGCTCGCCGGAGATGCTGGTGAAGGTGCAGGGGCGCAATGTGTTTTACCGGCCGATTGCCGGAACGCGGTGGCGCGGAAAAGACGAAGCGGAAGACGCGCGGCTGGAAAAAGAAATGCTCGCGGATGAAAAAGAACGCGCCGAGCACATTATGCTGGTGGATTTAGGGCGCAACGATCTGGGGCGGGTGTGCGAATATGGCAGCGTTCGCGTGGAAAAATTGATGACGGTCGAACGCTATTCTCACGTCATGCATCTGGTTTCGAGTTTGCGCGGCCAATTGCGTCCTGACGTGGATTGCTTCGACGCGCTGATGGCTTGTTTTCCCGCCGGCACTGTTTCCGGCGCGCCGAAAGTGCGTGCGATGGAAATTATCGAGGAACTGGAAAAAACCAGGCGCGGAATTTACGCTGGCGGAATTTTGTACCTTGATTTCGCCGGGAATCTGGACTCGTGTATCGCATTGCGCACCATGGTCATCAAAAATGGTGTGGCGCACATTCAGGCGGGCGGCGGAATTGTCGCCGATTCGACTCCCTTGGGCGAATACGAAGAGTCCGTGAATAAATCCAAAGCCCTGCAGCGAGCTCTGGAAGCCGCGCACAATCGAAGCGAAAGAGAGTGAAAGTAAGGCAATGATTCTGCTGCTCGACAACTACGATTCCTTCACTTACAACCTGGCTCAGTATCTGGGTGAGCTAGGTTGCGAGGTGGAAGTGTACCGGAACGATAAAATTTCCGTGGAAGAAATTGCCAAACGTAAGCCGGAGCGAATCGTGATTTCCCCCGGGCCGTGCACGCCGCAGGAAGCGGGCATTTCGGTTGAATTAGTTCAGCGGCTGGCGGGAAAATTTCCGATTTTAGGTGTCTGCCTGGGGCACCAGGCGATGGGCGCGGCGTTTGGCGGAAAGATTGTGCGCGCGCCAAAGCTATTTCATGGCAAGACCAGCCCTATACATCACGATGGCAAAGGCGTTTTCCGGAAGCTGCCGGAGCCGTTTACGGCTACGCGGTATCACTCCTTGATCGTAGAGCGGAAATCGTTGCCGCGGGAGTTGACGATCACGGCGGAGACCTCGGACGGGATCATCATGGGCATGCGCCACCGGCGGCACAAAATGGAAGGCGTGCAATTCCATCCGGAGTCGGTGCTGACCGAGTCCGGCAAGCAATTGCTGCAGAATTTCCTCTCGCTATAACGGGCGACGAATTTCTATGCCCTGTCGGGCCGCCCGGTACCCCCACCCCCATTTTCTGTAACTACAGATGATAAAGGAGTTAGCGCCGCATCAGCGATCAAGGTGCTGGAAATAAAGGAGTTACGTCTCGTACGTTCAAAGCCCTACCTTTGGTTTGGACTTGCATCTCCGGGTCGTGCAAGTTTTCAAAGAGCTACTGGGAGCGGTCCAGCCGCTCCTATCCGCAGTTCACAAAACCATTTTACACCAAAAGACATGAGTTGTCGACAGAGTATTATTATATATTTAGCATAATTCGAACGGGATGTGGAAAAACGGCGTGGGTTGGCCGACTGCCGGTTCCGTTCATATGCCCGAAGCCGAAGCAAACTTTTCACCGAACATGGGAAGCCCGCTCTTCGACGACTCACGCGTGGCTTCGTCCTGGATTACGTCCCAGTGTTCCACAAGTATTCCGTCTTTGATATGCAGGATGTCTGCAGCAATCCAATTCACCGGAGCGCCGAAACCGCTAAATCTGCCGTGCACGATCACGAAATCCCCGTCGGCCGCGATCGTTCCAGGTTCGTACTTGAGAGTGGGCGGAAGGTTCTTGACGAGATCGAACAGTCCGTCACGACCCGGCGCGATGTGAGCGCTATGCTGAATGTAGTGCGGCGACCAAAACTTCTCAGCGGCAGCGTAGTCGCGTTTGTTGAAGAGAAGATCAAACGCTTGCAAAACCAGAGTCTTGTTTCGCTCTTGAGTCGATTGAGTCATGTTGCCTGCTTTCTCGTTTCTGGATGAAATCTGAACGGCGTCATGTGGTTGCTCCATTCGATCTTTTATCGCGCTTGGAATACTTTGCTTTCCTGAAGTCCTTTCCACTCATGACCGTTCTCCTTTGCACGTCAGTGTCGTTGCTTGGCCTTCCGAACGATCCGCCAAAAAGTCCTTTCCGTTAGATCTGGGCTCTGCCGCCGTCAACGAAGAGCTCGATACCAGTGACGAAACTGGAGTCATCCGACGCGAGAAACAATGCGGCCTTGGCGACTTCCTCGGGTTCGCCCATGCGTCCCATCGGGATAGTGGACGCAATTCGCCCAATCACGTCCGCAGACTGCCGGCTCACCAGCGGCGTATTGATCGGACCCGGACTAACAACGTTTGAGCGGATACGACGGTCTTTCAGATCGGTAGTCCAGGTGCGAACGAAAGAGCGAATTGCAGCTTTGCTTGCGGCGTAGACGCCGAAGGCGGCAGTGCCCTTAACGCTCGCGACAGAGCCGTTGAGAATGATCGAGCCACCATCATTCAGCAGCGGTAAGGCCTTTTGCACTGTAAACAGCGCTCCTCTCACGTTGATGCTGAATATCTTGTCGAAATGCTCTTCGGTGACGGCCCCAAAGGGCACAAATTCGCCGAAGCCAGCGTTGGCGAAAACAATATCTATGCGCTCCTTCACCTTAGAGATAGTCTCGTAAAGACGATCCAGGTCGGCAAGGTTGGCAACGTCTCCCTGAACTCCAGACACATTGCTACCGATTCTTTTCACAGCCTCGTCGAGTTCCTTCTGACGGCGACCGGTGATGAAGACATAGGCACCTTCTTTGACGAAAAGTTCTGCCGTAGCCAACCCAATTCCTTCCGTGCCGCCGGTGATGACGGCGGTCTTGCCTTCGAGCTTTTTGGTCATTGCCTTTCTCCGTTGAAGAACTCTGGCCTGCCAACAGGCGCAACCGGCACCACATTGGGGGCTGAACCTATCCGCGCTTGGTTTGCGGCGTGATCCGCACAGATCTGTGAAGCAGATACACCACGAAGAATTGGAGGACGGCGATAAAGAGCGGCCCAGCGCATTTCCCAAGATCATGCTCGAACAGACCGATTCCGGCATCCAGCAATTGCATGGCGCCGGCGAGCGCACCCAGGGTCAGCAACGCCGGCGTCGCCTGCTGGTAGATCGCCCCCAATGCGAACAACGCGAGAGGAATGGTGCGTGCCGCCGCGTACATTGCCAATAGCAACGACGCCTCCGTTGCTACGGATTCGGCAGGGACCAGGTATTGCGGATGGATGATCGCCGCGATGGAAAAGCCGCTCGCGACCAGGACATCGATTGCCGTGACCAGCGAAGCCAGCCGGATCGCCTTTATTGTTGTCATTGGGCGCTGCCAGCCTTTCTGTGATATGCAGCCACAAAGACATCCTGCACAAATGATTCAAACGAAGTCGGGGTGCTGTTCTCTGTCGAGCGCCGCTCCTGCGCAGCAAGGAGTCCTGTGTTGATGGCTTGGAACATCTCCATATACACCGCGGCTTTCTTCGGCGAAAAACCCATTTGCGTCAACGTCTGTCGCACCTGGTCGTAAGAAAATTGTTCATAGCGCAGGTCCGGTTTGCCAATGCCCCGCGCAATCACCGCGGTGACTTCCATCATCGACAGGTCGCGCTCACCAAGTAGTTCGCGCGTTTGTTTGCCGGAAAAATCCAGGTTCAGGAGGCGCTGCGCGGCGTAGTCGCCGACGTCTCGCGTCGCGATCATGGGCAGCTTCAAGTCGGGCAGCAGCGCATGCCCGAACAGTCCCATGCCATGAATCATGCCGATCGCCGCCAGATTGTTCTCCATGAAATACGCAGCTCGCAGGTGGAGAACGTTCAAATCGCGGATCGCGATCAGTTTTTGCTCCGAAGAATGTAACCCGGTGACTGGTCCGGTGCCTTCCGGCACATGCGCGCCGTAGCTACTCAAGTGCACCGCGTAGCGCAGGCCGGACTCCTTCACGGCTTTCGCGATTGCATCGCTCTGTTGCTCTTGCTCTTCACGAGAGTGCAGCGGCGGCAACATCAGGTATGCCGCGCGGGCACCGCTGAAGGCTCTTGTGAGCGCAGCCGCATCGCTCAGGTCGGCCGTGAAAGCCTCGCCGCCTTCGCGCGCAAAACGCTGTAGCCGCCCCACGTCGCGCCCCACGACGCGCACCTTTTGCCCCTTCGATCGCAGGAGGTTGGCGATGATCGAACCGGTATTTCCATTCGCCCCCAAAATCACATACAGGCCCTCCGTTACGACAGCCGCATTTTCTTTAAGGCTGTTCATATTCGCTTCTCCCGTTTCTTAATATGTGATACTAATATGCACATATAAACATCAAAAAAATTACCGGCTCGCCCGGCGAATTTCCCCAACTACATCAGCCAGCGTTATTCCATCCAGGGTGTTCTCGAATCTTTTCTGAGCTTTTTCTAGGACCGATGACATGCACCCTTTAATGTTGCGGCTGATCGGGCATCTCTTCTCCACTGGATAGCTATGAATCGCGAATGTCGGAGGTGCCCCGCTGGCGCGATAAACGTCCAAAAGTGTCATTTGCTTAGGAGAACGCGTGAGCTTGCTCGCGCCATTCTTGCCGCGCGTGGTGACGATCAGGCCGGCCTTGGACAGTTTCGAGAGAGATTTCCTGACAAATGTGGGGTCTGCATTCACACTTTCGGCGAGGGTTGCCGAAGGGATTTCCTGGCCTTTACGAAAACTGAGTGTGGCCATGATGTGAGCTGCGACGGTAAATTGGACGCTTTTTACTGACATGCCGTCTCCTATGCAATATGTGATGCTCAACATCACAATTGGTTATAGCATTTTGTGGCTCTTTCCTCCGCTAACCTGAGCCCATATGTCAGCTTTCCGAGCGACGCTCCTGCCACCTGGCTTCGTTCTGTTCTAAGGCGAGCGTGAGCCGGTTCAGGCGTTCATTCCGCCGTCCACGGTAAGATTCGCGCCGGTAATGTACGAGGATTCCGGTCCGGCGACAAAAGCCACCGTCGCGGCGATTTCTTCCACACGTCCGTAACGGCCAAGCGCTGTGGCGGCCTGCTGCGGCACCGCCCAATCACCCGAGGCGGGATTCAATTCCGTGTCGATCGGACCCGGCTGCACGTTATTGACCGTGATGCCCCGGCTCCCGATCTCTCTGGCCAGCGCCTGAGTGAACATCTTGACGGCTCCCTTCGTGCCTGCGTATGGCACAAGCCCGGGCGCCGCGACACGTTCACCGACGGCTGATCCGATCATGATGATTCGGCCGCCGCTCTTCATGTGCTTCAGTGCCGCCTGAGTCGCGACGTACACGCCACGAACGTTGATGGCAATCACGCGATCCATCTCTTCCAGCGTCGCGTCCTCGAACGGCTTCGGAATGGCCGTGCCGGCGTTGTTCACCAGCACATCCAGCCGCCCGAAGGTTGCAAACGTCTTTTCGACCGCGGCTTTAACCGCGTCGGCATCGGCGGCGTCCGCCTGAATGGCGATCGCTTTTCCGCCAGTGCGTTCAATCTCCTTAACAACCGACGCAGCGGCGTCGGCGCCTTTCGTGTATGTGATGGCCACGTTCGCTCCGTCCTCAGCCAGACGCTTGGCAATTGCGGCGCCAATGCCGCGCGAGCCACCTGTAACCAGTGCAATCTTTCCTTCCAGTTTCTTAGTCATTGTTTTTCTCCTATTCCTTCAATCCGGCACTTTCCCTTGCTGCTGAGATTGACTGCCTCGTTGGATGTTGCGGTGCCGCGTTTGCGAGATACTTTGTTAAGCTGGCATCGATGCTTTGCAGGTATGGGAGCGGAAATGGAATTACGGCACCTTCGTTATTTCGTCGCGGTCGCCGAGGTGGGAAGTCTGACGGTGGCAGCAAAGCAAAGGCTGCATACTTCGCAACCTTCATTGAGCCGGCAAATTCGAGATCTTGAGCACGAGGTAGGCGCGCGACTCTTGACACGCCGCGCCCGCGGCATCGAACTGACACCGGCGGGCCGAGTCTTTCTCGATCACGCCCGCTTGGTGCTTACGCAGGTGGAGGCGGCGGGTGAGGCTGCACGCCGGGTCGCTCATCCCAGCAAGCCATGCTTCAGGATGGGATTTTTGACCGGACACGAATTGAAGTGGATGCCCGAAGCGTTGCGGATCTTACGAGACGAACTGCCTAACATCGACGTAATGGTATCGAGTCAATACTCTCCGCTGCTTGCGGACGGCCTGTCGAAAGGAAAGATCGATGCGGCGTTTCTTCGGCGGGAGAAAGGCAGGCCAGAGCTGGCCTACCGTGTTCTTGTCAAGGAAACCCTGATGGTGGTTTTGCCCAGTGACCACCGTCTCGCGGCCCGCAAAGCCATCACTCCGAAGGAGCTGGCGGGCGAGACATTCGTGATTGTGTCGAACACGGCTCCTGTACTGCGGGCGGTCATCGACAAATACCTGAAGCGCTCCGGAATCGATATTACGCCGGCTCACGAGGCGGACCACCTCGCCATGGGAATGTCCTTAATAGCGTCGACAGGCGGCCTAGGGTTGCTGCCCGCTTACGCACAAAACTTTCTTCCGTCGACGGTAACCAGCCGTCCTCTCAAAGGAGATGCGCCAACTGTCGACCTGGTCCTCGGCTACAGAAAGTCGAATCAGTCTCCGGTTCTAAAGCTATTACTTTCGAGACTAGACGAACTTGTCGTCCGCGTATCGGATGAGAGTAGATTGAATTTAGCCACTTTGGCGAAAGATGCTGCACGCTTGAAGGAACTGCGTTACCAGTCTAAATCAGCCAAAAGCACGGCATAGGTTTCGATGCCTTGCCAGAGATTGCCTAGGCGGAGATTTTCATCGGAGCTGTGCTGGTGGTTGTCGTAATTGACGATGGGGACGCCGATCCAGGGGAGGCGCAGATCTTCGAAAATGTACATGGGGACGCTGCCGCCGAGGAGCGGGGCGACCACGGTTTGGTTGTTCGTGGCTTGCTGCATGACTTTGACCAGTGCTTTGGAAACCGGCAAGTCCATTGGAGTGCGGGAAGCGCGATAACCGAATTCGTCGGGCACGACCTTGGTGACGCGGGGATGCTGGCGGCGTTCTTCGATAGAAGGTTCGTGATCCATTACGAAGAATCCCTGCTTACGAATGAAAGCAGCCACCTGTGCAAACTTGGCCTTCGGATCTTCGCCCTTGACCAGCCGCAGGTCGAGCGAGGCTTCGGCTTTGTCTGGCACGATGTTGTTGGCGTGTTCGCCGACGTTCGCGCTGCGAATGCCGCGCACATTCAGCGAAGGTTCCTGCAGCAGCTCCATTAATTTTCTGCCATTGCCGTCGGGTTTGGCGATGCCGAGCTCGCGCTGGAGATCGGGGTCATTGAAGGGCATGGCGTTGAGAGCGGCCTGTTCGAGCGGGCTGAGAGGGACGACGTCGTCGTAGTAGCCCGGAATGAGGACGCGGCCGTTCTGGTCTTTCATGCTCGCGAGCAGTTGCGCGAGTTGCAGGGCGGGATTCGGGGCCCAGTTTCCGTAGTGGCCGCTGTGCAGGGAACGCACCGGGCCGTATACGGTGATATTCACTCCAATGTCGCCGCGATTGCCAAAGAAGACCAGCGGGCGGCCGGATTCGTGGACCGGCCCGTCGCCGGTGATTAAGAGGTCGGCTTGCAGTAGATTCTGGTGCAGCTGCAGCGTCTGCTGAAGATGAGCGGAACCGGCTTCTTCTTCTCCTTCGAGGATGAATTTCAGATTAACCGCCAGCGGAATATTTTTTGCACGCAGCGCGTCAATGGCGGCGAGAACGGCAATGATGGGAGACTTGTCGTCGGAAGCGGAGCGGGCGTAGATGCGCCAGTCGTCCTGATAGGAATTTGGCGCGCCGTTGGCTGCTTCGGGGAAGGGAATGGGCTTGCCGCCGGCTTCGATGGCGTTGTCGCGGAGGATGGGAGTGAAGGGAGACTTGTCGGTCCAGGCCGCGGGATCGACCGGCTGTCCGTCGTAATGGGCGTAGAAGATCACGGTGCGCTTGGCATTTTCCGATTCGAGTTTGCCAAAGACTACCGGCCCGCGGCCTTCGATGGACAGCAGATGCGTTTCGATGCCGCGCGCTTCCAGCATGCCTTTCAGGCGCTCGGCATTTCTCTGGATGTTGGGCCTATCGCTCGCGACGTTGGGGATGGCCAGGAATTCGCGGAGTTCGCGCATGATGCGATCTTCGTTCGCCATGCGGTAGGAGTGAACTTCTTCGATGACGTGTTTGCTGGATGGCAGGGCGCGCTTTGTCTCTACATTGCCGCCAATCGATGACTGCGCTTGCGCGGGCAAGGACCATGGCACGAGGCCGGCCATGGAGACTGCGATGATCTGAGTCAGGCGGAGTAGAGCCGATGAGTTGCGAAATCGCCGAGACAGGGCGCAGCATGCCGCGCCCGTACGAGAGAGCTTTGGTTGGGTCACGGTAAGCAAGACTGCCTGCGCAGCGGAAAAATTTCAACTGACGAGAAGTAAAAATATTGTCAGGCTGTGATGTATGCTTTGCTTGCGGACAAATTCGCACCGAACAAATGAGCCAACTGACATTTAATTTGATGCCAGAGCGGAAGACCCTGACCGTCAGTGAACTGACGGCCCGGCTGCGCGACCTGCTGGTTAAGAACTTCACCGACATTCTGGTGGAGGGAGAGATTTCCAACTGCCGCGCGGCACAGTCCGGGCATTTTTACTTCACGCTGAAGGACGACAAGGCGCAAGTGCGCTGCGTGTGGTTCAAGCAGCAGATGCGCGGGGTGAGGATTCGTCCGGAAGATGGGTTGAAGGTGAGCGTGCGCGGATCGATCAGCGTTTATGAGGCGCGCGGCGAATATCAGATTTATGTGGAATCGCTGGAGCCAGTGGGGCGCGGCGCGCTGCAGCTTGCATTCGAACAGTTGAAAAAGCGGCTGGAGGCCGAGGGGCTGTTCGACGTTCGGCACAAAAAGCCGCTGCCGGTGTTGCCGAGCCGGATTGGGTTAATTACCTCACCCGCGGGGGCGGCGGTGCGCGACGTGGTGCGGATTTTGCGACGGCGATTTCCCAATGTGTGCCTGGCGCTGTTTCCGGTGCGGGTGCAAGGCGAAGGCGCTGCGCTGGAAATTGTGAAGGCGATCAAGTTTTTTAATTTGCAGCGCACGGTGGATGTGTTGATCGTGGGGCGCGGCGGCGGATCGCTGGAAGATTTGTGGGCGTTCAATGAGGAGATTGTGGCACGCGCGATTTTTGAATCGACGATACCCGTGATTTCGGGAGTTGGGCACGAAACGGACTTCACGATTGCGGATTTTGTGGCTGATGTGCGGGCTTCAACACCTTCGGCGGCGGCGGAAATTGTGGTGCAGACGCGGCGGGAGTTCGATCAGCACGTCAAGAGTTTGCAGGACGCGCTGGGCGAGCAAATGCGCTACCGAATTCTGGTGCTGAGCCGGAGAGTGCACGAGCTGGCTGGGCGGCGCGGCTTCAGGCGGCCATTGGATTTGTTGCGGCAGCAGAGACAGCGCGCGGATGAATTGACGTCCCGCGTGGCGCTGGGATTGAAGTCGCGGCTGGAACAATCGCGAAAGCGGTTCACGCTGGCGCATCTCATGATTACGAGATTCGATTTTCGGATGAAGATTGCGGCGCTGCGGCTGCGGTTAGATAAGCGCAGTGTGGAGTTGGGGACGCGCGCGGAACGGTTGCTGCAGAAGAAGCGCGAGAGACTGGAGCGGTTGAGCTTGCAATTGCAGGAACGCGGGCCGTTGAAGGCGCTGGAGCGAGGGTACGCGATTGCGACGGATGCAGCGGGAAATGTTTTGCGGTCGGCGGAGCAGGTGGCGGTGGGGGATGCGGTAGGGATTCGGTTGCAGCGGGGGAGTTTGGAGACGGAAGTGAAGAGGAAGATGGGGAATTGAAGTCCCGCTGATTTTCGCAGATGTGGCTGTGTCAAGCCGCCGCACTCCAAAGCCGCCCGCCCCGGAAGGCGGCCGCTACAAAGGCGCAAAATCAGGATCGTTCAATCTTCTTCGTCGGAGGAGGAGACTTTTAGGACGGCCAGGAAGGCTTCCTGGGGGATGTCGACCTGGCCGACGCGCTTCATGCGGCGCTTGCCTTCTTTTTGTTTTTCGAGGAGTTTGCGTTTGCGGGAAATGTCGCCTCCGTAGCATTTGGCAAGAACGTTTTTGCGCATCGCGGCGACGGTTTCGCGGGCGATGACGCGGCTGCCGATGGCGGCCTGGATGGGCACTTCAAACATCTGGCGAGGGATGAGTTTGCGGAGGCGCGAGACAAGTTCGCGGCCGCGTTCATAGGCAGTGTCGCGGTGGGTGATCATGGCGAGCGCGTCGACCGGTTCGCCGCCGACGAGGACGTCAAGTTTGACCAGGTCGGATTCTTTGTAGCCCTGGAGATGGTAGTCGAGAGACGCGTAGCCGCGCGAAACGGATTTGAGGCGGTCGTAGAAGTCGAGAACGATTTCGTTGAGCGGTAATTCGTAGGTGAGCATGACGCGGGTGGGAGAAAGATATTCGAAATTTTTCTGGATGCCGCGTTTGTCCTGGCAAAGTTGCAGAATGCCGCCGACGGAATCGTCGCTGGTGATGATCATGGCCTTGATGATGGGTTCTTCGATCATTTCGATATCGCTGGGATTGGGAAATTTTGCGGGGCTGTCGACTTCGATGGCGGTGCCGCCGACGCGCGTGATGCGATAGCGCACGCTAGGCGCGGTAGTGATTAAGTTGAGCCCGAATTCGCGTTCCAGACGCTCCTGAACAATTTCCATGTGCAGCAGGCCGAGAAATCCGCAGCGATAGCCGAAGCCGAGGGCGACGGAATTCTCCGGTTCGTAGTAAAACGCCGCGTCGTTGAGTTGCAGTTTGCCGAGCGCATCGCGCAGCGGTTCGTAATCATCGGCGAGGACGGGAAAAAGCCCGGCGAAGACCATGGGTTTGGTGGCTTCGAATCCGGGAAGAGGCAGCGCGCTGCTGCCGGCTTCGATGACGGTATCGCCCATGCGTGCATCGGCGACGCGTTTGATGTTGGCGACGATGAAGCCGACGTCGCCGGCTTCGAGTTCATCGAGGGCGATAGGCTTGGGAGTGAGCGCGCCGAGTTGTTCGACTTCGTAAACATCGTCGCCAGCGCAAAGACGAATCTTCATGTGATTGCTGATACGGCCTTCCATCACGCGGACGAGAACGACGGCGCCGCGATAGGCATCGAACCACGAATCGAAAATTAGAGCCTGCAGAGGACTTGCGGCGCTGCCTTTGGGCGCGGGAATGCGATGAATGATGGCTTCGAGAACATCGTCGACTCCGAGGCCGCTCTTCGCGCTGATCGGGAGTGCGTCGTGAGCGTCAATTGCAAGAACACTTTCGATCTGTTCCTTGACGAAATCGACTTGCGCGGCGGGGAGATCAATTTTGTTGATGACCGGGAGAATGGTGAGATTGTGTCCGGCGGCGAGAAAAGTGTTGGCGACGGTTTGCGCTTCGACGCCTTGCGAAGCGTCAACGACGAGTAATGCGCCTTCGCAGGCGGAGAGCGCGCGGGAAACTTCGTAGGAAAAATCGACATGGCCGGGCGTGTCGATCAGGTTCAGGCGATAGGTATTGCCGTCTTTCGCTTGGTAATGGAGGCGGATACTCTTGGCTTTGATGGTGATGCCGCGCTCGCGCTCGAGATCCATGGAGTCGAGAACCTGCGCGGACATTTCGCGCTCGGAGAGGCCACCGGTCATTTCGATCAAGCGGTCGGCAAGTGTCGATTTGCCGTGATCGATGTGCGCGATGATGCAGAAATTTCGCTGGAACTTTGGGTCCATGTACCTGTTTTGCCGGCAGCAGCGGAAAGGGAAACCCTGCCTGAAATTTTCCACTAGATTCGCGACGGGACGCAGAATGAGCGCGCAAAATCGCTGTCTTGGAAGGAATAGTTTCTCATAAATTGATGGTGGCGTCAGCCGCCGGAGCCGATTCGTCGTGGCGAGGAAAGTTTATGGAAGGCCCATGCGCAACGTCGGCGCATGGAACGCCCATTTAAGCACCCGGTGTGAAGCAGGCTAGTCGTCTAGCGGCGGAGATGGTTGATGAGCCAGAGAATCAAGCTGACCGCAATGCTGATGACGAGGCAGGAGACGAGCGGAAAGTAAAACGTTCCATGTTCGCCGCGATAGCTGATGTCGCCTGGCAGGCGACCGAGGCGGAACGGTAGCTGTGGGCCGAAGTATAAGAGGGTACCGATGAGAATGAACATGACTCCGACGGAGAAGAGCAGGCGGCCGAGTTGTTGAATCGGTTCCATGCGGATAGTTCATCGGGGTTCGCCAGAGCCTTGGCCGGGTCCGAAAGAATCAAGCGGCGGCGATGCGCCTCATCAAGTCGTTCTGTTCGGCGATGGATTCTGCGCCGATGGTGAATGCGTCAAGGATCCCGAGACCGAGCGCGGAGCGCAGCGCCTCGTCCTGACGATTGCGCAGCGTGCCTTGGCCGAGAATTTTCATTCCGACAACAGCTTTGCCGTTGGCTTTCATTTCGCGCAGGACGCTGACGACGGTGTCGGGTTCGGCGTCCATGAATGCGCCGACAGGATTGACGCGGGCGAGGTCCACATCAACCCAGGGAGATTTCGCGGCGGCGCGAAGGGCTTCGATCGAATGGCAAGAGCAACCATGCGCGCGGATGACGCCTTTCTGTTTGGCTTCGGAGAGAACGTCCATAACCGGTTCGAAGCGGGTAGTCCAATCGCCTTCGGTGAGACAGTGCATCAGCACGATGTCGAGATGGTCCGTACCGAGCTCTTTGCGGAAGCGATCGAGATCGGCGCGCATTTCTGCAGCAGTGCGTGCCCAGGATTTGGTGAGCACAGCGACTTTGCTGCGATCCACGTGCTTCAGGGCTTCAGCGACGTGGGGATGGCTACCGTAAGAATCGGCGGCGTCGAAAAAGCGCAGGCCGTTGTCGTAGCCGTTGAGCAACAGGCGCGACAGACCGTCGATGCCGAGCGCGGTCTGGTGCGAGTGATGGCCAACGCCGACCGTGCCGGTACCCACGGCGAGACGCGAGGTCTGGATGCCGGTGTGGCCCAAGGTGACAGTGTCGTTGGCTGAGAATTTGCCAGGCAATGCGGGGATAGCGCCCAGGCGTTTGGCAACCGTGCTGGATGCGAGCAATGCGCCTGCGGCAGCGCGGCTAGTGCGATGCAGGAAGTCGCGACGAAGCATGAAAACCTCCGTGCGGAGAATTCAAGAAAAGGCTACACCTCTTGTGACGCGGGGGAAAAGCGGTTTGTTAGCGCGGTGGAAGTGGATACCGAATAAAACCTAGGGAAAGGTGCTTGAAGCATACGTCCGGGCAAGCTGGGGCGCAGCAGTGCCGGGCCCTACACGACCGATCGCGGATTCTGTTTTCTAAATTAGTTCAAGGCCGGAGAAGAAGTATCCGATTTCGAAGGCGGCGGTATCGGGAGCGTCAGAGCCGTGCGTGCAATTGTTGCCGATGCTGGTGCCGAGGTCGTGGCGGATGGTGCCGGGCGCGGCTTTTTTGGGATCGGTGGCGCCCATGGTGTCGCGCCACTTGAGGATGGCGCCTTCCGCTTCGAGCACCAGCGCAATAATTTTGCCGGAGGACATAAAGTCGGTGAGTTCCCCGAAGAAGGGGCGAGCTTTGTGGACGGCATAGAAGCCGCCGGCTTCTGCTTTGGTTAGGCGCATGGATTTGATGGCGACGATCTTGAAGCCCGCTTTGTGCATGCGGGAAAGAATTTCGCCTTGCTGGTTTGCCGCGACTGCATCCGGCTTGATGATTGCGAAAGTGCGTTCCAATGCCACGAAAGTTCCTCCAATGAACTGATTTAAGAAGCCGGCAAGATGCCGGCGCTACAAAAGGCAGCCCGGCCGAAGCCGATACTACGACACCAAAAAGCTGGTCAGTCCAAGCAAAGCGGGACAGCAAAAACCGAAACCACGACGGGCAACAGCGCCGGAAGGCGGCCGCAAAATCATTTTAGGGCCGCGGCTAAGGTTGAGCCTAGATCGGCCGGTGTTTCTACGGTTTTAATACCGGCGGCGTTCATGGCTGCGTATTTGTCTTTTGCGGTGCCCTGGCCACCGGAGATGATTGCGCCGGCGTGACCCATGCGGCGGCCGGGAGGCGCGGTTTGTCCGGCGATGAAGCCGACGACGGGTTTTTTCATATTGGCTTTGATCCAGGCGGCAGCGGTTTCTTCGGCGTCGCCGCCGATTTCACCGATCAAGATTACGGCGTTGGTTTCCGGATCGTCGTTGAAAAGCGTGATGGCATCGAGGAACGAGGTGCCGATGATGGGATCGCCTCCGATGCCGATACAGGTGGATTGTCCGATGCCCAGGCGGGTGAGCTGATCGACGGCTTCGTAGGTGAGGGTTCCGCTGCGGCTGACGACGCCTACGTTGCCCTGTTTGTGGATGCGTCCCGGCATGATGCCGATTTTGCATTTGCCGGGAGAAATTACGCCAGGACAATTCGGACCTATCAGGCGGGTCTTTTTGCGATCAACGACCGCAACCACGCGCACCATGTCGATCACGGGAATGCCTTCGGTGATGCAGATGACCAGAGGAACTTCGGCGTCGGCAGCCTCGAGGATCGCGTCGGCGGCATACGGCGGAGGAACGAATATCACGGACGCGTTCGCACCTGTTCCTTTTACCGCTTCAGCGACGGTGTTGAACACGGGACGCTCTAAGTGTTTGGTCCCGCCTTTGCCCGGCGTCACGCCACCAACAACCTGCGTTCCGTACTCAATCATTTGTTGCGCATGAAAGGTGCCTTCGCGTCCGGTAAAGCCCTGCACGATGAGTTTTGTCTTCTCGTTTACGAGGACGCTCATTGCGCACCTCCGGCGAGAGCCACGACCTTTTGCGCGCCGTCCTTCATGCCGTTGGCGATGGTGAAGTTGAGGCCGGAGTCGCGGAGGATTTGCTGGCCTAGCTCGACGTTGGTGCCTTCCATGCGGACGACGACCGGGATTTTCACGTGAAGATCCTTTGCGGCGGCGACAACGCCGGTAGCGAGAACATCGCAGCGCAAGATGCCGCCGAAAATGTTGATGAAAACGGCTTTCACAGCGGCGTCGCTGAGCAGTATGCGAAACGCGTTCTTGACTTGCTCGGCGGAAGCACCACCGCCAACATCCAGGAAATTCGCCGGCGAACCGCCGGAATACTTGATGATGTCCATGGTGGCCATCGCCAGCCCGGCGCCATTGACCATGCACGCTACGGTGCCATCGAGCTTGATGTAGTTGAGGCCATACTTCGAGGCTTCGACTTCGAGCGGGTCTTCTTCGTCGAGGTCGCGCAGGCCGCGCAGGTCGGTGTGACGGAACAGACCGTTGTCGTCGAACGTCATCTTAGCGTCGAGAGCGACCAGCCGCCCGTCCCCGGTGAGCACACATGGATTGATTTCGAGCATCGAGGCGTCGGTGTCCACAAACGCTCGATAAAGCGCCTGAAAAAATGGAGCAGCGCGGTTGGCGGCTTCTCCGGAAAGGCCGAGGCCGAAGGCGAGCTTGCGTGCCTGATATGGTTGCAAACCGACCGCGGGATGAATGGATTCATGCAGAATAGCGCTCGGATCCTTCTTCGCGACTTCCTCGATTTCCATGCCGCCTGCGGCGCTGGCCATAAAAATCACGCGGGCCGAGGCACGGTCCACCAATAGGCTGAGGTACAGTTCGCGCTTGATGTCGAGCCCTTCTTCAATCAAAAGGCGCTTGACGATGCGGCCCGCGGGACCGGTTTGAATCGTAACCAGGTTCATGCCGAGCATTCGTGAGGCAATTTCCGCGGCTTCATCGGGCGAATGGGCCAGCTTCACGCCGCCTGCCTTGCCGCGGCCGCCAGCGTGGATTTGCGCCTTGACCACGACGATGTTGGATTTAAGCCGGTGCGCGCCTTCGCGGGCCTCTTCCTTGGTGAAAGCGACCTCGCCGCGAGGAGTGGTGACGCCATAGCGCGCGAGGATGGCTTTGGCTTGGTACTCGTGAATCTTCATCAATGATCCATTCGTGTTCGGCTGTGGAACCGCCAGCCAGTGTTAGAATTTTAGCGTTCGCAAAACATAGAAGTTTACTTCGGAACGCGATAGAGGAGCAAGAACGCGGCAATGCCCATCATTCGAGTACAGTCCAAGAGCGATGACAGAAAGATGGCTCGTCGGGCGAAAATCGCATGACGCCCCGATTACTGAACCATGCTGCGTCCGGGAAGGTTCTCAGCGGAGCGGAAGCCGAAGAGATCATGGAGGAGTTGCTGGGCGGGCACCTGGCGACTTCCGAAATCGTGCAATTGTTGAACGCGCTGAACGCACGGCCGTATCGCGCGGAGGAGCTGGCGGGATTTGCGCGAGTAATGCGGCAGCATGCAACGCAGGTGTTTGCGGACTCCGAGATCTTGCCCGAGCGGATGGTGGATACGTGCGGAACAGGCGGAGACGATTCCGGTACGTTCAACATTTCGACGGCGGCCGCGATTGTGGCCTCGGCGGCGGGCGCGCGTGTAGCGAAGCATGGCAACCGCGCGGCCAGTTCGAAGTGCGGTAGCGCGGACGTCTTGGAGGAGCTTGGGGTTCGCATTGATTTGCCGTTCGAACGCATCGGGCAAGGCATTCGCGAAATTGGAATTGGATTTTTGTTTGCCCAGGCCGCTCATACTGCAGCCAGGCACGCCATGCCTGCGCGCAAACAGTTGGGCGTTCGAACGATATTTAATTTGCTGGGGCCATTAACCAATCCTGCGAAGGCGCAGGCACAGGTGCTGGGAGTATTTTCGGCGGAGGTTTTGGATGTAGTGGCGGAAACGCTGGCCGAACTGGGGACGGAACACGCGTTGGTGGTGCATGGCGCCGGAAAACTGGATGAGATTTCGCTTGCCGGGCCGACGATTGTCGCTGAAGTGCGCGACGGCAACCTGCGGAAATATGAGGTCACCCCGGAACAGTTCGGCAAGGCGGCAGCTCCGCTGGACGCGATTCGCGGGGGATCGCTGCAGGAAAACGCCGCGGTCATTCGAAGCGTTTTCGATGGGGTTAGCGGCGATGAACGTGACCGAGCGCGTCGAGATATTGTGGTGATCAACGCGTCGGCGGCGTTGGTCGCGGCGGGCGTTGCCGGGGATTTTCGCGACGGCGCTGCGCAGGCCGAAGGGGCGATTGCCGGCGGCGCTGCCAAAGCAAAACTGGAAGCCTTGCGGAAGTTTGGGCGCGAGTAGCGCCATATGGGGCGCCACCAATAGAAGAAGAGAGATTCCTCGTCGCTTCACTCCTCGGAATGACGAGGGCCGGGCACGCAGGCGCAAAACGAGTGGTGGTAGGCGTATTGATGCCAGCCACCGCCCCGCATAAAACCCAAATGGTGCATGATTCCGCATCACACCGCGCTGAGGTTTTGCCCGCGTTTTTAGTACGGTATATAGTCTAGAGGCGAGGTCCGCGACCCCAGCCGCGATGCGTCCGATCCCTTGCCTTAACGGGGCTACGAACACCCGGGCTCCGCGCAGACAGGCTCCGCAAAGGCAAACCGCAGGTAATGACCGACGTCAACAAACAACTGGAACGCGCCAAAAAATTCCTCGAAAAGAACCGCACCGAGGATGCCATTGACGCGTATCTGGCCGTACTGGAGGACGCGCCGTCGCATCCTGAAGCTACTCAGGCTTTGGGCGATCTCTACGCGCGGCAGGAGCAGCCGGAGCGCGCCGCAGTTTACTACGGAATGTTTTTTGACTTGCTGATCGATCCGAAGGACGAATCGAAAGCACTGGCCATCTACAACCGGTTTTTGAAAAATTTGTCGGCGAATCAGCCTCCAGAGCGCATCGCGCGTTATGCATTCCTGCAGCAAAAACAAAATAGGCTGGAGGAAGCGAGCGAACAGTACGGCAAAGCCGCCGAGCTATTCACACTAGCCGGTCGCGAAGAAGACGCACTGTTCTGTCTCGAACGCATGGCGCAGCTGGAGCCGGAAAATCTTTCGCGGCAAGTGACCCTGGCGGAAGTGGCCGAGCGAAATGGCCGACATAATCTTGCGGCGCGCGCTTTATTGAGAGCGGGACAGCTGGCCACCGCCAGCGGATCGACGGACGAATCCCTGAAATATTTGGCGCATGCCCATGTGCTGGCTCCGAACGAGCGAAGCGTCGCGCTGCTCTACGGCGCGGCAAAGCTGCGCAAAGGCGACGCCGCCGACGCCGCCAAATTGTTAGCACCGTTTGCTGCCACCGAAGCCGACCCGGTCTTTCTGGAGACTTATTCAGAAGCGCTGATGCGTTCAGGACAACTGGACCGCGCGCGCGAAGTGCTGGAAAAATTATTGCGCGATCGCAACGCCGGCCTGGCGCGGCTGTTCCAACTGGCCGAGCAATACACTATCGCGGGTGCCGGCAACAAAGCGGTGGAAGTTCTCGCGCTGGTCAAGCGGAAGATGTTTGCGGACAAGCGGCAGAATGAGTTTGCTGCGCAATTGGATGATGTCGCCGGGCGTCACCCCGAGTCGAGCGTAGTGCTGGAATTCTGGGCGGCGCTATACAACGAACTCAATCGCGAATCCAAATACTTCGAAATCATGATCCACCTGTTCGATGCATACCTGAAGGACGGCAACATTCGCAAAGCGTGCGATTCGCTGGAGCGGTTGGTGGACATCGACTCTTACGATTACCGCAACCAGGAGCGTTTGGAGCGCTTGCGCGGCAAAGCCGACAATTCATTTGTGCAACGAATCGCCAGCCGGCTGACGCGATCCGGCACCACAATTTCTACTTCGGAAACCGAGCCGCAGGCTGGGCCGCGCAGCGTTCCGGAATCAAGCGCTCCCGCTACCGAGGAGGGCCGGCGCACGCAGACGCTGGAAGATCTGATCGTGCAGACGGAAATTTTCCTCCAGTATTCGCTGCAGAATAAAGCCATGGACCGCTTGCACAAAATCGCCGAATTGTTTCCCGGCGAAGAGGAAAAAAACACCCGTCTGCAGAATCTATACCAGACGGCGAATTTTTGGCCGCAGGGCGTGCCTGCCAAGAAGGTGGAAGCGGCGCCCCGGCCGGCCAGTGCACCTCCCGCGGAAGTAGCAAAGGCCAGTCCCACTAAAACAGGCGCATACAATGCGGATACGTTGCGCGATCTTTCGAAAATTTCAGAAATCAATCAGAAAATATTCCGGCAGCAGACGCCGCGCGCGATGCTCAACACCGCGGTCAATGAGATTGGCGAATACTTGCGCGTCAGCCGCGCACTTGCAGTGATCGGCTCGCCGGGCAGGCCGCCGGATTTGGCTGCGGAATATTGCGGGCCGAACATGAAACCGGCGCCGGGGGCGCAAGTGGTGTTCCTGCTGGCGCAAGTGGAAAAGGCGGAAGGTGACGAACTAGGCGGATTGGTGGTGGAGAACACGCCTGGCTCGGTGCTGGGCGAGCTGGCCTTGCGCACGGCGCTCGGCGTGAAAATCACCGATCGCGAAACGCAGCAGCCCGCCGGAATGATCATTGTGGGTCAGGCGGAGCCGCGCAAATGGAAGCCCAACGAAACTTATTTTTTGCAGGCCATTGGCGATCAGATGTTGATGAGCGTAAGCCACACGCGGTTGCGGTCGCTGGTGCGGCGCATGGGCGTTTCCGATGAACGCACCGGGCTCCTGAGCCGCAGCTCGTACCAGAGCTGCTTATTGACCGAGGCAGACCGCGCGCGAACACAAGGTACGCCGCTGGCGCTGACGATTTTGCAGATTGACCGCGGTGGAGAACTATTGCGGCAGCAGGGCGAGTCGCCGATGGAAAAATTTCTGGAACAACTTGCGCGATCATTGCAGCCGATCGTGCGGCAGAACGACGTCGCTGTGAAATATACCTCGTGGTCGCTGGCGTTCATCTTACCGGATACCACTTTGGACGGAGCGCAGAACCTGGCCGACAAATTGCGCCGCGCGGCGGCGGGAATTCGTCCTCCATGGGAAGCCTCGGCGATCACATTGAGTGCCGGAATTGTGGAGGCCGTCGCGAAGTCGGATTTTGAGAGCGAGGATATTGTCACCGACTTGATGAATCGCGCGGAAACGTCGATCGAAGAAGCGCGAAAGCGCGGCGGTGATACGGTGGTTACGCTGGAAGCTCCGAAGGTTTGAGCGATCGTGCTTGATCGGGGCAGATCCCCAAGAGAGATTCCTTCCGACAAGGTCGGAACCTTCGGTCACCCCGTTCGGGATGGCGAGTTAGTGGCACAGGCTTCAGCCTGTGTGGCGCTCTGAATGACGATACAGAAAAGTTTCAATTCGGAATGACGATTCCTGATTTTTGACGAGTACAAGGATTTATTCAAACGAGGATGGGTTATGTTTCCAACTGACGTAGTGATTGTGGCAGGCGCGCGTACGCCAATGTCGCGTTACACCGGCGCATTTTCAGATGTTTCGGCGATTGATCTGGCGGTGGCCGCTTCGAAGGAAGCCATTCGGCGTTCGAATGCTGATCCCGCCGAATTCGATCACGCGATTTTTGGCAATGTGATGCAAACCAGCGCCGACGCGCTCTACGGAGCAAGACACGTCGCGCTAAAAGCGGGGCTGAAAACCGAAACTCCCGCCGTAACCGTAAATCGTTTGTGCGGATCGGGGATCGAGTCAATTTCGCAGGCGGCGCAACGGCTCTTGCTTGGCGAATGCGAACTGGTTCTCGCGGGCGGCATGGAAAATATGACGCAAGCCCCGTTTGTGATTCGGGGATTGCGCAACGGCCTCAAGCTCGGTGGCGGCGCGCTGGAAGACTCACTCATGGCGGGATTGACGGACACGTATTGTGGGCTGCCGATGGCTCTGACTGCTGAAAAACTTGCAGAACAGCACGGAATTGCGCGCAAAGACGCCGATGCTTACGCTCTGCGAAGCCAGCAAGCCGCAGACGCCGCGTATAAAGCCTGCCGCATGAAAGAAGAACTGGTGCCGGTCGAAGTAAAGCAGGGAAAGAAAACGATTGTAGTCAGCGAAGACGATCACCGGCGGCCAGAAACGACCATGGAAATTCTGGAAAAGTTGCCGCCTTCGTTTAAGAAAGACGGAATCGTCACGGCCGGTAATGCCAGTGGAATTGTTGATGGCGCCGCGGCGGTTGTCGTCACGCGGGAAAAATTCGCAAAAGAACGCGGCTTGAAACCGCTGGGCAAAATCGTTTCCTGGGCGACTGCCGGTGTCGACCCGAGCATCATGGGGATCGGACCGGTGCCGAGTTCGCAAAAAGCGCTGAAATCCGCGGGCCTGACCATCGAGCAGATGGATCGCGTCGAAGTGAACGAAGCGTTTGCCGCACAATATCTCGCGGTCGAAAAAGCGTTGGGCTTGAATCGCGAAAAGACCAACGTGAATGGCGGAGCAATCGCGCTGGGACATCCGCTGGGTGCGACCGGAAGTCGGCTGGTGATCACGCTGCTGAACGAATTGCGACGAAACGGCCTGCGCTACGGATTGGCGACAGCGTGCATTGGCGGCGGGCAGGGTATCGCGATGATTGTCGAAAGTATCGCGTAGCAAGCCGAGGCGTGACTGCGAATTGGCGAGATTTTGATACACTTTGTGTTCCGGCTCTGGAAGTCTTGGGGCGCTGGGGTGCTCTGAGATAATTAGCAACGGCGCTCCGCGCGTATTCTCAAATGAGGAAAGTATGGCGATCGAAAAAGTGGGAGTCGTCGGGTGTGGACTGATGGGAGCGGGAATCGCTCAAGTCAGCGCGGCGGCGGGATTTTCAACCTTGGTGCGAGAAGTCACTCCCGAGCTTTTGCACAAGGGAATTAAATCCATCGAAAAGAATCTCGCGCGCCTGGTGGAAAAAGGCGCCATCACCGAATCCGCAAAAAATGAAGTTCGCGGACGGCTGAAGGGCACTACTGCCATTGAGGATTTGAAAGACTGCGATCTGGTGGTTGAAGCGATCATCGAACAGCTTCCCGCAAAACGGGAATTATTTGCCGCGCTCGACAAACTGTGCCCGGCGGCCACAATTTTTGCCAGCAATACGTCGTCGCTGACCATCACCGAAATCGCCACTGCCACCAAGCGTCCGCAACGATTCGTTGGCTTGCACTTCTTCAATCCAGTGCCGGTGATGAAGCTGGTTGAAGTCGTTCGCACGATCGCAACGGACGCTGCGGTGTACGAGGAAATGGTGGCGTTCGGCGGCAAACTTGGCAAAACGGCAGTGCGCGCCAACGATTCCACAGGCTTTATCGTCAATCGCCTGCTGGTCCCGTATCTGCTCGATGCGATTCGCGCGCTGGAAGAAGACGTCGGCTCCATCGAAGACATCGACAATTCGATGAAACTCGGTTGCGGTCATCCGATGGGCCCGCTGACCTTGCTGGATTTTGTGGGCCTCGATACCACGTATTATATTTCGCAGATTATGTTCGACGAGTTCAAGGAACGCCGTTTTGCCGCGCCGCCACTATTGAAACGCATGGTGCTGGCGGGCTGGAACGGGCGCAAGGCCGGGCGCGGATTTTATGATTACAGCGACCCGCAAAAACCCGTGGCGCAAAAGCTATAATCTCTATCGAGCAAAAACTCAGGCGAGAAGAGTGCAATGAGCTACGAAAATATCTTATTCGAAAAATACGACGGCATCGCGAAAATCACTTTCAATCGGCCGAAAGTTTTGAACGCGTTGAACCGCAAAACCATCGAAGAGTTGCGCAGCGCTTTGCAGGATGCGCGTGATGACGCCAGCGTACGTGTCTTGATCCTTACCGGAGCCGGCGAGAAAGCTTTCGTGGCTGGAGCCGACATCGGCGAACTTTCCCAACAGACACCAGTGAATGGAAAAGAGTTTTCGCTTTTTGGCCAGAGCGTTTTTCACCTTTTGGAGACGATGGGCAAGCCATCCATCTGCGCGATTAATGGATTCGCTCTCGGAGGTGGGTGCGAGCTGGCTCTGAGCTGTTCGATTCGAATTGCCAGCAAAACCGCCAAGCTCGGGCAGCCTGAAGTGAAGTTGGGAATTTTGCCGGGTTACGGAGGTTCTCAGCGGCTCACCCGCTTGTGCGGCAAAGGTGTGGCGCACGAGTTGTGCTTGACAGGTGAAATGATCGCTGCCGACGAAGCGCTGCGCATTGGGCTTGTGAACCATATCTACGAAGCGGCCGATTTGTTGCCCGCCGCTGAAGCAATAGCGAAGAAAATTGTGGCCAACGGTCCACTGGCGGTGAAGTTCACCATGGAAGCCATCGAACGCGGCGCCGAGATGCCTCTGGAAGAGGGCTTGTTCCTCGAAGCGACGCTTTTCGGAGTGGCCTGCGCGACAGAAGACATGCGCGAAGGCACCAAAGCATTTCTGGAAAAAAGGCCGGCGGCATTCAAGGGGCAATGAAGCGAAAATAATTTTAATGGCGGAAAAACTACAGCCCGGCAAGATCATCGGCGAGCTTAGCGCGCGCGGTTTGCACTTTGGAATCGCAGTAAGCCGTTTCAATAACTTCATAACGGACCGTTTGCTGAACGCAGCCGTCGACGCGTTGGAACGCTCCGGCGCGCAGACCGGCGACGTTGATGTGGTCCATGTTCCCGGCGCCTTTGAGCTTCCTTTATCCACAAAGAAAATGGCGCAGACCGGAAACTACGACGCGCTGATCGCGATCGGCTGTGTGTTGCGCGGCGAAACCACCCATTACGATTACGTGTGCACGGAAACTTCACGCGGGCTGCAGCTTGCTCAGATGGATACCGGCGTCCCGATCATTTTTTGCGTGCTCACGTGCGACACTCTCGAACAGGCGATCGACCGCGCCGGACTGAAAAGCGGAAATAAAGGCTTTGAAGCCGGGTTAGGCGCGATCGAAATGGCGCAACTCTCGCGAAAACTTCGGCCAATCGCTTCCGCAACGAATCCGCCGGCAAGAAAGGCGCGGCGCAAATAGCGTGGCGCTCCGAACAAAAGCGCGCGAGTTTGCCATGCAGATGCTCTTCCAATGGGAAATGCGGCCGGAGGAGCTGCGCAAACTCGAGTTGAAATTCTGGAAAGCAGCGAAAGCCGCCGAGGATACGGAAAAATTCGCGAACGAACTGTTTGAGGGCGCCACGAGGCGCGTCAAGTTTCTCGATTCAGCGATCGAGGAGCATTGCGACCATTGGCGATTCGAACGCTTGGCCGCCATTGATCGGGCGATTCTGCGGCTGGCGATTCACGAATTGCAGAGTTCAAAAACGCCGCCGAGAGTGATCATCAATGAAGCCGTCGTTCTTGCAAAAAAGTTTTCTGGAGAGGATTCGGGAAGTTTCGTAAACGGGATTCTGGACGCAGCCACCAAGACCATTCGAAAGCGATAATCGCCAGCTAGATAGTTCCTTCAAACACCCGGACCGCAGCACCGCTCACGCGAGGAATCAATTTCTTGCCGGATTGCGTCACTTCCACTTCAATCTGGCTCGGGCGCCCCATTTCAATTCCCTGCTGAATGCTGAGCGTATGCCCGACGCTGAGCTCGCCGCTTTTTACCAGGAAAGCTCCAAGCGAACCGGCCGCCGAGCCGGTCGCCGCGTCTTCGTATACCCCCCAGGGAAGCATGCCGCGCGTGAACGCTTTGCCGTTTCCGTTCAACGTAAAGCAATATGCCATCGTTGCGTTCTTGCCGATCAACCTCCGCAGTTCGCTCATGTTCATCTGAATTTTTCCCAGCGCCGCGCGATTGCGCAGCGGCACCATCAGGTTGAAGATGCCGGTAGAAACGCAGGTTGGCTCCAGCGATGTGTCGAAGTCTTTCAGCGACAGTCCGAGTGCCTTCGCCAGCGCGGCCTTCTTGATTTTCAGGGGCTTGAATTTTGCTTCGGTCTGCGTCATGGTCACCCGCTGTGGCCTGCCGTCCTTAAAATGAATCTCCACCGGAAGAACGCCCGCGCCGGTCTGCTGAAGCACGTGCACGCCGCCTTCGTGTGCGGGCACTACTCCCAGCTCAGCCAGCAGAAACCATGTACCGATCACCGGATGCCCCGCGAGCTTCAGCTCTTCCTGCGTGGTGAAAATTCGCAGGCGCGCCAGTGCCTGATCGTCAGTCGGCTTTTGCACGAACACCGTCTCGGCAAGATTCATCTCGCGGGCGATTGCCTGCATCGCATTTTGCGAAAGTCCATCGCCATCGGTGAAGACGGCAAGCGGATTTCCTTCGAAGCGCGTATTCGTGAAAACATCGAGAGTGTAAAAACGGTGACTCATGGTGTTGCCGGCTAAACTGGATTACAGCTTCTCCAGTTCAGGGAGCGTCCTTTCGTTTCTGACATTTCCGGTATTCAGAGTGCTCTTCGGCTCAAAAAGCAGAACCTGTGTTTCCTGGTCGGAGACTGGAAGATGTTCGACACCGCGCGGCACAATGATGAACTCGCCTGGTCCAAGAATCTCTTCGTGGTCGCGGAATTTCATGCGCAGCTTGCCGCTGATGACCATGAACATTTCATCTTCATGGTCGTGATGATGCCACACGAATTCACCGATGAACTTCACGGCCTTGATGTAGCTGTCATTCACTTCGCCCAGGATCTTTGGACTCCACATCTCGTTGATCCGGGAGAATTTTTCCGCGACATTGATTTTGTTCATGGAATTATCCGTTACGCTTTCTGAATTGTGTCCGCGACCGCCCGCAATACACGCTGCGTCGCCATTTTTTGCGAGGTCTCCGCATACACGCGCAAAAGATTTTCCGTGCCGGACGCGCGCACCATTACCCAGCCAATTTCGCCAAGGTAAAGTTTAATCCCATCCATGGTTTCGCGGCGAACCACTGGCCATTCCAGTATTTGGCTGGCCTGGCCGTCCGAAAACCAGGCCATGGCCGAGGCTTTTTGTTTCGCGGTTACGTCCAGGTCCACCCGTCCGTAGTGGTGCTCGCCAAATTCCTGGTGCAGCCCATCGAGCAGTTCGCCCAGCGACTTGCCATGCCACGCCATTAATTCCGCCAGGAATAATGCGGAGACTGTAGCGTCGCGTTCCGGCAGGTACAAACTGGTGCCAATGCCACCGCTTTCTTCGCCGCCAATCAAAATATTCTGCTCCAGCATCAACTCGCAGATGTATTTGAACCCAATGGGAACTTCATGCAACTTGCGCCCAAGTTTGGCCGCAAGCTTGTCGATCAATTTTGTAGCCGAAAATGTTTTCGCAATTTCTCCGGGAAGATTGCGCATTCCCGCCAGGTGCCATACCAATAGGGAAAAAATCTGGTGCGGATTCACAAACGCGCCAGAGCGGTCCACGGCGCCGATGCGGTCTCCATCGCCGTCGGCTGCGAACCCCGCATCGTATTTGCCTGCGGTGACCGCTTCTTGCAGCGGCGCGATGTGCGGCTCAATCGGCTCCGGATGGGCTCCGCCAAAGCGAGGATCGCGCGTGCCGCGGATTTCGTCGCATACAATCGCATGACGCAGAAAAAGTTCCGGAAGCAAGCCGGCTGCCGATCCATGCATGGCATCGAACACAAACCGGAATTGCGATTTGCGCATGCGTTCCCAATCCACGAGCTTGTCCAGTTCGTCCAGATACGGCTTGCGGGGGTCAAGTGAGTGAATCAGTTCGGGCCGCGGCGGCAGCGCAGCAATTTTTGCGGACTCTACAAACTCCAGCTCATTTTCGATTTGTGCAACTATGGACGGAAGCGCGCTGCTTCCGTAGCTGGCCTTATATTTGATTCCATTCCAGTGGTAAGGATTGTGGCTGGCGGTGACTACGACTCCGCCCGCCGCGCCGCGCTCGCGCACTAGATAAGAGACTGCGGGAGTCGGGCAGGGCCGGTCGGTAAGCCACACCGGCGTACCGGTGGAGGAAAAGACTTCGGCCACGCGTCGCGCCACCGCGTCGGATGCGTAGCGGTGGTCGTAACCGACGATCACACCTTTTCGTGCGTCTTCGCCGCGCACCACGTATCGTGCGATCGCCTCAGCAACGGTGCGCGCATTCGCAAAGGTAAAATCTTCGGCAATAATGCCGCGCCATCCGTCAGTGCCAAACTTTATCGCCGCCATTTCAGACAAGTATACGCGAGCCCTGCGAGGTGGAAACAGCCGGATTGGCCTGCCGAACTGACGGTGATTCAGGCGCTTGAATATTCAGCAAACTCAAAGCAAATTCTGCAATTTTCGTTCTTCCAGCCATTTCACGATTTTTCCCACGTCCTGGGCGCGATTGCGCGGGCAAATCAGTAGCGCGTCAGGCGTTTCCACGACGACCAGGTTATCCACGCCGATCGCGGCAACGAACTTTCCTGCGCTGGAAATAAAATTGCCGCTGGACTCGATAAAGTGTCCGGCATCGCCGCAAATATTTTCGCCCGGCAATTTTGCTTGCAATTCGTAAACCGCTTCCCACGAACCAATGTCGCTCCAGCCGACCTCGGCGGGAATCACGAAGACTCGCGGCTTGGCTGTGGCGCCCGTCGCGCGTTCGAGAATGGCGTAGTCCACCGAAATGTTTTCCAGTTTGGGATAATCCTTCCGCAGTTGCGTTGCGTATTTACTCGTTCCGATGTGCGTAGCCAATTTCTGCAAAATATCAAACGTCTGCGGCAAATGTTTCTTCAGCTCGTCGAGAATTGTTGATACTCGCCAGAAAAACATCCCCGCATTCCACTGATAATTTCCCGACGCCACATATTCTTTCGCCGTTTCCAGCGCCGGTTTTTCCGCGAACCTGCGCACCGGATATGCCGCAATTCCATTCGCTTTTATCGCAGGCTCCATCCGCTCGATATAACCGAACCCGGTCTCCGGCCGCGTCGGCGGAATTCCCAGCACCACCATGCGCCCAGGCTCGCGCGCCGCGTTCAAAGCAGCCGCGACAATTTCCCTGTATTTAACCGGCTCCGCAATGTAATGGTCCGCGGGCAGCACCGCCATCAACGCGTCGCCTTTTGCGATGTGTTGAATGTGAAGTGCGGCCAGCGCGATGGCCGCAGCCGTGTTGCGCCCTACCGGTTCCACCAGCATTCGCCGGCGTGATTCTTTCAGCAGTTGTTTGCGTACCGTGGATTGTTGTTCGACGTTGGTCACCGTCCAGATGCGGGGTGCCGGCACCAACGGGCGCAGTCTCGCCACCGTTTGTTCCAGCATCGTCCCTCTACCGACGATGTTCAGCAATTGCTTGGGAGTTTTTGTGCGGCTTCGCGGCCAGAAACGCGTGCCGCGCCCGCCAGCCAGAATCACCGCATGCACTTGAAGATTTTCGCTCGGCATCCGGATTACTCGAAGAGAATGTCCGCTATCTTGCCTTCCGCAATTCCCAGCATGCGCAAATTGCCGCGCAGCGCGTCCAAATCGGGCATGAATGTCCGAATCAGCGTGGTCTCATCTTCTGGAATCAACTCATAGCTTTTCAAGGAAGCGGGCATGAACCAGCACTCTCCTGTCCCATATTGAGCCTTGCCGCCATCCCAGCGCATGATGCCGGATCCGGAGAGAAACGCTAGAAGATTGAAAGCATCTGTTTTTGGCCGCGCTGTGAAGAATTCCCCGATGCGCCATTTTTCCGTCGCAAAATATTTGCAAGCCATCAGCAACGAGATCTCCATTTTTTGCGACGCCCACTGCAAAGGCCGCACCCGGTCGATTCTGGGCCCGCCAAATTGAATCACGTCCAGCGCTTTTTCGATATGCAATTGTCGCGGCTGGCCTTGCGCGTCAACACGGCCATAATCGTAAACGCGGTACGTCAAGTCGCAATACTGCTGTACCTCAAACACAATCATCCCAGGGCCAATCGAATGGGGAACGCGCGCTGGAATAAAGTAGGTTTCTTTGGCTTCGGCCTGGTGCACTTGAAAGAGGTCCGCGAGTGACTTGGAAGTAATCGCGGCGGAAAATTCTTTTTTCGTCACTCCCGATTTCAAACCCAGCAGCAGTTCGGCGCCAGGTTTAGCGGAAACGATATGCCACATCTCGGTCTTTCCGCGTCCGCCGGCGGCGACTTCATGGGCTCGCGCGTAGTCGTCGTCGGGATGTACTTGAATGGAGAGTTTGTCAGCAGGGAAAACAAATTTCAGCAGCAGCGGAAAATCCTGCAGATCCGCGCAGCGCGGCCCGCGCCACTCCTGCGGCATCTCGACCCATGCTTGTCCTAGGGTTTTTGTGGCAAAGGGTCCGCTGGCAACCAGGCACCGAATGTCCGTGAGCCAGGCTTCCCCAATTCGTTCACGAAGTTCCGCTTTGTCAGGAAAGATCGGCGCGAGCGAACGTTCACCCCAAATCCTGGGATGAAATGTAGGCACGATTCGAAACGGGACAGGTCTCACGAATTAAGCGGCGGCCTCCGCTCGCGAAAAAAACTTCTCCAGTCGCCGCAGTCCTTCTTCGATCCGTTCGACTGACGTCGCGTAGGAAAGCCGCAAATAGCCCGGCGCTCCAAACGCATCGCCGCCCACCAGCGCCACGCGCGCTCTCTCCAGCAGCAGAGCCGCCAGTTCCGTGGTGTCCTTGGCGACCGCGTGCGGCCCGCTCAAATGTGCGGAAACGTCCGGGAATGCGTAAAATGCGCCGCCCGGCTGCGCGCACTTGACGCCAGGAATCGCGTTCAGACCGGCAACGATCCGCGCGCGCCGTTTCGCATACTCTGCCAGCATCACTGGAACCGTGTCCATCGTTCCAGTCATCGCCGCGAGTGCGGCGTGCTGCGCAATCGAAGTAGGATTCGAAGTGGACTGACTCTGCAATTTCACCAGTGCCTGGATCAACTCTGCCGGACCCAGCGTATACCCGATGCGCCAGCCGGTCATCGCAAACGTCTTCGAAACCGATCCAATAATAATTACGTTCTCTTTCGCGCCGGCCGCGCTCGCAATCGAATACGGTTTGTGCGGCTCATACGTAAAGTGCGAATAGCACTCATCGCCCATCAGCCAAACATTATTTTTCTTGCAGATGGCCAGAATCTTTTCGTACTCATCCGGCGGAGTCACTCCGCCGCTGGGATTGCTCGGCGAATTCAAAATCAGCAGACGCGTTCTTGGTGTAATCGCCTTTTCAATCGCTTCGGCGCGCACCGCGAATCCGTCTTCCACTTTCGTCTGTACGTACACCGGCGTGGCGCCCGTGTACTTGATGATGTCCGGAAAACTCACCCAGTACGGCGCGGGAATCAACACTTCGTCTCCCGCCTGCACCAGCACGCTGGCCACGTTAAAGATTGAGTGTTTTCCGCCAACGCTCACCACGCATTCTTTCGGCTCGAAGCTCGATTTCAGCTCGCGCTTATGCCACGCGCAAATCGCTTCGCGCAGCGGCATGATTCCGCCCGTCGGAGTATATTTTGTTTTGTTGTCGTGAATCGCCTGAATCGCCGCCTGCTTGATGTGATCCGGCGTCGCGAAATCCGGTTCTCCCGGCCCGAAGTCGGCGATATCCACGCCTTTGGCTTTCAACTGCTCCGCCGCGGTAATCACCGCCGCCGTCGGCGATATCTGAATCCGGTTGATGCGATCTGTAAGCTTCACTTCATCTCCTCTTTGTATTCTCTTGGTCCTAATTCTTTGAGCGGCGACCTCCAGGTCGCCATCGTGCTCGGCCCTCGCGCATCAATCAAGAAATCTTCGCGCGCAATCGCTCTTCCACAATCGGCGGCACTAATCCGCTTAACGGCGCCCCCAACTGCGCAATCTCCCTAACCAGCTTCGAGCTCAAATAGCTGTAGGTAACTCCCGGCAGCATAAACACCGTTTCCAGCCGGGGTTCCAGCTTTCTGTTCATCATTGCCATTTGCAATTCATATTCGTAATCGCTGACCGCTCGAATCCCGCGCAGAATTACTCCCGCGCCGCGCCGCCGCGCATAGTCCACCAGCAATCCGTCGAAGACATCGATCTCCACACCGCTCCACTGTTTGGTCACTTCGCGCAGCATCTCCACGCGTTCCTTCACCGAAAAAAGCGGTGTCTTCTCCGCATTCTGTAGTACCGACACGATCAGCTGATCAAACATTTTTTCGCCGCGCTCGATCAAATCGAGGTGGCCGTTCGTGACCGGATCAAACGAACCCGGATAAATAGCAATGGACGTTTTCATCGGCTGAGAAATTCTTCCTTAGTGTAACGCAGCCCAACCCGCTCTTGCGCCAGAATAAACCAGCACACCCAAATCCGCTCCGACCGCATTGGCCCAATCAAGAATCTACGCTCGACTGCAGCGTTTAGTGGTCATCTGAGCGAAGCGACCGAAGGTTCCGACCTTCGGAAGAAACCGCTCTTCGGTTTCCCCGGCGCCACGCGGTCATTTTACCCTTCGCATTCCGCCGAGAATATGCCACTATCGCCGTTCCTCCGCTACATAGCACCCTGGCGGATGAACCGCACCACTCTCACGGAGGCTTTTTCCATCATGCGTTCCGCCCCTCTCGCGTTCGCGCTACAGCTCGTCGAATTCTCGGCCGCCCTCCTCTTCGCCATCTTTCTGAGCGCGCCATATGCCGCCGCGCAAACGCAGCTTCCCATAAACCTCATGCCCCAGCCCGCGACCATAAAATTATCCACCGGCGCCCTTCGTATCGACGCAAACTTCACTGTTGCATTTACCGGACACACCGAACCGCGCCTGGACCGCGCCCGCGAACGTTTCCTCACTCAACTTCACCGGCAAACCGCCATACCCTTCGCCAAACCCACCGCCAGCAATACAACGCAAGCCACACTCGTCGTTCACACTGACCACGCCAGCAAAGAAATCCAGGAACTCGGCGAAGATGAATCCTACACACTCGACGTCACGCCCTCGGGGGCAAAATTAAACGCTGCCAATCCGCTCGGCGTGCTGCGCGGCCTGCAAACTTTCCTTCAGCTCCTCGAAATAACGCCCAACGGGTTCTCTGCTCCAGCAGCAATGATTCAAGATCAGCCCCGCTTCGCCTGGCGCGGCCTGATGATTGACGTTAGCCGCCACTTCATTCCGATCGACGTCCTGAAACGCAATGTCGACGGTATGGAAGCCGTCAAGATGAACGTCTTCCACTGGCATCTCTCGGAAAATCAGGGCTTCCGCGTCGAAAGCAAAGAATTTCCCAAGCTACAGGAGCTAGGCTCCGACGGTCTCTACTACACACAGGATGAAATTCGTGACCTCATTTCCTACGCGCACGACCGCGGCATCCGCGTGGTCCCTGAATTTGACATGCCCGGCCACAGCACCGCATGGTTCGTGGGTTATCCCGAACTCGCCAGCGGCTCCGGTCCTTATTCCATCGAACGCAGATGGGGCATCTTCGATCCCGCGATGGATCCAACCAACGAAAACACGTACAAATTTCTCGACGAACTGATCGCGGAAATGACCAAGCTTTTCCCGGACAACTATTTTCACATCGGCGGAGACGAGGTGAACGGCAAAGAGTGGGACGCCAATCCCAAAATCCAGGAGTTCAAGAAATCGCACAATCTAAAATCGAACGACGAACTGCAGGCTTACTTCAGCCAGCGTGTGCAAAAAATTGTCAGCAAACACGGCAAAGCCGTCGTCGGTTGGGACGAAGTTTTCATTCCCAGCGTCCCCAAAGATATCGTCATCCAGTCCTGGCGCGGCCAACAGTCGCTGGCAGCAGCCGCGCAACAGGGCTATCACGGCATTCTTTCCAACGGTTACTATCTCGATCTCGGCTGGAGCGCCGCGCGCCACTACGCTGTCGATCCCATGAGCGGCGCAGCCGCCAGCCTCACCGGCGACCAGAAAAAACTAATCCTCGGCGGCGAATCCTGCATGTGGTCGGAATATGTTGATCCGGAAACTATCGATTCGCGCATCTGGCCGCGCAACGCCGCCATCGCCGAACGCTTTTGGTCCCCGCAAGGCGTCACGGATCCTGTATCTATGTATTCACGCCTCGGCGTCATTAGCGAACAACTGGAATGGCTCGGCCTCACCCACCGCACGTATTACCGCAAAATGTTGCAGCGCATCGCCGGCCCTGCGACTGCTGAGGAATTCGCGGCACTCCACGCTCTCGCTGACGTTGTCGAACCTGTGAAGGATTACACCCGCGAACAAACCGCCCCGGTCGAGCCAACCAGCCAGAACCCTCTCAACCGTGTAGTAGATGCCGTGCCCCTCGAAAGCGACGCCGGCCGCCATTTCTCGGAACTAGTCGACAAGTTCCTGGGCGGCTCATGCCACGACGCAGCACTCGCCAATGAATTGCGCCAGAAGCTAACGCATTGGAGTCAGAACGACGCAGCATTTTCTTCACTGGCGCAGAAATCCAGCCTCGCAAACGAAGTCACCGCCACTTCTCGCGACTTGTCCGCCGTTGGCAACGCCGGTCTGCGCGCTCTCGACGCAATTGCCTCGGGCAAATTGCTGCCCACCGATCAGCAATCTCAATTGAGTTCACTTCTCACGCAAGCCGCCAAACCAAAAGCTCAACTCATCCTCATCCCCGTCGCTGCGGTAAATAAACTACTCGCCGCCGCATCCCAACCCAGCGTTTGTGTCCCAAGACCTTAACAAGGTATAAAACACGGCTACCGTCGTTGCGCTTTCGAGCCGAAAACACGACCGTCATTCCGAGCGAAGCGACCGAAGGTTCTGGCTCTGTCGGAAGAAATCTCTCTTCGCCTTCTGCATCTACATCGCCCATTTACCGTCGCGCCCGCTCTGTGGCCCTTACTTGGCCGCCCTCGTCTCCGCGTTGTGGCAAGTCCCCTCGCCCGAATCGTGAAATCCCTCCTCGCCATTCACCGGAATAAACTCCCACGTATACTTTCCCGGCGACAACGTCAACTTCAGAACCCCAAACGTATCCGCGTTCCGCTGCTCACTATTCGGCGTGGCCAATCCCAGCGGATCATGGCTCCGCCCGCCAGTCCCCACCACAATTTCCCGAATCCCATTCTCAGGGTCGAGATGCCCGTCCAGATCCTGCGGCGCGAATCTTTCGTACGAATGTTCATGCCCCACAAGCATCAAGTCCGCGTGCGCCGCATACAAGTCCCGCCAAAGATCTCGCAATTCCGGATGCACCGCGTGAAACTTAAACACTCCGCTGCTGAAAAGCGCGTGATGCCCGTACGCCACAATGCATGACTTGGGATGCTGCTCCAGATCCTTCTTCAACCATTTTTCCTGCTCCGAACCGGCTCCGCATCCGCCAACTCCCGGCGCATTGCAGTTTGTATTGAGCGCCACTACATGCCATTTTCCCAAGTCATAGCTGTAATATCCCTTGCCGCGCGGTCCTGCCTGTTCGCCCCAATATGCGAAATAAGCCATTCCTCCAGGCGAAGCGTATTCGTGATTTCCTGGAGTTGGTCTCGTACGATCTTTGAATTTCCCCCAAGTCGCGTCGTAACACTTGCTGAATTCTTCCGCCGTGCCGCGGTCGTAGGCCAAGTCGCCCGCCGCAAACACCGTGCCGGGAATCTGCTCGATCAATTTCGCCGTCGCCTCCGCTCCCGCCAACGACGAACATCCGGCGATGTCGCCCGCTCCCACCAGCACATAGGGTTTTGCCTCGGACTTCCCGGATTTCGTTTCTTCTATTTTGTGCTTCACGCCAGCCGTCTGCTTAGCACTCAACTTCGCTGGGGTAGACCCGGACCCAGCCGAAATCGCCATTCCAACAATCAACACCAATCCGCAGGAAGCTACGCGCATAATTCGTGCGCCGCCGAGATTTTTTCTAGCGATGCCACGGTTCAAGTTTTTATCCATGGGTTCCGTTATGGCCGCGGCAGAGTAGCACATCATATGGGGTGCGGGGGCCCAACTGCCGTCTTTCCGCTGGAACATTCAAGAACAAAACGCGTTCGGTCGCAACGTGCGGGTTCTCCTGGGTAATCTAACCTTAACCACCGCTCGTTCGCGATGGTTTGCGAAAATAATCCTTGGCGGCAAGCTGCACTCCCTATCTTATTGAATATGCTAATCTTACAGCAGTGCAGGGCGACAAGCGGTAGTTGACTTTCTCGCAGAAATCCCATATATTTAATCCCGACTGATTCAGTCGCATATGCCCGTGGGGGGCGTACGCAAGGACTTAACGCGGATAGATGTTTAAGCTTTCTAAAAAGGCAGACTACGGTTTGATCGCGGTCAAGCATTTGGCGATGCACCGCATTGAAAATCATGCTTGCAGCGCCAATGAAATCGCCGAGGAATATGGCATTTCGACCACGCTCATGGCGAAAGTTCTGCAAAAGCTGGCCCGGAACTCGCTCGTCGCCGCCAAGCACGGTTCCACCGGAGGCTACCAACTGGCAAAGGACCCGGACCTCATCAGCGCGCTCGAGGTAATAACTGCAATCGATGGCCCGGTCTTGATTACTTCTTGTGTGACAAGTCACGGAAATTGCGATGCGTCATCCAAGTGTTCAGTTCGCGAGCCGCTGCGCCGCGTGAACGAAAGCGTAATGAACGTTTTGAGTACCGTCACCATCGCCCAGATGTGTGACGAACCGCACGAGCAGCAGACCCTCGTGGCTCTCAGGGCGTAGAGGTTGCTACAGGAGAACAGGATTATGGCCGTAAAGCTGCCAATTTATTTTGATAATCACGCGACCACTCAGGTTGACCCGCGCGTCGTGCAGGCCATGCTGCCTTATTTCACCGAGAAGTTTGGCAACGCCGCCAGCCGCAACCATCCTTTCGGCTGGGCCGGCGAAGAAGCCGTGGAAAATGCCCGAGCACAGGTCGCCTCTCTGATCGGCGCAACGCCCAAGGAAATTATTTTCACTAGCGGCGCCACCGAGAGCGACAACCTGATGATCAAGGGCGTTGCCGAAATGTACCGCGAAAAGGGCAATCACATCATCACTCAGGCCATCGAGCACAAAGCGGTCCTCGACACCTGTAAGCGCCTGGAAAAAGACGGTTTTGAAGTGACCTATCTTCCCGTTGGGAAAGACGGTCGCGTCAATCCCGAAGATGTTCGCAAGGCCATCACGCCGAAAACAATTTTGATCACCATCATGTATGCCAACAACGAAATTGGCATCATCAATCCGATTCAGGAAATCGGCAAAATCGCCAAGGAACACGGAATCTTTTTTGCCTCCGACGGTGTTCAGGCTGTTGGCAAAATTCCGGTGGACGTGCAGAAGGACAATGTCGACCTGCTGGCGATCTCGGCGCACAAAATTTATGGCCCAAAGGGTGTTGGCGCTCTTTATGTTCGCCGCCGCAATCCGCGTGTTCAGCTTGCAGCTATCATTGATGGAGGCGGCCACGAACGCGGCATGCGTTCTGGCACGCTCAATGTTCCTGGTATCGTGGGCTTAGGCGCAGCCTGTGAAATCGCTCAAAAGGAAATGGCCGAAGAATCCGTTCGTCTCGGTAAGCTGCGCGATCGCCTCAGGGCTGGCCTCGAAGCCAAGTTGGACGAGGTTTTCATCAACGGCTCCATGGAGCATCGACTGCCCAACAACCTCAACATGAGCTTTGCCTATGTTGAAGGCGAATCGCTGCTTATGGGCATCAATGATATAGCCGTATCCAGCGGTTCGGCTTGTACCTCCGCCACCCTGGAACCGAGCTATGTGCTTAAGGCTCTAGGGGTTGGCGAAGATTTGGCGCATACCTCGATACGTTTCGGCCTCGGCCGCTTTAATACAGAAGAAGAAGTGGACTATGTGACCGACAAGATGGTCACGGTCGTTACCAAGCTGCGCGAACTGTCTCCCCTCTACGAAATGGCTAAAGAGGGCATCGATATTTCCAAGGTGAATTGGCAGACCGCCTAGCCCAGTCACGCATCTAACGTGGTGAAGACCGGCAAATTAGACGAAAGGGTAGGACAAGAAGCAATGGCAACCACCGTGAGTGAAGGAACAATTCGGGTACACCGCTCCATTGGCGGTACCGGGGCGGCATTCCGCGTCGCTTTCGTGCCTTATGGCGAAGGTGATGACGCCAAGCCTGCGGGCGAGCGTTCGTTCCAACAGCTTCAGGAAGTGCGTGTATTCCTGAAAGTACTGGGTATTGGGGCCGACTACATCAAAGACGTGCTGCGCCAGTTGACCGCTGGGCGTTCGGCTTGGGTGCCCAACGTGTCGATTTCGGAAAAAGTTCTGCGCACCGCTGGCTTCGTAAGCATCGGCAATCTCGCGCGGACCAATTAATCTTGTCGTGACGGCTGCTTTGTGGCCTGACCGCCACCGAGCGCCAGAGGAGAATGACATGGCTTATAGCGAAAAGGTTGTAGATCACTACAACAATCCCCGCAACGTCGGGAGTCTTCCGAAAGAAGACCCGAACGTAGGGACCGGTCTGGTCGGTGCCCCGGAGTGCGGCGACGTCATGAAGTTGCAGATGCGCATCAATCCGGAGACCCAGGTTATCGAGGAAGCCCGCTTCAAGACTTTCGGCTGCGGCTCCGCGATTGCCAGCTCTTCCCTGGCCACCGAATGGGTCAAGGGCAAGACCGTCGAAGAAGCGCTTTCAATCAAGAATACGGACATCGTCCGCGAACTTGCGCTTCCCCCGGTCAAGATTCACTGTTCCGTGTTGGCCGAAGACGCCATCAAAGCAGCCATCGGCAACTGGAAGAACAAAAAGGGCATTTCGGTCCCAGCGTCCGAAAAGGCCTCGCACTAACTTACGTGGTGCACGGCAATCTGTGCTCAGTAGGCGCGGTAGTTTGACTTTGGGGTGCGCCACCCTGTGGTTTTCAGGGTGGCTCTTGGTTCGTGAATGAATTAGTTATGACGACACAAACCGCAACTCGGCCAACAACACCGACGATCAACGTCTCCGAGCGCGCCGCCAAAAAAATCCTCGCGCTCCTGGCGAAGGACGGGGTATCCCCAGAACAAGGCGGCCTGCGCGTAGGTGTGCAAGGCGGTGGCTGCTCCGGCCTGTCCTACGCCATGCGTCTGGACACCCAGGCTCGCGACCGCGACAAGATTTTCGAGGCATTCGGTGCCCGCGTCTTCGTCGATCCCAAGAGCTTGCTGTACCTGAACGGAACCACGCTCGAGTACGAAGAAACACTCATGCGCCAGGGCTTCGCGTTCGTAAATCCTAATGCCGCAAGAAGTTGCGGCTGCGGCAGTTCCTTCACCGCGTAAGTAGCACAGGGCCATTCCGCTTGTGCATCGGGCGGTTGGGTCGCGATGGGCGGGTTATCAGGTTTGTTTGTGTAGTGCCGGGCTTTAGCCCGGCGGGTTTTCACCCGGCTGGCGAGTCCGCCAGCCTTTTCGCTTTTAGCGAGCAACCAGGGGATGCCACCCGTTGCTCGCCAGTAAATAGGAACTATAGTTCCTATTTGAGTTTAACCCTAGGATTAAGAATAAGTTCCAGGTTAACCGCTTAGACCATGACCACGCCCCACCAAGCCTTGAATGCCGCCGCCGACTACTTCGCCGTATTCGGACTGCCGCGTAGACTGGCGGTCGATTTAGACCTGCTTGAACAGAAATTCCTGCAACTCAGCTGGAAATTGCATCCGGATAATTTTGTGAATGCCAGCGAGCAGGAACGCGAACTCTCTCTGAAAAAAAGCAGCGAATTGAATGACGCGTACCGCGCGCTCCGCGATCCGCTCGCTCGTGTGGAATATCTGCTGGAAATTGAAGGCGAGCGCAAAGAAGGCGAAAAAAAGCAGCAAGCGCCGCCGGAACTGCTGGAAGAAGTTTTTGAGCTGAACGAATCGCTCGACGAATTGCGCGAAGCAAAAGAATCCGGTGCGGACTTGATCGAGTTGAAAAACCGGCTCGAATCGGCGGAAGATAATTTTCAGGAAAAATTGCAGGAAGTAGACTCCCAGCTTCAGTCGGTAGCGAAAGAGTGGGATGTCGCAGTGGATGCAAACGCTGACGCCACAACGCGGAAAAGAATCTTTACGCGAATGAATGAGCTGTTGAATCGCCGCTCGTACATCAGAAATCTCGTCGCAAACGTGCAGAAAGAATTGGAAGCGTAGTGCCTAGCAATAGGGTCGCCCGCTGGTTGACGGCTACAGCGCGGAGAACACACAAAACGAAAATGCTCTTAGAGGTTTTGCTTTAATGGGAAAAATTGTTGGAATCGATCTTGGCACCACCAACAGTCTCGTTGCGTATCTCGATCCGCAGACGAAGCAGCCGAAATGTATCGTCGGGCCGCACGGTTCGACGCTTTGCCCTTCCGTGGTCAGTCTCGACCCCGATGGAAGCATTATTGTTGGCGAACCGGCTCGCCGGCGTTTGCTTACCCAGCCGGAGCGCACGATTTATTCGGTAAAACGGCTGATGGGCCGCGGCGTAAAGGACATTCAGGACGAACTGAAGCTTTTTCCGTTTCGTCTCGATCCTTCCAGCAGTAACGTGATTCGTGTGCGCTTGGGCGAAAAAGTTTTTACGCCGCCGGAAATCTCCGCGTTTATTCTGCGCGAACTGAAAAACTGGGCCGAGGCTTTCTTTGGCGAGGCCGTGGATCGCGCCGTTATCACTGTTCCTGCTTATTTCAACGACGCGCAGCGCCAGGCCACCAAAGATGCCGGGAAGATAGCCGGGCTGGAAGTGTTGCGGCTCGTGAACGAGCCGACCGCCGCGGCGCTCGCTTATGGCCTGCACGAAAAGCAGCGCGGGAAAGTTGCCGTGTACGACCTCGGCGGTGGCACCTTCGATATTTCCATTTTGAAGTTGATTTCCACCGACGAAGGCGACATCTACCAGGTTCTTTCCACCAACGGCGATACGCACCTCGGCGGCGATGATATCGATAACCTGTTGCAGCAATCCGTGCAGCAAAGAATTTTGCACACCGACGAAATTGATTTTTCTCCGCACGGCGAACTCGCGCAAGAACTTCGCAAAGCGTTGATTGCGGTGAAGCACGAGCTTTCCGAAAAGGAATCCGCAACACTTAAATTCTCTCTGCCCAACGGGAAAATGTTTACGCAGGAATTCTCACGCGGGGCTCTCGATGCTCTGATTCGCCCGGTCGTGGATCGCACCATGGGCCCGGTAAAACTGGCGCTCTCCGATGCCAAGCTGAAGCCCGAGGAACTCGACGAAGTGGTTCTGGTAGGCGGCACAACGCGCACGCCCTTGATTCGCCGCACCGTGGAGGACTTTTTCCGGCGCGCTCCGCACGTCGAGTTGAATCCGGACGAAGTCGTGGCGCTGGGCGCGGCGGTGCAGGCCAGTATTCTGGAACACGGCGTCAGCAATATGTTGCTGCTGGACGTGACGCCGCTTTCGTTGGGAATTGAAACCTATGGCGGCGCCGTCGCAAAGATTATCTCGCGCAATTCACCGATACCCGCCAGCGCGCAGGAAATGTACACAACCGGTGTGGACAACCAGACCGGCATTGATATCCACGTCTTGCAGGGGGAACGCGAACTGGCAAAAGATTGCCGCTCCCTTGCGCGCTTCACGCTGAAAGTTCCGCCGGCTCCCACCGGCCTGCCGCGCATCGAAGTGAAATTCCTGATCGACGCCAATGGAATACTGCAAGTTGCTGCAAAGGATCTACGGACCGGCGAGCAGCATTCGATCGAAGTGCAACCGAGCTACGGCATCAGCGATTCCGAAATCGAGCGCATGCTGGAAGAGTCCATCGAATACGCCGAGCAGGATTTCGCGGAGCGTCAGTCCATCGAAGCGCGCACCGAAGCCGAAACAATTCTTTCCGCCACCACGAAAGCGCTGGCCAATCCGCAGTCCGGTTCGCTGGCCACGGAAGAGCGCGGCAAAATTGCTGCCGCCGTCGCGGCCTTACGCGAAGCGACCAGTGGCAGCGATTATCGCCTGATGCGCAACAAAATTGACGAATTGAATGAAGCGACGCAGCATCTGGCGGAAGTCATGATGAACAGCGCTGTCAATTCCGTGCTGCAAGGCAAAAAGCTGGATGATTTCTAGCTTTGTGAATTCGATCTGGCTGCCGCGAAGGAAAAGTTTGTAATAGTCCCGGGAAACATGGCGGCGTAAGATATTTAAGAGGAGAGATTCATGGGTGGCAGTAACCCGTACATCGAAGAAGTAAAGTACAAGCCGGCGACCAAGAAATTCAAGGTCACGTTTCTGCCCAGCGGCAAAACGCTGGAAGTGGATCCGGAAAAAATTCCTTACGGGCACAACGGCTTGCCGGGAAGTCTTCTGGATTTTTCCGAAGCGCTCAAGGCGGGATTGGACCACGCGTGTGGCGGCGTTTGCGCATGCTCCACTTGCCACGTCATGGTAAAAGAAGGCCTGGAATCCTGCAACGAAGCGACGGATGCGGAACTGGACGAACTGGATGAGGCGCCCGGAATTACGCCGAAATCGCGCCTGGGCTGCCAGACGGTTCCCGACGGCACAACGGACATCGTAGTTGAAATTCCCAACTGGAATAAAAATTACGCCAAGGAATTAGATCACTAGAGACAAGCCTTTAGGCCGTCATTCCGAGCGAAGCGAGGAATCTCTCCTTACGGTTGGCGCGATCACCCGGCTGAAAATTTACAAGGAGTCACAATGCCCGCAACATTCGATTGGGACAACACGGAAGATATCGCCATCGCGCTCACGGATAAATTCCCCAACGTGGATCCCTACACCGTGCGTTTTACCGACATGCACAAGTGGATCACCGAGCTCCCCGGATTTTCCGGCGATCCCGCCAAATCCAACGAAGGAAAATTGGAAGCGATTCAAACCGCCTGGCATGAGGAATGGGCGGACCGCACGAAATCATAAGCTACCACCGTATCGATCGTTTTATTGCAAATAGGTTCTGCGAAGATACTCGGCAGTAGAGTCGTCCAGGCTGGAGTAGTCGGTTCGCAACGCCTGCAGCAGCGCGCTTTCGCCGGACGTTTCGGCGCGTTCGGCATCGAGGAGGCGGTCCAGGCCATCGCTGCCGGAATCGGCTTCAATCCCCTCGACGACAGCGAGTGCCCACGCGTAGGCGTAACGCGCTTGTCCACTGGACAAAACCATCCACGGTCCATCGAGATAGCGTAGCGGTTTTCCCTTTCCATCCTGATAAAATGCCACCAGTTGCACTGCGTCCACGCCAGAACGCCGGCCTTCCATCCACTGCGCGACACCTTCCTGCAGCCACGTCGGGCAGCGTCCACTGGTTTTTTGATATACAAAACTGTGGGTTAATTCGTGTTTTAAGATTCGCGCCAGCAGATCGGAGACCGTTTCCAGTCCTTGCACCGGTACACGGATTCGCCCATCGTTCAAGCCACCCGCCCAGCCCGGCACCCGCGTGACATCGAAAAAGGATTGCTGCGTATAGAGAATCACTCCGATTTGTTCCGGCGGCGTATAGTGCAGCTCCGATTTCAAAAGCTGAAACTGATCTTCGAGGGTGTGAATCACTTCAGAGGCAAGCTGGCGGCTGGCGCCTCCGTGATAACGCACGACGAAGTGGCTGGATTCGCCTTCGCGGAAATCGTCTTCGGCGTTCTTGTCGCGTGTGGCCTTGTCCAAGAGCGCGGCAATGCTTTGACTTGGACGAATCTTTTCCGCGGTCTGCAAATCTTCGATGGCAGCGCCGAGTTGATTCATGCGGTAATGCGTGTAGCCGGACCACGCTGCGAGGTTCGCCGACTGCGGGGAAAGTTTTCGAGCTTTCTCGATCAATTCCAGCGCGGTGCTGTATTCACTCTTCATCATTTGCGCGTAAATGCGGCCGTCCAGGCTGGCCAGCAGCAGATCGCGCTGCTGACCCGCGAAGGGTTCCATGGCTTCGAAATGTTCGAGCGCTTTATCTGGTTCGTGTTGTGTCAGTTCGAATTCGCCCGCGGCCAGATGCGCCAGCGCCGCGCGAGTCACGGCAATTGATCCGCCACGCGCAGCTTCCGCCTCGAGCGTCGAGATTAAGCCGGCATCGATCACGCCTTCCTTGATGATTTCGTTTTTCATCGCCGCGTAGCCCTTCGCGGTGGGCGTCGCGGGGCGCTCCAGCGGAATCTCCGCGGCTGGACCGTGCGCCGATTCGGAAACTGCATTGCCGCGTCCCCCGGCAATAGCTGGAGCCGCATCCGCCACGCGTTCCAGACTCCTGCAATCCACAAAACCAATCCGATTCGCCTCAGCCCTGGGCCGAATTCCACACCAGCCCCTTCCACTCTCGTCCACACGCAAATCGACATACACCGCGATGCCTTTTTTCAGCGTAGAAACTTGATCGCTGGAAACATCCATCTGCTCGAAGACCTTGACCGAGTCCGCCTTCACGGTAGCGTCGGTTGCGGCGGTGGGCAATTGGGAGGTCTGGGCAATGAGCGCAGCAGGAAAACAGGCAAACTGCAGCGCAAGAAAGCGCAACGCAACTTGTCTCGTGGTTAAAGACTGATGCACCTACAGCTCCGGCGAAAACCGATCACCAGAAAGTACGATGCTTGCGCGTTGTCCGTCAAGCGCGCGCGCGGGCGGGCGTTTTGTTTCAAGTTGTCTGGCCGCGTAATTCCGCGGAATGGCGGATTCTCCGCCTTTACCTTATAATTGTAAAAGGCATTTTCGCTCCATGCCGCTATGGTGCAACGGTTAGCACGTAGCCCTTTCAAGGCTAAAATACGGGTTCGATTCCCGTTAGCGGTACCAAAATCGTTTCACGCAACGCTGCTACAGCTTCTCTGCGTAAACTACTCGTTCGACCGCCATCGTTGAAAGCTCCCGGCCAGTTGGCTTGACATACCTCTGGGCCAATTCCTCGTATCCAAGGTCTTCGATGATGCGCCAGCCATGCGCCGAAAGCAGATTCACCACGCCGTCCGGATACTCCAAGCCGACGATCCAAGTCCCGGTTTGCACATACCGTTTATAAAGACTCTCCTGGCCATACCGGGTGTGACCGTCGATGAAATCTTTCCGAACATAGGTAAACGCCAGGCGGCTGCCCTTTGCCGCTTTCGCCATGAAATCGAAGATTGATTTGACAGCGGGCTCGGTCAGGTACTGCAGGGCTCCCTCCAAGATGAAAAACGTCGGGACGGCATTGGAGACGCCGCCTGCAGTCAGCGCAGCGCATACCTCGTCGTGATCGAAGTCCAGTGCGATGAGAATCACGTGATTGGGAACTGCCCCGCAGACCTTCTGGAGTCTGGCCCGTTTCGCATCTATATTTTCCTGCTGATCAATCTCCCACGCCGGGATGTGCGCCAGAGCTTGCAGCCGGTACACGCGAGTATCTGAGCCTGCACCGAGGTTGACAACGGCGCCAATACGGTTGACCGATTCGAGCAGTTTTTCGTCGATGTAGCGTTTCCTGCACATCACAAGGGCCCAGAGGCCGGGAAAATTTTTCTCAGCGAAACCAATTAGCCAGTTTCTGACCCAGCTGAGACTCATGAAGCCAAGCAAAACCCTGGCATCCAACGGCAGCATCGAAATCGACAAGTCATCGGTGAGAATACGTTGATTCTCGGGGAAGTATTGCTCGACGGCGACCATCGCTGTCGGGCCCGATCCGGTTTTTGCGGCTGCTTGCGCCATTTACCAAACTTTCTCTTTTGCCACGGTTTGCCCGCTGCGCGCCGGCGGAAATCTTAAAAGACAAAACGAAGATGAGCGCTGGCGCTACGAGGCGTCGCCACGGATGTGCCTGAAAAGAGCCCAGCAAAATTCAGGACGTTTACTCGATCCGTCAGATTGTCTGCCGCGACTTGCATGGTGAGAACACGGCTCTCTTTTCGGTATAGCTCGACGCCCGCGGCTGCATTCAGCGAAAAATTTGGGCGTACGCGGCCACGATCGAAATTTACACGCGACAAAATGTCCGGTCCGTACTGCGCGAGCAGAAAATTCATGTCAACGCTGGTTAGGTCGAGTTCCACCGGCAGGCCACTGCCGTAATTCGCGCTGGTTGCGGCCCAAACACGTTTTGTAATTTGCGCGCGGACGCTGGCGCGGACAGTGTTCCGTTGATCCTGAGTCACCGCGAATTTCGCGGTATCCGTCAGGGCGTCACCAGCTTCGCTGCCGACGAAAAGGCCACCGGTGGTAGGTCCCTGCGCGATTGCGGATTGATTCGAATAGCTCAAAAACCCAGAGAATCGGTGCCACTCGGCAATGGCGAGGCGCAACTCTTCTCCGAAGATGCGTGCTTTGTTGAAGGCAATCGGAAAACTTACTCCGGTGTCCAGCAGCACATCGTCATCGGCGAAATTGTGGAAATTGCGGCGAAAAACATTGGCATCGAGTCGCAACCTTGCAAAGAGAGCCTGCGAAATTCCGCCCTCGAAATAGTTCCCGCGCGACGGCCGCACCGGAAGGCGCAGAACTTCAGGATTCAACGAGATGAGTTGCGCGGAACTGGCGAGCAAAAGATTTTCCATCGCCGGCGTCTGGAAAACGCGGTCGTAGGAAAAATGCAAGAGCGTTTTCCAGCGCTCAATATATCGGGATACGCCAACGCGCGGACTGACGGCCGATTCGCTGACGACAAATCCATAGTGATCGAAACGAATCCCGGCGCTGACGTTCCAGTTTCCCTGGTGAAAATTATCCTGAACGTAGCATGCCGGTTCGATATCCCATTTGTGCTCGGCGAATGCAAAGCGCAATGCAGTGCCGGGATCAAACTGCGACACGTCGGTGATGCGGTAGGACAGCGCTTCGTGCACCGGAGTGAAAAGGGAATCGACGCCGGCTTTCCAGTCGTGATGGCCGGCATGTCCTGCGACGTCGGCACGCGCGTAACCTTCGCGGTATCCGCGATCCTGCGCGGCGACGATGGGAGTGGCCAGATCGTTCGAGCGCAGAACGAAGCTGGCATCGCGCACGCTGCCGGAAAAGCTCCACAACAGATTTGCCGAACTGATGTGCTGATAATAAATTTGTCCGCTGGTTTCGGTGTTGCCCACGTCCTGGCGCTGACCGGCGGACTGCTGCACTAACTCATTTGGAACGGTGTAGCGGGTATCGCTGCGCGAAATCGTGAATCGCAGGCGGTCGCGTTCCGAGAAATCGCGCTCGTAGGCGGCGGAAAATCCGTTGCCATTTCCCCAATTGGTGAAATTCTGCAGAACCGGAGGGTCGAGGTAGCGGTCGGTATGAAATCCGCGGCCGCTGAATTCCAGGTGATTCTTTCCGGCGGTGTAGCCGATTTCCGCCGCGCCACTCAGCGAATCGAAGCTGCCGCCTCCGGCTTCAAATCGGCCGTGCCATCCCTCGGGTGGATTCTTTTCCGTCGTCAATTCGATCACGCCGCCAAGTTTGCGCCCGTACTCTGCTTGGAATCCCGCCGTCATTACGCGCATGGATTCCACATCGCCGGAATCGAAAGGCGGCGCGAATGCCGGAGAACGATTTTGCGTCAAGGGCATTCCGTCCAATACATATTGAACCTGGTACTCGGAGCCGCGCGGATGCAGGACGCCATTGGCTTCATAGAGCCAGCCGGGTTGGTCGTTGACGGCATCAGAAAGATCGCGGCCATCCTGGGCAGCGACATGTTCGCGGAGTGATTCCGCGCCCATGGAGTAAATTGTTCCGTTCTCTGAAGGATCGAGAAGCGTTGCGGCATCGGTGACTTCGATCTTTGTGTTTACCGCGGCCACTCCCAGGATTACCGCGACGCGTACGGGCACTTCGCTGCGAATTTCGACCAATCCGGTCCAAGGCGCGAATCCCTGCGCGGCGACAGTCAGTCGGTACACACCGAAGGCAAGTTCAGCCGCCAGATATTTTCCGTCGGCGGGGATGGCAAAATCCTTTCGCACCTGATTCGATTCGCTGATCAGTTCTCCCATGGCGGCAGCACTTTGTCCTTGCGAGTCGCGGACTTCGATCTGGATCTCGCCGCGGCCGCGCTGGGCGATTGCAGGTGCCGCGAAAACCATCAGTTGGAAAAATGCCAGGAACGCCGGCGCAAAGCAGCGCCACTTCAGAGGGGAGAATTTCGAATTTCGCGCGATCCGTGGCATTGACTTTTACAAGTTACCACACGCCAGCCGGACTTCGTCCTCAGCCAGTTTCGAACAATCATTCGATGACAAAAAATTAACAAGAAAAACAACAGGCAACGCCTTGCCGGGGCTCATTCAATCGCTCACAATGGCAAAGCCCGGTGTGGGCCCACATCTAATGTTCAACGGCCAGAATTCTGCTTTGCTGCGATTCTCAGGAGTCGCATTCGGTTCACGAATTGTTCCATCGGAGGAAGTGGACGCGGCGTTCGGCATGCCCACGGGAAAACTGCGGCACCGAGCGGGAATACTGTCGCTGACGTATGCAGCTGCCGGCGAATCGGAAGTTACGCTTGCCGCCGCAGCCGCCAGTGAAACTCTGCAAAACGCGCGAATCCCACCGGAAAAACTGAATTGGATCATTGCCTCGAGCGAAACGCATCACGCCATTCCATCGCTTGCGGCACAACTGCATGCGGCAATCGGCGCGCGGGAAACTTGCGGGGCGCTCGATGTTGGCGGAGCCTGTCTTGGTTTAGTGCACGCGCTGGTGGTGGCGAAGTCGTTTGTGGAATCCGGGCAGGCGGGCACTGTGCTGGTGGTGACGGCGGACGTGCACTCACGCACGCTGATACCGGGTCGAGTGGCGGGCGAGTTTGGCGGCCTGTTTGGCGATGGCGCTGCTGCATTTCTGGTGCAACGACAAGACACCGGGACGACGGAAGAGTCTTTTACGCTGCGGGATTTCTTTTTTGGTTGTGCTTCACAACTACGGTCGGCAATTCAGGTTTCGGCCGAGCCGGGCGATCGGTTAAAAGTGGTTTTTGACGGCGACGCGCTTTCGCGTGCGGCGACGGCACGACTCGATCAATGCATTCGTGAACTTGAATGCCGGAGCGGTGTGGCGCGAGATGAGGCGGCCGCGTTCGCCACACATCAGCCCAATCCGCGGCTGGTGGCGCTGTTGGCAAAGAAAAGTGGAGTTGCACTGGAACGATTTCCCATGGTCGCCGATACTCGCGGCAATCTGGGTTCGACGACTTGCGCGGCGGCGTTGCACTTCGCGTTGCAAGCTTCGCGAGCCGCGGTGCAGCAGTTGCCGCGTCCGATATTCGTGGCGTCATTGGGGCCGGGCTTGCTTTTTGGCGGGGGTTGGCTGGCGCCGGCCTCTGCGCCGGATTCGGGAAGTTAAGACACACGCATTCTTTTGCGAAATTCCTACGGACCGGGGCGGGTTCGCGCGGTGAATTCCGTGTTGACTGCGGGCACCACGCAACTGAATTGCGTGGGCCATCCGGCGTCGGTGGTGGGGTTCCGGCAGAGAGTTTGCATGGCATTGGCAATTTGCGATGGATCAACTGCTCGGATCGAGCGGCTCCGCGTAGATGGTGTAGCTGCGGCCAATGGGCAATTTCCGAAGCAAAGCGAGTTCAGGCCGTCGGTTCCGCAGGAAGCTGCCGTGCTTACGCGCATTGGTGGCGCAATGGACGATCGAGTTAAGGAGGTGCCGTTGACTGCGGTCCAAACTGCCAAGGAAGTTGTGATGGTCTGCGCAATTTCGTTTAGCTGGCCGGTCGGAGTCTGATCCTGGGTGGAGACCGTGACTGGATTTGAGCCAAGTGCAGTGCTCCAGCGAAGAGCAAGGTTTGCGGCGCCCGTCAATTGATGCGCGGGCACCGGACAAGCCGATCCACCCGAGACGGAAGAGGGCTGGCGCACGTCCGGCACCAGCAGGTTGAACGCATAGGCCGCGGCCGGTCCGCAGTTTTCACATTCGAACCCCAGTGCGATCACCAGCGCACTTATCTTTTTGCAACGAGTTGTATCTCTCATGAAGAGGGCTCGCCGCGCCACGACACGCGGACGAATCGGCGCTATCCGTCTTTGTTTGTGTGGTTTCGAGCGAATTTCGGGTCGCTGGTCTCGCGACGGGCGCACGCCCGGAACCCGTATTTTGTTACCAGAAAATTCCCAATCTGGAATTCAGCTTTTGCAAACGAGTTCCGATTCGAAACCAGGGGTCTCAGCATCCGGTTCTTTACTTCGCCGCTTCTTTCAGTCATTACTTCTGTCTGTCTTTGCAAAATGAACCCTTCGTCCACCCGTGGCGTCTTGCCTATATACAAGGAGGGCCGAGCCATTACCGCTCGCCTGAGCCGGTTCATGCAGGAGTGGATTCTGACCGAAACCGCGGGAGAGCCGGAGGCCGCCGACTTGCGCCACGAAAGGGCGGAGGCGGAGGCTCTTGCTGCGGGACGGCTCGAATGGGAATCGCTACTGGCGGAAAACGCGCCGCTGGCGTTTCGAGTGGCAAGAGGAGTTTTGCGCAATGACGCCGACGCCGAAGACGTGGCCCAGGAAGCACTGCTTCGCGCGCATCGCCGTTTCGATCGGCTGCGCGAGCGGACGCGTTTTCGCGCGTGGTTGGTTCGAATCAGTTTTCGCCTGGCGCTGGATCGTCTTCGCGCCATCAAGCGGCGGCAAGCACGCGAAGCGCAGTGGGTGCTGGAAAGGTCGCGCAACGCAGTGCATCAGGGCGAGAACGCCGAGTTTCAGCGCCAGTTCGATCGGGCGATGGAGGAACTTCCGGAAAAGCAGCGCCTGGTGCTTTTTCTGGCGGCCATGGAGGGTCACACGCTTGAAGAAGTTTCGTTGTTGCTGGCTGTGCCGGTCGGGACTGTCAAGTCCCGGTTGTTTTTTGCAAGAAAAACTCTAGCGGAGAAATTACGATGTTTTGTGACTCCTACCGCCGCCCGCTGATTGACTCGCTTGCAGTGGGGGAACCGTTGAGCGGCGAACCTGCGAAGCATCTCGCGAGCTGCGACGTTTGCTCTACGGCGTTCGCGAAGGAACAAGCAGTGCATGCTGCGATCGAATATTCGTTAACCGTTGCAGTCAACGTTCCCGTTCCGCCGTCGCTGGTACCGCGGGTGCATGCGCAAATTGCAGGGCGTATGGATAAAGCGTTTTGGCGCAGTCCAATTCTGGCGTTTGCCACGTTAGTTCTGGTGGCTGGCATGGCCGCCCTTTCGCCGCGATTTCATTGGCGCTCAACACGGAGTTTCTCCGGCGCGGAGAACCATCAAGGCGCTACGCCCGAAGTTCAATTTGCCGATAATCACGAAGCGACCAGACCGCCCATCGAGCCAGCCCCACTTGTGACGCCATACTCAGCGGCGCCACGGCCCGGAAGCGTTGTCTTCAGTCGCACCCAAGCGCGTGCGGGCGCGGAAGTGCTTATATCGCCGCAAGAACAGGCAGGACTGGAACGCTATGCCGCCGATTTGCGCGGGAGAGCAGCAGAAAATGCTGCTCGCGCTGCTTCGCTCGCGAACGATACTACGTTCAAAATCGAGCCATTGGAGATTGCCGCAATGGACCAGCGGCAACTCACGATTGAGCCGCTTGAAAGCGATGAGTACAACTGAGTTCTTTTTGCACTTGTTCCCTGAAGTTCACAAAAGGAGCCGTCTGATGAAAAAGAAAGTTGGCATATTTCTTGCACTACTGGCGTTCGCGACGATTGCTGCGGCACAGGAAAGTTCCAAGAACATGGGGGGACCGAAGCCGGACGAGCGCACGCCCGCGGTCACGCCGCTCCGGGTACAGGTGGTATTCACCGAATACGACGGCGAGAAAAAGGTTTCAAGCCTGCCCTATTCGTTCACGGTAAACGCCGATGAGCGCCGGGCGCGGCCGGGCTCACAAATCCGCAATGGCGCGCGAATTCCGATCTCCACTGGGAAAGATCAATTCACATACCTCGACATCGGAACCAATGTTGACTGCTCGGCGACTCTGCAGGAGGACGGCCGTTACAAATTGCAAATGGTGTTGGAACGAAGCTCGATTTCGCCTGAGAGCGCTTCAGGAAGCGCAAACCCCATCGTCCGCCAATTCAGGGCCGACATGAATCCGGTGCTGAAAGACGGTCAGTCGATCGAGAGTATCGTGTCAACTGATCCGTTGAATGGGCACGTGTACCGGGTAAGCGTTACGTTGAACGTCGCGAAGTAGCGCAGCCGTTTTTTTGAGAGCGGCTGCCGATGCCTAAGTGAAAATCGTTTCGAGGGCCTCCGTAAGATTGCGACTCGCGAAGGAATATCCTTCGCGAGTCAACTTCTGTGGAACGGCGCGCTGGCTGGAAAGGAGCAGCGCATCCGCCATTTCCCCCATCGCCAGACGCAATGCGAGCGCTGGTGCAGGAAAAATCGCCGGACGGTGCATGGCTTTAGCCAGCTCTTTTACGAAGTCGGCATTTCGCACCGGCTCAGGCGCTACGACGTTGATTGGGCCGCCTAGTTCTCTTTTTATCAGCGCCAGTCGCAGGATGGCCACAACGTCTTCCAGAGTGATCCATGACATCCACTGCTTCCCGTTGCCCAGGCGGCCTCCGACACCAAACTTAAACGGCAGCATCATTTCCGGAAGCGCGCCGCCTTCACTGGTCAGAATAATTCCAAACCGCGCCAGGACGACTCGTGTGCCGAATTGCTCCGCACGCAGTGCTTCTGTTTCCCACTCCTTTGTCAAGTTACCCAGAAAATCGTTTCCCGGCGCGCTGTCCTCGGTCAGAATTTCGTCGCTGCGGTTGCCGTAGAGTCCCACCGCGGAAGCGCTTACCAGCACGCTGGGTTTGGCGTTCATTTTTTCGAGTGCTGCTACCAAGGCGCGGGTGGAATCGACGCGACTGGTGCGCAAAAGGCTTTTACGCGCGTCCGTCCAGCGGCCGGCGACGATGGAGGCTCCGCCCAGATTTACCACCGCTTCCGCTCCGACCGCGGCTCCGCCAAGATTGCCCGTTTCGGGATCCCAGGTCACATCAAATGTTCCGACGCTTTCACCAGCTGTCTTGGTGGCTGATCTCACCAGCCGGCAAACGGTGTGCCCTTCGCGCGCTAAAGCCGGCACCAGTGCGGTTCCCACCAATCCCGTCGCGCCCGTTACCAGAATCTTCATTCGACCCTCACAAAACGTTGTTACTTATGGTGCTCGAAACCGCTGATCGTCGGCGATTCTTCGGCCGCGATGAGCATGGCTCGAAAACTACGAAATCGCCGGGCAACGGTCAAGGCGGAGGACACTTGACAGGCTCAATTCAGGTAAAATGGCGGAGAGAGCTTATGTTAGTCAAAGTCCTCTATTTCGGCCGCCTCAAAGAGATCGCCGGCTCCGCGGAAGAGTCGGTGGAAGTCAGCGAAGGCGAGCGCATTGAAGAGCTTTTCGCGCGTTGTTCGTCGTCGCGCCCGGAGCTTCGCAAGTTTCGCTCGTCGCTGGTAGCGGCCCGCAATCGCGAATTTGCGGCTTGGGATACCGAGCTTGCAGGTGGAGACGAAGTGGGCTTTCTTCCGCCGGTCAGCGGCGGTTAATGATAAATGACGGCATCTCACTCGCAAGATCGCATCGAACTCACGCGCAAAGTCATTCCCAATGCCGCTATCGCCCGCGAGGTTCGTGCTGATGAGGACGGCGCTGTCGCCACATTCGACGGCTGCGTGCGCAACCACTCGCACGGACGGTCCACGCTTTATCTCGAGTATGAAGCGTACGAATCCATGGCGCTTGCCAAGATGCGGGAAATCGCGGAACACGTTCACGGTAGTTTCGCGATTAACAGGGTGGCGATCCTACACAGGCTCGGACGGCTTGAAATTGGTGAGACCAGCGTGTTCATCGCTGTCAGCGCCGCGCATCGCGCTGCGGCTCTCGACGCTTGCCGGTACGCCATCGATACCTTGAAGAAGACGGTACCCATCTGGAAGAAGGAGTTCTTCGCAGACGGTGCAGTGTGGGCCGATGGGGAAGTTCCGCCGTCACCTGCAGCTGCGGAGACACCTGCGGCAAAACCCGCATCCAATTAACTCGATGCCAACCTTTCGTTCCCGCCCAATGATGCAGGCTAGCCGGAATCTTGTCGGCATCGTCATCTTTGCCGCGGCAGCACTGACGCCGCAAGCCGACTCGTCTGTGCGACAGTGTTTTGTTGTTCAACAGGAAAATCCCAATCGGCCGCCCTGGGCGCAGAAAAACAAATCCGCGGATCCTACTCCGACGCCGACGGTGAAAACGGAAGACCCCGACCCGGCCCCCCAGGATCGCGGCAAAATTAAGGTAAACGTGAACCTGGTCAACGTGCTGGTGAGCGTGCTGGACGAGCACAACCGTCCTGCGCCAGATTTGCCGGCCGAAGCCTTTCAGGTTTTCGATGAGGACAATCCGCAGATCCTCTCCGTTTTTGAAAAGGAAACCGAACAACCGCTGGATTTGGCGCTGATGATTGACGCCAGCCTGAGCGCGCAACTCAGCATGCCCGCGCAACGCGATGCTGCCACGCATTTTATCCAGCAAGTGCTGCGCAAGGGCGATCGCCTGGCCGTTTATTCCGTTGACGAAAATGTGACGCAGCTGGCGGCGTTTTCTGACAACGTAGGACATCTGCAAGAAGTCGTGCGGCGCATCCCGGCGGGCGCTGGCACGTCTATCTACGATGCGGTGCTGCTCGGCGCGCGTGCCTTATCGCGGCAAGGAGCAGACCGTCGGCGCGTGATTATTCTGGTGACTGATGGCGGCGAAACCACCAGCCACGCCGATTTCGAGTCCGCACGGCGCGAAGCAGTGCGCACCAACACGCTTCTTTATACGGTGGTGATTCGAACCATGAAAAGCGAAAGCGGGCGAAACACCGCGGGCGAACACGCACTGGAAACCATCACGGATACTACTGGAGGAGCGGTGTTCTATCCTGATTCTTCGAGTGAACTCGATTCGATCTTCGACCGCATCAATAAAGAACTGCGCACGCAATACCGGCTGGCCTACTATCCCAATCCGCGCGGCCCTGCCGATACTTACCGGCGCATCGAAGTGACGGTGACCCCGCCCACGACAGCCCCCGCTGATGCTACGCGGCCAGGTTCCGCGAAAACAGACGCTGCGAAAGCGCAACCCGCCTATTCCGTGCGCCACCGCAAGTCGTATTACACGGGCGCGCCCTAAGAAAGTACGTGCCGCGGTTCGTCGGCAGGGCCACAAATCGCCGCCGCCGATGCCAGAATCATTCCACATGCTCGCCTACACTGCGCACCAACAAAACCGATACACTAGAAATATGCCAAACGGTTCTGCGAACACGACTCCCCAGTATTTTCTCGAAGCCGCGATTGAAACAGCCCTCGAAGCCGGCAAAATATTGCGCGAGGAATATGCGTTACCGCCGGATATCCGCTACAAAGGCGACGTGGACCTGGTCACTCAGGCTGACAAGCGCAGCGAAACCGCGATCGTGACGCGGCTTTCCAGATTATTCCCCGAACACACGATTGCCGCCGAGGAAGGCAGCGGCCATGTGCGCAGTTCCGAATTCCATTGGCACGTTGATCCGTTGGATGGCACAACGAATTTTGCGCACAAGTATCCGTGTTTCGCAGTTTCGATTGCGTTGGCGAAGAACGGCAAAGTCATTGCCGGCGTTGTTTACAATCCGATTTACGATGAACTATTTGCGGCAGCGCGCGGCGAAGGCGCCACGCTCAACGGCAAAAAAATCTCAGTATCCAAGATTGAAACTCTTTCCACCAGCCTGCTTTGCACCGGATTCCCCGTGCACAAGCGCCGTGCCAATCCGAACATTCATTATTACTACGACTTCACGCTGCGCTCACACGGAGTGCGTCGCGACGGCTCCGCTGCTCTGGACCTCGCCTGCGTTGCCGCAGGACGTTTCGATGGCTTTTGGGAATTTGGGCTGCAGGCGTGGGACACGGCTGCCGGAGTTTTGTTGGTGCAAGAGGCAGGCGGCACGGTCAGCGATTTTCACGGCCAGCCGTATGCGCTCGGCGGGCCGATGATTCTCGCGACCAACTCTTTGATCCACGAGGAAATGCGCGAAACCGCTGTCGCGATTTCACAGCGTGATCCAGGCTCCCCGCTGCAAGCCCCGACGCAAACTATGAAAAAATAGAAGTATCCGGCGTTCAATCCGGCGTCCGCAGCTACTTTATTATTCCCTTCGCGGCCGTTTACTTCTCTTTACTTGAACGGCGCACCCAACCTTCCAAACACAATTATCTGGAGAAAGCCTAAGCAGGACGCTAATCGCTGGACGAACGAGAACGAAGCTCACGGGCCCGCTGCATAAGCTGCGCAGCCTTTTCAAATTGGCCTTGCGCAGAATAAACTGACGCCAGGTTTTCCAAGCCGAGCCAGATCCACTGACGGTGGTCGGGCGCGGGATCTTTTTCGCGAATCGCGAGAGCGCGCTTAAAGTGGGCCTCGGCGTCGGAAAACTTTCCAAGATTACGTTGCGCGAGGCCCAATCGATTCAGAGTTATCGCGACTTCGAGGCCCTCAGGGCCAAAGGCTTTTTCTTGTAGGGGCAGCGCGCGCTCTGCATACCGTTCCGCCGTTGTGAATTGCTTTTCATAAAAGTACAAGAGCGACAGGTCACTGATTTGTTTTTGCGGTGTCGGGGTGTTCTGGGCCGAGAGACTTCTCGCGAATAGAAAGCGCACGCGTAAGAAGGGGTTCAGCCAACTTAATGTCGAATTGCTCTTGATCGCGGTAAAGGAGTCCTAAGTTTGATAACGATACGGCAAGAACAGGATGCGTGGGCCCAAGCGCCTTTTCGCTCGCCTCTATCGACTGCTGATAGTAGGACTCAGCCTCCGAATATTTGCCTTCCCGATCGGCAATCAGACCGCGATTGTTTAGGTCAGTCCATCTGAAGGTGAACCCGGCCCGGGGAGATGCCGCTCGATACTCTGAGCCCGCTCGAGTAGCTGACGAGCTTTGGCGGTATTGCCCTGCGCTTCCACGGCAAGTGACAATGCGCTGAGGGCGTGGGCGACATCCAAGGCATCGGCGCCTTCGACCTTCTCATACATTGCCGCTGCCTCTCGGTATTGGTCTGCGGCGTCAGGTTCCCGGCGCTCATGTCGGTATACCTCGGCCAGATTAAGATGGGCACTGGCGAGAGTTGCGTGGGGGCAGTGCCCAGGATGGTAAATGACAATGGCGCGATTGAGGAGAGATTCGGCCTCGGCATAGTCGCCTCGTTTATCGCATAAAAATCCAAGGTTCAATAATGCGTTTCCGTCGTCTCCGTTCGCCCCACGAGGATTTTTTTTGAACACTTCAAGGGCCTGCGAAAACCGCTGTTCGGCTTCCGAATCGTTGGATTTGTCACGAGCAATAATCGCGAGATTGAGATTTGCGCGACCGATATCAGTGCTATCGACGGATGAAATCAGCGGGGCCATGTCGAGCGCGTGTCGAAGAAGCGGCTCCGCTTGGTCGTACTTGTGGTCTGCTCGATAGACTGAACCTAACAGGAGCTCCGTCCTAAAGTAACGCACGCTGTTCGGCCACCATTTCTCGGTTTTGGCTTGCAGCGGACCAAGAATACCCTCAGCTCTGGCGAAATTCTGGCGACCGGATTCTTCGGAAGCATCAATAAACGCGTCTTCCCAAACGCTTGCACGATATCGCTGCAGAAAGATCGAGCTACCTGCGCAAGCTACAACAATAAGAATTGCAAGGAGCAACCACTTGCGCATAGGAGATTTCCTCGCTGTACGATTTATCGGGCAGGCAAAGCTACATTGCGTTTACACAGCCCGGCTCTGAGGCTGGGACAATCATCCGGAACACACAAGGTTCAATTTCGACGAGAGTTGTTCGGCTGATTACTTAGCCGTGGACAAATACTGGACGAGCAGCTGAATTAGCTCCGCAGCTGATGACAACTCACGATTGAAAACGCTACTTAGCGCCCCACTCTTTGTAGAGCTTGAGAATCGTAGGCCCGATGGAAAGATTCCACGCAAAGATTGTTACGTCTTTGTACTTGTCAGGCACAACGTATTGATCGGCAGCATCTCCCGCGGGTACGCCTGACTTGTACATTTTTTCTGCTTGCGCTGCTACGTCATCGAAAAGATCAGCCAATAGTTGCACAGCGTCACGCCCGCCAACCTGACCGTGGCCGGGAATGAAGATAGTGTCCTTGTCGTACGACAAGAATATCTTCAAAGTAGAGCGCCAGCCTGAGACAGTGGCTTCCTCGTCGAAAGTTACGGGGTACAGGTGATTGAACAGCAGATCGCCAGTGTAAACGACGTTTTGTTCGGGCACGCGCACGATCAGGTCGGTTCCCGAATGACCGGGATGGGTTTCAACGATGGCGGTCAGGCCGCCAAGATCGAGCTTGACCGGAAGCTTGGCAGGGTCAAGCGGACGATTCGGAAATGCAAGAACGCTGGAATTTGCGGCCGCGAAAATATTCCCCATGGTGCTAACCAGTTCCGCCGCGTGCTTGCGGGCGGCTTCCGTCTTGGCGTTGTTCACGCGGGCTTCGATTGGCTCCAGGAATGTAGCTTTATCTGTTCCCTGCAGCGAGCCGTAACTGTCAAAAATTCTTTTCGAAACTCCGGCATGTCCCCAAAGCCCGATGCCATTCGCACCGTAAAATGAATTTCCCAGCGTGTGGTCGTAATGATAGTGCGTGTCCAGGGCGCCCATGATGGGCCCCTGGCTCAACGTGCGCAGCGTTTCATATTGAAAGCTCGCTCCCGCCGGACTGGCAAATCCTTCCAGGAGCAACGAAGCGCCATTGCCGATCAGAAATCCGCCATTGCATAACGTTTGAAAGCCCTTTGACGGGTCGGAAATCGTGGCGTAAAGGCCCTGCCCGACCTTGCGTACCGACGCGAAGCCCTTGTCCACCACCGGCGTTTGCGCGATGCGAGAATCCCTTGTCAGCGATTCGCCGAGTGCTGGCAGCGGCAGGAATTGATAAGCCGCGAGCAGGGCGCTCCACTGCGTGCTACGGCCCAGAAAATCGCGGCGCGAAAATTGCCGTGCTGCGGACAAAGTTGAAGAAACCATGAAGTCCTCCCACGTCCAGAATCGTGAAACTTGATGGCGCGTGGCTCGGATGCCGAATTAGGCGCAACGTAAACTTTAGTTTTCCAGAGCCTCGTGCCGCAAGCACTATACTGAATTCGACCCCAATTTGGCCGGCCGCTTCTTAAAATACCGATCAAGCCCCGTTTGCAAGCCAGTCTCAAGGCCAGCGCCAAAGGTTGAGGAGAGCTCTCGTGAAAAAGTTAGTGCTATGCGCCGCAGTATTGCTGTTTTGCGCCAGCATGCTGCCAGCTCAGGATCAAGATGAGCAGCCAGTCAATCCGGAAATGCAGCGGCAGGAGCTGGTAAATCTGGAGTTGGAAAACGCGCGGGCAATCAAGCTGCATAATCCAACCTTTTTCAAGGCTGCCTATTCGGAAGATTTTCATGGAGTAACGCGCTACGGAGAAACCGTAAACAAGCAGGGAATCGTTCACGAACTGGAAACGATGAATTTGCAATTCGATTCGGTGGTGAGCAGCGACGCGCAGGTCAGAATGTTTCGCGATGCAGCCTACGTCCTAAGCCTTAGATCCGAAGTAGGACGCGCGGATGGAAAAAAATTCTATAATCAGTTCCGCGTCTTGCGCGTTTACGTGAATACGCCGCGCGGCTGGCGCATCGTCTCGCAACTGGAGACCAAGCTGGCCACGGATGCAAACCGTTAGGAACAGGCGTTTAAGCCGCGGTGGCTCGTGCAGCATTCACGGCTGCGCCGATCACGCCTAGATCGTCGTTGGTTGGAATCACTGCAAAGCGGCTGCCCTGCAGCGGGCTCATCTTCACCATATCGTGGACCAACCGGTCGAGCGTGCTCACGTCGATCCAATTCACGTTCGGCCCAGTCAAATAAAATGGGCCCGGGCCTTCCATGTGAATGCTGGTGGCAGTGGCGGCGGCGAGCGCGCGATGGCAGCGCGTAACAAATTCCACGCAACGCGTGTCGCCGGTTCTCGCGTTGGCAAAAACTTCTTCGGGTTCGAGGTCGAGAAAGCGCAGCCGCATTGCTCGATATCCGAGAATGCCTTCCAGGTGGCCGCGCCCGCCGCATCCGCAGAAATTTTCCTTTGGGTCGAGCGTAACGACGGAGTGGCCGCCTTCCCACGCCCCCTGGCTCCACGGAAATCGTCCGAATCCCACACCGTTGCCTAGTGTCCAGACACGATTGAGTTTGTCCAGCACGCCGCGGGTTGAGGCGATCCCCGCAGCCGTTGCGTCGGCGTCATTGTAAACGCGAACCGCAACCCTCCTGCCGCTCGCCGCGAACGCGCTTTCCACGGCTTCGCGCAAATGAAAACCTTTGATCTGCTGCAGATTCGGCGACTCCTCGACCACTCCCTCGCGAATAATACCGGGGAACCCGACTCCGACCGCCGAGAGCGATTTTTCTTTATCCAGGGATAGCAATAACTCCGCGATTTTTGCCGCGATGTGGTCCGCGGGCATCGAGAGCAACGCTTCGCGCGAACCTCCGGCTTCCGGAAACACTCTTACCGCACCCGCGATCTGGTTGTTCTCCACCAGCCCGGCGGCGATGTGTTCTACGACCGATACTCCTGCGTTGCTGCTCATAATTGTCCGCCCATCTACATCTTTGAAAGCTTATTCAATCCGTTGAACGCGGCCGTTTTGTAACATTCCGCAAGCGTCGGATAGTTGAAAACTGTGTCCACAAAATATTCGACGGTACCCTTCAACGCAAAAACCGCCTGGCCGATGTGGAGTAATTCGGATGCGCCTTCGCCGATAATGTGCACGCCGAGGATTTCTTTTGTGTCCGGCTGAAAAATTAATTTGAGCCGGCCGGTCGTATCGCCGCGAATCTGTCCGCGCGCAATTTCGCGGAAATAGGCGATGCCTACTTCATACGCGATACCCGCGTCAGTGAGCTGCTCTTCCGTTTTGCCGATAAATGAAATTTCCGGAATGGTGTAGATCCCGTACGGATAGTGCGCCGGGTCGGAATGAATCGGCATGCCAAAGGCATTTGCAGCGGCGATGCGGCCCTGCTCCATCGACACCGAACCGAGGCTTGGGAATCCGATGACGTCGCCGACTGCAAAAATGTGCGGCTGCTTGGTGCGATAGTCGGCATCAATGGCAATCCGGCCGCGGGAGTCGGCTTCCAACCCAGCGGCGGCGAGGTTCAATTCATCAACATTTCCCTGCCGGCCAACCGCGTATAGCAGTCCTTCGCCGCCAACTTTCTTCTTGCTCTTGAGATTGGCCACCACCCCGTTGTCGGGAGTCTCTTCTACGCTTTCCACCTCTTCATTCAGGCGCAAAGTCACGCGGCGATCGCGCAAGTGATAGCATAAGGCCTCGACCATTTCCGTGTCGGCAAACTCCAGCAAGCGCGGACGCTTCTCGATCAGCGTCACGCGGACGCCGAGCGTCGCGAACATGCAGGTGTACTCGACGCCGATCACGCCGCCGCCGACCACGATCATGGTTTTCGGAATGGCCGGCATTTGCAGAATCTGGTCGCTATTGATGATGTTGCGATTGTTGAACGGAACCAGCGGCGAGATGGCTGGCTTGGTACCGGTCGCAATAATAATTTTCTCCGCCTGGTAATCCGCCTGCCCGCGCGCGCCAGAGACGCGAAGACTATTGGAGCCTGTGAAGCTCGCGACCCCGTTGAGGACGTCAATGCCGTTGCGCGAGAGTTGTGCACGCGTGACATCAATTTCAGTCTTAATAACGTGTTGCGCGCGGAAAGACAGATCGGCCATGGTGATCTGTTCCTTCACGCGATAGTTGACACCGTAAATGCTCTGATAGTAGAAACCGGAGAGATGCAGCACCGCTTCGCGCATCGTTTTGCTGGGAATGGTGCCGGTATTGATCGCCGCACCGCCGATTACTTCCATTTTTTCCACTAGCGCGGCGCGTTTGCCGAATTTCGCCGCCTGGATTGCGGCGCGCTGGCCGGCGGGTCCGGATCCGATCACGATGATGTCGTACTTGTCCATGTTAAGACTTGCGGCGGGTGCCTGTATCCTCGCTGAGCGGCGCAAGTATACACCAGCCGCAAAAATACATGCCGGGATTCAGCCATGCCTGAAAAAACCAGCTTGCAAAAATCCAATTACTGATTAGGCTAAGCGCGAGAGGTTTCGGTGACAATGGGCTCCCCTTCCGTGGAAACCAAGCTGGCACAGTTCGGCGAAACGCAGCGACGCGATGCCTGGTGGTTTGAACTTCTTCCGGTAGTAATTTTGCTGGGCGGCTTTGGCGTGTACGCCACGCTGCGCGCGTTTGAGGGAAAGTACTACGAGTGGGGACCGTATCTTTCGCCGTTTTATTCCCCGCTCATCGATCCTAACCATCATTGGCTTCCGCGCTGGTTGTCTCCCGCGCTGCTGATTCTGGCGGCGCCGCTGGGTTTTCGAACGACGTGTTATTACTATCGCAAGGCCTATTATCGCGCATTCTTTCTCGATCCACCGGCGTGCGCCGTGAGCGAAATCGGCAAACGCAACTATAAGGGAGAGACCTCCTTTCCGTTTATTCTGCAAAATATTCACCGCTATTTTCTTTACTTGGCGATCCTGTTCATTTTGTTTTTGTGGCACGATGCCTTTAACGCATTTATCCAGGTCGACCCGCGCCTGCACAACCTGGAGTTCGGAATCGGGCTTGGCAGCCTGATCATGCTGGCGAACGTCATTCTGCTTACCCTGTACACGCTTTCCTGTCATTCGCTGCGTCATCTCGCTGGCGGCAAGCTCGATTGTTTTTCCTGCACGTCATTTGGTCCGCCGCGCCACACCGCGTGGAGTTGGCTCAGCATTTTGAATGAGCGCCACATGATATTCGCGTGGGCCAGTTTGATTTCGGTTGGCTTCACGGATTTCTACATCCGCATGCTGGCTTCCGGAGCTTTCAAGGACATACGAATCCTGTGACCCCTCCCTACGAGACTCACGAACATGATGTTTTGATCATCGGTGCAGGCGGCGCCGGACTTCGCGCGGCCATCGAAGCGCTGGCGCAGGGCGCCCGCGTCGGGCTCGTCTGCAAGTCGCTGCTCGGCAAAGCGCACACCGTCATGGCCGAAGGCGGAATCGCCGCGGCCATGGGCAACGTGGATAAAGCCGACGACTGGCGCACCCATTTCCGCGACACTATGCGCGGAGGAAAGTTCCTGAATAACTGGCGTATGGCGCAGTTGCACGCGCAAGAAGCGCCGGAACGCGTGCACGAACTCGAGCAGTGGGGCGCGCTCTTCGATCGCACCGAAGATGGAAACATTTTGCAACGCGCGTTCGGCGGACACACGTTCAAACGTCTCTGCCACGTCGGCGATCGGACCGGCCTCGAACTGATTCGAACCCTGCAGGATCGTGGCGTGCAGCAGGGTATCGACGTCTTTATGGAATGTACCATCACGCGGCTGATCAAAGACGGCGATCGTATCGCTGGCGCGTTCGGATACTGGCGAGAACAGGGGCGCTTCGTCACCTTCAAAGCCAAATCCATCGTCATCGCCACCGGTGGCATCGGCAAAGCCTGGAAAATCACTTCGAATTCGTGGGAATACACCGCCGACGGCATGGCGCTGGCTTACGAGGCCGGCGCTGAGCTGCTGGACATGGAATTCGTGCAATTTCATCCCACTGGAATGGTTTGGCCGCCTGGCGTGCAAGGAATTCTGGTGACCGAAGCTGTGCGCGGCGAAGGCGGCACACTGAAAAATAATCGCGGCGAACGATTCATGGAAAAATACGATCCAAAGCGCATGGAACTCTCCACGCGTGATGTCGTGGCTCGCGCGATCTACACCGAAGTCAAAGAAGGCCGTGGCTCGATTCACGGCGGCGCGTATCTTGACATTTCGCACCAGCCCGCCGAATACGTAAAGAAAAAATTGCCCAGCATGTATCACCAGTTCAAGGAACTGGCCGATGTGGACATCACCACTGGACCGATGGAAGTCGGCCCGACCTGCCACTACATGATGGGCGGGATTCGCGTGGACGCGGAGACTGCTCAGTCCACCGTGCCCGGACTTTTTGCGGCGGGCGAAGCTGCCGCTGGGCTGCACGGCTCGAATCGCCTGGGCGGAAATTCGCTCTCGGACTTGCTGGTGTTTGGAAAGCGCGCCGGAAAAGCCGCAGCCGAATATGCAAAGTCGGTGCAAGCTGGTGCGATTGATGCAGCGCAACTGCAGGATGCCGAGCGCGAAATGCTTGCACCGTTCGAACGAACCGGCGGCGAATTCCCCTACGAAATCCATCGCGACCTGCAGGACTTCATGCAGAGCCTGGTCGGAATTTTCCGCACCGAACAAGATTTGCAGAAAGCTTTAGGCGAACTGGAAAAATTGCAGCCGCGTTTGCAGCACATGAGAGCTGACGGCTCGCGCATGTTTAATCCCGGCTGGCACCTGACGCGCGATCTGCGATCGATGGTGCTGATTTCGGAAGCCGTCACGCGCAGCGCGCTGGCTCGTCGCGAAAGTCGCGGCGCGCACAGCCGCATCGACTATCCGAATTTCGACGACACCTGGGGCAAGCAGAACAACATCATCGTAAAACGGGGCGACCAAATGACGCTGGAACAGCGTCCAGTAAGTGAAATGCCCGCGGAGCTAAAAGCAATTCTAGCGGAGGACAAGTAATGCCAGACGCGGCGTTGGAAGACAGCACAATGGACGAAGCGGTTCTGCGTGTGTTTCGCGGCGGCTCGGACGGCGGCAAGCCGGTGGACTACCAGGTGCCGGTTGCTCCAGGCATGGTCGTCCTCGACGCACTGCACTCGATACAAAATCATCAATCGCCGGATTTGGCTGTTCGCTGGAATTGCAAAGCAGGGAAGTGCGGCTCCTGCTCTGCCGAAGTAAACGGCCGCCCGCGTTTAACTTGCAAAACGCGTCTGGATTCTCTGCCGCTCGATCAACCGATCACGGTTTCGCCGTTGAAAGCGTTTCCTTTGATCAAGGATTTGGTCACCGACGTTTCATGGAATTACAAAATCAACAAAAAGATTCCCGCATTCCAGCCACGCGCAGGCGTTGAATGGAAAATGTACCAGCGCGATGTCGATCGCGTGCAGGAATTCCGCAAATGTATCGAATGTTTTCTCTGCCAGGACGTTTGCCACGTGCTGCGCGATCACGCCAAACACGAAACTTTTGCCGGGCCGCGTTTTTTCGTTCGAACCGCGTGCCTGGAAATGCATCCGCTCGATGGCGTCGATCGCATTGGCCTGCTCAAGAATGAACTAGGCCTCGGCCTGTGCAACATCACCAAATGCTGCACCGAAGTCTGCCCCGAAGAAATTCACATCACCGACAACGCCATCATCCCACTGAAGGAACGCGTCGTGGATGAGTATTACGACCCGGTAATGATGCTGGTGCGCAAGATTCGCGGCGCGTGAGCGGCGGCGCGCTTGAGCATGTGTCATTCCGAGGAGCGCAGCCACGAGGAATCTGCTTTTTCTGTGGTTTCGCGTTGATGCGATCTGGCGCTATAACGGACAAAGCGCCGTAACCGGAGGCGGGCATGAACTACCAACTCAAATCCATCTCCAAGGCAGGCATCGCCGAGGCTCTCGCCAAAGTTGAACTCTACCGCTACCTCAACGAACCCGAAGAATCCGAATCCATCTGCCGCGATATCCTCGCCGTCGATCCCCATCAGCAATTAGCCATCCGCCTCCTCGGCCTTTCCATCACCGATCAATTTACCGGCGGCGTTTCCGATCGCTGCCAGGAAGCCGAAGAATTGTTCGCGCGTCTCACAGACCGCTACGAACAGCACTACTACAAAGGCCTTCTGCAGGAGCGCCGCGCCAAGGCCCAACTTCGCGCCGGCCAACTACCGCACGCGGTTTTACCTTTGCTGGAGCGCGCCTTGCAGTCCTTCGCGGAAGCCGAAAAAATCCGCCCCGCCGGCAACGACGATGCCATCCTCCGCTGGAACCGCTGCGTCCGCCTTCTGCAAACTCCCTCCCTCGCCTGGGAAGAACAACTGGCCTCCTACGAAGCGGACGATGCCCCGCCGCGCTGAAAGCCCAGATATGGAAAACTTCGAGGTTCAACTCAGAGCCATCGCGCACGAATTGCTTTTCGGTTACCAAGCGATCCCAATTTGCCAACCAGAAAAGCTTCAATCGATGCAGGTCGGTTACTCGGTTAGTCCGGAAGGGCAGTCGCTGATCGGAGACAAGCAGGGAGACTGGCTGGAGAACTGGATTGTCATCGGCCACGAGGAACAATGTGGTGATCCGATCTTCATCGACAAGTCCGCGCCGAACTTCCCAGTGTATACGGCGATGCACGGTGAAGGGAGCTGGGACCCCGAACAAATTGCAGCTTCGCTCGATGGGTTCCGCAAGGCGCTTTCCGCAATCACTCGGATTGCTCGCGGTAGAGAGAATCCGGTCGGCTTGGAGAACAATCCCCTTTCGCAATCGGATAGAGATTCCGCGCTCGCGGAAATAAGACTTCACAACGCAGAAGTAAACCTTGAATTCTGGGACAACTTACTGACGTGATTGGACTTTGCGATTTGTACTCACTCCAAGATGTTCTAAGGAGCCGGATTGCGGCGGAGATGCCACCGTTTGACGCTGCAATTCGCCAGTGTTAGGCTGCCCGTCCGTTCAAATATTCATGCGCGCCGTCGACCTCATCCGCAAAAAACGCGATTCGCAAGAACACTCCCGCGAAGAGATCGATTTTCTGATCTCCGGCTACACGAGCGGGGAAATTCCCGATTACCAGATGTCGGCATGGTTGATGGCCACATGGATTCGCGGCCTAAGCGGAGCAGAAATCGCAAGCTTGACCGAAGCGATGCTGCATTCCGGCGAAGTCATCACCTTTCCAGAACTCGCCGCAAAAAAGGTCGACAAGCACTCCACGGGCGGAGTCGGCGACAAGACTTCGCTGATCCTCGCGCCCATCGTCGCCGCAGGCGGCCTCAACGTGCCGATGATCAGCGGCCGCGGACTCGGCCACACTGGTGGAACGCTCGATAAGCTCGAAGCCATGCCCGGATTCAACACTGCGCTCTCGCTGCAAGAATTTCGCGAAGTATTGAGCAAATGCGGAATGGCGTTGATCGGCCAGACCGCGGAAATCGCTCCCGCCGACAAAAAGATCTACGCGCTGCGCGATGCCACATCCACCGTCGAAAACATCGGCCTCATCTGCGCCTCGATCATGAGCAAAAAAATGGCCGAAGGAATCGACGCACTCGTGCTTGACGTCAAAACCGGATCCGGCGCTTTCATGCAAAAAGAAGAAGACTCGGTTCGTCTCGCCGAATTGATGGTCGAAACCGCCCGCCGCATGGGCAAGAAAGCTGTCGCGCTCATCACCGACATGGACCAGCCACTCGGCCGTTTCGCAGGCCATTCGAATGAAGTCATCGAATCCGTCGAAGTCCTGCGCGGCCGTGGCGCAGCTGATCTCCGCGAACTCAGCATCGAACTGTCCGCCTGGATGTTTTATCTGGGCGAACGCACGAAGTCGGTCGAAGAAGGCCGCGCCCTCGCCGAAAAATTAATCGCATCCGGCGAAGCGCTGGAAAAATTCAAACAGGGAATTGCGCTGCAAGGCGGCGACGTGCGCGTAATCGATAACTACGCGCTGCTCCCCCAGGCCAAAAATCGTCAAGAAGTAAAAAGCACTTCGAACAGCTACCTTGCCGCCACCAACTGCATGCAATTCGGCATCGCTCTCGCCATGTTGGGCGGCGGCCGCGAAAAAAAAGAAGACACCATCGATTTCGGCGTCGGCCTCGAATTTCACAAACGCATCGGTGACCGCGTCGCTGCAAACGAAACGCTGGTAACCATCCACTACAATTCCGACGCCAAGCTGGCCGACGCCACCGCCCTCGTCGAAAACAGTTTTGTCTTCACCGACCAGCCCGCTCCTCGCAAAAAACTTGTGCGGCGGCTCGTCGGAGCATAGACTTTGACGAATTGTTGCCACACTCAATAGTTTGAACGTGTCATTCCGAGCGCAGTCTTTGCAGCGAGGAATCTGTTTTGTCTTTCTGCGCCTGAAACAATCTTTCGCGCAGGCCTAAGGAGCGTGCATGGCAAGATTTACCGGAATCCTGGGAATGCTGGTCATTCTCGCTGGGGCCTACGCCTTCTCCACCGACCGCAAAGCCATCAAGTTGAAAACCGTCCTCTGGGGACTCGGCCTGCAACTCCTGCTCGGTTTTTTCGTACTGCGCTCCACGGCAGGAACTAGGCTTTTCTCTTTTCTTGGCAACGGCGCGAATAAACTCCTCAGCTTTTCTTACGCCGGGTCGGAATTCGTCTTTGGGGATATCGGTTTTCCCAAGGAACTTTCGCGCCTGGGCTTTTCTTTCGCTTTTCAGGTTCTGCCGACAATTATTTTCATCGCCGCCTTTTTTGCGGTGCTTTACCACATCGGTGTGATGCAACTCATCATTCGCGCCGCCGCCTGGCTAATGACCCGCATCATGGGCGCAAGCGGTGCGGAATCTCTCAACGTCGCCGCCAGCATCTTCATGGGACAGACCGAAGCCCCGCTCACCATTCGCCCTTTCATTCCCACGCTCACCAAATCCGAGTTGATGGTAGTCATGACCAGCGGCATGGCACACATTTCCGGCGGCATGATGGCAGGCTACATACAAGTCGGCGGCGCCGATCCGAAAAACTTGCTCACCGCTGTCATCATGACCGCTCCAGGCACTCTCCTCATGGCCAAAATGCTCGTCCCCGAAACCGAGCAGCCGCTCACCGCTGGGCGCGTCGAAATGCCGCAAATGGAAAAAGAAGCCAACCTCCTCGGTGCCATCGCGCGTGGCACTGTGGATGGTTTGCAACTGGCACTCAATGTCGGCGCCATGCTAATCACGTTTATCGCGCTACTGGCTTTGCTCAACGCCATGATGGGCGGCATTCACAATTGGCCGCACATGGCCTGGTTTCCGGAAAGCCTGCAGACCATTTTCGGCTGGGTCTTTGCTCCGGTAGCATGGCTCATCGGCATTCCGTGGCACGACGCGCCCAAAATTGGCAATCTGCTCGGCACCCGCATGGTCATCAACGAATTCGTCGCCTTCAGCCAACTCGGCCCGATGAAAGGCTCGCTTGACCCGCGGTCTTTCATGATCGCCACCTTCGCGCTGTGCGGTTTCGCAAATTTCAGCTCCATCGGCATCCAAATTGGTGGCATCGGCGCGCTCGCTCCCAATCGCCGCAACGATCTGGCAAAGTTCGGCATCCGCGCCATGCTGGCAGGCACCATGGCAAACTTGATGTCCGCCTCCATCGTCGGTTTGCTAACGCCGCGTTAGACTTTTGGCTTTTGTAGGTGCCGCCTTCCGAGGCGGGCGCGTGTTTTTTGCGGCCACGCTCTTGCTTTCGTAATGGTCGGTCTTTAGCCCGGTGTTTTTCGCTTGTGAGGATGCGATCTCGTTCATGTCCAGCAAAAAAAAATCCCCTAAGCCCACCCTCGAATTCCTCCAGGCCGAAAAAGCCGCAAAACTCATCCTCTCCAAAACCAAACTCCGCCCGCAAGTTGCGCTGGTCCTCGGCTCCGGCCTCGGCGCATTCGCCGACGAATTCGAAAATGCAACAAAAATCCCCTACGCCAAAATTCCGCACTTCCCACGCTCCACCGCCATCGGCCACGCCGGGCAACTCGTCCTCGGCAAAGTAGGAGGCATCGCTGTCGCCGGCATGCAAGGCCGCGTCCATCTCTACGAGGGTTACTCCGCCAAGCAAGTCGCATTCCCGGTGTGCGTCTTCCAGCGCATGGGCGTAAGAGCGCTCATCGTGACCAACGCTGCAGGCGGCATCAATCTCAACTATTCCGAAGGCGCTCTCGTAGCGCTTCGCGACCACATCAATCTGCAAGGCGCCAATCCACTAATCGGCCCCAACGACGATCGTTTCGGCCCCCGCTTTCCAGACATGACCCGCGCCTACGACGCGGAATTTCGCCGCTTCGTTGCCGAAGCAGGAAAAAAAATCTCTCTCAATCTTCACGAAGGTGTCTATCTCGCCTTGGCTGGCCCCAACTACGAAACCCCGGCGGAAATTCACGCCTTCCGCACGCTCGGCGCCGACCTCGTCGGCATGTCCACTGTCCCGGAAGTCCTCGCCGCGCGCCATTCCGGTATTCGCGTCCTGGGAATTTCCTGCGTCACCAACATGGCCGCGGGAATCACTGGCAAAACTCTTTCCGCGGAAGAAGTCTTCGAAACCGGCGCCAAAGTGAAAAACCAGTTCATCGCGCTTTTGCGTGCCATAATTCCCCGCATTGCTGCGGCTCTTCAGTAGCGCAGACAATCTTGTCTGCGCGCAGTCTTGGTACTTTGAGGAGAAACCGTGTGTCCGACTACGACGCCTTAATCACCGCCGCCACCCAATCTCGAGAAAACGCCCACGCCGCCTACTCAAATTTCCGCGTGGGCGCAGGGCTCCGCGCCTCATCCGGCCGAATTTTTGGCGGCTGCAACGTAGAAAACGCCACCTATGGCCTGACCATCTGCGCTGAACGCGTCGCCATCTTCAAAGCCATCAGCGAAGGCGAACGCGGCTTCGACGCCATGGCCGTGGTCACGGACACCGACGCGCTCACACCACCGTGCGGCGCGTGCCGCCAACTCATCTGGGAATTTTGCGGCGACGTGCCGGTAATCCTCGCCAATCTAAAGGGCAAAGTGGAAATCATTCGAATGAAGGACTTGTTCCCAAAGCCATTTGATGCTTCCAGTCTGTAGCAAGACTACTTTCGGATCGCACACTGAATGGAATTTGGAAAATAATCGCCCGCGCTAATCGGAATTGGGAACAACGTTGCATCCTGGAAAAATCGTCATTCACAGAGAACAAGAGGGAGAAGACTTCACTTTCGCATCGCGGGCGTATGCGTTATGCCCACCAACAGACCCTCCGGTCCCAGCAGCCGTGTGACCACCTGACCCCAGGGTTCTTTTCGTGCCGCGACCAACAGTTTATAACCCTGCGCCTGCATTTCCGCGGTGGCTTTTTCGATATTCGCCACGTCAAATTCTATCCACGCTTGTGGTATGGGAAGATTGCCAGGCCATTGATCCGTGCCAAAGCAGGACTCGGCCGCCTGCGCCAACGGCCACAGGGCAAAATGCTTCACGCCATCGAGCGCGCCCGTATGCAGATAGCCGTCGGCATCCTCTTTGAACGACACTCCCAATGTCTCGGAATAGAACTTGCGGCTTGCGCTCGGCTCGCGGACGATCGGGCCAAAACCGGCGACGAATAGCACGTCGATGTTTTTCGGCGTTTTCATAAGCAGCTATCGGTTATTTTAAGCCAAGGCGTGCACCGTGAACACTGCTGGCTATACCATTTCTCGTGTTGGCGACTGATGTGGTGCAAATTCGTACCTGCTTCTGCCGAGACAGCATGCCTTGAGTTTGATTTCCAAATTGAGATGACCCACTACCTCGTTCGAGAATCATTTGGGAGATGTACCGCGCTCGTCTATAATGTTTTGTTCGACCATAGTCGAGGGAGACGCTACGGATGCCTGGAGTGTTCGATAACCGAAAGCTTGGAGTCCGAATAATTCTCGGAGCTGTTGTTGGTGTGCTCGGCCTCGGCATGTTGCTGTACCTGGTGCCGCAGGGACCGAACTCGGATGCCGAGTCCAGCGACGTGGTGGCTAAGATTGGCAGCGACCAAACGGTCACGCTCGCCGAAGTCCGCCAGCAACTCAGTGAAATTGAGCGTCGCAACCAGGTGCCGAAGCAGCTCGAAGGCCTCTACGCCAGACAGATCCTTTCGCAACTGGTGTACACCAAAGAAGTTCAATATGAAGCCGCCCGCCTGGGAATGAAGGTCACCGACGAGGAAATCGCCGATCGCGTGAAGCAGTACCTGCCAACCGCGTTCAATGGCGGTAATCCCGTTGGCATGGATCAGTATGCGCAGCAGGTGCAGCAACGTTTTGGCATGGCCGTACCGGTTTTTGAAGAGCAGATCAAACAACTTTTGCTGGAGGAGAAATTTCGCAGGTTGGTGACAGATGGAATCAGCGCCAGCCCCGCGGAACTGCAAGCACAATTCCGCTATCAAAACGAAAAAATCAAGCTCGATTACGCGCTCATCAAGCCCGAGGACCTCGAGGCCAAAATCACTCCCGATGAAGCCGAAATCAAGGCTGCCTACGAAAAGCGCAAGAACCAGTATCAGATTCCGGAGAAGCGTGTGGTCGAATACGGCTTGGTGGATTTGACCAAACTTCGGCAAAGCGTGCAGATTTCCGACGACGACCTGAAAGCAAGGTACCAGCGGGATATTCAGCAGTACGAAGTGCCAAACCGCGTCCACGTCGAGCACATCCTGTTCATGACCGTCGGTAAACCGGACGCCGAAGTGGACGAAATCAAGAAAAAGGCCGAAGACGTCCTGAAACAGCTCAAAAAGGAAGCGAAGTTCGAGGATCTCGCGAAGAAAAACTCCGAGGATCCCGGGACCAAAGACAAAGGCGGTGACTTGGGCTGGATTGTTCAGGGTCAAACCGTTCCGGAATTCGAAAAAGTGGCCTTTTCCCTCCAACCGGGCGCCGTTTCGGATCTGGTCAAAACGCAGTACGGATTCCACATCATTAAAGTTTTGGCCAAAGAGACTGCTCACACCAAGCCGTTTGAGGAAGTAAAGGACTCGATTCGCGCGCCCTTGATGCTCACCAAGGCCGACGATGAAGCCAGCAAAATCGCAGACCAGTTGGCGGCTGCCGTTCGCAAGTCGAACCGCACTCCACTGGCTGCTCTCGCGAAAGATTTTCATCTGGAAGTGGCTCAAACCAGACCAGTTGCTGCGACTGACCCGCTGATCGAACTGGGAAACTCGACTGAGGCCAAGGACACAATTTTCCGGCTGCGCGAAGGGGAAGTCAGCCAGCCGATTCGCACCGATCGCGGCTATGTGGTGCTCTCGCTGAAACAAGTTATTTCGAGTCATCAGGCAAGCCTGGAGGAAGTCCGCGACAAGATCGTAACTTCGCTGAAACAGGAAAAAGCTCAGGAATTGGCGCGGCAAAAGGCTGACGAACTTGCCAAGCGGATCAAAACCGGCGAAAAATTCGAGGTGGCCGCCAAAGCCCTCAGTCTGGATCCGAAAACCAGCGAAGATTTTGCCCGCGCCGGCTCGATTGCGGGCGTAGGAAGCGGAAAACAGCTCAGTGCAGCCTTCAACATGAAGGTTGGCGACGTTTCGGCACCGCAAAACATCGGTTCGAACTGGTTGGTTTACCGCGTCGAGTCGAAAACGGAAGCAAATCCCGGCGATTTCGAAAAACAAAAGAAGGATTTGGCCGACCAGGTTCTGAACGACAAGCGCGGACTGGCCTATGAATCCTTCCGCACCGCTCTGGAACAGCGCTTGAAGCAAGAAGGTAAACTCAAGTTAATGCCCGAAAAACTGAAGGGCTTCGGCGAGCTTACTTAGTCTAAAATACTGTAAATAAACGACTTACACTTTACATTGTAGGTACTTGCGCTCCGCAAATCCGCCCGCTAGGCTATATGTGTCTGTTCTGGCATGTCCGCACAGCCCACCTTGCGGCCAGCTATAGGGAATTCCAGCCCAGTCAGACGAGACATCGGCTTCGGTTTCATCTGCTTAACGGATTTCATTTACTCATCTCATTCGATTGGTGATTGCCATGGCTTCGAGAACCCAGACGATTCGGACTGTCAAGAACGACTACCGCTGCAGCATGGAGCGGAATCAGGGCGGTAAATATTGCGTGCGGATTCAAGTCCGCTATCCGCGCCACGCCTGGAACCTGGGCGTGTATTTTCTGGCCAGCTCGTTTGACCGAGCCATGAAGAAGCTGGAAGAAGGCTTGGACTTCCTGCAGCGCAACGAAGAAAAGCTCTGGTTCTGGGGCGTGGACCGTGCGGAAGATCTGGGCTTTTCCGCCGAATTCCTGAAAGAAGCCGGTTTGAAGCTGGATCGCCGCCAGGAGTTCCCGCAAAAGGCGGCCAGCGTTTCCGTTATCCCGGAACGCGAAGTTCCCGCTTACGCGCTGGGTCCAATGCGCCGCGGCCTGGCCGAAGGAATGGAAGCGCCACGAATGATGGCCGCAGGCGACTGACTCTTTCGCCAGCTTTGCCCCAATCAACAGATGTAATCTCTCTTACCTTCATCAAATCCTGTTGGTAACTCTTTATTTTTTCGATTTGAGAAGCCTTTCCTGTGTCTCGCCTCGGTGCTTGCACTACCCGCTTGCCATTTAACGTTGACTTCCGCTTCTCACTTCGGGATGATGCCCGAATTCCACGAAGGAACACCCGCCCGGTCATGTCGAAAGCCGCGTAGGAGCACCCAGGTCGATATGGTTGGTGCGCTTGGCTTTAGGGCCGGTGCAAGAGAAGGGAGAAAACGAAATGAAAGCCAGCAAAGGAACTCTGTTAGCGCTTGCGGCGGCTATGCTACTGATTTTCGGCAGCATTACGGCGCGGGCGGCGCAGCAAGCCGGATCGTCCGGTTCCACCGACCAGACCGACACCAGCACTGGCACCAAGAAAAAGACCAAGAAGAAAGCAGCGGATTCGGACACTGCGCAAAGCGGCAACGAAGCCGGCGCGGGCGCAACGAAATCGAAAACCTCAAAGTCCAAGAAAAAAGCCGCCGCCGACGCTGACACTACGGATTCAGATAAGTCCACTGCCACCACCAAAAAGAGCACGTCGAAGAAGAGCACTGCCACGGATGCAACTGACAGTTCGATCGGTTCGGGCGACACCGCAAAGACCACGAAGAAGTCCCGCTCGAAAAAGAGCGCTACGGCTGATGCGGCGGACAATTCGGCGGCCATGACGGACTCAACCGCGAAGGACGGCAGCGATTCCGCGACCGCCACGAAGAAGTCCCGGTCGAAGAAGAGCGCCAAGTCTGACGCGACGGACAGTTCGGCTGCTCCTGCGGGTAACACGGCGCCGGCGAGCGCGGACGCGCCCACTAGCACCAGGAAGAGCAGGTCCAAGAAGGCGACGGCGGCCGACTCGACGGCTGGGGCGCCGGCAACCGCTTCCTCTCCGGCAGCTCCCGCGGCAAGTTCGGCGCCGGCCAGCAAGTCGGCACCAGCATCCGAAGCGAGTAGCGCTCCGGCCAGTAAGCCAGCAGCGGCGCCAGCTCCTACGGGTAAGACCACTCCGTCCACAAAAGGCAGCAGCGCGCAGCAGACGCCTCCGGCAAACAGCAATGGCATGGTGTGGGTGAATACGGATTCCGGCGTTTATCACAAGCCGGGAACGCGCTGGTATGGAAAGACCAAACAAGGGAAGTACATGACGGAAGCGGACGCCCAGAAGGCCGGATACCGCGCAGCAGAGAAGTAGAAGCACATCCAAACAGGGAGAATGCTTATGAACAAAATGATGAAGTCAGTGTTGTTGGCCGTCCTTGCCACAGTACTTGGCGTTTCGCTGGCGGTATCGAGGCCAATTACGCAAGCGGCGGGAAAATCCGCGGCAGCGGGATCCACTGCAGCTCAGAAGGATCTGGTGGACATCAATTCCGCCTCCGTGGACCAACTGAAAGCACTGCCGGGAATCGGGGACGCCTATGCGCAGAAGATCGTGGACGGCCGTCCGTACGCGAAGAAGACGGATCTGGTGAATAAGAAGATCCTTCCTCCGGCGACGTACAAGAAAATCGCCGGATTGGTGATCGCGAAACAGAAATAGGTTGGGTAGCTAAGGAGCGGAGACCGAGAGTGGTTACGAATGGCTACTTCTGACGACTCTGCTCGCACGTGCGGCGGCTAAGGCTTAATGGGTCACGATTGGGAACGAACGGCAAAGGAGGAACCATGGGACTCTTGGACGACGTGATGGGAATGGCGGGGATGGGAAGCAGCGCCAACACGCAATCGGCGCAGCACGCGGGCGCGCTAGCTGCGGCGTTGGAGTATATCAACAGTCCGCAGGTCGGCGGGATCTCCGGTTTGCAGCAGATGTTCCAGCAAAAGGGATTGGGCGGTGTGATTGCGTCGTGGATCGGGACTGGACAGAACCTGGCGATATCGCCAGATCAGCTGCAAAACGTCCTGCATAGCGATGCGTTACAGAATATCGTCGCGAAGACAGGCATGGACCAGACCCAGGTCGCGTCAGTGCTCTCGCAGATATTGCCGCATCTGGTGGATCAAATGACGCCGAATGGACACATCGCGGGAGCGAGCGCGGCGGCTTCGTAAGGGAGCCGACGCCCTCGTCCAATCAGTCCAAATGTCAAAAGCGCCACGCGGAAAAGCGACGTGTGGGGTACCCGAAGTCCGTCTCCGCCGGGATGCACATCAACTAAAATTCCTGGCAGACAAGAATTCAGACCAAGACTTAGTGTCTGCCGTCCTTGCGCTTTGCTAGGGTTTTTCGGACGATGGTCTGCCGGATGTCTCCTGGGCAGAGGTTTCAGGTGGATTCGTTGGGTTCATGGCGACTACTTTATAGGTTCGGGTTTTCTTGTCGCCGTCGGGGATTTTCACGAACATTTTATCGCCCTTGATCTTGTATTCGACTTCCTGGCCGACCGGCAATACGACTGGGTGTTTGCTGTCCGTCGGACGGACGTGATATTCCATCTCATCGCTTCGCAGGAGATATTGCTGGCACAATTTCTCGTCGGAGTTCACGTGGGTAATTCCCGCTGACGCCCAGATCGTGCCCAAACCGGACAAACCTCTTTGCTTCGCCCCGCATGGCACGGATTCCATTCTTTCCAGCATGGCCCTGGGCGCAACCTTCTTCTTTTTCGGGCCTGCGCTGAGCGGGACGGCGGAAAGCAAGGCCAGGCCTATAACCGCTAAAGACTTGATGTTCATACTGCCTCCATTGAGATTGGCCCAACTCGATTCATAAAATCCAACTCGACCGGCGCGTCACTCATGACTGCGTAAAAACGGGAGGCCGGCTTTCCGACCTCCCCATGATCAAAGTTCACTGCTTTGGTGGTTTGGTGGTATTGGTTGTGCTGGTGCTGGGCGGCGTTGTGGTCTTGGTCGTCGAGCTTCCGGTCGTGCCGGTGGTGCCAGTTGTGCCAGTCGTGCCGGTTGTGCTCGTAGTGCTTCCGGTCTTCGTGGTGCTGCCGAACTGCTGCGAGGCCTTCAGAAAGGCGTCCGGATCCTTGGCCATCTGGCTTTGCGCATCTGGGTGGGCCTTCAGATAAGAGTCAAGCTCAGGATGGCTGGACATGTATTCGCGGTTCTTAAGCAGCGATGGGTTTTTGGAGAGTTCTGCGGACATACTCGAGTGAGTGCCCAAAAACTGTCCGAAGCCGTACTGTTCGCGATTCATGCCGTTGCGGCCCATGCCGTTCTCGCGGCTTTCATAGACCTTTTCCTGCTGCATGAAGCCGCTAGGATTCTGGTTCAGCTCCTCACGCACGCCCTGGTGATCCTGTAGATAGGCCTGCAGCGCGGGGTGGGTTTGCACGAACTGCTGGTTTTTCGCCAGTGAAGGGTCGCGGCGAAGCTGCTCGGCGATTTCCTGATGTTTATCCAGGAACTGGTCGAAGCTCACTACCTGGCCGTGGTCACGGTCGCGGTTGCGAGTGTCCTGACGATAGTCATTGTCCTGCCGATTGTCGTTGCGATTGTCGGCATCGCGATCGCGAACGTCCTGCCGGTTGTCGTTGGCTTGTCGATTATCGTTATCGCGGCGATGGTCGGCGTCGCGGCGATCGTTATCGCGAGCGCGCGTGTCGTTGTTCCCACGAGCATCGCGATCGAAGTCACGATTACGAGCCTCGGCTTCGTTGTTGTCATAGCGGTTTTCCTGCCGCATGAAGGCATTGGGATTCTGGTCCAGCCGCTGTTGGATGTCCGGATGCTGCTGCAGATAGGTTTGCAGCGCTGGATGGTTTTGCAGGAATTGCTGGTTCCTTACCAGCGACGGATCGCGACGAAGCCGTTCGGCGGTTTCGCGGTGAGTGTCAAGGAAGCGATCGAATTGCGCTAATTGCGCGCGGCGATCGTCGTCGCGACGGTCGACGTCGCGCCGATCGTTATCCCGGCGGTCCAAATCGCGATCGCGATCCTGCCGATCGGCATCCCGGCGGTCCATATCACGATCACGGTCGCGATCTTGACGGTCCGCATCTCGCCGGTCGATATCGCGATCTTGCCGGGTATCGTTGTCCTGCCGGTTGTCAACACGGTTCCGCGCCAGGTCGCTATTTGGATTTTCGCGGGTCTCGTATTGATTTATCTGCTGCATGTAACCACTAGGATTTCGCGATAGATCCTGGCGCACTTCCGTATTTTGCTGGAGGAAGGCCTGCAGCGCGGGATGGCTATCGACGTATTGTTTGTTGTTAGCGAGAGATGGATCGCGGCGAAGCTGTTCGGCAATGTCGCGATGGCCATCGAGAAACTGATCGAACCGCGCGAGCGCCCGCGCATCCTCCCGCTGCTCATAGCGATTTTCCTGTCGCATAAAGTAGTTGGGGTTTTCTTTTATCTCTTCGCGAATGGCAGGATGATCCTGCAAAAAGGTCTGCAGGTCCGGATGCACCTGCAGGTAATTGCTGTTGTTCACCAGCGACGGATCGCGGCGGAGCGCCTGGTCAATGTCCTGGTGATTGTCCAGAAATAGATCGAAGCGTACTAATTCCTGTCGTGTAATGTCGCTATTTTGAGAAGTCTTGCTCTCCTGAGGTGTGGGGGAGGAGGAGGTTTGTGCATTCACGCCAGGAGCGATCCACAACAAAGGCGTTGCCGCCAGGACCGCTATTGCGTTTCGTACAAACAAGTGCCTTTTGTTAATCATTCCACCGACCTCCTGTGTCGATTACATCCGCTACTGGAAGTGCAACCGCAGTGCCAAGCCTGCGGGGAAAAAGGGAATGCTGTTTAGATTCAGTAGCTTGCGCAAAACAACCCAGGGGGCAGAAACGAGGTTTGCTGGGAAATTCGACACATCAGGGGGAAAATTGTTGTACAGCTAAAACCCGAGGAGAATTTACGCAGGCTGGCGCAAGTGACAGTGGCTGGGGCGCTTTTCTTGTGATTAACGCGCAGTATCCGGCGATGCAAGTTAGATGGCAAAGGTAATGAGTTGCCGTTCTATTGCGTGCGAAGTGGAGGCATAGGAATTGGAATATTGAACGTGGTGCAGGCGACTCCCATGCCGCCTTCACAGGTCGTGGGTGGGAACGTGCAGCCGGTTCCTTGGCCCTGGCAACCAGCAGCCCAGAACATGAAACCGAGCATGCCGTTAGTGGTTCCGGCGCCGTTGGGCGGAATCGTTTCAACAAAATTCCCAGCGGCTTTTTGATCAGACGTGCTGAAAGTCGCGCAATTCGGATGTCCGGCGATCAGCCAGAGGCTGCCGGTCAGTTTGGCGGGTGCGAGCGGAGGAACGCCGCTGACGCCGTTAACATGCTGCGCCCAGCCGGTCTCGAGTGCCGAGACGGTGGTTTTTTGTGACGCTACCATGGCGTTGGCGTAATCCAGAACGGGAGTGCTGGTACTGAGCCAGTGCGCGGTGGCATACGCGGAGAGCGATTGCAGATATAGATCGTCGTTGCCGAGATCGATCGTCAACCGAGCGGAAAAGTTGCTGCCGGTCGAGTCGTATGGAATCACCGAGCGGTAGGCAGAGATGAACTGTTGCAAGCCGGCCAGATTCGGATTGCTGCTCTTTTCGTAGTCAATCTCCATGCCGACATTGAATTGTTTGGCCGCGTTGGCGGCGTTAATACCAAGCTGCGCGGGATTTGAGGATAGCGCTTTATCCCAGTTTTTTACGAAGCGGATGCCGCCGATGGAAAACATCACGCGCACGCCTTTGCTTTGAAAATAATTTACGACGGCCGCGTTCATCCCGATGGGTATGCCATTTGTGGTGGTTGAGTTGGTGGTCAGATTCATCAAGTCTACTGGATTCACGAAACTCAGGATGACGAGGTTGACTGAGGGTTGACCGTTCCCACGATCAATCAGCCAGTGATTATCGGCGTCGAAAGTGGTTATATTGGGCACTGAGAGCCAACCGCAGCCGTCGGTGTAGCAGTGCCAGGCTCCATAAATTTGCATTTGGGTCTGGGCGTGAATCGCTGAGTTCGTCATCAAGCCGAGAGTACAGAGCAGCAGAATTCTCCTAAGCATAATCGCCTCCCTAATTTGGAAATTCGTTCGCTGAATATTGAACTGTGATAGCTCCTGGCGGGCCTTATGGCGTGCCGGAAGGAGCGCCCGCGATGGTCCATGAGAATGCTAAAAACGAGGTAGCAGTCAGGTCGATGGCGGGCTCGACGGTGGAATACGACTGCACGTTGTCTTTATAAACAGCGCTATTGCCATTGAATTGGGCAAACTGATCTACGCCGTTTGGTGGACACGCAACCATGTTGGTTAGGGTGCCCTTAGCTGCAGATGAGTTTGGTCCTTCGACGGCCGCCCCTTTCAGAAAAGGCGGGCCATTCGGCGGCGAAGGAATCAAGTTTGTGACTTGGTGCTGCATGCAAAGCGGAAAAGTTGTGCCGTCGCCTACTACCAGCGAAGTGCCCCATGCATTGGTACCAAGAACGTTGGCCAGCCAGCGACTGGCGTACGGTGCGTAGGTGGTGCTACTGGTCAGGTTGTCGTACTCCGCGGCCATCACCACCAGGCCAAAGCCGTGCGACGTGGTGTCGTAGGTAGCCCAGGGAAAGCCGAATCCGAATGGATCGGTATTGCCTTGAGTGACTGCTTTGTCGAGTTGCTTTTTCAAGTCGGCGAGCAGCGAGGCTTGTGTGACTGCGAGACCCGTAGGATTACCAGCAAGAGTAAAAGCGCGATAGAGCTCGAAGTGAGCTAGGCCGGTGACGTCGTAAAGATTCAGCGAATCGGCTGCATCGCTCGGTCCGGTGATGTAGGCATGGGCCCAGTTGGCCGCTGCCGTGAGATAAAACATTGCGTCGGTATGCGGCAGACCTGACGGAAGATTTCCCGCCTGCAGCGCGAAATAAAGTTCCGTGGCGCCTAGTTCCAGATCGTCGCGCCATTCGGTTTCCGGATAGAAATCGAACGGGCCGACGGTGAGTAACGTTCCGGACGCGGTATTCGCCAGATCGAAAATGTGCTCCGCCGAAAGCAGACATTGGTTTGCATAGGTCGGATTGCTGGCCTTGAAAACCTGGTAGCACTCCGCGAGATCGGCGGCCAGCCGGCCGGCCAGATTCGGGCTGATGGAAGCACCAGCTGCGCCCGCGGTATTCAGAAGCACTGGCCGGTTGCAGATGAATTCGTAGGGAGAGACGCAATTCTGATAGGTGTCGTCAACTTGTGGCAGACGCCAGATGTCGTGGTCGCCGACGTAGGCATGGCCGCCGGAGGCAATTCCTACCTGGTAGTAAAGAGTTTTCGAATTGTCGTCCCACATTTTCTGCAGCCAATCCAGACCGAATTTGGCTTCCGCCGTGAAATTCGAGGTGAAAGAGCTCGCGCCCATTTGACTGGGAAAGTCGCGAACGCCTTCGAGCATCAGCGCCACGGTGTAGCTGTGCGTTTCGACGAATTTCAGGTAGTCGCCGGCGTCCCACCAGCCGCCGGAAGCGTCAATGACCGCGCCGGTGGGAGTCAGCGTGCCGGCATTGTCTTTCCTGTTGAATGCCGGAGAAAAATAAACTTTGGCGTGCGCATCGTTGAGGTGCCCAGCGGCCGTGCGCAGAGGTGTCGCGATGAAGTTCGCGCCATCGCGTTCGTTCTCATAAAAATAAAGTGAGTTGGTGAGTGGAGTAGAGTACAGGACGGCGCCACTGTTAATTTGAAAGCCAGGAGATGTCGCAGCAATCGCGCCGCTTACTGAAATTGTGTAGGTGCCAGCAGTGGAGACGGAATCGAAATCGAGTGCGTACACGTGCGCGAAAGTTCCCCACTTGCCCTGATCTGCGCCGAGTGCAGCGGAAAAGACCGGCGACCCGCTGGAATTCAGCACGCTGAACGACGAACCGGTAGAAGCGGAAGAGGTCATCAGATAAGCGCGCTTCGGTGCTCCCGAAACGTAGCCGGTCTGGTGCACGCGGATGAAACTGCTCTGGGCGAGCAAGGACGACGGCCAAGCGGCCGCAGTCAAAATGACAAATAAAATCAAGAGACGACGCGACCGTTGCGATGTGCGGTCTAAAGCTTGGGTAGATTTCATGTGAGGATTCCCCTTTGCGATCAAGTGGGCTGAGGAATGCCCGCATCCGTGGCCAGGGCGTTTGCCGATGCGGAGGCTGGGGACAAAAACGATTCGCGTGCTTGAATCGTTTTAATAAACGAAATACTGCGACTTTACGATGTTGGTGTCAATAATGAATTTTTGCAGGCTTTGCGCAGATGGTGTGATTCGTTCGATCAAGTGAAGTTTAAGGTGGAATAGAGAGCTTTGCGTCGCGTTGCGCCGCGCTAGTCCCTCAGCAAAACCTCGCCACGGCCGACGAGTTGTTCATTAATCCAAAGCCGATACTTATACGAGCCGGTTTTTGTGCCGGGACGGGGCGGACCGGTTTGCAGACGCATTCCAACGGGCGCTTGAAAGACATTGGAGCTAAACGGGCACCGGTTGACATCGAATTCAATGCGCAGATTGCCGGCGTCACAGATCCAGGTGACCTGATCACCGGGATCGAGGACTACTACTTCCGGGAAAACACCAACGAGAACTGGGCGTTCAGCCATGCAGAGAGTTTACAGTTAACGGTCGAAAGTTGAAAGTTTTGCGAGGTAGTGAAGGCTCTGGGGGATGCGGGATGAACTGCTTCGTTCACGTTCGACCCACGCATACGTAGTAAATACCGGACGAAGGGCAGTTGGAAAAATCTGTACCAAAGTACGCTTGACCCTTATTGGGCGCCTCAATACACTGATATTGCGTTGCGTCGCGTGAAAATCCGGCTGGATTTTGCGCTTCCGCTCTGAATGACGAGAGCCCGCGCAGCACTCTACGGAGGAAAAAGCCGGATGGCATCTGTATCTCGCGCGCTCTCTGTCCCTTTACCCAACGGCTCACGAATTTCCGTACCTCTTGCGCTGCCCTTCGTTGCGATTCACGTGCTGGCACTGGGAGTTTTCTTCGTAAAATTTCGCTGGGGGTACCTGATCGCTTGCGTTGCGTTGGTCGCGGTCAGGATGTTCTTCGTGACTGCCGGCTATCACCGCTATTTTTCGCATCGTTCGTATAAGACCAGCCGCTCGTTTCAGTTTTTCATGGCATTTATGGCCATGACGTCTTCGCAGAAGGGCGTCTTGTGGTGGGCCGCGCATCACCGCCACCATCACCGTTTCTCGGACCAGGAAGACGATTTGCATTCGCCGACGCTTTTTGGATTTTTGTGGTCGCATATCGGCTGGATCATTTCAGACAAATATGAAGAGACGCGTCTCAACTACATTGCGGATTTTGCGAAGTATCCGGAGCTGCGCTGGTTGAACAAACATCATGTGGTGCCGACGGCGACGCTGGGTATCGTTTTGTGGATAATTGGCGGATGGCCGCTGTTTGTCTGGGGATTCTGCTTGAGTACGGTTCTTCTGTGGCACGACACCTTCACTATCAATTCGCTGTCGCACCTTTTTGGCACGCGTCGTTACCATACCAACGACACCAGCAAAAATAATTGGCTGCTGGCGATTCTGACCCTGGGCGAAGGCTGGCACAACAATCATCACCACTTCATGGCTTCGGCGAGGCAAGGATTTTTCTGGTGGGAAATTGATATTACGTATTACTTGTTGAAGATGCTGAGTTGGGTGGGATTGGTGTGGGATTTGCGCAAGGTGCCTGCGCACATGCTGGCGGAAGAACAACAAATGGCTGCGTGAGTGCTTGCAGTGGCTCGCGGGTAGTAAGCAGTTAATACTGAGGAAAATTGTCGGGACTGTCCAGGATGGGTGGTCCCGTTTTGCTCTTGGGGTTGTAAGGTAGATTAGTCGGCGCCATGATACGGCTTCGTACCCGCGAAACTAGGCCGTTTGCAGCGGACAAAATGGCGGTTGCGGGTTATACGCGATGTGCGGGAAAATTAGCCTGGCGACGCGGACCCCCTTCCGGCAATGCGCGTGGGCATTTTTCTCGATGATTTGAGGTCACACCATGAGTGACGGCATAGAGAAGAAGATTGGCGAACTGACTCCTCCGATGCGGTTGATGATGACGCCGGGACCGTCTTCGATTGATCCACGCGTGTATCGGGCGTTGGCCGCTCCCGTGGTTGGGCACATTGATCCGTGGTTCAGGACCTGCATGGACGAGACACAGATCCTGATGCGGCAAGTTTTTCAAACCGAAAATCGCGTGACCATGCCGCTTTCAGCGTCCGGTTCGGGAGGAATTGAAGCGTCGGTGCTGAATACGCTGGAAGAGGGCGATGAGGCGATCGTCTGCGTAAACGGCTACTTCTCCGAGCGCATGTACGAGATTGCGATGCGCACTCCGGCCAAAGTAATCAAGGTGGAAGCGCCTTACGGCAACGCGGTTGATGCCGACGACGTGCGCAAGGCGGGCGCAGGGAAGAAGATCAAGATTGTCGGACTGGCACATGGCGAAACGTCTTCGGGTGTGGTCACAGCGCTGGATCCGTTTCGCAAGGTGGCGGACGAGCTAGGCGCGTTGCTGATTGTGGACACCGTGGCGTCGCTGGCGGCGGAGCCGCTGCACGTGGATAAACAACGGTTGGACATCGTTTTCAGCGGATCGCAAAAAGCGTTGAGCGCGCCGCCGGGCATGTCGCCTATCACCATTAGCCCGCGCGCCGAAGAAGTGTTCAAGAATCGCGAGAAAAAAGTGCAAAGCTGGTATTTCGATTTGACCACGGCGATGAATTACTGGGGTAAGGATCGTCTGTATCATCACACGCCTCCAATTTCGCTGATTTATGCTTTGCGCGAAGCGATGCGCCTGACGATGGAAGAAGGTCTGGAAAATCGCTGGACGCGGCATCGTGTGAATCAGCAGGCACTGATCGCAGGGGTTGAGGCGATGGGGCTGGAGCTGCTAGTAAAAAATCCCAAAGAAAGGCTGGTGACCGTTACTCCAGTCATGATTCCCGCCGGAATTGATGACGTGAAATTCCGCAACCAGTTGTTGGATGAATTCAACATTGAAATCGCCGGCGGAATCGGTCCGCTAAAGGGCAAGATTTGGCGTTTGGGCCTGATGGGCTACTGTGCGCAGAGAGCCAATGTGCTGTTGCTGTTGTCCGCCATGGAAAAGGTGCTGACGGATCAGCGAGCGCGCATTGCGCCGGGGGCGGGAATCGCTGCCGCGATTCGCAACTACGCAGGAGCCGAAGCCGCGGTTGCCACGACCAGGGCCTGAGCTCACACAATTTTCCGAACGAACATTGAAGAACAGAATTATTTTCGTGAACCAAAAGGAGCATCCGTGCCGACATTTCCAGTCCTAGCCAATAATGGAGCGATGAGCCAGTTCGTGGGCGCGTTCGAAGTCGTTTCAAAGCTAACCGGGAAGGTCTATCAGTGCCGCTTCTCGCACATGTGGAACGCAATCGCCACACGCCACAGCGACACCATCGACACCAAGTTTTTTGTGGATGGCGAGGCGCTGGTGGTCGGACTGAATCATACCGGCTTCGTAAGATTCCGCGAAAAGACATCGCGCGATCTTTCCGACCGCGAAGCCAGCTTCATTGCGGCAGAATATTTGAAAGAGCGGCTGGAAGAAGAAGACGAGCGAAAGTTGTACGACGTGACTGGCGACGATGTTACGCGCCTGATCCAGCAGGTCGGAATCAAGTAGCGCCGAACTCTGGCTGCCGGGCTTATGGCAAGCGTTCTGGCACCACTTCGGCGTGAAAACTTTCCAGCTCCGGATGGCGAAGACCATCACGGCGAATGAAATGAATCACTACTAACATCAACAGTCCGCCGCACACCAGTACGCCTACTGAAATTTCCAGTCCCACCTGCAGATCGCGTGTATCGGAAATCTTGCCTACCACTTGCGGCCCGAATCCGCCGATGAGCTGCGTCAAAAACATATAGATGCCAACCGAAGTCGCGTGCGCCCGGCGCGGCATCATGTCGTGAATTACGGCGGTGACTGGGCCGTGATACCAGGACAGGAAAAACCCCGAAACAAATAGTCCGGTCAATACCGCCCATTTTTCTTCGGAAAGAATCGCAAAAAGCAGGAAGGGTGTGGCAAGAAGTAATGCGCACCCAATCGCGATCAATCGCCCGTAAGCAAATCGGCGTTGCAACTTGTCGGCGACATATCCCCCTGTTAGCACGCCTAAAATCGACGAAAGCAAGGCGATTGCTGCCAGGTAAACGGCCGCCTCACGCACCGTGAAATCCTTGTAATCCTTGGCAAAGTCCAGGCCCCAGGTAAGCAATGACACGCTGGAAAATGTAATGCAGATGCCGGCGGCGATCATGGCCGCGAACGCCGGCACGCTGAGTAGCTTGAAAATCGGCACGACTTCCGTACGCGGCCCGCGCGGCGGATCTTCGATCCATAAGACCGCGACTCCCGGCAGCAGGCCAGCCAACGCCGCAAAATAAAAAATGTGCTGCCAGGTGTAGTGGTCGCTCAGGATGCCGCCGACCGCCAGCCCGCAAGCGCCGCCCAGCAGCATTCCGGTAGCGAAGATGGCCTGCGCGAACGCCCGGCGCTCTTGCGGAAACGCACCGGAAATCATGGACTGCGCAGCAGGTGCATAAGCGCCTTCGCCTACGCCTACTAGCGCGCGCGAAAGCAGCAGAAACGCGAACGTCCCCGCCATGCCGCTGGCGAAAGTAGCGAGGCTCCAGAAAATTACGCCAAACGCGATCACTGCCCGTCGGTTCAACCGGTCCGCCAAAAATCCGAAAAGCAGACTGGCAAACGCCAGAACAACCAGCAGCCACGTTTGCAACGACCCCAGTTGCGAATCCGACAGTCCCAGGTGCGCACGAATCAGCGGCAGCAGTGGCACAAACACTTGCCGGTCGGCAAAGTTGACAAAGTTCACCAAAGCAAGTACAGCAAGTAAGCGATACTGATAACGTGAAAGCGGAATGGGGCTCGATGACATGCGGAGTTTGCGGCGATCCTGTCCGTAACCTGGCGTCTCGTAAGAGCTAAGGTGATTATATAACGGTGACAAAGACCGTCCGGGAAAGAAACGCAACCACCAGTGACCAGGTAACCACAGTTCTTTCGTACGGTGCCTTGTTGCTGCTCGGCTACCTGGTGTACGAAATCACCGCGCCATTTTTGGTGCCATTGGCCTGGTCGGCGGTCGTCGCCATTTTTTTCTACCCCCTGCACCAGAAAGTCCTGAAGCGGTTCAAGCCCAATTCCGCTGCCTTGCTCAGCACTCTCGGAGTTACTGTGCTCTTGATTGTTCCCGCCTTGTTGGTGCTTTTCTACACGGCCAGGCAAGCGATCGACGCGGGCGCAAAAGCGCAAGTCGTCCTGCAATCTCCGGACAAAGCTGTTCCCACGCAAATCCTTGACTGGGTCAAGCGGCATTTACCGGATTCTCTGCAGGACGTGGATTTGGCCGATACCGCCAGGACCGGAGCCGCAAGAGTAGGAGGATTCTTGGCCGCCAAGGTAGGTGGCCTCGTAAGAAATATTTTCTCGTTCTTCCTGGACCTGTTCGTGCTCCTGTTCGCTCTCTTTTTTATGTTTCGCGACGGTGAAGACGTTGCCCGCGCGGTGCGCCATTTCCTGCCGTTTGACGCTTCCATTCAGGAAGACATGATGCGCGAATCGAGAGAACTCATTTTCGCTAGCGTCGCGGTTGGCTTGCTGATCGCTTCCATTCAGGGCGCCCTTGGCGGACTTGCCTTTACTCTTGCCGGAATCGGCACGGCGATTTTCTGGGGCGTACTCATTGGATTCTTTTCCCTGGTACCGGTCGTAGGTTCCGCGCTGGTATGGGTGCCGGCCGCACTTTGGCTAGCGTTTACCGGACATATCGGCAGTGGGTTGCTCGTCGCCGCAATTTGCGGTGTCGTTGCTGGAGTGGCCGACAACATCGTCCGCCCTTTGCTGCTGCGCAATCGCACCCATCTGAATGAATTGTTGTTATTCATCAGCGTGCTTGGCGGAATCGAAGTGTTCGGCCTGCTCGGCCTGGTGGCCGGCCCCACAATTGTTGCCGCGGCTATGGGAGTTTTTCGCGTATATATGCAGCATCGCGATGAGCTGGAAGCCGCGCAATCCTGAAAAAGAAATCTCGCGCAGTGACTCAGGCATCGCACCTTGGGGTGTGCTAGAGTACCGCCAAACATGAATGAGCTAACCAAACGTCTGGAAAAAGCGGTGGCGCTGCCGGTGGAAAAATTGCGCTGGCGCTGTGAACCTTCGCGCTTGCCCTTCGAAACCACCGCGCAAGCCGATCTGCGCGAAGGATTTGTCGGACAGGAACGCGCTCTCCGCGCCTTGAAAATGGGTGTCGAGCTGACCGCGCCCGGCTATAACGTTTTTGTATGCGGGCTGGCTGGCACCAGCCGTGGCGGGACCATCGCTCGGATGATCGGCGAATTGCATCCGAGTACCAAACAATCGCCCGACCGCTGCTACGTCAACAATTTTAAGATTGCCGACCGCCCGCGCCTGCTCACGCTTCCCCGCGGACAGGCTAATTCCTTTAAGAAAGACATGCAGGCCGGCATCGACTTTCTGCGCAGGCGCATTCCGCAAGTGTTCGAAGGCGAGCCGTTTCAGCGGCAAAAGGGAAGAATCGTCGAACGGTTCACCGCACGCGAAAAAGACCTGATGGACGATTTCACGCGCAAAATCGCGCGGGAACAGTTCGCTCTCGGTCATATGCAAGTTGGCGCAGTGGCCCTGCCGGAAATATTCCCAGTGCTGGAAGGCCAGATGGTGCCCATCGAGGACATTTCAAAAATGGTCCACGAAGGTAAACTCGATTCGCCGGTAGCGGAAGAGATCGAAAGAAAATACGAACAGTTCCGCCAGGAATTTACTGTTGTTTACCGCAAGACGCTTACACTTTCGCGTGAACTGGCCAGCGAACTCAGCTATCTCGAACAGGAAGCCGCGTCTGTCCTGGTTGACGGGGTGATCGAGGAGCTCAAGGAAAAATATCCCGGCACCAGCGTCTCAGAATATCTTGAAGAAGTCCGCCATCATCTGCTCGACAATCTTGAGCCTTTTAAGGAACGCGAAGGCGAACCCGAAGATCATGCGGAAGGCATGGAGGGCGGCGGGTTGCCGAAGCCGCAGGGCCCGGAGCGCGATCCGTTCCGCAGCTATGGCGTGAATGTCATTTTGGCGCACGATGGCGAGGGAGAGTCACCGGTCATTTTTGAGACCACGCCCACTTACGCGAATCTTTTTGGCACTATTCAGCGCGCCTATGATGCGCGCGGCGGATGGACCAGCGATTTCATGGATCTGCGTGGCGGCTCGCTGCTCAGGGCCGACGGCGGCTACCTGATCATGTACTCGATGGAAACGATTTCCGAGCCCGGAGTGTGGCGCGCATTGAAGCGCACGCTGAATCACAATCGCCTGGAAATTCAACCACTGGAAATGTTTTATCCGTTCGGCGGCAGCGCACTCAAGCCGGAACCCATTCAGATCAATGTCAAAGTGATCCTGATTGGCGACCGCGAGATGTATGAGCTGCTGTACGAGTATGAAGAGGACTTCCGCAAGATTTTTAAAGTGCGTGTGGAGTTTGACGAAGAGATGGCTATGAACGACACAGTCATCGCCGAATATGCGGGCCGGCTGCGCGCTCTTTCTGAAAAGGAGACTTTGTGGCCGTTCGATCGCGGCGCCTTCGCCACCATCCTCGAATATGGTGTGCGCATGGCCGGCCGCAGAAACAAAGTGACCGCGCGGTTTGTAGACATTGCCGACCTTGCGCGCGAAGCGAACTACGAAGCAAGCGAAGCCAAAGAAACTGTGGTGCGTGCGGCGCACGTGCGCAAGGCTCTCAGTTCAAAAATGGAGCGCCACAATCTGATCGAAACGCGCCTGCGCGAAATGATTCAAGAAGGCACGCTCCTGGTGGACGTTTCAGGGCAACGCGTCGGCCAGGTGAATGGCCTCAGCGTTTTGGAAATTGGCGGCTATGCGTTCGGGAAACCGGTGCGCATCACGGCAACGGCCGCGCTGGGCAAGACCGGCCTGATCAATATCGAGCGCGAATCGAATTTGAGCGGACGCTTTCACGACAAAGGCGTGCATATTATTTCCGGGTTCTTGCGCGGCCATTTCGCGCAAAATAAACCTCTTTCGCTTGCCGCCAGCATCTGCTTCGAACAATCCTATTCGGGAGTTGACGGCGATAGCGCAAGCTCGACCGAAGTGTATGCGCTGGTCTCGGCTTTATCAGGATTGCCCTTGCGCCAGGACGTTGCCGTCACCGGTTCCATGAATCAGCAAGGCGATGTGCAGGCCATTGGTGGCGTGAACGAAAAAATCGAAGGATTCTACGATGTCTGCCGCATCAAAGGCCTTACCGGAACGCAGGGAGTGATTATTCCCGCGGCGAATGTCGAAGATCTAATGTTGCGCGAAGATTTGCTGGACGCCGTCGCCGCCAAGAAATTTCACGTGTGGCCGGTGGCCAGAATCGAGCAGGGAATCGAGTTGTTGACCGGTGTTCCGGCGGGCGATCGCAACGGCGACGGAACATTCCCATCCGGAACCGCCTTTGCCCGGCTGGACGAACGCCTCTCCGAAATGGCCAAAACCCTAAAGGAATATCACTAAGGCAGTTTTTCCCCACGACCGCGCTATTCAATCCAGCCATCGAAATGCACGCCCTGCGCGTCCTTCCACGATGCGTTGGCCGCCAGATGCAGATGGCGCGGAAAAACTCGCGGATCCAAACTCTTCAACGCATTTGCGAAGGCATCTGCCGCCGCTTGTTGCGTTTCTCCCGACGTCGGCTTCTTGCGGGATTCCGCGATCCAGCGCTCCTTCGCAGTAGCCCAATCAATTTTTTGAAAATCGAAGAATCCCAACCCATTGACGGTCTTGGGAAATTGCGTGCGCGCCTGTTGCCAGGCTAGCGGAACCAGCCTGTTTTCGGTGCTCGCGCCTTTGCCCGCCGCAAGCGTCTCGCGAACCGACTCGGCGCGTGCCGAGCCGGCGATGACATCGGGCGTCACGCCAAGATGATAATATTTCCAGGAGGCCGTTCCGGCGGCGCTCGCCATTCCACCTTCCGAAATCTTAAGAAAAGTTGTATCGCCTTCCGAACGTTCCCCGGCCACTCGCTCAGCCAGCCCGGCATGCAGCAATTTCAGCGTCCCGATTTTCTCCCGTATCGCCACCACGGAGACTTGCTTGGCTGAATCGAGTTCAACGCTCGATTGTAGCGACGCGAATTCGCCGCTGAACAATCCGATCGCGGTGGGCAGTGACATACCCATCCGGTTTGAAATTCCTGTCTCCACGAAATCCATAGGGTTGGGCTGGCCGGCGCCTGCCGTGGACTGCATTGCGCGCTTAATCAGTCCGTAGATACCCGCCAAATTCACGCGCCATTCCTGATACGACACGGTATTCGCGGTGATGAATTGCCACGACGAAGGGGACACGCTGCCTTCATCCCAAATGTCAAAAAGCGATCCGGCGCCAGTGTCGCCTAAAATTGCGCTTTGCACCCGGGTTCGCGCGCCCTCCAGCGCGAAGTGGCCTGCGATTGAGTGCACCGTCTCGAGCTTCAAACTTTGCAGGAGCGGCCGCAACCGAAATCCGCCAACATTCTTGTCCGAATCCATGTCCCGGACGCTGGCAAAGTTAAAAAAGAATTCCGCCATGCCGCCTTTTCGCAACTCGCTGGCTTCGCGAAACGCTGCGGTCTGTGACAACCGAGCCGCTTCTGGTGTCGCGTGTTTCGTCCACGCGGCGATTTGCTCCAATACTGCTGGCTCGCTCGCGCTGAAGGTGTATTTACCATCGTCTGCCCAATAGGTCGTCCCGTTTTTGCGTTCTATCTTCATGGCCGACATTCCCGCGACCGTCGCTGGCGAAATTTTCGGCGGCTCCTTTTCGTTGGTTCGGACCTGCAATAACAATTTTGCCAGCGTCGCCTCTTTGCCTGTGTGGTCATAAGCCAGGAACATCCCGTTCCAGGCTATTTGCTTCGCCTCGTGCGCTGTCCCGCTGGCTGTTGCGTTGGTCTTAGTCGGATGCGGATTTGTCAGGTAACCAAACACCAACTCGTTGTCGAGCAGCGCGGCATACTGTGCAAGTGTTTCCGCCGTCATACTAGTTTTCGCTTTTTCCGAATCCGCGGAACGCTGCATCATTTCCGCAGCGATCGCAGCGCGCACGGGTGCGAAATCCGGATCATCCCACATCGCCAGCAGGGAATTGGACTTTCGTATCTCGCCCGATGGCGTCCCATGCCACGCCAGATAAAACACCGTGGACTTCGGTAGCTGTCCAGGGTCGAGACTCGATTGAGCACAAGCGGCGAACGGCGCCGCGAGAATCAATATAGTCAGAAACGCGTTGAGCTTGGCCCGCTTCATTGCAATCGCTCCCTCGTCGGCTGTGCGAAATGCCTTTCCCAGATAGTTCCATCGTAGTTCAGCCTGGAAAACGTCAGAACCCTGTCCCGCGTCCAGTTTCCAGAACGCAGAACAGGGCTCCTGTTCGTTTCGTCGATTCGTTACTGTCCTTGGCTTATATCGCCGTGAACGATTTGATTCAAAACACAGTCTTCATTCAGAACCCAGTTACGGCTTCGGCGCCGATGCGGCAGCCGGCGTTGCAGTGGCTGCCGATCCGCCTGTTCCCGCATCCTTCGGCGTGGAAAGGTAACCAGTGATCTGGTTCTTTCCAACATCGAACACCACCATTTCGTAAGGCGCTGAGCCGCGTCCGCCTTTCACATAGAACTGCACCGGCTCGCCTGCTGTCTTGTCCCTCTTTTCGATCGACCGGTCATCCACAAATACGGTCATCGTGTACTTGTTTTTCTTGGGGTCCACTTTATTCAACGTAACCTGCACCGGCCCCACCCGTTGCGCGGTCTTGCTCTTCGGAACCGTGAATTCGTAGTAGTTGCGATCGCCCCTGCGCTTCAGATCTTCCAGGTCGTCGTGATTGTGCGCGATCAAGCCGCTCATCACGCCCATGTCGCCCTGCGCGCGATCCAGCTTGCCCTTGGTGGCTTCCAGATCATTGCGTGTTGTCTCGATATCTTTTTTTGCTCCGCCCAGATCCGTGGTTACCACGCCGAACTTCTGTTCGGTGTCTTTTTGCGCCTCTGAGAGCTGCGCGTTGAATTTCTGCGCGGTGGCCTGCTGCTCTTTGCGAATCGATTCCGCGCGGCTGCGTGCCTGCGCCAGCTCCGATTGCGTCAGGTGCATTTTTTCTTCCGTCACTTCAACGTGGCCCTTCAAGTCCGCCAAGCTGGAATTTGCCTGAGCCAGTTGCAGGGACAGCGTTTTGTTCTGGTCCTCCGCTTTGGCCAACTCCTGCGACATCCGCGATTGTGAGGTGTATCCAAAAAATCCCATGGCCGCGAGTGCAACAAACAACACACCGAAGAGAACCGCGATCCAACGCGGCGTCCCCGTGTTTTCATAGTGGTACGAGTCCTGCGGACCCGGTACGTTCGGAGAAATGCTCATTTTTTCCCTCCCCAGGGTTCAGGGTTTGTACTTACAAACCCTGAGCCAAACAAGTCCAGGGTTGCACGCGCAAACCCGGAATTAACAAGTTCAGGATTTGCATTACAAACCCTGAATTAAAAGCAAAACGGTCCATGGTCAGGATCGCCCGGCCAGAACGGGGGGACCCGGTTAAGCTCTTCAACTCTGCAATGCGAGACGTTAATAATTATGTCTCTTGCCGTTTCTTCTGTCCATACGCGCCTGTCGCGCCGTCCCCAATCGCGAACGCCCTTTTGCTCTTTGCAACCTACCTGCTTCTTTGCTTGCTGGTAGTGTCTTTTGGCCGCGGCCACCGCGCCTCCACCGTCGTATTCAGTCCTCCCCTTGGGGTAAACTCTCCCCGAATCACGCACCATTCCGGCTGAATCGCTTCCACGATGTCTTCCAGAATCTTGTTCACTGCATTTTCATAAAAAATTCCCAGGGTCCGGTACGCTAGGAGGTACATTTTCAACGCCTTCAGCTCGACACACGATTTTCGCGGCATATATTCGATCGTCAAAGTGCCGAAGTCCGGCAGCCCGGTTTTGGGGCATACCGATGTGTACTCGGGGTACCGCGTAGTAATTACATATCCGGGATATTGGTTTGCCCAGGTATCCAACTTCGGCAGCCTTTCCTTTATTCCGGCCCGGGCGTGCTCCTCCGTGTAATCAGCCATGATTTCTCCTGCAAACTATCTTAGCGCACACCGTGAATATTTCGCGCGTCAGCGCAAATTCTGCCTTGCTTGCCGCTGTAATTTCCCATAGCATTACGCAAGCTTATTCCAGTCCAGGTGACGTTAGACCCTCAATGGTTTGCCCTGTTTGCAATTCTGCCGAATGCCGCAGGTCGCGCAGACGAACTATTCCAGACTATTTCGCCGGTGTCTTTGGCAGCGTGCCTTGGCGTTGTTCGCGATGCTCCAAACGTTTCCGTTCTCGCCCCACTCCTTTGGCCCATTTGCTCGCCGCGCACTGCGCCATCTGCGGCAACATTCAACTCAAGCGCATCTCCGCTGATCTTCCCGAGGGCTTGACCGCTCCGTTCTGGCGTCTGCTCGGAGTTCCGGCCTTCCGCTGCATCCCCTGCCGTCACAAGTTTTTTAGCGCACTTCCCGTAAGTAAAGACGTCGAAGATATCGAATACAAAATCGACAAACTTGCCAGTTGACCGCCCCGCCGCGACAAACCGTCGACTCAAGCGTTATAATATCTTTTGTCGAGCTTGTCAGCTCTGGGTAGATGCTGCCTCGCTCTGCTACATGCTGTCTCGTCTCTCTGGCGATATCGTCTAAGGGTTAGGACATTGCCCTCTCAAGGCAAAAATCCGGGTTCGAATCCCGGTATCGCTACCATCTGACAGCTCTGCGAATCCACCGCACAGCGATTCGCTTTGTATCCTTGGGAGGAAAGTGCCTGCATGAGTTCCCGCACCGTAAGTTCCCGCAATTTGGCTTCTCCTTTAAGCAAGAACGATCATCTCCTTCGCTGGGTCGAGAAAATGGCCGAACTCACCCGCCCCGCCCGCATCCATTGGGTAGATGGCTCGCAAGAGGAAAACGACCAGCTCTGCCGCGAAATGGTCGCCAGCGGCACTCTTATCAAGCTTAACGAAAAGCTCTGGCCTGGCTGCTTTTATGCCCGCTCCGATCCCAACGACGTGGCCCGTGTCGAGGACCGAACTTTCATCTGCTCTTACTCCAAAGACACCGCCGGCCCGACCAACAATTGGGAAAATCCTTACGACATGCGCCGCAAGCTCAAGGGCCTTTTCAACGGCGCCATGCGCGGACGCACCATGTACGTGCTCCCCTTCAGCATGGGCCCGATCGGCTCGCCCATGGCGAAAATCGGCGTGCAGCTTACCGATTCGCCCTACGTAGTCGTCAACATGCGCATCATGGCCCGTATCGGCCAGCGTGTGTTCGATGAAATCGATAAAGGCGCCCGCGTTGTGCCCTGCATGCACTCCGTCGGGGTTCCTCTTGCTCCGGGCCAAAAGGATGTGCCGTGGCCCTGCAATAAGGAAAAATACATCGTCCATTTTCCGGAGTCGCGCGAAATCTGGTCTTACGGCTCGGGGTATGGCGGCAATGCGCTGCTCGGCAAGAAATGTTTTGCGCTGCGCATCGCTTCGAACATCGCCCGTGATGAAGGCTGGATGGCCGAGCACATGCTCATCCTCGGCGTCGAAGATCCCAAGGGCGAAAAAACTTACGTCGCTGCCGCCTTCCCCAGCGCCTGCGGCAAAACCAACTTCGCCATGCTCATTCCGCCCAAAGGCTTCGAAGGCTGGAAAGTTTGGACCGTCGGCGATGACATTGCCTGGATTCGCCCCGACGAAAGCGGCGCCCTTCGCGCCATGAACCCCGAGGCCGGTTTTTTCGGCGTTGCTCCCGGCACGTCGGCAAAAACCAATCCCAACGCCATGGCCACGCTTTCCAAAAACACCATCTTCACCAATACCGCACTAACTCCTGAAGGCGGCGTCTGGTGGGAAGGTATGACCGACGAGCCGCCTGCCGAGCTGATCGACTGGCAAGGCAATCGCTGGACTCCCGAAATCGCCAAGCAGACCGGCGCAAAAGCCGCTCACCCCAACGCGCGTTTCACTGCGCCCGCCTCGCAATGTCCCACGATCGATCCCGCCTGGGAGTCTCCCAATGGCGTTCCGCTACATGCTTTCATCTTCGGTGGTCGCCGCGCCACCACCATGCCCCTCGTCTATCAAGCGTTCAACTGGAGCTCTGGCGTTTATATCGGCGCGACCATGGGTTCGGAAATGACTGCCGCCGCTGCAGGCACCGTAGGCAAAGTGCGCCGCGATCCAATGGCCATGTTGCCTTTCTGCGGCTACCACATGGGCGATTATTTCCGTCACTGGATCACGATGCAGCGCTCGCTTAGCGTCACCCCGCGCATCTTCCACGTGAACTGGTTTCGCAAAGACGCCGACGGCAAATTCATTTGGCCCGGCTACAGCGAAAACATGCGCGTTCTCAAATGGATCGTCGATCGTGCCCGCGTCCGCGCCCAGGGCCGCGAAACCCCCATCGGCTGGATGCCTGACTACGAAGACATGGAATGGAAGGGCCTCGATTTTCCCGAAGAAAAATTCAACGCCCTGCAGCACTTCGACAACAAAGCATGGCGCCATGAAGTCATCGACCACGAAGAGCTCTTCATCGAACTCCACGACCACTTGCCAAAAGAAATGGTCTACGAACGCGAACTCCTCATCTGCAGGTTGTAACGCGGTTTCAAGACGAGCACGGCATGCCGTGCTCGTCTTCCTCGCGTTGGAAACTCAGAGTGCCACGCGGTGTCTAATCTCGTATGCAAAAGCCACTTACCTACGATCTTGTCTCTGCCGGTGTCCTTGCCCTACTAACGGCGTTCCTTTATCGAAACTGGCTTAATTATCCGATCTTGCAACATCTCTCGGTGAATGAATGGCGCCTTGTGGCAATTCTTGTAGCCGCGCTCATAGGCATCCTGTCGGCTCGGTTGCAGATTCGAATTCGAGTTCTCCTACCGTTCGTTTTTGTGGCACTGTTGCTGGGAGGCACGTGGGCAGAGACGTCAGGACCGCACGATATAGCCACAACGCTTTGGGAAGAGTTTGTGTCGCACCTGACGACCCTGTGGCGCGAGTGGGTTCGGCTCTTTTCTGCCATGGTTCTTACCTATCTCGGTTTCATGCAGTTATTTCGGTCGAAAAGCAAAAAATCCATTTAGCACACTCTATTTCGGCGGGTGCCACCACGCCGTCGGCCTTACCCGAGACAATCATTCTCCTTTCTTAAATCGAATTAAATTTCCCGCGCCACCAACCCCAACTTCGTTTAAAGTATCCGGGTTATCGCTACCGAACCCGCACGCCAGGTAAGCCGCGGTTTAGGGAGGGCTCATGAAAAACCATCTTCAAGCGCGCAACGCACTTTCCCGCCGCAAATTCCTTGCGCAAACCGCCGCCGCAGCCGGCCTCACCATCGTCCCTCGTCGCGTACTCGGCGGCATCAACTACGTCGCTCCTAGTGACAAGCTCAACGTCGCTTTTATCGGCGTAGGCTCGCAAGGTCAACGCGTCATGCGGGAATTTTTGCAGCAACCCGACGTGCAAGGTGTAGCCGTCTGCGACCCAAACAGGATCGGCGCCAATCACCCGCAGTGGGATACGCACGAATTCGCCAATTCCATGCACAAATTACTCGGCGTCAGCAGCGGATGGGACTGGCTGAGCCCAGATACTTCCATCCAGCTCACTCACTCCATGCGCGCGCCCGCCGGAGTTTCTGGCCGCGAACCGTGCCAGAAAATTGTGAATGCGTATTACGGAACGCAGCAGCGCTCCGGCAACTATAAAGGCTGCGCTGCGTACAGCGACTTTCGGGAGTTGCTCGAAAAACAAAAAGATCTCGACGCCGTCATTGTCTGCACCACCGACAATCTCCACGCAGCCGTCTCTGCTGCCGCGATGAAAAAAGGCAAACACGTCTTCTGCCAGAAGCCGTTGACCCACACCATTTACGAAGCTCGCCGCCTGGCTGAAATTGCCAAACAAACCGGCGTCGCAACTCAAATCGCTGTTGCCAACCAAGCCTCCGAATCCACCCGCTTGCTCTGCGAATGGATTTGGGATGGTGCGATCGGCCCGGTGCGCGAAGTCATCAACTGGTCGAGCCGCCCCTTCTGGCCGCAAGGCCTCGACCGTCCCAAAGAAACGGAACCCGTGCCCGATGGCTTGGATTGGGATCTCTGGCTAGGCCCCGCGCCCGAACGTCCTTTCAACCGCGCTTACGTGCCGTTTGTGTGGCGCGGCTGGAGCGATTTTGGCTGCGGCGCGTTGGGCGACATGGGCTCGTACAGCTTCGACACAATTTTCCGTGTGTTGAAGCTGGAAGCGCCTTCGAGCGTCGAAGCCAGCTCCACCGATCGCTTCGACGAAACGTATCCGCTCGCTTCCATCATCCATTACAACTTTCCCGCGCGCGGCGAAATGCCACCCGTAAAATTCAGTTGGTATGACGGTGGCCTGCTCCCGCCGCGCCCCGCAGAGCTGCCGGAAAATGTTCCGCTAAAAGGGGACGACGAAGAAGCTGACGAAGGGCTTCTGTTCATCGGTGATCGCGGCAAAATTCTTTGCGCCTTCAATGGCGGCAGTCCCAGGCTCATCCCCGAATCGAAAATGCAAAGCTACAAACAGCCGCCAAAAACATTGCCCCGGTCTCCAGGCAACGATCGCGAATGGCTGGACGCCGCAAAAGGCGGCAAAACCAAGCCCGGCGGTAACTTCGAATTTTCCGGGATGGTCACTGAGACTCTTCTGCTTGGCAACATCGCCGCGCAACTGGGACAACGTATCGAGTGGAACCGCGCAGACATAAAAGTGGCCAACTCGGCAAAAGCCGATCATTACATTCGGCCGGAGCGCCGCGCTCATTGGGAGCTCTAACCGCCTGCTGAAAAAGGTCTACCGCTGTCATCCCGAGCGAAGCGAGCGATTGTTGCAGATGGTCAGCACGTTATGAGGACTAACAAGAAAACGGAGGCGCACATGTCTGCGATTTCGAGGCGAGCATTTCTTAAGAATGGTGCCGCGCACGCGGCGACTGCCGGTGTTCTTGCCAGCGTAGGCGCATTGAACCTACGCGCCAATCCGCTCGACATGCCCATCGGCTGCCAGACCTGGCCGGTCAGGGAAATGATCGCCAAGGATTTTTCCGGCACCATCAAACAACTCGCTGCTGCCGGTTTTCAATCCATTGAGCTCTGCTCGCCGGTCGGTTATGCCGATGAAGGCTTCGGCGGCCTTGCCAAATATAAGGGCGCCGAGCTTCGCAAAATCCTGGGCGATGTAGGCGTCACTTGCATCAGTTCCCATTTCCAGATCGAGGAACTCAGGGCTAATCAGCAAGACCGGATCGCCTGGGCCAAAGACGTCGGCTTGACACAAATGCTCGTACCCACTCTCGACGGGCCAAAAAGTCCCACCAGGGACGACGTCAAACGCGCCGCCGACGAATACAACAAAATGGCGGCAAACGCAGCCCAGGCCGGCATTCAACAGGGTCTTCACACCGAAGACTTTGAACTCTCCACGGTCGGTGGCCAGCGCACTTACGACCTATTGCTCAGCCTGCTCGATCCCAAGCTGGTCAAATTCCAGTTCCAGGTTGCCAATATCAGCCGCGGTTACGATGCCGCCGAGTATTTCACAAAATATCCCGGCCGCTTCCTCTCCATGCACGCACAAGGCTGGTCCACGCAGACCAAAAAAATGGCGCCCGTAGGCCAGGACTCTCTCGATTGGAAGAAAATCTTCTCCGCGGCGAAAACCGCCGGCATCAAAAACTACTTCGTCGAAATGAACCTCGATCTAATGAAAGCCAGCGTCCCTTACCTCAGCGCTCTCAAAGTCTGACGGTTGCGTCCGCCTGCGCTCACCAATTGAGGCCAATAACCCAAACGCTTAGGGTATGTGTTAGAACGCCATTGTGCTGACACTTCTCCGATTCAGCGGCTTGCGCGTGGTGATTTATCTGAACGACCACCGGCCTGCCCACGTCCACTAATCGGGCCAGACCGCGAGGCAGTCTTCGATCTGAACTGTCCGGCTGGGCCTCCGGAACTTCGCGAGAATTTCCGGTTTTCAAGGCGGCAGATTGCTCGTGTCGAAGTCGAATTATCCGAATGCCTGCGTGAGCTTTGCCGGGCATGGGAGAACTTACATGACATCGCATAATGACTTCGATCTCGCAAACCAGTGGGCCAAAAATCGCCAAGCGTCAGTTCCCCGGGCAACCTCTGCCCGTTACGACCGCAAGAATCGCCGCATCGTCATCCATCTCAGTTCCCATCTGGATTTAAGTTTTTCGCCGAACGCCGCCCAAGGCCTTCAACACGCCACACCGTCCCAACTCAGCGAAATTAAGATCAGCCCCTCTGGCTTCGGCATCCACTTTCCCAAGCTCGACGCCGACCTCTATCTACCGGCCATCCTGGAAGGCTTTCGGGGCTCTGCTTCCTGGGTGGCCGCACGCTTGGGTTATGCCGGTGGAAAATCTAGAAGCTCCGCCAAGCGAGAAGCGTCCCGCGCCAACGGCCGGCTCGGCGGCCGCCCCAAGAAAACAACAGCACGCTCGTAAAAAATGGGAGGCGCAACGCGCGCCTCCCATTTTTCCTGATCTGCAAGTCTGGCTAGTGACCGAATCTAGAACGAGTACTTCAGCCAGAACTTGATCTGTCGTTCTCCATTGATACTTCCAATAGTCGACGCGATGTTCCCGAAGTTCGAATTCAACAGGTTGAAGCTGTTGACGCCACCGTCGGTAAACAGGTTTGGATGATTGAACGCATTGAAAAATTCAGTGCGGAACGTAAGAGCTTGGTGTTCGAGGAAGCGGAACGAGCGCTGTACGCTGGTGTCATAGTAAACCTGTCCAGGCCCAATGAACGTGTTGCGTCCCACATTTCCAAATCCGCTCGCTTGGATCAGGAAGCGGTAATTGGACGTCGGTTGTTCAACGCAGGTAGACGGTTTGGCCAGGCAACCTTGCGTCACAGTAAAGAATGTTCCCGGCGTCGCCGTCAGCCCAAGCTGTGTGCCATCGATTCCAACGGATGTGAAAGGCGCACTTGGATTGCCCAGATTTGGCCGGTCTTGTGCGTGCCCATCGCCGTTCAAGTCAAATCCATCGCTGATGGTTTCCGGTGCGCCGGTCTGGAAGGTTGCAGTCCCCGCCCACTGCCACCCGCGAGTCACCTGGCTTAATATCTTCGTCGCCAAATGGTCTCCGCCGTGGAAGGACGGCACATCCCAAATGTAGGTCATCACCAGGCGGTGCCGCCTATCATACGCCGACAATCCGTAATCGGCCTTCTGATCGAGCAGGTTCTGCGAAAACGAACTGAGTCCGGTGGTCGTGAAGACCTCGGATGCGTCGTCAATCAGCTTCGAGTAGGTGTAAGCCGCGCGGAACAGCAAACCTTGCTTGAATTTGCGATCCAATGTCACCTGACCGGAGTGATAGAACGAATCTCCAGCGTTGTCACGGACGACGGCTTCGCCAAACGCAGGATTCAGCCGCAACCCGGTATTGCCGTCGACGAAGTTGAACGACTGATTGGCGAACAAATGTTCGCCACGCGTTCCCACGTATGCCGTCGTCAATACAAAGCCGCCCGGAAGTTCCCGCTCGATGTTCAGGTTCCACTGATGCGTGAGCGGATTCAATATATGGGTCGCAATGGTGTCCAAGGTCGCCGTCGGTGTAGGCGTGGGAGTCAGAGAAGCAAGCAAGCCCGTTGCATTAGGAAGCCCTCTTGCGCCAGAATTCGCCGACGTCGCAACAAACGTTCCGCCCGTTACGTTGGGGACAGAACTTGCCGTGTTATCAAGGATGTTTGTGAAAATACCGTCGTAAAAGATCCCATATCCGGCGCGGATCACTGTTTTCCCATTTCCAAAGATTCGGTTCCAGAATTTGGGTGTGTATGCCAGGCCAATGCGCGGCGCAAAGTTGTTCTTGTCGCCTTGCTGTTTCGTCGAGAGGTAGTTTGGAAATACCGCTCCGGCCAGGTCGCGGCCAAATTGCTGGGTGTTCAGTGATGGAAACGGCAGAATGTTGCCCACAGTTCCCCAATATTCATATCGGAGCCCCAGATTCACCGTGAAGTTTGAAGTCACGCGCCACGTATCCTGAACATACGGGGCATAAATTCCGACGAAAGGCTGCACTTCTTGATTGCCAAAATTGATCGCAACCGTTCCGGTTGGGCCGGTAAAGTTGTCGATGAAATTTCCCAGGTCGGTAAACGCCGGGGTTCCCGTGGTGCTGTCGGCTGTGCTGTTGAAGAAAGTAAGGGTCCCGCGCGAGTTGAACGGAACGCCGTCATCCACCTGCAGATAGTCGACGTCGGCTCCAAACTTGAACGAATGGCGCCCCACGCTGACGTTTACCGCGTCCTGAAATTGATAGGACTTGTGGCCGCGAAACTGCGGAATGCCCTCTGGAATACCAAGATTAGGCAGCGGAGAATCCTCAAACGTGATTCCAGGGGTGTTCGCCAGCGGTCCGGCCAAACTGGCCGCCGTAGGTCCGAAGGTGAAACTGATGTTCGAATAGGAAAAACGCAGTTCGTTCAACACTTTCGGGGAAAAAGTGTGGTTCCATTCCCCAGTAAATGCCTGCGCCGGGCCTCCCTGCTGCGTGTCAAATGGCACAAGGTTTGTAGGGAAATTGAAAAAGTCAGGCGTCAGAGACGAGTCGCTCCTGCGGTAGCTTGCGCGTAGGCTGTCTGACTGTGTCGGATTATAATCCACGCGGATTTCGTATTCGCGCGTCAGGCTGGTCACGTCGCCCTGGCTGCGAATGAAATCGCCGACATCAACCGATCCCCGGTCCACTCCGCTGCTATTCGGGCCCAAAGCAAGTGGTTTTCCATTTGAAAGCGGAGCCACCAATCCGCCAAGCGAATCCAAGAGCAACTGCACATTTGGATTGGGCAGCAGTCCCTGTAGCGTCGCGATTCCTGCCGCCGTAGGAATGGTGATGGGCTGGGCGGTGGCCGCTGCGGTCGAGTAATCACGGTCCCACTGCGCGCTGCCGAAGAAGAAAAGCTTGTCGTGCTTCACCGGCCCGCCAAAATCGAATCCAAAGGTGTTTTCATTGTCCCGCGGAATCACCGTCTGCCCGCCCAGTGCGGCTTGCGGCGAAATCGCCGCAAACGAATTGTTGCGGTTCAACTCCCACGCGTCCCCGTGGAATTTATTCGTTCCACCCTTGGTGATCTCGTTGGTTACCGAACCTCCTCCTCTGCCAAACTCTGCGCTGTAGGAGTTCGTCAAAATCGTTACTTCTTGGATTGCACCCAGGTTGGTGGTTTGAAACGCCTGCCCGTTGATCGAATTGTCATTGTTGTCCTGCCCGTCCACCAGAAAATTGTTGGCCCTGGGTCTCGTTCCATTCACGGAAAAGCCCACGCCATTGCTGAAGGAAAACCCGTTTCCATCCTGTACGCCGGCCTGAGTCAGTACCAGCGCTACCGGATTCAAGCTGTTGATGGGAAGGCTGGTGAGTTCTGCATTCGAAATCTCCCCGCCCAGTTCTGCCGTTTCCGTATGTAATTCCTGCCCCGCTCCCGCTTCCACAGTTACCACATTCGCCAGACTGCCGATTTCCAGGTGTGCGTTCACTGTGACTTCCAGCGAGCCCTTTACCGAGACTTTGGTCACTTGAAATTTGGAGAAACCGTCCGCTTCCACTGTCACTGCATAGTTGCCCGGCGGCAAATTCTCCAGCCGGTACGAGCCCGTCGAGTCGGTCGTAAACTCGCGCACCACTCCAAGATCGCTGCTGCTTCCCGTGACTTTTGCCTTCGGAACCGCTGAACCTGATTTATCCAGAACTGTTCCAACAATCGTTCCATTACTTGTCTGAGCCGATGCTGAAAATGCCCCAAGTGCTGTCAATAGCGCCAGGCACACCACAGCCAGCCCAGGTTTTTTCAACCCGAGGAAATACTTCATTTGTCACTTCTCCTTTGGACCCGAGAGCCTTGTTGTTTTCGATTTTTGCTTTAGTCAGATTTTATTTCGTCGCGCGCCACCCCAACGTGCGCGGCTATCCATGCAAGCCAGCGGCCAAAATCGCATTCGGCAGGCAAAGTTGGCAAAGTTGCCGTCTGAGAACTTTATCTTGTCCATTTTCAATTGATTCGCCGATAAGTAATCTTCCAGGCGTAAATTATATTACTCGTCGTAAATGTCACAGTTTTGTTTGTATCTTGTCGTGGTTATGAATTCGCGGAAAAGAGGCATGAAATGCCTACTAGAAAACGTAGAAACAAAAACCGCCATGTTTAGAAATAAATAAAAATTCCATTTATTTAGAATGAACATGCAACCAAATGCATTCTTCCGGCGTCTCACGCTACGTTAGCCGCGTGAACCTCGTCATTTCGCCGTTCGCATTTTAGATGCGGAGCATTTTTCGCATCCTGATCTCTCAGTGTCGGCCAGGATCGGCGCTTCACGAGAGAAAGTGTGGATTATAGAGGCGCACCTTCAGGTGCGTTCTTACGTGGCGCCAAAACCCCATTCATTCTGACATCGCCGCAGGCGCATTGCTCCAGAACTGCAAATGAATCTCCGCCAGCAGCTTGCTAATTTCCCTGCGATCCACTCCATCGGGAAGTAGCGACGTCTCCTGAGCAGCGAGAGCCTCTGATTCGAGTTGCTCTCCAAGCTCTCGAATTTCGGCCAAGGAGTATTTGCCTTTTCGAATTTCAATCAGCTCCTCTTTGTTTGGTCGGGGCAGCGTGATACGTCCCTTTTCCATCAACTCTTTCGCTTCTCCATACAGCCGGATCACATGCATCGCATACTTGGTGTCATAGCCGTGCACTTCTTCGAGCTCTGCACGGTGAATGTTTTTCTGGCCTTTCTGGCCGAGCAACCGTTTCATCTGGTCGTCCGCAAACCCGAGGAACGGCTTTACATGACTCTTTGCGAGGAATAGTTCAGGGCGGGCGGCGACTTGCTCCCACGTTTCCGTCGTGAACTCCAGCGGCGCGAACAAAAAATGCAAAGCCGAGGGATTGCCCTTGGCGGCCAGGCCTGCCCACTTCATCAACGTGTAAAGGCAAACGTCGACATCCGTGGGCCTGTTACCCCCGAGTTTGCCTCCCGTCGTGAAAACGAAATGCTCTTCGCGCTCAAGCCCAAGAACTTTGTCAGGCGGGGGAATGTACAACCCGTACCAGTCGGTATCGTCCGTGGAGCCGACCTTCGCACCATGAGCTTGCGATCCGCCGATGCAAGCCATGATCAGATTTTCTTGATACGCGAATCCATACTGCGCGAAGTCTGGTTTCACGAAGCGATCCTGCCATTCATGCGGCTATTCGTTATCTCATTACTTCATTTCGTCTCATAGCTCCTGGTGTTCGTCACGCCCTTGCCCTCGGTCACGACGAGCGCCTGCCCGGTGTTCACGTTCGACAGCCTATCCACTTGACCGCTCGGCCAGCGAATCTCCACCGCGTCCGCCTTCGTCAACTGCCCCAGGCCAAACGTCAGTACCAATTCATTCGCCGCAAGGTAGCTTGATCCGCTCTTCAGCATCTGTGTTTGCGTTCCGTCCGATGCGGTCACTCGCACCACAACGCCAATTCCGTCGCGATTCGATTTTGTTCCAATCAATTTGAATCGCACACTGTGATTTGGTTTTTCTTTCGACGCGCCCGTGGCAACGTTCCGGAACAGATGCGTCGCGCCGCCATTCGTAGAGAGAAGCACATCGAGGCGCCCATCGTTGAAAACGTCTGCGTAGGCAGCCGATCTTCCCACTCGCGCAGCGGCAAATTCGGGTCCCGCCGATTTCGTCACCTCCGCAAATTTTCCTTTTCCCAAATTCCGGAAAAGATGTGGCGGCTCAGCGAACTTCACATTCACTTGCACTTTTTGAATGTCCGGATCGATATGACCGTTCACCACCAAAATATCCGGCCAGCCGTCGAGATCGTAATCGAAGAAGAAACATCCAAACCCAAGCGTGAGCAGGGAAGCGCGCCCCACTTCGCTGCGCGGCGCCTCATCAACGAATAATCCTTTGCCTTCGTTGTGATATAGCGAAAGCATCTGGTTGGAAAAATTCGTGATCAGCAGACTGGTATTTCCGCTGCGGTCGTAATCGCCAGTGTCCACGCCCATTCCCGCGCGCGCCACGCCGTCTTCGCTGAACGCCACGCCCGCCACCACCGCCTTTTCCGTAAAAGTTCCATTGGCATTGTTGTGGTACAGCTTGTTCGGCTGCGTGTCGTTGGAAAAAAGCAGATCTGGCCAGCCATCGTTGTCATAGTCGAGCACTGCAACTCCCAGCGTTTTGGAAGTCGGTTCGCCGAGTCCGGCTTTCTGCGTCACATCCGTAAAAGTGCCGTTGCCGTTGTTGTGCCACAGCCGCACAGAAGTGCCCTGGTACGATTCCGGTGTGCAATACGATTTGCTCTTGCCGTCCATCGTGCAATACAGATCGGTCTCCGGCGTCCACTGCACGTAATTCCCAACGACCAGATCGAGTTTGCCGTCCTTGTCGTAGTCAACCCAGGCAGCGCTGGTGCTGAATTCCTTCACGCCGCCGAGCCCAGCTTTCTGCGTCACGTCGGTAAACGTGCCGTTGCCGTTGTTGTGGAACAGATGGCTCTGGCCATACGCGGTGACGAAAAGATCGTCGTAGCCGTCGTTGTCGTAGTCGCCCACCGCCACGCCGATGCCGTACATTTCAACGTCGAGGCCAGCTTTGTGCGTGACGTCAGTGAAAGTCCCGTCGTGATTGTTGTGATAGAGCTTGGGCGTGGTGTGTTTTTGCCCGTGGCCCGGCCAGTCCGTGCCGTTGACCAGGAAAATATCCGGCCATCCGTCATTGTCGTAGTCGATGAAGGCCACTCCGGGGCCAACCGTCTCTGGCAAAAACTTCTTTCCAAATGCTCCGTTGTTGTGAACGAAATGAATTCCGGCTTTTGCGGTGACATCCTGAAACGTGACGCCGGCGTCGGAACTCTGCGCGTTCGCAGTTGGGGTAAAAACTGATGAAAATAGAAAATAGAAAATGGAAAAAAGAAAAATCGAAACAGGCGAAGTGCCGCGTGCGGATAATTTGTTCAAGATTTCTCCACGGGATTTTCGCGGCCGACGCCCAGCGCATCGGCGACGCGATTGATGTAGTTGAACCAGGACGCGATCAAAGTGATTTGCAAAATTCCTTTGTCGTCGAAGCCGGCGGCGCGCAATTTGTCCAGGTCCGCTGGGCTGCATTGCGTGGCGTCTTTGCTGAGTTTCACTGCGTAATCGCACATCGCACGTTCCTGTTCGGTGATCGGCGCAGTGCGATAATCGCGGCGCAGCGCTTCGATCAGCGAATCGTCCAGCGTCACTCTACGCAGAAACTCTGCGTGGGATTCGATTCAATAGTGGCACCGGTTGGTGAGCGAAACCATGGTCGCGATCATTTCGTGCTGACGGCGCTGCAGCGGCAATTCCGGCGCCATCATCGCGCCGAATGCGCTGAAGGCGTGAAATAGCACGTCCGGCAGCAGCGTGTGTGAACCCACGATGCTGGACGCAAAACCGTGATTCACGGCAGGGGCCGGAGTCGCATATTCCCTCGGATACAATTTTCGTTCCGCTTCGATCGCGGCTTTCACGCGCTCGTCGTCCTCCATGGAAACTGTTTTGATCCAGGTCATTTTATTTTTTGGTCCTTGGCGAAATGTATTTGAAATCAATCGGTTCCGGCCGGCGAAGCCGCGGTTGATCCACTGCTTTGCGCGTTTGCAGATTTCCTGGAAGAAGTCGTCTGTTTTTGTGTTTTCGGCGTGATCAGCTTTGCGGAATTGAGTGCGACAGAAACGTGTTCATGAATGGACTGGCGCTCGTTGTTGTCTTCCGGATGATTCTTCCGGTATGGCCCGGTGATGGCCTGTGCGGATTCGTCGGCTTTGTAGCGCAAATAGCGGATTTTGTGTGCTTCCGCTTTGGCATCGTCGCCGAGGCCGTTGTAGCAGAGCATCAAATTATAGTGAGCCTGCAGATCCTCGGGATCGATGCTAAGCGTGGTTTCAAATTCTTTCACCGCATCGGAATATTTCTTTTGCAGAAAATAGATGCGGCCCAGTTCGTTGCGCACCACGCGGTCGCGCGGATATTGCTGCAGCACACTTTGCAATTTTGCGATGGCTTCGTCGAACCTGCCTTCTTCTTTCAGGTCGCGTGCATAGAAATAATTTGCGCGTGCAAGATTCGGTTTCAGCGAAAGCGCTTTGTCCAGCACTTTGAACGCGCCCATTGTGTCGCCTTCCTGCGTACGCACCCTCCCAATGTTTACCCAGCCATCGAAATTATTCGGATCGGCTTCAGTGGCTTTGATGAATGCCGCTTCAGCGCCCTTGAAATCATTCTGGAGAAATAGTCCGATGCCGTAATCATTCCACCGCATCCAGTCTTCTTTCGCAGTAACCGCGTTGGGAATGGGAGCAGGATTCGTTTTTGGCAGGACAGAAATTGATTTGGTGTCTTCAGCGACAGTGATGATCGGTAGATCGGGAATTCTTTTCAAGGCGCCAGCAACTACCGAAGTGTCTCCGTGGAAGGCAAATTTGCGGTCATCGTAATCGGGAGTGTTTACGCCTTTGGCCTGAGTGGGATCTTCCTCGCCAGCGTATGAAAACTGAGTGTTCCACCACATGAATTTTCGGTAGTTGAGCTTGGCGTGCAGATTGATTTTGTCACCGGCATTTTCCGGAATGTGCATGCGGAAATGCACCGTGTCCGCCGCGCCCGGCGGAATCAGGTGCACAAACACAGTTGCCCTGCTGGACCAGGCATTGCGTTTATTGATGAGGTTGCCGTGGGCGTCGATTTGTTGCGAGCGATAGAAATGTGCGCCGGGTTCTACGGGACCGTTGCCGTTATCTTCGACTTTACCGCTCCAGAAAAGGATTTGCCCTTTTTCGTCGGTGGCTTGCAGTTCGAGCCAGACGTCGAAGGCGTCGACGGTGCCACCGGGGAAAAAGTGGCCGACTTTGCGGGTTCGAACGACAACGTCCACCAGATAATCGTCGCCGCGGCGAACGGAAGCTTCCGCCCGTCCGAGTGGCGCAGTGATGGGCCGCGCTTCACCCTTGGGGCCTTGCGGAGAAGTGACGTCGGCTTCTTCGCCGACAGCGAATGTTGTAGAAAGCTCCTGACCATTGGCTAAAGGCGAAGCCGGGGGATGCGGAATATCTTTTTCGGCGGGAGAGATTCCAAACACGTCAACCGTTACCTGCTTGTCCTGAAGAAAATGAATGCTCTGCGCCAACTGCACTGAATCTTGGTTTGCAGTGGGCACCGCAGTGTTGGCTCCGGGAAAGCGATGCGAGTGAACGAATCCGTTGACGTTGCCTTCGTCTTTTGAGGGCAGCAGCGGCATGTGGCAATCGGCGCACATCATGGAATTCGCCGGGTAGTAGAAGGAGCGCGCGCCCTGTCCGGAAACGCCGCTGGCCTGCCAGTTGTCGTATTCGTTGAAGCCGCGCACCCAGCGGTATTTGTTCACGGGAACGTCGAGATGAACTTTGTGGCAGCCGGAGCAGAATTCGGCGGTCTGCTCGCGCATAAACGGCTTCAGGAAAGTGCGGCGGTGCGGCTCCGGATTTACCTTCACCATGAAATCGTGCAACGCCCGCATCACAGGGTTTTCGCTGGCGGCGAGTTCATGGAGCTTGGGATATTCGAGGACGAAATCGCCCTGGCCCATGGTGCTTTTCACTTCGACGATGCTGTGGCACATCATGCAACTGAGACCGGCTTGCGCGGCGGGAGTATTTTCGATTTGGCGGACGGGAGTATCGAACATTCCGCTGAAGAGAAGCGCTGGATCATGACAGCCAGCGCACCATTTGGAAGATTTCACGCCAGCCACGTCCTGCATGTACTCGATACTTTTGCGATACCACTGATTGTTGAAGGAAGAGAAGTGGTGGGCGGAGCTGTTCCACTGTTTGTAGATGTCAGAGTGGCAGCGCTCGCAGGCTTGCGACTGCATGAAGTATTTCGCGGGAATGTTCTTGCCGTCCCGGGTTTGCACGGAGCTTGGGAAAAACTTCCCGTTTGGTCCGTCGCCTTCGCCATCCATCGTTTCCGTGGACATGTGCGGATTGACGACGCGATTGCCGTTTTTCCAGGAGATATTGCGAGTCCACCAGGAACCGCCAGCGATTCCGGCCATCAGCAGGGCCAGCGCAACGAAACTGGCGGCGGCTCCAGCAAATCCACTTCCTAGCCAACCTCGTCGAGTGAGCCAGGAAGTGGCGACAAGCAAAACTCCCGCAGCGCATAGAGCAATGTGCAAATAAAGCCAAAAACGAAAACGATTCGGCGTCCCGATTTTGATCAATACCAGTCCGAGCAGGGTTCCCGCAGCGAGCAGCAACCAGCCAAGACGAATTTCCAACGGGCAATCACGAAAAACCCGCCGCAAAATTGGAATGAGCAGAACGGCGAGAAGAAGTCCTGCTCCGGTGTGAAGCAGAACGCCACCGCCATAAATAATGGTGGCAGTGGGATACGCGTACAAATAAATCGCGGAAAGAGTCAGAAGAAAAAGAAGTGGAAACCGCCAGCGAATCATAACCCCGTTACCCCGAAACACAAATGTTTCCCACTCGTTCTTCCACTCGACGATCCCCAGGAAATACGAACGCGGCCGGAATAACTTGGGGTATCCGACCGCGTCGTGAAGGGGTGCTCCCGAGGTGTCACGAGAAATCGAAAAATCGGGTAGCGCTGTTTAGCTTGTTGAGAAGCATTTATAGAAGCCGGAGGAACAACGCACAATAATGCAAACATACTAGAATTATCGCGCAAGTGTAAGAGCTTCATTTTCATGTAGTTCGTAGGCCTTGGCGGCCAAGATGTTCTTGAATTCCTGGGCGGCGCCGCTGGGCCATTCTACTGTCAATCGGTCAATGCGATCGGCCTTGCCGACGCCAAAGGTGAGCGGCAGCTCGGATTGCGACAAATAGCTGGAGCCTGCGCGTACCATGCGCATCTGAGTTTCGCCGCCGCGATAAATGCGAACAACAGCACCGATACCGTCGCGATTGGATTTTGCGCCGGTGAGATGCAGGCGCAGGAAGCGGTTGCCATTGTTCAGATCGTTGCGGAAAAGATACGCGGGGCCGTTGTTGGTGGTGAGCAGAAGATCCATGTCGCCATCGCGATCGAAATCGGCGAGAGCCAGGCCGCGACCTACGCGAGGCGCTGCGAAATCTCCGCCGTTGATGCTGACGACATCCTGGAATTTTCCGTTGCCGATGTTGAGAAATAGATGAGGAGGTTGCGCGTAGCCGACATTGCCGCGAATGTTGCGAACCGTGTCGTCGATGTGGCCGTTGGCGACGACAAGATCGAGGCGGCCATCGAGATCGAGGTCGGCAAAGCCGCAACCAAAGCCGAGAGTCGTTTTAGAGGGGCCCCCGACACCAGCGGCGATGCTTACATCATCGAATTGTCCCGCGGACGGCGAGCGGTAGAGCCCGACCATCTCGTTGTCGAAGTTGGTGATGGCGATGCCGGGGCGGCCGGAATTTTCGAAGTCGCCGATATCCACCCCCATGCCGGCGCGAGCTTTGCCGTCGGAGCTGAAGGCGAGACCCGCTTCGACAGCGACGTCTTTGAATTTTCCATTACGCAAATTGCGATATAGCTTATTGGGTTGGGTATCGTTGGCGACGAAGAGATCGGGCCAGCCGTCCTGGTCGAAATCGAGCATGGCGACGCCAAGCGATTTGGAGCTGGTGTCAAAGATGCCGCTGGCTGCGGTAACGTCCGCGAAAGTTCCGTCGCCGCGATTGCGGAAAAGCCAGCACGTTTCTCCGCGATAAGCTTCTGGAGTGCAATAGGATTTATTTTTCCCGTCGAGGCTGCAAAAGACGTCGTGCTCGGGCGACCAGTTCACATAATTGCAGACGAAGAGATCGAGATGCCCGTCGCGATCGTAATCGAACCAGAGCGCTGAGGTGCTGAAGGCCGAGCGGCCGCCGAGGCCACTGGCTTTGGTGACGTCGCGAAAAGTGCCTTTCCCGGTGTTCTGGAACAGGCGGTTTTGGCCGACACACGTTATCAAGATGTCCGGGAATCCATCGTTGTTGTAGTCGGCGACAGCGACGCCCATGCCGTAGAGTTCGATATCGAGTCCGGCGGCGCGGGTTACGTCGGAGAAAGTGCCATTGCGATTGTTTTTGTAAAGCTTCAACGTGGAGCGAGCGCGTTGGTGGCCGGGCCAGTCCATCGAATTTACGAGCAAGATATCGGGGTAGCCGTCGGCGTCGTAATCGAAAAAAGCGCAGCCGGAGCCGAGCGTTTCGGGAAGAAGCTTGCCACCGTAAGCGCCGCTGTTGTGGCGAAAGTTGATTCCGGCTTGCTGGGTGACGTCCTTTAGGAGGAACGAGGATTGAGGGGAGTTGATGGAGCTCGCGGCCCAACCGGGCAAAAGGGAAGAGGCGCCAGCGGCGGCGAGCAGGTCCAGGAAAGAGCGCCGGTTCACGGCAGATTCACCAACCCGTTTCGAATCGCGTAGACCACGAGCTCGGCGGTTTTGTGAATTCCAAGGCGATCCATAATGTTGGCGCGGTGCACGGAAACGGTGTTTACGCTGAGATCGAGTTCCGACGCGATTTCTTTGTTGGATTTGCCGGCGACGATGTGTTGCAGGACTTCGAGTTCGCGCGCGGTGAGCGCAGTGTCGCGCTCGCCTTTGAGCGTTTCCGCGCGCTGGAGTTGTGGATCGATGACGGATTTGCCTGCGGCGACATTCTTGATGGCGCTGGCCAAATCGAGGTCGTTGGCGTTTTTGAGGACGTAGCCACGTGCTCCGGCGTCGAGAGCTTGACGAACAAGAGTGTCTTCAGAATGCATGCTGAGCATGAGGATTGCGGTTTCAGGATGAGAGCGCAGAATGATTCGAGTGGCAGCGACGCCGTTCAGTTCGGGCAACTGGCAATCCATCACAATCACCTGAGGATGCAATTGTTCGGTGAGGCGAACCGCTTCGGCGCCATTGCTGGCCTCGCCGACAACTTCGAGAGTTTCGTCGTCGTCGAGCATGCGCCGGAAGCCACGCCGAACCAGCGCGTGATCGTCCACCAGCAGAACGCTGATTTTATCCGACATGCGATTCCACTTTTTCTCGCGGAGCGCTCATGCGAACCAGAGTGCCGCTCGCGTTGGCTTGCAGATATTCGATACTGCCGGCAATTAATTCGGCGCGTTCGCGCATGGCCACCAGGCCGATTCCACGTTCGTCTTTGGGCGGCGAAATGCCTTTGCCGTGATCCTCGACTTCGAGAATCAACGCATCGGGCCGGTACATCAATCGTACCCAGGCCTCTTGCACACCGGCGTGTTTGCTGACGTTGTTCAATGCTTCCTGCACGATTCGATAAACCTGCACGCCAGCTGAGGGTTCTATGGTGAAGCGGGCCCCGGATTTTTCATAGTGCAAGACTAGACCCATTTGCCGCTCGACGGTTGGAATATACCAATCCAACGTGCTTTCCAGGCCGGCTTCTTCGAGCAGCACCGGATGGAGAGCTTGCGAGAGGCGGCGAATGTTGTTCAGAGTGGACTGTGCGATTTCGCGGACTTCAGTTAGATCGGAATGGAGCGGAGAGGATGGCGGCAATTGTTTGTCAGCGCGGCCCAGCAAAACACCGATCGCGGTCAGCACTTGTCCAAACTCATCGTGCAATTCCCGGGAAATGTGACGCAGCGTGGATTCCTGAGTATGGATCAATTTTTGCGCCAGCTCGCTGCGCTGGGCGGAGAGTAATTCGAGGCGCGCGAAAATCCTGCGATTGGAAAAAATGAGATAAACGCTGGTGAGGACGATAGCGACGAGTGTCGCGCTGAGCAGCAGGTAGAGCTGGCGTTGCACGCCATCGTAGATTTTCGCGATTTGATCCGCGGCTTGTTCTTCGCCTTCGTTATTTTGTACGAGCAGCCGCGAAACCGCGGTGCTGAGAGCCGCCTGACGGGCTTGCAAGGTAAGTTGGATTTGGTCGTGTGCTTCTTTTTCTTTTCCAGAAGCCGCCAAGTCGAACATGCGATCTACAGCATTCCAGAATTGCACGAGGGACTGATTCAGGAATTGCCGTTGGTCCGCGGTGCGCGTTGCGGGTGAAAAACTTTCCTCAAGTTTCAAGGCGGCGCTTAGATCTTCGCGAATGCGCTGGAATTGTCCGCTCCACGCGGTAAGCGGATACGGTTCGCGCGCATCGAGCATGTCGCGCATGGCCAGGCCGAGTGAGTTCAGATCATTTTGCACGCGGAGAAGCTGTAGCGAATCGCGGCGATCGCGGTCTACCAGATTGCTCTGCAGAATGCGCAGACCGTGGAGCTGCGCGCGGGTATAAAAGGAATAAACGATGACCGCAGCCAACGTGAGAACCAAGCCGAGAAGTAGGCCGGTGGTGGGCGAAGACTGGGAAGAAGAGGCTTTGCGCACCGCCAGAGGATAGCGCGCGATGTGGCGTGCGGCAAATTTCCGCGGCAACGCGTGTTGCGAGAATTGCGATTTTTGCACAGCTCGAGCGTAGCAGCGGCAAGGTCGCGCTTGCTTAGAATATCGATTTTCTATACCATTTCCCGAAGTAAATGCTTTGCTCGTGGGCAGCTCTGCGCTGCCCTTTGTGTTGTCAGGAGGCTTTATGGGAAGGCGTCGAGGGATTTTTGCTCGTGTTTGTGCACTGCTAGCCTGCGGAGTTGTTGTGCCGTGTTTCGCGGACGAAATTCCGAAAGCGGCGTGGCGGCGACCGATTGGGCAGCCGTTAGCGAACGCAGGCACAGCAAAACCTGCGCTGGGTCCCGGGCACATTGACGATGGCTACTGGCAGGGAGCGCCGGTGGGTGGATTCGGCGCAGGAACATTTTCGCGAAGTTACCGCGGCGATTTTTCGCGCTGGCACTTGCAACCCGGGGTGCACAAATTCCAAACCGTGTGGGCGAATCAGTTTGCGATGTTTCAGAAGTCGGAAGATGACGCGAATGGGACAGCGAAGGTTTTGTTCACCGGACATCCCACTGGAAACTCATTGAAAAGTTGGGACTGGGATTATCCGGTTGGCGCCGGCGACTATGCGGCGCTGTATCCGAAGGCATGGTTTGATTATCGCTGGGACAAATTTCCGGCGCGCGTGACGGTGGAGCAATTTTCGCCGGTGCTTCCCGACAATTATAAAGAGACCAGTTACCCGGTGGCGGTGTATCGCTGGCATGCGGAAAATCCGACGAAGAAGAGGATCACGGTAAGCGTGCTGCTGTCGTGGGAAAACATGCTGGGATGGACGCGTGGGAACGGGCGGGATTTTCGCGAGGGACTGAACGACGGGAACTATAACCGCTCTAAATCCGAACGAGTGGGCGATGGAACGATGAAGGGCGTGGTGTTCGAACGGAATCGCGGCGGCAAGGAAATGTCGGCGTGGGATGGGCAGATGACGATCGCGGCGCTGGAATCGCCCGGGGTCGAAGTGAGTTATGTGACGACGTTTTCGGCGGACGGGCCGGGCAGCGAAGTGTGGAGCACGTTTGCGAAGGAGGGAACGCTTTCGAACGAAAGTACGCCATGGCTGAGCAGCGGCGAACCGCTAGCGGGCGCGATTGCGGTGAAGTTCACGTTGGAGCCGGGCGAGAAGAAAATTATTCCGATGGTGATTTCGTGGGATTTGCCGGTGACGGAATTTGGTTTGGGACGGAAGTGGAACCGGCACTACACGGATTTTTACGGGGCGAACGGCGAAAACGCGTGGGCCATCGCGCGCGATGGCTTGCAGAACGCGCGGAAATGGAGCGAGGCGATTGACGCTTGGCAAGCACCTTACGTGAATGACGAATCGAAGCCGCTGTGGTATCGCGGAATGTTGTTCAACGAGCTTTATGTGCTTGCGGATGGGGGATCGTTGTGGGGACGGCCGGTTGGGGCTGACAAGAGCACGCATTCGACTTATTCGTTTATGGAATGTTTTGACTATCCGTATTTCGAGACGCTGGACGTGCGATTTTATGGATCGATGCCGCTGGCGAAATTCTGGCCGGACATTGAGAAGCAGGTGATGCGCGATTTCGCGGATACCGTGCCGCAAGATTTGAATGACCGCATGGTATGGGTCTGGAAGACGCAACATTCCGGGCAGCAGGCATTCCGGGAGCGGAAGACCAAGGGCGCGGTGCCGCATGACATGGGCGTGCCGAATGAAGATCCATTTTTTCAGGTAAACCAATTCAGCTGGCAGGATACCAACGGGTGGAAGGACCTGAATTCAAAATTTGTGCTGATGATTTATCGCGATTACGTTCTGACGGGGAGCAAGGATAAAGAGTTTTTGCGATACACCTGGCCTGCGATTCAGGAGGCGCTTGTGTATTTGGGAAAATTCGATCGCGATGGCGACGGGATTCCCGATAATGACGGTTATCCGGATCAGACGTATGACGAATGGGTGGTGCGTGGAGATAGTGCGTATTCGGGCAGTCTGTGGCTGGCTTCGTTACGCGCAGCTGAGGAGATTGCGAAAGAACTTGGCGATGCGCAGGCCGCTGCGCACTACAGCCAACTGTTTGCCAAGGGACAGAAAAGTTTTATCACGAAATTGTGGAACGGATCGTATTTCCGGTACGACACGGAGAGCGAATACAAAGATAACATTCAGGCTGACCAGCTTGCGGGGCAATGGTACGCGGACTTGAGCGGGTTGGGCGATATCGTGCCACGGGACATGCGCAACAAAGCACTGAAAACGATTTACGACAATAACGTGATGAAGTTCGCGAATGGCGAAATGGGCGCAGTGAACGGCATCGCGGCGGACGGTACGCTGATCAAAACAAACGAGCAGGTGCAGGAGGTATGGACTGGCACGACGCTGGCGCTAGCGGGCTTCATGCTCGGCGAAGGCATGAAGAAAGAAGCGTATCAAACGGCGTGGGGAATTTATCACGTGAGTTATGAAACCAAGGGCTACTGGTTCCGGACGCCGGAAGCGTGGGACATCACCGGAAATTACCGGGCGTCCATGTATATGCGACCGGCGTCAATTTGGGCGATGGAGATGACGCAGCCGTCGAAAAAAGTTGCAGATGCGCGCGAGGCGGCGCCAGCGGCTTCAGGCACGGGAGTTAGGGCGAAGTAAGGCGACGACAGTCAGCATGGCGGCGCAGCCCGCGAGTGGTACAAGAAGACCGATGCGCAGGCTGCCTGCGTAACGCGAAACAACGCCGACGAGCGGCGGCAAGGATGCTCCGCCGAGCGCAGCCAATGCGAAGAGAACCCCGCCGACCTTGCGCGCTTTAGCTCCGAACCATTTAGAGAGCCACGCGATAAAAATCGGATAGACGCTCGAGAGTCCGAGGCCGGCAAGAAAAACCCCGCCAAAGAGCGCGAGTCGCGATGTAGCAAAGGCGAAAATGATGGTGCCACCCGCAGCCAGAAGCAGTCCTCCGACTGCTACCGTAGTTTCTTGGAGTCGTCGAAGAATTGCAGCTCCGGCGGCGCGTCCACCGAGCAATCCGCCAAAGAAAAACATCGGCGCCAACGCCCACGTGTCGGTGCTCCAGGTCAACGAGCGCTTGGCGTGCGCGGCGGCCCAGCCGGAAATACCATTTTCCGTTCCCACATAGACGAAGAAAAGTATTCCGAGCATGACCGCGATGGCCAACTCGGCACCTGACAGGACGCCTTTGCTTTCCAGCGATTCGGTATCGTGAGGCGCCTGGCCGAAAGGCACCCGGAACAACATAATTGCGAGAAAGCAGCAAAGCGCGCCAACAACGAAGAGCAAGAGTGGGACGTGAGCAGTTTTAATAGAAACCTTTGCCAACGGCGAAGACAAGATAGCCCCGACGCCCCAGGCAAGGTTTATGACGTTTAGCGCGGAGGCGCGGCGGTCTCCGTAAGTTTCCGCGACCCAAAGATTCGTGCCCGGCGTGGAAAGGCCGTAGCCCACGCCGAAGAACGCGCTTGCGCAAAGAGCAAGAAAGTACGAGGGAGCGCCCCACATCGCGAAGCCGATTCCCATCATGGCGAGGCCGATGGTGATGGCGGGCTTGAATCCGCGCGCGGAAATCAAGGCGCTGGAGCCGAGAACTCCCACGAACGAACCGACGAACTGTGTAATGAAAAACATTCCCGCGTGGGTGTCGTCGAGTTGCCACTTCGCGATGAAGACTGGAAGGATTGGCCCGATGAAGGTGATAATGATGCCGTTGACGATGAAGCTGCCGCACAGCAGCAGGAAAATCAGATTTTGCGCGGAACTGCCCTTCGCGCGAAGAGTTTGCGTTTCCGTGGGCATCATGGCATTTTGCAGGAGCCGGGCAGTTCGCGCAATGTGGCGTTCGAAAGGGAAAATCTTCATGCAGTCGCCGGCGAGTGGAAAGGATTCGAATGATTGATGCGGCGGTAGTCGGTTTCGGACTTGGTGGACGGGCTTTTCACGCGCCGATCATTCACGCGGTGCCCGGATTGCGGTTGGCAGCAATCGTTCAAAGGCGCGGAAATGAAGCGCAGGAAATTTATCCGGACGCGAAAATTGTCCGCGACCTGGATGAGCTGCTGGCGATGAAGTCCATTTCGCTGGTTGCGATCGCGACGCCGAACGAAACGCACTTTCCCTTTGCTAAAAAATGCCTGGAAGCAGGCCGGCACGTGGTTGTGGATAAGCCCTTTACGATTACGCTGGCGCAAGCGCGGGAGCTGGTGGAGATTGCGCGCCGGAATAATCGCGTGCTTACGGTGTATCAGGAACGCCGTTGTGATGGCGATTTTCGCACGGTGCAAAAGTTAGTGGCCAACGGAACGCTGGGGAAAATCGTGCGATTCGAAACGGCGTTTGACCGTTGCCGGCCGCATGTGCGGGATGATTCATGGAAAGAGGAGGCAAAGCCGGGCAGCGGAGTGTTTTTTGATCTTGCGCCCCATTTAATTGATCAGACGCTGCAGCTTTTCGGTCCGCCGGAAAGCATCCTGGCCGACATTCGCATCGAGCGTGAAAACAGCCGCACTGCGGACGCGTTCGACCTTACTTTTTATTACCAAGACGCGCTGCGTGCGATTCTTGCTCAGAGTATGTTGGTTCCCGACCCGCGGCCACATTATCGTTTGCAAGGAACGCATGGTGCTTACGTGAAGCACGCGCTCGATCCACAAGAAGCATTGCTGCGGGCAGGGAAACTGGCGGGAGGCGACGACTGGGGAGTCGAGCCGGAAAAAGACTGGGGCACTATGACGCTATGGAACGGCAGCGAGTTGACGCACCAGAAAGTGCCGACGCTGCGCGGAGATTATCGCGATTTTTACGCGCAAGTCCGCGACGCAATTCTTGGGAGTGCGAAACCGCCGGTAACGACGAAAGAAGCGCTGCAACTGATGTACACGCTGGAATTGTGCGAGGAAAGCAGCCGCAAGCGTATGCCGCTGTCATGGAAATTCGAGGCAACGGCAAATCTCGCCGGAAATGCGGGGTAAGCGCCGCGTTCTGCGTATAATCATTTTTGTGTCCGAGTAATCGGCGCAGCGCCACGTAAGAGTCCAGGAGTAAAACTTTGCCACGGAAGATTGAACTCGCGCCATCGATTCTGTCCGCCAATTTTGCCAATCTGGCTGCGCACGCCAAGCAAGCGCTCGACGGCGGCGGCACGCTGCTGCATGTGGACATCATGGACGGGCATTTTGTACCGAACATCACAATTGGTCCGCCGGTAGTTGCGTCGCTGCGCAAAGCGCTGCCTGATACGGTTTTCGACTGTCACTTGATGATCGAAAATCCGGACGAATTGATTCCTGCGTTTGCCGAAGCGGGCGCGACATGGATCTCGGTGCACCAGGAAGCCTGCGTGCATCTGGATCGCGTGCTGCACCACATCATGGATCATGGATGCAAAGCGGGTGTGGTGTTGAATCCCGCGACGCCGGTGGAAACGCTCACCGACGTGCTCGATCTCGTGCATCATGTGCTGGTCATGTCAGTGAATCCGGGATTCGGCGGGCAGAAATTCATTCGCAATTCGCTGAAGAAGATGCGCGCCCTTGCGCGAATTCGCGAAGAGCGGGGCCTGGACTTCCGCATTGAAGTGGACGGCGGAGTGGGTTTGGATACGGTTGAGGAGATTGTCCGCGCCGGGGCGGAATTGCTGGTGGCGGGAAATGCGGTGTTCGGCCACGGTGACGCGAAGCAGAACGCGAGGGAGTTGCTGGATGCAGCGCGGGCGGCGACGCTAACGCGAGCTTGATTGGAAGGTTGATCTTCAGCGGTCGAAATCAGACAAGGCGTAAATCATCTAGCGGTGACAATTTAGGAGCTTTGAGACCGTGCACAGCCAGGATTGGTGGTGCTACTACTGCTCCTGATAATTCCAGGTCAGGCCGTTGTCGAGGAAGAAAGTTGTGTCAGTGGCGTAGTTGGATTCTGCGAGAGACAGGCCGAAAAACAGCTATTTGGCCGGGATTAACGTGGAGTGGCTGGCGACGCATTGCCAGGTCTGGTCATGCTTAATCCAGGTATCGGTGAAACGTTCGCGATGCACGTATGGTTTGCCTTTTTCAATGCCCTTGATGCGGAAAATGCCAACTACCACAGCCGTATCGCCATAAACCTGAATGCTGATCTGTTCGTTCACCGCCTGTGAGGGCTTGTATTCGGGGTCCTTGATACTGGCGAGAAATTCGCTTTTGGAAGAGAGGCTGCCGTCAATTTCGACCGCAATGAAAGTGCTGGCAAGAAGCATATCCAACGCTTTGGTGTCCTTGGCTTCGATAGCGTGATTCCATGCGGTTTCCAGTCCGAGGACGCGCCCGCCTTCGTCACTCGCGGTGTTTTGTGCGAGCGCGACGGTGCACGCAAAAAGAATCAGCGCGGTTGTTGCGGCGACGAGTGCTCTCACGGATGTCTCCTCTGTTGCACAACAATTGCTTATTCCGGAATGTTCTTATTTTAAAGACCGCTAGACGCGCCGGTGGTAGCAGGTTTTGAGAAGTTTCTTGAGCCGCAAGTGCTCCCTGCTTTGAGAATATGCAGTCGTCGCGATATCGAGGACGTCAAAAAAACGGGCGCGACTAAGTCGCGCCCGTTCCGAAATGTAGTACCGGGTTCAGCCCGGCTTCTGTTGAAAGAGAAACGCAGCTAGGCGATAGTGACTTCAGGGCTGAGGTACACGTCCTGAATCGTGTTCAGCAGTTGCACGCCTTCTTTCATGGGGCGTTGAAACGCTTTGCGGCCGGAAATCAGGCCAGTACCGCCGGCTCGCTTGTTGATGACAGCTGTCGTCACAGCCTCTTCAAAATCATTCGCGCCGGATGCCCCACCGCTGTTGATCAACCCAGAGCGGCCCATATAGCAATTCGCAACCTGATAACGGCAGAGGTCGATGGGATGATCGCTGGCCAGGTCGGTGTAAATGCGCTTATCGAATTTTCCGTAGCCAGAATTGCCCATGTTCAGAGCTTCATACCCGCCATTATTTTCCGGCAGCTTTTGCTTGATGATGTCGGCTTGAATGGTCACGCCGAGGTGATTGGCTTGGCCGGTGAGATCGGCGGAAAGGTGATAGTCCTTATCCTTTTTGAACGCGGGGTTGCGCAGGTAGCACCACAGCACGGTGGCCATGCCCAGTTCGTGTGCGTGCGCAAAGGCGTGACTGACCTCGGTGATCTGGCGATCGCTTTGGTCCGAGCCGAAATAAATCGTCGCGCCGACCGCGACAGCGCCCATGTCATAGGCCTGTTTCACGCTGGCGAAGAATATCTGGTCGGCCTTATTGGGAAAGGTGAGCAGTTCATTGTGATTGAATTTCATCAGAAAGGGAATTTTGTGCGCGTACTTGCGAGCCACCGAGCCAAGTACGCCGAGCGTGGAAGCCACCGCGTTGCATTGTCCTTCGATGGCCAGCCTGACGATACTCTCTCCGTCGAAGTAATCGGGATTTTTCGCAAAGCTTGCGGCCGCGGAATGTTCGATGCCCTGGTCCACAGGCAAAATCGAAAGATAGCCAGTGCCGCTCAATCTGCCTGTGTTGAACATACGCTGCAGGCTGGCCAGCACGCGCGGGCTGCGGTCAGAGACGGACCAGATGCGGTCCACGAAATCCGGTCCGGGCAGGTGCAGCCGATCTTTGGAAATTTTTGGCGACTTGAACCCGAGCAGCAATTCGGTTTTTGCGCCCAGATAGGTTTGAATGGAACTGGTTGTTGCTGTAGCCATGTGCTTAGTTCTCCTGTTTTACCGCAGAGTTTGTAAGTACAAACCCCGCGATCCGGTTTACGTCAGAGTTTCTTTCGAGAGCATTGATCCCGCCACTTGATCCACCAGCCATGATAATTTTCCGTTCGACGGCTGAATCATCTGAGCGGGCAACTGCTCGGGTTCGTGCGGCCCTTCGAGCACGGCCTTGAGCGCGAATGCTTTGTCCGCGCCGGCAATCATGAAAATAATGTTCGCCGCGTTGTTTGCCGCGGGCGCAGTCAACGTCACACGCTCCGTGTACAATTTGCCAACCCAATTGCGCGTTACGATGCGCTGTGTTTCATGCAGCGCCTTGGTTCCGGGAAACAGCGACAGCGTATGGCCTTCGCTGCCCATGCCGAGCAAAACTAAATCAAAACGGGGAAACTCACCGCCTTTGAGGCCGAATTCGCGCTGAATCGTCACTTCGTACTCGGCAGCAGCTTGCGCGGTATCCGGATATTCTCCTTTGATGCGATGGATCTGCTCGGGCCGCAACGGCGCTTTGGAAAGCATCGCATCCGACGCCATCTGAAAATTGCTATCAGCATGGCCCGGCCCGACGTGCCGTTCGTCGCCAAAGAACACCTTCATTTTATCCCAGGGAAGGGAATTGCGCAGTGCGGGATCTTCGGCCAGCAGCGCATAGAGCACTTTCGGAGTGGAGCCGCCGGAAAGCGCGATGGTGAAAACGCCGCGCGCTGCCGCGGCCTCACGCGCGATGCGCACTACGTCGTCAGCGGCACGGCGGGCGATCTCCGTTCCGTTGGTAAATAACTCGACTTTGCCATTCGCCGCCAGACTCATCCTCCGCTTACGCTAAGCTTCTTTGGTTGACGTTGCGGCAGTGTTTTTCGCGGCGAACTCTTCCGCTTCAATGTCACGCCAGGCGCGGCCATCGCGCTCCAACAGATCGTCGGCTTCGTTCGGTCCCCATGAACCAGACGGATAATTCGGAAAACCGCGGGCCGGCAGCGCTTTCCAGACGTCCAGCAGCGGTTGGATCACGCTCCAACCCGCCTCGACCATGTCCGCGCGCTGGAACAGGGTTGCGTCGCCGACCATGCAATCGTAAAGCAGACGTTCGTATCCGGTGCTGTGGGAAGCGCCAAAATCGCGCGCGTAGTCGAAATCCATATTCACCAGGCCGAGCTTCATGATTGAACCGGGAACCTTGGCGCCGAAGCGCAGCGAAATTCCCTCGTCAGGCTGGATGTGAATCACCAGTAGATTGGTGCGCGGATCCTTGATCGGCGTTTTGCGAAACAACATGAACGGCGTGCGGCGAAAACTGATCGCGATTTCCGTCACACGCTTGCTGAGCCGTTTACCGGTGCGCAGATAAAACGGCACATCGCCCCAGCGCCAGTTGTCAATTTTCAGTTTCAGCGCGACGAAAGTTTCCGTGTTCGAGGTTGGCGAAACATTTGGTTCGCTGCGATATGCCGGCACCGGCTGCCCGTCAATCACTCCTTCGCCATATTGGCCGCGCACCATGTTCTGTAAGACTTCTTCGGGCGTCGGCATTTGAATGGCGTGCAGGACTTCGGCTTGCTTGTCGCGCACCGCGTCGGCTTCGAAGGAAATCGGCGGCTCCATCGCGGTTAGCGTCAGCAACTGGAAAAGATGATTTGGCACCATGTCGCGCAAGGCGCCCGCGGTTTCATAAAACGCACCACGATGCTCCACGCCAACGGTTTCGGCCGCGGTAATCTGCACGTGATCGATGTAAGTGCGGTTCCAGAGCGGTTCGATGATGCTGTTGGCAAAACGAAACACCATCACGTTCTGTACGGTTTCTTTTCCCAGATAGTGGTCGATGCGATAGATCTGTTTTTCGCTGAGAATTTCCTTCAGCTCTTTATTCAGCTGAATCGCGGACTCCAAATCGTGGCCAAACGGTTTTTCCACGATGACCCGCGTCCAATTACCGTTGGTTTCTTTCGTCAGGCCGGCTTCGCCGAGTTTGCGAACGATAGGCGAGAAAAAAGCGGGCGCGACCGCGAGATAGTGGAAGCGATTGCCCTGGGTATTGTGTTCTTTTTCGGCCGCAGCAACCTGATCTTTCAATCGTTGATACGCGGCGGAGTCGTTGAAGTCGCCCTGAACATAGTAAATGCGTTCAAGGAACCACTTCCACAGTTCATCGGTCAGCGATTCAGGCGCGAACTGCTTCATTTCGGCGCTAAGTTTGTCGCGAAACGCGTCGGTGGACAGCTGGTCAAAGGAAAAACCGATGATCGCGAATTGCTTGGAGAGCAGGCCCTCTTGCGCGAGATTCGCGAGCGCGGGAAGAAGTTTTCTCTTCGTGAGATCGCCGCTCGCGCCATAAATCACCATCACGCACGGCGAGGCTTTTTGCGGCACTTCATTGGTTCTCAGTGTAGGCATGCAGTTTTCCCAAGCAGAATTCGCCTCGGCAACATTCCCGCTGGCGTTTACTAACCGGCTTTCTTTTCGAGGTGGCCGCCAAACTGAAAGCGCATGGCGGAGAGAATTTTGCCGGCGAAATCGTCTTCGCCGCGCGAAGTGAAACGTTGGTAGAGCGACGCAGTAAGCACCGGAGCCGGTGTTGTGGACTCGATCGCCGCGAGAACCGTCCAGCGGCCTTCGCCGGAATCCGATACACGGCCGGAGAAACGTTCCAGCGTGGGCTGCTCGAGAAACGAAATGGCTGTCAAGTCGAGTAGCCACGACGCGACCACGCTACCGCGCCGCCAGACTTCCGCGACGTCGGCAAGATTGAAATCGTATTGATAATGGTCTGGCTCACGCAACGGCGTGGTTTCCGCGTCGGTTTCGCGATGCTGCTTGCCAACGTTGGCGTGCTTCAAAATGTTGAAGCCTTCGGCGTACGCTGCCATCAGGCCGTACTCGATGCCGTTGTGAATCATTTTCACGAAGTGTCCCGCGCCGTTTGGCCCGCAGTGCAGATAGCCTTCTTCAGAAGTGCCGCCGGCTTTTTCGCGCCCGGGAGTGCGCTCGACATCGCCGCGTCCTGGTGCCAGTGTTTTGAAAATAGGATCGAGGTGCTTCACCACTGCGTTTTCGCCGCCGATCATCTGGCAATAGCCGCGCTCGAGTCCCCACACGCCGCCGCTGGTTCCCACGTCAACGTAGTGGATGCCTTTCGGCTGCAGCTCCTTGGCCCGCCGAATATCGTCGATGTAATAGGAATTTCCGCCGTCGATCAAAATATCTCCGGAATCGAGCTTCGGCACTAAATCTTTAATCGACGCATCCACCACGCCTGCGGGAACCATCAGCCAAATCGCGCGCGGCTTCTGCAGTTTTTGTATGAAATCATCCAGCGAGTTAGCTCCGGTCGCGCCTTCCCCGGCAAGTTGCTTCACTGTTTCCGCGCTGCGGTCAAAAACCACGCAGGTGTGGCCATTTTTCTGCAGGCGCCGAACCATGTTGGCACCCATCCGCCCCAGACCGATCATTCCGAGTTGCATTCCGTCTGCTCCTGTAAACCGAATTGTGAAAAGAAAATCGCGCGGCGAAAACGTCCTTACAGACTTTGTGCCACGGCTTTCGCAAGTACATTCAATCCCGACTTGAGATTCTTGCCGAGATGAACGCGCAACGCGCGGCGGCCGCGTTCCGCCAGCACCGCAAAATCGCCACGAGCCTGCGCCGCTTTCACCACGGCAAAAGTATATTTCTGTCCGGGCACGGCAAGATCGGACGCATCATCGCAAGTGATCTGCAGGAATACTCCGCTGTTTGGACCGCCTTTATAGGCCTGCCCGGTGGAATGCAGAAAACGTGGGCCGAAGCCCAGGCACGTCGCAACTTTTTTTGCGTCGCGCACGGACGTGCGAATGGCTTGCAGCGCCTTTTCGTTCTCCGCGTTCATTGGAATGTAGCCCAGAACCGCGAAGTAATCGCCTGCGCCTATGCGCGAAAGATGCGTTTTCAATATTTCGTCGAACGTCTTACCGCCAGAAAGTGCGGCCGCATTCTTCTCGTCGGCAAAAAGTTTCGCATCTTTGGAAACGAAAAATGGCGATTCGGGTGGGAGGCTGCCCGTTGCTTCGTACTGGCTGGTGAGTTTCTTGGTTTCAATTTTGCTGGCTTCCACGTCTGGTTGATTGAAGGCGTCGATACCGATAATCGATCCTGCTACGGCGGTAGCGATTTCCCAGCGGAAGAATTCTTGCCCGATCGCATAGATGTTCGGAAGCGTGATTCGAACCACAGGATGACCGGCTTTTTCGACGGCCGCGACCGCTTCGTCCTGCGCCTTATTCGGCTTGTTCGCCAAACGCAAATAGGCGAAGAGCCTGTCGTTTCCATAAACGTTGGGCTTGGCGAGTTTTTCGCGGTCCACCGGAATAATTCCCTTGCCGATTTTTCCAGTCGATTCCGCAATCAGCTGTTCCAACCACGCACCCAAATCAAAAATTCCCGGCGAAGTGATGATCGTAATTTTGTCGCGGCCGTGATTTGCCGCGACTCCCATAATCGTGCCCAGGATCACGCCTGGATTCGTATCCGCAGCCGAATTTGGCCCGCAGGCTTTTGCCATCTCCTGCGTCGTCTTCAGAAATTTGCCAAGATCCATGCCCATCGCAGCGCCTGGCACCATGCCGAAATTCGAAAGAGCGGAATAGCGGCCGCCGATGCTGGGATCACCGGCGAAAATCTTCCAGAACTTGTCAGCCTCCGCCACTTGCTGCATTTTCGAGCCAGGATCAGTCACCGCAATGAACCGGCTGCCAACCAATTTCTCGCCAACAGCCTTTTTCAGGCGCTCGAAAAAATATTGTTTAAAAATATTCGGTTCAAGCGTGCTGCCGGATTTGCTGGAAACGATGCAAAGCGTTTTCTTGAGGTCCAGTTTTTTCTCGATAGCCTTGATCTGCGCCGGATCGGTCGAATCCAGCACATGCAATTCGGGAAAGCCTGCGATTTTCCCGAAGGTCATGCGCAACACTTCCGGGCACAAACTTGATCCACCCATACCCAGCAGCAGCACGTGCTTGAACGTTGTTTTTTTCACTTCAGCCGCGAGTTGTTTTAATGTCCCAAGATTCGCCAGCTGTTGTTCTGTAATCGTTAGCCAGCCCAGCCATTTATTTTCGTCGGTATTGCTCCACAACGAGGCGTCTTTCTGCCACAGCCGCGCTACTTTATTATTGTTCTTCCAGTCGTCCAGCGAAGCGGCGACAGCGGCGATCAAATCCTTGGGCAGCTTGTACGCCAGGCGATTTATGCTCACGCAGGCACCCCGGCATGTTTTGCAATGGCATCGAGCAGTTGTTTGAAGGGGTCCTGAAAGAGTTTCACGGCGTCGGCAATCAACTTGTCCGTGACTTCCTTCATCGATATGCCCGCGGCTTCCAGATCGGACATCGTCTGGTTAGCGCCCGCGACGTTTTCCGTGAGGCTGTTGTGCAGTTTGCCGTGGTCGCGGAACGCGTCAAAAGTCGCCGGAGGGATGGTGTCCACGGTATCCGCTCCGATCAATTCTTCGACATACAGCACGTCGCGATATTTCGGGTTCTTGGTGCTGGTGCTGGCCCACAGAAGCCGCTGCGTCTGGGCGCCCTTGGCTGCAAGCGCTTTCCAGCGCGGACCGCCGACCAGTTCCTGGTATTTGGCGTAGGTCCGGCGCGCATTGGCGATGGCTACCTTACCGCGCAGCGATTCCAAAAGTGTTTTCTTGCTGGAATCCGTCTCGCTCTTTTCCATCGCATCGATCTTGCTGTCCACCAGCGAATCAATGCGGCTGACAAAGAAGCTGGCGACGCTGGCGATGTGCGAAATATCCTGGCCCTTGGCCGCGCGTGCTTCAAGAGCCGCGATATAGGCTTCGGCAACCTGTTCGTAGGCGGATTGCGCGAACAGCAGGGTAATGTTGATATTGATGCCTTCCTCAAGCGCCTGACGGATTGCCGGTACGCCTTCCGGAGTCGCGGGAATCTTGATCATCACATTCGGCCGGTTGACGGTTTTCCAGAGCCGCTTGGCTTCGTTAATCGTGCCTTGCGTATCAAATGCCAGGTTTGGCGAAACTTCGAGGCTGACATAGCCGTCGCGGCCTTTGCTTTCCGTGTACACGCCCTTGAAAATGTCCGTGGCGTCCTGAACGTCACGAATGGCGATTTTTTCGTAGAGCGCCATGGCCGTTGAAGACTTCGCATCTGCGGCATGAATAATGTCGTTATAGTCGTCGCCCGCGGTAATCGCTTTTTCAAAGATCGCTGGATTGGAAGTCATGCCGCGCAAGCCGTCGTTGTCGATCATTTTCTTCAGATCGCCATTCAACAGAATATTTCGCCGGATAAAATCAAGCCACGGAGATTGTCCGTACGCCAGCAGACCTTTCAGTGGATTTCCGCCCTGCACCGCATTCACGTTGGGCATCGTAGTTGTAGTAGTCATCGTCTTTCTCCTCAGAATCCTTTATAGCCGGTTGATTACTTCATTGTACGCCCGTGCCCCCGTCGAGGTGTTACACAGGCGTGAAAGCGAATTGTTAAGAAGTCTTAAAGACCGCGCTTCTGCTCCAACGCTGCTATTTTCGCCAGGCGCCGCTTGTGCCGTTCCTCATTGGTGAAATTGGCTCCAAGATACGCCTTCACCAGATCTTCGGCCAGCTTCACGCCGATAATGCGCGACCCCAGCACCAGCACATTCATATCGTCATGCTCGACGCCTTGATGCGCTGAGTACGTGTCGTGGCAAACCGCGGCGCGAATTCCGATAAGCTTGTTCGCCGCCACACTTGCGCCCACGCCGCTGCCACAAATCAGCACGCCGCGCTCGGCCCGGCCATCCAGCACCGCGCGCCCGACGGCTTCCGAGAAATCCGGATAGTCCGAGGGATTCTCGTTGAACGCGCCAATGTCCAGCACCGCGTGCCCCAGCCCGCGCAATACGTCGCCCATGGCATTTTTCAACTGGAACCCCGCGTGGTCCGACCCGATCACGATTTTCATCACCGGCTCACTTTCCCATCGCTTCTTTTGCTGCCGCAACCACGTTCTCGACCGTGAAGCCGAACTTTTTCAGCAAGTCCTTCAATGGAGCGGAAGCTCCGAAGGTGTGCATGCCGACCATTTTGCCTTTGGGTCCAACATAACGGTCCCAGCCAAAAGTGGACGCCATCTCAACGCTCACCCGCGCCGTCACCGATGCCGGCAGCACGTTTTCTTTGTACGCCGCATCCTGTTTCTCGAACAACTCAAACGACGGGATGCTGACTACGCGAGCTTTCAGGCCTTGCGCGGCAAGTTTTTCCTGCGCGGCCACGCAAAGTGAAAGTTCCGTTCCTGTACCCAGCAGAATCACGTCCGGCTTTCCGCCAGGAGCATCACTCAAGACGTAGGCTCCTTTGGCTACGCCAGAAGCAGCCGCAAACTTCGTCCGGTCCAGCGTCGGCATCGCTTGCCGCGACAGCACCAGCGCAGTCGGCCCATGTACATGGCTGACAGCCAACTTCCAGGCTTCCACCACTTCGTTGGCGTCGCCCGGCCGCAACACCAGAATATTCGGCATCGCCCGCAACGCCGCCAGTTGCTCAATCGGCTGGTGCGTGGGCCCATCTTCGCCCAATCCGATCGAATCGTGTGTGAACACGTAAATGACCGGCTGCTCCATCACCGCTCCAAGACGAATTGCCGGTTTCACGTAGTCGCTGAAATTGAAAAACGTTCCTCCGAACGGCCTCAGCTTTGTCAGCACCATTCCATTCATCGCCGCGCCCATCGCGTGTTCGCGAACGCCGTAATGCAAATTCCGTCCCTTGTACTCGCCAGGAAGAAAATCACCCGCGCCGGGAAATTCCAGATTGGTTTTGTTGGACTTCGCCAGATCCGCCGAACCGCCGATCAGCCACGGAATATTCTTCGCCAGCGCGTTCACTGTTTTTCCGGCGCTCTCGCGTGACGCCATGCCTTTCGCGTCCGCGGGAAATACCGGCAAATTCTTGTCCCAGCCTTCAGGCAGCTCGCGTTTCTGCATTAATTCGAGTTGCTTGGCCAACTCCGGGAACTTGGTCTTGTAGTCCCCCCACATTTTTACCCACTGCGCATGCGCATCGCCGCCGCGCTTGCCGATGCCATCGTTGAAATGCTGGTACACGCCGTCAGGCACCAGAAATTTTGCGTCATCGGGCCATTCATAATTGTCTTTCACCAATTTCACTTCTTCTGCGCCCAACGGCTCGCCATGCGCTTCATAGGAATCCTGCTTGTGCGGCGATCCGTAACCAATGTGGCTGTCCACCACGATCAAAGTCGGCCTATCAGTAGTCTTCAAAAACGTTTCGTACGCCCGACCCAGCATCATCAAATCATTGGCATCCGCGACGCGCGTCACATTCCATCCATAACCCAGAAATCGCGTCATCACGTCTTCGCTGAATGACCACGACGCCGGGCCGTCGAGCGTCACGTGATTGTTGTCGTAAATCCAGCACAGATTTCCAAGCCGCAAATGGCCGGCCAGGGAAGCCGCTTCCGAAGCGACCCCCTCCATCAAGTCGCCATCGCCGCACACCGCGTATGCCTTAAAATCAAAAATCTCAAAGCCCGGCTGGTTGTAGTTCGCCGCCAGCCATTTACTGGCGATGGCCATTCCGACACTGTTTCCAGCACCTTGCCCCAGCGGCCCAGTCGTCGTCTCCACTCCACTGGTGATGTGCGATTCAGGATGTCCGGGCGTTTTGCTATCCAATTGCCGGAAGCGTTTGATCTCGTCCATCGAGATCGCCGGCTCCTTCAATACTTCTCCTGCGGGTGTATCAGCGCGCACGCCGGTCAGATGCAGTGTTGAGTACAACAACATTGAAGCGTGTCCCGCGGACAATACGAACCTGTCGCGATTCGGCCACACCGGATTCGCCGGATCGTACTTCAAATATTTTTGCCACAATTCATACACTACCGGCGCCAGGCCCATCGGCGCGCCCGGATGTCCGGAATTCGCTTGCTGCACTCCATCAATGGAAAGCGTTCGAATGGTGTTGATGCAAAGCTGATCGATGTTTTGCTTGCTCATGACTGCGCTCTGCTGGCTCACGATAGCTCCTGTGCGGGCAGGAGGGCTCCCGCAGGGAAAATCAGGATTTAGATGCTCCGGGGGCAGGCTCCGGTTAAAGGAATTCTACGTCAACTGGCCTTAGATTGCAGAATTCTACAAACGTCATGGATGTCGGTTACAAATAATCGAATGAGAGGTTCTTATTCGATGCTTATGCGCTCAGTCCAAGGCTCTGGGTCAGCTGCCTGATTGGCGTCGGCGGTTCTCGGAGCATCGCTAGCGTTCGCGGGTGTGATTGAAGTGCCGGTAGTCGAAATTTGTTCGCCCGCGTCGCGAACCGTTTCCTCCAGTGACGCAGGAGCAATCGGCGACGTTTCGCCTGCCAGTGCGACTCTTTCCAGCGGCGGCGCGATGTCTCGCGCATCCACCGGAAAAAACTGCGCGTGTTGCTCCGCCCACTTCGCCGCAAGTCCGTTCAGAGGACTCTTCGTATTGTATTCCTGATAAGCAATCATCCGCCCAATACGGATAATCAGATCATCCAGCCCTTCCGAAGCCGCCCAGAAATCCCCGATACACACCGTCGAATCATCAAAGTTCGGATGAAACACCGGCGTCAACATCCGGCATTGCGGCGCGCGTCTCGGATAACCCAATGAAAGATTCACTTCCAGATGATGTTGCGCGCGCTCCTGAATCTCTCCATTCGGCGCCACAAACAATCCCTTGATGTTGTACGCAAAACGGTACACTTCCGGCGGCATTCCCGCCGTGCCCGTAATTTGGATCAGCGGCCAGCCAGCAAACTTCTGCGCCATCTGATCGTAGTCCAGTTTCAATCTGCGAATGCGCGGCGATAGCATGACTGTGTTTTCAGAACTCCTCAAAATCTAAAAAATTGCTGGCACAATGTCACGCATCACGGCAAAAATCAAAACCAACGCCAGCGCGGCTCTCCACGACCACGTCGAGACCTGCGGCCATTCGATACGATCGCTCCGCACCGCCGTCCAGTACATTCTTGCAAAATACCAGAGTAGCACCGGCATCAGCACCGCTACGACCGTGTTGAAGTGCAGCGCCGCCGCGACATGGCCGTGCAATAACTCCGCGATCGCACGCGTAGCACCGCATCCCGGGCACAAGTGTCCGGTCAGCGCATAAAATGGGCAGCGCGGATAAAACGAGTACTCCTGCGGCGAATAACGATAAAGCAGCGCCGCGCAGGCCAGGCCCATGGCCGCGACACCATTCATAGCCGTCCGCGCCGAAATCATCACGCCTAACCGCCCATCTGACGCTGCTTCATCTCATTGATTCGGTTGAAGTGATATTGGAAGTAGAACACCGCGAAGAAAAAGGTCATGACGCCGCTGAGGCTGAGGCCAATTGGCTCAACCGAATTGAAGTGCTCCTCGATATCGCTCTTCATGGTGAAAACCGTGAACAGATACATAACGATATAGCCCAAGTTCAGCAATAGTGAGACTCCCTGGAGCCCAGACGCTGGGTGCCCGCTCGCCGCGGACGTCACACCCTGATAGAAACCGGATACGATCACCGTCAGCCATAGGACGACCGCAATCGTAAGGTATGTCACGCTCTTTGCGTCGGGTTTCACTTTCTTGATCCACAGCACCTCCACCACCAGCCAGACCATGGAAAAAATTCCGCACGTCAGGAAAGTGAGCAAAAGCACGATTCCCCAGTGCAGCGAAGGCGGTGGCGGGTATTGCTGCCCGGCCGGTGCGGCGTAGCCGCCTTGCGATCCATATGCGGGCGCACCTGCGCCACCTCCATAAACCGTTGCCGCCCCGGGTTGCGGCGCCGCGGGCTGCGGTGCTGCGGGCACAGGAATGTTTCCAATTACCTGCGAAACCGGCACCCACTCCGTCAGCCCTTCACTTCTGCACAAATCGGTCAGCAGAATATTCCCGGATGCGACATATTTCTGCAAATCGGCCAACGAATACGGCCCGTACTCGTTCAATTCGCGCTTAATGAAATAATTCATTCCGTCGCTCCTCTTTTACATTTCACAATGCACCGGCAATCCATCGCAATGAATTCCTAGAAATGCGCCAGCGCCGTCATTCCGAACGAAGTGACCGAAGGTTCCGACCTTGTCGCAAGGAACTCTCTTCGATTGTGGGCTCACCCCGCATCATCCGCTTGCTACACGAATTGCGTTCCCTCAGCATCTTTATTCACCGTACAGATTTCAATAATCGCCCAAATCCAACTGACCACCGCACCATAAAAGCACGACAGCAGCGTCACGCAAAGCTGAATCGCTCCTTTTTTCGCATATCCCGCATAAAAGTTATGCACCCCAAATACTCCCAGAAAAATCCCCAGCAGCACGAAAATTACGCGCGTTTTTGGCTGCGCGACTGGGTAGTATTGCGCCAAAGAACTCGGCGCCTGCCGCACTTGCGGTCCCGGCCCAGCCTGCGGAGGCGGTGCAACTCCCGTTCCCGCCATCGGTGGCGGCGGAGTCGGCGGTAGCGCTCCATTTCCTCCCAGTGTGGCCTCGGGTGCGGGTTGCGGTACGCTCATCGCCGGCGCGCGAAACGTCGTATATCCCGAACCCAACGAAATTCCCGGTCGCATCACCGGGCCAGGTGTCGGCGCCGGCGCTTGACGCGTCACCGTATTTCCCATTAAGTCCGTTCCACTGACTGTAACCTTCGCTTCATCCGACGGCGCATTCGCGCAACCAAACACCGTGCAGCCGCCATTCTCCGCGAAGCAATCGGCGTGATGCGGCGTACCGCAGCCCGGGCAATCTTTGCGTTCGCCCTCGGCTTCTCCCACTTCCGTCCGGCAATAGGGGCAAATCGGATTCAATTCCGCTGCCTCTCTTGATAGCGGAACGCGTAGCGCCCGATCTGCACCACCGCGCCGCTGGTCAATACTTGTTGCCGCACTGGTTGGCCATTTACATAAGTTTCGCCAATCGCACGCAGCATAATTCGCGATCCCGCCAGATCAACGATGGCGTGCTCTTTCGCAATGTTGCTGTCCTTAAAAAGATAAATGTCGCACTTCTGGTCGCTGCCCACGATCGTTCGGGGCTTGTACAAAATAAATTGCTTGCCCGCCAGTGGGCCCGCCGTAACGTAGAGCCAGCGATCTTTCAGCGCGCTTTCCACCAGGCCGATGCCAACTCCCACGGCCAATCCTACCAAGGCAAATCCCACCGCGCGGCTCGGCGCCCCCAATTTGGTCAACATCGCAATCGGGTCGAACACCATCCCGCCCAGGCCCGCGCCAATCACCCCACCCAACATTCCGTACAGCAGCTTTTTTGACGACTGCCCGATGATGCCGTAAACCACGCCTCCCGCCGCGCCAAAAATCATCCACGCCAGTCCGCGCACCACCCACACCGAGGGATTACGCGAGGACTGCACTCCCATTTCTGCAATGATGCTGATGCCAATCGCATAAATCAGATTCGCCACGCGATCAAACAAGAATCCTAGTACCAATCCAAGTGGCAACGAGAGTGATCCCCTTATCAGTGCTTTTCGCGGAGAACGCTCCACGAGGCTTTCCGCGATCGCAAATCCCACACAGATCAGTGTCACCACCAGCGGCAAAATCGCAAAATTCCCCCACTTGTATCCTGCCCCTCCATCCACGAAATGCGGCTCGGCGATCGCCCACCCAGCCAGCGCTCCCATCGTTCCGGCGACGCCCAGATAAAACCAGGCCTGCAGCAGAAAACTCCCTTTTTCCTCGGCCACTTGGGTTTGCGGATCAGACGCCTCGCTGATCGAACCGTAAACCTTCGCCCCACCTGCTCCTTGCGCCACCGGGACCAGTGCACCAGCGTCGGGCAACGATACATTCGCCAAGTCATCCAGCGTAATCTTGATCGACTTGTCCTTACTTTCTGGGGCCATTTTTATCCTTCCCATCGGATCCAGATGGCGCTTTCGGTGCGGACTGCGGCGCGGCTTGCGATGAAGCCGGACTCGGCGGCAGCGGTTGTGCGGACATTCCTGGCGCCGGCGGCTTTTCGCTTACTCCCGGCTGCAGCGTTTCTACACCGCGCGACGTCGGCACGCTGACCGTACCATCCGAATTGATGCGTGTACCCGGAGGCGCTTGCATCACTTTTCCGTCAAACGGATTGATAAAAAGTAGGATTGGCCGCGGAAACAGGAAAAACGCCACAAAAAATCCCACCGCCAGCAGCAACAAATGTGAGGTGACTGTAAGCATCCACTTCAGCCAATTCGGCGGCCCGATTTCTGCGCTTTCGTGCTCTTCAAGGGATTCTTCATCCTCTTCAATTCCACCCACTGGCTCGGGCTTGCCCGTTTCTCCCGCTTCTTCGCCGCCTTTGTCATCCTTCACGTGAATTTCAGAAACGCGTTCCAATCGCTCGCCTGACCAGCCAAAACAGCCCTCTTCATCGCTGTGCGGGTCATACACCCACGCCACCTGCAACGCCGACGAAAAAAAATTCTTGTGAATAAACGTATCGTGGTCCGATAGAAACACGCCGAATCCCGGATGCGAGTGATACCAGCCCATAATCCGCTCGTCCGGATATTCCTTATCCTTGATTTTGTAAATGTGTTCCCAGGTGTCCTGCGTGAACGTCACATACGTTCCTGCCTGCGCCGCATTCAATCCCGGAATGCGCGCGGTAATACTCAATCCGTTGCCGTTTTCTTCTCCGATCAGCACCCCGCAAACTTCCGTTTTGCTGTTCGAACGCGCATGCTGCCGGATTTGGCGAAGAACTTCGCCCTCAATCGTCACCCGCGGCTGTCGCTGATCCGGTTTCCGTTTACCCATTTCTCCCACGCTTAGGAACCTTCAAGCCCCGTCCCTCATTCCCACTGAAGCAAATCCGTCATTCCGCCAGCCCCGCTCCTGGCGGGGAGCGAAGCGACCGAAGGTTCCGACCTTGCGGAAGGAATCTCTCTTGCGACGGCTTACAATTCGTCCCCCAATACCGCACTCTTATCCCCCGCCATCAAATAAGCCTTTTCCTTTTCCGCCGTTCGAACCGTGAACCCATCAAACAGCGGTAATCCCAGCTTGTCCAAAGTGCGACCGCCAAAATCCTCACGTCCGTCATAACTATGAATCGTCTTCACCACGCGCATCTGCCCATCGCGCGGACACCGCCCCTGTTCGTACTTAATACTGCCCACCGGGGCAAAAATTTCTTCCTTCGTTCCACACTCGGGACATTCCAACCGGTGCACAATGTCCCGGCTGAACTCCACCACCACGTCCGGCGCCCCCAAATCTTCCGCACCGCGCCGCCGCAAATCCTCCAGCGTCCACTCGCTCGATTTCCGCGGCAACTCGGTCACACTTTCGTACGTAAAGTGACTCATGCAGTCCGGATTCGCCGTGTATTCCACTTTGTATGAAGTATGATTCAGCCCTTCGAACACAAACCCGCTGCTCGCCAGCGTTGGCATTCCATGCAGCAGTTTTACCGCTTCCTGCACTTCAATCCCCGCAATCACCGAAGAAATCGTCGGCGTCGTCGCAACTTTTCCTTCCGGGTTCGCCTCGCGCAGCAGCAAATTACAGGACATCCGCTGCTCCAGCAATTTCCAGTCCGTCTCGCCCAGCGTGCATTCGTAACAAGGCGCAGCTCCCGCCACAAAAACTCGCGCCACTCCATTGATTCCCTCAATCGCGCCATCAATCCAGGGCCGGTTCATTTTCCACGCGCAACGATTGATCCACAGCCGCGCTTCGCGATTGTCCAGCCCCGCGATAATCACGTCGCTCCACGCAAAAATTCCCAGTCCACAATCCTGCACCACGTTCGCCACCAGCGGCTTCGCCTTGACACTCGGCGCCAGCGCCAAAACACTTCTAGCCGCGGCGTCCGCTTTGTACGAACCGACGTCACTGCCGCGATACAAAATCGTGCGCGAGAGATTCGACTCCTCGATCTTGTCCAGATCCACCACTACGATCCGTTCGAATCCCAGCAGCACCAGATTTTTCAGGATTTCATTGCCCAGCGCTCCCGCGCCCACCACCAGCACCCGCGCGGACTGCAATTTCTTCTGATCCCACCACGGAATCAGCCGGAACCGGCTGTAGCGGTCCTCATGCACGTCCTCTTCGCCGATGCGTACTGGACTCGGCGGCGTCATCCTCAGCCTGCCGTGATTTCTGGCTGCAGTCGCAGGATGTCGCCATCTTTCACGCCCGCGTCGGCCAGCGTCTGCGAATCTTGAATCTGCCGCCCGGAATTCTTGTGATGGAATTTGTAACTCAACGGCGCGCCATCCGGTCCGTTCGTCGGTAGCCGCAATTTCTGGATCAGCACCACGATAATTTTGTTGCACGCCGCGTCATCCGGCAATTCCACCGGCACTCGCTTGTTCTCCGTCGAGTCGTACACCGTCACATTGATCGTGGGCATCGTTTACCAGTCCCGCTAAAAATAAATTTCCACCGCTTTTACCGGACGCGTCGCTTTTTTTCTTTTCCTCTACTTCCTTAACTTCCTCTTCTTCCTTTATTTCATTATTTCTTGTTCTTCTCTTGCTGCACCGTCAATGCCTTCAAATACGCTTCCAATCGCTCCCGCCCATCCTTCGCGAATTCCCAGCCGCTTTCTTTCAAGAACGCCTGCGCCGTCACCGCAAAATTCAAGTTCTCCGCATTCGGCTGATAACTCTTGTCCATCGTCGAACTCACCACCCCCAGCAAATTTCCTTGCTGGTCATACACCGGTCCGCCGCTGTTTCCCGGGCTCACCGGTGCGGAAATCTGCAGCGTGCTGTTTTCCATCCGCGAAATAATTCCCGTGCTCAGCGTGTATTTCAATCCTTCCGGATGCCCGATCACAAAAATCGCTTCGCCCTCTTTGGGTGTCGCAATGGGCTGCACAAAGTCCCCCGCGCCCGAATGTCTCGGCATCCACACCAGCACCAAATCCAGATTCGTGTGCCGCGCAACCACTTCCGCTCCCGCCCAGACTCCTGAGGAAAGCGAAATCATTGCGCGGTGCTTATCCTTAATGGACCAGCTCCCCAATCCAATTACGTGCCGCGCCGTCGCAAACAAATATCCCTGGCCATTTACGTCCAGCAGCAGCCCCGCTCCGTAGCTGTTTGAAAGCACTTCGCGCTTGCTGAAGAACGATTGCGCTGTCGGCGCGATCACCGCCACCAGCGGTTTCAACTCCAACGACGCATCCGCCCCAGTCAAGTCCTTGCTCGCAGGCAGGGTAGGGAAGTCCGTTCGCTCGTCCAGCTCCGAAAGCCCAGTTGCAACAATCGCAGGCACCGATCCAAACGAAAACAGCAGCACCGTGGCCGCTGAGGTCAAAAATCCGCTAATGATCAAAAGTGTCGAAAGAAAGGCCGTCCACGCGTAACGAATCCGCGGCGTTTGCCCGCGAAATGCCACCCGCATGATAATAGTCACCAGGCACAGCAGCGGCAGGAACAAAACCAGAATCCCCACCGACAGTCGCGCCCACCACGGAATCGCCGGCGGCAGCTTCGGCTCTATCCGCGCCGGAAGGTCGGGACCTTCCTTTATCTCCGTGATTTCACTGGGGCTTATGACAATCTTATCCATCGGTCTCCAGCCGCTTCGGCCATGCGGTTCAAGCCGCACTTAATTTCCGGTTTTAAACAAGGATACAAGAGTAGAGGTTATATACAGGTTCACTTCGCAAAGCGCAAGGGCGCGCCAGTCCTATGGTTTCCTGGTGGTATCAGCAGCTCCCTCAAGCCACCGGTCCGCCCGCTCCCGGGCGAATTCCCAGCAATCGCACCACTGGCCCCATCGTCAATCCCTGCACGATGATAGAGAACGCCACCACCCCAAACGTAATCGCCAATATCTGTTCACGATTAGGGAAATCGCGTCCTAGGCTCAACGCCAGCGCCAGTGATAGCGATCCATGTAGTCCGCCCCATACCAGCACGTGTTGCCAGCGCCCGGAGATTCTTTCGGCGAAAAGATTGCTCACTGCAACCAGCCCGTACACTGAAATGACTCGCCCCAGCAAAACCGCCAGAACCGCCAGCAGCACCGTGGACCATGCGCTCAACAGCTGCCAGATTTGCACTTCCAGCCCAATCAGCAGAAACACCAATGAGTTGATTACAAACGACGCATACTCCCAGAAAGAGAAGAGCGCTATCCGGGTGCGCTCGCTCACTCCCTCCTTGGCTCCAACATTTCCGAAAACCATGCCGCTGAGCACCGTAGCGATCACCCCGGACATGTGCAGATGGTGCGCGACGAGATACGAGCTGTACGCCAGAATCGTCGTGAGCGTGATTTCGATCTGCGGCTCGTCTATTCTTTTTGTGATTTTGCTGATCCCGTAGCCCAGAGCAATGCCGATCACTGCGCCGCCCATCACCGAAAAAACGAAGGCTCCCAGCCCCTTCGCGATGCTTAAATTCCCGGTCACAATTCCCGCCAGCAGGATTTGAAACAGCACTACCGCCGTCCCGTCATTAAAGAGACTCTCCGCTTCAACGATCATGGACAGTCTCTTCGCGATCGCCAATTCCTTGAAAATTGCCAGCACCGATATCGGGTCGGTCGCCGATATGATCGCCCCGAACAACAATGCCGTGGAAAGCGGAATCCCAATCTCCCAGTGCAACACGGAACCAGTAATCACCGTCGCGGCCAGCACGCCCACGTTAGCTAGCAATAGCACCGGCACGATGTCCTGCAATAATTCGCGAATATTGATTTTCAGGCTTCCTTCGAACAGCAGCGGCGGCAAAAACAAAATCAAAATCACTTCCGGGTTTAGCCAATCCGGCCGGTTGCTCTGATAGATCCTTTCGACGATGGGCAGGCGCAGCGATCCTAGAAGCAGCCCGCCAAGCACCAGCGCCACCGTGTATGGGATTCGCAGACGCGTCGCCAATACCGCGATCAGCGAAGCGGCAATCAATAGCCATATCAGGAATTCAATCGCCGAAGTTGGCGTCATCTTTTTCTCTTCACGCGCGTACGAGTTTCCGCTCGCGAATATAACATTCGCGGTTGATTGCGATGCGCGGAATCGATACAAGGAGGAGGTATCACTGAGAAACAGCGAAGGTCCTCACGCAATCCTGTCCTTCTGCCACGCGGACTTTGCTTCTTCGCTGATTTATTTACCGGCTCATCTACCGGCGCGTTTCGCTTGCGACGTCGGCATCCCCAATATGGAACGAATCCGGTGGCGATCGCTCATCTCGCGCGGTGACCCACCGTCCCTCTCCAGCCATTTCGTAAATTCCATCAGCTTCACTTCATGCTCCACACGCACCTCCGCCACCGATACTTTCACCACATTCAATCCTTGCGCGATCCCCGCCACCCATTCATTACCGCGAATCGCGGCCAGGCCTTGTGCCACCGCTTCGTACAACGTCGCCGCCGTCACTTCGATCGTGTGCGTCACGCCTTCCATGTCCCGAATCGTTACCCGGCAGGATCGAATGGCCATGGCGGGTAAATTATCATATTCGCTTTTTATTCGCCATAGGCCAAATAAGCTTCTCCGGCCTATTTTTGAGCTTCGGCAGGTTTTGCTTGAAAGATTCTAGCTTATTGCTGCTGCGCTGTAGCGTTAACCGGCGGCGGTTCGAACGTGAACGGCGACTCCAGCGTGAACTGAATGCGGCTTCCCGGTTTCACGTCAACTTTTGCCGCGGAAAACGCCGCGATCACCGGACCCGCCGCCGCGCCGGGGTTGCCAACCGCTACACCCGCGCCTTGCGGACCTTTTTTCGCCTCCGCGGACGCCTTGGCCGACCCCGAGCCTTTTTCTTTCTTGGGCGCGTTTGTTTCTACTCCCAGCCGCTCGCCGTTGATGATCAGGCTGACCAACTCCAGCCTTACCTTGGCTTTTCCGTGCAAATGGCCGCCCTTCTTGTCTTCCACCATTCGTATATGTGCCTCTGTCCCGCGCGGAATCACCACATGATCGTGGACCAGCACCGACGGATCGACCGTCCCGGTGAAGAGGTCGCCCGCCTTGTCGTGACTTGAATCCACCTCATCCGCCAGCCGCACCGGAATTACATAACCGCTTGGTAGTGTGAGGGCACCTTCGTCATCGGACGAGCGGGCATTGCCCCGATCCTGTGAATCGCGCGCTTGCGCGCTCGCATCCTGGTTTCTTCGCGCATCATCCCTGTTCTGCGAATTTTGTCCGAACAGCGCCCGAGCACCGGGCAGCATCAAGCCAAAACACAGCACCGCGGCTGCCAGAATCCCCAAACGCACCTGTATATTTGGCGATTTTTCCATAAGAAATCCCTCCCCAATTGATCCTTATGGAATCATCGCTCCGCGCTTCCCGCCCATACAGGAAACACTCGAATTGCCTCCGGTACTTGCTTTAGCGATCCCGGGTGAACAATCCGTTTCGCCGATTGGCTGTCGGCAATAGGTGCGAGCAGCACGTACTGCGAATGATCGCGATCCCTCGCGTACGAAACATCCCGCATCGGCGTGAACTCCGTGCCGTGTTGCAGTAACTACTTCTGTTCGTTAAATTTGTAGTGCCAGTCGCCCGGGTGGCGGAATGGCAGACGCTGAGGACTTAAAATCCTCCGGGGATTTTTCCTCATGTGGGTTCGACTCCCACCCCGGGCACCATTTTCTTCAATGTTTATGCGGTGATTGGGGCGCGACCGAAAATCGCGCCTTTTTCATTAGTGGCAAAAGAGGGGTCACTTTTACTTATCTTTGACTTATCAATCGGCAGCCTGGCTTTGCCGAGACTTCCCATATCCCGCGTCCATTTTAGAAAAAGCACTCCGCATACGATCTTCCGGCGCGCCCAAGTACCGCAAGAGCATGGAGTGTGTCTTCCATCCAGCGATGTTCATAATTTCATCGTGCGGCACTCCGCAACGATCCGCTTCGCGCGCAAACGTTCGGCGCAAGTCGTGGAAGCCGGGTTTGCGCAGCTCTCCGTCCCAAGTTGTAAAACCCTCTGCAATGGCCGCTCGTTTACACGCCGCTTGAAACTGGTCTATCGCCCGGTCATACGTAATTTTTTGACCTTCGTTATCAGGGAAGACGTATTCGCAGGATGGAAACTTTTTGTCGTGCAACTTGCGCTGTTCCTGAATGAGCTTCAGCAAATCACCGTCCAACGTGATTGCTTTTGGTTCCTTGCCCTTCGTCCGTCGAGCAGGTAGGCGAAGCATCCGAAGGTCCAGCCGCACTTCCGTCCACTTCATACCCATAGGCTCCTGTGCTCGCATTCCAGTGCGATACAAGAACGTCACCAAAGCCACCAAATATTTAGAGCGGTCCTTCGCCTGGAGCTGCCCAATCAAAGCCGTGAACTGTTCAGGTGAAAGCTCGCCCTCATCGGCGCGGTGGCGCTCATCAGGAATCACGATAGAAGGAACACGCCGAACCTGACGCCGCACTAAAGGGTGTTCAAGGAATCCAGAAGGTTGCGCCCGCCATTGCGTCAACGGCGACACAAGCCTTGCAGAAAGACTCAGACATAGACAGCGGAACCCAACCCGTCCAATAAAATAATAACCACGCCCCGAGGCGCGAAAGGCTTCGGGGTATTTTTTTTGTCTGAACGAAATCACAGCTTGCGTTCGCCGAGGAGCTGGCCGTGGGACAAGCTTGCGGAACGCGACAGAATTCAGGAGAATTCGGAAGGTCGTACATGCTTCCCCAACAAAACAAGCTGTCGCGGCGAACTTCGGAAGCGGGCATGACCCTGCTGGAGCTGATTATTGCGTGCTCGATCCTGGTCATTTTGTCTTCAGCAGCGCTGCCGGTCGCACGCTACGCCATTGTGAGAAGCAAAGAAACCGAGCTACGCAGAGACCTGCGCGAAATGAAGGACGCAATTGACCGCTACAAGGACAATGCCGACAAGAACCTGATTCGAGTGGAGGTCGGGAGCGAGGGATACCCGCCGGACCTTGAAACACTGGTGAAAGGCGTAAATGTGGGCGCAAGCGGCGACAAAAAGATCAGGTTTCTCCGAAAGATACCAGTTGACCCTATGACCGGCCAAGCGGATTGGGGTTTCCGGGCCGTGCAAGACGATCCGGATTCAAATAGCTGGGGCGGCAAGAATGTTTTCGATGTTTATTCGAAGTCGCAGGCTACGGCACTAGACGGTACCAAATATTCGGACTGGTAACATCGAGCGGGCACAACCAGCGGGTCGATGTTGCGACGCTCCTCACGCGCTCTTCTGTTAACACTAGAGTGGGCGAGTAAAAAATGCTCTGCTCCGGATCGCCATCTGGCTTGGTGAAGGAAGTCAGCGCTACGACGCGGATACTGTCCCCCTTGCGAAGTTCATCAAGAGCGGCCAGTGCGCTACATCCAGCCGGATGAAAAGATTGGCCGGGCCAGATCCTTAACGTGAATTTCGGATAGTCCAAGATCGAAGAATCCGGAGCCGCTGAATCGACCAATAACTCCCAAGCATTTGTTCGATAGTTCCATTTTTCGATCTTAGTGCGGGCCAGTTCCTCCTTCCCGACAATTCCACCTGGGAGTTGGATAACCTCAAATCTTATTGGCAAAAACGTAAAATTTGACACTGTCAAGCAGTAGCTTGTCTGGATTCCGGGTACTCCAATATCGCGTTGAAACGCCCAGAAATCAGTGTGGAGCCCGTAAGACGCAAAATGTCCAAAACGCTCGCGGTAACGCCACTCCCGTTGCCCGACCAAGAGCAGCACTATGACTGCCGATATGGTTACTATTGGTCGAAGTTGCTTGCCGAAAAATTGTAGCCTTGAACGTGCGGACTTTGTTTTCGAAATTAACCGCGACGCCAGCTCCATCAAAATTGTCAGTCCACTCAGCCCACACCTGGCCTAGCTCGTGATGAATGATTATACCAGGGTTCAAAGTGCCCAAGTGCCCGGCCTGAAGTCACTCATAAGAGTATTGGGGATGGTTCCCGGTTGTACGCTTGGGTCCAAGAGACTGACGGTTAATTGGCCATTAACCCGCTCAGTCAACAGGCGTGCGTTTCTCCCGTTGTAGGACGTACCCGTCCGGCCAACCCATCTTCCGCCCTTAAATCGTAGACAACGATAATGTCCGGCGCGGCTCAATGTGTGGCGGAATGCGGAGGTGTGGGATGAACAGGAAGAATCACAATGTCGAGAAGCAGCGGTATTGGCAGAGGACCATCGGGGATGCGGCCCGGAGTGGAATGTCGATTCGGGAATTTTGCCGGCAGCGCCGCGTGAAGGAAAGCCAGTTCTATTGGTGGCAACGCAAACTGAAAGCTGGCCGTCAGGAGCGAAACAAGCCGAGTGTTCAGGACAGAGCAGCCAGTTTCGCCCTTGTCAGTGAAGACGGTATGGAGATGCCGGCCGGATTGGAGCTGGTGCTCCAGGACGGTCGTCGGCTGCGCATCAGCCAGGGAGTTCAGGAAGAGACTTTGCGAGCGGTTCTCGCGGCCATGGAGTCTGGGAATAAATAAGGATGCTGAGTTTTCCGGCGGCGATCAAGGTGTACCTGTGTACGGTGCCGTGTGACATGCGCCGTTCCTTCGATGGGTTGTCGATGATGGCCGAGCACGTAATTCGCTGCAATCCCTTCTCGGGACACCTGCTGGTTTTCTGCAACCGTCGAACCGACCGCTTGAAGATTTTGTACTGGGATCGCGATGGCTGGGCGATTTGGTACAAACGACTCGAGGTCGGCACTTTTCAATTTCCTTTTTCAGAGACGGGACGGAAGGAAATCGCTGCCTGGGAATTGGGTCTGCTCCTGGAAGGGATCGATTTGAGCAAAGGCCAACGAAGGAAACGCTACAGCCTGCCAGAGACAACGCCGCTTCAGGAAAATCAACCGATTGATGTCGCGCAGAAGCGTTCCTGAAAACTTCCCGCCCCTTACCTAGCCCGCTGTGGAAACTCCGGAAAGCGCAGCGTGGGATTCGTCTTTGCACACTCCTCATCTACCGCGGTCCGAAAGAGCTGGTAGTGCTTTTTGAGGCGCTCCACGTAGCCAGGAGACTGCAGGACCCACTTGAACAGATTCAGAAGCGCCGGTGCGTAGGGAGTCTGCTCACTCAGGGGATCAAGCTCTGGCCCCTGCCATTCGGAGCGATCCGAGGCGGGAGCTCCGGCCCACTTCTTGTAGAACTTCACACGTTCCCAGCCGTAGTTGATGACGGCCCAAAACTTCCAGCCGGTCTCGGGCCGGAGCACGACCACCAGCACGCGCCGACAGTCACACTGCGGCTCATCGCAATAGAGTTCGACAAAACCGTACTCCCCGCTTGGTAGATCCTTTTTGTCTGGGACGGTCACCGAGCGGGTCTCACGAGCTCCCAGTTCTGGAAACCTTTTCATAAACGGAGTCATGGGCATGGCGGAATTGTATCGCCAGTGGCAGCGGCGGCAAAGGTGGCAATCGCCGGGGCTGAGGAAAAAAATCAAGAACGTTCGTGATTTTGAAGGAAAGGGCTTGACAATATCCGATATCACTATAATGATATCGGATATGAAGAACACCCCGATCGAACGCAAGATCGAGCGCCTGAAGCAGCAGCTCGCCGGGCTAGGGCCCATGCATCCGGGCAGCCTGAGCGAGCAGTACAACGTATGCGGCAAGGTTGGCTGCCGCTGCAAAGACACGAAGAACCCACAAAAGCACGGCCCCTACCACCAACTCAGTTTTACCTGGCGAGGCAAGGGCCGCACTCGCTTCGTGCGCTCCGAGCGCTTGGCCGAAGTGCGGCAGAAAATCGCTAATTACAAACGTTTTCGGGAACTGACCGACGAGTGGGTGGACTTGATGGTGGAACTGGAACAGCAGCAACGGGAGCAAAAGCAGTAGGACGATGGAAATCGATCCTCACAATCTGCCATCGGAAGTGAATCTTCTGCAGCAAATCGTCTTGCAGTTGCTGCAGGCAGTGGAGGACAAGGACCAGCTCCTGGTGCGCGTACAACACCAGCTGGCACAACTGCTGCGCTATCGCTACGGGCAGAAACGGGAGCGTATCGACGAAAATCAGTTATTCCTGTTTGCCGCGCAGATCATTGCTGCCAGTCAGCGGGCGAGCACTGCACCTTCAAGCGAGGAGCCGGCGGCAGATTCCTCTTCTCGTGCTGACAGCAAAGAAAAAAAAGAAAAACCGGAGCGCCGCGGGCACGGCCGCAAAGCGTTGCCGGAATCACTGGAGCGTCGCCGGGTGGTGTTTGACTTGGAAGAATCGCAACGCCAATGCGGGCAGTGCCAAACCCCCATGCACAAGATCGGGGAAGATGTCAGCGAGCGACTGGAGTTTATTCCCGCTTCCTTGCAGGTCATTGAAGAAGTTCGCCCCAAGTACGCCTGTGCGAAAGGATGTGGTGTGGCGGCAGCGCAGAAACCGGCGGCGCCCATTGAGAAGGGGCTGCCAGGGCCGGGCCTGCTGGCGCACGTGGCGGTCAGCAAATATGGAGATCATCTTCCGCTGAACCGCATGGAGTCGATTTTCCAGCGCCACGGGGTGGAGCTGTCGCGGAAGACCATGTGTGACTGGATGGCCGCTTGTGCGGAGTTAGTCAGTCCGGTGTGGGAACGCATGAAGGAGGTGGTGCTGACTTCGCGGGCCGTCCAGACCGACGATACGCCAGTGCCCGTGCTGGATCGAGAGCGAACCCGCACGCGCACCGGCCGGATCTGGACGTATGTGGGGGATCGCAACCGTCCTTACATCGTTTACGACTACACGGGCAATCATAGTCGAGAGGGGCCGGAAGAGTTTTTGAAAGGCTATAAAGGTTACTTGCAGGCCGACGCCTATCGCGGCTATGACGCGATGTTCAAGAATCGCAAGCAGAACTTGACGGAGGTTGGCTGTTGGGCGCATTCGAGGCGATATTATTTTGAGGCGCTGACTTCCGACTTGTGTCGAGCTACCGTGATGCTGGCCTACATTCAGCTGTTGTACGAAATTGAGCGGGAAGCTCGCCAGGGCAACCTGAATCCCGAGCAGCGTCGAGAGTTACGCCAAACGAAATCGCGTCCCATTCTGGAGGACATCAAGAATTACCTGCAGACGGAAAAGCCGAAAGCACTACCGAAAAGCCCGATCGGCGATGCTATCGATTACACCCTGTCCAACTGGGAGGCACTGCTGCGCTACACGGAAGATGGCGAACTGGAGATCGATAACAACGCCGCCGAGCGCACTCTCCGATCCATCGTGGTTGGTCGCAATAACTGGCTTTTTTATGGGAGTGACAAAGGCGGACGAACCGCAGCCGTATTGAGTAGCCTGATCGCAAGTTGCAAACGTCTGCGCGTCGAGCCTTTTGGCTATCTTCGGGATTTATTCGCGCGCATCAGCACTCACCCAAACAGCCACCTCGATGAACTGCTTCCCGACAAGTGGCTTGTTGCGCAGAGGAAGATCTCAAGCGGCGCTTACGAAGAAACGTAAAGTAGCTTCTGGAGTTTCTTCCTCGAGGCGGGCTTAAGGCTGGCTACATAGCCGCGGAGTTCATAGGGGTTGAAGATCTCCCACACTGCCGCTTGAAAGCGCGGGAGCTCTGCAGCAAAATCTGGATCCTGATCTGCTGCCCTCGCAAAGTTGACCAACTTCTCACCGACCAGATAGTCGAGCGCGTTCTCGACGCCGAACCGTTCGCGAATCGCGCGCGTGGCTTCGCATTGTTCTTGCCAGATCTTGTGAAAGTCCATGTGAAACTCCAGGGGGGTAACTATATCGCTGGGCGCCCGACATCAGCAAGATCAACTCACAGTCTGTATTCGCCGGACGGGTACTGAAAGTCCATGTGAAACTCCAGGGGGGTAACTATATCGCTGGGCGCCCGACATCAGCAAGATCAACTCACAGTCTGTATTCGCCGGACGGGTACGTAGGACCAATTGTCTGCGGAGTTCCGTTCAGGTCGTTTCGGACGGTTCCGTGCAGAGCTTGGGTGCAGGTCACGTCACAACGCGGGTCTGCGCCGTTCCTGTGCGTCGTAGTAGTAGCCTTAGCGACCCGCTTCTTTGCTGCCGTCTCCCTTAATATGAATCGTGAGATCCAAGACCTTTTCTAGGGAGAACAAACGAGGAGGAAAGTCTTTGGTCCGTTCCGTAAACTTCCCCAAGAATATTCCGCTGATTTTCTTATTATCAGAGGTTCCTGGCAGGCCCAGGCGAGAGATTGCTTCGTGAAGTGCGCGAAGCGCCCAATCTTTCTGCTCGGCTTCGCTGGAAACTGACAGGGCTACGCCATTGTCCGGGCAGGTGTCATCTTTCAACACAGTGTGCTCGATTCCGTCGCTGCCGATCGATGCTCGAACACGTACGAGCCTATTGTTAAACTCCCCAGGATGCACAGCCAATTCGCAGACGGTTGCGTCAATGTAGTTGCCAGTTGCTGACGCTCCCCCATCATTCAACAGGCAGCCTGTCAGTAGGCAGATGCAGATTGCAACCAGGCTAACGGAGCCGAGTAGCTGACTCATTGGCAGTTCCCTCCCTGAGCGCACCAGAAATCAGTGGCTCTTTGTGCATTCGAATCTATGGCTCTCTGCATAAGTCTGTTAGCTTCTGGCGGTGCCCAGCCTGTGTCCCAAAGACCGTAGGCGGAATTCACTCCCAACCCTTTGTTGACGTACGCCTGAGCGCCGAAGGCGTTCTCTTCCGTGGAGGTCTCCTCTTGGCGGTTTCTTGGGTTACTGCCACGTGCAGTGTCATCTATGCCGTGCGTACCCTCGTGGGCCACTGTGCCTGCTCTTTCACTTTCCACGTTACTGCCGTCGCCCCTATTGCTAAAATCTTGGTTCATTCTCTGAAGATCAAACGTTATTGTTGTCTTGCCGTTTTTGGTGTCTGCCTTTGCTTCTGCTCCACCTGCGTCACCGAATTTCACTGACACGCCATTCTCTTTGCCTTCGTCGCCGTAAAATTTCAAGACTTTGTCCAGCGCTTTCTTTTCCTCAGAGTCAGGCTTAAAGGCGTCCGCAGCTTTCTTGACGTTGTCGAGCGCTGCCTTAATCTTGGCGCATTCACTTTCTCCTCCCGAACACACGTACATGCCAGTGGGGTCAACGAATCGTAGCGGGTTGTTGCGAACGTACGCGTACATGTTCCACTGCTGCGGATCGATGAGTTTCTGCTTTGTGATGCGTAGCGGATCGGTAGTGATGAAGCGGCCAATGTTTGAAGAGTTGTATCTAGCACCGAAGTTGTCGAGGCCGGATTCGGAGTCGCGTTCTTTGCCGGTGAATTTGAACCATTGGGTGCAGGTGTTGGTGTAGGAGCGCTCGCCGCCGAAGGGATAGAAATCGGCATCGTAGCAAGCCGAGGTGGTTCCAGATTGAACGATGGAACGAGCCGTGCCGACGTGGTCGGCGAAATAGTAGAAAATGTGGCTGGATGGAAAGTAGTATCTGGCAATACGCGCACCCGCAAAAAAGATGAAATCATCCTGGAGAACGCCGGTCGAATCAGTTTCGCTAAGTGCGTCAGAACCGGCACCGTACCAATACAGAGTGCCACTGGATTTCTTGACCCGTTTGCCATCGCCATCATAGGTATAGGTGACGCCACCGGCCGTGAGCAACTGGTTTTCGGCGTTAAAGGTGTAGGCGTGGCCGAGGCCGTCGTTGATGAGATTACCAGCAGCGTCGTAAGTATCGCCGCTGATCTGATTTTTGTTCGTTGCGATAATGGAAAGACCGCTTTCCTGTGTGCATCCGGTGTATGCAGACGAAAGTGGCTGAATCTTGGTGAGGTTGCCCCACGCCCCGCCCGAAGTCGTCAAATTGTCGTAGAAGAAAGCCTCTCCCCAGCAATTAGTTGGACTAGTGGCAAAAGTGGAAGTGGTCTGCGCGGTGGCGATGCGATTGAGCGAATCGTAAGCAAAAGTTTGCGACCGGGTGGTAAGGCGGTTGTTGGTGATGCCTGCAATGTTGCCGTTGTCCGCCGAGCCTAGGCTGAAATTGTAGGTGAAATCGAGGACGTTACCGATGTTTGCGGCGTCACTACATTGGGTCGGTGCGGTGCCAGAGCTTTTCACGGAGATGCGGCAGGGTTGAAGGCGTGAATTGTAGTAGTTGGTTTCGACGAAGCTGGCATTGTTTGTGAGCGACGAAAGCGCGCCAGACGGAGCGTAAGCGGCAGCGGTAGCATAGTTGATCGAATTTGCCGTGTCTACGGCTGAAAGCATACGGCCTGCCGTGTTGGTTCCCGAGGATTGCAAGGTGTAAGTAATCGTGCGACCACTTGGATTCGTGATCGTGGCAACGGAGCCCCCAAGGTTGTCCGTACCCGTCCGGCCAACCCATCTTCCGCCCTTAAATCGTAGACAACGATAATGTCCGGCGCGGCTCAATGTGTGGCGGAATGCGGAGGTGTGGGATGAACAGGAAGAATCACAATGTCGAGAAGCAGCGGTATTGGCAGAGGACCATCGGGGATGCGGCCCGGAGTGGAATGTCGATTCGGGAATTTTGCCGGCAGCGCCGCGTGAAGGAAAGCCAGTTCTATTGGTGGCAACGCAAACTGAAAGCTGGCCGTCAGGAGCGAAACAAGCCGAGTGTTCAGGACAGAGCAGCCAGTTTCGCCCTTGTCAGTGAAGACGGTATGGAGATGCCGGCCGGATTGGAGCTGGTGCTCCAGGACGGTCGTCGGCTGCGCATCAGCCAGGGAGTTCAGGAAGAGACTTTGCGAGCGGTTCTCGCGGCCATGGAGTCTGGGAATAAATAAGGATGCTGAGTTTTCCGGCGGCGATCAAGGTGTACCTGTGTACGGTGCCGTGTGACATGCGCCGTTCCTTCGATGGGTTGTCGATGATGGCCGAGCACGTAATTCGCTGCAATCCCTTCTCGGGACACCTGCTGGTTTTCTGCAACCGTCGAACCGACCGCTTGAAGATTTTGTACTGGGATCGCGATGGCTGGGCGATTTGGTACAAACGACTCGAGGTCGGCACTTTTCAATTTCCTTTTTCAGAGACGGGACGGAAGGAAATCGCTGCCTGGGAATTGGGTCTGCTCCTGGAAGGGATCGATTTGAGCAAAGGCCAACGAAGGAAACGCTACAGCCTGCCAGAGACAACGCCGCTTCAGGAAAATCAACCGATTGATGTCGCGCAGAAGCGTTCCTGAAAACTTCCCGCCCCTTACCTAGCCCGCTGTGGAAACTCCGGAAAGCGCAGCGTGGGATTCGTCTTTGCACACTCCTCATCTACCGCGGTCCGAAAGAGCTGGTAGTGCTTTTTGAGGCGCTCCACGTAGCCAGGAGACTGCAGGACCCACTTGAACAGATTCAGAAGCGCCGGTGCGTAGGGAGTCTGCTCACTCAGGGGATCAAGCTCTGGCCCCTGCCATTCGGAGCGATCCGAGGCGGGAGCTCCGGCCCACTTCTTGTAGAACTTCACACGTTCCCAGCCGTAGTTGATGACGGCCCAAAACTTCCAGCCGGTCTCGGGCCGGAGCACGACCACCAGCACGCGCCGACAGTCACACTGCGGCTCATCGCAATAGAGTTCGACAAAACCGTACTCCCCGCTTGGTAGATCCTTTTTGTCTGGGACGGTCACCGAGCGGGTCTCACGAGCTCCCAGTTCTGGAAACCTTTTCATAAACGGAGTCATGGGCATGGCGGAATTGTATCGCCAGTGGCAGCGGCGGCAAAGGTGGCAATCGCCGGGGCTGAGGAAAAAAATCAAGAACGTTCGTGATTTTGAAGGAAAGGGCTTGACAATATCCGATATCACTATAATGATATCGGATATGAAGAACACCCCGATCGAACGCAAGATCGAGCGCCTGAAGCAGCAGCTCGCCGGGCTAGGGCCCATGCATCCGGGCAGCCTGAGCGAGCAGTACAACGTATGCGGCAAGGTTGGCTGCCGCTGCAAAGACACGAAGAACCCACAAAAGCACGGCCCCTACCACCAACTCAGTTTTACCTGGCGAGGCAAGGGCCGCACTCGCTTCGTGCGCTCCGAGCGCTTGGCCGAAGTGCGGCAGAAAATCGCTAATTACAAACGTTTTCGGGAACTGACCGACGAGTGGGTGGACTTGATGGTGGAACTGGAACAGCAGCAACGGGAGCAAAAGCAGTAGGACGATGGAAATCGATCCTCACAATCTGCCATCGGAAGTGAATCTTCTGCAGCAAATCGTCTTGCAGTTGCTGCAGGCAGTGGAGGACAAGGACCAGCTCCTGGTGCGCGTACAACACCAGCTGGCACAACTGCTGCGCTATCGCTACGGGCAGAAACGGGAGCGTATCGACGAAAATCAGTTATTCCTGTTTGCCGCGCAGATCATTGCTGCCAGTCAGCGGGCGAGCACTGCACCTTCAAGCGAGGAGCCGGCGGCAGATTCCTCTTCTCGTGCTGACAGCAAAGAAAAAAAAGAAAAACCGGAGCGCCGCGGGCACGGCCGCAAAGCGTTGCCGGAATCACTGGAGCGTCGCCGGGTGGTGTTTGACTTGGAAGAATCGCAACGCCAATGCGGGCAGTGCCAAACCCCCATGCACAAGATCGGGGAAGATGTCAGCGAGCGACTGGAGTTTATTCCCGCTTCCTTGCAGGTCATTGAAGAAGTTCGCCCCAAGTACGCCTGTGCGAAAGGATGTGGTGTGGCGGCAGCGCAGAAACCGGCGGCGCCCATTGAGAAGGGGCTGCCAGGGCCGGGCCTGCTGGCGCACGTGGCGGTCAGCAAATATGGAGATCATCTTCCGCTGAACCGCATGGAGTCGATTTTCCAGCGCCACGGGGTGGAGCTGTCGCGGAAGACCATGTGTGACTGGATGGCCGCTTGTGCGGAGTTAGTCAGTCCGGTGTGGGAACGCATGAAGGAGGTGGTGCTGACTTCGCGGGCCGTCCAGACCGACGATACGCCAGTGCCCGTGCTGGATCGAGAGCGAACCCGCACGCGCACCGGCCGGATCTGGACGTATGTGGGGGATCGCAACCGTCCTTACATCGTTTACGACTACACGGGCAATCATAGTCGAGAGGGGCCGGAAGAGTTTTTGAAAGGCTATAAAGGTTACTTGCAGGCCGACGCCTATCGCGGCTATGACGCGATGTTCAAGAATCGCAAGCAGAACTTGACGGAGGTTGGCTGTTGGGCGCATTCGAGGCGATATTATTTTGAGGCGCTGACTTCCGACTTGTGTCGAGCTACCGTGATGCTGGCCTACATTCAGCTGTTGTACGAAATTGAGCGGGAAGCTCGCCAGGGCAACCTGAATCCCGAGCAGCGTCGAGAGTTACGCCAAACGAAATCGCGTCCCATTCTGGAGGACATCAAGAATTACCTGCAGACGGAAAAGCCGAAAGCACTACCGAAAAGCCCGATCGGCGATGCTATCGATTACACCCTGTCCAACTGGGAGGCACTGCTGCGCTACACGGAAGATGGCGAACTGGAGATCGATAACAACGCCGCCGAGCGCACTCTCCGATCCATCGTGGTTGGTCGCAATAACGTACCCGTCCGGCCAACCCATCTTCCGCCCTTAAATCGTAGACAACGATAATGTCCGGCGCGGCTCAATGTGTGGCGGAATGCGGAGGTGTGGGATGAACAGGAAGAATCACAATGTCGAGAAGCAGCGGTATTGGCAGAGGACCATCGGGGATGCGGCCCGGAGTGGAATGTCGATTCGGGAATTTTGCCGGCAGCGCCGCGTGAAGGAAAGCCAGTTCTATTGGTGGCAACGCAAACTGAAAGCTGGCCGTCAGGAGCGAAACAAGCCGAGTGTTCAGGACAGAGCAGCCAGTTTCGCCCTTGTCAGTGAAGACGGTATGGAGATGCCGGCCGGATTGGAGCTGGTGCTCCAGGACGGTCGTCGGCTGCGCATCAGCCAGGGAGTTCAGGAAGAGACTTTGCGAGCGGTTCTCGCGGCCATGGAGTCTGGGAATAAATAAGGATGCTGAGTTTTCCGGCGGCGATCAAGGTGTACCTGTGTACGGTGCCGTGTGACATGCGCCGTTCCTTCGATGGGTTGTCGATGATGGCCGAGCACGTAATTCGCTGCAATCCCTTCTCGGGACACCTGCTGGTTTTCTGCAACCGTCGAACCGACCGCTTGAAGATTTTGTACTGGGATCGCGATGGCTGGGCGATTTGGTACAAACGACTCGAGGTCGGCACTTTTCAATTTCCTTTTTCAGAGACGGGACGGAAGGAAATCGCTGCCTGGGAATTGGGTCTGCTCCTGGAAGGGATCGATTTGAGCAAAGGCCAACGAAGGAAACGCTACAGCCTGCCAGAGACAACGCCGCTTCAGGAAAATCAACCGATTGATGTCGCGCAGAAGCGTTCCTGAAAACTTCCCGCCCCTTACCTAGCCCGCTGTGGAAACTCCGGAAAGCGCAGCGTGGGATTCGTCTTTGCACACTCCTCATCTACCGCGGTCCGAAAGAGCTGGTAGTGCTTTTTGAGGCGCTCCACGTAGCCAGGAGACTGCAGGACCCACTTGAACAGATTCAGAAGCGCCGGTGCGTAGGGAGTCTGCTCACTCAGGGGATCAAGCTCTGGCCCCTGCCATTCGGAGCGATCCGAGGCGGGAGCTCCGGCCCACTTCTTGTAGAACTTCACACGTTCCCAGCCGTAGTTGATGACGGCCCAAAACTTCCAGCCGGTCTCGGGCCGGAGCACGACCACCAGCACGCGCCGACAGTCACACTGCGGCTCATCGCAATAGAGTTCGACAAAACCGTACTCCCCGCTTGGTAGATCCTTTTTGTCTGGGACGGTCACCGAGCGGGTCTCACGAGCTCCCAGTTCTGGAAACCTTTTCATAAACGGAGTCATGGGCATGGCGGAATTGTATCGCCAGTGGCAGCGGCGGCAAAGGTGGCAATCGCCGGGGCTGAGGAAAAAAATCAAGAACGTTCGTGATTTTGAAGGAAAGGGCTTGACAATATCCGATATCACTATAATGATATCGGATATGAAGAACACCCCGATCGAACGCAAGATCGAGCGCCTGAAGCAGCAGCTCGCCGGGCTAGGGCCCATGCATCCGGGCAGCCTGAGCGAGCAGTACAACGTATGCGGCAAGGTTGGCTGCCGCTGCAAAGACACGAAGAACCCACAAAAGCACGGCCCCTACCACCAACTCAGTTTTACCTGGCGAGGCAAGGGCCGCACTCGCTTCGTGCGCTCCGAGCGCTTGGCCGAAGTGCGGCAGAAAATCGCTAATTACAAACGTTTTCGGGAACTGACCGACGAGTGGGTGGACTTGATGGTGGAACTGGAACAGCAGCAACGGGAGCAAAAGCAGTAGGACGATGGAAATCGATCCTCACAATCTGCCATCGGAAGTGAATCTTCTGCAGCAAATCGTCTTGCAGTTGCTGCAGGCAGTGGAGGACAAGGACCAGCTCCTGGTGCGCGTACAACACCAGCTGGCACAACTGCTGCGCTATCGCTACGGGCAGAAACGGGAGCGTATCGACGAAAATCAGTTATTCCTGTTTGCCGCGCAGATCATTGCTGCCAGTCAGCGGGCGAGCACTGCACCTTCAAGCGAGGAGCCGGCGGCAGATTCCTCTTCTCGTGCTGACAGCAAAGAAAAAAAAGAAAAACCGGAGCGCCGCGGGCACGGCCGCAAAGCGTTGCCGGAATCACTGGAGCGTCGCCGGGTGGTGTTTGACTTGGAAGAATCGCAACGCCAATGCGGGCAGTGCCAAACCCCCATGCACAAGATCGGGGAAGATGTCAGCGAGCGACTGGAGTTTATTCCCGCTTCCTTGCAGGTCATTGAAGAAGTTCGCCCCAAGTACGCCTGTGCGAAAGGATGTGGTGTGGCGGCAGCGCAGAAACCGGCGGCGCCCATTGAGAAGGGGCTGCCAGGGCCGGGCCTGCTGGCGCACGTGGCGGTCAGCAAATATGGAGATCATCTTCCGCTGAACCGCATGGAGTCGATTTTCCAGCGCCACGGGGTGGAGCTGTCGCGGAAGACCATGTGTGACTGGATGGCCGCTTGTGCGGAGTTAGTCAGTCCGGTGTGGGAACGCATGAAGGAGGTGGTGCTGACTTCGCGGGCCGTCCAGACCGACGATACGCCAGTGCCCGTGCTGGATCGAGAGCGAACCCGCACGCGCACCGGCCGGATCTGGACGTATGTGGGGGATCGCAACCGTCCTTACATCGTTTACGACTACACGGGCAATCATAGTCGAGAGGGGCCGGAAGAGTTTTTGAAAGGCTATAAAGGTTACTTGCAGGCCGACGCCTATCGCGGCTATGACGCGATGTTCAAGAATCGCAAGCAGAACTTGACGGAGGTTGGCTGTTGGGCGCATTCGAGGCGATATTATTTTGAGGCGCTGACTTCCGACTTGTGTCGAGCTACCGTGATGCTGGCCTACATTCAGCTGTTGTACGAAATTGAGCGGGAAGCTCGCCAGGGCAACCTGAATCCCGAGCAGCGTCGAGAGTTACGCCAAACGAAATCGCGTCCCATTCTGGAGGACATCAAGAATTACCTGCAGACGGAAAAGCCGAAAGCACTACCGAAAAGCCCGATCGGCGATGCTATCGATTACACCCTGTCCAACTGGGAGGCACTGCTGCGCTACACGGAAGATGGCGAACTGGAGATCGATAACAACGCCGCCGAGCGCACTCTCCGATCCATCGTGGTTGGTCGCAATAACTGGCTTTTTTATGGGAGTGACAAAGGCGGACGAACCGCAGCCGTATTGAGTAGCCTGATCGCAAGTTGCAAACGTCTGCGCGTCGAGCCTTTTGGCTATCTTCGGGATTTATTCGCGCGCATCAGCACTCACCCAAACAGCCACCTCGATGAACTGCTTCCCGACAAGTGGCTTGTTGCGCAGAGGAAGATCTCAAGCGGCGCTTACGAAGAAACGTAAAGTAGCTTCTGGAGTTTCTTCCTCGAGGCGGGCTTAAGGCTGGCTACATAGCCGCGGAGTTCATAGGGGTTGAAGATCTCCCACACTGCCGCTTGAAAGCGCGGGAGCTCTGCAGCAAAATCTGGATCCTGATCTGCTGCCCTCGCAAAGTTGACCAACTTCTCACCGACCAGATAGTCGAGCGCGTTCTCGACGCCGAACCGTTCGCGAATCGCGCGCGTGGCTTCGCATTGTTCTTGCCAGATCTTGTGAAAGTCCATGTGAAACTCCAGGGGGGTAACTATATCGCTGGGCGCCCGACATCAGCAAGATCAACTCACAGTCTGTATTCGCCGGACGGGTACTGAAAGTCCATGTGAAACTCCAGGGGGGTAACTATATCGCTGGGCGCCCGACATCAGCAAGATCAACTCACAGTCTGTATTCGCCGGACGGGTACCAATAACTGGCTTTTTTATGGGAGTGACAAAGGCGGACGAACCGCAGCCGTATTGAGTAGCCTGATCGCAAGTTGCAAACGTCTGCGCGTCGAGCCTTTTGGCTATCTTCGGGATTTATTCGCGCGCATCAGCACTCACCCAAACAGCCACCTCGATGAACTGCTTCCCGACAAGTGGCTTGTTGCGCAGAGGAAGATCTCAAGCGGCGCTTACGAAGAAACGTAAAGTAGCTTCTGGAGTTTCTTCCTCGAGGCGGGCTTAAGGCTGGCTACATAGCCGCGGAGTTCATAGGGGTTGAAGATCTCCCACACTGCCGCTTGAAAGCGCGGGAGCTCTGCAGCAAAATCTGGATCCTGATCTGCTGCCCTCGCAAAGTTGACCAACTTCTCACCGACCAGATAGTCGAGCGCGTTCTCGACGCCGAACCGTTCGCGAATCGCGCGCGTGGCTTCGCATTGTTCTTGCCAGATCTTGTGAAAGTCCATGTGAAACTCCAGGGGGGTAACTATATCGCTGGGCGCCCGACATCAGCAAGATCAACTCACAGTCTGTATTCGCCGGACGGGTACTGAAAGTCCATGTGAAACTCCAGGGGGGTAACTATATCGCTGGGCGCCCGACATCAGCAAGATCAACTCACAGTCTGTATTCGCCGGACGGGTACGGTTGTCCTGAGAAATCGTATTTTTGGTAACACCATTGGTGGTTCGAGCTTCGGTCGTTTTCCATCCAATTCCCGAGGTCAGGTCGAGGCTCCAAGCTGAGGTGCCTCCTCCGTCACACATAGAAGTACGCCGCCCGATTGGGTTACCTATCGTAAGAGTCGGGGGCGTGCAGCCGCTCGGCACGACACCATCGTAGCCGAAGTTCACAGTTGGCGTGGTGCCGTCGTTATAGCTCTTCTGAGTGAGGCGATTGAGGGCGTCATAAGAATTGGTGGTTACAACCGTTAGAGGGCCTGTCTGATTTGGCTTGGGTGCAGTTTTGGTGCCAAGATTGCCAGCATTGTCGTATGTGTAGGTGAGAGTGCCGGATTCGGGATTCGCGGCGGTTAGAAGCTGCGAAAGAGAATTATAAGTGAACGTACGAGTGCGCCATTGTGCGGAGTCGGTTGTGCCGCCTTTTTGGTTGACGGTGAGAAGATTGTCGAGGGCATCATAGGAATATACGGTTTGATAGTTGACGCCACCCGGGTCCTCACCGACGATGGTCGTACGCCCAAAGCTATCCACGCACCCTGCTCTTTGCTTGGCAGCTTCGTCGACGACCGTTGTGCAGGTACCTGAATATATAGTTTGGAAAATCGAGCCGTCGGGGCGGTTGACCTGTGTGGTGCGGCCGAGTGCGCCGTACAGGGTCGTAGTTATTCCGTACGTTGCTTCTGATGTGGAACGATAAGGATTGCTGACTGTGGATTTACGACCCAGCGCGTCATACGTCGTGTCGCTGAAGATTGTGCCTTGCGGGTCCGAGGTGAGCTGCGATTGCTTCGGACGGCCTAGTCCATCCAGAACGGTCGTTGACACAAGATTCAGACTGGAAGTGATTTTCGTAGATGAAGTGGAGGATATAGGCGGAACATCGTTGTAGGTCATGGATGTTTGACCGCCGTTCGACAAAGCCTTTGTCAGCACTCGATTCATCGAGTCGTACGTATAGGTCGTACCTGTCCGCCCTGCATTGATGTCGTTCTGGTCCTTTCGTGCCTGCGTCAGCCCGGCACACGGGAAATACGTAAACTGCACGTTTTGGCTTAGAGCGTTCGTGAATTTCGTGACGTAAGCCTGAGCGTTGCCGGAAGAGGGCGGGCAAAACGAATTCGCCCATGAATCGAGATATGAATATGTGCTGGTGTGGCCGAGGGGATCGCTAATCGCTCGAATATTTCCAAGATCGTCGTAAGTGTACGTGGCTGTGAGGAGAGCACCATCAGTATTGCGCCATTTCTTTAGGCGCGTTACGTTGCCGCGAAGAGTAAATCCGCTGGCATAGTTGGTGTAGTCATGTTGAGGGGCCTGGTTTGAGCTTGTACTAATGAGGGCGTTTTGGCCAGCGACGTAATTGTCGTACTCATATTGGGTCTGCGCGATTTGGTTGCCAGAACCGTCATAGATGGTGTCGGTGAGAACCTTGTCAACGATATTGGGTGCGACGTAGGCGGTGTTTGAGTCGTGGAGATAGGTTTTGACATTCTTGCGGACCAACGCACCGGGGCTTCCAGAGCCCCAGTCATAGCTATCGATTTCCAGTACATTCCCGCGACTTGTCGATTGCGGGCCAGAGACAGGTCCGGATTGCTGACAAGTGAAGTCACTGGGGCAGGAGGTTTTAGTATAGGTAAGATTATCGTATGTGTATGCTGTCTTTTTGACGAGACCATTCTCAAGTGTCGTGGTGACCGCAGCGGGAAGAGAGGAACCATCGCCGTAGGTGATGTAGCTAACGTTGTATTGACGAAGTGGCGCGCCTGTTGCTGCACCTTGATAGATGTTGGCTTGAACCGTTTGGCCACCCATCGAGTAATACGCGGATTGATTTCCAAGTGGATCGGTAACCGTCACTGCCGTACATTCGGGAAATCCTGATGGACAATTGGGGGACGCGTACACCTGCGAGAAAGTCCACTCGGACGCGACCCCGTTGACAGTGACTGTTCGGTTTGTGACATACCTATATTGCCCAAGGCCGGGAGCGGTGTTGATCCAGGAGTAGGTGATCGTCGCTCCAGTGGGAAGCGTCAAACTGGTGAGGCTACCGTAAATGTCATAGACAAAGGAGTAAGCGCTCCCGTTGGGCAGAACCACGGAAGTGAGCGCAAGTCGCGTGCCGACGAATTGCGTCGCGAATCCAAAGGCTGTATGGATCGAAATAGATGCATAGTTTGCCGTATAGGTTTGTGTTGACCCGTCAGATGCATGGACGGAATAGACGACTTGATTAGTGAAATTCGTTTGCGTGACGATTGGGCGCCCCAGGGAGTCATTTCCGGCCGGAGAGTTGTTGGTGCTATTTCCGTTCGCGTCTTCGTAGCCGCCCTCGACCACGACGGTTTCGCCGGTAGGGGTCGTAATTGTGTTGCCATTACCTCCGCCTAAAACCGTGCCGTTCGCGTCCGTGACCTTCGATATGGGAATACCGGTGCCGAGCGAACCCCAAATTCCGGAGTTAGTATCGTCTGGACCTGAGTTGTGGTACGTCCATGAGCCGCCAGGACATTCGGCGGTTTCGTAGCTCATCGCAAGAGTATGCTTCGCGCCTTGAGCGTCTTGGAGGATGTAACCTTTGTTTCCAGTAGCGGTGCCGTTGCCCTGCACGCTTACGCATGCTGTCCTGGAGTACGAGGTATAGCTAAGGGTTGGCTGGTTGGTTTGCCAGATGCCATTTGAAGGCACGTAATTATGCGCCTCGAAGGTCCATACCGAGCCGCTCCGCTGAGCTACGACCAAATTACGACCGTCATATCGGAGGCCGAAGTCGTAATCGAGGCCGTTACGGCCCTTGACTTGAGCGATTGGAATATTCACGACGAGGTTGCCACTGTTGATTAAGACATGCTCGATGCTTGAGCCAACGACCGAAGAGAACGGTAAATCCCCGCTTCGATTCTGATCCGTAACAACGGACGGCACTTCGTCTTGGGCTTTCGCTGGATATACTGGAAGCGAGACGAACAGAAGGACGAACACACCAACGCTGCGCAAAAGGCGCATAGAGCCTCCGGGGGCCGATACATGATCCACGGGACCGTTGGTCGTAACCGGTGGGAACGTGGGCGAGAATTTCGAATGCTTATATACGCAGTACGTAGACCTGATGTCAACAATAATCTAGTACTACGTTCTCCAGTCCGAGATCAGCCTCTTTGCCGCCAAAGCCAAGAGGCGACTGACTCAGTGTGAGCTGATGGCGCGTAACATCGCCACGCGAGACATCGATGGAAACGAAGTGCAGAGCAACGACCTGGAACGCTTATGTCAGGCAGTCTCGCCTAACGATGAGCCGTGCGATCATCCCGCGACCGTACATTGCCCGACATGCGGCAGATGGTTCTGCGATGCTCATGCCGAGGACGAGGAGTGGCATCCGTGCATGCTGCCGTCTGGTGATGAGGGCGCGACCGTTCGTCTCCGCGTGCATTCGGGTGAAATTGTCGAAGGCCAAATCGTACACCTGTGGGAAGAAAAATCCGTGCCGATGGTCCGAGTTACGTCTGGCGATCTCGTTTACAACCTTCCGGCGCGTATGCTGGTCGATGAAGGCAAATGACATTGGGAGCCGCGGAGCGTATTGCGCCATATGCATAAACCTAGCGAGCTATCGTTAACAGCGAACGCAGCAATCAACAAAATCTTCGCGTTTAACTTCCAGCGAAGCGGACCTGAAAAGCTGCGGGTCCCGGCTCAGAATCGCCTGTACCACTACACGACAGCAGATGGGCTGAAAGGGATAGTCGAAAATCATGAGCTTTGGGCAACCGCAGCTTACTACTTGAACGACTCGGCGGAGGTGGCCTACGGCTGCAAGGTCGTCAGCGAGGTCCTGGACGAGTGGTTGTCTATACAAAAAGCCAACGAGACCTCGCTTGCGGTGGCGCTCGGAAAGCTCTTGCAAGCCGCATTCAGCACGGACTCGCCGGAGATTAGCAAGCATCGACCAGTTTTTCTCGCGTGTTTTTGCGAAAACGAGAATCTGTTGAGCCAGTGGCGTTTTTATGGTCAGTCAGGCGGATACTCTGTCGGTTTCGAAGTCCCGACTCCCAAAGTCGGTATTCCTCCGACGATGTTGCCGGAACCGGTCAATTACACGTCAAAGTGGGCAAGAGTCGTCTACGACCGCACGGAACAAATGTCTAGATGTCGAGAGGTTCTGGAAGGAACGTTGCCAGGTCTGGTCGATTCAAAGGTCGGGCAGGCCGTCTTCGCTCAAAATCCAGAAGGAGTGCTTGGCGTTCGGATGTTTTTGACGATCATTGCAGAGATGCTTCTGGAGGAGGCCGTTGCATTTAAAGACCAGGCGTTCGAGGTGGAAAACGAGTGGCGGATTGTGGTTCGCCCGCGAGAGACATACAAACAGGCCAATGACGACGGGGGGAAAACTCCAGCCCCGATCTATTTTCGGACCAGCAATGGCCTCATCGTCCCGTACGTAAAGATTTTGCCAACGAAAAATCACCACACCAAGCTGCCGATAGTGAGCGTACGAACCGGTCCGACGCTCGATAAAAACACCGCCGCGCTTTCGGTGAACATGCTGATACAAAAGAATGGCTACTCCGGCGTCGCTGTCACAGGTTCCGGCATCACTGTGAGGCCGTAAAGAGACTGAGAACACGGGCCGATGTTTCAGGAGCGCGGGCAGAGATTTCGGGCACAAATCAAGCAGCCGACCCCGCAGGATTCGAACGTTTGGGGCAACTGCATGCTCGATTACCTCCGTGCTTTTTTGCCTCGTAAAGGGCTATATCCGCTTCCTGAATCATCTGCTGAGATTCAAGTGCTGTCTCTGGAAGGGATGCTACGCCTGCACTCATCGTTAAATCAGTCTTTCCTTTGAAACGTGCGCTGACCACCATGCAGATGCGATTCGCTAAGGCTTCGGCTTCCACCAAAGTATGATTGGGTAGCAACACCACAAATTCATCTCCCCCAGTGCGGTAACACTCTCCCCTCTTCTCTACCAATGTGCGAAAACATAGCGCGACCTGTTCCAATACGTTGTCTCCATCCGCATGACCGTGCAGGTCATTCACCGCTTTGAATCTATCTATGTCCATCATTATTAGAGTCAGGGGCCGCTCGGGGTTCGCTTGTGCGGAAAAAGACCCTAAATCTCTCACAAATCGTCTCCGATTAAAAACGTGCGTTAACGCATCTAAATCAGGCGACTCGCTTCTGATATCGGCCAATTCCGAATTTGTCTGACGTGCTTGTTCTTTTCCGGCATCAGTAATCTGTAAATTCTTTGCGCCACGCAATACCTTGCTGATTCCCAGACGATGAAAAGTTCCCTCTATGAGCCCTGCTCTGCTTAACGCTTCTGTAGCGATCAACCACTGTTCGTCCGTTCTTATGGCGAAATCAGGCAACCCTGCCTTTAGCTCGTGCAAAGATAACTTCTCAGATGACCTTTCATCGAGTTTGGAAAGAATCTGTGATGCAAGCACCTCGTCGTATCCGATTACGGAACCGTCGATCACTGCCAATTGCTCGTAAAAAATCTGTTTTAACTGGTCCGGGGTCATGGCTACCAAAGATTGACCGGACCTCATGTAGTAGCTCCCGCCAACATGATACGGATGGCGAATCGGGCGGGATGGAATATGAAACACGAGAACTCTGCCGTCAGGATGTTGCACTGCTTCGACATCTACTCGAAAGTGCAGTTTGTTCAAGAGGTCTTCAGTTATTTTGACAACATTAAGGAATGCTTTTGTTCCCACTACAGGGCGAGGAGGCTTATTCGCTATTCCCAGAAGTAAGCGTCCGCCACCTTCGTTAGCTAACGCCACGCAATACTCGGTCAAGGTGTTGAAATCGAATTGATTCTTAGCTTCTTTGAATTCCAAGTGCTCGGTTTCTGAGTCGGCTGCTCTCCAAGCATCTATTTGTTCGGAAGTGGTTTGCTTTGAAAGCAAGGCTGATTACTCCGTTAGCGTAGAGTTTCAACTCTACACTTTTGGATCATCCGACGCGGACCTGCCGCGTCAGCTATTTTCCTGTCTGCCTGCACCGGGGAGAAAAGGATGCAGGCCAACGTTGGTCAATTTTGAGCAGCCGCTTCCGCCGTGGGGTTTATTTCGGAAGCACCTTCTTCGCTCGTTCCTGAAGATGCTCAATCTCGCGGGCCTGTTTTTCAAGTTCTATAAGGCCACCCCCCATTCGAATCCACATTTCATCGTTTGTTTTCGGAGCATATTTCTTTATAGCGGTATCGACCGTGTCTTTGGAGAAATCAGCAGCTTCTCTGTACACGTAAAACTGCCTTCCTATCAGTTTTCCAGATAGCACAGAGACAGCATCTATTGCTCTCGGGTCGTCCGTAGTCGAATCATGGTGGCATTCGATGACCGTTTCCGGTGGGAGCAAAACCAGTCTGCCATCCGCTTCCATAGCGTCAATGGCATCGAGGTCGTGCCTGTTTCCCGCTGAGACGATGAGTGGTAAGTTTACAGAAGAATTTGAAGCAAGCAGGACTTGCTTGAGAGCCAGATGCTCTGCGAGTTGGCGCGACGGAATCTTGTCGGAAGTGCAGCCCGTCGCGACCAGGGTCAAGAGCGCGGTGAAAGCGACGTTTGCTGTTCGCACGGTGTGGACATGCTACACCCTCCTCGGTGCGAATTGCAGTGTGGGCGCTGAAGAAGCTGATGGCTTTCTCGGTCACGGAAGGATAATCGAACATCACCCTTCATCATCAAACCACTTTTACTTATCTTGCCTTATGTAATCGCATTGATGGCTCAGAGGGGCACGAATGAAGCGGACGGAAACGATCCGTTTTCGAATAACTCTCGCAAAATCAACGATAGGCCGTTGACCTGCAACGAGATGCCGTAAACTCGTGCCCAGCACTTAAAATCCTCCGGGGATTTTTCCTCATGTGGGTTCGACTCCCACCCCGGGCACCAATTCTGTTCAGAACAAACCGCTTAGCTATCCTTTCCTGTTCCAATTGGCACAAATGTTCCAATTGGAATGCTCGCTCGCTCCATCGCATCCCGCTGAGACTGCGGAATGAGGTGCGCGTAAACGCGGAGTGTGGTCTTCACATCCGCATGCCGCATTTGTGTCTGGAGCACAGTGATAGGCACAGAGGCTTCAGCAAGCTCGGTCGCCAGGCCATGACGAAACGCGTGCAGACCCGCACTGTCATCAATCGCGAGCTTCCGCAAAAGGGGCTTCAGTGCGTATTGCACGACTGATTCCCGTTTCCGCGGTCGGGTGCACGCACGGTTGGGAAACAGCAAGCCCGGCGTATTCGGTTTCCAAGCATGCTCTAGATAGTCGCGCAGCCGTGCCTCCAGTGCCGATGGCAGCGGGAGCAAAGCCACGGAGTTTCTAGTTTTCGGCTGCCGGATTTCCCTCGTCTTGTCGTCCGACGATTTGTTAGCTCGAATCGTCTTTCTCTCGAAGTCGAGGTCACTGCGGGTGAGAGCAAGGATTTCACCTGCCCGCATCCCAGTGCTCCAGGCCACGGCAAACAGAGTCTTGTATGGTCCCTCGGTCTGTTTCCACTGCGGCTTGCCGAGCCAGGGATCGAGGATTTTGCGTAGCGCTTCCATCGTCGGACCTGCCGCCTCGGCCCGTGTCTGGACAAGATCAATGTCCTCGGAATAACGAGCGGCGGGTTTGAGGTGAAGTTTGTAGAGTGCAGTGCCGCCCCGGAACGCAAGAGCATCGCGCAGCAGCGGATGCGAAAATATCTCTACGAGGGCGCGGCTGATGACGAGATCCTGCTCGACCTGGAAGTCCTGGACCCACGGAACGACCGCTCGCCATTCGCTGATATAGTCACGGGGGATCACAACTCCGTCTCCACCTTTGCATTGACGTAGAGCTTCCAGCCCTTGTTGCGATGCGCGCGCTTGTGTTGTGCATGCGGCAGGAGCACGGTTGATTGCCTCGCGTGTTGACGCACATACTCCTTGAGGGCCGAAACCTTTGCCGCGAAACCAAGGTGTTCCAGCAGGTATCCAAGCCGTTGTGCCCAGGGGATGGGCGCTGTCCGGGCAGCGGCGGCAAGTTTCTCCGGATCAATCCGCTCGGCGAGTTCAGACAGAACCGTTGCCACCTGATTGAGACCGCCCGCGCGATGCGCGTAACCGATAAGATCCAGCGCCGTTGCCTCTGGCGACGACACGAGGAGCGTGCCACGCGGCGTATTGAAGCTCTGAACGGGCACATCTGAAAGGCGCTTCCGCGCCAGAAAGCCAACGCGTACCGCCCCGCACTTGATCGGCCGGCGGTTCTTTGCAAGGAAGACCTGGAATTCCTGTGGCCGCTGATGCGCCGCGCCGTGATACTGTGCGGCCGACAAGAGCCCTGCGTAGTAGGGGAGATTCAGACGCTTCATCAGCGCCGGGATAAACTGCTCTGCGGGAAGACAGCCGAGAGAGAAATATTCCGGCGGGACGATGACGTAAGAACCTCGCGCCGGAGAAGCGATCAGCTTTTGTTTTGCGAGACGGTTCAGGGCGAGCTTGGCGGCGGCGGCGGAAACGCCCAGCGCCGACTGCACCTCCCGCGAGGCAAAGTCATAGCGCCCGCTGGCGGCAAGACCGCTGACGTATTCCCTGGCGCTTGGATGGTTGTGTTCTGATTTCACACGCGCAAAGTATCATTTTTCAATGCTTTACGCAGGTGATTTATGCATTTTCGAACGGGTTGCATCATTGAAGACCCTGGAATCTATTGAAACTATTGGAGTTCTTAGAGACCTACACACTTACTTACACACTTTCACATTTATACAAAATAATGGCAATAGATACAATCACTTACGAGCATAATAAAAGCACTTAATATCCTCCGGGGATTTTTCCTCATGTGGGTTCGACTCCCACCCCGGGCACCATTGTTTCCCGGCCACGCCTCCCGATGCGCGCCAAATCTGCCTCTAATTGCTTTTGTCGCGAACGTACCCACGGTGCGTAATGCCTTTCCTGATCCTTGAACACCAATCTCGTTGGAGAATGAGAGCCCAATGCTGAAAAGGGGTACACTGGGTGCAGAGGTTCGATCAGCGTGCTAGAGACTGCAACCGACGAGAAGAAAAAACGCGAAGACTTGAAAGCCAAGAGGGAACTACTTTTCAAGCGGTATCTGAAGCATCCCATGGATACGCACCTGTCTTTGGAAATCAAGAGCATTGACGATCAGCTGGCGGAACCTGCCAAGCAGGTGAAACAGAAGACTAGAAGCTCGAACTAGGGTTCCGATATCCCGTCGATTCCGACGGATCTCAATTTTCAAAATATTTGTTGGTTCCGAACAGTGGCTAGTTCAATACGTGGTCGCCTGCCTAGTCAAGTTAGTCTTCGCCGTAAATGAAAAACGAAAGAACCTAGCATCGCTTCTAAAAGACGGCGAACTGAAGACACTCATCCCGTGATTCCAATTAGGTAATTACCGTACGGTAGCGTACACTCGCCTCGGCTTTAAAGCGCGTGAGCGAGGTAGCGCCGTGAATGAAAATTTTGCTGTACAACCCGGACAACGGCGTCACTCGTAACTTCATGCCGCATCTTTGGATGTTTCTACTGCAAGCGCTTACTCCCGCTGGCCACGACGTGGTGTTGATTGACGGTAATGCGCAGCCCATGGATGAAGAAAGTATTGCGCGCTACGTGCTTGAGCATGAGATCGGACTGGTTGGCATCGGTGCGATGACCCGGATGATCGCCAAAGCCTATCGCATGGCGGACGCCGTGCGCGCGGTGGGCGTAAAAGTGGTAATGGGCGGGCCTCACGTCACCGAATTGGCGGATGAAGCGCTTGGCCGCGACGGCGGCCCGCGCCATGCCGACGCAGTTGCCCTCGGCGAAGCTGACGAAACATGGCCCAGAATCGTAGAAGACGCGGTGCGCGGCACGCTCAAAGATGTCTACGCGCCTGTGGACGATTTTGGCCAGGAACGCAAACCATCGCTGCAGCCTTATCCCACAATTCCCTGGTCGCACATCAAGCTCGAACAATTCAATCTGCTGCCGAGCTTTTTGCATCCACTGCTCAAGCGCGTAGGAGCAGGTTGGGGAACTTTTCGCATTATTCCAGTGGAATCCGGGCGAGGTTGCCCGTACGGCTGCGAGTTTTGCACCGTGACCGGATTTTTTGGCGACTCCATTCGCTTTCGTAGCAACGAGAGCGTGGTGAATGAGCTATTGCTGCTGAAGGCGCGTGCCCGCGAGGAGGGCGGCCAGATTGCGGTATTTTTCATCGATGACAATTTTGCCATCAACGTTAAGCGCACGAAATCATTACTGCGCGACATCATCGCCGCAAACGCGCAAGTGCACTGGGTAGCCCAGATCAGTGCTAATTTACTGCGTGATGAGGAACTGGTTGATTTAATCGCGGCCGCTGGAGGTAAGTGGATATTCATTGGAATGGAATCCATCGATCCGGCAAACCTTGCGGATGTGAAAAAGGGTTTCAACAAGCCGGGCGAATATGCCGTGGTCCTCGACCGCTTGGCGCGACGCAACGTCTTTGCCATCACCTCTTTCATTTTTGGCATGGACAATGACACCACTGGTGTCGCCGAACGAACTCTGAAGGAAATTCGCACCTGGCCTCCGGGTCTGCCCATTTTCGGCTTGATGACTCCGCTGCCTGCGACGCCTCTTTACAAGAGACTGGAAGCCGCCGGACGGCTCACCCGCCCCAAGCACTGGCAAGAGTTCATTCCCTTCGCGATGGCCCATACACCGCTGAAGATGAGCATCGACCAGGCTCATAGTGAGGTTCGCATCGGCTGGGCCAATTCCTACAGTCCGCAAGCAATCGAAAAGGCCGTGGATTCGCTGAACTACAAGCCACTGGGTTTTCGCATCAATATTTTTATTGCCCGGCTGTGTTTCCGGGGAATCTATTTTTCACAAATGGGCCGTTTCGCATGGCTGAAAACAATCATCGAAAATCGGCGCACGATTTTCAAACTCCTGAGGCAAGGGTTCGGAGGAGGGCTGCACGCGGCAGCGCCCGCAGCCGCAACCCAGCCAGCAACGGAACGGCGGCACTGAGGCCGTTTTTTCAGCCGAAAGATGATTGTTCGTGAAAAACCATCTGTGCCGAGACAGGTTTTACGCCACGGGAAGCACTGAGAACGAAAAATAAAAATTTGTACGGAAGCGGATTACCTGCAAGCTCACCTGACGGCGATTGCGGGAGGATCTCGCCGCTGGAATGCCGCCTTCCTGAACCTCAACCTGCGGATAACATTGATACTAAGAAACGGATTACGGCAGCAACCGCTTCCCAAAGAAGGTAGCTCCGGAAATTCTACCAACCACGGAATGAATTCGCGCGCATCGGGCGTATTGAAATTCGAAAAGCGCTTCGGCTCGTCATAATCGTGGTCGGCACTCGCTTACGCGGATTTAGGGCTTCTGCAGCTTTTGCCCGTTCGTCGAATCAACAACTTGCGTATCGTCAACGGCATAGGTTCGACTCCCGGGCACCACTCTCGATGCTAGTCTCGAATTGCGTGCGCTGAGACGGGATTCCAACGAGAGATACCGCCAAAATCCAGGCCCTCTTTCCCTTAATTCAAAAAACCTGGAACTAATCTACGAGTTTTCGGGAAAATCATAGAGAGTTTCCATGCGACAAATCTTCGTTGCCATTTTCTTTTTCCTTTTGCTGTCCGCCGGAAGTCTGCCCGCGCAGCAAATGCAGCCGGTACAAGATCAGCAGACGCAGGCTCCGGGAAAAATCGCGGTCGAAGTTAAAACGGTGAGCGTGCTGGCAACGGTTCGCGACAAGCACGGGAAAATTATCTCTAATCTCGCCAAAGACGATTTTGTTCTGGAAGAAGACGGCCGTCCGCAAAACATAAATTATTTTGTGCGCGAAAGCGATCAGCCATTGCGCCTCGGACTATTGGTGGACACCAGCCTGAGCCAGCGGCGCGTTCTGGAACAGGAGCGCAGCGCCAGTTACAGCTTTCTCGATCATTTGCTGCGGCCGGAAAAAGATCTGGATTTTGTGATTCACTTCGATCGTGAAGTGGAATTGCTGCAGGAGTTCACGTCTTCGCGACCGAAATTGCGAGCGGCGCTGCAGGCTTTGCAAACTCCGCAATTGGATTCCAACTCCGGCGGCGGTGGCAACGGCGGCACCAGAGCTGGCGGTGGCCGCGGGTCGGGGCATCGAGGAGGAGGGACGCTGCTGTATGACGCAATTTATCTGGCGTCTGACGAATTGATGAGCAAGCAGCAGGGACGCAAAGCGGTGATCATTCTTTCCGACGGTGTGGATCATGGAAGCAAGGAAACCCTGGCCGTCGCGATTGAAACGGCGCAGCGCGCGGACACCGTGGTGTATTCGATTTTGTTCAAGGATGACGAAGAGCATGGCGGCGGATTTAGTATGGGCCAGCATGGAGGCGGGCGGCGCGGAGGAAGATATCCGCAGGAAGAGCGGCCGGACGGAAAGAAAATTCTGCAGCAAATTTCCAAAGCCACCGGCGGAAGATTGTACGAAGTCTCGAAAAAAGAAACGGTGGACAAAATTTATTCCGAAATTGAAGAGGAACTGCGCAACCAATACAGCCTGGCGTACACGCCCGAAAAAAATGAAGGGCCGGGCTATCACAAAATCGCAGTGACCACGAAACAGAAAGACCTGCTCGTTCAAGCGCGCGACGGATATTACTCCACCTACGACTCCACTCCGCCGCCCACCCAGTAATTCGCAGCCGGCCAGGCATGTTGAACCACGGCATGTTGATTGATCCGCGCGAATTCCACATGCCAGAAGTTCGAGGCCGCTAAAATTCCTCTAGGCTGTTGCTGTGCCGCGAATGGCAAATAAGACTGCGATGGCTTGTGCTGGCGGAGGGAATTGTGGCAGACGTAGAAAAATTTGATTTGGTGATTATTGGGTGCGGGCCGGCGGGAGAAAAAGCGGGGGCGCAGGCGGCGTATTTCGGCAAGCGGGTGGCGGTGATCGAGCGTGCAGGAGTTCCGGGCGGGAGCTGCATCAATACCGGGACCGTTCCGAGCAAAACGTTGCGGGAATCGGCGCTGTATTTTTCCGGGCTGGGACAGCGCGGACTTTATGGGATTGATTATTCGCTGAAAGAAAATCTGACGGTTCATGACTTCATGCACCACGAGCGGGAGGTGGTGGAGATGGAGCGGCAACGCATCCTGAAAAATCTGGAGTTGCACAAGATTGAGTATGTGCAGGGGCAGGCGGCGTTTGAAGATGCGCACACGATCGGTGTTACTCGCGAAACGGCGGCGAATGGAGGTAGCACACGAAAGTTGCGCGGCGAGATTATTTTGATTGCGACGGGATCTAAACCGCATCGTCCCGCGGAAATTTCGTTCGACGACGTGTACACGTTTGATTCCGACACGTTTTTGCAAATGGAGCGGATTCCGAAATCGTTGGCCGTGATTGGCGGTGGAGTGATCGGGTGCGAGTACGCTTCGATTTTCATGGCGCTGGGCGTGAAGGTGACGCTGGTGGACGGGCGCGACAAACTGCTGCCGTTTCTGGATACGGAAATTTCCGAGCGGCTGCGTGATCGCTTGAAGGAATTGGGAATGGAATTCTGGTTCAACGAGCGGCCGATGAAAGTTGAAAATTCCGCGACCGGCGCTACGCTGCACATGAAGAGCGGAAGAAAACTGGAGACGGAGGCGGCGCTGTTTGCGGCGGGACGGCGCGCGGCGGTGGATGGACTGGCACTGGAAAAAGCCGGGCTGGCGTTGAATGACCGCGGTTACATTCCGGTGGACGAAAATTATCGGACGGGCGTTAGCGATGTTTATGCCGCGGGCGACGTGATCGGATTTCCGGCGCTGGCGTCCACCTCGATGGAACAGGGGCGCGTTGCGGTGTGCCATGCGTTCGGCTTCCAGTACAAGCAGCGGGTGGCTTCGATGCTGCCGATGGGGATTTATACCATTCCGGAAATTTCTTCGGCGGGCGAGACGGAAGATTCCTGCCAGGAGAAAAAGATTGATTACGAAGTGGGACGAGCGCGGTACGAGAACAATGCGCGCGGACATATTGCGGGCGACACGGCAGGCCTGTTGAAGCTTGTGTTTTCTCCGGCGGATAAAAAGCTGCTGGGCGTAAGCATTATCGGAGAGAGCGCGACGGAGTTGATCCACATCGGAATGATGGTTCTGGACAACGGGTTGACGATCAATGAATTCATCGAACAGGTTTTTAATTACCCGACGCTGAGCGAGATGTATAAGTACGCGGCGTATGACGGGCTGGGAAATCTGGCGGGGCATAAGTTGCGGGAGGGGTGAAGAGAAGGCATCAGGAAAAGAGCAGGATTGCCACTGCGACAGGATCGGCGTAAACGCTGTCACAGAGAACACAGAGGTTCGGCATTGGATAGGAACTACAGTGCCTTTTTCATGGCGAGGCTGATGTGCTCCTGATGGAGATGACTTGGTGATATGAAGCGGTCGTGTGAAGGGTGAGATGGCAGAAACGATCACCGAGAGCGCCGCAGGGGATATGCCACCCCGGATGTTTTTGCTTCAAGTGTGCGCAAAGGCTTGAAAAATAAGGAGGTAGCAAGAACCAGCGTTCCAAGTGTGTGCAAGCGCTTGATAGGAAAGCGGTTAGGGGATTTGGAGTGCTCGTCGACGATGAGTATTTCTGAAAAGCAGGGTTGGTGCTTTAGGTTTAGTCCCAAAGAGGTTAAACGGGTGTGGCGACCGGACGAGAGCGGCAAAGCTAGAGGGAGCCGGTTCGAATTACGATTAGGTAACACTGAGTATCATGCCATAAAAGTAAATGGTCTGTCAAGAAGAACGTGCCGGCCTGGCAAGGTTTGCGCGAAATGAATGACATAGAAAAACCGGCTCTAAACCCGCACCCACAAGAGCTGAAGGATGCGGCACCCGGCCTCATGTCGCTTTCTTGCTACTAGCTTGCATAAATTGAGAAACGTAAACTAGGACATCGTGATCGAGCAGAAAATTAACGAATTTTTTGGCGATGCCGAGGCTACCGGCTTTGGGACGGGCTGGTGGAGTGGGATATTGGCGGTCTTTTTTGGATTTCTTTCCTTCGGCGGAGTTTTGTGCCTGCATTTTCCCCAGTTCCTAACCTCTGAAGAATTCCGTCCGTTTTACTCGCTGCATGCGATCCGCCTCTTAATCCAATTCCTGATCGTGGGGGCAGTTGCGTTTGCAGTGATCTCGTCTTTGCTGCGCAAGAAAAAGACTCTGGCGTTAACGGGAATGCTGCTCGCCATTGCGGCAACAGCTTGGGGCGGCTCGAGCGTGAAAGTTAATGGGAGCCAACTTAATGGCGTGACCATCGGCATGGACTGGTTTTTGCTCGATTTGTTATTGATGGCGCTTATCTACGTGCCGCTGGAAAGACTGTGGCCACAGTATCCAGAACAAGGAACGTTTAGAAAGGGATGGGCACAGGACCTGGTTTATTTCATGTCCACTCATCTGCCGATTCAGATTTTGTCGTTTCTGGTTTTATTACCCGCTACCCAGTTCACTAAGTTTCTGGGTGTTCCGGTTCTGCAACAATTTATCGCTCGAATGCCCTGGTGGTTGCAGTTTTTCCTGGCCATAGTAGTTGCAGACGTGGCTGAATATTTTATTCATCTGGCTTTGCATAAAGTGCCTTTTTTATGGCGTTTTCATGCCATTCACCACTCTTCGAAGGCGCTGGATTGGATTGCTGGTTCACGCTCGCACTTTGTGGACGACACCTTGGTGCGCGGATTTATCCTTGTTCCTCTGATGCTCGGGTTTTCGCAAACGATCATTCTGGCCTATTTGATTTTTGTGACGCTGCACGCCACCTGGACGCATTGCAATTTCGGTCCGAGTGCAAAATGGATCGAAAAGTTTTTGGTTATGCCCCGGTATCATCATTGGCACCATACTTCTCAAAAAGAGGCTATCGACAAAAACTTTGCCATTCATTTCCCGTGGATCGATAGAATTTTTGGAACTTACTACTATCCGGATGAATGGCCGGAAAGTTATGGACTAGCCGGCGAAGAAATTTCGCCCAGCTTTTTTGGGCAAACGATTGAACCATTTACGAAGAGAAAAAGAATGCGCTAAAAATCCAGTGCGCCCAGTGGAACGTCTTTGGGTAACTCTTGACCCTTTCTTGTTGCCTTCACCAAGCCAAGATTTTTCATGACTTTTACGGTTAAAAATCCAAAGTCGTATTCAGAGTCGTCGTGGCTCAATCGCAAAAGACCTTCATAGTGGTGATGGTTGTTTTGCAGACAGGCGCTGAAGGTGGCGGTAACGGGAAGCCACTCGCCAATGTTCATGGCGTTGTCTTCTTCATCGTGATACCGCCGGTATCCAAATGTTCGCGTATGGGTCCAATAGTTTTGAATCATGTTTACCCAGGCTGCGAAAATCCGCATTCCAACCCACATCACCAGCGTAAATTTCAGATCTCCGACCAGCTTCCATAAGAGATAAAAGCTAAAGGCTTGTGCAAGTATCGCGAACAACGGGTTGGCAACGACCCGAAAAGTCCGCGATTGCAAAATCTGGTCGCCGGCCAAATCTTCAACGCATTGGTACGGCATTAAACAGAGATACAGAGTTCGCCAAAAACCATCGTCGGAAACTTTGTTGGGATCTCCGGGATGGTCGGAGTGTTTATGATGCAATCGATGGCGATTCACCCAGGCGATCGGATCCACATAGAGCGCGAAGGTGTTGTTCACGATGGTGACGGCTTTTATGAACCATTCCTTGTAGTCGAGTGAGCGATGTGCGATTCCCAAATGAAGAACATCGGCCAAATACAAACCGCCCATGAACCAGCAAAAGATGAAATAAACTCCACCAATCAACATTCCAATCCAAGGTCCCAAATGAGCTGGGGCGAAGTACATGCAAGCGAGCATGTAGGCAAAAATGATCGAATAGCCAATGACGTTGTATATTTTCACGGTAATTCCCCGTCAGCTTATTCAAAGAGAGTGCGGCTATTCAATCAGAAATTCGAGTTCCTTTCAAATGGCAGGTTGACGTGTTCCCGGTGTGTGGCACGCAGTTCTCCAACTGTGCTGGCAAGCGGACCGTTTCCTCCGCGGAGAAAGAGAAACGCTGGTTTGGATTGGGCTTTGTGACGCGAACGCTTCAGACGCGGGCACTGCCGCGAGAGCATGTCTTTTCTGAAACTGGGTCTGAAGCTGGCCGGTACGATGGCAGCTAGTAGCCGAGGGATTGGCGGAATTTGCCCATCGCGAACATGTAGGCTGCGGTGGGAGATTTGAGGTACCACGGGACGCGGGCGATGGCGTCGTGGGTGAAGGCGGACCAATTGGCAGCGTTGGCGCGATTCATGGCCAGAGAGATGCAAGGCGAGAGCATCTTAGTGGTGTGCCAGAGACCCGGTGGCATGTAGAGGATCTCGCCCGGCTCCAGTGTAAAACTGGTTTGCGTGGCTCTGGCGAACAAGGGAAATTTGTTGAAGTCCGGGTGCTCGACGTCTGGGATTGTGGAAACGTTGTAGCGTTCCTTTACGTAGAGATACGGAGTTTGATCCGCTGGATAGGTATAGAACTTTTTGGTTCCGTACAGCTGGCAAATGAAAGCCTGGGTGTGGGCGCCGTCGAAATGCATGTAGGGAAACTTGCCGCCCCGCCCACCAATGAAGAGAGCGGGCGCTCCGCGATGGAAGCGTTCTTCGAAGACTTTGGCCATGGGACCGTCGAGCCAGTTGGGTAGAAAATAGGAGGGAGTGGGCTCGACCTCGGCCATGAGCTGTGGAAAAAACATGTAGAGCTTCTTGCTGCGGAGGTAAGGAGCCGGGTTCTCGTCTGAGGAATTGAGGACGAGGTCGATGAATTCGGGCATGAGATAGTTCTTGCCATCGATTTCCACAGGGAGATTTGGAAAACGGTAAGCGAAGGATTGCGGAGTCCAATGACGGGCATTCCAATCGTCCAAGGCGCCGGTGATTACCACGGGCTGGTCGCCGCTTAAGTAATGTTGCGCGAAGTCCTTGTCGGTAGGTCGATGCAGCCGGATAACTGAAGGCTGGTACGGCGGTACGAAAGCTAATTTTGGCAATGCCATGACGAGCCTCGAACTGGGGGGTGGCCCTTGGCTGAAACGTTTTGGTTACATGCAGCCTTGTAGTAAGAGCATGTCTTAGACCAAAGAAAAGTGTGCCAGCTGCAGAGATAAAACAAGCGGGCTACGCCGGACTATGCAAAGGTCATGGCCAAAACGGAAATAGATTCTCGCCAGTTTCGAGCTGTGCGAGAATTCGAGACTAGGGCGAAGCGATGGAACGGGAACGACGAGCGGAGTGGGGTAATTGGACTGGGACATCGCTTGGAGAGTGAGGCACCATATGAAAAATTGGAAACAGGGATGGATCGTTTTAGGCGCGCTAGTTGGATTGATGGGATGCGTCGAATTGGCTGGCTGCAGCCGATCGGATTCGCAAAAGTTGCAGCGGGACGCCAAGGAGACAGGCAAAGCGATGGAGAAGACGGCTACGGATGCCGCCGAGGCGGCGCGAAGGAGCGCTCAGGAAGCGGCGGACAAGGCGCGGGCGGAGACGCCGGGTGCTGTTGATGCGGCCAAGAAGGCGGCCCAGGAAGGCTCCGAGAAAATGAAGGAAGCTGCGGACAAAGCGGCAGCGGAAGCGAAAAAGGCGGCGGAAAAAGCCAAGCAGGCCGTGAAAGATTCGACCGACAAGCCGAATCAGTGAGCGCGATAGGGTGTAGCCCGGCGTGAACATGGGTTTTCCTCATAAGTGCGTGGTATTTGTCCTGGTGGCAGTCCTGGCCTGCGAGAGCGGCGGTTTGTTTGGCGAGCAAGCGGCTGAAAGTCACGGAATTTTAGGATTTGACCGAAATGATTATCCGGGTACAGCTGGGATGCGAGAGTTGCGCAAGGAGTTTGCGTTTGCGGGATATTGGCTGACGCCGCCGCCGGGAGAGAAGTCGAATTCGTGGGCCGGAAAACGGAAGGAAATGGAAGCGCTCGGGTATGGATTTTTGTTGCTGGCGCGGGGCCGGGCGGGGAGTGCGGTTCGAGCTGCAGCGAGGGCGGCGCGAATGGGAGTCGCGGACGCGACAGAGGCAGTCCGTAACGCGAAGGCGGAAGGGTTTGCTACCGGCGCAATCATTTTTATTGATATCGAGGATGGAGGGCGGCTGGCGCCGGAGTACCACGCGTACTTGCGGGCATGGGCGGATGAAATTATGAAGTTGGGATTCCGGCCTGGGGCGTATTGTTCGGGAATCGCGGTTGATGAAGGCGGTGGAGTGACGATTGTGACCGCGGAAGATATTCGTTCGAACGAAGCGCCGAGGAAGTTTACGTACTGGGTGTTTAATGACGCATGTCCGCCATCGCCGGGATGCGTCTCGTTGGGAAATCCGCCGCCATCAGCGAGTGGAGTGAAGGATGCGGCCGTGTGGCAGTTTGTGCGTTCACCGCGGGAGAAGGAAGTAGCTGCGCGATGCAGCGGATATGCGTCGGATGAGAATTGTTATGCGGCAGCGGACGCGGCGAAGAAATGGCACCTGGATATGAATGTGGCGGCGAGTTCGAATCCTTCCTTTAAGTAAAGCAATCAAAGAAATGAAACATATCGGAGAGATTAGTCGCAGCGATCGGTCTCGGAGAAATTACGAAGGGCGACGAATGAGCCGCCCTCCCTTGCAGATTCGGGTGACCGCCGCGAATCTGTTGCGCAAGATCGCATGTGGAGCGCGATTTAGATCTGGCCGATCCCGCCGTCGACGTTGATCTCAACGCCGGTGATGTAAGAGGCATCTTCGGAGGCGAGGAAAGCCACGGTGCCGGCAACTTCTTCAGGCCTGCCGACACGCTTCATGGGAACATGCGCCAGAAAGCCTTCCAACATGGCGTCAGCGGTTTCTTTGGGCAAGTCCAGGCGGCCGAAGATGGGAGTCTCGATGGGACCAGGCGCCACGGAATTGACGCGAATGTTGCGGGGGACGAGTTCCGCGGCGAGGGTGCGCGAGAACGAACGCAAAGCCGCTTTGGTGGCGGAGTAAACAGAGGTCGAAGCGTTGCCTTTGATTCCGGCGACACTGGTGTTAAGGATGATGGAGCCGCCATCATTGAAGTAGGGGAGCGCTTTTTGGATGGTGTAGTAGGCGCCTTTGGCGTTGATGTCGAAAATTTCGTCGTAGTGAGCTTCGTCGGCGTTTTCCAGCGGTCGGAATTTGGCGATGCCCGCGTTCACGAAAAGAATGTCGATCTTGCCAAACTTTTGCGCGACGGCCGCGTAAAAGCGATCGAGATCGGCGAGTTTTGCCACGTCAGATTTCACGGCAAGAATGCCGTTGCCAACGTATTTGACAGCTTCGTCGAGAGTTTTCTGGCTGCGGCCGGAAATCGCAACCTTCGCGCCTTCGTCGGAAAAGCGCTTGGCGGTGGCGAGACCGATGCCGCTGTTGCCGCCGGTGATGACGGCGACCTTACCTGTAAAGCGTTTCATAAGAGCCTCCAAGAGAGATGCGCCCGAGAGTGAGCCCAGAGAATATTTCTGAGCGGAACCCGCTAACTTCGATACTTTGATGAACATCTAAATATAAGGTTACATAAAATGACGAGTTGGGGCTGCGAGCGGCCATCTGGATGAGAAACCAGCGGTTAGGCGGCAATTTCCGACACGGAAAGGCGGTTTCCGCTAGACTAGGTTTGGCGATGGACGCAAAAAAGATCGAGAAAATCTCGAAAGCGCTGGGTGACGAGACCCGGCTGCGGATTTACGAAATTATCGCATCGCAGAAGAATTTGACCTGCAGCGAACTGGTGACGATGCAAGGAGTGACGCCGGCGACGATTTCGCATCACTTGAAGATCCTGACCGATGCGCAACTGATTGAGTGCCGCAAAGAAGGACAATTCGTGCACAGCCGGACGGTCCCGGAAACGATTGCGGAGTACGCGAAATCGCTGGCGCGGCTTTCGAATGGTGAGCGGGCGGCGCGAAGCCGCAAGAGAAAATAAGCGCGGCGATTTCCGCGGATACTTACTTTCACTTACTGCAAATATTTGTCGTACCAGGCGACGATGCGGTTCAGACGATCGACTAGATGCTTTTCTTCATGGAAGCCGTGAGGTTCGCGCGGATAAACGACCAATTCTGTTTCCACCCCATAACGTTTTAGGCCGCGATAGAGTTCCTGACTTTGGCCGAGTGGGTCAACGGTATCGGCGTCGCCCTGCAAAATCAGTGTCGGAGTTTTTGCGTTCTTCACATGCAGGAACGGCGAACTGTTGAGAAATCCGGTGGGCTTTTCGAAGGGGACGCCCCAGAACCATTCGTCGTAAGAAGGATGCTGTTCGGTGCCATATTCTGAGATGAGGTTGGCCATGCCTGCGCCAGAGACCGCGGCTTTGAAGCGAGGCGTTTGCGTGATGGCCCATTCGCTCATGTAGCCGCCGTAGGACCAGCCGCCGATACCGAGATGATCGGGATCGGCGACTCCCCTGGTTACCAGGTCATCGATTCCCGACATAACGTCCTTGAAGTCGCCACCTCCCCAGTCGGCTCGATTACTCTCGACGAATTTTTCGCCGTAGCCAACCGAGCCGCGGATGTTGGGATAGAACACCGCATAACCGCGCGCGGCGAGAAGCTGTCCCCAGGCTTCGATGGAAGATTCCCAGGCTCCGGTTGGTCCGCCGTGAATAAGGGTAATGAGAGGAAGTTTCGATTTGCCGTCGTAGGTGGAAGGTTTGAGCAGCGCGGCTTCGATTTCCTGGCCATCGAAGGACTTGAATTTGTATAGCTCGGGCTTAATGAGGGCGGATGTGTTGAAGGATTTGTTGAATTCGGGAATTTTTTTGGGTTGCTGGCCGGCGGTAGCAAGCCAGATTTCCTGGGGCTCGGTGGAACTTTCGCCGACGAAGGCGGTGGCGCCGTTATCGTTAACCGCGAAGGAAGACGGCATGCAATCCGGGATCGCGATATCTTCGCGAGTTCCGCTGGAAGTGTAGCGAACCAGCTTGCGAGTAAAGCCGTCCGCGGCAATAAGAACCACGCTGCGGTCTTTGTTCCAGCGGTAGTCAAAAACCGCGCGATCAAGGCTCGCTGCCGTCAGATTTTTCGCCGCAGGCATGCCGAGCGGCAGAATCCACAAGTCATGAGGACCGGGTCCATCTTCGCGTGAACCGATGAAGCTGATGTTTTCGCCGGTTGGGGAGACTCTAAGGTCGCCGAAGGGACCGCGCGGAGCAAGAAGCGGAACCATGGATTCTTCGGGCTTTTGTGCATTGGTTTTGACAAGAAAAATGCGCTCTGTATTCCGGTCGGATTCCGGATGATCGGTGGCGATGACGGCGAGGCGGGCGTTGTCAGGAAACCAGGCAAGGTCGGAGAGCTGATAATTTGCGGGAGTAAGGGCGCGTTCGGACTTGTCGGAGAGCGACAGGAGCCAGAGGCGGGCATGTTTGTCGTCTTTGTCCGCGACGCGTGCGTCGTCCTTGTCTTTCTCCTTTTTTTCTTCGGCTTCGGTCTTGGCGTCGGGCGCGAGAAACGCGATGGTTTTGCCGTCGAGCGACCATTCGAAGCGGCTGATGTTGCGCTTGCCCTTGGTGAGCGGAGCGGATTCGCCGCCGCTCGTCGAGAGAAGATAAATTTGCTGGTTGGTGTCGCGATTGGAAAGAAAAGCGAGCGATTTTCCGTCGGGCGACCACTTCGGTGAGGACTCGGATTTTGCGGAGTACGTAAGTTGCCGGAATGAGCCGTTGGACGTGTCGAAGAGCCAGATATGACTGGAGCGCTGATCTCCTTTGGCGGGATCGGCCACGACGAAGGCGACACGAGTGCCGTCGGGAGAGAATTCGAGGCCGGAAAGGCGACGAAGGTTAAGCAGCGCCTCTGGGGCCAGAGCCTTGGCTGGGGAGGCGCCACTTGGTTGAGCGAAAATTGCGGCGGAAGGAAGGCAACAGAGTAGGACGGCGAATAGAGCGAATTTTCGCATAACACTTCCTCCGATCTCTACGAGAACAAAGGACTGTAACTGCGGGAGGGATTAGCGTCAATGCTAGGCAGTGGTTGGTAGTGTTTTAGGTTGGAATGTTTGCCTTGGGTGGAAAGCGAACCCCTCATTTTGGGTCGCTCCGACAATGCAGCGCGGATCGAATCCAATCTCGTTTCCGCGGGACGTCGGCTTAGGCTATTCTGAAGAACCTGGAGAGGGGATTTTGCGGCATGGCAAAGCTCGTGTATGGATTGAACCAGTCCCTCGACGGCTACGTCGACCACATGGAACTGGGGCCGCCCAGTCCGGCGCTCTCTCGTCATTTCATGGAGCAGGCGCGCGGCCTGACGGGCGTGGTGTACGGTCGTGTCATGTACGAGATCATGTGCTATTGGGATGAGGACCTTCCCGACTGGGACGCAGAGGATCGCGACTTCGCGGCGGTGTGGCGGAGCCAGCGGAAGTGGGTTGTGTCGCGCTCGTTGAAGTCGGTCGGCCGCAACGCCACGCTTATCGCTGATGACCTCGAGGCGGCGATACGTGGGCTGAAGGCTCAGTTGGATGGGGAGATTGACGTTGCCGGACCAAACCTGGCAGGAAGTCTGACCAATCTTGGTCTGATCGATGAGTATCGACTCTATCTCCGCCCCATCGTACTTGGTCGTGGCACGCCATTCTTCGCCGGCCCCCGGCCGCCGCTCCGCTTAGTGTCCAGCGAGCGAATCGGCGAGGACGTCATCAGGTTGACGTACGTTCCTGCTTAATCGCGCGACTCGCCCGCCGGACTGCTCCGACTCGTCAGATCCGTTTTGGGTCGAAACCCGAATTTCCAACTGAGACACTACCCGGTGGTTGGGGTTCAGACAAAGAATGGAAAAAAACGGCTGCGACGGGCGCGTTTTGCCCGTCGCAGCTGCTCTACAGCGTATGGATCTGCCAGCTGTGGACCTAATGGCGGTCGTGATGCTCTTCGTGCTCGCGATAGCGGTTGTGATCGCGGTCACGATCGTGGTCCCATTCATGGCGATGCTCGAAGCGGCCGCGATCGCCGTCCCAGTAACCGTTGTAATAAAGCCCGCCTTCGAAGCGTGGGCCAATCCAGCGAGCGCCGCCATACGGAGCACGAGTCCAATACCCTTCATGCCAGCGGTAATGTCCGCGCACGGGATACCAATAGCCATCCACCCAGACGAAGTCGGGGCCCGGAGCCGGAGGTGGGGCAACTACCACGCGCGACGGGGGCGGAGGACCGATTCTGATGCCGACCCCAATTTGTGCGCTGGCGCCGTAAGTTCCGAGTAACAACAACGCGGCGAGCAGCGTAAATCTCAGCACGTTTTTCATGCCTTGATCTCCTTTCGCAGCTCGGTAAAGCGTAGGCAGGGCACAGAGTGCGGGCAATAGAGGAAAGGCTGTATGGAGTGGAGACGAGGTGTGCGCGCTTGGATGATTTTAAGTGGGCTCGGAATGAAGAAGCAAAGAAACGAAAAAAAAATGGGCGGCGCAGAGTTTCGTCTGCGCCGCCCATAGTCCCGGAAAATGTAAACGTGGACTGCTATTCGGGCGTTAAGTTCTCCCGCGAATGGTTTTAATGGTCGTCCTTGTCATGGCCGTGACCGTGGCCATGTCCATGGTCATCGTGGTCTTTGTAGTGGCCGTGATCGCGGTCGTGATCGTGATCCCATTTATGGTTGTGTTCGAAACGACCGCGTGGACCGTCCCAATATCCCGCATGAAACCGCTCGCCATCATGGCGTGGGCCGACCCAGCGTGCGCCTTCATAAGGCGGACGGCTCCAATAGCCTTCATGCCAGCGATAATGTCCTCCGGCGGGATACCAGTAGCCGCCCACCCAGACGAATTCTGGCCCAGGTTGTGCGGGGACGACAGCGACAACGCGCGGCTCCGGCGGCGCACCAATCCGGATTCCGACCGCTATTTGCGCGCTGGCAGGCATACCGACCAGCAACATGGCAGCCAACAAAATAGAAGACAACAAAGTGGTACGGATGCAATTTCTCATAAGGTTGATTCATCTCCTGAAGCAGATCTGATGATTCTGGTTACGAGGGTGAGCTAAGAATACGTTAAATTCGAAAAGAGAATGATTGGGAAGCCTTTGTGTGTCGCGTGACGTTGTGGTTAGCCTGTCCTTTTGCCCTGTACTTGCTTGCGGAATGCAGGTTTTTGATTTGACTGAGGACGAATCTGGAGGCGGATTGCGGGCGTTTGCAGGGGTCGGCTACAATCTGATGCTCCTTTGCGCGAAAAAGGCTAACCGGTGGCGATTCACGAATTGCGATTGCACAACACGTTGAGCGGCAAGACCGAGGAGTTCATACCGCTGCGCGCGGGCGAAGTAAGGATGTATACGTGTGGGCCGACGGTATACGACTATGCGCACATCGGAAATTTTCGTACGTTCGTGTTTCAGGATATTTTGCGGCGGTACTTGAAACAGCGCGGACTGAAGCTGACTCACGCGATGAACTTGACCGATGTGGACGACCGGATCATCGCCAACGCTGCGGCAGCGGGATTGGGGATTCGCGAATACACGGACAAGTATGCGCAGGCATTTTTCGCGGATTGCAAGACGTTAAGTGTGGAAGCTCCGGAACATTGGATTCGCGCGACGGATCATATTCCCGACATGGTGCAGTTGATCGAACGGCTGCAGAAGAAAACCTTCACGTATCCAAGCGAAGGCTCGATTTATTATCGGATCAGCAAATTTCCGGAGTACGGGAAACTTTCCAAAATTGATTTGACGGGGATACAGGTGGGCGCGCGGGTGGACAACGACCGCTACGAAAAAGAGAGCGCGCGGGACTTCGCCCTGTGGAAAGCGCCGAAGCAGGGCGAACATTTTTGGGAGACAGAGATTGGGCCGGGGCGGCCGGGCTGGCACATTGAGTGTTCAGCGATGGCCATGAAATATCTGGGCGAAACGCTGGACATTCACACCGGCGGAATTGACCTGGCGTTTCCGCATCATGAAAACGAAATCGCGCAGAGCGAGGCCGCAACGGGGAAACCGTTTGCGCGGTATTGGCTGCACGCGGAGCATTTGCTGGTGGAAGGCGAGAAGATGTCCAAGTCGCTGGGAAATTTTTTTACGATGCGCGACTTGTATGAGAGGGGCCACAAACCATCCTCACTACGATATGCGTTGGCCAGCGTTCCGTACCGGCGGCAATTGAACTTTACTTTTGATGGGTTGAAACAGGCGGCCAGTTCGGTGGAACGAATCCGGAATTTTGCGGACCGTTTGCGGCAAGGCAAATTCCCGGCGGGATCGCCGTCGAATATGAAAGAGCGGGCTGCGAAAGCGTTGGATGATTTCGACGCTGGCCTGGCGGACGACTTGAACACCGCGGTAGCGTTGGCAGCGGCGTTTGATTTTGTGCGTGAAGCGAACATCGCGATGGATGGCGGCGGGTTCGGCCAGGAAGATGTGGCGGCAGCGCAGGAATTTTTGGATACGTTCGACCAGATATTTGCTGTGGTGAAGGACAACGACGCGGAAAAACTGAAGGAACTGGGATTTGGTACCGCCGAAGAAGGAGTAACGGACGCCTGGGTAGAAGCGAAAGTTGCCGAACGGCAGGCGGCTCGGCAGCGGCGGGACTTCGCCAAGAGCGATGAAATCCGCAAAGAACTCGCGGAACGTGGTATAATCCTTGAAGATAGCAAGGACGGAAGCGTCCGCTGGAAACGCAAATGAAACTACAAAACATCCACCGGCGATCCACTCAAGCATCTCCTTCTGAACTGCGGCCGAACCTCTACGGCGTAGATTAAGTCCCCTCAAAAACAAACAGGAAGCGCGGGGCGAAGTCCGTCTGCGCGCACGCAGGCCTGCACACCTACACAAGCCGGCTCAGGCCGGAGTCCACAAGCACACCTGAAACGCGGGCGGTCTGGAGACCAGCGACGCGAGAAAAATGGAGAAATAAAATGATTACAGCGAGCGAAATGAAAACGCCCAAGCTGGTGACCGCGTTGCCCGGACCCAAGGCCAAACAGATCGTAGGGCGCGATACGAAGTTCATGTCGCCTTCCTTCACGCGGGATTATCCGCTGGTGGCGAAGAGCGGGCATGGTGCGATGGTGGAGGACGTTGACGGAAACGTGTTTCTGGATTTCGCGGCGGGAATCGCGGTGTGCTCGACGGGACATTGTCACCCGAAAGTGGTGGCGGCGATCCAGAAGCAGGCGGCGGAATTGATTCACATGTCCGGGACGGATTTCTACTACGAGAGCCTGCCAGAGCTGGCGGAGCGGCTTGGGAAAACGGTACCTGGAAGTGAAGACAAGAAAGTGTTCTTCGCGAATTCCGGTACTGAGGCCATTGAAGGCGCGATGAAGCTGGCGCGTTATGCGACGAAACGCGACAAGATGATCGCGTTTTACGGAGGCTTTCATGGGAGGACGATGGGTTCGCTGTCGTTGACCGCATCGAAGTCCACGCAACGCAAGGGATTTGGCGCGCTGCTCAGCGGCGTTGAGCACATTCCGTATCCTTATGCTTATCGCTGCGCGCTCGGACACACGGCGGAAACGTGCGGCGCGGAAATTCTGGAGACGCTCGAGAACCAGATTTTCAAGCGGCTTTTTGATCCGACGGAAGTGGCGGGCATCATCATCGAGCCGATCCAGGGCGAAGGCGGGTATGTGCCTGCGCCAAAATTCTTTTTGCAGGAGCTGCAGCGGATCTGCCGGCAGCACGGAATCATGTTGATCGTGGATGAAGTGCAGTCCGGCATGGGACGCACTGGAAAATGGTGGGCCTTCGAACACGCTGGAATCGAGCCGGACATCATTACCAGTGCCAAGGGAATCGCCAGCGGCATGCCGCTCGGAGCGATCATTGCGAAAGCGAGCGTGATGACTTGGAAGCCCGGTTCGCATGGAACGACGTTTGGCGGGAATCCGGTGTGTCTGGCGGCATCGCTGGCGACGATGGACTTGCTGGAAGGCGGCATGATCGAGAATGCGCGGAAAATGGGAGAGCACATTTTTGCGCGCACTGCAGATTGGACGAACAAGTTCAAGATCGTTGGCGACGTTCGCGGTAAAGGCCTGATGATTGGCATTGAGTTTGTGCGCGACCAGCGGACCAAAGAGCGCGCGGGCGATCTGCGTAACACGATTGTGGATGCAGCGTTTCACAAGGGCTTGCTGGTGCTGGGCGCGGGAGAAAATTCCTTGCGTTTGTCGCCGCCGCTCTTGATTGATGAAGAACAAGCGGACTTTGCCCTGCTCACTCTGGAAGAGTGCATTCGCGAAGCGGAAAAGAAGATTTAACGCAGAGTTCGCAGAGAAGAGTAGGGAATTGCAAAAACCCGCGGCGGCCAAGAGCATGACGGCAGCCGCGGGTTTTTTTGTTTTTACAAGCCAATAATTACAGATTGCCTGAATATCAGGCAATCTGATATACTGCTATCGAGGAGGACGCTATGGATGCAGCAAAGGTAGGGAAGAGAGGAGCAATCATAGTGCCAGCCAGATTGCGGAAGCGCTACGGCATCACCGAAGGCAGTTTTGTGACTGCCGAAGCAAGCGGCGATGGCATTCTCATTCGTCCGGCTGTGATTGTCCCCGTGGAACGGTACACGCCCGAGCGGCAGGCAGAATTTCTACTTTCGACTGCAACGACTAAGAAGGATTACCTACAGGCGCGAAGAGAAGTGAAAAAGCTTGGGCTCGACGCCGATTCGATTCCGCACGGGCGACCGAAATAGGCGTCGATGGATCGCTTGTTTCTGGATGCGAACGTATTGTTTTCAGCTGCCTATCGGCCAGACACCGGACTTCTACGATTTTGGAACTTGGAACGCGTGGTTCTATGTTCGTCGCATTACGCCCTTCAAGAGGCGCAAATTAACTTGGAGGAAGAAATCCAGAAAGAAAGACTTGCTGGGTTAGCTCGCGGTCTGGAAATCTTCGGTGGAATGTCGTACATGCTTCCGGCAGGTATTATTTTGCCGGATAAAGACGTCCCTATTCTGTCCGCGGCGATGGAAGCTAGAGCGACTCACCTAATTACGGGCGACGTGCGCCATTTCGGGTCGTATTTCGGCAAAACCATCGCTGGGATTCTCATTCAACTGCCCGTGGACTATCTGAAAAGACGCCCCGCGAGTTAGGTAACGGCCACTCCTTACAATCGGCTCATCACTACTCCCTCGCTTTTGTTTATACTTCCCGCTACAACCTGGATGGCAGGATTCGCACGATCGGCAGGTAAACGTGATGGCGATTTTTCGCGGATTATTTTTGAGACAGTAAAATGGCGCGCGCGGCAAGGGCTCGGAGGCGCTCAAGAATCGTTCGCCGAAGCGGAAGTAAAAGAAAAGGCCTGGCAGCGCGGAGTACGCGGCGAAACTTTTGCCTATTGGTATTTGCGCCGGCATGGCTATGTTTTTGTGGCGCGCAATTATGTGCCGCGTGAAGTGAAGGGGTGAGATTGACCTGATCGGCTACGATGGGGAAACACTGGTGTTCGTCGAAGTGCGCACGCGTATGGCGCGAGAGGATCAGGCGGCGCTGCCGGAGTTGAGTGTGACTGCGGAAAAACAGCATCTGGTGGGACGGACCGGCGGGGCGATTTCTGCCGGAGCGGCACGTAAAAGAGTGTCCGCTGCGGTTCGAGGTGGTGGCGATTGAAGAGTTTCCCGGTCAATCGCCAGTGGTTCGGCTGCATAAGAACGCCTTCAATCCGCGGATGTGATCATTCCCGATGGAAAATCCGCAGAGGGTGAGCGGAACGCGGTAATATAAATGCTCGTGGCGCTCGCCGCGATACCTCTAGTAAACCCTTTTAGGAGGCGGAATTGCCGGAGTTACGGAAGGACCCGATTACCGGGCGCTGGGTGATTATTTCGACGGACCGCGGAAAGCGGCCCATGGATTTTTTGCGCGAAAGTGTGATTCCCAAGGACGCCAAGAATTGCCCGTTTTGTCCGGGGAATGAAGCGAAAACGCCAAACGAAGTTCTGGTTTACGGAAGGAATGGGGGCAGCCCGAATAGCTCGGGCTGGTCCATCCGCGTGGTGCCGAACAAGTTTCCGGCGCTTGGAATTGAAGGCGAACTGGACAAAGAAGGCGAAGGCCTGTTCGACAAGATGAATGGAATTGGCGCGCACGAGGTGATCATCGAATCGCCGGACCATTTTTCGACTCTGGCATCGCTTTCGGAACGCGCGCTGGAAGACGTGCTGTGGTCGTACCGCGATCGCATGCTGGATCTGAAGAATGACAAACGCTTCCGCTATGTGCTGATTTTCAAGAATCACGGCGAAGCGGCGGGTGCAACCATGGAGCACACGCATTCGCAATTAATCGCGCTGCCCATTGTGCCGCGCAGAGTGCGCGAGGAAGTGGACAACTGCTGGCACTATTACGATGAAAAAGAGCGCTGCATCTTTTGCGACATTATCCGCCAGGAGCTGGAAACAGGCGAGCGAGTGATCGGCGAAAACGATCATTTCATTACGCTGTCGCCGTACGCTTCGCGGTTTCCGTTCGAAATGTGGCTGCTGCCGAAGGCGCACGGGTCGTCGTTCGAGAACAATCAAAGTTCGATGTATTCAAGCCTTGCCCGGATGATGAAAGACACCATGATGCGCCTGGACGCGGTGCTGGACCGTCCGGCATATAACTTTATGATCCATACCTCGCCGATCGGCGAAGAAATCAACGATCATTATCATTGGCACATGGAGATTATCCCCAAGCTGACCAAAGTGGCGGGATTCGAATGGGGCACCGGTTTCTATATCAATCCCACGCCTCCGGAAGAGTCGGCGCGGTTCCTGCGCGAAGCGCGCATCGGAACGCCAGCGAAAAAATAATTTAGACGGCTCCAGTGTCTCGGCTGTATGAGCGCGCAAGTTTTCGATATACTTAAAAGTTGGCGGCGCGGTACCCAAGTGGTAAGGGAGAGGTCTGCAAAACCTTTACGCGTGGGTTCGATTCCCACCCGCGCCTCCAGAATATCCGTTTTAGATTGTTTCAGTTATAACTTTCCGAGGACTCCAAGAGAGTGACTTGCGCCTTAGTCCGCGGCCCCGTGCGGTACCGCTAGACAACTTCACAGACTCACACACCCGGCCAGTCCGCCCCTCGCGCAGTGAAGTCCCGCCTATCGGAATGCAACATTACTTCGCGGAATGACAAAAAGTGGCCATCGATAACTCAATAAGATGCAGAGAGGAATTTCCGAATAATGCATGGATTCTTCTATTTTGATGCATTCCTTTCTGACCACAGGAAACTGCGCGGGACCAGGTAGTAGGTCGTGAGTCCACAAAGAAGCCGCCTCACTCGTAACGCAACGTCTGCATGGGATCCACGCGCGTCGCGCGGCGCGCCGGGACATAACACGCTGCCAACGCTACCACAGCCAGCACCGCTGTTACGCTGGTGAACGTGGCCGCATCGGTTGGCGTAATGGCGAACAACAAGCTGGCCATCAATCGGCTTAACAGCAACGCTGTTATTAGACCTGCCGCCAGACCGATCGACACCATCAGGGCACCCTGCTTCATCACTAATCCCAGCACATCCCCGCCCTGCGCCCCCAGCACCATGCGCAACCCAAACTCCTTGGTGCGCCGCGCCACCGAATACGACACCACGCCATAAATCCCTACAGTAGCAATCGCCAGCGCCGTAATCGAAAACAAGCTCAACAGCAGTGTCAAAAATCGTGGCCGCGCCTGCGCCCGCTCCATTACGTCATCCATCATCCGCACATCCGACAGCGGTAGCAATGCATCCATCACATTCAATCGCTCTCGCACCGCCCCCACCAGATTTCGCGGATCCCCCGACTGCCCTCGCATCACCACATACATATCGGTCAACCCAAAATTCTCCGCTTGCCCGTACGGCAAATACAGTTCCGTACCCGCGGGTCGATCCAAGCCAGCGTTCTTGACGTCGTCCACCACGCCCACCACGGTGCTCCAGGGATCCTTCGATCCGCTATTCGGCCGCACATGCTTCCCAATCGCGCTTTGATTCGGCCAAAACGTCCGAGCCATCGTGCTGTTCACAATCACCACCGACGTCCCCGCTGCCGTATCGCGATCATCAAACAGCCGCCCTTCCATCAACCGAATCCCCATCGTCGAGAAATAATCTTTAGTCACCACCTGATCAAAGTCCACATTCTCAATCGGCCCACCCTCGCGCTTAACGAATCCCTCGAAGTCCGTATCATTCATATTTGGAGCCCGCATTGGCGGCATCCCGTAAACCAGCGCTGCGGATCGCACCCCCGGCAAGCTGGTAATTTGCTCCTCAAACCGCTCCCAAAACCCTGCAATCTTCTTGTTATCCGTATACGTTCCGCTAGGCAGAGACACCCGCATGGTGATCACGTTGTCGGGCGCCATCCCGGTATGCGCTTCCTGTAACTTCCAAAACGCTCGCAACATCAACCCGCAACCAATCAGCAAAACCAAAGCCATCGCCAACTCACCGACGACCAGCGTACGCCGAAACATTTGCGCCCCGCCTGCAGCCGTTGTGCTGCCCGCCGCATCCTTCAACGACCCAGAAATTCCGCTGACCAACAACGGCACCAACGGAGCCAATCCAAAAATCGCCCCAGTAATTAAGCTAGTCCCTAGAGTGAAAATCAACACCCGCCAGTCCATAACAATCTCGTCGGCTCGCGGAATCCCTCCAGCATTCGTTAACTGCACCAACCGCACCCCGCCGTAAGCCAATCCCAAACCTAAAATCGCGCCGCACAGCGCCAGCAAAACTCCCTCGGTAACAAACTGCCGCGCCAACCGCCCCAGCCCAGCCCCCATAGCCTCGCGGATCGCGATCTCTCTGCGCCGAGCCTCCGCCCGAGCCAGCAACAAATTCGCCACATTGACGCTAGCAATCAACAAAACAAACGCCACCGCTCCAAGCAATACGAGCAGCGCCGGCCGTACACTGGAGACCACCTCGGCATACAACGGATAGCTAACAATGGTGTGATTCTTCGCGTCGAAACTGTGTGTATCGGGCGACTTACGCTCCCCGTAAGCCTGCACCAGCGCCGCCAACTCTCCCTGGGCCGCAGCCGGAGACACCCCAGGTTTCAGCCGCCCCAACAAGTAGTAGTTATGCCCGCCGCGATTTTTGCTCGCAGGATCAAGCTGCAGCGGCGTCCAAACCTTTGGTGGGTCACTCTCTCCTGGGGGGAATTGAAACGCCGCCGGCATCACCCCGACAATCGTGCACTTCTTCCCGTCAACGCGCGTCTCTCGCCCCACAAGCTCCGGATCGCCGCCAAACACGGTTTTCCAAGTCCCATAAGAAATGTCCGCCACTAGCGGCGCCCCAGGCACATCGTCCGCCGCAGAAATCAACCGCCCCGAAACAGGCGCAACTCCCAAAGTCTCCAACAACTGACCGCTAACGCTAGCCGCCGTAACGCGCACAGGCTGACTCTTCCCGCCCAGATTAGTCCCGCCCGTCTGCCAAGCATCCAGCGAAGCCCAGGAGTGCGTATCCCGCCGCAAATCAAAAAATTCCGGCGCCGAGGTCCAAAACCGCGGCAAACCGCCATTAGGAAACGTAGGAAACTCGGTATACACCCGCACCAACTGCTCGGGATGCGAGTAGGGAAGCGGTCGCAACAAAACCGCATTCACGACCGTAAAAATCCCAGTGGTGGCCCCAATTCCCAACATCAGGCAAAGCACCGCCGCCGCCGTAAACCCCAAATTCTTCCGCATCATTCGCAGCGCAAAAAACAAATCCTGTCCAAAAGTTCCCATAGTTCACCCACACCAGTAATTACGCGCCTTAACCCAACGAAGTTCCCCCAACCCTCCCTCCTCTCAGCATTCCGGCCTCCGTAAACTCTGTGGTAAATCCGTTCCGCATCAAACCCAGCGAATCTCTGGCATCTCCCGTCTCTTCACCCTGAGCCTCGAAGGGTGCGTTATCTTTTCCCTTTTGTTCTTCTGTCCGCTCCGCGACATTATCGATGAACGTAAACATCGATTCCACAGCGATTGGGGAGAAATAAAGAGTAGCTTAGGCTTCGCGCAACGCGACGATCCTTGCTCGGACCGAGGTCCGCGAACTCCCAAAAATACGACTGTCAACTGGAAGTCGCCTTGTGAAACGCGATTGCACTCCCGGCCGTGAGTTACCCGCTATTGCGAAGCATTCCACACGCCTGAGACATTGATAAAGGGGCAAGAAGAAAGCAGTGATCTACGCCTTTGAGAACCGGGCAAATTAAAACATGCTGGCAATTGCAGCGGTCACAGCCTTACCCGCCGATTGATCCGTGGGCACCGTATAGACCGCCGTCGAGGCAATCGATTTGTGTCCTAACGCCTGCTTGATGACAGCTAGGTTTACGTTGGCTTCCACGAGTGTAACGCCTAGAGAATGCTTGAGGCAGTGAGGGTGCCGCTTATCTTTCGGCAATCCTGCTTGCTCGGCTGCGTTCGCGAAGATTCGATAGAACTGTGATCGATGCAATTTGCCGCTCTTCTGGGACACGAAAACGTACCTGCTTGGATGATCTCCCCGTTCGGCCAGCCATGCACGCAATACGCGCTTCTCAGAGAGAAGAGGCTGCCCTTGAAGATCGGCCAGCGGTTGCGTCGTCTTCAGGCTGCCTTTGAGTCTGCGGATTGTGATTTCCCCGTTTTTCATATCAACGTCTTTCATTTCTAACCCGCAGACTTCACTCGCCCGCATCCCGTGACGGAAGGCAATCAGAATCATGGCCAAATCGCGTGGATTGTCACGAGCCGCCCTGAGTACTTTCAGAATTTCGTCTTGGCTGAGCGCCTTCATCGGATCTCTCCTGTATTAAAGGATAACGCCACCAGTCGCAGCGGCCGACATCCCGGCAGTAATGTCGTATCCGGGCCGCTCACGCCCGCACTGGCGCTGACGCACCGTGTTCATTCAACCGCTCCTTGATCAAATAATTTCTGCGAGCATACGCGAACGCCGGGCAAGTGATGTATCCCGTGTCCCCGCCGTGTACCTCACTTCGGCGTTTCTGTCGTTTTTGTAGTTCTTGTCCGAACGTGGAATGAATAACTTACGTATTTGCACTGGGCTTGATGGTTCGATTCCCACCCGCGCCTCCATAAAATCCTCAATTATTTGTCGTTGTACTCACTGGCGCGGCAAAAACACAAACCAGCCCGTAATCCAGCAATAGCCAAAATCGGCTTCCGGATTGACTGGAGCCTAGCGCGTCGCCCTGGAGCTCAGCGGCAGGCTTCGCTGAGGTCCGGATCGCAGTGTGCGTGAAAAATGTGGCGGCCGATGAAATACCCGAGGGCCGTGCCAATGAAGGTGTCGCCCGCAAAGTGGTCGTGTGCCATGAAACGAGTGACGGACACGCTCGCAGCTGCACCGTAAAGAAGTGCCTTCACCCACCAGCGGGGATATTCGTGAGCGACTACCGTCGCCATGGTCCAGGCAAACATGGCGTGGCCGGCCGGGAATGAACCGTCGATAAAATGTTTTTGCCAGAAGCGCCCGTTGCCGGTACCTTCGCCAGGGCGTTCGCGTCCCGCAAGTACCTGAAGAACGGTATAAACGGGCATCGCGTCGGTCAACGCCTCAAGGGTCAACAGACCGGTTTCTTTCTGATGCGGATTGTCGCTGATCAAGCCGGCTACCCAGATCGAGCCAGCCGTAGTTGCTGTTCCATAAATCGCGGCGTTGGAAATGTTCGAACTTACGTCGATGGTGTGCTGGGAAACGCCGGGTACGGTCTGGCGATCGGTTGCGATGAGCGCGCCCGTACCAAGCAAGACCATGGCATCCCACTTCAGACTCGATTTTTTGAACGGCCCGGTCCACAGTTCCTCTTGATCTCTCAAAATTCGCGTAGCGCCGCGGTGAAAAGCGCCAGCCCGTTCGGAACTCTGTTGTGAGTCATCGGCGATGCGATTTTGTTCTGGCGGCAATCCATTGCACATGGCTCTGGTCAGAAGCAGACATTCACCGCGCGGAGAAATGATGGTCGGCTGCGGGGAAGCGAATAATGGCAGTGAGACCGCAGGGGACTGGGCGGCTGCCGTCACCGATAAATCCAGCATCAAGACAGGACAACACGAGAAGACGAGCGTGGCGTACCTGAAGCAGTTTTTCATGCCCATGGGAACTACTTTCCGGGCTGGCACGACACAAGGGTTCGACACTAGTCGGCGGCTGGGATTTTGTTCGATTACGGGTCAATCGATTACGGTCAATCATACGAAAGGAAACCTGGGAAGGGCGTACAGCAGATTACCGTATAACATCCGCAGGGTTTCGTACGTCGGTTCAGGATTTCCAGGTACGAGGCGAGCGTAGCAATCTCCGAATCGATCACCTGAAAACTGTGCTCAAAGAACTAAAGTAATCAGGGTCTGCTCTACGCTGGCGCTAGTTCCAGAATCGCGGGAATGAGCTCGTCCGCCAATTCCATTTTGTCCAGCACTTTGACCGCTCCAACGCTGTCCAACAATTCTTTTTCGATATCGTCGATGCCCAACGTAATCGCGAGAACCTTCGAGCCGTTTAGCAACCGCTTCGCTTCGGAGGGGGCGATGTGATTTCTGTCCGGCAAGCTTACGTCGAGAATGATTAAGTCAGGATGCAATTCCGAAGTCTTCTTGATCGTTTCAAGAAAATTTGAAGCTTCACCAATAACTGAAATATCTTCTCGACTGGATAACAGTGACCGAATCGCTTTGCGCATCACATCCGCGTCATCGGCCACAAAAACGTTGACGCACATACTATCCTCCGTTCGACTACCGCCCGTTCGTTTGAGTAACGCCCGTGACCAGACATCGGCGTTAAGACACAGTCTCCGAAAAACCGGGGGGGGGGCAACAGGAGATTTGTGGTGTACGCTAGCGCGCAATAGATGGCCAAGACAGAAAGCCCGAAATAAAACCTGAAATAAAACCGTCCGAATTCGCAGCATACCAAGTTTGCCAATTCTTTCCATTTATTCTTTGAACCGAAAACCTGGCTGGGGCATCCAACGGATGCCGAGGAGTGCTGTGCGAAAGTGCACCATCAGGTTTCATCGGCGCCGCGCATGAGGCTGTAAGAAGAAGGGCACGTTCGCTCCTCGAGATTAAAGACGAGGACGATAGACGATGGAAGCAAGAAGGCTGGAGCGTGCACGGCGCGCGCGTGTAAGTCTGGCTGTAATTCTATTTTCGATAATGAGCGGGCTGCTGACGCCCGCAAGAACGTTCGCTCAAGCAGGGCAGCCTGTGCATCACGACCATGCCGCAAATCAAGGCATGGCCATGCCCATGGATGAGCCGACGGATGAGGCGGCGCGCGCCAGGCTGGAAGCGAAGGTCCTCGCCGACAAAAACGAAAGCGAATTCAACCACCACCTGGCGGGTTTTATCGTTGCGCTGGCCGGCATTTTTGTCCTGTTTCAATCCAATCTAGCCAGGCGATGGCCTTCGGCGAAGTACGTGTGGCCCGCTTGCTTCCTGCTGGCGGGAATCTTTCTGTTGGTGTGGAGCGACACCGAACTATGGCCATTTGGGCATCGCCAGTGGCTGGAGGCGCTACAACATAATCGTGAAGTGTTGCAACACAAGGCCTTCGCGATTTTGTTGTTGTTATTGGGAGCCATCGAATTTCAAAGAGTGCGGGGCAGACTGCTCGCGGCGTGGAGCGGTTGGGTATTCCCGCTGGTGGCGATTTGCGGTTCGATCCTGTTGATTTTTCACCAGCACGAAGGCGGCATGGTTGGCGAGCATCACATGGAAACCATGGCGCGGATTCAATCGGAGCATTTGAGCTATATGGCCTGCGGTCTTGGAATCGGATTAACAAGAGGCCTAAGTGAGTTGCAGACGAATCGTACCGGATTTTTTGCAAAACTATGGCCGTTGTTTTTAGTTACGCTGGGCGCGTTGTTGATGTTCTACAAGGAATAGCCCCGTCCCAAAATCCACCGCCCGCCCGTCCCAATCGGCCGGGTTCCTAACTGGAACGGTCAAGCGAGGGGTCTGCAAGGCCGCTGAACGCGCATTGTCCCTGTACCGAATTGAAGTTCCGGACTGAGTTTGTTCCAAAACGGCGTGACCGGCTAGCCTGTGAATTTCCTTATTACTTTGTAAATCTTTTCTTCCCATCGTGATAACGCGGCAGTTCGATTGCCGAATTGGAGGCTTGCGTGCCGCAAGTCTAAGCGGGGAACGTGTGTTCCTTCGAAGCATGCGCTTGCACCGAATCCTGCGAACTGCTCTTTGCTTGGCACTGATCGGGCCGGTGTGCGCGCCCGGGACTTCGGTGCAAGAGTGCTCGCAGCTCTATGAAGCCAAAGCCAGGTTTTTGTCGATCGCTCCGGGCTTTGTGGAATGGCCTGCTTGCCGGAGCGCTGAAATGAAAATATTGATCGCCGATGACGACAAACTGTCGCGGTACCTGCTGCAAAGCACGCGAAATCGGGCTACGAAGTTGTTGCCGTGGATGACGGCGCGGCCGCCGGACAAATATTAGGCCAGCCCGACGGACCGCGGCTGGCCTTACTGGATTGGATGATGCCGGGCTGAACGGTGTGGATGTGGTTCGCGCGGTTCGTCTGCAAACCGCGATGCCCTACGTGCACATGATTCTGCTCACCTCGCGGAATCCAAGGAGGACATCATCGCGGGTCTGGACGCGGAGCGGACGACTATCTGACCAAACCATTCGACCCGGAAGAACTGCGCGCACGGCTGCGCACCGGTGAGCGCATTCTGCAACTGGAGGACAACCTGGTGCAGGCGCGCGAGGAGATGCGCTTTAAAGCCACGCACGATCCGCTCACCTGTCTGTGGAATCGCGGCATGATTATGGACATTCTGCAACGCGAAGTTACACGAGCGCGCCGCGATGGCGAAAAAGGCGGACTGACCATAGTCCTGGAGACATCGATCACTTCAAAAAGTTAACGACACGTTCGGCCACGCTGCCGGCGACGACGTTCTGCGCGAAGTAGCCACACGTCTTGGCGACTCCGTGCGCACCTACGATGCAGTCAGCCGCTACGGCGGAGAGGAATTTCTGATCGTGTTGAACGGTTGCCGTACGCAAATGGGCGCCAAACGCGCGGAGAATATTCGCCACGCCGTTGAGGAGTGTGCGGTCACAACGGAAACTGGCCCGATTGCGGTTTCCATGAGCTTGGGAGTTGCCGGCACGGAAGATTCGCAGGATTCGAACGCCGAACCATTAATCAAGGAAGCCGATGTTGCGCTTTACCGTGCGAAGGAGTGGGGCCGGAATCGGGCGGTTCTTGCCAAGCCTTCCGGACTGACGGGAATTCGCGCGCCCAGGATGACCCCAGATCCCGTTTCCGCCGCCTGATCTGCGAAATGACCCAGCGCCAAACGCTGACTAACCCTTTGGCCGAGCCTGTTGCATCATCTGGCGCATGGCCACGCTTGAACCCGGCGCGCGCTTTTCACGCCAGGCTTCCAGGCGCTTGCAGGCTTCTTCCATATTCATAAACACCATCGGGTTCTTGAAAGCCGCCCGCCAAGTCGGAACGATGGAGCGAATTCTGTCCCATACCACCCACATCTCCCCATTGCTCTCGAAAAAAAGCTCATCGTTGATCAAACCGCGATTCACAATGCTGGCCACCATATCCCAATAGCTGATGACCATGCGGATGTTGTTGTACTCATCGGTTCCCGGCGCGTATTTCTCCGTCATCTCGTCCGGCGACATGGGATGGAAATGATCGAGAAACCAGCTCCGGGCCTGCCGCAGCCTGGCCTCTCGCCGCATGTCATAAAGTCGCAGCATCAGGTTTACTTCGTCGTAGGTGATGGTGGACATAAGATCGCCTCCTGAGCTTGAATCTACTGCGCAGTCTCGACTGGCGTTTTTCCGTTGGTGAGTGACTGCGGGTTCGCCAGTTCGAATCGCAAGACACTCGCTACCGGAATGCCCTGCTTCTGAAATTCGATCTGGATTCTGCGGCGCAGTTCGCGTGTTACTTCGTCCTGCCGCGTCGGCGCGGTTCGAACCTGCAAGCGCACCACCGTCGCATTTCTGTCATAGGATTGCACGCCCAGCACCCGCGGACCGTCAACCAAAGCCTGCGACCACGACGCATCGCCGCGCAGTCCAGAGGCCGCAGCTTCAAGCGCGGCCATCGGCTTATCGAGCGCGATTTCCGGAGCCAGCCCGACGTCCACGAACGATTGCGACCAGTCCCGGCTCAAATTGGCGACGCTGCGGATGTCGCCGTTGGCAATAGTGACCAGCGCTCCGCGCGCATCCCGCAACACGGTACGCCGCAGGGTGAGATGTTCCACGCGTCCAGTGGTTTCCGCGATCTGCACGGTGTCGCCGGTTACATACTGGTCTTCCAATACGATGTAAAAACCGCTGATGATGTCGCGCACCAGGTTTTGCGTGCCAAAACCGATGGCTATTGCGGCGAGACCTAGAAGCGTCAACGAGGGTGTCGGATTGATGCCGATGCGGTCCAGCGCCGTCAGAACCGCAATAATCCAGACCACTTTGCTGGCCGCTCCATAAACAACGCCCGCCAGCGTGCGGGTTTGTTGTTCGCGGAGTTGTTCGGAACGCGATTGGCCGGCAGCGGGCTTGATGAGCAGATTGGCCAGCACGCGCAAGAAGCGGTTGAGCAGCAGCGCCAGGACAAAAATAGCCAAAAGATGCAGGACGATTGAGAGTGTGGCGGCGCTCAAGTAGGGGACAGTGCTGGACATAGGCGATTCGTCGGGGGAGTATAACATTGAGTCGGAGGGTGCGCTCGCCGTCGCGTGAGAAGGACGGCGCGCGGTGCGAAGTGCAATGCCCAGAGCTTCGCTCTCGAAGCGCTGCGGCAGTCTGTGTGACAGGTCACAGGAGCCAACATGTACGAATCCAGACGATCGTTATTGCGAGGTATGGCCGGCGCTGTAGCCATTTTTTCGATCGCCGCGTCCGCCAGCAGTGGACAGGACCCGTTCCCCAAAGCGCCAACACCGCTCCAGGCTGGGGAAGACGAAGCGCCGGCGAATCCGAATGCAAAGTCCCCCAGCAAAGTTCGCCTGGAAGAAAATCAGAAAGACATCAAGAAGGACATCGAGAAGTTGTTTGCCCTGGCCTCGCAGTTGAAGCAACAAGTCGAAAAAACCGACGCCACCGCGGTGCTCTCCCTGGCGATGGTCAAAAAGGCGGAAGAAATCGAAAGGCTGGCTCGCCAGATTAAGGAACGCGCCAAGGGCTGACGGGTTGCACGCCAGATAGCTGCCGGAACTTTGGCTGGTCGTGGGGGAAGACGACAGGCAATCTCTCGGATTTCACGCTAGAATAGAACATCAGGTTTACCGCGGTAATTACCTGTAGTTGTCTGCGCCCGTAGCTCAGCTGGATAGAGCGTGTGCCTCCGAAGCACAAGGTCGAGTGTTCGAATCACTCCGGGCGCACCATTTTTCCCTACTCTTAAAACCAAATCGAAGGGTCCCAGCAAATTAAGCGGCTCGGCGTGCCAGCAACACATGTAACGCAGAGCGTTCCCAGATGTCGGGTATGCGGGACGATTTGTAACCGAGGCTTGAAAGCCTGGCCGAAATCGTTTGCAGGTTGTGCACGCCCGTTGTTCTATTTTTCATCGCATAGAGACTGGAACGCTAATCCGCTGCGCGGCCCATCTTCGTGCGCTCGAAATTCGCCTCTGGCCGCTCGGCAACGATCTTTTCGGAAGTTGTTGCGGTGACTGGTTTTTTTGGCCGTTCATCAACATGAAGTTGAAAAATGTCCGGTCGGGCGTAGTGGCCGACGACGTCTAAATCATATTTGCCGCGAACAATTTGAGCCGGGTCAACTTCAGCGACCAGGATTTCTTCGCTTTCCAGATTTGGTCCGGCAAGAAAACTTCCAAATGGGTCGACAATACAACTGCCACCGCGGCAAACGACCGCGTCCGGATTTTCGCCGTAAATCGAACGGTATTCACTGGGAAAATCACTTCGACGATTGAATTGATTGCATGATAAGACAAAGCACCGTCCCTCGACTGCGATGTGGCGCACGGTGGCCAGCCAGGAATCGCGGGCGTCCGCGGTAGGAGCGCAGTAGATCTCGATGCCCTTCGCATACATGGAGGCGCGCAGCAACGGCAGGTAGTTCTCCCAACAGATGACCGCGCCGACTTTGCCGAACTCCGTCTCGTACACTGGAAGGGTTGAGCCATCGCCGAACCCCCAAACCAACCGTTCCGAACCTGTCGGCATCACTTTGCGGTGCTTGCCTAAAAACGTTCCATCGGGCGAGAAAAACAGCACCGTGCAATACAGAGTTCCGGCATCGCGTTCGACGACTCCCACAATCAAATAGATCGCATTGCTGCTTGCAGTCCGCGCAAGATAGTCCACCACTCGGCCCGGGACATCGACGCTGCTTTCCCAGTAACGCCGGAAATCCTCGCGGCCTTCGTCGGTCCGCGAGCCGACGACGGCACCAAAGTCCAAGCCGCGCGGGTACCCGGAGATAAACGCTTCAGGAAATAACACCAGCCGCGCACCTTTTTGTGCGGCGCCTCCGGCGAGTCGGGAAAGTTTTTCAAGCGTCCGGTCACGGTCGAACACCACAGATGACGCCTGAACAACTGCCACCTTGAATGGCTTAGTAGCTGGCATGCGGTACAAAACCTTTCCAAGAGGCCGCGCGCAGTCCCGCGGCTATTTTGGAGCTTCTGCCTGCACTGCCGACAGGAAAGGGAAACTGCTGTCAGCATTTTTCCATAGCGAAAGAAAATTGTTGTACGACGTGCGCGCTTCGGCCGGTTCGTTATTCATCGCATGTGCGCGCGCCAATCCCAGGTGCGCCAGCGCGCCGATTGGTTCGTTCGAGACCACACCCGGCCAATTCAAAATTTTCTGAAACTCGGCGGCCGCCGCGCTGCCCTGGCGCGCCGCAAGATATGATTGTCCGCGCGCATAAACAGGATACATATAAGTCGAATAGTTGCTGCTGGCAGCCAAACCCAGTTCGTAGGGTGTGGCCGCTCGCAAAAACTCGATCGCGCGCTGCGCGTCCCCGTCAAATAGCGCGACCTGCGCGTAAATGGTGGGCACGTAGTTGAACTGCACAACAGTGTCTTGCGGAAAACGGCTTTTCATCGCATCCGCAAATTCCACTGCCGTCTCCTTATCGCCGACCATCGCCAGCGCCAACGCGGAAATAAACTGCACGTCGCGCGCATTCGAAGATTTCAAGGCCGCGCTTGCATTCCGTTTCGCTTCTGCGCCGTTTCCAAACAGCGCCTCTCGCAATCCAGCCGCAGCCTGGCACACCGAAGCTCTTTCCGGCCGCTGCGCGCGCCCCGCAGCGGCGATTGCCTGGCGGGAAAGATCGCGGGCCTTATTCAACTGGCCGAAATACGCCGCAGTGTCCGCTTCGTAGTACAGCATCACTGCGTCATCGCCCGGCCGGTCAGCGGCCCATTTCACCTGATCGGCCATGGCTGCGTCATCGCTCTGCAGGAATCCCAACTGGTACAGATCAAACCGTATGCCCGAAGAATCTACTTTCTTCGCTGCGGCGTCCGCAGCCATCGCGCGCGCTTCCTTCACGCGATTCAGGTTCACCAGCACGCCCAGCGTATTTGAATAACTCACAGCATCGTTTGGCGTTAACCGCTGTGCCGCGCGGAAATTCTCGAACGATTTTTCGTATTGCCCCAGCGTTTGGTACACCACGCCGAGATTGTTGATGGGTCCAGAATCGCGCGGATACATCTGCGCCCAAAGCTCATACACCTGCTTGGCTTTCTCCAGGTCTCCGGTTACAAAGTGGTGGTAGTGCGATTCAATGTAAAATTTTTCCCGTTCGCTGACTTTGCCGCGCAGTTCGAAGGCGCGCCGCGTATTCTCGGCCGCTAGTTCTTTTTCCCCCAAATTGTGGTAAGTCGTGCCCAACGATGCGTACGCCATGGCGAGGTTTGGATCCAGCTGGATGGCGCGCTGGAACTGCGGAACCGCCGCGGTGTAATTTCCCTGCGTAAGCATGAGACTGCGTCCCATCGAATAGGCCTGTAGCGCCTCCAACGAAGGAGTTGTGGCTTGTTCGATCGGAGTCGCTAGCTTGTGCACGGTCTTCAGCGATTCGCCAAGCTTCTCGCGTAACTTGTTCGCGGCATCGCCCAACGCGCCCAGCACATGCTCTTTGCTGTCCGCGGTTGCTTGTTCCTGCGCCAGCGTATCGCCAGTCTGGCAATTGACGGCGTTGATCCCCAACACGTACTGACTGCCGATGTTGGAAATTGTTCCGCTCAGGTAAGCCTTGCTGGCCGTTCGCTCGCAAAGTTCACGCGCAACTTCGGGCGTCAGTTTCGCCTCCGGCGATTTGCCCATCAACTTCAGAGTCTGCCGGGTCTGCTGGTCGGAAATCAGGCTCAGGAAGGGTGACTGTTCGAGTTGCACCGCCAGACCTTGCCGCAGCGCCTCATCAAAAACTGCGTCATTTGTTTTGTTCGTGAAGTCAGCCAGCACCACCGTGTCGCTTTCATTCAGCGCATGTGCGCGGCGCGCGTCGTAGAACCAACCGCCGACTCCCATCACGGCAATGATGGCCCCAGCCGCCGCGGGAGCCGCCCATTTCTTGCGTTTGTGCCACGGCCCGCGCTTCGTTCCTGCCGTGGCCAGCAGCAGCGAACTCTGCGTGTGCCCCGATTCGAATCCGCGCTTCAACACCTGCAGATCAGAGCGCAGTTCCGCCGCGCTCTGGTAGCGCAGTCCCTTATCCTTATCTATGGCCTTATTAATGATGGCTTCGAGCTCAATCGGAATATCCGGATTCAAGCTGCGTACCGGCGCGGGAGACTTGCTTAGAATGGCTTCGATAATGACTCCGCCCGTGTTTCCTGGAAACGCTTTCTGCCCCGTGGCCATTTCGTAGAGAAGCAGTCCCATCGAAAACACGTCCGCGCGCACATCCAGATCGTCGCCGCGGATTTGCTCCGGCGACATGTAAGAGGGCGTCCCGCTGATGACGCCAACAATCGAAATCGGATTTTCCAGCCCGGGATGCGATGAATCGGAAACTTCCGTGTCGCCGTCGCGCTTGCTGATCAGTTTCGCCAGCCCAAAATCCAGCACCTTGGCCTGCCCGCGCTTAGTCACAAATATATTCGCCGGCTTGATATCGCGGTGAATGATGCCTTCGGCGTGCGCCGCGTCCAGCGCGTCCGCAATCTGGATTCCCAGAGTTAGAATTTCCTCGACTGGCATCGGCTTGTTATTTACGTGGCGGCGCATGGTTTCGCCGTCAATAAATTCCATGGCCAGAAATGGTCGGCCATCCTGTTCGCCGATATCATGCACGGTACAAATGTTGGCGTGATTCAGCGCCGACGCAGCCAGAGCCTCCCGGCGAAACCGCTCCAGTGCCTGCGCGTCGTTCGTCAAATTGTCTGGGAGAAATTTCAGCGCGACGTAGCGTTCCAGGCGCAAATCCTGCGCCTTATACACAATTCCCATGCCGCCGGTGCCCAGCTTTTCAAGTACGCGATAATGGGAGAAAGTTTGGCCAATCATCGACGCAGAGCGCTTTCAATTGCCGCATCTAAAGCGTTTGATCGTCTGAGCTGAAGCCGCTCAACGCATCGCTGGCCTTCCGCCTGTCCGTCTTCGGCGGCTTCGGCGTTCCTACCACCGTCAGCATCCGCGTGCCCTCGCCGTATGCATCCGCAGCGGGCGCATTTTCCTGCTCCAGTACAATGTTCTTGTTGCATACCGTGCAGACCATCGAGCCATAGGCGTCGCCATCCTGCTTCAGGAACCGGTTAAAGCGCATCACCCGCCCGCAGCATACCGGTATCCAAACCTTTTCTGAATTTTCTGGGCTCATACGCCCCTCTCGGGTTCTAGGTTGGCAAAGTATATACCGGAACGCCGCCGCCAGCGAATTCTGATTTGCCTCGCCAACCTCACTCCCAGGCTCGCCTGGCGTGACTCATCGCGGACGCCGACGAGGCGGCTTTCTGCATCCTTATAGCGGCCGGTGCGCGAACTTCTTCCCGCTCTTGTAGTCGCCAACCGTCTGTCCGCTGCCGCGTAGTTTGTATTTGTAGGTCGTCAGCCCTTCCATTCCCATCGGGCCGCGCGCGTGCAATTTCCCGTTGCTGATTCCCACTTCGGCGCCCAGCCCATACCGATAACCATCCGCGAATCGTGTCGAAGCGTTGTGAAACACGCCCGCCGCATCCACTTCGCTCAAGAACTTCTCCGCCGCTGCGGCATCTTCGGTAATGATGGCTTCCGTATGCGCGCTTCCGAATTCATGGATATGTGCAATCGCAGCATCCAACTCATCCACAACTTTTAATGCCAGAACCATCTCGCCGTATTCCGTCGCCCAGTCTTCTTGCGTTGCGGCACGGACATCGCCCGATTTTGCAAGTCCGCGGGTCCGTTCGCATCCGCGCACTTCCACTCCCGCCGCGATCAATTGCGCCACGATCTGCGGCACAAAGTCCGCTGCCACGCTCGCGTCCACCAGCAGCGTCTCCGCTGCGTTGCACGCCGCCGGATAATCCACCTTCGCGTCCATCACAATCCGTTCCGCTTTTTGCAAGTCCGCCGCTGCGTGAACATATACGTGGCAGATTCCTTCGCCGTGCCCGAGCACGGGAATGCGGCTCTGCCGCGAAATTTGTTCCACAAACGCTTTTCCGCCGCGCGGAATCAGCAAATCCACATCGCGCTCGAGATTCAATAGCTCCATCACGTCGGCGCGTGAGTGCAGCATCTGCGCCGCTCCATTCGGCACTTCGCCTGATTCCGCCAGCGCATCGCGCCAGATCGTCATCAACGTTTCGTTCGTGCGCGCTGCTTCCGCCCCGCCCTTCAGCAAAATCGCGTTACCGGATTTCAACGCCAGCGACGCAACCTGCGGCACTACGTCGGGGCGCGCTTCGAACACCACGGCCACCACGCCCAGCGGACACGATTCCTTGGTAAGCACCAATCCCTCATCCAGTTCGGTCACTGCCAATCGCCGCCCCAGAGGATCAGGCAACTGCGCCACGCCACGCACCTTTTCCGCCATCTCGCGAACGCTTTTTTCCGTTACACGCAGCCGTGCCAGCATAGCTGCCGGCATTTTTCCGGCGCGCACGAATTCTTCGGCCGCACGAACGTCTTCCTCATTTGCCGCTAATATTTTCGCCGCGTTCGCTTCCAGCCGTTTTGCCGCCGCCTGCAAAGCGCCGTTGCGCTGCTCCTCGCTCAATACAGCAAGTTTGCGCGAAGCGGCACGCGCCAGTTTTGCCGCATCCGCTGCAGTGGAACTTGCCGGGCCCTTCGCTAATTCTTCCGCCGGTCTGACGCTCATCCCGCAGCCTCGAGCACCACAATGTTTTCCCGCGTGAACAGCACCCGTGCCGCCGCTTTCTTCCCGTCAGCGTTTCTCTCTTCGCTCGCGTATGCGGCAATTCCGCGCGCGAATTCGTGCCCGTCAAGGTCGCGAATGCTCACCACATCCATCGAACCAAACTCACGCTCCACACGCACCACTCCTGAATTCAGCAAACTCGCTTTCCCCGCGGTGATCGCGCGTTGTGCCCCTGCGTCCACCACCACTCGTCCACGAACTCCGGCCGCGTACGCAAGCCACCGCCGCTTTCCACGCATCCGTGTCGCTGGTGCAAATACCGTGCCGATTTCCTCGCCCGCGAAGACGCGTTCCAGCGTTTTCGGATTCGCGCCGTTCGCTATCAATGCAACTCCGCCGCAATTCATGGCGATCTCGGCTGCTTCAATCTTTGTCTTCATTCCGCCGCGACCGCCCTGCGCGCCAGTTCTTGAGGGCCCCGCCGCAGCCGCTCGGACTTCGCTCGTCACGCGTTCTACGAACGGGAGAAGCTCGTCTTGCCTGGCTCCGGCGTTCCGGCGCAAAAATCCGTCCACGTTCGTAAGCAGTACCAGCGCGTCCGCTTCCATCCCGCTCATGACCAGCGCCGCCAACCGGTCGTTATCGCTGAACGCTGCTTGCCTGCCGCCGTTCACACTTTCCAACTCCGCTGTGGACACCGTATCATTTTCATTCACAATCGGCAGCACGCCGAACCCCAACAATTTCTCCATCGTTCGCCGCAGATTCGAATAGCGGCCCCAATTGCTGAAGTCCTCCTCTGTCAGTAAAACTTGCGCGATTTTCCAGCCCCGCTCGTCAAACAGCCTCTTGTACGATTCCATCAACAAACTCTGACCCGCCGCCGCGCATGCCTGCTTCACAGCCATATCCTTCAGCCGCGATGGATGCAGCTGCAGCAAACTTCTTCCCAATCCCACCGCTCCAGAGGAAACCAGCATCACCTGCCGGCCCGCCTCCATGAGCTGCGAAATTCCACGCGCGATCGGCTCCACTCTTTGCGTGCAGACCCCGCCCGCGGCGTCTGTCACCGTGCTGGTTCCGAGCTTGATTACAATTCGCCGCGCATTTTTTAACTTTGCGCGCGCTTCGTTCTCCGCGTTGGATATCGAATTCACTTGGGCGCTATTCTCCCCATCCCGTCACTCTTAGCTGACATATTATTTCCCTAAAGGGGCTTCATTTTCCGACAACCCGGCGCTTAAAATCCGAAGAACCGCCCTGAACACAGTTTATCTTAAAGAGTCCGCTTCTAAGGCTGCCGAGGCTATGAAAAAACTTCGCATTCTGGTTTCACTGACCACCAAGGATAACGACTATCAAATCGAACAGGCGAAGTCCGCAGAGGAAGCTTGTCGTCGCCTCAACATCGAATTACAGATAGTCTACGCGGAAAACGACGCGATCAATCAAAGCACTCATTTGCTTCGCGCCATTCAGGCTCCACAGCAGGACCGCCCGGACGGGATCGTGTTCGAACCGGTTGGCGGTACCGCTTTGCCGCAGGTGGCAAAGGCTGCCGTCGGCGCAAATATCGGATGGGCGGTACTCAACCGCGAAGCCATTTACATCGCCGAACTCCGCCGTACTGCAAAGGCTCCCATTTTTTGCGTGAGCAACGACCACGTCGAAATTGGCCGCATCCAGGGCCGTCAGTTCGCCGCACTCCTCCCTAAGGGCGGTAATGTTTTGTATATTCAAGGACCTTCGGAAAATTCCGCCGCCAAGGACCGCACCCTGGGAATGATGAGCACCAAGCCTGCCAACATCCAGATCACTACCCTGAAAGGACAATGGACCGAAGATAGCTCCATGCGGACCATTCGTTCCTGGCTGAAACTTTCCACTTCGCAGAAAGCGATCATTGACTTGGTCGGCGCGCAAGATGACGCCATGGCCATCGGCGCGCGCAAAGCCTTTCAGGAAATTACGAACGAATCGGAACGGGAACGCTGGCTGAAGCTGCCATTCACCGGATGTGACGGGCTGCCGAAAACCGGAGCCGCATGGGTTGCCAGCGGATTGCTGGCCGCAACCGTATTTGCACCACCGAATACCGGTCAAGCTATCGAAATGCTTTACCAGGCACTTAGCAAAGGCGAGCAGCAACCGGAACGCGCGCTGACAGTTGCTTCTTCCATTCCGCCACTTGCAGAGCTAAAGCCTAAACCCGCCTGACCACTTCCGCTCTACTAAAAGGATTTACTACTGGGATTTTCGCGCTTGCTCCCGGCCTTCAGAGGGGTATAATTCACACGCTTGTAGCGTTAACCTTTCCGTCGAGGACATCTGAATGAGTCTACGTCCACGCAAAGATTCGGTAAATCGCCGTGAATTTCTGACTGCAACTGGAACCGGTCTGGCCGCTGCCGCCGCGCTTCCAGCCACCGCCGGATGGGCTGCGGTCTCCGATTCATCCGTCGAGCTCGATTCGTCTGTCAAGCCCGATTCATCTGCCAAGATTGATGCAACAGACCGTGATCCTCGCATTGTTTCCGCAGCCGGCGCAAAAAAGAAAATTCCCATCGGCGTCTTCGACCCAGTTTACGAACATCTCTCTCTCGATGAAATGCTCGACAAAGTCAGCGCCCTCGGGCTCGAAGCCATGGAAATCGGCACCGGTGGCTATCCGAACAATCATCACTGCCCGCTCGATGACCTGGTGCAAGATAAAGCCAAGGCCAAAGCCTGGCAGGAAAAATTTGCAGACAAAGGTTTGCGCGTCGCAACTCTAAGTTGTCACGGAAATCCCGTTCATCCCAACGCTCAGCACGCGCAGAAAGACGTCGACACTTTTCGCAAAACGGTTTTGCTCGCAGAAATGCTGGACGTGAAAGTCATCGTCGGCTTTTCCGGCTGTCCCGGAGGCACGCCTGCCGACACGCAACCGAACTGGATCACTTACCGCTGGCCTCCCGAATACAACCAGATGCTGCAATGGCAGTGGAAAGAAAAAGTCATTCCGTATTGGCAGGATGCCGCGAAATTCGCGCGTTCCCACGGCATCAAACGCCTGGCGTTCGAAATGCATCCCAACTTTGTGGTCTACAATCCCTTCACCTTGATGAAACTGCGCGAAGCCGTCGGCGAAGAAATCGGTGCGAATTGTGACCTGAGCCATCTCTTCTGGCAGGGTTGCGATCCCGTGGAGGTGATTCACTTCCTCGGCAAGCAAGGCGCTCTTTTCCACGCGCACATGAAGGACACCGTGATCTTTCCGGAAAATTGCGCGAAATATGGCGTGCTGAATTTCGCGTTCGACAAAGCCAGTCTGGCGACTTCGTCAGACACCTTCCGCGCGGTCGGCTATGGCCACAGCGCTTCGTTGTGGAAGTCGGTGGTGCAGGCGTATATGGACGTGGACTACGAGGGCATTCTCTCGATCGAAAATGAAGATCCGATTCTAACCGGCGAAGTCGGCGTCGAACGCGCCGCTTACGTCCTGAAGAATGTGCGCAAGGAAATTTTGGGTGAGTAGCATTCACTGAAGTGATTCATTCGGGAGGGTTCATGCAACGGCGTGAAGCTTTGCGTATTTTTGCGGCGGGTGCCGTTCTGCCTATTTTTTCACCTGAACTATTGGCATTGTTTCGCCAGGCGCAGCCGCCTCCCGGATACAAGTTGCGTACACTGACGCCGCACCTGAACGAAACTGTTATCGCCATGACCGAGCAAATTATCCCCGCCACCGACACTCCCGGCGCCAAGGAAGCGCGTGTGAACGAATTTATCGACGTTATCCTTACTGAGTGGGCCACTCCAGAGGAGCGCGCCCATTTTATTGAGGGACTCGAGGATATTGATAAGCAAAGCCAAAGACTCTTCGGCAAGAATTTTGTCGATGCCTCTTCCGACCAGCAAGTCGCGCAGTTGCGTGCGATTGACGATGTGACCCTCGCGGGCCGCGTTGCTCGCGCCCATCATGGAAATCATGTTGAGCCACCCGACCAGCAGCTGGAAGGCGATTTCTGGGAGGTCTTCAAACGCATCACGGTGCACGGCTATTACACTTCAGAAATTGGTTTCAGCCAGGAACTAAAACTGCAAATTATTCCGGGCGCGCAGCATGGCTGCCAACCTCTGGGCCCCGGACTCGGAGAAGCCTGATCAAAATGCCTACACCAAGCTATGACGCCGTCATCATCGGTTCCGGAATTACTGGTGGCTGGGCTGCGAAAGAGCTGACCGAAAAGGGCCTGAACACGCTCATTCTCGAAGCCGGCCGCCCCATCACGCCGGAAAAGGATTACGTCGAGCACGTCCCGGTCTGGGAACTCAAATACCGTGATTGGGATAATCGCCAGGAACGCGCAACCACTCAACCGATCCAGCGCGAGTGCTACTACGCCTGCGACGAATTCTCCAACAAGTTCTTCGTCAAAGACTCTGAGAATCCTTACACTAGCGCGCCCGGAAAACATTTTTCCTGGATAAAAGGCCGCCAGGTTGGCGGCAAGTCCATCACCTGGGGCCGCCAGTCCTATCGTTGGAGCGATCTAGATTTTGAAGCCAACGCCAAGGAAGGCGTCGCCATCGATTGGCCAATCCGCTATGCGGATATCGCTCCGTGGTACGACTACGTCGAGGAATTCGCCGGAATCAGCGGGCAGGCCGAAGGCTTGCCGCAACTTCCCGACGGCAAATTTCTCCCGCCGATGGAGATGACCTGTGTCGAGCAGGACTTTCGCGACGCTCTGGCAAAAAATTTTGATGATCGCATTATGACCATCGGGCGTTCGGCGGTTCTCACTCGCGTTCACAAAGGGCGCGCCGCGTGCCACTACTGTGGAGTATGTCATCGTGGATGCATCACGTCGTCCTATTTCAGCAGCCTGAATTCCACGCTGCCAGCTGCCATGAAGACCGGCAAGCTCACGGTGCGCCCCTACAGCGTCGTGCACAGTTTGATTTTCGATCCATCGTCGCGCCGCGTTACCGGCGTGCGCGTGATTGATGGTCAAACCAAAAAAGCGTTGGAATTCCATGGCCGCATTGTTTTCGTCTGCGCCGCGACGTTGGAATCCACGCGCATTTTACTCAACTCCGCTACGCCGGAATTTCCCAACGGTCTCGCGAACAGCAGCGGCGAACTTGGCCACAACTTGATGGATCATCACATGGGCAGCGGCGCTTCCGGCGTTATGCCGGGCCACCTTGACAAAATGCCCTTTGGCAATCGTCCCAACGGAATTTATGTTCCGCGTTTCCGAAACGTAAAAACCAAGCACAAGGATTTTCTGCGCGGCTACGGTTATCAGGGCGGCGGGAGCCGAGATGGCTGGCAGCGCGGCATGACTTCGGCCGGCATTGGCATTGACTTCAAAAATTCTCTGCGCAAACCGGGACAATGGCGCTTGGGTCTAGGCGGCTTCGGAGAATGCTTGCCCAATCACAACAACTACATCGAAATTGACAAAGACAAACTGGATGCCTGGGGCATTCCAACGCTCAAAATTAATTGCGACTGGAGCGAAAACGAACTCGCGATGTCCAAGGACATTGCCACTCAGGCTGCGGAAATGCTCGCTGCGGCTGGCGCAACCAATATCGCCGTTTATTCCGAGATCACTCGTCCCGGGCTCGCCATTCATGAAATGGGAACCGCGCGCATGGGTCGCGATCCCAAGACCAGCGTGTTGAACGAACACAATCAGGCCCATGACGTGAAAAATCTATTCATGACCGACGGTTCCTGCATGGCCTCCAATTCCTGCGTCAATCCGTCGCTTACCTATATGGCGTTAACCGCAAGAGCGTGCGACTATGCGGTAGCGCAAATGAAAAAGAACGAACTGTAACTGGCAACGTAAAACCTGCAAAGCGTTCGGCAGATTCGGGGGGAAGGGCGGAGTATGTCTCAGATTAATCGTTCGCCGAAAACTTATGACGTCTGCGTGATCGGATCGGGCGCCGGCGGAGGCATGGCGGCGAAAGTCCTCACCGAAGGCGGACTGAATGTCGTGATGCTCGAGGCTGGTCCGCAAGTGTATCCCGACAAAGACTTCAAGATGCTGATGTGGCCGTATGATCTGCCTCACCGCGGTGCCGGTGTCGGCGGGTATGCCAGCCAAAATTTCAGCGAATTTCTCGCTCCCAACGGCGCTTGGCAAATCGAAGGCGAACCCTACACTTCCGCCGAAGGCGCAAATTTTCAGTGGTTTCGTTCGCGCATCGTCGGCGGGCGCACCAATCACTGGGGACGCATTGCTCTGCGCTTTGCGCCAGTCGATTTTCAATCGAAGACCCGAGATGGATTGGGTGATGATTGGCCGATTACCTACGATGACATCGCGCCGTACTACGACAAAGTCGAATCGTACATTGGCGTCTTTGGCACGCAGGAAAACGTGTCCAGCGCGCCCAACGGCGTATTCCTGCCTCCGCCGAAACCTCGCTGCACGGAAATCCTGATCAAGAAAGCGTGCGACAAACTCAAGGTCACCTGCATTCCGGCGCGCTTGGCGATTCTGACTAAGGCACACAACGGCCGGTTGCCTTGCCATTACTGCGGGCAGTGCGGGCGCGGGTGTACTACCGCTTCGAATTTCAGCTCCAGTCAGGTGCTGCTGCCGCCGGCGATGGCCACTGGAAAACTTACGTTGATTACGGGAGCGATGGCGCGGGAAATCGTGGTCAACAAGGACGGAAAGGCCGAAGCGGTTTCTTACATTGATAAAGCGACGCGCTCTGAGAAGCGCGTTTATGCAAGAGCGATCGTGGTTGCCGCAAGCGCCTGCGAATCTTCGCGCCTGCTGCTGAATTCGAAGTCGGCGCTTTTTCCCGATGGACTCGGCAACTCCACCGGTAACGTCGGAAAGTATCTTACCGATTCGGTGGGCAGCGATGGCTGGGGAGAAATTCCGGCGTTGGAAAAAATGCCGCCGCACAATCACGATGGCGTGGGCGGCATGCATTACTACGTGCCGTGGTGGAAATACGATCGCAAGAACGATTTTCCGCGCGGCTATCACATTGAGTTGTGGGGCGGACGGGACATGCCGGGCGTCGGCATGTTCGACGGATTATGCCACGACGAAGAAGGTTATGGAGCGCAACTGAAGCAGCGTGCGCGACAGGTCTACGGAACGACCGTAGGATTCTCCGGGCGCGGGGAAATGATTCCGAACGCGGAAACCTACTGTGAACTCGACCCCAACAAAGTGGACCAGTGGGGAATTCCGGTGCTGCGATTCCACTTCAAGTGGACGGAGTACGAATTGCGGCAGGCCAAAGATATGCAGGAAACGTTCAAGTCCATTATTGAAATGATGGGTGGCACATACAAGACAAAAACGCGGATTGACGGCCAATATCCGTTTGGGATTTTGGCCGGTGGGAAAATCATTCATGAAGTTGGCACCGCGCGCATGGGAGCCGATCCAAAAACCAGCGTGTTGAACGGATATTGCCAGACGCACGATGTGAAAAATGTTTTTGTCGCGGATGGCGCGCCGTTGGTGACGAATCCGGACAAGAATCCGACATTGACGATCATGGCGTTGTCCTGGCGTGCTTCGGAATACCTACTGGAGGAAGCGAAGAAGGGGAACCTGTAAGGAAAAACCAGAAAAGAAAACAGAAAACAGAAAATGGAAAAGCGAAGAGAAAAGATAACGCAGAGACGCTGAGATTCGCGGAGATGAACGGGAGAAATTCATGGCGACGCAAGGGATTACCCGGAGGGATGTGTTGAGGACTTTGGCGCTGGGCGCGGCGGGCGGCGGCGTTTTGCAGGTGATTCCGCTGGAGGCAGCGGAGCTGGCGCACCAGATGGTGCATAAGGAACGGGCGTCTGCGCCGGCAGGGAAGTACACGCCGAAATATTTCACGGCGAAGCAGTATGAAATGATTTCGTCTCTCTGCGACACCATTATTCCCAAGGACGAAAAATCGGGCGGAGCGTTGGAGGCGGGGGCGCCGGAGTTCATCGATTTGTTGACCAGCGAGAACGAAGACTACCAGTTGGCGCTGGGCGGCGGGCTGATGTGGCTGGATACGCGCTGTATTGATCAATATGGAAAAGTTTTTATGGAATGTGCACCGGAACAACGCAAGGAGTTGCTGGACTTGATCGCTTTCCGGAAAAACGCGAAAAAAGATGCTGGGCTAAGCCAGGGAGTTGCGTTCTTCGCTTTCCTGCGGAAGATGACCTGCGACGGGTATTACACCAGCAAGATCGGAATCGCGGATTTGCAGTACATCGGGAACGTAACGCGGAGCGAGTGGCCGGGGTGTCCTCCGCTGCCTGAGTGATAGAGACCAGCGACCAGCTCTCGCAACCGGGTCACAGTTTTTTTTGCTGATAGCGGGAATCGGTCCGGGTACCCCCCTCCCCTTTTTTTGTAACTGCAAAATCTAAAGGACTTGCGTGACAAAGGAGTTAGCGCCAAGGGTGCCATAAATGCAGATAATGCGAGAGTTAGGGGAATCGAGTCTACAGATCGTGCAGGGCACTTAGGTTTTCAAAGAGCCCAGGGAGTCAGTCCAGCTGGCCCATACAGTAGGAAACCGTTATCGCATAGACCGCAATAAATGTCCAGAAGAAATAATTAACCAAATAGATACGGTTCGAAGCGGTTGTGGAAAAACACGGACAATGCGTGGAAGCGCACTACCACAGGGTTGGACTTCTGCCATTACAAGACACAGACGGAGGTCCGTGCTGCTGGAGCAACCAGCCACTATACAGATAGAAGTGTGTGCAACCTGACGCCCGATGAAGCTGCTTTGGCATCAAAGACATGTTGGGGGAGATGCGGGGAGGCGCGACATGGATGACAAGATTGCGCAACTGATCCTGGACGAATTGTTTTCATCGCTTGAAGCTTTGGAGACGCAAACCGCCGCTGTTCTGCAATTTCTGAAGGAAAAAGGGGGCGCCAGCGAGGAGCAGCTCGCGCCTTACCTGGAGCAAGCGGGAAGAGCCAGTGACATCAAGCGTCGTGCGGCGCGGGTAAGAATTGACTATCTCATCTCAGGGATTACGAGCCCTCCGAGGAAGGCTGTCGAGCAAGACGGTGCGAAAGGCGAAAAAAAGTCAGAGCAGCCGGCGGAGAAGGCCGAAGAAAAAAAGCAGGAACACGCCCAGGAGAGAGGCGGAAAAGAGCAGAGCGACAATCAAGAAGGTGAAGCGGAAACGAAAGCCGAAGACAAGGCTGAAGACAAGGCTGAGAGCAAGATTGGCAAAACCGAAGGCAAAGACAAAACCGAAGGCAAGACTGAACGCAAGGCTGAAGATAAATCTGAAGAACACCCTCAAGACGAGCAACATCGCAGCCTGGCAAAGGCTCCGGTCGAGGAGGACGGGAAAAAGAAGCGAACTACGGATCGAGACAAAGAAAAAGAGAAAAAGAAAAACAGGCCTGCCGAACCGGAAGGAAGAGATCAAAAGACGGAGCCGAAGGGAACGAATGAAGAGGGAAAAGACGAAAAGGGAAAGGACGAGAAGGGAAAAGACGAGAAGAGAAAGATCGAGAAGGAAAGGGATGAAGAGGGAAACGATGAAAAGGGAAAGGGCGAAAAAGGGTTGGATGAAAAGCGGAAGGACGAAAAGGAGTCTGGCGGACAGAAGCCTTCGGCGAAATCGTCAGCAACCAGCAAATAGCGAGAGAATTCGTCCCAGGATCGCTATTTCGATTTTTGATTGACAGAGTTGTGCGGCGCTCACGTGCTGTCGAGCGCCGCAAGCAAAGATCTGGATGACGTGGGTATTTAAGGGTTATTTGAGACGCTATTTCAGGGCCACTGACAATTTAGAATCGCTTGACAGTTGGTCCACGAACTCGCGCACCCGGCTTTGAATTTGGTCGCGGACGCGGCGATAGGCCGCCAGCCGCTCCGCTGGTGAGCCCTGGGCCGCGTCGGGGTCTTCCAAGCTCCAGCGAAAGAGCCTGAAAGCGAATGGAAAGATGGGACATCGTTCTTTCGCCTGATCACCCACGCCGACGGCAAACGCGAAGCGCTGCTTAAACGCGGTGGGGACGTCCGCGACCGGCTGCTTTGAAATATCGATACCAACTTCTTTCATGGCATCGATGGCAAGCGGGCTCACCGGCGCGGGTTCGAGCGCCGCGCTTACCGGCGTCAGCTTGTCACCAACAAGCTGATTCAGAAATCCTGCCGCCATTTCGCTTCGTTCCGGGTGGCCGGTACAAAGAAAAAGAACCTTAGGTTTTTCCTTCATGCGTTGCCTCCTGAACTGCAGAGGCTGGGCGTTTTCTGTGAGGCCGGGTGGGAGAACGGATATTAGCGCCCAGTCGGGAGCCGCTCAAGCGCGAACTCACAGCAAGAATGGACGGGAGCTTGATTTATGGGGTATCGGGATTTTGCTGTATGGTGACTTTTCTTTCGGCGTGTATGAGCAAATCCTTTTCGACGGCCGGCCACCATTCAAATGCCTTCCCGCCCGGGCTGAGGGCCGCAACGCTAAAGGCAGTTGGAGCCAAGTCCTCGCCGTAAATGATCATGAGCTCTTTGCGTTTTTGCGCATCGAGCAAATGAACCAGGCGGACGTACATCATTCCGGGCGGCATGTGGAAGCCTTTGGAGCGAATCAGGGCTTCCACGTGCTCACGGTCCGAGCCTTTGCGCGTTTCCGCATCTTTTGCACGTACCCAGGTATCAACATAAAAGTCCCAACCACCGAGAGTAGCGTGGCGAGGCGAATCGTACGTATGCGCGAGGTCGGGTTTGCTGGGGAGATAGCCTTCGAACTGCACCCAATAAAGACGCTGGACATTCTTTTGCGCGTCGGAATCGACGAAAACATGCAATTCACAATCGGCGATGTCGTACAAATTCCAGCGATCCGCGCCTAGGTACTGGGCGGATTGGGGAAATTGCACGCGCACGTTTGGATCGTGAGGCGAAAGAACGGCATTTGATTCGACCTTACGTTCGGGCGCGGTCGTTTGCGGCGTCAGAAAAGTGGCGAAGCAAACCAGGCAAGCAAATTGTCTGATCACGAAAGCCTCCGTATGCAAGAGGAACGGGCTGGAGTGGGTTCCAATGCAAATAATGCTAGAGTTTCTGCCAAGTATCCATGTCAGTTCTACAGGAGAGATGATGAAGATCGGAATTCGAACGAGTGTGGGTGCCGCGGTCCTCGCCGCTTTGGCTTGTATTGCGCTTTGTGCAGCGGCGGGCGCGGAAGAGAAATTTATTTCACGCGATGCGGAAGTGGGAGGAGTAAAGATTCATTACAGCACCGGCGGGCACGGCCCGGCGGTACTTCTGTTGCACGGCTACGCCGAGACTTCGCGAATGTGGACGCCGCTTTTTCCGCGGCTGGCCGATAAGTTCACGGTGATTGCGCCGGACTTGCCGGGAATTGGTGATTCGTCCATTCCCGCCGACGGATTGGACATCAAGACGGCGGCGATTCGGATTCATGCCTTGGTGAAATCGTTGGGCGTAACGAAAGCTCGCGTGGTGGGACACGACATCGGCCTGATGGTGGCGTATGCGTATGCGGCGCAGTACCCGACGGAAACAGAGAAATTGGTACTGATGGACGCGTTTCTTCCGGGCGTTGCCGGTTGGGAGCCGATCTACAACAGTCCGTTGTACTGGCATTTCCGTTTTCATGGTCCGACTCCGGAAGCGCTGGTAAAAGGGCGGGAGGACATTTACTTCGCGTATTTCTGGAACGATTTGGCGGCTGATAAAAATCGTTCATTGCCGGAAGCGGATCGAAAGGCGTATCTATCGGCGTATTCGCGTCCGGGAGGGATGCGCGCGGCGTGGGAATATTTTGTGTCGTTCGTACAGGCGGCCAAGGATTTTGAGGATCTCTCCAAGACTAAGTTGACGATGCCGGTGCTGTCGATCGGCGGAGACAAATCATTGGGAGTTCCATTGGGAGAACAAGCGAAACTAGTGGCGACCGATGTGAGCGTTGTGGTGGTACAGAACTCCGGCCATTGGATCATGGAAGAACAGCCCAAGCAAACGATGGATGCGCTGGTGAAATTTTTGTAAGGCTTCGAACAGTAAATTGACTTCATGGGAGGCTAAGCCTAAGCTTTGAGGCAAAGTTGGCCATCCTCCAGGCCTCCTCGAGAAACCTTGCTCCTTGTCCCCGGGGGTGCCGGTGCACAGCTCCATCTCCCACTATCGAGTTCTGGATCCGCTGGGAAGCGGCGGCAATGGCGTGGTGTATCGAGCGGAAGACACCGACCTGCACCGAACCGTGGCATTAAAATTTTTGCAAAATCATGCGGGCGCGAATGACCGTGGACGGGAACGTTTGCGTCGCGAGGCTCGCACCGCTTCAGCGTTGAACCATCCTAATATTTGTTCCATTTATGAAGTCGGCGACCAGGATGGCGAGATCTTCATCGCCATGGAATTTATTGACGGCAAACCGCTGTCGAAGCTGGCCCGGCAGGAAGGCATGGCGTCGTCTTCGGTGATTTTGTATGGGATGCAAATCGCGGCGGCGCTGGAATACGCGCATAGCCACGGAGTGGTGCACGGAGACATAAAACCGCTGAACGTGCTGATCACGAAAGCGGGCGACGCGAAAGTGCTGGATTTCGGTCTGGCGCGGAGAACCGACCCACAGGAATTCGACAAACAAGCGGCGGAGACGGTTACTTCGGACGCAAGCGCGAGCCTGGCTGGAACTTTTCCATACATGGCGCCGGAGCAGTTGGAGGCGGGCGGGATCACGCCACAGACGGACATCTGGTCACTGGGGATTGTGTTGTACGAGCTGGCGGCGGGCGCGCGGCCATTCCACGGCACAACGTTGTTTCAACTCTGTACGGCGATCAGTCGCGAGCCACTGCCGTCACCGCCAGCGCATGTGCCATCGGGATTGGCGACGGTGATCGAGCGCTGCCTGGAGAAAGATCCCGCGCGGCGATATCAGCGAGCTGGTGAAGTGAGCGCGGCGTTGCAGGCGATCACATCGAGCCAACGCGGCAGGGTCGAGGTCAGTCGGGATAGGCACAATCTGCGCTGGCTGTCGGTGGCAGTGGTTGTCGTGCTGCTCGGTGCGGCGGGAGCTTTGGCGGTGTATCGCGGACGATCTGTTTTGAGTGGGGGCGGGAGTGGGGCGATTGCGGCGCCACCGGTGCTGGGAGTTCTTTCGAGTTCGCCGGGTAGCAACACTGAGCAGGCCGCTTTTGAAAATGGACTTGCGGACACGCTGACGTCACGCCTGGGTGAATTAAACTCGAACGAGCGCCTGGATGTGATTCCGATCAGCGAAATGCGCGAGAAGCATATCTCCAGCGCCGGAGCGGCGCGGCAGCAACTGGGCGCCACGGTTGTATTGACGCTTTCCGTGCAGCGCGCGGATCAACAGCTGCGGGTGAATTACGCTTTGGTGGATACGTCAACGAAAAGACAGGTGCACAGCGGAACCGTTACTGCGAATCAGGACGACTCTTTCGGCCTGCAAGATCGAGTGTTTGAAAGTGTGGCGACGGCTCTGAATGTCCCCGCGAATGCCGGGAAGAATTTTGGCGTTGCGAGGGAAGGATTGCAGCCGGCAGCATACGATTTTTATTTGCAGGGCCTTGGGTACTTGCAGGACTATGTGAAACCGGAAAACGTTGAAAATGCCATCGCGGTTTTTCGGCAGGCGATTGCGCTGAGCCCGAATTTTGCGGCGGCGCAAGCGGGTTTGGGCGAAGCGTTCTGGCGCAAGTACCAGGTTACGCACGACAAATCGTGGGTCCGGCAATCGGTGGAGAGTTGCAGCGAGGCCGAGAAGAACGCGCCACGATTGGCCGCGGCGCACAGCTGCCTGGGAAGGGTGTTTCTGGGAACCGGCGAAAATCTAAAGGCACTGGCACAGTACCAGGAAGCGATGAAAATTCAGCCGGCGGATGAAACGGTTCAGGGCGGCTTGGCACAAACTTACGAGCGCCTGGGCCGGTCGAAGGAAGCCGAAGAGACTTACAAGCAAGCGATTGCGATGCGGCCGAATTACTGGGCTACGTACAACTGGCTTGGATTGTACTACCAGCACAGCGGGCGATATGACGAGGCGCGGCAGATGTATTCGCGCGTAGTGGAATTGATTCCGGACAGTTTTACGGGCTACTCGAATCTGGCAGGGGTGTATCTGCTGCAAGGGCAGTACGAGCAAGCGATTCCGGTGTTGGAGCATTCGCTGCAGATCCGACCGACGGCGTTTGCTTCTTCGAATTTAGCGACGGCGTTGTTTCAAATGCGGCGGTATGCGGAGGCTGCGGAGCAGTTTGAGCAGGCAGTGAAGCTGGACCCCGAGGATTATCCGTTGTGGGGAAATTTGGACGATGCGTATTACTGGAGCAGCGGAAAACGAACTGAAGCGCAGCAAGCTTATGGGAAAGCGATTCGCCTTGGCGAAGAGCGCTTGCGCGTGAATCCTCAGGACGCAGAGGCGCTGAGCTATGTGGCGATGTATCACGCGATGCGTGGCGAGAAGGCGTCGGCGCTGAAGCAACTGCAGGCTTCGTTACGGATAAATGACAAGAACCCGGACTTGTTGCTGAATGCGGGGATAGTTTATGCGCAGTTGGGTGATTCGAAGCGCGCGCTGGCAACGCTGCAAAAGGCGGTCGCAGCGGGCGTCCCTGGTGCGAGTTTGCGGGATACGCCGAATTTTGGTGGGTTGAAGGACATGGGGGAGTTTCAGGAGCTGTTGAAGCGATGATAGGTCGTGCGACGGAGGAAGACTAATGAGGATCAATTTATTGAAGGGGCCATTTGCGGAGCCGGTTGTACTGGCGGCACTTTTGATGATTCTGGTGGGTGGTTGCAGCCCTAGGGTATCGCCCGAAGCGAAGAAGCACGGCCCGGCTGGGTACATATGCCAGGACGAGCCAGTGGTCGTAACCGCCGCTGCTGTAGACCGCGAGCTGCTCTATTTGTGCGACGATGGCAACAGGAAAATAACCTGGAGATTTGACCCGACTATAGTCAAAGGAGTTTCCATCGACTTCAGGTTCGACTACCCCTTCAACGGCTCGCCCAGGCCGATTATCTCCAGACCTGGAGATGATCATGTTGATTCGCCACCGATGCCAAAAAAGCCGCGACTCATGTTGTACAAGTATTTCATTACGATTACGACGACGTCTGGGCAGACTACTCTCCCTGATCCGCACGTTTTGAGCGGCGGCTCGTACTGAGTCAGTGATTTGCGGGAGTTACGGTAGGAATTCCGGGGGAAGCGGATGCCTGGTGGTGTTGACGTCCCAGAGGTTGGCGCCGGTGATCCACCAGCGTTTGCCGTCCCAGAAGAGTTCGATGCTGTCAATGCCGCGGCCTTCTACTTTGCCGTCCGGTGAGGAACTGCGTTCGGCGGTGCTGAAGACGTGGGCGATGTTTCCGGCGCGTTGCGTAATGCGATGGACTTCGTGCTCGTAAAATGCTTTCCCGCCAATGGAAGCCTCGCTGGAATCCACAAATTCCTGGTGGGTCATGGATTCGGCGGTGGTTTTTCCCGTGGTGTCCTCGCTGACGATGACAAAGCGGACGTTAGGAATATATAGAGTGGCGTCGCGATCCCACTGGCGCGGTTGTCCCGCGGGCCCGGAAACAACTTCGTAATAGGCTTTGATCATGCCGTCGATGGTGGAGACGTCATCGGGCCGCGGCGCAACCTTGCCGATGGAGACATGTGGAATAGGCTTTTGCGGATCGGAAGTTTTGCCGGCGCTCTGCGGGAAAAGCAAAACGCCTGCGAGCAGCAATGCGCCGAGCAAAGTTGTCATCCGAAATACGGAATGGTTCACGATCTGATTGTACCGGACGCCGCGTCCCAGGTGACTGCGGCGTGGCGGAAATAAGATTCATTGGCCATGTGGCAGGCGAGCGCCGCGTTGTGGCCGAAGACGGCATCTTCCACGACCGGCTTGCGCGAACGAACACCCTGAAAAAACGCCCAGAGATGCGGCTTGAGGTCGTCCCAGTCATCGCCTTTGTAGGTGTAGCTTTGCGTGAGAGGTTCCTTGCCGACCGGTGGATCGTGCTCGGCGTGCCATTGTTTGAAATACGCTTCACGCATGGCAGCGGGGTACCCGGCGCTGTAGTAACACGGGGCTTCGTCGCGTCCAGACTGCGGTGTGAAGGTCATGCCGAATTCGTTCACTTCGAGTGCGCCTTTCGAACCCTGGAAGCGATAGGTTTCCGGAGATTCGCAGCCGGCGTTCAGGCGCAGGTACACGGGATATTTCCCGTATTCGTAAAGCGCCGCCTGGACGTCTGGCATGTTGCGGCCGTCGGGCCAGCGCAAAATGCCACCGATGCACATCACGCGCGACGGCGGTGCGTTCCAGCCGAGCATAAAGTTCATGCCGCTTACGAGATGAACCAGAAGATCTCCGGCGAGGCCGGTGCCGTATTCCTTCCAGCAACGCCAACGCGCGAAAATTTTTGCGTCGAAGGGGCGCTTGGGAACGGTGCCTTGCCATGTGTCCCAGTCGATGGTTTCGGGGCTGGCATCGGTGGGTGGCGGATATTCCCATGCGCCGCAAGGATCGTTGCGGCCGAGCGAGCCTTCCACAAGATTCAGGTCGCCGATGATGCCTTGCGCGAGCAATTCTTTCGCCTTGGCGCACAGGACGGAGCTGACACGCTGCGAACCGATTTGCACGATGCGGCCGGTTTTTTTATAGGCGGCGACCATGGCGATGCCATCTTCCGGTGTGTGTGACATCGGCTTTTCGCAGTAAATGTCCTTACCGGCGTTGACGGCGTCCACCACGACTTGCTTGTGCCAGTGATCGGGAACCGCGGCGATAATGCAATCGATTTCCTTGTCGTCGAGCAGTTCTTGATACTTGCGCGTGGTTTTTATTTTTGCGCCGGCTAGTTCTTTGGCCAGGGTGTGACGGCCGTCGTAGAGGTCGGCGGCGGCAACACATTCGACTCCAGCGAGCGTGACTGCGTTGGCCAGCAGGCCGGAGCCCTGCATGCCGACTCCGATCATGCCGAAGCGGAGGCGGTCGCTGGCGGGTACGGCGGATTCGAGCGCGGTGGGAATGTGCTCCGGTTCGATCAGGATGTTGCGAGTGACGGCCAGAGCTCCAGCAGTGCCAGCGGATTTTTGCAGGAATTGACGGCGAGTGGTTTTCATTAAGGCCTCCAGAGACGGACGAGATTGGTCAGTGACTAGTTGTCAGTTCGGTGAAGCAGGAACTCGTTGGCTCCGCCGCGCTTAAGACCGAACGAAGAGAGATTCCTCGCTTCTCTCGGAATGACGCATTTCATGTGGATCGCGTGGCGCCAGCTAGAAAGTCAGGGCGCTCAGGTACGCGTAACTTTTTGTAATGCTGGCGAAAGCGTCGGCCGGAAAATCGTGTTCGACGAAATAATGCTGAATGCCGGCATTCTGCGCGTGCGAGAAAATGTGCTTCCAATCGATGACGCCGCCGCCAACTTCGGTCATGTTGGGCATTTCCTTGTCGGGACTGGCGGTGGGGCCTTCGGCACCCTTGGGAAGCACTTTCATGTCCTTGACGTGCACGAGCGGGAAGCGGCCGGGATACTTGTTGAAATATTCGATGGGATCCTTGCCGGCGACCTCGATCCAACAGAGGTCGAGTTCCATCTTCACGTAATTTGGATCGGTGGCGAGCAGGATGTCGTAGGGAAGTTTGCCGCCGAGGGCTTCCGAAGGCTGAAATTCGAAAGTGTGATTGTGGTAGGCGAACTGGATACCGGCCTTTTTGCTGACTTCGCCGGCTTTCTGGAAAAGATCGGCGGCGCGTTTGTAGCCGTCGGGTTCCTGGCGCTGTTTCGGTTCGATCCACGGGCAGACGATAAATTTGTGGCCGATGGTGTGCGCGGCTTCGATCTGCTGCTCCCATTTGTTCTGCACCACGTCGTAGGCCACGTGGCAGGAAGGCGCCGTCAAACCATCTTTCTTCAGCAGCGCGCTGATGTCTTTCGGCGAATGGTCGAAATAGCCGGCGAATTCAACTTCCTTATAGCCAATCTGCGCGACCTTGGCGAGAGTGCCCTCGAAATCGGACTTCATGGCATCGCGGACGGTGTAGAGTTGCACACCGACGGCCTTGATTTTGTGTTCGGCCGGGAAGCCGCCGTATGACGCAGCGCGTGCATGTACAAGCCCTGAGGCCCAGGAAACCTCTGAGGCTAGCAAAGTGGCGGCGGACGTTCCCAGAAACGTGCGGCGGTTCATCATGCGAAATCTCCTTGCTTTCAAGCTTTGTATGCACAACTTTTTATTTAAGGGTTTACAGAATGCCCTTAAACCGAGCTGGGGGCTGGCGCACGTCGAACAAAAAGTGCCGGACGCGAGTATACAAAAAACGGGGGCGACGCACGAAAGAAATTGCGCCGCCCCCGGTGGGGTGGAGAAACTTAGAAGTAGAGGCGCAAGCCGAATTGCATTTTGCGCGCGAAATGGGTTGTGTTTAGGTCCATGAAGGTGGAATCCCCGAAGCCGGTGTCGATCCCGTTGAACTGCGTGTGGTTGAAGAAGTTAAAATTCTCCCAACGGAAATCGATTCCGGTTCGTTCGGTGATCGCAAAACGTTTGAACACGCCAACGTCGAAGTTCAAACGCCCCGGCAGATTCAGGGTGTTCCGTCCCACGTTTCCGAAGGTGAGACCCACGGGAACGGCGTACGCGGCGGGGTTGTAGAACAATAATGGGTCCCCGCTCGAACTGACGCTGCTGTGTGGGTCGCCAACGAGGTCCGGCCTTGAGCCGCTCCCCACGTTATTTGCGACCACGTTATTTGCGACGCCCGCGTTATCGCCAAAAGCGGTGGCATTGGTGACCGTAAACGGCAGTCCAGTTTGTGCGGTGGTGATTCCAGAAATCTGCCAGCCGCCCAGCACCGCGTGCAAGAAGCCCGAACCCTTAAAGAAGGGCAGCCCATAGACATAACTGATGGAAAAGTTATGGCGCAAGTCATAATTAGAGCTAGCTCGGTTCGCCGCGATGTCGTAGGAGTTGACAAGATTGAAATCGCTGCGGTCGGAGGAATCATCAATTGCGTGACTGTAGGTATACGCCACGCTCAAGGTGAGATCGCCGACGGTACGGTGCGCCTGAACCTGCAATGCGTGGTAGATGGAATTGGCATTATTCCGCAGCTGCGTGATGTCGCCGTAACCGGGGAAAGCCGTGCGCTGCGAGTCCGGATTGACGTTGCCGCAGGCGACGTTCAGATTGACTAGTGCCTGGCCGGTAACCGCAGGACCACCGGGACCAGCCGTCAACGTGGTGCAGTCTCCCGAGGTGATCGGAATGTTCCCGGCTGCGATGTACGGGTTATCCGCAGCGGACACCGGCACAATCTGATTGCCGTCGCTCAAAAATGTCAAATGCGTGCCCTTGCTGCCCACATAGGCAACGGAAAGAACGATGTGCGAAGGCAGTTCTTTCTGCACGTTCAGGTTCCATTGCTGCATGTAAGGCCATTGGACCTTGTCCGGAACGGAAACCACAGAGAGTGGAAAGAACGGTACATTTGTGCCGCCGCCTGCGCCGATGCTCCCGTAGCCGACGATGTTCGATTGGACCGCGGTCAGCACGAGCGGCGCCGATCCTTCGAGCGATTCCGTATTGCCTTCGTTGCCGTTGGTGTGTTCGTAGAAAATTCCGTAACCGCCGCGAATTGCCATCTTTCCGTCGCCTTTAGGGTCAAAGGCGAAACCTATGCGAGGGGCTGGGTTAAACAGATGTCCCTTGAGGCAGCCTGCATTTCCGCTGGAGCCGATGGCAGCGGTCGGAAAATCTGATCCTGGAATGAGAGGTACGGTTCCACCTTTTCCACCGCACTGAACGACCCCATTGAGGGGATTGATCGTGCCGCCAGCGTTTTGCGCAAGAGAACCGTCGGAATTGAAGTCGGTTGACGTGGGTGCGATGCCTGGATCAAAGGCAGCGTAGTCCAGATTAAAAGCATGCTGATAACGCTCGCGGTAAGTTCCGAACAGGCTAACGCGCAAGCCCAAGTTCAAGGTCAGTTTCTTGCTAACCCGCCAGTCGTCCTGGAAATAAGGCTCGACGATTTTGTAGCGGTTGTAATACTTAACCTTCGTATCCCATTGTTTGTAGCTGGCAATGTTGCCCAGCAGCAAGTCGGCAAGGGCGTTGCCTGTTCCGAAGCTGGACGAGGCGGCGAAGCTTAGAATGCCCTGCACGTTGGGCGAGTTATCCTCGTTTTTTTGTGCAAACGCCGCGTACGCGCCAAACTGGAAAGTATGGGTACCGAGAATCTTGGTTACGTTATCGCGATAGGTATAGGTTGGGTTGGCGTTGGTCCACGGAAAGTATCCAGTGTCTTGCGCCAGGGTATTATTGGCGCCACCGTCATAGGCGGCGTTACCGCTGACATCGATAGACGGAAGCACGCCGCCGAAGCCGTTGTTAAAAATGGAACCCATCGCGAAGCCCGACGGGAGCGGAGGTTCATTCAAGGCAGTCAGAGAAATGTGATCTGCGGTATAGCTGGCCACGAACTCGTTCAACAGCGTGGGGGTGATGTTGGCGTTCAGCCGGGCCACAAAGCTGGTGCCCGGTCCGACAAAGTTGGTCTGAATGTTCTGAAAATCGGAAGTGCCGTTACCCCACAACGGGTTGGGCACGACTGTGCTCCATGAATCGTGAATGTAGCGGAATGTTAGACGATAATTATCGTTAATATTGTGATCAACGCGAATTAGTTCTTCTCGCCAAGTCGTAGGAGTTGAGACTGTCTGTGCGAACGCCGGAAACCCACCGCTGGTAGTGTTTGCGCTGGGAATGAGCGCAAGGAGCGCTGACCCCACTGCGGTCGGCGTTATCGTATCCCCCGGGAAGCGTGTGCCCGTCGCCGGATCGATTGGGCAGTCAGCACCTGGGCAAAGATCGCTAAAGTTGCCTCCCCGTTCCGCTTCCGAAGGCACGTTCTGAGGGGCGATCGTTGAAGGATTTTTCTCTCGCCGCCATTCTTCCGAAAAGAAAAAGAACGTCTTCTTCTTGTCCGAGTTGTAATGATGGGGGATGTAAATAGGTCCGCCGATCGTATAGCCGAAATCGTGTTTCTTATAAGGCGGCCGAGGGATGCCGTTGGCGTTGTTGAAATATTCATTGGCATTGAAGAAGTCATTGCGCAGATATTCAAAAGCGCTGCCATGAAAGGAACTGCCGCCGGACTTGGTTTCTACTTCCACCGTGCCCGAGCCATTGCGGCCGTACTGCGCGCCGTAGCTCGAAGTCAATACTTTAAATTCGGCGATCGCTTCTGGGTTGGGATACACGTTCAACGTGGAGTTTGACCCGTTATCCAGGTTGTCGCCGCCATCGAGCTCCCAGTTGTTGTATTCGGTGCGCCCGCCATTCATGCTGTAGGCGACGTTGCCGTAAACGCCGACGGTGCCTTCGTCCTGGTTTGTCTGATTGACAACACCCGGGGACAGAGTTACGAGTTGCGTGAAGTTGCGGCCGTTCAGCACCAGGTTATCGATCTGCTTGCCCGTGATCGTGCTGCTGATTTCGGAAGAGGTCGTTTCTACCTGCGCCACGCTTTCTCCGGTCACCACAACTTCTTCGGTAATGGCACCGACTATCAGTTGCACGTCTATGCGCGACTTCTGAGCTACCTCCAGGACCACTTTTTGCGCGGTAAACTTTTGGAATCCTTGCGCTGTGACGCTCAAATTGTAGGTGTCGCCGGGAAGGCCGGAAATTACGTAAGCGCCATCCCCGTTTGTCGCCGTGCCGCGGGTCAGACTTCCGGACACGTTTTTCAGTGAAACGTCCGCGCCAGCTATGGCCGCGCCGGACTTGTCCGTAACCGTTCCGCTGATGTATCCCGTATCTTGAGCGGGCATAAGCAGCGGCAAAGCAATGGCGCACAGCAAGAGGAAACTAATTCTGCTAACCAACGTTCGAGTAGCAATTTTAAAGTCTGACCAACGTCCAGTGTTTTTCACGGTGATACCTCCGAGCAAGATTCAGGTTGCGAAACAATCGGAAGAGATCACGCTGTGGGAGTTAGCGGAAGACACAAGCAATCCGCCGGACTGGACACCACCCATCGAACGGTACCCCTGCCACTCGACACGAACACATTGACCGACGTCTATTAAAACGAGTTAATATTGCAATTTCGTGCGATTGTCAAGTCCCAATTGCAGTAACTTTTCCATAGCGGGGGGGCGCGCCGCGACGGGAACGAACCGTAGTATGCCGGCGTCGTAGCTGAATCTGCGAAATCCAGTAGTATCTGATGGCTGGAGGGTTGGCAGTGCCCATTGGCCACAATCAAAGACGATGCGAGCTCGGTCTGGTGACCGTGGTTATGCTCGCCTTGTTTTTGCCCATTCCTGGCTCAGCTGCCCCGTCGCAAGATTCCGGGCTGAAGAAGTCCAATCCCGCACTGCTGTTTAAGGACGGCCAGGATGCCTTGGCGAAAGGTGACCTGGAAACCGCTTCCACCGACTTCAGAGAGGTGCTGAAACTGGATCCTCGCTCGGGTGCCGCTCACGCGAATCTCGGCGTTATTGCGATGCGCAGGAAAAATTGGGATCGGGCGCTGGCGGAATTGCGTGAGGCGCAGAAGCTTGCTCCGCAGATGACCGGGGTGCGGTTGAATATCGGGCTGGTGGAATATCGCCGGGCAAACTACGTGGAGGCGATTCCACCTCTGGAGAGTGTTGTTCGCGAGCAGCCTGATTCGAGCCAGGCTCGTTACCTGCTTGGACTGTGTTACACGTTCGGCGAAAAATACGATGACGCTGTGCGAGTCCTCGAGCCACTCTGGCCGAAATTCTCCGATCAATTCATGTATTTGTACGTTCTCGGAAACGCGGCGTTTCGCGTTGGCAATAAGGAATTGGACGAGAAAGCTTCGCGGCGGCTGATCGAAGTCGGCGGCGACTCGCCGGAATTCCATCTTTTAAAAGGCAAAGCGTTGCTGGCCCGCAACGAGAACCAGAAAGCGCTGGAAGAGTTTCAGAAAGCCGCAGCTGGCGGAGACTCTTTGCCGTTCCTGCACTTCGAACTCGGGGTGGCCTACTGGCACCTGGAAGATCTTGATGCTGCTATCGAAGAACTGCGCAAAGATATCTCCATCGAGCCGGACATCGGCTACAACTACGAGCAGCTTGGCCGGGTTTACCTGCAACAAGGCCGGGACGAAGAAGCCGAAAAAGCATTTCTGCAAGCCCTGAAACGCGAGCCTCGTTTGCCGGTTGCGCTCCTGGAACTGGCCAAAATGCATCTGCGGAAAGGTGATTTGCAGACGGCTTCGCGCGAGGCGGGGTCTGCGGTCAAGCTGGCGCCCAAAAATCAGAACGCCCACTTCGTATATGGGCAGGTGCTGCAGAAACTCGGCCGTCAACAAGAGGCAAGCGCGCAATTCGCGGAAGCCAAGAAAATAATGGCGGCGGAGCTGGAAAAGGCTCGCGGCCGCTTAACCGACCAAGGCGCTGCTGCCGAACCGGAATTGGCCCAACAGCCTTGATGTACAGTTAGTCAAACAAATCGTGAGGTGGCTGCCACGCCCCGCGAGCCATTTCAAGTTGCTCTGCCACGTTCAGCACCAATTCATCCTCAAACGGGCGTCCAATTAGTTGGACTCCGATTGGCAAGCCTTCGGGCGAGTGCCCCATCGGCAGGGTGACCCCCGGAAAACCTGCCAAATTCAGCCACTGTGAATGGCGCATCGTGTCTCGATAGCCTGTCTTGGGACTCCAGTTGCCTTCTCCATGACGAAACGCGGGTGAAGCGCACACCGGCGACAGCAGGATTGGAGTGTCGCTCATTGCGTGCAAAATGTGCGCTCGTTCGCGATCGCGCGCTCCACACATTTCGACAAAGCGCGCCATTTTCATCGGTGAAGCGGACCGATCGGGCGAAGAAGTACGTGCGGCTTTCAGATAATCGCGAAATGCCGGGCTCAGAAATTCTTCGCGGCCGTGAATCTCTCCCGGGAAAAGTTCGCTGATCACTGTGCCGAAGAAAAACCACCACAGCTCCAACACTCGTTCAAGATTATTCAGGCGGAATGGTTCAAGAACAAATCCCTGATAGGCGAGAAGCTGAGCGGCCCTTCTTACGGCGAGTTGCGTTTCAGGTGTGACCGTTCCGAGCCCGTCGCCCTCGAGGATTCCGATTCGCACTTTTTGGGAACGCAACGATGAATCGCCGAGAGCGCGCACCGGAGAAGTGAGCGCGTCGCCTGCGTCAGGTCCGCGTAATACTTCGAATAAAATTTTCAAGTCTCCCACGGTGCGAGCCACCGGGCCGACCACGCCCAACCATCCGAAAGAACTGTTGCCGGGTGGATAGTGGCCGTTCGAAGGAATGCGTCCGGGCGTGGGCTTCAGTCCGCAAATGCCGCAAAAGTGTGCAGGTACACGGATGGATCCGCCGCCATCGCTGCCGACTCCGCCCGCGGAACAACCCGATGCGATCGCCGCTGCTTCGCCGCCGCTTGAACCTCCCGATGAATATTCTGGATTCCACGGATTGCTGGTTCTTCCGGTGAGCAAATTGTCGGTTTCGTAGGCCATCAGAAATTCCGGCGTGTTGGTGTTGCCAAGCAAAATTGCGCCGGCCTTGCGAAGTCGCTGAACGAGTGCCGCGTCGCCATTCGGCTTGTAATCTTTGCGCAGGAGCGAGCCTGCCGCGCATGGCCAGCCCGCCACGTCGATGCAGCTCTTCACGGTTAGTGGCACACCGTGCAACGCGCCTAGCGATTCGCCACGCGTCAACGCAATTTCCGCGGCAAGCGCTTGCTCGCGAGCGCCGGTTTCGTCGACATGCACGAAAGCCTTGAGCCACGATTGCAATTCGACGATACGCGTCAGGTGCTGCGCTACAACATCGCGCGGCGAAATCGCGCGAGCCTTGATTTTTTCCGCGAGTTCATTGATAGACCAATAGTGGAGGGCGGTCATCTTTTCTATTCGAGACTAAGAGTGGAGAGTGTGAGCGTCAAGCTTTGCCTGGCATCAGCTCGCGAAAGCCGTTGACGACCATGGCGAAGGCCGCGAGAATTAGTTGGGCCCGCGCCGCAATAAACCGCCGTTGTGCATGCCCAAGACTGGAAAACTCCGTCACTATGCGAAAGCGCATTCGCTCCGCGTACTGGTTTGCAGCGATGATCGCAGTGTTGCTTGGAATTGTATTGCCGCTCACAGCTGTGCTTGCGGCGAAGAAACCGCGCGCGGCGTTTTCGCTCCTGCACAATGCCGCTGCTCCCGACGCTGACAACTCCGAAGCCGCGCGGCTGAACAGTATCGGCGTCGCGTATATGAACCAGCAGCGATTCGCCGACGCGCAAAGGCAATTCGAAAGCGCGCTGAAGGCACAGCCGGACTACGCGCTGGCGAAATTGAATCTCGGCATTTCTTTGTTGAGCCAGCAAAAATCCGAAGACGCGAAAAAAGCTTTGCTGGAGGCGTCAGAAAAACTACCGCGGGATCCTTATGCCTGGTACAACCTTGGGTTGGTTTACAAAGATGTCGGCGAGCAGGAAAAAGCCATCGCCGCGTTTCGGCACGTGACCGAAATCGTCCCGACCGAGCCGGACGCGTTTTACTTTATCGGCTATCTCAATAACCAATTGCAGAAATACGACGGTGCAGTCGCCGCCTTCCAATCCGCGCTTGCCGTCTTTCCGTTTCATGCGTCCGCGGAATTTGGTTTGGCCCGTGCGTATCAACGCAAGGGAGAGTCCGACAACGCGCGCGAGCATCTGCAGAAATTTCAGAAAATCACTTCGCAGCACCTTGGCGCTCCGTTCGGAGCGGGCTATGGCGACCAGGGGAAATTTTCTTTGGCGGAATATTCCAAGAACGGCTTGCTGAAAGCGCCTCCGGCAATTCCGGTTCACTACGTGGCGCAAACTCTGACTGCGGCGCCAAGTTCGGGCGCTTGCTTTTTCGATTACGATGGCGACGGCAAGCCCGACCTCTTGCTGGTCAGCGCCAATGAAAATGGCGCGCTACAACTTTTTCACAACGCGGGCGGCGGAAAGTTCGAGGACAAAACCAGCGGCTCAGGCATAACTCTGAGCGGCAGCGGGCTGGGCTGCGCGGCGGGCGATTTCGATAATGATGGCAAAACTGATTTTGCCGTTTGCATGAGTGACGGCTTACATCTGTTTCACAACGACGGGGCCGGGAAATTTACCGACGTCACGAAGAGTGTTGGCATCAAGCCGGAAAAAGGCTGCGTCGGATTGACTTTCGTTGACTACGACCACGACGGCGATCTCGATCTTTACGTTACCGCTAAAGCGGGCGGCGCCGCGCACAACGTGATGTGGCGCAACAACGGCAACAGCACGTTCACCGATGTTTCCGCCGAAAGTGGCCTCGGCACGGAAGCCACCGGCTCCGGCGTCGTCACATCCGATTTCAACAACGATCGCGCGATCGATTTTGTTTTGGCGGGAGGCGCAAAGGGCGCATCCATTTTGCTTAATCCGCGCGAAGGCGAGTTCAAGACGCTTGACGGAATCGATTTTACGAAAGAGGGTTTGCCGCCAGCGGTTGGTGTAGTCTCTTTCGATTTTGACAAAGACGGCTGGATGGACCTGGCGTTCACGCATGCAGGCGCGCCGGGAATCAGTTTGTGGCGCAACAAGGAAGGCAAGGGCCTGGAGCGTGTAGCGCTACCCGCGCTTAATTGGAAAAACGGCGCGGGAATAGTTGCTGTCGATTATGACAACGATGGCTGGATTGATCTTGTCGCGGTCGGCGAAGGCGCGAACGGCGGTGAAATTCGTTTACTGCGAAATTTAGGAGCGGGGAATTGGGCTGACGCCACGAAAGATGCTGGGCTGGACTTAGTGAAATTGTCTAAGCCGGTCGCGATTGCTGCCGCTGATGTTACCGGAACCGGTGGAGTGGATCTGCTCGTTACTCAAGCCGAAGGCGCGCCGTTGTTGCTGAAAAATCATGGCGCCGAGAAAAACGGCTGGATGCAAATCGATTTGAAAGCGCTCAACGACAACAAGAGCGCTATCGGAGCGAAAGTGGAAGTTTTTGCCGGTGCGCTTTATCAAAAATGGGAAGTGCTCGGCGCTTCGGGATATCTCGGCCAGAGCGCGCTGCCGATTCACGTCGGACTGGGCGGCGAAAAAGGCGCGGATGTTGTCCGTCTCTTGTGGCCCACTGGCGTGCCGCAAGATGAGATTCGCCTGGACGGCCGCAAAACGCAAACTGTTGCTGAACTCGATCGCCGCGGCAGTTCGTGTCCCGTTTTATTCTCCTGGAACGGCAAGGAATACGAATTTATCGCCGACATGATCGGCCCCGGTGTAGTTGGCCACTGGATCGCCCCCGGCGAACGCGATGTGCCTGATCCAACCGAATATCTGAAAGTCCCTGGTAAAAGTGTGCAGCCGCGCGACGGCAAACTCAGTTTCCGTTTCCTTGAACCGATGGAAGAAACCGTGTACCTCGATCAAGTGAAGCTGCTGGCCATCGATCACCCTGCGAGCTTCGACGTTTACCCCAACGAACGATTTGCCAGCAATCCGCCGTTTCCGGAATTTCACGTAGTGCCCAGCCACAACGCGCATCCACCGGTTGGCGCGTGGGATGATCGTGGAAACGATGTGTTGGCACTGCTTGCCAAACGCGATCGCAAATATGTCACCAGCTTTGATGAATTGCCTTTCGCTGGATTCGCAAAATTGCACTGGATCGAACTGGACCTCGGCGAATGGGATCCTCGTCTGCCGCTGCGGCTGATCGCCGACGGCTACACCGATTATTTCACGGCGACGTCCATGTACGCCGCCGACCAGGCCGGAATCAAAGTGATTCCGCCGTACGTCGAAGCACAGGACGCGAAAGGCAAATGGACTCGCGTTATTGATGACATGGGTTTTCCAGCTGGCCTCGAACGCACCATGATTGCCGACCTCACCGGGAAGATTCCTGGCGGGACGCGCCGCATTCGCATCGTCAACAACCTTAAAATTTATTGGGATGCGATTCGCATTGACCAGACTCCCGAACAACGCGGTGTGCACGTCACAGAAGTTCCGCTGGCCAATGCATCGCTCGATTTTCTTGGCTTCCCGAAAGAAATTCGCCTGACTCCTGCAAGTGACACGATGTATTCCTATTCGAAGCGCAGCAAGACCGGCCCTTACGCCCGCGCTGCAGGGAACTACACCCGCTACGGCGATGTGAAAACGCTGCTGCGTTCCGCCGACGACCGTTTTGTCATTTTCAGTTCCGGTGAAGGCGTGAAGCTCGATTTCGACGCGAAGTCATTGCCCGCTCTTCCCGCCGGTTGGACTCGAGATTATTTTTTCTATGCCGATGGCTTCGAAAAAGACATGGACTTCTACGCCGCGCACGCCTTTACTGTCGAACCGCTGCCGAAACATGGACTCAATCCGTATCCGTACGAGCCTGGCAGTGCTTATCCGGAAGACCCATCGCACACGCGGTATGAGCTGGAGTACAACACGCGCCAGCGCTCAGGAAAACTTCCCGCCGATCTGCAGTATCATTTTTCGGTTCCGAAGTGAGAATTGCCAAGAGCAGGTCAGACTGGTCTCGAAATCTAACGCTTGAGATTGCCACCGAGCCGTCCTAAGCTTCCGTGTCTCGGCGAAGCAGGCGCTCTTCGTCTAGCGGTCGGAGGAAGCCATGAGTACGAATTGTGATCAAGCGTCGCCCAGCTGTTCGTGCTGGGCAATCAGCAAGCAATGCTTCGCGCGCCTGGCTTCGGGCCTCGCCCTCTGCATATTCGCTCCCGCCTTTCTCTCAGCGCAGGCCCCCTCATCCGCGGCAACGTGTCCACCGCAGGCGCGTATTGATTCGATGAAAGATACTTACGGCGGTACCGTCGTTGACGATCCTTATCGCTGGCTCGAAGATCAGCAGAGCTCCGAGACACGCACGTGGATCGAGGCTGAGCAAAAGTGCACCGACGCCGCGCTTTCCTCCGTCGCGGACCGTACGTCCCTCAGCAACCGTCTCGGGGAATTGCTGCACACCGATTCCTATGAGGTTCCCACCGAGCGCGGTGGCCGTTATTTCTTTCGCAAGCGCCCCGCTGCAGGGGATCTTTCGCTTCTGTATATCCGCCGAGGACAGAATGCACCCGAGGAAATCCTGATAGATCCTCTTCCCTGGAGCGCCGACCACTCCGCGAGCGTTTCTCTTGAGAGTGTGAGTCGCGATGGCAAATTTGTTTTTTATGGACGGCGGGACGGCGGACAGGACCAAGTTACTTTGCGCGTTCTAGAAGTTGATTCGAAGACAACCCTCCCCGATGCGTTCCCGAACGGACAGTACTTTGCCGTTGAGCCAACTCCGGACAACAAAGGGGTTTATTATTCGCGTGTTACGCCTGATGGTCCGCGCGCCTTTTATCACCGCATGGGTGATGACCCTGCCAAAGACACGGTAATTTTCGGCCAGAATCTCGGCAAAGACAAAATTCTGGCGCTGCAATTATCGGAGGACGGCACTTTCCTTGTTTACCTCGTCATTTATGGGTCGGGCTCCGAGCAATCCGAGATCTATGTCCAGAACGTAAAGGAAAAGGGGCCAGTGCTCACTGCTGTGAACAACGAAAGGGCGCTCTTCTTTCCGAGCTTTGCGGGAGACCGTCTCTTCATCTTTACAAATTGGAAAGCGCCGCAGTGGCGCGTCGTTTCCGCTGATCTGGCTACTCCGCAACGCGAGCATTGGCGCGACTTGGTTCCCGAAGGTAGTGTTCATCTCGAGGGAATCGCCGCAGCGGGCGGCAAACTGGTCTGCCAATATACGCACGACGCATCGTCTGAGCTAAGAGTTTTTGATGCCAACGGGAAATTCGAATCCTCGATCGCTCTTCCCTCGCTCGGTTCGGTTAGCTCGCCATCCGGGCGATGGGAAAGTTCGGAGTTTTTCTATTCGTTCGAATCGTACGACTCGGCCCCCGCCATATTTCGTTACCACGTGAAAGAAGCGAAATCGGAGGTCTGGGCCAAGAGTAAAGCGGCCTTCGATGCCTCAGGCTTGGAAATAGAGCAGGTTTGGTATTCGTCCCAAGACAAGACTAGCATTCCGATGTTCCTGTTTCACAAGAAGGGTCTGAAGCTGGATGGCTCAAATCCGGTGCTACTGACTGGATACGGCGGCTTCGACGTGAGCGAAACGCCATATTATTGGCCGCTGGCTCTTCTCTGGGTAGAGCACGGTGGAATTTACGCTGATGCAAATCTCCGGGGCGGAGGCGAATTTGGCGAAGCGTGGCACCACGCTGGAATGTTTGAAAAGAAGCAGACCGTATTCGATGATTTTTTTGCGGCCGCCGAATATTTGATCTCGCAAAAATACACGGCTACTTCCAAACTTGCCGTTCTGGGTAGAAGTAACGGCGGACTCTTGATGGGCGCGTCAATCACTCAGCGCCCAGAGCTTTTCCGCGCGGTAGTGTGTTCCTATCCGCTCTTGGACATGCTGCGTTACCAGAAATTTCTCGAAGGCCCCTATTGGGTATCCGAATACGGCAGCTCTGAAAACCTCGACCAATTCAAATTTCTTTATGCCTACTCCCCGTACCACCGAGTGGTGGAAGGAACGAAATATCCCGCGACACTCTTTGTCACTGGCGACGGCGATACGCGAATCGCTCCCCTGCACGCTCGCAAAATGGCTGCGCGGCTGCAAGCTGCCAACGTGTCGAAAAACCCGATTCTTCTCCTCTACGACACGAAATCCGGCCATTCCGGTGGCCGCCCAGTCAAAAAAACCATCGAGGAGTTGACCGACATCTTGAGCTTTCTTTTCTGGCAACTTGAGGTAACGGTCCCTCCGGGCTCCAAGGCAGATGTTGCCGGAGGGTTTAGCGACCAACCTGCACGGTGATGGGAAGGTCGAAGATGCGGCAAATCAACATCCTGGGAATTGCGAGTGCTGTATAACCGAAATGCGGCATTAGAGACCTGCTAGTTCCAATGCAGCTTCGTCCACGCGCGATCCTGTGCGCTCTTCTGAATCGCTTCGCACAAAATTAATTCTTCGTGCCCCGTCGAGAACGTCGGAAATTTCCTCGGCGCCTTGAAATCACCGGCATCGAGATAGTCGTAATAATCATGGAAGAGCTGCACGAACGTATCGGGGTACCCTTCCGCGTGACCACCGGGATACGCAGCATAGGGCCGCGCAGCGGGAGCCAGTAGCGACGGGTCTTTGATCAATATCTCGTTGGCTTCATTGCGCCGCCCGATCCACAGCGTGTTCGGATCCTCGGCGTTCCATCCCAGCGAACCTTCGGTCCCGTTGATTTCAAAATGCAGTTTGCACTTGCGTCCCGCACTCACTTGCGAAACCGTGAAGACTCCCTTCGCGCCGTGATCCAGATGCACCAGCACTGACGCGTAGTCATCGGTTTCGATCGGTATCTCATCGGTTGGTACGCCCCTGGCCGAAGAAAAAGACTCCACGTGACCACGCGGCTTATGCCGCACTGGAACGATCGTGGCCAGGTCCGCGCAAAGCTCTTCCACTTTTTGCCCCGTGATCCATTGAATTAAATCCAGCCAGTGCGTTCCAATGTCGGACACCGCGCGCAATTCGCCGCCAAGCTTCGATTCCAGCCGCCAGTTCCAGTCCGTCGGATACGTGAGCCAATCCTGCAAAAATCCGCCGTGAACCAGTTTCACTTGCCCGATGGCGCCCGATTCGATCAGCGCTTTCGCCTGCATACATAGTGGGTAATAGCGTAAATTATGCGCGACTCCGCCTACACGATTTGTTTCGTTAGCCAGAGCGACCAGTGTGGCCGATTCGCGCGAGTCCATCGCCAACGGCTTTTCGCACAGCACGTGTTTCCCGGCGCGCATCAGCTTTGCCGCTTGTTCAAAATGAACGTAGTTCGGCGTACAGATATGCACGGCCGTGACTTCGGGATCGGATGCAATCTCATCCACGCTCTTGTAAGCACGCTCCAGCCCTAGTGCCTTCGCAGCGGCCATGCTGCGTTCACCCGAACTCAGCAGCGTTCCACACACCGGAACCGGCAGTCTCCGCAGAGCTTCGATGTGCGCCTTCCCGACAAATCCCGCCCCGATCACCGCCGCAACTTGTTTCATGGCGCAGCTTCTCCCCGTAACGAAGACGATTTTAAGGATCGCGACAGTTTACTTCAGCAGAGCCTTACAGTCGCTATTCTTCGCGAATCAATGCCTCGCGCACTTTCGCCAGTTCTTTTTTCTTTTCCTTGTCCACTTCGGGGAACTGCAGATCCAGCGAACCCAAAGCGTCAATCGTCGCGGACGCAACCACCAGACGCGTGAACCATTTGTTGTCCGCCGGAATTACGTACCACGGGGCACGCTCGGTCGCGGTGTTCTGGATCATCACTTCATAGGACTTCTGATAATCCTTCCAGTACCCCCGCTCTTTCACATCGTCCATCGAGAACTTCCAGTTTTTTTCCGGCATTTCCAGCCGCTCGAGAAAGCGCTTTTTTTGTTCGTCCCTGGAAAGATGAAGGAAAAATTTAAGAATGACCACGCCATTCCGCGCCAGATATTTTTCGAAGTTGTTGATGTCCTCGTAGCGATTCTCCCAAATATGTTTTCCAACGATTTTTTTCGGGAGATGCTCCGCCCCCAGCAATGCTTCGTGGACTCGCAACACCAAAACTTCCTCATAATAAGAGCGGTTGAAAATCCCGATTTTGCCCCGCTCCGGAACCACGTTGTGCGTTCGCCACAAATAATCATGATTGAGCTCGCGGTGCGATGGAGCTTTAAACGATGTGACATCGCAGCCTTCGGGATTGATGCCTGACATCACGTGCTTGATGGCGCCATCTTTTCCCGCCGCGTCCATGGCTTGAAAAATCAACAACGCCGCCCATTCATCCTGGGCATATAGCTTCTCCTGCAAATGGGACAGGAGTTGCACGCTCTTCTCCAGGGTCTTGAGGGCTTCTTTCTTATCCTTCATTCCGCCGGTATCCGCGGGGTCATAATCTTTCAAGCGGAATTTTCCCCCGTTCGTGATTCGGTAAGGTTCGGCGATTTGTGCCGCTTCTTTGATCAGTTTTTTGATTTTCATGGCGTCACCGAGTGTAGTACGGCCTGCTTTCTGTTGGAATGCCTATTCGTTTTCCTTTCTGGCGGCTTTTGCCGAACCCAGCTACAATCCCGGCTCCACGATGCTTCAGCGATTTCTTATATGACGGCGCTGGCGCGCAAATTGGGCCTGCGTGACTATTTTTCGCTCGCGTTCGGCGCCATGATCGGCGTTGGCTGGCTGGTCCTGATGGACGATTGGCTCGGCCGCGGCGGGCCCTTCGGCGCGATGCTGGCGTTTGCAATCGGCGGCCTTCTGCTCCTTCCCATCGGCTACGTCTACGGCCAATGGGTGCAACGTTTGCCCGACGCCGCGGGCGAAGCCGCCTACACGGCGCAAGTTTTTCCGCCAATCGTCAGCTACTTCACCGGATGGATCATGCTTCTCGCCTATTTGATCGTGTGCCCGTGGGAAGCGGTGGCCGTGGGAAAACTCGCCGGCTACCTGATTCCATCGCTGAATTCATTCGAGATTTATCGCATCGCCGGCCAGCCGGTATTTTTGCCGCGGCTGCTGCTGGGAATTCTAATGACTTTATTTCTAGCGGCGTTGAACTATCGCGGCATTCGCGCCAGCGCGACATTTCAGGGGTTGGCGACGAGCGCGGTGCTGCTTTTCTTCGCGATCGTCGCGGTAGCAGGAGCGCTACACGGTTCATCAGGCAATTTTCAACCAGGTTTTTCCTCCGCGCCCCTCATTTCTATTCTGCTGGTGTTGCAGATTGTTCCCTACTTCATGACTGGATTCGAATCCGTTCCCAAGGCCGCCGAGGAGGCGCGCAAAGAGTTTCGTTCGCAGGATTTCTTTCGTGCCATCGTGCTGGCCCTCTTTGTCGGCGCCGCGTTTTACGTTGCGGTCATTGCGACCGTTTCGTATGTGGCGCCCTGGCAGAGTTTGCTTGGCAAACGGTTCGCCACCGCCACTGCGTTCGGTCAGGTGATGGGAGCGCAATGGCCGGTTCGTCTCATCCTCGTTGCGGCGATGTTTGGCTTGTTTCAATGCTTCAATGGAAATTTCGTTGCGGCCAGCAGACTGCTGTTTTCTTTCGGCAGGCGCGGCACGATTCCAGCGCGTTTCGCGATTATCCATCCGGCGTTTCAGACGCCATCGATTGCTATTGCCGGCGTAACGATTGCTACCCTCACGGCTCTGCTTCTCGGCGACTCGTTGCTCGTTCCTGTCACTGAAGTCGGTTCGATGGCCTGCGCCTGTGGATGGTTCGCCGCGTGCATTTCATTTTTTCTTGTCGAGACACGTCCTGGTGCGCGACTCATCGCGGCAATCGGGGCCATCGTGGCGCTGCTTCTCGTGGCCATGAAAGTCATCCCGAAATTCCCTGGGCACTTCTCCCGGGCAGAGTGGCTGGCTCTCGCCATTTGGCTGGTGATCGGAATTGTAATGCATCTCTGCCGTCCCGGCCCTTCACCGAAAGTTTCCTGAACCGCTCATGTATACTTTTCATGCGAAATTTTTCGAACATAGATGATCCCTTACCTTCACCTCGGCCCACTCAACCTTCCTACTTTCGGCTTAATGGTCGCCACCGGCCTGCTCATCGCCTCCTATATTTTGCAAGCTGATTTTCGTCGCCGTGGAATTCGCGCTGACGCATTTCTGATCATCGGCATTGCCGGACTGGCAGGAATCATAGGAGCGCGCCTTTATCACGTACTCGAATCGCCTTCTGAATTTTTCGCGAACCCGTGGCCGCAGATCATCAGCCGCTTCGGTTTTGCCTGGTTCGGCGGATTTCTCGGCGGTTTTGCGGCGCTTCTAATTCTCAGTCTGCGAGAAAAAATTCCCACGCTAACATTTCTGGACGCCTGCAGTCCTGCCGCCTGTGTTGGCTACGCCATCGGACGCATCGGCTGCTTGCTCAGTGGCGATGGCGATTACGGAATTCCCACCAATGTCCCCTGGGGAATGAGTTTCCCCAATGGCGTTGTTCCCACGACAGAGACTTGCATGCAGCAGGGTTGGCCTGCCGATTGCCGAGTCCATCCCACGCCGCTCTACGAATTTTTCGTTTGGATGCTGATTGCTTATGTGCTGTGGCGAATAGGCGCGTACGTACTGCGCGAAAAAAAAGCGGCGGGCCTGGTCTTTTGCGGTTATCTTGTTCTTACCGGCGTTGCGCGTTTTCTCGTCGAAATCATTCGCATTAATCCGCGTTCGTTCTTTGGTATGTCCAACGCCCAAGCCGCCAGCCTGGCATCGGTGCTGCTCGGGGTCGCGTTGTTCTTTATTGTGCGAAAAACGCGCGCTGCCGCGGTGCAACTCGCCAGCAAATAACCATAGCCGTCAAAAATAGGCCGTCATTGCGAGCGAAGCGAGGAATCTCTCTTCTATCGAGCCGAGTCGCGCAATTCACCGTTTATAAACCACGCCTTCTTTCATCACGAATGTTACGTGTTCCAACTGCCGGATGTCGGCAATCGGGTCCCCATCCACGGCGATTAAATCCGCGAATTTCCCCGCGCGAATCGAACCAAACTCCTCCGGCTTTCCAATCAGCGTCGCCGCATCGATTGTCGCCGACTGAATCGCCTGCATCGGCGTCATGCCGTACTTCACCATGAACGCGAACTGATGCGCCGCGACGTCGTAAGGGCAAACTCCCGCGTCCGTCCCGAACGTCATCTTCACTCCCGCGCGCACCGCCTTCGTAAAATTACGCCGCTGAACTTCCCCCAGGTCGCGATCGTGTTCCAGAAAATCAGTGGGAATGTTGCCAGTCTTTCCTTCCGCCTGAATGCACTCGTCGTCATAAATATCCATGTCCAAGTAAGTGCCGTGCTCCTTGGCCAGTGCAATGCCCTCATCGTCAATCAAGGTCGCGTGCTCCACGGAAGCGACTCCCGCGCGGATGGCATTCTTGATGCCTTGCGGTGCATGAGCATGCGCTGCCACGCGCAGTCCAAAATTATTTGCTTCGGAAACCAGCGCCTGCAATTCTTCCAGCGTGAACTCCGCTGCGTTCGGATTGCTGCCGTGCGTGAGTACCGCGCCGGTCGAAAGAACTTTAATGTGATCCACTCCATCGTGCGCCAGCAAACGAACTTTCTGCCGCACCTCCCACGGGCTGTTTGCCTCACCGTAATTAAAATCCCACGGCAGTTTGATATCCGGCGAATATCCGGTCATCGCGCCCGCGCCGCCCGTGATTGTGATATAAGCTCCAGCCACGAACATCCGCGGCCCCACGATATAGCCGCGATTGATCGCATCGCGCAGCGCAATGTCGTTCAGCGCACGATACACGCCGACGTCGCGAACGGTCGTAAATCCCGATTCCAGCGTCATGCGCGCGTTGGGAACGGACTCCAGCACTACTTGTGACGCAGTCTTTTTCAGTTGTGACGTCGGATCCCCGCCCGCGTCGTGCGCGCCATCCGCCAGATGCGTGTGGCAGTCAATCAATCCCGGCAATAAGGTCTTGGCGGAGAAATCCAAGACCTTTGTACCGGCCGGAATCTTTATGCCACTTCCCATCTCCTCAATCTTCTTCCCGCGCAGCAAAATAATCTGCTTTTCCAATACGCGCCCGTTCTCCACATCGATCACGTGTCCGGCTTTAATCGCGCTAACAACTTCCGGCACTGCCGGTTGTTGCGCCAACATCACGGAAGAAAAGGTAAGCAGAAATCCCAAAGCCCCAAAAATTCGCAGTCGCACATCAACCTCTTTCGGTTCTCGTCGAAAGAATTTTCCGACGCGCGTCGTAGTTCACGCCCGCGCATCATAGACCGCGAACGCGTTTTCTTCAATTCGTGGATGTAAAGGTGACTATCAGGAGTGCAACAACTAACCCGCGGAAAGGACCATTGCGCTCTGCGAACAAAACAAGCGCCCGAGGCGCGGCACAATTCTCCGCTCACATGCGAACAAAAACAAATTCGCTAAATCATCTGCCGCAGCACGTACGTCAAAATCCCGCCATTCTGGTAATACGCCACCTCTTCCGGCGTATCCACGCGCGCAGTCGCGCTGAATCTTTTGGCGTTTCCATCGCCGCTCATGGCCGCAACGTGGATGTCAATCCGCGGTGATAGCGCGGTCACGCCGGTAATCTCAAATATCTCTTTCCCGGTCAATCCAAGCGTCTCGCGATTCTCGCCAGCCTTAAACTCCAGTGGCAGAATTCCCATGCCAACCAGATTGCTGCGATGAATTCGCTCGTAACTTTCCGCAATCACTGCGCGTACTCCCAACAATTTCGGGCCCTTCGCTGCCCAATCGCGCGACGATCCTGATCCATACTCTTTCCCCGCCAGGATGATCAATGGAACGCCCGCCTCGCGATATTTCACCGAAGCATCATAGATGCTCATCTGTTCGCCGCCCGGCTGAAATGTGGTCCAGCCGCCTTCCGTCCCGGGCGCGAGCTGATTCTTCAACCGGATATTGGCAAATGTGCCGCGCGCCATCACTTCATGATTTCCGCGCCGCGCGCCATAGGAATTAAATTCGTGCGCTTTCACGCCATTCGCCAGCAGATATTTCCCCGCGGGCGAATCCACGCCAATCGATCCTGCCGGCGAAATATGGTCCGTCGTGATGCTATCGCCCAATACCGCCAGCACCCGCGCGCCATGAATATCCGCCAGCGGCGCAGCCGTCTTCGACATATTTTCGAAATACGGCGGCAATTTGATGTACGTGGACTTCGCATCCCACTCGTACAAATCGCCAAGCGGCACCGACATACCCTTCCAATGCTCGTCGCCCTCGTACACGGCCGCATACTGCTTCTTGTATTGTTCCTTGGTCACGGCTTGCCGAACTGTCGCTTCCACTTCCTGCGGCGTAGGCCAGATTTCGTGCAGATAAACTGGTTTGCCGGCCGTGTCGTTGCCCAGCGGTTCCGTCGTCAAATCCAAATCCATTCTGCCCGCCAGCGCGTACGCGACCACCAGCGGCGGCGATGCCAGATAATTCGCGCGCACCAGCGGATGAATGCGGCCTTCAAAATTGCGGTTTCCGCTCAACACTGCCACCGCGACCATATTATTTTCTTTGATCGCCGCGCCGATCGCTTCCGGCAACGGACCGCTATTCCCGATACAAGTCGTGCAGCCGTAGCCCACCAGATTGAATTTCAATTTGTCCAGGTATTGCGTCAGTCCAGCCTTTAACAAATAGTCCGTAACCACTTTGGAGCCGGGCGCCAGGCTGGTCTTAACCCAAGGCTTCACCTGCAAACCGCGTTCCACCGCTTTCTTCGCCAGCAATCCCGCTCCCAGCATCAGCGAAGGGTTCGAAGTGTTGGTGCAACTGGTAATCGCCGCAATCACCACCGCGCCGCTCGACAATTCGAATGAATCGCCATTGTTCCCCACCTGCGCGTGCTTTGCCGGCGAACCTTCCACAATTTTCGTGAACGAATTCTTCGCCGCGTGCAGCGCAACACGATCCTGCGGACGCTTCGGCCCGGCAATTGTCGGCTCCACCGTTCCTAAATCCAGCGATAACGTATCGGAGAACGCCGGATCAGCCGTATCGTCCGTGCGAAACAATCCTTGTTCCTTGCAGTACGCTTCCACCAGCGCAATTTGCTCGTGCGGACGCGCTGTAAACTCCAAATAAGACAGCGTTTCCTTGTCCACCGGGAAGAATCCCATCGTCGCGCCATACTCCGGCGCCATGTTGGCGATGGTCGCGCGATCCGGAACGCTCAACGACGAAAGTCCGCTGCCGTAAAATTCCACAAACTTTCCGACCACGCCTTTCTTTCGCAACATTTCCGTCACAGTCAGCACCAAGTCTGTCGCAGTCGCACCTTCCGGCAATTTTCCGTGCAGTTTGAATCCCACCACCGCGGGAACCAGCATCGAACTCGGCTGCCCCAGCATGGCTGCTTCCGCTTCAATCCCGCCCACGCCCCAGCCGAACACTCCGAGTGCGTTCACCATCGTGGTATGCGAATCCGTCCCCACCAGCGAATCGGGATACGCTTCGAACCGGTTGCCCGACGGCACGGCGCATACCACTCGCGCTAAATATTCCAGATTCACTTGATGGCAAATCCCGGTCTCCGGCGGCACCACTTTAAAATTCTGAAAAGCTGTTTGCCCCCAGCGCAAAAATGCGTAGCGCTCGCCGTTGCGCTGAAACTCCATTTGCGCGTTCAATCCGAAGGCGTCCACATTTCCAAACGCGTCCACCTGCACCGAATGATCGATCACTAGTTCAGCAGGGAATAGCGGATTGATGCGCTTTGGATTTCCGCCCATTTTCTTGACGGCTTCGCGCATCGCCGCCAGATCCACGATCGCAGGCACTCCCGTAAAATCCTGCAGCAAAACCCGTGCAGGCATGAACGCGATTTCTTTTTCCACGCATCCTGGTTTCCAGGAAGCCAGCGCCTTAATGTCTTCGGCGTGTACGAATCGGCCGTCTTCGTTGCGCAACAAATTCTCCAGCAATATCCGCAGAGAAAACGGAAGCTTCGCCATGTTGTCCGAAGAAAGCTTCTTTTCCAGGTGCTCCATCCGGTGAATGTCAAATGACTGCGAGCCAACATTCAATTTGTCGCGCGTTCCGAAAGAATTTGCAGCGGAGATGGCCATGTCGCGATCCTTTCCTCACTTCAGAACTCACTATGATAACCGACTTCGCAGCACCGCGCTCACGCGCCTGTACTCGCTATTCACGCCGATGTGTCTCGACCATCGCCATGTCGCATGGCAACACATGTCATTCCGAGCGAAGCGAGGAATCTGCTTTGCTCTTCGCTGCGCACCGCCGCGCTATACTGTCAGCGTCGTGCAAATTCTTCTCATCTCCACCTACGAATTAGGCCGCCAGCCCTTCGGCCTTGCCTCCCCGGCGGCCTGGCTGCGCAAACGCGGCCATTCGGTGAACTGCTTCGATCTTTCCCGTCAATCCCTCGACGAATCCGCCGTGCGCGAAGCCGCGCTGATCGTTTTCTACCTGCCCATGCACACTGCTACGCGCCTGGCTCTGCAATGGCTCCCCACCATCCGCAAACAAAATCCCGCAGCGCGTCTCTGCGCCTGTGGTCTCTACGCACCGCTGAACGAATCGCATTTGCGTGCCGCCGGATTTTCCGCGATCCTCGGGCCTGAGTTCGAATCCGGCCTGGCACAACTGGCGGACGATCTGGCCGCAGGCCGCTGGCACCAGAGAACGGAACTCCCAGACACAAAAATTCCGCGCCAGGCATTCGAAGTTCCTGACCGTTCTGGCCTACCCGCTCTCGACAAATACGCGCACGTCGTTCTCCCAGACGGCGCGCAACGCCTAGCCGGTTACACCGAAGCTTCCCGCGGCTGCAAACATCTCTGCCGCCACTGCCCCATCGTCCCGGTTTATCAAGGCCAGTTCCGCGTGCTCCCTCTCGACATAGTTCTCGCCGACATTCGTCAACAAGTCGCAGCAGGCGCGCAACACATTACCTTCGGCGATCCTGATTTCTTCAATGGCATCACCCACGCCACTCGCATCCTCGAAGCTCTTCACGCTAATCATCCGCAAGTGACTTACGACGTCACCATCAAAATCGAACATCTCCTCCGTCATTCGCAGGCCTTGCCCGCGCTCGCACGCACCGGCTGCCTCTTCGTCACCAGCGCCGTCGAATCCCTGGACGATCAAGTGCTCCTCAAACTGGAAAAGGGTCACACCCGCGCCGATTTCCTGCGTGCGCTCGAACTTTGCAGCAACGCCGGTCTCACGCTGCAGCCCACATTCGTTCCATTCACTCCGTGGACGACGCGCCAGACATATTTCGATCTGCTCGAAACCATCGCAGACTGTAATCTGCTCGAGTCTGTTCCGTCGATCCAGCTGGCGATTCGCCTTCTGATTCCATCGCGCTCGCGCCTTCTGGAACTCTCCGACATTGCGTCGCAGGTTGGCGATTTCGATTCCGAAAGACTCGTCTACCCGTGGCGCCACTCAGATCCGGCCATGGACGCTCTCGCCGAAAACATTTCCCGCATCGCAGCCGAAGCCGAAAAGAGAAAGGAATCGCGCCCGCAAACATTCGAACGCGTCTGGAAAACCACCACTGCCCTGAATAATACGAACGGTCACTCGCCATTTCGCCACGCCACGTCTTCATTGCGGCCCGTTCCATACCTCAGCGAGCCCTGGTATTGTTGAGCGGAACCCACCGCGGACCAGTTGGTCCCCATCCAAAATTTCGGCGACACCATCCAATCCACCGAAAGCTTCGTCTAAACCGAATTCGGCGCGCAGTTCGCATTCCGAAAGTAACCACGGGAGCATATCGTGGGAACGCCGTCTCCAGATCGACGTCTCTTCCCGGTAGTCCAACGTTTGCTACGATGTGAGCAGAACCCAATTTCGCCGAAATGACCACCACGCCACAAACAAAAACCGTCGCACTCTTCGCCTCGAAGCTCGGCTATCAAACCCGCAGCTTCGAATCCGCCGCCCGCAAACTCAACCTGCAACTCACCTACGTCACCGACCGCTGCCACGAGCTATCCGACCCATGGAACGACCAGGCCATCGCCGCCCGTTTCGCAAATCCAGAAGAAGCCGCCGCCAGCGCCATGCAATCGTTGCGCGACAAACCACTCGACGCCATTATCGCTGTGGGCGACGCGCCTGCCGTAGCCGCCGCCTACGCCGCACGCGGCCTCGGCCTAGTCGCGAACCATCCGGCCGCCGTCGAAGCCTGCCACAATAAATTCCGCATGCGCGAAGTTCTTCGCGACGCAGGACTTTTCCACGGTCCCACCAGCCTTTGGTTTCGCCGCATTCCGCTTTCGCCCGAACCCGAGCCGGCGTTGCTAGGTATACAGTTTCCCTGCGTCCTCAAGCCGTTGTCGCTTTCCGCCAGCCAGGGCGTCATGCGCGCCAACAATCGCGAAGAATTTCGCGAAGCGGCCCGCCGCCTCGCGCGTCTTCTCGAACGCCCCGATCTGCAAATGAAAAGTCCATCGTCCTCTCGCGAAGCGTTGCTCGAAGAATATATTCCCGGCGCTGAAGTCGCCGTTGAAGGTCTTCTCATCGACGGCGAATTAGAGTCTCTCGCGATTTTCGATAAGCCCGATCCTCTCGAAGGTCCGTTTTTCGAGGAAACAATTTATGTCACGCCGTCCCGCCTCTCCGCCCAGCAACAAGCCGCGGTCCATCGCTGCGCCGCTCAAGCAATTCGCGCCATAGGTCTGACGCACGGCCCGGTCCACGCCGAATTCCGCATCAACGATCGTGGCGTCTGGCCCATCGAAGTCGCCCCGCGCCCCATCGGCGGTATGTGCGCCGCATCGCTTTCCTTCATCTCCACCACAAGCCGTCTTGAAAATAGTTTGCACAAGGGCACGCCTGGCGCGGAAACAACAGAGAAGGGAACAACAGGGGAGAGAATATCAGCGGAGGGCACGGCTTCAGCCGTGCCGTTTCGTCTCGCTGCGCACGGGGCTTTAGCCCCTGAGGTCAGCAGCCTAGGTGCCTCATTTCACTCCGAGCCCATCACCTTGGAAGAATTAATCCTCCGCCACGCCATCGGCGAAGACATCTCCCAGTGGGACCGTGAACCCGCAGCATCCGGCGTTATGATGATTCCCGTTCCGGCCAGTGGCATCCTCGAAACAATCACCGGGACAGATGAAGCCAAGCGCGTCCAGCACGTCACGGGCGTGCAAATCACCGCGCGCCTGCACGACGAAATTCTCGCCTGGCCCGAAGGTTCTTCTTATTTAGGTTTTATTTTTGCAAAAGCAGAAAGCCCGGCAGCCGCCGAGCACGCTCTACGCGAAGCCCACTCCAAATTGCACTTCCAAATCCGTCAAACTCTCCCCGTCGAGCATCCCGCAACCGGAAAAGTCCTCGGCCCACACTAACAACGATGGTTTTGTAGGGGCCGCCTTCCGAGGCGGGCCTTAGCTTGGATCTTCTGGGTTGTACCACCTGGTCTCCAGACCAGTTCTTCTTCTTTCTTTGCTCTGGAACTGAAAACCGACCACTGATTACTGAAAACCTTCCTCACCCTTTCGCCTTCGGCGCCACATACCCTTCCGGCAACTTCGCGCCCTCGCCAAAAAAGAACTGTTCCAGCTGCTCTTCCATAATTTTCTGCGAGTTCGGGTCCAGAGGATTCAGCCGGTACTCGTTCATGATCATCTTCGAATGCTCAATCCACAATTTCCACGCGTCCTTCGAAACATTCTCGTAAACGCGCTTTCCCAACTCCCCGCGCCACGGCACCCGGTCCAGCCCCGGTAAATCCTTGTCAAACTTCACACAATGTACTACCCGCGCTCCAGTCGCCGCCGGTTGCGTCACGGGCGTTTCAGGTCCGCAGTCATCATTCGCCACAGCTTCCTCCCATGTTTCACTAGAATCTTTACCTTACTTCATCCCAGCCCAAATTCCCAGATGACTTCCAGCAAATTAGGGACTCGGTTTTGGCTGGGTCCGAGATCCATGTCCGATAAGCCTCAGTGTATCCGTTATGATGAGGCCTTCACATGAAAGCCTCTGACACAAAATTGCTCCGCCTAATTGCCGTATTCAAGCTTCTCAAGGCGGCACTTCTGATCGCGGTTGGTTTGGGCGCTCTCCGGCTCGTTCATACCGACGTAACGGCGCTCCTGGAAAAATGGGTCGCTAGATTCGGCCTGAATCCGGGCAGCCGTTATGTTGGTCATGTCATTCTCGAAGCGGCTGCTCTCACTCCGAATAGGATTAAGGATCTCGGAGTCGGCAGCTTGCTTTACGCCGCGCTCTTTCTCACTGAGGGGATCGGACTTTGGCTGCTGAAGCGATGGGCCGTTTGGTTCAGCGCAATCATCACCACCTCGCTCGTTCCACTGGAGGTTCACGAAATACACCGGCACCCAACTTCGACAAAAGTTTTGGTGCTTGTGATCAATATTGCAGTAGTGGGTTTCCTTATTTATCGTATCCAGAGCCAACGCGCTAATAAGTAGCATGACGGCCTTCCGCGCCAGCAAAGCTCGCGCTCGACAGCGAATTCGCCAGTAGCTCCACAACTGAAGTAGAATCCCTCCGGCCTTCTTTGCGATTCCTCTCGAAAGGACTCTTCCCATGCCGGCCATCACCACACTCTTCTGGGACATCGGCGGCGTCATCCTCACCAACGGCTGGGATCGCGGCTCCCGCAAAGCCGCCTGCGAAGCCTTCGATATCGATTGGGAAGAATTTCAGGATCGCCATGACCTCACTTTTCCCGCGTTCGACGCCGGCCAAATCACCATCAATGAATATCTCGACCGCACCCTCTTCTATCGCCCCAGAAAATTTTCTCGTGAAGAATTTGTCGCCTTCATGTTCGCGCAATCCAGGGAATTTTCCGGCTCCCGCGCCATTCTCGACGCCGTGGTGCAAACCAAAAAATATTTTGTCGGCGCCATAAACAACGAACCTCTCGAGCTTAATCAGTACCGCATCGAAACTTTCGACTTACGCAGGAATTTCCAGGTTTTTTTCAGCTCCTGCTACGTTCACTCGCGCAAACCGGAAGAGGGCATCTTCAAAATCGCCCTTGCGGTTACTCAGCGCCAACCCGAAGAATGTGCTTTCATTGACGACCGTCCGCTCAATCTGGAAGCCCCGCGCCGCCTCGGTCTTTCTGTGATTCACTATCAGTCTCCCGAGCAGTTGCGAACCGACCTGCGAAATCTTCGGGTTGAGGTATAGTTTTTGAGGCGAAAGACGTACTCGTGGTAAAGCGGGATGTCCTTGTAATCGGACGGGAGAGCACGATCTTAGTCGTGCTGCACAAGCGGGGACGAGAGGGCACGACTTTAGTCGTGCGGTAAAAGCAGCAAACACAGGGGCTTTAGCCCCTGAGGTAACGGTTAACCTTCCAAGGAGAATGTATGGCTGCAGAGTCCTTCTCAACCAATCCAAGCTATGGCGGTGTCTGCGATCCTTGCGCCATCGTCCTTTTTGGCGCATCCGGCGATCTCGCCAAACGCAAAGTTATTCCGGCGATGTTCGATCTCGCCGCTCACAACTCTCTCGGGTCGCGTTACGCCATCATCGGTTTCGCCCGCACCCACATGGATGACGAAAGCTTCCGCTCCGTCACTGGCGAAGCTGCGAAGACCATGTCGGATATTGGCCCGGTCGATCCCGATAAGTGGAATGATTTCTCCTGCAATCTTTTTTACACTTCCGGCGATTATTCCGATCAGCAGGCTTACGCGCAGCTCGCCAAGCGCCTCGCGGAACTTGACGCGCAAAAAAACCTCGGTGGCAATCGTCTTTTTTACCTTTCCACTCCGCCGGAAGTCTATCCCGACATCGTCGAACAACTCGGCCGCGCCGGTTTATCGCGCCCCTCGAACGCAAAATCCTGGGTGCGCATCATCATTGAGAAACCCTTTGGCCGCGACCTCGCCTCCGCTCACGAGCTCAACCAGATCGTCCACAACGTCTTCGAAGAGCACCAGGTCTACCGCATCGACCACTACCTCGGCAAAGACACCGTACAAAATCTTCTCGTCTTCCGCTTCGGCAACGGCATCTTCGAACCGCTCTGGAATCGCAATTACGTGGACAACGTGCAGATCACAGCAGCCGAAACACTCGGCGTCGAACGCCGCGGCGGCTTTTATGAAACCGCCGGCGCGCTTCGCGACATGATTCAGAGCCACGTCCTGCAACTCACTTCGCTCGTCGCCGTCGAGCCGCCCGCTTCCTTCGACGCCACCGCCGTGCGCAACGAAAAACTCAAAGTCCTCCAGTCCATTCGCCCCTTCGATCTGGAAATGGTCGCTCAGTCCGTCATCCGCGGCCAATACGCGCAGGGAACCGTCTCCAGCAAGCCCGTCCCAGGTTACCGCGAAGAGCAAAACGTCAGCCCGCAATCGCGCACCGAAACTTTCGTCGCCGCAAAACTTCTTATCGACAATTGGCGCTGGGCCAATGTTCCTTTTTATCTGCGCACCGGCAAGCGCCTCGCCAAACGCACCACGGAAATCGTCATTCAATTCAAGCGCGCTCCCCACATCGTTTTCCGCGGCCGCGAAGCGGACGCCAACCGCCTGATCCTGAACATTCAGCCCGATGAGGGTATCTCTATTTCTTTTGGTGCCAAGCGCCCCGGCACCGAAATGAGCATCGGCAACGTCAACATGAGTTTCAGCTACCAGGAAGGATTTGGCGATTCTTCGCGTAGCGCGTACGCTACCCTCGTCAATGATTGCCTGCGCGGCGATGCCACCCTTTTCGATCGTGGCGATAGCGTCGAAGCCGCATGGTCTCTGGTCGATCCGATTCTCGACGTCTGGAGCGCCGCCAAAACCGCAGCCGTTCCCAAGTACGCTTCCGGAAGTTGGGGTCCAAAAGAATCCGATAGTCTGCTCGAACGCGATGGCCGAAAGTGGCATACTCCCTAGAAGCCATCCCAATATGCATGCACAGGGTCGCCTCGTTTCGTCGTTCCGAGGTTCAACAGCTGTCATTCCGCTTGCCCCGCTCGTCGCGGGGAGCGATGCGACCGAAGGTTCCGACCTGGTCGGAAGGAATCTCCCTTGGGTTCGCGCCACTTGCGATGCTGCCGCATGCATCTATAAGATACCTCCTGCAATTTTCCTCGCGGAGCATCGCAAAGTTTTCTGCTTCACAGCGTTTTGGGGGATCTCGTGATTCTGGCCGGTGACGTCGGCGGCACCAAATGCAACCTCGCGCTCTTTTCCGAAAAAGGCGGCAGGCTCATTCCCATTTTCAAGCAGCGTTTCCGCAGCAAGGATTTCGCCACCTTCGATCTCATCGCCAAGGAATTCTCCCGCATCGCCGCTTCCCATCTCGGTGACGAAAAAATCCGTGCAGCAGGCTTCGGCATCGCCGGCCCGGTCATCAACAATCGCGTCCGCGCCACCAATCTTCCCTGGACCGTGGACGCCGCGGTTCTTTCGCAGGAACTCGCCATCGAACACATCATTCTTCTCAACGATCTCGGCGCCTGGGGACACAGCATCGAGTATCTCGATCCCGCTGACTTCGCGGTTCTCAATCCCGGTTCTCCGGAAATCGGCGGAACTCGCGCGCTCCTCGCCGCCGGCACCGGCCTGGGCGAAGCTTTCCTCGTGTGGAATGGCGCCCGCTATCAAGTCGGCGCTTCCGAAGGCGGCCACTCCGATTTCGCTCCGCACACCGAACAGCAAATTGAATTGCTCCGTTTCATGCGCCGCCGCTATCCGCAAGTCAGTTTCGAACTGATTCTCTCCGGCCGTGGCTTCCGCACCATCCACGAATTTATCGATCCATCCGTGAAACATCCGTCGTTCGCCGATCCTGACGCCGATCCCGCTCCCGAAATCACCCAGAATGGCCTCAATCGATCTTGCCCCGTCTGCGTTCAGACGATCGACCTCTGGACCGACATTTACGGCGCCGAAGCCGGCAATCTGGCTCTGAAAGTTCTCGCCCTGGGAGGCGTGTACGTAGCCGGCGGCATCGCCGTCAAAATCCTTGAAAAAATGAAAGACGGCGCCTTTTTCAACTCCTTCAAAGACAAATGGCATTTCGAAAAACTCTTAGGCAACATTCCCGTCTCCGTAATCCTTAACGAAAACGCCCCCCAACTAGGGGCCGCCTACGAAGCCCTTCGCCTCGTCCAGAAATAATTCGCAATCTCTCTTTGCCTAGCTATTCCGTTCCTCGCCGCGGCTCCGTCACCTACGCGGTTGCTCCAGATGCCGTTTTCGCGTCTGGGAATCTCTGGCCTGTGCACCGCCCGCGTCCCTCTTATCCCTCACCGTCTTTCCGAGCTCTGTGCCTCTGTGACTCAGTGGCGAATCTTCCAAGCGTTGCTATCGCCTGCACTTTGGTCTATTCTGCCAGCTCGGTTTAGTCGTCTATTCAGGCCTCAGATTGAACTTACTAGAAAATCGAAGCGTATCTCACTGCATCGGCGAACGACCCAAAAACGCCGCTTTCTTTTCCTGTGAGAGTACTGAAAATGGTTAGCTTGAGAGCAGTTGCGCTGTTGTGCGGCATTCTATCGGGACTATTGCCCGGCCTGCTAGCAGTCACCACCGCTCCAGCTGGTTTCGCTTCGCCGGTGCGTGTCCAGCAGACGGACGCGGCCAAGCCCGTCGTAGTCCAGCCGGGCGCACCGGGCAAGCCGAGCAAGACGCTGCCGCCCACCACAAAAGGTACCCTGCCTCCGCGCTCGCCGGCGGATGTCGAGTTCATGCAAGGCATGATCATGCATCACTCGCAAGCGGTAGAGATGACCTCGTTGATCGCATCGCACACGGACAACAAGGACCTTGGTTCGCTCGGAGCAAAAATCAGCAGCTCGCAATCGGACGAAATCAAATTTATGCAGCGCTGGCTCGCGGCTCGTGGAGAAGCAATTTCCATGGCCATGTCAGGAATGCAGGATATGAATATGTCGGGACCTACGATGGCCCTCATGCCCGGTATGCTTTCTCCGGCGCAAATGGACGCATTGCGCAAAGCCAAAGGCGCTGACTTTGACCGGTTATTCTTGACCGGAATGATTCAGCACCACAACGGCGCCTTGATCATGGTGAAGGATTTGTTTGACACCGCAGGCGCCGGCCAGGATGCAGACCTCTTCAATTTCGCGACCGATGCGGACAACACGCAACGCGCCGAGATCAAGATTATGGAAAATATGTTGCAGAAAAAAACGTCAGGGGAGAAACGATGAACCGAGTGCCCGGTCTTACTTTTCGTATAGTTTTGGCCGTAATTCTTTTTTGTAGCGGCGTTCACAGAATCAACGCGCAGGAGCCTGCTACATCGGCCCCTCCGAAACAGGACGCGGCGAAACAGGAACCATCCAAAGACCAGCCGGCCAAGGACGCCACCAAGGAGGAAAAGGGAGAAGACGACGGCAATCCGTTTGCCCCCCAGCCGGCTCCATCGCTGCCTCCCGGAATGACCGGATCCGATGTGAACGATCCGCGCTACAAGCTCAAGCCGGGCCTGTACGACGCGGGTGAAGCCTCCATGGGCATCAAGCACCTCATGCTGGTCAAGAAGCCCGACGCGTTTCAGCTCGGTTCTAATGACGCCGATGATCCCAAGGTGCAAAAGATGATCGCACAGCTCGGCATCGGCAACCGCGCGAAAATGCCCAAGCCGCTGCAGCTGGTGATCGCGCAACTCGCTTTCGCCAACTCCGACCTGGCATTCCAGGGCAACCACCTTTTCCAGGGAAATTTTTATGGCGTAACCATCTACGACATCTCCAATCCCGCCAACACTTCGTTGCTCACCTCGATGGTCTGCCCGGGCGGCCAAGGCGATGTCTCGGTGTATAAAAACCTGCTCTTCATGTCGGTCGAAATGCCGAATGGCCGCCTCGATTGCGGCGTGCAGGGATTTCCGCCCGAGCCTCCGCCCGCTGCCGGGCACGAAAAGGAACGTCGCTTGCCCGCCGCGCAAAAGGATCGTTTCCGCGGCGTTCGAATCTTCGACATTTCCGACATCAAGAACCCAAAGCAAGTCGCCTCCGTGCAAACCTGCCGCGGTTCGCATACTCATACTTTGGTGCAGGACCCGAACGACAAGGACAACGTTTATATCTACGTCTCCGGCGTATCGTTCGTTCGTCAACCGGAAGAACTGCCTGGATGCTCCGGCGAAAAGCCCGACAAGGATCCAAACACGGCGCTGTTTCGCATTGAAGTGATCAAAGTTCCGGTCGCTGCCCCGCAAGATTCCAAAGTAGTCTCCAGCCCCCGGCTATTTATGGATGCGCGCACCGGCGCGCTCAACGGCCTCAACAACGGGGGCACTCATGGCAAGGGCGGAGATAAGCCCGAGGACACCGACCAGTGCCACGACATCACGGTTTACACAGCGATCGGTCTGGCGGCGGGCGCATGCTCTGGCAACGGAATTGTCCTGGACATCAAAGATCCCGTGCACCCGAAGCGTGTGGATGCCGTGAATGATCCCAATTACTCCTATTGGCACTCGGCTTCCTTCTCCAACGATGGCAGCAAAGTCGTATTCACCGATGAATGGGGCGGCGGCTTGGGCGCGCGCTGCCGTCCGAATGACCCCAACAAGTGGGGCGCCGATGCTATCTTCAACCTGAAGGACGACAAACTCAGCATGGCCAGCTACTACAAGCTACCGGCTGCGCAGGCCGACACGGAAAATTGCGTCGCGCACAACGGCTCGCTGGTCCCGGTCCCCGGCCGCGACATCGAAGTCCAATCCTGGTATCAGGGCGGCATCTCCGTGATGGACTTCACCGATGCGGCCCATCCATTTGAGATTGCTTACTTCGACCGCGGACCGATCGATCCGAACATGCTCGTGCTGGGCGGCGACTGGTCGGCATACTGGTATAACGGCAGCATTTACGGCTCGGAGATCGCCCGCGGTCTGGACGTTTTTGAGCTGACACCCACCAAATTTCTCACGCAAAACGAAATCGACGCGGCGAAATCTGTTCGTGTCTCCGAGCTGAACGTCCAAAATCAGCAAAAAATCGAGTGGCCCGCGCAGTTAATCGTGGCCAAGGCATATCTGGACCAGCTAGAACGGTCTCAGGCTCTGCCGGCAAATCAGATCGCAGACCTCCGCAAAGCCATCCAAAACGCCGAAACTTCCCACATGAACAAGGGCAAAGTGAAAAAATTGCAGCACATGGCGGCCTCGCTCCAACAAAATGCCGCCGCCGCGAAAACTCCAGCGGACTCAAAACGCCTGCATGCTCTGGCGGATATCCTGAAGCATCCGTCTGCCTGACCGTGGTGGCAGCCGGATCGGCAACTGAATCACATCAAAGTCGGGAGAACAGCATGCAGATCGAAATCGTTCACTGCCCAACCTGACAGAACAACAAGGTCAAGGTCGCGAGTCTCGTGGCCCTCATCAAGAAGCGCCTGAACATAGAACCCGTCCTTACGCCCGGTAAGACTGGTCAATTCGATGTGCTGGTGGACGGCAATAAGGTAGCCGAGCGTGGCGGGAACTTCTTCACGCGAAGCTTTGGTGCCGGCTATCCGGATCTCGATAGTCTGGTGGAGCAGCTCGTCCAGAAGAATGCGATTAAAGCAGTCTGATTAGCTCGCCTCGATTAGCGCTTCACCGTTGATTTTTTCTTAAGCAGTGGTTTTGAGGCTGGTTCTCTTCGCCAGGAAAGCCAATCTCTGCTCGCGATTCATGGGCTCCCACGGGACGAGTTTATCGGCAAGCACGTCCATTCTGTGAAACAGGGTCAACTCGAAGAAAAGCCCCATAAAATCCAAGTCTCGGAAGACCAACGAGCCAGCCTCGCTCATCCTCTCGCGAATCCGTTCGAAATGGTCTGGCATCTCGGTCCAGTGCAGGCTGGAACGGTGGTGATGGCAGAGGTGGTATCCTTCGTTCATAAAGTTCACTTCATCCACCACGGTCACGGAATTGGCAAAATAATCTTCTGGACGTTCTGGGTCACAAAACGCGTGCTGGACCCATGCAGTGATTGCGTTGATGCAATTCATGCATAGAATAGGAATCAGCACGAACATGGTCCCAATTCTCCAATCGTAAATAAAAACAGCTGCGAAGTAAGCATAGTAGCGCGCCATTCCCCACAACATGCGTCTTCGGTTCTGTTCATCGCCTCTCGCTTTAAAGTAGGCGTAGGGAGCCAGCCCCAAGACCGTCCAAATGTTGTCCGAGAGATACCACAGGAAATCGAGCCGGCTCGTTCGATCGTAGCCCATGGTGCTGCGAGTGTCGTCCGCCCCGCTGTTCTCTCTATGGTGCAGACGTACATGAGCCGTCCGGCCCAGTTCCGGAATGTTTCCGTACAAGTAGCCCAGGAAGAATTCAAGGTAGCGGCCGAAGACTTTATCGCATTTCCCGGAAAAGTAGCCCTGGCGCCGGTGTGCCTCCAAGTGGCTGGCGCTGAACATCCGCACAAACCGCTGGAACTTGAGGCCGTAAAGAGAAAGATAGAAAGCGATCGCCAGCAGCAGCCGAGGTTTGCCTAAAACGAGTTGCATCACCAGAATTGGCACGGCGGTAAGGCTAAGAGAGACCATCAGCCGTAACGCCGGAGTGTCTCGGGAGTCCCGCAGAATTTTTTGGCCCAGCCGTTCGATGACCCGGTCGTAGGCCTGCGAAAGAAATTCATACGCGTCGTGTAACGGACGAACCTTCCCCAGGAACATAGCCGCGCCGTAGCATCCGAAGGAAAGCGCGGCAATGGGTAACGCGGCCACAATACTCGCCAAACCCATGAGGACTGCGAACCACTGGAACAAGAATAAGAATTTTGGTTTGGCTCCAAAACTCATGGTCATGGAGGTGGTGCCTAACTCGGGGTTATAGATTTCCATTTCAGCACCATACGCCAATATCTTTACACACTCGACTGGGCATATTAGGCCGCACTACAAAGCCGAGTCAACAGAGCGCATCCGCACATCCAGGCATAGAATCCTCTCGCGACTGGTGCCAGATAAGCGCGCCAACAGGACTTAGCGAGTGCCCAGATAATAAGTTTTGCAGTATGCTCTCTGGCGAAGCAAACCGGCTTGGTTGCTGGCCGTGTGAACAATTCAGGGATCACTGGGAGCGAGTGTGACGACAAGGCGAGAAGTTTTGCAATACGTAGGATTGGGAATCGGCGCAACAGCGGCCTCAGCGTTAGGAGTGACGGCAAACGCTACATCCGAAGCGAATCAAGCGCAGTCGCCCATTAAGCCGGCTCAAACACCCGCACAAACAGAAATCACCGACAAAAGCGGCAAACGCCTGGCGGCAGGCTCCGAACTTGTGTGGACGAAAGCAGGGAAAAAATCCCCACCCGCGGACGTCACCATAGACCCAACGAAAACCGCGCAAACCATCCTCGGATTTGGCGCGGCCTTCACCGACGCCGCATGCTTCACACTCTCGCGCCTCGCTGATAGCGATCGTGCCAACCTCCTGCACTCCATGTTCGGCCAGGGCCAGGACCAACATGCGCTCAGCATGGGCCGTATCCCCATCGGTGCCAGCGATTACAGCACCGCGGCATACAGCTACGACGACGGCGCCGCCGACCCCGACCTGAAGCGCTTCAGCATTGATCGCGACCGCGACTACGTCCTGCCAACTTTACGTGCCGCGCTCAACGCCAATCCCGATCTCTTTTTGTACGGCTCGCCTTGGAGCCCTCCCGCATGGATGAAGTACAGCAACTCCATGCTCGGCGGAAATATTCGCCCGGAGCACATTCCCACGTACGCGCGTTACTTTCAGAAATTCGTCGAGGCCTACGCGGCAGCCGGTGTAACCGTACGCGCGGTAACCACGCAAAACGAAATCGACGCCGATCAGGGCGGCCGCATGCCGGCGTGCCCGTGGCCGGAAGAAGACGAAGAGCGCCTGATCGCAGCGCTCGGCCCGCTCCTCGAACCAAGCGGCACCAAGATCTGGACCCTCGACCACAATTACAATTTATTTGGCCGCGCGCTGGATCAACTCTCCAGGCCCCGCATCAAGAAATACGTGAACACTGTTGCCTGGCACGGCTATGTGGGAACCCCGGAAATGATGCGCAACGTGAAGGAGAAATTTCCGGATATTGAAATGCATTGGACTGAAGGCGGCGACGACTACAAATTCGCCGACTATCTGACCAACTGGAGCAAGTGGGGCGCGACCTTCGCAGGCATTCTCGCCAACGGACCGCAAAGCATCACCATGTGGAATCTCGCTCTCGATGAACGCGGCCGTCCCAACATCGGTCCGTTCGATTGCGGCGGCCTGGTGCAGATCCATTCGCAGAGCAAAGAAATCACGCGCACCGGATTGTACTGGGCACTGACACATCACGCCCGAGCCTTCCGCCGCGGCGCAGTGATTATCGCATCGCATGGCGCAAACGATGATGTCCCGGCGGTGAACGGCGCACTGATCGGCCAGCCGGCGTCCTCGTCCACTGTCACCGCGACGCCAAATAACGCCGTCGCTTCGCGCGTCTATCACACCGCCGCGAAAAATTCCGACAGCTCGATCGTGCTCGTGCTGACCAATCCAGGCGAAGCGAAGGACGTGACCGTCGCATCCGGCGGCCAAACCGCCAAAATCGCGTTGACCGCCGATTCCATCACCACATTACGCTGGAGTTGAGTTCAATTCGGCTGGTCTGCAGCTACTACCGTTTGCCACCGGGTGTTTGGACAGCGGGTGGTACAACATGGGGCACTAGGGAGGCGGCGCGGCGACCCAGTGCTGCGATCCGGTGGCAGAGAATTACTGCGAATTCCCTTCGGTCAAGTCCGTAGAAACCGCCGTCAAATAACCGAACAAGCCTCCGGAGCCGTGGTTTGGTCCGGCGGTGAAGTATATCTCTGCGGCCGGTGCTCCAGCGGCATCATTATTAGCAGGGCTGACGTTCCCGGGGCTGAGTGCCCAGATCCCATTAATGGCGAGCGGCTTGCCGCTTGCATCCTCCAGAAGTCCGTCGAATTGTCCCGTAGCCAGGTCATAAGCAGCGATGAATCCGCTCGACTCGGTCTCTCCTCCACCTGCGAACTGTCCGATCAGTAGGTCGTGGCTGAAGCGCCCGAAATCGAGCGGAGCCAGAGTCACGCCCCAAGGAGCGTTCAGCCAATCACCGTGTTCGAGGCGCTGCAATAGCCGGCCTGAGGAAGTATAAATGTCCACAAAGCCTAATCCCGGGCCATCGGTTTCAAAGCGCGAACCATCCTCGTGCAGCACATACGTCACGACAATGTCGTTGCCGATGGCTTGCACATTGAAAGGCACGTAGGAGCGCGGCAGCTTCTCATCCACGAAAGGGTTTTCAGCGGACTGGCCGTTATTGTGATCGGCGGAGTCCTGGTTGAAGTGCTGCTTGGACGCGTCTACCGGGTGAAATGCATTGTCATAAATATCGACGCGGCCCTTAGTAAAGTTTGCCGCGTATAGGAAGCGCTTGCCGTCAATGAAAGCGCTGGTCAGGCCTGTATAGCTGGAACCGTCGGGAGTCTTGACTACGGTCACTGCTTGCGTGGAAGGCGGCGCGGCGCCTTGAGCCACAGCCACAGTTGGATTCCACCCGGCAATCGTTCCATCAATGGTGGAGAAGAGGAACGCCGCCGGTTTGCCCGGGGCCAGCAAGAAATCTGTCTGGCTGCTATTGGCGATGGTACCGGTCGGTGTACCTAGTGGTGTGTTTTTGTTATTTGGATCGGCTTGCGGAATGGTGACCACCAGGGACTGCTTGGCTCCAGCGCCGTTGTAGAGCGTACTAAGTCCCGTCGCGTTGTCTGAAATCCACCACGGGCTGCTGGAACTCCGCGACAAACCCCACGGATTGACCAACTGCGGGTCGGTAACCGTGGCCACTCCCGACGTGCTGGAAACCAGATTGGTTTGCGAGTAGTGCTGCGCAAAGCAAACGGCCTGCATAGCCACAACCATGAGTGCACCGGCGGCGAAACGTAGCGACATCTTCATCTGCAACTCTCCTTTGTATTTAGAAACAATTTTGTAAGCGCGGTTGTCGGGACGGAGAACTACATGGTTGATTCAAGTGATGATTCAAACGCCGTCACTTTTGCCCACCGTGATCGCCAGCATGATTCCCGCCATGGTCGCTGTTGGATTGCTTGCCGCTATCCGTCTCGCCTAGGCTAAAGGCGAACACTTTGTCATTTCCTGTCCCTTGGATATTTCGGTAACCCGATCCCCAATAGAGCGTGCCGTCCACAATCGACGGCCCATCGATCACCGTGCCCCCGCTGGCGAAGTTCCAGAGGATATTTCCGGTTGCCGCGTCCAGCGCGTACATCTGTCCTGAATTGGACCCGGCATACATGACGCCGTTCGCAACACTTACCGAACCTCTGTCAATGGTGTTGGCAGTGGGATCTGCGGTCTGCCAAAGGATCTTGCCAGTGGCGACATCGAGAGCGCTCCATGCACCCCAGGTTATGTGCTGTCCCGACGGCACCAGGGTGTAAGCGAGATGGTCGCTATTCGCGATCGCAACATAAATTCGTTGACCATCCGTTGCGGTGCCCCACTCGATGCCTCCGAGCGAAGCGCCCGGCCCGACCGGTGTGCTCCAAACGATGTTGCCGTCATCGGCATTGAGTGCCCAGAAGATGCCGCTCTTCTGCCCAAAGCCAACAATATTGCCCACCAGGTTAGGTCCGGATCCCCCCAAATCGAAATCGGGGCTGGTGGGTACAGGACAGTTGGCCTTCGGTCCTGTGGGAGTCACGCATGCCACTGTCCAGGTATCAAATCCTTGCAGCCTCTTGGACCACTTGATCTGCCCTGTCTTTAAATCCAGCGCCAGTGCCGTGTCGAAAAAATCATCAGCCGAGGTGCAGTTCGCCAGCGGAGTCGCGTTCTGGCAAGCTTCCACATCTGCGGGCGCACTGTAGTTGTTGCCGGTGCCAATGTAGAGCGTTCCGCGCTTTGCATCAATTGCAGGTGGTTGCCAAATTGCTCCCCCGCTGTATCCGCCCGTCTGTCCGCCGTTCTCGGGCATGTCAAAGGTTTTCCAAAGCATCGCGCCGCTCTTCTCATCGAGCGCCACAACACTTCCGCGAAACGTGCAGCATGGATACGTTGGATCCGTTGCCAAGCTTTCTTCGCTCGACGACACACCGATGTAAACAACTCCACCAAACACAACCGGAGATCCAGTAATGATTGCCGCCGGATGAGTTTCCACCTGCGTAATCCACTGAATCGTTCCTGTTTCGCGATCCACCGAGATCACGTTTGCGCCTTTGTGCACCTGCTTGGAATTCAGGATATCTCCAATGATTACGTGGTTTGCATCCACGGCAGGGCTAACGCGAGAGACAGCGCCATCGACGCCATCGTACTCGGAGATCTTGTGAGACCAGATGAGCTGGCCGCTGTCCTTTTTAACTGCGAAGAGATTGCCGGCCCAATCGGGGAAGTAAACGGCGTCACCGTCCACGGTAGGAGTAGCCGAAACATCGCCACCCGTTGTGAACACCCATTTTGCGCTTAGGCCTTTGACATTGCTTGGACCGATCAAATGTTCTGCCGGTTGGCTCCAGGTATTTCCCAGATTCTGTCCGGCTATTCGCCACTGCCCAGATTGAGGGTCAGGCGATTGGCCTTGGGTGCTCAGCCCCGCAGCAAACGAAACGAACAAGAGAATACTGATGAGTGCCGTCCTTGCCGGCGACACTTCAAGAATTTTTCCGACCATCTTTATTGTCTCCTTGAATTTCGTGCAATCACGCACACGTCTACTGCGGTACATCTCAAGTGGGCTGGAGTTGAGGAATTACTGCTCGAAGTTGAAACGACTTGCCGATTGGTTTTTGCGAGAGGGAAAACGCACACACACACCCGGCCCTGATGAATTCAGACGAATCCAGTCACAGGTGTTGAACTATCAGCTGTATCGGTGTGCGGAGTTAAAGCGACTCGTTCCGCCGCTTGTCTTCAATCTGATTGCTTTTCAGCCGTTTAGCAGGAATTAATAATGAGTGCCCGCTCGGGCAATCTGAGGGAAACCAGCAATCGTCGCGACAATCCTCACATAGATTCTTTTCATCATCTCTCTCCTTGGTGAACGTTTTGCCGGTTACTGGGGTTAATGCCGCGCTTACGGGTTTTGTTGTAAGAAGAGGGCTTTAGCAACGCGTCTAAAACAATCATCGTCAAAACGTTTCACAAAACGTTGGATGTGATGTTCGCTACAGCGCGTTACAGAATCGCATGTAAACGTTTTGTCATCTGCAGTCCGAAAAAAAGTCTGACAAATTTCCGTTTCATGGTTAGCGGCAAATCTAAATCGTCGCGCCTCTTTGCTGGAGAGAAACGCGGTTGTGCGAAACCAAAACGCATCGCGAGTGAATTTTCGACAGATAGTTATCCGGCAACGGGATTTGCTCCGCCCGCGGACAGCTCAAAAACTGTCCCATCAACTGTCCCTCAGTACAATTGACGCTACGTCTTTCTGAAGTTAATCTGAGATTGCGTAACGAGCGGGTGCGTTGCGTCGCCGAGGGAATTTGCATGACGCACCAGGTTCGCGCGCTACTCACTTTGTATCGCGGCCGCAACGTTTATCCCGATGCGCCGCGCCGCCACTTTTTCTTTCTCCGCATGGCAGCACGATCTGTCCTTATTCGTTACGCAGCTCTTAGCAGCCTTCTTCTGCCGGCCCTGGCCTTGTCGCGGAGGCGCGCGACTTCACGCAATGTCTTGCGGTCGTCGGCGTCTAAATTCAGTTCGCTCTTTCAATTCATTCCGCAGAAATCCGATTTTTTCGCCCCTTTCTTTTCAGCAACTTACACACTCTTTTCACTCTTCACAAAAGAGTGAATGTCCATCTCCTTTCCCATCAACCACTCGCGCACTCTTTGCCAAAACGCCGGGGGGATACCCTCGACCTCGCCACAAAATAGGAACTATAGTTCCTTTTCCGCTTCTCCTTACTTCATTACGTCCTCACTTCTTTACCTCTTCTTTGTGCGAAACTCTCTCCCATGACCTCCAATCCTCTTCATCTCGACGTCAACGAACAGATCGAGTGCGCGCACACTCTCGCGTCGCGCTTTTACACCGATCCGGCAATTCTCGAAATCGAGCGCGACAAAATTGTTCGCCGCACCTGGCAGCTTGTCGGAACGCTCGATCATCCTTGCGGTGAAGTGTCCTGCGAGGGCGCGAATACCGTCAAGAAAACCATTTCCGATCCGGAAACTTATTTCACCGCTGACGTCGCCGGGGAACCACTCTTGGTCGTCCGCGATAAACAGGGAACTCTCCGCGCTTTCAGCAACGTATGCCGTCACCGCGCTGGACCCATCGCTCTCGGCAGCGGCTGCAAAAATGTCATGCGCTGCCAGTATCACGGCTGGACTTATACGCTGGACGGCCGCCTGATCGGCACGCCCGACGTTGAAGGCGTGGAATTGTTCGATCGCAGCACCATGGGTATGTTTCCGGTGCGTCTCGAAACCTGGGAAAAATTTATTTTCGTCAATTTCGATCAGCACGCAGAACCACTTGCGACTTACCTTGGAGAAATTCCAGAGCAGGCGCGCGACTTTCAGTTTGCCGGATTGCAGTCCGCCGAACGCCGCGATTACATCATCAATTGCAATTGGAAGGTTTACGTTGACAACTATCTCGAGGGCTACCACATTCCCATCGCGCATCCCGGCCTGATGCGCGAAATCGATTACGCGCACTATCGCACTGATACGTTCCGCTACTATTCGCAGCAGTTCGCTCCCATTCGCGCCATGAAGACAGAAGACGCCGGCGCTGCGAAGGTGACGCCGAGCAACCCTTCAGACCGAATTTACGCGCCCGGCACGGGACTGCAGCAAGCGCTCTATTTCTGGGTTTTTCCCAACTTGATGCTCAACATTTATCCCGACAATATCTCCACCAACATAATCGTTCCACTCTCAACCGAAAAAACACTCACAATCTTCGAGTGGTTTTTCCACGATGTGCATCAACCCAAAACGAAAGAACGGATTGAAAAGGCAATCGCATTTAGTGATGAAGTCCAGCAGGAAGACATCACTCTCTGCGAAAACGTCCAGCGAGGTCTCCGTTCCTCCACCTACGACCGCGGCCGCTACTCCGTCAAACGCGAAAACGGCGTCCACCACTTCCACATGCTCCTCAGCGAATTCCTGGGAAAGGAGGCGTCCGTCGGCAAATGACTTTGTAGAGGCCGCCTTCCGACGGCGGGCCTCTTTCGTTTACGGTTTGGCTGGTGCCGGAGCCGCAGTCGAAGGAGCTGGCGCCGACTTCTGGAAATCGAAATTTACTTTGGGGGCCGTACGCGCGCCTTCGTCGGTTTTGAAATAGGCGTCGTTTCGAGTGAAACCGCTCATGCTGGCGACCAGGCTGTTGGGAAAAGTGGCGATGAACGTATTGAAGTCTTGCACCACTTCATTGTACCGCCGGCGTTCTACCGCGATGCGGTTTTCCGTGCCGGCAAGTTCGTCCTGCAAGCGCAGAAAATTTTCGTTGGACTTGAGTTGCGGATAATTTTCCGTGATCACCAGCAAACGGCTCAACGCGGAATCGAGCGTTCCATTCGCGGCGATTTTATCGGCGGGAGTTCTCGCTCCGATCAAAGCAGAACGCGCTTGCGCGATTTCGCTGAACACCTGTTCTTCGTGCACGGCAAAACCTTTCACAGTTTGCACCAGGTTGGGAATCAAATCAGCCCGTCGTTGCAGCACCACGTCCACTTGCGCCCATGCGGCATTGACGGCTTCGCGCTTCACGGCCATTTGGTTGCGCCGGCCGACGAAAGAACTGCCCAGAATGAGAGCCAGGATCAGCAAAATAGCTAAGATGACTAAACCGATTTTCATGAACCTTCTCCTTTTAAATCTTTCGCATTTTTCTCTTCAACTCAGGGAAACCGTGAACTTGCGCATCAGAACTTTTGTTTTTTGACGCGTTGCCATTCCTGTTTGGGAACCAGAGCATCCAGCGCGTGAATCACAAATTCGACGGCTTCAAGATACTTGCCGTAGGCGCGCATAATTTCGGAGTGCGCGTGGTTGTCGCGCAGCGCGCGGCCCAGCTCAAAAACAGAAGCCTCCGCGCCAGTCAATTCTTCGATGCGCCGGTAGACCGCGCTCTTATCCGAAGGAGAATCTTCGCCGAGCGCAATCAGAACATGGCGAAGCAGAACGGTAATGCTGGAGATGGATTTTCCGTAAATTTCGCGCAACTGCTCCTCATTGTCGGAAGCGCGCAGAAAATGGTCACGAAGTTTCTGCAAAGCGGTGCGCAACTCGTGCTCCACTTGCGCGCGATGCAAATTCATTGGGACTTCGATGCCTGCTACCGGATCGTCGCCGAAGAGCACGCGATGCGCTTCGCCAATGTCCAGCAACTCGATAGCGAAAACATCGGCGGAGTGCAGCAATTCTTCCCGCGTGAAAATGCGCGGAGCCGGTTCGCGCAATTGCCCGCTCCACCAGCGGACCACGGATGCGATGCGGGAAAGTTCCGCCGCTTTTGCCGATTTCAAAACGCACAAAAGATTCAAATCCGATTTGTGAGAGTGAAAATCGCCGCGTGCCGCCGATCCGTACAACACCACCGACTGCAGATTTTCTCCCGCGGCTTCCTGCAGCCTGCGTACGACTTCGGTCAGTTTTTCTTCGCGTGCCAGCATGCCATCCTCATCAGCTCAACATCTATCTACGTAAAACCGCTGTGCAACATTTCACCAACTGCCGGAAGCGCCGCCTCCACCGCTCGATCCTCCACCAAATCCGCCGAACCCTCCGCCCCCACCACCCCCTCCACCAAATCCTCCGCCACCCCAACTGCTGCCCCCACCACCGCCCCGGCCACCGCCTCCACTCATCAGAAACGGAAGGATCCACCAGCACCCGCTCATTCCGCCGCCGCGGCCCCCGGAGGCGCTGGAGAGTAAAGAACCGAAAATTCTGAATATTACGAAAAAAATTATGAGAAGGACAAACGGATTAATCGGGGAACCGTGGTGAGTTGTGGTTGCGACGCGGCGAGCGGGCGGCTGGCCGGAGAGTGTGACGCCTTTGTCGTCGGCAATAAACTTTGCCAGCTGCCACGCGGCGACTTCGACCGCGGAGCCGTAATCATTTTGCCGGAGGAAGGGAACCATGTCGCGGCCGGCATCGCCGGCGCGTGCGTCGTTGATAATTGGCTCGATACCGTAACCGACTTCGATTCTATATTTTCGGTCGTTCGGTGCGAGAAAAAGCAGAACGCCGGAACTTTCCTTTTTGGAGCCGACGCCGAGATGTTTGAAGAGATCCACAGCGTAATCTTCCACCGGGCGGTCGTCGAGAGATTTTACGGTGACGATGGCCATCTGCGCGCCGGTTTTCTGTTCTAGCTCTGTGCACAGCGCCTCAAGGCGTTGCCTGGAAGATTGCGGAATGACTCCGGCGAGATCGGTGACGTAGGCGGTCGGCGAAATTTTGTTGATGTCGTCGCAGAAAGCGGCTGCCGCGGCGAAAAGCAAAATCGCAAAAGTGAAAAGGACGGGAAGACGGAGACGCGTGATGAAAGGCTGGAGCACAGTCCTCTTGAGCCGAAAGCGAGAGTTGCTGCGACTGGAATAAGCATCGCGATTTTCGCGCAAAAGTGCAAGCGAGCGGAAGATGGGGAACGATTGCTCGATTCGCTCAAACGGGGAGAGAGGAAGGGAGAGAAAAGATAACGCAGAGACGCAGAGAACCCAGAGGAGCGTGGAGAAAAGAGAAATGCACCGGTCTAAAGACCGGCCACTATAGGAATCAACAACCAATAAGAGGAGGGACAGGTAACGGGACTGGACTTTAGTACAGTTCTGCGCTGGAAAACTGCAACCGGGGAGGGATGCATCCAACTATAAAATTAAGCAGGAGAAAATGTGGAGCGTTCCCTGAGCCCTGAGCAGCGGCAACGGCATGAGTGGATGAAGTATCCGCGCGCGCTGGCTCTGATGGCATTTTTTCTGCTTGGCAGTTGTTCCGCGATGTTCGCGCAATGCAATTCCTTGAAAGCTGGAGATAGGTTGTGGGTGCGGCTGCTGGAACCGCTGTCTTCGTACAGCGGAAAAGCGGGCGACAAGATTCATGCGATGGTGATCGAATCGCCGAGTTGCGATGGAGCGGAGGAAATCGCGGCCGGAACGATAGCGGCAGGCGAGGTTGTAAGAGTCACGAGAGTGGGCATGGGGTTGGTGCATGAGACGGCCTCGATGCACGTGGAGTTTCGCAGTTTGCAGTTGAACGACGGAAATGAGATTGCTATTTCGGCGCGACTTGTGGAAATCGACAACGCGCGGGAAAAAGTGAAAGACGGAATTATTCACGGCGTGAATGCAACCGACACGCCACAGGGCAGAATCACCAACCGGCTGAAGCACCTGCCAACGTGGAATCCCTATAGCGATTTAACGCTGTTGGCGTACCGTACGGCCTTTCCGACGTTTCCTGAACCGGAAATTTATCTGCCGCGAGGAAGCGATTTGAAACTGGAGCTGGCGGATGGGATCGAACTGCCTGAGAACGCGAAGATCGAGCCGGAGAACGATCGTCCCAACGAGATTGAAAAGGCAGTGCTGGAAATTACCACGCCGGAATTGCCAGTGAGGACAACGACCCGGTATGGGCAGGACGCGGATATTGTGAACGTGGCGCTGCTGGGAAGCGCGAGCCAGATGGACGCGGCGTTTCGCGCGGCTGGATGGACAAACGGCGACCGGCTGTCCACGCGATCGGTGTTGCGGCAGATGCATGCGTTCCTGTCGTTCAAGAATTATCCGAATGAACCGATTTCGACACAGTTGGTTGATGGACGAAAAGTGAATGCAACGTGGGAAAAAGGACTGGACAGCTACGCCAAACGCGAACACCTGCGGGTGTGGGCGCGAAACGATGTGGTTGAGGGGCAAACAGTGTGGCTCGGCGCGATGATGCGGGAGACCGGAGCGGCGCTTTCCGTGCGGCAACACAAATTTATTCATCATATTGATGCGCAAATGGATGACGGGCGGGCGATTCTGGTGCGGGATTTGCGGCTGGCGGGATGCGTGGCGGCGGTGTACTACGTGGAGCGCCCGAAGATGGCACATTCCGCGATGAATGCAACGGGCGATCCGATGCGGACGGACGGTTCGCTGGCGGTGGTGGAATTGAAGGACTGCAAGAATCCGGTGTTTGCGCTGGCGAGCGACGTGCCTGCGGTGCAGTCGCGGCCGCGATCGAAATTCGCGCGATATTTGCGAATGCAGATTTTGAGTTTTCGGAGCGATTTGATTCGCGGAAATATTCTGTACGGCGGATTTGAATTGACGCGGCTGGTGGTGCGGGCGCGTCGGAATCACAGCGAGAAGGTGATGCTGGCGCGTCGCGACGAAGTGAACATGGAGCATCGCGAGGGCGTGGTGATAGGCGATGCGGCCGTGCTTAGTGGACCGTTTGCTTATAGTGACGATTGAGTTGGCGTAATTTCCTCAGAAAATAGAATCGCAGCTACGAAGGCATGGGGCGTGGTGTTTCTGTAGGTGATTTTTTAACGCAGAGGGTACAAAGGGCGCGGAGAGCTTTTTGATGTTTAGCCAGGGAGGAAAAGCGGCAGCTGCGCTGCCGCACTCCAAAGCGCCCGCCTCCCCGACAAGGTCGGGGCAGGCGACAGGCGGCCGCTACAAGATCCGAAAAGCCCGGACCGCGGGATAAACCCGCGGCTACAAACAGAGAAGTCAAAAGAAAAAGTAAGGGCAAAGCACAGTTCAATCAGGGATTGGCACGGTCAATTCGTTTTCCCAGCGGGCGATTACGGCGCTTGCGAGGCAGTTGCCGGTGACATTGAGGGAGGTGCGGGCCATGTCGATCAGGGCGTCGACGCCGAGGATGACGAAGATGGGTTCACTGGGGAGGCGGAAACTGGCGGCAGAAGCGAGAAGTACCAGGAGAGTGGCGCGCGGTACGCCGGCGATGCCTTTGCTGGTGAGCATCAGCGTGAGAACCATCAGGAGTTGCTGCGGCCAGGACATGTGAATGCCTGCAGCTTGCGCTACGAAGATGGAGGCGAGCGCCAGGTAAAGAGTGGAGCCGTCGAGATTGAAGCTGTAGCCAGCGGGAATTACGAAGGCGACGATGCGGCGCGGGACGCCGAACGATTCCATGCACTCCATAGCGCGGGGGAGAGCGGCTTCGGAGGTGCTGGTAGCGAAAGCGATGGTGGCGGGTTCGGCTACGGCGGCGAGGAAACGTTGGAGCGGAATGCGCGCGAGGATTGCGATTGGCAGCAAAACAAAAACAAGAAATGTGATTAGCGCGCCGTACGCGGTGAAGAGGAGCTTTCCGAGTGGCAGAAGGACTGCGATGCCCATGTGGCCGACGGTGTAAGCCATGGCGGCGCCGACGCCGATGGGAGCGAAGTACATGACGATGTTGGTGAAGCGGAACATGACTTGAGTGAGGGATTCGGCAAAGTGGAGGATGGGTTTTTGTTGCGCTTCGGGAACGCGGGTGAGGGCGATGGCGAAGAGGATGGCGAAGACGGCTACCTGAAGAATTTGATTGTCGGCGACGGACTGGACGATATTTTCCGGAAAAATGTGCAGGATGAAATCGGTCCAGCGGAGTGGAGTTGGGTTTGGCGCGGTTGGCGCGGCGGCTGCGTTTGCGGAAATGACCAGGCCTTCGCCGGCTTTGGTTAGATTGATGGCGGCGACGCCGAGGAAGAGCGCGATGGTGGTAACGACTTCGAAGTAGACGAGGCTTTTCCAGCCGATGCGGCCGACTTTGCGGAGATCGCCGTGACCGGCGATGCCGGTGATGAGTGTGCCGAGGATGAGCGGGGCTACGATGACTTTGATCAGGCGCAGAAAAATGTCGCTGAGAAATTTGAGTTGCGAGGCGAAGGAGGGTGCGTCGAGGCCGAGTTCGAGGCCTGCGAGCATGGCGAGGAAGATCCAGAAAGTGAGGGAGCGATTGCGGAGACCGGCGATGGCCAAGAGCACAAGGCCGAAGCAGCGGACTGCGATGAGGGATTTGTGGGCGGGGAGGGGAATGAGAAGGAGGCTGCCTGCGGCGAAGAGAAGAAGCCCGGCGGTGAGAAGGATTTTGAATGATCGTGGATATTCTTTTGGCAAGCGGGAGCCTCGTGAAGCGTCGGATGAGAACGGACATCATAGCTGAGAAAGGTGGGCGGCGTGCCAAGGAGAGTGTGGTAGCGGCGGGAGAACCTTAAGGCAAAGCGGCGTCAAGCCGCCGCACTCTAAAAAAAGAGCAGCGGCGTCCCGATGTTTCGGGACAATGCCGCCACTGCTACACTTTGAGTATGCCAAAAATAAAACAGTTGGAGTGCTCGCGGTGCGGGGCAACGGCGTCTGCGGCGCAGCCGCAGACGGTTTGCGCGAAGTGTGCGGGAGCGTTTTATGTGCGGTATGACTTGCGGCCGATGCGAGGAGAGGCTGGGCGCGCGCAGATTTCGCTGGCTGCGGAGGCGCGAGGGCGGAGTTTGGACACAACGCCGATCGGGAGATCGGCGCTCCCGGGATCGGTCCCAGGGACTTCGGCTGGGATGTGGAGGTATCGATCGGTGATGCCGGAGGTGGAGCCGGTGACTTTGGGCGAAGGTTGGACGCCGGTGATTCGAAGCCAGCGCTACAAAAATGTTTTTATGAAGGAAGAGGGAGCGAATCCTACCGGGAGTTTTAAGGCGCGCGGACTGGCGCTGGCGGTGACGATGGCGAAGCACTATGGGTTGAAAAAACTGGCGGTGCCTTCGGCGGGAAACGCGGCGGGGGCTCTTGCGGCGTATGCGGCGGCGGCGGAAATCGAAGCGCATATTTTTATGCCGAAGGATGTGCCGTTCGCCAATTACGTGGAAGCGAAAATGTATGGCGCGAACGTGACGCTGGTGGATGGATTGATTTCAGATTGCGGGCGGATGGTGGCACAGCGAAAAGAAAAAGAAGGCTGGTTCGATATTTCCACTTTGAAGGAGCCGTTTCGAATCGAAGGAAAAAAAACGATGGGATACGAGCTGGTGGAACAGCTCGGATGGGAGTATCCGGCGGCGGTGTTTTATCCGACGGGCGGAGGAGTGGGATTGATTGGAATGTGGAAAGCGTTTGCGGAGCTGGAAGAGTTGGGCTGGGTCGCGCCGGGAAAACGGCCGAAGATGATTGCGGTGCAGTCGGCGGGATGCGCGCCGATGGTGCGGGCGTTTGAAGAGCACGCGAACGCAAGCAAGATGTGGGAGAACGCGGCGACGTTTGCTTCGGGGCTTCGCGTGCCGAAACCGTATGGCGATTACATTATGCTGGAGATATTGAAAGAGTCGGGCGGGGTGGCGCTGGCGTTTTCGGATGAAGTGATCCTGGAATCGTTGAAGGATTGGGCGAAAAATGAGGGAATTTTTCTCTCGCCGGAGGGAGCGGCGGCTACTGCGGCGTATGATCATTTGTTGAAGACGGGATTTTTGCGAGCGGAGGATCGGGTGGTGTTGTTCAATACTGGCGCGGGGTTGAAGTATACGGATGTTACGGCGGAGGCGGCGGGGATTGAGAGAATGAAGCAATGAAGTAATGATGTAATGAATTAAGGATGGCGACTTTTGCGGGTGAATGCTGGGGATTCGGAGATCGCGAATGGGGAAGTTGCCGGTTTTTGAGAAATGGCAAACGGGGACGCAGCCGGAATATCTGCATCCTGAGTATCGTTCGTCGGTGAAGCGGGCGCCGACGCGGCCGCTGGTCTTGCTGCCACATTCGCTTTCGGAGAGAACAGGGCCGGTATTTGGGCAGGATTGTGTTGGTGCGACGGATTGCGACTTGACCGCGAAACACGCAGGCGCGCCGCTTGGAGAAAGAATTGCGGTGAGCGGCAAATTGCTGGACGAAGGTGGCAGGCCGGTGCACGGAGCGCTGATTGAAGTGTGGCAGGCGAATGCTGCGGGACGTTATTTGCACAAAATGGATCAGCACAACGCCCCGATTGATCCGAACTTCAGCGGGTGTGGGCGCGCGTTGACCGATGCGGATGGGCGCTACCGCTTTCTTTCTATCAAGCCTGGCGCGTATCCGTGGGGAAATCATGCCAACGCGTGGCGGCCTGCGCACATTCACTTTTCGATTTTTGGCGATGGGTTGTTGAGCAGACTGGTAACGCAGATGTATTTTCCGGGCGATCCGCTGCTGGCGCTTGATCCTATTTATAATTGCGTTTCCGACGAAAAAGCGAAGCAGCGATTGATTTCGTCTTTTGACTTAGCGACGGCGACGCCTGAATTTGCGCTGGGGTATCGGTTTGACATTGTGTTGCGTGGACGCGACGCCACACCCATGGAAAAGTGAAATGAGTTACGTGCCGACGTCTTCGCAAACGGTTGGGCCATTTTTTTCGATTGGGCTTTCCGCGTTGTGCCGGGAAAGGATTGAGTGCGAATCCGCCGAGGGGCAGCGCGTGGTGATTCGAGGGCGAGTTTTTGATGGCGACGGCAAGCCGGTGCCGGATGCGGTGTTGGAGATTTGGCAAGCCAGTGAAGCGGCGGGTGGCGGCTGCGGTCCGGACGCGGATGTGCGGAGGAAAAAAATTCCGGATGGGTTCGGGAGGATTGCCACGAACGAGCGTGGCGAATTCCAATTCAGCACGATAAAGCCTTCGGCGCGGCGTGACGAGGATGGAATGGTGCATGCGCCGCATCTTGCTGTGGTGTTGCTGATGCGCGGGCTGTTGCGGCATTTATTGGCGAGAATTTATTTTTCCGAGGACGCCGCGAATGACGAGGACGTAGTGCTGAAGCTCGTACCGCCGGAGCGGCGCAGAACTTTGCTGGCCGAGCCTGTTGACGGAAGCGCGCTTGAGTTTTCGTGGGATATTTATTTGCAGGGAGAACGGGAAACTGTTTTTTTCGAAGCGTAGGCCCGTCTCTGCAATTGGCGGAAGAACCGGAAGCGAGTACAATCACGCGCGGAAGCGTACGGTTTTGCACTTCGAAGGGAAAAAGGTCGGTTAACAATGAAACCTTACAGAATTGTTTCACTGCTGGTGCTGGGAATTTTGTTGGTGTGCGCGGGTGCATATTTGTCCGCGGGAAAATGGAAGATGGAAAGTTCGGTGCATGCGGCGGAATCCGCCAAAGCGTATCTGGGACGCTGGGATTTGACGCTGCGAGCGCCGGATCGCGAATATCCTTCGTGGCTGGAGTTACGCGAAGACGGCGGGCAATTGAAAGCGGAATTTGTAGGCCGGTGGGGAAACGCGCGGCCGTTACCGAAGGCGGAATTGTCGAACGGTAAACTGACGTTTGTTTCGCCCAAAGAGGAGGAAAATTTGCCCGTGGACATGGTTTTCGAAGGTTCGCTGACCGGAAAGACGCTGTCGGGAAAAGTGAACGGCACGAACGGCGCAACCTGGGAATGGACGGGCGAGCGGGCACCATCGCTGGAAAGAAAATCGCCCCCGAAATGGGGCAAGCCAGTCGCGCTGTTTAACGGGAAAGATTTATCCGGATGGAAAACGAGCGGGCCCGGGAAAACCGAATGGAAAGTGGAAAACGGACTGCTGATTACTCCGGGAGAAGGACCGGAATTGGTCAACGACAAGAAATTTGAAGATTTTAAGTTGCACGCAGAGTTCAATTGTGGACCGACTTCGAACAGCGGCATTTATTTGCGTGGACGCTATGAAGTGCAGATCGAAACGGATTCTGCCGACGAAAGCAATGTACACCATACCGCCAGCGTGTATGGATTCATCGTTCCCACTCCGGAGTTGCCGCGTAAATCAGGCGTTTGGCAAACCTACGACATTACGTTGATTGGAAGGCGTGTGACGTTGGTGCAGAACGGGCAGACGGTGATTGATAACAAGGAAATTCCCGGGATCACGGGAGGCGCGTTGGACAGCCACGAAGGTCTGCCAGGGCCGATTTACCTGCAGGGGAGCGAAAAAGGGCACGTACAGTTTCGGAATATTGTGATCACGCCGGCGGAAAAATAGAGCAGGCGCCATAGCTCAGCGCACGGCATAAGGGAGGGAGCCGAAGGTCTCCCAGTGATTCCGGCAGAATCGCCCAGTCAGGGCTGCGATGCCGCGCGCCTGGGGCGTTTCGTCAATTTCGAAAAAACGAACTCCTGCAGGACACCGGCGAGAGACGTCTCACCAAGTCTGATGAACGCGGACGAGACGATGAACCCGGATCCGCGACGATCGTTTGCAGGAAGGTAGGCAGCCTGCAATCCGGCACCGGCGAAGCTTCCAATGACATTCGAGTAGTTCGGCTGCCAGCGTCCATTGTCCCCTTTGCAGATAAACGAGCTGGCCGCGGCATAGAGAAACCTGGATCGCTTGCTGCCGGTTCCTTTGTAGAAGTAGCGTGGATCCTGCTTGAGAATCGAAGGCATTACCGCACCTCCGATAAAGGTTGAGGCAAAAACATTGGCGTAACTGGCGCCGTAGCGCTTTGCGTATCCTTGCGCTCCCTGCCCGTACCCGCCCCAACGATCTCCGGCCTGCCCAATTCCCGCAAGGACCCCAACTCCGGCAAGCGTGACCGGATCGCTGGCCGATTTCCACGCCAGCCCAAACTTGTGCTTTGTGGTGATAGGAGCGGCATTTGGTTCATAGGTGACATAGTAATTCGGGATTACGCCGAAGACCCGCTGCTTTTCTTCTTCCTTGATTTGCACATCCGCCAGCTCTTGCGGTGTGGGCTCAACGCCAACGTGCACTTCTGTCACTTGGGTGGGGATGACCAACCTAATCAGCGGAGTGACGTGGGCCTGTCCCGATTGCAGAGTCCCGGACAACTCCTGCAACGCAAGACCGGGCGATGAAATAGTGAGATGGAAGGGGCCCGGGGCGAGATCAGAGAAGGCGAATAGGCCGTCCGCGCTCGAGATTACCTCCAGGTTTAAAGGTTGCCCTTCGCGTGAGAGCTTCACTACGGCTCCCGCAACGTCGGCACCGGATTGATCAACGATTTTGCCGCTGATGCTTCCCACTCGCTGCCCAGCGATTTGCTGTCCACCGGAAGCCATTGTTGCTTGTGGTGCAGCGAAGGCGTTTTTTGTTGACTGGCCGCCCAGAAGCTCCTGAGACCAGCCCGGAAGGCTGCAAAGCAGTACTGCCAGGCTTAGCCAAACCGGCTTTCCGAGGCCAAACACCGTGCTCATTTTCACAGAACCGACGCGCATTTCTCGCTTTTACCTCCTGCTTAGTGTCGGTAGCTGATTGGATGCCCGTGCCTGGCCCTCGGACACACCTTTTTCAAGACACATCGCCCGCGCGAAAGCGCAATGGCCATGGATTCCATTTTTTGGAATGGCGGCGGGCCGGAATGCCCCGCTTTCATTTTCTTAGCGAAGAGCTGAAGAGCTTTGCCATTCTGGCCGTGGCATTCTGTGAAGAAGCTAGATCGTCAAATTTTCGGGTAGCTGCCAACAAGTTTGGTAAAATCGGATTTAGACCCCGTAGCTCAACCGGATAGAGCGCCAGCCTTCTAAGCTGGATGTTGTCGGTTCAAGTCCGACCGGGGTCGCCACTTCTTAACACACGGCAATCCGTCCTATTGCCTACAGCTACCGTGGATTCGATGTACTAAGCTTGCGGCGTTTTTTGCAGCCAGTAGTTTGTGTGAGGGCTTCGCTCTTATTGCACAACGATCTTGCTGGACACGTTCGCTCCGTTGAGCATGTTTTCAAACCGCAGCGGAATCTCTCCGGGCAGGTCAGAGCGGAATTCAAAATCGTAGGTTTCGCCGGAGGCGATGTGCAGCCGGGCGTCGCTGGGAACCGCCAACCGCGCAGGAACCGTAGCCCCATCCTTGGCAACCGCGCGCCATTTCGCGAGATGCTGTTCACTGCCGAGCCGAACGTTCGCGGCGAGATTGAGCGCGATGTTGATGACGCGCAAGCGATATGGAGTATCGCGGCTGAAAAGCATCGGGCTGAGTTCTTGGGACCCGTTCACGGTAATTTGCGTCGCGAAGAAGGAAACGTCGCGGGTGCCGATGACCAGCAGCCGGTCGTGCTCCGCGTCAAATGATTCGCCTGGCTCAAGCACAATCAAGCCGCCGTAAACGCCTCCTGACATTTGCTTGGGATCGGCCGCGTGGGTGTGATAAATGAACGTGCCTGCGCGATTGGGCGTGAAGCGGGCGACGAAACTCGCGCCTGGCTTGATCGCGGGCGTCACCTGATTGCCGTCTCCGCCGCCCACCACTCCATCGTAGTAACTGTCGAGTTCGATTCCGTGCCAGTGGATGACGGTAGGCACGTCCAGGTGGTTCACCACGGTGATTTCTGTCAGTTCTCCGCGCGTCAATATAATGGGCGGACCTGCGGATTTGTCCCGCGCGGCCACGATCTTTTTTGCCTCGCGCACCGAGCAGGAGAATGTGCGCGACTTCCCGTTGGCGGCGTTAGGCTCGATCACCAGATCGATTTTGCGGGCGGCGGCAGCCGGAGAAACTGGGCGAGTGGATGGCGGAGCTTTCACATTGATGGCGAGCACTAAGCCGGACATGTCGTTCATGCCGCCGCTCATGCCGTTCATTCCGCTCATTGCCATTCCGCTCATTGCTCGTTGCGGTTGATGGGCCGGCGCGGAGCTCGCTGCTTGCGGTTCTTCATCGTACAGCTTGGTCCCGACCCACTTGAGAACCGGAACGCGGCCGTCGGAGGAGACATGCAAGTGGAAATGGCAATGGTATAGCCAGCGTCCGGCGTGTTCGGGAGTCCACTCCAGCATCATGGTGCCCGCCGGTTGAAGGTCTTGTGTCACGACCGATTGCCGATCGCCGCCTGCATAAGCCGTGTCGGTCTGAAAAGTTCCCAGGCTCAGCACTTTATAGAATGCGCCATGCAGATGCATAGGGTGCTCCGACATAGTCGGGTTGATCACGCGCCAGCGAATGTTTTCGCCCGCCGTATATTCGAGCGGTTCGGTGTACGGGTACGACTTTCCGTTGATGGTGACGACTTCGAAGCCCGTCTGAACTACATCAGGAGCCACGAACATTTCATTGATGACGAAGATGCGATCCGCAGCGGCGGCGGGGCCGGCCGGGTCAACAATGAACGCCCCGTTCAGATGTGCATCGGCCCACATCGGCTGCACGACAGTAAATCCAGCGAATTTCGTAGGCTCGGTGGTGCGTGCCCAATAGTAGTAAGTGCCCGGCGCGCCTGCGGCAAAGGTGAAGTCGCGGGTCTCGCCCGCGGGAATTGCAACGCCGGTGGTGTCGTTACCGGGTCGCGCGTTTAGTCCGTACACTGTGCCTTTTATCTTCAGCTTGTTCGCGACGGTGACGTGGACTCTGGTGCCTTCCGTCATACGCAACAGCGGTCCGGGAATCTGCGCCGCTCGGCCGGCTTCGCCGAACGCTTGCACGAAAAGCTGCGGGCCATCGTCGGCCTCGGGATGCCATGCGCCTTCGCGCAACTCGAGTTGTATGTTAAGCACGCCCTTGTCTAGTTTTCCCGCTGGCGTGCGGTTCTTGTTGGCAACGATGTCAGTGGCAGATGGAGTTTGCGCGGTCGCTGACGCAGAAAGCAGGCACACCGCCGCTAGCCAACAGAAAAGGCGATAAGTTGTTGTCATCTATACCCCAGAGTTTGAGTGAGGTTACGAATTCTGGGCGAAACTGTCAAATAAAACTGATTCGGTAACCCTGTCCGAATCGCCGCGATGTTGCACGATTTTCTTGTGATTGGCCTCTCGGCACGTCTACTACAAATCGCGCGGAGCAAATACGAGACAGTATTCAAACATATTTTTGACAGAAATAGCTTGCCTCGTTTACCCCGCACCAATCTCTCTTTAACAATTCGTGTCCATTCTGGCGTTGCAGTTCGCTTACCGGCGCAAGCCGAATCGAGAGGGAGTCTGAATGTCGCTCAAAAATGTTGTGTCCAAATCGTTGCAATATTTACGCACGGGTTGTATTGCGCTCGTGGCTTTTCAATTTAGCCTCGGGGGCCCGCTAGCTGTTTCGTTGCAGGCCCACGATCACGGTAAGGACGAAGTTCAAACCAAAACCCCCATCAAACACGTCATCGTTTTGATCGGCGAGAATCGGACCTTCGATCACGTTTTTGCAACATACGTGCCGAAGAGCCACGATTCCGTTGCGAATTTGCTGTCGAAACGAATTATCAAGTCTGATGGCACGCCGGACATCAATTTCGGGAAAGCTGCACAGTTCCAAGCGGTTCCGCCATTCAAGAACGATTACTTCGTCAGCCTGGATGCGAACGAAAAAGCCCCGTATCAGCTGCTGCCCCAGCCGACGTTGAACTTCGCACCCGTAAAGACCACTCTTCCTCCGGGCACTCCGGAAGCTATTTTGGCGTTGGTCGAGCCGTCCCTAGAGACGGCCGATCTGAATCTCCTCACCACGGGAGCGGCGACGGAATTTACGCAAACTTTCGTGCAGCCCGATCCGGATACGCGCATTGACAATTTCGACGCGTTGCCGAACGGACCGTTTCCGCTGAAGGGGAAGATCCTTCCTTACGATTCTTATACCGGCGATACGACTCACCGGTTATTTGAGATGTGGCAGCAGTCGGACTGCAACATCAAGAACGCGACGAAGAGCAACCCTTCGGGCTGCCTGAGCGATCTTTATCCCTTCGTGATCACCAACTACACGAATATTCCGGATCCTGCGAGCGGCGGCGCGATTGACGATAACGGCGGCGGCAACTCCATGGCGTTCTATAACGTGCAGGCGGGAGATGTCCCGGTTCTTACACAGCTGGCCGACCAATATTCCATGAGCGACAATTTTCATCAGTCGGTGATGGGCGGAACGGGCGCCAACCACGTCATGCTCGGAACCGGCGATGCTATTTTCTGGAGCGACGGCCAAGGCCATCCGACCGTTCCTCCATCGCACATCGCCAATCCGAATCCGCTGCCGGGAACGGACGACGTGTACACCGTGGATCTGAATTTTGACGGCAACTTCACCAAGTGTGCCGACGTTACGCAACCTGGAATCAAGCCGGTTACGGATTATCTGGAATCACTCCCGTACCAGCCAAATCCGAACTGCCAACCGAACCACTTCTACATGGTGAACAATGACAATCCGGGGTTTCTGCCGGATGGCACGGTGGACTCCGCGGGGATTGCAAAGGGCGGTTCAGTTCCACCGACAAACGTAAAAACGATCGGCGAAGCCCTGAACGAGAAAAATGTTTCCTGGGCCTATTACGGCGGAGCCTATGCGGCCGCTGTGGCCTTGCAACATGATCCGACCAGCACGAATCCTGGAGTGCAGGTTGGCGCGGCGTATTGCAATATCTGCAACTTCGAATCGTACGGCACCGCGATCATGGGAAATCCCGCACAGCGCGCGGCGCATATCAAGGATACGAACGATTTTTTTGCCGCCATTGACAGCGAAGATTTGCCGGCGGTGTCTTTCGTCAAGCCAGACGGATTGCTGGACGGACATCCGGCATCTTCGAAACTCGACCTGTTCGAAGGCATGGTTAAGAAGATCATGGATCATCTGAGCGCCAAGCCCGAGCTGATGGCAGAGACTGCGTTTATCATCACCTTCGATGAAGGTGGCGGTTACTACGATTCCGGCTACATTCAGCCGCTGGACTTTTTCGGCGACGGCCCACGCATTCCGCTGATCGTTGTGTCAGCCTTCACCAAGGGTGGGCATATCAACCACACTTACACCGACCACGTCTCGATCTTGAAGTTCATCGAGCGCAATTGGAAGCTCAAGCCACTGACGGATCGCAGCCGCGACAACTTCCCCAATCCCATTGCGCATAAAGACAACGTCTACGTGCCGCAGAACAGCCCGGCCATCGGCGATCTGTTTGACATGTTCGATTTCGATCATGACAACGGACATGGCCAGGGTGACCAGCACGGAGAAAAATAATCGTTAGCTGGTCTTGCAGAAAGCAATGAACGCTGATGCCGATTGAGCGATGCGCTCGGTCGGCATCGGCATTTTGATATGATCGAGGATCGTGAACCCTCTGCAAACACTCGGACTGGCCATGGGCGCCGGTTTTTCGTCCGGCCTGAATCTTTATGCCACTGTGGCTACATTGGGGGTTCTGCAGCGATTTGGTGTGATACATCTACCGGCGCCGCTGGCAATTGTTGCTCATCCCATCGTGCTGGGCGCTGCCATCGCGCTCTACATCATCGAATTTCTGGCCGACAAAATTCCTTTCGTGGACACGGTGTGGGATACGATTCACACTTTCATCCGTCCACCCGCAGCGGCGGTGATTGCCTTCGGTGCATCCGCGTCCGCGCCGCCAGAGTGGCGTTGGGCAGCTGCGTTGCTTGCTGGTGGAGTGGCGCTCACTTCGCACAGCACAAAAGCGTCCACGCGCGCGGCTGTGAACACCGTGCCCGAGCCATTCAGCAATTGGGCGTTGAGTATTGGTGAAGATTTGCTGGCAGTGTGGCTGACGTGGTTCACGACCGCTCATCCCATGGCGACCATCGTCATCGTTGTGGCGTTGTTGGTCTTGTGCGCGGTGTTGCTGCACTACCTATTTAGATTTGTACGCGCGGCGCTGAAAACTTTGTAGTGAAGCGCAGTCCTCTCGCCATGGTAATGAACCAGCCAAATCGGTCGCACCGCTGATTGAATTACTTGGTGTACTTGTCCACCCAATCGAGGAATGTTTTGTACCAGAATTGGCTATTCAGCGGCTTCATTACCCAGTGGCCCTCATCCGGGAATACAACAAGTTTTGAAGGCACGCCCTCGCGCTGCAGGGTGTTAAAGAATTCCAGAGACTGCGTGTAGGGGACGCGAAAATCCTGTTCGCCCGCCACGATCAGGGTCGGCGTTTTATATTTTCCGAGAGCAGCGGCGTAAGTTGCTGCCGCCCATTTGCGGTACGCCTCCGGATTCGACCAAGGCGTTCCCTGCAAATCGTGCTCTTCGAACCACAATTCCTCTGTCGCGTACATGGAAACTTTGTCGTACACGCCTGCGTGACTCACCAGCGCTTTGAACCGGTCGGTATGCGTGGCGATCCAGTCCACCATGTAGCCGCCGTACGAGCCGCCCGCCGCAGCCATTTTCTTCCCGTCGATGAACGGAAATTTTGCCAGCGAGACATCAACGCCTTTCATTACATCCACGTATGCTTTTCCGCCCCAATCGTTGGTGATTTCGTCGGTGAACTTCTGTCCATAGCCGGTGGAACCACGGCGGTTGATCATCAGCGTGACGTAGCCGGCGCCTGAAAATACCTGCGCATTCCAGCGGTAGCCCCACGCGTTGGACCACATGGTCTGCGGACCGCCATGCAGCAGCACCAGCAACGGATATTTTTTCCTGGCGTCGAAATTCGGCGGGCGAATCAGCATCGCCTCCACGCGAGTACCTTCGGCTCCTTCGAACCAAAAGTTCTCCGGCGCGTTCATTTCGACTTTCGCCAGGATTGCATCATTGCTGTGCGTGATTTGCTTTAAACCTGTCCCATCGTTCGACGATACAAATATTTCCGATGGCAGCGTCAGGTTGGTGCGCGTGAGTAGTAAGGTCTTTCCATCCTCGCTCAGAGCAAACGCGGCATTAAATCCGTTTACAATTTTCTTGGGCGTTGCTCCCACCGTTGCCGCCATCGCGTACACCGGCTGCTGGGTTTCGTTTTCCGCCAGGAAATAAATTGTTTTGCTATCCGGCGACCACGCCAGATTCGTTGCGCTGCGGTCGAATGCCTCGCTCAGATTTTCACTCTTGCCGGTCGCGCGGTCGTAAAGCATCACGCGCCACTTGTCCGCTTCGTATGCCGCCGTGAGTTGCGCGTGATAGGCGATGTACTTTCCATCCGGCGAATACACGGGATTGCCATCGAATCCCGGCTGCGTGGTGATGCGCTTCGGTTCGATGCCACCTGCCACCGGCACAACAAACAGATCGCCGTTAGTGCTGATCGCTTCCACTTTATCGGTGACTGCCGTGAAACAAAGCGCCTTCGAATCGGGAGAAAAATTGATGTCATTCTCGTCGCCGCGTTGATCGGGCGGCACATCGTAGTTCACGCCGGGCGTCAAATCTTTTGCTTCGCCGCTTCCGTCGGAGGGCATCACGAACAGGTGCGCGCGCTGCCCGTCGTTCCAGTGCGTCCAGTGGCGGTACAGCAAATGTTCCGTGACGTGGGCTTTTACTTTGTTTTTTTCTTTTTCGTCGTTGCGCTTCTTGTTGCAGTCGTCGTCTTTGCAGTCGGGGTAAACTCCCGAGGTAAACGCAATGGTCTTGCCATCGGGTGACCACTTCACAAAGTCCGCGCCGGTCGAGAGTCTTGTCAGCGGATGCGCTTCGCCCCCTTCCATTGAAAGCAAATACACCTGCGAATCCCCGCTGCGCGCCGAGAGAAAAGCGATGGTTTTCCCGTCAGGCGACCAATTTGGCGAAGAGTCCTTGCCCGTTCGGGTCAATTGAATCGCATCGCCGCCCGCCACTGGTGCCATCCACAAATTGCTGGCGTTGCGGTTGGCATCCATGTCCGGAGTGGCCACAATGTAGGCTACCCACTTGCCGTCCGGCGAAAGTTTCGCCTCGGCCACGCGATGCATCGCGATCAGGTCGTCGAAGGTGATGGCGTGCTTCGCCGCGTCCTGCGCTGCGGACATTCCGGCACTCGCCAGCAGCAGACTGATCCACAATCCGCAAGCCGCATCATACCTATTCGCAGTCGTTCTCATTCGCTCTCCTCGATTGCGGGGAAATTGCCAGTTCTCCGTTGAGTTCTTAAGCCCGAATAGTATGCAACATTTTGCGAGTTTTAAATTTCCTGCGGTCCTTCAGATTGCCCAGCCGTAACGGCACCATTTCTTGCAGGCGTCATGAGCCAGATTTTCACTTCTCGACTGCCGGCGCATGTCTTTTGGCGATCTCGCTCAACACATCCGCGCCGCCGGCCGCCGTCAGATGCGGATAACGCTCGCCGCCGTGATAATCCAGCGAAAAAACCCGAAAGTAGTCGTCGTTCTCGAGGAGCAATTCAAGGGGCTCCCTGGAATTCTTGGCCGCGCGAATCGCTGCCCGCAAAATATCCGGCGACCAGCGCCGCCCGTTTACAGCAACCAGATGCATGCCCGGCGCAATGCCGGCATTCGCCGCGGGTGAACCGGGAATCACGTCAATCACGGAATTTGCGTCGTCGCCGCCCGGAGCATGCACGCTGAAACCAAGCGAGAAAGATACGTCGACGGTATGTTCGGAGTCCTCTTCGGCGCGTTGATGATCGTTCATCGCTTCGCTGAACGTCAGCTTCCAGCCACTGTTCGCCAGACCGCCCAGGGGCGCGCCCGGCCCGTGCGAGTGAATCCGCTCCTCGAAAAACTTTTTCCAGTCATAAGGCGCGATGGCGTTCATGGTTGCTACCACGTCGTTGAGCGTGTACGGCACGACTTTGATTGTGCCCGCATCCGCGCCATGAAATTTCTTGCAGAAATCGTCCAGCGATTTTTGTCCCTTGGACTCTTTTCGAATGATCGTGTCCGCTTCCAGCCAGATCAGCGTGCTTTCATCGTAGTAATCCGCGGATCGCCGCCAGGACGATCCTCCAGACCGCGCTTCGTAAAGCAATTGCGCGGAAATTGCCGTGTCTTCCAGATCGCGCCAGGTACGGCCGGGACGATCATTCAAATAGGCTGCGGTCGCGGCCAGCGTCTCGCGAAATTCTGCGGGTGTCCACAATCCGCTGCGTGCTGCCAGCATCGTGCCGTAATATTGCGTAAGTCCTTCGTACACCCACAGCAGATCGCCCCTCATCGGTTCCTGATAATTGCGCGTTGCGAGTCCTGCCGGCCGCCGGTATTTCCCGTTCCAGGAATGAAAATATTCGTGCGGCAGCAGGTCCGCCAAAGTTTCAAGCGCGTCTGGGTCCATCCACATGCGCTCTGGAGCGCGATTGTCGCTCGATTCGTGATGTTCCAATCCGTTCGGTTGCAAGTGATCGGAAAGCGCCAATAGAAAATCGTAATGGCGATAGTGCCGCGCGCCGTTGAACAACGTGTCCAACTCCGCGATCAATTGCCGCAGATGCTGCAACTCTTCGTTTGAGAGGGCCGCCGCAGCGCTGCTGTCCGCCGCGACATTAAGGCGGTGATCGATCTTTTGGCCGGGAGCCAGGTCGTAAGTCTTAAAGAACGCGCCGGTCAGTAACGGAGAATCAATCAACGTGGTCAGCGAAACAGTCTCAAATTGCGCTGACCCTTCCTTAGGAGCGGTTCCCGCCAACGTCTGTAACGCGGTAGCGAACTTCCATCCCTCCGGCACGCGAACGCTGGGCGCGAATTTCACATCGTCGGAGTTCGCGCCTTCCGGATACAAGACGACAAGGTTCCAGGGAAGCACCGCGAGCCGTGCACTGGCCGAAGGCGTTCCAGCGGTTCCCGATTCCGTCGACAGCAAATAATCGAGAGTCGCTTCAAGCGAAGTCACGCCTGCGGGAATCTCACAGTGAATGGCAAACAAATCCACATCGTCGCGGCGCCACGCGATCTCTTTCCCATTGCCGCGAAAATGCAGGCCGGTGGCGTCCACAATCGCACCAGTGGGTGAGTGTTCGCCGGGAATCCATTTCGGGTACACCAAAGTCAGCGGCCCCGGCTTGACGGGAAAATCCATTTTCGAGTGATACACGCGCTTGACCGCGTCGCGTAGATCCACTTCCAGTTTTACCGGCGCATTTTCCTGGCAACGAACCGCTGCCCCGCATAAGAGAAAAATTATTCCACAAACAATTCCGGTCCTAGCCGCAGCCAGTCGCATGAACACTCCTTCAGACAAATCCGGGAAAACGTCACTCTAACGGACATTCATCATATATCGGCTCTGACTGCCGGCTCCTATCGACTGCAAGCGGTGTCTAACGGATTAGGATATCTGCTGGGTCAAGGAGGCTTGAATGAGATTTCTTACTATTCTCTGCTTTTGCGCTTTGATCGGAATCCAGAGCGCACAATCGCCAACGCCTTCGACGGACGCAGTAACTTCCGATGAGTACGCAATCTACTCGGCAGTCTTAAATAAGGCGTTTGCCGGCGGAAAAGTTCAACACATTGTAGTTGGAGATCACACGATGATGGATTTCCCACCGATAATGATGGGCATGAGCGGTTTCGGAGACACCATGAAAGAAATACGCGAAACTGCCGCGAAGGATACTCTGAAAGACTACGGCCAGAAGAACAAGACCGCCATTCCTCTGCAGAACAGATTCTCTACACTAGTGCCCGTCGTTCTTATTTCTGAGTCCGAACGCGATAAAATTTTCGAAATTAAAGGCCAAGGGGAGAAGAAGACAGCCAACCCTGCCGGCATGAAGGAATTGCAACGCCTTTATCCGAATTCGCAAGGCTTTGCGAATCTCTCGCGCATCGGATTCGACAAGAACGCCAGTCAGGCTCTCGTATACGTAGGAAATATTTGTGGGGGTCTTTGTGGTGATGGTCGGGTCTTCTTCCTCGTTAGCGAAGGCGGCTCTTGGAAAGTGAAACTCTCCGCCGTAACCTGGGTTTCGTAGCGCGACCGTTGCTTTTGCGTTCGCTGGTTCCTTGCGGTCCTCGATTTCGCTTTCGCAAGACCTCCGGGCCGTTAGGTACGCTACACTGGTTCGAATTCATACCGTTCATGTTTCCAATTCCTATCCGGAGAAAAAATCGGAATGCGTCATCGTCCTCATATTTGGTTCGTGCTGGTCCTTTTTCTCTTTGCTCCGTTTATTTCGCTGGCACAGCAGGAAGCACCGCAAAAACCGCGCGCTCGCGACCTCGGTGTGCCCTTTGATGGCACGCCAGGCAAATTAAACGCCATTACAGATGTCAGCGGCGTGTTGGTCGGACACACTACGCTGATCTTGGGAGAAGGCAAGCTGCAAATCGGCAAAGGTCCGGTGCGTACGGGTGTTACAGCCATTCTTCCCCGCGGCAAAGATTCCATGAACGACGCGGTCTTCGCCGGATGGTTTTCGCAAAATGGAAACGGCGAAATGACCGGCACTACCTGGGTCGAGGAGTCCGGCTTCCTCGAAGGCCCGGTGATGATCACTAACACCCACAGCGTCGGAGTCGTTCGCGATGCGGTAATCCAATGGCGCGTAGCTCATGGCCAGCCCGATCCCACTGGCTACTGGTGGTCGTTACCGGTGGTGGCGGAGACCTGGGACGGCTGGCTGAACGACATCAATGGTTTTCATGTGAAGCCAGAACACGCGTTTCACGCCATCGACGCCGCTCACGACGGCCACGTCGAAGAAGGCTCCGTCGGCGGCGGCACCGGAATGGTTTGCAACGGCTTCAAGGGCGGCATCGGCACGTCATCGCGGCAACTGGAAACGAAACTCGGCGGCTACACCGTGGGCGTGCTGGTGCAATGCAACTATGGTTCGCGGCAGAATTTGCGCATCGCTGGAATTCCCGTGGGCCGGGAAATTTCTTCGGGAGAACCTTACGCGTATCAACCTTCGGAAATTTCCGAGCGCGGTTCGATCATCGTAGTGATCGCTACCGATGCGCCTTTGCTTTCGCATCAACTGAAACGCCTGGCGCGCCGCGTGTCGCTGGGCCTCGGCCGCAACGGCAGCATTTCCGGGAACGGCTCCGGCGACATCTTTATCGCGTTCTCCACGGCCAATCCGCACGCCGAAGGCGCAAAGGCCGCTGTGGACGTGAAGATGCTCCCCAACGATTCGCTCGATCCAATCTTTGCAGCCACCGTGCAAGCGACAGAAGAAGCGATCATCAACGCGATGATTGCCGCCGGAACCATGACCGGCATCGAAAATCACAAAGTAACGGCTCTGCCCCATGACAAATTGCGCGAAGTTTTGAAAAAATATAATCGCCTGACGCAATAGAGCCGCACCAGAAACAAGATGACGCAGTTAATGTAGCCTTACTCGGCCCAGCAAGGACATTCTTGAAGCGTACACGCGCGGTACTGTTGTCCATTTGCATCGCTGCCGGAGCCTTGTTTGCTGGCTGCGCCGCGCCCGATAAAAGCGACAAAGACGCCCTCGCCGTCATGCACGTCACGGTGATTGACATGACCGGCACGCCGCCACTGGCGGATCAAACCGTAATCATCCAAAAGGATCGCATCGCAAACATCGGCGCGTCGAACACTGTCACAATCCCACGCGGCGCGCAAATCCTCGAGGCGCGCGGAAAATTCCTGATCCCTGGCCTCGCGGATATGCATATCCATCTCACTGCGGCCGGAGAACCCGACGGCAGCCGCAAATTCATGCTGCCTCTCTTGCTGGCCAACGGAATTACCAGCGCGCGTGACATGGGAGGCTATCTCGAATCGCTGAACCCGCTGCGAAAAGAAATCAAGGAAGGGAAGCGGCTCGGCCCGCGCATTGTCACGCCGGGTCCGTATCTCGATGGCTCGCCGCCGTCGTTCCAACCGTCTTTGGTTGTTACGAATCCGGTTGAAGCCAGCGAAGACGTTCACCAGCTTGTCGCTCGCGGCGTGGATTTTATCAAAGTGCAATCCATCTTGAGCCGCGAAGCTTACTTCGCCATCGCGCAAGCTGCACAGCGCGAACACGTCACGTTTGTCGGCCACGTTCCCGATCGCGTCACGGCCAGCGAAGCCGCAGACGCAGGCCAACACAGCATCGAACACCTGACCAACGTGTTGCGCAGTTGTTCGCGCGACGAACCGAACCTTATGCGAGAGCAGCTGTACATCCCGCTGAAACAGGAAACGACCGAGCAATCTCACAGTCGCATCGTGCAGTGGCAACAAGAGCTGCTTGATTCGTATTCGCCGGAAAAAGCCGCCGCGCTTATCGCAAAATTCAGGGAAAAAGACGTTTGGCAGACGCCGACCCTGGTACTGCTCAAAAATGATGCGTTTCCAACTCTGCAAAATTCGGCTCTATTCGGCGATCGCGAAAAATACATTCCGCCGCGCAGCCTCGCTATTTGGAAGAAAGCCCGCAGCGAACAAATGCGGGCACTTTCGCCACAGGATTCCGAACTCCACGCGCAACTTTTGCGAAAATCCATGGAGCTGGTGGCGGAAATGCAAAAAGCCGGCGTCAAGATTCTCGCCGGCACCGACGCTCCCGCTCCGTATGTTTTCCCCGGTTCCGGCTTGCACGACGAATTGCAATTGTTGGTTGAAGGCGGCCTGACTCCGCTCGAGGCCCTGCAGTCTGCGACAAAAAGTCCTGCAGAATTTCTTCACGTCGCAAAAGATTCCGGAACCGTCGAAAAAGGAAAGTTCGCAGACCTGGTGCTGCTCGAGGTTAACCCGCTCGGCGATATTCGCAATACCCGCAAAATTCACGCCGTCATCCTGCACGGTAAATTGCTCGACCGCGCCGCGCTAGACCAACTCCTCGCCGAAGTACAACAGTTCGCCAGCGATCACTGAACATGATTGCGTCTTGGCGCCTTACAGTGGCATTACCACGGCTTCGTCGCGAGGAATCGCGTCGAACGTGGCGCGATCGATATTCATGTGCGCCATGACCAATTCCGCGGGTGTGTGCGCCAACCATTCCGACAGCGACAGGTCCTGATACACATTTGCTTTGAACATTTCCAAAAATTTGAGGTCGGTGTCGCCAATATTTTCGATGTAGTGCGGAAGCGTTTTTTCAATGTAACCGACGTCACCAGCCTGGAAATTCATGGTTCGAGCGCGTCCGCCGGTGGCGAAAATTGTCTGACGGGCTTTGCCGGAGATGAAGTACTGCCACTCGTCAGCGTTCTGATGCCAATGAAGTTCACGAACGCCTCCCGGTTTTACGGTGACAATCGCCGCCGCAATGGTGGTGGAAACTTTAAAGGTCCGCGAGTCGATGATCAATACTTCGCCGCCCTTGGTTTTTTTGTAAATCGGCGCTTGCGAGGTGCGGAACGAAAAATCGAGCGGCGAAAGGCCGCGAGTTCCCGCGGATGCTTTCAGGTCCGCCTCCAACGGTCCCGGCACCTTGCTCTGAAAAATAAAAAGCTCTTTTGGCGGCAATTTTTCGAGCGCGGGCTGCGCAATGCCAAAATTCTTTGCCAGAACGTCCTTGGGAGTGTGCGCCATCCAGTCAGACAGCAGAACGGTGGCATACTCGGAAAAGTTGCCGTCGTCGAACACCAGCAGAAACTCCGCGCCATCGGGATTCAATCCCTGAATCGAGTGCGGGCATCCGGTCGGGAAATACCACAAATCATTTTCTTTTACGTCGGCGACAAAACCTTTTCCGTCGTTGTCGAGTCCGGTGATGCGCGCATTGCCGTAGAGCATGAAGGCCCACTCCGCCGCGGTGTGCCAATGCAATTCGCGAATGCCTCCGGCAGTGAGCCGCATGTCTACGCCGGCCATGGTTTTCGAAACCGGCAATTCGCGCACGGTAACTTCCCGCGACCAGCCGCCGCTGTGCAGTCGCTTGTGGGAAAACGAAAAGGGATACTTGAAGGGTGGCACTCCACCAGCGTCGGTTTCGGGAGGATTGAAAGAGCTTTGGTTCTGCGCGTCTATTTCGGAGTTGATCGGTCCGGGATCGCTTTTACGCCGTTCGTAGCCGGACTGGTTTTGCGCATTCTGTTCCTGGCCCTGCAAATTGGGAATCGCGGTAACCCCAGCAGCAGCAATCGCGGCGGAACCTGCTTCAAGAAAATTGCGACGGGAAAGCTTTCCTTCATTGGCGTTCTGAGACAAAGCGCCTCCAGCTTGCGGAATCGATATTTGTTTTTACGGAAGGGCGAGTTGGCCTGGCGCGAACTGCCTCGCGATTCCGAGCAAGAGTTTATACGATTTTCCTGCGGGCAAGGTAAAAGGGAAAAACGGAAACGACTCTGGCGCGCTTGAAACTAAGTGACGGGCGTGGCGGTTTTTCTGGGCGGATTGAAGAAGGGCAGTGGCACCACTTTCGCAGCTACTGTATGCCGCACCGCTTCCACGGTCATTTCCATTTGCAGCAAAGTCCCGGGCGCCGAGTGTTCGCGCCCAACCGAAGCCAGCGCAATCATCTTCTTTAAAGTAGGTGACCAGGTCGTCGAAGTCGCTTTCCCCACGTGCCGTCCACCGCGGTACATCGGGACCGCCACACGCGAGGCCATGCTCGGCACTTGCGGCGCCATGCCGATTTTTTCGTACAGCGCCTCGACCTCATTCCAATCAATCTCAATCCCCACCAATTGCCGTGCTGGCCCGCCTTTTTTGATTTCCGCCGACAGCGCGTCGCGTCCCACAAAACTTTCTTTCTTCAAGTCCACCAGTTTTGCCAATCCGAGCTCCCCGGGAGAATATTTCTGCGAAGCAATCAACGCCTTCTTGCTCGAGGTGTAGTCCACTTCGATCAAAATCAGCCCGGCTTCAATCCGTGCAATGTCCAGCGCAATCATTCCCGCCGCGTGAATATCGAATGGCTTGCCCTTCTTCACCAGTTCGTCCCAGACCTTCAATGCACTGTCCCATGGCACCCAAATCTCGTATCCCAGATCGCCGGTATATCCAGTGCGCGAAATATCGACGCGAACTCCTGCAATCGTCCCGTGCGTCACGCGAAAATATTTCAGATTCGCTATGTTCGCGTCCGCCGCCGCGCTCAATAATTTCCCCGATGTCGGCCCCTGCAAAGCCAGCGCCGCGGTCTTTTCCGAAATGTCCTCAATCTTTACATCCAGTCCCAGTGCATTCTGCTGAAACCACCGCAAACTCGGATCAGCCGCCGTCCACCGGTAATCATTTTCGCCCAGCCGCGTAATCGTGCCGTCGTCCACCACTTTGCCTTCGCTATCGCACCAGCAGCAATAAATCACCTGATCCACCGCTACTTTATTAATGTCGCGAGAGATCACTCGGTTCACCAGCTTGGTCGCATCGCGCCCCGTAACTCGATATTTGAACAACGGCGAAATATCAATCAGCGCCGCCGAATTCCGGATAGCGTTGTACTCGTGCTCGTGGTGCATCTCATACACACCAACCGTGTAGTAGCCCGACCACTCCCGATAATTCAGGCTCTCGCACAACGCCAAAGTTCGTTCATGAAATGGTGTCCCAACCGGCAAAGCATCCTCCACTCGTAGAACGCAGATTATACCTTCTTCTTTGCGAACTCTGTGTCCTCTGCGTTAAGAAAAACAGTTAGCCTCAAGCTGCCCTTGACCCGCAACGCCAAGCCGGTACATCCTCTACTTCCCGAACTTCCTTTGCCTCATCTACTTCCTTCCGTGGAGGTTCCATGAAACCCGCCGCCCTCGGCTTTCGTGTCCACTCCGGCTGGACCTCGCTAATCGCGCTCGCACTAGAAGAGAATCAGCCCATTATCCTGGCCCGCCAGCGCCCGCATCTCGTCACCACCTTCAGCTACACCTTCCGCCAGCCGTACCACACCGCAGAAAAAATGGATCTGACCGAAGCCCAAACCTTCCTTAATCAGCAGCGCGACGAGTCGCGAGTGCTCGCCCTCTCCGCACTCCGCGCCGCACAAACTGAAGCCGCCCAGCAAGGTTACAAACTCACTCGCGCAGCGCTGCTACTAGCCTCCGGCCGCCCGCTCCCCGAACTTCCCAAAATCCTAACCTCCCACTCCATCATCCACACCGCCGACGGCGAATTCTTCCGCGAAGCGCTGCTCCACGCCTGCTCACGAGCCCATCTCGCCGTCACCCCTATCAAAGAACGCGAACTTCTGGCCATCGCCTCCACAACTCTCCGACGCAAGCCCGGCGCGCTCACTCGTTTCGTCAACGACCTCGGCAAGCCTCTCGGCTCCCCTTGGACCCAGGACGAAAAATTCGCCACCCTAGCCGCCTGGCTCGCACTGCACTTGAAATAAGCGTCCCAGCGGGAACCGCTGAACTGTTATAGACTCGCGCCGTGTTCTGCCCTCTTTGCAAAGCGGAATTCCGAATCGGTTTTCGTCAATGTAGCGACTGCCATATCCCTCTTGTGGCGGCCGAATTGGAGGCGCGAAGCACGCCAGTAGAACAATTGTGGAAGGGCAGTGATCGCGCCGAATGTAACCGGATCTTGACCGCGCTCGCCGATGCAGAAATACCTTCGCACTCCGAGGAACGCGCGGTTGCTCGTCCTTAGCCGCGGTTCTCTCTTTTGTTATGGCGTTTCATGAAGCCGCGGCCGACATACGAACTGGAAATATCGGTATTGGGTTCTGACCTCGAAAGAGCGCATGCGGCGCTTCCCCTCGTACACCAGGACCTCGATGACGATTCGTAGATGGCGTCTCTCAAGAATGCAACGCCTCTCCACCTTGACCGGCTTCGTCAAAACCATGCATCCTGAACCTTCTTGCTGAAAGCGTATTCTTGTTTCGAATCGCGCGGAGGCTGACGCAATGGGTGTTGATTCGATCAAAACGGTGGCGGTGTTGGGTGCGGGCACCATGGGCAACGGCATTGCCCACGTTTTCGCTCGCGCCGGCTATAACGTCATTCTCCGTGACGTCGATCAGAGCTTTCTCGAACGCGCACTGCAAACCATCGGCAAAAACCTCGATCGCGAAGTGAAAAAAGGGAAGCTCCCCGAATCCGAAAAACCCGCGGTACTCTCGCGCATCAAAACGACAATAGACATGGCCGCGGTCGGCGCAGCCGACTTCGCCGTTGAAGCCGTCCCGGAAAAACTCGAAATCAAGCGCGTCGTCCTCACCGAAGCCGACAAGATCCTCCGCCCCGAAGTCATCCTGGCCAGCAACACGTCGTCTATTTCAATCACCGCGCTAGCCGCGATGACCTCTCGTCCCGATCGGTTTGTCGGCATGCACTTCATGAACCCCGTCCCGGTCATGGCTCTCGTCGAAGTCATCCGCGCGCTGCAAACCTCCGACGCCGCATTCCATCTCACCATGGAGCTCACCACGAAACTCGGCAAAACTCCCGTCGCCGTCAACGACGCACCCGGCTTCGTCTCCAACCGCGTCCTCATGCCGCTCATCAACGAAGCCGCCTACTGCGTGATGGAAGGCGTGGCCACTCCCGAAGCCGTCGACTCCGTCATGAAACTCGGCATGAATCACCCCATGGGCCCACTCGAACTGGCCGACTTCATCGGCCTCGACGTCTGCGTCGACATTCTCCACGTCCTCCACGAAGGACTCGGCGACCCCAAATACCGCGCCTGCCCCTTGCTAAAAAAATACGTGGCCGCGGGCTGGCTGGGCCGCAAATCCTCCCGCGGCTTCTATAATTACGACAAATAGCTCTCAATCAAATCAGAACTTGAATTCCACAATCTCCGGTGGCGACTGATTGTAATCGCTGCAGCGGATCCAATTCGGCGTGATCGCGTAATACGTAATGCCTTCCCACTTGAGCCGGGTCGGCCCATCCGGGAATTTGCGAAAATAAATTTCGTGGAGCCGTCCCAACTCAGTTGAAGAAATCTGCCGCGCCATTCCTTCGTACTGCACCGTAATCTCTCCTTGCCAGCCAATCACAAACGCAACTCGCGAATCGCGCGCGATGTTCGCAAATTTTCGCGACTTCGCGACAGTGTCGAATATTATCTCCAATTCCGGCGTCACCGCGATTCCCACAAGCGCTGATTGCGGCGCGCCGTCCGGCCCAAGAGTGGAAAGTACGCCCAGCGCGCAGCCATCCAGAAATTGAAAAAGGTGCTGTTAAATTGAAAAAGGTGCTGTTTGTCCATGTGCTCGGCCTTTCGAGTGCATGCGGTGAATGCCGCGAGGGTAGCATGACCTAGCAGCGAATAATAAGCGAAAATAGTATTTGCCTTTTGTTCGCCTGCCTGCTACATTGCTCCTCGACGTTTTTAACAGGTGCTCGATGTGCTCCTCTTCGACCTATGCTATCTGTTGTGTCAGCCGCTTCGCGGTTGCGCAATGCAAAGTTCATGCTAGGCTCGAAAGTGAGTTCCAGGAGGCCCGTGATCGCATGTGTGACTTGGTTCGCTTGCGGAAACTCACGCGCTCCGAGGAACGAGCCTTGGCGGATACAGTGGCCATGACCATAGCCCGCCTGAAGGAACACGTCGCAGCACACGGTTGCGAGCGTTGAAGTGTTTTTAGTGGCGAACGCATAAATCAAATGGTAATATGCACTATTCGCCACAGCAAAACGGCCTGCAAGGTTTCAATGCGGCCCCGGCGCTTTCCCAGCGCATGGGCCGCCAGCAAAAAAGGTTTCGTGCCAAAAATTTCCTAATTTCCTCTATTGAGGTGCGCAATGTCCGACGAAAAAATGAAGAACCTCGAGACCGCAATCTCCGTCATCGAGAAGTCTTACGGCAAAGGCTCTATCATGCGACTGGGCAGCAAGGATGTTCTGGTGCCGGTCAACGTCATCCCCAGCGGCTGCCTTTCGATTGACGCCGCTCTTGGAGTCGGCGGTTTCCCGCGCGGCCGCGTCATCGAAATTTACGGCCCGGAATCCGGCGGCAAAACCACGCTCACGCTGCAAATCATCGCTGAGGCCCAGAAACTCGGAGGCCAGGCCGCTTTCATCGACGCCGAACACGCGCTCGATCCCAGCTATGCCCGCCGCCTCGGTGTGGACGTGGACAATCTTCTCGTCTCACAGCCGGATCACGGCGAACAAGCTCTCGAAATCGCGCAGGAATTAATCCGTTCGAACGCCGTCGACATCATCGTCATCGATTCCGTCGCCGCCCTCGTACCCAAGGCCGAACTCGAAGGCGACATGGGCGATCCCTCGATGGGTCTGCAAGCCCGCTTGATGTCGCAAGCGCTCCGCAAACTCACTGCCATCGTCTCCAAATCCAAGACCTGCCTCATCTTCATCAACCAGATCCGCGAAAAAATCGGCGTCATGTTCGGCAATCCGGAAACCACCACCGGCGGCCGCGCCCTGAAGTTTTACGCCTCCATGCGCGTGGACATTCGCCGCATCCAAGCCATCAAGGACGGCGACCGCGTCGTCGGCTCCCGCACTCGCGCCAAAATCGTAAAAAACAAAGTCGCCGCGCCCTTCCGCGAAGCCGAATTCGACATTCTCTACGGCGAAGGTATTTCCCGCGAAGGCGATCTCATCGACCTCGGCGTGGACAAAGGCGTCCTCGAAAAGTCCGGCACCTGGATTAGCTACGCCGGCGAACGCATGGGCCAGGGCCGCGAAAACGCTCGCGTGTTCCTCAAGGAGCACAAAGACGTCTGCGCCAAACTCGAATCCGCCCTCCGCAAAAAAATGGAAATTCCCGGTCCCAACCAATCCAACGCCCAGCAGCAATCTTCGGCCGCCGCTCAGCCCGACACCAAGCACGGCGCCAACGGCGCCACCACGTCCACGGCCGCAGCTGCCGCCGTCAACAAAGCGCGTCCAGCCGGTGCTCGCTAACTCCTGTCGGCACCTTTCTGGTGTTATCTTTCCTTCGTAGGGGCGCAGCACCGGCGCACCCTTATCTTTTACCGCAGGCACGGCCAGCGCGCCTGCGGTAGGTTCAGCAGGCGGCACGAAATATCGTGCCGCCTTTCGTTATCTGCGGGGTAGGGCGCGCCCCGATCTTTCCTAATCCTGTGCCTACTCAATGCACGGGATTAGGAATCGCCGGCTCCAGCTGCACGCCAAGCGGGATGTTGCTGTAGATCGCATCTACGCCCAATCCGGCGAAGAAATTCCAATCCGCCGCGGACTGCGCCGGATCAGCAAAAACGCGGAATCCGAACGAGTGTGCGCCGGCAACAAACGCCGACCCGCTCCCCGGTTGCTGTTGCTCGGCCGGTCCAAAGAAATCCATCTCTCCGCCGACCACACGAACGCTCGTGGCAAGCCCCGTGTCCAGGAATTGCAGCGGCGAAGAATATCCCGGCAACCGGAACACCGGCCCAATTTCCGCCCACGTCAGCCCCAGCGAGTTTTTCTTGTTGGTCATGATGGTCACCGGTAGCCCGGTGAGGCCTTCAATCTGCGTCGGCGTCAGCAATTGCAATCCGGAAATATCCAGCTCCCGCGGAATCCCCGGCGCCGTCTGCGAAGCCAGCAACAACAATGCCGGTGAAAATGAATCGAACATCGTTTGATCGTCCATCTTCGATTGATGGATTTCCGCCGCTGCGGTGGACACGATCGTTTGTTCCATATCGTCGCTCGGATCGCAATGCGGCGACAACGCTTTCAATTCAACGATCAATATTCCACCCAGCGCCGCCCCCGCTTTGCCGTTGAACTGCCGCGCCACCGCCAGCACTTGATGTAGTTCCGGAACGTACGGCAGTCGTGCTTGCAGCTCATCGATGGTCAAGGAATCGATGCACGTAAAGTCGCTTAGGAAATCATCATGAAATACCGCCAGCTTGCCGTCCTTGGTCAGTTGCACATCCACCTCCACCACCCGTGCACCGAGGCTATAAGCCTGCCGCACTGACTCCACGGTATTCTCCAGCGGAATCGTCGGGTCTCCGCCCAGGTTCGGTCCAAGTCCGTGGTGTCCAATGGCCACCGGCCGCACTGGGACCCGCAGAAAATCTTCGGCGGTCGTAGTCTGGTTAGGATCGTTTCCGCTGGCTTTGGGTCCAGCCGCCGCAATCCCGCCACACAAACTCAAAGCTAGCGCCGCTTTTCCGGCCATTGAGAAAAATCTGAATCCTGATAATTTCGTGTTCATGGTAGTTCTCCTCGCAGATTTTTACTTTTGGAATTTCTGGCCTGCGGGGAGCCTACGGAACTTGCAAACAGCCGTCGAGCGACAACGCGCGTCTTTGGCCATGACGCACCGGCGTGTCGCTGCTTGTCGCGTGGAAGTCGCGCTGCGCTCAAATCATTTCTTCTTGCCGAGCCCTCCTGTGCCCTGTATTTTACTAATTGTTGACTTCGCTCATCTTGTTCGACTCCGCTACAATCAGTTGAGATTTGGGCATACCTATGGCATCCATTTCGTACTCATCACCGTTCGCATCCCTTAAACCCACAAATAGCGGCGAGCCCAGGCACACATTTCGTCAGCCTGCCTGGCTGCTCATAGCGATCTTTAGCCTTCTCGCGGTTGCTTGTGGCGGCGGTGGAGGCACCTCAGTCATGAATCCTCCGCCTCCGCCCTCCGCCAAAGACGCCCTCTACATCAGCACCGGCCTCACTCCAAACTCCCTCCTCACTTTCGTTTTTGACACCACCACCGGAACCTTCGGGACGCCAACCACCATCGCGGGAGCGCCTGCAGGGATCGACACAAAGGTCTATCCTGGTGGCGCCTTTCTTTATGTTTCCGATTTCAACTCCGGCTCTATCTTCGCCTACTCCATAAACCGATCCACCGGCGCTCTCACCGCGGTGTCTGGCTCCCCGTTCAGTTTTCCGGGCCACTCCCCCAATGGCGGACCAATCGCCATCGATCCCGCCGGCAAATTTCTTTTCAATTCCAATTCCTCCGGCGCCATCGTCTCCTACACCATCAATTCTCAAACCGGATTCCTCACACCCGGCAGCGCGCCGGTCGTCAATGACACCAATCAGCCGATTTATCTTCTCGTGGATCCAACGGGAAGATTCTTGCTGGTGTCAAACCACTCTGATCCCTCCGGCGGAAACTATTCGGTCTTCTCGATCAACTCCACCGCCGGAGTTCTTACCCAAGTTTCAGGTTCGCCGTTCACCATTGGGACCAATACTGGCCCTCAGCAAATCGTTTTGAACTCCAACGAGTCCGTTCTGTACGCCGCGCTTTCCAATTCTCAGCAAGTCAACGCCCTCAATTTCAATTCCACCACAGGAGCGCTCACCGCTTTTCAGGGAGCGCCTTATCCCGCTCAATCCATGCCCACCGGTCTCGCTCTACTTTCTTCCGGGCAATTTCTCTACGCCGGCAACAACGGTGCCGGCACCGTCTCCCAATACAGCGTCAACGCCACCACCGGCGCCCTCACGGCGGGCAACATACTTCAGGTAGGCAATCCCACTTTTCTTCAGATCGATTCTTCCGGCCAATTCCTGCTCATCGTCGGCGCAAGCTCGAACTCCCTCTTAGCCGACAAAATTGATCCCACCTCTGGCGATATCACTCAAGGAAAAATGAACCCGCTTCCAACTGGGGCCGGCGCCCGTTCCATTGCCCTGGTCCCGTTGCAATAGCTTTTCCGGTCCGCGGGCGGTGCCACCCCGGGAACGCCGATCTCCCGATCGGCGTTTTTCCATCATTCGCTGGTCCTTCTCTGTGTCCTCGTTGCCGTCGCTTACCCGACTTGGTCGGGGCGGCAATCTTTCTTCTAGGTTTCCGCCACCACCTCAAAATGCGCCGCCCGCTCCTCGAACCTCTTCAAATATTTCTTGCGGTCTTCCGGAATCACCGCCCGCTCATAATCCTCCCCCGCCAGGGCCTTCGCAGCTTCAATCGAATCCCACAAAATAATCGTGACAAATTCCACTTCTTCGCCAACAACTCTCCGCAACAAATAACTTCCGCGAAATCCCGCCACTTTGTTCAACCCCGGCAACAACTCCGGCTTCAAATGCGCCTCATACCCATCCGCATCTTCCAACTTCGCCCATCCTCGCCACACTCGTGCAATCACGTCCCCTCCTCTCATAATTCCGAAGATCTCGTCTTAAGAAAGCGTCGCTTTCGCGGCCTCAAGGATGATCTCTATAACCTTGTCCGGTGCCGTCAGCAACGGAGTGTGATCCACTCTGAAAGGCCTCACAGTTGCCTTCATGCGCTCCGCCATAAAGTGCTGGGTTTTGGGATTTATCATTCGGTCTTCTTCCGCAAGCAGATACCACGTCGGCTTTGACTTCCAGGCCGGTGCGGGAGCAGGCTCCTGAATGCTCTTAACTAAAATTGGCCGCTGCACGGCTTTGCACAACGCTATCTGTTCAGCTGAACCATTCTGCGCAAACGCGTTGGCGAACCCTTCATCTGGCATCCAGATTAAACCGTCTGCATCTGGAGCAAGTTTCGGCGCTTTTGCATGGGTCTCGTCTTTGTAAAAGACCTGGGCAACGGTCTCTCCTTCGTCCGGCGCTAGAGCAGCGACATACACCAAAGCCTTCACCCGCTCATCGGTAGCGGTGGCGATGACTGCGCCTGCGTAAGCATGCCCGGCAACGATCACCGGGCCTTGCGTCCGTGCAACGGTTCGCTTCAGAGCGGCTGCGTCATCGCTCAACGATGTAAGCGGGATTGGTGCCGCGATCACATTCAAGCCGCGCTCCTCGAGCGGACACACAACTGACTGCCAGCTCGAACCATCAGCCCACGCTCCGTGGACCACTACAACTGTGGCGTTTTCTGGATAACTCATGATGTTCATCCCCTAGGTAGTTCAACGCGGAAGTTGTGAAGAGACTGTGCTTTTCGATAAAGCAAAGAACTTCACGATTTGCTGCGCAATGAAGTCGCATGAATCCTCAAGCGCAAAGTGGCCTGTATCGAGCAGCTGCAGCTCCGCTCTCGGGATGTCTCGCAGGTAGGCTTGCGCACCTTCGACGGTGAAGAACGGGTCGTTCTTTCCCCACACAATCAGCGTCTTCGGCTGCTTGTTTCGAAAAAATTCATGCCAGCCGTCGTAGAGCGCGAGATTCGACTGATAGTTGTGCAGCAGGTCCAGTTGGATAGCATCATTTCCGGCGCGATCAAGGAAGAACTGATCCACGGTGTATGAGTCAGGGTTGATCCGCGCAACATCCTTGACCCCGTGTGTGTATTGAAAGATAGTCGTTTCTTTCTTGAGGAGCTCTCGAACCGCCTTCTCTGTTTCCGGATTACGATTCGCCCAGAACGGCTTCATCGGATCGAAGGCTGCGCCGATCCCTTCAACATAGGCATTCCCGTTCTGGACCACAATCCCCTCAATCGCGTCCTGGTGTTTTGCGGCAATCCGATAACCCACCGGTGCGCCATAGTCCTGTACGTAGATGCGGAACCTCTTCAGTCCGAGAACTCCGAAGAGCAGTTCCTCCACGTGATCGGCAAGATTGTCGAAGGTGTAGTCGAACGTGCCTGCTTCCGGTGCATCGCTGTATCCGAAGCCGATGTAGTCCGGTGCAATCACGTGAAAATTGTCCGCCAGTTTCGGGATTAGGTCGCGGAACATATGCGACGAGCTTGGGAATCCGTGCAGCAGTACGATGGATGGTGAATCTTTTGCGCCTGCCTCGCGATAAAAGAGTCTGCGGCCGCGAACGGTAGCGTATTGGAACGTTGTCATGATGATCCCCTTTCGGTTACGCAACGTCTCCGTTGCAAAGGGTTGGATTGCATGACACCAACAAAAGTTGCAATAAAGGTGTTATAATTATTCCAGATTTTTCCCAGCCGAGGGTTATGAGTGCTGCTTCTCAGAAGGTGACCGATTGGATTGATGGATTTCTGTTCGTAGCCAACAGGCCAATCCTGGATCTGTTGAATACCAAACCGGTCCTGGTGAACGGTCCCACGGAATTTCTCCCGGATGTCCACGCGCTTGAACGATGGTTGATCGCTTCGGGGACGGTGACTTCGCCCAAGGCTAAAGCCACGCTACGAAGCTGGCGCCGTTCACCCGAGGCAGCTGCCTTCCTGGAACAGCTCATCGCGTTCAGAGAAAAGTTGCGGAAGGCCGTTCTTCGGATGGAGAGCGAATCAGCGCCGGCAGACGCTTTCCTTACAGAAGTGAACTCACTTTTGCTTCAGCATCCTCTCCCCGCTGCGCTTCGCAGGCGAGACGGGAAGATCATTCGCGAGACCTTGTTCGAGCTTAGTCGTCCAACCGACCTCTGGGCACCGATCATCGATGCCACGGCACATCTTCTCGCGGACACGGAATCATCGCGCATTCGCAAGTGCGAATCCTGCGTCGTTCACTTCTTTGACACCAGCAAGAAAGGTTCGCGTCGCTGGTGCAGCATGAATATCTGCGGCAATAAGCGCAAGGTTGCCGCCTACCAGCGCAGGAACCGCAAGAGTGACACGTCGATGAACTAGTGGATGAGACCGCTCGCTTCGACTCGCAGTCACTAGGCCACTTACGGTCGCAGCACCAACTTGCCGCGGGTGTGGCGCAACTCGACCTGTCGAAAAGCCTCCCGTACGTCGTTGAGGGCGAAGACTCCGGCAATCGGAATTTCCAGCTCACCCCGCGCGACAAGGTCCGCCAACTCGGCGACCACCGCCGTGGTCGCGGCCTCCGCGCCGCCTTTTGACTGGACTCCGAACCGCTTCACGGCTTCGAAATCGGCAATGGTGTCGACCTTTTCGGGCGGGAGCCTGAGCTCTTCAATTGCCATGGCGACATATCCACCACCGAAGAAATCCAGTAGTGCGTCAATGTGTCCGGACTTTGCGGCGGCTCGCAGCCGTGCCGGCAGATCGTCTCCATAGTTGACCGGCACCGCGCCATGGCCAGTCAGCCAAGCGTCGTTGGACGGTCCGGCGATCCCGAGCACCGTGGCGCCCACGCGTCGCGCAAGCTGCACCGCAATCGAACCGACACCTCCAGCCGCACCTGCGATCACCACCGTATCCCCCGGCGCCAACTGCACCGCCCGCAGAGCGGCATACGCAGTAACCCCAGCAACAAACAGCGAACCGGCTACCTCCCACGGCACCTTAGACGGCCGCGGTGTCAACTGATTCGCGGGTACAGCCACATACTCGGCGTGGCTGGAGCGCCGCATCGAGAACCCGATCACTTCGTCGCCTACAGCAAGACCGCTGACGCCGGGACCCACTTCGGCCACCACTCCCGCCAAGTCGCTGCCCTGACCAGAAGGAAACGTCGCCGGAAATATGTGATGCAACGCGCCGCTCCGGATCACCCCCTCACTCGGATTGATTCCGGCCGCCTTGACCTCAACCAAAACCTCGCCGGCTAAGGGAACGGGCCGCGGCACCTCACGCACCTCGAGGACGTCGATGCCGCCATACGAATCGAACTGCACCGCTTTAGACATGTAGCGCGCTCCAATCCTGTTTCTTCGCCCAAGATTCGAAGTCGTGAAAAGCGACGTCCGGAAATTCTCGGCGAAGCGCGGCGCGATCCACCGTAAAACCAACACGGTCGAACCATTCGTACATCTTGACGGCATCCTCGCCCATGCGCTGGCGGACATCATCGAGCGGGACTTGGTAGTAGGAAAACGGACGTCCGGTGACGCGCGAGAGTATAGCCATGGCATCATTTCCCGTGATTTCGTCGCCCGCAAGGTCGAAGCGCTTGCCGGTGAAGCGACCGGCGTCCTCAAGTACTCGAACGGCGACCGCACCGATATCTGGAACGGCAACTTGCGCTAGCGCCCTAGTCGACGAAAGCGCCGACGCGTATATCCCCTTAGCGAGCTGCTCTTTTATGAAATAGATGTTTTCCATGAAGGCCACGGGCGCCAGTATGGCCGCGCGGGCGCCGACTTTGGCGATGTGCTTCTCTACCTCATACTTGCTATCGAAGTGCGGAACGCCCGTCTGTCGGTTGGCGGAACCGACCGAAGTGAAAACAAGATGCACGCCTGCTGCCGTGGCCGCGTCGGCAGCTGCCACACCTTGTCGTATCTCCGCCTCCGGTCCTCCGAACGGCGTCGTTATCGCGAAAAGAGAGGTGGCTCCTTCCAGCGCCTTGCTGATCGCCGCAGTGTCTTCAAGCGATGCCGTAACGAGTGTGGCCCCGGCGTTCGCGAGCAACTTAGCCTGGCTTGAGTTTGTGTCGCGCGTGATGGCGCGGACTTTGTGGCCCCGCTCAAGCAGGCCTCGCGCAACCGCGCCACCTTGTTTACCCGTGGATCCTGTGACCACGACTGTGAGTTTTTGCGTCATGTTCTTATTCCTTTCTTCCGCGCTCAGGCCCGCGTCTGCCAGCGCGACTGAAACAATCCGGAAAACGCCGGTCGCACTTGGATGAACATCACGATCCATAACAATGTCACGAACACAGCCAGCGGAAGCCCGGCCGGAGCCATTAACACGTGAAAAGTAATGATGTTCACAAGCACCGGCGCCAGAATTGCCACCGCCAATGGTACGTAACGGTTGACCAGCAGAAGTACACCTGCGATGACTTGAAACGCGAAAATCACCCACAGGTAGTGCGAGACGTAAAGGGCACCCATGAACTGTCCAGCAATGCCCCCCGGCGGAGGCAGTGGAATGAAGTTCAGGAAGCCGTTCAGCCCCATGACCAGAAAGATCACGCCCGCAAGATATCGGGCGATAACGGTAGCGGTTCTCATGCTCGAATTCTCCTTTTCGATTGACGCGATGTATAGCGTCAAATATATTGATGTCAATAGACTTGATTCGGGTATATACTTGCCGTGGATATACTTCACAGGGATGCAGTTCTTATGACCCGAAGCAATCAAGCCACGGACCACGCCTGGTTAGTCATGATGAGGGCGATGCGCGCCCTGACCAGGTACGCAACCGCTGGTATTGAAGAGACCGGGCTCGGCCTGTCGGATTTCGGCGTGCTGGAAATCCTGCTCAACAAAGGACCTTTGCCCGTCAACAAGATCGGTCCGATCGTCGATTTAACCCCAGGCTCGATCAGTATCGCTGTGGACCGTCTCTTCGCGAAGGGCCTGGTAACCCGGGTTGAGAGCACGGAAGACCGGCGTGTGCGTATCATCGCCCTTACCCCGCGTGGCCAGGACCTCATCGTTCCGGCTTTCAGAAAGCATTCCGGGCAGATGAAGAGAGTGTTATCTGAACTGAGCGTGCAAGAACTTCGCTCTCTGGAAGTCGCGCTTAAGAAGCTCGGCAAGCGCGCCGCCGCGCTGATGCAGGAGAGTTGAGCGGCTCAACGCCAGCCAGCGTTTTGTGCTGGACTCGAAATGCCGTCGTTCTCGTAGGGGCGCAGCACTGCTGCGCCCTGTCTCCCTCCGCGCGGGTGGGTGCCCCAGGTGTCGGGTTTACACCTGGGTCTTCTCTCGCGAACTCCCAATCTTGTGTGTCGGAGTTACAGCTCCGGCATGGCAGTCTTCCCACTCCTGCACGTCATCCCGAACGAAGTGAGGGATCTGCTTTTTCGATTCGCCGCCATCCGCTGCTGGGAGGGCCCGACTTCAGTCGGGCCGTTCAGGCCGCGCTCTCAGAGGTTTCAACCCCTGAGCTGTCGCCGGATGTGAAGTGTCAGAAGAAAAACAAGAGCCTCTCATCCTTATGTGAGATATAAGGGCGCGAGGCTTTGTGCTCTTACTGAATGGTGCCGTCGAGGAAGTTCAAGCTGTCTAGCCTCTCTTCAATCTCTTTCAGAGCCATGCCAACGACGACTCGCCTAAAGGTCCAATCATGGCTGCTGTTGATGCTGCCGCCGTTCCGAAAGTGGACATCTACGCGTAATCGTAATGCTCAAGCCTTTCGTTGGTTTCTTGGTGCTTCCTTGCCAGTTCATCGCGCGAGCCGAGATTACGAACCCCTTCCTCAGCACGGTTCCAGAATCTTGTTCCGGTCATGTGTTCCCCTCTTGCTCATTGTTCGCGGCGCTGCAAGCGGAATGTGAACGCATTTGGTTAAAAGGGTTCACGCTCAAAGCAGTGTTTCTTGATCGGTGCATCTCTGAGGAAAGCGTAACGCTGGCCTAGTAAGTGATGAACGTGCCTCGCCACTGCTCTTCAAACTCCGCATCATCGAAGTTAATCCCGGGTGGCGCAGCGTTAAATTCCTAGATCGTTGGGGTGGCCTACCTTTTCGGTTTTGGTTCATGAAAAGGTGGGGCTGTTTTTCGCTAGTCTCTTGTTTTTCCTGCTAGTCAGTCTCCCGTTCGAACCGCTACCATTTCGTCAATACTTTTTCTAGACGACTTGCTCAATCCATGCGATCGTGTGTTCGTGGTCAGCGAGACGTTTCCTGTACGCCTTCCGGCATCGCACTACTCCCCCAGCCATCCTAAAAATCCCCTAACTCCCGCATTTTCACCGACTTCACATTTTCCTTCGCTCTTTGCAAAAAGACTCTCAATAACTTCTTTCTTTTCATCACTGCGCCTTCAATCCTCCTCACTCTTTTTCACTCTTAGACAAATAAGTCCTTTCTTTACAAACTCTTCTAAAAATATGCCGGGTTACACCCTCCCCCGATTTTGGCACGCACGAAGCCTTCTTACGAATCCGCATCGCCGTAAGTCCTTTATTCCTCATACTTACGCAACAGGATTATTTACTTGATTAAAGTTAAAGGTGTGCCTAAACTCCCGCGTAGGGAGTACAAGGCGATGACTATTGGCGTTGGGTTACGTTGCCAAGATGGGGTAACCATCTGTTCGGACCAGCAACTAACGAGTTCTTCGGGTTTCAAGTACCACGAGTGCAAACTGAAGTCCACTCAAGGGCCAAAAGGCTCATTCATTCTCTCCTATGCAGGAATCCCCGATGCGGCAAGCATGATTTTCAATAGATTGCGCAACGAACTTTTTGAGGAACTTGAGAAGGCTTCCGGTACTTTTCTGTCAGAAAAGGTGCCAAAAGTTCTTTCTAGGATGCTCAAGGACAAGCACGCGAAAGGCTTGCAATTACTCATTGGAATAGCTGAGAAGCATCACCCGCCCTATTTATTTCGGACTTTCGGGGATACGGTAGGGGAGATTTATGATGTCGAATTCATAGGGGTTGGAGATGGTTCCGCTCTTCGATATTTGCAGAATTTTTTTATTTCTGAGGAGGCGATGACGATAGATAAAGCGGAAGTATTTGGTTCTTACATCGTTTCCGTAGCCAATCGCTATGAAGACCAATGTGGAGGCGGCCCAGACTGCGTAACTCTCCAAACTGGCGGCACTATAACGATGGGACAAAATTCTGTATTTCCAGATCAAGAAAGGAAATTTTTGCATTGCGAAAAACTTGTGGCAGAACGGCTACGCGAATTGCTTATTGCTGGAGGTAGGGAGTAATGCTATGCAAATTCTAGAAATGTTGGGCAACGAAAAGAACTTAAAAGCTATACGCCGAATGATTTCTCGGAAATCGAAGGCTGGTCAATCGAATCCATCGCGAAAGAAATTTGATGATAAGGAAGGAAAAAAACCATTGTCTTTGACGAGACGGGCACGCCGAACTTCGATAGTAGGGCGTTAGTCATTTTTTGACTTTCAACCCATAATCCACCTTGCTCCACGCCGTGAATTTTTAGTTCTTGAAAAATGATGGGATCGAAGAAAGGAATGTGGAAAATTACAACTTGGCCGATTTTATCTTTGAATTCCATTGTTTTTCCTTTTACGCGGTGAGCTTTTCAAAAGTCAGAACAGGTGCCGTAACCATATGACGCAATGTGTCCAAAAACAAATCGGAGCGCTTCCGGCGATTGAAACGGAAGGTCATTTCTTCCAAGTAGGAAGCGAGATGCTTGGCGCTGATTTTATGCCACGTTCCCATGATGCCGCGCTTCAACAGCGAGAACGCGGATTCGACGGTATTGGTGTGAACGTCGCCCATGACATAGACGCCGGAACTGTGGTTAATCTTTTTGTGATTCGTTCTCTTGGCTTTCCGCATGGCCGCTTCGTTTTGCGATGCGTCATCGGTAAAAATGACTTCCACATCCTCAGAGATATTCTCGCGGATGTACTGTGCGAGAGTTCCGCCCTTCGCATCCTTGGAATGGAAGAAGCGCAGATCGCCGTTGCGCTTGCGGATACCGACTACGACTTCCTTGTTGTCCACGCGATAGATACGACCTTTGCCCTTGTTCACGCCGCCGACGTACGTAGTATCCATTTCGACTTTCCCATCCATCATGGGTTTATCGGTTTCCGTCATTGCGTGCCGGATGCGATGGCAGAGGTACCACGCTGTTTTGTAGCTCATTCCAACCGTGCGCTGGACTTGGCAAGCCGACATACCCTTCTTCGCTTCGCAGAGCAGGTGCGTGGTCAGAAACCATTTGGTCAAGGGTAGGTGCGAATCGTTGAACACAGTGCCGGATGTAACGGAGAACTGATAGTCGCAATCCTTGCAGTAGAAAAGCTGTTTTTCGGTTTCAAGCTCGACCACGGGCATCTTGCAGCGCAGGCAGCGCGGGCCTTCAGGGAAGCGCAGGCGCACCAAAAGTTCGCGGCATTTGTCCTCAGTCGAAAACAGGGTATTTATGTCCACTAGGTTCATAGGGAGGCTCCATTGGAAGAAGGCAGGAAGAAGCTCATAAAGAAGGTGCCTACAAGGACTTTGCTCGCCAGCATCAAGAAAGACATACGGAAGGCGCTAAAAGTTACCGCGTCCGCCGCGAAACCATTGAAGAAGAAGTAGATGCTGTGCATGAAAGGAATTCTCCCATGTACCCTTACTTTTGTCAAGTAAATAATCATGTTACGCAAAACAGGGGGGCGGGGTCCCCCATGCCAACTCCCATTGCGTTCCCGCTCACACAGGCGCAAGATTTACTACGGCAAGCGTTCACGGGTTTCAGGGTTTGTACTTACAAACCCTGAGCTTGAAAATGACGGAAACATCCCGCTCCTCTTGGTGTCTAACCATATGAGCGGACCAAAGGCTCAGAAACCACTGATTACTGGCTACTGATCGCCGGGTTTCACGCCAGAAAGGCACCGCGTGTCTGATTGGGCCAGCGCTCTTTCGTGGGGCCGTGACGAGTCCGAACTCGTCTCCGAGCTGCAGTCCGGCTCGGAAGCCGCCTTCGACGTCCTCGTCACCCACTACCACGCCCCGGTCTACAACCTGATCCTCGGCATGCTGGCCGATCCTTCTGACGCCGCCGATGGCACGCAGGAAGTTTTTCTTAAGGCCTTTAAAGGCATTCGCAGTTTTCGCCAGGGCAGTTCGCTCAAGACCTGGCTGTATCGCATCGCTATTCGTGAAGCCCTGAATCACCGCCGCTGGTTCAAGCGTCATCTGCAGAAAAATGTTTCGATTGACGCGGAACCGGAAGAAGGCCAGTCCAAGCTGGAAATTGAAGATATGCACGCCACCCCATTTGACCAACTCGCATCGCGCGAAATTCAGTCCGTGGTGCAAAGCGCGCTGAACGAAATTCCCGATGTGTTTCGCAGCGCCGTCATCCTTCGCGATCTCGAAGGTCTCAGCTACGAGGAAGTTGCCGAAGTTCTGGAATGTACCGTAGGCACGGTGAAATCGCGCATTCTACGCGGCCGTCGAGCCCTGAAAGACCTGCTAGACCCCCTTCTCGGCGAACAGCAGCACGCGCAGCATTCCCACTCAACCGTCGATGCCCGGGCTTCTTCCGCGCACAAGGATTTTTCGGCAGGTTCTTTCGCTTCGGCCCTACTGCAAGAGCGCAAAACGTTCGCGGCCGGCGACTTGGTCAATGGGGACTCACAATGAAGTGCACCACGGTTCGCTCCAAACTGGCGGGCTATCTCGACGATGTTGTCGAGAGCGCGTCCCGCACCAGTGAACGCAGCCAAATGCGCATACATCTGGACTCCTGCGCGTATTGCCGCGAAGAGCTGCAGCGTTATCGCAAGCTTGCAATTCTGCTTTCGCGTTCTCCACGCGCGCTTCCGCCCTCCAACCTCGCCGTTCGCATTAAAGTAGCCGCGGCCCAGGCCCAACAAACGCAAGATTGGCGCAACCAGTTGCAACGAGTCCGCGATCGCGCCGAAATTTTGTTGGACAATGTTCTTCGTCCGATTACGCTTCCCGCCACCGGCGGCATCGTTTCCGCCATCCTCGTTTTTGCCGTAGTGCTGCAATTGATCGCGCCGGGCATCACTGTTCAAGCTATACCCAATGACGTTCCGCTCAATATCATGCAGCCCGCTGAGCTGGTGACGCTTTCCGATTCTCCCGGAAACTGGGCACCGGAAAAGCACGATACCGAACTCGCTCTTCCGCATGGCCTGCTTCTCGACGTCACCGTGGACGCCCAGGGCCAAATGATCGGCTACCAGATTCTTTCTGGTCCCAAGACGCTCGAGATGCAGCATCAACTTGACCAGATGCTGCTGTTTTCGCGCTTCGAGCCCATGCGCAGTTTTGGCCGGAAGATTTCCGGCGGCCACGTCATCCTGAGCTTTAGCGCGGTACGCGTCCGCGGCTAACGCAATCGTCCCGCGGGTGGGTACCCGAATCGTAATTAGTATCTAAAGAATACTTTCGCCGCGTTTGTTCCCCTGTCCTTCCAGGCAGTACGATAGTTTTTCCGTACCTGCTCCCGCGTTCCATTTTCAGCCGCAAGTCGCTCCTCTTAAATAGAGAACGTGAACGGCACCTTGCGCCAACACGTTCTTCGCATCCTGGTGAGTTTCGCGCTGGCCGCGATCCTCGTGTTGTGCTTTGTCGCCACGTCCTTCGCTGCACCCGCTGCGCCAGCCGCGCGTCCTTCCAACTCCGCCGAACAAATGCTCTACGACGCCGTCAACCGCGAACGCTCTTCGCTGGGTCTGCGGCAATTGCAGTGGGACAACGCTCTGGCTAACGCCGCTCGCCTTCACACCACTCTTCTCGCCGCGCACGATGCGCTTTCGCATCGCTTCGACGGCGAAGCCGATCTGCAGACCCGCTTGCGTCTGGCCGGCGCCAGCTTCAGCCTGGTCGCCGAGAACGTCGCCGAAGCCCCTGACGTTTCCACTCTGCATATTGCGTGGATGAATTCCGCGCCGCATCGCGCCAATATCCTGGACCCGCAAGTAGACTCCATCGGTATCGCCATCGAGCGCCGCGGCGAACAACTCTATGCCACACAGGATTTCGCCGCTGTGGTCGCACCTCTAAGCCGCGAAGAACAGGAACAGCAGATCGCGCGGCTGCTGCAGGCGAACGGACTTTCCATCGTGCCGGGAGTGGACGATGCGCGCAGGAATTGCGACCAGAACCGCCCCGGATTCGGCGCGCAACCGGTAACTATCGCGCGGTTCGAGACCTCCGACCTGAACCGCCTTCCGAATGACCTGGGGCGCCTGGTTGCCAGCGGAAAATACCGCCACGCCTCCGTCGCCGCCTGCGAAGTGCCCACGGTCAGCCAGTTCGTGCGTTTCCGGCTCACCGTTCTGCTTTACCAGTAGGATCGTCCTCTCCACCAAGCCGGCACTCAGCTAGACGTTGATTTTCGGTGGCATTGTGCGTACACTGCGTGCATGATTCAGACGCCTTATTGGTTTTGGTATCGATTTACGGACCACTCATACGTGTGGCGGGGGGCGTCTCTGTAAGAGAATTACGAATCAAAAGGATTCGGCCCACTCGCAAAGAGTGGGCCTTTTTTATTGGTGTGCCGAGCATGTCCGATAGCAACCGTCCCCCCTATGCCGATTTTGGGCAGGTTTTTTCGAGAAATTGTTGCCGATGATTTTGGGAAATAGCGGAGAGATTTTCGTGAACGCAAAATATTTTTACGGGGCCGCGGCCCGCGAAAGGAAATGGCAATGATCATTTCGATGAAGAGGAATGCAACGCGCGAGGAGATTGATGCGGTGACCAATCAGGTGAATCACTTCGGATACAAAGTACATTCGATTGAAGGCGAAGAGCGCGTGGTGATCGGAGTGGTCGGCGTCGGCGACGTTACAGCTTGCCTGGAGTCGATCGAAGCGATGCCGCAAGTGGAAAACGTAATGCGCATCAGCGCGCCGTACAAATTCGTCAGCAGGGAATTTCGCAAGGAGAAAACGCTGATCCGCGTGAACGGAACGGTGATTGGCGGCGACGAGTTTGTGGTGATGGCCGGGCCGTGTTCGGTGGAATCGGAAGAACAGATTTTGCGTTCGGCGGAAGGAGTGGCGAAAGCGGGGGCGAAACTGCTGCGCGGTGGCGCGTTCAAGCCACGCACTTCGCCCTACGATTTTCAGGGAATGGAAGAGGAAGGATTGAAGCTGCTGCAGAAGGCGAAAAAGGCGACAGGCCTGGCGATTGTGACGGAAGTGATGAGCGATCGCGACGTGGACCTGGTTGCGAATTACGCCGACGTACTGCAAATCGGCGCGCGCAACATGCAGAACTTCGTACTGCTGAAAGCCCTGGGAAAATGCGGGCGACCGATTTTACTGAAGCGCGGATTGAGTTCGACGGTGAAAGAATTATTGATGAGCGCGGAATATATCGTGGCGCATGGCAATCCGGAGGTGATGCTGTGCGAGCGCGGGATTAGGACGTTCGAAACAATTACCCGCAATACTTGCGACATCACGGCAATCCCTGCGCTGAACGAACTGACGCACCTGCCGGTGATTCTCGATCCGAGCCACGCAACCGGTAAGCGCAGCCTGGTGCCAGCTCTGGCGCGCGCGGGTGTAGCCATTGGCGCCGATGGCCTGATCGTTGAAGCGCATCCCGCGCCGGAAAAGGCGGTCAGCGACGGCGCGCAGTCGCTCGACATGCCGCAGTTCGCAAGAATGATGGAAGAGCTAAATCCGTATATCGAGTTGTGGAAAGACTCGCGGAAGAGAGAAGTTGTCGTGGCTGCGAGCAACTGACCGCATGAAGAGCGGAGTGGGCATTGGTTGCTACCGAGTGCGCCATAGTGCCGACCGAGAACGGGACGCAAGCATTGCGGAAGATTTTCCAGAACGGAACTTCTGGCTCGTCGTCCATCGAGAGTCGATGCTAAGCATGGAGATCAGTTCCTACAAGCCTTGTCGTTACTTATCTTGATCGCGACATGGAGTTCGTCTGGACTCCGAAGCATTTGGACAAAATGAGCTGGCACCGGAATTCGTCGGTTTAAATTAAGCCTCTGCAACCAACAAATTCTTTCTTTTCAACGAACCCCGCAACCATCCGAATTGACAGTTTAGATTTCTAATCTGGCAGACGATCAAAAAACGGAGATGGTTTCCGAATCGTCGTCATCCCAGAGGCGTCTGTTATGGGCGACTTCATGAGCCCAGAACGCTTCCCAAATATAGGGTCAGCACCTTCTTGAATTCTTCCACAATTAGATCTTTCGCTTTATCACCCGCTTCTCCATAGAGCTTCTTCAAGCCTCGGACCATCTCGAGAGTCACGTTCGCAGCCAGCACGGCTCGTTCGTCTGAAAGGGATGGGTTCTTTGCTCGAAAAGCATTCGCGATGTTGGCTCGCAAGACTCTCTTCGCAGCGGGGTCGCGGCGTAGCCGAATCGGCGCTGCGAGCAGTCTCAGATAAGCCGGACGTACCTGAAAAATTTCAGTGATCCGTTCGATAAAGAGACTCGCGAATTCTCGATGACTGAGGTTCTCCGCCTGCTCTATCAATGGCCTCCATTGCTCTTCCATCTCCTGGGCGTACTGGCCCAACAAGGTAAGGGCGACGGCCTGTTTGTCCGGGAAGTAGTTGTAAAGCGCCCCGATCGAAGAGCCGCTGCGCTCCGCGATCGCGGTCATCGTGGTTGCTTCATAGCCAACCTCGACAAACAGTTCCGCCGCTGCATCCAGGAAACTGGCGAGCCTGCGTGAAGAGCGCTCCTGTTGCGGGGCGACCCTTATCGAATTTGACAAAGTCGAGGGCATCCTCGTATTCTATACCTTGGAAATCGAGGGTGTCCTCGATTTCGACATAAATCTTTATTTTAAGGAGTCCCATGGCAGAACTTCAGCTTGATTCCCACAAAACAGCACTTGTTCTCATTGACCTCCAGAATGCCATCGTCGGCATGAGTACCGCGCCTCATCCAGCCGCACAGGTCGTTGCCAATTCGGCAAAACTGGCCGAAGCGTTTCGCGGCCACGGTGCCCCGGTTGTTTATGTCCGCGTCGACCTCAACGATTTCCTCGAGCTTCCTGTCGACCAGCCGATCAACCTGGGGAATGCACCGCTGCCCGGAATTGTTTCGGAGATTGCCCCTTCTGCCGGATTTCAGCCCGGCGACATCCTGCTTACGAAACGTCATTGGGGCGCCTTTGCCGGAACCGATCTTGAGCAGCAGCTTAAGTCGCGTGGTGTCGATATGGTCATCCTCACCGGAATCTCCACCAATGCGGGGGTAGAGTCCACGGCGCGACAGGGTACCGGCCTCGGCTTTGGCTTTGTCGTCGTTGAAGACGCCTGCTCCGGTCAAGATGGTGAACAGCATCGTTTCGCATTCGAGAAGATATTCCCTCGGCTCTGTCGCGTGCGCTCGACCAATGAGGTCCTCGCCGCACTTGCCTAACACCAAGAATCAACTCGATCGACTCGATCCACTGGTCTGGAAGATCACTGCTGTCGCTGTGCTTGGGTCCCTCATGGGACAGGTCGATGCAACTGTGGTGAACGTCTCCCTCTCCAGCCTGGCCGTTGATCTGCACACCAGTCTTACCACCATTCAATGGGTAACGAGCGGCTACCTTCTGGCGCTGGCTCTCATGCTCCCGTTGAATGGCTGGCTCGTCGGACAGCTCGGAGCAAAATCGCTCTATCTGTGGTGTTTTCCGATCTTCACGCTCTCATCGGCGCTCTGCGGACTCGCGTGGTCCGCGAACTCCCTGATTGGCTTTCGAGTCCTCCAGGGAATGAGCGGAGGTTTGATGGCTCCGCTGGCGCAGATGATGATAGTGCGCGCCGCTGGGAGGCACACGGCGCGCGTCTACGGTTACGCCGCAATACCGATTCTGCTGGGCCCACTCCTCGGGCCTGTGCTTGCTGGGGCGATTCTTCAACATGCGTCCTGGCGTTGGCTGTTCCTGGTGAACATTCCAGTTGGTCTTTTGGGAATCGTTCTGGCGATTCGCTTTCTTCCCGAAGACCGTGTCGAAGCCCGGCCGAGAGATCTCGACTTTGTCGGCTTCTGCCTACTTTCCCCAGGGCTCGTGCTCTTTCTCTACGGTATGGACCATGTTAGCGAACGGATCGGCTTGACGGCTTTTTTCGTTTCCCTGGTGCTGCTCACTGTCTTCATCCGGACGGCAACCACGAAGGGCGACGATGCGCTCATTGATCTTCAGCTCTTTAGGGGAAAGAATTTTTCAGCATCGGTGCTGACGCAATTCACCCTGAACGGAATCTCATTCGCAGGACAGATGCTCATCCCGATCTATCTCATCCGTATGTGCGGCGAATCACCCAGCGCGGCAGGCTGGTTGATGGCTCCTCTCGGACTGGGCATGATCTGCACGTATCCGATGAGCGGCGTGCTGACGCAGCGCTTCGGCATCCGCAGGGTAGCGGGCAGCGGCGCCTTTTTGGCCTTAGCTGGGACACTGCCGTTCCTTTTTCTTGCCAGCCACGGCATGTCCCTCCCCCTGCTCGTATGTACGCTCTTCGTCCGCGGGATGGGTTTGAGTGCGGTCGGCATTCCGTCCATTACCTCTGCCTACGCTTCGGTCGAGAAAGAACACCTACCGATGGCGACGACCTCACTCAATATAGTTCAGCGTCTCGGAGGGCCCACCCTGACGACACTGTGCGCTACTTTTCTCGGATGGCGACTGGGTGTGGCGCACCAGGCGACCGGAATCTCCAGCGCTTTTACCGCGGCCTTCATGCTGCTCAGCCTCATTCATATCCTGCTTTTGGCAGCAGCACTAAGGCTGCCTTTCTTCATAGAGAAGACGAAACAGTCGTCCTCTGATGAAGAGGTAACGCTTTTGATTGAAGAAGCGTCGGAGTGACCCTCATCCTTGCAGGTGTCTACGCGCGAGAATCTCTCGTTACTCCCCTTAAACGCGCCAGTAGTGACCGACCAATCGCTGGCGACAAGCCGACAATACGTCCGGGATGTGAACTCGCCTTGGGGTGCATGTACTCCGGCGGTTCAAAAGGATTAAACTTCGTATAATCTGGGGCGCGCAACTGGGGAGCAGAACACTTGAACGTACAAGAACAAATCAAGAAGTATATTACCAGCCAACCGGAGCCAAAACGCAGTGACATGCGAGAGTTGCATCGGCTCACACTTCAAGTGTCACAAGAATGCAAATTATGGTTCTTCGATGGTAAAGACAGCAAAAATCATACAGTTTCCAACCCTACGATTGGTTATGGATTTCACGCAATAAAATATGCCAATGGAACAAGTAGAGAGTTTTTTCAAATTGGTGTGAGCGGAAACAAGACCGGAATCTCTGTCTATATTCTTGGTCTCAAAGATAAGAAGTACTTAGCCAAAACGTATGGAAAAAAACTAGGCAAAGCGAGCGTAACCGGATACTGCATTCGGTTTAAAGCTTTAAAGGATATAAACATCGATATGCTTGAAGCGGCAATACGATTTGGGCTTGCAGCTCAGAATGAAAAAGGCAAGCTGACGAAATAATTCCACTGTTCGACGTCTAGCTCGCGTACGTCACCTTCACCGTACGAGGAATTATCAGGATCAAGGCGCGGACCTTCCGAGATTGGGTAACTCACAAGTACACGAAATCCCATGGCAGATTGGCAAATGCGAGAAAAGCGGCCACTCCGAGGACCTCGACCGGAGCCAGCGGGTCCGACGCTCAAGAACTACATCACGCCCGCCGGATTGCAGCGATTGAAAGACGAGTATGTGTTCCTACTGAGGCGCGAGCGGCCCGCGGTGGTAGAGGTCGTAGCGTGGGCTGCTAGTAACGGGGACCGCAGTGAAAACGCCGATTACCTCTACGGCAAGCGACGGTTGGGGCAGATCGATTCGCGGATTCGCTTTCTCACGAAACGCATTGACGCGGCCGTGGTCGTCGATCTCACCGCTCCGCGGTCGGAGTCAGCCGCTACGCGCGTCTTCTTCGGCGCAACCGTGACCTACAAGGACGCCGCCGGCATCGAGCACGTCGTCTCGATCGTCGGCATCGACGAGGTGGACCTCGACCGCGGCTACATCAGCTGGCGCTCGCCTCTCGCCAATGCGTTGATGAAGGCGAGCCCCGGCGACCGCGTGGACCTGCGCGCGCCAGCGAAGACGGACCATCTCGAGATCATCGAGGTCGAGTACGCGCCGATTCCGATGGATCCTTTCCGCGAACCGCTAGGAGCTCAGTCGACCCCCAAGATCGAACGCTCCTAGACCAAGCCGCCCGACTCTGAGCGTTCCCCTGAACTTTGTCGTTTTCGCACCTTGTGTCGTCCGGAATTGGAGACCGAAAACATTTACAATGACTACGCGGCGATTCCTACAGTCAAATTTAGCTTATGTCCGGCGATTCTGAGCGAACCACTGGCCACGCGGAAGTTGCGAGCACTTCGTCGGATCAGTACCGACAAACGCTTGTCCTTACAGGTACAGTTTCACCTGGCCGAAGAGTCGGCTTCTCGTACTCCCGTCTCACGGACTAGTCGCCGAGCTGCCCGTCCCCCAGTTTCCGACTCGGCTTTTGACGTTGCGGCGGTGTTCCAAACCGCCTGTCGTGTGAGTTGCACTCGGCTGTTTTGAGATGCTCTCAAGTGGTGTGAATTGCTTTGAGCCCACCTCAGTTGCAGTTTTGGCGGTTTGCTAATTCACTCTGACCCGTTCGCACGGATCGTTCTTCGCTTGTTTTGTTAGTTTTAGAAGCTCCTCAGTTGCACCAAAACACCTCATTTGCCGCGCAACGCTTACCAAGTGCTTACCAAGAATTTGAGCGATTTGGTGGCGGTTTCCAAGACCGCTCTCGAACGCACCGCCGCCTCGCTTTAGGCGGTCTTTGACATGAGCCAGCGAAACAAAAGATGCGAAGCGTGCTCCTACGATTTGCGCGGCGCGAAAAGGCGGCACGCCCGTGGGCCGGATTCCCGCGAAGGGAGTTTCACTTCGGTCGCTCCGGGTGTGGGGGCTTCGACTCGAAATCAGTGGACAGGCTGAGTTCTTTCCAGGACCTTGCTTCTTCTAGGCGTGCCAGGTCGTTTTTCTCCGCCCCGTTGTACGCATCGCTACCGAGCAACAGTCGCAATGGCGGTTTCTGTTCCTGCGTCAGTCGCACGATCGCTTGAGCCGCCTTTTTCGGATCACCGGGCTGCTTACCGTTGTAGTCGCGTTGAAACCTGGCGGTGGCTCCAACCGTCGAGTCGTAGTCGGGATTTCCTTCGCTCAGTTTGGTGGAACTGCCGGCGAAGTCCGTGCGGAAGCCACCCGGCTCAACGATGGTGATCTTGATGCCTAGCGGCGCCACTTCGCGCGACAACACTTCTGAGAAACCCTCGACACCCCATTTCGCAGCCGAATAGGGCCCACGCCCTGGAGGCCCGATCCTGCCGCCCATCGATGAAAACTGCACAAAATGACCGGCTTTCCTTTGGCGAAAGTACGGAAGAGCGGCCTTGGTCACGATGATCGTCCCGAAGAGATTCGTTTCGATTTGTGCCCGAAAATCCGACATCGGCGTGTCTTCGACGGATGAGAGATTGCCATATCCTGCGTTGTTGATAACAACCTCGAGCGAGCCAAAGGCACCGATCGCCGCCTTCACTGCGCTTGCTGCCGCGGACTCGTCGGTCACGTCCAGCGCGAAGAGCTTGATCTGGTCACCGTGGCGCTCCGATAGGTCCTGTAGAGACTCGATGTCCCTGGCTGTCGCCAACACTTTATTACCCGCCGCAAGGCCCGCTTCGACAATCGCGCGACCCAGACCGCGAGAACTGCCCGTCACTAACCAAACTTGCGCCATTCATCCTCCTATTATTCGCAATCGGTTCCTCAGGATATAAGAACTCATTGCGAAGTCGTAGCTATGTCGAAATCGCGCGTGCCGCGCCCCGCGCAACCAGGATCCATTCGCGTTTCGCGGAGACAAACACGGGTGAAATTGCGTGAGCTCATTCCCATTCGTTTAGCAAGTCTTTCAACGCTTAAATTCTCACGCAGATTCTCGATCATCCAAACCTGCAGCACAAAGCGGCTGCGATGTTGCCGCTTGCCGCGAGAGCATATGGCTGTATTGGGACTGTCCGCCCGGACGAACGAGAAACATCACCAATAGTAACGAAAAACGGGCTTGCATTGAGTGGCCTGGCTACCCTCGAGTGGTCGGTAATCCGGAGGTGGTCCGACGAATGTCCTGGAAGGTGACTTCGCCGCGAGCGACGCCGGTTTCAGCTGCCGAAATTTCTGAGGTTCTTCTTGTTTGAAGCGAGGTCGGAGAAGCCCGAGCGGAATTTTCCCAGACTGATTACACTGCGCGGTCGATGCGACGGGCGCGGCGGAGTTGATCGTCGGGTGCTTCTGGGATGTCGGAGAGGTTTAGTTTGCTATCCGGCAGATAGGAAAAGAACCGACCTCCCCGACAGGGTCGGGATAAATGCCGGTCGGCCGCTACAAAAGAAAGAGCGCAGGCAGGATTGCCTGCGCTACCACGGAGAAATGAAAGAACGCAGCCAAGAGTGGCTACGCTACAAAGAACAGCGAGCGGAGGGGAAGAATCAAGGAGAGATTCCTCGACTGTGCAGGCCGGCGCGTTCGCGGGAGCGAACGCGGAAGAAAAAACGTCGGCCTGCTCCGCTCGGAAATGACGGGTTTGGGCTGTGCGCCTGGCAGAGAAGCCCGACCGCAGAAGACCGAAAAGAGCCGACACTACAATGCAGAGAAAAGAACCGACCTATGGGTCGGCCACTACATAGGCGAGGAAAAGAGCCGACTTAAAAGTCGGCCTCTACAAGAGAAGAACGGCGACGTAAAGTCGCCGCTACATTAGGAGTTCAAACCGCGAGCGCCGAAAAGCGTCTTCCCTGGCGGGCTGCGAGTACAGCCCGCATCCGTCAGTGCTCGTTCGTGGAGGCGGGGGTGCCGTCGGACCAGTTTGCGACGGGGACTAGAAAGACGGTGTGGCGCTCCGAGGTGTTGGTGAATGCTCCAACGACCGGGGAGTCAGGCAAGGCCGTGCCCCAGGTTGCGGGATCGGTGAGAGGAACGAGAAACATCAGGTGTGGATGCCAGTGGCCGGCCTTGTCGTTCAGATAGCCTTGTTTTGAGAGCATGTAGCACAATGCGGCGGGTTCCAGCGGCGGCAGTTCCTTTTTATCGATGGCGGCGGTGATATCCGAGAAGATCTGGGATTTGGGTCGGCCTGCCAAGACCAGTTCGGTTCTCTTGACGGTCAGCGGGACCTGGAATCGCGCGGCGGGCGGGTTCAAGCAGACCGGAGCGCGCAGCTTGGGATTCCAAAATTCGGGATCGTCGATTCCGGCGGCCCATGAGCGCCACACCAGGCAGACGAAACCGTTTTTGCCTTTCACGGCGGTTTCGTAACCGTGTCGTCCGAGGACGAGAACGTCGGCATCGCGGGAGATGGATTCGGGAGCAGCGGTGCGTGCCAGCGCTATTTCGGCGTTCCGATCTGCAATAAGGTACTGATCGAGCGGGGCCATGGCCGGATACGGTGATTTCGCGTCCGGGGCTTGAGCCTGCAGGGCTGGCGCAAGAATCAGTGCTAAATAGCTTGCGGCCATTATTCCGAGGATCGTTCGGCGCATGGTCTTCTCCTGAGAAAGGCATTCATATTGCTGTGCACAGCGGAAGGCACGGCACGACATGCTTGGTGAACATTCCAACAGAAGCGTATATACGTTAATCCGGTGAGGAGAGGCAACAGCAGACTTCCCGACAGGGTCTGTATAGATGCCGGTCGGCTGCTACAAAAGAAAGCGCGCAGGGTCGAAAATCACTGCGCTTGTGCTTGGCTGGGTTGAGGATTCGGTGATTCGATCCGATAGCCGAGGCTTCGGAGTTGTCGGATCATTCTTGCTGTGCGCCTTTGCTTGGATTGCTTGGTGACGGCTGGGCCTCGTTCTTCGTAACGAACTCCCTGGTATAGGATCAACCAAATCAGGCGGCACTGTCGATGGGCAATGGCCCCGATGGCTTGATTATGTCCCAGGCGCGGGACCGAGCGGCGGTACACGATCTCGAAGATACTTCCTTTGCTTCTGGCTGCGGCGTTGGCGCACTGATTGAGAACGCGCCGCATGTGGCGGTTACCCTTGGGAGAGCGGTGGCTGTAGTTCACTCCCGCGCTCTCGTCGTCTCCCGGGCATGCACCCACCCAGGAAGAGAGACATTTCGCGGAAGGAAAAGTCGCCGCGGTGGGACCGACTTCGGCAATGATCTGTTGTGCCGAGTCCACACCCAGACCGGGCACCTCTGCCAGCCGCTGGACGGCATCCTGGTGCGGATGGAGCAGACTGGCCATCTCTTGGTCCAGTTTGTCGATCTGCTGCTCGAGGAATTGCAACTGCTCCAGCACCATCTTCAGCAGTCGTCGGTACACGGGCTTGAGTTCCGTGCAGGCGCCGAGCGCATCACATAGCTGTTCCGGCGTGGCTCGCAACTGTTTATCGGCCAAAGCGGCCAGAGCCGCAGGATTGGTTTCGCCCTCCGCCAGTGCCTTCAGCATGCGTCGTGCGCTTAGGCCCAACAGATCGGAGACGAAGCTGGACAACTTGATATGGGCCTCTTCCAGCAGAGCCTCCAATTGGTTCTGCAGCCGCACTCGATCGCGCGCCAGTTGGTATTTTCTGCGCGTCACTGTCCGCCACAGACGTTGCTCGGCATCGGGCACAAAGCTCAGCGTCAATTCCCGCGCTATCAGCCGCTTCACCAGACGTTCGGCGTCGGGGAAATCTCTTTTGCGTCCGCGCCGTCCGCGATTGGATTGCGCCTGTGCCAGATGCAGCGTTCCCGACTTCCGGCTTGCGCCTTCCTGCTTCTCCCGTATCGGCTTCCAGTAGCGTTCCAGCGCTTCCCAAACTGGTTTCCAATATTGCGCCGTTGATTCCATGACCACTTCCTCGACCTCTTGCTCGATCAACCATGTGGCCAACGATCGCAGTTGTTCGGGGTTGCTGCCAAACATCCGCCGCTCAAATTGGAACTCGCTTTCGACTTCAACGTTGGAGACAACTACCGCCAGCATCTTTTTATGAACATCAATTCCCGCTATCCTGTAGGACATAGTTCCTCCTGGCGGGAGCGGAGAGCGTGCTGCGGTTACCTTAACCAGGGTCACGGGCTATCGCCGCTCCCACAGGGGAAAACAACGACGCCCAATTATTCGCTCAAACATGCACGCTCCGGATCAGACAGGCAGACGGCTTCCACTGCTCCACTGTGCGCTCGACCTCGCCGCTCCGGGCCGTTACGATCTTAACTCCAAGTGATTTTCATGAGGTTTCGCCGGCCGCAGGCCCTAAAGGACAGGCAGGATTGCCTACGCTACCACGGACCAAGAGCGGTATCTGTAGCTCGTTATTTGGCGGCTAGCAGGGTTTTGGCTTGGGTTAGTTCGGGGCGGTCGGAGCGGACGCCGTCGCAATTCTTTAGGAGTTGGGCGTAGTAGCCGGCGGCTTTTTCTTTTTGCTGAGTATACTCGGCGGCTTGTGCGGCGCCATACAGGCCGTTGAAGCGATTCGGGTCGGTGTGCAGCGAAGTTTCGTATTCGGTGAGCGCTTCTTGCGGACGCTTCATGTCCAGGAACATATCTGCCAGCATTTCGCGGGCGGGCAATTCGGTTTCACGTTTGCCGACTTTATCTTGTGTGTCGGCGACGGAGCGAAGGAGGCTCACAGCTTCGTCTGATTCGCCAGACGCATATTTCGCCCAGGCTCTTACGACTTCATGTTCATTTTTCAGATCGTCGGCGAAATACGGCTTGTCTCCCTTGCGAGTGGCCTCGAGTAGTTCGTCGTAATGCTTCAATGCATCCTGCGCGGCGGCGGCATCGTGGAGATGGCCAGCGGCAATGGCGCGTCCCCAATAAGCAATCAGCTGAACGTAGGGAGGAGCTTGTGGGAGCGGTTGCAGGTTGAGCGCGTCCTTCCATTGGCGGCGCTCGATGGCGTAGGTAGCGGGACCGTTAGCGAGCTGACCCTGGAAATAATCCTTAAATTCGGGATCGGCATCGGCTTCATTCGTGGCCGCGAGGGCGTCGATTTGCGCCTTGGCATCAGCGTTGTCGCCGATCTGCAGATATGCGTATTCGAGGAAGTCCATGGAATGTATTTTGTGATGCAAAACATGGAAGTGCATGGTGGCCATTTTGTCGGCTTCTTTGATGGCGGCGAGGTTCGAATTGATGTCGTCCTGCCAGAGGCCGAGGCGGGCGAAAATGTGCGAAGGCATGTGCACGGCGTGAGGGGAGGCAGGAGCGATGCTGGCGTATTTGCGGGCGGCGGGAAGCGCGAGGCTGGCCATGGTGGGATTGTCGCAGCTATGAATGATGTAGTGCGCTATTCCGGGATGGTTCGGTTCTTCATCGAAAAGTTTATTGAGAATGGCAACGGCGCTTTTGGCGTTGGTCAGAGCGGGATCGCCGTTCGAGCCTGAAGCCAACAAAGAGAGTGCATAGAAAACGGCGGCTTCGCGGTCCTGCGGATTGCGCCGATAGACGCCTTGCATGGCGTTGGCGTACGCACTGGCGCGCTTGCCGTGATCGAGCTCGCCGGTGTCGGCGTAGAAAACGGAGAGCGCCTGAATATAATCGCGTTCGCGCGGAGTTGGCGGGTTGTCGGCCCGAGCTCTGGCGAGCAAATCGGCGCCGAGTTGAAGATTCTCCTTGGAGGGCTGCTCCCAGAGCTGGTGATACAAGCTCATGGCTTCACCCCAGTAGGCCATGGCGCAGTGCGGATCTTTCCTTGCGATTTCCTGAAACTGACCGCGGGCTTGTTCGTATTCGAACGAATGGAGAAGAGCTACGCCGCGCTCAAATTGGGCGTGCGTAGAGGGAGCGCAAGAGGTTGGGAAAGAGACCGCGCCGAGCTTCTCGCCCGGATCGTGGTGATGAGGTGCGTTTTGAGCGAAGCAAGGGGAAGCAAGCGCGAATGCGAGCAGGGAGAGAATCGCAGGGCTATTTTTCATGGCAGCTCCAGGTGAAGGAAGCGTATTCGTACGAGGAAGGTATGTCAACGAATCGACTGCGTGCGCGGCACATTTTGCTTGCGTGCGAACGTGGGGTGTCTTGACCGGGTGGGGAAGGGCGGCTAGTATTTGCGGGCGATGAATGAAGCGAATTCCCCAGTAGGCCAGACGTTTTCCCAGTACAAAGTGCTGCGCAAGATTGGAAGCGGCGGCATGGGTGTGGTGTATGAGGCGGAGGATTCGCGGCTGGGGCGCAAGGTTGCGGTGAAGTTTCTGCCGGCGGATATGGCCAGCGATACGCAGTTACTGGAGCGGTTCCAACGGGAAGCGCGCGCGGCGTCGGCGTTGAATCACCCGAACATTTGCACGATTCATGCAATCGAGCAGCACGAGCGGCAACATTTTATCGTGATGGAGCTGCTGGAAGGCCAGACGCTGTCGCAGCGCATGGGAGCGCAAGCGTTCGATTTGGAAAAATTGCTGCCGCTGGCGATTCAAATTGCGGATGCGCTGGAGTCGGCGCACGCCAAGGGAATCGTGCATCGCGACATCAAGCCGGCAAATATTTTTTTGACCGAGCGCGGGCAAGTGAAGATTCTGGATTTCGGGCTGGCGAAAGTTGAAAAACTGAGCAACATCGCGGAGAGCACGTCGTTTGCAACGGGAGCTACCAGTGCGGAGACGGCTGCGCTGACTTCGCCGGGATCGGCGATCGGCACGATTATGTATATGTCGCCAGAACAGGCGCGCGGCGGATTAGTGGATGCGCGGACGGATTTATTCTCGCTGGGCACGGTGCTGTACCAGATGGCGACGGGAAGTTTGCCGTTCAAGGGCGACACTTCTGCGGTGATTTTCGATGCGATTTTAAATCGCGAACCCTTGCCGGTGGACGTAGTGAAATCCGAATTGCCGCGCGAATTTGGACGAGTGATCGAAAAAACTTTGGAAAAGGACCGCAATCTGCGCTGCCAGTCGGCGAACGAGTTAAAAACGGATTTGATCCGTTTGAAGCGGGACCTGGAGTCGGGGAAAAAGGCGGCTGCAGCGGCCACGACGGATTCGAAAGCGGGAACGTCCAAGAGCGGACCAAAATCGCTGGCGGTATTGTATTTTGAGAATTTGAGCGGAGTGAAGGAAGACGAATATTTGCGGGACGGAATTACCGAAGACATCATCACCGAGCTTTCGAAAATTCGCGGGCTAAATACATATTCGCGACCGACGGTGCTGGCGTTTCGCGACAAATCGGTAACGCCGGTGCAGATCGGGCAGCAGTTGAAAGCGGCGTATGTGTTGACGGGCAGCTTGAGGCGATCAGGCAATCGGCTGCGAATCACCACGCAACTGGTGGACACACAAACGGATTTTCCGCTGTGGTCGGAGCGTTACGACCGCGAGATGAAAGATGTTTTTGAAGTGCAGGACGAAATTGCGCGGAAAATTGCCGAGGCCTTGCGGGTGACGCTGTCTCCGCAGGAGCTGGAAGCGCTGGCAGTGAAGCCGACGGAGAATCTGCAGGCGTACGACCTATATTTGCGCGGGAAGCGCTATGCGCGGCGGCAAACGCGGCAGGATCTGGAATTCGCGCTGCAGATGTTTGAAAGCGCGGTCGCGATGGACCCAAGTTTTGCGCTGGCGTACGCCGCGTGCGCGAATGCTTGCGCGATGTTTTATTGCAACTACAGCCGCGACGAAATCTGGGTGGAGCGCGCGCGCACCGCGTCGGGGCACGCCGTAAACCTGCGCTGGGATTTGCCGGACGTGCAGGTAAGCCAGGCATGGGTGTTGTACGCCACGGATTTGCATGACGAAGCGGTGCGCATGGTGCGTAAAGCGATTGAACGCAAACGGGATTGTGAAGGTGCGTTTTATCTGTTGTGCCGGGCGCTGTTTTCGGCGGGAAGATTTCAGGAAGTTGTGGACATTATGGAAACGGCGCTCGAGGCGAGCGGCGAGGATTACAACGTGTATGTGCCGATCGCGAATTCGCTTGGAGCGCTGGGGAAACGCGAGGCGTATTTGAATCTGCTGCAGCGGCGGAAGAGCGCGCTGGAAAATCATTTGAAGCATGTGCCGGAAGATGCGCGAGCGCGGATTCTGCTGGGAAGCGACTACGCGGAAATCGGGCGAGAAGAGGATGCGCTCAAGGAGCTGAACCTGGCGATGACGCTACGCGCGAACGAGGCGTCGATTCTATATAACGCGGCATGCTTGTACGCGATGCTGAAGAGAAAATCGGAAGCGTTGGACGCGTTGAAGAAGGCATGGACAGCCGGATTTCGCGATGTGAGCCACGCGCGGCGCGATCCAGACCTGACGATTCTGCACGGAGAGCCGGAGTTTGAGCAGATGTATCCGGAAAAAGACATGGCCGGATCGAATCTGCAGAATCCGTAGTGATGCTAGAAACGGTATTTAAGGCCGCACGCAAATTCCTGTCGCAATATCTGCCACAAACGCGTTTAGTCCTTTCTCCATCGCTGCAAGAATCTCGCGGACAGAAAGTCTGGCTGAAACTTGAAGGCGAGATGCCGACAGGCTCGTTTAAGGTTCGCGGCGCGATCTATGCTCTGCATGCAAACCAACTAAAACTGGCAACGCGCGAGGTGGTGGCGTCCAGCACCGGCAACCATGGCGCCGCTGTCGCTTACGCTGCGCAGTTGCTGGGCTGGAAGGCGCGAATCTTTCTTCCGGAAAAGAACAATCCGGTGAAGAGGAAAAACATCGAGCGGCTCGGGGCGGTGATCGAGGAGAAGGGAGCAATAGACGGGGCGGCCGCATTTGACGCGGCTTTGGGATACGCGCAGAAGTCCGGGGCATTTTTTCTGAACGATGCGACGGACGAGGATTTGCCAGCTGGACCGGGAACGATTGCCTGCGAGATTTTCGCGCAACAGCCGGGTATAGACGTGATTTACGTGCCGATGGGAGATACGGCGCTGATTCGCGGCGTGGCGGAGGCGGCAAAGCAGATTTCGCGTGATGTGAAAATTATTGGAGTGCAGAGCGAACGCGCGCCGTCTTATTTTTTATCGTGGAAAGATGGGCGCGCGGTCGAGACGGCAACGTGCGACACAATTGCGGATGGATTGGCGACGCGAACGCCGGTGGAAGCGAATGTTCAGGCGATTCGCCAGCTTGTGGATGAAGTTGCGTTGGTCAGCGAGCAAGAGATGCTGCGGGCGATCGGACGGCTCTTGGTCGACGAACACGTGATCGCGGAACCAGCAGGCGCAGCTGCGGCTGCGGCCTATTGGAAAAGTCTTGACCGCAGCCGTAGCAACGTTGCGCTGCTGGTGACCGGCGCGAACGCTACGCCAACCGTCTTGCGGCAAGCCATCGCAGCGTACGATGGCGATTCGAATCCTTGACAAGGCCGGACCCCAGACGTACGCTCCCGTACATTGTTTAATGGAAGTTCCTTTCCAAAGAATTCAGGCCCCAGGTTTACGTTTCAGAAATCAATTTAGTGCAAGGAGCGGAGCATGTCTAAGCAATTGGTGCTAGCGGGATTGGTCCTGCTTGCGTGTAGTGCAAGTCTGACCGCGGCAAAGGGAGGAGCATCGGCGGCGCAGACCGCGACGACCGAAAAGGCTCCGGTGTATACCTATGTTTCGGAGTGGACGGTGCCGCGCGCGATGTGGGCTGACTTTAAGAAAGAAGATGATGCGGATGTGGAGGCTATGAAAAAAGGCGTCGCCGATGGGACGCTGATCTCGTTCGGGACATTTGCGGTGCTGAACCATCAGGAAGGCGCGCCGACGCATGGTTCGTGGTTTTCCGCGACGTCCATGGCGAACCTGATGAAATTTCTGGAAGGGCTGCGCAATGCTCCTGGAGCGACGTCTCCGGTATTGGCCGCGTCCAAGCACTGGGACTACATTATGAGCAGTACGATTCACAATGCTCACGCGGGTACATTTACGAACGGCTATCTTCGCGTGGCACGCTGGCCGGCGAAGGCTGGCGGCAACGACCCGGACGGAAAGATTCTTAAAGCCACGATCGCCACCATTCTGGAAAAGCTTCTCGCTGACGGAGCCGTGCACAGTTACACCATCGATGAGGAAACTGTACATTCGGATGACCCAGGCACGATGTTCGTAGTGTTCGTGGCAAACGGAGCGGAAGGACTGGACAAGTTCAACGCAGCGATCGATGACTTGCGGAAAAACAATCCGACGGCATTGGCTGCATATGGAACGTTGATTGACGCGCACGGCCATCGCGACACGCTGGCTCGCGTTAGTACGATGACCAACAAGTAGGTCCACATAAGCCCTTCCCTGCGGGTATAGCCTGCGCCGTCAGGGAAGGGTTTTCTTCTTGCATGGACTTACGCGTTTGATTTCACGTCGCGGTCGGATAAAAAAATCATTTACTGGATGTAGCCGAAAGGTCCTTGTCCTTGCTGTTCACGGCGAGCCTCAGGATGAGGACTTGTCCGTTCGAATGAAACGAGCCGCCGGTCGCGGTTCGCGCTTCCTGCATGGGATTGCGCGGAAGAAAATGCGAGACCTGGGTGACCAACCCGGTGCTGCAGAGAGTTTTCTCCACGTAGTCGCGTTCCAGATCGATGTCCGGATCGATTTTATGAGTGAGGCCGTTGTTTCGTTCGTCGCGTTCGAAGCCGACATCGTGAGTGGCGGCACCAACCCACAGCGTTTCGCCGTTCACTGTGAACGGCGCTTGCCAAATGCGCAGGTGATTGCGCGATCTGACGACGTCAATGGGCTCAGCGTGAGCCCAGCCATAATCCTGCGAACGACCGAAGAGATAAAGCTGGCTCATCGGCATGGTGAGATAAGACCGTTTTTCCAGGCTGCTGATCAGGCCATGAACAATGGTGTTTTGTACGTCTGAATCTACTTTGACCCAGCCCGCTGCAGTGAAAACATTTTGCATGGCGGTTTCCGAGCCGAGAATCAGAAAATTCACCATGTCTCCCGGATTGCCGGCTTTGTCGCCGATGCGACGGGGGATTTTCTCGAAGAGCAAATCATCGATGCCGGGCAAGGAAGTAACGGTTTTTGCGACGGTGAAAGTCGTGGTGGTTGCAGTATCTGCGGGAATAATTTCGACGTGGACGGTGTACGAGCCGTCGCCGGTGTCGCTCTTGGATTGATTGATGGCGATGCTCAACCGTCCGCCAACTGGCACGGCTACGTCCTGCGACGTGCCGAGGAGGAAAGGTTGCGCGACATCGGCGACACCGACGCGACCGATCAGAGCGCCGCGTCCGGCAGCGTTGTAGGGAAGAATGCGCAAGAGATCCTTGAAGCCGCGAGAGAGGCCATCCGGGCCGTTGTCTTGCTTGGCATCGGTGTAGCGCAACATTCCTTTCGCGGTGACGACGACATGCTCGCCTGGCGCGACGTCAATGCCGGTATCGAGCCAGTCGGAGTCGCCCTGCAGCGTAAAATTTCTGGAGACGCGTTTTTTTGCGGCAGGCGCGGGAACGGCGGCGACGGGTTGCGCCGCGCTGGTAGCGGGTTGGGGCACGGTCAGTTGCTGCGCCGGTGGCGTGTCGGCTGGTGATTGTGCCCGAGCCCCAGCGGGAGACAAGAACGCCAGCATGCCGCAAAAAATGATCGCTGGGCCGAGCCGGGAACGAACCGCGTGCATAAGTCGAGCCATCCTGCGGGAAGTAGTCAGCATCATCACTTTAAGCAGATGCGTGGCCCGGTTTCAAGAGTTGCCGTTCGAATGGCTTGGATGCAGAGTGCAGGGCGATTTCTTGACTCGAATGTGAGGCGCTTGTAGATTGAAATGCAGTTCGCGCCGGATGTTTGCGCAGAAATCAGAAGCGACCGAGCTCAAAATCAGAAGCGCTCGCCGCAGACGGCGGCCGGTGCAAGCGGGCTCATTTTACGAGCGAATCTAAAAAAGCAGGATGAATTTCACGACCAACCGAATGAAAAAACTTTTTTCGATAGCAGCGACGTTCCTATGTTCAGCATTCCTTTTGCCCGGCGTAGCGCGCGCCCAGAAACAAACCGAGGTAAAGTTGCAGCCGGCGCCGGCCACCACCGTTACGGTGGATGGCAGCGAGGCAATGTTCACCACGATGTGCGCGCTGCTGGCTTCGGGATTTGAAGCCGATGTCAGCGCGGCAAATTGGTCGCCGATGCGCGCGCAACTGCGCGACCGGATGCAACATCAGCAAGGGCCCGCTGTCGAGGTGATGCGCAATTTTTATAAGCAGCATGAACTGGCCGACGCCGGGCAAATGCTTTCGCGTTACATCTGGTTTGGATTGATCAGCGGGCCGGCGCCAAAATTCGAACCGGTTCTGCGGCGCGACGAGTTGCCGCCAGAAGTGATTGCGCTCGAGGGGTTCCAGGAAATTCTTTCCAACTACTACAAGGAACAGAAAATCGGCGAGCTGTGGCGGCAGGTACAACCGATTTATAACCACGAAATCGAGCAAATCCACGATTCAGTAGCGCAAGTCGCGTTTGTGACGACAGGCTATTTGCGCGAAATCCTCGATCCCGCCAGCCAACGATCGTTCACGATCATTGTCGAGCCGCTGGTGGGAAGAATTACCAACGTACGCAATTTCGGCGATCACTATTCACTGGTGGTAAGCGGCTCCGGGCAAATTCCACTTGACCTGGTACGCCACGCGTTTTTGCATTTTTTGCTGGACCCTTTGCCGTTGCAGTATTCGCATGTGGTGGCGGTCAAGTTGCCGTTGTTTTTGGCCGCGGCCGGCGCTCCGCGGCTGGACCCAGACTTAAAGGATGATTTTCCGTCGTACTTCGCGGAGTGCACGGTACGCGCGGTGGAGTTGAAACTGAAACGCATGTCGCCGGGAGAACGCGAATCGGCGATGGACATTGATGATGCGGACGGATACGTGCTGGTGCGGCCGCTATTTGCTGCTCTTACGAAATTCGAACAATCCGAACCGGGTATGAAACTGTATTTTCCGGATCTGGTGCGTTCGATTGACTTGGCGACGGAACAGAAAAGAGTAGCCAGCATCAAATTCGCAACCGGGAGACCGAGGAGCGAAGCGACGGACGCGGAAATTCTGGCACGCCACCGGGCCTCGGCCCCCACCACTATTCCAAACGATGCGGAAACGATTGCAGCGCTGACGGAAGGGGAGCGGCGAATTGCGGAGAAAAATCCGCGGGCGGCGGAAGCGTCGTTCCAAAAAGTTCTGGTGAAATATCCGGAACAGCCGCGAGCGTGGTTTGGGCTGGGAGTGGTCGCGATGATGGAACAAGACGGCCCGCGCGCCAAGGAAGTTTTTGGCCGGTTGACGAGCGGCGATCACGCCGCGACGCAAGATCCGATGGTGCTGGCCTGGTCGCATGTCCATCTGGGAACCATTTACGACATCGAAGGACAACTGGACCGCGCGAAATCGGAGTACGAAGCGGCGCTGGCAGTTGACGGCGCACCGGAAAAAGCGAAGCGGGCAGCCAGCAAAGCGCTTGGCGCGATTCCTCATACCAAGTCTCCGGAACGCCCGTAGGCGTTTCTGCCACCTGCCACCTCCCCAGCAAAATGTGTATGATGAAATGGCAGACCAGCCAGCGAATGTTTGATGGTTAAAAAAGGAGAAGGATCATGAGCAGCAAGAGAAATGCGATGACAGCCATCTTCCTGGCCGGATGTCTGACTGCGTTCGCAACGACCGCGCTCGCACAGAGCAATCAAAACGGCCAACCCAATCAGGGCCAGTCCGGACAACAACCCAGCGCGAACAAAGATCAGAAGCCGGGTGATACGGGGAGTTCGCTGGAGATTCCCACCAATCAACCGCCTGTGAATGCGGAGGAAGACGCTGCAGCCAAGGCGTTTCAGGCGATGCCGAATACTGACCTTCCCAAGAAAATCTCTGCCGGCGAGGATTTTGTGAAAAAATATCCGGAGAGCCGGTACCGTCCAGCGATTTATTCGGCGCTGGTTTTTGCGTATATCCAGACCAACAATTTGGACAAGGCTTTCGACATCGGCGATAAAGAAGTCGCCTTGAAGCCCGATGATGCGCAGACCATGGCCGTTCTGAGCCAAACGATACCGCGTGCGATGAACGCGAGTACGCAGGAGCCACAAAAGCGGCTGGCGAAAGCGGAAACATATGCCAAGCGCGCGATTGAGATCACGCCCACGCTGCCCAAGCCGGAAGGCATGCCGGATCAGAATTTCGTCGCGGCGAAAAATGAGACGTTGACGATGGCGCACAGCGGTCTTGGGCTGGTTTATTTCCGTTTGGGAAAATATAACGATGCGATTCCAGAACTTGAACAGTCGGTGAAAATTGACCCCAATCCCGCTCCCGACCCGGTGAATCTGTACCTGCTTGGAATGGCGAATGTGAAAGCTTCGCATTTCGACGAAGCCGCCATTGCGTTCAACAAATGCGCGGCTTTGCCCGGCTCCTTGCAGAACACCTGCAAAAACGGAGCGGAAGAAGCAAAAAAGCAGGGATCGACACAACTTAGCGCGCCAAAATAACAGTCTGCCGGCGCCCAGCACAGGCACGCATGACGCATAACGAAAACGAGCAGCTACAAGAGCGATTGGGCTACCGCTTTCGCGATCCCAGCTTGTTGGTCATGGCGCTCACGCACAGTTCGGCAATCCCAGAATTGCGCGCTGCAGCGGAAAGTGCGGGCGGAAATCCCCAGCAGATACACGACAACGAGCGGCTGGAATTTCTGGGAGATGCGGTGCTCGATCTCCTGGCCAGCGAATATCTGGTCGCCAAGTTTCCAGATTGGAGCGAAGGCCAGCTTTCGCGCAGCCGGGCGTACATGGTGAACGCGCAGGCCCTGGTGGAGGCGGCGCGGCGTTTGGGAATTGGCGAGTTCTTGCGCCTCGGCCGCGGCGAGGAAAAAACCGGCGGGCGCGAAAAAGGCGCGATCATTGCCGATTCGCTAGAGGCCATCGTTGGCGCGGTATTTCTGGATTCCGGGCTTGAGTCCGCACGGGATGTTCTTGGACGCTTGCTGTTTGAATTCGCGTTGGTGGGGGGCGGCTTGCGCATGGCGGATTCCGATCGCAAGTCCGCGCTGCAGGAATTTTTGCAGGGGCGCGGCCGTCCTCCGGCGGAATACCGGTTGGCGCGAGAGGAAGGACCGGATCATCAGAAACAGTTTCACATTGAGGTGTGGTCGGTGGGTGAATGCCTGGCCAGCGGCGAAGGAAGTACGAAAAAAGAGGCGGAACAAAAAGCCGCGCGCGTGGCGCTGGAGCGGCTGCAACATGCGGTCACGCGAGAATAATTCTGAATGACGGAACAGCCCACAGCCGAACAGACAACCACGCACCATTATCATCGCGATGCCACCACGATTCCAGAATATCTGGAATCGCTCTTGGTCACCGTGATCCTGGCCCTTTTCGGAACCTCATTTGTCATCCAGGCTTTCAAGATTCCTTCTCCGTCGATGGAGAAAACACTGCTGGTCGGCGACCATTTGTTGGTGAACAAGTTTGTTTTTGGCGGCACCGGTGCTTGGTACGAGAAATTTCTTCCTTATCGCGCGCTTAAGCGCGGGGATATCATCGTTTTCAAGTTTCCCTATGCGGATCACCAGCACTTTGTGAAACGCGTCATTGGCCTGCCGGGCGATCGCCTGAAATTGGTGGATCAGCAGGTGTACATTAACGGCAAACTTCTGAACGAGCCGTACGTGGTGCACGATCCGGATGCAGGCTACGACCCGCTGAACTACTCGTTTCCGCCGGCAGGGAATCCGCTTTACAGTTCGCCGGTGGAACCGGAATGGGCGCACAACATTCGCAAGTATGTGCAGGGCGACGAACTGGTCGTTCCAGCCGGGCGGTATTTTGCGATGGGCGACAATCGCGATCACAGTCTCGATAGCCGCTACTGGGGCTTCGTGGATCGCAGCGCGATCATGGGCCGGCCCTTTCTGATCTATTGGTCCGTTAATGCGACTTCGGCTGACTATGGCCAGACGACTTTCGCGCAGCGATTACGGGCCGTGTTTGATACCTTGGCACATTTGGCGGCGCGCACGCGCTGGAGCCGCATGCTGCACACTGTTCATTAGCGGTTCGCTATCTATTTGCGCTCGACTCTGCGAAAATTTTGCGGCATCGATCGGCTTTGCGCCGCATCGGTTAGCTCCAAGTGAACAGAATACGCAAATGGTGGAAGCTGGGTGTTGCGCTCGTGCTGGTGTTGATCACCATGCAGGTGGGCGTCTCCTTATTGGTTCGAACCGCCCGCGCTCGCGCTTTTCTCACCCGGCAATTGGAAAGGTCATTTGGGCGCGCTGTGGACGTGCGTGTGTATTCGGCTAGCCTTTTTCCCAGCCCGCAGTTGGACGCGTATGGAGTCACTATCGGCGAAGACCCCGCATTCGGTAACGAATATTTTTTGCGCGCAGATCGGCTCTCCGCGGGTTTGCGCTGGCTGGGAATTCTGCGAGGCCGATTCGAGCTAGGCACGCTGAAGCTGGAGCGGCCAAGCCTAATCCTGGTTCGCAACTCCGACGGGCGGTGGAACCTGGAGCGCTGGCTGCCCGCCGCTTTGATTTCGCCGCAGACCGGAGCGGTTGCGCCGCGTCCCGGCGCGCGCGCCACGCCTGCGTACAATTTGCAAAAACTCGATATCAGCGACGGCCGCGCAAATTTCAAGCTCGGCGACGATAAGACTTCGGTCGCATTCATTCAAGTTGCGGGCAGCGTCGAACAAACCGCGCCGGGCCGCTGGCAGTTGGACTTGACGGCGCAACCCTGGCGAAGCGGTATCCCGCTGCAGCTCGCCGGGACGGTCAGAATTCGCGGGGACATTGCCGGAACCTCGGCGCGACTGCAGCCGGCGCGTTTTCAAGTAAGCTGGCAAAACAGTTCCCTGGCCGATGTTTTTCGCTTGATTGGCGGACAGGATTTCGGCATTCGCGGAATATTTGCAGCGGAGGCGAGCGCGGAAAGTGGCGGCGCGACGGCCGTAGGAGCCAGAAACGCGATGCCCGGTGATTGGACTTTTTCCGTGAATGCGCGCGCGTCTGGAATTCACCGTTGGGATTTGACCGAACGCAGCGATAATCCGCGAGTCGCAGTTCGCGGCAGCGGACGCTGGAATCCCGGCGCAGGAACGCTGGTCGCCGACGATCTGGTAGTCGAAAGCCCGCATTCAAACCTGCGCGGCAGTGCTTCGCTTAAGAGCATCGCTGAATCCAGCCTGGACGTGCGCGTGGATTCAGCGGGCATTCAGGCCGCCGATCTTCTTGCCTGGTACCGCGCGTTTCGTCCCGACGTCTCCGAAGAAATCCGCGCGGAACAATATTTCACGGGTGGCGCGAGCTTTCATGGTTGGCCGATTTCGTTACGCGAAGCTGCATTTTCCAGCCCCGGTGGCCGCTGGACGGTTCCTGGTTTTGCTGCGCCCTGGGTGGCGCGGGCGATGCGGGGCGGGATGCGGCTGCGAAAATTAGTCGTCGAACCCTTCGCGGTAAGTATTCCCGCAGGCAAGAGTCTCGCGTCAGCCGGGAAGATTCCGTCCACCTCCAGCGATTCGCCAGGCTCAGCTGCTATTGCGGCCGGTGCAAATGTTTCATTTCTTTACGACTTTGACGGCAACGGGGGAGGCATACGCATCGAGGGCCAGACGGTGCAAGTACAGGATGTCTTCACACTCGCGAACGCGTTTGGGCGAAAGATGCAAAACGGGTGGGAGCTGAGAGGCAAAGCTTCGGGTGATCTGCATTGGAATTGGAGCTCCGAAAAAGCACCGGGGTGGAGCGGACGCGCGGACGTTTCCCAAGCCAGCTTGCAACTGGTTGGGCTGAACCAGCCTGTGGTGCTCGAGGATCTTCGCGCCGAGTGGCGGACGACTGAGCGCAGATTCACGCTTGGGAAAATAAGCGCTTTTGGAGCCGGCTGGACTGGCTTCGTTGCGCAGCCAAGAATTGTGCCCAGCGATTTTGGCGAGACCGAAATAGCTCCCTGGACCTTTCAGTTGCAAGCCGATCATCTGGACGCCGCGGAACTCGATCGCTGGATCGGTCCGCGTGCGCGGCCCAGCTGGTTGCAGCGCCTGTTGCCGCCCGCATTCGGCGGAGCGCCCGCGCCGGAGCCTCCCAGTGTGGTATTGCAGCGGATCCGGGCTTCGGGGGACTTGCGGGTGGACGAGATTACCATCGAAAAAATAAAGTTGAGGCAATTTCGCGCGCAGACAAAATTGGATGCGTTGAAACTCACTTTACAGAACGTGCAGGCGCAGTGGTCCGGCGGTGACGTAACGGGCGCGGCGGAAGCGGTATTTTCTGGGAAACCTCGATATCAACTGGCGGCGTCGTTTGAACGCGTTGCGATTCCGCAAACGCCATGGCTCGCGCAATTGTCCGATCATCTGGGCGGCTTGGCTTCGGGAAGCATCGAGTTGCACGCCGCCGGCATCGGTCACGACGCGTTGCTCGGAAGTCTGGAGGGCAAAGGCGAACTTCGCCTGGCCAACGTCGAGTTGCGCGGATGGGATGTTGCCGGAACTCTGGCCATCGGTGAATGGAAGACAGGAATTTCGCGATGGGCCTCGGGCAACGGCACTTTTCATCTGAGCGACAGCGGATTCGATTTGAATAGTTTGCGGCTGGCCTCTGCGTCCGGCGAATTTTTGTTGAAGGGCAGCGTCAGCTTTGCAGAAAATACCGATCTGACGGCGGAGAGTCGTTCCAATGCTCGCGGTGCAAGGCCGCAGAATACGATTCGCTTTATGCAGATTTCCGGACCGCTTTCCGACCCAAAAGTTTCCCTGGAAAAAACCACGGCACAACAGCCGGGTGATTAAAGGAGAGCAATGCGAAACCAGCTGCGCCAGCTAATTCGAGTAGCAGGATTGATCTGTACGTTTTGTTTTTGGCTATTCGTAGTGAGTATCCCCGCGCACGCGCAACAATCGTTCACTCTGGAACAGGTTCTGAGCGCGCCGTTTCCAAGTAATTTGACCGCTGCGAAATCGGCCCCGCGCGTCGTGTGGGTGCTGTACGAACAGGGCAAACGCAATATTTATGTGGCTGAGGCGCCGGAATTCAAGGCGCGTCGGATCACTACTTACCTGGAAGAAGATGGCCAGGAACTCTCGGACCTGCAGTTTTCCGCTGACGCCAACACGATTGTCTATACACGCGGGGAAGGGAAGAATCGCGCGGGGCAATCTCCCAACCCCACAAGTAATCCCGCCGGTGCGGAAGAAGCGGTATTTCAGATTTCGTGGCGTGGCGGCGAGCCGCAAAAAATTGACGCCGGCCATGATCCGCAGATTTCGAGCAAAGGAGTCTGCGCTTATGTTCGCGACGGCGAATTGTGGGTGGCGCCGCTGGACGGCAAGGAAAAGCCTGAACACCTCATCGTCCGCGGTACGACTTCAGGGCAGCGCTGGTCGCCTGATGGCGGCAAACTTGCCTTCGTTTCCGGACGAGGCGATCACAGTTTTATCGGCGTCTATGACGTAAGCACGAAGACAGTTCGTTTCATCGCGCCAACCGTGGACAACGATTCGAATGTCGAATGGTCTCTGGACGGAAAACAAGTTGCGTTCGTGCGCCAGCCGGCCGTCCCACGCGATAGTCCTGAGGGATTTTTCATCGAACCGGATCGTGCGCATCCGTGGGCGATTAGGGTTGCCGATGTTGCGACGTGGAACGCAAAAGAAATCTGGCACAGTGGCAAGGAATTGCCGGACTCATTTCCGTATATGGCGGGCGATACCGGCGGTGGCGTGATTCATTGGGCCGCCGACAATCGAATTATTTTCGCAAGCGAGCAGGACGGGTGGCAGCATCTTTACAGTTTGCCGGTCGAAAGCGGCAGCACGACGAAACTCCTGACTCCGGGCAACTGTGAAGTCGAACAATGGTCGTTCAGCGCGGATCAAAAGACAGTTCTGTTCAATTCGAATTGCAACGATGTCGACCGCCGGCATCTTTGGAGCGTATCGGTTTTGGGTGATACCCCGCAACAATTAAGTAGCGGCACGGGAATTGAGTGGAGTGCGGCCGGCGTACCCACTACGGACAGCTTTGTGTATCTGGCTTCTGACGCGCAACACCCGGCGCGCCCGTTCGTTCGCCGCATTGCCAATTCTCGCGCCCCGGCCCAACCTCTCGCTGCTGAAACTTTGCCCGATAATTTTCCTGCCAGCAAACTGGTCGCGCCGCAACAAGTGATTTTTAAATCCGCAGACGGCCTCGACATCCACGGGCAGCTTTTCCTGCCAAAAGATCTACGGCCAGGAGAAAAGCGCCCCGGTATTCTGTTTTTTCACGGCGGCCCGGTCCGCCAGATGTTACTGGGCTGGCACTATATGTATTACTACTCAAATTGCTATGCCATGAACCAGTATCTCGCAAGCCGGGGCTACGTGGTGCTGTCTGTAAACTATCGCAGCGGTATCGGCTATGGACGCGGGTTCCGAGAGGCCTCTGGCCGCGCTGGGCGCGGAGCCAGCGAATATCAAGACGTCGTCGCCGGAGCCAAATATCTGCAATCGCGCGCCGATATCAACCCTGCGCGAATTGGCCTGTGGGGCGGCAGTTACGGCGGATACCTCACCGCGCTGGGGCTTGCGCGCAACTCAGACCTTTTTGCCGCCGGCGTTGATCTCCACGGCGTGCACGACTGGCCCACCGACAATTGGGACGGCAAAAATATTTCGCCGGAGCTCACTAAACTCGCGCACGAATCTTCCCCGGTCACTTCCGTTGCCACCTGGAAATCGCCCGTGCTCTTTATTCACGGCGACGACGATCGCAACGTGTACTTCGCACAGACTGTGGATCTTGTCGCGCGCCTTCGCGAACATAACGTGCACATCGAACAGCTCATTTTCCCGGATGAGATCCACGATTTTCTGCTGAATCGCTCCTGGCTCAAGGCATATCACGCGGCCAGCGATTTTTTTGATCGCGCACTCACCAATCAACCGGCGCCTTAGAACATGGCGGTTAAGTGATGACGGTATTTCCTGCGCTCGCAAGACAAATGTGTTTGGCGATGGCGATGTTTGTTACGGCGTCCGGCACGTCAGCTCAGCAACCTCTCATGCGCCGTTTCGTTGCGTCCGTTGAGGAGCGGTATCAGGTGACGCTGATCTTGAGAGCTGAATCGCATAGTGTCACCACGGAAACGGTGGCGGCGCAAACCTACGTCACGCCCGTTATTCACGCCGCGGAAGTGTCGCTTCACTGGCGTGCGGATCGCAGAATTCTCTCGGTTCAAGATGACGGTTCCGCTGCAATAGAAGAGTCGTTGGTGCCTGCGCGTCAGCAATGCGAGGAGGCGCCGCCTTCGGAACAAACCGACGCTGCGTTGCAGTTGTCGTTAAAAGCGTTTTGCAACACCTGGCTGAAAGCTGAAATCATCCGATACGCAGAGAACAAGCAAGGTGCTCTGCGCGAGATGACCGCGAGCGCCGGCGAAAATGCGCTTCCGGCCCTTGCGGAGACAGCGCCACCGCTTTTGTCTCTATGGCTGAGACGCGCCGTTCGTCCCAACGTAATCCTCCCGCAACTGGCGTTCGAAATCGGCGCAACTTCGCAGCAGTCATTTCACCCTGCCAGCAGTGAATTAAAGAATGCACACGGTTCTGAAACCGCCGAGTGGCTCGATGCGCGGGGCGCAGCGCCGGCTGCAATGTTGCATGTTGTCCAACAACTAATGTGGAACGCCGAGCCGCCAGCGGTACGAGTCGGATCCCACGAATCGCAAACACAAAAAGACGAATCGTTCTTTGCGGACTCGCTCTCCACGGTTTCGCTCCAGGACGGCAGCATTCTTCGCGCCAATCGCAGCGCTTCCCGTACCACCAGCCGCCACGTTGATCCGGTACCCGGTTTGCCGCAGCCTCCAGAGTTTTCCTCAAAGCTCACAGTGACCGTTACCATTGAGCGCCGGCCGTGACCTGGCCTGCTATCATCGAGCGTGCGTTTTTGATGGCCGCGTTTCTGGTTGCCGCCGCGGCATCTTCTTTTTCGCAGCGCCTGCAACTCACTCCTCATCTCCGCGCCGGCCAAATTCTCTTGTACCGCATCGATTTCAGGAATTCCCGGAACATGCAGACCGAAAGCAGCGTCGCCTCTCCACAGTTGCCGCCATCATCGAATGTCAACGCCAGCGGCCTTTTGCAAGTGGAAATCGTCACTGCAGGACCGGCCAGCCTGCACATCAAGACTTATTATTCCGAGCGCGATGAGCACGATTCCCTGCCAACCCCTTCGCAAACCCGCGGTCCACAAGTCTCCGGATCCGGCGCCCCGGATAAATTGGTGGAAGTCTCGATCGCATCGAACGGTGCCGCCTCGCAAATAAAAGGACTCCAGCAACTCTCGCCTGTACAACAATTCGCATGGAACAACTGGCTCGGACGATTCACTTCCGCCATGACCTTTCCAAAACAAGGCATTCACGCCGGCCAAAAATGGCAAACCTCCGAGCCGGAAACCAATCCGTCTCCAGTCGCTGCATTATTCTGGACAAAAAAATATCAATACGTTCGCGACGAGCCTTGCATGTTCGACTCACAACCGGAAAAAAACAGCCCGGCAAATTCTTCAACAAACGCAAACCAGGATTGCGCGGTTATTTTTATCCAATCCACGCTGCGGCAGAAATCGTCGCCAAAGAACTCCACGCCCGATGATTACCAGCTTCGCAATCTCATGACTCGTGGCACCGCCGCCGGCCAAAACGAAACAATTTTGTATTTTTCCCGCGCTACCGGTCTTCTAGTCCGCTCCACCGAAGACGCACAACAGTCCATGGATGTACTCGTAGGCCTTGCCGACCATTCGAACGCCGTGCACTACACGCTCGACGCCAAGAGTCATTCTGATATTCGTCTTCTACCGGATCCGTCGCAATCCGCGCACTAAGTTCCTTCGTGCCATGTTGTTCTGTCGCGCGTTCTCAAGGGAAACGAAAACTTGCCAGTCGCGCTATAATGAAAGTTTGCGCCTACCTCGTTGGACCGGCAGGAGCAGCCCTTCATGACTTTCAAACTTAAAAGTACCTACCAGCCGCGCGGCGATCAGCCCGCCGCCATCGCGCAACTCGTTCGCGGGGTCGAAGCTGGCGACAAGCATCAGGTTTTGCTCGGCGTCACCGGCTCCGGCAAGACTTTTGCGATGGCTAAAGTCATCGAAGCTTCGAGTCGACCCGCGCTGGTTCTGGCCCATAACAAAACGTTAGCCGCACAACTTTATCATGAGTTCAAATCCTTCTTTCCCGAAAACGCCGTCGAATATTTCGTCAGCTATTACGATTTCTACCAGCCTGAAGCTTACGTTCCCGCCGCCGACGTTTACATCGAAAAAGAATCCACCATCAACGACGAACTCGACAAGCTGCGCATGAGCGCTACCCGTTCGCTCTTCGAACGCCGCGACGTCATCATCGTCGCTTCGGTCAGTTGCATTTACGGCCTCGGCTCGCCCGAAGCTTACTACGGCATGCTGGTCATGCTCGAAAAGGGTTTTCAGACCTCGCGCGAAGCGTTGCTCCGACGTTTTGTGGATATTCAGTACGAACGCAGCGAGGATTTGCGTCGCGGCACATTTCGTGTGCGCGGCGACATTCTGGAAATCTATCCCACGTATGAAGACAACGCCTACCGTATCGAAATGTGGGGCGATCAAATTGACAAACTTCGCCAGATCGATCCGTTGACCGGAGAAGTCCGCTCCAGCCAGCAGGATCTATCGCGCGTTCCCATCTATCCGAAAACGCACTACGTCATGCCGCAGGAGCAACGCGAGCGCGCCATCGTCACTATCCAGGAAGAACTCGGATGGTGGAAAAAAGAGCTGGAAAAGCAGGGAAAATTTGTCGAGTCGCAGCGCCTGCAACAGCGCACTCTTTTTGATATTGAAATGATGCGCACCATCGGCTACTGCCATGGTATTGAAAATTATTCCCGTCATCTCAGCGGGCGCCTGCCGGGCGAAGCTCCGCCAACATTGCTCGATTATGTTCCGCAGGACTATCTGCTTTTCATAGACGAATCACATCAGACCGTTCCGCAAGTGCGTGGCATGTATCACGGCGATCGCGCACGCAAGGAAACGCTGGTCAATTATGGCTTTCGCATGCCTTCGGCGCTGGATAATCGCCCGCTTACTTTTGAAGAGTTCGAAAATCGCACCAATCAGATCGTTTACGTATCCGCCACTCCCGGCCCGTACGAACTCACAAAATCTGGCGGTGTTTTTGTTGAACAGGTGATTCGCCCCACCGGGCTGGTCGATCCGGAGATCGAAATTCGCCCCGTGAAAGGCCAGGTTGACGATCTGCTCGAGCAAATTCGTATCCGTGCAGAAAAAAACGAACGTGTTCTCGTTACCACTCTCACCAAGCGGATGGCCGAGGATCTGAGCGAATATTTTACGGAAATCGGCGTACGCTGCCGCTATCTGCACTCTGAAATCGAAACTCTCGATCGCATCAAGATTCTGCGCGATTTGCGCCGCGGAGAATACGATGTTCTCATCGGCATCAATCTTCTGCGCGAAGGGCTGGACCTGCCGGAAGTATCACTGGTTGCCATTTTGGACGCGGACAAAGAAGGCTTTCTGCGCAGTACAACTTCCCTGATCCAGAGCATCGGCCGCTGCGCTCGACACGTCGAAGGCCGCGCCATTCTTTACGCCGACACTCGCACGCGTTCCATGAACGAAGCTATCGCGGAAACCAATCGCCGCCGCGAAAAACAAGTCGCCTACAACAAGGAAAATGGGATTACGCCGCAATCCATCATCAAAGGCGTTGACATGGAACTGGCGAAGATCGTCGAAGCCGATTACGTCTCCATTCCGCTCGACGCCGGCGAACTCGACGCCGCGGTTGCCACCGCGCGCACCGAAACCGAAGTCGCCGAGCTTCTCGGCAAACTCGAAGCCCAGATGCGCGAAGCCGCAAAGAAATTCGAATTCGAAAAGGCCGCGCAACTCCGCGACCGCATTCGGTCCATCAAAAACCAGGACCTGGCCGGCGTCTTCGGCCGCGAACCTTCCGCCCAACAAGCAGCTTCGGACTAATGCCATGTGGCTGCTGTATTGCGGTGGCCGCCTTCTGAGGCGGGCGGGCTTTTCCGTCTACACAATCCCGCGCCGCAACTCTTCCAACGGATAAAACGTCTCCCGCCAAACAATTCCATCCTGCCGGAGTGTCACCACGGTAGACCTTAACAACATGTATGCGAAAATCGCCGCTCCCAAAGGCTGCGTAAATGCGTACCACGGCGAAGCACGCATCACTACCGCTGTTCCAGCGTGAAATCCCAGCGCAATCGTTACGCTGACGATCACAAATGCCAGCGCCCATCCATGAACAAACGGCATCGCCAGAAACGGCAAAATATTCGCGCAAAGTATCGCTGTAAGCTGTATCGCGACAATAGACAATCGGAATTCCGCGCCCGCAAAAAAATTCTTCGTCACGCCACGAACGATATTCCCGATGCCCGCATGCCACCGCACCGTAACAAAGTCTTGCGCGATGCCGACAGCTGACCGGAATCCCGATTGCTTCACGATTTTTGCCAGCTTCATATCGTCCAGAACTTCCATGCACAGCCGCCGATGCATCCCGCTGGCCTCGTATGCCGCTCGTTTTACCAGTTGAAATGCCCCGATTCCGATGTACGCGCGCGACCGTGGATCAGCGACGCCGCGCGGATTCGTCGCCAGGTGAAATCCCAACCCAAAAAATGTCAAAACGGTTTTTTCCCAGAAGCCGTGCATCTCCACGTCAGTCATCAAGGTCAGGTGATCCAGGTTTTTCGTGCGCACCAGCGCGATCGCACGGCGTATCGCGTCAGAATGAAATTGAACATCCGCGTCCGTAAACAAAAGCCATTCGCCGTTCGACGCTTCGTACGCGCGCTGCAGCGCGTGTGGCTTACCCAACCAGCCCGCGGGCAACTCGGCAATATCTATAACTTTCAAGCGTGGGTCCCGCCGCGCCGCATCGTTCAATATTTTCGCGGTGCCATCCGTCGAACGGTCGTTCACCGCCACAACTTCCAGCCCGGGATAATCGATTTGCCGCAATGCTTCCAGGGCTTGCGGCAATTTTTCTTCTTCATCGCGCGCCGCAAACAGCATTGTCACTCGCGGGCATTCGCTATCCGGTGCGGAAACGTAATCTTTCAGCCAGGGAAGTGTCAGTGCGCCCAGCGCCGTGCGCAAGCCATAGGCAATCCAGAAAACCGCGATCATCGCGACGAAAACTAGCTGTAGAAAGCGCATGAATTGATGTTGGAAGGTGCCACACGCTATCCTAGCATAATGAGGAAATCCTCAATTTCCATTATCGGAGCGGGGCGAATTGGTCGAGCGCTGGGCCGCCGCTTGCGCGAGCAAGGTTGGAAGATTCACGCCGTCGTCACGCGGAGTGAGGCCACCGCGCGCCGCGCTGTTCGTTCGATCGGTGGTGGCCGTGGTAGCGGCGACTTATCGTCAAGTATTCTTTCTGCTTCCGTTATTCTGATTTCCGTTCCGGATTCTGCGATTGCGGCAGTCGTAAATCGCTTGGCTTCGTTTGACGGAGTCGACCTGCAAAGCAAAACCACCCTTCATACCAGTGGTGCGCTCAGCTCCGAAGTTCTTGCGCGATTGCGGCCTCTCGGCGTTGCCGTCGGCTCGATTCACCCGCTGCAAACATTCAGCGGCGTTGGAGTTCCCGCCCTTGACGGGCGAATTTTTGCCATGGAAGGCGATCCTGCCGCGATTCGCGTGGCTCGCGCGATCACGCGCGCCCTCGGCGGTCAGCCGTTGCTGCTGGCCCCGTCATCCAAGTCGCTCTATCACGCCGCCACTGCGATCTCCGCGGGTCACATGCTCGCACTCGAAGAAACCGCGATTCGAATCTTCATCTCTCTCGGAATGAAACGGCAGGAAGCTTTGAAAGCCGCATTGCCTCTCACACGTCAGGTGCTCGAAAATCTTGAGCACATCGGTCCGCGCGCTGCGTGGACTGGCCCGTTGGCGCGTGGCGACTACCCGGTCGTCGCCTTGCACGAAGAAGCTTTGCAGTCCCTTCCGTTAGAATATTTGGATGCCTATCGTGCGGTCAATCGCCTTGCCGCCAGATTGCTCGCTCGCGATTCGGAGCCAGTGCTGCGCGAGCTTGCCACCATCTCTTCGAAGACTTGTTTGCAATCTAAATCTATAGGGGCAAGCGCGTGAAGCCATTACACATTCCCATCGAGCACAAAACTTTAACCAACGGACTCCATGTTGTCGTCGCGCCGGATTCCACCGCGCCGGTCGTCACGGTAGGGGTTTACTACAAAATTGGATTTCGCCTGGAGCCGCAGGGGCGCAGCGGGTTTGCTCATCTTTTCGAGCACATGATGTTTCAAGGCTCGGAAAACGCGCCCAAAATGCAGCACATCAAGCTGGTCAATTCCAGTGGTGGCGTTCTGAATGGCTCCACGATGTATGACGTCACGAATTATTTTGAAGCCGTTCCTTCGAACGCGCTCGAACGCATGCTTTGGCTCGAAGCCGATCGCATGCGCGCCCTGAAAGTGGATGATGAAAATCTTCGCAACCAGCGTGACGTTGTGAAGGAAGAAGTCCGCGTCAACGTCATGAATCAGCCCTATGGCGGCTTCCCCTGGTTGGATATGCCGCCCGTCGCGTTTCGCAACTGGGCCAATGCCCATAACTTTTACGGTGACTTCGCCGATCTGGACGCAGCAAGCTTAGCCGATGTGCAAACATTTTTTCGCACGTACTATGTCCCGAACAACGCGGTCCTGTTGATTCTCGGCGACGTGAATCTTGCCGACGGATTTTCCCTGGCGGAAAAATATTTCGGCAACATTCCTGCCGGACCCGCGCCGCACTTTGCCGATCCCGCTGAACCGCCGCAGACCGAAGAACGCCGAGGCGACGTCGTGGAGAAATACGGCACGCTGCCGGCCATGGCCATCGGTTACGTGATGCCCGCTCGCCGGACGCCCGATTGGCACGCTATGGCTCTGCTCGATCAGGCGCTTCACGGCGGGCGCGCGGGCCGCGTCTACCGCGAACTGGTTCTCGAAAAACAGATCGCTGTGGAAGCTGATGGCGGCGTGGACGATATTTTCGGCTACGACGGGCCTTCGCAGATGACTACGCGCATTTTTCACAAGCCGGAAGTTTCTGGTGACGGCACTCTCGTGGTTTTCGACGGAATTGTCCGCGCCATGCAGGAAACGGGAATCACTGATTCCGAGCTGGAGCAGTTGAAAATAAAATGGCGGTCCGATTACTTTGCCACGCTCGAAGGAGGCCGCGGCGGGCACATGCCGAAATACGGTTTAATGCATCTACTCGCTTGCTTCACGCTGTTCGACGGCGAACCGCAACTGGTCAACACCATTCTTGATGGATTTCTCGCCGTTACAAAAGAACAAGTTCAGGATGTGGCGCGCAAATATCTGCAGCCGCAAAACCGCGCCATCGTCTTCCGCAAACCCGTCGCGAAGTCGGCGCAGGGGGCGGCGTGATGGCTACGCAACCGCAACGCGCCGCGAACTCAGTTCCTGAACTTACGCCAGAACGCGAAGTACGCTGGCCGAAAAGAACAAAATCAAAACTCGCCAACGGGCTCGAGATTATTTTGCTGGAGTCGCACACCATTCCAAAGTTCCACGGCGAACTGTATTTCCGTTCCGGCAACGCATTCGCCGCTCCCCATGGTACTGCGCTCGCCGAAATGGCCGCGACCATGGTGCGCACCGGGACTTCGCAGCACTCCAGCCGCGAAATTGAAGAGCATCTTCGCGGGCTCGGAGCGGATCTCTCCGTCAGCGCCGGCCCGGACAACAGTTCCATTTCCTTTGCCGGCCTCAGCGATCATGCCGAGCCTCTGCTGCAACTGGTTAACGAATTGGCGCGCGAAGCAACGTTTCCCGCTGCGGAATTCGAACGCGAACGGCGCCAAAAGTTTGAGGAAGTCAAATTAGAGCGCACCCAGCCTGGCTTTCTTGCCGGTGAGCGCCTGCGCAAAGTTTTGTTTGGCGAACATCCTTATTCGCAGATTTCTCCGACCGAAGAACAGGTGGCTGCGTACACGCGCGAAGAACTGCAATCTGTTTATCGCGATTTCTACACGCCGGAAAACGCCATCCTGATTCTCGTTGGCGATTTCGACCCTGCCAGCATGCAGAAAAACGCCGAAAACGTTTTTGGAAATTGGACCGGCAAGAAACCGGCTGCGCCGGAAAGCGCCAAGCCGCCCGTTCCGAAGGGCCGCCGTGTGTATCTGGTGGATTTGCCCGGCTCGGTGCAAACGCAGATTCTTTGCGGTTGCCACGCCATCACGCGAAAGCATCCGGACTGGATCAAACTCGGCCTCACCAACAGTCTTTACGGCGGCGCATTCAATTCACGCCTGGTGATGAATATCCGCGAGGACAAAGGCTATACGTACAGCCCGCGCAGTGGCGTCAATCCTTTACGGCAGTACGGATACTTTTCCGTTTCGGCGGCGGTGCGCAACGACGCTGCAGCCGCATCGCTTACGGAAATCTTTTATGAACTCGACAAACTGCGTTCGTTGCCCGTCCCAGAAGGCGAACTTCTCGATGCGCAGAATTATTTGACCGGCGTTTTTTCGATGGGTCTGGCCACGCAAAGTGGACTGCTTTCGCAGATCTCCACCCTGGCTTTGAATGATCTTCCGGACGATTATTTGGAAACCTATCGCGAAAAGGTCCGCGCTCTCAAACCGAAAGATGTTTTGTCTGCCGCGAGAACCTATTTCGATTCCGCGAATATGCAAATCGTCGTCGTTGGCGACCGCACGGAGATCGAACCGCAAGCCGCTCTATTTGGCGACTTGGAAGTGTTTTCTGCGGCGGGCGGGCGCATTTCCTAGCGTTGTCCTAGTGCGTCAGCAAGTCCTCCGCAATCTTTTGGCCTTCTTGCAGATTGCCGGAGAGCCGCTGTGCTTCCGCATATGCTTGCGCCGCTTCCGCGGAACGTCCGCCCTGTTGCAGCGCTTTCGCAAGCAGAAGATAGCCCACGCTGGTCGGCTCGACGCGCATGGCGTGCGCATATTGGGTGGCCGCCAGCGAATAATCCCATCCTTTTTGCGCCAACAATCCGCTCCCGACTAAGGCAATCGGCAAATCGGGATTGATTTGCAACGCCGAATCGTAGTTCTCCCTGGCGCGGCGGTAATCGCCAAGCCCACGATAAATCGATGCGAGATTTGCGAACGCAGTGGCTCGAATACTGGGTTCGGTTGCGCGCCGTATAACATTGCCGTAAAGTTCGATCGCCGTGCGATTGTCATTGCGCGCCTGCGCGCACACTGCAAGTCCTTCCTGTGCAGGCATATCATCGGGAAAAATGTTCACCGCCGCCTGAAAATGCGAGCAGCCAGCGGCGAATCGCCCCTCTTTTATTTGACATTCCGCAAGCGAGTCGTGCGCGACAAAATTGTTCTGCGTGACTTGCAGCGTGTGATTCCACAATGTGTCCGAATTTCGCCAAAATCCGATTTGCCGATACGACAATGCGCCAAAAGCAATCAGAACCAGCACTGCAAAAACTGCGGCGCTTTTTCGGATTGCAAGGTGTTGCTTGCTGAAATCAGAAATTCCCCACACCAACATACAGAAAAGTCCGATGAATGGAAGGTAGGCATAGCGATCGGCCATCGCCTGTCCTCCCACCTGCACGATTCCGATCATCGGCACGAGCGAACCCAAAAACCAGAACCATCCCATCGGCAGATATCGGAATCGCCAAGCAAGGAGGGCAATCGCGGTAATTACGCCCAGAAGAACAACCGAAAAGAGTATGCCGGCACTACGAAGCGCTGCGCCAGGATGCGGATACATTGGTGCAAGTCCGGCCGGCCAAAAAAACATCTCGATATAGCGGACGTATGCAACGACGGCGTTTTCAAGTCGAACAGCAATCGGATAGGCAGCCACAGTGCGCCGCGCGGCGTTTGCAACTTGTACCGCGCCGCCGCTGGTTTGTGCTTGCATCGTGATGATCGCGCTGGCGATGGAAAGCAGCAGCAGCGGGATTTTCTCCGCGCACGGCCTCCAAAAACGTGAAGCGGTACTTCCTTCAGACGTTGCCGCAGAAGCCATCCGCGGACTCCAGCGTTGCAGAGGCCAAAAGTCCCACAGCAAAAGCAAAAAAGGCAGAGTGATGATCTGCGGTTTGGCCGCAAGTCCCAAAGCATAGAAAATTACTACTGCGGAATAACGAAAAACGCACGGGCGCACGGCATATTTTCCATAGGCGTAAAACGCCAGCAGCAGGAAAAACATGCTGAGAACATTTTTGCGTTCGGATGCCCAGGCCACCGACTCCACATTTACGGGATGCAGTGCGAACAACGCGGCAACAAAAAAGCTCTCCCATTCGCGCCCGGTCGCGTTCTGCAAAACAAGAAACAGCAGCAGCGCATTCAGCGCGTGCAACAAAATATTGATTGCATGATGTCCGGCCGGGTTCAGATGAAAGAGGGAAATATCAGCCGCTTGTGAAATCCATGTGAGCGGATGCCAATTGCTTTCGTAAAACGCGGACGCGGCCCAGCGAACCGATTGCCAATTCAGTCCGGATTGGATGTGGGAATTGTCGATGATGTAGCGCGGATCGTCGTAGTTTACAAAACCGTTATGAAGGGCGGGGAAATACACGGCCAGAGTCGCTGCGATCAGCAGAAAACAAAAAATCATTTTGCGCGGTGGGGCGAATGTTGCGAGCGCTGCTGGCGTTGAAGTAGTCGGCGTCACTTTGTCCGTTTTCGCTCTGTTATTGCATCAGGTACGTATATCTGGCATTATGGGCGTGCCATGAGGATGCGCCGTTCCTTTTGCCGCGCCGATATTCTCGCGCTGCTGATGACTCTTGTCAGCGCAGCTGCTTTACATGCAAACAAAAAACCTCCGCTGCAGGCGGTGCATCTGAATACCGCGACGGCACTGGAGTTGCAGCAGGTTCCCGGGATCGGTCCGTCAACCGCGGACAAAATTCTGAAAATGCGCAAGTCGTACGGTCAGTTCAAAAGCGTCGACGATTTGCGCGCGATCAAGGGAATCGGGCCGAAGCGCATGGAGAAAATGCGCAAGTACGTTACGGTCGGCAAACCCGTTGCCCCGAAGAAGGCGGAGAGCAGCGGGGCTGCGTCGTCGTCGCCGCCGTCTACTGCTAAGTCGCCGTCCCAGCTGCCATCGAAAACCGTGAAGCAAAATCCGCCGAGGCCCCAAGCAAAACAAGAACCAATTCAAGAAAAAGAACCGACCTGAAGGTCGGCCGCTACAAAACCAAAACCTGACTGCAAGACGTTTTTCGCGTGAGTGCCAGTTCCGCCCGGCTCATCTTAAAAGACCTGGTGCGTTTCTTTTGGCTGCTCGATGCGCAGAGGCACCTGATCGGCGATGCGGATGCCGTAACCTTCGAGCGCAACGACTTTCTTTGGGTGATTCGTTAAAACGCGAATATCTTTCAGGCCCAAGTCGATCAGAATTTGCGCGCCGATCCCGCTTTCGTGCTGTACCAGGCGCTGGCGAGCGGGTGAACGATCCAGTTGTCCGCGCGCGTGTACGTGGATTTGTGGAAGGACGCCGGGTTCAGTGGCGGCCTCGATGCCGAAACCGCGTCCCGTATGATGCAAGTAAAGAAATACGCCCCGGCCTTCTTTGGCAATTGCCGCGAGAGAACGGGCGACTAGTTCGTGGCAGTCGCAGGCGGCGGAACTGAAAACATCTCCAGTCAAACAGTGAGAGTGAACTCGTACCAGGGCCGGCTCCATGCCCTCCAGTTCGCCTCGCACCAAAGCGACGTGCTGGTCGTGATCCACCTCGCTGCAGTAGGCAATCATGCGGAAATCTCCGAACGCCGTGGGAAGAATAGTTTCTGCCACGCGGCGCACGTAACGTTCGTGTTGCATGCGGTAGCGAATAAGTTCCGCGACCGTGAGCATTTTCAGATTGTGCTCGCGGCAAAATTCGATGAGCTGCGGCACGCGGGACATAGTGCCGTCTTCGTTCATGATTTCGCAGATCACGCCGGAATCATTGAGACCGGCAATGCGCGAGAGATCGACGCTGGCTTCGGTTTGTCCAGCGCGAACAAGGACACCGCCGTTGCGCGCACGGAGAGGAAACATATGGCCGGGACGCGCGAGATCCTGCGGCTTCGTTTTTGGATCAATGGCCGTGAGAACAGTAATCGCGCGATCGGAAGCGCTGATGCCGGTGGTGACTCCGACGCGGGCATCAATGGCTTCGCAAAAGGCCGTGCCATGCACCGACGTGTTGATCGGCGACATCAGCGGGAGATGCAGCTCGTCGCAGCGCTGCTCAGTCAGCGTGAGGCAGATGAGGCCGCGGCCGTACTTGGCCATGAAGTTGATGGCTTCCGGCGTGATTTTTTCCGCTGCCATGGTGAGATCGCCTTCGTTTTCGCGGTCTTCGTCGTCCACCAGAACGATCATCCGGCCATTGCGGATTTCTTCTATTGCTTCTTCGACAGTTGCAAAAGGTATGTGCGATTCCGTCATAGCTCAATCCAGTCAAATTAGGTTGTCGTTCCTCCAATGATAACACCGGACTGGACTGGTTAAGGGGCGACTACGCGCCAGAGGTCCTCTCCAGAGAACTTAACCCGCTGCGCGTGGCCGTCCGCCACATCGTAAAAACGAATCCACTCGGTATCGGCTTCATCGTCTTGCGTGCGGAAACTGCCATCCTTCTGCTCCGCCAAGGGACTGATTCCATCGGCGAGAAGTACGCCTTTTCGGATGACGAAGCGCGTGCCGCCGATCCAGGGGTTATCATTGCGATAGTACCCAACAAAAGTTTTCCATTCCTTGGGATAGTCGAAAGACTTGGGGCCGGAATAGTCGGGTTTTACGTACCAGTCGCTGCCCCAGCCGACTTCCACCACAGGCGATTTCGGGTTTTTGGTGTCGGAACGACCAAAAACAAGCAGAAAACGCGAGAAATCCGGATGCGGGACGACGAACATGCCGTCGCCGGAGTTTTCCAGCGCTACTCGCTGCCCGTTTCGTTGTAGAAATAATTGAGAGCCTTCCGCCGCGAAAACCAGTGTCTTTCCATCCGGCGACTGGAACGTACCAGCAAAATCCGTAGCGCTTTTCACCTCTGTCGCTACCGAGACAGCGGGTGCAGCCGGCACCGGCTTACTGGCGCGATGCGCGCGCATCAGCTGAATGGAATATTGCACGACGGGATTGGGGCGATACCCTTGCATGGCATTGATGGAAGCAAATGCGCCGACGCCTTCTTCGAGATCTACTTGCAGCGCGGAGGCGAAGGAGATCATTCCGCCGGTATGGCGAAGAATGGTATGGCCATCGAGCGAATCTACAGCGATTCCGTAGCCGTAGCTGGCGGTTGGGCTGAACTCTTCGGCTTTGACGTGCGGCTTGGAAAACAGAGAGAAACTTTCTTCGCTGACCAAGCGCTTCTTCGGGCCTTCTCCGCGACGCGCCAGGAATTGAACGTACAGTCCCATATCGTGCGGCGTTGACGCGATGCAGCCCGCAGCCGAGGTCATGACGATGCCCGGTGCTTCGCTGAGTTTTCCAAATCGAGCAAAAGGACGATCGCCCTGGAACGCGTAATAATTTTTTGCAGTTCGATCGCGGTTTTCGAAGGTAATGATTGGCTCCGTCACGGTCATGCCGAGCGGCTCAAAAATTCGTCTGCGGTAAATCTCAGAAAGCTCGCCGCGATCGAGCGACATCAAGAGATGGCCGAGCAAGGTAAAGGCCATGTTGTTGTAGTGAAAAAGCTTGCCGGGAGGATAGGCCGCATGATGTTTTGCCGCAGGGTCGCTCAAAAAAACCGGCGGAGCGCCCGGCAGCCCGGAGGTGTGTGTCAGCAAATGGTGCACGGTAATGGGGTCGTAGCTGGATTCGATGCGAAACCATGGCAGGTAATCCAGGATGGGTTTCTGCAGGTCGAGCTTGCCTTCATCGCGCAACTGAAGAAGGCATAAGGCAACGAAGCTCTTGCTGATCGAGCCGATCTCGAAAAGCTCGTCGGGTTTGACCCGAGCACGGGTTTCCACGTCGGTGAAACCGTAAGTGACTACGCGCTGCACGCCGTCGCGGTCGGCAAGAACCAGGGTCATGCCGGGAGCGTTCATGCCGCGCATGTATTGTTCGACGAAGCGGTCGAGCGGTTTATGAATGGCTTTGTACGCGCCGGAGTCGCTTTGCGCCAGAGATTCGATGGAATAGAACGCACCAGAGGTGGTGACTGCGGCTGCGGCGGAGGCGCCGAGGAATTCCCGTCGATTCATTTAGTTGTTCTCGCTTTCGCTTCGGCCAGCAACGATAGTGGAATTCTGCCGCTGCGGCAAGTCACCTTCCTTATGGCCATCGGCGGGATGCCGATACCCTGGTGGCTAGCGCTAAGGTAGACTCTTTCCCCGTGTCTGCCTGCGACGAACAATTTCAGGAGGTTTTCAATGCCGCGGAATATTTTGTTGACCGCCATGTGCGGGAAGGCCGCGGCGAGCGCATGGCCATCGAGTGCGAGGAGCAGCGGGTCACGTATTCTCAGCTTTCGGAGCGGGTCAATCGCTTGGGGACAGCTCTGCGTGACACTCTGGATGTCCGCATGGAGGAGCGGGTATTGCTCCTGCTGCCGGATATTCCCGAATTTGCGTATGGTTTTTTCGGAGCTATAAAAATCGGCGCGGTTCCTGTTCCGATCCATACGCTTTTGCGCGCGAATGATTACGAATATTTATTGAACGACACGCGAGCGCGAGTTGCGATTACCAGCGAATCGCTACTGCCTTTGATCCAACAGATTCCGCGTGAACGGCTGGCCTTTCTTCAGACCATCATCGTCGTGGGCACGGCGCCGGAGGGCACGGTTTCTTTTTCGGGACTGCTGGCAGCACATTCCGCGAAGCTTGAGTCTGCTCCGACTTGCGCGGACGACGTCGCTTTCTGGCTGTACTCGTCGGGCAGCACCGGCCGGCCGAAAGCCTGCATTCATCTGCAACACGACATGGTGGCCGCCACCAAACAGTATGCTCGCAACATTTTGAAGATTGAGGAATCGGACCGCTTCTTCAGCGTGGCAAAGCTTTTCTTCGCCTATGGTCTAGGGAACGCTTTGTACTTTCCGTTGGCGGTTGGAGCAACGTCCATTCTCTGGCCGGGAGCTCCATCGCCGCAAAATATCTGTGACGTAATTCAACGCCGTCGTCCCACGCTTTTCTTTTCCGTGCCTTCCAACTATGCGGCGCTGATGGAATTCCAGAGCAGCAACAACGAGTTCGATTTTTCGGGCATTCGCCTCGGAATCTCGGCAGGCGAGGCGCTGCCTGCTTCGCTCAGCGAACGCTTCAGCAAACGCTTCGGCTTTGAGATTCTGGACGGCATCGGGTCAACGGAGGCTCTGCATATTTTCATTTCGAACTCGCCTGGCGACGTTCGGCACGGCTCCGCCGGACGCGCAGTTCCCGGCTGCGAAGTGAAAATCCTCGACGACCAGGGCCAACCGGTGGCGGCCGGCGAAATTGGCAATCTTTGGGTGAAGAGCGAAGCAGTTTGCGCAGCTTACTGGAACCGGCACGAGAGAACCAAGCAGACGATCCAAGGCAATTGGATCCGCACCGGTGACAAGTTCCATCAGGACAGCGACGGTTACTACTGGTTCGATGGCCGGACCGACGACATGCTCAAGGTCAGCGGCGCATGGGTAAGCCCTTCGGAGATTGAAGGCGTCCTGACTGAGCATGAGGCTGTGGCGGAGGCGGCTGTCGTGGCGAATAAGGATAAAAATGGTCTAACCAAGCCGGTGGCATGGGTGGTGCTCAGAGCAGGATTCGTTGGCAGCGCCGAACTGGCGTCCAGCCTTCAGGAATTCGTGGTTTCGCGTTTACCTGTTTACAAGCGGCCGCGGTGCGTGGAGTTCGTTTCTGAGTTGCCAAAGACCGCTACGGGGAAGATTCAGCGGTACAGACTGCGTCAGGCGGGCTCGGAATGACGGCAGTGTGGGAGCGGGATCAAGACGAGAAAGAAGCGGGGAGAAAGACGGCGTCATAAACCAGCCGCTACACAAGGCGAGCCAGTATTTACGATGTGGCTGGGAGGAAAACTTTTAGCAGATGGAAGATGATGGTGCCGATCAGGGCGGCACCGGGGATCGTGAGGACCCAAGCCCAGACGATGCGGCGCGTGACGCCCCAGCGAACGGCGGTGAGGCGGCGCGAAGCGCCTACGCCAACGATGGCGCCGGTGATGGTATGAGTGGTGCTTACCGGAACGCCGAAGATGGCGTTCATGACTAGAGTCAGGCCGCCTGCGGTTTCCGCAGCGAATCCACCAAAGGGCGTTAATTTGGTGATGCGCTGGCCCATGGTTTTGATGATGCGCCAGCCTCCGGCCATGGTGCCTCCGCCCATGGCCAGGTGGCAGCAGATAATAACCCAGTAGGGGACGCGGAACGTCTGGATGAGGCCGCCCGCAACGAGAGCGGTGGTGATGATGCCCATACCTTTTTGAGAATCGTTGGTGCCGTGACCGAGGCTAAAGAGCGCGGCAGACAGAAGCTGCAAGCCACGAAAAACGCGATCGACTCTGCGCGGGCGCTGTTTGCGAACAATCCAACTGGCTATGGTGGTGAGAATAATTGCCAGAACCATTCCCACGACAGGTGACAGGAAAATAAAAACGATGGGTTTGACCCATCCCGCGAGGATGAGGGCTTTGAAACCGGCGTGGGCAACGGCTGCGCCGCCGAAGCCGCCTATGAGTGCGTGCGAAGAACTGGTAGGCAGGCCGAGTATCAGCGTAATGAGGTTCCAGGAGATTGCGCCGAGCAGCGCCGCGAGGAGAACCGGCTGCGTGACCAGATCGATGTGGATCATGCCTTTGCCGATGGTGGCGGCTACGGCGGTGCCGAAGACGAAGGCGGCGATAAAGTTCCAGAAGGCGGCCCAGGCAACGGCGCGGAAGGGCGTGAGTACCCGCGTGGAGACGACGGTGGCGATGGAGTTGGCGGCGTCGTGCCAGCCGTTGGAGAATTCGAAGGCCAGCGTCAGAGCGATGACAGCGAGGAGGAGGGAGAAGCTAGGCACGGGTGTAGACCCTGCCTGGGCTGAAATCGAAGCGGAACCCTCGGTTGCTTCGCTCCCCGCAAACAGCGGGGCAGGCGGAATGACGGACTGTGTCTCCAGACTTGCGATTACGTTTAGGTGCGGCGTGAACCTTCAATTTGGATAGCATTTGCGGATCATGCGGACTTCAGGATTACGCCTTCGATTACGTTGGCCACGTCTTCGCATTTGTCCACGGCGGTTTCGATAACTTCGAAAATTTCTTTCCACTTGATGATTTGCACCGAGTCTTTTTCTTCGTCGAAGAGTTGCGCGATCAGGGTACGGCAGAGGCGGTCGCTCTCGTTTTCGTAGCGATTGATTTCGATGCAGTGCCTGAGGGCTTGATCGGGCGTGCTGATAGCGTGCATGGCTGCGGAAACTTCGACGCTGGCGGAGACAAGGACCTTGACCAGCTCGATGGTGCCTTCGCGAATCGTGCTGACCCGATAGAGCACGAATCGGCTGGCAGCGGCATCGATGAGGTCGATGACGTCGTCGAGCTGCGATGAGAGTGCGTGGATGTCTTCGCGGTCGAACGGAGTTATGAAAGTTTGGTTGAGCTTGGTGAGGATATCGTGCGTGATCTCGTCGCCTTGATGCTCGATGGCCTTGATGGTTTGCACCTGTTCCGGGACGCCCGTGTAATGCGAGAGCATTTGCTGGAGCGCTTTGGCCCCCACGACGATGTTCTCGGATTGCTTAGCGAAAAGCTCGAAAAAACCCTCTTCGCGTGGTAGAAAGCGCTGCAGGAATCCGGGCATTGGCCAGCTCCCCCCTGAGGAGCTGTGAGTGAGGCGAGAAGAGTCTAGCGAAGGAGAGGTAGTGAGGCAAGGAAGAGGCGCCAGAGCACTGACTACCGCATTGAAAAGAGGGATAGTTTGCGACACCTATTCATCGGTTGCGCATCCAAGCTGGTGGAGGTGGTTTATGGTTAAAAAAGCAATTTGGGTGGAATTGAACGCGAAACCAGGCAAGGAGAAAGAGCTGGAAGACTTCCTGAAATCGGCGCAGCCATTGGCTGAACAGGAGAGGGACACTGTCAGCTGGTATGCGGTGAAGTTGGGACCGGCAAATTTTGGAATATTTGATACCTTTGTCGACGACGCCGGACGGCAAGCGCATCTGAACGGTGATATCGCAAAAGCGCTGATGTCCAAGGGCAAAGAGCTGGTGGCGAACGACCCGAAAATTCATCAGATCGAGATTATTGCGTCAAAAACGGGATCGTCGGCTTCGCGCGTTGGGGCCTGAGCGACCTTTGTCACGGTTCCCGCCCCGGGTTTGCGGCCAGAGCGGCTAAGTCCATAGCAAAGCTAACGCCCCACAGGGCAACGGCGTAGAGGGCCCACCAGGCGGCTTCCTACGCCGGCGTGACGGCCGACGGCTGAAGAATAGGGGTGCGCCCGTGGAGCTACTGTTGGTTAGATGGGCCAAGGCGACGCTCTGAGTGCGCTCATAGCCAGGCCGGATTTAGCCGGCGGCAGGGTCCGCAATCACAGGTTCGTCGAAGAGCGCCATCTCCTCGGCAGTCGGTGCCTGGAATATTTCGAACCATTGGGACAGTGCGTCTCGCGTTATGGGTGGCTTCTCCAAGCCGCGGCGCCGAATTCTCTCGAACAGGACATCGGCGGGCGCGTAGAGATAATGCAACTCAACGGCGGCGCCGAGGGCTCGTGCTCGGAGCCGCAAAGTATCCCGCTCGGCCCTTCCCCAGGTACCCCATTCGATGATTACAGTAAGACCGAGGGCCAGGAGTTCCTGAGCGAACTTCCACTGCAGAGCCTCAATCTGCCCGCGTTTTTCTTCATCGTAGATGTCCAGTGAGAGAGCATCGATCCAATCGTCTGGAGAAAAACGAATCGCGCGGAGCCTGCTTTCAAGCGCCTTGGCACGCGTGGTCTTACCCGAACCCGGCAGTCCACACACAATGACTAGTCTCGGTCCAGTGCCGCATCTTTCCACAGGAAGATTATCCCCGATGAACGGTTTCTTTATGGCTCTACTTTCCGTGCGAAATCCGACTGTATTTTTCAGATAGAGTCGATGCGGCCAGAGGGGAGCCAAATGGAATAGCGGGTGAGTTAGCCAAGCTCATCAAAAAGAAAAAGGGCGGGCCGATAAATCGGCCCGCTCTCTATTGGATTGAGATTTAAGGTGTAAACGAACGCCACAGCGTCAGGCAAGGAACGGGCTAGCGGAGCGAGAGCGATACCGGCCGGTACTGAGGATCTGCACCCCTGCGAGCGGTGTCGGTAACCATCGAAACGAGAACAGAGGGAAAGAAAACGTAAGGCCATCCAAATATCAAGGAAAGCAAAAGAAGAGGAAACAGAAGTGAATCGAGACGAGCCACCCAAGTCTGACCCGCGCTTGGACAATCCTTCATGTCGTAGCTATATTCGAACATAAGCGATCCGAACGATGCTTAACAACCCATTAGACAACCTTGTTAGATACAAGAAAAAGGGCGGGCCGATGAATCGGCCCGCCCTTTTTTGGATTGAGATATAGGGCTAGCTGGAAAATTTGCTAGGCCATCTCGCCTATTTTAGTACATTCCGCCCATGCCGCCGGGGCCCCCTGGGCCGCCGCCTGCGGCCGCTGCCTTCTTGTCGTCTTCCTTCAGTTCGGCCACCAAAGCTTCGGTGGTGAGCATCAGGCCGGCGATAGAGGCGGCGTTCTGCAGAGCGAGGCGGGTTACCTTGGCCGGGTCGATGACGCCAGCCTTGACCATGTCGCCGTATTCGCCGGAGTCAGCGTTGAAGCCGAAGTTTTCGTCCTTGGAGTCGCGGATTTTGCCGATCACCACAGCGCCTTCGTGTCCGGCGTTGAGTGCGATCTGACGAGCCGGCTCCTCGAGAGCGCGCTTCACGATGCCGACGCCAACTGCTTCGTCATCATGCAGCTTGAGCTTCTCGATGGCCGCGATGCAGCGCAGAAGGGCCGTGCCGCCGCCGGCAACGATGCCTTCCTCGACTGCCGCGCGAGTGGCGTGCATGGCGTCCTCAACACGAGCCTTCTTTTCCTTCAGCTCGGTTTCGGTTGCCGCGCCCACCTTGATAACCGCAACGCCGCCGACCAGCTTGGCGAGGCGCTCTTGCAGTTTCTCGCGATCATAGTCCGAAGTGGTGTTTTCCACCTGTGAACGGATCTGCTTGACGCGGCCTTCGATTTCGCCGGACTTCCCGCCGCCCTCAATGATGGTGGTGTTGTCCTTGTCGATGGTGATTTTCTTGGCGCGTCCCAGGTCTTCGATCTTCACATTCTCGAGCTTGATGCCGAGATCTTCAGTGATGGACTTGCCGCCGGTCAGGACTGCGATGTCTTCGAGCATGGCCTTGCGGCGATCACCGAAGCCAGGCGCCTTCACCGCAGCACACTGCAGGGTGCCGCGCAGCTTGTTCACCACGAGAGTCGCGAGGGCTTCGCCTTCGACGTCTTCTGCGATGATCAAGAGAGGTTTGCCGAGCTTGGCAATCTGCTCGAGCAAGGGCAGCAGGTCCTTCATCGAACTGATTTTCTTTTCGTGGTTGAGGATGATCGCGTTTTCCAGAACGCATTCCATGCGCTCCGGATCGGTGATGAAATAGGGCGAGAGGTAGCCGCGGTCAAACTGCATACCTTCGACGACTTCCAGGGTGGTCTCCATCGTCTTGGATTCCTCGACGGTGATGACGCCATCCTTGCCGACCTTCTTCATGGCTTCGGCAATGATTCCGCCGATTTGCTTGTCGTTGTTGGCGGAAATGGTGCCAACCTGGGCGATCATGTCGCCCTTCACGTCCTTGTGCAGTTTCTTGATTTCTTCCACGGCTACTTCAACCGCGCGATCGATGCCGCGTTTGAGGGCCGTCGGGCTCGCGCCAGCCGCAACCGTCTTCACGCCTTCGCGGAAGATGGCCTGAGCGAGCACGGTGGCGGTGGTGGTGCCATCGCCGGCAACGTCGGAAGTCTTAGAAGCGACTTCACGAACCATCTGCGCGCCCATGTTCTCGAGCGGATCGCGCAGTTCGATTTCCTTTGCTACCGTCACGCCGTCCTTGGTGATGATCGGCGCGCCGAACTTCTTTTCGATGACCGCATTGCGGCCCTTGGGGCCGAGGGTAATCTTCACTGCATCGGCAAGAGCATTCACGCCGCGCAAAATCGCCTGGCGGGATGCTTCTCCCGTAACAATCTGCTTCGCCATTTCTTGTTTCCTCCTGATAGATCGTGCTGCGAACTGCTAATCTTTTCTGACCAGCACCCCGACCGGGTCAGGGCCACTGCGAAATCCAAACCACAGGGCTGAAGCCCTGCACTACGGGATAAAAAACTACTTCTTTGCGGCCTTTGCCGCGCCGCTTAGCTTGGCCAGAATTTCCTCTTCACGCAGGATGAGGTACTCCTCGCCGTCGAGCTTGATTTCCGTGCCGCCGTACTTGCCGAACAGAACGCGATCGCCTGGCTTGACGTCGAGAGGGATCAGTTCGCCCTTTTCGCGCTTGCCGGCGCCGACAGCGATCACTTCGCCTTCCATCGGCTTTTCTTTCGCCGAATCCGGGATGATGATGCCGCCCTTTACGGTTTCTTTTTCTTCAATGCGCTTCACGATTACACGGTCGTGGAGCGGGGTGAGATTGACTGCCATCTTTGCAAAACCTCCGTTATTTAGTTACAGGTCAGATGTGATTTGTACTTACAAATCCCCAGATTGGAATTTGTACTTGAAAAGCTCCCAACAAGGAAGGCCGCAAGGCCGTTAGCACTCCTCATGGCCGAGTGCTAATATACTCACACCAGTCCTCCAAGTCAAGCCTTTGCATGGCATCTGACCGTTATCTTACTGGATTTTTACATTGGACTGGTACGCGTGTAAACCTATCATTTACAAATAGTTACGAGATGCAAGAAAAATCTTGCACTTGGAGATTGCCGTGCTCCCACTGCCCAGCGTAGAATCCGCGCGAGGTTCTGAGTGGGTACCCTGCTTTATGTTCGGCTAATCGGCTTCACCGCCGGAACACTGCTCATGCTCTTCTGGATGGTGGTGATTCTCGGCTACCGCCGCCAGCGCAATTTCGAGCGGGTGTTTTTCTTCCTCTGCCTCGCCCTCTTTCTTTTCTACGGCGGTTCGCTCCTCGCCCTCAACGCACAAATCTATTACGAACATCCGCCAGCCCGCCTCGTGCAGGTTGCGGCCGCAATTATTCTGGCCGGCTTGATCGCGGTACCTCCAGTCCTGATTCATTTGCATTTCGAGTATGCCGAGGCTAGAAACCTCTTCCAGCATCGCAACTTGAAGCATGCCATTGTGGCGATTTCCTATGCGCCGATTCTCTATTTCGCTTGGAAGACTATCGCGCTGCTTGTGTCTGGTTCGCAATTTGATTTGAGTTCTGCGGGCGGAGCGCTCGGGCTCGGATTTGGCCTCTGGCTGGCGAGTTCGTTGCTCCTTGGATGTTTCTGGCAGGCACGATTCGGCGCGGCGGCGCCAGACCGTCCCCAGGAATGGTTCCATAAGCAACTGACGCGATTCTTCGTGTTCATGATTGTTGCAATTATTCCGTTTCATCTGGTCTACGGCTCGAATTCCTTGTATGGCGCAGATTCTCAAGGTAGGGCGATCGCTGCGACTTTTCTAGCCCTCCTCGCTGCTGTCCCCTTTGCAATCATGATGGAAATGGTATTCCGCTATAACTTCTTGAACATCGGGAAACAGCGCAATTTGCTATTTGCCGCGACGTTCTTGTTTTTGGCACTGCTCTATCTCGCTCTGGTTCGAAGAGCAGGGGACTGGTTTGCGCCGGTCCTCCCTCCCGAAGCAACGGCCGCCATTTTGCTTTTTTTGCTCGTGATTTTTATTGAGCCCTTACAACGCGCACTCAGCAAAACCTTGCGCAAGACTGCACAGAAGGAGATGGATCTTGCCCAGCGAATCTCAGGTGAGATCCGCCAAGTGGCCCGCCACGGTGAGTTACCGTTACTCTGGAGCTTTGTTGTAAAGCACGTTCAAGAAGAACTTGGCCTTCGAAATCTCGTGCTCGAATTCAAGGACGAGCGATATTTTTCGGGAAGCTCGGCTCGGAAGAACGCTGCGGGCACAGCCGAGATCCCGCAAGAGCGACCTGCCGCAATACCGTTTGACCGAAGGGATTTCCCATTGATCGAGGACGGTCGTGAAATCGGAACACTCCATGCCGAGCCCCACGGAGCTGGCATCTCTGGTGACACCGCAGCCGCGTTAGAATTCATTTGTGAACAATTGCCTGCGGCGTTCGATCTCTGCCGCTTAATCGAAGAAAAACTTCAGCTGGAAAGGGAATTGGCCGAACGCGAGCGCATGGCGGCGCTCGGCCAGATGGCCGCCAGCATTTCCCACAACCTGAAAAATCCGTTGGGATCGATCAAGACGATTTTGCAGGTACAGATAGAGAGTCCGGAGATGCCGGAATCCCTGAAGGCGGAAACGCAGATGGTGCTGGGAGAAGTTTCGCGGCTTTCGAATAAATTGGGGCAGTTGCTGCAGTTCAGCAGGCCAACCGTTTTAGGAGGTGGCGCCGCGGCGAGCGATGTTGGAGAGATCGCGAACGAAGTGAGTGCGGTGATGAAACATGAAGCGGAACGCAAAGGAATTCAGTTTGCGGTGATTGCAGAGGGCGCGCTCGGCGTCACGGCAAGCAGGGAAGCGGTGAGCGATATTTTGTCAAATTTGGTGGTGAACGGATTGGAAGCGAGCGGATACGGTGGCGATTTGCGGGTCAGCGCCGCGGCCGTTAATGGAGACGCATTGATTTGTGTTCAGGATGACGGTAAAGGCATCCCAGCTGAGCTACGCGAAAAGGTGATGCAGCCGTTTTTCACTACGAAGACGCAGGGGACCGGATTGGGATTGGCGATTGTGGCGCGACGCGTGAGTGAAGCCGGAGGAAGAATTGAACTGGAGAGTCCTGTGGCGAATGGCCGCGGAACGAAATTCTCGGTTTGGCTGCCATTGAAGAGAGGCGAGGCAACGAAGTGAAGCGAGGAGGTAATGAAGTAAGGAAATAAGGAAAACTGCGGAAGCGATGAAATAACGCAGTAAACACAAAGCGACGGATGCGGAGAATCGCGGAGACTCGATGAAGACGATTTTGATTGTGGATGATGAGCCGGCGGCGCGCTATGGATTGCGGCGCGCGCTGGAATCGAAATACCGCGTCGCGGAAGCGGAAAGCGCGGAAGCGGCTCGCGACGCTTTGCTGACCGAAAAGCCGGACTTGGTCTTGCTCGATGTCGTGCTGCCCGGCCAGGATGGACTTTCCTTTCTGAAGGCAATGCGCGATCAGGGTAGCGCCGTGCCCGTTCTGATGGTGTCGGCGCTGGACGCGGCGAAAACGGCGGTCGACGCTCTGCGGCTTGGAGCCGCTGATTATCTGGTAAAAGGGTTTGAGTTGGACGAACTGCGGCAGCGGGTGGCGAATTTATTGAAGCTGGCTTCGCTGGAGCAGGAAAACGATTCGCTGCGGCGGCAACTGGCCACGGAAGGCCAGTTCGGCGCGATGATTGGGCGCTCCGAGGAAATGCGCCGTGCGTTTGAAATTGCGGATCGTGTTGCGCCAACGGATTCTACGGTGCTGATCCTGGGGGAGAGCGGCACCGGCAAGGATTTGCTGGCGCAGGAAATTCATGCGCGTTCGCCGCGGTCTGGGAAACCGATTGTCGCCGTAAATTGCGCCGCGCTGCCTGAAACTTTGATCGAATCGGAACTTTTCGGCTACGAACGAGGCGCCTTTACCGGAGCGGCGCAACAACGGCGCGGGAAATTCGAGCAAGCTCACGGCGGCACGCTTTTCCTCGACGAAATTGGCGACATGAATCCGGTAACGCAGGCAAAGGTTTTGCGCGCTCTCGAAAATCGCACCATTGAAAGGCTCGGTGGCTCGCAAACTATTCCCGTGGACGTGCGCGTGGTCAGTGCGACGCATCGCGATTTGCCGGCGGAAATTCGCAGCGGGAAATTCCGCGAGGATCTGTTCTACCGTTTGCGCGTGGTAACGATCGAACTGCCACCGCTGCGTTCGCACAAAGGGGATGTGAGCATACTCGCCGACGCCTTCCTGAAAATGCATGCAGCGCGATTGCATCGCTCGGCGCGATTGAACAAGGAATCGCTGGCGGCGCTGGAAACGTATGACTGGCCGGGCAACGTACGCGAGTTGAAAAACGCGCTGGAGCGCAGCGTGGTGATGTCTCGCGGCGAAGAAATTCTTCCCGGCGATTTGCCAAGTGAAGTGGCCAGTGGCCAACCGCTGACGACTAAAGAAAATACCAATGGCGATGGCGGGATGGCCGAACGCGATTTCCGCGAAGCCAAGCGTAAATTTGAAATCGCCTGGATCACAAAAGAGCTCGCTTCGCACCGCTGGAACGTTTCACGCACAGCGGCAACCATTGGACTGCACCGGCAAAGTCTGCAGGAAAAATTGCGCGAACTGGGTATCCGCCGGCCGGGCAGGGAATTGGCGGAAGAAGACAGTGATTTATGACTGGCGATTTGTGGCTGGTGATTGGTGACTGGTGACGGGAAAAATATGGCTGGTGCTGCGGTCCGTGGCTATGTGCTCGCTGGCGGCGCGAGCCGAAGATTCGGAGCGGACAAAGCGCTGTTAGAAATCGAGGGCCGCACGCTGTTGTCACGCCTAAGCGAATTGCTATCGCAGGCGGTGGGTGCCGCGCAGGTGGTAGCGCCCCTCGGCCGCTATCTCGATCAAAACGTGAAACTGATATCGGACCGCTGGCCGGACGAAGGACCGCTCGGCGGAATTATTACTGCGTTGCGAACAACGGTGGAGTCTGCCGCCAGTTGCCAGTGGAACTTGATTTTGAGCTGCGACATGCCGTTTCTGACGCGCGAATGGCTCACGTATTTAACAGTTCGCGCACGGGACAGCGCGGCCGAGGTTATAGTTCCGCGATCGGATTATGGGCTGGAGCCGCTCTGCGCGTGCTGGCGAACTTCGGCGGTGGACTCGTTGCAGAGCACATTCGATGAAGGCATCCGCAAAGTAACCGACGCCATGAAACGTCTGCGCATGGAAATCCTTGACGAGACGCACTGGAAACGGTTTGATAGCGCGGGGCGGCTTTTTTGGAATATGAACACGCCGCAGGATTACGAAGCGGCGCTGCGGATGTGGAGAACGGGAGACACGTGAGCGAGATTGGCCTTACCAGCGCGATGGACGAGGGCGGAAAAGACTCCGTCAACTATTTTGAGTTTCGCTATGTAACCAAGGCGTTCGACGAGCGCCCGGTGTTGAATGGGGTGAGCTTCGCCGTGAAGCGCGGAGAAACCTGCGTGATCATGGGGCGCAGCGGTGTTGGAAAATCGGTTGCACTTAAGCACATCATGGGATTTTTACGAGCCGATTCCGGACAAGTGATCGTTGACGGCGAGGACGTGACGAGTTTCACGGAACAGCAGTTTTATGAAGTGCGCCGCAAAGTCACCATGGTATTTCAGTCCGGTGCGCTTTTCGACTCGCTGTCGATTGGCGAAAATATTGCTTTCCCAATGATGGATCAGCCTGGCGTGACCTGGGAGGATGCCAGGGCGTACACGGAAAAGCTGGCTCGCGAGTTGGAAGTGGAAGACGTCTTGGACAAAGTGCCGAGCGAATTGTCCACCGGCATGAAACGCGCGGTAGCGATTGCGCGAGCGCTGGCGCAGAATCCGGAAGCGATTCTTTACGACGAACCGACCACCATGGTCGATCCCATCATGGCCGTTCACATGGGTGACCTAATCTTGCGGCTGAAGGAAAAATTTCACAAAACTTCCATCGTGGTGACTCACGACACTCACCTGGCGCGAAAGCTGGCGGACACCATTGTGTTTTTGCAAGAAGGCCAGGCCAGTATTTTTTCTTCCTGGGCGGAATTTGAAAATTCGCCCGACCCCTTCTTCCACAATTTCCTGATGCAAGACAGATTAATTCCCGCCATGGACGTGACCCTTTGACCGTCGCCGCTCCGGCCGCGGGCGACCCGAAATCGCAATTACGCAAGGCCATGGGCTTTTGGGACGTCTTGCTATTCAACATTGCGACCGTGCTCGGCCCGCGATGGATTGCCGCGGCCGGCCACAATGGCACCTCTTCGATCAGCTTGTGGGTGCTTGCTGCTGTTTTCTTTTTTGTTCCCGGAGCATTCGTCATTAATGAATTGTCGTCACGCTTTCCTGAAGAAGGCGGGCTATACGTCTGGGCCAAGGAAGCGTTCGGCGATTTTCACGGTTTCGTCGCGGGCTGGACCTACTGGATTTATACGGTCTTTTATTTTCCTGGATTGCTGCTGGCCAGCGCATCCATGAGCGCCTATGTGCTGGGAGGCCGAGGCGTGGCGCTTTCGCAGAATCGCACATTTCTGCTCGTAGTATCGCTGGTGTTGCTGCTGATAGCCGTGGTGTTGAACATCATTGGCCTGAATATTGGAAAGTGGCTGCAAAATGCCGGCGGCGTTTCCACCTATGTTCCGTTATTGATGCTCGCAGCGGTCGCGGTGTTGGTGTACATGAAACACGGCTCGGCCACACATTTTACCTGGGCCAACATGCTTCCTACTTGGAATCTGGACACGGTGAATTTCTGGTCGCAAATTGCCTTCGCGTTCACCGGGCTTGAGCTGGTCTCTTCCATGAGCGAAGAAGTCCGCGATCCACGCCGCACGCTCCCGCGCGCAGTGTTCGGAGCCGGTGCGCTGATCGCGTTCATGTACGTCGCGGGAACTTTCGCAATCTTGACGCTGGTTCCGGCGGGCGATCTGGACCCGAAGAGCGGCGTGTTCCAAGCAATCGGAGTCGGAGCCGGAATTTTGAAGGTGGCGTTTGTGGGAGTGCTGGCGGCCATTCTGGTGAGCGTCGGAAATGCCGGCGGCGTCGGCAGCACCGTTGCTGGAATTGCACGGGTGCCCTTCGTGGTGGGAATCGATCGCTATCTGCCTCAAGCATTTGGAAACATTCATCCCAAATGGAAAACGCCGCACATTTCGATGCTGGTGCAAGCCGGCGTGTCTGGAATCATTTTGCTTCTCAGTCAGATTCAGACCGACACGGTGCAAGCCGCGTATCAGTTGCTGATTCTTGCGGCCATCATTCTCTACTTTATTCCGTTCCTGTATATGTTTGCCGCCGTAATTAAACTGGCGACACGGCTGGACCGGAAAAATAACGAGCGAGCGGTGCTGGTGCCCGGCGGGAAAATCGGCGTGTGGCTGGCCGGAGGATTGGGATTTGTGGTGGTGCTGGTAAGCATTGTGCTGTCGCTGATCCCACCGGGAGAAGAGACGAACAAGGCACTCTTCGAAATGAAACTGGTTGGCGGAACGGTGGCCGCAATTCTTTTGGGATTAATTTTGTACTGGCGCGGCGCGCGCGAAAAGGCGAAAGAGAGAGCGACAGAGGTCTAAGGCTTAGAGCGGCAAGCGCGGTAGAAGTGAATCCCTTTGCTTAGAAGCCCTGGCGAATTAAATCTTTCACTCGAAGCCCGGACTTTGTGGCAGCCGAATCGCGCTGAGCAATGTAGCGCTCAATATATTTTCCTAAAATATCCGCTTCGAGATTTACCAGATCTCCGGCAACGTGGTCGGCGATGTTGGTGTGCTGGTAGGTGTACGGGATGACGGCAATTTCCGCAATGTGATTGCGCCACCGCGCAACGGTAAGACTGATGCCGTCAATCGTGATCGAACCTTTGCTGACCACGTAGCGCGCGAGCTCTGGTGGAACTGCGACGCCGAAATTCCAACTGTCGCCATCGCGAGTGATATGCGCGACGCGGCCGGTCCCGTCCACATGACCTAGAACAAAATGGCCGCCGAATTCCTTTCCGGCCGTGAGGGGCTGTTCGAGGTTTACCCGTGCACTTTTTTTCCGCGTTGAGAGCGAAGTTTTTTCGAGAGTTTCACCAGAAAGATCGGCGGAAAACTGTTCGTCGTCGTGATGTACGACCGTAAGACAGCAGCCATTGACGGCGACGCTGGCAGAAATTTCCAGCTTTGGCGCAAGAGATGGCGCGTGAACCGTGAGCTTGCCGCCGCCGGAATTTATTTCCAGGCGAGCGATGGTACCGAGATGTTCGATGATGCCGGTAAACATGGTGGCTATGGTTCAACGATAGCGAATTTGAGAGAAAAGGGAAAATGGAGGTCGAAGAGCGCAAACAGCAATGCTGGGCAGTAAATAGTGAGTAGTGAATAGCCAGGACTGTGTGCTGTGCTTGCGGCGGCGGATTGAATCTTGCCCGAGCGGACAGGTGTGAATAGCCGAGGTGCCAACCTTACTAAAATTTAGTAAGATTGCCGGCGCACGAAATTTCTGGGCCAGGCAAGCGAACTATCGATGACAACTGAGTCGCGAGATCGAGAGCTGGGGATGCATCGCAGGATTACGCGCCGGGATTTTCTTGATGGCGCAGCGATGACCATTGGCGGCGTTGCGCTTGGGCTGAACGTTCCCGGAGCGCATGGCAGCGTGGACGCTGCATTGCCCGTATATCCTCCGGCCTTGACCGGTTTGCGCGGAGATCAGGCACGAGTATTTGAATACGCGCACAAACTGCGCGACGCAAAATCGTGGGAAACATTCGGCACAGTCGAAGACGACCAGGAACCGTATGACTTGATCGTTGTGGGCGCGGGGATCAGCGGACTGGCCGCCGCGCATTTCTATCGAAAGCATAAAGGACATGACGCGCGTATTTTGCTTCTGGACAGCCACGACGATTTCGGCGGGCACGCGCGGCGAAATGAATTTGCAGTCAGTGGACGGCTGTTGCTGGCGAACGGCGGCACGCAATCTATTGAGAGTCCCGGTGAGTACAGCAAAGTCGCGAAAGGTCTCCTGTTCGAGCTCGGGATCGACGTGCGGAAGTTCTATCAGGATTACGACCAAAAACTTTACGCAAATCTGTGCACGGGCTGCTTCTTCGACAAAGCGACCTTCGGGGCGGACAAACTGGTGACCGGACTGGGCACCACGCCGTGGAAAGAATTTCTGGCCGAGACACCGATGTCGCCAGCGGTGCAGAAAGACATCGCTAGACTTTACACGGAGAAGAAAGATTATTTTGCCGGGAAAAGCAAAGCGCAGAAGATTGCGCTGCTGAAATCCATGAGCTACGCGGAATTTCTGACAAAACACTGCGGAGCGTTGCCGGAGTCATTGCCATTTTTCCAAAAATATTCGCACGATCTGTTTGCAGTCGGGATTGAGGCGATTTCCGCGTACGGCTGCTGTAGCAATCCCGATGATTATGGATCGTTTGCTTACGCAGGATTCGATGGACTGGGTCTAAGCCAACCGGAAAAAGGGGAGCCGTACATTTTTCATTTTCCGGATGGCAACGCGACGGTAGCGCGGCTGCTGGTGCGGCAACTGATTCCCGGGAGTATTTCGGGGAGCACGATGGAAGACGTGGTGACGGCCAAGGCCGATTACAGCAAGCTGGATTTGCCGGGAAACGCGGTTCGCATCAGGCTGGCTAGCACCGCGGTGAATGCCAAACAAAATCACTCAACGAGAGGCGCGCAGAGCGTGAGCGTTGCGTATGCATGCGACGGCAAACTGCGCCGCGTGAGGGCAAAGCATTGCGTGCTGGCATGCTACAACGCGATGGTGCCGTATCTTGCGCCGGACTTGCCCGAAGCGCAGAAAAAGGCGCTGCATTACTGCGTGAAGGCGCCATTCATTTACACGCATGTGGCGATTCGCAACTGGGAAGCGTTCCAGAAATTGGGAATTCATCAAATTATGGCGCCGGGCAGTTATCACTCATTTATTGCGCTGGATTTTCCCGTGAGTATCGGAGGATACAAATTTCCGCATGAGCCGGAAGAACCGGCGGTGCTGTTCATGCTGCGTACCCCGTGCAGTCCGGGAGCACCGCGGCGAGACCAATATCGCGCGGGGCGATATGAATTGTTGAGCACGAAGTTCGAAACGATAGAAAGAAATATCCGCGAGCAGTTGCAGCGCATGCTCGGCGAGGCCGGTTTCGACGCGGCGCGCGACATTGAAGCCATCACCGTGAATCGCTGGGCGCATGGCTATGCATATGAATACGATTGGTACTCGGACCGCGATTTGCCGCCTGGTCCGCGGCCGAATGTGATGGGGCGCAAGCCGTTTGGAAATATCACGATTGCGAATTCTGATTCGGCGGCGCGCGCTTATACGGACGCAGCGATTGATGAGGCTTGGCGAGCGGTGGGAGAGTTGCCTGGGATGGTTTTTCGCGAGAAGCGGTCGATAGTTGAAGGTTGAAAGAAAAAAGGAAAAATCTTAACACAGAGGGCACTGAGACAAAATGACGGTGGCGGAGAAGAATTTTTGGTTGACGACAGTTGATGCGCCGCAAATTCCGGTGCGCGATTTGCCGCAATCGGTGGATGTTGCGGTGATTGGCGGCGGATTTACGGGACTGTCGGCGGCGCGAACTTTGGCGAAAGGCGGCGCGCTGGTTGCAGTGTTGGAAGCCGAAAATGTTGGCTGGGGAGCGAGTTGCCGCAACGGCGGCATGGTGTTGAGCGGCCTGAAACTGGGAACTGCGAAACTGGTTGCGCGATACGGGCGCGAGGCCACGAAGCGCATGTATGCGGCATCGCTCGAATCGATTGACTACGTGGAAGCGGTGGTGCGCGAGGAAAATATCAATTGCGATTTTTCACGCTGCGGGCATTTGGAGGTTGCGTGCAAGCCGAAGCACTTTTCGGATTTCCGGCGTGGCGCGGAAACGGTCGAGCGGGAGTTTGGGCACAAGTTGCGAATCGTGGAAAAGGCTGACTTACCGCAGGAAATCGGCTCGCCGATTTACCACGGCGGGATCGTCGATGAAGTGAGCGCGGGAGTCAATCCTGCGAAGTATGTCTCCGGACTGGCCGGCGCCGCTGTGAAAGCGGGAGCGGCGATCCACGAAAAGTCGCGCGTTGTGGGATTGCAACGCGATGCGCGCCAGGGCAAGAGCGGTTGGAGCATAAGAACCTCGCGGGGTACGTTATGTGCGCGAGATGTTTTGATTGCCACCAGCGGCTATACCAGCGGGATTACGCCGTCGCTACAAAAGAAAATTATTCCGATCGGATCGTTCATTATCGTGACGGAAAAGCTGCCGGAAACGCTGGCGCTGAGATTAAGTCCGCGCAACCGGATGATCTACGACTCGAAAAATTATTTGTATTACTACCGCCTGACGCAGGATCGCCGCATGCTGTTCGGCGGCCGCGCAGCGTTTTTTCCAGAAAACGAAAATACGGTGCGCGAGAGCGCGCGGATTTTGCGCGACGGGATGATCTCGGTCTATCCGCAACTGCGAGAAACCAAAGTCGACTACGTGTGGGGCGGGACGCTGGACTTCGCGTTCGACATTATGCCGCACGCAGGAAAAATGGATGGGATGTTTTATTCCGTCGGGTACGCGGGGCACGGCGTGGCGATGGCAACGCTGCTGGGAAAGAAAATCGCGGAGTCTATTTTGACTGGACGCGATCAGAATCCGTTCGCGGGCATTCCATTTCCGAGCGCGCCGTTGGGTGTTTATAACGGGAAGCCGTGGTTTTTGCCGTTTGCGGGGATGTGGTACAAGTTTTTGGATTGGGTGAGTTAAGCTGCCTGCCGTCTTACTTGCTGGCTCGCGATTCACGAAATCGAAGAGAGATCCCTTCCGACCAGGTCGAAACCTTCGCCGCTGCGCTCGGAATACGGCGAAATGCAAAATCTAAATTAGAATTTGCGGGAGTGGTCTTTGGCCCAGCGTTCTACAACAACTTTTTTGTCGGTGTAGAATTCGATGGCGTCGCGGCCCTGGCCGTGCATATCGCCGAAGAAACTGTCTTTCCAGCCGCTGAAAGGGAAGTAGGCCATGGGAGCGGCCACGCCGATGTTGATGCCGATGTTTCCCGCGGGCGCTTCGTAACGGAAACGGCGCGCGGCAGCACCGCTTGAAGTGAACAGCGATGCCTGGTTGCCGAACGGATTCTTCTCCAGAAAATTCATGGCTTCGTCCAAGTCTTTTGCGTGCACCAGGCTAAGTACCGGACCAAAAATTTCCGTGTGCGCGAGTTCGCCGTCCGCCGGGACGCCGTCAAGAACCGTGGGCTTTACGAAATTTCCAGATTCGTAGCTGGGAACTTTTGCGTTGCGGCCGTCTACCAGGACTTTGGCGCCGGATTTTTCGCCTTCTCCAATCAGTTTTTCGATGCGTTGTTTACTTTGCGGCGTGATGACCGGGCCCATTTGCACACCTTCATCGAGGCCAAACCCGACCTTCAGCTTCGACGCGGACTCAGCGATGGAATCGCGGAAAGTTTTCTGCGCGTCGCCGATGGCGACGGCGACCGAAACCGCCAGGCAGCGCTGTCCGGCGCATCCGAACGCACTGTCGCTGATAATCTGCGTGGCCATCGGCATGTCGGCATCGGGTAGCACGATGACAGGATTTTTTGCGCCGCCCTGGCACTGCGCGCGCTTACCGCTGGCCGCCGCTCGCGCGTAAATATATTTTGCGACCGGGGTTGAGCCGACGAAGCTGACTGCGCGAACTTTTGGATGATCGAGGATGGTGTCCACAGCCGTTTTGCCGCCATGAACCATATTTACGACGCCCTTGGGCAGCCCGGTCTGCTGCAGTAGTTCGTAAACGCGCTGCATAGTCAGCGGCACGCGCTCGCTTTGCTTCAGCACGAACGTATTTCCGGTGGCAATGGCGTAGGGCAGAAACCAGAACGGAATCATGCCGGGAAAATTGAAAGCGGTGATGGCGGCCACTACGCCCATCGGTTGGCGAATCATCATTTCATCGATGCCGCGGGCCACGTCCTCCAGGTTGTAGCCCTGCATCATCATCGGAATGCCACAGGCGACTTCCACGTTTTCGATGGCGCGACGGAATTCGGCTTTCGCTTCGGTGAAGGTCTTGCCGTTTTCGATGGTGATCAGGCGGCTGAGTTCATCGAGATGCTCTTCTAGCAGCATCTTCAATTTGAAGAGCGGCTGGATGCGATCTTCGGGAGGAGTACGGCGCCAAGCGGGAAATGCCGCGGCCGCTGCTTCGATCGCGGCGTTCACTTCGGCAACCCCAGCGAGCGGAACTTTTCCGAGCGGCTCATGCGTAGCGGGGTTCACGAGGTCTTGCCATTCGGTCGAACTGGAATTGACCCATTCGCCGCCAATGAAATGCGGGATACGGATATCAGAAACTGCTGTGGCGCACATAGGAAGTACCTCGATGAGCTTTCAGTGACGAAAACTGCGGAATTATTTATTTCTAGTAGAGTTTAGCTCAAACTTAGGAATGGTGAAACTATGGAGTTGCAATCTATCCGCAACACGGGTCGCGGAGCCACGCTTCGATGGCGAAGTCCGGGCCGAATTCCTGCTGACGTAGGCGATGGCAGCGAAATCGAGGAACGGTCACGAAGCCTTTGACGAATGGAACTGTGGCTCGACCGGCGAGCTTGGGGGCGTAAAAGAGAAAGAGTTTATCGACAAATCTTGCGCCGAGGGCCGAAGCATTCAGGCTGGGGCCGGCTTCGAGAAGCGCGCTGAGAATTTCGCGGCGGCCAAGTTCTCTAAGGACTGTTTTCAGGTCCAGCAGGCCACGCTTATGGGGCACGCGCACAATCTCGACGCCCTCATCCTGAAGTCTGCGAGCTCTGGCAGACTTGAGGGCCGTCGCTGTAAACACGAGCAAATCCTTGTCAGGGGATTTGACGACGCGTGACTTAGGTGAGAGACGCAATCTGGAATCGAGGATTACGCGCAACAAATGACGTCTGCGGGGTAGGCCGCTACGATCCGTGAGCAAAGGATTGTCAGCCAGAATTGTACCGATGCCAGTAATGAGAGCGTCGCTCGCATGACGCAAGCGTTGCACTTCGGCGCGTGATTGTTCAGACGTAATCCACTCGCAGGATTTCCTCCTCGACAACTTCGGAAGCGCCAGTTGACCATCCAGTGTGAGCGCGGATTTCAGAGTGACGAACGGCTTGCCCGATGAGATCCAGCGGAAAAAAGATTCGTTCAACTCTTCGGCCTCGAGCATTTGGTCGGCATCGGCAAGCTCAGTGGTAACCCCAGCGCCGCGCAATCGTTCGATTCCACCGCCAGTAACGTTGGGATTGGCATCACGAAGGGCGGCGATCACACGAATGATGCCAGCGTTGATAAGAGATTCCGTGCACGGTCCGGTGCGGCCGACGTGATTACACGGCTCGAGCGTCACATATGCCGTGGCACCGCGGGCTTTTTCGCCAGCCGAGCGCAGTGCCACGACTTCCGCGTGGTGGCGTTGGTCGTACTGATGGAATCCTTCGCCGACAATCTGTCCATTGTGAACAATGACGCAGCCGACGGTGGGATTGGGGCTGGCGAGACCGACACCCTTGCGGGCAAGCTCGAGCGCATGTTGCATGAAGCGAATGTCATGCTCGTTCATCGGCTAATCGAAAAGGGAAGACGCGTAGGTTTCCGGGTCGAACGGGACCATGTCATTTATCTGTTCGCCGGTGCCGACAAAGCGAATCGGCAAACCAAGTTCGCGCGAAATTGCGACGACGATTCCTCCTTTGGCGGTGCCATCGAGTTTCGTAAGCACAATTCCGGTTACGCCGACGGCGCCGGTGAATTCGCGCGCTTGCGCGAGCCCATTTTGGCCAGTGGTTGCATCCATCACCAGCAGCACATCATGCGGCGCGCCGGGAATTACTTTTGCGGCGGTCCGCTTCATCTTTTCCAACTCGGCCATCAAATTGGATTTGGTGTGTAGCCGCCCGGCGGTATCCACAAGAACCACGTCGGCGTTGCGCGCTTTCGCAGCCGCCATCGCGTCGAAGACGACCGCCGCCGGATCGGATCCCGATTTTTGCTTGATCACTTCGACGCCGTTACGATGCGCCCAGATTTCCAGTTGTTCGATGGCTGCGGCACGAAATGTATCCGCCGCGCACAATACAACATTCAGATTTTGCTGGCGCAGGCGATTGGCAAGCTTGCCGATGCTGGTGGTTTTCCCTGCACCGTTCACGCCGACAATGAAAATGACGCGCGGTTCTTTGCCACTGCTGTCGTTGCTTGCACCCAGATCCTTTGGTATCCCGTTTGCCGATTGCAGAATCCGTGTGACGTGCGATTTAATTTCGCGTTTCAATTGCGAAGTATCGGAAAGCGCATTGCGATCCATTTTTTCTTTTACCGAGTCGAGAATCTCGCGAGTGGTCTTGACGCCAAGGTCCGCAGACAGCAGCGCCGTTTCCAAATGCTTGAGGGCTGCGGGGTCGATCTGTTTTTCACCCAGAAAAATGCTATCGACGGTTTCCGATAGCGCGGCCTTGGTCTTGGTGACCGAAGCTTTGAGCTTTTCGAGAAAAGACGGCTCGATTTTTTCTGGCTTGCCAAAGAGTGAAATCATGTTCAATGCAAAGTGTAACAGATGGGTGAGTTAGGACGTTCTGGCGCAGAACCAAGCCGAGAGGATGCCTGAGGGTACGTCAGCTGTTCGAGAGTATTTAGACCTGGACTTCCACAGCGGTCAAACGGAGCTTGCCATTGGTGACGGAAGCGTCAAGCGCGGCGACGATGACCGCGTCAAACTTTGCGCCGGCCAGTGCTTTAATTTTGCTCAACGCCAGTTCCAGCTCCATGGCGTTCTGATAAGGACGATTCGTGGTCATGGCGTCCAGCGTATCAGCTACCGCGATCACACGAGCCATCAAGGGAATTTGCGGCGCGGTGAGGCCGTATGGATAGCCGCGGCCGTCCATATGTTCGTGGTGAAGTTCGATGCCGGGCAGCATTTCTTTCAATTGTGAAACGGGGCGCATGATGTTTGCGCCTTTCACAGTGTGCTGCTTCATCAGTTCGAATTCTTCAGCAGTCAGAGCACCGGGCTTTTTCAGAACGCGGTCGTCCACGCCAATTTTTCCGACGTCGTGCAACAGCGCCGCGATGCGCAATCTATCGAGCTCCTCATCACTAAGTCCAAGTTCACGGCCAATGAGCGTGGAATATTTCGCCACGCGGCCGGAATGGCCTCGGGTGTAGGGATCCTTTTCGTCGATCGCGGCGGCGAGCATACGGATGGAGCCGAGAAAGAGTTCGCGATTGGCTTCCGCGGCTTCCTTGAGCTTCTCGATGTATTCTTCGATGTCGCCAGCCATTTTATTGAAATTTTCGGCGAGCTCGCTGATTTCGGATGCGCCGCGTACTTTGGTGCGCTGATGAAATTCGCCACGGCTGATGGCGCGGGTGGATGCGGCGAGTCCGTGGATCGGCTGGCTGATGGCGACTGCGAAAAAATATCCCACAACGATAGCGATCAGCACGACCATACTGACGAACGTGAGCGCCTGGCGATTCAGTTCAGTCACACCGGCGTCTGCGCGCGCCTCGGACAGGCTGCGCTGCGCGATTACCGCCCAGTTCACCTCAGGAAAGGTACTGTAAGTTCCGATCATCTCGACGTGATGATTACTTTCGAGGTCGCTGAAGTGCATGGTCTCGGTGCTGCGCAGTTCCTGTGGAAGCGAACGCACCCGCGCGACGACCGGAGAGTTCGAGCTTACATCTTCACCCGGTGTGAATTTCGCGGCGTCGTGATGCGCTACGATGTGTCCCTGGTGGTCCACCACGAAGACGCTTCGTCCGCGCACACTGGCATCCTTCAATCGGTGCAAAATCGGATTCAGCGAAACCACCGCCGCGATCATTCCGGTGAATTGCTGGTCCACATTCAGCGGAATGGCGATGACAAACGCAGGTTGGTTGTCCGGCTCGAGCGCCAAAGGATCGCTGCGAAATTTTACCGCGCCGCCCAACTGCGGCGATTGCACACAGGTGATGAATGCGCGCTGCAGAGCTTTGCTAACAAATGGATCTTTCTCAGCCTGAAAATTCCCTTGCGAAGCGCTGGTGCCCTTGCCGGATTTTCCGACGGCCGTTAAATATAAAAATGTGGACGGATTGCTCTCAACGGAATTTTCCAGCAGGCGAGTGACCTTGGGTTCCGAGGCGGGATCTTCCACGTCCTGAATCGCTCCGGTTAAGACCAGGATCTGCCGTTCGCTCATCAGCTGCTGCGTGACGTTGGATTCGTATTGCTGCAGTTCCTGCGCGAGGGAACGCGTTAGCTCGGTCTGCTGCACGCGCTCCGTATCCACCAGTTTGTCCTGGCTCAACTTCAAAACCTGCTGGTGATACAGCAGCAGCGGCAGCGCGCTGACCAGCAGCATGGCGCCCAAGACGAGCCACAGAATGCGCACGCGTCCCGCACGCAACTTTTCCACAATCGCGCTGAAGTTCTGCATCATATTCCGAGCTTCATTTTATCGGTTGCTATTGAAGGTAGACCTGTCCTTGCGCGAGAAAGTGCGGAACCAGCATTGACCCTTACGCACCTGTCCCTGCGTACAGGTCCAGGGGTTATTTAGCGGTTAACGCTATTCACGTTTGGACGGGCGCTCCATCACATCGCGAATTGCGTCCGTGGGCGATTTGCCTTCGTGCAGAATGGCGTTTACTTGTTCGGTGATGGGCAACTCGACGTTGGCCTCGGTTGCCAGATCGAGAAGCGCCGCTGTAGTTCCCACGCCTTCAGCGACCATTTTCATTTCAGCCAGGATGTCTTTCAGGTCGCGTCCCTTGCCGAGTTCGATGCCGATAAAACGGTTGCGGCTCAGCGCGCCGTTGCACGTCAGAACCAGATCCCCCAATCCCGCAAGCCCGCTCATGGTTTCCGGTTTCGCACCGAGCCGCGTAGCCAGCCGGGTCATCTCGGCAAGTCCGCGCGTAATCAGCGCCGCCAGCGCATTCGCGCCGAGTCCCAGGCCGCTGCACGCGCCGGCTGCAATGGCGATTACGTTCTTCATCGCGCCGGCAAGTTCAACGCCGAGCACGTCGTTGTTTGTGTACAAGCGAAATCCCGGGCCGGCAAATTCGGATTGAATCTCGCCCGCCGGATCCGCATAGTGACGCCCGGTTGTTCGCGTAAGTTCCAGCACCGCGCGGCCCGCAACCACCACGGCTGTCGGTTCGCCGCGCGCGGTCTCCGCTGCGAAAGATGGCCCGGAGAGAATTGCGACACGCGCAGCCGCCGCGTCGCCAAGTACATCGTGGATGACTTCGCTCATTCGCGCATGAGAAATCGGCTCCAGGCCTTTGGTTGCGCTGACGACAATCATTTCTGGATTCCAGTACGGCCGCGCGTGGGCGTAAACCTTGCGCGCATAACTCGACGGCACCGCGCCGACCACGATTTGCGCGCCGTACATGGCCGAGGCGATGTCGTTCGTGACCGAAATTTGCACCGGAACTGTTTGTAAGGGGAGGTAAGTTGGATTCGTGCGCTCGCGGCAAAGAAATTCCGCCAATTCCGGATCATGCACCCACAAGGAAATTTCATGCGGCTGGCGGCTGCGTGTCAGCACGATGGCCAGGGCGGTTCCCCAGCCACCGGCGCCCAGAATGGCGATTTTCTTCATGCTTCGTCCCGTTTTTTGCCGAGAAAAAATTTCGGCTCTTCGCCGCGCACCAGCCTGCCAATATTTCCGCGATGCTGAAAAATAACCAGCGCGGCGATGGCGAGCGATCCGAATGTCACGATATTGGGCGGCGCAAAATGCGGCGCCCACAAAAAATAGACAAATAAGGGGATGGTCGCTGCGGCCGCCAGCGAGCCAAGAGACACGTAACGCCAAAACCACACCACCAGCGCGAACAAAATTAACGCGGCGATCATCGCTTCCGGGCACAACGCTGCAAAGGCGCCGGCGGCGGTTGCGACGCCTTTACCGCCACGAAAACGCAGCCAGGGCGGAAAGCAGTGTCCGAGCAGCGCTAAAAATCCGGCGGCAACCAAAAAGCCCGCTTCGCCATGCATTACATGTCCAGCAAGCCAGACGGCCAGCCAGCCTTTCGCCGCATCCAGCAGCAGAGTCAACACGCCGGCAGCTGGGCCTGCGACTCGCGCGACATTCGTTGCGCCGATATTTCCACTGCCCGCTTTTCGAACATCCGCGCCGCCAAAAAGCTTGGCAAGTAACACACCAAACGGGACCGAACCCAGCAGATAAGAAACCAGGAGCAGCACCAGCACTGGAAGAGGGGATGTCAGGTTCACGGTTTTGAGCTCTTGGATTCTTCCGGCGCGAATCGGAAGGAACGCAGCGTAGTGTACTCCGCTCCCGCACTCTTACGCTTACTTTCGATGAGATGGAATTCGCCGGTAGCTAGCGTACCGAACGTGCGAGACTTCTGTTTTTCAATTTCCGCACGCAATGCGGGAGCAAGACGGGTTTCTTTAAAACGCGCGATGGTGAGATGGGGCACAAAGGGTTTCTCTTCGCGGGGAATTCCAAGCGGTGCAAGCACGCGATTCACTTCGGCTGCAAGAGAAGAAAGCATCTGCGGCGGCAGGATGCCAACCCAAGCCACACTGGGACGCCGAGCATTCGGGAAAAATCCAACATCGCAAAATTCGGCGCTGACTTGTTGCTGTGCGTGGACAGCGGCGAGCGCATCGCCGATTCCCATTAATCTTTCAGGCGCAACCGCGCCGATGAATTGCAGCGTGACATGCAAATTATCCGGATTGATCCATTTCGGATTTGGATCGACGCCGCGTAGCTCGCGAATCAGCAATGCAAGGTTTTCGCGTGCGTCGGTGGGAATCGCCAGGGCCACAAAAAGACGCATCGTTAGGGCCGCTTTGGGGGCGCCTGGCCGTTATACAGGAAATGCACCCGCACCATGTCCAGCGCGGCCTGCGAAGCCTGCATGCGAATCATTTCGCGGTCGCCTGGGAAACGCAACGCGCGATCGCGCATGCCCGTGGCACTGGCCAGTGCAATGTGCACGGTGCCAACGGGTTTTTCTTCGCTGCCGCCGCCTGGCCCGGCGATTCCGGTGATTCCGATTCCGAGAGTACTTCCCACGCGGCGGCGAATTCCGTCGGCAAGCGCGATCGCGACTTCAGTGCTCACCGCGCCTTTGGTCGCAATCATTTCCGGCGGCACATCGGCCCACGCGGTTTTCATCTCGTTGCTGTAGCAGACCACGCCGCCAAGAAAGTACGCGGAACTTCCCGCAATGGTCGTCAGCCGTTCGGCGAAAAGACCGCCGGTGCAACTTTCCGCCGAGGCAATGGTCGCGTTTTGTTTCACCAGTTCCTGCGCCACTACTTCTTCCAGTGGCGAACTGTCGCGCGAGAAAATGCGATCGGTAAGAGCAAGATCAAGTCCGCGTTCGATGTCGGCAAACAGGGAATCAGCATGGGCAGAATCTGCCGTCCACACGCGCAGATGAATTTGCACTTCGCCCGGCGAAGCCAGCACGGTGGTTTGCACTTCGGGATAGCGCGTATAAATGGGGCCAGCCAGGCTGTCCACGTGCGATTCGCCGAGCCCGGTAACGCGCAATTCACGGTGGTGCATGCGTACCGCAGATATACGGCGCTGCAGGCGCGGCAACACTTGTTCGCGAAACATCGGTTTCAATTCGCGTGGCGGGCCGGGAAGTAGAGCAATTGTGCGGTCGCGATCTTCCAGCCACAGCCCTGGCGCGGTGCCGCGCGGATTGTCTAGCGGCTCGGCACCTTCGGGCACCATCGCCTGGCGAATGTTCGTATCCGGCATCACGCGTCCGAAGGAACGAAACCGGGCTTCAATCGCGCGCATGATGGCGTCGTTGCGCACCAGCTTGCGGCCAAGCAATTCCGCAACCGTTTCTCGCGTTAAATCGTCTTCCGTGGGGCCAAGTCCGCCGGACGCGATGGTTAGCGGCACGCGATTAACCGCGTCGTGAAAAGCTTCCAGCAAAAGTGCGCGATCGTCGCCGACTACAGTTTTGCGCACGATTTCAATTCCCAGTTTGTTCAATTCTTCGGTCAGGAAAAGTGAGTTGGTATCGATCTTGTCCGGAGTCAGCATCTCCGAACCGACGGCAATGATCTCTGCTTTCATCGTTATTCATTTTAACCTTGAGGCGTTCGCTTGGCGCAAGGAGTACGACGACCGGTAGCGCTGGTAGTATTCGAACTGAACTGATTCGGACTGAAGTTGAGACAATCCGGAATGCTTGTGGAAATAGCGAAATCCAACTAGCCGAGCAGGGGCAGCCCGCGCACTTCCCAATCCAGAGTGAAAACCGTGGTGGATGTGGCAACAATCGCGCGCCCCGATGGCAGCAGCGCCATGCCCACAACTCCCGATCCGCTCAACGCAAGGTCCGCGCGGCCGTTCGGGTTAATGCGCACAATTCCCCGGCGCCCGCCAAACGATGCCGCAACAAACAAATTTCCCTCGCGATCGAACGCCAGCCCTTGCGGGCGGCCGAGGCCGCGGAAAAAAGTGGTCACATCGCCGCCCTGCGAAATGCGGTACACGCGGTCAAAGCTGGAAGTGGTGGGACCGGTCGCGTAGAGTTCGCCGCTGGGATGGAAGGCCAGATGGTACGCCGCCACGGAAGGTTCTAACGTCGCAAAAACAAAAATTTCCCGGGTCGGGCTGATCTTGAAAATGGTGCCGCTGCGGTCGCCGACGTAAAGATTATGATCGCGGTCGAAGGCCAGGCCCGTGGCCACGCCCATACCCTCGATCCATTGTTCGGCGCGGCCGTCGGCGGAAACTCGGTGGATAGTGCCATCGTTTCTGCACGAAACGTACAGATTGCCGGCGCGATCGATAGCCAGTCCGCTGGGATTGGTGAGGGAAGTGACGAAGGGCTTCACGCTGAAATTCGCGGTGATTTTATATAGTGATACGGGAACACGTTGTCCGCGCGGTCCGCTGAAGGTCACGTAGATATTCCCGTCCATATCAACTGCCGGACTGGCCACGGGATGCAAGTTGTCCGCGATTTGCATTCCGACCGCTATGGGGAACGGCTGGCTCTCGTGCTCCGACGCGACCACGCGAACCACTCCGCCGTTTGCGCCCTCGGGTACGCGCGCAACCAGCCGCTGAGCACTGGCCAGCGCGAGCGTGCCCTCCGCTTCGCCGAAGTGAACCTGCGGTCGCACATGATTGCGCGTGGCAAATCCACTGCCGCGAATTTCCACTTCGCCGCCGGGAATGGCCGCCGCGGGCGCGACACTTTCAATGCGGGGGATGCCGTTCTTTTCCGTGGAGGGGCCTAAACCGAATTTCATAACAAGCTAAAGTGTAACGCGACCTTCAGCAGAATGGCAGCATAGACTCCGGCCAGCCAATCGTCGGCCATAATGCCCCAACCGCCGTGAAGCTTTTCCAGGTTGCGGATTGGGAAGGGCTTCCAGATATCGAACAGACGAAAAAGCACGAAGCCCGCCAGCAAGTATCGCCAATTCAGCATGCTTAACGCGGAGAAAATCGCGTACTGCGAAAAATCCATGTGCGCGGAAAGATTCGGCATGGCCAGGGGAATCAGCGGAAGAATCAGGGCGATGTGCTGGCCTGCGACTTCATCAATCACCACGAATTGCGGATCTTTGATTCCCGCGAAATCGGCGGCTTTTCCCGCGCTCCAGACTCCGACGAACGCCAGAAAAAGAAACAGTAAAATGGCGCAGGTGACCGGAACCACCAGCATGGAATCGTGAATGTCGCCGCCTGGAACTAGAAAGTGATGATCGATGAGCGTTCGCTCCATCAGCCGCTGCTTCGAGAACAAATCTCCAACGCTGTGCGGGCGCAGGAAAAAAAGCGAAGTCGCCATCGCGGTGATTACACCGACCAGCGAACCGAAAGTACCTGGAGCTTTTGGCGCATAGCCCACGCCGAGCGCGGTGGCAATGGCCAGAGCTAGACTTGGTTTTTGTTTATTGCCTTCAGTGGATGGTGTCATCGAGCTTTCGCCGTGCGTCGGTCTCGCAGTCAAGTTCCTCAAGCTCCGCTTCGTCGAAAACCGGATCGGACACTACATATTTTTCGCTGGCCCAGGCACCGAGGTCGAGCAAACGGCAGCGTTCGTTGCAAAACGGAAACTCCCTGTGCGCCTCGGAGTCCGTCGCTGTTTTACAAATGGGGCAGCGGTGCTTCATGGCGGAATCTTATCCCAAAACGCGCAACGGCGCCCCGGTTGTAATGCGATGGAGCTTCTCGTGCGCGGGAGGTTCGTTGACGAGCGCACGTTTTTCCGGCTGCGGCAGAATTTCCACAACCCGCCCAATTAAATCGTACGCATCGGTCTTGGTGATTTCCACCCGCGCGGCGTCTCCCGTGTCCGCGAAACGCCCGTCCGGAAGTTCTATGTCCGTCAAATAAAGTCTGCCGTCAATTTCCGGCGCCATGCCTTGCAGCCGCGCTTCCCAGACCAGCGGATTTTCCTTTGACAGTCCTTCAATCAGAGCCGTTTCGGTGCGGCCTTTCCAGCTCTTGAGTTTTTCCCGGGAGATTTTCTTCTGGATGGCCATCAAGCGATTGCGGCGGTCGGTGACCACTTCCGCGGCAACTTTCCCGTCCAGTGCAAAGCTTCCGGCGTTATCCACGTCGGAATATTCAAACACACCCATCCAATCGAATTGGCCGGCGTGCACGAAATCACAGAGTTCGTCGAAATCTTTTTCCGTTTCACCGGGAAATCCCACGATGAACGAGGTACGCAGCGAAACTCCGGAAATGGTCGCGCGGATGCGTTCCAGTAATTTCAAAAAAGCATCGCCATGCGAGCCGCGCTTCATGCGCGCCAGCATGTTGCGGCTGGCGTGCTGCAACGGCATGTCCATGTATTTCGCCAGCCGCGGATGCGCTGCAAGCGTGTCCAATAATTTTTGCGTCACTCGATTCGGATAGGCGTAAAGAAAACGCACCCAGAGCAGTTCGTCCACATTCGCAAGCGCGGCAAGCAGTTGCGCCAGGCCATCGCGCAGCCCGAGATCTTCGCCGTAAGACGTGGTGTCCTGGCCAATCAAAGTGATTTCGCGAGTACCTGACGAAGCCAGATTTTCCGCTTCGCGCAAGACCGATTCGAAGCGCCGGCTGCGGAATTTTCCGCGCAATTGCGGAATGATGCAGAAAGTGCAGGGATGATCGCAGCCCTCGGCAATTTTTATGTACGCGGCGTGTTTCGGCGTAGTGAGAATCCGCGGCGTCAAGTCGTGATAAAGAAATGCGGGCGGTTCTGCGGGAAGCACGCGCAAATCGCCATGCACCGCTTGCAGAATGCGCTCGACTTCGCCCGTGCCCACGACGGCATCCACTTCCGGGACTTGCTCCAGAATTTGATCGCGATAGCGTTCCACCAGGCAGCCGGCGACGATTAGTTTTTTCGCAGCGCCGAATTTTTTGTGCTCCGCCATTTCCAGAATGGCGTCCACCGACTCTTTCTGAGCCGCCTCAATGAAGCTGCAGGTGTTCACTACCAGGATATCGGCTTCGTCCGCGCGCGGCGTTAATTCATAGCCATCGCGCGCAAGAATGCCCATCATCACCTCGCTATCAACGAGGTTCTTCGGGCAGCCCAGACTGACAAATCCGACCTTTGCCATGGAGAAAATTACCCCTTATCGCAATTCTCTATTGTACCACGCGAGTCGGGCTACCTTCTTGTAGCGAAATGGAATGAGTCAGTCTCGAGTAAGTGCGTTGATCAGGATTTATTCGTACGCTCCGCGCCAACCAACGAGAAGGCAATCACGCTGTTATCCGAGGACCGGTTGTGCCAGGCATGGCGTGTTCCGTTCTGAATGACGCAATCGCCCGCTTTGAGGACAACCTCGGTTCCGCCATCCAATTCCAAGACCACCTCGCCGAAGACGACAACGTCGAAGTCTACCGAGTCGGTGGTGTGCATGCCCGGATGGTCCGGCTCCAAAGCCTCCAAAATGCCCGGCAGTTTTTGCCTGGCCTCTTCCAGAGCAACCGGGGTGGCGATCGGCTCGACCTTCGTGCTTGTAGCTGGTGGCAGCGTGAACAACCCGAAGCGGAAGCCGTTCTTCGCAGGAAAATAGCCAGGTTGCGCCATCGGAGTTCCGTCTGACGGAACCGTGGGCATCGAGTCGCTTCCCCATAAACGATAAAACTGATACCCGGGAAATAGAGCGACGGTTACAGGCTCGAGCCGACGATTGCTCACGATCACCGACTTGCCCGCTTTGTTTCTCCCAGTGACTACGCAATGCATTTCGGGCGTTTTGAGCTGCTTGCCGCGTTCCCTGTCGTGCTGTTGTGACGATGCGCTCGCCTCGCTGAGCCCGCCGGCTGCTGCTCCGAGCAAGCCTGCGCTCTTGATGAAATGTCTGCGTGCTCGTTTCACGGTCCTTACTCCTTCGCCTCCGAAACAGTGGCGGCATTGTACGCGAGTTATCTAACTCGCAGTTCAGTGCGAATCGTGCTGAGAAGCTGCTGCAGCCGCGGTAAATCGCAGGCAGCGCCGCCAAATCTCGCCACCGAATAAAGCTGCGTGAACTCCTCGACCATGGGACTCAACGCTGGTTTCTTGACGGAGGCCGCAAATTCGAACGGAGTTTGCGTTTCGGTGCGCGCGTAACCGTGGCGTCGCATCAGGTGCAGCATTTCCGTGTACATGCGCGAGGCAATCTGCGAACTCGCCGCTCCAGCGTTTTTGCCGCGAAGTAGCAAGCCGATTTGCAGCTTGCGCAGCAGCTGCTCGACGCGGCCATATCGCAGAGCAGCCAGAATCGCCACCAGTAACAACGGAAGTGCAAAAGCAAAACTGCCGTGGTGCACCTGCCACATGCTAAGCCGGTTTTTGATGCGCCGCTGTTTTGCAGCGAACCACGTGGCGCCCAGTTCGCGCCAGTTGCGTGACTTGGTCTGGAAAGTCTGCGCAAGTACGTTCTGGTGCGCGAAATCGTAGCTGATGACCCAGTCGTTCCAAGTTAACTCGGCCCAGTCTGTGAGTTGCGAGATCCGCGAAAAGAAACTCGCTGAGACAACGGGAGCATCGGGTGTGGGATCGAAAACGATCCAGCCGCTTCCCGGAAAGTATGCTTCCACCCAACTGTGTGCATCACTTGCGCGCACAATGTAGTCGCCGCCAAGTTCGTTGTACTCGCCCGGAAGGAAACCGTTCACTTCACGCGCAGGAATGCCGAGCGTGCGAAGCATCACCGTCATCGAAGACGCAAAATATTCGCAATGGCCGGCGCGCGTTTCAAAAAGAAAATGCGCCAGCGGATCTTTTCCGGCATTTCCCGTGAGGTCGAGCGTGTAGTTGTATTTGGTTTTCAAAAAAGTTTCGAGCGCGGCTGCTTGGTCGAAGGGAGTGGAAACGCGTTGGGTTGCGGAACGCGCCAGATCGGGAATGCGCGGATCGACTTCTTGCGGCAATTGCAAATATGTTTCGGTAATTGCTGTCGGATAGTTGGTGCCTGCGGCTTCCAGTTGCGCGCGATTCCTCGCCGGCAGCTGCGCAATTCCGGTGTAACGCACGGAGACGAAGTTATGAAATGGATTGATCAGCGAGCCCGCGGAATCCCGGTATAAATAATTGCGCCGGTGGCTGATGCCGCCGGTTTCTCCGGTGAAACTTCCGCGAATGGCCAGCATGGTTCCGGTGACGAACAGCGCGTCAGATGCCATCGGCTCTTGCAGCACCGTGAATTGCAGAATTTCGCCGCGCGCTTCGCCGGGTTTCGGTTTTTCCCGCAGAGCGATCCAGCCATCGGAATTGGCCTGAAGCGTCTCTGAACCACGCTCCGCCGAAGTCCATCGCCTTCCATCAAAATTCGCCAGCGCGTTGCCACGCCAACGCAGCGCCGGATAGTTGACGGGAGAACCGGTTTCGACGCGCAGGACTACCGCTGAGCTTTTTTTGATCTGGCCTATTTGGCCGAGTTCCACCTGATCGCTAAAACCGCTGAGAAGCGTTGGATTGAAACTAGTCTTGCCGAGATAGCCGGCGCTGACGCGGGGCAAAAGAAAAAATAAAACGGTGCCGCACAAAATCGCTCCAATGGATACGCTGATCGCAGCGATGCTGAGTGCGCGTGATAGTTTTTTTTCGGCATCGGGCATCGCCGATGCAACTGGGATAAGTGCTCCGGTGGCTCCGCGGCGCAATTCCAAGCCGGCATACGTTGCAACGGCAAACAGAAGAAACAGAAAAAACAAAAAGAGGAAAGTGGTGTCCACGGTGAGAACCGCGGAAGCCAGCACCGCCGCAAACGCCAGCATCAGCAAAAAGTGCGCGTCACGATCGGTTCGCGCGCTGTACAGCCGGACCAGCAGCACGAAAATCAGGAAGTGCACTGAGCTGATCAACGCGGCGTATAGCTGCGGGTTCGGGGAGTTCGCGGCAAGGCTGCGCGACACAAAAAACATGTCTACCGGAAAGAAAAGCAGATAGCAGAGGACCATGAAGGTGGCGGAGCGAGAAGTCAGCTCAGATTGGTGGCCGTACCACCAACGGCGTGCGCGAAAGAGAACAGCGGCAGTCGCGATCAGTGAAGTGAAAAGATCGATTTTTCCGGTGCCGATGAGAGTGAGGATGGCGGTGAGCAGCAAAAGAAAAAGCGAGACGCGGAAGAAACGTTCCGCGGGGAGGGGTTGCGAAATCGCAGGTGAAGTACTGGCGGCCATGGCCGAACTTTTATCCTAACATTCGGCGTCGGTCAGAGGAGTTGCCGCGAATTGGCGGATGCCAAACAATAACGGTCAATACGCGGTTTTAGTACCGGAGAGATGCTTGAGGGCGGACTTTGCGATTTTACGCGTGAGGTTGGAGATGGGCAGGGACTGGATTTCCTGGAGTGGCAAGTATCGCGCTGCGTAAATTTTCGGAAGCTGCTTCACACGGATGAGATATGCCGCGATGGAAATGGTGCGATACGTAACAGTATGACGAACTTTGTCCAATAGCTCCGGGCCAGGTGATTTCACAGATTTTATTCGTAGTTCGTGATGCAGCAATTGTTTAAGCGCCTGCTCGGAATTCGCCGGAGCCGAGACGGTGGGAAAATGCCAGAGTTTTGCGACTAGCGATGGAACGTGATCATCGGCGTTGTTTTTGTTTGAGGCTGTGGGCGGCGGCAAGATCAGCGAGCGTTTTTTTGCATCGAGGAGTACGGCGCTGACAAGCTGCACGGAAACCGTGGCGCGCTTTTTTCTTTTTTCCGGAAGAGTTTCGGCGATGCCGAGCTTTCTGCCTTCGCAGAATTGCGCGACGGGACAGAGAAGACATTGCGGCGAGCGCGGAAGGCAGAGCGTTGCGCCAAGTTCCATCATGGCCTGATTCCAGTCACCGGCCGAATCGCGCTCGAGCAGTTGGTCGGCGCTGGACTGCAAATCGCGCCAGCGTTTCGGTTCGCGCAGATCGCCGCGAATCGCTTGCAGGCGCGAGACTACGCGCGCCACGTTGCCATCGAGAACGGCATGTTTGTCATCGAAAGCGATACTGAGAATTGCGGACGCGGTGTATTCGCCGATTCCTTCGAGTGCCAGGAGTTCTTCGCGCTGCCGTGGAAATTTACCGGAATGTTTTGCAACAATTTGCTGAGCGGCTTTTTGTGAATTGCGTGCACGACTGTAATAGCCGAGGCCTGACCACAGGCGCAGCACTTCCTCCTGCGGAGCGGTCGCCAGCGATTTTACATCTGGAAATCGTGCGAGAAACTTTTCGTAATAGGGAATCACCGCGGCAACACGCGTCTGCTGCAGCATGATTTCTGAGATCCAGATGCGATAGGGATCGCGATTTTTTCGCCAGGGCAGGTCGCGCTGGCAGGTGCGAAACCAGCCCAATAGAGATTCGCGAAATTGTTTGAGTTCGGATTGCTCCAACTCTTCACCGTTGGCAATTCTCGCTGACGCGCCTGTAGAACGAAAGAGAGATTCCTCGTCGCTATGCTCTTCGAAATGACGGCCGAAGAAGAGCCGCCCTTAATGACGGAGAAGAAGAGCTTCGCCTAGTCCATAGACTGCTGCCGCTAACGCGGTCGGCGGATTTCTTCGAGCGACTCCAGGAAAATTACATAGGAAGAATGCCACAGTTCAGCAGGAATGGTGCCACGGGGGCGGCTGGTGACGATTACTTTGAAGAGATCGGGCGAAGCGGCGAGGTCCTGCAGGAGCGCGTCTTGCGCTTCGGTTGGCTGCGACTGGGCCACCGCCAGGTACCGCAGGATCGCAAAGATAATTTCTTCCGCGGGAGCGAGACTGGTTTCGATACCAACACTGCGAAATTGCAGGAAAGCGTTGCGTTCGTAAAAATGCCAGGCGATTCCGGCGCAGGTGGTTACGGCGCGCTCGAAGCGTTCGTTTGGAAGAGTGTTGCTGTTCGTGGAAAGTTCGCCGGGATGCGGATCGAGGACCAGCAGGACACGAAAATCGTCTTCGCGCGCGAATTCGCGAACCATCAGCGAGCCGGCGCGCGCAGACGCCTTCCAGTGCACATGGCTGGCGCTGTCGGTCGGAACGTATTCGCGCAATGCGTGCAGATCCTGTCCACGGCCCTTGTGGTAGCTCTCAATGCTGCCTTCAATGCCGGGAAAAATTTCGCTGAGCTCGGAATCCGATTCGACGCTGGGATAGACCAAGGCCTCGGATTTCAGCGCGACGCGGCGGGACTTTTGCAGAAATCCAAACGGAAAACGGGTGACGATGCGAAACGTATCCTGGACATGTAATCCGCGCTTCAAGAAGGTGACGGGAACGCTCTGCTTCATGCTCTGCTGGCGTGGGAGGTACGGAAAGAAGACCGGAGTTTCAAGCAAAGCGGTAGCGGAAGAATTTTGGAGAGCGACGGCTTCGACGCGCAGCGCGAAGGATGGCAGCGTGAGCTTGCTGTTGATGAGTTCGACCTGGGCGCGAACGGTTTGACCGGCGAAGATGTGTTCGGGAAGGCCGATGCGCAGATCAATTCCAGCCAGAGAAATGGAAGAGAGAATTCCCGACATGAGAATGACGGAGACGAGGCAGGAGAGGATGAGGAATAAGAGATTGTTTCCGGTGTTGAGGGCAGCCAGAGCTACGAGCAGCGTTGCTCCGAAATAAAGCCAGCCGGCGCGGCTGATTTTGTATTCGACTTTCTGGCCGATCCAGCGAAGTGGTGTGCGCTTGGCGAGAGTGGGTACGAGCGTGACAGCTACCCAGCCGGCAATTGCGAGTGCGAAGAGCGCGGAACTGGCGGCTACGCCGAGGTTGCCGAGTTCGGCGGCGGCGCCGGAGTAGACGGCGAGGAGCAATGCAACGCCGAGTGCGGCGATGGAGAAGAAGAAGGCGCGGATGGAGGGCCGGTCGGCTTTGGCCCAGAGTTGCGCGAGGATGGAGGTGGTCGGTGGCATGGGTGGCGTTTGCGGCATTGGTGGTGCGTCGACAATCGAAGAGAGATTCCTTCCGACCGGAACCTTCGGTCGCTGCGCTCCCCGCGAAGCGCGGGGGAGGCGGAATGACGGCCTTTTAGAGCGGGACGCGCACGGAGTCTACGATTTCGCGCAGAGCGGCTTCGGTGGTTTCGGATTTTTTTTGCAACGAAGCGTGCCGCGCGCTGGCTACTACGCGGTGCGCGAAAACGGAGACCGCCAATTGTTTGAAGTCGTCGGGCACGCAGTAGTCGCGGCCTTCGAGGAAGGCGCGGGCCTGCGCGGCGCGTTGCAGCATCAGTGTGCCGCGTGGGCTTACGCCGAGCGCCAACTGGTCGGAGTTGCGTGTGCGGTTGACGATTTCGAGAGCGTAATCGTGCAGGCTGGCGTCCACTTTTACGTGAGTGACCGATTCCTGCATGGCGAGGACGTCGCTGACGTCGGCAACGGGCTCCAAGTTTTCGATCGGGTTGTCGAAGGTGCGGCGGCGCAAAATTTCGCGTTCGGTTTCGTGCGAGGGGTAGCCCATTTTAATGCGCATGAGGAAGCGGTCGAGCTGCGATTCGGGAAGCGGATAAGTGCCGTGATGCTCGACGGGGTTTTGCGTGGCAATGACGAGAAAAGGCTGGGGCAGCGGATGGGTTTTGCCGTCCACGGTAATTTGCGCTTCGTTCATGGCTTCGAGGAGGGCGGATTGTGTGCGCGGCGTGGTGCGGTTGATTTCATCGGCAAGAACAATGTTGGCGAAAAGCGGGCCGGGGCGGAATTCAAATTCGCGGGCGTCGGGTTGATAAACGCTGACACCGAGAACGTCACTCGGCAAAAGATCGGAAGTGAATTGCACGCGCTGAAAACTGCAATGGAAAGACTTCGCGAGAGCCTGCGCCAGAGTGGTTTTGCCGACGCCCGGAACGTCTTCAATGAGCAAGTGGCCGCGTGCGAAAAGAGTGATGAGCGCCAGCTGGATGGCTTCTTCTTTGCCGTAAATGGCGCGCGCGATGGAGCGCTGCAGCTGCGAGACGACTTGAGAGGTAGCGGCCGGCATTGGTTGAAAACCCCGGATAATCCTGTTACAAAAGACGTGTTAGCAAAAGAGGCTGCGCTGCGATTTCGTTTGCTGCAATGAACGAATCGAAGAGCAGTCCACCCGTTCCAGACGGGCGATTAGCTCAGCGGTTAGAGCGCTCGCCTCACACGCGAGAGGTCAAAGGTTCAAATCCTTTATCGCCCACCACTAATTTTCCTGGCTCAGGGTTTGTAAGTACAAACCCTGAAACCCTGCCTCTGCTATTCTAGCGAAACAAAACCATGTCAACCGTACTTCGTGCGATCGAGTTTCTAGGTTTGAGCATTTGGTTGGGGAGCGATGTGTTTTTGAGTTTTGTGGTGGCGCCGGGGGCGTTTTCGGTTCTGAGCAGTCGGGATCAGGCTGGGGCGATTGTCGGGTATTCGCTTTCGCGGATGCATTGGATGGGGATTGTTTGTGGAGTGGTGATTTTGTTGGTGCGTGTTTTGCGGATTCGGAGTTTGGCGGCTTTTGTGGCGCCTGCTGCGTTGTTTGTGATGCTGATGATTTTGTTGACGACGATCTCGCAGGTGGCGGTTAGTCCTAAGATGGCCGGGTTGCGGGTGCAGATGGGATCGATCGAAGCGACAACGGCAGGGAGTCCTTTGTTAGCGGAATTTGCGCGATTGCACACAATTTCAGTTGGGCTGGAAAGCGGAGTGTTGCTCGCCGGGATAGCAGCAATGTTTTTGATGGCGCGAGAAACGGCGGCGCGGTGATTGCCCCCACCCCTTTTCCGTAACTGGTCCAAATTCGTAACTGCCCTGCAGATTCTAAAGTTACAAGACCCGTTGAGCTAAACTGTAGATTCTAAAGTGGTCAATGTTTTACGGAAATGAAGATGCCAAGCCACAGAAATACCTAGAAGGTATTATACCATGGATGTTAATAGCCTCGGCGCCCTTTTTTGGGTTTTCGTTTGGATTTAGAGGCATTCGCATTACCCGGTTTGCGATTGGCGATCTTGGACTTGATGCGCTTACGCCGGAGTTTTGCAGGGCGGATTTTGTTGGTGGCGGCGTAGCCGGCTTTTTCGAAGGCGCGCCACATGTACCAGGAAGCGACGGTGCGGTAGGGGCGCCAGCGTTCGCCGAAAGCGAGGAGTTCTTTAGGGCGGGGCATGTGTTTTTTGTTGTAGGCCACTGACCAGCCTTTTTTTACGCCCAGGTCGTGGATGGGGAGGACGTCGGGGCGGCCGAGGCGGAAGATGAGGAACATTTCGACAGTCCAGGCGCCGATGCCGCGGACGGAGATGAGGCGTTCGACTAGTTCTTCGTCGGAGAGTTTCAGGGCTTCTTCATGGGTGGGAACGATGCCTTCGATGGTTTTCTGCGCGAGATCTTTCATAGCCAGGATTTTCGCGCCAGAAAGGCCGGCTTGTCTCAGGGCTTGAGTTTTGAGTTTGAGCATTTCTTCGGGAGTCGGTGGGCCGCCGTTTGCGCTTAGGGCTTTGATACGGGTGTAGATGGTTGCGGCGGCTTTGCCGGAGATAGATTGGTAGGCGATGGATTCGAGGAGAGCTTCGTAGGGGGATTGGGTGTGGTCGATTTCGGGGTCGAAGGGCAGCAGATCCTGGATGAGTCCTGCGAGACAGGGGTCGGAGTCAGAGAGATGGGCTACGGAGGCGGCTAGATCGAACGGGAGGACAAGCGATGTTTCGGTCACGGCGGCTCCATTCGCGCAGCGAGAAATAGATTACCAATTTTTTGAGGAGGCCAAGATCAGCAATCAAGAGATGGCTGACGAAAAACTTGGCTTCATTTCAGGTATCCGAAGGCGAGTACAACTTTAAAGGTCAAAGCAAGTGCTGTTACCAGCACCAGCCCACAAACAACCAAGCGAGAGTATCGATCCGTACCAGCATCCTGTTGAGTCTTCATAGCTGCCAGAACAAGACAAACAAGAAGGACTGCGCTTGTTGGAAACACGAACCAAAAATTCTGCGAACCGAAGAGCAAGGCCATTACTGCTGTTGTTGCGATTAGCGCGAACAGGACAGAGTAGATGCCGCCAAAGAATTTTCTAACAACAGGCCCCCAACAAGCCAAGTGGTCCCGGATTTCTAAGTAGCCGGCAACTTCTGCCGGAATGCGTAGCACTTTGTCCTGCCCCTTAACCCGTACGGTAAGTCCGAAGGATGACTTCTCTTCCACACGAACTATTTCATTTCGTTTGACTAACACATCGGGTGAGCCGTCCTGACGGCGGAGAATCGCGTCCTCTTGTAAAACCAGACGAACGACTTCAGCTTTATTCGAAATTGCAAAAGAGCCGGAATACCGAGAGCGATGGCAAGAAGTGTGGTAGTTCCGTAAGAAAATCTGAGGCTCGTTGGATCATTTTCAGTTCGGACGGCGTACCACACTGCGAAAAAGCCAGCGAGCACGGAGAGTCCAGTGATGCCAACAGCACGAAATAGAAGACGTCGTACGCCTGCAACTGGAATCTGATAGGTCTTGCTTAGATATGTCTGAGTCATTATGGAGGGTTGTCTCCAACAGTCGAGTTGCATTTCAGTTTCAGCAAACGATTTTGATAATGGACCAGATTACCTTAATTCGAGCGATCATGCGGTAGCCCCACTGCGGATTGCCGCTGCTGGCGCGGAAATGGGTGTGCTAAACTTTTCTGCTTATGCAGACGGGGATTATTGGACTGCCACAGGTCGGGAAGACGACGCTGTTCCGGATTTTGACGAAGGCGCATGTTGATCCGGGGAAGGGCGGGCAGGAGACGCGGGTGGGTGTGGCCAAGGTGCCGGAGCTGCGGCTGGTGGAGTTGGCCAAGCTTTACAATCCAAAGAAAATTACTTATGCGACGGTGCAGTACGTCGATTTGGGCGGGATGCAGAAGGAGCGGATGCGGGAGTCGCTGGCTTCTTTGCGCGAGGTGGATGCGATTGCGCATGTGATTCGCGTGTTTGACGATCCCAGCGTGCCGCATGCGGAGGGGACGGTCGATCCGCTGCGGGATGTGACAAATCTGGAGCTGGAGCTGATTTTTTCTGACCTGGAACAGATTGATAAGCGGCTGGAGCGGCTGGAAAAGGATTTGAAGAAGAAGGCCGATAAGCAGTTTGAGCTGGAGAAAACTGTTCTGGAGAAGTGCAAAGCGCATCTGGAGGCGGAGAAACCTTTGCGGGAGCTGTCTCTGACTCCTGAGGAGCGAAAGCCGATTGGCGGATTTTTGTTTTTGTCGCAGCGGCCGATGTTGTTTGTGCTGAATTTGGGAGATGAAGAGGCTGGGGAGTTGGACACGGCCGTGGAGCGGCATAAGCTTGGCGCTTTGCAGGGGCGGACGAACACGGCGGTGGTGGCGGTTTGCGGGCGGCTGGAAGCGGAATTGGCCGAGATGAGTGACGCCGAAGCGGCGGAGTTGCTGGCTTCGTATGGATTGAAGGAGCCGGGGCTGAACCGGTTGATTCGCGCTACTTATGATTTGATGGGGCTGACTTCGTTTTTTACGGCTGGGGAGCCGGAAGTACGTGCTTGGACGATTCATAAGAATACCAATGCGGTGAAGGCGGCGGGAGCGATTCACAGCGATATTGAGAAGGGATTCATACGCGCGGAAGTGGTGCGATGGAATGATTTGCTGGCGGCGGGGAGTTTGGGAGCGGCTCGAGAGAAGGCGCAGGTGCGGTTGGAGGGGAAAGAGTACATTGTGCAGGAAGGTGATGTGATCTTGTTTAGACACTCCGGATGAAAAGAGAAGTAATGAAGTAAAGAAGTACGCAGCAAAGAAAAGAAAAAAGATAACGCTGAGACGCCCCGACCAGTCGGGGCAGGCGCCGTGTGCTGAGGCTCGCGGAGACGGAAAGAAGATCCGAAGAAAGCCCCACGCGCAACATCGGCGTGTGGGGCACCCTGCGGAGAGTCACGGGAAAAGCTTAGGAATAGACACAGGGGGAACACAGGGCGGACACAGAGTCACAAAGAGAAGAGATTGCGGGCGGATGGAAAATACTGAAGCGGTGAGGACGGGGTGGGCGGCGGTGCTTGGTTTGGTGGCCGCGGGCGGGAACTTGCTTGGCGGATACTTTGTGGTGCGCAAGGAGTGGCCGCGGAGATTTTTGCAATATTTTTTGGCGCTGGGCGCCGGGTACATGCTGGCAGTAGCGCTGGTGGATATCATCCCTGAGTCGGTGAAGCTTGGGGGGCAGAATGCGTTTTTGTTTGTGCTGGCGGGATTTTTCCTGATTCATTTATTCGAACACACGATTGCGCCGCATTTTCATTTTGGCGAAGAGACGCATGCGGAGGAGTTCGCCAAGGGGAATGCGCGGCGAGCGGTTTTGCTGGGGCTGGCGATTCATGCGTTTTTTGACGGGGTGGCGATTGCGGCAGGATTTCTGGTGTCTGCCTGGCTGGGCGCGGTGATCTTTTTTGCGGTGTTTTTGCATAAGCTGCCGGAGGGATTTACGGTAGCTTCGATGGTGCTGGCTAGCGGGCAGGGGCGGAAGAGCGCGTTGCGTGCGGCGGCGGCTCTGGGTGGAGCTACTTTGCTGGGTGTGGGATTAACCAGCGTGATGCAGGCGCAGCTGCAATATGCGTTGCCACTGGCAGGCGGGGTTACGCTTTATGTGGCGGGAACGGACTTGCTCCCGGAAGTGAACCGGGAGCCGAATTGGCGAATGGCGCTCCTTGTGTTTGTCGGGGTAGCTAGTTTATTGATATTGCAGAAGTTGGTGGGTATTTAGGGGCCGGGCTGTCCGAAGGGTGGGTCGGCACTCGGAGCGAGAGTTTGGAAGCGTGTGAGCCGGTCGAAAGAGGCGTCGAGCCGCCGCACTCCAAAAAACGACGAAGATTTTACAGCTGGGTATGCAAAATGGCTCGACTGGGTGGCTCTAAGGGCAAGGAAATGGGCGGGTTAGGGCGAGGCAGATTATTAAACGCTGGATAAATGGCGGCTGCAACTTTATGAGATTGCTTGTGTTAGATACGGTGTGGTCGCAATGACCAGGACTGACGTCCAACTGATGCTGGACGTAAAGGGGGGCGACGAACAGTCGTTCGAACTTCTACTGCAGAGATACCGGACGCCGCTGGTCAATTTCCTATTCCGGATGGTGAAGAACCGGGAGCAGGCGGAAGACCTGGCGCAGGAAGTCTTCATTCGAGTATATCGCGCGCGGGAAGAATACGTACCGACGGCGAAGTTCACTACCTGGCTTTTCCGGATTGCCACAAACCTTGCGCTGAATTCGCTGCGTGACCATCGGCACCAGAAGCTGGAAATGTCCATTGACGCTCCGTTGACGGCGGACGCAGAGGACGGCGATGAGAGGCCATTTGAAGTGGCGGACAAACACCTGACCGTCGAGCAGGAGCTGGTTGAGGAGGAGCGAAAGAAGATGATCCGGCGGGCAATTGAAAAATTGCCGGAAAAGCAGAGAGCGGCGGTGCTGCTGCACAAATATCAGGAACTGGACTATGCGGAGATTGCGAAGATTTTGAGTTGTTCGGAGAGTGCGTTGAAATCGTTGTTGTTCCGGGCTTATGAGATGTTGCGGGTGGAGTTGGCGCCGCTGGTGGCGAGGCACGGATTGAAGTAATGAGGTAGGAAGTAAGGAAGTAACGAAGAAAAGATTGGAAAAGAGTTTGGTACCGGGTCAATTTAATAAGGTGGGCGATATGAGCTGCGTGAAAATGGAAAGCCGGATTCTGTCGTACATGGATGGCCGGCTGAAGGATAGCGAGCGAGCCGAGATGGAAAAGCATCTGGCGGCTTGCGCGGTTTGCCGGGTACGTGCGAACGAATTTCGCTCGGTGAACGATTTGCTGGGCGAGCTGCCGATGGTTGAGCCGACGCCGGCGTTTGATGTACGTGTGCGCGCCCGCCTGGCGGCAGAGCCGGTGAAACAGAGCTGGTGGGCGTGGATGCGGCCATCGCCGCGCATTGCGTTTGCCGCGTCGATGCTGTTGCTGGCGATGCTGTGGATTGGATACCGCAAGGAGGCAGTTGCGCCATTGCCGATTAGCCCGGATGAGGCGAGCGCTGGCCTGATGCAGGATATTTCGGTTATGGAAGATCACGACACGCTGGCGAATTTTGAACCGTTGAAGGAATTGCCGCCGCCGGTGGAAGTGACGGCTGATTCGGCGGACGACAACGACCAGCAAATGTAAGTGCGGACCGGCGCAGACGGAAGTGGCAGTGGCTGTGCCGATGAGTTGCAGATTCGAATGACCGAAGTAAAATGACCAAGCGATTCCAATTCGGGTGGCCGGCAGTGGCGCTGATCGGCGCAGTGGCACTCAGCGCTGCCGCGGGTAGCGCTTATGCACGATTGCCGCAGAGTCATCCGCCTCAGAGGCCGTCAGCACCAGCGCCTAGACCGTCATCGCAGAACGCCAATCGTCCGCCCGTGAGTCAGACTCAGCATTCGGCAACAAATAGCCAACATCAGCCTAGTAATGGACCGAATCGGCCGCCAACCACGAGGGCGGGGCCGCCGCGATCCAACAATTTTAACAATCGATCGAATGGAAGCGGGCGGCCGAACGAAAGCGGACCTGGGGCCACGCTGCGACCGAGGCAGCAAGTTGGTGTTGGCGCGCCACGTCCGTTTGTGGACCGCATGCGCGATTTGAATCCGCAGCAGCGGGATCGCGTGTTGCAGAGCAGCCGTGCGTTCCAGAATCTGGCGCCGGAACAGCAGAGCAGAATTCGGCAGCAATTCAATCAATGGGACCATTTGAGCGGACAGCAGCGGGCGGACCTGCGCGCGAAGGAAGATACCTGGCGGAGAATGACGCCGGAACAGCGGAGCTACGTGAAAAACGACGTTTTGCCGAGATGGCGGCAGATTCCGTGGGAGCGGCAGCAGGTGATTCAGCAGAAGCTGGGCGTGCTGCAGAATATGCCGGAGCCGGCGAGGAACCGGCGGTTGAGCGACCCGAATTTTACGCGTGGAATGAGCGATGAGGACCGGCAGACGTTGCATGATTTGAGCCATTTGCATGTGGGCGGCGCACCTGATCCTCCGGGAGAATGAGTTAGAAAAGGCCTCGTGAGGTTCGCCGAGGGCGGCTCATTTAATTCGAAACAAATTAACAGGCCAAATTGACAGCGGGCACGGTCTCGCGGCATCGTGACTTGTGCTGAAACGATGCATCGAAATGGTAGAGGCGGGCCTGTTGAAGAGTGATTGTTGTTCCTTCCAGATAAGAGAGCGAAAACAAATAGCGATGATTTGTACAGACAAGGCGGTTGACGCCTTATGACGCGGTTCCGCGCGCTGAAGCATCGCAATTTCCAATTATTTATTGTGGGGCAACTGGTCTCGTTGATTGGGACCTGGATGCAGACGACTGCGCAGTTGTGGCTGGTTTACGATTTGACACATTCGGCGGCGCTGCTGGGAATTTTTGGATTCGCCAATCAGATCCCGATGCTGGTGCTGGCGTCGGTGGGCGGCTACGTCGGAGATCGCTATAGCCGGCATCGCGGAGTGATTGCCACGCAGACAATTTCGATGCTGCTGGCGTTTGTGCTGGCGGGATTGACATTGACGCAGCACATCGGCGAATGGTCGCTGATCGTGATTACCTTCTTGGTGGGAATTGTAAATGCGTTTGACGTGCCGATACGGCAGGCATTCTTTGTGGAGATGGTGGGGAAAGAAGACCTACCGAACGCGATTGCGTTGAACTCATCGATTTTTAATGGTGCGCGTGTAGTGGGCCCGGCGATTGCAGGATTTGCGATTGCGTGGATCGGTGAAGGCTGGTGTTTCTTTTTGAATGGAGTGAGCTTTTTTGCGGTGATTGTTGCGCTCCTGGCGATGCGCATCACGAAAGTGGAGCGCAAGCCGAGCGAAGAATCGCCGCTGCAGAATTTGCTGCAAGGATTTCGTTATGCCATGAGCGACCGGCCGACACGGTCTGCCCTTCTGCTGTTGAGCATGTTGAGCCTGCTGGGACTGCAATATTCAGTGTTCATGCCGATTTTTGCCAACGATGTTTTGCATTCTGGAGCGCGTGGGCTTGGATTGTTGATGAGCGCAGCGGGAGTTGGAGCGGTCCTGGGAGCGCTGCAATTTGCGGCACGGACAAGCTACAAAGGATTGGCGAAGTGGATCGCTGCGATGTCGGTGATTTGCGCGATCGGATTGATTGCGTTTTCGCAGTCGCACATGTTCTGGATTTCTTGCACGGTTTTGTTCGTGGTGGGATTCGCGGCAACTTCGCAAATGGCGGCCACGAATACGACGGTGCAGAATCGCGTGCCAGATGAATTGCGCGGACGGGTGATGGCGGTGTACGCGACGATGTTTATGGGCGTGCAGCCGATTGGCGCACTGTTGGCGGGGGGAATTGCGAAGCGGATCGGCGCTCCTTCGACGCTGGCGATTTTCGGGGCGACTTGTCTGGTGGGGAGCCTGGTGTTCGCTGCGTGGGTGATGATGCGGTTGCGTGCAGCGCAGGAAGCGGCGCAAGTTCAAGCGGGATTGGGGCGGTAGAGCCAGGACGGCTGGACGATCAGTTGGGTGCCAGGACTGGCGGGTATTCCGGAGAGAACGGCATCCACAAGCGAGCGCTGCGGGGAAAGAGAACAGACCGGGTCGGTTGCGGCAGCGTTACCTGCCAATAACATGGCTTGGCAGCGGCAGCCGCCGTAGTCTATCGTGCGGCGGTCGCAGGATTTGCACGGCTCCTGCATCCATTCTTCGCCGCGAAACTTCTGAAATGCTTCGCTCGACTGCCAGATTTCTGCCAGGGATCTTTCTCTTACATTTTCGAAATGCAAGCCGGGGATCACTGCCGCAGCGTGGCAGGGAAGTGCTTCGCCGCTGGGCGTGATGATGATCACTTTGCGTGCCCAGCCGCCCATGCAGGGCTTGGGAAATTTTGCGTAATAGTCGGGGACGACGTATTCGACGCGGATTTTGCCGCGCAGGCGTTCCTCCGCGTTTTCGAAAAAATCAAGCGAGTGCCTGAGTTGTTCGCGGGTAGGGAGAAGCTGTTCGCGGTTGGCGAAGGCCCAGCCGTAATACTGAACATGTGCGAATTCCACGCGGGTAGCGGAGGAATTTTCGACGATGGCCAGCATTTCTTCGAGCTGATCGAGATTTTTGCGATGTATGACGAAGTTGAGCGTGACGCCTACGCGCCGTGTTTTTAGCCAATCGAGCACACGGAGTTTTTGTGCGTGAGATTTAGTACCTGAGATTTCGCTGGCAGTATCTTCGCGGGCGCCTTGGAAGCTGAGCTGGAAGTGATCGAGGCCGGCGGCGATTACTTCGTCGAGGCGATTTTCGTCGAGTGGCAGGCCGGAAGTGATGAGGTTCACGTAGAGGTTGGCAGCGCGCGCGGATTGGATCAGTTCGGCGAGATCGGGGCGGGCGAGCGGTTCGCCGCCGGTGAGGTCGAGCTGCATGACGCCGAGGGCGGCGGCTTGTTGGAAGACTCGTGCCCACATTTCGGTGGGGAGTTCGTTGGCGCGTGCTGTGAGTTCGCGCGGGTTTGAACAGTAGACGCAATGAAGTGGACAGCGATGGGTCACTTCAGCGATGAGGGCGAGTGGGTTTGACGGAGTGCGTGGCATTGATTGAGTCGGAAACACCGGCCTGCCTCGGAAGGCGGCCCCTACAAGAGCTAGGATACAAAATCCAGGGCGCGTTGGTCGTGCAGGAGTTGCAGATAGCCCAGGATGTCTTGCTCTACTTTTTTTGCCTCCGCTTTGGAGTAGAGCTTTTGTAATTCGGCAATTAGGGTCGCTACGGTGTGTTTGCCGTCACAGCGCGTGACGATTTCCAGGCTGGGGCCGCTTAGGCGGAGCGCACGCTCGGGCATCAGTAATACTTTCTGGCCTTGATTTTCTCCCAAGCGGCAGCCGGGAGCCAGTTGCGGGCGCGAGTTGGGGTCGAGACTCATAGGTCGGCGTGGTTGGGGTGAAAAGCGCCGGGCGGTGGCCAGGCGGGTTGGACGTAGGCGAAGTACAGAGCGTCGAGCATGGCCCACAGAATATCGCATTTTGCGCGGAGCGCTGCCTGGGCGGCGTCTTGTTCATCGCGGGTACGCGCGTGTTTGACGACCCAGGCAAGCGCGAAGTCTGCGTCTTCGGGAGCCTGCGTGAGGCGGCCAGTGAAATAATCGAGACCGCTGGCCATCCACGGATAAAATTCGCGCAGCCGGTCCATGCGAAGGGCAATCAATTTTCGAGAGAAAAGTTCAGTGAGGGAAGAAGCGACGGCTTCGAGATGAGTACGCGTGGAAACGAAGTGCACGTAGGCGTCAACCGCATAACGCGTGGCGGGCAGAATACCATCGCCGCGCACGGCTTGAATGCGCGGAAGGCCGGTAGCTTCGACGAGTTTGAGCCATTTTTCGACGCCGCCTGGGGCTCCGCTGCCATCGCCGTCGTGGTCGATCAAGCGCTTACGCCAAGCCATGCGGAAGCCCTGATCATCTGAACGCGAAAGCACTACGGCGTCTTTTCGTGGGATGTGGCTCTGGTAGTAGTAGCGATTGAGCGCCCAGGCCTGCATTTGACCCCGGCCTAGCGAACCTTCGTGCATCAGTTTGTGGAACGGATGGCGGTGATGATAGCGATCTTCGCCGATAGCGTGAAATCCGGCGATGAAGTCTGTTTCAGAGAGCGGGAGCTTTTCGGGGTGCTGGGTCACAGAGTCAATTCCATCCCATCGTAGGCTATCTCAAAACCGGCCTCGCGGGTCAAACGATGTTCTTGGCTGTCCTCATTGAGGATGGGATTGGTGTTGTTGATGTGGACCAAAATTTTGCGACATTCGGAGTCCTTGGGAAATTGCGCAAGTAAACCGTCGCGCCCTGACAAGGGAAGATGACCCATTTCGCGGGCGGTTTTCTGGCCGCGGCCAATTTCGATCAGTTCGTCGTCAGACCAGAAGGTGCCGTCTAGGAATGCGATGTTGCTGGTCGCTGCAGCTTTCATGCCTTCTGCCGAGCCCTCTGACGAACACGGCGCATAGCAAAAAGACTGTCCCCCCTGCTCGAAGCGCAGCGCGACGACCGCCTCTTGTGCCGATAAGCCGCGACGCAACTCGCTGCTGACGAAGTCCGGATAATTGCAGCCGAGCGAGATTGGAGTGCAAACGAACGATGGAGATGCGGAGGGATCGTCACCGAAGCGGCAGGCAAGGCGAGCGGCGGGCGTCAAGTTTTGCCACTGCACGGGCGGATCGGCGCGATGGAGCACGTCGAAGATGCGATTCTCAGATTTGAGGATTTTCTGAATGGCCGGAGTGGCGAAGATGAAGAATGATTGGAATTCGCGCAGATGCAACAGCCCCATCACGGAATCGAGATCGGCCGAGTACAGGAAAACGCCTCCGATAGGGGTTCCGGTGGTGTCGGTGGAAGGCGGAGCAAGCTGCGGTGTGGCGACGATCTGGGAGCGTAAGTCCGGCGACGCTCCGAGCAGGAACCAAACCTGTCCGTCAGGCGAGAAGGCCAGCTGAGTCTGAGTTCGAGCGGTGGCTTTCAGGGAGCCACTGCGCAGTCCAGAGCAGTTGCGGCAACCGCAGTTCCATTGCGGGAAGCCACCTCCGGCGGCCGATCCTAGAATTCTAATGTGCATGGGAAGGGATTGTCCGTGGTTTCGAGTCTCGCGGGTGGGGACGCATTGCGCAGATCAAGAGCATTCGAGCAAGGCAAAGGCCGGGCAGAAGCCCGGCCTTTGCGAGATTCTCCATGAGAAGGAAGGAGAAAGCAGCGAAGGAGCCGCCGACTAAAGTTCTGCGTTGGCGTAGGAGCTGATTTCGCAGTTGAGGTCGATCTCTTCGTGCTGAGGTGTGGTCCATTCCATGGGTAAGACTCCTTGTTGGTAGCTCAAACACCCAAAGGATAGCACGCGTGCCAGTCCCGCAAAAAGTAAAATTCTCTACACAAATTCGCTCCCGCGATGTGACCGCCGTGCGGAAATCAACCGCCTGCTTTTGCATGAAAATGCTGCAGGAAAAGCGACGAAGAAGAAGCGAAAACGCGGCCACAAAATCTGGTGAGCTGAAAAGGAAACGGGCACAACGGGTGGCGTGGCGCGAGCAGAAAAAGTTTTGGTCACACATTTCGAAAAAATAATGTGAGAAGCGCACGAATTCTCTTGACAAGAATCGTAGTCAGATTAAGATGTGGGCAAAAGTGGTTGGTTGTGGTGAAAAGTAGAAGGAAACAGGGTTCGCTGGCACGGTTTCGGGGAAAAGCAAGACTAGATTCATAAAGTTTCTCAATTTGCGATGAATCGTGGGTGGTCTGGGCAAGAGATCCTCGCGTTTCGTTGCTCGGTCCTTATCTAGGGCCGGCTAGCAGTGTGGGCGATGGGGCAGAAAAGGGCAAATGAGTTTTCGAGGAAACCATCAGGCGCGGGTGGACGAGAAGGGTCGTCTCAAAATACCCGCCGTGTTTCTCGAGGACTTACGGAAATACGGCAACCAGTTCTATATCACCAGCACTACCGGTGAATCGGCGCGGATTTATCCGATGCAGGTGTGGATCGCGATCGAAGAGAAGCTGGCGAAGGTGTCCAGTCAGAACCAGGCCAAGCGCAAGTTTTTGATGAGAACGAGCTACTTCGGGCAAGTGGTGGAAATGGACGGTCAGGGCAGAGTCTTGCTGCCGCCGGTGTTGCGGGACGCGGCGCAGACCAAAGGCGATGTGGATGTGTTCGGTGAACTGGATTACCTGGAAGTGATGAACCACACCAGGGTGCTGGACGACATCAAGAACGATCCGTTCACGAAGGAAGACTTTAAGGCTTTGGAAGATTTGGGAATTTGATCGGCGCGTAAGGTGAGCAACGCGGCACCACACACGCCGGTGATGTTGCAAGAGGTGCTGGAATGGCTACGAATAAAAACGGACGGAATATACGTCGACGCAACATTGGGAGCCGGGGGGCATTCGGAGGCCATCGCCGAAAGACTTTCTTCGGGCAAGTTGATCAGCCTGGACCGGGACGAACAGGCGCTGGAAATCGCGCGGGAGCGTTTGACGAGATTCGGGTCGAAAGTGAACTGCGTTTTGTCTCCGTTCTCAAGGATTGCGGAGGCCGTACACGAGTTGGGGATTCCGAAGGTGGACGGGGTCTTGGCCGACTTGGGGGTTTCGAGCATGCAGCTTGATCGGCCGGAGCGGGGATTTTCGTTCCGCCAGGCCGGTCCGCTGAGCATGCGCATGGGAGTGAACGCGGCAGCTGAAGATGAGTTGACCGCAGACGAGATTGTGAATCGTTGGCAAGAGAGAGAACTTGCCGATTTGCTGTACCGCGAAGCGGACGAGCACGATTCCAGAAGAATCGCCAGAGCGATAGTAAGAGCGCGGCCGATCAGAGATACAGCGCACCTGGCAACGGTTGTGGCAGGGTCCCGAGCGCAATGGGGAAGGCAGAGACTGCATCCCGCGACAAAAACGTTTCTGGCGCTGCGGATAGCGGTGAATCGAGAGATGGAGGAACTCGGGCAGTTTCTTTCTCGGGTCCCCGCCACAATGAATCCAGAGGGGCGGTGCGTGATGTTGACGTACCACTCGAGGGAAGACCGGATCGTGAAAGAAGCGTTTCGCGAAGCGGCCAAGCAAGGGACGCTGAAGATACTGACAAAACATGTAGTGCGGCCCAGTGAAGAAGAAGAGCGAATGAACCCGCGATCGCGAAGCGCGAAACTGCGGTGCGCAGAAAGAGCTTAAGTATGAGGAAACAGAAGGTAGTGGCGATGCGGGAGTTCCGAACCGTAAAGCGCATTGATAATTCGCGGCTGGTGCGCCACGTCGAGCCGGCCAAGCAGAAGAATTTGCTGAAGACCGCGGGACTGGGCGGAGTGGTGGCGGTGTTTTTCCTGTTTTACATTTTTCAGCATTTTCGCTGCATTGACCTGAGCTTTGCGCTCGAAGACTTGAAAGCACAGCAGGTGCGTGCAACTGCGCTGAATTCGGAATTGAAGCTAGAGATCGCCAATCTGCGCGATCCGATGCGCATTGACGTGATTGCCCGGAGACAACTGGGATTGACGCAGCCATTGCCGATACAGGTGCGCGAGTACGAAGCTCCGACTGGCATGCAAGTGGCCGCGGTGCGGTTTAACAGAGCCAGTCGAAGACAGTAACGGCTGCTGCGGACCCAATGAATCAAGCTTCAGAAGTAACATTGAACACTCAGGCGGAGAGAATCCCGAACGCAGCGGGCCATGCAAGAAGAAAAAGTCCACGTCCGTTTGTTGATCGTCGCCGGCGTGGCTCTGTTGTGGATGACCGCGGTATCCGGGCGGCTCGGCTATCTGCAATTAATCCGGCATAGCACTTACGTGGCGCGGGCGCAGCGGCAACAGCGGCGCACCATCGAAATCACTCCAAAACGCGGAGCAATTTACGACCGCAACATGCATCCGCTGGCGATGAGCGTGCCGGTGCAGTCGGCGTTCGCGGTGCCTTCGGAAATTGGCGACAATCGGGCCATGGCCGCGCGCCTGCTGTCCGGCGTGCTTGGGATTCCGCGCGACGTTCTGGACGCGCGCTTTCAATCGGGCGGATCGTTCGTCTGGATTCTGCGCAAGCTGCCGCCCGAAAAAGCCGAAGCAGTGCGCGCGTTGAATCTAAAAGGAGTGTACCTGCAAGCGGAAAATCAGCGCTACTACCCGAAACGCGAGTTGGCTTCGCATATTTTGGGATTCGTGGACCTGGATGAAAAAGGACTGGGAGGGATTGAATACGAACTGGACGGTACGATTCGCGGAAAAGCCGAAAAAATCGTGGTGATGGAGGACGCGCGGCAACACTCGTTCGATGGCGGCGTGGCGCAAAAGGATCAGGGCGCGAACGTTGTCCTGACGATCGACGAAAAGATTCAATATATCGCCGAACGGGAACTGGCGGAGGCCATTGCCAAGACTCACGCGCTGGCCGGAACGGTGATTGTACAGAATCCGAATGACGGATCGATTCTGGCGCTGGCCAACTGGCCGAAGTTCAATCCAAATTCGCCGACCGACGCGAAGACGGAAGCGCGCATGGACCGTGCCGTCAGCGCGATTTACGAGCCGGGTTCGACCTTTAAGTTGATCACGCTGGCGGCAGCGTTCGACCAGGACCTGACGAAGCCTGATGAGATTTTTGATTGCGAGAATGGCTCGGTGATTGTTGCCGGACACCGCATTCACGATCACAAGCCATTCGGATTGTTGACGGTATCGGACATACTGGCAAAGTCGAGCGACGTGGGCGCCATCAAGATTGCGATGCGCCTGGGCGCGCCGAAATTCTATGAATATATTCGTGCCTTTGGATTTGGCCAGCAGACCGGAGTGGATCTTCCCGGTGAAAGCAAAGGACTGCTGAAGAAAATCGACAACTGGAGTGGCGTTTCGATCGGCTCGATTTCGATGGGGCAGGAAATCGGCGTAACCCCGATGCAACTGGTTACGGCGGTGTCAGCGATCGCCAATGGCGGCACTCTTTATAAGCCGCACGTGGTTGCGGAGATGCGAAGAGGTGAGCAGGCATTGCCGCTTACAGGTGCATTGGCGCCGGCTGAACCGCGAGAAATCATCCGGCCACAGACAGCTGCGACGCTGCGCAAATTGATGGAAGGGGTGATACTCAAAGGCGGGACGGGAACGCTCGCACGGCTAGACGGCTGGACCGCAGCCGGTAAAACCGGATCGGCGCAAAAGATCGATCCCGCAACGGGACGCTACTCGCCGACACAATTGATTGCGTCGTTCACTGGATTTACGCCAATCAATGATCCAGCAGTAACGATTCTGGTTTCGTTGGATTCTCCCGTCGGCCTACATGAAGGAGGACAAGTAGCTGCGCCGGTGTTTAAGCGCATCGCGGAACAGGTGCTGGCATATCTCAACGTTCCGCGTGACGTGCCGCTGAGCCCGAAGCTGATGCAGGCGTCGTACAAGAATTCAGACGCGGAAGAGACTGCGTCGTTGGAAGATTTCACGCCAGTGGATTTTGCGGCGCAGCCGGACCCGCTGGCGGCACCGGAAAAAAGCAATCAGCCGGAACCTGCGAAGCCGTCGGTGACAGTAGCGCTGGACGAAGGCGGCGACATCGCCGTGCCGGACTTTCACGGCAAGACGATGCGTGACGTCACAGAAATGTGTTTGACGTTGGGATTGGAACCCGTTTTGGTTGGTAGTGGACTTGCAGTGGATGAATTACCCGTGGACGGGACAAAGGTACGGCGCGGCGCAAAAATTACGGTGCGCTTTGGAACGCCGGAAGAGGCGGCGAAGGCTATCAAGTCGTTGGGAAAAAACAGGCATCGATGACCACGGGATTGCAGGAGCCAAAAAACGGGGTAGAGAGCGGAAAAGTGACGGAGCGGAGCGACGCGGACACCCGGCAAGCGAAAACTCGTTCCTTAACGCTCGCCGAAGTGTTTTCAGGGACTGGCGCAATCGTAGCGGCCGGAACGCATGCGTTGGAGATTCAAAATATCGTCTACGATTCGCGTAAGGCTGTAATGGGCAGCCTGTTTTTTGCGTTGCAGGGCGCAAAAGAAGATGGCAACCGATATATTCGCGAGGCGATCGAACGCGGCGCGGTCGCCATCGCTAGCGAATCTGCCGCGCCCACAGATTTAGACGCAAATGTTGTGTGGGTTCGCGTGCCGGAAAGTCGCAAAAGTCTGGCGACTGCAGCGGCGAACTTTCTTGACCATCCGGTGAAGTCTCTTCAGTTAATCGCCGTGACCGGCACCAACGGAAAAACCACCACGACTTCTCTGATTGACTCCGTGCTCCGCGAATCGGGCGCGAAGACCGGAATGTTTGGAACGATCGCTTACCATACTCCTCTGGGCAAATATTCCGCGCCCAATACCACGCCGGAATCGCTGGATTTGCAGGGTTATTTGGCGGAAATTCGCGATGCAGGCGGAAAGTTCGCGGTGATGGAGGCCAGTTCGCACGCGCTGGCGATGGATCGTTTGTGGGGCTGCCATTTTCAGTCGGCCATCTTTACGAATCTGACCCGCGACCACCTGGATTTCCACAAGAACTTTGAAGATTATTTTGCCGCCAAGCGGAAATTATTTGAAGGCACAGGCGCCGGCGCGCCGGACACCGCGATTTTGAATGCCGACGATCCGTACAGCAAACGTCTCGCCGGACTTGCCAGGCAGACGTTGACGTATGGCATCGAGAATTCTTCGGACATCTCCGCCAAAAAATTTCAACTTTCGTTTAACGGCCTTCAGTTCGCCGCGAACACTCCGCGGGGAAAACTGCAAATCAGTTCACCGCTGGTGGGCCGAATCAATGTCTACAATATTCTTGCCGCCATCGCCGCGGCTCAGGCAGCTGGTATTTCAAACGAAGACATCGAAAAAGGAATCCGTTCACTGGAAAATGTTCCGGGGAGATTTCAGCGCGTGGATATGGGCCAGCCTTTTTTGGCGATTGTGGACTTTGCGCATACCGACGATGCACTGGAAAATCTGATTAAAACCGCGCGCGAATTGAATTCCAAGGGCCGCGTGATCACGCTTTTTGGTTGCGGCGGCGGCAAAGATCGCACCAAACGTCCCATCATGGGCGAAGCCAGCGGGCGGCTGTCTGACCTGACGATTTTGACCAATGACAATCCGCGCCAGGAAGACCCGCTGAAAATCATCAGCGACATCGTTGTCGGTTTGCAGAAAAGCAACGGAAAATATTTGATTGAGCCGGATCGCGAAAAAGCGATCGGGCTGGCATTTGACGAAGCTCGTGCGGGCGATATCGTGCTTCTCGCTGGCAAAGGTCACGAGGACTACCAGGTGCTGGCGGACAAAACATTGCCCTGGGACGATCGCCAAGTAGCGCAGCAGGAATTGGGCAAACGCGGATTCGATTTGCCGGGCACGAATGAGCGAAAGCCCGGCACGGGGTTTGGCACCTAGCGCGCAGTCTAGCAGGCGCGGTTCGAGCGCGAAGGTTCCAATCGCAGTTTCAGTCGAACTGAAACGCGCCATCGGCAACGATGGAAGGAGGAGCCAGCGAACCGGTGAGCACCAAACAAACCCTGGGTTACGCTCGTAAGGCGAACCCTCTGAGGTATTTATGCGGTGGACGATTGCACAAGTGGTTGGCGTTCTGGTGGCGCGGGCGGGAGCGGGGCTCGACCCCGTGGCCCGGCTGGCCGGCGTCTCGATTGACTCTCGCACCATTCGAGCCGGCGAACTGTTTATCGCCATCCACGGACCGAGTCACGATGGACACGATTATGTGGCCGGCGCATTCGAACGTGGCGCACTCGCAGCTGTGGTGGCCGCGGCGAAAGTGGGCCAGTTTTCGGACGCGATTCGCGCCAAGTGCATCGTTGTCGAAGACACCTTCGTCGCGCTCAAACAGTTTGCCCGCGCGGTACGCGAAAACTGGGGCGGGAAAATCGCCGGCGTTACCGGCTCGGTGGGAAAAACCACGACCAAAGAGATCCTGGCGGCATTGCTTGGCGCGCGGTTCCGCGTTCTGAAGTCGGAAGGAAATTTTAATAACGAATATGGGCTGCCGCTGACGCTATTCAAGCTGGACGAATCGCATCAAGCGGCGGTGCTGGAGATGGGAATGTCGCGGCGGGGCGAATTGGCACGGCTCGCGGAAATCGCGCGGCCGGATGTTGGCGTGGTGACGCGCGTCTCTCCCGCGCATCTTGAATTCTTTTCCTCGGTGGATGAGATTGCGCTGGCGAAACGCGAACTGATTGAAGGACTGAATGGAAAAGAATCGACTGCAGTGTTGAATGCGGACGATATTCGGGTGGCGGCGTTTGGAGCCCTTGCGCCGGGACGAGTTCTAACGTACGGGATTGAGCAGCCGGCATTTTTTACGGCGGAAAATATCGAAGATCGCGGAGCGCTGGGTACAACGTTCGATTACGTAAGCCCTGAGGGGCGCTTGCGTCTGGAGCTCGCGTTGCCCGGGCGGCACGTAATTGCGAATGCGTTGGCGTCGCTGGCGGCGGCCAGCGCATGGGGCATCGGCATCGAAGAAGCGCGAGCGGTATTGCCGAAGTTGCGGCCGCCGGCGATGCGTGGGGAACTTTTGCGGTTTTCGGACGGAGCGGCGCTGATCAACGACAGTTACAACTCGAGTCCTGCGGCTTTGCAGGCGATGACGGCGCTGCTGGCGGCGACTCCAGGATTCCGGAGGCGGATTCTGGCTGCGGGGGAAATGCGCGAGCTGGGTACGACGTCCGCCGAATTGCATCGTGCCGCGGGTGACTTCGCCGCGAAAACCGGAAGGATTGATTTCATCGTCGGCGTCGCTGGCGATGCCGCTCAGTTAATCGAAGGCGCGGCAAACGCCGGAATTCCCCGCGACCGTTTGAAATTTTTTGCTTCGTCTGGCGACGCTGCGCAATTCTTGCAAAAAGAATTCCAGCCGGGTGATTTGTTGCTGGTCAAGGGATCACGCGGCGTGAAGATGGAGCGCGTCGTCGAGAGTTTGCTGGCGCAACATGGCGCAAAGGACACGGCAGCGGAGGTCAGCCACTAGATGCTGTACTACCTCCTGTACCACGTCTTGCAGAAATATTTCAGCCCACTCAACGTTTTCCGGTACATCACGGTTCGCACGGTTTACGCGAGTTTGACGGCCATGTTTCTGGCGCTGGTATTTGGGCCGTGGCTCATCAGGCGCCTGCGCGAATTGCAAATCGGACAATATATTCGCGAAGAGGGCCCGCAGGAGCACAAGAAAAAGGCCGGCACACCGACGATGGGCGGCGTGCTGATTGTTCTGTCCACCGCGGTGCCGGTGTTGTTGTGGGCGGATCTGACAAATGCGTTTGTGCTGATGGCATTGTTCGCGCTGATTGGGTTCTCGGTGATCGGCTTCATCGACGACTACGCCAAAGTAGCCAAGAAACAGAATCTTGGCTTGACCAGCAAGCGAAAATTTCTATTACAAGTTCTGGTCAGCATGATGGTCGGAGTCGGCTTGCTGGAGCTTTCCACGCACAGCGCGTACTCGACGCAGCTGATCGTTCCGTTCCTGAAAAAATTTCATCCCGATCTGGTGATTCATTCGCTGATGTCGAGCGGCCACCTATGGCCGCTGGCGTTTCTGCCTTTTCTTTTGTTTGTGACCATCGTGATCACCGGCTCGTCGAACGCAGTGAATTTGACAGATGGCCTCGACGGCCTGGCGATTGGTTGCACGGTAATTGCGGCTGGCGCGCTCACGGTGCTCACTTACGTCAGCAGCAACGCACGGTGGTCCACCTATCTCGATATTCAATATATTCCGCGCGTCGGCGAGCTGACCGTCTTTTGCGGAGCGTTGGTCGGCGCATCGCTTGGTTTTCTCTGGTATAACGCGCACCCCGCCGAAGTGTTTATGGGGGACGTCGGCTCGTTGTCGCTTGGCGGGACGCTCGGTGTGATCGCGGTGATCATCAAGCAGGAAATCCTTTTGTTTTTTATCGGCGGCGTTTTCGTACTTGAGGCCCTGTCGGTGATCTTGCAGGTAGGTTCGTTCAAGCTGCGCGGAAAGCGGGTTTTCCGCATGGCGCCGATTCATCATCACTTCGAATTGCTGGGATGGAGCGAATCGAAAGTAATCGTGAGATTCTGGATTCTGGCGCTGGTGTTCGCGTTGTTTGCGCTAACCACATTGAAGTTGCGCTAGACAAAGACTGCGAATGGCGAAAGAAATGGCGGGGAAGTTGGATTTAAAAAGCAAACGCGTGCTGGTTATCGGGCTGGCGCGCACCGGCGTGGCCACGGCACTTTTTTGCGTGGAACGCGGAGCGGTGGTCACTGCCACCGACACGCGGTCCGCGGACGAGCTTGGCGCGTGCGTTTCGAAACTGCGTGACGCAGGCGTCCAACTACAGCTGGGCGGATACTCCGACGCGATTTTGCGCGGGCAGGAACTGGTGGTGCCGAGCCCCGGCGTTCCGGCCGACTCGCAGTTGCTGATCACGGCCCGCGGGCTGAAAATTCCGGTTTGGAGCGAAATTGAGCTGGCATTCCGGTTCTTGCATGGGCAACTGATCGGGATCACGGGTTCGAATGGCAAAACAACGACGACTTCGCTTGTCGACCACATTCTGCGCCACGCGGGATTCTCGAGCGCGCTCGCAGGGAACATCGGAACGCCATTGATTGCAACGGTTCGGCAGAGGACCGAAAGCACCATCACTGTAGCGGAACTGAGCAGCTTTCAACTCGAGCTGATCGCAACGTTCCGGCCGAATATTTCCGTTTTGCTGAACCTGACGCCCGACCACCTCGATCGCCACAAGACATTCAGCGCCTACGCCGCTGCCAAAGCTAGGATTTTCGAGAACCAAATCGAGGAAGACGCGGCAATTATCAATCTGGATGACAGTGCGAGCCGCGAGATCGCTCCAACGCGTCCGCAAGTATTCTGGTTCAGCCGAAAGGCCGCTGTTGAGCAAGGCGCTTTCGTGAAGAATGCAAAAGTCGTTTTTCGTAGGAACGGCCGAGAAGAAGAAATACTCAATTGTGATGAAATTCCATTGCCCGGCGCGCACAATCTGGAAAATGTTCTTGCGGGCACGATTGCTGCCCGGCTTACAGGTGTGCAGCCGAAACAAATCGCGGAGGCGATTCGTTCCTTTCCTGGGGTAGAGCATCGCAT
>CAVSYC010000003.1:0-1073495 GCA_963732135.1 uncultured Acidobacteriota bacterium
TCGAATTCGTCGCGGAAATTCATGGCGTACGCTATTACAACGATTCGAAGGCGACCAACGTTGACGCAACGTTGAAAGCGCTGGAAGCATTTTCCGGCAGAATCATTGTGATTCTGGGCGGAAAAGATAAGGCCAGCGATTACACGCAACTCCGCACTGCGCTTAGAGAAAAAGCCATTCTCGCGCTGCTGATTGGCAGTGCCGCGGACAAAATCGAAAAGCAGATCGAACCTAGCGTGGCGATCAGGCGCGCGGAGACGCTACAGAACGCGGTGCAATTCGCCACTCAGACCGCTCACGCTGGAGACATCGTGTTGCTGGCTCCAGCATGCGCAAGCTTTGATCAATTTCAGAATTACGAACACCGCGGCCGCGCGTTCAAGGAGCTTGTTCACCAATTGCAGCACCGCGCAGAAGATGGTTCGCACACGGAGAAACACAATGCCGAGACGTCTGGAAAATGACAAATGGCTGTTTCGGGTGACGCTGGGACTGTGCCTGCTCGGCGCGGTGATGATTTTCAGCGCGTCGGCGGTCACCGCGCAAAACGAATATCACCACTCGTACTACTTTTTGCTTCGGCAAGCGGCGTGGCTTTTCATTGGTCTGGCCGGCATGTTTGTGCTGATGCGCACTGACTATCGGAAGCTGCGCGAACCGCTCGTCGTATATTCCGTCCTTTGCGCGGTGGGCTTGATGCTGGTCGGGGCGTTCTTTCTGGATAAGTCTCATGCCACGCACCGTTGGATACGCATTGGACCCGTTGGCATTCAGCCATCGGAAATCGCCAAGCTCGCTGTGATCCTGTATCTTGCGTGGTTTCTTGATTTGAAACGACGAACGGCAGCCAGCATGGAATTTAGGAAAGAAGATTTCTTGCATAACATTCTGCCAGCGATTGGCCCGATTCTGGTTTGTGTCGCACTAATTCTCGCGCAGCCCGACCTCGGCACTTCCGTGGACATTGTGCTGATTTCAGCTGCGGTCCTGTACGTCGCTGGACTTTCCTGGAAATGGATCGCCGCGGGCGCTGCCGCTTCCATTCCCGCGCTATATCTGCTGATTTCGCATGTTGCGTACCGTCAGGCGCGCTTGATGGCGTTTCTCAACCCGGACGTTGATCCGCAAGGAGCCGGATTTCAGCTGTTGCAATCGTTAATTGCCGTGGGTTCTGGCGGTTTCACCGGCGTGGGTTTGATGGAGAGCAAACAGAAATTATTTTATCTGCCGGAAGCGCATACCGACTTTATTTATGCGGTCATCTGCGAGGAACTGGGTTTCATCGGCGCGATGATTGTAATTGCGCTGTTCGCGGTTTACGGATGGCGGGGTTTGCGCGCAGCATTTTCCGCCCCTGATAATTTTGGCCGTTTGCTAGCGTTGGGAATCACCGCCATGGTTATTTTTCAGGCGCTGATCAATTTTGCAGTAGTGCTTGGGATGGTGCCTACAAAAGGCATTCCGCTGCCATTCATCAGTTATGGGGGATCGAGTTTACTGGTGATGTTGCTGGCCACAGGTGTGCTGTTGAATATTTCGCAGCAAGCGACGGCGAAATGACGGCACGGGGCATTCTTGGATTAGTGCGATGAAATTGCTCATCGCGGGCGGTGGCACGGGTGGTCACGTATTTCCGGCCATCGCCATTGCTCGGGAGTGGCTGTCGCGTGGGAAGGAAAGGGAAGTAGTGCTGGTAGGAACACAACGCGGGATTGAAATGAAGTTGGTGCCTCAGGCCGGGCTGCCGCTTGAAACTTTGCGCGCCGCGGGGCTCAAAGGCAAAGGCGGGCTGACGCTGTTAAAAAATTTCGCCACGCTCGCGCCCGGAATGCTGGATGCGTTTGCGATTCTGCGCAAGCACCAGCCTGTGGCGGCATTTGGCGTTGGCGGTTACGCGGCCGGGCCGATGCTGCTCGCTACATGGATGCGCGGTATCCCGAACGTAATTTTTGAGCCGAATGCGGAGCCTGGCTTTACCAACAAAGTGTTAGTGAAATTGTCCAAGCGCGTCGCAACTGGTTATGACATCACCGCACGAGCGCTGGGTAACAAAGCGTCCGTGACCGGCAATCCCGTGCGCGCAGAGTTTTTCGCTATTCAGCCGCGCAAACCGCAAAAACCGTTTCGCTTGTTGATCACCGGAGGCAGTCAGGGCGCACTTCCCATCAACCGGGCGTTCGTGGATGCGATGGACATGCTGGCCGCGCGAAAACATGAATTGAGTGTCGTACATCAGACCGGCGAACGCGACTACAACGCGGTTCGAACCGCCTATGCGCGTCGCGAATTCCACGCCGAAGTCGTGCCGTTTCTCGGCAATATGGCGGAGCGTTTTGCATGGGCTGATCTGATTGTTTGCCGCGCCGGCGCGATTACCGCGGCAGAAGTCGCCGCAGCGGGACGAGCGGCAATTTTTATTCCGTTCGGACGAGCGACGGACAGCCATCAGCTTCGCAACGCGCAGGAAATGGTAAAAGCCAACGCGGGAAGATTGATCGCCGAGCCGGAACTCACTGCCGAGCGTTTGTGCAAAGAGATTTTCGCGCTCCTTGACCAGCCGCAAGAAATCGTACAGTTGTCCATGCGTGCGCGTACGCTGGGTAAGCCAAACGCTGCGCGGGACATTGTGGACCTGGTGGAAAAGGCCTCTAGCGTGCTCGCAAAAAATCGGGAAGCAACGCCATGATGGTCTCATTCAGGAATTTTCAGCGCATACACTTGGTCGGGATTGGCGGCATCGGCATGAGCGGCATCGCCGAAGTGCTGCTGACGCTCGGCTACTCCGTCTCCGGTTCGGACACCAAGCCTTCCACGATCACCGAGCGCTTGCAAAATCTTGGCGCCGTGATTTACGAAGGCCACAAAGCCAGTAACGTTGATGGTGCGCATGTAGTTGTTACATCGTCGGCGATTCAATCCCAAAACCCGGAAGTTATCGAGGCCCACAAACTTAAGATTCCTGTAATTCCGCGCGCCGAAATGCTGGCTGAATTGATGCGCCTGAAATACGGCATCGCGGTCGGCGGCGCTCATGGCAAAACCACCACCACATCGCTGGTCGCATCGATTCTTACAGAAGCTCACCTCGATCCCACATTTGTAATCGGCGGCAGAGTCAATCAGGCCGGCACCACTGCACGTCTGGGCCGCGGCGAATATTTCGTTGTGGAGGCCGACGAAAGTGATCGCAGCTTCCTGTTGTTCGCGCCGGTCGTAGCTGTCGTTACCACCATCGACCGCGAGCATCTCGATCAATACAGCTCGCTCGAAGATATTCAGGACGCCTTTGTCCAGTTTGTAAATCGCGTACCGTTTTATGGCGCCGCAATTCTTTGCCTCGATGAGCCCAACGTTCAGGCCATCATTCCCAGTGTGAAGCGGCCCATCCTTACTTATGGCACGTCGAGCCAAGCCGACCTGGTGATCAGCGATATTCAGCTGCAAGGATTTTCCAGCGAATTCCGCCTCACCTACAAAGGCGAAGACCTCGGCATCTTCCGTTTGCCGCATCCGCCTGGAATCCACAACGTGCGCAATGCCGCTGCGGCTGCCGCAGTCGCACTTTATCTGAATGTACCCGCCGAACTAATCCGCCAGGGATTGGCGAATTTTGCGGGCGTTGGCCGCCGCTTCGACGTAAAAGGCACCGTCAACGACATCACGGTAATCGACGACTACGGTCACCACCCGGCGGAGATTCGCGCCACGCTCGAGGCCGCTCGCGGCTGCAAGTTTAATCGCCTGCTGGTTCTTTTCCAGCCGCATCGCTACTCGCGTACGCAACATCTCTGGGATGAGTTCCGACGCGCCTTCAATCAAGCCGACCTACTCGTCCTCACGGACATCTACGCGGCCAGCGAGCCGCCGATCCCCGGCATCACCAGCGAAGCCCTTGTGGCCGCTATTCGCGAGGCCGGACACAAAAACGTCCATTACATCCGTTCCATGCAGGAATCCATCGAATTTTTGTTGAAGAACGCCAGGCCCGGCGACGCCATCCTTACAGTCGGTGCCGGAAACGTCAGCCGAGCCAGCAACGAACTCATGGTTTTGCTAGGTACCGAGCATCCGAGCCCCTATGCGCGTTGAAGATTCCAAACTACGAACTGAACTCGCGAACCTGCGCATCGAGATCCGCTCCGGCACTTCCATGGCTGAACTGACGTCGCTCGGCATCGGGGGAACCACTGACCTGCTGCGCATCACCAGGCATGAGTCCATGCCCGGACTGCTCGCGCTTCTCGAGCGCAACCAGTTCCCTTACAAATTCCTCGGTGGGGGCTCGAATCTTCTCATCGGCGATGGCGAACTGCCTTGGATCATCCTGCAACTCGCCAAGCCCGACCCGGAAATCGTGATCGAGGGCAATCTCGCTCACGTGGACGCCGCCGCAGACCTCGGCCGCACCGTCACTTTCTGTGCAAAACATGATTTGGGAGGCATGGAAGGGTTGATTGGCGTGCCCGGCACCGTGGGGGGCGCGCTTCGCATGAACGCTGGCGCTTACGGCATGCAAATCGGCAGCTATGTTCGCGAAGTCAAGCTCTATCGCGCCGCCGAACACAGGATAGAAATCCTCAGGGGCACACAAATTTCATTTGAATACCGTCACACTTCGTTTGCGCCTGATGATATGATGCTCGCAGTGACGCTGGAACTTCCCTCCAAACCGTTCAAAGAAATTCTGCAAGGGATTCGTATCTGTAATGAGAAACGGCGTTCGAGCCAGCCGCTCGGGCAGAAAAGTGCCGGTTGCATTTTCAAAAACCCTCCGGGAGCATCCGCCGGGCGCATGATTGATGAGCTTGGACTCAAGGGCCTGAGCGTTGGCGACGCCAGAGTCAGCGACCGCCATGCAAATTTCTTCATCAACGCAGGCCGAGCCTCTGCCAAAGACATGCTCTCCTTAATCGCCGACGTGCGCGGGCGCGTTGAAAACGCTTTTGGGGTCAAACTCGAACACGAGGTCGTGGTGTGGGACGCGTGAAGGCCATACAAAAAAACGCTGGCGTTGCCGACGCAGAAGCCTACCGGCCGGAACTTGTCGAAAACGACGAGCCACGCTACTTGCGCCGCCAGAAGCCGGTCGAAATTCGCCGCAAGAAATTTGGCGGCAAAAATCTTTCGCGTTACCGCACCATTTTTAATGTAGTCCTGATCACTGCCGGCTGCGGCGTGGTGGCCTATGTCGCTGGGAATTTTCTACTGCACTCGCCGAAAGTGCTTCTGCTGAAGCCCGAGCAGGTCGAAGTCGCCGGCAATCACATCGTCTCGCGTGAAGCGGTGCTCGCGCCTTTCTACAAAGACCGCGGTCGCAGCGTGCTGCGTATTCCGCTCGATGCGCGCCGCGGTGACGTCGAGAAAATCTCCTGGGTACAATCCGCCAGCGTTCAGCGCATTCTGCCCAACCGCATTCGCATTGATATTTCGGAGCGAATCCCGGTTGCGTTCGTACGTAACGGCAATGAAATTGCCCTTATTGACGAATTCGGGAAAATTCTCGATCGCCCGCATGGCGAAGATTTTCATTTTCCGATCGTTACCGGTATCGCGGACACCATGCCTGACGCCGATCGCCAGAAGCGCATGCAAACTTTCCAGGAATTTCTGAAGGACGCCGACCTGGTTCGCCCCGGCTCATCCGACCACATCAGTGAAGTTGATCTTGGCAATCCGCGCGACCTTCGCGTAGTCATGGCCGGTTTTCCTGGAGCCAACGCGACACAGGCGGTCACGATTCACTTCGGTTCCAGTGAGTTCACCGGAAAATACCGGATGCTGGTGGAAAATTTCGCGCAGTGGCAATCCAATGCCGGCTGCGTGCAGTCCGTGGATTTGCAGTATGCGCGCCAGGTCGTCCTGAATCCTGATTCGAGCGGCTGCGGCGAGCACATGACGGTGAAGAAGAATAAGTAGACTAGCGGCGGGGGCGGCGATTGTCGAAAAAAGATAAATATCTCGTCGGACTCGATATTGGCAGCACCAAGACCTGCGTTCTGATCGCGGAGCTTGCCGACGAACAAGTAAAATTCCTCGCGCTGGGCGCGGCCGAATCGAAGGGTTTGCGCAAAGGCTCCATCGTCAATCTCGATGCTACGGTCAGCTCCATTCGCCGCGCCGTGGAAGAAGCCGAAGGCGTTTCCGGAATTCCGGTGGAAACGGCGCTAATCGGTGTCGCCGGCAGCCACGTGCGCGGGGTGAACAGCCGTGGCGGCGTCACGCTTGGCAATCGGCCGCGCGATATCGAACGCGAAGATGTTCGCCGCGCGGTTGACGCCGCGCGCAACATTTCTCTTCCCGAAGACCGCGAAGTTCTGCACGTACTGCCCCACGAATTTTCCGTGGACACTCACAACGGAATCCGAGACGCCATTGGCATGGTCGGCCAGCGGCTCGAAGCCAACGTACACGTGGTCACCTCTTCGGTGACCGCCACGCAAAATCTCGTCACCGCGGCGAATCGCGCTGGCATTTTGATCAGCGACACTGTTGTCGAACCGCTTGCGTCCGCCGAAGCTTGCCTCACGCAGGACGAACGCGATCTCGGCACATGTCTGCTGGACATCGGTGGCGGCACTACCGAGCTGGTTGTGTACGGTGCTGGAGTCGTTCGACACACCGGCGCTGTGCCTGTCGGCGGAGATCATTTCACTAATGACCTCGCAGTAGGGCTGCGTACGCCCATCCCGGAGGCCGAACGCATCAAGCGCCATCACGGTTGCGCGGCCGCTTCGTTGCTGCACGAAGATACCGCCATCGAAATCGCCAGCGTCGGCGATCGTCCGCCGCGCACCATTTTCGCGCGCATGTTGACGGACATTATCGAGCCGCGCGCCCAGGAATTTTTGGCGCTGATTCGCGATGAAATGCGTCGCGCCGGTCTTGATTCGCAAATCCCGGCGGGATTCGTGCTTTCCGGTGGCGGAGCGCGCCTGACTGGGCTAGTCGAAATGATGGAACAGGCTTTTCATTTGCCCGTTCGTGTAGCCGAGCCTCGCGGCCTGGTGGATATGCCGGAGCAAGTCGAGCAGCCCGAGTACGCGACAGTGGTCGGATTGGTTTTGTACGGAGCAAAAGCGCGCCGCTTGCACGCAATGCGGTCCACAAATTTTGTTGCCAAGCTCAAGGCCATGTTCGCAGGAGCCTAGCTTGAGACGCTGCCGTAGGCGCGTTGGACCGGCGTTGTCATCCTGAGTCCCGATTCATCGGGACTCAGGAACTCAACCACAAGGTCTCGGCAAAAGCTTTCACGCGAAGCCAGACTTCGCGAAACGGTCTTACCAGCCGAAATTCGGGGGAATAGGGGGAATACATGACGGCAAAGGACACGGCAATTCGCATGAGTTTCAGCGAGGAGTTATCGCCCGCAAAAATCAAGGTCATCGGTGTCGGCGGCGGCGGGTGCAACGCCGTCAACCGCATGATTCGTGCCAAGGTGGAAGGCATCGAATTCATCGCGGCCAATACCGACTTGCAGGCGCTCAAACTCTGTCAGGCGCCATTGAAGTTGCAACTCGGCGCAAAACTTACCAAGGGTCTCGGCGCGGGAGCCAATCCTGAAGTCGGCCGCAAAGCCGCGCTCGAAGACACCGACAAGATTATCGAGGCGCTCGAAGGCTCGGACATGATTTTCATCACCTCCGGCCTCGGCGGAGGCACCGGCTCCGGTGCCGCTCCGGTCGTCGCATCACTCGCCAGTGAACTTGGCGCTCTCACTGTCGCGGTCGTCACCAAACCCTTCGCCTTCGAAGGCAAGCGCCGCATGCTGCAAGCCGAACAAGCTCTGCAGGATTTGATTGGCGCGGTTGACACCGTGATCGTCATTCCAAACGAACGCTTGATGGAAACCGTTGAACGTGGCACCAGCTTCTTTGACGCTTTCCGCATCGCTGACGACATTCTTCGCCAGGCCGTGCAAGGCATTTCGGATATCATCACCGTGCCCGGCATCATCAATCGCGATTTTGCCGACGTGAAAGCGATCATGAGCGGTCAGGGTTACGCCGTCATGGGCACCGCAGTCGCCACCGGTTCGAATCGTGCCGTGGACGCCGCCAATCGCGCTATCGCCAGCCCGCTCCTCGAGGACAATTCCATCCAGGGCGCGCAGGGTATCCTCATCAACATTTGCGGCAGTCCCAGCCTGACCCTCCACGAAGTTCACGAGGCCTCCTCGATCATCCAGAAAGCCGCGCACGAAAACGCCAACATCATATTCGGCGCCGTGCAGGATGAAACGATGAAAGACTCCGTCAAAATTACCGTCATCGCCGCCGGCTTCAAGGAAGCGAACAAGAAGAACGTTTCGAGGCGCCCGGAGTTTTTGCCCAAAACGTGGAAAGCTGGCAGGGAATTGCCAGAAGTAGCGGCGGCAGCGGCAGCTGGCGCCGGCTCATCTTCCGGCTCAGCCTCGACGATATCCAACGAGCAGCCAACCGTCGTCCACCAGGTTCAACAAAATGTCCGCGACGTTTCGCGCGAGGTTCCGAGTGACGATCTCGACGTGCCCACATTCCTGCGTCGCCAAGCCCAAAAGGCGTAAGTCGCCGGTTTTTATGGGGTGCGGCAGCCCAGCTGCCGCTTTCTCCGTACTCGCTATCGTCCGCTTACGCCTGATGATTGATGGGAATGTTCTTTCAATATTTCTGCCATCTTCCCGATTTCCGCTTCGAATGCTGAGCAATCCGCGCGAGGATACGGCAGAGTCGAGCTCAATCCAGAATGGATTTCTCGCGCGTGCGAGCGCTGCAGTACGCCCTCGAGGTTCGCGGCATTGATGCCGCCTCCTGCAACAATTTCAATTCGGCTTCCAGCCGTTTTCACAAGCTGGGCAACAATCGCGCTGCCTTTTTCGGCGTCTCCATTACCGCCACAAGTCAGAATTCTCGCGGCGCCGCTGACAATCACGCCTTCTAGCGCCGCGCGTAGATCAGGCGTCTCGTCGAATGCGCGATGAAATGTTCCTGGCAATGGACGCGCCAGTTCAACCAGTTCGCGTGTACGGTCGACATCCACGAGTTGGTCCGCGTTCAGCAAGCCAAATACAACTCCGTCCATCCCGCATTCTTTTGCCATCAAAATATCGCTTCGCATCCGCTCTACTTCGTCTGCAGTATAGAAAAAATCTCCGCCACGCGGTCTGATCATCGCGAAGATTGGAATGTTAATTTGCGAGCGTGTAGCGCGCATAAGCGCTAGATGGGGAGTCACCCCCCCGACAGCTAAATTTTCGCAAAGCTCGATTCGGTCAGCTCCACCACGCTCAGCGGCCAGCGCAGCCTCGAGCGTCTCGACACAAATTTCCAGCAAGGGGCGACTTTTCATAGGGGTGAGTGTGCGACTAATCCTTGGCGGATTTGGCCTCCAACGCTCCCGAAAGGGTCCCCCACCCTTGCCGGGAAAGATTCCAAAAAATCAGCCAACCGGCGATTGCGCTTACCCCAAGCAACAAAACGCCGGACAACCAATGACGAAACACCAGCATGCCGATGCCAAACATCGCGGTGTAAACCATCAAACATCCCGCCACCCAATTCGCTGCGTTAGCCGCAAAATCGCGAACCTGGGAAAGTTCGGGGCACAGCTTCGCAATCGGCTGCCATCCGTAAATGCTCGGATGCACGCGACGGTAGAACGAAACCAATTTTTCCGTTGGCTCCGGTTTGGTTACGAATGTGCCGATAATCCACGCAACCGTGGTCACTCCCGCCGTGATTAACGTGGTTTTTGCAACCACCACTGCATCACTACCCGCGAACTTAATCTTAGCCAGCGCAAACGTCAGCACCGCAGCGGTAACCGTTGCGCTGATTTCGCTCCACGCATTGATGCGCCACCAATACCACCGCAAAATCAAAACCGCGCCTGTGCCCGCGCCGATTCCCAATACGATTTGCCAGCCTTCGGAAATCGACGCCAGTTGGCTCGCAACGTAGCCGCCGGCCAGCACCAGCAGCACCGTAAAAACTTTTCCAATGTTCACGTAATGCCGTTCCGTCCCATCACGCACCAGAAATCGCCGGTAAAAATCGTTCACCAGGTACGAAGTCCCCCAATTCAGCTGCGTTCCGATGGTGGACATAAACGCCGCGAGAAATGCCGCCACCATCAGCCCGCGTAACGCCGGTGGCAGAAAATCGCGCAACACCATCACATAGCCCTGTTGTGGACTGGCCGCAAAATCCGCGCTTGGCGTCAGTCCGCCGTTCGGCGAATACAGCGCCAACGCCACCAGGCCCGTCAAAATCCACGGCCACGGCCGTAGAGCGTAATTCGCCAGGTTGAACCACAGCGTCGCGCCCAGCGAATTCTTCTCATCCTTGGCGCTGAACATTCTCTGCGCCACGTAGCCGCCGCCGCCCGGCTCCGCTCCTGGATACCACGAGCTCCACCACTGCACCCCCAAAAATAAAACAAATGACACCAACGGAATCGTCCACAACGCGCCGGTGGTCATTCCCAAATGAAAATCCGGAAAAAACTTCAACGGATTCGCCGTCTGTACGCCTGTCTTGGCTACAGCATCGCCAACAATCTGCAAACGCAGCGTCAGCGCATTGATTCCGCCCAACTTGCTCACTGCAACCCACGCCAGCACCGTCACCATGCTCATCTTTAATACGAACTGAAACAGGTCCGTGACCAGCACGCCCCAAAGCCCGCCAATAAACGTGTAAATTCCGGTGAAGGGAATCAGGACGAACACACAGATCATCAACGCAGTATGCCGTGGCTCGCCCAGCGTATAGTGCACAAGAACGTGATTGCCCAGCGTAATCTGCCAGACTTTTCCCGCCGCGATCGCCGGACCTAGTAGCACCGCGATGATGTCCACCATGGCGCGCGTCACCCAGCCGAGGATGAAGCAATTCATCAGCAAGCCGAGATAAATTGATTTCAATCCGCGCAAAAATGCCGCAGGCTTTCCGGAATAACGCAATTCCGTCAGCTCTACGTCGGTCATGATTTCCGCGCGCCGCCAATATCGCGCGAAGAAAAATACCGTCAGCATTCCAGTCAAGCACTGATTCCACCACAGCCAGTTTCCTGCAATGCCTTGCGTTGCTACCAACCCCGTCACCAACAGCGGCGTATCGGCGGCGAAGGTCGTCGCCACCATGCTTGTTCCGGCCAGCCACCACGACACGTCGCGCCCGGAAATAAAAAACTCTGCGGTATTCCCGCTTGCTCGTCGCCGGTAATAAATTCCAATCAGAAGATTAATCAGCAGGTATCCAACGATGACCACCCAATCCGTTGTGGTAAGCGGCATAATCCTCTCGTTGAATCGCCCTTTGTAAAATCGATGGGACAGGACGAGCGTTGCACCGCGCCTCGTCCGGATGCGAGAGAATAGTGCTATAGAGCATTAATTGCAAGCACTTAGTAGCGCACGCAGCTCGCTCGCATTTCGCGTCGTCCGCGAAATGAATCCGTCAGCGCCAGCATGGGCCATCGTCGAAGCGTACTGAACAGGCAGAATTGCCTGTTCCAGGAAATATCAGAGCAATCCCATCGCGGCAAACGCTGTGAGCGCCCCGCAACCCAGTCCGACCCCGAGAATTGCGCCGGCCAGTACGTCGCTCAAGAAGTGCATGCCCAGCACGACCCGCGAAATCGCGATGCTGCACGCAAAAAAGAACACGGCGACTTCGACCCCGTGATAAAAGTAACTAATCACCAGCGCGATGGAAAACGCCGTCATGGTATGCCCGGATGGAAACGAAAATTTGTCAGGAGGCAAGACTCTGGACCAGCAGTGCGGTTCCAGTTGGCAGGGCCGCTGCCGGTGACTCAGTGTTTTTAGCAGCTTGAAGACTCCAACGCCAACCGTCGCAGCCAATGTCGCGGCGCTCACTGCGGCGAATCTCTGCGGCCCTCCGTAGACCAACAAGATCGCCGCCAGCGAATACCACAACCACCCGTCGCCCAGCCGGGTCGCCGCAATCATCCAGTAGCGGATCCATCGCGGAGCGCGCCACCGATTCAGCCGCCGCATTAGGCGGTGGTCGCGCTGTTCAATGAATCCCCATACTTGGCGTGCGACGGTCATATCGCTCACCCGTTCCTTACCGCTGACTCAAACTTGCTCGGTCCCCGCATTCAAATCCCACAACATTCGCGGCGCCTTACCCTCTTCCTGGAAATGCGCAGCCCACTTGCGACAGAACAAAATTTCATTCACCCAATGGCCTGCCGTAATTAGCGGAATTAGCGCCGCGAGTGGGGAAAGCGCCAGCGTGGCTGGCCGCTCCTGAAACAGCGCTTTGCTGATCGACAAAACATCCGCCGTCAACCCGGTAAAGCTTCCGTCCGCTCCCCGCACTTTGCCGCGCTTGGCGCGCAATCCCGCAAAAAACTCTGCCACCGTTTTGGCTCCGGGCACTTCGGTGTAGGTCAATCCGACTCCGCGCATGGCGTGCGAATCGCTGCCGCCGATCGCGATCTTCCCTAGCCTCTTGGCCAGCGCCTGCGCGTGCCGATTCGCCTTCTCCCACATCTGGCCATTGCGAATCTCAAACGCCGGAACGTACGACGCGAACCAGTGGAAATCTTCTTCGCTACGTCGTCCAGTCAGCCCGGAAAAAACATGATTCACGCTGAAGAAAAGCTTTAGTTCGGTCAGGTACATCACCAGGGAGACGAAGTCCGCGCGCCGCCGCTGAATCTCCACGTGGTCGCGCTCGCTCAGGTTGTAGACCCCCATGTGCACTTCCGACCCGCTTGGCATCTTGCAGGTCACTTCCTCGCTGACGAAAAAGTCGGGATGCTGCCGCAGCTCTTCGGCTGCGTCTATCGAGTCATGGTCGGTCAAAGTGACGATGGACATGCCCAATTCCTTGCAACGGGCATAGACCTCGTCCGGGCGATTGTAGGACTCCTTACAAAGGCGCTCGAGCAAAGGAGTGTTGCACATTCCTGAAGCGGTCGAGTGGATGTGAAGGTCAGATCGCATGTCCCATTTTTAAGCTGTGGATATGAACAGCCTATAAAGAGGTCGAGAAAAATGAGTGAATGTGCTCTTGGAAACCGTTGAGCACAAATGACTTCCGGAGTTATCCACATGGCATGTTCCGTGCTCTTGTCTCAACCCACCTTTCTCGTGTAACACTCCTGTCATGTCCGCAAACAGGAAAATTCACGTTCTGTTCCATGACGCCGGTGGCGGCCATCGCAATGCCGCCGTCGCACTCAAAGCCGTCTGTGAGTGGCAAGCTCTTTCCTGGGAAGTTAACCTTGTTCAATTTCAGGAACTTACGGACCATCTAGACGTGCTTCGCCGCCTCACTGGAATTCGCATCCAGGAGCAGTACAACATCCTGCTGCGCAACGGCTGGACTTGGGGCAGCGTGTATCTCTTGCGGATTCTTCAATTTACGATCCGCATCTTCCATAAACCGCTGGTAAAGCTCCTCGCCAATTACTGGCGCGAACATCCTGCCGACTTGCTCGTATCCGTCATTCCTCATTTCAACCGCGAAATCGCGGAAAGCTGGCAGTCCGTCTACCCGGGCCGCGCCTTCGTCACCATCATCACCGACCTGGCCGACTTCCCGCCACGCTTCTGGATCGAACCAACCCCGGAACAGATCATAGTCACCGGTTCCGAACGCGCCGCGCAGCAAGCCCGCGATTTCGGCAAGACCGAAAAAAATCTATTTCAGGCTTCCGGAATGATTCTTCGGCCGGAATTCTATGCTGACCAGAAAGAATCCCGTCTGGCCATCCGCACCGAACTGGGCCTCGACGCTAATCTGCCTACCGCGATTGTTCTTTTCGGCGGCTACGGTTCGAACGTGATTTATGACATCGTCGAGCAGATTGACGCTGCACGCCTGCCGCTTCAGATGATTCTTGTTTGCGGGAAAAATGAAAAATTGGCCGCTCGCCTCCGCGCGGCAAAATGGAATCTGCCATTGCACATTGTGGGATTTACGCGCGAGGTCAACCGCTTGATGCACGCCGCCGATTTTCTGATCGGCAAACCCGGTCCCGGCAGCATCGCCGAAGCCATGATTTCCGGCCTGCCCGTCTTAGTCGAGTGCAATTCCAGCACTTTGCCGCAGGAGCGTTTCAACACCGAATGGGTCGTGGAAAAGCAGGTTGGAATCGTAGTCAAAACCCTGAAGAACGCAGTCCCTGCTGTGCGTTCGTTGCTCGAACCGGGAAAGCTGCCCGCTCTTCAGCACAACGTCAAATCGCTGCACAACCGCGCGGTCTTTGAAATTGCGGATTTTTTAGCGGGAAAGCTGCAGGAGAATGCAGACTCGTACGCGTCTACGCCCATCGTAGAGAAGATTTCCGGATAGAATGTGCGTTTCGTTGCTACCGGCTGGCGCGTTCGGCTCGATCAGAATGCGAATAGTGCGGTCCCGCGCCGGGAGACTCGGGCGATATTTTGATTCGTGGTTTAGCGCAGCTAACTGCTGCCCACCGCGATGTACGGCGCGGCGACTGGCACATTCTGATGCATCCCCCATGTGCCGCTTGATCGCAACTGCATCGGCAGCCTGCGGGAGCTGCGCGCCGCAACATCCCCGGAGTATCCCCCACCGATCCAACAGCCGTGATCGACGCCAGCGCCAGCGCAAGGACGCAGCGCAGCGATAAGCGAGCCGTAATGAGCGATGGAGCGCCACCGTACATAAATGAATCTTCGTCGGTTTCGCATTAAAAACCGATGGAACGTGCAGCTAAATAATTTTGTTACCAGAGTGCTAGAACCAGCCGACTCGGACAGCAACGGCTCACATTCGCAAAACGGCGTAGTCGCTCGTTCCAATGTGGTTTTGTGCTGCAGCCCAGAAGAAGCCGTCCAGTGGAAGAGAAATCATCAAGCTTCTTTAATTCAATAAGTTACAGACAATAATTCGACCCAAATCAAATGGTTACCCCATTGCATAAGTAACTGCGTGGGCATGTTTCAGATCACGGTCTAAGGACGACGCCAAGTGCGGGGGAAGGGGCTTGCTTGGCGAAATTCAAAGGCCATTGCCACCTGCCTCTGAGAGGGAAGCTAGGATGGATGACCCCATGCATCCGGTGTGAAAAGGACGCCGGATATGAAACGTGCTTTCGGGGCTCCCGGTCCCAAGCTGGAGCCCCATTTTTCTACCTGCTCGCGTAGCGCTCCTAAACCTATCGATCAGTCCCTGGCAACTTGCCAAAATTGTCATTCCGAGCGGAGCGAAGCGGAGTCGAGGAATCTGCTTCGCGATTATCCGTCAAGGCCCGGCGGCAGAAACGTGCGCCGCTCGCCCCAGGCCCTTCGCAACTCAATTCAATCTCTTCGCCACCGCAATCTTCGCCTGGCCCAACACATGCTCCACCTGCGTCTCCCGCAATCGCGATGCGTCATACTCAAACGACAATTCCGTCTTGGCATCGTTCAGCCGGAACTTCCGCAGTCCATAAACATTGGCAAATTCGCCGAGTTCCTTTAACTGCTCGAGGGTCAGCGGCGATACCAAAGCATATCTAACTTCCATGAGTGTCATGACCGGTAGTATACCAGCCTCGTCCAGTCCGGTTGTGTTTCCTCGCCTATCCGCGAAATCCGCGATTTGACAACAGATAGGGGGCAGGGGTATAAATAGCCCTAGGGGGTATCAAGCGAATGCCGTCCAAAGCAACCACCCACGCGCACTCCGCCGAATGTGCCTGCATCGTCGGCCCCGGCCATAAAGCCGTTGCTGTTGATCCATCGCTCAAAGACAGCAATCAAAAGCGCCTCCGCCGCATCGAAGGACAGTTGCGCGGCCTGCAGAAAATGGTGGCGGACGATCGATACTGCGCCGACATCATCGTGCAAATCGCCTCCGTGCAGGAAGCGCTGCGTGGAGTGGCCCGCAATCTCATGAAGAATCATCTTCATCACTGCGCTGCCAAAGCTCTGCGCTCCGCCAGGAAGGAAGAAGCCAACGCCATGTACGACGAACTGCTTGGTTTGATTTATACCCACTTGCGCTAAGCGCTTGTGCGCACGGTTTCAGCCGGCCACGGAATTTGTGAGGGATGAATGGCACGCGATCCTGTTTGTGGAATGACCGTTGATCCGGCGAAAGCCGCGGCTCATGTCGAGCATCACGGCGAAACGTACTACTTTTGTGCGAAAGGATGCGCGGAGAAATTTTCGGCAAACCCCGACAAATATCTTCAGCCTGCGCAGATAATCCCCGCGATTGCCCCAGCGATGATCACTTCGATTCAAGCTGCGCCAATTGCGTCGCCAGCCAGCGTGCCTCCCGCGAGACCAAAGCAAATCCGCTACACCTGCCCGATGCATCCGGAAATTATTCAGCTCGGCCCTGGCTCTTGCCCAAAGTGCGGAATGGCGCTCGAACCCATGGACATCGTCGCCGAGGAAACTCCGGACGCCGAATACCTCTCGATGCGCAATCGTTTTTACTTTAGCGCGATTTTGACCGCTCCTGTTCTCGTACTCGGAATGTTTGGCGAAAAACTGGGATTGCATTTATCCGGCGATGTTCGCAATTGGATTGAATTGTCCCTCGCTAGTCCCGTCGTTCTCCGGGGAGGCTGGCCGTTCTTCGAACGTTTCTGGTCATCGCTCGTCAATCGCAGTCCGAATATGTTCACGCTCATCGGTCTTGGCGCTGGCGCTGCGTTTATCGACAGTGTTGTCGCGACCATCTTTCCCCAGCTCTTCCCGGCATCTTTCCGCGAAATGGATGGCTCGGTTCCCGTCTACTTCGAAGCCGCGGCGGTCATCACTACGCTGGTTCTACTAGGCCAGGTTCTGGAGCTTCGAGCGCGCGCAAAAACATCCTCCGCCATCCGAGCGCTGTTGAAACTCGCGCCACAAACCGCACATCGCCTTGACGACGGCAACGGCGAACGAGACATCGCGCTCGACCTTGTCCAAAAAGACGACCGCCTTCGCGTCCGCCCCGGCGAACGCATCCCTGTGGACGGCACGCTACTCGAAGGCGCCAGCGCCGTGGACGAATCCATGGTCACCGGCGAGCCTATGCCCGTAGAAAAATCCACTGGCGATCAACTCACCGGTGGCACGCTCAACACCAGCGGCAGCTTTGTGATGCGCGCCGAACGCGTCGGCAGCGAAACCACGCTAGCCCAAATCGTAAAACTAGTAAGCGAAGCGCAACGCAGCCGTGCCCCTATGCAACGCCTAGCCGACAAAGTCGCCGCCATTTTCGTTCCCGCAGTCGTCGTCGCAGCAATTCTCACGTTTATCACCTGGTCCGTCATCGGACCACAGTCGCGCCTAGCACACGCTCTCGTCAACGCAGTCGCCGTTCTCATCATCGCCTGCCCCTGCGCGCTTGGCCTCGCCACTCCGATGTCCATCATGGTCGCCGTAGGCAAGGGCGCTCACGTCGGGATCCTCGTCCGCAACGCTGAAGCCCTCGAAAAACTCGCCGCCATCGACACCCTGGTCGTCGACAAAACCGGCACACTCACCGAAGGCAGGCCTATCGCGGTCGACGTGGCCGTATTAGAGGGGAGCGGTTTTACAAAGGACGGCCTTCTGTGGCTTGCGGCGAGCGCCGAACAACCAAGCGAGCACCCACTCGCCCGCGCCATCGTTCGCGGCGTGCATGGCACTTTGCTGCGTGGAAAGGGTGTCCTGGACGAAAAAGGCACAGCGCTTGCCGACGCACTCAACTTTTCGGCCACCGCGGGCGGCGGCGTACAAGCCGATATTTTAGGGGATCGCGTTCTCGTGGGTACCGCCGAATTCTTAATATCGAAAGGCGTCAATCAGCCGTCTGAAGTGCAGAAACTCTCCATGGGATTCGGCACTAGCCGCACCTCGGCACTCACTCTCGTCTTCGTTGCTGTCAACAACGAACTGATCGGTATCATTGCGCTGGCGGACGCGCTGAAAGAGTCCACTCCGCAGGCGGTCGCCGATTTGCGTGCCGACGGCATCAATCTCGTAATGTTAACCGGCGACCGGAAATCTTCTGCGGCAGCCATCGCGAAAGAGCTTCAAATCGAAGACGTCCGCGCTGAACTTTCCCCCGCGCAAAAAGCGCAAGCTATCTCCGAGCTGAAAAGGGAAGGGAAGCACGTTGGCATGGCCGGCGACGGAATCAACGACGCGCCCGCACTCGCGGCCGCCGATGTCGGCATCGCCATGGGCACCGGCACCGACGTGGCCATCGAAAGCGCCGGCATCACTCTCCTCAAAGGCGATCTGCGTGGCATCTTACGCGCAAGAAAACTCAGCCGCGCCACCATCCGCAACATCAAACAAAATTTGCTCTTCGCTTTTCTCTACAACGCGCTTGGCATTCCCATCGCGGCAGGCATTCTGTATCCATTCTTCGGCTGGCTGCTCAGTCCAATGATCGCCAGCGCCGCCATGAGCTTCAGCTCCGTTTCCGTAATCGCCAACGCCCTCCGCCTCCGCTCACTCAAACTGTAGGAACGGTCCGCTTACTTTGTTGCTTGAGTCGTAGCGCAGACAATCTTGTCTGCGTTCCCTGGGCGACGCGATCCAAAAAAGCGCAGGATTGCCTGTGCTACTTACTTCTTCAAAAACGTCCCCTTATCCAACTCCCGAAATGCCTGCTGCAATTGCTCCTGCGTATTCATAACAATCGGCCCATACCACGCGACCGGTTCTTCCAGCGGTTTACCCGACACCAGCAAAAATCGAATCCCCTCATCGCCAGCTTGCACCACAACTTCATCGCCACGATCAAACAAAACCAGCGATCGATTATCCGCTTCCAGTGGCGGCGTAGTATCCAGCCACCCGACCGGCTCCGTAGGCACCGCCAACGGATCAGACGCATTGCAGAATTTCCCGCCGCCGGCAAACACGTACGCAAACGCATGCCGCGTAGTTCCCACCGGCAGCGATTTCCTCCGCCCCGGTGCCACGGAAACATCCAGATACACCGGATCAGCCGCGATCCCATCCACGGGCCCGCTCTTGCCCCAGAAATTTCCGCAAATCACGCGAACGTGCGTCCCGTCATCGTCTGTAATCACCGGAATTTCCGGTGACTTCACTTCCTGATACCGCGGCGCCGTCATCTTCAACTCAGCCGGCAGATTCGCCCACAATTGAAACCCATGCATGCGTCCAGCCGCGTCACCCTTCGGCATTTCCTGATGAATGATTCCGCTCCCCGCCGTCATCCACTGCACATCGCCAGGAGAAATCGCGCCTTTGTTCCCAATGCTGTCGCCATGTTCCACCGTTCCCGCCAACACATACGTAATCGTTTCGATCCCGCGGTGCGGATGCCACGGAAACCCCTTCAAATAATCTTCCGGCACATCATTGCGAAAATCGTCCAGCAACAAAAACGGATCAAACTCCGTAGTATTCCCAAATCCAAACGCCCGCCGCAGATGCACTCCCGCGCCTTCCATCGTTGGCTTAGCCTTAATCAATCTCTTCACCGGCCGTATCGACATATCCGCCTCCAACCCCGATACCTGCAGACTCACAGAAAAGGTATCACTTTGCTTGCAGACGTGCAGCGGCGGTGCTGCGCCCGCAAAAAGACCGAATTACTTTCCTGTGGCTTTCCCACAGGAGAAATGCTATCTTCATGTGGTCATCGCACAGGAGGCCGCGTGGCTCATTCGAAAATGGACCTGCTGCAGGGCACTCTGGATCTTATGGTCCTGCAAACGCTCGCCTTCATGGGCTCCCTCCACGGCTATGGAATCGCCCGGCGCATTGAGCAAGCCAGTGGCGACGAAGTATTGCTCAACCAGGGCACCATCTACGCTTCCCTCGTCAGGCTGCAACAGCGTGGATGGATTTCCGCCGAATGGGGCACCTCCGACAACAATCGCAAGGCTAAGTTTTATTCGATCACCAAACGCGGCCGCAAACAGCTGAGCGAAGACGCAGCATACTGGCAGAGACTCTCTGGCGTGATGAATCGCGTGCTGGCGGTGCCGGAAGAGGAAGTGTGAGCCATGATCGACCGCCTACGCCAATCACTTCAACGGTTCCTTTCTTTCTTCCACGGCGCGCGGCTGGACCAGGAACACGATGCTGAAGTGGCCGCCCATCTGGAGCTGGCCACCGATGAAAATCGCAAGCACGGGATGTCTGCCGACGAAGCGCGCAGACAAGCCCTAATTCAATTAGGCGGCGTGGCGCAGACGAAAGAAAATTACCGTGATCATCGAGGCATCGCGTGGCTCGAAACCCTGCTTCGTGATCTGCGTTTCGCCTTGCGCATGCTGCGCAAGAGTCCCAGCTTCGCGATTATTTCCGTCCTGACGCTGGCCCTCGGCATCGGCGCCAACACCGCCATGTTCAGCGTCATCAACTCGGTTCTTCTTCGTTCGCTTCCGTTTCCACATTCTGCGGAATTGGTGGACCTTTCTGCGCGCGCCACCGCATACGACATTCCCTTCCTCGGCTTGTCGCTGCCGGACATTGCCGACTTGCGTTCGAGCGCCACGTCCTTCGCCGCCCTAGCCATCTCTCAGGATTCTCCGGTGGAATTAGCGGGCGCGGGCAAACCGGAACGCATCGAAAGCGCCGCGGTCTCGGAGGATTTCTTTCCTGCGCTCGGACTGTATCCATTGCATGGCAGGATTTTTACTTCAGCTGACCTGCAGTCCTCCGGCCGCGTGGCCGTTCTCAGTTTCTCGCTCTGGCGAGATCGCTTCGGCGACGATGCCGCCGTCGGAAAAGCCATTACTCTCGACGGACAGCCATTCCAAATCATCGGTGTAATGCCGCAAATCCCGGAGCTGGGCTATGTCACCGATTCCAAAATCTGGGTTCCGCTGATTCCCACCGCCGAACAGCGCACCGAACGCGATCAAACTTCTTTCTCGGTCCTCGCGCGAATGAAACCCGGCGTCACTCTTCGCCACGCGCAAAACGAACTCGACAACATCGCGGCTCGCCTTTCTTCCACTTATCCCGAAATGCATCAAGGTTGGTCGATCAACGCCACCCCACTCCGCCAGTATCTCCTCGGTGATGCTCGCGCTCCTCTATCGGTCCTGTTCTGCGCTGTTGGCTTTGTTCTCTTGATCGCCTGCGCCAACGTCAGCAACCTTTTTCTCGCACGAAGCTGGACGCGCACCCGCGAATTCTCCATTCGCTTGGCTCTGGGTGCCACGCGCGCCGCCTTGCTGCGCCAGCTTGCCGTCGAGTGCCTGCTGATCGCGCTGCTCAGCGGCTTTTTTGCCCTTTTGATTGCGGCTTGGACGGCGCACGGCCTGCGCTCCATTCTTCCTCCGGACATTCCGCGCCTTCAGGACATTCGCATCGACGCCACGGTTCTACTTTTCACCGCCGCCGCGTCAATCTTGGCGGCGTTGCTCTCCGGCATGATTCCAGCCTTTCTCAGTACCCGCCGGAATATTTCCGCGAACTCCAAGCCAAACATAGCCGACGACCCCAGCCGCGGCCACCACCTGCTGCGCCGGTTGTTGGTGGTCGGCGAAATGGCGCTTGCGGTTTTGCTGTTGCTGGGATCGGCGTTGGCGTTACGCAGTTTCGATCATTTGCTCCGTCAGAATCTCGGCTTTCGTCCCGATCACTTGCTCGCGTTGCGCACCGATTTCGCAAATTTCCGTTTCGCCGGCCCGCAGCAATCGATCGCGTTCGTTCAACAAGTCCTTGATGCAACACGCGCCATCCCCGGTGTGGATTCCGCGTCCGCCGGTCTCGTTTTCCCCATGTCCGACGAACTGGCGGAAACCCGCTTTCAAACCGAGCTCGCCGTGCGAGACCAAAAGTCCGGCCAACAGACTGCCCTTGGCAATCGCGTCGCGCCACAATTTTTTTCGACGCTGGCTATACCTCTGCTCGAAGGACGCGATTTCAGCGATGCCGATGCCAGGAGCAGCCCCCAAGTTTATATCGTCAACCAAACCCTGGCGCGTAAGTATTTCGGCGCGCGCAACGCCGTCGGCAAGCGGATTTCAACGCGCCAGGAATCCGGCCATCCGGTTTGGGGAGAGATTATAGGAGTGGCGGGCGACGTTCGCGAAGCCAGCCCGTTCACCGAAACCAAGCCGCAAATTTATGCTCCATTTTATCAATCCAGAATTGCCACCGGCATTTATTTCATGGTGCGCTCAAAGACGGATCCCATATCGCTGCTACCCGCTGTGCAGGACCGCATCTGGTCCGCCGATAGGAATCAGCCCATCACCGCCATCACCACCATGGACAACCGAATTTCGCAAGTCCACTCTGCGCCACGCTCGCAAAGCCTTCTGCTGGGAATTTTTTCCGCGCTGGGGCTGCTGCTCGCGGTCATTGGGGTTTACGGCGTGCTTTCCTACATTGTTTCCCTGCAAACACGCGAAATTGGCATCCGCATGGCTCTGGGCGCGGATTCGCCGCAAATCTTTTCTCGCGTCATTGCTGGCGGCCTGCGTCTCACGCTCACCGGAATTCTGATCGGCATTACGGCCGGTCTTTTGTTCACTCGTTTCATGCAAAGCATTCTCTTAGGAGTCAGCGCCACCGATCCTTTCACCTTTATAACCGTAGCTATTTCCCTCTTGCTGGTCGGCCTCGCCGCCTGCTACCTCCCCGCCCGCCGCGCCACCCGCGTCGATCCCCTGGTCGCCCTACGCTACGAGTAGTGAAAACAAACCCGGGCGAGAGGAGTGCGGCAAAGAGGAGCAGAGGCTCGCTGTTTAGTGCTAGGACACGCTTTCATCAAGCTCAGGGACCGAGACAGACTTCCCGTCCAATGCTATATACGACCGTTCAATCGCGATTTTTCCCCATTCAATGTGTTCAATGCGTTTTACTTCCAGTATCGTCCCTTCCATGACGCACTCACCGCGGAAATAAAGATGATCCCAAACACCGACGCAGCCACGAACACCGCTTCCACTAAGTTCTATAAATCCCATACTTACGGAAACACACCTCTGTAACTTCTTTAGAATGAATACTTACGCAAAAACAAAAACAGGGGGAGGGGGTACAGACCAAGGACAAAGCGGGCAAATATTTAAGGCTAAGTCCATTCTTTTCCATACTTACAAGAAATACGCCCGCAACTCCTCAGCTTGCCACACATCCGAAAATCGCCAGTGTAAGTCCTTTACTTGCCACACATTTTCTAATTTTTCATTCGAGTCCCACTTTGGGACACGATCCGCGAAGCCCCTATCTACTCCACGCATCTCACTGTCGAATCCAAATCGCGCTACACTATCGACATCACGAGAACATTGTCAGGAAGGAATTTGAATCATGACTGAACTCGCTACATTTGCTGCCGGTTGTTTTTGGGGAGTCGAAGTAAAATTTCGCCAGATTCCCGGAGTCGTGGACGCGCTGGTTGGATACAGCAATGGCCACACCGAAAATCCAACGTATAAAGATGTATGCACCGACGAAACCGGCCACGCCGAAGTGGTGCAAGTGGAATTCGATCCGGAAAAAGTGAAGTACGAAACCCTCGTGGACGCCTTCTGGCACCTGCACGACCCGACGCAGGTAAATCGTCAGGGACCGGACTTCGGCAAACAATACCGCACCGCGATTTTCACGCACTCGCCGGAGCAGGAAGAAATCGCAAAAAAATCCAAGGCAGCGTTGGAAGCCAGCAAAAGAATCCCGCGCCCCATCGCCACGGAAATTACGCCCGCCGGAAAGTTCTATCGCGCCGAAGAATATCACCAGCGCTACCTGGAAAAGCGCGGCATGGCCAGCTGTCACATTTAATTTCTGTGGTAGAATTTAACTACAGTGCGCCCGTAGCTCAGTTGGATAGAGCGTCTGGCTACGAACCAGAAGGTCGGGAGTTCGAGTCCCCCCGGGCGCACCACTTCTTCTCTTTGTACTCAACAATTTGCCGACGTAGCCTTCTATAGTTTAGAACTGCTGCGTGCGACTGTCAGAAATGGATGCTTGCAAGGGAAGCGCGCCGGACAAAGAGATTTACGAAGGCGGCGGTCCATTGCTACTGCTTAAATGGTGTGCCTCATGGCACCTCGTACCCCTCCGGGTTCTGCCCGTCCCATGCCATGCTACCTCTCATTGCATCCTCAAGAGACGCGAACCAGGAGGAGTCCATTCCGATGTTCATGTGCGAGCCCGACAAGGAGACGAGCCCCCATGGATCGGCGGGACCGAATCCCTGCAAACAAAATGCGACGCCCGTATTCGACGGGTGGTGCTCCAAAACAGTCCAGCAAACAAAATGCTCACCGCGTGACCCATAATCCCACGCCCGCTCCACCGGGTACGGTGTCACGAGCAGTTCTCGAATCCTGCTCACAAGCTTGCTGTCAGATATTTGTTCAAGCTCTTCCTCCACTCGGCTCGAAATATCTTTGACATCTTGCATGGTCAGCCCGCCCCGATGTGAAATGAGTTCGGGAAGTTTAAGCCTTGGCAAATGAATATTACAACCTCAATTCAGCAATCATCTCCACGTGTGGCAACGCTGCCACAAAATCGCTGAGGAAAGTTCTAAAATCGTCCCCCTTGGGCGCACCACTTTTCTCCATCAATCACTTAGCCCCCACTGCGACTTCGACTTCCTGACGATTCTTACGGACATTACGGACAATTGGCTTCGGAACGAATGCGGGAATCTTAAATCCGAGTCTGACGTTCGCCGCTAAGGTCTGTCGCCAAACGTTGTCCTCGCGTAGCGCAACTCTCCCATGAAGTACGGCTCCCCCACGGAAAGCAGCTTGCCTCGATGGCACGCACCGGAAGCCCTTCTTGAAATCCGGCTGCAGACGGTCTTGTTCTCGCTGTCGAGAGTCTTCAGCCATTACAAATCTCGCACTGGCCGTCGTACCGTACCCGGTACGCTGCTTTTGCGCTTTCCTTCTCGTCCGGCTTTTCGGCGATGTCCTCGACCGGGTATCTACGCATGGCGGAAATGTTAGGTCTGACAGCAGGAAAAGGTCAATCATGGAGGAGCAAGGGTTGTTGCAACTTTGCGTACTTACTCGGCTTTTGCTTGTTGTCAGGACGGAATTCGGATCAGGGCTAAGCCATCCCATTTGATCAAGGAAACCGAGGGACGGTTCAAGGGTGGAAATTAAATTGACCGTGGACAAGAGCAGGTACAAACTGTCCATCATGTAAAGCGGAATTGCCCATGCGGCACAGGAGAGCAACCAATGACTCGAAGATTTTTCGTGCTCTTATTGCTTTCGGTCATCGTTATTGGAGGCTCCGCTTCGATCCGAACGAAGGGGTCGGCGAACCCCGAGCCGTGCGCGCAAGGCCATGAAGTTTGGCTTGCCCATCTTATGGAGAAAATGGAGACCATCAAACCGGGCATGACCCGATGGGACGTCCTCAAAGTTTTCAGGGCGGAAGGCGGAGTACCAGCGCCAACGCCAACTCCAACAGGATTACAGCGCAGCAGATTTGTGAGTCAGGACTGTCCGATCTTCAAAATTGACGTCGAGTTCAAGCCAGTTGCTCGGGGAAACCTTGGATACAATTTGTCGGGGTTTTTGACCGAGGACAATGGAGACGTCATCGTCAAAGTATCGAAGCCCTACGTGCAATCTACCGCCACGAATTAGCCGCTCGGCATCTGGCGCGTCAATAGCGCGGTTACTCACCGCGTGGATAAGGGATTACGGGGACAAATTTAAAGCAGCGGAAAGAACCGAAGCGCCCTTAACGACAATTCAAAACGTCGGATTCCGGGCGGCGAGACCCGTTCGACCGGGCTCATTTGCTTGGAAAGCGCAGCGACAGCCCACAAGTTTCCGGTAACGCTACTCAGGCACAATCACCGATTGTGGGAAAGTAGCAACCTAGCTGGCGGGGCCAATATGGAGCATTCGCTCCGTTTAGTTATTGAGGTGTGGTAGTACGGCTCTTGCGGTCGAGACAACTTTGCACTTCCCTAGACAGTTCCGCATCCGGGACCTTGGGATCGGGTGGTTTGGGGATGACAAAAAGCGGGTTCTCCGCACCGTGCACAATCTGCTGATCGAACTCTTTCGCCGTCTCAGTCGCCGCTTCAGGGAATCCGAACCTAGCTCCGCCTTTCTGCAATTCCATCCTGTAATTGACGTCCAAAGCGATGTCAGCGGGCAGTTTTTCCCTTAGCCGCAAATCCTGAGGGCCGAGGTAAAGAAAGGCGTCAACTAAGTCTTCCATCCGCTTCTGCAGCACCTTGGGGAACTCGCGGTGCACATTGCAGTCCTGATCGATCCGAATCGGTGGCGGGAGAAAGCGACCTAAATCCAAGGCGCCCAGCCATGTGCCCTTGGCCCGCGCCAGCGACGGGATCGGCCAAGTTGCAAGTGGGCTGCTGGATAGAGTGGGCAAGTCCGTATCGAAAGTGCCCAGATCGCTGATGACAAAAGTGAGATTTGGGAAGTCTTTTTCATAGAGCGAAACGGCGCTGGCGCCCGTTCCGTGCATGAGATGAAATGTGCCAAAGAGCATGAGAGCCTTGCGATGTTTTGACAAGACTTCTTTCTCCATCACCGAAGCAATGCTGGCATCGCGGTGAACAAGTCTTATGATGTCGTCCACGCTTTTGATTTGATCCCAATCAACGGGAGAGTCGCCAGCCAACACTCGCAGGCGCCTTTCGGTCGGGAGCTTCTGATTCAGTGCGCGCACGAGAGGGAAAAATTGCTCAACGAATGGCGACGCTCCGGAAGCGGGCTGGCCCATTTTCCGCCAAACCTTCTGGACTTCCGTGAACGGGACATCCTCTCCCGCTATATATCGATCCAGCATCGGCTGGTATAGCGAGTTGCCAAACTCAACTTCAATGTCGTTCACCTTTTCGGAAAACGCAGGAGTGCGGATCAAAGAAAAAATGAAATTGTCCAAATCCTGCATCCCATGGCCTTGCGGCATAGCGACGACTTCGTATTTGTCGAAGGCGGAGAGGATGGCAGGAATAGCAGGTTCCGGAGTCGGTTCTGCGCCCGCTGGCTTCGCGGGCTGCTGCGTTTGAGCCCGATTTATCGATGGGAACAGCGCGGTTAGCAAAAGCAGGATGGCCAAGCAAAACCAGATGACTCGGCGGGCGCGTTCGGCAGGAGTGTCAAAATCTGTTGCGGGAATTGTCGGATTTCCCATTTGTAGTACTCCGGTCGCTGGGGTTGAAGGAAATATACACCTGTAAGTCCTTCCATCTGATGAACGCCGTCGAAGTGGAACCCCGTCGCGAAAGCTGCCCGGGTGAATGGACGGTTTCGCGACGGGAGTTGACCGGAAATTACGGACCTCCGTCTCCGTTTGCTCCACTTGGGATTAACGACGAGCCCAAGACGGTGCTGAAGTCCATGCGATGCGCGAGAATGATTCGTAGTTTACATTTACCGGAGGTGAGTACGAGAATGCCTATTGCTTGCTCGCTGGCCGAAGTAATGCCCCCCAAAAAGCTCACTAAAGGTGCCTATGCGATTTCATTTGCTGATTGCGTTCTCCGTCGCAACGTTTTTCATCTCGCCAGTACACGTTCAATCGCAGGGCCAAACTGCTCCGACGACTGGCAATGCGCACGCAACGATACCCAGTGGAAAAGAACCGAAGCCCGAGGACCCGACAAAAGCGATTCTCGCGGCGTTTGATAAATACGAAGTCGTAGGAATAGATGCCGCACACGGAAATAAAGACCTCGACGATCTAATTCTCCATCTTATCCGCGACCCCGCTTTGCCAGGCAAGGCGAACGACATTGTGGTGGAATGCGGCAATTCTTTATATCAAGGAATTTTGGACCGGTACATTGTAGGTGACGATGTGCCGACGTCTGAGGTCCAGCAAGTGTGGCGTAATACCAGCGCCTCGATGTGTAGCGTGTCAGGCTTTTACGAAATCCTGTTTCCGTTGGTACGCCGGATCAATCAAAAGCTCCCACCGTCGAAGAAGATTCGCGTACTTGCGGGCGATCCTCCTCTGGATTGGAATACAGTCAAAGGCCAATCCGAAGTTATGCTCGACCGGGACGCGAACATCGCGTCGGTGATGGAAAAAGAAGTACTGTCCAAACACCGCAAAGCTCTCATGCTTTTTGGTTCATTTCATCTTTTTCACAGCAACAACACAGCACCTAGGGGCTTGGAATCCGCGGTACAGAAATACGAGAAAAATTTTCCGGGCGTAACTTTGGTTATTGCAATCGGCATGGTGTTCGATCTCTCGACTCCTCCGCCGGACTTTAACGAACTGCAAGCGCGAATGGCTCCGTGGCCAGTTCCGTCGCTGGTGCGAGACGTCAAGAGCACTTGGCTAGGGGATGTGGACAAGAATTACTTTTCAAAGATGGCGGATGCTTATCTTTATCTTGGTCCCGTTGACCTCATACTAGCTGAACCTAGGCCAGCCGAGATTTTCTTGAACAAGGACTACATGGCGGAACTGCGCCGAAGGGCGGCAATCATTGGGGACCGGTTCTTAACGTCACAGACTGACCCTGAACAAATTTCTGACAAATACTTCAGCCCCTTTTTGTATGTACCGTAAGCAGGATTCATGACGGATTCTAAACCCAGCACCACGCCGGGCATCGTGAGCCTTCTCGAAGTAAGAGATTGAAAGTGGCGCGTTAAACCGTTGCTTTGTCCCTTACCCCCACGAACAGGTAGCCCGCACCTTTGCAGTTCGGACATTCTTTATTGCGGTAATATCCGGTTGCTTCGCAGTGTGCACAATCGATCCAATCAGTTTTGATAGCAGTTGCGTTCACGCCGCCGCAGCGTTGTTCGCCGCTGGTTTTGCAACAACGACCCTTTGCGACCCTCACGTTGTAACCAGCACCGCCACACTCTGTACAACACGTAACAGGCAGTTCTCGCTTCATTTGCTGCGACCACGAAAACTGCTTCGATACTTCGCCGTGCTGGCCTTGGATTCCTCCGCTAACTGATCATCAAGCACCTTGATTTCTAGCGCGAGATGAGTGTCCATGGGACGCCTGACATACCGCTCGAAAAGTAAATCCCTCTTGGCTTTCAAGTCTTCGCGTTTCTTCTTCTCTTCGATGGTAGTTTCTGGCACGCAAGCTAATCCTCTTGAATCAGTGTACGCTATCGGGCAGCAACGAGCGGTGTCCATCCCAAGACACTTTCCTTTCAGAGTACGTCTGGCGCATTGACTCCTGACTAGGATAGATTGCGTCCCGGAGGAATCATGGACCTACTGACGGCTGTCAAACGTGAAGAACGAAAGCTCGAAAAAGAGTTGGGTAACTTACAGCACCGATTGAATGGTATCCGGGCCGCGGCAAAAGCACTCGGCAGCAAGGCGAGCCGAGAAATCACTCAGGTCAAAAAACACGTGATGTCGGCGGCTGCGAGGGCGAAGATTGGAAAGGCAACAAAGGCGCGGTGGGCAAAGTTTAGGGCTGAGAAGAACAAGAAAACAAAGGCTGGATGAAGAATGCCGTCGAACCTGTTCGATGGAGGTGAGCCTACTCCTCACTTTCATCTCGTACTTTTGCAAGTTGAAAGAGTTCCCGGCTGCGATTCTGCATTTCGGTAGCTTCAGAGCTACGGCCAGTCGCCTCCAAAACCGAAGCGAGCGTCCCGAGGTAATCTGATTTTTCGTAGTCGGAGAGTTTCTCGATTTTGTCCATGACTGAGACGGCTCGTCCTATGGCCTTTTCGGCGGCCCCAAAATCCCCAACCCTCAGAAAGTATCCACTCTGATGATAGAGAGCCTCGGCTGTTTCGTATGATGGATAGCCAAAAATTCTTTCAGATTCGGCCACTGCTCTTTCGTACGCCCCGGTGGCATCTGCAATTCTGGATTCGGCCTCTCTGAGAAGCGCAAGGTTTTCCATCGTCCAAGGATAAACACCGTGGTCGAAGTAACATTCCCTCGCTATAGCCAATGCCCTCTGAATAGCTGGCTCTGCTTGGTCAAATTTCTTCAAGAGTCGGCTGATTATGCACACTCGATTCAGAGCGAAGAGAGTTTGAGAACTCTTCTCTCCATGAATTTTCCCAGATGCATCAAGCGCACGCAGAAGGAGAGGTTCTGCCTCCGCATACCTGCCTTCAAATGTTGCGCGGTTCCCGGCTGCCAACAGGGCTTCCACCAACTCCGGGTCATCTTCTGACAAAGTCTGTTCTGCATGTGCTAAACGTTTTTGAACCATATCGCCGTAAACACCGGAATCCGGCTTTTCGGAAACAAGGTGAACCACTAATTCACCTTGGCCCCTAGATTCGAAATATTTGACGCAACGGCTGGCAATCCAGTGCTGTCCAGAATCACCAGATCGCCCCGAAGCTTCTAGTGCGGTCACGAGTTGCAAGTACAACTCATCCGCTTCCTCATATCTCTTTCGCTCTGCCACAAAGCCTGCCAGACGAGCGAGGTTCATCAGGTAAGTCTCTTCCAACTCTTTTTCAGACTTGGAAGCCTCGATAGCCCTCACAAAATATGGTTCGGGGTCTTTCCCGAGGTCAGTGCAATTTGCATAGAGGAGCGCAATTCCACCTAGCACCTGAATTGTCTGATGATGCGAGGCTCCCAAATTCGAGTCGCAAATCGGGAGCGCCCTGAGCAGAAATGGTTCAGCCTGCTGATACTTCCCCACGTAGTAGAGAAGGAATCCGAGTTCGTACAGGCCAAAGGCAAGGCTTTCAGGAGAATCGCTTCGTGTTTCTGTCAGGGACAACAGCCTCCGCATTTCAGATTCAGCAAGTTCATACTGCTGTCCCTCGAAATGCGACTTTGCCAGCCTGTATAAAACTCGAAGGATGCTAAAGTCGTTTTCGGGCAGGAACTTTTCCCGCATTCTGACCACGTCCGCGTACTCGCTCGCACACAGATCGAACTTGCGTTGGATACAGTGAATATCCGCAAGTTTTTCGATTTCGTTCGCAATTCGAGATTCTTCGGCCCTCTGTTCACGTAATAGCTCGCAGCCCTTCCGTTGCAGCGACTCGGCTGCCGGGTATTGTTTGTTCTTCAGGGCTTCCGCTGCTTGTTGGAGCAAGGAATTGGGGTCGTCAGTCATAAATTTGTGTCGTCATCCACTGTGGCATTCATAAAGTGGACATCGATTGGGTGTTTTGGACGCCGCCACGTTTCTTTTTCTCGCGCCTCTTTGTCCAAACTTCCCGACCGGAGAAGAATTCGCCGTCGGCATACGTGCAACTGATGTCGTGGTTCATTTTTTTCTTGGACCATGCCGTCAGCACATCTCTGGTTGCTACGTGGATACAGGCTTGTAAAACGGAGCGCCTTGCCATCCCATTTGGTTTGAGAGATTCGCAAAACGGTTCCGTCTTCTCCGTCTATTGCGCTGACTCCAAATTTACCTTGCTTCACAAAAACGGTGTACACCACGGTCGTGGTGGTTCCGCCGGAGGTGGGTTCCTCTTCCCACGTCCCAACTAGAGGATGGTTTGAACCAACTCTTTGGCCGAACCGAGAGGTTTTCTTACGAACTACTTGCTTTTTCTTCACCGGAAAACTTTTGTAGTGACTTATTTTAGAGTTCAAAAACGCCACAGAGAAGTTCAGTGGCGCTCTTTAGCGGAAGGCTGAGGTTTGTCCAAAAGCCAGCGCCGCCAACCGTTTGGAAGGTACCGAATAATGTATTCGTCAGTAAGAGGAGACGGCAATAGCAGGCGAAGCGCAATCACCTCCAACACGATAAGTGCGGTAGGGAGCGCGTGCCAAATACTGTGCAACATGGCTGGAGTATACTACCAGCAGAACGCCGCTACCAGACAACTGCAAATGATGAATAGCCCAGTGCCAATCGCTTATGGTGGCGACATTGCTTGGCCCGCGAAGTTCTTAGAGGTTTACCGCAGCGGCGGCACGTACGAGACGGCGCCGTGGAGTGGACGAGGCGATGGCGGAGACGTGCGGGGAAACTCGAAGTCTCGACCTTCTGGTACGCTAAAATCAGCATAATATGGAATATTCCTTTGTCTGTCCGCATTGCGGCGAAGAGATTTCGATGGTGCTGGACCTGTCCGTGCACAAGCAAACTTACGTGGAAGATTGCGAAGTGTGCTGCAGCCCCATTGAGATCAGCTACACCGTGTCGGACGAGGAGCTTGCAGAATTTTCTTCACGGACTTTGGGATGACCGCAAATTAGAATGCCAGAAATGTCGGGGCCCAGTCTCTTCGCTTGCTGCTCATGCGGCTGCGACCAACTGGCTCTGCTTCGCCTGCCGGACGACGCGCACAACGCTGGCGCGGCTGATTCGGTATTTTTTTGCAACGTCGGTCAACGACATTCCGGCGAGGCGATCACTGACGAGAGCATTCCGGTCAACGTCGAGGGGAGCGCGGCCAAGCCGCTGCCCCTCCATTCGTGCCCGTCGCATCCCGGCTTTGATTCTTTCGACGATGAGCGATCGTTCGAGTTCGGCGATGCTCCCAACCATTGTGAGGAACATGCGACCCATCGGCCCGCTGGTGTCGATTGCTTCCCGTGCTGAAACGAATTCAATGTTGACGCTGTTCAGTTCATCTACGATTTCCAAAAAGTTCTTCGTGCTGCGGGCGATGCGGTCGAACGCTGCCACCAACACGACGGAAAACTCCCCTCGTCGGGCATCATTCATCATGGTGTCGAGCCCCGCACGCCTTGCCTTGCTGCCCGAGATTCCTCGGTCGCAGTATTCACGGGTGACTTCGAATCCTCGCTGAGCAGCGAGCTTCCGGAGGTCGTACAACTGCGACTCGATTCTTTGGTCGCTCGTCGAAATTCTCACGCCCGACCTCATCGAAGACCAGTTGTCCTATCTGGCGGTCGCTAAGGAGAGACACTATGAAGCGCAAAATGACGGGAGCAGCGGGATTGGCCGGGGCGTTTGTTGCGGGCATGGTGGTGGCTACGATGTTGGGCTGGGGGCCGACCGTGGCGAGGGCGAAGACGCCGGGGGAGGCGCAAGGTCAGGACGTTACCGTGCAGAGGGTCATCAACCCGACGGTGACGGACGAGGACATCGCTTTGCTGCGGAAAGATCTGCGTGCAATGAAAATGCAGGTGATTGGGCAGAATATGTCGCTGTCGGATACGGAGGGGGAGAAGTTCTGGCCGATTTACAGCCACTACGTAAAGGACTTGCAAGAAGTGAACAATCAGAAGTATGCCCTGTTGAAGCAGTATGCGGAGACGTGGGCAACGATGAGCGATCAAGATGCGCTGATTTATGTGCGGCACTGGCTGGAGGCGGACGGGGAGGCGCAGGCGCTGCGCTTGAAGTATGTGCCGGTGGTGAGCCAGGTGTTGGCGGGAAGGAAGGCCGCGACGTTTTTTCAGCTGGACCGACGGCTGAACATGATCATTGATTTGCAATTGTTTTCGCAGATTCCGTTGGCGCACGTGAAGGAATAAGAGGCAAGAAAGCAGTCGCTCGGGCAAACCGGTAAACTTCCTTCCAGCACCCCACATGGACGGATTGCGCGTTTATCAAGCAGTGAGAAGAATTGGACATACGATTCGACGTGCAAAGCGTCGCCAACTAACTAGACAAGCTGGCCCGGCGCGGAATCCTCCGGCCCGCGTGTTGCCGTCAAGAGGAACGAAAGCGCAGAGTCAGGCCACTCGTCCTGATTTTCATTTGTTCTCAGCCATTCTACGCTCAGTTGCATTCGGACGCGGCACGACTCTCGCACAGAGCATTTGACGGAACTGCGTCGGCGTGGCACCCACGATGCGGCGAAAAACTTTTGTAAAGCGGCTCTGGTCGGCGAATCCGGTCGCCTTTGCAACTTGATTGATGTCAAATTCCCGATTACGGAGGAATATCTTCGCCTGGTCGATCCTGCATCGTACCAAATACTGGTGAGGTGTTAAGCCCGTGCTCTTCTTAAACAGGTCGCAGAAGTAATGCGGGCTCATTCCTGCGAGTTGCGCTAACTCCCAAAGCCGCGTCTCTTTCGCGCAGTTTTGTCGCATGTAATCAAGAACACGATTGAGCCGGATGGTCGGCATTCCGCACTTGTATTCTGCTTCACGCAAGGCGCGCACGGAATAGCGACGGATGAGGTAGTGCGCAAGCGCCACCCCCAGGGACTCGCCATAAAGCGGGCCCGCCGGAGAGCCATCTTTCAAATCAAAGCCGAGAGTCAACATTAGGGAGGTGATGTGCGGATCGTGAATACTCCAATTAGGAACCAACTCAACATCGGCCAGATGCCTGGTTTCATCCAAGGCTCTGGCAAGAAAGTACGGTGTCATCACCAGCGTGAGATGGCTCGTGGGCGCCGACCGGGTAAACCGATCACGGGTCCCGCTAGGAAGAATATAGAGACTCCCGGGTCCATGCTCTGCCCTTCGCGTGTGTCCTTCCGTCGTCCATTCACACTTAGCCCGTCCCGTCCTTTGGAGATTTAGCATGTGAGTCGGATGCTCGTGCTCAGGAATGGAGCAAGCGGGTACATCGTTGAACGATTCCATTGCGATACCCTGCCATCCCACGTGCCGGCTTGAAAGTGTCGAGGGCGCAGGGAATGGAGGTATTGCGTTCTTGCCGCGAAGCAACTCAACTCCTGTTACGGGGAGAATTTCTGCTCGGTCGGACATCTCTGCTTCCTCGCGCATGCAATGCTAGTTCCCTCACCAGTATAGGCATACAAGCTAATTAATTCCCATGAAGCCCACAAAGAAATCGGAAGAATTGACCAATTTGGGGACTTTTGACCAATAGCAGGGGGTACGCTGATCAGACAGGTTAATCAGCACGTTGGTCCGGCGATAGCATCGGGTGCGTCGTTCTTCGGGGAGGGAAATAGATATGATCTTGTACGAAGGTCAAGTCTATCGTTGTCAGAACCACGCTTGCGCAGCTGAGATCAAAATCACAAAGGCTTCGCGCTGCGGAGAATTCAATTTTAGATGTTGTTGTGGCAGCGTCATGAAGAAGCCCTATTCAAAACCGGTGCTTAAGGTAATCGCCGGCAATGACCAAGAGGCGCGGGTCTTTTTTGCTGGCATCGGGCATTAGGTCTTTCAGTGCAACGTATACGAGGGCGAGAACCCATGGTACCGGTGTAATGTTAGAGGGCATACGGATCACTATCGGTTCTGTGTGCATGCTTGTCGGAGCCGCCTTTGTCTACAACGCAATTTGGAATCCCGGTTTGAGCCAGACCGCGCTCCTTCTGGGAGGCGCTGTACTTGTTTCACTAGGTTTGGTCTGCATGTGGTACGTGGCGAGAAACTGGATGGAATTCCGGAGGTATCTTAAAAACCACCACCACTAAGCCGCGAAACAGAACATGGTCGAAGCTAATTTACAGACGCGACGCCGCAGCCGGAGAGTGTCACTCCAACTCGAAGTTCTTGTAAGAGTCCTGACGGCTGGACGCGAATCGCGTCAGGTCCAAGCGTTCACATCAGCAGTTCGGGTTGTTAAAAGGATCATCATAAGTTGCTGCCAACCAGGCAAGCTGATCGTGACTGCAGCACCAGGCTGGCGAGCCCGTGTTTGGTCGCAGCACTCGTTAGTGCTGGGTTGCCTTCATCCGACGGGTTGAAAATGGCGGGCAGTTTCGAAAACGAAACACCGAGCCGATTTATTGGCCACCGGCTCAGGAATTGTGTTACTTAGAGTCATAAGGGTGGCGGCCAATTCCCTCCAAAGTTAATATGTTTGAACGCATTCAAAACTGGTTTACTCATCATCGCCTGTGTTTGAACGGTCTCCTCGTGTTGCTCTGTGCGCTGCCGTTGATATTGTTCTTGTTTACTGCCCACATCGTCTTGAGCAACTTTACGGCTAAGCAGGCCACGCAAACGGCGGATCAACTCACTAACGTCGCGCACACGCAGCTATCAGAGCATTTCGCCGCAAGCATACGATCCGCCGAGGCCGCCGCACGCAATATGAAGTCCGGCGCGCTTTCGGACCGGGACTTCAGCAGGAAAGCGCTGCGGGACATCTGCCAGTCCGTTCCTCAAGTTGCGTTCTGCAGCTTTCATGAGCCAAATGGCAGTGCCATCCTGATCGATCCTGAAATCCATGAGGATCTGAAGTCGTTTACGATTCGTCCGGGCACCGGTGCTTATGTATCGCCGCTTTTCGATTTGCCTTCGGGCACTTCCGGGTCTATTGCTGTCGTGCTCCCCATTCTTCAGCCTGGCGGGGTCCAACCCGCTGGGTTCATTTCGCTCTGGTTTGCGCGCACCACGGTGGTGAGTTGGATGCAGCCACCAAGCTTGACCGCAACGAAGTACCTACTCTTGGTCGACCAGGACTTCCGTTCTGTCGCCGAGGGAACAGTGAGTGCGTTGCCGGGCGCTACCGACTTGAGCGCGTACGAGCCTGTCCGTCTTGCATTGCAAGGGCGGAGCGGGTCGGGAACCTTTCGCCGCGGGAACCAGCGTTTCCTGGTTGTTTATTACCCCGTGGCCACGGCGCACTGGGCTCTTCTGCTGGAGCTTCCTATGGACGAGGTGCGGCAAGCATTGTGGCAGGCGGAAAAGCCGGTTGCTGTTCTCGGGGGCGGCTTTCTCATTGTTGCCATTGGGTTTGGCGCGATTGCCGCCGTTCTGTATATGAAGATGCAGAGACATGAACATCGTCTGAGGCAGGACGTTACGATTGCGGCGGCCGCTCGATACCAACATCTGTTCGACGCCAATCCGACGCCCATGTGGACTTACGATCTCGAAAGCTTGCGATTCCGTGACGTTAATGAGGCCGCCATCAGCCGCTACGGATACGCTCGCAATGAATTCCTCGCGCGGACGATCAAAGACATAAGCCGACCTGAAGATGTACCGTCACTTTTAATACGCCTCCAGAGAGGGGAAAGTGCGAGCGATGCTCCCGACGTTTGGAAACACCGGATCAAAGACGGTAGCCTGATCGACGTAGAGCTGCGCCAGCGGCTGCTCGATCTGGACGAGCGGCGCATCGGACTGATCTCAGCGAACGATGTGACAGAACGACTTGTCCTGGAACAGCAGCTGCGCCAATCGCAGAAGTTTGAAGCGATTGGAAGCCTGGCAGGCGGTATCGCACACGATTTTAACAATCTCCTCAACGTGATAGGCGGCTATAGCGAGCTGATCCTGGAGCGCGTCGCGTCGGATAATCTGGTTCGCCCCATGGCGACCCAGATCAGTAGCTCGGTTGAGCGCGCCGCGTCTTTGACACGGCAGCTGCTGGCCTTTAGCCGCAAACAGGTCTTGAAGCCAGACATCCTGAGCCTGAATGACGTCTGCCGCGACGTTGGACAGATGTTGCAGCGTCTTATTGGTGAAAACATTGAACTTATCACCTACTACGAACCGGGCCTCTGGCCAATGAAGGCCGACCGCAGTCAACTGGAACAAGTCTTGTTGAACCTCGCTGTCAACGCCCGGGATGCGATGCCATCAGGTGGGAGGCTCATAGTTGAAACCTCCAATGTCGAACTGGATGAGGACTACGAGCGCAGACATGCATCCCACCGCGCTGGTTCCTACGTCCTGCTCACAGTCAGCGACACCGGAGAAGGAATGACGCCGGAGGTGCAATCACACATTTTTGAGCCTTTCTTTACGACCAAAGAGCGTGACAAAGGCACTGGACTCGGGCTGGCCACGGTGTATGGCATCGTTAAGCAGAGCGGTGGCTTTATTTATGTGTACAGCGAGCCGGGCCACGGGTCTACCTTCAAGGTGTACCTCCCTCGCGTAGAAGGCCCGCTCACTGCGAGGCAGCCATCCGCGCCAGCGACGATGGCGAAGGGTTCGGAAACGGTTCTGCTAGTCGAGGATCAAGCCGAGCTGCGCGCGGTTGCTCGGACGATATTGGAATCGGCTGGTTATACAGTTCTCGAGGCCGCGACAAAGGCTCAAGCGAGAGCCGTGGCAGAAGGATCTGGGCCAGCAATTCACTTGCTGATTACCGACATGGTTCTCACGGACGGCAATGGCCGCGACGTGGCGCGGCAGGCCGTGGATTCACATCCCAACATCAGAGTGCTCTATGTCTCCGGTTATGCGGATGATGTGGTCATTCGCGACATACCTGAGCAGGGATTTCACTTCCTGCAGAAACCGTTTTCACTACGTGGGCTGTTGACCAAGGTGCGCACAATCCTAGACGCACCCGCTTCAACCTAGTTGATCCAACCCTGCCCGAAAAATAGAAAGATATTGGAATGACTCCGGCTCGACGAATCATCGAGTACTGGGCAGCCGATCATGTGCGATACCTCGATACCTTCCTCGACCAGGCTGGAATCTCATCGGCATTTGTCGTAGCGCAGGACTGGGGTACGTACGCGACCTACCCTAACAATGATGCGCTGTGCTGGATCACGCTGCCGAATAGTCTCTCGGTCCTTTCCAGGCAACAACTGAATCGGCATTTTGCATGGGATGACGGGGTTTCACGATGCAGAAATAAGCCGGGGATCAAATCTAAACGGCAATGGTTCACCGATCGCGAGCTTGTCGAAGCCCGGATGGGCAGGGTTCAAAAGGAAGTTACTCTCGGAAGGAACGATGACGCTCGGTACGCGCAGCACGACGGATTTGCCGCTGGAGGCCCAGGCATCTCCGATTGTTTGAAGGCGTTTCGGTGCGGGATAAGCCTTCCAATTCTTGGGCAACAACGAGGAATCCACATGCGCGATGAGATGTTCGTCGAATGTCACCGGAATGGCCACGTAGTATTTCAGCAACTCCCCGGAATCGAGGTGTACCAGCATTTCCAAGGCTGCTAAGGATTGGAACTGTGCAGCGTACACAACGGGAACACCCTTTGAATTCCAGCGCCCCCCGTAAAGGCGCGCACCCACTCCAGTGAACGCTGCTTTCGTGTGCTTTTGCTTGACGATTCGCCAAGCGGTGATGGTCAAGCGAAGACTCCGTGTTCTAGGCTGCCTATCAAGTCTTCGACCTGCCGAGCTCCAAGCTCGGTACGTGAGTACGCCAAGGGAGATTTGTCGCCGAGAGCCCTCTTCGGCCGCTTCAGCCACGCCATCGCCGCGTCCACATTCCCTTCGAACAAAGCGACGGCTTTCTCAAAGATGCGAGCGAGGCGGAGTAACCTCTCGGATTCCTCAGAACTGAGTCTGCCAACGATTCTCCTTCGGGCGAGAGTCCTTTGCGGAACTTCGATCAATGACGCGATCTCGGTTACAGGGAGGTTACTTTCGTAAGAGAAGATTTCGAGCGTTTTAAAGGAAAGTCCTGCAAGAATTTCCTCGATCAAAGCGTCCGTCTCGGTCTGCCGTAGACCCAGACTGGCCCCGGGCGAAACATAACGTCGATCGCGCCGGTTCGCCCGACCCTGTCGGAAGCGAATCTGCTTGCGATCCAGAGCGTTTCTCACGGTCGTAAGCATACCAGGCCTCCGCCATAATGTCAATAAAATGTGGCCAGATGGCAGGATGGCGAGGTGGGAACGAGAGCATAGTGTGCCGTCTCCTGGCGACTCTTGTGGGCTCTAGAGGCCGTACCTTACGCCATGCAAATGTATTGGGTGTTTGGCTTTGCTTTAAGTGAAAAGCAGGTGCGCTCGCTTTTGATGACAATCCAAGCGCTCCATTGGTTCGTCGGCTCTGATGCGCGGGGAGCGGTCGAGAGTCTGCCTGCCAAGCAGATGTTCTACTGGCGCAAGTTGAAAGCCTACGGCCACAGCGCAGCGCACCTACCTATACGCTGGACAAGCCTGATACCTTGACTGCCCGCTCGAAATGCGCGACGCTCAAAGACACTTTGGGGCGTTTCGTCGATGGGAAGGTGCCGCGTGGGCCCCACAATTTCCTCGCTTATCAAGGACGCCGAATGCGGAGACGGCGCCGCCGCGGATGAACTGTTCAGCACTCTGTACTCGGAATTGCACCGGATGGCGAAACGGGAACTGGCACGACGGGGATCTCCGGCCAGCCTGAGCGTCACAACGCTGTTGCACGAGGCGTATCTCGACATCGCTGAACGTGAAGGCAACTGCTTTCCCGATCGGCCACGCTTCATGGGGTATGCCGTACGAGTGATGCGTGGACTGATCATCGATCATGCCCGGAGCCGAAACGCGATCAAACGCGGGGCTGAGTTTGAAATTACTTCGCTCGAAACCGACTCAGCCGCGAATCCCGTTGACGCTAAAGAACTCTCGTCGATCAGCGATGCACTGGATCAATTGGCTAAAGTCGAGCCTAAGCTGGCGGAGCTGGTCGATATGAAGTTCTTCTGTGGGCTGTCTTTCGCCGAAATCGCCGCCCTGGAGAACTTGTCGGAACGTACCGTACAGCGAAGGTGGGAAAAGGCGCGAATCTATCTCCATCAGAATATTCGCGCGGATTTACCGCTTTGAGGAATTGATGTCCAAGCTTAGCCCAGATCAATGGCGGGCCCTGAGTCCACACCTCGACCAGGCGCTGGAAATGACGGACGATCAGCGCACGATCTGGCTATCCTCCCTGCAGAACGAGAACCCGGCTCTCGCCTTCCAACTGGAAATACTGCTTCGTGAGCATCGCGTGCTATCGGAGAAAGGATTCCTCGAGGCCAGTGCTTTGGAATTGCCAGGTGGGCCAGGCCTGGAGGGCCAATCTCTTGGCGTCTACACGCTGGTTTCGCAGATCGGCCATGGAGGAATGGGTACCGTCTGGCTGGCGGAACGAAACGATGGACGATTTGAGCGGCGCGTAGCAGTGAAGGTTCTCAATATCGCGTTGATGGGAAAGGGTGGGGAGGAGCGCTTCAAACGCGAAGGCCGTATTCTGGGACGCCTAACACATCCGCACATCGCGGAACTGATCGACGCGGGGGTGTCACTCACTGGTCAGCCTTTTCTCGTACTTGAGTACGTTGAGGGCGGCCACCTTGACCGCTACTGTGACGAAAACAACCTCGACGTCAGAGCGCGCACCCGGCTGTTCCTGGATGCATTGCACGCCGTAGCGCAAGCACACGCCAACCATATCGTCCACCGTGACCTTAAGCCATCGAACATATTGGTGCGAAAGGATGGTCAGGCGAAACTCCTCGACTTCGGAATTGCCAAACTGCTGGAATGCGATGGGCAGAGCGGAGATGCACCGATCACGGTCGAAGGCAGCAGGGCAATGACACCGGAATATGCCGCGCCCGAGCAACTGACGGGCGAACCCGTTACTGCTGCCACGGACGTTTACTCTTCGGGAGTGTTACTGTACGTGTTACTCACCGGGCGCCATCCTGCTGGCACCGGGCCGCGCACGCCTGCGAGTCTGGTCAAAGCCATCTTGGAAACTGAACCCCTTCGTCCTTCGGAAATCGTAGCTCCGCAGACGGATGATGGGGCCGCAATCACTAATGCCGGAAAACGCGCGACCACTCCCGACAAACTGGCCCGGCTACTGCGCGGTGACCTCGATACGATTGTCGCGAAGGCACTGAAAAAAAATCCGCAAGAGCGTTACTCCTCGATCAAAGCCTTTGCTGACGACCTGCAGCGACATTTGACACACCAGCCCATCAGTGCGAGACCGGACACGATCGGCTATCGCGCTGGTAAATTTGGACGCCGGCATAGGAGCAGCGTCTTGGCCGCACTGCTGGCAACGCTGGCGCTGGTCGGTACCGCCATCGTTACATGGCTCTTTCCCCGGCATTCTGAACCTCTGCCGCAGTTCAATCAGCAAAGACTCACAGCAAACGCTGGGGATTTGCCCGTGTTCAACGCTGCGATTTCTCCAGATGGAAAATATTTGGGGTATGCTGACCCGCAAGGCATTCACCTGCAGCTTGTCGCGACGGGTGGAGTGAGGACTGTGGCATTGCCTCCCGGCCCCGAGCAAGGGAAGGCTTCTTGGACGTTCGGAAGTTGGTACCCGGATTCCGAACGTTTCCTAGCTTCTCTCAATGTTCCAGGAACACATTCCACTGTATGGTCGATTCCGCTAATAGAAAGCAAGACGCCGCAAAAGCTTGCTGAAGTTGAGGATATGTTTGACGGCGGGACTGTCTCACCCGATGGCCTCAAAATCGCCTACGAAAGGCTGCGAGCGTCCGGCGAGGCGCGGGAAATTTGGATCATGGGCGGGCATGGAGAGTCTCCCCACAAAATTTTTACCGCCGAAAACCGGGCCACGATCAATGGAATCGCGTGGTCTCCGGCGGGAAATCGGATTGCATACCTCTACAGACGTACTAAAGGTGACCACGCACGGACAATGATTGAAAGTTGTGACCTCGGCGGCTCAGCTACAACGACCATCCTTCTGGACACTCATTTGAGAGCATTCACATGGACGCCTTCGGGACGCTTCATTTATGCAAGGAATACCGAACCCGGCTCTTCTGACTCCGATAATTTGTGGGAACTGAAAGTTGACGGAAAGAACGGTACTCCACAGGGCAAAGCACGCCAGCTGACGGATTGGTCGGGATTTTTCATTTACAGCTTCAGCGCAACAGCAGACGGCAAGCAACTAGCCTTTCTAAGAGGCAATAGTCACGCTTCTGTTTTTGTTGGGGACCTTGCCGACAAAGAAGGCCGTCTCGCAAACACCCGGCGGTTGACGCTCGACGATACCTACAATCTTCCCTCTGCATGGACGCCCGACTCGCGCGAAGTCCTTTTTTCATCGGAACGTCCTTCAAACCGGGTGATGTATCGGCAGCCCATAGATCCGGGAAGTGCCGCTCAAGTTGTCACGCCCTCAGTAAACACAAATTTTTATTTGGCCGGACTCAGCCCTGACAGAACCGCAATCCTTCTAGAAGGTGAACCCCTGGATTCGCGCAAGATGGGTTTGTACCGAGTTGAGGTTCACGGGGGCGCTCGGCGGTTGTTATTTAATACCGGAGGGTTTGTACTGTTCTCGTGTTCTGACAAAACCGCCAACCTTTGTGTGTTTGGTAGGCCGACAGGGGAAACCAACGAACTGGTGATCGTGGCATTCGACCCGCTCGGCAGTCCGGGGAATGAACTATTACGGATTCCGCTTGAGAACGGCCGCAACGCTGACATTGGATTCGACTATTGGTGGCAACTCTCTCCCGATGGATCGCGGATCGGAATCGTAAAAAAGCATGGAAATCAAATTAGATTGGTGCCGCTGTCGGGAGGACCGACGAGAACCATTACGGTAAATGGCTATTCCGACCTGCTGGAATTTTATTGGGCGATTGACTCGCAAAGCATGTTTGTCTCAACAGACACACCGGGCGGCGCAAGCTTGTTGCATGTTTCGCTCGATGGAGACGCGCAGCCTATCTGGCATCGGCCGCAGTCAAAACACACTTGGGGTTTTCCTTCTCCTGACGGACGTCATCTCGCCATCTTAGACTCCAATTCGGAGTCCAGCGTCTGGATGATTAGCAATTTCTGATTCGGTAGCGGCCACGGGCTCGAGTCTCCGCCCCCAATTTCCCCCCATTAACCGAATGCCGGGCTCAGACGGGATGCTCTTATAAACTCCGCCGGTCTTTCTTGCCCTTTGTCGTCTTTTCCCTTCCATTTCCGATATCTCAAGTAGGGACAAATAGTTCCAGTCTCACGGCGGCATAGTGATTCCATGCGTCGGACGTAGGTGGTGAAGTTACGGACCGGGACGGCGAAGTATCGCGCACTTGAGGGAATGAGAATGGCAGTCAACACGGACAAACAAAACATGTTCATCGGGAATCTGGGAGGCGCGCCGCGCGCCGGCTTGGTCCTGGTTGGAGAAAAGTTGCGGTTATACAAGGCTCTCCTCAAGAGCCATATGCCACAGGCTGGCGGAAAAGATACCTACCCTCAGTGTTGCGTCGGCGATTGATTGCTGCTGCCGTGCTGGCGCGCCTATTGTTCGCGCCGAATCAATCTTATTCGGAGTGCAGGTCAAACTACGAGGAACGCGTTGCGCAGGAATTGTCAGCGCTGGGCAAACGAGGAGACTCGATCGCTCGCGCACGAGAGCAGGTTCTTGAGATTTTGCAACCTGGAAACGCGTGCTCCGCATGGTTCCAGGAAGTTGATCCTGACCCCGCCGAAGTATTCCGGTCGGTTCACTTCGAGTTGGAGCTGGCAGGGACTTCGTACGTTTACGGCGTAAGAGACAGGCAGCGTGGGCAGCTCTTTAAACAACCATGGGCAGCCAGAACGACTCAGAATGCGGGCCGAAACGCTATCATCCAGTTGAATGGCAACGGACCGTTCTTCAATCGTACCTCGCTCATCATGCAATTGGACCCAGCGGGAAAATTCGCGCTGCCCAGCGGAAATCTTCCGCTGACGATTTCTACTTACGCCGGGGACACTCAGGAGGCGCAAATCACGATACTGCTTCAGGAACTGGGGCACATCGTCGGGCGTCTGCCTGAAGACGACGGTTCTTGGGACGGCCGATCTTTCCGGAACACTTCCGAAGTAGCGCGGCATTGCAAGAGCGAGACCCGCGCGGCTGCACACAACAGTTCCACAGGTAGCATCAGAGCACACGATTCCGGCGTTTGACCCGGGCAATTCGCATTTCCTCCAGTTTGTTTCCCGCCGGCTGTCGTCTTTTCCCTTCCATTTCCGATATCTCAAGTAGGGACCAATAGTTCCAGTCATACGCCGGCACCAAATGTAAGGCGTGGCAGCGAACTACGAGGCGGGGGCTTCGAGGGACTGTGCACTTGCACCATCCAGATCAACGGAAGAAGGAGAAAGAAGTGAACAACAATCGCAGTAAGAAGTTCCAGAGCGGCTTAGCCGCTCGCATGATTCTTGGGCCGCTGGCGGCGTTCGCGTTTCTGGCTGTCTCCGGAGTCTACGCGCAAGAAAAAGCCCACGACGACAGGGAGCAGATCAACTTCAGTCAGATTCCGGCCCCTGCTACTCCAACCGCGATTACTCCGCCAGTGGGAAGCCATCTGTTTCTGGCTGGCCACGCGTTTGGTTCTCAGGGCTATGTCTGTCTGCCCAAGGACGGGAGCGTTTCCTGGACCGTCAACGGAGCTCGGCCTGAGGCCACGCTTTTCGCCAATTTCTTTGGAGAGCCGATTCAGATCATCACGCACTTCCTCAGCCACGACGACGATCCCAAGGCGCCGCAACCGGTGGCTTTCGGCAACGCAACTTGGCAGAGCTCTTTCGACAGCAGCAAAGTGTGGGCTAGTGCAACACCGGCGACAACAATTGCTGCCGGCATAGACCAGAGTTGCCCGAACACGGGCTCGATTGCCTGCCTGCTTCTGACAGCAATCGGAACGGAAGAGGGGCCAACGGGCGGCAAAATCCTCTCCAAAACCACCTTTGTCCAGCGCCTGAATACGAATGGCGGATCTGCTCCGGCTAATCCCGCGACCGGCTGCTTAACCACCAGCGACATGGGTCGTCAACTGCTCGTGCCCTACACCGCCGACTATTTCTTTTATCGCGCGGGCGACTAAGCAGTTTGTTCGCACGGTTGTGAGAATCCGACTCGCGTGGGAAGGCGTGCTAACGCCGGTGCTCTTCGCGCGCGAGTCCAGAGAACTGTTCCCAGGCTAGGACAACAGGTCGTTCGCAAGCTAGTAATCGGAAAGTGAAAAAAATCTAAGAGAAAGTAAGGAGTATGAAGTGAGAAATTACAGCAATGAGAAGTCATTTGGAGCGTTTTTGCTTTTGGCGGCGATGTTCTTTTCAGCAAGCGCTGCCGCACAAGAAACACAAGTTCTTGTAAACACGGGAAATCCGGACGGAAAGCTCGGCGCGCTATCGCGGCGTCCCAGCGTCAACAAGACGGAGACAGAAACCGCGGATGACTTCGTCCTGAAACAGACTACCGTCCTTACAGGGGCCACCATCATCGGTTTGGTCTCCCCGGCGACACCGCTGGCAAATATCGCAAACGTCGAAGTCGAGCTGTATCACGTTTTTCCTTTAGATTCAGCCAACCCTGATCCCCTTGCCGGGAACGTACCCTCACGGACCAATTCACCTTCGGACGTGGAAATCGATTCCGCGACGCGTGATCGGAGCTTGGGGTCCCTTCGCTTCAGCACAACCCTGCTGAATGGCAACTTCTCGGTGCTGAGTACTGTGGTGAACGGCATCAATAAGAAGCCCTTGAACACCACGCACGGCGAGGGTCCGGCAACGGGCGAAGAAGTCGAGATCGCCATTACCTTTATCAAGCCCATTATCCTGCCAGCCGGCAACTATTTTTTTCGTCCAGAGGTCTTGGTAAACGGTGGCGATTTTCTCTACCTATCAGCCCCAAAACCAATCGTGGCACCGGGAATCGCGATCGCAGGCGATCGGCAAGCGTGGATCCGTAACTCCAGGTTGTCGCCGGACTGGCTGCGCATCGGCACCGACATCATCGGTACGACAATCGTCGGCGGCACGGCTCCCGCATTCAACATGACCTTTTCGCTGAGTGGCGCTGCTCTTCCGGGCGCTGGAACACCGGGGCAAGAAGATTGCCACGACGTCACCATTTCCGGCTTGGCTGAACAGTTCGGCAGCGTTCACTCGGCGGCCTTCGCCCTCGGATTCTCCAGCGTCCAGGCGCTGCAGAATTCTTTCCGGGCGTTTTGCGAACAGTAAGGAACGCGTAACGCTGTAGGCGCAAAGATAGCGACCGAATTGAGTTGAAGAAGGGCGGTCGCAACGATCGCCCTCGCTCAATCAACAATTTCAAATTCACTTTCTCGACGGCAAGTTCCGTGGCTGGAATTGCTAGGAGAGTTCGCGCGATGGAGATCCGAGAAAAGGAGCAACGACTCTGAAGGTCTGTGCAGATCAGGAATCGGGACCTACTTAGAACGAACGATATGACGAAATTCATAGCCAAACAGGTAGACAGCAACTGGACCGAGGCTGAAGCCATAAGGCAGGCCAAAAATGGCGACGGCGCAGCCTTCGAATACCTTTACCAGGCGAATTGCCGGCGCGTATACAGCGTTTGCTTGCGCATGATCAAGAATCCGGCCGAAGCCGAAGATTTGACGCAGCAAGCATTTTTGCAACTCTTTCGAAAGATTGGCACCTTCCGCGGTGAATCAGGTTTTTCAACGTGGCTGCACCGAGTAACTGTGAATGTTGTTTTGATGCACCTACGTCGGAAACGGCCGACCGAAATTGTATTCGAAGACTTGGATCGACCCGGCTCGGATCACGAAGGTCCACGAGAACACGGTTCCAGCGACACTGCGATGTTAGGTGCGATCGACCGGCTTAACCTGAAGCGCGCCATCCGCAAGTTGCCATCCGGTTACAAACGGCATTTCTTGCTGCACGACGTCCTCGGATACGCGCACAAGGAAATCGCGCGCCACCTGGGATGTTCGACGGGTTCCTCAAAATCGCAGCTCCACAAGGCCCGCAAACGGCTGCGTCGGTTGTTACAGGGAGAACGAAGCGCGCCGCGCGAGGCCGATGCCGTGGCCACGTAGGTCCGACGTTCCGAACGTTGCACGAATTAGGAATTTCGGGTTTCAGATTCACTCGGCCCCGGCTCGATCGAAGGAATATTTTTGGCTGTTAGAAGGAGATGGATACAGTGAAACACAGAGTGGCTCTCTATTTCGTCCCGTTTTTTTTATGCGGATTTTTGTTCGTCGCGGACATCGTCACCGCGCAAACGATCGCTTACCGGCAGGCCAATCTTGCCTCGAACCTCTCGAACGTCGCCAACAATGTTACGCCCGGATTGGTCGATCCGTGGGGGATCGCTTTTCTTTCCGGCCAACCATTCTTCCTGGCCGACAACAACGTTGGCCGCGTGACTGCTCATGACGCCAGCGGGGTGGGCGTAGGCCCTGGCAGTTTCACGGTTCCCAATTCGGCTGGAACCGGATTCGACACTCCCACCGGCATTGTTGCCGATCAGAACTCCTTCTTTGGCAGCGCATCGCTGGTGAAGCCTTTCATCCTGGTAACCGACCAAGGGACGATTCTCGCCTGGGGTCCGGACGCTAGAGGCGATCTTCCCCAGGACGCGACGCTGGTAGTCAACAACGCTTCGAGAAGCGCAGTTTACAAGGGCGTGGCGATCCTGAATTCTTCCTTAACTCAACCGGCGCTCGCGGTCACCGATTTCCACGGTGGATTCATCGACACTTTTCTTCCTGGATTTGCTCCAGTGGCGCTTCCAGGTTCGTTTACGGATCCAAATCTCCCCCTGGGATTCGCACCTTTCGGAATTCAGGTGATTGGAAGACAAGTCTTCGTTACGTACGCGGTGCAAGACGCCGCCAAGCATGATCCGGCGATTGGAGCAGGAAACGGCATCGTCAACGTTTTCGATATGGATGGCAATTTCGTCCGACGATTTGCAACTGGAGGCGTTTTGAATGCACCGTGGGGAATCGCCCAAGCCAGCGCCGACTTCGGCCCTTTCAGCAACGCCATTCTCATCGGCAACATCGGCGACGGGATTATCAATGCGTTTGATGCCATCACTGGACGCTTCGTGGGCAAGCTGATCGACGGCGATGGCAGCGACATAAGTGAGGTCGGCCTTCACGGTCTTGCCTTTCGCGCCGACGGATTTGGGAACCCGAACACGCTTTACTTCACCTCGGAATTCAGCAACGAACGGGATGGGCTTTTCGGCGCAATTACTACCGGCTTGGTCAGCGAGGTCCGCGTTTCCGCTCCAGAACCAACCGTGGATCAGAGCATAACCATCACCGCCAACGTCGCAGCTGGTCCTGGCAACCAGGGAGATCCGACCGGCACAGTCACATTTCTGGATGGTTCCACTCGGTTGGGTACCGCTCCATTAGTCAATGGTTCAGCCAAGTTGGGCGCGATTTTTACTTTCGCTGGAACCCATGCCCTCACCGCACAATACAGCGGAGATCGCGTTTTCTTGCCTAGCAGTGAAAGGATACCCGTGCAAGTTGCGGCGCTGGTGACGACGCTAACTCTTAGTGCGCCGGCTAGTGCGGCACCAGGCTCAGCTATCGCATTGAATGCCTCGATTAGCTCGCCAAGCGGAATTCCTACCGGGCAAATCATATTTCGCGATGGCAGGACTGACTTGGGAACTTCTCCGTTAGATGGTGCCGGCACGGCCGTTCTGAGGATCGACACTCTAGCTCTGGGTACTCACTCCCTGACAGCCTTCTATCCCATAGACGGGAAATTTGAATCCAGCACGTCTGCTCCGGTGACCGTTGTCATCGCTAACGCAGATTTCTCCTTCGCTGCAAGCCCCGCGACGGCAACAGTCATTGCCGGCAATTCCACTCAGTTCATGCTGACGGTCACACCAGCGGGCGGCTTCGCGAACAATGTCACGTTCTCTTGCTCGCCAATCAACGGGATCAGCTGCGCGTTTAACCCTGCGACAGTAACGCCCGTCAACGGAGCGGCGAACACCACGTTGACGGTTACAACCTCAGCCAGTGTTTCGCACTTCGGACTTGCTATGCCCAACCTGATCAGCCTTTGCGCTCTTCTCACTGCCTTGGCCTTGTTGAATTTGGTAATGCGGTGTGGCGGGAACTTTCGAACTGCTCGCGCCCGACTGCTGACCGCCACGGCGGGGGCAGCGATTGTTGCGCTGGGATTGGTGATGAGCGGTTGTGGCGGATCCGGCAGCAGCGCGCAGTCAGATCGAGGCACCGCCTCAATCATGGTCTCCGCCCAGTCTGGAACTCTTTCTCACACGACAATCGTCAGAGTCACAGTTCAATAGCATGCGGAAGCGTGGATCAACACCGATGATCGAACCATTCTTGTATTGGGCTTGGCTAGGCGGGCAGGTCCTTTACTGGTTTTTCTTGAGGCATCGAACTTATGCCCTGTATTGGGAAGCTTTACAGGTCAGGGTCGGCAGGAACCTTGTTGAAGAGGAATAATGCAAATCCTTGCCGCTGCTCGAAGCCGCTGCCCGCTTTGGCACCAGAGGATATCTCACTCCATGCCTTTTGCGGCTCGGAAATCTCCCGCGCTTCAATCTCGATCCAGACAAAGGATCTTTACACAATGGCTTTTTCCAAAGAATTGATGCGACGGCGCCGTTGAGAACTATTGTGCCAACGATCAAAAAGTCAGCGTGCGTGCCCTGGCTTACCACATCGCCGGTCGTGAATCACGTCGTATGAACATCATTATGGAGCGCTACCTAAAGTGAGACCGTGCGAACCGCGAGTCCGAACGCAACGAAGGGCATCACGTCCGCGCCTATTTTGGGGTTAAGTGATCCAGTCGGGGCGGAAGCTTACCCAAAGTCGTACCGCGACGAATAATAGGAACGGACATTTCATGTGCTGGCGACTGCGGCGCGGTGGAAGCAAAGTGGAACTCCAAGTAAGTAGCAACAGATCCAATAACCTGGAAGGTGAAGTGGAATTTATGAGCAGTCGGTTGACGTTACGAGCAAAGTCGCCATACTTCGCGCCACGTACTTTCCTTTCCTTGGTCCATAAGGTCTAAGGGCACTTAAAATTTGCGACAAGAAATTGCGACTCTTTTGAGAGCGCGCCATGTAGGTGTGCGCGGAGCTTGCAGGCAAACCGACCGTTCCTTGGAGATGAGAATGAAATTGAGCAATGGTATTGACCTAACAATGGCACGGATGAGCTGGGCCAAGCGCTTTCTAGTGCCAGCGCTATTTCTCTTTTTTGTATGCTTGTTTGGGGCCGCCCAGCAATCGTATGCGCAGTCTCCTTGCGGTAAGGACGGTGAACGCGCCTGCTGCGTGGGGTATCTCGAATATGCGCCGAATAATGCTCCTTCTTCGTGCAATTCTGGGCTTAAGGAAGTCGATATTGACGGCTGTAGTGATCCCAATGGCTGCAGTTGTGGCGGCACAAACATAACGATATTTGGCACCGGTCCCGGGCAGTCGCTGGGAATGTGCATATCCACAACATCGTGTGGAGGGGCCGGGCAGCGAGCATGTTGCAACGGAAATTTGGAAACCGCCGTTGCTGGCAAGCTGGTGCCATGCCAAGACGGCTTACAGGAGATTCCCGGTTGCGACGAAGCAACCGGCAACTGCTACTGTGGCATCCCGGACGAAAAAGCGACGGGAACTTGCGTGCAGCCTACGCACTGCGGGGGGTTGGGGGAAAGGGCCTGCTGCACGGCTAACCAGGAATTTGCGGCTAACAACAGTCCGAACTCCTGCGAATCTGGCTTTGTAGCGATACCGGGTTGCTCGGGCGATTGTACGTGCGGAGGGCTCGCTCTGGTTCCCGCGAATTTCGTATCCATCGACACCTGTACCAAATCACCCATCGAAACAATCACCGAGCCCACGATAGCGGCAACTTCAACTCCCGCAGGTCCGGTTTCGCCTTCTAACCCTCCCAGCGCCTACGTAAATCCTGCTGATCCGCTACGTGGTTATGCGGACCTTCACGTACACATGTTCGCCCATTTGGCGCATGGCGGCACGGTTGTCGCGGGAACTCCCTACGACCTGAGCTGCACCACGGCTACAAGCGGATTGACGTCCGAAGGTGCAGGTGGGACATGCCCCACCGAAATTGCGACGGGTACGGGTGGCGTAAACACGGCGTTGCGGCAGGACTACGGCACGCCGCTGCGCGTCGTATCCAAGGGCGCGGACGTGACACTCAACACAGCGAATTGCGACACCTATCTCAATGGTTTGGGTTCCGGCCAAGACACCGCCATTAATGCCTTTGTCTGTAGTAACGGCAGCGACGCCTATGTGCTCCACGGCGGGCATGGTCTCAATACACTGACGGGTGGAGGCACGAATGATGCGGCAGCCTCCAACTTTGGCGCGCCAGTGTTCAATGGATGGCCGCAGGCCAACAGCACCATCCATCAGCAGGTGTATTACAAATGGCTAGAACGCGCGTGGATGGGAGGGCTGCGGCTGATGACCATGTTCGCGGTCACCAATGAAGCGCTGTGCAAAACCAATCCCACCTTGTCTGGCGCCGACTGCACCGATTCAATGACGCCGATCGATGCTCAGTTGCAGGCTGCGAAAGACTTTCAAACCTGGCTGGACAATCAGAACGGCGGGACCGGAAAAGGCTGGTTCCAGATCGTAACCAGCCCGGGCCAAGCCAAAACCGTGATTCAGAGCGGGAAATTGGCCGTGGTGCTGGGGATTGAAGTAGACAATCTCTTTAATTGTCACAAGGGCGCCGATGTCGGTACACCATTCGAGGCAACCGTGGGATTGCCGCTGCAATATGGGAATACCTGCACCACAGCGTATGTAGACGAACGTGTGCAACATTATTACGACCTGGGTGTGCGGCATGTGTTTCCGGTTCACAATTTCGATAATGCTTATGGGAGCCCGGCCGCGTGGCAAGATCCTATCAATGTCGGCAACAAAGGCGGTGAAGGAGACTGGTGGGATACGGAAGATTGCGCAAACAATCCCAAGAACCAGAGCGGCTACGGATTCTGGCTCGATCCCTTCATCGAGGAAGTGGCGCTGGGGCTAGGATTCAGCCAACTTGGCGAGCCCCTATACGCGTGCGGAAACAATGCCGACGGCAGCACCCCGGATAAAATAATTCAGGGTTGCACCAACATCATTTCCGGATACTCGACTTGCAATTCGCATGGCATGACATCCCTGGGCTTGCATTTGATTGACCAGCTGATGTCGCACCAAATGATTATTGACGTGGACCATCTATCTACCCGTTCGCTGGATGATGTGTTGACCAAGGCGGAGAACCAGACCCCGAAGTACACGGGAATCGTGGCCACCCACGTGCAATTTTTCGATCTATATAAAAGCCAATATAACCCGCCCAATACTGACAATTACGGCCGCCATGAACGGCTGCGGACCAACGCGCAGTTATTGCGCATCAAAAATCTTGGCGGAATGATCGCCGTGATGCTGAAGGATGATGCGCAAGACACTCAGAACGGCTTCTGCGCGTCCAGCTTCGGATTGAACACCCTCTGTTCGGCGCCGGTCCTTTCGTCTGGCCCCAAGGAGGGCGGTAAGTTCACGATTGACTACGCAGGGCTGCGAAACAACTGCCGTTATTCGACGACCGAGTGGTACCAGGCGTATCGCAAAGGCGTGGACCAAATGGGCGGCCCAGTGGCCATGGGCAGCGATTTCAATGGCATCGCCGGACACGTCGGCCCGCGTTTTGGCGCAGCGTCTTGCGGCGGAGACGGTCCGGAGCGCAGCTACCAGGAGAAAGCCACGACACTGTCGACGGGCAACGCACTCTACAGGAACCGCCTAATCTATCCGTTCACGCTTGCCGGTTTCGGCACCTTCACCAAACAAGTCTCGGGAGAGCGCACATTCGATTTCAATACCGACGGCTTGGCTCATATCGGCTTGCTGCCGGACATGCTGGCCGACATCTATAATGTTGATCCGAATGCCGACCTGGAGCCGCTGTTCCACTCCGCTCAAGCGTACATCACGATGTGGGGAGCGATCGCGCCAGCTCAGCCAACACAGTTTTCGGTCAGCGCGCCAACGACAGCTGTTGTCGGCGTGCCCTTCTCGATTACGGTAACGGCAGAAGACAGCCAGTCCAACCCAATCGGCACCTATGGCGGGACGGTGAATTTCGGCAGCACCGATGGTTTGGCGTTGCTGCCCGTCGGCTCGACTTTAACCGATGGTGTCGGCACGTTCTCGGTCACATTAAATACCACCGGCGGCCAGGCGATTAGCGCTACCGACTCTGCGACGAGTTCGCTCACCGGCATCTCGAATGTGATTACTGTCAACCAGCCTCCGACGATTACCAGTCCGGCAGCTACTACTTTTACTATCGGTATCGGCGGTTCATTCCAGGTGACGAGTAGCGGGTTTCCCACTCCAACCTATACGGCTACTGGAGTGCCGAGCTTCGCGACACTGAGTCCGAGTGGCGCGCTCAGCGGGATTGCGGGAGCGGGAACAGGTGGCGTTTACACCATAGTGATTTCCGCCAGTAACGGCATCCTGCCGAATGCCGTGCAAACTTTCACGCTCACCGTGAACCAGCCTCCGGCGATCACCAGTGGGAGTAGCGTCACCTTCGCAACGGGCACGCTAGGCAGCTTCACGGCGACAGCTACCGGGTTTCCGGCTCCGACCTTTACGCAGAACGGCGCGCCAGCCTTCATCAGTATTAGCTCAACCGGGATGCTGACTGGAACGCCACCCGCCGGAGCTGGCGGCACTTATACGCTAACGATCGTCGCGACCAACGTCGTCTCGAGCACCACACAGAGCTTCACGTTGACCGTGAACCAACCGCTCGCTTTCACGAGCCCGAGTGGAACCACGTTCATGACAGGCGCGCAGGGTTCGTTCTCGGTGACTGCTTCGGGATTTCCTGCACCGACGTATTCGGCAACCGGGCTGCCAGCTTTTGTAAGCCTCGCGGGAGGAACTCTCAGCAGTAATGGCGTAGTTCCGGCGGGTGTCGGCGGATCGTACCCCTTCACGATTAAAGCCAGCAACGGTATCACCAACGTATTGCAAAACTTCACGCTCACGGTGGACCAGCCGCCAGCCATTACCACCACCAGTCTCCCGAGCCTGCTCACAGGTTTCTCGACTAACCTACCGTTCCAGCTGACGACCACCGGTTTCCCGGCACCGAGCTTTTTTTCGGTGTCAGGCAATTTGCCGACTGGCGTTGGCCTTAACGGTTCAACGGGGCAGCTTATGGGCGGGCCTGGGTCGGGTACGGGCGGCAATTACCCGGTCATGATCACCGCCGGCAACGGCGTTTTGCCGAACGCCACGAAAAGCTTCGTGCTGACGGTGAACCAGCCACCAGTCATCATCAGCGCGAATAACGCGGCATTTACCTACAACATTCTGGGTTCGTTCACGGCGATCGCGAGTGGTTTTCCGGCTCCGGCGTTCGCAGAAACCGGCGCCCTGCCGACGGGCGTGACTTTTAGCCCGACCGGCGTTCTCAGTGGGAAGCCCGCTGCGGGAACAGGAGGCGTTTACCCGATCACGATCAATGCCAGCAACCTGGTCCTGCCGAACGCATCGCAGAACTTCACGCTGAGCGTGCAAGACTTCACGATTACCGCGGGTCCGACACCGCAGACCATTTCGTCGGGGCACTCGGCTACATACACGGTCACGCTCAGTCCTGTGGGTGGGTTGACCGGCTCGGCGATTCTCACTTGCAGCGGCGCTCCAGCGAACTCAACCTGCAGCGTGAACACGACCAACGTGGTGTTGAATGGCAAAGCGAGTACGACGGTCACGTTGCAATCGGCGAAGAACGTGAATCACGGGACCTTCACGCTGAAGCTTACAGCCACCGTAGGAAACGTTGTCCACAGCACGAATGTCGTGCTGACGGTGAAATAGTCCTAAGCAGAAAGCAGCTTGAGTGCGGGCGAAGCAGTTGGGTCCAGCTTCGTCCGCGCTTCTACGCGAACATTGAAATCCATCGGGAGAGACTGAAGTGAGAAGACTGCTGATACTGATTTTGCTGACCACGGTTCCGTGTTGCGCGCAACAACCGACGGCTGATTCCGACAATTCGAAAACCACGAAGGTAGATTCGCCGAGCGAGGGCATCAGCCGCGATCAGGCCAACGCCATACTTCAGGAATTAAAAGCCATTCACCAGTTACTCGAGCGGCAGGCTTATGCGGCGGGAAATGCCCAACTGCAGGCTCCCGTGAAGGTGAAGATGAAGGTGGAATCCGGGTCGCAGGTTCTGGGCCGTGACGATGCGCCGGTCACTATCGTCGAGTTCAGCGACTACCAATGTCCGTTTTGCCGCAGGTATCACGGAACGGCTTTTGCTGATCTAAAAAAGAATTATATCGATACCGGCAAAGTGCGTTACGTGATCCGCGATTTCCCCTTAGACATTCATCCTAATGCTTCGAATGCCGCACTCGCTTCTCGTTGCGCCGGCGAACAGAATCAGTTTTGGGCTATGCGCGAACTCATGCTAGCGGCCTCCGCGGATCTCAGTCCCGACTCGATTAGCAGGTTTGGCGTTCAGCTCAATCTCGACACGGGCAAATTTCACGCATGCATGGATGGAAAAAGATATTCCGCTGACATTCAGAAAGACGTTGCGGCTGCATCCTCGCTCGGCATCAACGCGACTCCGAGCTTTATCATTGCAAAGACCGCAAAAGACCAGATGGAAGGAGTGCGGATCGCCGGAGCGCTGTCGTATCAGGCTCTCGAGGCAGCGATTCAGAATCAATCCCAACCTTCTCCGGCCGCGGCAAAATGATCTCAACAGCGTCTGTCAGTGGCTGCATCGGCAAAGAAAGCAGACGACGCCGGCGCTTCCGCGAATCATTTAATTGAAGCCCTCGTTTGAACGAGCGGAAAGTTAGGAAAAACCGGCTTCTGCAAGTTTCATTCAGAGGTGCTCCTCTCCTGTTGGCCCCAACCAACTGCGCCAAATTTTGTGCCCATCCTCAATCGGGAACCTGAGCACTTGGCGGCGACGGAAAGGAGAACAAATCGCCCATAGCAGGCCAAGAATCAGCGCCGTAACAAATCATCGTCCCCTCGATGGGAAAGACTAACCGGCGTATTACTCATTGTAATTAATAAAGGCCTGCCGACTTCTTGCCCATTTCTTGTAACTACTTCCGCCGTCATCCTTTGTTCGCTTCGAACTCAACTCTTGGAAACTCCGAATCTGCGTAACCGTAACAAGGTAGCTGATGAACTGCGGAGGACAGGTGCACCGGTATCAGCTGGATTGACTGCCTACAGGTCGAACCAACTGTGGAGGACAGAAAGAATCAGATCCGATGCGCATATTGCTTGATCCGAGAAAAGAATCGACCGAGAGGGATAAATTTCACATCACCGGCCAAACACAAGAATCTAAGGGTTTAACAAGGCTCGCGAAAGAACAGTAGGTGCCTGGGGTGTTGTGGTATCATCCCCAGACTTTTGCCCCAGGTCAGGAACCCACCCATGCCCCCTGAACCGGAACACCAGGTTGTGAGGTTCGGACCCTATGAAGCCAACTTCGCCGACGGTGAACTCCGTAAACATGGCACCCGTCTAAAAATTCAATCCAAGCCGCTTTTTGTTCTTCAGCTTCTCGTCAACAATCAAGGAAAGATTGTTACGCGCGAGGAGTTGCGCAAAGCGCTCTGGCAGGAAGATGTGTTCGTCGATTTCGAGAAGAACCTGGGCACCGCGGTCAACAAATTACGAAGTGTGCTGAGCGATTCGGCCGAAACGCCGCGATACATTGAAACCATTCCGCGGCGTGGCTACCGCTTTTTGGCCCCCGTCGAAAACGGCGTCGCGAAACCTCCCGAAGCCGCTGCGCCGCAAATTGTTTCCAAGCACCTTGCTTCCGATAACGGCGTCATCCACAGCGATGCGCCAGTGGTTGCTCTGAGCCGACAGTTGCGGCTTCGTGTGGCGGCCGGTGCGGCCCTGATGCTGTTGGCGCTGGCCGGGGCGTTTTCGGTCAGCCGAAGCAGCCCGAAGCTGAAAGAAAAGGACACGATCGTTCTGGCCGATTTTGCCAACAGCACAGGCAATGCAGTCTTTGACGACACATTAAAAACGGCGCTGGGTATTTCACTGCGGCAGTCGCCCTTCCTGAATGTGCTTCCGGAGAGCGAAGTTGCGAGCACCTTGAAACTGATGACCCGTCCAGACGGTGCCAGGCTTACGCCCGAGATTGCGCGCGATCTTTGCCTGCGTGAGGGCAGCAAAGTCTATGTGGCGGAAGCGATTGGTAGTTTGGGGAGTGAATATGTCCTGGAATTGAAGGCCGTGAACTGCCAGAACGGAGACACGCTCGCCCAGGAGCAAGTAACGGCAGCGTCCAAGGACAAGGTGCTAAGTGCGCTGGGCGTGGCAGCCATCAAGCTTCGACGCGAACTGGGCGAGTCCCTGGCTACGTTGCAGAAGTTTGACGTGCCCCTCGAACAGGCCACCACGTCTTCGCTCGAAGCTCTGAAAGCGTACAGTCTTGAACAAAAAACGGCGCGTGAGAACGGCGCTGCGCAATCGCTGCCGTACGGTCAGCTCGCCATCGAGCTGGACCCGAATTTTGCGATGGCTTACGAGGCAGTGGGCATTCACTACTACAACCTTGCGGAACCGGCGCGAGCCAGCCAGTACCTGAGCAAAGCCTTTCAGCTTCGCGACCGTGCCAGCCAACGGGAACGGCTCAAAATCACCGCCAGCTACTATTCGTCTGTCACTGGAGAATTTGACAAAGCAGCGCAGACCTATCAGGAAGCGATAGCGAGTTATCCTCGGGATATCGCGGCGTATAACAATCTCGGCATCGTCTTCGCGGAACAGGGGCAGTATGAAAAAGCTTCAGAGGTCACCAAGCAAGGCATAAGCCTTGCACCGCAAGAGATGACCTTGCGCGAAAATCTCACCGGTTACGATCTCGCCCTGCGGAGGTTCGATGAGGCGCGGCAGATCATACGCGAAGGCCAAGCCAGGAAACCGGATAACTACATATTTCCCGCAGCTCTCTATGAGCTTGCGTTCTTCTCCTCAGACTCCAAAGCCATGGCGGAACAGGAACAGTGGTTTGCGGGCCGACCGGAATATGAGAACTTCGGGTTAGCGCTTGCTTCCGACACGGAGGCGTTTGTCGGTCATCTCAGCAAGGCGCAGGAACTGAGCAAGCGGGCTGTTGATTCCGCCATTAAGGCCGATAGGAGGGAAACGGGAGCAATCTGGGAAGCGGTCGCCGCGCAACGCCAGGCCGCTTACGGCATCGCCCCGGCAGCCCGCCGCACGGCGACGCAGGCCCTGAAACTCGCTCCGACCAGTGAGGGCGTTGAAGTCGAAACGGCACTGGCATTCGCATTGGCAGGCGATACAGCGCGAGCAGAATCCTTGGCTCAGGACTTGGGAAGACGCTACCCGCTCGACACTCAGACACAGTCCCTTTGGCTGCCGGCGATTCGGGCCCAATTGGAACTGAACCACAAAAACCCAGATGGGGCTGTGAAAACCTTGGAGGTTGCCCTCCCGCCTCTCGAATTCGGAGTCGTTACCTTTGCCGCCAATGCCTCCGGTTCTTGTCTGTATCCAACTTACTTCCGTGGCCAAGCGTATCTAGCAGCGGGGCATGGCCGGAACGCGACTGCTGAGTTTCAGAAGATTCTCGACCACAGCGGGATCGTCTGGAACTGCTGGACAGGAGCGTTGGCGCGCTTGGGCAAGGCTCGTGCGAATGCTTTAGAAGCAAGGGTTGCGCAGGGGGCAGATGCCGACGCCGCACGCGTACGAGCGGTTGCGGACTACAAAGAATTCCTCACGCTCTGGAAAGACGCCGACCCGGACATCCCCATCTTCATCGCGGCCAAATCCGAGTACCTTGAGCTTCAATAGTCCGGGTTTCCAGGTTGAACACTTCTTTTAGTTACGCCGCGAATTATTCTCGAGAAGCATCTCCTCCGTCACACCAGGTTGAGACTGGGTGCGACTTGATTCCGCGCGCGGCCCGAATCGTTTCCGGTGGAAGCCTCAAGCGGCCCCATCTTCGCAAATGCCACAGATCACTGTGACGAACCGTTTGGACAAAGCGGATTTCGTAATCACGTTGGACCACGAAGGTGGAAAGGCCTTGTTGACACACCACAACAAGATCGCGGTGTTCAACAAGGACGGGGACGTAATTTTTAGTAATTCGACAATTTCCCTTGGCAACTCTGTGAAAGATGCTTGCCAAGTGATGTCAGAAGCAAAGAAATGACGCCCTGCTGCTCGGTCGATATGCACGGGCGCTTTACTCAGGCGCTGTCATCCGTGATGCAATACTCTTTTGGAAGGCATTCTTCGAGTCTCCTTGTCATTCAGACGCGTCGGCCCTCGCTCCACGGTAACGCCGAGGAACCTTAAGCCGTGATCAAGGGAGCGTATTCCGCACCACGGAAATCGAGTATCACCTGGCCGACTTCCACTGCGGAACCGCCACGCGTCAAATGAGTCGCGGTGGCCACGGCAGTGGTTGTGGGGCGGTCCAACAGGAAATGTGGGAGACCTTTCACGTTCGACAACTCGAGGTGGGCGTTCCCGAGCGGGATGACTCCCTTCGCAAGCTTCCCGATGGTCAGGAACAAAGAAGGAATCGGATCCGAGCCGTATCCATACACAATGGATTTATCACCGATGAGCGCCGCGCCGTGGCGGATGTCATCGGAATCCGTTACGTTCACTAGAATTCCAGCGCCAGAGGGATTGTGGGGAGGTAAGCTCGCAATTCCTGCGTAATTGGGAAGGAAGTCCCCAAAGTGTACGGAGGCGTATCCGATGACGCGATCGAGAGCAATCCGGTTGCTGTTAAGCTCGATCCAGCCCGACACCTCCATCCTTAAGTAATCCATCGCAGTCATGTGAGCCAGCAGCAAGCCGGCTTCTCCTGTTCCTTTTCCCGGAACCAGGACTTTGAATTCCAATAGGCACGATACCTTGTTGATGGATTGGCCGGAGACCGAAGCGGACGCAGCTAACCAGTTTTCGCCACGCCCGAGAACAGGCTTGTCCTGAGGCATCGCCGGGGGACTATCGGTTGCAAACGGCGCCCATTCGGAGGAGGGAGCTTCGAGAATCAGTGAAGCAATTTCACCTCCCGCGCCGACAGCAAAAACGCGCAAAGCTCTCCGGCCCATGTCGTCGCTTCTCACTACATCGACCCCGATCAGTTGCCCATCGCGTGTATGGAACCAGTGGAAGCTGCAGGTATAAGGCAGTTTGTGGGGTCCTGAATCCGGGGCCAGGAAGTTGTAACGGTTCTGAAAAAGGGTTTCAAGCAAACCGGTCGTAATGGACATGGAATTACCTCCGAAGTATCAAGCGTGAAAGTCGGGGTCAGAAATGAAGTTCTCGCGTGACCCGAAATGAATTGCCCCAGCATCATCTACAGACCAGGCCTCGCGGAGAATTTCCGTACCATCAAGATCGACGTAAGAGACGGTCAATTTTGGGCCGTCAAAGGACAAGTTTGCATGCCCGTTTACGCCGAAGCCAGTGGCTCCTTTTCGCTCGTCATGAAACTTCGGGATGGGAGCCTTGGTCGGTGCTCCAATCGAGAGGGGCATACCGCCATGGCCCACGCAACGCCCGAACGCTTTCAGCTCGTCGCTGCCAAACAGGTCATAGCCGGCCAGACGATGCTCATGCCCCCAGAACCAAAGTACGGGACCCGTAATTCCGGCTTGCCACAACTGCTGTGCCGGCTTGCGAAATTGGTCTTCAAAGCCGGAGTAGTATTGATGATGAGACAGGAGAATCACGCCGCGTTTCCCTGGTTGTTGGAGCACCACGGTTTTCAGCCAATCGAGTAGCTCAGGGCGGAGTTCACAGTCGCCGCCAACACCGGGAATCTTATTGAGAATTGGTATCTGTCCCAAAATCGGCAACCCGATGGAGTTGTAGCCAGTGTCGATCGCGATGATGCGCCAGCGACTGTTTTGCAGGCAAAAGAAACTGGTTTGCTGGCCGGTCATCTTTCCGCCCTCACAAAGGCCTAACTCAGGAAGCAACACCTCGAAGTAACCTCCACCATTGGCATACATTTCGTGGTTGCCGTTCATCGCAAAGCTGCCGCGCGAGCCAAGTGGCCAGAGAACCGGGTCATAATTATTGTTGGGGTTTTTGACGCCGAGACAGTTCTCGTTTACCTCCGGCGGATCTCCCACGTAATAGACGTCGCCAATGTGAAGGGTAAAGTGGGGCTGAAACTCTCGCATTTGTCCGGCCACGCGCTCGGATTCTTCGGTTCCAGTGCCCCAATCACCCGCCAGGGCGATGCGAACCCTTTCGGTGCCATTTTCGTCGAGGAGGTCATAGACGGCGTTGTTCGGAGAGGCGGTGTGGGGCGGAAAATCATGTTTCTTGTGAAAAACATAGGCCAAATAATTTCTCAGCCACGCCCAGAGCGCCGAGGGAGCAAACAAGGACGTGGGTGGATGATTGGGTAGAGCGACAGCCTCGGCGGCAAGATACAGGTGGGACACTGCAGCGGAACGCGGCAATTTGTACAGGTCACGAGCTCGTCTTTTCAGGCGAAGCCCCTTTGAATCGCCGTCAGGTGCCGCTGTCTGCATTTCGCTACGTTGGGGTGACATCGCTCATGCTCCTTTGTTTGCCTACTCCATCATCATCCTTTGATCACAACTGTTTGTGGTTGTTCGATCCAAACCTGGATCAAACAGTTCATGTTCATGCAGGTCCAAGAAAATCTTGGCTCCCTCGACGATAGCGACTCACCGCCCATCCTTGGCAATCAAGGCCGCGATTCGTTCAGCGAGCGCACCGATGGTCCGCGAAGGATTGACACCCAACGCTTCCGGAATAATCGAGCCATCGGCAACAAAAAGATTCCGGTAACCAAACACCTCGCCCATGTGGTTGACGACTCCGGTTGCGGGTGTGTCGCCCATGTTGCAGCCGCCAAGGGCGTGCGGCGTGATCAGGTAATGGTCCAGACTCCATGTGGGCGGGACCATGGGAATGCCACCGGTAGCCCGCGCGAGCCGTTCATGCATTTTGACAATCGCCTCGATCGTGGGTCGTGACTTATCCACGTCCCACTCGAGTCGTAATTCGGGCGCACCGAAGTACCACCAGCGACGCTTGAGTTCGAGAACTCCATTCGCTGCGTCGACGCCTTGCGCGAACCAGGGCATAAAGTGCTGCAAAGGATCGCCGCTCAATAAAATGCCGTGCAGCGCGGTGAGAAGTGCCATCGCCTTCGTGCCTAAATGAATCTTTCGGGCACGGGCTTGCAAATATCCCACGAAAAGATTGGGGAAGCCTCCGTCTTCAATCCAAAAAGACTCACCGTCCTGGCTGCGATCGAGAAAATCGATGGATGATGTAATGGTGGGCCCGCGGGACGGGAATATCTCGCGATGTTTGTACAGTGCCGGCGTAAGAAAATCGCCATTGCTGCTCCAATCGCGTCCGAGGAACCGGCTGATCTTTGGAAGGGTACGCTTCAAGTCCCGGCAGCGTAGAAGCAGTTCGGTTGAGCCGAGGGAACCGGCGGCAACGATGACGATACGAGCGGTCGCGCTGCCCGGTAGGCGGCTATCGTTTATTAAACGGTCGAAGGAAACCTGATAACCGTCAGTGACAGGTTCGATGTTGGTCACAAGGTGCAGTGCTCGGACTTCAGCGCCGTGCTTTTCCGCCCAGGGAATATAGTTTTTATCGAGAGTGTTCTTGGCATCGACGTCGCAGCCGATGTCGCAATTTCCCAAGTGAACGCACGTCCCCTGTTCGACTCCCTGAGCATTCTTGGATCGCACGGACTTGTTGAAGTTGTGTGGGTCGGATTGGGTGTATTTCCAGGAAGGATCAAACGTGACCGCGAGTTCAAGCTGCTTGAAACGGCCGGCTTGGTTAATTGCTTCACCGGCTTCTTTCATCAATTGCGTCCGGACCGGCCATTGGCCGGCCGGAACCGATTTGACATTCATGAACTTGGCAACTACGTCGTAGTGTGGTTTGAGTTCCTGATACGTGATTTCCTTCGGCCAACTTTTTTGAAAAATAGCGGGGTGGGGTTCGCAGGAGATATTGGCATAAATCAGGGAACCGCCACCCACACCCGCTCCCTGAGCCACCGACATATGTTCGAAGACGCGCAGATCGAGCCAGCCGTTCTCCGATTCAGGATGCTCGTGATTCCAAACCCAAGGGTCTTCGGGGCCGCGAGGGTAGGTGGTCTTATCCCACCGGCGCCCTCGTTCGAGAATGAGAATCTTTTTGTAGCCGTTCTCGGCGAGCCTGCACGCCGTGATCGCGCCTCCAAAACCGCTTCCGATCACAATGACGTCAAAGTCCATAAGGCTTCTCCCGGCGGATGTTCGCCTCACTCGTTCGTGGCTTCCAAATGTTTGAGGATGAATGGATAAACGTCAGTCACGGCATTCTTGCCGAAAATACAATCGATGTGTCCATAGCCCGGGATTACCGAACGTGAATAGAGACGCGGGTTATTCTCTTTGCGCAACAGGTCGTACGTGATTTCGGTACTCGCTGGCAGGAAGCATTCGTTGTGTTCGCCGTGAATGAACAGTATCGGGATAGCCATGCGGCCCATGTGGGGCACATAGGCTTCGACTCCGTCGGCCGCGACGATGTGGCCCTTTCGTGTCATGAGCGCTAGGCCCTCGAAAGCGCGCATATTGGCGATGCCAAACATCTCATGCAACGCTTCGTGGGTCGCTTCGTTCAATTGCTCGTGTCGATAAAGGGGCGCATACATGAACTTAATCCGGTGGCACACTGGATTCTGGCAGCTCTCACCAACGGGGTAGAGGTCGAGAGCCCGGTCGTAAAGAAGATTGAGCCAGTCTTCATGCGTATCCACGTAGGCGTTCAGTGCACTGACGCCAAGCTTGTCGAGGAATTCAGGCAGGTGTAAGCCAGTTCGAATCCGATTCACAGTGGGAGTCACAATATGTGTCGAGATCTGAGATATCACAGCGGATCGCACACCCTGTAATCCAGCGCAAAGAGCCATCGAGAATGTGGTCGCCCCGTAACAGTGCGCCACGACCTGCACGCTTGGAGTGTTTGTGAGTTTACGCACTTCGGAGATCGCAGCGGGGTAGTCCTCGGTCGCGACATCATCTGCGGTAAATTGAGTTGCGGAGTAAGGCAAGTCGATGCTAGCGCGAAAGTCCAGGAGCCATACGTCATACCCATTCTGAAAGAGGTATTCGAGCAAGTTCGTTTCGATGGTATCGATGGAAAAAATCGAGCTGGACACGCCGAGCCCGTGAAGCAGGACCACTGGTCCTTTGCGGCCGCCCAAGTAGCGAGTCAGACGTAGTTGCACACCATCGCCCGTTTTGAAGAAATGCACCTCAGGCGCGGATACACGCAGAGAGCGCTTTTTCCGGGGAGGGGAATCGGGATTGAAAATGGTGCGCTTCGCGAAGACGCCGCCGTATACGTCGAACAGCACTCCAGCAAAGAACCGGCCAAACTGCGCTTCCGCCTTGATGCGCGCAGACTCATTCGGAGCGTTCGTTGCCTCGATGGTGGTTAGCTGGTGAAGGAAGTCTTTCGGGAGGATGTGGAGGATTCCCTTACCGGCGACGCGAGAATCAGGCATCTCGCCGCGAAATACCGTGATAAAGAGTGTGGTCGTGTCATGCCAGATGTTGAATACACCGTCGTCTCGAATGACTTTGAATCCGTCAAAAACAAATTTCTCGCCGCCCATGCCCGCAAGCAACATGCGGTAGCGCATCAGGCGGGTCTCTACTTGCTCGGGATTAGGTACAAAGAGGTGAAATTCCCCGCGCAAAACCGTCATTGGTTGTGGACTCAACGCGGGTGCGGTCACCGTGCCGGAAAGTTCAGCCGTGTGGTTTGAGTCCGCGAGCATCGCGTCAAGGTTCGAGGATGTGACCGTGAGCGTAAACTCGCAGCGAGAAGCATCTTGCTCGGCCTTTTCCGCCGCGCGAAGGTAATCGTCCTGAACCTCGGTTGAGAGATAGCCGCGCATCGTCTCTGTAAAGCGAAGACCGATAGACCCAGCCGTGGCTTTTCCATCGTGAGGTGTTCTGTTGCCTGCCGCCGCTGTATCGCTCATGGGTCCTCCCTATCGGGTCACCAGATTTCAATCGCGGGTACGCGAACGCCTACGGCCTTACGGGCGCCGAGACTAGCGTTCGATCTATGCGATCAAAGCCTTCGACGCATCGAGCGTCGTAGAAGGAGACGGTCTCAGCTCGGATCGCTTCGGACGTATGAGAGGCGAATTGCTAGAAAGGAAGTAAGAGTAGCAGTCGCCATGATTGACCCCTTTGGCAAATAGTGCGCTTCGAATGGAATTCGTTTCATTTAGCAAGGAAAGGCAGGCAGGGACTCCAGTTCGACTATCAAAAGGTCAGCATTCTCTCTCCGCTTTGGTCAACCGGGAGAAGGCGGGGAAGACACGTTCGGGAAACTGCGTCGATGGATTAGCGCTCTCCAAAGAGGACTTTTTCAACTCCCGGTTCGCCCCGACCTTCGGGCAGCGGCCAAGGTTCCTGGCCAGCTTCTTCTCTCCTTGACATTCTACCTATTCCCCGTTTTAATATGCCGATTGTCTAGGAGAAGCGATGCCCATCGAAAAATCTGACCTGCTGCAAGGAACGCTGGACATGCTCATCCTGAAAATCGTCGCTCTGGGCCCCGTGCATGGCTACGGTATCTCCCTCCGTATCCGGCAAATATCACAAGAAGTTCTTCAGGTGCAGCAAGGCTCGCTCTACCCCGCTTTGCACCGCCTGGAAAAACGAGGATGGCTTGCCGCTGAGTGGGGCGAGTCCGAAAAGGGTCGGCAGGCCAAGTTCTACAAGTTGTCGGCGAAGGGCCGCAAACAACTGGCGAGCGAAGAATCGAACTGGAAGCGGCTGGCAGGAGCGGTCGTCAACATTCTGCAAACCGCGGAATGAGAGTCTGTCATGCCCTGGTGGAAATCCCTTCTTCCCAAGCGCGCGTCCGATGAGCAAATGAACTCCGAGCTTCGCTTCCACACTGACGAGCTCACCGAGGCATACATCGCGGCAGGCATGTCGCCCGAAGAAGCCCATCGGCGCGCTATGCTTGATTTCGGCGGCCACGAAAATCTCAAGGAACAAGTCCGCGACGTCTACCGCGTCCGCCTCATGGACGCCACTCTCGCCAATCTCAAATCCGCCTTCCGCTTCATCCGTAAATCTCCCACTTTCTCCTTAACCGTCATCTTGACTCTCGCTTTAGCGATTGGCGCCAACAGTGCTGTTTTTTCCGCCATCGACGCCATCCTCTTGAAGCCGCTATCTTTCCCACAAGCCGGTCAACTGGTACGCGTCGACCAATACGACCCGAAAAATCCCAGGCCTTTCAACCTGGTTGCTCCAGCCCGTCTCGAGGACTGGAATCGTCTCAATTCCACGTTTCAAGCGCTCACCGGCTACTACACCGAGGACGTCTCCGAATCGACCGGCCCTCTGCCGGAGAAAGTGACTCGCGCTTGGGTTTCTCCGCGCTTTTTTCAAGTCTGGGGCATGCTGCCCGCACCGGGCCGGGAATTTACGCCGGAGGAGGAGGCCCTCAACGGACCGAACGCGGTCCTTATTAGCGACCGTTTTTGGCGCCGCCGGTTCAACGCTGATCCACACGTCATCGGGAAAAACCTGCGACTGGATGGGCAGGCCTACCCCATTGTGGGCGTAATGCCACCCTCTTTCCTGTTTCCAAATCGTGAGGCGGATTTGTGGTGCCCCATCCCCGCGGGCATTTCATACGGCGAACCCCGGGAAAACAACTGGCTTACGGTCATTGGGCGTCTTAAGCCCGGCGTTATGGTGGAGCAAGCCCGCGCCAATCTGGCTACGGTGCAAGGCCAGTTGGGGCAACAATTTCCGAAAAGCGACGGGCGTCTCTCCGTTGGCATTCAGCCACTCAAGAAAATTACTATCGGGGATTCACGCCGGTCTCTCTGGCTGCTCTTCGGCTCCGTCTCTCTGCTTTTGCTGATCGCCTGCACGAATATTGTTGCGCTCCTCTTGTCTCGCGCAGCCCAGCGTCAGCACGAAATCTCTGTTCGCTGCTCTTTGGGAGCTTCCCGCAGTGCGCTCATCGCACAATTGCTCACGGAAACGTTTCTTCTCGCCCTGATAGGGTCGGTCCTTGGTCTCGCAGTCGCTGCCGGGGCATCCGGCCTTTTTCGCGCTCTCGCCGCGCAACTCCCGCGCGTCGAAGAGATTCACCTCGACGCGCGCATTGTTCTCTACTCACTCTCCTGCTCCGTTGTTGTAACTTTTGTTTGCGGACTATTTCCCGCCATTCGTGGCACCCGCAGCAGCCTGGCTGGCTCGCTTGCGCAGACCAGCCGATCACAGGTGTCCGGACGAAATCCAGTGCAATGGCTCCTGGTGGGCGTCCAGGTAGCTCTGGCGGTCACGCTGCTGGCCGGTGCTGGCCTGCTTCTCCGCACCTTTCAAGAACTTGGCCGCGTCTCACGCGGCATCGATTCCAGCCACATTCTCACCTTCCAACTCAGCATGAACTATGGGGAAACCGGTGACTTGAAAAAACTTCGCCAGTTCACTGACCGTATCCTCGAAACACTACGTGCCACGCCGGGCGTCGAATCTGCCGCCATCTCTGTGGGCGTCCCCGGAGTACCTTTCCGATACCAGACCGAAGTCAAGCTGCTTGAAGGGCGCGCTGAAACGGAGCCTAAAATCGTCGCCGAGAATCGTTTTGTCTCCGCCAGTTATTTCCAGACCATGCGAATCCCTTTGCTGGCCGGTGAATTTTGCCGCGAAACCGGAGGCCCTGCTTCAGTTGTGGTGAATCGCGCTTTCGCAGACGTTTACTTTAATGGGGCCTCCGTGATTGGCCATCACCTACAACCCGTGGGTTTGGGATATTCCGGCGCAGCCGAAATTCGCGGCATCTCTGGCGACGCCCGCGAGTCTGGCCTCGACCACCCGCCCTTTCCCACGGCCTATTGGTGTGCTCCTCTCGCCGAACCAGGCACCTACTTCCTGGTGCGCACCCGCAACAACCCCATGACCATGACTGAAACGATTCGCCGTCAGCTTCGCGATGTCGAGCCAATGCGCTCCGCGTATGATTTTGCTCCGCTCGAACAACACTACTCAGATGCGCTGGCGGAAAACCTCCTGCACACCGTGCTGCTATCTTTCTTTGCAGCGACGGCGCTCTCACTCGCCTGCATCGGCCTTTACGGCACGCTTAGCTACAACGTTAACTTGCGCCAGCGTGAGGTGGGCCTGCGTCTCGCACTCGGCGCCCTACGCGGCCAAATCGTTAAACGATTTCTCTGGCAGGGATTGGCCGTCTGCCTTGCGGGCTGCCTCGCCGGCTTTGCCCTGGCAGTTGCCTCTACTCGCCTCCTCGCCGGCCTTCTCTACGGTGTCTCCCCCACCGACTTTCCCACGCTCGCGGCCGTCATCGTGGTCGTCCTCATCGTTGCCGCAGCCGCCTCTCTCCTCCCCTCTCTTCGCGCCTCCCGCGTAGAACCCATGCAAGTCCTCCGCGAGGAATAAAACCACATCCTCTTCTCCTCCGATGTCAAACGGGCGTGAATCTTCCTTACCGGTCGGCCGGGATGAATTTGCGCCTCCTCTAAGTCACTGGTTCGCATGTGTCCCGGCCGGAATAAAGAAAACCCAATGTTTGGGTATAAGACAGTCAATTCTTGTACTTATAGGTTCTTGACTTCTTACGTGGCTTCACTACAATAAGCGACACTCTTTCCCGGAACTGGTCGGTTCCTAGTTGTTTGGAATGCTTTTTTCCTTACGATTCCGCTAACCGGCGCACCCAGGTCACTTATCCGGACATTAAGTTCGAATCGACGGCTTATGACGCTCTTGGCCGCGTCACGTCACGCACGGACGCGAACGGCAAAAACATGCAGTACGGATAAGACGAAGTGGGCAATCGCATTACGCAGACCGACGCGAATGGTCACGCGACGAGCTATTCGTACGATCAGCGGGGCCGGCGGCTTCAGCGCAAGCTGCCGCTGGGACAAACGGAGAGCTACACCTACGACCCGAATGGAAACGTGGCCACGCGAACGGACTTCAATGGCCGGACGACGAGCTACAGCTACGATGCGGGGAACCGCCTGCTGACGAAGAACGCGGATCCGTATTTTGTGTTCAACCATATCGGCGCGGCGGCGGTGACGTTCAGCTACGACCGGTACGGGCAGCGTTCCACGATGAGCGATGCGGCGGGGACGACCAGTTGGGTACAGTACGACTTCGAGAATCGTCTGATTTCGGCGAACGGAATCACGTACACGTACGATGGCGACGGCAAAACGGTGAACGGTACGACCGTTACGTTTGCCACCAGCTACATCAATCCAACGGGATATTCGCAGGTCTTGCAGGAGAACTACTCGCCGAATGGTCCCAACAAGGAATACCCGCTACCTCAACACCTCCACCGGACGCTTCTGGTCGATGGATTCGTTTGAAGGCGACTTTGGTTCACCGCTATCCCTTCACAAATACTTGTACGCTCAGGCCGAACCGGTGCTCGGTTCTGAGCCATCCGGCAATGCAACGCTACTGGAAGTGGAGGAAGTTGCGGGCGAGAGCGCCGAGGAGGACCTACAGCAGTTGCAGACGCTCCAGGCTGGTCAAAAAATTCTTAATCTAGCGAAGTTCGCAGCAGCGGTGACTACTGGAATCGCACTCGCGGCTGAGGGCGACAATAACCCGCCGCAGCGCCCGTCTCCTCCTGGCGACAGTGGGAGGCGAGAGGAGATCATGCTCTTCCGCGACGCAGATGGGACCAACCCCGGGGCGTTCGGTTTCACGGCCGGAAGTTGCCCGTTTATTACGAGCGAGGTCTCTCTACTGGAGCAGCCGGTGCGAGACAAACGATTTGCGATAAGCTTCACGGCTACATTCGACCCTCCGAAGACCGTGTGCGCCACAAAGGGCGCGATTATCGATCCTGATCTCGCCGACCTCGGACTGGGAGTTGTCTACTCGCCCACGCAGAAACCGGGTCACTGGTCTCTTATTGCCAAGAGCTATGAGCCAACTAAGGATGAACAGGAAGCCATCAGAAAGCGGCTCTCAGCACATGCCAAGAATTCTGCCAACCAACGCTAAGATGATATCTGTCTACGAGGAAGGAACCTGCAGTGTTCGAGCAGATTAGCAATCTGATTTCCGTGCTACAAGATGTCGGCGCTCTCGAGCGTGGCGCGGTGGTGAATGCGCTTATCGCATTCGCACCTTGCATAGAGGATCTGGATTACAGGTCCCATATGTTTGGAGAAATAAGTATCAAGGTGGCTGTGCTCGGCGATTTCGATCGAGCAGAGGACCTTGCCAGATTAGTTGTGGGCACCGAAAAGGCTGAATTTCTCCGGCGTATTGCTGCAATCGAGGCGGAGAAAAAACAAGGGGACCGGGCCTTGCGCCTGTTTCTAGAAGCGCGTGAGGCCGCACTAATACACCGTTTCCCGACACAGCGAGCGCAAGCGCTTTCAGAAATCGCCGAATCTCTTGAGGCCGCTGCTCTACACAATGAGGCGTTTGATACTTGGAGCCTGGTTGTACAGTTAGCGAAGGAAGGTCAGAATCGGCAGGGGACGGATGGACCTGAGGCTGCGGGCGTTCTACTCAATGTAGTTGCAGCGTTCTGCAGGGCTGGCAGGATTGACGCCGCAAGGTCTACGGCTGAACTAATTGTATTCGCTGATCTCCGCGAAAAGGCTCGGCGGACAATTGACGAATGTTAGCCGGGTATCCAGGCGGGTGGCTTTCCCTTGCGAGTTTGGTTTTTGCAATGCTGGGACGCTCTTCATCTTGAATTTTTGTAGTTTGAAATTCCGCGCTAAGCTTCAAGCCCAATGATCGCGCTCTTCCGCCAACTCTTCGCTGTCCTACTTTCCCTCTCGATAGGCACCTCCACTTTTTGCTTACGCCGCCAAAAACAAAATAAAGCCCGGCGTCGGGTGGTGTCCTAATTTGGTTAGGTTTCGCCATTTTTCTTATTGCTCTGCCCCATGTCTTCGCGCACGGCATTTCTGCGACAGCAAGCAAACGGTAGACTCCACTTTTCCGGTTCTGGCAATCCAAGGCAAACGCGACCTGGTCAGGCCGAAGAGATGCCTGCTTGACAGCCCTGATATATGTATTAGGGCGGCAAGCAGGGAATCGATTAAGGCGGCAGGAAGGATACGATGATCTTGGATTTCGTTTTTCCCCTGCACACTGCAAGATCATCTTGGCGAGCAGCTCTGCGAACTGTTCTTGTCCTCATCGGGATGCTTTTGTCCTTTGTCGCGGCAGTTCGCGCGCAGTCGACGAACGCGTCGCTTACTGGCCGCATAACCGACTCGAGTAAAGCCGTGGTTCCCGACGCAAAAGTGATTGTCATCAATACCGGCACGCGCATTCGTTATGAAACCATCACAAATCAAACTGGCAGTTACTACGTGACGAATCTTCCTCCCGGAACTTATCGCATCGAGGTGGAAAAGCTTGGATTCAAGGTGGTGATCAAGGCGGATCTAATTCTGCATGTGCAGGACTCGGTGGAAGTCAATTTCGAGATGGTGCTTGGTTCGGCTTCGGAAAGCGTGACCGTCCGCGGAGGCGCTCCGTTGCTCGATACTGAGTCGTCCGCGATCGGCACGGTGGTCGAACAACGGAAGGTCAATGAACTGCCGCTCAATGGTCGCAATGTTTTTAACTTGATTGAGCTTGCCGCGTCTGTTGTTCCACAAGGCAGTTCTACCGGCACGCCCGTGGGTGTGAATCCATTTGGCTGGGGCAATTACCAGGTAAACGGCTCGTTCGGCAACGAGAGCGCAGAGTATCTCGACGGCCAGCCGTTGAACATCGGCTACATCAATTTGGCGATTCTGATTCCGACGCAGGACTCCATCCAGGAATTCAAAGTGCAAACCAGCAATCTTGGCCCCGAATGGGGCAAATTTTCCGGTGGTGTCACCAATCTCAGCACGAAAGCGGGCACAAGTTCGCTGCACGGGGAAGCATACGAATATCTGCGGAACAAGATTTTCAACGCGAATGATTTCTTTCTCAATTCGGTTGGCAGGGCGAGACCTCCGTGGGTACAAAACCAGTTCGGCGCGAACGCCGGCGGACCCCTAAACATTTCGAGATTGGGCCGACGTAATAAAACGTTCTGGTTCTTAAGCGGTGAAGGCTTCCGGTTGCGCACTCGAGAACCATTCACAGCAACCGTTCCTGACGCGCTAGAACGGGCAGGCAATTTTTCGGAAATCTGCAAATCCGGATTCACCGCCGGCGTTTGCAACGACAGGGGCGTGGACGCCAGTGGGAAGCCGGTGGTGATTGACCAGATTTATGATCCCTGTGGAGGAACGGTAAATGTCCAGGGAACGTGCCCGGGCAGCAATGCCACTCCTACACCATTCGCAAATAACCTTCTCCCCGCCGACCGGATTAACGCAACGTCTGTAAAGCTTCTGAATCTCTGGCCCGATCCTAACAATCCAAACGCCAGCACCAACAATTTCACCACCGCCGCGGCCACCGGAGGAAACCACAATCAGCTGGTAGCGCGAATCGATCACAACATTACGAATAAGCAAAGGCTATTCCTGCGATTTAGTTATTGGAACGTTTTGGATTTGCCGGTGGATCCGTTGGGAACCGGCTTGTGCGCCGACCGCTGCTTTGAGGACTATCACAGCACCGCAGCGGCTGCGAGTTACACGCACGACATTACTCCCACCACCGTGTTTGGGTTCAACGTCAGCCTTAGCCGCTTCAGCTATAACCGCAATCCGAAAAATTCCGGCTTTGACTTGACTTCCATCGGTTGGCCTGCGGCTTACAACGACGTGGTGCCGGCGGAGATGCGCACACCTCCGACGCCTTGCGTTGCCAATTTCGCAGACAACATTATGTGCACGCAGGGGCAAAGTTTCATCGAGGATCGCAACACGCAGTATTACATCTCTCCTAGCCTGGCGATTTTGCGCGGGCGGCATCAATACCATCTGGGCTTGCAGTTCGAGGTAGGGCGTGACAACTATGCGCAATCCAATATCGCCAGTGGATCGTTTGACTTCTGCGTTTCCGGGCAGGCGTGCTTCACGTCTCTACCCGGAGTTTCCGGAACTGGTTCTTCGTTTGCTGACTTCCTGCTCGGATATGCCGATAATTTCAACAATTTTGAAAACCATTTTTTTGCGCAGGCGGTGGTGCCCGCATTCACCGCGGGCCAGCAGATCTACAAAGCTTTGTATTTCGACGATTCCTGGCACGCGGCAAATAATCTCACGTTGAACCTGGGCCTCCGCTACGAACTTCAGGGGCCGTGGTCGGAGCGGTTCAACCGGCTGTCTTATTTCGATCCGAAGGCGGCCAGTTACCTTACGCAATTTCTGCCCGCCGGCTCGCCGCCGATCAGCGGAGACGTATTTCTTGCGAACTCCCATCACAGGAACAATTTGCCGCTCGAAAAGCATGAATTCTCTCCGCGCGTCGGTTTCGCGTACAGCATCAACGCAAAAACAGTTCTGCGCAGCGGGTACGGCATGTTCTGGATCCCCAATTATGCGGCCTTCAGCTTGAACCCGCTGAATGACATGGTGAACGGCAGCGCCACGACCTACGTTGGCACCGTGGACGGAACTCATCCAGTGAACACGATTGCGCTGCCATTTCCCGCCGGAATCTCGCCGCCTCCTGGGCTGAGTTTGGGCACTGCGGGAACGCAACAATTCCTGACGCAAGTTGTGCAGTCCATCACCGAAGCCGATCCCGGCAACCACCCGGAAGGATACATTCAGCAATGGAATCTCGATCTGGAGCGTGATTTGCCTGCGGGCTTTTTCGTCTCCGCCGCCTATGTCGGTTCGAAGGGCACTCACCTGCCACAATATTCTCAGCAGATCAATCAAATTTCCGACGCCTTGCTGGCGCAGGCCGCCGCTCAGGTCAACCCCTCGCTCCCGAATCCTCGCCAGAACGTTTCGCTTGTGCAATCCGTGCCAAATCCTTTTTTTATCAACGGGCAGGCATTGGCGCTGACTGGCCCCACTACGACGGTCGGCCAGCTGCTTCGTCCCTATCCGCAATACACGGGCGTGGAGCTTGCTGGACAGGGATCTTTCGACAGCATCTATCATTCGTTTCAGCTCACGGTGCAAAGACGTTTTGCCGATGCCGGTTCGTTGTTGGTCGCCTATACCGACGCCAAGCTGATCAGCGATACAGACACGTTAACGGCATGGTTGGAACCCGGGGTAGGCGGTATTCAAGACAATAATAATCTCCGCGGAGAACGCTCTTTGTCCTCGCAGGATGTTCCGCAGCGCCTGGTTGTTAGCTACGTGTTGGATCTGCCTTTCGGCAAGGGAAAGAAATATTTTGCCGCCGCCGAGGGAATCACGGACAAGGTTATCGGTGGATGGGGAATTGACGGTGTGACTATTTTCCAGCGAGGCTTTCCACTGGTTTTTACGAACGGTCAAGTGAATGGAACCACGCTTTTCGGCGGAGGTTCGCGGCCCAACGTTGTTCCAGGCTGCGATCCGAATGTTTCCACAAGTTCAAGTTCCGGGCCCGCCGGATGGTTCAACGCTGCATGCTTCAGCGCGCCGGCCGATTTTCAATTTGGCAATGAGCCCCGCGTAGACCCGCGCCTGCGTGCTGCGGGAATCGCCAATTTCGATTTTGCGCTCTTCAAGCGAACAAGATTCGCGGGTAACGAACGCTACGGCCTTGAGTTCCGCACCGAGTTCTTCAACCTGTTTAACCGGACTCAGTTCGCCGCCCCCAATACCGTGTGCTGTTCCGCCAATAATCCGAATTTTGGCGTGGTAACGGCAACCGCCCCTGGGACCAATCCACGATTAGTTCAGTTTGCGCTGAAGTTCTTGTTCTAGCTCAAGGCTCGACAAGTCGCCCCCTATTTAGATAAATACGGGGCCGGATGCGGATCTGTACCAACCCTGTGCAGCCTTATTTCGCCCAACAAATAAAACGCTCATTCACATCGAAAAATCTTCTCACTTCCATTTGCCTGGTGTATGTTCTTCAAAGCGTCGGAGCTTCGCCGGGGAAGCCGCCGACGCCACGGATGTTCGCTCAGGGGTGTCGCGCCTCATCCGTTCAACTGGGATCTACGCATGAGTTCTATGCCGCCACGTCGTGCACTTACATTTCCGACCGTGTGGGACCCTGTCCGGGATTGCGCGGCTAGCCCTGTGCAAGGCCCAAAAACGCGGATTCTTTCCGATGAAGATGCCATGGCCAGCTTGCAATCCAACGATACCAGCGCCCTGGAAATTCTTTTTGACCGCTACGCACGCCTGGTGTTCCGGATTGCCCGCGGAGTGGTGCGCGATACCGGTGAAGCAGAGGATGTCGTTCAAGAGGCGTTCTTTCATGTATATAAAAAGTGTCTGCTTTTTGACCAGGCCAAGGGCAGCGTCAAGAATTGGATCCTCCAGGTCGCGCTGCATCGGGCGTTAGACAGAAAAGAACATCTGGCTCGCCGAGGATTTTATCTTGGTACAGACCTGACGTCTCTCGACGATACATTATTGGGAGGAACGGACCTGGACCGCGAGATCGGTTCCAGGCTGAATCGCGCCCAACTGCGGAAAGCGTTTCAGGAATTGCCGGGCGTGCAGCGCGTCACTCTGGAGTTGTTTTACTTCGAAGGTTTAGACTTGCGGGAAATCAGCGAAAGGCTGAGCGAGCCCCTAGGAAACACCAGGCACCATTTTTATCGCGGTTTGGAACGGCTGCGTAAGAGCGCGTTCGTGCAGAAGCTTCGGGAAACGAAAAGATGCTAAAGATTCCGGGTGGCTCAGACGAGCACGATATTTTCAAGAAGCGTTGTGCCCTGGCGGCCGCGGGAAGCCTCGCTCCGGCTGAACACTCCGAACTGCGCGCGCACCTCGAAGGCTGCGAAGAATGCCGCGAGATTTTTCTGCAGTACCGCATCCTGACTACTAGAGGGATGAGCTCCCTCGCTGACGCTTGCGCCGACCGATTCGAAGAAGCCGCCTGGGGCGGCGCGAACGTTCGCGAGCGCCTGTTGGCGCGCGTCGCCGATGATCAGCGGTTGCTGCGGCACCGGAAGAATACGCCAGCCTCGATTGCTCCCAACCTCTTGCAACACATCGCCACCAATCAATTTGTGAAGATGGCGCTTGCGGCGGGCTTAATCGTCGCTGTAGCTTCCGGCGCGTATCGACTTGGCCTTCGCAAGCAGGCGCAGACTGAGGCCGAACTGAAAACCGCTCCAAACATCGCCGACGGGCGGTTGCAGCAGTTGGTGCGGGAAAAGAACGCAGCCGGCGAACTTTCGGCAGCGCAGACCAAGAAGCTTTCTGAATTGCAGCTGGAAAGTTCCGCGAAGCAGCACGAAATTGACAAACTGCAATCGGCGCTGCACGCCGTAGAAGCCCGTTCAAGCGAGGTCGCCGCGGCAAACCGCCAGTCTGCCGCGCAACTGCAGTTTTTCATGCAGCAGCGTGCGGAATTAAGCGCCCAGCTCCAGTCAGTCACTCAGGCGTACGAAAACGACAAGACCGAGCTTGCGAGTCTCCGTTCCGAACGTGACAAGAATTTGCAGCAAGCCTCGGCGCTCGAATCGAAAATCGCCGATCTCTCGGCGACCAACCGCGATCAAGAGCGCCGCCTTAAGGACGCCGAGCAATATCTCACCTCCGACCGCGATATCCGCGAGCTTATGGGCGCGCGAAAGCTCTATATCGCAGACGTTTTCGACGTTGACGGCAGCAGCCGCACCAAGAAACCGTTTGGCCGCGTCTTCTACACACAAGGCAAGTCGCTCATTTTCTATGCTTTCGATCTCGATCGCGAACCGGGCGTCGTGAACGCCAGCACTTTTCAGGTCTGGGGACAACGCGAAGGGCCTCAGGGCGAACAACCGTTGCCGATGAACCTGGGAATACTCTACATGGACAACGAATCCAACCGCCGCTGGGTGTTGCGCTTTGACGATCCCAAGCAGCTGGCCGAAATCGATGCCGTGTTCGTCACGATCGAACCGCGTGGCGGCAGCCACAAGCCGACCAGCAAGCCGTTCTTGTACGCCTTGCTGCGCAAAGAAGTAAATCATCCGTAAACTCCGCCGAGCATAGCGAACAGTGCTCGCCACTTTTCCGCATCTTGATTTTTCCGTTCTCTGATTCCGCAAATCTAGTGTGGTACAAAATCGCGCTTCACCTCGTACTCATAGTCAGACCAGTAAATCGTCGAGGGAACTGTGTGAAAGCTGCGGGTTCCGGCTGCCGGAGCCCGAGGGGAGTTGTCTGTCTCGCCGTCGCTGCAAAGCCCGGCGAATCCTGCAGGGGGTACAGATGAAAAAACTAAACTTGGTTGTAGCCGCGTTATGGCAACTCGCGCTGTGTTTGTCCCTGGCGACCTTGGTCGCCCCGCGGCTCACAGCCCAGACCACTTACGGTTCCATCACCGGTACCGTTTCCGATTCCAGCGGCTCGGCCGTTTCAGAAGCTCAGGTCACCGTGACCAATAACGCTACGGGAGAGAAACGAGTTCAACAGACCAGTGCCGACGGTCTGTATTCCTTCGTAAATCTTCCGCCGGGCAGCTATCGGGTAGATGCGGAGAAGTCTGGCTTCAAGCGCACTTCTCAGCCGGAGGTGATAGTACAAGTGCAGCAGACTTCCAGCATTAACCTGACTCTGCAGGTGGGTGATGTCAATCAAACGGTTGAAGTAACAAGCGAGACGCCGTTGTTACAGCCGGACTCTGCTTCGCTCGGTCAAGTTATTGACGAACGCAAGACCAACGAGATTCCTCTGAATGGCCGCAACGTATTCAATCTCATCACCCTTTCTCCCGCTGCCATTGCGCAGGGCGGTTCGGGCGGATCGCAGGTTGGTCAGAATCCATTCAGCTGGGGCAATTATCAGGTAGGTGGTTCGTTCGGGAATGAAAGTGCGGAATACATCGACGGCCAGCCGGTAAACATTGGTTACATCAACTTACCGATCCTGATTCCCGACCAGGACTCAATCTCGGAATTTAAAGTGCAGTATAACAATCTGGGTGCGGAATGGGGCAAGTTTGCCGGCGGCGTCGTTAACTTGAGTACCAAAAGCGGATCGAACCAGTATCACGGCGAAGCGTACGAATATTTCCGGAACAAAGTTCTTAACGCGAAGCCATTTTTCTTGAGCTCCAATCCGCCGTATGTACAGAATCAATACGGTGGCACAATCGGCGGCCCGGTTATTAAAGACAAGACTTTCTTCTTCTTCGCGTATGACGGGTATCGGCAACGGGCTACGGCGCCATTTACGACCACGGTTCCCACTGTTTCGGAGAGAAGTGGTGTGTTTCCGGCGGATATTCCGATTTTCGATCCACTGAGCATTAGCGCTGCTTGTTCGGCAACCAACGTGGCTGCCTGCAATCGCTCACAGTTTGCGAACAACACCATTCCGACGATCAACCCTGCCGCGTTGGTAGAGCTAAACTTCATTCCAATGCCTACTAACAGCGCCGAACAAAACAATTTCACTTCGGCAGCAGCCGCGGGCGGAAATACTAATCAATATGTCGGTCGTGTGGACCAAAACTTATCTTCTAGCCAACATATTTTTGTGCGCTACAACTTCTTCAATTTACTGGATCTGCCGACAGATCCTTTCAAGACTGGATTGTGTGCTGATCGCTGTGCGGAAACCTATCAGACCAATGCGGCCTCGATAGGCTACAGCTATACAATCCGTCCTGACGTCATTCTGAACATCAACCTTAGCGGCAGCCGATTCCACTACCTGCGCTCGCCGATCAATTCGAGTTTTGATCTGACTCAATATGGTTGGCCGGCGTCTTACAATGCCTTGATTCCCGCTGCTGGCCGCTCGCCGTTCACGCCCTGCTTCACGCCGCAGGATCCAGCGGTTACTTGTTCGCAAGGGCAAAGCTTCATTACCGACCACGATACGCAATTTGCTGTCCAGCCGAACCTAACCTGGATCAAGGGGCGTCACACTTGGGCGTTTGGCGGGCAACTCATAGAAACGTACGACAACTATGCCCAGACCAATATCGCCAGCGGCGCTTTTGCATTTAACGGCAGCTGGACGAACAGCAATGCCGTTTCGGGTGGCACGGGCGGCATTTCCTTTGCCGATTTCCTGCTGGGCTACGGTCTGAACCAGTCGAGCGTGTTCAACCACAACTTCGGTGAAGCGCAGGTGCCGGGGTTGGTGGCGCAAAAAGAAACCTATCGGGGTTTTTACTTTGGAGATACCTGGAGAGTCACCAGAAAGCTGACACTCACTTACGGTCTGCGCTACGATTTGCCAGGAGCTTTCTCCGTCCGTCATGACTTTTCCACCTATTGGGATCCTTCTGCAACCAACCGCTCAGTTACCGGCTGCATTTTGAATACGGCTACCGGAAGTGGCGTTCCGGGCAGCCCGTGCCCGGGCGACGTCTTCCTTGTTCGGAACGGCGTTAATCCCGGACGGACGGCCATTCCTCTGTCGAAGAAGGAATTCATGCCGCGTCTAGGGCTTGCTTACAGCTGGGACCAGAAAACGGTCATTCGAGCCGGTTATGGTGTCTTCTTCATCCCGAACTGGACATTCTTTGGTCTGAATCCGAGCAACGACCCGATCAATACGGCCTCAACTCTGTGGGTCGCAAGCTCGAATGGCGGAATCACGCCTAGCAGTACGCTTACCGCAACAAATTGTACCTTCACGGCGGGATCACCGTCGGGAACGTTGAATTGCCCGACCAATGGTCCGTTCGGTCCAACGGTCAATGGTCCACTTGGAAGGGGCAATGTCTCGGCCTTTGACGCCGGTCAAGGCCCCGTCGAAGCACCCTACACGAATTATCACCCAGGGTACGTACAGCAATTCAACCTCGATATCCAGAGAGAATTGCCATGGGGGATTTTCGTCGATGCGGCATTTGCCGGTTCTCGCGGTGTGCATTTGCCGAATCCAACTCAGACGGGAATCGACCAGATTCCCGATCAGGATTTGGCCCTGCAAGGCGCCTTGGTTGCTCAGGTGCCGAATCCGTTCATCGGCATTTCCACTGTCAGTCCCTTAAATCCGACCACCAACCCCACAATTAATGCCGGTCAGTTGCTCCGTCCGTACCCGCAATACACCAACGTCAGCCTTGCCGGGGACGGCTGCTGCAACAGCAACTACAACTCCTTTCAACTCACTGTGACGAAGCGATTCCAGAGTGGCGGCTCCTTCCTTGCCGCGTACACCAACGCCAAGCTGATAAGCAACGCCGACACACTTACAACTTGGCTGGAGACCGGCGTCGGCGAGGTTCAAGATTGGAACAATCTTAAGGGGGAGAGGTCGCTCTCCTCGCAGGATGTGCCCCAGCGCCTGGTACTCAGTTACGTCTACGACTTGCCGATCGGTCGGGGCAAGAAGTTCTTATCAGATTCTTCTGGAGTGGTGAGCAAGGTTGTTTCCGGCTGGGGCGTCGATGGCGTCACCACATTTCAGAAGGGCTTCCCATTGCCCATAAGTTATGGCGCATCCACCCCACTATCACAGGCGAACCTGGGAATCGGTGTGCTGCGCCCCAATTATGTGGCGGGATGCGACAAGAGTACATCACACGTAACTTCGGGCGGAGGGATTGCTTGGTTCAATCCAAATTGCTTTGCGACTCCTCCCGATTGGGGTTTTGGCGATGAGGGGCGTGTCGATCCCACGCTTCGAGGCGCAGGGATTAATAACTGGGATATCGCGATTTTTAAGACTACTAAGTTTGGTCCAGAGGACAAACTCGGTCTACAATTTCGGACGGAGTTCTTCAACACCTTTAATCGTGTGCAGTTTGGACCGCCAAACACTGCTTGCTGCACTGCGAATAACACTAACTTCGGGATTGTGACCAGCCAATTGAACTCTCCGAGGCTCATTCAGTTCGCCCTGAAGTTTCTGTTCTAAACCGCAGCGCTGGGTGGATGCCGGCCGGCATCCACCCAGGCGCGTTTTGCTGCTTGTTTCTTCGCAAAGTTTCCGATTCTCGCTGCGCTTTCCCTTCCAGCCCCCGGCTTCTCTTCGTGTTAGCCTATTTCCGCTGCAATTTTTTATGAATTAGTTCTGGCAACACAGGGAGCCGCGCGAATAAATGGTTCGAAGGTTTACTCGGCGCAATGTTCTGAGTCTTGCGGGAATGGCTGCGGCAGCTCCGATTTTTCAGGTGAAGCCGCTCCGGGGCATCGACTTCATTCTCCAGAATTCCCCGACGCCCGCAAAATTCCTGATTGAGACCATGCCCGGCGGCGTGGCGCTGTTCGACTACAATAATGACGGACTCTTGGATATTTTTCTGGTCAACGGCGGGCGCATCACCGAATCGCTTCACGTTCCTGAAAATTTCGATCGCGCCAATCCTCGCTACTGGAATCGCCTTTACCGCCAGAATCGCGATGGCAGCTTCTCCGACGTGACCCAGGCGGCAGGCCTAGCCAGCGCTGGCAACGGCAACTACGGAATGGGTGTCGCGGTCGGTGACTATGACAACGACGGTTATGCTGATCTCTTCGTAACCAGCTATGGCAAGAACGTTCTCTATCACAACAATGGCGATGGCACGTTCACGGATGTAACCACCAAAGCGGGCGTCGCAGGCGGTGGCTGGTCGGTTTCCGCGGGCTTCTTCGATTATAACAACGACGGTCTTCTCGACTTATTCGTGACGCGGTACATGGAGTGGGACGCCGATCACAATAAAATTTGCGGTGGTGACTGGCACACTTATTGTCCACCCAGCGTCTTTCCTGCCACCACTTGCCTTCTCTATCGCAATCGCGGCGATGGTACGTTCGAAGACGTCAGCGAGCGCGCAGGATTCACCGCCAAGAAGGGAAGAGCTCTTGGAGTTGCGTTCGCCGACTACGATGGCGACGGCTTCACCGACATTTTTGTTTCGAACGACGGCATGCAGCAATATCTTTTTCACAATAATGGCGATGGCACCTTCAACGAATGTGCCTTGGAATCCGGGGCGGCGCTTACCTCCGACGGCAAAGGTCTCTCCGGTATGGGCACGGTTTTTCAGGACTATGATAACGATGGCCGTCCAGACGTGATCGTCACCGTTCTGCCTCGCGAACTCTACGGTCTGTATCACAACGATGGAGCGGGTCTTTTCACGTACCAGAGCCTCGAGACCGGCCTCGGCGCTCTCACCTCCGGGAGTTCGGGCTGGGGCGTGGGGCTTGAAGATTTTGACAACGACGGCTGGAAGGATCTGTTCGTGGCGCAAAGCCACGTCCTCGATAACGTTCAGCAAATCGACGCCTCTCTGCGATACAAGGAGCTGCCGCTGCTGGCGTTGAATCATCACGGCCATTTCGAACGGGCCGATTCTGGCGTGGCGACCCCCATTGCGGCGCGCGGCGCGGCCTTCGGCGACATCAACAACGATGGTTTTATGGACGTTGTGCTGACAACTCTCGGCGGTCCTCCCATGTTGCTCCTCAACCGGGCCTCTGGCGGACATTGGCTCTCGATTACTCTGCGAGGCACACGCAGTAATCGCGATGGTTACGGCGCGCTTGTGCGAGTGAACGGGCAAACCCGTTTTGCGACCTCCGCCGGCAGCTACCTCTGCGCCAGCGATAAGCGGCTGCACTTCGGCTTGGGCGCCGCTGAAAAGGCAACGGTAGAAATTCTCTGGCCTTCCGGCAGCAGACAACTGCTCAATGACGTGCGCGCCGATCAATTTCTGGAAGTTCATGAGCCCGAGCATTCATGATTCGTCTTTTCCTATTGGCATGGCTGGCGGGGCAGGCGACGTCGCCCGACGCGAACCAACACCTGCAGTCGGGTCTTGAGGCGCGCAAGCAGCATCAAGTCGACACGGAAATCGCTGAGTTTCGCCGGGCAACGGAGCTTGACCCGGCGTCAGGCGATGCGTTTTTCAATCTGGGCGCTGCCTACATGGAAAAACACGACTACGGCGAGGCTATCGCTCCCCTCAAACGCGCGCTTCAGCTCAGTCCGGACCTCGCTGTCGCTCACCAATTTCTGGGTTATGCGCTGCTTGCCGAAGGCTATGCCGTTGAAGCGATTCCGCATCTGCAGCGTGTCGGCGCGCTCGATGCCCTGGGAATCGCTCAGATTGAAGTCGGCCAGTGGGATGACGCAGTCGTCAACCTTCGAGCTGCCCTTTCAAAACACCCCAACGACCCTGACTTACAGTATTACCTGGGCCACGCCAGCGGGCTGCTTTCGAAAAATTCCATCGATACTTTGCTGGCTACGCATCCCGATTCCGCTCGCGCGCATCAGGCTCTCGCCGAAAATTACTTTGTGCTGCGACAAATGCCGCAAGCCGAAAGAGAATATCTGGAGGCGTTGCGCCTCCGGCCCGATCTGCCCGGCCTTCATCTGGAATTGGGCCAGGTATATGCAGACTCCGCGCAGTGGCCAAAAGCGGAAAGCGAATTTCGCGCCGAGGCCAAACTCCGGCCCGGCAGTGCAGAAGCCGCGTATCGCCTGGGCGCAGCTCTGCTTCAGCAAGGTAAAGCGCACGACGCATTGACCGAGCTGAAACGCGCCAACGCGCTGAAAGCCGAAATGCCGGAGACTCTTTACTCGCTCGGCAAGGCGGCTTTACTCGATGGCGACGGCTCCACTGCCGAACAATCCTGGTTGAAAGTGGTCGAGCTGGAGAAAGACACTTCGCTCGCCGCGCAGTCCCATTTCGGGCTGGCCGGCTTATACCGCAAACAAGGCAAAACCGCGCAAGCGCAACGCGAGATGCGGGAGTTTCAAAAATTACAAAGCACTATCGGGCCGCCCCGATCCGAATAACGAGTGGTCCGTGCCATTAGAGTTGCCGGCTATTGAGCAGCGCAGCGGATTCATGTTCGGAAATCGCGTTAGCCTGCGTTTGGCCTGGTTCGCCGTCGTTTGTGTTTTCCACAATGTTCTCGGAATGCGCGAAGTCTCGCTTGTCGAACACAACTTTGCGGAAGCGGCCTCGGCATGGAACGGATTGAATTCTCTCCGCGAGAGATTCGACCCACGGCTTGTCGGACAATGTGTGGAAGAGAAAGAGGTCCTTGGCCTCGGGAGAAGGCTTTCAAGAAATGCGATTGTCCGGAGTCTGACATCTCTTCCTCTTGAATCTCCTTAGCCCTTGCATCGTCGGCAGCTGCGCGACAAAGACGATGCCAAGCGAAGTTGTCAAGAATATAACCCGAGGCGGCAGGCAGCCCAGGTTCAGGGAGTCTTGCCTTTGGGAGATTTCTAAGATCTGGCGAACGCGAGAAGAGGTTGAATGCTCTTGAAGTCGGCATCCAACGCGCGCAGGGCCGAGAGGTAGGCTGCACGCGTCGTCCCTTGGGTGGCCAGATTCTGTCCCGCACCCCACGAGAATTCGGGCCTTCCGTATTTCACGGCAACGACATCCGCAATCATCCGTGCGTGCCGGCCGTTTCCATTCGCGAAAGGATGAATTTTCGAAGCCAGTTCATAGTGAAACCGAAGAACGCATTCGTCGAGAGAAAACATCTTCTGATCGATCCAGTGTTGCGTGTAGCCAAGAAGCTGCGGAATGCGCCCATGAGAAAAAGCACTTCTATGACATGGACGGCGTCAATCCTGGTGCAACGCAGACATGGGATCTACGCGGGAGGCGCGGCGCGCGGGGATGTAGGTGGCCAGCAGAGCTACCATCAAAATGGTGACGGGGACGAGGAAGTAGAGTCGGGGCTCGCGCAGGTGCAGTCCGTAGAAGATGGCATCGAAAACTTTTGGTAATGGAAGTGCCAGGGCTAGGCCGACAGCCGCGCCGATGGCGGTCATTTTCATTCCGTCGCGGAGAATCATGCGCAGCACGTCAGGTCTTTTGGCTCCGAGGGCCATGCGGATGGCAATTTCGTGCGTGCGCTGCCCCACGGAATAGGCGATCAGTCCATAGATTCCGATGCCGGCGAGGATCAGCGCGAGAAATGCAAAGCTGGCGAGGACCCGCACGAAGAATGGATTCCCGGCTTTTTGACGATCGAGCAGCGCCGACATACTCATCACGTTGGCAAGCGGAAGTTCGCCATCGAGCTGAGCCACGGCGGTACGAAGCGGCGAAGCCAAAGCGGATGGATCGGAACCGGTCCTGAGCATTAGCGAAAAGGAAGATACGGGCCGTTGCAGGAATGGTTCATAAACTTGCGGATCATCGATCGTACCCTCGGAATAAGTCTTCACGTTTCCGACGACTCCGACGATCTCGCTCCACTGGGATGCAGTGCCGCCAACGTTTAATTGAATTTGTTTGCCGAGCGGATTCTCATCGTGAAAGTGACGATTCACGAATTCCTGATTCACGACGATCACCCGCGGGGCTAGTAGAGTGTCTTGTTCGGTGAATGCGCGGCCTCGCAGCAACGGGATCCCTGCGGTAGGAAAGAAATCGCTCGATACGATGTTGTCACCGGCAGTGAGTTGCTGGTTGGCAGGCACTTCAGATTGGCCCAGGATGCGAAAAGTGACGGAGCCTGGACCGGCCGCGGGCAAGTCGGAGGTAGCGGCGACGGCTTCAACGCCGGGGAGCTGCGTGAGTTGTGGCAGAAGATTGCGGACGAAAAGACTTTGCTGAGTGGAGTCTTTGTAGCGGGCGTCATCGAGAACAACGTTGGCGGTAAGAAGATGATCCGCGCGGAAGCCGAGATTCTGGTGCTCAATCATGAAGATTCCGCGGAAGAGCAGTCCGGTCCCTACCAGAAGAAACAACGCTACCGCGATTTGGCAGGTGACCATGGTGGTGCGGAGGCGACTGTGCGAGGGGCTGGACGAGGAGCTGCGGCCTTCTTCTTTGAGATTGTTGTTTACGTCGGTTCGCGAAGCATTCAGGGCAGGCGCGAGGCCGCAGAGGAGCGCGCAGAGTATGGAGGCAGCAAGCGCGAAGAGTAGAACGTTCGAGTCGAGGCTCAATGGCACCGCGCTCATGGCTTCGTTGAAATTCATATTTCCGCGAACGAACGCAATTCCCCAATAGGCGAGCAGCAGGCCTAGCGCGCCGCCGCCGAAGGCAATCAACAGATTTTCGGTGAGCAATTGGCGGATGATGCGCAGACCGCCGGCTCCGAGCGCGAGGCGGATGGCCAGTTCCTTGCGGCGCCCGGCGGCACGCGCCAAAAGCAGCCCGGCTACATTGGCGCAGGCAATCAACAGAACAAAACCGACGGTGGTCATCACGACGGCCAAACCGCTGCGAATTCCGAAATTATAAAGAAGGAAATCGGGGAGCGTACGGGCGGCGGCTCCCCAGCCTTTTTCAGTTTCGGGAAAATCCTGTTCGGCGCGGCGCGCGAGCCCGAAGAATTCCACGCGGGCCTGTTCGATAGTTACGCCAGGTTTGAGTCGAGCGAACAGAAGCAAAGAACGGTCTTTGCGGGCGTTCGCGGTTTGATTGGCTGCGGTCACTTCGAGGGGCGTCCACAACTGCGGGGTAAATCCAATCAAATGGAAGCTCGAAGGCATGACGCCGATGACGGTGTAATTTTCGCGATTAAGGCGGATGGCGCGGCCGATCAGCGAAGCGTCAGATGCGAACTGCCGCTCCCAGAGTTCGTGGCTGAGGATCACGACGCGGTCGTGGCCCGGCTGAATTTCTTGGTCATTGAAGGTTCGGCCCAACTCGGGAGAAACGCCGAGCACGCTGAAATAATTTGGCGAAACAGCGGCAGAGCGGATTGCTTGCGGCTGGCCAGCGGAGGACTGGCTCACGGGGGTGAGGCTCACAGAGCGATATTGATCCGCGGCGGCGGTGTCTGCGAAGACCTGGTTCGCTTCGCGCCATGCCAGGAAATTGGGAATGGAAACGGGATTGGCTTCAGGAAGAAAACCGTTCCCCGGATTGATGGAAGTAACTACTGCGACGCGCTTGGGATCGCGACCCGGCGGATGCCGCAACATAAAGGCGCTGACGAGACTGAACATCGTGGCGTTCACAGCGATGCCGAGAGCGAGGGTGAGGACGGCTACGGCGGTGAAGCCGGGGTTCTTGCGGAGTTGACGGAAACCGTAGCGAAAATCAGAGAGGACAGAGCGAAGCCAATTGCCGATTTGAATTTCGCGGACCTGCTCTTTGAGTTGTTCGGCGCCGCCTAATTCGATACATGCGGCGCGATGCGCTTCGGTTGACGGCATACCGGCGCGAATGTTTTCGTCGGTGAGCAGTTGGAGATGAGACTGAACTTCGTGGTCAAGATCGGCTTCGCCGTGATTGGGGAAGAAGATGTTACGCAGGAAACTTCGCGCTTTCGTGAAGAGCGGCATGCTGATACCTCTACACTACTGTCTCTCACATAAACTGGTCGCACCATTTTTCAAAAAGCGGGCTTCGTATCATTGCTTGGCTACGAAGCTTGCAAAGCTTGCGCGATCGCCAAAGAAATGCGACCCCAGCGTTTAGTCTCGGCTTCGAGTTGCTTCCGTCCGGGTTTGGTTAAGCGATAAAACTTGGCGCGACGATTGTTTTCTGAATCGCCCCAATACGAGGAAATCCAACCTTCTTCCTCCATCCGGTGGAGGGCGGGAAAAAGGGAGCCTGGCTTAACCACGAAAGTGCCGCCGGTGATGAGCTGGATTCTGCGCGAGATTCCCAGACCGTGCATTTCGGCGGCGACGAGTGATTTCAGGATCAGCAGATCCAGAGTGCCTTGCAAGAGGGTGGTGGGTTCAGAGCCCAAGCGAGGTCTCCTATCGGATCTCTATAGGAATGATAGTTAGTCACATATAGAGTGTCAACAGGAAAGTCGTTGCTGGCCGGAGGGCCGTAGCAGCAATGCCCAAGGTTTCGCGCATAGGACAGCAACACATAGTAGGGCGCAAGGAGGAAATGCGCCGACAATCAGCTGGAGCGCGCTAAGTTCAGCGGATCCGATGGAAGTAACCGCCAAGATCGTAAGCCTCATAGATACAGTTAAATATAGAAAATGGCCACGAAGACTGATCCTTTATATATATACGCACATACACTTTGTGGGCGGACTCCTTGGAATCGCCTGGGGTCTCGAACGGTCATGTAAACCGTTGCCAGGGATTGACCTTGGATCGGTAAGATCTCCGGACACCATTCGGCTCCTCGTTGAATGATTGGCTGGACTTCGGCGCACTAGCGCGCCTGCCTGCCAAGCAGTTGCGGTACTTGAGAGCGGCATGTAGCGCGACGTGCAACTCATTCCCGTACAGAGGGTCCGGCATAGCACAACGGCTTATTCGGTTGCTGACGGTAACACCAGAGACAGCCATAGCGATGTGGCTACTTATGTTGAGTCGCAGTAAATGGGTGCCGAGAGTTCCTGTGAGAGCCAGGAAGAAAGCTACAATTAATTTAATAGCCCGTTGGTCCGGGGTTCGAATCCTGGCGGGCCATCAAAATGCCTGGGGGCCAAGGCTGTCAATTTGGGAAGTTGAGCTTGCGTTCCAGCGCGATGAAGCGGGGGTTTGAGCGCAGCGGATCGAGTTCAGGTTCGACTCTAGCAAACACCAGCCCATTGGACCGATCCGCAAACGCCTTTTCCAACCACGTCATCGCAACATCGTTCTTACTTAGTCCCAGGTACACGACCGCGACGTAGTAAGGCGAGACGTATTGTTTGCGCGATTGCGTCATGAGTTGCGCCAACAGGATCTGCGCTTCCGGCTGGTTTCCGGAAACAGCGTATGCGTGCGCCAGGGCAGAAACCATCAACGGACTGTTGTGAGAGAGTTCGACGGCCTTTCGTAATTCGTTGACGGCCAAACCGTATTCACCTTTTTGTTCGTACGCCTGGCCGAGAATCAGATGCGCCCATTCGTACGATGGATCCATTTCAAGAGTGCCGCGAAGCTGCGCGATGGAGCGGTCATATTGGCGAGCCAGGTAGAGTCGCCAGCCGAAACTGGAATTGATGCTGATGGAAAGCGGATCGAGATCCCGCGCTCGTCTGATCTGATCGAAGCTATCGTCAAAGCGTCCCATGGCGATCGAATACAACGAGTAGCGTTGATAAGCGGTCGCGTATTTCGGATCCAGCTGGATTGCGCGTTTGAATCCGTCCGCTGCGCCCGCCCAATCCCAGTCGTAGTTGAACTTCGCGGTGGCGAGAGATGTTTCGGCCTCGGCGAGGGAAGGGTCAATCTGCAAGGCACGAATGGCCGCGGCCTTTGCCTTGGGAGCAGCTTCTTCGGCGGGAACAGTGCCATAGATCGTGGCGCCGATAATGCCGTAGCAATCCGCCAGACCGGCGTACGCCAAAGCGTACTGCGGATCTTTTTGCGTGGCCCGTTCGAAATATCCGATCGCTTTTGTGAACCCATCGCCCGATCGCTTGTTCCAGTAATAGCGCCCTTTCAAATAATCCTCGTACGCCTCTGGGCTCACTGACGGATTTTTGGCCAGGCGCTCTTTGTCTTCGGGGCTGAGATTGATGCGAATTTCGTCCACGATCGCAGAGGAAACGCGGTTCTGGAGCGCCAGCACGTCGCCGATTTGGCTTTCGTAGGTGTCCGCCCAGAGATGCTGATCGGTCGAAACTTGCACCAGTTCAGCGGTAATGCGCACGCGGTTTCCGGCGCGCAACACTGTACCTTCCACCACCGCGTCCACTCGTAATTCTCGCGCGATTTCCGAGAGCGGCTTGTGCGTGCCCTTGTACGCCATCGCCGTGGAGCGCGAAATGACCCGCAGCGAGCGAATCTTGGCAAGATTTGCAGTCAGGTCGTCGGTCATTCCATCCGCGAAATAATCCTGTTCCTTGTCGCCAGTCAGGTTCTCGAGCGGCAGCACCACCAAAGACATGCTGTGGGCGGGATTCAGCTTGCCTGATTCCATTCCTCTCACGTAGTGCACGGCGATTCCTGAAAGTATCGCGAACGCCAGGATCGATGCGGACATCGCGGCAATTCGTGGCAGGGTCAGCCGCCGTTTTGCATTTCCACGGACGGGAGGTTCTCCGGCAGCAGCCGTTGTCAGCACCGTCGCTGGAATGCCGACTGCCGGGCCGGACAAGCCGGCGCGCGATTCAGCTGGCTGCGAACTGGCTGCCAAATTGGGAGCAGTAGCGGAGTGTATTTCTTCGACGGGCGCGATGAACCTGTAGCCGCGCCGGGGCAGTGTCTCGATGAAACGTGGACGGTCCGAGGAATCGCCCAGAACCTCACGCAGCCGCATCACTGCATTGTTCAGCCCATGATCAAAATCGACAAACGTGTCGCCCGGCCATAAGCGCTCTCGCAATTCGTCACGGGTGACGATCTCGCCAGGCTTTTCCAGAAGTATGGCCAAAATTTGAAACGGCTGCTCGGACAACTTGAGGCGGAGACCATGCTTGCGCAATTCGAACGCTTTCAGGTCAATCTCAAAGACGCCGCACCGGGCTATTTTCGACGGATGGACTGGTTTGTCCATATTGTGAACTCGGGATGCGACGAAGTATAGCGCTGCAATACGTGCCGGTCAAAGAAATCTTGTGACTTCATCAACTAAGTCGCCTATTTTCAGTTCGAAAGACTGAGATGCAGAAAGGTTTTCGATTGGACGTATCAAGTATTGCATTGCGTTGCCGCCTTGAGCAAAGTGGCGCCACGTTGATCATGCCGAAGTCTGTACGTCTCTTTTAGTTTTTGTGGGCGGGGACTCAGCAGGGAGCCCGGCAATCTTCGCCGATAGGCGAGCCGGGAAGGGGGAAGTGATGGACGCTTCACGCCATTGTAAGTTAACGGTAAAGCTGCTGGCCTTGCTTGTGTTGCTGTTGGTCGAAATTACGACTTTCTCTCCGTTGGCACGTGGCCAGGTCACCGGCGCCACGTTGTCCGGACTAGTTAGTGATGAGCAAGGCTCTCCAGTGCCGGATGCAGACGTCAAAATCAAGAATTTAGGCACCGGAGTCACTCGCGAGGTCGAGACCAATTCCGACGGCCTCTACTCGGCGCCGAATCTGATTCCGGGCAGTTACGACGTGACGGTGTCCGCCAAAGGATTTCAGAGCGTTGTACAACGCGCGGTTACCTTGACCGTCGGCGCGCAGCAGGCGTTGAACGCTAGTCTTAAGGTCGGTTCGATCAATCAAACGGTTGAGGTGAATGCCGCGCCGCCCGACGTGCAGACCACCACGTCTACCGTCAGCGCCACGGTTGATTCGACGACCATGCGCGAACTTCCACTGAACGGACGCGACTGGACGTCGCTGGCAACACTCGAGCCGGGAGTTTCGAGCATCCCCAATCAGGTGGGCACCGGCTTCAGCGCGAACAAAGGTAATCGCGGATTTGGCAATCAATTGAGCAACGGTGGGCATCGTGCCAATGAGAATACCTACCGCGTGAATGGGATCGTTATCAACGATTATTCGAACGGAGCACCGGGCGGAGCTTCTGGCGGCAACCTGGGAGTTGACGGCATCCAGGAGTTTTCTGTTTTGACCAGCAATTATACGGCGGAGTACGGCCGTACATCAGGCGCGGTAATCAACGCGATAACCAAGAGCGGAGTGAATGAACTCCACGGAACGGCTTTCATTTTTGACCGTGACAAGATTTTTGATGCGAAGAACTATTTTGATCCCGCTGGGCCGATTCCTTCTTTCCGGCGCGTACAATTCGGCGCCGCGGGTGGCACGGCATTGGTGAAAGATAAGACTTTCGTTTACGGTACATATGAGGGCGTCCGGCAAAATCGGCCGGCCTCGCAGACGGTTCACGTGCCTACGGACGCGGAACGTGCCCTGGCGGTGGCGGCAGTGGCCCCCTATTTGAAGCTTTGGCCCGAAGCGCCGGCGGGCACACCAGTTGACAGCAATGGGATCACCCAGAGTTTCAACGTAGCACTGCCGTCGATTTCCAATGAAAATTACGCGACCGGCAGAGTGGACCAGAAATTCTCAGAAAAGGATTCACTAGCGGCAAGTTATTTTTGGGATTCCGGGCCGCAGTCGCAGCCTGATCCACTGCGCAACGCGATTCATCAAGTCTTTTCGCGACGGCAAAGTGCCAGCGTCGAGGAAACGCATATTTTTAGTCCGGCGTTAGCTAACAATTTGCGCGTGGGGGTGAGCCGCGTCCGGGGGGATATCAACGACCCGGTTTCGGGCGACAGTGTCGCGACGGACACCAGCCTGGCGATTGCGCCCGGAGCGATTGGACCGCCACAGATCGGATTTGGTGGTGTCGTTACCACTGCCATCGGGTTGGGGGGCCTGAACCGATTTCTGCATCGCTGGACCTCAGGGCAGGTTTATGACGATGCATTTCTTACGCGAGGTACGCATTCAATCAAGTTTGGCTTTGCGTTCGAACGCATGCTCTACAACATCACGGAAAAACTGAGTCCGAATGGCCGGCTAAATAATTACGTGACCTTCGCGGACTTCTTAAATAACGATCCCATCCGATTGAACGCGCTCGCTCCCGGCGGGTCCAATGAAGTCGCGATCCGCGAAAGCCTATTCGCAGGATACGTACAGGATGATTGGCGTTTCCGCCCGAACCTGACCTTTAACATCGGTTTGCGTTATGAGTTCACGACCCGACCGAAAGATGCCAACAACCGTATCCAGGAAATTACCACGCTGACGAATTGTGCGACGCCGGGTGTGGCGCCAAGCCCAACCAGTCCATGCGGACCAGTTCATGTGGACAGCTTTATTCACAGCAACCCGACAACGAAAAATTTTGAACCACGAGTTGGGTTCTCTTGGGATCCTTTTAAGGACGGAAAAACTGCGGTGCGCGGTGGATTTGGTATTTTTGATGTTTTGCCGTTGCCTTACGAATTTGGTCTGAACACAGCTGCCACTGCGCCATTCCAGATTATCGGGTTCGATCCAAGTGCCACATTAGGAAGCGGTGTAGATCCTAACATCAGTTTTAATCCCAATAATATTCGCAACCGTTACGTTGATCAGAATCCTAAGCGCGCTGATGTTCTGAACTGGAATGTGAACGTGCAGCGGCAACTAGGAACCAGTTGGACGCTAATTGCTGGTTATGTCGGCTCTCGTTCCGTTCATCTTTCGGTATCGGCGGATGACATTAATCTGGTTCCGCCGGTCACGACCTCCGCCGGAATTGTAATCCCTTCCAATACTTATCAACTCGACCCGAACTGGGGCGGCGCAAACGGGGGCGTAACTCCCGGAGCCCCGGGCGGAGCAGGAATTCGACCGGTACTTTTCGACGGCGAATCCACTTATCACGGATTCCAGGCTCAATTGAAACACCAGATGAACCACGGAGTGCAGGGCCAGCTTTCCTATACGCTGGGCAATTGCAAAGACACCAGTTCCGCGCCGGTGACGGGAGACACCTACGTGAATTCGATCGCGGTGCCTCTGCTGCTCAGTAAAGCGTACCGAGTGGGGGCCTGCGATTTCGATATTCGCCACACGCTGTCTGGATCCGTGATTTGGGATGTGCCCGGCCCAAAGAGCGGCGTTGCCGCTTATGTCCTTGGCGGTTGGCAACTTGGAACGATCGTCACGGCAACGAGCGGCTCGCCATATACCGTGACTGTCGGTGGAGGAGGGGATCCCTTGAACACCGGGTTCAATGGCGACTTTTCGATGGACTACGCACAGTTGGTACCTGGATGCAATGCGACCCCCGGGGTCACGAACAATTCTTTGGGACAGCTGGTTGCGTTCAATCCAGCATGTTTTACGATCGCTCCAACTGTGGCTGGGGGAGTATTGGTTGGTAACTCTGGCCGGAACCGCTTTTATGGACCAGGTCTGACGACCGTAGACTTTTCTACTTTTAAGAACTTCAGTTTTCGGGAGCGGATGAAGCTGCAGTTTCGCGCGGAGTTTTTCAACGTGATGAACCATCCCAACTTCGCCGCACCAAACTTCTTAAATGACGCAAACAACTCCTTCGACGACGGAGTTATTGGATCCACATCGACCCCTGCTCGTTTGATTCAGCTAGGGCTTAAACTGGTTTGGTAGTCTTTTCATGAGGACCGGGAGCGGCTGGGAACAGTCTGTTTCAGCCTCTGCTGGCCGCGTTGTCAGGCATCTCTGCCGTATTTCCAAATCAGACCGCTTCAAGTCGTCGAATACATGCTTCCGCAACAGAAAGAGTTGGTCGGTATGATAGGCCCCCTAAATGAGTTCGTCATCTGAGCGCAAATCGAAAATCTGGGCAGTGATCCGGGTTTCGAGCGGAAATTTTCTCGAGATGTACGACTTCATGGTCTTTGGCTACTACGCCGCGGCCATTGGTCGCGCGTTTTTCCCGGGCGGCAATCCATTCGCATCCTTGATGCTTTCGCTGATGACCTTCGGAGCCGGATTCCTGATGCGTCCGGTCGGCGCTCTGGTGCTAGGTGCATACACGGACAAGCACGGCCGCCGCGCCGGACTGCTCCTGACTCTAGGCTTGATGTCGATTGGGATTTTCTCCATCGCGTGCATGCCCGGGTACGCCACGATTGGATTGCTGGCTCCTTTGCTGGTCCTGTGCGGACGGCTCCTACAGGGATTTTCCGCTGGCATGGAACTGGGCGGCGTGTCGGTTTATTTATCTGAAATCGCCACACCTGGCCACAAAGGTTTTTACGTGAGTTGGCAATCCGGCAGCCAGCAGATCGCGGTGATGTTTGCGGCAAGCATTGGCGTAGTTCTAAATTCAGTTCTGCCCCCGGAAAAAATGGCGCAATGGGGATGGCGCGTACCTCTACTTCTTGGCTGCGCCATCGTTCCTTTCCTATTTCGGCTCAGACAATCGCTGACGGAAACAGATGAATTTGTGGCACGCAAACATCATCCGAGCACTTCGGAAATCCTGCGTTCGCTTGGGCACAATTGGCGCATCGTGCTGGTTGGCACTTTTATGGTCACCATGACCACCGTTTCGTTTTACATGATCACCGCTTACACGCCGACCTTTGGAAATTCCGTGCTGCACCTGGCCAGTATGGACAGTCTTGTAGTCACACTTTGCGTGGGCGCCTCCAATCTTTTCTGGCTGCCAATTATGGGCGCATTGTCCGACCGTATCGGCCGTCGTCCTCTATTATTTGGCTGCACGATCATCATGCTGCTTACCGCCTATCCTGCGATGCAGTGGCTGGTCCGCGAACCGTCTTTTGCCAGATTGTTGACAGTCGAGCTCTGGTTTTCGTTCCTCTATGGCAGCTACAACGGCGCGATGGTGGTTTTCCTTACCGAGATCATGCCCGTCGACGTACGAACATCGGGATTTGCTCTCGCCTACAGCATGGCTACAGCGGTCTTTGGCGGCTTCACGCCCGCGCTGAGCACTTATTTGATTCACATTTCGGGCAACCGCGCGATTCCTGGCGTGTGGTTGTCTTTCGCCGCCGCTTGTGGCCTGGTGGCGGCGCTTTTCGCCAAGCCCGACAGTGCGAAACTTCGGATTGTGCGGCCGGTTGTAATCGAGCATTGATGCCAGTCTGTCAAACCATCGGTGGCTTAGGAAGGATATCGCGCTAAACAAACCTCTGCCAAGTCGGGTGGCGCTGTTCACACTTTTCCTTCTGCCTCATTTCGGACTAAGTGCGCAGGATAAGGTTAAGGTCTGCGCCGCAGGGAAGTAAAAGGTTAGTGCCGTCTCGCGCCGCCGGCTAGTTCCTGGGATGGAAAAGCCTTGTCTAGAAGAACGTCTTTGATCGTGTCGTTGACGGTTTTTGGAAATCTCTCGGCGTACATTCTTAACTTGCCAGGGTTGAGAAATTGCAGATTTATTTCATCCAAAGGAGTCGCAAGTCACTCCTGTCGTGTGAGATAAACCCAGTCAGGCAAAGCTTTCTCGGGTTCCGCGATTAGGTGACCAGGGATCCGTGAACTGCATGGTCACTGAGCGCGACTGAGCGCGGCCACGGGGATGTTATAGACGTCGTGTGCGGTCTGAATCCTGGTGAGTAATATCTGTTGCCCAACGCGCTGGAAACTTACTTGCGGTTTGGGGCGGAAGCGCCTTCGATCTCGACAGGGAGCACAAGCACAGCGATTCGATGGCCATGGTTGCCAAGGATCAATCACGGCGAACGTAATTCAGGCCATGAGCAGGGCCGCAACCCTTATCGCAACAACGATCCGTGGCCCGCGGGCAGTCCTTATCAAGGTCCACTTCAACCAGGCTGAAATTGACCGGGTTACTCGGAGCTCCGCCGACCGTTACCACCACGGGTCCGGTGGTCGCGTTGGCAGGCACCAGAACTTCGATCATCGATTCTCTCCAACTGCTGACCGATGCAGCCCTGCCATTGAAAGTAACTCTGCTTGATTCCTGCGACGGTCCGAATCCGGATCCGAAGATTCTTACTCTAGAGCCAATGCGGCCGGAAGTTCGAGACAGCCTGGAAATAATCGCGGTTTCGACAGTGAAGTGGCCGGAGTTTGACGTTTCCATAGAGGTCGTCACGGCGACTTGCGCGGAGCCGGCGTTTAGAAGAGACGGGACTTGCACTACGATTGCGTCCGGACTCCACGATTGGACGGACGCGGGTATTCCTCCAATGGTGACCGAGCCAGTCACGGTTCCGAATCCCGAGCCCGAAATGGTGAGCAAAGAGCCGGCGCTTCCGGCCCGAGGTAATACCGCCGTTATGTGCGGAATGGAAAGTGCACTCAACAGTGTCAGAAAAGCATCTCCCCCGCCGCCATAAATGCTCTGCAGTGCCGTTCCAGTTGTCGGAAAATCGCTAGAGACGGTCTGGCCAACCATATATATGTTGGAATTCGAATCGAGCGTTACGTCGTAGACAAAATCTCCTAAGTCGCCCACGGTTGCGGTCCCGCTGCCGCCCAAATAGGTCGCGTACAGAACCGCCGAACCGTCCGGGCTGAGCACCGTCAAGAATCCGTCTCCCGTGGTGGTACTCAAAAGGCTTGACTGAATGGCATCCGAAGTAACCGGAAAGTCCGACGAGCTGGTTTGCCCAACGATGTAGGCGTTTCCATTCGGGTCCACAGCAATCCGATACGGCCAGTCTCCAAAAGAACTATTGTCTCCGCCAAGGAGCCTGGAATAGAGCAGTGACGCTGACCCAGTGAGACGCGGGTTCAGCAGCGCAGCGAAGCCTTTTCCGTTTGGACTGTTAGACTGGCCAAATGTCGATGGAAAGTCGGCAGAGAACCCTTCGCCGGTAACATAAACGTTTGCGTTTGCATCGATTGCGACGCCCCATCCCCAATCACTGTTGGTGCCACATAGGTAAGTCGAATAGCTGAGCATGCTCGAGCCAACTTTTGATAAGTCAAATTGGGTGACAAAGCCGCAATACGCTTGCGTACTGGACGAGGGTTGAAACGCCGTGGTTGGCGTCACCGGGAAGTCGGATGACGATGTCCAGCCGGTTAGATAAGCATTCTGGTTGGAGTCGATTGCTATGCCGGTAATTGCATCATCACCGGCGGTTCCTCCTAACACAGTGGAAAAAACCAGCGAATTCGCTCCAGATTTGGTGGTGTCGATTCGTGTGAGGAAGCCATTTCCTAATGGATAAATCCCGCTCGGGATGGCTTGGAAGGCCGTGGTAGGCGTCAGCGGGAAATCGGCACTGGTCGCCTGCCCGACTACATAGGCATTTCCAGTGTTGTCGGCGAGTACGGCATAGCCGTCATCGTCGCCTCCGGAGCCACCTAGATAGGTGGAATACAAGAGAGACTGCCCGTCGGCGGCAAGTTTCGCTAAAAAGGAATTTGCACTGGCCCCAGTTCCACGGCTCGGTTGAAAGGCGTTTGTGGTGGTCGGAAAATCACTCGATGAAGCGAATCCAGTCGAATATGCCTGGCCCGAAGAGTCTACCGCTATGCCGTTTACTCCGTCACCCCACAAACAACCGGAAGGAGCGTCGGTGCCGCCAACGTAGCTCGAATATAAGACGGTAGTCAGAGTGGGGTCCAATTTTGCGACGAAGCCCACGCAAGTCCCATTGGGAGCGGCAGAAATAGCGGTGCCACCCGATGGGAAATTGGGCGAGATTGTGAATCCTCCCACGAACGCATTCCCTGAGGCATCCAGGGCGATGGAAACAGCACCGTCCCACCCGGAGCCTCCCAAGTAGCTCGAATAGACCAAGACGGGGTCGACGACGAGCGCCTTCGTTGCGTCGTAAGGTCCGAGTTGCAGTCCTACGGAATGGTGTGGGCGCAAGACATATCCACCGCTCACCGATTTTTTCTCCCCACCGACCATCTGATAGATTGAGGGCTTCAGGAGCGTTACCTTGCCGGCGTCGCTATCCAACGCCAGATTACCGACGTTATCAATGGCGAGTCCCTTTGCGCCGTCGAATTCAAGAGCAATGTTGTGCGGATCAGCGCCCGGGTTTAAAACAAAATCGTATTCCAACTGGCGATGGTTTCCGTAATAGTGAAGGTCAATTCCCGGATAGACTCCGCCATACACGACATCCGAATAGGTGGGAATTCCCGTACGCCACTGCGCAGCGTCGTGCCCGATAAAGTAATTGACGGTGCCAGGCAGGCGCGTCGTTGTCTTCACTTGCGGAATTGCATTGCTTCCCGACAACTTCATCCGCAGGACCGAGCTGAAGTCCAGCTCACGGTGGGCCGCTCGCTGACTATAGGGGCTTCGCTCCGCGAGTCCGGTCGTGGCCGACTTCCGATGAGTGAGAACAAAAACCGCCTCATTGCCGGTCAAGAACAGAGTGTAGCCGGCACCACGGGAAATGAACTGAACGCTGGGATCTGCCTGCCCTCTATTCTCTTCGAATTGAAGAGGAACAGATGCGCCAATCTTTGGAGTGATTCCAGATTGGGCAGATTGCAGGAGACCGGTATTTTTCACGGACCCAGCGGCCGCGTTCGCGGCAGGGCTGTGCTTTCGGGGGGCGCCCCATGCCCGAGGACAGCAGGCGAGAAGGTAGGCGAACATCGAGGCGATGGCAATTCGTTTCAGATTTGCACCTTTCAATGTAGAGACTCCTTCCCCCAAACGTTTAGGTGGATTCTTTTTCGCAAGAGAAAACTAGATTGCTCGGACCAGCTAAGGCGTGAGCGCTTCAGAAGACACAAAAGCACCTCGATTTTCAGATTGGCCTTAGGCCTAAGCTGACAACCGCAAACAGAATCAATTCCTGATGATCGGCAAATGCACGGCTGTCCCGCACCGACGGAGTGTTGGCTGCATTTCCGAGGGTCCGCCGCGCTGGAACGCGAAACTGTTCCTTAGTTAACAAGATAAGGAAGGGAATAAGCCGTTAAATACCGAGATTTACGTACGTAGTTTGAGTTTGGACACGAAACTGAGCTGAACGAAGAAGCGATTTGCGGAAGCCAGGAGCGAAAGGGCGCTGAAGCGTGAAAAAGGCACCATCGGCAACTCGATCGGCGGTGCGCGTCTCAATGCGACAATGCTATGGTGAACCAGGTCTATCGCGGTTCGCGCTGGCCGAAGTAATCGTTTTTCTGTCTAAACTTGCGATTAGCCGATGCGCACGCAGGTAGGCCATCGGTGGGAGGGCCCAATGAGCCAGATCGGGGGAGTTCATACGAGACATTACGGAACGCAAACAGCTGAAGATCGCCTTCGCCTGGTCATTGACACAATTCCTACCATGGTCTGGACGGTTAACCCTGACGGCGCGATTGATTTCCTAAATCAGCGGTGGCTGGATTATACGGGCCTCTCTTTGCAGCAGGAGATTGAAGACCCGACGCGAGCAATTCATCCCGAGGATCTCCCGGGAATTACGGAGAGGTGGCTCGCGAATGTGGCCGCCGGGCAGCCGTTCCAGGATGAAATGCGTCTGAGAAGGGCGGACGGAGAGTATCGCTGGTTCATGGTTTGCACCGCCCCATTGCGCGACGAGCATGGGGAAATTGTTAAGTGGGTTGGATCGAGTGTCGATATCGAGGACCGCAAGCGGGCGGAATTGCAGGCCCGGACCCTGATCGAAGCGATTCCGCAACAAATCTGGAGTGGCCCGCCGGACGGCACCCTTGACTACTGCAACGAGCGTTGGCGCTCTTACCGGGGGCTGGGACTGCAAGAATTGCGGGGCGAAGGCTGGCAGAGCATGCTCCATCCGGACGATCGTGAGCGAGTGCTCAATGCCTGGCGCGAATCGGTTGCCAATGGCACACCCTACGAACAAGAAGAGCGCCACCGAAGCGCCGGCGGGCAGTATCGTTGGTTTCTGGTGCGTGGCGTGCCGCTGCGTGATACCGAGGGACGGATTATCCGATGGTATGGAACGAACACGGATATCGAAGAGCGCAAACGCGTAGAAGAAACCCTCAGATCGGGCGAGCTGGAACAGCGCCACGTAGCTGCGCAATTGGAAAAGGAACGCGCTCGCTTGGTCGAGGCTCAGGCGGTGGCGAACTTGGGAAGTTGGGAAGTGGAGTTGCAAAGCTTGGATGTAATCTGGTCAGAACAAACGCACCGCATTTTTGAGACAGATCCAGTGCGTTTCCGCCCCACCCGTCCAAGGTTCCTCGAATTCATTCACTCGGAGGACCGCGCCAAGGTGGACGGAGCCTTGGGAACGTCTCTCGACAGGCAGTCCCCCGGCGCGGTCGAATATCGCATTGTGATGCCGGATGGCCGGGTCAAAATCCTCGAAGAGCGCTGGCAAGTTTTTCTCGATGACGCGGGAAAGCCGGCTCGTCTTGCCGGCACCTGCCGTGACGTCACCGAGCGGGTACAGGCCCAAGAGGACTTGCAGCGCCTTTCGGGACTCCTGCTGCAGTCGCACGATGAAGAGCGGAGGAGAATCTCCAGAGAGCTGCATGATTCGATGGGACAGAACTTCGTAGCGCTGGCAACAGACCTGTCGCAACTGCGGGCTGCGATTCCATCGTCCGCCCGTAAATTGCGCGAATTAGCCTCCCGCAGCGAACAGTTGGCCAACGAGTGCGTGCGCGCAGTCCGCACGCTCTCCTATCTAATGTTTCCGCCACTTTTGGATGAATCGGGCTTGCCCGATGCGATCCGCCATTTCGTGGACGGCTTCACGGCGCGCACCGGAATCAAGGTGGGGCTTAACGTGAATCCGCAGTTTGGACGGATGAGAAAAGATGTCGAGTTGGCTCTGTTCAGGGTAGTCCAGGAAAGCCTGGCTAACATCCATCGCCACTCAGGAAGTAAGCGGGCAAAGATACTGCTCGACCGCCACTCGGATGATGTGAGAGTGGAAGTTACCGACAATGGCCGAGGGGCATCTGGTCAGGCGCGCGGAACGAAGAGAGGAATTCCGTTTCAGGCCGGGATCGGCATCTCCAGCATGGTCGAGCGAGTGAAGCTGATCGGAGGCCGCTTGGAGATTACGACCGGAGCTGGAGGCACCACGGTGCGGGTCACGATTCCGGAAGCGGTTAAGAGCGACGAAAAAGCTTCGGGCGCGGACGCCTGATAGATCGGCGGGCCGCGGCGCAGTGCAAGGGCCCGCTGAAGAGTTCATTTGCGAAGAGCATTTTCTCGTGACTTCCATTTGAGCGAAGAGAGTTGGCAAAAGAAACAGGAGCCCCTGTACTATCAGAGGCCCCATAACTACGATTCCGGCTGGCTCGCCCGGAGTGATCAAGCCAACAAACCGACTATTTTCGCTCCCGCCTCGACTAGATGGCTTGGCAAATGTCGGAATCGCAGCCGCTCTCGACTGGTGAGCAAAAAACATTCTCAATCCAGTCGCGCGCCCATGTGACGCTTGCTCACTCTCTCGAGCAATACTGGGAATTGCGTAAAGGATTAGCGGGGCTTATCACGCTGCGGCTGAAATGATACTAGTTTAGTCCGGAGCATGATTTTTTGGATTGACCGTGCATATTAATAGATGCTAGCTTGTGAGTTGGATATTGACGGTATTCGTCTATTACATCATTCTAATACTGTAAGTTTAGGCTTTTAGATTCATTTTTGGCGGGGTTTTCTGAACGCGGGCGCTCCCAGCTTCAGCAAGGCGACATTCCCCAGTTAATCTTATCCGGCGCTTTCCGCGCATCGCCCAGAACCGGTTGCAAGGTAAGGAGTTCGAGTCATGAGCAAAATCAGAGTTCTCATTGCAGATGATCACGAGCTGATCCGGCGGGGCGTTCGGTCGATTCTGCACTCGGATCCGAATGCGCTGGTGGTCGGAGAAGCGGTTACCGGCGTTCAGGCGGTGGAACAGACACAGAAGTTGAAGCCGGACGTGGTGGTCATGGATTTGGCAATGCCGGAACTTGATGGTATCGAAGCGACGCGTCAGATTCGCAGTACCAATCCGAGCACCCAAATATTAGTCTTAACGATGCATGATTCAGAAATTGTGGTTCGTCGAGTGCTAAACGCGGGCGCCAACGGATATGTCCTGAAGTCGGAACTTGCCCACAAGCTCAAAGCGGCTTTGCGGGTCGTACACCGGGGCCGGCGATATTTGAGCCGCCAGATGTCTGAACGGCTCATGGATCGGTACTTGCAGCAAACCGAGCCAGCGCTAGAGTCAGCGTTCAGTTTAACCAGTCGCGAGCTCGAAGTGGCGCAATTGTTATCGGTCGGCAAAAGTAGCAAGGAAATTGGTGATGTCCTAAACATTACGATTCGAACGGTGGAAACGCACCGCGCAAATATCATGCGCAAGCTGAATGTGCACAGCGTCACCGAGCTCCTGCACCGTGCATTCGCGGATAAACTCATTGAGATCTGAACTTGAGAAGGGCTGCAGGGGAAATCCGAGAACGCCAGCCATAATATCAATTCATACGCTTCGGGCTTAGCAAAAGCTGCCAAACCGAAGTGCCACGATCCAATCGTACCCGCATTTCTTGCGCGAGAAATCACGAAATTGGTCCCAACTTTGGTCCCAGCGTGTTCTAAGTCTTTTTAGATTCTGTTCGGGCAGTGAAAGTTCTTCGCTAAGCTCCCGGATCGCGCTAGCGATTACGGGCGCATCGCTCCGCGAAGCAAATCTTGTGGGTAGGTTGCTATACCCTGCCGAGCCGATTAAGGCGAAATTTTACGGGGCGAAGTTCACGTCGGACTCGGACGCCGCAGACTATGCGCAGATTACGTTGGAAGGATGATTAAGAAAATGCGAATCCATCCAAATTCGGTAGCCATACCGCCGGGAAGCGTGACGGCTACCGTATCCTGGTGGTCGTTCGATTTGTCTTTGAATTTATCGGCCATCGAACACCCGTGCCTTTAGGCTATTGCACGCGCATAGAAAAAGCGCGATAGCGTACATATGCGCGGCCCGAATCAAATTTATCGAAGGTTTATCTTGAACAAGTAAAACTCCTCGAATGCAAAGCACCTTCTGGTGGGTGTGGCTGTTGTTGGCTAGCTGTGCTTGGATTCTCCAGCGGTTGTTCTCCCAACGATCAGACAAGACTGGGTCTGAGAGCGAGTTGACGCTCCTTGGGGGCACGGTGCGCATCGTCTTATCCACCGTGATGATTATCTGCTTTGTGCTTAGTTTGATTCTTTTCGTGGAGTGGTTGCGCCGACAGCAGGAATAATTAGCCCTTTTTCTCGACCAAAAAACTCTGACCTCAAAGTAGGTGCGACCGTTCGTCTCCGCGTCCAAGGATAGACATGCCAGCCCGCATCTAACGCCGCCGATGCCACACGTTGATCGTGGTGCCCGAAGCTGGCGAGAAGGTGCCGCACAAGAAGGCGGAGATTGAGTTTTTCGCCTCGAAGTGCATCGCGAATTGTGCGCTGTCGTCAGTTAATGCGACCGCTTCGTCGAGCCAAGATTGATGGGTAGAGGAAACCGGACGAATGAGATAAAGCGAAAAGTGATCCTCGAAAACGAGGTCAAGGTCGGTCGTCGCCGGTACAGCTTCCTGCAGGAACGAGATCGCTGCTTGCGGACTCAAGCTTGATTGGAGGGTGTACTTGGGAACGTGAAATTCGAGATTGATAAGCTCGGCGCGGGATTTTTCGATAGCGTCAACGATGAGACCAGAGGTTTGTGGACCAGCGTCCGGAATCTCGCCGAAAAATGTACGAATCTCATTTTCAGTGTCCGGTGAAATTCGGCGCGCGTGACAACGTTCTGGTCTTCAACAGAGCGGACATCGATCAGCCCTTCCTGACACACAACGCCGAACTCCTCGCCCTGGTCGCGCCGCAACTGGAGTCCGAACTGGCCAAGCAGTTGGCTCAAAAATCTCTCTCGGAACAGGTAAAAGGAATTTTGAAGAAGCTTTTCGCTGGCCAGCGGCCGACCTTGCGGGACGTCGCCCACGAACTTCGGTTGAGCACGCGGACGCTGCAGCGCCGCCTGACCGCGGAACGCGCGAAGTTCCAGCAGTTGATGCAAGAAGCGCGCCGCGAACTCGCACAACATTATCTGATGCATTTCCTCGCTGGAGTTGAATGAAACCGCTTATCTTCTCGGCTACGACGACGCGAATTCGTTTTTTCGCGCATTTCACCAGTGGGAGGGCACAAAGAACTGCCCATCCTTATATATAGGGGAGATTAGGCCGGCGGTTCATCCGAAGCTGTGCCATGGTCCTGCCACAGACTCCTTGGCAAAATCGTCCACAATCAGATGAATTTTGGCTTGGCAATTTCCTTGTAGAATCAATCGTTGTGCAACGGCGACCTTTGATTCGCGCGGCGCCAACCCTGCGGTTGAAAGCCGAGGGCGGCGAGGTCCTTACAAATAGATCATCCGCGCGGAGCGATGGCCGAAAATACAGAGTTCGGCCATCGGTTTACTTTGATGGGATAACGGATTGCTCGATGGGACGATTCAGATTAGTGAACATCCACAGAATGCCGCTGGCCGCGGTGACGACGGCGGCCACATCGATAGCCCTCGGCCAGCCCCATCGCGTGGCGACGAAAGCGGTGACGATTGGAGCGAGCCAACCACCAAAACTGCCGAAGGTGTTCATCAAGGAAGAAACTGAGGCGCTGTAGGTTGGCGCGAGGTCGATACAGCCTGCCCAGAAGCCGGAAAGGGCGAAATAGTTGAAGCCCGCGGCGACGGCGAGAATGACGATTGCTTGGGCATTGTTGTGCGTGTGGCTTCCAATCAAGAGAAGCGTTGCGGAGAGGCCCATACCGATCCACACGATGATGCGGCGACCGCGTGAACGTCCGATCTTGCGTACAGCAAAGTCCGAAGCTCTGCCGCCGAATGGAGAAAAGAGAACCATGCAGATAAAGGGTGTGGCGCCCCAGAAACCCGCCTGTGTAAGGGTGAGACCGCGCGACTTGACGAGATAAATGAAAAACCAAGTCTGAAATACCATAATGGCATATTGCTGGCAGGAGAAACTGAGCGAGATGGCCCAAAGGGATGGACTTTTCAGCATTTCGGACCACTTAAGGCGCCGTTTGGGTTTGGTGGCGTTTTCCGCACCTGCACCGCCGCGAATTATTGCAACTTCGGCCGCGTTAACAAGTGGATGTTCTTCCGGACGGTTGGTGGCAAACAGCCTCCAGACGACAGCAACGGCGAGTGCGATGCCGGCGAACAGAAAGTAGGAAAAGCGCCAGCCGTAACGCTGCATGGTGAGCGCGGTGAGGATGGGAGCGAGTCCGCTCCCGAGCCCAGAACCGAAGGGGATGGCACTGCTTCCGGTAGCGCGCTCGGAAGGTGACATCCAGAGTGAAACGATTTTGTTGCTATTGGACGGACCTGCAGCCATACCAACTCCGCCAAGGAATCGCATCAGCATGAGATATCCGGCAACGCTCAGCCAGGCGAACGCTGCTTTACTTGGCGTAAGAGCAATGGAGAGGGTGGAAAGCGCGGAACACAACACCGCGAGCATGAGAATGCGCCGAGGCCCATAGCGGTCGCCAGCAAGGCCCCAAGGCAGCTGCGACACGGTTTGTCCCAAGCCGAAGGCGCTGAGGATCCAGCCGAGTTTTTGCGTGGTCAAGTGGAATTCGTCCTGAATGACTTTTCCGGCAATACCCATGCTGGCGCGTTGTAATGCTTCTACGAGCATGACGAGAACGATTAAGGCGAGGATTATCCAGCGAATCTTCGTTGGCTTGTCGTCGATGGAATTTCGTTCCGCTACAGAAGAAGGCGCTGGGGAAAGTTCCAGATTAGTTTCGATCATTGTTTTTTGTCCTGACTCGCATTCCCGGCAGAGGTATCCCACGTTAAGGCAACGGCACGGAGTGGCGAACCAGAACCGCCGCGGATCTTCAACGGGAATCCAAGAAAGACGAAAAAATTGGGAAGGCCAGCCAGATTCGTCAGGTTTTCAAAGATCAGCAGCTGATGATCGAGCACAAAGGGATGGATGGCGCGTTTTTGACGATGGGCTTCCGGCGGATCGGGCGACAACGTGTCAACGCCGAAACCGTTCACGCGTTTTTGCACGAGATATTCGGCAGCGTCCATGCCAACGCCTGGAAAGTCTTGCAGATAACGCGCGCTATCGGGACGCAAGCCCCATCGCGACGCCCAGCCAAAATCAAAAAGCACAATATCTCCGCTCCGGAGTTCGCCATGCCGGCGTTCCCAATCCGTAAGAATGTTTCGCGAAACGTAGTCGCCCTCTCGACAACTTTGACAGTTTATTTTGCAACCGCGGCCCAGAAACCGGCTCGCCGGAATTTGATCGATGGTGACGTGCGCTTCCGGCCTCGACGAACCGATGAAGTGCGCGGGAGCATCGACGTGGGTTCCGCTGTGGTCGCTCATGGAGAGCTGCATGTTCAGAGAACGGTCGCCGAGATCGTAAGAACCCCACACCTGCTGGAAGAATTTCGCATGGTTGGGAGATCCGGGCATGCGTTCTTCGAGAGTCTGGCTCAGATCGATAATTTCTGCGCGCATTAGCGAGGCGCAAAATTCTTCAAGTTGCATATAAACTCTCCGCGCGGCACAGGTTCGATCTACTTGAACCGCAAATTCAGCGAGCATTTTCACTTGATACCTTACTGGTCATCGAGCGGCATGAAGCTTCCTCTGCTTTCCGGCTGAAGAAGATTCACAATTCGTTCCATGGACTGTAATCGATCAATGCTCTGCGAAAGGTCAGCTAAAGCATCGCAAGCAGCGATTGAGACCCGTTGACTCAGTTCAGTTCGAAATCTCTTGACCTGTTGATCACGACTTACCGGTCGCGAAGGACTGCCCAGCGGCGCATTCACGAACGTTTTCATTTCGCGGCCGGAATTGAGTTTCAGCAGAACTTTTGCCGAGACTGCCTCGTTAGTGCTGGTGGCTTCGACGTCCGGATCGACTTCCCAATGCACCCGGTCCTCGACCGCACGTACCCCGTCATCTCGGAGACCACCTTCAAAATCCACGACGTCGAGAACAGAGGAATTCGGATCGCGGCTAAGTTTGCAAACTGCCAGAGCGACGCTGAAAGGCAGGCTCATTTGCGCGGCTTGCAGGTCGACGGGGCGTGGACGAGTGAGGCGACCAACGATCACCTGAGGAACTCCTACCCGAATTGAAGCGACGTCGGAAGGATAAAATGGCTCGGATTTTGCGAGTTCAAGAACAGCCTCGATAGCCGCCTGAACGCGGGCGCTGCACGCGTGTCCCTTTACCATCACTTCCATCAAGCGAAAATCGGCGCCCAGGCTACTGGTCAGCAAATCGAAATCGACGTGGTCAGCATAAGCATGGGCGAAGCCGTTGGAGCCTTCGAGAATATCTGTCGGGCCCGAAAAGCCTTGTGAAACCAGAAGCGCTGAGCCGACGCCGCATTCGGCGGCGTGCGCGGCATGTATCCTCTTTACCGTTGAACCCGATTGGTAAAACTGAGTCAACCCGCCTGCGAAACTGGCCGCAATTCCCAGCGAGTGCGCTACGTGTTCTTCGATATTGTGTTCGGCGAGAAGCGTGGCCGCCGCTGTAGCCGCTGCAAAGCCACCACAAGTGGATGTACTTTGGAATCCACGTTGAAAATGACTCGGCTGGATGGCAAGCGCAATTCGAATCATGACCTCGTAACCCGCAGCGACGGCGGAGAGAAATCGTGATCCGGACACACCGAAGTCAGTGGCAATGGCGAGCGCAGCAGAGAAAACAATGGCGCCAGGATGAAGCATAGCGCCGACGTGCGTATCGTCCGAATCGGTGCTGCCGGCGAATGTAGCGTTCAGAAAAGCGGCTTGCACCGGATTCGTGGTGCGCCGCGAAAACAAAATGTTCGAACGGCCCTGACCGCCTAAACGGAATTGATACGAACGCGCCCAGCCGCTCCAAGGCATCCGAGCACCGATCGAAGCAACCCGCAAGTAATCAAGGAAGAGCTCTCCCAGCTTGGTGATCACTTCGGTGGGCAAATTCTTCGATTGCAATTGGGCAGCAAATTGACTGAGAGCCATGGTCGGAGAAGCGGTAGTCATATTGCGTACCATGGTTTCTCCTGCGCTAAGGCCGAGGTGAATCAGGGGCCTCAATCAGTTTGCTCACTGCCAGACTTTGCGCCCCGGCTGTCGGGCACCACATGGACTTGCCGCCCGCGCCACCCGCCACAACGACAATCAAATCTTCCGGACGGCCGACGATGGGAACCATTGAGTTTTCGTCGTTGCGGTCAATCCACATGGGGAAGCGCGGGCCTTTTGATTTGCCGCGATCGCGAACTAGACCCCAAGGTTGGCGAGCGCGTTCGAACAGAGCCTGTTTGAGATCCCACTTGGACCAGGATGCGCGCGCGAAGTATTGAGCATGTTCCGGTCCCAGAACGAGAACAGGAGTGCCTTGCGAATAAATGTTATTGCCGCCAAGCGTGGCCATCGTCTGAGCGAAAGTTCGCACGATTTCAATGGGCTCGGTTTGCATATTCTCGGTGATGCTGTGAGGGGCCTCCGCATTGATGACCGACACGAGGCTTTGGTCCGGTTTGAAGCCGAGCTCAACGTGCAGAGGTTGCCAAGGATTGGCTTTCTCATGCTCGGCGATGCAGAAGGTGTATTTTCCCGGATGACCATGCTGGCAGAAATCAACGTCCCCTGGGATGGCTCCGCCGATGTTGATGAGAATCAGCCGAAGCGCCCGGCCGATCGTGGCGTTAGCTCGCCATCCGGGACCAAAAACTCCATTGCCGTAATTCAACCCAATTTGTTCGATGATCGGACCGTTCACGATCATGAGGGGCGCGCCGGCGTGCGTCGTAGTTTGACGATGCGATAGGCCGTAAACCGGCTCGCTGATCGCCTGGACGGCAGCGACGATTACCGGCAGATAAACCGGAAGGCAGCCAGCCATAACGGCGTTGATGGCGATTTTCTGCAGAGTGGCTCTTCCATTCCCCGGAGGAATCACTGCAATGAGGTCTTCCTGTCCGCGCCATGGCATCCCGGCCAGCATCGCCTGCACCCGCTCTTCGGTTGGCGGAATGATGGGTAGGCCGTCGGTCCAATCATTTCGATAAAAATAATCGTTGATGGCGTCAAGAGAATTGGGCAGCTCGAGCGTTTTTCGTCCGGCGACCGCGATCATTTTTTGGTGAGCGTCCATTCGGTTTTAGGCGAAGACAATAGTTCGCTAGTGTCTTGGAACCACGTGTTCAGGTAGCGGAAACCTCTTGTGACTAAACTCTTCCTGCAATGACTCGCGCGGTGTGAGAAGCAGGCTAATGACTTCTTCGCCGGCGTTGGTTCCCTTGTCGCGTACTTTCTTTGGATCGGCGTCGCCGATGGGGTGAGGCAGGGAAACGATTGGCAATGAGAGCAGTCCCTGTCCACGCGCAACGATTTGAGCCAGACTGCAAAACGATCGGCTGATCAGCGACACTGTCGGCACGCCAGCTTTCTCAAGTTCCACCGAGTCCTGGATACTCCAGGGCGTGGAAGAGCCTCAATGACCGACTCCGCTAATGGCGACATCAGTCTCGGCGGCCATCTCCGTCAAGAAGGGCGCGAGCTTGGCGGGATAACCCTTGCGCCAGAACTTTTGTTCTGAATTCGGAAAACGGATGCGCAACAATTCGGCCAGACTTTCAAGGACGCCATCGGAAAACTCTTTCCCGTTATCGAGTAGGGCTATACGGAGATTTTCCAAACTACTTGGCCGCACGGCTAGTTCGCTGAGAAGATTGTTCGGCTCTCCAACCGGAGAGAAAACGTGAATCGATTTGCTCATTGTAAGGCTCCTTGCTGCAACACCCTTTAAAACCATTGCGCCGCGAAACGGACGCTAGGCGCGAGACGAAATGGTGGCTCGGGATCCGGCCAACAGGGCCGCGAGCTCAGAAACATTCTTGAGCTGATCGATGTTGCGAAAAACATCCATGGCAGATTGCACGGTCTCCGGATCGAGAGTAATTTTGGCGCAATCCGCAAACTTTGCGCCGAGTTCTTCGGGAGTCAGTGGGAATTCCGGGTTGCCCCGTGAGATGTCCACTCTCTTTTCGACTATTTTTCCGTTCGTGAGCCAGATGCGAAGATGCACGGGCCGACTGCCAATTTTCCAAGCTCTCTCAATCTCGTCATCAACAAACATTTTGATGCGCGGAAGCAATCTCTGGATTGGCTCAGACTGAACCGCCTGATCGGTGAAAGCTTCCATCGTGACACGATTTTCCACCAGAGCCCGTGCCACGCCGTATTCCATGGAGAATTTCCCCTGCAAGCCCGTGGTAGGCATATGGTAGGAGAGTTTGTCGAACGTATAGCGGGTGACGCCGATTTCGATGTGATCGACGTCATCTGGCCGAATGTTGAATTCGCGGCGAAGATCGAGCGCCGCGTCAATACCGGGATGGATCGCTACGCCGCACGGATATGGCTTAATCACTACGCCACGGGTGGCCAGCTCATATTGAGAGCCCAATTCAAGCAGCGGGCCCATGTCGGAAGGCAAGCCGCGTGAATATACTTCGTGAAAGCTGCGCGGACCATCAAAAGGATGCGACAGCGCCGTAAAGCCCAGCTTGCTGAACTGTGCCGACTGCACGCCATTACGCGCGGCTAAGCCAGCGTGAAGTGGTTTGCTCATGGTGCCGAAGTTACTTACATTTCCGCTGGTCATAGAGTAAACAATGCCGAGTGCGCGAGCAGTTTGTTCCGCGTCCAATCGCAGGAGTTTGCAGCATGCGGCGGAAGTCCCAAAGCTCCCGATGGATGAAGTTGCATGCCAGCCTCCTTCGAGCGAGTGGCTGGGCTGCGTGGTACGGCCGATTTTTGCCATCACTTCGAAGCCAACCGCGTAAGCAAGAAGGACGTCTTTTCCTGATGCGTCGAGGAATTCTCCGAGAGTCAAAACAGCCGGCACCAACGACGCACTGGGATGCCCGATCAGGCCCCACGTAACGTCATCGAAATCGAGGGCATGCGCCGCACAACCGTTTACGAGAGCTGCGTCATGCACGGAAGTCTTGAAACCTGCGCCCCAGACGGTTGATTGCAGCCCGCCGGACGCAGCGCGCGCCCATTTCGCCGTGATTTCACCGGCCGGTTGCTGAGAGCCGGCAAGCGCCACGCCAACGCAGTCCATTATCGCTTCGCGAGCGACCGTCCAGGCCTTCGCCGGTATTTCATCGAAGGTCGTCTCTACGATGAAACGGACGATTCGATTGGTGTTTAGGGTATTCATCTTTACTTTCCCTGTTCCTTTTTCTATTGGCGTCACCTGATTTCCAGGGGCCATTCAGTGCAGCAGCATGGATTCTGGTGGCATCCAATCGTCCGTCGCGCACGCAGTCAAATTCTATGTGATAGAATTTTGCTTGGCGCTAGTTGCGGGTAGGATAATAGAAGCGCCGCGTCATACACGTCCTTCGGGAAAGCTAAAAAAAATCTTAAAGGAAACTTAAGCCTCTAAATGCCTCAGCAGGCTCGCCAAATTTACGAGTTTGGTCCATTCCGTCTCGATCCCGCTGAAAGAGTATTATCGCGCGCCGGACAGCCCGTCAATCTGACTCCCAAAGCCTTTGACGTTCTGCTGTTGCTAATTCGCAGCTGTGGCCGCCTTGTTGAAAAATCCGAATTCATGACCAGGGCATGGGCGGACAGCTTCGTGGAAGAAAGCAATCTGACGGTCACCATCTCCATGTTGCGCAAGATTTTGGGGGGCGAGGCGCACGAACACAAGTACATTGAAACAGTTTCAAAGCGTGGATACCGCTTTATTGCGCGCGTTGGCGAGATTGTTGAAGCCTCCAAAATCGATTCGCTGGCCATTTTGCCTTTTCGATATTCGACTCCAGACGCTTCGTACAGCTATCTGAAAATTGGCTTAATCGATGCGATTATTTCGCGGCTGGCAGGCACAGGACGGTTAGTGGTGAGGCCGACGTCGGCCGTCCTGCGCTATGAAAATCGTGTCGTCGATCCGATGATCGTTGGACGGGAGCAGAAGGTGGACGCGGTGGTTACGGGAAATATTGAGATTTCGTCCGGGCACATTCGCGTTTCGGTGCAACTGATTCGGGCGGACGACGGCGATCTGATCTGGGCCATGACTTATAATCGCGACTTGCAGGAGATTTTTGCGCTCGAAGACGCGGTGGCAGAAGGAGTGGCGCAATCCACAATTTCCGCATCAACACAGGGGAAGGCCGAAGGTGTTATTTTACCGCGCCGCAGCACGGAAAACTCGCAGGCTTATCGTCTGTATTTGGAGGGAAGATATTTCTGGAACAAGAGAACCGCCGATGGGCTGCGGCGCGGCATCGACTGCTTCCAACGCGCGATCCAGGAAGATGCGAACTACACGCTCGCTTATTCTGGTCTGGCCGACTCGTATGTTTTACTGGCTTCCCACGGAGTGCAATCGCCATTGGAAAGCGCGCCGGTCGCAAAAAAGGCGGCGCTAAAAGCGTTGAAACTTGATTCCTCGCTTGCGGAAGTGCATACGTCTCTGGGAATGGTTTATGACTATTACGATTGGAGCTGGGAAGAAGCGGAAAAGGAATTCGAAAGGGCCATCGCGCTAAATCCGAACTATATCGTCGCCCGCATGTGGTACGCATCCAATCTCGCTTCCTTGGGGCGGCTGCAAGAGGCATTGTTTCAAGCGACGCAAGCTGAAGAGCTGGATCCGCTGTCTCTGGCGGTCTACATCAAAACCGGACGCCTGCATTACTGGACCCGCGATTATGACGGCGCGATGCGCGCGTACAATCGGGTGATAGGGCTGGATTCGCAACATGCGCGGGCGCACACGCGGCTAGGAATGGTGTATGCCGCGACGGGAGAATTCGATAAAGCCATCGCCGAGTTTCGGCGCGCGAAAGAACTATCCGGCGCCGATCCTTACCTGGATAGTTTTCTGGGCTATGCTCACGCAAAGCTGGGGAAACGCAGTGTCGCCAAAAAGGCGATTGAGCAACTTGCGGAGCGGTCGCAGCGCGAGTATGTTCCGGCGTTTTGTACTGCGCTGATTCACGTTGGCTTGGAAGACATGGATCGCGCTTTGCAATGGCTGGAGAAGGCCTACGAGGATCGCTCCGCATATATGGTATTCGTCAAGGTTGAACCTCTGCTCGACCAGATTCGGGCCGAGCCGCGATTCCAGAAACTGTTGGAGAAGATGCGCCTGGATTGATCGACCAAAAGGGCGAACTGGGTTATGGTTCGCTCTCCTCCAGCGTTGCTAAAGCAATTTTCCTCGGACGTTGTCCTTACCAGATGACTTTCAACCCGAACTGAATTTGCCGCCCTGGCGTTACGGTCTGGTCGATAGCCCCTGCGCCGGCAACCCGGCTTCCGGTCTGATCGAACAATGTGGCATTGTCGATGGGCGGCGCGAAGTTAGCACGATTGAATATGTTGAATGCCTCGACGCGGAACTGCAGGTTGAACGATTCGGAAATGCGCTTGATGTAGTTATCTTTGAAGAGTGAAAAATCCCAAGTGAACAGGCCTGGCCCGATCAATGTGTTGCGGCCCGCATTGCCAAATAGATTGGCGCAACTCCCGGCCACGGCAGAGTAAGGAGTACACTGTGCGGCAATCGCAGAGGTAGCCATGGGAACCGTAAAACAATTCAACTTGATGTAGTTCGTCACATTGCCTGGATTTACGGCACTAGAACAACCGGAACCTTCAAGGCGATTGGGATAGGCGAAGGGGTCACTGCTGTTCAATCCGAGAGGATCTCCGCCGACCAGAGGCGTGAACGGAACTCCCGTTTGGGCGGTCACGATCCCTCCTAGCTGCCAACCGCCGACTACATAATTGAGGATGCTGTTCCAGTTTTTCGGAGTGGGGATATTCCAGATATAGTTAACGGTTAGCGCATGCGCGATGTTGAAATCCGAGAGCCCGCGAGTGCACGCATTGCAGAAAAGGAAAAGACTGGAAATCGAATTTTCAAATTGGTCGCCCACGTTGCTGGAAGAATCGGTATCCAATCCCTTGCTAAATGTATAGGCGCCTTGTACCTGGAATCCGTGGCTGAATTTCTTAGAGAGTTTGACTTGCAGCGCGTCGTAAACAGAACTGCCGTCCCAGAATATTCCGCGGATAGCTCCGAAGTTCGGATTTAACTTGGTTCCGCTTGCCGCAGGAAAAGGAAACAGCAATCCGGCGCTGGTATCGATGGGCTGTGCCGAGTTGACATCATCGCTGCGGTTGATCATGTGCACGCCGTGGTTGCCGACGTAGCCCATCGTCAGCGTGGTGTTGGCAGTCAGTTGGTGTTCCACATCCAGATTCCAAATCAAAACGTAGTTGCGAGCCGGATTATGGGGCACGAAGGCTACAATGAGAGAAGATGGCGAAACATTGGTGATATTCGCCGCCTCAAAGGGAAACGAGCCTTGCGGAAGATTTCCTTTTGTAAGGACGACCGAAAAAGGTGCCGTTGCGGCCTGCGCGAAGAACGTTTCATAGGGCAACGGCAGTACGTCGAACACCCCGAACGCACCGCGCACAGCTGTTTTTCCGTCGTGAAATGGGTCCCAAGCGAATCCCAGGCGGGGTTCAAAATTTCGTGTTGTGGGATTAGAAAAAAGTGGAGAGCCAAGGGTTAGCGTGGGCGCATCCAAGGTCGCCAGATTGGCGAGATGATTTTGCGCCTCAATCGGAACCGTGCTCATTTCATATCGTAGCCCGAGATTCAACGTAAGGCTGGGGCGTATCCGCCAGTCGTCCTGAATATATCCGCCGAAGAGCTTCTGCCGCATATGCGGCGTGCTGGTGGTGTCCGGCGACTGGCCTTTGAACGTTTTGGGTGCGTTTGTAAGAAAGTTGGTGAGCGAACCGAAACTAAACTCTCCGTTCGGTCCTGTCACGGCAGTGCGGCCCAGTTGCATGGCTTCATAGGCAAAGCCAAATTTTATCGAGTGCAGTCCTTTGGTCCAGAAAGCGTCATCGTACACCTGATACGAATTCCAGTTGTCGATCAACGACGTCAATCCGCCGAGACCTCCGCTATTTGTCGTCAGGCCGGTGACAAACAGTTGCGGGGCCGCTCGGCCCGGAAATGAACCCAGGCTTAAGTCAGAAGCGACAGGATTGATAGCGCGCAATGGCTGACTGGCGTCAGAATCAATTCCGCTGTAGCCGACGCGCAGCGAATTGACAACTGCCGGAGTGAAGACGTGGGTTTCTTCGAGTGCGACCAGTTGGCGCTTGGAACTGTTGGCACTGATCCAGGTGTCGTACGAGTCTGGTGTGGTAAAGATGGCCTTATCCAAGAACCAGCTCGCGAAAATGCTGTCTTTATCTGAAAACTTGTGGTCAATCCTGACCGTTTCGAAATTTTCGGCAGTAGTGTCTAGCGTGGAGATAATCGCTTTTCCGGTATTTCCAGTGCCGATTAATCCGGCGTTCGGCAGAGGATAAAAGGCGAGAAACGGCTGCACCAGAGGATCGACGGTGACGGTGGTTGTGGTTCCGCCAGCGTTGTGTAGGATGCCGTTGCGCGCGTCGGCGGAAGGTACCTTGTCCACGTTGGTGATACCCAAGTCTTGTCTTAGCCCTTCATAATTGAAGAAAAAGAAAGTCTTGTCTTTGCGAATCGGACCGCCCACTGAGCCGCCAAACTGATTCCGATGAAAAGGCGCGCGGGAAGGATCGAAGAATCCTTTCGCGTCCAAATTCGCGTCCCGCAAAAACCAATATGCCGTACCGTGAAGCGCGTTCGTGCCCGACCGCGTCGTTGCGTTTACCACGCCGCCGGACGTTCTGCCGTACTCGGCCGAATAATTGCTGGTCAAAACCGAGAATTCCTGGATCGCGTCCACGCCCATTGCTACACCCGCGACACTGCCCGGGCCTCCGCCAGCGTAGTCCTCGATGCTCACACCGTCCAATCGGAAGTTGTTTTGTTGCGGCCTGGTGCCAGAAATACTGAGTAACGTGCCAATCCCGCGGTTGGCGCGATTGGAGGCCCCGGAGGCGGGAGCTTGCGTTGGAATATTGTGGACGGCGGGTTCAAGAGTTGTCAGTTGAACCCAGTCGCGGCCATTGAGGGGCAATTCGACAACGGTAGTGGAGTTGACCACGCCACCGAGGCTGGAAGAAGCAAGTTCCACGGCTGGCGGGGCGTCGTTCACCACCACTTCTTGCGTCAAATTCCCCACTTTCATGACGAAACTCAATTCTTGCTTAGCGCCTACCGTCAATACTAGTCCGTGCTGGACTTGTGCAGCGAACCCATCTGCGGAGACAGAAACTTCATAGGTCCCTGGCAGAAGATTTGGCGCCGCGTAAAAGCCGTCACTGTCGGCATTAGCCGCCGTCGCGACCCCCGTTGCGATATTCTTCATGCTCACCCTTGCGTGAGGGATGATGGCTCCGGAATCGTCGCGAATGGTGCCGGAGAGCGATGCACCGGTGACCTGCGCGAACGAGGTGTCAGGAATTGTAAGAATTACGAATACACTTAAAAAGAATAAAATCGCGCTTGATAGTTTTCTTCGCGCAGTCGGATCACGCATGAGCATGTGCCACCCCTGATGTTCAGCGCATTCTTTTTCAGTGGGTGTGGCGGCGTCCTATGGCAAACCTAAAGTATGTGTTAAAAAAATGTTAAAGGTCATTTGTTTTTTGAATTGTTGTTGACGGCGAAGGTCTCGCGCGCAGACCACAAAAATATAATTACGATCACTTAACCATTGGCGAAAACGAGCAAGATTCTCGGAAGCACAGTGGCAGCGGCTGCGCCTAGGCGTCCCTACGATTAGTGCTTGCATTTTTGGCTCGAGGAATCGTCAACGCGGTCAGTTCTCGCACATTCGAGAGATTATCAAGATGTTTAACCGCATTCCGAAGTTCACGAATTTGCTCGGACCTCAAAATCTTGCTGGCGCAATTCTCGAATTTCGTTTCCAAAGTGCCGGACGGCAGGGGATTGCGAGCGGACGCCCCTAGCGATTCGTCCAGCTTATCCGAGTAAATCTGCCCGTCGCGCAGCGTAAGCTTAATCTCCGCGCCGTAATCATTGTCCGGACCGAACTGCTCTATGGAATAAGGCGCAGCCTTCACTCTTTGCATGATGGCGTGCGCACGTGGGTCCAAAAATGCCTGGCCTTCAAAGTGTTCCAGTACGACGTTTTTGTGCATCAGCGCGCGCGCGAGGCAATACTGCAAACTGAATCTTGCGGCCATCGGTGTTTGCGGATCCGGCCTGTTGGTATGTTCCAGCCTTCGTCCGTGAATCCATACCTCAATCCTTGCCACCTGATCCGGTGCAAGGTCATTATCGCGGGCCACGGCGATTAGCGTGTCAATTGCGGAATGTGTACTCGCACAGCATGGATACTGTTTGACGACCACACCAGGATCAACGATTTCCAGAGGATTGGCCCAGTGTGCAAAAATTTTCCCTTCCTCGTAAGTGCCCTCTCCATTGAATACGTTCAAGAACCCCTGCTTGTGCTCGAACGCGTCGGGCGCAGCGCTAAATCCTTCGCTCGCGAGTAGCGCCGACAGCAAACCGGCCCGCGCGCTATTACCAACGTGAAGAGGTTTGGTCATAGTTCCGAAGTTTGATTTCAGTCCAGCCGCCATGGACGCGCTCAGTGAGAGAGCTGTCGCAATTTTCGGCTCATCAAGCTCTAGAAGTCTGGAGCAAGCAGCCGAGGCCCCGAATATTCCAAGCGTCGCCGTCGGATGCCAGCCTTTCTTGTAATGGTGAAAGTTCACTGCCTTCGCGATGTGAACTTCTGTTTCAAAGCCCGCGACGAACGCATTCAAAACTTGTTTACCTTCAGCATTAATGCAATCGGCCAACGCAAGCAACGCCGCCAACACTGGCGCGCTCGGGTGGCCGCCCATCGCATCGCTCACGTCGTCGAAGTCGAGTGCGTGCGCTGCGGTGCCATTGATCAGCGCGGCATCCAGAGATCCTGTTCGTTGCTGGGAGCCGAATACGACGCTATTGGCCGCCGTGCTTTCTTCGCCCAGAACTTTCCGCAGGAGCGTCACAGCCGGTTCGGCACTGCCCGCGAGGGCGACACCCAGCGTGTCCAGAATCGCGCGCTTGGCCTGACGAATTGCTCCGCTGGGCAATTCCTCGTATCGAATTCCTATGATCCGCTTCGCAAGTTCGTATGAGATGGGCATCGTTTGGTCTATTCTTCTTTGCGAATTTCGTTGCGAACTTCTTAAGTGACGATGTTTGGATAAAGTCTGCTGCCGATCGCCAGAATGATGACAAATGCAATCGCCAGCATCAGAAAGTCGTACGCGACGCCGAACGTACTCTCTCCACCGGCGATCATTAGAGCGCGTAACGCATCCACTTGGTAGCACAACGGGTTGGCCCTTGATAGCAGTCCAAGCCAAGAAGGCATTAGAGCGATCGGGTAGATCGCGTTGCTAGCGAAAAACAGCGGTATCGTCAACACTTGGCCGATGCCCATAAAACGTTCTCGCGATTTCACCAGGCACGCCACCGCCAAGGAAAACGTCGAGAAAATCGCAGCTCCTAACATCACCGCCAGAGCAACCCCAAGCAAATTCATAATTCCAAGGCGCACATGGATACGCAGAACGATCGCAAGAAGGTAAATGAAGATCATTTGACACAGACCGCGGACCGTCGAGGAAAACGCGCGGCCCAAAACTAACGCGCTGCGCGGCGCAGGGCTAACCAGGAACTTTTGCACGATTCCCAGATCGCGTTCCCAAATCAACGAGATCCCGTAAAAAATAGCACCGAACAGCACACTTTGCGCCAAGACTCCGGGGCACAGAAATTCCAGATAACTGATTTTGCCAGTCGGAATAGCTCGCGAGCGGTTCAGTACTTGTCCGAAGATGACCAGCCACAATACCGGTTGAACCATCCGGGTAAAGAGTTCCACCGGATCGTGAAAGAGTTTACGCACATCGGAATCTGCGACCGCCATTGCCTGCCGCAAATAGCCACTTTCAGCCGAGCCGATGACTCGTGATGCGAGCGCGCGAGACATCCCGTAATTCCCCTCCTTCGGTAAACGTGAGTCCCGTAAAATGAATGAACACGGAGTCCAGAGTCGCAGATTGACCCACAGCTGCCTTCAGCGCCGATGGTGAGTTCAGCGCTACGAGTTGGCCGCGGTGCATAATTCCTATGGCGTCGCAAAGTTGATCTGCTTCTTCCATATCGTGCGTGGTCATCAAAATGGTCGTGCCAAACTCTTCTCGAAGCTGCTTCACCCTATCCCACAAAACGCGCTTAGCGGCTGGGTCCAGCCCGACCGAGGGTTCGTCGAGGAACAAAACCGCCGGACGGTGTAACATCGATTGAGCAATTTCCAGCCGGCGAACCATTCCGCCGGAATATTGTCGTACCCGTCTTCGCGCCGCTTCTCCCAGATCCATGAATTCCAAGGCTCGCTCGATACGTTCGGCCCTGACGGGGCGTGGTATCAGATACAGTTTCGCGGCGACTAGCAGGTTTTCGTAGCCGGTTAGTTCACCGTCGGCAGACAGCATCTGCGACACATAGCCGATTTTGCGACGAACCGCCGCCGGTTCCTTAACCAAATCGCTACCACCCACGAACGCCGTGCCCGAACTTGGCGGCAGCAATGTAGTCAACATCTTAATCAGTGTGCTCTTGCCCGCGCCGTTCGCGCCCAGCAGCCCAAATGTTGAACCGACGGCGCACGAAAACGTCAAATGATCCACCGCGAGCAACGATCCAAAACGCTTCGTAAGTGATTCGACTCGAATCGCGTCGTGCAACAACGGGCCTCCACATGATGAGATGAAAGAAACAGCAAAAAACGATGGGTCCACCGAATGTCAGACTCACAATCCCATAATAGTCATTCATCGTCAGAAAACTGCCCTCCTTAAGATTTTTTTAACACATTCTTTAGTTCTGACTCGGAACGGCACCTCACATACTGTGTCTGTTCTCTGATCTAAGAACGGAAGTGGGTGCGGATGCGGTTCTCTCTTAAGGTCAACGGCAAAGCGCGACTTGTTGACGTCAGTCCGTCAACGCCTTTGCTCTATGTCCTGCGCAATGATTTGGAGTTAAACAGCCCTAAGTTCGGTTGCGGCCTCGCGCAGTGCGGTGCGTGTACGGTTATCATGAATACGCGTGCCGTACGTTCCTGTACTGTTCCGGTCGAGCGCGCCACCAATTCTGAAATCACAACGCTCGAGGGATTAGGGACATCTAGTAGCCCCGGCCCTTTGCAGCAAGCCTTCATCGACGAACAGGCCGCGCAGTGCGGCTACTGCATCAACGGAATGATCATGACGGCCAAGGCTCTTCTCGATTCGAAGCCCAATCCAACTGACCAAGAGATCAAACACGCGCTAAGCGGCAACCTATGCAGATGCGGCAGCCATCTGCGCATCGTTCGTGCCGTACGGAGCGCAGCGCAAATCAGAGCCGCAAAGCAACAGAGTTCCTGAGAGCTACTCGATGAAGCGAAGAAAATTTCTTCAAGCGTCCGGCGCTCTCACAGTCGCCTTCAGCTGGTTGGGAAGTCGCGCGATTGCGCTTAGTTCCGGGTCGGAGAACGTAGATTTGAACGGATCGCCTCTGCCGTCGGCGTTGGACTCCTGGCTTAGGATCGGCGGCGACGGCTCGGTCACCGTTTTTACCAGCAAAGTGGATCTCGGTACCGGAGTGCTGACTGCGCTTTCTCAAGTTATGGCCGAAGAACTCGATGTTTCATTTCATCGCATCCATATGATCACTGGGGACACCGATCGCACGATCGACCAGTCTCAGACTTCTGGCAGCCGTACTCTTCATAAGGCAGCGCCACAGCTTCGTCAGGCGGCAGCGGCGGCTCGGCATGAACTCCTGCGTCGCGCCTCTCTTCAGATTAATTTGCCAGTGGAGGCCCTCACCGTAGAAGACGGAGTCATCAGCGCCTCCAAATCAGCCTCCAACGCTGTCTCGTACTGGCACTTGATCGGAGACCAGTGTTTCAACCTCAGCGTTACGGCCGTTGGCAATGGCGCGGATTTGAAAGTGGCTCCCGAAATTTCGGCCAAAAATCCGAAGGAATATAAAATTGTCGGTAAATCCGTTCCACGCGTTGACCTTCCAGCAAAATTCTCTGGTGAATTCGTGTACTCCCAGGATGTCAGAGTCAAAGGTATGTTGCACGGACGTGTCATTCGGCCCAATGACGTTCTCTCGCACCCGGAATTCGTCGATGAGAAATCCATAGCCGACGTGCCGGGTATTGTTGCGGTCGTAAAGGAGGGTAGCTTCATCGGCGTCGTCGCGGAAACGGAGTGGAGTGCCATTCAGGCTGCTGCGAAGTTGAAAATCACTTGGAGTAAGACCGCCGCGCATCTTCCCGCCACTCCGGACGAACTCTACGCCCACCTTCGCGACACGGCAAGCTTTGCAGAACAGGTGGTCGCCGACAAAACGACTTCTCGGAATGATCCAGCACACACCTCGGGCCTCAAGACACTTGAAGCAATTTACCGGTGGCCGTTCCAGATGCACGGGATGATAGGGCCTTCATGCGCTGTGGCCGAAGTCCGCGGTGACAGAGCTCGTATTTGGACCGGCTCGCAGGGCACCCACCGCACACGAAAAGCGGTTGCCGATCTTCTAGGGTTCGCTGAGCGTGACGTGCAAGTCATTTACGCAGAAGGTTCAGGCTGTTACGGGCGCCTTTGCCCCGATGATGTCGCTGAGGACGCGGCTGTGCTTTCCCGCGCGGTACGCGAATCGGTACGCGTGCAGTGGATGAGACAGGACGAACATGTCTGGGAACCTAAAGGGTCCGCGCAACTGATTCACGTCCAAGCCAGCGTTGACCACAACGGAGCTATTGAATCGTGGAATCTCACCGATCGCTACTTCCCCTATACCGCGGGGGTGGACACCAGACTGCTCGCGTCGCGCCAAATCGGAATGCACCAGACTGGTCAGGGGAACATGGGCCACGGATTCACGTATGGAAAAGCAGGCGGAGGCGATCTTTACGTTTTCCCAAATCAGCGCATCGTTTCGCCTGTCGTCCCGTGGATTCAAAATGATCTCACTCCCCTTCGAACTTGCAATCTGCGCGCGCCCGGCACAGTGGCCCGCACGTTCGCCAGCGAATGTTTTATCGACGAACTGGCCGCCATCGCGAAGATCGACCCGGTCGAGTATCGTCTCAGGCTGCCGGTGAACGACGAACGGACGAAAGACGCCCTGAAGTTGGCTGCCGCCAAAGCCAAATGGAAATCGCGCCCATCGCCATCGATGCAGAGCAATGATGCAACAGCAACGGGACGAGGTGTGGCCTGTGCGAATCGTGACGGGACGGTTGTGACCGCGATCGCACAAATAGACGTGAACAAGAAATCCGGAAAAATTTCCGTTCGGCACATAACGATTGCACAAGACTGCGGAATGATCGCCAATCCCAACGGTGTAAAGAATCAGATCGAAGGAAACGTGCTGCAGGGTGTAAGCCGGACCTTGTTCGAAGAGGTGGAATTCGACAAACATAGTGTCAAGAATTCTAGCTGGGCGAGCTACAAGACGCTTCGCTTCGAAGATATTCCTGATGTAGATATTGTTCTGATCGACAGACCTGAACTCGGTTTCTTGGGCGTCGGTGAGGCCGCGATCATCCCCGTTCCTGCAGCGATCGCCAACGCCCTGTTTGATGCCATTCAGGTGAGGCTCCGTACGGCGCCGCTGACACCGGTCAGGGTTCAAGCCGAGTTTTTTCGCAATACGCGTGGCGCATAACCGGAGGTGAACTTCAGATTTTCCATTTTCCGTCAGCGCAAATTCGAAACGTCTCTGACACCGCGTGCCGAACTGAATCCCCGGTAGTCTTTGCCACTAAGCTTGTTACTGATTTCGGGCTATGGCAGTTGGTCCACTTCTTTCATCCATGGTTCCCACAAGTCTTCGATGTCTTTCGCTAGTCCGCTGTGCCACCAACTCGGTTGCCGATGCCGAAGTTGGATCACGCTGCCTCCTTAACTTCTTCAGACGCAGCGGCAAAACAAAAAGCTACACTTCAACAACGCAATACAAATAGAAAGTCCATAAATATTGGCTACAACGTTTTATTTTTGCGACGGAAAGTAGCTAGAGGAACATTTGCAGAACCCGAAGCGCTCCCTCTTTTACGGCAGATTTGTGTCGACTCGCGTCTCCGGACCGTGCGAGCACACGCTCTCTGTTCTCGAGATACCAGCAATAACTCTCGGTGAACATCTCGTCGTTGGAGTACTTCGGAGTCCACTGCAACTCAGTCTGAGCCTTTGTTGTGTCGAAGAACATGGAGCGGCCATACATGAGCGAGTGATAAGCGCCGAGCGGCGAAATTCCGAGTTTGGAGCATCCTTCCATCGCAGGAACCACGAGCCACGCTGGCAACGATTTCACTTGCGATCCCGTTCCGGCGCGTTGACATAAGTTTTCCAGTACCTCCCGCATCGTTCCAAATCGGCTCGCTCCGCAGTTATACGCCTGGCCTCCCGGGGCTTTGCTTGCGAGGATGCAAGCTTCGGCCAGGTCATCGGCGTGGATAAATTGATAAATGTTTTTTCCGCTGTCCAGGACGGGAATATTCTTGCCCTGATATATCCACTCGAACAGTATTTGAAAAATTCCCAGCCTTCCGTGTCCGATGATGGTCCGGGGGCGAACGATGGAAATCTCCAACCCACGCGAGGCGTATTCCCAGCACAGCGATTCCGCCGCGAGCTTGGCTTTGCCATAGTCTTCCCTAGGGGCGGGCTCTGTCGCTTCGCTGACCGGATTTGACTTCGGTACGCCATAGATCGCGCTCGTGGATGTGTAAACCAATCTTCTTACATTCAGAGCCGAGCACGCTTCTAGGAGCGTGTGTGTTCCGTCGCGGTTGACACTCCAGAACAAGCGCTTGTCCTTCGCCAGCGGCACCTGCGCGACATTATGAAAAACTACATCGACCCCGCGACACGCACGTGCGACAACGGACGGATCCCGGATATCACCTTGTATGCTCTCCACGCCAGCGTGAGGATCCTCGGGCTTACAAAGGTCCAGAACACGAACGTCATACGCGCTTTCTCGCAACCTTCGAACCAGCAGGTCGCCGAAATAACCCGCCCCGCCTGTGACAAGAGCCCTCGTCATTGTGCTTTCTAAATTTCCATCCCTCGCGCGAAGCAGTCAGCAACAGACCTGCGCATTCCTTCTTCGAGCGAAATTTGTGGATCGTAGCCGAGATCTGTTTCAGCCTTTTTGATGGTGCACGCGATGGTTTTGTTCATCTCCGAGAGGACATGAATCTTCTGATTGTACATGCCAAGCCCTTGCAACAAATGATCTGCGAAAGTCGCGCCCGTGCTGACAACGTTCGGCAGCCGCACACGTTTGTGCGCAACGCGCATATGGAACTCGCGCTCAAGTAGTCCTTCCACCACATCAATGATCTCATTCATGGAGTACGGACGCTTATCCGCGATCCAGTAGGTCTGACCATTTGCCCGCTCGACGAAGGCTGCCAAAAGCGATGCCTCGCAGAGATTGTCGATATAAGCCATCGAACGAAGGTTATCTCCCGATCCGACGATCGGAACTCTTCCCGCGCGGATCATCGAGAAGAAAAGCGTCTGCCTGCGCGGCTGGCCAGGGCCATAGAACCAGGGTGCGCGCAACACTACCGTTTCGATCCGGCCCGCTTGCTGAGTCTCTTTCACGACGAGTTCCATCTGCATCTTTGAACGACCATAGTTCATGTACGGATGGTAAGGCGAAGATTCGTCAAAGCGATGATCCATGGTCGGATTCATCCCGAACGGAGAATTTGACGAAACCACTACGGCTCGTCGCAATTCCGCTTCGACGGCAGCGCCCAAGACGTTTTTCGTGCCTTGGGTGTTTACTTCGTAAAATTCTTTGATGTGCCGCGGGTGAATGACGCCCGCAGCGTGCAGCAGCACGGCATTTTTTGTTTCTTCACAGAATCTTTGGCAATCGCCCGGGTTGCGAAGATCCCCTCGAATTACTTCGACGCCCAGGGCCTGCAACTCACTTGCGTCCTCGTGGGGCAGAATCAACACGCGGACGTGAAGAGACCTAGGCAGATTTGCCACCAGATCCGGTCTGATCTCCCGTAAGGCAATAAGGCGGGTCAGGCGCTTGCCAAGCCACCCAGCTGCCCCAGTAATTAGAACCTTCTCCGTAGGTTGTTGCATTCTTACAATCCCTTAGCAAAATGCAGGGCGTTCCTCCTGGCGATCGCCATTATGCTGCCTTGGGGATTTACTCCCGGTGCCGTGCACAGCAAGCTGGCATCATTGACGAAAAGATTCTGATGTCCGTGGACTTTTCCAAAAGAATCGACCGCGCAAACATCTCGGGCTTCGCCCATAGCGCAGGAAGAAAACAAATGTATGGCCATCAAATCGGTTGAATCGGGAGGGAGAGAGGCAGGAATGCGTTTTAGATCGCCCTCGGTTTTCAGCGTGGAACACCCGGCGACAGATGGATATAACTCGATCGCACCCGCCGCGAACAGCAGACGACAAAGATCGCGAAGCGAAGTTCCCAAGAGATCGAAATGACTTTTTTGTAGTGCGTGTCGTACGAGCGGATCTCTGGCAAGCGGAACGTTGCGCACAATTCCCGTGTTCGGCCCTGCGATGAGCGCATAGTAGACCGCCGCCCGTCGCCACTCTTTGGAAGAGTTCGGTTTGGCTTCGCGATGACTCGCCATTGCCAAGGAGATATAAGGTGGAGTAGAGATCGAACAGCCCAAGCAGACTCTTGGAGCGAACTCTGTCACTTGTTGAGCCGCCACGTCAGCTGAACCGTCATTGATCTCGTCCGGGAAAAAGGCCACGACTTTAACCATGGGATGAAGCGCCAAAGAATTGCCGATGTTCCTTCGAATGCCGCTCCGTCTTAAGAGTGCCGGGCTCTGGAGCGCGCCGCAGCACAAAAACGCCGCATCGGCAAAGATGCTGATGGGCAAGCCAGCGTGCTCCGCCTTCAATTCCCAATGGTCATTTTTTCTCCGGAGTTGCTTTGCTCGTACCGCTGTCATAAATCGGCATCCCAGCGACTTTGCGCGCGGAATGAGAGTTTCCGTCATTGACTGACGTTCACCTGGGTATCTTCCACTTTCTAGCGGCTGCTTCTGGTATTTGAACCACCTCGGAATTTCCTTTGATTTCCATCCCATTTTATCTGCGCCCGTACGCATCTTAGTTGCCGCACCCGGCGGTATCCCAGGATTTAACTGTACGTTCAGCTCGGATTCGCATGCCTCAAAGTGCGGCAACAAATTCTCCATCTCGAGATATTGCACTTGAAACTGACGCCGCCAACTATCAAGTACTTCAACTGGAGTGCGGTGATACATGCCGCTGTTAATTTCGCTGCCTCCGCCAGCGCAGCATGCTTCAGCGAATGGGATCGTTGGCTTTCCCACTAGGGGATTCATGGCGCCGCTACGGTATTTTTGACGTAATTCTTCAATACTAAATGGCTCACATGAACTAAGCGGCAGATCTGGTCCCTCCTCAACAAGCAGGACATCCTTACCTTGAGCAGCCAAGGTCCACGCGGTAACACTGCCGCCAGGACCGGAACCAATCACCAAGACCTCGCAGCGGTGAACCTCGGTGCTCACGAAACATCCCTGATGCACTCTGTGCCCGTCTTGGAGTAAACCGACAGCACTACCAGGCCTGTGTAAAATTTCATCAGATCTCGGCAGATCGCGAGTCGCGACCTCTTCCAAGCCTCCGTTTGAGCAGCACGGTTCTTCGATTTTTGTCGATGAAAAGGGGCACCTCCGAAGAAAACGCGGCTTGTACCGAACACTGCAGTACAGAGCATCACCCCAATTCGTAAAAACCAGGGCATTCGCGCCAGTTGTTCGAGTACGAAATTCACGACATCAACGCGCGATTCCGGAGATGTCAATCGGTCGTCGTACGTCGTGGCCAGATCACGTGCGAGAGTAGAGATGGTCTTGTAGAGATACCCGGACATTGTTCAAAATCGAACCGTGGCTGCGATTACGAGGAGCAACACAATCGCGGCGATGTAGTAAGTGGATTTCGATTTCGCGGTGTACAAGATTGGATCGACATCCAGTTCTCCGCGCCCACATACGATCCATACCCGTACGATGTAATAAAGTAAGAGCGGCAAGATGCCCCACAAAATCGCGGGCCTCTTATACAAAAGGGTAACGCTTGCACTGTTAACGTACAAAGCGAAGACCAAAGATGACAGAAATCCGCTGCAGATCCCGGCCATCGTGATCACCTGCAAATCTCCTGCTAGGTAGCCACGCCCCGGAACTGTTTGTTGTTTTCCCTCGCCGAGACTGATCAACTCCGCTGCACGCTTGCTAAAAGCCAAGCTAAGGAACAAGAAAAAGGCGAAAGATAGCAGCCACATCGAGAATGTTATTCCTGTAACTACGTGACCAACCATGATCCGCATGGTGTATAGCACCGCCAGTGTCATTACATCGAGAAGGAATACCTTTTTCATCCCAAGCGAATAACAAGCGGTGAAAAAGATATACAAGAACAGCATCACCGACAGGTGATTTCCCGCGACGAAGGCCAGGGAAAATCCAGCCAGCATACAGGTAGCCGCAATGATAACTCCCCATAGAATCGAGCATTCGCCTGACGCAAACGGACGAAGGCGCTTTGTGGCGTTACGTCGGTCTTCTTCAAGATCGATTAGATCGTTGGCGATGTATGTTGCCGAAGCACAAAAACTAAATGCCACAAAAGCGATCGCGCATTTCGTCAAAATATGCCAATTCGCCCATTCATGAGAGGTAAAGGCTGGTACAAAGATCAGCAGATTCTTTACCCATTGATAGAGTCTCAGTGACTTTACGCCCGCTTTCAGTCCCGTATTGGGAGAAGAAATCACTCGACTTACGTTGCCGGTTTTCCGGGCCTCAGACTCCACCGCTTCGGTCGGATTCACCAGAACTGCCTGACGGCTTACGCGCCAGATCGCGAGGTCTGCGCGCGAATTTCCTGCGTAGTCGAATTGCTTTCCGCAACATTCCTTTATCGCGTCGACTTTCTCCGGGCCCTTTAGGTCGCGCTCTCCTAGACTCCCAAGCACAGTATCGAACAAGCCCAGGTGCTTCACGGTTTGTTGGGCAAGGGATCGGTCTGATGCCGTGGCCAGAATTAGCAACCGCCCCTTGCTCTTTTCTTCCGCCAACCAAGCGTATACCTCTTCGTTGATCGGGAGGGGCATTCCGTCCAACTCAACCTCGCCGAAAATTCGTCTCTTGAGAAACTTTCGTCCCCGCAGTAACCACAAGAGCATCGAAACTAGGATCCAGGGCTTTTGTTTGACCAGGCGAACCGCAGACTCATGGAGCAAGTCGGTGCGAAGGAGCGTGCCATCTAGGTCCACGACTAGTGGAACATTTGATCGGTCGCTTTCGCCTGTTGTGCAGACAGCTACGGTCCCGCTCGTCGCCTTAGACGAGTCGCAGTCCCTCTGCATTTCTTGAGTAAATTTCCGCATCGAGAGTTACCTGTCACACGCGCCCGAAAGCGCTTATCGAGGCCCCGTCCAATGTCTGCTTTGGACCAAACGCGCTGGCATTCATTCATTGGCTCGCGGTTTTTACTGCCGCGTTACTCAGGCGGCCTCAAATATCCACACCGCTACCTATGCTTGACGTACTGTTATCTACATCTGTTCTTATCAAGGGTGTTGGCGCAATTGAAGCAAAACTTCCAGCTGCACATCTTGTCCGTCAATAGTTACTAAGCGTCGCCAGTTGATCCTTCCATTTTTTCTCCTCGGAGTCGGTCTTATTCTTTAATCTGTGCCCGAGCTCATGAACATCGGCTACTCCCGCAAAAGCCTCGCCACTGAAAGATCAGCAAACGCAGTCGCAAAAGATGTCCCTCCCGGTAGCGCTTTCTCACTATTGATCGTGACGGTTGTGATCTTTGCTTGCTTGTTCTTATTTCGACTGCCAACCATCCTGTGGCCTCGGGAGCTAAATGGCGACGAATCACAGATGCTTTCGCAAGGCATGAAATTCCTGATCGATCCGACACCCTGGCGGGCAGTGGATGGCACCTCCGGAGGGCCCCTTAATTCCTATCTCATTTCTATCTTTCTGCTTTTGGGCTTCAAGCCCGGCTATGCCTTGGCTCACGTCCTGGCCACCGCCCTGGTGTCCCTCCAGGTGGTGACCGCCCACCAAACAATTCTTCACTTCGCATCGAGAAAAGCCGCGATTTGGGGCATTCTGCCGATGATCATCTGCTACAGCTTTAGCCGTAATGCCAACTACCTGCATTATTCCAGCGAGCTGCTGCCTGCACTTCTCTTAGCGCTGGGATTCCTTTCTTTCGTCATGTGGATGGAAGACCTGCCGGAGAGACGTCAGTCCACGCGGATACTCTTGGCGTTTCTGAGCGGTCTTGCCATCGGCGCCGCGCCATGGTGCAAGTTGCAGGCCCTGCCAATCGCCGTTGCCATCGGCGGCATTTCGCTTCTCGGCATGATTTATCGTGGAAATTTGGGTGCCGAGCGAAGGCTGCGAGATTCTGTTGCGCTTTGCTCAGGGTTCCTGCTGCCAGGCTTTTTGATCCTAAGTGTTGTCGTTCATGGCGGCGTGATAAAGGACTTCTGGCGTTCGTACGTCCTGGGCAACAGCAGCTATGCAGGCGAGGAAAATTGGCGAACGATTTTAATGAATTTTTCCTTTGCTCACATTCTGCCGGAAATCATGCCATCGTTCGCGGGCTGCTTGATTGCTCTTATTCTCTTTTCTTATCAATCCCGAAAGAGACAAGATCTCGTTATGACCTCGAGAGACGTTTGGATATTCGGGAGCCTTCTGTTGTGGCTGGGAGCTGCGTTCTTTGCAGTCTGCAGGCCCCCCACGTTCTTTGCGCACTACACCAATTTTCTACTTTATCCCATGTCTTGCTTTAGCGCCGGTCTGCTTGCAAAGGAAGTGCCGCTTCTGATGGGTAGGTTTACCGGTTTTCTAGAGCGAGCTTCGAAAATCGGCATCGTTATAATCCTGGCAGTCCTTTCCTTTTCGACTGTGTTTCAGGCGGTGGAAGCCCGGGCACTCCCGCCGGAAGACAATCCAAACGAGAAAATCGCGGACGTGATCAAAGAAATGAACGCCGCCCATGCGATTCGAAGCTTGGCCATCTGGGGATGGACTCCGGAGGTCTATGTCCGCACTGGAATTCCCCCAGCAACGCGCGATTCCATCGGCCACTTCGTGATCACTCCCGGACAAATGCAACCGTATTTCCGGCATCGCTTCGCCTGTGACCTGCGAAGCGCAATGCCAGACCTGTTTGTTGATACAGTGGCCCCTGGTGCGTTCACGTGGTCGTGGGACACCCGGTTGGAAGGGTACGAATCGGACCGTGAGACGCGCGATTTTATTGATCAACACTACTATCTCGTAAGAAAACTGGTTCTAATTCCTGGTCAGAAGCCCGTGAGATTCTTTGCTCGACGCGGGACTCTTTCCATTGCCTCTGAAACTGCAAACATGAGGTAGCGAAAATTGGCGCCTTACCCCAACCGTCGAAGCCCAATTGAACAATTCAAAGTATTCAAGCGTGGATGCCGACATGGAGGAATACCGGGCAAGGGGAAGTCAGTTGGCAGACGATTGCGTACACGGAAGGTCGGTTCAAAGGCAAGTGGTCCAACTTGGCCCCCGAGGAGTCCATTCTGGAGATCATGGCGACTGCCGAAACAACCCCGAGCGTGCGAACAATAGGGCCGTAGTGCTGCAAAGGGATAACTACGGGCGTGTGGGCATGACAAGTTAAGTTAGTTATTTGTTACTGGCCAAACACTGGCCAAAGGGTCGCAAATGGGACCATTCCACTGCAACTGAGAGCTCGTAACTCTAACAAAACACGTGAACAGCGATGAGCAAGGACAGGGTTGGTTAGATTAGCAAACCGCCGAAACTGCGACTGAGGCGACCTCATAGCACGTCACACCATCCGAGAGAACCTCAAATGGGGCCGCCGGCAACTCACAAAACGTGCAGTTTGGAAAACCGCCACCTTGGCAGATCTGGTGCGGATGTCTCTGCAACGGTCTGTGCAACCGTTGTCTTCCGCACAGCAACGGTGTTTGAAACCGCTGCACTAAGTTGGACGGATTACTTCCGAGTCGCCCGTTATCCGCTGTGGCAGAATAACTGACGATCCTCATGCCAGCGAAACGACCGCGGTTGCGCCTCCTGAGTTTGCTCATATCCGGGCTGTGCTGTGTTGCTCTGTTTGCGCTTACTTCGATGACCCAAGCACAATCGGCTAGCGTCCAGGGTCAGGCCGGGTCGAGCGAGATTGAAGCGGTTCTCTTTGTTCAATCCTTACGGACGACGGATGGTCATGAGGGTATTCGTCTGGTCTGGATTCCCCAGCCCTTGCAACGATTCTGCCTAGGAAAGACGGCGCAGCAGTGCGCCGACATTGATTACTGCATTCGCACCACCGATCGCGATGTCAGCATGTGCCGAAAGCTAGGAATTCCGCTCTCGCGGCTGCCATCCTATGCTCCGGGGATGATCCCGCGCCGGCAGATGAGCGAGACCTGGTTCGCCCTCGCCCCGGACTCCTTTGCGAAGCTGCAGGAGTTCTTTCATCACGCTCCCCGCGCCTCGCTGGAGCACCTTTCCATGAGCTCCAGGGTCAAAGCTCGCGTCCGTTTCACGCGTAAGCCGGATGACGACGACTTCGATGTCCTGGATATCTTGGCAGTCGCGCCCTTCTGACCAACCGCGAATTAGCGGATGGTCGGGCAACCGGAAGGCATGCCGCGAATTGGTTCTGCTGGGATTACTTCCGGGTTGCCCGTCACTCCAGGGACTTCCAAATTCGGTCCGACACGTTGGGGGCTCTGGCTATTGGCATTCCTAGTAAGCAAAGAAAGTATTGCGCAGGCTCGGTGGCGGGGGCACGGGCGTTGTCTACGAAGCCCAAGACCTGGCAGGCGAAAACAACGTCGGGGCCGTTGAAAATCGCCATTTCATCTTGACAAGTACGAATGCAAAGGAGGCTATGTGAAACGTGCTTCTGTGTTCATAACCATAGCGTTCGTCGCAGGCGTTGGTATCGGCTTCTTCGCCCGAAGCACAGTGCTCGGGAATCATCTGCGAAGGGACACGCATGCGGCGGACCTCGCGGCCATCGAAAAACTCCACAAAGCAGAGGTCGACGCCACAATGACGCAGGACCTGAGTGCCCTGACTACTCTCTGGTCGGACGGTGCGATAAATCTCGGGTTTCCCGGGCCCCCTGTCGTGGGAACTAAAGCTATGAAGGAGGCTTATGAAAAATTCCAAGCCGAACACCCGGATTTCAAGGTGTTGAAATATGCGAATGACGTACGAGATGTGCAAATCCTGGATGGCTGGGCGATTGAAGTGGGCTATTCGGAAGCCACCTTCAAGATGTCTGCAAAGGACAACCCCGTCGTTGTTCCAAGGACACCAGGCATGCGCGTGCTGAAGAAGCAGGGCGATGGTTCATGGAAGTTCGCGGCAGTCGGCCTGAAATAAATTCATGGGCGAGTGGTCGGCAATCCTTCCACAACCGCGCACTCGGCTCAAGGATTCGGCTCGATGCCGATGCGATCATTGACGGCTGATCGAATCCGCTGTTTGCACCCAAGGTAGCGCTCTGTCGTTTGAACCGAAACGTGCCCCAAAAGGAATTGGATCTGGTCCAACTCGCCTCCCGAAGTATGGCAGAGTCGAGCACAGGTCCGGCGCAGATCGTGCGGCGCCAACTTTGCCACGCCGATGCGCTTGGCGGATTCTTTAACAATGTGCCAAACTGCCTTCACCGTCATGCCATCCCCCCATGTCCTTCCGACTTTGTTGACCCGGCGGAACAGCTTTCCTCGATCAATTGCGGCTGCAGCGAGCCAATCGTCCAGTTCGGTTCTCACCCAATCGGGAACTGGAACCGTTCGCACGTGGCCTCCCTTGCCGACCAGATCAACAATGGCCCAATGCTCTTCGCGCTGCTGGAGTTGATCCAATCTCAACGCTACGGCTTCATGCCGCCTCAAGCCGCACGCGAGCAGCAATGCAAGCAATGCTCGGTCACGTTTTCCTTTCAGTCGTTGAGGATCGGGGGCTTGCCAAAGTGCTTGGCCCTGCTCCGCAGTCAGCCAATTGCCGAGGCGCATTCCCAATTTCTTCACCCCTTTGACACGGCGAATACCAGCCGCCAAATCGGCGCTGAGCAGACCGCAGTCGGCGGCCTCGTATGCAAGCCGGCGCACGGCACCGAGACGTAGGTTGACGGTGCCAGGTGCAAGTTGACGGGATTCGAGGTGAGACCGATAGCGCAGCACCACTATTCTGTTGAAAGCCAAGCGAGGTTCGGAACAATACCAGTCAACGAACTCATCGATGGCGTGACGATATCCTCGCTGGGCGTCCAGGCTGGTGAGGCTATTCAAGACTGCGGTTTTGGCATGTTCGAGGTCTGGAAGGCGCAGGACGGATTTTGTGCTGGTGCGTTTTCTTCGTGAGTGCGGTTTCCACTTCATGACCGATGGCCTCCATGCCATCGATCAATGATCGGGTGATATCACGGCGGTATGATCAGAGTTGCCCGTGATCCGGGAAAATCGAAACCGTTCTCCGATGCTCGTTATCGGGCACCGTCTAGGAGATCTGGACTTCGCTCTACCGAGCACAGGGGGTCCGCATAGAATTATCCTGCTACTTCGTGGTGGCGGCCAATCTCAGGAACCCTTGATGCCAGTGACGCCTCGCAAGGAATCAGTGTGGTTTACGTTGTAGCGTATAACGCATCTCTTTGGCGACCCTCTGGAACTGACGTTATCAAACCTAACTACGACTCACCGCCGAATACTAAATTGACAGACTATGTTCCCCCCATAGTTAAGCCCGGCGTCAAGACGGTCCGGAAGAAACAATAGGGGTTAATTGCAATTGCGATTGTGGAAACGAGATTTATGTAGCCGGTCGCGCTCCAACGACAGATGAACCACATGATGCGCGAGCAAAATTCCCCACCCTGTAGCCTTTGCGTTGAGAGGGGGACTCCTTTACTGTTAATGCTGATTGCTTATGGTGGCCGTTGCACCGTCGAACTTCGTGATGTGGATGGTGAACGGCTCAGCATAGCTCTTAGCACGGTCCTGCAGAATGGCAAGTCCATCCTGCTCGCCTAGCAGGATGGAGTAGTAGCTGGAACTGCGGAAGTGGATACCCGCGTGGATGCCGTGGCCCACGGTGATGTTCCATGCCAGCTTCGACAACTCGCCGTTGATGGTCATGCTGTCGCGGTCGCTGCCAGTATACGGCGTAAGCCCCAAGCCATCGCTGGTTGGCACCATGACGTCCGAGCCAGCGGCCAGCAGCAGCGGGCGGATCAGCTGACTGCCGTCGAAGAAGAACTTCATCGTGGTGATACAAGCCCCTCCGACCGTTCCATGTCCGGTGGGATAGCAGGGATGCGCCGGCGCCCCCTCCGGAAATGCTTGCGGCAACAGATAGGTGCCGTATTGTCCATGAATGATCGGCAGCACGCTCGAGTTTAATAAGTCGCGATGCAGCGTCGCGGCGGCCTGAGGCATGGGTTGCTGGTTGGTCATACGCGCCTGCAGCAAAGCGCCAATCTCCTCGGGGCGCTGCCGCAGGTTCACAACCCATTTGTGGAACCACGCGGCTTTCAAAGCCCGCGTTGCCATCTCCGGGACCGTCCCCTTAGCATCTACCGGACCTCCTGCCTGCGTGCCAAACGTGCCGAAGCCGTGCTGGGTTAACGATCCGTTGTAAGGGTTGCCGGGGTTGACGGGACATCCGATCTCGGCCAGCACGAGACAGGCGACAAAGTATGACTGGTGCAGCGCGTCCACGTGGGTGTAAGCGCTGAGGTCCCGGCCCATGCACATGTGGCGGTGGACCGGATCGTACTGCAAGCTGTACGACGGCGGGAAACCACTCTCAACGCGCAGGTACTCGACCGGATCGGTGAGATAGTCCGCGCCGCCCTCGCTGACGGACAAAAAGCGCTGATACTGTCCACTCAAGGGCTGCGCACCCATCATCGTCGGTTGCATCAGGAACTGTGAGACGTACGGTCCTTGGACGCTTCCATCGCCGGGAACGATCTGTCCGCGGAACAGGTTCTGCGGCGTCACTGGGTAGGGAAAGATACTGTTGCGCTGACGCACATACGACAAGCTGTTCAGGTCGGCGCAGGCCTGTACCGCCAGCGAACTTGTGGGGTAATCCTCAAAGTGCACATCGCGTATGAGAGCAGCCCAGTAATGCTCCACCTCCTCGGCTGCGGTCTGTGCGCTGCTCACGGATGGAGCCGGCGGGATCACGGTCGCGAAAGGATCCAATCCCTCCAGATCGAAGGCCAGGGCGCCCATCGGACCATTCAGCGTTCCGGTAAACCCGGGGCCGCCGGGATTTCCAACCAGAATGTTCTGAAAGTCCTGCCACTCGCCGGACTGAAGGGCGTGGGTCAGGCTGAGCCAGGACGCGCGATTTACGATGCCCAGATAATCGTGCTTCAGGCACTTGCTCCAGCTGCCGCTAAAATCGCTGAAGCGATCGGAATCGCCGTTGTCCGGTAGTTCGCGAACGTCGATCTTCTCGTTCTGGGCCATATTCTTGCGATAATTGTAGCTGTCGTTAGTCCGATCATTCGATCGGTAGGGAGCCGCCGAGGCCTCGGCGACCGACTCTTTTCCGCCAAGCAGCGGTTCCAAGCCGATGGCGCCCACAGTTGCGGCGGCAGCAGCAATACCGCTCACGCCTCCAAGGAATCTCCGGCGGCTTCCCGAGCACGGAGCGTTCGAGGGCGCTGCTGCATCTTTGAAAGTGGCATTTGGGACTTTAGGTGGAATCGCTGAGACGGAATCCTCCGCTTGGATCACGTCACCAGGATTCGTCCTTTTTCCGATCATGCGATTTCTCCCTTCGGTTGGCTTGCGCGATAGACACGTTCAGGAGACACGTGAGAGAGCGACCAGAGCAGTACAATCCGCAGTTAACTGCCGGAAGGTGTGCGTAATCCGCGAAGACGGGTCTTCTAACGGCTTGCTGAGAAATGCTTGGAACCGATTCCTCAGGCGTTAAAGCCCAGATGTCGGAGCAAAGGCCCCTAAGAACGCGATTTCCTTAACAAGCGGATAAGCCCACTCGGCACGAAGGATTCGCGCGGAACACTCTTACAATGTAAAGAACAAAATCGTCTGCTAGGGCCGGGTTTTGAAGCCGTGAATTACCCTGGGCAGCGAGCTAAAGGCGGTCCGAACCGAGGGAGGCAACGCTCAAGGTCTTCGCCCAAAGCTAAACCGGCGATCGAGCCAATGACTCTCTCTCCCCGAACTAGTCCTCGTCGTCCCGGTCCCAGCGGACAGGCCGCGCTTTCAAGATGACCCCAGCGCTGGTGCAAGTCCAGTAAACCGTACCGTCGCTCGCAACCGCGACCGCGTTCGGTTGCGGATCACCGAAGTGAATTAATGAGGTTTCTCCAGTGCGCAGATCATACTTGGATACTTTGTTGCTCCCACCATTGGCCCCTGACACCCCCGGCGTGGGGACTTCGGTGAAGTACAAGTTCCGTCCCTTGCGGTCAATCGTTATCCCTGTCGGTTTGCTCAAACCCGTGATGAACTCGCTAACCGTTCCGTCCTCCGCGCTTCGCTTCAGAATTACGCCCGCCGAGCGGCAGGCCCAGTACAGATCACCGTTCGGCGCAACAGTAATCTCCACGGGCTCGGGCTCACCCATATGGAGCGTTTCGATGGTAACACCGCCATCCGAGGTTGAAAACACGCCGTTCGCTCCACCGGGTACTCCGGGCATGGGCACCTCCGTGAAATACAGGGTACCTTTGCGATCGACTGCAATGCCGCTGGGGCTGGGCAAGTGAATAATGAACTCGGTAGTCACGCCGTTTGGATCCCGTTTCAGAATGACGCCCGCCGAAAGACAGGCCCAATAAAGTGATCCATCGCGGCCCACCGCGATATTGACTGGCTGAGGCTCGCCCATATGAAGCGTCGTGATCCTCTTGTCTTCCAAATCCAATTGCTTCACCGCGTTCATGCCTCCGGGTACGCCCGGCGTGGGCACTTCCGTGAAGTAAAGGACGTCATCGTCGATGGCAAGTCCGGTCGGCTTGTTCAATCCGGACATCACAAGTGTGACCTTATAACTCTGCGCTTGCGACAGCTTCGGCAATGCAAAAGTGTAAACTACCAATAGAGCGAGTACAGGGATAGCTAGTCGAGTGAGCCGAGCAATTCGAGAAAGTCGAGTCATTTGTCGTCTCTCCTTATTTGGCGCCTTTTGGGGCGAATCGTGGGCTGAGCTATACGCCCTCGCGCTTGTGAATGCAAGCGTAATCTGCAACGCTTTTCGTGCCTGTGACGCGCACTCGGGAAGCCATGCACAACTCCTCGTTTCATGGACAGTCTATGTATGGGCGCTGAAATGCTTCCTTGGGAATAAGTGGCATATATTCAAGAATGACCAGCCGTTCCCCCAGGAGGCAATGCCACGACGAGGGTAGCTAGCAGTGACCCCGCGCCCCAAAGGTCGAGCACGCCAGGAGCTCCCAGGAAAACTTTAGCCGGAATAACACTTCCTTGTCGCTGCCACAGGTCAGTGCTTTGTGGCTTTTCTTTGCATCTGTGCTTCCCTAAGATTCGCCGTCGGAATCGTCATCTTCGGCCACATGTTGCGTCCTGATTCGGGCCCTCACGCCAGATACCTCCCGAATCGTCGGCTATCCGGAAACTATCCTCTAAGAAGCTCAACCCCATGAAACGTCAAGTTGGGGTAATGCATCGGGGCTCGTCAGGATGTATTCATGACGATCGAGTTTCGCGCGGTCGAGGCAACGTGTCGCCGCGTTATGGGCTACGCCTAGCTTGTGGAACCCCAATTTCTCCACGATGCGGTGGCTAGCCTCGTTTCCGTCGAAGTACCCGATGCTGATTGCCTTTGCGCCGAGGTGGCCGAACGCGTACCGAATGGCTGCGTTTGCCGCCTCCGTCGCCATGCCCTGTCCCGCGTATTTAGGCGCCACCCAGTATCCTGTCTCATAGACGTCTTGCTCATCGGTAAGATCCAATGCGGTTCGGACGACGAAATCCCCGTTGAACCGATGGAATCCGGCCAATGCGATTCCTGCTTGATTCTGGTAATCCATCGCTCGCCGAATAGAATCTTCCATCGCTTGCCGCGACCGTTGGTCGTCGAAGGCCCATGTCATCCAACGCTGCAAATCGGGCCACGCTTCTTCCTTGGCGCTCTGGATCGAATCCAAATCGCCAAGCGTCGGCGGACGCAGGATCAGACGCGGCGTAACGATCGGCATCAAATGGCGCATAAAGCGGCTACGCTGGAATTGTAGCGGACTGTGAAGACGAAAAAGGGTACTGCCTGCGCGCACTGCTCGCGTCCACGTACGCTAGAGATCCGTACTTGAGCTCAACTTGTACAACGCCGCCAGGGGCGCATGCCTTCCTCAGCCCCTTCGAGCATCCGAATTGATAACTTTCAGTTTGATTGTGGTGGGGCGAGACAGCAGATGACTCGACAACGATAACTTCCGGCTTGCCCGTGATCCAGGAATTACCGTCCGTCCATGAGATAAACTTGGCTGAAGCATTTAACGGCTACTCTGTGCGAGGAGGCAGCCCGGATGCATCCTGCGTTTGCACTAAGGAGCGAAGATGAAAATCCCCAATGACATGAGCCGTCGAACGCTGCTGCGTGGGGCTGCCCTAGGGTCGATCGCGCTTGCGGTAGGCGTTGATAAGGCATTCGGGCAGCAGGTATCGGGACCTCCGAACATCGTCTTCATAATGGCTGATGATCTCGGTTACGCCGACGTATCGTGCTACGGGCGACCCGATATCAGCACACCGAACATCGACGGGCTGGCGGCGAAGGGCGTGCGATTCCTGCAGGCATACGCAAACTCCGCGGTCTGTTCTGCAACGCGCACCGCGCTGATCACTGGCCGCTACCAGTACCGGCTGCCTATCGGGTTGGAGGAGCCGTTGACCGGCCGCGATGTCGGCCTACCACCGGACCATCCTACGCTGCCGTCATTGTTGAAGAAGGCCGGCTACGGAACGACTCTCGTCGGAAAGTGGCATCTGGGCTTGCTCCCGAAGTTTGGTCCTCTACAGAGCGGGTACGATCATTTCTACGGATTCCGCGGTGGCGCAGTCGATTACTATACGCACGCAAACAAGAAAGACGATTTGTGGGACGACGACGTGCAAGTGCATCAGATGGGTTACCTGACGGATATGCTCGGCAGCCGTGCCGTGGACGTCGTCAATGGACATGCGAAATCAGGCCGTCCGTTTCTGATAAGTCTGCATTTCAACGCGCCGCACTGGCCATGGGAAGCGCCGGGTGACCAAGCGGAGTCGAACCGCCTGCGCTCAGCGAGCAGCCTGTTTGATTTCGACGGCGGCACGCAGAAGACTTATCAGCGCATGATCCAGGAAATGGATCTTCAGATAGGCCGCGTTCTGGAGGCGCTGAATGCGAATGGTATGGCGAAGAACACGATCGTAATTTTCACCAGCGACAACGGCGGGGAACGATTCGCGGATACGTGGCCTTTCACCGGGCGGAAGACTGAACTGCTGGAAGGTGGACTGCGGATACCGGCAATCATATCTTGGCCGGCGAGCATTCCGCAGGGTCGAACGACCGATCAAGTGGCGGTCACCATGGATTGGATGCCGACGCTACTGGCGGCCGCAGGCCTCTCATCCGATCCAGCATTCCTGCCTGACGGCATCAACTTATTGCCAATGCTCAAGCAGGACGCAGCGACAGTCGAGCGCAAGTTGTTCTGGCGTTATAAGGCCAATGCACAGCGTGCGGCGAGAGACGGCGACTACAAGTATTTGAAGATGCTCGACAACACGTTTCTCTTCAATGTCGTTGAGGACCCGATGGAGCGCGCCAATCTGAAGGAGCGGCATAAGGATGTTTATGACCGAATAATGGCGGAGTGGCACGAATGGAACGCAACCATGCTGCGGGAGATTGATGAGAGCTCCACCGACAACTTCACCGGCGGTCAGCTTGCCGACCATGTTGGCACGCCGAAAACGAACGGCAAAGCGGACAATCCTGTGTCGCCTAAAACGCCGTCGGCACAGCCTCGCTGAAAGCTAAGAGACCGCTTCCGCTGCCATCCGCCTTGTACTTTAATGAGATCGTTTCGCGCCTCGGCAAGGGCGGCGAGGCGATAGCTCCCGGACGGCAACTCTTACCTAATCACGTTACGTCAGATTGTCGGCTACTCTTTCCTAATCCGATTGTGGAAGAGTCGCCCGTCACTCGGCCAGAATCGGGCGCGCGCGTGATCGAAGATGTGAGTTCTTGCAACCCGACTTCTGGCCTTTGCGTGGAAATCTGCGATAGGACTCTTCGCGGCGTTGTTTCGAGGTCATATCCCTACGTAAAGAATCAATACCGCAAGACCCGGGCAGGATCAGTTCGCGCCGCGCGCCAGGCTGGTAGGAGGCAGGCGGCTACAGAGACTACGGTCATTATGGCCAGGGCGGAGCCGAAGGCGATGGGGTCGCGGGGACTTACTTTGTAGAGAAGATTTCCGAGGAGGCGCGTCAGAAGCAAGGCGGTTGCCGCGCCGAGCAGCACACCGGCACCCGTTAGCGCCAACCCACGCGAAATCACCAGGCGTAACAGATTTGAGGTGCCGGCCCCTAGCGCCATACGCAGGCCGAGTTCGCGCATGCTTTGCGAGACAGCGTAGGACATTACGCCGTAGAGGCCGACGGCGGCAAGTAGCAACGCCAAACCGCCCAGCACGCCGACCAGCGTCACGGCAACCATCTGGGCGGAAGTGGAACGATCGAGTTGCTCCTGCATGGTGATGACTTCGTACGGCGCCAGACTCGGATCGAGCGCGCGAACCTCTCGCGCGATGGCCGTGCCCATGACGTCGGGAGCCAACCGAGTACGGATCTGCAGCCCACTGCCGCGCAGAGAATTCTGCCGCAACGGGAGAAAGAAGAATGATTTGGGATTTTCCCGCACGCTGGAGTACTTGGAGTCCTTGGCGACGCCGACGACTTGCAGCGAGCGTCCCTTTATTTGTAGGCGGCGGCCTAACGGGTTTTGCCCCTTCCAGTAGCGGCTGGCCATGGTTTCGTTCACGACGGCAACGGGTGCAGTTTTTTCGTCATCGGCGCGCGAGAATTCGCGCCCTCCAAACAGCGGAATGCCCATGGTGGCGAAATAGTCGGGGCCGACTTCGTTGTACTCAACAGTAGGCGATTCGTCCGGCGGCGGCTCGTAGCCATCGACGGCGATCGGCGCTTCGGACGAGCTTACGTAGCTGAGCGGAGTCATGCGCGCGAAGGCGGCCGACTCCACTCCGGGGAGAGCCTTCACGCGTTCCAGCAGCGCGTCTTGGAATGTCTGCGCGTGCACGCTGTCATATCCGGCGGAGACCAGATCGACAGAGGTGACCTGTACGCCGCGGGTGCTGAAACCTGGGCTGGCGGTGCGAATCTTCAACAAGCTCTGCATTAGCAGCCCGGCGCCTACCAGCAAAATAAAGCCGAGCGAGACCTGCACCAGGACCAGCGCCGAGCGGACCCACGTGCTGCCGCGCCCGCCGAGGACTCCGGAAGCTTCCATCTTCAGGGAGTTCGCGAGATCGATCTTGCTGACTTGCATGGCGGGTACCAGCCCCAGGAGCACTGTGGTGAGCAGGCATACGCCCGCGCTTAGCGCGAACACGTGCCAATCAAGTTCTCCCGGCAAATACATTTGCACACCGCCCCGGGCCGGAAAGAGCAGCACCAGCAAATGGCGGCACCAATACGCCACCAGCAGGCCGCCAGTCGCGCCGAAGATGGAGAGCACCAATCCTTCGGTGAGCAATTGCTTCCACAAGCGTGCGCGCCCCGCGCCGACAGCGAGACGGACGCTCATCTCCTGGTGCCGAGCGAAGGAGCGGACAAGAAGTAAGTTGCCCACGTTAGCGCAGGCGATCAGCAGCACAAATCCAACGACGGCCATCATGATCTCTAGGGTCGGCAGCAAAGTGCCCGCGTTGTTGAATGGCGTTTGCCACAGCGGCCAGAGTCGAAAGCCGCGGCCGCGATTGGTGGTGGGATATTCCGCTTCGAGCCGCGTGGAAATTTCGGTGAATTCCTGCTGGGCCTGTTGGCGTGTTACTCCGGGTTTGAGGCGGGCGTAGGATTCGATCCAGCGCGCGCCGCGATCTTCGAGTTTGTATCCGCCGGACTCAAAAATACCCTCCATCGAAGCGGGCACCCAGAAGTCCATGCCCCAGCCGACGAATGTGCCGTAAAAGCCCTCGGGCGCGACGCCGACGATGGTATGCACCACGCCGTTCAGCCGCTGCGTTTTGCCGATGATTTGCCCATCGCCCTGAAATCGGCCTTTCCAAAGTTGATAGCTGATTACCACGACGGGATGCGCGCTTTGGCCGGTATCTTCGCCGGGCAAGAAGCCACGGCCGATCATTGGACGCACGCCGATGGCGTCAAAATAGTTCGCGGACACGATGCTGCCGGTGGTGCGCTCGGCGCGATCGCCGATGCTAAGGGTTGTGCCGGTAATTTTGCTGACGAAGAGCGTTTCGCAAAGCGTGCAACTGCGCTGAAGTTCCCGAAAATCGGGCCAGGAAAGTGGGCTACCTTCCGGTTCGCCGCGCGCGGTGCCACCGATAGCGACGAGGCGCTCCTGGTGAGAAACCGCCGGATATGGCCGGAACAAGATTCCTTCGATCCAGCTGAAGACAGCGGCGTTGGCGCCGATGCCGAGGGTAAGGCAAAGGATCACGAGCAGTGAAAAACCCGGGCTGCGCCGCAGTATGCGCAGGCCAAAACGCAAATCCTGCAACAAAGTTTCGATCATGGGCAGCCCTCTCTGCTCGCGGCAGTTTTCCTTGGTTTGCTCGAGCCCGCCGAATCCGCGAATCGCCTCGCGGCGGGCGTCCTCGGCGGTCATGCCCTTGCGCAGATTCCATTCCTCGGCCATCTCCAAATGCGAGCGCAGTTCCTCGTTCATGTCGCCTTCGATACTCCGGCGACGGAAAAGCGCGGTGACACGCTGAAAAAACTCGCGGAAAAGTTCGCGCACGCTAATTCGCCCCTAGAACGCGGTCGATCATGGCTGACATCCGATCCCAGTTTTCCGCTTCCTCCACAAGCTGCTTCCGGCCAACACGGGTCAAGGAGTAGTACTTCGCCTTGCGGTTATTTTCCGAAACGCCCCACTTGGAAGCGATCCATCCGCGCTGCTCGAGCCGAAGAAGCGCAGGGTAGAGTGTTCCCTGATTCAATTGCAGCAGGTCTTCAGAGACCTGCTGGATGCGAACGGCGATTCCGAAGCCATGCATCGGCCCCATGGAATCGAGCGTCTTCAGCACTAGCAAATCGAGAGTGCCTTGCAGAACTTCGGATTTGGCAGAAGCCATATGCTCCTTTAGACGATCAACAGGAGAAAAAGAGAGCTTGCCACATTTCTGTTAACTGCCAATGGGAATTTTGATTTGGAAGCGAAAGAGGAAGTTCTGGGAGTGTTGTCGGCAAGCCTTGCCTTACCGGACTATGGAAGGGTTGCCGGCAATCCGACAAGAATCCGCTGCGTTTTGCGAGTCAAACGTCGTCTCCACCGTTATGGCCGCGCCTTTATGGCCAGTTTGTCGTCGGCGGGGATAACCCCAACAGCAAACGCGGTTCCCTCATCGTCGCCGATAGATGGAAGAGGACTTTGCGGGTGTTTGGCGCCGAGCAGGGTCCCGTAGTAGGGAAGATAAACCATGATATGGGGATGCCAATGGCCCGCCGGCCCAAGAGCTTGGTCCGCCGACCACATGTAAGCAAAACACACTTCGGGCCGCTTTGGGATTTCGCCTTTGACGTAAGCAGCTTGCACCGCCTCGGAAATTTGCTCGGCTGTCTTGCCTTCCAACCCGAGCTTTGTGCGAAGTTCGTAATAAGGCAGTACAGTTCGTGCGGCCTGTGGATCGAGACAAATGGGAGCTCGGGTTTTCGCGTCGTAATTAAGGAAATCCCGGACTTCGACCGGAGTGAACGTCGGAGCTCCGGTAAACCCGCGCATGACCAGGCACACAAAGCCGTTGTCCCCGTCGTGCACGGTTTGAAATCCGGACGCCGTGAATACCTTTATCGTCGCGTGGTCGGAAATGTAGTCCGGAGCCGCACTCTTGGCCAACGGGATTTCAACATCTCGCGCCATCAGGTACTCGTCGAACGGAGGGTACTTGCGACTTTGTGCGAATACTTGAACTACATCTGGGGTTTCAAGTAGAAGGATCAGGACCACTAGAAACTTTTTCATTTTTAGAATCTCCCTGGCAAAAATCTAATTGCTTGCGTGTCCGCTATTGCGCCCGTCGACGAGCAAGATACGTGTTTAGGATTCGGCGCACAGGGGACATGGAGGGGACGAGCCTAGATTTTGCCTAAGCTGGTCAGAGCCCTCTGCTTAGCAGAGTTTCAGGTAGCGGCGCGTGTCGCCGTCGCACGCCCAGCCGCGCGTCGTGCGTCGGTCACGTTGCCGCGATGCATCGTCTGGTGCAGGGCCAGCACGAGCAAGCTCTGTCCATACGTGGCGAACTCGCGTTCCCGTCCTTTGGGGGGCGCCTGGGTCGGCTTGTCGAGATCGGCCTCGCTCAGCGACTCGAGAAGCTTCAAGTTCTGCTCGCGCAATTGAAGATATTTATTCCGAACCTCGGCGAAGGGTGGATACGCACCGGCATTGGCGACGGCTCTGGAGTCCTCGCCAAAGTATTGTTGCCACTCTGCCGCTGGATTCTTGTCTCCGAAAAGTACGGCCGGGATCATGCCTTCAACCAGCGTGAGATGACCCAGCACCCAGAGCGGGTGGCACCCGCCATGCGGTGTTGGAAACGTCGTTGCGGCGCCGCTCATCTGGTCGATTACGCTCAGCACCGCCCGATCCGAAACGGTCAGCGCGAATTTAATAGCCTCTTTGGTCTGCATTTTCTTTCCTCCTCGGAATTGCCTTGCACTCTCTATTACGATTCCCTGACGGTTCAGGATACGCGTCCTGCGGCATACCTCACGGACGGTCGGCCAGGGCCATAGAGTTCGCTGAGGGGAGGACCCACGGACAATGCGCGTAGTCCACGATGCGCGTGATGCGCTGACCGACCACTTGGAGTCGTGCTACAGAATCAGGCAGCCACTCGTCCCTGTGTTGCCGCATTACGACGACCGCCAACTCGCCGTCCACTTCCGCCACTGTGAGTCGCCATGGCACTCTCTGCCGATCATAATTTGCGAAGTATGGCGACTCGTCGAAAGGCCCGGCCAAGCGATCCATAGCGCGCAGTTGAGCGTCCGCGCTAATCATTTCGCGCAGTCCGTCCCAATCACGTTTATTAAATCGATCGACGTAGAGATGCAAAAGCCGCGACAACTCCGCGTTCGCTTCGCGGTGTAACTTCACCGGCTGCGGCGAGGCAGCCAATTTCGATCGGCCCCGGTTGAGCGCAGCCTTGACGCCCTCCAGCGTGGAGCCGACGAGTTCCGCGATTTCTTCGAGGGTGTAGTCAAAAACATCCTGGAGCAGAATGCACGCGCGTTCCTTGGGCGGCAGACTCATCACCAGTAGTTCCACTGCTCGACCGACACCGAGGACTGGAGGACTGCCCGGCACAACGGAATCTGGACCCATAGCAGTCGTTTCGGCCGCAACGCGGACACCACGCTTCCGCAGGAAGTCGATGCATCGATTGTGCGCAATCCGGAACAGCCAAGGACCAAGAGGACGGCTGTCGTCGTACTGGTCCAGCTTTCGATAAGCCTCGAATAGCGCATCTTGAACGACATCTTCGCCGTCCATCACCGATCCGGTCATGCGCGAGCAGTATCGGTGCAGGCGCGGCCGGAGTTGAGTGATCGTTTCCAGGAACGCCAGATAGCGTGCATCGAAGGGACCATGGGTTTCCACATCGTGTGAATGATCCATACTATATTTACGCAGCACTTCCGTATGAGGAGCGGCTGTCAAAAACGAGTAGCGTGGATGTATAGTCTCTTCTTAGCATCAATCGCCGCGCTGTACGGTGCTTGCGAAGTAGCGCGCGTTGCATAGAAGCTGATTTTGGCAGGCTGACGGCTGAAACAAAAATAGTTGCTTGAGGAGCAATACACTCGATGGCCTCGATCAGCCGAAAAGCTTTCATCCAAATGGCCGCTGCGCTCGGCGCGACAGCCACTTGGGGCCGCTCCCTGCCGTTCCCATCCGACCTCTCATGGCGCGAGCGGCGCGATCTCTATCGCGAAGGCGTAGCTTCTGGAGATCCGGACAGCAACAGTGTCCTGCTTTGGACGAGATATCCTTCCCGCCGCCATGCCGTCAGGAAAGTGAACGTCGAAGTTGCCGAAGACGAATCATTTCATCGAGTCGTTGCTTCCGCCAAAGCGCTCGTCTCCCAAGCTTCCGACTGGACCTGTCGCGTGCTCGTCGGCGGACTGAAACCAGCGCACGTCTATTGGTATCGCTTCGCGGACGCCGAAGGCAACGGGAGCCGCATCGGACGCACGATCACGGCTCCCACGGACGATGATAATAGACCGATACATTTCGCCTTCGTCAGCTGTCAGAACGCAAATCAGGGTGCGCAAAACGCTTACCGGCGGATGATCTTCGAGGATGAACGTGCCCCCGAACGGGATCGACTGGGCTTCATTTTGCACCTTGGAGATTTCATTTATGAAATCGTCTGGTATCCGGAAGATCGCCCGCAGGGAATGTACGATCGCCGGATAAGAGACGTCGTTCGTTACCAACATGGTGAAAAGATCGCGGATTTTCACATTCCTACAGTAGCTGACGACTATCGCGCCATTTATCGCGCCTACTTGCACGATCCGGATCTCCAGGACGCCCGCGCACGTTGGCCGTTCGTCTGTATGTGGGACAACCACGAATTCAGCTGGCTGGGCTGGCAGGGTCTACAGAAATTTCAAGGAACGACACGGCCGGCGCAGACCCGAAAGGTAGCGGCGAATCAGGCTTTTTTCGAGTATCAGCCCGCGCGGATTGCTAAGCTCAGCGGGCCATCGCTTGATCAATTTGATCCTCCACACGTCGTCGATGCACCGGTTACAGTTTTCGACGAACATGGGCTGGGGCAGGAACCGAACAACCTGACAGCGATCCGCAGCCTCCGCGGCTACCGCGCCTTGCGCTGGGGCCGCAACATGGAATTGATCATTACCGACCAACGCAGTTATCGCTCGGAAGACCCCACTGACCGTGCCGAAGCGAAGGTGTTTTCTAGCAAGGATTTCCCGGAGCTAGTTCCCGAAGAAGCGTTGCAAGTTCTAGATGCGGGCAGCGCCTACGGCGGCGGGAATCCTCCCGCTTCGATCCGTTATGGCGACAGCAACGTTCCGAATTTCCGCAAAGATCAGCCACCGCAAACAATTCTCGGCGCGGAGCAGAAAGCCTGGTTCTTGGAAAAATTGTTGCGATCGAAAGCGACTTGGAAGATTTGGGGCAATACTGTTGCCACGCTCGACATGCGGGCAGATCCGCAAAACTTGCCGCCGGATTTCGCAAAGCCGTGGCCAGGCTCGGGGTTTGCCGGTTTTGTAGGAGGCGATTTCGGTACAGCCTACGTCGAGCGTGGTGAAATTTATGAATTCGTGCGTGAAAAGGGAATTACGGGTTTCGCTACTGTAGCCGGAGACCGCCACAGTTTTTGGGCCGGACTGGCGGCTGCCTCTCTCCCGCCAAAATCGTTCGAGCCCGTAGGCATAGCTTTCGTTACGGGTTCGATCTCGGCCCCCGGGTTGGTTGAAGCATTTGAGCATGTTTTTCCGAGGGATAATCCGCTTCGGCCGCTCTTTGTCGGCCAGGGACCATCCGACACCCGTCCGCAGCCGACAGTTAATATGCTTCTTCATCATGGTGTGAAATCGTGCTTGGAATATGTAAGGAGCGGCGACGTTGCTAAAGCTCGCGCTTTGTCCAACCCTGCGTTATCCCCGCACGTTTCCTTTGTGGATATGGGGGGACACGGTTATTCAGTCGTTCGCGTTACCAGCGAGAGTTTCGAGACGGAGTTTGTATGCCTTCCTCGCCCACTCGAACGCAGTGAGCGTCCTGATGGCGGCCCGCTTGCGTATCGGAGTAAGCATCGAGCTCGTTTGTGGCGCATGGGAGAAAAGCCGGAGCTGGAGTTGGAGATCGTGGAAGGCGATGCGCGATTTTCAGTCTGAAGTTTGGGAACATCTATTGGAGCATGGGACAGAAGTTTAGCGCCCGGGCTCGACCCGGCTCGCGGAGACTATGCCAGCTTCGGCAACTTCTCCGACCGGATAAGTCAAAGAGATAGTGGATGAGAACCGATTGTCGCTAAGGACAGAACGCGGCATCGAGGTTGTGCCAGGCTCCTTGTCCGGTGCGTCGTTGCAGTCCCGCTTTGCGGTCAGCTCCGTTTGCAGACTCCGCAGGTTCCGCCTTCTTTCGCGCAGTGCCGACAGTACTTGCAGTTCTTGCACGCGTGGCAGGGATCGGAACCGGTACAGGTCGTGGCAAAAAGATCTCTTGCTCCGGCAACGGTAAACAGAACCGCAAACCCTCGGGGGTCAGTTGAAAACCGGCCAACTGGGGTCACTTCAAAACCGGCCAACGGTGTGGCCCAGGACGTGATCCTTATTTATCCTGCTTTCTCCTGATCAAGCAAGTCTGTTTTCGTTCTCCAGCTCCGTGGTCCGCATTTCAGTATGTGGCCGTGGTGGAGAAGACGATCCAGCATGGCGGTGACCGCGGCGCTGTCACCGAGCAGTTTGCCCCAGTCTTCCACAGGGCGGTTGGAAGTGAGCAGTGTGCTGGCTCGTTCATAACGACGCATGACGATCTCCAGCAGCTCTTCTCCTGCTGTGGGCCCTAACTTTCGCATCCCCAAGTCATCGATGATGAGCAGTGGTACGGTAGCCAGCAGTTCCATGTGTTCTTTGCGTTTTCCGTCGAGGGTGGCTTCGGCGATTTCCTCGAGCAGGAGGTGTGCTTCGCGGTAGATCACCCGATAACCTTGGCCGATGACCGCTTGTCCGATCGCTTGGGCCAGATGACTCTTGCCGGTGCCGGGTGGACCCAAAAAAAGCGCATCCTCACGGCGGCCAACGAAGGCAGCCGTGGCTAGATCGAAGACCAGACTTCGATTCATCTTCTTGTTGAAATTGAATTCGAAGTTGTCGAGGGTTCGATGTGGATCGCGAAATTGCGCTTGTTTCCGGCGCCGTTCCAGCAGTCGATCGCCGCGACGTCTCAGTTCGTCCGACACGAGGCAGGACAGGAAGTCGATAGGTACCATCGGTTCTGCCTGCGCTTGTTGCAGTCGCGTCTCCAGCACGGCAGCGATTCCTCCAAGACGCAGCTGACGCAAAGCACGGTTTAGCTCGATCAGATTCATTCTGGTTGCTCCTTGATTTTGAGATTGATGAAATCCCGATACACGGTAAGTTCACGGATCAGAGGATCGATCTGACGTAAGAACATTTGTGGGTGCGGGCGACGCTCGAGATAACGGCGCACGAAACGGTATTCGTACACTGCGATGTCCAGAGCAGCAGCACAGGCATCTTCGACTGCCGCCGTTCCGTATTTCTTCATCAGGGAAAGCACACCCAGGATGCGGCGGATGGCTGTCTCTCCTTGCCGGTCGTACAGCAGCTGGCAGAACTTGCCAGTCTGGGTGCCTGCATGTGCAGCGCGCCGCAAGAGCTGCGCCGTGCTCAGCGGCATTTTCTTGGGGTGATCTTCTTCCTCGATGCGGTATCCTCCGCGCTTCTGGCGCAGATGTTCGCGAAGAAGTTGGTTGGTGTGCGGATGCAGGATGCGCACGTGCAGCGCGTCCCATTGCACCTTCACGGAACGCCCGATCCATCCTGGCGGTAAGCCGTAGTAGGCAGCTTCCACTTCCACGCATCCATCCAGATGGACCACGCGTTCTCCGTATTGGTAGTAGCGGAAGGGTTCGAGCGGCAGTGGCAGCAAGTGCGGTTTTTCTTCCGCGAACATGGCTGCAACCTGGCGTTTCGTGGTGCCATGAATGCGCCGGTCAGCCCAGCGTTCTTCCCAGCGGTCGAGATGCGCTTGTGCTTCTTCTAGGCTCTCAAAGCGCATCCCTTTGAGCGCCGTTCTCTTCGTGTGGCCGATGCCGGACTCCACTTTCCCTTTGCGATCGGGATCCTGGATCCGACAAGGCAGTGCCACCGCACCGTAGTGCGCGAGTACATCTCGGAACAGTGGGTTGACCGCGGGATCGTAGAGGTCGGGAACCGCTACGCCTTCTTTCAAGTTGTCGAGAACTACTACTTTCGGACAACCACCAAGCCGCCGAAATGCTTTCTCATGCAGTTCAGCCCAGGTACGTACGCTCGATCGCCAAGTCAGCAAGCGCACGGATTTGCGGCTATAGCCAAGCGTCAGAACGAACAGCCGCGTCCGGCGATACTTGCCGCTCTGCAGATCGCGCACCATCGGACCGCTGCCGTAGTCGACTTGCGCCTCTTCTCCTGGCGCGGTGAGGATGATGCCTGCTGCTTCTGAACGTCGCGGGCCGCGCAGCTTGCGCACGAAACGTTTCACCGCCTGATAGTCGCCGGCAAAACCGTGGTCCGTCACCAGGTCTTGCCAGATCGCCTTGCCGTTGCGTCCCAGGGCCAGGCCCTGTTCGATCAGTTCTCGGTATGCTTCACAGGTACTCGGAATGGCCGGTTTTGCTGAAAAAGGCGCAATAAAGTCGGGGGTCACCTCCTTGGCCGGTTTTGCTTCACGGTCGGGGGTCACTTCGTTGGCCGGTTTTGCCGGGATTCGCTTTCCCCAGAAGCGCGGCAGCCGTACAACGATGCCCGCCGCTTTCAGGTACGCGCTGGCTGTTTCTCGACGCACACCAGTGGCTTGCTCGATACGCCGTAAAGGCCATCCGAGCTTCCCCAGTGCGATGACTTGTTGTTTTTTCTCTTCGCTCAAGACATTGCCCATGCCGAGGGAGCCTATAAGCTCTCCCTTCGGAGTCAATGTCCCGGGCTCTATCGTTGGCCGGTTTTCAGGTGACCCTCATTGGCCGGATTTGGGTGACCCCTGAGGCGCAAACAGAAAAAGAAGGATTGCGAGCGTTCGTTTATGATTCACAGGATTCTCTCCAAGGTCGCCGCGAGTTGTACGTCGGATCCCGATTGCACGGTGATGTCTCTCGCCCAATCTGTCCATCCAGCCAGTTTGACGGTAATGGTATGTTTGCCCGGCGTGAGCTTGAGGCTTGCGGGTGCGTTTCCTACAAAATTGCCATCAAGGTATACGACGCTTCAGCTGCGGTCACGACTGATTTCGAATCGCCTCGCGCAGCGCGTTCGTTGCCCTTCAGGGTGTAACCAAAGTGCCGGTCTCGGTGTCTGAAAAGGATCGCGAATTCGTTCCGGTTGGCGTGAAGTCTGAAATTAGCAAAGAAAGCGAAGAGAACCAACGCGGCCTAGCTCTAGCGTTGTTGGCTTCTCAGATTACTGCTCTCCTGCCAACAATCTTCGGCCTGGAGTCATGTGTTGCGCGGTAGCATTTGGACAAAAGTCCGAGGCCTTATATTCTGTTCTGCGGAGAACGGAATCGGAGTTCCAATCGGAGGAGTCTTACGGCGTCAAAAGAGAAGAATCCTTAAACTCCAGAAGAGGTGCGTATGGTGATTGGTGATCGCTTGCGTCAGTTGCGGGAAGAAAAGAAGCTTTCTCAAGGAGACATCGAAAAGCGAACGGGGCTGCTGCGCTGCTACATTTCACGCGTGGAAAACGGCCACACGGTTCCAGCCGTCGGGACCTTGGAAAAGATGGCCCGGGCGCTGGAGATTCCGCTGTACCAGTTATTTTACGACGGGGGAGTTCCCCCCCAGCTGCCGAAGCTGCTCAGAACAAAGGCCCCGGACGACCGCGTCTGGGGCAGCACAGGTAAGAACGCGGTGTATCTGCGTAAGCTTGCAAACTGCCTTGAGAAAGCCAAGGATTCGGATCGCAAGCTCTTGCTGTTACTGGCGCAAAAGGTGGCGGCCGCCCACAGCCGCAGGGTGTCCAAGGCTGCATAAGAGAAGCGGGCCCGCCACGCCGACGCTTGCGGAGTTGCGGTTCTGAACTACGTCTGTGGGATTGATTTGGCCGAGTCCTGAGGGGCTGAGCGCGACGTGATGCCTTCGCAGGTCTCGGTGAACCTGCCGTTGTTCAGGCGATGAAACCAGCGAACTCCAAATAAATCACCTTGCTGAAACCGGCCGGGACTGTGATCCGCGGCGGCAATTTACTTTTTTGAGGAGCCGTGACTGTAAGCCTCGCGCTCTACCTGGGAACCATCGAGATGGGGTCCTTGCTTGGGAGGAAGGACCCCCAGGGAACCCTTGAAGCGATTCACTTGCGCCTGGCTCAGGTAGAACTTTCCTGCGCCTCGCCTCTCTAGAGGGCAAGCCAATCGGTCGGAAACGCTCTGCCCGTTCCCCTATAGGCATTTCCGACCGAACCGCTCCGGGATCCTTTTCGCCATATTGATAAGAGATATCTAAGATGTCAATCATATAATTATAGTTATGTTATAGTATAAATATGTTAAATTCAATTAAGCCATAGCCCAGTCAGGCACTCCCGGGCTTCGCCGGCGGCTGCTTTTTCGAAGCGCGTCATATCTTGTAAGAATAGCGCGTGAAACGGATAGTAGTACAATGACGACATATCTGTCTAATTATTTACCCATAGTATTGACTAACAGTGTATTAGTGGAACAGTCTGGCAGTGAGTGATCCGGGCATTTCTTGGCCGCAACCGCAGGCCGGAATGGAGCAGGTTCCTGCGACCGCCGCAGTTTTGCTCGAGATTGCGCAGGGTAAGAATATCGATGGCCGAGGAAGCCAACTCCGTTCCCGGAGAGCAGAGCGCAAAGCCGCCCCTGCGCGTGCTTTTCGTCGAAGATTGCCAAAACGACGTGGACCTTTGCCTGCGCGAACTGCGGCGCTCAAAAATCGAGATTCGCGCCGATGTGGTGGAAACCCAGGAAAAATTCATCGAGAGCGTGCGCACGAAATCGTACGACATTATCTTGTCGGACTATCGCATGCCGATGTGGTCAGGCCCGGAGGCTTTTGCGTGTCTGAATCGTGAAGGCCAGGAAATTCCGTTTATCCTGGTCACTGGCACCCTGGGCGAAGAAGCTGCGGTCGAGTGCATCAAGATGGGGATGTCCGATTACGTCTTAAAAGATCGCCTCGGCCGCCTGCGGCCCGCAATCGATCGCGCTCTCAATGAGCGGGCTTTGCGAGCGCAAAAACTGCGGCTGGAGGAAGAACTGCGGCTGAGCGAAGAGCGCTACGCCCTTGCCGCCATGGGCGCGAACGATGGATTGTGGGATTGGGATCTGCGGTCCGGCCTGGTGTATTTCTCAAAGCGCTGGAAGCTGATGCTGGGTTACGCCGACGGGGACATCGGAAGCAGCCCGGAGGAGTGGTTGGGGCGGGTGCACCATGAGGATGTGAAGGCGGTGCGGACCTGGATCGCGGCGCACATAAAGGGATTGACTCCGCATTTCGAGCACGAACATCGCATGCTTCACCGGGACGGAAAATTCCGCTGGGTGCTCAACCGGGGGCTGGCCGTGCGCGGGAGTGACGGGAAGGCCTGCCGGATCGCGGGGTCGCAAGCCGACATCATGCAACGCAAGACAGCGGAACAGCAGCTTCTCCACAACGCCTTCCACGACACGCTGACGGGTTTACCGAACCGCGCGCTGTTCATGGATCGGCTGGAATTCGCACTCTATCAAACCAGGCGTCCCGGAACACGTGGGTTCGCAGTGTTGTTCCTTGACCTCGATCTGTTCAAGGTTGTTAACGACAGTCTGGGGCACGCGTCGGGAGACCAGGTGCTGGTGAGCGCCGCACAAAGGCTACGAACGTGTCTTCGCCCTGGGGACACTGTGGCGCGGTTCGGGGGAGACGAGTTCGCCGCGCTGCTGGTCAACGTGAACGATTCGCAGGATGTCACTCATGTCGCCGATCGCATCCAGAGGGAACTGAAGCTGCCGGTTCGCCTGCCTGGACAAGACATTTGCGTAACGGCAAGTATGGGGCTGGTTTTGAGCGGGAGCGGGTACTCTCGCCCCGAGGAACTGATACGCGACGCCGACGCGGCCATGTATCGAGCCAAGACGCAAGGCAAGGCCCGCTACGAGATTTTCGATCGTGAAGTGAACCAGGGCACGTCGAAGCTTCTGGAGATGGAAAGCAACCTTAAGTGTGCCATTGACGGGAATGCATTGCGAGTTTTCTATCAGCCGATTTTATCTCTAAGGACCTGGCAAATTACCGGCATGGAAGCGCTGGTGCGCTGGCCGAAACCAGGCGGCGGATTTGTCTCCCCAGAAGAGTTCGTCCCGGTTGCCGAACAAAGCGGGCTGATTATCCCGCTGGGCCAGTGGGTGTTGCGGACCGCGTGCCGACAAGCCAAGGTCTGGTTCAATGCGGAGTTTCCTCCATTTCGCATGATGGTCAACGTTTCCTACCGGCAATTCGAGCGCCCGGACATGGCACAACTTCTCTGTCAAGAAGCGGAGGAAGCCGGTCTGCCATGCAGTATGCTGGGGCTGGAAATCGCCGAACGGACCATCTTCGCCGGGGGAGAAATTGCCAACCGTATTCTGCAGCAGCTTCGCGCCAAAGGGATCCGGCTATCGGTCGACCAATTTGGCGCAGGCGCTTCTTCCTTGTCCCATTTGAACCGCCTGCCGATCGAATCGCTCAAAATTGACCGGTCCTTCATGCACGATCTTTCAACCGACCTTGAGCATGCCACGATCGTCCAGGCGATTGTCGGGCTGGCGCACAGCCTGAAGATGAAAGTGATCGCGGGCGGCGTCGAAACAAAAGAACAGCTGGAATTCTTGAGAGCTTGCCGATGTGACGAGATTCAGGGGCATCTAGTCAGTGCTGCGATGAGCGCCGATGAGTTTTCCGACTGCTTCGGGCCGGGGGGTTGGTTCAAGTCCCGGAACCTCGCTCACCGACCCTCCGGCCGCACCATGTATCCGGTTCGACGCCTCGCGACGCGGGCAAAGGCGTAAGCGCAAGCGGATCGTTTTGTGTCAGGCCAAGAATGCCATTTTCTCGAGCGAGAACATCGGCCTGCACGCCTGCATCGCGTCGGAACCAAGGTACCGATCAGGTATAGCTGTGTCGAAGGGAGCGAAGCTTATTTGTCGGTCCAAGGCTCCCGTATCACGCTCCGAACGCGCTGAAACAAAAGGTCGGTCCAGTGGGAATCGCACGTGGCAAAAAGCGGGGTGCCAGCAAGACAGCCTTGGTTGTGGATGATAATGCCGCGATTTGGAAAATGCTCGCTGCGAGTTTTTTGTCCGAGGGGCTCTAAGGCGCGTCGTGAGGCCGGAAACGGCAAAGAAGCGGTTGAGGCAACAAAACAACTCGATCCTGACGTAGTCAAACTCGCACTGCGTCGTGCCCACAACTTACTGTGCTGTTCCCGAGCTCTTAGTCCTGACTGTTTGTCCATTCCTGGCCCTGCTGTCGAGGAGGTCCCTCAGCGCGCTCGCCAGTTGCACCGTATCGTAGGGTTTTTGAAGAATGAGCGATTTACTCAATAGCGCCACATCACGCAGGCTCGAATCGGAAGCGTGCCAGCCCGCCTGCTCGAAGAGGCGCACCTGCAACGCGGCATCATCGGCGCAGCTGTACATCGCCAGGTGCTGGTTTCTACCGGCGGGTCGGCTCGGGCAAGCGCTGCTCGGGTCATAATTTATCACTTGTAATATCTAATACGCTGTAGTATCTACAGCATGATGTTCCATGAATCGTTATAAGCCGGTAAAGGAAGGAGACGTAGATGATTATCGGCGACCGTCTGAGAATGCTTCGCGAGGCCAGGAAACTCTCGCAGGGCGATGTCGAGGCGCGGACTGGCCTGCTGCGATGCTACACCTCGCGTGTGGAAAACGGGCACACCGTTCCGTCGCTCGAGACGCTTGAGAAATACGCTCGCGGCTTGGGCATCCCTATGTATCAGCTCGTCTACGACGGTAAGGAACCGCCCGCGCCGCCCAAGCCGGGCAAAGACCGGGTGAAGAATTCGTGGGAGTCCTCTCGATCCAGCGTGCGGTTGATGAACAAACTCATTCCTTTAGTCGCGAAAATGGCAAAGCCAGACAGGGATCTGATCTTGTTTCTCGCCGGCAAAGTTGCCCACAAACAGGGTAAGAAAGTCCGCAAGAGTCCCGCAAATGCGGGCGGCGAGGCCCTGACGGAATCAGTCGTTGGCCAGGGGCCCGCAGTGATTGCTTGATCGACACGTTTTCGTCGGTTAGAGGGCCGACCCCTCCCACTGTCGTGCTTCGTATCCGAAGCGCGATTGTGTTTTTGCGCCGGGTAACACCCAGGCGCTGGCAGAATATGGCCAAGACGGTCACCGGTTAAGGGACGGGGGAAACCAGGCTGAAATGGGAACCTTGTGTTGCCGGGTTTCCCCCTGCTATTTGCGACGATCTGCGAAAAGGGCTGATGCGCTTGGGATTGTTGAGTGGCCAGGGCGCGGAGATGCAACCAATATCCTACCGGTTCGGTTGAGTTCACTGTCCGAACTACGTCGCTGAGAGATTCGTCCAGTTTGTGCCCGATAATGCGGGGTTCTTCGCCGTGGAATCACAATGCCGACAGCCGGATCTATGACTTCGCCGACCGCGGATGTCGATTTGGCCTTAGCTTCGGTGAATTGATCGCTTGAAACATTTCGGGACCCTGCAAGTCATCCGTTACGTTCCTTGAAATGGCGGAAGTCTGGCCGTGGCGTCTCCTTGCGAAGGCGATAAGTGGATGGTGGCGATTCGTTCCTGCTTCGGATACGAAGCAAAGCCACGGATACGTCGTCGCTTCCAGCAAAGGCGTGATAACTAAATCATATAAGTGTTATATATCTGTTTAATTCTTCAGATGTCAACCTCTTGGCTCCGGGACGGCAATTCTGTGCTTCGGCAAGGGAATTGATGCGACTGCGCTTCCACCGTGCTGAGAAGGAACTTAGCAGCGGCGCCGAGCCCTCGTTCGCGTCTGAGCGCGTCGCCTTTGGGCGCCATGGGATTTTCTGCCTGGCATTTGTCTTGTTGTACCTTCTTCTCAACGAGCCCGGAGTCATGCTGTTGTCTCAGCTTGGATACAGCGTTTGGTATCCGGCCACAGGCCTGATTTTGGCGGTGATGCTCGGGATCAGTCCCTGGTATTTCCCGCTGACTGTGTTCACTGGCGCGCTGGCAGCGGCATTGATTTATCACCAGCCGGTTTTGTCTTGGAGCGGGTTGGCAACCCCAGTTCTTTCATCCGGTAGTTATTTTGTCGCGGCCTTGTTGTTGCGCGGCCCGCTCGAAATCGATTTGGCGCTGAGGCGACGGCGCGATGTGGTGCGATACGTTTCGGTAACGCTTGCGGCCGCTGTTTTCGCAACTGCCTCGGGGACCGCCTGCCTGGTCGCGGACGGTACCATTCCCTGGGCTCAGTATTGGAATTCGGCGTGGGCTTGGTACGTAGGCGATGTGGTGGGCCTGCTTGGTTTCGCGCCTTTTCTGTTGATTCATGTGCTTCCGCGGGTTTTGCGGATGCTCTCGCCATTTCACGCAACGACCATCCGGGAGGCGCACCGCGGCAAAACAAAAACAGAGCAGACGAAACTGATAGACGTCTTGGAGGTGGTTGGACAATTCAGCAGCATGATTCTGGTGCTCTGGATGATGTTTGGACCGGTACTGGGATACCGGCAACTCTATTATCTGGCATTCGTTCCGATCATCTGGATCGCCATGCGCCACGGGATTCAGCGCGTCGTGACCGGCTTGCTGTTTTTTAATTTCGGCATGGTTACTGCGCTAAGACTTTACCCGGTTCCAGAAAATTCGCTGACCAAAGTCGGTCTGTTGATGCTCACCTTGTCCGGGACCGGACTGATCGTCGGGGCGGCGGTCACCGAGAGACATCGGATAGCCAGACAACTAGGCGAGCGAACCGACTTCCTGAATTCGTTAATTGAGAATAATCCTCTGGGGATCGTTGTTCACGACAGCGAAGGCCGCGTGCAGCTCTGCAACGAAGCCTTCGCAAACCTGTTTCTCTATCGCCGGGAGGAAATTGTCGGACATTTCCTGGACCCCTTGATTTGTCAGCCTGATGATGTGGGTAAGACCAATGCGTTGAAGGTCCTCGCCACCGCCGCAGGCTCCTTGCACGAGACGGTAAGCAGAAGACGTAAAGACGGGAAAACTCTGGATTTGGAATTACACGCCGTCACAATTTCCCTGGATGGCCAGGATCATGGCGCCTACGCAATTTATAAAGATATATCGGAGCAGGTAAGAGCTGCGGCGCAGGCCCGGGAACATTCCGAGTCGCTCAATCGGCTGGTGGCAGAACTGCAGCTCCACACCCAGCAGATGACTCTGCTTAATGAACTGGGAGATTTGTTGCAGTGCTCGGCGACGAGCGAGGAGGCCCACGCCGTTGTCGGGCAGATGGCGAAAAGACTCTTTATCGATTCCACTGCGGGCACTCTGTTTATATTCAAGTCATCCAGAAACCTGCTGGAAGTGGTAACTCATTGGGGCGACAGTGAGGTTTCGGACCAGTTATTCACGCCCGACGCATGTTGGGGACTCCGCCGGGGGCAGCCATTCTGGAGCGAGTACCCGGGCGGAGTCGTTATCTGTTCTCATCTGAAAAATCCGGTACCCGGAAGCTACCTCTGCATCCCCCTGGTGGCTTTGGGCGACACTCTGGGCGTCCTGCATGTTCAGTATAACGTGAACAAGAATTCGGGAGCGGAAGCCTTTGAAAGTCTGCAGGAATCGCAGCAACGGTTGGCCGTGGCTGTGGGCGGACGCGTTGCGCTCTCTCTAGCCAGCTTGCTGCTGCGAGAAACTCTTCGCGATCAATCGATTCGTGATCCTCTGACGGGATTGTTCAACCGCCGCTTCCTGGAGCACGCTCTGGATCGAGAGCTGCAAAGGGCGAAGCGAAAAAAACACTCTCTCGTCGTTGTATTCCTCGATCTCGATCATTTCAAGCGATTCAACGATACCTACGGGCACGATGCCGGAGATGGGGTGCTGCGCTCGATGGCTGGGCTGTTCCAGAAACACTTCCGAGAGGACGATGTGGTCTGCCGCTACGGCGGAGAGGAATTTGCGTTCATTCTGCCGGAATCATCTTCCGAAGACGCCGCCAAGCGTGTCGAAGACCTTCGCCAAACCGCAAAAAGCCACCGGATCAGCTATAAGGAGCATGTATTGGAAGTTGTAACATTTTCCGTGGGAATCGCAGCCTATCCAGAAAGCGGCTTGACGGCCGAAGGACTTTTGCAAAAAGCTGACGCATGCCTGTACGAATCGAAAGCGAAGGGACGAGATTGCGTGACGGTTGCCACAACTCATCAGCCATAGTTTCCAGTGCGAAAGAATTGGCCGTCCATTGCTTCGTGCTCCCAGCTTTGAGCAGGCCGTGCTACCCCACCTCGGCGCCGCGTACAACCTGGCGCGCTGGTTGACGCGCAATGAGCGGGATGCGGAAGACGTTGTCCAGGAATCGTACCTGCGCGCTTTCCGGTTCTTCGCGGGCTTCCGCGGCGGCGGCGCACGCGCCTGGCTCATGAAAATCGTCCGTAATACTTGCTACACCTGGTTGCATGCGAACCGGCCCCTGCAAGAGGCCACGGAGTTTGACGAGACCCTTTTCTCTCCTGATTCTCGGAGTCCAAATCCAGAAGAAGCTGTGCTTCGCAATGATAGAGGCGCTGCAGTGCGAAAGGCGCTGGAAACGCTACCGCCGAATTTTCGCGAAGTGTTGGTTCTGCGCGAACTCGGAGGGCCTTCCCACAAAGAGATCGCAGATATTACGGGAATGCCCGCGGGAACCGTGATGTCGAGTTTATCGCGCGCGCGGGGAAATTTCTTAGGCCAGCAGAGTTCGAATCCCACCCTCTCCGCCAGTTCTTTAGAGTTAGCGGGTTAGAGCCTTCCTAGAATCTATCAATCCATCTCGGGATAAGAAGTGACTGCCGGTCACGGTACACACGAAGCTAAACTGGTCTGGGTGGAATAAGGGGAAAGGACTACGCAATTCTTGGGCTTCGGGGGAATCAACGGAGGGGCAAACACGGTGGAAACCGGAGTCAACAGAGAGTCCGCCTGCTGATTGAAGATGTTGCCGGTCAGTGTGTCAGAGCATCCACCGCCGTCCCAAAACCCGGAGTGCGAGCCGTCCGGCTTTACTTCATCGGCGATGTTGTTTGAAATTGTCGTTTGTCCGCAGGGATTGGCGTATTGCTTCCAGGTGTAGATCGCGGTATTGCCGCCAGCCGTGACGGGAGTGGTGTTGTAGACCTTGTTGTTGTCCACGAGCTGGTTTGTGCCGTCGGCAATGCCGATTCCGCACTGCCCGGTATTGAGAACGAGATTGCTGAGAAATTGAATGCCGTTGGCGGTGCTATCCGCAATCAGGCCACAGCCGGAAGAGCTGTGGCCTCCGGTGACATAGTTGCTCTGAACGACGGCTCCATCGGTATAGCCGAAATTGATCGAGTCTTCTTGTTGTTCCGGGTAAAGATATAGGGTCGTGTTCGTGCTGGAGAGCGCGTAGTTGTTTTGCACCGTCACGCCGCTGCATCCGGTCCCGAGCCCGCCTTTCCAGCATTGAAAGTTCTGTCCTCGCGAGGCATTCGACGCATCGTTTCGAGGGTTCAGCAGGAAGTTTCCAGTGATCGTCACGTTCGAGGCATCCTGAATCTCAACATTCGCTTCGCCATAAGCGATGACATTCCCTTGGATAGTGAGATTCTGCGTGCCATCGTGGCTGAAAATGCCATCGTTGTTGTCGCAGCAGGAAGGCGATTGAGTCTCGGGATGGATATAGCTGTCGTAAATCTGGACACCGTTATTGCCGCTGATGTTGACCCCATTTCCTGAGCACGGACCAATCTCTGAATCCTGGATGGTGATGTTGGTGGAATTCGTGATCTGAACGCAATCACCCGTGGTCGAGGTGATTTTCAGCCCCTGAATAACGGTACCATTTTGGCCGTTGATCACAATCGGACCCGACGGGCTAAGCGCGGAGGAAGTGCCGGTCCCCGACAAGGTTATTGTGGTCGGTGAGTTCGAGGAATTGCTGGTGATGACCAGCGTCCCGCTGGTTGCTCCAGAAACTGTCGGTGTGAACGTCAAACTGAGAGGCAGGCTCGAACTGGGATCCACTGTCAGCGGCAAGGTCAATCGAGTAAATGCGAATGGCCCGGAGACGGAAAAAGCACTGATCGTGATTGCTGTGGAAGTATTGCTATTTGTTAGAGTTACGTTCTGCTTGCTGCTGGTGCTGCCAACAGCTTCACTTCCGAAGTTTAGGGACGTCGGATTGGCGGAGAGTTGCACAGCTTGGGCCGTGCCGGTGCCGCTTAAGGTGATCCCTGTCGGTGACGTGGGTGCATTACTTAGTAATGATAAACTGCCGGTCACGCTACCCGAAGTCGAAGGCGCGAAATCCACTATAATCGTTCCCGAACCGCCGGCCGCCACCGTCATTGGAAGTGATAGTCCCACAGTGCCGAAGCCCGTACCCGTCGCGTTTACGGCGGTGATGGAAAGGGCCGCGTTGCCCGTGTTCCAGACGGTCAGCGACTGCTTACCGCTACTTCCCACATTGACACTCCCGAATCCGAGACTACCCGGCTGCACTGAGATCTGCGATTGCTGCTGTACGCCAGCGCCCGAGAGCGAGAGTCGCATAGGTGAGGTTGGTGTATTGCTGACGAGTGAAACGCTGCTTGTTTGACTTCCGGCCGCGCTAGGCGCAAAGCTCACCGAAAACTTAACAGTCCGACCCGGGAGCAATGTCAGAGGCGCACTAAGACCGCTCACACTGAAGCCCGCTCCGGGACCAGTGAGCTGGGTAATATCGAGAGTAGCGCTGCCTGGATTGGTCAAAGTCACTGTTTGACTATTGGCGACACCTATGGGCACGTTGCCAAAGCTGATGCTATTCGGCGTAAGCGAAATCGCAGGCTGTACGCCCGTGCCTGCAAGTGAGACAGCGACTGAGCCTTGCTTGCTGGAGACGGAGAGGCTGCCTTGCGCGGGGCCTGGTGCCGAAGGAAGGAACGCCACATTAAAGGTTGCAGATTGTCCCGGCTGCAAAGAGAGAGGTAGGGCAGGCCGGTTAAGGCTAAAACCAACACCGGTTACGCTTGCGTTTGATATGGTTGTACTCGACGTTCCCATATTTGTGACGGAGACTGACTGAACGGTGCTGGTCCCAACCGCGGTGCTTCCGAAATCCATACTATTAGGAGCCGCGAGCTGTCGCTGTTTTCGGGCGGCAAAAGAGGAAGCACATGAGGAGACGCAAACGAGTAATGTCACAACGAGCGCCACGGTCATACCTTTCGAAGTTAACCAGCCCCGGAAGAGACAAGGACGGCGTTCTTTGTCCGACAAGGTGGGAGGAAGAACTATGAGGTTTTCTTCTTTGATTGACGAGCGCACGAGGGGAGCTTAGGTTGCGAGTTAGCAGGGCGTAACTGGTCTGAAGGACAGAATTCGAACAGGCCCAGAGCCCGGTCAAAGGTTTAGCTGGGCTTTCCTGTCCATTGCCCTCTTTGGAAGCGACAGACTGGACTAGGACGAACTTGAGTTTGGTGAAGGGCTGCGATATTCCGCCGATGGATCGGAGACAGCGTCGAGCTTGAGACTAGAATTGACAGGATCGTTGGAAAGCCCGCCCAGAGTGGTCTGTGCATGTTGATCGACGGCGCTGACGGCGGCCACCAAGCAGGAGTACAAAAAGGCTTTCATACCGGAGCGAAACTCCGTCATCGACTGTTCCGCGGCGTGTGCGACTTCAGTCTCCAACGTTTGATGGTGAGTGTCGCGAGCGGTCCGATATTCGGCGTCGAGCGAAGCTAGTGAGGAAGTGACACGCTGGGTCGCTTCGGCGATCATAAGCTCGCTCTGAAGTTCGAGATGCCGCTGGAATTCCTCGATCGCGCTGTTGGCTGACTTCTCAACGAGGGCACGGGTTTCGCTGGCGCGTGCCTCGAGGTCAAGTGAGAGTTCACGGGCCACTGCCTGTTTCTGCTCCATCATTCGGACAAGCTGGCGATCGGAAACGCGCGCGGCGGAGTTCTCAAATTCTTGAACTGCGCGGTTGGCAGAGGCCTGGATGTCGCTGCGATTCTGGGGCAGAAGATCTCGAGGCGCTCGCTCAGCAAGTTCTCGAGTTTCGAGCATCTGTGTTTGAGTTCTGATCACCAGTTGATCGAGGCGCCGGGAAATTTCCTCAAACTGTTGCCGCGCAACCTCTTGCCGTTGCTCGGCGCTGCCGGAAATTTCCCCAATGCGAGTTTCCAGATGATTGAAAAACTGCTCGCGGGCAATTTCCAGGAGTCCGTCTAAACGTTCCTGAGACGAACTGCTGGTCACGTCGGCCAAACGAGAATCCAATTCGGCGACACTCTGCTCCTGTTGCGCCGCCATGTCGCGCGTTTTCGCGACGAGGTTCTCAAGTTGTTGCGCAATCTCCGCGGTACGCTGGCGGCCAAGATCGTGTTGTTGGTCGGAGAGAGCGGACACCTCGCTGAGATGACATTCGAGTTGTTTGAAAATCTGCTCTCTCTCCGAATGCATCACCGAATCGAAAAGCTCCCGCGAGACCCCGGGGTCTCGGGAAACTAAGAATGCTCGAACTTCCGCTATGGCTTGGTCGTTTTGCACCCGCGTCTCTTGCAAACTTGCAGTCAACTTCTCGAGTTGCTGAGAGAACTCGCTGCCGCGATGGCGGGCAAGTTCTTGCTGTTGGTCGAATTGGCGGTAAACGTCTGCCAGGCATTCTCCAATGTGTTTGAGTATCGATTCTTTGGAAGAACCGATCACCGACTCAAGACGCTCTTCGGGAATGCCAACGGGACTGGTGGCGAGACTGGAACGCATTTCGGCGATGGTTTCGTCCAGTTGCGATCGGGTCTGGCGCATGGTTTCCTGGTTGGTGCGGTCGAGCCCAGCGCAGTGCCGTTCGGAAACACGGGTGGCAATAGTTTCAAATTCGGACGCGGCTCGAAGCAGCGACTGGTTCAGGGATGCGTTAAACTGAGGTTCGATTTCACTCTTGATTTGCGTAACAAACTTCTGCAGTTCCAGAAGGCCTTGCCTAGCTTTGGCGGCTAGGTTCTCCAATCGCCTGGAAGCCTCTTCCGTGCGGCTGCGATGGACAGTAAGATCTTCCTCCAATCGCTGCCGCGTTTCCGCAAGGCGCGCAGTGTAGAACTCCTCACTCTGGCTCGCGTTGGCCTTCCAGAAATGATCGATTCTAGTGAGCGCGCTCCTAAGGGACTCATCGAGCCGCGATTCCACGGCCGTTTGTGCGAAGCGGTCCACAGTCTCCTGCAATCTGTCATGGAGGTCGGGGAGAAGCTTTGCCAAAGTGAGAGCGGCGTTACCATTTATCGAGGCGTCGGGCTCTCTGTCGGCTGGTATTTCGTTTACAGGCGACAGTAGTTGCGAACCTGTAACCTCGGTCGCCGTGTGGTCGGCGCATTTGTCGGATGGAATGTTCGAGCGCCAATCCCCAGGAGGCGCGGCCACTCCCCAGACATTAGCCGGAGTCTCTAATTCCACGCCAACTTGGCAGAACTCGAGCGGAGACTTGGAAGAGAATACTGAGCGCACGCGTGCGCGGATGGGTATCGAATTGGCACCCTTTTCGCCGCCAACTTGGAGCGTTACCCAGCCTCCAAGAGGGTAATCGTGACGTGACGGATACCGGCAGCCGTGGAGATTCAAAGAGACAGCGGATGTTTCCTCTTGAAAAGATTCCCCAGCGCGATTGGTGCCGAGGACAATCAGGGAGACAGGGTGATCAATGCGCGAACTGCGGCGGAGATCGGCATCTTGCGGAGATCGAGAAACGTGGAGGGAGCCGACAAGAGAAGCGACTTCAGCGTGTAAATGTTGTTGAGGTTCGTCCACTTCGTTGACGATCATTGAAGCGCCTTGAGCCACGTTAGAAGAAGGAGAATTCTCGTCTGAGCTTTTCGGATCCATTGGTACCTCCAATGCATCATGATCGCCGAGACGCGACCTCGGAATGAACGGAACTTCGCCGCCCGCCTCGATCAGCTTTTGTAGATCAAGATCCTCTAGTACTTCCTGGATGATATCGGCATCGATCGTTTGTTGCTTATGTACAAAGCCCAACGAGAGTGCGTTGAAGCAAACATTGTTAATGTTCCGTGGAACGCCACTGGTGTTGCAGATAATGAGGTCCAACGCCGACGGAGTGAATAGGGGCCTTGCGAAATCGTAACCAGCTATTCGCAATCGATGATCGATGTACTGTCGTGTTTGTTCGGCGTCAAAAGGCTGCAATCGGGCGATGATGGAGACTCGCTGACGGAGCTGGGTCAGCCGAGGAGACGCGAGCTTTTCGGCGAGCTGCGGATGTCCGGACAGAATGAAGTGCATTAACTTCTCGCGGGGAGTCTCGACATTGGAAAGGACTCGTAACAATTCAAGTGTGGGTTCCGCGAGGTCTTGTGCTTCGTCAATAATGACAACAAAGCGCTTTTGTGTATTGTATTCGCGAAGCAGAGTATCGTTTAGCTTTGCGTGCATCGCCGAAAAACTCTCACTACCACCTTCGATGCCCAAGCTCACCAACAAACTCATCAGGAGTTCGCGCGAAGAACACCGCGATTGAGAGAGAAATGCCGTCCGGGTCGAGCCTTGCAGCTTTTGCACCATCAACCGGAGAAGCGCAGTCTTTCCCATTCCCGCGCCGGCAATCAGGGCCGCGAATCCCCGGCCTGTATGCAGTCCGTGGAGCACGGAAGCCAATGCTTCCCGATGCGTACTTCCGAGATAAAGAAATCGCGGATCGGAGGTGACTCCAAAGGGTGGTTCTGCGAGCTGGTAGAAAGTCAAAAACATTTCAATCTCTTGGCGCGTCTGATTCTGGATGGCCAGTCGAGTAAAACACCGGCAATCGTCGTATCCACGAAACTACAGAAACTAGCATGATGGAATGAATCTCGTCGTAAAAAGTGTTCGCCGAGGCAAACAGAACCTGCCAGCGTGAATTAGGATATTGGTGATGCTACTCCGATTTCGCGCCCCTTGTACTACTTTTTCCTGCAATCCCAAGTTTAGAAACGGACGACTGTCGGCGGTATGGCGTGTGATTCACTTATTGGCGAATCGGAATACCAGGTTGTGGTGAACGGCAAACAACGCCAGCTCCAGACGGTTGAAAACGCCGAGTTCATTGAAAATGCTAGTTAGATGGTGCTTAACCGTCTGGTTGCTCAGGCCTAGTTTTAGCGCGATCTCCTTATTTGTCTTGCCGGAAATGATTTCTGCCACAATTTGCAATTGCCGGGGCGTCAGGCGCCAATTCCTTTGTGGTTTCGTATCAGCGGCTGGTACGGAATACTTTTTCAGTTCTCGAACCAAATCTCCTACACTCCTGCGACCAATCCAGTATTCCCCCTCCATCACGCTACGAATGCATTTACGCAAGAGTTGAATAGAGGATTCCTTTAACAGAACGCCGGAGGCGCCGCGGCGCAGTGCGTCGAGGACCTGAAACTTATCCATCGTCGTGGCCATTATCAGTACATGCAGCGGCAGCGATAACGATTGGATCAGGCTCAAAGCTTCCAAGCCAGAACAACTTGTAAGAGCCAAGTCAAGCAGAAGTATGTCTGGCTTTGCGCCTTGTGCGAGTTGCACTGTCTCCCTGACGTCCCCCGCTTGGCCGATTACGCGAAAACTTGGCTCCTCCTCAAGCAGAAGCCGCAAGCCGTCACGGAACAATGGCTGTTCATCGGCGATCAGTACGCGGATGGGAGTGGCTGAATTAACCATGGATCCCCCTTACGAAAACCAATTCCTAGGTGTGTTCTATGTTTTCCCCAGCAAAAAGCGGGCCAAAGAGCAGAATCGGCGAACTCTGTCATCGACGGCAAACTCTGAAAGGCTCGTGGAGAAGTACCGGAGGGCCGACCGGGCCCAGGCTTCGTCGCGAAGCGACAGCCGGGAGGGTTAACGAGATTTTCAGGAAGTTCGAGCAGGTTATGAAGACAATATCTTATGAAAGCAAAGACATATATTACGGGGTCTTCAGAAGCCATCCATCGTAGACCACAGTCAGAGTGTACGCGCGCACAAGCGCCGATCTGCGCGCCTTCCCAAGTTCTGGAGCGCAAGTTACTGCTATGCTTACCAAGCTTACTAGATAAAACCCTAGCAGTGGGTCTGAGGCGGGTCAGATCCATAGTCGATCCCTTTATTGTGTCAGCCAGAACTTAAAGTGAAATGGGCACTCTGTGCTCTCCTTCACAGCAACACCCACGCTTGGTTTTGGCCAAACGAGAACCAACGCTGTTTTGCGCAGGGCGTAAAGCCCAACGGTCAAAGCGTCGTGTCCAGAAGGGAGCCCGGGGGCACGCTCCCCTTTGACTGCACGTTCGATACTTGAGTCAAGCTCGCTAAAAACGAATCGGGGCTGCCCGTGGCCCTTGCCTTGGACCCGAACGATTCGGTTTTTCGCGTTACACAGGCGAAGATTGAACTTTATTCACATTTCAACAGGCAAATCAAGAGGTTAAAGCAAGCGCTAGTACTGTGGAAAAAAGTGGGCTGTGGATTTCCTTCGGTTAGCTTGTTTCACCACCAGACTTCTTCCTTTGAAGCCAAGCTCGTAAAGAACGAGGCGGTCGCAGATTACAGTGTACGCACAATCAGCAACCGGAAACTCCGAAGTGCTGACGATCAGGCGGACATGCACTGTTTTGTAACAACGGGTGGTTTTTGGACGGCAAGGCAGTAACCAATTGTAGACTCTTACCTGTTTGTCGCTCGGGGATTGCCGCACGGGCTGCTGGGGCTCGTGATGTTAAGAGAGAAGCCGCAGCACAATGCGCAAATTTAGAATACATCGGGTTGGCCTAACGCAAAGGTCAAACAAACCCTCACGTCACCACAAAAAAAACAAAACGCTTGAACAAAAGATTCAACGGCACCTTCAATGGGCTCATAGAATTCTTGCCGCCACGACGCTAGCACAAGAAATTTGAGCGAGCCGGGAACCCGGGCAGTATGGCTCCATGAGGCCAGAAAGCGATGGCACCACCCTACACCTTCGTGCCATTGACGAGTTTTCACACTCCATTCACATTAGAGCAAATCAGCACGATTTTCGATCGATCTGGAAAAATTGATCGTCAACGGCTGTTCCTGATTCGTTTTTCGAATTTCTATGGTGTCACCGAATCGTGGATTGCGGATGATCGAGCCCAGCGAGAACCGGCAAGCCGAGCGCTTTCCTATCAAGTTACCGGTGCGCTATCGCGAATTCGGAGAGAGCGATTGGCATAGGGGAACTACGGAGAACATCAGCGCGGCAGGCATTTTCTTCAGGTGTCATCAATCCGCTGAGGTCCATCAGCATGTCGAGATCGACTTTGTCTTACGGAGCGGCCAGAACGAACCGTTCGGTGCCCATGTCGTCTGTTTGGGCGAAATAGTGCGGAAAGAATTTCGGACCGAGGCGAGGGGATTGTGCATGCTGGCCGCGACGATCGAGGAATACCGCCTGCTTCCATGGATGGGACCAGTTATGTAGGAAAGGCCTTCCAGCGTCGGGGGAGCACAATAGCCGCTTGGAACGACCGGACGTAAGGCGGCGCGAAAGATTACTGCGGGTCTTCGGCCCCGCAGGCTTTTGGAACAGTTCCCGCGGGTGAGCGCGTCTCATTTGCAGAGAGCCGGGCCACGCTGCGAAGTGTTCCAAGGTAGTTGGTGACGGAGAAGAAAGTCGCAATTCAGGTGACCCTACTTGTAAGTCACACTGCGAAGCTGTGTCCTCATGACAACTCCTAATGTAAGTGGTTCCAACAACTGCGAACACGAATGGTGGGCTGTCTATACTCGCCACCAACACGAGAAAACCGTTGTCGAACATTTATCCGCGAACGGCGTCGAAACCTTTCTGCCGGTATACCAAGTTGTGAGGCAATGGAAAGACAGAAAGAAACGCCTCTCACTACCGTTATTTCCCTGCTATGTGTTCGTGCGTGGCAGTTCCGAACGACGCGTGCAAGTGGTTTCCGCGCCCGGAGTTTTTTCCATCGTCTCCATCGCCGGACATCCCGCCCCTATTCCTGCGACACAAATTAACGCAATCCGGTTGGCGGTCGGGAGCTCACTTCACGTCGAACCGCATCCATTTTTGCGTTGTGGAGATTGGGTTCGCATTAAGTCCGGCCCGCTCACTGATGTCGAGGGCATTCTGATTCGCAAGAAGAGCTCATATCGATTGATCTTGTCGGCCGAATTGCTGCAACAGTCGCTGGCGGTCGAAGTAGATGCTTTCAGTGTTGAGCCACTGGCACGTCAAACCGACGATCCACATCGGCTCACTTTTCAGGCCCAGGCACTCGTGCAGAACCATGCTGCCGGGTGGCAGGAACTGGCTCACAGAGAATACGGGGAGCGACTTTCGTGATCATCAAAGTCCTTCGCATGTGCGCGTTTTCGTGCATATTGGTAGCGGGCTTAGCTACGGCGGCGGTCCAGGAAAAATTGGGACCTCCTGACCCTGCAACAAATCAGCAAGCGCGTTCCGAATCCGAGCAAATCCCTTCTGCCGCCCGGCCCGGTCCGGCGCAGCGATACCCGCGCTACTTACTCCGGTCGAGCGATGTGCTTCAACTCACGTTCTCAATTTCTCCGGAGTTCGATCAAACCGTAACTGTTCAGCCGGACGGATACATCAGCCTGCGGGGCGTGGGCGAGCTACAAGTAGCGGGCAAGTCAGTTCCGGAATTAACCGCGGCCCTGCGGAAGGCTTATGGACAATTTCTGCATGAACCGCTCATCACCGTCGAATTAAAGGATTTCGAGAAACCGTACTTCATAGCTGGCGGTCAATTCGGGAAGCCAGGAAAGTATGAACTTCGCGGCGATACCACCGTGACTGAAGCCGTTTCCATTGCTGGAGGATTTACCGACAAGGCAAAACACTCTGAAGTTGTGCTTTACCGCCGAGTACCCTCGGGCTGGATCCAGGCAAAACGACTGAACATCAAATTAATGCTAGCCAGCAAAGATCTCTCTGAAGACTTACATCTCCAGTCTGGCGATTTCATCTATGTGCCACAAAACGCAATTTCAAAAATCCGCCCGTTCATACCTAATCCGGGGTTAGGTGCTGGCTTCACGATTCCTTGATTGCTGATTCCCTGGAGAAATTATGCTTGAGTTGACATACAAGGAAGCAGACACCAGGTCGCCACTGGCGAAGCTATTCGATGGCGCGACGATCGCACTTCGGCACCGGCGAGTGATGACAATTTCCTTTGTCGGCGTGTTTCTCGGTGCGGTTCTCGGAACTTTTTTGCTGCCGAGCAGGTACCAGGCGACTACCAAGATTCTAGTCAAACACGAAAGAATGGATCCTCCAATTTCCGCGGACTCTTCTGGCTCGACGCCTCAGTTTTCCGAGGCGGTTACGGACGCCGAGGTTAACTCGGAAGTCGAACTGATAAGGAGTCCGGATCTGCTTGGAAAGGTCGTCACTGTCTCTGGGCTACAGAGCGAGCGGCATCCTATATGGTCCGCTATATGGTCCAATTTGTGGAGCAATGACGACGACCCACAAAAGGTACTAGCGGCGACCGCGCGCAAACTACGAAGGGATCTGACTGTTGAAGCCGTGCCCAAGACGAGCATTATTTCAATCACTTACGACTCTGCCGATCCTCAACAGTCCGCACAAGTACTTAATACCCTCGTGGACCTTTATATGGAGAAACACCTCGCGGTGCATCAGGCAGCAGGAACCTATGATTTTTTCCATGAGCAAGCGCAGCATTACGAGCTCGGTTTGTCCGAGGCAGAATCACGATTGGTCGGATTCCGAAAAGCACAGGGTGTGGTTGCTCCCGGGCAAGAGAAAACCGCCGCCCTGCAGAAGATTACCGAGTTCCGTGCAGAGTTGAAACAGACACAGGCCGCCATCGCCGAGACAGAACATCGCAGGCAAGTCCTCGAGGCGCAGGCAGGTACCGTGCCTTCCCGAACTACCACTGAGGCGCGGTTGTCAGATAATCCGCAGTTGATGGGCCAACTGAAATTCACATTGTTGAATCTGGAATTAAAGCGCACGGAGTTGTTACAGAAATTCGAGCCGACGTATCGACTGGTTACAGAAGTGGACACTCAGCTCGAGCAGGCGCGAGCCGCCATCGAAGCAGCCGAGAAGTCTCAACTCCGCGAAGAGACGACTAACAGGAATCCGACCTATGAGTGGGTCGACGTAGAACTAGCAAAAACCCGTTCTCAACTAGCGGCCCAGCAGGCCCGGGCCGAAGTGTTGAAGCGCACTGTAGTTTCTTACGAACAGCAAGCCAGTGTTCTAGACCGGCAAGAATCGGTCGAACAAGACTTGGAGAGGAAAAAGAAGGCACAGGAAGACAACTATCTGCTGTATCAGCGCAAACAAGAAGAGGCGAGAATATCCAATGCTTTGGACCGCAGCCGTATTCTAAACATTGCCGTTGCCGAACCCGCGGTCGTTCCGGATTTGCCCTCGAGATCGCGCTTGTTCAGCCTTCTGGCGGGCCTTCTGGCAGCAATTGCAGCCAGTGTGGCGTCTGCAACTACGGCCGAGTACCTGAATCCCTCGCTCAAGACTCCACTCGAGGTTGTTGAATACTTGGATGTTCCGGTATTAGCTTCGATTTCTCTGCGTGCCCGCTAGAGGAGCGTGAATGTTCCTGGAATACTACGGACTGCGTGAGCAACCCTTCGGAGTCACCGCGGATCCGCGTTACCTGTACTTCAGCGAAACGCATCGGGAAGCTCTGGGCTCGCTGTACTACGGCATTGAGAGCGGTTGCGGATTCTTGACCTTGATTGCGCCGCCAGGCCTGGGAAAAACCACATTGTTGGCCCAACTCCTTGAGCGGCTGCGAAATACGGCTCAGACTGCCTTCCTCTTTCACACCCAGTGCGACTCAAGGGAATTCTTGAGCCAATTGCTCTTCGACCTGGGAGTTGACGGCGCCGGCCAGAGCCTGGCCCACATGTATGAGGCGCTGCATTCCGTGTTGCTGCGAAATGCGAGGACCGGCCGACGCTTTGTGTTGGTGATCGACGAGGCACAGAATCTTGCTGACTCGGTGCTCGAGACAGTACGCCTGCTCTCCGACTTCGAAACATCGCAGGCCAAGCTCATCCAGATAGTGCTGTGCGGGCAACCACAACTGGCAGACAGGCTCGCGCATTCTGACATGATTCAATTGCGCCAACGTATCTCCATCGTGAGCAAACTGCAACCGCTCAACAGCGTAGAAACTCTGATGTACATCGAGCACCGCTTGGTCGTGGCCGGACACTACGGCCCCTCGCCGTTCAGTTATGACGCGGTTAACAGGATTACGACGCAGAGCGCTGGAATACCGCGAAACATCAACAACATCTGCTTTAACGCGCTCACGCTCGGTTATTCCAAGCGCCAGAAGCAGATCGACGTTTCCACTGTGCGCGAAGTTTTGGCGGACCTGGATTTGGACGCATTGAGCTCCAACAGCAATCTGGCTCCGGATACCGCTTCGGATTCTTTGTTTTCTTTAGGTGAATTGGAACCTACGAACGAAGAGAGTTATCGCGAGTTCCATGCAGCAGTGCGCGCAGCGTGGGGGACGGACACCGGAAACGGGGCAGGCGCATATTCGGAGAGTGAAGGCCAAGCCGTCATCCGCGAAAGAGCCCGTAATTTGGTTGACGCTGGCCCTGCGCTGAACATTCCGGCGGCGACCGAATCGCAATCCGCGCAGAATTCAGATATAGCCCCCAAGTTCGCAACTATGCTCAACTCTGTTACGGTGCCGAGCGCCATAGCGGGTCAAGGTATGCCGATCCGGCCGGCCAACGCATTTAAAGATGTGCAGCCTCAAAATGAAAGAAGCTGCACAGTTGGCGTCTCCGAGGCAAAGGCTCCCTACAGATCCGTTAAACCTCCTGACGAGTTAGATAGACCGCATCACTGGGCGGAGGGGCCAGTCTCAGCGATCGTTGCCGATCCTGTTATTTCCGTCAATGCTCCGATACAGAATCTGGAAAAACTGCATGATGCTGCGTTCGCGAGCCACGGCAGGTCCATTGAAATGCCTAAGCAACTTGGTCTAACCGAGGTACTCACCACTTATTTTGGGTCTTCGCTGACTTCCAGGGTTGTTCAGCCTCTTGCGCCGGTGCAGGACGGCACAACTACACCAACGTTGGAAGCGTGAGACAAGAAAAAAACCGGAATGGTGGATCGTGTGGGCCGAGTTCAGAAATGCATCTCTTGAACCAGGCGGTCAATCGCTCCGCAATGAGGATCTATCATGAGTCGTAATTATGAATTGCTGCGTCTTTTGCAGCGAGAGCGCGAACTTTTCCGACGCGCGTTCCCGCCTGAGGCTACGGAGGCCCGCGAAAATGAGGTCGCGCGCTTAAGCCAAATTGAAAAACGGTTGTTCGAGGAAGCAACGCCTCCGACAGATACGCTGGCGGCGCCAGAGTCTCGGCAAGCTGGATTGGTCCGCGGGGAGACTTGTAAACTCGTTCAACGCCTCTTTCTCGGCGCTAGCTCCACGGCACCTCGAGCAGTGGTGTTTAGTCCTGTTGAACCAAACAAAGAGCACCACCGGATTGCGGTGCAAGTCGCAGAGCTGCTGGCAAGTTACACACAAGAATCCATCTGCCTGGTGGATGCGAATCTTGCCGACCCTTCTCTACACACATACTTCGGCATTGAGAATCACGGCGGATTGGCAGGAGCCCTTCTCGAGTCCGGTCCGGTTGAAAACTTTACCAAGCCACTCGAACAGGGCCATTTACATCTCATGCCAGCTGGCGAGCCGAGCAGTGGAACAGGTTTGAATGCCGTCTTGGCTTCGGGACGCCTGCGTGAACGAATTTTGGAACTCGGAGCTAGATTCAACTTCATAGTGGTGGCTGCGCCACCAGCAGCGACCGATTTTAGCACTTCGTACTTGGCGGCATTAATGGACGGGCTGATTTTGGTGGTGGAGCCTCGCTTCACCCCACGACAGGCGGCCTGCGATGCCAAAGAAAATGTTCAGGCAGCCGGAGGTCGGGTGCTCGGAGTTGTGCTGCATCGGCGCGAGATGTGGTTCCCGAGTTGGAGCGGGCACGCGCCTGAGGTGCGGAGACCAGCCTGGACTCTCTGAAATACCGCCCATCGATTCTCAATCGCGATCCCAGTTCCGTTGATAGGTGAAGCGTGGGTTTTCCTCATCGCTATATTCTCCTGAGCATTTTCAAGGTGTTCGACTTAGCGCTTCTGGTCGGCTCCTTTATCGCTGCCGCGATTCCGAGTCTGAAGGAGGTCGGCGCGACTTCGCTCGGTGAGTTCCTGTCCATGCGCATCTCGGTACGGAACTTCGTACTGTTCGCAGGGCTGCTCGCAATCTGGCACATCTTGTTTACCGCCTTGGGTTTGTACGAATCCAGAAGACTCCTGCGCAGACGCAGTGAGGCCATCGACGTTTTGGGTGCGACCTCGCTAGGGACGGTTGGTCTGTTTCTGGTGGGCACTGTATTCAAGCTGACCATAGTTTATCCCTTGTTCCTGATCGTGTTTTGGCTGGTTAGCACTGGCGCCGCTGTCATGAGTCGAAGCATACTTCGGTTCATACTCGAACAAGCCCGGCTCCGTGGTCGCAACCTTCGGTACGTCCTGATTATCGGCACAAATTCGCGTGCGGTGATGCTTGCAAAGACATTGCAGGCAGATGCTGTACTTGGGTATCGTGTTCTCGGTTTTGTCGATCATCCGTGGGCGGGAATGGTGGAATTTCGCAAGACCGGATGTACCGTGGTCTGCGATTTCGCGGGACTCCGATCGTTTCTGCGCGAAAACGTGGTGGACGAAGTGGTGATCGCTCTGCCAGTAAACACCTTTTATTCAGAAGCTTCTCGGGCTGTGGCGCTTTGCGAGGAGCTCGGCATCACCACACATTTCCTTTCTAATCTCTTTGATCCTGGTGTAGCGCGAGCAAAGGCCAAAGGTCTCGACTACGACTCGCTGGTCACTCTCCACGCCGATGCGAGGCGGGGATGGGCTTTGCTGGTCAAACGGCTTCTCGACATCACCATCTCCTTATGGTGCATCGCGTTGCTCGCTCCTGTGTTTCTCATCACCGCGGTGTTGATCAAACTCACCTCCCCAGGTCCGATCCTGTTCGCGCAGAAGCGTGTAGGACTCAACAAGAGACTAATATCGGTCCACAAGTTTAGGACGATGATTCCGGATGCCGAACAAAAGCAAGCACAGTTTGAACATTTGAACGAGCTCAGCGGGCCGGTTTTCAAGATCAGGCATGATCCCCGCATAACCCGCCTCGGAAAGTTTCTCAGGAAAACCAGCATAGACGAACTGCCTCAGCTATTCGACGTACTGATAGGAAATATGAGCCTTGTTGGTCCCCGTCCGCTGCCAGTCAGGGATTACCTGGGCTTTAACAAAGACTGGCAGCGCCGTCGCTTCAGCATCCGCCCAGGAATTACTTGTCTTTGGCAGATCACCGGAAGGAGTTCAACCTCCTTCGAGAGGTGGATGGAATTGGACATGGAGTACATCGATAAGTGGTCCGTGTGGCTGGACTTGCGAATTCTCATTCGAACAATTCCTGCAGTCTTGAAAGGTTCGGGCGCGGCGTAAAGAAAAAGCGGTCCAAGCATCCGGTTAGGCTTGCAACGGAATTCGAAGCGCAACGAAGCATTCACACGTCCGCCGTCCACACCCGACAACCATGAAACAAATCGCTTGCCACGACTCAGCGGTCGCCTCAGAAAGCGCTGTCGATCTGCAGGCCGCGTCGAGAGTCCCCGACTTCTTCGACGCTCTCTTCAGCCTGCTCAACGACGGCGCGGTTCAATACTGCGTGCTCAGTCCTTCGGCGCAGGTTGCTGCGGATGGCAGCGAGGTTCTCGAATTGGCTGTCCATCCCAGACACCGCCGGGAACTTGCCAGGTTATTTTATGGCCTGCCAAGAGAACGCTTCCGACCCGTGCAGTGCATCAGCGCAGCAACTCTCGGGACCGACCAATTCCACTTTGCGTTACTCGGTGGCCCCCAACCGCTCCTTGTACGGGTAGATATTCAATATCCAGGGAAATGCGCTCTGTTGTCCGCCGTCGAAGACGAATTTTTCGCGCGAAAACAATGGCAGAGCAAACGTTGGATGGCCGCACCCGCTGATCGGTTCTCGTATTTATTGGCGAAGGCCGGTCAGCTCCGAGCGCTCACTGGCCCAGAGGAAGAAAGCCTGAAGTTATCGGTTGAGACCCTGGGTAGAGCGGAGGCCGAAAAGATAGCTGGCCGACTGTTTGGTTTCGAAATCCAAACCGAAGTGGTCGAGGCGTGCTCCTCGCTCTCTTTCAGCTCGACGCTACCTCAGCTCAGGAACCTTGACTGGCGCAACACTGTGCCACAAAGAATTTCGCGTTGCCTATTGGGCGTAGTCAGTAACACATGGTGGCTGCTCCGCAACTGGTTCTGTCCGAATGGATTACTGATTACGATTCTTGGCCCAGACGGGGCTGGAAAAACCACTCTTTCTACAATGATCTTTGATGTATTCGGGCCCGCGTTTGGGCCTCGGAAAATCCTCCTTTGGCGTCCCGAAGTGCTCCCACGCTTATCGCGAACTGATTCTGCGATGGACCTGCCGCACAGCAAACCTAACCGTGGTGGACTGGAGTCGGTCCTGCGAATCCTGGCTATTTTTTTGGATTACTGGGTTGGGCATTTCATGTTGGTGAAACCGTTGCTCTCCCGTTCCGGGTTAATTGTGTACGATCGCGATCTTCATGACGTCCTCGTCGATAGCCGCCGCTATCGATATGGCGGCCCAAACTGGCTTCCGCGACTCCTGATAAAAGCCCTTCCGCAAACCGAATCACTCTTTTTAATCTTGGACGCGCCGTTGGAAGTTATTCTGGCGCGCAAACAAGAAGTGCCGCCAGAGGAGGTGAGCCGGCAACTGGCCGCCTATCGAAAACTGGCGACAGATCTCTCAAACTCGTATCTGGTCCACACGGACGGAGATCTCGAGGCCACAACATCAGCCGTTGCTCAATCGGTCGTGGACTATCTCGGCCGTCGCTACGTGGGTCGTCACAATCCGAAGCAGGCTGTCGATTCCAGTTCAGTAGCAACAAATCCTCTGACTTCCCGGACAGAAACGATTCGCGGCGCGGTTGCCGGATTCTTTTCACAGTCTCAGTCCTGGTTACAGAAGGGCTTTCTGGCGGTCGTCGATCAAGGACTTGTTTCGGGTTCTAATTTCGTCCTGGCCATTTTGCTGGCGCGTTGGCTGCCGGCCGAACAATACGGTGCATACGCGCTTAGCTTCGCGATCTTCCTTTTGCTCTCGCTGATTCAGCAAGGGCTGTTTCTTGAGCCAATGAGTGTTTTTGGCCCCTCGGTCTATCGAAACTCTCAGCGCGAGTATTTAGGAGCGTTGCTGGTGTTTCAGGGCGCACTGGCCGCCGTTTCCATAGCGCTTGCGGCCGCTGCGGCTGCAACGCGCCTCGGCGATGGTCAACTGGCTCCGCTCGGAATGCTCTTCAGTGCGCCATGTGTGCTGCTTTACTGGTTTGCGCGTCGTGCGTTTTATTTGCAGCTGCAACCCGGACGAGCTGTCGCCGGAGCGATCGTTTACTGCGCCCTGCTCGCTACCGGTTTCTATTTCCTTGTTCGCACGGGATTACTTTCCGCTTTCACCGCTTTCTTATCCATCGGTGCTGCGGCGCTGATTACAAGCGTGCGGCAGCTATTTCAACTGCGGCCTATTCTGACGGGGAAGAAGCGTTCCGAGCTATGGCGAGTAGTCGGCAACGATCATTGGCGCTACGGTCGATGGGCAATACTCAGTTTTCTGTTCATCTGGATACCGTGGAACATCTACTATCCCGTTGTAGGACATTTTTCCGGACTCGCAGAAGTAGCGGCTCTTCGAGCTTTGCTCAATCTCGCGTTGCCCGTGACGCAAGCGCTTTCCGCGTTCACCTTGCTCTTTCTCCCTCATGCCTCCCAGGTAAGCCTTCAAGAAAGCTGGGCTGGCGCGCAGCGTCTGGCTTTAAAGATTACGGCCTTTTTCGCCCTCGGAGGCGCCGTTTATTGGCTGCCCGTTTGTCTGTTTAGAACATCCCTCCTACAGCTGCTCTACGGGGGGCATTATTCAGGGATAGCTCGATTGGTTCCCTGGATCGCTTTGTCCTCTTTTCTGAGCGGGCTGGCACTTGGCCCTTCTATGGCCTTTCGCGCTATGCGTTCGCCTTCGACTGTTACTTTTGTCTATTTCATATCCAGCGGAATCGCGCTTCTCTTCGGAATTCCCGCCACGCACTTTTTCGGAATTGCAGGTGCCGTTACCTGCAGTCTTCTTTCGAGTGCTGCTGCCGCAGTTCTCGGGTGGACCATGCTTGCTCGGCAGCCGCGCCCAGAGACGCGCCCAGGTCTGGTTGAGCAGGAGGCCGTTCTGTGAACAGCGCGGGGAGTCCGTCTCAGATGTGCGCGAAGAGGTCCGCGGCTCTGTCATCTTCACCTGTTGCGACCGCAGTCCATGCTAGGCGAGAGGGCGTCGCCACGATTGTGGGCCTGTTCGTCGCGGTGGGCCTTGGGCTGACGGTGGCCGGCTATTCCTCTTCAATAGTCATTGCCCTGGGCGCCGGAACTGTGCTGCTGATCATTTTCATTCAAGCGCGACGGATTCGAATGGAAACGTGGCAGGTCATCACGTTGATCTGTTTAACCGGATATGTGGTGTTAAATTACGGATTCGAAAACCTGAGCGTTCCGCTTGGCCCTCTGCGAGTCCTTCCCGTCGGCGAACTGTTGATGGTCGCGGCCCTGATCGTTGCAGCTAGTAGCTGTAAGGGATCTTTACTTCGAGAGGCTTTGAAGAGTCCGCCGATTCTCTGCATCCTGGCGTTGTTGCTGCTCACAGTTTTTCATTTAGTCGTGGATGTTCCGGATCATGGTTTGTACGCCTTGCGGGACAGCACGTTTGCTTTCGAGGCGCTTTTTCTTCTTCTGGGAATTCTGTGGACCGCGCAGGAGCGAAACATTGCGCTTCTCGCAAAATGGTTAATGTTTCTTTTTATTGTGACCGCAATATACAGCTACACGTTCCCGTGGGCGGAGAGACTGCAAGCCTGGTCCCTCATCTCCGGTCCATTTCATTCCGTTCCGTTGGTAGGTAATTATCAAACTGTCGCTATCTACCTACTCTCCGGGGCGCTCTTTTGTATCTGGGTTGCGCCATCGCTGGTGAGTTGGCCACATTGGGTTTTGCGTGCGCTGGCTATCATTCAGTTAGCTGGCTTAGGCATTCTGCAGTCCCGCGCCATGTACACCGGAATTGCGCTTATCTTTGTGATTTTGTTTCTTCTACGCCAACGTAAGCGAATCTCGCAGTTTCTCTCCACGCTCGCGTGGGCTTTTGGCCTTCTCGTGGTGACAATTCTCGTTCTCTCCGCAATTGGCTGGAAGGTACAAGGCCGTCTTGGACCTATGAATTTGTCGAGTCTGACGAGAGAAGTGGAGAGTATCTGGCCTTCGAGTGCCGAAAGTGCGGAATTGGGACACGAGTCAGACCGCCGCGCCTGGTACGGAGAGGTCTGGAACAAGGTTGGTCCGAGTCCGAGCCGTCTCGTGGCAGGGGTTGGGTTTGGGGACCCGCTAATTGACTTCCTCTCTGACACCGGTCAACCCATTCGTCAGCCCCACAACTCCTCTCTGAATGTGCTTGGCCGGCTCGGCTTCCTGGGACTTTCCATCTGGCTTCTTTTTCTGTCCTTGGTCGTACGGCGACTCTGGAACGCAGCTCACGAGGCCAGAATGATCGCGGGAGTCTCGTGCCCACTTCACTTGTGGTTGTTGGCTTTCGCTGTCCTCGGACTATTGGACAGCCTCGTACAACCGTATTTCGAATTCTCCCATTCTTCTGTGCCTTTCTTTTTCCTCGTGGGTGTCGCCCTGGGAACCGATCTTCGGGAATCTGCGGAGCGAGCGCCTTTGGCTCTCAGCCGCGTGAACTTCTCTTTGCGCGCCGCGGAAAGAGACCATCTGCGAACTTTTCCATGGTAAGCCGAACAATTGTAACCACCAGTTGGGACGACGGCGATCCTCACGATTTGAGGATCGCCGATATGCTCCGCGGTGCGGGCTTGCCCGCAACATTCTATGTTCCCATCTTCGGTCCAAATGGCAGACCTACTCTTCAGCACAATGACTTGAGAGGGCTGGTTTCCCAGGGCTTTGAAGTGGGCGGCCATACCATGACACATGCAATCCTTTCAGATTTACATGGCCAGCGGCTTTGGGTGGAGGTTTCCGAATGCAAGGAGGTCTTAGAACAAATCCTGGGGCAGGAAGTGCAGATGTTTTGCTATCCACGCGGACGGTACAACCAGGAAGTTCTGGAGATGGTGCGAAGGGCTGGATATCGGGGGGCGCGGACTACGCGCATGCTGTGCCAGCAAACGTCCTTTGGTGCTTTTGAAATGCCAGCAACTCTTCAGGTTTATCCCCATGATTCCTTGGCCTATTACAAAAACCTCGGCAAGCGACGCGACTTGCCCGGACTCTACAGATATGTTTTCGAACTGAATCGCTTTCGAAACTGGGTCGAACTTGGGAAAAAACTCTTTGACCAGGCATTGCAGGGGGGCGGGTTCTGGCACCTGTATGGACACTCCTGGGAAATTGAGGAACTTGGGCTTTGGGACCAACTGCAGGAGATGGTGGACTACGTTCACGATCGTCCGGGCGTGATCTATGCCAACAACCGCCAGACATTGCAAATTCTTGAGCAGAAAGAGCAGCCGACCCACGAATTGAGCCTAAATGAAAATCGCTCTGGTACATAACGCTTACCAATGGCCCGGTGGCGAGGACATCATCGTCAACCAGGAGCGGGAGCTGCTGCGATCAGCTGGTCACTGTGTTCTGGAATACCGTCGCAGCAACCAGGAAATTGCGAATGGCACTCTGGTTCATCAAATCAAGCTGGTTCAGCGCGCGATTTGGTCAAGCGACATTTTTCAGGATTTTCGCGCTCTATTGCGTTGCGAAAAGCCTGATGTCGTACACGTGCACAACACCTTCGTGATGATTTCCCCTTCGATTTACTGGGCGTGTGCCGAAGAAGGCGTGCCCGTCGTGCAGACCCTGCACAATTTCCGGCTCCTTTGTCCCCAAGGCACATTTCTTCGCGATGGAAAAATTTGTGAGGAATGCGCCGAACACAGTTTGCTGCGCAGCCTTGCCTATGGCTGTTATCGCGGTTCCAGACTTGCCACCACTGCGGCGGCCGCTCTCCTGATTACACACCGGTGGGCCGGAACTTGGAATCAGAAAATCGATTGCTACATCGCCCTCTCGCACTTCGCTCGAAACAAATTTGTCCAGGCAGGGCTCCCGGCCGAAAAGCTTTTTGTGAAGCCGAATTTCGTATATCCCGATCTCAGTCCACGAACATCTCCCGGTGATTACGGGTTATTTGTAGGTCGGATTACGCTAGAAAAGGGGCTCCCCACCCTCCTAAATGCATGGCAGCAGGTAAGAACTGACGTTCCCCTGATGTTGGTTGGTGATGGCGCGTTGCGCGAATCACTTGAAGCACAAGTGGGAGAGGCGAGCCGCTCCCGCATCATTTTTCGCGGATATTTGTCCCGCGAAGAGACGCTGGCGACCATCAAGGGAGCAAAATTCCTGCTTTGTGCCAGCCGTTGTTACGAACAAGCGCCCGTAACGATTATGGAGGCGTACGCCTGTGGCGTCCCGGTGATTGCGCCGTCTCTTGGGCCACTCGAAGAAGTGATTGATGACGGGCATACTGGTTTGCTCTTCCGTCCGGGAGATGCCGCGCACTTGGCCGAAAAAATACAATGGGCTCTCACTCACGACGAGTGTTTGGAAACCATGGGTAAAAGGGCGAGAGAGAAATACGAAATGCAATACGGCGCCGAAAACAACTACAGAAAGCTGATGGAAATCTACGAACGTGTGATCTCCGCGCGTGGGCACGCCGTCGAGAAGCTCGGTCCACTCGATGAGGCTTATCGCGTGCCGCCCGGAATCGCATCTGTCTAGCGCGGAGTCAACTGTCAGCGCTGTCGTTGGAGCAACCGCTCGTATACCGGCCCATCTAGAACGACGAGCTACCAACAAAGAGGACTCGATGCACAACAGCTCCGCCATGAGCAAGCAACTACATCAGCTGTCTGCGTTTGTCTTGAATCCGGAAAATCCGGCAGAGCTGCTTGACTCCGTCTCAAGCATGGACCCGCGCCAATTTCAGAAGTTTATCTTGCTGCTCGACAAACACCACATCCTCGTGCGCGTTCTCACGCCATTGTTACAAACGGCAACCGCGGCCGGGAACTCTCGCTTGGCTGAACAAGTTCTGTCAGCACTCGACGCTGAGCGCGAGCGGATTCGCGAAGCGCTCCAGTCTCTCGAAACAGTCTGTGCGGAACTAGAGTCCGCTGGTTGCCCCGTGGTCGTAATTAAAACTCTGGAGCACTGGCCTGACTTCGGAAGCGATCTCGATCTCTTCACCACGGGCGACGAGCGATGTGCGTTGCAGCTCCTTCGTAACAAATTCCGCGCCCGCGGCATTACCCGCAGTCTGGGCGACCACCTGTCTCACAAGCGCAGCTTCAGGCTGCCAGGAATCCAGACTACCGCCGAAGTGCACGTTCGCCGGCTGGGACAAGCGGGCGAACACGTCCAATTGGCGAAACGGCTCATCGCTCGTCGTAAGCCCATACATGTGAACGGATATGTCTTCCAGGTGCCGGCCCCGGAGGAACGCGTCATTGTCGCCAGTCTCGAACGCATGTACCGGCACCTTTACTTCCGCATCTGTGACATTTTGAATCTGACGAAATTGCTCCATTGCGAACACTTGGCTTTCGCGGAATTGCAAGAGGTAGCAGAGCAGAACGGAATCTGGCCAGGCGTCGCGGCGTGTTTGAAAATCGTCTGTGACTACGCGAATTCCCATAGTGAGAATTCCTGTACACTGCCTCCGCACGTTAATTCGGCGGCACGCTTGGGGGCGGAAATGTTATTCGAGCGAGACGGACTTTGGCATTTTCCGGTTATGCCTCAAGGTGCCAACCTCTTTTTCTTGGAGCTCGCCCATGCCTTACGTCGTGGCGACAGCGCAGCAAGCGCGCGTCTCAGCCTGCTCCCTCCACTAGCCTCCGTGGCCTCGCTGGCCTACGCGATAACCGGGAATAGTGCGCGGATCTGGTAGCGACCTCTCTCTATCGCGAGAAAGTCTCATATACGACGAATGCTTCAGAGTCTTTCGCTCGCTTCGAAAATAACTTTCGCTTTCTTCGGAAAGGAATAACTGCAATGGGCGTGGCCCTCCAGCAAAATCAATCGGTGCTTTTGTCATGAATTTCCTCGCTCATAAATGGCGGATGTTTCGCCTGGTGCTGCGGACGAACGGGCTATTTGCAGTGGTTTGCGAAGGCATCTATCAATGTTGCAAACCTACGGTCTACGGATACACTAAACTCGCGTGGTGGTGGTACCGCGCTCGCGGCCGCACGACTGTCTCGGTTCTCGGCAACCAGCTCACCTTGCACCCCCAGGACAAAGGCGTTTCCATCGAACTGGCTGTCTATCGCATACATGAGCCACGCACCAGTCGCTTGCTCTCACGATGCCTGCAGCAGGGAATGACCGTCGTTGATATTGGCTGCAACATTGGGTACTACGCATTGCTCGAAGCCCAGCGCGTGGGCCCAACGGGAAAAGTGATCGCCATCGAACCAGAACCGCAAAACGCGCTGCTGTTCCTGCATAACGTGCGAGCGAACGGCTATCGGAATGTCGTATTTCATCAGGTCGCGATTAGCGATCGCGACGGCACAAGCTCATTGCGTCTTTGTGATAAATCCAACCGGCATTCCCTGCATCCGGTCCCATGGCCAACAACCGATCTTCAAGTGCCTGTTCGCACATTGGACTCACTGATTGCCAAGGAAGCTCCCGAGTCCGTGGACCTGGTGCGCATGGATTTAGAGGGTCACGAAGTAGTGGTGCTTCCGGGAATGCTGGATACGATTCACAGGTACAGCCCAAGACTGCTCATCGAAATACATCCCGACCTGATCGGAGCGCATGGCGTTGTCCAGTGGCTAGGCGCGTTGAAAGATCTGGGATATCGGCCGGAGTGGCTTCTGGATCAGGAACGGGATATTCCATTGCGGTGGCGCTTCCTGAGGCCGGAAACTCCCACAATGGATGAGCTCATCTGCGATCCCAGAATTCATTTCGAACCCAAGAGACCACTAATGGCACTTTTTTCCAGGGACATCGCATCTCGACTCTCTCGCTTGCGGATGGAGGCTAAAACTGCATTCGTTGCAGCGGCTGTGTAGACATCGATGAAATCATCTAGAACCTACGCGCACTAGAAAAAATAGCTCCAATGTCTTTAACCATCCTCACCCGAAGGCGATAACGATTCGGATGGACCTCACGATTTTCTGTAACTCAAATATCAAACCGATTCCATAAGGAGGAATTCAATATGAATACGACGAAACGCATTCTGGTTACCGGCGCGGGCGGATTCATCGGTCATCAGCTGGTCCGCAGGCTCAAAACCGAAGGATTCTGGGTCCGCGGCGTGGACCTCAAGCATCCCGAATATGAGCCGTCCGACGCAGATGAGTTCAATCTTCTGGATCTTCGAAGGTACGAGCAGTGCCTCACCGCGACGCAAGACATTCATCACGTGTATAACCTGGCGGCAGACATGGGCGGCATCGGATATATAACCGCCTATCTGGCCAGCATTTCTTGCAACAACACGCTTATCAACGCTCACATGTTAGAAGCGAGCCGTCTGAACGGTGTTGAAAAGTTTCTCTTCTCTTCCTCCGCGTGCGTTTACGCGCAGTCCAAGCAAACAAGTGCCGATGTAAATCCCCTGAAGGAAGAAGACGCCTATCCGGCCGACCCAGAACCCGGCTATGGATGGGAAAAACTATGGACCGAACAGCTCTGCCACTATTTCCAGAAAGACTTCAACCTCGAAACTCGAGTTGTCCGTTTCCACAACGTGTTTGGGCCATTGGGAACCTATGACGGCGGTAAGGAAAAAGCCCCTGCAGCCATCTCACGCAAAGTAGCCCTCGCCGACGATGGGAGCGACATCGAGGTTTGGGGTGATGGGGAACAGACACGCTCATTCATGTACGTGGACGATTGCGTAGAAGGGCTAATTCGCCTGATGCACTCAAACTATAGAGAACCTCTCAACCTTGGAACCGACCGGCTGGTAACCATCAACGAGCTAGTCGACCTGATTAGTGGAATTGCTGGCAAGCGACTGCATAAGCGTCATGACCTGACTAAGCCTCAAGGTGTACGTGGACGAAATAGCGACAACTCCCGGTTGCGCCAGGTTCTAGGTTGGGAACCCTCCATCTCGCTTGAGCAAGGACTCGAGAGCACCTACAAGTGGATAGAGAGGGAGGCCACTAAGGGCAGGAAGGCCCTGGCCGCAACAGCCACCTAGCCTGGTTAATTCATGAGAAGCCAGAATCGTAGCGCAGAGAGCGGATTGGTGACGGAGGACAAGGTTGGGCGCGCGGTTGTGGACTCTCAAGGGGACTGTAGAGCCGCACTTTGACCTCGCAAAGCGTTTTTTGAAATGGCTCCGCCTGGTGCTTGCGAGAGTATGTTGTTGAGCAGGCGAGACAATCTAAGATGAGTTGCAGACGGTTTGGAAGAGATTCTGAAAAGGCCAGCCGCTGGCCAGGTGAATACGGATACAACGAGCTGTTTCGCGGATGCGCGCCCCGATCTTGAACAACTGAACGCGCAGCGTTTCGATCTGTGCTGAGCGCAGCGACGAAGGTAGCTGCAAGCGAAACAGGTTGACGAGGTTGTAGGCGAAACTGTGGAGCAATAAGCGGAAAGCATTGGCTCGGAAGCGGTGACAGCTCAAGCGGTCCGCGGCAAAACCATTCTTGAATTCTTCAATGCGGTTCTCACATTCCCCGCGGTCGTTATAGAAGGAAAAAACGGAACGGCTGCGGCCTTTCAAGTTGGTGACCAGAAAGCGCACATTAGTTCCAGACTCGGTGTGTTCGGCCTTGTAGCAGATGCGCCGCTGATGAGACCAGCTGTAAGCGCGATAGAGAAAGCTAGAGAAGGATCGTTGCGGTTTGCCTGTGCGACGATAACGCCGGGCGAGACGACGCTGCAGGGGTTGCGCTTGCTCTTGCAAGCGTGGGTTGGCAGCTATGCCGATCACGTACTGGATGCCGAAAAACTCGCAGAATTCATAGAGCAGTGGCAGAGCGAACCCGGCGTCAGCGCGCAATTTGATGCGGGCCTTGGGAAACTCTCGCTGCAGTCGCGGAACGATGCGTAACAGCAGAGGGATGATGCGGGCGTGACTCGCTGCGGTGCCGCGGCGCAAGCGTGCCGCCAACAAACAACCGGTGTGACGCTCAAAGATCAGCAAGGGGTGATACATGTGTTGGTCGTAACCACCGTTGAAGAAACTGAGCTGCTGCTGTCCGTACGTTGGATCGTCGGTGGAATCAACATCGAGCAGGATCTCTCCCCGTTTGCGAACCTGTTCTCCGCAGAGTTTCACAAACCAATCGAGCATGGCATCCTGCAGCTTGAGGAGATCGCGAGGCGACGGTGAGTTCTCCCAACGACTGAGCGTTGGTTGTGATCCGAGCGGTTCACCCAGCGGTTGATCGGCAAGAATTTGAAACGCCGGATCGTGACGTAGCCGGTCGGCGTCGTTGGCGTCCTCGTAGCCAGCGATGATCTGGTAGAGACGCTGGCGCAACAACGACAACCCCGGATGACTCACACGCGAATCGTCGCGAACCTCACCGACACGCTCTGCCAAGCCGCGGGTGAGCCCATGCCGCTGATCAAAGGCCCGCAAAGGCAGCAGACCGGCATCGCTGGTGATCTGACCGCCAGAAAAATCGGCTCGAATGACTCGGTGTCGGTAGAAGGAAAAGGAAAGCTGTGGTATATAACGAGATGTCACTTTTGGGTGCTCCGAAAGAGAATGCCGGGTTCGCCAAAACCCAGTGTTCATCAATCTTTTAGAGCACCTTTTCTTTTTTCGCTAGCAAAATCTTGAATAATCCAGGCTAGGGATCTGCCATGACGCAAAGCACCCAGCTCCGAGAATTCCCACGCGCCAACGTTTTGGGCGTGGGAGTCCACGCAATCAACATGCCGGGAGTATTGGCGGCATTCCAGCGCGCAATCGAAGGGCGCATCCGAGGCTACGTTTGCGTCACCGGTGTGCACGGGATTATGGAGGCTCAGAAAGATCCCGCCTTCCGATCCATCTTGAATAGTTCGTTGCTGACCACTCCTGACGGCATGCCTGCGGTTTGGGTGGGCAAGCGGCAAGGCCACTCCCAAATGCGGCGAGTCTTCGGGCCCGATATGATGCTCGAAGTCTGCGCCATGTCCGTTGAAAATGGCTACACGCATTTTCTTTACGGCGGAACCGATGGTGTAGCCGAACAGCTGAAGGCCTCTCTCCTTCGCAAGTTCCCTGGCCTACGGATCGTAGGTACACGCACTCCGCCATTCCGTCCTTTGAACGAAACTGAGCGAGAGTCTCTCAAATCTCAGATAGCAAGCTTGAAGCCGGACATCTTTTGGGTCGGCCTCAGTACGCCCAAGCAAGAGCGATTCATGGCGGAGTACTTGCCTCAATTGGAGACGTTGGTCATGGTCGGCGTTGGTGCAGCTTTCGATGTGCACACAGGCCGAATCCAAGACGCCCCTCAGTGGATGAAAACCGCAGGCTTCCAGTGGCTGCACCGACTGGCCCAGGAACCACGGCGTCTCTGGAGGCGTTATCTCTACAACAATCCACGATTCGTTCTGAAAATGACATCACAACTTCTCGGCCTGTCAAAGTATCCCTTAGAGTCCACGGTGCGCCCGGGCAATTGGGAACAAGGCAAATAGTTATGGGAACGTCATCCATGGAACAATCTAGTCGCGCGGAAGTTGAGCGTCACGAAATGGAAGCAGACGTGAATTCCGATCAGTTCACAGTGCAAACTATTTGTGACCTGGCCGAAGTCGAATGCATCCGCGAAGTGTGGAAGACTTGGCAAAAAAGCCGAGATTCGAACATCGATTTTTTTTCCGGCATAGTTCGATCGAGAGGCAACGGTTGCAGGCCGCATATTCTCGTGCTGCGTCGGAACGGGGAAGCGGAAGCCCTGTTGGTGGGACTAAGGCATCACACAAAATTCCCCATTCGAATCTCCTCCCGCACGGTACTCAAGCCCGAAGTCACTGCTCTAGAATTCACACTTGGGGGCCTGCTCGGCAATGCGTCAAGCCAGAACTGTGAAGCGCTGGTCCAGGCGCTCATGACGTCGCTTGCAGAGGGTGACGCTGATCTGGTCTTCTGGGACCAACTCGATCCGCAATCGCATTTGTACACCCACGCTATTCAACGGCCAGGCGTGCTACGCCGGGATCATTGCCGCAAGTTATATGACCATTGGTTTCAGAATCTTCCCGACGGCCTCGAAGCATTCCTTTTGACTTTACGGCACAGCCAGCGCTCCAAGCTCCGACGCAAGTATAAGAAGTTCGTAAGTACTTTCGCGGGAAGAATCGAAATCCGCTGCTTTCAGACGGCCGAGGAAGTCGGGCAGGCCATTCGTGAGATGGAAGAAATCGCATGCAAATCCATTAAACGCCGCCTCGGCTTCGGTTTTTTTAACACTCTTCAGAGTCGCGAGCAATTGCTTGTCGAGGCCATACACGGATGGTTGAAGATTTTTGTTCTTTATATCGATGGCGTACCTGTGTCGTTCTGGAAGGGAACGCTCTACGAACACTGTCTATACGCCGATCACGTTGGGTTTGACGCCAGCTGGTCTGAACATTCTCCGGGAATTTTTCTTTTTCTGAATGTGGTCGAGAGTCTTCGCGACTCGGATGTTAACACTCTTGATTTTGGCACTGGCTGCGGACAGTTTTACGACTCCTTTGCAAGGGTACGGCGTTCCGAAGCTCGTGTTCATATTTACGCTCCCACCCTCAATGCGCTCCAATTAAGTCTTTTGTATACGTTGGCGCATCACGCGACCCTGCTGGTCAATCGCACCTCTTCTTTGAACTGGGCCCGACGAGCTATCTGGAAAGCGCGCAAATCGGCTCTTGAGCGAACTCCTCCCAAACCTTCCAGCCCTTCCGCGGAGCCAAGCAACGCCATTCTGTGAAGTGAGCCGCAGTAGACCCTGGCCAATGCGTTCACAAGTCGAACTCCGGAATTCGTGCGGTTTTTTCACTTAGGCATACATCCACTGCGGCAGCTCCCCACCGTCGGCTCTCCCTTTGATTATCTTTTAATGCACCTCACGCCATCGCGCGACCTGGAACGTTTCACCCGCGGGTTTCGGTGAAAGGTAGGCTTTCCATGTCTACAGCTCCCTCAATTCGGAAGACGCGTAGCGCCGCGTTCGCACAGCGCTTGCTAGCTTGGGTCTCGCCGATCATCGCGCTACTGGCTGTGCTGGCTCCCTGCGCAATCGGGCAAAGCGATTTCACCATCGTCGCCCTGCCAGACACTCAGTACTATTCGGAAAATTATCCGCAAACCTTCACCGCGCAAACTCAGTGGATTGTGAACAACGCGTCAACCTTGAATATCCAAGCAGTGCTCGGCCTCGGTGACATCGTGCAAACCGCCGCCAACACTTGGGAATGGCAAAATGCTGACGCCTCCGTCAAATTACTCGACAACGCGAAGATTCCGTATTTCCTGGCCATTGGCAATCACGATTATTCCGATAGCGGCAATTCTAGCGGGCGCACCTCCGAGACCACAAACTTCAACCTCTTCTTTGGCCCGTCTCGCTACCAGAATTATAGTTGGTATAAGGGCCAATATCCGACAGGCAGCAACGAGAATTTCTATGGCATCCTCACGATTAACGGTAAGCCATTTCTTTTTCTGGTGCTCGAGTTTTATCCCCGGGACGTTGCGCTCGCCTGGGCTCAGTCCGCGATCGCTGCAAATCCTGCAGCTGAAGTCATAGTCGTCACCCATTCCTACCTCTATATCGACGGCACGCGAGTATCACTCTGCGACGACTTTGACGCACAGGCATACAACGTGGGAACCGACAACGATGGCGAGTCTTTATGGAAAAAATTCCTCAGCCAGGCCAGCCAAATCAGTCTAGTGCTGAACGGCCACTTTGCTTATACCGACTCTACGGGCGAAGGCGTGAGCCGACGATCCGACTTGGGAGCGAATGGCAACATCGTCAATCAAATGCTTTCGGACTATCAGGAAATGACCAACGGCGGGAACGGCTACCTTAGAATTCTTACCTTCCATCCCTCCCTCAACACCATCGATGTCAAAACCTACTCCCCAACTTTGAATTCCTACCTGACGGATTCCGGTAATCAGTTCACTGTGCCATGGCACAGCACGGGTTCACTTCAAAGCGGAGCGGGCACAGTAGCTGGGCATGTCAAAAACACGGGTTGCAGTGTAATTTCTGGCGCGACAATTTCGAACGGCAGCGCCGCGACGTCCAGCGACTCCAGCGGCAACTTCACACTAAACCTGACTGCGCCAGCCGCTTACTCTCTTGCTGCTCAAAAGAGCGGGTATTCCGCGGTCTCGGACAATCTGGATGTCTGGGTCGGCTACCCCGCTTTCGTCAAGTACTTTCTATCGACGCAATCGCCGGGATCACTTTCCGGCACCGTAACCAGTTCTTCTGGCTCGGCCATCGCCAACGCCACGGTATGGTACAGCGGCGGAACCGCGAAAACTGATTCTAACGGCAACTACAGCTTTTCAAGTGTGCCTGTTGGATCTTATACCGTCACCGGGTCTCATGTTGGGTACCAGTCAGCGAGCAATCAAAATGTCTCCGTTACTTCCGGGAGCAATTCGGTTTCCAACTTGGTGCTTACGGCGACGTCCACGGGAACTATTTCCGGCATCGTCACCAATACGTCAGGCGCGGCGATTGTCGGCGCGATCATCTCTTACAGTGGTGGCTCTACAACAGCAACCACAAATTCCGCCGGTAGCTATACTTTGACGGCAGCCCTAGGTACCTACAGCGTCACTGCGTCCGCCTCTGGATACTTGCCGTCAACTCAGTCCAACATCGGCGTTGCCTCGAATTCGACCACCACTCTGAATTTCGCCCTGACTCAATCTGGAACGATTTCCGGAACGGTTACCAGTTCTACCGGCGTGGCGATCGCCAACGCTACTGTTTCCTACAGCGGCGGCTCGACAACTGCGACCACGAACGCTTCGGGTGCCTTTACTTTGAACGTAGCTCCGGGAACTTACAGTGTCACTGCCTCGGCCAGCGGTTACCAGAATTCAACGCAATCGAACGTCACCGTCTCCATAGGCACAACCGCCATCGCCAACTTTAGTTTGCTGCAATTAATCGGCACTATCACCGGCACGGTCACTAACTCTGCCGGCGCGGCAATTGCCGGTGCCACTGTCTCCTACAGCGGTGGCTCCGCAACCGCGATCAGCAATTCTGCCGGTGGTTACTCCTTGAATGTTGCCCCGGGAACCTACAGTGTCACCGCCACAGCCACGGGCTACCAGAGTTCCACGCAATCGAATGTCACCGTGACTGTTGGCACTACCACCACTGCCAACTTCAGTCTGGTGCAATCGGTCGGCACTGCCATGACCACCGTGCAGGCGGCCGATAAATTCCAATCCGGTCTCACCGCGTTGTCCCTCGCCTATCCGCTCACACCTACGGCGGGGAACACGCTGATTGTGGTGGGCATCTCTTCCGGGCTTTCGGGAACCAACTTGACGGTTTCAGATAACAACCAACAAAGCTGGCAGTCAGCGTACAGCTACGTGACCAACCCGAACAGCAATGGACAGGTGAAGGTGTGGTACGTCAGCAACTGTGTCGGACAACCGACCACGGTCACCGTTTCCATCGGTTCCACGGCGCACGCCATTCATATGCAAATATTTGAGGTGAGCGGCTTGGCGAGCGCTCCAGTCGATGTTACCGGGAGTGCAGACAGCGGGACGGCATCTGTCGCAACGCAAACGGTTACGACCACTAGCGGCGTCACACAAGGGCAGGAATATTCTCTAGCGACTTCCTGGACTTGGAACTGCAGTACCTGCGCTCCGACCATCACCAAGGATCCCAACTACACCATCCTGCTGCAATCGCCCAACCCGAGTGGCGGCGATTTCGTAGTTACTCAAGCTCGGATTCAGAACGTCGCCAGCGGCAAACAGACCGCAACCATCAGCAGTACGACCGCCTACCGGTACGCATCCGTGCTCGTCAGCTTCGAAGGTGGTGCCGGAAGTCCGAACGGGGCTATCGCAGGGAATGTTACAAACGCAGCGGGCGCAGGGATTGCTAATGCGACGGTGTCCAACAGCGGTGGCACCACGACGGCAACCACGAACTCCAGCGGTGCTTACACTTTAAGCGTCGCTCCAGGTACTTACAGCGTGACCGCCACGGCCAACGGCTATCAGAGCTCCACGCATGCAAATGTCTCCGTTACGGCCGGTACCAGCTCGACGGTCAATTTTAGCTTGGTGCAATCGGCGGGAACGATTTCGGGAACAGTGACCAGCTCTGCCGGTGCAGCGATTGCCAACGCAACTCTCTCCTACAGTGGCGGTTCTGCAACCGCAACCGCGAATTCTTCGGGTGGCTACACTTTGAACGTCGCTCCGGGCACTTACAGCGTCACTGCGTCCGCTGTCGGCTACCAGAGTTCCACGCAATCGAATGTCACCGTCACCGTCGGCACGACCACCACGGCCAACTTCAGTCTGGTGCAATTGATCGGTACCATTTCTGGAAAGGTCGCCAACTCTGCTGGCGCGGCAATTGCCGGTGCCACTGTCTCCTACAGCGGTGGCTCCGCAACCGCGATCAGCAATTCTGCCGGTGGTTACTCCTTGAATGTTGCCCCGGGAACCTACAGTGTCACCGCCACAGCCACGGGCTACCAGAGTTCCACGCAATCGAATGTCACCGTGACTGTTGGCACTACCACCACTGCCAACTTCAGTCTGGTGCAATCGGTCGGCACTGCCATGACCACCGTGCAGGCGGCCGATAAATTCCAATCCGGTCTCACCGCGTTGTCCCTCGCCTATCCGCTCACACCTACGGCGGGGAACACGCTGATTGTGGTGGGCATCTCTTCCGGGCTTTCGGGAACCAACTTGACGGTTTCAGATAACAACCAACAAAGCTGGCAGTCAGCGTACAGCTACGTGACCAACCCGAACAGCAATGGACAGGTGAAGGTGTGGTACGTCAGCAACTGTGTCGGACAACCGACCACGGTCACCGTTTCCATCGGTTCCACGGCGCACGCCATTCATATGCAAATATTTGAGGTGAGCGGCTTGGCGAGCGCTCCAGTCGATGTTACCGGGAGTGCAGACAGCGGGACGGCATCTGTCGCAACGCAAACGGTTACGACCACTAGCGGCGTCACACAAGGGCAGGAATATTCTCTAGCGACTTCCTGGACTTGGAACTGCAGTACCTGCGCTCCGACCATCACCAAGGATCCCAACTACACCATCCTGCTGCAATCGCCCAACCCGAGTGGCGGCGATTTCGTAGTTACTCAAGCTCGGATTCAGAACGTCGCCAGCGGCAAACAGACCGCAACCATCAGCAGTACGACCGCCTACCGGTACGCATCTGTGCTCGTCAGCTTCAAATGATGGGCAGGTCATTTTTTGCGGTCCACCAAATCTACGCATAGCGGGTTGGGTGGCCACGTATGGTTGTACAGCGGCAACGCCGCGATTGGCCAATCTCTCGCAGCGACGCTATTTCACGGTAACGCATCGCGGCAGGCTGGTGTTGTTCGAATACGCTGAAGTCGCCACGCAGTTCCTCGGTTGCGGAGGAATGGGCGGCGGAGCAAAGACGGCGGAAGCAGGACTTAAGAACCTGTCCGCCGCCTCATCAAAGATATTTCCACTCAGGATCACGGGCTCGCATCCGCCTCCATTCCAGAATCCGGAATGTGAACCATCCGGCTTGAGCGCATCCGTTATGTTAGTAGAGACTGTTACCGGTCCGCACGCAGGTTTATATTGCTTCCAGACCACCAGAGCAGTATTCCCGCCCCCGACAACCGGATTCGTGTTGTAAATCTTGTTGCCAGTCACCACCTGATTGATTCCATCGGCAATGGCGATGCCGCACTGTCCGGTGTTCAACACTCGATTCCCACCGAAGAGAACGTTGTTTGCCCGGTCATCGGCGATTAAACCGCAGCCGGAACGGCTGTGCCCTCCGGTTACAAAGTTGTCCAGCGCGGTGATGATGTCGCTCATTCCAAAATTGACAGAGTCTTCCTGATCTTCTGGATACAAGTATTTCTCGGTGTCGGTGCTGGACAAGGCGTAATTGTTGATCACCGTGACTTCACTGCAGCCGTTGTAGCACTGAAAGTTCTGGCCTCTAGGTTTCGGTCCCCGCGGGTTCACCAGGAAATTTCCTACCACCCTGATTCTCGCAACCCCCAAAGCTTCTATGTTTGACTCACCGTAGGCAATCACATTCCCCTGCACCAAGATGTCCTTGGAACCGTCGTGGGCATAAATCCCGTCATTGCTGTCGCAGCATCCCTGGCTCAGAGTCTCGGTATGGATGTAGCTGTCGAAGATATTTATCCCGCTGCTCTTCGATATCTCGATGCCCCTGCCTCCGCACGGACCGATCTGCGCATTTTGTATAGTTATATTTGCGGCTCCAATAATGGTTACGCAATTGCCGCTCTTCGTTGTGATTTTCAGGTTCTGAAATGTCTGTCCGTTATTGGCGCTTGTAATCAGTAACGTGCGGGACGGAGCTTCTCCACTCAAAAGTACAGGGAATCTCGTGTTCTTGTGAACTGCATTTACTCCGCCCAGTAAGCTTACCGCAGACTCGCTTGCTGTTCGAATTCGACAAAAGTCTGCGCGGACTGACACGCTCGTGGTCCCTTGGGTAAGACTGATCAAAGCCAACCCAGACATCAGCATTTCCAAGATACGGTTCGTATGACAACACATTACAAATTCAATTTTTGAGGTAAGCATCGCCGTGGCTCAAGGCCCCAGTCGCCGCTTCGTGCGCGCGAATCTTTTAACTGCGGAGCTCTTGCTCGAAGCGATTTTAAATGTAAACCATGCGGAGTGCGAGCATATCACGTCGATGCCTGTCATTGGAGACGAACTGGCGGAGGACTTCCTAGGCCTTCCTAAGACGACGCGCCGAACGCCAAGTAACAGATTTTCCATTATTGATGGGAAAACCTCGATTCGGAGCCTTGCTTTCGATTCGCTGTTGACAACAAAGAAGCTCAAGATTTATTAATATCAATGGAAATTTCTTAGGCTAGCAGGGTTTGAATCCCACCCTCTCCGCCAGTTCTTTAGAATCAGTGAGTTACTGCTCTCGAATTGCATTTCGCAGAATGCTGCCACTGCACTGCGGTTCTTGAAGGAACCCGCAACATTATTCGTCTATATCGGGATGAGAGCACTTTGGCGCTGTCGGAAGGCTTTCATGACCGGCTGCGCAGGAGACTGGACCAGAGACCGAGTATGGGATCGGAAGAGAGAATTCACGCCTCGCGTCGCGCTTTTCTAGCCTGGGCTTTGACAGCAGCCGCCGCGGTTCCGTTGGGCTTTGTTTTATTCAACCGTAAAACGAATTATTTTGCCCCGGCTGGGGCACCAGAGTCCATCGGATTCTCCCGACCCGCGTGCGGTTACGGGGCTTGTAGCCGTATCCCAGGACGATATGATCCTTCACATTCCAAGGTGTCCGCATTTGCATGGCAAACCCAAATTTCTTCAAGTCGAGGAAGCCATTCGCGAGCGCTATTCGCCGTGCCCGATATGCATCGGGTACGCGCGACAGAAAAAAGGTTAGCTTGCTCGGATCAGGCAAGCCTGCATGCTCGCGCGCCCAGTTAGCTGGGTCGCCTGCACCCGCTTTTGTGATGTTCGCGAAAGAATTTCAGCTCGGTATAACTCTTTCGGATCTACGAAACGGAAACCTTCTAAACCGGCGGACATCTCAATTACCGACGTGCGCACCCAAAAGGGACCATGCCCTTCTCTCCTGTGCGCGTTTGATCGCAACGGGCGCGAGAGCACAAGGCTCCGCGCCCGTTTCAAAATGCCGAAACCGCCTGAGCAAACAAGTTTTCCTTTCTTTAGGCCGCGAACCAGCAGCCGTCACCGGAGGGCTTTCTGTCAGGTGCGGCGTGCGCAACGAGTTTTCAATTGGCCTCTTAGTCCCTCCCGAATTTATCCCACGCGAAAATTTATTTATGCGCTGAAACTTTCCGCCGACTCGTTCGTCACATTGCCTGGCTCTCTTCGAAAAGTCTTCCATAGATTCTCCGAATGGAGTTGGCGTGTTTCACTGCAAATCACAATTAGGGTGTGCAAGATGCCAATCATTGCCAGCAATAGAATAGCCAACGTTCCGGCTTCGGGTGGCGACCTCACCTACAATGCGGTACTGACTCCCGACAATCCCGGGAAAGCGAGCCAGGAATATGAATGCAGCTAGTCAAAGTTTGCCTGCGGAAACGAAGTTTGCGGCGTCGCTATTGCGAGCCGAGGCGACTTCATTGGAAAAAGTGGGCATGCACGTCTCACGTTATGGGTTAGTGCTCACGCTTTTACTCATCGGCGCTCTCAAATTCACCGCTGATGAGGCCCACGGGATTCAGCCCCTTGTGGCGAGCAGTCCGCTGATGTCTTGGTTGTATCGACTTTTCAGCGTTCAGGCTGTTTCCAATCTGATCGGAGCGATCGAGATTGCTGTCGCCGCCCTGATCGCGCTGCGCCCGTTCTCGGCAAGGCTCTCGTTCATTGGCAGCATCGGAGCTGTCATCACCTTCTTGCTCACAGTGAGTTTCCTATTTTCCACTCCTGGAGCGTTCCATTTTTCTCACGGGCTTCCAGTGCTTGGGGATGCCGGCCAATTCCTTATCAAGGACCTCGTTCTCCTGGGCGCATCGATTTGGATTGCGGCGGAAGCACGGAAAGAAAATTAGTCGTTCGAAGCATCGGTCATTGAATAGATCGATCTTCCGCGCATGGTTACGAGGGAGGAGGAGAACTATTTCTGCGCGTAAAGTGCGCGGTGGCTCCAGTCGCATGAACCTTTTTGCTTTTTCCAGTATCGCCCAACTCCCTTTTTCCATGACTTCCGTCCTCGATCACACTTTGGAATCCTTTCAGTGAATCCCGAGTCTCATTCAATGCAGGCACCGGTTTTTGCAAACTCATTCTTGAGGGCATCATGGCTTTCGAGCACAGGGGAATCGCCACGTTCGGGGGCGCAAGCGATTGCGCGAAACACTTTATGGAACACCAAGAGATGGATCAGGAGATCTACGTGAAGTAAGGAACTGGAAACGCACAATGAAAAATAGCATGATCGCGCATCGCGTCTCGTCCGCTCAATTCATCTTTCTTTTACTCTTTGCCGCAGGCACCTTTAACTTCCCACCGTCTGCCGGTGGTCGAGCCCTCATCTCCGATGACGTGAAGCACGATACGCCGGGGCAGCCCGTTAGGCCGAATGAGGGCGTGCATGTCGAAGTAAATCTGGCACTCGTCAATGTCACCGTCACCGATCTGTATAACCGCATCGTCACCGGTCTTGAGCCCGGTAACTTCCGCGTATTCGAGGACAACATCGAGCAAGAGGTCGTTAATTTCTCTTGCAAAGATGTTCCGATATCAATCGGTGTCATCTTGGATCTCAGCGGCAGCATGGCCTACAAAATCGGCAAGGCCAAGGAAGCCGCCTTACAGTTTTTCAAAACCGCCAGCCCAGAAGATGAGTCCTTTCTCGTCGGTTTCAGCAAGCGCGCCCAACTTCTCAGTCCGTTCACAAACAATATCGAAGACTTGCAGAGTCGCTTGCTCCCAGCTTCTTGCAAAGGGCCAGACCGCCTTACTCGATGCCGTTTATCTGGGACTCAGTCAGATGCACAGCGCTCATTCCGCCAAACGAGCACTGCTGATCATTTCCGACGGTGGCGATAATAGTAGTCGTTACAGCGAGAATGATATCAAGCGGCTGGTGCGGGAAGCCGGTACACAAAATATTCCATTGGCATCTTTGAGCCTTTCGAGTATCGCGGTCGAACGCCAGAGGAACTCAACGGACCCACACTGCTCAACGAAATGACGAATTAACCGGTGGGCGTGCCTTCGCAGTCGAGAATCTAAACGACCTGCCGGACATCGCTGCAAAAATTGGCGCGGAATTGCGTAACCAATATGTCCCGGGCTACCACCCGAGCAATCGCGGCCGCGACGCCCGCTGGCGCAAAATCAAGATCAAACTACGGACTCCCAAGGGCTTTCCGCCTCTCAGCGTTTACGCAAAAACAGGCTACTACGCGCCTGCCCGCTAGGTTGGCGGACATCCGATCCACCTTGAATTCCAGAAACCTTTAGGCATGTCGCGACTCTCATTCGATGAACGGAATATTCTTTTCCGGGCATTCGGGATCGCCCCCGGGATCGCAGCAAGAGTTAGTTTTCCCAGACCGGGCAGCGAGATTCGCGAAGAAGGCAAAGAGTGCCGAACAGAGTTCCGCATCTCATTCTAATCAACAGGAGAATTTGAAAATGACGAAAACCACAAAAGCGATGCTCACAGGTGCGGCGTTAGCGGGATTGTTCGCCGGAACCGGAGCGTCGGTTAAGGCGTCGACTTTACTGCCCTCGCTGAAGACTTCTTTCAGCGCTCAGGAGCAAGGGCAAGATCAGGACCAGAAGAGCGACAAGAACGTCAAAGAAAAGCACGCTTGTAAGGGCCAGAACTCCTGCAAGGGCAAGGGTGGTTGCAAAGCCAGCGACAACGGCTGCAAAGGCAAGAACTCTTGCAAGGGCAAGGGCGGTTGCGCGACCGACGGCTCCAAGCCACCTCAGGCGTAGTTTGAAAGTAGACGCGGTCCGATGTCGAGGGCTGGGAGATCTCCCCTAGCCCTCCTTGTTTAGTCTAAGGAGCGAAAAAGATTATGCCGGAGAATCGCTTCAACGGATTTACGGATTACGGGATTGGAATTGGACTGCGCGCTCCTCGCCATCAACATATCCTCTCTCGCAAACCTGTCGTCGACTGGTTTGAAATAATCTCCGAGAATTTCATGATTGATGGCGGCCGGCCGCTGCACATTTTGGATCAGATACTCGATCAATATAACGCCTTGCTCTCAGCGCTTCATGGTAGAAAAACCATCGAGCGCGCAATTGGTGCAACAGAATACCTTGTCGATACCTGCTCCGGCATATCGCAATGATCCGATGTGAGGATAGCCTAGCTTGGTTAATTCATTAAAGGCGAGAATCGTGGCGCGGAAAGCGCATTGATGACGGAGGAAAGGATCGCGTTCGGTAGTCGAGCTTTATATAGGTGTGCGTTGCCGTTGTTTTGACCTCGCGAACCGTTTTTCGAGATAGCTCCGCCTGGTTCCTTCGGGAGAGCGTGTGTTGTCGAATCGACGAGACAATCTAAGAAGAGTTGCAGGCGGCTTGGAAGAGATCCCGGAAAGGCCATCCGCTGGCCAGATGAATACGGATACAACGAGCTGTTTCGCGGATGCGCGCTCCGATCTTGAACAACTGAACGCGCAGCGTTGCGATCTGTGCGGAGCGCATCGCTGCCACCGCTTCCGAGCCAATACTTTCCGCTTGCATCGGTGACGTTGTTTGAAATTGTTGTTGGTCCGCAGGGATTGGCGTATTGCTTCCAGGTGTAGATGGCGGTATTGCCGGCGCCGGAGACGGGAGTGGTGTTGTAGATCTTGTTGCTGTCGACGAGTTGGTTTGTGCCGTCGGCAATGCCGATTCCGCACTGCCCGGTATTGAGAACGAGGTTTGCTGAGAAATTGAATGCTGTTGGCGGTTCTATCCGGAATCAGACCGCTGCCGGAAGATTGGCGCGGCACGATCACATTGACAGCGTCGCCATCTACTCGCTTTCGCCACTTCCCATTTGCCCCAATTCGCGGGCTAGGAACCACCCTCTGTCGAGCTGCTTCGCGCAGAGGTTTTTGCAAATTCGGCGATGGGGCCGCAGGAAGAGTCAGCTGTCACGAAATTGCGACGCGAAGGGTGGCAAATGGGTAATTCACAAGCAAAAAGAGAAGAATGAAGGAGAAAATGAGTTGCCAGGAATCGTCTCAACCTACTGATTTTGCTTCGCTAGCGTCCGCTCTGGCAAGATTTGATAAAAGCTGCTCGCGAGGCTACGAACCAGAAGGTCGAGAGTTCGAGTCCCTCCGGGCGCACCTTCATCTTCAATCAGTTACGCACCTCCGCAATTTGAGGCGCTTCCGCAGAGATTTCTCGGTGGTGGCGACCCGCGTTTTCAGGTGCTGTTGCGGCGGGTCGCGCTTTCCTTACCGAGCATGGCTACAGGGGAGGAGGTCGGGCAGTCGCGCATGCCAGTCGACGGAAAATCGCAGTGTCGTTGGTAACTCTACTTTCCCTTTAGGCGCGTGATAAAGAGCTCGACAAAGCGGGCCGCATCGGACGCGAGGCAGACCCGAGCATTCGGTTTCAGTTCGATCACGCCCTCGATTTCGTAGTGATCGCCGTGCAGAACGTTGTTTTCGTTCGAGCCCATGCGATTGGCCACTGTCTCGCCGCGGGTGAATTCACCTCTGGTTTCCACGTCAATGCGCATGGTCTTGAGCGTAACCAGCGTTGGATCGATGACGGTACCCACAGCGAGCGGATCGTACATAGCCGCGCCTGAATAGCCGCTTTTCTCCGACCGGGTCAGATAAAAGTCCGCCAGCTGCACGACGAAATCGCTCTCCGGTCCGTGGCTGGCCTGCAACTCCGAGAGACGTTTGCGGGTGATCAGCGTGCGCTCGCCTACGTCCGAACCGACCATGGTGACGGTCCATCCGGCGTTGAACACGATTTGCGCCGCTTCGGGGTCGTTGTAGATGTTGGCTTCAGCGGCACCGTTGACATTGCCTCCGCTCACCGATCCGCCCATGATCACGATGTCGTAAATCAACGGCACGATCGAAGGATCCTTGGAAATCGCCAGAGCAATATTCGTGAGCGGACCCACCGGAATCAAAGTGATCTCGTGCGGATGGGCATGGACCATTTCGATGATCAGGTCAGGTCCGAAGCGATTGTCGGCCTTGCACTTCGAAGGCGGCAGCTCGACTCCGGCCAATCCATTCTTGCCGTGCCAGAATTGCGCGGTGATCAACTTTTGATTCAGCGGATGTTTAGCGCCGCCTGCCACAACGACATCGCAACGCCCCGCTAATGAAACAATTTTCAACGCGTTTTCCAGACCCTGCGGTTGCTCGACGTTGCCGGCCACCACGGTTAGGGCGTCTACCTCGAGTTCCGGCGAGTTGAGCGCCAGCAGAATGGCCATCGCATCGTCGACGCCAGGATCGGTATCAATAATTACGCGGCGGGGCGCGGCCTGCGCCGACGCGCTCAGCAAAACGGCCAAGGCTACTGACGAAAAGAACGAAACATGCTGCCGCAGTGAATGGGTCACAGTGGATTCCTTCCTCGGAAGAAGCGAAGCATTGTAAACCGGGTCGTGTTAACACGCCATGCCTCGGCCTTGGATGATCCTGCGCTGTTCAGAGGGGCACAACGTGCCGTATTCGCTACGAGGAGAATATCAGTGTCCTGATGGTTGCTTCAGGATCAGGTTGTAAGACTTTACTTCGCTGGCGACGATAGTCTTCCATTTTGCGAGTAGCTCGTCGACGGATTTGCTAAGCATGTCGAAAACTTCGTAGGATTGCTGTCCATGATAGCGCCCTCCAAACAGTGACCTGCCGCGTGGAATGTGCTCTCACATACTTTGCAATCGGTTTAACTCGCACGCGTTACTTGTCCAAGTTCGATTCCGACGTAAGTGACGTATGAGTTTAATAATTACTAAGTTATAATAAGCTAAGGAATCCCATGGTCGCACGGTCTTGCAGGCACATACGATCAAGCATATTGCGCCATAGGGAGTACACCCTCAACTAAGGCGTAACGAAACCAAATTGCAACGCTACCCGTCCTATCTGCGCGAGGTCATACCCCTGTGGAGGGATCCATGTGCAACGCTCGCCTTCGGTTCCCCCGTTTTTTTTCCTTGCCGTTTTTCTTATTCATTGTCGCTTTGCCGAACCTTGCCGCTGCGGCCAATAGCGATGGCCGCGACGTTCGTCTTGGCATTGTCGAAGGGGATGTCCGTCTTTCTCGCGGGATTCATGATCGCCCGGACCTGAAGCAACCATGGGAGGGAGCGATACCGGGAGAGCCGCTCTTGCAAGGTTTTGCTTTGGCCACCGGAATAGGGCGAGCCACGATCGACTTCGAAGACGGCAGCACCGTCTATCTGGCGGAGAATTCAGTTCTCGTATTTGACGAAATTTCTGCTGCCGAGGTCCAGACCCATTCGAGCCTGGTGCTTATCACCGGCTCCGCAAGTTTCTCGTTCAAACCGCCGATCGGCGGCAATTACGTCGTCAGTACTCCCGTGGACAGGATCTTCATTTCCTGGCCGCAAAGTTCTTACGCGCGCATTGACGCATATCTGGATGCGACAGGGATCACTCCCCTGGCTCGTTCAGGCGACTTCATGGAGCGAGCGGGTTCCCCGGATTTGCGCATTGCAAAAGGCGAGACCATCTTTATGGCACACGGCGAGATCCTCTCGATGCCCGGGGAAGTCGTTGGCGATCACCCTAAAGGCACTCGGGTGGCTGGTGCTAAGTGCGCCCAATCCCTGACGAAAAATACATCTCTGAATGTCCTCGATGGAAGTTTTTTGGAGAGCTTGTGCTCTCGGTACGACTCGGATCGGTCTGACAACTCGGTTCTATCCGCCGAGGATTCGACAATCCCTGGCGCTTCTCACACATCGGATGTTCACCGGAACGCGCAATCCGTGAGCGGTGAATGGGACTCATGGGTTGACGAGCGCCAAAACCAGAAAAAATCGCTTCTGGCCGCTGCAATGAAAGCATCCCATCTCGGTGCTCCGATCGCCGGGCTGGCGGAGCTTTTTCAACAGGGCACCTTTTTCGAGTGTGCGCCGTATGGGACCTGCTGGGAACCGACCGAGCCGCCGCTCTCGCAATCTCCAACCGATCCTCACGTGCGATTACAGAATCCTCCAGGGCCCTCAAGTCCTTCGCAGAATCCGACGTTTCAGCCGCAAACTGTGCAAATACCCTCATTTCGGCAAGCACTCTGTGGCCTCGATTCCTGGACGACAATCGCTCGTGTAGCTCACTCGCAGGCAGAACTCGAGGAACTGCGCCGTCTGAAGGCGTTTGCGGAGAGAGAACGCACTGTCCGGTCTCTCCATTTCAGCGAGTCTTGTTTCCAGCACACTTACATCCCTCATAACGGACACTACGCGCGAGTTTTGACCCCACATCGGCCACCTGTCTGTCATGAAAAAAAGTGCAAGCATCCACCGTTCCCGCGCGGGACGGTTGTTCGAATCGGCGGACGAATTGGTATCGTTCCCCGGCACCCAGCGGACGTAAAAGGTAAACCACCTATCAATCTGAAGAACGGCATCCTGTTGCCGCCCAGGCGCCCAGGCGAGACTTTGCAGCGCATCGCACTCGACCCTTCCATGAAAATAAAATTTTTGGACAAGCTCCCCAGCTCCTTTCCGCGCGAGTCTGGCGCTCGTGCTCCCGCGGTGGCAGCTCCCGAAATTCGCGCCCACTTGGTTAGCAAGGATTTGCTGGGCGGCTCGACTCCGGAACGCTCGGCCAGCTCATCCAAAACGGAGGTCGTTTACGACTACCGGTCGCAAAGATTTTTGTTCCCTGGCAATTCTGTGCAAGGACAGAGTTTCCATACCGGCAGCGCCGCCGAAATCGCCGGGAGCAAAATGTCCGGCCTCATGAATGGTCACTCAGACCATTCAGGTGCATCCTTCGCCCGTTCGAACGCAAGTTACGGTTCCGGCTCCGGCGTCACTTCTTCAAGGGGCGAGTCGGGGGGATGGAGGTCCTACTCGGGCTCAAATAGCGGCGGCAGCCACTCCAGTTCTTCTGGCTCGTCCGGTTCTTCCTCGGTGTCCAGCTCCGGAGCTTCTCATTCTTCGGGCGGCGGCCCGAGTATTTCTAGTTCGGGTGGGGCTTCGCCGAGTTCTGCAGCGAATTCGGGCGGCTCTGGTTCGCGCGCTCACTAATCGTCGCCTTGAGCTTTGCCGCAAAAGGTGGCCACTTGGCAGCAGCGTGCGGCAAGGTGGCGTTTTTGGGGCGGGGCCCAGCGAAACCGGACAGTCTCAGAAGTCACATGGGTCTCTGAGATGCTCGTCGGTCTCTCGTTTCTCGGGAGGTCACGAACCAGAAGGTCGAGAGCTCGAGTCCCTCCACGGCGCACCATTCTAACCTTCACAAATTTCCCGATTTAACGACAGCAGTACTCGCGGATATCCATTGACAGCCAAAACACGTCACCGTAGCATCGCTTTCACTCGATTCGATTCGCAACGTGGCGCATAACGAGGTGCAGCTTGAGTCTCCGAGACTTTATTTCCAAGCAGTTCATAGATGTCATCGACTGGGTTGAACCTGAGGATGGAATTCTCGCCTACCGGTATCCCATGCAGGACCGGGAAATCCAGAATGGCGGCAAACTCACCGTGAGGGATTCTCAGTTGGCCCTCTTTGTAAACGAGGGCCACGCTGCGGACGCATTTGGACCCGGTCTGTACACACTGAACACGCAGACATTGCCCATTTTGACGTACATCCGGAATTGGGACAAAGCGTTCCAATCGCCGTTCAAGTCGGATGTGTACTTTTTTTCTTCGCGGATTCAAACCGATCAGCACTGGGGAACGCAAAATCCCATTACCATCCGAGACAAGGAATTCGGCGCCATTCGCTTGCGCGGTTTTGGCATCTATTCGTATCACGTAAAAGATGCCAAGACTTTTTATTCAAAGATCAGCGGAACGCGCGATCTTTACCGGACTGCCGATTTAGAAGGCCAGTTGCGCAATACCATCGTGGCAAAAATGACTGACGCTTTTGCCGTCAGCCAGGTTCCGTTCCTGGACATGGCCGCCAATCAGGCCGCGCTCGGAGAAAAAATCAAAGAGCAGATGAATCCTGCATTTGCCGACTACGGATTGGAACTCGATGCTTTTGTAGTGGAAAACCTTTCGCTGCCCGAAGAATTGCAGAAAGTGCTCGACCAACGCATCAGCATGAACATGGTGGGAGACATGGGACGCTACACGCAATACCAAGTAGCTCAGTCCATTCCTATTGCAGCCGGCAACGAAGGCGGCGGAGCGGTTGGCGTAGGCGCTGGCTTGGGCGCAGGTGTGGCCATAGGACAGGCGATGATGGACGCTGTCAAGAAGGGAACAGCTGGCGCGCAAGAAAGCGGATCGGCACCCGCGCCGGCAGCGCCGGCTGCCGGGGCGTCCGCCGAAACGAAATTCTGTCAGGAGTGCGGGAAGTCGATTCCAAAAAGCAGCAAGTTCTGTCCGGAATGCGGGAAACCGCAAGGATAACCAGATCACTGGCATGCACGGAGTGGAGTGGGTCGTTGAAGCCTGGGGATGCGAAGCGGCGCCGCTGCGAGATCAGCGCGCGCTGCAATTATTGTTCGAGTCGCTGATTGCGGACTTGCAGCTTCGAACGGTGGGAGCCGCTGCGTGGCATCAATTTCCGGGCAGCGGCGGAATCACCGGACTCTGCCTGCTTTCAGAATCCCACCTTGCGTGCCACACTTTTCCCGAACACCAGTCACTTTGCTTGAATTTATTTTGTTGCGTGCCTCGCGTTGAATGGCAATTCGAACGGGAGCTGCGAAAGAGATTTGGCGCCAGTGAAGTGTCAGTTCGAAAGTTGACACGGTGCTACGAAGTGCGTCCTGCCGAGGTGGTCGGCGAACAAACGGTTGGTGAATAGGATGAATGCCGAAGACCTAAGTTCGGCCAGGCGCTGCAAATGACGCAACCAACCGCGGCGTGCCCCAATTGCGGAGCAAAAATAATTTTCAAATGGTCGAGCAGCGTGCAGACGGTTTGCGAGTATTGCAAAAGCGTTCTGGTCCGCACCGACGTGGATTTGAAGAAACTAGGCCAGGTGGCGGACCTGCCGCCGGACATTTCTCCGATTCAACTGAACACCGAAGGGAATTACCGAAACAAGACTTTTGTGGTGATCGGCCGGATTATTTATCAATACGATCAAGGCGGCTGGAACGAATGGCATTTGATGATGAATGACGGAACGAGCGGATGGCTTTCCGACGCGCAAGAGGAATATGCCGTGTCATTCTCCGCGACTAGCCCGGCGACAGGCCAGAAATTGCCGGCGGAATCGCAACTGCAGATCGGACAACCCTACAGCTGGAATGGCGCGACGTACACCGTGAGCGTAATTACTCAGGCCCACTTCCGCGGGGTGGAAGGCGAACTGCCTTTTCAGTACTGGGATAAAGATGACGTGACGTTTGCAGATTTGCGATCATCGAGCAGAAAATTTGCGACGTTGGATTACAGCGATACCGAGCCAGCGCTTTATCTGGGCGAGTTGGTTGAATTCGACGACCTGAAACTCAAGAATCTGAGGCAATTTGAGGGGTGGTCATGAGCTCGGGACCGACTCCGCCGCGGGGTTCGCAAAAGCCGCAAGTACAGGCATTGAACTGCCCAAAATGCGGAGCGGCCATTACCTTGCGAGCACTGGGACAGGCCGTGTCAGTGGTGTGCGAAAGCTGTCATTCAATCCTCGACGCCAAAGATGCGAAACTGCAGATCCTGCAAACGTTCGAAGAGATCACGTCGGCGGAGCGGCCGTTAATTCCACTGGGCACGCGAGGAAAAATTCGTGGCACCGACTATGAGGTCATCGGATTCGAACGGAGAGCGATCAAAGTAGATGACATACCCTATCACTGGAACGAATACGTTCTTTTCAATCCGTACAAAGGTTTTCGCTATCTGACGGAATACGACGGGCACTGGAACGATGTAGCAATCTGCAAAGAATTGCCGATGGTTGATCCGCGATTCAGCATACCTTTAGAAGCGAACTATCTCGGCGAAGTGTATAAGCACTTCCAAACCGCGAACGCGAACACGGATTTTGTACTCGGCGAATTTCCGTGGGAAGTGCGTGTAGGTGAACAAGCTCGCGTAACCGACTACGTCCATCCGCCGCGAGTGCTTTCCAGCGAGACGGTGTCGAAAGAGGTTACTTGGTCCATCGGCGAATACGTTTACGGCAAGGATATATGGAGCGCTTTCCGGCTGCCGGGCGAGCCGCCACAGGCGACGGGAGTGTACGAGAACGAGCCGTCTCCCTTCAGTGCAAACATAACGGCGGTGTGGTTGGCATTTGCCGCGCTTACCATCGGCCTGCTGGCAATGATGATTGGGTTCGATTTGCCAAGTTCGAGTGAACCCGTTTTTCGAGCGACCTACCAACTGAATCACGTATCTGCGAGTGGAGAGCCATCTTTTGTTACCGACACGTTCCAACTGGAGGGAAGGACATCGACCGTCGAGGTAACGACATCGGCGTCGGTGACCAACGACTGGATCTATCTGAATTACGCGCTGATCAATCAGGACAGCGGCGAAGCGTGGGACTTCGGCCGGGAGGTGAGTTTCTATAGCGGCTACGACAGTGACGGGTCGTGGTCAGAAGGCAGCCGGAAAGATACCGTGGTGGTGCCAAGCGTGCCGGCGGGCCGGTATTACCTGAGAATCGAGCCGGAAGCCGATCCCAGGCACTCCAACATCGCTTATAGCGTGGAAGTGCGACGAAATGTGCCGGTGATGACTTTCTACGGTATCGGGTTCCTGGCACTTTTGCTGCCGGCGGTTTTGATCACGTGGCGGTCCGTGAGCTTTGAGCGATCGCGCTGGTCAGAAAGCGATCACCCGCCGTCGCCGATCATCAAGACGGAGAGTGACGAATGATGATGTTCAGAAAAATTTATCTGATTTACGGAATGCTGGTTCTGGGCATGGTTGGAATCGCGCAGTATCGCGGCTGGAGTATGGATTCCATGAATCAGGTGAAGAATGTGCCAAAGTCGGTGCGAGACAACCCCGGGTCCTATCGTTCTGTTTACAGCAGCTACCACCACTATACTGGAGGCAAATAATATGAATCTGAGTCCGGTCGCGAACGTAATCAGCGCCCTGGTCTATACGTTTCTTGGAATTCTGGTGTTCGTGATCGCGTTTGTGGTCATGGACAAGGTGACGCCATACCACCTATGGAAGGAAATCGTGCAGGAGCACAATATGGCGCTGGCCATTTTAGTGGGGGCGATGTCGATCGGAATCTGCATCATTATCGCTTCAGCGATTCATTAACCCATGGGCATTCTGCTTTTCCTCACCGTACTGTTGGTTGCGGCGTGCGGGCTGATCTATGAATTGATCGCGGGCACCATTGCCAGTTACCTGATTGGCGATAGCGTCTTTCAATTCTCCACCGTGATCGGTACGTACCTTTTTGCGATGGGCCTGGGAAGCGCGCTCTCGCGATACCTGGAAAAAGGATTGATCCAGAAATTCATTTGGGTCGAACTGATGCTGGGAGTGGTTGGAGGATTTTCGTCAGCGGGGCTGATGTGGGCGTTCGCGTTTACGGAGGGATTTCAGATCGTACTGTATGCGCTGGTCATTATTATGGGCGTGTTGGTGGGCTTGGAAATACCGCTGCTGATGAGGATTGTGAAGGACCGGTATTCTTTTCGTGATGTTGTCGCGCACGTGTTGACGTTCGACTATTTGGGTGCGCTGGGCGCTTCGCTGCTGTTTCCGATTCTGCTGATCCCGCATCTCGGGTTGATCCGGTCTGCATTATTTTTCGGACTGATCAATGCGGCGGTGGCACTATGGTCCACTTTTTTGTTTGCGCCGCAGTTGATGGAGAAGAGGATTTTGCGGGCTAGCTGTTTGCTGGTGCTGTGCATACTGACGGGCGGAATTGTCAGAGCTAAACAGATCACGGCGACCGCGGAAGACAATATATACGCAGATGAGATTATCCTGGCCAAAGACACCCGCTATCAGCACATCGTATTGACGCGATTTAAAGATGACCTGCGCCTTTTCCTGAACAGCCATTTGCAGTTCAGTTCGCGGGATGAATACCGCTACCACGAAGCTTTGGTTCATCCGGGGCTGGCGGCGATTCCGTTTGCGCGCTCGGTATTGGTTTTGGGCGGCGGAGACGGATTGGCAGTGAGGGAAATTCTGAAATATCCGCAAGTGGAAAAGATCACGCTGGTTGATCTTGACCCGGAAATGACGAAATTATTTTCCACGCAGTCCATGCTGACGAGTCTCAACCAGAAATCGCTGCTGTCGCCGCGGCTACATATTGTTAATGCAGACGCTTTTCCCTGGGTCGACCAAAGCGCGGCAAGCTTCGATTTCATCGTGATTGATTTCCCTGACCCGACGAATTACGCGCTGGGAAAGTTATACACCACGGCTTTTTATAGAGCGGTAGCGCGGCATTTGAGCGCACAGGGATATTTAGTAGTGCAAAGCACTTCGCCGATGTTCGCGCGCGATTCGTTCTGGTGTATCGCCGAAACGGTTCGGAAAGCCGGGCTGCAGACGTTTCCGTATCATTTGTATGTGCCATCGTTCGGTGAGTGGGGTTTCGTGCTGGCCGGCACACATGACTATTTGCCGCCGAAAGCGATTCCGAATGGACTTCGATTCTTGAGTCCTGACGGAATTCCTCTGCTGTTCCAGTTCCCGCCGGACATGGCACGGATACCGATGCCGGCGAATGAGCTCAATACCCAAGTGCTGGTCCGCACCTATGAAAATGACTGGAAGGACATCAGTCATTGAAAATTGGCCGGCGCAACTTCTTGGGGACGGGCGGTGCCGCACTAATTGGACTGTCGCTCAAAAGTGAAAAGAAGGTCGAAGGTTCATTCGTAAACGAAGCAGTCGCGGCGGGCCATCTGCTGCGCGATCGTAAATCGTTCCTGGCGGCGAAACAAACCGTAAAAATTCCAATCGTGATTGTTGGCGGAGGAATTTCAGGATTAAGCGCGGCTTGGCGCCTCAAAAAGAGCGGGTTTGAGGAGTTCGTTCTGCTGGAGATGAACGAGCAAGCCGGAGGAAATGCGCGCTCTGGAGAAAACGAAATTACCGCGTATCCATGGGCGGCCCATTATGTACCGGTGCCTGGCAACCAAGCTACGTACGTTCGAGAACTCTTCGCGGACCTTGGAGTGCTGAAGAATGGACAGTGGGAGGAGCGTTATCTGGTTTTTGCGCCGCAAGAGCGGCTGTTTTTGTATGGGCGCTGGCAAGATGGAATCGAACCCGCGGTTGGCCTGACGCAAAGAGACCGGGAACAGTTTCAGCGATTGGAAGAAACGTTTGCAAAGTATCGAGCCAGTGGAGCATTCACAGTGCCGCTGGAAGTTGGTTACCCAAATCGATTCGCGGAGTTGGACCAGATATCGTTTGCGGATTGGCTGAAAGGGAATGGCTTCGATTCTCGACTCTTGAATTGGTACATGAACTACGCTTGCCGGGACGATTATGGCGCACTGGCTGGCGATACTTCCGCATGGGCTGGAATTCATTATTTTTCATCGCGCGAGGCCGAAGAAAAAGGACCGCTCACCTGGCCAGAAGGAAATGGTTGGATCACGAAACGCCTGCTGGAGCGTGTGGGCGATAAAGTTCGAACGAGCCAGATGGTTCACCGGATCGTGCCATCGTCGCGAGGGGCCAGCGTGTTTGCCAGCGATACCCAATATCAAGCGGAGTTCGTTATTTTTTCGGCTCCGACTTTTTTGGGGCCTTACATTGTCGATGGATTTCCAAGATTGCACGACTTCGTCTATTCGCCCTGGCTAACGGCAAACCTGACCCTTGATCGTTTGCCGGCTTTTCCGGGAGCCGATCCTTCGTGGGATACCGTATTTCTGGACTCTCCGACGCTTGGATATGTGGATGCCACGCACCAGAGCCTGCGGACGCACATCGACCGGACAGTTTGGACTTTTTACTGGGCGCTGGCAGAGGGAACACCCGTGCAAAATCGGCAAATGTTGTTACAGAGCGACTGGAGCTATTGGAAGGAAGCGATACTTCGGGATCTGGAGCGGGTTCACAAAGACATTCGGCAGTGCGTCTCGCGCATGGACATCATGCGTATGGGCCACGCGATGATTCGTCCGGTTGTTGGCGCGATATCGTCTGAAGAGCGAATTCGTTTGAAGCGGCGTGAGGGGCGCATCCTGTTTGCCAACTCAGACCTGAGTGGCATTTCCATTTTTGAAGAAGCACAATTTCACGGAGTTGAAGCGGCGCAAGTTGCGCTGCGCCATCTTGGCGGCCGCAGATAGCTGCTCGGCAATGTACGTAGAAAGGGAGGGCTGGGACTTACGTCAGGGCGGTGAACTCGTCAGACTTCTGAATTCGCTCAATTGACGGGGTGCCGGTCTACAGCTACGCATAGCGCAAAAGGCTTTGTACCTGCTCGGCGAGAACGGACATGCCGTGCATCTTCGAAACGACCAGGGCGATCCCGGCATCGGAGGCCTCTACGGCCGAGATCGTGTCCGCGTGCAACGTAAACAATATAATAGGAACTTCGGCGTCCGCGGAGTGGAGAATACGCGCCGCGTGCAGGCCGTCCATTCGCGGCATGGATTCATCCAGAATAATGAGGTCGGGATTCAATTCCGAGGCTTTTTCAATGGCGTCCAAGCCGTCCACAGCTTCTCCGCAAACCTGAAAATCTGTCTCCCGATCGAAGTACATGCGGACGAGTTTCCGGATCTCCGGACTATCATCAACAATGAGAATATTTTTTGGCATGTGCTGCCCCCTATCGGAGGTGACAGCCAAGAAGCTGGAGAGCACCATTCGTACGGTAAGGAACGAACTTACGTACGCTAGCGTACCTAATCGCGGTCGGCGTGGCAATACAGGGGTCGCTGTAAGTGGCAGGTTCTTTGCGGTGGACAGGAGTACGGGAAACCTCGACCGGGGCGGCTATTCCGAGTCTGATTCAGCCTTCCAGGCGTTTAGTTGCCGGACCAGCGTGGCGTAGCACTCACAGGACGCGCCTTCAAGGCGTTGGCGATCTTCAATTTTCAATTGCCCGCGAACGTAGCTGATCAATCCGGCTTTTTGCAGCATGCCTGCGGCGACGGTGACGCTGGCTCGCCGAGTGCCGAGCATGTGTGCGAGGAATTCCTGAGTTAGAGGAATCATTGAGCCACCGATGCGATCCTGGCTCATAAGCAGCCAGCGGGCCAATCGTTCGTCCACTTCGTGCACACGATTGCACGCAGCAATCTGATTAGCCTGCAGAGCCAGTTCCTGAGAATATTTTAGTAAGCTTTTTTCAAGCGGTGGAGAAATTTTCACCAGCGGCAGCAAATCCTTTGGCGAGATTCGGTAACCGGCGCCTTCGATCTGCATGATTACGCGGGTTGGGCTGGTTCTAAAGCCGGCGACAATTGGCACGCCAACAAAACCTTCGCGGCCAGTCAGCCCGACTTCGACGCTTTTTCCGTCTTGCAAAACGCTTAAGACCGAAGCGCAACCGCTGTTAATGAAATACAAATATTCGATAGGCTCATTTGTCTCGTTCAAGACGGAGTGAATCGGCAACTTAACGAGTTGCGCTTTGCCAATCAGGCCATTGGAAACATTGCGGGGAACATCGAGCAGGATTTGATTGGCAAGATCGTGGCCGTCTCGACCGGCACCATCCCGACCAGCACCATCTCGACCGGCACCATCCCGACCAGCACCATCTCGACCGGCACCATCCCGACCAGCACCATCTCGACCGCCGGAGCCGACTTGCACAGAGGTTTTTGCACGGCGGAGTTCGAGCGGCGTATTGGCCAATCAGCGGTCCTTCCTGAAATTGAACAACCGGTTTGCAGGACGCCGCGTGTTGGTGCGGAGGCATGCGGGAAGCTTTTCTAAACATACTCCTCGCTAACGCTAATGACTAGCAGGAAGCGATAGATAATTTAGCGGGATCCTCTTGCCAAGATGAGTACGCTGGCGTACATTCCCAATGAGGAGCCGGCCTAGAAGGCTCGCCAGAGCAAACGGTACGTGACGATGCGATTGAGACGTAAATCAAATCCTCCGGGACAGCCGGAGTGGGCCAAGTCAGTGGTGCGCTTGCGCATGGGCCTGCTCTTGAATCAGGTGCGGTTCGGTAATGCGTTCCACTGCTCCGCGATGGCGGTGTCGAGATGGGAGCGCGGAGTATCGGAGCCGCCTTCGCACATCTATATCGAGATGGGAAATCTGGCGGGTGACCCGCTATGCTGGTATTTCTGGGGACGAGCAGGCTTGAGTAAAGAAGATTTGCTGCGTGTGATGCCGCAGTTGCGAGAGCGTTTGCGCAAAGTTCGGATGCCGCATCTGGAAATGGTGGCGGCCGGCAGCGGCGCAAAGGCGCAGAAGAAGCCAGACAAGCTGCGGCTGGTCGCGGTCCCGTTGCTGAACTCCGTTGCCATCGCTCACGGCGAGAATGGCGAGGGCGGTGCGTTATTGGACGATGCTGCTGTTGAGAGCATGATTGCGGCGCCGAAGGACTGGTGCCCGCATCCGACCACCACCAGTTGTTTGCGCGTCCGCGGCAACTCCATGTCGCCGCTGATTCACGACGGGTATATTCTGGCCGTCGATTCCTCGCAGACGGAAATTGCCGAATTGAATGGCAAGATTGTGATTGCCTGGCACCGCGACAAGGGCCTGACGGTGTCGCGCCTGAAAAGGTTCGACCATACGATTGTGCTGCAATCAGAAAACGCCAACTACGAATCGATTACTCTCAGCAGCAAGCAGAAATGGAAAATCGTGGCTAAGGTGTTGTGGTGGATCGGGAAGGCGCCTTAGGCTGATTCGACTCGCGCCTTAACCGATCAAATTTTGTATGTGTATTCGCTAGAAACTAGCAGCCGCTGCTTCGGTTGACGGAAGTACCTGAATGAGCTTGTCGACGCTGGTGATCTTTAGAGTATCCTCGACAAATCCGGTGGCGCCTGCAATTCGCAATTTCGCGCCCGCTTTGTTGATCTTGCCCTGGCTCACTACCAGGATGCCAATTCCCGTGCTGTCCAGTATGGTGATCCGGCTCAAATCAAAAATAATCTTTTTGGCTTGATCGGCGAGGACTTCCGCAAGTTTTAATTCCACATCACGCGAATTATTCCCCAAGACGATGCGCCCGCTCATTTCCAGGACAGTGATATCCGGCGGAATTTGCTTGCGTTCGATGGAAAGAATCATTTTGCACCTCGGCACTGGTGATGGGCAATCATCAGAGTGCAGTGGCGGGATTCTACCCCACGAACGTGCACGGGGGAACGAAATTCAGCGTACTCATCAGTCATTTGGCCGACGGAGTTTCAGGGGGCGTCAGCTCGCGAGCGTAAACCAGGAGTTTTTTGAGCTTGCCCTCGATCGAAGCGTCGCCGATGTGTTCTTCCTGCAGCACACCATCGGCGTCAATCGTAAAAGTGTGGGGAATGGCGGTGACGTTGAACATTTTGGCGATCGGCCCCGTAAAACCGCCATCACGATACTGCGGCCAGGTCATTTCGTTTTTGCCGATGAAGTCTTTCCACTTTTGCTCGTCGGAATCCAGGCTCACGCTTAAAATCACCAGCGGCTGTCCGCGAAATTTCTTTGCCACATTTTGGATGTGAGGCAGCGCTTCACGGCACGGACCACACCAGGTGGCCCAGAAATCCACCAGCACAACTTTGCCTTGCAAGTCGTCCATGGAAACACGCTGGCCATCGGAGGTAGTGATAGCGAACGGTGGCGCCATTCGGGCGCGCGCCAGGTCCGGACGCTCGATGTAGCGCAACGCTCGCTGTCGTTCGGCATCATCGGCAGGCTTCATTTTTACGAATTGTTCGAACTTTGCTTTCGCCTCGTCGTCCCGCTTCAGTTGCGCGAGCGCTTTTCCATCGAGAAGTACCGCCCCTGAAGTCTTGGGGAAGGCAGCGAGCACCTTACTGACTTCTTCGTGCGCGTGTGTAAAGTATTCGTCTTTGTGTTTTTGCAGACCTTCCTGCATAAAAACGACCGCGCATTGATAGTGTCCGAGAGCTTTGTCCTGTTCACTTTGCCCTTCCGCGGCCATTTCTTCCGCGGCCTGTTCGGCGGTTTTCCATTCACCCAATTCGATACCGTACTTGATCAATTGCTTCTGGCAGCCGAAGCAGTGTCCGCCATCCTGTTTGTCAGCTTTTTTGAACTCATCGAGAGCGATTCCTGCCCTGCGATCGTGCAATGCTTCAAGAGCGTGCTTGTATGTTTTCTGCGCTTTTTCGTCGGAAGGTCCTTCCAGTTGTTGTTGAGCGATTGCGGGCGTAATCGCGAATAGCAAGACCAGGCTGGTAGTGGCGATGCGCATCGAAGTCCTCCCAATATTAAAGGCGGCGAAACTGCCGCACGTGTAAAGACTCGTAATCCTTGGCAAATTAAGTAAAGACCTTGGTGACCGGAACGTTAGCTTAACCGCATTCTAATATTGCGATGCGTTTATCGCCAAATGGCAATTTGGCTGGTTTTGTGAAAGAGAAATCAGTGAAATTGGTCAGCAAAAATCGTGCGCGGGAGCGGCCGCGCGGGAGAGAAGAAAAGGCTTGATGATTCCGGCTTTCACGGAGATGACGCCGTCCTGATTTTGCAGGGTGCCTTCAATCATGAGAAATGAATTGTGCACGACGACGGTGTGATCTTTTTCGAAAAGTTGCGGCGTGATGATGATATTCGCGACGCCGGTTTCGTCTTCGAGGCTCAGGAATACGAAGCCTTTCGCGGTGCCAGGACGCTGGCGAACGATCACCGCACCAGCCACGCGTACGAATGATCCATCGCGAAGCGCAGCGAGGTGCGATGCTGGCGAAACTCCGCTGCGATTGAGATGCGCGCGATGTTGTTTCATCGGATGATGGCCTGTTGTGAGTCCGGTACCGCGAAAATCGGCCGCCAGACGCTCCTCGTCATTCATGGGATCGAGCGGCGAGAAAAGGGAAGATGGATCGGAGTCATCTGTTCGGACGTGCGCTTCGAAGAGCGATCCTGCGGGGCGGCCGGCGCGTTCCACCTGCCACAAGGCGCTGCGGCGATGGATGCGTGTTTTATCAGAGATAAAATTCAAAGCGCCGATGCTGGCGAGAACGCGCATTTCGTCTTTTTGAATTTGCGGCACGCGTTGCTTTAAATCTTCAATTGAAGTAAATGGCTGAATGCTGCGCTGCGCGATAATTTGCAGCGCAGTTTCTTTGCGCAGTCCTTTTACATAACGGAGTCCGACACGCACAAGAAGGCCTTCGACGGATTCTTCGATGGTGCACAGCCACTGCGAACGTGTGATGTCTATGGGCTTGAATTTCAGGCCGTGGCGCTGGGCGTCCTTTATTAAGGTTGCCGGCTGGTAGAAGCCCATGGGCTGATTATTCAGCATCGCGGCTGTGAATGCAGCAATGTAGTGGCACTTCAAAAAAGCGCTGGCATATGCGATGAGCGCAAAACTGGCCGCATGCGATTCGGGGAATCCGTACAACGCGAACGAAGTGATAGCCTGCACGATTTTGTCCTGAGTTTCTCCGGTGATGCCTTTGTTTTCCATTCCGCGGCGCAGCTTGATCTCGACTTCCTTCATGCGTGCTTCAGAGCGTTTGAATCCAAACGCGCGGCGCAACTCTTCGGCTTCGCCGCCGGAAAAACCGGCCGCAATCATGGCAATACGCAAGAGCTGTTCTTGAAATAACGGCACGCCAAGTGTGCGCGAGAGCGTGGGCTCGAGCGATGGATGCAAACTTTCTACTGGCTCGCGTCCCTGGCGGCGGTTCAAATAGGGATGAACCATTTTCCCGACAATCGGCCCAGGGCGAATGATGGCCACCTGTACGACGATATCGTAAAAACATTCTGGCTTAAGACGCGGCAGGCAGGACATTTGTGCGCGGCTTTCCACCTGGAACAAGCCAATGGTGTCCGCGCGCTGGAGAGCAGAATAAACTTGCTCATCGTCCTGCGGCAGAAGCCCGAGATCGATTTCTTTTTTGTTGTGCGCGCGAATCAACTGGATGGAATCTTCCAGCACCGCCATCATGCCGAGTCCGAGAAGATCCACTTTGACGATGCCCATGTCCGCGCAATCTTCTTTGTCCCATTGCACGACCACGCGGCCGGGCATGGTGGCCGGCTCAAGCGGCACCACGGAATCGAGTTGCCCCTGGCAGACCACCATTCCTCCGGAATGCTGGCCGAGATGGCGTGGCAGGTCCTGCACTTTCTGGCAAAGCTCGAAAAATTTAAGAATGCGATAATTTGTGAGGTCAAGTCCGGCATCCTTAAATTGCCGCGTGAGCGTGTCGTTCGAATCGGTGTATTCCCACGCGCTGACAAGACTGGCAAGGCGATTTAAAGTTTCCGGGTCGAAGGAAAGCACTTTGCCGATTTCGCGCGCCGCGGATTTGCCGCGATAGGTGATCACATTGGCGGTCATCGCGGCGCCCAGTTTTCCGTAGCGTTCGTAAACGTATTGAATTGCGCGTTCACGCTGGTCGCCGCTGGGCAGGTCGAGGTCGATGTCCGGCCATTCGCCGCGCTCTTCGGAAAGAAACCGTTCGAAGAGGAGATTCATTCCGACCGGGTCGACGGCAGTGATTCCGAGTGAGTAGCAAACCGCGCTATTTGCGGCCGAACCGCGCCCCTGCACTAGAATGTTCTTTTCGCGGCAGAAGCGAACGATATCCCAAACAATCAGGAAATATCCGGCGAGATCAAGTTTTTCGATGATGGAGAGTTCGCGCTGGATTTGCAGCGTTGCGCGCTCATTTTGTGCGCCGTAGCGGTGAAGCATCCCTTCACGCGTGCGATCGCGAAGAAAATCCATTTGTGATTGGTGATTGGGTGTGGGATAGACGGGAAATTGGTAGCCGAGATCCTTCAGCGTGAATTGCAGGCGCGCGGCAAGTTCCGTGGTGTTGGCGATCGCTTCGGGCAAATCCGCAAAAAGCGCGCTCATCTGCAAAGGAGATTTTAGGTAGCGTTCGCTGTTGTAGGCGAGAAGGCGTCCGGCATTGGTGAGTACGCGGTGATGCCGCAAGCAGGTGAAAACATCCAGAATTTCGCGCTGCGCAGGAAGCGCGTGGCACACGCCATTGGTGGCAAGCAGAGGGAGATGCAGGCTGCGCGCGAGTTCAATGGCTACCTGATTGCGGCGTTCTTCTTCAATGGAAAAGTGGCGCTGCAATTCGACGTAAACATTTTCGCGGCCAAAAATGGCGCACAGTTGCTCCAGACATTTCTGCGCGCTTTCTCTTCCGCCAGCGCGGAGCGCCTGAGCAAGAGGGCCTTCATCTCCACCGGTAATACAAACCAGGCCCTTGTTGAAGTGTTCCAACTCATTTATTTCGATGGATCCTTCGCCTTTGGCTGCGCGAAGTTTCATCCGCGTAATCAGGCGGCAAAGATTTTTGTATCCTTCGGGAGAAGTGACCAGCAGCGGATAGCGCCAACCCTTCACACAAGAGACTTCAGCGCCGATATGCGCACGGATTCCAATTTTTTGCGCGGCCAGATAAAATCGCGGCGCGCCATAAAGGCCGTCGCGATCGAGCAGCGCCATGGAAGACATGCCGAGCGCCGAGCAGACGCTCGCCAACTCTTCCGGCGTGACAGCGCCTTCGAGAAAACTGAAAGCGGAGCGGGCGTGTAATTCGGCGTACATCAGTCGTACACTCCGCGCACAAACCATTTTTCCTGCAACCGGTCACAGCAAAAACGATAAAAGTAGCTGTTGGAATACGCCAACTGGCCGTCATTCCGAGGAGCGAAGCGACGAGTAATCTCTCTTTTCTCTGAATTGTTGTGCAAAACAGATTCCTCGCTTCGCTCGGAATGACGAATGTTGAGGTTTCTGTCCCAAGCAGGGAAGTTGTGTGCCGGAGATTTACCGGAAAAAACAATTTCCAGATCCCAGGCGTCTTCCTGCCAGGGTTGGTCCTCCCACCATTGCCCTGAAGAGCGCCACGGCCCGGATGCGCGAACCACTTTTCCGGAGCAGCCTTGAAATGACGCAAATACCGGCTTATTTCCCTGCAAACGGACTCGCGCGGGCACAGGCGGACGAAAAACGTGCAGAGCGATGGCAGGAGCCGCTGCTTTCGAATGATGATTCGAACTGTTTTGCGAATTATTTGTTGCGAAGCGTTTTGCAGCGTTCCGCGAAGCGTGTACATCGGCGGACGCAATGGAAAACTTCTGCATATGAAACGCGTCGGGCCGGTGCGAATCAAGCAATTGCGGCGAACCGACATTTCCTTCTCCGACCACGGAAGCGATTCGCGCGATGGTGAGTTCGAGTTTGTCCGGATCGGGTGCGGCGGGAACAAAAAGAGAGCCTTGCGTGACGCGTGCCAGCGAAGACTGCGCCGCCATGTGAATTTTCTGAATGGGCGCATCCGGCGGACGCAATTGCAGCCGCAAGCGAAGCAATTTCAGCAAAAGCTTGCTGTCGCGTGTGGGTACCGGCAGCTCCAAATTGCAGGAAAATGTGCGAGCTGTTGGCTTCGCTCGCAGCAATTCACGCGAAGTGTCGAACGCATTTTCAAAAGCGGGCTGCAATTGGAAATTTATCTGTACCGCAGCGATGGAAAGCGCACGCGCGAACAGCCGTGCGTTCAGTTGGTCGAGCAACCGGCCGAGAAGAAACGAAAGAGCTTCAAGATCATCCACAGCTTCGTCTAATTCAAACCATTCTTCGAAATGCTGCACAGGTTCGGCGAGCAGCAGCGGGCGCATGCCTTTTCCGCTGGCGATGGCCTGCAAGCGGATTCCTTCCTGTCCCACACATTCGGAAAGAGAAAGCACCGGCAGGGAAGCGAGCGCTTTGCAGGTGGTCACACCCCAGCGATCGAAAATGTCAGAAAGTTCCAGGCTCGGAGATAACATGCTGACCGGTAGCGTTTCCAAAAAACGGCGCTCGTCGCCTTCGGGAACAATAGTGGGCCCCGACAAGGCGCACGCGACGATGCGTGCTGTCTCTAGGTTTGCGGAAACGGCGACGTGGACCTGCAAGCCAAATGTGGAAGCGCGCGAAGCGATCTCTCGCGCGATGGTTTCTGCATCGCCGAAGAGCGATGACAGGCCGGAGATATCGATCAGCAGCGTGTCTGGCGCGGCATCCTCTACCCGCGGAGTAATCGACCAGGCCACATCGAGCAACGCCGCGTGCGCCGCTTCTTCGCGAACTCTGCAACGCGTTCGAATCGTGACTTGTGCAAACTGGCTGACGGCGGCCTTGGTCATTCCGCGCGCGACGCCGAGAATCTCCGCCAGCCGGTTCAATGCCACAACCTGATAAGTGGGCGGCGGCCCATCGATGATGGCGAGTGGCTGAGTGCGAAGTTCGGGCTCGCAGCGTGCGATGGCTTGTAAAATAAAATTGGGAACGTAAACGGCGCCAAATAAAGCAGCGGGCAACATGACAATTTGCGGCGAACACGGCGAGTCGGGAAGGCTCAGCCAAAGTTCTGCGTCCTTTCATTTCTTAAGTTATTTTTCTGCAATGGCAGCAAGGAATTGCCGCCGGAAGAATCAACGGGAATAAAATGATTCGAACGCAGATCGAAGCGGGCGGTCTCCGCGTCCTGATTTGCAGAAGTTTTTGCACCGCCGATCATCGCAACATTATTTTTGCGGCGCGGTTTGGAGCGAATCATCTCAGCTGTGGTGGTCCATCCATCCAGCATGGATGCCGGGGTGTGAAAATCGCGCGATGGATACTGACGATCCTGCAGCGCCCAGCGCGCGGCTGTTCTTTCCATGCGCAGGACCAAAGAAGCACAAGTTTTTGCATTCGACTCGCGAGAAAGAACCAACAGGATGGTCGAAGTATTTTCCACCGTACGACGCAAACGGAACCAGAAGCTCAGCGGAATCTGGCGAACCAGACGCGCCGGCGCGCCGCTCAGGTCCACTGCAACCAGGCTGAAGCCGCCGCCATGCAGCAGCAAATCCACGGAACGCAGCGCCTGATCCACATTGCGGCAACGCACCCAAAGTAATTGCTGTAAAAAAACGCCGGCGAATTGCGCGCAGCCAGGATCAAACGAATCTTGCGCATCCACCAGCGCGCAGACTTCCGCATTCGCGGTACGTGCAGCCAAAGCTGCGTGCAGCAGGGAAGTGATTCCCGACGAAATCCCGCCAAAAACTTCCGTCAGGCAACCGCGCGGCAAACCGCCGGCAAGTTGGTCCACTGCGGAAATTCCCGTTGAAGCGGTAATGGGCTGCGGCTCCTGAAAACGGAACGGTGAGGCCACGCGTCCAGCAAGCGCGGACTCGACATGGAGACGAAGAGCGTTGAAGGTGGCCAGCATGGCGTAAAAGGCGAGGCAGGAGGGTTCGGGAGATTCGCTTTTTGTTCGCCATAAAGATTTTGGCTTGGCCCGCCGCGTTTGTCAACGGCGATTTCAATTTGAAATATTGAAGAAGAGAGAAGTTTCGCGAAGATTTTTTTTGTATCGGAACTAAGCCGTCGTTTCTGCTCGATCTTTCCCGCCCCAGTAGCTGGGGCTGAGCACACTCTGTCCTTCTGTGAGCAGCGCTTCCATCTTCAGTTGCCGCTTTGCCTTTGACGAATCTGCCGATTCGGGAACGATTGCGCGTTCGTGCAGGATGCGTTCCGTCGCGGCAACCAGCGGCTCCGCATGGAACCGCCGCTGAATCGACGATTCACACAAAACATTGGCGACCGAGAGCAGGCACATGCCCTGGTGATGCGCCATCCACGAGCGAACCAGCGTGAACTTCTTGCGGTTGAGCGTCATCTTCGGGCCATAATCCAAGGCTTCGTAAAAACCGTAAGGTCCGATACCGCCCAGTTTTTTCAAGCGTTGCAGATTCTTCAGCGCATCGAACGAGCCGGTCATCAAACTCATAAATGTCGAGTACGGAGAAATCACCACGCGATCCTCGTCCGGCCGGTGCAGCGCGAGCGCCGGAACCCCGAACGCGAAATAGTGATAATGTCCATCGCCGCTGATCAAGCTGCACCCGGATTCGGAAATTCCCCACGGAATTGAAAAACGTCGCGCGTATTTTTGCTGCGCAGCAACCGCGCTGCGCATATTTCGCTCCAAAAGAGTACCGGGCGAAGATTTCATCCACAACGACGGCATCAAATATTCAAACATGGTGCCAGTCCATGACTGCAATACTCTGGTGCCTTTGTATTGAACATGCGAGCGGTCCAGGTGAAACCAGCATTCCTGCGGAATTTCGCCCTTCGCTACGCCAACGAATACTGCGGCGCGCGCTTCGGATGCCAGCAAATCATAATGATGTTCACTGGCAGCGCCTTTCGCAGCGTCAAAACCGATAGTGATTAACTTGCGCGGCTCGTCGTAAACCAATGAAAAATCCATTCCAGAGGCGAGCTCGTTCGAGTATGCGGCGATGCCATTGAGCCCGGCCGTCGCTTTCGCTGCGCTCTCGCGGCTCGCAGCAAGAGCTTCGCGAAGAAGTTGGCGCGAAGCATTTTCCGCGGCGCCGTCACGCAAGGAAGATTCGCTCTCGTCGTTCAACGAATCGGTGATTTCTGAATAAATGCGGTCGGCGCTGGCCAGATTCAGGTCCGCAATCCACTTGGTCTGTTGTTCCTTGCTCGCGCGCAACATGCGGAATTTGGTCGAAGCCCACGGAGCAAACTGCACCGTCAACTTTTCCAGTTCGCTAAGGCGAAGATTCAGTTCGGCCATCCACCAGCGCAGATCGTCGGGCGATTCGGTGGAAGCGCGAGCGGCCTCGATCAGCGAAGCGACGAGTTGCTCGAGCGCGGGCAAAGCGGTGAGCCACTCCATGGGAGATTTGCCCATGTTGGCAATGCCGTCTTCAATCGAGCGAAAAGCCTTGCGCGCTTCTCTGGTTCCCGCAATCTGACTGATAAGGCGCGCGTGGTCGCGAATTCCCGTCCACAGTTCCTTCCGGAAAATCGGCCGTTTCCATTCCTCCAGGCAGGCTTGCTTCAAAGTCCACAGGCAGCAAACCAGGTTGCCGTTGTCCACGGTGGAAAGAAAAGGATCTCCGACCGGCTCGAGCGTTCGCGTGTCATACCAGTTGTAAAGATGGCCGTGCGATTTCGCCAGCCGCCGCACTGTGGCAAAAGTGTTTTCCGTGCCGGCGATGAATTCTTCCACTGTCAGGTGTCCCAGATCGAGCGCCGCGATGCGCGCGTTCAAAAGCAAACCGAGGTTGGTGGTTGAAACGCGATGCGCGATCAGGCCGCCTTCCTCTTTCAAAATATCGGGAATCAGATAATTTTCGTTTTCGTTGCTGAACTCGCGGAAGAATCTCCAGGTGCGCAGTGCGGAGCTTCGTAGCAACGCCTCGTCGCGCGGCCCGATACGCAGACCGTCTTCCGGCAATGGTTGATCGAGCCAGTTGGAAAATGCTTCCGATGCGCCCCAAAGGAAGAGTAACGGCCAGGCCACCACAAAAGATTCCGGCCGCTTCCATGCCAGCAGCACGCCGCCCACAATCGCAAGCCATGGCGTCAGTTTCAAATATAGATCGACGGGGCTGGTCTTCTTGCCGTTCGATTCCGCTTCGGCCGCGGTTTCCCATTCAAGAAGCTTATGGCGCGTTACGGCCATGCGAACGCCGGCGCGGATGATCGCGTCCAGCGTCACCATACTCTGTTGCGGCAGGCACACCAACCGCATCAGCAGATGCGCGTTGGCCGCGGCGAAATCGGAGAACCATTCTTTCCAGAAGCGCGCGGTAAATTTGCCGCCGCCGCTGCGCAGAAACGTCATCGCGGATTGCAAATAGCTGGGAAGCACGAACATACCCAGAGTCGCCAGGGTCCAATAGAGCGCTTTGCCGGGCAGAAACACCCATCCGCTGATCAGGATCGCTAGCATCGAAATTTCCGTCAAGCTGCGGCGAAGATTGTCCAGGATTTTCCAGCGCGAAATCAGGTTGATCGGGTTGTGCACCACATTTCCGGAATAATCCGGTACGCGGGGGAACAGCCAGAAAAGGATCTGCCAGTCTCCGCGAACCCAGCGATGTTTGCGCCTGCTGTACGCGGCAATACGCGAAGGATAATCGTCGATCACCTCGACGTCGGAGAGCAGTCCGGCGCGAGCGTATGCGCCTTCGATCATGTCATGGCTCAGGATAGCGTTGGACGGGAATCGCCGTTCGACCACTTGCTGGAAAATTTCGACCTCGTAAATTCCTTTGCCCGTAAAGCTTCCTTCGCCGAAAAGATCCTGGTAAACGTCGGAGACGGCGCGCGTGTACACGTCGAAGCTCGAATCGCCGGAAAACAGTGCAGCCAGCCGCGAACGATTGGCGGAATGAACGCTCACACCGACACGCGGCTGCAAAATTCCGTAACCTTCCACCACCACATTTGAAACTGGATGCACCACCGCTCGCTGCAGCGGGTGCGCGATCGCTCCCGCCAGCTTCCGCCCGCAATCCCTCGGCAATTGCGTATCCGCATCGAGAGTGATCACATATTTTATTCCGCGCAACTGGCTCTGATCGCCGGCAACCGTCGAAAACCTGTTATTTCTTCCCAGCAGCAGATTATTCAGATCCAGCAGCTTGCCGCGTTTTCGCTCCCAGCCCATCCATACTTTTTCGCTGGAGTTGAAACTGCGATCGCGGTGAAACAGAAAGAATGTGCCTTTCCCCTCGGACGCATACCGGCGATTCAGCTCTTCGATCAGCATCGCGCATTCTGGAGCCAGCTCATCCCGTTTATCAAACTGCGTGGGTGCGTCAGGTGGATCGGTGAGCAATGCAAAATGAAGATTGCTGTCGCGATTTCCCAGGAAACGGATTTCCAGGTCGCGAACCGCGCGTTCCATTTGTACGCGGCTCATTAACAGCGTGGGAACAACCACCAGTGTTTTGCTCCGCGCGGGAATTCCCTCGGAATAGTCCATTTTGGGCAACGCGCGCGGCTTCACGAACATCGCAACCAGTTGATTGGCGATGGCCACAGCGCTTTCGGCGGCCGGCAGCAGAAACAACGCCACCACCAGGAAAATCGGCACGTTAACTTCGGCTCCAACCACGACGGCAGTCAGCAGCGCTACCATCAACAATTCAATTCCAATCACGTACAAGCCGTCCGGCCAGCGCTTCAGAAATTTACCGAATCTCACCAGCCAGGAGTCTTTGATTCCGAGCGCCTGCTCCAGTTCTTGCCGGCCTTCGGCTTGCAAATAAAAACCCACATGAGCGCGCCGCTCGTTGGCGCGAACGTTATTTCCGCGGTTCGGCTGGTCCGCCAATTTCACCGCGCGCCGAGCGACTTCGGCTTCACTTTCATGGGATTTCTTCGCCAACTCTGCAATCGTCGCGCGATAATCGGATTTGGCGGCCTTTTCCATTTTTTCGTAGGCGATCGCAGGGTCCGCAGTCAGGGCCTGCTCGCACAAACTTGCTTCGACAAAAAGCTTGTCCCAATCCGTCAATCCGAGCGTGCGCAGACTCGCGATCAGCGCCGGCAGAGTTGGCGCCGGATCGGATTCGTTTTTCGCAGACGCGGAAGTTCGCCCCGGCATGGCCAGTTTTCGCGCGTGCGCGGCCACTTGTTCCAGCAGGACTTGATTCAAAAAGCCTTTCAGCGCGGTGATTTCCGCGTTGGTCAGCTCGATATCCTCTTGCAAGGCTGCCAGATACGCTGTAAATTCCGCGCGATCAAAGAGGAATCGCGCAGCTTTCAAATAGCGCTCGGCGACAACACGGACACGTTGGCGGCCTTCGCTGCTTCCATTCGCAACCACCGGAAGTTCGCTTGCCAACTTCAACGCTGCACGGCTTTCGGCAATGCTTTCTTCCAGAATTTTCGTATTTGAAATAAGAGCTCGCCAATCGTGCTCCAAAAATGCGCCCGAGGCCTGTCTGCGTTGCAGGAACTGAACCGCGCGAGCGATCAATGCTTCCTGTAGCGCCAGATCTTCGCGAAGCGGGGAGGTGATCGTACGGCGAGAATTTTCGTGCGCTTGCAAGCCCTCAGCGTGTGCCGCGGCAAGGATGCGCTCTTTGCGCAAGCAGGTTTCTTCAGCGCCCGCGGAATTTTTCCACAGCGCTATTTCATCCGCTTCTTCCAAGCGGCTGTTCCATTCGCGGGCGCTGCGCAGATTCAATATCAAATCAACATTGGTCGCCATGACCGTCTTTCCCCCAGACTACCGGTAACTCGCAGCTTGCAATTCGAACATCTCCGCGTAACGCCCGCCGTCCCGCATCAGCTGGTCATGCGGGCCTTCTTCGGCGATTCTGCCGCCCTGCAATACAAAAATTCTGTCCGCCATGCGCACCGTCGAAAAGCGGTGAGAAATCAGCATGGCCATTTTTCCCTTCGTCAGTTCGGCGAAGCGTTCAAAGACTTCGTGCTCGGACCGGGCGTCCAGGGACGCAGTCGGCTCGTCCAGCACCAGCACCTGCGCCTCGCGCAGATACGCGCGAGCCAGCGCCAGCTTTTGCCATTCGCCGCCGGAAAGATCGGTGCCGCCGTCGAATCGCGTTCCCAACTGCTGCACATACCCCTTCGGCAGTTTGCGGATGACGTCCTCCGCCAGACTCTTTTGCGCGGCGGAGCGGATGCGAAAGATGTTGTCTCGCTCCTCGATGCGGCCCATGGCGATGTTTTCCGAAGCCGTCAGGTCGTAGCGCATGAAGTCCTGGAAAATCACGCCGATTTCGCTCCACAAATCATCCAGGTCGTAGCTGCGCAAATCTTTGCCATCCAGCAAAATCTGACCGGCGGTAGGGTCGTACAGGCGGGTCAGAAGTTTGACGATGGTGGTTTTTCCCTGGCCATTTTCTCCGACCAGCGCGATGCGCTCGCCCGGTGGCAACTTAAAGCTCACGCCGCTCAGCACCTCGCGTCCATTCGGGTACGCGAAGGAGACATTGCGAAATTCGAATCCCTGGCGAATCGGTCGCGGTACCTTGATGGCCCCAGGATTCGACTGAACCACCGGCTTCACCGCAAAGAAATCCAACAGATCGCCGACAAACAGCGCCTGATCCGCGATGGTCGAAAATGTTGAAAACACGAGTTGAATGTTCGAACTGGCGCCGGCGATCGCGCCCGCCAGAAACGTCAACATACCGATCGTGAGAACGCCTGCAACGGTCTGGTAAATCACATACGCATACGTGCCGTAGTAGCCCAGCGTGCCGAGCAGCGTTAGAAGCGAACCGATCAACAGTCGCTTGCGGGCAAGCTGCGCCGTCTCGCCGTGCAGCCGCATGGCCAGATTTGTGAACCGCTCCACCAGATACGGACCGATGCCAAAGAGCTTCAGTTCCTTTGCGCTTTCCTTACTGCCGCCGAGCACCCGCAAATATTCCATTTCACGCCGCGCGGGGGTTTGCGCAAAGCTCAATGAATAACCAAGGAACGCAAAGTGTGTTTCGCCCAGGAACGCAGGCACTACGCACACGATCAGCGCCGCAAGAAGCCACGGCGAAAAAAGGCAGATGCTGAACGCCAAGCTGGCGGTCGTTACGACCTGCTGAATCAATCGGCCGGCAGCTTGGATCATCAGCACCCTGTCAGTGCCTTGCACCCGGGCGCGCTCCAGCTTGTCTTGAAATGTTGGATCCTCGTAGGTAGTGAGATCCAGACGCGAAGCGTGCTGCATGATGCGCACGCTGACGTACTTCGCGTACTTGTCGGCCAGCACCGTATCGCAATAATCCGTTACGCGAACCAGGATTGTCGAAATGCAAGCCAGCGCGAATTCGAATACCACCAGCCACCAAAAATAGCTTGGCAAAGCGGTGTGGTTCGCGGTGTAGCGGTAGATCGAGTCGATGATGACTTTGGTAACCGCCAGCATCGCCAGCGGAAGCAAAGAAACAATTAAGCGCACGCCGATATTCGTCATCACGATGCGCGGCGATGCTTCCCAGACCATTCGAAAAATCGGCAAAGTATTGCGCAGCGCGGCGAGGCGATCTTTCCAGCGTGGCACCGGATTGGCTATTTGTGACTCCAACTGTCTGTCCCTGGAAATTCACCTTTGAAAATTACGTTGCGCTTATTTCTCCGCAACGACTGCCTACACCCTTACCTGACAACAGAGGCCCAAGAATGCTCTGCTTTGCTCGCCTTACATCACATGCCAAGGACGAAAAGCCAGTCAGGATAAGCGTCGCTTTAAACTTCTAGCGGTACTATAACTGCCCCTTGCGACGTGTTCATATATATGCATCCGTAGTACCAAGGACACAGAAAGTCCAAATCGCTTGTTTTGTTAACTTTATGAACACAGCGTGCAGGGGGCAGTCTGTCGTTTCTTCGCTCGCCTTGTAAGTCTTGCCACCGATTATTCAGGTTTTTGCACGGGCGACGAAGAAGCGAAAGGTCGTCAGCTCTATTTGACCCGTCTGGCAGGTCAGTCTCCCGTGGCACGGCTCGGTAATGTGCTTTGGGTTGCAGTGCTTCCTGGCGCGCCTTTCGATTCCTGTCCGCGCGGATGAGGTCTTTCCTCGTAACGCCCTGGCAGTTCCGCAGGGAGTGCGGCGACGTTTCTGGAACTCACGACGTCGCCGCACCACAGCAGAATATCCAGCAAACGCGCGCGGTCCAGGTTGTTCAGCAGCATTTTGCTCATGCAAATATCGAGCGTCCTGCGCGCGCACTCGTCCGCAATTTGCAGCTGTTCGGCCGTCGTAGTCTGCGAACTCGGATTCAGTTGATTGCGTTTGTCTAATGCATGCAGGATTTCGTAACTGCGGCTGCAAAAATGGTCGAGACAAAGAGCTTCCTGGCGAAAGGTAGTAGTGACAGGCCGCGAGCAACCGCTCCGATGACAAGATTCCGGATTACGCATTGAACTGTTTTCCCCCTGGGACCCGTGGATTGTTTCCCCACCATCACAATTTCCTGCTTTCGAGCCGGCATCATCCCGCTGTCACAATCTCCACCAGTTCGGCGATCTCAGCCGGCCGAAGGTCGGAAAGCGTAAGTTTCGTGGATTCTTTTGGCAGCAGGAAATGTGCGACGCTCGTAGACGAGCGTAACGAGCCGTCCGCGAATTGCGCCACGAGTTTCAGCGTCCAAGCCGTAAGCCGCTCGCGCGAGCGGTTAAACCGTTCGGCGTCCCAGAGCGTCAACAATGTCACCAGCCGCGCCTCGCGATCCGAAACCAGCAGCATGCTTGCTGTCAGCCCCTTCTGATGTAGGCCAGCTTCTGCCAGAAGATCTCCCACCTCGGCCGCAATTTCGCGCCTGCTGCCGGGTTTACTCACAAAGTCCACTCGCAGGGTGATAACGCCAGCTGCGGTTTGCTCAATCGTTCCTTCGGAAGCCGTTTCCTCCGAAAGACGCTTCGATCTGGAAGTCATCTGCCGCCGCAGCTCTCGGTGCAGGTACAAGTTCTCCACCATCCTCTGTTGACAATTCGAAATTCAGCGCCCGGCGCTGAACTCTAAGGCTCAGCGCCGGACGCCGCTTCAGGGGGCACGCCTGGGGAACGTTTGTCGTGGTCCCGGCGTGTAGGTTTCCCGACCTGCAGGATTCCTATGCCCAGTAGTGATTCGAACCGGGCAACCGTTTCATCTCGGGAAGATAATCCACTGCCTGGACCCAGCCTTGCCTTCCGACTCTTGACACATTGCTCCGCTACCCTGCCGCAGCTATACTCTCCACACTTCGGGGGAAGTGTTGGACTTTTTCGCGTTTGACGAAGCCTACGTGGGTCGGCTCCGGGAGGGTGATCCTTCCACGGAAAGTCATTTTGTCGGCTATTTTTCTAAGTTAATTCAAATAAAGCTCCGCGCGCGCTATCTTTCTCCCGAAGTCGTGGATGATTTGAAGCAAGAAACTTTCACTCGGGTGATTCGCTCCTTGCGTTCTGAGGGCGGCATCCGGCAAGGCGACCGGCTCGGCTCCTTCGTGAACTCAGTTTGCAATCACGTGCTGTCGGAGCATTACCGGTCAGGCTCAAAGAACGTCCCCTTGGAACCGGATCATTTGGAATTGCCCGATAAGGCCTTGAATCTGGAGAACTTGGCAATTTCAGAAGAAACTCGAAAAACTGTTCGCAGAGTGTTGTCGCAGTTGCCCGGTCGCGACCAGATCATTCTTCGCGCCGTGTTCCTCGAAGACATGGACAAGGACGACGTCTGCAAGCAATTTGGCGTTGGCCGGGACTATCTTCGCGTGCTGCTGTACCGCGCCAAGGAAAAGTTTCGCGGGGCAATGCAACAGTAAGTTGCTTAAAATCAATGTGATAGATGCTTTCGCCGGCAGTAAGAAACGAATCGGCTCAATTTGACACTACTTAGCGACATGGATCGAAACCCGATGGATCACGATTTGGCAGTGAGATCACAAGCCTGCGAAAAATACCTGCTGGGCGAGCTTTCGCCCGAACTACGCGATGCCTACGAAGAACACTATTTCTCGTGCGCCGAGTGCGCCACGCAATTGCGCATGGCCGCGGAACTTATCGGCGCGAGCCAGCACATTTTTGCGAAGACGCCCGATCTCACAGCTCCGGCGAGCGTGCTTCAAGAGCCTAGCGGCTGGTCACGATGGTTGCGCCCGGCCTTCGCGGTTCCAGTCCTGGTGGGCTTGCTGCTCTTCGTCGGGTACCAGAATCTCGTCCTAATCCCGCGATTGCAACAATCGCAGGCTCCCCGCGTACTTCCGATGTTTTCCTTAATTTCCGCAAACACCCGTGGCGAAACGGTGTCGGCGTTCGCGGCTCAACCTAATCAACCGTTCGGATTGTACGTAGACATTCCCGTTGACCCCGAAATCTCGAACTACGAAGTCAGTGTTCAGGATCCGTCGGGCAAAACGATTCTCACCAGCTCGCTGGATTCTGCCCAAGCGCGGAAAACGCAGGTTCTGGTCATTAACCCGGAAAGAAAATCCGGCGAATACACCCTCGTTATCATCGGCCAGCCGAAGCCAACGGAGTTAGCACGTATACACTTTACTATTGATTTTCCCGGCGAGCTTTTGCAGCATTAGTCATTCTGCGTTCAGGAGAATCGTCCCATGAAATCAGAATCCGTTGTTTCGACGTTTCACTATCATGCCTGCGCTCACGCCTTTAGCGGTCGTTTCACTCGCCCCTTCGACCATCTGATCGATGTGCAAGCGGCCTCTTCCTTGCCGGTCATCGGCGGGCACGGAAATTCCCGCGTTGAGAATTTTCAGTTTCGCGAGTTTGTTTCGTTTAAGAAGGCCTACACCCATGTCTCCGGCGGGCTTCAAGTGGACGACAACAGCAACAACACGCTGGTCACGGCCACAGTCGAAGGTCTGAACATCATGGACGTCCTTACCGCTGACCGCGTCGTGGCCCGTCTGTACTCAAAACATCCCGCAGGCGAACCCGAAGGCTTCGTTACCATGGTCGGCAGCAAATTTGAAAACCTGAAAATTGCCGGTTGCGACATAAAAGTGGAACTCGACTGCGAGCTTTTCGAAAATATCCGCACCTTCAAAGAAGCGCAGAAAGCCTTTGAAAATAACGCCGGTTTCCGCAAAATAGCTTCGGATCCTTTTCATACCGGTCGCGAATTGCAACCGCAAGGCCCGAACGGAGCGTTCGTTTGTTCTCTCGTCAAAGAAATGAACACTATTTGTCCATGCGTCACGCGCGATGGACACTCCTTCTACGTTCACGGCTTTGGCAAAATTTTTCTGGGCGAAGTGATGATCGTGCATGGCCAGAGAACATTAACTATGATTCGCCTCGAACTTGGTTCAGCTGTCAGCGGCGGTGGTACCGTCGGAGCCGCCACCACCAACGGCCGTTCTTGGCCATAGTCTTTGCCCTAGTCCTGTTCAATATCGTAGGTCCAGACGGCTGCGGAAGAACTCGTCCGTCCTACAGTGCCTTGCAAAGCGAAATCTGGCTGCACGTCAATCGCGGCGAATTGGATGCCGCCATGCACCAGGTCGAAAGCGCCCTGCACCGTGCACCCGATGAACACTCGGAATGGCACTGGCGCTTCTGGTCCTTAAAGGGCGAGATTCTGATGCGGCAGGGCTTGTACCAGGAGTCTCTAGCCTTTCTTGATCGTTCCTTGCCACCTCAATTTACCACCAGCGATATTGCTGTATGGCAGAAACTCAGTCAGGCTGCCGCTTGCGCCCGCATTGCACGTTTTGCAGAAGCCGAAAAATTTCTTGCAGACGCCGAATCTCTGGCTCGCTCCAAATATCCCAATTTGCTTGGCGAGTGTGCGCTGCGCAGGGGCACTGTGGCTTTTCACAGTGGAAACGCCGCGGATGCTAGCGTGCTTTATCGAAATGCCCTGCAGTTGGCGCGTCAGCAAAACGACCGGTTTCTGGAAGCTGCCGCATTGGGCAGTCTGGGCTTTGCGTTTACCCGGCAGGAACTCTATGACCAGGCCATCGAAGCCAACAAACAAGCGCTCGAGCTGGCTCGCTCCTTTGGCGCCATGAGTTCGGTCGCCAGGATTGAAGGCAACACCGGCTGGAGCTATCACGAGATGGGAGATCTCGACAGCGCCCTTGCGGAATTCCAGGACGCCGAAAATATTTCCCAGAAGGCTGGCTTGGTGGCGGATCGTGTGTACTGGCTCAATAGCGCGGCAGCGGTGTATTTCGATATGGGCAATTACGCCGCTGCCGAGACTTCATCGAGCAACGCGCTTGCGCTAACCCGGCAGCTGAAAGATGACAGTTCGACCATCGAATGCCTGCAACTTTTGGCGACTGTTTCTCTGGCTAAACAGCAGTTTGCCGAGGCCGGTAAGTATCTTACAGAAGCTGCGGCTCTCGAGGGTACCAGTCCATATCATCCGCGTGCGTCTTATACTGAACTTGTAAAGGCGCAGCTCGCCGCCGGCACACAAGATTCCGCCACCGCGGAGAGAATTTATTCTGCCGTTATTCGGGATTCGCAAGCGCCCACTTCCATACGCTGGCAGGCGCAAGCCGGCCTGGCTCAGGTTTACGCCGCCCAAGGCAAGCTGGTCCTCGCGGAAAATGCTTTTCGGTCCTCGATTCAGGCCATTTCCAAAGCACGCGATGCGCTGCAGCATGAAGACTTTCAGCTCTCGTTTTTGTCGAATGCCATTCGCTTCTACGGTGCCTACGTAAACTTTTTGATGGATCGTAACCGCCAGCTGGATGCGCTGAGAATTGCTGATTTGAGCCGCGCGCAAACGCTGGAACATGGACTTGCTTCCGGCCCCCGGGAAAACTCATCGCGGGCTTCCGCTTTGGCGCCGCAAGCCATCGCGCGCCGCTTGCGCGCAACGTTGCTTTATTACTGGTCAGGCGAAAGCCGTTCCTATCTCTGGGTCATTGCTCCAACCGGCATTTCCGCCATCGTTCTGCCCGCCAGCGCTGAGATCGACGCGCTGGTGAAGTCCTACCGACAATCATTTCTTGATCCTCGCGATCCGTTGCAGGCCGGGAACGCAGACGGCAAGAAACTTTATTCATTACTGATTGCTCCTGCCGCAAAATTCATTCCTAAAAATTCGCGCGTGATTATTTTTCCAGACGGTGGTTTGAACTCACTCAATTTCGAGACGCTGATTGCGCCTGCCGAGAACCCGCAGGGTCAGCCGCATTACTGGATTGAAGATGTCACCGTTGTCACCGCGAACTCTCTGGCCTTGCTTTCCCGTATTTCGGCAGCGGGCGCGCCCAAAGCCGCGCGCGTACTCATGGTCGGCGATGCGCTGGCTGCCAATTCGGATTTTCCGCCGCTTCCTCAAGCGGGAAAAGAAATTGCCTTGCTGGAAAATTATTTCGAACCAGCCGCACGGCTTGAACTAACCGGCGCGAACGCCACGGCGACCCGTTTCTTCGCTAGCCAGCCGGAAAAATTCGCCTATCTGCACTTCGCGACGCACGGCACGGCCAGCCGTTTGCGCCCGCTCGAATCCGCCGTCATCCTTTCGCCCGATGGCGACTCCTACAAACTCTATGCGCGCGACGTGCTGAAGCATCCTTTGACCGCTTATCTGGTCACCATTTCCGCATGCAACGGTGCCGGGACGAAATCCTACGCCGGTGAAGGCCTGGTCGGCCTTTCCTGGGCGTTTCTCCGCGCCGGGGCTCACAACGTCATCGCTGGGCTATGGGAAGTCAGCAATGCTTCCACTCCGCAATTGATGGACGAACTGTACAAAGGAATTCACGCTGGCCAGGATCCCGCCACTGCGTTGCGCAATGCCAAACTCACCCTGCTTCATTCCGCAGGAAACAACCGCAGGCCATTTTATTGGGCGCCTTTCCTCCTTTACTCCGGTTCGTGAGCAACTCTAGTCGCCCGTTCTGGCGAACTTCACCGGTCCGCTCGATTTCGCTTGATTTTCAGCAACTATTGTTAATTTTTAGTCGTGTATCAGGCATTCATCCTCTTTCCTCCCGCTCTTTTCACTCTTGTGACCCAATTTACTTGCAAAGAGCGGAAGCTAAGTCTTTTCAGTTCGGCTCCTTCACTTTTTCTCACTCTTTTTCACTCTTAAACCTATCGGTCCTTTATTTGCCACGCATAGCAAAAGTACCCCGGGGTATGCCCCCGCCCGCTTCCCGGGCTTCAGAGTCTTACTTGAAGTCCGGCATTCCTCGCCTCGACGTCCCTACGGTGCTATCCTCATTTCTTGTCTCATTTTCGCCTTCGGAGCTTCCCCATGGCCTCTGACAATCCGCCGCGTAGCATCACCTCCAATCCCAGTGCGAGCGCGCGATCTTCGGGCGCCTCGGTCAACGCTCAATCGGCCTCTGACTCGCGGGCCATCGCCGTTCTCTCTGGTCGCCCACTCCAGGTCAATCGCGGCACCTCTCTCAACCTCGAATGGGTTGAATCTGTGCGCGTAAACACCAGCGCGGTCGAACGCCGCGCCGCCACTCTGGTTACCCGGCGGACCGTGAAGAAAGACTGGCAGTTAGCTTGGCTGCTTCGCGCCATCACCTGCATGGATTTAACTACGCTATCGGGCGACGATACCGACGAGCGAGTCAGGCGATTGTGCGCCAAAGCCCGTCAGCCCGTACAAGATGAGCTGATCGAAAAGTTGAAAATCGCCGACCTGAAAATTCACGTTGGCGCGGTGTGTATTTATCATCTGTTCGTGGAACCTGCAGTGCGCGCTCTCGAAGGCAGCGGAATTCCAGTGGCGGCAGTCTCGACGGGATTTCCAGCGGGGCTTTCGCCGTTACCGGAACGCATCGCGGAAATTCACAGGTCCGTCGCAGCTGGCGCGCAGGAAATCGATGTAGTGATTACGCGTGCGCGTGTCTTCGGCGGCGAATGGCAGAAACTGTACGACGAAATCCTGGCCTTCAAGGATGCTTGCGGGCCGGCGCATTTGAAAGTGATTTTGGGAACGGGCGATTTGCTGACTCTGCGCAACGTGGCCAAAGCCAGCATGGTGGCCATGATGGCGGGCGCAGATTTCATTAAGACTTCCACCGGCAAAGAAACCGTGAATGCCACGCTGCCGGTCGGATTGGTGATGACGCGCGCGATTCGCGAATACGCGGAAGAAACCGGCATGGCGGTCGGCTTCAAACCGGCCGGCGGAATTCGTACCGCAAAACAATCCTTGGAATGGCTGGCATTGATAAAGGAAGAGCTAGGCGATGCCTGGTTGGCGCCGCATCTTTTTCGCTTCGGTGCCAGCAGCGGCATGCTCGCCGACATCGAACGCCAGTTGGAGTTTCATGTGACTGGTCGTTACTCGGCCGAACATCGCCATCCAATCGCGTAAATGAGACGAGACCAATGAGCGTAATCGAAAAATTCACAACCATGGAATACGGCCCGGCGCCAGAAGACGCCAAGGAATCGCTCCTGTGGCTGGATGCAAGCAAGCGCCGCTTCGGACACTTTATCGGCGGCGAGTGGCGCGCTCCCTTGGAAGGGAAATATTTCGAGACCACTGACCCCTCGACCGGAGAAAAACTGGCGGATGTTGCCCAAGGCAGTGCAGCGGACGTAGACGCCGCAGTGAAAGCGGCGCGCGCTGCGCTGGGCGGTTGGCAAAAACTTTCCGCTCACGAGCGCGCGAAATATCTCTATGCGCTGGCGCGCCAGGTACAAAAACATTCTCGCCGCCTCGCTGTTCTCGAAACTTTGGACAACGGCAAGCCCATCCGGGAAAGCCGTGACATTGATATACCGCTAGTCGCGCGGCATTTTTACCATCACGCGGGCTGGGCGCAACTGCTTGATCAGGAATTTGCTGGCTACACGGCCTGCGGCGTAGTCGGACAAATTATTCCCTGGAATTTTCCGCTGCTGATGCTGGCGTGGAAAATTGCTCCCGCACTGGCTACCGGGAACACCGTGGTATTGAAACCGGCGGAATACACTCCGCTGACCGCGCTGGCATTCGCGGAATTGTGCAATGAAGTCGGACTGCCGGCTGGCGTATTGAATATCGTCACTGGCGACGGCGCAACCGGCGAAGCGTTGGTTAAGAATAATGACGTCGACAAAATTGCTTTCACCGGTTCCACTGAAGTTGGTCGCGCCATCCGCCGCGCGACAGCTCAATCACACAAGAAGCTTTCCCTGGAATTAGGCGGAAAATCTCCGTTCATCGTTTTCGAAGACGCCGATCTCGACTCGGCCGTCGAAGGGCTGGTTGACGGCATCTGGTTCAACCAGGGACAAGTCTGCTGCGCGGGATCGCGCCTCCTTGTCCAGGAAAGCGTCGCTGAAAAGCTGACCAAGAAATTGCAAGTGCGTATGAGCACTCTGCGGATCGGCTCGCCGCTCGACAAAGCGATTGATATCGGAGCGATTATTGCCCGCGTGCAATTGCAACGTATAGAGAGTCTCGTCAAACAGGGGATCGCCGAAGGCGCAACGTGCTGGCAGCCGGAAACCATTTTGCCTTCGCGCGGATTGTTTTACAAACCGACTTTGCTAACCAATGTCCATCCGACATCGATCGTTGCGCAGCAGGAAATTTTTGGCCCGGTGCTGGCCGCGATGACGTTTCGCACTCCGCGCGAAGCCGTGGAGCTGGCAAACAACACAGTCTATGGACTAGCGGCAAGCGTATGGAGCGAAAGCGTGAACCTGGCGCTGCAGGCCGCCGCACAAATAAAAGCTGGCGTGGTGTGGGTGAACAGCACCAATCTTTTTGACGCGGCGTGCGGATTTGGCGGCTATCGCGAAAGCGGCTTCGCGCGCGAAGGTGGCAGGGAAGGATTACTCGAATACCTGGAGCCTGCGTGGTTCAAAAACGCGCCGGCGTTGGCAGCCGATCCGGCCACAAATGGCGCGGCGGAAGTCGCCAATCCAACGAGTGGAATTGACCGCACCGTGAAACTTTATATCGGGGGGAAACAGGCCAGGCCGGACTCGGGATACAGCATCGCGGTGTACGGAAGAAAGAAAGAATTGTTGGGCGAGGCGCCGCTCGGAAATCGCAAGGATATTCGCAACGCGGTGGAAGCAGCGCGCAAGGCCGATGGCTGGGGAAAAACCACCGCGCACAATCGCGCACAAATTCTTTTTTATATTGCGGAAAATCTTTCGCAACGTGCAGAAGAAATTCAGAAGCGCCTCGCGGTTGTCGTGGGAAAAAAGCAAGCCGCCCGTGAAGTTCAGTTGAGCGTCGAACGTCTGTTTTCGTATGCTGCGTGGGCGGACAAATTTGATGGAGCAGTGCACAATCCGCCGCTTCGCAATATTTCAATCGCAATGAACGAATCGCTGGGCACTGTAGGAGTGATTTGTCCCGCCGATGCGCCGCTTCTCGGATTTTTTTCCCTGGTGCTTCCGTTAATTTCGGCCGGCAACACCGCGGTCGCGGTTCCGTCGGAAAAATATCCGCTGATTGCTGGCGATATCTATCAGGTGCTGGAAACCAGCGACTTGCCCGGCGGCGTGGTGAATATCGTTACCGGCAGATCTTCGGAATTGCTGAAGGTGCTTGCCGAGCACGATGACGTTGATGCGCTGTGGTGCTATGGCGACGATCAGTTGTGCGCCACGGCAAAAGCGCTTTCCGCCGGGAACCTGAAACAGGTTTGGACCAATGAAGGCCGCGCGATGGATCTGTTCAAAACCGAACAAGGCGAGGGCCGCTTTTATCTGCAGCACGCTTACCAAGTGAAAAATATTTGGGTTCCTTACGGCGAGTGATCCTTCGACGAGCGATCAGCCGGTGAGCAACCGGCCAGCTACGCCAACGCAAACGACAGCAGATGCGGGCGCAGCGTTCCGCTATCCCGCTTTTCTGAAATTTCAGGCGGCGCGTTTTTTTATCGTGGTTGCCACGGAAATGCAGGCCGTCGCGGTCGGCTGGCAAGTGTATGAAATCACCAAGCGGCCATTGGATTTGGGACTGGTCGGTCTCGCGCAGTTTCTTCCGGGCATTTTGCTTTTTCTGGTTTCGGGTCACGTTGCCGACCGCTTCAATCGCAGAAATATTTTGATTCTTTGCGACGTTGGTTTTGCGACTTGTTTTGCGTTGTTGCTGGCGATTACTTTGCGCGGCGCGGTTTCCATGACGGCGGTGTTCGCAGTGTTGGTGCTGCTGGGCGTAGTGCGATCTTTCAACGGCCCGGTCAGCCGAGCGATGCTGCCGCATCTGGTTCCACCGGAACATTTCGCGGGCTCGGTCGCGTGGGCATCCAGTATTTTTCAGGCGGCGACAATCCTGGGACCGATTCTTGGCGGCCTCATTTACGCGTTCGCGCGCGGCCCGGTTGCGGTTTACGTGTGCTCGGTTCTTGCCGCCGCTGTGGCCATCGTTTTGACCCTGCAACTTCCGGCGCAGGAAAAAGAACGCGCGCGGCCCGCAGCGAATCTTTCCACCGTGTTCGATGGGTTCCGCTACATCTGGCGGGAAAAATTAATCCTTGGCGCGATTTCGCTGGATCTTTTCGCGGTGTTGCTCGGCGGCGCAGTCGCGCTGCTACCGGTGTACGCGCGGGAAATCTTGAATGCCGGACCGTGGGCATTGGGAATGTTGCGCAGCGCGCCGGGCGTTGGCGCTGGAATCATGGCCATTGCGATCGCACATCGCCCGTTAAAGAATCGCGCGGGCGCAACCATGTTGTGGTGTGTCGCGGGCTTCGGATTGTGCACGGTGATTTTCGGCGTGTCACGCAGCTTTGCACTTTCGCTGCTGGCATTGTTTTTGGTAGGCGCGACGGACATGGTGAGCGTGATCGTGCGCGCGACGCTGATTCAAGTGAAAACGCCGGACGAGATGCGGGGCCGCGTGAATGCAGTAGACATGATTTTCATCGGGGCTTCCAACGAGCTGGGACAGTTTGAATCTGGAATCACGGCCCAATGGTTCGGTGCCGTGCCAGCCGTCATTCTTGGCGGAATTGGCGCAATCGTAGTAACAGGATTGTGGGCCTGGATGTTTCCGCAGTTACGTCGCGTGAATGAGTTGACGATGGAAAAGGAATAAGCAAGCCGTTTGCGCGACTTGCCGCGGTTACGTGAGTTTGCCTCCGCGCAGTACCGTTAACGCAGAATGCGCGGCGCCCAGCAAGGGCGCGTCTTCATTCAAGACTACCGCGATAGGGATATTTGCGAGCAGCGGCGCAAGCGGTCCTTTGTCGGCGAAGGCCTGGACGAATGTGCTTTTTTGCAGCAATGGCAAAATTTTTACGGCGATTCCGCCGGCAAGGTAAACGCCACCGTACGCAAGAACGCGAAGCGAAAGGTTGCCCGATTCCGCACCGAAGGCGTCGGTCCAAAATTCCAAAGTCTCGACGCACACCGGGCAAGTGGCGGCTAGCGCGTTTTGCGTAATTTCCTGCGCCGATTCGGCGGCAGGTTTGCTGAAAGAATCGTGGCGGACGTCGGGCGCCAGAAATTCGTGAATGGGGCGGAAGCCGCGTCCGGAAAAAAGTTCTTCGCAGGAAACCCGCGACAACCTTTTTTTCAAGAAAGTTAGAAACGCGATTTCACGATCGGTCCGTGGCGCGAAATCAGCCGATCCGCCCTCCGAGGGAGCGGCTCGGTGGCCGTGCCCATCCCAATACAGCACTGCCTCGCCTAAACCGGTTCCGGCGGCGATTACCGCGATATTCTCTTCGGGATGATCAACTCCACGATTCAGAAAAAGAAGATCCTGCGGTCCGAGTTTTTGCAGACCGCGCGCAGTGGCAACAAGATCGTTCATCAGGACGACGCGCTCGCGCGGCAAACCCAAACTGGCGGCAAGAGAATTCGAATCAAGCACCCACGGCACGTGCGCAGCGTGCAGCATGCCATCAACTACCGTTCCCGGAACGCCAAAACCCGCGGCATCGATTTTGACCTTGGCGTTCGAACCGGAAGCGTGGCGGGAAAATTCCTCGACAAGTTTCTCAAAGCTGGAAAAGTCGCGAGTGGCGTAGCGTTTGCGCGCAACAACAGTGAGTTGGTTCGAACCAGCGTCGTAGGCGACGAGGTGAGACTTTGTTCCGCCGATATCGCCAGCGATCAGCATGGTTGCGGCACGCGTTCCCTTTACGAAAGACGTTCCGGCGTGAAGATTTGCGTCATTTCAAGAACATGGCGGTAATAATCGCGCTGAGTCAAGGAGTATGCCGCTTCTTCGTCGATGATAAAAGTTACGTCGGGATGCAGCTGCAAAGCGGAAGCACTAACGGAAGAAGTGATGGGGCCTTCGATGGCTTTGGCAACGGCGGCGGCTTTCGAACGGCCGGAGGCGAGGAGGAGAACGCGACGGGAATCGAGAATGCTGCCAATGCCCATGGTAATAGCGCATTTTGGCATTTCGAATTCGTTGGCGAAAGCATGGCGATTGTCTTCGACGGTTTCGCGGCTGAGCGCTTTCAAGCGGGTGCGGGAAGCGAGGCTGGAGGTAGGTTCGTTGAAGCCAACGTGGCCATTGCGACCGATGCCAAGAATCTGGAGATCGATACCGCCAGCTGCTTTGATGGACTGTTCGTATCGCTCGCAATAGGCGTCGTAATCGTGGGAGATGGTGCCGTCGGGAATGTGGATATTTTCAGGCGGGAAATTCACATGAGAAAAAAAATTGTGCTTCATAAAAAAATGGAAACTTTGCGGGTGAGAAGCGGGCAATCCCAGATATTCGTCGAGGTTGAAACTGGTGGCTTGCGAGAAATCAAGATCGCCTGCGCGGCGAAGCGCGATTAATTCCTTGTACAGCCCGAGCGGAGTGCTGCCGGTGGCCAATCCCAGAACAATTCTGGGATTTGAGCGAACCGCTCCGGCTACCATTCGGGCCGCTTCGCGACTGACCTCTTCGTAATCCTTTTTTATAACGACCAGCATCTCAGGGCCTTTCGGCGAGGAAAGTAGTGGAGCAACGGAATCAGCGGAACCGCCGGATGACGAAATTGTGGCGGTCGGAACGATAGATTCCCAGAACGTACATCAGAGGTTTTCCCTCGGAGGAATAAATAAGCTGGCGAATACGCAAGAGCGGTTCGCGGCGGGGCACGGCGAGGAGTTCGGAAGTCTGCGGATCAGCGGCAGTTGCGTCAATTTCCTCGTCGGCATAGCCCAACTTAACGCCATAATCGCGTTCGAGTATAGCAAAGAGGGAATCGCGGTGAAGCGGAGCGGAGAGAAGTTCAGGAAATTGCGCCGCGGAAACGTAGCAAGTCTCGAGCGCGAAGGGTTCTTCGGAAGCGTGGCGGAGCCGCAGGAGTTTAATGATCGGTTCGGTGGGAGCGAGCGACAGGCGCGTTGCGACATCGGGTTCGTCGTCGATTAGTTTGCCGAAGAGAATCTTGGATCCGGCGACCAGACTGCGCGCGGCCATCTGTTCGGTGTAGCTCATCAACTTGTTAAAGTGAATTTTTGGTTCGGCGACAAAGGTGCCAATGCCGCGGCGTCGTTCGACGATGCCTTCACGTTCGAGATAGGCGAGCGCGTGACGGGCGGTCATGAGGCTGACTTCGTGAAGTTTGGCGAGATCGCGCTCGGAAGTGACGGGGTCGCCGGGCCGGAGCTGACCGGCGTCAATGCGCTTGCGAATGGAAGACTGAATGCGCTGGTAAGCCGGAATGGCTGAGTGTTGCTTGGCGGGCATGCTGCTCACCTCGGAATCGGTAAAGGCGGAAATCGAATCAACAGAATTTTTATCGCCTGGATATAGGAATTTAGGCGCTATATAGCTTAACTCAGAGGCTGTGGAAATGAGAAACGGTGGTTATTGGCGACGTCCGCTATCGGGGCTTCTTTGCATCGAGATGATCGAAAACTTCTTCGGCGGCGTGGAAGGCGGAATTGGCGGCTGGCACGCCACAGTAAATGGCAGCCTGCAGCAAAACTTCCTGGATCTCATCGCGCGTTACGCCGAGGGAGAGTGCGGCTTTGAGGTGCATGCGGAATTCCGGCTCGCGATTCAGGGCGACGAGCATGGACAGAGTAAGCAGACAGCGTGTTTTGCGCGGCAGGCCCGGGCGGCTCCAGATTTCTCCCCAGGCGTAGCGGGTGATCAGATCCTGAAACGGTTCATTGAATTTGGTGCGATTTTTTAAGGTGCGGTCCACATGCGCATCGCCGAGAACCGCGCGGCGCGTTTTTATGCCTTGGTCGTAACGCTTGCGTTCGTCCATGTGCAACCTCCGGTGACGGATTTCTATTCGGCGAGAAAGTTCATCACTTCGTTGGTGAAGCGTTGTGGATCTTCCATAATCGAAAGGTGGGAAGCGTTCAATTCGGCGTAGCGGGCGCCGGAAATGTGGTCAGCGAGGAAGTGACCATCGGAGGGCGGCGCCGCGGGATCGTGAGTACCGGAAATGACCAGAACTGGCATGCGAACATCAGAGACAGTGGCGTGCGCGTCAAAATCGCGGACCGCACAGCAGCCACCGATATAGCCATCAGGATTGAGGGATTCGATGGAGCGAACAACAGCGGCAATCAGCTGTGGCGAAGAATTCTGGAAGTTCGCAGTAAACCAGCGCAGAGGCGTGGCACGGGCAATTTCCTTCATGCCTTGCGTTCGAACCATTTCAATGCGTGTGTTCCACGATTCGAAGGTGCCGATTTTAGCAGCGGTGCTGCACAGGACGAGTTTTTTGAGGCGAGCCGCTGATTGAAGCGCCAGAGACATGCCAATCATTCCGCCGATAGACAGTCCGCAAAAGTGAAAGCGATCAAGGCCGAGAAAATCGGCGAGAGACAAGATGTCAGCAGCAAGTTCCGGAACGGAATACGGCGGCGGTGGAACGGAGGATTCTCCGTGGCCACGCATGTCATAACGCAGAAGGCGGAAATGCTTTTCGAACTCCGGCACTTGAGCGTCCCAGATGGAGAAATTGGTGCCGAGAGAGTTGCAAAGAACGAGTGTGGGAAGGGAACTGTCCCCGGAAAGCGCATAGTGAATGCGAACGTTAGGCAGATCGGCGAAAGGCATATTTATCCTTTGAGAGAAAGTTTTTCCGGGAGACGCGAGCGGGCAGCGTCCAGAACGGCATCTATGAATGTTCCAGCCGAGCCGAGATAGTTGGCCGGTTCGAAGAGACTGGCAATGCTTTCCGGACTCAAGATTGCGGTTACGTCGGGGTCCTCGGAGAGAACGGCACGCAGATGGCATTTTTCGAATTGCGCGCGGCGGCAGGCGGATTCAACAAGTTTGTGGGCGGAGGCGCGATTGAGTTTTTCGCTGAGCGCGAGCGAAACCGCCTCGGCGTAGATCAAGCCGTGAGTGAGATCGAGATTCGCGCGCATTTTTTCCGCGTTTACGGTAAGGCGCGGCAAGAGAGCCGCTAGCTGATGAGTTCCACCAGCCGTCAGGCGCACGATTTCCGGAAGCACTTCCCATTCGGATTGCCAGGCGCCGAGGCTGCGTTGATATTCGCCAGACATTGCCGAAAGAACCGTGCTGACAAGCGCGGGAACGCGTAAAGCAGACGCAAGGATGGCGGCAGATGCGACCGGGTTTTGTTTGTGCGGCATGGTCGAGGAACCGCCGCGTCCTGTGGATGGCGGCTCGGAAAGTTCGCCGACTTCGGTTTGCACGTACAAAGAAAGATCGCGCGCGATTTTTGCCATGGTGCCGGAAAGTAATCCAAGAGTGGTTGCGGTTGCAGCGATTCGTTCGCGTTGCGCGTGCCAGGGAATGTAGGGAAGCGGAAGCGAGAGTTCTTCGGCAAGCAGCTTGGCGACTTGCGGGCCGCGCTCGCCAAGCGCCGCCAGAGTGCCAGCAGCGCCGCCAAATTGCAGGACCAGGGAATGCTGCAGTTGGTCTTCGAGACGCCGGCGATGGTGGAGAAAAGCGTCGAGCCAGCCGGCGGTGATGTAGCCGAAAGTTGTAGGCAGAGCGTGCTGAAGCCAGGTTCGAGCCACGAGAAGCGTGGTGCGATGTGTTTCACTAAGATCCACAAGCGCGGCGACGATGGAATCGAGATCAGTTTCAATGACGCGAATCGCGGCTCGGAGTTGAAGAACCAGTCCGGTGTCAAGCGCGTCCTGACTGGTGGCGCCGTAGTGGACGTAGCGCAATGCATCGGGAGAGTTGCGTCCCACGATTGCATTGAGTTGTTTCAAGAGCGGAATCGCGAGATTGCCGGCAGAAGGCATAGCTTGCGCCAGGGAAGGTAAATCAAAAAGCTCCACGCGACAGGAAGAACTGATTGCCCCCCCAGCAACGGCAGAGATAATTCCGCCGCGAGCCTGCGCGCGCGCGAGCGCGGCTTCGAAATCAAGGATGGATTGGACGGTAGCCGCGTCGCTGAAAAGAGGTTCGACGGAGGGAGAGCGGAAGAAACCGTCCAAAAGGTGCATGCCAAGAGTGTAAATGGGAACCGCGGACAAGAAAAACGGATTCGGCGGATGGACAGAGATACGTTAGACTCCACGAGATCGTCCGGGGAGAGCAGAGAACATGTTGAGCAATCGGAAAGAGATACAAGTGGAGTGGGGCGATTGTGATCCGGCGGGGATCGTGTACTATCCGCGATTTTTCGAATATTTCGATGCCTGCACGAATGCTCTGTTTGAAAAGGCGGGATTGAAGAAGGCGGAGACGCTGAAGGCTTATGGACTATTGGGAATTCCGATGGTTGATACGCGCGGGCAATTTTTTGCACCGGCTGCGTTCGGAGAAACGGTAACGATTGACACGCGAATCGTGAAATGGGGCCGCAGCAGTTTTCAGGTGGAGCACAAACTTTATAACCGGGAAGTGCTGGCGGCTGAGTGTTCGGAAAAGCGTGTATGGACGGTGCGGGATTCGCAGGCGCGGAATGGGATGCGCGGCGAAGCGATACCGGACGAAGTTAAGGCCCGATTTGAATGATAAGGAAGCGATTTTTGCGCGCACGACGCGGCTTTTGGAAAAAGCCGCAGCTGGTCTGCCGCACTCAATATGCCGCCGCACTTGATATAACTGCTCGAAGTTGATGGACCTGTTGGTCAGGGCTTGGATTTGATCTCGACGGGATCCTGAAGCTTGAAGGTTAAGTGAGTTTCCGCGGGCAGTACGATTTCGCGATTGCCGGTTAATCCGGCGCCTGCTGTGCCTCCACCCGCTCCAACGATGGCGCCAATCGCAGCGCCTTTGCCGCCGCCAGCCAGGCCTCCAATTAACGCGCCTGCTGCGCCGCCTCCGCCAATAAAGCCGGCCGAGCGTTTGCCCTTGCCCTTAGTGGCTTGCGCGCGATTCGTTGTATGAAGTTCGTAAGTTGCGCCGCCGACGGTAACGCTTTCCAGGGCGACGGACAAAACCGCACCACCTTTGAAGCGTCCCGCTGATTTCGCATCACGAACGACGCCGGTCACGTGAGCCCCCTTGGGAATTGCTGTCCTGCCGTCTACCTCGACGGGAGCAGAAACCGTCGCCGAGAAATTTTGCCCGGTGGAAGAAGTCTTGGAGCCCAGAGATTCATCCAGAACCACCGTAAGCGCGGTTTCGGCGGGGACAACGAGAGGCTTTGGCGCGATAGCTTCGCGAACGCCGGAATCTTTCGAAGAATTTGAGCCATTCATTGCGCCGCCGGACGAATTGGTAGCCGCGTTGGAGGAATCATTTGACGTGCTGTCCGGCGCGGCGGATTGATTCGCGGGTTTCTGGCAACCGGAAGCCGCAACCAGCATGGCAAGGGATACAAATGGGTATAGAAACCTGAGTCGGTTCAAAAAGCACCTCCTGGAAAGTTGGCTGGGCGGTTGGTTTCTATTGTATTTGAAAAAGAAGTGTTGAGGAAACCGAAGTCCCGAAGGGAGAGCCGCCGAAGTGCTTCTCAGCGTCATTAGATTTTGTCCATATTCACTAAGAAAAACAAGAACTCATTCCTGGCTAAAGTTTGTGTCGCAACTGCCGATGAAGGTTGCGACGCATCAGCTCCTACGCGTACGTAGGCGCTGGCGCCAATAGGGCGAAAACGCGGACGATTAGGCAAGCGTTGCGCGCACCGTCATGTTCGTTCGCGAAACACAGTTTCGGTTCGCGCCATTGGGTCTCTGCTCCTCCGCTTCTAACACCTGTCCTTTCAATACGGACTCAACAATCCAATTGGCCGCAAAATCGCAATGGGCATCTTTGCCCGAGCCCGGAAAGGTTTTGCCTGGGACGGCGTCCCTACTTCAGGCTGCGATTTGGAGCAGAAACGAGTGCAAGATCAATTTTGGCCCTGAGTATCGACTGTAATTTGGGAAAGAAGGCGAGCAGATCGTCATTCTTCTTGGCGGCGGCACAAAACAACGCCAGCAAGGCGACACCGGACTGGCGCTCGCACGCTGGCCAGACTACAAGTCGAGTAAGAAACCGCAAAGAGAAAAGGAAGAGGAATAAACATGGCTTTGACGCGAGATTTTAGAGAAACAGTACAAGCACGCGTGAAACGCGATGCCGCTTTCCGAAAAGGCCTCCTTAGCGAGGCTGTCGAAAGCCTCCTCTCGGGCGAGGTGGCGCTCGGCAAGGAGCTGTTGCGTGATTATATCAATGCAACAGTCGGCTTCCCCAAGCTGGCCGCGCATACGAAGACTCACGTAAAGACTCTTCATCAGATGTTCGGCCTGAACGGTAATCCCACCGCCAAAAATCTATTTGAAATCGTTGCTTTTTTGCAGCAAGCGGAAGGCGTGCGTTTCGAAATCAGGTCCAAGCGCGCTGCCACACGCACAAAGCGACGGCAATCATCACTTTCAGCAAAGCGCTCAGCTTCCGCTGCCTCGCGTCATTGATCGCCTCTTTTTAGTGGACGTTCATTTTTGCCGCGCCGTCCGGAGGCGGACCGGTGCATTTTTCCGCTGTTTCAGTGGCACAGCCATTCCTGGCTGTGCTCTTTTGCGCAGCACGGGGTGTTTGGCCCTCAACCTTACCGAGCCACCCTTAATAACAAGCCGCTTCCGCTTCTGACGTTCACGTTTCCGCTTTCGGTGGAGAGAGTGATTTCTCCAGCAGGCGCAGTCCGGCCCGCGTGCTCGATCCGGAATCTCGTCTCGCCATACACTCCACAGACATCGGCAGAGAACACCCACAGCGCTTGCAGATGGTCATTTCCATCTAGCTCGCCGCGGCATCCAGACCCGGGTTCGGCTCTGACGTGAACCAGGACGCCTTCGTAGGTGCCTTTGCCAACCACCTGGCTGGCTTGATCAGTAACAGGCCCTCCGGCACCATATTTCACGCCTCCACCGACCAAGTCTGTCGTCGCCCACGAGTATGGCGTTCCGAAACCTGGGCTCGTTTCCGGGATCTGCGCAAACTGCACTTCCAACGGCGAAGCAATCGCTCTGAGATTTGCGACCATCGCCATTCTCCGGCCATGGACTTCGATTTGGTCAAAGCGAAGCGTGATTCTCGCGGCGGCGTTGCTACTACCGGCAGCGGAAACTGACACGATCGTTCCAATGACCTTCGAGCCTTCCGGAATCTTGCCTGAACCTGGCCCCGAATTTGGAAATGGCACGTCCTGCATGATCCGGCCCGTTAGCTGTTGCCCAACCCGGGCATTTTTCGAGGAGAAGCCGCGGTTTAGCCGCACAGGAAGTATGGTGCCAGCAGGTATTTGAACACTGTCCCCGCCAACGCTATGACGAGCTTCGGCGCGGGAAGGTTTTGTTTGCGCCCTGATGGCAAATCCGCACAACAATGCCAGAATCAAAACGCCGAGACGAATCGAGCCACGAATGAACATAGAAGTGTCTGCTCCAGCCGCACAGTCGCCGCAACATTAACTAAATTAGATGCTGGCAACCCGTTCCCGGTCTTCTATTCCTGTTTCGCTGGGAAAGTCGCCGGAGCTGACTCAACTGGTTTGCGAAACCGGAACCACAGGAATATCGTCACGGTGGCGACGAAGGCGCCGATGGAATCGAGCAGGGAGTCCCAAGGCGAAGCGGTGCGCGATGCCACAAACGCTTGATGGATTTCGTCGAGCGCGGAATAGCCTGCCGCGATGGACAACGCAGCCAGCGCCCAGGTCCAGCGCCAGCCCGTACGGCCGGCGCGAACTCCGCGAAACAGCAGCACGCAGAAAATAAAATACTCCGTGAAATGCGCCGACTTGCGGATCAAAAAATGAATCGGCTCAAACTGCCGAGCGGTGAGCGACGGGATTAGCCAGTGAAAGATCGGATAAAGAATCGCGCCAGTATGCTCGGAAGAAAACGCATCGGTGGACAGAGAAAAAATGAATCCTGCCCAGAGCAAAGCCGGCCACCACGAACGCAACCACTGCGGCAAGAAGTTTTTCGCAGGCACGCGCTGACGGATTTCGTCCAGTTGCGGCGCGGGTCGCGGATTGCGCCGGGGTTGTTCAGACAAGTGTTGGCTCTCCAAAGTCCGCGAAATGAGTTTGGGAAATGATTTCGCGGAACCGATTGCCCGGATTTGTTCTTAGCAGGAGCGCAGCACTGCTGCGCCCTTCCCGCAATTTATTCCATTCGATAGTTGGGAGCTTCGCGCGTGATCACCACGTCGTGCACATGCGATTCGCGCAAGCCCGCCGCGGTAATTCGCACAAAGCGGCTCTTTTCGCTGAGCTCTTGCAAGGTGCGCGCGCCGACGTAGCCCATGCCGCTTTTCAGCCCGCCCACAAGTTGGTCGGTTAACGCGCCGAGCGGTCCTTTGTACGCGACTCGGCCTTCTACACCTTCCGGCACCGACTTGCCGCTGTCGCCCAGTTCCTGCACCACGCTGTAGCGATCCGAGCCAGCAGCCATCGCGCCGATCGAGCCCATGCCGCGATACGCCTTGAACGTGCGGCCTTGAAAAAGAATTGTTTCGCCAGGCGATTCTTCGGTGCCGGCAAAAAGGCTGCCGATCATCACGCAGGATGCTCCCGCCGCCAAAGCCTTGGTGATGTCGCCGGAATATTTGATGCCGCCGTCGGCGATGATTGGAACTTCGGTGCCACGCGTCGCACGAGAAGCTTCAATGATTGCAGTGAGCTGCGGCACCCCGGCGCCAGTCACCACGCGGGTAGTGCAGATCGATCCCGGCCCGATACCGACTTTCAAGCCGTCGATTTCGAGGGCGATCAAATCTCTTGCCGCTTCGTAGGTCGCTACGTTGCCGGCGACGATTTGCATTTCCGGCAGACGCTGGCGAATGGTTTTGATCGCGTCCATCACTTTCGTGGTGTGGCCATGCGCGGTATCGATTGCGAGTACATCCGCTTTGGCTTTGGACATTTCGATGGCGCGCTCCAGAAAATCTCCGGTCGCGCCCACAGCCGCTCCGGTGATCAATCGTCCCTGGCTGTCTTTGGAAGCGCGCGGGTACTCCAGTTTTTTCTGAATGTCTTTTACGGTGATCAGGCCTTTCAGATTGAAATCCTGATCGACGACCAGAAGTTTTTCGATGCGATGCTTCTGCAGAATTTTTTCCGCTTCTTCCAAGGTCGTGCCGACTGCAACCGTCACCAAATTGTCCTTGGTCATCACCGCGCTCACGAGTTGCGTGTGATCTTTCTCAAAACGCAAATCGCGGTTGGTAAGAATTCCGGTCAGGCGAGTTCCGCGAGTTACAGGAAGGCCGGAAATCCGGTACTTGGTCATGATCTCGAGGGCCTGCCGCACTGTGATGTCCGGCGAAATGGTCACTGGATCCACAATCATTCCGGACTCGGAGCGCTTCACGCGGTCCACTTCTTCCGCTTGACGGTCGATGGGCATGTTACGGTGAATCAGGCCGATGCCGCCCTGGCGCGCCATGGCAATCGCCAGCCGCGATTCCGTAACCGTGTCCATCGCCGCAGAAACCAAGGGCACGTTGATTTTCAGCTTGCGCGTGAAATTTGTCCGCGTCTCCACTTCAACGGGCAGCACCGAGCTTTTGCCCGGCACCAGCAGCACATCGTCAAAAGTAAGACCTTCCTGAATGGGACCGTCAATCATTCCAGCCTCGCGATTGGGTTTAACTAATCGAGCTTGCGCCCTAAAACAGCGCAGCCCAGCGGGTGGCCGCCGGGCCGTAGGAAAAATTCATCGAATCGAAAAAATGAATCACCGTGGAATTAACAGTGTAGAGGTAGAAGCAGGCACGGTCAAGTTGACGCGATGAGATCGCGAAGAGCTATTCGCGAAAGGGCAGTTGCACTGGCTTAACCAGATTCTTCTTGTGGCTGTGGTACCAAACGTATTTGCAGGAAGCGCTGTCCTTCGACTCCTCCCAAGACGTGCCATCTTCAAATAGCACGCTGGTTAAGACGAAGGCGCCGCCGCCTCCGTGTTCGAAATCAACGTCCGCCCGTTCCCAAGACAGCGTTTTCGCGGCATCCACTTTGATTACTTTGTTCCAGCCGAACTCGCGAAACGGTCTGTTCACGTCAAAATACCAATGGAGCCAAATCCAATGTTCTGCGGCGTCGGCAATCGCGACGTTGAACACCAAGCCGACGATCGGTTTGCCACTGATATTTCTGACGCGAACGGCTACACCGGATGGATTGAATCGCACAAATTGAACGGGACGAGCTACGGAAGAGTTGGCCGCGGGATTTTGGTGTTTGCGCATTGCCCTGGGAAGCAGACACCAGAGAAGACAATATGGATAAGGCTGCCTATTGCAGAACCAAACTTCGCGCTGGAAAGCAATGTCGATCGGGAATCTGGGCTTGGGAGTGATCCACGGTAGTGGCCCTCTGCGATTGGGACGCGCAGCGCGGCCGATTGGTTACGTAAGCAAAGAGGCGGCAGGTTTGGGCCGCCCAGGCTCTTAAGGGCTGGCTGGGAACGAACGTTTGAAACGGAGGTGTGGCGAGAGGTTCTTGTCGGTATATACTTCCCTGAACCAGACTCGGTAACTCCCGTGCCCAGCGCGAGTTGCTGTTGGTGTGCAGCTACGTAAGCGTTTAGTAACGTATGAACGACGCTGAGCCAAAGAAAGCGGGCCCCGAGGTTGCCAAAGCGGGCGGACCTGCCGGTCTGCGCGCGGCCGCCAAGGGCGATAGTTCCGGCAGCGGCGAGACTCTACTTCCAACAGAAAAGGAAAGGATTGGCAACAAAGCGCCCGGTCCACCTTCTGGTCCGAGCCCTTCCGCTGGCGATGTAACGTTTGTTGACGCTTCTCCGTCCACCCCATCCCCAAGACCCCGCAATTCCAATATTTCTGCAAATCAAGAGCGCCTGCAGCCAGGCGACGTGCTCGGCAGCCGCTACGAAATCTGGAACGTGCTGGGCGAAGGAGGCATGGGCACGGTTTACAAAGCGCTGGACCGCGAAGTGGATCACCTGGTCGCGTTGAAGCTGATTCGCCCTGACATGGCTGCGAATTCCGTGATTTTGGCGCGCTTCAAGCAGGAATTGCTGACCGCACGGCAAGTGACACACCGAAACGTCATTCGAATCTATGATTTGTCTGAAGTTGATGGTGTGAAATTTATCACCATGGAGTTTGTGGAAGGCTGCGACCTGCGCAAGCTGTTGCTGGACGAAGGCAAGCTGGCTCCCGAGCGCGCTGTCGAGATTATGCGGCAGGTGTGCCTGGCGCTGGAAGCAGCCCACGCGGTTGGAATTATCCATCGCGATTTGAAACCGCAAAATATCATGCAGGAAAAACAGGGGCGCATCCTGGTGATGGATTTTGGATTGGCACGTTCGTTGGAGTCCGGTGGCATGACGCAATCGGGCGCGCTGCTGGGCACGATCGAATACATGTCGCCGGAACAGGCGATGGGCGGGCATCTGGACGGGCGGTCAGATATTTTTAGCCTGGGACTGATTTTTTATGAATTGCTGACCGGGAAGATGCCGTACAAAGCGGATACGGCAATGGCGAGTTTGCTGAAGCGAAACCAAGAGCGCGCGATTCCGGCCGCGGAGTTGGACACATCCATTCCAAGAGTGCTGAGCGACATCGTGAGTAAGTGCCTGGAGCGCGACTTGAGTACGCGCTATCAGAACGCGAAGGAAATTCTGCTGGACCTGGACGCGTGGGAAGGGAAGCAGCCGACGTTGGCTTCCGCCATGCGAATTCCGATTCCGGCGGCCGCGCCCGTATCTCCGCGCGAAGTGCCATGGAAATGGATTGCTACGGGCGCGCTGGGAGTGGCGGTGGTCGCCGGTGGGTTGCTCTTCAGCGGGAAAATTACGTCAAAGCCGGTGGCGAAAGTCGCGGCTGGTCCGCAAGTATCGCTGGCGATTCTGCCGTTTCGCAACGGCTCGGGAGACGCCAAACTGGATTGGCTGGGCTCGACTCTGGCGGACATGTTGAGCACGGATGTCGGGCAGTCGGCGCAACTGCGCACGATTTCTCCCGATCGGCTGCATCAAGTGCTTTCCGACTTGCAGATTTCTTCCGGCAGCAATATCGATCCCACGACCATGGGGCGCATCGCGGAATTCAGCAATGCCGATACCGTGGTGTGGGGGCAATTCGCGAAGTTTGGCGACAAGATTCGAATTGATGCCACGGTTCGCGACCTGAAACATCAGCGCACGGTTCCGCTAAAAGCGGAAGCGGACAACGAGAAAGCGCTGCTTCCAGCCATTGCGCAACTGGCGCAGACGATTCAGCAGAATCTTTCCCTCTCTTCCGACGTGCTGAAGGAACTGCAAACCAAAACTTTCCGCCCATCGTCGAATTCCTTGCCGGCGCTGCGCACTTACAACGAAGGGTTGGAGCTGGCGCGGCAGGGAAATCATCTGGAAGCTGCGAAGCGATTTGAATCTTCGATAAAGGATGACGCGCAATTCGCGCTGGCTTATTCGCGGCTGGGGCAAACCTACAGCAGCCTGAGAAACGACGATAAGGCCAAGGAATATTCGCAGAAGGCAGTGGACCTGAGCGACAAACTTCCGGCGCCGGAACGGTATTTGATCCAGGCGAATTATGCGCAGGTGACGAACGATTACCGGAAGGCGATTGAATCCTACGAGAACCTCGAAAAAGTTTCGCCAGAGGATCCGGACGTGCATTTTCATCTGGGCGAACTTTACGAATCGACGGGGGCATTCGACAAGGCGCGTCCGGAACTTGCGAAAATTCTGACGGGAGACCCGAAACATGGCGGTGCTTTGCTGGCCGCGGGCAGAGTGGAGATCAAGAGCGGGAATCCGCAAGCGTCGCTGGATTATCTGGACCGCGGTAAGACTCTGGCCATACAGACTGGGAACGCCGACGGCAAAGCCACGATTTTGAACGTCATCGGCGCCGCTTACGAACAATTGAACAAGCCCGACGAGGCCATGCGCAATTATCAGGAATCGTTGAGCATCAAGCGAAGCCTGAACCAGAAGCCGGGAATCGCATTAACGCTCAGCAATATTGCACGCGTGCAGGCCACACTGGGAAAGCCAGACGAAGCGCTAAAGAGTTACCAGGAGGCGGTGAAATTGCAGCGGGAGATCGGCGACAAGAAAGGGCTTGGCGTAACGCTGATCAATTTCGGAGAGCTGTACAGAGATCGCAGCAACTACGAGGAGGCGCTCAAGGCCTACAAGGAATCGCTGCAAATCCAACGGGATATCGGCGACGAGAATCGACAGGCCGTCTGTTTAAATAACATCGGCCTTGTGTACCTCTCCAAAGGTCAACCAAGCGATGCCCTTACCTACTACGAGCGCGCGCTGGAGCTGCGCAAGAAAGCCAACGTCCCGAGTGAAGTAGGCGAAACCCTGCACAACCTCGGGGACGCCGCGCTCAAGGCCGGTGACTACAGCCAGAGTCTGGACTACCACCTGCAGGCGCTGCAATTGTTTCGCAGTTCCGGCGACAAGAGCGGTGCCGCCATTCAGTCCTACAGTATGGGCACAATCTTTGAGTATCAGGGCCGCTACGGCGCCGCGTTGAAATCGAAAGAGGAAGCTCTCAAGACCTTCCGCGAACTCAACGACCGCAGTTTCTGGATGGGCGAGATTCTAAGCGGCTACGGAAACTCACTCAGCGAAGTCGGACGCTACGACGAAGCCCAAAAGAATCTGACCGAGGCCATGAGTCTTGCCAAGGAATTGCAGAATAAGACGCTGGTCGCCCAGATTCTCAATTTCCAGGGCGACACTTTTTATTATCGCGGGGACATTAAGGCCGCATCTGATTTGTTCGCGCAGGCGGTAACGGCAAGTTCGCGTGATGTCGAGAAGGATGTGGCGTTGCTTTCCAAATACAATGCCGCCAAATGTGTTGTGGGGGAAAAGCGCTACCAGGCGGCAGTGGCTCCGCTGAAGGCGGTGGTTACCGAGGCCGACGCCGTCGGGCTGAAAAACATTTCGACAGAAGCTACACTGGCTCTCGCTGATGCGCTATTTAACACTCGGCAGTATCCAGCGGCAAAGAAGGAATTGGAAACGGCGCAGGCTACCAGCGAGAAACTGGGCCTACAAGTGTTGCAGGCCCGCAGCCAGTACTTGCTTGGGCATACCCTGGAACTTTCCGGAAGCGCGGCAGATGCACCACCGCATTTCGTCGCGGCCAAACGCATCTTGGACGGAATTCGCCAGGAGTCTGGCAGCGACGCCATCCTTAAGCGACAGGACACCGCGCCCATCGCAGCGCATCAGTAGGGATAGAGGTAGTGTGCGGCGAGCCGTAGTAAACCCGGCTCGCCGCGATCGCTTCAAGGTTATGGAATAACGAAAGTTGTATTCACCGGCGAAAACACGGTCGAAATAACAGTAACTTGATAGGTTCCGCTCTGAAGCCCGTTGGTGTTAATGTCCTGCACGTTCGCTCCGTTCTGGTTGTTAAAGTGGAACTTATTGGAGTCTCCGCCGTTGATCAGGGGCTGAGGCGTCACGTTTCCGGTTCCAGTGTCCACAACACCGACGGAAAGAGTTGCGGTTTTATCTCGAAGGAAAGGTCCACTCGTGCAGTTGCCTCCGGATGCAGCGAGAACGAAAGAGACCTCGACAATCGGATTGTTGGAATCGCTATTTTGAAACGAAGCTGTCAAGCCCGAAGAGCCAGTAGGGTTGCAAACGGTATAGCCGTTGGACGGGACCGGGGAGGTAAAAGGGAGCTTGAAAGCCTCGAAGCTCGAAATATTGGGTACCTTACCACCCATGCCGGGGTCCACTCCACAGCCGTTCGTGCAATTAGACGCGTTAGGGTCGACATAGAACGTCAGGATGTTCTCTGAAAATACTGGAGGCGTGGCGTCGCCGGGAGCGTGCCCGAAAGCAGGAATGCCGCCGAAGATTGGGGAACTACTATAGTTAAGCAGAACCGTAATGAGACCCCTGAAATTCACACCTTTCACCGGAACCGGCCCGCCACCGGCGCCTGTAACGTCGTAGCGAACGCAGAATCCGCCATTCCCCTCGACCCCATTGTAGGGAATACAAACTGTGCCCGCTGGGAAGTCCGGCCCGCTGAAAGAAAAGGAGGAGGGGGAGGGGTTTACGACGGCTGTGACGTCGAGCTCAAACCCGGATCCAAGCACCGTGTCGAATGTAAATGTAATTGCCCCGTCAGACCCGAAGTCGAAAGTGTTGGAGGTTGCCGTTGAACTGAACTGGCACTTGATGGTAGTTACGCCGTCTGAGAACGTTTGGCATTGCGCCCAGCTCGGAGTTACACACAACAGCAACGCCAATACAGAAAGCGCGAGAACCCGGATATACATGACTGGATCTCCTATTCTTCTCGAAAAGTTTCAGATTTGGATTATCGGGTTCGAGCGGCTGCGGAGTCCTGGGCGTAGTTGAGCGTTCTTTCATTGAAACGGACACACGCGCATCGCTGGGGAATGCGCCGACCATTAGCCTGGACTTTTATCCGCCCCGAAACACCTTAATCGATATGCCGGACTGTGCAATTTTTCCCCGGTGCATGTCAAGAAAAATGTCGGGGCAACGACCTACCCATTTGGGCTAAGAGTCCTGAGAGCTATAGAACAGATCTTTTTTCAGCCCGATGTTCGGAGCGTACTTTGCGCGAAATAGGTATGATAAATCTCCATTAACACTTAGTTTAAGTACACATTATCTATCGCTTCCGGTTTTTTGCGGAGAAGCATTTCGATCAAAGGGGCGAGGAAGCGGCCGTACTTTGCGAGAGTAGGTTCGTCGTGAGTTGAGACGGCGGTTTCGACGGCGTTTTGTGTTGCGGGGGTGAGGAGTTCCATGCGGCCCACGAAGACGCGGTGGATGGTGGCGGGTTGCGGTTCGATGGAGAGGGGCAGAATTTTTTCCACGAAAGAATTGGGGACGATGTAAATCAGGCGTGAGCCTTCTTCGAACCAGGAATCTTTCCAGGATTCGAGCATGGCGTGTGCTTCTTCGGGATAGAGACCGCTGGAAATCAGAGACGCTTCGAGATCGGGGAGCAGGGAATCGAGCGAGGCATTCTGCGAGAAACCCAGAACTGGTGGATTGAGGATGGCTCCTTCACGGAGTGAGTTGATTTCGCGAAAACCGATTTTTTCGCCGCGACGTTCGAAGAGGATTAACTTCGGAATTTCGGAGGCGCTCTGATTCATTGCTTCGATTTGGCCGCTGGGCAGCACCAGAGCGGATAGTGGAGCGGGAGCAACAGAAACGCCGCGATAGAAAAGAAATTTTTCTTCTTGGTTGCCGTTCTTGATGGGAACCCGCAATGGCGATGACGCGACGTCGCGCGCTGCGTAGTAGTGGCTTGGTTGAGCCTCCTGCGGAAACGCCAGGCTAGCTGAAGGCTGCACGCTTACCGATTTCCACGAAATGCTTCCACTCGATTGCTGTTGAAAGAGCACTACGTTGTCGAGCGAGGATGACGGTTCGATGTGCGTGGCGTGCGGATACCACTCGGTGATCAATCCGTGGAGAAAAGAAACGCTTACATCCACGGTAGTGTCGTGCGTGGAATAAAAATAAAGGACGGGTGTTTCCATACGGATTGTACCGCCCAGGCCAATTTTGAATCCGGTGCCGCGGAAATGTTCGACGAAGCCTGGCAAATCGCTGGGACTATTGAGCGGAAGCCATTCGATGGCCTGGCCGGTTTCGCCCGCGACGGAAGTGAAGGTGCCCCATTCGTGAGCGATCAGGCCGGGATCGATGGTTACTTTCTGCGCGTTCACACTCAGAGAAGCGCAGGGAAAAAAGGCCGCAAGGAAAATACACGCCCGCCGAATGCGCGAGGCGACGGGCGTGCCCGGAAGTAACAAAAAGCGACGGGCAAATTCGCGGTTCATTGCCGCGCAACCTTCGTTTCTGATCTAGCGGAGTCATTCTTGAGGATCACTTCCGCCATGGTCGGACTTTGTGCGCCGAGAAAGTGTGTGGCCAGATTACGGCGGAGCAGCTCGTCATTCTTTGCGCCGTCGGTCGCTAGCTGTGAGTACTCGCGATGATCAGCCTCAGGGCCGCGAAGAGTGACTAGCGCTGCGGCGAACGCCATCTGCGGGTCGGGATCCAGTTGCATGGCGCGTTTGATCCACGGCAAACCGTCGAGGCCGCTGGCGGGATTTTTGCCTTTCTCACGCAGCCATTGTTTGTAGGCTTCGGTGAGATAGGCGGCGTCGAACAATGCGAACGGGTCGGGGCTGGATGAAGCTTCGCTACTTTTGGCGCGAGCAACGAGCTGCAGCAGGAGTTGCTTTGCCGCGACGGGATCTTTTCGCGCGTACAGCGTGGCGCGGCGCAGCGTTTCCATATGGACCAACGGAACCTGGCTGGCGTTCAGGATGGCAAGTGTCTCGGTCGCCAGAAGATGCGTGTCGTAATTCTCGGGGCCGGAAAGATTCCAGTCATGGCTGATCCAGGGGAGCGATTTGGCGCTGCCGATATCGAAAGCGTGGCAAATCAGCGGCGGCCCTGCGATTGCCGCGCTAGAATAAACGAAAAATGTTGCGATTGCTATGAGCGTTAGACGGATTGAGCGGAACGACTTGGGATGCATTTTGTTTCCTCCTTGCTGGCCGCACTTACAACCCACAAGACGCGAGCAAGGACGAAACTGTTAACGAGCGGCTTTTTTGAGAAGCGGCGGTGCCTGTTTCTGCTCCCAGAAACGCCAGACGGAAATATCGCCGAGATCGAAGGCGTTCCACCAAGCGTCCATCATTTGCGGATCGAGAGCGAGAGTGCCGTCGCGCGTTACGTTTGCCGGAGGTGTTACCAGTGATGCCAGGCGGCCATAAAGCAGCGGGCGCTCGTCGTCGTTCACACGAAACAACAAATGCCATAACGTGAAAGCATCGCGGCGCCGGGCCTGCGCAAGAATAATGCGCAGCGCCTGTTGCCGATCGGCTGCGGATAAGGTTTCGAAATCAAACGCGTGCAATGCGCCTCGCAATTTTTCGGAAGCGTCTTCAAAATAGGGAGTGCCGGGTCCTTGCGTGGGGCGTGTTGTGCACATTGCGCCGGCGGGAATGAATGAATCATGGCCATCTTTGTGAAAGCCGACCCAGCCAAGTGTTGTGCGCAGCGTGCCGGAGCCGTCGTCGTTCACGTGCAGCGTGTACGCGCAACCGAGGTCCACCGCGGTGGCGGAAGGCGTGTCCACAATGAATTCTCCTGGAGGCGCCCAGATCGCGGCGTGGATGGTGCCGAGTTCAAGAGCGAGCCGGCTGTGATTCGAACCGGACTCGATCAGTCGGACGCGCGAGCCGGGATCTACATAAATTTCGCCGACTTCCGCGACGTTTAAAGATGCGCGCGAGGAATTGTCGGTAACCATCAGCTGGCCGACCTTCAATTGAGCTTTGCTGGAATCGTTTGCGAGAGAAAAGTTTCCGACCTGCGGCGTTCCGGAAAGGCGAGCAACGTCCCAGGCCGGCGCGATCGAAACTTGCAGCGGCGAGGGGCGCAAAAGCAAAACAGAAGCCGTCAACGCCACAATGAATAGTGTCGCGGCGGCGAATCGCGGAATCCAACCAACAGCGAAGAAAGCAAAACGTGAGGGCTTTGCCTGCGACTGTAAAAAGTCCGCAGCGGGAAAATCGGGCGTTTCGCCAGAACAGCGAAAGCGCGCGAGTGATTTTTCGATGCGCTGAAGTTCAGGATCAGGCTCGCCGGAGCCGTCCCATAAATAATCGTTTTTCATGAGCCTTTCTCTTTTTCCGCTGGAATCGCATAGCCTTGCCATTTTTCGCGAAGCATTTGCATGCCGCGATGCAGATTCACCCGAACGGAACCGTGTTTAAGCCCGGTGTGAGCCGCGATTTCCGGACCGGTCATTCCTTCCACAAAACGCATGACCAGCGTTTCCCGATAGACGTCTGGCAATTCGCGTACCGCGTTCAGCAACGCGATGCTGTCTTCGATGGCGATTTCGCATTGCGGATTTTCCAGAGCTCCGGACGCCCCCGCCTGATCGTCGAGTGAGTCGTTCGGTTTGGCGTGGCGGTGGAAATCCGTTGCACGATTGCGCGCGATTGCGGCCAGCCACGGACCGAAGCGCGAAACCTCGCGCATGGCCGCAAGACTGCGCAGAGCCTGCAGAAAGACATCGTGAGCGAGATCCTCGGCGGAGGCGGCGGGAACTCTGGCCAGAAGGATTCCGTGCACCATTCGAACGTAGCGCTGGTAAAGCTGACCGAAAGCAGCGCGATCGCCGCCTTGCGCAGCTCGAACCAACACCTCGTCGTCGGCGTCCGTTCGACCTGCAGTGTTCACTGATGACTGCTGCAAAGCCGCGGAACGCGCGCCTGCGGTGATTGCCATTTCAGTCCAGCCAATACCAAAAATCCTTGTACAAGCTAATAGACGCTTTTTGGCTTGGGAATGTTAACAGTAGCGCCGAACGGTGCGTTGTCGTGAACTTGTTCTGGCGGCCCGGCTCGCCTAGATTGGAAAGATGAGTTCGGAGGACAAACCATTTCGGCCGCACCCGTTGCTGAGGAACGGGCACATGATGACCATTGCCGCCGTGTTCTTGCGGCGGCGGTTCGACCTTGCGGCGGCAGAAGAGCGATGCTTCCAAGTTGACGGCGATTCAAAAATTCTGGGCCATTGCCATTGGCAAAAGGGCAAGGATCGTGATGCACCTGTGCTGGTGCTGGTTCACGGGCTTGAGGGTTCGAGCGCTTCGAATTACATGCTAGGGATCGCGGAAAAAGCCGGAGAGCGCGGATTCCACGTGATTCGACTGAATCAACGAAACTGCGGCGGGACGGAACTTTTGACGCCGACGCTTTATAACTCCGGGATGAGCAGCGATTATCGCGCGGTGTTTGAAGAGTTGTCGTCGGGCGACGGCTTTTCGCGGATATTTTTTGCGGGATATTCGATGGGCGGGAATCTGGTTACAAAAATGGCGGGCGAATTCGGCGATTCGGTTCCGAAAGCGTTGCGCGGCGTTGCCGCGGTTTGCCCATCCATCAATCTTGGCGCTTGCGCCGACGAACTGGAGCGGCGCAACAATTATTTTTATCAACGGCATTTTGTAGCTGGCCTGATGTCGCGGTACGCGCGCAAAGTCGAACTGTTTCCGCAGAGATATTCGCCGAATGGCTTTGGGCGGATTCGAACGGTGCGGCAATTCGATGACGCGATTACCGCGCCACACTTCGGTTATCGCGATGCGCAGGAATACTATGAAGCGGCGGGAGCGAAGTGCGTGATTGATAAAATTCGCGTGCCGATGCTGCTGATTACCGCGCAGGACGACCCGTTCGTGCCGTTCGAAGCGACGCGTGCGAGCGGCGTGGAAAAGAATCCGCTGATCGTGTTCAAGGCTCCGGAACACGGCGGGCATTGCGCGTTTATTTCGGAGAAAAGCGGGAGCGAGCGGTTTTGGGCGGAACAGCGTGTGGTGGAGTTTTGCGCGCGGCTTGTATAAGGCTGGGCTCACATACGTCGAAGAGAGATTCCTTCCGACCGAGTCGGAACCTTCGGTCGCTCCGCTACCCGCGAGGAGCGGGGGCAGGCGGAATGACGGGCGCTGGTTAGCCAGGGCCAAGCCTTCAGCCTAGAGGCTTTTCGAGTGACACCTGAAATTGTGGCGTAAGGAGTTGCGCTGGGCCGTCTTCGGCGATGACCATCAGATCCTCGCAACGTATGCCGAATTCGCCGGGGATGTATACGCCTGGCTCGTTGGAAAATGTCATGCCTGGCACGAGGGTGTTTTTGCTGCCGCGGACCAGATAAGGATGCTCGTGGCCGTCGAGTCCGATGCCGTGGCCCAGGCGATGCGTAAAAAATTTGTAGTCGGGTCCGTAGCCGCCTGAAGTGACGACTCCGCGTGCCGCGTCGTCCACGGTTCCAGAGAGTTTTCCCTTTCGCGCGGCGCCCAGAGCCGCGTCCTGCGCTCGCCTGACGATTTCGAAAGTGCGCTGGATTTTTTCGGTTGGCTTGCCGAAGACTCCCGTCCGAGTGACGTCGGAGGAATAGCCTTCGACTTTGCAGCCGTCGTCAATGAGCACCACGTCGCCTTCGCGCAGAGTTTGCGGTTTAACCGTCCCGTGTGGAAGAGCTGCGGCGGTGCCAAACAGCACCAGGGCATCGCCGCGCAGCCCCATCTTTGCGTAGCCGGCTTCGACCAGGTTCGAAACATCGCTTTGCGACATGCCTTCCTTTAGCGACGCAAAGACAGCGCGATAGACGTCACAGGTCGCTTCGCAAGCCAGGCGCATCAGTTCGAGTTCGTGTGCCGACTTGACGCCGCGACAAGCGATGGTGACCGGATCGGCGGACGCGAACTCGAAGCCTGGAGCAGCCTGCCGCATGTGGTCGTAAAAGGTGAACATCGCCGCTTCTTCGACGCCGATTCGGCCGGTGCGCAGCCTGCGATCCGCCAAGGCCGATGCTGCCAGCTTCGTCGGGCTTTCGTCTTCCTGCCAGACATGGATTTCGGCGGGGATGCGGAGTTGCTCCCGGAAGCGGGCTTCTTCAAAAGCGGGACAAACGACGAGCGGCTCACCCTTTTGCGGGATCAGCAGCCCGAGCAGCCGTTCGCTGGGCCACCAATGAACTCCTGTGAAGTAGAAAAGCGAGCTGCCGGGCGCGACGAAGAGGGCATCCAGCGGCGGCTTTTGGGTGGCGAGGAGTTGCCGCGCGCGGGCGAGCCGAGCCAGGTATTCGTCTGAGGTGATCGGCTTTACGCGGGAACCGAGGGGCTTCAGGCCGTCGAAGCTGGCGGGCAGAGAGTGATCGTGTTTCTCCTGCGCAAGCGAGGAGATTGGCGCGAGCGCGGCAAGAGTTGCTGTGGACTTAAGGAGTTTTCGACGGCTAAATCGCTTGGAGGCCGAAGCTTTTGTGTGATTCATGACGGGAAGAGCCTGAGTCGAGCGGAGCGAGATGTCAAGTGTTCGGTGAAAAGAAGGTGCCCGGAAACAAAAAAAGGGGAGGCTGAATTCCGCCTCCCCGGTAAGTTGTTAAGCTCGATCGCGTTAAAACGAAACGCGAATACCGAACTGGAAGGCGCGAGGCTGGCCGCTCGAGAAAGAGCCAGAGCCGGCGCCAACGCGGGTGAAGAAGGCCGTCGTGCCGTTGATCGACCCACGAGCGTCGGACAAGGTTGAATCCAACGGCCCGGCGAAGTTGTTTTTGTTCCAGATGTTGAAGCAATCCGCGCTCGGTTCGATCTCGAGGTGTTCCTTAATCTTCCAGTGCCAGGAGAGCCTGATGTCGGTTGTGAAGAAGCCAGGATTGTTTTTCTGGCCGGTTGGTGCGGGATCAGCGGACTCAATCACGCCGCCGAGCGCAGAGAGTTGGGCTTGAGTGAAGAGTCCCGCGGTAACCAAGGCATCTCCCGCAGGAGTTAATGTCCCGGCGATATTGGTATCGAAGTTGTTAATTAGCTTGTTGAGACCATTCGGTCCGATATCCCGCCCGAACGAACCGCGATTCGTTCCTGGCAGGGGATCGCCGGTGGTGCCGTCTCCGTTGAGGTCGGATTCGAAAATGTCAACCGCACCGCTGCCGGTGGGCAGCAGAACGCTGGAAGCTCCATTCGTCCGAAATTGAGAGGACGTGGCGAATTGAAAGTGCCACGGCAATTCCGTGATGAACGAAACGCCGAGCTGATGAAGGCGGTCTTGGCCTGCAGGCCCGTAGAAACTGGTCGGGATGTCGTTATTGATTGATGCGGAAAGAAAGTCTTGGTCGACCGCAGATGACTTGAAGCGCGATAGCGCGTAGGTGATGTTGGTCGTCGCGTTCTTGAACGGTCCCCAAGTTCCCATTTTGCCTGTCAAAGCAACTTGTAGTCCTTGGTAACGGGACACACCAACAGGCTCGATGACAAAGACTTGGCGGAAATTCGGATTCTTACCACTAAACGCGAATCCATCTAGCCCGCTGCCCGCGCCCAAGCCGTTGCCAGCAAAGTCGTCGATAATCAGAGGACGTCCGGTTATTGCTGTGTTGGGGTTAGGGCCGCCGGGACAGTCGGCGTCAATGCCGGCTTGAATGCTTACCACGCCGCACTGTGAAAGTGTAGCAGCTATCGCATTTTGTGCCACGCCAACATTTAGAGAGTCGGCCGCACCGATACGGTTACGTTCAACCACCTGATTGAAATGGACGCCGCGGTTCATGACGTAGTCGACGGAGAGCACCAACCCCGGCTTGAGCTGCCGCTGAACCCCGATATTAATCTGTGCTCCGTAAGGCGACTTGTAGTGGGGATCCAGAATGTCTCCACCAATGACGCCGCGGTCCAGGTTAAATTGTGGCGGAACACCAGGAGGCGGGTAGTTGGCTGCGAGCTGCGCGCTGGCGGCAATAAACATGTTTTCCGCCTGCACGGCGAATGGAGTCGCGGCACCCAGTGAAGCACCGAAACAGCTATTCTGGGCGGGACCGGCTCCCGGTTGAGCGTTGGTACAATCCTGTGAAAAGTCGAATAGGTGAGAGCCGTCTCTAGGATCGAGCAGGAACGGATTGCCCGAGGTTAGGAGCGGCGTACTGTTTCCCAGTCCTGGTGCGAGGTTCACAGTTCGATCGAAGAGAATGTTGTTGAAAATGTTCGTTTCGTAGTAGATGCCACCGCCACCGCGGATGACAGTCTTTCCGTCGCCGTTAACATTCCAAGAGAATCCGGCTTGGGGTCCGAGACGGCTATTGTCATTCCTCGGCGTTTGGCCAAGTTCAGCGTCGAAGGTGCTAACCAACGGCGAGCGTGGAAGATTGTGGTTGGTCAAGCCATCGTCACGATCGTAACGTAGTCCGCCGTTAAGGGTGAACGTGCGGGAAACCTTCCAGGTATCATGCACATAAACACCAAAGCGGTTATTATGAAACCCTCCGTTTGGAAAACCCAAAGCCGGTTGTTCGCTGCCTGCGCCCAGGCCATTGCCCACGAATACGCTGGAGAAGGTGTAATTTAGTGGGTCGCTCGCGCCATCAGCACTAAATGGAATAGCGGCAACGCCTTGCGAAGCTATCGCACGAACACGAGGCCCTAAACCAAAGAACGAAGCGAAGCCAGCCTCGTCAATCCGGTTGTACTCAACACCGAACTGCAGAGTGTGACGGCCGAATGTTGCGCTGCCGTCGTATTTTATCTGGCGGTTCTGCTGGTAAGTAGCCTGCGGAGCATTCGCGTTTGGACCGTAAACGAAGCCACCCAAGCCGAGGATGTTGATTTGCGCGGCATCGCCTGCCGGATCCACAGTAACAGGTGTTCCGGCGGCAGCGTTCGCATCCACGATGCCGTTCACGAACTTAAGAAAGCTGAACCGCACCGCGTTCGTCAGACGGCCCTTTGTGTAGTCCCAGCCAACCGAATGAGCGTTCGTGCTGTTCTTGTTTGCAAACGCTGAGAACCCGACACCGCCGAATCCCGTCACGCCAATGTTATCGCCGTGAGTGTAGCGGTAGAAAATGTGTTGCTGGTTTGTGAGGTTGAAGTCCAGCCGGCCGCCACCCAAGTGTTCATTCTCAGGCACGGCAAAGGAGCCGTTGAATGCCGGGAATAAAGGTTCGCTGGCAGTGGTTTGGCCCGCTTGCTGTTGCTTTTCGTATTCCACTTCCCAGAAGAGCTTATCTTTTATCACTGGTCCGCCCAAGCGGCCACCATAGTCATCGCGGCTGAAAACTGGTTTCGGAGGATCAAGTAGGTTCAACGGACCATTGTTGGCGGCGAAGTCCGACCGTCGAAAGAAACCGAAGCCGGAGCCATGGAACTGATTGGTGCCGCTGCGTGTGATAATGTTGACCGCGCCGGTTGAGGTGAGGTCAGTGCTTACGTCGAGAGAGGATTGCGCAATACCGAATTCTTGAATGGATTCGTTGGTTAAATTTACGACGGTAGTGCCCACAGTTTCGTCGGTAATGTCCACGCCGTCTACCTGAATGCGCGTGCTTCGCCCAGAACGTCCGCCAACCGAAACCCCGACAAATTGATTCTTTGTGGGATCAAAAGTGCCGCCGTCTAGTACCTGAACGCCCGGAGACAATTGTGCGAGATCCAAGAAGTTGCGACCGTTAAGAGGCAGCGATTCGATCTGGTCCGCTTGAATCGTGCCCTGCACGGTGGATTTGTCCGCGTCCACAGTAATGGTGCCTACTTCGACGATCACCGAAGAAGCAAGCGAACCCAATTCCATCTTGAGATCCAGCGAGGTCGTGAGACCTACGCGAATCGTGAAATCCGCATTGATGGTACTAAAACCATCATGCTGTAATGTCACATGGTAATCGCCGGGCGGTAAATCTGCCACGATCACCTGACCTTCGGAATTGCTCTCCACTTCGACCTTTTTCGCGCGCTCTTTGTTAACAACGCTGGCTTTTACATCAGCGACAGCTTTCCCCGTAGGATCGGTGATCTGGATGGAAAGCCCTCCAGTCAGTCTCTGGCCGAACGAATATCCAGCTGTAAGCAGCAGTACAAACAGAATTGATACAATCGCTTTACGCATTGCTTAGACGCTCCCCTTGACACGCACTCACGCAGCGAGTTCATGCCGCAAATAATTGACTTCTGAGATTTAACGAAATGGACAAACCGACCCCGTGCTGGAGCAAATCCATGCACATCTTAGACCAAATTTATAACCCATTAACTCTTGTTTTTTCTGCGAGATACGGCGAGTCAGGCGAGCGGAAATGTTAGTTATATATCGTTTTATAAATTTACTATGGTTTTTGAAATATTTTACGCACTCTTATAAGTGAGCCGTTCACACTTAGCCGGTATTGGAGCTTTAAAATTTCTATTCCATGCGAACGGCGAGGATTTGCTTGCCTTGAAGTTTGGTTTCGATGCCCAGGGGGGGGCGAAGGTCTGAGCCTTGAACGACGGCGCCGCGGGCCAGGACGTTTCCGGGGAGTGGGGCATACTTCAGCGGATCATAGACTGAGCGGCTGCAGGGGTTGCCAACCATGGGATGTCTGGCCTGCTGGTAGCCGTAGTCGGTCTTAAGTTTTTGCAGGTCGTCAATATAATCGAGCTGGCAGGTGCCGTAGGCGGCCTTCATGGCGAACGACCAATAACTGGAGGCCTGTGTTGCCGAGCCGGTTGGCAGGCGTACGAGCAACGCGGGTACATTTTCGCCGGTCAATCGGTTATGAAAAGTGAACTGCTTGGCGCTCCAGGGTTTCAGTTCGGAAGTGAGGGCAACCGCAGGGTCTTGGTCAGTGGCCACAGGCATTGAAGGCGTAAGGTCTGGCGCCGGGGCTGGAACGTCTATTTGAGCAACCGGCGCGGGACTAGCTTCGCCCCTGCGCGATTTTGAGAGAATTTTCCCACCAACAAATATTGCGATCAGCACAGCGACCAAACCCGCCACTACCAGCCAAGGCGCTCCCGTGCCTGCCGGTTTGATGGCGGTAGGCGTCGAAACGCCGGGAATTTGCGGCATCTCCGCTTTGAACCGGTCGTTAGGTGGCTGGCTGGGTTGCTCCGGCATACTACTCTCCGATGGCGGCCGAATTGTTAGAGCATTCAATTCTCAAAGCGGCGATGCTGGCCACATCCGGGCGCTGGTGCTGCGCTACGAACAAAATTCATGGCCGAACCCCGATACATCGGCAATTGTATGCTCGCGCGACAGGTCGGGCAACCTGCAACAGGCCGTTCCATATTCACATGGTATGTATTGCGACGTACGGCGTTGTCTCTATTAGTGAAATGGCTACAAAACCCAGCGCAAGGCTTGTCAGGCGCATTGGGCCATCCTACTGTAGTAATTAGCAATTACCGGCCGATTTCACATCGGTCAATTTCAGTTGGGGTTTGCGAACAAACCAGCTTGAATCAGGGTTTGTAAGCGCAAACTCTACCCGGGAAGCAAATGAGCGCTGATCCCCGAGCGTCTGCGCGACAGTTTGTGCGCAGCTTGAACATTCTGCTTAAGTTCGCGCGGCTGTACGAATTTGGCCACGTGCGCACTGCTGCGCAATTTGAAACTACGTGGAAGGAATTGCGTTCGGCGCTAGATGAGAGCGGCGAATCGGGATTGTTGTTGGGCGCATCGGGCATGCAAATCTTGTTGGACGGAGTTCCGCTTGGAGCGGCCGGGGCGGAACGCAGCTTTGCTCAATTGCTCTCTTCTTCCGGCATTGCCAGCATCCATTTTGCGCCGAGTCTCTCACAAAGCCATTTCGCGCGTTTTGTGCGCGCATTTCCCAGCGGGAACGCCAAGCCTGCGTCGCTTGCCGAGCAACTCAAGGCTGCGCTAGCGGGCGAGAACGGAATACGGGTAAACGAGATTCGCTACATTGCGGAAGACTCATCGATAGCGGGCGCCAAGATTGCCGCCAACTTGACTGCAAAGGTGCTTGGTGCGCAGGGAGATAAATTTAAGGATTTTCTGGATGATCCGAACCGTTTGTTGCAGATGATTTTGGCGGCAGAGGGCTCGCGCGGTGGCTCAGGCGGATCGGGCGGCGGAAGCGGTCCGGGATTTGGCGGAGGAGGCGGAGTTCCTGGTGGTGGAGGCGGAACGGGTTCTGGCGGCGGTGCGGGACTTCCAGGAAGCAATCTGTGGGATCCGAGTTCCGGATCGGGTGCAGGTTCTGCGCCAGGGTCGAGTTCGAACGGTGGACAAAGTTCCCCACGCAGTTCCGGGGCTGGTGTGGCGGAAAATCCGGCTGGTGCATTTCCCGCGTTAGTGGGAGCCGCGGCGGCATTTGGACAGCCGGCGGCGCCAGGAAAATGGTTGACCGCTTCGGCCTTGTTGCATTCGACCGACGAAGTCAACTCACCTCAGTTTGCAGTGGCGGAAGAAGAAGTTCGTTCGATGCTGACGCTGTTTGCGCAGTTGGGCCGCTCCAGAAAAGACGGCACAAATGCGATGGACGCGAATACGTTTCAATCGCGCCTTTCCGCAATGCCCGTGCGCAGCCAAGTCACGTTGCAGCAGGCCCTTTCCGGTCTTGCCGCGCAAGCGCCCAACGAAAAGCCGGATCGGCCGATGCTGTTGAAGCTTGCCGAGCATGTCGCGATTCGATTCGCTCTGGACAGCTACGAAAAAGGGGAACTGCGCGTCAATGCGGTGAAGCAGTTGCTGGACCGGATGAACACGGAAATCGAAGGGCTGCGAAAAATTCTGACTTCGCAAGAAGAACAGATGGCCAATGCTGGATTGCAGGTGCAGTCCTATACCGAATTGCTCGATCAAGAATTCTGGGAGCAGGTGCCGGACGAAAACAAAAAAGAAGTGATGGTTTCGGACGAGGCGTGGTGCGTTCCTCCGCGGAAAGTTCGTTCGTTTCTGGAAGATATGTTGCGCCGCGGCGAATTGAAAACGGTCAATGAAATATTGATGAAGTATGCGTCGTGTATCGGTTTGGAGTCGGATGACGCCCGCCGCACCACTGCGATCGGTCTCAGCGAACTGGCGGAACTTTACGGGAGCGGCGACGGCAGCGCGCTGATTGAATCGATTCGCCGCGTGGGCAATCAACTGGCAGCGGAGCGCGATCCCGAGCTGCAGACGCTGGTGAGCGCCGCGTTCGTGCGTTTGAGCCAGGAAGCGGCTTCGAAACGTTGTTATCCGGCGATGCAGCAGGCGCTGGCTTCGCTGGACAGCGTTGAAGCGCAGCGGCCCGGCTCATCGCAGAGCCTGATGCCAAGAATCGGCGCGGAAGATCGCATTCCGGAGTTTGTGGAAGAAAGTTTGCGCTCTGGCGAAATTGCCGACGGCCTTCTGGACATTCTGGCGCTGATGCCCAAGGCCACGTTGCAATACATTACCAATCGATTTGGCCATTCCGGTTTTCGCGAAGATTGCGAACTTCTCGCCGAAATTGTTAACGGGCTGGGCGCCGAAGCGATTCGTCACCTGGCGGAAATATTGCAAACTTCTCCTGCGAACGAAGCTGCCGACGTGCTTGGCCTTCTAGGCCAGCTGGAACCAGAGACGGTTGCGCGGGTTCTGCCGGTGCGGCTGGCGCAATGGCCGCGATCGGTACACGATCGCTGTGTCCGCCAATTGTCGTCGGTTCCACCGCACACACGCGCGCAGTTATTGGTTGCGATCTTTGATTCGCTCGACGTGCTGATCCAGCCTCTGGCACTGGATGAAGTCAGCATGACCGGTTCGCCTGATTCGATTCCCCAACTACTGGATCTTGCCTCAAGCGACGGGATTTCAGGCTACGTTCGATTGAAAGCGATTGAGGCGCTGGGGCGCTTGCGGGCATCGGCGGCGAATCCCACGCTGCAGACGATTCTGGAGGCGCGGCAGGTTTGGCGTTGGCAATATCCGTCAGAACTGCGCGTGGCGGCGGCACAGGCTCTGTTGCGCATAGACCCGATGGTTGCCATGGGGAAAATCGCGGCTGCCGGATTCGACAAAAAAGATCTGGTGCTAGAGCCGATCGATCCGGAAACGAGTAGTTCCGTGATTCGCCAGCGCCGCTACGCACGACTAAAATTGAGCCGAAACCTGACTCTGACCACTACAAACCTTCGCGAAAATTTCCGGCTGAGTGTGCCGGAGCTAAACCTTGGCGGAGGGATCGGAGCTGGGGAACGGCACCTGGCGCCGGGCACGCTGGTCACGCTGAAGCTGACGCAGGGCGTTCGAACTATCAAGGCGCAGGCAATCGTCCGCGGCGCGCGTCCCCAAGCGATGGCGTTCGAGTTTGTGGATATGGAACTGGAAGACCGCGCGCGGCTGCGCAAGATTCTGCTTGAACTAGGTGGGCTGCCGCAGGCTTCGAACGTTTCCAGTCGTACGCGGCGCCGCGGTCGCATTGCGGTTTTGAAGTAGCGCTCTCTCCGCCACACAACGGCGCGTCTTTGCACACAATTCCCCGGGTTTATCTCTCGATTGGCACGTCTATCGCGAAACCGCTACAATTATGGTTTGTGCGATTTGCGCCGGGCGTCGCAGTCTGCCTACCGCAGGTCATTTAGCTCGCAAGGAACCGGCAAAACACTTTCATGGACGTAGCCAAAATAGTTGACGGTGTCGTCGCAAAGTTCATTGGAACGAAGCACGAGCGCGACATCAAGAAGCTTCAGCCCGTCGTGGTGGCGATCAATGCCAGAGAGCCTGAAGTGCAGGCGATGTCGGACGATGCGCTGAAAGCGGAATTTCTGAAGTTGAAAGACGAAGTGCAGGCGCGCCTGAACGACGCGGACGCTTCCGAGCCCGGATATCGCGACGTTCTGCAGGCGGCGCTGGAGCCCGCCACCGTGCCGGCGTTTGCCTTGGCACGCGAAGCCGGCCGCCGTTTTTTGAACATGCGGCATTTTGATGTGCAATTGATCGGCGGATTGGTCCTGCACGACGGCAAAATCGCGGAAATGAAAACCGGAGAAGGGAAGACGCTGGTTGCGACTCTTCCCGCGGTGTTGAATGCGCTGGCCGGGCGCGGCGTGCACATCGTCACCGTGAACGATTATCTGGCGCGGCGCGACGCGGAGTGGATGAGCCCCCTCTATCGCGGCCTCGGCATGAGCGTTGGCGTGATCGTAAACGATCTCGACGATACGCAGCGTCGCGCGGCCTACGGCGCGGATATCACGTATGGCACCAACAACGAATACGGTTTCGACTACCTGCGCGACAACATGAAGTACGACCTCACGCACTGCGTACAGCGCGGTCATCAATTCGCGATTGTTGACGAAGTGGACTCGATCTTGATCGACGAAGCGCGTACGCCACTGATTATTTCCGGACCCGCGGAAGAATCCACCGACAAGTATTACCGCATCGACAAAATTATTCCGAAACTGATTCAGGAAATCGATTACACGCTGGACGAAAAACATCGCCAGGCCACGTTAACCGAAGAAGGCGTCAGCAAGTGCGAACGTTTGCTTGGCCTGGGCAACATGTACGACCCCGCGCACATGGAGTTGATCCATCACGTTTATCAGGGCCTGCGTGCGCACACACTTTATAAGCGTGACGTGGACTACGTGGTGAAAGACGGCGAAGTCATTATCGTGGACGAATTTACCGGACGTCAGATGCCCGGGAGGCGTTGGTCGGATGGTTTGCATCAGGCGGTGGAAGCGAAAGAAGGCGTGAAGATCGAGCGCGAAAATCAGACGCTCGCCACTATCACTTTCCAGAATTATTTCCGTATGTATAAAAAACTTTCCGGAATGACTGGAACCGCGGAAACCGAAGCTTCCGAGTTCGACAAAATTTACAAACTGGACGTAGTGGTCATTCCGACCAATCGGACTCTGATCCGCATCGAGAATCCTGACGTGGTTTACCGCACCGAGAAAGAAAAGTTCGAAGCGGTGGTCAACGGCATTTTGCAGGAAGACAACACCGTCGCGCACGGGATCAAGCACTATCATGAACGCGGGCAACCGGTGCTGGTCGGAACCATCTCCATCGAAAAATCGGAAACCATCGCTGAAATCCTGAAGCGCGCTGGCGTTCCGCATGAAGTGCTCAACGCCAAGCAGCACGAGCGCGAGTCAAACATCGTGGCGCAGGCGGGCCGCAAAGGCGCCGTTACTGTGGCCACCAACATGGCCGGACGCGGAACCGACATTCTGCTGGGCGGAAATCCGGAAGCAATGACGCGTGAGTATTTTCTGAAGAATCGCCTGGCGATGCCTTACTCGCAGGCGCCCGCGGTGATACCCGCGGAGACGCAGAGTCCCAATGGCGATGCGGCGCCTTCAAACGTGCCTATGGTGTTGTTCCAGCACGAAGGAAAAATTTTTCAAGTTCCCGTCGAACAATGGAAGCCGATTTTCGAGCAGTTTGCACAGCAGTGCAAAGCGGAGCATGACGAAGTGGTCGCGCTCGGTGGGCTGCACATTCTGGGCACTGAACGCCACGAAGCTCGCCGTATTGATAATCAGCTTCGCGGACGCGCCGGCCGCCAGGGCGATCCCGGCTCTTCGCGCTTTTTCTTGTGCCTTGAAGATGACTTGATGCGTATTTTTGGCGGCGAACGCGTGAAAGCGCTGATGTTTCGCCTCGGCATGACCGAAGGCGTGCCCATCGAATCGAAGCTGATCTCGCGTCGTATTGAGACCGCGCAGAAATCCGTCGAAGCACAGAACTTCGATGCCCGCAAACACTTGTTGGAATACGACGACGTGATGAACAAGCAGCGCGAAACGATTTATGGGATTCGCCGCTCCGCACTTGAAGGAAAAGATCAGCGCGATTACGTCATCGGCATCGCTGAAGATATTGCGCGCGAGCTGGTGGATACTTACTGCGCGCGCGAGCTGCATCCCAGCCAATGGAACACCGCGCAATTTCTGGCCGAAGTGAACAGCGAATTCGGCATTGATGCCAAAGCGGCCGATGCGGACCCCACCACACTGAATCACGATCAACTTTCCGATGCCATCGCCGAAGCGGTCGCCAAGAAATACGAGGACAAAGAGAAGCAACTTACACCGGACCTGATGCGCTGGCTCGAACGCCGCATCATTCTGGATGTTGTCGATGGACAGTGGAAAGATCACTTGCTCTCGCTCGATCATTTAAAGGAAGGCATCGGGCTGCGTGGCTACGGACAAAAAGATCCGCTCGTTGAATTCAAGAAGGAAGCGTTCATCCTGTTTGAAGACATGATGGCGCGCATCGATAACGAAACGATTCGTTATCTTTATAATGTGCAGGTGCAGATGGAAGGCAATGCGCCCGGTCCGGGTGGAACGCCCCCAGAAGGTGGCGGCGGCCCGAGGCAGCCAGTAGGGGCGGGACCCAGGTCGCCGCGGCCGCTTGCCGCGGCAGCGAGCGCCGCTGCTCGTGCCGCAGATGAACCTGCGCCGCCGCTTCCAGCGTTCGCGCGCGAAATGGAGCGCAAGCAGCAGCGCCAGGAAAAAGAAATGCGGCTGCAAGCAGGCGGCAATCAAGCAGAAGCGCCGAAGCCAGTTCGCGCCGGAGCAAAAGTTGGACGCAACGATCCGTGTCCTTGCGGCTCCGGCAAGAAATACAAAAAGTGCCACGGAGCAAACGCCTAGCGGCGCGCGTTAGCAGCACGTTGGAAGCAGTATGTCGTCATTCCGAGCGAAGCGAGGAATCGCTCTTCATCTCGGCGGAGAGAATAGGTAGACAAATGCCTCCAGGTCCAGCAGCGCAGCAAATGCCCGAACGCCAGCCGATCCCCGGCGTAAAAAATCTCGTCGCTGTGGCCAGCGGCAAAGGTGGAGTCGGAAAAACCACGGTCGCCGTAAATCTCGCACTGGCTCTCGTGAAGCTCGGCCATAAAGTTGGTCTGATCGACGCTGACGTTTACGGCCCGAACGTGCCAATCATGCTCGGCACTAATCAGGAACCGCTAGCAACCGCCGACCGTCGCATCATTCCTATCGAAATTTCCGGCCTGAAAATGATTTCCATGGGCCTGCTGAATCCCGGCGACAAGCCGATGATCTGGCGCGGACCGATGCTGCACGGCGTGATCACGCAATTTTTGCGCAGTTGCGAATGGGGCCAACTGGATTATTTGATCATCGATCTGCCGCCCGGCACCGGCGACGTGCAGCTCACGCTGATTCAGACCGTAGCGATTTCAGGCGCGGTCGTTGTGACGACACCGTCCGCTGTCGCTCTCGCCGACGTACGCAAAGCCATTGAAATGTTTCGCCAGGTGAACGTGGAAGTCCTCGGCGTCGTCGAAAACATGAGCACGTTCTCCTGCCCGCATTGCGGCAAGCCGGTCGACATTTTTGGCCACGGCGAAGGCGCGAAGACCGCGCATGCTTACGGCGTTCCGGTGCTTGGCGAAATTGAAATTGATCCGCGCATCCGCATCGGCGGCGACACAGGAAAACCAGTCGCTGCGCTCGGCGAAGACGCCGCCGCGGCGAAAAGCTTGTATGGCGTTGCGCGCGCCGTCGTGTCGCGCCTTGCCGAGCTTGGGTCTTCAACGCTTGGTCCTTCCGTTCAAATTGACTAAACTGCTTGCCACCAAACTAAGAAAGAAGCCGAGCGTTGCCACGAACAGCGGACATTCGACCCTACAAAGGTAAGCGGCCGACTATCGCCGATTCCGCGTATATCGATGCCGCTTCCGTGATCATCGGAGATGTGGTTATTGGCGAAGACGCGAGTATCTGGCCACTGTGCGTGGTTCGCGGCGATGTAAATTACATCCGCATTGGATCGCGCACGAATATTCAGGACGGGTCAATTTTACATGTGATGAAAGACGAATATCCGCTGATTTTGGGCGATGACATCACCATCGGCCATTCCGTGACGTTGCATGGCTGCACCATTGAGTCGCGCTGCCTGATCGGCATGCGCGCGACGATTTTGAATGGAGTAGTCGTCGGCGAAGGAAGCATCATCGCCGCCGGCACTCTGCTCACCGAGCGCACGGTGATTCCGCCGCGCAGCCTCGTCGTTGGCTCGCCCGGAAAAATCAGACGCCAGCTCACCGCCATCGATCAAGCCACCATCGATCGTTATGCTCAGCGCTACGTCGAATACAAGAATATTTACCGCGCAGAAGTGGCTGGTGACTCGTGACAGGTGACTCGTGATCGCGACAACACCCCATACTGTCATTCCGAGCGAAGCGAGGAATCTGCTTTTCTCTTAGCCATGGCGAGCAAATCAAAATTCCAGGCAATCCGCGGCACCCGCGACCTCCTCGCACCCGAAACGGCGCTCTGGAACCGTGTCGAACAAACGGCCCATGCCGTCTTCGGCACGTTCGGCTTCGGCGAAATCCGTCCGCCGATCTTTGAACCGACGGAATTATTCGCACGCGCCGTTGGCGGTGAGACTGACATCGTCTCAAAGGAGATGTACACGTTCGAGGCCCACGGATTCCTTGAACTTGAACAATTCCGCTCTGCCCTAGTTCAACGCGGCCTGCAGGTTGACGATTATCTGGAACTTCCACCATACGTGCGACAAGTTCTCCAACTTGTGAGTAAGCTGCGCGATAAATTTGACGAAGGTGAATTGCCGAAAACGCCCGAGAACGAGAGGCTATTCCAGTCGATACCCGATCTTCTAAAATGGATGGAAGAGCTCTCGGGAAAATACCTTTTAGAGACGTCCAGCCTCTATGCCGGTAAGTTTGATGACTACCTCAAGGGACTAAAGGCAGCGCTCCGCTCATTTCGTCTCGGCGATGTGCTAACGCTTCGTCCAGAAGCCACCGCGTCCGTCTGTCGCGCCTACATTGAACACAACATGCAGCAACTCCCGCAGCCAGTGAAGCTGTATTACATGGGACCGATGTTCCGGCGGGAGCGTCCGCAAAAGGGAAGATACCGGCAGTTCTATCAGATTGGCGCGGAAGTGCTGGGTGGCAGTGACGCTCCCGCAATCGACGCCGAAGTCATCGAAATGGTGATGACGTTTTTCGATCGCGTCGGGCTGAGCGGCGTTGAGCTTGACATCAACTCGATCGGCCACAACGCTCCCAATTGTCGCCCTGCGTATGTCCAGATATTAAAAGCAGCCCTCGAAGAAGTAAAAGACAAGCTCGGCGCGGACAGCCAACGCCGCATCGAAACCAATCCGTTGCGCGTGCTCGACTCGAAGCTGGAGCATGAGCAGGCAATTATCGCTACGCTGCCGCACATTGCCGATCATCTTTGCGTGGAGTGTGCAAGGCACTACGCTGCGGTGAAACGTCAACTGGCACTGCGCGGTGTTATCTACAAGGAAAATTGGCGGCTGGTGCGAGGGCTCGACTACTACATGCGCACGACATTTGAAATTACCGCCGAGGGTCTCGGCTCGCAGAATGCGGTGTGCGGCGGCGGGCGCTACGACGGCCTGGTGGAATTGCTTGGTGGCCCGCCGACAAAAGGTATTGGTTTCGCGATTGGCGAAGATCGCCTGATTCTGTCGCTGCAGGAAAGCGGTAGGGGTGCGGAGCCGCAAGGCCGCGACGTTTATATCGCATGGATGGGCGAACACGCCTATGCCGCGGCCATTCGCGCCGCAAAGGATTTGCGCAACGCAGGATTCAGCGTCGAGCTGCCTCCTACCGAGCTGAAATTCGGTAAAGCGCTCGAGCGCGCCGATAAGCTTGGCTCGCGCTACGCGCTCATCCTCGGCGATAATGAAGTCTCGGAAGGCTCCTGGACGTTGAAGACTTTGGCGGACGGCACGCAGCAGAAGTTTACGGAGCCGGACTTGCTCGAGTTCTTGCGTTCTTCTCGTGGCTAACGCGGACTCAGCCATTGTCATTCCGAGCGAAGCGAGGAATCTGCTTTTTCTTTTGAACTGCGTCATCGAAAGGGAACCACCATCGTGTTGGACTTTCTCGGTAACCTGAAACGCACCCATTACTGCGGAGCGCTCCGCGCATCCGACGCAGGCAAACCGGCCATCATCCTCGGCTGGGTAGCGCGCCGCCGCGACCTCGGTAATTTGTTGTTTCTGGACGTGCGCGACCGTACCGGAATCGTCCAGGTGGTCTTCAACAAGGAGACGCAGCCCGCAGCTCACGCCAAGGCCGAGCATGCGCGCAGCGAATTCGTGGTTGCGGTCGAAGGCGATGTTGTACGCCGGCAGAAAGCAAATCCGGAGCTGGCCACCGGCGAAGTAGAAATGAACGCCACGAAGCTGGATATTCTGAATAACGCCAAGACGCCGCCATTTCCGATTGAAGACCAGATCAATGCAGCGGAAGAGACGCGTCTGCGTTTTCGCTATCTCGATCTGCGCCGGCCCAAGCCGCATGCCAACCTGGCGCTGCGCCACAAAATCATTCTGGAAATTCGCAAAACGATGGATGGGCTGGGCTTTATAGAAGTCGAGACGCCGATGCTCACGCGTTCGACTCCCGAAGGCGCGCGCGACTATCTCGTGCCTAGCCGCGTGCATCATGGCCAGTTTTACGCGCTGCCGCAGTCGCCGCAAATCTTCAAGCAGATTCTGATGATTGGCGGACTCGACCGCTACTTCCAGATCGTCAAATGTTTTCGCGACGAAGATCTGCGCGCCGACCGCCAGCCGGAATTTACCCAACTCGACCTGGAAATGTCCTTCCCGCGTCAGGAAGATATTTTTCACGTTATCGAACAGGTGATGATCCGCGCTTGCGCGGTCGCCGGAATCACAGCCGCGGTACCGTTTCCGCACATGCTTTACAAGGACGTGATTCGCAAGTACGGCAGCGACAAGCCCGACCTGCGTTTCGGCATGGAGCTGCACGAAGTCACCGCGTGCTTCCCGGAGGAAGCAAAACAAAAACTGCAAATTGAAGGAAACGTCTTCGCGTTCGCGGCTCCTGGCGGGGCAGGTTACTCGCGCAAGCAGCTCGACGAGCTAACGGAAAAAGCAAAAGCGCTCGGCGCACGCGGCGCGTACTTTGTCAAAGTCGCAGCCGAAGGCTCGACGTCAACCGTTGAAAAATTAATCGGCGCGGAAAATGTTAAAAAACTTGCTGATGCCTGCGGCGCAAAAACGGGCGACCTGGTATTCGCGGTTTCCGCCAAACAGGAAATCAAAGGCACGGAAGCCACCGCGCTGATCGCCGGGCAATTGCGTTTGCAACTCGGGGAAGCGCTTGGCGCGATTGATAAAACACAGTGGAAATTTCTTTGGATTACCGGGTTTCCTTTGTTCGAATGGAGCGAGGCCGACAAAGCTTGGGTTAGCGCGCAACATCCCTTTACCGGAATCGTGGACGAAGATCTGGAAAAACTTGAATCCGCGCCATGGGAAGTGCGTTCGAAGGGCTACGACCTGGTCCTCAATGGGTACGAACTCGGCTCCGGCAGCATTCGAATTCATCGCCAGGATATTCAAGAGCGCCTGTTCAAAGCGCTCGGCCTGACAGAAGAGCAGTTGCGCAAGCGCTTCGGCTTTTTCCTCGATGCTCTGACCTACGGCACGCCACCGCACGGCGGCATCGCTCTCGGCATCGACCGTGTGGTCATGCTGCTCGCAGGCGAAACTTCCATTCGCGAAGTCATCGCTTTCGCAAAAACCACCCGCGCTCAAGACTTGATGGCCGAATCGCCATCGGATGTGGACAAAGCCCAGCTTGACCAGCTTGGAATTTCAATCAAGAACGTTAGCAAGGCGTAAAGACCGCATGAGTCGCATTCGCATATTGCCGGAAGCTGTTGCCAATAAAATTGCTGCTGGCGAAGTCGTGGAACGGCCCGCTTCGGTTGTGAAGGAGCTGCTCGAAAACGCGCTGGATGCTGGCGCAAAAACAATTCGTGTGGAAATTGAATCCGGCGGCAAGCGCATGATCCGTGTGATTGATGACGGTCATGGCATGACCCACGACGACGCGCTCCTCGCCTTCGAACGGCACGCCACCAGCAAGCTCAGATCCGCCGACGATTTGCTCTCCATTGCGACGCTCGGTTTTCGCGGTGAAGCACTTCCGACCATCGCCGCCGTTTCGCGCCTGCTACTTGAATCTCGCGACGCCGCGGAAGCGGAAGGCACGCGGCTCGAATTTGCCAACGGGAAGTTGATCAACGTGAAGCCAGCGGGACTGCCTGCCGGGACGACGCTTAGCGTCGCGGATCTTTTTTATTCCATTCCTGCACGTCGAAAATTCCTGAAATCTGACACAACTGAGTTGGGCCATATCGCTTCGCTGGTTACACACTATGCACTGGCGAATCCCGACAAGCAATTCGTTTTGTCCACGCCGACACAAACCATTATTGATTGCCCGCCGGCAGAGAAACTTGCCGACCGCGTGTATCAACTCTTCGGCCGCCAGGCGCTGGATGAACTAGTGGAGATTCCCGCTGCGGCCGCACCGTTTCGCTCGACCATCACAGAGCCTGCGCTCGATCCGGAGGAAGAAAAAGCCACTCTGACCATTTCCGGATTCACTTCGCGGCCGGAAATCCAGCGTCCCAATCGCAACGGTATCTATATTTTTGTGAACAAACGACTAGTCCGCGATCGGCTCATTTTGCATGCGATTCACGAGGCTTATCGCAACATTCATCCGCACGCGATTTTTCCCGCGACCCTTCTTTTTCTGGAAATGCCTTACGACGAAGTGGATGTCAACGTCCATCCCGCCAAGATCGAAGTGCGTTTCCGGCGCTCGCAATTTGTTCACGACGCCACGCGTGGCGCGATTCGCCAGGCGTTGATCAACGCCCGGCCAATCGCCAGCTTTGCGGTGGCCGCAGGAACCCTCGCTCCGCAGCAAGCTCAGAACAATTCATCCTGGGCTGGAAGCGGTTCCTCGCTCGCGCCGATCACGCCTGCTCCGATTACCTCAGGTATTCCCCGTGCCGTGATTCCGCCGCTGGAAGAAATCGGACTTGGCAGTGGTGTCGGCTCCGATGGCGGATTCGATCTTTCCTCGGCGCCGATGCAACCGGTGGAGCGGCGCTTTTCGTTCGAACCGGGATCGTCGTTTAGCGGTGGTGCGCCGCCACTCGCACAGCCAGCTTCAGTCGATTCGAGTTGGATGGCGAATTTTGCAGATGCAAACGGCGATCAACCTGCATCCCTTCCGCATCCCGATCAAATCGCCGACCTGAAACCGCTCGGCCAAGTCAGCTCCAGCTTCATCGTTGCGGTGAATGGGCAGGGGCTGTGGATTGTGGACCAGCATGTAGCGCACGAGCGCGTGCTGTTCGAACAACACCTCGAAGCGCGCCGTGCCGGAAAAGTCGAATCGCAGCGCATGCTGATGCCGATGGTGGTGGAACTGTCGCCGCGGCAAATCGTGACTTACGAAAAAATCGCCGAGGAGCTTGCCGCGAATGGTTTTGAAGTCGAGCCTATGGGACCGCGCAGCTTCGCGATTCAGTCCATGCCCGCCGGGATTATTTCGAGTGATGCGGAAAAGCTGTTGACCGAAATTCTCGACGGCATCGAACGCGAAAACGCAGCTATCTCGATCGAAACGCTGCAGGCAAAAATTGCCGCGTCGACTGCCTGCCATGCCGCAATCAAAATCAATATGCCGCTCGATCAAACTAAAATGGAGTGGCTGCTGGGCGCGCTGGCCAAAACTGATTGCCCAATGAGTTGCCCGCATGGCCGCCCAGTCGTCCTCCGTTACTCGGTAAAAGAAATCGAGCGAGCATTTCATAGAATCTAGTGGCGAGTGGCGAGTGGCGAGTGAAGGCTGCTAAAATCACAACGCTGTGAAAATATCTATTCCTTCCGTCTAGCGGAATGCTGAAGTCTGAGAACTGAATACCGCTCGCAGGAGCTAATGTGACTGATTCGCAGAAGACCGCAGTTATCTTCGGCCTGGCCAACAAGAGGAGCATCGCCTGGGCCATCGCGCAGAAATTGCAGGAGGCCGGCTGGCGTCTGGCCGTCTGTTACCAGAACGAACGTCTCGAGCAGGAAGCCAAGGATCTAATTGCGGACCTGCCGGGCGCGGCCGGTTTCATGTGCGACGTTTCCTCCGACGAGCAGATCGCTAAATTGTTCGACGTGTTGAAGTCGCAGTACGGCATGCTGCAGGGAATCGTTCATAGCGTGGCATTCGCTCCCGCAGAAGAATTAAAAGGGGAATTTGTGAACACGACGCGCGAGGGATTTCGTATCGCGCATGATGTCAGCGTGTATTCGCTGGTGGCGATAGCTCGCGCTGCCGCGCCGCTGCTGATCGAAGGCGGAAGCATCGTCACCATGTCGTACTTCGGCGCGGAGAAAGTCGTGCCGCGCTATAACGTGATGGGCGTGGCAAAAGCAGCGCTCGAAGCCAGTGTTCGTTATCTCGCTTCAGATTTGGGGCCGAAGGGAATTCGCGTCAACGCCATCTCTGCCGGGCCGATCAAGACCCTGGCAGCGCGCGGCATTTCGAATCTTGGCGAGATGCTTAGGGCCCACGCGGATCGCTCTCCGCTCAGGCGCAACGTCGATCCCGCGGAAGTCGGCGCGACTGCTGCTTTTTTGCTCTCCAGCGGAGGCTCTGGAATCACAGGCGAAACCATATACGTGGACTGTGGCTACAACATCATGGGCTTTTAGAATTGGAAAAATGGACGACGGAAAAAATAGAAAACGCTCTCCGCGCGGATGACGGGAAAACTTACTATCGCCATTGATGGACCAGCTGGCTCGGGCAAGAGCAGCGTCGCGCGCCTGGTGGCGCAAAAGCTCAGCTACACCTATTTGGATAGCGGCGCGATGTACCGCGCGCTCGCGCTCAACGCGCTGCAAGGCGGCGGCATTGCACTTTCGTCTGAACACGAATTGGAAACTCTCGCTCGCGACACGCGGATTGAACTTCGACCCGTGCCGCCCACACTGCAGGACCCATGCATCCACAATCAGGTATTCCTTGACGGCGTGGATGTTACCCAATCGATTCGCACCAACGAAGTTGCGCAGGCGGCATCGCGCGTGGCTACTGTTCCCGGCGTACGCAAAATACTGGTCGCACAGCAGCAGCGTGCCGGCGCGGGTGGCGGGGTGGTCATGGAAGGCCGCGACATCGGGACGGTAGTGTTTCCCAACGCGGAACTGAAAATATTTCTCGAAGCAACACCGGACGCGCGCGCGGAGCGGCGGTCGAAAGAGCACATCGAGAAAGGCGAGCAGGTGGATGTTGCGACAGCGCTGGAAGAAATTCATCAGCGCGATCTGCGCGATAGCGAGCGCAAAGTTTCCCCGCTCATGCGCGCACCGGACGCTGTTTTGATCGACAACACGGCGATGGATGTCGAGGAAACCGCGCGGCTCATCGTACTGCTGGCACGCGAGCGGGAGGCGAAGCTAAGCAAAGATGCGGGAGCCGTGGCTTGAGCGCACGACCGCTGATGAAAATGCTGCGGGCTCGAACCGAGTACTCGCACTCTGACTAAGTGCCTCAAAATAAAGATGTAAAGTCCTAAGCCGGAATTATTTTAAGGTTCACGCAATTTTCGCTTGACAGATTTTCCGTTCTCGTTTACTTTGTGATTACCTCAGTTGCAAGCTGCTGTTTTTCCGCAGTCCTTACTGAGCGTGGAGAGCAATGGATGGCGTCGCATACACAATCTGACCCAATGAAGCGGTTGGGATGGCTTGGCGGCGATCTATGCTCTTTCGCGCGAGTCTAAGCTAATCCCGCTAAGTCGTTTAAATAGAGTGAGCTAGCCCGAGGCAATACTCCCGGGATGGTGAAGTTTACGGTTACTTCGTCTGGCAGAGGCCGCAAGGCCTGCGGTTCGAATCCGCAAGTCCGTAAGCGCCAATTCCTCCCGGATTTGTTTTTGTTTATGACTTGGTGAACAGTTGTGCGTTTCTGCACAGAAGCTGCGGGTGTGGCTGTTTGGCAGGAGCGAAGTAAGAGAGAAGGAAGGAAGTAAAGGCGTAACAAAGAATCGAAGAAAAGCTTGCGGCGTGGTGAAGGCACGGGATCCTTCGGTCGTGGGTTCGATCCCCACCAGTGACCTCGCTTCGACAGGGTCGCTGTAGCTCAGTGGTAGAGCGCTCCTGGGCCGCTGATTCCCGCCGCATAAAGAACCGATGTGGTGAAGGTGCGCGTTACTTCGTGACAAGAAAAACGCGGACCGCTGATTCCCATCGGAGCGCAGACAGGATTGTCCGCGCTACAAAAGCCGGGATGGTGCGGAGGAGAGCTACTTCGTCTGTGAAACGACGCGGGACTATGGTTCCGCTACTCTACTCGATTTTCCTCCCGGCGCGAATTTGCCGAAAGGCCATGAAGTTGAGGATTCAGTGTTGTTTTTACAAACCCTGAATGTTTGATGGTGATGAGGCTAGCGAAACAAAACGTAGTCAGCGGAAGGCCGGTAGCTCAGCGTTAGAGCACCTAACATTCCTTAGTCTATGGTCGCGTCCGGCACTAGTTTTGAAAATGAAGAGAGGAGGTGAAATACCGTGAAAGACGCAGTCGTGAAAAACGAACCGATGTCGCTGGAAGGACCAGTGCTGAAGGTCGATGGACAGTTGATGTTGCTGATCCCGTTGGACGCTGGCGGCGCGCACCTGGCAGAGTGTTCGCGGGGCATTTCGGAAGTGGCTGGCAATTTCTTGAAGATCGTGATTCCCGAATGGCTGGCGGGCTTGCTGCGCATCGAAGAAGGAGATTTGGTGTGCGTGCATAACGGCGACGACGAATTTCACATTCAGCCGAGCAATCCACGGTCGGCACATTAGGAGCGCGCCAGAAGGAAGAGAACAAAGAGCACAGCCAACGGCGGTTGTGCTACTCGAAGAGAAAGGAGGAGTTAATCAGATGGCGAAGCTGAACGTATGGAAGCGCATGTTTCCGGCGCGAACGCACGAAGGGGCGGTGGCGCAACATGTCGATCCGCGGCGCGAGCTGCGACGCACAGTGCAGACTTGCCTGCTCTGGGAAGACACTTTCTACGAGAAGGGCAACCACATCGCGAAGCGCATTGCGGAGCTTGTGGCGCACAACAAGCCCGAGGACGTGGCTGCGCTCGCTTGCGAAGCTCGCGACAAGATGCAGCTTCGTCATGTGCCGCTCTTTCTGCTCCGGGAACTTGCGCGGCGCAAAGGCGCAGGCCGTCTCGTGGCGGAAACGCTCGAGCGCGTGATCCAGCGCGCCGACGAACTCGGTGAGTTCGTCGCGCTGTACTGGAAAGCGCGCAAGGAACCGCTCTCCGCCGGTGTAAAGCGCGGTCTGGCCGCGGCGTTCAGGAAGTTCGACGCCTACCAGCTCGCGAAGTACAACCGCGAAAGCACGGTGAAGCTGCGTGACGTTCTGTTCCTCTGCCACGCCAAGCCGAAAAACGCGGAGCAGGCCGCACTCTGGAAAAAGCTCGTCGAGAACACGCTCGAATCTCCCGACACCTGGGAGGTTGCTCTGTCCGCAGGGAAGGACAAGCGCGAGACCTGGGAGCGGCTGCTGCGCGATGGCAAGCTCGGCGGAATGGCCGTGCTGCGTAACCTGCGGCTGATGCTGGCTGCGGGTGTTCCGCCCAAGCTGGTTGCAGAACGACTGGAGAAGGGCATTGCCCGCGCTCTGCCGTTCCGCTTCGTCACGGCGGCCCGGCACGCTCCGAAGCTCGAGGAAGCGATCGAAAAAGCGATGCTGAAAGGCATCGCCGGATTCGAAACGCTGCCGGGGGTTACGGGGCTGGTCGTGGACGTCTCCGGCTCGATGAACTACCGGCTCGCGAAGAAAGGCGAGACCACGCGGATGGATGCAGCCGCGGGCGTGGCGATTCTGCTTCGCGAAAAGGCGGAAGAGTTCCGCGTCGCCACGTTTTCGGACACGTGCGTTGCTCTTCCTTCCCGCCGGGGATTCGCGCTGCGAGACGCGATCGTGGGTTCGCAGGCGCACTCTGGGACTTACCTGAAGCGTGCACTGACGACGCTGCAGGCCTGGAACGACTGGAACGACGTGGACCGCGTGATCGTGATCACCGACGAACAGTCGCACGACGGAATTCTTTCCTCGTGGACCAAACAGGCGTACGTAATCAACGTTGCGCCTTACAAGAGCGGCATCAGCTATGGAAGTGGCTGGACGCACATTGACGGCTGGAGCGAGCGAGTGCTCGACTACATCGCCGCAATCGAAGGCGAGAATGCCGGATAAAACGCGCAAGTACTGCGCTCAATGGCAAAAAAGCGTGGGAAGCGAATGCTCCCGCGCTTTTTGTTTATTCAGGGAATACGTAAATTTGGTTGCCCCACATTCGCGGGCAGGGTGCTCGGAGCTATTTCAGGGAATCATTCATAAAGAAATCGCCGCTGGCCGCGCGAACGTCGCACTCTTCTGTTTAGCGCGTGACTCCGGTCGCACGCGTGCTGGCTAACACGAAGCAATCCGGCACCGCTTCCTCCGAATGGCCGGCGTCCGCGCTATGCGTGACAGCTGATCCCAATCCGCCTTCTCATAGGCAAACATCGTTTCAGAAACGTTCCCAAACGCGCCTCCGCCGTTCAGCGCCGTGCGAATCTCCGCGGACAACGAAAGCTCGCTCAGTATTGTTGTCATAGAGCGGTCCAGCAGTGCATCCGCGGTAGACAGCAAGCCCATCAGGAACAACTCAGATGAATTTTTGGAGAGTCCCAGTGGGCGGGCAAGTTCTTCGCAGAAATACGCGCGTGTCAGCGCCATGCGGATCAATTCCGCGGGTTTGATCCGCAGCCAGCGCCCGGCAGGTGGCCACGATCTCGCTGGTTGGTTGAATGGTTTCCAGAATTTCCAGCACCACCTTTCCCGGGGATAGCAAACGCGGCGCTTCCCGCAGCCGAGCCCCAGCATCGACATTTATGAATGCTAGCGAGTTCCCCACAAGCTGCCGCATGTCCATAAGCATGATTGAGTTGACGATGACCTGGTCGGCAGGCGACGGACCAAGCCGGAAAAAATTCTCCGGACCAGATCGAAACAGCAATTCATATGCGAAGACTTTGAGCCGATGCGCATTGCGCAGCTCGCGAGGTGAGCGAACGGGAGGGGTAAATTTGTCCCTACAACTTTTACAGCTACAGTGCTCAGGCCGGCGTGGACATTGACGCCAGAAATTCTCCGTTGGATTTGGTCTTCATCAAACGGCTGAGCAACAGTTCCATCGCTTCCACGGTGGAAAGCGGGCTAAGTACTTTGCGCAGAACCCAAACACGGCTGAGCTCGTCAGGCGGAAGAAGCAGTTCGTCTTTTCGCGTCCCGGAACGTTGAATGTCGATCGCGGGGAATACGCGCTTATCGGCGAGCCGGCGGTCCAGATAAATCTCCATGTTGCCGGTGCCTTTGAATTCCTCGAAGATCACGTCATCCATGCGGCTTCCAGTATCAATCAACGCCGTCGCAATGATGGTCAGCGAGCCGCCTTCTTCCACATTGCGCGCTGCTGCAAAGAATCGCCGGGGACGTTGCAGCGCGTTGGCGTCGATACCGCCAGACAGAACTTTGCCCGACGGCGGAGTCACCGCGTTGTATGCGCGCGCCAGACGCGTGATCGAATCGAGGAGCACCACCACGTCGCGCTTGTGTTCCACCAGGCGCTTGGCTTTTTCCAGAACCATTTCCGCCACTTGAATATGCCGTTGCGGCGCCTCATCGAAAGTCGAGCTGATGACCTCGCCCTTTACGGTGCGCTGCATATCGGTAACTTCTTCCGGGCGCTCGTCGATCAGAAGCACGATCAGCGCAACTTCCGGATGGTTTGTAGTGACGGAATTGGCGATCGATTGCAGCATCATGGTCTTACCAGTGCGAGGCGGAGCATTGATCAGTCCGCGCTGGCCTTTGCCGATGGGGTTCAACAGATCCAGCACCCGCCCGGTCATATTTTCCTTCGACGTTTCCATCTTCAAGCGGCCTTGCGGATACAGCGGTGTCAGGTTGTCGAAGAAAATCTTGTTGCGCGCAACTTCGGGGTCTTCGAAGTTGACCGCTTCGACCTTGATCAGCGCGAAGTAGCGCTCGCCGTCTTTTGGCGGACGCACCTGGCCGGAGACAGTGTCTCCAGTCCGTAGGTCGAACTTGCGAATTTGCGACGGCGAAACGTAAATATCGTCCGGTCCGGGCAGGTAGTTGTATTCCGGCGCGCGGAGAAATCCGAATCCGTCCGGCAGGCATTCGAGGACGCCTTCAGAGAAGATCAGGCCGCTCTTTTCGGTTTGTGCGCGGAGAATCTGAAAGATCAACTCCTGCTTGCGCATGCCGCTGGCGCCGGGAACGTTGAGTTCCTTGGCGATCTTTGCCAGGTCGGTGATGTTTTTTTCTTTGAGTTCCGCGAGGCTGATGCTGATTTGATTGTTGGTTTCTGCAGTTTCTTTAGGCATATGTCCTTAACTTCGTAGTGTTTGAGTGTTGAAGAGTTCCTGTAACAGAGATTGTTTTTCTCGGGATGGATTGCCGCGTCTGGCGGCGCACTGCGCCGTCCCAAATGGGCAAACCGTGTGATTGGCAACTTTCGCTTCCCGCGGGGAATTCTTTCCTGCACCCGAAGAGGGAACTCCGGGCCATGCGGGAATCGTCAGTTAGTCAAACTCGAGTCTTTCTCGGCTCCGCCGACAAACCCTTCCGCTACCGGAGCAACGGCGGCGTGCTCTAAGGGCACGATCGGCCGCTCAAGCGCGATCTGCAAAACTTCATCCATCGTCTCAACCGGGTGCACTGTCAGGCTTGCGAGGATCTCCTGCGGGATGTCCGGCAGGTCTTTCTCATTGTCCTTCGGAACCAGTATGGTACGCAAGCCCATTCGGTGGGCGGCCAATAATTTTTCCTTAATGCCGCCAATGGGCAGTACCTTGCCGCGCAGGGTAATTTCGCCGGTCATGGCCACGTCGCAGCGCACCGGAATTCTCGTCAACGCGCTCACAATGGAAGTGCAAATCGTGATGCCGGCTGACGGTCCATCTTTTGGTATGGCCCCTTCCGGCACATGCAAGTGAATATCGAGCGTCCGGTAAAAATCCTTCGGCAAACCCAGCTGCATGGAACGCGAACGCACATAGCTCATCGCGGCCTGCGCCGATTCCTGCATCACGTCGCCAAGTTTTCCAGTGAGTGTGAGACGGCCTTTGCCTTCCATCAGCGTCGCCTCGGTGGACAGCACCGACCCGCCGACTTCCGTCCATGCCAGTCCGGTCGTGAGACCGATTTCATTGTGCTTTTCCAGCCAGAATTCCCGGTACTTCAGAATGCCCAGATATTCGCCGACATTGGCAGCCGTAATTTCAACTTTCACCGTCTCCGAGCCGTCGGTGACAACCCGCCGCGCCACTTTGCGTGCGATGTTCTGGATTTCGCGCTCAAGATTGCGCACTCCCGCTTCATGCGTGTAGTGGCGGATGATGTGCAGCAGTCCTTCGTCCTGGAAACTCAAATGGTCGTCGCCCAATCCGGTCGCTTCGCGGCCTCTCTTGACCAGGAAGCGCTTCGCGATTTCCAGTTTTTCCTGTTCCGTGTAGCCGGCCAGCCGCAGAATTTCCATGCGGTCCTGCAACGGCTGAGGAATCGTATGCAGAACGTTGGCAGTGCATACGAACATCACTTTGGACAAGTCGTATTCCACGTCAAGATAATGATCCGTGAATGCGTGGTTCAGCTCCGGATCGAGGACTTCCATCAGTGCTGCGGAAGGATCGCCTCTGAAGTCCGTGGACATTTTGTCCACTTCGTCCAGTACGAAAATCGGATTTACAGTGCCGGCCTTCTTCATCATCTGGATGATTTGGCCCGGCAACGCGCCGATGTAAGTGCGGCGGTGGCCGCGAATTTCCGCCTCATCACGAACGCCGCCCAGCGACACGCGCACAAACTTACGTCCCGTGGCATGCCCGATGGACATCGCCAGCGAAGTCTTTCCGACTCCCGGAGGCCCGACAAAGCACAGAATCGATCCCTTGGGATTCTTCACCAGTTGCCGCACCGCCAGGAATTCCAGAATCCGGTCTTTGATCTTTTCCAGACCAAAATGTTCTTTGTTCAATATTTCTTCGGCGGCTTTGATGTCGCGAATTTCCTTCGAACGCTTCTTCCAGGGCACCGCTAGCAGCCAGTCCAGATAATTTCTGCTCACCGTGGATTCCGCGGACATCGGCGGCATCAGCTCCAGCCGCTTCAATTCGGTCAGCGCCTTTTCCTGCACTTCCGGAGACATCCCGGCGCCTTCAATCTTTTTCTTCAGCTCGTCGAGTTCGCTTTTTTCGCCGCGGCCCAATTCCTTCTGGATGGCTTTCAACTTTTCGTTGAGGTAATACTCTTTCTGCGCCCGCTCCATCTGCCGCTTTACACGGGTGTTGATATTGCGATCGACATTCAATTTTTCCAGTTCGATTTCCAGAATGTCGCAAATCCGCGTCAAACGCTCCAGCGGGTCGGTCGTTTCCAGCAAATCCTGTTTTTCATCCACCGGAAGTTGTAAGTTCGCCGCGATGGTGTCGGAGAGCCTCGCCGGATCATCCACCCGCGCTGCGGCAATCATGGTGTCGTAATTCAGGCTTTGCGACAGCTTGATGAACTGTTCGTACAGCCCGGTGACTTTCTGCACCAGTTGTTCGACTTGCGGAGAAGGCTCAACGCGTGCGCCCAACAGCCGAACCGTCGCGCGGAAAAATCCTTCTTCGCCGGTAATCGACAGCGCTCTTGCGCGTTCGACACCTTCCACCAGCACTTTGATATTTCCGTCGGGCAGCTTCACGCTCTGCACGATATTGGCCAGCGTTCCGACCGCGTAGATTTCTTCCGGCTTCGGGTCATCCACAGAAGCGTCGTGCTGCGTTGAAAGGAAAATCTTCTTGTCGCCAGCCAACGCCTCTTCGAGAGCGCGCACGCTGGCTTCCCGTCCCACAATGAACGGCGTCATCTGCTGCGGGAAGATGACCATATCCCGCACCGGCATCATTGGTACGCGTTTCATTTCCTGTTTTTCACGATTGAACATTAGTACTTTTGGATCCCCTTGGCAGCCGCCGAGCCGGCAAAACTTATCTGAATGAATTTCGTACAGCCGTGCCCACACGACGAATCTGCGTGTAGGTTCTGCGCGGTACTCAGCCCGCCTTTTCCAACAAGCTCCAGTTAATTTCGTGTCCGCGCACCATTTCCGCGGTCACCACGAAGTCGCGCACTTTCCGTTGCATCGGCAGGTGATACATCAATTCCAGCATGAGGTCTTCGAGGATCATTCGCAAGCCTCGCGCACCCACTTTGCGCTGAAGCGCCAACTCTGCCACCGTGTCCAACGCATCGTCGGTGAACCTGAGCCGCACGTTTTCGAATTCGAACAGCCGCTGGTATTGCTTCAGCAGCGCGTTTTTCGGCTCCGTCAAAATCTTCATCAGTGCGCCTTTGTCCAGGTCGTTCATCACCCCGGCAACCGGCAAGCGCCCTACGAATTCCGGTATCAACCCGTAGCGGATCAAATCGCCGGGTTGCACTTGTTCCAGCAATTCCATATTGCGGCGCTGCATGGTTGCCGGCGTCACATCGGTGTGAAAACCCAGCGCCCGCGTTCCCGCGCGCTTCTCGATGATTTTTTCCAGACCTACGAACGCTCCGCCGCAGATAAACAGGATGTTCGTCGTATCCACCGGCGTAAATTCCTGGTGCGGATGTTTGCGCCCGCCTTGTGGCGGCACATTGGCCACCGTGCCTTCCAGAATCTTCAGCAGCGCCTGCTGCACGCCTTCTCCGGAAACGTCCCGGGTGATCGAAGGGTTTTCGTCCTTCTTCGCGATCTTGTCGATCTCATCTATATAGATGATGCCTTGCTGCGCTTTCTGTACATCGCCGTCCGCGGCCTGCAGCAGCTTCAAAATAATATTTTCAACGTCCTCGCCAACATAGCCTGCTTCGGTCAGTGTGGTCGCATCCACAATCGCAAACGGAACTTCCAGCATCCGCGAAAGCGTTTGTGCCAGCAAAGTCTTGCCGGTACCAGTCGGCCCGATCAGCAAAATATTCGACTTGCTGAGCTCCACGTCGCCGGGCTGCTTGTTCAGAAAAATCCGCTTGTAGTGATTGTAGACAGCGACCGCCAGCTTTTTCTTCGAACGGTCCTGCCCGATTACATAGCCATCCAAAAATTGCTTAATCTCGGGCGGGCGAGGAAGCCGTTTCGCCGGAGCTGCTGCCTGCTCGCGCTTTTCGTCTTCAAGAATCGTCTCGCATACGCTCACACACTCGTTGCAGATGTACGCGCGCGGGTAGTCCGAAGGCGAACTGATCAGCTTCTCGACCTGCTCCTGCGTCTTATGGCAAAAGGAACAGCGCAGCGGCTCATCGGGATTGTACTTTTGTTTCACAGGTGTGAAGGCCTCCGCTCCGCCAAGCTTGCGGTGGAGCTCTTCCATCTCATTCTAGGCCGAATTTGCCTCCGTGCCAAAAACAATCCGCGCCAGCTACTTAACTTTTTGGAACGGATTCCTGAGCACGTCCCCGGCCAACTCTGCCCTGAACTTTGCGCCTCAAGCAAAAGCCGTCATTCCGTGCAAAGCGAGGAATCTCTCTTCGAAGTCGCCACTACCGGTGCTTAAAAATAATCTCGTCAATCATCCCGTATTCCTTGGCCTGATCGGGATTCATGATGTAGTCGCGTTCCACATCTCTTTCGATTTTTTCCACTGGCTGGCCGCTATGCTTCGACAGAATCTGATTGATCGTGGACCGCATCCGCAAAATCTCTTTTGCATGCAGGTCGATATCCGTAGCCTGCCCGCCCAATCCGGACATCCAGGGCTGGTGAATCAGCACTCGCGCGTTCGGCAGCGCGAATCGTTTCTTCGGCGCGCCGCCCGCCAACAAGACTGCAGCGATCGAAGCCGCCTGGCCCACGCACGTCGTGACCACATCCGGTTTCACAAACTGCATCGTATCATAAATGGCAAATCCCGCTGTGATCGAGCCACCCGGCGAATTGATGTATAGCTGAATGTCCCGCTCCGGATCTTCCGCCTGCAGGAAAAGCATTTGCGCGGTGGCCAGATTCGCAACGTGATCGTCGATCGGCGTCCCGATAAAGATGATGTGCTCTTTCAGCAGCCGCGAATATATGTCATAAGCGCGTTCGCCGCGGCTGGTCTGCTCCACTACCATCGGTACCAGCGTCGTGCCGTAATATACGGGTTCTTCGTGGTTTTTCATTTTTCTCGGGTGTCCGCTATTTCTGGAAGTGGTCTGCTCTAACGCTGTTGCAGCTAAACGCCGCTCGCTGCAGCAGCTGCGGTACGAACATTGGCATTCTGTGCGAGCCAATCGAGAGTTTTATCGCTCCGCAACTTAGCTTTCATCCTATCCAGCGCTCCCTGCTTTGTCAAACGAGCGCGAATTGCTTCCACCGATTCGCCACTATGGCTGGCCAGGTGTTGCAGTTCGTGCTCCACTTCTTCGTCGGTCGTCTCTATGTTTTCCGTCGACGCGATACGGTCAATGATCAATTCCGCCTTCACATCATCCTTGGCGCGATCCTGCTGGCGTCCCCGTAGCGCCGACCAGTCCAGATTCACCGCTCGCGGATCCACGCCCTGTTGCGCCAACGAGCGCACCATGCGCTCCAGTCGAACATCCATCTGCGCTTCCACCAGCGAGTCCGGTACCGGGAAATCGTGCAGCTTCACCAGTTCCGTGATCACCCGTTCACGCTGCAAATCTTTTTGCCGGTGATCCCGTTGGTGCACCAGGCTCTCGCGAATCTTGGTTTTCAACTCTTCCAGCGTAGCCGCGTCGCTCACATCCTTGGCAAATTCGTCGTTCAGCTCCGGCAGTTGCTTTGTTTTGATGCCGGTAACGTCCGCTGCGTAATGAAATTTCTTTCCCGCCAGCTTTTCGTCGGGATAATCCGCAGGATACTCGACGTCAAATTCCTTGTGGTCGCCGACGTTCGCTCCGCGTAGCGCCTCGTTGAACGGTTCCATGGTCTCTTCGGCGCCAACGTGACACAACACGCTGTCCGCGTTGATTGCTTCGCCGCCATCCGCCGGCGTTCCCGCCAGCTTCAATTGCGCGAAATCGCCATTCTCCACCGCGCGGCCTTCCACCGGGGCAAATGCGGCAGCACGTTCCCGAGTCTCTTCCAGCGCTTTATTGACATCTTCGTCCGTGATGTCCATCGGCGGCATTTCAATCTCAAGACCTTTATAGGTTCCCAATTCGAACTCCGGCAGCACTTCGAACACCGCTCGGAACTTCAACGGCTGCCCTTCGTTAAAATCCAATTTGTCCACTTGCGGCTGCGACACCGGGCTCAGTTTTTGCTCCGCAACAGCCTTCTCCACCCGTTCCGGAACCAGCGATTGCAGTACTTCGCCCTTGATATCGTCCGCAAACCGTCGTTTGATCAGTGATATCGGCGCTTTCCCCGGCCGGAATCCCGGAACTTTCGCTACCCGCGAAATCTCTTTCGCCACCCGCTCGGTAGCCTTCGAGACATCCTCCGCGGGAATTTCCAGCTCCAGCTCGCGCCGGCAAGTTGCTTCAGCCATGCCACTTTCCTCTTTTCCGCTTTTTCAACGTAATGTCGTTTGATTCCGTTCAGGGCAAATCAGGTATGACCGGCGAGAACTCACCCTGCAATTCGAACTCTAAGTATAAGTGACGCTTCATACCCGGTCAATTGAGCGCCCGACATTGAAAGCGCCCGGCCAGGCCTGAATTCCATGCTGGATATCAGTTCTGCTCCCATTTGAGAGATTCTGTTATCCTGTGGAAACATTGCCGTCGCGGCGTGGACAATCGGACGCAAATCAGGCAAGGATGCTCTGCTAGTGAAAGTGGGGACATCCAGAGACGAAGAATCTTTGTCACAGGTAATGCCGCTAATTGAAGATCGCTCGCTAATCCTAAATTACACGGAGCATGCGAGCTGGCCCCGGTGGTCTTTTGCAGTGGTGCTGTTCCGGGCCTTCGGCCCACATCCGAAACCAGCCTCCTGACTGCCTCGATGCCTTCCCGCCGTTATTATATTTAGGACGTTCCGTCTCCCCCGCAGCTTTAGCCCCGGCGACCTTTGTATGGATCGAGAATCTAAATTGCAAGAACTGCGGTCGCACCTGGTAAACGGCCACCCATAGAATTAGTTTGATTCTTGCCAATGAGGATTTCCGTTGCGAACCGTTCTACGGCTTTGAGGATCGTAAAGAGTTCAGTCATCTCCGTAACCCTTTCGAAGAGTCACATGAACACACGCGTTCTGACCGTGGCCGTGCGACCGCGGCTCACTCAGTTCTTTGCGCAGTCGTATCCAGCGCCACGTGCTGTTTGAACTTCGTAGTCGGGAAGGGAGGGGCCCAGTCGAAAACGTCACTGAAGCCCCAAGTGCGATTAGGAGGGAGCAACTTTGGTGCCAGATTTCTCCGGCCCCATTGCGGTCCGCAGCCTTTCCTTTGTAGCGTGTTCTTGGTAGCGCAGACAATCTTGTCTGCGCGCAGTTGCAATGATCGGGCGGCGCCGTCAGTTTTTGTAGCGGCCCGCCTCCCGGCTCGCGCCAGCAGTCTTCAGCCCGAGACCGCTGCGCTGGCCGTTTTTCGAGTTAAATCCGCGTGCAACAAACGGTGGAAGAGATGTTCGCCGGCTTCGCGGCGCACGGAGAGCCGCCCAGCCAAATAAGCGCGTGACGCGAGCCCTTTTTGCACCGCGTCGCAAATCGCCATGTCTTCGTCCTGCACTTTTTCGCTGACCTTGATGCTCGCTTGATTGCGTTTCAACGCTTTCTTGCTGACGTCACTAAAATAGTAGTCAAAGACCACGGCGCACTTGTCCACCGCCAGTGGCAAAACAAGATTCGTGTCCATCACGCCTTCGTAGGCATTGATCATGAAGTTCGGATAAATCCACAAATAAAATGCCCGCCCCTGCCGCGTGGCCGCCACACCTTTTTCCGATTTCGCATCCGAACTCAGCGGACTCGACTGCAAACACGCTCGCGCAAAATTCTCAATCGTGTAGCTGGTGTATTCAATTACGCTGCTCAATCCCTTGTGCGCGTGTGGCACGTGGTAGCCGCCATCCAGATAATTATCGACGTAAACTTTCCAGTTGCAGTTCAGCGTATAAATTCGCCGATCGAAGAATTGCAATTTTTCCGTCAACTGTAGCGGCGCCACCAGCCCTGGAACATTCGCCAGGAAATTCTTCAGCGATCCCCCCGCTCCATCCAGATTCACAAAAACGAAATTCTCCCAGGTATCTACCGCCGCCTGAACCAGCCCGTTTTTCGCACGCTCGAAATCACACACCCCTTCGAATTCCACCATCCCCCTCAAAGCGCCATCGTTTCCGTACGTCCATCCGTGATATGGGCAACGAAATTGTTTCGCGCAGCCTTGTGCCTCTGTGACTACCGCTGCGGCGTGATGCCGGCACACGTTGTAAAATGCGCGCAGTATGCCGTCTTCTCCCCGCGCCACCACGATTGGCTCGTCGCCCAGTTGCGCCGTGAAAAATTGTCCTTTTTCGCGAACCTGATCGACTCTTCCGGCGACTTGCCAGGTGTACGCAAATACCTGTTCGCCTTCCAGCCGCGCAATTCGCGCATCGAAATACCACGGCGACGGAATTGTGGACGCCTTCTCCAGCGGATTTTCCGGACGATAAAGTTTCAGCAGTGACTCAACGCTGCGCTCCATGCGAACTCCTATGATTTTTCCGCTTTACCCGCTCGATGTAATACCACACGTTGGAGAGCGGAACAAACGCGACCAGCAGAACATATGGCAACGGCTTCGGTTTATATCGAATTGCCCGGTAAAGCATCCACAGCCCACAAAATGGTTGGAGGCATAGAATGGGCACCACGACAGTTGCTGCCGGCCCCAGTTCTTCAACAAGAGGCCGCTTGAATGGAGGAAAGAACACCATCATGAATCCGAAAGCGACGGAGCAAATACGCAAAAAAACCCAGACTACGTTTCGCAACCGCGGCATAGACGTAGAAGCTTCCGTTTAGTTTACAGATCGGGGAAAACTGGTGCGGGAGAGAGGATTTGAACCTCCACGGTTTTTAGGCCACAAGATCCTAAGTCTTGCGCGTCTGCCAGTTCCGCCACTCCCGCATCGCCAACGATATCCATGATTATACAGGCGGATTATACAGGCGTTCGCAAATAGCGTTGCGGCCAGACTGCGGAAACGCGATTCGCCTCCCGCAGCGACCTGTTTACTGGCAGTACGCATGTACTATAGCCACCGGCCCAGCAAATTGTGAACATCCTGGCGCGAGCGCCGCCTCGCTGCTTGTGGGTGTGGTTTGTTCATTCGGGTAAACGGGGCGTGCTCTTTTGTTGGACTGGTTTTGGGTCTAGCTTTCTCCTCCTAACGAGGAACACGATTTGGCGTCATCGGTGAACTTACGATCTGGGCTCATTGCGGTAGGCGCGCTGCGCCCGGACGAAGCCGCTTCCCCTGAGCCAGTGGCGCTGGAAACGACGGTGATTGCCACGGGAGCGCGTCCCGGCAATTCGGCTGCGAAGCGCGAACTGTTCACCGAGGAGACGCAGACCGTGCTGGTGTTCGAGAGGGGCGCGGTGATTCGCCTTTCGGCGGCGGTTGCCGACGGGCAGTTGTTGTTCCTGACCAATAAAGCCACCGGCAAAGAAATTGTCACGCAAGTATTGCGCAAACGCAGTTTCCGTCCCACCAATTGCTATGTGGACCTGGAATTCACGGAAGCTTGCCCGGGCTTTTGGGGAATCGAATTCCCCAAGGCAGCGAAGGCGGCGAACGTCTCCGATGCCAACGGCGTTGCGGAGAAGCTTTCGGCCGACGGGGATTCCGAAAGCGCCGCAGCCAAACCCACAGCGCCTCCGAGCTTGCAGGAAGTGGAACGCCTGAAGAACGAAGTTGCCGGGCTGCAAACACAGCTGAAATCGCTGCAAACGGGACAAAACGCTGCTACGGAAAGGGCCGCGAAAAACGAAGTAAACTCCGCGACGCAGATCAGCGCCGAGCTGGCGAAAAAAGAAGAAGAGAAGCATCTGGAAGAACTGTTTGCGCTGGAAGCGCAGCAGGAAGAAGCGAATTTGCCGAAGCGGCTGGTTGCGTATCCGAAAAAATCGACGAATCAGATTTTGCAAAAACCAGGCGTCAGGAAATCGCTGATCGCGATGTTGGCGGTGGCGCTGGTCACGGCGGGCGCGTACTGGTTTGGCGCGTTCGACGCACTTACCAAAAAGAACAGCCCGGCGAAGACTGCGCCAAGCGTTGCGATCGTCCCCGCGTCCGCTCCCATCGCACAGAAAACGGCCGCCGCATCCATTGCGCCTCCTTCAGTTCCTGCCGATAAGGAAAGCGGACAAACTATTTCTGTGCCTTCCGAAAGCACGGCGAAAAATCCAGCTGCGAATTCCGCGGTTACTGGCGCGGGTGAGACCGCTGCGACGAGTGATACTGATACGGCCGCAAGAAACAGCAAGGCTGGCGTTGGCGTGCTAGGCCTGCCGTTGAATTCTGCTATTCCCGGTCCGGCGAAACCGTCTTCGGAAAATAAATTCAGTGCGCGAGTCGCAGTTCCCTCAGAGGCCAAGCGGCGCAAGGGCGGGCTGGATTCGGAATCGGGCAATAAGCAGTTGAAAAGCACGCCGACGGTTTCCGGTAACAATGCAGGAACGGTTTCGAGTGCGATGGCGGCTTCGGATACCGGAGTTGGCGTCATCCCGGATGGGGATGGCTACGTCGGGCCGAAGCTGGTGCGTGCGGTGAAACCGGTGGCTCCGGCGGAGGCGCTTAAGAACTACATCACCGGAAACGTGAATCTGGATGCGCTGGTGGATGCGGCGGGGCGTGTGAAGTTCGTGACGGTTCTTTCCGGGCCGGCTAAACTGCGGGAAACGGCGATCGAGGACATGAAGCAGTATGTCTACGAGCCAGCGAAGAAAAACGGGAAGGCCGTTCCGGCGCATGTGCAAGTAAGTCTGCAGTTTTGGTACGAGCCGTAGGGCCGCGACAAGTAATCAGTGATCAGTACTCAGTAACCATCGACCGGAACCCAGGCTTGAGCGGTAGTTGTGTATCTACCCCTTGGACCCACTCCCGGGTTTTCTGTAACTGCTCATTCTAAAGATGGATAAAGTCCTTTGTTTTGATACAGTTTCGCAAGTGCGGATCCTAAAGGACGCAATATAAACGGGCGCCCGTTTTGGAGTAGGGTTTGGGTGCTTGCCTCAATCCCTACTGAAAGGAACGCCCTCAATGGATAGCAAAAAGTATATCGGCATGGATGTGCACAAGGAAAGTATTTCGATTGCGGTGATGTAATGGTGCAGGAAAGATCGGGATGGAATGGAGTTTTACGCTGGTCTGTCCGGGCCCGTGCTGGTGGGGTCTCGAGGCCACCGGCTCGATGCACTGGCTCCTGCGGCTGCTGGAAGAGCTGGCAATCCAGTTTCGCATCGGGCATCTAAAGACGGGCTTAGGATGACTCGCCCGTGATAAATAGAAAATTTTAAACGAGAAATCGAGACACCGACACGTAAAACCGACGTATGGGGCACCCTCCACTGAGTATGGGTTGAATGGGTTGGATAATCAGCGGTAGCTTTGCAGCCTAGCTATCTTCGCTCGGTTCATGCGCCAGTTGAAGAGCCAAGTAAACGTTTTAATCTGTCGCAAGAGTTTTTTCATTGGACCCGAGCTACCTCGTATGTACCGATCTTTGCCGTCACACAATTGATGATCGGCAGAAGGCGCGTTGAGTTCCGCAGGAGACGATCATTTTTCCTCCTGTTTCCAGATGCAAAGAGGCGACCCGCAGGTCGCCCCATGCGTGGGTTGATGGATCTGGTTACTTCCCCGAGGCAGACGTGCCCCTGGATGATTTCGCTGCGGCTTCCAAGACCTCCGATTGAGAGACTGGAATTGTGAATACGTGGTCAGCAGTTGCGATCTTGTTGAGGAAGCGCTGACCATCGATTTGCTCGAAACTAACTTCGGGTTTGTAGGCGCGAGCGCTATCGATTTCGATCGGACGGACCATCAGTCCCGCACGACCGTTAAAGCTGCTGAGGATTAAGATCTCTGGGTGGTTATTGGACAAACGGTTCACCCGATACGTGCCTGCAGGGAGTGTCTTGCCAGCGACCACGAATTCATAGGGAATCTTGACCACGATTTGATCGACAGCCTGACCCCTAGCGGCCGTGCCTAAACCGGCGACGCCGATTAGGGCAATCAAAAAACGCAAGTAATGCTTTCTCATTATTTCTCCTTTGAACATTAGAGTGTTGACTACAGATAACCGTCATTTCGATGCTTTTATTCCAGTAGTAAATCGCATAGTACAATTTCTAAAAAGGTACACAGAGGACGAAATTCACTGTTCGCAGCCAAGAAATCCTAATCCCGAAATCCTTCATCGAGCCGTTTTGCCAGATGGACAAAGACTTTGCGTGATCCATGTTGGTCGATGCTTGATAAAAAGGTGCGAAGTCAGCTTGCATTGCGATGGGTCTTTTTTGCCTAGAGCAGACGACACCTATCGCTGTGCTGGCCGGTCTATTGGTGCTTCAAGATCGGGTGCGCTGCTTTGGGTGACGGAGACGATTTTTCCGGAGCTCTCGAGAAGCGATCGGCCAGTCTGTATTTTTCAACCAGACGAGTTACGAAGGCGACTACCGTTAAAGCCAGCACGAGCAGCACAAGCCATATCACGATTGCTGGTGTGAACATTTGTTTGATCCTTTTCGCACTTTAATGCGGGCACCGGATTTCCCGAATTCGTGCCTCGGGCACCGATGCCTTCCTCTCATGGATACCTGTATCAGTAGTGTTCTATTCCACCCTTCGCCATCCAAGCCAGTAAAGGCGCTGCGTACCGAAGCGTGCGGTACTCGGCGCGCCAGCCATTAGCCCCCTCTAGTTTGATTAACGCACCACGGGTGCGCTATCGCGAGCTGCGGGAATTTTTACAGAGACAAGACTTTTGGATGACACTTCGCGGGCGGTTGGCTTCTAGGCTGAGTAGGTGGGAGTTTGCCGGACGAGGGACGCGCGCCTCGCTGCAGTCCGCTGGACCACCTTTCACGCAGCTCATATTGATAAAGGATGGAAGAAAAAATGAAATTTGCATGGAAAGTTTTGCCAGTTTTGGCGATGGCAATGCTGATGTCTAACTTGGCATCGGCGCAGTATGTCCGGACGGATTTGGTGACCAACACCGGCGCTGGGAACACGGTTCAAGATACGCACCTGGTTAACGGCTGGGGATTAGTTTCCACAGCTTCAAGCCCCTTCTGGGTGAGCGACAATGGAACGGGATTTTCCACGCTGTATTCGATCAGCAACACAGCAGGGACGGTAGGAGCGACTCCAGCGGGACTTGTGGTCAGCGTTCCGTCAGCGGCTGGCGGGCCGGGATCGCCAACCGGAGTCGTGGCTTCGAACCTGCCAAAAGGAAGCACTGCATTTACGGTTTCGGGAGTGAATCCGGTTAGCGGAAAGCAAGCGTCGGCGTCGGCAATTTTCATTTTCGCGACGTTTGATGGGACGATCAGCGGATGGAATCCGGCGGTGGGCGGCATCAGCGCAACGGGCGCAAGCACAGCGACACTGGTTCCATCCGCCGACAGGTCGGGTGCGGGCGCCGTGTACACTGGTTTGGCGATTGCCACCAACAATGGGCAACCGTTCTTGTACGCGGCGGACGACGGAGCGAATCGCAGGGTGGATGTGTTTGACTCCAATTTTACCCTGGTGAATTTGGGCCCGGAGGCTTTTGTTGACGCGCAAATCCCGAAAAAATTCGCACCTTACGGCATTCAGACGATCACGGACGCGAATGGCGTCGAGACGATCTGGGTCACTTACACGGCGCTGGACAAGTCGCAGGGCGGTTTTGTCGATTCGTTCACACCGGCGGGCGTGTTGAAGAAGCACTTCGCGGTGAGCGGACCGCTACATTCGCCGTGGGGCATTGCGATGGCGCCGAGCGATTTTGGCCCGATGAGCAATGCGTTGCTGATCACGAACAATACACCGCACGGGCGGATTAACGCGTTTGATGCGAACACCGGCACGTTTCTTGGCCCGCTGCGTGACGAAAGCGGAAAAGCGATTGAGATTGACGACGTGTGGGCCATTCAGTTCGGGCAAGGCGCCGGCGCGAATGGAAATCCCAACCAGTTGTTCTTTACCGCAGGCAACAACAATTACGGGAACGGGACGTTCGGCGTTATTACGATTGGCAAGTAAGACTGGTTTGCCCGCGAACTGTTGCAAAAGCCCGGAGGGGTAATGCTCTCCGGGCTTTTTGCTTTTGCGAGGTCTAATCGAAATGCGATTCTAACGATAGGCGAATACGCCGGATTTGGCTGTCCTGATGCGTCGCCGAAAACCAGGAACGAACGCCAGCGATGACGCTGGCGCTTTTCCTGGTGCGAACCAATCAATCGAAGCGGCGAAATGCGCGGCCCACGAGAAACCCGAAGAAAGCGGCCGCTGCCAGAGTTTGCGCCGGATAACGCTTCAAAATGTTCTCGATGTCGTCAACCATGCCCTTAACGTCGGTGTTGCGAACATAGTTGGCGGTGGAGTGTATTTTGTTAGCGGCTGAGTGGGTAGCCACGGAAATCTGATCGCCGCGGGTATGGAGAGTTGAGGCAGTGGCGTCGAGGGCGCCAGCGGCGGTTTCGCGAGAATCGTCGAGTTTGTCCACGGCCTTGCGGCCGATGCCGGCGACGCGCTCTTTCATATCGGCTGCCTTATCAGCAAGTTTCATGGGTATGGCGGTTGCCGAACTGGAATTGCCTCTGGCCGCTCGGCTTTCAGGATTCCAATGCGATTGCTGGCTGGGAGAGTGGTTGTTGAAGTTGTCCATAGCGGATTCTCCTTTCGGTAATTCGAATCTCGTTGCCAAATAGTCGTTGCCCGAATCATTCGTTGTCCGAATAACGCGTTTCTGAAATAAACGAGGGCGGCGGCCTGGGCCCAGCCTAAATTTACCGCACCCGAGGCGGTTCATACAGATAACGATGCAACTGTTGCGCGCTGCAGGAGGAGAATGTATCGGGATGAGGGTGTATCTGTAAACGCAAATTGCTGTAGTTTTTTAGTGGGTGGAGGAACGACATGGGAAAATCCGGCGATGCAGGAAGCTTGCGGAGGAGAATTAGAGGTGGACACGAAAGGGACAGGCGCGGATTTTCTGGGATACATGGAGCGGGATTTGGGGTAGGGTAGGCGAGACGAAAGCGGCCTTTGATAGCATTGCGGAGAGGCGTTCAGGGAGAGAGTGGACCTATGGTGATGGTAACGACGGGAGATGCTCCGGCGAGTGCGGGGCAATCGGGTGGGCAGACGTATCGAGCGGCGTTGGCGATGGTTACGACGCTGTTTTTCTTTTGGGGATTTGTGACGGTATTAAACGACATATTGGTGCCGCACCTGAAGTCTATTTTTGATCTGAACTACACGAAAGTGATGCTGATTCAGTTTGCGTTTTTCTCGGCGTATTTTATTTTTTCGATACCGTCGGCGAAGGTGATTGACACCATCGGTTATAAGAAAACGATGGTCGCAGGACTGGTGACGATGGGCATCGGCGCGTTTTTGTTTATTCCCGCGGCGAGCGCGCCCTCGTTTGCACTTTTCTTGGGCGCGTTGATGGTGCTGGCGGCGGGGATTACGGCGCTGCAGGTGGCGGCAAATGCGTATGTTTCGGTGCTGGGGCCGCCGGAGACAGCTTCGAGCAGATTGAATTTGACGCAGGCGTTCAATTCGCTGGGGACGACGATCGGTCCGTATTTGGGCGGATTGTTCATTTTGAATGCGAATGCGAGCTCGTCGGCGGCGATGGCGAAAATGTCCGCGGACGCGCTGCAGGCGTACAAAGTGCAGGAAGCGTCGTCGGTGAAACTGCCGTACACGGTGATCGGAATTGCGCTGATCGTATTCGCGGTGCTGATCGGGATGTTCAAATTGCCGCCGATGCCGGAGGCAAGAAAAGAAGGACATCAAAAGTCTGGTGCGAGTATTTGGAAGTACACGCACCTGGTGCTGGGCATGGTGGGGATTTTCGTTTATGTCGGAGCGGAGGTTTCGATCGGGAGCTTTCTGATTAATTATTTGAGCCAGCCGAATATTGGGAATATGAGCGAAGTGGTCGCGGCAAAATACGTCGCATATTATTGGGGCGGCGCGATGGTCGGGCGATTTATAGGTTCGGCGTTGCTGCAGAAAATTAAAACGGGGACGCTCCTGGGAATAGTTGCTTTGATCGCCGCCCTGTTGGTGTGCACTTCGATGTTGACGAACGATGGAATCGCGATGTGGAGCATCATACTGGTCGGATTCTTTAACTCGATCATGTTTCCGAGCATTTATACGCTGGGCATTGCGAAACTTGGACCTTTGACGGGCGACGGATCCGGGCTGATGATTATGGCGATTGTTGGTGGAGCAATCCTACCGGTGGTGCAAGGCGCAATTGCAGACCGCATAGGAATCCATCATGCGTTTATATTGCCGGTGATCTGCTATCTGTACATCGTGTACTACGCACTGCGCGGGTCGCGGCCGGTGATTCCCGCTTCTGCATAGAGACAAAGTCATGGTGAAAATCGGGTGATGGTGAACGCGCGCGAAAGAGCTCGCTGGATGATTGGTGTGGACGTCGGCGGGACGAAAGTGGCCGCTGGTTTTGTGAATGATTGCGGCGAGATGGGTGAGTACTTGCGCGTGGCGATGAATGCGCGCGGGACGGCGGAAGAAGGATTTGCGGCGGTAAGGTCGGCGCTAGACGCGCTGTTGAAAAGCAAGACGGCGAGCCGCAGAACGGAATTTCCGATCGGGATTTGCGCTCCGGGGCCGCTTGATCCGCGAACGGGGGTGGTGCTGAATCCGCCGAATGTGCCGTGCTGGCGGGATTTTCCTCTGGCCGACGAGATTCGGCGGCGTTATGGAGTGGCCGCACGAGTGGATAACGACGGGAACGCGGCTGCGCTGGCAGAAAGTTTGTGGGGAGCGGGGAAGGGATTCGGTAATGTTTTTTACGCGTGTATCGGTACGGGAATCGGCGCGGGAATAATTTTAGATGGAAAGATTCTTCATGGGCGGACCGGCTCGGCGGCGGAGGGCGGGCACGTCAGCATTGATTATCGCGGGCCGCGTTGCAATTGCGGGAAACGCGGATGCATAGAGGCGCTGGCTTCGGGAACGGCGATTGCGCGTCGCACGCGGGAAGTGATTGCGGTGGATGCGACACGTGGTGCTGCGTTGTTGGCGCTTGCGGGTGGAGATGCTTTGGCGGTCCGAAGCGAGATGGTTGGGCGCGCGGCTGACGCAGGAGATGAATTGGCGCGGGGGATTTTGTCCGACACGATCGAATATTTGGCGGTCTGGCTGGGCAATATCGTGGATTTGCTGGAACCCGACGTGATGATTTTGGGCGGCGGCGTGGCGGAAATGTTGCGGCCGCATTTCGACGAGATTCGGGCGCGGATGAAAAATTGGTGCGTTAACGGAAGACATGGAGAGATTGCATTGCTGCCGGCGCACTATGGCGAAAATTCGGGAATTGCCGGGGGAGCGGCGCTGTGTTCCGGTTGAAAGGAACGGAGAAAGCGGCAGCGCGCAGCCAAGAGTGGCTGCGCTACTGGGAGCGGGTTCCAGAAGTTGCTGAACTTAGAGTGGTTTCGGCTTACGAAGTTTGTCTGCCTGTTGTTTGAAAGACTGCAACAGAAATTGCATGGTATGAGTGAATTCCTGGGGCGTTTGCGCAGTTTCCTGGGTTGCTCTTAGCGCGGTCCTGACGATATAGACCGGGCCGGAGTCCGGCTTGTCGGTGAAAGCCTGCTGATACTGGTTGCGAGTCCAATTCTCGTCCAGTCCGCGTTGTAATATTGCGGCTGCATCTTCGTTCTCGGAGGCCCGCGTGGCGCGGGTCTTGAGAATATTGCTTGCCCATTCGGGTGGCCCAAAAGATTCGCCGTCAGCCCAGACACCTGCGACCACTTCCACTTGGTTAGGTAGAGGGCTTCCGACAAAGGAAAAGAGCGGACGTATGACTGTTCGACCCGGTTCGATGGGAGGGTCGCCTTGTACCAGCGCATCCCAGACTGTCTTTGATCTCCTTGCGCTTTTTGCGCCTTGCTGCGGATAGGACAGTTCGAAGACGCAGGCGGTTACGGTCTTGGCAGTGAGATTGGTGACCGCGAATCCTGGTCCTTTTCCGCCAGTGGCACGAATCTCGATTTTGAATTTGGATTGCTCTGTGGCGGTCGACGGTCGGTGAGTTACGGATGAGAAAAACATTCCCCCGCTGAGAACGCAAAAAGCAGTCGCAAGTATCTTCATCGAAATCTACTCTTTCTTTTTGTTTTGTGGGGGGATGTCGGCGTAGCCAGGAGTGACCGTTTTAAGATTTGTGGCAATGTCGGCGTTGACTTCGCCGAGAGTCCAGCGGATTCCGCCTGCCAGATGATTCAGAAAAAATGGATTTTGCCAATTTTCCGGGCGATCGCCCGGCGCGGTGAAAAAGACGCGGCCTTTGTTTTGCATGCGGGCCCAGGCGCCGGGATACGGACGGCGTTGGTAGCACGCGCCCTTGAGTTTGCTGGTGTCGATGGTGAGTATGACGTGCATATCGGGCGCAAAATCTTTCAATGAGTACCACTCTTCGTTGAATTCGACGGGAGAAGTGACGCCTTCGAGGCCGGGGAATTTCGGATCGTTGATGATGAGATCGGTAGTTTGCAGGCGCGGATCGCTCCCGTGAGTGATGAACTCGGCGCCGACCATGCGCAGATACGGATCAGCTTTTTCGCCGTAAGCCACATAGCGGGTTGCGCGGTCCTCAGAATCAGGCTGGGTATGAAACGTGTCGCTGGCGGCGTGAACGCCGGCGAATCCCATGCCGCGCTGTATCGCGTCGAGAAGAGTCTGTTTGCCGGCCGGAGACATCGGCGGATTTTTGTCGGTGCCTGACTGCGTGAGATCGCCGGTGGTAAAAAATAGAACGCTCTGGAAGGAATGAAATTCGGGAGAATCGAAAATTCTGCCGTCTTTCGAGCGCTGTACCTGGAAGCCGTGCTTTTTTCCGAGTTCGGTGGCCGCGGTCTCGACGATGCTGAGGTTGCCGTCGGTGCGTTTCACGACCTGGTGTTCAAACCCGGAGGATTTGGTGAAGACGAGCAGCGATTTAGAAGAAGGGAAGGCGTGTGGCTTCGGCAGAGTTACTGCGGCTCCAGCCAGCGCTGCAGTTTTCAGAAAGTCGCGACGATTTGCAGGATTGTTCACGGTGATCTCCTCAATTCGATTTGTCAGACGTGTGCGTCTGGTTGCGAACATGCTGGAAACGCCGGAAAAACGCGATCGGGCGTCCAGCCCAGTTCGCGCATGCCGATTTCAGACGAATAATAGGCGCCGGCGATCCAGTCTTTGAAGTGACTGAAATGCTTGTGATCGGAGGAATCTGACGCAGACAGAGAAGTCAGGAGATCGTGAAGTTGGACGGCGCTGAGGGCAACGATTGCGGCGCGGAAATTATTTTGCGCAGCAGATTCGAACGCAGTGAGAGCTGCGAGGAAATCTTGCTGAGCGGCTTTCGCGTCCCCGCTGAGCAGGAGGTCGATGAACGCCGCTGATTGCGCGCTGCGGGAGCCGGGAACGATGGCTTCGGAAAGAACATCGAGAGCCGCGAATTGCTGCGCTGATAAAAACAGGGGATTGTCGTTTTTGGCGGAAAGCCTGGCGTCGGCCGAATCGAGAAGAGCCGCGTTCAAAAGATGTTTGTTTATGGGATGAATCGCGGAAGACAATGGGGAGGCGAAGCCTGCGGCGGCGCCTACGAGGAGAATTTGCGCGAGTTCACGGCGCGAAATGCGGCGAGGAGAAATTTCGTTATTCGGCAGAACGTGAAATTCGTTTAGCGAACCCATAGGCAGAAGGCCTGACTGCTCCCGCGCGAAATGTTACCATTCCGCGGGCACAGAAAGGAATGCGACGCGTGCAGAGAGAGAAAAAAATCGAGTACGACGCGATTGTGGTGGGCTCGGGAGCCTCCGGGGGCTGGGCGTGCAAACGACTGGCGGAAGCTGGCTTGAAAGTTGCATTGCTCGAAGCCGGGAAGCCGCAGTCAGATCAGAATTTTTCCGAACACAAGCCGGCGTTCGAACTGAAATATAGAAATCGTGCGGCGGAAATCGTTCGTAAGACGCGGCCGGTGCAGTCGGTTTTCGACGTCTGCAACGAGTACACGGCGGACTGGTTCGTGAATGATTTGGAAGAGCCGTACACCACGCCGAAGGACCAACCATTCTTGTGGATGGGGCGGTTGCGGGTGACCGGAGGGCGAACGAACGTTTGGGGACGAGTGAGTTTGCGGTTCAGCGATTGGGATCTGCAAGCGGCCTCGCACGATGGATTCGGCGAAGATTGGCCATTGAGTTACAAGGACCTCGATCCTTACTACGACCTGGTCGAAAAATATGTTGGTATCACCGGAATGGCGGAAGGGCTGGAGCATTTGCCGGACGGACAGTTTCAGCCGCCGATGCCGATGACGTGCCAGGAGGCGCTGGTACGCAATCGTGTAAAGGAAAAACTGGGGCGAACGGTTACATTGGCGCGCTCGGCGAATTTGACGCGCCCGCAGAACGGGCGTGGGCCATGCCACTATTGCGGGCCATGCGACCGCGGATGCGTCACTCATTCCTACTTCAATTCGGCGTTCACAACCGTGGCGGATGCTTTGCGAACAGGGAATTGCACGCTGATTTCGAACGCGATGGCGCACAAGGTGTTGATGGATGAGAAGACAAATCGCGCTAGCGGCGTGCTGTATGTGGACCGGAACACGAAGGTGACGCGGGAGATTCATGCGCGGGTGGTGATTCTGTGCGCGCAGACACAAGAGAGTACGAGAATCCTTCTTAACTCCGCGGCGCGCGAACATCCCAACGGATTGGCGAATTCGAGCGGAGCACTTGGACATTATCTGACCGCGCATGTGCGCAGTGGTGGCGGAAACGGGGAGCTTCCAGCATTTGATGAGCAGCCGACGATGGGCGGGCCGGTGAAGCCGGTAGGAATTTACGTGGCCAGATTCCGCAATCTGAAAGGGCAGGCACCCACAAAGAACTTCTTGCGTGGCTTCGGATATGAGGGCGGTTCGAATGTCGAATTCCACTGGGGCGCGCCAGGATTTGGCGAAGCTTACAAGAAGGATTTGCGCGAGCCGCGCGTGAATTTCGATTTGACGGGATTCGGAGAAGTGCTGCCGCACTGGGAAAATCGCGTGGAGATCGATCCAAGGGCGAAGGATATCTACGGTATTCCAGTTTTGAGAATTTACATGAAGGACAGCGACAACGAGCGGGCAATGATTAAGGATATGGGAGAGTCAGCTGGCGAAATGCTGGAAGCTGCGGGCGCGAAAAATATTCGGACCTACGCGCATCCTTCTGCGCCACGTTGGGCGCTGCACGAGGCGGGAACGGCGCGGATGGGAACGGATGGAAAAAAATCAGTGCTCAATCAATTTCAGCAGACTCATGACGTGAAAAATTTATTTGTAATGGATGCGTCGGGATTCACTTCAAACCCATGCCAAAATCCGACTCTGACGATCATGACGCTGTGCGTGCGTTCGTGCGACTACCTGATGGGGGAGATGAAGCGCGGAGAAATGTAGCGGGCGCGAACAAAATGGTTCCGGGACCTGGACTCGAACCAGGATACTCAGCTTCAAAGGCTGATGTCCTACCGATTAGACGATCCCGGAATAGCTATGAAAAGTTTAGCAGAGAGGTTTCGATTCGCCCAAGCGGGAAGCGAAAATGTTGGAAACCGTCAAGGTGCGGCGAAATGCGCGGGCCGATAGTTTCTGTTAAACTGAAAAACTTGCAATCGCGTGTTGTAGCCACCTGCTGCAACCAGTTGCAATCACGACGGAGAGGTGGCCGAGCGGTTTAAGGCGCACGCTTGGAAAGCGTGTGTAGGTTAACCCCTACCGTGGGTTCGAATCCCACCCTCTCCGCCATATCTATTTTACCCGCGTAAAACAAGCCTATTGACAGTCTGCTACTACTCTGCTACTATCTAGCCACGATTTAATTTTCAATGGGAGGTCGTGACTGTGCCCAGCATATACATTCGAGGAGTGCTCCCGAACGAACAGGGCGTCGTGGCTTTGCGGTACAAACGAGTGCCGGATGGCCGCGGCAGACGCCCAGATTGGGTCACAGCACCCTTCTACGTGCGCTACACCGACAACCGCGGTAGGCAGGTGTGGAGCGAGCCGTACAAGTCGATAGAGGAAGCCGAGGATGCCAAGGTCGGAACGGCTGATGTGCTGGCCGCGCAAGCCAAAGGTCTAACAGTCGCAGAGGCGAAAGATCACTCCAATATTGGCAAGACTCCCATCAAAAAAGCAGTTGAAGATTTTCTCGATGCGCACCGAAACGACCGTCCCAAGACCCGCCAGCAATACGCAACCGCTTTGAATCAGCTTCTTGAACATCTGCCGCGCACGTTCCGCTTCGTGCCGAGTGGTGAGCGAGAGACCAAAGAAATGCTCACGAGCTTTTTGAGGAGCCTTGAATCCGAGTACTCGGCGAAAACCATCGAGACGCGGATGGGTGTCGTGTTTTCGATGCTGAAGGACTACAAAAAAGAAACGGGCGTGGAGTATCCGTCAACGCTGGTGAAGCTGCCAAAGTCCCAAACCGTTCGTGCAAAAGCTTACTCCTCTGAAGAAATTCAGAAGCTATTTTCGGCGATGAGTGACGAGGAGCAAGTTCGCTATCTGTTTTTCTTACACAGTGCGTGCCGTGAACAGGAAGTCCAGTATGCCACCTGGGACGATCTCGACTTAATACATCGCACTTACCGAATCACAGGAGAGGCAAAATCTGACGTTGGATTCGTTCCGAAAAACCACGAGGAGCGAACGGTTCGCTTGACCACAGAGCTGGCTGAACTTCTGAGAAAACGCAAAAGAAACGCGCCGAATGACCGTTGGCTTTTCGTTAACGAAGAAGGTTTGCCGGAGGGACACTTCCTGCGGAAGTTCAAAGCCGTCGCAAAGCGAGCCGGGCTAAATTGCGGACGTTGCAAAACCACGATCACGGACGGCAAGTACGAAAACAAGAAAAGGGTTGAAGTGACGTGTGAGGCTCGCCCTGTCTGCGAAAAACATTATTTGCACCGTCTTCGCAAAACCCGCGCGACACAGTGGCTCCGAAGCGGTATCGACCTGATGAAAATCAAGACTTGGCTCGGTCACAAGAGCCTTGCCGTTACCCAAATATATCTGTCGGATGAATCGACGCCAGACGAGCAGGATAAAGTGGACGCGGCAAGTAATTTCTAGCAACCCGTTCTTGGTTTCAGGCGAAGCCAATTTTCTTGCTCAGGTCCGGCGTCATCCCGCCCTGCTCTTTGAACCGCTTTGCGATCTTATCCATGATCTCTTGCTGTTCAGGGGTTTCGCCAGAAGGCAAAAAGCGATACCAGCGCGCGAGCTGCTCGCGGTTAGCTTTCTCTACATCTTGAAGCGTCGGAAAGTCTGGGCGAGTCTGCTGCATATTTCGCTCTTCTGAAAACATTGTACCGCCGAGAATGTCAAAAAAGTGAGCAAATTCTTCTGGTCAAATCTTGAGTGTGAGTTCGATCATTTTCACGTCCTCGGTTTTGCGTGGTTCATCTGTCTTTTTTTATAACCGTTTATAGGATTTCATGCGTGTTTTTCTGGAAACAGACTCAACCTCATCGGGTGTTCTATGTGAAAACATCCGCAAGTCCCGTCCCATTTTATGAATCGTTCTTCAACCAATAGATTTGTAAGGCCGCAAAGGGTGGGTGCAACTCTCTGTCTGATAAAATCAGTGACATACGTTGTGTCAGTTTGTCTGCTTATGTCGAATGAATCGACCGCTGCTTGAAGCTCCCCACCCAGAACTCTCATCTCTGCCCTCCGATAGACATCCCCAAGGATAGAACTCTGTGCAGGGTTGTCCCGCTTTAATTATACTTAGACAGGTATTCTCCTTCACGGGACCGAAAGACTACCATGCGTGCTAAGAAACGATATGCTGTCGGCGCAAACGTTCTGGTGACAATACCTGGAGTCAAAGGTGTCGTCACTCAGCTTGATGACGAGCCATCTGTCCTCGGGGAATACTTGCACACGATTAGAACGGAACGCGGAGAGCGAAGAGAACTCGGATGCAGTCTCGAATTAATTCCGAAGCCTGTATCGGACGCGGAACCGGATTGGAGCAAACAGGTGGCTCAAAATATTCATTTTCACGGTGACAATTCTCGTCTCAACGTTCACAGTAGCGACAATTCAACGAATGTCGTATCCGTTTCAAAAGAACAGGTATTCGTGCAGATGCAGGATACGGCCCGTGCGATTCCCGACGAGAACGAGCGCAACGAGATTGTTGCGAGGTTGAAAGAGTTGGAGAAGGCGCGAGGATCGGAAGGGTTTTTACCCGCCTATAAAAGCTTCATTGCATCCGCCGCGGACCATATGACCCTGTTTGGCCCGTTCCTGCCTATGCTTACACAAATGCTCACGGGCAACTAAAGCGCCGGATTTCTCTCGGTTGCAACTCTGGAACTCGCTAAATGATGACGCTGGTAACACTTTCCGGTGACTGTTTTACGGCCAAATATGAAGAAGTTGGTAGAGCGGAAAATCGTGAGGGCGTTCTCTTTTATTTTACGCTCAATGATCTGACAAAGAATCGAGGGCCGCGTTACGTTCGGCTATTTCTAGCTGGACCGGAACGTCTGTACGTAGAGAACCTGGACGAGAGACTGGAAACGGTACGCATCAATACGATACGTCGGGCATTCGATTCTGGGACGCTAGATTTTGTCTCTCCTGTCGAAGAAGGACTTGGGTGCAAAGAAATACCACTTCGAGCCCGAGACTTTCTGGCGCAGCCCGAAGCAAGCGTCGAGCAGCTACGTCGATTTCTAAAGCTGGGCGGATATTGGATTGGGTTTAACGCGCGCCCGAACGCGGCAAATACCTACGTCGATTTTGATTGTGCCCTAGATTTGGAGTACTTGGGCACCACGTCGCAAACTCTCGCGCGGCATCTCTGGTTCCTCAGTGAGCAGGGCTATTTTCGATCTCATCCCGGTACGTTGATGGCCACCCCGACTCACAAATTGGTTGAGGAAATGGAGAACAGAGACGACGGAGGCACTTCACAACCAGGAGGAAAGAACTTGATTCAAAACATCCATTTCCACGGCCCGAATTCACGGGTAAATATGAACAGCGTGGACGGTTCAGTCAATTTATCCGATGGCGGGCATATGCACGCTCGCAGGGTTGACGCTCTTCTCACAATTTGTTCGAAGCTTGAAGAAGCGCTGGCTTACTTGCAGCGAGCAGCGGCTGCTGGAAAATTCGAAGGCCAGGCGTCCGATACAGAATTGCTGCGAAGGATGGCTGCTAGTCTCGCGGCTGCGTCCGAAGCATTCTCTTCAAACAGTTTGCTCATTAGCGAGAGTCTGGGACTGAAGATCGATGCTTTTTTTAACAAGATGCGTTCGGGCGGGATAGAAATGAGTATGGCTCTAAACCCGATGGTCGCCGATGGCGAACCGAGAGCCCGGTACTGGGACGGGGCAAGAGAAATCGCGTACAAGGACGCCCCTGCAGTGTTGAAAGCGATTAAGGACGAAGCCCGAGCAGCAACGGGCATAAAATGACGGCTCAAAGGCTTCGCAGTTTCAATGGAGGATTACATGACGTGTTGTGTTGCGGCGTTGTGTGATGACCGTAAAGCGATTGTTCTGGCAGCGGACAAAATGATCGGCTTCGGAATGATCGAATCAGAACCCAGCATCAGCAAGATTTTCAAAATCCATAGCGATTGGTGGGTGATGGTTGCTGGCAACGACATCGCGCCCGCATTTGACATTGTGGACGCGGCTAAGAGAAGAGTTTTGCGGAAGAAAAATATCAGCGTGGATGAAGCAACTGCAGCAGTCTATGAAAGCTATCAAGGAGAAAGAGCGAGGCAGGCGGAGGCCCAATTTCTCACACCGCTCGGGTGGACGCTGAAAACCTTTAATTCCAGACATTCAAGCGGAGTTCTCCCTGACGCTACCCGAGTTAGCGTGGCGAACCTAATTCAGAGTCACTTTTTGGAAGTGGGTCTGCTGGTCGCTGGCTTTGACGGCTTGGGGCGCGCTCATATCTTTTCCGTAAACGACTACGATAATCGTGGCGTACCTCGCAGGTGGGACATCCCCGGCTATCACGCAATCGGCAGCGGAGGCCAAGGCGCGAGTTACATGATGGCTTGGCGAGAACTGAGCCCAAAGCTTCCTGTGAGGGAAGCACTCTACTACGCGACAGAAGCCAAATACTTTGGCGAACATGCAAGTGGGGTGGGAACCAGAACAGACCTTTTCATTCTCCGCTTTAGGCAGCCGCACGTTAAAATTATGGAAAAAACTGTAGATGACAAGTTGATGAAATTGTGCGAACGCTTGGAGCCTCGGCAAATTCGCAAAGATGCGGTAAAAGTTCTCAATTCACTGCATGGCAAACGCATAGATACCGTTCCAAAGCTGAAATTAGAAAAAAAAGACCAAGACTGGATAATCAAAACGGTCTAATCCAAGGCGAAAAGGGACTGCCTGTCCGACAATTTGGTATGGGTGAAGCTCGAAAGCACCACTATATTCCAGTCTTCTATCAACGGCATTTTACGAACGACAAAGGCTTGCTGTTTGTTTACGACCGGAAACGGCAAATCTATCAAGAACTTCACCCGCGCTCTGTTTGCCATCAGTCCGACCTGTACACGATAAAGCCAGCGGATCGACCACGAGACAGGCGGATCGAAACAAACATTCTCAGCGACTTCGACGGACATAGTGCTATCGCAATACGAGAGTTGGCGACTCTGAAGCCACCCACTCCCGAAACCCAAGCCGACCTAACGGTCTTCGCCGCGCTCCAGCAACTTCGGGTTCCAACCAATGATGTTTTTATGAGGTCGATTTACGAGGCAGGTGCGGATGATTTGATGGAGATGATGTTTTCGACCGTTGACCGAGCAGAGGCGTCTTTGCGGCGTTATGAGCGAAGAACTGGAGAAAAACGGACCGTTTCCGCTGAGTCTATGGTTGATGCGGTCAAGAGCGGCGAGGTTGCGGCACGGGCAACTGAAATGCCATTCTTGACAAGCCTCGGAGAACATGCTGGTTTTATCGCGCAGACCCTTGCAAAACTCAGCCTGCAAATTCTCATAAGCCCATCTGCTACGGGATTCATTCTGACGGACAATCCTTTTACGATAGTGCCTGCCGCGGGCGACGCCAGAGTCGGTATCGTGAATAGGGGAACATTCACGTATATCCCGGTTACACGGGTCCTGTGCCTGCGATACGGCGTGGCTCGTCGGAACGCCTTCATACATCTTGAGCGAGAAGATGTCCGGCTTATCAATCAGACGTTGGCGGTAAACTCCGAACGCTTTGTCATGGGGCCGAGTCAGGTGCAGCTTGAGAGCGTTATTCGCAGGAGCGAGAGCACGGCTTTGGACTCAGCGCCTCGGTTCAGGTTCGACAAAACTCTCGATAAGGACGGTGGGATACTTCGTCAGCTAACACAGCTTCCTCGACGAAAATACTTTCGTCCCGATATTTAGACGAATTGCTCTTCAAATGCCGCGCGGGAGCTATTCCCGCTTTCTCCTCTTCCACTCCACTCGCGCCTCTTCAAGCTGCCGTTGAAACGGATTCTCCGCGAGTTTCCGCACCTGTTTCCCGAACTTAATCAACTCTTCGTCGGTCATGGCGCGTAGCCGCTGGCGTAATTTTTCAAGAAGAACTTCGTCTGAATCGAAAGCGATGGACACTGGTTGCTCCGGCGAGCAACGGGAGACTGAATTTTACTTCGATGCTGTCGTTTTGTCCTCTCGTTCTGGTCGGGCAGAGATTTTCACAGGCTGGCACAACCAGTTGAAGCAAGGCTCTCTTGGATTTGGGTTATTCGCGATTTTCTCCAAAAGGGCCGCGCGGTGCGCCTTCATAAACTGCACGTTAGGAAATAACTCGATAAGAAGGTCCAGACACCGAAGATCGCCTATATCAAATGCCGTCTTCGAAGACTCTGAAAGCACAACAGCTAACGAATGCCGATAGAGGTCCCGATATGAAAGATTTCCTTTCAGGTTGTTGTGAATCCAGCAGCAGGGTCGAACGTTATCAAGGACGTATCCTTTCGCGCAGTCCATGCGGTCGAGTCCGTTATAAACGTACGACCTTTTACCCCTCTTGCTTACTCTCTGCGACGGCGGTGTCGCGCACAAAAAGCACGGCTGGCTGGTCAGATAATAGAAATCCTCCATGTTAATCTTGAACTCTCGTCCATCTCTGGCCGCTCGGTTCTTGTAAGACCTATATAGCTGATTGAAGCTAGATGCGTAGCCATCGCGGCTTTTATCCATGAGCGGGTTCGGATTTAAGGGCGTGACGTATCCGAACGGAAAGCCGTCAATTTTTGTCAAATGCGGATGACCTTCTGGCCAACCGTCGATTTTGAGGACCGCCATCGGGGATACGATTGTCGTTGTGAAAGGCATGGAATTTCTCCGATTTCGAGGAGTGGGATTGTGCTTGAGTTTTCAAACCGTGATGGCGTCGAGGTCGGCCTTCCCGAGGGATTGCTTTTCGATGGGCAGCCCCGCCAACTTGCCAAAATAAACAAACCAACTCTCCCGAAATCGTCTCAAAAAATCCTCTACACCCGCATCGCAAACGTCTCGGTAGACAGGCAGCCAATAGTGAGTTTCGCGTTGTGACGTTTTGAGTCTCATCGGTCGATTCACTGAAAACAACACGACCCAATGTAGGCTTGAGAAGATGGGAGTAATCTTGTCCTGCTTGCAACGCCTCAAAACCCCGTGGATAAGATTCATTAGCTCTGGTGGCGGCAATGGGACGGCTTCATTCACTAACAAGAGCACGCCTTGCGCTGATGGCAAGTCGAGTTCTAGTTTTGTCTGTTTGACCTGCCGATTTGCTTGTCGAAGAATTCCGTGTACGGGCTTCTTCAGAAGACCAAGCCAGTCACGGCGACACTCTTCTGGGACGGTCTGCAACTCAAGAGTCACGGTGCCGGAGGACGGAATAAGTCCTTTCCCGGCCCATTTGATCGCCAGCGTGCGGAGGCTTTCTTTGTACGGTGCCTGAGACATCCAATCCGTTTCCAGACACTTCAATTCCGTTACGACAACAGGCTGGCGGAATAAATAATCAGCTTGAAGCGGAGGATTTGCGGTTGGCAGTAGTTCCTCGACAAGCTCGCCGCCAATGCTCTTAACAAACACTCTCATAGAGGATTCGACTGGAATTATCATAAGCGGCATCCTTGCTTTAAGTTTGCCTTTTCTTCGCCCTGCGTTCAAGCTCAACCGACTCATGGGGCGCGAACCCTTGTGATAGCATCCAAGCCCGATAGTGGCCAGAGCATTACGTGGAGTGCATATGACGAGCAGCAGAACTCGTGTAACTACGACAATCCGTCACGACAACCCGGTTCCCCGCAAGCGCAGAAAAAAATCCAATGCGGTGATTATCGCTATAATTGTGCTACTTGGACTAGCGTTCCTGATCTCTCGAACGAATCAACGTGGTTTTCGACCCGCGCGGCCTGCTGCCGTTGCCCGCTGAGGTCACTTCGGGCCGCCCTACCGAGCAAGTTTCATTTTTCGGTTACTCGCACCTTAACATTCGACCGATTGTCGTTATTGTTCGTTTCTAAATGCGGCCAAATAGCATTTGTGTGTTTGATACTATGGACCGAATGATGTTGCACTCTCTCATCACGATCTTGTTTTTCATTTTGAACTTTCTCGGCGTAGTCCTCATATACGCAGGGCTTTTCCTATACGAGGACGAAGAGAAACAATTCCAAAACAAGATCGAGGAATGGTGGATAAGAGTTAGTGACAAACATAAGGCATCTCGCTCGAAGGTCGCAGCCTTCATGCAAGAGATCGCGCGGTCAACTGGAACTGGTTTTGATCGCTTATTTGGACAGCGTCTCTTCTCCCTCCGCGTGATACCCGTTTCCATCTATCTTTCTCTTGCGTCTGCGTTTCTTTTGATTTTGGTCACGCAAACGCGAGCTAAATATACCCCTGGAACCAGTCGCCAAGGCGCGATTGTTTTGCTCGTGTATTTCTTGGCCCTCGCCTTAGTGCCAGCATTCTTCAAGAACAGATTGGTCCTCGCGTTGTGGTGGTCAATAATTCCCGCAGCACTGCTCAGCATCAGCGGTTTCCTATTTTTTGTCTTCAGGACTCGCGGAGTACGAGCCACTTTCTACGGGATCGGCCTCGTGGCGCTTGTTTTCATTTCAAGCCTCCTATGCGATTTGCTCTACATCACGCTCACTCGACACATTCTGCGTCGGATAATTGGAATCGACCGCATCCCCGAGATACTTCTGATGATTTGTCTCAATCTGCTGGCCCTGGTGATCCCGTTGTATGGTCCGATCTACATCGGTTTGGCAGTCTACAAGTACGCTCCGCAAGCGGGTTCAATGGTCGTAGTATCTTTGCTCTTCAACTTCATCAACTTCATAGCAGGCTTTGCGGCATTCTTTCTTTCCCTACTTCTGCTGCTGCACCGTCTTTTCTGGCCAGCGATTCAAAGACCCTTGTACGCAATTTATAGATTCAGTCCGATAAAGGAAAAGAGATGGTTGTTCAGCCTTGGAATCGCCCTACTCTTGCTGCCGCACCAATTTACGATTGAAACGTTGAAAGCGATTCTGGAAAAACTGTGATCCAACTCGAACGGAAACCAGAATGCTTCTAATCTGGGTTAGTAGGCATCAATTATTCCGTTAGCCTCGACTCGTCACGCCGGACATCCTCCTCCAACAACAACAACACCAACACCGCGCCCCCGCCTTGCGCCACTGACGGCAGGGTCGGACTCCTTATGGTGTGCAGAGGAAGCGGGAACTCTAGTTTACAATGGATGCCTCCGGTCAGGAGGATTCATGCAATGTCCGTTATGCAATCAGGAGTCTCGGGTTGAAGTCGATTTCAAATCTCTTAACCGTGAAGGTCGCTGTGGCCGATGCGGTTATATCCGTATAACGGAAGATGCAGTTGAGGAGGCCAACAAACGAGGAAAACTTCACATTCTTTCCGCTTGGTTTCGGAGGATTAATTCGTCCGAAGTTTCGCTCGTTAAGCGACTGGACATTGTGACAATAATCGATGACACGCCAGAGTATTCGGTTCTTGAAAAGATCGACCGAACGCTTGCTGCGATGTTTGACTACACTCCCGAACCGGGCCAGCGGTCAGAATTCACGCCCCAAAATGATTATCCACTTGTGTATGCGAAAAGTTCCAATGAAGCCGCCTTCTATATCAGGCAGTTGGCGGAACTTGGCTACGTTCAGCAGGACACGAACACGAGTATCGTGCGGATTAAAGCGAAAGGTTTTGAACGTCTGATGGAAATGAAAAAAAGCGGTCGAACATCGAGTCTTGCATTCGTAGCTATGTCGTTTGCTGAACAAATGAACGATACCTACGACAATGCGATTGCGCCAGCGGTCGGTATGGCTGGGTACAAACCAATACGTGTTGATCGAACCGAGCACGTGAATCGAATCGACGACGAAATCATCGGAAAAATAAAAACGAGCCGATTTATGGTTGCCGACTTCACTGGCCAGAGACAAGGCGTCTATTTCGAATCAGGCATGATGTTAGGTCTTGGCAGGACTGTCATTTGGATGTGCGAAGACGACGACCTAAAGGGCTCGCATTTCGATACTCGTCAGTACAACTTTATTAACTACAAGAGCGTTGGGGAGGCGCGAAAGCGACTGTACGACCGAATCATGGCAATCGAAGGTGCAGGGCCGGAGAAGAAAGACGCATGAAAAGCAAGTTGGCGGCGCGGCGGAAGAGCGGGAACCATTGAGTGGTCACACCCGATGAAAATAGCAGTGCGATGGCTGCTGTTCGAATACAACGGACTTGAACTTATCATCTTGTCAAAACCGTTCAAGACCAAAAAGTTGGCGGAAAAAGCACGTCAAAAATATCCCGAACGCGAGCGTAGGAAGATTGGAATCGGCGTGGTTCGGGGCTAGAGCGGAGACTTTTTCCTTCCGCTCACGAACGTCTCAGCCAAACGCAGGTCAACGAAAAAAGCCTGAGTGGGCTTTCCCTGAATCATTCAGGAAACAAGGTCGTCACAGCCAAGCTCCGACAAAATCTGTCCAGCAGCGCAGCGGGGTTCGAGCGGTCCATAGACTGAAACTCAGTTTCGTAGCGACACAAGTAGAATTCTGTCTGCGGCCACAACGGAATGTGAATTCCAGTAGATAAAATCATTTGCGCTATTTCGTCCGGCCAGTGAGCTACCAGCAACATTAAATATCGAAATTGAAACGCGATTTTGAAGCTTCCTTCTGGCGGTGTCGTACTAGGGCGGACCCCAATATGGCTGTGCAGCCATTGGTTGCGCTGAATGTGCAGAAAATTTGATGTCGGCGGGCCGAGTTGCGTCACAACCCAGACTCCGGGTGGAACTTCTCCCTTATGCCTTGCCATCCACCTCATTTGCGCCACGTTCGGCGTCTTTTGTAACAGAGCGACATGGCTCAGCACAAAAGCCGTCTTCGTTGCCCACCTTGCGAGCGATGCTCGTTGGTCGTTTGACAGTTCTGCGGGCGAGAAACGCCCATCGATAAGCGATTTCAGCAACTCCATCGATTCTGTTTCGAGCTTGCTCATCCAGCCGGTGTTACATGTTTCGCATAATCGACCCTCTTTGAAGCGGGAAGCCGAGTGAATCCTGCGCTTCAAAATTGTGTTATCCGAAGTATTCGCGGTTCCTAGTTGAAGCTGCTTATCGTCGATGCCTAAATAAGTTTGCAACCATGCGGGCACAACGTGCTCTCTAGAGCGATTATCTTTTGTGAGTGTTATGCCGCAGAAAATACAGGCGCGCCGGGGCTTGTCGGTTTGCGGGTCCGGCATAGTGTCATTCATCGCGTTGCTTTTTCTTTCTTAGCGCCGTCCGCGTTCTTGTTGTCTCGATAGCAACCAACAGCTTCTCTCTCTTTCCCGCCGCAATGACCCACTGACGTAATCTCTTGTCCCCGCGAAGCTGGCTCACACGTCCTTGTGAAACACCGAGAATCCGTGCCGTCTTCGTTACACCCTTCGCTTTGATGAAGGCTTCAATCTTCTTTTCGGTGATCCTGCGACTCTTCTTGTTTTGCCTCGGCTCCAGATTCGGGTAGAGACTAGCGTCTATTTCCTCGATGGCAGCCGCTTTCAACGAATCTTTTAGGTCTTTCTTGAGATCACCTTTCAGTCGCCCCCTATTCCTGTTGCCCTCCGGTTTCGAAACCGCAATCAGGAGTGACTCTACTTCGTGTAGGGTTAGCCCCTCATCAAGAATATAAATTGCCAGCTTGTCCCACTTTTTACCGTGCAGGTCGCTTCGATGGGTGCTCAATCTCCCGAGCAAATGAGAAGCTCTTCCGACGTAATAGAGTTCTCCGTTCTTCCCATAGAGTGCATAGAGGCCCTGCCGCTCATGCTTTTTTAGAAACGCGGCAAATTTTTCCCTGTTTTCACCTTCAAGAAGGGCACGACTAATTTCGGTTAAGTGTTTCCTGACGAGTGGGTTGCTGCGTTTTTTGCGTCTGCGCGCCATAATGCCGTCCTCTCAAATTTGCTCTCTTGTATACCAGAAGCCGCGTGGTTCGCGGTCGTTATGGAATAGTTGTTTGCTTTCGGAGTTAACACATCTTTCGCTATCTAGGGAAGTGATGCAGTATAGGTGCTTCGCCGGTACGTGCCACATGTGAATCGAACATGATGTGTTCAGAAAAAGACCGCTATGATTCGGAGGCAGATGCCTACGCCGCTGCATCACGCCGCATTGGCAACGACCACGACAAACCAGCCGCGCTAAGAGCTTATCTCTGCCCAGAGTGCCACGGCTGGCATTTGACGAAGCAGGTTGAAGTCGTAGCTACATGAGCAAGAAAAGCAATTCCGAAGTTAAATTGGGCGAGACCGTCCGTCTGAGGGTTCAGTCCGGCGAAGTCATCACGGGGCAGGTCGTCTACATCTGGCAAGAAAAATCTGTGTCAATGGTTAGGGTTTCGTCTGGCCAACTGGTTTACAACCTTCCGGTGAGTATGCTGGTTAAATAGCAGCAATGCGAATCCGCGGTCCATCAGTCTCTTAGAAACTCGCCAAGGCGCGCCGATCTCCCCTCGGGGTGCCTCTTATCCCCTACCGGGGCTAAATAATGGCTGTGGCTGCCGCTGGGTGTCATTTTAACCCCATATAGGGGCATTCCCTGATGGCTTTTTGCCACGGAAGCGGGATAATATACCTCCGTGAGCCTGAACAAAGTCAAAACGAACGTTTATTTAGACCCCAAGCAGCTTGCCTCCCTCAAGCGTATTTCCGCACAAACTCACATCCCTATGGCCACATTGATCCGTCTCGGTATCGACAAAATCATCGCTGAATACCTCAAAAAGTAATCCGCAAGATTTGTGTTGACATGGTGTGTAACGTAGGGTATGGTCGCCACACGTAGTGCAGTAGTCAAATAAAAAGCGGGCAACGCGAGTGCTGAAACACTCAACGCTGCCCTGGCGACACCGAAACGTTGGAGGTTTCGATGACGATAACCGGCAGTCTATCATCATTTCCTTGCCCGCTTCCCCCCACCAAGAGCAACTCCCCACAGACGGCAGGCACATCAGCAACACCCCGAAGCATTCCCGTTGGTGTGCCCGCTCCCGCCGATTCGTTGCGCGAAGCATACGTGCTCCGCTTCGGTTTCGGACACCGCTCCACATATCTAAATTCGTATCGGGATTCGTCGGGCGCATGGGAAACCGTTGATCTAAATCTCGCCAAGATTTTTCGCCGTTTCGAAACCGCTCAAAAAACAGCCGCACTTCTCAAAGCCCGCGTCCTCCGTGTTCTTGTGGATCAGCGCTGCCACAACCCGCGAATGGCCGTATTTCACAATCCGAATCAGCCTTCGCAGGCTCCGATGCTGCAAGAGAAAGGGCCGTCTGGTGGGGTGCTTCGGATGATGCACCCTGCCCCCTTCCGTCCGCTAACTTCCCTAGAACTGCTTTGCAAACTCACCGTCGAGAGCGGAGGCGGAATCTTCGCAGGGGTGCAGCGGGGTTTCCGTGCTGGGGCGAAGCATTGCCAAAGTCTGGCCTTATTCAACTCGCCCGAGACTCGCGCAACATCAGCCCTCCCGCTCTCTGAACTTTCATCAGAGGCCGTCCGTCGCGCCATTCTGGCTTCGAATCAAAAATTCAAACGCAGTACAGGAGATGCCGCATGAGCAACTACAGCGCGGTTTTTAGTCCAGAGAGTTTTTTGCAGAAAGCAGTTGCACCACAAGTTCATCAATGGGTTGTGCGCAAGGGCGTGCTCTTTGTCTCGCAAGGAGGCGGGTTTGATAGCGAAGTCCGGTCAGCATGGCGAGCTTCGGAGGCGGAAGCAAAACTCCGTGCGCTGGGAATTGTTGGCGCGGTCGCGGAGCCGATTTCCTGGCGACTTCTGGCATGAGAGCCATCACAAACCCGGCTTCACCGATTCGGAGGCAAATCCTTATTGGCATCGGAGTCGCATTAATTCTTTCGTCTCTCGCAAGGGCTTCGCTTTGGGTGTTCGGCCAGTGAGCGACCGCTTCCAACGTTTTTTGCGACTGGACGCGAGGCTGCAAAAACTCCGCAGAGAGCGGCCTCTGCATTTCAATCTTCTTGCGCTGGCGATTGCACTCGTTGGACCGCGGATATTTAATTCAGTGGCGGGGGTAAACCGTGATCGTGGGCGGCATCAAAAACGATTTGATTCAGCTAGGCGAACCGCAGGAAGCGGGGAACAAGCTTTGGATTGGCTCGCCATACCAGAGACTTTGTGCGAAGCCGCTCTCGCGGGCAGAAGCTATCTGCGGTCCTAATCATGTGTTTGTCGTTCACCGATTGGCGGGAGAACAGCGTCAGTTTTTGCGCGGCGTCGTGAAGGGAAGAGTGGAATATTCGTTGCCCGTAGCTCTCGCAATGCCGTTTGATTGCCTGACTCTCGCCGTTCGTTATGCGTTTTTTTGGCACCAGCAGGGAGCAGAAGACGTGTACATCGGCACGATGTTGAGCGAGTTGAACCTCGCGGCAACCAGGAACCCGCACCAGCCTTACACCAAAAAATCCAAGAGCTTGGCGGCTCGCGTTGCGATAGCAGGAAGTGTGCGGTGGGGCAGATGAGTCCGTTTCTCTTCGTGATCCTCATTGTGATTTTGTGGAAACCACTTGCGCGCGACGTTCGACGTTTGGAGCGATGGCTGGACAAACAATAATGTGGCTAGAGTTCGCCATGTTCGTATTTTTTGTTTCGTTCGCTGGCCGCTGCTGGTGGGTTGCCGTGTGGTGGGTCTTGGTTTTCGCGTACATGGTGCTCGACCCGCTCAATCCAGATAAAAAGATTTTCGGTAGGTGTTCAAAATCGCGAATCGGTTCTCTAAAAAGGGGGAAGGTATGAAAAAGAAATCGCAGGCGGGCTACGTTCTACTCATCGAGCTTTTGGTTTCAATGGCCATAATGATGACAATTTTAGGGATGACAACGGTTTCAATCGTTAAGATTCGCGCGGCTCAGAACACGACCGACGCTAGGACGCGACTCCGGCAGGTTGCGAACGCGATCTCTGCGGAAGTCACTTGCAACCAGACACCAGGCTGCACGGCATCAGGAGCACTAGCCGCACAGATTCCAGTGTTCGGAACGATTCAACAACAGGGATTTGCGTACACCATGACTGATTTGGGCGGTGGGAACTGGAGTTTTACGGCCTCTCCAATCAGTCAAGGCTTTACGGGCAGCCAATCGTTTTACATCAGCGGAGACATGATCCTGCGGTGTGGAACTGAAGCGACAGCACCGCCTTGCGGATGAAGTTTACGGACAGGCACGGAACCAATTTTACCGGGGCGCTTCTGCGCGGAAAGAAGCAACAATGAAAATCGTAATCGGCATCATCTGTTTATTTCTCGGATCGGCAACGCTGGCGCAAGACTTCGGGCACAAAGATGTAAGAACGGTCAGGGTTGTTTCAGGGGAAGGCGCAGGCGTCATCGCATCAGCCGTCGAGATGAGACTAAGGTCTATTGGCCGATACAAGGTCATTTCGGACGGCATTCCCGAGCTTGTGCTGGGCATTAGCTGCACACCTATAAAAGAGTTCCTAGCGTGTTCGTACGTATGGCAGATATTTGGGCACAGAACTGAAGGTGGGTTGGTTGTCCTATCGGACCAAAGCGTAATCGTAGATGGCATCGTCAACATATTCAGAGCGGGAACGACAGAGAAAAAACTCTTCGAGGCCGCAACGGACATCAGCATGTACGTGCGCGACTATTGCGAACACGCCGAGAGTGCTAACGCCAAGCCCGAGTGTTCGGGGGATCGCGGACACGGCAGGACCTTTTTTGATTTCTTGGGCGGCGGGGGAAAAAGATAGCGGCGGGCGAGAATTCGAGTTTGGACGGGGCGTCTACCTGGATAGAAAGAGGGGCTGCGAATGGATAACACTGGAGCCGCGCCACGAACTCAGTTTACGGAAGAATATGTCAGCGCCCGCTGGTTGCTATTTCTGGCAGCACCGAGCAAACCGGGGCCGGACGAAACCAATCGGTTCGACCTCGGGAATATCGGGGAGACTCCAGAGAAAAACTGGATGAAGATGACCCCTTACAGTTTGGCCCAACTTAAAAATCCCCTCGCTTTGGTCAATACAAATCACGTCTGCTCAGAACGCTAACACGCCGAAACCAATGGAATCGCTTAGACCCCAAGATGTTTTTGAATGGCTCAAGACGCACACGCACTTGACCGATAAGGTCAACGATGGCTTCGGCGATCATTGTGATTTGCTCAAGGTTGCGCATCATTTCGCCGGAGAACTGACCGACACAGGCGGAGGCATTGAGTGCGTCATCATTCCGGCTGGTGCTGGCCGCTGCATTGGCGTTTCTGCTGACTGCGTTAATCTCTACATTGACGCGGATTCTTCCAAGAGTCCGTATGACATCTTCTGGGACAACGATGCAGCCGAGGAAATCGCACTATGAACATGCTCAAAATTTCGCTTGTCGCTTTTCTCGCTGGAGTCGGAGTTTGGGCCGCGGCGAGTTTCTGGCAGCATCGTGTGATTGCGAAACGAGTCCGCACGGTGGAAATCACGGTAGAAAACGCGGTCGTTTTCACGCCCGACGAGTGACGCGAGAGGGATCGACAATATCGGTTACACAGTTTACGAGACTGGCGACACCAAGGTTTACTTCGGGGTGGACGTAGGAGAGTGGGACAATAGATGCAGTGCTTCAGGGCGTGAGGATTTTACTTTTCCAGGGCGGTAGATAATGCAGAGTGACGGAGTACTTCGGCTAACGGATGGCGACGTTCGGTTTCTAACGGCTGTTGGCATTTCTCCACCGTCAGACGCACAGCATGACGAGATTACCGGCGAGATTGAGGCGAGATTGGTGTCGGGAGACGATTGGCTTCGTTTCACCGCGAGCGATGGATCGCGTTGGCGTGTGCATCCCGACGATGCCGTCGAGGTGCTCAGTCGCGATCCTGATGCAGTGTTTTGAAACCGGAAGCACAAGCACATAGAGCTTCCCCGTGAATTCATTACGGACAAAAAATACCCCGAGACCTTGATAGGACCTCGGGGGATCAGAACACGCTTCTATCGGATGTGGTTAGTAATTGTGATGGCGGTGGCTAGGCCTGCTTCAAGGCAATTTTGTACGTACTCGTTCGTTCCAGTCAGTTTGACCTTTGCCAATGCTGAAGAGGGCAGCTTTGAGGCGAGGCCCTTCCAAAGTTCGTCCGCGAAACCGTGATTTGCCACGTCCACTCCTGCGAAATCGAAGCTCGGAATAACCTTCAACACACCAATAGCTTGCAGGACATCCTTGGCATCCTGCCTCGTCACCAAGCACTCGCCAAATTGCTTCATTTTAACTGTCATATCAGTGAGCCGCTTTAGCTAGTCTCCTCTGTATTTTACTCAAATCGGCTGATTTTTCAACCAAAATCTCCAAGGCAACTACCGTGCCGTTCCATAAAGGCAACTCTTCTGTCGAGGACGTACCCTTGCTCCCATGTTGAGTTTTTAGAGCATCTCCTGTGCGAATCCGCAGGATACCGCCATTCTTTTTTATGTACGTGTGCACGGCTGACAGGCCCAAACCTTCGCCGTCACCCATAGGGTTCTTATTTCTGAAAACCAGCGCGGCATCTACGGCTTCCCGATGGGATACATAATTCTCGTCGTGCTCCCCTTCCATAGACCGCTTGATCCCAGCGCCACAATCACAAACACAAAGCTCCACTCTTCCTGCCTTTGGATAGAACTGAGCCTGCAGTAATGCCTTCGGGCGATCCGCAATGTCGGCTTCGCCTTCACGTTCCTGGTAAGCGTGTCTGGTATTTGAGACAATCTCGCCACAAGCATCAATGAAACTCTTTCGCGAAAATTCTGTCGCCTCGACCCCCTTTGGCAACCGCTGTAAGAGTCTTGAAAGCGCTGTCAGCGATTCCTTGTCAATCTTATGTTGCGCCAACTCAGTAATCTTAATAGCTCTATCTTCGCCCAGACTTTCGTTTCTCTCTGCACAAGGCGAATCCACCCCGATGCGCTCAAAAAAATTGCACCGACAGTAATACGAGCAGATCGAACTCTGTGGATATTTCGCAATCGTGACCTGGACTCCTTGATGAGAGAGAACCCTGACGAGGCTGGCGAAAGGGACAAGACCTGAAGGGTATGCCCAATCGGCACTCGACAAATCTAATTCCAGTTGTACGTCTTCACCTCGAACGCACGGCGCGCACTGTGTCAAGAGGCTGTCGAATAAGGCTGAGTTTAACGTTCCGGTCACGGCCAATCTCATAATTCCTCTGTGGTAACGGACGCAATTGTAGCACCTCGTCTTTATCGTTATCAAAGACGGACATGGAGTCTTATCACCATCAGACGGACTCCAGTTGCAATGTTGCTGTATTCAAGTAAATCTTCACACGGCGTTTTTCAAACCGCACATTGCGCAGCGTTCGCACACTGGCCCATGCGCCGAATCTGCGCACGAATTTCTGACCTACGCCGTCAAGAAAAATAGGCTCGATGTGGAGAGCATTTTCTGCGAACGGAATCACGGCTAGTTGGTTTGTTTCTTCAAGCACAAGTTCGTTCTCAAGCATAAAAATCCTTTCGCTGCGTTTGTTCTAAAAAAGTGAAAAGGCTCTGGACGAGAAACACAGAGCCTCTTCGATGCCGAGAGGAGAAGGCTCGGCAAGTTCGTGCTGTTTTTTACCCGCGACGAGATACTGGTCCGGGCGGTTGGAGCGGGCCATCGCCGCCGAGTGGCAAAGCGCGCTTGTCCACGACCAGTTCGCCTGCCTCGTTCCGAGGTGGCTGCCACGCGTCCGCTGCTTTCTGTTCTGGGGTGCGATGATCTTCAAACTGGAATACAGCAGACTTGCTTGGTGTGTTGTCGGTGCGCGCCATCAAAGCATCGCGATAAGAAAAACCGCCGATTGTAGTTGCGGGTTTCCCGGTGAAACGGTCCTCGGGAGTCCACTCTGCCGCGCAACGTTGACACGTTACCAGCCAATCGCCGGAGGGCAACTGGTGCTTTAATAGAGCGAAATTTTCGTCATTTCCGCCTTCAACAGGCAGTCCTTCACGACCGGCGAGGCCACCTTTGCGATGCGAGCAACCACGCTGGCGTGCTGCGATACGAGCCAAGTCCATTGCGATTCTCTGCATCGCGGCTTCGAATCGCGCTTTGTTCTCGCGAATCTTTTCGCGTTTCGCTTCAGATTTTTCAAAGCGTTCGGCAAGTTCCAGTTTTTTCAACTGAACATCGAGCCGCTTTTCTTCTGCGGTCAGTTCAGACGCGGACAGTCCATCGAACTCCGACGGCTCTGCTCCAACTCCGAGTTCTTTCAAAATCTCGGTTTGATTCTGTTTGTTCGTACTCATTTGCTTTCCTACTTCTTTCTTTTGTTTTTTGATTTACTACAGGCGAGGCTCCGAACTGGCAGGCTCAGGGTTATTGTGGAACTGCGGGTGGGATTACCTGCCGAACCGCTGGTAGAGCCGGTCAACAGCTTTTTTGAACTGCGGGTTCAAAAGCTTTTTTGCATACTCTTCTGATCCCATGGCGGTGATGTCCGCGAGCGACACCGTGACTGGGGTTTGGTCGTCTATGACAATCGGTGCCCCATGAGAACGAGGTGTATTCACTACCCATTGCGATCCGCCAACCTGCGAGCCGCCTGATGACCAGGTGCCGGAATCTTGCCGCTGCACGACCGGATCGTTGGCTTGGATCAAGAAATCCAAAGCTGTTTCCAAGTGCTGGTTGAGGACTGGCAAATTATTCTCGGAAAGTATCTCCAGAATCCTGATTTGCAATTCTTCAGTCGGCAGAAGATCGCGGTGGATTTGAAAGAAGCCCGACCACATCTTTTGTCGCGCTTCCACAAGCAATGGTGGAACCGGGGCTTCGATTCCTTTTTCCCTATCCACGTCCTTTACAAACTGGTCGAATTCGCGGAGGTTTGTTACCTTCGCAACTTCAACGAGAACTTCGTCTTGCGACAACTTGCTGAAATCGACCGTAGGCTTCACGGGAAACGATTTCTGAAGTTGAGCAATCTGAGTGGAGGTGAGTTTTCTGATTTCGTTTTCACCGCGAATGCCGTCACCGAGTCCTTCGATGCCAGCCGCCACGGGATTCAATTCCAATTTGAAAAACAGGTCGGCAAAAGCCGCATCAAAATCTTTGCTTGTGAAGCTCGGATTCGTCATGTCTTGTAAGTAGCTGTCAAACAGTTCTGAGTTACTGCGGGTTTTTGGGACCTGCGGATGCCACGAAAACCACTTCGCTGCGATCTCGTGCTGTCCCGCATACGAAGGGGCTTGGTGTTTCGGGCGACGATTTTTTAGAACTTGGTCGATTGCATCTTGACCGACTTCTTTCAAGAGTTCGTCGAACGCCTTCGCAGAAAGTCCGTTGATAAACTCTGGAGTCAGTTCAGCAAGCCGCAACTCCTTCCTGAGCCGAGACTCAGGCACAAGACCTTCATTGCGATTGCCGTTGTCCCTAAGCGCCCACCAAAGCGGTTCTCCATTTGGGTTTGTGCCAGCAAACTCGGTGAGTGTATAGCGGCCAATTTTGTCGTTCACTTCAAAGTTCTTTTTTGTCATTGTGTTTTCCTATCGTTTGTTTTCCTTTTTTTTGTTCCTGCTGGCTTCACAGGTGGAACCGTCCGCCTGTTACCTTCTGCGGACTGTTCTGTGCTGCGTTGATGAAAGCGTTGCGGTTTGAAGACTGCACTCCCGGCTCTACTTGCCTACGGGCGCGTTGCTGGTCTGCTAGCCCTCCGCCCAAATCGGCTCCGGTCGCTAGTCCGATGGGAGGAAGTTTCTTTTCTTTAGCCTCCGTGGTTGGTGCAGGCTCGGCGATCTTGGACTCATCAAACAAAATCAGTTTTCCTTCTTTCGCCAAATCTGTGTACGCCAAGTGCAAACTTTCGGCGGTGATGTCGAGCGTGTGCTCCTGAAGGTAGTTCTCAATCGCAACTTTATTGTCGTGGCACAGTTGATACCTGTCGTGCCGGGGATCGGTGCTAAATGATGCGACGGCTGCTTGCCACCTTTCCTTGACCGCCAGAATTTCTTCAGGCGTTAACTCGGGTGTTGGTTCCATTGAAATATCCTTCTTCTCTGTTTTGTTTTTTTTGTTTACTGCGGTGTGGCTCTTAAAAAATCGAGGCACAAAAATCTACTTCTGTTCGAGCGAGACTATGCCGGTGCGGGGGCGGGCAACTACTTGGGATTGCTGCGATTCAAGTTGCGCCACTTTCCGTTTTAAGAGTTCCAATTCGCTGAGTTCCGAATCGGGCCGTTCAGCCGGGGTTGTTAGATCATATCCAGCGGACTCGGCCAGCTTGAGCAGTTCCGAAGCGTGAAGCACAGGCCGAAGTACTTTTCCGCTGTACCGCGAACCGACAGGCTGCATGCTTGACCGTAGGTACGTTCCGACGTGAAACACATGTACGCGACCGTAACTGTCCACATCATCGGCTTGAACATCGACTCGCGAGATCACAATCACGTCGCTATGCTCGTTCACGCACACGTCGCCTTTCCTTAGTTCTGACATTTTCTTTTCCTCTTCTTTTTTTTGTTTTTGGATTTTTACTGCTGTGCCGCACCGACTAAAAAATCAACGCTCTCCATAAATCAATTCGACTTCATTTTGAAAGATTGGATAACCGTCCTCAGTATGTGTTGGTGGCTTTTCCTCTTTTAGTTCCTCGACGCGATAACCCCAAGCCGGTTCAGGTTCGGGCCGCTCTTTCAATGAATCGCTTGTCCCATATACGAGGTCGCGAAGCCGCTTTTCTTGCAAAATAATTATCGCGGGGGATGCGGGCTGCTCTTTCAGTGTCACGGTTATCGGCTCCTGCAACTTTGCAATCAGATGCGCAAGGCTGTCCGACACATCATCGCGTTGGCGGGTCGTTGTATATTTGAACCGGCTGAGTTCGTGAGCAATGAAATCGATTTGTGCTTTGGGCACATCCGAACTGACCCAGAATTGAGCCGCTTTCATGGCGTTGAAAATGCTCTCGAAGCGTATCCGCTTGGCATTCGGCGTCACGTCAACCGAGAAATACACCACCTGAGTTGTGACGGCACCAAATTCGCGCAAGGTTCTCTTGATGTCGTCTTCCAGCCAGCGAGCACCTTGCGAGTCCTCTATAAAAATAGTGTGGACGCGGAGCCGTGCGGCTTGCTCGGCCATGACTTTGCAAAGGTCTTCTTTGTTCCAGCGGCCTCGAATAGCGTCCAGAAGCACAGCACCTTTCGTACTGTCTTGCAGTCCGACACTGCCCACGGTGAAGTCTCTGTTGTCGAGGGCATAGCCAAGATCGTAAACAGCGATGGCTGGAGACCGCTCAAACGAATGATACCCCCCAGGCAAAATGTGCGAGTGAATCATTCCCTCGGTTATGTGGACGCGTTTTTGTTTGATTGTCTGGCAGAGTTGCTGTGTCTTGAATGAATCAGGATTTGCTCGCTGGAATCCGCAAAGAACCTTGTAAGTGAGTTTGGCTTTGCCCGAACGATCAAAAGGAAACAGCAAGTCCATATCTTCCTCTTGCCGATCCTGTTCAGGTTTTGTTGCGCTCGCTGGTTTAACTTCCCAAGCGGGCAGGATCAAAACACGGAGGCTATCTCCTAAACTTTGTTGAAGAACACTCCACGCATCATCCTCTTGGTAGGGGGTGCCAAGGTACAGGCACGTCCCAAACAAATTGCGGCTCTCCAAAAGTCGCTTACCAATATTCGCTCGTGCCTCGGGAGTGGAATCCGCACTACTATTCCCGTCCGTCACGATGTCGTCCTGGCGGCCCCGATGCCAATGACCACCGCTTCGGCTCTCGTCGATTGAAAGACTATCTATCGTGGGTTCTTTGGCCCATCGTTTCCTTGAAGGTGTAACGAAGACTCCATACGCACCTCTTTGCTGATGAGCAATAGCGTGTTCGGGAAACAACATCAAGAACCGCGTGAGGATGAAATTCCCATCGGCGTCCGTGTCACTGATAAAATAATGTTTCACTTCTTCAGCATGGTCCGCCGCACGGGTCTGCTTGGCGGATTGAATTGCGAGTTTACAGTCTGGATACACGCAAATTGTCGCGACATCATACGCCGCGGCAATGGAACTTTTGTACGAATCTCTCGGGGCAAAAACTAATTTGTCTTCCTTTTGAAAAAACTCCTCCATCGGAACGTCCGGGTTGAGTTTTGGGAAAAACGAATCGCAAATTTGACGATGTGCTTTCTCGCTGAGATTTAGGCCCAGCATCAGAGAGAAATCAAATAGGTCGGTGGGCAGTGTTTTTCGAAGCTTGGCCCAAAGGTCGAACATCTCGCTTGAATTCTCAGGAGAAGAAGATTCGTAAAGCCTTTTTAGAAGGTACTCCGAAAGCTCCCTCACTTTGTTTTCGTTAGTGTCGCTCATGCCGCAATGCTCGATTGTTGTCGTTTGATTTTTTGTTCTGCCAACTGCTCTGTGCCTGTCATCCATTTGCAATTTCTCGGTTCATAGTTTCCTTCGTCTCCAAAACGACCGAGCGTCGTGCCTTCAGGGCGGTCGCCGAGGTCTGCAAGGAAATTCTCAAAACCACGAGGACCTCGCCAACGGTCACAAACGGTGATTCCACGACCGCCGTAGTAGGCTTGAAAACCAGCTACATTGGGATTTAGGCAACGGGATTTCATCGCTTGCCAAGATACGTAAGCGCGAGACCTGTGATTAAGCGACGCACCGTGTTTGAATCTGTTACGTCCCACTCTTGCGCAGTGTTCTGCCTGCCAACAACCGCAACTCTTAATATCCCCCCTTCGGAGATGACATCCGCTCACGATTTTTTCATTACCGCAGGCACAAGAGCATCTCCATTGCGCACCGTTGTTGCTCTCTGCCTTGTCAAGAACCGTCAAACGGCCAAACTTCTGGCCAGTCAAATCTATGAACGTTCCCATCTTGTGTTTTCCTATCGTTTTTGTGTTTTTTTGTCTGCAAATAAAAATGGGGCTCGGGTTGAGCCCCGATGGATGGTGAGACTCCGAAAGGGTCCCTTCACAATCGATTGAACAAAAAATTTCCCTGTAGTTCCGATCCCGCGTTGTCGAGGAGCCGCTGAAGCCGTTCGCTGCCATTGATGCAACCCTGGTAGATGTCAGGCTTTTCAAGCGGCTGGATGTTTATGACGCGCGCGATAAAAGGGTCTCTTGGCCGGAACGGATCGTAGTGTGGCGGTGGTGGAGAGAGAGGTTTTTCCATTTTTCTTATCCTTTCCTAAGCTGGGTTTTTAATGGCTATCGAAGTTCCAGGAATCCAGCCAACCGCTTGCCGTTTGCTGTCCACACTCACGTTGCTGGTGGAAGCCATTCCTCCAGTTACGGTAAGAGACCGATCCGCTCCGGGAGCTAGATTTGGTTGATTGAACGCAACTTGATTCGCTTCAGGTAGTGACGGGTCAAAAGTTCCGGGCTGCGGCACTGCCGAACCTCCGAACGTTCCGTCACTGTTTGAAACTAGGGAGTCGCCCACCGCAGGACCGTTTGGTCGCCAAGTGTTTAGAGTCATAATTATTCCCCTTTCCTTTTCGCGGCTCCGCCACCATGCGGCCTTACCGGGCCGTCCCGCCTCGCTTTGGTCGTCGCATGCTCACGCGCACGATCCATTGCTTCGGACTGGTATTGCGGATCATTCAGAATCTCTTGCTTGCGGGTCTGAAAAGGAGTTTGCTTTTTGCAATGTTCGTGATCTTCGGGTTGAGTGCCGTCACCCAGAACTCGGCAGTTATTGTGTTTGTTTTTCATTTTGTATTTCCTTAAAGAGATATTTGGGGAGCCTGCCCACCCCGAGAAAAGGTATTGGCTGATGAGGCTCCCCGGATTCTTAGCGGGTCTCCTTTGTGGGAGCGTCTGAACTCGCCGGACCTTTAATGTGCGCGCGTGAATTATCATTTGGCGGATTACCTTGCCCCTGAGCGGGAGGCAAGTTTGGCCGATGCACGTTCTTGGTTCCGGGGTTCGTCGATACAACCGGGTTTGATTGATACATTTTTGTTTTCCTTGAATTGAGATTGACTTGCAAGGCGGCTCAATTTCGAGGCGCAAAATTAAAAAAAGTGGTGGAGGTCCGTATTAGACTCAAGGAGTGGAGCTGCCAGGAAAACATCCACCATCGCTCCGGCACCGCGAAACTTGGATTAACGCTTGCGAGGCGGGTGCTTGCCGAAGCCTCCGGCCATCACCTCGACAACATTGCCGGGTGCGTACGCCACGAGAAATTCATCGTGAGTCAACACGTCGGGTTTGTGCCGCACAGCGAGCAAGCGGCCTTCAGTAGTTTTTAGCCATGCGATAGTCGCGACGTTAGGCTGATCTGCAATTTCAACGACCTGTGCTTCGATAGTTTTCTTTCTCGGTTGATACTGGAACATCTTTGCCTTCCTTTCAATTTGGGGGTGTGCCTTGGGGCGTGTCGGACGGAACCATGCTTGGGGCCCCCTGTCCGAAAATGTTTTGATCGGCTGCGATGTATCGTTCGACGATCTCGCGCGCTGCTGACGTGTACTCCCACCATTCGTTATGTTGGTGTTCGCACACTAGGTCGAGTTCATCGTGAATCTCTTTTTCAACTTCTTCGTCACCGGAGATGCGGCCAAGCAAGGTCAGCTCCAGAGCATTCTCGCGGCGGAGGAAATTAAACCTGGAATCTACATCGCCAGCCTTGCCGACTTTCAAAAGCTGGGCACCACACGGGCAGCGCGCGGTTATGAAGTAGACCATCGGTGTTCACTCTCTGGATAAGAAACGTGGATGTTAGAGGTCGGGCGCGTTATCATTTACTCGCGAGAATCAGAATGCAGGAGCGCACGAATGTCAAAATCTACCCGGAATACTGGCAAGACTTGGACTAAATCTGATGTCAATCAACTGAAAACTCTGGCGAAGGGCGATACACCCACAAGGGTGATCGGGCTAAAGCTGGGACGCACTCCAGGCTCAATCTATACGAAAGCATCTGAAGAGGGCATTAGTCTCGCGCCGACGAATCAGTCTCCGTACGGCTGGTCGAAGGGGAAGAAACCAAAGTCTTGACTGAACGCTCGTATAGAGTCCGTTCTTTACGCGTCCATTTGTGGCCATGATTTGCGAGCGCAAGAGCGAGTTCATCCAACGCCTTTAGTATTTGTGGTGCTTTTTTCATTTCAGTTCTCCATCCTGTGTTCGTTCCGAGCGACTGCGCTTTTGGGATAAGGAAACCTGAGTCCCAAATTTTCCAATTTTTTTTTGAATACCCCTGCCATCGAAAATTCATATATAAGGCTCGCCGCGATTTTGCCGCGGGGGGCCCCACCCGTCCGTCTAGGCAAGCATGCTTATTGAACCTCCCTATAGCAGATACCGCGATAGGCAAACATATCGAACAGCGGGTAACAAGTTTGACCCGGTAAGCAAGCCGCGCGCTTCGGCGGCAGACTTTCGTGTGGTCACCTGAAACGATGGGGTTCTGAAACTGTGCCGATGGGGTTGCAGGACTTTGCCTGATACCGCGCGAGTGCGTTTCGCCCAGGCTGCGAACTAAATCCAGGCGAATTCCGCGTCTGCTACTAGCACAAATCAGTAGCAAAATGCCTAAAGCGTTCGATATCAATAGGCTAGTATTCGTGGATTAGAGTGTGACGTTCACACCCAGAGTAATACCCGCCAACCGATGCGCCTGCTCGATCTTCTCTTGCCCAAAAATATCCTGTCCGGCTTGCATGCCAACTTTCTTCACGACGCGGATCACGTTCGCGCACTCAGCGGCGCTCATCTCGACAGCGAGCGGTTCTAGCGAAGCACCAGGCTGGCGCATGGCACGATCAAACCAACCCCGCTCGGTCGTTGGCCGCGTTTCCCGTTCTTTGCTTGTCAGCGGGTTCTCGGGATATCGGGTCGGATAATCTTCGGTCAACTCCACATCGCTGCTGTACCACTCCCGCGGTTGCTTCAGAAACCACTCTGGGTTCTGGGCTCGAAATGCGCGCCAGTGTTCCGTATCCCAAAGAGGATCGCCGATGTGCCGTCCGGCGACTTGTAGAAGCCGCTGGGGCGTCACGTCAGGGTTATCTTTGGCCAACTGCTTGAACCGCGCGAAGCCGTCTGAAATCGGCTCCTGCCTCGCTGGCTGTGCTTCCTGAGCAGCGGTCGCAATATGATTTGCTGATGCCACCCATCCTTGGCTCGTGAGTTTCCAAGTTTGTTTGTTTTTTCGGGTGCGAGCGATCACGAATCCATTCAAAACGGTGGCAAGCAACTTATCCAATTCCGCGGCGGTTATGTTGTTACTGAAAACTTCGAGCGCGACTTGGGAACGGAGGCTAAATCCGCCGTTATTCCGTAGAAACAAAAGAACTTCCATCTCTTTTTGCATCGATCCTCCAAGTAAAAGTCATCTAGTAGCCGAAATTACTCAAATTTTTCAGTTTGAAAAGACGCGAGGCATTTTCAATCCGCACGGGAGATAGGTTTTCAACGTTGTACGCATTGTGAACAGGTTGGGTTGAGGACATCAGAACCTATCCAGTTTTTCGGCTGGTCAAAATGAATTACCTAGATAAATCTGCACTTTTGCGCTTCCTGAACTGAATTACATTGCTAGATAGAAGTTAGAAGTACTCGCTCTTTGTTATCTAAGACTTAGCTGTACTTTCTTACGAGGTAATTGTTTTTTGAGCCCCTAATTTTTGAACCTCGAAAACAGCCATTTCCCTCGTTTATCTATCTATCTATGTAAATCAGCTATCGAAAAACCCACACGGTTTTGGGTGCGCCCTTGCCTTCGCGTTGGCTCGCTGTCGTGCAAATCATCCCGGCTTGGCCCGCGAGTCGTGCGCGTTCTTCCGCCGATGTTTTGCGGTGATAAAACACTTTGAGCAAATCGCTGCTGGTGAAGTCGTCGCCGCGGGAAATCACCGCGTTAGCGGCCATTCTGATTTTCCTGATGTCGTCCAGATCGGCATCTTTGTTGATGACTGGAGGCTGCTTCAGGAACCAGTCCACGGATTGTCCCGAGCGCGTGACGATCTCTATCGCCGCTTCAACGTGTCGGGCTTCGATAAAGAACGGCTTGCCATGATTGGCCGGGTCCAGTCGGGCCGGGTCGTAGCAGGCGTAAATCAGTGCCGTGCGTAGCGCGTTCGGGCGGACACGCTCCTGCGAGGCTGCGTACTTTCCTTCGTCGTTATCGAACGGCAGGCTTTCTACCCACTCATCCCACCTTTTACCGGCTTCGGGGCTGAAGTCTACAAAGCCCTGGTGGGGAAGCCGCAAGAACGCCTGAATCTTTTCCGCAAGCGGCCCGTAGTTCGGCTCCTGAGCCATGCGCTTCAGCCTCTTTGACGGTCTGACGATGGCCCAGAGGAATCGATTCGCCATGCCGTTGTACCAGTCAATTTGACCTAGTATTTGGGCCAACTCTCCGGGGGTGATGTGACCTAGTACGTTCAAAAGGTAGTTCCAAGCCGAAGCCGAATTTTCCTTTTTAGATTTGTTGTTCTCCAGCGGGTCACCATCGTAGGCCGAGCGGATGTAACCCGAAGTGTTTGAGCCTTCGCGGTTCATTGAATTCAGCAGAATGCTCATTTCCGTCAGCATCAGCACAAGGCGTTCGTCGGAAGTTTGGCTGCCCCACTCATCCTCCATTTTGCTGCTGATGCCAGCAACCAATCTGACCAAGCCTTCACCGGAGGCGGCGCTGTATTTCCAGCGGGTTTGCGCCCAAGCGGGATCGATCAAAGTGCAAAGAGCCCGTAGCGTTTTATATGCCTGACCTTTTCCCGCACTGGTGTTGCCGATAATCAGCATGAACAGAACCGGATAATGCCGTTCGGCTCCGAATCGCGTGAAATTATAGCGACCGAGAAGATTTCCTAACGCGAGCAGAGCGTGGTAGAGCAGGCAGTTCACATCCGATTCGCAGTACGGCAAAGCGGTTTCGACAAATTCTCCAAAGATGCCTTGCAACGCTGCGCCTTGGATGCCGGTAGGGAACTCAGGCGCACCAATCGAAGAAGTGATAGCCGAGGCCGCGCTTCCTGGGATGCTCTCTGCCGATTCAGACGCATCTGCCTTTCTTGCGGATTCCGCGGCGATGTTGCTCACCTGTACCGCATCTGGCATCAATTCTGGTTGCGGGGTTTCGCCGACAGCTTTGCTGATCGTGCTGTCTTGGTATGCTTTCCGATCCCGCCACTTGTCGCGCTGGCCGAGTTTTGAAAGGCCGAACATCTCGCGCATCAATTCTTTGTTGTTTTTCAGCAAACGGGCCAGCTTGCCCATGAGTGCCAAATCTGCGGCAGAATGGTCGTTGCTGTGTTTCGATAAATCGCCCAGCCACAAGCTTTTGAATCTTTCATCAAAAATCTGCGACATCAGCAAATAAGCAAAGACGATGTTTTCAAGCTTAGGGATACCGGAGCCGGAATGCTTGTTGCCTGTCACAGTCAGATAACGAGGGGTCGTTGAACCGTGGTAGAACTCGATCCCGTATTTCCCACGGGATGAATCCATAAATTTTATCTTGGTGCTTTTGGGCAACGGTTCGCATTCGATGAAGACATGCAATCCTGTCCCACTGGGCGAGTATTCGCAGTAAGGGCTACCGAGCAAGCTCAAGATTTCGAGCACGTAAGGCTCAACTGTTTCGTTTTTGACGCAACCGTCGAAGTCTACGCCCGCATATTTCGTGCCACTGAGCATGAAGCCGATGCCATCGTATCCGAGCGTTGAGGCCGCTTCTTCAAAGCCTGTCCACGTTGAAGGATCATTCGATGCGGCATAGCGTCCGTTTGCTGGATTGTACGGAGGCTTGGTCGGCTTTCCACCGCGCTGCTCAATTTTCCAGGTGACCCAATTTTTCAGGTTCTTCAATTCTTGCGGTACTTCGCTGAAGATGTCAGACGGCGAGTCAAATTCGCAGTTCGCGGCCTGAATCACCGGCCCTGCGGCTTGGATGCTAGAAATTTGTTTCAGCATCACGCACCTTCCAAGGTGCCCACGAGCCGGACGTTGACCGCGAGTGGCTTCCCTTTGCGGGTCGCGGGATCAAAATCTACGGCGTCTCCCTCTCGCAGTCTAACCGTTGGATCAGCAAGACCTGTTCGGTGGACGAAATAATCGCCTTCCGCTGCCTTGATGAATCCGTAATTTTCGCCGACCAGATAAAACTTCACGATGCCTGTCATTTGTTTTGTCCTTCATTTAATCGATGTGTTGAAAAAACTAGTGCAAAAAAAAACCTTCAAAACTGCCCGTCTATCGTTTGATTCTGCCCTTCATCTCCCGGTCGAAAATTTCGTCGGCGGTCAGCGGTTTCGGCGGGTCCAAAGTTTTGATGAACTTTCTGACCGCTGCCTTGGACTTCGGTGACTTCAAGTCCAGAATCGGACAGATATGTCGGGGCTTAGTTCCACCTGCGTACAATTCCCGAACACTTTTCCAGTCGTCTTCGGTTGGCTCCCGTTGGTAGAATTCGTCCGAGAACATATCGTTCGCCCTCTTGCGATCCTCCGGCGAAAGGGACCAATATTGCTCCGCGGACATGTCTGTCCGCAAAATTTCCGCACTCATTTTTTTCTCGATTTTCTCGGCGATGATCGCCGCGACCGCCAACGCTGGATGCGCCGGGGCGTTCTACTTGCGGGTGGGTTTTTCTTGGTCGTCCAGCCTGTTCAACGCAAACTTTCGCGCGGCGAGTTCTTCGGCGAGCTTTAAGGCCGCGCTCTGGAGACCAACCTCGACCGCAGAATCACGAAACTGCCCGAAGACGACGATTTCCAACTCGATTTGCCGTCGCGACATAAAAACACTCCCACACAAAGAGGGAATCTTGCAGATAACTCCGTAATTGGAGGAGCTAGTTTTGGTCACGCCGTTTTTAAGTCGTTTAGAATCAGTAACGGATTTCTAGTTTTACGCAGAAGATTTTTTGAGTGATTTTCGATAGCTGGTCAGTTTCCGGCAACCGCCAGAATTATCTGGGTGGACGATTGCAATTCCCCAATATTCAGAATATTTCCTCTGCGCGGAGAAGGTCAGGGATTTGTTGAAGGAACTTTCCCGACCGGTCTAACCTTCTTCAGGAGCTTTCGCGCTTTCCAGTATGTCCGCGCCTCGCCGACAAAGAATTGGCCAAACTCAACGGCGATGGTCCCTATCAAGACCACGACCCAACACAGTCCGAAATATAATAAAAGGCCGATGATGCCGAGCAACCCAAACAGGTACTCCCGGCCTTCGAACGACATCGCGATTAGCGCCAATATGAATAGCGCGGGTATACAGGCGACGACGCCGATTACAAAAGCCGCAACCGTCCCCAACACGCCCACAAATGATTCGCCGACTCCTCCAAACTCGATATCTCCGATGAGCCATTGAAATCCGAGCGCGAAAAATCCAAACACCGCGGTCCCAAGAAAAAATCCGAGAACCCAGTGCTTCCCACAAACCGATTGCCCAATGAGCATGGCCGAAACGAGGAGAAAGGCAAAAATCGCTTCCTGTAGCTTCTCGTGGTGGAAGACCCGCCAAAAGAAGGTTCGAATTACGTTGCTAATCGTGCCAATCACGCCAGCCATGTTTTCGGCCTCTCCCGAGGCTGTCCCTTTGAAGTACCAAGAACGTATCGCGATATGCGTTTTCGCACCGCATGGGACGGTTCACTGAATGGCATTTCCCATCATGGAATTGACTCGCTGCCTGATGTTACATCTATATGGTCAGGCTTTTGAATCTTCCCCGTAGTCGTCTTCCTCGCCGACCTGACTACCACTCCGATCAAAATCGGGCTCGGAGTTCGTTTCTCGAAGCCTTCCCGAACGCTCGAAATCGTATAATTTTCTCAGACGCCCCGTCACCGGGTGTTTTCCGCCTGATACTATTCTGCCGCCAATCGCGCGCCCTCTGGATTTCAAGACATCAGCGTCCTGTGCGGCGGCGTCTCCTTCCTCTACTCGCTCGCCATCCCGTCTGTAACGCGGCTCCGATCCGTGTGGCCGATATTGCGGATAAAGCTCGCAGGTCTTCGCGACGATATCGGATTCCCAAATTTCGATGATTGCCGCCATTGCGACGGGATCGACGCGATGAGCGATGGACAGTTGTTCAACCGAAATGTTCCGGTTGGCAAGGGCTCGATACTGGGAACAATGCAATGGTGGCAAAGCTCTATCGACACCCGGTCTGTCGAGCAGTGCGGCGACTTCGAGTTTGCTCATCCCATATCGTTGGCGGGTGGTGAACGGCTTGCGATGCTTTTTCGGGGCGCGCTTTGACTTTCCCTCGCGGACGACTCTTCGCGGTTCAAGATAGTCTTCCGCGATTTTGATTTCGGCCATGTTGGGTTGCAACTGCCCGAGAGGAAGCGACGGAACTTGGGCGGGAGAGACTGGCTCGTCAAATGTCAGGACGCTCCCCGCAAGGCGGCGAACGCCAGAGCGCCGAGTCCGTGCCCTCCCTACTCCGGTGAGTGCGCGGCTCACTCTGGCACACCCCGTTTAAGAGCCGCAATCTCATGGTCGGTTTCGGCGAGAAGAGAGTCCAGGAAACATCCCGCGCAGAGAAATTCCTTTGCGTGCCTGTTGCTACGCGGATTTGTGAACACCATCGCGGAATGCCGCTCCCGACAACCCTCGCAGCCCAATCCTTCGGGGCTAGTGCTCCTGCGAATTTCGGCGTCAACATGCCACTTGTCGATAGCGGACTGCGCGACCGCAATAGATTTTTCATCAATCTGCTGGAGTTGACGCAGTGGCCGCTCACACCACCACGTCACAAAATAGACCCACCACGCCCGACGCCACGCGCGGAGCCAGCGGAACCAGTCAAATGGATTAAGAGTCATTGGACCGGTATCAGATCGCAGTTATGGTGATTCGCGAGTTCCTGCAGCGCTCCGTACTGCTTATCCCATTCGTTCTTTCTTTTCTGAAAGGCAAGGCTTTCTTCAGTTGACGCATTCCATGCGTCTTCTGGTGGTTTGCCAACTTCTGGGAGGCTTGAAACCCAACGCTCGCTCGCCTTCTTTGTCCACGCGCCGTTGGGAATCGCTGAGAGATCAGGCATTACATCTTTCACCCACATCTTGGTGACTCGGTTTTGCAAACTAAATTGATTCATTGTTTTTCCCTTTCATCCGGTCTTTTCGCCGTCTTTTTCTTATTTCTCGGCTCGTTACTCAAAATCCTGCGCCCAGCCCCAGGAGTTGCGGCCTGTCTGCCCTGAGCCGAACGTCGTCAAGCGTTTTTTCCGCTAATTGACCAGCTATGTCGGCGTCAAGAAAGGCACGGACGAGGCTGAATGGGCGGGGGTCGGGATAAGAGTAAAGGTATTCTGGGTTGTCAACTAAGCCCACAGTGACGCTATCCGCATCCCACTCAACAGACTTAATGAGATTTAACGACAGAACTTTTGGATGAAAGTCTGAATCGTCCGAGACCTCCTGAGCCTGCTCCCGTGTTATAAACGTTTCAATGCGACGATCTTGGTTCCTAAACGAACCGTCTGGATATTTCAAAACGAACATTTGTTTCTCCTTGCGGTCTTTCCCGCCGTCAGTTTTTTGATTGCTTCTCCAGCCATAATTCAAGTTTTCGCAAGTCGCGCGCCAGCTCCGGCCAAAGAATCACCATGAGGAAAACGAACACGAGCGGGCTCATGTTGCACCTTCCCGCTGTTTTTGCTGGTTAAGGAATTGGTCTAGGTCCTCGCGGAACAATGTGTAGTGACGGCAGAGACGATAGGCTGGCAACTCTTTAGACCTAATCTTTAACTCAACAAACCAAGGTGAAACCCCCATGTACTTAGCTGCCTCTGCGATACGCAGCCCCCTGGGAGTAAGGGTTGGCACCTGTTGTCCCGCCGTCTCCAGACCGCTTTCGAGCATGTTTGTATTTTGGGCCGTTATGTGGTAATATGCAATATATGAAATCGTATTACGCATTTGCAGGCACGATTCGCTATTACGGCCTTCTGCCAAAAGAAATTGAAATTGTCCCAGCCGGAGCCGAGTTGGGAACACCGGGCGACTTGCGAGGAACACTTGGTCCCGAACGAGCGGACTCATCGCGCTGGAAGGAGCCTCCGCATCTCGTGCTGGCGAACCTAACTGACCCGAGTCCCCGCGAGGTTGAATCGTTCATCCGGCGATATGGACCCCTCGCGGGACGAAGTACTGCGCTGATGGCCGTTGATGGTGCGCCTCAGTTCTATGAAAATGTTGCCAAATTCAAATTGTTTCAAAGAGGGTTACAGGAAGCTTGGAGAGAGAATGCTGAGGCTATCGCAAAAGTCCGAAGCCATCTCGACAGCGGCAAGGAACGTTACGACGTGAGGTTGAAACAATGGGTGGGTGGCAGAAGCAAGATTTGGCTGTCCGCTGAAGGTGAATCTATTGAGGCACACCTAACTGAGTTGGTGCCTTTTATGTGTCTGCTTTTCCTTCGTGATCGCGCTACGGAAGACACTGGAGTTTGCGAGAATCCTGATTGTCCCGCGCCGTACTTCCTGAGAGACCGCAAAGGCCAGCAGTTTTGCACACACAAATGCGCAGTTCTAATAAATGTTAGGAAATTTCGAGCAGCCCAAAAGCGCAAAGCGAAAAAAGGGTAGTGCTACTTTCTGCTACTACTTCTGGCTGATTTATGGGATTTTGAACGTCGCAGATCGTCAATGTTTATGCGTCGATTTACATCCCTAAATTAAATGATTACAGAGACTTAGGTCGTAGTTGCGAAACAACGAGTGCCAACGAGTGGCTCGCCTCGTAGGGCGTTGATTAGAATCCCACCCTCTCCGCCATATTCAAAATAGCCAATAAAAATTAGGGTATCTGATAAGCGGCCGAAATTGTTACCCAACCGCGTTACCATAATTGCTGATTCTCCTGTCCCCCTGCCCTTGTAGACATAGAGAGATTCCATCGCTCGAACCCTGTCGCCACATCGGCGGATCGCTACACGCATGACAACATACATCAGGATTTTTCACCCGTGCCGTTATTGCGATGGTTTCGTTCTCTGAACAGATGGACACGAGCACGCCGGCGGGGAAGATGGTATTCACAGTCCTGGGCGCCGTCGCTGAATTGGAGCCCTCACTGATCGTCGAGCACGTGAAAGCAGGGCTCCGGAATGCGAGGGCAACGCCAGCAGGGTCTCTATGGGCACGTTCATCAACCTCAGTAGTCAATGGAAAGGGTACGATCAATCGAGCCTGCTGTTTGACTGATCCGTTGCTCTGCCGCGCGTGCCCAGAAATCCAGAGGGCTGCCTAAAAAATGGTGATTTTAGAGTCTTTATTAGGCTAAGCCAAGGAGACGGTGGGTGGCCACTTGCGCTCGGCACGCAATGGGGTTCCGGCGAACGTTTGCCGATGTCTGTAATCATTGTTGCTATTTCAGCTTTGTATCCGAGAATCTTTCTTTCAATTGTTGATTCGCCTGCTTGTCCAGCGGTTTACCATGGCCAAACACGGCCCGCTCAAATAGATAATTTGCTACCCGCAGAATTGTCCGCCGTGCTAAAGATATGTCTTCATTAAGGACACTATAGCTTAAGCCCATAATGTTGGAACAAATGTCACCCGCTATCAGGACGCCATCTGCCGCAACAGCAGCGCCACATGGCCGGCGCAGTGTCCGGGTGAATGAATAATTTCTATATCTTCCACCATAGTCAGTACTTCACCGTCTTTCAACACCTGATCAATGGGAAAAGATTCGTATGTCCTGCCCCCGTATTTAATAAAAAGCAGGTAATGTCTCTGTTACGCGGCCAGGGCGTCCGATGCGGCGCGAGCCTGAGCTACGTTGTTCCTGGGCTTTGGTTTGCGCAGGCGGCTTCTGGGTTTTGGCGTGGTGTCTTTCAGGGCTTGCTTGAGGACTGCGTTTCCTTTTTCTTTCTCCTGTTTTTTCGGATTCAAGAACTGGACGAGAGGCGGTTCGCCCATTTTCTTCCGTTGGGCCTCGAGGAAGTGCACGAGCTTGTAAATCTCATCGTTGTCGAGGGGCTCATCTGAGAGCCAGCGATTGAATTCCTCTTCGAAGAAAGAGGCGTTGTCCTGTTCCTCGCCGCTCATCTCGTGCATGAACTGGCCGTTGATCAGCGCGCGGCGGCGTTCCAGACTGGCTATGGACTTGTAGTAGACCTCCCTAAACGCGTGGGGTGCCTTCTTCAAGCGCTGCACTCCGCGTACGGCTTCGTCGATCCCGTGATTCACCAGGTACAGCGCTTCGTAGAGATGTGCTTTCTGCATAAGCAAATATCCTTGTCTGCGGCGCAATTGGCCGCTAGTTCGGCAGTTAATGTGGCGCGTCGGACACGCGTCTCCCGTGGAGTCTGGTGCCGACACGATTGGATACACGGACTCAGTTTGGCAGAACTACGGCGGGGGATTCGCAACGCGCTGTGGGATGGAGCGTGCGATTGATACGAAACGGAGATGGGCGAGTTGCACCCAAGGGGCGAACCCGCTACTTTCTTGTGCAGCCATCGTTGCCTCTAAACCAGGCGACTTTGGTTAGGGGCGTGTCCGGTGTGCCAACACCGGCGCGTCCCATTTTCCAAAAAATACTATGCTTGAGCGTTCAAGCATGTGTCAAGCGCTTTCTCAAGGTTCTTTTTAGATGGCCGGTCGTGTATCTTCTTAGGCATCGTGAAAAAGAAGAACCCTCATGCCCAGGCACTCGGGAAGCTTGGCGGGAAAAAGGGCGGCAAGGCACGCTCGGAAAAGCTGAGCCCTGAGCACCGACGAGAAATCGCCGCGAAAGCTGCCCGAGCTCGATGGGCAAAGGCCAAGAAAAAAGTGAAACGCTCTGCCAAAACACCGGGCGCATGAAGGGTATATGATCATCGTATGGCAAGGATGTGATCCACATCTCTGAGGCGGAAGCGGCAAGCGACTTTGGTGCGCTGATGGCACGCGTGCGAGCGGGCGCGGAAATCGTCATCGAAAATGGCGAACGGCCTGTAGCCGTCCTTCACGCTGCCGAGCCGGTGCGGCAAAACATCTCGGATTGCATCGCGTTAGCCAAAGCGCACGAAGAAGAAACCGGCAAGGCTCCGGTCCTTGATCCAGACGTTGCAGAAGATGCGGAAGAAATTATCAGCCACCGCAAGCCGTGGAACCCGCCGGCGTGGGATTAGTCCTCGACTCAAGCATCATTATCGCCACGCAGAGGCCATACCGTTCGGGAAATCCTAGAACAGGTGAAGGCAGCTCAGGGCGAGATCGAAATCGGCGTGTCGGTAGTGACCATCGCCGAGCTGGTGCATGGTGCCTATCGGACGAAAACCCAATCGCAGCAACAGCGACGATTGGAATTCATCGAGCGACTTTCGAGCGACGTGCCGGTGCATCCGGTGACGCTCGCCATTGCGCGGCTAGCCGGGCGCATCGAGGGCGAGCAGGAAGCGATAGGCATCCAGTTCGCTTTCGAGGACCTGCTGATCGGCGCGCCAGCGTTACATCTCGGCTACGCAGTCGCGACGCTGAATCTCCGCGATTTCAAGAGAATCCCCGGTCTATCGCTGATCCAACTCTGAACGATTGGTACGAAACTTCTTTCCGCTCGCGCCGTCATCAAGAGACGGGAAGATAACTACAAATTGCACGAAAGGGTTCAGTAACTTCTACTGAACGTACATCTTCATATCTCTGTAATCATTCATTGAACCGTTCTATGCTTTCCGATGTTACTGGAGGCAAGGCGGCAAGCCCAGAAGAGACCACTCTGGCGAAGACGAAGTGGGCATCAGCACTGGAACCGTCGTTACCCCGGTCTAGAGGGCCTGAGTTGCCGAATTGGCGTGCATAGTCAAAACAGTGCCGCTGGTCCCGTGTTTAGCAGTTGAAGCGGGTCGAACGCCTCACCGCCGCGAATCTCATCGAGGGCTGCGGCAAACCCGGTGTGATGCCGGCAAACACCACTTGAGGGACGACGTTATGCGGCAGACGACAACCACTGATACAGTGGCGGCTTCTGAGTCCTATACTTGGGAGCCGCCCATTCCTCTCGAAGTGACCCGTGCTTGAGAGTTCAATCTGTGTTCTTAGGCCTCAAAAAAATAGTTTTGCTCCAAAAGAAATCGTACGGTGGGAAAAACCAAAGAGGTGAGGATTTGCGAATCCGGTCGCTTCGGCGGCGCGACCAGCATCGTCAATGAATGGATCCACTGACGAGTAGTTCGAATGATTGAGAGCGTTCAGGAAGTCGGTGTGAAGTTGTAAGCTCAAGCGCTCGGAAAGCTTTGTGATTTTGAAAGCAGAGAAATTCAAAACGTTAATGTGACCGTCGCGCAGAGTATTGCGTCCCACATTTCCGAAGGGGCTGCCAAAGAAATTGGCAGCAGTCATTGTGTTCGCGATGAACCGCACCTGATCCTTCGCGACAACCTGGGCGGGATGCATGCTATCGGAAATTACATGTCCTGAGCTGTCGAGACTCGTGCCCGTAAAACCGTTGTTGAACTGGTTCAGACTGATCAACGTGGTCGGAGAGATCGCCGAGTTTCCGCAAAGAATCCCGGAACTGTCGCTGCGGCATATATCCTTTGCAAAAATTCCCACCGATTGCACCGGTGCATTGTTAGACCCCAGAAATGGCCGAAGGGAACCGTCTGGCAGAGCGTACTCAGCATCGAACGCGGGGTCGTAAGGGTTGGTGTCGCTTGGTGAAGAAGCACAAATGTCGCCGCCAGCGTTACAGCTGAGCGAGAATTGCACAGCAGTGTAAGGCTGTCCGGAAGACAGCGTGTAAACGGCTGCCGCGCGCCAACCGCCAAGAAGCTGTCCGACCACACCGCCGCGATTCTTGAAAAGTGGGATCTCTTCCACCGCGGACAGCGCAAATTTGTGCGGGAAATCCAGCCCCGAGACACCGTGCTCCTGACCCGTGAAGTTGGCCTGGCTTTGGGAAAGGTGCGAAGTATTACCAGCGGAGCCAGTCGCGCCGATTTCGCTGGTGTTGTCGGTGGTTTTACTGAAGGCGTAGAAGCTCTGTAAAGCCAGTTGGTCCCAGAGTAACGTCGAGCGGAACTCGATCTGCAATCCGTTATATTCCGAGTAACCAGTGTTCGCGCGTTCTTGAACCACAGCGCCCCCTATGCAATTAACTCGGCCCACCAGTTCGGGGATAGCCGCCTCCGAAGCGGGGCACGGTCTCCATCCGGCCGGGACCAGGTTCGGACGGGTGTTCTCCAGGCCGAGGATGTAAGGATTGCCGTCGATCGTCTGGAATAATCCGGTGCCATGATTTCCGACGTAGCGTACTTCCAATACTGAGTTGGGGGATAGCTCTCGTTGTATGCCAAACGACCACTCATGTACCCGGTCGGGCCCAAAATCCGGCGAGAGCGTAGTTTGTCCAAACGCTCGCGGGTCAAAAATCCCGGTCTGCAAATGAGGTCCCAGCAACATTCTGACGTTGTTACCGGTCGGAACCCCTGGCAGTGGGTTTGCCCCTGCAACAACTCCCGTCAGCGTTGTGGCAATTACGTAGGGTGAATCGTTAGCCTCCTTAGCGTAGGTGATGTAAGCCGCTGGGTCGTAAGACACCCGGTAACCACCGCGAAACACCGTGTTATTACCTAAATGCAAGAAATCGCTGCGTGGAGACCACGCAAATCCGATGCCCGGGGCCCAGCTATTTTTGGCTGCCGGTATTTCCGGTGAGGTGGTGACGCTTAATGGCAGACCTGGATTCCACAGCGGATCGCCACCCGTCTGTGAGTGCGTGGTTATTTTGTGCAGGACGTTAGCCGGTTGCCCGTAGTAAGACCAGGTTAGCCCTAACGTAATGATCAGGTTATTGGCGAGCCTTATCTGGTCGGCCGCATACGGGTAAAGATCCGTCTCGCGAAAATCCAGATACGGATTTCCCGAAGCGATGCGAATTCGATTCGGGGAATTTGCCGCGAACGCCGCGAAGTCCGTAAATTGGAACGAACCGTTGTAATTGATGAGCATGGTAATCGGGGCATGCACCTGAGTTACATCAGCGCCCAATTTCAGGGCATGCCTTCCGGCGATGTGAGTCCAGTTATCATGAAGTTGGTAGGTATTTGCAATTAGGCCCGTCGGCAAAAATGTGGACACTCCAAAGCTCAGAAGGTTTGCATTGCTGAACGTGACCGAGGTGAGGGCGTCCCCAAGGTTGTTGGCTGTGGGCACCGTACCGAGGGAATTACCGCCATCCTGGAAATCATTCCTGCCGTAAGAGGCTCGAAACTCATTCGCGGTGCTCACCCCCAGGAAACGCGTCCAACTGAAATTGTATCCTTGCGACAATTGGAAGCCGTCTGCAGAGTACCCCGCAGCGGCTGCACCGTCGCTGTTCGAAGACAGCCTTCGGGCATACAGATATCTGCCCGAGAAATGATTTTTTGGCGTTTGATAATCAAACTTGATGATGAAATTGTTTTGGCGACCATCCGTGGGTAACGACCGCTGAATTCCCGCCGTGGCTACGGCAGCGCAACCCGGAATTTCTATTGGTGTCACCACACCTAGCGGCTGGGGGTTCCCCGCCTTGACGGAATAAGGGCCGTAGGAACGGAGTGCCTGCACCGACGCGCTGTCAGGAAAGCAGTCGCTGAGCGTCTCCAACCCGGAAGGCGTGGGCGTCAACTGCGCAGCCGTAAATACTTCGGTTTGATTCAGAATTTCTGAATTGACGCCAGCGAAGAAAAATAATCTGTCTTTGACTATTGGCCCGCCGACGGTTCCACCCAGGAAAGCGTCATTAAATTCAGGCACGCGAGTGAGTCCTTCAAAGATCTTTTGGTTAGCGGAGAGCGAGTTAAATCGCCAATTAGACTCGGTCGCGTAGAAAGAACCGTGCAGATCATTGGTGCCATACTTGGTGACAATGTTAACCACCGAACCTGAACTCCGTCCGAATTCCGCATTGAAGTTACCTGTGGTGAGTTCATATTGTGCGACAAATTCAGCGTCGCCCAATGATATCGACGGGCCCATCCCGGAGTTGTCGTTATTATTCTGACCGTCGATCTGCTGATCGGTGCTTCTTCCTCGCAAACCGTTTACGGAGAATTGCGCGCCATTGGCGCTCGAAAAGCTCAGGTCGCGGCTGTCCGCAACTCCGGGAACAAGCAGCGCGAGATTATCCAAACCATTGTTCTCTAATATACCGGGGAGAGAGCTAAGAGCCAGCGCGCCGAAGGTTCGCGAAAGTTGCGGTTCAGTGCGTTCAGCCAGGCCGGAAACAGACTGAACCGTAATCGTCGTGGAAGCCTCACCAAGATTCATTTGCAGTTCGCCGAGACCTAAATCCGATCCGGCGTTGACCGGGGCATTTTCAACGAGCAATTGTTTGAAGTTGGCCTTGACGACGCAGACGGCGTAAATCCCAGGTAAAAGAGCGTTCCCGTGGAACGATCCGTCCCCTCCTGTGAGGGTCCTCAGTTGCTCTCGGGTAGCAACATTTGTGAAAGTCACTTCCGCGTTCGGGATCGGGGCTCGCTGTGCGTCGATGACGGTACCCGATAGTGAGCCGCTGCTCAATTGAGCTGTTGCGCTGGCAGCGGACATTAGCAGAAACCAAAAAAATAGTGGTCCCCAGGTAGTCAGAAATGATCGATGCGGAGACACTGGATAAGCCGTGACCTTTTCAAATCAACGGGGATATTGCCGCGAAACGTTAATGGATAAATCGATAATTTGCCGTCAAATATAATCCATTTTCAGCTCTCGAGCGACCCGATAAGACTTGACTAGTTTTGCGGCAACCCGATGAGATGAACCAGGTCCCGGAACCGCGGGTCGGTCCGCATATCGTCATATGCCGGATTCACTTGTAGCCTGACCAACTCAACGGTGTGTTCGCGGTAACCCTCTTCAAGATAATGCATGGCTTTATCCGTGTTTCCCATGGCCGCATACAGCTCCGCGTGCTCGAACGTCCTGGAATTTCCGTCTTTCGACATTTCGTTTAGCCCGTTCAGTCTCTCCTGGAGCCAGCCTGCGTAACCCTTGCTCTCGTACGCCCTCGCCAACCGATCGGCGCACGGCACGCATCCCTCAATGCGAAGTTCCTGGTCGATCTCATGCACTTCTTCGGCGCGGCGTTTTGTGGCTTGGTACACCCTCGCTCTTTCCTTATGAATCCGCGCAGGGTCCTGCGCAAAAACCTTGTCCACTTCACTTAGAAATAAATCGAAATGGCGACTGAATCGAAGGGCCCGCTGAACAGCGGTTCGTTCGCCTAGAGGATCGAGCTCTTCTGCTCGACGCGCTTCGGCGATACTTTGGTCAAAGCGTCCGGTGTAAGAAAGCAAGTGGGAATATAAGTTATGGAGTACCGCATAATGTGGATCAAGCTCCAAGCCGCGTTGTATCTCCCTTTCAGCGCCTGCCCAGTTCCAGTCGTAATACATCATTTTGGATGCCAGAGAACAGTGGGCCTCCGCAAGCCGATCATCAAGAGCAAGCGCCTTCCGAGACGCCGCTTCCGATTTGCGCCAACCCTCTTCGGCGGCCAATACCCCGTAGGCCGGCCCGTACGCCGCCTTCACTCCGTAATAATCGGCAAGCCCACTGTAGGCACGCGCAAAACCCGGGTCGTATTGGAGGGCCTGCTGGAATAACTCGCCACTCCTCTCGACATCACCCGGAACCTCGTTTGGGGTGTTGCTCCGAACCCAATGCCCGCGGCCCCTGATATATGCGTCGTACGCGCGGGGGTCCACTTGGTGAGGAACGGACACTATCGGGGAATCGGCAGGGGCGACTTTTGCCTTCACGCTGTGTGCGATTGCCGCTGCGATATTGTTTTGCAGCACCAGCACGTCCTTCAAATCGCCCTGGTAATCCTCGGCCCAAATGTGGCGATCCGTTCGGGCGTCGATGAGTTGGGCAGTGACGCGAATCTTGTCCCCGGTTCGCACCACGCCGCCTTCAACGAACGCATCCACTTTTAAACTTTGGCCGATCTCCGAAGCGGAAGCCGACGTATTCTTGTAACGAACCACCGATGCTGCGGACGGCACATTGAGGCTCGAAATTTTCGCGAGCTGCGTAATCAATTCATCGGTCATGCTATCGCTGAAATATTCCTGAGACGGGTCACCAGAGAGGTTTTTCAATGGCAGAACAGCTACAGATTGGATCGTAGTTGAGGAGGTCCCAAACACCTTCGGCGCGGTGTGAAATACTAAAAGCACCACGGCAATCAGGCCAGCTAGTCCGACAGTCGGCGCGAGATAGCGTTTTCCCCAAGTAACCTCACCCCTTGAATCCGGCTCGCTTGCGAGTGGCGATGCAGAAAGAGTCGACGCAGCAAGACTCGACGCAGCCACGGGTGTTGCGGCGATCGGCGCAGTTACGCCCAACGGCCGTTCCGGCCGTTCGCCGATGTCACCGATGAATTTATAACCATTTGCCAGCGTTTCGATATATCGGGGTTCTTCCGCGGAATCACTCAGGGCCTCGCGGATTTTATTTACTGCCGTATTCAGTCCATGGTCGAAATCCACGAATATATCAGGAGCCCACAGCAGCGTCTTAAGCTCATCACGGCTAACCGACTGGCCGGCCCGCTCTAACAGGACCTTGAGCACCTGAAACGGCTTTGGCTGCAACCTGATTCGAACTCCATTTTTCCGTAACTCTAGATCTGCCGTGTTGACCTGATAAGGACCGAACCTATACACGTGGGAGGGCTTTGAATCGTCGTTCATAGTGACTTTCGCGCTGAAGCGTAGCACCGCCCTCGTGGGTTATCAATAGATAGGCGTCGCACCCTGACCTCATTCAAAGTGTTTTCTAGCACTTACACAGTTACCCAAGAATGTCTCCCCGTGCATTGACCGCCCCACCGATTTGCCTCCATAGTCCGCCCAACGCGAAACAGCTCTGAGACCAGCCGCAATTCGCAGCGCATGTGATAGCGACCTACAGGGTCATTCAAGACAGGAAAGTTAACCAGGTTCACTAAAGAGAGGAATGCCATGAACCAAACTAGGCAAGCAAAGAAACGGACAGTCACTATCTGCTTTTTGCTTCTTGTTACATTGTTTATGACTTTGCCGCCGAATTCTCGTGCCCAGTCAAAGTCACTCCTTCCCGCGGGATCCCGCACCACCGGAGCTTGGAGATCAGTAGGCCCTGCACCTCCCGCTATTGAAGCCTCGATCGCTCTTCGCACGGCAACACGCACAGTTTACATAGCCAGTCTGGGCGGAGGAGTTCTCAAAAGCACCGACGGCGGCCAAACCTTCGCGCCGGCCAACCAAGGCCTCGGTTCTCTAGTCGTGGCATCGCTGGTTATGGCGCAGAATGACCCCAATCTCGTCTACGCGGGAACGGGCGCCGGTATCTACAAGACCACAGACGGAGCAGCCACATGGACCGCCACAGCCTGCGACCTCTTGCCGCTGTCGCTGATTATCGATCCTACCAATCCAAATGTCCTGTACGCCGGCTTTAACGGCGACCTCCAGAAGACTACCGATGGTGGCGACACGTGGATATCTTCGGCCGATGGCATCGACAATCCGTTAGTTTTTTCGTTGGCAATCGACCCAAATAACACCAGCGTTGTCTATGCAGGAACCGCCGGAACCGGCGCGTTCAAAACGGTCGATGGCGGCATTACTTGGAATCCGCTCAACGTGGACACCACGGTCTGGTCGTTGTACGTGGATCCCGCCAACAGCAACGTCATCTATGCCGGTTCCAATGGCAATGGCGTCTTCAAAAGTACCAACGCAGGGGTTTCCTTTGTCCGTGCCGGTTCACCGGCCGTCGGTGTTGTTTTGGCGCTGGCGAAAAGTGGGAAACGTTTGTATGCCGGGACCGCTACTCAAGGTGTTTCCGTCAGCAAAGACGACGGCGCCACTTGGACCAACACTGGAATATCCGACGGCTTGGGCCTCGTTCTTAGCGTTGGATCGGACGGTTCTGTTTACGCAGGAACCAATTTCGATGGAGTGTTCGAAAATCCAGCGACGGCAAAAGACTCCGTGGAAGACGATCGCCCAGTCTCGAATTGGCGGAGAGTAGCTTGGAAGCAACTGAAAGACTGTGGGTGCCAGAACGGGCACGCCTTGGGAATCGATCCGGCCAACCACCATCACGTCTTCTTCTCTACCAATGACGGTGGCCTCTTCGTTACTCACGATGGCGGTAGCAATTGGGAAGATGGCGGACAGGACGGACTTACGTCCCGAGCCCCACGCAGCATTGCGTTCGATCCACAGGGCTCCAGGCTTGTCTATGCAGGATCGTTTACCGGCGGCGGTCTTTACCGGTCGCGTGACCGTGGCCGGCATTGGGATCGTCGTCTTTTTGGATCCAGCAAGATTTATGTTGCCGGTGTCACCGTTGATCCGGTTGATCATTCCATTTATCTTTCCACATTTCGCAGTGGCGATGGCATCTGGAAAAGTGCGGATTTTGGCGAGACCTTTACACGCATCGACCGCGCTCCGGGCAGCCTTCCCGACGATTTTCTGTCCCTCAGTGGAAGGGGAATCACCATTGACCCCCAACACCACCAAACTGTTTTCTTTGCCGGTAACAGCGGCATCTGGCGATCCACCGATGCCGGGGCCAGTTGGATCAATGTAGATGAAGATCCGTCCTTAAGCGTAACGGTCGATCCCGTCGAGTCCAACATCGTCTACGCGGGAACCTTTGCTGGCGTGCTGAAGAGTGTCGATGGGGGCGCGTCCTTTGTCTCCCAGAGCGATGGGCTACCAGACGGATTTCAGACCGCACGCACTGGCTCTGTTCAGGTAGATCCTCGTCAGCATAACGTCTTATATATCGCCTTTGAAGGCGCAGGCGTCTTCAAGAGCCTGAATGGCGGTGACTCCTGGGCGGCCATCAACACTGGACTGTACGACCTGAACGTCTTCGGAATCGCCCTAGACGCAGACTCACCCGACATCTTGTACGTCTCGACTAACTCTTCGGTCTTTAAGACCACCAGCGGTGGAGAAATGAGCGAGAGCAAATAACACATCTTCACCCGTTGAGAATCATTTAACTAATGAAATCCCGCACAAAAATACGCGCAACAGCGGCGGTTTGGTCGGGTAAACCGCCGCAACTCATAGTCTGGGCGATGTTCTCAGTTTTCGTCCGTGATCCGAAACGTACCGCGATTAGGCTTGGAGGTCCAATGAACTTCAAAAATAGGATTACAGGAAAATGGCTATTTTCGGTGACGGCTTTGATCCTGGCGCTGTTCAGCTCCGGTTGCGGCGGAGGTTCCTCAAAGTTAGAGACGCAACCAGGAGCACAATCGCGATCCATTTCCGTTGTGTTGTCTGGATTTTCGTCAAGCGTCCCTGCTGGCGGTACTGCGACTTTCTCGGCAACCGTGTCCAATGACGGCGCACAGGGTGGCGTAGCTTGGAGCTGCACTCCGACAGATGCTTGCGGATTATTTAGCCCGCCCGCAACCCCCAGCGGAATGGCAACGATTTATACGGCGCCCGCAGTGGTGCCGACCGGTGGCCAGGTCACCGTCACCGCTAAATCCGTCACGGACAATTCGAAGAGTGCCAGTTCCTCCTTGATGATCGCCGCTGTTTCTCCCGAGGTTCAGTTTGCGGTGCCCCCGCCTTCAACGATTCAGCCGAGCCAAACCGCCAACATCAGCGCTAGTGATGCCCACGGTACCGCTGGAATCATCTGGAGTTGCTCTCCCGCGCCCGGCTGCGGCGCTTTCAATCCCACGTCAACGGCCAACGGCGTCGTGACTATCTACTCCGCGCCCGCATCCGCGGCGTCCGGCACGGTCATCACCATTATTGCCACCTCCGCGACCGACAGTGGCAAGAGCGTTAGTGCAAGTACACTGATTTCTGGAATCGCTTCGAACGCGACGCTTAGCGGCAAATACGCCTTCCTTTTGACATCCCCGGCCGGGAACCGTGGTACCGCGTCTTTGCTGGGGAGCGTGAGTTTAAATGGCGACGGAACCGTGACGACTGGTATAGTTGACATTATTTCCACCTCCGCCCTCGACTTGCAGGATCAGATCCTGCCGACCAGTGCTAATCCGCAGCCCAACATTTCATCATACACGGTGGACAGCACCGGACATGGCACCATGAAGCTCAGAACAGCCAGCGGACAACAGCTAGCCTTCAGCCTCGCACTGACTTCCCCTGCTCATGCCTTATTGACTGAAATCGACGGACACCCAGGCAGCGGCACGCTGGATTTGCAGCAACAACCCGCGGGAGGCTTCACTGCCTCCCAGGTTCAGGGCGGTTTTTCATTTACGATGACCGGCACAGCGAAAGCTAATGCCTCAACAAAAGTATCGTACGGTGGAGTTTTCACCGCTGATGGAGTTGGCAGTCTAAGCGGCGGGACGCTGGACATCAATACCGCAGCGGTCATGAGCACTTCGCCGTTTAGCGGATCTTTCAGCGCGCCGGATTCCAATGGGCGCGGCACTCTGCAGTTGGGCGGAGGGAGGTCCTTCACCTATTACGTTATTTCTTCGAAGGCGCTCCGCCTCTTCGAAGCCGACAATTTCAATCTTATGGGTGGCAGCGCATATGCTCAAGGCGGCAGCGCGGTTTTCCTGGGCGACAATTATTTTTATCAGCATTCCGGCTGGAGTTCCTCTGGGCAAACTATTACCGCTGGCGAATTTCTTGTCGCTGAGTACGACAATGGCCTGTCACCGGGGATATCTGACTCCAACGCCGCTGGTTCTCCGGCCAATCCAAAATCAGCCGTCAAAATAAGCGGTTCCTATGATTCACCAAATGTTGCGACTGGCACTCTCTTGCTTGTCGACGCGGCGGGAAGTTCCACGTTCAATCTTTACGTAGTGGACCGCTATGTAAATATCCTGGACCCCAACGCCTCTTTTGCGGGCTTTTTCGCCGGCGGGGGGAATGCCTTGATGTTGCACACCGATGCGAACATAAACGGGACCGGCGTGCTGATCAGGAACGCCAAGATCGGATTTGCTCCCTTTCTCGGAAATAACGCCCTGCAACTGACCAACCCGGTCACCACATCTACAACAACAAACGAATTGGATTTAATCGGGGTCGTGGGGGCCGACAATGTCGCGCACTTTTTGGGCCTGGCCGATTATGATCAGAGCGATTCCTCTAATCCGGTTGCAGTTCTTGGCGCGTCCGTTACCGGCTCGTTCGTCGGAGACACTCTTAACCAGGGACGCGCTACTGGAACTATCACGATCCCAACGCCGTCTGCCGCCGGAGCTTATCCGTTCATTTCGCCCGCAGCTCCGAGCTTTAACATGGCTTACTATCGGATCAATAACTCCCAGGCCTTCGTGTTGCAGACCGATTCCTTGGGCAGCAGTTCCGGTTTTGTCATTCAACAGCTACTGCCCTAAGCGGATGCGTTATCTCTCAAAGCGCTCTGATAACGTCAAATCAGCTTGGCCGTGATTTTCCAGGAGAGCGAGGAAATGTTTAGGAAAAGTATTCGGGCGAGCTACCACCGGAAATACTCCGGCAAGAGTTCTCTGGCAGATTCTTCTTGTCCTTACGCGAGTATAAGCGCGTTCAGTCCGATATTCTCGTGTCGTTTACATACTTCTACAGATCGTGTAAAGCCATCGGAAACATTCTTTGCCTGACTGAATGTCGTCCAAGTATACAGGCGACAATTTCGTTGGTCGTTGTTTGGGGGAAATGTCGCATTCAGCCTCAAAGCCGAAGAGGATTTTTTAACGGGGGGAAATAGTCAATAGGGGGTGGGGCGGTTCAGATTCTACGCCCTGCTACGGTTTTTCTACATTCTACGGCGCCTCAGATTTCCCACGAACGAAGGGAAAACGGTCCCCAGGACTTCACTTCCATTGCAAACACGAAGGTTAGCTTTTACCATCATTCGTGGATTTTCCGTATGTACCCGAGGCAGAATCCCACCCTCTCCGCCAGTTCTTTAGAATCAGTGGGTCAGAGCCTTCCTAGATTCCATTCTAGGGAATCTTCCAAGTTGTCCAATCGCAGTATTGGACGTTGTACTCTTTTTTCCACGCTGCGATCTTCACCCGCGCTCTAACAAATTTCCGAACCAGCTCGCGTTCAAGCATTCATCCCGCAACTTTCCGTGGAAGCTTTCCACAAACGCGTTCTGCACCGGCAGCCCCGGCTCAATATGCACCAATTCGATCTTCCGCGCCATTCCCCAGGCCAGAAAGTGCCGCGACGTAAACTCCAGTCCGTTGTCGCAGCGGAGCGCTTCCGGCGCTCCGCGCCGCGCCACAATCTTTTCCAACTCCCTCGTCACTCGCTGGCTGGCAAAACTGCTGTCCACTTCCGCACCGCGGCTTTTCCCGCGCCACTTCCGCCAACTTCGCTCGCGGCACTTCGTCGTTCTTCTGCTCACATACCGATGGTCGACTCCGCCACGTTCATCAGCTCGCAGATCCGTCGCTGGCTGACCAAAAAATGCTTCCACAGCCAGTGCACCTCCTCCTTCCGTTCTGCGAACTCCATCCGTTTTTTTCGGTTGCCGTTTTCAGCATCATCTTTATCTAAACTCAAATCCGCTACCAGCTTCTTCAACCGTCCGTTCTCATCCTTACTGCAGCCGCCGCTCTCTCCTCGCCTCTACCGTCACCGGATAATGATGCGGTATCGGTTCTTGCGCTATCCTGGGGTTGAAGGAGATACTCTTATCTATTGCGAGAGGGACCGTAATGGTCAACAGATTTCGTGTCCTGATGGCGAACCAGCCGAAATTGATGAGACAGCTGCTTCTCGAGATTTTGAAGGAAGACCCTTCGATCGAAATTGTTGGGGAGAACGACGCAAGAATCCCAGATTCGCGAACTCGTCCAGAAAACCACGCCCGACCTGGTAGTGGTCACAGCCGACAGTCCAGTCAGGCGACCGGCCATCTGCGATGAGCTGCTGACCGAATTCTTGGCCGACCGAACATTGCGATTGTCGGCGAGGGCGCTTACAGCGCCGGTATTGAGGGCAGGTCGAATAGAGGTACCGCATGGCGATTTTCTTTATACCGGAGGCGTGCGACGCGACACTTCACATCGTCGCGTTGACGGTCCAGATAATCGAAGCGCCAAGTATTGAGCGACGTTCAATGGTTTCCAGCGCTATTGAAGCATCTGAAGAGGCAATTTTCGGCATCATACGACGGGCAGCAACGCCCACAAGGGAAGTGTCATGAGATTTCTACCCCGGCTCCGGGAGTGCATCAGAGTAGTTGCGATTCTCTTGCTTGTGCTCGCAGGCGCTGTGTTTGGGTCCGCGCAAGAGCAACGTCAGAAGCAACAAAGAACGAGCGCTCCGCCGGATGTGCCAGTGGCGTCGCAACAACTAACGTCCGATCTAACAAAGGACAATCTCAATCTTGTTGCGGCTTCGGCGCCTCAGCTCAAAGCAGTTCTTGTGCGCGACACCGGGTTGATGGTGGAACTAAAACGCCTGATTGCAAAGGAAGCAAGCAATAATGGCCAGGTAATCGCGGAGCAGGACTTGACGGACGCGGCCGTGTACGAACGACTGGTAAATGATGTTAAGTTTCGTTCAATAGCCACTCGACTGGTGCAGAGATATGGTTACCTGCGACCCATGGTGAATCCTGAGTCTGATATGGCGAAGGAGCAGGACCTGATCCTAAAGGAACGCGCCAGGAAATTGGTACAGATAGAAGGGCAGGAGGATCAGCAAGCTTTGCAGCTTCAAACGACAGCGAAGCGGAGTCAACAAAACGCGCCCTGCCGGACGGGAAGCTACGATGAGAATAATGCGGAAGATTCTGAGTGCAGTGATGATCTGGGTAACCTTCCCTCGAATCTTGATCGAAATAATCCTAGAACTAACTTTCCGCGAAATGAAGAGCAGCTTTCACCACCGGAGCAAGGAATCCCGTCGAATCCAACCGCTCCCGTGATAAGGGCGCAATTGGGCGGATCAGATTCAATGACCGGAAGCGTGACGGGAGGTCTAAACGAGAATTCTTCATCGTACGATGCCATACAAAACTTACTGACGTCTTCTGGGACGAAAGGTGGAACGGACTCGTTGGTGGCCGGCAGTTTCACGCCAGAACAGCTCGAACTGGCAGCGATGTATTCGAATCGCGCGAACAATCCATCGGGATCGGGACTACCCAGTGTAGATCCAATGCAAGATCAGCTTGCACGGAGCAGCAATCGCTCGGATCGATCTGAATTGACGAATAACATCGCAAACTATCCCCTAGCGAGGACAGCGCGCAGCAGGATGCTACCGCCGCCGCCGGAAACAGTGCATCGTCCAACTCCATACGCCGATATTCCATCCTTGTACGATTTATACGTTCAAGCGCCTTCGAGGAATGGAACTCCGCAACGTTTTGGTTCACAGGTGTTCCGCGACGGGTTGAGAGACTTGCATTCGGTGCCGATGGACCTGCCGGTCGGACCGGATTATGTGGTCGGGCCCGGAGATGGACTGACGATTGATTTGTGGGGCGGGGTTTCCACGCGATTGACTCGTGTCGTGGACAGGCAGGGCCGTGTAGCGCTACCGGAGGCAGGCCCCGTGGAAGTGAGCGGACGCACTCTGGGCGATGTCCAACAACTGGTGCAGAAAACTCTTGGGACCCAATATCGCGATACGTCCGCGGAGGTTTCCGTCTCGCGGCTGCGCACAGTGCGCGTCTACGTGGTTGGGGAGGTAAGTGAGCCAGGCGCGTATGACATCAGTTCACTGTCGACGCCGATAAATGCGCTTGTGTCGGCGGGCGGCATCACGCCCCGAGGTTCGCTCCGTTCGTTAAAGCATTATCGCGGCCGGCAGCTAATAGAAGAAGTGGATGCGTACGACCTGCTGCTACGCGGCGTTACTCCGGATGCCAAGAAGCTTGAAAACGGAGACACGTTGATGGTTTCGTCGCTCGGCCCCCAGGTGACGGTGACAGGAATGGTGCGCCGCCCGGCGATTTACGAATTGCATGAGGAGAAGACGCTCGCAGACGCCCTGGATTTAGCGGGCGGAATTCTTCCGGCGGCGACATTGAAGCATGTGGAAGTGCAGCGGCTCGAGGCGCATGAAAAACGCACCATGCTGAGCCTGGATCTGTCGGGCGATGGCGGCGGAGAAGCCCAACTTACTTCGTTCAAGATTCGGGACGGCGACGAAATTCACATTTTCCCAATTGCACCATATAACCAGGACACGATCTACCTACAAGGACACGTCTTGCGTCCCGGAAAATATTCTTATCACCAAGGAATCAAGCTGACAGACATAGTCACTTCGTACAAGGATTTGTTGCCTGAGCCGGCTGCGCATTACGGAGAAATTATCCGACTGGCCCCACCTGACTTTCGGCCCAACGTTGTGAGCTTTGATCTGGCGGCTGCGTTGAATGACCCCGCGTCGGCGCCAGCCCTGGAGCCTTTGGACACGGTTCGGGTGTTCAGTAGGTTTGATTTTGAGCCAACTCCGACCGTTTCGGTGAGCGGAGAAGTGCGGGTACCGGGGACGTACAGAACTTCCGGTCAGGCATCGCTGCGCGACGCCGTGTTTCTCGCGGGCGGATTGACGCCCGACGCTTCCGTGGACACGGCGCAACTATTCCGCATGTATCCTGATGGAACTTCGAAAATATTCAGCGTGAATCTTCGGGAAGCGCTGAACGGAACCAGCGCTGACAATATTTCATTGCAGCCGCGCGATCGCTTATTGATTCACCGCAATGCCTTGAGCGTGGATGCGAGCACGGTGGAAATTACAGGCGATGTGGCGAAACCAGGCCGCTATCCCTACACCGGCAATATGCGCGCGGAGGACTTAATCCGAGCGTCGGGCGGATTGAAACGGAGCGCCGATACTAACTCGGCGGATCTGACGAGATACGCGGCCACTGGCGGACCTGCCGAGCAGTTCAAAATTTCACTATCGTCAATTCTAAATGGTAATCCAACGGAAGACGTTCCGTTACGCGGAGGCGATGTTCTTGCCATTCGCGAGGTGCCGGGCTGGAAAGATGTCGGTGCGTCCATGAAAGTCAGCGGCGAAGTTATGCACCCCGCCACGTATGGGATCCAGCCGGGTGAACGGCTGAGCTCCGTGCTGGAGCGCGCAGGCGGGTACACGAAGCATGCCTATCCCTACGGCTCGTTATTAATGCGCCGCGACATTCGCGAAATTGAGCTCAAGTCGCAGACGGATCTAATTGCTCGCATGAAGGCTGAGAAAGCGCTTCTGACTTCGCTGCCGGAAGGCGATGCCGACCAAAAGAATGCGAAAATAACAGCAATTTCGCAGAGCGAGGCGACCCTGACTGAGCTCGCAACACATGATCCAGTCGGTCGGGTTGTCGTGCACATTCAAGGTGACATCAATAAGTGGAAGAACACCCCCGCAGACCTCACGCTTCACGACGGCGATGTTCTGATGATCCCAAAGAATCCCGGCACGGTGCTTGTGACTGGACAAGTATTCAATCCGACGGCGATCAGTCAACAGGGAGGCAGTTCAGCCAGGTGGTACCTGAGCCAGGCGGGCGGTCTCACGCCCATGGCGGACCGAAAAGCCGTGTTCGTGATTCGAGCTGACGGATCCGTAATCGCGGCCAAGAACAACAATTCGGGCTGGTGGTCGGGGGATCCTCTCAGTGCCTCATTGCGCCCGGGAGATACAGTCGTGGTGCCCGAAAAGGCGCCAAAGGTGGGTGGACCAAACTTTACGACAGTGATGCAGGCCGCGCAGTTAGCGTCTTCGGTTGCGCTAGCTGTGGCCTACATCAAGCCATGATTTGGAAATTGGGAACGAGGCTGAGTCTAGGCACAATTATATTGTGGATGATAGTAAATCCGATGGAAGCCGCGCGTGGTCAAGAGCCCGAATCGCCAGAAAAGAAGGGTGAGACGAATCCCGCTCAACAAGCACCCTCGTCGCGCCCGCCCGATTCGGCGAGGATTCCCGTCCGCTTGAAGAAGCATAACTGGCTGACGGAACGTGTGGAGGATCTTGGCGGAGATCAGAAAGATTTGTGGACGAGTCCGAAGAACTTGCGATTTTCAGATACGGTATGGCTGGTGCCGTTGAGCGGCCTTGGTGCGGGACTTTTTGTTACAGACGCCGAGTCCAGCCGGCACATGTCAAAAGATCCGACAACAATTTCTCATTACAAGACGATTTCGGACGCTGGAATTGCAGCCATGGCAGGCGGTGCGGGACTCATGTGGGCTTTCAGCTACAAGAACCACGACTCGCACTGGCGGGAGACAGGATTCCTCGCTGGCGAAGCTGCGTTAAATAGTCTGATAATTGCCGAAGGCGCGAAATATTCATTGCGGCGCGAGCGGCCGTTTCAAGGCGATGGCTCAGGACCTTTTTTCCAGAATGGAACTTCGTTTCCCTCGGAGCACGCCGCTGCTGCGTGGTCCATTGCTGAAGTAATCGCACACGAATACCCCGGACCATTGACCAAGATTTTGGCTTACAGTCTTGCGGGATTGGTTAGCTATTCGCGTGTGCGAGCACAGCAACACTTTTCCTCAGACGTCCTGGTCGGTTCTTTGATTGGTGAGCTATCCGCCTTTACGGTCTACAAGAGGCATCACGATTCAGAATTGGGCGGCGAGGAGTGGGAAAGCTGGAGCTCAAAGGCTCGCGGGATGTTCACGGATCCGTCTCCTGGATTCCGTGGCTCGCCGTATGTTCCGCTCGATAGCTGGATCTATCCGGCTCTCGATCGGCTTGCTGGAATCGGTTTTATTGACAGCGGATTCGCTGGGATGCGGCCGTGGACGCGTCTTGAGTGTGCGCGTCTTGTCGGCGAGGCGGGCGAACGGATAGCGCTCACCGATTCGCCGGGGGGAGAAATCTATCGGCAGCTAGAAACGGAATTTGCCTCCGAACTTGATCCAGCTTCCACTGAACCCCAGGCCCGTCTTGAGTCGGCCTACACGCGCGTGGGGCATATTTCCGGCATGCCGCTCAACGATGGTTACCATTTTGCCGAAACCCAGATTAACGATTTCGGCCGGCCGTTTGGTGAAGGCTGGAACACTTCTACCGGTTTTTCGTTTTATGCCACCGCCGGGCCATGGTCGGGTTATTTTCGCGGAGAGTTGCAGACTGCTCCATCTGTTCCTGCATTGCCTCTTTCCGCGCGCCAGTTCATTGCCGTGGCAGAGCAGTTGCCGGGTGTTCCGCCTGCCACGGGCACGTCGTCGATTCAGCAATTTCAAATGCTGGACGCGTATGTGGGGTTAACGTTATCTAACTGGGAATTCAGTTTTGGACAGCAAAGCCTTAATTGGGGGCCTGGGGACGCTGGGCAGGGCGGCTCTCTCATGTATAGTGACAACGCTGCGCCCATCGATATGTTTCGCGTGAATCGCGTGACCCCACTATCAATTCCCCTGGTTTCTCGATTCTTGGGGCCGCTGCGCCTGGAGGTCTTTTTCGGGCAACTGGCTGGGCAGCACTTCACTGCCGGTCCCAACTTAGCTACGTCAGGCAGTTTCGCTGTGGAATATCAGCCGCAACCATTCCTTCACGGGGAAAGGTTCAGCTTCAAGCCCACCCGAAATTTCGAATTTGGATTTTCTGCTACCGGAATCCAAGGTGGCCCCGGCGTTCCACTGACGTTTGGAACATTCGGACGTAGCATTTTTGGAATTGGCAATGGATTGCCTGGGAGCGCGCAAGATCCCGGCGACCGGCGTTCCGGTATGGATTGGTCTTATCGTTTGCCGAGGCTTCGCGACTGGGTGACATTTTATGGGGATGCTTTTGCCGAGGATCAGTTCAGCCCGATCGCTTATTGGGACCGTTCTGCCATTCGAGGAGGGCTGTATTTCTCGCATCTGCCCCAGCTTCAGAGACTCGATTTGCGCGTGGAAGGTGTGTACACAGACATACCCGCAGGCGGCGCATTAAGTCACGGATTTTTCTACTTTAATTTTCGCTTCAAGGAAGGCTACACAAACCAAGGACAATTGTTGGGGAGCTGGATCGGCCGCGAGGGCCAAGGGGCCCAAGCCTGGACTAATTATTGGTTCAACGCGCGGGATCGCCTGCAAATCAGTTTTCGTCATCAAAAGGTCAGCCAGCAGTTTGTTCCTGGAGGTGGCACCTTGACCGATGTCGGCGTGCGAGGCGATTATTGGCCCTCGCAGATCCTTGGCTTGACCACTTCCTTTCAATACGAGCGATGGTTGTTCCCCATTATTCAGCCGGGACCGCAGCGGGACATTTCGGCTTCAATCGGCATTCAGATTCAACCGCAGAAAATATTCCGGCCTACATTCCATCACAAAGGTTCAGATGACCTGAGTCGAGGAGATCAGAATTGAGCTCAATGGGAAGAGCGCCGGCGCCAGAGATCGCTCCCGAGATACCCGGGCAGGGAGCACCGCTGACGTCTCGCATCACGGACCCTGAGGAGGAACCGATCAATTTGCTGCCTTATCTCCGGCTTCTCTGGGAAAGCCGAAAATTTCTGATGCGTGCCGCACTTTCTGCGTTCCTGGCCAGCGCACTTTTCGCGATGTTGATACCTAACCGATATCTTTCGATCACTCGACTGATGCCTCCCGATGGGCAATCATCTGGTGTCGGTTTGGGAATTCTGGCGGCCATGTCCGGAAAACCGGGCACAAGTGCTCTCGGGGGACTCGGGGGGATCGCCGGCGACTTGCTGGGAGTGAAAAGCTCCGGCGCTCTTTTTGTGGGAATTGTCGGCAGCCAGGCGGTCCAGGATCGATTGATCGAACAATTTAATCTTAGGAGGGGATTTTTCGGAACTTCCAGGATCGAGGACGCGCGACAAAATCTCCTGGACCACACCGACGTTTCCGAAGACCGCAAGAGCGGAATCATCACGATTGGTGTTACCGATCACGATCCTAAACGCGCGGCGGCGCTGGCCCAGTCCTACGTGAATGAACTCGATCGCGTGGTTGCGCAAGTCAGTACTTCATCTGCGCGCCGGGAGCGGATTTTTTTGGAAGAGCGCCTGAAGACGGTGAAGAGCGATCTGGATACGGCCGCCAGAAATTTCAGCGTTTTCGCCAGTAAGAATAGCGCAATCGACATTCCTGCGCAGGGCAAAGCCATGGTGGAAGCTGCGGCTAACCTGCAAGGCCGATTGATCGCCGCGCAGGCGGAGTTGAGCGGACTTCAACAAATCTATACGAGCAACAACGTGCGCGTGCGCTCCGCGGAAGCCCGTGTGAATGAATTGCGGAAAAAGCTGAACGAAATTGGCGAGGGCGATGTTGCGGGCAACGCGAATCAATCCAACGAGCTTTATCCCTCTATCCGCAGACTGCCGATTCTCGGCGTCACCTATGCGGACCTGTTCCGCCAGACAAAAATTGAGGAAACGGTTTTTGAGCTTTTGACGCAGCAGTACGAACTGGCAAAGGTTCAGGAAGCGAAGGAAATACCCAGCGTCAAGGTGTTGGATATTGCGATGGTGCCAACCAAGAAAACGTTTCCTCCTCGGGTCCCAATCACAATCATCGGAACCCTGCTCGGCCTGGCCATAGCGATGACCTGGATTTTTGCGAAGAACCGGTGGGACGCGGCGGAAGCTAGCGATCCCGGGAAAATTTTCGCGACGGAAATGTTCACGACAATGCGCGCGAGTCTGCCATCGTTTGCGCGGAACGGGGCCGACGCGGAACCGCGGGGAGACCGGCGTTGGGGTTGGCGGAAGAAGCCATTGAACGAGCCAGAACAGAAGCAGCATGAGGACGAAGAGGGCGGAACAAAGTAGGGCGCTATTCGTTCACAACTGCTTGATAAGCAAAGGGTTAGGTCACATAATGCCCTGTGAGTGACGGGGCGAAGCTGTAGCCGGCTTCTTTGAGGAGAAGCAGTAAGAGGAACGCATGGCAAGTCTTCTGACAAACGGTGTCGACTCGTTTGAGGAACTCGCCGTTCCCGCACGGTACGGCGAAGCCGCCTGGTATGCGGCGTCCACCAGTGCAAACCACGAAAAGCGCGTGGCGGAACAGTTGGGAATCCGGTCGGTTGAGCACTTCCTGCCTCTGTATGAAGCGGTTCGCCGCTGGAAGGACCGACGCGTGAAGCTGGCACTGCCGCTGTTCCCCGGATACGTGTTTGTGAGGCTGGCGCTGCGCGATCGCTTACGGGTGCTGCGGGTGCCCGGTGTGGCGAGGCTCGTCGGCTTCAACGGTGCGGCCGTCGCACTGCCGAATGAGGAAATCGAGGCGCTGAAAGGAAGTTTGGCGAACGGTCTTCGAGCGGAACCGCACCCGTTTCTGACTGTTGGGCGACGTGTGCGAATCAAGTTAGGCCCACTTGAGGGGATGGAAGGAATTGTCATTCGCAGGAGAAATCGCCTGCGCTTGGTCATTTCGCTTGATCTGATTCACCGCGCCGCCGCAGTCGAGATTGAAACGGCATACTTGGAGCAGATTTAGGGATAAATAAAGAATGAGTAGGTCGACCGGCGATTGCTTAAGCGGTAGATTCCATTTCGAATTTCTTTCTGACGGCCGGGGTGGCACAAGACGTTGGTCCGATTACCAGCGGAGGATAGCAGCAGAAGATGAAACGAGCATTGATCACGGGCATTACTGGCCAGGACGGATCTTACTTGGCCGAATTATTGCTTTCAAAGGGTTACGAGGTCCACGGAATCAAGCGCCGGTCAAGCAGCTTCAACACCTCTCGTATCGATGCTATCCTTCCGGACTGGCATGAGCGTGCGGCTAGACTGTTCCTGCATTTTGCCGACCTCTCTGATGCAACCAGCTTGATCAAGCTTCTCTATCGGCTTCGGCCGGATGAAATCTATCACTTGGGTGCCCAGAGCCATGTGAAGGTAAGCTTCGAGAATCCGGAGTATACGGGTGATATCACCGCGCTTGGGACGGTCCGCTTGTTGGAAGCGGTGCGGGAACTGGGGATCAAGACTAAGTTCTACCAGGCTTCGAGCAGCGAGATGTTCGGAACGACGACCGAAGTCCCACAGCGAGAGTCAACTCCATTCCGGCCTAGTAGCCCGTATGCCTGTGCAAAGGTTTATGCGCATTGGATGACTGTGAACTACCGAGAAAGTTACGACATTTTCGCTTGTAACGGCATTCTTTTCAATCACGAGTCCCCCCGCCGAGGGGAAACATTCGTAAGCCGCAAGATCACGCGAGCGTTAGCGCGGATTCGCGCTGGTTTGCAGGATAAACTCTATATGGGAAATCTCGAAGCCAAACGTGACTGGGGCTATACGCCCGAATATGTCGAAGCAATGTGGCGCATGATGCAGCTCGACAAACCTGACGACTTCGTGGTGGCTACAGGTGAAACCCACAGCGTTCGAGAATTCCTTGAATGCGCGTTCGAGTATTCCGGTCTTGATTGGAAAAAGTATGTGGAGATTGACCAGAGATATTTTCGGCCAACCGAAGTCAATATTCTCCAGGGTGACGCGAGTAAAGCTGAGCGCATCCTTGGGTGGAAACCGAGAGTTAAGTTCAGTGAATTGGTAAAACTGATGGTGGACGCCGATGTTAAGCTGCTCGATGACCAAGTGAGGGGCCACATCGTGCGCCAGTTGTCAGCCCGGGAATGAGCGTGCCGAGGAACCCCAAATCTCTCTTGGGTATTGCATGCGACCGAGGCTCGCGGTGACTCCTTGACATTGTTACGTAAATTTCTGAAGCCTGAACGAAAAACAGTGGGCGCCAAGGTCATCCGCAACGTGATTTTCAGTGGTGTCCGACTGCTCCTTTTGGTGCCCCTGCCGCTCGTTGTAATCCCTTATTTCCTAAAAAACCTCGGCACATCTGGCTATGGTACCTGGGCTGTATTTCTCGCCATAAGCGGTGTGACATCCCTGGCGGACCTCGGTCTGGTCACCACACTCAGCAAGCATGTGGCCGAATTTTACGCCCTCAAAGACTTTCAAGCCTTGAGCCGGATCATTAATACAGGTTTCGTTCTATATCTGGTAATCGCCTGTGTACTTGCCCTTATTTTTTGGATCAGCTCGCCATTGTTGCTCTCTGCGTTATTTCGGAACAGTTCAGTTCCGGCCGGAGAACTACAAATTCTCTGGCGCTATCTATTGTTATTAGTTATTGCGAACGTTCTAACCTTAATGTTTTCCTCGGTGGTGCTCGGCCTGCAGCGCATGGACTTGAGTACTGCCATGACATCGTTAAACCTTTTAGCGAGCGCCGGTGTGAGTATTTTGTTTCTTAATTGGAATTGGGGTCTCCGCGGCGTTCTCTACGCGTATGTGTCGGCGGCGTGGATTACGTTATGCGCCTATGTGTATGTATCACGCCGCCTGTTGCCGGAGATCAAATTCAACCCTTTGGATTGCCGCTGGACTGAGGCGAAGGAAATTCTTAGCTTCAGTATGAAGACATACGTCACCCAAATAGCAGTCGTGATCCACAATCAAATAGAGAAAATCTATCTCGCCCGGTTTGTTGGCGTTGTATCCGTGGGCTGGTACGACATTCCGAGCGATCTTGCAGTCAAGCTCCGCGGGATCCCCGGTTTAATCTTGGCGCCTATAATGCCTGCGGCCGCCGAGCTGCATGCTAGAAACGATCAAAGCAGGCTAGCGGACTTGTACTACCGCGCACACAAGTATCTGGCCTTCGTCGGAGTGCCGTTCGTTCTTTACATTGTTTTCGTCTCAAAGCGGTTTGTAGAGCTCTGGGTTGGTCCATCTTTGAGTGTCATCGCGGTGCCCTTAAGTGTTCTCCTGATCATAAATTTTGTAAATTTGATGACCGGCCCGGGTTTTTTAATTCTCGTCGCGGGAGGGAAGTTGAAACCTGGACTGTACAGCGCCCTTCTCGGAATGCTATTAAACTTGTCTCTAAGCCTGTTGTTGATCCGAGCATACGGTTTTCAAGGAGCGGTAACGGGGACGTCGCTCTCGCTGGGCATTGCATCCTGCCTCTTCATGTACTTATTCCGGCGAGTAACAGCCGGCTCTTTTTCCAAAGTGATGCGGAGAGCGTACCCGAAGCCCCTTGTTTGTTCGCTGATAATTATTGCGTTTCTTTATGCAATCGAACATTCCGAACAATCTTCTTGGAGTCAACTCGTAGTCCACGGCATCGCGTTTGCTGTTGCATATTTTGCGTTGCTGCTGTTATTTCGCTTTTTCGACCGTTTCGATTTGGCAATTGTGGAAGGTTTTCTGCCGGTCGCTCGCGTAGCGAGGAGAATTATTCTGGATGCTTAATCCCGAATTTGCCGGCTTTCGCCGAGGAAGGAAATCCCGTACAAGACTTCCGTTCTCAATCGGGCGGGCACCGTGGCATACGAAACTGGCCATGGGTTGATCAAAATGGAGTTCATCCAAAAGTGAAACTTCTATTCGTCACGCCTGCGGTTCCCTATCCACCGCTTACTGGGAGCGCGTTAATTGCGTTAAATCACATACGACAGTTGGCTATCCGCCATACTGTTGATTTGATTTCATTCGAGCATAGAAAGAACCCCAACGAACTGGGTGATCTTCCTCGATGGTGTAATGACATCGAACTAATAAGCCGTCCTCCACGCTGGCGCGTTCTGGTCAACATGCTAAATGGAAAATTTCGCGATCCACACGCGGAGATTTCGCGCGTTAGGTCTCCCGAGATGATGAGAGCTGTCGACCGGCGGCTGAGCAACGAGACGTACGATGTCGTGCTCTTTCAACTCCTGCAGATGGCGCAATTCCGACCCGGTTCTTATCGGGGTCCGACAATCTGGTGTCTTGAGGATCCTCCCGTGCTGAAAAGCCTGCGTATGCTGCCGATGTATCCTTGGTATGAACGGCCAGCGGTTCGGATCTCGACGGTACGGTTGAGTCGTTACGAAAGCCGCCAGGCAAGTAAATTCGACCGAGTTATTCTTGTGAATAGAGAAGACTCTCTCGACTACGCGACCCTTCTCAATATGGCAAACCTAGACTGGGTACCTTCTGGGATCGACGTCGAAGCCTTCCGTCCTTCCTATAACGTCTCTAGAAAACAAGGTCGGATTGTGATAACAGGTAACATGTTCCATAAGCCGAATGTCGACGGAGTCGAATATTTTTGCAGAGAAATTTTCCCGTTAGTTTGCCAACAAGTGCCCTCCGCCACGCTTTGGCTAGTCGGGGCTGGGCCTGTGAGCCGGGTGCGAAAGTGGACTCGCGATTCTCGTATCAAGATCACCGGCTTTGTTCCTGATATTCGCCCATATCTGTCGGAGGCAATGGTAAGTGTCTGCCCGGTTCGGCTTAGAATTGGAACGCAAACCAAAGTCCTGGAGGCTTTAGCCTGCGGTACGCCAGTGGTCACCACTCCAGCCGGAAATCACGGTATCGGCGCTGTCTCTGGTGAGCACCTATTTATCGCCGATGACCCGGTCAGCTTCGCCGATAAGGTGGTAACTCTTTTGACGACCCAAAAATGGTCTATCTTTTCCGAAAAGGCTCGCCGTTTTGCGGAAGATAATTTCACGTGGGAAAAGAGTGCAGAGAAGCTGGAACAAATCCTAGAACAGTTGGGCGGGGTGGGCGGATTGGACTTCGCCCCTCACTGACCTATGCCGACTGCGCTTATTACTGGAGTGAACGGCCAAGACGGTTCATACCTCGCCGAGTTTCTCTTGGCGAAAGGATACCGCGTGGTGGGCACGACGCTCGATCGAAGCATTGACCAGGAGCGCATCCTGCACGTTTGCGAAAGGATGGAAATCATTGAGACTGACCTGCTGAACCAGGGGCTCGTGGAGGACATCCTGCGTACGTGTGAGCCGGATGAGATATACAACTTGGCGGCGCGTGCGTCGAGCAGCGAACTGTGGGCGCAGCCGGTGTTGACGGGCGAATTGAACGCGCTAGGCGTGACACGCTTGCTTGACGCTATTTGTAAAATCGATCACAAAATACGATTTGTCCAAGCATCCAGCAGCGAGGTCTTTGGGAATACGACAGAAGTGCCACAGACGGAGGCAACACCATTCCATCCCCGCAATCCATACGGAGTCGCAAAGGCCTATGGTCATTGGATAACAAACATTTACAGAGAGCATCAAGGACTGTTTGCCTGTTCTTGCATTCTGTACAACCACGAAAGTCCGCGGCGGGGACTTGAATTCGTCAGCCACAAAATCGCCCACACGGTTGCAAGGATCAGTCTTGGGAAGGCGAAAGATCTCCGCCTAGGTCGCCTCGATGCGCGGCGCGATTGGGGATTCGCGGGTGACTACGTGCACGCGATGTGGTTGATGTTGCAACAACGATGCCCCGACAACTATGTGATAGCCACAGGAGAAACTCACTCGGTGCGCGATTTTTGCGAAGTGGCGTTCGCGCACGTGGGCCTGGATTACAAAGATTTTGTGATCGAGGACGTCGCTAATAGTCGGCCAACGGAAACCGGACTATTGGTGGGGAACGCAACCAAGGCTCGTCGTGTTTTGGGTTGGAGACCCAGCATCAGTTTCGAGCACTTGGTGCGAATAATGGTGGATGCCGACCTGAAAGAGATTCGGGAGCGCGGTGAAAACGAAGCTTCTGCGCCTATTCTGGCGTGCGGGTCGAGTTAAAGTAATGGGCGGAACAAGAATCCTGTGACTAACACTGCCCAAGAGGAAAGGAAGGTATGTGACAATCGGGGCTAGGACTACCTGCCGAGTGTGCGAAGGATCGCTTGAGCCCGTATTCTCGCTTGGAGAACAACACATCTCGGATTTCTTGTCTCCGCAGCAGCCGGACGGGCCCAAGGCGCCATTGGAGCTGGGCCTCTGCTGCAGTTGCAAGCTCCTCCAGTTGCGGCACACGGTTCCGGGCGAATTCTACCAGCATTATTGGTATCGCTCGGGCACCAATGCGACCATGCGGACTGCCTTGGCCGATATCGCCAACACAGCCGAACGCTTGATGAACCTCCAGACCGGGGAAGCGGTGCTGGACATTGGGTGCAACGACGGAACTCTTCTGGCCTCATACAGGACTCCAGGCATTTACAAGATTGGCTTTGATCCAGCAGAAAATTTGGCTGTTTTTTCCCGGATGGTGGCGGATCGGGTAGTCAGCGGCTTCTTTGGATCGGAGGCCTTCGAAGGCACTGACTTGAGGGGGCGCCGGCCCAAGATTGTCACCTCGATCGCGATGTTTTATGACTTGGAGGATCCGAACAGATTCGTTTCGGATATTAAGAAGACCATGGATCCGGATGGGCTATGGGTGGTGCAAATGAGCTACCTCCCGCTCATGCTCCAGCAGAACGATTTCGGCAACATATGCCACGAGCACCTGGAGTATTACTCCTTGCGATCTCTTGAGTACCTGCTGGGTCTGCATGACTTTGCGCTGGTCGACGTGGAAATAAATGATGTCAATGGCGGAAGTTTTCGCGCTTATATCCGAAATCGGAAGGCTGATGAGAACGCCTTTGGTGATACTTCCTACCGAGAGCAGGCCGCCGATCGCGTGTCTGTGCTCCGCGAAAAGGAAACGGCCATGGAGTTGGGTCAAATTAAGCCCTATCGAGAGTTTGCTGATCGAGTCGAGCAGATCAAGCGCGATGTCTCAACTTTTGTCAAAGATCAAGTCGGCGAAAACAAGAAAGTTTTTGTTTATGGCGCTTCAACCAAGGGGAACGCCATGCTCCAGTACTTCGGTCTTGACCATCGATTGATTACCGCTGCAGCCGAACGCAACCCCGACAAGTGGGGCAAGGTGACGGTGGGCACTCGCATCCCAATCGTCTCAGAAAAAGAGGCACGCGTCACCAAGCCAGATTACTTTCTGGTACTACCGTGGCACTTTCTCGACGAATTTCGGGACCGCGAGAAGGATTACCTGCTCGGTGGCGGGAGGTTTATCGTGCCACTTCCTCGCTTCACCTTGATCTGACCATGAATTCGCAAACTCCAACTCCCGTGACACTATTGAGCGTAGAGTCGTCAGGCCTCAAGACGGCGGTCGGAATCATAGTCGGCCTGTTTCTTATCCTTTTGATGGTGCTGCGTGTTCTGCCGTTCGTTCGACTCAGTACGCTGCTTCTATTCATCGCAGCCGCGTGCTTTCTGCTTGTCAGAAGACACCGGACGCCAGATCTGATGCATCCGGTTAGGGTGTTCGGGGCGCTGTGGTGCTTCTGTCTGGCGCTCGCCAGCATGCGCTTGCTTTCCTATATCTCGGATTGGGACCTACTAACGTGGAGCTGTTTCCTCACAGGTCTTGCTGCTTTCATGGTCGGGTTTTGGGGCGCCGACATAGCTTTGAAAGGTCGAGGTGCTCCACCCAGGAGGGCAAGCGCCGACCTACCCTTCCCGCACCTTCTGCCGGTTAGAAGAACGCTCATTGTGGCGTGCCTGTGTCTTGCGGTTGGGATGGCCGTCTTGGCTTACGAGTATCATCTGCTCGGCGAAATTCCAATCCTTTCGGATAACCCGGACGTGGCACGGTTCAGACTATTCGGGACAGCCGATCCCGAATTCAACAAGCTCTATCTCAAACTACTCCACCCATTAGTGGACTTCATCAAATATGGGATATTTCTCGCCGTTATTGTTCTATGCCAAAGAACAACAAAAAGTAAAAAGGTAATCATTTTGAGTGCTTCGCTGATCTTGCTAGGAATTCTGGTGCTTAGCTCCCAGGGCGGTCGTATATTTGTTGTGTATACTGCAATTCCAAGTGCCGTCCTTTTTCACTATCTCCGTCGACGGATCCGATTAGTTGAACTGGGTGCTGCCGTCCTAGTTTTCTTTCTCTTCCTCGGGCTATTCGGATACTCGAGAAGCGCGGCGAGCCAATCCGCTCCTATATTTGACCGCGTACGGCGCATATCGAGCTTTCCGGAAGGGCAATTCTGGGATGGCGTTGCATTCGGATACGGGACCCTGACGCTGTCCTACGAAGTGTTTTTCCGGTTGACCGGAGATCTCCGGAACATGCAGCCTCCTTCCGGTGGATTCCTGTTTTATTCGCTGCACCGGTTCTTACCCCGTGCGAGTATCGGGGAGATTGCGGGTGATCTCTACTCAGGTGAATTTGTCACCGCCACCTTTCTTGGCGAGCTTTATGGAGATTATCGGTATTGGGGCGTTTTGTTCGGGCCGCTACTCCTCGGACTGACGTACGGCTGGGTCTATTCGCGAACCAGCGAGTTGAACTCGATGTACAGCGTGTACGTTAGGGCGCTGCTCGTACAAATGGTCATTTTTTTTCCCTACGTGAATTTGTTCTCGATTTACATTAATTGGGTCTTTGACCTGGTCTTCATGTATTTGCTGCTTCGTCGTCTTTCTATACGGAGGGCCCGGCCGCTCTTGCGCGTAGCGGTGGGAACGAGTGCCCCAATCTAACTGGACGCATGTGGACGGAGTGTTGCGGATGACCAAAGGGCTGTCCATCGCCAGCGTTACCCTTGCATATAACTCGGAGCGGCTTCTGTCGAAGCAACTGGATGCGCTGCTACGGCAGAGCCACCAGTTGGATGAAATCATCGTTGTGAACAACGGTTCGACTGACGGGACACTCAGTCTGCTATCGGCGAAATACCCTCAGGTGACGGTGTTGGACCTTCCCGCCAATGCCGGCGTGGGCGGTGGCTACTCGGCGGGGCTGAGTTATGCCGCTAACCAGATGAAGCACGATTGGGTGTGGCTCCTGGATCATGACAGCATACCGATGCATGATGGGCTAGAAGCGCTGGTGCGAGGGCTGGGGCGCACTGAAGCTGTAAGAGAAAGGGTTGGCATCGTCGCACCCGTACCCGTTCATCCGGAAACACTGCTCTGTTATCCGGGCATGCTATGGCGGAAAGGTTGGGTACGCCCATCTTCTGATTGTTTGAACCAGCCGCTCTGTTTCGTTGACGCGGTGATTTCGTCAGGCAGTCTGGTGCGATCGGAAGTCGTTGAGCGAGTTGGCCTTCCGCGCGCCGATTTCTTCATCGATTTTGTGGACTACGAGTATTGCCTCCGACTTCGACGTCACGGATATCGGATCGCCATGGTTCGCGATAGCCTGTTGCATCACGCTGTAGGCAATCCTAGGACAATAAACATCCTTGGATATTCGAAAGCGTGGGGCGGGCACGCCCCTTGGCGGGAATATTACATAAGCCGGAACGAGACATTTACGATCTGGAATTACTTCCCGGACTGGAAAAGCAAGTTCTCCGTTCTCCGACGGCTGCTTCGCCATTTTCTGGCGATTTTAGCGTTTGGCGAGCACAAGGCCGCTTGTGTCAAAATGATGCTTTTGGGCTTTGTGGACGGGCGAGCGGGAAGATTGGGAAAGCGGTTTGTTAGCAACGCCCGGGAGGAAACCCCAGCACCAGTGCCTCTAGACACGGTCAAATCTGCAAGTGAGTAGCTGCAATAGAGCAACTCGGTCGCCTGGATCAAAGAGGTCTATATGCCTGAAATGAGCGTGAACTCAGACCTACCAGTTGTAATTCTCTGTGGCGGTATGGGAACGCGGCTCCGCGAGGAAACTGAATATCGCCCTAAGCCGCTTGTGGAGGTTGGGAACCGCCCCATTCTTTGGCACATTATGAAGATTTATGGATCGTACGGATTCAAGCGATTCGTTCTGTGCCTGGGCTACAAAGGGGCGATGATTAAGCAATATTTCCTCGACTACCGGCTGATGACGCGCAATTTCACGCTTCAATTCGACAGCAGTGCGGAGCCGCTTGTCGAGAGCAACGGAGCTCCGGAAGATTGGACCGTCACGTTCGCGGACACCGGCATAAATGCCATGACCGGCGCGAGAATTAAGAGAATCAGACCTTATATCGATTCCGACGAGTTCATGCTGACCTACGGAGATGGTGTCGCGGACATCAATTTACAAGAGTTGCTAAAGTTCCACCGGAGTCACGGCAAGTTGGCTACGGTCACGGCTGTGCATCCCGTCGCACGTTTCGGCGAGTTGATGATTGAAGGTAATCGAGTGGTGCAGTTCGCTGAGAAGTCCCAGGCACCCGAAGGCTTCATCAACGGCGGCTTCTTTGTGTTCAATAAGGGGATTTTTGCCTACCTCCCTGATGATGAAAGTTGCGTTCTGGAGCGCGAACCACTCGAACGATTGGCCGCGGATGGCGAGTTGATGACTTTTCATCACACAGGCTTCTGGCATTGCATGGATACGTATCGAGATTCACTGATGTTGAACCAACTCTGGGGATCTCCCAAGCCGCCTTGGAAGATTTGGAATCGTTGATAGCCAGTCCCCGTTTTTGCGGTAGGTCTTCAGAAAAGAAATTCGTGCTCCTCGATGGAGGCAGAAGGCATAGTTATGGATCCTCAGTTTTGGCGAGATAAGTCGGTCCTGATCACAGGGCACACCGGGTTCAAGGGGGCTTGGCTTTGCTTGTGGCTCCAGTCGCTCGGTGCACGTGTGACCGGTTATGCCCTTGAGCCGCACACATCACCGAGCATGTTCGAGTTGGCGAACGTCGGAACCGGAATGCAATCGCTGATTGGCGATATCCGCGACTTTGAGAATCTGAAGCAGACAATCAGCAAGTGCCAGCCGGAAATTGTGTTCCATATGGCGGCTCAGGCTCTAGTTAGGCGCGGTTACCAGCATCCCATGGAAACCTACGATGTGAATGTGCTCGGTACCGCTTGTTTGTTGGAGGCGATTCGACAGACAGGGGGCGTCAAAGCCGTGGTTGTCGTCACCTCAGACAAGTGCTACCAGAACACCGAGAGCTCCGTCGCCTATAAAGAGACGGACAATCTGGGTGGGAGCGACCCGTATTCCAGTAGCAAAGCCTGCGCTGAACTGGTCGTGGCGGCTTATCGTACTTCGTACTTTAGTTCCCTAGGATCGCAACATCCTATCTTGGCCAGTGCCAGGGCCGGTAACGTGATTGGAGGAGGCGACTGGGCACAGGATCGGCTGTTGCCCGACATAATGCGGGCCCTCATGGAGGGCAAGCCAGTTGCTATTCGCAATCCTCGCGCAATTCGTCCCTGGCAGCACGTTTTAGAGCCTCTTGCGGGATATCTCTTGCTCGCGGAAAGACTTTTACAGGAGGGCGCTCAAGTCGCAGGTGCGTGGAATTTCGGCCCCCTAGAGGAAGACACCAAGTCGGTGGAGGTAGTAGTCCGGCGAGTAGTAGAGCTCTGGGGCGAAGGCGCCGGCTGGGTTTCGGACCTCGGTAATCATCCGCCTGAAAGTAACTCTCTGAGACTTGACTGTACGAAAGCTCGCCAACACCTCGGATGGAAGCCACACTGGCGGCTCGACCAGGCGCTACCCATGACCGTAGCCTGGTACAAGGCCTACGTCCGAGGCCAGGATGTGCGGCTTATTGCGCTTGAACAGTGTAAATCATATGAAAGCAGGGAGCAGAAGCGATTGGTTGAGACGGGCATTTCTGAAAGATCCGTGCACAAGCCAACGAACTCTGCCGAGGTGCAACCTTGAAATTCACGCAGTCCCCCTTGTCGGGAGCGTATGTTGTGGAAATCGAGCCTATAGGGGACGAACGCGGTTCCTTCGCTCGGACGTGGTGCCGCAGGGAGTTCCACAGTCTGGGCTTAAATACTCTTGTTGAGCAAACCGGTACCTCGTTGAATTTAAGGAAGGGAACCTTGCGCGGGATGCACTACCAGGCAGTGCCTCACGAAGAAGTGAAACTGGTGCGCTGCACGCGGGGCGCGATCTACGATGTCATAATAGACTTGCGAATTGATTCTCCGTCCTTTTGCCGTTGGTTTGCGCTGGAACTCACCCCTGACAACGGAAGAATGTTGTACGTGCCGACCGGGTTTGCGCACGGGTTTCAAACATTGCTCGACGAATCCGAAGTTTCGTATCAGATTTCGGAAGCATATCGCCCCGAGTTTGCCAGGGGGGTTCGCTGGAATGATCCCGTTTTTCGGATCGAATGGCCCATTTCCGACCCGATCCTGTCCAAGCGCGACGGCAACTTCCCTGATTTTTCCGTGAGTTTCGAACGGCTTCAGGCCGGTAGGTGAGAAGTTTGAGTGCAGCGATTCTCATTGTGGGTGCATCCGGACTAGTCGGAAGGGCTCTCTTGCGCGAATTCAATCCGCATTGCCCCACTATCGGCACATTCTGCCGCCAAGAGGCTCCAGGCCTGGTTCACTTGGATTTGCGAGATCCTGACGAAGTTCGGTTCCTGCTGCGTCGACTCCGGCCTGAGGCAGTTCTGTGCCCAGCGGCTGAGCCCAATGTGGAGGTGTGCGAGACTGATCCTGAGGGCACGCGACAGGTGAATGTGGAAGGGCTAGCGAATTTGATTGAGGCCACAGCAGAGCTGGGCGCATTCCTGGTCTACTTCTCCACAGAATATGTATTCGATGGAACTAAGGGGCCATATTCCGAGAATGATGCCTGCAATCCCTTGAACGAGTACGGGCGGCAAAAGTTGGATTGTGAACGCATGATTGCCACGAAGTTAAGCAAGCACATCATCGGACGCATCTCTGGCGTTTATGACTGGGAGAGACAAAAGAAAAACTTCGTTGCCAGACTAATTGCTTGCCTCGCCTCAGGACAGCCGTTGAGGGTACCATCCGACCAGATGATTACTCCTACGTACGCGCCGAACTTGGCGCGGGTTGTGCGCGAGCTCGTCGAGAGCCGTCAGGAGGGTCTTTTCCACCTCGCAGGCTCTGTGCCTTTGCTCAGAACGGAATTCGCGCGCCTTGTTGCAAGCATTTTTGAGTTGGACGCTTCGCTTATTGTTCCGGTCCCGACCTCACAACTAGGACTGCGCGCGGCCCGGCCGCGTTCAGCGGGGCTTAAAGTTGGAAAAGCGCAAGCCTTGCTCGATTTTCCTTTAGCCGGTCCGCGTGAGGGTCTGGAAGCCATGAGGGAACTGCAGAGCCTGCACGCCAGAGATTAAATATTCGATTGATACGCCAAATGTGAGTAGGAAACTCCCAGGGAGAGCCGCCATGCATCCGTGCCGAATCTGCAATAACACCAAAACAGTGAAATTTCTTTGTCTCGGTCCAACACCTCTAGCGAACTCTTTCTTGAAACCCGAGCAATTGAATGAACCTGAGGCTGACTTTCCCCTGGACGTCGTGTTCTGTGATCAATGCGGACTCGTGCAGTTAGATCACGTGGTGCCATCGGAAATCATGTTTCGGAACTATATATATGTATCGTCTACGTCGCAGACGATGCTGGCCCATTTCAAGACCTATGCGGACGAAATCGTGGACCGGTTTGTTGAGTCTCCTAAAGATCTGGTGCTAGAGATTGGCAGTAATGACGGCTGCCTCCTGCGAGCATTCCAGAAGCTTCGCGTTCGCGCTCTCGGAATTGAGCCCGCTGCCAACCTCGCCGCAATAGCCAATGCGGCCGGAATTGCCACGGTCAACGACTTCTTCTGCGAACGCCTCGCACGCGAGACGCGCGAGCGCGAGGGAGCGGCGAAGGTCATCATCGGCAACAATGTTCTCGCGCACATTGGCGATCTGCATGATTATGCGGTGGGGCTGGATGCGCTGCTCCGCCCAGACGGCGTCGCGGTTTTTGAAGTTCCCTACTTGATCGACCTGCTCGGAAAAGACGAGTTCGACACGATTTATCATGAGCATCTGTCGTACTTCGCACTCGGGCCTTTGCAAAGGCTCTTCGCGTCGCACGGGATGCGGATTTTTGACGTAAAGCGGTTACGCGTGCACGGTGGCAGCATACGTGTGTATGTCAGCAGGATTGGATCCGGCTTGGAAGCGCTACCCTCCGTGGAAGGCCTTCTGCTCTTGGAAGAATCCGAGAGATTGAATTCGCTTAAGACCTATGAGGCTTTTGCCGACCGAGTCGACAAGATGAGAGTGGAAACTACTGCGCTCCTTCGTGGACTGAAAGCTTCCGGCAAAAGAATTGCCGGGTATGGCGCGCCGGCAAAGGGCAACACCTTATTGAATCATTTTCAGATTGGGACTGACTTAATCGATTTCATTGTGGATCGAAGTCCTTATAAGCAAGGCATGTACACTCCCGGCATGCGAATTCGGGTCGTGGCAGTGGAGCGGCTTTTGGATGAACAGCCGGATTACGTCCTGCTGCTAGCGTGGAATTTTGTAGAAGAGGTCTTGGAACAACAGAGTGAATATTTGAATCGAGGCGGCAAGTTCATTGTGCCGATTCCGCAACCCAGGATTATCGCCCGAAACGGCCGTGCCGAGGTCGCCAGCGTCCACCCATGAAGATTTCCGTTTGCATTCCAACGTTCAACGCAGCAGCGTACATCCGCGACTGTATTGACAGTGTATTGGCCCAAAGAGGCGTCGAATTTGACGTCATTGTTTTCGACAACGCATCGGACGATGGCACCTGGGCAATCATTCAGTCCCTCTCGGACCCTTGTATCCGCGCTTTCCGGTCCGATCGGAATCGCGGCATGGCGGCCAATTTCAACAGTGCACTGAACGCTGCCAATGGGGAATACATTAAGCTGCTGTGCGCGGATGATTTGTTGGAGTCAGGTGCTTTGGAACAACAGGCTAACTTCTTGGATCAACATCCAGAAGTTGCGATGACGACGAGTGCCACACGTTTGATCGATGCTGACAACAAGATGCTTGCCACTGTCGGATGGTTCTCTCGGCCTTTGGTTATTGAGGCCGTAAACCTTCGAACAACTTCCCTGATCTACGGCAATATTGTTGGCGAACCGTCTGCCGTTCTATTTCGGCGAGAGGCTTGGCTCCGTGCGGGCCCCTTTCGAGATGGGTTAGTGACCCTAATCGATCTTGATATGTGGTTCCGCTTGAGCCATCAGGGAAGCGTCGGCTATCTGCCGCTCCCCCTCTGCCGCATACGCCGGCACCCACTGTCGATGACCAACCAATTCCGTAAAACCGGAGACGTTCAAGCCGCAGTCCTGCAAATGACGGAAACATTGCTACACGAACTTCAGGCGAGCCCCCTAGTTCGAAGAATCGGCCTGGGCAAGGTGGCCGGCTCCCATCTTCGCCACGCTTTATATGGCTTGGCTTGTGGGCACTTAAAATGGCCGGCGTCGGCGTTGGCGGCAGCCTTTCGCATTGACCCTGGTTTCATGGGACTCTTCCTCTATCTTGCTTTCTTTCGTTCCGGTTTGTTGGGATTGAGTGTCAGCCAAGATGGTAAGCCGACCGTGTGCGCCACCAGCACTTTGCGTTGTCTGTCGGAGGCCAGGTGAGCGCTTTCAGACGATCCGTTGGTACCCGCACCAGAACCGCGATTGTCAAGGCCGAGGTGAATGCTATGCAGCTACCCTCGCGGCACAGCGGAAGCCGAGAACAATTCAGAGAATTTGCGTGCTTTGCACGCGAGCTTTCCGGTGATGGTTCGCGCGATCCGACTGAACGCGAAGTACTAGAAGTCTTGGTGGGCGTAGGGAGCCAAGAGCAGGGCGTCGCAAAGTCTCATAACGCCGCGGTGAGAAGTATTTTACGGAGAAAGCGGGAAGTCCGGGCATGATCGAAGCGTCTATCCTAATTCCGACGAAGAATGGTGCGAAGGATATGGGGGCGTGCCTGCATGCTATTCATTCTCAGAAGGACGTTGGACAAGTGGAAGTGCTGATGGTCGACTCGGGATCGACGGACGGGACGCTGGAGATCGCGAGGAAATTCCCGGTTCAGATCGTGGAGATTCCGGCGGAGGATTTCCATCACGCGCGAACCAGAAACTATGCAGCGACTCTGACCACTGGGAAGTTCCTGATATTTTTATCACAAGATGCGATCCCGGCGAACTGCCTCTGGCTCAAGACCATGTTAAGGAATTTTACGGATGGCGCGGTTGGAGCCGCCTATGGTAGACATGTTCCGAAAGCGGGATCGACAGTGGAAAGGCACGAAGCACTGAACACGATGTATGGAAGCCAGCGTGTGGTGAAAGGCCCGTCGACCAAACAGAGTTTGGGATACCGGTACTACCACTTTTCTGACGCGAACGCAGCGATACGGAGAGAAGTGTGGGAGGCAACACGGTTTCCAGAAGACTTAAAGGTGTTTGAGGATCTGGGGATCGCGAAAAGAATCTTGGATGCGGGATGGCACATTGTGTACGAGCCTGAGGCGAGCGTAGTGCACTCGCACAATCACACAACTGTGGAACTTTTCAAGCGGTACTTCGACATTGGATATACGTTTCAGCGGCTTGGAATTTGGAATGAGCTCACGCAAAATTCGTTGATAAAAGAGGTCGGTAAGTTAGCAAGAAAAAAGCTAGGAGCGAACGGACACGGGACTCGGCGTGCAGTCGTTGGGGGAATTAAGACTGACGTCGCGAAATCGGCGGGGTTTTGGTTGGGCGCGCACCAAAGATACCTGCCGGCTGCCGTAAAGCGGCGTTTGAGCGCGCACCACGTTTTTTCCTAAGGCCAGATAGCTTCCAGCCACCCGCGCCGCGCTGGACTGTGGATCAGGGCAAACAGACAATTCCAGAAGGGCTTAGCCGGCGTTTTGCAGGCAAAGTCTGACGATTGCGCGATGCGTATGTCCGAGCAAACAGCCGATATTCGAAATTCGACCTCGGTACTATCTGGGCACGTCGTCTAACAGTCCCAAGGGCATTGTCGGGAAAGTTGAGAGAGGCTGACAGTCATGATCCTGCGACTCAAGTTGTACCGGTTGTCGTTGAAGGTTGCAACTTATCTGCTGCCAATTCTTGCGTTTTACCTAGGATGGTCCGTCTGGAAGGTGTGCTGTGCATTTCTGGGACGGCCGGCATTATTTTCGTTCCATGGGCATGTCAACCAGATGCTTTTCGGGACATTTGTTTGGGCGTTTGTCTCCGAGCATCACAGGGTGACGAGTTTTGACGAACTGTTTCGTGAGCGTACCGGAGCGCGCGCTGCATGGTCGGCGTGCCTGGCGACTTCCTTCGTGGTTCTTGTTTTGCTTTACTTCAGTCGCAACGACATTTATCCGCGTGGTCTGCTGGTCTGCGACGTGACCGTCTTGCTGACCCTCACGGTGATGTTGCACGCAATATTTCGAGTGATCTTTAGAAGCAGTGCAAGTATGGCCAAGCCAACGCGGCTACTGGTGGTAGGCGCCGATCGATTCGCGCGTGCTGCCGCACGAAGACTGCAGCGCCTCTCTTTTGCGCCATGCCAGATCAGCGGATTCGTCAGACTCCCCGGCCAGGATGTGGACGTGGAAGGCCATCGCGTCTATGAGCTAGAACAACTGATACTTTTGAACGCCAATCATGGAATCGATGAGGCGGTGATCGCCTTGCAACCGGCAGAATTCTCGCAAATCCCATACATCATGAAGGCGTTGAGCCATCTGTGCCTGCCGGCGCGGGCTCTCGTGGACTTTGGGGAAGGGATCATCATTCGCGAAAAGCTCTTTCAATTAGGCAATATCCAGATGCTGGATTTGAGTTCAACACCCACCGAGTCGCTGGACTACGCTCTGCTCAAACGCATTTTCGACGTCGCCTTTTCACTCGGTGTGTTAATTCTCGCCGCACCGCTGTTCGGATTAATCGCTCTGATTATTCGATTGAACTCGCGCGGACCGATTTTCTTCATACAGGAACGCATCGGACTCAATGGCAAGCCATTTCAAATGTACAAATTTCGGTCAATGCGGGTTGGACCGTCGCCCCAAAGCGAAACGAAGTGGACGACGGCCGAAGACGATCGTAGGACATCGTTTGGAACCGTATTGCGCAAGACCAGTTTGGACGAGTTGCCGCAATTCATTAATGTGCTGCGAGGGGATATGAGCGTTGTGGGGCCGCGGCCCGAGCGACCGCACTTCGTTCACAAATTCCTGCAAGAAGTTAGCCGCTACAACCATCGACATTCGTTGAAAGTTGGCATCACAGGGTGGGCTCAGGTAAACGGCTGGCGCGGCGATACATCCATCGAAAAGAGGGTTGAATTCGATTTGTACTATTTGCAAAATTGGACGTTTACGTTCGATTTGCGGATCATCCTAATGACGGTCTTCTCGGGGTTGATGAACAAGAACGCCTACTGAGCTAGCTCTTATCTGGGCTGCAACTCCTCGCGGGCATCGAACCTTTCAGAGCCAGTTGCGAAGTAGCGAATAATCAAACTTCATCGCGTCGTATTCGTTTTCCAGCAGGTCTTCAAACGCGACGACTGGAAGTGCCTTGCCGCAACTCTCTTGCCCCCGCGGGCCCGCAGGCACAGAAGACGGCTTGGGAGCTGTGCCCGCCCCCAGGGATTGTTTGGCATAGGAGCGATGATTTGCCGCCGCCCGGCATCCAGTGGCAGGGCCAATTCTCTTCGGAAAGTCCCATGGTGCCGAATGCGGCGTTCAGTTTTATTCCCTGAACAGTCGCGGCCTTGCCGGTTCTCGATTCGCAATCCCGCCCAGTCCCTCAAACGGTTGCGCGACAGCCGCAATGGGCGGATAGAGCGCGAGACATAGTGTTATCGAAGATATGGCCGGCGTCTCGCACACCGTCGAATCGCGGCGGCCTAGTCTAGGAGTCAACACCATCCGCGAATCAAATGCCTACTAGTCCTCAGGCTATAATCAGAACTAGAAATGAACCAAGAGCCCGCACTACCGCTCGCTTCCGGTCTGGAATGGGCGCATCCGCTCGTCCGCGACTGGTTCATCGGCCGTTTCGGCACGCCTACCGAACCGCAGCAAGAAGGCTGGCCGCAGATTTTGGCTGGCAAAACAACGCTGATCTCGGCTCCAACGGGATCGGGAAAAACTCTCGCGGCCTTTTTGATCTGCATCGATCGCCTGGTGCGAAAAGCGATCCGCGGCGAATTAATTGACTGCACCGAAGTCCTATATGTGTCACCGCTCAAGGCGCTGAGTAATGACATTCAGAAAAACCTGGAAATTCCTTTGGGAGAAATCCTGCAGCTCGCCGGGCAGCGCGGGATCTTGATGGCTGAGATTCGTACCGCGGTGCGCACCGGCGATACGCTCGCGCATGAGCGCCGCGCCATGTTGGCGCGTCCGCCGCATATTCTGGTAACGACTCCGGAATCTCTGTACATCCTCCTTACTGCAGCGAAGAGCCGCGAAATCCTGCGGACCGTTGACTCGGTCATCGTGGATGAAATCCATGCCGTAGCTGACGACAAACGCGGGGCCCATCTGGCACTTTCGCTGGAACGTCTCGATCATTTGACTGGCAAGGGTCTGACACGCATCGGTCTCTCGGCGACTCAGAAACCGATCGAGCTCGTGGCTCATTTTCTGACTGGAAACGATAGGCCCGATCCCGCGGTTGTGCAAATAGGTCATCGTCGCGAGTTGGATCTGGCCATCGAAGTTCCCGCCAGCGAGCTTGGCCCAGTGGCGTCGAACGAAATGTGGGGCGAGATCTACGATCGGATTGCCGCTCTGGCCACGCAGCATCGCTCAACGCTTATCTTCGTCAACACCCGCCGTCTCGCAGAGCGCATGTCTCATCATCTCGCCGAGCGACTGGGGAGCGATGCCATCGCCGCGCACCACGGCAGTTTGTCGCGCAAGCTGCGTCTGGCAGCCGAGAAGAAATTGAAATCCGGAGAGCTCCGCGCCCTGGTAGCGACGGCATCTCTCGAGCTCGGCATCGACATCGGCGCAATCAACCTGGTTTGCCTGGTCGGTTCGCCGCGTTCGATCTCCGTCGGAGTGCAGCGTATCGGCCGAGCGGGTCACTGGCGTGGCGCCGTGCCCAAAGGCCGGATCTTCGCGACAACTCGCGACGAGCTTTTGGAATGCGCTGCACTGGTTCGCGCAATTCGCCAAGGAGATCTCGATCGCATCGCGATTCCCGAAGCACCGATCGACATTCTGGCGCAGCAGATTGTGGCTATGTGCGCTGCCGAAGATTGGAACGAAACGGAGTTATTCCACGCGGTGCGCCGTGCGTATCCTTATCGCGATCTTATACGAGCGGAGTTCGACGAAATTCTCGTCATGCTCTCCGAAGGCATTGCCAGCTCACGCGGTCGTTATGCTGCATATCTCCATCGCGATCGTGTCAACGGCATCGTTCGTGCCCGACGTGGCAGTCGTTTGGCGGCGATTACCAGTGGCGGCGCCATTCCGGAAAACGCGTTATATACCGTGATTGCCCAGCCTGAAGGAGCCGTTGTTGGAACGATTGACGAAGACTTCGCGGTAGAAAGCCTCGCGGGCGACATTATGCTGCTGGGAAATACTTCCTGGCGAATCCGGCGAGTTCAAGCCGGCAGCGTCTTGGTGGAAGACGCGCACGGCGCTGCCCCCACGATTCCTTTTTGGCGCGGCGAAGCGCCTTCACGAAGCGACGAACTTTCAACACACGTCGCAGTCTTACGAGAAGAAATCAGTTCTCTTGTTCCGGGCACGGTCTCTGATCCCGCCGCGAAGTTGCCGCCGGAGGCCTCTTCCGCGATAAGTTGGCTGAAAATTGAATGTGGTCTGGACGATGCCGGCGCCGAACAGGTAGTCGAATACATCCTTGCTGGTCGAACGATCCTGGGGGCGGTCCCAACACAAGCGACTGTGATCGCCGAGCGCTTCTTCGATGAAAGCGGAGGAATGCAACTTGTCATCCACGCGCCATTTGGCGGGCGCATCAACAAAGCCTGGGGTCTGGCGCTCCGTAAGCGATTCTGCCGCTCGTTTAACTTTGAGCTGCAAGCTGCCGCGACCGACAACGGACTGAATATTTCACTGAGCGAGCAGCATAGTTTTCCGTTGGCCGATGTTTTTCACTTCCTGCATCCGAATTCGGTTCGTTCTGTCCTCGAACAGGCTGTGTTGGCTTCTCCTCTTTTCACTACGCGATGGCGCTGGGATGCGGGGCGGGCGCTGGCCCTGCTTCGCTTCCGCGGTGGAAAGAAAGTGCCGCCGAATATTCAACGTATGCGAGCGGATGATTTGCTGGCCGCCGTATTCCCAGAACAACAGGCATGTCCGGAAAATCTCGCCGCCGGCGATATCAATATTCCCAATCATCCGTTGATCCGGGAAGTAATGAAGGACGTCCTTACCGAAGCGATGGACGTTGAAGGTCTTGAGCGCGTCTTGGGTGGCATCGCAGCCGGACAGATCAAGTGCCTGGCAGTAGATACGCCGATAGCCTCGCAATTCTCGCACGAAATTTTGAACGCTAATCCTTACGCCTATCTCGACGACGCACCGCTCGAAGAACGCCGTGCTCGTGCCGTCGAAATGCGCCGCGTTTTGCCGGACTCGGTGCTGGAAGAAATCGGCCGGCTCGATCCTGCAGCAATCGCCGAGGTGTGCGACGAAGCGTGGCCTGATGTGCGCGACGCGGAGGAGTTACACGACGCGCTGCTCACGTTAGTTGCGTTACCCGTTGGCATCGAAATCTTGCGCGGAAACAATGGTTTGAGCACGAAATTACGCCATTCGGTGCCTGCCTGGACCCCTCTTTTCGATCAACTCGCTGCAGAGCGCCGAGCTGGTCTCGCTCGCGTGGGTGACGCCGCGTATTGGGTAGCTTCAGAACGCGTGTCCGCATTCATGCAAATATTTCCTTCAGCAAGCTTCGAAACGCCCGTGCCGCATGTCGAGTGGCAAGAACTTTCGCGCGAAGAGGCTTTGTTGGCCTGCGTCACAGGATGGACCACTCACAGTGGCCCAATCACAGCAACTCAACTAAGCACCACACCCGCACTGTCAGTCCCGGATATAGAAAAATCTCTGTTGCGCCTGGAGTCCAGAGGAGTCGTACTGCGCGGCAAGTTTACTGGCATCGTTTCGGACGATATCATTTCGGGTTCGATAGAATGGTGCGAACGCCGACTACTTGCCCGCATCCACCGCCTCACTTTGGGACGGCTAAGGAAAGAAATCCAGTCTGTCAGTGCCGCGCAATTTATGGATTGGCTGCTTTCCTGGCAGCACGTGGCGCAGCGCACCCAGGTGCTCGGCGAACGTGGCACGCTTGAAGTGATTCGCCAAATGCAAGGGTTTGAAGCGCCTGCAAATTCATGGGAACACCAGATTCTGCAGCGGCGCATTGCCGATTACGATCCCAAGGTGCTGGACCAGGTTTGCCTTACGGGCGCGGTCGGTTGGGGTCGGCTGTCGCCACATCCTGCTACGCTTGAGGCGTTCACTGACGGAAAGCGGCGCGTCGTTCCTACCAGCGTCGCGCCAATCACCTTCTTTGTGCGCGAAGATAGCGACTGGATGATTCCACGGCGCGAAGCGAACGAAATGCAGCCGGCGGGCCTGAGTCCGGACGCGGCAGCGGTTTTACAGTTCTTGCGGCAGCGCGGCGCCTCTTTTTTCCCGGATATCGTGCGAGGCACGGGCAAGCTGAAGGCTCAAGTAGAAACCGGTCTTTGGGAGCTCGTCGCTGCTGGATTGCTCACAGCAGACGGCTTCGACAATTTGCGGGCGCTGATCGATCCCAAGCGGCGCTCCGGCCAGGGCAGCGGACGAACTGCGCGCCCGCGCCACAGTTCCGGCCGGTGGTCGTTGCTTTACACCGGTGAAGCCCAGGACCATACGCGAGCGCTCGAAGCGACATGCTGGATGCTGTTGCATCGCTACGGGATTGTTTTCCGTGAGCTCCTAACGCGCGAGACCAAACTTCCGAAATGGCGTGAAGTACTGATCACTCTGCGACGCCTTGAAGATCGCGGGGAAGTTCGTGGCGGCCGGTTTGTCAGCGGTTTTTTGGGCGAGCAATTCGCTTTGCCGCTGGCCGTCGAATCGTTGCGAGCCAAGCGCAAGCAGGATCCGACCGGAGAAGTCACGATTGTTTCCGCTGCGGACCCGCTGAATCTCGTTGGTATTATCGTGCCTGGCGAACGGGTTGCAGCGAACTCTGGAAACGTCGTCGTGTTTCGTGATGGTGTGGCCGTTGCGCCCGACGAACAAGGGCTCGGTCGAGCGAACGTTCTTCCTATGACTGTGGCGCGCTGACAAGCGCACTCAAAATTGTCGATACGTGTTTACGTTGCGGCTATGAAGGAAACTGTGGTCTTCTGAGTTACCAAAAGGCTATCAATTAACGTACCTTATCTCGCGGCTGTTCAGACAGTGAGTTTATCGGGTTGCGCGACGACAAGACGCTCGCAGCGTGATCGAAAAGCTTGCAAGTGAATCATAAATTCCGAGGATGTCGGAGCACTCGGAATGGACCCGCTTGCCGTCTGCGTAGTTTCATTCGAAAACGGCGTCCTCCGCACAAATCATTCCCACCGGTTACGACCCAGGCACACAATCCGCCCCGATGGATCAGCATCTCGGGCTTCCCCGTTGGGTGTTCAGCGATTAGGCGCTCAACCTTCCTTTCGGCTTTCGCTGCCTTCTCGTACGCCTTCCTTCGGTTCTCCTTCGCTTTGGCAAGCTGAGTCTGTCACGAGCGATCCGTTCTTCCAAACGTCAACGTGGTAGTGGACACTTGATGTTCTCCTTTTTGATTTGGAGTGTGACGTGCGGTGCAGGAATAACGCGGGGCGATTGGCTTTTGCAAGAGGATTTTTAACGCGGGTAAATAGTCAATAAGGCGTGGGCGTTCTACGTCTTGCTACGGTTTTTCTACATGCTAAGGCGCCTCAGATTTCCCACGAACGAAGGGAAAACGGTTACAGGACTTCAGTTCCTTTGCAAACACGAAGGTTAGGTTTTACCATCATTACTGGAATTTCCTGCTGCACCCGAGGCAGAATCGAACCCTCTCCGCCAGTTCTTTAGAATCAGTGGGTTAGAGTCTTCCTAAAATCTTTTCCTAAGAAATCTCCAAGTGGCCAGTTTTCCAGTATTGAGCGCCAGGAGATTCGCATGGCTCAGTCCAAATTTGCGCTGTACAAGTACATCAAGCTCAAAGTGTCTGGCGTTATTGCAACGTCGAGACATATGCATCATCTTGCCGCTGAGATACATCAAATCAGACGATCCCGAACAGCCTTTGGAGAGCCCTCGGCCATATCAGCAACACGAAGGCATAAAGCAAAAGAATGAGAGTTGAAGTCTTTCAACCCGAATCCGTCACAGAGCCGCGTCATTGGGTGCGGAATGACCAAGCATTCGCGATGATGTTGGGGCGCGGCTCAATTGAGTGGGGCTCGACGCGTTCCGCGATGGAAAAGTTCGAGTACGCGGCCGGCGACTTGGCGCTGTGCGATCGTCATGTGGGAGAGTGGGTTGGACTCATGGCCACACCTCATCTGCAGGTCGGTATTTCCGATGCGCCATTGATGGCTGCCTCGGACGGAGCTTATGGCGAGGTGGAACTGCGGGCTTCCCGCAAGTTTGCGAACTCGGGACTCAGCGCGCTGGTTGCCGCCGTTCATGCGGAGATGGTAACTGGCTTTCCGACCGGACGGCTGTTTCTGGATTCTATTGAACAGGCAATGGCCGTAGCGCTGGTCAATGACCATGCCGCACGGCACCGTCTTGTGCAAATGTACAAAGGCGGACTAGGCTCAGCGCGCTTGCGAAGAATTAAGGAATTAGTCCATGCGAAGCTCGAAGATGACCTCAGCCTCGACGAGATGGCGCAATCGGTAGGCTTGAGCACAGCGCATTTCGCCCGGATGTTTCGCAAGTCAACGGGCGAGACCGCGCATCAATTTGTTTTGCGCCAGAGAATTGAGCGTGCTAAAGCGATGTTGCGTGCTCCCAATGCGCGAGTATTGGACGTGGCCGTGGCCTGTGGCTTCAAAACTCAGCAGCACTTTGCGCAAGTCTTTCGTGATGTCTGTAGAGTTAGCCCGACAGAGTATCGCCAGGATTTTCTGGGCTCCGAAGCGAGTCGCGCTTCGGAACCGCACTCCGAAGAAACGTCACCTTCAGTGGTTGCCTTTTAATTTGTTGTTAATGCCCAGCCGGGAATTTGTAGTTCATCGCTCCTTGCATCCGCCTCAGCACTCTCCCCTCAATCAACAATTCTGAGTGGCCTAGCCTGGTTAATTCATGAGAAGCCAGAATCGTAGCGCAGAGAGCGGATTGGTGACGGAGGACAAGGTTGGGCGCGCGGTTGTGGACTCTCAAGGGGACTGTAGAGCCGCACTTTGACCTCGCAAAGCGTTTTTTGAAATGGCTCCGCCTGGTGCTTGCGAGAGTATGTTGTTGAGCAGGCGAGACAATCTAAGATGAGTTGCAGACGGTTTGGAAGAGATTCTGAAAAGGCCAGCCGCTGGCCAGGTGAATACGGATACAACGAGCTGTTTCGCGGATGCGCGCCCCGATCTTGAACAACTGAACGCGCAGCGTTTCGATCTGTGCTGAGCGCAGCGACGAAGGTAGCTGCAAGCGAAACAGGTTGACGAGGTTGTAGGCGAAACTGTGGAGCAATAAGCGGAAAGCATTGGCTCGGAAGCGGTGACAGCTCAAGCGGTCCGCGGCAAAACCATTCTTGAATTCTTCAATGCGGTTCTCACATTCCCCGCGGTCGTTATAGAAGGAAAAAACGGAACGGCTGCGGCCTTTCAAGTTGGTGACCAGAAAGCGCACATTAGTTCCAGACTCGGTGTGTTCGGCCTTGTAGCAGATGCGCCGCTGATGAGACCAGCTGTAAGCGCGATAGAGAAAGCTAGAGAAGGATCGTTGCGGTTTGCCTGTGCGACGATAACGCCGGGCGAGACGACGCTGCAGGGGTTGCGCTTGCTCTTGCAAGCGTGGGTTGGCAGCTATGCCGATCACGTACTGGATGCCGAAAAACTCGCAGAATTCATAGAGCAGTGGCAGAGCGAACCCGGCGTCAGCGCGCAATTTGATGCGGGCCTTGGGAAACTCTCGCTGCAGTCGCGGAACGATGCGTAACAGCAGAGGGATGATGCGGGCGTGACTCGCTGCGGTGCCGCGGCGCAAGCGTGCCGCCAACAAACAACCGGTGTGACGCTCAAAGATCAGCAAGGGGTGATACATGTGTTGGTCGTAACCACCGTTGAAGAAACTGAGCTGCTGCTGTCCGTACGTTGGATCGTCGGTGGAATCAACATCGAGCAGGATCTCTCCCCGTTTGCGAACCTGTTCTCCGCAGAGTTTCACAAACCAATCGAGCATGGCATCCTGCAGCTTGAGGAGATCGCGAGGCGACGGTGAGTTCTCCCAACGACTGAGCGTTGGTTGTGATCCGAGCGGTTCACCCAGCGGTTGATCGGCAAGAATTTGAAACGCCGGATCGTGACGTAGCCGGTCGGCGTCGTTGGCGTCCTCGTAGCCAGCGATGATCTGGTAGAGACGCTGGCGCAACAACGACAACCCCGGATGACTCACACGCGAATCGTCGCGAACCTCACCGACACGCTCTGCCAAGCCGCGGGTGAGCCCATGCCGCTGATCAAAGGCCCGCAAAGGCAGCAGACCGGCATCGCTGGTGATCTGACCGCCAGAAAAATCGGCTCGAATGACTCGGTGTCGGTAGAAGGAAAAGGAAAGCTGTGGTATATAACGAGATGTCACTTTTGGGTGCTCCGAAAGAGAATGCCGGGTTCGCCAAAACCCAGTGTTCATCAATCTTTTAGAGCACCTTTTCTTTTTTCGCTAGCAAAATCTTGAATAATCCAGGCTAGCGCAGCTGATTAGAATTCTCGCCGTCGTCGTTCATGCAACACCAACCGCAGGTGTAAGTCGTTGGAGTTCTGTCTCCGGGAGCATGAATTGAGCACGATTCCGACCATCCGAGCAGAAACCCGCACAACTCCGCATCCGCTATGCGGTCTACTCACTGTTGTGAGCAATCGGCTGAAGGTAATTCGACACTGGAGGTAGATCAATGGAAGTAATTGGACTGTTGGTTATGCTCGAAGCACGCTCAGGTAAGGAGGCTGATGCCGAGGCATTTCTAAAGGCGGCTCAGCCGCTCGCGTTGGATGAAAAAGCGACCTTGAAATGGTACGCGATTAAACTCGGGCCGGGGAAGTTCGGCATCTTCGATACCTTTGCAAATGAAGCGGGCCGGAATACCCATTTGACTGGCGAGATCGCCAAGGCGTTGACGGCGCGGGCCAACGAATTATTTGCGGTTCCCCCACAGGTGCAAAAAGTAGAGGTCCTTGCAAGCACACCCTTAAAGGGCTGAGTGGAGGTTTTACGATCGGTGCGAGCGGATATTAAGAGGAGCCTAGAAATGGCAAGTACGCAGAAAACAGCAATTGTTACTGGTGCGTCGCAAGGTCTCGGAGCAGGAATTGTCGAAGCGTTCCTGAAACGAGGTTACAACGTAGTCGCAAACTCGCGAAACATTACCAAAGCAAATCCATTCCCGGGAGCCGCGAATGTTGCACTCGTGGACGGAGACATCGGCGACCCGTGCACGGCCGCAAAGATCGTGGATACCGCCGTATCGCGATTTGGCCGGATCGATGTGCTGATAAACAATGCAGGTGTTTTTATTCCCAAGCCGTTCACCGAATACACGACCGAAGACTTCAACATTCTAGTCTCCACGACGCTTGCGGGTTTTCTCTACGTGACACAGCTCGCCGTAAAGCAAATGTTGCGACAGAAATCGGGGAGCATCGTCAACATCTCAACTACGCTGGTTGACCAACCAATCGCAGGTGTCGGAGCGGCCGTTCAAATCATGTTGAAGGGCGCTTTGAATGCGGTGACACGCGCCCTCGCCATCGAATACGCGAAGGAAGGCATTCGTGTAAACACCATAGCGCCGGGAGTGATCAACACTCCCATGCATAAACCGGAAACTCATGAATTCCTCAGAGGGTTGCACCCGGTCGGCAGGATCGGTGAGGTCAATGAAGTAGTCGACGCGGCTTTGTTTCTGACCGACGCCACGTTTACCTCGGGCGAAATACTGCACGTGGATGGCGGCGCGCACGCGGGCAAATGGTGAGTGGCAATGGCGCTCCTGCCAGCGCCGCGCTTCTGACTAAATTACATCGGTGTAGGAAATTTACTTTTGAAAGAGAGAGTCACATGAAAAATTCTAGCGGTATTGCAAAGAGCAGTTTTCTGATTTTCGGGTTTCTGGTTCTGGCTTCGGCCTCCTGGGCGCAGAAGTGCCCGCCAGCCGCCGAAAAAATCGCTCAGGCTTATGGTATCGACTCGTTCGAGCAAGTCGACGCGGTTCGCTCTACCTTCAACATAGATTTTCCCGGAGTCAAAGTCGCTCAGACCTGGATCTGGGAGCCCAAAGCCGACCGGGTCACCTATGAAGGAAAAGACAAGGACGGCAATCCGGTGAACGTTACTTACGTGCGATCTCAACTCGGCAGCCAGGCTGACAGCGTGAAGAAAGAAATCGATCCAAGTTTCAACAACAATCAGTATTGGCTGTGGCTTCCTTTCCATGCCTGCTGGGACACCAGCGCCAAGGTCGAAGATACTGGCATGCACAAACTGCCAATCGGGGGAGGTTCCGCCAGGCGTGTCGTTGTGACATATCCGGCCGAGGGCGGCGGCTACACTCCCGGCGATACTTGGGAAATGTATGTCGGCCCTGACAACCGGGTGCAGCAGTTGACCTGGCACCTGGGGTCAGGAGCGCACAGCATCGTTAGCGTGGTGAACGCGAAGTGGCTGGACTACAAGAAGGCTGGCCTTATCGTTGTCTCCTTGGACCACCGCGGCACAGGCGACGGCAAGCCGCTGCGGATTTTCTTTACGGATGTGGCGGTTAAGCTGGCAGGTTCGGATGCGTGGATAAAAGTCCAGTAAACATCGGATGGGCTTGCTGATCCTTCACTTTGAATTTTATTTATTACATTTTGCCGGTCTTGACCGGCGCACGGAGAAAATAAAAGATGGCCACTGATCAAAAAACCGACGCAGTAGCTGGCTCAACCCTGGAAGTCGCGAAGCTGCGGTACACCGCCAAGACCCATACTTCGGGTGGTCGGCGCGGCGGCGTATCCCGCAGTGATGATGGCCGCTTAGATGTTAAGTTCTCGGCTCCCGGAGTCCCGGGAACTGGTACCAATCCGGAGCAGCTGTTTGCCGCCGGTTGGTCGGCCTGTTTCATTAGTGCGATGGGGCATGTAGCCAACAAAATGAAAGTGAAGCTTCCGGCTGACGCAGCCGTCGATGCCGAAATAGACCTGTGCAATTCTGGCAACGTTTATTTTCTCCGAGCACGGCTTGACGTTAACCTCCCTGGCTTGGAACGCGAAGTCGCGCAAGCCATTGTGGACGCCACGCACCGCGAGACTTGTGCATATTCCAACGCAACACGGGGCAACGTCGAGGTCACGCTCAACGTGGTGGTGTAAGCCGGAGCTGTAAAGGCGTGATGAACCATAAATTCAAGCCGCGTGACGAAAGCGCTCCATCAGACGACCGCAACGCAAAATCAGAAATGAAACCGAATGATGAGAAGAGAACAAACATGAAGGATCAGAATTACGCAGCGATGAGCGAGCATGCCCACGTAGATGGGGTCTATCCCTTCCCGGCCGCGGTGCAGACGCGGACGATCGAAACCAACGGTACATCCATCCATGTGCGGGTCGGCGGTCATGGTCCAACGGTCGTCATGCTGCACGGCTTCGGCACAACGGGCGACATGTGGGGTCATCTGGCGAGCGCACTCGTCGAAGACCACATGATTGTCGCGCTCGATCTGCGTGGGTTGGGCCTATCGTCGAAACCCGCTGGCGGCTATGACAAGAAAAATCAGGCGGCGGACGTGGTAGGCGTCTTGGACGCCCTGGATGTGCGTAGGGCCGAATTGGTGACGCACGACATCGGCATCATGGTCGGCTTCGCAGTCGCCGCCACCCGCCCCGAGCGCGTCAGCCGATGGGTGGCGATCGATGCGCCGCTGCCCGGCGTCGGACCCTGGGATCAGATCACACAGGATCCGGCCATGTGGCACTTTGGCTTCGGTGGTCACGACATGGAGCGCCTGGTCGCCGGCCGCGAGCGCATCTATCTCGACCGCTTCTGGAACGAACTTTCCCGGGATCAGAAGCGGTTTGATGAAGCGAAGCGCCAACATTATGCGGCGCTCTATGCGCAACCCGGCGCAATGCGAGCGGGCTTTGCCCAGTTCCTGGCGTTCCGCCAGGATGCGACCGACAACAGGACGGTCCTTGCGCAGGGCAGGCTTCAGATGCCGGTCTTGGCCTTGGGTGGCGAAGCTACATTCGGACCTATGATGGGCGCGGTGATGCGGTGCGTCGCCGAAAACGTCGAAGATGTGATCATCCCGGATTGCGGGCACTGGATCACGGAAGAACAGCCGGCCGCGACCACAAGACTCGTCGTCGACTTCCTGCATCCCCGTTCGCGAGTTAGCTAGCGTTACGCCGTGAAACCAGATGGTGAGGAGACAACAGCGATGAAAGATCAAAATTACGCAGCCAGCAAGACTACTCAGATACGTCTGGTCAGGCGGTCGCCCGAGCATTGGCGAGTCACGTTTGACCACCCGCCGCTCAACATCTTCGGTCCGGAGATGCTTCCGCAAGTGAACGAGATCATCACGGCAATCGAAACTGACGAGCAGGTCAAGGTGGTGGTTTTTGACAGTGCTGTTGAAGGTTTCTTTATGATTCATTTGGATTTTCTTGCGAACCTTGACGATTTGGCACATTTGCCTCCTGGACCCACAGGATTGCATCCATGGCCCGAGATGCTGGTGCGCCTGAGTCGCACACCTCTCTTATCGATAGCGTTGATTCGCGGGCGGGCTACTGGTATGGGAAGTGAGCTTGCCCTTGCCTGCGACATGCGTTTTGCCAGTCGCGAGAAAGCAATCTTGTCGCAGTTTGAAGTCGGCGCCGGTCTGGTGCCTGGAGGCGGGCCTATGGCGCGACTTTCGCGCCTCATGGGAAGAGGACGCGCCCTTGAAGTGATTCTAAGCGCTGACGACGTCTCAGGCGACTTAGCCGAGCGCTACGGCTATGTGAACCGGTCGTTGCCGGATGCTGATCTTGACGGGTTTGTCAATGCGCTTGCCACCCGAATCGCCACCTTCGACAAACAGACACTCGCGGATACCAAGCGCCTAGTCAACGTTGCTAGTTTGCCGCCTGATATCGAAATCGAATCCGGGTGGAATGCCTGTGTTGCTTCGATGGGACGACCGGCCACTCAACAGAGAATCAAAACGCTGATAGACCGAGGCTTTTGCAAACCCGGCGATGCAGAAAATCATTTGGGAGATTTCGTGGGATAGCGCTAAACATCTACACGTTGCTGTCTGAGATGAGGACACTGTGAAAAATCAGAATGCTGGCGATCAAACCGAAGCCGCTGGAGCGAGTTCAATGGATACGAATTCCAAAGAAAAACTTTTAAACGAGGATGACTCTCGTCTTGCCACTGCCGAGCAGCGGTTGGGACAACTTGGCCTCAAGCTTCCAGCGCCGCCTGAGCCGTTTGGCATCTACGCAGAAGCGGTGCAGACGAGCAACATGCTCTTTCTCACCGGAATGCTTCCCACTGTCGGACGCGAAGCGAAATTCATCGGGCGCATCGGTGCGGAACTCGATGTGAAAACGGGGCGCATGGCCGCTTACCTGGCTGCGGTCAACGCCCTCGCTGTTGCGCGGCAGCAGTTGGGATCGCTCGACAAAATTACGCGCATCGTCCGGCTCGGCGTGTTGGTGGCCACTTCGGGCGATGTTCGCGACCAGCCGAAAGTCGCTGACGGCGCTTCAGAGCTTCTCCAAGACGTTTTCGGAAAAGACAAAAACCCCAGCCGACTGGTGTACGGCGTAGCCAGCCTTCCGCTCGGTGTGCCGGTCGAGCTGGAGTTGATTTTTGAGGTATCCGCGTAATGCTGCCGCGCTGGAATGAGAACCGGCTCACAGCGAAACTCGGGATCGACTATCCCGTCATTCAAGGTCCGCTCGGGGGATTGTCATCACAAAAATTGACGGCAGCGGTCTCCAACTTCGGGGGACTTGGATCGTTCGGTGCGCACGGCTTGGCTCCGGAGGCGATCAAGGACGTCATCGGAGAGATTCGCTTTCTTACATCAAAACCGTTCGCAATGAACTTGTGGGTCTCGATGGAAGACGAAGGTGCTCGAAAATCGGACGAAAACGCCTTCAATAGGAGCCTTGCCCCACTTGCCGTCCATCTCGCCGCCTTGGGGGCGCCGCGTCCAGAGTACAAACCGTATTCGCCGATCCGATTTGAAGATCAGGCCCGCGTGTTGCTGGATGCGAACGTCCCGGTATTCAGCTTCATCGTTGGAATCCCGCCAAGAGAAATTTTAGAGGAGTGTCGGACGAAAGGCATTGTCACGATTGGCACGGCGACCACACCTGAAGAGGGTGCGGCACTTCAGGAGGCAGGCGTCGATGCGATCGTCGCTTCCGGGTTCGAAGCCGGGGGACATCGCGGTTCATTCCTCCGCAGCGCGGAGGATTCGCTTACAGGCACTTTTTCGCTCGTCCCGCAAATCGTCGACATAGTCGATGTGCCGGTGATCGCCGCCGGCGGAATAGGCGACGCACGCGGCGTAATCGCCGCGCTAGCTCTTGGAGCCGAGGCCGTGCAAATGGGAACGGTATTCCTGGCGTGCGAAGAGTCCGGCGCCAGCCTCCTTCATCGCCAGGCTTTACGAGGGGAGAACGCCGGGCACACCGCGCTGACAAGGGGCTTCACCGGAAGACTCGCGCGGGGAATCCACAACCGCTTGCTGGAAGAGTTGAACGGGCCGGGAACCGAGATCCTGCCATATCCCCTGCAGCGAGCACTCGTCAGAAACCTGGCGATTCCCGCAGAGGCGGCGGGCCGATCGGATCTCCTGCCCCTCTGGGCTGGGCAAAGTGCCAGTCTTTCGGCTTGCACGAACGTGCCAGCTTTCTTGAAGGCATTGATTGCGGAAATCCCCGAGATCGCCGGGCCGGTCGTTAAGTGGAGCGCGAGCCGGCGTCAAAAACATTCCAACGCTTAATGAGAGGAAAGAGAAAATGCCTCCTCGGACCAGATGCCGTCGAGTATCCCGCATGGCATCGGCAGTTTTTGTAGTGCTTGTTTCATTTCAATCTACGGCTCTTGCCCCGGGAAAGGATCGCATCGTGAAACACCCGACTTTTTATCGCACGATACAGGTAGATGGACTCTCCATTTTTTACAGAGAGGCCGGGCCGAAAGACGCGCCGACCATTTTACTGCTGCACGGACTCCCGTCTTCTTCGCGGATGTTCGAGCCTCTCTTCGCCCGGCTTTCCGATCGCTATCACCTTATCGCGCCTGATTACCCCGGCTTCGGGCACAGCGACTGGCCAGACCCGAAAAAATTCGCCTACACGTTCGATCACATCGCCGAAGTGATGAATCATTTTACCGTGGCGGTTGGGCTTTCGAAGTACGCGCTGTATATGCAGGATTATGGAGGGCCAGTGGGTTTCCGCATGGTGCTGCAGAATCCGGAGCGGGTCGAGTCGCTGATTGTGCAGGATGCGGTCGCTCACAATTCGGGACTAGGTGCGAATTGGAAAACGCGGCGCGCGTTTTGGGCCGACCGCGCTGGCAACGAGGAAGCATTGCGCGTCAACCTGCTTTCGCTAGCGACGGCGCGCAGCCGTCATGTGGGGGACGACCCGAATGTCGAACGCCATGACCCCGACTTGTGGACCGACGAGTATTATTTTCTGAACCAACCGGGCCAAGCGAAAATTCAAAGCGACCTTTTCTACGACTACCGCACGAACGTGGAAAACTATCCGAAATGGCAAGCGTGGATGCAGCAGAAACAGCCCCGGCTGCTAGTGATTTGGGGCAAGTATGAGGCTTCGTTTGATCCGTCGGAGCCGGAAGCGTATCGCCGCGATGTGCCGCAAGCAGAAGTACATATTGTGGATGGAGGGCACTTCGCGTTGGACACCGCGGCGGATGAAATTGCAGCGCTTTTAGGTCAGTTCATGAGAAAGAAGAAATGAGTACAACCGTTCGCGAAGCATGGGCTGATTCGAGGCCGTCAAGGGGGCACGGTTTTATGGGCAAAAGAGTTGCACTACTGGCAATTCGTCTGTTGGTGTCGGTGAACCTCCTGTATGCCGCCATCTGTCTCAAGTTTGCAGGGGTGTCAGGTTCGGTGTCCCTGTTCACGCAGATGTCGCAAGCGGTCCATGGCTTGGTCTCTGAGCCGGTATTCCGGCTAGGGTCAGGCGCCTTCGAGACGGTGGTGGCGATTCTGCTGCTGATTCCGAAGACGGCCAGATGGGGCGCGGGATTGACTACGGTGTGGATGACTACCGTAATTCTCAGTCATATTTTCGTGTTGGGATATGGCTGGTTCTTTGTCGATGCTCTCACGGTGATGGTGCTGGCTGTCATTTATCTCTTGCTGACGCGCAGGCAATCCCGTTTGGGCGAACTCGAAAGTGTGGGGACGACTGCGGCCTTACAAACGCACAGAAAATAGTCGGGCGAGCAGTTGGAAGCGGAGCCACAAATCCTGATAAGAGGACCACCCTCTCCGCCATCCTTCAAAACATTCCACTTAGTACGATGGTAGTGGCGCGGTTCAAACACCGTTCGAACGGACCGTCAACTTTTCCAACAGCAGTTTCAGGGAGTTTCTTGAAGGCACGCGTCCGAAAATTAATGCGACAATGATGCCGGGTGGCTAACCAGCCGGGTCACTGTCGCAAATAATAAGCTGACAGATACGCCGCGCATCAACACGCCAATTACGCTCTCGAGCGGCCCCAGCATTCGCCAGTTGGAAGGTTACAGCGGAGGTGAATTTCACGACGAGTGTGGCGGAGCGGAATGGCTCGAATCTGGGCAGCTAACCGGTTGTGGCGCAGTCGGCTCTAGCCAATTGGGTTTTGCCGTGAACTGCTGATGAAACCTATTTTTCGTCTGGCAGCGTTTTTGCGTACAGAACGACAGTCCACGGATTCAAAGACATCTGCACGTCTCCGTCTGAAACGAACAACTTACAGGTTTTGCTTCCTCCTCCACCCCAGCGTGAATCCGCCGAATCCAGTTTCCTTTTCCAGCAGCCCGCTGGAACCGGGAGTGTTAACTGGTTTGGCTTGTCCCCAAAATGAAGCGCAGCCAAAACATGGCTTGATGCGTTCCACCTTCTGACAACGATTGTCTTTGAATCCGCGAACACCAGAACATTCAAAGTTTTTTTATCGAGGCGTGCTAGCGCCGGGGTATCGCGTCGCAGGCGAAGCAATTCTCTGTAGAAATTCCACAGCTGGTGATGATGACCTTCTGTCCGCAACCTCCAATTCAGTTGGGAACGGAGAAACGCCTGTTCAGCTTGAGGGTCGGCCATGTTTCCGCCCCAGCGGAATTTTTCCAAATACATCCTTCTTCCGTTGCGCACAGACTCGATGAGCGCCGGGTCGCTGTGGCTGACAAAGTAAGGAAATGGTGCGGGCTCGCCATATTCCTCGCCCATAAACAACAATGGAACACATGGAGAGAGCAGGACGGTCGCAGCGGCGAGCTTCAGTTGCTCAAGCGATACGAGTTGTGACAGACGATCGCCCGAGCTGCGGTTTCCCACCTGATCATGATTTTGGGCAAACACGATAAAGCGCTGGGCGGGAATCTGCTGCGAAGAAGTCCCCTGAGGTCTTTGTCGATACTTGGAGTATTGCCCTTCGAAGACAAATCCATTTCGAAACGCGTGAGCCAAGGCTTGGATGCCGGAAAAGTCCTGGTAGTATCCGTTTTGCTCGTAGGTCAGCGAAACGTGCAACGCGTGATGAAAATCATCGTTCCAAACGGCGTCGAGTCCCAGCCCCCCTGCTTCGCAAGGGCTGATGACCCGCACATCGTTTCGATTACTCTCCGCGATGAGGAGGGCGGTGCGATTCAACCGGTTCGCCTCCGCTTGGATCGCCGTGCTCAATTCCGCCAAGAAAGGCCACGCAGATACGTCAATGATCGCCTGGATGGCATCGAGGCGCAGCGCATCGATATGGAATTCAGTAATCCACTGCAATGCATTTTCGATGAAGTAGCGGCGAACATTGTCACTTTGCGGGCCATCGAAATTGAGTGCTCGACCCCACGGGGTTCTATAAGAATCCGCAAAATAGGGAGCAAAATCCGCCAGATAATTTCCCTCTGGACCCAGATGGTTGTAAACGACGTCGAGCACTACGGCAATTCCTTGTTGATGGCAAGCGTTTACGAGCCTCTTCAGAGCCGCGGGACCCCCGTATGAGTTCTGCACTGCGTATGGGTAGACGCCGTCGTAGCCCCAGTTGCGGCGTCCGGGAAACTGCGCCACCGGCATCAGTTCGATTGCGGTAATTCCCAGATCCTTCAATTCGGTAATTCGCGGAATGATTGCCTGGAAAGTTCCTTGCGGCGTAAATGTTCCGACATGAAGTTCGTAGACGACATACCTTTCCAAGGGAATGCCGAGCCAACCCTGGTCAGTCCACGCAAAGTCCGTAGCCATCACCTCGGAAGGACCATGCACTCCCTGAGGCTGAAATCGCGAGGCTGGATCCGGCCGTTCTGTTTGACCGTTCAAAGAATATCGATAGAGCGTACCGGGAGCGATTTCGTCCACGCCAGCCGAGAAATAGCCTGCTTCCAAGGGCTGCATAGGAATGGTGCGATCGCTAGGATGAATAATATGAAGATCAACTTTTTCTGCGTTTGGCGCCCACAGCAGAAAGTTGCATGAGCCCTCGGGAGACCAAACCGCACCGAGGGGTCTCTCTAGTGGCGCGGTCACGGTATGCTGACCCTTTCTCTCGACAAAGCCATCGTGGCCACAAAAATCACGACGCCAAGAGTTGGGCGATTCCCGCCAAGGGAATCGCGATCCAGGCGGGGCGGTTGTTTAGTTCATAACCGAGCTCGTACACGGCCTTCTCGAGCACGTGAAGCTGCAGCAAAGCGGAAAGTTCATCACGGTTTGAAGGAATAAAGCATGCTCCAACGACATTCTCGTAATACGCGTTAAGAAACCGGTCCGCAACACAGGCATACCATCTTTCTGCCCACGCTCTCACCACTTCGCCGTTCATTTCAGATGCGGCCATTTCCGCCGATGGAGCAAGCTGAAAAGAAAACGCAGCATAGTGAAAAGACCGCAACATCCCTGCGACGTCCTGAAGGGGGCTGCGCTTTACACGGCGTTCCGATAACGGCCGTGCTGGCTCTCCTTCAAAGTCGATGATCACAAAGTCGGATCCAGTGTACAGAACCTGGCCAAGATGATAGTCGCCGTGAATGCGTGTCCGCATCGCGTGGATAGGATGTGCGAGCGCCGTGTCATATTTCTGCAAGATCTCATTCTTCCGAGCCGTCAAGTCCTTTGCCTGTTGATGCAACTCAGGAGGCAGATCATGCAACTTCATTCTGAGGAGATCCAGATTGCGCTCAGTCAGCGTCTGAAGGGTTTCCTTGAAGGCTCGCTGAAACGGAACAGTGCATGGTTCAGGCGCAAAAGCCGGATCGGCTGGTTCTGAAGCCAATGCCAGATGGAGTTCGGCGGTCCTCTTTCCGAGGAGATGTACTGCATCAAGGTACGGACTGATGTAATTAAGGAGAGGTGCTGGCAGACTCTGCCCGTCAGCGCTGACCGGCCCGGCACCTTGAGACACGCGGCCAAGATGCTGTTCGGGGTATTTCTTCGCCTCTCTCCAGAAACCGGACAAGGCCTTCAGCGTGAACTGCCATGCGTCGCCGACGTTAGGCACAAACACCTGCAGGATCCCCAGAGACATCGCCTTACCATCCTTGCCCTTGTAATCTAACCAGCCGGCAACCGCGGGGATGTGGGGAAAATTCTTTTTCTCCGTGAGAAACCGGCCAATTTCCAGATCTGGATTTTCGCCTTCTTCGCCCCTGCGGAAAAATTTCAAAATCACGCGATCGCCGTAGATTATAGAAGTGTTGCTCTGTTCCGCCTTTATTGGCCTGGGCTGCAAGACGCTTGTGGAGTCTCCACAGAGAACGTGAAAGACGCTCGTATTCTCTGCGTGGATTTCCCCTTCAATGCCACGAAACACAGCTTTCTGTTCAATGGTCCCAAGGAGACTGCCCAGAAATTCCGTGTCGGTGAGAGCGTTTCGCAAGTGCAAGTCAATATCACTTTCGGGGCTGTGCACTGTGAGACCGGTCGTGGCGTTATCCGCTGTTGCCTCGCGAGTGCATATCAGGGGCAACACATAATTCTCTCCCGGTCCGGTCGCGTACTCGACATGTACCAGCAGCACGAATGTTTCGAATCGAGCGTCGTCCAGAGGGACAAGATCGGTGATTTCCACGGAGCGAATCTGGCGCGCTTTCCCGCCAAACCAGCGCTGTTCGGCAAGATAACTGGCCAAGATCGGTGGCAACGTCTTGCGCAACTCCTGATAGGTTTGTTTCGCCTGTTGCGGTGCATTCACAATACCCTCCCATGAATCAGTAGCGGGCCGGGTTCGACGATCTTGGTTGCCGCCAATACTCTACAAAGGCGTTGGTTCTTCTTCTTTCTCAGTTTCTTCCTTGCGTTTGTCGCCGACATGTCTCTCGATGACCTGTCGAGCAAGATCCCGACCGCCTAAGCCAAAGGCCAGGGCCAGCGCCAGCATTGCAGCGCCGAAAAATATTGAAAACGCGGCGATCACCGTTTCCTTAGCCAAACCGATCTGTTCCAGAGCCATCGTGACCGCCAGAATCCAAATCACAAAGCGAACCAGTCCGCTCCACAATCGTGGCGAGCGATAGCCTGCATTCACAGCGGAAAGCAGGGCTGCCCGGGAAAGAAAATTTGCCACCAGCACTCCTACGAAAAGAATCAGGATGGCAATAAACACTTCAGGCAAGAGTTGAAACAGGCGCGAAATCTGCTCATGCAGAACCGGGATACCGAGGACGCTGACACCCACTAAGGTGAAGGCTGCCCATGTGACCCAAAAGAACGCTCGGCTGAGAAGCTCGGAAATGGTGGGCAAAGCCGCCTTGCGCAAGACTTGCGATGCGCCAGACTCTTCGGAAATTCGATCCAGCTTCGTTAAATGAAGGATGGCCCGCAGCAAATGCTTCATCAGCAAAGCAACCAACCACCCGACGGCCATAATGATGAACATGACCACAAAACGCGGCAGAAATTCGGCAATCATGTGGACCATGTTGTCGTAGGCCTGCTGTAGTCCTCGAAGGATCATCTCTTTCATGGCGTCACCTCATTTATTTGGTGTTCCATCTTTCGACCAGGTATGGCTTCTGGCGCTCGAATTCCAGACAAAGACTTTCAGAGTGCACCTCAATATCTTCCGGGGATGAATCGTGATGCTCCTGCAGGAAGGAATAAATTCTTCCGCGATACAGCGGCACCAATGCCTGAATCAAGTGGTCCCGGTCGATAATGGCGCGATGATAAGACGCGGCAAATTCGTAAAGCGTTCTTACCCAGAGCTCGTCTCTATAGCGGAACTTCCGATCGTCCTCGGTTGCAATCCGCTGCAGCTCCGCGTGAGTCTCCGGCGTGAGTATAGACTTCAAGACCTCTGAAAGACCCGCAGCGCCGCTTAGAAACAAGTCAAAGATTCTCTTTCGATTCACACGAACTAATTCCGAGGTTAACTCATGTTCCGGTCCAAAGGTCGGCACCGGCTCGGATCCAGTGCGTCCCACCCAGAACGGCTGTTGGGATTCCAGGCACCAGAAGAGCGCGCCGACGGCCTGGCGGACTGCGGTAACAATATCTGTTCCCGAGCTGGCGAGGGAGTGGACCTTGGGCCCAAGGAATGACTGGCAACAGCGAAAGTCCGAAGCGATCGCAGTGACCGCCATCCAAGCTTCCGGCGAGGTGCGCACGGACTCCTCTCGCCACACATCCAGGTTCAGGCAATGGCTTGCGAGCCGGCCAGAGAAGCCCAGTTCGCCAGAACTAAGTTCGCGGATTCTCCGACCGAATACTGCGCGGCCCATCGGATACAACAGGTTTCGTGCAAGCAAACCGTCCTGCTTGTGGCGGCTGTACAGGGGCGCCACAAAATCGAAGCTCTCCCGGTAGGCCGGCTGTAACAAACTCTTGACCCACGCGGCGGTGAAATTGGTGGTTTCAGGCAAAATGATTGCGCAAGCCTTGGCCCGCAGCAAATCCGTAGCGGTTAGAATTGCCCGGAATGCTGCGCCCCGCGAAGGCTGGTTGGCGTACCGTGTTGTGATCCGGTGTAAGGTACGAAGTGAACTCAAACCTCGCGAATTGGCACTCTTGGGCGAAGAAGTGTTTAGGACGACATCGGACGTACCATCTCTCGATCCGCCGTCAACATTTACGATGACCACCCTGTCTCGCACAAAGTTCTGCTGAAAGCTCTCCTCGATCGTCACCACCGTCTGACCGATGGTCTTCGCATTATTGTGGGACGGAATTCCGACGAGGAGGTCTACTTCACCCACGCTCATGAGCTGGCGAAGAAAATCGTCATCGAGAAATGTTTCTTCGGCCAATTAGCTCTCCACTGTTACTTCCCATCCGCCCGCTGCAGCGCGCTCAGTCTAGCTAGCGTGCCAACAATTTGTCACCGCTCAGGCGGAGATTAAATCCGGCGCAAACGAAACCAAAAAAACTGGTACGGGCCGAGAGTCAGCAAGTAGTACAGATCCCCGATTCGGGGGAAAAGGTTACCGCCAAACATTTCGATGGGAATGCTCCCTTTGTACTGCCGCAGGTCCAACTCCACTGCCTGGGCGGACTTCGAGAGATTGTTCACCACGAGAATCTTTTCGTTTCCCAATTGCCGGATGTAAGCCAAAACCCTGTGATTCGAAGGCTTCAGAAATTCGATCGATCCGCGGCTGAGGACTCGCGAAGATTTGCGCACGTGAATGATGCGCCTCATCCAGGAGAGGAGAGAATGCTGCGATCGTCGTTGCGATTCCACATTAATGGCTTGATAACCATGAACTGGGTTGGAAATCAAGGGCGAGTACAAGCGTTCCGGATCGGCCGCCGAAAATCCGGCGTTCCAGCCGCCATTCCACTGCATCGGAGTACGTACACCATTGCGGTCACCCAGGTAGACGTTGTCCCCCATTCCGATCTCGTCTCCGTAATAGATGATCGGGGTGCCCGGCATGGACATTAACATTCCGTTGAGAAGCTGAATTCGCCACCTGTCGTTATCCATCATCGGAGCCAGCCGCCGCCGGATTCCGAGATTCAATCGCATGCCTTTGTCTTTTGCGTACTCATCGTACATGTAGTCCCGCTCGATGTCCGTCACCATCTCCAGTGTCAGCTCATCGTGGTTGCGAAGGAACAGGCACCATTGGCAACTGTCTGGAATCTGCGGGGTTTGCTCCAGTATTTCGACGATCGGCTTGCGATCCTCGAGCTGCACGGACATGAACATTCTTGGCATCAGCGGAAAATGGAATGCCATGTGAAACTCGTTGGAGTCTCCGAAGTAAGAGCAGACATCCGATGGCCACTGGTTCGCTTCAGCGAGAAGCATCTTACCCGGATATTCTTGATCGACGCGTCTGCGCAGTTCGCGAATAATCGCATGCGTTTCGGGCAAGTTCTCGCAAGACGTGCCCTCGCGTTCGACGAGATACGGCACGGCATCCAATCGAAATCCGTCCACACCAATCTCCAGCCAGAACTTCATGACGTTCCACATTGCTTCGAATACGGCGGGATTGTCGTAATTCAGGTCTGGTTGATGGCTGAAGAATCGATGCCAATAATAGGACTTCGAAAGCGGATCCCACGCCCAATTTGACTTTTCGGTGTCCAGGAAAATGATTCGAACTCCCTGGTAATGGTCGTCGCTCTCACGCCAGACGTACCAGTCGCGCTTCGGATTGTCGCGAGAGCTGCGCGATTCCTGGAACCAGGAATGTTGGTCAGAGGTGTGGTTGAGAACCAGCTCAATGATGACGCGCATCCCTCTGTCGTGAGCTGCTGCGAGGAACGCCTTGAAGTCTTCAAGCCGGCCGTAACTGGGGTGGACGGCGGTGTAGTCCGAAATATCGTAGCCATCATCCCGCAATGGCGAGGGAAAGAACGGTAGCAGCCAGATCGCATTGACTCCGAGCTCTTGCAGATAGTCCAATTTCTGGATGAGACCAGGAAAATCGCCGATGCCGTCGCCGTTGCTGTCGCAGAAAGTGCGAACATGAAGTTGGTAAATGATTGCATCTTTGTACCAGAGAGTTTCCGGGGACGCTGCCACTGTTCGACTCTCCTCTCCCACCTTCGAAGTCATATGCATCTTACAAGAAGTAGTCGAAATCTTGTTCCGTGCGCAATCGTCGCCGTACTTTGAAGATATGCGCTGGCAGCATCAAAGGGTTCAGTTCAACGTAATTTCGGGAACCATGCCAAAGATACCGCGCATCGCTCAGCAGATCGTGCACCTGGTACGACTGATGCGGATCCAGCCTGAAATCATCCAGGGGAACATCTATCCAGCCGGATTGTTTATAACGCGGATCCAGATTCACAATTACGAGAATAACATCCGACAGATCCTCGGTGGCTTTGCTGTAGGCGATCAGCTGGTCGTTGTCCAGGGGGTGGAATCTTAAACTCCAATCGCTCTGCAGAGCAGCATTCTCCCGCCGAATCTGGTTCACGCGCGAGATCAATCCCTTTAAGTTGTCTGGGCTCGTAAGGTCCCACGCTCGGACTTGATACTTTTCTGAATCCAGATATTCCTCGCTGCCCTGGCGTAACGCTCTGTTCTCGCATAATTCGAATGCCGGGCCGTAAATCCCGTAATTCGCGCTGAGAGTAGCCGCCAGAATAAGACGCGCCATAAACGCCGGGCGGCCTCCATACTGCAGATACTCTGTGAGAATGTCCGGGGTGTTCGGCCAGACGTTCGGTCGCATAAATTCCCGCACCGGTGTCTGAGTCAGCTCTGTGAAGTACTCGGTAAGCTCCCACTTGGTATTCTTCCATGCGAAGTACGTATACGACTGCGTGAACCCAAGCTTTGCCAGTCGCTGCATCACCTTCGGACGTGTGAATGCTTCGGCAAGAAAGATTACTTCTGGATGTTCACGCCGCACTTTTTTAATCAACCACTCCCAGAAATCGAACGGCTTGGTGTGTGGATTATCAACCCGGAAGATTCGAATGCCCTGCTCGATCCAGTAAAATACGATCCTTTCTAGCTCTTCGCAGAGTTCCGTAGCGTATTCACTCTCAAAGTAAAATGGATAAATGTCCTCATATTTTTTGGGCGGATTTTCCGCGTATTGCACGGAACCATCAGGCCGCTGCAGAAACCATTCCTTGTGTTCTTTGACGTACGGATGGTCCGGCGAACATTGCAATGCCAAGTCCAGAGCGATCTCGATGCCCAGCTCTCGCGCCTTCGTCTGAAGCTCCCTGAAGTCCTTGAGGGTTCCAAGCTGCGGATGGATCGCAACATGTCCACCATCCACGGCGCCAATGGCCCAAGGACTCCCCGGATCGTCGGGCGAAGGCTGAGTGGTATTGTTCTTTCCCTTGCGATGACTGCGACCGATCGGATGAACCGGCGGGAAATACAGGACGTCGAATCCCATCTCAGAAATATATCCAAGCCTTTGTATGCAATCGCGGAACATACCATGCTTGTTCGGTTCAGCTGCGCATGAACGGGGAAACATTTCGTACCAAGTGCTGTAGCGTGCTTTTTCCCGATCTACCGTGACGCCAAGCTGTTTGTCATATGTCGTCGCTCGGCTGCGATCCGCGTAACGGCCCATCAACTCCGCCAAGTCGGTATTTCGCGCCAACGAGGCCACTGCCTCGCCACCCGTTTCGGAAAGGTTCTTCAGCTCCGCCGCGAATTGAGCCAGCTTCTGTGAGTCACCCGCGCGCGCCCGGTTCGCGGCGGATTGGACCAACCGTGCTCCCAAAACGGCAGCAACGGAGACGTCTTGGCCCGCCTCGAATTTTTTGGCGGTATCGCGACTCCAACTTTGAAATCCATCGACCCATGCCTGCACGGTATAAAAATAGGCCCCCAGGCTCTCCACGGAAAATTGCCCTTGCCATCGGTCATTCACCAAGGGGCGCATGACCACCTCGCGCCATGCGCTCTCCTGCTCCGGCCGGTACAGCAAAACAGCTCCGAGAACTTCGTGCCCATCAGCGTGAATGTCCGCCTCAACCTCGACCCGTTCCCCCACGGTGCGTTTAACGGGATATTTTCCACCATCAATCTCCGGCTGCAGACCCTCGATGACAACGCGTCGCAAAACTAGTCGCGGTTCTTCCAAATTAGCTTTAGAGGAAGTCACAAAAGCGCTCTCCATCGTGAAAGTCGAACACAGGCTGGGAATTTCGGTAATTCCTTCGTGCGGGGTCCGGGCATGCTTTTTACAACTTCATTATACACAGCTGAGCTGGGCGAGTCCGAACCCGAGTGAAGTCCGTCCTTTGTTGCACGGAGCGGAACCTCTTGGCGAGGATGAGCCAAAAAATCATTCCTATGATCGTGGGCCAGAGCTTAAGCTGCCTTTTTGGCTGCCCTGCGCGTAACGGTAGATTTGATTCAGATCAATATAAGTCCCGCGTCAATTCTCAGAGTACACCAGCATCTCGCCGCAAGAACTGTCGAGTGCCATAAGAACCCGTCTTGCCGCAACTTTAGTTACATGTATAACATCAGATAGAAATGAGCGTACATGAAGATCGACGAGGTACATGGCTGCTGGTGGCCTTCACGCTTCCTGCGAAGCGAGCGAGCAAGCGGGTCGAGGTTTGGCGGAAGTTGCAACGCTATGGAACGGTGCCGCTCGGGAATTCCGGTTACCTGCTGCCGAGCGACCCCAGCAATGAGGAGCGGTTTCAGTGGCTGGCGACGGCGATTCGCAGGTGTGGAGGTGATGCTTCCGTGGTGCGCGTCGAATCGATCGACAATCTCTCGCCGGCCATGCAGCAGACATTATGTTCAATCGCGAAAAACATTGCGGAATAGACGAATCATCTCCGCGAACGCCAGGTCGGTCGCCTCAGGATCGAAACGTGGCCCTTCATCGCGTGTGAAAGCGTGCTCAGCTGGATACAGGAGCGTTTTATAGAGCGCACCGGAGCTTCGCAGCGCCCGATCAATCGTTTCGCGTCCTGCATCGGGAACGTGCGGGTCCTTTGTTCCGAAGATCATCAGAAGTTCACCGCGAATTTCTTTTGCGCGGGCCAGCGATCCGGCATCCGCGTCCTGGCCGAGTTTGCCGTCATGGATGCCTGTCCCGTAGTAGCAGACCGTGGCGCGGACATCGGGCTGGAATGCAGCACGGAAGGCGAGGTGGCCGCCGATGCAGAAGCCCACAGCGCCGATTTTCCCTGACGCAACCTTGGGATGTTTGGAGAGCCAGTCCAAACCAGCGCGACAATCGGCATCGAAATGCGTGACCGGAGTTTTCGTGGCGTCTTGCTGGCCGCGCGTGCGTCCAGCGTCATCAAATGGGATCACCGTTCCCGGCGGTTCGATGCGCCGATAAATTTCAGGGGCTGCGGCAACAAATCCATACCCGGCCAGCCGTACGCAAGTGCGTAGCATGGGCGGAGTGAGTTGAAAAATGTCGGAAAAGCACCAGATCCCGGGATACCTGCCTTCGGTTTTAGGGCTTGCAACGAAGGTTCGCATCGGGGAACCCGGCATAGAAATGTTCGCGTATTCGGTGGTGACGATCATCTGTTTGTCTGAGGAGAGTCTGGCGAAGAGACATAGGCCAGTCAACTCCTGATTAACTCCTCCTCAGACTCAGTGGTCCCGCGTCCGTCGTGCACGGAAGAATGGAAGCGGTTACTCGAATTCGTACATCCGAGTGATGAAACTTGCGCGTACTGGCGTGATGCGAAGAAAGCTACAAATCAATCCTGGCTCTGCACCAGCGGCAGCCGCGAGGTAAGCTGGACGTCAATCATCATGCTGATACGGCGGTCCAGTTGAAAGAAGGTTGCCGTTTTCTTCCCGGACAGCACCTTGCGCATGATGGGCACGTACTTTTGCCGAAGCTGCGCTGCGGAGATGTCCGTGTCCAACCAGCGGCGAATAAGACCGTCGGCTTGGTCATCGGTCAGCGTTCCATATCCCTCCGAATATTCTTTGACGATGGTTGTTCGCGCTTCGCTGATCTTTCCAAAGTCCGCCGAATATTGCTCATAGACCGGCCAGAACTTAGTAGCTTCGCTATCCGTTAGGGTCAAATTCGTAGCTATGAGTTGTTTCTTGGTCGAACGGATGTCTTTGCGCAGTAGGGCCAACTGCTGATCCGTAAGCGCGTTGGCTGCACTGTCGGCCGGTCCCGAGCCAGCGGTCTGAGCGACAATTCCCGCTCCACCGAAAGTGCAAACGGCGATCCATGCCAGCACAGCAAATGTGATTTTCTTCACGCGTATTCCCTCTCTTTGGTGTCGACGACGAGCTACTTGCTGCAACTTGGCACAAACTCCCCTCGGCAGCTAGTACAGTGGTGCAACTGGCATACCAATGGAACTGCTGTGTCATGACTGGAAGGCGCTGAGGGGACAGGCACATTCGGGAGGGACGTTCTGTCAGTTGACGAGCACAAACGGCCATGTCAAGCGCTTAGCATTTTCGCCAGACGGTTGACACGTATTTCCATCCTCTTAATGCGTCATGGCCGAATCACTTGCAGCCCGCGCTGAAAAATACTCGTCCAGGCCTCCCATAACTTCTCTTAAGCCGCTCAAGACGTTCCGATTCAACGCAGCAACCACCGCGGACACGTCCTTTCCGTTCACAGGTTCGTCCTGCGAGTAAGAGCGATGCCAGACAGTGCTCCCCGTCCTGGAGTCACGCAGCTCAAAATCGAAGGCCACGCGGGCCGACAACTCGTTCCCGTCAATCTCCCGGAAGTCATATAGGCGTCCGCGGAGGACATAGTCGCCGCGGGAGTCGCTGCGCAAGAAGTAGACGTGCTGGTAGCGCTCCGACTCTTGTAGCTCTCGCAGGAGGACGTCGCTAATCATTTCGGAAGGCGGCTCGGCCCATCGCTGATACTCGTAGGTGCCCAACGTCTCGCCACCCGAGGTGTAGATGATGTGGTCGTCGCGATAGAGATGCGACGTGGTGATCGGTCCGAGGAGCAGTGTGACAGGAAAGGGGGACGGATCGGCTCCGGGAGTTTTGTCGTTGGGAAGCGTTAGCTGATAAAACTTGCTTGGCCGGGCCGCACCGCAGCCGTTAAGCATTCCGAGACAGAGCATGAGCGTGGGAAAGACAAATTTGCGTTTCATTATTGTTCTCCTGTTTTATGTTCTCGCGGATTAGAAGCACGGATCAGCGTGTAGGGACGTGTCTTGATCGTTGCGGTGAATTCTTTCAGGTTTTCCGTCACGTGCCGCATATTGTCGAGCAATTCGTCGATATTTTCCGAGTTGACGTCGAGAGTTTGATCGAGCCGGGCGCTGGCGTCAGTCATATTTGTAAGCGTGCGTCGAAGCTCGACAACGGCCTGGCGAACGTCCGCCCGGTTTTCGCCGACCATGGCATCGACATGGTTCAACGTCTGATTTGCCTGCTCGGAAGTCTTTCGAAAATCTTCGAGAAGTGGTTCCAGTTTCTCGCTGACGGCGTTCACGTTGTGAAGTGTGGTCTTGATTTGAGGGCGGTTCTCTTCGAGCAGTCCGCGCGCGTTGGCGATGGTTGCGGCAAGATTCTCGCGGTTCTGCGGACCGAGCAAATCGTTCACGCGCGCGATGGTCTCTTTCACTTCCGACGCTCGATCGTTCAAGTTGCGGAGCAGTTCCTGGGCCCGGGGACTGAGGTCATTGAGCTGCGCGGTTAGAGCGTTGAAGTCAACATACTTTTGCGATGAAAGAAGGGAACCGCTTGTTGCCCACGGGGCTTGCGCGCTTCCTGGGAGAATCTCGAGGTGATTGTCTCCCAAAGGGCTCATGCTCATGATCTTGACGCTGCTGTCGCTTTTGACGGGAAGGTCGGACTGCACGCTGAAGACAACGTCCACCCGTTCGGGGCTGTGTGGATCGAGTTGCACGCTGTCCACGCGGCCTACCTTGGGCCCTCCGGCGTAGCGCACTGTGGCGCCGGGCTCAAGTCCGCCTGCGAAGGGAAAATACGCGTGAAACTTTGTCGTGAATCGTCCAAAGGCGCCGCTCATGGTGAACACGGTGGCAAACAGCACCGCCACAGCGATAAGTACGAACAAACCGACGAGCGTCTGCTCGCGTTTAGGTTGCATCACTATTCTCTCTTTCCTGCGGTACTCTGCTGACGGGGAGGCTCCGCCGTAAGCATCTGCAAGTAGTCCAATTCGCCGGAGACTTCTGGTTCGGCGACCCGATCAAGAAACTGGCGAACTCTCGGTTGAGTGCTGGAGCGCATTTCGTCGCAGGTGCCGAGAGCCACGACGTGGCCCTTGTCAAGCAAGAGCATGCGGTCGGCAATCAAGAATGCGCTGGCAAGCTCGTGCGTAACGACGATGATGGTCATGCGGAAGGCACGCTTGAGTTCCAGAATCAATTCGTCGATGCCGGCTGCGATAATGGGGTCCAGTCCCGCCGAGGGCTCGTCGAAAAACAAAATCTCCGGATCCATCGCCAGAGCTCGGGCTACGGCCGCGCGCTTCTTCATGCCGCCGCTGAGCTGCGAGGGTGCGTAGTATTCAAATCCCTCAAGGCCCACCTGCTCGAGCTTGAGGCGAAGGATGACTTCGATGGTGGAGTCCTCCAGGTGCGTGTGTTCTCGAAGCGGAAGGGCTACATTTTCGCCCACCGTCATCGAGCCGAACAGCGCGCCTCCCTGAAAGGACATGCCGATCTTCTTACGAATTTCGTCCATTGCGGCGGCAGAGGTTGTCGCAATGTTATGGCCTTTAATCCAGATTTCACCCGCGCTCGGCTGCTCCAGACCTACGAGAGTGCGAAGAAGCGTGCTTTTTCCGGACCCGGAACCGCCTAAGATGACCAGTGTTTCGCCTTGCAGGACGTCGAAACTGATGCCGTGAAGAATCTCGCGATTGCCATAGCTGACGCGCAGATCGCGCAGAGAGATTACGGGTTCCCGTTGACCGCCCGGAAGTAGTTGATCTGTTGTCATCGATTGCCTGCGAAAAAGAAAAGGCTCGTGAAGAACAAATCCACCAGGACAACCAGAAAGATGGACACGACCACGGCGCGGGTTGTGGATCGGCCGACTTGTTCGGCGCCTCCCGCTGTTCGAAGTCCCTCCAGGCACCCAACGGCCGTGATGGTGATTCCAAACATCACACTCTTGATCAGTCCGGTAGTGATGTCACGCAATAGCAGGGAGTCGATCGAAGCTCTGGTGTAGCGCATGAAGGTGAAATCAGCTTGCGCGACGCCGAACAGCGATCCTCCGAGAATGCCCATCGCGTTGGCCCAAATCGTCAAGCAGGGCAACATGACCATCATGGCCAGGAACTTCGGTGCGACCAGAAAACGGATGGGGCTGATGGCCATTGTTTCCAGGGCGTCAATCTCTTCACTGACCTTCATGGTTCCAAGTTCGGCAGCGAATGCAGAGCCAGAACGCCCGATCACAACGATCGCGGTAATCAAGGGGCCAAGTTCCCGGGACATGGTGACGGCGACTGCCGTGGCGACAGCGCTTATCGCGCCGAATTTGCGAAGCTCGTAGGCCGCTTGTAACGCCAGGATCAGGCCGATGAAAAAAGTAATCAAAGAAAGGATCGGCAGCGCGCGGACGCCAGTGTCCATGGCCTGGGATATCGCGCGCTGCAGGCGCAGCGGTTTTCCTTGAAACGGGGCGACCAGCGTGTAATAGGCGGCGCGCGCTCCCAGTGACGCAAGCGAGCCGATATAGTTCAGGCCGTTCAGAGTGCTATCGCCGATTTCGGAGACGAATTCCATATTAAGTCGCCGCCAACGCCTGTTCTTCGTTGTCGTAGATTTCAAAAACCTTGATTAACCGCGAGAGTTGTAGAACTTCTCTTGCGGAGGTGCTCAGCCCGATCAAAATGAAGCGCGAACCGAGGTCGCGGGATGCTTTCAAGCCTTCGACCAACGAAGCGACACCAGAGCTATCGATGTAACGCACCTGGCGAAGATTCACGATCACGCGTGCCGTGTGATTTTCGCGTATCTCATGCAGCACCGACTGACGCACTTCGGGAGAGTTGGCGAAATCGATGTCTCCGGAGATGTCGAAGATGGTGGTTGTGTCGTGGCGCCTGGCTGAAATCTGCATAGTGTTTTGTCCTTCAGGGTGCAGTGGTGGTCTGCGTAAAATACTTCACGAGACGCAGCCGGTTCGTGAGCCCCTTGCGCGTGAACTCCACGGTGTCCATAGACTGGCGGATCAAGTGCAAACCCAGTCCGCCTGGTCGTATCTGTTCGAGGGGACGGCCGCGTAGCGTGTTGAGGTCGATTGCGCGACCGCGGTCACAAACGAGTATTTCGAGGCCAACTTCGATTTCGCCGTGCTGATAACGTTTCGCGCTTCGAAAATACAAAGTGATGGGCTGATCGATCCGATTGCCGTAGGAATGCCGCACGATGTTCGTGAGAGCTTCATCGACCGCGCGGGTGATCGACCTGCACTGCATTGCAGGGAATCCTAAAGTCTCCGTCAAACGTTCGACTACTCCTCGGACGACGGAAAGCAAGCGTGGGTTGCTGTAAACGGCTAAGATCAGCAAGAGACCGCCTCGGCGTCCGGACTTGTTCTTCCGATCATTATTTTCCGTCGGGCGAGGAAAAGTTTTCATGTGTGGCATGAGATGCCTTTTTGGCAAAGTCATAGGTGGCCTTGAGATTCCCGCCAAAGAACCGGACCTTGCCGTTTACATCCCGCGCGAGGAGAGGCTTTTCATTCTGGCCGGTGAACTGGCAATGGACCGTGATGGACGTTGCGCCGGCAACGGTTGTCACCTGGCGAGCTCTCTCGCTGCCAGCCCTAAAGCCGCGCACCGTGCTATGGAGAACAACCAGGTCGGAGGCACTCGCGGCGGTGCGGTCGCCGTCGCGGTAGACATGCTGAAATGTTCGTTGTTTTTCGATCTGATGAACGAGGTTTTCATAGAGGGCAATCTGAAATTCGGCAGGGAGTTTGATTTCGTCTGACTGGATCATCTCGACTTGGATTGCCGACGCGTTAATCTTGCCCGACAAGTGCTCCGGAAACTGCAGGGCGCTTTGCGCCTTGCTGGAAGAAACGTCTGTGGTCGGTTGTTCTGTAGTTATGGTATGAGCACCTCCGGACAAAAGCTCCGTCTTGATGGTATTCGCGGCGCCCATTGGCATCGTGAAGATTGCGCCGTGCAGGGCTCCGCCCATATCGCGATACTGAATGGTAAGCGTAGCGATTTTCTTGCGGAATAGACTGAGGAAGCGTCCACCGCCGTATGGCGCGGCATTGCTCATTACTCCGACGGTACCGCCGACCGACCTTTGCGTATCATCGCCGGTGACTACATCTTGAATGGAAGCGGCGGTGATGACTGCGTTTGTTTTGCCGTGGACAAATTGCAGATTCCCGTTCTCAACCTTCAGTGTGCCCTTTGCATTCTGTTTGACGTCCGTGAGACCGATCAAGTGGACGGCCTTCACAGACGCTGGGGTCGTCTCTTGCGCGTTTCCGATGGAAGTTTCAATCCCGGCAAAGAGCAAAGCGACAGAAACAAGAACCGCGGTGCGTCTGGGTGCCATTCCTTCTCCTAGTGTTGAATCCTTCCGTTTCAACGAACGTGCACTAACATGAGAGAAACGTCGTCAGTCGGTGGACCCTCACGCCACGCAGCCACACCATCGAGAATGCCCTGTTTCATTTGGTCGGGAGGCAGGGATGATGTTTGACGAACGATTTCCTGGACGCCTTCGATGCCGAGCATCCCTCCTCTGGAATTGAAAACTTCGGTAATTCCGTCGGTATATAGAACGAGGCGGTCATCCGGCTGGAGCTGGACTTCGAGGGTGCTGGTGGTCTCGACGGCTTCCGGTAGCGCACCAAGTATCATGCTGCGTGACTCGAGGAGAATCGGACTCTGGCCACGACGGGCTACCATCGCTGGAGGATGGCCAGCGCCGGCAAAGAACATCGTGCGTTGTTGTGCATCGATCCTGGCAGCGGCAGCGGTAACAAACATTCCCGAGCTGTCGATTTCCTGAATGAGGAAGCGATTCAACTCGCTGAACATGTCGACGAGGGGAATGCCGCTCCGCAGGTGTGCTGCCGCTTCGGAGTAGATTCGGTTCGCGACCAAAGCCGAACCGATACCGTGACCGGAAACATCGCACACCAGCAAACCGAGATCCTCGTGGTTCACCGAATTCACCAGGGCGAAGTCGCCGCCAATCGTGTGCACGGGGTGATAGAAGGAGTCCACGCTCATGCCTTTCCAGGTGAAGGATCGCGGCGTGAGACTGCGCTGAACTCGTGCGGCAAGTCGCAAGTCTTCCTCGATTTCCATCTGGCGCTTCCTGAGCTTTATGTTCGCGGACCGAAGTTCCTGCTCTGCTTGCACTTGCTCCGAGATATCCGTAAAAGTCACAATTCCGAACCGACCCGCAGAATTGCGAATCGTCCGGGAACTGATGATGACTGGCAAACGCCCGCCGCCTCTTTGGGGAAGAACGAAGGAATGCCGGTTGTGGCCGGCGCTGAATGCTATGTCAATCTGTTGTGCCAGAAAATCCCATTCCTGTGAGGAATAGAAAGAGGAAGCGTCAACTCCGATCAAGTCATGTCGGGGAAAGCCGGTCATTTCCACAAACTGCGAGTTCGCAAATAGAATCCGATGTTGGTCGCTTGCGACAATGACTCCCTCGTTGAGCACCTCGAGAACATTTTCCATCTGACTGAGCCATTCGGACTTTTCCATCTTGATCGAGTCTTTCGTAGTCATTGACATTGGGCTTCCTGGAAGCGGAAGAAGAGCGTTGTCGGCTGCGTCATGAAAACGCTATTTCTGGAGACAAGGTCTCAGCCGATCTTCGGGCAAGGGTCAGAAAAGCGCCCTTCCTGGAAGGATATGTGGAGTCCCTTCCCCGGCGGATAGGGGCGATGAGAGAGCGCGTGGCGCGGTTCATGAGATGTCGTTTGGCGCGAAAGAGTCGTGACTTAAAGGTCCCGGACGTAATGCCCAATAAGGCGCTTGCCTCTTCGCTGGACATTTCCTGGTAATACGTCATCGTAAATGCCTGACGAAGTAAGGGACTCATTCTCCCGAGCAAAACATCGATCGACTGGACCGTCTCTTTTTCGGCGTACGTCATTTCCGGATCGGGTTGTGCGGCCGGAATTTTTTCCATCCAAGGCGTGTCATCCATCGCGGTAGATTCTGGCTCAGAGTCGGTCCTCGATCGCTTTCGTTTTCGCCGGATCATCAGAGCGGCATTGAAGACGATGCGCGTGAACCAGGTCGTAAGCGCGGATCGGCCTTCGAAGGCGCGCAAGTGAAGGTAAGCCGACAGCAACGCATCCTGAACTGCGTCCTCCGCGTCTTCCTTATTTCGCAAAATGGAATAGGCCATCCCGACGAATCTAGGACGCGAGGCCAGAAACATCTCCTGGACCGCTTCCCAATCGTGCCCTTCCGGTTGAGCAGAGACAAATCTGCGGGACGCGTAACTGGCCGCCGCACGGGAGTGTAGCCGAAGGTGATTGTTCCTCGCTCTGGAACTGTGGAGGCGGCTGTCGGCTGCTCCGGCGCAGGCATGCCCACCGTTTTGGGCAGATATCGATGAATGGTTCACTGGCGATCTTCCTTTCCGCTTGCTCATGAAGCATCTCGGTGTCCATCAGTGAAGCTTGCCGGGAAAATCTGCCATCCATCCTGTTTTCAGTAGATAGAAGCCGCTTTGGCGGCGGATGCAAGAGTTCGGTTTGTCCGCGGCTCATGGCGAGGCGTTGACGGAAACGTCGAGGTCGTCACGCGCAATCGGGCGCTGGAACGGCGCGCCCCCTGCTTTTCATTCATCCTCCTTCACTTTCAATGACTTGCCGCCACCGAAACCTTTTGCCAATTGGCAGACGCGTTGCACTACAGGCTGGCGAAATTGATTTGAGGAGTGAACGTGCGGATAGGGCTTGGTTCGGACCGGATCGGACTCGAATATAAGGAACGTTTGAGAGCCAGATTTGTCGGACAGGGACACTTTGCCGAAGATGTTTGTCCGGCGAATGTTTGCGGAGGCGAGGACCACCAGAGCATAACGGATCAGCTGTCGTCAGCCGTCTACGCGGGCCGCGTCGACCGCGGTGTGTTGATCTGTTCCAGAGCGATCGGAGCTTCCGTGCTGGCCAATAAACATCCTGGTGTACGCGCGGCTGTGTGCCATGACTTGCTCTCAGCGCGTCAGGGAGTTCAGGGCGATGGCGTGAATCTCCTGGTGATGCGGGCGGCAGACGTCACGCTCGATTTTGCATGCGAACTAGCCGATGCGTTTGTCCAAGCGTCATATCTTCCCTGCGAGCAGGAGTTCGGCATGCCCCCGCGACGCCTGGCACGCGTTGTCGAGCACATCAGAAATCATTTAGACCAGCCACTGGCGGTGAGCGCGCTGTGCAGGTTGGCGGAGATGAGCCAATCGCATTTCTCCAAGTTGTTTAAGCGCAGCACCGGCCTGGCGCCGCATCAGTTCGTTTTGCAGGAGCGAATTAATCGTTCGAAGGAGCTTCTGCGTCAAGGCAACACGAAGATTGTCGAGATCGCGCTTGGAGTGGGCTTCGAGAATCAGGCGCACTTCACAACGGTGTTTGGGCACTTTGTGGGCATGACGCCGCGCCAATTTCAGCGTTCGTCTGGTCACGAGACTGTTGGGATGTTCCGTCGAGCGCTGGAAGTCGAGGTCGTGCAGAGCTGTTAGGAATAACCACGAAATCCTCGACGGGATCGACGAAGTGTGCAGGCGAAAGTTGTCGCAGGAGTTGAAAACAAGACGCAGAAACTCGAAAGAACACGCGATCGAAATAAGCGCAAAGTGGGCGCGTGCGAACAAACAGATTTGAAAGTGTGGCGAAAGAAACTCAGCGATTGCTTTAGAAAGCGAGCAGCGTGATGTCAACGACTCAGACGGTGTTGGATCTCGACCAGGTATGTGTAAACACGATGAGGACACTGGCCATCGACGCGATCCAACAGGCGAATTCCGGCCACCCTGGCACGCCGATGGGCATGTCCCCGACGGTTTACTGTCTGTGGCAAAGGCTTCTAAGGTTCGACCCAGAAGATCCGATTTGGATGAATCGCGATCGCTTCGTGCTTTCCGCGGGGCACGCATCGACTCTGTTGTACACAATTCTGCATCTCGCAAGAGTCAAAGCCGTCGATCCAGAATATGAAATTCTGGGCCGTCCCTCCGTTACGCTGGATGACCTCAAGTCCTTCCGGCAATTCGGGAGCCGCTGCGCTGGACACCCGGAGTACCGCTGGACCTCGGGCGTGGAAACAACGTCGGGCCCGCTGGGACAGGGTGTTGCCACGAGTGTGGGTATGGCCATCGCCGAAAAGTGGCTCGCCGCGCGTTACAACAAGCCAAATTTTGAATTGTTCGGCTATCGCATTTATGCACTCTGCGGCGATGGCTGCATGATGGAGGGAATCTCGAGCGAGGCAGCCTCGGTTGCCGGACACCTGAAGCTCGATAATCTCTGCTGGATTTATGACAACAATCACATCACCATCGAAGGCAAAACCGATATCGCGTTTACCGAAGACGTCGCCGGCAGATTTCTGGCGTATGGATGGAACGTCGTTCGGGTCGGGGATGCTAACGATCTGGATCGCATTGAGAACGCGCTTCGGACTGCCGCAGGCACGACGGGCAGGCCGTCGATCGTAATCATTGATAGTCATATCGGCTATGGTTCTCCGCATCGTCAAGACACCAGTGCGGCGCACGGCGAGCCGCTCGGCCCAGAGGAAATTAAGCTGGTGAAGCAGGCGTACGGCTGGCCGCCCGACGCCAAGTTCCTGGTTCCCACCGGTGTATACGAGCACCTCGAGTCCGGGATTGGGCGGAGGGGCGGCGAAGCGCGCGAACAGTGGGAGAAACAGTTCGCCGAGTACCGGAAACAATTTCCCGAACTTGCCGCAGAGCTCGATCGAATTCAAAAACGCGAGCTGCCGGTGGACTGGGCGAAGGACGTTCCTGTTTTTCCGCCTGATAGCAAGGGAGTATCCGGACGCGACGCCTCTGCCAAAGTCCTCAATGCCATCGCGCCGAATCTTCCCTGGATGATCGGTGGCTCCGCGGACCTTACTCCGTCCACCAAGACGCGACTGACGTTCCCGAGCGCGGGTGATTTTCAGGCCGACAGCCGATCCGGCCGCAATTTGCACTTTGGGATCCGGGAGCACTCGATGGGTGCGATTCTCAACGGTCTCGCGCTGTCAAAGCTGCGGCCCTTCGGCTCGGGGTTCTTGATTTTTAGCGACTACGGGCGAGGTGCGATCCGGCTCAGCGCGTTGATGGAAATTCCCGTGATCCACGTTTTCACGCACGATTCCATCGGTGTCGGCGAAGATGGCCCTACGCATCAGCCCATCGAACATCTGATTTCACTCCGCGCCATTCCGAACCTGGTGGTGCTGAGGCCCTGCGATGCCAATGAGGTTGCGGAAGCTTGGAGAACGATTCTTGCCATGCCGCGACAGCCGGTCGCGTTAATCCTGACGCGACAAAATCTGCCCACTTTTGACCGAAAGCGCTTCGCTGCGGCGAGTGGCCTGTCGAAAGGTGCCTATGTTCTCGCGGATGCAGAGGACGGCAAGCCTGAGGTACTGCTCATGGCAACCGGGAGTGAAGTCTCCCTGTGTGTAGAAGCGTATGAGGAGCTGACCCGACAGGGAGTGCGCGCCCGCGTTGTGAGCATGCCATCGTGGGAATTGTTCGAACGGCAAAGCGAAGAATACCGCCGCACCGTTTTGCCTCCAACGGTCAAGGCCCGCGTAGCGGTTGAGCAAGCATCCACGTTCGGATGGTGCCGGTACACGGGAATCGACGGAGCGATTCTCGGAATGAAGACCTTCGGAGCCTCGGCGCCGCTGAAGGTGCTGCAAAAGGAATTCGGATTCACTACCAGTCATGTCTTGGAAGCCGCCAAGGCGCAGCTTGCACAGGTGAAATGACCATGCGCATCGCCGTAGCTTCCGACCACGCCGGATTCTCCCTTAAGGGAAAGATTGCCGAATATCTTGGCAGCTTAGGACACACCGTGGAAGATCTTGGCACGTGCGACACGACGCCGGTCGACTATCCGGATTTTGCGGAAGCCGTTGCCACGGCGGTTCTCGGCAAGCGCGTGGAGCGCGCCGTCCTGGTATGCGGAAGCGGTGTCGGAGCCTCAGTGGCCGCGAACAAGTTTCGAGGTATTCGGGCCGGCCTTTGCCACGACACGTACTCGGCGCACCAGGGCGTCGAGCACGATCATATGAATGTTCTGGTCCTGGGAGGTCGCGTGATTGGCGAAGCGCTGGCGCGTGAGCTTGTTGGCGCATTTGTGAGTGCTAAGCAGTCACAGGAGGAACGGCACCTTCGTCGTTTAGCCAAAATTGAAGCCATTGAAGCGAAATGCGGTGTGGAATCGTTGAAGAGCCCGGCGCACGCCGGCTGAGGAATTTAGCGCAGAGACTAGCAAGATACAGAAAGGTAGCCAGCAAAATGACGACCGCAGCACTGAGCATTCCAAAAGAAAAAAATCCGCTGAGAGGGCTCTCTGATTTTGGGCAGTCCGTTTGGCTGGATTATATCCGCCGGAGCTTGATCACCAGTGGAGAACTGAAGCGCCTGGTTGTGGAAGACGGCTTACGTGGCGTTACTTCGAATCCAGCGATCTTCGAGAAAGCAATCGTAGGCAGTACCGATTATGAGTCGGTGATCGAGAGCAAGGAATCGGCCGGCCTGGATGCCAAGGGTCTCTACGAAAAAATCGCGGTCAAAGACGTTCAGGATGTGGCAGATATACTGCGCCACGTATATGACGAAAGCAAACGCCACGATGGCTACGTGAGCCTCGAGGTGTCGCCGTTGCTGGCGAATGATACGGCCGGGACGCTACAGGAAGCGCGGCGGCTCTGGAAAATAGTGGATCGTGAAAATCTCATGGTCAAGGTTCCGGCCACGCCCGAGGGCATTCACGCAATCCGCCAGCTGATCAGCGAAGGAATCAACGTCAACGTCACCCTCCTTTTTTCGCGCGACGTTTACGAACAGGTCGCAAACGCTTACCTCGAAGGTCTGACCGTGCGTGCAGCCAGCGGCGCCGACGTGAGCCGCATCGCCAGTGTCGCCAGTTTCTTCGTGAGTCGCATTGACTCCAAGCTCGACGCGCAAATCACCAGCCAACTGAAAACAACGACCGATCCGATCCAGCGCGCCCGATTAAGCGGTCTGCTCGGGAAAGTCGCAATTGCCAATGCCAAGCTCGCTTATCACCGATTCAGCGAATTGTATTCGGGAGAGGCTTGGGCAGCCCTGGCCAAGAAAGGAGCGCAGCCCCAGCGGCTGCTGTGGGCGAGCACCAGTACAAAAAACGCTGCTTATCGGGATGTGGTCTATGTGGAGGAGCTGATCGGCCCTTCGACGGTGAACACGATTCCTCCTGCGACTTTCAATGCATTCCGGGAACACGGCAGGCTTCGCATGAGCCTGACCGAAGACCTGGAGAACGCGGCGGACACCATGGAATCGGTGGAGCGTGCCGGCATCTCGATGAAGGCCGTGACAAGCACGCTTTTGGACGAGGGCCTGCGTCAGTTCGTGGACGCGTTCGCGCAGCTCCTGAAAGCCACGGGATCGCGGAAAAATCGGGAATCCGCGGCGAAGATCAATTCGGTTTCCTACACGCTCCCGGCGAAACTGTCGGCCGCCGTAGATAGCGCGCTCGCAGATTGGGCGAAGAACGACAAAGTGCGGCGTTTGTGGCGAGCGGACGCCTCGCTCTGGTCTGGATCCGACGAGAATCATTGGCTCGGCTGGCTTGGCATCACCGATGACCAAGTAGCGCACAGCGCCGCTCTGACTTCGCTTGCCGCCGAAGTAAAGCAAGCCAGATTCAAGCACGCCCTTCTGCTCGGCATGGGAGGGTCGAGCCTTTGCCCGGAAGTTCTGCGGCTTACTTTTGGAAAGATCGAAGGATTTCCCGAACTGCATGTCCTCGACTCCACCGATCCAGCGCAGATCAAAGCCATCGAAGCCAAGATCGATCTGAACAGCACGCTGTTCATCGTGTCCAGCAAATCCGGCGGCACGCTTGAGCCCAACATTTACAAACAATATTTCTTCACACGGGTCAAGGAAGTCGTCGGTGAAAAGGAAGCAGGGAATCGCTTCATTGCGGTTACCGATCCGGGTTCGAAGATGCAGCATGTGGCCGAGAACGACAAGTTCCGTCACATCTTTGCCGGCGTACCCAGCATCGGCGGACGTTATTCCGCACTGTCGAACTTCGGTATGGTCCCGGCCGCAGTCATGGGGATCGACGTCGTGGAGTTCCTGAACCGCACGGAGGAAATGGTTCATTCCTGCGGCGCCACCGTACCGGCAACGGAGAATCCCGGCGTGGTCCTGGGCGCGATCCTCGGAACTGCAGCCAACAGCGGACGCGACAAACTGACCATCATTGCGTCTCCCGGTATTTCGGATCTCGGAGCCTGGCTCGAGCAGCTCCTTGCCGAATCCACGGGAAAAAGCGGCAAAGGAATCATTCCGGTGGATCGCGAAAGCGTGGCCGATCCCGACAACTACGGCGGGGATCGCGTATTCGCCTACCTCCGCCTCGAATCGGCACCCGACCAATCACAAGACGCCGCCGTCGCAGCACTCGAGAAAGCAGGCCACCCGGTAGTGCGCATCACCGTGCAAGGTCCCGATGCCATCGGCGAAGAATTTTTCCGCTGGGAAATTGCGACGGCCGTGGCGGGTTCGATCATCGGGATAAACGCCTTCAATCAACCTGACGTGGAAGCAAGTAAGGTGGCAACCCGAAAGCTCACGAGCGAATACGAAGCAACCGGCAAGTTGCCTGCGGAAGAACCGTTTTTCGAAGGCGACGGTGTGAAGCTCTACGCTGACGCAAAAAATGCGGACGCCCTCAAGCAGGGAAAATCGCTTGCCGAGATCCTGAAAACTCACTTAGCGCGCGCTGGCCAGGGAGACTATTTCGCTCTGCTCGGCTACATCACCATGAATCCCCAGAACGAAGCTGCACTACAGGCCATTCGCCACAGCGTGAGGGACAAGAAGAAGGTCGCGACGGTTCTTGGATTTGGTCCACGTTTTCTGCATTCCACCGGTCAAGCCTACAAAGGCGGACCCAATTCCGGTGTCTTCCTGCAGATCACCTGTGACAACGCCGTCGATCTTCCCGTTCCAGATCAAAAGTACACCTTCGGCATCGTCAAAGCAGCACAAGCCCGCGGCGATTTCACGGTTCTCGCCGAACGCGGGAGACGCGCCCTCCGCGTGCATCTCGGCAACGATGTGAAGGCGGGACTCGCAACGTTACAAGCGGCTGTTAGCCAGGCACTCGCATAAAGCAGGGAGCGATTCGAAAGCGCAGAAGCGGATAGGAGAAATATCAATGCAACTCGGAATGATCGGGCTGGGAAGAATGGGGGCCAACATGGTGCGACGGCTGCAACGAGCCGGTCACCAGTGTGTGGCTTTTGACCGCAGTGCAGAATCTGTAAATCAAGTCGCCCGCGATGGCGCGACTGCCGCCACTTCACTGGATGACTTGGTGAAAAAGCTGCAGAGGCCGCGCGCCGTGTGGCTGATGGTGCCGGCGGCCGTAGTGGACGCCACGCTGAAGGAACTGGCCGGAAAGCTCGAACCTGGCGACATCGTGATCGACGGCGGCAACTCCTACTACATCGATGACATCCGCCGCGCGAAAGAACTCGGCGCGAAATCGTTGCACTACGTCGACGTAGGGACGAGCGGCGGCGTCTGGGGTCTTGAGCGCGGTTATTGCCAGATGATCGGCGGTGAGAAGCAAATCGTCGAGCATCTCGATCCGATCTTCAAGTCTCTTGCGCCTGGGCGCGGTGATATTCCGCGCACACCCGGTCGCGAGAAAGTCCCGGGAACTGCAGAAGAGGGCTACCTGCATTGCGGCCCATCGGGCGCTGGGCACTTCGTGAAAATGGTTCACAACGGCATCGAGTACGCCTTGATGGCCGCCTATGCGGAGGGACTCAACATTCTGAAGCACGCTAACGCTGGAAGCGGAGCTCGCGAAGTCGATGCTGAGACAACGCCACTCCGCAATCCCGAGAACTATCGGTATGACTTTCCTCTTGCAGATGTGACCGAAGTGTGGCGGAGAGGCAGTGTCGTGGCCAGCTGGCTGCTCGATTTAACCGCCATTTCCTTGTTGGAACAGCCGTCCCTCGAAAGATTCTCGGGGAGAGTTTCGGATTCCGGCGAAGGGCGATGGACCATCCTTGCAGCCATCGAATCCACAGCACCGGCACCCGTCCTAACGGCATCACTTTTTCAACGGTTTGTCTCTCGCGGGGAAGATGATTTTGCAGACAAGCTTCTGTCCGCCATGCGGTTTCAATTTGGCGGGCACCTGGAGAAGGCGGCGAGCGCCAAGTAAAAGACCAGATGGCAATCAAAATACGGATCGGGTGAATTATGACAGATAATCTGCACGAACAGGGGCAGCAGGCAAGCCCCTGCGTTATGGTGATTTTCGGCGCCAGCGGTGATCTCACAAAACGCAAGCTGATTCCGGCGCTGTGCAATCTGGCCAAAGGCCGACTCCTCTCTCCCGAGTTTGCGGTGATTGGCTTCTCCTACGATTCCCTGACAACGGAAGCCTTCCGAGCGCAGCTCAGCAAGGACATCAAAGAGTTCGCGCCTGAACCCGTCGATAACAAGCTCTGGGATTGGTTCCTGGAGCGGATCTACTACGTCCAGGGAGACTTCCAGGATTCGGCCGCTTACGAAAAGCTAAAACTGCAGATGGCAGCAGTGGAAAAAACTCATTCCACGCAAGGGAACCGCTTCTTCTATCTGGCCGTGTCTCCCAAGTTCTTCGCTCCAGTGGCGAAGCAATTGGGCCAGGCCGGACTCACGCAGGAGGGCGAGGGCAAGTGGACCAGGGTCATTGTGGAGAAGCCGTTCGGAAGAGATCTCGATTCCGCGAAAGAGCTGAACCGCGAACTCAAGAAAATTCTCGATGAACAACAGATCTACCGGATCGACCACTACTTGGGCAAGGAGACCGTGCAAAACCTCATGGTCTTCCGGTTCGCGAATGCCATCGCGGAGCCTTTGTGGAACCGCAACTTCATTGACAACGTGCAAATTACAGCCGCAGAAACGGTTGGAGTCGAACAGCGTGGCGGTTTTTATGAGACCGCCGGCGCTTTGCGCGACATGGTTCCGAATCATCTCTTTCAACTGCTTTCGCTCACAGCCATGGAGCCACCTATCTCATTCGATGCCGACGCGGTGCGAGACAAGCAGGCTGAAATCCTCCACGCCGTTCAAGTTCCCAACCCAGAAGACGTAGCCGGCGTTGCGGTTCGTGGACAGTACGGCGACAGTGTAGCCGGAAAGGAGCGATTGCTTGGTTATCGCAACGAACCCAAGGTCTCTCCTACATCCAACACCGAGACCTATGTTGCCTTGAAGCTGCAGATCGACAACTGGCGCTGGGCCGGCGTTCCGTTTTATTTGCGGACTGGAAAGCGTTTGCCGCGTCGCACCACAGAAATTGCCATTCAGTTTCGACGCTCACCATTCGTACTGTTTCGGAAGACGAAGATCGCCGACCTACAAACCAATCGCCTCGTCATCCACATTCAACCCGACGAGGGGATTTCCCTGCGCTTTGGCGCCAAGGTCCCCGGCCCGGTCATGCAGCTGGGGCTGGTGAATATGGAGTTTGATTATGCGAGGGACTTCGGCCGTTCCCATAGCACGGGATATGAGCGCCTTTTGTACGACTGCATGATCGGTGACGCTACCTTATTCCAGCGCGCGGACATGGTCGAAGCGGGTTGGAGGGTGATTCAGCCCGTCCTGGATGCGTGGAAGTCAACGCCCGCCGAGCGGTTTCCCAACTACGCCGCGGGAACCTGGGGGCCCACAGAAGCTGACGAATTGCTGGCTCGCGATGGGCGTACCTGGCGAACTATTGGGGAAGAGCACACACCGCCTGCTCCAACCGAGCTCCCGGAATCCTTGGCGCGGGCGACCGCAGGAGTGAAGTAGACCATGGCGAACAATCGAGAAGTCAGAATTTTGGCCGATGCCAATAGCATTGCACAGACGGCAGCCGCGGAATTTCTTGAAGCAGTAGGCGAAAGCGTCCGCGAAAAGGGCTCGTTTAGGATCGCACTCGCCGGGGGGGCTACACCGAAAGCACTCTACGGCTTACTCGCGAGCAACCCGTTGCTGCAGGCGAAGGTACCCTGGAGCAAGATCCAGTTTTTCTTCGGCGATGAACGGAACGTACCGCCCGACCACGCGGAGAGCAACTTTCGCATGGCCCAGGAAGCGATGTTCGCCAAAGCCCCAATTGATCCGAAGCAAGTGCATCGCATCAAGGCTGAGAAGGGAAATGCCATGGAAGCCGCGGTGCAATACGAAGACGATTTGCGCGCGAGTTTCGGATTGACTTCAGACCAGTTGCCTCGTTTCGATCTCGTGCTCCTGGGCATGGGCCCGGAGGGGCACACCGCTTCTCTCTTTCCCGGCACAAAAGCATTGAAGGAAGAACGTCGACTGGTGGTCAGCAACTGGGTGGGCAAACTCTACACAGATCGCATCACCCTCGCGCCGCCGGTCTTGAACAATGCGACACGGGTCATCTTCATGGTGCACGGCGAGGAAAAGGCGCCTGCGCTAAAGGCGGTGCTTGAAGGACCGTACGAACCAGAGCAACTCCCCGCGCAGTTGATCCGGCCGAAGCTGGGGAAAGTGTTGTGGCTCGTTGATCCATCAGCGGCCAGCATGCTCGTTCCACAAGCGAAAGGCGCAGTCTAGGAGAAAACTATGGCTACCGGTGCACGCACTACCGTTGAAACTCACCTGGGTGCGAAAGCCCAGGCCTTACTCGAATTTCATTCGCCCAAAATTTCCAAGGAGCGGCTCCACCTTCCCGGCCCAGATTTTATCGACCGCGTTTGGGCCGGGTCCGATCGGAACATTCGTGTTCTGACCAATCTGCAGCGGATCTATGAACACGGGCGCCTCGGTAAGACGGGCTATCTCTCGATACTTCCCGTCGACCAGGGCATTGAGCACTCCGCGGGGGCAAGCTTCGCAAAAAACCCTGATTACTTCGACGCGGAAAACATCGTAAAGCTGGCCATCGAAGGTGGATGCAACGCCGTGGCGACAACGTGCGGCGTCCTTGGCGCGGTCGCACGCAAGTATGCGCACAAAATCCCCTTTATCATGAAACTAAATCACAACGAATTACTAACCTACCCTAATAAGTTCGACCAGGTTTTTTTCTCCACGGTGAAGGTAGCGTACGACATGGGCGCGGCGGCGGTAGGGGCGACCATCTACTTCGGGTCAGAGCAGAGTGACCGCCAAATTGTCGAGGTCAGCAGGGCCTTCGCACATGCGCATGAACTGGGCATGGGCACGATTCTGTGGTGCTACATGCGCAACAGCGCATTCAAGAAGGACAAAGACTATCACCTCTCGGCGGATCTAACCGGCCAGGCAAATCACCTGGGCGTCACCATCGAAGCCGACATCATCAAGCAAAAGCTTGCGCAGAACAATGGCGGCTATCAAGCCCTTAACATGGGCGATTCCAGTTACGGCAAGTTCGACAAGCGTATTTACACCGACCTTGCCAGCGATCACCCCATCGATCTTTGCCGCTACCAGGTAGCCAACTGCTTCATGGGGCGGGCCGGTCTGATCAACAGCGGCGGAGCCTCCGGCGCGAACGATTTTGAGGAAGCCGTCGTTACAGCGGTGATCAACAAACGGGCAGGTGGCACCGGGCTGATTTCTGGGCGCAAGGCGTTTCAACGGCCCCTGCAGGACGGGATTCAGCTGCTAAATACGATTCAGGACGTCTATTTGAGTCCTGAAGTCACGGTCGCCTGACGAGCTTAGCAGTAGACGAAATCTGCGAGAGGGTTCCTTCCCACAAGGGCGAGGCCCGTTAGGAGGAGTATTGTCAAATCGGTTGAAGGGAAAGGTAGCCGTCGTAACGGGCGGCGATCAGGGGATTGGCCGCGCCATCGCGGAGCGCCTCGCAAGCGAGGGTGCGGACGTGGCGATCTGCTATCGCAAGAACAAGGAGGGGGCGAACGAAGTAGTGGGCCGAATTACAGCTGCGAAGCAGCGAGCTGCTGCGTTTCAAGCCGACGTCGGAAAGGTCTCTGACGGACAACGATTTATCGAAGAGGCCGTCGCGGCTCTTGGAAAGGTCGATATCCTCATCAACAACGCGGGTTTGGAGAAACGAGCGGACTTCTGGGATGTGACGGAAGAAGATTTCGACGCCGTCCTGAACGTCAACCTAAAGGGAATGTTTTTCGTAACGCAGGCTGTCGTGCGTCACCTTCGTCAAGCGAATCGGCCGGGGAAAATCATCAATATCAGTTCGGTCCACGAGGAACTCCCGTTCCCGCATTTTTCCTCTTATTGCGCGAGCAAAGGCGGAATTAAGATGCTGACGCGAAACCTCGCCATCGAACTGGCCCCCGACAAGATCACCATCAACTCAATCGCGCCCGGGGCCATCGAGACACCGATCAACACAAAACTCCTGAATGATCCGGTGAAACTCAAAGAGCTGCTCGAAAATATCCCGCTCGGCAGGCTCGGCAAACCAGAAGACGTAGCCGGCATAGCCAGCTTCTTAGCGTCCGCCGAATCCGACTACATCACTGGGTCAACCTTTTTCGTAGACGGCGGCCTATTGTGGAATTACCAAGAGCAATAAGCTTCGCGTTAGGGCGCGATTGCAGTCGGGAGTAGCAATAAAGCGATGGCCACACGGTGGATCCATAGCGACCGCGCTTCAGCTCGGCGGTCAACGAACGAAATGCAAAGGGCGAGGTTAAACATGGCATCGAAAAATGGTAAGGCGACACAGCCAATCAAAATGGTAATCGCAGACGTCGACGGAACGCTCGTTACGCAAGAAAAGATCCTGACCAAGCGTGCGGCCGAAGCCGTCCAGCGCCTCCGCGAAGCCGGAATTCAATTCAGCGTCACGAGTGGACGGCCTCCCCGCGGCATGGCCATGCTCATCGATCCGCTGAAACTCACGCAACCGCTGGCTGCGTTCAATGGCGGCGTTTTGATTAAGCCCGATCTCAAAACGGTGGTGGACCAGAAGTTTCTACCAGCGGGAGTGCCGGAAAAAGTGATCGAGGCCATTGAGAATCATGGTTTGGACATTTGGGTATACACGGACACGGAATGGTTCGTACGTGACTCGAATGCAGCTCACGTTGCACGCGAGCAGTGGACGGTAAAATTTCCCCCCACCGTGGTCAAATCTTTTGCCGGCCTTCTCGGCCGTGTCGCCAAAATCGTCGGCGTGAGCGACGATTTCGAACGTGTGGCCAAATGCGAGAGCGATGTGCAGCAAGCCGGCGGCGCACACATTTCCGCGGCACGATCGCAGCCCTACTACCTGGACGTGACACATCCGCAAGCCAATAAAGGCGAGGTCGTGCTCTCGATTTCGAGGCTGCTCAACATTCCGGCTGCGGAAATCGCGACTCTCGGAGACATGCCCAACGACGTTCTGATGTTCAAGAAAAGCGGCGTGAGCATCGCGATGGGGAACGCCAGCCCCGAAGTTCAGGCGTCGGCTACCTACGTCACTACTTCGAACGAGGAGGAAGGGTTCGCCAACGCGATCGAGAAATTCGTGTTGAACACGCGGGCGGCGAAAGTTTGAAGAAATGCCCAGTCTACACCTTCTGAAGCGCGTGCTCTGGCTCGGCGGAGCGTTAGCTGCGGCGGCCTTAACGTCCGCGGCACAGCAACCCGACGATCTGCAGAAACAAGTAGAGCAGCTCAAGCGGCAGTACGAGCAAACGACGCGCGAGATGCAGCAACGCATTTCAGCCCTGGAACAACAAATCGCTGAACAGAAAGCCAACAGCGAAAAACCAAAGGCAGGGACCATCTCTTCGGTCGAGTTGGCCGCCGAGCAAGCAGCTCAAAAAGCGGCTCTCGGACAGTCCGATCAAGTCGGGGCCAAGTATCAGGGACAGTTACCTTCCGAACCGACGTATGACTTGCTCAATGAAGCGGAATCGAAGATCTCCGAGCTTCAGCAGCAGTTGGGAGCCTTCGAGTTCCACGGATATTTCCGGTCCGGCTATGGCCTTAACAGCAAGGGCGGGGCGCAAGTCGCATTTCAGGCTCCCGGAGCCGACGCCAAATATCGCCTTGGGAATGAAGCGGAGACGTACGGAGAATTCATCTTCGTGAACAACTGGCTGAACCCTGAACACAATGGCGACAAGGCGTGGCTGAAAACGGAAGTTATGATCGAGGCGAACACTGCGGACGCGGCGAGTTACGCGAACTTTCCCGGGAACACGGGAAATGACCAGTTCCGCTTGCGGGAAGCATTTGTGCGGGCCGGGAATATTCTGGAGTTCCAGCCCAACGCGAAGTTCTGGGCTGGCGAGCGATATTACCGCCGCCAGCACATCGAGATTAACGACTTCTATCCCTTGGACATGAGTGGCTACGGAGCGGGCGTCGAGGACTGGGATCTTCGCATCGGTAAAATGTCGGTGGCGTTTCTGGCGGGCGCGAGGCCCGACATCGTCACGCAAAACGGGAACTACGCGAAAAACAACATCGATGTCCGCCTCTACGATCTCAAAGGGCCGTTTGGGCTTTACGCTCTTTGGTTCGATTTTGCGAACGCGAGGGGCGGCACTACGCCGACCGGCACAGTAATTCCGACCGCCAACGGCTACGCATTCGGATTGCGCCACCAACGCCTGGAATGGCACGGCGGTTACCACGCGTTTTCCATTCAATATGGGAAGGGCGCTGCGAGCAATTTCAGCACGTCGATCGATAATCCTGATCCCTTCATAAAGAGCTCCGAGAGACTGTTGATCGCGGAACACCTGCTCGTTCAGCCCAACGACCGATTTGCGATTATGCCGATTTTTATTTTTCAGCGAAAGCGCGACGGACTACCGGGCCACGGATTCAATGACTGGGCATCGTTCGGTGTGAGACCCGAAGTGTTCTTCACCAAGTATCTGTCCCTGGCGTTCGAGGCCGGATTTGACCACACCGAGGGCTTTGTCACGACGCAAAACGGGGACACTCAGTTCGACGGTTGGCTGCGTAAGTTCACCATCGCGCCACAAATCGGTGCGGGTCGCAAGTTTTTCAGTCGGCCTGTGCTGCGTGTATTTCTGACTTACGCAAATTGGTCGAACGGCTTCCGCGGCGTGGTTGGAGGAGTTCCATTCGAGGACCGAACCAACGGTTTCACGTACGGGGTGCAGGCGGAAACGTGGTGGTAGACCGCGGTTTCTAGGAAATCAGGGTGAGAAGCGCGCGAGATGGAGCGAACGCCATCGCGCGGTTGTACAGATAGCGATTCGGAAGATGAGGTGAGGAGCCATGGCAACTCGAGAAGTGACCACCAGTTCGCAACCGGCAGCCAGCGCGCCAACTATTTCGGTGACGCAAAATTATCGACGGCCGCTGGCCATTGTTACCACGCTATTCTTCATGTGGGGATTTCTCACTTGCTTGAACGACATTCTGGTGCCCCACCTAAAGTCAATTTTCGACCTGAGTTTTACGCAAGTCATGCTAGTTCAGTTCGCGTTCTTCTCGGCCTATTTTTTGTTTTCTGTGCCCTGGTCGAAGATAGTGAATGCGATCGGCTACCAAAGGACCATGGTGGTTGGCCTGCTAACCATGGCTGTCGGAGCGTTGCTGTTCGTGCCTGCTGCTTCCGCTGTTTCCTATCCGCTGTTCTTGACGGCGTTGCTCGTCCTTGCAACAGGAATCACCGGTCTTCAGGTGTCGGCGAATCCCTACGTTGACTTGCTCGGCAGTCCCGAAACGGCATCGAGTCGCCTGGATCTGACGCAAGCATTCAACTCGCTTGGTACGACCATCGCCCCAAAAATCGGAGGGCTGCTGATCCTTAGCGCTGCGCCGTTGGCGGTCGAACAGATAAGGCAGCTGGCGCCGCAGGCGTTGCATGCGTACCGCGTGCAAGAAGCGGCCTCCGTGAAGATGCCATACACGGTGATCAGCATCGCTCTGGTGCTGTTGGCGGTCATAATCGGCATCTTCAAACTTCCCAAAATCGAAACTGCGAAAGACCTTCCCGGAGAGAAGAGCAGCGATTCGATTTGGAAACATCGCAATCTGATATTAGGTGTCGTTGGAATTTTCGCCTATGTCGGAGCGGAGGTTTCCATCGGAAGTTTCTTGGTGAATTATTTCGGCTTGCCCGAAATTGCGGGTCTCTCGGCGAAGACCGCCGCGGGATTTGTTTCGTTTTATTGGGCTGGCTCGATGGCCGGTCGCTTTCTTGGGGCGCCCCTTCTGGGGCGTATGAAGGCTGGGTATCTCCTGGCTTTGTGCGCGCTGTGTGCAACGGCCCTGATCAGTCTTTCCATGATTCTGGGGGGCCATACCGCGATGTGGACGATTCTCGCGGTCGGACTTTTCAACTCGATCATGTTTCCGACCATCTTCAGTCTGGCAGTGGCCGAGCTCGGTCCACTAACGGGCAACGGATCCGGCGTCCTAAACATGGCTATTGTGGGTGGCGCAATCCTTCCCGTCATTCAGGGGGTCATTGCTGATCGAGTGGGACTGCACCACGCTTTCATTCTTCCGGTGATTTGCTACCTTTATATATTGTTCTACGGGCTAAGCGGATCGAAGCCGAACAGCGCACGGTATGCCAAGACGTAAGCGAAACAAACTACAGGGGTTAATTCTATAGCGACTCGGAATGAGGCGGGAGAAAGTGGCTAACGATCCGAGTTGAACGACGGCCGGTTTTGGTGCACTCGGCGCGGCCCCAGTGGTAGCTGGTTTCCTTGCGGGTCCTGCCCGCTACATGGCGTTGTACCGCTTCGCTGACGTGACCAGCGGAATCGGCGGTGCCCGGAGAGAGAAGTCGCGCTTCTAAACAAAACTATAAGTTGTTGTATGAAGAAATCTTAGGCGGTAGCCAGTGGAGCGAATGCTCGAAGCGGCAAAGAGTTTATTCCTGGTTTTGACCGCGCTCTTTCCCATTGTGGATCCGCTTGGGGGCAGCCCCTTCTTCCTGGCGCTAACCGGAGAGTACGCGCCGGAGGCGCGAAAAGCATTGTCATGGCGAATTGCCATGAACAGTTTCGCCCTGCTGGTGGGATCGTATTTTATTGGGACTTACATTCTGGCGTTCTTCGGGATTTCGTTGCCGGTGGTGCAGGTTGGTGGAGGATTGATCGTCGTCGCGACGGGATGGACGTTGTTGAGGCAAAAGGACGATGAAAAACACGACGTGCACAGAACGGTGCAGCCGCAGGACACTTTCCGCAAAGCGTTCTATCCTTTGACAATGCCCTTAACCGTGGGACCCGGATCCATTTCCGTGGCGATTACGCTGGGAGCGAATGCTGCCCACAGTCACGCGCTGCATCCCTTGACTATCGTGGCGGCACTAGTGGGTTGTGTGTTGATCGCGATCAGTATTTTCTTGTGCTACGCATTTGCTGACCGCCTGGCGCGATTCTTGGGAGCGACGGCGATGACGGTAATCGTACAACTGTCGTCATTTCTCCTGGTTTGTATCGGAGTGCAGATTACGTGGAACGGGATGAAGGCGTTAGTGGAATCACTGACGCTTCACATTGGCTGAGACGAGAGATCTTGCACAGGTTCGTTTGCAGCGGCGCGGGCGGATTCAAGGAGCCGGCTGGCGTTTTCGCGAGGCCTGCCGTGCTCAAAGACGGCGCTGCCCGCTACTAGGATCTCGGCGCCAGCGTACACGATGTTCGCGATTGTGTCGTGATGGACTCCGCCGTCCACTGCAATGCGAAAATCGAGCCCGCGAGACTGTCGGATTTGCGAGAGGAGCGCAATCTTTTTTAGGGACGAAGGAATGAAGGATTGACCGCCAAAACCAGGATTCACGCTCATTACCAGAACATGATGAACCAGAGGAAGAACCTCATCGAGGGTGTGGACTGGGGTAGCGGGGTTTATTACTACGCCCGGTTTGCATCCAAGGGAGGCGATTAGACGGAGCGTGCGATCGAGATGGACGCAAGCTTCTTGGTGCACAGAAATCCAATTGGCGCCGGTTTCCACGAATGCCGGGATGAATTCGTCGGGCCGTTCGATCATCAGGTGACAATCGAGCGCGACCCGCGTGACTTTGCGAAGAGAGGCGACCACGGGCGGGCCGATTGTAAGATTAGGAACGAAATGGCCGTCCATGATGTCAACGTGGAGAACAGTGGCTCCGCCCGCGACGGCGGCTTGGGCATCTTCGCCGAGCCGTGCGAAGTCAGCAGAGAGAATCGAGGGAGCGAGTTCGATCATGAGAATCTTGATTCGGCCGTCGGCGAATTAGCTGGCCACTTGTGCTTTAGGTGGCTCCACTTGTGCCATTTTTTCGATCAGGCGGCGACCGATCCTATCGGCTCGGAGGCGACCCACGGGGCGAGGATCGTCCTTGCTTTTGACGACGGGCAACCAGGAAATGCCGTGATCGAGCATGGTCGCGGACGCGGCAACCAGGGAATCCTCGAGAGCCACATAGATGGGATTCGCAGATAGAAGGTCAGCTAGCTTACGCTCGCTGACGTTTTCGCGCCCATCTGCCGGAGTGAGCGCGATGCGGGCGATAATTTGATACAGATCGTCACGATCCAGAGTCCCCCACAGGTATTGCTTCTCGTCAACAACTAAAAGATGACCGGTAGCACTTTCATTGAGAGCCTTTATCGCGTCCGCGTACTTGGTTTCTTTACTGAGGAGATGGGCGGGAAGCGGATCGACAAGGGACGCGAGCGATTCCCCTTCCAGGATGGACTTGCCGATCGGTAGACGACGCCAAAAATCGCCGGAGCGGTGAGTGACGGCTTTCGCGAGCAGGTCGCGAAGCGGCGCGAAGGAACCCGCAAGTTCTGAGAAAAGCGTGCTGCCGACTTGACGGAGACGGACGGCGGTGCGAGCGCGGATGCTCGTTTCGTGGGGGCGGTTTCCTAAGAGTGCGCCTTCGCCGAAGAAGTCACCCTTGCTCAGGACGGCTAGAAGTTTTGTGTCCGAAGTTTGTGAATCTTTTTGCAGAACCTCGACTTGGCCCTCTTCAATGATGCTGAAGACGCGCGCAGGTTCTCCCTGTCGGTGAATGAAATCGCCGGGCCGGTAATACGCGTGAGTGGCTTGTTGTGTTGTGTCCGTGTTCAGGAAGCCGAGATCGCGCGGGAAGAGGACGTCCCACGACCAGTCAAGACCGACCTTGATCCGGCGAGACCACGTGGGAAGTTTGAAGAGGTAAACACCGCGCCAGAGTAACCACGCGACGAAGCCGGAGATGTGCACGCCGAGCATTTCCGCGACAGCCTGATAGCCACCGATGGAGCAGAGCTGACCCAGCGCTTTGAAGTGGAAGGGTTGCGTGGGCTCGGCTTTCAAAATGCGAACGACATTGAGCGCAGCTTGGCGGCCCTGGCGCTCCGCAAACTGACCCGTAGGTGCAGCGGGTTTATTGTCGAAGGCGTTGATGATGTACGCGCAGTCGCCGATAGCCCAGGCGTTGGTTTGTCCTTCAATGCGCATTTCGGGAGTGGTGCGAATCCGCCCGCGCTCTTTTGGAACATCGAGAGCTTGCACAATGGGAGAGATCGCAGTGCCAATGGTGCAGACGACTGTAGCGCCAGTCAGCATTCGTCCATCATTGAGTTCGACACCCTCATGCGTTGCGGCAACCGCGCGCGTATTCAGCACCATGGTGATTCCGGCTTTTTCCATTTTTTTTCGGGCGAATTCGCGGAGCTTGGGTGCTACTTCGGGCAGGATCTGGTCCTGGGAATGAACCAGGCTGACGACCACATCTTCCTTGCGGAAATTTTGATAAAAGCGGGTGCTGCTTCGGACCAGTTCATTAATTTCGCCGGCTACTTCCACGCCACTGAAGCCGGCACCCACGATGACGAAGCTGAGATGCCACCGGCGGAGATTGGGTTCCGTGGTGGCTTCGGCGGATTCCATTTGGCGGACGATCTGCTGACGAAGTTCGATAGCGTCGCGCATGACTTTGAAGGCGAAGGCGTGGTCGGTCATTCCGGGGATTATGCCGAGATTACTTTCCGCGCCGCAGGCGATGACGACATGGTCATAGTGCAAGCGCGTCAACGTGCCATTGCCATCGTCGAACTCAATTTCTGAGGAAGAAAGATTTATCCTTTGCACACGCTCGGTCCGGCACTCGACGCCGGGAAGCATTTGGCGTAAAGGGGCGGCTGCTGCATCCGCATTGATCGAAGCTCCGGCTACGTCCGCGAGGAGCGGATGAAATACCATGTGGTTTTCGCGACTGAAGAGAAGAATGTCGCACTCCGACGCGCGGAGCTTGCTGCGCAGAGTCTTTGCGAACTGAACGGCGGCGAAGCCTCCGCCGACAACGACTACTCTTACTGGGTTCACCTACTTGCTCCTATCGCTTGACAAGATACCAACTGAAAACTTTGGCGTTCTCATGGGCTGCTCCAATTACTGTGATGCCGCACGAAACATTTCGATGCTCAGATTTACGATACGGAGCCGGGAGTCGCGCGTATATCGGGAACGTGTGAACCGTATTCGAAATGAGCGGCAAAATTGCTTCCCCGACGCAGACGCTCGGCTGCATGCGGGCTCGTAGAATTCAGTCTTGCCAATGGTCCTCTGGTGGCGCGATGCCCATGCGCTTCATCTTGTAAAAAAGCGTCGTGCGCTTTAAACCGAGTCGGGCGGCCGCTCCTCGCGGACCACCGAGCTTCCAATTCGCGCGCTGGCAGGCAACTAGGATCTCCCGCCGGACTTTATCTTCCAGCGTCGGATTCGCAATCTCCATGGGTGCCGGCTCGTATTTCTCGAGTGGCGCCGGTTCGAATACTCCGTCATTGGAAAGAATAACTCCGCGGGCAACGTAGTTCTGTAGCTCCCGGATGTTCCCAGGCCACGAATGACGAACAATGGCGCGCATGGTTTCTTCGGGGATAGTGTCGATCATTTTGTCCATGGAGGTGGCGAACTGTTCGATGAAGTAACGCACAAATTCCGGAATATCCGTTTTTCTCTCGCGAAGCGGGGGCAGAGAAACCGGGAAAATATTCAGGCGATAGTACAAATCCTCCCGGAATTCACCATCACGGACCATCTGCCGCAGGTCTCGATTGGTCGCCGCGACGACACGAACATCAACGCGCGTGGTACGAGTGCTGCCTACGGCCTCGAACTCGCGCTCCTGGAGGACACGGAGCAGCTTGGGCTGAAGCTCCAATGGCATGTCTCCGATTTCATCAAGGAACAATGTGCCTCGGTCCGCCAGCGCAAACCGGCCGACATGCGAATTGACCGCTCCGGTAAACGCTCCGCGTTCGTGCCCGAAAAGCTCACTTTCGAGAAGACCGGCAGGCATGGCCGCACAGTTCACTTTGACGAGATTCCGGCTACGGCGCGGGCTGAGCTCGTGAATCGCGCGGGCGATAACTTCCTTGCCGGTCCCGGTTTCGCCGGTGATCAAGACGGTGGCGTTCGTCGGTGCCACCGCCTCGACTTCCGTGAGAATGGAGCGGAGGCCGCCTCGGCGTCCCACGATCGTATCCAGGAACGAAGCTTCGGCGCGCTCTCGCTTGCGCACCATGGATTCATCAATACGATATAGAGTTGTGCTCATAGTTGCGTTTCCCCTGTTTTCGTCAATCAACATACGTGCAGTTGCGATCATCTTTGCTCCTATCCCCAGTGTCATAAATTTCGACGTGAGGTTTATGGTGTTCCCAGTCCCGGCGCTCGACCGACGGCGCGTTCGAGCTCTGCCCAGGCCAGCAAATATCCAAGGTTGGCCTGCAAAAGTCCCGCTTTGGCCTCGTAGGACGCGGCCGTCGCGTGCCTCACGTCGGAAATCAGAACGACGCCTTGGGCGGCTTGATTGGTCGCCAGGCGTTCGCTTTCCTGGCGGAGCTGTACGACTTGGGTCGCGACGTTGACCATGCTCTTGGTCCGCTCGAGCTTGTTGTAGCTGCGCTCGATGGCAACGGCGACTTGTTCTTTCAGGTGCTCGAGATTCTCCTGCGCCTCGGCCAGTTGCGTGGAATGTTCGCGCACGGTCGCGCGACGCTTGCCGAAGTCCCACAGCGTATAGTCCAAGCTGATTCCGACCGTCCCAAAGTTTCGCACCAGGAACGGCACGCCATCCTGGTAGCTGTGGCGCGCAAATGCGGTGATGTCGGGAATATAAGCGGTTTTTGCCGCAGCGACGCCGGCGCGTGCCTTTTCTACTGCCTGCTCGGCAGCGTGGATCTCCGGATTTTGCGCCCAGGCCTCCTTCACGTACTCGACTTTTGGCAGCGTCTCGAAATTCTTTTCGACTTCGGTGTCCAGTTCCAATTTTGTATTCAGGGGAAGGCCGAGGAGGTCGTTCATCTGGGTTGTGTAGTCTTCGATCTGGAGTTCTGTTGTGAGCACAGACTGCTGGCCTTGAAGAAGCTCGGCGCGACTTTGCAACGTTGCGACTTGAAGAGCGCTTCCGTTGTGAACGTCATTTTCATTTTCACGCAGGTTTTCGGTAGCGAAAGACGTTTCCTGCTCGGCGGCTTTCTTCTGAAGCTGTGCGGCGAGGATACTGTAATAAAGCGTGTGCACCTGCAGCGCGATCTCGTTCTCGGTATTTTTCAAATCGTCTCGCGAAGTTGCGACATCCGCAGCGGCGACGCGATTCTCCTGATGAATGCGAAGCAATTGCGTCAAGGGCTGGGCGACCATCGTGCCGCTTGAAAACAGCGTGTTCTTGCCCTGTGGCAAAGCGGTATTGCGTGCCGGCACGGGGATGCCCGCCACAGCGCCGAACGCTCCCGGTGGAATCGAGAGATCCTGGAGTTCGCTGATATGCAGCGCGTTCGTTTGATTGGTTACAGTTGGAAAGTAAGCGGAGCGCGCTCCCTCTTTGCGGTGTTCGTTCTCCTGAACCTTAAGGCGCGCGATTTTGAGCGAGCGGTTCTGTTCCACGGCCAGGTGAACCGCTTCCGAGAGGGTGAGATGACGCGCTTCGTTTGCTAGAGATGAGATGGCAAAGAGGAAAAGCGCTCCGGTGGTTGCAGTGAATCGGAAGATGCGCCGGGGAGTCGACGTATGCTTATCGGGCCTTGATCCAAGGCGATAAGTCTGGCGTGCGATCATGATTTTTCCTCCCGAGGTAATTGTTGCTGAACGTCAGCGAGACCGTCGTAGCTCAACGGCGACTTGCGGAGCAGTCCGACGAGAACCAGGGCGATGGCGCAACTCCAGGCGACCAACAGAAAGCCGTCAATGAGGCTCAACGAATAAGCCTGAAGGCGCAGCCGGGAGGCGATGAGATCGGCCGCACCCGCAGTAGCCGATGGGAGCCCAGAGGATTTCCCAAAGAGTCCCGCGGCCATCGCGTGAATATTTGCATCCGTAATCCAGCTGCCGCTGCTTACGTGCAGACCCAAGAGATTTGAGTGCAGCTTCTCGCGGTCGGCGAGAAAATGGCCCATAAATATGGCTCCCGCAGTTCCGCCAAACAATCGAATGGTGTGAAAGAAGGCCGAGAACGTCAGAATCCACTGAGGTTTCGACAACCCGCCTGTGAAAACGCCCTGGAGGACGATGCACCCCACCAGTCCTATGAGAGCGAACGATTGGCCGACGCCCGTCAGCAGCTCGGTGCGATAATAGTTTTCTGAGGCCCAGGCACCGGAGTATTGGGCGCAGAAAAAAGCCGCAAGGGCGGTGCATGTCAGTCCGGCTGCGAAGACCAGCCGAGAATCCACCCCGTTACGCAGTAGAAGACCCCCCATCAACCCGATCGGCAGGAGCGGTATAGCGCTCCAGATGATGGCCGGCCCGATCTGATCGGCCTCGAAACCATGGACAGCCAGCGACTGCGGAATCAGGATAATGGTTAAGGTGAGAGTAAACCGAAACCAGAAGAGCAGACTTCCAAGCAGGACAGTATTCCATCGCCATAAATAAGGCAGCGCGACAAGGGCGTTGGGACCGAGTAGTCGTCGTACAAGCGCGCATAGTGTGAAGAACGCGCCGGACCAAAACAGCGCGTTGAATACGCCGGAGCGCCACCAGTCGAGCCGCTGGCCTTGCTGTAGGGCGGCAAGCATCAAAGCCAATCCGGCACTCAGGTATAGGAACCCGACAAAGCTAGGCGCAGAACTACCCTTCTTTCGAGCAGCAGCCGACGGTATCCCGAAATAGATACAGATCATCATCACCGGCGCGATGAGAGCAGAGCCCCAGAACATCCAGTGCCAAGAAAGTTGGTCGCGATACCACCCATAAAGTGACGGGGCGACATTGACTGCACCATCGATGAACGTTGCATAGAACGCGAGTACAAAAGGTAGAAATCGCACAGGGGCGATGCGAAGGGCAAAGGTTAATGTGAGCGGATAGAAGGTGCCTGAGGTCAGCCCTGCGACAATCAATGCGGCAATCAGAAGGCTATAGCTGTGTATGAAAGGCAGGAAAGCGCAGGTTGCGGCAAAAATGCCGGCTGCCAACAAAAGGACGCGGCGTGGTCCGAGTAAACCTCCGAGGTAGACGCTAAACGGGCCGATAAACATGACCGAAGCGTTATAGGCACTGTCGAGCCATGCGCCGTCATCATAGCTGATGCCGAAATGACCCTTCAGGTCCGTCAGTCCCAAGCTAAGCATGCGACCGGTAAGTGTGACGAGGCCGGCTCCGATGAGTACGCCCAATATTCCCACGAGAGGTCGGGTTGAGATTGTCGATGGGATTGCTGCCGCTGTGGCACGCGCAATCTCCGCGGGCGTAGGTGGTCGGGTTGTGATCGCTGAAGATGCCATAATGGTCCGGTTATCGCCTCGTGCGGACGGTGACAAGTACAGAAAGACCGGGTTGGAGTTTGGCGGCCAGGTCGGCATCATCCAGCGCGATCTTTACTGGAATGCGCTGCACGACCTTAGTGAAGTTGCCGGTAGCGTTGTCCGGCGGCAGCAACGCAAACTGCGATCCGCTGGCCGGAGCAATGTCGATGACCTTGCCTTGCATGGTTTGGCCGGGGTATTTGTCGATCCGAATTTCTGCGGGGTCGCCAACTTTCACGTTAGTAAGTTGGGTTTCGCGATAATTCGCCTGCACCCATTTGATGGTGCTCACAAATGCGATCACCTGCGTTCCGGGAGATACCAGCTGACCAGGACGAACTTGGCGCTCGCCAACCGTGCCTTCTCCTGGCGAGGAGATTTTGGTATAGCCCAGGTTCACCAAAGCAGCAGCCAGGCCCGCCTGCTTAGCGCGCAGGTCTGCCTGAAGTTGCATTTCCTGGGATACCAAAACGGCTTTTCCGAGGCGCTCGGCTTCGGCTGATAGTTCGCTGCTGCGCAAACCGGTTTTGGCCTTAGCGATGTCGGCATCGCGGCTTGCCATTTGAGCCGTGAGGCTGTCCTCGTCAGCAACAGCGGCTTCGAGCTTTTGTTGAGTGGCTGAGTGACTCTCATAGAGAGTCTCCTGACGTTTGCGTTCCGAGCGGGCACGGGTAAGGCCAGCTTGTATAGCTTCCTTTCCGGCCTGAGCGGCAACAATCTCGGCTTTAGCCAAATCAATTCCCTCCAGCGCTTTGGCAATCTTGGCATCTTGCAATTCGCGTTGGCGAAGGTTGTTGTTTATGGCGGCCCGTGCTGCCGCGATGGCCGCATTCGCTTGGTCAACCTGGGCCTGGTAGTCTTTGTCTTCCAGTTCGACGAGGAGGTCGCCTTTATGCACTTGCTGATAGTCCGAGACGTGTACCGAGCTAACAATGCCGGGAACCTTGGTGCTCAGCGGAGTGAGATCTCCTCTTACGTAGGCATCATCTGTTACCTGATCGATTCGCCCGCCCTCCCAGGCATTCCAATTTCGGGTTAGGGTGATGATCAACGCGGCCGCGAGGAGGAGCACAGCTATGGGCGTGAGATAGCTCAACCATTTTGGCTTGGCGGGGGGCTCCGGTGGGCGCTCGGGTACAGTCGTGTGTGACGGAGCCGACGCCGTCACGGTAGTCGACGATGTAGGTGCTATCGCGGACATAGAGCCTCCCGATTATGAGATTGATCGTACGAAATGGATAAAAGCCAAATCATAATGTTGGTTCGTAGCTGGCTACGGTTCAGTTCATTGAGCATTTCGTGCCGTCCACTTTTCTAGAATCACAGGAGTATAGTCCGCACGCCAGCTTTGCGGAAACGCTTGAAAGCGGCGCGAACGTCTTCCATTTGCTAAATCGGAATTCATGCTGCGAATTCTTGTTCATAAGCTCCTTGGGACCGAAGACTCGACATTCCCTTAACCTCAGGCTTCTGCGGCGGTCAGGCGACTCAAATTGGAAGCTGCAAACGGCGCGTAAGAAGGACGCTTTTCCGTATCCTTCAGGAATGCCAACCCTTTATCCCCCGGATGACGATCGACTAGAAGCACATCACCCGCGCGCACCTGTGCGGTGGCCAGCAGCCTGGCGAGCGGGCAGACAAGATAGCGCTCGATGGCGCGTTTCAGGTGGCGCGCTCCATACCGCTGATCGGTCCCCTCTTGGAGCAGGAACTGCCGCCCTTCAGTGGTTACACGGAACAAGAAGGATCGCGTTGTCGAATCCAACACGCGCTTCTGCACCTGCTCGAGTTCGATATCCAATACTTCATCCAGTTCGTCCCGCTTTAATGGGTGAAAGACAACCAGCTTATCGAGTCGGTTGATGAACTCCGGAGAGAACTTGCGTCGGGCCGCTTCTATCGCGGCTCGCTCCACCTTTTCATCAAGTCGGTGCACGGGTTTGTCGATGGGTTGAACGAATCCGATCCCTCCGGTCATCAACTCGGTGATCTCAGCGCCGCCAAGATTTGAGGTCATGAAAATCATGGTTTGCGAGAGGTCGACCCGCCGGTTGTCGCCTAACGTCAAGGTCGCCTTGTCCAATATTCCCAGCAATAGTTGCCAGAGCGAGTCGCTGGCTTTTTCGATCTCATCAAACAACAGGAAACTTAGCTTCAGCTGTTCGGTATGGCTCTTGGCCAGCGCTTCCTGCGTGATCAGCGGATGAGTTTCGCGGTGGCCCAAGTAGCCCGGCGGAGAGCCAATCAATTTGGCGATTTCATGGGAGTGCTGAAATTCCGCGCAATCCACCTTGATCAGCGCGCGGCTATCTCCGAATAGAATCTCAGCGGCGGCTTCCACGATGCGCGTTTTGCCTGAGCCCGTCGGCCCCAGAAACAAGAAGTTTCCGATTGGGTGCGCGCGGGAGTGCAGGCCCGCACAGAACACCTGATAGAGATCGGCAAGCGCTTGTACGGCCTCCTCCTGGCCAACAATCTTGTGCCGCAGCGCGTTCTCGAAATGGCAGGATGCGGAACTCCGCTTTCCGGTATCTAATTCCTTTGCGTGGCCCCACTGAGTTGCTGTTGCCATAACATCTCCTTCAGCGTCGTCATCCAGAAGCAGCTTGAACACGACGTTGAATTCAGTCTCCCGAACCGGCTCGTTCCCTTGTGATCCACTCGCGAATGTATGCCGGGCAATTCTTGATCTTGATGCTGTCTGCTTCGCAGCTCTCCAGAAATCTGACAGCCTCTCGGTCCACGAGGGTCAGGTCTTTTAAGTCCAATACCATGCGGCGACCCTTCGGTTCTGATCCAAACAATGTTTTCATCTCGGCCACATTTTCTAAGTCCATTCGACCGCTCAACGTATAAACAACCTCGCCGTTTGCCGATCTCTTGATCTTGAGCATCTATCCGGTTTCGCGCTTTCTCGCGCCTCCGGACCTTTGAGAAGGCAATCAAGACGCCAACCGTAAGTTGCTGAATCGGTGTTTGTTACGAATTCACGGAATGGCGAAACTTCGCCAATTGACGAGGTTTTGTACAACACGCTTTTCTTGCGCAGCCTGCAGGAGGGATAAGAGGCTAGCTGCTTCGCGAAGAAGGAGCAGCAGGTTTGAAGCGATTCTTGTTGATCTTGAGGGAGCGAATCTTTGATTCCAGCGTAGAGCGCGGCATACCTAGTTTGGCAGCGGCTCCGAAGGGTCCAAACACGCGTCCCCCACAGTCTTGCAGGGCAGCCTCGATGAGCTGCTTCTCTTGAGCGGCAAGTTTTTTGGAGAGATCAAGGGGCCTTTTCGTTGGCACGGCAACCGGCTGCCGCGAGAGCCAACTCTCGTCTACCGAGAAATTCTCTGTCTCACAGATGATGACCGACCGCTCGATTACGTTTTGAAGCTCGCGAATATTACCGGGCCAGGGATACGAGCGAAGCAGATCACACGTTTTTTTGTTTACTGTCCTTATGCTCTTGCGAGCTTTCCTTGCGAACCGATCGATGAAGTATTCGACCAGCAGAGGAATGTCTTCTTTGCGATCACGCAGAGGAGGAATTTCGATGGGGAAAACGTTAAGGCGGTAAAACAGGTCGCTGCGGAAATCACCCCCGGCAATGGCAGCCTCCAAGTCGCAGTTTGTGGCCGCAATCACGCGTGCGTCCGAGTGGATGCAGCGAGTTCCGCCAATGCGTTCGAACTCGTGCTCCTGCAAAACGCGCAAAAGTGCAATCTGAGTTTCGGCCGGAAGTTCTCCTACCTCATCCAGGAAAATCGTGCCTCCGCCGGCCAATTCAAAGCGGCCCAAACGCCGCTGCGTTGCCCCGGTAAAAGCTCCTTTTTCGTGGCCAAACAACTCTGATGCGATCAAGTCGCGAGGGATAGCAGCGCAGTTTACGCTGACGAATGCCCCTGCAGAGCGATGAGAGCGCCGGTGGATCGCGCGGGCAATGAGTTCTTTGCCCGTCCCCGTTTCGCCGGTGATCAAAACAGTGGAATCAGTACAGGCGACCTTGGACACACGAGAGAGCACCGCTTGTAGAGGCGGGGAAGTTCCGACGATCTCCTCAAACATGGATGTCTTGTCGATCTCTTCGCGAAGGGCAACGTTTTCGCGCTGGAGTCTCTCTTCAGCCTGCTTGTGATCGTCGATATCGGTGCCCGCCACATACCATCGCACAACGCGTCCGTGTTCATCTCGCAGCGGGTTGTAGCGGAAAAGGAACCAAAGATACTTGCCATCGTTTCTCAACAAACGAGCTTCGGTCTCGTGCTGGGAACCGCTTGAAAGCTTGCTCTTGAGCTCCCACGTCACGCGTTCTCGATCATCAGGGTGGAAAAGCGTTATTGGCAATTCGTCGATGCGCCAATCGATCAATGGACGAAGCTGCCAGTCATGCAGCACTGCGCCGTGATACTTGAGCGCAATCTCGTTCGTATAGGCGAGACGGGCATCAGCCGTTAGCACGTGAACGTGCTGCGGCGTGAGATCCAGCATCTGTCGAAGCTCTGCTTCCTGTTCCCTGATCCTTTCTTCAGCTCGCTTCAGAGCTACGTTTTCTTGTTGCAGTTTCTCCTCGGCCCGCTTGCGGTCTTCGATATCGGTACCGGCAACATGCCAGCGCGTGATCTGTCCCTTGTCGTCGCGCACCGGATTGTAGCGAGCCAGAAACAAACGATAGCTTCCGTCATGTTTGCGCAGTCGCAACTCCACGTCGTAAGCAGAGCCGCTTCCCAAAGCACGATCCCTGCAGGCCCTTACCCGGTCCAAGTCATTAGGGTGAATGTGAGTTTCAGCGCTCCTCTGCAGCCACTCATCAAGACCAATGCCGAGGTAATCGAGCATCATGCGATTGGCGTAAAGACGTTCACGGCCGGGGCCGTACACCGAAACAAGTTGGGGCGCAAGATCCAGGATCTGTCGGACCTCGATTTCCTGCTGCCGAATTTTATCTTCCGCCTGCTTGCGCTCGGTAATATCCTGGGCCGTTCCGAACATGTGACAGGGCTGGCCGGACGCGTCCCTTTTCACATCGCCCTGAAAGTGAACGGTACGCAGTTCGCCGTTTGGCCGGATCACGCGACATTCGGCGTTGAAGCGGGCACCGCCGCCGAGAGCCTCCTCCATGCCTCGCTGCCAATCTTCGGGGTGGATCTTTTCCTGACAGGCAGCCATGTCCATAGGACGTTCCTGGGGCTGCATTCCATAGATGCGATAGGTCTCATCCGACCAGTTCACGTGACCCGTCAAAATATCCCATTCCCAGTAGCCGACGTGGGTGATTCGCTGGGCCTCTTCAAGCTTCCTCGTGTTTTCTTGCAACTCGCTCTCTCGCTTCCGAATCACCGCTTCTGCTTGGCGCTGCTTGCTAATGTCGGTAACCGCTCCCACGAACTCGCGATTGCCAGATGCATCGCGTAAAACGTGAGCTATGGCCTGAACGTGCTTGACTCGCCCGTCAGTCAGTAGCAAGCGATTGCCATGCTCGAAATCTGTGGCTCCCGCGAGGGCGCGATTAATGACTTCTTTGAAGTCGGCTCGGTCCTCAGGATGCACGCGCTCCACCAGTGAATCGATTGTCGGCCTGACAGAGCGGTCACACTCGAAAATACGGTAGGTCTCGTCTGACCAGACAATCTCGCCGGTATCAGGTTTCCACCCGAAGCTTCCTGTGTGACTGAGGCTTTGAGCATCTGCAAGGTATGCTTCCCGGCGCTGAAGTTCTTGAGTCAAGTGTTCGTGCTCAGTCACATCCATTGCGGTGCCGACAATCCTTTTCAAGACCCCGTTCTCGACAATAGGAACAGCAACGCAACGTACGTATCGAACTTCGCCGTTCGGTCGCACAATCCGCTTGGTGACATCACATCCCAAGGCCTCTGCAAACATACGGTTGATTAGCGAGCGCATGAACTCGCGATCCAATGGATGGATAGTTGCCAGGTATTCCTCAAGGCTGGGCCCTTCCTTCGCAGGATCAAGAGCATAAATTTGGAAGAGTGCGTGCGACCAATAAGGGAAAAAACCCGCGGGGTCCAAAACCCAGCTACCCATGTGCGCAAGCCGCTCTCCCTCTGCGAGGTAGAACTCAACTTGTTTGCGGTCTTCAATCTCGAGGTTAACCCCGATCCAGTACAACAGAGTTCCATCGCTAGCCAAGAGAGGTTCTGCGCGACTGAGGAACCAGCGATATCCTCCTTCCGCGTTATGAACTCGAAAACTTGCCTCACCGGCGCAGCCCGTGCTTAGACAGGTCGACCATATCCTACGAACCTCTTCTTGATCGTTCGGATGCAGAAGGGGGATATAGGAATCCCAGCTAGCGCCAGTGTCAATACCGAACCGGAGAGGATGGTCTTTTGGCAGACCGAGGTAATCTGCAGTTCGATCACTGACAAAAGTGAGCGCACCTGACGGGAGAGCGCACCAGGTGTGCGCTGGAATCACGTCGAGGGTAGCTCGCAACTGTGCCTCGAGCAGCTGTTTCGATTCGGCCCCGTGGCGATCACCGGCGTGAAAAGCGTCAAAGGTTTGACCAGTTCGTCGAGTCTGTGCCGTATCAGAAGTTGAGCGGCCCCGTTTCTCCACCATTCCACTCCCCTAAGTCTCATTGGTTCAGCGAGCGGGCACGAACGACGGAGACAGATCGTGGCAATTCAAATGCCGTCAAAAGCCTGGTCGGACTGAAAGGGGTGCGAGATGGAACGCAAGGCTACGGCAGTTTGGCAAGGCGATGTCAAAAGCGGAAAGGGACTCCTATCGACAGAGAGCACGGTTCTGAAGGAGGCGCAGTATTCGTTCAGCACGCGATTTGAAAACGGCGTAGGTACTAACCCCGAAGAACTGCTGGCCGCTGCACATGCCGGTTGCTTTGCCATGGCGGTTTCCTCACAACTTGGCAAGATAGACTTGCGGCCCGAAAGGCTGGAAGCGACCGCAACAATAACCTTTGAAAAGGCCGGCGAACATTTCGCGATCACGAAAAGCCATCTCGACTTGTTAGCTCAGGTTCCTGGCGCAAGCCAGGCAAAATTCGATGCCGCCGTGCACGCCGCTCAGACGGGTTGCCCGGTATCAAGACTTTTCAAGGCGGAGATTTCTGTCGATGCGCGGCTGGAGGCGACGGCCTGATGCGTGCCACCGGCGTGGTAACAGGTTGAAATTCCATCCATGAACTCCGGGTTGATCGCTGGCTTAGCGGCTATTTCCGGGTCGATCGTCGGCGCCTTCGGTTCCGTGGTGGGCTCTTGGATCACGACGAGGCACCAGGACCTGCGCGACCTGCTGGCAAAGCAGATTGTCCGCCGCGAAGCGCTGTATTCCGATTTCATTACGGAGAGCGCGCGGCTGCTGGTCGACGCGATGGAGCACAATACGAGCGATGCTCAGAAATTGATACCGGCCTACGGGCTCCTAAGTCGCATTCGACTTAGCTCGTCGTCGAGCGTACTGGCAAAGGCAGAAGAGGTCATAAAGACTATCCTGAACACATATCCACAACCGAATCTCACCGCCGAGCAAATCGAGTTTCGTGCAGTGAACGGTGAAGATCCACTGCGACAATTCAGCAACACTTGTCGGACGGAGCTTGACTCGATGCAAAGGCAATTGTGACCTGAAATGACAGCGCGTATGTGGCTCGAAGCTAGGGCAAGAGCTAAGCAAGAGCCAACGTGACGGAGAAAGGATAGTGGTCGGAAGAGCGCGGCCTTAGCGGATCCCCAGACTCCACGGTTGTCCTTCAGAAATGCCTTTCGGCGGGCCCAATACGACGCAGCAGCGTCTATGCAGGTTTGCTTTCTAAACGGATCTGTTTCTGCATTCGCTGTCGCTCCCCGACAGATCTTCGACAATTTCGTCAATCAAGAGACGCAACTCCAGCCCGCAACGATTCCTAAGTTCTTGTTTTCATCATTCGTAAGACGCTCAATCAACGCAGTTTGTTGCATTCACAGTCCTACCGCAATCGGCTGGAGGCTGCATTGCATGGTTCGGGTGTGTGCAACCGGTCTTGGTCTTCAACCGCTATTGTTGTCACCAACCGCTTGACCTGAACTTCTTGGTGCGTATGCTTGATGAGGATCGTCGAGACAATGCAAAAGGCGAATTGGCTAGCGATCATCAGCCGAGTTACGGGTGCTGTGCTTCTCCTGGCGGGCGCGCTACTCGCAGCAGGGCTGTGCACCGCCAGTCCGCACGACAACTCCGTTCCCAGTATTTTCGATCCACACTCAACACCAGCGGACTCGATCCGTGACCATTCCTATTTCGTCCTGGCTATCACCGGTCTGATCTTCCTCGTCGTGGTCACTTTATTGGTCTACGCCGTCGTCAAGTTCCGTGACAAACCGTTGGCAGCTGGACGCGAGCCTGCCCAGGTGTATGGCAGCACGCAAATTGAGCTGGCTTGGACCATCATTCCCGTGTTGATTGTGTTTGCCTTGTTTCTCGCAACGGCGCGCGTGATTCATGGGATCGAGGATGCCCGGAAACCCGCGACGGCTGTCGAAGTCACCGCCATTGGCCACCAGTTCTGGTGGGAGTACCGTTATCCGGCTTTGGGCGTCGTCACCGCCAACGAACTGCACGTTCCGGTGAGCGATCCAGCGCACCCAACGCCTACCTTTTTAAAGTTGCTTTCCGCTGACACCGACCACAGCTTTTGGGTTCCTCAACTTGCGGGGAAGACTGACTTGATCCCGAATCGCGAAAATCACACGTGGATCGACCCGCACCAGACGGGCGTCTACGTCGGCCAATGCGCCCAGTATTGCGGCACGCAGCACGCGAAAATGCTGCTCCGGGTATCGGTCGATAGCCCCGAAGAGTTCGCTGCGTGGGTCCAGGCACAAAAACAGCCTGCAAATCACGACGACAAAGCGAGTGCGGGACGGCGCGTTTTTGAAACCACTGCGTGCATCAATTGTCACGCGGTCGGCGGTACGAATGGGACGGGGCGCTTCGGTCCGGATCTGACGCACTTGATGAGCCGGGACACAATCGCGGCTGGTGCGGCCCTGAATACGCACGAAAATTTGCGCCGGTGGATCCAAAACCCGGATGCGATTAAGCCTGGCTCGCTGATGCCTGCCATGAAATTGAGCGACGCCGATCTGGACGCACTGGTGCGCTATCTAGAGACGCTCCGTTAGAGCGAAAGGTTTGAGGGACGGGTTATGTCATCGGATGCAATGGCTATTCATCAGGCAACAGATGTAGGCAGCCGGCCCTGGGTCGAGACGCTGCACGGGTGGGTGACTACCGTCGATCACAAGCGCTTGGGCATTCTGTACATCCTTTACGCCCTGCTGTTTCTCGCCGTGGCCGGCTCGGAAGCCATGATCATGCGCATCCAGCTGATGTATCCGCACAACAGCTTTGTTTCACCGCAAGTCTTCAACCGTATATTCACGATGCATGGCACGACCATGGTCTTCTTCGTAGGCATACCCGTGCTGTTCGGATTGGCAAACTATCTGGTGCCGTTGATGATTGGCGCTCGGGACATGGCCTTTCCACGCCTGAATGCCTTCAGTTTTTGGTTGACGGCGTTAGGGGGATTGCTTCTTTACTTCAGTTTCCTTGGCGGAAGCGGGCTGTACGGCGCCGGAAGTGCACCCGATGTGGGATGGTGGGCCTACGCTCCGCTGACTTCGCGTGCGTTTTCGCCAGGGCACAGCTCAGATTACTGGACGATCTCGCTGCTAGTGGCCGGCTTTGGCAGTATCGGCACGGCAATCAACATAATAGCGACGATTCTCTGCATGCGTTGCCCGGGTATGACGCTGAGCCGCATGCCTTTGCTTGTATGGCTGAACCTTGTCGTGTCCGGCCTGGTGCTCATCGCCATCACACCGCTCTCGGCGGCACAGATAATGCTCTGCGTGGATCGCTATCTGGGCGGACATTTTTTTGATACCCAAGCCGGAGGGTCCGCAACGCTATGGATGCACTTCTTCTGGATTTTCGGACATCCGGAAGTGTACATCCTGATTCTTCCCGCCTTTGCAGTTTTATCGGAAGTCATCCCGGTGTTTTCCCGGAAACCTATGTTCGGGTATCCGGTCATGGTCGGAGCCACTGTAGCGATCGGGTTCATCAGCATGAGCGTTTGGGCGCATCACATGTTTTCTATTGGGATGAGCTCATACGGCAATGCCTTTTTCGTGCTGACGACGATGGCCATCGCTGTTCCGACTGGCATTAAAATCTTCAACTGGCTTGGCACTATGTGGGGAGGGCGGATCATCTTTAGGACGCCAATGTTGTTCTGCATTGGATTCTTGTTTAATTTTTTAATCGCCGGTCTCACCGGGATCATGTTGGGCAGCGCGGCTTTTAACTGGCAACTTACAGGTTCGTATTTTGTCGTGGCGCACTTTCACTACACCCTTACAGGGTCATTTCTGTTTGGAATCTTCGCGGCGTTCTATTACTGGTTCCCAAAAATCACCGGAAGAATGCTGAGCGAACGCCTTGGCAAACTCCATTTCTGGATCTTCTTAGTCGGGTTTCACCTATGTTTTGATCTCATGCACATTCCAGGTTTGCTCGGCATGGCGCGCCGAATCTACACCTACGAACCCGGACGCGGTTGGGATACTTTGAATCTGCTCATCAGCATCGGCGCATTCATTCAAGGCATTGCCACGCTGATCTTTGTAGCCAACCTCATTATTTCCTACTTCAAAGGGGAGAAGGCCGGGAACGATCCCTGGGACGCGTGGACTCTCGAATGGTCGGTGAGTTCGCCGCCTCCAGCGTACAACTTTGCCGTGACTCCGACGGTCGCGAGCCGCCGGCCGTTGTGGGATTTGAAGCATCCGGAAGATCCGGACAGCCGATATGAGTGAAGGAACCGAGCGATGAGCGCAATCATAACTCCATTTCCAGAAACACCGGCGACTTGGAAGCTTCCGTATAGGGGCAAAGTCGGCATGGCGTGCCTGATTATTGCCGAGTCGGCGATCTTCACGATCTTCGTCGTTGCGTACCTCTTCTATGTAGGAAAGAGCCTTACGGGGCCTACTCCCCGCGAGGTGCTCGAGACCCCGATTTTCTTCACTGTCTGCTTATTATCCAGCAGCCTTACAATTCACCTGGCGTCAAAACTTCTCGAGCGAGGCAAGCGCGGCGCGTTCCTCGCTCTGTGGTTTCTCACCATGGTGCTGGGCGCTCTTTTTATGTATGGCACAGCGCGGGAATGGCACCGGCTTATTTACGAGCGTGGTCTGACTATCTCCACCAATCTTTTTGGAACGACCTACTATTCGCTTGTCGGTCTGCACGCGACTCACGTCACCGTAGGTCTGCTGATGCTCACTATCGTGCTTCTCTTCGGTCTGGCGGGGCGAGTAGGGCCCGTACAGTCCGCTCGCATCGACGTGCTTTCTATGTACTGGCATTTTGTGGATGCGGTGTGGGTTGTTGTTTTTACCGTGGTTTACGTTTTGGGTCGCTGAGGAGAACCGATGGCAACGCTGCTACCCACGGAACACGCCGAGCAAGGCTCGCGCGAGCCAAGAGAGATCGAACTGCCGGCATCCACAGCGTGGCCTCTCGTTCTCGCTCTTGGATTTACGCTGGTGTTCGCGGGACTCTTGACAAGCGCTTCGGTGAGTGTCCTTGGCACGGTGCTGGCGCTCGTTGGTTGTGTGGGCTGGTTCCGCGAAGTTTTCCCCCAGGAGCATGAAGAGATCGTGGCGATCGTCGCGGAGGAAATCATAGTCCGTACCGCCCGGCGGGTTGTCGAACGACTGCCGATCGCGCCAGATCAAGTGCGTGCCTGGCTTCCCGTGGAAACCTATCCGGTTTCCGCTGGCGTGAAAGGTGGATTGGCGGGAAGTATTGCAATGGCCGTGCTGGCTTGTCTTTTCGGCCTGCTGAAGATCGGAAGCTTGTGGTATCCCATCAATCTTCTTGCCGCTGTAGTGTATGCGCCGTCTGAAGTGCCCTCAACTGCATTCTTAAAATCTTTTCACCCCGGACTCTTCTTTTTTGCTGTGCTCTTACACATCGTCACTTCAACACTTGTGGGCTTGCTTTATGGGGCGATGCTTCCCATGTTTGCGCGCCGGCCGATCCTCCTCGGTGGCCTCATCGCGCCGGTGTTGTGGTCGGGCTTGCTCTACTCCATTCTCGGACTTCTCAATCCTGTGCTGGAGAGCCACATCGATTGGTTCTGGTTCATTGCTTCGCAGCTTGCTTTCGGAATCGTTGCCGGCCTTGTTGTCATGCGGCAGCACCGCGTCAGAACACGCGAGAACCTGCCGTTCGCCTTGCGCGCAGGAATCGAAGCCCCGGGGATAATGGCCAGCCGAGAAACGAAAAAGGAAAAGCCGTGAACCTGATTCGCCATTTAGCTTTTTCGTGTGCGCTCAGCGTGATGCTCTCAGGCTGTGGAACACCGCACGGACAGCCCAGCGAGGGTTCCGAAATGCCGGCGCCGAAAGACGTTTTGGATTTTCCGATGTTGTACGCAGAAAATTGCGCGGGTTGCCATGGCGCAGATGGCCGAGGAGGCGCAGCTATTTCACTGTCTGATCCGGTGTATCTGGCGATTGCTAACGACACGGCAATCAACAATGTTGTCAGCAAAGGTGTACCCGGCGCTGCCATGCCGGCTTTCGCGGAGAGCAGCGGCGGCATGTTGACGGACAAGCAAATTGAAGTGATCACGAGTGGAATCCGATCGCGTTGGAGCCGCCCTGGAATTCTCAACGCAGCGAATCCACCTTCTTACGCGGCGAAATCAGCTGGAAGCATCGCGCACGGCGAACTCGCATACAAAACTTATTGCGAATCCTGTCATGGCCCGGGCGGACATGGTGGCGCGAAGGGCAGTTCAGTTACGGATGATTCATTTCTCGCGCTGGTCAGCGATCAAGCGTTGCGCACCATTGTCATCACCGGCCGGCCCGATTTGGGAGCGCCGGACTGGCGCGGAAACGTGCCAGGGAAGCCAATGTCCGACCAGGAAGTCACTGACATAGTTGCATGGCTGGGCTCGCGGCGCGTTCAGAGTCCGGGCCAGCCTTACTCAGTTTCGGACGACACGCAGCACTAGGAGTTTGAAGATGTCGAATGACAATACAATTTCTCGTCGCGGCCTATTCATGAAGATGGGAATTTTGTTCAATGGCCTGGTGGCAACGGCGCTGGCTGTGCCTATCGTGGGATTTGTTCTGTCCTCTGTCACCCGCGGGCGCGCGAACGCCTATCTTTCCTGGGTGCCTCTCGGGTCGGTCAGCGAGTTTCCCGAAGGCGAGACGCGGCTGGCCACTTTCCGCAATCCTTACGTGACTCCGACCGACGGTAAGACCGTGGACACGGCTTGCTGGGTGCGGCGCGTGGCAGGCGAGGAATTTCAGGTTTTTGCGGTGAACTGCGCGCATCTAGGCTGCCCAGTGCGTTGGTTTCCGCAGTCCGGTTTGTTCATGTGCCCTTGTCATGGTGGAGCTTACTACCGTGACGGTTCGCGTGCTTCAGGTCCACCAGAGCGTGGGCTATTCGAATATCCGTACAAAGTGAAGGATGGCGTTGTGACGATTCAGGCCGGCGAATTGCCTACTCCGGGATCCCCAACCGCTTCTCTGTCGGGAAAGAAGCCGCCCTGCGCAGGAGGGAATGATTTGGTTTCCATTCAGGCAGGCAACCTGCGCGCTTCGAGTGAAACGAACCCTTTGCCCGGAAAGAAAAAGTCATGGTCTTGATCGATCAAATCGGGCAATGGTTCGACCGGCGGTTGCAGTTGGCCGCTCCGATTCGCGAAGCCGCGGAGCATCCGGTGCCGCGCAACACGGCGAGCTGGTTCTACGTATTTGGCAGTGCGGCGCTCACTGTCTTCATGCTCCAACTCGTAACCGGAATCCTGCTGGCGCTGATTTACGTTCCCTCGGCCAGTGAAGCGTGGAACAGTCTGCAGGCTCTGAACCATGATGTAACGCTGGGCTGGTTCATCCGTGCAATGCACGGATGGGGCTCGAACTTCATGGTAGCAATCGTTCTCATCCACATGGTGCAGGTCTTCCTCTTTGGCGCCTACAAATTTCCTCGAGAGCTCACCTGGATCATCGGTGTATTCCTGTTGCTAATGACACTAGGCATGGCGTTCAGCGGACAAGTGCTGCGTTTCGATCAAGACGCTTATTGGGGACTGGGAATCGGAGCTTCGATCGCCAGCCGGGTGCCGATCCTGGGACCGGTCATCGTCAAGCTGATGTTGGGAGGCCCGATTATCGCTGGTGCGACGCTTTCGCGCTTCTTCGCGCTGCATGTGTTTGTGATTCCAGGGATGCTCATTGGATTCGTCTGCCTTCATCTTTTGATGGTGCTGAAGCTGGGAATCAACGAGTGGCCAATGCCTGGACGCTTGGTAAAACGATCAACCTACGCCAACGAGTACCACGAATTGACGAAAAGGGATGGCGCTCCGTTTGTTCCGTACGCAGTGTGGAAAGACCTGTTCTTTGCGGCATTTATTCTGATCGCAGTGGCCGCATGCGCTGTGTACTTTGGTCCGTTCGGCCCAACCGGCCGCCCGGACCCCACGATCATCCAGACCGTGCCGAAACCAGACTACTTCTTTTTGTGGCTTTATGGTTTGTTGTCATATTTGCCGCCTTCAATGGAGACGCCAGCTCTCCTCATTGGCCCCGTAGTCGTTATCGCGCTCCTTATTTTGCTGCCATTTCTTTCTGGAGAAGGAGAAAAGAGTTGGCGTCGGCGCCCCATTGCCGTATTAACGGTACTGCTGATTGCAGTGACGCTGGGAACACTCACCCATCTCGCTGGATATACGCCGTGGAGTCCGCACATGAACGCTTGGAGTGGCGATCCCGTGCCAGCGAGATTTCTGCATGGCACAACCGCGCTTCAGCGACAAGGTGCGCTGGTTTTCCAGGCCAAGCAATGTCGCAACTGCCATTCCCTCGGGGAGAGTGGCGGACAGAGAGGCCCGGCTCTGGATAGCGTTGCGGTGCGACTCACGCAGGACCAACTCATTCGGCAGGTGATCCAGGGAGGCGGCAACATGCCAGCATATGGGAAGAATTTGAGTCCCGCGGAGACGACCGCACTCGTCGCGTTTCTCGAAACGTTGCATCCAGCAGGGCAAACTCCTGCGCGCGAAGCAGCGCTCGGGGAAGCCCAAGAGAAAAACGCTTCCCCGCAATAACGCTACCCATGCCAGCTTCCGTTCAATTCGTATTCGAATCGTGGTCCTGTCCGGTTGGGCTGACTTTCGCAATGGTTCTGGCGGCGTTTCTATACCTGCGTGGATGGCTTCGTCTTCATTCGGCTTCCGTGAACGCGATTCCTTCTTGGCGAGCTGGTAGTTTTTTTCTCGGATTGTTCTTGATCTGGTTCGCAGTGGGTTCACCTCTCGCAGCCTTCGACGAGGAATTGCTGACCGTTCACATGGTTCAGCATTTGCTGCTCATGACCGTCGCTCCTCCTTTGATCTTGGTGGGCGCACCTGTGATGCCGTTGTTGCACGCTTTGCCCCGGAAATTCCTGCAATCCATTCTCGGTCCATTGTTTCGGTCGCATACTATGCAAAGGATCGGGCGCGTACTTTCGCGACCTGCGTTTTGCTGGCTTGCCGCCGCCGCCGCACTGCTGGGATGGCATGTTCCGGCGGCGTTCACGCTGGGGTTGCAATCGGAAGCTTGGCATGCGGTTGAGCACGCCTGTTTTCTCGGGTCCGGATTTCTTTTCTGGTGGCCCGTTGTGCAGCCGTGGCCGAGCGTTCCGAGATGGCCGCGTTGGTCGATGCTGGTCTACCTTTTTCTCGCTACTCTGCCGTGCGACATTCTCTCCGCATTCCTTGTGTTCTGCGAGCGTGTTGTTTACGCGGGTTACCTCTCCACACCGAAACACTTTGGTTTTTCCGCTTTGGAAGACCAGCAATGCGCGGGCGCACTAATGTGGACTTGCGTCACCATGGTCTACTTGCTCGCCGCGGCGATCCTTAGCACACGGCTGTTGTCGGAGCGGAGTACTGCTAAGAGTGAGCTGACGCAATTGGGCTTGCACACCCCGCTCGCTCCGCGCACCGGTTCGCAGAGGGTAGAGGCTGTCTGACCATGTCCAGTGAACCTTTTCTTCTGGCTTATGGACTGTCTGTCGCCCGAAAGCCTTCAGCTTTCTGGATCCGCCTTGAAGCGGTTCTTGTCGATCTTCAGCGACTTGATCTTAGACTCCAGCGTTGACCGCGGAATGCCCAACTTTGCCGCGGCCCCCGTGGGCCCAAACACACGCCCACGGCTTGCTTTTAGAGCCTCCTCAATCATGTCCTTCTCTTGCGACTGGAGTCTCCTTGGGAGCTCAATGTCGCTCTTCGACTCTTTTGCCAGAGGCAGAGGTAACCAGCTTTCGTCGATCAAAAAAATGTCTGACTCGCAAAGGATCACCGAACGTTCGATAACGTTCTGTAATTCACGGATATTTCCAGGCCAAGGATACGCCTGAAGTACTTGCAGTGTTCTCTTCTCGACATTTTTGAAGTGCTTGCCCGCTTTTCGCGCATAGCGATCAATAAAGTATTGCACCAGCAGTGGGATGTCCTCTCTCCGTTCTCGAAGAGAAGGCATCTCAATCGGGAAGACATTCAGCCGATAAAACAAATCGCTCCGGAACGAGCCAGTACTGATGGCGGCCTGCAGGTCACGGTTTGTGGCTGCGATCACTCGCACGTCAGCACGGATTCGATGACTGCCGCCGACACGCTCAAACTCGTGCTCCTGCAGAACACGAAGCAGAGCAATCTGAGTTTCGACGGGAAGTTCACCAACTTCGTCGAGGAAAATCGTGCCTCCATTTGCCAGCTCAAACCGACCCAAGCGCTGCTGAGTCGCGCCCGTGAAGGCGCCCTTCTCATGGCCGAACAACTCAGAAGCGATCAGATCACGGGGGATTGCCGCACAGTTCACGCCGACGAACGGACGTGAGACTCGATCTGATCGACGGTGGATGGCGCGTGCAACAAGCTCTTTGCCTGTTCCCGTTTCGCCCGTGATCAGAACGGTCGAATCGGTAGCAGCTACTTTGATCGCCCGCGAAAGCACCGCCTGCAACGGCGGCGACGTGCCCACAATCTCTTCAAACATGGAGACCCGGTCCACTTCATCTCGTAGAGCCAGATTCTCCTTGTCGAGCTGTTCCCTTAGGAGCTCTAATTCCTCAACCGCGGATTCTAGAGCCGCCTTTTTTCCAAGAGGCTCGGCACCATCCGAGAACCGGGGTGTCAAATCGCTGAGCTTCGCCGCTCGGATGAAATCCAAAACTATCTTCATGGCGGCGCGAATGCCCATGTTCGTTTTGGAGCCATGGACACGATTGTGGATGGATTCGCTCGGTGAACTGCTTCTCCGGAGCTTGCTGCCTCGCTGCAGTCCGCCGCCCGAGCTGTCATGTGAGTTAAAACGCTGGCGAACTATATCGAGGTCACAGACAGCCTGATGACCATCTTGGAAAACTACTGTTTGTGTCGCCATGAATCCGGGCCCCCTTGCGGAAACGGCCTCTTTTGAGGTCAATCTGGACCTTGCTGAGCCGTATTCTCAAGGAGCGGCCTTGGGAAGTCCTTCAGGTAACTCTGAAAAAGTATGAAAAACTCACAAGTCACGTTAACGAACTACGGTTTCCTGGAACTATCTGAGCGATCAGCACAAAGTTGGTACCTAGCTATCCCCATTTCGTGGTACTAGAAAAGCCTTCGATTTCGTGATGTCTTATTTGCTGTGATCCCTCAATTTTGAAGTTCGAGCGAGCAAAGCTTCGACTGAGCAGATGCTCCCGGCACCGATTGTCAGTCACCGGGCGGCAGTGTACCCGCGAATTGAGAACCCCAACATGGGAACTTCCACTGAAAAGGCATTTGCAATGGCTCTCGCGTTGGGCGATCTCGCTAAGGATAGAGAGTCGAGCCCAGCCGACCTTTACTTGTATCGTTTCGGTCAGTTCGCTCTGGATTCCCGGAGGCGCACGATCTCTCGCGCCGATTCACCTATCCTTCTCACCCCTAAGGCCTTCGACGTCCTGCTTTTCCTGGTGCAAAACCCCAACCGCCTGGTCACCAAAGAAGAATTGTTGCAAGCAGTGTGGGGCGACACCTTCGTGGAAGAGGGGAACCTTACCCAATACATCTCGCATTTACGCAAGGCCCTGGGTGACAACGCCGAAAACGCCCGCTTGATCGTGACCATCTCCCGAAAGGGATACCAATTCACGGCAAATGTCACCGTTGTCGAAGCGGCAAACAAGGCAAAACATGCCACGCTTCCGGCTGCTGTCACCGAAACCTCAAGAACCGATGCACGATCCGCGGAGTTTCCAACCCAGGAGATAACCGCAAAATTGCCGGCATATGGTCTTCGCTCGCGCAAGTGGTTCGCGGGGGTCGCACTTTTGGCCGTTGTCGCTGCGCCCTCCGGGTTGTACTCGATCTACCGCCACCGGGTGACGCTCTCCGCCACGGACACGATCGTCCTGGCAGACATCGACAACCGAACCGGCGAACCTGTTTTCGACGACGCTTTGAATGCTGCATTGCGCTATGAAATGGAGCAGACGCCATACTTAAACGTGCTGGGATTGGATAAAGCGTACGCCACCAAGGGACAACTGAAACTTGCGCCGACCACCAAGATCACCCCAGAGACCGCACGAAAGATTTGTGCGAAGACCAACAGCAAGATGGTGATCGCTGATTCAATTGCCGACGCCGGTAACCGATATTACCTGGACATGAGAGCACTCGACTGCGGATCAGGAGCGACCTTGGCTGAGGAAAGGACCGACATTAGCACTCGTAATCAGGTAGTGCATGAGTTGGGAGCGACGGCCGTGCGCCTTCGGAGGAAGCTCGGGGAGCCAGCCGAATCGCTGGCCCGGTTCAATCAGCCTCTGGAAAAAGCGACCAGCGCCTCCTTGGAAGCCCTCCAGACGAGCGCTGAGGGAAGCAAGCTCTTCCTGGCGGGCAACCCCGAGGGCGCGCTGAAACTCTATCAGCAAGCTGTCGAGCTGGATCCAAACCTTGCCATAACGTATGGGCGCATGGGCGCGGCCTCTCTTTTCAAGGGTAACACTGAGTTGTCGGCGGATTCTTACACGCGCGCGTACCAACTCCGCGACCGGTTGGCCGAGAAAGACCGGCTGAATACCGAAATCACCTATTACGGCCGAGTGACCGGCGACTGGGAGAAAGAATATTCTTCCGTGCTTCGCTTCTTAGAAATTTTTCCTCGGGATGTGCTCGCTCATGCCAACCTGAGGGCCGCATTTGTGTATCTCGGCCAGCCCGGCCGCGCCGCTGACGAAGCGGCTGAGACTGCACGGTTGCAGCCAAGCTCATATTATTTCGGTAGTGCGATACAGTCCATCAGGTTCGCAAGTAGATTCAATGAGGCAAAATCATGGCTCGCAAAAGCGGACGCCCTTAAACTCGACAATTCACTAATCCGGCGGGAGAGACTAATTGTGACATTCGCTACAGGCGACCGGGACAACGTCGAAAAGATTCTCAAGGAGGAAGAGCGAGGCAGCTATCGAGAAGACTTCCTGCATGAACATTCCTTGATCGAGATTCAGCAGGGTCGCTTTCACTCCGCCGAACGTCTGCGCGTGCAAGCTTTGGAGCGAACCTCGAAGGCTAGCAATGCTGACTGGTGGATAGTCCTCTCGGCCCTGGAGGATGCCGAAGTCGGAAAAGACGTGCAAGCTCGACGCTATGAAAGCAAGGCAGATGGAAGCCCTCTAAATCGCAATAACAAGATCGCCCTGGCGCTCGCGCTCGCACGATCAGGACGAACAGCGGAAGCCGGTAGACTCGCAGACCAGATCAGCGCGGAGAGGCCCGAGGACACCCTCGTGCAGCATTACTTCATTCCCACTATCCGGGCCGCGATCAAGCTGCGGCAACACGATCCGGCGGCTGCTATCGATCTCCTTCGCGGCACTGCCAAGTACGATCTGGCGTTTACGGGGTCGTTCGAGTCTGTGTACCCCGCCTACATTCGCGGCCTCGCATACTTGGAGCTTGGCGATGGCCAATCGGCTGCGGCACAGTTCCAAAAACTGATCGACAATCCTGGTTTTACCATGAGGCATGTCACTGGACCCTTGGCCTGGCTCCAGCTTGGCCGCGCGCAGAAGATGATGGGTGATGAAGCCGCTACGCGGAAGTCCTATGAGGCTTTCTTGGATTTGTGGAAGAACGCCGATCCTGATGTTCCCATTTATCAGCGCGCTAAAGCCGAGTACGCCAAACTCGGAAAATGAATTACACTGATTCAACGAGTTGTATGCACCAAGACTGAATTGATTGCGAAATACCATGCAATTCAGGTTCAATATTGCCGAAGTGATGTTTAAGCAGTCTGAGGCTGTCCGAGACGGAAACCCTCAAGTTCCCGAGTGGGGTCCAAAGCGATTCTTGTTGATTTTCAGCGACCGGATCTTCGATTCCAGAGTGGACCGCGGTATTCCCAACTTGGCTGCAGCGCCCGTAAGTCCCGACACACGGCCACGGGTGTCTTTCAGCGCAGCCTCAATCATGTCCTTCTCTTGCACGAGGAGTCTCTGAGGGAGCTCAGCTTGCTGTTTCGTTTCCGGTGTCAAAGACGGCGGCTGCGGTAACCAGTTTTCGTCGATCGAGAAAATCTCTGTTTCGCAAAGTATCATCGAACGCTCGATGACGTTCTGCAGTTCGCGAATGTTTCCCGGCCAGGGATAGGACTGAAGCAATTCCAGCGTCTTCTTGTTGACCCGCTTTATCTTCTTGCCTGCTTTTCGCGCGTAGCGGTCAATAAAATATTCCACCAGCAGAGGGATGTCCTCTCTTCGTTCTCGAAGGGAAGGCATGTCAATCGGGAAAACGTGCAGTCGATAAAACAAATCACTCCGGAACGAGCCACTGCTGATGGCGGCCTGCAGGTCACGGTTCGTTGCTGCGATCACCCGGACGTCAGCGCGGATTCGACGGCTGCCGCCGATACGTTCAAACTCATGCTCTTGCAAAACACGTAGCAAGGCGATTTGAGTCTCAGATGGAAGCTCTCCGGCTTCGTCGAGGAAAATCGTGCCTCCATTTGCCAGCTCAAACCGACCCAGGCGCTGCTGAGTCGCACCCGTAAAGGCACCCTTCTCATGGCCGAACAACTCCGAAGCGATAAGATCACGCGGGATAGCCGCGCAGTTCACACTAACGAACGCGCGCGAAGCTCGAACTGACCTTCGATGGATGGCGCGTGCAACCAGCTCCTTGCCCGTTCCCGTTTCGCCCGTGATGAGGACCGTGGAATCACTTGGTGCGACTTTGGAGATGCGCGAGAGAACGCTTTTCAAAGCCGGAGACGTTCCAACGATCTCTTCAAACATCGAGGCTTTGTCGATCTCTTCGCGAAGAGCGACGTTTTCCTGTTGCAGTCTCTCCTCAGCTCTCTTGCGGTCTTCGATATCGGTAGATGCCACATACCAACGCGTAATCTGTCCCTTTTCGTCGTGCACCGGATTGAAACGAGACAGAAACCAACGGAAACTTCCGTCACCTTTGCGTACCCGCAACTCCAATTCGTAAGCAGAGCCACTGGCAGAGGCACGACTGAGCCGCTCCACATCATCGGGATGGACTTCATGGCCAATGCCCTCTCTCTGCAACCACTCGTCCAGACTCATGCCAAGATAATCGAGCGACGTTCGATTGGCATAGAGTGGGCTTCCATCAGGCCCAAACACACCGAGGTACTGTGGCGTGAGATCCAGCATCTGTCGGAGCTCCATTTCACTTCTGCGTCGTTGCTCCTCTGCTTTCCTACGTTCAGTGACGTCGATCACAGTTCCGACAAATTCAACGAGACGACCGGATGTACTCAGAACAGGATGACCTATGACGTGAATGTCCCTAATGGGGCCCCTCGGATGCACGATGCGATACTCGGCCTCCCACTCTGCCTTCTCGCGGATTGCCGTCTCGATTACTTCCCTGAAGCCGGCTTGGTCCTCGGGATGAATCCGTTGAAAGAATTGTTCGAATCGCGGCAAACCATCCTGTGGATCGAAACTCAGAACCCGGTAGCATTCCTCCGACCAGTACCTGATATCCTGGTCTGGACTCCATGACCAACTGCCTGTGTGGCTCATCCTCTGCGCTTCCGCCAAATACGCTTCACTGGTCCGGAGGGCTTCCCCGGCGCGTTTGCGATCTTCGATGTCGAGATTGATTCCGTACCACTTGACGATGTTCCCGGATGCGTCTCGCAACGGGTTGGCGCGAAACAGGAACCAGCGATATGCGCCGTCAAAACGACGAAGGCGTGCTTCAGTCTCTCCTGGTTCTCCACTAACGATAATTGATTGCCATGCATCTGTGAGCCGGCTCAAGTCGTCAGGGTGAATTGCTGCAGTCCACCTCCAATCCCGCGACTGATCCGGAGAAAGGTCCGTATAATCGAGCCAGCACGGATTGAAGAAGTCGACACAGCCGTCCGGAGCAGCCGACCATACCATCGTTGGGATCGTGCGGATAATTGAGCGCAGATCGCGTTCACTCGCCTCCAGCGCTTCTGCAGCCTCCTTGCGTTGGTCTTCCGCTAGTCGGTGCCGTGTCACGTCCTGAGCCGCGCCGACGTACTCCGGCCGACCAGCCTTGTCTCGTATCGCATGAGCGATCGCGTGGACGTGCTTGACTCGCCCCTCAGGCAGCAGCAAACGATAGGTATGCTCGAAATCCGTCGCCCCTTGCGAGGCAGCATCGATTACCTTCTGAAAGTCGGCTCGGTCCTGCGGATGGACGCGCTGCGTCACTGAATCTATTGTTGGCTTGAAAGAGCGGTCGTGCTCGAAGATGCGATAGGTTTCATCCGACCAAACGATCTCGCCAGTATCAGGTCCCCACCCGAAGCTACCGGTGTGACTTAGTCTTTGAGCTTCGGCTAGATAAGCTTCGCTTCGCCGGATGGCTTCTTCCGCACGCCGATGTTCGGTAATGTCGATTACGGTGCCCACCATTTCACGCAGGTCGCCGCGTCCGTCGACGACCGCATGGCATATGGACCGTACGTTCCTAATTCCCGTGTCGGGATGAACGATACGCATGTCAACTTCGAAATCCACCTTGTCGCGGATGCCTCTTTCGAGCTGCTCCCGCATCGCGACCCGATCGTTCTGATGGATCCGCTGAAAAATTGTTTCGAGTGACGGTAGTGGCTCGGCGGAGTCGAAGCCCAGCACGCGATAGCACTCCTCCGACCAGTATTTGGGCTCACCGTTTGTAGAGTTCGCCCAACTGCCGGTGTGGCTCAGCTTTTGTGCTTCCGCCAAATACGCTTCACTGTTTCGGAGGGCTTCTTCCGCCGTTTTGCGCTCGTCAATGTCCAGGCTCGATCCGTACCACTTGACGATGTTGCCGTTTGCATCGCGTAGTGGCACTTTGCGGTGGAACATCCAGCGGTATTCTCCATCCGCCCTGCGGACGCGAGTTTCGTACTCGAAGATTTCTCCGGTCGCGAGGGAGGCCCGCCACTTGGCCAAGATCCCTTCAACCTCTTCAGGGTGTACGAAGTTTGTCCAATTCCAGCCAGCCACTTTGTCTAGAGTGGCACCGAGGTACTCCAGCCAAGGTTTATTGAAGTAATCGAGGTAACCGTCGGGCCTGGCGGTGTGAATCAGCGCTGGAATCGAGTCAACAAGGAGTTGGGCATTCAAACGTTCCGATCCCGGTGCTGAGGAGGCCATATCGGGCATGATACACCCAGAGAAGCTGCGTGCGGCGGCCGAGCCCATTGTTGTATCTGAGTTTGGTTGAGCGCGAATGGCTTCGGTTTTCCCCATGAGTTTGCCCCTTTGATGATCTCTGGGCGGATTGTGGCTCTGCGGGAACCCTGTGGTCTTGAACAAACTTGGTGTGTTTGGGATGTTTCCGATGAATTGTGACCGGGGTCACAATCGAATGGTGACGCGCGGCACAATTTTTTTGTCTCAGACGCGGCGGGGTTGAAGGAGGTTCAGGGCAGACGCTCTGCCTTGGTCAAGGGCCTCACGTCGCTAAGTAACTTTTTGTCATAGAGTTGGAACAATGGGTCCCTTCCGACCAGCGGACCTGACGAGGAGATACTCCAGCCCACCGCCGGAAGTGCCGCGCGAGATGGCTTTGGTCAGAAAAACCGGTCGCCAGAGCTATTTCCGACAACGGTGCATGTGTCGCCGTGAGCATATGTTCCACATGTTCCAAGCGCCGCCGCAACAGATACGTGTGAGGCGGCACTCCCACTGACTGATGGAATGCCCGAGCGAAATGGTCGGTAGACAGACCCGCCAGGGCGGCCAGTCCATCGAGCCGGATCTTTTCGTCCAGATGCCCTTCCATATAGTCGCAGACGCGGCGTGTCACGGCGGGCGGCAACCCGCCACGGGTCGGAGTGGGAATTGTTTTCGCCGGTAAGTTTTCAAGCGTACTTAGGCGAGGACGCGAGTGGATCATGGCATATTCCGAGTTGCGCAGTTCCTTGGATGTTCGAAGCGGCGGCGTGATTAACACGTTCCACGCGCTTTCGGAAGCGACGCGTAACCATTGCGCCGAAGAGTCCTGTTCATCGCCACGGCGAAAGAGGGAGCGCTCATAGTGAAAAAACTCGGACAGAGATCTGCTGCTTAACGGATTCTTCTCATTGAGGCTCAGTGCCTCACGGGCTACGTGATCTGCGCCAACAACGCGCTGATCGTTGTCGACGGCCAGGAGTAGCCCCGCACCGCCATTGCGTGGGGGAGATGCAACAATCGTCCAGGCACGGCGAAAGGAGTGCCGGAAAAGGCGTTCTTCAATAGCACGCACAGAAGCGGTTACGGCAGCCAGCACCAGGCCATGAGTGCGGTCGCAATGTCCCAAAGCGATTCTGGAAACATCCAAAACCGCGATGAGCTTGTCGTCCGGGTCGAAGATAGGCGCCCCAGCACAACTCAAGTTGGCGTGGCGCGCGCGGAAGTGCTGTCCGCAGTGGACGAGAACTGGACGTTGTTCAAAAATCGCAGTTCCGATTCCGTTGGTCCCTTCGACTTGCTCGGACCAAACTCCGCCTAGCCAAATGCCACAATGTTTGAACTGTTCCGCTTTCGTCTCGTCACCGCGATGCTGAATGGCGATTCCATCGCGATTGCACAGCAAGACGACGTAATCCTCTTGCCGGACAATGGCATAAAGGCGGTCGATCTCTTCCCGCGCGTGGCGAAGGACGTCACTCACAGGCTCCTTGAAGTGTGCGAGTTCGGACTGGGTGATGATGTGTGGTGTCGTGGTGCTTCCGTGATCGACATGATAGTCGCCGATGCAGCGACGCCACGAAAGGACGATTTCACTGCCTGTCTGATCTGGGCTTTTGGCGGCGACTGTAGACTCGACCAGATGCGCATGACGCGACGGCGTCACTAGGGAATCGGTCCTGTGAAGGTCTGCAGGCACTAACGCCTTCCGATGAAAAGCAGGCGGCACTCAAGCGGTTCTTTTGCCTTTACACCCAAGGACTTGGTGCCGCCGAGCGCCACATCGTCGTAGTCGATTAGGGTAGCACGTTCGCAGAATCGAAAGCTTAATGAGTTCGTTGCAGGAAAAAATCGCAAACGCTGTGTAATCGCGATACCGCCAGAGATTACGGAAGGTCTGTTCGGGCTTGCCATTCGCCCCATTGGCTTTGCCTCGGTAGTATCGATGATGCCCGGCGTCTTCTCGTTCAGAACGGCAAGCGGACTCGTGCAACCCGCCTCAACTCGTCGCTTTGCGGTGAGCAGCCGGGGCGGCAACAGGGATCGTCTTAAGCTTGTCTTGTGCTGGTCGTTTGTACGGGCTATTCACGGACGCAGCTTCGGTAAAAGCTGTCTTTGCGTCCGGAAACTTCTTTAAGTTGATGAGCGCGAATCCCATGCGATACGCGTTTCGCGCGTACGCGGTGTCATTGGATCTGAGCAGCGGCGCTGCGGCTTGAAAATTCTGAACCGCCTGCGCGTTGTTCTTCTTCTGCATGTTCACCTCGCCGAGCGTGCTCAGCGCCAATCCCTTTTGCAGTGCGGTTTGTTGGCTCCACTGATCCTCGGTGACATTTTCCGGACGTTGAGCGGAACCCGCCAGGGTCGCGGCTTTCTGCGCGTAGGCCTCCGCTTTATCAAGTTGTTCGCCTTTTTCTCCGTAATAATCCGAGACTAGCAACAACATTCCCAGATTCTTCGGATCTTTCGCCAGCAGCGCGTTGGCAACTTCCAACATCTTCGGTGGGTTCTGCGCCTGCTGGTAGGACGATGCTGCAACTCCCAGTGCGGTCAGCGTGTAATCCGAATCCGGAAAAATCTTGGCAAAGCGCAGCAGCTCATCGGCGCGCTTGGCGGGTTCTTGTGTTTGATAGGCGCCGTTGTAAACCGCTTGCTGCACGTAGCGGATGTTGTCCTGATTGCTCTCAATGGTATGCGTCCGTTGTTGTTCCCACGTGTCCGCGGCAACCCCCGATGGCGCGGGCGACGCCTTGTACGCGGTGAGGATGCTCTGTGTTTTCTCTCCGTAGGCAAGCAGTTTTTCCGTATCGCCCTTTTCCGAAGCGGCGCGAATCATATTCATTGCGTTCTGAAAATTCCCGGGATCAATCGCGAAAAGTTTGTCGCCGTATTCGAAAGCCTTGTCGTATTGCTTCTGCGCCATATAGTAGTTCACGTAAAGTTCGTCGGCCACCATCGCCATATCGCCTTGTCCGGCGCCGGCGGCGAATTTGTCGATGAGTGCGAGCTTCTGCACCGGATCGCTGGCCGAATTGATGTCAGATATGGCACGGTCAGCGTCGGAGCCGGCGCTTATTGGAACATGCTTCCCGATTTCTTGGGCCGAAACGTTTGTTGTGGAAAGAAGAATCGCCAGCACAACCGCAAATTTTGCAAAATTAAATTTCATGGAAACCTCCAACCTACCGCCACATGCAAATCGCTAAAAACAGGCAAGCCACGATCAGCGAGATGCCCGATTCGACAGGCGGATGTTGCGGGCATCATAAATCCAGAAGACAGTGGAAGCAATCGAGTTTGTCATGACTGACTTTCCAGGAGAGGCGTAACGCAGATCACCTCGAAGCGTGACGGCCATCACTGCGCATAATTCACGGCTAGAATACAAATCAAGAACACGCTTCTTCATCCACCGGACGGGGCGCCCATGCCGAGCGGGTTTCGTTTTGTATCACGTAAGCCAAGCGGTATACTCCGTGACGGTGAATTGATGCGCGCGCCGTACGGTCTGGAAATCATTGAAAATTGTCTCTCCTGTCCCCATCGTCAGGATCGACTCTTCTGTAATCTGTCTCAGCCTGCCGTGGAATCGTTGTCCGCGATCACTTCTGCTGCCGTCTATCCGAAAGGGGCGACGCTGTTTGTGGAAGGGCAATCGCCACGCGGGGTCTTCGTGTTATGCAGTGGCAGAGTAAAGCTCTCGACCTCTTCCGCGGACGGCAGAACCCTCATCTTAAGAATTTCGGAATCGGGTGACGTGCTCGGTCTGCCCGCGACGGTCACTGGAAAGCCCTATGAACTCACCGCTGAGGTGATCGAACCAACACAAGCGAATTTTATGGCCCGGGACGAGTTTCTGCGCTTCTTGCGGGATCACGGAGAAGCGGCATTGCGGGTAGCGCAGCAACTCGGTGAAACTTACCATTCGGCGGTTGCAGAAATGCGAACTATCGGGCTCTCGCATTCCGCCAGCGAGAAGCTGGCACGCTTTCTGCTGGACCTCTGTTCAGACCATACCGGAGTTGAAGGCGACATAAAGCTGACTTTGACGCTAACACACGAGGAAATCGCACAGATTATTGGCGCATCGCGGGAGACGGTGACTCGTCTATTCAGCGACTTCAAGAAGAAGCAGCTCGTGCAAGTCAAGGGGTCTACGGTCACGATCAAGAACAAACCCGCGCTGGAAAGTCTTGTAGGCGCCTAGTTCAACGCAGCGCGCTTTTCTGTCGGCTAACTCAAGAAGTCCCGTCCTTCCGTTCCTGCTTTTTCTGAAAACGAATCTACTTCAGGCTTTCGACGTAGGCGATGAGCGCCTTCAAATCGTCGGGAGATAGTTCGATCGGGGGCATTCCACCAGCAGTCATCTTGGCAGTGGGATGTTTGAATAATTCCGCGACCTGTTGGGAGGAAAGTTTATTGGAGAGGCCAACGAGCGCGGGCGCCGCTGCTGTTCCGGCGCCTCCATCGCCGTGGCACGCATTGCAGGATTGTGATTCGAAGGTGGTTTTACCTTTGGCGGCAATCGGATCGGCAAGCGCTGTGTTTGCTGCGGCTAACGATGCAGAGGAAAGCTCCGGCTCGAACGGCTTGCTCATATATTCTTGCTCTTCTGATTTCTGTTTAGCTAACTGTTGCGCAACTGCGGCATCGTGTTTATCGGCATACTGGCTGCGTAGTCCCAGTCCAGTCAAAACAATCATGATGAAGCCATATGCTCCCAGGGCGACGGGGCGCTTCCACGGACGCCGCTCGATGCTGCGATCCAGGAAAGGTAGCGCGACAATGGCCAGCGCCAGCACGGTTGGAATAATCAAAATTCCGATCACAGACGCAGCTCCGTGCCAGTATTTCAACCACTGAAAAATCGGCAGGTAATACCATTCCGGGCGAGGGACATATTGCGCGTCCGAAGGATTGGCCGCTGGTCCCAACTGCATTGGCATAAAGAAACTCAAGAGGCCCAGGCCGATAATCAATAACGCGGTCAGCGAAAGATCCATCAGCACCTGACGAGGATAGAAGAGTTCCGCTTTCAGTCTGGGTTCAAACGGGTCCTCGTTTACCGGGCCGGCCGCTCCTGCCTTGCGAAACAGAAAAATATGCGAAGCCACCAGCGCGAAAACGCATGCCGGAATCAGAAAGACGTGCGCCACAAAGAACCGCGAGATCGTCAGCGTGCCCATTTCGCTGCCGCCGCGCATCATGCGGGTGAGGCTTTCTCCGATTCCGGGTATTTCGCTGGCGGCGTTGGTTCCCACCGCCGTTGCGAAATACGCGCGCTGGTCCCACGGCAGCAGGTAACCGGTGAAAGCCATTCCCAGGATCAGAGCGAACAGCACACAGCCAGAGAGCCACAAAATCTCGCGCTTTCCCTTATATGCTCCATATATATATGTCTGGGAAAGATGAAGGAGCAGCACCACGACCATTGCGCTCGAGCCGTATGCATGCAGGCTACGTAGAAGAGAGCCTGCGGTGACTGCTTTTGTGATGTAGGCGACGGTCGTGTGCGCGTGGTCGGCGGAAGGGACGTAGTACAGCGCGAGAAATACACCGGTAATCACTTGCGAAATGAAAATAAACAGCAAGCCTGATCCAAAAATATAGGCGAAGCGCGCGCCGCCGGGGATCGGTTCATATAGCGCCGTTTTGAGGACTGCATCGAGACCGGTACGGTGATTCAGCCATGTCCAGATTCCAGATGAGGAAACTTGATTGGGCGGTTGCAGATTGTTCTGCGTTGCGGGCATCCTCGAAGAGTTCCTCTCTCAGGCGACGACTTCTTTATCCGAAACCAATTGCCGGAAATATTGGAAACGTACCATCAGCTTGCCGTCCTGTACGGAGGTATCAAGGGAATCCATGCCACGAAGTGAAGGGCCGCTGACTCGCGAACCATCGCGAGTAAACGTTCCGCCGTGGCAGGGGCAGACGAATTGCTTCCTATCCTTGTTCCATGGCACCGTGCATCCTAGGTGTGGGCAGATCGAGCTAAGCACGCGAAGCCGGCCCTGTTGGTCTTTCGTGATGTACACGGCTTTTTCGGAAACCGCTTTGCGCCACCCATCGACTTGTTCGATTTGAATGGTGCGCAAAACTGGTTCGTCCAATGAAGAGAATTCGCTGACATCGCCTACCGGCGAGCGCTTCAGTTCCGTCGTTCGGCGCAAGAGCGGAAACAGTGCGAAACGCAAAAGCGGAACGGAAAGAAGCGCGCCAACCAGCACGGATCCGACGCCCAGCAATGCCGCAAGAAAAGAGCGCCTATCCTCAAAAGAAACGCCGTTTGCTTTCGGTTTACCAGTGGTGGTTTCTGAATTTCTCGCGGACGCGCACATCATATTCTCTCCTGTACCATGAATCTACATTCAGCAGAACGCTCGGGCAGATCAGCTTTCCGTTTACCGAAAGTGCGCGCTTACTTCGTTTTTGCGAGTTCGCGAACGTACGCAACCATTCCCTTTATTTCGTCCGGCTTAAGCTTCGCGCCAAATGCCGGCATTTTGCCTTTTCCTTTGGTGATCGCCAGCGCAAGATCCGCGTCCGATTGTTGCTGTACTTCCGGCGAACGTAGATCTTTGGCTTTCAGTGCTTTTCCAGTTGGCGAATTGCCACTGCCGTCTGGTGCGTGGCACAGTGTACAGTCAGCTTTGAAAGACTTAGCCGCGTCGCCCTGCGCGCGGAGGTCCGCAGCTAAAATCGCCGCCATGCACACCGTGAAGCCAGCCGCCACCGCAATCCGACTCGAATGTCGTAGCATGTTTTCTCCATTTGCATGTCGCGAAATGTTCTGATAACGAAACTCTGAACCCGGCTAGAAGACGAACCGCGCCAGCACGAACACCGTGTTATTTCCGGTCGCCGCGCGTCCCGCTCCATCATAATTGTTTTGTGCACCATTAAAGCGCAGATAGCCCGTGTATTGCACGGTGAAGTTAACGTTCTGCTGGGCCCACCAGGACGCGTTCAAGATATAGCCGTTGCTATGCGGGCTGCCATTGAGACTGCCCGATATCGGCGCTTGAGCAAAAAGCGTCTGATCCGTTGTGCCGGATACGTTAAAGAAACCAGCTGTTCCGGAAATGCGCGTCCCGAAATGGTATTCGGCATTCGCTTGCACAGTATCGAGGTGATGGTGCGGTTGAGACGCCCCCAAAGCGCCAAAAGTCGCGGCGAGAGAAGAGTTCTCACGAATGTACGTGCCGCGGAACGATAGAACGTCGTTCTTGAACTGCGGGATGGTCCGATCGTATTGGAAATCCGCGGCCCAGTCGGTGTAACTGTCGGTTGGCCCGCCGATTGTGATTTCGTTCGGCGAACTCCTTACGTGCATGCCGTAAGTGCCAATTTCCAGGCTGTTGTGTTCATTGGAAGTCTGATAGGCAATCCGCCAGTACGGAGCAACTCCACGAATGTTGATCCCGAATCCCGCTCCCGGGTTCGGCTGCGATCCACCAATGTGCTCGGAACGGTACATGGTCGTTGCAACGTACACGTGCTCGTTCCACATCGCGTATCCGCCTACGCCCGCCACGTCCTGGGCAAGGCCGCCGTTGATCAGCGCGCCGGCCGTTGGTGATGGAGCCGCACTACTGGAAACGAAGGGAAAGCCCCAAGCCGGAGTACTGTTCCAGAGATCTTCCACCGTGGGATTGTTGTTAAAGGTCGCGCCATAAGTAAGGCTTTTGCCAAACAAGTGGCCGGAATTCGTTGCGAACCGGATATCGGTATTGTCCCAGGTGAAGTGATCGCTCTGAGCATCGTAGGTTACTTGCAGGAAGCTACCTATGTGGCTTCCCCAGTTTCCCGCCAGGAACAGCGAAGCGTCCTGCGGAAACTGAAAATTGCCATTTTGCGTTCCGGCTTGCGGAGCCTTAGTGGAAGTGAATGAGGTGTCAAAGACGATCGATAGCGGGAACGCTTCGAGGAGTTGTAAGCCGGCGTTGTGCCCCTTCTTGTCGTCACTTATGGTGGGCTTGGTTGTGAACGTGTAGCCTTCCAATTTAAACTTCCTGCCGAACGGCGTCAGCTCGGGTGGCGCATAGTGGCAAGTAGCGCAAGGCAGTCCGGTTTGCCGGGAGTAGCTTGGAACGGCACTTGCTTCGGGCTTCAGAGCTGTGAGCATCCCCAAAAGGATGAGTATTGGAGCTAAGCCTTTAATGAAAATCGTGCTGCATAGGGGAGAGACGAAACGTAACGTTCGCATCCGAATTCTCCTGTCCATCGCCTTCACTTGGCGGTCACATCCGGTCCTATCCACGGGCAAAGTGTAGCGGGTGTTGAAATCTCGATGATGTGACTCGCGTCACACATTACGGTGCGGCGCGTCACAGGGCTCAATTCGGCGACAAAACAGGAGATAAGCAACCCATGATCAGCGAATGGAAAGGCAAGTGGGCTTTGGTGACCGGCGCCAGCGCGGGTATCGGTAAGGCGCTGGCTGAGCAACTCGCGCTTGGTGGGACAAATCTGTTGCTGACGGCTCGCCGGCGGGAGCGATTGGAATCGCTCGCGCAGGACTTCCGCACGAAACATAAAATCCAGGCAGAAATTTTCGTTGCCGACCTGACGCAGTCGTCCGCTCCAAGGGAAATTTTTGATTTTACAGAAGGGAAGAGCCTCGCGATCGATTTACTGGTGAACAATGCAGGTTTCGGACAGTACGGCGAGCTGCACGAAGTCGAGGTTGATAGACTCCTTGAAATGGTGCAAGTGAACTGCAGAGCGGTGCTTCACCTGACACGGTTATATTTGCCGGCAATGGTCGCGAAGCGGAGCGGCGATGTCTTGATTGTCGCGTCGACGGCATCGTTTCAGGCGGTTCCATACATATCGACGTATGCAGCAACTAAGGCCTTTGACCTGTTTCTCGCGGAAGGCCTTGCCGAAGAGATGAAGCCGCATGGCGTACGCGTATGCGCATTATGCCCAGGGACGACGGAATCCGAATTCCATGAAGTTGCGGGCCATCCGTCGAGCTCGAAAGGCCGTCAACAGACCGCTGAAATTGTGGCGCAGAATGGCTTGAGAGCGCTGGCTGCGGGCAAGAGCTATGTGATTTCCGGGTTGGGGAACTACCTCGGTGCGCACGGAGAACGGTTGGTCCCACGCCGATTTGTTACCCGAATCGCGGCAAAATTGTTCCGCCCTGCCGGAAAAACGGTCTGAAAACATCTGCTTCGCCTATTATTCGCCCACTAAGCCTTGCTGGGAACCTTTTTCAAGGCTCATCGGAATACCCATTGAAGAGCAGCGAGGCGTCTAACCCAAGTAATGAAAACACTGGATGAGAAGCCGGAAGCGCTGCTCAAGCGTGCGGTCCGTGGCGACGAGCAGGCGTTTCTAACGCTGTACCAGAAGCACCAGTCAGCCTTGTATCGCTACGCGCTGCGGATGACCGGTTCAGCGTGGGCTGCGGAAGAAGTTGTGCAGGAAGTTTTTCTGGTGTTGATTCGCGAGCCGCAGAAGTATCAGGCCGAACGCGGCGAACTCGGAGCATTTCTGTATGGAGTAGCGCGGAACCGCGTCATGAAGCACTTGGAAAGAACGCCGCGGGAATTGTCCCTGGATGTAATGAACGCCGACGGCAGCATGTGGAATGAACCCGAGGATCCCTTAACGCCGATGATGATCGCGGAAAAACGAGAACGCATCGAGCAGGTAAGGGAAGCAGTGTTGGGATTGCCGGCCGAGTTCCGGGAAGCAGTAGTTTTGTGTGAGCTGGAAGAAATGAGCTACGAGGAAGCAGCCAGCGCGTGTGGCTGCCCGATTGGAACCATTCGTTCCCGTTTGCATCGCGGTCGTGCATTGCTCCTTGCGAAGCTGGAATTGCTGCGGGATGCGCCGCGGCGCGCCAGCGCCGGTGCTAAGTGACTTTGCGAAATATGAGGAAGGCAGTTTCGATGATGAATTGCGAAGAGTTCGGACTGTGCGGCCTGGATATTGACCGAGCCGATGCTGACCCGCAGGAAGTAGCCGCAGCTGTCCAGCACGCCCAAGCGTGCGCGCGTTGCAATGCGATGCTCGAATCCTGGCGAGAAGTGAAGGGCGATTTGCGGCTGTTGCGCGAATCCACGCGATTGGATTCGGCGCCCGCGCGCGTCGAAATGCGCTTGAAGCAGGAATTGCGCACGCGACGTGAAGCTCGCGTCCCACGAAGCACCGTCGTCGCGGCGTCATGGGCGCTGGCTGCGGCAGCGGTTTTGGTAGCCAGTTTGGGATGGCTGCAAACGCACTATAAAGCCGTACGTCGCGTGGTTTCGTCGTCCAATGCTGGGATGATTGGCACTACATCGCAAAAAACTTCGGACAGCGACGACGTGGAGATGCTGCTTGCTGACTACGACTCCGCATCTTTTACGCAATTGCCGGGAAGCTTGCCCAGCGCTTCGGGCTACGAGTCAATTCTAGAAGTTCGCATGCAGCGCGGTGCGCTGGAACGCTTCGGGCTGCCGGTTGATCCGGATCGGGCCTCGGAATTTGTCGATGTGGATTTTCTGGTTGGCGAAGACGGACAGCCGCAGGCGGTTCGACTTCACCAGGACTTGCAGATCGCGACGGCGACGCAATGAGTAACGGACGCAATGAGCAATAAAGGATTCGAACGGAGAGAAGAGGAGGCGTGTGCATGAAAAGTTTGGCCGCAAGATTCAGTTCACATGTGGTTTTAGTCGCGAGTGCGGCGCTGCTGCTGTCCACCGCTGCGTTGGCCCAGGATCCAGGTTCGGATTCCGCTTCGCCGCCACCGCCGGGACGCGGCGCGATGCGCGGTCCGGGATTTGGCCCGGGACCGTTCAGAGATCGCATGGAGCTTCTTGGAATCGGCGGGATGCACGGCAAAGTGGTAACCGGCGCGCCGTTCAGCGCCGCCGCAACAGCCGAGACGAAACAAACGCTCTCTGACGGCACGACCATCTCACGCACCATGCAGACCAACTTGTTCCGCGATGCACAAGGCCGCGTTCGCAGAGAAGTCACTATGCCTGCTGTCGGCCCGCTGGCCGCAAGCGGCACTCCGCGAACATTCATCATGATTCAGGATCCGGTTGCGGGTGTAGGTTACATGCTCGACACCAGCAAGAAAGCGGCGCATAAGATGCCGCAACATGCGCACCATGGGCCAGATGGAGATTCTCCGGATGCGGCGCACGAGTGGACCCATCGCGGCGATAACGCCAATGTGATCAAGGAATCTCTCGGCACCCAGACCATCAACGGCGTCAGTGCGCAGGGTACGCGCTATACCCGTACCATTCCCGCTGGCCAAGTCGGCAACGACAAGCCGCTCACAATTGTAAAAGAAGAATGGTATTCGCCTGACTTGCAGATCGTCGTGCAGAGCAAGCATTCCGACCCATTTACCGGGACTGCGACGTATACCGTAACGAACATTCAGCGGACGGCTCCGAATGCAACTCTATTTTCGGTTCCATCTGGCTACACGGTGTCGGATGCGCCGATCGGCCATCGTGGCGGAAAGCGGCATCGACCTGGCGCTCCTGCTCCTGCGCCCTCGGATGCGCCCGCGCCCGGTATGTAACAACAGTTTTGTAAAGAGCTTCTCTCCTGAAGACAGTTCGCCCTCTTTTTCTTCTGTTGCCAGAAACAGAAGAAGAGAGGGCGCTACTGTTTTTGGTGGCAGCGAATTCCGTTTTTGCGGATGGATGGGGGACGAAGTTATTCCAATGCTCGGTCGAGCAATTCCATCACGTGCAGTACTTGCTGACCGGTCTGGTGCAATTCCGCGCCGGCGCGCATCTGCAGCAGGCATCCTGGATTCGCGGTGACGATCGTTTTTGCCTGCGTGCTCGCAGCATGTTTCATCTTTTCCGCAAGCAATTCCAGTGACGCTTCCGTTTGCGTGATGTTGTACACGCCGGCCGAGCCGCAACAAATGTCCGAGTACGGCAATTCCACAAGTTCAAGCTCTGGAATCGCGCGAAGCAGACTGCGCGGAGCTTCGCGAACTTTCTGCCCATGCAGCAGGTGGCAGGAATCCTGATACGTGACTCGCGTAGGAGTCGGCTTCAGCGGCGCGACCATGCCCAGCGTTGCTAGGAATTCAGTTACGTCACGCACGCGCGATTCGAACTCTTTCGCTGCCTGATATTCGGGCTCGTCCAGCGAGAAAAGATGCGAATATTCCTTTAACGTCGAGCCGCATCCCGCGGCATTGGTCAAAATCGCATCAAACTCTTCCGCGGCGAACGCCTTCAGGTTGCGCCGGGCAAGTTCGCGCGCGGCTTCCCGCACTCCTGCATGCGAGGCCAACGCTCCGCAGCACACCTGCCTGCGCGGCACGACGACCTCGCAGCCGTTCGCCATAAGAACGCGGATAGTCGCCTCATTCAACGCGGAAAAAGTGACCTGCGCAACGCAACCGCCAAAAAACGCAACCCTTGCTCGACGTTCACCCGATGGCTGAAACGTAGTCCCCAGAAAACGGAAAAAGAATTTATCGTCGACTCGCGGGAGCAGCATTTCTCGTTCTGCTATTCCGAACACCAGCAACAAACCGCTCTTGCGAGCTAACGTTTGTAATCCGGAGCGTTGGTACAGCCTCAACAACCGTGCGAAAATCGCGATTCGCCACGGATGCGGAAGCAGTTTTCGATAAGCGAAGGTCCGCGCCAGCCGCGAAAGGAATGGCCGCCTATAGTCGCGCTCAATCCGCGCTCGCGCGAATTCCACAAGCTTTCCATATTCAACGCCAGACGGGCATGCCGTCTCGCACGCGCGGCAATCCAGACATTTATCAATATGCTCGACAAAAGTTGCGTTCACCGGAGCAGTGCCTTCATCCACGCGAATCATTTGCTGAATTCGGCCCCGCGGCGAATCCGCTTCCAGATGCCATAGCCGGTAGGTTGGGCAATGGTTCAAACACAAGCCGCAATGCACGCAACGCGCATAATCTTCGTAAACTGGCTGGAGTCCGGGGATTGCGTGTAGTTCGCTCACAAAATCACACGCCTCCAACGAAACGCCCAAGCGCGAATGTGCCGCCCGGATCAAACGCCTTTTTCACTCGTACTCCTAATTCACCGCCTGCCCCCGCGTACGCCCATACATCCAGTTCCGTTTTCCACTCAGTGGGACAGAACAATATCGACGCATTGAATTCCATTTGTCCGCGTAAGGATCCAACGCTCTTCCAGAAATACGCGGCTTGTTTCATCGCGCTCTCGCCGCCATCGCGCGGAATCAGCGCCAGATAGACGATCGAAGCGCTTCGAATCAAAATCGCTGAACTCATCCACGACGAGCTTGCAAAACTTCGTAACGCGCGCACCAAATCGCCAAGTTTTCCCGGCAGTGCGATAAAGCGCAACACCACCGATTGCACCGTCAGTTTCCTCATCGCCGCTGGAGCTTCGCGCAAAATCTCCAGCAGCGATAAGAATTGCGAGTCGTGAACCGCGATGGCATCTCGCGCTGACGCTACTCGCGCCAGCCGCGATAAATCACGACGATAGCGTTCGCATACTTCCGCGCTGCCTTCGAACCCCACACATACCGTCCACGCCTCTACATCCAGCCGCAATGACGCCACCGGCGACTTTTCTTCCAAAAATAATTCCGCGAATTCGGGCGACAACACTTCCAGCACCGTCGGCGTTAGCGGTGAATCCGCAATTTGCCTGGCGAAGCCGAGTGCTCCGGTTTCATCCGCAAAGGAAGCCAGAAAACCTCTTTGCGACGGCTGCACCGGGAACGTGCGGAAATTCACTCGCGTGATCACCGCCAGCGTTCCCAGCGATCCGTTCAGCAGTTTATGAAAATCATATCCAGTCACATTCTTAACCACGCGTCCGCCGCTTTTTGCTTGCGCGCCGGCACCGTCCACAAATTCCGCCCCAATCATAAAATCTCGTGCTGTCCCATAAAAATGACGCAGTGGAGAATCGAGCCCGGCCGCAATTGCTCCGCCGACCGTGGCGTCTTCAAAAAATGGAACAGCCAACGGCAGGAATTGATTCTTCTCTGTCAACACTTTCGCAAGCTCCGTCAACTGCGTTCCCGCATTTACACTGATGGTCAGATCGCCGGGATCATAGTGCGCGATTCCGCGGACTCGCGTCATATCAAGCGCCACATGGTATGCCGGCGGCGGCATACCAATACCCAATGAAGTGCGCGCGCCGCTGGCAATCACACGAAGTTTTTCTTCAATTGCGACTCTCACGATGTCCGCAGCCTGCTGCGCATTTTCAGGCTGCACCGCGACTGCGGGCAAAATGCAATCCACGCCATACCGTTGCAATGCTTCTGGCTCGGTTCGAACGAATCCATTACCCACTATATTTTCAAATCGCGACGCCACCGATGATGTCAACGCTGAATTCACGCGTGCGGCACCGTGCTGTGCTGCATTGGACTGGTTCGAATGCGCGTTTCGCCGCAGCCTTTACCGATCGGAAAGACTTTTCCTGGATTCAGCAAGCCTGTCGGATTGAATTGTTGATGCACGCGCCGCATCAACGCGAAATCCCCATCGGAAAACATCAGCGTCATCAACTCGCTCTTTTCCATGCCAACGCCGTGTTCTCCCGTTAACGCGCCCCCGATTTCCACGCAATAGCGCACGATCTCTTCGGAAGCCCGCACCGCTTTTTCGAATTGCGGCCGGTCTCGCGGATCAAACAGCACCAACGGATGCAGATTGCCGTCGCCAGCGTGAAAAATATTGCCTATCTTCAGTCCGTGCTCTTCGCCGATTTTCAGCACCTGCCGCAATGCCTGCGGCAATTTCGAACGCGGAATCACCGCATCCAGCACATAATTGCTGGGCGCAAGCCGCCCTAGCGCGCCGAACGCGGTCTTCCGCCCCTTCCATAACAACTCGCGTTCCTTTTCATCCTTCGCCATGCGAACTTCCCGCGCGCTATGCGCCGCGCAGACTTCCGCAATTCCGGCGGACTGGCTGGCCACCGCTTCCGTCACTCCTTCAACTTCAATCAAGAGAATTGCACCGCAGTCGCGCGGAAATCCCGCATGCACATAGTCTTCGACGGCGCATAATGTCCAGCCGTCCATCATTTCGCAGGCCGCAGGTGTAATCGCGCGCGCCGTCATTTCCGTCACGGTTTCCGTCGCGTCATCGACCGTTTCAAAGATCGCCAGCAGCGTTTTCACAGCCTCTGGCTTCCTGGAAAGCCGCGCCGTGATTTCCGTTACCAGCGCCAGCGTTCCCTCGCTGCCAACCAATAAGCCGCATAGATCGTAGCCCAGCGAGTCAGCGAGCTTTCCGCCGATGCGCTTGATCTCGCCATCGGGAAGCACCAGTTCCAACCCCGTGACGTGATTCGTAGTAACACCGTAGGCCAGCGTATGCGGTCCGCCGGAATTTTCCGACACATTTCCGCCGATGGTGCAAGACTTCTGGCTGGACGGATCGGGCGCAAAATAAAAACCGTCCTTCTCGACGGCTCGCGTCAAATCAAAATTCACGACTCCGGGTTGTACCACCGCGCGCCGGCTTTCCAGATCAATCTCCAGAATGCGATTCATCCGTCCGAAGGCGATCATGATTCCGCCGCCGCGCGCCAACGCTCCGCCGGACAACCCGGTCCCTGCTCCGCGCCCCACGATCGGAATGTCGCGCTTCACGGCCAGTTTCACGATTTGCGAGACCTCAGCCGTGCTCGACGGAAATACCACTACCTCCGGCCTCGCGCGGTCAACTGATCCGTCGTATTCATACATCGCCAGATCTTCCGGACTGCATAGCACGTTGCGCGGCCCGGCCAGGGAGCGAAGTTCGGAGGTGACGGCTGCATTCATCGGCAAAATAGTTTTCCCGCCTACACTGCAACTATAGTGAGTCTTGCGGCGCGCGCGCAACGGCTCGACCAATTCACGGCTGCTCCACAACGCTCTACAGATCCGACATGACGGCTGCGACGTTCTAGCCGCGATAGGTTACAATTTTCACGCTTCGCGAGGCTCGACATGCCGAAAGCCAAACTTTTCATCACGCATCCGCTCTATCCTGATGCGCGAAATCTTCTTCAGAGTTGTTGCGATTGCGAATTCTGGAGCAAGCCGGAGCGTCCGGCACGGGAAGAGTATCTCGGCCGTTTGAAAGACAAGGACGGCCTGGTGTGCTTGCTGACGGAACGCGTAGCTGACGACGTCCTTCGCGCCGGCCAGAAGCTTCGCATCATCTCCAACGTCGCCGTCGGATACGACAACATTGATGTCCCCGCATGCACAAAACGCGGCGTCGTCATTACCAACACTCCAGGCGTACTGGACGAGACCACCGCGGATTTTGCCTGGGCGCTCATGATGGCTGCGGCTCGAAGGGTGGTCGAAGCCGATCAGTATGTTCGCGCCGGCAGCTGGCAAGGCTTCGATTTCGATCAATTTTGCGGAACCGACGTGTGGGGCAAGACGCTGGGAATCATTGGATTTGGGCGTATCGGACGAGCAGTTGCGCGCCGCGCCGCTGGATTTGGAATGAAGGTGATTTACAACAGCAAGTCGCGTGCGCCCGAAGCCATCGAAAAGGAGTTGCACGCGGAGTATCGCGATATGAACGCGCTGCTCGCCGAAGCGGACTTTGTCACACTGCACGTGCCGCTCAATGGAGACACCCGGCAGATGTTTGACGCGTCGAAGTTCTTTCGCATGAAGCCGACTGCATTTCTGATCAACACCTCGCGCGGACCGGTTGTCGATGAAGCCGCTTTGGTGCATGCGTTGGAATCGAAAAAAATTGCCGGCGCCGGGCTGGACGTTTTCGAGCAGGAGCCCTTTGTACATTCCGGACTGAAGCGAGCCAACGTGGTTCTCGCTCCGCACCTCGGTTCCGCCACCACTGAAACTCGCGCTAAGATGGCCTTCGTTGCCGCACAAAATATCACCGCGTTCTTCCAGGGGCAGCACCCGCCGAATGTGGTGAATCCGGAAGTGCTCAAGACCACCTGAACCCCTTCTCGCTAGGCGTCTGATATGGATGGAAAACTACTCGCGCGGCAAATCTTCCTGCGAACGCTGGAGGCGCTGGACATTCCAGACTCCGTTTCCCGCTGCATCAGTTGTGCTGACCGGGTCATTCGGTGCGGAGACATGGAATACGACCTTCGCGATGCTTCCGACGTGCGCGTCGTCGCGGTTGGCAAAGCGGCCCACGCCATGCTCGATGGACTGCTTGCGCTTCTCCCAGAAAAAGTCGCTTTCAATGGAATTGTTTCCGCCCCCGCAGCCCCAAAAACGCGCCACCCCGGCTTACGTTATTTTGCGGGCGGCCACCCAACTCCCAATGAACAGAGCTTGCTCGCCGGCGAAGCCGCTTTGAAACTCCTGCGCGGTTGCACCACAAAAACCCTGGTGATCGTCTTGATCTCCGGTGGAGGCTCCGCGCTAATGGAATTTCCGCTCTTGCGTACCTCGTCTCTCGCCGAAGTTCAGCAAATGAATCGTGCGCTGGTAACTTGCGGCGCCTCGATTACCGAAATTAACGCTATTCGCAAGCATGTTTCCGCCGTGAAGGGAGGACGAATTGCAGAAGCAGCCATGCCCGCCCGCGTAATCACTCTGGCCATCAGCGATGTGCCAGTCGGCAAGGAATCGGCGCTGGCGTCCGGCCCGACACTGCCTGATCCAACTATGCGCCAGGACGCCTTGGCCATCGTCGCAAAATATGATTTGCGCGCGCAGCTGCCGGATCGGTTAGTTCAATGGATCGAAAGTGAAGACATGCCCGAAACCCCAAAACCGGGCAGCCCCGCTTTTGAACGTACTCAATTCCAGTTGGTTCTGGGAATGCACGAACTGTTTCACACGGCGCACCGCATTGCTGAAGCGCTGGACTGCCAAGCCTTCTGCGACAACTCGACCGACGAATGGCCAGTGGAAAAGGCTGCGGAGTTTTTGCTCGCTCAATTGGGGGAACTGCGCGCTTCCAATCCGCATCGGCCAGTAGCACTGATCGCAGACGGCGAACTGAGCTCTACTGTGACCGGCGACGGCGTCGGCGGTCGCAACGCTGCTTTCGTCCTTGCATGCGTCGAAAAAATCGCCGGGAAGGGAATAGCCGTGTTAAGCGCAGGAACCGACGGAATCGATGGAAACAGTCCTGCCGCGGGAGCCGTCGCCGATGGCGAATCCACTCAGCGCGCCAAGGATGCGGGTCTAGATCCCCAGGATTTCTTCCGCCGAAGCGATTCGTTTAATTTCTTTCAGCGCCTCGGCGACACAATTGTAACCGGACCGACCGGCAACAACCTGCGGGACATGCGCTTACTGATCGCTCTTCCCTGATCCCTGTTTAGGCCAGTATTGGCTGCCGCAAATCCCAATGCCTCCGCTTCTCGACCTGCCTGGCGTACCGCCCGTCAGTGCTTCGGCAACTGCTCCTCAATGTTCTTCAACCGCTGATTCATCTCCTGCAGCATTTTTTCCAGATGAGCTAGCCGGTTCGCAACCACTTCGTCACCACCGCCTTCATCCGCTTCGTTCATTTCGCCAGCCTCTGGCTTTTTGCCTGGACCTCTTTTCAGTCGCGCGATCTGCGCCCTAATCATAGGCACCATCTCGATACTCAGATCATTGCTCTTCAGCAAGGTCTCCAGCGACGGCACCGCCGACACGTCGCCGCGTTCGCCGAGTGCAAAGATAGCCGCGAAGCGCAGCCGGAAATGTGCATCGTTCAAGAATCCCGCAATCTGCCGCGTGATTTCTTTGTCGTCCTTCTTCAGGCGCGCCAGACTGTAAATTGCCGCTTGCCGCGTGTCGATCGGCTTACCAACTGCAACCCATTCCCGTAAAGTAGGAACTGCATTGTCGTCCCCGAGCGGCCCCATTGCGCGTAACGCCGCGTTACGCAAAAAGTTGTCTGGCGAATCGCCGGCAACCGCCGTATCGAGCGTGGCTAACGCATTCGGAGCCTTGATCTTGCCCAGGGCCTGCAACGCCGCAGCGCGCGCACGATACGATTTGTCTTCCTTCGCGACAGAGTCCAGCTTCGCAGCTATTTCCGCGTTGTCTTTGAAGTTTCCCAGCGCCGCAACGATTCGATTCCTGACCCACGGTTCAGTCGCGGCATTCAAGCCCTCCAGTAACAGTTTTGCGCCTGCCGCCGATTTGCGTTCACCCAACGCATCCGCCGCCGTCGCGCGAACTCCCCACGCTTTGTCATTCTTTAATGCGTCGCCCAGCGCGCCGTCCACTTCCGCCTCGTCCTTCAACTTAGCCAACGCTTCGGCGGCGTCGGCGCGGTCTGCGAGCTCGCTCGCGTGTTTCAACTGGTACAGCCATTCTTTTTTTTCTTTATGGAACTCGGCGGACTTCAGAATGTGTCCGCCCCTGTCAAACAGCACCATCACCGGCGCACTGTCTGCCGGCAGCGAAAACGCATCTTCGGCTTTGGAAACCGTGATCGGATACTCCTTTGCGCCGGCCGCGGTCGTAATTTCAACGTCGGTCGGAATATGGAACAATCCGACTCGCCCCTCGATCTTCTGCGTCTGCTTCACCTTCAGCGTCACTTGATGTTTCGCGTCGTCATACGAGTAGCTCAAATCAAACTTCGGCGCTCCCGCTCCATAAACCCATTGTGAGAAAAACTGGTCCATGTTGCTATGCGTTTCTTCTTCAATCGCCTTTGCTAGGTCCGCGGTCACCACATTTTTCCCGCGGTTCACTTCCAGATAATGTTTTAATCCGCGGTAAAACGCATCGTCGCCAAGCTGGTGCCTCAACATGTACAACACCAGCCCGCCTTTGCCGTATGCGTTTCCGTCGAACTCGCTCGAATCGTCAAAGTCGTGTCGCACGATTGGCTTGGCCCACAAATTGGGCTGTGCGAACCACTCACGCACGCTGGACCACCGCTCGTATTCCGACTGTTCTTTGGGAAAATAGTTCTCCGACCACAGGGTTTCCATGAACGTCGCGAAACCTTCGTTCAGCCAGATGTTTCCCCAGTCCTTGCAAGTCACCAGATCGCCGAACCATTGGTGCCCCAATTCGTGTGAGATCAGCGGATCCTGCCCGGTGGCATATTCAGGCGCCAGCAGTGGATGCACCAGCGATGAGCTGGCATTTGTCGTCGCGCTCGAATTTTCCATTCCACCCGCTACGAAATCGTCCACCATCGACTGCGCATACTTCTCCCATGGATAGTCCACGCCCAGCTTCTTGCTGAACAGCTCCAGCATCTGCGGCGTGCGCGAATAGTTGATCTTGAGCCGGTCCCCGCGGTCCTTCGGCGCGTAGTACGTCACCGGCTTCCCGCGCCACGAATCTTTCACTTCTTCAAATTCGCCTGCAACCACGGTGATCAGATACGTCGAACTCGGCAGACTTTCCTGCCATGTCCAGGTTTTCAATCCGTTCCCTGCGTCTTTCACGCCGATCAATTTTCCGTTTGCTACCGTCAGCCACGCCGCCGGCACCGTCAAAATCGTCTCCGTCGTCAGCCGGTCATTCGGATAGTCATAGGTCGGCAAGTAATAACGCGTGTCCTCGGATTCTCCCTGTGTCCAGATCTCCTTTGGCTGCTGCGGATAATCCTTATCCGGCAAAATGAAATAAGCGCCTTTGCTGGGTTTTCCTTCGTACTTGATCTCCACTTCGAACTTGTCGCCCTTCTTCGCTGCGCTGTCCAGCGGCACAATCAGTTGCGTCGCGGTAGTTTCAAATTTCGCTGCCGCTTTGTTCACCGTCACGCTTTGAATCGTCAGCCCTACTGAATCGAACGCCAGCTTGCTCGTGTTGTCCTTCAAGCTCGTCAAAGTGTGCGTCACATCGCCGATCACTTTCTTCTGCTCCACGTCAAATTTCAGTGCGATTTTCGAATGCTGCAAGTCATAGTCCTTGCTGCGCGCGTATGGTTCATCGGCTTGCGCTGCCATCGCTATCAAAATCATGGTGAAAATTAAACTCAACCACCGTCCCCATCCCGGCAAGGCACAGTTCGAACGGCCATAATGCAGCGCTGTCTTCATTCGTTGTTGCTCCTGAAATTTAGTATTTTGTAGCCTTACCGCGACTGCCGGATTGTGTGTCCGGCCGCTTCCAGCATTTCTGCCGCTTTCTGAAGATCTTCGTCGGCTATCAACAGATAGTCCGTGTCGTACGTCGACATCGCAAAAATACTCAGCTCCGCTTTGGACAGCGGCGCCGTCACTGATGCCAGCACTCCAGTCAGTTCGAATCCCAGCTTCCCCTCAATTCGCATCAATCGCCGGTTTTTCTCGGCACGTACATCTCCGGGAAGCTTGTCCTGTTGGCAGACGATCGAAAGCTCCGCCGCAGTCCGCGTGATGGATACAAATTCCCGTCCTTCAACCCACGCCGGAACCGCCGCCTGGGGTTCCAGTTGGCAGATAGCGTACATCTTCTCGTAAATCACGATAGTCAGCTGATGGCTCATCCAGACTGCGCCCTCTGGCCGTGAAAAACACGATCAACTTATCCTTCAAAATGTACTCCTTAAAATACTCGGTCGGCAGAGGGCATACAAGCCCGCCGCGGCCCAATACCTTAGACGCGCCACAACTCTCCTAGGCAGCATCGCAAGCCCCTGAACACCAAATACTTACCTACTCCATCCATCCGCACACTGCAGTACCAAGCCCTTGCGCTACTTCGCTTTAGACCATTTCCGTTTCCCATCGTCTATATCTCTGGAACTACGGAACCTTTCGTCGCCGACGTCCGTATCTTCCAATGTCACGCTTTTGGCGCGGGGGTCCTCAGTATGGCGAGCAATTCCAATGGTTTAGCAAACGGGAAAAATGGCAAGAAGCGGCGTCGCCGCATCATTTGGGGCGTCATCGGACTGGTTGTGATTCTTGGCGCGGGCTTCGGCGTAAAAGCCGCCCTCAGTCCCAATCACGAAATCGATCCCGCCAAACTCGCCAATGTCGAGCGCGGCGATCTTGCCCGCGTCGTCGTCGCCACTGGCAAAATCCAGCCGCTCTCCAAAGCCGAGATCAAGTCCAAAGCCAGCGGCATTGTCAAAAAAATCTATGTGGACTATGGCGATCGCGTAAAAGCGGGTCAAATTCTCGCTGAACTCGACAAAATTCAGCTCGAGGCCGTCGTTCGCGAGTCGCGCGCTAACCTGGAAGCAGCCATCGCTGCCAGAGAGTCTTCGCAGGCCACACTGGAACGCAACAAAGTTGACGCCGAAGGTCCCGACGTGCCTTTCCTCAAACTCAGCATGGATCGCGCCAACCAGATGCTGAAAGACGGCGTCATGTCCAAGAGCGTTGTCGAAGACGCGCAGAAAAATTATCAGCTGGCCCTGAACAAACAAATGAGCGCGCAGCGCAACCTCGCCGTTTCCCGCGCGGAAATCGCCAAAGCCGAAGCCCAGCAGGCCCAGGCGCAAGCCTCTCTCGATAACGCCCTCGAAGACCTACGCAACTCCACCATCGTCAGCCCCATCGACGGCCTGGTTCTTTCTCGCGACGTCAACGTCGGCGACGCGGTCAGCTCCATCCTCATCCTCGGTTCTCAGGCCACACCGATCATGACCCTCGGCGACGTTAGCGAAGTCTACGTCCAGGGCAAAGTCGACGAAGCCGACATCGGCAAAGTTTATTTGAACCAGCCCGCACGTATCGTCGTCGAATCCTTCAAGGACAAAAAATTCGAAGGCAAAGTCACCAAAATTTCTCCTCAAGGCAAAGAAAAAGACAACGTCACCACCTTCGAAGTCCGAGTCTCCATCTCCAATCCCGGCGGCGAACTCAAAGCCAACATGAGCGCCAACGCCGAAATTCTCCTTGAAGAAAAAAAGAACGTCCTCATGGCCCCCGAAGCCGCCATGATCTACGACAAAGAGCGCAAGGCTAAGATTGAGATTCCTGATCCTAAAGGGCCGAACGGCAAGAAGAAGGTTGATGTGAAGCTCGGTATCTCCAACGGCGTGAAAACCGAAATCCTTGCCGGCCTCAACGAAAAGCAACAAGTCATCCTGCAATAGGAGCCTATCGTGTCATTCAGCGACCTTTTCCGCGACACGCTGGCAACCCTCTGGGCCCATAAACGGCGCACCCTCTTGACCATGTTCGGAGTCGCCTGGGGCATCATCTCCATCACCATCATGGTTGCCGCAGGCGAGGGCCTCGGCTCCGGCATTCAGAAAAATCAGGAAACCTTCGGCAAGGACGTCATGATCGTTTTCGCCGGACGCACCAGCATGCAAGCCGGCGGCACTCGCTCTGGCCGCCTCATGCATTGGGGAGAGGACGACTATCTGCAGGTCGCCGCCGAATCGCCTGCCTGCAAATATTCCATGCCCGAGCTCGGCAGCGACGTTCAAGTCCGAACATTATTCAACAGCGGCACCATCCCTGTAGTTGGCTCTCTTCCGCCGTTCAGCGAAATTCGCAGCGTCGCTACCGCGCAGGGCCGCTTCTACAATGACGACGACAACGCCCAAGCTCGCAACGTGGCCTTCCTCGGCAGCGACACCAAAAAACAATTGTTCGCTGAGCGCGAAGCCCTCGGTCAGACCATTTGGATGAATGGCATTCCCTACACCGTCATCGGTGTAATGAAATCCAAAGATCAAAACTCCAGTTACGACGGCTTCGATACCAGAAAGATTTTCATTCCCTTCAACGCCATGCGCCGCGATTTTCCCAACAAGCCTCCCGCTGTCGAACACACAGTTGACCATCTTCTTATCGCTCCTTGGTCCGTCGACACGCACAAGGACTGTGTCCGCCAGCTTCGCCGCACCCTCGCCCGCCTGCACAACTTCGATCCTCGCGACGAAGAAGCCGCCAGCATCTGGGACACCGTAAAAGGCGCTCAAGCCAATCGCATGATTATCGTCGGCATGGAACTTTTTATGGGCGCCGTCGGCGTCGCCACGCTTTTCCTCGGTGGTCTCAGCGTAATGAACGTAATGCTCGTCAGCGTCCGCGAACGCACTCGCGAAATAGGTGTTCGCATGGCTCTCGGTGCCACCAGAAAATCCATCCTGCGACAATTTTTTCTCGAAACTATTTTCGTCGTCGGTATCAGCGGTGGCGTCGGCCTGATTCTCTCGTACGGTTTCTGCGGCTTCGTAAATCTCTTTCCCATGCCGCCGTTTTTCACCGGCATGCTCACCAGTTGGAAAGTCGGCGCTCTCTCCGTCTCCCTGCTCGTCATCATCGCCGTTCTCTCCGCCCTTTATCCTGCCAACCGCGCCGCCTCCGTAGATCCCATAGAAGCCCTCCGCTTCGAGGCAGGTGGCTGAGCCATGTTCACTGAAATCTTCAAACAAGCCTGGACCGCGCTCGGACGTAACCCAGTCCGTAGCTTCTTAACCATGTCTGGTATTTCTTGGGGAATCGTTGCAGTAACACTCTTGCTCAGCTATGGAGCTGGCTTTCGCAGCGTGTTGATGTACACGTTCGAAGTCTTCGGCAAGGGCGCCGTCATCGCCTGGCCCGGGACCACCAGCGAACAAGCCGGTGGCGAACGCGCTGGCAAACCAGTGCGCTTCGAAGCCGAGGACGCCGAATGGGTGAAAGCTCAATCGCCGCTGATTCGCCGCGTGACTCGCGAAACAGTGCGCTTCCAGGGCGTTTCACACGAAGAACGTCTCAAAGACTCCGCGGTCCGCGGCGTCTATCCCGAATACGGCGAAATGCGCAACGAAGTCCCCAGCGACGGGCGCTGGATCTCAGCCGAAGACGTTAACGAGCGCCGCCGCGTAGCCTTTCTCGGTTCCGAATTGCGCAAAAAACTTTTCAGCGGCGAACCGGCCCTCGGCGAAATGGTTCGCATCAAAGGCGTCCCCTTCACCGTAATCGGTTCCATGGACAGAAAGTTTTCCGATAGTTGCTACTTCAATTGCGACGACGAATCCGCTTTTATCCCTTACACCGCCGCCGGCGATCTATGGGACACCAAATACGCCAGCGTCCTGGTGTGGGAACCGATCGCTCCCGGTTTCGAACCCGCCGCGATGACGCAATTTCGCACCGCTATCGCCAATCGCCAGCACTTTTCTCCGTCAGACAAACGCGCCATCACCATGTTTGGCCGGGAAGAATTCAAGCCCATCTACGAAGGCATCACCATCGGCATCGAAGCCCTGCTCTTTATGATCGGTGCAATGACGCTCGGCATCGGCGGCGTAGGCGTAATGAACATCATGCTGGTTTCGGTAGAAGAACGTGTAAGAGAAATCGGTCTGCGCCGCGCGTTAGGCGCAAGAAAATCCCATATTCGCTGGCAGTTCCTGCTGGAAGCTCTGGTGATGACCATCGCCGCCGGAGCTATCGGCATGCTGCTTTCCTGGGTGCTCACTGCCTCCATCGGCACTCTGCCATTCCTGGGCCCCGCCTACGAAGACGAAACCGGCAAAGTAGACATCCACCTGACCCTCTCCGTAATGACCATGTTCTTATCTAGCATGATCCTAATCGTAGTAGGCGTAATCAGCGGCTGGCTCCCCGCCATGCAAGCCGCCAAATTGGACCCCGTAGAAGCCCTGCGCTACGAGTAAATCATGGTCCCCACTGGGGCCCACAACGAAGAATGAAAATGGGCTCGAGATGACGTAGCGTTTGTGCAGCCGCGTTGGCGACAGAGGCCGACCTACTCTGGCGCTCACAGAGCCCGCTTACGAGTATGGCTGGGACGCTGAGAAGCGCAACGAATTGTAGCCTCCGGAAGTTGCGGAGAGCACGCGTAGGAGATTTTCGCTTTTTGAAGCGTCCAACGCCGCGCGGTGGAAAGGAGTCGCGCGATGGAAGTTGTCTATCCCTGATGTGGTTTGGACGTACGTAAGAAGAGTATTACCGCATGTGTGTTGTGGGCTGAGGGCAAGGGGAAGAGCCGTAAAGAGAAGAAGCGCTTCGGGACATTCGCCCACGATCTGCTGCAGTTGGCCGATTGGCTGCAAGAATGTGGGGTAACCCATGTGGCCATGGAGTCCACCGGCGTGTACTGGAAGCCAGTGTGGAATATTCTCGCGGAGCAGTTCGCGGTGTTGCTGGTGAACGCGCAGCATATCAAAGCGGTGCCCGGACGAAAGACAGACCAGAAGGACAGCGAATGGATCGCGGACTTGCTACAGCACGGATTGCTGCGAGGGAGTTTCGTTCCTCCGCGACCGACTCGCGAACTTCGCGACCTCACGCGATATCGGTGAGTTGGGCGCAGGAGATCAACCGGATCGCGAACCGCATTCAGAAGGTGCTCGAGGATGCCAACATCAAGCTAGCTTCGGTAGCTAGCGACCCACTGGGTGCTTCGGGAAGAGCAATGTTGGAAGCCATGCTGGCGGGAGAGCAAAACGCTGCGCAGTTGGCGGAGCTGTCCAAAGGGCTGCTACGGAACAAGATTCCGGAACTGCAGCTGGCGCCGGAAGGTCGCGTGACCGAGCACCATCGGTTTTTGCTCCAGCAGCTTTACGATCATCTGCTGTTCACCGAATCGAAGCGGAAGCAGATCGAGGAAGAGATCGAGAGGCGCATGCGCCCTTTTCAGGCTGAGGTGGTTCGGTTGTGCAAGGACTTGAAGTTCTTCCGCAAGCTCGGGCAGCGCGTCAACCAGTAGCATTGGCTTTTCTCCGAAACTTACGACTTAAGACTTATTACTTAGAACTGTCTCTCTCAACACTCAATTACATTCAACGCCAACCCACCCAACGACGTCTCCTTATACCGCGACTGCATGTCCATCCCCGTCTGGTACATCGTCTCAATCACCTGATCCAGCGAAACCTTATGCTCGCTCCCCTCGCGCAAAGCAATCCGGCAAGCATTGATCGCCTTTACCGACCCCATCGCATTCCGCTCAATACAAGGAATCTGCACCAACCCGCCAATCGGATCGCAAGTCATCCCCAAATTGTGCTCCATCCCGATTTCCGCCGCGTACTCAATCTGTCCATTTTCGCCACCCTGAGCTGCCACCAATCCACCCGCGGCCATCGAGCACGCCACTCCCACTTCGCCCTGGCACCCAACTTCCGCCCCGCTTATGGAAGCATTCTCCTTGTACAAAACTCCAATCACGCTGCACGTCAAAAAATATCGCAGCAATCCCGCCTCATCCGCCCCAGGCACAAATCTCATGTAGTACTCCGCCACCGCCGGAATAATCCCCGCGGCTCCATTCGTTGGAGCTGTCACCACTCGTCCACCCGCGGCATTTTCCTCATTCACCGCCATCGCGTACACATTCACCCAATCCATCGGCGCCAGCGGATCGCCGCTTCCACTCTCTCCCAACTTCTTCGCCAGCCGAGGCGCCCGCCTGCGCACATTCAACCCGCCCGGCAAAATCCCTTCTGTTTTCAAGCCGCGCGCCATGCACTCCTGCATCACGCCCCAAATCCGTTTCACGTACTCCCGAATCTCGTTCTCCGTATGCCAGGCCTTCTCATTCTCCAGCGCAATTTCCCACACCGCCATCCCATGTTCCGCGGCCGTCGCCAATAATTCCGCAGCGCTACTGAACGGATATTTCACAGGAGCTTTCGCACTGGCTCCAGGCGCCTCGCCCTCCCGCAAAATAAATCCCCCGCCAATCGAAAAGTAAATCTGCTCCGAAATCAGCAAGCCCGCCGCATCAAACGCGCGATACCGCATTCCATTGGGATGAAAGGGAAGCGTAGTGCCTTTTTGAAATAGCAGATCGCGTGATTCGTCGAACTCGATCGCACGCGTACCGGCTAAAGACAATTTCTTTTCGGCCCGAATCGCCGCCAGCTTCGGCTCAATACTCTCCGGCGCAATTCGATCCGGCAGCTCGCCACTCAACCCCAACAGCACCGCCCGGTCCGTCCCGTGCCCATGCCCAGTAAGCGCCAGCGAACCATAAAGGTTCACCTCCACCCGCGCCATCCTCTCCAGCAATCCACCCTCGCGCAGTCCCATCGCATAAGCAGCCGCCGCCCGCATCGGCCCCACCGTATGCGAACTCGATGGCCCAATCCCAATCTTGAATATCTCGAACAGGCTAGTCTTCACGCAGTCTTCCTGGCAATCGTCCGTGACGTTCGTAGTATCCATCTACAATGTTACGCCTCCGAACGAAAGACGAAAACCACTCGCGTACCATCTGTTCCTTGAACGTGCACTGCTGGGCGCCGTTTCTCCGCGAATCTCTGCGGACTCTGCGTCGGCGTTTACCCCGACTCGGTCGGGGCGTTATCTTCTTCGTGCACCGTATCGGCCGTTTACCGCATCAAACAAAACCACTATCGGCTTGGCAAAACCGCTTGTTGCGTGCTCCAGGTGAATCGGAAGCGAAGCGCCAGTGTCGTAAACCATCTTCCCGTAATCCTCAATTCAAAGGAGGAAATCGGATGGAAAGTTCAGCCGCAAAACAGCAATCTACAGCAGGAGGTCCTATGGCCACTGCTGAACAAACCTATTTGCGCAGCGAACTGGAACAACGTCGCGAGCGCCTTCATGCGGCTTTGCATTCCCCCGCAGCGGATGCCTCTCTTTCCCAGTTGCTTACCGCCGTGGATGACGCCCTGCGCCGCATCGATCAAGGAACATTCGGCATTTGCGAAACTTGCCACGAATCCGTTGAAGCTGAGCGATTACTGGCCGATCCTTTGGTGCGTTTCTGCCTCGACCATCTGAGCAGCACCGAACAGCGCGCCCTTGAAAGTGACCTGACACTCGCCGCAAATATCCAGCGCCGCCTCCTGCCAAATTGCGATTTCAGTCCAAAAGGATGGGACGTGGGCTTCCACTATCAACCCGCCGGCATGGTAAGCGGCGACTACTGCGATCTCGTCGAAACAAGCGCCGGCCTGCTCTTCATGCTGGGCGACGTCTCTGGCAAGGGCGTCGCTGCGTCAATGCTCATGAGTCATCTTCATGCAACCTTTCGTAGCCTCGCCGAAGCCGGTCATCCACTCGATCGCATGGTGCAAGACGCCAACCGCATTTTCTGCGAGAGCACTCTCGCCGGACAATACGCAACTCTCATCGTCGGGCGAGCCGCGCACGATGGTTCGATCGAGTTTGTCAGCGCCGGCCATCTCCCTCTTCTTCACATCCACGGCGAAGGAGTCGAGCCGAAGGATTCCACCGGAGTCCCTCTGGGAATGTTCTGCGATGCGCGTTTCCCGGTTCGTCGCCTGACGTTGGCACATGGCGATTCGGTTTTTCTGTATACCGACGGATTGACGGAAGCGCAAAACAGCGCAGGCAAGGAATACGGCCTCCACAGAATTCGCGGCCTGGCTTCGCAACACCTGGGAAAAACGCCAGACTGCCTGATTTCCGAATGTCTCCAGGACTTGACCACCTTCGGCGACGGCTTAAAACAAACCGACGATTTGACGCTCTTGGTAGTCCGCCGCGCAGCGTAAACCACCGAGAGAAGATCGCGCGGGGATATCCGAGAAAATAAGAGAAGCGCAGGGCGCCTCAGGTGCCGGTATTGCACTTGCGTCTTGGGGTTGCCATTTCAACGGCGCCTAAACATCTCTGGACTAGGAAGGGTTTGGGTGCCGCATCCTTGTGGTTTTCAAGGGAGCGGGTTTAGAGCTAGCTTTCACGCAAAACGCATGGGAAATCGACGTTCGCGCCGCCGTTGCGCGTGGTACAACGCTTGTGATTCGAATCGTATCTTACTCGTTAGCTATTCCTATTGACAATTTAAGACATTCGTGAGACTATCAGTTTTTGCTGTGCGAGCCAGCTGGACTGGCCACTCTAGTTCTTTGAAAACCGAATCGCCGAACCTTCTAGTCGTTTTCGTCGCATTCAGCGCTTCCAACGCCTTTAGAATCAATACATTACGAAAAATAATATAGGTGACCGACTCTTTTGTGGGTCAGTTGGAATCATCCTCCGCAGTCAATACTCCATACGCCAAAAACAAGAAAATCCCGAGCAAGATGATGCCAGCCCACCAAGGACTCCATGGAATCGGAAATAACCACACCAACAGCCACCAAGCCCAGTGCACTCGCTTACGGTTACGGTTTTTCAATTCACCGGATTGACTTCCATTGCCGATCTACCGCACTCGGCTTAGATGGATTCTAAGCCGAAACCGGAGTTTGACAAGTCAGTCTGCTATATTATTGCCCTTACAAAACAGCCCTTCTCGCCGTTTGTAACTTATTTTAGAATGAGTACTTACGGAAAAGAGGGGGACGGGGTCGGCATGCAAACCCGGCGCATCCTGACAAAACAGACCGGCCGGATTTCTGACACTGATCGCTGATCTCTGGTCGTCGCTTCCCGAGAACTACTTCTCCTTTAACACCGCGTCAAAATACGCCAGCATCTCCGGCGAATCCCACTGCTGAGCGCTGACCAGCTTCCGCGCAATCTTTCCGCCCCGGTCAATCACATAAGTTTCGGGTATCAGCGAAGTCCCATATCCCAACTCGATCTTGGACTTGTTATCTTGTGCGTTCGGATCGCGCCAGGTGGGGAACACAATCCCGAAATCCTTCAGAAATTTTTCGTAAGCGGCCGGATCCTCATCAATGCTGACGCCAAGAATCGTTCCGCCCATCGGTTCAATGTGTCGCTGCAAACGGTTCAACGCCGGCGCTTCCTCCACGCACGGAGGGCACCACGAAGCCCAGAAATTGAGCACCACCACTTTCCCGCGTAAGTCCGATAAATGCACAGACTTGCCGTCAAGGGTCAACGCAAAATCATTTGCCGTTTTGCCGGCAATCGAAGCCTCACCCTGTCGGTAACTGGGCAACGCAAATAGCAGCAAAACGGAGACACCCAACCCCAGCGCCACCCATGCTATTGCCCTGCGAAGTCTTTCCATGTCAGTGTTATACTAGCGCATCCGCTTACGAATCAAAACGCAGCCAACTTCCAGCAAATGCCGTCGCCAATCGTCCTTAACTCTATGAATTCAGTCGCTCGAGTCGCCGCCATCGTCCCCGCCCGTAACGAAGAAGCGTCCATCGCCGCCTGCATCGCATCGCTTGCCGCACAGCCGGAAATCATTGAAATCATTGCGGTAAACGACCAATCCTCGGATCGCACCGCGGAAATTCTTCGCGACTTGGCAAAAAGTATTCCGCAGCTGCGAATGTTAGACGCGCCCCCTCCGCCATCAGGCTGGGTAGGAAAGAATCACGCCGTCTCCCTCGGTGCCGAGCAAGCCACCTCCCCGTGGCTGCTGTTTACCGACGCCGACGCGGTTTTGCTGCAAGGCGCAACCGCAAAGGCTCTTGCACTCACCACGGAAAAAGACGCAGCGCTGATTTCATTTTCACCGGAGCAGGAACTGCAAACCTGGTACGAAAAAGTTTTGATTCCGTTTATTTACTTACGGCTGGCACAAAGATTTTCTTTCGACGAAGTAAATGATCTTTCGTCGAAAGCCGCCGCTGCCAATGGACAATTTCTGATGATCACTCGCGAAGCTTACGACGCCGTCGGCGGTCACGCCGCGGTTCACAATTCAGTGCTTGAAGATGTAGCCCTCGCGCGCCGCGTAAAGTCCGCCGGATTTCGCATCTGGTTCGCCTCAGGATTCGGCATCGTTCGCGTGCGCATGTATCGCTCGTTTTCCGCGATGTGGGAAGGCTGGAAAAAGAATCTTTTCCAGTTGATGGGCGGCACCACCGGCGCGGTTTTCTCCGAATTCGAGTCTGCATTTCCCTGGATGATTTTGGTGATACTCATCATCGGGATGAAACTGCCCGTCGCCATGTTTGCGGGAGTAATTCTGCTGCTCCTGCGCCAGCTGTCATATGGCGCGGCGCTTTCCCGTAACCATTTTCCGTTCAAATACATCATTTATTACCTACCGGCGGTTTTTATGTACGCGGGCGTGCTCTGGGCTTCGCACGAAAGCTACGCCAAAGGCAAAGTTACCTGGAAGGGGCGCGAATATTCTGTGGGTGTCAGCGCATCCAATAAATAGAAACGACATGGTCTATCTGACGCGCAAACTCGAGTTCTCCGCCTCGCACCTGTACCACAATCCCGCTCTGTCCGCGGAAGAAAACCGGCGCGTCTTCGGCAAATGCAATAATCCGCATGGTCACGGCCACAACTACACTTTGGAAGTCACCATCGCTGGCGAGCCCGACCCGGTCACCGGAATGGTTCTCGATTTGAAAGAGCTGAAAGAAATTCTCGATCGCGAAATCACGCAACGCATGGACCACCGTTTTTTGAATTACGAAGTCGCCGAATTGAAAAATCAGATTCCCACTTGCGAAAACGTCGCGCGCGTTATCTGGAATTTGCTCGACGATAAGATTCCGCAGGGCCATTTGCATCGCGTGCGGCTGTATGAATCCGCCGATCTCTTTGCCGATTGCTACCGCAGTCGCGCGGAAGCGTGCTTCGAAAATGTTGCGAAGGGAACTGCTTGATGAGGGAATCTCTGCACGTCGCACTCGGTCGCCGCTACGATTTCGCGGCTTCGCACCGCCTGCACACCGCGAAATTGTCTGAAGAAGAAAATAATCGTGTGTTTGGCAAGTGTAACAATCCGTACGGCCACGGCCATAACTACACTTTGGAAGTTCGTTTCTCCGGCCCGGTCGATCCCGCCACCGGCATGATTGCCAATCTCGCCGACCTCGACGCCTTCGTAAACGAGCGTGTGATCGAGCCATTCGATCATCGCTCATTGCAGGACGACGTTCCGGCTTTTCGCGAACTCGTGCCAACAACCGAAAATCTTTGCATGGAAGTCTTTAAGCGGCTGAAATCTTTTTCTGCCGCCAAGTTGGAAGCTGTTCGCATTGAAGAAACGTCTAACAATAGTTTCGAGTACGAAGGGAATTAAGCGAGGAATACGCCGTGACCAAGCCAACGACACCGACAACCGAAGAGTTACTGCTGAACGATTTGGATTCCAAATCGAAAAACGAACACGCCATAGCAGCGCATGTGAGGGAAATTATCCGCCTGGTTGGCGAAGATCCGGAACGCGAAGGTTTGCGCAAGACCCCGGAACGCTACCAGAAAGCGCTGAAGTTTCTCACCAGCGGGTATCACCAGAACGTAGATCACGTTCTAAACGGCGCAACCTTCAGCGTGAGTTACGACGAGATGGTCGTGGTCAAGGACATCGAATTTTTCAGCCTGTGTGAACACCACCTGCTGCCGTTTTTCGGCAAGGCGCACGTCGCCTACCTGCCCAGCGACAAAGTTGTCGGCCTCAGCAAAATCGCGCGCCTGGTCAACATGTTCGCCCGCCGCCTGCAGATTCAGGAGCGCATGACCAGCCAGATCGCCAAAGCCATCGAAGACAAAATCGCGCCACAAGGTGTCGGCGTCATCATCGAAGCCCGCCACCTGTGCATGCAGATGCGCGGCGTGGAAAAGCAGCACGGCTCCGCCGTCACCAGCGCCATGCTGGGCGCCTTCCGCGAAAACAAACAGACCCGCGACGAATTTCTTTCTCTTGTCGGCCGCAAACATTCCTGAGTTCGCTTGCGCGGGTTCTAATTGCCGATGGATTTTCTGCGATATCGCAAAAGCCAAAACGCGCGTTTGGTGAAGCAAGAACCGATTAGTTCTCAATGAGTTCCGAATCACAAACCGCGACGCTCGAACCGGTAGAAGCGTCGGTCTCCGAAGCAAAGCGGCCAGCAAACCGGTTGGGCGTAATTGCAGCGTTCTTCGCCATCTATGTAATCTGGGGATCTACATATCTAGCTATTCGTTACGCCGTTGCCGCAATTCCGCCGCTCTATACCGCCGGCTCCCGGCATCTCATCGCAGGAAGTATTTTGCTGTTGTGGGCGCTCGCCAAAGGACTGCGTCCGACGTGGCCGCAGATCAAAGCCAGCCTGGTCATTGGATGTTTGTTTTTTCTGGTTGGCCACGGCTCCTTACATTGGGCGGAAACGCAAATTCCCAGTGGCCTGGCGTCTTTGCTCATCGCCTCCGAGCCGATTTGGGTTTTTCTGATGACCTGCGCGGCGGAAAAACGCTGGCGCATGAATGGATATTTACTGGTGGGCGTGGCGCTGGGCCTTGCGGGAGTAGGGCTGCTGTTGGGGCGCGACGTGTGGTCTTCAGGGCGTAGCGTATTCCTGGGAGCCGTCGCTTGCTTGGTCGGAGCGATCTCGTGGTCCGCAGGAATTATTTATTCGCGTCGTTCGCATCTGTCGGGCAACCCGCTGCTACTGTCTGCACTGTCATTGCTGGCAGGCTCGGGCATGCTGCTCACGACTGGTACGGTCCTGGGTGAATATCGAGGTTTTTCCTTCGCAAGCGTACCGCGGCTGGCGTGGCTGTCGCTGGCCTACCTCATCGTATTCGGCTCGATAATCACATTCACCGCGTACAACTGGTTGCTGGAGCATTACTCGCCGACGCTGGTAGCTACACACACGTACGTCAATCCAATCGTCGCCGTATTGCTGGGCTGGTGGTTTGCCAGCGAACAAGTTTCATTGAACGTTTTGTTGGCGGCTGCAATGGTCATTGCGGCTGTGTTTTTGGTGGACCGTGGCATGGCTCGACTGAAGCTGCGCTCATGAAGGCATAAGTTTTAGGATGACTCGAATGGTCGAAGACCCAGACGCGAAACCGGCGTCTGGGCAGCCGCGGAACCTTTCGTTGAAGCCGGGACAGCAACTGCGGTCACATAGGTGAAATGTCTACGGTGGCGCGGGTATTTTCCCACTCGATGCGCAGGGTGCAGCCTTTGCTGCCCTTATCGAAGGCGATGGCGAAGTTTTCGACCGGCGACGCGGTCGAGGATGCATTCATGTCCGCGCGCACAAGATCCTGGTCCGCGCCAGGATAGGGAATTCCCCATTCGCCAGTTTTTTTGCTGACGATGAGCACCCACTTGTCTTTGTTAGGGATGGTAAAAATCGTGTACTTGCCGGCTGGCACGTGCTTGCCACCGACCATTAAATCGGCAGTTGTAACAAACGTAGTGGCCTCGTTAGCGCCGGTGCGCCACGGCTCGCCATAAGGCACAAGCCCGCCAAAAATTTTCCTGCCTTTTACCTGAGGACTCGAATAGTCCACGGTAATGGATCCGCCGCCCGGCAACTCGCATTTCGCAGTAGCCGGCGGACTCGGTCTCTTTGATTTGTCCTGCTGGGCGTGAAGGGTAAGGACAGCGAGAGCGGCGAGCACAGCAGCGCTGATCAACATAGCCAACTTACGCATGGTGGTGTTCCTCCGATTGAAAATGTAGCAGAAAGTCGGCGAAGGAGAGTAGGCGAATAAGAAAGCCGGCGGGTCGCCCCGCCGGACGGTTGATTCTGGCGCCAGTTAAAGAGCTATTCGTCGTGATCCTCCTGGCTCTTGGCGAAGAGGTCGGACATGACGGCGACGTCGGCATCGCAAGCGTGATTCAGGCAGGGCAGACGGAGACCTGACTCGATCGACTTGAGCAGCGAAAAATGGTTGTAGTAGCGGATGCTGGTCAGGCCTTGCGGACCATAGTTCTTGTCCACGATGGTGAGCACGCGGTTGTTGGTGGGGGCGATGCTGTAGTCATCCTCATCCCACAGAACGACGATTGCGGTGCGGCCTTCCTTCCACACTTTGGAGGCCTTGATGGCGCGGACGAGGATACCGAGGGTCTGATCGCCGATGGACATGAGAGCCGGGTTGAGGCCGACAAGGGTGCCGTTGTCGTTGGGGTCGAAATCGCACTGCGGACCGGCATTGTCGCGGCCGTGCTGGTCAGTGCACTGGTTGGGAGCGATGAAGGAAAAGTTGGGAAGGTTACCAGACTCGAGGTCGGCAAACAGGCCTGTGGAGCCCTGGAAGCCTGCGACGCGATCGAGATGGTTTTCCTGAACGCTGCGGAAATAGACAAAGGGGTTGTGCTTGGCGGCGTAGAGTTTGACGAGGGTTTGCTTTTCCCCCGCAATAGCGCCGGGGATGTCGCTGCTATCGGTGAAGAAGCCGTCGGCGAAGTTGACGCCATCTGCGCCGGAAGACGGGAGACTTTCCTGATAGGACTTCCAGGTGAGGCCGAAGGCATGCAACTGGTCGGCAATGGTTTTGCCGACAGTGTGGGGGTTGGCGGCGATGGACTTAACACCATCGATGTTCAGTTCACCGGCGTTGCTGCCCGCAGCGCACTGAAATTCGTTGGTGCAGTCGATAGCAGGAGTGGCAGCATCGGTACCGACGCCCCAGATGGGACAGATATTGGGGCTCGATGGGACGTCGGTGTTGACGGTGCCGGTACTGAGGTTGGTCAGGCAGTCGGAGTTATGCCAGTCTGGGTTGTTGTCGGAATGAACGCCGAAATTGGAGCCGCCAGCCAGTTCCAGATAGTTGGTCAAGCTTGGGTGCGCAATGGCGAAATAGTTGGTGGCGGTGTTGGCCGATTTAGAGAGCTTGTTAGCGAAGGGAGTATCCGGGTTGCCGATGATCTGGTTGAAGCCGTGGTTCTCCATCATGATTACGAAAACGTGGTCAAGCTTTGGCACTCCCTTGGGAACCGGGCCTTCTTGCGCGGAAGCCGCGGCGGCGAAGGCCATGGCTCCGAGACACAGCAACGCTGTCTTTCTCAACATGAACATCACCTCTCCAGGTATTGCAGTTCGATTTCAGGAAGCCGGTTCACCTGCGGGACACAGGGCCAGCGACACGATGCCGAGCACTTTGCTGGATCGATGTTGCGAGTTTGTTACAGCAGAACGAAAGCTTGGTAAACACGAAATGTGGCCTACAATCCTTGGGATCGACGGGCTTTAATTTCGATGGGCGAATCGAGTAAAAATAAAAACGCATGGACAAAATACGGAGCACTAATCCAGGCCCGCTGGCAGGTATAAAAGTTCTTGAATTGGGGCAAGCCATTGCCGGACCATTCGCTGCTGCGTTTCTGGCGTGGTTTGGCGCGGACGTGATCAAGGTTGAGCCACCGGAGAGCGGCGATCCACTGCGCAACTGGCGGGTCGTTCATGAAGGGACTTCGCTGTGGTGGTATTCGATGGCGCGCAACAAGAAATGCGTCACGCTGAACCTGCGCGTGGTGGAAGGACAGCGAATTGCGCGCGAACTTGCCAAGCGCGTGGATGTGGTACTGGAAAATTTTCGGCCCGGCACACTGGAAAAATGGGGATTGGGCTACGAAGAATTGAAGAAAGAAAATCCCGGACTTATCCTGGCGCGAATTTCAGGCTATGGACAAAGCGGACCTAACGCGCAGAAACCCGGATTTGCCGCTGTGGCGGAGGCTTTTGGCGGATTGCGGTACGTAACCGGCGAGCCGGATCGTCCACCGGTTCGTCCCAATCTAAGCCTGGGAGATTCGGTGGCCGGACTGCACGCGGCGCTGGGCGTTTTACTGGCGCTGTATCATCGCGACGCGAAAGGCGGCAGCGGCCAGGCGATTGACGTCGCGCTGTATGAAGCGGTTCTGAATCTGATGGAAGGAACGATTCCTGAATTCGATCTGGCAGGTTTGAAACGCGAGCGCGAAGGCATGCGGCTCACAGGAATCGTTCCGAGCGGTACGTATCTTTGCGCGGACGGTGCGTACATCGTGATCGGCGCAAACGGAGACAGTATTTTCCGCCGCTTGATGACCGCGATGGGTCGCGAGGATCTGGCAAATGATGCGCGGCTGGCGCAAAACGATGGAAGGTCGCGCCACGTTGACGAGATTGACGCTGCAATTTCGGACTGGACGAGACGACACGATTTGCACGATGCAATTCGTCTTTTAGAGAATGCGGAGGTGCCGGGTGGCCCGATTTATTCGGCCGCCGAAATGGTGCAGGACGCCCATTATCGCGAGCGCGGCGTTTATGAAGAGGTGGAACTGCCCGGCGGGCAATCGGTGAAGCTGCCCACCGTGGCTCCCAAACTTGCCGGCACTCCCGGGGGATTACGCTGGATTGGGCCGCCGCTTGGGGCGCATAATAACGAGGTTTATCGAGATTGGCTTGGCCTCCCCGCAGCCGAGCTGGCGCGCCTGAAATCAGAAGGCGTCATCTAATCGAAGAATCCTGCAACGAGAAATTCGCCTGTGCGCGAGGGCAGCGGCATGATTCTGGTCGAAGAAAAAGGCGAACGCGATCCGCAAATGCTGGTGATTCGTCAGACGGATCACGCGTTTCTTGCGGGATTTTTCGCGCGCGAATGGGGCAACGAAAGATTTACCAAGCCTCAGCCGAATGGCTCCTTTTGCCTGGCGGTTGCGGAACACGATAATGGCTGGAGCGACTGGGAACTGCAGCCCACACTCGATCCCAAAACCCGCTTGCCGTACAGCTTCATGTCCATTCCGACCGCAACGCACATTGCGCTTTATCAAAAGGGAATCGAGCGGCTGGTGAAAGTCGATCACTACGCGGGATTGTTAGCCAGTATGCACGCATCGTGTTTGTACGACCGGGCGCGTGCGACCATGCCGGGATTTTCCGCGAAGTATGTGAAAAGCGAGGAGAGCCATATCGCCAACGACTTCGTGCAGCAGTTACGGCTGCAGCAGCTTCGATTAAAGGTGGATCTGCGCGCCAATGCGGCGACCAAGCCGTTTATGGATGAGCCGCTGATCAGTGCCAATGTGGCGCGTCTGGAAGTGCTGGATCGTTTGTCGCTGCATTTTTGCGTAAATCCACAACAGGACGCCATCGTGGACGCGGTTCCAGTGAACGATCAGGGAGAGGAAACGGATATGGAACTGCACGCGGAGGGCGCAAACGTGGTGTCGCTTGCTCCATATCCTTTCAGGCGCGAGCCACTGAACTTCAGCATCATGGCACGGCGGGTTCGGAAGAGAATTTATTCGAGCGACGCTGATTTCCAGAAGACACTGGCTGCCGCGCAGCACTTTCCAGTGAAATTTACGATGCGTGCGCGGCGAGAGAACGCCTTTACGCGCGTTGCCGGAATATGACCACCCCGCGAAAATTTAAGCCAATTTTGTGGCGTGGCCGTGTGCCAGCGTGACGACGTGCCGCGCAGGATTCTGATTGCCTCGGTGCGAGGACTTTTGTTACCCTCACGCGCATCTGAAAACCGGAGGCGCGCGATGGCATTCTGTTCAGCGTGTGGTCAGGAAATCGGCAACGCTTCGTTTTGTCCCAAGTGCGGTGCAAACCAGGGCGCCGCGACCGCGCCGGCGGCCACGGCTGCAGCCGCGCCAGCGGCGGGGCTCGACGAAAATGTGGCGGGATTGCTTTGCTACATTCTGGGTTGGATTACCGGGCTCATTTTCTTATTGATAGACAAACGTCCGTTCGTAAAATTTCACGCGGCGCAGGCCATTGCCATGTCCATCGCGGTAACCGTGCTGTATTTTGTGCTGGCAGTATTTATAGGCATGATGCATTTCATGCACCTTGGACTGCTTGCACTTCTGCTGTATCCGCTGCTTGGGCTGGCGCTTTTCATTCTCTGGATATTCGTGATGTACAAGGCGTATCAACATGAAAAGTACAAACTGCCGATCATCGGCGATCTGGTAGAAGGAATGGTGAAATAGCCAGCGGCAGAGGTTTGCGATAGTCACCGAAAGTGACAGAGTGATCAGGCGGAGGCCGCCCAATTCGTTGGGCGGTTTTGCTTTTTTGCGGATTGGTTTGCGCTTGACTTTTGTTTTCGCTCCCAGCATCGTTAAAAGCTTTGCAGGTGACGGCGCTCGCACCGTCTTATAGAAAGGCCCGAATCGTTCGCTCATGACCCGAGTACGCCTGTGCTTCCACGACCGCTGCTTTGATGGCACCGCTTCCGCCGCGCTTTTCTACCGTTTTTACCGGGAACGCTTCCATGCCGACGCGGACTTTCATTTTACCGGCATGACGCACCGCGCGGTGCAGCCCTGGGAAGACGGCTTATTCGACGGCGACGAAAACGTGATCGTTGATTTCAAGTATTCGAATTCGCCGAAAGTGACCTGGTGGTTCGACCATCACCAGAGTGCTTTCTTGACGCCGGCCGATGCGGAGAATTTTCGGCAACATCCTGGGCCGCACATGTTTTATAAGCCCGACTACAAATCCTGCACCATGCTGATCGCGGATACGGCGCGGGTGAAATTTGGTTTTGACACCGCTCCGCTGAAGGAATTGATTCACTGGGGCGACATCATTGATGGGGCGCAATTTCCCACCGCGGAGTCAGCGGTCGCGCTGGTCGAGCCTGCGACGCAGTTGGCGCTGGTGATCGAAGCGGCGCAGGAAGATGGAGTACCCGCGCAAATTATTCGCGACGTTGCGTACAAGCCGCTGGGCGAAGTGATCAAGCTGCCGATTGTGGCAAAACATCTTGGCTCACTGCTCGAACGGCACCGGCGTTCCATTGAGATTCTTCGCGAACGGATCGAAGCGCGCGATGGCGTGATTTTTTTTGACGTCAGCGACCTCGACCTCGAGGGCTACAACAAATTCGTTCCGTACTTGCTGCATCCGGAGTGCGTTTATTCGATCAGCGTAAGCGCGTCGGCGGTTCGCGCCAAAGTTTCGCTGGGGACCAATCCATGGAATCTGACGACCGCCAGCCAGAATTTGGCTTCACTAGCTGAAAAATACGGCGGCGGCGGGCACCAGCGGGTGGCGGCCATTTCGTTCGACCGCGGCGATATTGCACACGCGCGCGAGGTCGCCCGTGGACTTGTGGATCTTCTACGTAAAGCCACGAAGTAAATTTCCTTCGAGAGTTTGCATGTAGTCTCTTCTTAAATACTTTGCTTGCGCCGGCTGCGTTCCTGCTTTACTCTTGAAATGTTCTTGGTAGAGGTGCGGAGCTCATGAGTAGCGTGGCTTGCAATACCGGACAGCTTCGGAGGCCATCGCGAAAGGGAGAGAGTTTCAGGGCTTTTATTTCGAGTCCATTCCGCCGAAACGCCGTCTGTAGCTGAACAGACTTGTGTTGGGGGGCAGGTCCAAGGCCTGTCCACTGTCGTCCCGCTCGCGCGGGATGAAGCGCTATCGAGTTGCAGCGATCCCGAATTTTTCTTCGCGGTTCTCTCTACTCTTTCTGCGTTCTCTTCCAAAACCAATTTTCGACGAGGGTTCATGGATCCTTTCGCGCTTACGCGTTCGCTGATTGATATCGAGTCCGTTACCGGACGCGAAAAAGCGGTTGGCGAGTTTCTGTTCGCAACGCTCGCGAAACTTGCCGCGTCCACTGGCGGCGCGGTCGAGCGGATGGAAGTTTCCGCGGAGCGCTGCAATGTGCTTGCCGCTTGGGGGGCGCCAGTGGTCACGCTATCCACGCACATGGATACCGTTCCGCCGTTTTTTCCACCAAGCGAAGACGACGAATTCATTCGCGGGCGCGGCGCTTGCGACGCCAAGGGAATTATCGCGGCAATGATTTGTGCGGCGGAGCAGTTGCTGGCCACCGGAACTCGCAATTTTGCTTTGCTGTTTGTGGTGGGCGAAGAAAAAGATAGCCTGGGCGCGTTGCTGGCGGCAGAAAATCCGCGCGGCTCGAAATTTGTTATCAATGGCGAGCCGACCGAGAACAAGCTGGCGCTCGGTTCGAAGGGTGCGCTGCGCTACGTGCTGACGACTCGCGGCCGGCTGGCACACTCCGCGTATCCCGAGCTGGGCGATTCCGCAATTGAGAAATTGCTCGATCTGCTGGCCGAGATTCGCAAAGTTCCGTTGCCGCAAGACGCGATGCTGGGAAAATCAACGCTGAATATCGGCATGCTTTCCGGGGGACGCGCGCCGAATGTTATCGCGGATGAAGCCACCGCCGATTTGATGTTTCGAACCGTGGGCGATCCAGAACCGATTCGCTCCGCCATGCGGGCGGTTGTGAATGGCCGCGGCGAGTTGCAAGAAATGCTGCGCACGCCGGCACTACACTTGGAAGCGTTGGACGGGTTCGAAACGACGGTCGTTGCCTACACCACGGACATTCCGAATTTTTCCGGCGCGTGGGGCAAACCATTTTTGATCGGACCGGGAAGCATCCACGTCGCGCATACAGCGGAAGAACGCATTCCCAAACAACAACTGCTCGATGCTATAGAAATTTATACGCGCATGGCGCAGCGCCTTATCGCAGGAGCGCACTGAACATGGGTCTGCGCATCGCCATCGTCGGATACGGAAAGATGGGCCGGTCCATCGAACGGCTGGCGGGCGAGCAAGATTGCGAAGTGGCGCGGATTTTTCGCTCCACGGAAAACGCCAATGCTGTGGCCCTGAACCGTGATTCGCTTTCCGGAGTTGACGTAGCCATTGAGTTCACTACTCCGCAAACGGCGCTGCAGAATCTGCTGCGCTTAATTGAAGCCGGCATTCCGGTAGTGACGGGCACCACCGGTTGGTTCGGGGAATTGCCGCGGATTCGCGAAGTGACCCAGTCCAGAAACGGCAGTGTGGTTTGCGGACCGAATTTTTCCGTGGGGCTGCATCACTTTCGCGCTACGGTCGCCGAAGCGGCTCGCCGCTTCGCGCGCGAAGAATCCTATGGCGCGTGGGGCTGGGAAATTCATCACGCCGCAAAGAAAGATTCCCCATCCGGCACGCTTCTCGCGCTAGCCGAAGATATTTCGCGCAGCGGCTATGCGCGACCTGTGAGTCTCAGCGCGAATCGCGCTGGAGCTGTTCCTGGCACCCACGAGATCGGCTTCGATTCCACTGAAGACACGATTACGCTGCGCCACACAGCGCACAGCCGCGATGGATTTGCGCACGGAGCATTGCGCGCAGCCCGGTGGCTCGCCGGGAAAAAAGGTTTCTTTGAGTTTCGCGAAATCGCGGACCAGCTCCTGTAGCTCAGTCGAGAGAATCTGGCAGTGGGAAGAGAAAAAGGGGGTCACATGCAATTCACTGGATGCGGTACAGCGCTAGTTACGCCGTTTCAGCCGGATTTTTCGCTCGACGAGGCGGCCCTGCGAAAGCTGGTGCAGCGCCAGATTCGCGGCGGCGTGGATTTTCTCGTTCCCTGCGGAACCACGGGTGAAAGTCCAACGCTCACGCGCCGCGAACATCTTCGCGTTGTAGAAATCACGCTGCAGGAGTCAGCCGGAAGAGTTCCAATCCTCGCCGGCGCGGGCGGCTACAACACGCAGGAAGTGAGCGATCTGGCGCAAGAACTGGAATCGCTTGGCGCGGACGGCTTGCTTTCCGTCACCCCGTACTACAACAAGCCTACGCCGGAGGGTCTGTACCAGCACTATCGCGCCATCGCGCGCTCGACGCGTTTGCCCATCGTGCTTTACAACGTGCCCGGGCGCTGCGGCACCAACCTCGATCCATCCACGGTGAAGCGCCTCGCGGAAATCGAAAATATTGTCGGCATCAAGGAGGCTTCCGGAAATATTTCGCAAATGTCCGCGCTGGCCAATGCAGTGCCGGATGATTTCGCCATTCTCTCCGGTGACGATGCCATTGCGCTTCCGCTGTTCGCGCTCGGCGGACGCGGAGTGATTTCCGTCGCTTCGAACGAAATTCCCGAGGAAATGGCACAGCTCTGCCACCACGGTTTGCGTGGAGAATTCGACGAAGCTCGCGCCATTCATCGCAAGTATTTGCCGCTGATGGAAATTAATTTCATCGAATCGAATCCCATCCCGGTGAAAGCTGCGCTTGCCTTGATGGGACTGCTCGAACCGGTTTGGCGCTTGCCGATGGTGGCGCCAAAAGCGGAAAATCTGATGCGCATCCAGGCCGTCCTGGAATCACTGCAACTCGTCGAGAGGGTTCCCGTTGCCGTCGCTAGCATCGCTCATTGAAGAATTATTCGACCATCCGCCGGAGATTTACGCCGAGGAGCACCGGCGCACATTTCAGAAATTCAAAGATGCGCTGAATGTAGGTGAAGTGCGCGCCGCGGAGCCACATGCTGCGTCGCCTTCCGGCTGGCGCGTGAACGCCTGGGTCAAAAAAGGGATCCTGCTTGGATTCCGGATGGGTTCCATCGTCGAAATGGGACCGTATCCGACGCCGCAGCCTTTTCTTGATAAATCCACTTATCCCGTAAAAACAATTCATCGCGATGACGGTGTTCGCGTCGTTCCTGGTGGCTCGAGCATTCGCGACGGCAGTTACGTCGCGCGCGGAGTGGTGTGTATGCCGCCGATGTTCATCAATGTGGGCGCGTATGTGGATGAAGGAACGATGGTCGATTCGCACGTACTGATTGGCAGCTGTGCGCAGGTCGGGAAAAAATGCCACATTTCGGCTGGCGCGCAGATTGGCGGAGTCATCGAACCGGTTGGCGCCATGCCCGTGATCATCGAAGACGAGGTGATGATCGGAGGAAACTGCGGAGTATACGAAGGAACCGTTGTAAAAAAGCGCGCGGTTCTTGGCACCGGCACAATTCTGAACGCTTCCACTCCGGTATACGACCTGGTACACGATACTGTTTACCCCGCGACTGACGATCGGCCGCTAATCATTCCAGAGCAGGCTATCGTCGTGCCGGGCGCACGCGAAGTAAGACATCCCGTCGGCGCGAAGTGGGGCTTATCGCTGTACGCCGCGGTGATCGTGAAATATCGCGACGCCAAAACCGACAGCCGCGTGCGGATGGAAGATTTATTGCGTTAAGTTGACGGGAGACGAGAAGTGGCTGATGAAATTTCCAGCGCAGGCCAATCGAAATCCATCTGGTTGAGTGACGCGGCCTTATTGATTTATATCGCGTTGGCTATGGTGATCGTGCACTGGATCACCGGGAACCAATACGGATTTCAACGCGACGAACTGGCGACGCTCGAAGATTCCCGTCATCTGGACTGGGGATTCGTCGCGTATCCGCCGATCACGCCGCTGTTCGGGCGGCTCTCGTTGATGTTGTTCGGGACGTCGCTCGCCGGATTCCGATTTTTCGCTGCGGTCGCAGAAGCGATCGCTTTGGTGCTTACTGGCCTGATGGCACGCGACATGGGCGGCGGCCGCGGTGCGCAATTGATCGCGGCAGCGGCAGCGGTTCCGTTTTGTCTGGGCGGCGGCGCGATGATGCAATACGTATCGTTCGATTATTTGTTCTGGGTGCTGGCCGCGTTTTTCGTCGTGAAATTGCTGAAGAGCGAAGACCCGCGCTGGTGGCTGGCGATTGGCGCTTCGATCGGTTTCGGTCTTCAGTCCAAGTACACGATGGGCTTTTTCGCCATTGCCATCGCAGCGGCAACGCTGCTCACCGCTGCGCGCCGCTATTTCAGAAGCAAGTGGCTGTGGTATGGCGTCGGCTTGTCCATTCTGATTTTTCTTCCGAATTTGATTTGGCAGGCCAGGAATCACTTTATTTCGCTGGATTTCCTGCAGCATATTCATGCCCGCGACGTCCGCATCGGGCGCGCAAAGAATTTTCTGCCGGAACAGTTGAACCTGACATTAGGCGGAATTTTTCTGGCGCTGGCAGGACTTTACTGCACATTGTTTTCGCGGGATGGAAAACGTTTCCGCATGCTTGGCTGGATGTATCTGATTCCGTTGGCGTTTTTTATGATTGCGAAAGGCCGCGCCTACTATTTGGCGGCGGCATATCCGATGCTGTACGCAGCGGGAAGCGTCTGGCTTGAACAAATTTTGTCCCGCGCAAGCGGCGTAGCGAAAACAGCGGTCCGTGTGCTGGTGTGGATGGTGCTGCTAGCCGACGCCGCAATCATGGGGTCGCTAACTCTGCCGATTGCAGCTGCGGATTCGCCGTGGGCTGCTCGTGCAATGAAAATCAACGAAGACTTCCGCGAGGAAATTGGTTGGCCCGAACTCGTCGAAACCATCGCCAAAGTTCGCGATGCGCTTCCGCCCGAAGACCGCGCTCATTTCGGAATTCTTGCGGGAAATTATGGCGAAGCAGGAGCTGTGAATCTATACGGCCCGCAGTATGGACTGCCTCCTGCGATCAGCGGCGTCAATTCTTTCTGGCAGAAGGGTTATGGTGATCCTCCGCCACAAACTTTGATCGTGGTTGGCAGGGATCTCGATCAGATACAAGACTCGTTTATTTCCTGCACTTTGGCCGCCCACACCTGGAACCGCTTCGGCGTTTTGAATGAGGAAACGCGCGACCATCCCGATATTTTGGTTTGCCGCACGCTGCGCAAACCGTGGCCGGAATATTGGAAGACCGCGCGGCATTTCGGCTGAGGTGGCAAATTCCGTTAGATCCGGCGGTGCAGTGTTATCAAGGGAAACGAGGCCTGCCGCGAAACGATGCATGACGGCCAATGGCACGTTCGACAAAATTTTCTGCGCCATGTAAACTGCTAAAGTTGCTTTCCCCTTAGGGTCTGTAACACAAGTCCTGAACCCCGTGGACCGGTAGCTCAATGGTAGAGCAGTTGACTCTTAATCAACGGGTTGGAGGTTCGAGTCCTCCCCGGTTCACCAGATATTTTCTAACAAAGTTGTCTCACGCCTTCTTCGGAAATCTAGATCGGCGAAACGCCAGCCGTCGCAAATAATCATTTCTAATTTCGCTTTCTAGGGGTCGTCGCTTTGTCCATCACGAAATCCGGAAACAGTTTGTGCTTCACTGACGCGATGTTCTTGCCTGAATTGGCGGAAACCTTCAGAATAGTCATTCTAACTTGGGTGCAAATGAAGATTGCTAAGAGCGCCGTGCCCGGCGCGCCTATCCACCGATGAGGTAAGAGTTGACGCCGCAAAAACGTCTGGTTGCCTATTTCACAATGGAAATTGCGCTGGAGAACGACATGCCGAGCTATTCGGGCGGCCTGGGAGTTCTTGCGGGAGATACCATCCGCGCGGCGGCCGATATTCGGCTGCCGATGGTTGCGCTGAGCCTGCTGTATCGCAAAGGATACTTCACGCAAGTGCTGGCGGACGACGGTTCGCAGAGCGAAGAGCCGGTGGAGTGGAAAGCTGAAGATTTTCTGACGGAAGAAGCGGCGCGAGTTACCGTGCCGCTGGAAAATCGCCGCGTGGAATTACGTGCGTGGCGGTACGATGTCAAAGGCGTGCGTGGATTTGAAGTGCCGGTCTATTTTCTGGACGCGGACTTGCCGTCTAACGCCGAGCTCGATCGTAATCTGACCGGCAGTTTGTATGGCGGAGATCCGTACTACCGTTTGTGCCAGGAAGTGTTGCTGGGAATTGGCGGCGTTCGCATGCTGCGAGCGTTGGGCCACACTGACCTGACGCGATATCACATGAACGAAGGCCACGCGGCGCTGTTGACGCTGGAATTGCTCGGCGAAGAAGCGGAGAGAAACGGACGCGAATCCATTCGCGGCGAAGACATTGAAAAGGTGCGCAGCAAGTGCGTGTTCACAACGCACACTCCGGTGCCCGCGGGGCACGACCGCTTCCCAATGGAATTTCTGACGCGCGCTTTTCCGGAGCGTCAAGATTTTCTGGATTTGCAGGATGCATCCTCCGCGGAATTGTTGCGGCGTGTGCTGCAGGCAGAAACGAATTTTCCGGGATTGCAGGAAGCCGCGAAGCGCGGCGCTTCGGTGAACATGACGCACCTGGCGCTGAACATGAGCAACTACGTGAACGGGGTGGCTAAGCTGCATGGAGAAGTGTCGCGGCGGATGTTTCCGCAAGTGCCGATAGAAGCGATTACGAATGGCGTGCACGCGGCGACGTGGACCGCTCCGCCGTTCCAGGCAACTCTCGACCGCTATATCCCGACGTGGCGAGAAGACAATTACAGTTTGCGCGGTGCGCTGGGATTGCCGCAGGAAGAAGTGTGGTCATCGCACCTGCTGGCAAAACACGAACTTTTCGAAGAGGTGCACAAAAAGACCGGGCTGCAGCTCGATCCGGACGTTTTCACGATCGGTTTTGCGCGCCGCGCCACCGGATACAAGCGCGCTGACTTGATTTTGTCGGATCTGGACCGCATGCGCGAAATCGCCAAAAACGTTGGCAAGTTTCAGATTGTGTTTGCGGGGAAAGCCCACCCGAATGACGGCGGCGGAAAAGAATTAATTCGGAAAATTTTCCGCGCGAAAAAGGCGCTGAAAAAAGCGGTGCAAGTCGTTTTCCTGGACAACTACAACATGGAAGTAGGCGGGAAAATTACCGCCGGCGTGGATTTGTGGCTGAACACGCCGCAATTTCCGCTGGAGGCGAGCGGAACCAGCGGAATGAAAGCGGCGCTGAACGGAGTGCCCAGCCTGAGCATTCTGGATGGCTGGTGGGTCGAGGGCCACATTGAAGGAGTTACCGGCTGGGCCATCGGGGAATTGCGGCACAGTGGCGACGAAAGCCTGGACAATAACGCGGATGCGGAATCGCTGTATGACAAACTGGAACACGTGATTTTGCCCATGTTTTACAACGAGCGGCACAAGTATTTGACCGTGATGCAGCACGCGATTGCGATCAACGGATCGTTTTTCAATACCCAGCGCATGGTGCAGCAGTACATTACGGATGCTTATATTCGGTGAGTAGTGCGTAGCGACCAGCGTTCAGAGCCAACGCCAATTCTCAAACTCGAAAACCCGACTATAGTCTCCAAGAAGCGCTAGTTTGCGTTTGGGACTGGAATGCGTTTTGTGCCGTTGAGTTCGGCTTCGACATCGGCGATGTTGCGTTTGGAGAAGTAGTCAAACAGCTGCCAGGAACCGTATTTTTTCTTCACTTGGGGCAAAACGGCTTCGGCCAGTGTTGGTCCTGATTTCCCTTCCTTTTTTGCAGCGGAAACCCATTCACGTAAATCAGATAGATAGCCGCGAAAAGCGGCTACGTCGGAGGAGTTACCCGGATCGCCGTGACCGGGAATGAACTGGATGGGAGAGACGGCGGCGAACTTGCCGAATGTGGACAGAGTTTCGATCCAGGGAAGAGTGGAAGCGTCGATGAGATTGGGAAGCGTACGATCCCAGAAAAGGTCGCCGCAAAAGATGACCGCGGATTTTTCCTGCTGCACGATAACGATGGAATCGCCACCAGTGTGGCCGGGGAAATACTGGACGTGGAGAGCGACAGAGCCGAGCCGGAGCTCGGTTTCGGAATCATAGAGCATGGTCGGAGCAGCGAGATTTTCGACCAGGGATTTCTGTTCGGGTGTGATGTCCTTGCCGAAGAATTTCAGATTTTCGGTGTGAATCCAGGCGGGCACATTGCGATGAGCGACGATGACCGCGCCTTCCTTGACGAAGACGCCATTGCCCGCGACGTGATCGAGATGGTAGTGAGTGTTTATGACGAATTTGATGGGGAGCTTGGAGACCATGCGAATTTCGCCGAGGAGGGCTTGCGCGGCGGGTTCGTTTTCAAACGTGTCAATCACCGCGATGCCGTCGTCACCGACGACGAAGCCGGCGTTGGCGCCGGATTCGCCTTTCGCGTTATCAATGGCGGCATAGATGCCGTGGCCGAGCGGTTTGAGCGAGAAGGGAAGAGCGGCGTCGGGCTTAGGAGCCGGTGGTGTCTGTGCGAGCCCGGCGGCACCGGTGCAAGTCAGAATGAGCGTTAGAACAAGAGTGCGCATGTGAGTCAGCATAGTAACGCGAGAGAGCCAGGATAGGATAGAAGCGGATTGGGATAAAATTCCGCGATTTGTTTTGACTACAGTAGGGTGCCGACGCCCCCGCCGCACTTTTTTCGTAGGTATGACTTTCAAATTACGGAGTTTGATTTGGCTGGTAGAGCTCGGATTCTGATAGGGCGGGATTTGGGGAGGAATCGAGACCCGCGCGGGAGGCCGCGGAGAACATGGGGCCCCGGGCGGGTACGACTGGCGCGAAGGACGCGAAGCCGATGGACGTGGGCAGGTCGTCGTAGATGGCTTCCATGCCGCCCCGATGGAAATAGGCTTCGTGCCAGAACCCGGTACCGCCGGAATCGCGCAGGAAGTCTTTCCACCACTGGCGGTGCGGGTCGGAACGTGTCCATTTGATCAGCGAATCGGGGTCGCGCCAGTATTGTCGCATTCCGAGGTGCACGGGAAAAAAGGACAAGAAGAAAAGTTCGTGGCACAGGAGGCCGTCCGGTTTATCGGCGGCGGAATTGCCGATTTGTGGGCCGAGGCCGAAGAGAAGCTTGATCCCGGTGAAACGATTGACGCGCATTCCGAGGTAGATGACGACGAGATCGGGAAAGGAGGAGAGATCAACGGTGCGGCGATCAACTTTTGTGCTCTTAGCTGACATGGAGATACCTCTTTGAAGTATTCGATACGGTGGGTTCGCATATTTTATGTTGGACCACTCGTTAATGAGCATACAGCGAACGGAGTAGTGATCACCGATAGCCAGCGAGATGGGGGCCATCGGTCCAAAAAATTTACGGCGCGGAGGCTAGAGAGCGATGGGGGTTTCGACCGATTCTTCTTTCATTTCTCGCAGATTCAAGGGACCAGAAGAGCCACGGGCTACGAACTCCGCTTCAACGGCAATTTCCGGCAAGTATTCGCCTTTTCCTTCGATTTGGTCCACCAGAGTCTGCGCCGCGATTTGGCCCATTCGAATCAAGGGTTGGCGGACCGTAGAGAGCGTTGGATTGGAGAACGCGGCACCGGGGATGTCGTCAAAACCCACCACAGAAATGTCTTCAGGCACTCTAAGGCCGGCTTCACGGAACGCCCAAATCGAGCCGATCGCGGAAATATCGTTGTACGCAAAAAGGGCAGTGAATGGCGTGCGGCGCGCAAGCAATTCCTTGCCTGCCGGGTAACCGATCCCGGGTGTTGAATCCGTGCCCTGGAGTTGCGCCGTGAGCTCTGGCCGGATCTGGATGCCGAGATCCCTGCACACTTCGCAGACTGCCGACCACCGGCTGGCAGAATCCGAACTGAAAGATTGGCCCTTTAGAAACGCGATCTTTTCGTGGCCCAGGTTCTTAAGATGTTCGAGCGCCAGGCGCACTGCTTTCTTGTGGTCCAATATAATGTTGGTTACGCCCGCTACGGACTGGTGTCCGGCAACCGCCACGGTCGGAACAGATGGCGCTTCGGTGACGGAAGTATCCACCGTAATCAGGCCCTCCACTCCGCGCGAGAGAAGCAGTTGCGAGTAACTGGCCATTAGCTTTGGGTCGTGCCGGTGAACCACGGTCAGAAAAAAGAAGTTGCGCTGTTGCAGGTAGTGCTCGATTCCGTTGATGACTTGCGAGCCGTAGTCGTCGCCAATCTGCGATGCGATCACGCCGATGGTGAAGGTGCGCTTGAGCCGCAGCGTGCGCGCAAAAAAATTGGGCCGGTAATTGAGTTCGCGGGCGGCTTGTAGAATGCGTTGTTTGGTATGTTCGGGGATAGAACGCGCTGCCGCCGAATTGTTCAACGCGGCCGAAACGGTTCCTGGTGTCAGGCCCAGACGCTCACCGATAGTCTTCAGGGTGACTTTTTGGTGCATTTTCTTTTTGTCCGCCGTTGTCATCCTGAAGTCCTCCAAGGACCTCTGCTAATTCGAACTGGCTTCAACTTTCGGCTTCTATTATCGGTTGGTTTGCCCAAATCGCTGGGCCGAAGTCAGTAAAACGAACCTCGTGAGAGAGAACGCCGCACTTTTGTGTGTGATCGCCCGAAAACCGCTTATTGGTAGATTCCACCATTTATCATATCTCGCGCATCGGACGACCTTCTGAAAGACCGCAAGTCCATAAAAATAAAGGACCGCCTAAAAAGGCGCGAGAGAATCTGATTCCGCCGCATCTCCCAAAAACCATACGTCCGGGCGCCGCGTAGAATAACATTATTTTTCTTAAGAATATCAATATTTTCGCTTGACAAGAGGTAGCGCTACAGTGATATATAGCCGCTAGTGCAAAACCACTAGTCTTTCATGGCTTTAAGGGATGGGGTCCTTTTCAGCTGATTTTTGCATGGGGTGGCATCGCGACAGAGTTTCGCGCGTGCGGTTTACGCATGGAATTTCGCCTTGCGATGCTGGGTGAAAATACTTTCTTGAGGTGGAATGGAATGAAGATTCAAAATTGCAAAGCGAACACTGCTGACGGAATGTGGCGTTTTGTATTCGCGTCCGTTCTTCTTCTGTGTTTGGTTGTCTTCTTTACTTCCGGCGCGAGCGTTGCGCTGGGTCAAAACGTTAAGGGTGCAGTTCGTGGAACCGTAACCGACGAGCAGGGTGCTGCGGTTCCGGGCGCTGAAGTTACCATCAGTGACGATTCGACCGGTTTCTCGCGTTCGGCGACCACCGGCTCGGACGGGGTTTACAATTTCCCTGACATTCCTCTCGGTACATTTAAAATCAAGGCGACACACGCTGGTTTCAAGACTTCCGAAAAAGTCGGTGTCACGGTCCACGGTGCCGACAGCTTGGTCTTTAATATCGCGCTTGTAGTTGGCACGGTAAACGAATCGGTAACGGTTGAGGCATCCGCGATTCAGGTGGATACGACCAACGGTGAGTTGGCAGGTTTGATTAACGGGCAGCAGGTTGCGGAGTTGCCGCTCAATGGCCGCAACTACATGCAACTTGTGCTCTCAGTGCCTGGCGTTGCCGCCGGAGAAGGGTTCAGTTCACTGGGTAAGGGCCTCAAGGGCGGATCGGATCTATCGATCAGCGGTGGCGCGGTGGACGCAAACCTCTGGTTGGTGGACGGCGCTCACAATAACGACGTCGGTTCCAACCGCACTATTCTGGTTTTCCCGTCTGTGGACGCGATTGACGAGTTTAAGATTGAACGTAACAGCTACAGCGCCCAGTTTGGCGGCGTGGCCGGTGCCCAGATCAGCATCCTTACCAAGCGCGGCAATAACGATTTCCATGGCGACGTTTATTATTTTGGTCGCAACGATGTTTTGAATACCTTCAATACATTTGTTAAGTCCGGCTGTCTGGCTGCTGGCACGGATTGCGTAAAGAACAAACTTCGCCGCAATGACTTCGGCTACACCATTGGCGGCCCCGTGAAGAAGGATAAGGTCTTCTTTTTCTTTTCCGAGGAATGGAACAAGCAAGTCCAAGCGTCGACCACTACTGCCCGGGTACCAACCGTTGCCGAAAAAGGCGGCGATTTCACAGACATCGCTGGTTGCCCCGCCGGATTCAACGGATTTCCGACCGGCGGTCTTCAGGACCCGGCCAACGGGGATGCTCCTTTCACGACTCCAAACGTCATTCCTACGAACCGCTTGAGCCCTGCGGCGCAATTGATTCTCCATGCGTATCCTGATCCGACCAATCCGGACCCATGCGCGACCAACAACTTCACACACTCCTTTGGTGTGCCCACGAACTGGCGCGAGGAGAATGTCCGTGGCGATATCAATCTCACTAAGACACTTAGCGCCATGCTGCGCTTCACCAACGATTCCTGGAACATCGGTCCGAACAGCGGCGGTTTCTGGGGTGATAACAACCTCGGTCCTATTGGAGAGGCTTGGAATCAACCAGGCCGCATCGTCATCGGTAAATTGAGCAAGACCATCGGTTCGACCGCCGTGAATGACTTCACCTTTTCTTATTCGGCGAATCGCATCACCATCACTCCAGCGGGCACCGACCCAGGTCTGCCCAAGCAGCTCAACGACGCCATCCCCACTTTCTTTCCGCTATCCGGAAAGACGTACGGAGACAACGGTCCCCCAGTGTGGGTCAATTGCTGCGGACTTCCCAGCCAGTGGTCAATTGCACCCTGGCAAAATCAGCAGGATCTTTACACCTGGCAGGATGATTTCTCCTACGTCAAGGGCAAACACACTATCAAGGTTGGCGGCCTGTACTCGCGCAATTACAAAGCGGAGCAGGGGGCCAATGCCGAATTTGGATCGCTTGGCGGTCCCGTGGGGCTTAACGGCTTCAAGGGCTTGGCAAACCAGACTGGGTATGGCATTGCTGACATTGAGCTCGTGAACATGGCTTTGGGATGGGGCGAAACGACGGATCTCTTTAAGGTTCGGAACGTTTGGCATGACGTGGAGTTCTACGTTACCGACAACTGGCGCATTACCCCGCGTTTGACAGTGGACTACGGCTTCAGGTGGTCCTTCCTGCGGAATCCATACTTGTCAGACGACAAATACAGTGTGTTTAATCCTGCGGCGTTCGATCCAGCACTTGGCAACGCTCCCTGCAACGGGTTGCTCTACTCGCCTGGGTTGGGCTCTAACCCATGCGGTACGGGTAATGGCGGCGTAGCCGGTCCTAACCGTGCGCTGATGAACAACAACAACCATATGGTCGCTCCTCGCCTTGGAATCGCGTGGGATCCCACTGGCAATGGCAAATGGGCCATTCGAGCCGGCGTCGGCCAGTTCTTCAATCGCGATCGTTTGTGGCCATTGCAAATCGGCGGCAGCAACCCTCCGTTTAACCCGTCGTTTACCAGTCTTAATGGAAATGGCCGCTACTTGGACAGCACCAACCAGCTACCAGCGTGCGATCCAAACTGCTTCGGAGTGGGACTCGGCTTGCCGAACATTGGGCAATCGACTTCGGATCAAATGCCCAATGCGTGGCAATGGAACCTGTCCGTCCAGCGCGAAGTATTCAAGAACTCGAAGCTGGAAGTAGCGTATGTCGGTAACAAGAACAACCATTGGGAACAGATTGCTGACGTGAATTTCGTGCCGCAGGCCGACCGGTTGGCATATGTGCAGCAAGAAAACTCGGCAAGCGGAGCGGTGTTGTCGGCGTTTAGACCATTCGGAGCGCTTGTCGGCAACAACTCCATCACATACTACTCGCATGGCAGCAGTTCGAACTACCAATCGCTGCAAGCATTCTTCAACTCGAAGATTCGCAGCAACACCACGTTCCAGGCGGCCTACACTTGGTCAAAACTGCTGGCAGATTCGCAGCGGCTTGATACACCTGCGCCGAACCTGGACGGAGGAGATCGACATGCAACGTACGGGCCGGACATCCTGAACCATCCGCAGATCTTCTCGGCCAGTCTCGTGTATGCGCTCCCGACCTTGCAGGGTTCTAACCAGTTCGTCCGAGGCGTCTTGGGCGGATGGGAAGCCAGCACGATCGTCTCGGCGTCGAGTGGACCGTCCATTACACCACTGGTCTCTGTTCAGGGCTTAGGCGATCCGTCCGGCGTAGGAAATGGCACCGCTACCGGTCGCGAACGTCCGGACCGTGTTCCGGGGCAGCCTTGCCGTGCCAGCGGCTCTGACTCCAAAACGTACCTCAATCCCAACATGTTCACTGTCAATGGGTTCCAGCTGGGTCATATTGGGGACGCGGGAGTCGGAATTTGTTCCGGACCTCCATCCAGAGACGTTGACATGGGTGTGAACAAGAACTTCAAACTGACGGAGCGCTTCAGAATGCAGTTCCGCATGGAGTTCTTCAACCTGTTCAACCATCCGCAGTATGTGGCTGGCGACGTGATTGGCAACGCCACGATTAACTTCAACGCTCCTGTGTTTGGCGATGCCAGTGGTGCAACCGTGCCGTTGACCAGCGCCACCCAGATCCTTTCGGCTACTACTGCACCCGGCAGCAACTACGGAAGGGCGCAAAACGTTCGCGAGAACGGCTTCCGCCAAATCCAATACGCCTTGAAAATCATTTTCTAAACTACTTTCAATCGTAACTTCCGAAGCGTCCCGTCACAACCTGGCGGGACGCTTCGCTTTTATAGAGGCATGAATTTGGGCAAGAAAAAAGTTTACGCTAAACTGGCAAGCATGTTTTTCGCTGGTTCAAAGAAACGGAAAAGGCTATTCGCCTCACTTATTGTTTTCTCGTTTCCGGTCATGTTGATGCTGATAACCGACTCCTACGCGCAGGCCCCGAGCCAGGAGTCCGGCGTTGCCCGTGTTCCTCTACCCAAGCTACCCGCGCCACCAAAAAAAGATCGTAGCAACCTGCCTCCGATCCCTATCTTCAAAGACATCGCGAAAGACGTCGGCCTCACCGTTTCTCATATTGCCGCGCCCGAGGCCCACTACGTTATCGACTCCACCAGCGGCGGTGTAGGACTCTTCGACTGCGATGACGACGGCCGTCTAGACGTCGTAGTGGTCAATGGCTCAACGGTCGAGCGATACCGTGCCGGCGGGGATCCGCTCGTCACCCTCTATCACCAGGAGCCCGATGGCACCTTCAAGGACATCACCAAGGAAGCAGGCTTAACGCGTCGCGGATGGGGAATGGGCGTGGCGGTGGCTGATTACGACAACGACGGCAAACTCGATCTATTTGTGACTGGCTTCGGAGGCAGCGCCCTTTACCACGCTCTCGGCAATTGCAAGTTCGAAGACGTCACCGAAAAAGCCGGAGTCGGCGGCAGCGGCTTTATGACCGGCGCAGCTTGGGGTGATTACGATCGCGATGGTTTCGTGGACCTTTTCGTCTCCCGCTATTCCCATCTGGACATGAAGAATCTCCCGCAATTCGGAAGCAACAAATTCTGCCGCTTCAAGGGCATTCTGGTGCAGTGCGGCCCCTGGGGCCTCGAAGGCGAAAGCGATTTTCTTTACCACAATCGTGGTGACGGAACTTTTGAAGAAGTTTCCGTGAAAGCCGGCGTCCACGATGACATCGGCTACTATGGCCTCGGCGTCATGTGGGTGGATTACGATGACGATGGCTGGCCCGACCTGCTCGTGGCCAATGATTCCGTCCCGAACTATCTCTACCACAACAACCACAACAGTACCTTTACGGACGTCGGCATGATCACTGGGGTGGCCCTCAGCGGCGAGGGCATGGAGCTTGGCAACATGGGCATCGACTGGGGCGACTACGACCACAGCGGCCGCCTGAGCTTCTTTGCCACGCACTTCGAAGAGCAGCCCAACTCCCTCTATCACAATACCGGCCCGCAGGGATTTGACGACGTTAGTTGGACCTCCGGTGTCGGTCAGCCAAGCTATCCCTACGTAGGTTGGGGCACGGCTTTTTTCGATATGGACAACGACACCTGGCTGGACATCCTGGTCGCCAACGGCCACGTGTATCCGCAGATCGACACTCTCGACACCGGTCCGCGCTTCCGCGAGCCGCTGCTCCTGCATCGTAACAATCGTGATGGAACTTTCGACGAAGTCTCCAAACAGGCCGGCCTGCAGGAGTTGCCAATGAAATCCCGTCGTGGCGCCGCTTTCGGCGACGTTTTCAACAACGGCAATATCGACGTTCTTCTGCTGAACGTCGGCGAGCCACCCTCACTTCTCAAAAATATGAACGCGAACGGTTTTCATCGCGTGTTGTTCAAACTCATCGGCACCAAGAGCAACCGCGCGGCGATCGGAGCCAAGGTGACCATCCGCGCGGCGGGAGTGAAGCAGCAGGGCGAAGTCCACGGCGGCGGTAGCTATCTCTCGCAAAACGACTTGCGACTACACTTCGGCCTGGGTGTAGCGAAGAAAATGGAATCAGTCGAAATTCGCTGGCCCACCGGCAAAGTGGAAACCCTGGAAAACGTGGCTGCCGACGCCATTTACACCATTGTGGAAGGCGCGGGAATCCGCGACAGCAAGCCTTTGCCGCCGCCCGCTGGTGGAGCGACAAACGGTGGTCACTAAGTTCCGCTCCGTGCTGAATTGCGGTTCAAGATGTGTACTGCTGTTCGCTTACTGCACATTTTTCGGCGGCGCAATCCGTTCCGCCGACGATCCCGGAATTCTCCTAAAGCAGACTTTCGAATCCGCCAAATCGGCTCTCGCTGCGGGAGATATTCCAGGAGCTGAACGCGACTACAAGAAAACTATCGCTCTTGGTCTTCGGCAGCTCGGCAGCCTCTCCATTGCCGAAGCCCGTTATGATGAAGCCGCGCGCGAACTCGATGCCGCGCTCAAGGTTGAGCCGGATAATCCCGAGCTCACAACGGACGCCGCAATTGCCTGGTTCCACATCGGAGACGTAAAGAAGGCCAGGCAACTCGCGCAATCCGTCGTCGCCGGCAATCCGCGCAACGCGCGTGCGCAGAATGTGCTTGGTCGCATCGACCTTTACCGTGCGGACTTTCCTGCAGCCATCACTGACCTGCAGGCCGCCGTCGCTTTGGACGACGATTTCGAAACTTCCTATTTTCTCGGTATCGCCTACCTGAAAGCCAAACGTACCGCGGACGCTCAACAGTGGTTCCAGCACTTGCAGGAAAAAATGGGAGATTCCGCCGCTCTGCACGTGCTCATCGGCCGCGCGTACTCCATCAGCCATCTCCCGGAACCAGCCGTGGCCGAGTTTCGCAAAGCCATCGCGCTCGACCCGAAATATCCGCGCGCTCACGCTCTGCTTGGCTACTCCATCCTCGATCTCCGCTTTGAAGAAGGCTATCCGCAAGCCCGCGTGGAATTCGAACGGGAACTAAAGTTCCATCCCGACGACTACAACTCACTGCTGCTCCTGGGCATTTCCACCGTCGCGCTGCGCGACTATCCCGCTGCCGAAGCAGCCCTGCTCCACGCAAGTCGCTTGCGTCCTAAAGAAACGTACGCCTATCTATATTTGGGCGAAACTTACACCGAGACCAAGCGGCTCCCGCAAGCCGTCGAGGTTCTTGAAAAATACCTTCGCATGGTGCCAGATCCGCAAGCAGCTCCGCGCGATGTGAGCCGAGCATACTATCTGCTTGGCCAGGATTTACGCCATCTCGGCCGCTTGGAGGAAGCCCAGAAGGCGCTCGCGAATTCACAACACTATCGCGAAGCCAAATTTCGCTATGATGCCCAGCACCTTTTCAACGAGCCCCAAAGCTCTGCCGATGGCGATAGCCGCACTTCCGATCGGTTCGCCAGCCTGCTCGAATCTGGCGCCGATGAGCAGAACAAATCCACGCAAGCGATGGCGCAGGGAGGCGCGCCGGAGAGCGCCGCCGTTCAGCCGCGAACAGCACCGCCACCGGCAGCTCTTCCCCAGCCCAAGGAAACCAAGGCTGCGCGCGAGTATCACCAGTTCGCAGCCGAAGTTCTTGCCAGCTCTTACAACGATCTCGGCGTTATGCGCGCCAAGGATTCCAAATTTGCCGAAGCCGCCGAGTTTTTCAAGCAGGCCGCGGCCTGGAATCCCTCGTTGCCTGGCCTGGACCGCAACTGGGGTTTCGCCAGCTTTAAAGCGGAGCAATATTCTGACGCCGTGCCGCCCCTGGAGCGCTACCTTGCCGCGCATCCCGACGACGCGTTTGTCCGCCAGCTTCTCGGACTGAGCTACTTCATTGAAGAAAAATATCCCAAGACCGTCGAAGTGTTGCGGCCTTTCTTAAAAAATCCCCCCGACGATCCCGGTTTGTTGTTTGCCTGGGGAACGGCACTGGTCCGTACACGCGAGTCCGAAGCCGCCGCCGATATTTTCCGCCGTCTGCTGCTGCAAAACGCAAACAACGCCTCCGTCCATTTTCTCTTGGGCCAGGCTTATGCCCAGCAGAAAGACTACGCCAACGCCGAAAAAGAGTTGAAAGCGGCGGTGCAACTAGATCCGCGGCTGCCTGAAGCCCACTATTACACAGGACTGGTCTACCTTCACCAGAGCCAGTTCGAACCGGCTGCCGCCGAATTTCGTTCCGAACTCGAGCTCAGGCCCGGCGATCCTCTCTCCACCTACCATTTGGGTTTCACCCTCCTCTCCGAAGGCCAGTTGCCCGAAGCGATCGCATCGTTGCGCCAGGCAATTCAGCTGAAACCCGACTACGAAGCGGCGCAATTCGAACTGGGCCGCGCCTTATTGCAGCAGGGCGACACGGCTGAAGCCGTTCAGCATTTGGAAATCGCGACGAAGTTGACCCCGGATCATGACGCCGCATTCTTCCAATTGAGTCAGGCCTATCGCCGCGCCGGCCGTATCCCCGAAGCCACAAGTACGTTGGCGAAGTATCAGAGCCTGATTGAAGCCAATCGGCTAAAAAAACGCGAGAGCCTAGAAATCGAAAAGCCTTAACGCTTTGACACTAAAAGTGAGCAGTACATCCGGGCGAGGTGTGATGCGGGAATTCCCATGAATTGAGGGTATAATTCCGCGCAACAATGAGCCTGGTCAGTGGCACCAAAATCGGTCCATACGAAATTATTTCTGCCATTGGCGCCGGTGGCATGGGCGAAGTGTATCGCGCGCGCGATATCCGGTTGGGGCGTGAAGTTGCACTGAAAATATTGCCGGAGTCCTTCGCGACTGATGCCGATCGGCTGCGGCGGTTCGAGCAAGAAGCGAGGGCAGTCGCGGCGCTGAATCATCCCAACATTCTCGCCATTCATGACATCGGCGAGCAGAGCGGAACGCGCTATCTTGTCTCGGAGCTTCTGGACGGCCACTCGTTGCGCCAGGAATTGAGCACTGGCGCTCTGCCGCTGCGGCGCGCAGTCGAATACGGTACAGAAATCGCGCGCGGACTAGCTGCGGCACACGATAAGGGAATCGTTCATCGGGATCTGAAGCCAGAAAATGTTTTCGTGACGCGAGACGGCCGCGTGAAGATTCTGGATTTTGGACTGGCGAAACTCGCAGCGCCGGAATCCTCATCGGATGAAGCTGTAACCATCGAGACGGCTCCAGAAGCCACTTCGCCCGGAATGGTGCTCGGTACGGTCGGCTACATGTCGCCGGAGCAGGTGAAAGGCGAGCCGTGCGACGTACGCGCTGACATTTTTGCGCTAGGCGCGATCTTGTACGAAATGCTGACTGGAAAGCGCGCGTTCCGTAAAGACACGTCGGCCGAAACCATGACCGCAATTTTGCATGAGGAACCTGCAGAACTTACAACTTCCAGTAAGCCGCTCCCTCCGGCGCTGGAACGAGTTGTCAGGCGATGCCTGGAGAAAAAACCTCTGCAACGGTTCCAATCTGCGCGTGATCTGGCGTTTGACCTGGAAGGCATGTCTGGAACTAGCACTGCCACGGGGACTGCAGCAGCGTCTCCAGCCAAGGCATGGAATAAATGGCTGTTTCCGGTAGCCGCCGTCGCAGTAGTGCTTACCATTGGCGCGTCGTTCGGCTGGTGGCAAGCGCGAGGTTCAGGCTCTACAATCCCGGTGTACCACCCGCAAACTTTTGAGCGCGGCTTCATTTACAACGCGCGATTTTCGCCTGATGGCCGCACTATTTATTACAGCGCCAACTGGAACGGCACGCCGTTGCAGTTATATGCCAAAGACATTGGCAGTCCGGAATCCCGCGCACTCAATATCGTCAATTCTACGCTGTTTGCGGTGTCCACCAGTGAACTGGCGATTTCCCTCGGTTGCAAAGACCGCTACATCGGAGATTGCGAGGGGACACTGGCTTTGGCCCCAGTTTCCGGCGGAGCCCCGCGCGAAATTGTAGAGAACGTTCTGGCCGCGGACTGGACAGCAGACGGCAGCGAGATGGCGGTGATTCGTGCGGTCCAAGGCGCGTATCAGGTGGAATTCCCGGTAGGCAAAGTGATCTACCGCAGCACTCATCCACTTGGCTTTCTGAGAATCGCGCCAAGTGCAAATTCTCTGGCGTTAATAGAATTCATTTCCGCAGCCGGTGACGGCGGTCGCGTGGTAATCGTTGGCCATGACGCGAAGGAGATCGCGCGCACCAAAGAAATCTACACCAGCCTCGAAGGAGTTGCCTGGTCTCCTTCCGGCGATGAAGCCTGGTTTGCGGGAACGATTGAACAGGGCTGGGCGGATTCGATCTTCGGACTTAGTCCGAATGGAAAACTGAGGGTCGTCCTGCGCCTGCCTGGCACTCTTCGCTTACACGACGTTTCCCGCGACGGTCGTATCCTGCTGACCCGCGAAATCTGGCGTGACGAAGTGCAATTTCGTGGTCCCGGCGACGCCAGCGAAAGACCCCTCTCTTGGCTCGACTATGCAACCGTCGTTGACCTTTCCAGCGATGGTACCCTGGTCTCGCTTGAGGATTGGGGAGAGGCTGCAGGCTATTCGGGGCTTGGCTTTGTGCGAAAAACAGACGGCTCCGCCGCGGTAAAGCTAGGCAAGTGGGCGGTTCCGGTTTTGTCTCCTGACGCGAAGCGGATTCTAGCGCTCGATGGTGGTGCGACCGGAAATGTACGTCTTGCGGTCTCGCCCACTGGCGCCGGCGAAACCACCAGGCTTGACACACCTGGCATGACAGAGATTTTTCCTGCCGGTTGGGCGTCCGATGCCACTCAGGTTTATTTTGTCGGAGACGATGGTCATGGCTGGAGAATTTATTTCTACGATCTCGCCAGCCATCAAATGCACACGGTGACGCCGCAAATAAGCGTGAAGTATTCTCACGGCGAGGTGCACACGCTTTCGGCGGACGGGAAGTACATATTTGCGCGGGACTTGTCTGGTAACGGTCAACTCTATCCGGTTGGAGGGGGAGCACCACAGCCGGTTCGCGGCTGGATGCCCGACGATATCTGGGTCACTTGGTCGGCCGACGGAAAGTCGGCATACGTCTATCACGATAATAAGACTACCGCGCTGGTTTACCGGATTGATCTCGCTACTGGCAAGCGCCAGACCGTGAACAGCGTTTCGGTGAGCGATCCCGCGGGTGTCACTGCAATTGTGAATATGCGCATTACGCCTGATGGCAAGGCCTATGCCTATTCGTATAATCGCGAACTTTCCGACCTCTACTTAGTCGAGGGCGTCCGATGAACCTGGCAGGTGGGACCATTTCGAGCGAAGCGATCGAACGTTCCGATCTTGCCGGAAGGAATCTTTCCTTTTCGATTGGAACCTCTCTCGTTCGGCGATAACCGCATTCCACGATACAATTAAAGACTATGATTTCGATTAACAATATATCTATGCGCTACGGTGCGCGCGTGCTGTTTGATGATGTGACGACCACCTTCATGGCGGGCCGCCGCTATGCCATTACCGGGCCCAACGGCGCGGGCAAATCAACCTTGATGAAAATTCTGACCGGTGAAATTGAACCGACCAAAGGCAGCGTATCGCGTCCGAAAAAAATCGGCGTGTTGCGGCAGGACCAGTTCGCCTTCGATGAATTCCGCGTAATCGATACGGTGATCATGGGGCACGCCGCACTTTGGGAAGTGCTGCAAGAGCGCGAAATGCTTTACGCCAAGCCGCACGATGAGCTTACCGACGCGGATGGCATGCGCCTCGGCGAACTGGAAGGCATTGTCGGCGAGGAAGGCGGCTACACTGCCGAAGCCGACGCCGCGATTTTGTTGGACGGATTGGATGTGCCGTCAGAATTGCACGAACGCAAAATGGGTGAGCTCCAGGGCGGCCAAAAAGTCCGCGTGCTGTTGGCTCAGGCGTTGTTTGGCAATCCGGCTGCGCTGCTGCTGGACGAGCCGACGAACTATTTGGACTTGGATTCGGTGCACTGGCTGCAAGATTATTTGAACGCGTATGAAGGCGTGCTGATCGCGATTTCGCACGACCGCCACTTTTTGAACAGCGTTTGCACGCACGTTGCGGACATCGATTACGAGTCCGTCCTTATGTATGTGGGCGGATACGACGACATGGTGATGGCCAAGACGTCGGTGCGTTCGCGCATTGAATCGGAAAACGCGCAGCGCGAAAAGAAAATCGCGCAGTTGCAGGATTTTATCGCGCGATTCGGAGCGGGCACGCGCTCGGCGCAGGCGACTTCGCGCAAAAAGGAAATCGAACGCCTGCAGACTACCGTGTTGGCGCGTTCGAATATCGCCCGTCCGTACATTCATTTTGTTATGAAAAAGCCGTCTGGGCGGCATCCACTGGAATTCAAAACGCTGCGTAAGTATTACGGCGACTTGAAAGTGATTGACGGCTTTTCTGCCAATCTTGAACGCGGCGAAAAGATCGCTCTGCTCGGCCGCAACGGTGCGGGCAAAACTACCTTAATTCGCTCGCTGGTGCGAAACGCGCCAGGGTTTATTGACGAACCGGATCGGCACTTTGGTGTGGACGGCGGTACCGTTCGCTGGGGCCACGAAGTTGCCGTCGGTTATTTTGGCCAGGAACACACGCTCGAAAAAGACAACGACCTCACCGTAATCGAATGGCTGGCGCAATGGGATACCATGGCCGGCCAGCAGGAACTGCGCGGCTTGCTGGGGCAAATGCTTTTCAGCGGTGACGACGTGACCAAACCCATTCGCGCTCTGTCTGGAGGCGAAACGGCGCGTATTCTTTTTTGCCGGTTGATGCTGCAGAAACCGAATTTCCTGGTGTTCGACGAGCCGACAAACCACCTGGATTTGGAATCCATCAATGCGTTAAACATTTCGTTGCAGAAGTTCGAAGGCACGGTGTTGCTGGTGACTCACGACCACGACGTAATTGACGAAGTTGCCACACGCCTCTGGCATTTCGATCACGGCCACATCGAGGATTTCAAGGGGCCATACGAAGATTTTCTGGTTCAGCAGCAGCGTAAAGCGGCGCTGGCTACAGCGCGGCGATAGTCATCTGACCGATAAGCACCGAGAAATCAAAGCTTCGGTCGCGTCGCTCGGAATGACGCGTTTTGCGTGGGGATTCGGAACCGTTTGGCGTCAGCTTTTCTTCTCTTCTGGTTTTGGTTCAGAAGGTTTTGCTTCAGGGTGTTTTACTTCGCCATAGCGTGTGGCCAACCACGCGCGCACTTCCGCCGGGTTGTAATGGAATGGTCCCATTCCGCCGCGATAGACGATTTTTCCGTTCTCATCGATGATGTACAACCGCTCCGGCCACGCAGCATAAGCGTCATTCGCGGCATTCTTCATGTCATCCACGCCGAATGGCAATGGGTATTTGAAACGTTTGATGAAGTCATTGGCGATTGCCAGCCGGTCAGAAAGATTGCGCGGCTGCGCGTAGCAGACGTCATCTTTTAAGTTCGACTTCATCTGCCATTCGTCGGTCGGATGCGCCTCGCGCACGTAAACGGTCAGAAAATCGGCGTGATCCTTATAGTCCTCGAAAATTTGCACGACGTCGCCGACCTGGCGACGGAATGGCGGTCAAGTGAAGCTGCCGAAAACGACGACCAGTGGTTTCGCTCCGGTGCGTTCGCGGATATGAAAAGTTTCCGCGCCATCGAGCGCGTAGATACGCGCGTCTGGAGCGCTGTCGCCGACCTTCAAGTTTCCGCGATGCATGTGCGGTAGCGCGTAACGCACCATATACAGCGCATCTTTGGGTCCGCCTGCCATCACCGAAAGCGCAACGAAAGCGATGACCAGCAGCCCGCCCAGGCTGATACCCACCCAAATGAAAATGTTCCTCACCTCGAGAACCTCACTACACAAAAATCTGATCAAAAAACCTGCCCAGCAAAATAGCAGCGCAGCCAGCTCACCAACATAGTGCTTTTCTACTAGCCGTTCGTTCGCCGGTTCTCTGCGCCGTTCTCTTAATTGTCGCTCTTGCGCCTGTTGTGACCGTGCCCCTCGCCCTTGATCAATTCTTGCTTGTGCTGCTGGTAGCGCGCCAGCGATTGTTCAATCACGGTAAGCGCGGCGTATGCGGGTCGAATTTCTTCCACCTGAACCTGTTTGCCCTCAAGTTGTTTGTAATCCTGGAAAAAGCGTTTCAGTACCAGCAAACGATGGCCAGGAAGGTCGCGCGCTTCGAGATATTCGCTGAATTCGGGGTCGTTGGTGGCGACTGCAATAATTTTGTCGTCGGTCGCACCGGAATCCACCATGGTCATCACGCCGATGGCGCGCGCTTTGATCAAAGCCAAGGGCTGAACCGGTTCCTGGCAGAGAACGAGCACGTCGAGAGGATCGTTGTCTTCGGCATAGGTTTGCGGAATAAAGCCATAGTTCGCGGGATAAAAGACCGCGGAGTGGATAATGCGGTCGACTTTAAGCAAGCCGGTGGGCTTGTCCAATTCGTATTTGACGTTGGAACCAAGCGGAATTTCAATGACCGCCTGAAAATCGCGCGGAACATCCTTACCGGGGGATACATCGTGCCAAGCGTGAGTCACAATCAAAGACCTCGATGGTTTAAAAAGCAAAATAACATTATGGCCTGAACCGGCGGCCCGAGGCCAGCAGCCTCGCGGCGGGGCAAAGAAAGAAGGGCACGACCCGTCGTGCCCCCCATGCGAATGAGAATCTCAGACTTGTCCTGGAGATTTGTCCGCTGACTGCCGTCTCGGTCCGCTTGTTATGGCTGCCGCGATGAATGCGGCGTGCCGAGCATCGCCAATTGGCCCTCGATGATTTTTTCGAAGTCGGCCTCGGGTCGCGCGCCGCTGAGAAAAACGCCGTTTACGAAGAACCCAGGCGTGCCCGCAACACCGACCTTGCTTCCTTCCGCCAGGTCGGCGTCGATTTTGGATTTGAACTTGCCGCTGCCGAGGCACGACTGAAACGATTTCTCATCCAGATGCAGCGTACGCGCCTGCGCCAGCAGTTCAGCGCCATCAAGCTTGGACTGGTCCGCGTATAGGGCATCGTGATATTCCCAAAACTTTCCCTGTTCACCCGCGCAGCGCGCCGCTTCAGCCGCGCTCTGAGCCTGCGGATGAATTTCCCGCAAAGGGAAGTCCAGGTAAGCGAGCTTTACACGCCCGTTGTACTTCGCGAGAAGTTCGTGCAGAGTGCTCTCGCTCTTCTTGCAATAGGGACATTGAAAGTCCGAGAACTCGACGATCGTGACCGGGGCTTTGGGATCTCCTTTCACCCGCGCAGGATCGTAGGCGACAGTTTCGCTTGGCGGCTGCAATAAAACCGCGACATTCATCTTGGCCCGCAACGAATCCGCATAAACCTGGCGCGCCCTCTGCAATTTCATCTGCTTCAAACTGGCCCGATATTGCTCTTTGACATCTTCAAAACTGGCTCCAGCGCGATTCTGCCCCCAAAAATAAGCCTCGACCTCACTCTCGGTCGGATCCGCGATCTTAGCTTCGACTTCCTGCTGGATCAGTTTTTCCGCAGAGATGCCGCGCTTTTTCGCTTCGGCTTGCACCAGCTTCAAACGAATCAAACTCTCGAGCGCCTTGCTCTTCGCCTCATACTCCTGCGTGCGAAGCTGCATAACTTGCTGCGGCCCAAGCGTCTCTAGCAGTTCGTCTTCGGAGATGGCTTGTCCGGCGACGGTGGCAACCGTATCGCTGGAAATGCTTTGCTGCGCGGATTGGCAGAAGCTGGACTTCGGCGCAAGACACAGCGATAGACAAAAAATTAGTCGTGGAATTTTCATTGCTATTACTTTCTCCCAAGAAAGTGGCGAGCCGGCCCCCAACTTTGCGCTGAGGCTGGCTCGCCGTACGCATCCGATGGAACGAACTTTAGAACGAGAGGCTACCGCTGTTATTGAAGGTCTTGACCTGCGTTACCGTAACAATGCCGGGGCCTACGCAAGACGCCACTTTTGAATTACCAACAACGCCGGCACCGACTGTGCTCCAGCTTGTGGTGACCACATGAGGTTTGCCGACGCCTACCGGGACAACGAAGTCGAAGCTGTGCGCCGACAAAGTGCTCAAGATCAGGTCAAAATTGCAGAGCGGGTTGGGCGCGGTGCAAGTGCCGGTTCCCGTGCCGCCGGTTGGGTTGTTGCACGTATAGCCAGTAGTGCAGTCGGCGGTGGTAGTACAGGTGCCGGCTGCGACCAACGTGCACTCGGAGAGTTGCGAAAACAGCTGAGAGCTGATCTGCTGGAATCGCTCGTCATAAATCACGCAGGGCGCGGGCAATATTCCCGCGCTGCTTCCATCCACCTGCACGCATACCTGAATTCCGACATCGGCCGATGCGGTCGAAATAGTCGTGTCGATCTTGGTGTCGGTAAACAGGCCGGTAACCAGTGAGGGCCTGATGTCCAACGTGTTTCCGCTTCCATTCGACGTCGAGATGTTCGCGGTAAAAGACGATGCCACGATACCTCCACTAAGCACGCCGCCGCCGCCGATCGAGCATGCCGCCGAACTGCCACTAGCGCTGAAATTTCCGCTGGATTGCGCAAAAGCTGCAGGCGCGATCAGCGTTGCAATAGCAAGTGCGCTTCCTAGCGTTTTTCTGTTCATAGTCTGGTTCTCCTCCAATTTTGACTGCAGACGTTCGGAACCCTAAATCACGAGAGCCTAATTTGGACAGTCGAGCACGACCCGCCGCTGAATGGCACACTGCAAAATTTGTAATGTATTAGGGTCGCAGGGCTAGGGTGCGGGAAGAGTGCTCCCCAGATGCGTTTCGGTCTACTGGCCGAACGGCCAGTTTTAGGTCAGTGGCCACCGCGGAATCACCACGGCAATGTCGGGTGCTTGGTTTGGGCAGGACTACGAAGAAAGTTGAAGTTCCCTTAAAAGTTTCTGAACGCGGGGATCGGAACGAATAGGATCCAATTCAGGCTGGATCGCAAGCCACCAGTGAAGGTTGGTGTTATGGATGGCATAGCCCTTTTGCAACCACTCGATCGCGTGTTCGTGATCGCCAAGGTGCATGTAATTTCTGGCAATTTCCACAACCCGTGTATGGTCGCCCGAGTTCCAGAGCTCCAAATTGATAGCTAGTGATTCGCGCCAATAGCCTGTCGACCCTTTTGTTTCAAGCGAGCGTTTCAGCCGTATCAGGTCCGCATTTGAGCCGGCGCGGCTCACGTCGGTTTGGGTTGCCAGCCGAAATTCTTCCAAAGCTCTTTCGTACTCGCCCCTGAATTCCCAGTATGAACCGAGTCGCCAATGGGCCCATTCGTACGATGGATCCAGATCCAGAGCAAATTTCAAAACGCGCAATGAATCCTCATAACGCCCTGCGTAGTAGTAGATATGACCTGCCGCGGTGGCTGTGTACGGCGAGAGAGGATCCAGCCGCCTGGCTTGCTCGATTTCCGCGGTCGACTCTTCCCAGCGTCCCAGGTGGGCCAACATCAAAGCGTAGTAGACGTGAGCACGCGGATAATTCTGTGGATTGAGCGCAAACGCCCGGTGGAATTCCTGCTCGGCTTTCGCAACGTCCCAATCGTAGAGAAACGACAGCATGGCGAGTTCGGTGTGAGCTTCGGCCAGGGAATCGTCCAGCTCGATCGCTTTTAATGCGGCGGCCTTGGCGCGAGGCAGGACATCGTAATTTCCCCATATTCCCAAATGGTGATCGGCCATCGCGACTCCCGCCCAAGCCCTGGCGTTGGAGGGATCTGCCTGAACGATCTGGTCGAAATAGCCCTCGGCACGCTTGAAATCAGGGATGGTCGCCTTGCCCATGAAATAGACCGCTTTCCAGTAGAGGTCTCCGACCGCCGGATCAACAGGCCGCGCAGCGGACAAGATCGACTGCTCCTGCAAAGTGATCCTGGCATTAACCCTGTCAGCGATATCGCGCGCGATCTCGCCTTGTAGCGTAAGGACGTCGCGGGCGTCGCGCTGATATTCCTCGGCCCACAGGTGACGGTCGGTGGCGCCATCAATCAACTGTGCGGTGATGCGGATCTTGCCGTCGGCGCGAAGAACAGTTCCTTCCACGATGCCATCCACGCCCAATTCGCGTGCAATTTCTGGAATGGATTTATGAGCGTCGCGGTAGCGCATGACCGAAGTACGTGAGATGACTCGTAAGGACCTGATTTTGGCCAAGTTGGTAATGAGTTCGTCGGTCATGCCGTCGGCGAAGTAAATCTCCTCGGGATTCGAGGATAAATTGCTCAACGGAAGTACCGCCACCGATTGGAAATTCGCCACAGACGATTTGTGAACCAGGAAACCGTGTCTGGAGTAAGCGGCAGAGGCGGCAAGAACAATAGATAGCATGGCCACACCCGCGAGAAGACGCCGAGTCAGCCGCGACGAAATCCAGCTGGAATTGGCGAAAGGCGGATGGGCAGGGTGCGGGTCCGCGTGCGAGGCAGAGGCGGCTTGATTTTGGGCGGAAAGACTATTGGCCAGCTCGGGTGGCGGCGCGCCGGGTTCCGCCTCCGCAGCGATTGCGATTTTCCCGATGAAGCGGTAGCCGCGTTTCGGAAGAGTTTCAATGAACCGAGGCTCTTCGGCGGAGTCTCTTAAGGCGGCGCGAATTTTGTTAATGGCGGTCCCGAGGCTGTGATCGAAATCTACGAAAGTGTCAGCAGGCCACAGCTTTTCGCGGATTTCATCGCGGGTGAGGACTTCGCCGGTCCGCGTCAGAAGCAGCGTGAGGAGCTGGAACGGCTGAGCCTGCAGACGAAGTCTTACGCCCTCCCGGAGTAATTCACCGGAATCAAGGTCGGCCGTGAACGGGCCGAAACGGATAACCGAGGGCTTGGGCATGTTCAAAGACTCGGGAAAATTGCTTGGGGACGTCGAAACGGAGATTAACAACGGATATCACGGCGGTCAAGTATTGCGATTGGCCATAACGGGTTCCTTTAGAACGATGTATCTCGATGAACCCATTTAACTTATCTGTTGAACAAAAGTTGATGGTTCGTTGAACCGGCGTGCATTGACCTGCGCGCCGGTACGGGAACAGATTGAGCCCGCTTGCGGGCCTCCCGGCGTCCCTGTGACCACAGATGGAGGAGCAGCAAATATCGATTCAAGGAGAACGACTGTGAATGCGAAGAAACTTATCTGTGCGGGCACTATTTTGGGGATCGGAATTTTGGCCGGACTGACTCTGGCCCCTGGTGCGTGGGCGCAGAGCCCATCACCTAATGTGCACTTTTTTGCAGGAGGACTGAATAATCCGCGCGGGCTGAAATTTGGCCCGGACGGCAATCTGTATGTGGCGGAGGGTGGCGCCGGCGGAACAACCTCGACCGTGGGCCAGTGCACTCAAGTGCCGGCACCGCTAGGGCCATACACCGGTGCCTACACCGGTCGCATATCCAAAATCGATAAGTTCGGAAATCGCACCACCTTGGTCGCCAATTTGCCGTCCAGCCAGACTGCTCCAACCCAGGGAGCACTTGTGAGTTCAGTGGGAGACGTTGCGTTCATCGGAAACACTTTGTACGCGGTCCTTGCCGGCGCCGGCTGCTCTCATGGCTTGAAAGGCACCAAGAACGGAGTAATCAAAGTGAATCCGAATGGAACTTGGACCATGATCGCAGACCTATCCACGTTTCAGATGACTCACCCCGTCGCCCATCCCGAGCCGGAAGATTTTGAACCGGACGGCACGTGGTACAGCATGGTTTCCGTACGCGGGAATTTATACGCGGTCGAGCCGAACCACGGCGAGATTGACAAGATTACTCCCGCCGGCCAGATCACCCGCGTGGCGGACATCTCCGCTACCCAGGGACACATCGTGCCGACGGCGGTGGCATATCACGGGAATTTTTACGTGGGAAACCTGAACACTTTCCCGATACAGCAAGGTTCATCCAAGATCCTCAAAATCACACCGAGCGGGGAAGTAAAAGTAGACGCTACCGGATTTACTACGGTACTCGGAGTGGCGTTCGATCACGAAGGCTACATGTACGTCCTGGAAAACACGACTGACAATCTGTTTCCGACTCCATTTACCGGCAAAGTGTTGCGCGTGAAAGAAAATGGCGATGTCGAGGAAATAGCCAGCGGATTGTTTCTTCCGACGGCGATGACGTTTGGACCTGGTGGCGATTTGTACGTTTCAAACGTGGGATTCGGTCCGCCACCGATCGGATTGGGTGAAGTCGTACGAATTACGGTTCCGCCGGTCGAATAAAATTGCAGATGGATGTGCGTTTTTGAGCCGCAAGCCGATTCGCAACTGAAAAACAAGGAGCGTCCGCCGAGTGGATACGACGGACGCTCATCGTTTCTTGTGCGACCAAAGGCGGCCTGCATCGTGCGGTTTCTAGTAAATAGATGCCCCGGGTTGGGTGGAACTCAGAACGCCCGCGTCTGCGGTTACGGTATAAGCCGTGCCGTTAGTGCCAGTCCACTTCGAAAGACTGAAAGTGCCGGAGGCGTTGATGCGATAGATGGCGATGTTGTGATAGGTGAGCGGCGTTTTGGATTGGCAGAGTTCAGGAGCGCCTGGCGCTTGCATGAAATAAACCGTGCTGATGCCCACCACACTGGCGTTACCGGATCCATCAACGAGCAGCGCGGTTTGTTCATCGATCGCAATGTCACGCGGCATAGCCGACCAGCCATTGAGATTGACGCGGCACATGAAGGCCAAGTCGCGCCCCATGCGGTCGCGAGTGACGAAATGCGGATCGTCGAGCACTCCGCGCATATTGGATATGTTGACAAAATTTTCATCGAGTGTGATGTAGCGATTGAAGGGATCGGCCAATGCTTGGCTCGATGTGACTCCCTGGCTGGCTAGCGCGGAATAAAGAAATTGCGAAAGTACATTCATGCCTGCGCTAGTGCCGCCGATAGGCGCACCGCGCGCGATTAAGCTGTTAAGCTGCGTTTCGACTGCCGTGCCTTTCCAGAAATTTATGTAGTCGGATTGGTCGCCGCCGGCGATCCACAGAGCTTCGGCTTTCTGGATCGCGCTGGCAACGAAAGGATCGTTGGCCGCTGAGAGATTCGGGATGATCAAAGTGGCGATGGAATTTTCATTCGGGCACAGGTTCTGAATGTAGGGATTGTACGCGTCCGTGCCGGTAGCACGAATCACCAGGAAGTCTCCGCCGCCGCTGCGTTGGCACATCCACTGAAATGCAGCGTCCACGTCCGTGCCGCCGCCCATCAAGACCGTCCCGGGCGTCGTCGACGTCGAAATGTCATTGGGATTGCCAACGCGAAAATAAGAATATTGTTTGGCGCCGAACGATGGCGTAGCGCAAATACAAGCCAGTAGTGCGTAAGCCAGCAGCCGGTATGAAGGTGCTTTCATCTTGAAACTCGCAGAGGAAAGTTGGTTCATCTAAAACCGCGAACGTATCACCCTGGGATTTTGCAGAAGCTAGTAACGGACGAGATTCTACACTCACTCGCACCATCGAACCGCAAAAATTATGAATATCCATTTTGGAGCCCCAATGACAGCAAGGCCGGAGAGCATGGCTGCCCTCCGGCCTTGGCGTTCTTGTGATAGGTCTATGTGGCTTCAGCTACAACTAACGTGAACTGCCTGCTGCTGCCGTCCGCACGTTATGTTCCGAGGAACTCTCCACCGGAAGCGTTTGCACGGTGGGATTGCCGTTTAGAAGCGGGCTCATCTTTGCTGCGATTTCCGGGAACACGCCATTATCATAATTTTCGACGTCGGAGCGATTCTTCCACAGCGTGGTACTGGAGAATTGCCCCGTGTTGGGGTCGAGCGCCTCAATATTTTCAACGAATCCGTGTTGCGACTGAATCTTCGGTAACAAAGTATTGTTCAGCAGCATCCGAAATTCGCCGACCTTCGACGGTGTAACCGTGCAATTGATAATGCGAGCGATCATGAGATGCCTCCTATGACGTTTGTGTGTGAGTCGAGCCGTGAGGGGGGAGTAGAACTCGGGGCTAAGGGACAACGGCAACCCTAGCGCCGTGCGTAGCTCTGGTCAAGACAACTTTTCAAATTCGAACAAAATAAATATGAGCAACCGTGCGGTGCGTTGACACAATGTCGAGCGGACGCTATCGTGCCCAACGCGACTCGGTTACTACATTTTTCCATTGGAGCGGTTGATGAACAAACGCGGGCAGCGCGGAACGGTTCTCGCAGGAATTTTTGCCGTATTGGGAATTTCATCTCTTTTAGGTGGATACCCCATCCACGCTCAGGAGCCAGACCAGGACGCGAAGTCCGCGGCTGAAATTCGCGCTCGATATACGAAATACGAATTCCGCATTCCGATGCGCGACGGCGCAAAGTTGTTCACCGCGGTTTATGTTCCCAAGGATGCTTCTACTGCCAGGACCTATCCCTTTCTAACGGAGCGCACGCCGTACAGTGTTGCACCGTACGGAACGGACAACTATCCGAAGCACCTCGGACCGGCTCCCAGTTTTGTCGCCGACGGATTTATTTTTGTTTACCAGGACGTGCGCGGGCGCTTTCAAAGCGATGGCACATGGCAGGAAATGACGCCTGGCAAGGACGTGAAAAAGGGGCCGAACGATGTGGACGAAAGCACGGATACCTACGACACCATCGACTGGCTGTTGAAGAATGTTCCGAACAACAACGGCAAAGCCGGCATCTATGGAATTTCTTATCCCGGATTTTATGCTGCTGCCGGAATGGTCGATTCGCATCCCGCGTTAAAGGCATGTTCTCCGCAAGCGCCCGTGACCGACCTTTATATGGGAGACGATGCGTATCACAACGGCGCGTTCATGCTCGAAGCTAACTTCGGCTTTTATGCGATCTTCAAGCCGCGTTCTGGTCTCGAATATCCGCGCAAGGATTGGGACAATTTCGACTACGGAACAAACGATGGTTACGATTTCTATCTCACGATGGGGCCGCTTTCAAACGCCAAGAAGCTGTACCTGAAAGACACCAATTCTTATTGGGACGATCAGGTGCAGCATCCCAACTATGATGAATATTGGAAAATCCGCGATATCTCCAGGCACATGAAGAACGTTCATTGCGCGGTGATGGTCGTCGGCGGCCTGTTTGACGCCGAAGACTTGCAAGGCCCTTACAGAATTTTTCATTCCGTCGCTGCGATGAGCCCTGACACTCCGGATCATCTCGTCGAAGGACCCTGGGTGCACGGCGGTTGGGCCTTTACTAAAGGCGATCATCTTGGCCCGGTGAATTTCGCCGCCGATAATTCCGCATTTTTCAATGACCAGGTGCTCTTGCCGTTTTTTCAGCAATTTTTGAAAGACGCTCCAGATCCAAGGCTCCCCGCTGTGTTGATTTTTGAAACTGGAACAAATGTCTGGCGGCACTATGATTCGTGGCCGCCGAAAAACACCCAGTCGAAGACCCTGTACTTCCACGCGGGAGGAAAACTTTCGTTCGAGCCGGCAAAAGAAACTTCCGGCTACGACGAATACGTCAGCGATCCCAATCATCCGGTCCCGTTCGTGGAAACGCAGAGCACCAACGTGCCGCAAACCTATCTGGATGCCGATCAGCGTTTCGCGGCAAAACGCACCGACGTCGAGACCTATCAAACCGAGCCGCTGGAGCACGACATTACCGTCGCAGGCCCGGTTTCGCCCAGGCTGTGGGTTTCCAGTTCCGGCAGCGATTCCGATTTCGACGTTAAACTGATCGACGTTTATCCCATGGACTATCCCAATCCCGATCCGAATCCCAAAGATGTCCACTTGGGTGGCTATCAACAGTTAGTTCGCGGCGAACCGTTCCGCGCAAAATTCCGCAACAGTTTTGAAAAACCGCAGCCGCTTGAGCCCAATCAACCGGCGGCGATTAATTTCGACTTGCCCAGCATCAATCACACTTTTCGTCGCGGCCATCGCATCATGGTGCAAATCCAAAGCTCCTGGTTTCCGCTGACCGACCGCAATCCGCAAAAATTCGAGAATATTCCCGATGCCAAGCCAGAAGATTTTCAGAAGGCAACTGAGCGCGTGTATCGCGGCGGCGAAAAGGGCTCGGCGATTGTGCTGCCAATTTTAAAGTGAAAACATCACTGGCGCGTCTCTCGAATGGGCCGGGACATGACAAAAATCGTGCACTTTTCTGCGCCAGAAGAATTTCGCAAATGGCTTGCGAAAAATCACGCGAGGGTTAGGGAACTCTTTGTCGGATTCTATAAAACAGCATCGGGGAAAAAAGGCGCGACGTACGCGCAAGCGTTGGACGAAGCTCTGTGCTTCGGCTGGATTGACGGCGTGCGCCGCTCGGTAGATTCAGAAAGCTACACGATTCGTTTTACGCCGCGAAAACCGAAGAGCATCTGGAGCCTGGTGAATGTTCGTCATGTGCGACGCCTGCAAAAGGCCGGCAAAATGGTTGAGCCGGGTCTAAAAGCATTCGCACTCCGCGAAAAGCAGCGCACCGGTATTTATTCCTTCGAACAGAAGCGCCCTGGACTCTCCGCAAAATTCAAAAAACTGTTTCGCGCAAACGTATCGGCATGGGAATTTTTCTCCAATCAGGCCCCATGGTACCAACGAACAGCGGGTCATTGGGTGGTTCGCGCCCAGCAGGAGCAAACACGCATACGTCGCTTCGCAAAACTTGTCGAAGTCTCTGAAAACGGCCGGCGACTCGATCAGCTCACGCCGAAAGCGAAGAGGGAATCCGCAGCGCAGTAGAAACAAAAACCGTAAAGTGGGCTTGAAAGCGCTTAATCCAATCAAGCCCGCGCTTTATCGATCATTTCCTCCCAGATTCCTTTGGACTTGAGTATCAGCTCGATTAGTTCGCGCGCCGCGCCTTTGCCGCCGTTGCGCACCGTCGTGTAGTGCGCCGCGCTCTTCACTTCGTCCACGGCATTGCCGACCGCAACTGCCAGGCCCACCCGTTTCATCACCGTCAAGTCCGGCAAATCGTCGCCCAGATATGCGACCTCCGCTTCCTCGACCCCGGCCTTTTTCAAAATCTCTTCGTACGCGGGAATTTTCTGCGCTTGCTTTTCGTAAACAAATTCCACGCCCATCTCTTTCATGCGTCGCCGTAGCGCAGCGCTTTCCCGTCCGGTAATCACTCCCAGCCGCAATCCGGCAGTGCGGCCCAGGGTCATTCCTTGCCCGTCGTGCGCGTCAAATGTCTTGATTTCGATTGCCGACCCATCCGGCTGCGATAGCAGCGTAACGCTGCCATCCGTGATCGTGCCATCCACGTCCATCAGCACAACTTTGATTTTCGCCGCTCTTTCCTTCACGTCGGGCGAAACTGTCGGCGTCCACGCCACATGTTTCTCCACAATTAGTCTCCGGAGTTTCTCTTTAGCTAGCGGCTGCCTTTAGGCAACCATCTTTCTTTTCCGCTAGTTCTTTGTAGCGCGCGTTTATCCCGCCGTCTTTCTTCTCTCTATCGCACCCACTCACACCAGTTGCAATCCCCACAAATCATGCAAATGCACGACGCCCAAAACTTTTCGCTCCTTGTCCACAACAATCACACAAGTAATGCGACGCTTCTCCATCAGAGTTAAAGCTTCGCTCGCAAGCACATCTGGCCCAATGGTTTGCGGACTCCGCGTCGCGCAATCCGCCAGCCTCATGTCCACCACTGTGCCGCCGTGTTTTTCCATCAAGCGCCGCAAATCTCCATCGGTCAGGATTCCCGCCAACGTTCCATCAACGTTCACCACGGTAGTCATTCCCAGCTTCTTCGCGGACATTTCGTGGAACACCTGTGCCATCGGAGTATCCGGTGCAACGCGGGGGAGTTTGTCTCCCGCATGCATCACTTTATCCGCACGCAGCAGGCGTTTGCCCAAACTACCCGCCGGATGCAACGCGGCAAAATCATCGTGACGAAAGTCGCGCTTCTCCAGCAATGCCACAGCCAACGCATCTCCCACCGCCATCGCCACAGTCGTGCTGGCCGTCGGCGCCAGATTCAAGGAGCAAGCTTCTTCATTCACGCTGACGTCCAGGACAAGTTCGCTGGCCTGCGCAATGGTAGATTTGCAGTTTCCAGTCAGCGCGACCAGCTTGATTTCCATCCGCTTCAGCGCATCCAGCAGTTCGATAATTTCGCGCGTTTCGCCACCGTAGGAGACAGCCAGGATCACATCACCCGCCGCCAGCATCCCAAGATCACCGTGCAGCGCCTCCGCAGGATGCAGAAAAAATGACGGAGTTCCGGTGCTCGAAAGCGTAGCCGAAATTTTCCGCCCAACAATTCCGGACTTGCCCATTCCGGTTACCGCCACCCGTCCCTTGCAAGCAAAAAGAAGTTCCACTGCGCGTTCGAACGCGCCATCCAGCCGCGCCATTACATCGTGAATCGCCTGCGCTTCGATGCGCAGCACCCGCCGTGCAGTGTCCAGGCTCACGACGTTCTCCACGATCGGACCAGGTGCGAAATTTCCTTCAATCGTGAAAGCAGACCGGGAAGTTGATCGAGAGGTAATGCGTTCGCTCCATCCGAAAGCGCCTTCGCGGGATTATCATGCGTTTCGATGAAGATTCCATCGACTCCAGCGGCGACCGCCGCGCGCGCCAACGGCTCAATAAATTCCGGCTGTCCACCGCTCGCGTGACCTTGCCCACCCGGCAACTGCACGGAGTGCGTGGCGTCAAACACCACGGGACAGCCTAATTTTTTCATTTGCGGAATTCCGCGAAAATCCACCACCAGATTCTGGTAGCCAAACGACGAACCCCGCTCCGTCAAAATGATGTCGGTATTTCCGGTAGACGCAATCTTTTCCACTACGTTTTTCATGTCCGCCGGAGAAACAAATTGCGGCTTTTTCACATTGATGCCACGTCCAGTTTTTCCGGCAGCCACGAGCAAATCCGTTTGCCGCGCCAAAAACGCTGGTATCTGCAAAATGTCCACAACCTCGGCTGCAGGAGCCGCCTGCGAAGGCTCATGAATATCGGTCAGAATCGTCATCTTCAAGTCCGATTTGATCTTACCCAGAATCCGAAGTCCTTCAGTCAAACCCGGGCCACGAAACGAATTCACCGAAGACCGATTCGCCTTATCAAACGACGCCTTGAACACATACGGCATGCCACCGACATCCTCGGCAATCTTCGCAATGCGCTCCGCCATCATCCGCGCATGCGCCTCGGACTCAATCACGCACGGGCCAGCAATCAAAAAAAGCGGATTGTCGCCCGAATAAGGGGGAAGTGCCGTCTCCCGGTTATGTTGTTCGGCCATTTGAGAAAAAAGATAGCACAAATGTGCTTCGTCACCGATACGCCGCCAATTGCGGGTCGCGGCTTAGGCTGTCGCGTGCGGCGCGGCGCGCAACACCGGTGTGCGCGAAGGTTCCGCCGAAGGCGCATGCTGCCCATCATGCAAAGCTGCCGCACTGACTCCTGCAGCGGCAGGTTTGCACCGTTCCTTCTTATGCTGCAGCGCTGCACCAATAAACGCAGCGAATAATGGATGCGGCTCAAGCGGCTTGGACTTGAACTCCGGATGAAACTGGCATCCCAAAAACCACGGATGCTCCGGCGCTTCCACAATCTCAACGTAATTTTCGTCCGGAGTTCGTCCGGTAATTTGCAGTCCGGCGTCAACCAACGTTTTTTCGTGTTCGCGATTGAATTCATACCGGTGACGATGCCGCTCGCTGATTTCCAGCTTGCCGTAAGCCTTCGCTGCGAACGATCCTGGCTCCAGCTTGCACGGCCAAGCGCCTAGCCGCATGGTCCCGCCCATCTCGTCCACGCCCAGCAGTTCGCGCAATTTATAAATCACGCGATACGGCGCTTGCGGATCGAACTCCGTGCTGTCCGCTTGTTTCAATCCCGCCACGTCGCGAGCGTATTCAATCGTCGCACACTGCATGCCCAAACAAATTCCAAAAAAGGGAATTTTATTTTCGCGCGCAAATTGAATCGTATAAATCATTCCTTGAATTCCGCGCTTACCGAATCCGCCCGGCACCAAAATCCCATCGTAGCCGCGCAATCTTTCTGCAGCCGTCGCCAGCGAATCAATTTCTTCCGACTCAATCCAATCAATCACCGTCTTGTGATTGTGCGCCAAGCCGCCGTGCAACAATGCCTCGCGCAAACTCTTGTACGCGTCCTCCAGCTGCACATACTTTCCGACGATCGCAATCCGCGCTTCGCCTGCCGGATGATGAATCCGCTGTATCAGATCCAGCCACGGTTGGAAGTTCTGCGGACGCCCTTCCAGTTTCAACAAACGCAAAATCTGCGTGTCCAGTCCTTCGCGCGCCAGTTCCGCAGGAACCGCGTAAATCGTGTCCACATCTTCCATGGAAATAACGCAGCCTTCGGCAATATTGCAGAACAGCGCGATCTTGCGTTTCAGGTCGGAAGGAATGTGCCGGTCACTGCGGCAAAGCAAAATGTCCGGCTGAATCCCAATCCCCAGCATCTCTTTTACGCTGTGTTGCGTCGGCTTGGTTTTCTGTTCGCCGGCCGCCGCAAGGTAGGGAACTAATGTCACATGCACAAATAAAGTATTTTCCGCGCCAAGCTCCAGGCGCATCTGGCGAATGGCTTCGAGAAACGGCAGCGACTCGATGTCGCCGACCGTTCCGCCGATCTCCACGATCGCTACATCCACATCCACGGAAACTTTCTTGATGATCGCTTTGATTTCGTCGGTGACGTGTGGAATCACCTGCACGGTTTTTCCCAGGTAATCGCCGCGTCGCTCCTTGGTCAAAATCGTTTCGTAGATTCTTCCCGTCGTCCAATTGTTGTCGCGCGTCAACTTCGCGTGCGTAAACCTCTCATAATGTCCGAGGTCCAGGTCGGTCTCCGCGCCGTCTTCGGTCACAAACACTTCGCCGTGTTGAAACGGGCTCATAGTGCCCGGGTCGACGTTGAGATACGGATCGCACTTCTGAATGTTGACTTTAAAACCGCGACTTTCGAGGAGACAACCGATGGAGGAAGCTGCTACGCCCTTACCAAGTGAAGAAACAACACCGCCGGTAACAAATATATATTTTGGCGCCATCCGTATAGCCCGCGTGGTGACTCGCTTCACCACACCGGACTGCTCTTACCTCTCAGGCAAGGCCCTGCAAAAGCCCCGCCACAGGATTGACGTACAAACAATTATGGGCAAGGCAAGACGTTCTGTCAATTGCAACTCTTCGCGGCCTCGTATCGAAAATTTTAATCGCCGCACAACTTTTTCATAACAGCAGGGTTAGACCCATTCGAACGACGCCGGCTTTGCACTTGGCCGGAAGTACAGCTTTCGTACAGCTATTTCTTCCGACACTCAATTGTGTTGCGGAAACCAATTGTGCAAAGCCGTCGTCTAAGCTGGAGTCGATTCGAATTTGTTACTTGTCCTTCCGCCCCGCGTTCTGGACCGGGGTTTTGTTATCTGAGCGCCCTCTCAATGGGCCGCGAATGGGGTGAGCGATGAAGTTGTTCCCAAAGTTTTATCCGTTTGTGGTTTTTGTGTGTGCCGCGGTTTGCGCCGGCCCCATTTTTGCGCAGCGGCCCGGTGCCAACGCTGTCTCCGTGAAACCCGTGCCCGGCGCGTATGACATCGCAAAAGACGTTTCGCTGCAAGGCACGGTGCTGACGTTCACGGAGAATTCTCAAACCCCTCCCATCGGCGCGCACGTTTTATTGCAGACTTCTGCCGGTAACGTTGATGTCCATCTCGGTGACGCACGGTTTCTCCGTCTCAATAAACTTACTTTCACTACAGGTTCCAACGTCCGCTTCGTCGGCCAGATGACCACCGTCGGCAAAAATCAAATCTTCCTCGCGCGTCTCGTGCAAGTTGGCGCGCAAGTAGTCGCTGTCCGCTCCGATCACGGTTTACCGCTCGCTCGCGCAGGTGCTCGCGCTAACAGGGCGCTCCTTGCCAGCGCGCAAGCCGATCAAAAAGGCGGTGCCCGATGAATCGCCTGTGCCTGGCCCTCACTCTCTGTGCAGCCGTTTTCGCCGCAGCTTGCGGTGGCGGTGGCTCCACTCCTACTCCCCCACCTCCAACCGGCAACTTTTCCAACTCCAGCCTCAAGGGCCAATACGCTTTCTCGATGAACGGCTCTGACGCCTTCGGAAACTTTTTCGCCCGGGTCGGTTCCTTCACGGCCGATGGCGGCGGCAACATCACCGCCGGCATTGAAGACGTCAACACCGCTTCCAATGGCCCGCAGACGCTCGCTTTTAGCCCCAGCGCTTATTCGGTACAAGCCGACGGTCGCGGCGTCGTCAATCTCACCAACGCTACGGGAACTCTTTCTTTCAGTATCACCATGCTTTCGTCGGCCAAAGGCTTGATCGTCGAGACCGATGGTATCGCCACTGCCAGCGGCACTTTCCTCCTGCAAAGTCCTAATTCATTTAATATCGCGGGCATCAGCGGAAATTATGTCTTCGACTTCAGCGGTGTGGACTCTGGCGGCGCACCCGACTCCATCGTCGGCCAGTTCGTTTCCACCGGCAGCGGTTTGCTCTCCAGCGGCGTGCTCGACGAAAATGACAACGCGGTCACGTCCGGCGCGTCCCCATTCACTGGCGCTGCCTATCAACTGGACGCCACCAATGGGCCGACTTCAGGCCGCGGCACCGTGACCTTCACCGCCAACGGTTTCACCTTCAATTACATTTTTTACATCGTGGACGGTTCTCGTGCGCGCATGATGGAAACCGGCAACGCGGGCGTTGCCGGCCTGACCATCGGTGACGCTATCGCGCAGTCCAGCGTTCCCGCCACCAACGCCAACTTCAACGGCAATTTTGTCTACTTATCGAGCGGTGTCGGCTCGCAAAGCCAGCTGACGCGCATCGGACGTTTCACCGCCGATGGCAATGGCGGCCTCGGAAGTATCTTTGCTGACACCAACGATGGCGGCACCGTCGCGCAAGTCCCCAGCGGCTCGCTCTCCGCGATGACCTACGCCATTGACACCAACTTCCCCGGTTCCGGTCGCGGAACGCTCACCTTCACCGACTCGAAACTCGGCACCTTCAGCTACATTGTCTATCTCAGTTCCTCCAGCGGCGGCGTCATTCAGGACGTCAGCAAGAACACCGTTGGCGACGGCAACCTCCAGCTGCAGGTTGGCGCGCCTTTCACCAATTCCAGCCTCGCTGGCAGCTACGGATTTAATTTCGCCGGCCTCGGCAACAACACCACCAACCAGGTCTTGGGCGAAGAAGACTATGTCGGCCAGATCGCATTGACCAGCGCTGCTTCGAACAACGTCAGCGGCGCGCTAGACTTCAGTGCGTTCAGTTCGAACCAGGGCGTATTCACAAATGTAGTGGTCTCCGGCAACGGCTTAACCGTCGGCGGCGATGGCACTACCAACAGCGGTATGCGCAATACTCTTTCGCTGAAGCTCGCCGGTAATCCCTCGACCACGCTCAACTTCGCCGCCTACATCGTCAACTCACAAACCATCTATGTAGCCGGCACCGACAGCGGCCGAGTAATCTCCGGCACCGTAACCCTCCAGGCTCCGTAACTCTTTCGCCCGGTCTGTGCACCGCGCTCTGCGCGGTGCACCCGCAAAGCGCGTCAACACTTCCGCGGGGCGTCCGTGTAGTGCTCCCGTAGGGGCGCAGCATGCTGCGCCCCAGCCTGCCCAGTCCCAAGACGCTCTCTTAATTTCATAACAACCCACAAACCGTCATGCCGAGCAAAGCGAACGAACGTTCCGACCTTGTCGGAAGGAATCTCTCTTCTCCGTATCTACCTCCGGCAGGTCCTGGCGGAGCCACTTCTTCGAGTTTCCATTTCTTGACTTCCTCTCTGTGACTCTGTGGTGAATCCTTCTTTCTTTCACCGAACCGCGAGCCTCGCCGTGATCCCAGTCGCCGGTTATCCCGCCGTTGACTAACCCTTCCGCAAAAACTAAAATACGCCGCCAGTGACTGACCCAGCCTCGTTAATCGGACAGACCATTTCGCATTACCGCATCGCCGAAAAACTCGGCGGCGGTGGAATGGGCGTGGTCTATAAAGCTGAGGACACTCGCCTTCGTCGCTTCGTTGCGCTCAAATTCCTGCCCCAGGACGTCGCCCGCGATCCGCAAGCTCTCGCTCGTTTCCAGCGTGAAGCCCAGGCTGCCTCCGCGCTGAATCATCCCAACATCTGCACGATCTACGATATCGGCGAGCAGGACGGCCAAGCGTTCATCGCCATGGAGTTCCTCGACGGCATCACGCTGAAGCATCGCATCAGCGGCCGCCCGCTCGACACCGACATTTTGCTGAGCCTGGCCATCGAAATTGCCGACGCCCTCGACGCCGCGCACAGTAAAGGCATCGTCCATCGCGACATCAAGCCCGCCAACATCTTCGTCACCGAACGTGGCCACGCCAAAATTCTCGACTTCGGCCTCGCCAAACTCACGTTTACAGATATTCGCGCTGCTGCCACGCCCCCAGGCGAAGACATAACCGAAAACATAAGCGCAGAACATCTCACCAGCCCCGGCTCCACGCTGGGCACTATTTCCTACATGTCCCCCGAACAAGTCCGCGCTAAGCCGCTTGACGCCCGCACCGATCTTTTTTCCTTCGGCGTAGTCCTCTACGAAATGGCGACGGGCACTCTGCCTTTTCGCGGCGAAAGCTCCGGCGTCATCTTCAAATCCATTCTGGATGGTTCTCCCACGCCGGCCATTCGGCTCAATCACGATCTGCCGGCAAAATTGGACGATGTCATCAATCGCGCGCTGGAAAAAGATCGCGATCTCCGCTATCAACACGCCTCCGACATGCGCGCCGAACTAACGCGCCTCAAACGCGATACCGATTCGAATCGCTCCGGCTCCGCCGCAATCCCGCATTCCGATTCGGACGTGGCCGCCGTGGCCAGCAATATCGCGCCACCATCGCACAAAAGCGATGTATACGCGTCCAGCTCCTCCGCAGTGCGCTCGCAGAGCGGTGTGGCACAGTCCTCCAGCAGTTCGGTCGTTGTCGATGCTGCCAAGCAACACAAAACCATGTTCATCAGCGGAGCACTCGTCGGACTTCTGCTCATCGCTGGTGCCGCTTACGGCGCCTACTCGCTATTCGCCAATCGTACCGGGTCCGTTCCTTTTCAAAGTTTTGCGGTTACGCAAGTCACAAACTCCGGCAGGGCCACATCGGCCGCGGTTTCTCCGGACGGCAAGTACGTCGTGAGCGTAATTAGCGACAATGGAAAGGAAAGTCTGTGGCTCCGCAACGTCGCCACCGGTAGTAACACTCGGGTTCTCGAACCGGAAGCTTTTAACATTCGCAGTTCCGCATTCTCTCCGGACGGCAATTATATTTTTTATCGTAAGGCGATGGACGCCAGCCAGAACGCCTTCAACGTCTACCGCATGCCGGTGCTTGGCGGGACGCCGCAGGTGCTGGTGCGCGACGTTGACACAGGACCGGCAATTTCTGCTGACGGCAAGCGCATGGCCTACATCCGCGCAAACGATCCTGATGCCGGCAAGTATCGCCTGCTGTCTTCGAACTTGGACGGTAGCGACGAGCAGATTCTGCAAATTAATCCGCTTCCTCTTCCAGATAATCTGTCCTGGTCGCCTGACGGAGCGCGAATCGCCTTTATTTCGTATTCGCAAGGTGACGCTCAGGGGCAGATAAGTTTGTTCGATCTCGCGGATAAGAAAGAAACGCCACTTACGTCATCTTCAGACAAACTTTTCTTGGATCTGGCGTGGCGTCCAGACGGTCACGGACTGCTGGCGAACTATCGAGCTTCGGATGCCTCCAACCCTCAACTGGGGTTCGTGTCTTATCCGGCGGGCCAGTTTCAATCGTTGACCAATGACACGCGTGGCTATCAAACGCTAAGCCTTTCTGCTGATGGCAAATCGATGGTTTCCATTCAGCGGCAACGGTCTGATTCGGTTTTCGTCCAGCCCATCATGAGTAAAAGTGTGTCTGCAGCGGTTCCTGGCATCCCCAACCAATCCGAGGTCCGCGGCGTCGGATGGGACGCTCGTGGCGATGTGGTGGTCACCACCACGAATTCGATCCTGCGTTTGTCTGCTGACGGCGCCCGTCAAACCACCCTGTTCAGCATGCCGGCGGGGAGAATTTTCTGGTCTTCCGTCTGTGCCCGTGGTGGGCCTATCCTCTTCAACGCGGTTGGGCGGGAAGGAAAGACGACCACTAACATCTGGCGAGTGAATGCGGATGGTTCTCATCCAAAGCAACTAACCACCGGCAAGGACGACGAGCTTCCTGTCTGTTCACCTGACGGGACTCACTTTTATTACACCGACCAGGTTACTTATCAGATTTTCAAAATGTCCACGGACGGCGGAACTCCGGAATTCGTCAAGGCTAGTGTGGTGGCCAGTGGATTCGTGTTGGGCGGGGTGAATTTTTCCCCAGATGGCAAGTGGATACCGGAGGTTGAGACGTTAACCGATCCAGCCACGCAAGTGACGACCCACAGAATTGTTCTGCTCGACGCCAACGCAAGCTCAGAAAAGCCCGCGAAGTTTCTCGATGCCCGGCCTGACATCTTCCTTAATATTGCCTTTGTGCCTGACGGAAAGGCCCTGGCTTATTCGGTCATCGAAAACGGAGTCGGCAACATTTGGGCGCAGCCGCTGGATGGCTCAAAGGGTTATTGGTTGACGACCTTCACCTCCGACCAAATCCGATCGTTCCAGTTTTCCCCAGACGGTAAGTATCTGGCCATAGGACGCAGCCACGTCGTCTCCGACGTGGTCCTCCTCCGCGACTCCATCGCCACTTCCCACTAGCCAAACCAAATTCTCGCGCAGCGCCGGAGGCGCGCCACACTCCGGGGACCGTTCGAGGCACGCCTCCACCCGCATGCAATACCCAGAAATTCGTCATTCCGAGTCCGCTTCAGGCGGGCTACGAATCTCTCTTCGTTCAATGCGCTACCAACCCGTCCTCGCGCAGCCCCCTCATCTCGTCTTTCCATCTCTGACTTTGCTCTGTGTCTCTGTGACTCTGCGGTGAATCTTTCTTCCTTCACCCCGCCAACAACTTCTCCACCTTCTCCACATCCTCCGGCACATCCACACTCACCGCGTCATGCTCCACTTCCGCCACCCGAATCTTCCACCCATTCTCCATCCAACGTAGTTGCTCCAGCTGCTCAATCCTCTCCAACTCCCCCTGCGGCAATGTCGGATACTCCAATAAAGCATTGCGCTGAAACACATACAGACCCAAATGCTTCAAATGCCGCGCATGAGTTTTCGCCGCCGTATCCCGCACCCACGGAATCGGCGCCCGCGAAAAATAAATCGCATTGTCTTCAAAATCCACCACCGTCTTTACTACATTGGGATCCATGATGTCCGCCGGCGTTCGAATCAGCACTGCCACGGTCGCAATCGCTGCTGCCGGCTCTTCCAACAGGGAACTGACCGCCGTATCTACCGCCACCGGATCCAGCAGCGGTTCGTCTCCCTGCACATTCACAAAGACTTCGCCTTCGGTGTGCGCCGCCACTTCCGCGATCCGTTCCGTTCCAGTACGGTGATCCGCGCGCGTCATCCGTGCTTCTCCCCCGAATCCTTCCACTGCTTTCACGATTCGCTCATCATCGGTTGCGACGATCACTCGCCCCGCGGTCTTGGCCTGCTTCGCCCGTTCGTAAACCCTTTGAATCATCGGCTTTCCCGCCAGCGACACTAGCGGCTTCCCCGGCAGTCTGGTTGAGCCGTACCTCGCCGGAATTACAATGACCACTCGATTTGAATCCAATTTGCCACCCATTTTCTGCCCTCGCTGCCCAGCCTAACACGGCCTGATCTCCTCAGGGTTCATCCAGCGAATCCTTTATTTCGCGGCAAACCTTCCTTGAAGACCGCGAAGTGACATTCTTTTGACTTGTGTTGCAAATTGCCGGTGATAGAATCCGCTTAGTCCATTCCGCGCGGCCGTCCAGCAAGCCGGATAACAGGGGCTGTAATGCGCGAGGTTCCAGGTTCCCGTCATCGTGCCTTCCATTTAATATTTGCGGCCACATGCCTGTTTGCTGTTTTCCTGTTTGCTCTCTCCGTTGGTGCCTTGCCCGCCTCCGCTCAATCCGGTTCTGGTAACGAGCAGCCTCAGGTTCCAGCTCCCGAAAAACCGTTTGACCCCAATACGGTCGAGCCGACTTCTCTGCACACTCCGCCGAAAGCAGACGTTAAGCACGATACGCCCGGACTCACCATCAAGCCCGGCAAAATGTTGCACACCGATGTGGACGTCGCGCTCGTCAACGTCACCGTCACCGATCCTTATAATCGGCTGGTTACCGGATTAGAGCCCGATAATTTCCGCATCTTCGAAGATAATGCCGAACAGGAAGTTCTCACCTTCTCTTCCGAAGATGTGCCCATTTCCATCGGCGTGATTTTCGATCTCAGCGGCAGTATGTCCAACAAAATCGCCAAAGCCCGCGAAGCCGCTGTGCAGTTTTTCAAGACCGCCAATCCCGCCGACGAATTTTTCATGGTTAGTTTCAACGAACGCGCTGAACTCACCAGCACCTTCACTAATAGCGTCGAAGATCTTCAGAACCGTATGATGGCCACCAGCGCAAAAGGCCGCACCGCGCTTCTCGATGCAATTTATCTTGGCCTCAGCGAGATGAGGGGTGCTCACAACGCCAAACGTGCCTTGCTCATCCTATCCGACGGAGGAGATAATCATAGTAGGTACAACGAAAGCGATATCAAGCGGCTGGTGAAAGAAGCTGACACCCAGCTCTATGCCATTGGAATTTTCGACCCGCTTGGCAATCGCGCGCGTACCCCGGAAGAGCTCAACGGGCCTTCGCTGCTCACCGATCTTACGGACATGACTGGTGGGCGCGTTTTTTCGGTGGAGCGGCTCGAAGATCTCCCGGACATCGCCACCAAAATTGGCATGGAGCTGCGTAATCAATATGTACTGGGATACCATCCAAGCAACAAAGCGCATGACGCCCGCTGGCGCAAAATCAAAGTCAAACTGCGCGCTCCCAAGGGCCTCCCGCCCCTCAGCGTCTACAACAAAACCGGCTACTACGCCCCCAGCCATTAGCCCGCGCAAAATCTCCGCGTTCGTAGCGCAGACAATCTTGTCTGCGTTCTTTTTCCTCCTCGTTCTTTCGCCATTCTCCGCCATCACGGCCTTCGCCCAGGACAACCCGCTAGCACTGCCCCAATCTGGTCCTCCCCCTCCCAATCAAGGCCCCGACCAGCAAGGCGGCACCATAAAAGTAAACGTCAACCTTGTCGTCCTACACACCACCGTGCTCGATGATCGCGGCAAATTTGTTGACGGCCTCAAGGAAGACAACTTCCGCGTCTTTGAGGACAAAGCCGAGCAAAAACTTTCTCTCTTCAAGCGCGAAGACGTTCCCGTCAGCATGGGCCTGGTCATTGACAACAGCGGCTCCATGCGCGACAAGCGTCCCCGCGTCAACGAAGCCGCTCTCACTCTCGTCCAGGCCTCCAATCCGCACGACGAATCCTTCGTCGTCAATTTCAACGACGACTACTACCTCGACCTCGACAAGGATTTCACCAGCAGCATCCCCGAACTTAAAGAAGCTCTCGAACGCATTGACGCTCGCGGCAGCACCGCGCTCTATGACGCCGTAATCGGCTCGCTCGATCACCTCAAGAAGGGCCACAAGGACAAAAAGGTTTTGCTCGTGGTCACCGACGGCGAAGACAACGTCAGCCGCAACACCCTCGAAAAAACCGTCCGCGAAATTCAAAAATCCAATGTCGTAATTTACGCCATCGGCCTTTTTAGCGATGAAGACAAAAAGAATCGCAAAAAAGCCATGCGCGCATTGAAAGACATTACGACCGCCTCCGGTGGTGTAGCCTTCTTCCCGGAAAATGTGGACGACGTCCACAACATCTGCGACCAAGTCGCCCGCGACATTCGCAATCAGTACACTCTCGGCTACTACCCCACCAACACTAAAAAGGACGGCACCTTTCGCACCGTTCAGGTCGACATCATTCCCCCGCGCGGCAAAGGCAAACTCACCGCCCGCACCCGCAACGGCTACTTCGCCCCAGGCCAGGCCGCCGCCTCCAACACCCAACCCCAATCGCCAGCCTCCGCCTCCGGCCAATAATCATCCAGCAATTGCACTGGCCATTTCGTGTACAGTTTCGTAGCGGCCGCGCTTCAGCCCGGCTCTTTCTTTTGCCTGTAGATTTTTGTAACCGCAGGTTTATCCCGAGATCTTTCTTTTTCTCAATTTCCGCGACCGTTGAATTTTTGCTTCGCCAATTAGAAAATGGTTCTGCGCAGCCCATCACAAACGAAAGGACGATACCGCTCATGGAACCCCGCATCCCTTACAACAAATATTCTCCCAACGCCCTTCACGCCATGTACGCGCTCGAAAAACATCTCAAATCCTCCACCATCGAAGAAAAGCTTCTCCACCTCGTCAAACTCCGCGCTTCGCAAATCAACGGCTGCGCCTACTGCATTGACATGCATTCCAAAGACGCGCGCGCCACGGGCGACACCGAGCAGCGCCTCTACGCACTCAACGCCTGGCGCGAAACGCCTTTCTTCACTCCGCGCGAACGCGCCGCCCTGGCCTGGACCGAAGCCCTCACCCTCATTTCACAAAATCACGCACCCGACGAACTCTACGATTCCACCCGCAAGGAATTCAGCGAACAGGAACTAGTCGATCTCACCTACGCGATCACCACCATCAACGCCTGGAATCGCCTGGCCATCGCCATGCGCGGCGTCCCCGGCGAATATCAACCCGCCGAACGCAAAGCCGCCGCGTCATAATTTTCACCCGCACGCTTGCCGTTGTAGCGGCCGACCTTCAGGTCGGTTCTCTTGGTTTTGTGGTTGTTTTGCTTGAACTCTTGCAGCGGCGGGTTTATCCCGCCGCTCTCGGTACGCTTCGGTACCAATCAACTACGTAACTCCCAGTAAAATTTTTGTGCTATATTCCCGCGCATGCTCACGCCACCCAACCTCGTGCGCACTTGCGTGTCGTTTACTCTCATCGCCATCTGTGCTTCAACCATTCTCCTCGCCAACAGCAAAGCAAAACAACCCGCCCCGCGCTTCAACGCCAAAGCTACCAACGGCGAAACTTTTTCCAACACCTCGATCCAAGGCAAAGTCGTTTTGCTCGAGTTCTGGACCACCTGGTGCGGCTACTGCAAGGAAGAAGCCCCTCTCGTGGAAAAAATCAGCCGCGAATTTACCGACAAGGACCTGCTGGTCCTCGCCATCAACGTCTGCGAATCAAGAAAGACCGTCAAAAAATATCTCGACCAGTATCCGCGCACCTGCCGCATCGTCCTCACCGAAGACACCAATCTCGCCGCGATGTATGCCGCAACCGCTTATCCCATCTACGTAGTAATCGACCGCGAAGGAAATATCGCGGGCACCCAGCGCGGCGCCGCCGGAGAAGACGCTCTGCGTTCTTTGCTTTTTAAAGCCGGCCTCGGCAAAGACCCCGACGCCGATTCCAACTAACCCGCCTCCGCTTTCAGCTCCGTCAGTTGTTTCAGCCACCGTTCCAGTTTGCCGCGATCTTCCGGGTCCATCGCCACAATCGCTACTCCCATGCCTTCGCCCGCAATCACGTTGCGTACGCTTGCCCGCGTCCGCAAATATCCCCGCGGCGTCACGATCAGCATCTGAATCGTGCTCCCGGTTTTCGGTGGATTTTTCGTCTTGATAAACAGCCCGCCCAGCGCAATCGTCGCCACCCGCGAAACTTCCTGCCGCTCGGAATTTTTCCACGCCACCACTGCGGACTTCGGCGCCTTCAGTCTGGGATACCGTCGCGTCGTTGCGCTGACGGTCATCCGCGCGTTTCCACCGCATTTTCTTGCGTGCCTAATTTCCTCAGCCACTGATCCAATCGCCCGCGGTCTTCCTGCTCCATCGAAACAATCGCCACGCCCATGCCTTCTCCGGCCTTGACGTTACGCACCACCGCCCTCACCCGCACTTGCCCCTGCGGCGTGTTAAACACCAATTGCAGCATCGTTCCTGAACTCAAAGGATCTTTCGTGCGGATAAACAGGCCACCCAGCGCCAGATTCTCCACCGGCGAAACAAATTTCTGGCAGCCATTTTTCCACGCCACCAAGGCGTTTTTGGGCACTCTTACGCGCGGGTACCGGCGCTTATTATCCGTATCCGTCATGGACAACCCCTATCACTACGATATGCCCATACCCGCCGCAACCGTTCCGCGTGTACCTACCAGCCACCGGTCCTTCGTACAGGTCAGTAATTTCCGTTAGTTCGCCTGGCTAATGTCTACGCGCTCCTTTTGGTCCAAATCACCGGAGGCGCAACACAACGTCGCTCACGGCGCCAGCACCACCCGACGCCCCGCCTGCCCCGCGCGTTTCCACACACTCTCAACCTCCGCAAACACCACGCGCTCCGTCTCGATCCGCAACTCCCCCATCGCGCCGCGTTTCATCACTTCCTGCATGGCATCAAAAAGCACTTCCATCGGCGGCATTCCCGCCGTACCCAAAATCGTCACTGCCGTGCTTCTCAACACCGCCGCCGGCAACTTGATCGTAGCGCCCGCGCTCTCGCCCACCTGCACCAGCCGCGTCTCTTTCCCCATCTCCGCAAACTCTGATTTAGTAATCGCCGCCAGCAGCGCCTCCGTCGGCTCGCCCCACAAATAATCCAGAACCACGTCGAATCCCGCCTCGCCTGCTTCGGTCAGATAGGCTTCCTTCAAAGCTTCCGCCGCCTGATCCATTTGAATCGTAGCGTCCGCTCCCAATTCACCCAACCGAGCCAAAACCTGCTCATTCCGCCCGACTCCAACCACCCGCGCTGCTCCCAGCAACTTGGCAATCTGCACGGCCAGCTGCCCGGTCACCCCGGTTGCCCCCAGAACCAGTACCGTTTCGCCCCGCGCCAGCTTCGCCCGGTGTGTCAGCGACAGCCAAGCCGAAACGCCAGGATTCGGCAGGGCCGCCGCCGTCTCATCGTCCATTCCCGCTGGCAGGGGAAAGCAAAACGCCCGCGCCACGACCGTAAGTTCGGCCATTGCTCCAAACGGTCTGCGGCAGCCTCCAAAGAACACCCGCGTGCCATCCTCGAGCGCTCCTACACCATCCGTCCCGCAAATCATCGGCAAATCCGCTTCGCGCGGACTGGCGTAGTGCGTTCCCGCCGCCAGTTGCTTGTCCACCGGCTTCAGCGAAGACGCCAGCACCTGCACCAGCGCTTCGCCTTCCGCCGCCTCCGGCTCCTCGAAGCCGACCCATGTCGGCGTCTTGCCGATCGCATCCAATACCGCGGCTTTCACCCTGCTAGCTCCCGCTCTTGCGGATCTCGATGCCGCCATTGGTAGTAGCCAGCCGCAGATCGCGGCCGCCTGCTCCCACCGTTCCGGACATATCCTTGGACCCGAAACTCCCCATCACCGTAACCGGGAAATCCGTATGGATTCCGCCATTCGTCGTAGCTGCGCGAACCTTGAATTCCGCCGAAGCTGGCAAAGAAGCATGGACGCTCCCGTTGGTGGTCAGCAGCTCAATTTCGCCGCTCCATTTCGCGCTTCCCATCGCGACCGTCACTCCGCCATTCGTGGTGCGCCCGGAAACCCATTCGCTGGTGGCGACATCCACGTTGCCGTTGGTGGTTGAGGCCTCGACGACGCTGTTCAGGTCGCGGCCGTGAATCCCGCCGTTGGTGGTTGTCGCCTTCAGCAGCACACCGCGCGGCACCTTTACATTGAAGTTCAACTTGGTGTGATTGTTGTCGTGCCAGCTCCAGCCGTGGTGGTCGGAATCCGCTCCGCCGCGATGGCACCGCCCCGGCTGCGCATCTTTCTCGTACACCGCGCAAATCGTGACACCATCCGGATACTCGACCACTTCCACGAACACTTCGTTCGCGTCGCCGTGGCTCTCCTTGATTCCTTCCACCTGCGCCGCATCGCCCGTTGCGCCGCTAGCGTCAATCCCGCCGTTCCGCCCGATAATCTCCAGCGTCTGCCCCGGCTTCAGATTCCCCTGCCAGTGAAAATCGTTCGCCTTGAAAACCGTTCGCTTCTCACCTTGCGCAAATGCCGCAGCGCTTCCGCCCAGCATCAGTAGCGCGAGAGTAACCGCCGCTAAGCTCGCAGAAGCCGTTCCGAAAAGTTGCTTCTTGAAGTCGCTCATAATGCGTCTCCCTCTTCACTACTTGACCGCTATTTTATACCGTAGGGGCGCAGCATGCTGCGACCCAGCTTGCCCGGCCGTCGGGTTCTCGTCAGAATCCGATCGAGGCCGCCGCCCGCCCGGCGCGCACACCCTCGCGCTTGCAGATAGTACGAACGCCGCTAGCCATTCGTTCCCCAAACATTTTGAACTGTAAAAAGGTGTTAGGCGCGACGCAAAGCCGACTGGTGACCTGGATAACAAACAGCCCGAGGAAGGGATAATGCGGATTACTTGCAGATAGCAGAGAATCCGGGAGTGGCCCCGCCAATAACCACCAGCGCGCTTACCGAGGACTTGAGAACCCCGTAACGCCGTTTTCCGTTTCATATCCAGTGGTTTCGTGTCAACGCAAAGTAGAAATGTCCGGTTTTTCGCAAGATAGAAATGTCCGGTTCCACGGTTTCCTCCAGGGGTGATGAGCAGGCACATGGTATTTGGGTTTGATTTTGTTTTTGGGTCTCGCTATTGGTTCCGCGAGTCCTGGAGGCCGTAGGCCGGAAGGACTTGCGGGCCGCACCGGTACGGGGCAGGCGCGCAGGTGCAGATATCGCCCGCGGTAGCGTAACCAGTAGCTTCCGTCCAAACGCCGTTCGATCTCGACCGCAGCTCCACGAAGCCCCGCACATACTTTCCGACGGCTCTGTCTAACTCGTCGAAGAAACGCTGTGCTGCGGATTCGCTGCGCTGCAAATACCAGTCCAGTGCTGAGTCAATGTCGAGCGCCGCGCCTTCGTGGAACTCGACATTCTTACTTGCCATGCGAGAGCTTGGACGAAACCCGGCTTCGGACTTCATCCCACGGAATCGCCTGTGCCTCGCCGGAATCCAACTCGTGAATCCGTCGCGCGATCTCTGCGTCCCAGGCTTCCTGCGCGCCTGCATCCACCTTGTCGTCGAGGCTGTCGATGAGCGAGCACGCCAACTCCGCGCGTTCCTTTTCGGGGAGCGACAAGGCTTTCTGAAGGAGCTCGGAAGCTTGATGTGTCATAGCGGCATTATAACGCCGAAACTCAGATCTGGTCAGCTTCAGTGGCACAGCCATTCCTCTCTGTGCTTCTTCAGTTGGGGCCTGAAACCGACTCTACGTTGGGGTGGAACGCGGCCAGAAAACTCGCGCCATGCAATATCTTCCCGCCAAAGTTCTCCGCAACCGTTTGCCCCATGTCGGCCAGCGTCGAACGTGTTCCCAAATTCACTCCCGCTCCACGGCCAGGAGAATACGCAAGGATTGGCACATACTCCCGCGAATGGTCGGTCGTTTCCCAGCGCGGATCGGGATCGCATCCGTGGTCCGCGGTGATCATCAGCAAATCGTCGTGAGTCAGCAGGCGCAGATAATCACCCAGGAACGCGTCAAATTCTTCCAGCGATTTTGCGAATCCTTCCACATCCTTGCGATGGCCGTACAACATGTCGAAATCAACCAGATTGCAAAAAATGAGTCCGTCTTCCGGGCTTCGGTGGATGGCGGCGGTGAGTTTTTCCATGCCATCGGCGTTGGAAACAGTGGTGACGTAGTTTTCGACGCCGCGCCCGTTGTAGATATCGTGAATTTTGCCGATGCCGAATACCGGAACATTTTTTTCGGCCAGAACATCCAGAAGCATCGGCTTGGGCGGATCGACGGCGTAATCGTGGCGGCGCGGCGTGCGCAAAAAGTGTCCCGGCGTACCGGTAAATGGCCGGGCAATCACGCGCCCCACGCGATGCCTTCCATCCAGAATTTCGCGGGCGATTTCGCACATTTTATAAAGCTCGGACACATGGATGATGCCCTCGTGCGCGGCAATCTGGAAAACGCTGTCGCCCGACGTGTACACAATCGGTTTGCCGGTGCGTACATGTTCTTCGCCGAGTTCCTTGATAATTTCCGTGCCCGACGCCGGCTTATTACCAATCGTTTTTCTGCCGATTTGTTTCTCGAAGGCATCAATAATTTCCGGCGGAAAGCCGTGTTTGTACACAGGAAACGCCTGATCCAGCCACACGCCAGCCATCTCCCAATGTCCCGTGGTGGTATCTTTTCCCGGCGAGTGCGTCGCGCCTTTTCCGTAGGCGCCAAGCGGAGTTGCAGTAGGCGCAAGATCTTTCAGCGGCGCAATGTTTGCCAGGCCCAGTTCCAACAAATTCGGCAATTTCAGCGGACGCGATTCGGCGATGTGTCCCAGCGTTGTGCGCCCAACGTCGCCATACTCCGCGGCGTCCGGCAACTCCCCGACGCCGACGCTGTCCAGAACAATCCAAATCACCCGCTTGAAAGGAGCGCTAGACTCAGTTCCGCTCCCAGCCCCAGTCCCAGTCATCGTTCCGCTCCAAACCCGCCACCAATGCGCTTCTTCGCGACTCTAGCACAACTACGGCGAAGGCTCGCCGCCGGCTCAGTTCGTGCCGCGCCCAGCCAGCCGTCATTCCGAACGGAGTCTGCGCAGTGAGGAATCTCTCTTGCTCTCGGTATCGCACATCAAGTCATGCTAAATTTGCCGTATCTGAACTATTTTCGTTTTCTATGCGTAGTACAAGTAGTGCCTAGCGTGAGTGGTGGAGGTACGCGATGCCCGTGAATGACCGGCAGCCCAAAACATCCCTGGTTATGCCGATCCTGTTAATCAGCGTTGGCGCGCTATTTTTGTTTAAGACGTGGCATCCCGGTTTCGAGCCGTATGAAATCTTGAAGACTTACTGGCCGCTGATTCTGATCCTGGTCGGCCTCGGCAAAATCTGGGACGCCTCACGCAACCGCGCCGCGGTGCCGGGAGAACGCAACACCGGCATTGCTCTGGGTTCGACGCTTGGCGTGGTCGCGTTTGTTTTTGTGCTGGTGATTCTTCTCGGCCACTATCAGAAAACGCGTGGCCACCAAACGCATGGCGAATATTTCTCCAATCACACGCAGCAGACTATCGACCTGCAGGGCGCGAAATCGGTTTCTGCTTCTTTGCACATGGGCGCAGGCCAACTGAATCTGAGCGGCGGCTCGGGTCATTTGTTGAACGCGGAATTTCATTTCGATCGCAAGTGGGATAACCCCATCGTCGATTATCACGTTTCCGACGGCAAGGGCATCCTGGACGTGAGCCAAGACAGCGGTAACTTCACCTTTGGTCCGTCCGACAACAGTTGGGATTTGGATTTCAGTGATGAGGTGCCGCTGGATCTGCGTGTGGACATGGGCGCAGGTCAGGGCAATCTGAAATTGCGCGGCGTGGATGTCACCAATGTCGAGCTGCACGTGGGCGCGGGCCAAGTGGTTATGGATTTGACCGGGCCGCGTAAGTCCGACTTGAACGTCTCCGTGAAGGGCGGCGTTGGCCAGGTGACCATGCGGTTGCCGAAAGATGTCGGCGTGACGGCGCACGCAGCCGGCGGAATCGGCGCAGTCCGCACCGAAGGTCTGCACAAGAATGATGGGGACTACACCAACGACATGTACGGAAAAACACCGCACAAAATCAGCGTGGACGTGCAAGGCGGCATCGGCGAAATCGAGCTGATCCAGGAGCCATAACACGGCACTTTTCGTGCGGCGCTTCAGTTTCGAAATACTCTGTGATTGCCGCGCATTTCTGTCACGAGTATAATGATGAGTTTAGACAGTGGCTGCCGGACGCGCTGTCTGGGCTCCCTCTTTGGCAAAACACGAAACTCTTCCCGAGGCCGTCGCCGGCCAGTTGGATCAGGAGATGCTGCGAATCCGCGGCGCCCGCGTCCACAACTTGAAAAACGTTTCCGTGGAGATTCCGCACAACGCCATCACGGTGGTGAGCGGTGTCAGCGGCAGCGGAAAATCCTCGCTCGCGTTCGACACGGTTTACGCGGAGGGTCAGCGTCGTTACGTCGAATCGCTTTCCGCGTACGCGCGGCAGTTTCTGGAGCGAATGGAAAAGCCGGACGTGGACGAAATTTCCGGCATTGCGCCCGCCGTTGCGATTCGGCAGAAAAATTCCACGCGCAATCCGCGCTCCACAGTGGCAACTTCCACGGAAATTTACGATTATCTGCGATTGTTTTTTGCGCGCTGCGGGCAAACGTTTTGTATCAAGTGCGGTGCGGAAGTTGTGAAGGATACTCCGGATGCGATTGCGGCGAAAGTCCTGTCGGCGGGAAGCGGGCGAAGATTTTATGTTTTGTATCAGCTGAAAATTGCCGCGCCGTCACCGGCAGCGAAACCGCGTAAAACAGAAAAGAAAAAACTAGCTGAGCCGGCGCTGGATTCGGTTCGAGTGGCGCTGCTGGATTTGCAGAAACGCGGATTCAACCGTTTGTACCAGGATGGAGTCGTACACGAATTTATTTCGCCGGAATCCTTGCTCGACGTGGATTTCAAAAAACCTGTTTACGTTTTGGTGGACCGGTTGGCGGTGAGCGAGGAAGCAAGATCGCGACTAACGGATTCGGTGGAAATTTGTTATCGCGAGGGGCAGGGCGAAGCGATTGTGGAGTTTGTGGCGGATTCGAACGGCGGCGCCGAGCGGATAAAGTTCAACGAGCGGTTCGAATGCAAGAATGACGGCACCGTTTATCAGGAGCCGGAACCGCGACTATTTTCGTTCAACAATCCATACGGAGCGTGCCCGCGCTGCCAGGGCTTCGGAAACACTATCGATTTCGATTTGAATCTAGTGGTGCCCGATCCAAGCAAGTCGCTGGACGATGGCGCAATCGAGCCGTGGACAAAACCGCGCTTCCGGCAACTGTTGCAGGAAGCGAAGCAATGGGCCAAGTCGCAGGGAATTTCGACCAATGTTCCGTGGCGACAACTGAAAGAGGAGCAGCGGCAGCGAATTCTGGAAGGCGACCCGGAAAACGATTACGACGGAGTGAAGGGATTTTTCGCGTGGCTGGAGCGCAAGAAATACAAGTTGCACGTGCGCGTTTTTCTGAGCCGCTACCGCGGTTACGCGAAATGCCTCGAGTGCGGAGGCACGCGGCTGCGTCCGGAAGCGCGAGCGGTGCGCGTCGCGGGCAAAACGATTACCGATATCTGCAAGTTCACGGTGAAAGAAGCTCGGGTATTTTTCCGGGAACTGCAGTTGAGTGAATCGCAATCCAAGGTCGCGGACAGAATTCTGGAAGAGATTCGTTCGCGACTGCAATTTCTGGACGAAGTGGGGCTGGATTATTTGTCGCTGGACCGGCTGACTTCAACGCTTTCCGGCGGAGAATCGCAGCGCATACAACTGGCGACGTCGCTTGGTTCGCATCTGGTGGGGGCGTTGTATGTATTGGATGAGCCTTCAATTGGATTGCATCCGCGCGACACGAAGAGATTGATTGATATTTTGAAATCGCTGCGGGATCTGGGAAATACGGTGCTGGTGGTGGAGCACGATCCCGATACCATCGCCGCGGCGGATCGTGTGATTGACCTGGGACCGGGAGCGGGCGAACTAGGCGGCAAGCTACTGTTTGCGGGAACGTACGAAGAGATTCTGAAGGATGCGAAATCGGTTACCGGGCGCTATCTGAGCGGCGAGATGCGGATTCCAGTGCCGAACGCGCGGCACAAAACGACGGGAAGATTTCTCCGGATTTATGGGGCAACGATGCACAACCTGAAAAATGTGGACGCGATGATTCCGCTGGGAATGTTGACGGTAGTGACCGGTGTTAGCGGTTCGGGAAAATCCACGCTGGTGCATGACGTTTTGTATAAAGCGTTGCTGGCAAAAAAGAATGGCGGTACGGAAAAAGAATTTTGTGAACGGCTGGATGGTGACGAGCGGGTGAGGGAAGTGGTGATTGTGGATCAGTCGCCGATTGGACGAACGCCGCGTTCGAATCCGGCGACTTATTTGAAAGCGTTCGATGCCATTCGGGAAGTTTTTGCGGACACGCCGGACGCCAAGCGGCGCGGCTACACGGCGGGACATTTTTCGTTCAACGTGCCGGGCGGGCGGTGCGAAACGTGCCAGGGCGACGGAACAGTTACGGTGGAGATGCAGTTCCTTGCGGACGTGGAATTGATTTGCGAGGAATGCCGCGGAACGCGCTTCAAGAGCAGCGTGCTGGAAGTGCAGTATCGCGGCAAGAATGTGCACGAAGTTCTCGGAATGACGGTGCGCGAGGCGCTGGCTTTTTTTGTAAATGTGCCGCGCGTGACTACGAAGCTGCGCATCATGAATGAGATCGGATTGGGATATTTGCGGCTGGGGCAATCGGGGACCACGCTTTCCGGTGGCGAGGCGCAGCGGTTGAAACTGGCGGCGCACCTTTCGCGCACGGAAAATCAGGGGATTCTGTATATTTTGGATGAGCCGACGACTGGATTGCATTTTGACGACATTGCGAAGTTGCTGGCGGCGTTTCGCAAGTTGCTCGAATCGGGAGCTTCGCTGCTGGTGATCGAGCACAATTTGGATGTGATTAAGTCGGCGGATTGGTTGATTGATATGGGGCCGGAGGGCGGGGACCAGGGCGGAAAGATTATTGCGACGGGGACGCCGGAACAGGTGGCGAGGAATGCGCAGTCGCACACGGGGAAGTTTTTGGCGAAGGCGTTGGTGGGGAATGGGCAGGCAAAGCGGAATGGAAATGGCGCATCGAACGGAACAAGCAGAGGCAGAGCTAACGAGATTGATTCAACGGCGTTGAAGCCGGAGGAACTCCAATAGAAAGCAGATTCCTCGCTTCGCTCGGAATGACAAATGGCTGGCGGGGAAGCCTTGTTCAGAGAAGACCGTCATACCGATTCGGAAATGCGATGAGAATTGGCCGTCAAGTCGTTGCCGTCTATCTGCTAAGCGCCCTGGCGGCTGTCGAAATCCATGGACAGGCAACAGCGGAGGCGCAGGCGGGCAAGGGGACGAAGCAGCGGGTTGCGAATCCGTTGAACGATTTGTTGGAGGAGGCGCGGCGAGACATTGACAAGCAGGATTTTCAGGCAGCGATTGTGCCGCTGCAGAAATTTCTTGCCGAGAAAGACGATTTTGCGTACGCGCATTTTCAGCTGGGATATGCGTACACCGGGCTACAGAAAAGCAAAGAGGCACGCGGCGAATATGAACGGGCGATGCTGCTGGACCCGAAAATGCCGGAAGCCGCGCTGAATCTGGGAATTCTTTTGTTAAACGAAGAACCGGCTGCGGCGGTTGCGCCATTGCAGCGCGCCGTGGAATTGTTGCCAACGCAAAGCCGTCCGCGAACGCTGCTGGGACTGGCGTATGAAAAATCCGGCGACTTGAAAAACGCGGCGAGCGCGTACGAAGGCGCGCTGGCGTTGGATCCGAAGGATTCCGAAACGAGCTTGCATCTGGCGCAACTTTATCTGCGGCAGGAGCGGGCAGCGGATGCCGAAGGGAAATTCCGCGCGGTGTTGTCCAACGAGCCGGAATCGCAGCCAGCACTGGTTGGCTTGGCGCAAAGCCTGGAGATGGAAAAAAATCCGGAAGCTGCGGACGCGTACCGAAATTATCTGAAGGCACAGCCGGGCGATGCGGCAGCACGCGAACACCTGGTACATCTGCTGATTGCAAATGAAAAATACGACGACGCTCTGGTGGAGATGGAAAAGACGGAGAAAGGCGGAGCGCCGTCGGTGGAATCGCTGAAATTACGTGCCGATATTCTGATTGGGGAGAAAAAATGGGACGCGGCAATCGTGGCGTTGAAGCAGGCAGCGACGCTGGCCCCGAATGACGCGCAATTGCGCGGCGGGCTGGGGCGGACGTACATGCAGCAACGTGATTTTGCGAATGCCGAGAAAGAATTGAGAAGCGCGATTGGCTTGGATGCAAAGAATGTGACGTACTGGAAGGATCTGGCGTCGGCGACGTATCTGGCAGGCGAATATCCGACGACGCTGGCGGTATTGGACCGTGTAGCGCAAAGTGAACCGCCATCTGCGGGAGAATTGTTTGTGCGCGCACTCTGCTACGATAAACTGCAGCAAACGAAGGCGGCGTTGGACGCGTACCAAAAATTCCTGGACGCGGACCAGAACCGGAATTCGGACCAGGTATGGCAGGCGCAGCAGCGTATCCGGGTCTTGAAAAAGACGCTGGAAAAGAAAAGATAACTTTGCGAAGGGCAGCCAGTGGCGCGAAGGCGCTTCTGGCGGCGATGCTGCTGTGCGCGGCGACGGGATTTGGCGCGGACGATCTGGGCGTGCTGCAACAGCGGTTCGATGCGGAGCACGATGGAGTGCGCAAGGCGAAAATGCTGCAGAAGTTAGGCGATGCGCAGTTCGCCAAAGAACGACAAGAGGCAAAGGCGAACGATTACATGGCGGTCGGGTTAGAGATGGAAAAATACCGGGACAACGTGCGCGCTGCCGTGGAAGCTTTGAAAAAACAGCATCCCGATGCGGAAAAACATTCTTCGGGATACCGGCAATTGGAGATTCACGTGGCCGTGGGAATTCGCGAAGTGCAAGACGTGATTCTGACCATGCCGGAACCGTACCGGCCGCCGATGGAACTGGTGGAAAATGATTTACGGGCCATAGATGTGGAATTGTTGCGGCTCTTGTTCCCCCGCAGACCGGGCGAGAAACCGGTTCCCCCGCCTGGCCTGCAAGGAGCGAAACCGCCCGAAGCAACGGAGAAGCAGCCATGACGCTATGGAGAAAAAGTTTATTGATAATTGGTTTCGCCGGAATGCTGGGGGGAGGCGTAGCGGCACAGGTGCCGCAAAAAGATTATCTGAGCAACGCCGAGGCGGACAGAATTCGCGATGCGGAAACACCGAATGAGCGGATCAAGCTGTTTGTCTTGTTTGCCGACGACCGGATCAAAAAGTTTCAGTACGAACTGGAACACCCATCGCAAAACAATCACGAACAGATGTTGAATTATCTGCTGAATGCGTACATCGGATGCGTGGATGACGCGGCGGACCTGATGCAGCTGGGAATCGAAAAGCAGCAGAACGTGCGCGCCGCTGTGGACTTGATGGCGACGAAGGCCAAGGAATATCTGGAAGTGTTGAACAAAGTGAAGGCGGACGGGAAAGAGATTGAGATGTACAAAGAGAATCTTGATGATGCGATTGAGGGCACGCAGGATGCGATGAATGACGCGGAGAAAGCGAAGAAGAGTGTGGCGCCGCCGCCGGTGCGGAGGAAGAGTTGAGGGATTGAAACCTTTCATGTCGCTTGATTGTGGTGCGGTTGACATCGCGCATAGCCAAGAGTGGCTGTGCTACTGAAGAGGAAGAGCAGCAGCTATGGCAGTACACAATGCGCGCGTCGGATGGAGACGGGATGAAGCGAGGACGATGAAGAGAGTGATTACGCCAGTGCCGGGCGGGGCGGCACTTTGTCAGCGGATGTTTACGCGGATTGGGTGTGCGGGGCCGCCGCCGGCGTTTCGGGTGGAGTTTTATCCTTACTCGAGCCTGGTGCTGACGATCCGGCGGCGTGAAGAGCAGATGATTGTGCGATTTTCCGACCTGCTTCAACGCGCACCGCTGGCGGTGTTGGAGGGAGCGGCGGCGTTGTTGTTGTGCAAGATTTATCGCCGGCGTACGCGGCGCGCGCTGGTCGGGCCGTATCATACGTATGCAAAATCCCACAAGACGCGGGAACGGGTGCAGCAGATGCGGCGAGGGCGAGTACGTCCGGCGGCGCTGCATGCGGCGGGGCAGCAGTTCGATTTGAATGGACTTTTCGATGAACTGAATGCGCGATTTTTTGCCGGCGGATTGGAAAAGCCGCACCTGGGCTGGAGCATGCGCGGATGGCGGCGGCAATTTGGATCGTTCGATCCTGGGCCGAACCAGATTTTGCTGAATCGGCGGATGGATCGGCCGGAGATTCCGCGGTATGTAGTGGAATACGTCTTGTATCACGAGATGCTGCATGTGAAGCATCCGACGCGGAAATCGGGATGCAGCTTGATTTCGCACTCGCCGGAATTTCGGGCGGAGGAGAAATTGTTTCCGGAGTTTGAGCGGGCGCGGAAGGCTTTGGATCGGCTAGCGAGGGAGCGGAGGAGGTTTGGGTTTCGGTGGTGAGTGGCGGGTAACGAGTAGCGCAGGCAATTCTGCCTGCGCGGTTTGACCCTGGCGTGGGCGACACCGTGCACAGCCAGGATTGGCTGTGCTACTAAGAGCCGGACTGAAGTGTTACTAGGATTTCTTTTTGGATTTGGCTACTTCGGAGCGGAGTTTTTCGATTTTCTTTTCAATCTTGTCCTTGTCCTCGGCGTGGGGATACAGGTCGAGGTAGCGCGTATAGGATTGGATGGCGTCGCGCTTGAGGCCTTTTTTTTCCTGCGCTTCACCGAGAAAGCGGAAGGGAATCGCGTAGCCGGGCTTGGCTAACGCGGCGTCCTGGAAGCGGTCGATGGCGGCGTCCAGATCGCCCTTGTGCAAATAAAACTCACCGACTTGCAAATCTCTTTCCGCGCGCAAGGGATCCCACATGGGCTGGTCGGGAGCGTTCTGCGTAGCGGTGTCGGTGTTTGGTTTGGGTTTTGGCGCGTCTTTGGAAGATGAGGATTGCGCGCACACGGGCAAAGCAGGTGCGAAGGCGAAAGCCGCTACTGCGATCACCACGAAAAGGCGATGGCTACGCGCCCTCGGCTTCACTGACCCAGGGTAGGAAAAAGCAGATTTCTCGCTTCGCTCGGAATGACAGTGGTTGATAGGCATGAGCATGATCAAGGATGCGAGCGCGCAACGTTAGTAGGACTGTCTCTAGTATGATGGAAGTTGCCCGGAGAAAAAAGCTTGCCGGGCGTGCGATCGTCTGATGGAACCCAAAGAAAAAGCGGGGTTGTTGCCGGAGATGCCCGGGGTGTACCTGTTCCGCGACGCGGGCGGGGCGGTGATTTATGTGGGCAAGGCGCGATTGTTGCGGAACCGCGTGCGCTCGTATTTTCTGGAATCGCGATGGATGGATGCGAAGACCGGTTCGTTGGCACGGGAGATTGCCGAGCTTGAAACGATTGTGGTGGAGAACGAGCGCGAGGCGCTGGCGCTGGAAAATCAGCTGATCAAGCGGTACAAGCCGAAGTTTAATGTGATGCTGCGGGACGATAAGACTTACCCGTACATCAAATTTACGGCGGCGGAAAAATATCCGCGGGTATATTTCACGCGAAGGATTCGAAAAGATGGGTCGCTGTATTTCGGGCCATATTTTCCGGCGAGCCTGGCGCGACGGATTCTGCATTTTGTGCACAAAAGATTCCTGGTCCCGTCGTGCACGGTGGATCTGACGAGGACGCATCCGCGCCCGTGTTTGCAATTTTATATTCATCGCTGTCTGGGGCCGTGCGTTGCGGGACTGACGACAGATGAGCGATACGCGGAAGCCGCGCGCGACGTGCGGATGTTGCTGGAAGGCCGGCGGCACGACTTGATTAAGAGTCTGGAAGAAAGAATGGCGGCCGCCGCGGAAAAAGAATTGTATGAGCAAGCGGCTTCGTACCGCGATTTGCTGCGCACGATGGAAGACATCGAGGAGCGGCAGAGAATTGCCGCGGCACAGGGCGACGACACCGACGTGCTGGCGTATCACGAAGAAGTGCCGCTGGTGGCGGCGAATCTGTTTCACTTGCGCGGCGGACGGGTGGTGGACCGGCGGGAATTTTATTGGGAGGACTTAACGGCGTTTGATGCGAAAGAATTTGTGACTTCGCTGCTGAAGCAGTTGTATTTAGAGGCGGACTATCTGCCGAAAGCGATTCACGTGCCGGAAGATTTTGAGGATCGCGAGTTGCTGGAAGAAATGTTGAGCGAGCGAGCGGGGCATCGCGTGGAGATTTTCACGCCGCAGCGCGGGCAGAAGCGGGCCATTCTGGATTTGGTGAAGAATAACGCGGCACATTCGTTCGAACAGAGATTTCGTGTGTTGAAACCGACGTCGAAGGCGATTGGCGAAGCGTTGCAAAATGCACTGAACCTGGTGGAAGAGCCGGAACGCATCGAGTGCTTCGATATTTCGCACATTCAGGGAAGCGACACGGTGGCTTCGATGGTGGCGTGGGAAAAGGGACGGATGAAGAAGTCGGATTACCGGAAATTTATCATTCGCGGGCCGGGAAACTTTCGCGCGGAGGCGGCTGGTGAGAGTGCGGAAGTTACGGAGAGTCGCGCCGCATGCCATTCGGGAGATTGGCGTTCCCAGGAAAGCAACGGTGGGGCGGCTGCTGGAAACGGCAATTCGGTGCTGCAAATTTATCGGCAGAACGACGATTTTGCGAGCATGCGAGAAGTCGTGAGGCGGCGGTACCGGCGTTTGCAGGAAGAAAAGAAAGCGATGCCGGGGCTGATTTTAATTGATGGTGGGATTGGACAACTGCATGCGGCGGCGGAGGCTCTGGAAGCGCTGGGGATTATCAATCAACCGCTGGCGAGCATCGCGAAGAAGGAAGAGATTTTGTATGTGTACGGACAGGAGAGCGAGCCGATTATTTTGGAGCGGCATTCGCCGGTGCTGCATCTGATTCAGCAGATACGAGACGAGACGCACCGGTTTGCGGTGACTTTTCACCGGTTGCGAAGAGGTAAGCGGCAGACGAAAAGCGCGCTGGAAGGAATTCCTGGGATCGGGCAGAAGACGGCGCGTAAGTTGTTGAAAGAGTTTGGCAGTGTGACGAACGTACAGCGGGCGGGATTGGACCGATTGAGCGAGGTGATTCCGAGGGTGAGAGCGGAGAAGGTGCTGGAAGAGCTGAACAAGGCGCCGGAGAGCGCTTAACCGCTCTTCTGGCGCGTTACCGGTTAGGATGTATTGTGACCAGCAAATGGCTGTGTTACGTTGCACATTGGAGGCGGAAATGGCTGACAATGTTGGATCGAAAATTTCTTATTTCCTGGTGGGATTGGGAGTAGGAGCGCTGGTGGGCGTGTTGTTCGCGCCAAAGTCGGGAGAAGAGACCCGAAAATTCTTGGCGGATAAAGCGGATGATGGGCGCGAGTTCGCTCAGAAGAAAGCGCGGGAATTGCGCGAGCGAGCAGACGATCTGGTGGAGCGGGGCAAGGATGCGGCTTCGCGGCACAAGGAAACCATTTCGGCGGCGGTGGAAGGTGCGCGAGATGCGTACCGGCGCGAGGCGTCGAAGTCGTAGCGGCACATCTGTGAACGATTTTCTATAGCGGCTGGTGATCGGCAGATCTCGTTCCGCGAGCGGGCGAAGGGGCGACCATGCAAAGCAACTTGCTTGGCATTGTGGTGGCGATTGCGTTGGTGTTGCAAGTGTCGATTCTGGCGGCACTGTTTTTCACCACTCGGCGCACCATGCAAAAGATGGAAAAAACGGTGACGGACTTGAACGCGCGAGCCGGGCCGATTCTGACGCGCGTGCAGATTTTGCTGGACGATACGCAGCCGAAGATTTCCACGATGGTGAGTGACGCGGCGCACATCGTGTATCTGGCGCGCGGGCAGGCGCAGAAGATGGATCGCGTGTTCACGGATGCAGCCGACCGGTTTCGCGGGCAGTTGCTGCACATTGATCGAATCCTGACCGGTACGATGGAAGCGGTGGAAGATGCCGGGACGCAGTTCAAGCAAAGTTTTTGGAAGCCGGTGCAGCGGGCGTCGGCGCTGGTGCAGGGAATTAAAGTTGGGCTGGATTTGTTGAGGTCGCGCAGGACGGCTGCGCAGCCTGACGCTCAGGAACGTTCTCCGGAGCAGGAAGAGGAGTTGTTTATCTAGGAAGCTCGGAAAATTGAAAGTGGAAATTTTAAATTGGGCGCGGCGCGAGTCGCGCCTTTTTTGTTTTTTCTTTTGCGCCGCCGGCGAAAAAGCAAAGCGGCAGCTGCGCTGCCGCACACCAAAAAGAGCCCGCCTCAGAAGGCGGCCGCTACAAATGCAAAATCCAAGATGGCTCCTGAAGGTAGCCGCTACAACGTCGCTACAACAGGCGGCGATATTACCCGCACTTAGGGAGTCAGAGGATCCAGGAGCCGGCGAGGACTACATCGTTCGAATAGATTACGGCCGCTTGGCCTGGGGTTACGGCGCGTTGCGGGGAATCAAAGGAGATGCGCGCGCAAGAGTCAGGCAGCGCTTCGATGGTGGCGGCTGCGGGTTCGTGTTTGTGGCGAATTTTTACCGTGGCGCGGATCGGCTGAGACGGCTCGGGGATAGAAATCCAATTTACATTTTGCACTTCGAACGTCGTGGTGCGGAGTGAATCGTCGTCGCCGACAATAACGCGATTGTTGTGCGGTTCGATGGCTAGGACGTAGAGCGGTTTGCCGGCTGCGAAGCCGAGACCTTTGCGCTGACCGATGGTGAAATTGTGGACGCCGTTGTGGCGGCCGAGCACTTCGCCGGATTCGGTGACGATATCGCCGTCACCGGAGCTGAGCGGAATTTTATTTTCCGTTGCATAAGCGTGGATGAATTGGACGTAATTGCCATTGGGAACGAAGCACAGCTCCATGCTGTCGGGCTTTTCGGCTACGGGAAGAGTGGCGCGACGGGCGATTTCGCGGACGTCATCTTTGGACAATTCGCCGAGCGGGAATTCGCTGCGGGAAAGCTGTTCCTGCGAAAGTCCCCAGAGAAAATAGGACTGGTCTTTTGTGGGATCGAGAGCGCGGAGAAGCTGAAAGCGGCCATTTGATTCGTTGCGGCGAATACGAGCGTAGTGGCCGGTGGCCAAGCGCTCGGCGCCGATTTGGCGAGCCATGCGCAGCAGCGGTTCGAACTTCACATCGGTGTTGCAGTTGGTGCAGGCGATGGGCGTGCGGCCGCTGAGATAATCCTGAACGAAAGGGCGAACGACGCGGTCTTCGAACTGCGATTCGAAGTTGACGACATAGTGGGGAAAATTGAGATGCTGCGCGACGCGCTTGGCGTCATAGACATCGTCGAGCGAGCAGCAGCGATGTTGGGCTGGGCCGTCTCCTTGGAGTTCGGGCAGGCGGCGCTGATTCCAGAGCTGCATCGTGAGGCCAATGATGGTCCGGCCCTGCTGCTGCAGAACGGCGGCAACTGTGGAAGAGTCCACGCCGCCGGACATGGCGATAGCGACCAGGCCGGGCTGAGTTTCCGAGCTTACGGGCAGTGACGCTGCGAGTTGGGCGGTATCGGGCATTTCTATACATCTCCAGTTTAACCTACGCGCTGGTTTTTGTGCGGATGTTGCCGCAGACGAACCATGACAAGTCGCCGAATAAGCCGGGGCAAGTTAGGGCGTGCTATGTTCAAAGCGTTGCTGAGTTCTTGAACGTACTTCGCGAGCCTAATGCCCGAAATAGTTGAATCGAAAGCAGAAATGACAACGACGGAACGCGTCGACGCGTTTCTAGCGCGGAATCAAACCTGGATTGCCGGAGCGAGCTGCTGCCTGGCGCTGGTAAGAATTTTGATTTTTGCCGCGGCGTTTCCGCTGTTTAACAACGTTGACGAGCAAGACCACTACGAAATGGCGTACCGGTATGGGCATGGGTTTGTGCCGGGGAAAACGCTTCCGCAAACCGACCCGGAAATGGCGCGGGTGTTTACGTTATATGGTTCGCGCGAATATTTCATTTCCGGAGACCTGCTGCGCTCGGTACACATGGATGTGCCGATCGCGCAGTTGCCTGCGTCGATGAAGGAAATGCAGTACCAGCGGGTCTTGAACACCTGGACCAAACAGAGTGCGTTCGAAGCGCAATCGCCACCGGTGTATTACCTGGTGGCTGGGGTGTGGTATCGGTTGGGTGCGTTGCTGGGATGGCGCGAATGGGCGCTGGCTTACTGGGTAAGATTTCTGAATGCTTTTGTTTACGCGGCGTTTGTGTGGATTTCGTTTCTGTTTGTCAGGCAGGTATATCCGGGGCGCGCATTTCTGAGCGTGGCCGTGCCCGTTTTCCTGGCGGTTTTTCCGCAGGATGTTTTCTTTGGAATGAATCGCGATATTTTGTCCCCGTTACAGGCGGCGTCGGTTCTGTTGCTGTTCTTCCGCGCGCTGCGGCGACAGCCCGGATGGAAATTAGAACTCGCGGCTGGCGCTTTCCTGGCTGGCCTTTCGTTTCTTACCGACGTTTCAAATTTCGTTTTATTTGGAGTTGTGGCAATTATTTTTTATAGGTTGGCAGTCAGCGCGACGAAGAGCGGCGGCGCTGGGCGAAAATTCGCGGCTATTTTGGGTGCCGCGGCCGCGGTTTTGTTGCCGCCATTGCTGTGGATGGCGCGAAACCGGCTGGTTATGGGAGACCTGATCGGATCGAAAGCGAAGACTGCTTACTTGGGATGGACGATAAAACCGTGGCATGAAATGTTGCAGCACCCGATCTTCACCGCGCATGGAATGAATCTTTTTATGGGAGACCTGATTCCCATGTACTGGCGGGGAGAATTTGTGTGGCATGGCAGTCCGCTGCGCTGGCATGTTGCCGACGTTTTTTACCTGGTTTCATCGTATTTGATGCTGCTGGGGTTCGCGTTGTATTTGTGGCGTGATGACCGCGGCGCCGGCGGGCTGGAACGGCTGAGCAATTATGTTTCGCTCTATCTGGTGCTGGCTTCGGTGCTGTTTTTGGCGGCGCTTTCAGTGCCGTTTGATTTTCATCAGTGTTATTACCCGTCGCGGGCGTATCCTTATTTTGTTTCGGGAAGAATTATCAGCGGGACGATTTTGCCGTTTGCGGTGGTTTATTTGAGCGGATTGGAATATTTGTGGCGGCCGGTGCGGAAATATGTGCATCCGATTTTTCCGGTGCTGGGGATTTGCGTTTTTATTTTGTGTGTCGAGATTGCGGTTCGCGCGACCGTGTTTCACAGTCGTTTTAATTTCTTTACGTTGCATTGACGGAAGGGCGGGAGTCAGAAGCTGCCCGCCTTCCCGCGGAGAGCGGGGCAGGCAGAAGGCGGCCGCTACATAACCCGCTACGTCGCAGCGAATGCAACGTTCGCGCGGTTATTTTTGGTAGGCGGGGGAGAGTTCGCGGAGTTGGGCTACAGCGGTGGGGACGATTTCGAGGGCGGCAGCGATTTCAGTTTGTGAGGTGTGGCGGCCCAGGCTGAAGCGGATGGAGGCACGGGCTTCTTCCGGGCTCAAGCCGATGGCAGTGAGGACGTGAGAGGGCTCGACGGCGCCGGACGAGCAGGCGGCTCCGGTGGAACAAGCTAGTCCCTTCAGATCGAGAGCGATGACTAGAGCTTCGCCTTCGATTCCCGGAAAAGTGATGTTGGTGGTGTTGGGAGTGCGCGGGGCGCCGCTGGCGTTGGCGCGTGCTTGCGGAATGCGACTAAGGAGTTCGCGTTCAAGTTCATCGCGCAGTGCGGAGACGCGGCGTGAGTCTTCGGCCAGGGATTTTTGCGCGAGCTCGGCGGCTTTGCCGAGACCAACGATGCCGGGGACATTTTCCGTGCCAGGACGGAAGCCGCGTTGGTGATGGCCGCCGTAAAGAAGTTGGCGAAGGCGAGTGCCGGCGCGGATGTAGAGAGCGCCGATACCCTTCGGAGCGTAAAACTTGTGTCCGGAAATCGCTAAGAGATCGACACCGAGGGCGTTTACGTCGAGCGGGATTTTTCCCGCGGACTGAACGGCATCGGTGTGGAAGTAGATGTCGTTTTGCGCGGCGATGCGGCCGATTTCTTCGAGGGGCTGGACGGCGCCGAGTTCGTTGTTGGCGTGCATGATGGTGATTAAGGCGGTTTGGGGTTGGATGGCTTCGCGGACGGCTTCGGGATCGACTAGGCCGTTGTTGTCTACGCCAAGATAGGTGACTTCGATGGCTTTGCGATCGCCCGCCACCGAGCCGCCTTCTTTTTCCAATGCCTGGCAAGCGTTTAGAACCGCTTCGTGTTCGATCTGCGTGGTGATGAGGTGTTTGGTGGCACCCGGCGCGTTGCGGACGATGCCGAAGATGGCGTGATTATCAGATTCAGTGCCGCCGCTGGTGAAGACGATTTCCTGCGGGCGCGCGGCGAGTAACGCGGCGACTTGTTCACGCGCGGTTTCTACCGCGGAGCGGGCGCGCTGGCCGGGTGTGTGGATGGAGGCGGCATTTGCGAAATCGCCGGAGAAATAGGGGAGCATGGCGTCGAGGACTCCCGGCTCGACGGGGGTGGTGGCGTTGTGATCGAGGTAGATGCGCGGCATGGCAGAAGCAATCAGCGATCAGAGAAACAGCGATCAGGAAATGCCCTCCACTCCCTAGTTTACCGTTAACATGCAATCCGGGTCGAATCGGTTGAATGACAGGCGGAATCATGTGGAAAGCCTTGCTTGACTGGTACACATAATTATGAAATTCTTACACATTGGACGAAAGAGCGGGAGTCGCTGGAGATGCGGACGAATATCGAGATCGACGACAATTTAATGAGAGAAGCGATGCGCCGTGCGAAGACCAAGACCAAGCGCGAAACGGTGGAAGCAGCGTTGCGAATGCTGGTGCGTTTGGACCGGCAAACCGGAATCCGCAAATTTCGCGGCAAGATTAAATGGGAAGGCAATTTGGACGAGTCCCGGCAGAGCTAGAGGCCGATTCCATGGAGACTATCGTCGTTGACTCGTCAGTGTGGGTCCACTATTTCGGTCCGACCAGCAATTCTGAAACGGAATGGCTAGAATTGGCTATTGGCCGTGACTTGATTGCGATGACCGACATGATCCCTGGGCGAAGTGCTGCAAGGTATTCGCGCAGAACGGCAATATGGAGAGATCAAATTACAGTTGCTGGAATTCACGATTTTTTCAACTGGCAGCCTCGATATGATATGGCGGTCGCGACCGCTGAGAACCATCGCTCACTCAGGAGCAAAGGATTCACCGTTAGAAAGACGATTGACTGTTGGATCGCTACGTTTTGCATTCAGAATCAATACCCGCTGCTGCACCGGGACCGCGATTTTGAGCCGTTTGAGAGGGAGTTGGGATTGCGGGTGATTCATCCGTGAATCAGGCCGCTTGCAGAATTATTTTTTTGGCGGAGTGACGTCCGAGACTGGCAGATCCCAGTGCGCCAGCAGGATCTCGAAGCGGCGCTGCTCCTCTTTTTGATAGGTAGCTTGGTCGGGATAGAGCTTTTTGATGAGCGCTTCTTCGTCGGGATTGGCGGTGGTGGCGACGGTGGAATTTTTGTAGACGATCGTGACGCGATAGTCCCAGCGGGAATCTTCGGTCATGTGATTTGCGGGCGCTTCGATTTTAAGAGCTAGAATCCTGCCGGACTCTTCGATTTTCCGCAGCAGTGGGAAATGGTTTTTCAGGAACAGGTCGAGAAATTCCTTCTGATGGCCCCAGTGCACCTTGTAGTAGAACTCCATAACATAGGGTTTGTCGGCTGAGCCCTGCGGCGGCGCGCCTTGGGAGAGGGCAGCAGGCGTAAAAATCACGAGCAACGTAAGAAGGATTGCGGTTTTCATGAGCCCTCCAAAGTAGTGCCGGAATTGTATGGCTTGCAGGGCGGTCTTAGCAATGCGCGGACTGGTTCAAGAAGGATAGCGAAGACGGATTTACACAATGGGTGATTGCGCAAGAAACAGAAGGCCCCTAGTAAGAATACACACGGGGCCTTTTTTATTCGGTACGAGGCTTTAGTGAACGTCGCAATGCGCGGTTTGGCTTTGGTCTGCTACGGCGATGTCGGATGTGACGCAGCCGAAGAAGCCTACGAGGCCCGGCGCACCTGCATAGCCGAGATATTCGTCCGTGTCGAAGATATGCGCGTGGTCGCGCGTGGATGTAAAACAAGGTGCGCATCGAAATTAAATTTGAGGTGTTACGGGGGCGTTAGGCTACGGTGACATTCCGGCACGAGACAAAGGATTGACAAAGGCACAAACCGAGTGGGTTAGTGAGGTGGACGAACTGAGAAAGAAGGCGGAGAGAACTTGGCGCGGCCGCTAGTGATCGCAGCCGCGCCAAGTGGACAGGACTGGAGTTTACTTTGTCGAAAACGTCATTTGTGTGCTCCCAGTTCTAGTGAGTCATCACCAGCGGCCGGAAGGCGAGGTCTTTGAGAAAGCCGAGACTGGAGCAACTGGAGTTGAGAAGGTTGTCCAGATCGGTTTGGCGACGCAAGAGATCACTGTAGGTTCGTTGAGTTGCGGGAACTATCGGATCCGGAATGGTTTCGCCGGTCAGGAAGGCAGAAAGCTGTGCGGTTCCGCCGGTGGTCCTGGGAGCGATTTGCAGGAAGTTGTTGTCCAGCGTTTCTCGTCCATGACAGGCGTTGCAAGTATTCACCGAGAGTTGCTGGCGGGCGTCGTTATTGTTGACAGTGGCAGTGCCGTTCCAGGCTTGCTGAAGGTTAAGTGCCGAGCCGCCCGCAAAATGTGTGGCGCCCGGAAAAGTGAGAGGCACCTGGTTCGTGCCGGCGAGCAAAGTGACTTGATTGGCATTGATGTAATCGCGGATGGTATCGCTATTATTCAGGCTCAAGTCCGGAGTCTGTTTGACAAAAACTTCCTGGAGCTGATGTGTGGCGACGACGTTGAATTCACGCAACTCCCATGGACTTCCAAAAGTAATTTCATTGGTGCGAAGCTGGTTGAGCGCGCTGCCGTTGGGTTTGGATGCATCGGCGTTCGCGACGGTGAACTGGTCGGTGATACTTTGCAGGAAAACATTGAATGCGGGCGAGCCCACAGGCTGAGTGGCGAGATTGTGCCATTGCTGCGCCCAGGCATGCAGTTGACCGCAGTTGGATTTCTTGATGCCGTATTCGAAAATGACGGTAAAGGGTTGCGGACCACAGCCGCCAGAAGGATTTACGGCGCCAAAGACGAATCGAGCTTCGCCGGCATTACCACCACCGCCGTAAACGAAGCTGCCGCGCAGGTCAACCCGGTTGACGATGGCAAGGAGAAGGAACGGCGCCTTGGACAGGTCGAGCTTGCCGTTGGCGAGTTTGGGCCAACTGTTGATGAAGCTTTGCATTCCGGCACGCTGTCCGACGGGAAATCCATTAATGGTCTGCGAGACGGTATAGGTGTTCAACCAATTTCCTCAGCGGTCACCCAAATCCGGCCACGTAAGGTCACCTGAAAACCGGCCATAGCAAAAGCCCGGGACGTTGACTCCGAGAGGAGCCCTTATAGGCTCCCTCGGCATGAGCAACGTCTTGAGCGAAGAAAAGAAACAGCAAGTTATCGCACTGGGAAAGCTCGGCTGGTCCTTACGGCGCATCGAGGAAGCCACCGGTGTGCGTAGGGAAACGGCGAGTGGATATTTAAAAGCAACCGGAGTGGTGGTGTGCTTACCCGGGTGGGGGCGCCGCGCGCCGGCAAAACCGGCCATACAGGTGACCACCGACTTTTATGCGGCTTTTTCGCAAAATTCGGAGCCACCCAAGAGCCCCAAGTCATCGCCCAGCACTTGCGAGCCCTATCGTGAGCAAGTAGAGCTGGGACTCCGTCTTGGCCGGAATGCCATGGCGATCTGGCAAGACCTGGTATCGGACCACGGTTTTGCAGGTGGCTATGAAACGGTGAAGCGTTTTGTGCGCAAGCTTCGCGGCCCGCGAATCCGGGAAGCAGCGGGCATCATCGTCACGGCACCGGGAGAAGAAGCCCAAGTCGATTACGGCAGCGGCCCGATGGTGCGTGATGCGCAGAACGGCAAGTATCGCCGAACGCGGCTGTTCGTGCTGACGCTCGGCTACAGCCGCAAATGCGTGCGCTTGCTCACCTGGCGGTCGAGTGTACGCACTTGGGCGGAATTGCATGAGCAAGCATTTCGTCGCCTAGGCGGTTGTCCAAGACTCATCGTTCTCGACAACTTGAAAGAAGGCGTAGCGGTTCCCGACCTCTACGATCCCACGGTCAACCCTCTGTTCCGTGATGTCCTGACTCACTACGGTGTCGCAGCCCTGCCTTGCCGCATCCAGGATCCCGATCGCAAAGGGAAAGTGGAGTCGGGCATCGGCTACACCAAGAGAACGGCGCTCAAAGGGATGCGCTTCGAGAGTTTAGAAGAAGCGCAAACCTATCTCGACCGCTGGGAAGAGCGCTGGGCCAACACTCGTATCCATGGCACGACCAAACGTCAGGTTGCCGCCATGTTCCTCGAAGAAAAACCGCACTTGTTGCCGCTGCCTCTCGAACCGTTCCGCTACTACCAATACGGAGAACGGGTGGTGCATCTGGATGGCTGCGTGGAAGTGGAAGCCGCCTACTACGGGTTGCCGCCAGGGTGGATCGGACGTTCCGTGAAGGTGCAATGGGACGCGCTGCATGTACGCATCCTGCATCCCAACACCAACCAACTTCTTCGCGAACATCTGCGCCAGAAGCGCGGCGGTTATCGCATCGAGGAAGAAGACCACCCCAAGAAAATGCCGCTGAGCACAGCGCAGCTCTTGCGACGCGCTGCACACGCAGGCACCCAGACCGGCAAGTTCTGCCAGCTGCTGTACGACCGGCAAGCAGAGACCGCCATCCGCCGCATCCTGGGTGTGCTTTCGCTGATGAAGAAATACGGAACGGCGGCAGTCGAAGATGCCTGCGCCGCTGCTCTCGACATCGGGGTCTACGAATACCGTTTCGTGCGCCGTTACCTCGAGCGCCGCCCGCATCCACAAATGTTTTTGCGTCAGATCGATCCCCTGATCCGGGAACTGACCGTGTATCGCGATTTCATTAATCTCAAAATCAAGGAGCCAGAATGAATCTGATCGAGTTGAATCAAGCTTTACGCCAGCTGCGTCTCGGCGGCATCGCTGCGGTTCTGGAAACACGCCTGCGGCAAGCGCAAGTGGAACCGATGGCACCCATCGACTTCCTCTCCTGTCTAGTGTCGGATGAACTGACGCGGCGAGGTGACCGACTGCTCGAACGGCGTAGGAAGCAGGCCCAGTTTCGTGATCCGCAGAGGACCCTCGACAACTTCGATTTCAATTTCAACAAGAAGATGAATCGCAGTCTGGTCTTTGATCTAGCTACAGCCGCATTCGTTGGCCGCCGTGAAGACGCGCTCTTCTTAGGTCCACCCGGCACCGGGAAAAGCCATCTGGCCCAAGCCATCGGACAGGCGGTCATCGGCCAGGGTTATCGGGTGATCTATCGCGAAGCACACATCTTGCTCGAGGAAATCGCCGATGCGGCCCTCGACGGAAAACGCAAAGAGCACATGGAGTTGCTGGCTACTGTGCCTTTGCTGATCATCGATGACCTGGGAATGCGAAAGTTAGGGCCCACAGCGGGAGAAGAGCTGCTGGAGATCGTCATGCGCCGATACGAACGTGCTAGCACGCTGTTGACCTCCAACCGCCCTGTGGAAGACTGGGGCAAACTGCTCGGCGACAGCGCCGCAGTCACTGCCATGCTGGATCGTCTTCTTCACCACGGCCACATCCTAAAATGCGGACCGCGCAGCTGGAGAACCAAAACAGACTTGCCTGATCAGGAGAAAGCAGGATAAATAAGGACTACGTCCCGGGCCATTCCATATGGCCGGTTTTGAAGTGACCACGCATGGCCGCTTTTGCCCTGACCACTGAGGACCAATTTAGGGCAAAATCCGACGGATCAACACCTGTGGAAGGTTGATTCGCCATCTCGCTCATGAGATGTCCAAAGGTCCAAATACCCATCGGAATGCCCGCGGCAGTGCAAGGATTGAAAGTTCGGGCGGGGTCGTCGACGACGGCGGGATCGTTGATCATGAGCTCGCGAGTAGGATCGATATCCGCCGGATTGACCATCAGATTGTGAAGCAGTTTGGAATCGACCTGGATTTTTTCGCGGTCAAAGGTGACAGGCACCAGCTTTTCGTTTCGTTTGAGCAGACGATTTTCGAACACCGGGACAGATTTGTCCTCGCGCACAAGAGCTTCGTGACGCTTGAGTTCCGATTCGAGCGCGGCGAAATCGAAGTTGATGAGGGCGGCGTACGAAGTCCCCGAAACGCGTTTCAGTACGACAGGCTTATCGCCAAGAAGGATCGCCAAGGATTCCTTTAGGCGGCTGTCTGGGGCTAAGTCGAGAACCAGCTTGGCATTAGGTGCTTTGTCGCGGCTTTTGATGATCTGTAAGGTGACGTTCTTTATCACCGGAGGGTGACGCTGGAAGGAAGGATCAAACGCTTTCGATTGTGCGCATGTTTGTTCGCAACTGACGACTGGCCTGGCCAGAGTCGGGATGAGGTCCTGAGGGACTGTTTTCGCGACTGGCTTCTGGGGGGCACGGTTTTTTGGGGCAGTATTGGCAGTTTTTTCCTTGGAATCAGCTGGGGCAGATTGCGGATAAGCAAGTCCCGGCAAGGAAAAGACAACGGCAACGAGAAACGACAAGCGAACGAGTCTCGACCGGCAAAGGGGTGACAGGTTTCGAGGCATCTTTTCTCTCCTTATTGAATTAGGAACGGACCCGAACGGCAAAAACACCAGTTGGGGAGGTAGTGACGAAAAGAGCGCAAACGTATCAGGCAATTTTGAGCGTTGCGAAGCTTGTGTCATTTACAGGAATGAACGGAAAACAGGGTTTAGCGACAGAAATGTGAAAGACTAGAAGTATCAAGCAAGCTTATTAGCAATCAGATTCGAGAACTGGACGGCAATTGGAGGGAATGTGGCGTATCGGGACTTGCGGGAGTTTGTGAAGGCGCTGGAGGCGGCGGGCGAGTTGAAGCGGGTGCGGGCGGAAGTGGATCCGGTGCTGGAGATTACGGAAGTGGCGCAACGGATTGCGCGCGATTCGAATCGCGCCAAGGATAGTGTTGGGCCGGCGTTGCTGTTTGAAAAGGCGAAGGGATCGAAGTATCCGGTGCTGATCAACGCGTTTGGCAGCGTGAAGAGGATGTGCATGGCGTTAGCCGTGGATGAGCTGGATGAAGTGGCGGAACGGATTCGCGGGTTTCTGGATACCAAATCGCCGTCGGGAATTCTGGACAAAATTAAAATGCTGCCGAAGCTGGCGGAGCTAGGGTCGTTCTTTCCGAAGACGGTGAAGGACGGTGCGTGTAAGGAAGTAATTCACAAGGGTAGTGACGTCAACCTGTTTGATTTTCCGATTTTGAAATGCTGGCCGCAGGATGGCGGACGATTTATTACGTTTCCGCTGGTGTTCACGAAAAATCCGGAGAACGGGAAACGTAATGTGGGGATGTACCGCATGCAGGTATATGACGAGCGCACTGCCGGAATGCATTGGCAGACGCAGAAGCACGGCGCGGAACATTTTCGGCGGGCGCGCGCGAAAAATCCTGAGGGAAAAATTCCGGTGAGTGTCGCGATTGGCTCCGATCCGGCTACAACGCTATCAGGAATGTTGCCGATTCCGCCGGATCTGGACGAAATGATGTTTGCGGGATTTTTGCGGCGCGAGCCGGTGGAAATGGTGCAGTGCGAAACGAATGAGCTGGAAGTTCCGGCGAACGCGGAGATTGTCTTGGAAGGCTACGTTAATTTGAATGAGATGCGGACGGAAGGGCCGTTCGGGGATCACACCGGATTTTATTCACTGGAAGGGGAGTATCCGGTTTTTCACGTCGAATGCATTACCCATCGAAAAGACCCGATTTATTTGACCACCGTGGTCGGTCCACCGCCGCAGGAAGATTTCTACATGGGCTACGCGGTGGAGCGCGTGTTTTTGCCGGTGATGAAGATGCAATATCCGGAAATTGTGGATGTGGCGATGCCGGCGGAAGGAATATTTCACAATTTGATGATTGTGGCGATTCGCAAATCGTATCCGGGGCACGCACGCAAAATCATGAATGCGATTTGGTCGCTGGGGCAGGCGATGTTTACGAAAATGATCGTGGTGGTGGATCACGATGTGGACGTGCACAACTACAGCGAAGTGGTGTGGAAGGCATTGTGCGCGATTGATCCGGAGCGCGACGTACAGTTTTCACTTGGGCCTGTAGATACGCTGGACCACGCGGCGCGGATTCAGGATTACGGATCGAAAATGGGAATTGACGCGACGCGCAAATGGCCGACGGAAGGATTTACGCGGCCATGGCCGGATGAGATTTTGATGGATGAAGCGACGAAGAAGCGCGTTGCCGAGATCTGGAAAAGCCTAGGGATTTAAGCTTCAGGAAATAGTTGGAAACCATTCGATGCCGTCGACACCGGGCGTAAGAACGAGCGGCGATTCCATTTTGCCTGTGCGAATATCGAGCACTTCGATCGTGCCTTTTTGCGGGCAGGTGACGTAGGCGTGGTCGCCGGTGGCATCGACGGCGATCTCTCCGATCGCGGCTGGAATGGGATAATCGCCGATTACTTTTTCCGTGGACAAATCGATCACGAACAATTTTCCTGAGGGCGCGTTCGCAAGAAGCAGCTTTCCGTCCGGCGTAGACGTTGACGAATAGACCTTGTCGGGCAAATCAATCCAGTGGTCCAACTTATTTGTGGAGGTGTCGATCACCGCGATGCGCGGCGTGCTTTGATCTTGTGTAAAAACGTGACGCCGGTCAGTGGAAATGGAAATTCGCTGAACGGTTTTTGAAACGGGGATCACCGTGATAAGAGCGCGTTTTTGCAGATCGAGAACGCTGACGCTGCCTGGGCCGACGTTCGCGGTGTATGCGCGTTTTCCGTCAGGCGAAAGGACAAACATGTGGGACTCTGCGGCCCCCGTGGGAATTTCTCCGACAACTTTGCCGGATGCAGGATCAACTACGTAAAGAGCGTTGGCTAATTCCGCGCTGACGTAAAGCATGCCGTCGGGAGCGAACTTGGCGCAGTGTGGGCGAACCGGCCGTCCGAGATTGATGACGTTGATCTCGCGGCCCTCGCGCAAGTCCACGACGTGGATAGAACTGCCGTCAGTCCCGGGCCTGCCGACGCCGGAATTTCCGTAAATCGGAACGTAACCGAGATGATGGTTCAGGGCCACCGCGACTTCGTGGCCATTAATATCTACGACCGTTTTACTCACGACCTTTCGCGAATCGAGATCCACAACGAGGGCGGTGTGGTCCCCCTGATTGGCGACAAAGAGAAAACCGCGCGCGTTAGCAGGCGCAGGTGCCGAAGCGGCCGGACGACGTGGCAAAAGGCTGGCCGACATTAGAAATAAGAGCGTGAAAAGAAGGGATTTCATAATTTCCCCACGGATCCAAGAAATGCAACGCGGCGAAGTATAGCACCGCTGAAAATTCGCACGTTCGGCGAAAGTTCTTTCGAATCGGAGGCGAAGGAGTGCAAAGCGAGATGGGAAAGGATAACCGTCCCTTGGGACAGGCCAGAATTTTGAAAAAACCACTACCAATAGTGGTACTGAGAAACTCAAGACGCTAAATATAGGGTTCAGTGCCCACAATAACCCCATCAATGCCTACGATTGCCCGTATTCTTAGGACAACTGCAGGTGTTAAACGCTTGACCCGCGTACTTTCGGAATGGGATAACGCTGACACGGGACGCGCTCTCGGTAACACACGGTGCAGTGCGAAGAGTTGCGTCAGGCAAAAGTCTCTCGGGCGTGTGCAGTGTCTCTGGAGTGGTGTACCTCGTGAATGAATCGCGTGAAGTGATGAACGTACGGCAGGCGTCGCAGTATCTGGGGATAAGCCCGGATACCCTGTACCGTTACATCACGGAAGGCGAAATACCGGCGTTCAAACTCGGTAACCGTTGGAAACTGAGAAAGACCATCCTGGATCGCTGGATGGAACGCAAGATGAGCCAGGTGCACGCAAGACGGCGGTAGCAGTAACAGTAAGGCAAAGGAATAAAGGGGCTGCCAGATGTCGTTATTCGGCGGAAAAAGAAGCAGGCAGTTGGTCGGGCTGGATATCGGTTCCAGTTCCATCAAGTCCGTGGAGCTGAAAAGCACCAAGGCCGGCTACGAATTGGTGAGCTTTGGCATGGAGTCGCTGGCACCGGACACGGTGGTGGACGGCGCCATCATGGACGCACCGCAGGTGGCAAACGCCATCAGCCGGATTTTTGATTCAGCCAGTGTGAAAACGAAAAATGTGGCGACTTCGGTTTCCGGGCATTCGGTGATCGTGAAGCGGGTACCGCTGCCTTTGATGAGCGAAGAAGAGTTGTACGACCGAATTCCCGCGGAAGCCAGCCAGCACATTCCATTCGACATTGCCGACGTCAATTTGAGCTATCAACTGCTGGAGTCGATGGACTCGCAGATGGACGTACTGCTGGTGGCAGTGAAGAAGGACAAGATTCTGAACCACACCAACGTGCTGGCGCAGGCCGGCAAGACTCCGGTGGTTGTGGACATCGACGCTTTCGGACTGCAGAACTGCTTCGAAGTGAATTACGAACCGGACGCCGGGCAGACGGTGGCGCTTCTGAACATCGGCGCCAGCGTAATGAATATCAACATCGTGCGCGGCGGTATCCCGTTGTTTACGCGCGACGTTAGCGTGGGCGGAAATCAATACACGGACGCGCTGCAAAAGGAATTGGACTTAAGTTTCGAGGATGCCGAGCGGCTGAAAAAGGGCGATACGCTGCCGAGCGTTACCGACGAACAAAAACAACAGATCCTGCGCAGCGTAAGCGACATTCTGACGCTGGAAATTCAAAAGACCTTCGACTTCTTCCGCGCGACCGCCAGCGGCGAAAACATCCAGAGAATTCTGGTTGCCGGCGGCACGGCGCGCGTACCGGGTCTAGTTGACTTGCTGCGCGAAGAATTCGCTATGCCCGTCGAAGAGCTGAATCCTTTCCGCAAAGTGCTGATCAATCCCGGAAAGCACAGTGACGACCAGATTCGCGACATGGGGCCGCGGTTGGCAATTGCCGTGGGCCTGGCGTTGAGGAGCTTCGACTAGCCATGATCCGCATAAACCTTCTCGGACAACAGCGGCCAAAATCGGCAAGACGGCCAGTGGATACCGGCGCAGCATTGCCCGCGGTTTTCATCGGGGCAGGAGTGGTGCTCGGCGGCCTGGTGCTTGGGTATATCTACTTTTCCTGGCAGAGCCAGTTGAATCAGGAAAACAACCGCATCAAGCAGCTGACCGCGCAAAAGACGGAATTGCAGCAGATCAAGCAGCAGGTCGAAACGTTCGACAAGCAGAAAGCCATTTTGCAGGTTCGCGTGGACACCATCGAAAAGCTGCAACGCGACCGCACCGGCGGCCAGGAACTGCTCGATATGGTGGCCAACACGGTTTCCCGTACGGAAAATCTCTGGCTGACCAACATGACCCGCAAGGGTAATACGCTGGCGATCGAGGGATCTTCGGCTTCCATCAACTCCGTTGCCAATTTCATCACCGCGATGAAGCGCTCCGGCTATTTCCAAAAAGTGGAAATCGATGAAACCAAGCAGACCGACAACAAGAGCGTGGAAACGTTTACGTTCAAGCTGAACGCGGAAATCAGCTCGACCGGCCCGCAAGCCAAGCCGGCGAGTACTCCGGCGCCGAATCCCGCGCCTGCGAAGAAGGGCTAGGAGATCGCAATGGCCAATCCATTGAGGGACATGTCGGTGATCATGCAGGGCCTGGTGGCTGCGGCGATCGCGGTGGTGCTGGTGCTGGTCGGAATTTATCTTCCGTTCTCTCCGGTAGCACAGGAAAAAGACCAGGTGGACAAGGCCATCGCGACGCGAACCGCGCTGAATCAGGAAGTAACGCAACTGCAGGTGTACAAGCAGCGGTTTGGCGAGCTGAAACAGCAGATGGACGCGCTGAACAAACAACTGGACACGCTGAAAACGATCGTTCCTGAAGAGAAAGAAACCGACGAGTTCATCCGTTTGCTGCAGGGCGCCGCAGCCGAGTCCAACGTTTCCATTCGCCAATTGAAAGCTAAAGCGGTGGTGCCGAAGGACAACAATTACTACGAGATGCCCTTCGAAGTGCAGGCAGATGGCCCGTACTTCAACGTGCTGGACTTTTTCGGCAGATTGAGCCGCCTGTCGCGAATCATCAATGTCGGCGATCTGGAATTCGCCGATCCGGAAAAAGCCCGAGGCGGGCACTACACCTTGCGGCCGGGAAGCACGGTTAGCGGAATTTTCACGGCGACGACTTACTTTACGAAACCGGGAGACGTGGCACCAGCCACGGGAGCTGCCAAACCGGGAGCAAAACCTTGAGCGGGAATGAACAAACTATGCGTGCTCTGATGAAACCACTCATGACCTTGCTGGTTGGGATTGCGCTGTCGGGCGTGCCCGCAGCGTTTGCGCAAACAGCGCCAGCGACCACCACAACCGGCAAGCCAGCCGCTAAACCGGCTGCACAGGCGACGGCAAAAACAGCGGCCAAATCGGCGGCGAAAAAACCCGCAAAGACTCCGGCACCGGCATTGCGAGCGGTCTCCAGCAAGAAACCGGCCGAAAGCGAACAAAAAATAGCGCGGCGCGATCCTTTCGAATCGCTGATCGGACGCAAGCAGGCACAGGACGCCTTGGCGAAAAATCTCCCTCCCGGCAAAGCGGGCCTGCAGGTCGGCACGCTGCGTCTGGACGGCGTCGTGAAGTCCGCGAATGGCATGATCGCCGTCGTGGCCAATCCGCAGAATCGCACGTATTTCCTGCGCGAAGGCGACCAGTTGTATGACGGCAAAGTGGACAAAATTTCGATGGAAGGCGTGACCTTCCATGAAGAAGGCAAGGACGCGTTCGGCAAGCCTGTCGAGCGGGAAGTAAACAAGAGACTTTATTCGAGTGCAGGAGAACAGCAATGAAGACGAATTGGCCGGCCGTACGGAATGGCTGCCTGATCCTTGCAAGCCTGGCGTTCGGCACGGCGCCTATGCTGGCACAGTCCCAGGTACCCGCGGGAGCGACGGCGACCCCTGCGGTGATCTCAAGCGTGGCAGTGATGCAGGCCTCGCAACGGGCAAGCGTGCGAGTGGAAGGCGAAGGCCGCCTGGAAGCGCATGCGGTGCGCCTGCACAGTCCCGACCGTCTGGTGCTGGACTTCGCAGACACCCGGATGGCAGTGCAGAAGATGATCATTCCGGGCGTTTCGGCTCCGGTGCGCGAAGTGCGCCTTGGACAGTACCGTCCGGGAGTGGCCCGCGTCGTGGTTGACCTGACTGCCGCAGCCCCTTATGAGATCGGGCGCGATGGCAATACACTTGTAATTTATTTCGATTCTCCGGCCGACGCACCGATCGACAACACGCTCAGCCAGACGACCGCTTCCGTGACCGAGGCGAAACCGGTTTTCCGTTATGCGGATGCCGCACCACGCGGCGCGGAACATCGCCAGGCTTCGTTGCTGAACATTGCTGCGCCGCGATTCTCGCTGCCCAACGAATTGACCAATCGCAGCGCCGGTCTCGGTTTCTTTGACGAAAACAATCGGCCAGCGCGGCCCGAAGAATCTCCCGTGCAACAGGCCACGCAGCAAGCGGTACAGCAGGCTAGCAACGCTGCCGCGACGCTGGCGCCAGCCGCCCAGCAGAGCACACAAGCGACGCCGGTGGCGGCGCCGAGTAAATATACCGGCGAACCAATTTCGGTGAACCTGAAGGACGTGGACCTGCGCGACTTCTTCCGGTTGATTCACGAAATCAGCGGACTGAACGTCGTTCTGGACCCCGCGGTCAAGGGAAACCTGACGATCGTATTGGACGAGGTCCCGTGGGATCAGGCGTTGGATATCGTCCTGCAGAACAACGGACTGGATAAAGAACTGCATGGCAACGTGCTGCGCATCGCCACCCGAGAGACCATGAAGAAGGAGGCGGATTCGGTTCGCGAACTGCTACGCGCTCAGAACGATGCCACGCCCTCCGTCACGGTGACTCGAGTACTGAGCTATGCTAAAGCCACGACTCTGATGCCGACCCTTAAGAGATTCCTTTCGGCCAAGGGCGATATTCTTGCGGATGACCGCTCCAACCAGTTGATTATCAGGGACATTCCGATCACCATCCCGATCATTGACAACCTGATTCACCAGCTGGATCGCAAATCGCAGCAGGTTGAGATCGAGGCGCGGGTGGTTTCCGCGAACCGCTCCTTCGCGCAGGACATCGGCACCGAACTTGGTTTTGCCGGCACCACCACCGGCGGGCGGTCTTTGTTCTCCGGTTCGCCATCGGTCGGCGGAAGCGGCATCGTTCCCGGCAGCGGAATCCCTCAGAACCCGATAACCTTCCCGGGCGGCGGGACTTCAGGCAACGGTGTATCGACCGGTTTGCCGCTGCAGACGAACTTTGCCGCGGGGTCGCCAACGTCCGGTTTCGGCTTCTCGCATCGTTCGCCGAATTTTGCGGTGGACTTCTTCATCACCGCAGCCGAATCCAAGGGCGTGGGCAAACTGCTTTCCAAGCCGCGCATCGTGACGCAAAACAACGAAAAAGCGACGGTCAAGCAGGGTACAAAAATCCCAATTCAGACCACGATCAACAACACGGTTTCCGTGCAGTACATCGACGCGGTGCTCAAGCTCGAAGTTACGCCGCAAATCACGGCCGAGGGCACGGTATTTATGGACGTGGTCGTTGAAAACACCAGCGTGGACAACGGCATCGCGCGAATTACGGGCATTCCCGCGTTGGATACAGAATCGGCGGAAACCAAGGTCTTGGTCTCCGATGGCGGCACTGTGGTGATCGGCGGCGTGATCATTACCCAACAGAACGTGACCATCAATCAAACTCCGATCGTGGGCAGCTTGCCGGTGATTGGCAATCTCTTCAAACGCTCCAACGTTAACGTGACGTCGCAGGAATTGCTGTTCTTCCTGACGCCACGCATCATCCCGGGCTGATACCGGGGCTGGCAACACTCGAAACTTCAAGCATTTTCAACTATCATCGAAATCGGGGAGACTTGGGCAGTCCAGGGTTTGCAGCACAAACCCTGGAAGGTTCGGGCCTCCCCAAACTTTTATGGCGAATTCATACCTCCACCGAATCCACGAACTGCAAAAGTTGCTTCGCAAAAACTCACTGGATGCACTGCTCGTTGCCAATCCAGCGGACTGGTATTACCTGAGCGGGTTCACCGGAGAGGCGGGAGCACTGATCGTTGGGCTGCGGCAGGCCACTTTGGTGACGGATGGACGATTCACGGTGCAAGCTGCGGAGGAGTCGCGCGGCGTGACTGTGGTTGAACAGAGGGAAGGGCTATACCGTTCGTGTGGCGAATTTCTTGAGAGTCAGCGCGTGCGAAGAGTCGGATTCGATCCCAATCAGGTGACGGTCGGGCAGTCTCACCTGCTTAAGAAGGCGGTGGGGAAAGCGACGCAACTTAAGGAAGCTGGCGGACTGGTTGCGAGTCTCCGCGCGCGCAAAGACGTGGCAGAACTGGCGCAAATGCGAAAGGCAGCCATTCTGGCGAGCGAGGTTGTCCAATACGCGATCGGGCTGTTGAAGCCGGGCGTCCGGGAATTTGAGGTTGCGGCCGAGATTGAATACCAGATGCGCAAAAGAGGAGCGTCCGGCGCGGCCTTTGAAAGCATCGTGGCTTTCGGCGCGCGCGCAGCCTTGCCGCATGCCCGGCCTACCGCTAAACGCTTGAGGAAAAATGAGTTGGTGGTGCTAGACCTGGGTGCTATACTTGGAAAATACTGCAGCGACATCACGCGAACTGTCTATGTGGGGAAGGCTCCCGCAAGGATACGTTTGTGGTACCAGGCGGTGTTGGAAGCGCAGGCGGCGGCTATTCAGGCCATCGCGCCAGGCAAAAGCAGTGGCGAAGTAGACGCGGCGGCCAGAGGGGTGCTGGCAGCCTACCGGTTGGACCAGTATTTCGTTCATAGCACCGGTCATGGCTTGGGATTGGAAGTTCATGAAGACCCGCGGCTGGCGAAGGGCCAAAAAACACAGCTTGCCTTGGGAAACGTGGTTACGATAGAACCGGGTGTGTATATTGCCGGTGTAGGCGGTATTCGGATTGAAGACGACGTCTCGGTGCAGCAAGGGCGTAACGAAGTTTTGACCCGCGCCTCGCGGGATTTCATAGAGCTCTAAGACAAAACGGCGGTTGCAGGGATTGTTCTGCAAACCCTGAGGTGAAGCGGTGCCGGGGTTTGTTCCACAGGCCCTGAGATGAAACGGGTTCAGGGTTTATTTTACAAACCCTGAGGTGAAAATGAAACGCAAACAGGGTGTGAAGTCGAGTGGCGGCGGTTCGTCTGCGGGCCCGGACATCGATCAGATTGAACAGCTCCTGAAAACCATGGCGGAGCACAATCTGGAGGAATTCGAATATTCGCGTGGAGACCTGCGCATAAGATTGAAGAAGCCTTCGACCGGAACCGTATTGACGGCTGCCAGATCAACAGTCCTCCCGGAAATCATCGTAGCTGGCGCGTCCTCCTCGTCAACTGGATCGGCTGCCGCGACCGCCCCCTCCGCTCCTGAGCCCAGGTCCACGGAAGACTTGCACCTGGTCAAGTCGCCGATTGTCGGCACGTTTTATGGTTCGCCAAGCCCGGGTGCCGAGCCGTTTGTGAAGATTGGCGCTTATGTGGAAGATGGGGAAACGTTGTGCATCGTTGAGGCCATGAAGTTAATGAATGAGATTGAGTCCGACAGCAGCGGGGAAGTGCTGCGGATTTTCGTCGAGAATGGGCAGCCGGTGGAATACGGCCAGCCGTTGTTTGGAATCCGTCCGAGCCGCAAGAAGTAGGCTGCCACCTCTATGTTCAACAAAATTCTGGTAGCGAATCGCGGGGAAATCGCCCTGCGAGTTATTTGCGCCTGCAAGGAACTGGGAATCGCCACCGTTGCCGTGTATTCGGAGGCGGATCGGAACTCATTGCATGTGCGGTTTGCGGACGAAGCGGTGTGCATTGGCCCGCCGCGCAGCAGCGAAAGTTATCTGAACATTCCCCATGTGATCAGCGCGGCTGAGATTACCAACGTTGACGCGATTCATCCCGGCTACGGATTTCTTTCCGAGAACGCCAATTTCGCAAAGGTTTGCGAAGCTTCTGAAATCACCTTCATCGGTCCCCGGCCCGAAATTATCGAGATGATGGGGGAAAAGGACCGCGCGCGTCGCGAAGTGAAAAGCGCGGGACTACCCACCATACCCGGAAGCGACGGCTCCATCGAAGGCGAAGAACAGCTTGCCAAGGAAGCCGCAAAAATCGGCTACCCGTTGATTTTGAAAGCAGTGGCGGGCGGTGGCGGCCGCGGCATGCGCGTGGTGCGCAAGCAGGACGAACTTTTGGCGGCGTACGAAACCGCGCGCAGCGAAGCGCAACAGGCGTTTGGCACTCCCGATGTTTACGCCGAGCGCTTTATCGAAAATCCGCGGCACATTGAGTTTCAGGTTTTGGGTGATCAGCATGGCAAAATCATTCATCTTGGCGAACGCGAATGCTCGATTCAGCGGCGCCATCAAAAGTTAATTGAAGAATCGCCCTCGCCGGTTTTAGATCCGAAAGTCCGCAAGGAAATGGGCGCGAAAGTAGTCAAAGCGCTGCAAAAGGTCGGCTACACGAACGCCGGCACCGTCGAATTCCTGATGGACCAGGACGGCTCGATTTATTTTATCGAGATGAATACGCGAATCCAGGTCGAGCACCCGGTGACCGAGTTTGTTACCGGAGCTGATCTAATCAAGGCTCAGATTCGAATCGCGGCAGGCGAAAAACTGGATGACGCGGTCGGTGAAATTCATTTCAGTGGACACGCCATCGAATGCCGCATTAACGCGGAAGACCCGGAGACGTTTGTTCCCTCCGCCGGACGCATCACAACCTTTCAGGCGCCCGGCGGCACCGGTGTTCGCGTGGACTCAGCGGCCTATGCCGACGCGGTGATTCCTCCCTACTACGATTCGATGATCGCCAAGCTGATTGTAAAAGGCCGCGACCGCGCCGAGGCCATTGGCCGCATGAAGCGCGCTCTGGAAATGTTCGTAATCGAAGGCATCAAGACTTCCATCCCGTTGCACCGCCGCATCCTGGCCGATCCGGACTTCGCCGCGGGCCGCTTCGACACCCACTTCATCGACCGGCTGTTCGCAGGAAACGGCGCCGGCCACTCCACAAAATCCAAAAAGTAAATGGCGAATCGCCTTGCACTGCCGCCGCTCTACGTGATACTAGACGCAGCGTTGCTGCCTTCCGATCCAATCGAATTGACGAAAAAGCTGCTCGATGCAGGCTCCCGCCTGTTTCAATATCGCAATAAAACATCGTCGTCGCGCGAGTTACTGCACGCTTCGCAGGCGTTGTGTATGACGGTGCGCCAGCACGGCGGCGCATTTATGGTGAACGATCGAGCGGACATTTCGCGCCTGGCCGGAGCGAGCGGCGTCCACTTGGGCCAGGATGATTTGAGTGTCGCAGCAGCGCGCGAAGTCGTTAGAGCGGACAGCCTGATCGGCCTGTCCACGCACAATTTGCCGCAATTTGCGGCGGCTGTAGAATCCAGCGCCGATTACATCGCGGTGGGTCCAATTTTTTCCACCACCGGGAAGCACAACCCCGATCCCGTCGTCGGAGTCGATTTCATCCGTAAGGCCAGAAAGTTAACGACGAAGCCGATCGTGGCCATAGGCGGCATCACGCTGGAGCGCGCGCGTGAGGTGATCGACGCGGGCGCAGACAGCGTCGCCGTGATCAGCGACATACTAAAGGCAAAAAATCCTTCCGATCGCGTGCGCCAATATTTACAGTTGATTCCGGCCGCGGCACAGCCCGCGGAGAAGTGAGGCGACTCATCTATGGCTGAAATTGCCCGCCCTGCGGTATTGGACCATTCCAAGAAAGACGAACCAGGATTCGTACGCGCCATCGGATTGTTTGACGGCACGATGATCGTGGTCGGCTCGATGATCGGCTCTGGAATTTTCATCGTCGCCGCCGACATTTCCCGCGTGACCGGTTCACCGGGCGGACTGCTCTTGACGTGGATCGTCACCGGCCTGCTCACAATTTCGGCCGCACTCGCTTACGGCGAACTCGCCGCGCTGTTTCCTCACGCGGGCGGTCAGTACGTTTATTTACGCGAAGCCTATTCGCCGCTGTGGGGATTTCTTTACGGCTGGACGTTATTCCTCGTAATTCAAACGGGAACGATAGCGGCTGTAGCGGTCGGTTTCGCAAGATATCTCGGCGTGTTGTTCCCTGCGATTTCGCCGAATGCCTGGATTATTCATCCGATTTCGCTCGGCTCGAAACTGGCCATCAGCCTCTCCATTCAGCAATTCGTGGCCATTCTGATGATTATGCTAATCACTTTTCTGAACACGCTCGGCGTGCGGCTGGGCAAGCTGATCCAAAACATTTTTACCTCCGCCAAGACGCTTTCCCTGCTCGGGCTCATTCTGATCGGTGTATTTATCGGCAGAAATCACGCCGCGATCACCGACAATTTTTCCAATTTCTGGACCGTTCGCAACGCGGTTCCCATCGAACCGGGAGCGAACTTCTTTATGGCATGGTTTCCCACGCTCACGGCGGCCAGCGGCTTTTTCGGATTGCTAGTAGCCTTCGGAGTTTCCCAGGTCGGCTCGCTTTTTTCCGCCGATGCCTGGAACAACATCGGTTTCACCGCCGCTGAAGTGAAAAATCCGAAACGCGATGTCGCGCTATCGATGGCGCTTGGCACCATCATCGTTATCACTCTGTATTGCCTGGCGAATCTGGCGTATCTCTTCGCGCTGCCACTGTCGCAGATTCAAAATGCGCCCGACGACCGCGTAGCAACGGCGGCGTTGAACGCCATTTTTGGCCCCATCGGCGCGTCGCTGATGGCCGGAGCGATCATCATTTCCACGTTTGGCTGCAATAACGGCCTGATTCTGGCCGGCTCCCGCGTCGCCTACGCCATGGCAAAAGACGGGCTGTTCTTTCGCGCTACGGGAAAATTGAATACCAAAGGCGTGCCAGGAACTGCGCTCATCTATCAAGGTGTCTGGATTGTCGTACTAATCTTGTTACGAACCAAGCGCGTGGACGCCGCCGGAGCGATAACCTACGGCAATCTCTACAGCAATTTGCTGGACTACGTCGTCTTTGCCGCATTGATGTTCTATGTGTTGACCATCGTCAGCGTATTTGTGCTTCGCAAAAAGCGGCCGGAGCTGGAGCGCCCCTATAAAGCGTTCGGATATCCGGTGGTGCCGGCGTTGTACGTCATCGCGGCCTCGGTCATTTTGTTTGTTTTGTTGTTTTACAGAACCGAGACAGCCGGCTGGAGCCTGGTCATCGTATTGTTGGGGCTGCCGGTTTACTGGCTGTGGTCACGGCAAAGCGTTAAAACAAAAATCACTGCTTAGAAAATTTGTTGTAGGGCAAATCGGGGCGTGCCCCTACAATGGGCAAGTCCAATTTGGCAGCTGAGCTTAATGTAGCCAGTATTCCACCTGAAAAAGGAGGAGTTGCATGGGCAACCCCTTGTTCGCGACAAAGTCCCTCGACACCTTGATGAAAGAGGCGTCGGACACTGGCGAGCACAGCCTTAAACGCGCTCTTGGCCCGGTAAATCTGGTGACACTTGGAATCGGGGCGATCATTGGCGCGGGCATTTTCGTACTGACCGGCTCGGCGGCTTCGCTGTATGCGGGACCCGCGATCATGCTCTCGTACGTTCTTGCCGGAACTGGCTGCGTGTTTGCCGGTCTTTGCTACGCGGAATTTGCATCAATGATTCCGATTGCCGGCTCCGCATACACGTATGGCTATGCCACTCTTGGAGAACTCGTTGCCTGGATCATCGGATGGGATTTAATTCTGGAATACGCGTTTGGCGCGGCGACGGTCGCCAGCGGCTGGAGCAGCACGTTGGTGGCATTTCTGCAAGACTATGGCATCAGCTTGCCGCCGCAGATCTGCGATGTGCCGGGCGCGCAATGGGCCCAGTATCAGGGCCGATGGGCGCCAATAAGTTCTTTGGGCCTGACGCCCGAGCAACTGGCCCCATTGCCGCACGCCACCGCTTCCTTCAATTTGGTTGCTTTCCTTGCCATCCTCGGAGTTACCGCCATTCTTATCATTGGCATTAAGGAATCGGCGAATTTCAACTCCGCTGTTGTTTTTGTCAAGTTGGCCGCCGTGCTTACGTTCATTGCCGTGGCCCTTCCATTCGTTCTGAAGAATCCGCATATCGCTCATGAAAATTGGAAGGTCTTTCTTCCGCCCAATACCGGAAGCTTTGGCTCTTTTGGCTGGTCTGGTGTGATGCGTGGTGCAAGCGTGGTGTTCTTCGCTTACATCGGGTTTGACGCTGTTTCAACCGCGGCGCAAGAGGCGCGCAATCCGCAAAAGGACATGCCCATCGGCCTGTTGGGCTCACTTATCGTATGTACCATCCTCTATCTCGTCGTATCCGGACTGCTGACAGCAACCGTGCATTATTCGCGCTTGAATATCGGCGCTCCTGTCTCGCTAGCCATTCGCGAGACCGGTGTCCGGTGGGGAAGCTACGTGATCAATGCTGGGGCGCTTGCTGGGCTTAGTACCGTAATGCTAGTCATGCTGCTTGGCCAATCCCGCGTTTTTTATTCCATGGCCCATGACGGCTTATTGTGGGAATGGGCCGGCGAAATCCACCCGCGTTTTCGCACGCCGTGGAAGTCCACCGCCATTGTTGGCGTGCTCGTTGCCATCGTGGGATCGCTGGTACCGATTGGCACCCTCGGCCAGCTCGTGAGCATCGGCACCTTGTTTGCCTTCGTCATCGTCTGCGCCGGTGTTTGGGTTATGCGCGTGCGGCGGCCAGAACTCAATCGCCCTTTCAAGACTCCGTGGGTTCCCTTCGTGCCGATCATGGGGATGCTTATTTCGCTCGCCCTGATTGCCAGTCTCAATCTGTTGACCATCGTGCGACTCTTCGTTTGGCTCGCCATTGGCCTGGTGATTTATTTCACCTACAGCGTGAAGCACAGCAAAGTTCGTAACCGGCTGCCATCCTGAGAAAGAAAACAGATTGATGCTAGCGTCCGGCAAGCTGGACGCTGCATTCTTTCGACCAGGCTCAGGACAAGGCTCCGCCCCTGCATTTCGCCTCGCCGCATCCGGTAAGGTATTCTCTTGGTGCGTCCCCTCATGACTCCGATACGCGCCAACCTCTCAAATCTCTGGCGGCGTCTTTCCCGGCCGGACATCGCGGCAATCGTTCTGACATTGCTGGGCCTGCTCGCCGCCCTTTTCGGTCCGCCCGGTGGTGTCTATAGCTTCGCAAAATTCGTCGGACTCCTTAGCGCAGGATATCTTTTGTTTCGCACCATCTCCTGGTGGCGGAATCGCCTCCTGTGGAGCCTGCGCAATCGCCTGATCGTCGCGTATCTCTTCATCGCGGTCGTTCCCGTGCTACTTCTGCTGACTCTGGCCATCCTCGCCGGACAAGTACTCTATTCGCAGCTCGGCGGTTACCTCCTATTCGAAGATATTCACGGCCGCCTGGGCCGTATGGCGGACTCGGCTGCGAGCATTGCTTCCGCCGAAAAAACTCTGCCAGGCTCGATCAATGACAAAGTGGTGGAAGAAGCGCTGAATGCGCAAATCCAGATGGCTTATTCGAATGAACTGCCCGGGCTAAAAGTCGAGTTTCACGCCGACCCGCGACGGCTGCAGCGCATCGCCGGGCCAAATGCAAAAGACTTTACCGGGATTGTCCAGTCCAGCGGACAGACACACTTGATTGCGATGCGCGAAGTTGATTCGCCGCGCGGCAGAAATCTGGTGGAATTGAGTTTGCGCGTGACGCCGGAATTTCTCGAAACGGTCGCGCCAGGTCTCGGGCCGATTCAAGTTACCGCCCTGCAGCGTGCCGACGGAAATGACTCAACCAATACCATCCAGCTTGGCAACGTCCGTTATCGGTTCTTGAATCGCATCGCTACCCGCCATCGTCTCCTACAGGGGCCAAATTACTGGTTCGATCCGGTGATCGAGGGTTTTTCCAAGCTGGATGCCACCTATCTGGAATCCGGTGAGAAGGCCGGAGAAAAACAACCGGTCTTTGCGTCCTTTTCCGCTCGCCCTTCGGTGTTGAACAGCCGCATCTTCAGTTCGCTCGGAGAGTTCAGCAGCAGCACCGTCTTTGGCTTCGAATTGATCGCCGTATTTCTGCTGCTCATCGAAATCGTGGCCTTGGTCACCGGAGTCGTGCTGACGCGCGCCATCACCGGCGCAGTGGATGAACTTTATCGCGCTACACAACTGGTTCAGACCGGTGACTTAACTCACCGGGTGAAAATCGAGCGGCGCGATCAGCTGGGCATTCTGGGCGAGTCGTTTAATCTGATGACCGGCTCCATCAGCAGCCTGATCGAAGAACAACGCCACCGTCAGCGCCTGGAAAACGAACTGTCCATCGCCCGCGAAGTACAAAATCAGTTGTTTCCGCAACGCATGCCGTCGGTGCCGGGCGTACAGATCGAAGCTATCTGCAAAGCGGCGCGCACCGTCAGTGGCGATTACTACGACTTTATTCAGCTAAGTCCGACGCGCATCGCCATTGCCATTGCGGACATCTCAGGCAAGGGAATTTCCGCAGCGTTGCTGATGGCCAGCTTGCAGGCGGCATTGCGCAGTCAATTGCTCGCTCCGGGAAGCGATTCCATGAGCACTGCCGAGCTGGTGGACCGGTTGAATCTGCATTTGGTGCGCAACACCGGTGATGATCGTTTCGCGACTTTTTTCGTCGCGGTATATGACAGCGCAACGCGGGTGCTTCGTTACACCAACGCCGGGCATTTGCCGGCTTTCTGCATCTGCGGCGACCATGCCGTCTATCTCGACAAGGGCGGAATGGTCCTTGGCGTCATCGAAGAATATCCGTTCGTCGAAGGCTCGGAGATCGTTCCGCCCGATGCCATCCTGGTTGGCTACAGCGACGGTTTGGTGGAACCAGAAAATGTCTATGGCGAGGAGTTCGGCATCCAACGTTTGCGCGATGCCGCGATTCGTCTGAATGGTTCTTCGCCCAGCGTAATTGCGCAGGGCATGATGCAGGCCGCCGATGAGTGGGCCGGCACCGCGGAGCAAGCCGACGACATGACGGTGATCGTGGCGCGGTTGCATTGAGCTATTCTGGGCCTTTTGCGGGGCGCCAGCGTGCCGCCGCGACTTTCGGTATCGTGGCGGGGCGAGGTTTGCGATGAGCAGTTTCATAGTTGGTGTACTGATTTGGATCGGCCTAATCCTGTTACCGCTTCATCATAGTCTTCCATGGGCTGAAACGCAGATGAAAAATGATTCGCCACAAAAAATCACGAAGCCAACCGAATCGGATTTGAACCGGCGCCAAGATCAAAGAGCGGTGGTCGAAAAGTTTCTCGCGGACGAAAACTCCCGGAGGAAATATCGGACGGGTGTTGGAAAACCAGGGACGATCCGAGCCATACTCGACGCGAAAGCGTTCAAGCCGAGCCAAACGTATGAACTGCAATGCCTGGGAATTGTCCTCGGCGATGCGTTCGTGCAGGAAATGAAAATGGAATGGGTAATGGTAGAAGACAAAGATGGTCGCGATCCCGCGGTACAATTGCCCGGCACCTCGATAATTCTGTATCCGATGACGATGATCTCAAAGCGCATTGAGCGTGGCGGACAAATAGACATCTTCGATATCTTCAACGGCGTCGCTGCGAAAGTTGACAAAATGCAGAAGGAAGCTGCTAAGAAGTCCTGAAGACATCCGACGACACCCGGATTCTTGCGCGACTGCACTGATGAATTTAGTTCTGGTTGCGTGGCTGGGCTATACTTACAAAACTCCAGCTTCTTTGAAATGAGGACTTGAATGGCTCTGCGCAACCGGGTTGCGTTGATTACGGGCGGAACGCGTGGCATTGGACGGGGAATTGCCCTCCGCCTGGCGAAAGAGGGCGCGCGCGTTGCCATTGGCTACCGTTCGAACAAAAACGTCGCGCAAAATACTTTGCGGCAGTTGCAGGCCATCGGAGCCGATTGCGTTGCCGTCGAAGCCGATATCACCACTGCGGAGCGCTCCGAGCAATTCGTCAATACTGTCACTGATCGCTTCGGGCGCCTGGACATTCTCGTGAACAATGTGGGCGATTTCCGCTGGGGCACACTGGCTGAAAGCTCTTTGGAAGATTGGCAGGATATTTTTGCTTCGAATCTGATGAGCGTTGTGTTTATGAGCCGAGCCACTCTGCCGCACATGCGTAAAGGCCGCTGGGGACGCATCATTAATCTTGGCGCCGTCGGAGCCGAGCGCGCTTTCGGTCAGGCGAAAATTTCCGCGTACGCTTCGGCAAAAGCTGCAGTGGTGGCGCTCTCTCGTTCGCTGGCGCTGGAAGAAGCAAAAAACGGAATCACCGTGAATGTCGTGAATCCCTCCAGCATCGATGAAAAAGAATTGAGTCTCGATGAAGCGCGCCGCATCAAGGACGCGCGGTTTCCCATCGGCCGTCCTCCTACCGTTGATGACGTCGCAGCTTCGGTGGCGTTTTTCGCTTCGGAAGAAGCGGAATACGTGACCGGACAAGTGGTGAACGTCAGCGGCGGCTGGATGCTCTGATTTCTTTCGAAGACCTGCCTCTATGAAAGCTCTCACCGCAGCCGAAATGCGCGAAGTGGACCGGCTCACGACTGAACGCTTGGGAATTTCCGGAACGCAACTGATGGAGAATGCCGGAAAAAGCGTGGCCGACTTTGTCCTGCATGAGGCTTCACTGCAATTTCAGTCGCCCGTTCGTTCGGCGGTAGTGCTTTGCGGGAAGGGCAACAACGGCGGCGACGGATTTGTCGCTGCGCGCTATTTGCGCCCGGAAATTCGTCATACTTTCGTTTTGTTATTTGGTGCGCCTTCGGAATTAAAGGGAGATGCGGCGCTGAATTTCCAGCGTTGGCGGGAAAACGGCGGTGAAACTCTTTTCATCGAAAACGAAGCAGCATTGCAGAGCGCGTGGGCGCGAATCGCAGCTTCCGATGTGATTCTCGACGCACTCCTCGGGACTGGACTGCGCGGCGGTGCGACTGGCTACATAGCACGGACCATCGATCTCTCGAATACATTTTCGCAGAACGCAACATCTGCGACTCCAGCGCTGATCGTCGCTGTGGACATTCCTTCCGGCATGTCTTCCGATGGCGAGCCGGCGGAAGGCCCGGTGCTTCGCGCTCATCACACCGTCACTTTCAGCGCGCCCAAAATAGGGCAACTCATTTCGAACGAGGCCTCATGCTGCGGCAGCCTTAACGTTCGCGCGATTGGCTCGCCGTCCGCACTGATCGACGAACTGGGCAAAAGCAATCTCCGTTGGAGTGGGCCTGACGAATTCGCAAAGCTTCCTCTGATTCGCCCGGCCGATTCGAACAAAGGGCTATACGGACATATCGTCGTAATAGCCGGGTCGGCGGGCAAATCCGGAGCGGCGGTACTCGCCGGAACCGGTGCGCTCAAGGCCGGCGCGGGGCTGGTGACCATCGCGACGCCTGAATCCATTCAATCCGTCGTCGCGTCGAATCAACCCGAATACATGACCGAGCCGCTTCCGATGCACGCTGATGGCTCTATCGCGATTGAAAATCTTGACGACGCGGCTTTTGCAAAAATCGTCAAAGGCAAAACTGTTCTAGGAATCGGTCCCGGGCTCGGCCAGGAGCCGGGCACACAGAAATTCATTCGAACGCTAGTCAAGGAAGCCACGCTGCCAACGATCCTCGACGCCGACGGCCTCAACGCTTTCGCTTCGAACGGCGACGAGTTACGTGAGCGCAAATCGCAATTTCTGGCGATCACCCCGCACCCCGGCGAAATGGCGCGGCTACTCGGTATCACGACAAAGGATGTCCAGAAAGATCGCATTCGAATCGCCACGGAATCCGCAAAACGCTGGAACGCGCATGTGTTACTAAAAGGCTTTCACACCATTCTCGCTTCGCCGGACGGCCAGATTTTTATCAATACGACGGGCAATCCCGGATTGGCGAAAGGCGGCTCGGGGGATGTGCTCACCGGAATTCTTGCCGCGCTCACTGGGCAGTTTGGCACGCAAGATTGGCTGCGCGTGCTAGCTCTTGGCGCATGGCTGCATGGTCGGGCGGCGGACACGTTAATCGAAGACGCCGATCCTTCCGGCATTTTGGCTGGCGACGTGGCCCGGGCTTTGCCGTATGCGCGCTTCGAACTGCTCGAGGAGATTCGCCGCGGTGGCTGAGGAGTTCATCACGCACTCCGCGGAAGAGACGACGGCGTGGGGCAGGGAATTTGCCTCCCGCCTGAAGCCACCCACCCTGGTCCTGCTTTCCGGCGACCTCGGCAGCGGCAAAACTACACTGACTAAAGGAATCGTCAGCGGGCTCGGCGCCGCCAGCGAAGAGGACGTCACCAGCCCGACCTTTACGCTGCTGCACACCTACGGTGAGTGGCAGCCGGTTTTTCACGGTGACTTGTACCGCATCGAGAGCTTTCACGACTTCGAAACGTTGGGTATGGAAGACCTGTTCGCCAAACCGGCCATCGTGATTCTCGAGTGGTCGGAGCGGTTTCCGCTGCCTTCGCCGTGGCCCGAGGTGCGCATACGGCTGGAGCACTTAGGCGGCGACTCGCGTCGCATCACTGTGCTCTGAAGCATCCTAACTCTCACGCTACCTTAAATTTCCGGTTTCTTGCCCGCCGCGGTCTGCGCTGCTAGCGTGGAAAATGCCGCATTGTGCGGCTGCGATGGATAACGCAACCCTATTTCCCGCTACTGAGACTGCTCCGCGCATCGAGCTGACGAGCTATAACCTCACGCTCCCGATGGCCACACTGGCCATTGGCGTGGACAACATTCACCACGACGTTTATCTCAGCCCGAAGTTCGTGCATGCTTCGCGCGACTACCTGTTCGAACTGATTCGCCAGCACACGGCGGGATCGTTCATCTCCGGCATTGAATTGCGCAACGCCAAGACCATTGATGGAGCGGGATTTCGCAAGCTGCTGACCGATTTGCTGCAATCTTCAGTGACGCAGGCCAAGTACCAGAAAAATATTGAGATCGACATCCTGTTCCGGCTGGCCCTTCTGAAATTCCTTACCCAGGAACTGGGCAATCAGTTCGCCAATCTCATCCTCGAGGGCAAGGAATGGATTCGGCAGCGCGGCGAACATTTTGAGCGCAGCCAGCAGGCCCACGTCATCAAAGCAAAACTTTCCGAGTTGCAATCAGCGCGGCGTCGCGTGTTGCGCACAGTCGGCCAGCAAGTCGCGCAGATGGTGGTGGATGCGGAAGAAAATGTAGTTTGCAAAGCGCGCCGCGCGTTATTCGGTGACGATTTTGCCGCGCTCTACGACCTTTTGAAAAATCGCTTGATCTTTCTCGACGGCGGCAAAGACGATTCATATTTCCTGGAACACTTTGTACTGCTGGGAAATTATGTGCGCGACCCGGATCGCTTTGAAGCGATGGACGAACTGTTTCAGGAATTTCTGCAGCAGGCCGGGGTGGCGATTCCGCGCGAAGCGGATTTTGTGGAAGCGCAGCAGGGTTACCAGTCCATGCTGGACCAGGCGCAGGCGATGCGCGACGAAATCGCCAACCTGGAAGGACAGCGGGAATTGCTGCGCAAGAAGCTGGACCGCGGCGACAGTTTCCTGAATAAATTTCTGGGGCCCAGCGATCCCGCCAATACCAAAGCTTCGATGAACGATATCGAGCTGCGGCTGAAGCATCAGCAGGTCAAGCTGGAAGAATACGGGCCGCAAATCGAAGCAGCGAAACAGAAACTGGATTTCTTTCTCAAAGATCACAATTCGCGGCTGGGCGATTATTTGAACGACCCACAAAATGCGCGGCGGCTGTTCGATCCTGCCGCGGAGCCGGAGTCGCTGCGTTCCGTGCGCGCGCAACTGCTTTCGCAGTTGCTGCAGCGGCTGGAACAGCACGAAGTGCTGTATCACATTCTGGCCGGTTACGAGATTCGCGCGATTGCGGCGCAGTTTCATCCGCCTTTGCACTTGCAGCAGCTGCGCAAGGCGCTGGTCTCCAAAGACGAATTGAAGCGCGTCGAGCAGGTGCTGAAGCAGGTTCATGCCAAACAGCTTTCCGCCAAGCCCATCGAGGAACTTTCGCGAAAAATTCGCCGTTATTCGCATGACGAAACCGAAGCTCTCGTTTTGCATTTCGCGGTGGATTTTCTGCGGCTGCGGCGCGAGCTGCGCGATGCCGACCACCTGACCACCTGCATGGAGCGCATCAACCTGGTCTCGACGGAGCAGGCGCGCGATCTTTCCCGGCTGAACAATCGCTTGTACGAGTGCGTGCTGCCGGAAGAAGCCAAGCCGAAACTCGATCCGGTGGTATCGCACGTGATTATCAAGGCCGACGTGCGCGGTTCCACGCGCATGACGCAGGATTTGCTTTCGCGCGGGCTGAATCCGGCTTCTCATTTCAGCCTGAATCTGCACGAGCCGGTAAAAAAATTGCTGGACCGATATTCCGCCAAAAAAGTTTTCATCGAAGGCGATGCGATCATTCTTGCGATCTTTGAAACGGAATCGAGCCGGGCGTACGCGCGTCCGGTGGCCAAAGCTTGCATCCTTTCGCGGCAGATTCTCTCCGTTTGCAACTCGTACAATGATGGCGCGGTGCAATCCAATTTGCCGGCGCTGGAGCTTGGACTTGGCGTGGCGTTCCAGGGCGATGCGCCGGCGTATTGGACCGACGGCGATTCGCGCATCATGATTTCGAAAGCGCTCAACCTTTCCGATCGTTTGTCTGGCTGTACCAAGCTGGCGCGCCGCATGCTTGCCGACCAGAAATCCAATTTCTCCGTGTTCCATTTCCTGCAGGCGATGAAGGGAGCTTCGGCGGAGGAGCTGGACGAATTTCTGGTGCGCTACAATCGCAACGGAATCGAGCTGAATCAGGAAGGCTTCCAGAAACTCTCCGAAGAAATTTCGCTGGAATCGATTGAGACCAAGCTGGACCTGCCGTGGGGAAAAGAAACCGTGACGCTGTTTTATGGCGAAGTGCCCATGGGCGAAACGGTGGAGCTGCTGGTGCTGCGCAAAGGTACTGCACGGGAATTGCTGCAGGACGGGAAACTGGGCAGCCCTTCGGAACATTCCTACTACGAAGTGTGCACGGCGCCGGCGTTGTTCGATCTGGTGGCAGCGTTGATCCGGACTAACCAGACTGCGGTGGTTGCTTCGAGCCGGAATTGAAGCTATTGAGCTCACATATGGGGCGATTTATCTCGAATTGACGAGTTTTTAGTGTGGGCCAAGTTAGCGCACAGCCAAGAATGGCTGTGCCACCAGAAGACCCCCACCCCTTCCCCCCTTACGTAAATACTCATTCTAAAGAAGTTAGAAGGGTGGGTTTTGTAAGTATTCATTCTAATCGGGTTAAAGCTTTTTAGAATTGATACTTACAAGATGTCTTATAAGTGTTGTAACTAAAGGAGTTGTGGGGGAGTGCGGAACGACAAAAAGAGCCGGTCTAAGACCGGCCTCTACAAACCTCGGAGCAAGCGGACATCGGAGCAGGGGGTCGCGGAGAAGAGAGATCCTTCGCTTCGCTCCCCGATCGGAACCGGTACAGGCAGGGCTTCGCACCCTTGTCGGATGCTCAGATTGTCAAAGAGCTATTCGGAAACGGTCCAGCCGCTCCGTGTTTCGTGGCGCTCTTGGAGCGCCGGAAAACTCCTGGATAGTGACGCTTTGGAGAATCGGTTTCTACTGAACTGGAGGGCAAGCGGGATGGTGGAAAAGGACAGGGCCGCGTTTTTAGTTCAGGGTTTGCAGGTACAGGATTTCTCAACTCAGGGTTTGCAAGTACAAACCCTGATACCCGGAAACCCGCCGTGTTTGTTTGCACTAGCGGGTAGCCCGTATACTTTTGGCGGAGGCGCAAAGGGTCCGGTGATCCTCCCGGCCTTCAAAGCCGGTGATTCGGCTCTTCGCGAGCCGAGTGGTGGGTTCGACTCCCACACGCTTCCGCCAAAGATCAGGAAGTAACTAAGGCAAAGGTTCCCACCCTTTGCAAGAAAGCGCAATCCGATTCGGAGTTTTACTTCTGGGACCGCCGATGTGTAACTAACGAACAAATATACCCTTGTTGAATCATTCCACGTTCACTCTGACGGCTAACCCCCTTGAGGCGACGAAGACGAACTGATCGCTCTTCGATTGCTAGGTCGAGAAGCGGCTTGCATCGAAGAGAGATTCCTCGACTGCGCAGGCCGACGCGTTCGCGGGAGCGAACGCGGAGGAAAAAACGTCGGCCTGCTCCGCGTCGTTAGCCTGACTGGTGACGTTGCGATGGTTGAATTGCATCTGGTAGCCTCGACGCGTGAAACGGAAAGTTGATCGCGAGCCTACTTTGTTTGAGATGGGGAAGGTGGCTGATGCCCCCGCGTTGACGGGCGACGTGGGCGCTTCAAAGTTGAGCGCTCCGGGCGTTCCGGAGTTGGGCGATGTGGGCGCTGCTGCGCTGGGCGTCTTGGGCTTGCAGCGGGAGTATTCGGCGGCGAATTTGTATCTGGGAACCTCTTCGTTTACCGCGGATGGATGGGCGGGTTCGTTTTATCCGAAAGGGATGCAGCCACGGGGATATCTTGCTCACTACGCGAAAATATTTCGTACGGTGGAGATTGACAGTACGTTTTATGCGACACCGTCGGAAACGACGGTATTGAACTGGTATGAAAAAACTCCGGCGGATTTTGTGTTTGCGGTGAAGGTGCCGCAGGTGATTACGCACGAAAAGGTGCTGCAGGACTGCGATGCGGAGTTTGAAGAGTTCAGATCGCGGATGGGGTTGCTGGGCGAGAAGCTGGGGCCGGTGCTTTTTCAGTTCCCCTTCTTCACGGGGAAACCTTTCCGGTTTCCAGATTCCACCGGGAAACACTTCAGGGACGTGAATGAGTTTGTGCGGCGGTTGGAATTGTTTCTGAAGAAGACGCGAGATACAGGCTGGAAGATTGCGGTTGAAATTCGGAATGAAGCTGCTCGACGGGGCGCTGAGCGCGATGCTCAGTGAAAATCATGTGGCTCTGGCGCTGACGGATACTAGCTTTCTGCCGCGACCGTGGGAAATGACGGGGAAGAGCGACCTGGTGACGGCGGATTTTGTTTATGTGCGGTGGCTGGGGAATCGCAAGGAGATCGAGACGCGGACGACTATGTGGGATAAGACGGTGGTGGACCGGTCGCGCGATTTGGGGCATTGGGTGGAACTGTTCCGGCAGTTCATGAAGCGGGATTTGAAGGTGTATGCGTACGCGAATAATCACTACGCGGGGAATGGGCCGGGTACGGTGAGGCTGTTTTGGGATTTGTGGAAGGGGTGATGGTCGTCGGTGTGGTCTTGCTTCGATTGGTGCGTCGAGGGGGCGGCTTACCGGGAAAAGCAGATCCCTCGGCTCCGCTCGGGATGACAAACGGTAGGGCAGAACCTGAAAGCGAAAAACCCACCCTTGCGTGAAACAAAGGCGCAAGGATGGGTCGCCGTTAACGCCGAGGCGGGGCTTACAGTGTAGAGAGATTCCTTCCGACAAGGTCGGAACCTTCAGTCGCTGCGCTCGGAATGACGGCCAAAGCGGACAACCGACAAACTCAAACGTTGATGCGCTGCTGTGCAACTGCGGATTTTCACCTTGCGGGGACAAAACATTTACAAGCGGATTGTGACAGCTACAAAGGCGAGCGCGTCGAACTGTATGTAGTCGTTTTGAGGATGATTGTTGACACAGATGCGCGGAATAAAAACCCAAGCGCGGCAGTTACCTCTGATGACGGCTCGAATGAGTTCAAAGGAGAAATGATGAGAAAGTTGTGCTTGCGGGTTGCAGTAGCGCTAGTCAGTTTCGCCGGGTTAGGCATTACGGGCAAGGCCCAGGTTTTAGACCAAGTCGTTATGACCATACCGTTCCAGTTTGTGGTCGCCGGCAAAACACTTCCGGCGGGAACATACCGCGTGAATCGCGTGTCAGCTGATAAATGGGACGGCCTAATCTTCAGCAGCTTCGAAAATCGTGCGGGTGTGATCGTCCATCCAAGCGAAGTGGAAAGCAGTCACGACGGCAAGTCTCACGTGAGCTTCGAAACAGCGGGGGGCGAGCACTTCCTCAGCAAGATCGAGACTGCCGACAACGTGTTCACCATTCCAGTGTCACGTGCGGCGATTCTGCTGGCGGAAAAATCGCACACTGACACCTCTTCGAAGAGTTCTGTCGGAACCGACTAAATAACTAGAATGCAAAAAACGGGGCGACCTCCGGGTCGCCTCCGTTTAATGATCAAAGCGAACCTGGGGGTACACCAATTATTGAAGCGGATTCTCGGTTTTGGGCGCTTTTTTTGCCCGGGTGCGTTCCGCGAGCGTTTCCACGACTATTTGGGTTCGACCGTTTCTGCCGGGCTGTTCGATAATTGTGATGACATCCTCTTTGCCCATCCATTCAGCGCGGTGTGCGTCAGATTTTACGCCATAGGCATCGAGCACCGGTTCGATGTAGCTTTTCGACGGTGCACCATAGGCTTCGCGCAATCCTTCGAAAAGTTCAGCAAAGTACTTCGGGTGGTATCCATCAACGTCGGTGGTCGAGACCTTAAATACCATATCAATGCGGACCAAGTGGCCTCCATCCAGAGTGAATATATCCGTCCTCATGGCTTTGTCGTCGCCGCCGCCGTATTCCTGACGTGCCCCTCTGGTAGCTTGCTGTTTGACTTGCGCCGCATTCGAACAGATATCTTTGCCGGTGGATTTGGAGCTGGGGTCTACGGCTTTTGCCATTTGTTTTACAGCTTTCCAGTCCTTCGCCTGGCACGCGATCAGCAGTTGCCCGACGGCATCTTCGGAAAAGAAGCGCTCAGCGGTTTCGCCAAGCAAATGTCCGGCACCCTTCAGCTCGCGAGGCCGCTCCTGTTGTGATGCCGAGCTGAGTAACATCGCTAATCCGAGGACACTGATGACCGTGGTTCGCATTTGCGCTCCGTCACTTTATATAACAATCCGTGACTCTATATAACAAATGGAAGCTATTCGGCGCACTGGTGTCAAGGCGATGTCGCGTGATCAGAACGCTTGGCTGTGAAACTGAAGATCAACAGCAGGACCACACACGCGAGAGAGGCTTACATCGAAGAGAGATTCCTCGCTTCGCTCGGAATGACGGGCAAAACGAATACCCACCCTTGCGTAAAGCAAAGGCGCAAGGATGGGGCACCCGCTGAATCAGTCGCCGGAGGGGATGGATCTGGATTTGGCGTATTCGGATGCGAATTGCTGGTTATCGGGATATTGTTCAGTCAATTCGCGGAACAATTTTTGCGCGAGGGCGTCCTGCTTTTCGCGGCGTGCTGCCAGGGCCAGGATAATCTTGGCGAAGGGGCGGAGGTAGCGGCCGCTTTCGACGGTTTTGGAGACTTGCTCCATACCGAGCTTTTTGTCGCCGTGAATTCCACCGAACCAGAGCGCGAAGCGGGTGCCGCCGCTCTGGGAACCGATGACGTAATTTGCGATGCCGGTGGCGACGTAGGCGTCGGCGGCGTCGGGATACTGCGTGAGCAATTCCTTCGCATAGCCATTGGCTTTTTTCATGCTTTTCAATCCGGCGAGATGTTTTTTCAGGAGAATCGATTCCTCGTCCGACTCCATTCCAGCGGCCAAGGTGAGCGCAAGAAGCGCATCGCCATCGTTAGGATTTGTTTTCAGGCGCGCGTTAGCGAGTTCGCAGGCGCGAGCGATGGCATCGCGAAAATGGCTCATGCGCTCCGGGTCGGGAATGCCTTCGATGCCGTGCAGGAATCTTTTTTCGTTCATGAAAAAATCGCTGGTGAGCACTCCCTGGCGAGATAGCTCTTCAAAAAGATAGCTGGCGGCGATGGCTACCTGACCAAAAGGCTCTTGGGGATTTTGCGATTCCCAGAAGGTGAAAGTTTCACGAGCTTCGTCGAATTTCTGCCGGTACAGGAGATCGAATCCAGCGCTGAGTTCTGGAACGGTTGTGAAGGCTGGAGAGTGGACGACGGGCACTTTCTGAGCGAGGTTGGCGGCAGGGGTCAACGACAGGAAGAGCGCCAAGAAATAAGAGTGACGCAACAAGTGATCCTCGATTCGGCGTACGACTGTTGGACGCCCTGGCCGCCGCTCCGTAACAGGACAGTTGTAAAGGCTTGGTCGATGCCCTGTAGAGGGATTGTACTGGAGATTCTGACATTCCGTCGCGCAGAAGCTGGCGCGGGGGAGGGATTTGGTGCTGGCGGTTGCTACGCTGAAGGGCGGCTCACATCGAAGAGAGATTTCTCGCTTCGCTCGGAATGACGCCTTTTGCGGCGTGCCCTGATGGGAGCAAAGATGAGTGTTTCCTTCATCACATCGCGGTAAAATCCGGCATGACCTTGGCTTGATGCGAACGCATCCAATGAAGCGAAGCATCGAAGTACTGGAGTTGCGAAGATGAAGAGCGTAAACGTTAAGACTGACATCGCGAAACTTTTGCTGAAAGCGATCATTGCCGCGGGCATTTGTGTTGGCAGCGCGGTGTGCGTGCAGGCGCAAAGCTCGCAGCAGAGCGGCGCGGACGAATCGTGGACGAAGACTACGGAGAACGCGACGCTGAACGCCAATTCATCGCGTACTACGGAGAGTCACACGAAGTCGGGAAATCGGACGGTTGATAAGCAGAGGACGGAATTTCTTGGGTCCGATGGAGGATACCAGCCCGCGGTGGAGACTGAGACGGAAACGGTCGAGGTGGATGCTACGACTACGCGGACGGTGGTGCGTACCTATGAGTGGAATCCGAGCGGGCAAAGAACCCTGTCGCGTGTTTCGGAACAGGAATCGCGCGCGACGGCGGGCGGCGTTCGTTCCGAGAACAAGATTTCGGCTTCGGACTTGAACGGGCATCTACAGGTGATACGCCGGGAAGTGGCGGACACGAAGACTGTGAGGCCGGGCGTAGAGGAGACGAAGAGCACGGTTTATGAGCGAGACAGCTATGGCGGATTCGGCCAGGCGGAACAGAGTCAGGAAGTGAAGACGCACGGCGCCGACGATAGCGTCGCGGTGAAGAAGACAACGCTCAAGCCGGACCTCAACGGCAGCTGGAAGGTAAGCGAGGTCAGCGAAAAGACCATCAAGGCCAACGGGACTGGCGGCAAGGACCGCACTACCGAAGAGCGCGTTTCGCGGCCTGATTTGAATGGCAGGCTTCAGGAACGTTCACGCACCGTTGCAAAAGAAGGCGAAACCGCCGCGGGAGAAAAAACGAGCACGGTCGAAAGCTATTCAGAATTCGCTCCCGGGTACAGCGACGGCGGAGTGCATTTGAGTCAGCGGGTGACGAGTATTCAGAAAAAGAGCGCGAATGGCGAAACAACCGAGGAGCAGTTTGAGGAACCCAGTCGCGGCAATCCAAGCGACGGACCGAAAGTAAGCGGACGAGCAAAGTACGTCGTCAAGTACGCGACCCCCGGTACACAGAAACCGACAGAAGAAACGAAGACTTTTGAAATTAGCGATGCCAGCGGTAATTTCCACGTGGTGTCCAGCGAGACCGAAAAATCGACTCAACCCGCTACACAAACTCCTGCAAAGCAGAAGTCCGACGCAGCTGCCGATAAGGCCCAGGAAAAACCGCCAGCTAAACCCTAATCCTTTGATTCATTTGCGTAGAGAATTTGCGTCACTCGTGATTGGGGCGTTGGAAGATGACGCAATAGTCGGAGCCGGACCAGTCGTTGATGGTTTTTTTGACTTGCAGGCCCGCGGCAGTTAGCTCTTCGACCATTACTTTTTGCGGGATGCCGTGGCCGCCGCGGTTTTTGGGGACTCCTTCGACGGCAGGGTAATTGGGATTGGGCGGGAAATCGATGATGGCGAGATAGGCGCCTGGTTTGAGGGAGCGGACGAGATTCTTGTCGAACTGGCGCGGCTGTGTGATGTGGTGATAAACGTGGCGAAGGAAAATAGTGTCGCAGCAATTCGGTGGAAGTTTGGTATCGTCGGCGGCTCCTTCCACTACGATGACGTTTTGCGGGTTGTGTTTTGTGGCTTCGGCTTTGAGAGTTTGCAATTTTTCGGGGTCAATTTCGGTGGCGTAGACGTGGCCCGTCGGGCCGACTTTTTCGGCCGCGGCGAAGCTGTAGGATCCGTCGCCTGCGCCGATGTCCGCGACCACGGATCCTGGCTTCCATTGAGTTAACTTTGCCAGGCGCGTGATTTCTTGCTGTGCCTCTCCGGTTGTTTCCTGGGCTAAGCCTCCCCATGACCAGAGCAAGATAGCCAGAACCCCTGCGGCTGTGCAGCGAAATGTTTTGCGATTCATGATGGTCCTTCCGTGCCTCAGGAGGTTAGACGCGCGCAAACTGTGAAGCGTTTAGACATGGGCCGGTGTGAAGGTTACACCATGCCTGAATCTTGCGTGGGCGGAAGGAGCGGAGAGCCGGCAAGGGTGCCGGCACAGCAGGGCAAGAATGCTGAAAGCTAACTTAACATGTAAATACAGAAGAAGCTGTATTGCCTCAGAGACCGAATCACCGTCAACTGTATTTCGTGCTTAAAAGCGTGCTCATTGCCGATGACAGCGCGTCCGTCCGGCTATCAGTTCGGCTTTTGCTGCAAACCCGACATAAAGGACTTACCGTCCGGGAAGCGGTTGACGGCCTAGACGCTATCGAAAAGGCCAAATCATCGCAGCCGGATTTGATTTTGTTGGACCTAGCAATGCCCCGGTTGAACGGAGCGGAAGCGGCTACTGTCTTGAGGAATGATCTACCTAAGACGCCGGTGATTTTGTTTACGCTGACCGACGTACGTCCCGATTCTCTATGTGAAGCGCTGGGGGTTGATTTCATTTCAAAGACGGATGGCATTCCCAAGCTGATTGAACGTGTTGATGCATTGCTGCCGGGAAAGCTGGCGGATGAAGGAGCAACCCTGTGGTAGGGAAATGCCGTCCGAACCGCCTGGTAATGCGCATGGCTAAATCTCGCATGGGTAAACTCACGGACACGCCTATTCTCTGCCCGGCGTGTGGTGCGTTCCTGGACTGGCTGGCGGTGGTAGATTACAACACACCGTTCCGGTGCGTAAATTGCCCGACTGAACTCCGAGTTCCGAAGTATTATCCGACGTTGCTATTTTTGATGGGGTTTGCGACCGCGTCGGGTTTGTGCCTTGCCATGGGGCTAGAAGGGATGGCACTGCTGGGCGGGATGCTCATCGCACTTCTACCTTCGCTGTTCGGCGCCGGTGTTTTACTTCGCTGGGTGTCTCCATTGAAACTAGTCGTCCATCGTGTCTCAGACCGTGTACCTGATGGCCCGCGATTGATCACGAACCCCCTCGGCTGACGGAGCAAGTCTGTCTTAGGGAGTTCCCACTTCCAGAATCGCCGGAATCGGTTGATTCGCTAATTGCATCCTATCCAGCAGTCGCATAGATCCCACGCAGCTCGACACCTCGTCTGTCCGGTCGTCGGACGGGAACGAAGCTAGTGGATTTTGATTATCCTGGTGCATTGGCTCAAATCCGATTCCGAGCCGTCAGGCATCTGCGCGGAAACAGCAACCTTGTGCTTGCCCGAGGTGAGTAGGAAAGGCTTGGTCGTGCCGGTAATCTCCTTAACGAAACCGGTCGCGTTAGCAGGCGCGGGTATCGAGCCCAGCTTCACGCGGTTGTATATTCCCGGCGAAATTTCATAAAAGTTGAATTGCTGAACGCATTTCTCTTTTATTGCGGAAGAACAAGCGGGAGTGACGCTGAAATCGTAGGAGAAAGTGAACGTAATCGTGTGCCTGGATGGCTTGGGTGAAGCCGCGGTGGAAAGGGCAAGCGAGGCTACAACCAGCAGCGGCAAGCAGCGCAAAGGAGAGCGCGTATTCATCGCCACTTTTTTATCTAAACGAAGAATCGGTGGCAATACCAAGTGATGCTAGATTCGCGTACCGGGACGCATGTATCCGGCAGCGCCTCTATCTTTCCGCAAGCCAATAGTTTTTCAAATTAAGGCGAGCTCAAGGAGATTTTGGTATTGAGGGCATCGCGGACTTTGCGGAGCAGGACTGCTCGCGTAAAGGGCTTTGGCAGTAGCAGTGTGTTTTCCGGCAAGACGCCGCGATTATTGATTACGTCGTCGGTATAGCCGGACATGTAGAGAACGCGCAGGCCGGGGCGGAGCTCGAGCAGGCGTTTGGCGAGCTGCTTGCCTCCCATGCCGGGCATCACTACGTCGGTGAGGAGAAGATCGATGGGGTTGTGCGAAGTTTCGACGAGGCGAATCGCGGTTTCGCCGCGTTCGGCTTCGATGACCGTATAGCCGTTGGCCTCGAGGAGTTCGCGAGCGAGTTCGCGGAGGGCCTCTTCGTCTTCGACGATGAGAATAGTTTCGGAACCCTTGGCGGACTCCGCGTGAATGGATTTTTGGTTTCGCAATTCGGCGGCTTCGCGGACGCGCGGGAAATAGATGCGAAAAGTGGTACCGTGTCCCACTTCGCTGTAAGCCATGATGTAGCCGTTGTTCTGCTTGACGATGCCGTAGACCGTGGATAATCCCAGGCCGGTACCGCGTCCGTCCGACTTGGTGGTGAAGAAGGGCTCGAAAATACGCGCCAGGGTTTGTGAATCCATGCCTATGCCAGTGTCGCTGACCACCAGCATCAGGAAATCGCCGGCCTGTGCGCCGAGATGTTGCCGAGCGTAGGCTTCATCCAGTTCCACATGGGCTGTTTCCAGAATAAGTTTTCCGCCCTCGGGCATGGCATCGCGGGCATTCACAGCGAGATTCATCAGGATCTGTTCGAGTTGGGATGGATCGACTTTGATATTGCCGGCGTTCTGCTGCAGGCGAGTGGTCAATACCACATCTTCGCCGATCAGCTTGCGCAGGAGGTTCTCTATGTCGCGCACGATGGCATTGGTGTCGACGACGCGCGGCTCAATGAACTGCTTCCGGCTGAACGCCAAAAGTTGTTTGGTGAGTTCCGCCGCGCGGCGTCCGGCTTGCTCGATGGCTTCTGCGCGGCGGTGGACCGTGGCGCTGTGCTGAAATTCGGTTTGAAGCAATTCAATTTGTCCGAGGATTACGCCAAGGAGGTTATTGAAATCGTGCGCGACGCCGCCGGCCAGCCTGCCGATAGCGTCCATTTTCTGGGACTGCAGGAGTTGGCGTTCGAGGGAGCGGCGCTCGGTAATGTCGCGGCTCGTGGAAAGCATGTACGAGTCGGCGCCAAGGGTAAGGCGTACGGCGGAAACGGTGGCGTAACGCTGTTCACCGGACTTTGTACGGAAACTAAACTCGACTTCGCGGACGGCGCCCTGGCGCTGAATATTTTCAAGAATTTCTGTATGCGGCGAATCATCGGGCCAAATGCCGATTTCAGAGGGCGTTTTGCCGATGACTTCCTCGGCGGTGTAGCCGGTCAAGCGAGTGAAACCGTCGCTGATCTCGATGTAGCGGCGATCTGGCAGGCTGCGCAAGGTGATGGCATCGGGGCTGGAGTGAATCATCTTGGCGTACTTCTCTTGCGAATGGCGCAACTCTTGTTCGATTCGAGTGCGTTCCGACACGTCGCGCAAAATCCCGGTGAAGATGTGTTGGCCGTCGCGGACGTGCTCGCCGAACGAAATCTCCAAAGGAATTTCCACTCCACTCTTGTGCAGGCCGGTGAGTTGCAGGCCGGTCCACTGAATATGTTTTTGGCCAGTGTTCACGTAGGAGCCGAGCGAGGCTTTGTGGAGATCACGGAAACACTCTGGCATCAGCAGGGTCACCTGCTGGCCCAGAATCTCGGAAATTGCATAACCAAAGATTCTTTCGGTGGCCGGATTCGCGAACAGGACGACGCTGTGCTGGTCAATGCTGATGATGGCGTCCGACGCAGTCTCCGCAACGACGCGGAACAGTTCACTGGATTCGTTGTTGGCGCGATCGTGATCCATAGTTCGTCTTCGGACGTCTTACAACATACCCGACCAGTAGCAAGGAAGAGCTCGCTACCTGCCTTTTGGGGGTTGAGCAGGCGGCACATTTCTGAGCTGGTCTGCAGTCGAACTGCGAGGCGGAGCTCACACGATACGCCAAGCTAGGCTGAATGTATCACTAAACTGGCAACATTGGTGATGCTAATGTTCTAGCTGTTCAATTATGCAACAGCGCAGAGTAATTCGGCTCCGCTCGGTTGGAATGCGCTGAGAAACCGAGCGGGAATCGCGAGCGAGACTTATGGCGTTGGCAAGCGGCGGTGCGAACGCCGGGTCATCCATTCTTCGTATAGCAGAACGTGGAGGAACTTATTTTTGGCGACGATATGCCTGAGAAAGTTCCGTTCTTCTGTTTTATCGCGGTCTTTGCCAGCCGCTCGCGGACGAAGTTCGACGCCAACGTCGGCAGACTGACACTTCGAGCGTCGGCCCAGAAAATCTCCGAACGCTATGGCCTTGCTGATTTTGAATCCGGAGTGGGCGTCGCGGTTGACCTCCGCGATGCGAGCGGACAAGGCCGTCAGAGCCTGCTCGATGTTGGCTAGTTTGAAGCGTGGCGATTTTGAGCCGGAAACGATTTCGCCGGCGGCTGTGGTCAGCCATTCTCCGTCTTGCGTCTTTTGCACATAGCCCTGCATCTGCAGCAGCGCGAGAATCTTTCCGGCGTCTTTTGGCGCGACCTTGAGCGTGGCGATCAAATCTTGCTCGCTCCAGGTCAGCGCGCCTCGCATATCCCTCAGAAAACTGAAAACCGCCGCGATTGGAATGGTTGGCATGACGCCGAGAAGTGATGTGGAGGAGTCTGTTGGAGTCGCCGGAGACGATTTGCTGGATCGGCTTGATTTCGCCATTTCGCCATTGTAGGACGAGTGATCGTGAAAGCGCTTCTCGGAATACGGCGCTTACCGAAATGGGATAAGATATTCGTTCTTACCGCCGCCGACTCAGCCGGGGTCCGGTAAAACGCGTCAACAGGCAAAGAATATGGAGCCAGGGACCCCGATGGCAAACCGGAAAATGGAAATCGGACGAGGCAATCGAAAGCATAAGCATTGGCGGGTGACGCTGATTTACAACGACAACGAAATCTTTGGACGGGTGTTTATCGACCGGGGCAAGGCGGAATCGTATGCCGCGCGGCAGAAGAAATCGCCGCTGGTAAAGAACGCGCGAATCGAGCCGGTCGAATAGGTCTTAGAGGCTGCGTGCATCCGCGCGCCAGCCGCCAGCTCTAACTCCATTGCAGGACACGAAACTGAATACCCACCTTGCGCCTGGTGAAGCAATGTCGCCGCATTATACGTTCCTGAATTCAAGATGATGCCAGTAATGCGCAACGTGCTCATGCTATTTTCCGGATTCTAGTCTTCGGCTTCCTGGGTCACGATGTGTACGTCAACCGCCGGAGACTCTCGCAGGAAGCGGTGCACAGCTGAAAGATAGAGGTACTTGCGCCAGTCGTGCACAGGCGCTCGACCAAAAATTACCTGAGTAATGTGCTTCGAACGCACGAATTCAGCGACGGTGTCGGCAACGCTTCTGCCTTTCAGGCGGACAACTTTTGCGTCCAAGCTTTCCGCAAATCGCAAGTTGGCCGAGAGCGTATTCTGGTTGGATTCTTTTGGCCCAAACTCGCGGTCAACGTGAACTACATATAGTTCCGCGTCCATTCGCCGCGCCATCCGTGCGCCGCGAGCGATGAGATATTGTCCCGCGGGATTCGAAGAAATGCATACCGCCATGCGTTCGCGCACACCCCAATTTTTGCGGATGTCTTGCGCCTCCATGTATGACTCGAGGCTGCGATCCACCTGCTCGGCAACCTGACGCAGAGCCAACTCGCGGAGAGCAATCAAATTGCCGCGTCGAAAGAAATTTTTCAGCGAACGCTCGACCTTTTCCGGACTGTATACATCACCGCGCTTCATGCGATTTTGCAGAGCTTCGGGTGTCAGATCGACCATCACCGTTTCGGAAACGGTGAGTGGCACCCAATCCGGCACGGTCTCGCGCACGACGATTCCGGTGATCGAGCGTACGATTGGCGCGATACTTTCGATATGCTGAATATTCAGCGTCGAGATGACGTCAATTTTTGCGGCCAGAAGTTCCTGAATGTCCTCGTAACGCTTGCGGTGCTTGCTCCCAGGAATATTGGTGTGAGCCAGTTCATCTACCAGCACCACTCCGGGGTGACGCGCGAGGATGGCGTCAACATCCATTTCTTCGAAAATCGTGCCTTTGTACTCGATTTTCTTGCGCGGCACAGATTCCAACTGGTGGGCAAGTTCTTCGACGCCCTTGCGTCCGTGCGTCTCGATGAAACCTATCATTACATCCTCGCCACGGCTGCGACGCCGCAGTGCTTCACTTAACATGCTGAAAGTCTTCCCGACACCAGGGGCGTAACCCAGAAAGAGTTTAAAAACTCCGCGTGCTTTTTCCGGCGGACAGGCGATTTCCAACCATTCTTCAGGCTTTTTCGGCAACGCTATCTCCGCGGCAAGCTGGCGGCTTGCGCTAGAATATATCCATGCAACGATTCCTCGGCGGTCGCATCGTGGGCGTAGCAGTGTCCCTGGTGATCACCGCCGGCATGATCCTTTTCTACCGTCATGTTTTACACGTAAACCAAACCACCGTTGCACTCTCTTTTCTGCTGGCCATTTTAGCAGTTTCCGCCGTGTGGGGAATGACCGCGTCGGTGTTCATGTCGGTGCTAGCGATGCTTTCGTTCAACTATTTCTTCCTGCCGCCGGTGGGAACATTTACGGTAAGCGACCCGCAAAATTGGGTGGCACTGTTCGCGTTTCTGGTCACCTCCATTACCGGGAGCCAGCTTTCCGCGCGCATTCGTAAAGAAGCGGATGAATCTCATCAGCGCCGGCGGGAGGTGGAGCGTCTGTACCGTTTCAGCCGGCAGTTGCTGGGCGAAGGCAATGTAATTCAACTGATGAATGCGATCCCGGATTACATTGTGGAATGTTTTGAGGCCGGCGCCGCGGAACTGCTTTTGCCACTGAAGGACAAATTCTATCGCTCCGGATTCGGCGCAGCGCATTTGGATGAAGAGAAGATGAGGACTGCATTTTTGCGTGACGAAGTCACCGTGGATCCGGAACATGGCGCGTACTTCATTCCGGTGCGATTGGGAGTGCGGCCTATCGGCAGCCTGGGAATCTCCGGCGCGCAGCTCTCGCGGCAATCGGTGGAAGCCGTGAGCACGCTGGTGGCGATCGCCATCGAGCGGGCGCGTGCCGTCGAACAACTGGGACAAACAGAAGCGGAGCGGCGAGGCGAAAGACTGAAGTCGGCGCTACTCGATTCGATTACGCACGATTTCCGAACGCCGTTGACTTCGATGAAAGCGGCGGTAAGCAGCCTGTTGAGTGCAGGTGATTCGGATCGAGCGCAATCGCATGAGCTATTAACCATCATTGACGAAGAATGCGACCGGCTGAACCATCTTGTCGAGGAAGCTGGGGAAATGGCAAAGCTGGAAGCTGGCGAGATCGTGCTGGATCTAGCGCCAACTCCGGTTGCGGACATCGTCCAGGCAGCACTGGCGCACTGCAAAATAGCACTGACGGGGCGCCGGGTGGATTTGCGGGTTAGCCCCAACCTGCCGATGGTGCGAGCGGATCGGGAGCGCGCCAAGGAAGCGTTGGTACAACTGATCGACAATGCCAATCTGTACTCACCTAAAGAGCAGCCCATCACCATTGCCGCAGAACTTCTGGGCGATGCTGTGAGCGTCAGTGTGGCCGACCGAGGTCCGGGAATTGACGATTTCGAGCAGACCATGATCTTTGACAAATTTTATCGGGGAAAAGATCAACGATACCTGGTTCGGGGTACCGGGATGGGCCTGCCAATTGCAAAAGCGATTATTACCGCGCAACAGGGAAATATGAGCGTGACAAGCCAGCTAGGACACGGTTCGGTTTTCTCTTTTACGCTTCCGGTGGACAACCGATCGAGGGAGGCACGGTGACCGCGCCCAATATTCTGGTCGTTGACGATGAGCCGCAGATCCGGCGCGTGTTGCGCTCGACGCTCTCGGCCCGTGGGTATGTGATCACGGAAGCGAAAACAGGCGAAGAGGCGGTGGAGTGGGTGCGCAGAGAACCGCCCGATCTGGTCCTCCTCGATGTGAACATGGCGGGAATAGGAGGTATCGAGGCCTGCCGCCAGATCCGCGGGATTTCCGGCGCTCCCATCATCATGCTCACGGTACGAAATGCTGAGCGCGACAAGGTGTTAGCGCTCGATGCCGGCGCCGATGACTATGTGGTTAAGCCATTTAGCATCGAGGAGTTGCTTGCGCGCATCCGCGCGGCGCTCCGACGGTACTCGCCCAGCGATGCACTTCCGGCTTTCAAATCGAAAGATTTAGCGATCGATTTCGAGGCGCGCCGAGTGACGGCGCGGGACCAAATCGTGCATCTGACGCCCAAGGAGTACGACGTCCTGAAACATCTGGTGGCGAATCAGGGAAAGCCGCTGACGCATCGGCGGATATTGCAATCGGTCTGGGGTCCGGATTACGGGGAAGAGACGGAAAACTTGCGCGTGGTCATCAATCAATTGCGGCGAAAAATAGAAGTCGACCCGGCGCATCCGAAGTACATTATTACGGAACCGTGGGTGGGATACCGCTTTCAGCCGTTTCGGGAGGGTGTGTCCAAGCCGGCGGAACGGGAAACCTGATGGAGTCTTGTCGGAGAGCGATGCAGCGTCATCGTACCAGCAACTGATTTGAGATGTGCGGCAGAAACTCAGCAGACCCAGGCGCTTCCGAAGATGATGGCTTCGGTTCTTTCTTTCACGTCGGGCAATGCGGAACAGCGCGCGCACAAGCCGTACAACAAGAATTCCAGTGATTCCGGTTGCGATTCACCGAACCATGCGTCGCGGTCCAATCCTACAGCAGCGACGGTTGCGACCTCGTGACAGAGAATGCAGCTGGAAAACATTTCGTGAATCTCTTTCACGGTTGTATGGCCGTGTTCGGCAAGCACTGCGATGAATTCTTCCAGGAGCGGGCCTGCGCGGAATCGTACGTTGGTATTTGTCATCTGCGTGTTCCTCGACTTTTGGATATTCCGAAACATTTTATTTTGAGACTAGTAACTCTTGACGGGATGCTGCTCTTATGCGGCGTGCACGTCAAGGTGAGTGTACCAGTGTAGAAAGTACGGCAGCGTACAGCAGCTTACAGTATTTTCCAGCTACGAATTCCGTTCGAGAGCGATTATATTGGGTGGGACGTTGAGGTTTACCATGGCGAATGCGTATCGAATGACGATCCATGGCTCTGAGTTCATTATCAACCACGACGCTGGCGGGACGGTCGGTGTGTACAAGACGGAAACAGAAGCACGACAGGGAATAGAAGATTGCCGGCGGGACGATTTGATGTTGAAGGCGGCCAGAGCGCTGGTGGAAAAAGCCGTGAGCGCGTTGATGCGAGCGCAGCGCATTGACCGGGAAGCGGCGCACGATTGGATTAGAGAAGCGGCGGGTTAAATCAGGCCGTAGCATCGGGGCACGCGTGTCTTCGGCTGTTCGGGTTGCCGTGGTCGCACCCGCGATGGTTGGAAACTATCGCGACGGAATCCCGTTGCTGATCGCTGACGCGCGTCGTGGGCAGCGGTCGCAAATTTCGCGTTGGCTCTAGCGAGTACCGGTGAGAATGTCCATGGTTAGCTGGTCGAGGCGCTCATACGGGAGGCGCTTTTTCATGATGGCGTCTTTGTCGAAGCCGTGGGAGAGAAGCGCTTCCGCCGAGGCGTGGGAATAGCGAGCGGTGTATGGAAGGCCGGGAGTTGCCGCGGAAATTTCCTGCAGAACGGACAGGATTTCCGGGTCGGCGTTCCATCGAACGGCTTTTTCCTTGAGGATCAGATAGGTGCGCATGCAACCGCGCGCGAAATCTTTTACACCCTGGTAGTCCTCGGTGCGGTAGGCGTGCGCGTCAAAGTGACGCGGGCCCTGGTAGCCGACATCTTCGAGAAATTTCACCAGCCAGAACGCCGACTTCAGGTTGCAGGAGCCGAAGCGCAGATCCTGGTCGTAACGGCCGGGAGCCTGATCGTTCAGATCGATGTGAAAGAGCTTGGCTGCTTCCCAGGCTTGCGCCACACCATGCATGAAATTCAATCCAGCCATTTGTTCGTGGGCGACTTCGGGATTGACTCCCACCATTTCGGGATGGTCGAGCGTAGGGATGAAGCCGAGGTAGTGGCCTGTGGTAGCCATGTAAATATCGGCACGGGGTTCGTTGGGTTTGGCCTCGAGTGCGAATTGGAAACCGTATTTGCGGTCAATATTGTATTCGCACAGAAAATTGACGGCTTCGCGGAGGCGTTTTACGGCTTCGTCCGCGCGACGGCAGGCATCGGTCTCCACTCCTTCGCGGCCGCCCCACAAAACGAAAATTTTTGCACCAAGCTCGGCGCCGAGGTCCATGGCGCGCATGGTTTTTTGTAAGGCGTAGGCACGAACTTCCGGATCATTCGAAGTGAATGCGCCGTCGCGGAAAACTGGATGGAAGAAAAGGGAAACCGTGGCCATAGGTACAACCAAGCCGGCCTGTTTGCAGGCTTGCTTGAAGTCGCGGACGATTACATCGCGCTCGTGGGGTGTGGCGTCGATAGGGATAAGGTCGTTGTCGTGGAGATTCACTCCCCAGGCGCCTACTTCCGACAGCAAGTGGACAATTTCGATTGGGGAAATCGGCGCTCGGACGAAGTCTCCAAAAGGATCGCGGCCGCGGTTGCCAACGGTCCAAAGCCCAAAAGTGAATTTGTGGTTCGGTTGCGGCTGATAGAGCTGAGGATTCACGGTTTCTCCATGGTGCTGGCGGCAACAAGAATTAACGTACTCGAACGGAAGCGCAAAAAAAACTACCAAATGATATAAAACGCTTGTCGGTAACGTTAACGGCCATGTATAGTACCACGCGCTCACGCGTTTGCAAGCGAGGGTGATCCGTCCGGGAGGCCTTCGATTGAGATATTTCGCGCAATTTCATATGCCATTTGCAGCTGGATGGTTTGTGGCGGGAGCGATTTGCAGTTGTGCCTGCGTGGCGGCGGTTGCGCAGGACACCCCAGCTTATCGCGATGCAAAGCTTCCGGTCGAAGAGCGCGTTGGCGATTTAATCGAACGCATGACGCTAGAAGAGAAAGTTGCGCAGATGGAAGGGACCTGGCAGAACCGAGGAAATCTAAAGGACGCCAGTCAGCTTTTCGTGGATGAAAAAGGTGTGTTTCTTCCGGAGCGAGCGGGAGCGGTGCTGAAAAACGGGCTAGGGCAAATGTCGCGGCCGAGTGAACAACACGGTCCACGAGCGATGGCGGAATTCACGAACACAATACAAAAGTGGATGAAGGAAAACACGCGGCTGGGAATTCCGATTCTTTTTCATGAAGAGTGTTTGCACGGTCACGCCGCGCTGGGAGGAACGTCGTTTCCGCAGGCGATAGCGTTGGCGTCTACCTGGGATGAGGCGCTAGTTAAGGACATTTTTAGCAGCGTCGCGGCGGAAGTTCGCGCACGAGGCGCGCAACAGTGTCTGGCGCCGGTGCTGGATTTGGCGCGCGATCCGCGTTGGGGCCGAACCGAAGAGACGTACGGGGAAGATCCCTACCTCGTTTCGCATATCGGATTAGCGGCGATCCGTGGTTTCCAGGGAAAAGGTCCGAACATTGATAAGGCACACGTCATGGCGACTGCCAAACATTTTGCCGTGCACGGACAGCCGGAAGGCGGAACGAATGTCGCGCCGGGGAATTATTCAGAACGCGTGATTCGGGAATATTTTCTGAAGCCGTTCGAAGCGGCAGTCAAAGAAGGTCACGTTCAGAACGTGATGGCTTCCTACAATGAGATTGACGGGATTCCTTCGCACAGTAACAGACACCTGCTCGACGAAATTCTTCGTCGGGAATGGGGATTCGATGGGTTGCTGGTGTCAGACTATTTTGGAATTACAGAGCTGCGCACAATCCACCACATTGTTGATTCGAATGAAGCTGCCGCGAAACTCGCGCTGGAATCGGGCGTTGACATCGAACTGCCGTTTGCGGACGCGTACGGAAGTTTGGTCGAGCAAGTGAAGCAAGGGAAGGTTTCGGAGGCCAGCGTGAATCGCGCGGCGGCGCACGTGCTGCGGACAAAGTTCGCGACTGGACTATTTGAAGATCCGTATGTTGATCCCGACTACGCGGAAAAGATCACGAATTCGCCCGAGCACCGACAGCTCGCTTTAAGAGCCGCGCATGAAACGATTATTTTGTTGAAGAATCGGGGAAACCTGCTTCCACTGGACAAATCGAAATACAAGCAAGTCGCTGTGATTGGTCCTAACGCCGCGGAAGTGCATCTTGGCGGTTACAGCAACAAGCCGGGTCGTGGGGTGAGCATACTCGACGGGATCAAACAAAAGCTGGGATCGGACTCGCAGGTGCTTTATTCCGAAGGTTGCAAAATTACAGAGTCTTTGCCGGATTGGGATGCGGACAAAGTGGTGTTGGGCGACGCCACGCTGAATGCAAAACGTATCGCGGATGCGGTGAAAGTCGCGCGCAAAGCGGACGTGGTGATTCTGGTACTGGGCGAGAACGAACAAACGTCGCGCGAGGCCTGGGCGAAAAATCATTTGGGGGATCGAGATAGCCTGGACTTGTTGGGAGATCAGGACAAACTGGCGAAGGAAATCCTGGCGACGGGAAAGCCGACCGTGGTTTTTCTTTTGCATGGCCGACCCAACTCGATCAATTTTATTGCCGAGCACGTGCCGGCCATTCTCGATGGCTGGTATCTGGGGCAGGAGGGCGGAACAGCGGCTGCCGACGTGCTGTTCGGAGATTACAATCCGGGAGGCAAACTTCCCATCAGCGTGCCGCGTTCAGTGGGGCAACTGCCGGATTACTATTACCAGAAGCCATCGGCTAAGCGCGGCTATCTTGGCAGCACCGCCGAGCCGCTGTTTCCATTTGGCTGGGGGCTGAGTTACACCACATTCAAATACGGGAACCTCCGCATCGCGCCGGACACAATCGGCTCCGAAGGACAAACGAAAGTCAGCGTAGACGTTACGAACACAGGCACGGTTCGTGGAGATGAGGTGGCACAGCTTTACATTCACGAGAAAGTCAGCTTAGTTACGAGGCCGGTGAAGGAATTGCGGGGATTCCGCCGAGTTTCGCTTAATCCTGGTGAAACGAAGACCGTTGAATTCACGCTCGGTCCCAAAGAGCTCGCTTATTTGAATCGCGAAATGCAACGCTTCGTGGAAGCGGGAACGTTTGAAATAATGGCCGGAGGAAACTCGGTCGAGCTGATCAGCCTCAGCTTGAATGTTGTGAATCGCTAGCGCCATCAAATTTTATTGCAACTTGTTTATAAGGTGGACTCTCTGTGGCTAAGGAACGCCGCGGCATTCACTTGATTGCGGAACTGGCGCACGTATCCATCGGCACGGTGGATCGCGCATTGCATAGCCGCGCCGGAATCAACGATTCCACGCGGCACCGAATTCTAGAAATCGCGCGACAAATGGGTTACGCGCCGAATCTGGCCGCTCGCGCATTGTCCGTCGCCAAAGCGAACACCAGAATCGGTGTTTGCGTGCCGAGAGAAATTCATTTTTTCTACGACCAGCTGTGGAGCGGCATTCTGGAAGAAGCCCGGCAGGCAGCGCATCTAGGGATCCAGTTTGTGAATCGGCCGGTGGAAGTGCTGGGAGAAGGGGACACCGACGCGTTCAATAAGCTGGTTGCCAGCGGAGTGAAGGGAATTATTTTGACCGCGGGAAATCCGAAAGCTCTACAGCCGTTGATTGACGATGCCGAGGAGAAGGGAATCCCCGTGGTTTGTGTTTCGACGGACGCGCCGCAAAGCCGCAGATCGTGCGTGGTGTGCGTCGAGCCACACGCGAATGGAAGTCTGGCCGGCGAATTGATGGGCAAACTGCTTTCCGCGGGAGCGAAGGTGGCGGTCGTCGCGGGCATGCTGCGAACCGAAGATCACCGCAAAAAAACCGACGGATTCACGGAAACGTTTCCGCGGCACTGCGCGGACGGCCGGATCGTCAAGATAATCGAAGGCCATGAAGACGAAGAGGAAACGTTCCAGAAAACATCTGAATTGTTGCGTAAGGTGCCGGATGTTGCGGGAATTTACGTCAACACGGTGAACTGCTTGCCGGTTTGTCGTGCGTTGGGCGCGAAGGGACTTGCCGGGAAGGTGAAGCTGATCGCGACGGACCTCTTTCCGGAGATGTCACCGCACCTTCAACAAGGAACCATTACGGCGTCCATCTATCAGCAGCCGCATCGTCAGGGGCAAGTGGCTGTCAGGGTGATGGTCGAGCATCTGGCAAATAAGGTGAAGTTTCCTCCGAAGGTGCACTTCAGTCCTGGGGTTGTGATGGCGTCGAATTTGCACCTATTTAGGGAGATGCGATTGGCCGAGGCCAAGCTGGAATTACCCCCGAAGGACGGGCGCAAACTACGATTGAAAGGGTTTGATGCGGCGCAGCGGCGTGCTTGCCATAACCGTTGTACGCGATCGGAAAATTAGTAGGCGTTTCTGTCGGACATGCCGCGAAGCAGCGTCAGAAGAATGATCTGGAGATCGAAGCCGATGCTCCAGTGGCGATGGGTAGTACAGATCGTATTGAACGCGATCGGGAATGGAAGTGTCACGCTTGGTGGATTTCTGCCGGTTGTCATCTCGCTCGTTCCGCGAAGCTTCGGTCTGTTGTTGCGCGTGCCCGGCGCTGCAGAGAACCATGCCAGGAATTGCGAGACACACAATCGTTCTTACCGACCTAGGCAGCCTCGACATGCTTTTGCTCCGTTCTGCGCCTGCACGCGCGCATCACTGCAGCAAGTCCGTACGCCCGCGCGCCGCGCTCAACAGCCCCTCTTCCGACGCTTCGATGTCGCTTGAGTGAATATCCAGGGTGGCCCAATAGAAAACGCTGTAATTGTTTTTCGTCGCAATTCCAATAATTTTCACGTCCGGATGTCGCCGCAAAACCGTGTCGCAGATGCGCGGCCGCTGGCCTGCGTCATCCAGTGCGATCACAATCAGATGCGGCGCCGTTTTCTCCACGGTGCTGGGAATCTCTTCCTCGTTCTCCACTTCGCCGACAATTTCAATGTCCGGCTGATCCGCAAATGTGGCGACGATGAGTTCTCGCATGAGCCGGGGGCGATTCGCGACCAAGACTCGAATTGTTCTCTCCATAGCGCGCTCCGTCGCACCGAGTATCGCCCGCTCCGCTCTGCTCTCGTAAGGCTCAAAAATGAACTCAGCAGAATCCCGAATCAGCATCCGGCGCGAGTAACAATTCCAGCTAGTCCCGATGGACTAACGCAGGACTAATGTGTGAGTGGTGCTTCTCATAGGCCATCCGGGAATTCAATTTGTTGAAGAGTGTTCTGTTTTTTGAAATTGGACCTGGAGCTGTACCGCGTTGTTTGTAGAAAAACACGCTGTATGTACGCTCGATGCTGTACGTCGAGTACTGAAAATTTGGATTCTCACGAGGATTGGGATCTTGTTTGTAAAATCCCGGCCGCACTATCACGGCACTAGTAAAAACTCCGATTGACATCAGAAGGCCTTACGTTTAGTTTAAAAAACGAAGCAGCAAGGTCGCTTCCCACCGCCCCGGGCCTTCAGCCGGGGCAATTGTATTTTAGGCTGCCCCAGCCGCTGCGCGTTTCCTACGTTTGGAGGTAGGGACTCAATGGCTGTTTCGCAAACGGGCCTTAGCCGCGAGAATGTGCGTGTTTTCCTGCTCATTAGGAATCGGTTGCTGCGAGAATCACTCCTACGACTTTTTCGCAAACGGGCAGACTTGACGGTTGTGGGTTCGGGTTCTCCGGGCAGCGCCGATCCGGCCGAAGTAGAAGTCTCTCGGTGCGATGTGTCGCTGACCGATCAATTTTCCGCAAAGACTTCGGCGGAGAGTGTACTTTTCCGCGATCAGTGGGCCGCATGGCAAGGCGAAATTTTGTTGCTGGGCATGGAGGAAGATCAAGAGCTGTTCTTGGCGGCCATACGTGCCGGAGCGACTGGATACCTGCTAAAGGACGCCTCGGCTGGAGATGTTATCGCCGCTGTTCGCGCCATCTCACGCGGAGAAGCCGTCTGCCCGCCTCGCCTTTGCATGTGCCTGATCAAGTGGATGTCCGCGAAATCGCGCGAAGAATTGTCTCCTCGCATGGATGCCAAACCAAATCTAACTTTGCGCCAAATGCAGTTGGTCACGCTGGTTGCCCAGGGCATGACCAACAAGGAAATCGCTTCTCAGCTGAACCTTTCCGAATTCACGGTAAAAAATCATCTCTACCGCATCATGAAGCAGGTTGATGCTGAAACTCGCTACGAAGCTGTCGAATCCGTACGCGCTCAGCTTGCAGACGCCAGTTAATGGCTTAATCGCTTATCTTGCTGACGTTAAAAGCACATCAAATTCACCGCCTGGAAGTGCGTGCAATGGCACTGCCGTAGTTCGCATCGTTGCAGCAGAAGGTCAATATTGCATTTCGCCGACTATTTTATTGGGATTTTACGAGAGGACATTCACCGGAGGGAAGACTTGAAGGACGGGTGGTTGAAGTCTTCTCAATTTTTCAATTGAGCGCCGCGCCGCAACTCCAGCCACCCGACGTCACCTTTATGGCAGAGCCAATAAATCGATGTAACTGTCAAAATTAACAGATGCAAAGAAACCGCTTAGTAATAATGCGGCACCCAACTTCCAGTACCAATTCGTCCAGGGACCGCGTCCTGCCCTGTCTCCCGAAATCTCATTTATCACACTTACAAAAAGGAGCCTGCTGCGGCCCGGCGCGTATTTAGTTCCCTCGCACGCATCGTTAGCGGAACGCTGGCGTGAATTTCCGTGCCGTTCTGTGTAGTGGAAAAAATCCTAAACTCCCCCCCAACTGCGCGCGCGCGTTCGCGCATTCCTACCAGCCCAATACCGTCGGAATTTGCGCCGAGATCAAATCCACGCCCGTTGTCGGCAATCACTAACTTCGCGTGCGTTTCCGAGTATTCGAGCGCAACACTTGCCTTCGTCGCTTTGCTGTGCCGCAACACGTTGTTCAGCGCTTCTTGCGCTATCCGGTACAGCACCAGCGCCTCATCTTCTGTAACCGTAAGGCTCGCGTTCTCGCAATTCAACTCCACCGCCAGCCCCTGGTTATTACTCATGCGGCTGCAAAGCTCGCGCAAGGCCGCTTCGAGCCCTAAATGTTTTAGTTTTGCGCTATGCAAAGCGTGCGACAGAAGGTGCAGGTCGGTCCCCAATTCGCCCGTTAACGCTTGCAATTGTTCGATGCGTTCCCGAATTTCGCTTTCGCCACCTAGTTGCTGTCGTACCATATCTAGTTCGATTGCCAGCAGGGCTACTCGTTGTCCAATGTCGTCGTGCAACTCGCGGCTGATTCGTTTCCGTTCCTCTTCCTGCGCTTCCATCAATCGCTTTGCCAGTTGTTCAAGCTGAAATTGCGCGCGCTTCACGTCTGATACGTCAACCGCCACTCCCAGAATTCTTGGAGATTCCTCCAACGCCTTGCGCAGCAGTTCTCCTTTAACCAGCATCCAGCGGATGCTGCCGTCTCTGGCGATCATCCTCGATTCTGTTGAGAACGATCCGCCGGTTTGCAACATGGTGTCGGCATAACCGCGCAGCTTGTCGCGGTCCTCGGGAACGACGTGCGAAAGGACGTTACTGAACAGGTCTGTCGCCGGCTCCTGATCCCCGGCAGCGCGCAATTTATTCCTGTCCAGCCAGGAAATCATTCCGGTGAGGGGATCGTATTCCCAGGCGATTGTCCGCGAACCCTCCAGCGCCAGCGTCAACATCCTTGTGAACCGATCCAGTTGTTCGCGTGCCAGATTTGTTTCGGTCACATCCTCAATCATGCCCAGCAAATAAGGACCGTCCGCGGCTTTCGCCCCCGCCATCGAGAGGGTCATTCTTACCCAGACAACCGATCCGTTTCTTCGTACAAATCTTTTTTCCGTTTGCTTCGTCTCGCGCGCTCCGGCAATTACTTCCTGCATCTGTAGCCAGGTTTGCACCACGTCCCCCGGGTGCGCAACATCGGTGATGCTTTTTAGTTTCAGTTCATCGCGGCTGTAACCTAACAGCTTCGCCAACGGCTCATTGGACATAAGCAGTTGCCCACCAGAATCTAGGAGTGCGATGCCAAGCGGCGAGTCTTCGAACAAATGTCTGAACTTCAGTTCGCTCGCTCGTCCAGCATCCATGGCCGCTTTCTTGGCGTGTGCGCTGGCGAACACCGACGCAACAACCGACAACTGAGCGACCACTTCCTCATCCCAGGCAATTTCCTTAGTAAACGACGCAAGCCCAAGAGCGTTAATTCCATTCGCACCGCTCGAGGGAATCAATGCCAGCGCTTTGACTCCGCACGCTTCCAGAGCCATGCGATCCACTTCAGCATGCGTCGGCAAATCCCCCAGCCGCCGCAACCTTACCGGTGCGCCGCTCAGAATCGCGTCGGCAATCCACGGTGTCCGGCTTAACGAGAATTCATGTTCGGTCGCCGTTAACTCCTCGCTGCGTTTTGAGGTCTGCACGCGTTCGTATCTGTTTCCGTCATTGCATTGCTGAAACCAGAAAACCTGATCCACATTTAACATTTCGCGCATCGCGCACAGCTCGCGCTGTAATCCCGGCTCAAGGTCTTCGCTGTTTAAGCTGGCGATCCGTCCGGAAGCGTTGGAAATTGCCCGTTGCACCGAGTGCAGCTTTTTCAGTGCCGTCTCAACCTTGCGCCTTCTCGGCATTTCCAGCCATAGCCAGACCAGCAAAAACGCTTCCACTAAAAGAATCGTGATCAGTTCGTCGCCTGGCGTAAGTGGCCTGCTGTTAGCAAGAGTCCGATGACTAATTGCCGGTTCGAAAAATAACAGGGGATAAATCGCAAAGAACAAAACCGCTGCTGTCGCTACGTACAACGCAAACCAGTCGAACCGCGCTATGAAATGGAATGGGCGCGACCACATCGCGACCTTGGGAGGAAATGTTCGAAACATTCGCCACCTTCATCCGGCAGTTTCGCTCGGCGGCAGGCTTGGGCAAGTCGGCTGCATGCTGTTTCTTTGTGGCACGCAGTCTACAACTCGTGCCTTTGCAAACACAACCTCGTTATGTACTCAGTTCGCCACCGTACAGAGACTGGCTTACCCGCCGCTCAACTTATTATTCTTTCTCGGATCGCAAATCTCAATAAGTCCGAATTGGTCTTCAATTCAAATTCTTCCATGATCTTGTATTTATGAAATGCCACCGTGCGCGCGGTCACCTGCAATACATTTGCTGCTTCCTTCATCGTGCGGCCCTCCGCCAGCAATTGCAGCACTTCCCGCTGCCGCGGTGTCAGCGACTTGTTCTTTTCTGAGTCCGCGTCTCGTACGAATCTATCCAGCAGGTTTTGCGTCATGTGCGAAGTGACGAAGGTTTTGTCTTTCAGGACTTGCTGGATTGCTTTCACTAGTTCCGCGCTCGCTGATTTTTTCAGCAGAAATCCCGACGCCCATTTCCGCAAAACGTCCGCCGCGATGTCTGTGTCCTCGTTCATCGTCAACACGATCAGTTTTGTCTGCGGCAGGATTTTCTTCAAGCGGGCGCCCGCTTCGAATCCGTTCAGCACCGGCATGCTAAGGTCCAGTAAAATCACGTCCGGTTTCAGCTGTATGGCTTTTTCCAGCAAAGCCCGTCCGTCAGATGCGGTGCCCACAATTTCAAATTGCGGCTCCAGCAATCTGCCGAAAGCTTCAGCGACTAAAGTGTGATCATCGGCCAGAAGGATTCGCGGCTTACCCATCCCCCACCCCACGTTAGCTCAGTTGCCGGTCACCCCGGCTTGAATTTGTCTCTTTCGAATAATTTGTTTGCGTCTGAATAATGTGTATCACGAGACTAGCCGCCAGCGTTAGTCAAAATATCTGGCAAAACTCTCAGGGCCGCGTCCCGTGCCAGTCGCTCTTTACTGTACCAATCTTCCCTCCGCTTACGTCCTACTCCTCTGTAGCGTGGGGGTGCGCCCGAAATCCGGCAATTGGCCTGCTCTTCGGTGCCAACCCGACGTAATATAAGGATTGCCATGCATTTCCGCGTAAAATACTTACCGCCGGCCTGCTGCACTCTCGCCTTGCTGACGCTCTTCGCTTTTGGCCGAACCGTCGGCGCGCAACAGGCTGCCACCGCAGCTACACGTGTGGTCGGCACCGTACAAGCCATTTCCGGCAAGTCCCTCACTGTTATTTCCGACAGTGGCACCACCTCCAGTGTCCTGGTGGAAGAGGCCACGAAATTGTTGCAAATCGAACCCGGCAAAACCAATCTGAGCGAAGCGACGCCCTTTTCTTTCGCCGAACTTCAGACGGGCGATCGCGTTCTGGTCCGCGGCATTCTTGCGGACGATGGAAAAACTATCCGTGCCGCTTCGTTGATCGCGGTAAAAAAGGCCGCGCTTGCCGAGAAACAATCGAAAGAACGTGCTGAATGGCAACGCGGTGTTGGTGGACTCGTCAAATCGGTTGACACTTTGGCCTCCACCATTGCGATTTCCACCAATGCATTGACCGGGAAAAAAGAAATGACCATGCACTTCACTAGCGAGACCGTTTTTCGCCGTTACGCCTCCGACTCCACGCGTTTTGATGCGGCGAGAATCGCCGCAGTTGCAGAAATTCGACCCGGCGATCAACTCCGCGCCAAGGGCACGCGGAGCGAAGGCGGGACTGTCTTCACTGCCACTGAGATTGTTTCAGGAACTTTCCGCAACATTACCGGCATGGTCGCTTCCAGCGACGCCGCGACCAACACTCTGGTGGTCCAGGACCTTGCCACCAAGACGCCCGTCACGTTGAAAATTAACTCCGAATCGCAAATGCGCAAGCTTCCCCCGCAGTTTGCGGAATCCCTCGCGGTGCGCCTCAAAAATCAATCGGCGGGTGCGGGACAATCTGCGCCAAGCGCGCAAGCGACTGCGCCCCAACCGGCCGCTCAATCTGCCCAGCAGGGCACTGCTCCGGGGGCCTCCGGCCAACGCGGCGCTGGCGGCGATTTTCAACAAGTGATAGCCCGCATGCCCGCCGCAACTCTTTCTGACTTGCAGAAGGGCGAAGCCATCATGGTCGTTACTACTCAAGGCAACGGCAAAGATCCGCTCACCGTCGTAACCCTTCTCGGAGGCGTCGAACCCATCCTGCGCTCTTCGACCAAGGGTGCTCAGGACATGATCCTCTCCCCATGGAGCCTCGGTGGTGGGGAGCCTTCCGGCAATTGATAATTTCGCTGTTTGAATTTTTTGGGGAGATCGAATGAATTTGCGGTTCAGGCTCAGCCTAATGACATTTGTGTCCTTGCTCGCGCTTCTGCCGATCTTTGTCAGCGGAGTCTGCGCACAGGTTCCGGTCGGCAGCGTGCGCGGCCAAGTTACCGATCCTTCCGGCGCTGCCGTCGTCGGTGCCACGGTTGTTGTTCTTCCCGCGGAAGGCGCTTCCAGTAGCGCGACCACGAATCGCGATGGAATTTTTGAAGTCAAGCCACTTGCTCCCGGCAAATACACGGTGCAAGTCTTCGCGCAGGGCTTTGCCCAGTTCTCGGTAAGCGATGTCGCCGTAGTTGCGGGCTCACCCGTTGTTCTGAACGTCCATCTCGCGATCGAGGAACAGAAGGAAAAAGTCGTCGTCTCGGATTCCACTACGCAGTTGGACACCAGCGGCGGCAGCAACGCCAATTCCCTCACGCTAAAGGGCAAGGATCTTGAAGCTCTATCTGACGATCCCGACGAATTGCAGGACGAACTGACCGCTCTAGCGGGTCCCTCGGCGGGCCCCAATGGCGGCCAGATTTACATTGACGGATTCACTGCCGGGCAGCTCCCTCCGAAATCTTCCATCCGCGAAATTCGCCTCAACCAGAATCCCTTCTCAGCCGAATACGACCAGCTCGGCTATGGCCGCATTGAAATTCTCACCAAGCCCGGTACCGACAAGTTCCACGGCCAGTTTATGGTTCATGGCACCAGTGATGCTTTCAACGCCAAGGATCCTTTCATCGGCGAAGCGGAACAGCCCGGCTATCATTCCATCCTCTACAACGGCAACATCGGAGGACCGCTGAGCAAAAAGGCTTCCTTCTTTTTCAATCTGGATCGCCGCGATACGCAAGACATCTCGGTCATTAACACGCCGGCGCTGGATGCTAATTTCAATCCCATTCGATTCACGCAAGGCGTTCAGAATCCGCGCACGCGCACCAACCTGACTCCGCGCCTGGACTATCAGATTTCGCCGTCGAATACACTAACCGTGCGCTATCAGTATTACCGCGAGAACGAACAAAATGACGGTATCGGCCAGTCCAGCTTGCCGAGCCAGGCTTACAACTCGCTCAGCAGCGAGCACACAGTGCAAATCAGCGACACGCAAACGCTCGGCGAGCACGTAATCAACGAAACGCGTTTCCAATACGTTCGGTCTAATTCGACGCAGACCGTGCTGGATACGACTCCGTCCATCAACGTAAGCGGCGCATTCACGGGTGGCGGCGATTCTCTCGGCAACTTGCTTGAAACCACCGGGGGATACGAAATCCAGAACTACACCTCCATCGCGCAAGGGAAACACTTCATCAAATTTGGCGTGCGCGCCCGCATCGACCGCGATTCGTTGGACAAAACGCTTGGCTTCAATGGATCGTTCACCTTCGATTCGCTCACGGCCTTCCAAGTCACCGAGCAGGGCCTGGTGGCCGGACTCACGCCCGCGCAGATACGCGCCAATGGCGGCGGCGCCGTGCAGTTCGCACAAACCGTCGGCAATTCGTTCGTGCAGAACAATTACGCAGACCTCGGATTCTATGCGCAGGACGAATGGCGTATTCGCCCCAACATCACTGCCAGTTACGGTCTGCGCTACGAATGGCAAAATCAGCTCAGCAGCAACGGCGGACTCGCTCCTCGCCTCGGAGTCGCCTGGGGCATCGGCAAGAGCAAGCAAGGCAGCCCGAAAGCGGTGCTGCGCGCCGGCTTCGGCATTTTCTATAACCGGCTGAAGCAGCAGTACATCGAGCAAGCGCTGCTGCTCAACGGCACTACCCAGCAAAGCTTTATTGTGATGAATCCTGATTTCTTCCCGAATTTGCCGACGCCCGCCGAACTCAGCCCAGCGCAGACCTCGCCCACCATCTACCAGATCGCTCCGGACTGGAAAACTCCCTACATCATTCAATCCGGCGTCACGCTGGAAAAACAGCTGACGCGAAATGCGAACGTGGCCTTCACGTACTTGAATTCGCGCGGCGTGCATGCGCTCTTGACGCGCAATATCAATGCGCCGCTGCCGCCAACCTTCGACCCCGCTGACCGCCCCCTCGGCGGCGGCGACAATATCTATCAGTACGACACTTCCGGTGATTTCAAGCAAAACCAGTTCATCATCAATGGCAATGTGCGCATGGGAAGCAAGCTGTCGCTCTTCGGCTACTACACGCTGAACTATGCGCGCACCGACACGTCTGGCGTGACCAGCTTTCCCTCCAATCAAGACGACCTGGCGTTAGACTACGGGCGCGGCGCGTTCGACATTCGAAACCGCCTTTTCTTCGGCGGTACGATCAGCTTGCCCTATATGTTCCGGCTTAGTCCGTTCCTGGTCGCCAGCTCAGGCGTTCCCTTCAATGTGACCAGCGGAGTTGACTCCAACAATGATTCAGTCTTTACTGACCGGCCGACCTACGCCCAGTTCCAGGCCGCTCTCGCCAACGCAGAGGCGCTAGGCACTATCCGCAAAGGAGTTAGCTTCGATTGCCGGCCACCCACAGGCCAGACAGAGATTCTGATCTATTGCGGTCAAGGCCCGGCGCGTTTTGCGCTGAACCTGCGCCTGAGCAAGACCTTTGGTTTCGGCAAGAAAGCGCAAAGCAACGCGGCCGGCGGCGGGCAGATGGGTGGCGGAACCTTCGGACGCGGGCCGGGCGGTGGCGGCGGGCGCGGCAATCGTGGCGGCGGGATGTTTGGCGGCGGCGACAGCTCCGGCCAACGCTACAGCCTGACTCTGGCGGTTTCCGCCCGAAATATCTTTAACGACGTGAATGTCGGCTCGCCCGTGGGTGTCATCGCGTCGCCGATTTTTGGCCAGGCCATTTCATTGCCGGTTGGTCCAGGGGGTGGCTTGTACTCCAGCCGCCGGATTGAGCTGCAAGCGACATTCGCGTTCTAACGCAGCTAGTCAAGATCTTTTTCTTTTTTCTTGCCTTGAGGCTGCGCTCCTTCGCGCGTTTGCCGAGAAGCAGCAAAAACATTGTGCTGCGGCGCGGGCATGAGTGTTGTGCCCATGCGGTCCTGCCACAGGACTTGGTTCAACACGGCGGAATCCACCGCGTCGGCGTGGCTGAAGTCCATGCTCACTCCGGCTTTCCAGTCCTTTTCATTCATACGATAAATGAGTCCATTGTCGCGATTGCGGTAGTCCGCCGAAAATGCCGGTTGCGTTCCGTCTCCGGCAAACAGCGGAGCCATCACTGCCGCACGTGCGTCGTTGGAATTCATCGGCGGAACGCCCAGGAGTGCTTCAATTGTCCGCACCACGTTGATGGTGGTGTAGAAGTTGTGATCGACAAACGGCGTAGCTTCCCCGCTGGTGGTCTTCGCGACGGGAGCGTATTTGCTGATCACCAGCGCGATGCTGCGATGCGCGTCTACGTGATCGGGACCGTCTTGCGCGTCGTCTTCCAGAATTAAGAACGCCGTGTCATCCCAGTAGGGACTGTGCGAAACGGCATCCACGGCGCGCCCCACCGCTAGGTCGTTGTCCGCGACGGATGCTGAAGGGGTCGGTTTTCCTTTGGTGAGGCCTGCAGTATGGTCGTTCGGAAGGCGCAGCAAAATAAATTGCGGCATTTCGTCTTTGCCGGATTTTCGCGAATCCACAAATTTGCCGAATTCATTCAGAAATTCATCCACGCGAAGCTGGTCCGGATACGAGACTTCAAAATCCGGAAATAGCGGATCGAAATGTCCACGCAGTTCAGACTCCGCCGCGATGTTCTTCGCCAACACCGGAATATCCCATGGATAGGGGCTGAGCCCGCCGCGTGGCTCGCCGACGTTTTTGTCAAGCGGCTCGCCTTTTTTGACCACCGGGCGCGCGCAATGCACGCCTTCAAGTTCCGGCGGGCCTGACGCGGACATTCCGCCTTTGCTCTCGGCGTTGCACCACAACGACTCGATGAATTCGCCGTAATGGCGATAGGTGATGCCGTGAGTTGCAAAATTCTTCCAGAGATAGCCGCCGGTGGGCTCAGTTGCGTCGGGCAGTTCGTCTTCCACGGAAATTCCTTCGAGCAGCGCACCTTCTGAATCGTAGCTGTGTTCCTGGCTGCGGTAAGCGATGGGAATGGTCTTGGCGGTGTAGTCGGATACCGAAGCAGATGTGCACCAAATGTGGCCATCGCCGGAAACGTCGCCGCTGTCGTAGAAATTATCGAGCACACCGAATTGTTTCGCGAGGGCGTGCTCGTTCGGAGTGATGTCCGCTCCGTACATGGTGATGGTTGGATCGCCATTGCCGGCGCCAAGATCGCCAAAGATTTGATCGAACGTGCGGTTTTCCTTGATGATGTAAATCACGTGGTGAATTGTATTTTCGCCGGAAGCGAACGGAACGCGATCCGTGTTTCCGCGCGAGGCGTTCCGCTCCGTCGCTTCTTTCGTGTATGCAGCTAAATTTGCTGGAATCCCTGCCAGCGGCAAGCGCGCCAGCGAACCGCGAATTAATCCGAGAACGTATGGATATTCCGGATGTCCATTCCGGATCTTTCCTGTGGACTTGCTGTTCGGCCCAGCGCCGCGTCCTTTGGCGCTGGCAATCAGCAAGTCTTTGGAAGTCGCCACCACCACAGTCGGATACCATTCGGTAGGAATGAAGCCCGAGGCTCTGTGTCCGGCGAGATCGAAGACGGAGACGGAATCGGAAATTGCATTCGCCGAAAAAAGAGTTTTTTCGTCAGGCGATAGCGCTAGAGATTGCGGATCGCTGCCTCCGTAGGACTGGGTTGCGGGCTTGGTGAAAAGAACGTACAAGGTTTTTCCGCTGCGCGGATCGAGAGCAACGATTTGATCGCGATTGGTAAGCGCGACAAACAGGATGGAGTTGTCTCGGTTCAGCAAGAGCGCAGTCGGGTGCGAGCCTCCGGCGAGAGGAACGCTGGGCTTTCCGAGTTCGATTTTCCGAACCACTTTTCCGCTGGTCAGGTCGAGTTCCGCCACGGTGGAAGCATTCCACAGAGAGACGAAGCCGCGTTTGCCGTCATTGCTGATTGCCGTGGTGTAGGGCAGGGAAGCGGGAATGCGCTTGAACGTCGATAGATCGAAGCGGTGAACAATCGTTCCGTCGGAAGGATTCAAGAGCAACGCTTCGTCCGAACCGTTGCAGGCAACGAGAATTCTCTCTTCACCACCAATTTTTCCGACGCTCAGCCCTGCCGGGTAGGTTACGTCTTTGAATTGTTCGCGTCGCTCTTTACCCGGCGGCAGGGAAGTACGCGGCGCAAGTTTTATAAAGCGCTCCGGTGTGATTTTTCCGTCCGCGAAGGCATAGACCGCGACGCCGTTGCCGGTACTGCCTTGCTTTTTGCCGAGAGGATCGGTATACGACGCCATCGAAGCGTATAAGTGTTTGCCATCAAGTGAAAACGCGAGTCCCAAGAAATACGTCTGCCGGGCATTGTGGCCAAGACGGTTCTCGGGGAAGTCCGAAAGCTGGTTGGTTTCCAGATTCAGAACCGAGAGAGACTGTTTGAGGTTGGCGGCGTAGGCTCCGAATCCGCTGTGCAGGAACACGGCGAAGTCACCGTCAGGAGATACCGCCGCGGCCGTGGGCAGGTTATTGATCTCGCGCGGATTACCGGGGACTTGCGCGAGCAACCGGCCGTTCGGCAATGGTGCGAAAACGGTAGAGTCCTGGGCGGCAAGATTAATCGAGGCAATGAAAAAAATTACTGAAACACACGGGAAAAATACCAGCCAATGGTTTTTCGACATAGGGAGAGTCTACACGCCTCCAGATGAAAAGGTGATGAATCGTAGCCCAACTGGATGGCTGGAATGCTGTACGATGACAGTCGGCGGAGAATGGAAGTACACGAAATGCGGAAGAAGAAAAAGCGGCTCGACAAAGGAACTGAGGCCCGGAGGCTGGCGCGGAATGTCGCGGCGAAACCGAGTTCGACCCGTGTGGTCGAAGATAAACGGAAGAAGCCTGAAAAACACAAAACAAAGTGGACAGAAACGACGGACTAGCAGTTTCGCGGACAGTTCGAGCTGCGTTATAGGTAGCCTAGCTTCTGCCGATGAGACCCAGACCGGGCCTAGTTTTTGGACCCTCAACCGGGTTTGTATGCGGGGATGGATTCATCGGCGCGAAAAACCGGTGAGCGCCTGATGTTGGGGCGATCCGCGAGCGCATTGGCGATGGCTTCGATTTCCGCTTTGCCAAAGCCTTCGCTGGCCACCTGCACCTTGCCGTCCGGATTGATCAGGAAAAAAGTAGGGACACTGGTCAGATGGTAGGCGTTGGACACCGGGTAACCGGCTTCGTCGATCAAAATAGGAAACGTGACGCCAAACTCGTGCGCGAAATCACGCGACGCGCTCACGTTGTCCTGCGAAACCGCGACGAAGCTGACGTCGGTGCCGCCATATTGTTTGAAGACGCGTTCCAGAAAAGGAAACGTGAATTTACAAACCGGACAAGAAATTTTGAAGAACGAGAGCACGACCGGACCGCGTTGCAAAGCGAAGCCGAGGCTGAATTCCTTACCGTCAAGCGACTCCAGAGAAAAACCGGGTGCAACGTTCCCGGGAACGATTTTTGACATTCCGTCTTCTGCTCCGAGCCAGCGGCGAAGCCGGCGGTAAATTGACATGGCGAAAGCTTATCTTACGTCTACGCGCACCTTCAAATTGGATGCCGCGAAATACGAATTGTTATTTCATGGCATTCGCCAGAACTTGGGTCTCGTTGAGGGGCAAAGAAAGTTTGAGTGGCGATGTAGAATAGGCTCCGCTAAAAGGAGCGAGCAAGAGGAGAAGATCGGATGAACAGGTGCGAAGAGGTTGCCGCGGCTTATCGAGCGGTGACGATCAAAGGTGCGTGGTATGGGCCTGCCGTGGCGGAACTGCTGGAGCGGATTACCCCGGAAGCGGCTATCAAGGTACCCGCGCCGGGAGCTCATACGATCGCGGACTTGCTGCAGCATTTGCTGCTGTGGAATGAACGAATCCGGAAGACGGATGACAGCCATCCGATGCCAAAGTGGGAAGCAGACAAAGAATGGGCCGAGCCAGCGATTCCGTGGAGCGAACTGTTGGCACGGTGGACGCAAAGCCGTGATTTGCTGGAAGAGAGAATGAGGAAATTTCCGGTGGGAGATTTGGCGAAGCAAACGCCCGGGCGCGATTATCCGTACGAATTCATGTGGAATGGAATTGTGCAGCACACGATTTGGCACAGCGGGCAGATCGCCTTGGTGTTGGGCATGGTAAGCCAGTAATTCTAGGTGTTTTAGTGGATGTGGCGGGTTTTGCGCTGCATGAAATCCATTAGCAAATATTGGCCGAGGTTTTGTGGGGTGGTGAAGTAGGCTTTGCCACGGCACATTTGCGTGATTTTCTGGACGAAATTGACGAGGGAATAGTCGGTGGCAAGCATGAACGTATTGATCATGATGTTGGCGCGTTTGCATTTGTTTACTTCTTCGAGAGTTTCGCTGACGACGAATGGATCGAGACCAAAGGCGTTTTTGTAGATGCGGCCGTCTTCAAGGGTGAGCGCCGACGGCTTGCCGTCGGTGATCATCACGATTTGGCGCATGTCTTTGCGCTGGCGAAGGAGGATGCGCTGGGCCATGCGCAAGCCTTCGCGCGTGTTGGTATAGAAGGGGCCGACTTGCACGCGGGCCAGTTCGTTGAGCGGGACTTCTTCGGCGCTATCGTGGAAAAGGACCAGATGCAGTGTGTCGCCTGGAAATTGCGTTCGAATCAGGTGTGAAAGCGCCATGGCCACGCGCTTTGCCGGAGTGAAGCGATCTTCGCCGTAAAGAATCATGCTATGCGAACAATCGAGCATGACAACCGTCGCGCACGACGACTGGTACTCGCACTGGTGGACCATCAAATCCTTGTAGCCGATCTCGATGGGGACCTTTGCGCCATCGCGTCGCACCGCGTTGAATAGAGTTTCGCTGACGTCGAGATTCAGCGTGTCGCCGAATTCGTAGGCGCGCGATGCGCCGCTGGTCTCCACACCGGTGGCCATATCGCGGGTGTCGTGGCGCCCAAAGCTGCTGCGGCCGAGCGAGCCGAGAAGATCGCGTAAAGTTTTGAATCCCAGAAAATCGATCGTCTTGTCAGTGATTTCAAAGCGCGCTTCGGTTTTGCGTTCCAACGGGTCGCCGATCGCTCCCCGCGCGGACATCTGGTTGGGAGGCGTAATTTGCGGCTGCTGTTGCGGATTGATGAAGCCTTCGTTCGAAAGGCGCTCAATCAGTTTATCGAGCAGGTCTTGAATTTCCTGGTTGTTCGAAGCGTCGGAGCGGTTCAGGAGCTTTCGCAATTCCTCGCTGAACTTGTCGTCGGAGAGCAGGTCGCCTTCCTGCAATGCCCGGAGAAGTGCTTCGCGCAAAGCTTCCATCGAACGATCGGGATCGAATTCGGAGATGCCGTAATATTGCGATTCGAAGCCGCTGCGCAGGAAAAAATCGCCGAGGCGTTTGACCAGTTCTTCGAGGTCGACGCTATCGGCCGGTTCGCCTGTGTATTTGGTGAATTTGGTGAATTTCATGGTTGTTGCAACTCTATCTTACGCTTCAACGTACGATTTCTTATAAAAGGTCGCATCTGCTCTCAAATCCCTTGCGCGATGCTCCTCGGGGTGACGGTCCTTCGTCGGGCCATCAATTGTAACTGCGCCGAGGGGGACGATTGGGATTCTCGCGCGGCTCGGTCTGCTTTGGCTTATCGGCGAAAAAACCGCGTTCCTCGCTGCGCCCGATGCGGCGGTGCGCCCAAAGCCCTTCGAGAATCATCTCCGCGGCCGCTGCTGCGTGCGCGTGATCTTTCTTGTCCTTTACACCGAGCCGGTCCACGTGCTCGATTAAATCCTTGATGTTCGCCAATTGCTTGTAGCGGTCGGAGCTGGAAGCAAGTTCTGCAAATTTCAGTTCACCACCCAGTTCGAACCACTGCACGACGGGCTGAAAGTTAACGTCAGCAAATCGCCGCGAAAATACCCGGCCAACCGCAGTGCGAATCAATTCGCGCGCAACGGTGTCGGCGCCCTTCAGTTCGCCTTCATATTCGAGTTCGAGTTTGCCGGTGACCGAAGGCAACGCCGAATAAATATCAGCAACGCGCGCGACGGAATTCTTTTCGCCATTGCGCGCCGCGTGCTGCTCCGCATTGCTCACAACACTTTCCAAGACTGAAATCGGCAGCCGTTGGCTGACGCCGGAGCGCTTGTCCACGCGTTTGTCGTCACGCGCCTGGAACGCAATCTCTTCCACCAGTTCGCGCAGATAATCGGGAACTTCGACGCGATAGCCGGAATCGCGCCCGGTCCACGCTTCCTGTTTGGTGATCGAAATGCCTTCTTCGATCGTGGACGGATAGTGAGTACGAATTTCCGCGCCGATGCGGTCCTTCAGAGGCGTAATAATTTTGCCGCGCGCCGTATAATCTTCGGGGTTCGCGGAAAAAACCAGCAGCACGTCCAGCGGCAATCGCAGCGGGTAGCCCTTAATCTGAATGTCGCCTTCCTGCATGATATTGAACAGGCCAACCTGGATTTTTCCAGCGAGGTCCGGCAATTCATTGATAGCAAAAATGCCGCGATTGGCTCGCGGCAGCAATCCATAGTGAATGGTGAGCTCGTCAGAAAGATCGCGCCCGCCGCGGGCAGCGCGAATCGGATCGACGTCGCCGATGATGTCTGCCATGGTCACATCAGGAGTGGCGAGTTTTTCCACGTAGCGAAGGTCGCGTGGCATCCATGCGATCGGCGTATTGTCGCCTTCGGCGGCGATGCGATCGCGGCACATGCGGCAAATCGGGCGCAAAGGGTCATCGTTGATTTCGCAGCCGGCCACCACGGGAATTTCCGCATCCAGAAGATTCGCAACTCCGCGCAAAATGCGGCTCTTGGCTTGGCCGCGCAGTCCCAGCAAAATAAAATTGTGTCGCGATAGCAGCGCGTTCACGATTTGCGGGATCACGGTATCTTCGTAGCCATGCACTCCGGGAAAAAGCGTCTCGCCACGTTCGATGGCCCGCAACAGATTCGCGCGAATTTCGTCTTTCACGGAGCGTGACGCGGTGCGTGCATCAAAATCCGGAATGCGGCGCAACTCTCCCAGGGTCGCAGGTCTCGCACGGCCTCCGGCGGAGTGCAGCGATGCAGAAACTGTCATTTAGCCCCCAAACACCGCTGTAAATGCGGCGAATTCTCAGTTAGATGCAGGTGCTGCTAAATCGGTCGGCTCAATTCAAAGCCTGGCCGTTTCCGGCGGCTTGTGCGCGCAGCGTGTCTTCCTTCTGTAGATGCGGCGCCCATTCGCGCAGGTACGCCACCAGGCGCTCCTGCCTCTCGGCCTCCGAGCGCAATTCCAGAATGCGCTGCTTCCAGAGCAGATCCATGGGAAGACGCGCGGCGATTCGGTACGAGATGTCATTTTCCGCTGATTGCGTGAGGTCGCGCGGGTAATCATCGAAAATCAGCGTGTGGCACGTTTCGTAAAGTTCAATCAAGTCGTGGGAGATGCGCGGGTTCACGGGTACGGATCGGTCGTCCAGAAAATCAACGGATCCGCGCAGCAACGGATCGTCGGAAAAAAGTTCGACGATTCGAAACGGGTCGCGTCCGACGGTCAAAATGTCGCAGCGTCCATCGTCGTAGCGGCTGGTGACTTCCAGAATTTCCGCGGTGCATCCTGTCCCTGCCATTCCATTGGGCAGCGCCAGCAACATGCCGAAGGGCGACTTCGTTTCCAGGCAATCGCGGACCATTTGCCGGTAGCGCGGCTCAAAAATGTGCAGAGGCATATCGGCGCCGGGTAGAAGAACGACGTTCAGGGGAAACAGCGGTAGCCGAACCGGTAACATGATGACTTCCAGCCAAGAGCATAGCAGAGCAATCGGCGGAGGCAAATTCGCATGTGCAAGAGACGAATCAAAGTTCGCTGAGGAGCGCTTCCATCTCGGATAGTGCATGGCCGTTCTCGGCCTTGGACGCCGCGGAAATTCCTTGTTGCAAAATTTGCCGTGCATCGTCCGGTCGCGACTCTTTCACCATCATTTGCGCAAACATCAGATAGGCAGGAACGTAATCGGGATTACGTTGCAGCAGTTCACGAAAGTTGCGCTCTGCTGCGCTGGCATCGCCGGTGTTTACGCATTCCATCGCCAGGCCGTAGCGCGAAAACGCATCATCCGGCTTTTGCGCAACGAACGCTTCCAGCAACTCTCGCCGCGTTTTCTTTTGGTCAGCCATCGTGAGCAGGTAGTATAGCGGCTGGGCGCAGAACACCAAAATTGCGCCCAGTCGAGGACACATGCCGAACCGCAAGAAAGAGTCACCAGCCGGCGCTCGCATATTAAGAGCCAAACCCATTAGCGCGTCGCGTTCGGAAATGGTGGAAGTCGTTCTTCCGGCCAATACGAATCCTCTTGGCAAACTGCTCGGCGGTCATGTGATGCATCTGGTCGATGTTGCGGCGGCCATCGCGGCCAGCCGTCATTCGAACAGTTACGTGGTCACAGCGTCGGTGGACTACATCGATTTTCGTAACCCCATCAATATCGGCGAGATTGTCATTCTGAAGTCGCAGGTCAATCGCGTCTTTCACACTTCGATGGAAGTTGGCGTAAAAGTCTTCTCCGAAAATGCCCTCACCGGCGAACGCAAACACACTACCACCGCTTACGTAACTTTTGTCGCCATCGATGCCGTTACAAAACAGCCAAAAGCCGTGGCGCCGCTAGTTTTGAAGACAGCTGAAGAAAAACGCCGCTGGCGCGAAGCGGGCGCGCGCCGCAAGACGCGCCTTGCCCTGCGCTATAAAAAACGCCGCGAAAAAGATTAGGTTTTTGTAGGCGCCGGCGTCTGCGGCGGGCCGTTTTGCTGTCTCATATTTCGAAGTCAGTTTTCTAATTCACAACCGCTGCGCCCACCCAAATCGGCGTGCTCGTAGGCTGCGGACTTCCACCATCCGGCTCTTCGGTAATCACGGGCAAGAGTTTCAAACGATCTGAATTTCTTCCGCAATCGCCAGCGAATGCTCGATACACGCGCCGATTGCCGGACCTTTCCAATAATTTCCGATGACCCATAGTCCGCGAATCTGCGAGATGTCTTTTCGGACTGCGTCCAATCGCTTTGTATGTCCCAAATTGTATTGCGGAATCGCAGCCCAGTAGGGAGTCACTTTTGTTGTCACTGGCTGTCCGTTGATTCTCATGATCTCACTGACTTCTCGATGCACGACCGTCGACAATTCTTCCGGTGGCAAAGCGAGAGCCTTTTTGTCTTTCGCTCCGCCGATAAAGCTGGTCATCAGGACATGATCTTGCGGCGCACGGCCTTCGAAGAGCGATGAATTCCAGACGGTTCCGAGCGTCCGGAGATGAGCCGACCGGGGAATCAGGAACCCAAATCCCTTCAGCTTGCAGCCGAGCTGATCCTGACAGTATCCGTGAGACACAACCGCGACGGGCGCGTAATCAATTCCGAATAGTTCGCTTCCGGCCGAGGGTGCAACGTCTGATAACAATTCTCGATGGGCGAACGCCGGTGTTGCGAGAACGATCTTGTTCGCCCACAAGCTTTCCTGCCCTTGCGCGCCAGTCAAATCGAGACGAAACCCGTTCGAGTCACGCTCGATTTCCGAGACGCTGGTCATGCAGCGCAGTCCATCGCCCAACGAAGCCGCCAGTGCGCGAATCAGCGTTTCGTTTCCGTTGCGGAAGCTGTACAAGCCCGGTCTACGGCTTTGCTGGGTTTTTGGGTTGCTTTTTGCCAGCCGAAGGCTGCCGCGAATTACGCTGCCGCTTAATTTGTCTGCCTCATAAATCTGCGGAAATGCGGCGCGCAGGCTTAGAAATTCTGGATCGCCTGCATAAATTCCGGATACGAATGGGCCCACCACACGGTCCAAAAGCTCCGGTGTGAATTTTGCGCGTACAAATGCCGCGACGGATTCGTCGGACTCGGGGGATTTCGATGTTCGAAAAACTTCCGAGAGGATAGACAATTTCGTGCGCCAGCTTAAAAGCGGCGAAGACAAGAATGCGCCGGGCGAAAATGGTACGGGGACAAGTTTTCCGTCAATCAGAATGTAGCGAGGCGCGCCATGCGGAGCTTCGACCAGTTCACCCGAGATCCCAAGCTCGTCGCACAGTTTGAAGATTGTTTCCGTACTGGAGAAGCTCTGCGGTCCAAATTCAAAAAGATAACCATTCTCCGTAACCGATTGGATCATGCCGCCCGGCCGCGCGGACGCTTCCAGAAGCAAGACATTTTGCCCTGTCTTTTTGAGCGCATATGCGCACGCCAGACCGGAAATTCCCGCGCCGATCACGATGGTAAGTGGTGCGTCGGTCACGGCTCAGAGCGTTTTGGAAAACAGTGGCTTGGCGGTCAGTTGCTGCTGTTCCAGGTAGGGGTCGAAAAGCATCGCCAGATTGCGGATAAAAATCCGGCCCATCCAGGTCGCGCGAACCTCGTCGCGATCGATGGTCAGCAAGCCATCCTCGCGCGGAAGTTCCAGTCGCTGCGACTCGGCGGCAAAATGTTCATCGAAATCGATTGCGAATGCCTCGCTGATTTCGCGCTTCGGAATCACGGTGTGGCACAACAGCCGGCTGATTACTTCACGTCGCAGCCGGTCTTCAGTGGAAAGATGATAGCCGCGCATGGTCGCGATGCCGCGCTCACCAACTGCCTTTTCCCAGGCCGTAAGCTCGCGAAAATTTTGTGCATACGCATCGCGAAATCCGCTGATCGCCGTAACGCCCATCCCGTAAAGATCGGCGCCCGCCTTTGTCGTATAGCCCTGAAAATTTCGATGCAGTGTGCGTTTCGCCTGAGCAGTCGCAAGTTCGTCGCCGGGCTTGGCAAAATGGTCCATACCAATGTACAAATAGCCCACTTCCACAAATTTCAGCAATCCCGTACGAAAGATCTCAAACTTTTGCATGCCTTCCGGTAAATGTGCCGCAAACGATCCCTGCTGCTTTTTTAGCCACGGAACATGCGCGTAGCTGAACAACGCAATCCGATCGGGCGCGAGCCCGATGATTTGATCGACCGTGCGTGCAAAGGTCACCGCCGTCTGATACGGAAGCCCGTAAATCAAGTCCACGTTGATACTGTCGAAGCCGAGGCCGCGCGCGGCCTGAATCAGATCCCGCGTCATCTCATACGGCTGGATGCGATTGATCGCGCGCTGTACCGGCTCGTGAAAATCCTGAATACCCATGCTCAAGCGGTTGAAACCCAGCCGTCGCAGCGTTTCCAGATGTTCCCGGGAAGTCACTCGCGGATCGACCTCAATGCCAATTTCCGCGTCCGGCGAAAACGTAAACCGTTCTTTCGTGTAGCCGAATAAATCTTCCAGCTGCGCTGGCGTCGAATACGTCGGCGTTCCGCCTCCCCAGTGAAACTGCACCACTTCGCGATCGCGTGACACTGCCGCTCCAACTCGCGCGATTTCTTTTTTCAAAACATCGAAGTAGGGAATCGAAACGCGCTTGTCTTTTTGAATGATGACGTTGCATGCGCAAAACAAACACAAGCTTTCGCAAAACGGCAAATGCATGTACAACGAAACCGGTGTCTTCGCCGCATCCGCTTCCGCGTGCACCGCTTCCAAATCTGTGGGACCAAACGCGTCATTCCACACCGGCGCCGTCGGATAACTCGTATAGCGCGGCCCGGGCCGGTTATACCGCGCAAGAAAGTCTTCGCTTACGCGAAGCTCTTCTCTCATCTGCTCGAGTGTAGGCTGCTGAATCATCTTTCGATAAGTTCACTCAACTATTTCGCCGCCAATTTCTCCGCAAACGAAAATTGTTGCCCCGTGGTGATAAACGTTTGCGCATTCTCAACCGGAGTACCTGGCAAAATCCCATGCCCCAAATTTAAAATGTGCCCCACGCCGCCGAGCTGCCCAAGAATCCCGCGCGTTGTCTCTCGAATATGTTCTTCCGGCCCGAGCAGAACCGCCGGATCCAGATTTCCCTGCAGCGCGACTTTCGGTCCAATCGTCGCACGCAGCTCCGCCAAATTCACCCGCCAGTCGCAGCTCAATACATCGGCGCCAGATTCCGCCACAGCCGGCAACAAATGATGCGAAGCCTTCGTGTAGTAGACCACCGGCACCGTACCATGCACCGCTGAAATCACATCCTGCACCGCAGGCAGCGCGAACGCGCGATATTCCGGCAGCGCCAGCTCCCCGCACCAAGTATCGAAGAGTTGCACAGCCGCCGCACCCGCCGCAATTTGCGCTTTCAAATAACCAATCGTCGCCTGCGCAATACGGCTCAACAATTCGCGAAACGCTTCCGGCTCCGCATACAAAAATTCTTTTACTTTCGCGAATCCCTCTTTTGTTCTTCCTTCCACCATGTAACACGCCAGCGTCCACGGCGCGGCCGCGAATCCCAGCACCGGAACATCCGGCCCAGCCGTTCGAACGATTCGCCGGATCGCCTCCATCAAAAATCCCGTTTCCGTTTCCGGATCGAATTGCCGCAATTTTCGTACCGCTTCCAGCGATCGCACCGGCTCCGGCAAGTTCGGCCCGGCATCGCCAAGCTCCAACGGCAGCCCCATCGCCTCCGCTGGAATCAAAATGTCAGAAAACACAATAATCGCGTCCACGCCCAGCCGTCGAAACGGCTGCATCGAAACTTCTACCGCCAAGTCCGGCGTCTTGCAAACTTCCAAAAACGCATGCTTCGCTCGCAGCTCGCGATATTCCGGCAAATAACGCCCCGCCTGCCGCATCATCCAAGCCGGAACACGCGGCACCGCCTCGCCGCGACATGCGCGCAAGAACAGTTCTTTGCGGTTCACCGAAACCGAGGTTGTGGACATGAGTCGTTCAACGTTGAGGATAACAAATTGCGCTCTGCGCTGCCCATGACCGGCTCGCCGTGCCTCGGCACCTTGGCTAAGCTATACTCAGAACAGGGGTTCGCGGTAAGCGGCTAACAACAGATTCACCGGCCGCGCGTACGCCCGTGCCAATGAATCATCTCTTTTTCCTACTTACACTTGCGGCGTACGTCGGCAGTTTCGCCGCTTATATCGGCTACCTGGTGGCCGGCACCGATTGGTCCGGCCGTCTCGGCTCGCTGCTTCTGGCGGGCGGACTGATAGCTCATTATTTCGCGCTGCTCGAACGCGCCCGCGGCCTGCACACTGTCCCGTACCACGATCTTTCCGGCTCGATGTCACTCTTCGGCTGGCTTCTGGCGCTCACCTACCTCAGCCTCGAACTTTTCCACCGGCAACGCTCGGTCGGTGCCTTCGTCCTTCCATTCGTTCTGGCGTTTTTCCTCTTCGCGCAACTCTCGCCGCCGGACCGTCTCGCCGCACCGCCGGCCACCGGCGTCGCATTTGCCTTTCACGTAACGCTCAGCATCCTTGCCTACGCCGCTTTCGGCCTCTCGTGCGTACTCAGCGTTATTTACCTGGCCGAGCAACGCCTGCTGCACGAACATCGCGTCGGCGACGTCGTCTGGCGCCTCCCATCGCTCGATCTACTCGATCGCATGAGCCAGAGCAGCGTCCTCGTCGGCCTCATCTCCATCGCCATCGGCACCGCCCTAGGCTTTGTCTGGGTGGACCGCCTCACCGGCAACGTCTGGCATTACGATCCGAAGTACGTGGTCACGCTGCTCGTTCTTGCCGCTTACGCTTCCTATCTGCGCCTCGCGCGCAATCCGGGTTGGCGCGGAGCGCGCGCCTCGCAGCTGTGCATTTTTAATTTTGCCATCGTAATTTTTAGCTTTACCGTAGTGAACCTGTTTTTCTCGCACGCGCATCGCTATTTCTAGGAGTCGTCAGGGAGCACGTAATCGGCGCCATGGAAATCGTGCTTGTCGGATTGAATCACCGCTCAGCGCCCGTCGAGGTGCGCGAGAAGGTGTCTTTCACCAACGACCAAGCCCGTCAGGCCGCTGAAGAGCTCCGTGCGCGCGGCATTCTCCACGAAACGCTCGTTCTCTCCACCTGCAATCGTAGCGAAGTTTACGGCGTTCCCCCTGAAACCACGCGCGAATCCGCTGCCGCTCTTTCCAACTATCTTTCCAGCTTTCATTCCGTTCAACTCGATCTTCTCAGTCCTTCGCTCTATCACCATTACGATCGCTACGCCGTCCGTCATCTTTTCCGCGTAGCCTCCGGCCTCGATTCCATGATGCTCGGCGAAGCGGAAATCCTCGGCCAGGTCCGCGAAGCCTATCGCACCGCTTACGAACAAGGCGCCACCGGCCCGGTCCTCAACCGCCTATTTCAAGGCGCGCTCGAAGTCGGCAAGCGCGTCCGCTCCGAAACCGAACTTGGCACACGCCCCATGTCCGTCGCCTCCGCCGGCGTCAAACTTGCCGAACGCATCTTCGGCAAATTGCAGGAGCGGGCCGCTTTAGTCCTCGGCGCCGGCATGATCAGCGAACAAGTGATATCGCAACTCCGCGACCGCAACATCGCTCGCCTCTTTGTCATGAACCGTTCACTCGAACGTGCCGACAATCTCGCCCGCCAGTTTGCCGGCAAAGTCATCGCCTGGGACGATTGGGAATCCGCGCTCACGCTTCCCGACGTAATTGTCTCCAGCGTTTCCGCCGAAGAGCCGATACTAATGCGCGCGCACCTCGAAAAAGCCATGGCCGCCCGCGGCAATCGCCCGCTCTTCGTCATGGATCTCGGCGTGCCCCGCAACATCGATCCAGCCGCTGCCAGTCTGTACAATTTTTATCTGTACAACATTGACGATCTCACTCAGATTGTTCAGCAGAATCGCAATTCCCGCGAAGGCGAGGTACCACGCGCTGAAGGCATTGTTGACGAGCACGTGTCGAAATTTCTTACCTGGCAAGCCAGCGTTGAACTCATCGGCGTTGTGGAATCTCTTCGCCACAAACTGAAAGCCGATCGCGCCGAATTTGTTCGTGAACGCGCCGAACGCGTCAGCGGCCTCACACCAGAACAACGCGAACAGGTCGAAGCTTTGATCGACGATCTCCTGGAGAAAATGCTTCTCGACCCGGCTCGCCGCCTGCAAGGCGAAAAAGACCTGCGTCGTAAAATTCAACAGGTCGAAGCTATCCGCGAACTCTTCCTGCCGGACCGGGGGCATTAGCCCATGAAACCGATCCGTATTGGCACCCGCGGCAGCATGCTCGCCAAATGGCAAGCCGAATTCGTCCGTAGGAAGATTCTCGAAGCCACCGGAGTAGACGCCGAAATTGTCATCATCAAAACCGCCGGCGACAAATTGCAAACCGCTTCCTTCGCGCAAATCGGCGGCAAAGGCGTCTTCATCAAGGAACTCGAGGAAGCTCTGCTTAACGAAGAAATCGATCTCGCCGTTCACAGTGTGAAAGATATTCCCACCGAAGTTCCCTCGCGCCTCTGTTTCCCGGTGATCTGCCGTCGCGAGGACACCCGCGATTGCCTCGTCGCCGCAAAAAACGAAACTCTCTCTACACTTCGCCGAGGTGCGCGTATCGGGACCAGCAGTCTCCGACGCCGGTCGCAAGTGCTCCATACTCGCCCCGACCTTGATGTGCGCGATTTGCGCGGCAATGTGGACACGCGCCTCCGCAAAGTCGCAAGCGGCGAGTACGACGCTATCCTCCTCGCCAAGGCCGGACTCGACCGCCTCGGCTGGAGCAATCGCGTCAGTGAAGTTCTCTCGCCAGAAGTTTGCATGCCCGCCGTAGGTCAGGGCGCGCTCGGTGTTCAGGCACGTTTGAAAGACAACGAACTCGCCGATGCACTCGCATCGCTCGATGATTTCGAAACCCGTCAGTCCATCGTCGCTGAACGCTCTTTACTCGCCGCTCTCGAAGGTGGCTGTCAGGTTCCGCTCGGCGCATGGGCGCGCTTCGAACGCGGCGAACTTGCGATGGACGCCGTGGTCTGCTCCCCGGATGGCGTGCAGCACGTTCGCCAGCGTGCCACATCTCCACCCGATCAAGCCCGCGAGCTAGGCCAACGCGTCGCGCAAATACTCATCGATTCCGGCGCGCGCGAAATTCTCGAAGAGGTTTACCGCCAGCGTGGCTGACCACACTCCATCGCCGCTCGCAGGCAAACGCGTCGTCATCACTCGCGCGGAACCCCAATCCGCCACCCTTGATGCCGTTCTCAGGGCACACGGCGCGGAAGTTTTTACACTTCCGTTAATCCAGATTCTTCCGCCGCAGGACTTCGCTCCGCTCGATTCGGCGCTCCGCGAACTCGCGAATTTCGACTGGCTCATTTTCACCAGCCAAAACGCGGTCACCGCCGTTGCCAACCGCCTCGCGACAATTGCGGCAGCGATTGCCAGTCCCGCCCCTACCCAACCGCTCGTCATTCCGAGCAAAGCGACCAAAGGTTCCGACCTTGTCGGAAGGAATCCCTCTTGGTCTGTCGACCACGCCACGCAAATGTTCCCGCGCATCGCGGCTGTCGGCAAAGTCACCGCCGACGCGGCACAGCTCGCCGGTTTCGATGTCATGTACATCGGCCAGGGAGGCACCGCCGCAACCTTGGTCTACCAACTCGCCTCCGAATTGCCCGGCAAACGCGTGCTTCTTCCGAGAAGCGATCGCGCCGCCAGTGAGCTTGTTCCGCGCCTCCAGAGATTCGGTGCCGAAGTCACCGAAGTCATCGCATATCGCACTGCTGACAGCACAGAAGTTGACGCTGCTGCCAGGGAAGCAGTCGCGGCCTGCAGCGCCATTCTTTTTTTCAGCCCTTCGGCCGTTCATGCGTTTGCCGCCCTGCAAAAATCTTCGGTTCTAAATCCGCTGGGGGATAACGTCGTCGTTGGCGCCATCGGTCCAGTCACTTCAGTCGCGCTGCGCAATGCAGGATTTCGCTGCGATTTCCAGGCTTCCGAGCCGAGCGTCGAGGAAATCGTCGCCACATTAGCCGTGCACTTCGAAAAAATCTCGATACAATCTCAATCTGCTTCTGGAGCCAATTCCTGATGAGTTTTCCCATTCACCGCCCGCGCCGCCTCCGGAAAACCGAGCTCCTTCGTGGCCTGGTTCGCGAAACCCGTCTCAGCGTGGCGAATTTGATCTACCCAATGTTTGTTTGCCCCGGCGGCAACATCCGTCAGGAAGTCGCTTCCATGCCCGGTGTTTTTCAACAATCCGCCGACCAAATTGTCGAAGATTGCCGCGAAGTCGAATCGTTGGGTATTCCAGGCGTAATCCTTTTCGGCCTTCCGCAAACAAAAGATCCGCGCGGTGCAAGTTCTCTTAAAAAAGACGGCGTCGTGCAGCGCGCCATCGAGGCAATTCGCAAAGCGAAATTAAACCTTATCGTTATCACTGACGTCTGCCTCTGCGAATACACCGACCACGGGCATTGCGGGGTAATAGAAAACGGCGAGGTTGCTAACGACGCCACGCTGGAAATCCTTGCCGACCAGTCTTTGTCCCACGCGCGTGCGGGGGCCGATATCGTTGCTCCGTCCGACATGATGGACGGACGTGTCGCCGCCATCCGCAAGAAGCTCGACGAAAATAAGTTTGAAGACTTGCCGATTCTGTCCTACGCCGCAAAATATTGTTCCGCCTTCTACGGCCCTTTCCGCGAAGCCGCAGACTCCGCTCCGCAATTCGGCGATCGCCGCAGCTATCAGATGGATCCCGCCAACGCCCGCGAAGCATTGAAAGAAGTCGCGCTCGACCTCGAAGAAGGCGCTGACATGATCATGGTCAAGCCCGCGTTGCCCTATCTCGATATCATTACGCGTGTTCACCGGGAATTTTCCGTCCCCGTCGCTGCTTACAATGTGAGCGGCGAATACTCCATGGTCAAAGCCGCCGCACAAAACGGATGGCTCGATGAAAAACGCGCCGCCCTCGAAATCCTCACGGGCATCCTACGCGCCGGTGCCGACATCATTTTGACGTATCATGCAAAAGACGCCGCCCGCTGGCTGAAGTAGCCTTTAGTAGCACAGCCACTCTTGGCTGTGCGCGGTGTAAGATTTCTCGGCGAAATGGTCGGGTTCGAGAAAACGTCTCATAGACAAAATAAATAGGAAACGCAAAAAATGATCGCCACCCAGCCATCCCCTCGCCGCAACAATCGCCGCTCCCGCGAAATCTTCGCTGAAGCCGAAAAAATCCTCGTCGGCGGTGTCAACTCCCCCGTCCGCGCCTTTCGCTCCGTCGGCGGCGAACCGCTAATCATCGAACGTGGGCAAGGCCAATATCTTTACGACGCCGACGGCAACCAACTCCTCGATTTTGTCTGCTCTTGGGGAGCCATGCTTCTGGGCCACGCCAATCCCGCCGTCTCCGCCGCCATCGCCGATCAGGCACAAAAGGGAACCAGCTACGGCGTAACCACCGAACTGGAAGTCCAACTCGCGCAACGAATCCGCCGCGCCATTCCGTTCATGGAAAAAATCCGCTTCGTCTCCAGCGGCACCGAAGCCACTATGAGCGCCCTTCGCCTGGCGAGGGGCTTCACCGGTCGCGACCTGATCATAAAATTCGAAGGCTGCTACCACGGTCACGCCGACAGCTTTCTATCTCAGGCGGGCTCTGGTCTCGCCACTCTTGGAATCTCGGAGTGTCCTGGTGTCCCACAAGCTCTGGCTCAGCTCACGTTGAATGTTCCCTATAACGATCTCGTGGCAGTAGAAAAACTTTTCACTCAACATCAATACAAAATCGCCGCTGTCATCGTCGAACCCATCGCCGCCAACATGGGTGTCGTCCTGCCAGTGCAAGGATTTCTGCAAGGCCTCCGCGAACTTACCCACAAATACGGCGCCCTCCTCATCGTGGACGAAGTGATCACCGGCTTCCGCCTTCGCAACGGTTCCGTGCAAACCCTCCTCGGCATCGAAGCCGATCTCACTACCCTCGGGAAAATTATCGGTGGTGGCCTGCCAGTAGCTGCCTACGGTGGTAACGCCGCCATCATGGACCGCGTCGCTCCTCTCGGCCCCGTCTACCAGGCCGGCACCCTTGCAGGAAATCCCCTCGCCATGCGCGCAGGCATCGCCACGCTCGATCAACTCTCCACCCCCGGCCTCTATGAACACATCGAAAAGTTGGCAGCAACGCTGGTCGGCGCAGTTCGCGAAACACTTCGCGCGGAAAAAATCGCGGGCCACGTCAATGCCATTGGCTCGCTCGCCACACTCTTTTTTACAAAAGATACCGTCAACAATTATTCCGACGCAAAGAAATCCGACACAAGACGCTACACGCAATATTTCCGCAATATGCTCGAGCACGGCGTCTTTCTTGCTCCCTCGCAATTCGAAGCGTCCTTTGTCTCCGCCTCCCATACCGAATCCGACATCGAATCTGCTATAAAGGCTGCACAGCATAGCCTGCATCAGATCGCCACATCGTAAGGAGAAAAGCCCACCATGGCCGAACTGGAAGTCCACACGCACCACGGTGAACACGGTGAAAATCCACTGATCATTCCGGTTTCATTGACCATGTCCATCCTCGCCGTGCTGGTTGCCGTCGCCACCCTATTCGGGCATCGCGCGCACACCGAAGAATTGCTTCTGCAAGCCCAGGCCACCGATCAATGGGCCTACTATCAGGCAAAGAATATTCGCCTGCACGAAATGCAAAGCATGGTTGATTTGCTGAATGTAATCACGACGCAGGACAAGGAAAAGACCGAACTACTCCGCGAAAAATACCAGAAAGAAGTCCAGCGCTACAGCAGCGACAAGGACACCATCAGCGAGAAAGCCAAAGAACAGGAGAGCGAACGTGATGTTCTGCGAGCCAAAGCCGACCGCTTCGACGCTGGCGAAGGCATCCTGGAGATCGCTCTAGTCATCTGCTCTCTCACGCTCCTGACCGACAAAAAATTCTTCTGGTACGCTGCCATGCTGATTGGCGCCGTCGGTATCGTCATCTCCCTGGGTGGCTTCCTCCACCACTAGCGCCGGGTGCAACCGAGTCGTGAGGTCTATGTAGCGGCTCCATTTGCCTGCCTTCCATACTATGCCTTCAACGGCGGCTGCTCCCCACGCAGCTTCGCAATCTCCGCCATTAGCTGGTCCAGTCGCTGCATCGTCGCCTGATGCCGCGTCTCGTCCGTTCCCGGCTTCTTGCCAAGAAACGTGATGGTTCCGCCGGATTCCAGCACGCATTGCTGTACTTCGCTGAGTGAGTCGAATCCTTGCTTGCGCGCCTGCGCTTCCAGTTGCGTCACGGTAATCAATTCGCGCTTAAGATTATGCGTTTTGATTTTACCGTCCTCAATCAAAACGTCCGCCCGGCCCTCGATGAATTGATCCAGCCCGCGATGCTTATACAGAAAACGAACCACCAGATAATTGATCACCAGCAGCGAAGTCGCTCCGATGATTCCGCCGCTCACGCTGTTATCGTCGCCAATGATCGCATTCTGTACGGTATTCGACAGCGTCAGCAGCACTACTAAATCGAATGGATTCAATTGCACCAGCTCGCGCTTCCCGGAAAGCCGCAATCCCACGATCAGGAATATGTACACGATAATCGGCCGCAGGATCTTTTCCATGATCGGCAAACCCACGACGAACATATGCTTCCAGATTTCGTGCATGGAATTCGTTCCTCCTCAAAAACCGCCGATTTTATCCCGTTCGCAATCAACCTGTGCCTGGCTCACAGAGGTTAGCATGCGTTCTCTGCCGTACAAACCGAAGTACTGTCCAGGCGTACAGTCATAATTTCGCAACACGCGCTTATTCCGCGGTAGGTAAATTCCTCTAAATCATTTATTCTGAGTTCATTCGGGCCTCTGTTGCAGGCTGTTAGGCACAGTTCAGTTCGGGCAAGATCGCTTCCAGGAATTCGTACGCCGCCTCGGGAACAGCTCGCAGCGGATGCTCCCGACGGCCTTCTTTGCTGTTTTTAGGATCATGTCAAATAGTTTGATTCCCGATCGCCTTTCAGATATTTCTCAAGAGCAAGCCAGCGCTCTTCTCACCATCACGCGGGAATTGCTTGCCATCGTGTCTGCGCGGGGTGATTTCCTCTTCGTGAATGACGGCTTCGCGCGCGTCCTGGGCTACGCTCCAGAGGACTTGGTCGGTAAGCCCCTTACCTGGCTGCATCCCTCCGCGGAAGCGCGCTCCGTTAGCGAGAAATTCGCCTCTATCGCCGGGCAGGATGGTGCCTCCGCGACTTGTCGCAGCAGCCTCCGCTCCAAATCCGGCCAGTGGCGCTGGTTTGACGTCCTAGCCGTGAACCGCCTTCACGACCCCAATGTTCGCGGTATTCTGCTCAGCTATCAGGACGTCACGGAATTTCAGCGCATGGAAGCTCAGCGCATGGTGCTTTCCAACGTCGTCCACGCCCTCAACCATACTTCCAATCTCGACGATCTGCTGCACCAGATTCATGGAGCTTTGAAAAAAGTCGTCTACGCGGAGAATTTCTTCGTCGCTCTGTACGATCCACAAACGGAAATGTTTCATTTTCCTTTTTTCGTGGACCAGTTCGATCCTCCGCCTCCGCCGCAAAAAGTCGCACGCACCTGCATGGCCTATATCTTCCGTTCCGGCAAATCCTGCCTGATTCCGCAATTGGAATTCGACCGGCTCGCGGCCGAAGGTGAAGTGGAACTGGTCGGCTCGGCTTCGCCGGCCTGGTTGGGTGTTCCGCTCAAGACTCCTAACGCCACGATCGGTGTCCTGGTCGTTCAGCACTATCAGGACGAAAGCGCTTATGATCAGCGCGATCTCGAGTTTCTGGATTCGGCGGGTGCTCACATCGCACTGGCCATCGAGCGCGTTCGTGCCGAAGAATCCGTTCGCAAGAGCGAAGCGATGTTTCGTTTGCTTTTCTCGCACACGCCTCTCCCCATGTGGGTGTTCGACACGGAAACGCTGCAATTTCTTCAGGTCAACGAAGCCACTGTTAGAACCTACGGCTTCTCCGAAAACGAATTTCACAGCATGTCCGTCCGCGATCTCCGGCCTGACGGCGACGCTCCTTCTTTCGCTGCTCACGTCGAAGAGTGGAAACAGGATGGCCGTCATCAGGGGCACTGGCTGCACAAAAAGAAAGACGGCAAATGCTTCGAAGTGGATTTCATCTCCCACAAACTCGAATACGCCGGCCGCAGCGTGCGACTCGTTGTCGCGCAGGATGTCAGCGAACGCTTGCTGCTCGAGGGCCAACTTCGCCAGGCACAGAAAATGGAGGCCATCGGCCGCTTGGCCGGTGGCGTCGCCCACGATTTTAATAATTTGCTGATGGTCATCAAGGGCCACACCGAATTGCTTTTGAACGTTTTGCCGCCTGCGGATCAAGTCACACGCAAAGTCGCGCAGATTGACCGTTCCGCGGATCGCGCTGCCGCTCTTACCCGGCAGCTTCTGGCATTCAGCCGCATGCAAGTTCTGCAGCCGCGCGCCATGAATCTGAATTCCGTCGTGGAAGAAATGGCCAATCTTATTCCGCGCCTGATCGGCGAAGACATCGAATTGGTGGTGCGCAGCTCAGCCGATCTTGGAACCATTCGCGCCGATGCCAGCCAGATGGAGCAAGTCATCATGAATCTGGCAGTGAATTCGCGCGACGCCATGCCCAAAGGCGGACGCTTCACGATCGAAACGTCGAACGTCGAATTGGATAGTCTTTATCGCGCAACCCATCCGGTTGTGCAGCCCGGAAAATACGTGCTGCTCGCAGTATCCGATACCGGTGTAGGTATGGATGCCGATACCCAGGCGCACATTTTTGAGCCGTTTTTTACCACCAAGGAACAGGGGAAGGGCACTGGTTTAGGTCTTGCCACTGTGTATGGCGTAGTAAAACAGAGCGGCGGTTTCATTTGGGTCTATAGTGAGCTGGGCAAAGGCACTACGTTTAAAATTTATTTGCCCCGTGTGGACGAGCCGGCTGCATCCGCGCCGCTCATTCATATTCCGAGCGCACTCGCGCGTGGCACGGAAACAGTCTTGCTGGCAGAAGACGAGCAGGACGTTCGCGAAGTGGCCCGTGAATTTCTCGAGTCGGCCGGTTACACCGTTTTGGAAGCTGCCGGCGGCGACGCGGCTCTGGAAATTTCCGCGGGGTATTCTGGCGCGATCGATCTGCTGATCACCGACATGATTATGCCCGGCATGAGCGGGCAGGAACTCGCTCGCAAAATGCGCGGTTTGCGCGAAGGTATTCGCGTGATCTACATGTCCGGCTACAGCGAGCACGCCGCAGGGGAAGCGGCCAAGTGTGACGCGGCGGCCGCCGTTTTGACCAAGCCGTTCAGCCGTGGCGTTCTTCTCCGCACTGTACGCGACATCTTGCCGATTCCCACCGCTTAGCAGTAATTCTTTTCCTGCTCTCGAAAAAAACAAAAGACACAAAAAGGAAAATTTGTATCGTCAAGCGAAGCAAGGAATCTCTCTGACTCCCGCCTCCCTCGCAATGCCAGCGAGCCAGAAATCCCGCTAACTTATTTTCGGATGGCGTCGATGCCAGTCCGTATGCTGCTGGAAAATGCGCGCCGCGCGAATTGCCGCCGCATCGTTGCCCGCTTTTGCGATAAATTGCAGGCCCACCGGAAGCTTGTCGTCAGAGAATCCGCAAGGAACGGAAAGCGCGGGAAGCCCGCAAAGATTTCCGATTCCGCCGAGCGGATCCGGAAAGATCAGGTCCGTTTCAAGATTGGTTGCGAGTGGCGTTGCCGCGATGGGCTGAGACGCTGCAACCAAAATATCGAAACTCTCAAACAAGTCGGTCATTTTCTGCTGCAGGATTTCGCGAATTTGCAATGCACGCACGTAATCCGCACCGCCGATTTGCTCATTCACGTAGCCGTTAATTTGTCCGAGCGGGTCAGTGAGTTGCGCGACCTTTCCAGAGCGGATCAGTTCGCGGAACGACGATGCGCCCTCGATGCCCATGATTACATTTGCCGCGTCTTCCCAGGGACCTTCCGGCAGGGCAGCATTCTTTGTGCCGGAAAACGATTTGCGAACGGCCAGTTCCGCACCGTGAACTGCTTTCTGCACGTGTGGATCAAGGTGTTTCCACGCGTTGGTCAGCCAGGCAACGCGAAGTGGCTTTGTGGACAGCTCCATCGAGGGTGAGTACGTGAATGCGGCTTTGTCGATGCCAAGGGTGCCGCGGTCCTTGAAGTCGTGGCCCGCGATCGCGGCGAAAATGTGCGCGCAATCTTCCGCTGAACGCGCCAGCGGACCGATCTTGTCCATTGAATAGGCAAGCGCCATTGCGCCGTGGCGGCTGACGCGTCCGTAAGTTGGGCGAAGTCCGCTGACGCCGCAAAACGCCGCGGGACAGACGATCGAGCCCCAGGTTTCCGTGCCGATGGCGAACCCTGCCAGCCCCGCCGCTACAATCGCGCCCGAACCGGACGACGATCCGCAAGTCCAGCAGGATGTATTCCAGGGGTTTTTTGCCGCACCTTGCAGTGAAGCGGATGCGAAGCGGTAATTCATGCCGCCGGCCAGTTCGATCATGGCCGCTTTGCCGATCAAAATGGCGCCGACTCGGCGAAGATGTTCGATCACTGTCGCGTCGTAATCGAAAACCTGATTCTCGTAGGGCTTTGCTCCCCAAGTGGTTGGCAAACCCTTTACCGAAAGCAAATCTTTTGCGGCGTAGGGGATCCCATGCAAAGGACCGCGATAGTGTCCGCGCTTGATTTCCTTGTCGGCGGCTTCGGCTTCGGCAAGCGCAATTTCCGGAGTGAGGCGGGCGTAGGCGTTGAGCTTCGGTCCGATTTTTTCAGAGCGGTCGAGATAGGCTTTGGTGAGGTCCACCGGCGACAGCGCTTTGGACTGAATGCGCTTGGCAAGTTCGCTGGCCGGAAGGTAGAGGATTTCGTCGCTGGTCATCGTTATTTATCCTCTACGGTTTTTCCGGCTTAGGTTGCGGCGTCGCTGCGGGCTTGGCTGCTGCCAATGGCTTTGTTGAAGAGGACGCTGGAGGCTTCTTATCGCGGTCGACGAGCGGCTTCAGATACAGCGCCGGTAAATCTCCGTTGGAGATGGCATAAGCGCGAATCCGATCGAGGGGCGGCTGCAGCAATACGCAGAGGCGACTTAGATCAGTTTTTTGCGCGTCGGAAAATCGATCGGGGTATTGATTGAGAATGGCCTGAAAGCGGAAATCAGCTTCGGCCTGGCTCCGCGGAGAAAGTTTGGCGGCATTGGTTGGGGCTTGAGCGGGCGTTTGAGCGGGCTCCGGTACCGACGCCGCTGCGGATGGAACGATCTCGCGCAGAGGCAGCACTGCCGCCGTGGCGGCGCCAAGCGCGGCTCGGCGTGCAAATTCGCGGCGGGAGAAAGGCTTGTCAGTTGGAGGCATGGTTGTCACCCATCAGAGGGAACTTGAGGGCCACACGGAGGCTACAGAATCCAGCGCGTAGAATCAACCTGGGCTCGGGGACAGGTGCGTCAACTGAATTGCTTGCCGCCTCGCAGGGTGAATTCGAGCCATTCGAGCCAGCCGCACAAAACTGTTAAGATGCGTGCTCTCGGAGGTCATGCGATGGGGCTCAGTGCTGACAGAGTGTTTAATATGTGCAGGGTTACTGCGATTGCGAGTACGTTATTTGTGGCGTTGGGTTTGAGCGGGCAGGACACGGCTTGGGCACAGAGTGATCTGGACGCTCGAGTCGGCAAGGAACTGGATTCACTGCTGGTCATTTACAAACAACTGCATGCGAATCCGGAGCTGTCTACGCAAGAGGAGCAAACCTCTGCCGTGGTTGCCAAGGAACTGCGAGCAGCCGGATTCGAAGTGACCGATCACTTTGGGCAATATTCATCCCCCGAGACGAAAGCTTATGGAGTTATCGGTGTCCTGCGAAACGGCCCGGGGCCAACGGTAATGGTGCGCACGGATATGGATGCGCTGCCCATCGTGGAAAACACAGGAGTGCCGTATGCGAGCAAGGTGCGCGTGAAACGGGCGGATGGATCGGAAGTTGGCGTGATGCATGCATGCGGCCACGACGTACACATGGCGGTGTTTGTTGGAACGGCGCGCGTGCTGGCACAAACGAAAGACCGATGGAGCGGCACGTTAATCCTGATCGGGCAGCCCGCGGAGGAAGCGATTGGGGGAGCAAGCGCGCTGCTTCGTGGCGGGCTTTACACAAAGTTCCCAAAGCCACAGTACGTTCTCGCATTGCACGACACGAACGCCGTGCCTGCAGGCAAGGTTGCGTGGCATGCGGGAACGATGCTGGCTGGCGCCGACTCGGTTGACATAACCGTGAGGGGATATGGCGGACACGGAGCGGCGCCGCAGGCGGGCAAAGATCCGATTGTGATCGCGTCTGAAATCGTCGTGGCGTTGCAGACCGTGGTCAGCCGGGAAATGGATCCGCAGGTTCCGACGGTGGTGACTGTTGGGACATTCCATGCAGGCACGAAGAACAACATCATTCCAGATGAAGCGAAACTGCAGTTAACGGTGCGGACCATGAATCCGCAGCACCGGGAGAGAGTGCTGGCATCGATCGCCAGGATTACGAATGGGATTGCAACTGCCGCGGGAGTCCCCGCGGAGCGTGCGCCAATTATTGAAGTGTCGCCGGACCATGTTCCGGCGACCATCAACGATCCGGAGCTGACGCGACGTGTGGCGGCGTCACTCGAACGAACATTGGGAAAAGAGAACGTGCTGCCGGGAGAACCCATCATGGCGAGTGAGGACTTCAGTCTGTATGCGCTGGAAGATCCCAAGCCGCCCATCAGCATGTTTTGGCTGGGAGCGGTCGATCCCCAGAAATTGAAAGACGCGAAGGAAAAAGGGACCAGGTTGCCCGGGCCGCATTCGAGCGAGTTTGCGCCGGTGCCGGAGCCTACGATTCGGACGGGAGTGACGGCGATGAGTGGAGCGGTGCTGGACTTGATGAGGAAGTAAGCGGCGTATGAAGCGAGTAGAGAGTAGTGGGTAGTGAGTGGAGGCTGGACTGAGTCTCTGAGTCTTAATAAACGGGGAAAGTTTGCGACTGCGCAAATACATCTTGCTCTGCCTGTTGTTGGGTATGGTCCTGCTGGTCGGGCTTAACTCGCGGCGCCAGCCTTCGTCACGACCCGCTAAACAAGCGCCGAGCCTGACGATCGACAAACAGCCAGTCACTTTCGTCATGCACACCTTCGATCCTTCAGCACCTCCTGCGGATATGCCGGCACTGGCAGCATGGGAACAAGCAGAGTGCGATTCCAATTTCGTGTCCGGCGCCAACATAAATGCGCGGACGGAGATACTTGATCCGACACACGGGGTGGCGACCGTGGCAGAGGTCAGAGTCACGCTGCAGCTTGCGATCAATATCTGGGTGCCGGAGGGTGCGACGGAGCATGTCATCGAACACGAGGAAGGCCACCGGCAAATCGCGGAACATTACTACGAGACCGCCGACAAAGTGGCCGAGCAAATTGCCACGCCGTATCTGGGCAAACAAGTATCCGTAAGCGGCGCGGATCTAAATTTGCAGATTAACAAGTCACTGCAGCAAATGGGCGCAGAGATCACTGCCGAATACAGCAAGAAGTTGAATCTCGATCTGGCACAGAATCGCTTTGACGACATCACGGACCACAGCCGGAATGATGCGAGTGCTCCTGATGCTGTCGCTCAGGCTGTGAAGGATGTTCAGTAGACCCGCTAACAACAGCAAAGGGCAGGATGTATCGTGCCCCTACAAAAAAGAAGGTTAGTCGAGAGACGTCAAGGACTTAACGTGGAGTTCGAGGGCTTGGTTGTACTGGCGCTCGATCTGGAGTTCGGTTTGCAGTTTTTTGATCAACAGTTCCAGGCGCGAAATTTCAGTTTTTAGTTTTTGGATGTCGGTGGCGCTGGCCTGCGGGCGGTTAGGGGTAGCCACATTGAAATTGTGCGACGGCGTGTGCGGATTCTGCGGCGGGTGCTGCTGATATTGTGACGCAGGCGGAACTTGGGGCAGAGCATGAGGCTGCGGCGTGAACGCTTCGGTGAGTGCGCGAGGCCAGGCGGATTCAGGGCGCGATTCGGTGTGTGCGACCGGAACAGGAATCGGCGTTGGCGCTGGCGCAAACAGGCTGCTGAGTGAGGCCGAAGACGATGCTCGCGGAGCGGGAATGGCTGGCGTCGCGGGTTGCTCTGATTTAGGTTCGAGAAAACCCTTTACGCGCGCGATCAAGTCTTGCGGTTGAAACGGTTTGCGAATTAGTTCGTCGGCGCCGACCGAGACGGCTTTATCGGCGACACTCTTGTTGACCACTCCGGACATTAGAATTACGGGCGTCGTCCCGAATTGCGGATGCTGCTTGATCTGGCTGCAGACGGAGTAACCGTCCTGATCGGGCATGATGACGTCGGTGATGACTGCATCGGGCGGAGTCAGTTCGAACTGCGCGATGGCAGAGGCGGCATCGCCCGCAGTGATTACGGTAATGTTTTCGCGGCGAAAAGCAATCTTGATGACCTCGCGCATGGTCGCGCTGTCGTCAATGAAATAGACAGTCGGCGTACGCTTTTCTGGCGCGGCCGTCTCCGCCGGCGCGGGTGGGAATGGCATGGTTTCGCTCATTGCGACTCCTTTGTCGGCGAGAACTCGGCGCCGTTTTCCGCGGCTGCGGCCTCGGTCCGATCGTCTTGTTGCACCTCGTCCAAGTCGCGGGAAGATTCGTCAACCTCGCGCATGGCATCCAGCATCAGATCGGTCGCGGAGCGCAGCACAGTGCGCTGCGTGGAAGCCGAACCGTAAACAAATTTGTAAACACCGGAATTATTCTGAAAACAATTTTTAAGGATGTGAATAACAGCTTCGTCGCCGAACAGCGACCCGCACTCGGCGTGAGCGATTACGCCAGCGTCAAAAAAGAGCAGCGCGTCGGTCGCGCCAGAGTTGATGTGCAGCGCGCCAGTCTGATGGGCGTGCCCGAGCATTTGCATGACGCCGGGAAGATCGTGGTGCGTGAGACTTCCACTCAGGCTGGTATCGGACTGCGCCAGCATTTGCGTAGGCTGGAAGCCTTCGGATTTGCTGATGATGATGTTTTTGATGTGCGTGGCGATGACGGCTGGTGGACGAGTACGGTCAATATAGTCGTCACAGCCGGCCTGGAACGCCTCCATCAGCGCGCGCTGGCTGCCATCACCCAGGGCGATAATCGGCATCGCGGAATTCTTTGCGTCGGCGCGAATCATGCGCGCGATATCGAGCGCGCCCATTTCGCGCATCTTGGTGGAGCAGACGATCGCGGAAGGCGCATCGTATTCGAGCGTAGTGAGCGCGAACGCAGGTTGCGTGCTGCAGGTAACCTCAAAACCTTCGCGCTTCAAAGCGTCGCCGAGGCGTTTGGAAAAATAAACGTTGGTGTCAATCAGAAGAATCTTGGCGGATTTGCCGGCGGCCATCACGAGCGCGCCTCAGCGAAGTCGCGCAGCGGGGCGGGCAACAGAGTTTCCGCCGGGCCAGGGGTGAGAGCGGAAAGCCGCAGGACTTCGATAACTTCGCCGCCATGCGACAGCCAGCCATCCACGTGCGGAGAATCATTGGCGCTGGCATCCATCATTTCGGCATTGATCAGTTCGCATTCGCCGCTGACGGGAATCGCGATCCAGTCACGCTGGCGTTCGTATTTACGCGTGGCCAGCAGATTGAAGCGGCGTGTATCGAGTCTTTTTCCGGTGAGCTGCTCTGCGATGTCGCAAAGAGCGATCATCCGTCCGCGGCGCAAAATCACGCCTTCGAGCGCGGGAGATTTGTGCGGAAAACGAAAAACGCGGCTGGGCGCAACAAGTTCGGCCACTTGCGACGCCGGCAGAGCGAAGCGCCGCTCCCCGAGTCTGAGCAAAACGAAAGATTGCTGCGTGGTCTCTGTGGCAGCGGTCATTGTACCTGAGCCTCGTGATTGTCGGATGAAGCCGAGCGTGTGTCGGCGGAAGTCTGCGCGGTTTCCAACAGCGTCAGCTCTTCGAGTGACAGAAAGCCTTCTGGAGACACGACGGGAACGACGGCCTGATCGAGCGCGGTGAGTCCGCGATACCAATTGCGCTCCTCGCCCTGAAACGCTTGCGAGAGTGCTTGCAGCGTCGTCATGGTGGTCATTTTCTCGATGCCGTCGATGAGCAGAGCGGTGCGTGTGCGGCGCAGAAAAAATACCAGCGAAGCCGGTTGCGGTTGCAAACCGAAATGGATAGCGGCGTTGACGATGTACAGGGTGCGGTCGCCGCGGCGAATGCTGTGGCGGACTTTTTTCAGATGGCTTTCCGGAAGATCGCGCGCCATGCCTGCGATGTTGTCCACGCTGCGCACTTCCTGCACCGAGGCGGAAGAAATTGCGAAGGTCTGGCCGCTGATACGGAACAGGATGATCTGCTCGGTGCGCGGCTGGTGCGATTTGTCCGCCGGAGGGAAGTTCATCAGCGCACTCCTGCAGGAACGCGAGTGAGAGCGATGACCCGCTTTTCGATCGCGGAGTAGATGTCGTCGAGGCCGAGCACCTGGTCAACGACTTGAAGCTTGATCGCTTCGGCGGGCATTCCGAAAATGACCGACGTGGCTTCGTCTTGCGCGATCACATGGCCGCCGGCCTTCTTGATCGCTTTCGCGCCCTGAGCGCCGTCGTTGCCCATTCCGGTAAGAACCACGCCGATGGAAAGCGTGCCGCCATACGCAGCGACCGATTCCATGGTGACGTCGATGTTCGGCAGATAGCCTGCGATGCGTCCGCTGGCGGAGTCGAGCTGAATGCGGCCGAGCGGATTTACGCGAAGATGCTGCGCGCCGGGGCAGATGTAAAGATTGCCTGGCTGAATCGTGTCGCCGGATTCGGCTTCCTTCACACGAATTTCGGTGAACTCCGCTAGTTGCGCGGCGAACTGCGTGGTAAACGCGGCTGGCATGTGCTGCACAAGAATTACCGCAGCGGGAAATTCCTTGGTGAAGCCCGGCGCGAGGCGCATGACCGTGGCTGGTCCGCCCGTGGATGCGGCAAGAACCACGACGGGGAAGCGCTGGTCCGACACGGGTGAAGAAGGACGACTCGCGATCGGCGCAGGACGAGAAATCGGTGGCGCTCCGTTTTGTGGAGTGGATTGCAACGCGGCGGCCAGTCGCGATGCGGTTCGAACCACGCGTACTTTCGCCGCCATCTTCACTTTGCGCAGAAGATCTTCGCGGATGCTCTGCATGTCGAGATCGATGGCGCTGTTCGGCTTGGCGATAAATTCGATGGCGCCCAGTTCCAAAGCTTTCAGCGTGCTGGCCGCGCCATCTTTTGATTCAGAGCTGACGATCACGATGGGCCGCGGATTGGTGGTCATGATCTGCGCGGTGGCCTGCAAACCATCCATGTGCGGCATATTGATGTCCATGGTCATGACGTCAGGCTTGAGAGATTCGGCGAGTGCGACTGCTTCGCGGCCGTCCTTGGCGTGGCCAATGACCTGCAATTGCGGATCGGAAACCAAAATCGTCTCGAGGACTTTGCGCATGAACGTAGAGTCGTCGACGATCAGGACGCGAACTTTGTTGACGGGAATGTTGGCCATGGAGGTTACGTCGCAACCGGCTGCGGCGCCTCCGTTCCAATCAATTTTTCTACTGCTTCCGTGAGCTGATCTTCCTGCACCGGCTTGGTGAGAAAAGCGACGGCGCCTTCCTTCATGGCGCGATCGCGATGCTTTGCGCCGGCGCGCGAAGTGACGACCATGACCGGGATGCGGCGTGTCGAAGGACTTTGCCGCAATTGCACCATCAATTCGTAACCGGTCATGCGCGGCATTTCGAGGTCGGTGATAACCAGATGGCAGCCGTGCTGCGCGATAAGTTCGGCGGCCTCCAGGCCGTCGGAAGCGAGAATCACGCGATAACCGTTTTTCTCCAGCATGCGCCCGACGAATTTGCGCACGCTGATGGAATCGTCTGCGACCACGACAACGCGTTCGTGCTGAACGCGATCGATGGCGTCGGTGGGGATGCTGCCCTTGGCAACGGCGGCGGAGCCCGGCGCAAAAATGCGCGCTGCGCTTGCAGAAGCTTGAATGGACTTGCGCTCGCTCGGTTCGCTGGCGATCATGCGATTCAGGTCCAGCAGAAGGATCAAGCTGCCGTCAGGTGCGATCGTGGTGCCGGGGAAAAGTTTCACGCGGCGAAGATACTCGCCGAGGTTTTTGATCACGATTTCGTCTTTGCCGAGGACTTCTTCGACCACCAGGCCAACCTGGCGGTTGTCCGCGTTTGCCACCACCATGCGAAAATAGCCGTTGATCGGTTCGAGAGCCGGCAGTCCAAGATACGAATCCAGTCGAATGACTTCCGTCACCACGTCGCGAACTTTGGTGAGCAACTTGCCGCCGACGTCCTCGATTTCATCGGCGCGCAAGCGGCGAATTTCTTCCACTACAGCCAAGGGCAGAGCGAAGTGCGCATCGCCGCAACGCAAAAATAGCGCCGGCGAAATAATCAGCGTGAGAGGTACTTTAAGAACAAATTTTGTGCCGACGCCAGCGGTGCTCTGAATCTCGATTTCACCATTGAGTAAATTCAGGTTGGCGCGCACAACGTCCAAGCCCACGCCACGTCCCGCAAGCTCTGTCTTCATTGGCGCGGTAGAAAAGCCGGGGTGGAAGAGCATTTCGCGCAGCTCGCGTTCGGTCAGGCTGCTGGCGGTTTCGGTTGAAACCAAACCGCGATCCACGGCGCTCTGCCGCACGCGATCGTAGTCGATACCGTGGCCGTCGTCTTCGACCTCGATATAAATATGATTTCCCCGGTGATAGGCGCGCAACGTGACGTGGCCGAGTTCCGCTTTTCCGGCTTCGCGGCGCTTTTCTGGGGTTTCGATGCCATGCGCGACAGAATTTCGAACCAGGTGCACGAGCGGGTCGGAAATCTGTTGAATAATGTTGTTATCAAGTTCTGTTTCGCTCCCAGACAGGTCAAGCTCCACCTGTTTGCCGGTGGAGTTCGCGGCATCACGAACGGCGCGGGACAAGCGCGAATACAGCGTTCCGATGGGCACCATGCGCGCGGCGGTGATTTCGTCCTGCAAGTGGTGCGCAAGTTTTGTGAACTCGTCGATGTCGCCTTCAACCCGTCCGATGAAGCCGCCCATCTGCGAGAGCACTTCGTTCACGTCAGCCGAAATTTCCGTCATCGACCGCGAAAGTATATTGACATCGTCGTAGCGGTCCATTTCCAGCTCGCTGAAATCGTTCCAGAAAGAGGTGTCGCCGGCTGCGGCATTGTTGATCATTTGCGGCGTCGGCGTTGTGGCTGGGGAAAGCGGACCGCGCGTGGAATTGATGCGGTTGAATTCGTATTTTTCCTGGAACTCCGCAACTTTGCCTTGCAGGCGTTCTTTCGAAAAGCCAAGCGTGTCGCGCAGACGCTCAAGTTCCGTCACGCGGCCAAGCATGCGGGTGCGGTTGATCACCAACTCGCCCACGGTATTCATCATGCGATCGAGTCGCGACAGCGAAATTCGAACCGACTTGGCCGCTGCAGCCGCCGAACCTTTGTTAACTTTCGCCGCGGTAGCCGAAGCCGCTGTTGTTAATGTGGTTTGCGCAGCGCTCGATTCCGGAGTCGTCGCCTCGTTCGAAGCCGACACCTCTTCTTCATCCATCGGCGCAACTTCGGCAATTCGGTTGAGCAGGGAATCGACGCCGGTGCGCATTTCAGTTTCGTCGGCCCACTGCTTGTGCAGAGTCTTTTTCAGGATGTCCACAGACTCGAGACAGAGATCGATGACGTGCGGCGTCGGTTCCAATTCATTTTCGCGCAATCGGCCGATCAGGTCTTCCACGCGGTGAGCAATACCGCCAAGCCGCTTCAATCCAACCTGCGCGGCGGAACCCTTTACGGTATGAATCGCCCGGAAAAGTTTGTTGATTTCCTCGGGACTGTGATTCGCTTCCAATGACAGCAAACAGTCGCTGACGATTTGCAAATGCTCTTCCGCTTCGGGCTGGAAGAATTCCAAAATCTCCGCTGGCACTTCATCGTCTTCCGGCAGCGCGTCGAAGTATGAACCGGTGACCGCCGCGACGTCCTCAAACTCTTCAGCCTGCGATGCGATTTCGTGCACAGGTTGCGAGTAGCTGCCCGATGCCGGCTCCGCAGGAAACGCAAAGCGATAGCGTTCCTTAAACGCGGCAATGTCTTCCAGGATTTCCTGCCCTGTGTCGCTGATTTCGAGTAAATCCGTTTCCAACAGCGAAATGCCGTCGGACAGGAATTCCGTCAACGGTCCATGGAGATCTTCGCCCAGTGAAGCGTTGGTCGCGTATTGAAAAACGTGTGCCAGCTTGCCGGCAATTTCAGAAAAATGCGGAAAGCCATAACTGGCCGACGTCCCGCTCAAGGTATGTGCGGAAATATACAGACGCTCGAGATCTTCGTGACGCGGAGTGATTTCCTGCAGCACGCCGATGTATTCCCGCAAATATTGCAGGTGCTCGGAGGCTTCCAGGAGGAAAACTTCGGCGGCTTCGCGGTCCAGAGCGCTCACGCACGTCCCTCCGTCACGAGTTCAGCTTTCTGAACCTCTTCCGCGGTCGGCTTGCGGTACAAAATGCAATCGTTCAGCACGATGGCCTGAAACTTTACCGGCATTTTAGAAATGGATTCCGAATGGCCGAGAAAAAGATAGCCGCCCGGTTCCAGCACGGAATAAAAGTGTTGCACCAGCTCGCGGCGTCGCTCCTCGGAAAAATAAATCAGCACGTTCATGCAGAAAATCACATCCATTTTTCCGACGTACACGCTGTTGGTCAGGTTCATTTGCACGAAATTGACCATTTTGCGCAACCGCGTGCGAACTTGCTGCCCGCCTTCCGCGGGCTGAAAGTGAGTGGCGAGCTGTTTCTCATTCACGCTGCCGATGCTGCGTCCCGAATAAATTCCTCTTTCGGCGGTAGCCAACGCGTGGCGGCCGATATCGGTCGCGAGAATTTCCACGTTCCAGGCGTCCGCAAACGAAATTGCGTCGGAAACGGTGATGGCGATGGAGTAGGGTTCTTCGCCGGTGGAGCAACCCGCGCTCCAGATGCGCAGCGATCGTGGATTCTTCCAGAACTTTCTGATGTGCAGCTCGGGCAGAACGCGCTTTTCGAACGCCTCAAAAACGCTGGGGTAGCGAAAGAACGAAGTTTCTTGCGTGAGCAGCGATTCCAGCAGTGCTTGAAAATCGAACGTGGTTTTCTTAATCGAACGAAGCAGATCCGTCCCACGAACGTGGCCTTTCCTGGCCATGTGCTCGCGCACACGAGTGGAGAAGAACCGCTCGCGCGATTCATCGAACCGGATGCTTGTGCGTTCCTCGATCAGCATGCGGATTTCACTCAATTCGTGTTCAGTCAAGCTCACTGGGCCGCCCTGGCGTTCGTTCATCGCTCTCGATTCAATTCACCGCGTAGTTGCACCAACAAAACGATTGCTGATTAACGATGGGCGCCCACCGGCATTGGCTGCCGGTCGGATTCCTCAGCCTGCTCTTTGGCTTGTTTCGACGCGGCGCGGAATTGCGAGAGCGCTTCGTTAAGCTGATCGGAAAGTTTGACCAGCTGGCTGACGGTGGCCACGGTGCCGCGCGTTCCCTGCGAAGTCTGCCGTGTAATGTTGGAAATGATCTGCATGGCGTGCGCGACGCCTTCTGTTCCGCGCACCTGCTGTTTGGAAGCGAGCGAAATTTCCTGGACGAGTTCGGCGGATTGGCGAACCACGCTGGAAATCGCATCGAGCGCGCGTCCCGCCTGATCGGCCAGAGTTGCGCCGGATTCCACTTCCTTGGTGCCTTCTTCCATGACCACGACCGCTTCGTTTGTCTCGGCTTGAATGGCCTTGATGAGCGCCGCGATGTCTTTCGTCGCGCTGCGGGAGTGTTCCGCCAGTTTGCGGACTTCGTCGGCGACCACCGCGAAACCGCGGCCAGCTTCACCGGCGCGAGCCGCTTCGATGGCTGCGTTCAGCGCCAGCAAGTTGGTCTGTTCGGTGATGTCGTTAATCACGTTGATGATTTCCGAAATTTCCAGTGAACGATCGCCGAGCGATTTGATTTTCTTGGCGGTCGCTTGCACGGAGGCGCGAATGCGCTGCATGCCGTCGAGAGTGTCGCGGACGGCGCGGTTGCCTTGTTCGGCGGCGTCGAGCGCGCGGCGCGCGGCCTCGGCGCTGGCTTCGGCGTTGTTGGAAACTTGTTTCATCGAGACCGTCAGTTCTTCTACCGCGCTCGACGTGTTGGTGATTTCCTGATCCTGTTGCGTCGCGCCGGCCTGCATTTCGTCGGCGGCGACCAGAATGTTGTTGGAGCACGCGGTCACTTCCATGGCCGCCTTGCGAACCCGCTCCAGCACCTTGGTAAAGTTGTCGAGCATGTAGTTGATGGAGTCGGTGACGTTGCCGAGCGCGTCGTTAGTTACCTTACCGCGCAACGCGAGTTCTCCGCGCGCAACCTGATTGATGACCGCGAGAAGTTCGGTAATGCTGCGCTGCAGATTCTCGCTGGCTTCCTGATTGGTATTGGCCTTGGCGACTTTCGCGACGGCGCGGTTCAAGTTCTCCGAAATATAGCCAAGCTCGTTATCCGATTGCAGGTCGGCGCGTGCGCGTGCATCGCCTGCTGCCAGCCGCTCGGAGAATTCCGCGAGCTGTTGCACCGGCGTGACCACGGAGCTGCCGAGGCGCCAGGCGAGGAATCCGCCGACAGCCAGCGACAGCAGGACGGACAGAATCACGGCGCCACTCGCGCCGCTCGGTAGCGATGCGAAGTCCAGGATGGACTTGTCGGCACCAGCCTCACGGCCGGCATGGAATGCCAGCCCGATTACGACGAAGAGCGCCAGCCCATTCACGAAGACCAGCGTCCAGACGGTTGAACTCAATCGCGATTTCATTTACTGCCTCCCAAACTACTTGCTTCGGCGCAGCCAGCTAAGCCGGCGTTACGCCGCGAATCTCAAACCTAAAATCTAAATTGACGGCCCAGGGTAAACTTCCAGCAACCGGGACAAATCCAAAACCAAAGCTAACCGATCGTCGTGCCTTAACATTCCAACGCAGTGCGGCACATTTTCCGGCGCTTGCCGCAGCAAATCGTCGGAAGTCACCGAATACGTGCCCACCACTTCGTCCGAAGCGATTCCGATGCGCAAATCTTCGTGGCTGCCTTCGACTCGCATCGAAGCTACTACCACATGCTTCGGCAGCAATCCCGGACGGCGGCCTTCGGTCATCGCAATGTCAATCAAAGGAACGATGGCGCCGCGCAAATTGAAAATTCCCATCAAATAGCTGGGACCAAGCGGAAGCCGCGTGACGATTGGCCACTCCAGAACTTCTTCCACGTCCAGCACTGGCAGACAAAAACGTTCGCGACCGCTGCGAAATACGCAGTATTGCGATTCCGCGGGACGCTCTTCCAGCGGCCCGATAGCTTCCAACATTTCTGCCGTGTCGGCATCGGGAGGCAGCGGCGTGAGTTGGAATTCGTCGTTCATCATAAAATCTCAGGCAAAGCGGCGAACGGCCCGCAAAAGCTCCTCGCGCGTAAAAGGTTTTGTAACGTATGCATCGGCGCCCTGTTGCTCGCCCCAATATTTATCGCTGGCGGTGTCTTTCGAAGTCACCAGAATTACCGGTATGGACTGAAACTCCGCGCTGCCTTTCAGTTCGCGGCAGACTTGAAAACCGTTGCGCTCCGGCATCACCACGTCCAACAAAATCAGGCTGGGATGTAGCGAAGCAATCGTCTCCTCAACACGCAACGGATCGTTCAGCCCGAATGACTGATAACCCTCGGGATCGAGCAGCCCCTGCATCAGCTTCACTTGGGCCGGCGAGTCGTCGACAATGAGCACTTTTTTCAGCACCACGAGATTCTCCGGAGTTATCCACGGCAGAGAAATGCACGTCATCGGCCACGACGGAGAAAGTTGGGAGGAATGTTTCGATGAACGAGAACCGCCGTAAATTCAGTCACTTACGCGGGAAGACACGAGACTCAGTTCCGCGTCGAGAGACTTTCCGGCAGCTCTTCCGTCTCAGCCTGAGATGCTTTCTCAGCGTCCCGCATCTCGCTCGACAGCGATGAGAATCGCTGCATAATTTCGTTGATGCGCAAAGTCATGCTGTGCATTGTCTTTATCTGGTGCAGCGACTGCGCGCTGAGCTGGCCGGGTTCCAGCAGCAGCAATTCCGCATTGCCAAGTATTGAAGTGAGCGCGTCGTTGACGCTGTGTTTCATTTCCGCCATGTAGCGGCCGAGCATCGCTTCCCGCTCATATTGCGCTGCGCGGGAAATCGCCGCCTTTGCCTGGTTCCCGGCACGAACCCGCCGCAAAGACTCGCCTGCAACCAGCATCAGCGTTTGCGTCCAATCGTCACGCAACGGCACATGCAGCAGACGTGGATACCGCGAACGCAATTGCTGCATTTCGCGAAAATCCGCTGGAGCACAGAGAATCACGGCAACGCCGGGATGCAAGCTGCCCAGAATCTTGGAGAGATTTGCGTCCCCCACCGGACCAATTACGACCAGGTCAAACGCTTCGGCGTCCTGCGCTTTCCAAAGACTACTGTTTAAGATGGCGATCGAAGGTGACAGCCGTTCGGCGTGCCAGCAAGAGCTCAGTAGGCGGCCGAACTCGCTATCGTCCGTCAGAATCAAAACGTTGGCGTTTTTCAAAATTCCCGGCTCCCGGATCTGCTGTGCTGCTCTCGGTGTTTTCTCTTGCTTTGTGTATGGGCGCGGCACCGCTGCGTCCTAACTTGCCTTCTCGATCTTGTTCCCGATTCTGTAAGAGTGCCTGCCGCCGCATGCCGTGCAATTACAATTTCTCCGCCTCATCAATCGCGGAATTCAATCGTTTGGCGCTGATTCCCATATTGACCGCGGCTTCGGTGTCCTTGGCCTGCTTCGCCACATCCACACGTTCCAGAAGCCGTGTTACTTCCATGCGTGCCACACTTAGCGCGCGATCGAGATTCGTGGCGTTGCCGGTTTCCCGCGTGGATTCCATTGCGGCGGACACTAACGCACGCGCCACGACTGCGCGGCGAAGATCTTCCGCCGACGGGCCATCCTCGCTGACAAAAGCGCTGACCTCCCACGAAGAGAGCAACACACGAGCAGCACCCAGGCGGATGGTGGTCATCGAGCGTCCCGGAGATGGCGGTGCCGCGATCAATTGTTCCCAAATCCGTTCCATACAAGTTTCAAAATCTAGGTTGGCGGGCACTTCCGTTTTGGCCACGGGCTTCCCGGAATCTGCAGGTGCGGCCAATTTGTTGATCGGCGAAGATTTTGCCGGCGTCGCGGCCAGCGACGAGACATTTAACGCCTGAGAGAGCGTCTGCCGCGAAGCTAGTTTTTCCAGCCCATGCTCCACGTCCGATCGCAGGCCCAGCAACTTTTCAAACGCCTGGCTGACGGTTCGCTCCGTATATTCCTTCTGAAAAGGCTGTTTCCAGTCTTCAGCAGCTTGTTTTATGCGCGAGATTGATTCGTTCGCCGAGAGCCCCGCCCGCTCGCAATTGAGGAAGCGGATTCCGCCGGCTTCCAGTTGTGCCAGGCCGGTTCGAACGGCGATTAGATCTGCGTGCATCAGCTCGATCAGCGTGCGCCGCAACAGAAAATTGAAGCGGATGAAGGCCAACAGCGCCGACGGATCGTAAAACATTCCGCCGGCGGACTCTTTTACGCGCCGGCCCTGTTCGATGAAATTGGTTTTCAGCAGTTCGCGCACGCTGCGAAAGGCCCGCAACGCTTCAATCATTTTTTCCAGCGGCTCGCACCACGCCAGCGGCGTGGTATCAATTTCGCCCAGCACCGGTTGCATCACCTGCGCCGTGTCGGCCAGGTCGATCTGCTTGTGGTAAATCTTCGCCGGCGCGCTCAGTGCAAAATATTGCACCAGCAGGAAATCGATTTTGTCTCGGTCCACCGTGCTTTTTGTCGGTTTGCGCAGATGCCGCAGAATCAACGCGCGCAGCCCGCTTTCGCTGGCGTTCAGGGTGGTGGTCTGCAAGAGCTGGCGAAGTTGGTGCACCAGCACTCGCTGATCCATCGAATTGACCCAGTTGGTGACGCTGTCGAATAGCGGTGGCTCGGCTTTGTCCGGAAGCGTGCGGCGCTCCGGGCCGAAGGGAATTTCCAGTTCCAGATGTTTTGCCAGTGCCAGATAAATGGGAAATACCGAGCGCAGTTCTTCCCATTGCTCCTGGCGCGCGGCGTCGTTCTTGACCAGGCCCGGAATCTTTAGCGTTGTCAGCGAATTGGTCACGGCCTCTTCACCCAGAAAATCTGCTTATCCGCGAATTGCACTGCCACTGCCTTCTCGCCATCGTGGTATTGCACTGCCACCACGGCGGCGTCGCACTCCGCGGTTCCTTCGGCGTCCGAGATCCGTACACGGTCGCCAAATTCCAGCGGCAATTTGGAGCTGAAAATGGCCTTTTTCGCGCTCGCGAATTCCACTACTACAGACTCGCGAAATTGATCCGCGCCGATGCGCACCGACCTCAGCACGGCGCCAACCCGAACCGCCTTCGCCTCGGGAAAAAATCGCGCCAACTGTTCGGCGCACGCAGACACGGTCGCATCCGCGTGTATCTGTGTCGTAGTTGCCGGTGTCTTCACTCAAAGTTTCCTGTACCAGCGCTTCGCCGCCACCTGCACACACCCGGCGTTGTACCGCACACACTGGGCAGAAAGGAGTTATGCAAGAGGGCCGCCAAAGAAGAGGGGAAAATTGCAGGTGTGAAAGTTATCAAAACAAAAGGCTTAAGGTTTTCCGATGGTACTGCGACGACTCATTCGTCTCAGGCTGACACGTTTGCGTCTCAGTTCGCCGTCAATTTCCGCCCCAATAAAACTGAACAAAAAAGTTCACGCCGCGCGTTCTCACCGCCCTATGACGGAGAAACCGCCGGCGTCTTTTCACCATTCGACCGAATGGAAATGTTATACCGCTTGAGTTTGCGGTAAAGCGTCGCGCGGCTGATGCCAAGCATCCTGCCGGCCAGCGCCTTGTCACCGTTGGCCTGCTCGAAAACCTTCAGGATCGTCATCCGCTCCATTTCCGCTAGCGCAGTTGTAGACAACGACGAGCCATCGGAAAATGTCGCTTGCGGCGCGCCGTTTACTTCAGTACGAATTGCCGGAGGTAAATCATTCACGTCAATTATCCGCCGGTCGCCAAGTGTCACCGCTCTGGCCACGCAGTTCTCCAGTTCGCGCACGTTGCCCGGCCATTCGTATTGCAGCAGGCTCTTCATGGCGGCTGGCGTGACATGCAAATTCGTTCCCGGCGCGTAGCGATTCAGAAAATGATGCACCAGCACCGGAATGTCCGACCGGCGCTCGCGCAGCGAAGGCAAGTGGACAGTCACCACGTTCAACCGGAAATAAAGATCCTTGCGAAAAGTTCCCTCGCGGTACGCCGTCTCGAGATCCCGATTCGTCGCCGCAATCACGCGAACATCCACGCTGTGGCTCTCGTTGCTGCCCACCGGTCGCACTTCGCGCTCTTGTAGCACCCGCAGCAGCTTGGCCTGCATTTCCAGCGGTAATTCGCCAATTTCATCCAGAAAAATCGTTCCGCCATTGGCGGCCTGAAACAAACCCGCTTTCGATTTCATCGCGCCGGTAAATGCGCCTTTTTCGTAGCCGAACATCTCGCTTTCCATCAGCGTCGGCACCAGTGAGCCGCAATCCACCGCCACAAACGGCGTTTGCGCCATCGCGCCGCGGAAATGAATCGCCCGCGCAACCAGCTCTTTGCCGGTGCCGCTCTCTCCGGAGACCAGCACTGGCGTGCGCGTATCTTTCAAACGAGAAATCATGCGCAGCACGTCCTGAATGTTCGCGGACGCGCCGATGATTCCGTCCAAATTGTCTTCGGTATTGACCCGCTCGCGCAGAAACTCGTTTTCCGTGACCAGGCGAACCTTTTCCGCCATCCGTTGCAGCAGCAGCCGCATTTTCTCCACGCGAAACGGTTTCTCGATGTAGTCGTAAGCGCCGAGCTTCATCGCGTCCACCGCGGACTCAATCGATCCGTGTCCGGTCATAATCGCGATTTCGACGTGCGGAAACAGCGCCTTGGCCTGCCGCAGCAACTCCACGCCGGACTGCGTAGGCAGTCTCAAGTCCGTCAGGATCAAATCCGGCGCCTCCTGCTCGATGCGTGATACCGCGCTCTCCGCGCTTTCCGCTTCGCTGCATGCATAGCCTAGCGAAGTTCCGATGGTCATGCACAATTTGCGGATGCTTTGCTCATCGTCCACAACCAGCAGCCTGACTTTGATCGAATCGCTCATGGTTTTCCGAAAGTACTCTCCACCACAGAAATAAGTTGCTCCAGCCGAAATGGTTTCTCGATAAAGGGAATTCCGCTGTTTGCCAGCAGCGCCTGCGTCTTGCTGTTCGCAGTGTCGCCGCTCATCAGAATCATGCGTTGCTGCAGTTCCGGGCGGTGCAGGCGAATCCAGTCGTGTACTTCCGATCCGTTCACGCTTCCCGGCATTCGAATATCGGAAATGACTCCCGCAAAACTTTTCTGCGCCAGGTATTCGATTCCCTCCACGCCCGACGCTGCCCCTACCACGCTGTACCCACGCCGCTCCAGCGCCGCGCGCACAAAAGCCGTCACCGACGGCTCATCTTCAATCAGCAAAATCGAATTGGTCGCTGCTGCCGTCGCATTACTCGTGGTATTGCTCACCGGCCCGCCTGTTTCGCACTAACGCTCGCGGCACTCGCATTCACGTTGATGGTGTCCGCCGCTACCGGAATGCGTATCGAAAACGTGCTGCCCACTCCGTCCGCGTTGTTCCAACACTGAATTTCTCCGCCATGCGCGCGCACGATCCCGTAGCAAATGCTCAATCCCAGCCCGGTGCCCTTGCCGGTCTGCTTCGTCGTATAAAAAGGATCGAAAATGCGTTCCACATCCACGATTCCCGTTCCGTTGTCAGTCAGACTGATCTCAACCGACCCGCCCGCCGCCGTCGTCTTCAGAAAAATCTTTCCCGTACGGCTCGACTCTTCGATCGCATCGTAAGCATTATTCAGAATATTCAGAAACACCTGCTGCAATTGCTGCGCGTCGCCCATCACTGCCGGAAGGTTCTCATCGTACTCTTCCATCACTTCGACGCCATGGCTTTGCAGATCGTAGCTGCGCAGCTTCGTGGTTTGTTTCAAAATCGCCACAATATTCACGAGCTCGCGTTTCACCGCACGCTGCCGCGCAAAGCTCAGCAGGTCCTGCACGATGTCCTTGGTTCTCTGCGTTTCCTGCAAAATAATCTGTAAATCCTCGCGCGCGTTCGCGGGAACCGCCGGATTCTCCAGCAGCAGGTCCGTGAATCCCAAAATCGCCGCCAGCGGATTGTTCACTTCGTGCGCCACGCCGGAAACCAGCCGTCCCAGTGTCGCCATCCGTTCGGAGTGCGCCAGCTTCGCCTGCAGCAGCGCCGCGTCCGTGATGTCCGTCATCACCACCACCACGCTGTTCACCGTGTTCTGTTCGTCGCGCATTGGGCTCAGGCTGATGGAAAAATGTCCGGCCGTCCCATCGCTGCGTCGCGCGCGCAGTTCCAGGTTCTCCACCTGTTGCCCGTGCGCCGTAGTATCCAGCGCCGCTTCGAATTCTTTGCGCTCCGCCGCATCCACCAGGTCCACCAGCCGCCGCCCGATCATCTGCTCCTGTTTGTAGCCGATTTCGTAGCATCTCCGGTTCGCGTAGCTGATCAGCCCCGCTGTATCCAGCACCAGAATCATGCTCTGCGTGGCATTCAAAATTTTCTGGTTAAAGTCGCGTTCCCGTTGCAGTTGCGCTTGAAACGTCCGTTGCTCGGTCACATCCAGCATCAGCCCGCGAAATTGCTTTATTTTTCCCTGCGCGTCGCGCACCGCGGTGATGTTCTGCAAAGTGTGCAGTATCGTGCCGTCTTTGCGTCGCAGCGACTCCACATGGTTGCGCAGCACGCCCGTCTTGCGCATCGCCGCCAGCAAACGCCCGCGCGCGCTCGGCTCCGGATACAAATACGATCCCACATCGTCCCGCAACAGTTCTTCGCGCGAAGCGTAGCCCAGCATGCGCACCATCGCGTCGTTCACATCCAGAAATCTTCCGTCCGGCGTCGCGAAGAACAGCCCTTCCTGAATACTGTCGTAAAGTTCGCGGTAGCGCCGTTCCGCCTCCCGCCGGTCGGTAATGTCCTTCAATACGTGAATCGTGCGTTCATCATCGTCCGTCGTCCCGCTGGCGCGTGAAGTCGAAACCAGGTAAATCTTCTCCGCCGACGATATGATGTGCTCTTCCTTGCTCAACCCGGTGTACAAACAAAATGGGCACGGCAGCGTTCCTTCGCCTTCCGCCAGCGTTCGCAGGCTGCTCACGGCCTCCCCCACCAGTGCCACCGGCGGCATTCCTAAATAATTCGCCAGCGAACGGTTGGTGCGCACGATTTTCCAGGCGCGGTCATGCACCACGATAAAATCACTGATGGCGTCAATGTCCTGCACCCACTGGCGCTTCGATCGTTCCAGTTGCGAAAACCGCCGGAAATTTTCCAGTGACAACGCGGCGTGGCTCGCCAGCGCATGCAAAAGCTTTTTCTCTTGCGTCGCTATCTCGCGTCGCGCTCCATAAACGCAAATCGCGCCCAGCGGTTCGCTATCGCTGCCCTGAACCGGCACCACCAATAATTCTTTGTCGCGCGTTGCGCCGGCGGCTCCGTCGGCAACAACGTAAATTCCTTTTCTGCGGCTGGCGTTCCGGAAAAGCGCCAGAATCGCGTCCTTCTCCAGACCCGCCGCTTCCCAATCCGTCCCGCCTTGCAGTTCCGCCTCTTGTCCCTGGATCACCACCACGCCGCACCATTCCGCGCCTAACATCCGCGCGACGCGCTCCGAAAAAAGTTTCAAAAACTCCGGCAAGTCCCGCGCATGCGCCGATACCGTCGCCAGCTCCATCAACTCGCTCGCGCGCCGTACTCCGGGCCGCACGCGAGCCGCGCCGCCGGCAGCTTGCGCCGCTTTTCCGTTTGTCGTTGATTTTTGCCGTCTCATAACGATGGAGATGAAGCGATTCGTCTCAGAATGAATGATTGCACGCTCTTCCACGCTAATCGGCAATCTCAATCTGAGTCAATCACCGAACGGTTTGATGGTGTTCATCACGGCACGCTCCCTGTACCGATGGACAGGTCGGAAATCTCAGCGTGAGACCACGCTCGCAACGAATGATGCTCGTTGAGACAAATCCTTCTCTATGCAAAAGTTTATTTTCTGTCTAAACAATTCGTAAGTGCTTCTTATTGAGTATCTTCGAGAAGTTTTGCGCTTCACTTTCACTCCCTCGAATTTGCCTCCGCGCTGGCACTAGACGTGCCTTTCCTCTTGCGGGGTCGTTCTGTCCCCACTTGGGAGGATTTTTGCAATGAGATTTCGTTGGAGTCGGTTCGCGGCATCATCCATCGCCTTGCTCGTCTTGGCGTCTGCTGGTTTTTCGCAAACGTCCGGCACGGACGAGGGCAAGCGCAAGGTCAAATCTAAGACTTCACCCGTTTATCCCGAACTTGCGCGGCGTATGAGCGTAGCGGGCAAGGTGAAGATTGAAGTCATCATCACCCCGGATGGCCATGTGCGCAGCACCCGTGTTCTTGGTGGCCACCCGCTGCTGGTGCAGGTTTGCCAGGACGCAGTGAAGGAATGGAAGTTCTTTCCCGCTCCGGAAGAAACCACGCAGATCGTTGAATTTGATTTTCACGGTGGCAATTAGTTGATCAATGGGCAGTATGGGACGCGCGGGTATTTTTGTTTTGCTTGATGGGGTTGTTTCAACGGGCCAATGACTAGCGGGGAAGCGGAGGAGTTTTGCGATGAGTATCGGTAAGAAACTTTATGCGGGATTTGGCCTGGTGCTGGTCATTCTGGTTGGCTTGTTCCTCGTGAACACCTTCGCCGCCTTGCGCGAGCGTGCCTCTCGTGGCGATTCGGCTGCCTCGTTGAAGGGCGTGCAAACCATCGAGTCCGTTCGCCTGCAGATTATGCTCAATCGCCTGAACCTCGATAATTTTCTGTTGAGCGGCGATCCTCGCGACGAAGAAAAAGTTAACAAGGGCATTACCGAGTTGAACGATACGCTGAAGCAGGGCGAAGCTCAGCTCTCGGCCGACGCGCTGCGCACCGCTCTGATCCAGGTCGAAAGCACCGAATCCAGCTGGGCCGACAATTTCGCCAAGCCGCTGCTCGCCAAACGCCATCAAGTCGATTCCGGCGATTCCACCGTTTCGGACTTGCAAATTTTCTATCTGCAAAAAGATCCTACTTCTTGGCTGACCAAATCCTCCGTGGTTCTCGATCAGACTACTTTGGAGATCACCAGGACTTTTGAGGAAACGACCAAATCCGCTTCTAAAGCAAGCACCTGGAGCGCCATCCTTAGCACTATCGGCACGCTTTTGGCGATTTTGCTTGGAGTCCTGGTCGCCTATTACACGGCCAGATCCATCGTTCTTCCTCTGACCCATCTCATCACCGTCGCACGCGAAATCGGCGACTCTGGCGACCTCAATCAGAATATTGACATTCACCGCAACGACGAAATCGGCGCGCTCGCCACCACTTTTAACAACCTTGTCGCTTACCTCAAGGAAATGGCTAGCGTCTCCATGGCTGTGGCCGAAGGCGACTTGAGTGTCGAAGTCGTACCGCGTTCCAAGCGCGATACCCTCGGCAATGCTTTCCGCCGCATGTCTCACGGGCTACAGGAAATCGTTCGCACCACCCGCGATTCCGCCGGACAAGTTTCCGCTGGTTCGAATCAGGTTGCCGGCGCCGCCGATGAGTCCGCCAAAGTCAGCGTCCAGGCCTCCTCCGCCATTGAAGAAGTCACCAGCACCATGCACGAGATGAGCATCAACGTGCAGAACGTCGTCAAGAATACCCAGGTCCAGGCTTCCAGCGTTGCCGAAACTTCCGCCTCTATCGAACAGATGGTCACGTCCATTCAACGCGTGGCCGACACCGCAAAAATTCTGCTCGACATCGCCAACCGCTCGCGCGAAGAAGTTGTCGTCGGCATCCAGACCATGGAAAAGACCACCGACGGTCTCAACCGCACCAACAAAGCCATTCAGTCTTCCGCCGAAATCATCAACGTCCTCGGCCACCGAGCCGACGACATCGGCCGCATTATCGAAGTAATCGACGACCTTGCCGAACAGACCAACCTGCTCGCGCTCAACGCCGCCATCGAAGCGGCGCGCGCCGGCGAACACGGCCTCGGTTTCGCGGTAGTCGCCGACGAAGTCCGCAAACTCGCCGAAAAATCCACCCAGTCCACCAAGGAAATTGCCGAACTGATCTCCAGCATTCAGCGCGAAGCTCGCCAGGCCGTGGAAAACATGGACCGCAGCACCCGCATCGTTGAAGAAGGTCTCAGCCTCGGCAACGATCTCGGCACCGCGCTCCACAAGATTTCCAGCGTGGTCACTGAAGTTTACAAGTTCTCGCAGGAAATCGGCGCCGCTACCAATGAACAGTCCGTCGGCTCCGCGCAAATCGCCAAAGCCACTAACCGCCTCACCGAAATTACCCAGGAAATTAATTCCGCCGTCGAAGAACAAGCCAGCGGCGCTCAAGCTGTCGTCCGCGCCATGGAAAAGATGCGCGAACTGGTTCAGCAGTCCGCTTCCAGCTCCACTGAACTGTCTGCCGCCGCCGAGCAGATGCTCAAACTTTCCCGCAACCTGCTCGACAGCATGGACCGCTTTGTTCTTGATCGCGCCGCGCAACCTAAGAAGCGCGGATTTGCCCCAAGTCGCACTCAGTCCGAGCGGCAGGATGAACAAGAACTCGAATATTCGGAAATGGCTCGTTCCTAAAGTGCCTGGAGATCGCGTTATGGAAAAGGAACTTCAGGTCGTTGGCTTTCGCATCGGCGATGAAACGTTTGGAGTGCGCATCGGCTCCGTTCGCGAAATCGTGCGCGTGCCGGAAATCACCGCGGTTCCCAACGCTCCGGACACCATTGAAGGTGTCATCAACCTTCGCGGCAAGATTATTCCGGTGATGGATCTGCGCAAACGTTTTGGCCAGTCCGAAGTTCAGCATGACAAGAAAAATCGTATTCTCGTCGTGGAGCTGGACAACAAACTGGTCGGGCTGATCGTCAACTCCGCTTCGGAAGTTCTGAAAATTCCGCCTTCCGAAATTGAAGCGCCCGGCGCGGTTTTTGCCGACAGTGAATCCAGCTACGTCACCGGCGTAGGCAAACTCAAAGGCCGTCTCATCATCCTGCTGGATATTTCCAAGCTCTTGCATCGTCCGGAATACAAGAAACTCGAGGAGGCCGCGGAAACTGTCGCCTCCGTGAGATAGCTATCATCTCCGGGCCGGTGCCGACACGCGCATTCGAATGGGAACGATCACCGCACAAATCAATCTGACTGAAGCGGAACTGAAACTGCTCCAGACGCTGGTCTATCAGGAATGTGGCATGTTTTTCGATGAGCGCCGCGCTCACTTCCTGAAAGACCGCCTGCAACGCCGTCTCAAGGCAGTCCAGCTCGATTCGTTCTACAGCTACTACCGTTTGTTGACCAGCCGCGAAGGACGTGCTGAGCTCGCGTTGCTCCTGGAAAATCTTACCGTCAACGAAACCAGTTTTTTTCGCAACAAGCCGCAGCTCGATCTCTTGCAGAAAACCGTGCTGGAAGAATTGCTTCACAAAAAACAGGAACGTCGTGACTGGACGCTGCGCGTCTGGAGTGCCGGTTGCTCCTCCGGCCAGGAAGCTTATTCTGTCGCCATCCTGATCTGTGACGCTCTCGCTTACTACTACCTGCGCAATCCGCTTCCCTTCGACATGCCAACTCCGAAGCCGCTGATTCCGCCGCCTTGGAAGTTGGAAATTCTCGCCTCGGACATCAGCTACGCCAGCCTGCGCGCCGGTGGCGAAGGGCAATACACCGAAACGCAAATGGAGCCGGTTGACTATACTTGCCGGCTGCGCTACTTCGAAAAAAAGGCCGACAAGTACAGCGTCAAGCCGCAACTCAAGGAACTTGTCCAGTTCGACTTTCACAACCTGAAAACCGAATTCCTGCCGCGCCGCAACGACATCATTCTCTGCCGCAACGTCATGATTTATTTCGATGAAGCCGAACAGAAACGCCTGATCGATAAGTTTTACAACTGCTTGAATCCCGGCGGCTATCTCTTTGTCGGCCACGCGGAAAGCCTGTTTGGTTTGACCAAGAAATTTAAGATGGTGCACGAAAATAACGGCACCGCTTACCAGCGGCTCGAGGTGAATGGTTGAGTTTTACGCCCGAGGATCGCAACGCCGAGCTGCGCGCTCTCTTTTTCGAGACCGCCAACGAGCTCCTCCAGTCTCTCAACGAGGCTGGGCTGGAACTCGAAGCTCGTCCTTCGGATGAAGAAATCGTCCGCGGCGTTCGCCGTGTTGTGCACACTCTCAAGGGCGATTCCGCCGCCTGCGGTTTCAACCGCCTCAGCGAACTTGCGCACGAACTGGAAGACGTTCTGACACAGGAAATGGCCAAGGCCCACGGCGCAAGATTTGCCGAACTGGTTCTCGTCGCCGCCGACACTTTTGAAGCTGTCCTTTCCGCTTATCAGCGCAACGCTGAACCGCCCAACGGCGACCACTTGCGCGGCTTGGTTCGCCAGCTGCAGTACGTCGCTCCGCAATCTTCCTCGGCTGTTAATCCGACTGCGCTCCCCGCGATTCCCGCGCAATTCGAATGGAGCGAGTACGAACAGCTCATGATCTCGGAAGCCATTCATCGCGGCGAAACCGTTTTCAATATCGCCTTGCGTGTGGATCAATCCAGCGGCATGCGCGCCGCCGCATTCCAATTGATCCGCAACGTGCTGCACGGATGCGGCACCGTCATTGCTCTCCGTCCCGAAGACAACATCGCCGCCGCGAACGTGGAAGTGGTTGAAGCCGCGCTGGCCACAAAACAATCTCTCGCGCAGATCGAACAGCGCTGCCGCATTCCTTCTATCGTGGCTCAGGCCTGCGTCGAAGCCGCCACCCACGCCGACACCGCCGAACACGAACTCCTTGGCGATCTGCTGGATGCGCAAGCCGCTCAGGTTCACGCTGCAGTTTCCGAAACCGCAGGCGATGCCGCGCTCAGCAAAGCCGGCGCGCTCGGTTCCGCAGTCGCAGCTGTCGCCGAAAGCACCCTTCGCGTTGACGCTGCGCGTATCGACTCCGTAATGAATCTGGTCGGCGAGCTGATCATTGGAAAATCAATGCTCAACCGCGCTCTTTCTGAATTCGATCAGAAACATTCCCGCGACCCCATTCGCGCAAAACTGGTTGACGCCCTTTCTTTCCAGTCCCGCGTGCTCGATGAACTCCACAAGTCCGTCCTTAAAATTCGCATGGTTCCCGTCGAACAGCTTTTTCGCCGTTTTCCCCGCGTGGTGCGCGATGTTGCCAAGCATTGCGGAAAAGATGTTGCCCTCGAACTCGCCGGCGAAAACACCGATCTCGACAAGGGCATTCTCGACGCTCTTGCCGAGCCCATGACCCACATTGTTCGCAACGCTGTCGACCACGGCATCGAATCCAGCGAAGATCGCATCGCCGCAGGCAAAGGCGCTCGCGGCACCATTTTTCTCAACGCATTTCACCAGGGCACTCAAGTCGTCATCGAAGTGCGCGACGACGGACACGGCCTCGATCTCGATCGCATTCGCAAGCAAGCGGTGCAAAAAGGCCTCATCAAAGCCGAAGAAGCTGCCCGCTTACTCGATTCCGAAGTCACCAATCTTATTTTCGAGCCGGGTTTCAGCACCGCTTCCGAGGTCACCGAAGTTTCCGGTCGTGGCGTTGGCATGGACGTGGTTCGAACCGCCCTCGATCGCTTGAAAGGCACCGTAAACGTTATCAGCGAGCCGGGAAAAGGCACCACCATCCAGCTTCGCGTCCCGCTCACGCTCGCCAGCATCCAGACTTTGCTTTTCCGTGTTGGTGGACGTCTATTCGCTGTGCCAATTTCTTCCGTCGTTGAAATTACGCGTTGTGCCGGCCAGGAAATTCACCGCGTGGATCACCGCGAAGTTTTGCGTTTGCGCGATCACGTGCTCTCGCTGGTTCGCCTGAACGATTTGAAGGGCATTCACGCGGTCGAGCCTGCCAAGGCTGCCAAAAAGAATTTCGTCATCGTCATCGGAGCAGCCGAAAAGCGCTTCGGTTTGCTGGTGGACCAATTGGTTGGAGAAGAAGAGCTGGTCATCAAAGCTCTCCCCGCCGATATCGTCGCCAGCGATCTGGTCAGCGGCGCGTCGATTCTCGGTGACGGCACTGTCGTTCTGATTCTCAACGTTCCCGCGGTTCTCTCGCGCCTCTCTCGCGCAATTCCTCTTGGAGCGATTGCATGAGCGAACGCGTTCGAGTTCTCGTGGTGGACGATTCCGCGCTCATGCGGAAGCTGATCCCCAGTATTCTGGAGCGCGACCCGTCCATCGAAGTCGTCGGTACCGCCATGGACGGCGCGTTCGCCCTCAAGAAAATTGAAGAGCTACATCCCGACGTGGTTACGCTCGATCTGGAAATGCCGCGCATGGACGGCATGGAGACTCTGCGCATGATTATGCGCAACGCTCCGCTTCCCGTGGTCATGGTCAGCACGCATTCTAAGGAAGGCGCGTACGCTACTTTCAAGGCTCTGGCATTGGGCGCAATCGATTTCGTTGCCAAACCGAAAGAAGCCTCTTCCGGCCATCTGGACACCATCGCGACGCAGTTGATCGAAAAAATTAAAGTTGCTAAACGCGCCACCGGCAGCCGCATTGCCTCCCCCGCGATTCCCGAACGCGTACAGCCAGTTAAGAAAAATGCGCGCGCGGCCCTGGCTCCTAATCGCATCATCGCCATTGGCGTTTCCACCGGCGGACCGAATGCTCTTCAGTTTGTGCTTTCGCAAATTCCCGCCGACTTTTCCGGAAGCTTGCTGGTCGTCCAGCACATGCCGGAAGGATTCACGGAAATGTTCGCTCGCCGCCTGGATGAATGTTGCGCGCTCGACGTGCAGGAAGCGAAATCCGGCGATCTTTTGCTTGCAGGGCGCGCGCTGATTTGCCCCGGCAATCGCCATATGATGGCGCGGCGCATGCCGCGCGGAGACATGGTGGTGCTCAGCGATTCCGCTCCGGTGAATGGTCACCGCCCATCCGTGGATGTGCTTTTCCATTCCGTTTCGCAGGAATTTGGCCCGATGTCGGTTGGCGTTTTGATGACCGGCATGGGTGAAGATGGCGCCGAAGGACTCGGCGCAATCAAAGCCGCTGGCGGTGTAACGCTGGCGCAGAGCGAAGACACTTGCGTGGTGCCGGGAATGCCGCGCGCGGCCATCGTCAAGGGCTACGTGAATCGCATCGTGCCTCTTGACGCCATCGGCAACGTTTTGATCACGCATTTTGGCGGCGACCGCGCATTGCAAAACGCCGCGCGCCAGGAAAAGTTCGATCGTTCCGAGAAGAACCGGGACGACAAGTCCGACAGGAACGAAAAAATTGAAAGGATACCTGCTTCCACCAACCGTTCTTGAACGGGGAACAGGAGTCCGGGATCCGGGGCCGTACTTGTAAACCCGGGCCTAATAAGGAGAAGGTCATGGCACAGTTCGCAGCGTTGCTCAGAAAAGATAACCAGCCCGTCCGCTATCTCGTGGTGGACGACTCGGTCTTCGCGCGCAAGAACATCATCAAGATGGTGCAGCTCTTCGGCGGCGAAATTGCCGGCGAAGCCGGCGACGGCCTGACCGCCATCGCCGAATACAGCCGCACCAAGCCGGACGTCGTGCTCATGGACATCACCATGCCGCAGATGGAAGGAATTGAAGCGGTCGAGCGGATCGTCCGGCAATATCCGGAAGCACGCATCGTGATGGTGTCTTCGGTCGGCTACCAGGAAAATATTCTGGCGGCGCTGCAAAAGGGCGCGAAACATTTCGTGCAAAAGCCGGTAAAGCCCGAAGTGTTGTATGAAATTCTTCGCTACGTCCTGAGCGACGATCCCTCGCTTGCCGGGGCGCCCGTTGCTCTGGTCGGGGAGCACCGTTCATGAGAATGGATTTGATCCAGCCGTTCATCAACGCGGCCGACGCGGTTTTTGCCGAATCGCTGCAAGGCCCGACGAAAATCGGCGACCTGGTGATGGAAGAAGAAGCCTATCACCGCAAAGGCGTTGCGGCTTTGATCGTCATCAAGGGCGACATCGAAGGCCGCATCATTCTCGATCTGGCGCCGGAAGTGGCGTTGAAAGTCGCCGCGATTCTTACCGGTGCGGAAGTGGTGGACAGCGAACAGACCGTCCGCGAAACGGTTTGCGAACTGGCCAACATGGTCATCGGAAATTCGGTGACGCTGCTGAACGACCAGGGCTACCATTTCAAGGTTTTTCCGCCTGAAATTCACATGAACGATCAGGGTCTCGCCGGATCGCACGACACCGAAGCCATGGTGCTGGCGATCGAGACCACCTGTGGCAACATTTTCCTGAACATTGCCATGCACCACCTGAGCCGCCGCCGTCGCGAACGCGACGCTACCCCCGTCTCCAGCTAAAGGTAATTTCACGGATTTTTCCGAGCGCCCGCCAGCGGCCTCAGGGGTGAAAGCCCCTGAGGTCGCACGCTTTTCGGCACGGCTAAAACCGCGTGCGTATGGCCGAACCTATCCCGCCGCCGCTGCGCCTTTACGCTGTTGCAGCGCGAAGTGCACGTTCACCGGGCCGAACACCGCTGGACTGAAGACCAGTTCGGCGTTGCCGAGGTGCAACGTCACAGTGCTAACGCCGATTACACCGTTCGGGTTCACCGTCTTTAACTCGATTGGAGTGACCGTCTCCCCGAACGCGGAAGAGAAGTCGAGGATTAGATTCATCGAGGACTGCACCGCGACCCACGCCCCAGCCACGCCGAACGGCAGCGGGAGCGGCCCAGAAATCGAAACATGAAGCGCTGGGATTGGAAAATCACCACCTGCTGAGGCTGCCTGAGCCTCTCCCGTTCCCTGCAGGATCGCCGTAAGCGTGTCCGGGAACAACGCCAGCCTCGGAGCATGACTTGCGCCTCCCGTTCCAATCGTCTCGGTGTGGAACGGCGTATAGAGCAATTGGCCATTGAGGTTCGCATCGACGCTGTCCTACTATTTGTGTTAGTTAACATACATGCCATAATGGTTTGTGAAGATCGCCGCTCTGCCCTCCGCCGCGCCATGCCAAGCCCCTTTCCCACAGTCTTTCTGGGCCCACCGCTTGCTTTCCTCTAAGTCCTTCATTTGCCACACATCCAAAAACACAAGACTTTAAATCCTGTAGTTGCCACACATTTTCAAACAAATACGGCGAGCCTGACCCATCGTCACTCGCCACCTCTCGTTTCGTCTTTACATCATTACCTCGTTCTGTCGTTACCTAACTCTCCGGAGCCTAACCCATGTCCATTACCTCGTCCCGATCTCGCGCCGCCGTCAGCGAATCCGATCTCTGTCAATTCTCATTCAATGATGGCCGTCGCTGCCGTATGCTTCGCCATCCCGAGCACCCTTGCCTCTGCATCTTCCACGCGCGCTCCGAATCCCAACTCGTCGAATCCGAACGCCTCGGCATCGAACTCGGCGCAACTCTCTCCGGCGACTTCATGGCCGCCACCGACATCAATCACGCCATTGGCCGCCTCTACTCCGCCGTTGCGCAGAACCGCATTCCCGTCCGCAATGCCAACACTCTCGCACGCATCGGCAGCACTCTGCTCCGGACCGTTCCCGGCATCAAAAACGAATTCAAGTTCAGCTACACCTTTGACCAATGGAACAAAATGCTGCGAAAGTCCGAGCCACTCTCCAGTCCAGACGACTCGGACCTATCCCCCGCGACGCCGTCCAGTGACTCGCCTGCCGGCGACGTCCCATCTGAAGAGGCGGCCCAAGAAGCAATTACGCAGACAAAAGAACCGGTCTGAAGACCGGCCGCTACGGAGTGTCTCGAATTCTGACGGAGATTTCAGAGGGCGTTGCTCTTTGGAGAATGGTATTGATTTCGTACATGGGCAGAGGAGGAGCTTGTGTAGAATATTTTTTTGGGCCATTTGGGGGACCAATTCCATGGGTGACGAGAGCGCGAAGCGGGCTGCGCAGGAGTATCTGGCGGCGAAACTATCAGCGGAAGGACAGATCCACGAAGACAAGCTGAATCGCGAGGCCGCGGAGAAGTTGGGACCGGCAGTGTGGAAGGCGGTGGCGGACACGGTGCTTGCGCAATGCAAGGAATGGAATGGGATCGCGAACGAGCAGACGTTTACTTGCCGCGAGACAATGTTGGGAGACTTGCGCATATTGTGCGCGGGACGATCACAACAAATGGTCGTGCATTTCGATTCGCGGAAATTACTGGTGATTATCAAGAATTCGGCGCGCCTGGAACATGAGAAAGACGTGGTGCTGCTGGTTGAAGGGTATGCCACTGCGAACGGGCGAGACGCGCGGTTGATGCGGAATGGGGAGCCGGTGAATCTGAGCATGCTGATTACCGGAGAGTTGCGCGTGCTGTCAGGACTTAGCCGGCGCGCCTGAAGGCGGGGAAACGAGAGATTCCTCGCTTTGCTCTAAATGACTGCTTTTCCTCGTATTACATTTTCGAGAAAATCTCGAAAGTCTCTTGACACCACCAACGCATGCTCCTAATAAGGAGACTCGGCTGGAGAGGGCATTTCCCCACGGTGTCCAGCCCCCTACCGACCCGCCCAGCAAAAATCAACAGGAGGAGATTGTTATGACAAATTTAGTTCCGCGTGACGCTTTTTTTCATGACATGTTTGATTTCCGGAGGAACTTCGATCAGGCCTTCAACCGGTTGTTGAGGTGGCCTGCATCTGCTCAGGACGAACGCGGGTATGACACTGAGTTTTCTCCCGCGGTCGAATCTTTCATTGACAGGGACAATAAGAAGTTTCACTGCCAGGTGGTGCTGCCGGGAGTTGATCCCAAGGATGTAGATATTCAGGTGCAGGGCAACACGCTGACGATTACCGGCGAGCGGACCAACACGCGCGAAACCAGAGATGCTGATTTCCTGCAACGGGAAATCACCTATGGATCGTTCGCGCGGAGTATTGTACTGCCCGAAGGCGTGGACAAGGAGAAGGTCACTGCCGAATATCGCAACGGCGTGCTGGAGATTACGGCGCCGATAGCCACGGCTTCGTTGCCGAAGAAAGTGGAGATCAAGTCGCTGCCCGCGTCGCGTGCGGCCTCGGCGTAATTCGACGTCGTGCGTTTAGTACGGTGAGTGGCCCGGGCCCAGCCCGGGCTTGCGTATCTTTCTGGAATAATCGGCGCTACCAGGGGCCTTAGCGAGAGTATTTGTGGATGTTCAGGGAGATGGGAAGTCCGACGCAGAAGATGTGGATGACGACGCCGATCAGCATCATTCTTAAGGAGAAGGGGAATTTCGTGGCGCCGGAAAGCGGCACCACTATACGATTCATAAAGAAATAGGCGGCGATGCCGTAGAGCACGCCAGACATTACCGCCTGGTTCAGAAGAAATGGAATGAACCGGCTCGCCAGGAAAAATACGGTCGCGGCACCGAATGCGATGACAAAGTGCAACGCCAGTCCAAGAAGTGCAGTGGGTACGCCCCCGCGATACGCGCTTGGGCCGAGGATGCCGGCCGCGATGCCTTGCAGCAGACGAAGCGGTTTTGCTCCCATCGCTCCGTACACGATTAAAGCGGCGGAGATGTCCATCACTCCGCAGGTTAATCCTGCGATCGCGATGGCTTTGGCTGGGTTGCCGGTCCGCATTTTGGTGGCTTGTGTTTGTACCACGATTTAGATGGATTTATCGCGGGCATGGATACTCTGCGAAATAGGATGGAAATCGCTGCTCTATACCGGTGATTTTTCGCTGGAAGCTATTCGGGGGGCTTGAGGTAGGCGGCGCCGTGGCGGAAGAGGCCGGCGGAGCGGATGGGTTGAGAGAAAACGATGCGGATGGGGACGAAGATGGCTCCGGCGCCGGGAGTGAAGGGGACGGCGACTTCGACGCGAGTGCCTTCGGGATATTCATTGCGGCTGCGGAAGGAAATGCCGCCCCTGGAAAGATCTTCGCAGACGGCGACTTCTTCCTGAAAACCGCGGCGACGGATGCAGGCCAGGACGCGGGCTTTGACGCGAGTGCGATTGCGGCGTGGGACGACGCGTTCGTCTTCGTCGGCGCGCGCGGCGGAAGGGTTGGCTAAGGCGGTTTCGGATTGCGCTTCGATCCAAACCGCTGGTGCTTCGCAAACTTTGCAGATGCGCGCAATGCATTTGCGCGACTCGAAGGATCGCAATTCGAGTTCGTTGAGATAGACGACTTCGCGGCGCTGGCAGAAGCCGCACTCCATCAGAAGACGAGCGAGAGCTTCTTCGCCGGCCTGATGAGGAGAAGGGAATTCGATGTCCCAGAAGTCGGCGCGCGGCTCGAGAATATGCACGGCGTAAAGGAAGCCTTCGGGTTCGCGATCAATTTCCGCGACGATGCGGGCGCGGACGGATTTGACACGGTCGCCTTCGAGTGGGCGCTTTAGGGAGACTTCCTGGCCTTGGAAAAATTTTTCGTTAATCTGCAAAACGCCGCCGTTGCGGCTGACGAGCAGAGATTGCGCGAAAATACGGCGCACGATCCCGGAAGTATCCATCCAGGAGGCTTCGAGCGGTATGCGGAAAGCGACGCGATCGCTCTGGCGAAGGACTTCTGTGCGCGTGGTGGTCATGTGAGAGACAAAACACCGCCTGAGAGCCAGTTTAGCAAGCGATTGGAATGGGATTCGGGAGCTTGAGGGCGGGTTTGTCGTAGGCAGTAATATCGTGCAGGTGGCGTTTTTGCGGCAATGTTGCTTGGCGTACAGAGTCGAGGAGAGGCATCTGTATCGTCGAACGAGCTATTACCTTTTCGGCAAAATCAGTTTACAGGTTGGCCCAAAGAGCCGGTTTTTCTTAGACAATAGAGGCACAAAGAACGAAGACAAAGCCAGCGACCTGACGGAACTCAGCCGCCGTGAAAAACGTGATCTCTATGGACGATCATTTGAATAAGGAAGGATCGCGGTCTGTATTGGTGCGCGATAGGCGATACGCGATACGGCATCCGTTTGCTGCCGACGCGGAGTTTATCGATTTGGGAACTGGGAGCGCGGGCAGTGGAGTGACGTCGGATTTATCGCTGGGCGGATGTTTCATATGCACCAGCAAGCCGTTGGAGATGAAGGGCCGGCTGAAATTGAAGCTTTCGCGGAAAGACCAGGTGGTTGAGGCGCTGGCGGTGGTGCGGATTGTGAAGCCGCGAGTTGGCATGGGCATTGAGTTTTTGGACGTTGAAGAAAAATGCCATAGGACGTTAGAACGGTGGCTCGCGGAATTGAAGCGCGAGCGCTGAAGGAAGACCCTCGAAGTAACCCTCGTAGTAGTTCACGTTTACTTTTCCAAATAACAGTTCCGAGCTGGGTGTGAAGGTGCCGGCTCGCATCCTGGAAACGGGACTCAATCCAAAACGGAATCGAAGAGCTGGGAGATGGCGCGGCGTGCTTCCAGGATGGAGCAGCGATGGTCCATGGCACCTGCTAGATCGGTGTTGGCAAAGGCGATGCGACCGAAAGGGGTGGAGCGGAGAACCTCGCGGGCAGCGGGGTTGCCGTTGGTGCCGAAGAAGAAGCCGGGTTGTGGACTCAGGTAGGCGTGGCCCCAGCGATTGAGGACGATACCGGCGATGTCGCGTTGTGCGTCGAAGCCAGCGGACGAAAACATTTGCGAAAACTGATCGCGGATGCGTCGTTCGTACTCGTGGAAAGACGTGGCGAGAAGTTCGGCGCGGCCTCGCTGGCCCTGGGCTTCGGTACCGAGGCCTGGATAAGAGAAAAGGATTTTTACGGTGAGGACGGTAGGCGAGTCCGGACCGAATTGCGGAGAGGTGTCGCCGACGAGCGCCATGCGGCGGAGTTCGATGTAGTTGCCGATGTTTCCACCGAACCACCGGCATCCGGTAATGCCAAGTTTTGCGAGGAAGCGCCAATGGCGCACGGCAACGTTGGCCATGATGCAGGGCGAGCGAAAGAATTGCGCGTAGGCGGCGCGCTGAGCCGAGGGAAGATCGGCGATGATGTGCCTGGCGGTCCAACTGCCGCCGGCCATTACAGCGGAGCGCGCCCGAACGCGAAAAAGCTTGCCGTTTTTTTCGTAAATTATTTGCAGCGAATCGGCACGGGAGGGATCGCCTTCGTGGGAAACGTGGAGAGCGGTTGAGGCGAGACGGATGCGCGCGCGGGATTCGGGAAGGTCGAGCGCGGCGAAATTTACCGGATTACGAGTGACGGCGTCGGGAGTGGCTTCGCCGGCAAAGGCTGCGGGGATCAACGTTTTCACGATCAAGCGGGCGATGGCGGTGTTGCCGCCGGGAAACATCTGCACGGCTTCGCCATTTTTCTCGTAGGGGTGGAGAAGGTCGGCGGCGTACTCGGAGAAAGCGGAGAGGGCGTCGGCGCCGAGGCCGGAGCCGCCACCAAGATCGGGCGAAAGGTAAGTGCGAATGAATTCGCGAGTGAGTCCGAAACGCTGGATGTAGTGGTCTTCGAGAGTAACGGAGTCTAGCGCATGAGAAACGGCGTCGCCTTCGTATTGTGGCGGAGTGAAGTTCGAATAGCTTTCGGCCGCGCCGGAATACCAGCGGAGAAGTTCGGCGCGGTCAGCGGGAGAGACCGGAGCTCCAGCGAATTTTTTGCCGACTGGATCGATGAGCCATTGGCCGGTATCGATCGGCGGGCTGGCAGCAGCGCGGAAAGATGAGCCAAACCAAAACCCGTATTGTCCGATGCACATTCCGGCGGAATCGTAAGGTGTGCGACCGACGGACATGGCGGGAGCGTTGCCGCCCCAGGTTTGGTAGGCGAGGCGAGGTTCGCGGAGGCCGATAGCGTCGTAGAAATCGGCCAGAAAACTTCGCGGGTAGGGAACGAAATAGATTGCGGAGCCTTGATGGGCGACGACAGGATGGCCATCAACGTCGAATTCGTTTTGCTTGGCTTCGCCGCCGAAGATGGGATGATTTTCGAGGACCAGGCATTTGGAGCCGGGGCGCGCCTGGCGAAGGAAAAGAGTGGCTGCGGCGAGGCCGCTGATTCCTCCGCCGACCACAACGCAGTCGTAGAACTCAGCGGTGTCGGTGGCGTTTTTTAAGGATGCGGTGGCATTCGAATCGCGCAGCTTGTGGCCTGCGGACAGAACTTCCCAAGTATTGCCATTGCTGTTTGCGTATTCGCCGACGCCGCCGTGGCCGTTCCAATCTTCGGTTGCGCCGGGAAGAACGACGTTGGTTTGTTGGGCGAGGAGTTGAGCAGGGGAAAAAGGCTGGAGCAATTGAGCGCCGGAAGCGAGCAAGGTCGCACCGAGAAAATCGCGACGGGTAATGGAAGAATGCATGCCCGGCGCGGCGTCCCCTGGTTTATGGAAGCTGCGGGTCATGTCAAGATTCACCGCCGAGACGGCGGAATAAACCCGCCGCTACAAAACCCGCCGGCGCAAAACCAGCCATTATTGTTTGGTATCCAGAGGGTGGTGGCTTTTTTCGTAGAATTCGTTTTGGAGCTTGAAGCTGTTGTCGTCGGCTTTGACGGCACGGATAGCTTCTTCGATGGTGTTAATCCAAGCGTTCATGCCGGCTTCGCCCAGTTCCTTGGTGGCGATCGAGCCGTCTCCAGAATAGTGATCGGGGAAGCGAGCGTACCACCAGATGCCGGTGTAGACAGTTTTGGGGAGAGGGTCGTGCTTCTGGTCGGCTCCGGATTCCTGGTTGACACGATCCATGTGCACGAGATCAGGGCGCGAAATCATGGTGTTGGAGGTTTCCGACTGACCCGCGTGCATGTCTAGCGCATCTTGTTTGGAGGCACTTTTCGGGCGCTCGTCGGATCCCCACTGAACATAGACGACGTAATCGTGAGGTTTGTCGAGCTGCGTCTGCGCGAAATAGGGAAGCAGGCTTTCGTTGCCGCCGTGACCGTTGACGATAAGAATCTTCTTGCAGCCGTTGCGGGCCATCTCGTCGGTGGTTTCCTGCAAAAGATTCAGCTGGATTTGCCGGCTGTAGGCGACGGTGCCGGGTTCGTGCTTGGCCTCGAAGATTTGTCCGAAATAATATTCAGGAAAGACCACGGCGAATTCTTTTTCGGCGGCGTGTAGGGAGGCGTAGCGAACGTTGAGCAGATCGGTGCCGAGGGGAAGATGCGGGCCGTGCTTTTCGAGAATGCCGAACGGCAGGATGCAGGTTCCTTTGGAGCGTTCGATGGCGTGATGAAAATCGTCGGCGGTGAGTTCTTCCCAATGGGTGGAGAGTTTTTGTTGAGCCGAAAGCGAGGCAGTTGAGAGCGCAAAGATCAAAAGTAAGAAAAGCATGCGGCGCATAAAGATGCTCCTTTGAAGAAAATTACGCTGTGCATTGTACTGCGAGTGAGGAGAAAGCGGCACTATTGAATCGGTTTAGTAGATAAGTTTCCGATTAGGCGGTTCCCGGGAAATTGAGGGGAGCCTTTTTAAACCCGGGCGCTAAGCTAAGCTGCGCCGCGTTCGTCAGCCTGGGCTTGGGCCACATCCTTCAGTGCCTGCTCCAGTTGATCCTGCAATCGGCCACGAGCGGCGATAATGCGTCGGCGAAGGTTGTTAATTTCGGTTGGGCTCTTGGACAAAACCGCTTCAATCTCGATTCGCCGCTTGGCAATTTCCAGGTCCACGCGTTGAAAGTCGGCGGGGTCGACGCCCCTGCCGGGGTTGAACTTAAAATTGGCCTCCAGAGATTGCCGCCAGGTGATGAGCTGCATGGTCAAGAAACCTCCGAAGCCGGGCACCGCATCAAGAGCTCTCCTTGTTATGTCCGCGGCATTGTCGATGCCGTAGGAAGAGAGCATCACTCTTCGGCCGTCTTTGATAAGAGGAATATCTGCTGAGGCAATGTCGAATTGCTCCAGGTGGTGGCGCAGCTGACTCTCATACAATGCGCGCTCGAGTTCGCGAACCTTTTGCTTCCGTCGTTCTGGAAGTTTTCGATACTCCTCGGTCAAGTTTCTTAGCCTAGCCAATTCGGCACTGAACTCTTCGCCGGACGCTTCGAACTGCCAAGAGTATTCAAGGTTCCGGAGGCGGGATTCGGCGGCTCTGGCTGCTTGTTCAAACTGCGCTGGAGGGGCACCATCAAAAAGTTTCCTCAGTATAAAGATACCCAGACCTAAAAAGTACATGTACGCGAAACCGTCCGGTGAGAGCAGGACGAATGCGAAGGCGGCAAGAAGACCCACGACTACCGCGGCGATCTTGTAGCGCCTCTTGCGCGCCGCAGCTTTGGCAATCGAGGATGGTTCGACAACGGAAATGTAACTGAGAAATGAGGGCAAATTCCCCGGGCCGGGACTGGGAACGGCGAGTATGCGAGACCAAACCAGTTCGATGCTGAAGCCAGAGGACGTATCTACGATTGTGTAGTCGACAAATAATAAAACTCCGGATGACTCGATCTGGCACCAGGGGCAGGAAGAGAGGCCATTGAAAAAGAGGTGGGCCTTGTTGATGGAACAGACAATCAGGCGGTTAGCCAGCAAATCCAATTCCGCAACCCATTGTCTGCCGTCAGGTCTGGCGTTCGAAGCGCCAGCCGAGCCGAAAGCGCTCGTGAACAAGTCGCCGATTTCTTGAGGTACATGGTCGAGCGTAATGCAGGCAGGAGGCGGTAGCATTTGGGTGCCCTGTATGTCTTTGGCGAAAGCGAAGCGTTGCTCGGCAATCGCTTTCTCGATTGGCATTTCTCCCCTGCCGAGGAACTTGCCGGCGAACGGGTGACGGCCCATGAAGAGAAGGTGAAAGATGAGGACAGCGAGTCCAAAGTTATCGTGATTTGGCGTTCGGATTACTTCCCTGAATTCCGTGTCCTGCAGCTCCGGAGGAGTGTACAAAGGTACGCCGACTTCGCAAGGATAGATTTTTCCGTTTGCGGAAATTTGAAAGCTATCGCAGTCGACTAGGTTAACGATGGCCGTTTCCGGTGAAACGCGAACGTTGCTTTGGTTGACGTCACCTATTACGTGACCTTCGTCGTGGATTGCGGCGAAAGCCCTGGCCACGTTCGAAGCTGTGTGAATCAGGAAACGCCAGTTAGCTTTAGGGGGAAATTCACGAGTCCGGCTTTTCGGGTTATAGAGGAGGTGAATGTCCTTAAACCGGGCAACGTTTTTCATGAGAAAGCCGGCCAGCGACCTGTTGCCAGCCATGTATAAGGTCCCGACCGGCCACGCCGAGAGCGCCAACAAACGTTCGCTCTGGAGTTTAACCATTCGTGATAGCTTTTCGGTTTTTTCCGTACCGGGTGGCTGGTGATAGATTTTCGCGACGAGTTCAGGATGGCCGTCGACGGAGTAGACAGTGGCTTCGCCACCACGGCCGAGTTCGGTGCCCAGGGTGACGCGTCTTCCCTGGTCGTCAAAGAATGCGGTCAGTGGCATTGTTTAAACCGCCGGTATGGTCGAAGCCGGATCGGTACGACTGGCAAGCACCAGGGTCTTGTCGTCATCCGTTTTTTCATTCACGCGTGGTGAACTGAGAAAAGCCACGAGAGACTCGGAAAGCTCGCGAGAACGGCCTTCCTCCGCTGTTCGCAGCGGTGCGAACAATCCTCTGAAAAATGGCTCGTGGGCACTTCGTTGCTGATAGTTGAGCGCGATTGTCTGCAACCCGTCGGTAAGTAGAGCCGCTTCCACCACCCGCCTTTTAACGGATTCAAACTGAAGACGTTCGACTGCATCGTCCTCGGTTACGAAATGCGTGGTGTTGGCATACTCGCCCCTATCCGGCCAAAAGACGTGTCCATAAGTGCGCTCCTCGGAGTCCGCAAGGACGATAACGCCGTCTCCGACTTGAAGGCAGACGGCATGAGATTCGCCAACAAGGAGTCCCAAAATTGTACAAGCAAAATCCCTGCGTTCGCGGGCGACAGCCGTGGCTTCTTCTCCAAGAAGATTCTGAATGGTCGTTATCCAGCTCCAGACCGTATCTCGGGTAACTTGCTCGACGGTCCTGCCCAAAGCCAGGTGTTCATCCATGAGGCCAAGCAACGCGCGACAAGTTCTGGCCGAGCCGTCGCCGCCGCAAACAGCGCTCCCGGCTCCGTCAGATACAGCTACAGCAAGGACCCTTTCTCCAGCAGGCAGCGCATGGATCCGGCAGTCATTCGCATCCTGGCACGTACCGCCCGTTTTTTCGTGGGAAGTTCCGATTACGGAGGCGGCAACATAGCGCCAGCCTCCGGTGCTCATACCGAAGCCCATCCGTCAGGTGTGGTGGGATTTTGCAGCGGTACCTGCTCGTCCACGTTGGAACGCGAGACCGCGCTCAGTGAGTTGGAAAGCCAGATAAAGAGATCCCGGAAGCGGAGTTCCTTCAGCTTTAGCGGTTTGCGAACAGCGATTTCCCCGAGCGTTTCAAAATTGGCACCTTCGACTCCGACCGCGAAGAAAGAGAGCGCCTTAGTCTCTTCGCCTGCGTGTACCTTCTTCGCAGCTTCCTTCCAGGCATCAGTGGGCGCACCATCCGTGACGAGGAAAATCCACGGACGATAATAGGAGATTCCGTTGGACTTATAAGCTTGCTTACGCTGATCCAAGATCGCCAAGGCCTGAAGTATGGCCGCACCCATGGGGGTGTCGCCCGTGGTCTCAAGGTGAGGAGGGTTAAAAAGGTCGGCAGTCTGAAAATCCGAGTGGATCTGAACGGGGCCGAAGGTGATGAGTGCCACTTCGACGCGTTTCTGCGCGAGCGCGTCGGCCGAAAGCTCATCTTTGAACGTGACCAACCCCTGGTTGAGCTGGGTCATCGGCTCACCCTTCATCGAGCCCGAGGTATCTAAGAGCAAGATGCACGGGCACCTAGGTTCAGGGTTTTCAGCGAACTCGGCGCCTCCAAAGGGCACTTGATCCAGGGTGTTTGGCAAAGCCATCTCCAGAAGTGCGATATTAATAAGAAGTACTAATTACCACGGAAGAACTTGGAGATGCAAGTTAACGGATATCGAGGGATCGAATGATTGTAAGTTACGAAGAACGCACCACGGAAACTGAGTTACAACGATTGGCGTTCCGTGGCCGTGCAGCCGTTGCGGGCCATCTCGTCGGTGGTTCCCTGCAAAAGATTCATCTGGATTTGCCGGCTGTAGGCGACGGTGCCGGGTTCATGCTGGGAAGACCGCAGCGAATTCTTTTTCCGCGTCGTGCAGTGAAGCGCAGCGAACGTTGAGCAGATCGGTGCCGAGGGTAAGGTGCGAGCCATGCTTTTCCAGAATGCACTACTTCTAACGAACTGCGGCTTCCTAGAACAACGTGAGCGATCAGAGCAAAGTCGTACAATCTACTCCCTAAAAGTGGTACTCAAAAAGCCTTCGATTTCGTGATGTTCTCTTCGCTGTGATCCTTCAATCTTGAAGTTCGGGCAGCATGTGTGTAAGCGATGCTTCGACTCAGCAATGCTTCCGGCGCTGGTTGTTAGTCACGGGGGCAACGTACCCGCAAATTGAGAGCCTCAAGATGGGAATTTCTCTCACATTAGGCGATCTCGCTAAGGAAAGAGAATCGAGCCTAGCCGACGGTTACTTGTACCGTTTCGGCGAATTTGCGCTGGATTCGCGAAGGCGCACGCTATCTCGAGCCGATTCACCGGTCTCTCTCACCCCTAAGGCCTTCGACGTTCTGTACTTTCTAGTTCAAAACTCCAACCGCTTAGTCACCAAAGAGGAATTGCTGCAAGCCGTGTGGGGCGACACCTTCGTGGAAGAGGGGAACCTTACCCAGTATATCTCGCATTTACGCAAGGCGCTGGGTGACAACTCGGAAGACACCCGCTTGATCGTCACCCTTGCTCGAAAGGGATACCAGTTCACGGCGCGCGTTACTATCGACGAGGCAGCAACCATTGCAAAACCGGCCGCTGTTCAGATCCCCGGTATAACCGGGAACTCCCGAGTTGATGCGCGCATCCCCGAATATCCAACAAAGGAGGCGGTTGCAAAAGCACCAAGGCGTTGGCGGAGCGCTGCAGCTGTGGCCGTGTCGATTTTCGTTTTGGCCGTCGCCAGTTGCACGTCCTGGAGGCGCTTGAGGGGAATGACGCCGCCAAGGTCGCAAAAAATCATGCTGGCAGTACTGCCGTATGAGAATCTGACTGGCGATCCGAACAAGGAATATCTGGCGGACGGTCTGACCGAAGAAACGATTTCACATTTGGGCCGGCTTAACCCGGAACAGTTGGGTGTGATCGCGCGAACCTCGGTCATGGGGTACAAGCACAAGGACGAACGGCTGGACCAGATTGGACGCGATCTTTCTGTGCAGTACGTGCTGGAAAACAGCCTGCGCGAAAGCGGAAATCACATACGTCTTACAGCTCAGCTGATTCAAGTAAAGGACCAAACTCATCTCTGGTCACAGGACTACGACTATCCGGCGAAAGACATTCTGAATGTCCAAGAAGATGTAGCCAAGGCTGTTGCGAACGAGATCAGGCTGCGCTTGAGTCCACAGCCGCAAGCAAACCTGGCACGATCACGCCCAATCAATCCGCAAGCCTTCGATGCATACTTACAGGGGTATTACCACTTTGAACGGGACACCGCCCAAGATACGAATATGGCGGCGAAGTACTTTGAGCGGGCGACTCAGCTTGATCCCTCTTATGCTTTGGCTTGGGTCGGGTTATCTCGGGTACGCAACTGGCAGGCCAATGTAAGTCTCGTTCCTGTTGAGGAGGGTCGCCGGCTAGCGCGGGAAGCAGTGGAGAGAGCTTTAGCGCTGAACCCGAACCTGGCAGAGGCCCACACCCAAATGGGACGGATAAAGCAACAAGTCGACTTCGATTGGGCTGGAGCGGACGCTTCCTTCCAGCGGGCGGTTGCTCTCGATTCCGGAAATCCCGATTTTGTTAGGACAGCTGCTGGCTCGGCAGCCATTCTCGGCCGCTTTGACGAAGCTCTTCCATTGAATCGCCGAGCCATTGACTTGGATCCGCTCAATGCAGACAGTTGGGAGTCCCTTGCAGAGACCAAGTTTTTCATGGGGCGGCTAGATGAAGCCGCAGTGGATTGCCAGAAGGCGCTCGAACTGAACTCCGATGTCGCGGCCGCTCATATGGTATTAAGCCAGATCTATCTTATGAAGGGGCGGCCTCACGACGCTTTGCCCGAAATCGAGCTCGAACGCTATGACTCGGGACGCGCGTTTCTATATCCGATTGTGTACAGCGCGCTTGGCAGGGACAAAGAATCGGACACTGCATTGAGGGAGCTAATTGCCAAATACCATGAAGGTGGTGCGTTCCAGATCGCCGAGGTTTATGCTTTCCGGAACCAGGCCGACGAAGCGTTCGAGTGGCTACAGCGAGCTTATTCTCAGCATGACAGCAGTTTGGTCGTAACCAGAGTAGATCCCCTACTGAAGAGCTTGCACAACGACCCGCGATACGCCGCATTCTTGAAGAAGCTCAGCCTGCCGAATTGACACTTTTTCTCAGAGGGAGTTTGCATCTCCCGTCATGCCGTCCTGCCAACCAGCCGCTATTGCCCGATATTTCTTCGATCATTTACTGAAAGTAATTACGGCGAACTAGCCGTCTTCTCCCATCGCCAATCACATAAAACGCGCTCCCTGGAAACGTACCCACTACGATCGGTTCTACGATGCAGATGAGAGAGTAGGCGCGTTGCGATGGAGTTTGGAAGAGCCAGTGGCGAGGGCGAAGACGGATAGCAGGATCAGGATGGGATCAATGGGGTGGCGATAGCGGAGAGAGGGGTGCGTGACGTAATAGATTACGGGGAAGAGGGCGGGAAAGACTACTAGTGGGAAGGTGAAGGGATTTTTGGAGCGGGCTAGTAACAGGGCGCCGAGGGCCGTACCTAGAGTGAGAATTGCGTTGCAGAGGATTACGACGCGTACGAGCAGTGAGTTTGCGGCGCGGAAGTCGTCTATCGGATGTTCGGTGCCGATCCAGGTGGCGATGATTTTTCTGGCGGTCAGATGGAGGAAAAGCGCTGGCTTCTGGCGGATGAAAGTGCCGGCGCGCATTTGTTTGTCGGACAGGTAGGCAGCTTCACCGAGTTGCGCGTAACGGCGAGTTTCTTCGAAGCGAGTGATGTGCTGGGTGCCGTTGACGGCGTGAGGATCAAAGAGGTCGTTGTTGCCGATCCAGAGTTCGAACGGAAGGCTAGAGCGGATGGGGATTATGCGATGGAACGCTGTGTAGTTGCGGATGGTCCACGGGAGGCAGCAGAGCAGAATCAGCAAAAGTGTACGGACGGGAACGCGCCAGGAGAGTTGGGCTATGTCTCGCGCGCGCACTGCGGCCCAGAAGAGCAGGAACGGCAGCGCGATCCCTAGTGCGGGATTAGTGAGAAGGGCGGTGGCCCAGAGCAGTGCATAGATGAGCCAGAGCGAGCGTTTTGCGGATTCGCAAATATGGAGTGTCATCCAGAGAAGAGTTGTTGTGAGAAGGACGGAGAGGGAAGTGTCCCAGATCCATTCGAAGGGCATCATGATTCCGGCGGGGAGCGCGACCCAGAGCCACGCGGTGATGATGGCGACGGCGCGGCCGGCGACTTTTTGCGCGAGATGGAAAAGCGGAAAGGTGGCCGCAGCCGAGAAGAGCGCGTTGATGAAAACGGCGGCGAAGAAGCTGGAGAGGGTGAAAGGTCCGAAGCCGCGGAAGATCAGGGAAAGCAGAAAAGGATAGACAGGAGGAATCCAGGCGGTGGGGCCGGTGTTTTGCCGGAAGAGATTGCCGAAACCTTTTCCTTGCGAGAGGGCGAAGGCGATGTTGCCGGTTTCCTGTTCGAAGGGGACGGTGGAGAGAATTTGGTGGGGGATTTTGCGTTGTTGGTCGTAGGCGAAGGCGAGGCGTGTGCCGAGAGCGGCGGCGGCGATGAACCAGACCGAAGTTAACAGGAGAAGAATGCGGGTTTTTGTGAGCATGGGTTGGCGCGTGTGCGGTTTTATTTTCGCGCAGGTTGGGCGGAGAGGTAAATGGGAGCCACGGATAATCGCGGTGAGAGCAGGGCGTTGGGTCATAGGTTCAGGGTCAAACCCACAAAGGGTTTAAGGCTGGGCAAGCTGGGGCGCAGCAGTGCTGCGCCCCGACATTAGGATCATTGCCGCGGGACAGTCGCGTACTGTTGTGATTGTTTGGTGCGGGAGTTGAGGACGGTGAGGGTGCCGTCGGGGTTTGCGGTTAGTTTGAAATAATTTGCGGCGTCCGGGCCCTGGAGATTGGCAATAAATTCTGACGAGGTGTTGTGGGCGAGGCCGGCCTCTTCGGAGAAGTGGAGTTGCCAGAGGGCTTGGAGATTTGGCGAGGACTTGATGATGTCGAGTGCCGACGGGCTGCCGCCTTTGGTGGTGCTGTTGTCCACAATGGCGATGCGTGGGGCGATGGCGTGAACGAAAACGGCGCTGCCGCTTTGATTGAAGCCATGGTGGGAGGCGATGTAGACGTCGATGTAACCGATTTTGTTCAGCGGGCACATGAGTTTGTATTCTTTGTCGGCGGTTAGGTCGCCGAGATCGAGGATGCGGAGTTTGCCGAAAGTGATTAGCGTGCCGAGGGAGCGAGGGTTTTCGGTCTGATCGCTGGCGGGCTGAGAAAAGTTTGCGCATTCGGGATTGGGTTGGCCTGCGCCGGGGAGAGGTTTTTGGATGAGAGCGCCGTCGGAGGAGATGACTCCAGCGCGGATGCCCTGGATGGGGAGAATGTCACCAGGTCTGGCGGTGATGCGGTGAAGTTTTCGAGAGTCGACGAGAGTTTTGTAGGCGAGCCAGTCTTTTTGGGTCGTGGCGTCGGAGGTCTCGCGATTTTCGCCATGATCGATGAACGTGCCGATGGGAATTTTTGCAGCTAGCTGCGGAGCGCCGCCAACGTGGTCGTCGTGATAGTGGGTGATGAGGACGAAGTCAATTTTGTGGATGCCAGCGTCGTGGGCGGCGGCGACGATGCGATCGGCGTCGCGGAAAGTGTTATCGGGCCAACCGGTGTCAATGAGGAAAGACTGGCCGGTGGGAGTGACGAAGAGTGTGGCTTGGCCGCCTTCGACGTCGATAAAATAAATTTGCAGGGATTTCGCAGGAGATGCGGGCGGAAGCGCGAACACGGATGAAACCGAGAGGATGGAGAAGATCGCGAGGGTCAGGGCGTATTTGCTTATGGCAAGCATCAGACGCCACCTGCGGGAATGTTGGGTATGGCGGTTTTGGCGGTGAGGTCGAAGAGTGGATTGTCGGCGGCTATGTTTGTGAGCGTGCTCGGAAATTGGAGTGGTGGTCGTAGTCATGGCAAATGTCACGAGGTTAGATTCATTCAGGCATGGGAACCAAGACGAAGTTGCCGCCAGCGAAAACTTTATCACTAAAGGCCCGAGAATGCGGGTAGATGATAGGGAAAGAAAGAGAGCAGGTAACACTGAGACGCGGTGTACTTTTAGGAACGCGGAGAATCTGAAGGAGATTTGGACAATCAGAACGTTCGTCCGGCGTAAATGCAGCAAGAAGTATTGAGAAATGGACGGAAGCTGCCACGAGGCGTTTATGTATTATAATGAACGCGATCGACACGAGAGCGGGCGTCGTACAATGGCAGTATAGAAGCTTCCCAAGCTTCGGACGTGGGTTCGATTCCCATCGCCCGCTCCAGATTCTAACGGTCCGGCCCGGAGACATAGGTGACAGATCGTACCGGAGACATAGGTTACACTTTTGGGCCAAAAGGGTTGTCGAGAGGCTGCAGAGTTTTTTCCTCCAGATCGATGTAGCCGAGATCGTACTCCATAAAGCTGACCAGCCAAATACCTTCTTCGACTTCTTTGATCCCCAGGGCCTGTCCTGCGAAGACCGTGCTGAGATTAATTTTTTTGCGGTGCAGACAGATGCGTCCGCAGTTGGTGACGTGAATGACACGGTCGTGAAACGGATAAGCAAGTTCTGGCAGGCCGGCATAGCGGCGGATGGCGGGAGTGTAGACTTCCGCGGGGCACTTCATGTCCAAGGCCTCATGGGGCCGCTCGTTGTTGAACTCTTCGAGAAAATCATCGAATTTGCTCTGCTGCTGCAGGCTGTTCCCGCCTGCGGGGCGCGTGGTTTGCGTTTTGAGCGTGAGGTGCATGCGTTCATGCCGGCCATTCTGCTGCGGATGACCGGGCTGGATGCGTTCGATGGTGATGCCCAGGCGCAACCACCAGACCGAGAGCTTGGAGAGGTTGAACAGAGAGTTGGGCGAGGCGAAGGGCACGCCGTTGTCCGAGCGGATGCTAGTGGGCAGGCCGCGCTCTTTAAATAAGCGCGCAAAGGCCGTAAAAGCAAGAGCTTCACAGGTAGATTCAAGGGCTTCACAGAGGAGGAGATAGCGCGAGGCATGATCGGTGACGGTCAGCGGGTAACAGTATTTTTTGTTGCCCAGCAGGAACTCACCTTTGTAGTCGGTGCACCACAGCTCGTTGGGCTCTTGCCCCAGCGACAAGGGCGTGCCTTGAGCATGATTGCGGCGGCGCCCTCTGCGTTGGACCAGGCCGTGGCGATCGAGCACGGCGTGGATGGTGCTGCGCGCCGGAACCTTCACCTCACAGGAAAAGCGACGCAGCAAGCGTTCGCGGATCTTGCGCGCGCCCCAGTAGGGTTTTTCCCGTTTGAGATTCAGAATGGCGGCCTCCACCTGCTGAGGCAGTTGGTTGGCGTAACGCCAGGGCCTGCGGGAACGGTCGGTCAGAGCTTCCAGACCGTATTCCTTGTAGCGCTCAAAGATTTTGTAACCGGTTTTGCGCGAGATGGCGAACTCGCGACAGAGCGCGACCATTTTCTCCCCGTCCAGCAAGCGCCCCACAAAACGAACACGTTCATCCATAACCGAACACTCCTTCCAAGGCATCGCTTCCTCCCCTAGGGGAGGAAGTGTCACCTATGTGTCCGGTACAAACTGTCACCCATGTGTCGGGTCGCTCAACGGCCATTTTCAGAGTGATCGCCTTGGGAGCGGTCATCTTGTGTATCTTTCGGCCATCCGCTATTTCGTCTCGGATTTTGCGCCAACGATCTATTTTCCTGCGTGAAAATGAAGCGGGTCTCTCAGGCTTTGCAATTCTCGATAGTAATAAAGTGGAGTAGGCCGCTTTCCATTGAACCTCAGCTTTTTTAGAAGTTCTATTTCTTCCTTGGTAGCACTGCCACTGAGGGAACTATCCTTAATAAATCTTGCGAACCCTGGCTCCACCTCTGGTTGAAGAGGTCCGGTTTCAACGAACTCGAACCTCCTGGGATCGCCTGAGGCTATTCTCCTATTTAAAACAATCTCCATGCCAAAAGTTGTTAGATCGACGTCCCAAGACTCAATTAGTGGATCTAGGAAGGAGACGCAGTTTTCAGGCGACAAGCTGAAAACGTCCGTGTCCAGGAACTCAAGAAGGGTAACCCGCGTTTGTTCGTAGCTTCGGCCCGCGAGTCGAGCTACCAAATGAAGCCAGTTTTCGCTGTTCAATTCTTCCTTGGCGACTTTCTTAATCACGTCCAAAAGCTTCTGCGTGACGAGATGTTCAAGTTCGCCGAAGGGCTGCTTCTCGAAAATTTCACGTACCTGTTTTACTTTGTCCGGCACGCACTTACGGAGTATCAATTCTCGAATTTCTCGAAACATTGGCGCGGGTGGGCCTGCCAAGCCCCTCTTTAATTCTTCCCTACGCTCGAGCTCAGCTAGCTTAGAAAGCCTGTCGCTCGGAAGCTTCAGCGCTTTCGCCATTTTCTGATAGATATCGGTTCGGTCCGGTGCTGGGGGCAGCTTCTTACGAGCTAACAGCTGAGAAATATAGGAGTCGGTGACTTCGGCGGCGGTTGCCAGATCTTTCTGCTCCAGTCCCAACTCTTGCAGTCGTCGTTTGATCACCGAGCAAACGTCCACAATGACCCTCCACCCAGTTAACAACACGAGTTAACTTTTAAGATGATCCTAGATTGTGCTTGACAGGTCAAGTGAATTAACTAATTATAGTTAATATACGAAGGACACTTCATAGCGATTTGAACTAGTACCGGTTATCTGATGAACGCTGTTGGAGTTCGGGGAAGCAGGGAGAGTGTCATGTTTGCACGCAGAGTTCACATGCATCTGAAGCCCAATAGCGTTGTGGAGTTCACCCAGAGATTAGAGAAAGACGTCCTGCCCGTGCTTCGAAAACAGAAGGGATTCCAGGACGAAATCACGTTTGTCGCCCCGGGCGGCAGGGAAGCATTCGGTATCAGCTTGTGGGACAAGGCAGAGAATGCCGAGCTCTACAATCGTAGAACTTACCCAGAAGTGACGAAGTTTCTCGCCACGGTAATCGAGGGAGCCGCTAAAGTTGAAACCTATCACGTCGCTAACTCGACATTTCACAGGATCGCGGCTGTTGTAGGCGCTTGACACCGATCGGCGAATGCTGAGGAGTCGGGCCACTTCGCCCTCGCATGAACATGCGACATGCTGCCGCTGGAGAGAAAGACCATGCAACTTAAAAAGATCCAAGTCGCACCGAAGCAACATGGTCACCGTTCGCTACAGAAAGCAGTAGCGACGACCTTCGTCATACACAGCGGTCGGGCGAGCTTGGCGGCGGACCTGGGGAGCATTGTTTCCGCGGCCCACCTGCTGCCTGCGGAAGTAGCCCCGCCGGCGCGCGTGTGGAGTTCTCTGCGTCTACGGCTCGAAAAGGAAGGCATTCTCACTTCGGTGAAGGGGAGATTAGAAGAACACACGCGATTTCCAATGTTCAGGAATTAGCCAGCTGCGAGAAAACCATCGGAAGATTCGACAAGGGAGGGCGGTATGTATTTACTTGCATGCATTGTCATCGGTGCGGTCGTTGGTTGGGGAGCCGGAAGAGTTTTTCAAGGTAACGGCTACGGTCCATTTATGGACGCCCTCATGGGTATGGGCGGCGCAGTAGTAGGAGGATTCGCGATGAGCTCCGCAGGCATTGGCGGTTACGGTGGAACGATCATCACAACCCTGGTTGCTATGGTTGCCGCAGTGCTTTTGACTGTCCTCGCCGCTTACGTGAACGGCAGAAGGCTTTACGCCCGCCATCTCTAGCGTATGGTCTCACCGGCGAGGGTTTCAATCCGCTAGCCGGTTCTTGCCGCAGGTTAATGTCCTTGCCGGTCGATGTACGTATTGAAGTCTCAGGAAACTAAAATGTCAGCAACCAACATGTCTGGAACCGTCCTCATCAGAGAGAACACGCTTTTGCCGACAGGCTTAGCGATCGAGAGTGAGCTTTTCTTACCCGGCTGGCGCGTCGTCAAGAATCTTGATGCTCCTACGTTGGCCCGAAACATCGAAGGCGCGCATTGGAACTTCTTCTACCTAGCCGGCGCAACTAGAACTACCGTTCTGGGTCGCGACCAGTTAGGAACTTTGCGCAGGGCAGCGAAGCGTCTTCTCGCGAAACAAGAAACACAGTTTAACTCGCTGGAGATGAGAGTCGTTTCGAAACGGTTTCTAGGGATTCCTTTCATGAGTGTCGCCGCTTATTCCCGACATATCCAAGAAGGCATTTGCCTGGTCCCGGCAAAGGATTTTGTCTTAGGAATGCCCAGATCTATTGCACCAGAAGCGAGCCTGGGTACTGCCAGGGAACAGCCTCATGTAGTCGTGGTTACTAAGCCGCATTCGACTCTAATTTCAAGTTCTTAGAAATTCGCCGGAGATATGAAAATGAAAACTTTGCGCAGTTCGATTCTTTGTCTTGTTATCTTGCTCCTTGTGGCGCCATTGCTTCGTGCACAGGATCTTTCCAAGTATCGGCACTTCACCCTGGGAATGAATTTGACTAACTTGCTGGAGCGTACCGAGCAAAAGTCGGCCGACGTAAAGACGATTCATCGCCTTCCAGCGCTAGTTCAGGAGCTGACTTGGTGGCCGCCGAACGTTCCCGGGACTTCCGTCCGATCGGAAGGCGTCGAACAGATTCTGTTCTCCTTCTACAATGGCGAGCTCTACAAAATTTCCGTGACTTACGATCGACCTTCCACGGAAGGGCTCACGGAGGCGGACATGGTGAAGTCTATTTCGGCGAAGTATGGTCCGGCCACGATTGTAGCGCCGCAGGTCGATTCGGCAACGAACGAGCGATATGACTCGAAGCAAAAGCCTGTCGCGTCTTGGGAGGATACGCAATATTCGTTCAGTCTTGTCCGTTCTTCTTACAACGATGTTTTGGGGCTAGTCGGTTTTTCGAAGCGAGCCAATTCACTAGCCGAGCTTGCGATTGCGGAAGCTGTAAAACTCGACGAGCAAGAAGGCCCGAAAAGAGAGGCCGAGCGTCAAAAGAAACAAATCAACGACTTGGAAGTGGCCCGGCTGAAGAATCAGAAAAGTTTCCGTCCGTAGTGTTGGCCCAGGGCCGGGAAAATTAGTTGTTTGAGTTTCGCAATGAATTGACCGGAGGTCAAAGAAATGACTGTGAATATTACTCCTCTACATGACCGCGTTCTCGTACGCAGGCTGGAAGAGAAAGAAACCGCGAAAGGCGGGATCATTATCCCGGATACGGCGAAAGAAAAACCGCAAGAGGGTGAAGTTATGGCCGTCGGAGCGGGAAAGATGGAAAAGGGACGTCGTGTGTCGCTCGACGTGAAGGTGGGTGATCGCATCCTCTTCGGCAAATACACCGGAAGTGACATCAAAATCGACGACCAGGAGTACCTGATCTTCCGAGAGGAAGAAATCCTGGCGAAAGTCAGCGGGATGGCCAAAGCGGCATCCAGCAAAAAGTAACATCTCCGGTCTGAAAATTTCGAACGCAGTGAAAAGTTCGTTCACCCAGGAGGGTGAAGTCTAATGGCAAAACAAATTGTAACTGGTGAGAATTCACGGCAGGCGATTCTGCGCGGTGTCAATATTCTGGCGGACGCCGTAAAGATCACGCTTGGTCCAAAGGGGCGCAATGCGGTGATCGAGAAAAAGTTCGGGGCGCCCATCATCACCAAAGATGGAGTGACGGTGGCAAAAGAAATCGAGCTGCGGGACCCGCTCGAGAATATGGGTGCACAGATGGTACGGGAGGTTGCGTCCAAAACTTCGGATGTGGCCGGCGATGGCACTACGACTGCGACTGTGTTGGCGCAGGCGATCTTCCGCGAGGGTGTGCGGACGGTTGCCGCAGGCGCAAGCCCGATGGCGCTCAAGCGCGGCATCGATAAAGCCGTGGAAGTCGCCGTGGGAGAGATCAAGAGGCTCTCTCGCGAGGTGAAGGGCGACATGATTGCGCAGGTGGGCACAATTAGTGCAAACACCGACAAGCAAGTGGGCAGCATCATCGCCGAAGCAATGAAGAAGGTTGGCAAGGACGGCGTGATCACCGTCGAGGAATCGAAGACGATGGAAACGACGCTCGAAGTAGTCGAGGGTATGCAATTCGATCGCGGGTATCTCTCGCCCTATTTTGTGACCGACCCGGAGCGCATGGAATGCGTCCTTGAGGACGTATACATCTTGATCCACGAGAAGAAGATCAGCTCGATGAAGGATCTGCTGCCTCTGCTCGAGCAGACGGCCAAAATGAGCAAGCCACTGCTGATCATCGCTGAAGACGTTGAAGGCGAAGCCCTCGCAACGCTCGTGGTGAACAAGCTGCGCGGCACCTTGCAGTGCGCTGCCGTGAAAGCTCCGGGCTTCGGCGATCGCCGCAAAGCCATGCTCGAAGACATCGCAGTTCTCACTGGCGGCAAGGCCATCACGGAAGATCTCGGTATCAAACTCGAAAACGTGAAACTGGAAGACCTGGGACGCGCCAAGAAGGTCACCATCGACAAGGACAACACTACGGTCGTCGCGGGTGCCGGCAAAGCCAGCGAGATCGAAGGCCGAATCAAGCAACTGCGCGTGCAGGTCGAAGACACCACATCCGATTACGATAAGGAAAAGTTGCAGGAGCGTCTGGCCAAGCTCGTCGGCGGCGTGGCGGTGATCAAAGTCGGCGCAGCCACAGAAACCGAGTTGAAAGAGAAAAAGGCTCGTGTCGAAGACGCAATGCACGCCACACGCGCAGCAGTTGAGGAAGGCATTGTCTCCGGCGGCGGCACAGCTCTGCTCCGCTGCCTGCCAGCGCTCGAGAAGCTCAAGCTCCACGGCGATGAAGCAACTGGTGTGAATATCGTCAAGCGTGCGCTCGAAGAACCCTTGCGGCAGATTGCCCAAAACGCCGGGCACGAAGGCGCGCTAGTGGTAGGACGCGTTCGCGAATCAAAAGATGAGAACTTCGGCTTCAACGCAGAAACCGGCGAGTTCAGCGATTTGGTTAAGGCTGGTGTGATCGATCCAGCTAAGGTCACGCGTCTTGCGCTTCAGAACGCGGCGTCAATCGTTTCTTTGATGCTGACAACCGAAGTTCTGATTGCAGAACATAGCGGCGAGGAAAAAATGGTTGCAGCTGGCGCCGGCCACGGCGGCAATTACTAAACCATCATGAAAACACAAGCATAATGTCGCTGCCGAAGACAATTTCTCTAGGGGGCCCGGGCGCTGTTGATCTTTTGAACGATCTCGCGCAGATTGAATTCCCGTGCCCTCCTCACGTGATCGACCTTGATGCAATCGTTCTCGCAGAACAGACTATGCGTCCGGGGCCAATACATCCGCGGCCGACGCTGCCAAGCAGGGTAGCCGTCATCGGAAACTATCTTCCGAGAAAGTGTGGAATCGCGACCTTTACAACTGATCTGTGCGATGCCATTCACGCGGAATATGGAGCTACCGAACTCCTTGCATTGCCCGTCAACGATACCGAAGAAGGCTACAGTTACCCGGCGCGGATCCGATTCGAGCTTTCGCAGGATGACTTATCTTCGTATCGGCAGGCCGCAGATTTCTTGAATTTCAGCAATATTGATTTGGTTTGCTTGCAGCATGAATACGGAATTTTCGGCGGAGCGGCCGGCGCTCATATCCTGGAGCTTTTGCGCAGACTAAAGATACCGATTGTCACCACCCTGCATACGGTGCTTCGCGAGCCGAATCCCGATCAACGAGCTGTGATGCGAGAAATTGCAACTTTGTCGGACCGGCTCATCGTCATGAGCCGGCAATCCGCCGAGATTCTCGATGAAGTGTTCCATGTCCCGATTTCCAAAATCGATCTGATTCCGCATGGGATTCCGGATTTACCTTTCACTGATCCCAACTTCTATAAAGATGGTTTCGGGACGGAAGGTAAGGACGTTTTGCTGACGTTTGGTTTGCTGTCGCCGAACAAAGGCATAGAAAATGTCATTCAGGCGCTGCCAAGTATTCTGTCACGCCACAGCAATGTTGTTTACATGATTTCCGGTGTCACCCATCCCCACGTCCTCCGTCACGAAGGCGAGAAATATAGGCTGTTCTTGCAGAACCTTTCGCGCGACCTCGGAGTTGAGGGCAGCGTGATCTTCCGAAATCGGTTCGAGAGTCCTCAAGAGTTGGTTGAATTGATCGGTGCGGCAGATATTTACATCACGCCTTACAAACACAAAGGACAAGTCGTTTCCGGCACGCTCGCTTATGCTTTGAGCGCAGGAAAAGCGATCATTTCCACTCCCTATCTGCATGCGATCGAATTGTTGGATGAAGAACGCGGGGCTCTCGTTCCCTTCGATGATCCCCTGGCGATCGCCGAGAAGACGATGGAGCTATTGGACAACGGAACCGCTCGTCATGCCATGAGAAAAAGAGCGTACCTCTATGCGAGAAACATGGTTTGGGACCGCGTCGCTCAACAATACATGGGCAGCTTTGAACGAGTGTACAACGAGCGTTTGCGGAACCCGCGTGCGACGTTTTCGGCTCAGAACACGGAGAAGGTTCTCGACCGCCTTCCGACCGTAAATCTGGAACACCTGCATCGGATGACCGACTACACGGGAATCTTGGAACACGCCGTCTTCAACGTCCCGAACTACCCGGAGGGTTACTCAACCGATGACAACGCGCGGGCGCTTATTGTCGCAATTCTCCTCGAAGAATTTGGAAATACTACTCCGACTGACTCGCTTGACCTCGCTTCACGCTATTTGGCTTTCTTGTGGCTTGCTTTCGATCAAACAAGCAAGAGGTTCCGAAATTGTCTGAGTTATGAACGCCAGTGGCAGGAATCGGAAGGCTCGGAAGATAGTCATGGGCGAGCATTGTGGGGCTTGGGGACAGTTCTCGGCAGAACCAAGGATGTCGGGCTCAAAGGAGCGGCGGGACGGTTGTTCGAGTTGGCCGTTCCCGCGGCGGTGGACTTTAAGAGTCCCCGAGCTTGTGCTTTCGCTTTGCTGGGTCTGCAGGAATATCTCGAATCGTTCTCTGGGGATCGCGCCGCTCTAAATGCTGCGGACACGCTAGCAAATCGCTTGCTGGATTCGTACATTTCCAACCGTTCGATTGATTGGAGATGGTTTGAGAGCGTCCTTGCCTACTCAAATGCACGATTACCGCAGGCGCTCATCCGAGCGGGCGTTCGCAGTTCCAACGATGCGATGGTTTCGGCCGGCCTCGAAGCCTTGGACTGGCTGGCGATAATTCAGCGGTGCGAGATTAAAGGCCATTTCGTGCCAATCGGATCACACGGCTTCTACTCGAAAAAAACGGAAAAGGCTCGTTTCGATCAGCAACCCATCGAAGCTTGCGCTGCCGTTTCAGCTTATCTGCAAGCCTATCGCGCGACGGGAAAGGGCCGCTGGTGGAAGGAAGCGTGGACCGCTTTCAATTGGTTCTTGGGTGACAACGATCTTCAGATCGCCCTCTACGATCCGACCACTGGTGGCTGTCGAGATGGTCTGCATCCCGACAGACCCAACGAAAACCAGGGAGCGGAATCGACGCTTTCTTTCCTGATGGCACTGCTGGAAATGCGCAAGCTTGAGGAGACCGACGGTACCGGCAAGAAGCTCTGATCCGCGAGCTGCTTTTTTGGCCAACGTGCGACTAATGAAAGGTCGATTGAATGAGTTCTCCAAAATTGATCGTAAAAGCAGCGACGGAAAAATACGAAACACTGTTTCACCGGCACGCTGCCAATCCCATTTTGACGGGAAAGGATTGGCCCTATTCCATCAATAGCGTCTTCAACGCCGGCGCAACGCTGCTTCCGGATGGATCGACCCTTCTGCTTTGTCGTGTGGAAGACCGTCGCGGCCTCTCACACTTGTGCGTGGCGCGTTCGTTGAACGGCGTTGATGAGTGGCAAATCGATCGCGAACCCACACTCCTGCCTAATCCGGAACAATACCCAGAGGAGCTGTGGGGCATCGAAGATCCGCGCGTCACATACGTGCCAGAGCTCAAAAAATATGCCATTGCTTACACCTCGTATTCTCGCGGTGGTCCCGGAGTGTCACTAGCTCTCACCGAGGACTTTCGGAGCTTTGAACGAATTGGTGTCATCATGCCTCCAGACGACAAGGACGCAGCTCTCTTGCCGCGCAGGATCAACGGATATTGGGCTTTGATCCACCGGCCCATGACGCCGCTCGGTGCGCATATCTGGATCTCGTACTCCCCCGACTTGCGGCACTGGGGAAATCACAAGCTCATGTTGGAAGCTCGCCGCGGCGCATGGTGGGATGCGAACAAAATTGGCATGTCGCCTCCGCCGATCGAAACGCCGAGAGGCTGGTTGATGATCTATCATGGCGTGCGGAGGACGCCATCAAGCTCTATCTACCGGCTCGGTCTCGCCCTGTTTGACCTCGAACAACCCGAAAAATGCGTAATCCGAGGTGATTCCTGGATGTTTGCGCCCGAAGCGGACTACGAACGCCGCGGAGATGTTCAAGACGTTGTGTTTCCGTGTGGGTATACCGTGGCGAAGGATGGGGACACCATCAATCTCTACTACGGTGCCGCCGATTCGAGCATAGCGTTGGCGCACGGCAGCGTGCGCTGTCTCTTGGCGTGGCTGGACGTAAATGGCCATTCAGAGCAAGCTCACGACCGGCGGCTGCGACATAGCTAATCCAGAATTGGAATCTCCTTTATCCCAGGGTCTTGGCTTTTCTGGTGGAATTGTTTAGTGCTGTCCTTTTAACTTTAGACTGCAAATGGGGGGTATTGGAGTGCAACTGAGAGGGTCGTAACGCTAGCAAAATAAACGAAAATCGATCAGCGCGAACAGGTCAGGTGAATTAACAAACCGCCGCCTTGCGTCATCGTCGGTCCGCGGGTAGATGGGCAAGACAATGCAGTGGCAATCCGCAACTGCTTTTAGTTTCCATCTAGTTTCCAATTAAGGCCTTCACTCGGAAAGCTAAGTGCCGCCAGATCAATCGCTTTCAGAGTTTTACTAAGAGCTTCCCAAGCTTCGGACGTGGGTTCGATTCCCATCGACCGCTCAAAAGGTCAGCGTTTCGTTCTTAACATAATCATGACAGGCGTGTAATACCAGGGAAGCCGTCAAAGCCTGAATCGAAGGTCATGATTTGCTCGATTCCATGGTGTGCCATAACGGCGATATGCACGGCATCTCGCGCAGATAGCTGCCGATACCCCAAGACAATTTGTTTCGCGCGCTCGGCGATGGGCCGATCAACAGCCAGCACCTGATCCACGATTCCGATCAGAGCGTCGAACGCGGGTTGGATTGCGTCGCGGCGGTCGATGGCGACGTAACGGTGCAAGATTTCCTGGAGAACCTCCGCGTCGGTAACCAGGCTCTGGCGCTCGCTGACCGCTTTTTCGAGCAATCGTCGCGTGTCACTCTTGTGAGGGTGAGGAGCGCCAACCAGATACATGGGAATATTCGAGTCGACCAGAATCACTGATGCACGCCCGTTCCGTATCCCCTCTCGATCTCAGCGAGCATGTCGTCGATATCCGTCACGGGATAGTCATGTCGTGCTGCCGCGCGGATGATTGCGAGCTTCTTGCTGACGCCGCCGACAGGCTCACGGCGGCGAGCCAGGTCCAGTGCTTGCCGAACCCACTCGGCGATCGACATATGGCGTGAACGCGCGGCGCGCTGAATCTCTCGGTACTCCGGATCCTTCATGATCACTTGCAGCCGTTTAGCCATGGAAGGAGTTTATCTGACTCATCACGATGAGTCAAACCGAGGTTCGGTAAACGTCGCCTGTTTGGAACTGAGGTCGCTCAATTTATCCTAGCTGTCATCAAGAGCCGTCACGATCTGTAACTGCCTTCAATCTCCATTTAGTTTCCAATTGAGGCTGTCGCTCGGAAAGCTAAGTGCCGGCAATTCAATTGCTTTCAGAGTTTTATTCAAAGCTTCCCAAGCTTCCTCTGGTTGACCTTAACACGCTGAACTGGCGGCACCTGCGAGTTTTGGACCAAGCCGTAATTGGAAAATGATGGAAAATGGTGGACTGCGAAATTGGGAGTCCCGTACTTCGTGTGACCGGCTGTCGGAGACCTGCGCACTCTGGTTTTGAAGTTTCAGGTTGTTCGGTTTCGATCCCCGCCGCCCGCCTTTCACAAGTAATGAGAAACGAGATCTTGTAGTTTTTGCCGAGAAGCGGCAGTTGTTTGTGCGACCGCGTTCCTCTTGCAGCAAAGTGGAACTACGCGCTTCGGGCGATTCGTTGCTCATTCTCTATGGACGAGCTCAGATTCGTGCGCAGGAGGTTCGCGCTGCAGGCCGCAATCAGCAGGCCACCGAATTTGTTCTGACAATTCCAGGACAAGTCCAACGCTGGTATGAGGGCATACTCAGCGTAAAAGCAAAAAAGGGCGAGATCATTCCGGTCGTCGAAATGGACCTTGAAACAGCCGTTGCGTCTGTCGTGCAAGCAGAATCCATGCCGGATACGCCGCTTGAAGCATTGAAAGCACAGGCCATTGTCAGCCGATCGTATTTGGTTGCGGGTCACGGGCGGCACGCGGACTTTGATTTCTGTGATCTGACGCATTGTCAATTTCTTCGGCAACCGCCTGCCACTGAAAGTCCAGCGGTGCCAGCCACCGCAGCTACGCAGCGGCTGGTGCTTGCTTACGATCATGCGCCGATCGTTGCGATGTTTACCCGCAGCTGGGGCACAACGCGCGTACCGATGGTGGGTGATTCATCTTCGACCGGCTATCCTTATTGCGCCGTGCGTTGTGAAGTTTGTTACAAAGACCCAATTCGCTGGACGCGCTCACTTACCAAGGAAGATGCCGCTATGCTCTGATCACAAGGTGAGATGGGCAGAATTGCGATTGGCAGAAAACTTGGCTGGGATGCGGCCCAGCTATACGTTCACGACGCGTGAGGAAGGCGATGTCGTGATTCTGGAAGGTGTCGGACAAGGCCACGGAATTGGATTGTGCCAGCGCGGCGCCCGAAGCATGGCCGGCCTTGGTTCGGACTTTCGAGTCATCCTCAGCCACTATTTTCCAAATGCGAAGGTAGAATCCCTCCCACTGAAATGAAGCTGCCTACACTGGTCACACGCATTTTTAGCTGCTGAGGCAGGTCAAAAGTCCTTTCCGGGGCCAATCTATGTACACGCCGTGTACCTCGGTTGGGCAGATTTGCGAATTTAGACCGTTTTGTCGACTCAAGAAATCAAATTACGAGGTTTCAACACCGCTTCTAGTTCGATCCCAACGCCCCTACCAATCACCCCATTTGCTTAGAATAGCTAGCGAGTTCGCGACAAAGGCGGGAACCCGCGGGGCCCCAAAATCGCTGAAATCAGCACTCGGCTGTCCAGGTCCGGAGAATTATTTATCCAAGGACATGAAAGGATTCGCGGCGTTTTGGCCCGAAGCGAAATACGGCAAAATGCGTATCGAGGGACGCGACGCGGTCAATGCCTAGACGCCGCATTACGGCGAAGCTGGTGCGATCCACTATAGAAAAATCCTGGTCACGCCAGGAAACGCCAATATCCCAAGCAATCTCCAGGTCCGCCAACGTAACTGTCTCGATTGCTGCTATCCCGCTCCGCAGTCCTTCCCAAAATCGCCCGGCAGCTTTGCGGTCGAGCTTGTGGTGAAGCAAAGTCCATGTTTCGATCAAAATGTGATCCGAGGTCACCAGTGTTTCACCGGATTTGAGAATCACTTTTGATCGAGCGTTACTGCGGTCAGAAGAGTCCGCGGCAGCATACCAAATGGAAGTATCGACAAATAGGCTCATGTCGCGAGAGCTATCGGCGCCGTCGCAGTTTCCTGTGCGTAAATTGGAAGGCTTCGGCGATCATGGAATCCTTTTGGCTTGCAACATCTGAGCCGCCCGAGCTTCCGAGATCGAAAATACGGTCTACGTGGCCGGCTGTCTGAGGACGAGCAAGATCCCGTGCGACCAGACGACGAAAATACTCTGCTAGAGACACCCCGAGATCGTTGGCGCGTTGGCGCGCACGGCGCTGCATCTCAGTTTCAAGTGTGATCTGCGTCTTTGCCATCATGATGGCCCCATCATACCACACCATGCGGAGTTTACAATCGACGATCTTAACCACCGTACACCGAAGCCTCGCGAGCTTCTGTTCTCGACCAAGACCAGCAATCGAATCCTCGAGCGCTCGCTCTAAGTTTCTGGCTGTAAAGGTTTTATGAAATTGCCTCCGACCGGCAGCAAATCAATATTTTCCAAAAGAAAGCGTTTTGCCCAATTTTGGAAATTAGGGAAAATAAGGACCGATGAGCGCGAGTCGCTTAGCGGTGTATAACCAATAAGCTGGAGAGTGAGCGGGCGTCGTACAATGGCAGTATAGAAGCTTCCCAAGCTTCGGACGTGGGTTCGATTCCCATCGCCCGCTCCAGATTCTAAAAGGTCCGGCCCGGAGACATAGGTGACAGATCGTACCGGAGACATAGGTTACACTTTTGGGCCAAAAGGGTTGTCGAGAGGCTGCAGAGTTTTTTCCTCCAGATCGATGTAGCCGAGATCGTACTCCATAAAGCTGACCAGCCAAATACCTTCTTCGACTTCTTTGATCCCCAGGGCCTGTCCTGCGAAGACCGTGCTGAGATTAATTTTTTTGCGGTGCAGACAGATGCGTCCGCAGTTGGTGACGTGAATGACACGGTCGTGAAACGGATAAGCAAGTTCTGGCAGGCCGGCATAGCGGCGGATGGCGGGAGTGTAGACTTCCGCGGGGCACTTCATGTCCAAGGCCTCATGGGGCCGCTCGTTGTTGAACTCTTCGAGAAAATCATCGAATTTGCTCTGCTGCTGCAGGCTGTTCCCGCCTGCGGGGCGCGTGGTTTGCGTTTTGAGCGTGAGGTGCATGCGTTCATGCCGGCCATTCTGCTGCGGATGACCGGGCTGGATGCGTTCGATGGTGATGCCCAGGCGCAACCACCAGACCGAGAGCTTGGAGAGGTTGAACAGAGAGTTGGGCGAGGCGAAGGGCACGCCGTTGTCCGAGCGGATGCTAGTGGGCAGGCCGCGCTCTTTAAATAAGCGCGCAAAGGCCGTAAAAGCAAGAGCTTCACAGGTAGATTCAAGGGCTTCACAGAGGAGGAGATAGCGCGAGGCATGATCGGTGACGGTCAGCGGGTAACAGTATTTTTTGTTGCCCAGCAGGAACTCACCTTTGTAGTCGGTGCACCACAGCTCGTTGGGCTCTTGCCCCAGCGACAAGGGCGTGCCTTGAGCATGATTGCGGCGGCGCCCTCTGCGTTGGACCAGGCCGTGGCGATCGAGCACGGCGTGGATGGTGCTGCGCGCCGGAACCTTCACCTCACAGGAAAAGCGACGCAGCAAGCGTTCGCGGATCTTGCGCGCGCCCCAGTAGGGTTTTTCCCGTTTGAGATTCAGAATGGCGGCCTCCACCTGCTGAGGCAGTTGGTTGGCGTAACGCCAGGGCCTGCGGGAACGGTCGGTCAGAGCTTCCAGACCGTATTCCTTGTAGCGCTCAAAGATTTTGTAACCGGTTTTGCGCGAGATGGCGAACTCGCGACAGAGCGCGACCATTTTCTCCCCGTCCAGCAAGCGCCCCACAAAACGAACACGTTCATCCATAACCGAACACTCCTTCCAAGGCATCGCTTCCTCCCCTAGGGGAGGAAGTGTCACCTATGTGTCCGGTACAAACTGTCACCCATGTGTCGGGTCGCTCAAAAGACTTACGCGGCCGCCCCGGTTTCCATGGTTTCCAAAACATCAATTTTGTTGCCAAACTTCATGGAAAATTCGGTTCGGATTTGTTCGAGAGAGATTTCACCAGTGTAAAGTGCCGTCATCGCAGCGGAGGCATGACCCATCTGCTGACGAATAACGGCCGGGTTTACACCGGCAAGTTCCCATCGCCGGTTGCAGCCTCTTCGAAAGGCATGCATTCCAGCTTGCTCAAGTCCTAAAGCTTCCAGAGCCGGATAGAGTCCTTGATTCAGGATGTTGGTTTCGAGCAGCGGGCCTCCGCCTTTCGAATGGAAGATGAGGGAGCGAGAGTCTGAAACGATTCCGATGAATCGCGCCAGTCTCCGCATCGCCTTTTGGCCCTCAGGGTCACAGAGTAAGACCGTTCTGTAGGCCGTGGCATTCTTACAGGGCCCGATTTCACCACGGCATTTCTGGTCTGAGGACTCCTCCACTCGAACTGTTTTCGCGCCAAAGTCGATGTCGTCCGGCCTAAGCGCGAGGAGCTCGCTGGACCGCAATCCGGAAGCAGCCGCAAGTAGAAACAGCACGGAATATCGTTCCCTGCGGGCTTTGCCAAGCGTTTCCATCTTGCCGACATGATCGGCAATTTGCTCGGCTTGAGTCCAAGAGAACGACACTTTCTTCCGGCTGTTCACCTTCATTTGCAACTTGTCACGCTCGGGAATTGCCAGTCCGATTTGGGAGAAGGGAGGCTTCTTGTCTTTTGAGAACGCCGAGAGAACACGCTGCATGGTGCGCAGGATGTTCTTGATCGTTATCCACGAAAGACCCTGGTTTCGCTTCTTCCATATCCATTCATTCACTGAATCAATTGTGATGTGCTCAATCGGAACGTCCATCCAGTCTGCTTCGAGGTGATTCCCTAAATGACTGTCCGCAGTTGAAAATGTGGACGGTCGAAGCATGCGTGGAGCAAAAACATCCCGGTAGTGCGACACCGCATTCGCGAAGTTCAAGGAAGAAGGAATCTGGTATTCCATCGAATTCACTTCGAGATTCAAAAGGAATTCCATTTTCTTCCGCTCAGCCTCGCTTTTCGTCATCTGCTTAGTTGGTCCGATTATCTGCGTCTTGCGTTCCCTATCCTCCTGTCCAGGTACATCAATCCAGTACTGGAAGTAGAAAACCTTCTGTCCGTTGGAGCGCTTTTTGACGCGCACCTTCGGATTCTGTCCAGTTCGTCGAGACATGCACTTTCCCCGCTTTCTCGATTGAACTGGCGGCGAAGCAATACTATCACCGGACGCAGCACAATTAAGCGAGGGGGATCGGCCTGGCGAAACGGCGGAATTGTCGGAATGAAACTGTTCAGACATCGGCTGCCTATGCGCGCAGAATCTTCATTGAAATTGATGACTAATTGTTGCGGTCGAATCCGGCTTCTTTGTTGAGTTCGGTTTGCGCCTTCGTAACGGTTAAACGGGCGTAGTATTCCGGGTTCGGTTTGTCATCCGCGCGGAAGTCGGCGATCCGTTTAACGATAGTTTCGGGATTGTCGCCGCGAGCCAATGCACGGATTGCATAAGCCCAATCGCGTTCGGACTGGCTTCGGTGTCCGGGAGCAGGATGAGGTCGGCCACTGTCGCCGACATTGCGCGGCGCTTCGGGAGAGTCTTGAGGAATATGGAAATCCCGAAGGGAATAAACGTGGTCAGTGGCCTGCACGACCTGCACAACAAATTCAACGGCGAGTTTACGATTGGCGAAGCCGGGCAGCCGAAGAACACGGGTTGCGTCAGTTGCAGCCAAATCGCCTCCAAAGTGATTCGCCATACTGTGCAAAAGAGCTTCGGCCGCCGGTAGGTTGGTCCCTTCGATACGCCATACAACTTGGTACTTTCCCGGTGAAGTATTCAATACGAAATTGGGCGTTGGAACGTCGAGGGAAGTGCGAATAATTTCGATAGCCTGATCGCCGTCACGGTCGATGTCGAGATACACATGGCGAATCTCTTTCAGGCTTTGTTTGGTCCGGTTGTAAGCGCCGTCCTTGATCGGATTCATCCCAATAAAAATGTCGGCCCCTGCTCGATTTTGGTCGAGAAGTACAGATTGAAAGTCGGGCGCCGCGATGAGTTCCGCCTTCGTGATGCGCTGAAGCGTATGGCCCAGGTGTCGATGGCGAACGAGAACGGCGACGTTATCGATCGGCGCAAAGAGCGCGAGAATATAACCGGAGGCCGTTAGTGATTTGGGGATGGATGGATTGTGAGGAATCATCGCTCCTCCCGTTTCGCGGCATACAGGATGCAGTAATCAAAGAGGTCGGCGTCCGCGTCGTAGTTGTTGATTTCTAGCACTTCGGAGATAAATCGGTGCCCAGGTCTCCGTTCGACTTGCACGACGACATGGAGTGAATCGGCGATATTTGCCCTTACGGCGCGGTACGGTAGGTCTATTCCGCTCTGCAGGACACAACTTGTAAAACGGGCGAGTCCTTGCTTTGCGGAGTTCGCGTGAATTGTGGAAAGCGTGCCGGAGTGTCCCGTATTGAGGAGTTGCAAGAGATCGAATGCTTCGGCTCCCCGAATTTCGCCCAAGAGAATCCTGTCTGGGCGGTGGCGCAGCGAGGCCTTCAACAGATCCCGGATGGATACGGCGGGGACTCCGTTCTGTTCCCGTCGCGCCTCGAAGCGGACGAGGTTTTGGTGGGGCAGGCGAATTTCCGCGGTGTCTTCAATCAGAAGAATGCGTTCGTCGGGCGGAATGAAACGGGCGAGGCTGGCGGCTAACGTCGTTTTTCCTGTTCCCGTACCTCCGCTGACGAGCAGATTCTTGCGCGACAGCACGTAGTCTTCAAGGCGATTGGCGAGGGCCCGGTCGAGAGTCCCCGCGCGAATCAGATCTTCGACCGAAAAGTGCCGCGCACTGAATTTACGGATAGTCAGTGTGATGCCGGACAAACTGCAGGGCGGAATGACGGCGGCGACGCGGCTGCCATCGGGCAAGCGAGAATCTAGGATCGGTTTTGTTTCGGAGATGTCATCGCCCAAACGCCTGGCGATATTTTTGACCGCGACCATGAGGGAGCGCTCACCCAGCGAAATGCCGGGGACTTCTTCGAGGAAGCCTGCTTTCTCGACGAAAACATGGTCCGGCCCGTTGACCATCACTTCGGTGATCGCATCGTCGAGAATGAGGTGTTCGATGGGCTTCAAGAAGGGAAGAATCAGTTCGAATCCATTCATTCAGAGCACTCCTTCGGCGACCTGCGTGAAGTAGTTTTTGTTCGGGTCGTTGTAATAGGGCTTGAGGTAGCAAAACGTTGGCGGTCTCGGATTCACACCGTCGTAGGCAAGCGTGATGGCTTGCGCGTTCCGTAATTCCGTAAAGGTCTTCATGTCGAACCGATAATCGCTTTGCGTGTTGTAGCTCTTCGAAGCGGTGATGTTGGCGCGGTGCGAAAGCGCCTTACCCGTGACCAAACTCACGCGGGCGTTGTGGCCGCTTTCGGAAAAGTTGTAGCTGGGCTTGAAGCGGTCTTCCCGTCCGCACAGCTCACTGGCAATGCGCGCGGAAAAGTCATCCGAGAGCGTCAAGAAAATCTTGGTGCGGAAGGTTTGTAACAGTGTCCGCCAACTCTCGCCGGGAAGCGCCGAGCGCAACGAACTGATGCTTTGTGTGGCGATGATAGGAATGCACTTGGGCTGTCTGGACAAACTAAAGAACTTCTCGTCCCCTGTAGGATCGTTCTCACCCACCGTCGCGAAGTGTTGATACTCGTCACACAGGAACAAAACTTGCCGGAAATGCCGTTCCGGGTGGGCTTCCATCTCGGGAACACGATTGACGACCGCGCGCTCGAAATCGAGCTTCATCATGACGCCCAGCGCCTTCGCGAGACCGGGGTTCATTCCAATCGGGAAATTCAGCGAACAGATTTTGCCGGCCTCAATCAGCCATGAGAAGGAAGGCAAGGGCTTGCCGAATTCGTGGTTGGCATTCTTGTTAGGGTCGTAACACTCACGCTTCGGGCAGAAAACTCTTTTCACTCTCGGGTTGTCGTCGAAGAGCGACAGGAAGACCGAAATGCCTTCGACAATGGAAGTCCGTAGTTTCGGCTCGATGCGACGCCAATCGTCATTGAACCAGCGCTTTACGGCGTCCAGTTGGTCAAGCCGATCTGGTTCGGCAAAGGCGCGGTCCAGTATCAAGCGTGCTTCGTGCGGAACGTTCCGGTTCTTGAGTGTGTCCCGTAGCTCAGGCGTTGCCGGCGCGAGGTAGCAGTGTTCTTTCGTATCGTGGGTGAAGCCCAGACCCGTGACATCGGTCGTGCGCTCCCCATAAATCTTCGGGATAACGGCCACGAAATGACGGCCCATGACAATCTCTTCGGCTTCCTGAATTCGTTCTTCAAGGAGTGGGGGAGAGATGGCGCACTGGTAGACATCAAAGAGCGTCACGTAGTCGTAGGCGACCTTGTGAAGCAGGATGATGAATTTGACGAGATTCGTATATGCCTGCTGCCAGAAGGGTTCCTTTCCTTTGCCGAAAAGATTGTTGAGAAGCGAAGCGATATTGAAGGCGAGCGCGTAGGCATCGAGGTCATTGTGAAGGGGGTTATAGCGGTACTCCGAATCCAGGCCGATTTCGACGTAGTCCTCGTCTCGGCCGTGCGTCGCTAGAATGCCTTGCACCTTCTTGCAAAAATCGCCCTTCACTTCGAGGATCAATCCGCCGATCCGCTTCTCCCGGTCCTCGGCTTTGTAGGCAAGAATTTGCTCGGCGAATGGGTACATGCCGCAGCTCGTTTTGCCGGAGCCGATTGCACCGAAAATGGCAATGCCAGTGAAGAGGCCGCGCTCGGGGATCGTCAGCCAAAAGGGGGCCTTGGACGGAATCGCTTTTCGTGGGTGATGCACCTCACCGACCACCAAAAATAGGTCGCTTCGTTTGCGCGGGTCGAGGTAACGAGGGAGCCGGCCTGGCCTGATGCGCCAATCGGCCCGCAGCGTAAAGATGTAGAGGCCGGACAGAAGCGTGGCGTAGAACATGTAGGGAGTCGTGAAAAGGAAAATGGTAAAAAGGTACTTGAAGCTCAGGAAGACATGCGGCGCACGGATAGCCACTACGTGCAGGAAGATTTGTTCGCCCGGAAACGGGAACCTATAGAAAAGGTAGGCTCCCGTCGCCATTGCCAGCAACGCCGCGAGGAAGAGTCGGGAATTGAGCGCGCGCTGCATCATCCCTGCCTCTTCGTGTCCGCTGCTTGTGGCGCGTTTCGGCGCTCGTTGCGCCATTTGCGGTATTCCGGGTCGCGCCACAATTTCTTGAGCACGGAATTGACGACGTGGTCTGCGCTGCTGTCGATGAAGCGCGCGTAATCGTCGAGAAGTTCGCCGACCGAAGACTCGATCCGAATTTCTCGCGGAACGATGACAGCCTGCTTCTTGATAAGGGCCATTCTGCATTTCCTCCTGTTTCTGGTTGCGGTGCTTCCGAAACTCCTGGCCGGGGAAAAAAGGCAGGCACGGTTTGTGTGCCGAAGGGCGGGAGCGACCCCACACCTGGTTTGGGCGGCTGGAAGCCGAACAAGTGGGGTCGCTCCCGCCCGATTTGAATTTTTTCCCCGGCCTCTTTCTTTGCTGCTCCGGTCTTAACTCTTTTCCGATCACCTGATTGCAAAATGCTTCGGTGAAGAAGGCGCCGTGAAAAAAGTGCAGACGGTACTCTTTACTTTCTTCACCCGTTTTCCGACTCCTCGGCTTCCTCATCGTTCTGTTTGTCCAACAACTGGGTGTCGAATGTCACAACGCGTTTCCGTGGAGGGCCGTCGAACTCGCGACGGATCGTTTCTTCGCTCACGCGTTCTCGTTTCCAACCGCGATAGAGCGCTTCGAAGCGCTGCCCTGAAAATCGAGGTCTGCACGCGTTGCGGAATAGGAGGTCGGCGTCGGTGACTGCACCGTACTGCTTTTCGTCCCAGGAGCGACGGACACGGAAGTACCGCAGCAGTTGGTCGGCAATCTCGTCTTCGAGCGGAATTTTCACGAGGGAGCGAAAGACTTCCGTGGCTCTCTCGAAGCAAGCGTTGGTACGCGAAGCATAGAAGAATCCAAACGTCGAAAGCTGGCGAAACAAGGGCAGGTAGGTCTCGAGATGATGCGTGAAGTCGACGAGAGTGGAGGTTCCCGCGTGGACGTAGGTAAAGGTGACCACAGGAGAGGCAGAAGGCAACTCTGAACTGACGAACATCGGGAACTTATCGACGAAATATCGCTGCGTGGGTTTTGCCTGCGCCTTTCCGAGATAGATTCGGGAGGGTAGACGATGCCGTTCGAGCCCCAAGGTTCCGCAGAAATAGCGAACCTTGTCCGGCTCCGTTTCGAGGTATTGGTACTGAGGATGGGCGAGGACAAAATCGAGGATCGCCAAACGCGTTTTAATGAAGTCGATCTCGTGAGTGCGACGGTTGCGGATGTTCTCTCGTTCAATCCCGCGATACAGCCGGCGCGAGAACACATGGTAGATGACGCCGCTCTTCGGAAAACGTTCGACTCGGGCGTGCCGTAGGGTCTGCAATTTTGTCCAGAATCCGGTGGTGCGCTTCCCCCAATGGGCTCCCGTAAATTCGAGGAATTGCCGGGCCAGGAAATACCCGGAATGCGTTGCGACTAGATAGAGAAACCGAGCTTCTTCTTCGGTGTAGCCGAATGCCGCGAGAGCTTCGAGATGGGTCTGGGCGATGTTCATAGGGAAAAGATTTCCGCTGTGAGATCACGGTCATTGAGAATGCGGCGAAGCCGTGGTGCGTCTTCCGCGGGACTGTAGAGCGCGAAACCGGCCCGCGCCTTTTCCGAAACTTCGCGGGGCCGATAGTTACCGGTTACCAGGTCGAGATCGATGTGGCGCGGCTCCAAGTCTGCGCTTTCGTACTCGACGCGCAGATCAGGCAACGGAATCTTGCCGTCAATGACCTGAAGGCCGTGCCGCTCGGCAACGTATTCGCGCTCCTCACGCGAGCCTTCTTGACTCGAAATGCGCGCGAGTTCGCGGTTCAAATCACGCTTCAATTCGTAGTCCAAAATGACGCGCACCGGACGGCCACCGGCGCGTTCAATGCGAGCGGCCTCCTTTTGGTAAAGGCGATACAACGCCGCGTCATGTTCGGCTTCTTTCGGTTTCACCAGACCGTGGTAGATGGCTTGGCCTTCGGGCAATCGGCCGCTCTTTTGCAGGAGATGGTGTCCACGCTTGGTGAGCGTTAGTACACGCACCGTCTTCTTGCGGGAGACTTCGATGGTCTTGGTGGTGACGAGAGAGGCTTCCTTGAGGTGGCGAAGGTCGCGTTCCATCCGGCCGACATCGCCACCATAGGCGTACTTGGCAAGATCCCCGGCATGGACGACGCGAAAGGCGCCGACCTCCGCAAGCGTCCGCAGTTCGGACTCGCGAAGCAGATAGGTTTGGTCGCGGTCGGAATACGCTCGTGGTGAATCGAGTCGCTCCGGTTTCAGAGGAGGACGGGAGGGCTCTCGTGCCGGGCCTTCCGACAAATCCGCGCCGCCAGCGTTGCAGTGGTCGCTTCTTTCGCCGGGAAGAGCGGATTGCCGGCGGCGAGAGGGACTGGGCGGCGTGGTGGTTTGCTCATCTCTTGGATCGTAAGAATAGGTGTCCCGCGACATCTCAGTGCAGCTCCTCTTCTTCGGGCGGCTCCGGAGTTTCGTCCTGATCGATCTGGAATTGCCGATCGAGGTGCGTGAGCTTGCGCCCGGTGTCCTTCAGGAAGAACTTGCGATTGATGGCGAGCGCCGCTCCGAATACGTTGAGAAAAAGCACAGCTACAGCGGCGAGAAGCGTGCGCCCGTAGGCATGGAACAAAGCTGCCTTGTAGGGAGCCATGAACTTTAGTTCATCGAGAAGCCAGAAGCCGTAGGCGAGGAGGATGGCAACGGTGAGAAACAGTGCGTTGGCAATCATGCTGAATCTCCGAGAAACCTCATACAGGTTTTTCCGGGAGGCGCAGAGCTCATCGGGAGCGGGGAGGCAGGCGGACAGCAACGGAGGCCCTCCAGCAGCGCGCCTGGAGTATCGAGGATCACGGTCGATGGGGAGGGCTGTGCCGCACACTGGGAGGAGGACCACAGAGGGAAGAGAGAAGTGGCGCGCGGTGGTTGAGCCGACGTTGCCCGCTGCCGGACCGCGACCTCCGCTCCCTGGACGTGTCCCGAAGAGTTCACTTGAATGCCTGATCTTCCCGGAAGTAGGTAATGGTGAGTCCCAGCGGATTGATGGGGATCAATTCATTGGGAACTTGCGTCTTGAAGACAAAGAGAAAATTCGCGGTATACAGATCGCGTTTGAGCTCGCTGTGGTCGGCGGGCGAGTAATAGACCATGTAGAAGTCCACGCGAGCTCGATAGGGCGGGGTTTGCAACTCTTCGAGCGCCACCTTCTTCACATCAATATCAATCTCCGGGGCAGCAGTGTTCGTGAGGAATTTCCGAACGATATCGGTCTTGCGGTATTCATCCAAAATACCGTTGGCCAGCTTTCCGTCGAGGAAGTAGAGAGACTTCGAGAAATCGTTCTGAATGGTGTAGCGATTGCGGCGATAGAAGAGCGTACAAAACTGACTCAGAAAATACTTGGCCTCGGCATCCTGCGGCTTATATTCGAAGTTGTGATAATTGATCGCCTCGGCCCGGCCCAAATCGTCAATGCGGATCACCAGCGGACGGAAGTTCTGGAAGGTGCGAATGGTCCGCAGATCGATCAAGGCGAGAGCCACGCAAACCAGCGCCAGCAAAGCCAGGGCAATCTTGAGATAGGTGTTCGTCACCATCGGGTCACCATAGGATTCGAGATAGAGGCGCTTGGCGTCTTCGAACGAGTCATCGCGGTTCATTTAGAGCTCTCCGATCGCAGAACTGGCAGCCTTGGCCGTGGTTTCAAGCAAGACGGCGGAAGATCCGCCGGCCGCACCACTGAAAATGTGGTTCGTCAGGACCGGAACTTTGAGCAGTGCGTAGATCGCGGCGAGAAACGTAATCAGTAGGACGGGGAACCATCCGATGAGCTGGGCCGTGGAGATCGTGCCCGTGGGTTGCAGTCCAATGATTCCGAGAATGAGGTTCCCAATGACGAATACCACGGCGGACGCGACCACCTGGTAGAAGGCATACTGCAGAAAGCACTTGAACCAGCCCCAGAAAAGCCACTCGAGTTTCGGAACAATGAAGAAGGGTATGAACACCGGCCCGACCAGCACGCACACGGCGGTGGCTATAAACCCGTAGGCAATGACCACGATAGCGACAGCCTGGGCAGCCGCAAGAAGGATGATGACGACGGCGTAGATGATGGTGCCGAGAAAATCCGCCACACCGGGGGAGTCGATGCGGGATTCGAAGTCCGCGACACGGGCCACGATGGTTTGCAGCTGCGCCTGGTTGATTCGGTTGGCAAGAAACTGCGATTCGTCGGTGACCAGGTTGTGAAAGCTCGTGCCAATGCCGGGGATGGGCGTGCTGTAGTAGTTGACCATGGCAAATCCGAAGCTGATGGTCAGCAGGAGGCTCGCGAACTTGTCGAAGTGGAAAGGACTCTTTCCGCCGGCCGCGGCGAGCGCGGACTTCACGCCGTACCACACGATGAGGATGGTCGCGAACATGCGGAAAAGGTTCTGGCCCATGGCATCGAAGAAGCCGAGATTCTGCGTGAGCAGCTGGTTGATCGCTTGAAAGATGAATTGCAAGAAATCGGTTTGCATCTCGGCTCCTTCGATAAGGGTTCACTTACGGCATGCGGAAGTTTTGCAGAGTGTCAGTCAGGCTCCCGCTGACCTGGGTCATGTTTCCGGACAGGCTCGAGCGGCGCGCGATGTCCGCGTTGATCGTATTGGTCATGGTCTCGCGCTGCTGTTTGGCGAGAATGGTCTGCTGTTCAAGAAGCGACGCCAGGAGCTTGTTTGAATCCTGAAGCGTGCGAAGGGTCAAAACGCCTGCGGCGTTGATCTTGTTCAAAACTGAGACTTCGCTGTTGAGCCCGGAATCGCTCGAGAACGAATCCTGTTCGAGGTTGCCGATCCGGGTCTGAATGTCCTGGGCGCTGCCCCGGATGGAACCGATGGTGGCCATGGCATTAACGTTCGCGCCGTCCGCAAGTTGGACCGTGGCGTATTGTGATTGCACACGTTCGAGCTCAGAGGCGTCCATGCCGGAGAGATGGTCGGTCGAGTAGGGAAGCAGCTGGGTTGTGGACTTTTGATAGCCGGTGTTGATGGTGGGCAGCAGGCCGGAGTTGATGCCGTTGACCCAGGAACCGGTGTTTCCAAAGGTGTTGAGCGATGTCACATTCCGCCATTGCGGGAACAAGGCGCGGTAGCGAGCGGGCATGTTTTGGACGAATCTCGCCATTTGCGTGGCGAGTTGGAGTTGCGAGGTGATTTTGGCATAGCTCTTTTGCAGCTCGACGAGATGTTGCTGGAGCTGGTAGTAGCGCAGCAGCGCGTTTTGATAGTTCGTCGGGTCGTAGACTACCCCTCCAAACTGAGCGGAAGCGGTACCAACACAAATTGCAAGAATCAACAAAACAGCAAGAACTTTTCTTTTCACGGGCGACGATCCTTTCTTGCCTTCACAAGTCGGAAGGCATCCGATGGTTGTTGTAGTCGGGCAGAGCTAAGTCACCGGAGAGATACACCTTGACCCGATGGCCCTCGCGGATGGTGATGGTCGGAAGGATGTTGAGGAAGCGGTCGAGAATTTGCGCCGAAGACTGCGCGGTGCTCGAGGCAAATCCCTGGCGCATGAGGTCACTCGAAGAAGCCGCAGTAATTCCTCCGGTACCGGCCTCGGCGACGGCTCCCAAAGCGCCGATCGCCAGCGACACGCCGAAGATGCGGAGATAGTGGTTGTTGACCTGATCGCGCAAACCGGTATCGCCGATCTGGTCGAGGCCCTTGAATTGGTCGAGGTTGACGGAATATCCGTCTGGCATGATGAGGCGATGGAAGACAACGGCGAGCCGGGTTTGGCCCGCGTTTTCCACCTTTCGAGTTTCGCCCAGCGCCCGCGTGCCGGCGGGAATCAACAGATGCTGGCGGTCGTGGGAGTAAGTGTCGGTCGTTACCAGGCACTCGAGAGGGCCGGAAAACTGCCCTTCGAGCCGGTTGACGAGGACGGTTTCGAGAATGGTTCCTTCAAAAAGGACGTAGGTTTTCCCTGCCGCCGCGTTCGTAAGTCCACCTGACGCAGCGGCAGGGCGGGATTCCTCCTTTCGTTCGGTGTGTACTTCCGCGGAAGAGATTTGCAAAGGCGTGGCGGCAGATGATGCTTGCAAAGGTGCGGGCGCGGGCAGCGGCATGAGCTCCTTGAGGGCCTGTGCTACCTGGGCCGCGTCGGGACTTGCCGGGGAGCCATTTGCGGTCGCATCGGTCGGAATCGGAACGGCCACGCCGACACCAGTAGCGGCGTTTTTCCGATACGTCACGGCTACGTTCGAAGCGAAAAGCGAGAGGTAGTCACGGCGTTTCCGTTCCGCCTGAATCGGATCTTCGGGTCGTTCGCCGGACGTATTGTTCGCTGGACCTGAAGATTGCGCCGTGGCGGAGTCTGGCGACGCTCCGTCCAGCAAACGGTTTTGCTGCGCGAGGGCGGACTGCGCCACGAGTTGTTCGCGTTGCAGTTCCTGAATCCGGCTTTGCAGTTCGGCAATCTTGGCTTCGTTGATTTCGACCGGCGCCGGGAGGAGAGTCCCTGGCATCGCAGTCTTCGGGGTGGCCGGAGGCTTCTTCCCGCCCGTCAACCACATAATAAGGACCATGCCCACGGCGAGGCTCACGAGCAGCCAGGATTGAACGTTCTTCGGTAAAAGACCGGGAGGCTTCGGAGCTTTTTCTGTGATGGGTTCGTTCATGATTTTCCCTTCAGTTCGTGGAATTGCGCCGGGCGAAGACGACGCGCTTCTTGCCCACGGCGAGATATCCTGAGTTGAGAACCTTTGGAACGATGTACACACCGTTTGCGAGTTGGAAGTTAATGAGGCTGGGCTTCCCGTCTTTCACTTCATACAGCGTGGGTTTTTCCCGCGCGGCGCACTGGATGTAGGTAAAAACATCGTCGTGGTAGATGACCGACACCAAGAAGGGCTCGCGAAAGGCTTTCGCCTCCACGCTGTAGTCAAAGTGCAATTTGGATTGGTACTGCGAGCGGAATTTGCTTATTTGCTCCTCGGCTTCAGTCTTTGCCGCACGAATTTGCTCGGTCGTTTGCGCGCGAAGCGTTTCGAGTTCTTTTTTGTAGGCTTCACTCTCGGTAGCGCGGACATAACCGTGCAGCGGGAGATCGTTCGTGAAACCCGTTCCTTCTTTCGGTTCGACGAAAAGTTTCAAATCGGGCGTCACTCCGGAATCCCCGCTGACTTCCGTGAGCAGGAAGGAATAGACATGCCCGGCCGCGGTGATGAGGTTTAAGTTGCTGTGAATGCCGGCCTGCGCGGGGTGGACGTAACAGAGATTGTGCGCACCGTTGATGATCCAGAATTCCTTGTCGCCGGTGGTGAAATCCAAAATCTCTTCGCTGTCGGGCAAAACGATAAGGGTGGAAAAACGGAGTTTGGCATGAACCGGAACGATGTCTTCCTTCGCATATTTGACGACACGGGCGCCATCCGGCGCGGGAACAGCCGCCGCGGTAGCGGCGCAGAAAAGAGCGGCTGCGGCTAGCCATTTGAGAATGGACTTCCTTCGACCTGAGGTTCGATGGTTCATCTTTTTTCTCCTTGTGATTTGGTGTTAAGAACTTCGATTGCTGTCGCGAAAAAAACTGAGGGTCCAATTCGTCAACAGCGCAGCGGCAGTAACCAGCGCCGCGAACGCCAACAGGGCGAACGGCGCCAGGACTGCGGAAGCGGAAAAAGAACAGGCGTCGTTCATGCGTGCTCCGCGGCGAGGATTTCGAGTCCTTTTTCGAAGCCGTGCTTCGCAAAGGCTTCCTGGCGTTTCTGGTTGTCGTACGGATCGTTGGTGTAGAGCCAGTAGCTCCTCGGATCGACGGTGAGGTTGACGACTTTGGCGAGTTCCGGGGTCTTGATGAGGAATTGCTGTTTGGGAATGAGCCCCGAGATCCGGTCGACTTCGGTGTTATTGAGGTGAAATTGCCGCCGGTACAGATCGCGGTCCATGTCGGGATTGGCGAGAAAAATCTTGGTGGCGCAACTTTCGACTATCACGTCAAGAATGTCCGAACGGCGGAGTTCGTCGAGCGATTGCGTGGACAAAATCATGGCGGCGTTATGCTTGCGCCAGGTCTTCAGAGCCTCGACCACGTAACGCTGAATGTTTGGGTTGCGTAGAAACACCCAGGCCTCGTCGATGAAGAACGCTTTGAACGTGGCCGTATGCTGTTTGTCGGTAATCACGGCATTGGCGCGATGCAGAATGTAGAAGAGCAGTGGCTCGAGGATTTCCGCGTATTGACTCATGCGCTGGAAGTCGAAGCACTGGAAGCGGGAGAAGGAGATAGTGTCGTCCGCATTGTCAAACAGGAAGCCAAACTGACCACCACGCACCCATTTCGCGAGCCGCGCCGACAAGTCTCGGCGCAGGGTGTTGGCGAGGACGCCGAGTGTACGCAACGGCGGATCGAGTGCGTAAATGTTTTCGATTTGCTGGTAGAGATCGCGCTCCGTTGCCGCGTCCAGTTCCTCGGTTCTCTCCACCTGCAGCAGCACCTTCAGGAACAACGCTAAAAAGTCCAAGTTGTCCTTGGTCGGTGGCAGCGTAAATGGGTTGATTCGAAAGTCGGGGGACTCCAGGCCGACCCGGACATAGGAGCCTTGAAAAAGGCGTGTGATGTGCTCAAAACTCCCACCGAGATCGAAAATGAAAGTTAGCGGATCGTATTTCTGGAGGTTGGTCATGAGGAAGTTCAGCAAAAACGACTTACCCGCACCGGTCCGGCCCAGCATTAGGGTGTGCGCCACATCGCGATAGTGCAGATTGAGGAAGTAAGGAGAATGGTGGTTGGTTTCAAGGACCGCCAAATACTCTTGCCGCAAATGCCGGTTGCGCTGCTCGCCACAGTGGAGCGTGAAGAGAAACGAATAGTCGGCGTAGTTGGTGTTGAGAAGATAGAGATAGCGCAGATTGAACGCGCTGTTGCCGGGGACCGCCGCGAAAAAGGAATTGAGCAGATTGTATTTCTCTTCATAGAGCTGGGCGTCGTGGACGCTGAACACTTTGTAGAAATCGGCGCAAGCCCGTTCGACGCGGGCGAGGTCCAGGTCGTAAAGGACAATGGTCAGGGAGAACTGGCCGAAGTAGTTTCCGTAGAGCTCGATTTCCTTGATGCCTTCCCCCAGTTCGCGCACCTGGGACGTTTTCGAATCGTCCAAGAGAATGTCGTGAGGCGAGGCGTCGTTGAGGTTGACCTGGCTGAAAAAGGAACGTTTGGTGTTGTGGAAGTGCCGCCGCTTCGACTGGATGATGCGTCGTGTTTTGCCTGAATCTTCTCGCTTCCACTCGCTGACAACGTGATAGTTGGCTCCGACTCCGAGCAGGTTCTTGAAAATCAGGGGGAAGCTCTGCGCCGAAGGCTCCTTGAGCGTGAGAACTTTGACGTAGTAATCGTCCAGCCGCAGGTAGCCGCGGTGGCACTCGAGATGCGATTCGGGCAGGTAGTAGTCGAGAAAGGTGTCGTGAGCGAGACGTGCCAGCTCGATCTTTTGTGGAGTGAAATTGAGCGTCCGCTTCATCATGCGGAACGCTTCGGTCTTGTGGAGCACCCGGACGGAAACGAAGTCTCCGAGCTGCACGATGAAGCCTTCTACCTTTTGCCGAATTTGGGCTTGCGCCCGGGTGACGGCGCGTTCCAAGAAGAGGGTCTGTTTTCTGCCGGAGAGCCGCCGCAACACTTGTTTCAGGGTGGAAAAAGGCGCGTCCGCTAATCCGGCGAGCACGCTCGCGGCGCCATCCCCGGACACCGCCCCTTCGAGCAACACCACAAAGTAGATGGAAAGCGAAAAGAGGTTCTCCGCGCGGCTTTGCAGGTAGGCGATCCGATTGCGAATGGCCGCGCTCACCACCGGGTTAGAGTGAAGCGTGTAGGGGATCGTTTCGTTGTTTCGCTTGAAGAGATACTGGTAGACGCGGTAGTTCTCGTCGAAGAGTTTCAATGCCGATTCGAGTCGTTTCGTCAGCTGATCGAGCGTGGCCTGGTCCAGACATTCATAGTCCACGCCTTCGACTTCGAGGACGACCCCTGCGGCACCGCTCTTGGTCAGAAAGACGTTCGAATCGACGAAGCCGTAGAGGTTCACCAGCTCGCCAAACGCGCCCGTCTCCTGGTAATTCTTGAAAATGCGTTTCAGCCTAAGCATGTTTTATCCAACGGATGGCGACCGGAGTGAACTTCGCCGGATCGTATTGGTTACGCAGCTTTGCTGCGCTCAAAAGAAATCGCAGGAGTTGCGGGTCCGTAGCGGTTGCCCATCGGGCGAGCAGGTAAAGCAGGAGAAAAACGGAGAGTCCTCCGAGCAAGCTCCCGAGCAGATTGAATGTCGCCGCGCCGAGGCACAATGCAAAGAAAAACAGTTTTCGCTCCGCGCCGAGAATGGTGAGCGGGCGGGAAAGTGAACGGTGAACAAGGTTCATGCGTCTTGCGTCTGGCATAGTCCGCCTTAGATAAAAATCGAGTAGCAATTAACCGGGGAACAGCCAGGAGAGAAAGTTCACTGCGGCGATCGCCATGCCGACGCCAAAGAGCACGCCGGCAAGAATTCGCTTCGACCCGCCTTCCCCGAACGCAAACGTGAGTCCTGCCACGACAATCGCCACGAGGGAAAGACCACGGGCGATGGTGCTGGTGAAGGCCTGCTGCAGGACGCTCACCGCGTTCTCCCACGGAGAAGCACCGGTCTGCGCGAAGACGGGTAAGGCTAGAAACAAACTCACTGCCATTACGCAGAGATTCCGAGCGGTTAATTTGAGCCAAGTCGTGTTTCGCCACAGTGGTTTCATTCGTGTCTCCCTCGTTGAGCTGTTGGTTGTTTCGAAAGGTAATGCGGGGAGTTCTCGCCGTGTTCGTGGCCGGAGCCTCCGGTGGGACAGGCACAAAGAAGAACCACAGGCCTGCGAGCGGTGCCTTGGTTTTCAACCAGGCACACGTAGAGCACATGCTCCGTGCAGAGGGTTGCTAGCTTTGCGCCCGGCTCGGGACTTCCGAGCGGCACGCTGCGCCAGACGGTTCGCCGAGGTGGTGCGGCTCCGGCCGGCTCACGGGGAAAATGCGACGAGAACTCCCCTCATTGTTATGGAGACACCAAAAAGGAAAACTCTCACCAACCACGAAAAGAAAAGGCCGCTCACGATCGGTGGCGCTTTGCCGTGGTGCGCAACTTTTTTTTTCGTGCCTTCAGGAAGCGGCTGAAATCTCGGTAACAGGGAGAGCAAAACGAGACGTGATCGAGAGCTCGGTCGTCTGTCGAGCGCGGTTCCTCGGCCAACAATCGGAGAGCCTCCCTAGGAGGGCAGCCCTGACGCTTGGGATTGGGAAAATCCTCAGCAAAATGCTTCCGCCCCGCCGCCAGAAGTTTTTCTTCCGGCAGGAGCTTCTTCTTACTCTTGCTTGGTTTGCTCCTCGCACCCGGCAAGGCGAAGGCCCTCCTCAACGCTTCCGGCGTCGCACTCGGAGCAGCAGTCGTGCCTGAGCTAGAGCTCGGCTATAGCGCGTTTCGGCGGCGTGGGTTTGAATGCCGACCTCGGTCGCGATCTCTTTCCACGAATAGCCTTCGAGACGACGATAGACGATCTTCTGGGTGACTTTATCATAGCTGGCCATGACTTCATCGAAGAGCAGGGAGAGTTCCGCCTGAAGGGGCTGGCGAACGAGCGACTGTGCCTTGGCCTTGGTTCGCAGCGAGTTTTCAAGACGCGTTCGTTTGTCCCTTACCAGGCCCACCTTGCGAAGAAACGTGCGGTAAAGGTAGGCGGAAAGATCACGAACCGGACTGGCGTCCTTCGGTTTTCGCCGCAACGCTTCCGAGACTGCCCCGGCCGATTCCTCGAAGAGATCCATGATCAGTGCCGTGTCGGCCAGCAGCCGCTCCGCGTAGGCCACGGCGCGCGGGCCGACTTCCTTGGCCACGGCGAGAACCTGCGGATCGATGGTTCTGCCCAGCCGGTCGACTGAATGCAAGAGAAAACGGGCGGAGCCACCTCGCGCTCGGGGTGATTTCATCGGGGACCCTCTTCTGTGCCGTGTGTCGCAACTGGGCTTGCGGGCTGGGCACCCTTCAGCGGCAGACTGCTACCGACCGAGACCTCTTCGCCGTCTATTCTGAATGAACGTCCATTCCTGATAACACACTGTGTAGTGAATATAGATACCCAATCGTTGCCAGATGTTTCATGGAAAATTTAGCAAGCGATTTGTGCGTTGCCTGCGCGAGAACTGGGCTGTCTCACCGCAACCAAAAAATAATTCTTGGCTCCGGCATGCGCATTGGCCTTTCATCTGATTAGAGATGAATTGTGTGTCTTCTCTCACCTGAAGGAGGAAGCGCCATAGCGCCAGAAGTTATCATGTCGTGGACGGTACTATGGATGAGTAAGGTGGGATGCCGAAACACCGAATGGTCGCTTCGAGCCACAGTATGCCAGCGAAAGGGCCAAGTTGTGTCAGTTGTCATCGAAAATTTTTACCTTGCAAACATTGGGCCGTGCCGCCCCTAATAGGACTACAAGGTAGGCGTTGACGAAGAAAGTGTTCGAAGATCCTGCAAACCGAAACGGGAATTCCGTTCCCGAGCCCGAGGCGCCAAGGCCGCCTTCCGACGAAGAGTTGATGTGTCAAGTGCAGCAAGGGGATGGAGACGCGTTTACAGCGCTGTTTGACCGCCATCATCGTCTGGTGCTCACGATTGCTCTCAGAATTCTCCACGATGCCGGCGAGGCCCAGGAAGTTACGCAAAATATTTTCTTTGAAGTTTACCGTTCGGCGGGAAGATTTGACGTTCGCAGAGGCACTCTTAAAGTGTGGCTCTTGCAGTTCGCCTATCACCGGAGCATCAACCGAAGAAATTACCTGGTACTGCGACAGTTCTACAACCGGCCGGACCTCGAAGAGGTCATGGAATGGGAAGCAAATACTCAGCGCATCCCACGCATGCCGGTTCCCGAACTGAAGCGGCTCGTCGAGGAGCTGCTCGGCACATTGAACGAATGCCAGAGACGAACGATTCAAAAAGTGATTTTTGAGGGCCTAACTTTGCGAGAAGTAGCCGAACAAACCGGCGAGTCCTATAGTTCAGTGCGGAATCATTACTACCGCGGACTGCACCACCTCCGCGAAAAACTGGTCGCACAGCCGGAGCGCGTCCGCGACGAAGACGTTTTGGGCCTGGGGGAGGTGAGCCGTGGTAGCGCATGAACGCTTCGAGGAGCTTTCAGCGGCGGCCAGTATCGGCGAAGCTTCAGGTGCGGAGCTCGCCGAACTTCGCGAACATATGGCTGGTTGCCCGGCATGCCGGGAAACCTATTCAGAATTTTTACAGCTGAGCGCGGTTCGCACCGCAAACGGCATGTCCAAGGAAGCGGTGAGTGGCGCGGAGGCCATTGCTTACATCGACTCTGCGCTTTTCCGCCAGAAATTTCTGAAGAGGGCCGAGGCGGAAGGGGTTGTTTTTTCGCATGTCAAAGAACCAATAGAATTACAGGCTCCTCACCGAAGAATTGCGAAGGCTCAGCGTTGGACGCTTCTGTTCGCCTTGCCTATAGCCGCGGCGTGCTTGATCACGGTTGGCTTGGCCGGTGGCTACTTTTGGAAAACCCGTGAAATTGGACGCGCCGGTCGCGATGTCACAACGCCGACGGTGACAGTCGTTTCCACCCCAAAGGATTCGGGCGAAGCCAATCAGGCGAGCGAGATTGCGCGGCTGGAAGTCGAGAACCAAAAACTCGCCATTCAAATCGCCGCATTAAAGGTCTCAGTTGCAGAACAGACCAAGAGCGCTCTCGAAGTTCAGGAAAGTGCAACGGCTTCTGACAAAGAACGTGGAACGCTGGCGAGCGAGCTAAAACAGCGTGAAGCTAAAATCAGCGACCTCGAACGCCAAATCGGACAGTCACAAGTCGAGCTTGCCAGTGTCAAAGGTCAGCTGGACACGGAGAAGACCAATGAGAACGCGCTGGCCTCGGAGCGGATGCGTGTTCGCGAGCTTTCCGACCAGCTTGCAGAACAGACTATGGCTCTAAATCGCGAACGAGACTTGCTGACCGCAGACCGCGACATTCGCGAATTGATGGCGGCGCGGAATCTGCACATCGCCGATGTGTTTGACACGGATGCAAAAGGGAAGACACGGCCGGCGCTCGGAAGAATCTTTTTTACCGAGGGTAAGTCGCTGATCTTTTACGCGTACGATCTCAATGATAACCGCGTGCAAAACGCGGGCTACAATTACCGCGTGTGGGGCAAGAAAGAAGGCCGGGGCCAGCCGGCCAAGAGCATGGGGATTTTCTATTCGGACGACAAGACGCAAAAGCGTTGGGTGTTCAAGTACGACGATCCGAAGGTTCTGAGCGAGATCGATTCAGTGTTCGTCACCGTCGAGCCGCCAGGCAAGAACCCCGCCGCACCTCAGGGTGACAAGCTCCTCTACGCCTACCTGCGCAATCAGGCCAACCATCCATAAGGAGCGAATCGGGATTTGTTTGCAGCCCGGTCGAACTTCTTAGCAGGTCTGTGGGCTTGGCTTGGATCGCTTCGAGCGGAAAAAATTCGAAATAATCCTTTTCGTCGAACCAAGCACACTTGAACACTTTTACCGGTAACCGGGTGCGGGACGCGAACGCCAAGGCATATACCACCAATTGATTTACCGGGTCGATTTTGTGGGCGTTCGGTTTGTAGTCCAGCAGGTGAATGAAGCCGTTTCGGGCTTGCACCACATCGATGTGCCCGGTAATCGGCTTGGCCGCATCCGGCAGGGTCACAAAGAATCCCTTCGCTTTGTAATAGCCAAGTTCCTCTCCCGTGAGGTAGACCGGAACTTCACACGCGATGGTGCAGGAATCGTTGGCCAGCATGAAATCCTGCACTGCGGAGTGTCGCTCTCGATTCTTGCGCGCAAGCAATAGCCCTAACGCAGCCAGGTCATTAGCAAGATTCTGCTTCTCGTTTCGCCTCAGTGGGAGCACTTCGAAGCGAGCCTTGGAAGACCGCAGGCCGAGAGCGAGTTCGCTCGTCGGATCGTCGGCTATGGTCTGTTGATTCACCTTTGGAGCGGGGTTCTCTTCAAAGAGCTCATCAGGGAAGTTTTCGAAAATGCTCAGGAGATACGTTTTCACTCGTGCCGCCACATCTTGAGCGACCGAGTTTGCCGTGAGGGCGAGCTTTGGCAAGTGGACTTTGTACTGATAGACCTGCTGATGACGCAGGGTTCGCTCCCGTAGCATGCGATGGGCAAACTCTTCGACGGCCCCCGAACGAAGCCGGTGGAATGTGGTGATCGGCCGGTAGCCAGAAATCCAATCGGAAACGGTCCGGCGCGGCACGGTGATGCGATGTTCCGACGCGATACGTCGCGCGGCTTCTTCCTGCGAATGGCCGAGGTTGTACAAGCACAGCGCCCGGGCGATCACACGCGGGGGATACTTGACGCCTTTCAGACCGGCCAGTGCGGAAAAGTATTTGCCGCAGTCTCGACAGAAATAAGTTTGCAGGTGCCGGTAATTGTTTTTGCGCAAGCCGCGCTTGATGATCTGCCGACCATCGCAAGCCGGACAGAAATCCAGTTTTGCCTGGATGGTCGGACCTAGCGGGAGCGGCCTGGTTCCGTTCATACGAATGACTCCTCTGGTTCCTTTGAGTTTCAGGAACCCAAGTTGTAAGCGATACGCAGCGATGAATTTGGCCATGGAGTTTAAGTCGGGGAGCAAAGGGCGATTTGCGTCGGGCTCTTTAAGTGAATTGACATGGCGCGCGAGGTGTTAGCCCGTTGCGGTCCATTTGGCGACGGCTATAAAACAAGACAAAGGCCCTCCGACATTGTCGGAGGGCCTTTGCGGTGAAACGCTAGAACGAAGCCGAGTCGCCCGAGTCCGAGGACTGAGCTGCAGCGTCCGAAGCGGATGCCGGTGGCTGACTTTCGTGCTCGCCGCGGTCGAGCTTGAGCACCACATCAGCGCGAATCGACCACGAGGTGATCTTCGCGGCCTTGGCCTTCTTGCCTTTGCCACTCGCCTGCTCGTAGGTCGAGCTGATGAGGCTGCCTTCGACGAGGACGTGAGCGCCCCTCTTGACCGTGGTCAGAACGGACTCGGCCAGCCGCGGGCGGAAGACGCAAATGCGGTGCCACTCGACTTTCGAGACCCATTCGTCTTCGGCGTTCTTCCACGAGCGTTGTGTGGCGACCGACAGCACGGTGAATTTCGCACCGTTGCCTTTCGCTTGACGCTGCTCCGGGTCGGCTCCGACGAATCCGATTAAGCTTACTGAGTTGAGATACGACATTTTGTTTTACCTTTTCTTTCTGCCCCGTTTTCTTTGGGGCATGACAGAAAGCGAGGGGGCGTGGAGTCGGAGGCTAGCGGCTGCTTTGTTGGAGGGAACCCAATGCTCTAAGGGCGGAACCGACAAAGCAGAAGACGCGTAGGCCGGAGCGGAGAGGAATTACCCGAGCGGTGAGCCCAAAGAAAACGGAGAAGAAAAAAAGGAAATGTCGGAGCTCAGTAACCGCGGGGAGGAGGAGGCCTGAACAGGCGGATTAGTGCAATTCGAAACCGCGGGATTCGTCGCGGCGCTAGAAGTCGCGGATGATGGGCGCGAAGGCTCCGTTAACCCATAATTACTTCCGGCTGACCGAGGTTTCAGGGAGCGGTCGATTTGGGGATACTGAGGTATCCACTTACAGAGTCTTCGCTCACCTTGTTAACGACCAATTCTTCTGGAATTTTGGTGCCGCTCAGATAGAAGAAGATGGGCTCATTCAGCGGACGGTTCTTTTTTTCCAGCTTCTGGTCTTCGGCAATCAGGGCGACGCTAAACTGATTTTTCTTTGCGTTGACGCTCTTGAGTTCGACGGTGATGTTCCCAACCTTCTGGGGATTATTCTTGCGAGCGATGGTGAACTCCACATAATCGCGTTCGCCAAGACGGCGGAGCTGATCGATTTCGTCATGGTTCCGCGCAATAAGCGTGCCCATTTCGCTGCGTGCCATCTTCAGGTCTTCGCGCGTGCTGTCGAGGTCCGTGCGCACAACTGCGACTTCCGTGTCCACGTTCTTGATGTCATCGGAACTGGCCTTGGTGGCCAATTCCGAGTGTACGGAAGTGTCCAATGCGGTGAGCTTTTGTGTGGTGTCCTCATCAGCAGCGACTCTTTCCACTCGCGCCTTCTTAAGCTGCGCTTGGGTAGTCGTCAGTTTGTCTGTAACGACCTTTAGATCGCCCTGCATGTCATTGTTGGTTTTCTCGGCCAGCTCAACGCGTTTTGTGAGCTCCTCGATGTCCTGCTTTGTGGCTACGGAGTCGCCGCGGAAGGCCATCTCCACCGGTTGCGTATTCTTCCTGAAGTACGGTCGTGCGGGATAGATGACCCAGGCCAGTAGCACAGCCATGGCAGGTACAGCCACCCAGCGCGCGAAGGTTGAAAACGTCGGCCAGACGAAACCACGTTCGTGAGCTCTCTCTCTAGACGCGGCAAGCCGCTGCATGCGACTAGTGATTCGCTCAAACAGTCCGTCTGGCATCTCCCTAGGCTGCGCATCCGCGTAGCTGGTGAGAAGTTCGCGGCACACCTCACAACCGGCTACGTGCCCCTCGACTTTCGTTCGTGCGGCAGGGTTCAGATCCCTGCGGTGAAAGGCCCACATGGTATCGACCGACAGGCATTCCGGCGTAGGGCCAACCGGTTCCGAGAAACTCGGTGTGGGACCGATTTTCGTCAAGAATTTCTTAAAATCGAAACTCACGTTTTCATCGATCAGGTCGGCAGCTCGTTGTTCTTCACGTTTGCTCCGCAGCATGACTTATCCTCGGCGGTTTTCTGGTCCGTCTTCGAAATTGTTTTGCGCCTGATTCGATTCAGCCCGCAAGCGCTGGTTCGACTCGCGATTGAAGACGACCCGAGAGGGCGCTGGACCGACCTTGCCTAAAAAGGCCTGAAAGTCGAAGCTGACATTCCGGTCGATGAGTTCCGTGGCAGCCTGGTTTGTGTCGCAACTGGCAAAAGGCTTATTGGTCATAAACGCTCCGGGATGAATCCTGTTCCTCGCTCTTCCTTACACTGTTATAGACGAAGGGACAGAACCAATCCTTGCATCTATATCTTCCGTGTTTTCTGCTACTTACTGGTCTCGGAGACCTCATTTGGCCTGGCCGAGCTTCCGGCGCAACTCTGCGACACAGCGCGAAAAGCGCGGGTAGATGGTGCCCAGCGGGACGTTCTCGCGCTGCGCGATCTCTGCCAGGCTGAGACCTTCGTCGACAAAGGCGCGCAGAAGATTCTGACAGCTTCCGGGAGCCCGTCCAATCAGCTCCATTAACCGCTCGCGCGCCTCCGCTTTTGCCGCTGCTTGTTCCGGCGTGTCTCCAGGGGCCGCTATTTGCAACTCCAGGGTCAGTTCCTCATAGGTCTGTTTTTCGTACTTCCGCACCATGTCGATCACGTAGTGCTCGCAGACCGCTTTCAAGTAACCCAGGAAATGACTTTCGCTGTTGAAACGAATTTCCGGGAAGTGCTCCATGAGTCTGAGAAAAACCTCTTGGATGATGTCTTCCTCACTCAACGGAGCATTGGGAAGACGGAACGTCCGCGTATACAAGCGCACATAGGGATAGAAGGTCCGGTAGAAAAAGTCGAAGGCATCCCGGTCGTCGGGATCGCTTTGACACCGGCGAACAGTGTCCAAGATGGAAGTTTTGGCCATGCTCACTTGATCCTCGCGAGCTCTTTCTTGGCAATGTTCTTGAGGGCTTTGTACTCGAGTTCCACCATGCTGAGGCAAAACGTGATGACAAACCGTTGCACCTCACCCTTTAGGGAGCGGCGAAATTGCGGCAGAGTTTGCGCCCGTTCGAAAATCTGCTGCGGAATGACGCGTGTGCAGGCGTTGTCGCGAACCACCGGGGCAAAGGCTTTTAAATACTTGGTGGTTCCGGTATTGACCACCGGCTGCAGCTCAGCGTCAAAGGTAGCCAGCGCCGTTGCGTCACCCTGCCAGCACTTATGCAGGAACTCGATGTCCTCCTCGAGCTGCTTGCGCGCGCGCCGGGAAAAGACCCGAACTAGGAACCCCAAGAAAAAGTATCCGCCGCAAATGCCCAGGAGCACCAAGACCGCACGCCACGCCGCTTCCGGCAACCGGTAGCGCTGATTCAGGTCGGACGAGGCAATCACTTCGTGATTTGTCGAGTAGATGGAAACCAGAATGGCCGCCGGGGGCGCTTCGTGCAGTCTGATTTCTATGATGTCGCCTTGCTTTAAGGTGATCGGAGCGTTCGGGGCTCCGGTTCCATTGAAAACCAGTGTGTTCGGCTGGGTGCTAAGAGCGACATAGACGAGCGACGTGTGCGGCGCGTCCAAGGTGGCGAGCTCACCGCTAATATCGCTGGGGCTGGATTCGAGCGCAACCGCGACCCGAGCCTGTTCGAAGGGTTTGTCGGCGTGCGGGCTCACCTTGATGCGGACCACATGAAGGTTGTCGGACAGGTCTTGAACCAGAATGTTCGCCGGTGGTTCGGCAATGGCCTTCTGCAGCCACTCTTTGACCTTGTCCCCTCCGACCCACCACGCAATGGTCAGCAACACCAGGAGCGGACCTGGCAGATATTTCTTAAAAGAATCAGGAAGCTCGGGCATAAATATTTGTGTCTAACTGGGCGTCAAACAAAACAATGGGCTATGGCTATCGCCTGAAGACGTCAATCGAAAGCGACAACGGTTTTTTCCCCTTCATCGTTACAATCAACTCCTTGTGTCCAGCGATAGCCGTCACTTTGCTGCTTAGGAATACGTCGAGCGTCTTACTTTTGCCGTTGTAAGTGGCCGTGAGGGATTGATCTTCGAATTTTACGGTGTCGGTCTGAGAGGAGAACGCGGAGTAATCCCCGCCGCCGAACGAAACGGTTTCGCTGTCACCGACATGCAGATAGGTCGGAGAAGTGGTGGCCTTTTCCTTACTTCCTTCGGGCACAGGCAAGTCCCACTCGACGCTCGTTGCGGCATCGCCAGAACGGTCCGCGGACAAGCGCAGCCGAATGGTTTTGGCGTTGCCCAAGGTTTGCTTGTCGATCGACAGGTAGGCCAGATTATCTGTCGCCACCGTGAAACCGACGTCACTCGCTTTGATCGACTTGTTCCCGACGAGGATTTGCAAGTACGGCTCGTCGCGGCTGACGAATTGATCGCAATCAAGTCGCAGACGGTGCAGATCGAATCCGGAAAGAGAGTAGACAGTCCTGGGGTTTGTCCCCGACGAATCATCGGCTGAGCTGACGGTGAGGCTAGAAAAAGAAGGCGCGAAAACCATGTTGCCGGTGGCCTGCATGTCCTGCCAGGCAAGATCGCGCACCAGAAAGGATTGGCTGTTGCGCAGGTCGCTGGTCGGGGCCAGGAACTTGTAGTGACACTCGACAGACGTGCCTGGTTGTTTCTGATGGCAAGGCTTTTCCTTTTGCGTTTCGACGAAAGGAGTTTCTCGCAGTCCATAGACGGTGCTGCCCGCGAGCACTAGATGGTGCGGTTCGCCGTCGGCAGCGTCCTCGAGGAGATAACCGGGTTCCAGCTTAAGATCGAGCGCCACTCTGGCGTTTCCATCGGGATTTGGTGTTGCGTGCAACACAGCATCTTGGATCCTGCAGACCTTCAGCGCCTGTTTGGCCTTGTCGATGGAGATCGCAAACGGGCTGTTCTGGCCATTTTGCCCCACCAAAACGAGGTCATTGGCCTGGAGCAAATCGCGGGCGTTGGCGAAAACTTCGACCTTCTTGCCATCAAAGGCCAACGGGGTGAGCGGCGTCGAGCCCGCGAGCACCGTCATCGTCGACGAGTAAAAGTCGCCCGAAGCCGTGAGACGCAGCTGACCACCACCCAAATCGGCGACTTCCAAGTTACGCACCTTGGGAACATTGACCAGGCCCACGCCGCCGACATCGACCTTTTGAAAGCAAGAAGCGGCGTAGATGGCGCCAACGACCTGGCGCTTCGGATCATAAGCGCGCCAACGGGTCTGTACCCAGACCGTGGGAACGTAGGGTTGATCGATGGTGACTGGAAGGGCAAGTTGCGCAAAGACCTGGCGTTGGCCGGCCTGCACGAAGTCGGCCCCAAGGACCGGACGGAATTGCCAGCCAAACATCACCGCGTTCGTCGCATCGTCGTCAATCTTGCGATCGCGCGAATCGGTCGTGTCGATCCTATCGTCGTTGCCGCAGGTGCCCAGGTCCTGAAAGCCGGTTGCGGTCTTCAAGAGATCGTGAACTCTCTGCGGAACGGGTCGGCCCATCGGTTTCGAGAGAGGCGGAGGCAAGGGAAACTGCAAAGCTATGGTGTCGGTGTCCTTGGCAAGGTAGAGGCGATCCTTTGATTTGCCAGTGTTGACGCCGACCGAGACCGGTTGCACGGCGACTCCGGCGCCGAAAGAGTTCTGATGGCTGGTGACTTTGGCAACGTTGTAGGTCTTCTCAGTGGGCAAGAGCGTGACGATACTCACTGGATCTTGATGCTGGCGCGGTATCACGACAATCCGAACTTCCGCCACAGCGTGGCGGTATTGCCGCGGCGGATCGAGAGAAATGCTGAACCCGAGTGTGGCTTGCTGCCGGGTGGCGACGGCGCGAGAATTTTTGAGCAGATACTGGTCGGAGAGCGCGCCTTGCAGCAATAAGCGCAGGCTGGTGATTTGCGCGTTCAACTGCACTTGTTCGGAAAGAACATCGCCACTGGATAAGCCAACGTTGGTAGGCGCAGCGAAGGCCGTGGATACCGGTGCGGTGGGAACGGTGGGACTGATGCTGGGTAGCGTTGTGGTGATTCCGCTTTGTTGATTGGTGTTGGTTCCAGCCGTTTGCTGGGTCGTCGCCGAAGGGTTCGTCGAACTGGTGTTGGTTACGGTGCTGGAAGAGGTGGCGGGGGCGGTCCCGGCGGGCAGCGTGCATCCTTGCGCGCTCGTCGGCACGGTTCCATCCGGGCACTGCAAAGTGACGATGCTCGAGGTTCCGCTTGGTGTTGCCGAACCGAGTGTCGAAGAAGTCGTTCCGACGGCAGTGTTGGCGAGATTTGAGGTGACCCCAGGCAGCGGCGTAGTGGTGACCTGCGCCGCGAAATAAGAAGCATCGCGAGTGACGCCTTGCAGGTTGGTCAAGGCAGAAACGATCGAAGCGTTGTTAAACCCCGAGATGGTGGCGAGCTGGTTGGCGGTGTCGGCCAACATCTTCCGCAGGGTGCCGACATCAAACACTTTCACCCCTCCCACCATGATTCCGTTTTGCGTCATCATCGCGTTCTCATGAGCTTCAGGCCAAAGATCGACCGAGGCGTGGTCGCCTTCCGCCACGGTATAGAAGCGGCAGCCGTCTCGTCGCCGATACCAGCCGACGTGCCAGGCGTCGGCGGTGGAGGCAATGACGAACGGCCCCTGATCGTGGTTCAGCGTGGTCCAGCCGTTGACCACATACGCGGATTGTTCATCGTCCAGAAGTTCGTGGGAGACCGCGAGCCCTTTCGGCTGGACTTCCATCCCGATGTTCAGCGTCCCTTGCGCTGTGTTTCTTGCGATCAAAAACTGGGCGAGACAGTGTTTGGCGAAAAACTCACCCGCTGCAAATGCGGTAGTGTCCTCCTTACAGGCTTTCTCGTCGGCAGTAATGCGAAGAACGGCGATGGGCGGCTCGCTGCTGTGAAGCCTCCAGACCAAAGGTTGGGGGCCGTCTGTAGTGAGGTCTTGCACTTGCCCGTTTGGAAGTTGGACCAGAACCTGGATGCGGGCCTTGACCAGATCTGCGGCCTGGCCTGCATTTAGGGAAATCAGGAAATCGGGAGTGGGGGATGAAGAGAATAATAGGGACGATAGCCCGTCTGCTGCTGTCAGAGAAGAGACCCAAGCGAGATCGCTTTTCTCGGACTGCCCACTCGTTTGCACCACCAGTTGCTGTTGCGTGGGCCCCGCGGCGAGATACGCGGTGACAATTCGCAGTCGATTGATTTGGTCGCTCAATTCAGAGAGGGATAGACCCGTGGCGCTCAGCTCACGCGTGCCCTGGTTGGTTTGAAACGACAGAGTTCCGGTGAACCGATCCGAAGGGTTGACCGACGGACTGAGAACCGTCCCCTTGACCGGAGTGACATCGAGCTTTAGGTTCCCTACCTTCAGTGTGAAGGTCTGTTGGGCGGATGTTCTCGGAACGGGGAGGCATAGAAAATACAGAATCGCCGTAAGGGCCAGGGCTCGCGACGTTTTCATTAGTTTTATCTCCAGGGCACGTGAGCGTTATAGCATAGTTTGTTAGGGAAAGTGCCGATTTATTACGCCGACCAAGGCTCCCCGCAGCTTTCGATCAGGAGTCAACTACTGCGCATCAGGATCAGCCATGACTTCGCGAGTGCAGCGAAACATCTCCGGCAGATTGCGGTCCACAATCATGCGGTAACGAATTCCTGGCTGCGGCGGCGGAATGGCGCCGGCTTTCCCCAGAGCCTCAAAAGCCAAGTCGGGGTTGCGGTCGAAGTGGATCTCCTGGACGGCGTCACTTCCAGCCCGCGCGGTCAAGAGCGCTCGCTCGAATCGAGCGACGGAGCGGAGAAATGGGTCAGCCTGCTTCCCGAGGAAGCGCAGAAAATCATCGGTGAGTTCTTCCACGAAAGGCGAGGTGCGGTGGCCGGAAAAGTATTGCTCGATGGTCCCTTCAAAAAGGCCAGCGTGCTTCAAGACTCGCGAAACCAAAGGGCACTGCGCCGCGATCTGGAACGCCCGCCACCAAACAGCGATTTCCCGAACCACGACCATGCCAGGAGAGCTTGCCACCAGAGAAAGGTAAGGATCTGTCGGCGGCGCGCCGCGCGATTTCACGAGGTCCAGCAGACCGCGCTGATAGGTTTCGAGAGTGGTCATGAAATCGCCTTGCGGATGCGCGAAAGTTCCGCCGCTATCGCGTCGTGACCCAGCAAGGGCACGGCTTCCTTCAAGATTTCAAACGTAACTGCCTGTAGGTTGGGAGCGCGGCGCAGCACCTCGTTCGCAAGGTCGAAGGTGGTGTCATCGGTCAGCCGGGAATGAATATCCAGCTGGAATCCCCGGTGCACGACGCCCCCTGCCAAATGCATCTCTCGTACGGAGCGCAGGTCCAGTTCGTCGAGAAAGCCGCCGACATCCAAGCCTTGGTTGGCCACGTCGCATTGCAAGTTGTAGGCGTCCAGAATCAAGCCGCATCCCGTGCGCGACGTGATGGCATTCAAGAACGCCGCCGGCGTGAATTCTGAGGGAGCATCGGGCAGCAGGTGGATGACGTGTTCGAGTAGGAAGGGAACGCGATACCGCTCTTGAATCAATCGGACCCGCTCGCAAATCAAGTCCAGTGCTTCCGCCGTGCGCGGCACGGGAAACATGGTCCCGACGCTTTCTCCGTCGACCATTGTGGTAGCGAGATGCTCGCTGTGCCAGTCGAGATGGACGCGCGCAAAGAGTTCGTCGAGGAGAGCAAGGTAGCCTTCATCCCAGTGGTCGAAAGAGCCGATGGAAAGGCCGATGCCATGGGCGATAAACCGGACGCTCGAGGTTACGCAGGCGAATTCCTCGAGCACCTCCGGACGCAAGCGCGCCCGGTTGCCGTCCATTCGGGCAATGGCATCGGGCGAGATCTCAATGACATCGACGAGCGGAACGATGCGTTCGAGAAGAGCCACATCATCACCCTCATAGGTGGTGGCCAGCGCCGGCGTGGCGCGTTGCGATGCTATGTTGTCGGCGCCGACCATTTTCGTAGTCTCGTTACTGGCCGAAGCCGACGGACTTGACACCCGGAAGCTTGGCAAGTTCCTGCGATTCGGCCGGGTCACCAACCAGTCGCAGATCAATGCCCATGATTCCGCATGGTCTGCATCCGGTCATCCCGGCGATCCTGGCAACGATCGCCTGCAGATGTTCGAGACTGACGTTTTCGTTCACCTTAATGTGCACTACACCTCGGAGATTTTCTGACATGGGGACTCCTTATCGTGAAGCGGTTTACGCGACCTACGGACGGGAAGCGCATGTAGAGCGGAGCTCGGCTGCAGGTCCTTGGGTAGTAGTGCTGCCGGGCGACGAATCGTTTCAGTTGACGTGGGCGCTGGTCTGCATTTCATTTCGATAGTCAGATTGCTGTGAAAGAAATCTGGTTGGTGTCCACAGTTGCACAAATAGGACCTTCGTAGTCGAGAGGCTTCGGACGGTCGCCCAAGCTTCCTTGCTCGGGCGCAAGTCCAGCCCGCTCCTGGACGCGTTTGATCAGCGGCACTCGATTTCAAGAGTGAGTGCAATGCGGGAGCCACGCGTTTGCAGGTCCATCGGCGGGCCTTGCCTTTTTAGAGACGGAACCCCAACGCCGGAGGCAAGGTGTCGACGCCGACCTCCGTAACTTGAAGCACCCCGAAATCAGACTGTCTTTGGCCCTCTTGTTTGGTGAAGAACAGCTCCAGGCGGACCAGCATGTCGTTGCCGAGTGTCGGACGGTTTAGGAAGCCCAGCCGCATGTCGAACAGCCTGCCTGCCAACCCTTCGGTGCCAAGACCGCGCGCGCTGGGGGCGAAGGATTGGATCGGGATGATGCCATCGAACGTCTCCACACGATTTACAAATACGTTTTCGGTCACCGTGGTAAACGTCAAGCGCAGAGCATTAACCCAGTGTCCTTTGGCGGGAACCACGACATCAAGAAAAGCGCTGGTTTCCATAGGGCCGAACACGATCAGTCCGAAGGAGCCGCGTTCGCATTGAACGCCGCTGCTCGCATTTATTAACTGGCCGGTGGTGGCGAGGTCCGCTCCGACGGGAGCCGCCAGCGATATCGCGCCTTGCAGCCGCTGAACCTCGTGAATGTCGAACGGAAACAGTTGGCGCTTTATCGCATCGCCTATATTGGGGTCCATGATGGCCGGTACCGTGGGGTCGGACGGGTGGTTCAGTCCAAGGGCGTGTCCGGTTTCATGCGCGATGGCGGTAATGAAATCAAATGGTCCAGGTTGAGTGGGGTGAAGACGCGGCTCGCGGAAACGATCGATGAAGAAGTTATTGTCGCAATAAATTTTGATGCCGGAGGATCCTAGCGGCCCGGTCGGAGTGGCACGCGTGACGGAGCCGGCGGTGTCGCCGAGCTTGCTGGTGGTACCGTCTTGGACAAAATCGATTTGGAGCAGCGGCGTTTCCCCGAGTGCGGGCGGCACAAAGGACACCGGCGCCACCGTGGTCCACATGGATAGGGCTTCGCGCCAGGCTAGATTCACCTTATCGCGATCGAAGTTGGTCCCTTGCGAGCCGGCGGCGACATCAATGTCAGACACAGTGAAGGGAATTCTTTCAAAGACATTGCCAAGAGGCATGTCCCAATGGCGCAGCATCACAGGATGCTAACACGAACCGGGGATAGCTGTGCCGGGCGCGAAACGCTATGGGACTCTCGCAGAGGCGCGCTGGCGCGCAACACATTTCGTGTGAGGAAGCAAGTAGAAGGCGCTTTCACAGATGGGATGTTGGCTGCTGGGTTGCCATGAACTGGCTACTCCCGCGGCGCGGCAAGCCTCTCGCTCCGTGCGCCAACGCGTTCGAACGTAAGATTGACCGAACGTTCACCGACTGGCCTCGTACGATGACGCACGCCTCGGTTCACAGTGATCATATTCCCCGGCAAGAGCTCGACCGTTCGATCATCAAAATCAATGAAAAGCCCACCTTGCAATGCCAGAAAACTCTCATCGGAATCGGGATGACAGTGCCAATGATAAGCCTCCGTCATCGTGCTTATACGAACTTCATGATCGTTGACCTTGGCAATTGGATGGTTATCGTAGCTCTCCGCCGTTGCCGATTCGAGCGAAAGATTAATGACTTCGAAGGAAGAATTCTGCATTCGTTGCTCCGTGTTTGCCCTTTGTGTCAGGCGCGCATCTATTCGATTCTACAAAGTGAAATTCGGCGCATTTTACTCGACTTCCGAACCAACCTAGATTTCAATGATTTGCAGGTTGCTGCCAGTTGGCGGGGAGCAGGGTAGAGATGGGTTTGGAACCGGGCAGAGCGGACAAGAATTTGAGTTTCCGGGGGGACTGCGACGAAGGGTAGGTGAGTGGGGTTAGTGCGCGGGGCAATATCGGATGGTGCGGATCGGTTGAGGGGGGTTTGCTTGACGGAGGCAGGGGTGCTACTCGCTTGAACGGATCACACCTACTCCGACGGTACGCTGCTCCTTCGCAGGAAGCTTTTCGCGAGCGCGCTCGGCGGCTTGTCGAGTTTTGAACGGCTTGGAAACCGGCGTGAGTTGAAGGCCGACGTACTTGAAAAGCAACCACTGCTCGGTCCTTTTCATTTCTTTTGTTATAGCACACGTTGGCTGACAGTGGACCATACGCTAGAGAAACGGATCTGTGTCGTTCGGGAAGAACCGGCAAAGCCGAACCAGCTAAGTTGCGGGCGCAGGAATTAGCCCGAAGCCGTGCCCAAGAAAAGGAGCGGCAGAAAAAGGCGGATGTACCCTCAATCAGGAATCGTTGGTTCGACGCGTGAGTAGTGGGTCTTTGCGTAGAGCAATTGTGGAACGGGCTGGTCAACCCGTGAATTGTGCGGGCGGTGGTATTCTTGGCGCCTCCAATGACGCAAGCCCCGAAAAGCCCGGACATCGAAGCGCAACGCGCGGCAATGAAGAAACTCGATTTTCTCGTCGGCAAGTGGGCCGGCGAAGCTCGCATCACGCGTGGTGCTGGCGAGACAACGGAATTAGTCCAGACGGAAGAAGCGGGATATAAGCTCGACGGCTTGATCCTGGCGATTGAAGGAATCGGGAGCACAAAATCGGGCGGAGCGCCCGCGCTCCAAGCCTTCGGCGTCATCTCGTACGACGACGACACCCAGACGTACCACATGCGCGCCTTCAACGATGGCCGCTTCCTTGAAACCGAAATCAAGCTGTTGAAAGAAGGCAAAGGGATGACTTGGGGCTTTAGCCTCGGAGAAATCAAAACAAAATCATTACTGCGCATCAACGAAAAAGGCGAATGGACGGAACTTCACGAAATCATTCTTGGTTCACAGCCTTCCAGAAAACTCATGGAAGTCGTCGTCAGACGACAAACGTAGGAAATTCCACTGAGATCTATGGTTTCTGCTCACGCAGCGACGGAGTGAAGGTGACAGCGACCAGCAGGCCCTCGGGTGAGAGGAACCGGCTTACGGTTTGGCCCCACGGTTCCTTCTTGTTTTTGATCAGCATTCGATGTCCCCGCGATTCGAGACCTGCCGTCGCTTTCTCCACATTTTCCACTTCAAATTCCAGCCATGCTTGCGGAACGGGAATGTTATCGGGCCAGGAATCCCTGCCGAAACAAGACTGCGCAGCCTGCGAGAGAGGCCATAGCGCAAAATGCTTTGCGCCTTGCAGAGCGGCGGTATACAGATAGCCGCCAGCGTCCTCTTTGAAGGAGATGCCCAGGCTGTCGGCATACAGCTTGCGACTTTCCGCAATGTCTTGATCGATCGGCCCAAATCCCGCAATGAACAGAACCTCTGTGCCTATGTCCGCCATATTGCTGCAGCCTCCTTGTCCGCATGTCGATCCTCAGAGCTTCGCGCCTCCGGCGCTAGCAATTCCCGAGTCCTCACGGACGAACGCGGATGATCGTCTTTCCCTTCATCCGCTCGGTCCGGTTGAAGGCGGCAACCGCATCGTCAAGAGTCGAGACGGTGCCGATGTTCGTCCGCAGCCGACCAACCCGCACCCGCTGGACGAGCTCACTCAATTGGGCGCGATCGGCTTCGACGACGAAATCGATGGTCAGGCCGCCGGCGGGCCGCGCCTCGGTGGGGCCGGTGATGGTCACCAGCGTTCCTCCGGCGCGAATCAGGGCCGCAGACCGCTTCCCGATGTCGCCGCCGAGGACATCGAAAACCAGATCGACTTCGCCGACGTCTTGGAGGGCGTCGTTATCGAGGTCGACAAACTCCCGTGCGCCGAAGTCGAGCGCCGTCTGACGGCTGGCAGCGCGCCCGGTGCCGATGACGTACGCGCCAGCCTCACGGGCAAGCTGGCTCGCCATCGAACCGACTACGCCGGCCGCACCGTGCACGAGGACGCTCTGCCCCGCGTGAAGGCGACCGTGCTCGAACAGCCCCTGCCACGCGGTCAGGCCCGGCATCACGAGGGCCGCGCCCACCGTGAAGTCAACGTCGCCCGGCAGCGGTGTGAGGTTGCGTGCCTCGACGGCCACATACTCCGCTAGCGTGCCGTCGCGATACCAGTCCGTGAGGCCGAACACCCGTTGTCCAATCGACAGCCCGGTCGTGCCATAGCCGAGAGCGGTGACCACTCCGGCCAGTTCGTGTCCGGGGATTGAAGGCGTCCGGTCACGGCCGCCGCGGTCGGTCCAGGTCGAGGGCCACGTCAACTCATCCCCGGTGAATCCCGACGCATGAATCTCGACAACGACATCGTTTATCGCCGCCTGCGGCTCGGGCCGCTGCACCAGCTTTACCCCGGCCGTTCCCGCAGCCTGATCCGTCACCACAATCGCCTTCATCGGTCGCCTCCCCTGTGTCGAGTTCTTGTCTGGGAGAATCTATTTCCTGCACCTATCTTGAATCCGACCTCAGTTTTCGCCAAATGCAACGGGCATTCACCTGCCCACCGTATTAGTCGATGTAGAATGAAATTTATGAGCAAGAAAGCAATCTCTCCTGGCCCGGTGCACCGTGTACCAGCGGATTTGCGAAAGGTTCTCATTTCCGACCCGGCGGCGCGGGCAAAGTGGGAGGACATTACACCACTCGCGCGCAATGAGTGGATCTGCTGGGTTATTTCCGTCAAAAAACCGGAAACCAGAAAACAGCACATTGAGCGAGTCCGCTCGGAACTTAAGGAAGGAATGCGGCGACCCTGTTGCTGGCCCGGCTGTCCGCACCGCTGAAACGTTCGCCAGTTGCTCCTCACTATCTCTCAAGCGGCAATGTAGCTTTGGGCGGTGGTACGGAGGACAACATGGCCAATATCGAGACGGATCCTTTCGAAACTTCTCTCAACAACGTGCACGAGCTCGAGACCTTCCTGCACGCCTTTCTCGGCAAACTCGATGAACACAAGTTGAAACCCGGGGAAGATGTCAGTCGCTACGCTAAGGAATTCGGCCTGGAACTGCCGGCCGTGCTCAAGGGCGCGAATATCACGTGGGATGGACACGGAAAGCCCCACATGGAAGCAGCGCATGGTCGCGTGCAAACGATCGTGCTGACTCAGCCGGGCCACCCCGACGCGGTTGGGTTGGTGATTAAGTGCGTGACCATCCGCGGCTGGCGCGTTTGTCTCGAGTGTGGGTGGATCTGGTGCCGCATCGTAATAACAAAACGCTTCTAGCCATACCTCGCTAGAGTGCGACTCTTATTCCGACTTGATGTCGGCCGCGTCGAGACGCGAAGGTCCGAATAGGAAATCGGAGGTTTCTTGCGAGAACCTAGATTTCCGAGAGTTCGCTGAAACGAAACGGCATGATTCGGCACTACCTGCTAGACCCATCGGCCCCCAGGACAAACAAAGAGAAACTGCTGACGCCGGCGAGCTTTGCGCGGATCACAAGCGGTTGCACGGCGATGAGAGGGGAATCATGAAGATCCTACGTTTTAGAGTCGCGGTCATGTTGCTGTTCGGACTGTTCTCCACCTGCGCATCGTCCGGCGCAGCGAAAGTGCCGCCCCAAGAGCGGTCGAAGACGCCCGCGGCGAAAGGGTCCGCGGCCGCGCAAGAACAAGTGTCACCAGAGGAAAGGCAGAAGCGCAAGGACTGGGCACTCTCGATGCACAAGAAGTCGGCGCCGAAGAAGGGGTGCTTCACTGTCGCCTATCCCAGCACCGAGTGGAAGGAAGTTGCGTGCGTGAAAGCGCCGAACATCCCAGCGATTCCGCGGCACGGCCCGCGACCGGCGGTGGTGGGAAATGGCAACGACGTCTCGGCGCAGGCGCCGTCGGGACACATCACCCAAGCGATAGGACACTTCGAGAACGTCAACGTGACCAGCGAGAGCGGCCCCATCGCAAACGCGGGAGCGTCGATCGCCAACACGTATACGCTGCAGATCAACAGCGACCAGCCCAACAAGGGCACCTGCCCCGGCACCCCGGCCGCGGGCTGCACGCCCTGGGAGCAGTGGATTTTTTGGAACACCCCGGGCGCCACCGGCGTCTCGGCCTTCAACGCCGCGTCCATACAGTACTGGCTCATCGGCTACGGCCCCAGCTGCCCCACGGGCCAGGGATGGATCCAGTACGGCAACTCTTGTTTTAAGAACAGCAACAACGCCGTGACGGTGACGCCCAACCAGTCGATCACCAGCATGGCCAACTGGATCCTTAGCGGGACGGCCACCGCGACCGGCGACAGCATCACCATGACCAGCGGGACGGCTGGCGGCACGACCAACGGTGACAACGTCGTCGCGGCCTCAACCTTTTGGACGATAGCCGAGTTCAATATCTTCGGCTACGGTGGCGACAACTCGGGGAACGGCGGTACGGCCACCCTCAACGCCGGTGCGTCGTCTAACGCACGGACCGAGATCATCTATGGTGACAATAAGCCACCCAACTGTTCGGCGCGAGGCTTCACCGCCGAGAAGAATAACCTCAGCTTCGGTCCGACCGCTCCCGCAGCCACGCAGCCCGGACCGGCGGTAATCTTCTCCGAGAGCATTGCAGGCGGCGCAACGTCGGACTGTGCTGCCGCCACCACCGTTGGTGACACCCATCTGCACACCTTCAATGGCCTCTTCTACGACTTCCAAGCATCTGGCGATTTCACGCTGGCCGAAGTTGGTCGAGACTTCTCCGTCCAAACGCGACAAGTTTCAGGCGCGCCGACTTGGCCGAACGCCACCGTGAATAAAGCCGTGGCCGGCCGCTTCGGCAAAACCCAGGTGGCGATTTGTCTGGCACCCTCAGAACGAGATGAACGAGCGGCAATCTACGTCAATGGCACACTCACACCAGTCGGGGATGGGCAAACGCTTGGGCTTCCGGGCGACGTAGGCATCGCGCGGCAAGGGAACGTCTATCAACTCACTAGCGAAGAGGGAAATTCTTTTCGCGCCACGGTCAACCCCACGTGGATCGATGTGGTCGTCGGATTGGGCCAATGGCCTTCCCCGGTGCGTGGCCTCATTGCCAACCCCAATGGAAATCTCAATGAGATCGAAGCGCGCGATGGCTTTGTGCTCACAAATCCCTTCAACTTCAATGACCTCTATCACCGATTCGCTGACAGCTGGCGCGTCTCCGGCGAAGCTTCCATGTTGTCTGTCTGCAGCGGCGGAAAGCCTGCTGAAGTAGGTATTCCCGAACGGACTCTCTATGCCAAAGACCTCGAGCCAGGTCTCCGCGAAAAAGCGCAAGGAGTCTGCACGACAGCGGGCGTGAAACAAGGGCCGCTCTTTGAGGCTTGCACGCTCGACGTCGCGGTGATTGGGAACGACCTGGCCGCGAAAGTTTTCGTCGAGCAGCTTCCACCGGCGGCCGTTGGCACGATTACCGGCAGTGGTGGCGGCATTTTCGAGAAGTGGTGGTGGCTCTTCTTGCTGCTGCTGCTTCTGATCATCCTTATTCTCTGGTTCTTGCGGCGCAAGAAGCCGTAGGCGCTTAAGAGGATGACGCTGCAGCGTTTGTTAGGGACGAATTTTGTTCGCGCCTTGCGAGAAAGGGCTCGCAAAGCGACCGCCCCGACCACCGTTTGATAGTAGAAAAGCCCGGTGGCATCTCACCAGAAATGCCGCCGGGCGCTGGGAAAAAAATCTCAGCTTAGGATTCGGGACTTTCGCTCTCGCCAGCTTTGAATTTCAACTGGCTCAGATTGCATTCGGCGAGCTCGATGTCATCGCGTACCTTGCCAAAGTATTTCGCTTGGATGAGTTTTCCATCGGCTCCGGGATGGCAGTAGAGATACCGGACTTCAACGATTTGCTCCACGCGAGGGAGCGGATAACGGTCGGGCACTCCGACCGTACCCATAAAACGTGGGCGACTTCCGTCCAAGAGATATACGGCCATGGAGCGGTGTCCGTCATCCGCTTTTTTGTCGGGCTTGGGGCCAACGATGAAGGATGCCGTTGCGACGAACTTACACTTAAAATGCTGTCCCGCACGGCCACCCGCGTAGGCGGCATATCTGTTTTTGCAAACAAAGCCTTCGGCGTTCGCCTCGTGCATCGCTTTTACAAAGGCGCGTTTGGCTTTCGGCGTCATCGCTGTCTCGCAAACTCGAATGGTCTGGTGGACGCCGCGAAAGATTCGCGTGAGGTGGACGTAGCGAATTTCATAGGGCTGGATGCGCAGGTCGGAGCCGTTCACGGCGAGTAAGTCCCACAGGTAGAAGTGCGAATCGGTAATTTCGCCATCCGCCAGAAAATCCGGCGCTTCCACGAGATCGAGGGATTCAGTTAGCCGCGAATCGATGGGAATGATTTGCCCAAGTTTGTTGATGCCGGAATATCTTCCATCGGCTTTTTGTACGGCGAGCCGCCGCCCGTCGAATTTCTGCTGGAACCACCAAGAAACATCATCCGCCAATCGCAAGGCCTCCGGCTCGTCGATGGGTGTCAACAATTCCGGCGTGTGACCGGAATGTTCTTTCGTGGGCAGCCCAACGGAGATCGCCGCATCGCCATTCGCGCTCGCTTCCGAGATTTGATAGCCCTTCCCCACTTTTTCTCTCAGGAGGCGGTCGTACACGCGCTTGGCTTCCACGTAGCTCGCGCCACTGACCTTCACGTCGCTCTGCAAGGCGGAACCACGCCGCCCCCACTGCGCTTGGACAGACCATCGGTCTTCTGCGGTCTCCAACTGCAAGTGATACACCTTGTCGGAACTGCCTTGCCGAAAATATAAATCTGCTCGTTCTGGTTGCATTGTTCGCTCCTCGATTTTGGTCTTTGCTTTCCAGGCAACGCGGAGCGGTGCATGAAAAACAAATGCCCTTTCTGCGAGACTTCCGGCGCTGCGACGCACGCGCTGTCAAGGCCGCGGTGTTTGCGTTTACGGGAGCGAAGCGGACGGCCTTGACAGGACGAGCGGGTGGCGCAGCGCAGCCTTTCAGCAGGAAGGGCATTCCCAAAGCCGAGGAGAGGTTTTGGGCGGCGGGAACCGCCGGTGGAGTGCGCGACGCGAGACGCGCAGGTTTAGGGCGCGTTGGCACATGGTTTCAGTGGGTTGCGTAGGGCAGTTCCATTGGGCGTATCGAGGCGTGTTCGCGTATTCTGGCGGAAGAGCAAGCGTACGCGGCACGGTTTGCGGGTTGGCATATAACCGCGGATGAAGTGGCTGTGATCCCGACTTGCTGATGGGAGTGCGACATGAGCGCATATGAAGCGGAACTTGCCGAGCGAATCCTGCGGACACTGAACAAGAGCTATCCGCAATCGATGAGCCTGACGGCGCTTCTCGATTCTCTGGGTGGTGTGGCAAGCGTCGCCAAGGAACGATGGGTGCTAGCTGTCCGGGGCCTGTATGAAGAACAGTTTGTAGACTGCATTTATCAGCAGGAGGGCGACATCTGGACGGACATCGCGAAAATCAATCTGACTACGCGCGGAAGAGACACCGCCCAGGAATCCGCCAAGCTCGAAGAATTGGGAAACTTGCGTTTCGAGCGCGTGAGCAAACATGTGTACGAGGACCTGACCGGCGTGGGAATCGCGAACTTGCGCGAGCAATTTGCCGTCAAGGGGCTCGCCCGATCAAGCAGTTTTGTCCGGGCGGTGAGCGACGAGGTCTATGCGCGGCTCGCTTCGTTGAAGCCTGCGTTCCTCCAGAGCTACGTTGAGCCGGCGCAAAAGACCGAACTGGGGATCGTGCCGTTTCGAGAAGCATGGCTGAAGGGCAAATGGCATGAAGTGTGGGAGAAAGAACTCTCAGGCGCCAAAGGGCTTGCCTCGTCCCTGGCGCAGACTACGGGTTTTTCGGCCGCCGAAGTTTCCCCGATGATCTCGGATGTAGAAGTTCGCGGTCGGAAGTTGACGTTTGATTTTTTGGACGACCTTAGAATTGCGGTTGTCGAGCAAGTGCAGCGAGCTGTCGCGCCGTCGGCTCCTGCGACGGCAGAGGCAAGACAAGCCGACTTCGCGTTCTTGAAGAACAGCGCACTGAAACTCATTCTCGAACGGGACTATGCGGAATTGCAGCGGCTCGATCCGGAGACGGCAACGAAAGCTGTTCTGGTGCTGTCCGGAAGCATTCTTGAAGGGCTGGTGCTGGACGCCATTGTGACGAGCGGCAAATGGGACCTGGAAGAAGCGACGAAACGTACGTTGGACGAACTCATCAATGCAGCCGTGACTGCCAAGATCTTCAGGCACGACCGCCTCAGCCACGCTGTAAAACGCTATCGAAACCTGGTTCACCCTGGACGCGAGATCCGCGAAAACATTCAGTTTTCCGCGGCAGATGCGGTTTTGGCTAAGGCCGCCGTGGATATCAGCATTCGCGAAGTGCGGGAATGGTACGAAAAACGGCGCGTCGCAACGAATACCCAGGCTGCGTCGGCAGGGCAAAGCTAGGTGCGGCTGCAGGGGCCGGAGGGAGATTCCATGCCGCTTGGATATGACTTAGAGACACACGAAATACTCTATGAGGGACGCGTCGTGGGACGGTACGACTTCGAAAACGGCAAAGTGAAGGTGAATCTGAACCTCACCTATGAATCCACGCCAGAGGAATGGATCCTACCGCTGGAGTCCTTCGCCAACGGACTTTCGCGTCTGGCCAAACACAAAGCTCAGGCAATCGTCGCGTTAACAATTGAGACCGACGAAACGGAAATCGCAGAAGCGTATCCCGTTCCCCGGACGCTGAACGAGAAGCTTGTCAAAGGCAGCGGCTACATATGGAAGTTTCACAAATCCGATCCGGACGGGTGGCCTTCGGCGCTACACGCTCACGATTATGAAAAGTACGTAAAACTGGACGCGCTCACAGGCGACATCTATGACGCCACGACTCGCCAGCGTTGCGGAAGGCTTTCCGCCAAGGAACTCGCGAGGATTCACGCGGAGCTGCGGCAATCGAAAGATTTTGCCGCGACCTTGGCAGCGCTGCTTCCGCAGTAACCGGCAGGGAATCCGGGCGTGCGTTAATCGGGCTTAAGCCAAACCGAATGCTTGCCGCAATCCTTTACGGTGATGAAACGCTCGACGCTGTTCACAATCGAAAGGCGCTTTTGGGAATCCTCCAGAGTATTGCTCACCCGGAAGTAGAACTGCATACCGCGCGCAACGAAAATGAACGTGCGGTCCCTGATCTTCTGATTTTCGGCCGGCGCAAAAAATAGTCCACGATTTAACGGGTCCGAGCACACGACGAGCTGCAACGACGCGTTCTTCGGGACCGGGGTCATTCCCATAAGGTACTGGCGCAGCTCCTCGTTATATTTCGGGCCGAGATCGATTTTCACTTTCTCGCCGTCTTCCAGCTCCCACGTGTGGATGGACGCCCGCCAAAAAACACTTATCCCGAAGTAAGCGATCTTGTCTCTGTCGATGCCCGGAGTGTCCGCTGCGGAATATGTTTCCCCGTGCGCATGCTTCACTGTCACCGGCGCCGCTCGCAATGAGTCGAGGAGCGGGAAGTCCAAGTTTTGCTTGGCGACGAGGCGTAACACGTAATCTTCGCCGTTGACGTTCAGCCGGTGTTCGCAGTCCCCACAGAACACGTAATCCGTGATCTGGTACGACGACTGCTTTGTGGCATCCTTTGTGACGAGCAGCGGGTCTTGGTTCCCCTTGGTTCCCGAGCCGCGGGATTTCTTGTAAAGTGACCGCGGCAGAAGATGGCTGTCTTTCAAGTCTTTCGTGAGCTCGCAAAGCTTGCAGATTCCGATAGGCATGGCTGATTTTCTGACGTTTTCCAACCCGACCATCATTTGGCATTCTTCTGCGGCGATTGCCATCTAGCCGGTTCGCATCAAATGTTTCATCAGTCTTCGCGCGATGGTGTCCGGAATTGCGGACAGCATGTGAAAAGCACCGAACCGAGAATTTCAACGTGGTAGTTTGGGGGTGGAGCGGACCCTATGAACAAAGATGCAGCGGCGTGCGGAGAGTGGAGAGTGGACGGAAAAGACGGCGGAGGCAACGGCGCTGATTTGGAAAAGTGGGTTCCGCTCAGCGTCCGGGAGGCGCGGCGAGCGCGGGGGAGGCGAGAGGACCTTTGGCCGTATGTTTGGATGAACTTTGCGTCGATGATCATTTTGGTGATCGCTCTGGCGATTTTTTGCTGTCGGATAGGCCACCAAGGCAGTGGCCAATGAACTACGGGCTATGTTGGCAATTGCCCGACTATTCGGAGAACAGTTCCGCATTGCGGGCAGGTTCGAATTGCTGCATCAATGTAGCGGTGGCCGATCATTGCACCCAGTAATCCGAACAAGAAAGAGGCTGCGGGATTCACGCGGCTCCCCAACAGCGCAGCCGCCAATCCCAAACCCAGCTTCCCGCCGATTTGCTCTCCTACAGTTCCTTGGCAAGTTGGGCATCTGACGTTCATTGCTTCCCCCTTTTATCCGCGCTTCCGATCGCACGTCTTGAAATGAACGTGTGTTTTGACGCGAGTCGGCTTTTGGGCGGTAAATCGAACCTTCTCTCCTTCGCGCGTCCTGAACTTGACTTGCGTCGGGACTTTCTTCGTTACGTGCGCCTCGAAGTCTTTGATTGTCATTTTCTGTCTCCCCTAGAACATCCAGGCTCGAATCCGTTCCGGACTTACTTCGTCCACGTTTGAAGGGCTTCCTCACAAGAGGTCGCGAGATAACCTGGATAGCGCTTGGAGAGACACGCCTGCCAAGCGTCGCGAAGAGTCATGGGTGCATCACTCCTCATCGCCTGGTGCGGTGAAACCGTTCTCCAGAACACTCCGGTGATCTTCCCATTCTCGATCATTGTGAAATCAAATGCGGAGTTGCGCACCAATTCAAAGTGGATATCAGCGCAACCATCTTTTTTGAGCAACGCACGGATTGCCAAGACTTCCATAGGGTTCTGCATGGCGAAACACTCCTTCCGTACTCTGGCGCGTATGACTATTAACTCGCGACTGCCGCATAAGCGTAATGCGCGCTCCGCGGGGCTCGGAAACGCATTTCCGCCGGGCGTTCAGGCGTACGCTAGACCGACCCAGGCGCTGCGGGAGTACTCCGCGACGATCACCCCGAATTTGCGGCCGGTTGTTTTTGCAGCTGCGGCAGCGAGAGCGCGCACGTCTTCCAAACCGTTCGAGGTGTGAATGATGTACTCGGCGGTTGGCAGTTGGTACGTGCAACCGTCATCGCTTCGCACCTCGCGCGAGAAGCCCCTGCCCGACATCTCCGCGTGTAGTGTTTCATAGTCGTCCCAGGTCGCGCCGTGGAGTTCTACTCGCACCAGATATTTGGACATGCATCCTCCTGAAATGCCGTCAGTTGGGCGGCGTCGATAACAACGGCCGCCTTCATGGCAATGAAACTATGAGCCCCGGTTTTTGCCGAGAGTGTCGCCGGACGGAAGTCAGTCACCTGGTGTGGCCCCGGTGAATCGCGACCTACAGCCCTCCCTCTTGCCAGCTCCTCCGCCTTGGCTGGTATCATGTCGAGTTAGGATTGTGGTGCTTCTTGAGCCAGTGGCGCCGTTTCATCATTGATTTTAAGGGCCTCGCACAGGCCGTGGCTGAACGTGTAGGCAAGCGGGCGCTTGCAACGAAGCTGGCTCACGACGTTCACACCGTTAAACGCTGGTTGCAGGACGGCGAGCCCACGCACCCCCAGGACGTGGGCTGGGTAATTCGGTGTGCACTGAAAAACGGCATAGACACTAGTCGGTTTCAAAGTTTTTCCCCCATTTACACTCTCACGACCGAGTCGAGTTATGAGCTCAACTTAAAATCCGACTTGCCGGATTTCAGCTGGCTGACTGTTGTTCAACGCCCGCCGCTGGTGCCTGCGAAATTCTGCGGGATGCTGCTGGACACGCCCCTGGGTCTTTCGGCATCACCGCTTACCGCCAGCGAGGAATGGATGAATCTCATGCTGGGGCTTGGTTACGGCCTCAGTACCTTCAAGACGCGGAGAAATGAGCAGCGTAGTCCATATGCTCCCCCGCAAATCGGGTACGTGAAAACAGCGCCCGACCTATCGCAATATAGACAGGAAGAGCCTCCCGAAGTGGAGGTCAAATTTACGCGCACGGGAATTGCGGGCTTCATTCCTAACCTCGTAAATTCCCTCGGCATTCCATCCGAAAATCCAAGCGATTGGCGCAACATCTACGAGAGAATTGCGGCGCTGCGAGGCGGGAAATGTGTCGGCATCAGTGTGGTGGCCGATGGGGATGATGAATCGAGCCTGGTCGCCGATTTGTCCTCCGTGGTTGCCCGCGCTTCAGAATGCGCGCCGCCGTTTATAGAACTGAACCTTTCTTGCCCCAACCTTAGGGGACGAGCAGATATTTATGCTGACCCACTCTTGGTCAAACGGCTGTGTGAAACGGCGGCGGAGATTCTCAAAGTCAGCGGAACTCCGCTGGTAATTAAACTTCCCCACATGAGGAAAGAGGTTCTGCGAGAAACTCTGAAAGCGAGCGGCGGAACAGTGCAAGCCATCGCTTTGCGTAATACGATCCGGGTCCGGCCCTTCGAGATAGAAGAAAATGGCGGATACAAAATCCCAGCATTCAAGGGGCGAGACCACGGCGGCTTGTCTGGACCTTGCACGTATAGTTTAACGGTCGCATGTGTCAAGGCCGCCCTCGAACTGCGCAGCGAGTTGGGACTCGAGTTCGAGATCCTCGCGACCGGGGGCGTGGCAAAAGCGGCCGATGTGGTCGAGTTGATGAACCTCGGGGCTGCTTCGGGAACGAACGTGATTGTTCAAGCGACGACCGCTGCGATATTCGATCCGCTGCTAGCGTGGAAGCTGCGCTTTCACCTGGAGCAAGCACAAATAGGGCAGCAGTCGGTCCGTGGAGAAGAGATGTTGGCGGCGCGCGACGACGTGGAGATCACTTCGTTGAAAAACGCGATTATGGCTCAAGCCCAGATTGCCGCGAAGCCGCGCTCCACGCTCCGCGTGTCCGACAAACTGCTGTGTCAAGAATGGAATCGTTTTGTATTGGAACGCTCGCGCGTTGAAGTAGGAAGGCCAGCGAAAACCCAAGCGGCCCGAAGTGTCACTGAGTGGATTACGATCTTCACCAGCCAAAAGTAACGCGAGGTCAGTAATGACGGATTTCCGTTATTTTGCTTACCTGAATGCCGTCCAGGACTGGGCACACTGTTTTCACCGTGACTTGTTTCCTCGCGGAGGGCCGTACGATCCGTTCCTGCTGGCGGACCATCTCGGCGTCAGAGTCCACGAAATGGACCTGAAAGGTATCGACGGATATGTCGAAAGCATTGGTAGCGATTATCGTGTGTTCATTTCCTCCCGAAGTCCCATCGTTCGGCGACGTTTCACTCTTAGCCACGAACTTGCCCACGTCATTTTTATGAGGACCGCAAAGAAAGGCGGAATTAGGGATTCGTACTTGGTACGGTATCGCCGAAATGGACTGCCCACATCGGAGTTTCAGGATGAACGAGAAGAGCGGTTATGCAATGCGTTTGCGGAAGAATTTCTCCTCCCAACCGAAATACTCAGACAGAGAGACTTTTCATCCGATGTTCGGCCGAGCGACATTCTTGGGATTGCAGACGAGTTCCGAGTCTCCGTGCATGCCGCAGCGGTTAAGTTTTCAAAGCTGTTTAGCGGACACCGGCTCGTTTCGTCACTGTGGAACCTAAAGACCCCTTGGCCAGTGGCAAACTGGTGGGCAGGCGCAGGCTCGTGGTTCAGAAAACGATGGCTCGTGAAATCCGATACAACGACCTTTGAGGAATTGGCAAGGATTTGCCTATTGGAGCGCCGCGAATTGACGGAAATCTGGGCTGCGCGAGGAACGCGGAAGTTCGATATCAAGATTCGCATTGCGCCTGCGAATTCCAAACACTACGCAATGGTAGTGCTTTCGCCATTTAACCCGGCGCGCCGACTTCCGGCGGAACTTGTCGAACGAAGGACCCCGCTGCAGATGGACTTGTTTGGCACATTGCCGTCATCCGACACGAAAGAGCGAAGGTCTGATAATCCCCTCACTCATAGATGACACCCGTAGAGAATAGGCCGGGGGCATCGATGGCAGAAATGTTCCATCCATAGAATCGCGGCAAAATCAGTTCAATCGCGGGTGGGCCGTGCCAATACAAAAATGTCCGATGTGCCTTGCCACAAAGAACGTCGTCTCAAGCCATCTTTACCCGGCCGCGCTCTACGGAAGCGAGCCCGGTTTTAGCTCGTTGCTGGTCGGCCATGGCATCGTGCTGCATACGGACCGGCAACTACAGCATCCGCTCCTTTGCCCTGAGTGCGAAGACATCCTAAACAAAGGCGGCGAGACATGGACGATTCCAAAACTTTTTAGCCGCAAAGTTGGATTTCCTTTATACGAAATGGTGAGAAAACTTCCACCAGAGTATGAGCGCGAGACAGGCGGACTCTATTTCGCGGCGCAGAATACGGAGATAGAGTTTAAGAAGTTGACGCACTTTGCGCTCGGGATTTATTGGAAAGCCGCGGTGCATTCGTGGAAGGGCGGCGAAACAGACCCGCTGATTGAGCTTGGCCCCTATGCCGAAGCGTTCCGGTTGTATTTGCGCGGGGAGGATGGTTTCCCCAGAAACGTGAGCCTCGGTGTCGTCCTTTCGCGGCCGGACAAGGCTCTGGCTGGCCTGCACGGCCCGGTGGAAGCAGAACATGGACGGTGGCGGACGTTTCTGCTTAACGTGCCCGGAGCCGCATTCATCCTGAGCGTCGGTCGGCTCGTGCCGCCGGAGATGAGAGCGAATTGTTTCCACAAAAACGCGCAACATCCTATCTTCGTGTCGGACGAGGTTACCGACTCGGTGTGGAACCGATTGAAAGAACAGTATGGAGAATCACGGAAAACGAAAAAGTATCTGGAAGAAAGAGCGCGGAGAGCGCTTAAAGGTTCCGCGTCGACTGCACCGTAAACGCATCTGGGCGGCGAGTCTACAGAAACCGTTCGTCCGAGCGAGGAGTTTCGCCGCGGATACCCGGAAGAAATTCTCGCTGTTTGTCGTTCACGCTTATCGTTCGATCGGAATGACCACTGGGATTGCCGCTTGAATGGGCGTGTAAATGTCGATCTCTGCGGCGGCCGCTCGAATTGAAACGAGAAGAGCATACCGGACATCGGTGTCATAGCGTTTGTGAAATGGTTTTTCCTTCCACCACCCGCCTACCGGGTAGATCGCGATGGCGTCCCTGCGAGCGAGTTCCGCGGCCGTGCCATACCAATGATCCGAGTGTACAGAGCCTGCATTGCGAACGGAACCCAAGAACCAGTCGTCCGCGCCAGTGTCTTGTTGAACGCCCTGCTCCTCCATTTCGATCGCTCCGTTGATGCGCGCCCGGAAGACGGCGAGGTCCTCCAAGCTTCTCTTTACTGCAAAACGGAGGCCGTGGGAAGCGTAGCGATGCTTACGAGTCCAGCCCCTCTCGCCCGGGTTGGGCTCGATGAAATAGGAGAGCGTGACGCGAAGTTCGACTTCCGTTTCTCCGAGAGCTTCCAGCTCGGCGTTAGGCCAAGGAAGAGCGTGAAGATGCATGTCACGGGTCTTGATCCCGCCGCGAGCATCCCGAAAAAACGGACGCAGACGATCTTCAACGATCATGGTGGCGTCGTTGAGTGCGCTAAGGACTGCGCGCCCATAATCGGGAACGCCATAGCCATAGCGTCGAAGAAACGCGAGCTTTTCAGGGCGAGTGGGACCTGGATTCAGATGGGCCCGCATCGCCGAAGTCCACTCAGCGGAGTGGGCGATGAGCCCGCGCACCGTTTCAGGCCACAAGGTGGGACGCGCGGAAAGTATTCGCCCCGCAAGGTTGGCGGCACCAGCAGTGGCACCGCTGGTTTCGCCGATGATGTCGAACTGCTGCACGTTTGGTTCAAAGTGGGTGGTAAGCATTCCCAAATCGTCCGGACAATCAACCGTAACGCCGTCCGTCGCCCAATTCCCGCCCTCGCAAACAATGTCGGGCTTAATCGGCCATTGGCGCTCCCAAGTCAGTGACGTGCGGCTCGTAGGCGATAAATCTCCGGTTGATGCGAGTGCAGACCAACCTTCGAAGGTGGGATCGCTAATGTTTGTTTTTTCCGTGAATGCGCCCACAGTGAGAGCGTTCCAACTTTGCGCCGGACTCAATACGGACTCGATATCCGTACGGTCCAGATAGTTGGTCGTCGGGATGTCGCCGGGCTGCACATTGCCAGCCGAGATCAGAAACAAACGCCGCGCCGTGTCATCGCCGAAACTTAATCTATCGATCGCCGCAGACCAGGAAGAAGGCCGACCACGGCGAACTTGGAAGTCGGAAGTGACGGGGAGGCAAACGGCACGTGGCCGGCGTGGAGCAGTGATCTCGACACGAGAAACGCATTCAGCGGTGACGGCTCCATAGAGTTTTGGGTCATGCTGATCTCCTTGAGGATGGAGCATTTTGACCGATTCCAAGCGATGTTCGAGAGAGATCGGCGAATTGTGCGAGAGAGCTCGTTGCAGGTCTCCCAACAACGCTACTCCGCCCATTGCCGTTCCGTGCCCTCGCCAGAAGGCGCTGTCTCCTGTACCCCAAGTGGGATCGTAGGTGTGAACGTCGGCGGCCGCGATGCCGATCGCCAACAGCGGATGGGTATGGGTAATTCCGCTGTCGAGCAGGCAAACGGCCACGGCATTCTCGGCCGGTGCCCGAAGTCGTCCCCTAAGATTATCGACCCACTCTCGTTGTTCGATGTTCCGCATCTCAAGAAACATCGCCGGCGTATCCTTGGCGAGGCGAATTTCCGCAATGGAATCCGTAGTTGTGAGAAGCCTTCCGAGGGTGACGAGGTCGGAGAAAACGAGTACAACTTCCCGCTCTGGAAACTCAATGACCTCATCCAGTTTTGTGCGGATTTCCAATCTGGCTGCGGCAGCTTGGAATTGGTCGCGCAATCCGGCGCGAAGCCACATCTCCCACCATATTCTTTGGTTTTCCACGGGCAGCAGGTTTTCGTCGTCCGTAAAAAATTGTCGTATCACGGCGAGATCAATCGTCTCGATGCGATTCACGAGGCTTTCATGGCGCGGTCGTCCCGCACGCGTGACTTGCGATTGATACGCTTCGAGCTTGCCGAGAAAGTAGTTGGCGGCACGGTCAGGGACAAAGACCGTCGCAATGGTAGGTGCATTTTCCTCTGGCCCGCGTTTGACGGAGAGAAGTTCGATTCCGCGGGTTCGATTTTCGAGGTTTCGAACGAATTCCTCACTTCCGGGAACGAGTTCAAATTGCAGGTGGAATCCCCGCGAGACCGCGTCGCCTCGGGCCTCGGCTCGTGTACGAGCGCCGGCAAGCGCGTGATTCAGCTTTTCGAGCAACACCCGAGCGTGAGCCTCGCGGTCTCGTGCCGGAGGCGGGGGAGTTTGCGCGCGTTGCCTGGTCCGGTAACGTTCGGAACGGCCGGTATTCCCAAGATGAATATGGGGATGTTCGCGGGGAAGCTCAGGCATAACGCCAAGCCTCGATTATCCTCTTAGCATGCTGTGTGTTTGCGTTCATTCAGGGCGACCAAGAGTTCCTCGGTCGTAATCCGGTCGGTCCCTTGGAGGATCGCGTGCTTCGCGGCTTCGTCGCTGGCTCTTACTAGTTCGCCTTGGCTTAGCCCGGAGACATCTCGGGAAACCTGTGACCAATCGACCGCGTCCGCATTGAATTGCGCCAAGCGGGACCGCATGATTTTTGTTGCGGTTTCCTGTTGAGGAACGGCGTATTCGATGACGTCGTCGAATCGGCGGAACAGGGCTCGGTCCAAGAGATCAGGATGGTTCGTTGCGGCAATGACGATGCTATCGGAGTCATCCTTCTCCAGCAGTTGAAGAAAGGAGTTCAGGACTCGCCGAATTTCTCCGACGTCATTGGTCTGCGTTCGGCGCGCTCCCAGGGCGTCAAACTCGTCAAAGAGGTATACGCCCTTTTCGATCGTCATCGCCTCAAAGATCATCCGAAGTTTGGCTGCGGTCTCTCCCATAAACTTCGTGATAACTCCTTCGAGCAGTATCGTAAATAAAGGAAGGTGCAGTTCACCGGCGAGAGCCGCGGCGGTCATCGTCTTTCCCGTTCCCGGCGGTCCGACGAATAGTAATTTTCGCCTCGCGCGAAGATTGTGGTGTCGAAGCTTTGTGTTTTGCCTCTGTTCTAAAAGTGTTCTGCGTAGCCGTTTTTCGAGCGCTTCGGAAAGCACCATGCTGGCCAGCCGAATGGTCGGTTGCTGCACGGAAAGGAGATTTGCAATTTCTCCCTTCGGCTGAAGGACAACCACCGAACCAGGCCGTTTTTCGAACTTGGATCCACGCGAACGCGCTTGGTCAACCAGTTCGCGAATTTGTTCCGCAACTCGCATATGTCCAAGACGCGCTTCACGCGCTGCCAGTTCCATGGCCACAGAAAGGAACTCCTGCTCATCCCCTTGAACGTGATTCCGCAGGAGAGCGATCAAATGTCGCGCAGTACTCATAGAAAGAGAGTGGCACTCATGGTGAGGAGAGGCAAGCGGAAGTGTATACCGAATCGCTCGTATGGTGAACAGTTATGCGTAGGATTTGGCGAAATTCGTTGTTTATGCACAGGCTGTCGGTGGTGAAACTCTTTCAAGTGATTCTGGATCTTCAATTCTGTCTGTATTATGGAGCAACCATGCCGAGAGGGACAAAATCTGCCAGCGACGTTTTTCGCTCAGTGATGGAGAAAGCGAAGCAGCGACTGCTATTGGAGAGTCTGGACGCGGCAGACTTCAAACATAGAGGAATTCGCGGCGACGAACGTGCCGCTTCATTGGCCGCGTTTTTTCGGGATAGGCTTCCGACAACCTTCGGTGTGGGAAAGGGTGAAGCAATCGACTTTCGAGACACGAGAACCGGACAATTGGATTTCATCATCTATGACCAGGCACACTGCGCTCCGATCCACACCGGAAACGAAAATCTCCTTTTGCCATGTGAAGCACTGTACTGCGTCATAGAAGTGAAAACGACGGTTACCCAAGATGAGTTGGATGCCTCGTACAAAGCGGCAAGGAAGGTTCGGGCACTCCAGCCCTTCAAGCGCCCTTTCATTGCTGCTCGCAAACGCGGCTCGAGTGCAAAAGACGACCGTGACAGGTGCCTGTACCTCATATTTGGGTATACCTCAAACTTAGCGAACGATGATAAATGGGCAGGCAAGGAATATTTGCGCTTGGAAGCAGCAGCCAAGTCGGCGGGCGCTACGCAGGATTGCGTCGACAGGCTGGTTATTCTTGATCGGGGAATCATCAATCCAGAACAGAAAATCGGAAAATGGGACTCCGGCCAAGCTGATTCCGTGTTTCTGGAAAGTTACTTACACATCGTCAATTTTGTCGGCCGAGAATCAAAACGGCGCGATCCAGTGGACTGGCAAATGTACGGGCCAAGGACTGCCAAGGGGTGGACACCGTTGACATAGATAGTACTGGGTTTGACCGGCTCGCCGCGGAGCGTTGATGACATTCGTTGTTTTACTCCCCTGTGGCGCCAACGCGCATTTACCCTCGGAGTTGGGCGGCGCCAGGTCACTGCGTCTGTGCTCGTGCGATCAGGAATTGTGAAAAATGATCGGCTAGACGGTCGATCTGAGTTTCTACGTCAGCTGCTGGCCGAATCGGATTCTCAATCCAGAGCTTTTCGTCCCACTGCGGCAGAGCAATGTCCGCGGTTCGGCCACTGTACGAATTGCTCCAAAACACTCCAGCCACGTTATAGCAGCGGATTTTCACCTGAGTAATCATTTCGGAGATATCGTCCGACGATAAATGCGAAGAGAGTATGCACACATCGGCATCCTTGAAAAACTGTTTCTTCGCAAAGAACCGTTCGACGGACTTGTAGAGCGAGATTTTTTCCTGATAGCTACGATTCATCGTGAAGATCGTCCTGAGGCTCTTCGGCGCACGCGGATGGTTGACCTCATTGACGACATTAATAGGAAGACGGCCGTACCGGATATCGCAAAGATGCCGGATCAGCGATCGTTGAAAGTGAGTCTTGCCCGTGTCGTTCGCGCCCACGAGAATGTACGCCCAATACGAGAACATCGGGATTTGCTCCTTGTTTTGAGAAACGAACGTAACGTAAGTTTACCTTTGCAACCGCTCAGCATCAGTGAGGATATCCATGACCACAAATGAGGTTACCGCGAACGCGATCGCTTTCGGTCGGAAAAGCGCCGAGCAGACCCTGGCGAGAAGAGCCGCGGCACGAGAGACACGTGCAAAGGCGCTTGCTGAACATCGCTCGCGATTCGAATTGACGGAAGAGGTTGCCGCGACTCAAGAAGTTACGACCACTGCGAACGTGCAAACCGCCGGGTTTTTGGTTGCGGCTGGCGATTCCTGGTTCGATTACCCGTTGCACAGGGACGTCCTCGATTTATTGGAGGACGAGCATGGCTACAACGTTGAGTCCAGCGCGCATCACGGTGATCCGATCGAGGCCATGGCGTATCAAGGCGGGCAGCTCGACAAAGTGGCTCGTTGCCTAGAGAAAGTAACAGCACACGGCGCCGTTCCCAAAGCTGTCTTACTATCCGGCGGAGGAGATGACATCGCAGGAAAAGAGTTTGGGATGCTCCTAAACAATGCGACGTCTGCCATTCATGGCTGGAACGATGAAATCGTGGACGGAGTCTTAAACCAACGGCTCCTAACGGCATTCAAGTATATGCTGTCCCAAATCGACGCGCTCTGCCAAGCCCAGCTCGGCAAAACGATTCCCGTGCTGGTGCATGGCTACGATTATCCGGTGCCGGACGGGAGAGGCTTCTTGGGATTTCTGGCAGGTCCCTGGCTACAACCAGGACTTCGTGAAAAGCTCTTTGTCGATCTCGAAAGCAACATTGCGCTGCTGCGTGTGTTGATCGATCGCTTCAATGCGATGCTTGCTGCGCTGGCGAAAGATCCATCCTTCGCCTACATGCATTATGTAGATCTGAGAAATACACTTTCCGTCGATCTGAAGAATGACGCTTACAAGGCTTGGTGGGACAATGAGCTGCATCCGACCGAACCGGGCTTCAGTGCTGTTGCTGCGAAATTTGCAGCTGCACTGAGCACGCTAGGTTAACGGTAAGGGCGCAACGTGGATGACCCTCGAAAGTCCAAGAATGCAGGACAATTCACTCTCGCTCCAGGAAAAGAAATCTACGGGGAGCTTACTTTCGCCGGAGCGGAAACCTTACTGTACCTATACGATCGACAGGAGTTTGAAACACACGCCGCACCCCATCACTACATCACCGGCGTCCTGCACGATTTGACGAAGGTCTCGCTCCTTAATTGCCTAACACCGCTCGTTCCTGTTCACGGTGGCAGGCCCGGCGAGGACTATTATTTTGCGAATGTATTTCCCCATTTCGTTGTTTATGGCGACCGGTTCCTTGCACCTGACGAGAAGGCAATCACTAAACTCCATTTTGTCGTCGACGACGCAACCACGCTATTTTATGACTTCGACGCGTTTGGAATTCTGCTTGATTCGAAGCCGTTTATTGATCAGATTGCATCTGCCAACAGTAAAGTCGCCGGAAGGACCATCGAGACAGGCCCCGCGCCGCGTATTCTTTATTTCACGGGCAAGAACGAAATATTCGCGGCCGACACTCCGATCGGAAGAGTGTCAGCCTCCCACAACCCAATAGACATGAATTGGGGTGGGCCAGACGGTGTAGGCCTGAAAAACACGATCGTCCTGACGATTGAGTTTCCGGCTCCAATTGTTTTCGATCAATCGATTCACCATCTGACTACACTGCTGAGATTCTTGGAGACCCTCGCAGGGCGACCTCAGAACCTCGTAGCCATAAACCTCACTGTCGAATCCGCTCAGCAGGGACCTGTCACTCTCGACGTTTATTGGAGCATGCAACCGAAACGGGAGCAGAGGCCCGGAACGAAAGGGCCACACCCGGCTGATGTATTGTTAGATCCCGTTCGGCAGCGGGACGACTTCTGTCGCGTCCTAGCGGCTTGGCTTGACAGGGACGATTCGTGGCGGGATGCGCGAACGCGCTTTTCAAATTGCTTAGCCAAGCAAAACGCTTACGACATAGACCGGTTGATTGGTGCTGCCAACATGTTTGACATCCTTCCGCCGTCAGCCGTGCCCTCGGACGTGGCGATCTCGAAAGAGGTTCAAGATGCTAAAGAAGCGAGCGTCAGAGCGTTTCGGCAGCTGCCTCGAACACCGGAACGCGATAGCGTTCTTAACGCTTTGGGCCGAGTTGGAAAGGCTACTCTCAAACGTAAAGTCCGGCACAGAGCTGACTTCATCCTGAAAGCGATCGGTAGTGGCTTTTCGGATCTCAAACTGGTGACCGACGAGGCGGTGAACTGTCGTAATTTTTACGTCCACGGTAGCGAGGCGAGTTTTGACTACAACGCAAATTTCGACGCCGTTACCTTCTTCACGCAAACTTTGGAGTTTGTTTTTGCCACTTCTGACCTAGTGGAGGCCGGATGGGACATACAGGCTTGGTGTAAAACCTGGAGCAGCATGTCCAATCCATTTGCGCGTTATAAGGCCGACTATAGAAATGAACTTCAGGAACTGAAGGCCCTCTTGGGGTAATCGGACGTACGGTTAGACCGATATCAAGCCTTCAGTGCAGGCGCGACCACAGTTCCGGCAATCATTTTCTGCGTTTCGATAAAAGCGTCCATCAATTCAAGCGGACTCCTGCCACGTTCGCTAACCACGGTCAATTCTTTCGGCTCGAATCGGAGCCTCAGCTCTGATCCGGCGATGGAGAGCTCACACGACTTCCGGCTAGAGTTATAGTCAAGTCCGACGTCCGACGCGTCCAACTCCGCCAGCTGATCGATAAGGACACGAATATCAATTTTCTTATCAAATTGAAAGATGAGTTCGGTGAATCGGCCGTCGAACACGCTGTTGAACTCCGGTTTCTTGATAATGCTCGGTTTGATGTTCGTGAGTTCTTCGATGATCAACGCTTCCGAGGGGGCAGCTTCGTTTTGTTTGGCATAGACGGTGTATTCAAAGTCTGGGGTGATAAGGCCAGCGTCCTCGGAAATCAATTCTCGAGGCTTGTACTTCAGGTTTTCCCTTATGGAAGCGAAGATCGCTTCGAATTCCTTCTGGACTTCGCTCTTTGACGTAGAAACCACAAAGTCTTGCGTCGCGGGCGAAATGTAATCCGGGACATTATGCACGCCTTTCCTGAAGCCACTGAGGGAACGGACGTCGATTGCAGTAGCCTCACGCAAGAGCGTCCTCTTCAATTGTTGGTAGCCTGGAGGCATGGCGGTGCGTTGCTTCAGGATTTCAGCCAAATCAGCTATCTGGAAATTCCGACTTTCGCCGCCATATTTCCAGGGTGTCTGTACGAAAGGGGCCGAATACGTCTTTCGGAGCGTTAACGGGACTTCCTTGGAGAGATAATCTTGCAATGACCTCGCGGTAAGTCGGTGCTTCTCCTCGAGCGCTCTCGGCGCATTGCCTCGGAGAGCTTCAATTACGTGATATGTCCAGATTCCGTGCTCTAAAGCGGCAGATGGGTAAGAGGATTCGGACGTCTTGCACGCCGAGAAACAAACCCGGTATTCCGCCTCGCGAAAGAATTTGTCGAGTTCTGCCTCAGACATGGCGGAGTACAGTCCTCTTCGCTTTACCAGTTTTGTAATTCCGCTTTCGCAAGAATCCAAGAACAGTACCACGCGTTCGCATGCGCTCTCATCGATCAGATCGAAAATCCACTGGAGACGAACACTGGTTCCTTCCAAGTCGCCCGGGTCAGTATCGTGAGCGGTAATGTAGTTGTGGCCGTTCTCTGAGAAACCGTGGCCGGCGTAATAGAATATAAATTCGTCGTCGGCCCTGAGCCGTTTCAGCTGCCTGCGGAGATTGGATTCAATGCTGGTCTTTGTGGCCTTCGAACTAGGAGCGAGTTCGTGGGCCTGATAGCCGTGCAATGCGATGGCAGATGCAAAGCTCTTCGCATCGGCTTCCGCATAAACGACCGCTGAAATCGTTTTGTGGCTGTACTTCTCGACGGCCGTAACTAGGGCGATCTTGTCTCCCATTCTGGGCTTACCTCAGGCGATAAACGGCAAATTTAGAATGCGTCAATGGTGCGAGGCGTAGTTTACACGGCAGCGAGAGCATCGCAGCTAGGAAAGTACCGTAGAAGTAATCGTTGGCGCGCATGGCCATCGTGGAACTTGGAATTGGGATGTTTGGCGCAAGAATCCTCGGAACGGGTCGAGGCGCTTGGCAAGCTTCATGCGCTGGGGGCTGGCCAAAGCTGATTGATGATCTCAGCGGCTAGAGTCAAAGCGTCAACCGACATACCCGGCGGCATGATGGTGTGCATCTCAGGATGCGCGAATCGGTTCCGGATGCCTGGCAACGTTGCAATCAAAACATCGACGTAAGGCGGATTCGGTGGAGCGGCGGCGCCTGAGCCACCGATCGCTTGCACGGTATCTCGGCGGTTTTGGAGGCTTCGGAACCCAGCATCGGTCAAAAGGTCGGCGTCCTTCGCGGCCTTCAGTAGTTTCTGTAAACCTCTGCCGCGTTTCTCAGGGAAACGCTCCTGAAGCGCCAGCTCGACGGCCGTTGTGCTATGAAAGACAGCTAGCGGGTAAAACGGATAATACAACCAACCGTACAACCACAGCGTCACCACCATGTTCATGTAACTACGCACGGATTCCGGGACGCCGTCATGCAAACGAAAGTAGGAAATCAGTTCGTACTGGCTTTCGAGCGGCGGGCCTAAACTCTGACTTCGGGGATCCGGCTCGAAAAATTGCTCTTGCTGCTTGATGAATTCCACGGGAGTCTCCCTTGTGGAATTCTAGCGGATGAGAACGATGTCAGTGGGGCGTGTGCTTGGACAATTGGTCGACCACGTGAGCGCCGACGTACAAGGCAGAGAGCACGGTGCTGACCGCGAGCCAAAACTTAGCGGCCACATCTTGGCCGTGCTTGTACGCCTCGAAGCTTCCGGGCAGCCCATGTTTCTTGTAGATCAGGAAATATTCGATGCAGAACCATCCGGGAGGAAGAACAATCCACGCCGTGAGAATGAACTGTTTTAGGGGAGTTGGCTCTCGGCCCGCGGGTGTGTGCGGGAAGAAACCGTAAACGACACAGACAATTGCAACTACAAGAGCGGCAATACCAAGCCGCTCCATCCATTTCGAGATCTTATCCGGATACACCGTTCGCACTTCGCCGCCGGCGCTAGGTTCCTTTTGATGACTCATCGCAGTTACCTCGGCCGGACTGTAGTTTCGGAACTACTCTTTGTAAATGAGTTTCTTCGACGGATGAAGTTGGGTGTGGCCGGCGGCGTTGTTTACGGCACGTCAGAGTTCGCAAGCCCTCCGACATCGACGAGGACGCGTTCAAAGCGCTCCTGCGACAAGCGGCGCGCTGATCGATTCGCCGAGCAACCTGGGCCGCGAGCCTTCAGGAACCCTTCGTCCGAGCGATGAGTTTCGCCAGGATAAGCGGCATGTTTTGGCGGTGGTGTAAGCAACGAGTTTCGCCAACGTTCGGTGGCAGAGAATGATGAGTTTCGCTGGTGGCGCAAGCGATGAAGATCGCCGTCGGTGTGGCGGTTGGTGGCGCGGAATCAGCGACTTGCCGAGAGTCGTTACGAGGGATGCGTCGGTTTTGCGCCGTGAACGGCGCGGTGCGGCTGAGGGCGCGGAAAAAATTGCGAAGCAATTGTGCGTTCCCAGTAGCAAATTGGCGCTCGGTTAGTCGACTCTCGGTTTGTAAGCGTACCCCTGGCATAGCTCTGTCTTTTGACGATCGGGGACAAAATCTGGACTGTACTTCTTCCGATCGCTATTGCGTAAGGTGGCAATCTTCCGATAAGGCTTGTGTGTCTGGCTCTCGCGTGCGTCTAGACGAACATCAAAGAACTTTCTATCGAAGAACTGTTTGAGGTGTTGCTCCTTCTCTGTATTTTCTTCGGCAGTGGCTGGGTCGCAGGCCCACACCTCAAGGGACTTTAGGTCTGTATCGCGTCCATAAATGCCATGGCCTTGAAACGCCTTCTTCCAGCTCTCCGGCGGAATCACCAGTTCAATATTGACGCCACCTCGCGTATCTCCGAGGAATTCGAACGACCCCGGAGTCCTTGTTCTGATTGGCAAGGAGCCTGAGTCGCGCACGATCTCCATGCGCTCGGTAACGGGTTGTTCCAATCGCTCTGAAAGGATTTGGAACGCCAGGCAGCGGTAACTCTTTCCCGCAATTGCACACTGATCGGTCCAGCCTTCCACGCGAAAGCCATTAAATTTCAAGGTGATTTCCTGGCTTAGGTGGTTTGTGGGGTCGAAAAGCCCTAGAAGCTGAGTCTGGGTGTCCCAGCGCGCTTCGGCCGCAGAGGCCTCGCGACAAGCATCTTCATTCACCGATGGCGCTTCCGAGGCTGGTTGGGTCCCGTCTGAGACTACTATTTCTTGACGGATCCGGTCACCGACGCGGGCAAGGGGATCATAGCCGCAGGTTTTCTTCATGTAGCTGGCCACGTCACCGTAGGCCGTCATATCGGCAGTGGGAAAAATAGGTTTCAGAGAGAGAGTTGTTGTCAGCCATACCTTTAGGATTTCTAGTTCGACATTTGACAGCGCCAAAGCATCCTCGGTCCGGGATATCTGGCGACCGAGGTGAGTCGCCGCCACATTCAGCTTCTTTGTCTGGTCATCAATTCTGGGAGTGACTTTTGTCTCCAGCTGATTTGACAAATCGACGATGTATTTCTGGGACTGCGCTTCTAGATCTTTTCGAAAGCTCTCGTTTTGGGCCTGCAAGGCTTTTGTGAATTTGTCATTTCCGCGCGCTTCAGCAGCCTGTTTGATATGGGAGTCCGCAATATTTTCACAAATTGCCGCCGTAATAGTAACCGCGGCGGAGACGATGAGAATGATTCGATACTTCTTGCCGGCTGGCGTTAGTACTCGGGCGTGGTCTTCAGGATGGTCGGAACCGGTCTTGGCGTGGAGCGCAATCCAGGTTAAATACGCTCCCGCACCCATTCCCAAGTACTTAAAAACGAGGGCGGCATACTTTAGATATTCGTACAAAATATCTTCCTTGCGGATAACAACGTTCTTCTGTTTAGCGGTTGTATAGCAGGCCGATGTTGACGGCATTCTGCTCCCATTGGGAGTGCAATTCAATGACAACTTCTCGAGAGCGCATGGGAGCAAGGGAATTTCTTAAAATCTAGAATTGTCGGAAGGTAGACCGAACAAAGAAACGCAGAGATAGAGTTGGAAAAGCGGATGAAGCGCACAGGAGGATGACACAAATGAGAGGGGCGGGAGGCAGACTCGGGTAAGACAGGGAAATGGGGCTTGGGCATAGGGGATAGGATTGCCCGGAGCCATTAGGGGAGAGCGAATGACCTCGAATGCAGGAATTGGGAGCAGGGCATTGGGACTAGGGGATAGGGAGACAAGCCCCAGATTTTCAGGGAGCACGCGTCGAGGGTTGGAGGGCGCAGGATTGGTCACGGACCGCGCCCTCTCAAATGCGGACGCTGCGGTTTCTCCCTTCGTTCCTCGGGAGGGGCAGAGTTCTCGCGTCCGGCAGCAAGAAAAAGCAATTCAACGATTTCTCACCCCACCACTGAGGATGCTAGGCGCAGGGCTCACGCACTGCGCGCTAGCGTCGTTGATGGCGGTGATGATTGTGGTTGCGGGGGCGGGGGCGTTTTTCATGGCGCCGGTTGCCGAGGCGCAGACGGAATTGGCGGGGGTGTCGGGGCGCGTGACGGATCCGTCTGGAGCGGTGATTGTGGATGCGGAAGTAGAAATCAAGAACGTTGAGACGAACGTGTCGAGTACGGTGAAGACCAATCGAGATGGGCTCTACGTGATTCCTTCGCTGCATCCAGGCCAGTATTTAGTTAATGTGCGAAAGCCTGGGTTCAAAAGTGTCACGGTAAGAGAGCTCACGCTCAATGTACAGGACAATGTGGTCCGAAATTTTGCGCTGCAGCTGGGATCGGTCTCAGAAACGGTGACGATTAACGGCAGCGGGTTGAGCATCAACACGACGGACGCGGCGGTCAGCACAATTGTGGACAGACAATTCGTAGAAAACATGCCGCTCAATGGCCGAAGCTTCCAATCGCTGTTAACGTTGGCTCCCGGTGTTCTGCAGGTTCCCACCAATAGTGGTACCAGTGTGGGGTATTCGGGTGAGATTAGTGTCAATGGCCAGCGAACGGAAGCGAATTATTTCACTGTAGATGGAGTAAGCGTGAATACAGGCACCGCCCCGACAAATAACATTGCGGGAGCGGGGTTCTCGGGAGGAACACCAGGCGAAACGGTGTTAGGCACGACGCAGAGCCTGGTCTCGATCGATGCCCTACAGGAGTTTCGGGCGACCACCTCGACCTATTCTGCTGAATACGGTCGTACGCCAGGCGGTCAATTTTCGTTTTCGACCCGGTCCGGCACCAATGACTGGCACGGGTCGGCATTCGACTATTTTCGTAACGAGGTTTTGGATGCAAACAATTGGTTCAACAAATCTCCTCTGCTAGGTTTGCCGGTCGGAAGGCTCAAGGAACGGCAAAATGACTTCGGAGGCACGCTGGGTGGGCCAGTAATGGTTCCAGGGCTCTACAATGGACGCGACAAGACCTTCCTCTTTTTCTCGTATGAGGGTTTGCGTCTAACAGTTCCGCAACCAGTGAACGCGTACTCGGTTCCGAGTGCTGCGCTCCGTCAGCAGGCTCCCGCAGTGCTACAACCTTTCTTGAACGTGTTTCCCCTTCCGAATGCAGGGGATGATGGTCTGAATGACGGATTAGGAATTTTCAATCTGGCGTACTCCGCGCCGTCCTCACTGGACAATGTATCCGTTCGTGTCGATCATAGTTTCGGGGATAAACTTCGAATTTTTGGCAGATACGCCGATACAACTTCGGACGGATGGTCATATGCATATCCTGCGATCAAAAACACAAGTTCAATCGACGTGCGCAGTCTGACAATCGGTGCTACAAGTGCGATTACCTCCAGACAGTTGAATGACTTTCGATTTAATTTAACTCAGAACAAGATGAGTTTTGCCTATACCTCCACTGATTTGGGCGGGGCGAAACCTCTTGAAATCGGCGATCTGGTTGGACCCGATGGGAGGCCATTGCAATTCTTGGGATCACAGCTTGGGTTCGGATTAGGATTTGGAGGCTTTCCAAGTTGGACCCTTTTAGCGAACTCGAACTCACAATATCAACTCAACGTGACAGATACTTACACATGGTCGCGGGGGGGCCACCAATTCAAGATCGGAATAGATTGGCGAAGACTAACGACGTCGGCAAGGCCAATCACTTTCGACGAGTTCGCAAACTTTAACAGCGAAGCGTCTCTCTTAGCAAACAACGGAGATTTTGTTGGAGCAGCATCAATTACGAGCGTGCCTGTCGAGCCTGTCTATCACAATTTCTCAACTTTTGTTCAGGATGAGTGGAAAGCATCTTCCCGGCTCTCCGTATCTGCGGGTCTACGCTGGGACATTAATCCTGCTCCTGGAAATTTGAGGGGGCCGTCTCCGTACACTGTTGATCAAATCGCAGATTTGAACACAACGAAGCTCGCTCCGACGAACACTCCACTATGGGCTACCGATTGGAAGGGGATAGCGCCCCGTTTGGGAGTTGCATACGCAATCCGGCAGGACTCGGGGAAAGAGACGGTTCTGAGGGCAGGATTTGGTATATATTACGATTTGGGCAACACCCTCGGCTCCAACGGTTTCACCAACGCGGTTGGATTTTCATCGAGCGCCTATTATTCCGGTGTGCCATTTCCCCTGACCGCTTCGCAGGCCACACTTCCACCGCCAAACAACTCTCCACCATACAACGCAACGGTCTATGGGTTTGATCCAAAGCTCACATTGCCATATACAATGCAATGGAATCTGGCCCTCGAACAGCGTCTCAGTCGAACGCAAACCCTTACGGTGAACTATGTCGGTTCCGGTGGGAGAAAATTGCTCAAGGGGATTTCCTACAATCCGACGTCAAATCCCAACTTTTCGTTGGGCAACGGTTTGCTTGTAGTCTCGAATGGTGCGATCTCTAGCTATAACGCACTGCAAATCAAGTATGAAAAGAGTTTGTCGCACGGGTTACAAGGGCTTGCGTCTTATACCCTTTCGCACTCTATCGACGACCGTAGTACCAATTTCTTTAGTCAAGTCGCCCTGCTCCGCGCTAGTTCGGATTTCGACATTCGCCACAACTTTCAAGCAGCAGTAACGTATGACGTTCCGGGCAATTATGCGAATCCGCTAGCGTCGGCTGTCCTGAAGCATTGGGGCCTTGACACGCGCCTAAACGTCCGGTCTGCGCCGCCGCTCGACATAATCGGCTCTTCTGACTACAACCCGATTCTGCAGGGGTACCAGGATTTTCATGCAGATGTTGTGCCTGGTCAACCGGTCTATCTGTACGGCTCTCAATATGCAGGTGGACGGATACTGAACTACAATGCATTCACTCCATCTACCTCCGGCGTGGACGGCAACGCGGGGCGCAATTCCGAGCGAGGGTTTGGAACCGTACAGACCGACATAGCGTTACGCCGGGAGTTTCCTATCCACGAGCGTCTCCGACTGCAGTTCCGCGCCGAAGCATTTAATGTGTTCAATCACGCGAATTTCGGAACTGTAGTTGCGTACTTGCCGGCAGGACCAGAATTCTTCGGACACGCATATAAGACAAGCAACAATTCACTGGGGGGTCTCAATTCTCTTTATCAAACTGGGGGTCCACGCTCATTACAATTGATGCTGAAGCTGCAATTTTGAGCTGCATGGCATCGTGAATGAGTGAGGCTGCTGAACAGTCGAGTTCTTGGCAAGGAATTTATCGATACCTATGATCCATAAGTTTGTTCTCGGAATGTCCCTTGTTCTCACGTCTGCTTTCGGCACGTGTGCCGACCAGGAGCGCTTACAGATTGGCGACTCGGCGCCGCCGCTGACTTTGGTGAAGTGGCTTAAGGGGGAGCCGAATCCTCGCTTTGAGGAGGGCAAGGTATATGTGGTGGAGTTTGGAGCCACTTGGTGTCCGCCATGCCGCAAGGCGATTCCTCACCTCACTCAGCTGTCCCAAGAATATGCGGGCAAGCTGACCATCATCAGCGTGTATGCCCGAGAGGATGGCACGAAGGAAAATCCTGGCGACTTGAGCTACATCGACCGGGTGGAATATCTCATAAACTCGATGGGCAGCAAGATGGATTTCGCGGTTGCTGTCGATGGTCCGAAGCAAGAAACCGGAGACGCATGGAAGATTGACTCCGTCCCTCAGGTGTTCGTCGTTGACCGCAAAGGACACATCGCCTGGACCGGTCCGCAAGAAGAACTTGATGGAGTGCTTCGAGAGTTGACAGACGGGGTCTTTAGGCCGAGCGAGGTGGCTCATCAGCAGCAAGCATTCAAAGGCGCGGTAGACAGAGTCCTGCAACTCAAGAAGGAGGGCGACTACCCGAAAGCACTGACTCAGGTCAATGGTCTGATCGTCGCGCATCCCGCAGACCACCGACTATATATGGTTAAGTATCAAATTCTCGCCGGCAGTGATAGCGCCCAGGCTGATTCGCTCTTGCAGTGGTTACTAATAACGGACTTTTCCGGGTTTGATTGGGACCATTTCATCGGGGACACCTATACCGCGTCCGAGCACCCTAACTACGAATTGGCCCTAGCCACAGCAGACCGCGCCATCGAAAAAGCAGAAACAAAGCTAATTGCCGCGCTCTTGATGCAACGAAAAGCCGATATATACCTCACACGAAGCCGCAAAGAACAAGGAAGCCGCAAGGGCGAGGAGGATGTAAACCGCGCGATCGCCCTGTTAGAACAGGGACTGGAGCTCAGCAAATCGACAGGTAATCCGAATGATCAGGAGCCGTTCAAGCAAAAGATCAGAGAGCTTAGGTCGCGTCGAAATTCGATAAAGAAGTAGGGCTCTCAGAGAAATCGAGTGGGCGCTGAGGGCTTCGGTCTCGCAATGCCAGCTCGGTGTGCCACCGGGAAAAAGCTCGCGTAGGTCAATGACGTTCCCGCAAGTAGCTCCGTATCCGGGAACCTGGTGGCAAGGTTTTTTTGAAACTCCCTGACACAAACGCGCTCCTTGCACGGTAAACCTAAGTGATGCACGGTCCATCGCGCTGGTGTCTGTATTCGCTTGTTCAGGGGTTCTTCGCTTCTAAGAGCTGCAAGTTCCTCGGACTTTTACTCCTCGCATCAGCTATCTCCGCGGCAGAAGCACCACCCATATCGTGGTCCATCAAAAGTGGCTCTCACCCGGCTGCAAGCCGCGGGATGACCGTGAGGCTAAGCCTAGCCGCTAGGATTCAAGCTGGTTGGCATCTCTATGCTTTGCAAGAACCATCCGGCGGCCCTATCGCGACTACGATTTCGTTGGCGGAAACGAAGGGATTCAAACTCGGCTCGGTTACCGGTACAAAACCGCAGACATCCTTCGATCCGAACTTCGAGATGCAGGTGGGTCTCTATTCCGAGCGGGCCGAGTTTACGTTGCCGGTAACCATTCTTCCCGATGCTCCGATTGGTTCGCAAACCCTCACGGTCCAGGTGCGCTACCAAGCGTGCAATGACAAGATTTGTTTGCCGCCGAAAGCGGAAAAACTCACAGTACAGATCGATGTAAGAGGCAGTCGCTGAATGGCTGGCGATTCCCTCGGAAGCTTTGTTGGCCTCGCGATGGCCATGGGCGGTTTGTCCTTACTGACGCCTTGTGTCTTTCCGATGGTCCCAATCACGGTCAGCTATTTTTCCAATCACAGTTCGGAGTCGCGGCGCGGAGCGGTATTGCACGCTCTGGTGTACGGTATCGGAATCGTTTTGACTTTCACGGGGCTTGGGTTGGCGCTTGCGCTCATCTTCGGTGCGGCGGGCGTGAATCAGCTGGCGGCGAATCCTTGGGTCAATCTTTTCATCGCAGCGCTCTTCGTGGGTTTTGCGTTCTCGTTGTTTGGAGCATTCTTCGTCCAGGTGCCATCCGGATGGATGAATAAACTCGATGCGGTGACGCGAAGCAAGGAAGGCAGTCGCATTGTTGGTGCGCTGCTGATGGGTTTTACGTTCACCCTGACCTCGTTTACGTGCACAGCCCCATTTGTCGGAACGCTGCTGGTTTTAACTTCCCATGGAAACTGGCGCTGGCCGCTCGTCGGCATGCTTGCGTATTCCAGCGTGTTTGCGTTGCCTTTCTTTGTGCTGGCTCTAGCGCCGCAGCTCATCTCGCAATTGCCGCGATCCGGTGGGTGGATGAATTCGTTGAAGGTGGTGATGGGATTTTTGGAGGTTGCGGCGGCGATGAAATTTCTTTCGAACGTAGACCTGGTGTGGCACTGGGGCATCTTTACGCGCGAGACAGTGATTGCGGTCTGGATCGCGTGTGGTTTGGCGGTCGTACTTTACGTCTTGGGTGTTTTCCGTTTTGAGCATGAAGCAAAGATGGAACATGTGGGGGCGTTGCGTGTGGCGTTCGCTTTGATCTTTCTCACTGTGACAGTGGCGCTTATTCCAGGACTCTTCGGAAAGCAGCTCGGCGAGCTGGATTCGTTCCTGCCGCCATCCTCGACAGAACTTGGGATCGGACCGAACTTGAAGGAAGTCGCTTCCGGCGAAGTGAAATGGACGCTGAATGATTTCGAAGGGGCACTCGCCAAAGCCAAAGTCGAAAACAAACTCGTCTTCATCGACTTCACGGGCTACACCTGTACGAACTGCCGGTGGATGGAATCGAACATGTTCCCAAAACCCGAGGTAAAGACGGAGTTGGCGAAGTTCGTTACGGTGCGCCTGTACACCGATGGGGACGGCGCGATTTATGAAAAGCAGCAGAAGATGCAGGAAGCGAAGTTCGGGACGGTTGCGCTTCCGTTGTACGCGGTGGTGCGCCCGGATGGTGAGTCAGTCGCGACGTTCAGCGGTTTGACGCGGGACCCAATTGAATTTGTAAAGTTTCTTCGGAGCGCCAGCTGAGTTGCTAACTGAACTAACAAAACGATCGAGGAGGAGACGAGCAGGGAAGTATCTGATTGGCTTGGGAATTCTGTCCATTGGAATTCTGCCTGGAGTCGCGTCGCAAGACCCTTTACCGCTTGCTGTGGCCACGAGTCTGCAGACGCACGTTAGTCGGTCCCCGATCAGTATTTCTCCCGACGGAGAATGGATTGGGTCCACCGGTCAGCTGGATGAGACCTTGCCGCACACCACTGACTTCTATTCGCTCACTGGTGTTCCACTCGGCGATGGCGACAATCGCATGCAGGCAAGCCTGACCAACACGCGAACCGGGGAAGTAGTTATCTTCGGGGGAGACAAGGGCTCCAGCTGGTCGCCCGTGTGGTCTCCCGATGGCAAGAAAGTGGCTTACTACTCTGACGAAGATGGTGAGGCTGGACTGTGGATCTGGGAGAAATCCAGTCAGCGGGCACAACGAATTCCGGGTTTTATTGCGCGCCCCGGCATGAACTATGAAACGGCTGGCTGGACCTCGGACAGTAAGCGCGTTGTGGTCAAGATTCTACGGAAGGGAATGACGCTGGCCGAAACCAATGTTGCCAACGACGCCGATGCGCCACTGCATCGTTTTCACAAGGCGGGCCCTAACGAGCCTTCTGTGTATGTGTTGCGATCAGAAGCTGCAAAGCCGGCGGAAAAATCGGACAAGCCGGATGTGCCAAAGGAAGATCCCGCCAAGGAAGCGAGAATTGAAGGTGACCTGGCTATCGTCGACATCCAGACTCATCAGGTGAGTCGGATCGCCGAGCGCGCCCAGCCCTTCTGGTACGCCTTCTCTCCGGACGATAAGTATCTCGCATACACCATCTGGAAGGGGCTTGAGCCAAATTCTCAGCAACATACTTTCGATCTCATGCTGTACAACTTGTCAGATGGGACCACTCGTGTGCTGTCAAAGAAGATTCGGCTCTCCTATGGTGGGAACGAGCTCAATTGGTCGCCGGACAGCCGCCGGATCGCCTACTTCGCAAATGGTCAGCTGGCGAAAGGCGAGATCACGATCGTCTCGCTCGATGGGACAGCGCATACTCTCTCGGGCGGCGATATTCCCGCCTTCAATGTCGAATATCGAGTCCCGCTCTGGGATGCTCGCGGAGAAAACATCTACGCATTAGGGAATGATGAACTGTGGCGAGTGGAGGTTTCCTCCGGCCGCGGCAGTGTTGCTGCTGATATCCCCGGATATCAGATGCGCGGCATTGTTACGCATCCTGGAGCTCCCACGATGTGGACGACGAACGAAGGCCGAAGTGCGTGGGTGCTGGCGCGAGCGCGCGAGGGAGGGAAGGTTGGAATCTTTGGAGTTGACCTCTCAACCGGGAAGAGTCATCCGGCAGTGGAGGAGACCAAGTCGTATCAGACGGTGTTTAACCTCGATGGTAGCGACACCGGAAAGATCGCGTATGTCGCAACCGATCAGCAGCACCCGGCAGATGTATGGGTTCTTGACAGCCGAACGGGTGAAACTCACCAGGTCACCCATTTAAACAAGGCCCTAGAAAAATATGAGCTAGGTACGGCTCGCGTCATCGAATGGCGCGGACTCGACGGACAGAAACTCCGCGGTTCTTTGCTTCTGCCTCCCGGTTACCAGGCCGGGCGTCGCGTTCCCTTGGTGGTGTGGGTCTATGGGGGCTCGATGGGTTCGACTTTCGTCAAGACCTTTGGATTCTGGGGCGATACACCCATGTTCGATATGCACGTGCTCGCCACGCGCGGGTTTGCGGTGCTGTTTCCCGATAGCCCCATAAACCCGGGCACACCAGTTAAAGACCTTGTAAGTGATGTGATTCCCGGCGTTAATGCTGCAATCGATCAAGGTTTCGCAGATCCCGATCGGCTGGCAGTGATGGGGCAAAGCTACGGTTCCTACTGTTCACTGGCCCTGATCTCCCAGACCAAGCGGTTTAAGGCGGCGATTATCACTGCGGCTGTTGTCCATCCCGATCTCGCGGCAGGTTATTTGGAGATGGATCAAGACGGAAGTAGTGAATGGCTTGGATATTACGAACACGGGCAAGGGAACATGGGCGGAACACCGTGGGAGTATCGCGACCGGTATCTGCAAAATTCACTTCTATACCGCTTCGATCAAATTGAAACGCCCCTGCTAATCGGACAAGGTGCGAAGGACGGGCGCCTGTTTGCCTCCGATGCGACCTTTACTGCATTAAAGAGGTTGGGAAAGGAAGTCGAATACCGAATCTACGAAGGCGAGGGCCACGTCATTCAACGCAAGCCCAATGTGATCGACTTCTGGAATCGTCGGCTGGAATTCTTGGCCGAACATCTTGACCTAACTCTGGATGAAAAGGGTGGCATCGTTTTCGAAGGTGATCGGGCGAAATCGCGAAAGTCGGATGGGAAGAATTTGTGAAGCTCTTGAGGTCGGCTGGATCGAGATTCGGGGTTCTCGTGAGGGCGGAGAAACCGGCACTGGTCGTTGAAGAGAGCTAGGTTGTGCGGGTGAGACGTTCGCCACGTCTTTTTAGTAGGCGGCTGCGCGCGCACACCCATAATGTGCAGGCCAGAGGCCTGATTTCGGCGACAGACTTCTACTTGATTAAGCGGATGAGCAGAGCGTTTTTCGCCATGCTGGAAGAAAAACAGTTAAGGCACGGGGCCGTGTGAACCTCGTCGCAAGGAGAGCTAGGTTGTGGCGGGTGAGACGTTCGCCACGTCTTTTTTGTTGGGCCGCTGCGCGCGCACACCGCAACGTGCAGGCCAGACGCCTGATTGCGGCGACAGACTTCTACTTGATTAAGCGGATGAGCAGAGCGTTTTTCGCCATCCTGGAAGAAAAACAGTTAAGGCACGGGGCCGTGTGAACCTCGTCGCAAGTTAGGGCTGCACCGATGACGAAAGTTGTCGTTCGGACCGCGAAACGGGAGAAGAGACAGGTGAAGATCCTTTGGTTGGTGGCCTAAACATGAAGAACACGATCCTGACATTGCTGGTCTTCGTCATCTCCGTCGGAATTGTTTTTGCGCAAGAGCGCCCGGCGGCGACGAAGGAAGCATACCCTCTCAGTGCCGATTCAGAGCCGCACCCTGGCGTGCCGGAAGGAAAAATCACAGAGTTTACGCTTGCCGACTCAAAAGTTTTCGCCGGCTTTGAGCACAAGTGGTGGCTGTACTTACCCGCGCAATACGACGGAAGCAAACCCGTGGCGCTCATGGTGTTTCAGGATGGCGAAGGGTACATGAAGCGCGATGGATCTTGGCGTGTGCCAGTGGTGTTGGACAACCTGATCGCGAAGAAAGAGCTGCCGGTGATGGCGGCGGTCTTCGTCAATCCTGGATATTCCATTGGCAAGAACTCTGACGGCTCGCCCATCGACTACAACCGTTCCGTTGAGTACGACACTTTGAGTGCTGCTTATGCGACGTTTCTGCTTGAGGAGATTTTGCCCGAAGTGCGGAAGCACGTGAAAGTCACGGACGATCCGGAGGGGCGGGGAATCGGCGGCTGCAGTAGCGGAGGGATTGCAGCTTTTACCGTAGCGTGGCAGCGGCCGGATCAATTCCGCAAGGTGCTCTCCTTTTGCGGCAGCTACACCAATATTCGCGGAGGACAGGTTTATCCAAGTCTCGTTCGGGAAAACGAGAAGAAACCCATTCGTGTTTTTCAGCAAAGCGGTACGCATGACATGGATGTTCCCGGCTGGGGTACCTGGTCCGTAGCGAATAAGGCTATGGCCGCTGCTCTCGATGAAAAAGGGTACGACCATAAGTTTGTGTTTGGTGAGGATACGCATTGTGGGAAGCAGGGGCCTTCGATTCTTCCGGAGGCGATGAGGTGGTTGTGGAGGGGGGATGCGCGGTGACGGGGGGAAGAGGGAAGAGACGAGCATCGTCTGTTTTTTGAGCAGTGTTTCAGGGTCCGCAGTACAGACCCGAAACACTGAATTCGGTGGATACTCGTCACAACTGTGTGAAGTGAAGTACTTTGTAATGTGAAGTTTCGGAAATGAAGGGCGCACCCGGTCGGACTCGCATCCTTTATATATGGCGGGGTCTGTGTGCAGGCCCGGAAACCCGGAGAAGAAAGACTCGCATCCTTTAATGAACCACAGGGCAGAGTCGGAAGCGTTAGAGGTAGGTCAGGGAACGCCGTTGGCGAAACTCATCGCTTTTGGCGAAAGTCGTCGCGTGAGATTGGCGAAATTCATTGCTTAGTTGACCATGATTCGACAGATTCTTCTCAAAGCCTCCGAAAATCCATGGCTGCGTCGCCGAGCCCGCACTTCTCGACTGATGCGCCGCTCCGTTAGGCGTTTCATGCCCGGCGAGAGCCTGGAAGAAGCGCTCGGTGCATGCCAAGTGCTTGCCGGGTCAAAGATTCCCAGCGTGCTCACACATCTTGGCGAGGGTATTTCCACACAAGAGGAAGCATTCTCAGTTGCAAAGCACTATATCGACGTACTGGCCGCAATTGAATCGAAGCGGCTTCCGATTGAGATCTCGGTCAAACCGACGCAATTGGGCCTCGACCTCGGTTTTGAGTTCTGTGTCGCGAATCTCCAGATGATTCTTGCCCAAGTCCCGCAGAATCAGATTCTTTGGATCGACATGGAGCAGAGTTCCTACGTGGACCGGACCTTGAGGCTCCTCGGCGCTGCACGGGCTGTGCGTTCGAACGTCGGTGTCTGCGTTCAGGCTTATCTTCGGCGCACGGAAAGCGACATTGATGCGCTGATCGCGGCTGGAGCCGCCGTACGTCTGGTGAAAGGTGCTTATGCGGAGCCATCCTCTCTTGCGTTTCCCGACAAAGCCGACGTGGACGCGAACTATTTGAGGCTTGCGAAAAAACTCCTTGGTAAGGAGGCGCGCTGGAACGGCGTTCGCGCGGCGCTGGCCACGCACGATCGGAAACTGGTCAACCAAATCATCGTTTGGGCCGCAACAGAAGAGATTCCTCAGGAGGAGCTCGAATTCCAGATGCTCTATGGCATTCAGGCGCAACGCCAACAGGAGCTAGCGGAGAGAGGGCATCGTTGTCGCGTGCTTATTTCGTACGGGAATTCGTGGTTTCCGTGGTACATGCGGAGGCTGGCCGAGCGGCCGGCGAATTTGTGGTTCGTGTTGAGGAATATTGTCTAGAAGCGAGCATCCTTCACTTCAGTTGCTAGTTGCTAGTCGAACGTCGATAGACTCGCATCCTTATCGGATGCTCGTCGCTTTGTGGAGTAGAGTACGTTATATAGGCGAGTTTGACGGAGTGGCTTCTTCTAGCGACCTAACAAACCTGAACGGCTAAGCGTTGATCTACCGCGGCCGCCGTGGGCGGACTGGCTTCTTTGGCCGTGGCTTGGACTTTGCTTTTCCGGGCGCCGGCTTCTGGTCAGGATTGGTTGTGCGCCATTTGAAGAATCTTTCAGGAATGGTTAGGTCAGGACGCGGGCCTGCCAGTGGTGAGGCCAGCGGAGCATTTTCCGCCGTGCACAGAACGACCAAGTCGTTGAAATCAAGATCGCCATGGGGCGGGTTATCATCAGCGCTGAGGGTAACTTGCAGGCCGGTGGAGTTATCCCAATTCATGGCCTCCTGAATCAGGCTGTCGATCCAAACGTTCAGGCCGGGATTCAAAGCCTGGGCGATGATATTGATGGCATTCCCCTCGACATGAGGGATCGTGGTTCCCAAAACCATGGGATGCGGGCCATCATGCGCATTGGACCCGCTGATGAAGATGCGTTGTTGCCACCCTGCATCATTGCCGACGGCTCGGAGAGTCCATTTTCCAGAAAGCTTGGCCATAGAGGTTACTCCTTGCTCAGAAAGGCTCGAGGCCGGCATTTCTCGTGAACGCGCTGGAAAATCCGTCCAAGGTGCCGTTCCTGGTAAATTTTTGTAAGGCGTTCCGCCAACGAGTCAAGTGCTTCAAGGGCGCGGAATCATAGAGCGCTTCCACTTCGGGACGGGTCAGCGGATTAAACTGGCCCCAATGGAAAAGGCCTCGAAACATGGGATCACGCGCCAGTTCGACAGCATTCATGATAAAAGGCACGGAACCTCTGGCATCACGAATGCCCGAGATTTCAATGGCTACCGTTTCGTCAAATTGCGATGGCGCGATCAGACCCTGCGAACCACGCATGTAGCGGAGCGAAATGTAGCCCACAGCAAATTTCCCCGATTGTTCTTCTTGGGCCGCTTCGAAGGCCAGTGCGGCATCGGTGAAGGCGCAATAAATATCCGGGCGGGCGGCATCAAAAAAGATTTCAATGGATTCGGCATTGCCAAAGCACGAGCGATCGAGATAATCATGGCCGTCCATCACTGCATAGCTGATGGCCACATAATCGCGGTCTTTTTGTTCAGATTCAAAAATCAATTTAAAGAGTGTCCGCAACAGCATAATTTTGATTGCTTGAGGAACCCCCGGAATGTCTTCGACCGCCTGGATGGCGGTATCCACTGTTTGGGCCAGGCTGGCATCCCCCAGGGCGTCGATCGCATCCGCCAGTGCTTCGAGCGCTAGAGCAACGACGGCCAGCACCGCACAAACTGATGCAATGGCCAGTACGGCTGCGCCCGCTCCAACGGCAATTGCGCCAGCGGCAATGCCGCCTGCAGTCACCGCATTGTCGGTGATGATCTTTTCGACTTCCTTTGCAGCCTCGCGCACCACACCGGCGATAAAGTTGCCGTCACTGCAGGCATGAGAGAGAAAATTTCCGCTGGAGGAACCCGAACCCTCCGGAGTATCTGGCGGGTCGTAATTTGTGGTCATTCCCGCCGTTGCGGGTGTGCCACGCTCCCGGCGTCCGCGCAAGTCACCCGTGTTGGGGTCAATTGCTTCTGGTTTGGTGTTGGGATGGAACCAGCGCTCGGTTACGCCAACGCGGTGTTCATCATTGAGATGGGGCGAGACATTGATGGCGATCTGCAAAAACCGATTCTGGGCTTTGCCAACTGCGCCAAAACGGTTTGCGAAGGCAGCTTGATCCGCCGCGGCACCGGAGCCAAAGAAAAATGTCGAATCGAAGGAATGGTGGCGAGCGGGTGTTTTCAGCATCGCTTTAATATTCGACCAGTCCGCCAATCTCCGGTGTTCCAGCAAACAGTACTGCGGCACCACGCGCAACACCATGGAAACGACCACGCCAAAGCGGCCGACGCCAACGACCACGGCATCAAACAGATCATTATCACGAACGATCTTGAAATGAACGAGCGGGTTTAGATTGCCGTAGATGTTTTTGAGTTTCTGATCATCCGCAATCGGAAACTCGATATTGCTGCTGGCCCGCTCGATCCAAAAATGATCGCCACCATCCGTGACCAGATGCATAGCCATTACAGCGTCGGCGATGGGCCGTTGGCGGAAATCAGCGCCATGCGTTCCCGTGGTCAATGCTCCGAAAACCGTTTGGCCACCTGAGCCGCCCAACGTCATGAAACCCCAAGGTACGCTATAGGGTCCGTTCACGGGGTCGCCCGTGATCTTCTTGTTTAGTTCTTTTGCAAGCTCCGTTGGCGCCGCGGCCATACCGTCCAGAAGGCTATATGCCTCATAGACTCTGGTTCCCGACTTCAGATGAACGAAGAAACAGTTGGATGCACCAACCGTCAAACAGGGATCCTCCTGGGCGGCATCGGGAGCCACCGGAGAGTTATGCGTCATGAAATTGAAGAGCGGATCGCTGATGATCTCCAACATGTCCACGGCAAGGCCGGTGTTGAGTGGAACCGCTCCGGCATCGGGCCAATGCGTTTCGAGCGCAGAGTCATCACTGACGGTGCTGTCGGAAAGCGACCAGTGGCTGCCGGCAGCCTTGAGTTTGAGTGCCGTTGCAGGCCGCTTTTGGCAGATGTCTATGAAGTTAGCGGCCGCATCAGCGCAATGCACTTCCGCAACATCCGGACGTCTGGGATTGTTCTTGGGATCGTGAAAACGACGCCAAGGGACGTGATGCAAAGTCTTTTCGGCCATCACACACTCTCCACAACAAAGCGATCAGCTGCCCGATTGAATTGCGCAACGAGAACTTACCCGAGAATCTTCTGACCCTTACCACTCATCTCTGCACCCTCCTGTGCAGATAGTGAAGGGCGGGCGTCGAGCGTTTCAAAGTAACGACAGAAACAGGACAAAGGGGGAAAGGAAAAGAGGGGGGAAGGCCGAGAAAAGGCGCACCCGGAACAAGAGAGCGTGTCAAGGCCGCACGAAGTGCGCCGCGAAGCGGGCCTTGAGCCTTGACGGGCTCACGCCGGGTGCGAGGTCTCTGCTCATGGAATGCCAGTATTGGGTGATTCTTAACGCGATTCCTTCTTGTCGCAGTCTACGTGACGTTCACTGATTGGGCAGGCCGAAATATCCGAGGCTCCGGTTGGTTTGCGGTAAGGTCCCTGACAGTCGTCCGTTGTATTCGACGTCGCCGAAATAGTTCTTCTTAATCCAATCGTATCGCTCCTGAAGCTGCGAATTCCCATGGATTTTGTCGGCGAAAACCATGTCGCGCAGCTCATCGCCGAACCAGCGATACCAGACGGCAGTATGGATAAAAGCATGGTCGAGCGTTCCGAGGTCGTACCAAGCAAATCCTCCCTGGTACCGGCGTCCTGCCGGACCATTGTGGGAGCTGACACAAACGCGCACCTCGTCCCAACGCCGCAGCGTCGTTTCCCCGGGCGCGAAATTTCCAGTATTGTCTTCGCCCGTTCCGTGATCGTCGCCAGCCTTCTCGCACGGGTCCCCTCCGCACCACGCAGCGGATTCGCACGCTCTTAAGCCTGATTGGGCGGGATCTGTGCCGGCCTCATTGAATCTGAAGGTTGAGCTAAAAGCGCTCCATTTCCAAATCTCGCGTTGCGCAAAATCCATATGCATCCATTCATGCATCAATCCACCGGTTGCCGAGGCGACGGGTCCGCCACTCGTTCCATCCTGCCAAACGCGCATGGGACACATCTCTGGGTGGGCGGTTCCGCCTTTGACCGGCGGTATCACCATTCTTGTCGGTTGCCACAGAGTGCCGCACTGTTTCGAAGAAATGGCTGTCCAAGCCGCGCGGGGCAGTGCCAGCAGCGCCACCATATGCTCATATAGATTGGAAATGTCCGGAATGTCACCCCATTGAGCGCGAGCAAACTCAGTGTCGTCGGCTCCAATTCGCAGGCCGAAAACATTGGTGATCACATCGCGGGCGATAAAGCGACCGATATTCAAGGCAGACATGGCGTGATCGTCGATGTTGCGGCTCGCGATAAACAAGTCCGAGGGCGCGCCAGCGATCCCTGAGATCCTCGAGAACCCAATCTCAGCGACCATTGGCGGCAATGCCCCTGTACCGCCGTAAGCGATTTGTTTGCCTCCAATCCAGCCATCGCGCGCTGCGACTGTGTTCGGTGTGCGGACCCAATAGCGCATGGTTCCGTCGACAGACCGAGTGAAAGCCAGCGTGATACCGGCAAAAACGAACAGCGTGGGCGATTCAGCGAGCGACGGTCCCGTGAAGTCGACGGCTTCGAATGGGCTCCAAGGCGTGCCCGCGGTCGGAAGCTCGGTGGCATAGAGCGCATGGCTGTTGGTTCCCAGCGCAGCGGCTGCGAAGAGACTGCCATAGGCTGCAACACTCACCCGTTCACCCGAAAACGCCCCTTCCAGCAAAGTGGGGGGCGACCAGGTTAACCCGGCGTTTGAGCATGTGGCCGTGTGGAAAGCGATGCCTCGCCTGGCCGTGAAGTATGCAATTCCGAAATCGCCCTTTGCATTGACCGTCAGCGACGGGTCGGACCGTGTGGTGCCGACCTGTTGGGGGGACGTCCAACTCGAACCCGGCGTGAGGGACCTCCAGGAGGAAAATACGGCTTGGCCGCTGCGCCAGACGGCGGCGACTTTGTCACACGCCACTGCCACGGCGGGCGGGCTACTCCCCGTACCGATCGTTTGCCATGCGGAGTTGGCCAAACCGCTTCGTGAAACCTCGGTCTCGAGAACCCAGATCTTTCGGCTTTTGCCGCGTCTTGCTTCGATTCCGCTGACGAACAAATGACCGGAGGTCGGATCCCAGGCCGCGCCTGGAGTCGCATCGGTCAGGGCTGGCGAGCCTGCCACGGGCACATCCGATTGGAAATCGAGGGAAGCATGCAGTGCCCGATCCGGGCCGGTGAATAGCAGAACCAGGTTTGCGGTGTTGGAGGTCAGCGTCGCCGCGGCTCCGACGGTAATGGGTGTTTTTTGCCACGTGACCGCATCCGCGATGGGAAGGGGGCCTGCGATATCGTATCGCCCGATGACTTCAACCTCAGCCAGCGAGAGCACGTCATGGCCTGCCAACTGAATCCGGATAAAACGGGCGCGCTCGCCACCGAACTCAATCACGTGGCCTGGGACCGTCACGCCGGTGGCACGGTCACGAATTCCCTCCGGCAGAAATACCGGAACAGAGTTGACATGGGCTTGGCTTAGGGTCGAGCTCAGGTCCCGGAATTTAAAGCCGTCGTCTGTGTCGAGAGAGAAGACTTCAAAGTTTCTCAGCCGCTCCTCGCAACAGTCCGATCGGCCGTAAATGCGGATTTCGTCGATGCGGTAGGAGGCGCCAAGATCAATTTGCCAAAAGGGCTCATCCTCCTCAAGCGTATGAGTCACGCTATTCGCGAGCCAATTGCCGTCGACGTTTCCGTCGATCGCGCGACTCGGATCCCCGCCCAGATCCGTGCTCGATTGTGTGGCAACTCCTATGAGGGACCAATTGCGTTCGAGCGCCCCGTGCGCTGTGCCGACGCACAAGAAGAGAGCGAGGGTAATTCCCGTTCTAGCGAGAGTGCGCATTCGAGGCTCCCTCCCCACTTGGCGGTAGGGCCCGCCGATGGGCAGTGTACCTTATGCCGCAAGGCACGTCGCGCGCAGAGTGGCGAGTTCGCAGCGAGAAGCCGAAGAATACCCCATGCCCAGCACCCTTCGCTCTACCTCGAACAATTTCGACGAGGCGTGTGGACGACGCAGCCGTTCCGCAGGAATACTCCAATTGAGGCAACTGCCGCGTGGGGGTAAAGTGTGCTCAAACCGGGAGCATCTGGTTTGTTAAACTCGGAAGACACTCTGGGAGGAAGGTTCATGCAAAACGCAGCACTACTCGAAAACATCGACGCCGCCATTGCAGAAAAGAATTTGCTCAAACACCCGTTCTATCAGGATTGGCAGGCTGGCAAGCTGAGCCGTGAGGCACTGCAACTGTATGCTGCGCAGTATTATCGCCACGTCGAGGCGTTCCCCGAGCATCTTCGCGTCCTGGCGGCTCGCACCGATGGATCACTGCGCGAGATTGTGCAGGAAAATTTGGCGGAAGAAGAAAATCCCGCGGCGCCGCATCCGAAACTCTGGCGCGATTTCGCCGCGGCTTTGGGCCTGACGGAACAGCTGATCGCTTCCGCTTCGGCGCTGCCTGAAACGCGGGCCGTCGTAGAAACGTTTCGGGACATTGTCAGCAATCGTCCGGTTGGCGAGGCGGTCGCAGCTCTATACGCTTATGAGGCGCAAGTACCTGAGGTCGCTACAACGAAGATTGATGGTCTGAAACGGTTTTATGGAATTACCGAAGCGGAAGGCTTGGCGTATTTTGTCGTCCACGAGGAAGCCGATAAGGCGCATCGTGCTGCGTGGCGTGGGTGGCTAGAAAGAAATGCGGAGCCGGCGTGCGAGCAGCAAGTGTTGGCGACGACGAACACGGTGCTGGATGCGCTGTGGGGTGTCCTGGATGGGGTGTATGGGGGGAGGCGAAAGTCGTCGGATGAGGCGACGACTGTGAGAAGTCCTAATGAAAGATCCCAACTTGATTAATTCGGCTTATTTCCACAAGAATTTCCACAGGATCTTTGTCAAAAAGGCCTTCCCAACTGTATTAAGCGAAAGCAGCCAAGGCTGCGCAGAGGGGGGAACGATAATGACTGAATCGAACAAACTGCCGAGCAATAATCGGGCTGGAAAGGGTCGAGGCGCCCGGGAAGGCTATTTCGTGTATTTGCCGTCCGTGGAGAGCCAAACATTCGTGCACCTGTCGATCCGTGGCCGTAGCTATCGGCTGCGGAACTTCACAGGTGCGCCGCGCCATGCCCCAGCCAAGGCGGTGGTGCTGCCCGGATATCCGGAGATCGACCAGCTTCGAGCGAGTGGACTCGTGTCGCGATGGATTAGCGTCACGCCGAACGATCTGCGGCAGAACGTCATCACGAAGCCGGAGTATTGGCGAGCTCGCATTGCGGAAATGAACGGCAAGGAGTTGTAGCTAACGGTAAGACCCGAAAATTGATAGCCGAGACGCCGCCCTACCTGGAAGGCGGCGCTACCATCGGCTTCGCAGCCTTAGCCGCGAAACGCCGGGGTTTATTCCTCGGCAAAAAACGACGATTTGGCGACCCTGGCGCGAAGTTGTGCACCAAATCGTTTGTGTGATAGAAAAGATTATGCTGGTGCCTCTCTTAGTCGCTGCTTATTTGCGTCGTACGGAACCGACCGGGCGATCCCGCAGAACGTCTGATGTGCCTACCTGCTGATTTTTGAATTGAACGTTGAGCTCTAAAAGAACGTTGGGACGATTCAAGTAAGACGTATTCCAAAATATTTTTTGCTGGAGGGCTTACATGCCTACTGCAAACGTCCGTATTGCGTTTGACGATGGATCGGATCAGCCTGTGTTTGAGCGGAATATCGAATTGAATGATCTTCGCGAACCGGGGGGCAAAGAGTTCGTAGCGCAATACATCTTTTCCCAGATCGAGGCGGAGTCGCGCTGGGGCGAGCATTTCCTGACTCTGCCGTCGTTCGATCAATTCCTTCGTGCGCCGAAACAGTCTTTCGGGTTGAAGGACATAATCTCAGGTGCGTACGAAGATCGACTTAACACAAGGGAGATGTGGATGGAAATCGGCAACACTCTTCTTCGGGCCAAGCGCTTACTCGCGCATTCGATGGCTTACCACGAGCAGGAGAATGTGTATCTCTCGAGCCAGAACTCTGAAGCGGAGAATTTGTCTTGGCATTTTCACCTCGACAAAGTAGAGCGATTCGATTTGGTAGTTGGTGCACTCGGGAAAATCAGCGATCTCGCGGCGCGTCTGGTTTTCGAGCGTCTGGGAGCATCACTCTTCGACACGAGCAAGTCAGGTTGGGAACGCACGGTAACACTGACAAATGTACGTGAAGCTCTCGCCAATCGGATTGTAAATCCGTACGTCGCTGAACTAACAGACGCTGAATACACAGAGTTGCGGGCGATTCTGGACGGATTCTTGCAAACTGAGCATGGCCTCCGACTCTGGAGTTACCGGGTCCGGCTGACACACAGGCTTAAACCAAGTGTTGATCGCGGCGAATTTTATTCGCACCTGGAAAGCCGCGAGAAGACTCCAATGCTCGACGAAAGCGGCCAAGTTAAGGGATGGCAGAAAGGCTTCGGCGGGTCGAGATCGATCGCTGAATACGCCTTTTCTGACCTCTATACGGACGCCGCCGAAACCCTGCGGCACCACGTTGCAATGCTGGAGCGATTGGAAGCACTTCCACGTTTCAGCCCGGAGGCAACCGATCCGGATGCTTCCGCAGCTGCCGCGTAGTTATTGAAGACCAAGCCGCCGTTCCGATGCACGGGACGCTCGAGAAAATCGGAAACGGATTAGGAATTCCTTTGCGCCAGTTGCTGACGGAAGATGGGGAAAGCCAGCCGACCTCGTGATCGTGTGGTGAAGGATTTGTGGCTGTAGCCGCTCTGCGGAGGGAATGAGGCAGTGGCGTCGGTGGGCCCCGGCGGCGCTATTTCTTCAACAGACCTAGCACTTCGTCGTGGATGGAATCGATGGCAATCCGCTTACTGAGAACCTCCTCGCGTGACCATTTGAAGTCCTACGACCAATAGAGCGACTTGTTTTTGGAGTCTTTCGGCTAGTTGCGTGCTCGCGTACCTCGCTTTGGTGGCCGCCTCGGCCCAGAGCTGCGCGCGAGCGTACTCCTGGTCACGGTCGATGCGGTGGGCGTTCTCGCTGCCTCGATGTATCGCTTGGTCTCAATTAGCGCCTTGTTTATCGCAAGCAACGCGGAGTCTCTCTTTTCGTCGGTATAGTGCCGCTCGGACTGGAACTTTCCCAGCAGGTCCTGGAGCGGGCCGAACAGTAAAGGCAGGCTCGTGTCGATCTCCTTTAGGGCGGAAATTCCGGATTCCTTCCGCAGCTTGAATCCCGTACCCCGCATGACTTAAATCCTGATGCCTTTCTTTTCGAGCATTGTGAGAAACATTAGGCCGTATTCAATGACCATGTTGCGCAACAATCTTGCGAACTCCTTCTCAGCGATGAGCGGATGGACGCCTTCGTCGCTCAACAACGTATAGAGACCACGGGCAAACTTGTTCTGTTGTTCCGTAAAGAATTTGCTGTTCTTGAGAAACGTCAGCGTCGGGTCCCACTGATCCACAACTGTTTTGCCTAGGTTCTTGGCTATGGCCTGCCCGGCATCGATGTTCATATGTTCGTAGAAGCTGCGAATGTGCCCGAGGCATTCCTTCCAGTCGAACGGGCCAGAAGCCGAACTGTACTGTTGTTCGGCGCGGGCAAGCGACGCCGCGAGAACGGGTTTGAACCCCAGGCTGTCGAGATATCCAACGACCTTGACTTTATCGCTCTCGATTTCGAGATTTGGGAGCTCCTGTAATGCTCCTTTGAGGTAGAAATACCGTGCCTTTCGGCACTCTTCCATGAGCCCGTCTATTTCGGCGACGACCCTCCGGCCCATGTCCTCGAAGCCCGGCTTGTAATGCGGGTTCTTTACCTGCGGCTTGCCTCTTTCGGCCTTGGACGCATACGTTTGCAGCTCAGAATTTTGCCGAAGCATCGCCAGTTCCTTCGGCATCGCTTCGAGCTGGCTGTCGCTGAACAGGTTGAAGTTCAGTGCGACCATTTCCTCCAGCTCCATCACCATCATGGCAAGGCTAGCCGTAGGGAATTTCGGCTTTTTCGTCGCTTCAAGCAGTTCCTTCAGATGGCCCGTGCGTACGCAGAATTCGGCGATCAGCGGGAACATGGACGACTTGCCATTCACGGACGGGAAGCTCCGTGTCGATACAGACTGTGCCGGGTGTGCCTTCTCAACCAGTTTGAGGAGGGCTCCTATAAACTGCGGCCGTTCCGCGTCTCTGACCTGGTGGAATATCTTCACGAGCAAATCGAAATTCACGCTCTCGAATCGGTAAAGCTTCGGGTCTTCATAGACATCGCGCGGTCGTTCCTGGCGGTCCGACTGTAAGGTCGCGTGCGCCGCAAGGTTCATGAGAGAGTCATTCGTAACTCCGAGCGTGATGGCGGTGTCCTTCGCGTACTTATACTTCCGCGTCGATTTTGTCTGTTCTTCCAACAAAATCCGCTGAGCCTTTTCAACTGCCTCGCGCAAATCCATCGCCAAATAATATCAGTACACTTGCCGTGGGTGCTAACACCTCACCATTGCGAAAGCCGGGGAGAATTATTGCGGAGCTTTCTCAGGAGTCATCGCTTCTTGTAGAGACAGTCATCGCCTGCTAAGGCGAAAAGAAGGACTTGTCGGTATGGAAGCAGCGTTTTATCAAGAAGCGGTGAGCCACTTTTATGCGCATGGAGGGAGGCAGCGCCATACGTTCTGACTTCGATTTTTTCGAACTCATGCAGATTCTCGGTCAAAGACAATGAACTCACGCATTTCGAACGCTATGACGCTGAGAATCGCGGGATCCCAGGCGCGCGCGCCTTAGTTCGGTTCGACCCTTGACTACGACCGCTGATCTGACGGCGCAGAAAGGCAACCGAGAAGTTGTGCGTCATCGAGGAGTAAGGTTGTGACGTCCTTGCCGGGGTATACATTCAGAATGCGCTCGACGTCCAAACTTATCTCATGCCGCAATATATTCGCTATGCACCTGCATTCTCTTTCCCTGAGCGCAATGATTTTTTTGGCCGGTTCCAAATAAAGGTCGAACGACGTCTCTCCCGAGAGGCGCTGGATATCCTCCAGATCCTTCTTGGGCCCTTCTTTGTCGAATTCGCCGTGAAAGAAGAGGTCGGCGGCCGGTCCTGCCGCCTTAGCGACGCACTTGTCTTCGATGGTCGATCCCTTCCAGCTGTAGACTGCTTGGAGAATCCACCGGCCCTGAGTACCGTTAGGCACAACTCCCACGGCGATCCCTAGGACTCTGGCGTTTAGGTGATGTGCTGCCGTAATGTGGCCCGCTTCATGTTCTGCGGACGGCAAGATGACTGATTCCACTTGGTCACCGGGAATGATGAGGGACATCTCTTTGCCATTCGACCGCAATCGAAATCTCAGAGGATTCATCGCTTTACATTACCTCGGGGGGATCAAACCATTCATCCGATCAGAGTTTCAGGTATACGTCGCCCGCACGAGTGCTCGGGATCACCTGCTGATCACCAGTCCTGGGTCAGAATTTCTTAACGATTTCTTCCTTCCGGGGTACGTCATAACGTGAGAGATGATACCGGTAACAACTAACGTATTCATTGCTAGCTTAGTTGTATTAAAACAGCCAGAATATCTCAACTGAAATGGGAAGAGTCGAGACGACTCAAACGACAGGAGTTTGCGATGGTGGCACCGATATGAACAAGGACGGACAAATACTCAAGTCCCGGGATGACAAGGCGCCGGTACTTTTTTCGAAAACGCCAGCTGCACAGGGGACAGGAGAATCATTCACGGTTGCTGGAGAGAGTCAGTGTTCGTGGATTCAAAACAAGGACGAGCTATTTACGGCAGCGAAACTGCGTGAGCGGATCGAGCCGTGGTTAACGGCGCTGTTCCAATCCGAACATTTCGCTTTGTTGGTCGGGTCTGGAATTTCTCATGCGGTTCATCAGATCGCGACTGGGCAGCCGTTGCTAAGTATGGGCCCGGTTAAATTTACTCAATTTGAAAGCGAAATAAACGCCGCGGCAAAAAAGTCCGCAAAGGCAACCGGGCGCATGAGCGGCAACATCGAAGACCAGATTCGCATCGCAAGCGAACTGCTGCGCGGTCTCGAGATCATTTCCGATAGCAAGTCGGAAATTGTCAAGGAACCCAAGGAGAAAGCGGACGCACTTAAAAATGACCTTAGCCGAGTTCTAAAAGACTTTGCTACATCAGTCCTCAAAGGCGAAAATGCGCTTCTCATGGCAAAAGAAAAAACGCGCGAGAAAGCGTTCAACTACCTTGTAAGTTTCCTGATGAGCTTCGCCAGCAGGACGGGAACACGAGATCGCCTTCAGATTTTCACGACGAACTATGATCGCTTTATTGAAGCCGGGGCTGATGTCGCCGGTCTTCATCTGCTGGATCGCTTTGTGGGCTCGCTCTTGCCCGTATTCCGTTCTTCTCGGCTAGATATCGACATGCATTACAACCCTCCGGGTATTCGTGGCGAGCCTCGATATCTAGAGGGTGTCGCCAAGTTCACAAAACTTCATGGATCGTTGGACTGGGTGGACTCCGAGAAGAGCATCCGACGAATTGCCCTGCCGTTTGGTAGCGAGAGCATAGAGCCGTTCTTAAAGGCTCCCGGACTCGCGGGCGCCGGAGCGGGGCAGCTAATGATTTACCCGAATTCGACCAAAGACCGCGAGACCGCCGCCTATCCCTACGTCGAGCTGTTCCGCGACTTTGCTGCTGCTGTCTGCAGACCAAATAGCTCACTAATTTGCTTCGGTTACAGCTTTGGCGACGAGCATATTAATCGTGTCATCGAAGATATGCTCACGATACCGTCCACGCACCTCGTGATCATTTCATATAGCGATCCTTTGGGCCGGATCATGCAGATGTACGAGAAAATCGGGAGGCATGCTCAGATATCTTTGTTGATTGGCGATCACCTCGGCGATTTGGAGACGTTGGTGGATAACTATCTACCCAAGCCAGCGATCGATCGGACTACTTTCCGCATGGCTGAACTATTAAAGGCACGTTGGAGTGCGGGCCAGGCAGGTGCGTCTTCTCCGGATGCCGCGACGGATGGTAAGGGGGAAGGGGAGCTATGAGCCGCGCTCCCTTTCAATATATCGATGGTCTTCGGATCGGAACGGTGGACTTCGTCTCTCCCGATGAAATTAAGGTTGCGCTCGACATCGAAGCACCCGAGTCGGTTGCGTTGAACGCGGGTGGTCCGCGCCCGTTCCCCCGGGTAAATAGCTATGTCCTTACACCGGTTGATGACGGCTATCTGGTTGGACAGATCGAATGGCTGACCGTCGAGCGTTCTCCATTTCCGAAACGGCGCGGCATGCAAGACTTCGGACTAGTCGACTTGCCGTATCCACTCCGCAGGATGAGTGTGAATCCCCTCGGTACTCTTCGTAAAATCTCAAACAATTCAGCAGAAAAAGAAGAGTATGGCTTCCGCCGCGGAGCAGACGCCTTGCCGTCGATAGGTAGCAGCGTTCTCCTGCCAACCGATGAACAACTTCGATCAATCGTTGAGTCCGGGGAAAAAAGAAGGGTAAAAATCGGCACGAGCCCTCTAGCTGGAAATGCTGAAGTGTGCATCGATCCAGATCGCTTGTTCGGACGGCATTTGGCGGTGCTTGGAAATACGGGCAGTGGAAAATCGTGTTCCGTGGCCGGGCTTATCCGCTGGTCGCTGGAGCAGGCACAAAGTCACTTGGATGGAGGCAAGCCTAACGCACGGTTCATCGTTCTCGATCCGAATGGAGAATACTCGCGCGCATTTGCCAATTCAAAGCCCCCGGCGAAGGCCCGGATGTTTAGGGTCGCCGCTGACACTGAGGCGTCAGAACTCGCTCTACAAGTTCCCCTTTGGTTCTGGAACAGCGCGGAATGGTGTTCTTTCGCGCAGGCCAGCAGCAAAACTCAGAAGCCAACTCTCATCCAGGCACTACGTGCAGTACGAGATGGGGAGACTGAGCCAGAGGAGAACAAGAGCCACGACACAAGGCGATTTCTTCGAACGATGTTGACAACGATCAGGATTGAGAAAAGCTCCGGCGGTCCTTGGGGCTCTTTCCCTAAGCCGAAGGGATTTTACGAGAAGCTGGAGAAATGGAAAACAGGACTGGAGCCGGACCTGGCATCCCTAAGCGGGAATGAGCTCGCAACGCTAACCGCAGTCGTTACCTCGATCAACAATCTATGCATCCCGAGGCGACAACAGCACCCGCACTATGACTTTACACGGCAGGAAGTCGATAGCCTGATTTCCTTGACGAGTGCTGCTCATTCAGCATTCGGTGGAGCTGATCTGGATGCCGAAGCGTCAGATGTGGACGCCCCACGCGCTTTCAAAGGCGACTCTTTTCTTCGTAGCGTCGAAGCTACCGCCGAGATGTTGAATGTCTCGGAGCATGCGGAGACGTTGCTGATTCGAATCCGAAGCCTTCTTGCAAATTCCCTCATCAAATCAATTATTTGCGACACAGAGGATATCTCGCTGCAACAGTGGTTGAAGGACTACTTGGGGGCTAACAACGCTGAGAATGGCTGTCTATCCGTGATCGACTTGTCGCTTGTTCCTACCGAGGTAGTTCATGTCGTCACGTCTGTAATCGCGCGGATGATATTTGAGGCTCTCCAGCGCTACAGGAAAATTAACAAGGTTGCTCTTCCTACGGTATTGGTAATGGAAGAGGCACACACGTTCATTAAGCGCTACAGAGATGATGTTGAAAACTATGATGCCGCATCGGTTTGCTGCCAGGTGTTCGAACGCATTGCAAGGGAAGGACGGAAATTTGGACTGGGACTCGTGCTCTCTTCTCAGCGGCCTTCTGAGCTCTCGGCTACAGTTTTGTCCCAGTGCAATTCGTTTCTGTTGCATCGGATAAGCAATGACCAAGATCAAAAACTGGTGCATAGTCTAGTGCCAGACAATCTTAAGGGACTGTTGCGCGAGCTGCCCTCGCTGCCGTCGCAGAACGCTATCCTGCTTGGTTGGGCCTCGGAATTGCCCTTGCTAGTGAAAATGAATGACCTGCCTAAATCGCAGCAACCTCGGTCGGATGATCCAGATTTTTGGGACGTGTGGACGGGCAAGGAAGAGAGGAAGGCCGACTGGAAACCGGTAGCTGACGATTGGCAAGGGCTAGCGAAGTAATCGTCGCCGGAAGTACGTGCTCGAAGGCATGTTGCTCGTCAAGCCCGCCGGGTTCCACGACACGGCCGTGAACTTACGGTCTACTGACCGGACATCGGTGACGGCGGGCACTTGCGTTTTTGGTCAGACATTCGGCGGCGTGGGCAGCTATACGTCGCGGAACAATTCGGACACGGAAATGCGGAATGCCTTCGCTATCTTTTCAACATTAACCAAGCCCACGTTTCGTTCGCCGCGCTCGATGCCGCCTATGTAGGTGCGGTCCAATCTGCACATATCTGCGAACTCTTCCTGAGAGACGCCGATCTTCTGCCGCCTCTTGCGAATACTTCTGCCGAATCTGACACGAACGTCTTCCATTTGTGACGTTCATTGTTTTGAGTTTGCTGTTTATATGTCCACGGACTATGAGTATCATTTAAAAGTAAAAACGGGGTTCTGTGGGCGTGCGGATCAATGTCGGTGCTCGAATCTGTGCGGAGCGCAAAGCCAAGAACTTCTCGCAGGCTGACTTGGAGCAGCGCTGCGGGTTGGCGCGCTGCCGGATCTCCTGGCTAGAGCACGGAAGAGCAGTGCCAACGCTGGAGACGTTGGAAAGAATTGCCGATGCCCTCGAAATCCCCATCCATCGGCTCCTTTTGGAGGAGCAAGAGCCTGCCCGTACATCGAGCCTAAGGCCTATGGCCGAAAGCCAGAAGAGTAGGAAAAAGGGTGTTCGCGTTTTTGGGGAGCTGCGAAAGCATTTGAGCCGGATGGGTGATGAAGACAGAGTGCTCTTGGTCTTCATTGCGGAGAAGATGGCGGGGCGGAACTCGGGTGGGAGATGAGTTGAGGTGGGCTGCGTCTCTTGCGGGGTTTCCGGGTCGTATCGAAATAACTAAAGCTGACAGGGCACTTTCAGCGAGCCGCCCTTAGCAAGACCGCGTCCCGGTGATATTCCAGAAATCGTTGCTGTCCCGGGGAGAACGTTCCTACGTTAACCGTCTGCCGTGTCGACACTCCCATCCGCTCCAGCGACGGACCATGCGCTACCGGCGATACAATGAGTTGGCCGTTGTGCTGGAAGCTGATGAATCCTCGGTCGAACAAATGATCGATGCTAGGCGTTAATAGGAGTCCATTCTCACCGTCCAAACGCTCGAGGTTTGTTGAGTCTCTCCATGGCTTACAGTGACTGGCCCGAAGGTGCGCGGGATTGTCCACCCGCGTTATCCGGCAAAAGCTCTCGATCGCCATCACTCGCTGCTTGAAGAGGCCTTGGCCACGGCGAGCCGTGATGATGGCCTCGCGGTCCGTGAGTGGGATACTGATGTCTCTTTCGACTTCCGACTCAATGTGATGCTCCCACAGTTCCAAGTCCGCGTTAGGCACCGTCATGCTCACGTCAGCTTGGATCGCGGTCGCGAGGACTGCGATTGCCTCCGGACCGACAAGTGCGATGAGGGCGTCGGCGAAGCCTTTCGAGACGCCCGTCAGATACACCGACTGAATTCCGTTTCCATTAGGCTGCAAAGGCGCATAGCGATCCGCGAGCATCGGGCGGAGAAAATCGATGTGGTCTTTGGGTCGGATCAGATTGGTTAGCGGTTTGAACCGCACGCGGATGCGCCAGCCAATCCGATTCCAGTTCAGTCCGGCGTCACCGAACTCTTCAGGCTTTGGGCTTTCATAGCAATAAGACTCCGCAATTCCGATCGCCGCGATACGGGTATCCACGAACGAGAAAACGAGATCTCCCGGTGCAACCTCGCGCATGGACTCGTAGAAGGGATTACGCGCACCATTTGCGTTCCGCTTCGGCGACCATAGGTAACCGCCGCCGAGCTCCTGTTTAAAGGTCTGATTCTGGTTGACCCACCAGTAGCGCACGTGGTTTTGCCCCGCCAGATGAATTAGGCGAGGTCATTTTATATGGAACAGGACTGGTGTGGACACCTTTCCTGTAGGCGCGACCAATGCGTGTAGGGGACGTCATTTATTTGCAGCGCAGTTTTAAAGCGCCACGAGAATTGTTCCCTGTCATGTCGAACGCTCATGATTTGAACCGGGCACGGCAATTGTTGGCATCTAGCGCAAGCTTGTCACCCTAACATCTGGAATTGTATGTACCGATCTATAAGCTTTAGCGGAGGCTAAGTGCAGAGTGAAATTCATTGCGCAGCAGATTCGATTCGCAGCGACCGATGTCAGTAACCACCTGGCATGTCATCACCTTACCTCTTTGGAATTGAGCGTAGCACGAGGAGAGAAGGCGAAGCCGGAATGGGCCGCACCGGATCTTGTGGTGATCCAGGAATTGGGATTGCGGCATGAGACGAAATATCTGGCGCACCTTGCGGAGAGCGGGCTCGAGGTATTGAACCTGGCGGGAGCTGGAAGCGAGGGGCACATCCTAGCTGAAACGCGAAGAGCTATGGAGCAGGGCGCTGAAGTAATCGCGCAGGGCGCGTTGGGGAACGCGCGGTGGTTTGGAAGGCCGGACGTGCTGCGGAAGGTTGAAAAGGCGAGCGGACTCGGGAACTGGTCGTATGAGGTCTACGACTGCAAGCTGGCACGGGAGACGAAAGCGACGACGATTTTGCAGCTTTCGTTTTATTCAGAGCTGCTAGAGCAAGTACAAGGAGTCAAGCCGGAGTGCATGTATGTGGTACCGCGGGGAAGGGGCTTCAAAGAAGAGCCCTATCGGGTGGAGGAATATGCAGCGTATTACCGCCGAGTAAAGGATCGACTTGAAAAGGGCTGCGAAGGGGAGGTTCTAAAGGGCACCTACCCGGAACCGTGTTTGCATTGTGACGTTTGCGTTTGGTTTAAGGAATGCGACACAAGGCGGCGGGCGGACGACCATCTGTCGTTGGTAGCGGGAATCACGAAGCTGCAGCGGAAACAACTGGTCGAATGGCAATTCGACAAGGTAGCGAAATTAGCGGAGATGCCGGTTCCGTTGAAGGAAAAGCCGGTGCATGGCTCGCGCGATGGCATGAAACGGGTGCGGGAGCAGGCGCGTGTGCAAATAGAGGGAAGGAACCAGGGCAAGCCTGTGCACGAATTACTGCCGGTGGCGGCAGGTATGGGCTTCTGCCGACTGCCCGAGCCTGCGCCGGGTGATGTCTTTGTCGATCTTGAGGGTGATCGATTTGCGGGTGACGAAGAGACGGGAGGCGGTCAGGAATACCTGTTTGGATTCGTCTCGGCCAACGGTGGAAGAGAACTGCGCTACGAGAAGCGATGGGCTTTTACAGCTGCAGAAGAGAAGGCGGGTTTCGAGTGGCTTGTAGACGAAATCATGCAGCGCCACGCGAAATTCCCGGAAATGCATCTGTATCACTTTGGGCATTACGAGAAAGAGCGGATCAGCAAACTGGCGTCTCGGTACGCGACGCGCGAAACGGAAGTCGACTTCTTACTACGCGCAGAGTTGTTCGTTGACTTGCATACGATTTCTAAACAAGCGGTCCTTGCAGGCGTGGAAGAGTATTCCCTTAAACAGTTGGAGGCTTTTTATGGGTTCGACAGAAAAACGCCTCTAGACGAGTCGCGGACGGCAATGCGCTTTATCGAGCACCGCTTGGAACTCGGCTGGGACGATGACGAGTTGCCGGAAAAGTTTGGCGATGCGATGGAGGGATACAACGCGGACGATTGCTTTTCCACGGCGGCGCTGCGGGACTGGCTCGAACTTTGCCGTCAGAAAAAGCTTGAGGAAGGAGCTCCGATACCGAGGCCAGAAAAAAAGGACGGCACTGCGAAAGACAAAATTAAAGAGCGCGAGGGGCGTGTCGCGGCTTTAGTGGAGCTCCTTTGCGATGGAATTCCGATCGATCCCCGCGAACGGTCTGGTGAACAGTCGGCGCGCTGGCTCTTGGCTCAGCTGCTCGGTTGGCACCGCAGGGAGGAGAGAAGAGAGTGGCAGGAGGGATTTCGTCTGGGGAAGTTGGATGAACAAGCCCTTCTGGACGAGCGGGTCGGGTTGGCGGGCTTGCGTTTTAAGGAGAATCTTCGTATCGAGCGGCAGATTCCAACGGACCGCTATAGTTTCGAGCCGCAGAAGACCAATATTCGCGTCGGTAAAGATGTTTATATCGGAACGAATCGGCTCGGAGAAGTACAAGCTATCAGTTCTGCCGAAGGCACCATCGATATCAAGAAAACGAAAAAGACGGCTGACGTCCATCCTTCGAGCATTTACATGTGGAGTGCCCCGTTCCTCGCAGGCGCTCAGGCCGATTCACTGCTGAGAATCGGGAAATGGGTAAATGAAAATACGATTGACGCGCCGGGCTCAGGGCGCGCGGTCCGCGATTTGCTTTTGCGCAAGCCACCTACATTAGCCGCTGACGAAACGCTCGCGCCGTTGCCGGGAGAGGAAACGAAAGCAACGGCGTGCAGGATTTCAGGCGCGCTCAAACATTCGATTCTCGCGATGCAGGGCCCCCCGGGAGCAGGAAAGACCTATACGGGGGCACGGATGATCTGCCAACTCGTGAAGCGGGGGAAGAAGGTAGGCGTTACGGCGCTGAGCCACAAAGTCATTCGCAATCTATTAGACGCGGTTCTGGACGCGGCAGAGGAAGACGGGATAGAGGGCGTCAAGTGTATGCAGAAGGTGACAAAGGTCTCGGACGTCGAGCCGTCCGAGGAGATCACGATTGTCACCAAGGACAATCAAGTCGTCCTAGATGCCTTGGGGTCTGGGGCGGCAAACGTAGTCGGGGGAACGTGTTGGCTGTGGGCTGATGAAGATTCCTATGATTCGGTCGACACGCTCTTTGTTGACGAAGCCGGGCAGATGGCGCTGGCGGATGTGAGTGCGGCGGGGCAGGCGGCAAGAAGCATAGTGTTGATTGGAGATCCGCAGCAGCTTCAGCGGCCGCTCAAAGGGAGTCATCCGGACGGAGCAGAGAAGTCGGCGCTAGAGCATTTGATCGGTGAACATAAGACCATTTCCCCGGAGATGGGAATGCTGCTGCCAGAAACGTGGAGGTTGCACCCGAAGGTTTGCGAGTTCACGTCGAACATGTTTTATGAGGGCAAATTGACCGCACGGCCGATCACTAACTTACGCATCATCGAGGGGCATCCTTGGTTAAGCGGGGCGGGTCTTTGGTTTGTCCCGGTGTCGCATGAAGGAAACCGGAATTCATCGCCAGAGGAAGTGGAAGTTGTCTCGCGAATTGTGGACAGCCTTTTGAAGGTGGAGGTGAAATGGTTTGATGACACTGGAAATAGCCGAAGTCTAAAGCGCGAGGAGGACATTTTAATCGTGGCGCCGTACAACGCGCAGGTAAGCGACTTATCCGAGCGACTGCCGGGCGTCAAGGTCGGCACGGTGGACAAGTTTCAGGGGCAAGAGGCGCCGGTAGTGATTTATTCGCTGACGACATCCTCGCCGGAAGACGCACCGCACGGGATGGAGTTCCTGTTCAGCCTGAACCGGTTCAACGTGGCGACTTCGCGGGCGATGTCGACTGTGATCGTGGTGGGGAACGCGAGTTTGTTTGAACCGGAATGCCGGAGTCCCCGTCAAATGCAGTTAGCAAATGCTCTCTGTCTATATTTGGAATTGGCGAAAATCGTAGAGGCGCCCCGGCAGTAAAGAAGTGCGTGCGTGTTTTTGGGGAACTGCGAAAGCATTTGAGGCGGATGTGTGATGAAGACAAGGTACTGTTGGTCTTCATGGCGGAGAAGATGGCGGGGAGGAACGGGCGGGCCTAAGGTCAGAGCCGCGCATGGGTTCTTACAGCGGCCCTTCGCGGATCGCGTGCCGGATTAGTTGCATCGTTTCGCGCTTGCGTGTCACGGTGCTTCACCCTTCTGAGGATATACCTCAATGAGGCAAGCATACTGAGCGCGCTCACGTTTTGTGAACGCATGTGCTGCCTTCCACGTGCGTCTGACCCTATAATGACTGTCAGAATCTGGTATCTCGTGCTTTCCAGTGATGGAGTGCCCGTTCCCATGCACAAAACGGCGCGGGCGCTTGGCCTCGGAGATCACGAACAGAAAGGCCCGGATGTCCGGGCGCAGGCGGCGAGCAAGGGCCAGCCGGGAGAGGTCCGCATCAATCTGGCTTTTGGGAGCTGATGCGCGCTTGACTTCGATGATGAATTTCGGGTCCGGGTCTTCATCACTTCCGCCGGATTTGCCGGCAACCACAAGGTCGACTCTAATTTTCCGCTGCAAGATTTCTGGCATGGGATTCCGTTTGATAAAGCTGGAGTACTGAACCTCGCAGAGCAACTGCATGTCTTCCGGGAGATTCGCATAGATGAGGTTGCAGACTTCCGCGACTAGCGCGCCTTCGGACAAAGGGTAATCGCGATATAGGCATCGGCGATGGCCCATCCAGTAGGTCACGCCCTGGAGTGCCCTTTCAGCCCATTTCGGCTGCTTCTTCAGCTTGGATTTCATTCTTCCCTGCCTCTGAATCTGTATGAGTACAAGAGATCATCTGTCTGTCAACACGCTGGGCTGTACTGAAGAGAGTGCGAAGATTTGTCCGCACCGTCGCAGCCATAGCGTCTTGCGTCAAAGTCCATAATCCTCATGGATCTGATCCTCACACATTGTAAATCGGTGAGAAAAGGGAGTGTTGTACCAGCGTAATGCGAGTGCTGATGAATCACGAAAAATGGCGAACAACATTGGCGCCAGGATCGGTGCGGAGCGCAAAGCCAAGAATTTCTCACAGGCCGACTTGGAGCAGCGGCGCGGGTTAGCGGGATGCAGGATCTCGTGGTTGGAGCATGGGCTAGCGGTTCCGACGCTGGAGACGTTGTAGAGAATTGCGGATCGGTTGGGGATTCGGGTGCGCCGGTTGCTTTTGCGGAATCAGGAAACGTAGGAAACCTCTTAGCGTTTGGCGGTCCTAACTACTCAATAGTCGCTCGCAAGTGCTCCAGCGTAGAGACTCTTCGCATCTTTTGCCTCAGCCACAGCCCCGCGGACCGTTGCATTCGTCATGTCGAGCACTCGCAATGTGTCGCCGACCTTGGCAACCGCTTCGATGCGACGGTAGGCACCAGGATGTGTCTCCGCGTATTTGGCTAAGCCTTGAAGTTTTGGCAACGCGTCGCTCAGCTGAGTTCCGTGAGGATCAACGAGATCTGCGGCGAAGCTGCCGTCTGACTGACGGACGAAGAAGATGAAGTCGGGGCGGACGATTTTGTATTGGTCACTGTCAAAGTAGGCGATGCCGAGCGAGGATTGCCCGGGTTGTTGGGGATTTCGATACCAAAAGCTGAAACCGCTGCGCTTAGATTCGGCCTCTACAACGGCGATCTCCCATTCGTTCAGATTCTCTGGGTAGTTGCCGTTCTCGTCGCAGAGAAGATGGTTCTTGTAGGTCGGCAAGTCGGTTTCCTGGTCCTTCTCGCGTGCCTTGGTCAGCTCGAACTTGGCTTCCGGCTTGACCAAATCCACGTCTTGCGGCTCGGTGCTCATCTCGACAATCTGCCGGTAGGCTTCCTTCCTGTCGTCGGTCAGCGTCTTGATTTCATTCCTGTACTTGTCAAGCCAAGCCTTCGCCAGTTTGCCGGCTTCGGCATCGAAATAGGCTTGCGCCTCCATTACCAAGCCCAGCGCGGCGATGGATACACGCGCTCCGACAAGGGCTTCCTCGAACTCGTTCGCTTCATTCGGCGTGGCCACCTTGTAAGCGAGCGAGTCGGTGTACGTGCGTGAAATATCCGGGCTGAAGATGCGTGCGGCGCGACGATAGGCGTCCTCGATCACCGGCATGTCGGCAGCTTCCCAGAAATCATCGAAGCTCTTGTTCTTGCCTTTCAGGTCGGCAACTGCTGTCTTTCCGTCTACGGTCAGAACTGCTTTGCGTTTGGCCTCTATCTTTGCCTTCTCGCTCTGTTGGAACTTGTCCAATGCCTTGTGCATCTCTGCATGTGCCAACTTTCCAGCATTCGGCAGGATGTTATCGGAAGCCAACTCGTGCGCAAGCGCAGTCAAACGCTTGGCGGGCTTAGCTCCTCGCTGCGGACGGGTCTGGGATGGCAATGCCTCAAATGCTTCCCAAACAGCCCCCGATGCCGCAGGATTTGGCTTCATCTCCACCGGGTTCACAAGAATGCGTCCGGGTGTGGCAGGCAGCGTGTCATCCCCGCTCATCAACGCATCGACAACGCTTTGCACCGTCTTCTTGTTGAACTTCGGCAACAGGCAGTCCACTATGTTCAATCGTTCGTTGCCGGGAATCCGACGCGCCAAGGGCGAACGCACCATGCGACCAAGTAACTGAGTGATATGAGTACGGTCATTTGCTGCGCGGAAGGACACCATGACCTCAGCTCGCGGGCAGTCCCAGCCGGTACTGATGGCATCTTTGGCGATAAGCACACGCACCCAAGTCGCGTCCTGCACAAGCTCTGGCGAGATGTACGGCACGTTATGGTTGCCGAACTGCTGGGTGGAGTGCTCGCCCAGTACATTCGCCACGCTTCCGCTCGGCAAGTCTGGCCACCGCTGGTAGATGGTATCCAGCGCGCGGCCAATATCGTTTGGGTCAGGCGTGTTGGGGACCTGCAACACCATCAGCGGAACAACTATCTGCGATTCTTCCTGCTGCTTGGCGTAATCAGCCCAAGCCTCGGTAGAGGCTTTCAACTTGTCCGTTGCACGGCGGACAAGCACGGTATCGAAATCACCCACATCATCTGGGATATCAAGCAGGATGGTGTCCTTGATAAGACCGGATTCTTGCACTTTAGCCGAATCCACTGTCACGTCCGGCAGGCGGCTGCGCTGGACCGCGACCGTCATCGCATTGTTGAAACGTTCTACGGTGGCCGAAATGCCCCAAACCACCGGGATACCCGGAACGCCATTTGCGCCGTTAATGAGTCGCTGGACGATGGTGGCCTTTTCGTTCCGAGCGGCGGCGGTCGGGTTACCCATCCCTCGGTGCGCTTCATCTAGCACCAGATACAGAGTTAAATCCGGGTCTTCAATCGTGTTCTGTATGGTGTCCCAGATTGTGTATGAGCGCAGGTCAGGGCGGAGTTCCAGCAACCGTGCACCGGCTTTTGTTTCGATTTCCTCTTGATCGAAGCCGCGCACGAGCAAGCTGTTCTTGCCGAGCTTCTGCGTGTTGAGGAAATAGACCTTCTTCGCTTCAAACTTGTCACGGTTGAAGGTGTTCTCCACCGGGACGAGGTCGGTATGATTGAGCCTGTCACTGGCCTCCATCAAACGGAAACGTGTCTGCTCGTTCAAAGCCGGATCATCGCTGAACCAGATCACCACCGCACCGGGGTCCGCATCGAAATCTAATTCGTCTTCCCCATAAAACAGCGCCTCGAATGCAGCAGCGGCCATAACCGTCTTGCCCGCGCCAGTAACGGCGGTAAGGGAGAAAGCGCATTTGTAGGGTTTACTGCCGTGCCAATCCATTCGTGCCTTTTCGAGATTGGACAAGACATCGCGCACAGCATCGGTCTGATAGTCCTTTAGCGTGAACTTCATCCATCATTCCCCATTCGCAAAGCTGAAATTGGTCAAATACGATTCGTACAGACGCACGGGTTCCACGCCCTCAGACAAACGGCGTGCAATAGCCTGAAAGCGGCGGTCATCGTCGGTAACGATGTAGGCCACGCGCAAGTCCTTGGCCTTGCTCACAGCCTTAATGAAGGGCGTCGCAGAATCGAGGTCCACTAGCAAGCCATAGGCATCTGCCACGGCCCAACCTTCTGCTGGCAGTTTCTCGATGCGCTTGCCAAGGCTACCAGCCCGCAACCACAGCAACGGCGCAATGCGGGCGAAGGCCACGTTATGATTGATAGCAAGCGGCGATTCGTACGATAGCGTAAAAAACTCGGCGTTTTCCTGGAGGCCGTCGGCCATCGGGAACTGATCGGTGAAGGTGTAATCGCCTTTGACCGGCTCACCATCTAGCGTTTTACCAGTGATTGCAGCTTCAACTCGCGGCATTGTGATGTAGTCACAGATGCCCCATTGCTCCCACTCGGCATCACCGGGACGTATGCCCTTTTCGCGAAGCGATTTTTGTTCGTCAGCAGCTACTTCATTGTTGGTGATACAGATGCACTGGCGAAAACCACCGTCCTGTTTATTTAGGCGCATAACGGCGTGTGCCGTGGTGCCGGAACCCGAAAAAAAATCGAGAATGATCGCGTTCAGTTTCCCCTCGACGAAAAAGCGAAGGGCATCCTCAACCGCGTAGAGTGATTTTGGAAACGGAAAGCGGCGGCCATTCAAAAAGGCTTTCGTTAACCCCGACCCATTCTGAGAAGCATCGTGCGATGCGATATCCCATTGCGTCCCTGGCACAACGGTTGGAACATGTTCAGCGTCAGAAACTTCGATTGCCCCATCAATCCTGCGCCCCGTGACTGTGAAGGTTCCATTTTCGACCTTTGCTACCTCACCACGAGAAATGTATTGGATCGTTGTACCTTCGCCACGAGCACGACCAAGACGGATATATCCCTTTGCAATCAGTTCTCGAACGCCTTTCGATGAAACACGCCAACGGCCTTCTGAGCCATCCGAACGAATCGGCCAACGGACAACAACTCCACGTGGATGCTGTACGTCTGCGCGAGGCTCTCCTAGCAGCACTGGGTGCCCTACTGAATGAAATTGGGTCGCATCTTCGGTAAGGTAAATGGGAAAGAATAGATTTGCGCTGTCTTCACGTCTAGCACCCGGACCAGTACGCAGGAGTTCGTTCCAATACAAACTCATGCGGCGCTGGTTCCCTCTGCCCGACATCCACTCAGGAGCCAATGCAAGTGGCTTGACCGCGCACTTGCCGAATCTGGCAAAGTATATATATTCGTCAGTTCGTGAGAAAGAACCTGGCCTAGATGAACCTGCCTGGTTAATCACGGAACTTACCATTTGAATGCGTGACTCAGGAAAAGTCTGCTCCAGCAACAACCCGAGCCGTAGATATTCCTTTTCGTCGATAGTAACGATCAGGACCGAATCCGCAGGATTCAACAGTTCCTTCGCCACCAGCAAGCGCCGCTCCATCATCGCCAGCCATTTGCTGTGTCGGTACAGGTCATCGCCTTCAACGAAATCGTTGTTGTATTTCCAGTCTCTCGCGCCGGTGTTGTAAGGCGGGTCGATGTAGATGGCGTCCACCTTGCCGCGGTGTGTGTAGGTCACCGCCTTCAAGGCGTGGTAGTTCTCGCCATTGATGACCGTGTGAAACGGCTTGTCTCCGCCACGCTGCACCTTCCCGTTGCTGATCAAGCCCGGATAGATGGTGTCCCGGAACTCGGCAACCACCACCAAGTCGTGCAGCGCCACAGATTGCATCTCTCGGTTTGCTGCCCCGAACAGTTCAAGATCGGCAATCTTACTGTCACCAGCCGTACGGATGGCTTTCACCTGCCACAGTCGCTGGTCGCCTTTCTTAGTGGAACCGCGCTCCGGTAGCACGCGAACCTTGGCACCCTTGCGTATCGGGTGCTGAGGCAGTTCCACAGCCTCCGGGCGGTGACGTTCGAAGTTCAGGCCAAACGGCAACCGAGACGACAGAACCTTGAACTCCCTTTCCAAATCCGCCCCCAACAATGGGTCTTTGGCCTTGGCGTGAGCGATGAGTTCGGTGATTCTCGACACGTTCACTCCTCAGTGAACTGAAGCCCGATCTTGACGTGTGCGAATGCAGACTAGTGTGCGCGCTCGCAGCAAAAGCAATTCTCGTCGAGACATGAGCGACTCTACTTTAATGGCTCCCTGCCTTTTGACCAACGCTTTTGATCCTGCCGGTGCTCTACGAAATGACCGTGATCTGCGGTCCACAGACTGGAGTGGCAATCAGTCCGGAAATCTCCTCGAAGATTAGAGATTTAGCTTAGAGAAGTAGGGGTAAGGGCAAAGACGTCATGTTCGGGACCGATGAGAAGATTGGAGTGCGATCGCTCACCCAGGGAAACCTCGCGCCTGGAGTCTTATGAGCCGTTCGTGTTTCCATTTCGTGTGGTCCACTCCTGACGAAGCTGCTCGGCACGGCGGGAAACACGGTCGGTGAGCTCGTTAGAGGCTGGCGGGGCTGGAGCAGATCCGGAAGGCTCCTCGGAAGGGAAAATCTCCAGGTCTTGCAATTTGTTAAAAACACTTTTCATGGCCCGGTCCGGATCTCGGAAGTAGACCGAACCGCGAATCCGCGCAAAAATCCAGCCGAGCCTTTCGAGCACCGCCTGGCGCTCCATGTCTTCGCCCAGTTTCTCATGGGGATGGAAGCGATCCCCGTCACACTCAACTGCCAGCCTTTTTCCGTCGCCCTCGACCACCAGGTCGATTCTGCGCGCTCCGACTTTCCATTGCGGCGTTACGCGGTAACCCGCACGAACCAGTCTCCGCAGGACTTCCCGTTCAAATACCGATTCGGTTCGCCTTTCCTTGTCATCAAGGATTCGCAGTAAGGCATTGGGGTCTTGGGCGTGCTCGATCAGACGGCGGCGCAGGTCCCCGCTCTTCAAGTCAGTCTGAGGATTCAAGGAGTGTATGACCCACATCTGGTCTCGCGCCCGGCTGGCCGCAACGTTATAGCGTTGTTTAAACATCTGCTGGTCGCGGAAGGGAAGCGGCCCACCGGTAGGCGTGTCCACCATGGAAAGCAACATCACATCCCGCTCGTCGCCTTGGAATTGCGCTGGCGTACCGCAAAGAATTCGGTGGCTGCCATACACTTCAGGCGGAATGTGTAAGTGCAAGAGCCGGTCAATTTCGAGGGCCTGTTCTTCACCCACCAGCGAAACGACGCCAAAGCTGGTCCGGTCGTGGAATTCGTTGAATTGATACTCGGGTTGCTCGAGAGCCGCGGCAAGGAGAGACGCGACTACTTCGGCTTCCTGCGCGTTGATCTTGCCATCGCGCGTGGATCCCGGGACGCGGTAGGAAACCGTGTGCGGACGCAAGACCACACGGGAGGAATCTCGCAGCGGCTTGATATCCCCAAAATACGACAGGTCGTTGCTGAACTGGATGACTTCGGTCACGCAGCGGAAGTGCTCGACCAAACGGATGGTGCCGCCGAAAGACTGTCGAGCCAGGTCATACACTGAAGTCTGTCCGTCGTAGAGGTGGGCATTCGGGATTCCCTGCAGGAACTGGTCGATCAGGTTCTGCACCACACTGACTTCTTGGCCCACCGCCGAGGGACTCACCTGTTCGTGGTCCCCGACAACCACCACTTTCTTCCCAAGATAAAAGGCCACCAGGGCCATGACGTCGCTCTGACTGGCTTCGTCGATGATCACCACATCGAAGTGCGATTTGCGCGGGTCAAAGTTTTCGACCACGCGGGAAAGGGGCATGATCCACACCGGTACCGCGCCGCGGCAATCGCTCATTTGCCGCGCGGCCTCGGCCCGCAGGCGGGGAACGCGAATGCCAGTGCCTTTGCCAATTTTTCGAATGGTATCGAGCCAACCGATCAACGCCTGTCGCTGCGAGAGGGAAGTGCGGGCAGACTGAAAAGTCCACGCCCGATTGTCGATCAGCTCAATCGTGGTCAGGCGGATCTGCTCGGTACACTTTTCAATCGACGATTGCAGCTCTTCGAGAGAGACACTGGCCCGCTTTTCGAGCTCGTCGTGCAGTTGTCGCCAGGTCCACGCCTCGGCCGCCGTTCCCGGGGGCTTGGCTTGGCCGTGAACATCCCTGCGCGAACGGATGGCCATGGACCAAGCTGGGGCTGAGAGTTCGAGCAAGGCGAGGAGTTCTTTGCGCCGCTCGAGCTCCTGCGCGTGAGAACGAATTTCGAGGAGCCGCGAATACTGCGCTCGGTACTCGGCACGATCAAGCTGGTGAACGGCGTCATAAAGCGCGGAGGTGACGCGCGAATTTGGTGCGGCGGCTTTGGCCATCGCCAACTTGTCACGCAGTCCCGCAATCAGAGCTTCGTTGCGGTTCCACAGCAGGCGCTGGATGCGGCTTGCGAGAATCGGGAGAAGGGATTCGAGCACGGCCTGGCGAAGTCTTTCTAACGCGCCATCGGTACCGACTCCCGGCGGTTGTTCGGAGAGAAACTTATCCCACAGAAACCCCGATTGTTTCAGTTCGGTTTCGATGGGCGCCCAGGACCCGGAACTCCACGAGAGGCAATCGCGAATCGGATTGCAGAACTGCACTGCGCTTTTTTCGATCTCCTTACCGAGCTTGTGAGAAGGAGCTGCACCAAGTGGCACCATTTGGCGGTCCCAGCGGCCGGACAGTTCGCGGCGTAGAATTCGCGTTCGGCAGCTCTTGCTGATCGCGAGAAAGTGCTCGGCGCTTGTGGGAGCTCTTCCGTTTACTTTTGCCGACTGGACGACCGTCTTCCACGTGGAGTGAGTTAAATAGGTGAAGAAATTGAGGGCATTCCCTTCTTGCACGTGCGCGTGAAGTTCGAGCGCTCGCTTTTCGACCTCCTCCACCTCCATTTCATTTCCGATCTCCGCGGCATGTTTCAGCAAGATCTCTTGGGATTTGGCGATCTCAACGTCGGTCCGCTCGATCTGGGTGATCAGGTTGTCCCACGGTTCGCGGTGCGGTCCGCCGGCCCGGCCGGCGTGGACCGCAGCCAGCTTCCAGCGGTCTTCGCCGCTCAAAGGCTCGACCGCTCTCTCGAGCTTGTTGGCCATCGTGGCCAGCGATTCCGGAGTCGCCTTCGATGGTCCGGCCTCCCAGAGTTCTTCTCTCAGGCTGCGGTCTACGATCGCCAATTTTTCGCGCGTCGACACCAGCTCTTCGAATCCGCTAAGCGTCGGAAGCTCACGAGCGTCGGGCAGTTCGTTCGATAACTCCTGTTCCACGTCGGGCTTGATCGATTCATTGGTCGCATAGAGCTCGAGAATTTGGCTTTGTGGCAGCGGCAAGCCAATTCCGAGGGTGACCGGTTCAGGGATCCAACCGTGATTCTCTTTTTCGCTCGCGACAAGACGCGCAGCCTCGGACGGAGCCCAGGTCTTGCCGCCAATGACCACGTCCCGGTATTCGTCGGCGCGCGCTTGGACCAGCCGCCCCCGCACGTCCGCCAAGTTCGCGAGGAGTTCGGTGCGAAAGCGAGAAAGACGGTCGCCTTCCGCCGCGAGCGATTTGGCGTCCACCTTGGAAAGTCGTTCGGCGATGGTTCCCACCGCACTTTCCATTTGCTCGCGGCTCTCGAGGTCGTTTTCGAGCACGCTCACACAAAGAGATCGCAGCTTTTCCACCACTTGGGAACGCACCATACGCAAGGCCTTGGTGGTGTGGCTAGTCACCAAAACACTTTTACCGCTCGCCAGCAGATGGCCAATGAGATTTCCGATGGTGTGAGTCTTTCCGGTTCCCGGCGGACCCTGAACCAGAGTCCCCGCCGAGGAATCGGTCCGCTGGGCGATGCGAATCTGTTCGGGGTTGGCCTCTTTGCTCAGCAACACGTCCGCTGGCTCCGAGCCGGACTCCGCAGGTCCGCCGGGCTCTGCCGCCCCGAGCATCGTTTCTGCCGGAGTGTCGATTCCCACGATGTTGAGCAAGGGCCACGATAGTTCTTCGCGCTCCCGGATGTCCTCGAGAATTGCTTCGATGCACGCAGCAAAACCGAGTGTCCTGGCACGCAAGAAGAAAACCGGGCGGCGAGCAACGCGGGGGTCGTCCTTCTCTCCGTCTACTGCGTCGGCCTCCACGAATTCGCCTCGGGGAGAGAGTTGGATGACGAGTTTTTTGAGAAAGCCAGAGGTTGCATCGTCGCCCATGGGCTGGTAGTTGCCCTGATCAAGCTCGTTCATGGCGCGGCCGATCGCGCGTCCATCCACGTCCTCCATGGACTGGAAGAGCGCCGAGTAGAGTTCAGGAGGCCGTTCGGTTTCCGCGATGGTGAACTGGGGAATGGCAGGATCAAACGACAGCTGTAACCTTTGCAGCAAAACCGGGTGAAACACTCCGCCTTCCGGACGGCGCCAGGACAGCAGTCCATCGCCCAAGGCCAGTTCCACGCGCTCGCCTTCGCGCTCGATTCGTCCATACAACTGATAGAAGTCTTCGAAGACCTTTACGGCCAGCCGTGCCGGCCGTTCATTTTTCGACCACTCTTCGTGCTTCGCTCGCCAAAGATTCCAGCTCGAAACGCGATCGGGATCGCCATCGAATTGTACGAGTACGGTCTGGCCCTCGGGCCCCGGCTCATTCTTCGAATGCCTGACCGATGGGTTCTTGAACGGATCGTCCCAACCCGCTTCTAGCCAGGCTTTGAGTTCCAAACCGGGGTCTGGAGGACGGGTCAGTTTTGGCCTGGAGACTTTGAGAATAAAGGACGCTGCGTCCGACTCTTTTGCGGAGGTTGGTTCCTTGGACTTGTCTTCCACGCTCGGTCGCCTCAGCTCGATGGCTGGGTGGTCGGGCAGTTGATCGACCCACAGGGTCCAAAGCTGCTCGCGAATTTGGCGCGGGGCGGGATTGCGATGCTGGTTGAGCGCTTCCAGAAAGCGAAAGACGCGCAGCAACCTGTCCCGACCGATGCGGAGGGAGTCCAAAACCATCGATGCATCCACCTATTGAGGTGATTCCACGGGCTAGTGGCAACCGATACAAGTTAATCATAGCGGCGACCGGTAGAGAATCACTACAGTAAACGCGTGCATGCTTTCGCGTTCGTTACGGCTGGTGCATAATGCGCGCGCCCTTTTAGTTTCTAGATCCGAACTTTTGGCAAAGACGACACTAAAGCGGCGCCACACATCTGCAGGTCACAGGCATCAGAGGCAAAGGATCTCCCGTGTCTGGCATGGTCGAAAATGTGAGAGCATTTTCTTTGTCAAAGCGATAGGTTCCCCCCATGAAAGTTCTCTCGTATCCGCCTCGCGAATCAATCCAGTCGCCGGCATTGCCGACAGTATCGAGCAGCCCAAATGGACTTCGACCATTCTCGTAGGAATCCACCGGAACCAAATCGTACTTCTGGCCTTTGTCGGGTAGGCCGACTACGTTGGCGCGCAATGCATCAAAGGCATTGCCCCACGGATAGAGCCGCGCGTCGACGCCGCGAGCAGCGAGTTCCCATTCAAGGTCTGTGGGTAGCCGCCTGTTCTGTGATGTGCAGTAGAGGCGCGCCTCTTCCATTGTGAGCTTAGCTGGACACCGAGGACATGGAACGCGCGGATCGGGCAGAGGCTTTGTATCCGAAGCCTGGGGTAGGCCGGTGGCCCTCGATTCGGCGTTGATAACGTCAAATACGTTCTGCAATTGACCCATCAGCTTCGGCACTTGTTTTAGATTTGTGGCTTCGACCGCTCGCGATTGAGCTTGCTCGGTGAGAAGGACCGACAGAAATGGTTCAAGACGCCCGTCACGTACAAGTTGTTTCGCTACGGGCAGATACTCTTCCGTCGTTACGGGTCTCAGATCGATCCAGAACCCGCGCGCATTGTATTGCGCGATGCGGTCGGAGCCCTGGAGCCATTGGATTGTGGGCACATACGCCATGCGCGGATGCGTGCGGACGTCACTGTCGCGCGGCAATTGGAAGTCATACCGTTTGTTGCGGAGTGAGAGACTGCTTTTTGAGGCGACCGGAAATCGGATTTCGCGAGGTTGCGAGTCCGTATAGTTTGCGCGAACAACTAAAATCAGATCCGTTGCGGGAAGCCTAAGCCGCGTAACGCCGTTAGGAAATAAGTTGCGGGATTCGATCAAGCGGTCCTGGTTTAGATCCGGATTCTCTTCGTAAACTTCGAGAACCGCGTTTCCTTGGATCGAATCGAGAGGGCCAGCGGATACCTGAACAAAAATATGGTTTCGGTAATAGAAGAAGGCGGCGACGGCAGCCGCAGCCGCAAGGACGCCCACGCTGACAAAAAGCGCTCGAAGATATAAGTGCGTTCGTGTGCGATTTTTTTTCGCCGACCATCCGGATGAATCTGATCTCGCGAGGCGCAAAAGCCGCCCGGAACTCCAGTAGTCCACGGTTTGCGGCGGAACCAACGTCGTCCGCGCAAGCTCTTTTCTCAAGCGCGAAGCAAGTTCAAGAATCTCAGTCTCTCTCTGATGGTCAGATCTATCGAGAAGATCTCTGAGGACGAGAGCGAATCTGGTGGAGCGGTCAAGCCCGAATTCGTTCGCCGATTGGGAGTCGTCGGAAGCGGTGATGCAGGTGAGATTTGGCAAGCCAGCTTCTTGAATGACCGGCAGCAACGCCGCGGCGTTGCAAGTATCGACGAAAAGAATCGTCGGACCCGTCGTAAATGCGCTGACGTGCCTCAGGAGGTCTGCGCCGGAGAGCAGCAAGGTGGTCTTGTTCTCAATTGCTGCAACCCGATAGACTCCAGCGATGCTCCAGGCGTGCCCCATCAGATAAAGAACTACGATGTCGTCTTGCGGCTTGCCGGTCGTCAAGCTCGGCAGTTGTGCCAGGTCGTTTACGAAGGTCGCGTAGTCTTTGGTAATTGCGAATGGAGCGAAGGCGGAAGATACCGTGTCGAACGTAGATCGAGAGGTCGCCAGCGGGTCTAGATGCAGCTCGGGAGGAGTCACGCCCTCTAAAGAGACAAAGATCAGTTGGCTGATGCGTGCCATAGTTACCAGCCGAAGAATTGAGCGAACGTGGGCCTAGCGGATTCGGTGCTGCCTTGGCCGCGAACCGCCTGCGGAGCGGCGGTGACGAGCTTCTGCAGCAAGATGGGAGTGGCGGCGCCGAGATGGAAGCAAAGCAAAGCGCTGGCAGTGCCCTGCAGATAAAGGATCGGCATGGCTCCCGCAAGGAGAATCATGCCGGCAGTCGTAACCCAATAGGCGGGATATTTTGCAAACCGGGCGGCGCCCCCGGGTTTGCGCGAAAGGGAGTACCAGTGGAGCAGTTCGCCAGCAAGTCCGCCGATGATCGCCGTAAGGCTTTGGGCCCAAAGTTGGGTGACTTGCATGAGGGAATCTCCTAGAAAGACGTTGACGTCGATTCGACACAGAGCGCTATGCGTGCACGAGCTCCAAAGCTGAGCCATTCTCGCAAAAAAACGGGCATAAGACACAATGCTTGAGTGGAGGAGCCAATGTTTATGTTTTGGGCTTGCTTCGAAAAGCCAAGTCGATACGCAAGTAACGTTGCGAACGCGGGAAACGTGGGAAACCTCATCGGCTCCGCCGCTCTAGTTGCTCGAGAAGTTCCCGCAATTCGGACGAGCTCTTTACTTCTGCAGTTTCGGCGGCCTTCGTTCGCGCGTAAATTCGCCCCGGATAAAGACCTGCTTCGTCATTTTGCTTTTTGACCAGTACCAACGAACCTTTTGCTGGCGGGACAGTCAGAAGGACGAATGCTTGGTCGCCTTCTTGAACTCGGCGAGCCGTAGAGGGAACCGGCGGGTCCAGATAGTCATTTATGGCACGGTTCACCCGGGATGTTTCGAGCGAGGCGAGTACGACTTCGGAGAGACCCTGCGGGACGAATTCTCCGGGACGCGGCTCGGCCACACCAAAGATGATTGTGCCGCCTCCTGAATTGGCCATTGCGATCACGTCCTTGGCCAGTGACGCTCGGCCGGACTTGGAGGAAAGATCGATCGTTTCCTTGTAGTCGTGCGACGGTGTTTCTATCCCGAGGTGCACAAGCTGCATGGCCGGATCAGACCGCAGGCGGAGTAGACGGTTTATGACGGTAATGAGATCTTCGGTTTGAAAAGGCTTTGGAACGACGGCATCAAAACCGTGTCGATAGTAAGCGAGTTGTTGTTCATCATTGGATTGCCCTGAAATTGCGATTACCGGAATAAACGAGTTCTTGGACTGACTGCGGAGCTTTGTGAGGAACTCAAACCCGTCGCCTCCGGGGCGATAGATGTCGCTCGTGATCAGGGAGGGAGCAGTGGATACCAAAATGCGGAATGCTTCTTCATTCGTGCCAGCAGTCTGCACCTCAGCGCCTTTGATCGAGTGCTCGATGATTGATGCGAGAGCCTCACGTATGACGGGTTCGTCATCGACGACCAGAAATTGCAGACTCATTCGGTTACGCTGTCCCGCCAGCGACAAGGTTCAAGCGAAGAGCTCGCGGTCGCGGATCTTTAGGGGATCCGTATAGTATTCCTTCCACCAAGGTAGGTCACCCGGTTTGCGAGGAGACTTGACCAGCTGCAGTTCTTTGTTGGCATCGTTGGCCTCTTGCTGGCTGACCCTGAAGTGATAGTGGTCAAAGATGCTCAGCGCTTCGATGAGATAGGAGACCGCGATGCGGCGATCGCGAATGAGCGTCAGATTCTCTCCGTTTTTGGTATCCGCAGGGACGGAAAAATTGTAAGAACCGAAATAGACGCGGGCGGTGGGCTTGTCGAAATCGATCACTACGAATTTGTGGTGCATGCGCGTGCCTCCGCCACCGGTGACCTCGGACTTGAAAGGTTCGGGCAAGTTGTTGGACAGCGCAGCAGCGAACACCGGGGCGAGATTGCCGTTTGGCTTCTGCAGCACGATGTCGCCGACTTTCTTGTCCGAGATGCCGTATACGAAACGGGTTGGATCTTTGGTGACCGTTACGATGGCGTCCTTGATGGCGCCGGGCGACTCGTAGAGAAACGCCAGGGAATAGAACAGGGATGAGGTTGTGCCCAGTTCGATGTCATCGGCGACTGGCTTGAACAAGGCGTTTGGCGGCGTATGGGGCGAGAAAGCGACTTTTGCATCGATGCCGCCGAGGCCGAGAGCGGTCCAATTCACGGACGGGGTCGCGGCGAAACCCGCGACGGTATCGTTCTTCCAGTAATTTTCAAAGGCGGCTGCGAAAGGCTTGATGGCGCTGCTGCCCTCGAGGACGACGGCGTTGTTGGACTGGACGAAGAAGCCCCGCCAGGAGAAATTTGTGGAACCGCAAAGCGCGAACTGACCCATGGGACCGTCCACTATGATGAATTTATTGTGCTGCAGGCTGGCCATGTGCTGGCGCTTCACATTGGCCGCGCCGGCGGACGCAGCGAGGCGGGCTTCGGCCTGGTTTTCGGCGGAGCCGGTGACGCCGTGATCCCCGGAGTCGTCGATAATAACTTTCAGCCGTGAGCCGAGTGCTTCGAGCTTCGAGACTATGTCCGGTAGATTCAAGTCGTAGGCGACGACACGCACCTGGGCGGAAGTGTCGGCAACGGCTTTGTCGAGGACATCGAGGATCGCTTCGCGAGCTTCGAATCCCATCCACGCCAGTGCCTCGATGGTTTGGGGGTGGGTGGGCACAAAGGTTAAACCATCCTTGGCCTTTGCGGGAAGCAGCTGGGCGACCGTTTTGTATTTTTCCACGAAGGCTTGGGAGGCGACGAATCCGCGGGTATAAGCGATATTGAGTTGCCCAGGATAGGTTTCGCGGCGAAGCTCGATCTTGGCTTCCTGCACATCGCCGAGACTGAGTACATCCGTATTGCTCATGAACACCGGAGTAACCCTGTAGGTGAAGTCGCCGGGAAGATTGGCGTCGAAGGGAAAATGCACCCAGCGGAATTTCTGGATCGGGGAGCGCAGGGTGGAGAGGCGGTTGGGGTCAACGCCGCCGCTGGCGTTTGGAAAAGCCAGCCGGTTATTCAGTGCGAAAAACTGGGCGCCATTGGGCTCCTTGTATTCGATGGCGAAGCCGACGAAGTTGTCGGGAGGCTGGCCGGTTTTCCAATTCATCGCCACTAAAGCCATGCCGTCGCCGCGATGAATCTTCAGCGTGAACAGTGCAGCGGCATTGTGTCCTTCTACTTGGAAATCAGCAGACATAGTTTCCTCCCTATCGGATGGGGCCTGTCAGGAGACGAACGGCGAGTCGACGGTGGCATTCTATCCACACTGCGACGTATAAAGCTACTAATCAATGCCTAACGCACGTTCTGCGGGAAGCAACAGGAACGCAGATCCAGGCGGTCGAAGATCCCCAGGGCCGACCCTTGCCTTTCCTCGGGAAACTTCACCGGGCGTGGGACAACGCAGTCATTCCGCAGGAATACTTCTATAGAGGCAACTGCCGCGTGGGGTTAAGGTGTGCTCAAACCGGGAGCGTCCACGGCCTGACAGCCAAGACTTCCTTTTACAAGCAACAAACCTCGTTCCCGGTACAAGTGTCGACCCGATGACTCGTTCCGAAGCTCCGGAGAAAGCGCCGTCTCGAGCGAGAGAGAACGTGCGCCCGACGACGATCATCGAATCCCCGCGTTTGAACCAGCACCTTGGCGTCAATCTCGTTCTCGCCAGCGAGACCTTTCAACATACCGGTAGCTTCAAATTTCGCGCGGCCTATAGTGTGGCATCGCAGGTCGAGAAAAAACTGCTGATCGCAGCCTCCTCCGGAAATTTCGGCCAGGCGTTAGCGTACGCCTGCTCGCTCTTAGAGAAGTCTTGCATCGTGGTGATGCCAATGACCTCCGCGAAGGTCAAAGTGGACGCGGTTCGAGAGTATGGCGGCCAAGTGGAATTGGTAGATGTGGCCACCAAGAGCCGAGCTGAGCGGGTCGCCGAGCTGGCGAAAGACCATCCGGAAGCCTACGTCGCCAGCGCCTACGACGATCATTACGTAATTCTTGGAAACAGCTCGCTCGGCAAGGAACTCGCTGCACTAAAGCCCGCGCCCGATGTTGTCGTGGCGCCGGTGGGAGGCGGAGGACTCAGTTCGGGGATCATCTTCGGAATTGAGGGAGCCCGAAAGAAGATTCAGGTGATCGGAGCGGAGCCGCTCGTTGCCAACGACGCCGCGCGGTCGCTCAAGGCCGGACAGATTGTCAAAAACGAACGCGAACCCCAGACCCTCGCGGACGGCGCACGGACACTCAGTTTAGGCGAACACAACTGGAAGATTCTGAAGCGGAGCATGAAACGCATTGTCGAGGTTCCGGAAGAGAAGATTGCCGAAGCGATGCGGTTGCTCTTTGCACTCGCGAATTTGAAGGCCGAGCCTACCGGAGCACTCAGCCTGGCCGCGGTGATGACCAAACCGGAGCTATTTCGGGATCAGCGGGTGTGCTGCGTAATCAGCGGGGGAAATGTGGACCCAGCGGTTTATGCGCAACTGATTCTGAGGTAGAGCGAGAGATGCGTTTCGGCTGTGAAAGTGCAATTTCGGATTCGGTTCGGAGCACCCATTCCTATGCATGAAGCCATTCAAACAGCTTCCGCACCGCAGCCGCGCGGCCATTATTCCCAGGCGGTGCGCATCGGGAACTTTTTGTTTGTTTCCGGGCAACTGCCGCTCGACCGAGATGGGAATGTCGTGAAAGGCACGATGGCAGAAGAAGCAACGCAAGCGCTCGAAAACATTCGCGCCATTGTCGAAGCCGCCGAGGGAACCATTGCGGACATCGTGCAATGCACCATCTATATCAGCGACATCGAACAGTGGGCGGAGATCAACGGCATTTACGGTGCTTTCTTCGCAGGAGTGCGCGTGCTCCCGGCCCGTGCCGTGGTGCCGGTAAAAGAAATGCACTTTGGCGCTCGCATCGAGATTCAGGCGATTGCGGTGTTGCATCGCGCGTGAGGTACAGGAGCCGGTGGCGAAAGTCGTCGCTTTTGGGAGCGATACTCGCTGCTTTGCGGTGCGCGATCTCACATGCGCCAAAAGAAATTCGCAGCAGTTTTCGTGTCGTTGTAATAACTTCGGACTGACAAAAGAGTATTCTCGCGGATTCCTTGGAGGGCCTAGTCCAATGTGTCGGTTCACCCGCGCTACAGTTTCTGCACTGATCCTGGCATGCCTGAGTTCGCTCCGAACTGTCAGCGGCAGCGCTCAGGAGCCGGAGCATGTGAAAGCCATTACGGTTCCGGCGACGCCATTGCCAGCTGAGGCTGAATCGAAGGCCGTCACGAAGTTTTCCTTTATTGCGTATGGAGATACCAGGGGCCGCCGCGACGGCATTGCGATTCAGTACGAGCACTCCCTGATCGTGGATTCGATGCTGGCACAAATCAAAAGACTCCAGGGTACGGATTACCCCGTGAAGTTCGTTCTGCAGTCCGGCGACGCTGTCCAGAACGGGCGCGATATGAAGCAGTGGAATATCAGTTTCGTGCCACTCATCGACCGCCTAACCGCCGAAGGCGGCGTTCCCTATTTTCTAATTCCTGGAAACCATGAAGCGACCACGACGCCCGAGGGCATGAAAAACTATTTGGATGCGGTCGCTCGACTGAATCCTCCGGAGGGTTCGTCCCGCCGATTATCGGGGTACACGACCTTTTCGTTCGGATACGGAAACACGTTCGTCGTCGGCCTCGATGCCAACATCGCCGGCGATAAAAAACAGTTTCAGTGGATCAAGAGCGAACTCGAAGGCCTGGACCGAAGCCGCTACGTTAACGTGATCGTATTTTGTCATCAGGCGCCGTTTTCTTCGGGACCGCATGGCGGCGCCAAGGTGGAACCGCAAACGACCGAGCTGCGGGCACGCTATATGCCGCTGTTTCAAACGCATCACGTTCGCGCCGTTTTCTCTGGCCACGAACACCTCTTCGAACACTGGGTCGAACACTACAGCGACGCGAGCGGAACCCATCGAATGGATTTGGTCGTGTCCGGCGGCGGCGGAGCGCCGCTCTACCCGTACAGTGGGGAGCCCGATCTTCGCGATTACTTGAAAGCCAACGAAGCCAACAAGGTCACCCTCGAGCACCTGGTCAAGCCAGGCGGTGAGGATTCGCCTAGCCCATATCATTTTGTTCTGGTCCGTGTAGATGGCGAAAAGCTCGATCTGCAGGTGATCGCCGTCGATTGGGGAAGGAACTTCGCGCCCTATCGAAGCAACAAGGCTGAATTGCAGGACAGCGACGTTCGGCCCAGAGTCCAGCCCTAAGTTCAGTAGAGGGTCAAACTAAATCGGATTTGTCTAAAGCTGGATGGGTCAGATTGCCGTTTTCGCAGGCATACCCTAGAAGGAGAACGAATTTCTCGCCGCCGGAGACGGTTGTAACGCTCCGGGGGCTTCTCGTAGATAAACGCTATTTATTGGACGGCGTTTACCAGGCCGTGCTATTTCATTGAGTCGATAATGCACAACGATCCTTCATCGTTTGCCGCCACGCCCAATCCTTTCCAGGGTTTCAACGGAGCCTTGCCGACCGCGCTCCCGACCTATCGCTCGAACCTGCTTGCGGTAGCCATTATTGTCGCGATTATCCGAATTATTCGTGTGATTCCGGAGACTGGATAGCGCCGACCCAATCAAGAAATGTGCAGTATTCGGGGCCGCTATCCAGATCGGATGGCGGCCTCGCTGTTTTTAGGCACGTGAAAACCCTGGGAGAACGCACATGGAACTCATGCAACTCGAAATGTTCATCGCGCTGGTGGAAGAGCGCAGTTTTCTGAAAGCAGCCGAGCGCGTGTTGCGGACGCAACCTGCCGTGAGCATTGCTCTCGGCAAGCTGGAGCGTGGAATTGGAGTTTCTTTGTTCGACCGCTCACGGCGAAAAGCTTATGAGCTGACGCCAGCCGGAACGGTGTTGTACGAATACGCGACGCGCATTGTGGGACTGCGCAACGAAGCGGCGGTGTTGCTCGAGGGAAAGATCGACGAACGCAGAGGGCGGCTTTCGGTTGGCGTCGATCGGGCCGCGAATCTGCCTTGGCTTCCCGAAGCGACAAGTTCTTTTAGAGACCGCTACCCACAGGTGCGCGTCGAAGTGCTCTCGGACACCGCGAGCCGCTTGCTGCGTGACCTTGCGGAGCGAACGATCGACATGGTTTTGCTTTCGGCGCAGCCGGAGTATGGCGACCACGCCGGCGAGTTGCTGGTGGTGCCGTGCCCAGGCTCACGGGGCGAAAGCGGTTTTTGGATTTTACAGCCACGCGTGGGACGGTCGTATCTCGCCATCCGACTGGAAGAAGCCCTGATTGCCAATCTCCGGAAACTCCTGGTTCCGTCCGGGAGCTCCGGCCCGCGCTACCGGAACCATTCCTTAGAAGGGTTGTGTGCCCAGCCTGTTGCGCTCCGCGCCGTCCAAGGGGCTCGCGAATGCAAAGCGTAACGAACGAGGAAACGACTCCTGATAGCGACGTATCCGTTGCCGATGTTTTGGCGGCCAGACAACGCATCGGAGGGTTCATCAAACGGACGCCGCTCGAACGAAGCGAAGCTCTGAGCGAGCGCCTCGGCTGTCGAGCCTATTTGAAGATGGAACTCTTCCAGAAGACGGGAGCGTTCAAGGTTCGCGGAGCCTTCAACAAGTTGCTGTCCCTCATGGAAACGCAAAGCGTCCGCGGAGTTGTCGCGGTCAGCGGAGGCAATCACGGCCAAGGCGTCGCCTATGCGGCGAGAGCTTTGGGGATGGCGGCCCTCATCCTGGTGCCGGAGAAAACCCCACCGAACTACGTAGAAGCCATGCGAGGTTACGGCGCCCGAGTCGAACGAGCGCGAACGCTTGGGGATGCGTTCCGGGAAAGTACGAAGTATCAGGAAGAGGGTTGGTATTTCATCCATCCGTTTGATGATCCACTGGTGATTGCGGGCCAGGGGACCTTGGGACTCGAAATCGTAGAAGAGTGTCCGCAAGTTACCGATGTCGTCGTGAGTGTGGGTGGTGGAGGCTTGGCCGGAGGTCTCGCCGTGGCTATCAAAGCGGAGCGGCCAGGCGTACGGATTTACGGCGTTGAAACCGAAGGTGCTGACTCGATGGCGCGCGCCCTCGCGGCGGGACGCGTTGTAGAACTCCCGGACGTCACCTCGATTGCCCATACCCTCGGTGCGCCCGCCGTTTCGGAGCGAACGCTGGCTTTGGCCAAACGGTATTTGGAATCGGTGACGGTGGTGCCCGATGCAGAAGCTATTTCCGAGATGGTCTATTTGCTTGAGCGAATGAAAACCCTCACGGAACCCGCTGCTTCTTGTACGGTCGCCGCCGCGAGCAGACTGCGAACCCAGTTCTCTAAAGCGCATCACGTCGTACTGGTCTTGTGCGGCGGCAACGTGGCGCTTGAGGACGTGTGGAGATTCCGAGAAAGCTTGCCGGGCGCCATGTTGGAACGCGAGAGGAGCGGTGATTCCAATGGGCACCGCTAGTTCAACTGACTCCCCACCACGCGCTGTTGCATCGAGCGTTAGCGGGTGCGTGCGGGAGGTAAGGACGTTCCTTGTGCACGCCGAATGGAGTCCTGACGTATTGGCACGTGTGGTGACACTCTTTCATCGGCTGAACATTGAGATCCTTGCACTGACGATGAAGCGGATGCCGGTTAAGGAAGGGATGACGATCCGCGTGACGGTGAAAGCGGAATCCGATCGATGTGAGCGAATCGAAGCCCACTTATACAAGGTTGTCCAGGTCCGCTCTGTGGCGATAAGCGGTGGCAAAAAACAAGACGGCAAGGCGAAGGGCGTTATCGCCGAAGTTTGACAGCGTCCTTGCTTGCGACAATTCCGGTCTCGGGGCGGCATACCTAAGCATTCGTGTAAGAGCAACGAGAGTTTGCGACGAGATCAGCGCAAGCTCGGGAGAACCGGACCACCACAGGCAACCGACCACTCTTCGGTTCTCCCCACCCCTCATAACGTGCTTTTTAAAGTTTTTCTTCGTTCACCTGGGACAATTCCGCCCTTCCGGCGGAATACCTAGGTGGGGAGAGTGCGGGCGTGTGCTCGCAAGATGAATTGTAAGTACAACTTTTTCACTTCAGGGTCTGCAAGTACAGAGCCTGAAACCCGCCGCTTTCGGAGCGGCGCTTATCCAGAGTGGCAGAGGGTCCAGGCCCGATGAAGCCACAGCAACCAGGCCCAAGTGCCCAGGTGCTAATTCCTGCCCAGTAGGGGAGAGATAAGGTCCGAAGCTGACTTGAGTCAGAAGCTAAAACCTCTTGCTCCCAAACTGAACCCGCATCGGCGCGAACTGTAATTTCGCGGGTGAGCGGAGCATTGCTGGAGATTTATTAGGTTTGTCCACGGGAGGACATGAATGGAAGCGTGTGGAGCGAGGCGAATTGTTGTCATCAAGCTGGGTGGATCGGTTTTTCTAAATGACGAGTCGTATCGCCAGGCCGCCAGGTTCCTGGTGCGCCGTTTGCACAAGTGCGCGAACGAAAAATTCGTGGTGGTCGTCTCCGCGATGAGCGGTCATACGGATGGATTAGAACGCCTCGCGCGGGGCATCACGAGCTGTCCGAATCCGAGGACGCTCGACTTGCTGTGGTCCACCGGAGAGCTACGGTCTGTGGCGCTTTTGACGCTGCACCTCGAAGAGCTCGGCGTGCCTGCGGTTGGCTTGAACGTTCACGAAACGGGTCTGCGCTGGAGTGTTTCGAACCAGGGCGAGGCGGACCTGGACACGTTGTCGGCCGAGTTGCGCCGAACGTTCTACGACTCCTCCATCGTCATCGTGCCGGGCTTTTTCGCAACGCTGGCGAACGGGACGATGGTTTCGCTCGGTCGCGGTGGTTCCGATTTGACGGCAGTGCTCTTGGCCATTGAGCTAGAGGCCAAACATTGCGAGTTGATCAAAGACGTGTCGGGATATTTCACAGATGACCCCAATGCCGCGCAAAGCGCACGGCATATTCCAGCGCTCTCCTATGAGCAAGCACTTGGCATGGCGCAAGCGGGTTGCGATCTGGTGCAACCGCGAGCGCTCGAAGAAGCTCGCACCGCCGGACTCCGCCTCATCGTACGCAGCCTCGACGATGGGGAGCAGGTCAGCACTGTTTCGCAGGAGACCGCGCCTCACCGTGTAGTTTCGCTCGACGCGCGCCAGCCGACGCTCGAGCCCGCAGAAAGTTGGACAGGGGAGCGATCCGATGAGTGTTCGTAGCGCACGTGGAGCACAAGAGAGACAACTTCTGGCTGCGCGGTCTTTCCTCATCGAGCAGAAGTACGAGGACTACACCATCGACCAGCATCAACTGTGGGGCGAGTTGGTGCGCCGCCGTTGTGCACAGCTGGAGCAACTTGCTTGCGACGAATACTGGGAGGGATTTGAAGCCATCGGCTTGGGGGAACGTTGTGTGCCGGTTCTAGCAGACATCTCGGTGCGCTTACAAAGGCGGACCGGATGGAGCAGCACGCCGGTCAGCGGTTTTATGCCAGCGCCAGCGTTTTTCGAAATGCTTGCTTTACGGATGTTTCCCACGACCACCGGATTACGACACCGCGAGGCCGCCGAATACACACCTGAACCAGACATTTTTCACGACGTGTTTGGCCACGTACCGATGCACGCGCATCAGGGATTTGCGGATTTTCTCGAGTACTACGGCAACGTCTGTGTGGGAATTGAGAATCCCGACGCGCTCGAGAAACTCGGACGGTTGTTTTGGTACACCGTGGAATTCGGTGTGATCCGAGAGCGGGGAGGAATCAAGGTTTACGGAAGCGGACTCATCAGCTCACAGCAGGAATCAACCAACGTTCTGAAAGGAAAGGTCGAAGTCCGGCCGTTCGATTTGGACGAGGTGCTTGAAACTCCTGTGAAAGTGGATCAAGTCCACGAGCGGTTGTTTGCCATCGAAAGTTTCGAGCAAATTTACGAAGCCATGGAGCAAGCCGAGCGAGCGGTAGCAGGGCTTTGATGAAATCGAACGTCGTTAGAAATCTACAGAGGACTTGGGGAGAAGCGTACGAAATGCCAGCTGTCTATGTACTGACGACCGGCGGGACCATTGAAAAAGTCTATTCGGAGCGCAGCGGGTTGGTCGCAAACGTGGACAACAAGGTCGACCGTTATCTGCGTCTGTTGCGATTGCCGGACACCGAAGTCAACGTGGTGACCGTGATGAACAAAGACAGCCTAGAGATGACCGGAGAAGATCGGGTGCTCATCCTCGGTATGGTTCGCGCCATCCTGAAAGAGAACGCTCCGGTGGTGATCACTCACGGCACGGACACCATGGTCGAGACGGCGCTGTATCTGCAGCGGGCGCTCGAGGCGCCGGTGATGCCGATTGTGCTGACGGGCGCGATGAGCCCGCTGGGCTTTGAAGGAAGCGACGGCCTGCAGAATTTAACGGAGAGTCTGTTGGCAGTGCAGCTCGTTCGTCCCGGTGTGTACGTCGTCATGCACGGGCGGGTGTTCCCCGCAGACCGAGTTTCGAAGGACCATTTGCACGGGCGATTTGTGTGGAGAGACAGGCTGGAACGATAGAATGGCCGCAACGATCGACGACTTGAAAACTGCTGGCGACTTAGTCGAGAGAGCGGCGGAGCTCGTTCACGAAGCCGCGAAAGAAACATCTTTGCCCAGCGTGGCGCTACGGCAATCCGTTGGGGAACAGATTGCGCGAATTCGCTTGAAGTTGATGCTGCTGAGAGGCGACGTTACGATCCTGCACAACATCGTGAACCGCAGAAAGCCGCGACACACAAGAAAGGAGGCGGAAGGATGACGAATCCCGAGGAAAGCTTCGAGGAGAAGACGTACTACAAGGTCGACCTGCGTCTGCTTCCGTTTCTCTTCCTTTGCTACATCCTGGCCTACCTCGATCGAGTAAACGTCGGGTTTGCCAAGCTCGAAATGCTCAAAGATCTGTCGCTCAGTGACGCGGCGTTCGCGACGGGCGCCGGCATTTTCTTTGTCGGCTATTTCTTCTTTGAGGTTCCGAGCAATGTCCTCCTGAAGAAATTCGGCGCGCGGCTGTGGATTGCTCGCATCATGATTTCCTGGGGCATTCTGTCAGCGTGCATGGTGTTCGTAAAAGGCGCATGGTCTTTTTACGCGCTGCGATTTCTGCTCGGCCTCGCCGAAGCCGGTTTTTTCCCGGGGATCATCTTCTATTTGAGCCTGTGGTATCCCTCGAAATATCGGTCCACGCGAATCGCTTGGTTTGTCGCGGCCATTGCGGTTTCTGGCGTCATCGGTAATCCCATCTCCGGTTGGATCATGGATCGACTTTCTGGCGCGATGAACCTGACAGGATGGCAATGGTTATTCTTGACAGAAGGAGTTCCTTCCATTCTGGTTGGTCTTTGCGTGATCTGGTATCTGGATAGCAGCATCGAAGAAGCCAAATGGCTCACCATCGAGGAAAAGGCGTTGCTCGTCACGAACCTGTCGGTGGAAGAGCAGCACAAAACGAAGCGAAAGTTGAAAGACGCGTTCACCAGCGGAAGAGTGTGGGCGCTCTGCGCGATCTACTTCACGTTGATGGTCGGTTTGTACGGGATTGCCTTCTGGTTGCCGACGATGGTGAAGGCCCTGGGCGTCAAAGGATATTTGGGGATTGGCCTGGTTAGTGCGATTCCTTACGGTGTCGCCGCGGTTGGAATGATCCTTCTGGGCCAGCATTCGGACAAGGCAGGTGAGCGGCGGCTGCATTACGTCGTCACGGTCACGGTGGGTGCGATCGCTCTCATTTTGACCGGAGCTTTTGCATCGCAACCGATTGTGGCCATCGCTTTCATGTCGGTCGCCACGCTTGGAGTTATTGGGTCGATGCCTCTGTTTTGGCCTTTGCCTTCTGCGTTTTTATCGGGCACTGCAGCTGCTGCCGGGATCGGAATCGTGAACTCGGTCGGCAATTTGGGCGGCTATTTCGGGCCGAATATTCCAGTTTGGGCGAAGGCTATCTCCCCGGATCGGGAGGTTGGTTTGTACGTCATTTCAGGGGCCTTGCTGGTCGGGGCATTGCTGACTTATTTGTGCATCCCCAAGACGCTGCCCGTCAAAGTCAGCTCCGAAGGCTGAGTGACGACTTTCCTTCTCCAGGTTGGCACAGCGAGGCGCCCCGGCCGGTATATGTATATATAAGGACCAGAATGTTCGCCTTTCTCCCCGCCATCCCCATACCGGCCAACACCTCTTTATTGCGACAGAGCTTCGAGACGCTGGATGGACTCTGGCAGGCTCTTCCTTTCCTGACGTTTCTCGCGGGGGTGGTCCTTGGTGCATCGGTTATGTACATCCTCATGGCGCTTCGTTTGTGGAAGGTGCGGCAGGGGTTAACGAAACACAATCGCGCGATGGCTGTTAGCGATCTGCAGTGAAGAGGATTTGTGTTTATCGCAGACGACCCGGGCAATATTGCTGCCGTTATTTAAGGTAACGCTCCGGTTCAAAAGGCAAAGACGAAGGACCCCATCTGCGGCTTTATCCCGAGGGATTAGCGGTCACCGTTTCCCAAGCGCTCGAGCGAGCTAGGTGGAATCGCGAAGGCGTACTTCACAAATTCTCCGAACTTCAGGTATTCCTTCGTGCTCTGCGATGACCTGGGCGGCGTGCATCCCGGATTGCAGCGCCGATTCCATATAACCGAAGAAAGCCATGCACGTGTGCTCGCCGGCCCAAACGAGCCGTTCATGGGGTTTGAACAAGCGTTCCGCGGCAGTTGTCACCTGGCCCTTGGTGGGACAACTGTATCCGGCCATGGTCCACTCCTTTGTGGTCCAGTTCACCGGCGTGGTGTTTCCCACTTCATTCCCAAACCCTTTGTAGAGCTTCTCAAGGCCAGCCCGGAAATGCTGGTCGGGATCGGATGAATTGACGCGGTCGGCCGAAGGGCCACCGGCGAATACCGTGAGCTCAGGATCGCCGCGTGAACCATCCTCGTTATCTGTCCCTTCCCAAACCATCCCGAACTGATTGTCGGTACCGTTTGGCGAAAGGCTGTCACGCATCCAAAATCGTTTCTTGGTAGGCGCGAGAAACTTGAATGCGGGGCCGGTAGAGATGCTATACGGGGCGGTGTCGAACGGGAATGCGATACGGTTCCAGCATGTGGGAGGAACTGCAACGACGACCCAATTGCCTTTATAGTCTTCGCCGTTGGCGTGGACACAGACACCGTTCAAAGGGAAGGTTATCTTTGATGCGGGCGTCGACAGCAGCACGCGACTTCCACAGTCTTCGATCTCTGCCTTCAAACATTGCGCCAGCTGGTCATTGCCTCCCGCACAGCGATAAACCTCCGTTTCGGTCCAGAACTCAGATGGTTCCTTTCTTTGAGGATCTGAGAGGTCTGTGAGGCTGCCTCCTTGAACTGCGGCCAGAAGTCCAAGGAGGCTTTGCTGCCCGACAGGAATTGTCTGGTCGCACTCGAGCTGAAAACGAAGAGCCGCCCTCGTGCGATCGCTCAGATGCTCGAGAGTCTTGATCCAGTCCTCTACGCTTTCGCCGTCTTTGCCAATGAGCTTCGATTTCCACGGTGTTAGCGCATCGACTTCGGCGGCAAGGGGATCTAATGTTTTTAGAGCTCCGCTCATTTCGTCGTACAGCGTCTCTTGATCGCTAACGCTAATGAGTTGTCCGTCGAGGAGCATGGGACTCTTCAAGCTAGCAGCGGCATAGTTTTCTTCGGTGGTGATCGAGCTCAGCCCTAAACCGAAATAACTCGACAGCCGAAGCCAATTGGCGTGATTTCGCCCAATGAGCTCACCCCCGCATTCCAAAACGCGTCCATCCTGTCTTTTGGTGTGAACCCGTCCTCCGATGCGCTTTCTAGCTTCGAGAACCGTGACATTGAATCCGTGTGTGGCAAGCCACCAGCCGGCGGTCAGGCCAGCGAACCCGGCTCCAATCACAATCACGGATTTCTCCGACATGCGCGGCGCAATCTCCGCGAGGGTTTCCAGCCGAAGTGGATAGTGCTCGGCGGCTGTCTCGATTTTTTGCAACGCGCCAGTTCGACGCTCAGAAGTGGACGGTGGTGGTCCGAAGGAGCGGTTCAGCCGCGAAAAGAGTGCACCTGGCATGGCATCTCCTAGGTCGGGATACGAGGCGAGCTGTAAAAATAACAGAAAGAACGTTTTGGTTCTGCCGTCATCGAGATAAGCGCTCTATTGCTCTCGATCCGCAAGGTATCTAGGCGGGTATCGCATCTTCTTCCGCGATGACCCGAGCACACGTTTCAAGGTCACGCAAAAAGACCCGGTTGGTCAGATGCCTCATCTGGGTCCCAGAAATTGCTGAGGCCGACACCAACCAGGCGAAAGCGCTGCTGCGATTTAAGGCCCACCCGCTCGCGCAATGACAAGGCGATGTTGGTCAGCTCCTCGCAGGAAGAGGGCGGAGAGTCGGGCGTATGACTGCGCGTAAGAATCTTGAACTCACTGGTCTTCAGTTTCAGAACGACGGTGCGGGCGATGCGGGATTCCTTGCGCGACGCGGCCCACGTGTGCTCCGCAAGTTTTCGGATCATCGGTTCCAACTCGGGCAGCCGGACATCCTGCGCGAAGGTGTCCTCGGCCGATACGGACTGCGTTGGCCTGTCGGGCACGACTCGACTGTTATCGATGCCACGCGCCAGCTCGTAGAGCCGGGCGCCGTAGCGGCCGAATCGCTTTTCGAGCACTGCCAATTCAAAGTGCCGCAACTCAGCGATCGTTTGAACGCCCAGATTCTTCAGCTTTTCTTCGGTGACTTTTCCAACCCCGGGAACGCGGCCTACGGGCAACGGAAGCAAAAACGAATCTACTTCCTCGGGTTGAATGACAAAGAGCCCGTCGGGTTTCTTCCAGTCCGAAGCAATCTTTGCCAAGAATTTGTTGGGCGCGACACCGGCCGAAGCCGTTAACTGCAGCTCGGTGCGTATCTCTTCGCGAATCGTCCGCGCGACTTGTGTGGCGGTCGACAAGCCGGTCTTGTTCTCGGTCACATCGAGATAGGCTTCATCGAGCGACAGCGGCTCGATCAGGTCGGTGTGGCGTTTGAAGATTTCGCGCACTTGGCCGGAGACCGCCCGATAGCGAGGGAAGTCCGGAGGCAGAAACACCGCGTTAGGACAAAGCCGTTCGGCTCGAACCGCCGGCATTGCCGAATGGATTCCAAACTTTCGCGCTTCATATGAAGCGGCGCACACGACCGAGCGATTTCCCCGCCATGCGACGACTACAGGTTTGCCACGGAGTTCGGGATTGTCGCGCTGCTCCACGGACGCATAAAACGCATCCATGTCGATGTGCACGATTTTGCGGCCAGCCATGCACACCATTCTATTCCGGCCAGCAATCGCAGGCGACGGGAATAGCGAACAAAAAGCGAATATGATACCTTGCCTGATATGGCCGTTCGTTCGTGCCGCGTGACCATTGAGGATTGCGACGGGGTCAACCACACCGTCGAGGTTACCGCTGCCACCTTATATGAGGCGGTGGCTCAGGGCCTGACCGCACTCCGTGGGAGAGAGTGGGTCAGCGGCCTGCCGCAGGGACACAACGTTATTAAGGTTACCGTGGCCGAAGTGCCGATCGAGCATCAGGTGAAGGTGATCGAGTTTACAAAGTGGCTGGAACGAACCGGAGGCTCACCGCGCGATGTGGTGCAGCGTCAGAAAATTCGTTCGATTCTAGGTATGGCGAATCCGCGCTGACGAAAGACATGCGGCGGATCTCAATTCAGAGAACATGCGGATGATAAGATTGCCCGCGTGGATTCAAATCACTGGCTGCTCGCTGGCACTGCATTTTTTGTAGCCTTGGTTTTCCTTACGTGGTTGGGTCTCCGGCTGTTTCGACCCTTCCAACAGAAAGCTCCGATGAAAAAGATAGATTTCGATTTGGGGTATCACCTGGTGGCCTTGCTCGACGTGCAGGGGCAGAGCGAGAGATTCCGCGGACTTCAATTGCCAAAAAATCCCGAAGACGAGGCAGCGGTCGCCGAGGTACTGAGGCAGACGGCTGGCTTTGTCCTGGACCTTCGACAAGCCTTCGATGAGCAATTTGCAAGTTTCGAAGCCGGCGCGACAAGCATGATGAAGCGGCACACCGAACAACCCATGCGCCCGAAATTCGTGGGATTTTCTGATTCTTTCGTCGCCTCAGTTCCACTGCGTAACGATAGCGGGGATTTGCTGCCGATCGTAAGAGTGTTTTCCGCACTCTCCGCCTCCGCCGTTGTCATGCTGATGTGTCTGGCGAGCAAGCATCCACTCCGTGGTGGAATCGACGTGGGATTGGCTACGGAGATTGGGCCGCAGGAGATTTACGGCGCAGCACTGGGGAGCGCGCATCTCCTGGAGTCAAAAAAGGCCGAGTATCCACGAATTGTAATTGGGGACGAGTTGTGGCGCTATTTTAGTCGGGAACTTGCAAGGTTTCAGGGGCAATCGACACCGGTAGCACAGGCCCTCGCGGCGATTACGGAGAGAATGATGGGCCTCATTGCCACCGACACCGATGGAAAACGAATTCTGGATTATCTCGGGCCGACGATGTTGCAACATGCAGGGCCTGGAGGAGGCCAGAAGGACGTTCTCGTGAGGCGCGCTTACGATTTTGTTCTCGCGGAACAGAAGAGAATCGGCGAGGGAAAAAATGCCAAGTTGGTTGCGCGATATGAAGCGCTTCGCCGTTATGTTGAGTCGCGCCTGGCACTCTGGGGCATCGAACTGAGGAAGGACTAGCTCCCTGGAAAATAAAGGCGCCAGGTTCGTGTAGTTCGCGCCCATCTTTAGAATACCTGCGAGAAATGCGTTTTGTCCCAGCGCGAAAATAAAATATTCCAGTCACATTTTGCGCCGAGACATGCTATAGATTTTCTTAATCCTCGAAGCCCGTGTTGCGAACAGGACCACTCTTCGGCACGCCGCGCGACCGCATTCCCTATGCGGAGTTGCAGGACTGTCCGGACGAAAAGTTGGTGGAAGAGATTCGCAACGGCAACACTGACGGCTTTGCGGTGATCTTCAAGCGCTATCACCGTCTGGTGCATGTCACTGCCCTCAACATCGTGCGCGACGCGGGTGAAGCCGAAGACTTGACGCAAACGGTCTTCCTCGAAATCTACCGCCGATTGGGACAATTCGACCCGACCAGGGGGACACTGAAAGTGTGGCTCCTGCAGTTCGCCTATTCCCGGAGTATGCACCGTCGAAATTATCTGTTTGTACGGCAGTTTCACAAGCAGGTTGAGCTAGGGGAATCCGACGCATCAGCGAGTCACTGGTCGCCGTCTCGTTTGCAACCACAAGAGTCGACACGGCTGGCTGGCGAAGCGCTGGCCATTTTGCCGGAGCCGCAACGCAGGACCATCGAAATGTTCTTCTTTGAAGGTTTGACTCTCAAAGAGATCGCCGAGCGGAGGAACGAAAACTTCCCGAACGTCCGCCATCACTACTATCGAGGCCTTGAACGTCTGCGTTCTTACTTGGAAAGCGGGCCTTCAACGCAAGCGAGAGGACCATCCATTGTTCCTGCGGGAGAAGTGTGAAATGGCAATCCACGAGCAATATCGCGAGATTTGCGCGGCTGCGAGCATCGGACAGGCAACGCCCGAAGAGCTCTTCGATTTGGAAAAGCATGCTGCCGAATGCCAGGCTTGCCAACAGGCGTACTTCGACTATTTGCACCTCGCAGGGGCCCAATTCGCCGAAGCCAATGAGAAGCCTCTTTTGTCCTCGGAGCAAGCGCAGGAATCCTTGAACTCCGAGCTCTTCACCCGCCGCTTTTTCGAACGGGCGGAACGCGAGGGAATCCAGTTCTCGGAGGCTGTTGGGAAGGAAGTTCAGCAGTTGACGCCACCGCCGCGGTCCGTAACGCGACGCGCAGTGTGGCGAGTTTCTGTGAAAGCAATCGCGGCGGCCCTTCTGGTTGGCGTCGGTCTTTCGGGCGGCTATTTCTACGGCAAACGGTCGGAACAGAGAGTCGCTGAAGCGACGAACACCTTCATAGGAAGCACGTCAAACGCTGCCACGGGCATAGACCAACACGTCGCGGAGTTGACTGCGACGAACGCAAAGCTCGAAGTAGAAGTGGGCCGCTTGAAAGCGGAACTCGCTAAGGCCAGCGAGAGCTTGAGAGCGACTGAGACGAACCTGCATTCGACCTCTGCGGACCGCGAGAACCTTGTATCGGATCACGCTGCTCTCGAAGCGCAATTGAAGTTAGTCGAACAAGCCTTGGCACAATCGCAGCTCCTCGCGACTAGCGCACAGCAAGAGGCCGCGAAGCACGACGCACGTGCAGGCGAGTTGCAAGCGACGCTGGTTTCGAACAACGTAAAAATCAGCAACCTGACCGACGAGCTCGCGGAAAAGTCGGCTTTGCTCGACAAAGAACGCCAGCTGCTCACTCTCGGTCACGACGTGAGCGATCTTATGGGCGCGCGTAATCTTCATATCGTAGACGTTGCGGATACGGACGCGCGGGGGAAGACACGCCCTGCGTTTGGCCGGGTGTTCTTCACCGAAGGCAAGTCTCTGGTCTTCTATGCCTACGATCTGAACGAAGCGAAACTGGAAAAAGCAAATTTCCAATACCGGATTTGGGCCAAACAGGAAGGCGGCGATAAGCAGGTCCGGAACCTGGGCATCTTCTACTCGGACGACAAGACCCAACGCCGGTGGGTTTTCAAGTGCAATGACCGCAAGGTTCTTAGCGTGATTGATTCCGTGTTTGTCACTCTTGAGCCTACCGACAGCGACCCTTCCCATCCAAAAGGGCAGAACTTGATGTACGCCTACCTGCGCGGCCAACCGAATCATCCCTGAATCGAGCAGTGATTAGCGCCTAGTGACGAGCGGGCCGGCTCGTGCAATGCGGCTCGTCAACCTGCACGCACGCGAAGTCGCGCGTCACGGAAAATTCATTTTGCACTACTGGGACAAATCGTGAGTGGCACGGGAATACTCGCACGAAGGGGAGGAAATTCCGTGCCCACAACTTTGCGTCTTCGTCCGCGTCGTATCTGTTCCTGCGTTCTATACGCCGCAGTAATACTAATTGCGGTGCTCGTACCGCAACGTACGTTTGCTCAGTCAGAATCGGCGTCTTTGTCGGGGCGCGTGACGGACCAGAGCAATGCTGTAGTCCCGGGCGTCGAAGTGGAACTCAAGAACGCCGACACCGGCGTCTCGCAACTCGCGAAGACGAACGACGACGGCCTTTACTCATTTCCTTTCGTTAAACCCGGAAACTACGTCATGAGCGTTCGGAAGCAAAGCTTTCAGACGGTGTCGGTGACTGGGATGACGCTCAATGTGCAAGACAACCTTTCACGCAATTTCGTGCTTCGGGTCGGTTCTTCTGCGGAGTCAGTCACGGTCAATGCGAGCGATCTCCGGATGAACACGACGGACGCGGCAGTGGGAACGGTTGTGGATCGGCAATTTGTCGAACACATCCCCCTAAATGGAAGAAGTTTTCAGAGCTTAATGACGTTAGCGCCAGGGGTTGCCGTAGTCACTTCTTATGCTCTCGGTACTGGTGGAGGGGGCGTCGGCGACGCGGGTGAGATTACCGTCAATGGACAGCGAACAGAGGCCAACTACTTTACGGTGGATGGTGTGAGTGCAAACACCGGAAGCGCACCAGGCCCAAACTCATTCATTGGAGGGGGCATCTCCGGCGGCACTCCCGGGGAAACGATCATGGGCACAACGCAAAGCATCGTGTCCATCGACGCTTTGCAGGAGTTTCGGGCCACTACCTCGACGTATTCAGCTGAGTATGGCCGCACGCCCGGTGGACAATTCGCGTTCACGACGCGCTCCGGAACCAACGATTGGCACGGCTCGGCTTATGACTATTTCCGGAACGAAGTTTTGGACGGAAACAACTGGTTCAATAACTCAGCGAATCCACAGGTGCCTAGGCTCCCAGAACGGCAGAACGATTTTGGTGGCACGCTTGGCGGACCGATTGTCGTCCCGGGTTTATACAATGGCAAGGGGAAGACATTCTTCTTCTTTTCTTACGAAGGCTTGCGACTTACTGTTCCGACGCCGTTCCAGCAATTATCTGTGCCGGACGTTGCACTTCGGCAACAAGCGCCGGCGGCCCTGCAGCCGTTTTTGAATGCCTTTCCACTCCCCAGTAAGGACGGGAGTGGAAACTACATTGAGGACGGCAGGAACGATGGGCTAGGCTTGTTTAACCAACTTTATTCGTCTCCCTCTTCTCTAGATAACGTCGGGATACGCGTCGACCATGACTTCGGCGACAAATTGAGGATCTTCGGGAGATACGCGGATACGCCATCCAGCGCTTGGAACTATGCGTTTCCGGCAATTAAGCAAACGAACGAGATCAACGTGCGCACTCTCACAGTGGGGGCTACTAGTTCGATCTCGCCAACTCAAGCTAATGAACTGCGCTTCAATGTAACGCAGAACAACATAATCTCCAGTAATACCTCGACGAGTTTCGGCGGAGCCGTGCCTCTTGATTTCAGTAATCTTGCCGCACCAAACGGGCAACGAGCGACACCTCAAAATACCGCGATGGAGTTTTTGCTTCTGTACGGCGGCGCTTTTGTGTTTGTGGGGGATAACCAGAATTCACAGCGGCAATACAACTTGACTGACACTTACAGTTGGTCACGCGGCGCGCACCAGTTTAAGTTCGGACTAGACTGGCGCAGGCTAACAACCTTCGTCCGACCGATTAACAATCAGCAAGTTGTCCTGTTCTTCGACGAGGCTTCCGTGCTCGCGAATAATGCAGGCCTTGCCGGGGCTGTCTCGCTAACCGAAAGTCCGGTCGAGCCCGTCTACCACAATTTCTCCACCTTCGTTCAGGATGAGTGGAAGGCAACGCCGCGGCTTTCGCTTTCCTTGGGCTTACGCTGGGATATTAATCCCGCCCCTGGCAATCTGAGTGGGCCGTCGCCATATACTGTCGACCAAATCACCGATCTGGTCACAACCAAGCTAGCCCGCAGAAACACTCCTCTTTGGAATACGGACTGGCATGGGTTTGCGCCGCGAGCGGGCGTCGCCTATCAGATGCGACAGGCGTCCGGGCACGAGACAGTTCTGCGAACGGGTTTCGGGATGTTTTACGACATGGGAAATACCCAAGGCTCTCAGGGATTCCAAAGTGGGATCGGCTTTCTTGCCGTCCAAAGCTACTCGAACGTGCCCTTTCCGCTTACGTCGGCTCAAGTTGCACTCCCAGCGCCCAGTATTGCGCCCCCGTACCAAGCCTATGTCTATGCCTTCGACCCAGATCTAAAGCTTCCCTACACCATGCAGTGGAACCTAGCGATCGAGCAGGCTCTAGGAACACATCAGTCCTTGACCGTGGGGTATGTTGGCTCAGCTAGTCGCAAACTTTTGGCCCAGTTCAATTATTCACCGGAGAGCTTAGGGAACCCCAACTTTAGCGCCCAAATGTGCGCCGCGTGCCTTTACGTGACGTCCAATCGGGCCAGCTCCGGTTATAACGCGTTGCAGGTGAAGTATCAGAAGAACCTCTCGCACGGCTTGCAGGCTCTCGCCTCCTACACTTGGTCTCACTCCATCGATGATGCATCCAGCAATTTCTTTGTTCTTGATGAGCTCCTTCGTTCTAGCTCGGACTTCGATATTCGGCACAATTTCCAAGCTGCAATCACCTATGACATCCCAGGCAGCTACGCGAACCCAGTGGCTTCAGCAGTATTGAAACACTGGGGACTAGACACGCGCATTTCGGCACGTTCGGCTCTGCCAGTAGACCTGATCGGCGCACACACCGTGAATCCTGTCACACAACAAAGTGTGTTCTTTCACCCCGACTTGGTGCTTGGCGAGCCGCTTTACCTCCGTGATTCGCAATACGCTGGAGGCCGTATTATCAACCCGCATGCATTCGAGCTCGCGCCGGATGGTGTGGAGGGTGATACGCCGCGCAATTTTGCGAGGGGCTTTGGAGCGGTGCAAGCAGATCTTGCCCTACGCCGTGATTTTCCAATACACGAACGACTCCGCCTACAGTTCCGCGCCGAAGCTTTTAATCTGTTTAACCATGCCAGCTTTGGAGCGATCCATAACCGTTTACAAGACGATGGCCCGGATCGGTTCGGCCGTGCCTACAGCACACTCAACAGCTCCCTCGGCGGCTTGAATCCACTTTATCAAGTTGGTGGGCCACGCTCTTTGCAGCTTATGTTGAAGCTGGCATTTTAAGACCGCTACAAAACAATTAGGGCGCGCCCTTTGATTTGAGTCTTGGGGGCAGGACGGTTGTAAGCAGCCGACTGATCACTGACGCGGTTGCATGATTCCAGTGCGGTGTGCCCATCGTCGACATGGAAATTTCGAAAGGGGCACGCAGCTGCGTACCGTGGGATCGGTATATCAAGTGCGCTAGCAATGATTAAAGAGGAGATTTGCCGTCGATGAGCAAAGGGTGCCCGGCTCCAAAACGTCTCTGGCTGCCCTTGTATTTTGCCCTCTTCTTCGCATCAAGTCTTTGGGCGCAGGAGCGAAGTCGCGAGCCTTTGCCCCTCGATGTCGCAGTGTCAGTCAACAACCATAGCGGGCGTTCAGGATTGGATTTTTCTCCGGACGGGCAATGGCTGGCGCTCGCATGGAACGGCGTCTCGTCCGCAGATGAGAAGGACCGGAGCCTGGCGGCACTAACCAACGTCAAGACGGGCCAAGTGATCAAGTTGGGCGGCTCAAGCAGTTCGAGTTGGTCCCCGGTGTGGTCGCCGGATGGTAATCGTGTGGCTTACTATTCCGATGAAGGCGGCGAGGCCGGTATCTGGATTTGGGAGAAGGCAAGCCGCAAGACGCAGCGCTTCCCCGGCGTGATCCCGAGAACCTTTTTCGGCTTCGAGATTGTGCGGTGGTCCGCCGATAGCCAGCGGATTTTCTGCAAAATCCTTCCGGAAGGCATGAGCGTCGCGGAAGCGAACGCGTTGTTGCCGGACAGTGAATCTGGCGACCGTTTTCCCAAGACTGGCCCGAATGAGCCTTCCGTGATCGTTTTCAATTCTCTAGAGAAAAAGCGCGATAGCTGGAAGGAACAAGCCGTCAAAAGCGGTGCTCTCGACTGGACGAATCGGGAACTCGGAGACTTGGCGATTCTGGATCTTCGCAGCCACGGAGTGACGCGCATCGCGAAACACGTGAAGTCTGCGTGGTGGGCGTTTTCTCCGGACGAGAAATACGCGGCCTACACTTCATTGCTGGGTTGGGAGCCAAACTCTCAACAGCCCATTCATCAGATCGTTCTGGACGAGTTGGACAGCGGGCAGACCCGCACACTCGCGACGAAGATTCATCTCGGTTACGGAATCGAGCTGAATTGGTCGCCAGACAGCCGACAAATTGCATACATCGACAGTGGCCTGGGTTCCAAAGGCGAGATCGTAGTCCTCTCGGTAGCGGATGGTACCGCGAGAACGCTTAACGGTGGAAAGACACCCGGCTTCAGCGAAGGCGAAGGGGAACGCCCGCCACTGTGGGACGCATTGGGGCAGAACGTTTACGCCATCGGTAATGACGGGAAATTTTGGAAAATTCAGGTTGCCTCCGGCCAAGGACTTGCGATTGGTGATGCTGGACATCGAATTACTGCCATAGTGACGCGGGCAGGGAAGCCGACCCTATGGACTACCGATGGTGGTCGCTGCGCATGGGTGATCGCCCGCGAGCGCACAGGAACAAGAGCGGGAGTCTTTCGCGTGGATCTCGACAGTGGGCAGATAGAACCGGCCATCGAAGATGACCGCAGGTACGCCAACCTCTTTAATCTGGATGCCAGCGAGGCGACGAGAGAGATCGCATACGTGGCCCAGGATCAGCAGCATCTGCCGGATGCCTGGGTTCTGGATACTGCCAGTCGGCAGACGCATCAAGTTACACACCTGAACGAGCGGATGGAACGCTACGAACTGGGCACGGCACGCGTCATCGGCTGGTATGGCGTTGATGGCCAGAAACTGAGCGGGACACTTCTGCTGCCGCCCGGCTATCAGAAAGGGAAGCGGCTACCGCTGGTCGTGTGGGTTTACGGCGGCCGGGACGGTTCAAGAGACGTGACCAGTTTCGGCCTTTGGGGTTCGGGAATGCCCATGTTCAACTTCCATATTCTAGCCACCCGAGGCTATGCCGTACTCGCACCGGATGCACCCTTGCGCGAAGGCATGCCCATGCGTGATCTCGTGAGCACGGTAATCCCCGGCGTCAATGCTGCGATTGAGCAAGACTATGCCGACCCGGATCGCCTTGCGGTGATGGGTCAGAGTTATGGCTCCTACTGCACCCTAGCGCTGATCTCGCAAACAAAACGCTTCAAGGCAGCAGTGATTACAGCAGCGGTGGTGCATCCTGATTTGGTAGCGGACTACCTAAATGCGGAGCCCGAAACCCCAGATTCGCATGCAGGGTATTACGAACATGGCCAAGGCAATATGCACGGGACTCCTTGGGAGCAACACGACCGGTACTTGGGCAACTCCCCCGTTTACCTGTTCGATCAGGTAGAAACGCCATTGTTGATTGGGCAAGGAAGCAAAGATACTTCCGGTCACAGTCTGCTGCCGTCGGATGCGACGTTCGCCGCGCTAAAGCGCTTGGGCAAGGATGTCGAATATCGCATCTACAAAGATGAAGGCCATGTACTCACGAGCAAGCCGAACGTCATTGATTTTTGGCAGCGGCGTCTAGACTTCCTCGCAGAACACTTGAACCTCACGACGGATGCCAAGGGGACCATCGTCTTTGACGGTGACCGGGCAAAACCAGCGAGGTCGGATTGAACCAGAAGCCGACAGGTGTTGAGTCCAGGCTCGCGACGCAAGTTGTCGCAAAGCTTTCTATGCGAAAGCTGACGCGCGTATTCGCATGTGTGGTTATCGGTGCTCTAGGCTTTCCGGGATTCATGACACTGGCCAATGCGTCCGGCGATGCTTGGAGACTCGAGTCCGGCGAAATCGACCCAGGCCACTACTTCGGAGAAACCGTCGCCAACGGAATGATCGGCATTGTTTCCGCGCCCGTGCCCTTTCGAACGGCACAGACGCTGATCAATGGCGCGTACGAGACGCTATGGCCGGGATACGTGAGCTGCATTGTCAGCAGCTTCAACTTTATGGATTTGTCCTTCGCCATAGATGGCGAACGTATCGAGCGCCTCGATCAAGTCAGGCATTTTCGCCAGACCCTGGATATGCGGAGGGCTGCATTCGTCACCTCGTTCGACTATGCCGACAAAGCCTCAGTCACTTATACGCTTCGAGCGTTGCGTCACATGCCCTTCACTGCTTTGCTCGAAATTACTGTGGAACCGAAGCGCGCCATCACCATCCAAGCCACGAGTCTGATTCAGGATCCACAGCCACTATCACCGCACGATAGGCGGCAGCCCCTACTCGATGTTCAGACGTTTGATACCACCGTTCGCTCCTATATGAGCGAAGCGGACTCACGTGCAGCGCTGAAACTGCATGCTCGCAGCGCTAAGAGCTCCTTTCGTCGGCACACCGTCGCCGCCGCTCAGACATTCCTCTTCGATGAGCCGTATACGTCGGCACCGGCGGTCAGTCAGACGGAGCGCGGGCTGGAATTGACGCAGAATTTGACTCCAGGCCACGTCTACCGTTTCGGTCTTGTAGGTTCGACGCTCACCTCCGCGCACGTCGAGGATCCGCTCACTGAGGCGCAACACCTTACGGCCTTCAGTGCGGCCGTGGGGCTCGCGAGGCTGATCGCACGCCACGAGGGTGAATGGCAGAGACTCTGGCGCAGCGACATCGTGATCGACGGCGATGATGTTACGCAACGTGACATCCACAGCATGCTTTATCATCTGTATTCTTCCGTTCGCGAAGACACCACCTACAGTATTGCACCAGCCGGGCTCAGTCGTGGTCCAACGGGTTACCTTGGGCACACTTATTGGGATACGGAACTTTGGATGCTGCCGCCGCTGCTCGCACTGCATCCCGACCTTGCGCACTCTCTGATCGAGTATCGCTTCCAGCGTCTGCCAGCCGCGAAGAGGCGTGCGGTGTCGCATGGCTTTCGCGGCGCGCTGTTTCCTTGGGAAAGCGCCGGCAGTGGTGACGACGACTCTCCGAGCTCCGCGATTGGTGGCGAGTTGCAGCACCACATCTCGGCGGATGTGGCTATTGCTGCTTGGAACTACTATCGCGTCACTCAAGACAAAGAGTGGCTCCGCGAGACGGGCTACCCGCTGATCAAGGAGACCGCAGACTTCTGGACGAGCCGTGTCACGCGCAACGGCCCGGGTCGTTACGACATCACGAACGTGCAAGCGCCGGACGAATATGCGGAGAACGTCGACAATGACGCCTTCACCAACGCCGCAGCGAAGGAGAACCTCGCAATCGCGACTACAGCGGCAAAAGTGCTCGGTGTCGCGCCGAACCCTGACTGGCGAGGCGTTCGCGATAATATCCCCATTCTCGCTTTTCCAGACGGCGTCACGCGCGAGTACGCAACCTACAACGGCGAGACAATCAAACAAGTCGACGTCAATCTATTGAGCTATCCGCTCCATGAGATTACCGATCCAAGGGCGATTCAGCGGGATCTCGAGTACTACCTTCCCCGATACGACAATTTGAAAGGCCCAAGCTACTCCAAGGCAGCCTTTGTAGTGCTCTATGAGCGCCTTGGGCAGCAGGAGAAGGCGCTTGAGGCGTTTAAGGCCATCTACGAACCGAATCTGCGTCCGCCATTTCGTACGCTCGCCGAGAGTGCCGAGGGACAGAATCCCTATTTTATGACCACGGCAGGGGGTGCCCTGCAGGCACTGATCTACGGTTTTGCCGGACTCGAAGTCACCCCAAATGGCCTCAGTCAAAGACGGACGAAGCTGCCGCGGGCGTGGAAATCAATCACTTTGACCGCCATAGGTCCTGAAGGGCGCACGTACAGAGTGAATTGATGAGGCCGGTGAACGCTGCATTTATCGCAAGAGTGCAAGAGGTGGGTATTCGATGAGAAGCAACAAGACGCGAAGTCTTCAAGAGATGGGTCACTCGTCGGCTATGAATCGCCGAGAATTTGTTGAGAGTGCGGTTCTCAGTGCGGCCGGTTTCCTCTTAGCTCCAGCCGTTGCGCAAACCGAGACTGTGCCGCGCAACGACGGACCACATCGGCGGGGGAACGGCTTCGAGCCTGTAAGTTATTCGCAGGTCACGCTTACTGATGCCTTCTGGCAACCCAAACAACAAAAGGTAGCGACCGCTACTTTGAAAGCTTGCATCTTCCAAACGGAACAAAAGACAGGCCGCATCAGGAACTTCGAAAAAGCCGCGCGCCGAAAGGCTGAGCCGCACGAAGGCATCTATTACGACGATAGCGACGTTTACAAAGCTCTCGAAGCGATTGCCTACTCACTCAAGAACCGTCCCGCCCCGCAACTAGAGCAGAAGGCAGATGAGTGGATCGACAAAATCGCAGCCGCCCAGCTGCCTGATGGTTACCTCAATACCTATTTCACGCTCAAGGGTCTTGAGGGTCGCTGGACTGATATGGAGAAGCATGAGGACTACTGCGCGGGTCATTTAATCGAAGCAGCGATTGCTTATTACCGTACGACAGGCAAACGAAAGCTCTTGGATGTTGCAATTCGATTCGCGGACCACATTGATGAGACGTTCCGCATACTGAACCGCCACTGGGTCAGCGGCCATGAGGAGATCGAGCTTGCTTTGATGAAGCTCTACGACTTCACTGGAAACGATCGATACCTGAAACTCGCCGGCTGGTACTTGGATCAGAGGGGCCATGGATATGGCAAAGGCGAGCTTTGGGGCGACGGAAAAAATCCCGACTATTGCCAGGACTCTGTGCCTGTCAAGGCACAACGGAAAATCGCTGGACACGCCGTCCGAGCGATGTACCTGTACTCCGCAGCGGCTGATGTGGGGGCCGCAACAGGGGATTCCGGTTACATGACGGCGATGCGGGCAGTTTGGGAAGACGTGGTGTACCGAAACATGTATTTGACCGGTGGCATCGGTTCCTCAGGAAAAAATGAAGGATTTTCGCAGGACTACGACCTCCCCAATGCGCAGGCGTACTGTGAGACCTGTGCTTCCTGCGGCATGGTGTTCTGGAACCAGCGTATGGCCCAGCTCACTGGCGAAAGCCAGTACATCGATGTTCTCGAGCGAAGCCTTTACAACGGTGCGCTGGATGGTTTGAGTTTGAGCGGTGACCGCTTTTTCTACGGCAATCCCCTTGAATCGCCCGGCCCACGTGGACCGAGAGGGCGCAGCGAGTGGTTCGGTACCGCCTGTTGCCCATCGAATATCGCGCGACTGGTGGCCTCGCTCGGAAGCTATATCTACGGGGTTTCCGACCAGGATCTTTGGGTGAACCTCTTCGTCGGAAGTACGGCGCAACTCAAGGTTGGACAGTCTGCCGTCCAGTTGCAGGTGAAAACCAATTATCCCTGGGACGGCGCCGTGAGACTGGTCGTCAATCCTCAGCGCAGCACCCATTTTGCCCTGCATGTGCGCATACCGGGATGGGCTGGCGGTGTCGCGGTGCCCGGGGACCTTTACCGGTTTACCAAGAGCGACGCCGTCCGATTGAGCCTGCTGTTAAACGGGAAACCCGTACCGTATCGGGACGAGAAGGGATATGCCGTTATCGAACGCGCTTGGAATGAGGGTGATGTCATAGAGCTAAACCTACCAATGGAGATGCGACGGGTTGTTTCGAGAAATGAAGTTAAGGCCGACAAATCGCGCGTCGCGCTGCAGCGGGGTCCGCTCGTCTATTGCCTCGAAGGAGCGGACAACGAAGCGAGAGTCTGGAACTTTGTCCTGCCAGAAGGCGCGGCACTGAGCGTTCAACCGCACAGAATTCTCGACGAATCGGTAGTGGCAATTCGTGCTGAGGGGAGAATGTTTACCGCGACCCCCGACGGTGTAGCTTTGCGCGCGGAGCCTGTAACCGTGACTGCGATCCCATACTACGCGTGGGCCAATCGCAACAACTACGACATGCAGGTGTGGTTGCCGGCAAGGATCGAAGATGTGAGGATCAACCCCTTACGGTCAAGCACGGATGGTGGCAGGCCGCGCAGGTTTCGCTCCTGATCTTTCGCAACGGCAGTAACTCGTGTGGGGACTTCGCAATGCCATCGTCCGAATCTCAAAGGCCGTTAGCCAGAAGAGCCGCCTTGGAAGTGCAAAGCGTGGCTAGGTCCGATTCATCCCATGTGCGCAAGCAATTTCACTCTCTTTATCATGCGGATTGCCGCGTATTTCGCGCCCCTGGCCGCGTAAATCTCATCGGGGAGCATACCGATTATAACGACGGCTTCGTGATGCCTGCCGCCATCGAGTTTTTCGTGTGGGTCGCGATCGCTCCTCGAAAAGACACAAAGCTGCAGGTCCATTCCGTCAACTATTCCGAAACTGTCACAATCGATCTGGAGGAGGCGAACCCGGAGCCGCGCCGGCACTGGAGTGATTACATCCATGGAGTCGCGCTCATGCTTCAGCGCGCGGGCTACCGTCTTCCGGGTGCAAACATCCTACTTCGCGGAAACGTTGCCATCGGTTCTGGTCTAAGTTCTTCTGCTGCGGTTGAAGTAGCCACTGGACTTGCTTTGCTGGAAAATGCAGATACGACCGTCGATCGCGTGGAACTCGCGAAGTTATGTCAGCATGCGGAAAACGAATTTGTCGGGGCCCGGGTTGGCATCATGGATCAGTTCGTGTCGTGCTGTGGCCGGGCAGGCCAGGCGCTGTTGCTGGATTGCCGTTCACTCGAGTCACGCCCGTTGGCGATTTCTAGCGACGCTACGCTGGTCATTTGCAATACCATGGTGAAACATCAGTTGGCGGGCAGTGCGTACAACACACGGCGCGCGGAGTGCGAAGAAGGTGTGCACATTCTGTCGCAATTTCTCCCGAGCATCCATGCGCTCCGCGATGTGAGCCAACCCGATCTGGAACAACACTCGCGCAAGCTTCCCGAAAACATTTACAAAAGGTGCAAGCACGTAATTACCGAAAATTGTCGCGTAACCCAAGCCGCGGCGGCGCTGGACTGCGGCGACTTGGCTCTTTTCGGCCGATTGATGGGGGAATCGCATCGCAGTCTTCGCGACGATTACGAAGTGAGTTGCGCCGAACTCGACCAGATGGTCCATGTCGCCGCACAGGCGGAAGGTGTGATTGGTTCCCGCATGACCGGCGGCGGATTCGGTGGCTGCACCATAAATCTCGTGAAATCAGAACACGTCACACAATTTAAGCGCCACGTTGCTGCTGCCTACGAGAGGGCCACTGGGCGTGTGCCACAGATTTTCACCTCTGCCGCTGCCAACGGCGCAAGCGAGATTCGATTCGATAGGTTCACCTCCTAGAAGAAGAACTCGTGACCGCCTTCGATCTGAAACAGCATCCACACCGCCGCTTCAATCCACTGAATGGAGAATGGGTTTTGGTTTCGCCGCATCGCACCGAACGGCCCTGGTTGGGCCAGACCGAGAAACCGGCCGGTGCGGAGGCTCGCGTCTACGATCCCAGCTGTTACATGTGCCCGGGAAACACACGCGCAACCGGCGCACATAACCCGGCGTATGAAGGCATCTTTGTTTTTGAGAACGACTATCCAGCTTTACTGGCGGATACTCCGCAAGGTGGACTGCAGGAAAGAGGCCTTCTCGTAGCGCAAAGCGAAGCCGGAATCTGCCGCGTCGTTTGTTTTTCTCCGCGGCACGACTTGACGGTGGCGCACATGACGCGCTCGCAGCTCCGGCTGGTTGTTGATGTTTGGGCCACGGAGTACGCCGAACTTGGCGCCAAGCCGTTTATCCAATACGTTCAGATTTTCGAGAATCGTGGCGCTCTGATGGGAGCAAGTAATCCCCATCCCCATGGCCAAATTTGGGCTACATCGAATATTCCGAACGAGCCCGCCAAGGAACAACTCGCGCAACAAGCGTATCGGTCGGCAAACAGATCCTGCTTGCTTTGCGATTACCTCGCATTGGAGCGCGACCTCGGCGAACGCCTCATCTTCGAGAATGAGCATTGGCTGGCGCTGGTCCCGTTTTGGGCAATTTGGCCGTTTGAAGCAATGCTGCTCGGTAAGCGCCACGCTCCGAGTCTGGTGGACCTTGCCGACGAGGAGCGCGACGCCCTGGCCGACGCCCTGAAACGCCTCACCACGTGCTACGACAATCTATTCCAAGTTTCCTTTCCCTATTCCATGGGCTTTCATCAGCAGCCGACCGATGGACGCGCGCATGAGGAATGGCATCTCCACGCCCATTTTGATCCACCGCTTCTGCGTTCCGCCACGATCCGCAAATTCATGGTGGGATATGAATTGCTGGCGAATCCACAGCGCGACATCACTCCGGAAGTTGCCGCCGCCCGCTTGCGCGTGCAACCGGAAACAGAACCGCAATGACTGCGTATCTCGTTCACCATGTTCGTAGGGATCTTGCTCTCGCTCTTCTTGTCTCGACCGGCAATTCACCACAATGATTTCCAGTAGGAATTCTCAATGGGACCGGCAGGAACTCTATGAAAAGGTCTGGCAATTTCCTCTTCGCAAGCTCGCGGCTGAATACAGCCTTTCGGATGTCGGTCTCGCCAAGGTTTGCCGTAAGTTGAAGATTCCTCTTCCCGGTCTCGGGCATTGGACAAAGATCGCGCACGGCCATAGCATCCCGCGGCCTCCGCTTCCCGTGGTCAAAGATCTTCCCGCTCTGGCACGACAAGTCCGCGAGCCCAACAGTCCGATTCTGGCCGAGGATGCACCGGAACTTGAAAGAATCGCGCGCATTGAAGCAGGCACCACTCCCGCCGTGACTAAAGCCATGCTCGCTCACCCTCTGGTGGCAAAGACAAAGTCGGCTTTGAGCAGTGCCCGCGTGAACGATCGCGGAGTGTTGTGGGCAGGGCGCGACGTTGATTGCGTGGATGTTCGCGTATCCAAAGACTGCTTGCCGCGTGCTCTGCGTATCCTGGCGGCACTGCTCAACATGTTGGAGCAGGAAGGCTTCCAGTTGGTCGTCGGGAACAAAGGATCGGAGTCGACGAGCGCAATCATCTGCGGCGAGAATATCCGTTTTGGCGTCGTAGAGAAATCACGCCAGATCAAGTCTGCGACCACGTCGGGTAGCTACACCTACAATCGGGTCACGCTGGAGCCAACCGGAATATTGTCGCTGGAACTCTGGAATTACTGTCCAGAGAGGCTGCGGAGGGCCTGGCGGGACAGCGATCGTGCGAAGATCGAGGAACAGTTACCCGCCTGCATCGCTGGAATGATGAAAATCGCGCTCGCGACGCGCTCACGGCGTGACGCCGAAGAGAAAAAAGAGCAAGCCCGGCAAAAGCGCATCGATGAGGTGCGAGCTGTACTGGAGCAGATCGAGAAGGAAGAAGCAAAGATTAAAGGGCTCAAGCGCGAAGCCATCGCGTGGCATCGAGCGGAGCGTATTCGAAAGTACGTCGCCGAGGCGCGCGCGAGCGCAGTAAAGGACGCGGAGTGGGTGGTATGGGCGGAGCGCCAAGCGGATCGAATGGATCCATTGAAGCCGAGTCCGCCTTCCATTATGGACGATAAAGCAAACGTGATCCGTCGCCTTCGGTCGGTCGAAGGATATTGGTGGATGGAGCCAAGTGGCGATGAAGATGCGTGAGCGAGTTCGTTGTCTCTGCAATGCCGCCGGTTTCGCGGCGCGGCGGGACGCGAGCTCTAAGGCGAAGTCGACAGTTCTTAAACTTTCTCAATAAACTCGCGAGCAAGATTTTAGAGTGAAACTTGCCGTGCTCTGAGGAGAACGGGGCGTCGATGAAGGACGCCCCAGTAATGAAGCTTTTGGTCAGTTGTTTTCAAATCATTCCGGCAGCCCGCAGAATCGACGGGCAGCCGTGCGGGCAAACCCCGTCCGGTTCGACTTCGCACCCTTCATCACACAAGGCTGGCGCGTTCTCTTCGCCAAAGATGACGGCTTGGCAAATGTCTTCGAGCGTGCGCCCGTCCTCGCTGAGAAATTCGTCCATCGTTAAGCGGTGTCCATTGCGGCTCATGAGTGTCTCCTTTCGCCGTTTCAGTACTCGTCCGGCAGCAAGATTGTGGTGAGTGCGCGATCGGCTTCCGTAATCACCCACACAGTCTCGCCGGCGTTCGTTTTGTAGCTGCTGAGAAGCCGGAAACCCTTTTCCAAACTGAATTGGTTTTCCGTGCGGTCTTCTTCCGAGAGTTCTCCCCAATTGCCCGTGACATGGCGCGAGAGAAAGTCCATCGCGTTCTGTCCGGCTTTTTCAAGAGCGGCCAACGCGCCGGGCGTGGCGACGAGTTGTCCGAGGTCAAACAACGGTGTTCGTTTGGTTTGTTGCATGGCAAGTCTCCTACTGTTGAATTTGGTTTTTGCTCTTTAGGCAACGCGGAGCGGTGCATAAGGAACAAATGCCCTTCCTAGCTGGCCCACGGCGCCTAGCCGCCCGCCCTGTCAAGGCCGCGGGGTTTGCGTTCATGGAAGCGGAGCGGACAGCCTTGACAGGAGAAGCGGACGGTCTAGGCGCAGGCTTTGGCGGGAAGGGCAGAGGAATTCAGAAGGTATGCGCGAGAACGATGCGATTTGAGCCGGACGGGGCTAAAAATGTTTTTGCATGGGAATGGCAAAATCTGCCTGGATTCTCCGCATAGCAATTATCAGCAGTCGTTTTGCTGAAATTCAGATCGATTGAGTCGCTTTTGCACTCAGTTTTAGGAGAACTACAGTGGTACCGAATACGTCGTCAGCAGCACCTTCGCCTCGCTTCGAAGCGGGGAAGCAATCTACGTTTACCAAGGAGGCCAAGAGTGTCGCTCCGAACGGCGGCTACCCGCGCGCGCCATACACGCGAACGGTTCCCGCACGGCAATCGGCACCCGGGCCAGCACCGCAAAGCCCTTCCTCAACGAATCCAACACCCCGCACGGCAGATGCGTTCGGACCAAGCGCGAATCAGAAAGTGACCCTGACGGGGAGGCTTGGCCGAGCGGCCGTCGTAAAACAGACCAAGAACGGTCACGTGGTAGCCAATTTCTCGGTGGCGGTGAATGAATCCTACAAAGACCTGCTGGGGGAGTGGCGCCAAAAGACGATATGGCATCGGGTGCAGGTGTGGGAAGAGCTGGCCGAAACGATCAGTGCGGGATTGCAAAAAGGTGTGCGTGTGTACGTCGAAGGGCGACGCGCGTTCCGCAATTGGGTCGACCGGGAAAACCGGAAGCACTGCTACACGGAAATCGTCGCGAGTGACGTGCGGTTCCTCGATCCGGCTCCGCGAAGCCACGCGCGAAATGGCAGTGCGTTCACGGAGGTGCCCGGGGTCGCATAGCCATAGTGGCTGGTTCGTGGCGAGGCGGGAGCGGACTTCTGCCTCGCTAAGTACCGCCCGCCCACAGAAGTGAAACGACGCTGCCATAGGCGGGCAGAGACTTGGACTGCTCGTACAGTTTCCATCCCTTGGCAAGATCACATGCCGAGCCCCACGAGCCGGAAGCGAGCCGCTGCGGCGCCTTCGGAATCGGCAGACCTGCAAAAGCCAGGCGCGCAAACGTACCTTCCGGGAGCGAATTGCCTTTGCGGAGTGCGAACGGAAAAGATTCCGAGCGTTTCGACCAATCGATCCGTCCTTCTTTGCTCCACACGATTGCGCAGGGTTTCTTCGCCAAATCGCAATACCGCCAAGCCGCTGCCGAAAGCGAGGCATGAAAGCGGTGAGCAATCCTCTGGATGAGTTCGAGAGAAGGCGCGTTCGAGCCAATGATTCGCTGGACTAAAGCGGTGGGCATCAGAAGCTCTGCAGCAAATTCATCCGCCTCGCGCTCGATCTCTTTCGAGCCGTCGCCCCAATTTCCGATATCCGCTTTGGTGCAGACGAGGTCCGCGCGTTCGTGGCCGGGAAGCAAAAAGTGGCCGATTTCGTGAGCCAACGTAAAATTCTTGCGTCCGGCTTCGCGGATGGATTTGCGGATGACGATCGCTCCGAGCGGAACCTCTCGTGCGCGAATCAGAGCGCCATCGAAGCCATCCGCAGGGGCTTCGCGTATCTCCAGGCCAAGTCGCGCAGCCAAACGGGAAAGATCTCCGACGCCACGCGGCAACTCGCGGACAAGCTCACGAGCATAAGCCGCGCCTTTGCTTATCGTGGTCATGCGCCATCTCTCAGGCGACCGCTGCGCTTTGCGTTCTTTTTGCGGTTCGCGATCTGCTGGCCCACTTCGTCGAGAAGTTTCCTGTCGCGGTCGGAGAGTTCCTTCTTGCTGCGATAGGCTGCGGCTAGCGTGAGATTCGGAATTTTCGCGAGCAGCTGCGGGAGCAGCTTGGCCTGCTTTAAGAAATGTCGGACGGCCGTTCGCGCCTCCCGCAGCAACTCTCTTTCGGTTCGCGAGTGGGGCACGCCGGGGCGCAAATCGGCGAGGGCCTGCTTCAAGAGAGGCGGCACCCGCTGCCCCTTGTCGGCGTACTCCTTGGCTAAGTTGTCGAGCCGGCGATGAAAACGCGCCTTGAGTTCTTGGGGATCGATGTTCGCGGCGCGCAAGAGTTCTTCGGCCTCCGCAGTGTCGATTTCCTGGGGATCGCCCAGAACGCGGTCCGAGAGAAGTGCCAGTCGGCGAGCCTTCGCCGCGAAACGATCGGTTTTTTCGTGCTCGGTCATAGCATTTTCCCTTGCACCAAATTGAATTCGATAAACCGCCGTCGCAGCTTCTTTTTCCGGTTTTGCACTTCGGTGACCGAGACACCGAGAGCGGCAGCGATCTCCCGCGGTCTAGTCAGGTTGAGATCCAGAATGGCCCTTACCACCTCGGCCAGGTCGGGCTCTCCCGCGAGCGAAGCCCACAGACGCTGGCGATAGTTTTCCTCATCGAGCAGTGCCGCAACATCGATGGCGGCAGTCGGGAGTTCGTCAAGCGACGGTGGATCGCCACTCGAATCGGCCTCGCGAGGGAGCGATGACCGGCTTTCCTCGTGCACGTGGGCCGCTTTGCGGAGGGAATCGATGATGTCGTTCCGCAGAGCCGTCGCGAGCAGGGAGAACAGATCGCCGCGGGAGGCTTCGTGCGCGAGCTTGCCCTCGACGTACTCCTCCAAAACTCTCCATGCAAAATCCTCGACCGAAAGACCGACGCCGGCGACCGCCGTGTCCGGGCCACGGAGCCCAAAGTCGGCGAAGGTTCGCCGCGCAAAAGCCGTCAGACGGAGGGCCAGTTCGCCAAGGTCCACGTTCTGCTGCTCCGCCAAATGCGGTCTCCCGGCCAGCTCGATCTCACCGCAATTACTGCCCATAAATTTTGGCATGAAGCGGTGAACGGAGCTACCGGCAGCCTGCGTAGGGTATGCGAAATGAGGCACCGGTTTTGGCCATGCCGGGACAAAAATTTTTTTGACCTCGAAACGGCAAAATCCGATGGGTTAATGCGCTTAAGGAAAAGTAGGCCATCTAGAAATGGTCCTCAGTTGGAGACAAGTCGTGACCGAAAATTTGCCGTTAGAAATCACCCTTTCCTTTATTGCTTCGCACGCTGTTCCCCGGGGCTCGATTTTGATCCACTTCACGCAACCGAGCGCACAAGAGTCGGCCCCGGAGGTTCCTCAAGAAAACAGAGAGAGAGGGGAAGCAACCATGAGCCTGCTCGGCGCCGCTGCGGACGGGACCCTGCAGAACACGTGGATTTTTCAGGCTAGCCCGAAATTTTCCAACGTGAAAGGGGCTGTGCGATCGGTCGACGAGCCGGTCTGCCTTGTTCACCAGTACGGGGAGGAGATCAAACCTGGAGACCGGGTCTATCTATGGGAATCTGGACGGCACGGCGGAATCATTGGATTGGCGGAGGTGGCCGAGCCACCGCGCATCCAGGCGGAGCCGCCCGAACAAATTCCCTTCATCCGCGAAAGCGAGAAGTTCGCGGGCGACCGGCTTCGCGTCAAGCTCCGAATGCTCAAGCGACTTCATCCTGTGATTTCACGGAAGTATCTGTTGTCGCGGCCGGAATTGGCGAGTCTCAGTATCTTGCGGTGTCCGCGCGGTACGAACTTTCGTGTGACGCGCGAGCAGGCGGCCGTTCTCCAAAAAGTGCAGGAGGGATTTGAGGCGTTTCCTCGCAACGGCAATCGGCCTGGCGAAAAGCGGATTGTGTTTGCCGGAGGCTGAGTGCCAAGGTTAACGACCGCCGTTGGAGCAGAGGAAGACATATGGTTTAGGCTAGTCAGGGTAGTGCTACCATTGTCTTGCGGTGCCCACGAACGCCCAAAACGTTCCTTCCCGGCGCACTGCCAAACGACCGATGCGGGCCAAAGTATTTTCGTACTACACGCTGGAGGAGCGCCAATTGTTGGAACGTGCCGCAAAGCAAGAGTCTCGAAGCCTGAGCAGCTTTGTGGCACTGGCCGCTCTCGACCGGGCCCGTCGCGTCACTGGCAGAAAATAAGCGCCAATGAAAACCCCCGATGAACCTATTTGTTATAATGGTAGTATTGTCTAGTGTTAGTGGCAGGCCAATGCAAAAAGCCGGGGGAGCTGTATAAGTGCGGACCAAGGTTGGGGCACGGATACGAACGGAGCGGAAAGCCAAGAAATTCTCCCAGGCCGATTTGGAAGAGCGTTGCGGAGTAGCGCGATGCCGGATTTCTTGGCTGGAAAACGGCCGCGCCGTGCCAACCATCGAAACGCTGGAGAGGATTGCGGATGCGTTGGAAGTTCCGCTGTATCAGTTATTTCGTGATAGCGAACAGCCGACGAGTGCCGCAACGGCTGCAGAGCGAATTGCGACAAAGGGAAGGGCGGCCCATTCTAAATGCGCCGGGCGCGGACGGTTTGTCGAAGTGGGTCGAGAGTTACGGAACTTATGTGAGGATGACCAAGATTTGCTGCTCTATATTGCAAGAGGACTGGTGAACCGCGCGCGCTGACCCTTTCCATCCGGAAGTGCTGAGCTGGATTTATGAATACGAAGACGGACATTCGATACCATAACGAGCCTTTAAGGGAATCGGTACCAACGGGCGCTTCGTTCGATTCGCACAGGACTTCACGAGGCTATGGAAGGGAATTGCGGTGCCCGAATTGTGGTGGGTCCGACTTCAAAAAGGCTTCGCTGGCCTATCAGGAAGGACTGTACCGCGTTCATACGCGGTCTCGCCTTCGAGGATTCCTATTGGGGGGCGCCGGACCGGATGTGATCGTAGGCAGGGCGGTGACGAAAGGCGTTCAGCAAACAGAACTATCAAAAAGGCTGCGGCCACCTACGAAGTGGTCTTACGGAAAGCTCATGGGTTTGACTGCGGCGGTTTCCTTCACCATGTTGATCGTGTATGTCCATTCCGTCATGGGAAGCTCGGGAAAAGTTTCTCCCGAGCCGGCTGTGGCAGGAATGGTGGTCGTCACGATGGGATTTCTCGTCTCCCTGATCGTTGTCTTGAGGCACAACCATTTCGTTTACCCAAAACAATACGCGGAGTGGGAGCACTCCTGGCTTTGCACGCGTTGTGGTGGAGTCAGTTCACAACAACGGGCTTGATTTCTCGCTCGGCACAAAAAAGACCGGCGGCGCGGTGACGTTTAGGCTTTAAGGTCGCGGGTAGGCATTCGGCTGTTAGTTTTCAGGCGAACCGCTAATTCTGCGGCATCTACCCCCGGAAATAGATCCCGGAAACGGCAAGTTGGCCTCGCTTTTTCGCGGCAGGTCAATGAAGTTCCATCAATTTTCCTATACGACCTGAAACGCTACCGCTCCTTGGATCACTATCTTTCAGATTCCCCCGAATCTGGGTCTTTCGGTTGCCTCGCGAAGGAGGCCTCATGCCCGGACAGTTAGCTATTCGAGACGAAAGCCTACTGGTATTCGAGCCCCGACATTTGGACCTCACCAACATTCGAATGGGAACCCAATCGCGTAGAGAGTCGGGGGGACGTCTATGAAACACACTATACGCCTCGGTCTGTTGCTGGCAGTTGTGAACTCGCTCATTTCCTCGAACTGCGCAATCGCTCAAAGCGCTCGCAGGAATATGGATATGGCGGCAAATACATTGCTTGTCGCGCAACTCGACTCCAAGCAAGTGGTTGGAGGCAGTTCGTCGCGTGCGACGGGAACAGGCGCGTTTCTGATGGATTCCGCTCAGCACACGCTCGCTTATAGCCTCACATACCACGGACTGCAAACGGGCGGTCCCAAGAGCATTACACTCTCCAATTTTGGCAAAGGCAAAAACGGTGAAGTGATCCGAACAATCTGTGGCGCGGATTCACAACCATGCCCCAGTGGCAATTCTGGGACGATTTCCGGTCGGTTAGAGCGCACCGATGGTCGCCCGCTCGACAACCATCTTCTCGGTGAATTCGATTCCCAGCGGGTGTATGTCGAAATCATCGGCGGCAACGGCGAGCGCGAAATTCGCGGCCAACTGGCACCCAACGCGGCGATGGTTCCGGTGACAAACTACGTCGCTCATCTCACGCCCGCGAAGGGCTCCGATTCAAAGGGCACGGGAACCGCCATCGTGAGCGAAGTCTACCTGCCGGCGGGAAAGGTCTCCGTGTTTTATGCAGCCACAGTCGCGGGCACTTCAGGCCCTCCGGTGAAGGCAGGCTTGATTGCCGAGCCCGAGGCGAAGGTCCAGCGTTTCGCGCCGCGGTTGATGCTACCAAAACTCCGCTTATTGTCCTCGCCAGACGCTGCCGCGGGCGGCTCGCTGCAAGGGCTCTTCGATGTTGACAGCGCTGAGCCCAATGCGCTCTTCGTCAAGCGTTTGTCGTCCAGTGGCAAAGTGCAAGTGGGGATTGTGATCACGACGAAACAGTTTCCAAACGGTGAGCTCTTCGGCATTTTGGTTCCGGTCCACTGAACACAAGATCGCGATTGGTCCGGGGTACGCAGCCCGGAAGTTCGAAGTGTTGGGGAATGAATATGACACCTTCTCGCTTCTTTCGATTTGCATCAGTACTGCTGGTCAGTCTTGCTACCGCTCGCCATTCACGCGCTAGCTCTTGTCCCGGCGGAGGCTCGCTTACGATCACGGCATCTTCGGACAGCTTGACGGTCCCTGCAGCCGCGGCGACGACATTCAACTTTGGAGAGCATGTCATCCTGACTGCGTCTCCGAGCGGCTTCACAATCGTGACATATTCCTGGACCGTCGACGGCCCCACGATCAAAGACTACAACGAAGATCTAGGGTCTGAAGTCATGCCGACTCCGGGTACGGCACTGCCTTGGAGCACCACGCCACTCTCACCTTCGGACTTCTCCTCTTCGTCCGTCGCATTCTACTGGGTGCCTTCCGCTGCGCAATTCGAACCGAACAATGGTCCTTTTACGCGCAACGTCACTCTAGCTGTCACACAATCTGGTGGCGGTAGTTGCACGACCACCGCGGCATTCACGGTCGAGCGCAACGAGTCGGACATCACCCGGCAAGCGGAAGACTTCTATACCTCGAACCACAAAGCGACGACGACAACGAATCCGTTTTTCGGGCATGTCGTCGATGAACACATTTTCTGGCATTTCAGCGTGCACGACCTCACGTCCTTTCCGGTCTGGATGCGGTTCCTCGCGTGGCACGGCGAGTTCGTTCGCCGCTTCGACCTATGGCGCCAAGAGTTTGGCTACAACAAGGTGGCTCCGTGGTATCCGGGTATGCCTCTTCCGAGTGGCCCGCAGTTCGACGCAGATGCTGGTTTGCGTCTCGCTTATAATCCTGACAGCAACCACGTTCCCACTTACTACACGCTCACCGGCGGTACGACCACCGACCCTTTCGGCACCGAAAAAAGGCTGGCGGACTATGCGACGCTCGACAACTTCACCAACTCCTTCGAAGGAAGCTTTCACGGCCAGGTTCACTGCAACATCGGCGTCAGCGTTGGGAGTTTCTTTGAAACCAGCGGCGCCGGCTACGGCAGCATGTGTCTTGCGAGTTCACCCAAGGATCCGATGTTCTGGCGCTGGCACGGCTACATCGACCTTCTCTACCGTAACTATTGCAGCTTCCATCCGACCAGCTGTCCCTCGCCTTCGCCTATCGATCCGTCGGCGGATCCTTGGATGGCCGACAATCCCACGGATATCGCGAACAACGGGACCGTACCCTCGCCAGGGACTCATTGGATCAGTCCCGACGTTTGGAACCGGCGAGCGCCGGTAACCGCCGATGCTTGCGTTCGGCCTCCAGACTCGTATGGAGACTTTGTCACCACCGGCGGCGTCATACGTGATTGCGGCTCATCGGCCGATCACGAAAATCCCATCGTTGGGGTGACCAACTATCTCTATGGCACGCTACGAAATACGCGGCCCGGATCCCCGCGTGTCGTTTATGCCGAAGTCGGCGTGTACTATGCGCTGGCGTCCTCGGGGCTGACTTACCCCACGGACTTTACGTTTATACCGGAATCCCGCCAGTTCACGGCCTTGCATCTCGAATCGGGAACCACGACGAGCATTGGCCCCATTAAATGGACTCCACCAGCGTTGCCGCCGGCAAACGATCACTACTGCCTTTATCTGCGCGTTCTCAGCGTGCAAGCGACTCCTCCAGTGGAGGGTTCGGGTATCGACACTGACGTGGCCAACAACAACAACCTGGCGTGGCGGAACATAAAGGTTGTGGCGCCGGGCGACACGAGTGCGCCAGCCTTTTTCATTGTGCGCAATATTGCGAAAAAGTCCGACCGCCTGACATTGCGCTTTGAAATCCCGCCAGAGTTAATACGGGAACGCGCAACCATCCACGTCACCCTTGATGAAGCTCTGTCTCGCGCGTTTCGCGAAGGCAAGGGTAAGCTGGAAGGCCTAAAGTCGGATGGCAAAGGCGGTTTTCTGATCACTGGCGAGAAAGCCGAGCTGGTCGGATTGCTCCTGGGGCCTCGCGGACTGGGACACGTCAAGGTTCAATTGGGACCAACCAAGTCATCCATGCGAGGCGACATTACCATAACGCAGACCAACGCCAAGGGTGTCCAAGGTGGCGTCACGCTGCGACTGGCCAGCAAGAGGTGAGCACCCAGAGTCCGCACTTCGTGAGAGGGCGTGCAATTCGACGATTAGGTGAAAGCCGCAGTAGATTCCAGCGGAGCGTACAGATTAGAACCTTCAGAATGCTAAAAGAATTCATGAACCCAACCCAGCCAGCGGACAATTGTGGCCTCGTTAGCATGAGCAAGCAGGCCGGTGTTGGGGCCATTCCCTAAGTTCCGCGAGGTTACCATGCCGACCTACATTCCCGATTTGCTGAAGACCGATGGCGCAAAGACCAGCCACGTTCATGTCGACGATTACTACACACCAGGAGACGGAGGCGGCGGCGACTTCGAATTCTTTGCAAAGGACACCACCCCGGAGGACAACGGTCTGGTGTTCACTCCAGACCCAACTGTCAATCCTCCATTGCCACCTGGAAGGTGGAAGAGAATTTGGAGCAACGCTCTCAACGCGCGATGGTTTGGGGCGCAGGGAGATGGCGGGACGGATGACTATGATGCTCTTCGAGCTGCAGCGGCAGCCGTCAATGCGGGCAAAAGCAAGATTCTGCACTATCCGAAAGGCACCTACTACATCGGAAGGGTCAAGCTGATTTGTAGTCCGACATTGCCTCCAAAAAATGATGACATCGTCTTCGAGAACTGCGACGGACTCCATTTGATCGGACACGACTCAATTATCGACGTGAACGGAGATTTCATTCGCGCAGACGTTGGAATCAAGTCGGTACAACCATTCGTCTTTATGAATTGCAAAAATGTCACCATGGAAGGATTCGAGTTGAACGGCAATGTCGACAACATGAGCCGCGCGGACAAGAATTTCACGCAGGGAGGTAGCGGGATCGTTTTCGGCGGTGGGTCGAAACACTATACGCTGGAGAACATAAATGCGCATCATTTCCCGACTGACGGGATTTATCTCGGGCTGTCCAATCCCCATGCAACGAAAACGAATCCTGGTTCTTGTGATCAGTTTGCAACGCTGAGCAGAGTGACGGCAAGGTTCAATGCTAGGAATGGCTTGAGTTGTATCAGCTTGACGCACGGCAAGTTCACCGACTGCGATTTTTCGGAGAATGGGCGGGCTGCGGGCAGTTACGGTCCGGACGCTCCCGCGCTTGGCATCGATGTAGAACCAAGCTTCTATACCTCGGAAACACCGGGAGACTTGGTCTTTGAGAATTGTAGGTGCATCAACAACGGCTCGGGGGCAATTTCGATCACTGCGCCAAACTGCAAGTTCTCGAATTGCGTATTTTGGGGTACCGGATACTATTCGGTTTGGTCAGCGCAGGCCAATCATGTGTTCGAAGGGTGTTTGATATACGGCGAATGCACAAATCGCTACGATCCCAATGCTGGTCAGGATCCCACAAAGCCACTGAGTTCTGCGAACCCGGCGTATCCCCAATTTTCTACTGTCTATCGCGGATGTCATTTCGAGGACAAGGAGTTTGGCCGCAATAAGATGGTTTATCGCACCGCCGCTCCCTATGGAGCCTGCGTTTCTTCGAATTACGCCAACGTGACCCTATCCGGCTGTACTGTAATCGGCAACAAGACACGAGGAGTACAACTGGGTGCGCCCAGCGATATTTCGAAACCTCACTCGCTGACGGAGTGCCAGATCACTCACAGGATGGAGTCCCTGGTGACAATGGCTAGGGACCCAGGTCACTGCCATCAGAGCCAACTTAACTACGCGGTCGTCGATCACGTGCATTTTAAGGAGCAGTTCATCGACAATTGCAAACCACCTAACGGACCGCGGTGGGACGTCGATGTCCGCAATCTCACTGAACTAAGTCCACTGGTGATCGATGGGCCCTGCGTGGTGAGGAAATGAAGCCGTCCCGCCCAGCTCGCGGGCGGCGCCTGAAATTCTCTCGTGAATAGTTGATGGAGTTATTAAAGTCGAGGGGCGTGCGCCCAAGGCAGGCGCTACCCGAATTGACTCTCAGGCCGCGGGTGAGGCGGCGAGACAGTGCGGTGGCAATCCATTACTGCTTTCGGTTTCCATCTAGTTTCCAATTAAGGCCTTCACTCGCGAAGCTAAGTGCCGCCAGATCAATCGCTTTCAGAGTTTTATGTTAAGCTTCCCAAGCTTCGGACGTGGGTTCGATTCCCATCGCCCTCTAATAACTTAGCGATTGGTCGCGGCGGCAAAATGCGGCACTAAGACCAAACCGAGCTTCGAGGGTGGCACCGCTAGCTCGCGCGAAAAGCCCGAAACACGATTCAATAACCAATACAAATGCGAGTCTAACCAAGATGGTTCTCAGGTCGAGAGTGCGACAGCCGCCCGCCCTGCTGTGGCAGCGCACGAGAAAACAGCACCGCATTCGTGGTAGGCAGCAAACGCGGGTCAACGCTTCGATTTAGTCAGCGCCGAGCGAGACCCGCGATTGCCAACCAGGATTCGCCTTACTCAACATTCTCGAATCCTCTTTCAGATCACGGCAAAACGGTCACCTTACCGAGCATCCCCAGGCCGTCGTGCAGCACGCACCTGTATTGAAAGGTTCCCGGACGCGTGAATGTCACCCGGAACCGGGTTGTGCCCGGCAGCGGTTGCGGTAACCCGATCTGGTCCTGCGGGGCTGCAGCAATGAAGCCCGAATGCACGTTGTCCTTTGGCGAACTCACGGTAGCGTGCAGCGCTCCATCCGGATCCATCGTTACTTTCGAAGAAGGCGGCATGGGGTTGGCCGGCTCAACTCCGAAGGTGATCGTGTGTGGCGTTACCGGATCGTCGTTTGTCCACTCCACCGTTTCTCCAACATGCACGACTTTGTCCGGGTGCATGAAGCGCATCACTGACAACGTCTCGGAACCGCCGCCCGTCGCCATGATCGCGCCTGTCCCCGCTGCCACCTCATCGGTTGAACTGTCCGTTTCGTGATCTATCAGGTGGCCGGCAGACGAAAGCATGTCTTTTTCCACGTCCGCGGCTTCAGCACTGTAGAACGCCTGGTCATGCGGTAGCTTCGCAGAGAGGTCAAGAACGTGGATTATCGCAGTGTGATTCTGGTGGAACAGGCAAACGAGTTTGTAATCTCCCGCCGTCGGAAACGTCACCGAGTATCGCTGCCCCTTGGTCAGCGGTCCGCTATTCACGCAGATCGATCCATCTTCAGCGCTGCCGTTTGGCGTTGTGCCTGGACAGCCAACTGGAAAAGGCGGTCGCACCTGGTTGGGGGTTAAAAATGTCACGGTGTGCGGTTCGTCGGTCGCGACCGTAAAAGCGACGGAGTCACCGCTATGAATCCACACTTCATTCGGCAGGAAAGCGATAACCTGCCGTCCCATGTCCTCGTTCTGGGCGCCCACTTGCACCTGCCAATCCTGTGCCCGAACCAGTGCTGGCATCAACAAAAGGGGGACGCAGACGAACCCCATAGTAGAGAGTCTCCTCAGCTTCTGCTTAAGCCCTGGCACAAATCTCCAATTTCCTGATCTCATTACTTCCTCCTGATACCGCGGGAACTTGCGGCTTGCATTCGATACTGTGCAAATTCGAGTGCGGGAACAATAGAGGAAGGTGAATTAAAAGGTAAAGAATGATAAAGACGTAAGTAATTAACTCTAAAGGACAAATGTGCCTGTTATTCGCTCCAATGCTATACTTCAGCCGCCCTCGGGGGGAACCGGTGCCCAGTGACGTCTACCGATTCGGCGACTTCAGCCTTCATTGCGGCAAATTTGAGCTCTCCCGCAAAGGCCGCAGGCTCAAACTCGAGCGGAAGCCTCTCGAACTCCTCGTCCTCATGGTCAGGAAACATCCACAGGTCGTCACCAGGGAGGAAATCGCCCAGCGCTTATGGGACCGGGAAGTCTTCGTCGATGTCGAACACGGAATTAACACAGCAATTCGCAAGATCCGCCAGATCCTAGGTGACAGCTCGGACCTGCCGATCTATGTGCAGACAGTTTCCCGCTCTGGTTACCGGTTCATTGCAACCGTTACCGCAGTCGAGCCAGACGTTACCGAGCCGACCCAATCTTCTGATTCTCCAATCGAGTCTCCCTCTCCTCCGCCGGAGGTCTCTTCTGTGTCGTCCATCCCATCGGCAGTCACGCACCGGCGCAGATTTTGGCTGATCACCGCACTGGGAGCATCCGTGCTCGTTGCTATCTTGACTCCCACCTTGGGGCCTCATCCACTGGCTGCCTGGTTCCCTCATCGAGACAGTCACGCCGCCATCGACTCGATTGCCGTACTGCCTCTGCAAAATCTCTCCGGCGACCCAGGCCAGGAATACTTCGCTGACGGGATGACCGACGAGCTCATCACCGAGCTCGCGCGAATTCCCAACGTTCGCGTCGTCTCGCGTACGTCCGTCATGGCCAACAGAGGTACCGGCGGCTCACTTCCAGACATCGCCCGCCAGCTCGGCGTCGATGCCATCGTCGAGGGCTCCATTGTCCGCTCCGGAGGCCGGATTCGCATTACTGCCCAGCTCATCGATGCGCGCACTGACCGCCACCTCTGGGCACAGTCCTTTGAAGGCCCAGTATCCGATGTCCTATCCCTCCAGGACAGCGTCGCACAGCAGATCGCCGCCCAGGCGAGCGTCGTCCTGGCACCTCCGTCCCCGCGTGCCCCCGTCATCCCCGCCGCGCACGACGCCTATCTCCGCGGACGCTACTTCTTCCATAAGCAAGATTTTGCTCACAGTCTCGATTCCTTTCAGCAGGCTATCGCACTCGATCCCAACTACGCCTCCGCCTACTCCGGCTACGCCGATGCGCTCGACGCCGCTACCACCTTCGGTCTCGGTCTGCCCGAAAATCTGATGCCGAAAGCCCTCGCCGCTGCCCAGCGCGCCATCCAGCTCGACCCCCAGAACGGCGAGGCTAACACCGAGCTCGGTAGCATTCAGACCATCTACGCGTGGGACTGGACTGCTGCTGAGCGGAACCTCACCCGCGGCATTTCGCTGAATCCCAACGACTCTCTTGCCGAGTTCAAGTATGGCGTTTACCTCGACGCCGTCGGCCGACCGCAGGACGCCGTTACGCACATGCGCCGCGCACTTCAGCTCGATCCGCTATCGTTCCTCGTTAATCGACGAATGGGCGCTACTCTCTACCTTGCCAGACAGTACGATACTGCAATCTCTCAAATGCAGCGCGCTGCCGAGATGGAGCACCAGCCAGGTTCCATCGACAATTACCTGAGTCTCATCTATGAGCAGAAGGGTGATCACGACAATGCCGTGCAGCACGATCTGATAGCGTTGCACGAATCCCAGCCACACCTCGATACCGGCGCTCTTCTTGACGTATACAAGGAGCACGGATGGCAATCCTATTGGCGTGCGCGTACCCAAACTCTACTCGCTACCTCAGCCCACCCCTGTACAGCTTACGAGATCGGCGTCGATGATCTCCGCGTTAACGACCTCGACCATGCCTTCGACTCATTCCAGCACGCGCTCGGCAGCCACTGCTTCCATATGGCTCTCATCCGCGTGGACCCCCAGCTCGATTCCGTCCGCCACGACCCCCGCTACGCCGCTCTTCTCAGGAGCATGCACCAGTAGACGAACCGCGCCCTGGACATTGCTGGGCAAATCGAAAAGTGGTAGGAAATATTTTAGGGAAGCAAGGCGACAACGATGCGGCAATAAGGGTTCCGGAGACTGCCAAGTCCTTCCAAATCAATCTGAGCCCTTCTGCGTAAGTCTTTGAAAAGCCGAGCGGGGCTAATTTCGATTCCTATTGCCCGCTCCAACTAAATCAATTACTTACAGACAGTTTATGCCGCGACGATTGTTCCATTTGGCTCCAATTGGAACTGTTTTGCGACCTGTTCCGCTGGAATTTCGCCTGTGTAAAGCGCAGTCACTGTTGCGGATGCGTGTCCCATCTGCTGACGAATCACCGATGATCGTTCAGTCAATCAGAATTACGTCCTTGCTACTCGAGTGCGCTCGGCTAACGTGTTTGAGACAAAAACGCTAGAGCTTTGCTCATTTGCCTTCGTGTCCACGCCGTACATTGGACTGCGAATAACCCATGACTGGACTTTCCAAATTGGTGACCCATTGCAATGAATGGGCGCTCGATAAATATATACGAGACACTGGTCAGGAGAACGATTAGCGGTGTCATCGCGATTCCGACACCAACAAGCCACAACACCGACGGATGAAACGCAGGAATCCTGGTCAGAACGTTCAAGACCAACCAAAGCACGATTCCGTGGCCCAGGTATATGCTGTAGCTGATGTCGCCCATCCAGCGTGCTCCCGGCAGACTCAACAGGCCAAACAGGCTATTTCCCGACGATATGACAACGAAAAACACCGTCAACAACGCAATCCCGGGTGCGTTGAAAGGCTCGTAAGTGAATAGGGCGAGGCAGGCGAGACAGGCGAGAGCGATCCAGGTCGCCGTTTTACTTCGAGCAAGGTTGGCGCGCTGTGCATCAAGAGTCCAATAGACCGCGACGATGCCGCCGAGAAAAGTGCAGGCGATCGCAAAGCTCAAATGGTTGATTACAAACAGTCCTGCCACTGTTCCCGCAGCCAGCGCCTTTTTCCAAAAGGTTTTTCCCTGAAGGAACACAATCGCCAGCAGTGGTAGCGAAAGATAGAACCAGGCCTCGTAAAGCAGGGTCCATGCCACACCGCCAAAGGCCATGCCTTGGTGCCGATTGATGATCGGAGTGTGGAAGAAGAACCACTTGATTGCCTCCTTCGCAATGGACGAAGTCGGCTCCGCGGCGGTCCAGTTAGTTTCATAGGCAATAGCTATAAAAAGCAGGGACACGAATACCAAGTAGAGAGGATAGATTCTGAACACCCGAGAAATGAAAAATTTCTTGATTTCTAACCCACGCTTAGCACGGGTCCGCCCCCAGAACAAGAAGGCCGTGATCATGAAAAATATTGCCACGCTCCCTCTGCCCAGTTCATTTTCGAAATTGTGCGGCGGCTCGCAACAAAAGCCGTAACGCAGATTAATCCACGCGATCACATAATGATGGACAAAAACTCCGAACGCCAGGAAGCCGCGAATGCCGTCAATGGTTGCATATCTCGCCGAACTGTTGATCTCCGACCTCAATTCCTCCTTCAAAACCCATCTCACACATAGAGAGCTCGTCAGCAGTGCCAGCACGTAGAACAATATGGCAATCAACGCCAGTAGCAATGTGTCGTACCGCATCCACGACGCGAGCGTGCTCGCCACCTGTGCCTCCTTCAGCGGGAATGGTCCCGGAACGAAAATGGAACAGCGAGCGCGGCGCCCTGACGCCAGAATAGCTAGCCACACGCGATTTGTAAGCTTTAATTTCTTAGCAACCCCTAGACAAGGTGTTTGTATAGAGCGTGGCTCAAGAGGACACAAAACCCGCCAGGCTGATCTGCAACGAGGCCCCTTGCTATTCGCGATCGTGGCAAGGAGGAACGAGAAAGCTGTTGCCCCTAAAGCGACGGCCCGATCATATGATTCGGCATAGCGGACTCATCCAGGGCGAATGCGCCAATTGGGCTGGTAATCGCGCATTAGATATGGCGTGAGGATCCGATCACTGCGAAATCCCGCGCCACAGTCTAGCGTGAAAACGTCACAGCACAATTCGCTGCTAGGTGACAATTGGCGCGTGGGCAACGCCGGCGAGGCCGAATAGCCGCCGGTAACGCTGGATTTCGTCGGCGGGACCCAGGGCCTTCTCAAAATTGTCGGAAAGTTTTACGGCGAGTTTGCCTTCGACGTCGTTGAGCTTGCACACCAGGCTGACCGGATCAAAATCGCCAGTGCCCTGAGGATTGCAATTGCGAAAATCGTTGGTCAGCAAGGTGCCCCAACCGGCGCTGAAACGGATGCGGCGATCGGGAATCCATTTTCTTTCATCGAGGAAGTCGCTGGCCTGCCTGAAATCGGCAGGAGAAGCGCCGTTGCGAATCGTACCGGAAAAATGGGCGTGCAATCCGAGAATCGTATCCACATCGAGCGAGTCTGAAGCAATGAATAGCTTTTGCCGGGGATCGCGGTTTCTCTGTTTCAGCCACGCGATGTATTCTTCACCCGCGAGGAAAGGATCTTTGCTGTCAGCGCGCTGTCCGGTCCAATCCGCCACCCAATCGGGAGCGCCGCCGAGAAACTGTGTTGTGCCAAAGGTGTCTGGAAGCAGGATGAGCAATTCGCCCTGGTAGGTCTGCTGCCAGAGCTGCAGCAAGCGGTATTGGGCGGTCTTCAGTTCTTGGTCGTTTTGCGCCAACGCGGCCAGCGCCATGGGCAACTCATGCGCGTTGGTGCCGATTGCTTCCAAGTCGTGTTTATAGGCCAGATATGTATTCGAGGTTCCGGTGAAGTTGCCTCGGAGGATGTCGCTCATGGCTTTTACGACATACTCCTGCCACAAGAAGCTGTGTCTGCGGCGGGTTCCAAAGTCGCTGACCTTCAACCCCGGGACGCCGCACAAGCGTTCCATTTTTTGCCAGAGTTTGGTTTTGGCGCGCGAATAGAAAATATCGAGCTCAAATTCGCTGAGACGCTTCAGGTTGGCGCGCGTTCTCAGTTCGCTCACGGCCGAAAGCGCATAAATTTCCCACATGGTCGTATCGGTCCACAATCCATGAAAAGACAAGGAGACCTGGCCGTCTTGAATAGCCAACTCGTAATCAGAGAGCCGGAAGTCGCGTTCCAGCCACTCGAGGAAAGCTGGTTCAAAAATTCCTCGGCGCCCATAGAAGGTATTGCCTGCGAGCCAGATCAATTCCGACTTATGAAAGCGCAGCTTTTTTGTTTGCTCGAGTTGTTCGCGAAGTTGTTCAAGATCAACTAAATCGCCCACGCGCACATCGAGAGAGCGATTGATGAAAGAAAAAGAGGTGTGTGTCCTGGGGAACTGCTTCCAAATGAACTGCAGCATCAGAAGTTTGTAAAAATCGGTATCGAGCAGAGACCGCGTAATAGGGTCCAGTTCCCAATTGTGGTCGTGCGCGCGCCGGGCCAGGTTGATGATCATATTGAATGGCTACCACTTTACCTCAGGAGGAAGATATCGGCGCGGTCCAGTCGCGTGGTTCAATGGCTGCCCCGGGCGACGCCATCGATAGCAGCGACAGGAAAAATACGAGTTGCCTTTGCCAGGGATTGGCACGCTACAGAGATAACCTGATTGTGGCTACTTTATAATCGCCCATATTGGTATCTGCTATCGCGCGCGAAGGAGGATTTGCATATAGAGACAAACAATATGGCTTGTGAAAAAAATAGAAAATGGGTCAGGAAAGTAAAGACCGATTCGACGCATCCTCCTGCAGGCTTGTTTACGAAGAAGGCTTCGACGATTGCCGCATCGCTGGCGTCGAATAGGGTCTCGCCGAGAGGGCCACAATCGGGAATGAGGATGTTACTTCATGAATCGAGCGGGTCGCGGGCTTAGCGCCGCACGACGAGCGGAGCTTAAACGCGCGAAAGCGCTTTTGTCGAAACGGATTCATAGGAGCAAAGGATCGAGAGCGCGAACCGCAAAGCGCCGGAGCAGCAAAAGTCGCGGCAGACGATAGTACAAGTTGCCAGATGCATCGAAGAGAGATTCCTTCCGACAACTAGCGCGTGGCTATTGGGGTGATTCGATCGCGGTTTTTGTGACTTTTTGCGAGACTTGGGCCGCGGTGGGGAGCTGAGAGCGGTCCCAGCCGCCGCCAAGGGCTTCGACCAGTTGGACGGAGGCGGTCATTGCCTGGGTGTGTAAATTCGCGAGTGTTTGCTGGTCGTTGAGCAGAGTCGTCTGGGCGACGAGGACGTTAAGGTATTGATCAACGCCGGTTTCATAGCGCGCCTGGGCCAGTTCGAGAAAACGCTCGGCCGAGTGTACGGCTTGTTGCTGCTGCTGGATTTCTTTGGACAAGATGCGCTCGGCGGAGAGACTGTCTTCCACTTGTTGGAAGGCGGTCAGCACGGTTTGGCGATAGCCGGCGACGTCGGCGTTGTACGTGGCTATGAATTGCGTGACCGTGGCCCTGCGCAGGCCGGCGTCAAAGATGTTTTGCGAGACAGAGGGACCGATGCTCCAAAAGTGGCTAGGCCAGTTGAGGAGTCTTGAGAGCAATGAACTTTCAAAGCCGGCACTTCCGGTTAGCGTGAGAGTCGGATAGTACGCGGCAGTGGCGATGCCGATCTGAGCGTTGGCCGCGGCCATGTTGCGTTCGGAAGCGGCAATGTCCGGGCGGCGCTCGAGGAGTTGCGAGGGCACACCGGGGGGAATCGGCGGCGGCGCGGCGGCGAGCGGCTTGACGGGAAGAGAAAAGCTGGAGGGCACCGTGCCGATGAGTACAGCGATGGCGTGTTCGAATTGCGCGCGCAGCAGGCCAACGTTGACGGCTTCTGCTTCGGCGTTGTCCAGGGCATTTTGCGCCTGGACGAGAGAGATTTCGCTGTCGACTCCAGTCTCATAGCGCGCGCGATTGAGTTCGACGGATTTTTTGTCAGCGGCGACAGTGTCGTCGAGAACCTTCTGCAAGGCGTCCTGGCCCCGTAGTTGGAAGAAGAAGACCGCGAGGCTGGATTGTTCGGTCAATTTCACGTTTTCAAGATCGGCGGCGCTTAGCTGGGCGTTGTACTGCTGTTCATGAATGAGGTTGCGAACTCTGCCCCAGAGATCGGGAGCCCAGGAAGCAGAGAAGGGCAAAGTGGCCAGTTCGCTATTTGGCGTGGAGCCTTTGTTCGAGCTGCTTCCGGAGGCACCGGTAGTGCCGATGGTGTTCTTTAGATTTCCAGAGGGATGGGAATATGTGTAGGTGGGCCCCACGCTTAAGGTGGGATAGAGTTGCGCGCGAGCCTGAGCGACAAGCGTGCGGGCCGCCATGAAGTTTTCAAAAGATTGTTTGATGTTTTGGTTGTTGATGTCGAGCTGGTCCTCGAGCGAATTTAATTCCGGATCGTTGTATATTTCCCACCATTTTCCGTGGAGCATGGCATCCTGCGGTTCGGCAACTTTCCAATCAGCGGAATTGTCGGAAGGTTTTGGCAGCTCTTTGTAGGCGGGTGGTGGCGGTTGAAGAGTTGCGGACGGCGGATGATATTTTGGGCCGACGGTACAGCCGGAGAAAGGAAGCAAGCAGATCGCGGTAACGATCAGAAGTTTTAAAGGAGAGCTATGCATATATTTTTCCATTGATTATCCCGCCGTCGACGGAACGGCATCGTCGCCGGGATGAAAAGTGTCGCGCTCTTTTCCTAGAACACGCAGGCGCAAACGATCGAGTGTTAAATAAACGACTGGGGTCGTATAGAGGGTAAGCATCTGGCTCACAATGAGGCCGCCGACAATAGTGATGCCGAGGGGGCGGCGCAGTTCTGAGCCGGTGCCGGTACCGAAAGCAAGCGGCAGTGCGCCAAAGAGCGCAGCCATGGTGGTCATGAGGATGGGGCGGAAGCGGAGCATGCATGCTTCGAAGATGGCGTCCTGCGTAGTTTTGCCGCCTTCGCGTTCGGCTTGCAGCGCGAAATCGATCATCATGATGGCGTTCTTCTTAACGATACCGATCAGCAGCACGATTCCAATGATTGAGATGACGTTCAGATCTTCTTTGAAGAGCATAAGAGCCAGCATCGCGCCGACACTGGCAGATGGAAGTGTGGAAATAATGGTGAGGGGATGCATAAGACTTTCGTACAAGACACCAAGGACGATGTAAACGGCAAGCAAGGCGGTGAAAACCAGGATGGGCTCGGTGCTGAGAGATTTCTGGTAGGCCTGCAAGGTGCCGGCAAAAACGCCGCGGACGGTGGAAGGAACGCCCATTCTTTGCTTTAGCTGAGCGATGGCGGCAATCGCATCGCTGAGTGAGGAACCTGGCGCCAGGTTGAAAGAGACGGTGACGGAAGGGAACAGGCCGGTGTGATTGAGGGTAAGCGGAATGGTGTTGGTCTGATTTGTGGACATCGTCATGAGTGGAGTGTTGCCGGTAGCGGTGGGGCTGCTGCTGCCTTTGGGATGAAAATAAATATCTCCCAAGCCTTGGGGATTTTGTGAGTATTGGGGAGCGACCTCCAAAACGACATAGTATTGATTGAGTTGCGTGTAGATGATGGAGACTTCGGATTGACCGAAGGCACTGTAGATTCCCTGGTCGAGAGATTGCGCGGACTGACCGAGCCTGGCGGCTTCCACGCGGTTATAGTTCAGGAGAATGTCCAAGCCACCGTTCTGCTGGTCGGAGTTCACATCTTGAAAAATAGGGATACGCTTCATCTCCGCGAGCAGCCGCGGCCCCCAAGTGGCGAGGTCCGGAATATTGTCAGACTGGATGGTGTATTGGTAGAGAGCTGAGCTGGAGCGTCCGCCGATACGCAAATCCTGCGATGCCTGCAGGAAGGTTGAGGCCACCGGCAAACGATTGAGCCGCGGACGTAGCCGGTTGATGATTTGTGGCGCGCCGATTTTTCGTTCGTTCAGTGGCTTCAGCGCAATAAATATATTTCCGGAATTAGTGGCGCCGCCACCACCGGTGAAACCAATCACGTTTGCGACAGCGGGATCCTTGGTGATGACTCCTTCGATTTTCTGGATAGAGTCGTTCATCACCTGGAAAGATGCGTCCTGCGGTCCTTGCATGCCGCCGCCAAGGGTGCCGGTGTCCTGCTGAGGAAAGAAGCCCTTGGGAATTTTAAGAACGATGGCGACGTTGAGAGCGATGGTTAAAAAAAGGACGGTTAAGGTCAGGAAAGCGTGATCCAGAACCCAGTGCAGGCTGTGGCGATACCATGACAGCATGCGTTCGAAAAATCGTTCCGTGGCCATGTAAAGCCGGCCGTGTTTTCTGGAGCGCTCATCGCGAAGCAAGTACGCGCACATCATTGGTGTGGTGCTGAGAGAAATCGCCATTGAAACGAGAATGGCGGTCGATAGGGTAATCGCAAATTCACGGAACAACCGCCCGACAATTCCGCCCATCAGCAAGAGCGGAATGAATACCGCGATCAGGGAAATGCTGATGGAAAAGACCGTGAAGCCGATCTCCTTCGCGCCTTTTAGAGTTGCAGCGAATGGTTCCATTCCCGCTTCGAGATGGCGAGTGATGTTTTCCATGACCACGATGGCGTCATCCACGACGAAGCCAGTGGAGATGGTCAGAGCCATAAGGGAAAGATTGTCGAGGCTGTAGCCGCACAGATACATCACAGCGCATGTGCCGATCAGAGATACAGGGACAGCTACGGCGGGGATCAGGGTGGCGCGGCCATTCCGCAAGAAAATAAAGACCACCACGATGACCAGGATGACGGAAAAAGTGAGAGTTCGCTCGACGTCACTAACCGATGCGCGGATAGTTGTGGTGCGATCCAGGACGATAGTGGTGTCAATGCCCTGTGGAATCGATGCCTTGATGGAAGGTATTTCAGCGCGTATGCGATCGACGGTTTCGATAATATTGGCGCCGGGCTGGCGGAAAATGATCAGCAAAATGGCGCGCTTGCCGTTCAAATATCCGGCAGCGCGAACGTTTTGCACTGAGTCTACGACGTCAGCGACATCGGAGAGATGGATAGCCGCGCCGTTTTTGTAGCCGACAATGACCGGCTGATAGTCGATGGCGTGGGAAATTTGGTCGTTGGCAAGAATATCCGCGCTAGTCACGCCGTCCGTGATTTGTCCTTTGGCGAGAGCTGAGTTTTGCAGGCGCAGCACGGACTGAACATCGGCCATGGTAAGACCGAAGCTGGAGAGTTTTGTCGGATTTACCTCTACGCGAACGGAAGGCAAGGCGCCGCCGCCGGCGTTTACCTGGCCCACGCCCTGAATTTGCGAGAGTTTCTGTTGAATGACGGTGGAGGCCTCGTCATAAAGCTTGTCTGGCCCATATTTGTCCGATGTTAGCCCCAGGATCATGATCGGAGCATCCGCGGGATTTACTTTGCGGTAGGTAGGATTGGCGGGCAGGTTGGCGGGAAGATAGGTGCGTGCCGCATTGATCGCGGCTTCGACGTCGCGCGCCGCACCATCAATGTTTCGGCTGAGATCGAATTGTATAGTGACCGAAGAGGTTCCCAGGCTGCTGCTCGAGGTCATTTCGGACACGCCGGCGATGTGACCGAGCTGACGTTCGAGAGGAGTGGCGACCGATGAGGCCATGATTTCCGCGCTGGCTCCGGGCAAACTGGCGTTCACGGAGATGGTTGGAAAATCGACTTGCGGCAAAGGGGAGACCGGAAGCACTTTGAACGCGATGCCGCCTGCAATCGCGATGGCGATAGTGAGCAAGGTGGTGGCGACGGGGCGATAGATAAATGGAGTGGAGATGTTCATGACTGTTCGGCAACTTGCGGGGCCGCGCCGGACGGCGACGTTTTGGGATTTCTGGAGAATCGCTGCGCCAGCCTATCGAAGAAAATATAGATTACTGGTGTCGTGTACAGCGTGAGCACTTGGCTCACGAGAAGGCCGCCGACCATAGCGATGCCCAATGGCCGCCGCAGTTCGGAGCCGATGCCATGTCCAAATGCGAGAGGCAGACCGCCGAGCAGTGCCGCCATGGTGGTCATCATGATGGGCCTGAATCGGAGCAGGCACGCATCGTAGATCGCTTCGGTGGAGCTCTTGCCCTGATGCCGTTCCGCGTCGAGCGCGAAGTCCACCATCATGATTCCGTTCTTTTTGACGATACCTATTAAGAGAACCAGGCCGATGATGGCAACGACGCTCAGGTCCAATCCAAAGAGGATGAGGGCCAGGAAAGCGCCGACGCCGGCAGAGGGCAGAGTGGAAAGAATCGTAATCGGATGGATGAAGCTCTCGTAAAGGACGCCGAGAACGATATAAACAGTGACCAAGGCCGCCAGGATCAGCAACGGCATATTGGAGAGAGAATTCCGGAAAGATGCCGCGGTGCCCTGAAAATCGGCCTGAAGACTGGCAGGAAAATGGAGATCTTTCTGGACTTTCGAAATGGAAGTGATGGCCTCGCCCAAGGCGGCTTTGGGAGCCAGATTGAAAGAAACGGTGATCGCCGGGAACTGGCCTTGATGGTTGATGGAGAGATATTCAGATTTGGTTTCAAAATGCGAAAACGCTCCGAGAGGCACTGCGCTGCTCTTTACGGAACTGGACGCTACCGCAGACGTGGTTGCCCGGCTCGAGTTGGTTGCTGATGCGCTCGAGGTCAGGGCATTTGTAGGTGGAGAAAGAGTATTCGGCGAGGCGGTGTACAGCGGGGAAGTGGTGAGAGCGTTAGAACCAGCGGATGTAGAACCGTTGCCCGTGGAACTCGCTGGAGCGCCCGAGGTGCCCGACGCGGCGTTCGCCTGAATATACAATTTGTTCAATTTGTTGGGGTCCAGCTGGAATTGCGGCTCGCTCTCGAGGATTACGTGGTACTGATTCAGCTGCGTGTACATGGTGTTGATCTGACGCTGGCCGAAGGCGTCGTAGAGAGTGTTGTCAATCGTCGTGGGGGCAATGCCGAGGCGCGATGCGGTTGGGCGGTCAATGACCAGGGAAACGGCCAGTCCGCCGGGCTGTTGGTCCGTGGCAACGTCTTCCAACTCCGGCAATTGTTTCAAGCGGTCGACGAATTTATTAGTCCATTCACTCAGCTCGTTCGGGTCAGGGTCTTCCAAGGTGAACTGATATTGGGTGCGGCTGACGCGATCATCCACCGTGATGTTTTGCACGGGTTGCATGAAGAGCTGGATACCTTGTACATCGTTGAGTTTTGACTGCATCCGGCGAATAACGTCAGACGCGTTTAGGTTTCGTTGCTCCAGAGGCTTTAAGTTGATGGAGAGCCTTCCGCTATTGGTGGTGATGTTGGTGCCGTCGGCGCCGATAAATGAGGAGAGACTTTCGACAGCGGGATCCTGAAGGATGACGTTGGCGATTTCTTGCTGCTTTTCGGCCATCGCCTGGTGGCCAATGATGGGAGGCGCCTGGGAAATGCCTTGAATGATTCCAGTGTCCTGAACAGGGAAAAATCCTTTTGGAATGACGATGTAGAGAAACACAGTGAGGAGCAGTGTTCCGAGGGCGACGAACAAAGTGATAGTCTGGAAGCGCAGCACAAATTTAAGGGTTCGTCCGTAGAACGCGATCATGCTGTTGAACACTCGTTCCGAGGCCTGGTAGAAGCGGGTCTGCTGTTCCATGGGATTGTGTTTCAATATGCGCGAGGCCATCATCGGGGTCAGGGTAAGCGACACGACTGCGGAGACGACGATGGTTACTGCCAGAGTGACAGCGAATTCGCGGAATAGCCGGCCGACAACGTCGCCCATGAAGAGCAAGGGAATCAGCACGGCAATCAGAGAAACGGTCAGCGAAAGAATGGTGAAGCCGATCTGTTCCGCGCCTTTTAGTGCGGCCACCAGCGGCGCCTCGCCCTCTTCGAGATAACGCGAAATGTTTTCGACCATGACAATGGCGTCGTCCACGACAAATCCGGTGGAGATGGTGAGAGCCATAAGCGAGAGATTGTCGAGGCTGTAGCCGAGGGCATACATCGCGGCAAAAGTGCCAACGAGAGATAGCGGAACGGCGACGCTGGGAATAATCGTGGCGTAGAGACTGCGTAAGAAAAGAAACATCACCGTCACGACCAGGGCGATGGTCAGGATAAGCTCGAATTCCACGTCGGAGATCGAAGCCTGAATGGGAGTAGTCAGGTCGGTAAGGATGGCAATGTCGATGCCGGTGGGCAGGTTGGCTTCCAGTTGCGGCAGCAGACTTTTAATGCTCTTTACGACGTCGATGGTGTTGCCGCCGGGCTGCCGTTGTACGTTGATGATGACGGCTGGAGTCTTGTTCATCCACGCGGCCTGATTCTTGTTCTCTATTCCGTCAACAATTTTTGCCACGTCGGTGAGCATGACCGGAGCGCCGTTGCGATAGGCCACAACGACATTGCGGTAGTCGTTGCTGGTAACCAGCTGATCGTTGGCATCGATTTGGTAGTCCTGGCGTGGGCCGTCAAAGTTTCCTTTGGCGGCGTTGACGCTGGATTGGGTAACGGCCGTGCGCAAGTCCTCAAGATTAATTCCATAGGAAGAAAGCGCCGCCGGGTTGGCTTGAATGCGGACGGCAGGCTTCTGGCCGCCACTGATGGTTACCAGCCCGACGTCTTTCAATTGCGAGATCTTGGGAGCCAAGCGGGTGTCCACCAGGTCTTCCACCTGCGAAAGCGGAATGGAGGTTGATGTTGCGGCCAGCGTCAGTACAGGCGCGTCGGCGGGATTGGTCTTGCTGTAGATGGGCGGGGAAGGCAGATTGGCGGGCAGAAAATTCTGCGAAGCGTTAATTGCGGACTGAACTTCTTCTTCGGCGACGTCAATGTTTAAGGTCAGAGTAAACTGCAGGACGATTACCGACGTTCCACCGGAGCTGCTCGAAGTCATTTGATTCAGGCCCTGTAACTGCCCAAATTGCCGCTCGAGTGGCGCGGTCACGGTTGTGGCGACGACGTCGGGGCTGGCCCCGGGGTAGAAGGTCAGAACTTGAATGGTGGGATAGTCAACCTGCGGCAGCGCCGACACCGGAAGCTGGGTATAGCTAACAATCCCCGCCAGGAGAATCGCGGCCATCAACAGAGCGGTCGCAACGGGCCGCAATATAAAGGGGCGTGACGGACTCAAGGGGAACTGCTCCTGCGGCCATGTCCAGGCGAGGAACCTCGCGAAGGAGTTCCCGTGGGATTGGGCGGGGAACCGGGCGCGGGGTTGCCAGTGCCAGGAATTACAACTTTTGTGTTGTCCTGCAATTTCTCGAAGCTGCTGTTGGCTAGCACGTCGCCCGGCGAAACTCCGGTTACCTCGGTCATTCCTGCGTCCGTGACGCCTGGCTTAATGCTGCGCATGTGTGCGGTATTGTCCTGCAAAACGTAAACGAACGCGGCTTGACCATTGTGCTGAATAGTGGAGGAAGGAATCAGCGTCGCGTCGTGCAGGGTGTCCACAAGCAGGCGAATGTTCACAAATTCATTGGGAAACAGAGCTGCATCCTTATTGTCGAAAATGGCGCGGGCCTTCACTGTTCCAGTGGTGGTGTCAACCTGGTTGTCGAGCGTCAGAAGCGTGCCGGAGGCCACTTTCTTTTGTGCGCCACGGTCGAATGCATCCACGGGCAGCTTGGCATTGCCGCGAAGGCGGTGTTGAACCTGGCCTAGATTGTCCTCAGGAATCGTGAAGACTACCGTGATGGGTTGCAGTTGAGTGATCACCGCAAGCGTGAGTGTGCCGGATGACTGCACAACGTTTCCCGGGTCCACCAGCCGCAAGCCGACTTTGCCGGTGATCGGGGCGGTGATGTGACAATACTCGACTTGAATTTGATCAAATTGAACCGAGCCTTGATCAAGTTTCACAGTGCCTTGCTGCTGCAAAACGAGCTGTTGCTGATCATCGAGAGTCTGTTTTGGAATGGCTCTGCGGGCCCACGCGTCGCGGTAGCGCTCGGCGTCCATCCTCCCTTGCGCCAGAAGGCCCTCGTCGCGATCCAGAGTGCCTTGGGCCTGGAGAAGCGTAGCGCGGTAAGAACGGTCGTCAATATCAATCAGCGGATCGCCTTTGTGAACGATTTGCCCTTCTTTGTAGTGCACAGCGGTGACAATCCCGTTGACCTGGCTAGTGATGGACGATGTGAAGACTGGTGTGACCGTGCCAATCGAATCCAGATAGACTCCGATATCGCCTTTCTGAGCAGTCGCCGCCATAACCGTCGCCGGGCCGCCTCCTCCTCTCGGTGCGCGCGCGTTGGTCGTGGACTCGTCGTGCTTGCGTAGGACGAGCACAAAGGCTGCAGCGAAGACGAGCAGCAAGATAATCCACACGATCGTGCCGGTAAATTTGTGGCGGTGTGGATGCGAAGCAGGTAGTTGGTGTTCATGCCCGATGGTCGGGCGTTCATTTTGATGAGTCGACAAGGCGCTCTCTGGTGAAAGTGGTCAATTCGGATGTCAGGACGTTCATCCGTAATGAGACGGATTTTAGACCTCATTTGGATACAGAGCTATACCGTGATTTTTCGATTGGCGTAGGGCGCGACGCACGGGCACACTGACCCGGTATTTGCCGCAAAACAGGTTAAGTTCAGCGGGAGATATGTATAATCCACGTAAACATACGATGGCGCGGCGGGAACACGTCACGTGACTACACTGGATGCCGTATGGGGCGAGCTTTTACAACGGTCGTCTGCATGTAAAATTTCGTCTTCGGCAACGCATTTTTTCTAATCAGTAGCCTTCCCAGGTCTCACACCTTCCGGGTATTGGCCGTGACGAGGGGGAGTTCCATGCTTGCGTCATGAACAACCAGGCTGATAATCACACAAAATCGTTTGCACACGTGGTTGTCTTTAAATGCCCGAGTTCAGGCGACCCCATAGGAGCCTCGTTTCTAAGCAACAGCAAGAATCTGGAAGAAATTGACGCCCATATTTTTAAGGTTAACTGCGATTGCGGGTGGAAGGGAGAGCTACTTGGGATCAACAGGGTGAAGGGCTGGGTGGAAAACTGGAACTGAGGCGCGATATGTTTTTTGGTTCGGGCGATAAAGCAAAAAAGCTGTACAGAAAAAGCCTTATGGTGCCGATGGGATATTCCTCGTAGAATCCAGAACCTACGCCCCATGAGCCAATATAGCGTTCTGATTGTAGATGACCACGAGCTTGTGCGCAGAGGGTTGAAGGATATTTTGCGCGGCACCGAATTCGAGGTTTGCGGAGAAGCGCAAAACGGTCAAGAGGGACTGACGCAAACCATGAGTCTGCGACCAACCTTAGTGCTCCTGGACATGAGCATGCCGATACTGACCGGTTTGCAGGCTGCGGCTAAAATTCGCCAAGCGTTACCCGACACCAAGATATTGATCATCACGATGCATGATTCTCCCCAAATGGAGATTGAGGCTCGCGCCGCTGGGGCCGATGCGTACATCACGAAAATGGCAGCCGCTGGAACGTTAGTGGAAGCAATGCGGGCGTTAGTTGCTACCTCGAGCGCTAAAAACCAGCACATCGCACAATCCTAGATACTGCCTTCTGTTATAACCTTAGCGCGACAACAATTCGGCTTGGGCTGACGGTCGATTTTGCGTCGGTAACACGCATCGGCTGCATGGTTCTTTACGGCGAGAAGATCTGATCGCACGTCAGTTACATAGACAGGAGAAGAGACTTTGGGCCATCCGCAACTTGATCTGACGAACAGAACGGCAGTGGTGATCGGCGGCACCAGCGGCATTGGTCTGGCAATCGCGAACGGGTTGGCTGTTGCGGGTGCAGATGTTGTCGCCACGGGCCGGCGCGGGGAGCTGGTACGGTCGGTTACACAGGAGATTAAGGCACTGGGGCGGCGCTCAATCGAAATACCCTGCGATGTCACGGATGAATCTTCACTGAAGGACCTCCTCAACGCTACCTGTTCCGCACTCGGCGGCGTGCAAATTCTCGTCAACTGTGCGGGCAAGACGAAACGCACGCCGACACTAGAGGTTTCCGACGCGGAGTGGAATGGGATTCTGGAAACAAATCTGAATGGTACGCTCCGCGCTTGCCGCCTTATAGGCCGACATATGATCGAACGTGGTTACGGGCGGATCATTAATATCGCATCGCTTGCTTCCGTTGTATCGCTTTATGAAGTTGCCGCCTATTCGGCAAGCAAAGCGGCGGTCGCTTCACTGACGAAATCGCTGGCGATTGAATGGGCGAGCCGTGGTATTTGCGTGAATGCGATTGCTCCGGGAGTGTTTCGCACCGAGCTTAACTCCGCGCTGCTGGATGGCACCGAACGGGGCAGGGAATTTCTGGTGCGCACGCCGATGAAACGGTTTGGCAAACTTGAGGAGCTGGTCGGCGCGGCGGTGTTTCTTGCTTCGGACGCGGCGAGTTTCGTGACAGGGCACCTGCTGGTCGTAGACGGCGGCTTGCTGGCCAGCGGCGTCAATCAATAGGTGGCAGCAGGCAGCGATGACGAACCTCAATCACGACGTATTGAAAAGCTTGCCAAAGGTTTTATTACACGAACATTTGGATGGTGTACTGAGACCGGCGACAATAATTGAGTTGGCGAAAAATGTGCAGTACCGTCAACTTCCGACTCAGGATCCCGAGGATCTGGCTCGATGGTTCCATCAAGGAGCAAACCAGGGCAGTCTGCCTAAATACCTGGAAGGATTTGCGCATACCATCGCGGTGATGCAGACGGAGGAGGCACTTGAACGGGTGGCATACGAACAGGCGGAGGACCTGAGCCGCGACGGCGTGGTGTATTTCGAAACGCGATTCGCTCCGATTTTTCACACCCGCAAGCAATTGACGCATCAACGGATCGTTTCGGCTGTGTTGAAGGGCCTGGAACGTGGTCATAAAGACTTCGGAATTTCGTCAGGATTAATTATTTGCGCGATGCGCAATATGGATGTTTCGTTGGAAATGGCGGAACTCGCGGTTGATTTTCGCGAGCGGGGGGTGGTGGGATTCGATCTGGCGGGCGAGGAAGGCGGCTTTCCTCCCAAAAAACATGTGGATGCGTTTCATTATATTCAGCGCCAGAATTTCAACATTACGATTCACGCCGGCGAAGGATTTGGAAAAGAATCGATCTGGCAGGCAATTCAGTATTGCGGAGCGCATCGCATCGGCCACGGTACTCGATTGATTGATGACATAGCAGTGGCGGAAGGCAAAGCCGTGAAGTTGGGTGACCTCGCGCAATATGTTCTCGACAAGAGAATTCCGCTCGAGATTTGCCTGCTCAGCAACGTCCATACCGGGGCTGCGCGCAGCCTGGCCGAACATCCCTTCAAGATTCTTTATCAGGAAAAATTTCGCGTGACGCTGAATACGGACAATCGTTTGATGAGTGATACGACCATGAGCAAAGAATTTGAAGCGGCACGAGACGCATTTGGTCTTTCGATCGAGGATTTCGAAAAAATCACCATCAATGCGATGAAGAGCGCCTTCCTGCCGTACGACCAGAGATGCGACTTCATCTATTCAGTGATCAAACCGGGTCACGCCAAGATCCGCAACTCCAGGCCAGCAAATTAAGCTTCGACTTCAGGCGGAGAGAGTGGCAAGAGTTTCCGCGAGTACGATTACTCCACGCTCCATGTCTTCAGGAGATGCGTATTCGTCGGGCCGATGGCTATACCCGTTTCTGCAAGGAATAAACAGCATTCCAGCTGGAACGATGCGCGACACAAAAAGCGAATCGTGGTATGCGCGGCTGACCATGAGAATGAACGGAAGTTTGTACTTTGCACATGCCGCAGAAAGCGTTTCAACGATCGCGGGCGCGCAGTGGGCCGGCGCGTCGGCGTTGATCAGTTCTTCGTGGATCGACGCTTGTCGTTTCGTCGCGATGGATTGACATGAGGAGTTGATTTTACGGATAACTATCTCGCGCCGTGCGAGATCGGTGTCGCGTATGTCAGCCGTAAGATGAACGCGGCTGGGAATACTATTCACCGCACCGGGAAATACTTCGCAGATGCCCACGGTGGCGACGGTATCCACCGCGCCGCTGGTGCGCGCAGCGGCTTCGATTGCGAGCACCAGTTCCGCCGCCGCGCACAAAGCGTCTCGGCGATCGGGCATCAGGACTCCACCCGCGTGTCCTCCGGAGCCTTCGATCGTGATGCGTAGGCTGGCAGGCGCTGCAATGTCCGTGACAATTCCCAGGGGAACGTTTTTCTGCTCCAGCACTGGACCCTGTTCGATGTGCAATTCGACGAATGCCTTGTAGTAATTGGCCGGGAGCTTCACCGCTTCGAGAGCGCCAGTGAGCCCGGCCTTCGTGCGCAACTCTTCGAGCGAAGTTCCATCTTTGTCCAGCAACTGTCTCGCGGCGTCGCCCGACATCGTCCCCGACAGTAGTCGGCTGCCAAGACATCCGATTCCGAAACGCGTGGGCTCTTCCGAAGTAAACATCAACAGTTCGATCGAGTGTTTCGGGCGGAAACCGCTGCGTTGTAGCGCGCGAATCGCTTCAAGAGCGCCAAGAACGCCAACAACTCCATCGTATTTTCCGGCGTTGGGAATTGCGTCAATGTGTGAACCTGTTCCCACCGCTGGAGCGTGGCGGTCTGATCCCGGCCACCGCGCGAAAATATTCCCGACAGCGTCTTGCCGGACTTCCAATTCAGCCGCCTCGTACCGGGCGATAAGCCAGGCGCGCGCTTTCAAGTCCGTCGGAGAAAAAACAATGCGTGTGACAGCCGGGGCTTCGGCATCGGAAATTAGTGCCAAGTCTTCAATTTCCCCCAGCAAACGCTCTCGATCCACTGCGATGGTCATCGCGAAGGTTCTGCCAATGGATGGCGGTTCCAATCCTTATAAATAAGATACTTCGCGGGAACTTTGCCGATGGCGCCGAACCACTGCGGACACCACGGTCCCATCCAGATGAAATCGCCGGCTGTTACCGGATACCAGGAATCGCCGAGGCGATAGATGCCGCCGCCTTCGAGCATCAATAGACCATGCTCCATCACGTGCATTTCCACCATGCTTAGGGCCGCGCCCGGCTGGTAGACCATAGTGTTCACGGCGAAATCGAAATTCATGTTGTCTGGGAGCAGGTGCTTCACCTGCAAGCTCGGGTCGCCATCGAGCGGCTCCGATGAAACTGCATCTTCGTTCGAAATAATTACGTCGGGAGTTCGAGCTTCTGAAATCGGTTGATATGCCTTTTCGATGATAGCGGCGCGGCTGGCCTTAGCGGCGATGATGCGATGTGCCAGACCGGCGGGCAAATAAGCATAGCCGTGCGCGCCTAGATTGCTGGCGCGGCCATCAATTTCCAGTTTGAGGTCACCTTCGAGCACGTAGAGGAAGCGCTGCGCGCGCGTGCCGCCAAGCTCGCCGCCGGATTCGAATTCGGCGGTGTACTGCGTAAATCTCGCGCCTATTGCCGGACCTGCATGGACAATCGCGGCGCAGGCCTTCATCCCCGGCAGAGTGGTTCGAACAAAAGTGTCCGCCGTTAACAGCATATGATTATGTTTTTGGACGCTACGCGTTTCACCGAGTTTATGCACGGCACATCCTTTTCTGAAATTCAGAGGAACTGGCAAGTTGTTCGAGCAAGTGCAGGCCACAATCGATTGCCTTCGCAACGTCTTCTGTCAGGACCGACTCTTCGGGATCATGGCTTATTCCGCCCGGAGTTCGCAAAAAGACCATCGCAGCAGGCACTTTTTCAGCCAGGATCATGGCGTCGTGGCCTGCGCCGCTGACCATTCGGTGCGGCTGGCAGCCGAGGCTTCGCATGGCGTTTTCAATTTCGCCCACGAGAAATTTGTCCATCTCGACCGCGCGCTGGCTCAGCAGTTCACGCTTCTGGACCTGTAGAGAGCGCCTCTTGGCAATTCCTTCGGCACGTTGTGCGATCTCGGCAGCGATGCGAAGGCGAATTTCGTCCGACCTGTGGCGCAGATCAAGGCTTACGCGGGCTTGACCGGCGATAACATTTGTAGCTCCTGGCTTCGCTTCAATTTGACCGACGGTCGCCACCAATCCCGGATGGCTACGTGCACTGCTCTCTACGGCAAGAATCCATTCTGCCGCGGCCGCAATGGCGTCATGCCTAAGGTTCATCGGGGTGGTACCGGCATGGTTGGCGCGGCCTATAAAAGTAAATTCCATACGTGTCTGTCCCGCGATAACTTCGACGATACCCAGCGGTTGTCCCAGCGATTCCAGAATCGGTCCTTGCTCGATATGAAATTCGAGGTACGCGAGGGTATTTTCACTGATCACCGCGCGTGGAATTTGTCCGGGATCCAATCCAAAGTTTTTGATCGCGGTTCGAATTGAAGTTCCGTTTCGATCCTGGCGACTTAGGAGTTGTTTATCGAGCGTGCCAATCAACGCGCGGCTACCGATGAAAGGCGTCGCAAACCGCACGCCTTCTTCTTCGGAAAATCCCACAAGTTCAATTGCGAAAGGAAGCCGACGTCGTTCCAGTGACTCGATCAGGGCGGCTGCAAGAACTACTCCCAGGACGCCGTCGTATGCTCCGGCGTTTGGAACGGTATCGAGGTGTGAACCGAGAAGTAGCCTCGGCGCCGTTGATTCTTCCGCGGCATAAAGAGCTCGCAAGTTTCCCGCCGCGTCCACTGTTACCGTGGCCCCTGCCGCCACCAACCACTTTGTAAGCTCGCCGTGACAATCGCACATCGGTGGAGAGAGAAATGTCCGGCGAATGCTTCCGGAGTCTTCCGAAAACGAAGCGAGTTTCTTGCATCGAGCGACAACTTCTTCCGCACGAGTTTTGCTATCCCCTAGCGATGACACGGTCTTTAGCCCTGCCGCCGGATATGCGCCTCGATGTAGCCGTGCGGCTCGTCGATTGGCACAAAAATGTCATTTGGATTGTTCTGCCCAAAGCGCGAAAGATCCACCAGCAGGCAATGTTTATTTGGCATCGTCAATTCGATGTCCGCAATCTCGCGAACGTCGGCGAGGACTTTTTCGCCCATTGCGTAGAGCGTGTGCTGCACCGATTTACTCTTATGCGCGGCGAATACTTCCAGTAAAGTTGTACGAATCTTTGAACGTAAAGTAGTGAAAGGCGCCGCTGGCGACAAATAATTCCACCGTGCCTTTACCGCAGTGCCAAACAGCCGATCGGTCGATTCCGGCAGGGTCGTCAAAGAATCTCTTATGAATCCCACGAATTCCGAGTCCGCCGTTTTCAGGATTACCAGGTTTTCGAATCCTGACCGCACCACCGGCGCGTCATTCCGATTTGCAATAACTTCGGCCGTTTGGCATTCGCCGCTCGATTGCATGAACGTTGTGGGATGCGGCGATTCGTGCATGCTGAGATGCTCCCAGGCTTTTTCTGAAATGCTTGCTCGAGCCATGGAGACTTGCGGATTCCGCTCCAAGAGAAAAGCGACGAGTTCTTTGCCAAACTCCTCCATGCATTCCGCTGTGGAGCTTCGAGCCAGAGAATAAACGGTATTTTTCATTGTATCCGTCGGGAGGATCTGGCTGTTATCTCCGTCCACAAAGCAAGACTCGAAGTCTCCCTCGAGCAAAATCTCAACGGTCCAGTCGCGAAGTTCGTGATGGCCGGGATGCCGCTTTACTTTTACAAGGCGGACACGAGATTTACCGTATCTGTTTTGGCCTAGAGCGATCATCCGGTCAGCTTCCCCGATACGTGGTGTAGCCGTTTGGACTTAACAGCAACGGAATGTGAAAGCTCGATTCGCCCGTCCGGACCTGAAAGTCTATTTCGACCACAGGGTAAAAAGTTTCGACGTTCTGAGCGGCGTGATAGCTTCCAGTATCAAACGACAAGCGGTATTGTCCCGCGCAAAGGAATTCGTTTTCCGGTAGCAATTGACCGCATCGGCCGTCTGCATCCGTTCGCGAAGAACTCAGTTCCGCCCATTGGCCATCGGATTCTTTCCTCTGCAAACGTACCATTACATCTTTGGCAGGCTTGCCTTGAGTCGTATCCAAGACATGTGTCGAAATTCGCTTCATGACGCGAGCCATTTCTTCAGCCGAAGACGAGCGATCTGCCTTTGTTGTTCTGCAGCTTCCTGTAGTTCCGTCGAGCCATCGTTTTGCAATCGCCGCCTGATACTATCCAGGATTTCTGCAGCTGATTTTCCGGCGGCACAAATGATGAACGTTCGACCAAACCGTTCTTCATACCTATGATTGGCTTCCGCAATCTTTGATTTCACGTCGTCGCTTTCTGTCTCAACGTTTCGCTGCTCTTCTCCGGACCAAGCTGCTGATTGCGCCGAAGTTGGCAGCGGAGCACTTCTTTCGCCAATCCGCGGATGACTGCGAAACGCCTCCAACCAATCAGACTCCGCCAAACTTTCGCAGGACGCGTCGCAGGCAGCCAGCAAAGCAATTTCATCCGCAATCGGTCGTTGCGCCGCCATTTTCTCGGCCCAGGCGTTTGACCCACAACATGGCAAAATGTCTTCCGCAGCTTCCTTCGATGGCAGATCGTTCCATCGTTCCAGCACTTCGCTCATTTTGCCGTTTCGCTCGCGCTCAGTTTCTCCAGGAATTCCGCAACGAGATTTCCCGCGACAGCGGAGCGGTATCGCGCCGCGGACCGAATGTCGTCAATTGGCTGTACCTCCGCGGCCGCTGTCGTTCGCGCCTGTTCGAGAAGCGTCCGGTCGATCCGCTTTCCTCGGAGCGCCACCTCGGTCTTGTGCAGGCGAATGGGAATCGGCGCTACGCTGCCCATTGCGAGACGGACATCCTCGACGACGCCCTTCGAAAGCCGGCCGAGTGCCGCCAAACACACCTTGGAAATCGCCTGAGCGTTGCGAGCGCCCACCTTTCGTGTATGCGCATAATACTCCGAAAAACGTTTTTTCACGCAGACGGCTCGAATCAATTCGTCGGGCGCGAGCTGAGTTTTCCGATAGCCAGTATGAAAACTTGAATACGGCACTCGCCGTTCTCCTTTCCTCGAAGCTAGAAGAAGTTCCGCCTCGTAAACCAATAATGCAGGCAGAGAATCCGCGGCGGGTGATCCGTTCACAATATTGCCCCCGATCGTTCCGCGATTCTGGTTGGCGATTCCGCCCGTCCAACCGGCCGACCTGGACAGCAGTGCGAATTCCCGGGTAATCACCTCGGATTCACGGAGGTCGGTATAGGTACAACCCGCTCCAATCTGAATTTCGTCCGCAAGATTGTCGATTCGGCGCAATTCCGGAAGATTCCATATGCTTATCAATTTACGAGCAGCGAGCTTACCGGCGGAATATTGCACCATCACGTCCGTGCCGCCAGCTATCGGTAACCACCGGCTGGGGGACTCGGCCAGCAGCGCCAGCACCGCAGGCAAACTTCCCGGCGCGACCAGCTCATATTCCGCTGGCTGGGTTCTCATCTGGCGGCACCGCTGCGCGCAACTTCAGCGACGGCTTCGACAATCTGCATGTACCCAGTGCAGCGGCAAAGATTGCCTGCCAGGCCTTCACGAATCTCTTCCGCGCTGGGCTGCGGTTTCTTGCTTAATAAGTGGAACGCGGCGAGGATCATGCCGGGTGTGCAAATTCCGCATTGCGCAGCCCCGCACTCCAGAAAAGCTTGTTGCAAACCTTGTGCGCGGGATTCAGCCGTCAAACCCTCAATCGTTACGATACTCGCGCCATCGGCCTGCAGTGCGGGGATCAGGCAGCTATTCACCAAGGCTCCGTCCATCAGCACAGAACACGACCCACACTCGCCCTCTCCACAACCTTCTTTTGTCCCCGTCAATACGAGTTCATGCCGTAGTACGTCCAGCAACCGCGCCATCGCGTGTACTTGCAAGGTTGTCGCTTGGCCATTGACGCTAAGGGAGATTTCGCACTTGGCAGCGTGCGATGATTCGCTCATCGTTTTTCTCGGGCCAGCGGGGCTGACTGCGACGACGAGAGCGCGCTCGCAGGTGCTGCTCGCTCTTGCAACGAATCAAAAATGTCCTCGGGCATCAGCGGCACCGAATCGAAAGAAACGCCCACCGCGTCCACAATCGCGTTTACAACTGCGGGAGCGGGACCGTCCATCGGCAATTCTCCGATTCCTTTCGCGCCATACGCGCCGTGAACATTTCCCAATTCCTCAAAATATACCCGGATAGACGGCAAGTCTGCAGAAGTGGGAATGATGTAGTTGGTCATCTGACCGTTCTGCATGCGCCCGTTTTCCCAGATCACTTTCTCGTACAAGGCAAAACCGATTCCTTGAACGACACCGCCGATGATTTGGCCTTTTGCAAGCGCCGGGTGCAGCACTTTTCCCACTTCTTGCAGTGCCACGAAGTCGTCTACTGAGACGCTATACGTGACGGGATCGACTGTCACCTCGGCTACGTAGACAGCCCAGGCAAAGGCTGCATAGGCCGAGCCGCGATATTTTTCTTCGTCCCACGCCACGTCCTCAGGCTGTTCGTACTTCGCGATGCTCTGGAATTTACCGTGTTCTTGAACGTACGCCCGGCATGCTGCGCGGAAGTCCTCGGCGGAATAGGAATCTCCGATCTTTCCGGCCGCCTTTAGCGTCTCTCTAATTCCGATCGCCGCTGACTGAACAAGCTTTCCCACCACCATTACCGTGCGCGAGGCAACCGTCGGCCCACTGTTTGGAACTTCTTGTGTATCTGGCTGCGCTATTCGAACGACTTCGTAGGGTAGTCCGAGCGTTTCCGCTACGATCTGGCAAAGCACGGTTTTTGTTCCCTGGCCGAATTCCGTGCTGGAAACCAATATCCGCACGCTCCCGTCGGCACAGCCTTCAATGCCCACGGCTGATCCAAGATAGTGCTCGCCTGATCCTGTAAATCCAGCTCCGTGCAGAAATGCCGCGATGCCTATACCTCTCTTGCGGCCGTTTTTCTGATTTTCCAGCGCGAAGTTTTCTTTTTTTGCGTGATAGCTGGAAAGTTCCAGCGCCCGGTCTAGAAGCTTGTCTAGATCGATGTCTTCTCGAATGACCTGTTCCGTGGTCGTGGTTTGCCCAGTCTTCAGGAGATTTCGCCGTCGGATGTCCACCGCGGAAATTCCAACGACTTTCGCGATTCGATCCATGTGACGCTCCAGCGCGAACAGCGACTGCGGCGCACCAAATCCGCGAAACGCTCCATGCGGCGGCATGTTGGTCGCAACAGCCTTGGCGCGGATTCGAACGCTGGGCCAGTAATAGGCGCCTCCGGCATGAATCGCTCCGCGGGAAAGAACTACCGGTGACAATGTTTTGTACGCGCCGCCATCAATAATGAATTCGATTTCTCCGCCCAGAATCTTGCCGGCTTTGCTGACAGCGGTGCGATGCCGGGTCCGTGAAGGATGGCGTTTTGTGGTAGCCACCATGTCTTCCATGCGGTCATAGATAATTTTCACCGGTCGTCCAGACTTCATCGCCAGCAACGCGGCGTGTGCGGCAATCATTGACGGATATTCTTCTTTGCCGCCGAAAGCACCGCCGGTTTCCATCTGAACAACGCGCACTTTATCCGCTGGCAGGTCACAGAGTTTCATCAACGCTTTATGAACATAGTATGGGCACTGCAGCGAACCCCACACCGTAATGCCTTTCTCGGCGTCGAATCGGGCGATGATTCCATTGTTTTCTATATAAAGTTGTTCTTGGGCACCTGTTGTGTACTCGCCTTCGACGATGTAGTCGGCAGTTTGCCACACGGCATCAACATCGCCCTTTTCGATTAGATACGTTTGAAAAGTGTTGTCCGCTCCCCAAATGACTTGGGCCAGCGCTTCGCTTTCTTCTAGGTTGAAGATCGCGGGAAGGGAATCATATTCGACGGTTATGGCGTCGACCGCTTTCGGAAGCTGGTTCCGGTCAGGATGAGCCAGCAACAAAAGAGGCTCCTCAGGATGATTCACCACTCCATCCGCCAGACCCGGCTGGTCGTCATCGATCAGCGCGATGCAATTCTTTCCAGGAATATCCGCAGGACCGACGATTACGAACTCTTCCCAATTGATTTCTGATCCGAAATTAATCTTTTTGATTTTGCCGCGCGCAATTTTGCTTCGAGCCGTCGCGCCATACAGCATGCCTGGCAGTTCCATATCATCCACATAGCGAGCCCGGCCGCTAATTTTGTCGCGTCCCTCCAATCGCGGGACTGACGTGCCGACGATGTTTGAATTCTTCATATAAACGCCTGTCGAAAATGCCAGCTATTGCTGCAACTCCCGCCCTATCGCCTCTCCGGGAAACTCGCCCTCGCTGAATACCAGTTTCCCACGAAGATAGGTCGCCTTCACCACTCCGCAAAGTTTTTCTCCCAGATAGGGCGATATCGGGTGGCGGTAATACAAGCGATCAACGCTCACCACAAACTCGCTTTCGGGTTTGAACACCACGAAGTCGGCATCGTATCCCGTCGCAATTCGGCCTTTTCGGGCATCGCATCCAGCCAGTTTGGCTGGAGCTTCCGCCGTCCACCGTGCGACATCGTTTAACGAAAATCCCCGTTTGTTCGCTTCCGTATTCATAACAGGCAATGCCATCGAAAGACTGGCAATGCCACCCCATGCGGCGCGAAAATCTCCTTCCGCAAATCGCTTCATTTCCGGCGGACACGGAGAATGATCGGTAGCCACGAGATCGATCGTTCCGTCGTGCAGCCCTTCCCAGAGGCGTTCGCGATTTTCTGAGTTGCGAATCGGTGGTGCGCACTTAAAAATCGTTCCTCCATCGGGAATTGTTTCGGCCTTCAAATGCAAATAATGCGGGCAGGTCTCGACACTCACTGGCAAGCCCTCAGAACGCGCGGCGCGCAGTTCAAGAAGTGCGGAGCTGGCCGAAAGGTGCACGATGTGCAACCGGAATTTGTATTCGCGGCACAGCGACAAGAGCATTCGAATCGCTAATAATTCCGCTTCCTCGGGCCTTGATCGCAGGTAGGTTTGGTAATTGGTCCAGTCGGCGCGTGCCAGTTTTTCTGTCGCTGATTCTATAGGCCCGGGAAGCTCCGCATGCACCAGGAGTGGCAACCCAGTGCGCACAACATGCGGAAGGGCAGTTCGCAACTCCTGCTCGCTAACCATGGTGAAGCCGTCGATCCCGGGATGAACGAGGAAACACTTAAAGCCAGCGACGCCCGCTTCCGCCAGCGGTTCAATGTCGCGTTGGTTACCGGAAATGACGCCCGCCCAAGCCAGCCAATCAACGCGACACCGGTTATGCGCTGCCGCGCGTTTCGCCGTCAACGCCGCGACGTTGGTCGTTGCCGGAAGGCAATTCAGCGGCATGTCCCCCAACGTCGTGTAGCCACCGGCCGCCGCGGCGCGGGTCGCCGTTTCAAATCCTTCCCAGTCCGCGCGGCCCGGATCATTGATGTGAACGTGGGAATCAACTAGCCCGGGAAGAATTGCTGCGTCGGCAAAATTCGTTACGGTCGAACCGGCCGGTACCTGCTCGGCAGGGACTACGCCGAGGATTCGCTCTTCTTCGACCAAAACAGCAGCGGGACGCACTCCGTCCGGCGTTACTACCCGGCGGGAAAGAAAGGCGCGCAAACCCATAATAAAGTGGAGATCTCGCAAAATTCAGTTCGAATGAAAACCGAGCCTAGCTTTATATCCGCACTTTTTCAAGACGACAAAGAGATGATACGCCCAGAAAAAAGTGAAGACTGTTGCCGCTCCGGGCATATACTTGCTGCGCGATAGAATTACATTGGCTTAGTCGGATTACAGGAAGGACAGCCGTGCGAAATGTTCGCGCCGATTACCGATGAACAACGCCTTCATGGCCCGCGCCATTCAGCTTTCTATCGAAGGGGTTCAGTCTGGCCGCGGCGGTCCCTTTGGCGCGGTGATTGTCAATGAAGGCAAAATTATCGCCGAGGCGGCAAATCAAGTTACTTCGACCAATGACCCTACTGCTCATGCCGAAGTGCTGGCCATCCGCAAGGCTTGCGAAGTTCTTGGATGTTTCGAACTGAAGAACTGCGAGTTATACACTTCCTGTGAGCCGTGTCCAATGTGTCTAGGTGCAATTTATTGGGCGCGTCTCTCTCTTGTTTATTTTGCCAATACTGCTGAAGACGCCGCTAAAATTGGTTTCGATGATTCCTTCATTTATGATCAGTTAAAGCGGCCTTATTCGGAACGCCGCATACCGACTATTCAAATTATGCGGGTAGAAGCGCTGGCGGCTTTTCGAGCTTGGGCGGACAAACCCGACAAAACTTCATACTAGTGCCGGGGCGACATCGCGCATCGCCGCATTAGAGGTGCATTTGGCGGCGAATTAGGATCCTGAATATGGCCTTCATCACAGAAGATTTTTTGTTGCAAGGACGTGCTGCGCGGCGCCTCTACCATGAGTATGCCCGGGAGCTTCCGATACTGGATTTTCATTCTCATCTTCCAGTGCGGGACATTGCTGAAAATCGCAGTTTCAAGAACCTGACCGAAATTTGGCTGGACGGCGATCATTATAAGTGGCGAGCCATGCGTGTTGATGGTGTCGCCGAGGAATTCTGCACTGGAAATGCTGCTCCGTTGGAGAAATTTCTGGCCTGGGCGCGCACGGTTCCCCATACGCTTCGCAATCCCCTATATCACTGGGCTCATCTCGAGCTGCTACGTTATTTCGGGATCGGCGATCTGCTCAACGAAGAGACTGCGGCAAGCGTCTGGGACCGCGCCAATCGTCGGCTTCAGGAAGACGAAATGACGGTACATGGAATATTGACGAAATTCCACGTGTCCACCGTCTGCACCACGGACGACCCCACCGATTCGCTCGAATACCACGAACAAATCGGCGCTTCCGGCGTCTCCACACTCGTGTATCCCACATTTCGTCCCGATAGCGCGATGCGCACGGAAGAGCCGCGCGCGTTCGTTGAATGGGTTGAAAAGCTCAGTGCCTCCGCAAATGTACATATCGCGCGGCTCTCGGATTTTCTTGACGCACTTCGGGTTCGCCACGATTTTTTCCACCGTCACGGCTGCCGCCTTTCGGATCACGGACTCAATCACTGTCCTTCGGTTTTTTGCGGTGACAACCAAGCCGCGGCACTTTTTCAGAAAACGCTCGAGGGAAAGCAAGTTTCTGGCGACGAATCGGCGAAATTTGCCAGTTACATGCTGCTTTTCTTTGGCCGGCTTGACGCGGAGAAAGGCTGGACCAAACAGCTTCACCTGGGCGCGTATCGCAACGTCAACACGCGAAAGTTGCGCCGGTTGGGGCGCGATGTCGGCTTCGACTCGATTGGAGACTGGTCGCAGATTTCCGCCCTCGGAACATTCATGGATCGCCTCGAGTCGGAAAACGCCTTGCCACGGATGATCATCTTCAACCTTAATGCGGCGGACAATTACGTTTTCGCCGCTCTGGGCGGCGCGTTTACGGAAGAAGAAATTCGCAGCAAGATTCAGTTCGGAGCAGGTTGGTGGTTCCTGGATCAAAAGGAAGGCATGGAGTGGCAAATCAACGCGCTTTCGAACTGCGGCCTGCTTTCCAATTTTGTCGGCATGGTCACGGACTCGCGATCGTTTATGTCCTTTCCACGGCATGAATATTTTCGGCGGGTCCTTTGCAATTTGCTCGGAAACGAGATGGAGACTGGATTGCTTCCCAACGACGAGAAGCTCATCGGCGAGATGGTCAAGGACATCTGTCTGCGGAACGCTGTGAATTATTTTCGTTTGCCGCAGAGGTCGTTTCACTCGGAAGCTGCCAGCATTAGTACAAAACGCTGCAGCTAGGGCAATGGAAGAGATATTCCTCACTCCGCCGCGCTTCACTCGGAATGATGGAGCTTAGACACATAATTTAGGGACATAACGAACGATGAGCCTGTATTGCGCACAAGGTGGTCCCGATCGCGAGCTCACCTCAACTGAGCTGCAAGAGTTCTTGTTCGCGGCGTTCGAAAAATTTGGGAGCCGCAACAAGGTTTTGGCTGTTCCGCCCGACCAGACACGCACCGCATCGCGCGCCGGTGAACTGACACGCTATGCCTGGAACCATTACGGGGAACGTCTCGGCGCCGTGCTGCCTGCTTTGGGCACGCACAAGGCGATGTCAGCGGATCGTATCGCCGCAATGTTTGGCGATGTGCCACAAAATCTTTTCCGCGCCCACAATTGGCGCGAGGACGTGGAAACCGTCGGAACCGTGCCCAGTGAATTTATCCGCGAACAATCGGAAGGGAAGCTGGACTACGAATGGCCCGCTCAGGTGAACCGCCTGATTCTGCATGGCGGATTTGACCTGATTCTATCGATTGGACAGGTTGTTCCACACGAAGTGATCGGTATGGCGAACTACAACAAAAACATTCTGGTGGGAACCGGTGGGCCGGACAGCATCAATCGCAGTCATTACCTCGGAGCGGTCTATGGAATGGAACGGATTATGGGGCGGCCAGACAATCCCGTGCGGCGAGTTTTGAACTATGCTGCGTCGCGCTTCCTTGGAGGGATTCCGATTGTGTACGTGCTCACGGTCGTAGGACGGAATGCCGCGGGAGCAACAGTGGTGCGCGGTTTGTTTATTGGAGATGACGAAGAATGCTTTCATCGCGCGGCGGAGTTGAGTTTTCACGTGAATTTTGTGCTGATGCCGAACCCGATTCGCAAAGCGGTGGTTTATCTCGATCCAGATGAATTTCATAGTACGTGGCTGGGAAACAAAGCGATTTACCGGACCCGCATGGCGTTGGGAGATGACGGCGAGTTGATTGTGCTGGCTCCGGGCGTGCGCGAATTCGGCGAAGACCGCAGAATCGACAACCTGATTCGCAAATATGGCTATCACGGCACTGAGGCCACACTGGAAATGGTGAAGCGCAACGAAGATTTAGCCGCCGACTTGAGCGCAGCCGCACATCTCATTCATGGATCGTCCGAAGGTCGGTTCCGGATTACCTGGTGTCCAGGCCATTTGACGCGCGAAGAAGTGCAGGGGGTGGGCTTCGAATACTGTGATGTCGGGGAGATGCTGCGAATTTACGATCCGAAGAAACTGAAACGCGGTTGGAATTGCGTGATGGGCGAAGAAGTTTATTTCATCGAGAGTCCTGGCCTCGGTTTGTGGGCCTCTCGAGATCGATTTTAGAGAAAACTTCTATTCGCATTTGAGCCGACACGAAGGCAGCGAGGAGACTTCGATGAAGGCAGCGTTTTTTATCTCGCCGCAAGAAATTGCGAAGGCACCGCTCACCATTGCGGATGTTCCGAAACCGGTGCCTGGACCGGAGCAGGTTCTGCTCCGGGTGCGTGCTTGCGGCGTTTGCAGAACGGACTTGCATATCGTCGAGGGTGATCTGCCACGGATTTTGCCGCGCGTGATTCCGGGACATCAGATTGTGGGAGAGATCGTAGAAAACGGCTCGACGGAACTTCCAGTTGGTGCGCGGGTCGGCGTGTCCTGGATCGGCGGAACGGATGGCAGCTGTAAATACTGCCGAACTGGGTTTGAAAACCTTTGTGACACGCCAACTTTCACCGGCTATACGGTCAACGGCGGGTATGCGGAATATGCGGTGGCGCGCCGAGATTTCGTGTTTCCGCTTCCGTCGAGTTTGGATGACTTGCACTGGGCGCCTCTTTTGTGCGCAGGCATCATCGGGTTTCGGAGTTTACGTGTAGCAGGCGTGCAACCGGGCGAGCGAGTCGGGTTGTTCGGGTTCGGATCGTCCGCGCATTTAGTTACGGCCGTTTTGCAGGCGTGGGGCTGTCCAGTTTATGTTTCCACGAGGGGAGCATCTCATCGCGCGCTGGCAACGGCCCTGGGAGCAACTTGGGTCGGGGCAGAAACGGAAAAACCGCCCGTGGAACTCGATCGCGCGGTGACGTTTGCGCCCAGCGGAGACGTGGTTATCGCGGCGCTGGCGAGCCTGCGGAAAGGCGGCGTTGTGGCGATCAACGCGATTCACCTGGATCGAATTCCCGAGTTCGATTATGACCGTCTGCTCTGGGGCGAGCGACAGATTCGCAGCGTAGCGAACATGACGCGACAGGATGCGAGAGATTTTCTGCGATTGGCCGGCGAGATTAATTTGCGTCCCAAGGTTACGGTTTTCCCGCTCGATCGCGCCAACGAAGCGCTCGCAGCCGTGAAGAGCGATCGAATCGATGGGGCAGCGGTGATCGTTACATGAGCTGGTACAGGAAAACGAGCAGGCAACAGCGAAGACCTTGCTCGAATCAGGACAAATAAGCTTGTAGAGAACCTGAGCCGTCCAGAAGTCTGTCGCGAAGCATTCGCTTGGCCCGGAAGATCGCGGTCTTGATCGCTGGTAGCCGTTTGCCGAGCGCCAGCGCAATTTCAGCGTAAGTCATTTGCCGATAGTAGTGGAGCACCAGCAGAATCCGATAGTCTCGAGGCAAACGACGCAACTCCTGGCGAACCTTGCCCTGCTGCTCTCGACGCAGCACCTGAGAAAGAGGCGAATGAGCCAATCTATCTGGAAGAGCGTCGAACTCTATTTCATCCTCCACGCGGTGGCGGCGCTCGGCCTTTACCTGACGTAATTTGTCTATACAGTGTCGGCCCGTGACCTTAGAGACCCAGGACCGGGATTTGATTGGTCGCTCCTCAGCGTCCAGTACAAAATGCAACTTCAAGAAGACCTCTGAGGCAGCATCTTCCGCGTCCGCGCGCTGCCAGAAGAAATGCCGGCAAACTCTCAAAACATAACGATAGTGGGAGTTGTAGAGCGAACAGACCAATACCGGGCAGCTCTGGAATGGCGTGCCCAGAATGACGCCGCGACCTCCCGTGTTTTCCAGCAGAACAGAATTCATCGTCGTTGCCATGACAACTCCTTCGGAGCCGGACACACCCCAAGTTTTGTCTCCACGTCCGCAAACTCGCGGAGCGCGGAGCTTGTCTACAACCAGTCAAGCGTTAAGAAACCAATCTCTGCGGGCGCGCATTGCGAAGTGGTTCGACTTGCGCGCGCACGACCGTTGAACAATTTCGAGCGCCGGAGCGATCGGGCATCGCAATTGCCCTGTCGCGCCGAACGACCAGAAGCGTCAAATCGTCACTGAGCGGGCAGCCATCGGCAAAATCGAGCACCGCGCCCAGAGCGGAGAAGAGGGTCTGACTGACGCTTCGCCCCCGCGCGGATTGCGCCGCTGCCGAGAGCCGCGCTAATTCGAACTCTTGATCGTCTGAATTTTGGCATTCCGTTACTCCGTCGGAGCACGCAATCAACATGTCGCCAGGATGCAAAGTGACCGTTCCTGTGCTGAACGTCCCGTTGGCCAAGGCACCAAGCATAGGACCGCCCTTTTCCAGGCGAGTAACTTCTTCGCCGGGTCCGAAAATCAAGGGCGAGGGCAATCCTGCGTTGCAATAAACAATTGTGCCGTCCTCGAGATCGATGCGCGCAAAGAACACTGCGACCAATGGCGGCTCGCCATATCCAGCACAGAGTTCGCGATTTGCTTGCGCGATCGCGTCCGCCGGATCCGGGTGTGCTTGGGCGCAGCGGTGAATCAGCGAAATGAGATGAGGCAGCCAGATTCCAGCCGACAACCCCTTACCCGCAATGTCGCCAACTACTATCCCAAGGGCAGAGTCGAGCTCCATCACCTTGAAGAAATCGCCAGATAGATGGCGGACCGGAAAAATTTCTCCGGCCACATCGAATTCACCGGAGCTGAATTGGCGCGGAGCACAGAGCCTGCGCTGAATCTGAGCCGCTTCAAAGATTCCCCGGTTGAGCTTTGATTGCTCGCGGCGCAGCGCGGCCAATTCCTCTTCGAGAGCGCGGATTTTTTCGGTGTCGCCGTCCACACGGGAATCCGTCTGTTGCTCCACCTGATTGGCGATGAAAGAGGTTTCTGGAGCCAACGCCTCTTGAATCGTTCCTGGCCACAGCTGACACATGTTCAACGTTCCTCCGCGAGTGGAAAAATTAACCAACAAATTTGTATCCGATGCCGTGCACTGTCAGAAAATAGCGGGGCTCCTCTGGGACTGGCTCCAGTTTTTGACGGATGCGAACGATGTGAGTGTCCACCGTGCGAGTCGTTGGATAATTCTCGTAGCCCCATACCTCGTCCAATAAGCGATCGCGGCTCAAGGTCTGCCCCGAGTGGCATAGAAAATGTTTGAGAAGCTCGAATTCTTTTCCGGAGAACTCGACCGGCTTCCCGGCGCGGAAAACCTGATAGCTGTGAAGGTTGACCTCGATGTCTCCGAAGGCGTAACGATCCATCTCTTTCGGTAACGTTTGCGTGCGCCGCAATACCGCCTTAACGCGCGCCAGCAGTTCGCGGATGGAAAAGGGCTTGGTGACATAATCGTCGGCGCCAAGCTCGAGTCCGACAACTTTGTCCACTTCTTGACCGCGGGCGGTGAGCATGATGATCGGGATCGATGGACGCTTGGATTTAAGTTGCTTACACACATCGAGTCCGCTCATACGCGGCATCATCACGTCGAGAATCACCAGGTCCGGAGAATCCTTAAGCGCGCGTTCCAAGCCGTCCACGCCATCGAGCGCTGTGGCCACCTGGAAGCCTTCGTACTCGAAGTTATCGCGGAGACCAGCGACCATGTTCGGTTCATCCTCGACAATCAGGATTTTCGTTACGCCCATGAATTCTCCTTCGCGAAACGGCAGAAGCCTGGTAATAGCCGGCGGCTTAAGTCAGTCATGCAGGTGCAGCTCCTTCCCGTGTTGACGGAACAATTGGCAGCGCGATCGTGAACTTGCTTCCCTTGTTTGGGGCACTCTCGACGGAAACGTTTCCTCCATGCGCCTGTGCGATGTGGCGGACAAGAGACAACCCCAGCCCGGATCCTTTGGTGTTGTGCACCAGCGGGTCGCCACAACGGTAGAACTTCTCGAAAATCTTCTCCTGTTCGGCGGCCGCGATTCCGATTCCGCGATCCTGCACCTCCAGCTTCACGCTGCCGTTCGCGCGGTATAGGGTGACGCCGATGTACTTCTGTTCCCTCGAGTACTTTAGGGCGTTATTGACCAAATTGAGCAAGGATCGGGCGATGGCTTCACGATCGACATTCACCGGCGGAATATCGCCGCAGATATTTTCCTCAAATGCAAAACCGTTCTGCTCGATCTGAAAGCGGTAAGAATCAAGTGTCGTGCGAACCAGTTCCGAAAGATTCGTTTCCTTGAAATCGTATTCCTTGCGGCCCGCCTCGATACGGGAGAAATCTAGGATATTGTTGATGAGAGCGGTGAGACGCTCGCTCTCTTCGCGAATAATGCGAAAGTATTCGTGGTATTTTTCTTGCGCGGTAAGACGGCCGAGCTCCAGAGTCTCTGCATAAAGCCGAATCAGCGCGAGCGGCGTGCGCAGCTCATGCGAGACGTTCGCGACAAAGTCCGACTTCAGTCTGGCCAGCTTCATCTCCCGAGAAATATTGCGATAGGTGAGGAATACTCCGCCGGCCATCACCAGCGACAGCGCTGCAAGGACAAAATAATTGTACCTGAGAAATTTTGCGCCGATTTCGTCAATCGTAGTGCCGGGATACTTGATGCCAAAAACCATGCCTTGAAAAATGTCTCCAAGCGGGCGCTCCATTTCGGGCTTCCCACCGTCCCAGCTCGAAGAAGTAATCCATGGCGTGGAACTCTTGAGCGGACGAACCATCATGGCTGGAGGATTGGCATCGGATCTCAAAACGCTATTTTTACTGGTCAGAACGTCGGTCATGACCGCAGGAAAAAAAGTAGTTCTCAAATATTCAGGATCAAATCCAACCATTCCCAGGCTCACGCTGCCCTTGGGCACGTCCGGAGGGACGAAGAACGCAACGCTGTAGTAATAATGCTCATCATTCCGATCCGTCCATCCACCCTCGAATCCGAACGGCATTTCCTCTTTTTCCGCGCTCATGCGAACTTTGTGAACCATATCGGAGGCTTCCATAGGAAGCCATTTACTGGTCATGGTGATGGCATCGGTCATATGTTTGCGGAAAGTCTCGTCGGATTCGCGCGCCGGTTGCAGACGCCAGACGAACAAGTCGTGATCTTTGTCGTAAAGAATCGCGTAAAGAAATTCAGGATGAGCCAAGAGAATTCGGTCGAGCTGAGCTTTAGTGTCGGCTCCGCTGCTGGCGCAAGAAGGAAATTCTCTGCGGACCGGAGTCAAAATGTCGTTTGCTCTGTGCCAGGTCTTCTTCTCCGCGATTTTCAGAACATAGGTGAAGTCACGTTGGATGGCAGCTTCGATCGCCTTATCGCGCTGAATGTGGCGGAGATTCCAGATACTGAAAGCCATCAGCGAAGCAGCGGGCAAGATAATCGCCAGCTCCAAAGTGAGCAGCAATCGCGTGCGGTCGGTCCAGCGCCGTTTCGTTGGCATGGTTGGCTTCGTCAAATCGGTGCTCCGTCAAGAAGAACGCAAGCTACGAATATGGAATATAAAGACCTGTGGAAGGCCATGTGTCAAGGCGAAGCAAACGATTGTAAAAAGTTGTGAACAAAGAGAGGTCTACGTAACTCCTGGCGGAAGAGTGGGTTACGGACGAAATCGAACTGGCAGCTGCCGGTGAACCGATCACGGTCAGCGAAGCAACAGTGAAAATTTCGCGTCAGATGTGCGAGTTGACTCCAATTCCGCACTTGTGCTACGGTTTTTTTGCCTTTGCAGCTGTCCAGAAATTCCCAGCATTTTCCGCTAGCAATTTTTGCGGGAGGTGATGCGACAGAACATCAAAGAAGGTACCGAACGTACTTTTGTAGTTAGAGCCCACCAGCACAATTGAGCCGAACGAGAATTCCGGTGTACGTAGCGAGCTGATTTCGTTCCGGCAACAGACAGATTTTATAGCAAGACGCCCGCCAGACTTGTAACCCCGTTTCATTCTTTCTAGAACTTCCAATCAGTAGGCAGCATCTCTCCTTTGAGGTGAGCACCATGGCGTCTCCTGCTAAATTTCGCATTGATGTTGCTATGCATGACCTGCTGATGCATACCAGCAAGCCGCCGCTGGTTCCGATGTCCGAGGGGCTTACGCTGCCGGAGCCGCCGTTTCCGCAGCATCCAGATCGTCTAAAGGATCCCGGTCCCGATCATCCGCCCGATAAACGACAGTGGAGTCGCGAAGAGATTTACCGCAAGATGCGCGGCTGGCTGTTCCCCTACATTCGCTCGCGCGTTTTACCGGGAGAGTTTCACCCCATCACTGCGTACTTGTTCGTCGAATACAAATGCAATCTGGACTGCTGGTATTGCTGGGCGTATGACAACCGCGTAAAAGGAATGACCGAGGACGTTGCGCGGCGCTCGATCGATTGGCTGCACGACCATGGGTGCCGGGTGCTGGCGCTGATGGGCGGAGAACCGCTGCTGCGGCCGCAGTTTGCGCACAAGGTTGTTAATTACGCCGCGAAAAAGGGCTTCTGGATTTACATCGGCACGAATGGGCGGCTGTTGCGGCCAGACGTGGCGGACCGGTTGGGCGACGCGGGCGTGGCTGTCTTTAATTTTGCGATGGATTCATGGGACCTGAAGCCGAGCCTTCCGAAGGCTTTGGTTCCGGCCAGGGAAAATTTGGAATACGTCTTGCGCAAGCAGTACGCGCAGGGCTACATGGTGTTTTTTAACATCAATATTTGCCGCAATAACCTGCAGGACGTGCGGCAATTGACCGACTACGCGCACGATCATCGCGTAGCGACCGACTATCACATCAATGAAACGCCGATGCTCGAGCAAGACGAGCACTTCAAGCACATGGAGGAAAATCCAACTTATATACGCCCGCAGGATTGGCGTGACGTCGATGCCTTGCTCGATTGGCTGATCGAGAAGAATAAAGCGGGCTATCAGATGGTGAACTCCGTGCAACGCCTTCAAGAAACGAAGGCTTTCGTCCGTATGGCCTCCGGAACTGACTTGAAAAAATACGGTTGGTACGGAGACGGCACCAACGGCAACGGGCATGGAAATGGCAATGGAAATGGAAACGGGCACGGCAATGGAAATGGGCACGCCGCCGATTTACTGGCATCGATGCCGGGAATTGTCCAGGATCCCAGCGGAGAACTCCGTTTCTCGGAGTGGAACTGCCGTGCCGGCCAGAACAACGTGATTATCCGCACCGACGGCACAGTCGCGCCGTGTTTCCCGATGTATTCATCGAGTTTCGATTGGGGAAACATTGAAGAACCGAAGTTCGACCAGCAGCAACTAGGTGCGATGAAGAAGACTTGCCAGCGCCACTGTTTCTCGACGCTGAACCATAATCTCGCCTACTGCTACAACGACGCACGAGTCATCAAGTGGGTGTGGTCAAATCTGGTCACCGACCGTCTGCGTAGGGATAAGCACCCGCGCAGCTTCGAGGACTGAGGAACGCATGGCAGGGACTTTTTTTGGCACAGCGCGGTTTTGCCGGAAATTCCTTTTGCTCGCCCTTGTGGCGGCGCCCCTGCCTTCCGCACAACTGAATCCGCAAGACAAGGCCGCTCCTGAAGTCCGGCAGAGCGACGCACCACTCCAACCTGTGCGGGCGGGTGTGACCGCGGAGCAGATTTTCACTGAGTTGATACGTCGCAACGAGCTCCGCAATACGGAACTGAAAGCGTATTCTGAGACGCGCAGTTACTCAGTTTCCGACCAGAAGGGCAAAGTGCACGCCGAAGCGGTCGTTCGGCTGGACTATCGCGCGCCTGACTCAAAATCCTTCGTCCCGATATCAGAGAAGGGCTCGGCTGTCGTGCGCCATTTGGTTCTGAACCGCTTGATGGAGAGCGAAGTGGAAGCAGCGTCCGGCAAGAGCCACCGCGATAGCACCATCAATCCTGCAAATTACACCTTCAGCTTGCTGGGTGAGCAAGACCTGGCTGGCCACCGTTGCTTTGTCGTGCAAGCGACTCCCACGCGAAAGGACAAATATCTTTTCGATGGCAAGGTTTGGATTGACGCGCGGGATTACGCCGTCGTTCAGATCGTGGGGCACCCGGCGAAAAAACTTTCCGTGTGGGTCGACAAGGCGGACTTCGTGCGCCGCTATCAAAAAATCGGCGCTTTTTGGCTGCCTTTAAAAGATGAAACGTCGGTGCACGTCAGACTTTATGGCAGCAAGATTCTCACCATAGATCACCAAAGCTACACCATTAATGAAGTTCGTAGTGCGCAGGCGCAACAAGCGGGTCAAAACGCAGAGTGAATTTCGAATTCAATTGCGGATAAGTATTCGGCGGAAGGTTACGCAAGATAAGGAGACGACATGGCAACGAGACTCGTACAAATTGAGAAGGACCAGGAACGCAAACAACGCCTCGCGGCCGAAAGAGCTCGTCTGCGCGAAAAGGCCGGACTTTCCGCGCCGAGTCACTTCCACCGCCCCGTCGAACGAGCATTCACGGCGGAAGAACGCAACCGTGTAACGATTTTGTTCGGCGGTTTCACCTGGAAACACGAAGACCTGATTCGCGCCGTGTTCCAAGGCTGCGGCTACAACTGCGAGAAGCTTCCCGTTCCGGACGTGGCCGGCTTCCAGACAGGCAAGGAGTTTGGCAATAACGGGCAGTGCAATCCAACGTACTTCACGGTCGGAAACCTGGTGCAGTATCTGCAATTCCTCGAGAAGCAAGGTCTCTCCCGCCAGCACATTTTGGACCATTACGTTTTCTTCACCGCGGGTTCCTGTGGCCCCTGCCGTTTCGGAATGTACGAAGCCGAATATCGGTTCGCACTGAAGAACGCGGGCTTTGACGGCTTCCGGGTTTTGTTATTCAAGGACAGCGACGGAATCAAGGCCGAGTCCGGAGAGCCGGGATTGAAATTCAGCGTTGATTTCGGCTTCGGAATGTTGAATGCCATGCACCTGGGTGACGTCATCAACGACCTGATCTACCAGATTCGTCCGTTTGAAGTGAACAAAGGCGAGAGCGATCGTGTGTTTCGCGAAACAGTGGACGGCTTATGCTCCGACCTGAAGAATCGCAAAGCATTTGAGATCGAACAACTGGCGCCGGACTGGGCTAAGCCAAAGTTCAAAAGCAACAAAATCTTGCGCAACACGTTTAACGTGTTCGGCAAATGGCACGAGAACATGTGGGGCAAGGATTATCTAAATGCGTTACACAACGCGAAAGAAAGGATGAACTCAATTGAAGTTGACCGCCTGCGCGTAAAACCAGTGGTAAAAATCACCGGTGAATTCTGGGCGCAGCTCACGGAAGGAGACGGAAACTTCCACATGTTTGAATTCCTGGAGCGCGAAGGGTCGCAGGTAATCGTCGAGCCCATCGCAACCTGGGTGGCGTATCTGATGTATCAAGCCAGGGCGCACGCCATCGCCAAGTGGCCCGTCAATCGTCCGCACCGCACTCCGAAGTGGTACCAGCTCAAGAAGCAGTTTGCGAATTACATTGGGCTTCACAAGAAACTATGGGGCATCGGCGCCGGCCAGCGGATGTGGAATTTCTTCTACCATCGCACCATCAAGCATCTGGGCGGAATTACGCACCATCTCGTTCCGCAGACCGAGCTGGCTGAATTGGCGAATCCTTTTTACAACCAGTTTGCTCGCGGTGGCGAAGGTCATCTCGAAGTCGGAAAGAATGTTTATTACACCATCCACAAGCTTTGCCACATGGTGCTCGCGCTGAAACCGTTTGGCTGTATGCCTTCGTCTCAGTCCGACGGAGTGCAGTCCGCCGTCATCAACAAATTCAAGGACATGATCTTCCTGCCCATCGAGACTTCGGGTGAAGGCGAAGTCAATGCGCACAGCCGCGTTCAGATGGCGCTAGGCGAAGCTAAGGTCAAAGCCAAAGCCGAATTCGAGCAGTGCCTCAAGTCCACGGGAAAAAGCCTTCAGGAAATTCGCGCATACATCGACGAGCATCCTGAGCTGAAGCGGCCGTTCTATCACGTGCCACATCGCGAAGGAGTTGCCGATACGGCCGCGCAATTTGTTCTGCACGTCAACGATCGAATCAACAGGGATACCCGGTTCTGGAAGCGCGCTCGCGTGCCAGGAATTGCCGCCCCAGCGACTTCCGGCGACTGAAGTGATCTGACGCTTTGTACGGGCGCAGCACGCTGCGCTCCAGCTTGCCAAGCTCTTTAGCGGTAACTCCGGCGGTGATGCAAGAGAAGCCGCGTAGAACCGGCAAAGTTTTCAGTAAGAACGGAGAGGGCCATGCACGACCACAGCACGCCGCAGCTAGTTCAAATCACTCCGCTCAAGCCCCGACCGCGTCCGCTACCGCGAGTGCCTCACGATCACACGACCGAATTTTTAGTCGGGCTCGACATTTTCAAAGACGATGCCGAGACCGGACGCAAGAAAAAAATCCCTTCGATGAACGACAAGTGCGCCGGCGGAACGGGCGCGGTCATCGACAAGATCAACGCGAAACTCAAAATTCCCACCGCCGAACTTGCCGAACAGAAGTATCAAGGCATTAAGCTCCACAAGGTTGCCGGAAAATGTGGCGTATTCGCGGAGACCGATATCAATGGATTGCAAAAGGTCGGAACGCCGCCAGATGAGTTGATGGCCTCATTGTTCGAAGCCATCGTACTGCAAAACCTGAGTGTGCTGACTCGCGGCCACACTTTGCGGCCGCATGTCTTGCTTCTCGGAGGACCGAACAGCTTTATTCGCGGCATGCGCGAAGCATGGCAGGCAAATATTCCGCGCATGTGGCAGGAGCGAAAGGTCGCGATTCCTGAAGGCGCGAAGTCGGAAGACCTGATTAAGGTCCCGCAGAATGCCCAATACTTCGCCGCGTTGGGTGCGATTGAATTCGGACGCAGCGAGGACGACTGCGTTGGCTGCTATCGCGGCTACGACAATCTGGTTCACTACATTGAGTACGGCCGTCAGGAAGAAAAAGCCAAGGCTGGCGGAAAAGGCCTGATTGAAGACGTCGGCGAATTTGAGACTTTCAAAGAATCTTACCGGCGCAAGAAGTTCACTCCGGCCGCCTTCCAGAAAGGCAGCACGGTTGGCGGGTTCATCGGAATTGATGGCGGCTCCACTTCAACCAAAGCGGTACTGCTCGACGAAAACGGCGACATTCTCTGCAAATCCTATCAGCTGTCCAACGGGAATCCGATTCAGGACACCCTCGAGATGTTTGAAAGCTTGCGCGGCCAAGTTGAAGGACAGCACGCGAAATTAGAAGTGCTCGGCGTCGCAACCACCGGCTATGCCAAGGATATTCTGAAGGACGTCCTCAAAGCGGACGTCGCTTTGGTCGAAACCGTCGCTCACACCGAATCCGCGCTGAAGTTCTATGACGATCCGCATGTGATCGTCGACGTGGGCGGCCAGGACATCAAAATCATCATTCTGCACAACGGCCGTGTGAAAGATTTCAAGTTGAATACCCAATGCTCGGCTGGAAATGGATACTTTCTCCAGTCCACCGCGGAAGGTTTTGGGCTGAACGTAAATCAATATGCCGACTTGGCCTTTTCCGCCCAAGCCATGCCGGTCTTCGGATATGGCTGCGCCGTGTTCATGCAATCCGATATCGTGAACTTTCAGCGTCAGGGCTGGCAGGCGGAAGAAATTCTCGCCGGCCTCGCCGCAGTGCTGCCAAAGAATGTGTTTCTCTATGTCGCCAGCATCCCGAATCTTGCGGCGTTAGGCACACGTTTCGTTTTGCAGGGAGGAACGCAAAACAATCTTGCGGTCGTAAAAGCAGAAGTCGATTTTATCCGCAATAGTTTTCGCGCCACCGGCATGCGGCCGGAAATCATCGTACACGAGCACTGCGGAGAGTCAGGCGCCATTGGCGCAGCTCAGGAAGCGTTGCGTCTCTGGCGCAACGGCCAACAGACTACTTTTATCGGCTTGGACTCGGTCCGCAAGATTGAGTACCGCACCACGCGCAACGAAGCCACGCGTTGCAATTTCTGCAAAAACAATTGTTTACGTACTTTTATCGACGTTCGAACGGAACCGGTCCAGAACTTCGTTCCCATTCAGCGCGTCACCAAAGTACCCCTGATGAAAGGCGAGCAGCGCTTGATCATCGCTACCTGCGAAAAGGGAACTGTAGAAGACGTGAACGAAATGAAAGACATCAAGGCCGGACTGGACCAACTCCGCGAGCAGCATCCGAATTTCGTCGACATGGCCTCGAAAGAAGTCTTTCGTCCCACAAACGCGAAAAAGGTTGCTGACCCAATTCCCGCGCGCGCATGGACCAAAGCAACAAAAGAACGCGTCGCCCTCATGCAAAATCGCAGCAAACTTCGCATCGGCATTCCGCGGGTACTAAACATCTACACCTACGCGCCTTTATTCAACGCCTACTTTGAAAGCTTGGGCCTGCAGCCGGAAAATATTATTTATTCCGACTACACAAGCTCGGAGCTCTATCGTGCGGGGGCGAGCCGCGGCGCCATCGACCCGTGCTTCCCCGCGAAGATCGGAATTTCGCACGTTTACAACCTCATTCAGGAAAAGCATCGCAAAAAGCCGCTCGACGCCATCTTCTTCCCCATGTACGACGTTTTGCATACGTCGTTGCTTAAAGTCGTCGGAACAAATGCCTGCCCCACGGTGACTGCAACGCCAGAAACCGTGAAAGCGGCCTTCACGAAAGAAAACGATGTCTTCGCCGAGAACAATCTGAAATATATCGACCCGGTGCTTAATTTCGCCGACCGCAAGCTATTCGCCCATCAAATGCTGCAGGCGTGGCAAACCGTACTCGGTCTATCTCTTGAGGAAAACGATCGCGCCGTCGAATCTGGATTTGCGGCACTGAAAGAATACGAAACTGGCATCCGCAACCGCGCCCGTCAGGTCCTTGATCAACTGGAGCAAGAAGACCGCATCGGCATCGTCATGCTGGGACGTCCCTATCACCACGATCCTGGTCTGAACCATGAGATTCTGGATGAGTTTCAGAAGCTCGGCTATCCCATTTTTTCGCAGAACACTCTCCCAATCGACGAAGACATGCTCGAAAGACTCTTTGGCGATGAAGTGCGTGCGGGTGTGATCAGCAGCCCACTCGACATCACTGACGCGTGGAAGAACTCATACTCATGCAGCACCAATCACAAGGTCTGGGCTGCGAAGTTCACCGCGCGTCATCCCAATCTCGTCGCGCTCGAAATTTCCAGCTTCAAGTGCGGACACGACGCACCGATTTACGGCGTCGTCGAAGGTATTGTCGAGCAGTCGGGAACTCCATATTTCTGCTTCAAAGATCTCGACGAAAACAAACCCTCTGGCTCAATCCGAATCCGCGTCGAAACTATCGATTACTTCCTGCGCCGCTATCGCGAAGAAGTCATTCGCAAGCGGAAAGCTGAGAAAGAGATTGACGCCCAGCTCGCGGCACTTGAAGCCCAGCTGGAAAATGAAAACCACGGCGATGAATTGACGCACGTTGAAAACGAGAGCAGCAGGCCAGAAGTGCAGCGAGTCGCTGCCGACTAGCGCATGCAGTCTCCGCCCGCTCACTGTTTCAGTTGATTTAGCGCCGCGATCCGCTTCTCGACTACTTTCGCGAAGCCTTCGACCTCCGCTGGCTGATAACCTGCGGCGCGAAACGCGTCACGGATCTGCTGCGGCCTCAGCCGCGCCAGCAAGTCTCCGACCCATATGGCGTCCCGAACGGGTATGCCTTGCTCGATCCGCTCGACTTGCCTGTACTCGTCAAAGTACTTTCGCTTGAACCTTCTTACAAAACCCGGCGCGCTCGTATGCATCTCGAAAGTCACGACATCGCCTGTCACGACCCGGATAAACTTCGAATGTTCGTAATCTTTCAACACACCCTTGGTGGCATGCGGAAGTAGCGGAACATGTGACGGCGGCCATCCCGTTTTTCCAAAGGTCGCACCAAGGTCGCTGACCAGGTATTCCCGCTCGTTGTCCGTTGCGTATACCTTGTTGTTTCCCGTCGTTAAATCCCAATCATTGATCAGCGCCAAGAGCGTGCGCAGACCGTTAAGTTCTCGTGTGCCCACAAAAGGATTCTCGAACCAATCCCAGTCCGCGAGTTTCTCGCTGCCTTCGCCTTGCCGTTTCAGCCTCACGTTGCGGACGATCCCCGTTTTCCGCGAGGCTCCGAACATTTTGCGCCGGAGCTTGGGCAGGCTCGGGACGTGAATCTGCGGCAAGAAATAATCCTCGTCGGTGAAGTAGCCCATGGCCCAAACCAAACGTGTCGCCGCCGTCTCCGGTCTGGCCTCTGCGCCTAATTTCACCAGCCACTCCACTCCGTTGCTGTCTCGCACATAAAACTTCGACGAGGTTCCGTTCAGGTCTTCCTTTATGAATGTGTAATCGGCGTGTGGATCCGGAGCTCCCTTCGCTCCGCCCTCGCCATTTAGCAGGTCCAGCGAAGCGATGTCTCCTGGATCGCGCCGCAGCGTGGCTGGTAAACGATTTGCCGCTTCCGCCCGGCGACCTTTCTTGGTTTGCTTGTTGGCCTCGGACTGTTGCCCGTGTTTCTCCGCTTCCGCTTCTTGTCGCGCCGAAAACGCCTTCGGGGTCGGCCCGATGCCGAGGATCGCGGCCAGAATAAAGGCGAAGCAGCCGAATCTCTGCCAAAATGGCTTGGTTGGTATTCGCACTCTTATCTCCAAGGCAGGCACATGGTTTTTTTCAGGCGTGTCCAGGAGACTTATACTTCATCCCTTCAAACGAATCCGATACCATGATTTGGCCTACTTCTTGGTCGGGATGCTTTAGGTAGGTTTTGGTACGAGCGTGGACCCGAAGTCGGGACGGTGACGCATGTGCTTATTATTCGCCCATGGCGCGATGCGATTCGAACCGTACCTAGTTAGTTAACTAATTCTTCTTTACATTTCCGGCAATCCGTGAGATCATCCGCTTTTAAGGTGCGGACTTTGCTCTTTTAGCCCGCAAAAAGCAGAAGCATGGGCCATCTGGACCAGGGTTCGGACCGCTAACTCCCGTATCATCTTACCTCTAAGTGATTTTCATGAGCTTTCGCGGGCCGCAGGCCCTAAAGGGCAGTTACGTGAAATGACTCGCGCAACTTCTTTAGAATCTGCAGTTACAGAAAAAGGGGTGGGGGTACCCGGCGCCAACATGCAGGTTCTCCTCAGTCGTTTTAGTGATTTACACTCGGTTCCTGTTTCCATCCGGGGCCGCGCAAAGGACGGCCCGAGGTAACGCCTGTCAATTTGCCATCCTCAAATTCCAACTGCCCATTTACGAGAACGTATTTGACGCCTTTTGAGACCTGTGCCGATTCGGTGTAGGTCGCTACGTCCTGAATTGTTTTCGGGTCGAAGATGGTGATGTCGGCAAAGTAGCCCTGCTTCAGCAAACCGCGATCGACCAGGTGCTCCCGTTGCGCGGGAAGGGAAGTCATCTTACGGATGCCCTGCTCCAGCGGCAGAATTTTCTGGTCACGGACATAATGTCCGATGAAGCGCGGCATGGCTCCGAACTGACGTGGGTGAGTGTGCGGTTCGTAGAGCGGGCCATCGAGAGAACCCTCGCTGGCGTCGAGGCACAGACTGGTCCAGGGCTGCTTCAAGCCATAGACAAGATCGTTTTCGTTCGCGATGAAATAGAGGGCGCCGCTCTGGCCTTTGTCCGCGATGATGAAGTCAAATAACGTGTCCAGCTGAGATTTTTTCTGCGCAACAGCGATCTGCGCGATTGTCTTACCGTTGAATTTCTTCAGTTCTGGATTTTCAACGCCAGAGACCAGCACTCCGGCTCCATTGCCGCTGTCAAAGAAAAGGTTCTCCCACTCGGGGTGATCGGCCGCCATTTCCGTCTTGATCTTGGCGCGTATCGCGGGGTCGTGCAGACGCTGAAGAAGTTTCTCCAAGCCTCCATCGGCAACCCACGGCGGCAGACTCGAAGCGAGCGCCGTACCTCCAGCGACGTAAGGGTACATATTAGCGGTGACATCTTGTCCCGCGTCGCGTGCCGCCTGAATCTGGGCCACGAGTTTCGGCATGTTGCCCCAGCGGGTCTTGCCGGAAACTTTCAGGTGGAAAATCTCCACGGGAAGATTCGCCTCGCGACCGATCCGCAATGCCTCTGCGACCGCTTGAGGTTCGGTCTGGCCTTCGCTGCGCATATGTGTTCCGTAGATGCCCCCATATTGCGAAGCGACCTTTGCCAACTCGATCAGTTCTTCGGTCTTGGCGTAGTGCCCCGGCGGATAGATCAGCGCGGTAGAAACGCCAAAAGCGCCGTCGCGCATAGCCTGGTCGACAAAGCCTTTCATTTTTTCCAGTTCGGCGGGCGTCGGAGCGCGATCCACATCGCCGAGCACCGCTTCGCGAACCTGGCCCAAGCCAACATAGGTGCCGATGTTGAGCGGCGTGCCAGTTTTCTCGAGGTGCTTGAAATAGCCGTCCAGAGTTGTCCAGTCAACCTTCAGCTTGTAGTGATCGAGGGCGGGTTGAAGCGATTTCAGAGTAAGGTCGGTTTGCGGTGCGATCGAGCCGCCCTCGCCGGTAATTTCCGTCGTGATTCCCTGAGCCAACTTGCTCAGAGAGCGATTGTCGATCAAGAGCGCGATCTCCGATTGGCCGAGCATGTCGATGAATCCGGGCGAAACGACCAGGCCGGTAGCGTCTATCACGCGTTTGGCATGAGCATCGTCAAGCCTGCCGATGGCGGCGACGCGATCGCCGCGAATGGCGATGTCACCAGACACCCAGGGATTGCCTGAGCCGTCGACTATCGAGCCATGCTTGATGATTACATCGTATTCGTTGCTTGCCGAAGGTGCGGGCTGCGCCGCAGCTGGCATGGCGTCGTAAGCTGCCGCCGCAATTTCTCCCAGAGCCTCGCCCGCAATTTTCTGAGTGGCGTCCGGGTCATCTCGCGGAACGGAAACCATATTTACGTACAAGGCTAAAATGAGATGTTTGCCGTCCGCGGTGTCCATGTATCCGGCCAGACCTTTTCCAGTAACCATCAATTTTTTGTTGAGCGCATCGTAAACGCCGTAGGTGCCGGTTTTTGCATGAACATGTCCGGCAGCCGGGGAATTCACCTGGATTTTTACGAGCGTGCCATCTTTTCCGAGGATTGGCAGAGCACGATAAAAATCGGCGTAATCCTTTTGTTTCGACATGTAAGAAAGATAATGAACCATAAAATCCGGAGAGAAATATGCGTTACCTCCGGCGCCATCGCTCTGCGCCGCTCCGCCTAAATCGAGCCCAGCCTTGGTAAGAAAATCATGTTCGAGATCAAAACCTGCCTGATCGATTTCCTTGTCCTTATGAGCAAGCAGAGCTCCGAGAAGATAGGGCATGGAACTGGCATGGAGATTCTGGCTGACCTTCAGCGTGACTTTTACTTCTTCTTTGAGTGGCGGAGAAATGTGTTCGGCGACCATGTTTTCGGCCGTATATTTTGCCGCGAGCGCCTTGAAATCGATCTGTTCCGCCGGGGATGCCAGAGTTGCGGCCACGCCTTCCGCTTTGAGCGCTTCCATCAGGACGGTTGCCGCGTAGCGGGATGGTTCCGGGACGGGATACGAGGCCATCACGGGCTTGCCTGCAAGCGGTACGCTTCCAGTGAGTGCAACACTTCGAGTGCCATCCGGATTCAACTTTTCGTTTTCATATTTGATTGTGGAATTGGAGCCGGCCTTCCCGGTCGTCGCTTGATTGATGATGGTTACATAAGCGGTCTGAGGCGCAACTTTCAGCTGTGCCGGCGCGTTTTCAGCGGTTCCGGGACTGACGATGACGTCCACCAGGTTGTCATTGACCACGATCGGAGAAATCACCACGCCAGTCCCCAGTTCGCGTTCGCCTTCGGGGAATAGCGTGACATCCACAAGCACACGGCCTTTAATTTTCTTGATACCCTTTGCAGCGACTTGGCGTGCTAGCTCGTGGATCACCAGCAGCGGGTCACCGGCGAGTCCTTTGCTGTCTGGTCCGCCGTAGGAGTGATCTTCGTCTTCGAACGCCAGACTACCGTCGGGCTGGATGCGGTTGGAGAGATCCAAGTCTCCGCTCGCGACCAGCACGAGGTCACCCTGAAGCGTGCCGTCTTTCTTGATGGGTCCGGTGGCATAAATTTTGGTGTGAAAGCGATAGCCGCCGCCCAAAAGTTCGAGCGTAGTACCCGCGGAAAGCAACTTGGTGGTAGAGCCCGGCACGAACAATTGCGGTGGATTGAGTTCATAGACCACATCTCCGCCGTCGGCCGCAATAAACTTGATGCCGAACCGGGAGTGCGCAAATTCTGGCCGGTCCATAATTCGCTTGATACGTTGTTCGAGTGTTGCGCGGTCCTGTGCTCGTCCTTCAGGCCCGCAGCACGCAAATAGAATTGTGGTCAAACAGATTGCACTCAGTCTTGCGGCGTTGGTCATTTTCATGCAAATGCTCCCGTGAAAATTATTGCTACCCTTTGCAGATTCTCGCCAATCCCCCAAAAACCGAAACCAGCTTCGATCAGGAATTTCCGTGTGGCGAAAGTTGTTCGAACGTCAAATTCAAAATCGGATATTTTTTCCAATCGCCGTAATCGAAATGCCACCATTCGAATGGGTAGACCAGAAAACCCTGCTCTTCCATCGCACGCCGCAGAAGTTCGCGATGCCAGCGCTGCAGGGAAGTGCCGCCCGGATACGCGGCGTAGGAGCGTTCTGACATCTCGTCATAGACGCCGACCATCTCCACCGGTTTTCCAGAGACGAGTTCGTAAAGACTCAAGTCCACGGCGCAACCGCGGTTGTGGCGCGAGCCCTGGGATGGGTCGGCGACAAAAATCTTTTTGTCGTCGGGAGTAGCGTCCCAGAATATTTTTGTCACGTACCACGGCCGGTAGGCGTCATGAATCAGCAGTCCGTAGCCCAATTCCCTCAGGTTTTTTTGCACGCGCAAGAGGGCTTCGGCTGCTGGCCGCTGCAGGAACGCGCGCGGCTGCGAATAGACCGGCGTGCCGAGGAAATTGTTGGCCGTCGCGTAGCGGATATCGAGCTTGATGGCAGGGTTTAGTGTCGACAGCTCTATCAGATCGGCCTTGCGGAATTCGCCGGCTTCCGCTGGTGGATGGTCCGCGAGCGCCTGTTTGCGAAGCTCGGCGAAATTCTTAACGGGTGGAATTCGAAAAACGCCGCCGGTGATTCCGCCGATGGGACGGCGCTTAAAGACTACGCCACTGACTTTGACCTGCGTGGCGTTGCCCGTGGCGTCGCGGGTAAAGACGGCTTTCTCACCGTCATAGAGTCCGTGCGATGGAAAATTAAAAACATCGTCCGAGACTTGCGTCAACCGGTCGAATTCGAACCATTCGATTAGTACGTTTAGTTGATGGTCCTTTTCGAAAACGCAAAGAATGTCGTGATCCCATCCATATTCGCCAATCAAGCCGCGGAATTTCGCGCCGTCCTCATCCGGCTTTGGAGTGGATATCTTCGGCAAAGTTTTCGATCCAACCTGTATCCCGTTTGCGGCGGGTACGACTTTTATTCCGTAGCCTGTGACGCCATCCACGAGCAAGTCCTCGCCAAGTTTACGGAGCTCTGCTTGCTCGCCGCCCGACGCCCGGAGCAAACTTAGCCGCCCGTCCACGTATGTCATGTCAAGCGCATCGTCGCCGTCTTTGTAGCGTCCGACCAGAGAACGACCAAGTTCCGCGGAAACCGCGCTCGTTGGCGGGGGAAGAGTCAATGGTTTATCCGCGCGCTGAGCCAGAACCAGTTTCAGAGCCTCCTCGCCTATGCGCTCGGTAACAGCATTGGCGGCGTCTTTGGTAGCCGTCACAACAACACCGACTTTTTCCTCGGGCAGCAGGTCCAAAGTTGTGGCGAAGCCGTAGATCGCGCCGCCGTGCCCAACCAGCCGATGCCCTTCAACGGAGCGCACCATGAATCCGAGTCCAAAGCCGTGACCTTCTGGATTTGGAAATTGCGGCGACCACATTTGTTCAATCGTTTCGGGCTTTAAGAGAGCGCCGCTGTTTGTTTGGCCATGCGCCACCAACACGCTGAGAAAGTGTCCGAGGTCGGTCACCGTCGAATACATGCTTCCGGCGGGCGCCATTCCGAGCTGGAATGTGGGGGCGTTAAATGTAAGTCCGTCATAAGTCCACATTTGAGCTTTCGCAAGATTCGCAATGAGATTTGGGTCGGGTTCGAACGAGCTGTGCAGTAGCCCCATGCGGTCCAGGACGAAACTCTTCAAATATTTTGCAAACGGCTGATGGCTTCGCGCTTCGAGCAAGTAGCCAACCACTGCAATCGCAGCATTGGAATATTTGGTATGAGTATTGGGAGCGAAAACGAGCTCGGTATCGTTCAAGCTACGAACCGTTGCCGCGAGCGATGGCTCTGTAGTTTCAAAATAATTTCCTACCGGAGGCTCGCGCAAAAGGCCAGAGCGGTGGGACATTAACTGCCGCAATGTAATGGGAGTGCCGAATGGATTGCGCGGCCGGAAATCAGGAAGGTAGTCGGTGATGGGAGCGTCCAGATTGAGCTCGCCACGCTCGACCAGCTGCATGATCCCTATGTCAGTGAACAGCTTCGAAACCGAACCGATTCGATAGACAGTCTGAGCGGTAGCCGGCTTCCGCTCGGTTGGGTCGGCCATTCCAAATCCTTGCGCCCAGACAATCTGCTGATCATCGATGATGGCAATCGATAGACCGGGCAATCCTTTTTCCGCCATTTCCCGCTCGATGAATGGCTTCAGAGTTTCAGCGATTGCGGCATAGTCTTTGCGCGCAGGAATGTTCGGGGCGCTGTCGTCAGCCAAAGAACGCGAACAAGCGATGGATAAACTGATTGCCAGGGCTGCGCATGTCAGCAGGCTTCCAAGCAGAGCCGAACTAAATCGCCGCTTTTTGTTCATCAGTTTCCTCGTGACTTAGAGTCGCCTTAGCTCGCTGTGCGCCCGTCGAGAAAACGCTGCGACGCACGGTAAGTTTTTCAACGAGCTCGCGTTTGACGACGTAGCCAAGCCCGGGCGTCTTCGGCACATGGATGGTGCCGTTCGCTGTAACCTCGATTGCAGGCTCAACGATGTCCTCGCTCCAATAGCGCTGACTCGCGGAAACGTCGCCGGGCAAAGAAAATCCGGGAAGGGTGGACATTGCGATGTTATGAGCGCGGCCGATGCCCGATTCCAACATTCCGCCACACCAAACCGGAATTCCATGCGAGCGGCACGCCTCTTGCATCAATCGTGCTTCGGTGTGGCCGCTGACACGACCCAATTTGATATTGATGATACGGCAGGATTTTAATTCGATGGCCGTAAGCGCATGTCGCGTGTTGTGAATACATTCGTCCAGACAAATTGCGGTCTTAATCTGTGCCTGTAGTTTGGAATGCGCATGTATGTCATCCCAGTTTAGCGGCTGTTCCATCATCAGCAGGTCGAATTCATCGAGGCTCTTCAGGTGTTCAGCATCATCCAGGGTATAAGCGGAATTAGCGTCAACAGAGAGCCGGATCTGCGGGAATCGCTTGCGCACGGCGGCCACGAACTGGTAATCCTTGCCGGGCTTTATCTTCAATTTGATTCGCTGGTAACCGCTACGCAGTTCCTCTTCCACTTTTCTGACCAGCGATTCGGGGTCCTCGCGAATACCAAGCGAGACACCACATGCGATTTCTTCGATCGTGCCACCCAAATGTTTGTAGAGAGGTACGCCTCGCAATTGCGCTTCCGCATCCCAGAGAGCGTTTTCAATGCCACTTTTGGCCATTTCGTGGCCGCGAATTTGACTCATCAGCGCCGGTAGCTCCGATGACTTAGAAACACTCTTGCCTGCCAGGCGGGGAGCAAGGAAATCGGCAAGCACGTGCCAGGCGGTGTCTGTCGTTTCCGGGTTGTAGGCGGGAGTCTCGCCGGCAGTAACCTCGCCCCAGCCGCTCACACCGTCGGCCACAACCTCGACCAACACAATTCGCCGGTCCTGCACTGTACCGAAACTTGTTTCAAACGGAGACTTCAGCCGCATACGGATTTCACGAAGTACGATGGATTCAATCTTCATAAGGCTCCAGGATGTAGCTGCTTTGTTTCTCGTCAAGTTCGAATCCAATCGCGGAGCGGCCTTCGGCGAATCGGTGTTCGAATTCTTCACAAACTCGTTGTTGAATTTTTTCCGCTTCTTGCACATCGGCGACGCAAATTTCCCGAATCTTCGAGGGCAGGGAAATGCGAACTGCGTTTGATGCGGCGGTGACGCTCTTGCCACTCAGAATGTCCGCCACTCTGGTTGATTGAATCCACCATTCCGCCACTAATCGGTCGGTCGGCAAGCCTCCATGTAGTGGGCTTGACGTCCGGCCATACAAGTTCGGAATGTAGCGACGGACAACTGCACCGAGCCGCACCAGATTGAAATGAGCGTTCCTGAGTTGCAGGGGATCGAAAGTCCATTCGATCAGATTTATTCCGCGGGCAATGGCGTCGTCACGTTGCGCAAGCTTCAGCAGCCTGCCAACACCTTTGTCCTGGTAGCCGGGCACGACGCCGACCATGTGGGAATGAAGATAGATCGTTCCTTCATCTACCGCTGCGAACGCTAGTGCGAAGCCGATGGGTTTTTCCTGGTCGAATGCGAACAAGACCTGTCCGCCGGATTCTCTTGCGACAATAAACATTTGATCGGGCACGGTATCGATTTCGGCGTAGCCCCAGACTTGCTTCTGTAAGTCCACGCCGAAGCGCATCTCGCGGGTCTCCTGCGGCGGACGGATCAGGATTGCCGATTCCCGGATGGATGCGGGCGCTTCAAGCATTTTCAGCAAGGGTCCTTTTATCCGGACTTGCGTTATCCGGATTTTCGCCGCTGCGTCTCCATAGCAGATACGCGGGAGCGCCCAAGAAAACGATTCCCAATCCAATCGCCGCCTTCATTGGCTGCGTCACAATCGTATTGGCCACTAACGCCAGCGCCGCAAGAATGAAAAGGGCCGGAGTGAATGGATAGCCGGGAACTCGATAAGGACGGAGCAGGTCCGGAAAGCGTTTGCGGTAAATGAAAACGCTTGCCGCCGCAAGGGCATAAAACATCCATCCGATAAAAACGACGTACGTCAGAAGTTGTTCGAACGTTCCGCTGGCAGCCAGCACTGCGGACCAGATTGCGGCGGCGCAAACGGCCAGAGCAGGAGTCCTGAATTTAGGATGAACCCGCGAAAGGGATTCGAAAAAGAGCCGGTCCTTAGCCATTGCATAATAGACCCGTGGAGCGTTCAGCGTGATTGCATTCGCCGCACTGAACATGGAGATCAGGATGGCAATAGCCACGAGTTTGCCCGCGCCGTGGCTGACCACCAGTCCCAAAGCGGACGCCGCTACACGCGTCGATCCGGCGACACCCGATGCTCCAAGCGCGGCGACGTAACCGAGATTCGCGAAAATGTAGATTGCGATCAAGGCTGTCGTTCCAATCAAAAAAGCGAGCGGGAAAACTCGTTGCGGATTGACCGTCTCTCCGGCTGTGTAAGTGACATACTGCCAGCCCTCATAAGCCCACAGCACGCTGATCATTGCCAATCCGAATCCCACAATTCCTGGAGTTTGGCCCATCGCCTGATTTGCATCGCCGAATACGGAATGTGTTCCGCGCCAGAGAAGCAGCGCGCCGAACGAGAGAATGGCACCGACCTTGATCGCTGAGGTTATGTTCAGCAAGTTTGCGCTCTGGCGAGTTCCCAATACGTTGACCACGGTGATTACAGAGATCATGAGTATCGCCACGATTTTGATCTGCAACGGCGAGAGTCGAACGAACTCTCCGAAATAGTTGCCAAAGGCGACCGCCAGAGTTGCGACCGATCCGGCACTGATCACGAAGAACATGGTCCAGCCGAAGAGAAAAGCAGGGAACGGTCCGAAACAATCGCGGATGTAAACGTAGAGGCCGCCCGCTTGCGGCTTCATCGCGCTGAGTTCGCCATAAGTCAGCGCGCCCAGAAGCGAAAGAACTCCGCCGACCAGCCAAACCATTAACGCTAGCGGCACGGAATTTCCAACTGCTCGCAACACCACGCCTGGGACAAGAAATATTCCGGAGCCGATGACCGTACCTATGATCATCAGTACCAGATCCGACATGCCGAGAATTCGGCGCAGTTGATTTGCCTGTTCGCTCTCGGTGCCCAGAGTCGAAGGATTGCCTGAGCGGTGCAGCGGGCCTGCGCCTCTGTCGAATGTTGTCACGCAACTCCTAGCGCGCTCCGGGCGCGTGCGATAGGGGAATACAACAGATGTTGCACCAAGTCAAGGATATTCACTATTTGTTGCACGGAACGGAGCGGCCGGGGTGGCGCTTCGCCGGTGCCATTACCGGAAAAACGGGAATCAGGTGCAACAAATATTGAAAGCTCTTGACAGTGTGCAACAAACGTTGTATTCGCTTAACCCAGATTTCGTGCTGGCGCCCGGCGTCGCGACGCTGTGCAACGCCTGTTGCATAAAACCAGCCACCCCTCCGTAAAATAAATCGGACGCTGTGGTGCGGAGTTTTTCGGAACGCAATAGGAGGCATCATGCTGGGTCAGAGAGAACCGATTCAGAAGTGCTCGATCAGATTATTTGAGGTATTCCGGCCGCTGCGAGCGTTTGTTTTGTGCGTGCTCGTCTTTTCCGCGTTCTTCGTGACCAGTTTGGCGGCACAAACGACGTCGACGATTACCGGGACGGTGCGAGACAAGCAGGGTTTGGCCGTCGCGGGTGCCGAGGTGCGCGTTTCCAGTACCGAGCTTGCCATCGATCGCAGTGCGACAACGGAAGCCGACGGAACGTACCATCTCACTGCGCTTCCGCCGGGGATTTACGAAATTAAGGCGTCAAAAGACGGATTTCAGACGGAACTCGTCAAGGATCTGGAAGTTACTCTCAACCGCACGCTGGTTTACGACATTTCGCTCCAGGTCGGTTCGATGAGTCAGACAGTCGAGGTCAGTTCCGCTGTACCGCTGCTGGAGCCGACTATTTCTTCTACGGGGAGCACAATTACGACCCAAGAAATCGAAGATATGCCGATCAATGGCAGGAACTATCTGGATCTGTTGCAACTCGTGCCTGGAGTTGCCCTCAATCGGCAGAATGACCCGGCCGGCGACAATTCGACACCGATTCTCGGCGAGCGCGGCGGCAATGCTCTCTATCTGATCGACGGAATGCCGAACCGCGACAACTTCAATGGCGGCCCTTCCGCGCAGTTCAACCAGGACTCAATTCTCGAATTTCAAGTTGTAACGGGCGGTTATAAGGCAGAATTCGGTCACGCCTCAGGGGGTATCATCAACGTTGTAACGCGAGGTGGAACGAACGATTGGCACGGCGGCTTATCGCTCTTTTACCGGAGCAGTGCGTTCGATTCCAATAACATTCCGGATGCCACCACCGGCGCGCCCTTCCTTTCTCGTTGGGATCCGACTGCATACGTGGGGGGCCCGATCGTTAAGAACAAGGTCTTTTTTTTCGGTTCGGCGGAACGTCTATTGGAAAGCCGCGATCTGAATTTCATTTTCAACCCGAACTTGCCCTCGAGCTTGATTGCCTTCGAGACACCCTTCAACAAACATTCGCTAACCTATACGACTCGCGAGCGTCTCAAGGTGGAAGAGAATTTGGGCCGCCACCGCCTGAGCCAGCAATTCAACTATACAAATAACCACATCACCGATTACCTACCGCTTACGGCTTCGCTAAACCTTCCCGACACGCGCTACAACCTCGATGGCCGAACTTTGATGCTCGGATTTTCCGACCTTTGGACACTTGGCGACACGTCCAACGCTTGGATCCTTAACAGCTACTTTCAGTATCGCGGAAATCCTACTCGCCAGAGTCCATCGCATCCTGATGCGGGCGTTCCAAATACGCTGTTTAACCTTTTTTCAACCTACACGAGCGGCGACGAGTTTGGAGATCAAGGGCAGGCCTCTTTCGGTCCTGGATACAATTCTTTTACGTTCCATCAGGAGTATTACTCGACGGGAACGAATCTCAGCAAACAGTTTGGCCACCATCTCATCAAGTTTGGCTGGGATTACGAGCATACCAACGTGAACGGGGCAGAGCCGAACAACTTTTTCACGCAGCTCTTCGCAACGATCGATGATTTCAATTCGTTTGGGCCAATCAATTCAGGCATAAACCTGATTACGCTGCAAGGCGGAGCGATGGCCCAAGACAATCTCGTGAAGGTGCATAATAACTATAACGGCGTATTTGTCCAGGACGACTGGAAACTTACTCCCAAAATCACTCTCAATGCCGGTCTGCGCTGGGACTATGATTCGACGTTTCCCAACAAAAAGGATTTTTCGCCGCGCATTGGCGTTGCATGGTCGCCAGACTCACGAACTGTCGTCAACGCCAGCTTCGGTGTTTTCTACGATCAATTCCGCGCGGGCGTCGCTCGAGACATCCCAGGATTCGGCGGCGCGAATATTCAGCGCGAACGTCTTTTGTCTTTTCCGCGTCTTTTCTACGGGAATCCTACGACGCTAACCAGTCTTTTCCAAACACTCGGGCGCCCCACGGTCTGCGTCGCCAACGTGATGACCGAAGCGCAGGTTCAGGCCGCGGGAGCGACTTGTCCGAACGGACTCGGGACAACTCTCTATGGCACCGATTATCTCAACAGCATCGTTGCGCCGGGCCACGCCCCTATTCCTGCAAACACCGTGGTGAACATGGCCAACATTCAGCAATTAACAGGGTTTACTCCGGATCAGTTTCTCGCCGCAGCCGATGCAGCTGTGGCGAATCTCGCCGGATCCGATGCTTCCATTACGGTACCGGCCAATTACTGGTCCTGGGACCCATTCGGAAATCTCACTACGATCGGGGGCATCAACGGAACCGCGGGACAGGTCCCCATCAGCGTGGATCCCGGTTTCAAAGTCCCTTACACACTGAACTACCACGTCGGTCTGCAGCGGCAAATCGGGAACGACATGGTTTTGACTCTGGACTACTACCACAAGAATATAGAAGACATTACGACTGTCCGCGCCACCAATCTCGCTTTTGAAGCGCGCATGCCAGGTTTCGCGAATGAACTTGTGCCGGGCACCGGCCCAAAGCGCATTGAGAGCTTCGGCCCCTGGGGATCTGGAACTTACGACGGGTTTACGATCGGCTTTCAAAAGCGCATGTCGCATCGGTTCACCGTTCAAGCCAGCTACACCTACGCGCATGCGATAGATGATGTTCTTAACTCAACGCTCGCCTCTGAGATTCAGACCGGGGAAGGTGTCAACTTCCTTGCTATCAGCGGGCTTTCCGACAGTTTCGTGGGTAAAGTGCCTTTAGCGACGGATTCGAATACGGGACAGACCAACGCCAATGGACCTTTCATCAACAGCATTGGAAACCCGGTTCCAAAGGCGGGAACCTTCTACAACGGCGCAAAAATCGATCAGGGCCCGTCAGATTTGTCGCTAGACCACACGTTCCTCGTTCACACAATCGTTCAATTGCCGTGGAAAGTTGAAGCATCCGGAATTTTCCGCGCCCAGAGTGGTTTCCATTTTGGCGTCTCGCCGGCGAACGGCGGTCCGGACTTTGATGGAGACGGTCTTTTTAACGGCGCAGGACTCCACTTCGATGGACAAGGGGCACTATACGCACGCAACACTCAGACTGCACCTCCCTTTGTGAACATGGACCTGCGGATTGCCAAGCGATTCACCATCGGTGAACGCGTCAAGGCTCAAGTTCTCTTCGAAATGTTCAATCTCTTCAACCGCGACAACCCGGCGGCGGTAAACGGATTGGAGCCGGGTTGCCCGCCCGGCATGCCCAATTGCAACGTATTTCAGTCGCAGGGGGGACAACCTGGAATCGGAGCGGTTCAACAGTATTTGCCGGGCCGCGAAGGCCAGGTGGGGATTCGCTTCGACTTTTAGCTCAGGTGCTGAGCTAAACATCCAATCGCATGGGGCGGCTTCGATTGAGGCCGCCTTTTTTTCGTTCTTGCGCGCACTTATCGTTGGCGGATATGACGCAGCTTCGTGAACCGATCATTCGATGCGCGCATATTGCCTGTGCGGCCGAACTACAAGACTCTTTCTTGAACCCGCAACGATATATCCGCAACCGAATCTCATGCAACAAATATTGAAAGCTCTTGACAATGTGCAACAAACGTTGTATTCGCTTAACCCAGATTTCGTGCTGGCGCCCTGCAGCGCGGCCGTATTTGGGGTTTGTACCTGACTCGAACGAATCGAATCCGTCTCTCGAACGCAAGCCAGCCCGCTGAGCCGCGGCAGGGACCAACCACGCTCGAGAAGCGTTTCGCCTCGGCGGGAGAAAAACTAAATCCCAGCCGGAGAAAGCTGCTGCGATTAATTTTGGAGAATCCCGAGGATACTTTTTTCCTGTCTTCGCGAGAACTCGCCAAGCGGTACGACGTTGATGCCGCCACAATTGTTCGTACCATTCAGGCTCTTGGCTACAACAAGTACGCTGAGTTCACTGCCGATTTGCGGGCGCATTTTGTTACGCAAATCACCCCGTATGCAGTGCTGAAGGCTGCCTCAAGGGAAAAACGCACGGTAACGGATCGCATCCGGCAGGGCATGGAAATGGATCTTCGCAATCTTCAGGCGCTCCAATCCTCGGTGAATGCGGAAAAAATCATTGAGTTGTCCAAACGCGTGAAGCGAGCGCACAGAATCCTGATCGTGGGAATTGATCTGGCCGCCGGATTGAGCTGGCATTTGGGCTACGGGCTGATGACGCTTGGATTTAATGCCGAGGCGCCGGTCGGCAGCACGGGTAATGTGCAACGACGTGTCAGGAGTCTCGGCCGGCAGGATCTGCTTATCGCGATCAGCTTTGGGCAATGCCTGCGCGATACGGTGGAGGCCGCTCTTCGCGCCAAAAAGCTCGGTGTGCCGACCTTCGGAATCACAGACAGCGAAACATCGCCCGTCGCACACATTTGCGACGACAGTTGTATTGCGTCCGTTGCCAGCCCTTCCTTCGGCGGATCTTACGTCGCTCCTATGAGCTTGATTGGGACGATTTTGATTGCCTGCGCGCATACGCAGACAGTGCGCTCTTTGGAATTGCTTCGCCGAAGTGAAGAGGAAGATCGCGCTGATCATCGCTGGTATAGCCCGTCAAACGGCAGCGAATCAGTGGAATGAAGTGTTTTGTAGGTTGAACCAGGGGATTTTTCGAATGGTGGAGGAAACAATGACCGCGTACTTTCGCTGCGATGTACTTCGCAAATTCCATTTCGCTTCGGTGATTGCGCTGCTTCTGGGTTTATTCGCACTGGTACCAACTCTGTGCGCGCAGACGACCTCGACCATTGAGGGCACGGTGACTGACAAGCAGGGGCTTGCGGTTTCTGGGGCACAGGTGCGCGCCGAGGGTTCAACGGCCGCAGTGACCCGGACCGTCGTAAGCGATGCCAACGGCGCATACCAAATCCCCGCCTTGCCCGCTGGCACCTACAAATTAACGGTCACGCACGATGGTTTCGCAACTCGAGTCTATGAAGGATTAGAGCTGACGCTGAATCGCACTTTCAATTTTGATGTAAAGCTGGAAGTTGGCAAAGTGCAGGAGCGGGTCGAAGTATCGGCTGAGATTCCGCTGTTGGACACTACATCCTCTTCGTCGGGTGCCACCATCGTTCCGCAGCAAATTGAGAACATGCCTTTGAATGGCCGCAACTATCTGGATCTGCTACAGCTCGTACCTGGCGTTGCCATCAACCGTCATGAGGATCAGAACAGCGACAACGCAACTCCTATACTTGGCGAACGTGCCAATAACGCCGGTTTCTTAATTGACGGCTTGCCTAATGAGAACGAATTGGCGGGTGGGCCGGCGGCACAGTTCAACCAGGATACTATCGCCGAATTTCAAGTTATTACCACGGGATACAAAGCTGAGTTTGGCCACTCCTCCGGCGGAGTCGTCAACGTCATTACCAAATCGGGAGGGAATGACCTGCATGGCCTTGCATCCGTCTATCATCGAAACAGCGTCTTCGATAGCTCTGACATACCAGGCGACAGCAATGTGCCATATCTTCTGCGCTGGGATTACGACGCCGCTGCAGGTGGTGCCATGGTCAAGGACAAGGCTTTCTGGTTCGCCTCCGCCGAGGGCATCCACGAAAATCGCCAGATCAATTTCGTTTCTCCACCTAACACGCCACAATTCATTCTCGACAAGGAACTATCGTTCAACGAACCCACTACTGACCGCGAGGTCCGGGCATTCGCCAAGTTTGATCAGGTGTTAGGCAAGCATCATTTCACAGAGCAGATGAACTACACGAACGTTCACGTCAACAGCACCAATCCGCTTTCTCTTTCAACCAGTCTTCCTTCTACACGCACCAACCTCGGTGACCGCAACCTGCTCCTCGGCTTCAGCGACACGGTTGCCTTTGGCAATTCCAGCAGTCCATTTATCCTCAGTCTGCGCGGACAATACCGCCGGGAACCCAGCTTGACGAGCGCAGCGCATCCTGAGGCTGGCCCCGATACAATATTCAACATCTTCAGCGGTTTCGATACAGGCGGAGTTTTCGGCGACCTGGCGACGCCGGAGTTCGGCGCTACGTTTACGCCTTCTCGTATCGATCAAAAGTACGCGACCTTTGGTGCCAGCCTCGCCAAGACCGTTGGACGCCATACCTTCAAGTTCGGCTGGGACTTCGAGCGAACCCAAGTGGACGGCGTTGAAGCAAACGGTGTGCAAAATCAACTCTTTGCTACGCAGGCCGACTACGAACAATTTGGGCCAGTTGATGCTGGATTCTTCCTCCTTCTCACCATCGGAGGACTCACTCCGGAAGCGAACACAATTAAGCTACGCAACAACTACGACGGCCTCTGGATGCAGGACGACTGGAAAGTGACCCACACCTTAACTCTGAATGGCGGGATTCGATGGGACTACGATTCTGCGTTCAATAAAACGGACAACATTTCTCCGCGAGTCGGTTTTGCCTGGTCCGCCACCCCGAAAACGGTCGTCCGCGGAAGTTTTGGACTCTTCTATGATCACTTCCGCCTTGGCCTGGTTCGTGATATTCCTGGGTTCGGAGGGGCGGATATCCGCCTGGAACAGCCGCTCTCTTTTCCCCGTTTGTTCTTCGGCGTACCTACAATCGCCCCGGCGCTATTCGGCGTGTGCAATTCGACTTCGCTGACGGATGCACAGATTGCGGCGGCTGGAGCCACGTGCCCGTTCGCTGGCGTTATTCCGGGAGACACCTCAACTCTTTATGGTATTGACCATCTCAACAATATTGGAACCATGCCGATTCCTGCGAATGTGCCGGTGAATATGGGCAACGTTCAACAACTGTCCGGCCTCTCTCCGGATCAGTTCCTTACTGCAGCTGACGCCGCAATCGGCAAGCCAGCTGGTTTCTGGAAATGGGGACCGTTTGGCACACTCTCGTTCGACGTCCTAACGCCCGGGAGCTTTCCGGTCACCATTGATCCAAGTTTCGCCACTCCCTACACGCGCAGCTACACGCTGGGCGTTCAGCGTCAACTGAGCGAAGACTGGGTTGTGTCTGTGGACTACTACCACAAGGCAATCGAAAATATCCTAGGCGTTCGCCAGACAAATGTCCCCTTTGACGCGCGCGTCACTCAGCTCACCCCACCAGTCCAAGTCAACGGTTTCGGTCCGTGGTATTCGGGCATTTACGATGCTGGAATTCTGTCTTTTGACAAACGCATGCACAAGCGATTCACTCTTGGCGGCAGTTATGCGTATGTTTCCGAGCATGATGACGCACTAGGCTCCAACTTGGGTACCGGCGCAATTGGCGGTGGCAACGCATACCCGACGGACAGTTTCCGCGGGATTATACCCCTTGTTACCGATCCAGGCTCCGGTTCGTGTGCCGGCCAAACGAATGCGAACGGTGCTTTTACGGCGTGTAACGGCGCATTCGTTCCCAAGCAGGGTACTTTCTACGACGGAGCCAAACTCGACAGCGGACCTTCCGATTTCGCTCTTCGTCACACCTTCGAACTCCATGGCCTCGTGGAACTCCCCTGGAAGATCCAAATCAGCAGTTTGTTCCGAGCGCAAAGCGGTTTCCGCTATACCGTTTCCGCAACCACACCTGTCGATGTGGATGCTAACGGTACTTTTAATGGTCGCGACCTAAAAACTGGCCGTAATGCCTTCTCCGCACCACCCTTCGTCAATATGGACCTACGTGTAGCGAAAACCTGGATCATCGGCGATCGCTTCAAAATCCAGGGTCTGTTCGAATTTTTCAACCTCCTTAACAATGACAACCCTGCCGCCATTCAAATTCAACAGTCTGAGCCTGCGACCTTTCGCAGTGTTTCCCAGCATTTACCTGGCCGGGAAGGGCAAGTCGGATTGCGTTTGACGTTCTGAGCGGAACAAAACCGAGCGGTGGGCGCGACTAAAACTTCGCGCGAGGGCGAACCAAATTACAAACGATCGAATCTGGACGAACTAGAGCGGTTCAGGGGGATTGATGAGCAAATTAAGTCGAGTGAGCGGTCTGTTCTCGTTGGCGATTGCTGGCCTGATGTTGGTCAGCGTGTCGGCACAGACGAGAAAGGAGACGGCGCCATCCACCGCGGCCAAAGCACCGGCGCCAGCCGAAAAGCAACTCGTTCCTGCCGGGGCGGCGCAGCACGAACTAACGGGCACGGACCTCGAGGCATTTCTTGACGGCATGATGCCGTCGCAGCTGGAACGTGAGGACATCGCTGGCGCAGTGATTTCGGTAGTGAAAGACGGCAAAGTGATTTTCGCCAAGGGCTATGGCTACTCTGACGTTGAGAAACGTACGCCCGTCACTGCGGATGCGACGCTCTTCCGGCCGGGCTCGATCTCCAAACTTTTCACGTGGACGTCGGTGATGCAGCTTGCCGAGCAGGGCAAGCTCGATCTGGATAAAGACGTTAACGAATATCTCGATTTTAAGATTCCGACCGCCTACGTAAAACCGATCACTCTAAACAACATCATGACCCACACCGCCGGTTTTGAAGAAGTGGGCCGCGACCTCTTCGTCGCAGACGCGCAGCACATGTACCCGCTGGATCGGTTCCTAAAAAACCATGTTCCCGACCGCATTTTTCCTCCGGGTGTGATCCCGGCCTATTCGAACTACGCGACCGCGCTTGCCGGCTACATCGTGCAACGCGTTTCCGGTAAGCCGTTCGAACAATATGTGCAAGACAATATTTACACGCCGCTGGATATGCAACGAACGACGTTCGTGCAACCTCTGCCGGCGAATTTGCAGCCGATGATGTCCAACGGCTACAAGAAAGCTTCCGGGAAAGCCCAGCCCTTCGAGTTTGTCGAGGCTTTCCCCGCGGGAAGTGTCTCCACTACCGCGCGGGATATGTGCAATTTCATGATCGCTCATTTGCAAAACGGCCAGTTCGAAGGCAAGCAGATTCTCAAGCCCGAAACGGCAAAGCTCATGCATTCGCGGCTTTTTGGCACGGATGACCGGCTGGACGCGATGGCTCACGGATTCTACGAGGAATCAAGGAACGGCGAGCGCATCATCGGCCACGGCGGCGACACCGAGGTTTTTCATAGCGACCTGCATTTGATTCTCGATAAGAATGTAGGATTTTTCGTCTCGTTCAACAGCGCCGGCAGGGGAGAGGTCAGCCCGCGAAGTATTCTGTTCGAAGCGTTTCTGGATCGATATTTTCCGTTCACTCCGCCGCCAGGCACAAAGGTGGAGAACGCTGCCGCCGACGCCCAGCAAGTCGCCGGATTTTATAAATCCAGCCGCAGATTCGAATCGTCTTTCTTGTCTCTCACCACAGTGCTTGGTGAGCCGAAAGTCGTTGCGAACGCTGACGGCACCATCACTCTCGATGTGCTTAAAAGCCCGAATGGGCAACCGAAAAAGTATGAAGAGATCAGCCCGTTTTTATACCGCGAAGTTCACGGACAAGATCACGTGGGATTCAAGAAGGATGCGGACGGAAACTGGCAGTTCCAGCTTGATTATCCTTTCTTTATTTTCCAGAAAGTCGGCCTGCTGCAGAACAAAACTTTCAATTATGTGATCCTTGGCTTCGGCCTGGTTGTAGTTGGCCTGACGGTTTTGCTCTGGCCGGTTGCGGCAATTGTTCGCAAGCATTATGGAAAGCCGCTGAATTACTCGCCGGCGGACAATAAGCGCCGCCTGCTGGTTCGATTCGTCTGCGTGCTCCTGCTCGTTTTCTTTATTGCGTGGCTGAGCATGCTTTCACTCCTGAACGATCTAAGCAGCATCAACCGGCTGGCTCCCTGGATCATTATTCTAGGACTTCTCGGGGTCATCAGCGCTATCGGCACGATTTATGTTTGTGTCAATGCGCTGCGGAGCCTGCGTGATCCGGGCCGCTGGTTGTGGACCAAGCTTCACGATATAGCGCTGGCCTTAGCGTGCCTGGGACTGGTCTGGTTTGCCTTTGCCTGGCATTTGATGAACTTCAACGTGAACTACTAGACGACGAGAGAGCCGGGCGAACCGCGGCTCATCTTAAAAACAGTTTTAGAAGATTGCAGCCTTCTGCCGCAAAGGAGAAGCTATGTTCCATCGAAGCCGCATCACTCTGCTCGTTGGCCTGGTTCTGTGGGCCAATCTGTGCGTTGCGCAGTCACCAGAGCCAACCCCTAAGAGTCTCGCCGACTTCGATGCCCTGGTCACTAAGGCGATGGCTGAGTCCAACGTTCCGGGAATGTCTGTCGCCATCGTTCGCGATGGCAAGGTGATCTACGCCAAGGGATTCGGGTATCGCGACGTCGAAAAGAAACTGCCGGTAACGACCGATACACTGTTTGCGATTGGTTCGATCTCCAAGTCCTTCACCTCTCTCGTCTTCGGCACCTTGAACGATGAAGGCAAGGTGGATTGGGACAAGCCCATCCGCACTTACCTGCCTACATTTCAAATCGATGATCAGGTCGCTACCGATCGCGCAACCCCGCGCGACCTCCTTTCGCATCGCAGCGGGCTCGCCCGTTACGACTTGATCTGGTATTCGTCGAATTTCACGCGCGAAGATCTCGTCAGCCGCTTGAAGTACCTTAAATCGGATAGGGAATTTCGTTCCGGATACGAATACAACAATCTGATGATCACGACCGTAGGCTATCTCGAAGGCCGCGTCGCCAATTCTTCCTGGGAAGATCTGGTCCGGAGCCGTATCTTCGAGCCGCTCGGTATGCAGAAATCGAATTTTTCGGTGACCGATAGTCAAAAGAGTTCCGATTTTTCTCAGCCGTATAGCCTGAAAAAAGATATCGTCACCAAGGTTCCGTTTAAGGTTGTGGACGCGATCGGTCCCGCTGGTTCCATCAATTCCAGCATCAACGACATGTCGCGGTACCTGGTTTTTCAGCTAGGCGACGGCACCTATAACGGCAAGCGGATCGTTTCGCAAAATAATCTAAGACTGGTTCACACCGGACAAACCGCGATGGGCAGCGTGCCGGAGTTTTTCACGCAAAATGGCCTTGGCCCAATGACCTACGCCATGGGCTGGGTGGACACGACTTATCGGGGCCATCACATGGTTTGGCACAATGGCGGGATTGACGGGTTCTACTCGCTTCTGACCATGTTGCCGGAGGATAAAATCGGTGTGGTGATTCTCTCCAATCTTCTCGGAAACCACGCGCTTGAACCGGTCGCCTATTCCGCTTTCGATCGTTTGCTTGGCCTATCGCTCGAACCGTGGCTCGAGCGCTACAAAGCCCTGGACGACAAAGGCAAGAAGGCCGAGGCAGAAGCCAAGAAGAGTAAAGTCTCTACAGCGAAGACGGGCACGCAGCCTTCGCATCCTCTGGCGGATTTTGCGGGCGAGTACAGCAATCCCGGCTTAGGAACCGTGAAAATCACGCAGAATGGCCAGGAGCTCACCCTCGCCTTCAATCAATTGGAGCCGTCTCCGTTTGTCCGCGTCCACTACGACATCTTTGAGGTGCCAGAAGATTCCGATTCCATCGCAGCCGGCACAAAAGGACAATTTCTCATCAACTGGAATGGCGACATTGATCGTTTGTCCATGCCACTGGAGCCGGGATTGAAAGAAGATATCGTCTTCAAACGCGTGGCAGAAAAGCTTTCGAAAGAGACTCTGCAGACTCTCGTCGGGGATTATTCTCTTGAGGGCGCCTCTGCACACGTCGCGTTGGTGGGCGACTCGCTTCAGCTTACGATTCCCGACCAGCCGAGCTATGATCTGATACCGACGAATGGCTTGATTTTCGATATCAAAGGGTTGAACGGCTTTAGTGCGGAATTCAAGAAAGATGCATCTGGAAAGATCACCGAGATGGTTATCGTCCAGCCCGGCGGGGCTACAGTCGCCAAGAGAAAGTAGTCAGCAAGTTACCGTATCCTGAAAACCGCTCAAACGGAAAGCTAGCGGACTGTAACTGCTGAACTGGGAGTGATGCGACGCGCAGGAGCGAAGTAGCGCCACTTTACGGTTTTGGGAGCCTTGTTGTAATGCCGGATGTACTTCATGAGCTTTCTGCGCAAGTCGGCCAACGACGTGAAGACGCCGCGGGCAATGACGTCGCGCTCGATCTTGGCGAACCAGAGTTCGATCTGGTTGAGCCACGAGGAGTAAGTCGGGGCGAAGTGCAGGTGAACCTTCGGATGCCGATCCAGAAAGTCGTCGACCTGGCCCGTCTTGTGGGCCGAGAGATTGTCCGCAATCACGTGGATTTCTTTGCCGCGCGGCTGGTTGACGACGATGTCCGACAGAAAGGCGACGAATTCCGCGGACGTGTGTCGCGCGGCGGTCTTGCCGAGTACCTCGCCGGTCTTGGTGTTAAACGCCGCGTACAGGGACAGCGTGCCGTGGCGAAAGTATTCAAAGCCGTGGCGCTCGGCGCGCCCCGGAGAGAGTGGCAACACCGGATCCTTGCGGTCCAGCGCCTGGATCGTGGTTTTCTCATCCACAGAGAAAACCGCCGCATGCGCCGGTGGGTTAAGATACAACCCAATGATGTCGGCAGCCTTCTGCTCAAATTCCGGGTCGTTGGTGGCCATGTAGCGATCCAGACGTTGCGGCTTGAGGCCGTGCTTGGCCCACACGCGCGCCACCATCATATGACTGACCGCGAGCTGCGTTCCCAACCTGCGCGTGCTCCACTGCGTAGTCCCGTCCGGCGGCCTATGCTTGAGCGTCCATTCCAGAATGCGCGCCTCGAGCGCCGGAGTCAGTGTGCTGGCTTCTTGCCCCGCGTGTCTGCTGAACAACCCGGCCAGCCGCTCTTCTCGAAATCGCTTGCTCCAGCGAGCGATAAACGCGTCATTGCAGTCCAGCTTGTCGCGAATAGCGGCCCAAGTGTGGCTTCCCTCGAGCAGCAAGAGCAGCCGCGCCCGGCGCGCGTCATCGGCCCGTCCGCTGCGGCTGGTGGCTCGCTGGTGGAGTTCTACGCGTTCCGCATCCGTCAGTACGATGGTGTTTCCCATGCACACCATTGTACTACCGTTTTAACTGTTACACTACACTAGTATTAGAACTGGCGAGAAAGTTCGTTTCGTCTAGTCCAGAAATAAATTGCAAATACCAGTGCGATTAGCGGTAGAACCGCGCCGAATTCATCGATGTACCAGGCGGTCTTGCCGGTATTTCGTGTTAACGGCGTGAAGATGGCTTGAATATAGAGATTGTGGCTGGTATGCAACAGAGCCGCGGTCCACACGCTGCCGGATTTCAATCTCATCCAAGCAAAAACGAAAGCGATCGAAATCACCATAACCGTGAAACACGTCAGGCCGTACCACGTCGGGGTGCCGCTGTTGTAGTCGGCCCAGATCAGCAGTGGATAATGCCAGCAGGACCATACGACTCCGCTGATCAGAGCTGTGCCCGTAAAGCCGATATTCTTGAAGAGTTCTGGAACCAGAAAGCCCCGCCAACCGATCTCTTCTCCGAGGCAGGAGGCCAAGCCCTTGGCCATACCGAAACTGCCTGCCAGCAAAACGTAGACGACAGTTGAGACGGCCGGCGAAGCGCGCAGGCCCATGCGTGCGGTGATCGCATCCATGAATTCGTGATTCGGAAAGCCGCCCAGGCGAAAACACCAAACAATGGCATACGCAATCGAGGCGTAGAGCAGAGGAATAAACCAGCTCTGAATTGCGTACTTCTTTTCCGGCCATTTCCAGCCCAGATCGCGCAAGTCACGCTTGTAGATTTTGAGCGTAGCCATCCCTGCCAATGCCGGGCACCACATGATTCCAAAAACGTAGAGGCCTGCCCCGGCACCGAGGCTATGTGCCCTGAGCGTCAGGAAATAAAAGACGGAGCTGAATGCAAACACGAGAACCAGATAAGTCAATATCTGCTGACGTGAATTGCTTTTTTCCGGCATCGAACCTCCGACGTGAGACAGAGCAAGCTTGTGAAAAACCGATTCTGTTTATGGCATGACCGGAAGAACCAAGTGCGACGGCAATTGTGGCGTTGAATAAACCCGCTGCGTAGCAGGAGTGAAATCGTTCTCCTTCGCTTTGTAAATACTCGGAACAAATTTTTGCGGATTGCGATCGATTACCGGAAACCACGTGGATTGCACCTGAACCATGACGCGATGTCCCTTGAGGAAAACATGGTCGTGATCGCGCAGAGGCACCTCCCACTTGATGGGTTGGTTCGGCACAAGCGCGTGCGGCTGTTCGAAACTTTGCAGGTATCGTCCGCGACGGACTTCCATCGCGATGGGCAGTTCGTATCCGTTCAAGGACTGCGCGTATTGACCGGGTTTGGGACCCTGTTCGGGATTCCATTCTGGCTTCTGCGCGTCCTGGGGGAATACGTCAATCAACTTCATTACGAAATCGGAATCGGTGCCCGAAGTGGATGCAAAGAGTTGGGCGGAGAGTGGTCCTGTGATCACTAGATCTTTTTCGAGGGGTGCGCTTAGATAACTCAAGACGTCCGGACGATGATCCACGAAACGTTGGTCGGCAACTTCCCAGGTGCGCCAGTCTCCTGCCGGGTACGTGGGAGAGATGGGCCGGAGGCGATAGGGAACTGGGTTTGCCGGATCGGAAACGTATTCACGAAAAGGCTTTTCGGTTTTCGCGTTTTCGGGCGCCGCAAAAGAAAGCGTGCCATCCGAATGGAAATAAAGTTTTGTGGGTTTCGCTTCCTTCGGAGGCCATGCGAGATACGTATGCCAGCTGTTCGAACCGCTCTGGAAAGTGCTGGCCTGCCAGGCTGGTTTTTCTCCTACGCCGTGCAGATAGTAGCGGAAAAACGCGGCTTCGATATTCTCGCGAAATTCGCGCGCGGTTTCGTGTCCGGCAAACGGAATGATGCCGATCGAGTCGCCTTTGGGCGTTTGCCATTCGCCGTGAAACCACGGTCCCGCGACGATAAAGTTGGTATGGTCGGGATCGCTTTCGGCCGCGTGGCGGAAAATCTGCCATGGACCCCACGGATCTTCCTGATCCCAGAATCCAGCTACGTTCAGGTTCGGCACCGTCGAGGCGTGCAACTGGCTGACCCACGCTTCTTTCTTCCAGAAGTCGTCGTAATCAGGGTGTTCGATGCTGTCATTCCAGTAGGGAATTTTGCCGTGTAGATATTTTTCGTTGATATTCGTGAGCGGGCCGAGGTTCAAATACCACTCGAAAGTGTCGTAAGTCTCGAATTCAAAATTGGTGTTCTTGTTCTTGTCCGCTTGTTCGAGCACTGCGTATTCAAAATCGTAGCTTTCGCGTAGCGCGCCATAACGGTGATCGTCGTCGTTCATCCACTGATCTACTGGCGAGGCCTGTTCGCTCATCGCTTTCAGCGCGGGATGCGGATGTAGAAGAGCCAGCGCGGTAGTCAGGCCATCGTAGGAGACGCCATACATTCCGACTTTGCCGTTGTTGTTGGGAATGTTCTTGATCAGCCATTCGATCGAATCGTATGCGTCGGTAGTCTCATTCGTAGCCTTTGGATCTGACAGATCCACCTGCGATGAAAGCTTGAAATAGCCCTCGGACTTGAACCGTCCGCGCAGATTCTGAATCACGAAAATGTAACCATCCTGCGCCAATTCCTTAAGCGAAGCCGGCATTTGCTCCGGCGCTTTTTGTGGCACGCCGTAGGGAGTTCGGCGGAAGAGAATCGGAAGGGGCCTAGTTGTGTTTACGGGAGTTAAAATCACAGTCTGCAAGTGCACGCCATCTCGAACCGGTACCATCACTTCCTGAAACTGAAAAAGAGGTTGCGGCGGGGCAGTCGGTGTTTCCTGCGTCGATAGTAAGGGAACTAACGCCAGAGATAGAACGAGGGCGGTCCTAGCGATGTGCATTTGAATGCTCCCTGATCGGCGCGCAGAGTGAGTTACAATCGCCGCAAATCTTATCGAAGTACTCCCGCCGGTGCAACATATATTGAAATCGCCCGGCATCCTGCAACAAATGTTGTGGGGCGTCGCGGAATTGACGAAGGCAGATGGCTGGCAGGCTCGATCAATAAGGACCGCTTCCAGGCCAGCGGCAGCTGGTTTCCTGTGTCTTACCCAAACAAGTAGAGGTCACTTACAGACAAGTCTGAGTTTGCTCCCTTCTGTAAGGTGTCTGCGGCGGGCACAGCTTGCACCAATCCAAAATTTCGTCCACTCGATGGGTTTTTGCGCAGTCTGCTGCACGGATGTGTACACGCGGTGGTGAGCACATTCAGCGAATTTGCAAGCTCAGGAGATGAGCGATGAACACAACCAAGCGTCTTGTCCTTCGATTAATGACTACCTTACTTTTAGTCACCAGCTGCGTGCTGGCGCAAACTTCGACGACATCTTTGCAGGGTACGGTGACGGACCCCACCGGTGGTGCAGTCGCCAACGCAAAACTGGAGTTGCTGAACGTCGATTCGAAGGCGCAGAGGGACGCCACGACAGACGCCCAGGGAGAATATCGATTTCAGTCTCTTCCTCCGGGCAATTACTCGCTCACGGTGAGTGCGACTGGATTTGCGCGGTTCGAACGCACCGGATTGCAGTTGCTGGTTAATACGCCGGCAACGGCGAACGCGCAACTGCAACTAGGCCAGGCTAGTCAAGTCGTTACAGTTTCTGAAGATGCGCCTGCGCTTAATATGGTTGACGCTTCCATCGGCGATTCATTCAGTGAAGCGCAGGTAAGACAGATCCCGATCGAAGGACGCAACGTGCCGGACCTGCTGAGTCTTCAGCCTGGTGTGACTTACACGGGTAACCGACCCGACACGGACAAGCAGCAAGACACCCGCAACGGAGCGGTAAATGGTGCGCGCAGCGATCAAAGCAACGTGACGCTCGACGGGGTGGACGTGAATGACCAAGGTTCTGGATTTGCCTTCACTTCGGTCCTCCCGGTAACCCTCGACTCGGTGCAAGAATTTCGGGTGACCACAAGCAATTACAACGCCGACCAGGGACAAGGCTCCGGCGCCCAGATCGCTCTGGTCACCAAGAGCGGATCGAACCACCTGCACGGCTCCGCTTATAATTACATGCGCAACACCATTACCAGCGCGAATGACTATTTACTGAAATCAGCGGAACTCGCCAGCGGTGAACCGAATAAGCCGGACAAGCTGATTCGGAATATTTTTGGTTTCTCTCTTGGCGGGCCGATTCGAAAGGATCGGCTGTACTTTTTTACCAATTACGAGGGTACGCGGCAACGCGAACAACAAACTGTGGAGCGGGTCATTCCCACGCCGAGCCTTTGCCAGGGGAATATCAGTTACGCGAATGTGCTGGGCGGTGTCACCACGCTTACCCCGATAGACATCGCAAATTTGGACCCCAACCCGAATGTAGCTGCCCGGGGAATCAATCCGGCCATTCTCGATTTGACAAATCACACTGGCTACTTTGATAAGACCTTCTGTACTGGGAAATTTGTCACCAATGACACCAGCGCGGGCGATGGACTGAACTACGCGGGATACCGCTTTGCCGCCCCGATAAGTCTGGATAACAATGCGGTCATCGCGCGTGTGGATTACAACCTTACATCCAACGGGAAACAGATCCTGTTCTGGCGTGGGGCGCTGCAGAATTTCAGCAATCCGCAAGCTCCTTTTCTTCCGGGGACTGTACCCGAGCAAACCATCACGGATCACAGCAAGGGGTTCGTCGTCGGATATACGGCTGTCATCAGCAATACGCTGGCAAATACATTTCATTGGGGATTTACTCGCCAGAGCACCGGATTCATCGGGGATTCAAATCAACCGTGGAACACTTTCCTGGGACTCGATCAAGGCATTACGTACAGTCACAATTTCCAGATGCCGGTGCACAATTTTACGGACGATTTTTCGTGGACCAAAGGCTCGCACTCGCTTCAGTTTGGCGGGAATGTGGGCATCGCTCGAGACCCGCGGCTAAGTTCTCTTCATTCCTTCAGCACAGCGGTGGGGACCACAAGTTGGATGGCTCCGACAGGATTTGCGAACACTGGTAGCACACTCGATCCCGGCAAACTGGGATTCCCAGAACCAACAGCGGTCGCCAGCGTCGGTTACGACTACCCGATGCTGTCGCTACTGGGGATGGTTTCGCAGATGGTCGGAAACTTCAATTACGATCGGAGCGGGCAGACACTGGCGCCAGGCGCACCTGTAAAACGGGATTACGGACTTAACTGGTATGAACTTTACGCTCAGGATTCCTGGCGCATTAAACCCAATCTGACAGTGACCTACGGTTTGCGTTGGGAGCTCTTGCCGCCACCTTGGGAAGTTAATGGACTGCAGGCTTCGCCTTCCGTCAATCTGGGCCAGCAATTCGACCAAAATGTAGCCAACATGCAGAAGGGTATCGGTTTTGAAGCCACGGCGCCCGTGTCATTTTCACTTGGCGGCCCCGCCAATCACGGGTCTGGCTTTTACAATTTTGAAAAAACGGATTTCGCGCCGCGCATTTCAATTGCGTACTCGCCGCGCTTCGAAAACAGTTTACTGAAAAGCATCTTTGGAGCCGGAGACAAGACAGTGTTCCGCGCGGGATTCGGAAAAGTCTATGACCGCGCCGGAATGCAGTTGATCAATACGTTTGATCAGAACGCTCCAGCAGGACTTTCTGCGACGGTCCAGAATCCGTGCTGTATACCGGTAACTGATGGCGCGGAAAACGTGCCCCGCGTCAGCAATATCAATGTCATACCGCAGTTCGATCTTAGCGGCGCCCAATTCTTTCCGCTGGTGCCTGACGGACATTTTCCCCAGACGCCCCCGACTTTCGGACAAGCCATTACTTGGGGCGTTGACCAGTCCCTTAAGACGCCGTACGCCTATACTGTTGATTTTTCCGTCGGACGCGAGTTGCCGAAGAAATTCTCATTGCAAGTCTCATATGTAGGTCGGATTGCACACAATTTGCTGACCCAGCGCGATTTGATGCAGCCGCTCGATCTCGTCGATCCAAAGACCGGAATCGACTACTACACTGCAGCCGCGCGCATCTCCCAGCTCGGCCGGCAGGGTATTCCCGTCAGTCAAATTAACGATGCAATGGTTGGCAAGACCGCGGCGTTCTGGCACGACATGCTGCCAGCGTTAGCTCCAGGAGCGCAGTATCAGCCATTCGGATTCCTGCCTACCACCACCGACTTAATGCAGGCGATTTATCAGCTCTATACCACCACCGATACCTATCCGGGGAATGAAGTCGTTGGTTTGGGGAACATTGATCTTTACTACTCGCTTTCGGACACGCTGGGAAATTTCTACGATTTCGGCAATTCTCAACCGTCAACGAACCCCGCCGTTGGCGACATGCTGAATGGCCAATTCACAAGCATGTTCGGGTGGAGTTCGGTTGGCAGTTCGAATTACAACGCTCTGCAGACCAGCCTACGGAAACAGTTTGCCGGCGGAGTGGAATTCGATCTGAACTATACGTATTCCAAGTCCATAGACATCACCTCGGCCGCGGCTCGCGTAGGCTACAATCAGGGAATCAACGGAAGCCAAGTCGTGAATGCCTTTTCGTTGCGGCAACTTCGCGCGGTGTCCGACTTCGACACCACACACCAGATAAATGCAAACTGGAGAGTTGATTTGCCGTTCGGTAAGGGCAAAACGTTTGCGCGCAATTCGGGTGGGGCGCTCGACGCTATCATCGGCGGCTGGCAAATTTGGGGATTGGCCCGCTGGACCAGCGGTTTTCCCTTCAGCGTCGGCAGCGGTCAGGCGTGGGCCACCAATTGGAACTACTCAGGCCTGGCTACCATGATTAGCAAGCCCCAAACCGGGGCATTTGTACAACAAGACGGCTCGGTAAACGCTTTTGGCAATGGAGTGGCGGCGCGAGACAACTTCGACTACACATATCCTGGACAGAGCGGATCGCGCAATGTTCTTCGCGGGCCCGGATTCGCCAGTTGGGACATGAGCCTGACCAAGCGCTGGAATCTGCCATGGGAGGGCCACACGGTCCAGTTTCGCGCTGAAGTGTTCAATGTCGCAAACAACCATCGATTCAATGCGCAGTCCATTTCGGGCGCATTCACGCTGCAGCAACCATCCTTCGGCACTTACACCAGCTTGCTTACGCAGCCTCGCGTGATGCAATTTGCGCTGAGGTATGAATTCTGAGGGCGCAACAACACGACATGGTGTCTTCAGTTGATTTTAGATTTCGTCCCGGCAAACGGCGACGGAATTGTCATCAGAACGCGTCATGACCCATCTCGCCCGCAAACTCCGTCTGATTGATTACTTCGCGCTTGGTTTCGGCACCATGGTCGGGACTGCTTGGCTCGTAGTGATGGACGACATCCTGCAGCGAGGCGGCCCGCTTGGCGCGATTTTGGGGTTTACCGCGGGCGCGTTGATGCTCCTTCCCATCGGATATGTTTACGGCAAGCTGGTAAAACTGATCCCTGACGCCGCCGCGGAGGTTGCCTACACGGCGCGCGTGTTTCCTTCTGGAGTGAGTTTTGCAACAGGATGGATGATGTTTCTGGCTTACCTGTTGACATGTCCTTTCGAAGCGCTGGCGGCGGGCAGAATTACCGGATACCTGTTTCCTTCATTGAACTCGATTGAGCTTTATCATCTCGGCAATCACAGCGTTTACCTGCCGCATATCGTTCTCGGTTTGATCATCACGGGCTTCTTTACATGGCTCAATTATTACGGGATTCATGCCAGCGCCAAGTTCCTGAAGTTCACAACCTTTACTTTTCTGACGCTGGTAATTGTATTTGCTCTGGCCGGTGCGCAGCATGGCACCGTCCGCAACTTCCGTCCCCTCTTCAGTCACACGCCTCTGATCTCAATTCTGCTGGTCTGGCAGGTCGTTCCGTGGATGATGTCGGGGTTTGAGTCAGTCGGTAAGAGCTCCGAAGAGGCCAGTCCTGATTTCCAGCATCGAAACTTTTCCGTCGCGATCATCATGACGATTTTTGCCGGGCTCACTTTTTTTTGGGTAGTCATCTCGTCGGTCTCGTTCGTCACTCCATGGCAGGCCCTGAACAGCCGGTTGCAGTTCCCGACAGCCGCCGCCTTTGAAAATGCCTTTCATGCCCGTTGGATCGTGAGCCTCATTCTGGGCACTGCTCTCGTCGCCCTCCTGCAGGCGTTCAACGCCAACATGGTGGCTGCTTCACGGCTCCTGTTTGCGATGGGCCGCCGCAATTTGCTATTGCCTAAAATGAGCCGCATTCACACCGTAAACCACACTCCAGCTTTGGCCGTATTCGCAGTGGGGGCTGCAACCGCTGTCGCCATATTTTTAGGAGAGGCTGGCCTCGTGCCAATACTGGAAGTCGGAGCGGTAGCCTGCGCAGTGGGATGGATGTCTGCATGCGCGTCGTATTTTCTGATGAAGCCAAGCCCGCTTGATCGAGCCGCGGCGGCATTCGGAGTACTGGTTACGCTGGCGATGATTCTGGTAAAGATCCTGCCCATCGTTCCCGGACATTTTTCACGTTATGAGTGGCTGGCCCTTGCGATCTGGGGAGTTTTGGGGCTCCTCATGCGGATTCCCGCTAAGTCGGTCACACCCGACACTGCCGATGCCCTTTTACAGAGCTCTGGTACTCCGTCTTGAAGTCTTGGTTTAGAACCGAATCCGCGTGAAAGAAGGACTAGAGCAAGCGACAGCTCAGCTTGCGCGCAATCGCCGCAGAGGCGCAAGTTCAAGGAAATTATTCATTTCGTTTGTGTCGCCAGGTGACGAGAGTCCTGACGATGCGCGTGATCTGAAAGTCCGGGGGCAAAGCAGAAATTGCTTCTTGAATGCGTGGCTAAAGTGAGCGGAGTCGTTGAATCCCCAATAAAAGGCAATTTCCGTGATGCTTTTTGCGTGCAGCCGTGGATCACACAGATCGCTGCGGCAATGCTTCAACCGCTGCGCCCAAATCCAATCGCCGACCGTCGATCCCTGATTCGCAAACGCGCGGTGAACGTGACGCACAGATATTCTCAAAGCAGATGCAATCTCGACGGGACCCAAAGTCGATTCCGTGAGATGGCTTTCAATGTAGTTCATGATCCGGGTGGAAAGTTCAAGAGTTCGGTTGGCGTCTGCATGTGCGCCGTTAACTCCAACGCACGCCGCCAGGATTCGCAGGTAGCCCTCCATCGCGGAATGGCCTTCTACTGCGCTCAGGCTCTCTGCCTGTTCGAAGAGCGAAGTGGAAAGATGGTAGAGAATAGCTCCGAGCCCCGAGTCACCGGAAATTCGCGCTGCGAACGGCAGCTTGTTGAGTCGCAGTTGGCTTTCGATCAGCGCTTGAGGTACCCGAAGGTAGAGTCGGGCGCAATCCCCCGGACAGTCGGAAGACCAGGGAACAGCCGAATCGATCAGAGTTGCGTCGCCCTTTTTCAGAATCGTGACTTTTCCGTTCTGGCAGTACCGGCGCGATCCTCGCAATTGTGTAATTACAATACACGCCTTATTCGCAGGATTGGACACCGGATATTTGTTGAAGGAAACCGCGCTGGATGAGAACAGCGTCATCTCTAACTCGGCTAACTTGCGGCGGGAAATCGAACCGTGGAACGGAGACTTTCTGGGAAACTGAAAGTTGCAGTCTCCACAGATCTGCTTTGCATTCCGGAGCCAGGCATCCTGCCGGTCAAGAGCCGGGATACGATCGGTTGAAAACAATTGCTGGATTTTTTCTGTCAATAGCGGTTTTCTCCGACCTCAGAATCTGTCGAAAGATCAACAGGACAAACCTGCTCCCATGCAGCTTTTCTGAACGAACCAAATCGTGAAGAACTACTTTGACGGGGAAAATATCACGTTTTTCAAAGTACGGGCAAGGATATTCTCAAACATTCGGGGAACAGCAGATTCCATTTCAACTCGTGTGAAAGGGTATAGGTTGAGATAAACTCTCGCCTAACTATGCGAAGAAAGACCAATGAAAAAGCCAACAACTAAGACCCAAGCCGCCGACGGAACAGAGCACGAAGAACGACTGGGAATGAACCGCAAAATTCCCAGGCGTGATTTTCTAAATGGCGCCGCGATTGGTATTAGTGGAGCCATCGGCGCTATGCATGGCTTCTCTGTGAATGCGCGCCAGCCACTTTTCGATGATATGGATTCGGAGAACTATCCTCCTTTGCGCTCCAGGCTGCGCGGCCAATATCCGGCAGCCGTTGAGGAATTCGATTCGATCGTCAGCGGCAAGTACGCTCAGTTTTCACTAACCGACGCCGAAGTTAACGAAGAATATGACCTCGTGATCGTTGGCGCCGGCATCTCGGGACTATCCGCGGCGTATTTTTACACCACAGCCCTCGGAACATCTCAGCGGATCCTGATTTTAGACAATCACGATGACTTCGGCGGTCATGCCAAGCGCAACGAGTTTCATTATGGTGGACGCACTTTCGTTGGATTTGGCGGCACATGGTCAATCGCGACGCCGTTTCCGTACAGCTACACCGCGAAGTCGCTGATCAGAGATCTCGGAATTGAAGTCGAGCGTTATTCCGAGTTTGCTAATCGCGATCTCGAAGAAAAATATAGTCTTGGTTCGGGGTCCTTCTTTGACAAAGAACATTTCGGCGATGACCGTCTTGTCGTAGGTCGCGGTCGACTTCCTTGGAAGACTTTTTTCGAGAAAGCTCCATTGTCAGACGCCGCCCGCAAGGACCTAGTCCGGCTTCATGGCAGGAATCCCGACTACCTCGCTGGACTCAGTCCGGATGAAAAGCGAGCAAAACTGGCGCGAATCAGCTACCAGGATTACCTGTTGAACTACGCCAAAATGTCGCCCGATGCTCTTCCCGTGTTCCTGGGGAATGGAGGGCGCAACAACAAACGAGTCGACACCATGCCTGCGCTGGAAGCAGGTCATTTTGGCGCCGTCGGCTTCAATGGACTTGGCTTGAAATTCGCCGAGAATTTCAACGAGGGTTCCTACCTTTTTCATTTTCCCGACGGGAATGCTTCCATCGCTCGGCTGCTCGTCAGCAGGCTAGTGCCTTCTGCGTTGCCCGGCAAACAATCGATGAACACCATTGTTCAAGCTCCTATAGATTATGCGCGTCTTGACCACCCTGACTCGAACATCCGAATCCGGCTGAGCAGTCCGGTAATCCGCGTTCAGCACGAAGGCACGCCTGAGAGTTCTCCTTCGGTGCGCATTGCTTATGTTCGGGAAGGCAAAAAAAATGTAGTCCGCGCTCACCATTGCATCCTTGCCTGTTACAACACTCTCATTCCTTCATTGATGCCGGAGATTCCTGAATCGCAGCGGGAAGCTCTCGCATATCCAGTGAAAGTCCCGATGATGTACACCAACGTCCTGCTGCGCCGTTGGACCGCGTTTCAGAAACTCGGCGTCTCCGTGATTGATGCGCCGGGGATGTATCACACAGAGTGTTCATTAGATCCTGGCACGACTGTAGGAGGCTATAGCGGTGTGACATCACCGGAGGAACCGATCCTGCTTCACATGGTGCGCAACCCGAATAAGCCAGGATTGCCGCGGAAGGAACAAAACCGCGCCGGGCAGAAGGAACTTTTCACCATGGCATTTCAAGATTTCGAACTTCAGATTCGTCAGCAGTTGGACCGCATGCTGGGCCCAGCCGGCTTCAACGCCGCCGACGATATTCTTGCGATCACCGTAAATCGTTGGCCGTTGGGTTATGCATACACGTACGACACGATCGCCGATCCCGATTTGCCGCCAGAGCAGCGACCGCACGTGATCGGACGGCGGAGATTTGGACAAGTGGCAATCGCCAATGCCGATGCAGGTGCGGCAGCGTTCACCAATCAGGCCATCGACGAAGCTCATCGTGCTGTACAGGAACTTCTAGTACACGCAGGGCTAACGTAATAAAAAATGCGATCAGCGGCAAAGAAAACCGGCGTCCGCAGGAAATTCCTGGCCCGCTCTGTGTTCAAAAATGAAGACAAGACGCGCCTGGTCATGACGTCTGGCCTGCTTCTCGTAATTTTATATCTCGCGCTCTTATCCCCAATGACCACAACGACCGCGCAAGAACGATCGTCGAAAGATGCAACTCCGCTTACCGTCAAAACTCCGCCGGACCAGCCCGTTCCGTTCAGTCACAAATCGCACATGGCCTTCGACATGAAATGCCAGGAGTGTCACCCAAATCCGGAACCGGGTGACCGCATGACGCTTCCCACAGCGGATCGATGCATGGAATGTCATCGCACGATCGCAAAGGACAAACCAGCAATTCAAAAGCTCGCTGCATTCTCGAAATCCAGGCAGACAATACCATGGGTTCGCATCTATGTTGTTTCCGGTTGGGTCTTTTGGAACCATCGCTCACATCTGGAAGCAGGCATGAAATGCGAAACGTGCCACGGCGAACTCAGAAAAATGAATGTCGTAATCGCAGCCACGAATGTAACGACCATGGCGGGATGTGTCGATTGTCACCGTAAGAACGACACAAGCACTGGTTGTCAGTATTGCCATTCCGGGAAATAGCGAACGCAATTCAAAGAGAGGCGATTATGGCTCACGAGGAAACAGCGAAGTCGGCGGCAACCAAGCTGGTCATACGCAATATCGGACTGATTCTGAGCGGGGACTTGCAGCGGCCGATTCTTGACGCTGATACCGTTGTTGTAAACGGTGATCGCATCAGCGCGGCCGGCAAGGAAAAGGATTTAGACATTGCCGGGGCCACGACTCTGATTGATGCGAATGGCACAACGCTCGCTCCTGGATTCATCGACAGTCATGTGCATCCGGTTGCGGGCGATTGGACGCCGCGGCAGAACCAGATTGGCTGGATTGACAGCTGCCTGCATGGCGGTGTCACCACCATGATCTCCGCGGGCGAAGTGCACCTGCCCGGCCGACCGAAAGACATTCTGGGATTAAAGGCAATGGCGATTACCGCGCAACGCGCGTTTGCTGCGTTTCGCCCGAGTGGTGTGAAAGTACATGCCGGCGCGCCGGTGATCGAGCACGGAATGGTGGAGGAAGATTTTAAGGCGCTTGCCGAAGCCGGTGTGACACTGCTTGGCGAAGTCGGTCTCGGCAGCGTGAAAGACGGCGCAACTGCGCGGCAGATGGTCGCCTGGGCGCGCAAGTACGGAATACAAAGTACGATTCACACGGGCGGGCCGTCGATCCCAGGCTCCAGCCTGATTGACAAAGATGTTGTGTTGGCCGCGGATGCCGACGTCATCGGACATGTCAATGGCGGGCACACAGCGCTACCCGATGAGCAGATCGTCGGGCTTTGTGAACAGAGCCAGCGTGGTCTGGAGATCGTGCACAACGGCAATGAGCGCGCGGCGTTGCTGACGCTGCGCACCGCGACGGAGTTGCGACAACTGAGCCGCGTCATTCTGGGAACGGACGCGCCGGCAGGTTCCGGCGTGCAGCCGCTCGGCATCATTCGACTGATCGCCATGCTTTGTTCGGTCGGCGGGGTGCCCGCGGAAGTGGCTTTCTGCTTTGCCACGGGAAATACCGCGAAGATGCGCAAGCTCGATTGCGGATTGGTAGAAGCTGGGCGTGTTGCAGATTTTGTGCTCATGGACCACGCGCAACACTCAGCTGGGAAAACGCTTCTCAAGAGCGTGCAATTGGGCGACCTGCCTGGCATCGGAATGACAATTATCGATGGCGTGGTTCGCTGCGAGCGCAGCCGCAACACACCGCCCGCCACGCGTCTGCCCAAAATTGTGCAGTGAATTGGAAGGCACCTACCGCAGACCGTCTTCGCCCTTGACCTGATCTTTTGTCAGGCCCCCGACGCGCGGCAACGGGCGCCCGCTATCGGTCACCGCAATCGCCACTAGGATTTCATTTGCGCGCGGGGCGTCGCTGACGCGAATTTCCATGCCGTCAAAGTGGCTGCGCACAAATGCCGCATCCTTGTGTCCCAGAGGAATATCCAACGGCACGCCGAGGCCGCCGCGTTTCTTCGAAGAAGGAATCAGCGCCGCGCCTTTGCCCAAAACTTTGCGGACGGGAGTACCTAATTTCGGATGTAGCACCGCCGCAGCGTGTTCAAGCTCACCGTTTTCGCCAACTGCGGCGGCTTTCCCATAACTTTCCGCCGCAGGACCCGCAATACCGAGCGCCGCGATGGCTCGTTCGGTGAGCAGCGCACCCAGCTCTTCGCCGATTTCCGCCAGCTCGGTGAGATCCTCCACGTAACGGCCTGCAAAAGGGTTCTCGATCACCGCAGCCGCGGCGACGCGCCGCGTTGGCGGATCAATGGCCTGGCCCATCTCCGTTCGTGTTTCTTCGACAAAGGTGATTAGCTTGCGGATCTTCGCTTTCATCGCAATCCATCCTCGCCCTTGATTTCAGACGCCCGTAACCCTCCGACGCGAGCATGCACGCGCGGCCCGGTGGTCATTACCAGCGCAAGCAATATTTCATCGGCGCGCGGCGCATCGGCGATTCCCACTTCCATGGCGTCGAAATGGCTCCGCACGTAGGAAGCATTGATATGAGTAACAGGTACATCGAGCCGCGTGCCCGGAGCACCTACTTTTTTTGTTGAAGCCACGATGGCTTTTGCATCACCGAGAATTTCGCGCATGGCGTAGCCGCCCGGTACATGCCACAGAGCTCCGTGCTCCAATTCGCCCGCCGCGCCGACGATTGCGCCTTTGCCGTATCCTTCAATTGTTTTCGCCTGGCCACCGAGCGCAGCGATCAACGACTTGGCCATTTCCAGACCCAGCGGTTTGAGATCGTCCATGAATCCAGCAATTTCTTCGACGTATTTTCCGGCAAAGGGATTGCGGATCACGGCCAGCGCCGCCGCCCGACGCAGTGGATTCGCGGCAATCGGTCCACCTTCGTGAAAAATGTCTTCGACGATGGTGACGCGTTTTCGTACTTCGACCTTAGACATGCATCACACTCCCAAGAGATTCCGCGTCCGGACGAGCGGTCAAGGTCATCATTCGCAAGGTCTGCGACTCGACTCGCGATTGCCCTTGTAACCGGAAAGCGGCGGCGCAGATCACTCCGCGGCTTATTAATTGGCGCGCAACATCGACACCTGAGTGCAATGCCTGAGCGATTTCGCGCGGCGTCAATTCTCCGACCGCGCGAGTCACGAGCCGGTCGCCTAAATCATTGTCAGGTGCAATTTCACATGCAGGTACGCGCACAATTACCGGGTGACTTGGCAAGTCCACTGCGTTGGCGATGATTGTAGCGGCGGCGTCAGCCATTGCCGCGCGCTGCGCCAGAACGGTGACGGCATCGGCAATGCCGAGCGAAAAACTGCGGCCGCGCCAGCCGCTGGTGGCGATGCCGCGGATGGGCTGCGCAGCATATACATTGATGGACCCGAAGAGCGATGGCCTATCCGGTCTTTCGATCATGCCAATCCGGAAGGATTTACACGCAGCGAGATGGAGAGCAATATCGCCACCATTGTTCACGTATGCTCGCGAAAGATTCGCCGCTGCAGTCATCGCTCCAAGGACTTCTTCGGCCACAGCGCCCGCAACCGCCGCCATTGGCGTGATGAAGTGCTCCGTCGCGAATGGGCCAACGGCATCAGCCATGCGCCGCGCGATAATGCCGCTTGGCCTCGTGCCGTTCAAAGCCGCGGCACTGCGCAGCAGCGGCAACTCGGCACACAACTCGTCTAGAATGGTTACGAACCGCCTTGCAGCCGCTTCATAAGCTGAGCGAATTTCAGCATCGGAACCGAACGCCCCCACAATTAAATCGATAGGCCCGTCGTGAAGATGCAGCCGCCGTTTATCGGGTAGCACGCGAACGATGGGCGGCTCTCTCATTCCTGCGAACCCCGACGATTGTTGGGACGGAACGGCCACGGATTCTGCTGGAGGGAAGAGACCTGGCGCCGGCGATTGTTTTCGTCCAAGAGTGAACTCAAAGGGCGCACATAATCCATATGTCCGCCGAGCGCCGCGTAGTCTTCCTTCTTCAGCGTAAATTCGATTGGTGCGACGAGTGCCGGAGTGGGCACATAGCCAAACGCATTTTCCGGCATGCATGAGACGTCCACCATGAACGTTATTCCTCCGCCGGGCCAGATATAGACAGGCGCGCCGCCGCAGGTGACACGGGTGAAATTGTTTCGCACCGAGCGCGTAAGCTTCACCGGGTTTTCGGTTACGCCGGAGCGCAGCGAGCCTCCGGCGCCGCCCATAAAAAGAACCGTGGTCAAAGCTGGCTCGCAGTTTTCTTTGATCCGTTGCACCGATTCCGTCAGCTGCGATGGAAGTTCCATTTCGACCGGTCGCAGTTCGTCGTCCAGTTCGAAATATGCGTACTGCTCGCCGGTAGTGCTTACCATGAGCAGTCTGAGATGCGGCCAGGCAATCCCCGCTTTGAACGGCTTTAGAATCGTTAATGGATCGGAAATATTCGTACCGCCCCAGCCACTACCCGGTTGAGCCACCTGAAAATATCTTCCCGCCGTGGAGCGGCGGCCATTGACGCGAACTCCCGTTTCGGGTACGCCGAGCAGCTTTCCTGCTTGATGTTCGGAAAGTACGCCGGTAATGTGATCGTCCACCACGATCACGTCATCCACTTTGCCGAACCACTGCTTGGCAAACATGCCGATCGTTGCCGAGCCGCAGCCCACGCGCATGCGCTCTTCGCGTTGACTGTTCACGACCGGTGGCTTGCCTGCCGCAATTCTGATCGTCGCGCCTTCATCAATCGTCAGCTCTACTTCCTTGCCGTTGCTGAGACTCAGTAGCGTTTCGCAGGTCACACGACCTTCGCTCTTCGTGCCGCCGGTCAAATGACGCACGCCGCCAAGCGAAAGCATTTGCGAACCGTATTCTCCAGTGGTGACGTGCCCGACGGGCTCGCCTTGCCCGCGAACCAAATTGCATTCCGGGCCGAGATGCCGGTCCGTATCGATTTTCAATTTCACACCGCAGTAGCTGAAAATGCCCTCGGTTACGACCGTTACCATGTCCACGCCGTCCACTTCCGAGGACACGATAAATGGGGCGGGCTTGTAGTCGGGATAAGTGGTGCCCGCGCCGATGGCGGTGATAAATGTATCTGGGCCCTTCACGAGCTCGCCGTCCCACTCGCGCTCGCGATCCAGGAAAGGAACCAGCGGCGTTCCTTGCGTCTTAGCCCGATCCAGCACGATGTGCGGATCAACGCGCACGAGTTGCCCCTCATCATTCGCGTAGCGGTCGCAAGCGCCGGCATGCCCGCGCTTGATGTAACAGAGCACTGGGCAGGCGTCGCAGCGGATGGTGTCTATTGGCACGTCGCTAGGCATCGCGATCTCCGCTGGCGGTGGTGTTCCTGGATAAAATTGCCGCCCGGATACGGTCGGGAGTTGCGGGAATTTTGCGGATACGCACGCCAATCGCATCGTAAATGGCGTTCAGGATTGCCGGCGCCGTCGGAATCATCGCGTGTTCGCCAATTCCTTTCGCTCCAAACGGTCCGATTGACGACGATTCTTCTATCAGAATCGATTCCACAGCAGGCATATCACCAAAAGTGGGAATCAAATAGTCGTGCAGGTTTTCTCCCTTGCCCGGGAAAAACTCTTCCATCAGCGCCATGCCGAGTCCTTGAGCCACGCCGCCCTCGATTTGCCCCTCGATCAACGTCGGATTGATGGCACGGCCAACGTCATGTGCAGCGAGAATGCGCAATACTCTTACGGTGCCAAGTTCGGTATCCACCTCAACTTCGGCTAGGTGTGCGCCAAACCCATAAACGGCATACGGCGAGCCTTGTCCGTCCTTGTCCAAATATTTTGTCGGCGGGTCAAATGTTTCCTCGGCGCTTACCACATAGCCGCGCTCGTCCAACGCTAATTCATTCAGTTCAATGCTGCGTTTCTTCCCGCCTTCTTCCACGACCAACGCGCCATCCTCGAACTGGATCTTTGCGCAGTCGCAGCCGCCCGCGAGGCGCAGAATGGCTTTTCGCAGCGCCGTTCCGGCCATATGCGCAGCGTTTCCGCTCACAAACGTTTGCCGCGAGGCAGAGGTCTTGCCGCAATCCGGCGTGATATCCGTGTCGCCGGAGAGAAGATCAAATTTCTCGATCGGAGCACCTAGAGCTTCGGCACAGATTTGCGCTATCACCGTATTCGAGCCCTGGCCGATGTCCACCGCTCCCTGATGCAAAGCGATCCGCCCGTTACGTTGCAACCCGACGCGCACAGTAGACGGATTCGGCAGGGAAGTATTTCCGCAACCGTACCACATTCCTGCGACGCCGACACCGCGCCGCAGACTAGCTGGAGTGCTCGAGTTGAATAAAATCGTATCTTGGCGGCTTTCTTGCCATCGGACGCGCAACGCTTCCAGGCAGGCGCGTATGCCAACACCTTCGCCCATCACCTGCCCTGTGGAATTTGCACTGTCATTGTCCAGTGCGTTCTGGATGCGGAATTCCAGACGGTCCATTCCCAATTTGTCGGCGAGCTCATCGTAAAGTTGCTCCTGCGCGATGGTCGCTTGCGGCACGCCAAATCCGCGGAACGCTCCCGCAGGAACTAAATGAGTGTGCACAGCGCTCGTCACTGCGCGGTAGTTCGGCACTTTGTAAGGTCCGGAAGCATGTATCGGTACGCGCCCTGCCACGGTAGGTCCCCACGACGCGTAGGCGCCAGTGTTGAATTCGCCGAAGAAATCCATCGCCAGCAGTTTGCCGCCGCGCATCGCACCCGCTTTGCAACGGATGCGCGAAGGATGGCGTTTCGTCGTGGAGCTGATGGATTCCGTGCGCGAGTAGACAATCTTAACGGGACGCCGCAGATGCCAAGCAGCAACGGCTATGAACGGTTGCATGGAAAGGTCCAGCTTTGAACCAAAGCCGCCGCCGACCGCGGTGGGAATAATTCGCACGGCGCTTTCCTCGATGCCTAGAATCGCGGCTATGTCCCTGCGATCTGAGTATGGTGCCTGCGTGCAGGCCTGAACTTCGATGCGATCACCTAACCGCTGCGCGAAGCCTGCCTCCGGCTCGATGTAAGCGTGTTCAATGAAGCCGGTTTCGAATTCGGCTTCCACCGTTACATCCGCTTCGGCGAACGCAGCTTCTACATCGCCCTTCACCACGCGGCCCTGCACCAGCACGTTATCCGGAAGTCTTTCGTGTAGCTTCATGGCTCCAGGACGCAATGAATTATCAATTGTCGTTAGCGCCGGCAATTCCGTCCAGGTAACGGGAAACGCGGACGCATCAAACCTGCCCATCGCTTCTGGCTCACCTACCACCGCCGCAATCGCTTCGCCGCGAAATCGCACTTCTTTTTCAGCGAAGACCGGTTGGTCCGCGAACTGCGGAATTACGCCGAAACAATTCTTGCCGGGGACATCTTTCGCCGTAAAAACCGCCTGGAAACCGGGGTTAGCCGAGACATACGAACGCAAATCACCGAAGTGAAACGCAGCGCGATCATAGTGGCTGCGAATAACGCGCAGTACAAGCGAGTCAGCGGGCCATTCATCTGCGCCAAAAATATCCGTGCCGAGAACTTTGCGAGTGCCATCCAGGCGCGCCAGGCGTTTTCCGACCAGACCTCCACTTTCTGTTTCTGGAAACGCCGCTTCTTGCGTCGCGGCCCCCATAACTGCCGACATAATCTTGCGGTAGCCGGTGCATCGGCAGAGCACTCCGCCAAGTGCGTCCATCACCTCGGTTTCCGTGGGCTTAGGGTTTTTTTCAAGCAATGCGACTGCGGAAACCAGCATACCGGGCGTGCAGATACCACATTGCGCCGCGCCATTCTGGAGAAATGATTTCTGCAAGCGGTCAAATATTTCGGACGATTTCACCAAGCCTTCGATGGTGACCACTTCCGCGCCCATCAGTTGACCGACGGCGACCAAGCATGAGCACACGGGCATTCCATTTACGAGAACAGTGCAAGCGCCGCAATCTCCGGCGTCACACCCCACCTTGGTTCCGGTAAGGGCGAGCTCTTCGCGTAGAACGTTCGAGAGTCTGGTGATGGGTGAGGACTTGATCGTGACGGATCGGCCGTTGACCGCGAGCGGCGGCTGCATTTGAGGGTTCGCAATCATGCCAATTTTTCCACGCAGGCTTGCAGAGCGCGCCGTACCAGAACTTGTGCGGCTTCTGTGCGATACGCAGACGTCGCGCGAATGTCGTCAATCGGCGAGAGCAATGCAAGGTGTTCGGGCTTCGCCGCACGATCGATATCGGCTGTTGCGAGTTCACCGGTCAAGTCGCGTTCAAGCAGCGGAAGACGCTGAGCACTGGCCGAACATGCTCCCACCGCAACCAGTGCTTCGGTGATTCTTCCTTTGCGATCTGTGACCAGATTCGCAGCCACCATGACAATGGAAATGACCAGGTACCGCCGCGAGCCCAGTTTGAGAAAAGTTGAGGCGGAATTCTCCAGGCGGCGAGGAATCGTGATACGGATCAATATTTCATCGCGTCGCCGCGTCGTTCTTCGATTGCCAACCAGGAACTCGCCCAAGGGCACGCTTCGCGTCCCAGCCACGGAGGCGAGCGTGACCTCCGCGTCCAGCGCCAGCAATGCCGGAACGCCATCCGCCGCAGGGGAAGCGTTGCACAGATTTCCCGCAATGGTTCCCAGGTTTTGAATTTGTTTGCCGCCAACTTCCAGCGCAGCCGCTTTCAGCCCAGCAAAGCCCCGCGGAAGAGGAGCCGTCGCGATTTCGCTCCACGTTGTGCGGCCACCGATATGAATGTATTCCTCGGCGGTACGGATACCTTTGATCTCCTCCACGCCGGAAATATCAATCACCGCGCCGGTCATCGGCCGGTCAACGAGAGCAGGGAAGAAGTCCGTGCCGCCGGAGAGAATTGTGCCGTGCGATTCTGCCAGCGCATGTACGGCTTCTTCGAGTGTTGTGGGTCGCAGAAACAACGAATCCGCTCCCTAAGCGCGAAGTCAGAGGCCTGACATTCGTCGCCATTCGTCGGTGCTCGATTCTGACCATCGGGATTATAGCTGACAGCGGACTATGTTATCTTCCCGTTACGCAACTTTTAGGATAGGACTGCGCCGTGGCCAGGCAATCGAAGATCATCCTTTGGGAGGTGGATACGCAGAAGGATTTCATGTTGCCTGGAGGCAAGTTATATGTCCCCGGCGCAGAAAGGTTGATTCCTAACATCGGTCGTCTCGTCGATACTGCGCGCGAAAATCAAACTTTGCTTATTTCCAGCGGTGACCACCACACGCCACAGGACGCTGAATTCAAAATCTTCCCGCCGCATTGCATCAAAGGCACTGAAGGAGCGCAAGTCATCCCCGAAGCGCTGGCGCAAAACGTCCTTGCTGTGCCTAATGAATCCGCGTTCCAATTTCCTGCGGACATTGCTCAGTATCAACAAGTGCTCATTGAAAAGCAGTCGCTCGACGTTTTCGACAACCCGCACACGACGGAAATCGTGAATAGCCTGTCTCTGGATGCGGAATTGCTCGTTTTTGGAGTAGTGACAGAGTATTGCGTGCGTTGCGCAGCAAAGGGCTTACTTGATCGTGGCAGAAAAGTCTGTATTGTGACCGACGCTATCGAACATTTAGATCCAGCTGCTGGCAGCAAAACCATCGCAGAATTGACCGCTGCCGGCGCAAGGTTGATCACTACGCAAGCCGCACTCTCACGTCTGCATTCCGTGGGCGGAGAGTAATTCCAAAACTAATCGCAGGAACGCAGATAGCCAGCGAGGCTGGTTTACCGCCCGTAGCGCCTATTTCCACGCTGAATCTTTAACATACGAAAACGTTTCCACGTTGTCTTTAATTGCTTTCGCCAACGCCGACACGCAAAGGCTGAGGCTCTGGAACGCAAGTCGTTTTTGCCGTGCGCTCATCACGCCTGCTGTCGCGCTGAACTTCGCACAGCGATTCACGCAGACGCTTGCGAGCCTTGTGCAACTGCGACTTCGAATCGCCCACGGAGCGACCCAAAAGGTTGGCGATTTCGCGGTGCCTATAGCCTTGGATATCATGCAAGACAAAAATCTTGCGGAAACCCGTGGGCAACTGCTGGACGCAGCGTTCAAGATTTAGTCGGTCGATCGCGCCCTCGAGAGTCAGGTCGGGCGCACCAAGTTCCAGGGTCCTTAGCGGGGCGGTTTCATCATCTGGATCGGGAACTGCTTCGATAGAGAAGACCGGCAGCGATTTCTTGCGCAGACGCATCAACACCAAATTAACCGCCAGCCTGTGCAGCCAAGTCGAAAAGGCCGATTCGCCGCGAAAGGTGTGAATCTTGCGGAACAAGAGCAAAAACGTTTCTTGAGTCAGGTCTTCCGCTTCGGCTGCGTCTTTCACCATACGCAGGCACAGTGCATGGACACGCCGGCTGTGTAAGCGATACAGATATTCAAACACCTCGGGGTCACCGGCCTGGGCTCGGACGATTGCCTCGGCTTCGTTCAACCTATCGGTCACACCGGGCGAGACTGGCGGCGCACCTTTCGGCACGCTGCACTCCGTCTTCACACGTGTATCTGGCCTGAAGCTCCGCCGCTTCCCCGGAGCGGGAGTCGGCCTCGGTAGCGAAGCAACTCCCAGATTTCTGAACCTCGCGTTGGCAATAACTGGCATAGCCTCTTCCTTAGTGACCCGCCGTGCGAACCTCGACGAATGTTTTGTTTTCGGAGAATCCTGTCGAAGATCCAAATCTCGTGTTCAATAAGTCTTGAATTCCAGACATTTTGCTGTCCTCAGGTTGTAAGACTGCGCGTCCCGCTGGATAATTCCAGAATTTAGCGATATTCAAGACGTGGGAATAAAATTGCCGGTGCTGCAGTCGCAGAATTCCTGCCGGTTTTCCCGGAAGGCTCCATACAGAGGATCTGGTGGAGAATGTCGGATCGGTTCTTTGCCTTCATCGGGAACTCCAAATCCGATAGGCATAGCGCCTCGCAAGAAGGGCTTTGCCAGACACCGTTTCAGCTGTGAGGGTGTTTCAAGAGCGCGGCAGGCGGGGCACAAACCAATTTCAGCTCCCATGACCCTACGAGGAGCAGCAATGGGAGCGACGCACGGTTGGCCAAAAATACGTGAGAAACTGTGAGGTCTTAAAAGCCCAGATCGCTGAGTGTTGCATGCTCATCTGGCCGGCGTCCAAGCTGCCAGTGATACTTGCGCTCTGTCTCCTTTATTGGCAGATCGTTGATGCATGCGAGCCTAACCTGCATCAGCCCGTTCCCGTCGAATTCCCAATTTTCGTTGCCATACGACCGAAACCAATTTCCTGAGTCGTCGTGGAACTCGTACGCAAAGCGCACCGCAATGCGATTTCCCTCAAAGGCCCACAATTCCTTGATCAACCGGTAGTCCAGTTCTTTCGTCCACTTCCGTTCGAGAAAGGCGATAATGTCTTGCCTCCCATTCACGAATTCGGAGCGATTTCTCCAGCGTGATTCAATTGTATAAGCCAGTGCCACCTTTTCAGGATCGCGAGAGTTCCACGCATCTTCTGCAAGACGAACCTTTTGAACAGCCGTTTCATGTGTGAATGGTGGCAATGGAGGGCGCTGAGTCAGGTTGCCGATGGTTGACACTTGCACTTCTCCTGTTGAAGAGTCCTGAATTTTCGCAGATAGAATACTCCTTCAGGCCCCCATGTTCGTCCATACAGACAGTCATGTAGTAGCGGAAAAAATCACTCTCGGGCACTCAATCGGGGACTCGATTTCCAACAGACTGACAGTGTCCAAAGAATTGACAGAGAAGTATTGCCATCCAACGATATGACAGTCTGCTTTTGGAGTCGTATTTTCCGCGCTATCAGTCTGTTGCACAAATACGCGTTCTTTTGACAAAAACGGCATAACGCGTGCATCCGCTCAAAGGGGATGAAATTGAGACCCCTGATAGGTGATCCGACATGGAACCAATGACTGCGCAAAAAAGTAAGCTTGGCTTTGTCGGTATCGGCTACATGGGTCGGCCGATTGCGCGGAGGTTACTTGAGTCCGGATTCAAAGTGACTGTCTATGACCGGGATCTTAATAAAGCGAAGGAACTAGTCCGATACGGCGCAAGCGTCGCGCAAAACGTATCGGAATTGGCCGCCAGCTGTAACGTCATTCTCTCGTGCTTACCGAGCGATGAAGCTGTTCTGGAGATTTACAGAGGCTCGGAAGCGGCGCTCGCCTACGCGAAGCCCGGTTCATTGATCATCGACATGAGCACGGTGTATCCAGAAACCTCACGAGAACTATCGCGACGCGGGTCGGAACGTGGGATTAGAGTGCTCGATGTGACGATCTCCGGGAGCGTTCCCGCGGCCGAGCAGGGGATTCTGACCTTATTCGGTGGCGGAGATCAGGAATGCTTTGTCGCCGCCGAGTCGCTCTTTCGAGCGATCGCACAAAAATATTTTTACGTAGGACCGAGCGGATCCGGAGCCACGATGAAACTTGTCGTGAACACTTTATTGGGAACCGGAATGCAAGTGATTGCTGAGGCGGTCGCGCTTGGAGAAAAAGCCGGTCTCGAACGCCATCGCCTGCTCGACGTTCTTGCAGAAACTGCGGTCGTCGCTCCGGCACACCTGGGAAAACTGCAGCGGGCGATGAACGGCGACTATAGTCCGCAATTTCCGCTGCGACTCATGAACAAGGATTTCGGGCTGATTTTCTATCTTGCGGCCGCCGTAGGGGCGCGGATGCCTGCGACTGAGGCCGCGTTTGAAGTAAATGCAAGGCAATCGGAGCAAGGGCAAGAACAAGATTTCTCAGCGGTTATTTTGCAAATGGAAACGCGAGCACATTTGGGTGCGGAAAAGTTGAGCTAACGGCACGAGTTTTGTCCCGCGCTGAATGTGTTCGAGCTTGGGAACGAAAATGATTCAACTGAAAGTGAATGGTGCGGAACAATCCTTCAGCGGAGAACCAGAAATGCCGCTGCTCTGGTATCTGCGCGATGTTTTGGGACTGACGGGATCGAAATTTGGCTGCGGCGTTGGCCTCTGCGGCGCGTGTACCGTGCACGTGAACGGACAGGCGACGCGATCCTGCGTAACCCTGATGCGGGAGACTGCCGGAAAAGAAATAACGACAATCGAAGGGCTTGAGAAAAATGGACTGCATCCGGTTCAGAAAGCCTGGATGCAAATCAACGTACCGCAATGTGGCTATTGCCAAGTGGGGCAGATCATGCAGGCAGCAGCTTTGTTGAATAGCAAAAAGAAGTTGACCGACCACGACATTGATGACGCGATGTCCGGCAACATCTGCCGTTGCGGAACCTATCAGCGGATTCGCGCGGCGATCAAAGCGGCGGCGGAGGAGATGGCATGAGCGCGATTGAAAACGTCAGCCGCCGCAGGTTTATAGCCGGAGGCGTCATCGCGACTGGCGCGCTGGTGCTGGGAGTTCATTATTTACCAAAACTGTCGGCCAGCGACAAACTTCCGCAGGACATGAACGCGGACCACGCTACGTTACATCCGAGCGTTTACCTCGGCATCAATCCGGACGGCACGGTGTGGATCGTGGCGCATCGCTCGGAGATGGGAACGACGAGCCGAACAACGTTGCCTTTGGTGGTCGCGGATGAACTGGACGCCGATTGGAAGCGCGTAAGAATCGAGCAGGCGATCGGCGACCAGCGATACGGTGACCAAAATACGGATGGGTCACATTCGATCCGCTCATATTACGACGCAATGCGCGAAGCAGGCGCAACGGCACGATTCATGCTGATACAAGCTGCGGCGCAGGAGTGGAGAGTTCCAGCTGCAGAGTGCGAAACCGATTTGCATGTGGTGGTTCATCGCCAAACGAACCGCAAAGCGGATTACGGAGAACTCGCAAGAGCAGCGGCGAAATTACCCATCCCCAAGAGAGAAGATCTAAAGCTCAAAACAAAGGGCTCCTGGCGATATATTGGAAAAGGGGAAGTAAGCTACGACCTCGAAACGCTGGTGACCGGAAAAGCTGTCTACGGGATGGATGCTCGCACGGATGGCATGGTGTACGCGTCGGTGGAACGCCCGCCGATTCTCGGTGGCAAGGTGAAATCGTATGACGACAAGGAAGCACTGAAGGTCGCGGGTGTGCGTCAGATTGTTCCGATTGATCCATTTCAGGGTGCGCCGGCGTTTCAGCCGCTCGGAGGAATCGCGGTAATCGCGGATAACACCTGGGCAGCGTTTCAAGGTCGCAGGAAGCTGAATATTTCATGGGACAACGGAGCTAACGAAAGCTACAACTCGGACCAATACAAAAACGAGCTGCGAGAGACCTCCCACAATCCGTGCAAAGTAGTACGCAATGTTGGCGATGCAGATGCGATTTTCGCCAAAAGCGGAAAGGTACATGAAGCGGATTATTACGTTCCTCTTTTAGCGCACGCTGCGATGGAGCCGTTGGTGGCGCTTGCGGAATTCAAGGATGGCAAAGCAACGTTGTGGGCACCGACGCAGAACCCTCAGGCGGCGCAGGACATTGTCGCGAAAGAATTGGGAATTTCGAAGGAAGACGTAATCTGCAACGTAACTCTGCTTGGTGGAGGATTTGGGCGCAAGTCCAAGCCCGACTATGTGGCCGAGGCCGCGGTGTTGTCCAAAAAAACGGGGCGTCCGGTGAAGGTGGTTTGGACGCGCGAGGACGACATCAAGTTCGACTATTACAACGCCGTAGCGTCAATGTATCTGAAAGCAGCTCTAGGTCGTAACGGCAAGCCCACGGCGTGGCTGCAACGGTCGGTGTTCCCTCCGATTCCATCCATTTTCGACGTGAACAAGGTTTATGGCGATCCCGGCCATCTGCAGCAGGGTTGGACAGACATTCCTTACGACTTGCCGAACCTACGCGTTGAGAATGGGCCGGCCAAGGCACACGTCCGCATCGGTTGGTTGCGATCTGTGGCGAACATCTATCACGCGTTTGCTGTTCAATGCTTCACGGATGAACTTGCACATGCGGCTGGGCGCGACCCGCTCGATTATTTGCTTGATTTGATCGGAAACCCGCGCACCATTGATTTCACGGGAGTTCAGTATCCGAACTACGGCGGTTCGATGACTGCCTATCCCTGGGAAACCAGACGGCTGCGTCATGTTACAGAGATGGTCGCGGAAAAATCCGGTTGGGGAAAACGCAAGCACGGAAAAGGAACTGGGGTCGGGATTGCAGCGCACCGTAGTTTTCTGACGTACGTGGCCACCGTCGTTGAAGTCGAGGTTAACGATCAAGGCGAAGTGCGGATTCCTCGCGTGGATACGGTGTTGGATGCAGGCCTGGTGGTGAATCCAGAAGCGGCCCGTGCGCAGTTCGAAGGAGCCGCAGTTTTTGGGACCAGCATTGTACGAAGCGGCGAGATTACTGCAAAAAACGGTGCAATCAGCCAATCGAATTTTCAGGACTACCCGGTCGCGCGGATTAATGAAGCTCCAATGCAAACCAACGTCTACATCGTGGATAGCGACGCTCCGCCGGCTGGTGTCGGCGAGCCGGGAGTTCCGCCATTTGTGGCGGCCTTCTGCAATGCCATTTTCGCTGCAACCGGCAAGCGAGTGAGGGACCTGCCGATCTCAAAGCTCGGCCTGAGTTGATGCCTGCAGCTGGTGACGTACGTCCGTTCGCTACATCAAAAGAAGTAGTCTCGGACGCCAGCTGCTCCATTCCGGCGGGCTGGCAACGTGGCTAGACTCTTTCAACATCGAGAGCAAATTATGAATGACGAGAAAAATCAATCCTGGCATGGAAACGCAAACTGTCCACATCTCTCAGCGGCCTCGCCTAATCACGATCGCGCGGCTTCCAACATTTCGCGACGTGGATTTCTCGGGTTCGCAGCCTCCTCTATATTTTTAGGGAGCGCTGGCGAGGACGCTTTAGGGCCGGAGTCCAGAAATGGCATTCCCTATCGAACGTTGAGCCGCACCGGCGAGAAAGTTTCGGTCGTCGGGCTTGGTGGCTATCACCTTGGCAAGCAGGCGGACGTGCAAGAGAGCATTCGAATCATACGTACCGCGCTGGATGAAGGAATCAATTTTCTCGACAACTGCTGGGACTACAACGGGGGCGAGAGCGAAATCCGTATGGGCAACGCCTTGCGCGACGGCTACCGGCAAAAAGCGTTTCTCATGTCGAAAATCGACGGGCGCACGAAGGCTGCGGCCACAAGCCAGATCACCGAGTCGCTGCGGCGCCTTCACACTGATCATATCGATCTCCTCCAGTTCCACGAGGTAATTCGCGACAATGATCCGGACCGCATTTTTGCCGCTGGCGGAGCGATGGAAGCTGTACTCGAAGCACAGAAGGCCGGCAAGATTCGCTACATCGGCTTCACCGGCCACAAAAGTCCCGACATTCATCTAAAAATGTTGGCAACTGCTGCAAAGCATAACTTTACTTTCGATTCGGTTCAAATGCCGCTCAACGTAATGGACGCGCACTTCAATAGCTTCGAAAAGAAAGTTTTGCCCGTCCTGCTCAAGAATGACATCGGCGTGCTCGGCATGAAGCCCATGGGCGACCACTTCATTCTCGATAGCAAGACAGCCACCGCCGTGGAATGTCTTCATTACGCGATGAATCTTCCTACCGGTGTCGTTATTACCGGATGCGATTCCATCCCGATACTTCAGCAGGCGCTGCAAGCTGCTCGTAGTTTCAAGCCGCTTGACTCATCCGAGGTTGCATCCCTTCTGGCAAAAACGGCGAAAGCTGCGGAAGCTGGCCAGTTCGAACTGTACAAAACGAGTCACAACTTCGACGGCACCTACGCGAACCCGCAGTGGCTCGGCTAGATACATAAGGAACTCCGAACAAACAGTAAGGCTGATTGAAATGAAAATCAAAATAGCGAGGTCATTATGAATAAGAACAACAAAGAACTTTCCGCAAGCGCAGCAGGCGATGTTTCGCTGGGTGGGGAAATTCTCGTGCATCGTCTCGGCTTCGGAGCGATGCGCGTTACCGGTGAAGGCATTTGGGGACTGCCTAAAGATCGAAAGGGCGCGTTAGCAGTTCTTCGCCGGGCCGTGGAGCTTGGTGTAGATTTCATCGATACCGCGGATTCCTACGGTCCGTACGTAAGCGAAGAACTGATTGCCGAAGCGTTGTTCCCGTACCAGGCCGGCCTTGTAATCGCCACGAAGGGAGGCTGGAATCGTCCCGGGCCGGACCAATGGACTCACGATGCAAGTCCCTCACATCTTCGCAGCGCGGTTGAGGGCAGTCTCAAGAGGCTCCGTCTGGATCGCATCGACGTATATCAACTGCACATTCCCGATCCGGCGGTCTCGTTTGAGACGTCGGTTGAAACTCTGGCTCAGCTACAAAACCAAGGAAAGATTCGCCTGATTGCGTTGTCTAACGTCACGCGAGAGCACATCGAGCGAGCGCGCAGAATTGTGCCTATCGTTTCTGTACAGAACCGCTACAGCTTTGCAGACCGTGAATGGGACTATGTTGTGGATTATTGTGAGCGTAATGAAATCGCCTTTATCCCCTGGTATCCGTTGGGAGCCGGTAAAGTTGCCGGCGAAGTGCTTCATGCCATCGCGGATGCGCACCGCGCAAGTCCTACCCAGATTGCGCTTGCCTGGCTCTTGCAGCGCTCTCAAATCATGTTGCCAATCCCAGGAACGTCTTCGATTGAACATCTCGAGCAAAACGTCGCGGCGGCTTCTCTTCATTTGACTGAAGCAGAGTACCAAAGACTTTCGTCGGTACCCGAGCTGGCGATGTCGCGGTGACATAGTCAGCGACGAGTGGCAATGGCCGATTATGCGATGTTTGCCGGTGCGGGCATGTGCAATCTTAGTGGGGTCTGGCGTCAAATGTTCGCGTGCCTGCGTGACCAGCCCGCATGCGCATTGAAGCAAAGGGGAATCGCTGTCAGCAGTGCTGTGTCTCGGCCCAATCGACAGAGTAGTCTCTTAAAAGCCCGGAGTTCACGGCGGCGCGTAATTTCCGGCGCCCTTGGAAGACACGCGCCTTCACGGCGCTAATTGTGGTGCCCAGAATCTGCGCTGTTTCTTCGGCTGATCGTTCTTCGATGTCGCGCAGCAAAATGGCCCTGCGGACTTTTGGACCCAGACGATTGATGGCGCTGGCCAATATTTCGTCACGCTCACGCAGCCGGCAGGACTCCTCCGGCGTCGGACGCTGATCGACGAATTTCTCCGAAAAATATTCGTCTCCGTCGTCACGGTTCTCCGGCAAGTCTTCGGGGATCCCGCGTCTCCGCCGCAGCAACATAAACGCTTCGTTCATGGCAATGCGTGTCATCCACGTGGAAAATCGTGCCTTTTCTTGAAAACTGTTGAGGTGACAAAAGACCTTGTGAAAGGTCTCCTGCGCCACATCTTGCGCATCCTCGCGGTGATTGGTGATCCGCTGGGCGACGGCAAGAACTTTCTGTTCGTGACGGAGGATCAATTCCTCGAAGGCTTGCGTATCTCCGCACTTTGCCGCGGACACCAGAACTTCGTCGGATTCTTTGCCTACATTGGATGCCCCGGCCGTCTCCATGGTCTCGATCCTCCTGCGATATTTGCCTGCAAAGTTGCCGCTGATAGGGAAGCAATCTCTATGCCAGGGGCTATGCCCGCTGAAAACGGCCTGGAAGTAGCTCGCAACATGGCGGATAGTGATTTCTCCTCGGCATCGGTAGCGTCAATGGATGTGCAAACCTGTCAACGTGTTGGCATACCGTCTGTCGGATTGGACGAACCCTGACTTCAACCGCCTGAATAGGCAGCGCCAAATCAAAACATCGCTTTGAAAAACGAATGGTCAAGAGAAAAGGATTTGCGGCCGGAACCCATCACGAAAATAACTTCCTTGCAAAATATCCTCGCATCGGGCCAGAATCGCCTCTCAGCCAGTTCAAGGCGTCTGTTCGCACCTGCGGATTCTGAATTCTCCACGCGGAGACGAACGCCAACACCACGACTGCAGCGACTCGCATCATGATTACCGTATTCCCGGCGCAGCAATATGTTTAGATCAAACCCTCTACTGTGGCCGAAGCCGCCCGCTATTTGGGGCTATGGTATTGCCCTTGTTTCAGTTGCCTCCGCCCTCACCCTTTCGCAGTTGCCCGCGGTTCATTTACAAGATGCGCCGGTATCACTCTTCCTTTGCGCGGTCATATTGAGTGCGTGGTTTGGTGGTATCGGGCCGGGATTGCTGGCGGTAACGCTCTCCGTTCTCGCTTTCAATTATTACTTCCTGCCCCCAATTCATTCGTTGACTCTAAAGACCGATGAAATACCACGCCTTGTGATCTTCGCTGTGTCGGCGCTGTTTGTCGGGGCTCTGAGCGCAGCGCAAAGGAATGCCACTGAATCGCTCATACGCACGCGCGATGACTTGAAGGTAACGGTTGAGCAGCTCCGGCGTAGCAACGAGGCGTTGCAAGCGGAAAGTCGCGAGCGCAAGTTTGCGGAACAATCCTTGCGGCGCAGCGAGGGTTATCTTGCCGAAGCGCAAAGGCTCACGCATACGGGCAGTTGGGTTTGGAATGTGGCGGGAAGAGACGCCTTGTACCTCTCGGACGAATGGTATCGCATCTATGGTTTCGATCCGGAAGAGGGCCCTCCACCTTGGGAACAACGACTGCAGCGCATTCACCTGGAGGATCGAGCCAGGTGGCAAGAAGCGATCGATCGAGCAGTGACTGAAAAGTCGGGCTACGACGTGGAATTCCGAATCCTTCCGCCGGATGGCAATGTTAAGTACATTCATACGGTTGGCCACTCTGTTTTGAATGCTTCCGGCGATCTAGTGCAGTTCGTCGGCAGCTCCTCGGACATCACCGCACGCAAGCGCGCGGAAGAGGCGCTACGTCAGGCACACGCGGACCTTGCGCACGTCAGCCGAGTGACCACTATGGGAGAGCTGATGGCCTCATTGGCTCACGAAGTGAATCAACCGATTGCCGCCGCCGTCACTAACGCTAACACTTGCGTCCGTTGGCTTGCCGCCAGCACACCCAATCTCGAAGAAGCCCGCGCAGCCGCCCTAAGAATCGTCAAAGACGGAACGCGCGCGGCGGAAATTATCAAGCGGACTCGGCTGCTCTTCAAGAAGAGTCCTCCCGAGCAGGAGCCCATTGACGTAAATGAAGTAATTCGGGAGATGATCGTTCTACTGCGTGGCGAGGCAACGCAACACGAGATACTGCTCCGTACCGAATTGGCCCCGGACCTTCCTACTATCCTAGGTGACCGCGTGCAATTGCAGCAGGTGCTGATGAACCTCATGATCAATGGTATCGATGCGATGAAGGAAGAGAATGGGGCGCGCGAACTGGCCATCAAGTCGCAAACTGCGGATGGCGATCAGGTTCTGGTATCCGTCAGCGATTCCGGCGTTGGCCTGCCCGCGCAGAATTCGGACCACATTTTCAACGCGTTCTTTACCACGAAATCTCATGGCACCGGCATGGGACTACGGATCAGCCGTTCCATCGTTGAGGCGCATGGTGGCCGCTTATGGGCCACTGGCAACTTTCCGCGCGGCGCGAGTTTTCATTTCGCTATACCCACCCAGATCGATGGAAAGGAGTGAGCTCCGCGGCGGACACATCGGATTCCAGGAATCGTCTTTGAAGCAGTTAATTGTGAACTGAAGCGCGGTGCGGCTGTTCCGCGTGGCAACCGGATGGTGCATATGGCTGCCGTGAAATTAATTGGCTCTTACAACTACGCGCTGGTGGCGCTTTCGGTTTTGATCGCCGTCTTCGCGTCGTACGCTGCTCTGGATCTTGCAGGTCGTGTAACGGCCGCGGTCGGTTGGACCCGCACGGTTTGGCTGGTGGGTGGGGCCGCTGCGATGGGGACTGGCATTTGGTCCATGCACTACATTGGAATGTTGGCGTTCATCCTGCCGATTCCTGTGTCCTACCATTGGCCGACCGTTCTGCTGTCACTGGTTGCGGCCATACTTGCTTCGGTCGTTGCGTTGGGAGTGGTGAGCCGGCCGAAGATGGGTTGGTTCCGAGCGCTCGCCGGCAGTGTCTTGATGGGCGCGGGTATTGCAAGCATGCATTACATCGGCATGGCAGCCATGCGTTTACCGGCCACATGCCAGTTTAATTCCTTTCTCGTCGCTCTGTCCGTGGTGTTCGCGGTTTTGATTTCCCTCGCCGCACTTTGGATTACCTTTCATTTCCAGGATCAGAAAACCGGGATCGGCTGGGAAAAGCTGACCGGCGCCGTCGTTATGGGTGCCGCGATCCCCGTCATGCATTACACGGGCATGGCTGCCGCCAGTTTTGTACCTTCCAGCATTCCGACGGACCTGTCTCATGCCGTAAGCATCTCGGCGCTTGGCACTGCCGGAATTGTCGCCGTCACATTTGTCGTACTCGGGCTGGCTCTGCTGACGTCTTCGGCCGATAGGCGATACACGATGCGGAACTTGGAAGTACAGGAAGTACGGCTGCACCAAAGTGAAGCGTATTTATCGGAAGCGCAGCGATTAAGCCACACGGGCAGTTTCGGCTGGAGGGTTTCTACCGGCGAGATCATCTGGTCGGACGAGACTTTTCGAATCTTCGAATACGATCGGTCGACGAGGCCAACCGTGGAACTTATTCTCCAGCGAGTTCATCCGGAAGACGCGATACTCGTGAGGCAAACCATCGAGAGCGCGTCGTATGAAGGGAGGGACTTTGATATTGAACATCGTCTGCTGATGCCGGCGGGCGCGGTGAAGCATGTCCACGTTATGGCCCATGCTGAAAGAGATGATCCGGATGGCCTCGAGTTTGTCGGAGCGGTAATGGACGTCACTGCGGCAAAGCACACGGAACAGACGCTTCGGGAGAACGAGGCATATTTGGAGGAAGCGCAGAGGCTCACGCATACGGGGAGTGGGGCCTGGCGGGTAACCGGAGGAGACGCGTTGTATCTCTCCGAGGAGTGGTATCGCATCTATGGCTTTGATCCAGAACAGGGCCTGTCGGCTTGGAGAAACCGGTTGCAGCGCATGCATCCGGAGGATCGAGACAGAGTCGAAGAAATAAAAGATCGAGCAATCCTGGAAAAGTCGAATTACGAAGTGGACCACCGAATCGTTCTTCCAGACGGTACTCTCAAATACACTCATACCGTCGGTCATCCCGTTTTGAGCGCATCCGGGGACGTGGAGCAATTCGTATGCACCATGATGGACGTCACCGAGCGCAAGCAGTCGGAAGAAGCCCTGCGGCGCAGCGAAGGTTACTTAGCTGAAGCGCAGAGGTTGAGCGGAACCGGCAGTTGGGCCGGGGCTCCCGGTATTGGAGCTATCACTTACTGGTCCGGGGAATGCTACCGGGTGCTGGGTTTTGACCCACACAAAGGACTACCGCGATTCGAAACGTTCTTTGACCGCATTCACCCGGAAGATCAAGCCAGAACTTTGCAACAACTCGAAGGAGCAAGCCGCGAAAAGAGGGAGTTCGAGTTCGATTTCCGAATCACTCATCCCGGCGGAGAAGTCAGAGACATCCACACAGTAGGCCATCCCGTTTTCAGCCCCTCCGGTAATCTGGTTGAATTTGTTGGTACCGTGATCGACGTTACCGAGCGCAAGCGGTTAGAGGCGCTGCGTGATGGAGAGAGTCGTGTTTTTGAGAGCATAGCGCGAGATGCGCCGCTGGAGGAAATACTAGAAAAGCTGGTCCTGGTTGTGGAAGCTCAGTTTGCCGGGTTGCTTTGCTCTGTCCTGCTCCTCGATGAGGACGGGCAGCATGTACGGCACGGTGCAGCACCCAGCCTTCCCAAAGCTTACAGCAGGGCCATCGACGGCATTTGTATCGGACCGAAAGCGGGATCTTGCGGCACTGCGATGTATCGCAGAGAACTTGTTATCGTCACCGATATTCTCCAGAATCCGCTCTGGGAGTCGTACCGAGCGGTGGCCGAGCCCTATGGATTCCGCGCCTGCTGGTCCATTCCCATCCTTTCTCCTTCCAATAAGGCGCTGGGTTCGTTTGCCATGTATTACCACGAGCCGCGCGGGCCGAAACCGGCTGAGACCCGCGCCCTGGAAATGGCCACTCACCTTGCGGGTATCGCCATTGAACGCAAGCTGGCGCGTGAGGAGCGCGAACGATTGCGTCAGGCCCAGGCGGATCTCGCGCACATAAATAGGGTGACCACCATGGGAGAATTGACCGCTTCCCTGGCGCACGAGGTGAACCAGCCGATTGCCGCAGCCAGCACCAACGCCAATACTTGTTTGCGCTGGCTGGCGGGCGAAACTCCAAACATCGAAGAAGCGCGTGCGGCCGCAACAAGAATCGTGAAAGACGGAAAGCGCGCGGCGGAAATTATCAAGCGCATCCGCGTGCTCTTCAAAAAGAGTACTCCTGAAAGGGAACCCGTTGATGTAAACGAAGTCGTTCGAGAGATGACCGTTCTTCTGGGTGGCGAAACCACGCGATACAACATCTCAGTGAGAACGGAACTTGCGGATGATCTGTCGCAGGTCATGGCCGACCGCGTCCAATTGCAACAGGTGCTTATGAACCTCATGCTCAATGGCATCGATGCGATGGGGAATGTGGATTGGCTTCGAGAGCTCACCATCAAATCGCAGAGGCTGGAAAATGAGCAACTCATGGTGTCGGTCAGCGATACCGGCATGGGGCTGCCGGTGCAGGTGGCGGATCAAATTTTTACAGCGTTCTTTACCACCAAGCCTCATGGCACTGGTATGGGCCTCTCGATCAGCCGGTCCATCATCGAATCGCATGGCGGACGCTTGTGGGCCGGCGACAACTCCCCTCGTGGCGCGACTTTTTGTTTCAGTCTACCCATCGAACCCGAGGCGCAGGAATGACACCCCCGGACACCGCCAGGGTGTTTGTTGTTGATGACGATGCTTCGGTGCGTGCGTCCATCCAAGGCCTGCTGAAATCGGCAAGCTTAAGCTGCACATCATTTGCGACCGCTGAAGATTTCCTGCGCAACAAGCCGCCAGACGGTCCAAGCTGCCTGGTCCTGGATGTGAGCCTTCCCGGAGTAAATGGCCTCGACTTGCAACGCAAGTTGACGGATGCAGGTGTCAGAATCCCGATTATCTTCATCACTGGTTATGGCGATATTCCTATGTCGGTGAAGGCCATGAAATCGGGCGCGTTGGAGTTTCTAACCAAGCCGTTCCATGATCAGGAGTTGCTGGATGCGATCGGCCATGCCTTGGACCGCGACCGCGCAGCGCGTCAGGAACGCAGGGGCCTTAAAGAATTGCAAGAGCGCTACTCGACGTTGACAGCGCGCGAATGCGAGGTCATGGCCTTGGTGGTTTCGGGCATGCTCAATAAACAAATAGCTTATGATCTCGGCACCAGCGAAATCACAGTGAAGATACATCGTGGCCATGTGATGCGGAAGATGATGGCCGGATCTTTGGCAGAGCTGGTTAGAATGGCGGCGAGATTGGAGCTTCCGTCTGGTAAAAGTAGTCGATAGCAGGGCCTCCGCGTTTTCCTTTTACTCGTATTTTTCAGGTCCATTCGTAACGTAGACCGCATCGAATCAGTGAGATTCGCGCTGTTATACCAAAGTATAATTGCGCCATTTTGGCGACACTATTATATTTCAGGCATGGACACTCAGGAGATCGCCAAAATGATAGCGATTGTGGATGACGACGATTCGATCCGGAGCGCTCTCCAGGGTCTGCTGGAATCCGCCGAATTGCCTGCGCAATCGTTTGCCTCGGCGGAAGAATTTCTGCAGTCCGGCCAACGGCATCAGATCGCATGTTTGATCGCGGACATCCGTATGCCGGGAATGTCTGGTCTCGAGCTGCAAGCGAAACTCAATGCTGAACGCTGCAAGATTCCCATTATCTTTATCACAGCCCATGGCGACGAAAAATTGCGGATGCAGGCTTTGCGAGCAGGCGCGGTGGAGTTCATGGCAAAACCGTTCGATGACGAGGCCCTGCTGGAAAGCGTTCGATTGGCTCTTGAGAATTGAGCCCGCAGTGAAAGTATGCATTCGGGTGCGCTTGGAGGACTTCACATGGGAGCTGTCGCAACACTAGGGCCCATTGATCTGGACCGCAACACCCGCAGGTTTGAACAGATCATCGGCAACAGTTCTGCTCTGGAGTCAGTGCTCCAACAGGTAGAGCAGGTCGCCCCTACGGATTCCACCGTTCTTATCCAGGGCGAAACAGGGACCGGCAAAGAGTTGATCGCGCGCGCCGTTCACAATCTCAGCGCGAGGTGTGGCCGTCCATTCATAAAACTTAACTGCGCCGCCATTCCATTCGATCTGCTGGAAAGCGAACTTTTTGGTCATGAAAGAGGAGCCTTTACCGGCGCTATCGCGCAAAAAATCGGCCGCTTCGAACTGGCCGACAAAGGAACTCTCTTTCTCGACGAGGTTGGAGATATCCCGGCAGGGCTGCAACCCAAACTACTGCGCGTTTTGCAAGAACAGGAATTCGAGCGACTGGGCAGCACTCGGACTCATCAAGTGGACGTTCGCCTCGTGGCCGCCACCAATCGAAATTTGGCTGACATGGTAAAGCGCAACGAATTTCGCAGTGATCTCTATTACCGCCTGAATGTGTTTCCGCTTTCATTGCCGCCCTTGCGGGCGCGCCGCGAAGATATTCCAGCGCTGGTGGAACACTTCGTCGAGATTTATGTTCGCCGGATGCGCAAGCAAATCGAAACAATTCCTCCTGAGACAATGGCTGCGCTCGCGTCCTACGAGTGGCCGGGGAATATTCGCGAGTTGCAGAATTTCGTAGAACGCAGCGTAATTCTGAGTGACGGCGCTGTCCTCCGTCCTCCTCTCGCGGAATTAAAACACCGCCCGGATGTTCAATCGCTGGGAGCCGTTACGCTGGAAGAAGCCGAGCGAGAACACATCCGTAAGACCCTCGAGCAGACTCGTTGGGTTGTCGCCGGCCCCAATGGCGCTGCCGCTCGTCTCGGAATCAAGCGGTCCACACTCTACTTCCGCATGCAAAAGCTAGGCATCTCTCGCGCCAACAAGGAATCCGCTTCGGCAGAGCAGAATTAGCGCAAGGCGGGCAGCGGCCTTGTACGACAGCACATTTACAAGGTCTCCAACATTCGTAGGAACAATCCTGTAATCGCCTAAGCTTCGAGGTGGCGAGGGGAAGGTCCGAGCTCCTCGACTTCACGTGTAAAATTCAGGCCGGGATGGTCGTGATCCCGATCGATTCGGATCATGTCCCCGACCTGTATTCGATCCGTGGCGAAGAGATTGGCTAGAGGGTAGACAATAAGGCGTTCAATCGCCAACTTCAGACGCCACGCGTCATAGTGCCGTTCCGTGGCCTTCAGTAGCAGGAATTCCTTGGCCGAATCGCTTATGTAAAAGAAGAATTCTCCCTTGGCAGTCTCCGCTACTCTCTGCTGCAGTTGATCGAGTTCCTTCTCAAGAACTATATCCAAGTCATTCTGCGTTGAGCGTTCCGATTGCTGTTTTATTGCAGCGGCTCTCATTGTGCCTCCTTGCAGCCGGTTTCTTTGAACGACGCACGACGTAGGGTGCAATAGCGATGCCAAACCTCTTGCGGCGGCGAAAAATGAATTAAAGGCGATGCAACCCCGTCTATGTGAAGAATCACGTCGCCAAGAAACTGGCTAACCTCGTTTCGGCTGTCAGCAATCGGGACATCCGTTCAACAGGCTGGCATTCCGCGCTGCTGCACTGAGCACAGTCCCTCTGCTTTCCATCACTTACAAACACAACGCCTTTGGCAGCGGTGTTGCTTTTATTACCGGTGTCATTCGAGAGAATTCACGCTTTCGGTGAAAACATAGAAGGAGAAATTATGAAAATGCAAAGACTCATGTTCGCTTTGACGGCAATGATGTTTCTGTTCGCTGGCAAATCCTCCGCGCAACAGGTGAAGACCGACTACGATCGCAGCGCGGACTTCTCGCAATACAAGACTTACTCGTGGGAACACGTTAAGACCCAGGATCCGCTTTATGTCGATCGAATCAAGAATTCAGTCAACGCAGCCCTCGCAGCAAAAGGATGGACTCAGGTGGATTCGGGCGGTGACGTTTCCATCGTGGCCATGGAGATTACACGTGACCAACAAACCTTGAATACCTTCTACAACGGCTTCGGTGGAGGCTGGGGTTGGAGACGCTTTGGAGGCGGAGGCTTAGGCGAAGCAACCACCACTACGGAAACTTATAAGGTAGGCACACTCGTTCTCGATCTGTTCGACACGAAAACGAAAAAACTACTGTGGAGAGGCATCTCTAGCGACACGCTCTCCAATAACTCCAATCAGAACATCAAGAATCTCGACAAGGGCGTCGACAAATTGTTTAAGCAATTTCCTCCGGGCTCTTCCAAGAAGTAACCGGAACTCCGCTGTGAGTGCTTGTGAGCCTTTCCAACACGCACCTGGCATCAACGAAATGATGGCAATTTTGTACTGGAGAATATGTCATGAAATTATCCAAGCGGCCTTTGATCCTGCTGCTCTGTTATTTGCTGGTGCAATTCACTGCGCAAGCCGACTCCTACGCTCCCATGAGCCAGGCCAACGAATCGTCGCCAACTCCACCTGCGCCCCAACCATCGCCGCAACAGCTGCAGCAACTGGTCGCGCCGATCGCCTTGTACCCTGATGCCCTGGTCGCACAAATCCTCGCAGCCTCGACGTATCCAACAGAAATCGTCGAGGCCGACCGCTGGATGCAAAGTCATTCCGACCTTGCGGGCGAGAAGCTGGCAAAGGAAGTCGACAAACAGCCCTGGGATCCCAGCATAAAGGCTCTCGCGCAATTTCCCTCGGTTCTTGAAAACATGGACAAGAATTTATCCTGGACTTCATCCCTCGGCGACGCCTATGCCAACGACCCGCAGGGCGTCACCGAAGTCGTGCAGACGATGCGCCAGCAGGCTCGCAATGCTGGCAACCTGAAAACCACCGAGCAGGAAAATGTAGCCGACCAAGACGGCGCGATCGCGATTGAACCGGCCGACCCTGACATCGTCTACGTGCCCGCCTACGATCCCTGGCTAGTTTACGGAGCGCCGATTGTCGCGTATCCAGGTTGGTATCCCGTCCCCGGAATTTTCCTTGGCGGTGTGGGGATTGGATTTGGAATCGGCTTTGGCATCGGCTTCTTCGGAGGGTTTGGCTGGGGCTGGGGCCACTGGGGGTACGACTGGCACGGCCGTCGCGCAATTTACGACCATCACGCCTTCTTCTCACGCAGCCGAACCTTCGATCGCGGCGGATTCAATCATGCTAACTTCGGCCATGGCAATTTTGCCCGTGGTAACGCCTTCCACGGTGGCAGAACTACGGGTGGAGGTGACGGCTTCCACGGATCTTCAGGTCCTCACTTTCAGCCAGGAACACGCTCCAGCGCATTCAGCGGTTTTGATCACGGAGGAAACGCCAGAGGCTTTTCCTCCCGTGGCCGAGCAAGCTTCGGTGGAGGAGGCTTCCATGGAGGTTTCCACGGTGGCGGCGGGCGGCACTAGATGTGTTCGCTTAGGCTCGTGTGAAATTTTCCAGGAATTCAAGATTGGAGAAGAACATCATGCTGCAGTTGATTTCAAATTTTGTTCGACTTGAACGCAAGTGCCTTCCCCGAGTCGTTGCACCCGTTCTGTTCGCACTTTCCTTTGGGTATTCGTCCATGCCAACATTCGCCCAGCAGCCTGGACAGCAAGCCTTCGCGTCCCCCGAAGATGCCGGTCGCGCTTTCCTTGCCGCAATGCAGGCGCCGGACGACCAAGCTCCATTGCGCATCCTCGGGTCTGCCGGAAAAGACATCCTCTCTTCCGGCGACTTAGCAGAAGATGCCGATGCTCGCACCGGTTTCGTCGTCAAATATCAGGAGATGCATCGTTTCGTGACCGAGCCGAACGGAACGGTAGCTCTGGTCATCGGAGCCGAAAACTGGCCGTTTCCGATTCCCTTGGTGAACAATCACGGCTCCTGGTATTTCGACACTGCGGCAGGAAAAGAAGAGATCGTGTTCCGTCGCATAGGTCGGAATGAACTTGCGGCCATGGATGCGTGCGGCGAACTGGTGCAAGCTCAAAAAGAGTATTTTGCGCGGCCGCCGGCTAATCTCTCCAAACAATTTGCGCAGAAGTTGGTTAGCGACGAAGGCCAACACAATGGTTTGTACTGGCAAGGTGCCAGCGACGAGCCCGATAGTCCGATCAATCCTCTCATCGCTTACGCGCGCCAAAATCTCCCGACCGATCAGGTTGGCGAGCACGTGCCGTTCAACGGCTACATGTTCCGAATCCTCACGAGGCAGGGGCCACATGCACCCGGCGGCGCCAAGAACTACGTCGTCGATGGAAAGATGATCGCGGGATTTGCCTTCATAGCTTACCCTGTCGACTATCGCTCATCCGGTGTGATGACTTTTATCGTCGACGCGTCGGGAAACATTTATGAAAAGGATCTTGGCCCCAGCACAACAAGGCTAGCTCAAGCGATGACCTCCTATAATCCCGATTCCTCCTGGCATCAGCCGGAGTAAGCGATGACCTGGAAGTTCCCAATGTTTCGCCCGTTTTCCTTTCAACAAATAGCTGCCGCCCTGGCTATCATGGCGGCCGTAGTTTTATGTTTAGTCGAACTTGCGGGAAGCCCGTCGGACAAGCTTTCGAACCCACCAGTACTTCGCGCGCAAAATCACGTTCTTAGCTTGACTCTGCACGCTGCCCTCAACAGAGACGGAAAGAATTCCTTCTTCTTTAACGGCCAACCAAACGCTCCAACGCTGCGGTTATCGCCGGGAGATCAACTTAGGATCGCCTACGTGAACGACCTTCCTGCCAACCCAAGCGAAAGTTGCGCCATTCCGCCTTGCATGGACATGACGAATTTACATTTTCACGGCCTGACCGTTTCTCCCGATGCTCCACAGGATGATGTCTTGGATATGATGGCTGCGCCGGGAAAGACACTCCACTACACCGTCGAGATTCCCAAGGACCACCCGCCCGGTCTGTATTGGTATCACACCCATCCTCACGGAGAGAGCCACCGGCAAGTGCTGGACGGCATGTCCGGGGCGCTTGTGATCGAAGGAATTCAGTCCTATCTTCCTGGACTCGCTGGCCTTCCAGAGCGCGTACTGGTTGTGCGCGGCCGTTCCATTAAGAATGAGCCACACACTCGTGATTTAGCGCAGCGCATTGACCTCAGTTCGCAGGCCTGTGGTGGCGAGCATGAAGCCCCGGAAGAAGTCTTCACAGTAAACGGTTCGTTGCGGCCACAAATTGAAATCGCCCCTGGCGAGCGTCAATTCTGGCGTGTAGTCAATGCTTCCGCGGACCGCTACGTGGATCTGCAACTGGAAGGACAATCGTTCGAGATCGTCGCGATGGATGGAATGCCCATCGCTCAACACGATCCCACCCACCGAACGCGTTTTGCTGAGCATGTCTTGTTGCCACCGGCAGGCAGGGTGGAAGCGATTGTCACCGGCCCAGCTGCCACCAAGTCAACGCGATTGGTCTCGCGTTGCGTGGATACCGGACCACAAGGCGACCCGAACCCAGCGATGATTTTGGCGGACATCGTTCCGAAGCCTGCATCACAAACAACACCCAGGCTTTCAGAGTCCTCGCTGAAACCTGTTGTGAAATCACTGGATCTCTCCGCGGAAGAAGAGGCGCCGCCTCGATTCACCGTCATCTTCACGGAAGACAAGAATGGCTTTTACATCAACGGAGAAAAGTTCGCGCCCAATGCGGCTCCGATGGTGCGTGCAAAAGTTGGAACGTTCCAGCATTGGAAGATTGTCAATGCCAGCGGGGAACTGCATCCCATGCATATCCATCAAGTCCATTTCCTTCCGTACGCCGAAGACGACAAGCCAATCGCGGACCCCCTGTGGATGGATACAGTGAATATTCCGGTGGCTGGCTCCGTCGACGTCATTATGGATTTCACCGACCCAGTCATCAAAGGCATGTCCGTCTTCCACTGCCATCTTCTCAATCACGAAGACAAAGGGATGATGGCCAAGGTTCTATTCGAATGACTACTACGGTGATCCAACCGGTTTCCGCTAATTTGCCCGACAAACGCAAAACGCCGGGACTGTCGCCTGTCCTGCGACCCGTCCTACGAAGAGACGTCGCCTCAAACGGAGCAGCCTGGCTGCCTCTCCTTCTGGTCTTGGGGTCTTTTGCCGCGGTCGCTTACGCAGACCATCTCGTTGTCGCCGTTTCGCTTGTCTACCTCTACCTTCTCCCCCTTGCCCTCGGTGCGATTTTCCTGTGCAAGGAAATTAGTTACGGCCTTATCGCGATTTGCATCCTGTTTCACGATTACTACTCTCCGCGCGGTCTGCACCCAGGGCTCCGCATCTTCCACAATCTTTCCGCCGCGTTCTGCTTCGCATTTATTGTCTACATCATCCAACGCTATATCGAACAACGCGAGGCGCTCTCTAAAACGGTGCAGAGGCAGCGCGACGAACTCCTTCACGACGTCGAACTGGCGGCGCAAGTTCAGCGCTTGTTTCTTCCCGTTGGCAAGCCGGCCATCGCCGGACTTGAAATCGCAGGCATGATGCGGCCGGCGAGGGGCGTGAGCGGTGATTACTACGACTATATCCCCATCAACGAGCACACCATCCAGTTCGTCATCGCCGATGTAGCTGGAAAAGGCGTTCCTGCCGCGCTCTTGATGTCCGCTACCGCGGCCGCCATGCAGCTCGAGGCAAATCAAGAAAGGAACCTGTTGGAGATGGTCGGGCGGCTAAACACGGGAATCCACTCCGTGTCCGAAGATGGCGAACGCTATGTCACGTTACTGCTCGCCGAGCTCGACGCTCGAGAACGCAAACTTCGCTATGTCAACTGCGGCCACAATCCCGCACTGCTATTTCGAGCGCAGACCGGGGAAGTCACGCGTTTGAATTCCTCCTGCGCACCGATCGGCATATCGTCACAGAATTCTTGCGAACTTGCCTCCGCCGACCTCACTCCCGGCGACGTGTTGGTTTTCTATACCGACGGCGTCACTGAGGCAGCAAATCAATCAGGAGAAGAACTCGGTACGGACCGTCTCTCCGCCCTGGTACAACGTGGTTCTTCATCGTCTGCGGAAGCTCTGATGACCGATATCTTCGACAACGTCGCAAATTTCTGCGGCGATGTTGGCTTCAATGACGATGTCACCGTCCTCGTAGTCAAATGCAATTTTGACGGCTTCTCCACTATCAATTCCTGATCCCGCCATGCGCTCGCCGCTTCTCGAAAAAGCTTGTCAACATGTTGACACCAGTTCAATACGTCAGATTGATCGTCTTCCTCTCCCGCGCTGCCACTCCTGCTCCTGGGCTCTAGCTTCTCTCCTTTCAACGACTTCTCGCTTGTTCGACATAACCGCCAAAGTGGCATCGAGGCTGCATTGCATAAATGTGAGCAAGACAAAAGCCCGGGGAGTGAATCATGTGGATTGTCAAATTAGCACTCAGGCGGCCGTACACGATGGCAGTATTGGCTATCCTGATCTTCATCCTCGGGGCGCTGGCGATCGTTCGCACGCCAACTGACATTTTTCCGAATATCAACATCCCTGTCGTCAGCATCATCTGGAGTTACAACGGCCTCACACCCGACGATATGAGCGACCGCATCGTGAGTGTGACCGAACGTGCGCTGACTACCACCGTCGATAATATCCAACACATTGAATCGCAGTCGCTCTACGGAATTGCGGTAGTCAAAGTGTTTTTGCAACCGACCGCGAATATCCAACAAGGCATTGCCCAGATTACAGCCGTTTCTCAAACCCAGCTCAGGCAGTTGCCGGCCGGTTCGACGCCGCCTCTGATTCTCGCCTACAGCGCATCGAGCGTACCTGTACTTCAGCTGGCGCTTTCGGGACAAAATCTTTCCGAGCAGGAACTCAACGACTACGGCCTGAATTCTATCCGCACCCAACTCATCACCGTTCCTGGAGCGTCCGTACCCTATCCCTACGGGGGCAAACAACGCCAGGTTCAGGTGGACCTGAATACCACCGCGTTACAGTCGAAAGGACTGTCCGCGTTGGATGTGGTCAATGCCATCAGCGTTCAAAACCTGATCCTGCCGACAGGAACAGCGAAAATCGGATCCAGGGAATACGACGTTTCCATCCCCAATGCCGCACCCCAGACGATTGCAGATCTGAATCGAATTCCGATCAAAACAATCGGCGGCACCACCATCTACATCAAGGATGTTGCCTGGGTGCGCGATGGTTTTCCTCCGCAGACGAATATCGTGCGCGTTAACGGACAGCGATCAGTCTTATTGACCATCCAAAAAGCGGGTAACGCGTCGACGCTCAACGTCATTGCCGGCATCAAAGCGCTGCTGCCACAAATCAAGACCACTGTTCCAGAGCAGCTGCAGATATCGCCGCTGGCCGATCAGTCGATATTCGTTCGTGGTGCGATCAGCGGAGTAGTTAGAGAAACTCTTATTGCCGCGTGCCTCACCGCTTTTATGATTCTCGTTTTCCTCGGCAGTTGGCGAAGCACTCTTATCATCGCGACCTCAATTCCTTTGGCAATCCTCACCTCCATCATTGTGCTCAGCGCGCTCGGACAAACGATCAATATCATGACCCTTGGCGGGCTAGCGCTGGCCGTCGGCATCCTGGTGGACGATGCGACCGTCGAGGTCGAGAACATCAATCGAAATCGCGAAGCGGAACCGGAGAAAGACTTGGACGGAGTTGTACTGGACAGTGCGTCGCAAATAGCGACACCGGCCTTCGTGTCCACACTTTCGATCTGCATTGTATTTGCCCCGATGTTCTTACTTTCGGGCGTGGCGCGGTACCTGTTTGTTCCGCTCGCGGAATCGGTGGTCTTCGCCATGCTGGCTTCTTATGTCCTTTCCCGGACCATCGTTCCGACCATGGCCAAGTACCTATTGCGGGGTGAGAAGCACGGGGACACAGGCAGTAAGGTCAGCAATCCGTTGGTGCGCTTGCAAAAGCGCTTTGAAGAAGCCTTCGAGAAATTTCGTGGAAGCTACCGTCGGATGCTTGAGTTCTGTCTGCACCACCGCCGAATGTTCCTGATCGCATTCTTCGCCAGCTGCCTTGGCTCCTTGGCGATTCTGATTCCGTGGCTCGGGCGGGATTTCTTTCCAAGCGTAGACAGCGGGACTTTCAAGCTTCATCTGCGTGCTCCCACTGGCATGCGCATTGAAGAAACGGCCAATCTTTGCGATCAGGTCGAACAGTCGATTCGACGGCAAATTCCGGCGGGAGAAATCCACAACGTCATTGACAACATTGGCCTGCCCTACAGCGGCATCAATCTTTCGTACAGCAATTCCGCGCCAGTCGGCACATCCGACGCCGATATTCTCGTCACTCTTTCCGCCAATCGTCATCCCACTGACAAATACATTCAACAGCTTCGTCTGGCACTCCCAAAACAGTTTCCCGGAGTGACCTTTGCTTTCTTGCCCGCCGACATGGTCAGCCAGATCCTGAATTTTGGTTTGCCGGCTCCAATCGATGTGCAAATTGTTGGAAACGATTTGGAAGGGAACCGGCTGTATGCCAGCAGATTGCTGGAAAAAATGAAAAGTGTCTCGGGAACTGCGGATATGCGGATTCAACAGCCCTTCGATGAGCCATATCTTCGCTTGAGGGTCGAACGCACCAAAGCAGAAGAACTTGGCTTCACGGCTCACGATATTGCGCAAAATCTTCTGGTATCACTGAGCGGCAGCTTTCAAACTTCGCCGACATTCTGGGTCGATCCAAAGAATCGTGTTAGCTATCAAATCGCAACTCAAAGCCCGCAGTACCGCACCGACTCGTTGCAGCAACTCGTAAATATTCCGGTCACTGGAACTGACCCGTCGGCCGCTCCCTCGCTTATGGCCAGCTTGGTATCGGTTCAAAGAGGCACGGGAATGGCAGTCGTCTCTCATTACAACGTAGCGCCCGTGATTGACATCTTTGGCGCAGCCTCAGGACGCGACCTGGGTGGAGTCGCAAGCGACCTCAATAAAATCATTGACGACACCCGCCACGAATTACCGCGCGGTTCCCGAGTCGTTGTTCGCGGGCAGGTTGACACGATGCGGGCCTCCTACGTGGGCCTTCTTGGCGGACTGGCGTTTTCGATCGTTCTTGTTTACCTGCTGATCGTCGTCAATTTCCAATCCTGGCTCGACCCTTTCATCATGATTTCCGCGCTGCCCGCGGCTCTCGCCGGTATTGCCTGGTTCTTGTTTGTAACGCACACGACTTTAAGCGTACCTGCGCTTATGGGAGCCATCATGTGCATGGGCGTCGCAACCTCGAACAGCATCTTGGTTGTGAGCTTCGCCACAGAAAAAATGATGGAGGGAAGTGATTCCGTGAGCGCCGCACTGGAAGCCGGCTTCACGCGCTTTCGTCCGGTGTTGATGACCGCTCTCGCCATGATCATCGGCATGGTGCCAATGGCGCTGGGTCTAGGTGATGGGGGCGAACAAAACGCTCCGCTTGGCCGGGCGGTTATTGGTGGTTTGCTTTTCGCCACGGTTTCGACGCTATTCTTCGTTCCTGCATTTTTCAGCGTTCTGCAGGGTTCGCGCCGTCATTCAGCGCAGGCCGAATTGCAGAGCTGAGCACAAATCTATGTGGAGTCATTATGTTGTCTAAACAAGAAGCCAGTACACAAATCGCCGGGCAGACATTCCCGTTGAATGAGGTCAAGCAAACGCGACGGCCGCTAAACAAATGGTTGGGCATGGCCATTGCCTTCATCCTCATTGCGGCGGTGTTCGTCTCGGGCGTGTGGTCCCGCGTAAGTGCTCGCAAAACCTTAAACGTGGAAACGGCACAGGTAGCTCTAACGGCAGTATCGGTCGTTACGCCGCAACAAACGGCGGCAGCCGAGGAAATTATCCTCCCTGGAAATGTACAACCATTTATCACTTCGCCGATCTACGCACGCACCAGCGGATATCTAAGGAAATGGACTGTCGACATTGGTGCGCGCGTTAAAAAAGGCCAGCTCCTTGCCGTTATCGAAACACCAGAGGTCGATCAACAATTGCAACAATCGCTCAGCAACCTCAACACCGCCAAAGCGAATCTCGCGCTCGCCCAGACTACCAAGAACCGTTACGAAGGCATGATCCGGAGTAACGCCGTTTCGCAGCAGGATGTCGACAACGCCGTGGGCACCTACAACGCCAACAAGGCCATCGTTGAAGCCAATCAGGCCAACGTCAAGCAACTCGAAGCTCTGCAGTCGTTCGAAAAAATATACGCTCCGTTCGATGGTGTCGTTACCGCGCGAAACACCGATATTGGCGACCTCATTAATTCGGGGAGCGCCGGTGGAGTGAAAACGGATCTCTTTCACATCGCGCAACCCGGAACGTTGCGAGTGTACGTAAATGTTCCGGAGGAATATTCGCAAGGAATCAAAGTAGGCATGACGGCAGATCTCACGCTGGCTGAGTTTCCCGGGCGCAAGTTTCAGGGCAACCTTGTGCGCACAGCAAATTCCATCAATATGACAACGCGCACCTTGCTCATCGAAATAGACGTGAAAAATCCTGCGGGAGAGTTGCTCACGGGCTCCTATGCGGAAGTCCACTTGAGCGTCCCGACGCATGCTTCCAGCCTCTCGCTTCCAGTCAATACGCTGATATTCCGCTCGCAAGGACTAAGAGTTGGCGTTGTGAAAGACGGGAAAGTCGAGCTCGCTGAGGTCACCCCGGGGCGCGACTCGGGCAATCAAATCGAGATCGTCTCCGGTCTCAAACCCGACGATCAGGTCATCATCAACCCACCCGACTCGATCGTTTCTGGCCAGCGCGTCCAAATCGTTCAGGCGACACTGCCGGGAGATGTCAAGTGAAACGCCCAAGCAAATTGTTTTCATCCAAAGACCGACAACGCACGCTGTGGTTTAAAGTTCTGCTGGCAATAGTGGTACTCGAGACGAGCGGATGCACGGTTGGGCCGAAGTACCAGCGCCCCGCAGCAGAAGTTCCGCCGGCATATAAAGAAGTAGGGAACTGGAAGCCTGCTCAACCGAATGACCAGAATCTCGGCGGCAACTGGTGGACTATATTTCAAGATCCGCAGCTTGATGCGCTGGAACTCCAGGTCAACATATCCAACCAGAACCTCAAGGCCGCGGAAGCACAATATCGCCAGGCGCGTGCGGTTGTTCGCTACAATCGAGCTGACTACTACCCTACTGTCACCGTCGGGCCCTCAGCGTCTCGCACGCGAGTGTCAGCTCACCGTCCGCCTCCGAGCTCCATCTTCGACGGTATCACTTACAACGATTTTTCCTTGCCGGTCGATTTTTCCTATCAGGTCGACGTCTGGGGACGAGTTCGCCGCACAGTCGAGTCTTCTCGCGAACAAGCGCAAGCCAGCGCAGCGGATCTAGCCACCGTCAATCTGAGCATGCATTCGGATCTGGCCATCGATTATTTTCTGGCACGCAGTTTGGACGCCGAGGAGCAGCTCCTCAATTCCACCGTCACCCAATATGAACAGGCCTTGGAATTAATCGAGACCCGTTTTGCAGGCGGCATCGCCTCGGATGTAGAGGTTCAGCAAGCCAAAACTCAACTTGAGACCACTCGCGCACAGGCCATCGACGTTGCCGTTGCCCGCTCGCAGTACGAACACGCCGTGGCAATTCTTCTCGGAAAGCCTCCCGCGGAGTTCAGTCTTCCGCCGCTGCCTCTCACCGCGCCTCCTCCAAACATTCCCGTCAGCATGCCGTCCGAGCTGCTTGAGCGACGCCCGGATATTGCTGCAGCCGAGCGAAGGGTAGCGTCAGCCAATGCCCAGATTGGAATTGCGAAATCCGCCTACTACCCGCTGATCAATCTGGGCGCTACTGGCGGATTCGAAGGCTCTAACATCACGACCTTGCTGAATGGACCGAGCGGCTTATGGTCCCTGGGATTCTCAGCAGCGCAGACTATCTTCGACGGGGGCAGGCGCCGAGCCGCCTCTGACCAAGCCATCGCCGCGTACGACCAGTCCGTCGCCAATTATCGCCAAACCGTCCTGAGTGGTTTTCAACAAGTCGAAGACAACGTGGCAGCATTGCGGATTCTCGAACGCGAGGCTCAGACGCAAGATCGAGCAGTAGAGGCAGCGCAAAAGTATTTGAATCTAGCCGTCACGCGCTACAAGGGCGGCGTCACCAGCTATCTCGAAGTGACCACCGCTCAGTCCGCTTCGCTTTCCGATCAGGTCACTGCGGTAAATCTTCTCGGCCGCCGCATGGTGGACTCGGTACTGCTCATCCAGGCACTCGGTGGAGGGTGGGATCGCTCCGCTTTACCGGAGCGTCCGGAATGTTGCGGTAAGTTGTCAGCCTCAAAATGATCCTTCCCGCCACTCCCGGTAGCAGAGAAGAGCAACGTCCTGCTTAACGCCCCACCATTTTCTGCAAATTTTCCGGATACCGCGCCCCTTGCAGCGGAATGTTTGCAGCAGCGCTGTCAATCTGGCGGAGATCTTCAGGTGAAAGCTCAATGTTCACCGCTCCCAGGTTTTCCTCCAGGCGATGCCGCTTGGTCGTGCCCGGGATAGGAACGATCCACGGCTTCTTCGCAAGGAGCCAGGCGAGCGCGATCTGAGCGGATGTCGCCATCTTTTGTTCCGCGAACTTGCCCAGCAAATCCACCAGTGCCTGGTTCGCTTTCCGATTCTCAGCGGTAAAGCGGGGCACGACGTTTCGGAAATCAGTTTTATCGAACTTCGTATCTTCGTTGATCTTGCCCGTGAGGAAGCCCTTGCCAAGCGGGCTGAATGGAACGAATCCGATTCCGAGCTCCTCGAGCGTCGGCAACACTTCCGCTTCGGGCTCTCTCCACCACAGCGAGTACTCACTTTGCAGTGCAGCGACCGGCTGAACTGCGTGCGCACGGCGAATCGTTTTTGCTCCTGCTTCCGAAAGACCGAAGTGCTTCACCTTACCGTCGCGAATGAGTTCCTTCACCGTTCCGGCGACGTCCTCGATCGGAACATTCAAATCAACTCTGTGTTGATAAAACAAATCGATCACATCGGTCTTCAACCGCTTGAGCGACGCCTCCGCAACCTTCTTGATGTGCTCAGGGCGACTATTTAAGTTGTTCCACTTGCCTCCGTCGACCGGATTCGCCTCCCAACCGAACTTTGTCGCGATCACCACATCACTGCGAAAGGGCGCCAGTGCCTCACCCACTAGCTCCTCGTTGGTGAACGGACCGTACACTTCAGCGGTATCGAAGAAGGTGACGCCTTGTTCGACCGCCGCTCGAATCAGCGCGATCCCTTCCTTCTTGTCCACCGCCGGCCCGAAACCGAAGCTCAGTCCCATGCAGCCGAGCCCAAGTGCCGATACTTCTAAATTGCCTTTTCCAAGTTTGCGCTTCTTCATCGCATTTCCTTCCGGGCTGTTTGTCTCATCCCGAGCTTAGAACCAATCGCTACGGGAGTGGTAGCTCAATCCTTTGTATTTATTATTTCTTTCTCTAACATGACGCTTCCCGAGGAGAAACTTGGCGCACCGCCTCGCGAAGCCATGTGTGCCGCGCGTCCGTTGTGAGCCGCGGATGCCAGACCATCAAAAAATGAAATGGACGCAACTCTGGTGGCGCTTTCACGAGCCGCAAAGTAGAATTCTTTTCCACCATTTGCCTCATGCCATTGGTCAGTGTGAGTACGAGTTCCGTGCCAGGGAGGCAACTAAGGGCCGCGCCGAAATAGGGCATGCGAACAGAAGAGCGGCGCTTTAGACCCAACGCAGCAAGCTGCTTGTCCGGGATGTTTTGCACGCTTGGAAGAGTTGTGACGGTTAGATGCTCCGCAGCCAGGTACTGCTTGAGTGTCAGGCGGTCGCCAAACTTGCTCTGGCGGGCAACAGCGCAGATCCAATCCTCGCGGTAAAGTTTCTCCGAACTGAAGTGAGAAGGCAGCAAGCCCTCGTCAATGTGGAAAATAAGGTCAAGCTTTCCGTGTTCCACCATGTCCACTGCTTCAGCCTGCCAGGGTAGAAAATCAAAGTTCACCTTATAACGTTCGCTCGTATAGCGCCGGCACAAGTTCGGTAGCAGCGCCATGCAAACGTTGTCCGGGCCAGAAATGCGGAACTGGCTCCGCTCCCGCGTAGGATCGAAGACGCTTGGCGCAACCAGGCCTTCTATTTTGGGAAGAAGCTGTCCTAGTTCCTCGAGAATCTTGCGCCCTCGCAACGTGAGCTCAAACCCTGAAGACGAGCGAATCACCAACTCGTCCTGAAACATGGAACGCGCGCGCTTAAGGGCTCGGCTGACCGCCGGTTGACTGAGCAATAGTCGGGCGGACGCTTTGGTGGCGCTTTTTTCCTCGGCGATCACCGCAAAGATGATCAAGAGGTTCAAATCGACCTGTCTCAGTTTCTCTAGACGCATATAGGCTATGACCATTATGCATGGGCCGTATTAGGGATGGAAGCCATCTACTGGAGTGTGGTGAGGATCGTAGCTCACAGAAAAGAGGAATTTATGACGCAAAAAAATCAACAGACGGCCAGTCACGTAGCGTTATCCGGAAAGCGAATTGTAGTGCTCGGCGGGTCGTCCGGCATCGGGTTAGCAGTGGCGCAGCAGGCCGTAGCTCAAGGCGCAAAAGCAATCATTGCGTCTAGCAATGCGGATCGGGTTCAGCAAGCGGTCGCAACGCTCGACGGAAAAGCGGAAGGGTACACGCTTGATCTCTCGAATGAGGGCGACATTCGGAATTTCTTTCAGAAGATCGGCGATTTCGATCACTTGGTCTTTACTGCCGGCGACTCGTTACAATTGAATGAGCTTGCAGCGATGGACCTCACCAGGGCCCGCCAGGCTTTTGAGTTGCGCTATTGGGCCGTACTAGCCGCCGTCAAGCACGCAAGCACGCACATTCGAGAAGGCGGGTCAATCGTTCTGACAACCGGCATAGCCGGCGAGCGCCCTAACAAAGGATGGACACTAGCCGCCAGCGTATGCGGCGCAATTGTTTCGCTAACACGCGCGCTCGCCGTTGAGCTTGCTCCCATCCGCGTGAACGCGGTCTCACCCGGTGTCGTTCGAACGAACCTCTGGCAAAGCATGAATGCAGACGCAAGGGAGCACCTGTACGAAAGCGTTGGCAAGAGTCTACTCGTGGGCCGCGTCGGCGAGGCCTGCGAGATCGCGCGCGCCTATCTTTTCCTCATGCAGGAGGGATACAGCACGGGGCAGACCGTGGTGTTAGACGGCGGAGCGGTACTCGTTTAGGCGCTTTGCCCGCGATCAACAATTGCTCAGAATTCGAGCTGTGAAGCAGATTGAGACCCAACTCCCTCGTCAGTGAATCCTGGAGGCCGCTCGTTAATACGCCGCCATGAGAAAAAGAACGCAAAATCGCGCCTTTTTACACCTTGGTTGCGATGAAAGATGTCTGGAACACTTTTGAAAAGAAATGGCGGGGACGACGAGACTCGAACTCGCGACCTCTGCCGTGACAGGGCAGCGTTCTAACCAACTGAACTACGTCCCCACTGACATCTGGCAGATACCGGTTACTCAAGCCTCTGCGCAGTGCAAACCGCGCTTCTGTCACAAATTATTTGCAGCTTTTCGAAGCACGACTATCACAAGTATATCCTGCCAACTTCTCTCCCGCAACCCGCGCAAATCCGCCACAGAGTCGATACTGGGCCAGTTTGAATTTGTTTGATCGTGACAACAAGGGCCAGAATTCAAACTGGCTCACAGAGTCAGTCACAGGCAACCACAGCAATCACACTCTCATTCGTTTCTCGTCTATTCTTTTTTCGATTGCTCGATCAGTTTCGCCACTTGCGAGTCGGGCGTCACCGGCTCGACCAGCACAATATGCCGCGCGTTCAGGTACATTTTGTCCGGCCCGTGCAATTCCTTGCCGCGCCGCACCAGCACGCTCTTTGTTTCCTTCGTTTGCGGATCCACACCGCTTTTCACGTAATACACGTCCGTAAGCATCGGATGCGCATCTTCCATTTGCGAAAGCTTCCCATAAAAAACCTGGTTGTCATCCAAAAGCACCGCCTGGTATGGCGTGGTGAATTTCACTTTCCCTCGGCCGCTCCAATGAACCACACCAAAAGTAATAAGCACTCCCAGCGCGAGCCCAATCAAAAAGGTTTTCAATGTAGGTGCCTCGAATTTGCGATTTGATCAGCTTATGACAGGTAGAACACGCTTCGCGATCCGCTTTCGCGCAACAGCAAGCAACGCCACAAATCCAGCCAGCAGCAAAACGGTGCTGCTCGGCTCCGGCGTACCAACCGGGTCCACTTCCACTCGAACATCGTGCGCATCATAAACCACGTCAAGGAACATGCCATTCCCAAGATTCGTTCCAGTGATCGTCCCAAAAATCCCGGTGTCGCTCAAAAACGTCATCAGAATAAACGAATCCCCGACCGTCGGATTGTATCCACTCAATAACGACAGAGCCAGCGTCCCGGCCAACGTTACTTTGCCATTCGCTTTAAACAGCGTAGCGTTCGACCCGCTCAGCCATCCTACCTGCTCCGCCAGTGTCCCACCCGATGTCTGCGTATAATTCCCATTCAGCGTAAACGTTCCGGTCGGGTCCCCCGGCATCATCGTCCCCGCCATCTTCAAATTGCCATTCAAAGTCCCCGTGCCAGAAAGCGTCCCGCCTTGGATGTCCGCGCCTTTCTTCGTATTCAACACTCCATCCACCAGCGAGCTCCCGCCGCTCTGGCTATATCCGGACTTCACCATCATCGCCGAAGCCTTGTCGATTTCTATTGTCCCCGCATTATTCACGCTCCCGCCAACGATAGCGGAGCTTCCGCCAGTAAGTGCCAGCGACGGCACGGTAGTTGTAGAATAGGGCGAAGATTCGAGAACAAGATTCAGGTCCTTTCCTACATTCAAAGTGCTCGCCCCAGAAATGATTACCATGGCGTTGCCCTTATTATTTAGGCTGCCCGCAACGTTTAGCGCACTCGCCCCCGCGGCAGTTACAGTAGGAGTCGAAAGCGGGGAACCGCCCTCGTTGTTAAGGTCGCCTCCGAAGTTGGCTAGGCTTCCTCCCGTTATCGCCAAGCTCGAAGAGAAAACCGCTCCGAACCCGGAATACGATCCGTGGACTTTAAGTGCGCCACGGTCAGTAACCAGAATAGTGGAAGTTGTGTCGCCCCCATTTGAATTAAGATCTCCCGCAACTCTCATTACGCTATCGTCGATCAACACTCCCGCAACCGTACCCGCGTCTGTCGAAAGCCCCAGGTCTCCCCCTATGTTGAGCTTGCTGCCGCTCATCACCGAGATCGAATTGTGAGCCACCGCCTCCAGACTCGTGGAAGTCGACAAACTGGCTCCATTCACGAGTGTCAAGTGCCCAGTAATTCCCAATGAATCCAGATGCACCAGTGCATTCTGATTGTTCTGGTTCACGATCCGTGCGCCCGGACCGTCCAACGTGAGACTCTCACCCGAATCTAGGCGAAGAACATTCGCGTTATCGAACTTCAGCGCTCCTTGCAAATAAATTCCGTTACCCATGGAGTTTCCGGCCCCCACCTGGCTCAAAGTGCCCGTTGCCGGATCAAAATTCAGAAACGGTCCCCCGCTGATGTTCAATGTGCTTCCCTTGGTCACCTCAAGAAAATTTCCCGCTTCAAATCCCTGGCTATTCGGTTTGATGGCCAACGCGCCGCCACTCGCAATCACGTCGCCGGACAACATTTGGAGGTTGCTGATCGTTCCGCTGCCAGTCACTGAGCCAAAAAAAGTCTCTGCGCCTGTCGCTCCGGTGATCAGACTGTTTGCTCCAGACATATTAATCGTGGAGCCCGCCGTCAGGGTGTTTCCGCTGCCCACCACAATCGAGCCACCCGAAGCCAGATTGATCGTCCCGCCACCCGCGATAGCGCTTCCTCCGCTCGCTTGAAACGTCAGTGTCTTCCCAGCCAGAATGTTCAGCGTATTCTGGGGATCCAGTTCCAGATTTGCCACCGTGGCATTGATATCTAAATTGACCGTCGCTGCCCCTGGGTTTCCATTGCTGATCATCGCATTGAAGTTTCCATTAGGAACCCCGTTATTCCAGTCCGCCGCGTTGCTCCAATTTCCCGCGCTCCCCGTCCACGTACTGTTGCTTTGCGCGATGGCTCCCACCGCCAAAATTCCGCTAAGCATCACAAGGCACACGACACCCACTAGGCGCAGGCACGCCTGCACAGACTTCAAACTGACTTTATTCACAGGTCTTCCCCAAGCGAGACGTTCGAACGGACTAACCCCACCAAACTTCGAGCAATGCGGCTTCCACCCGCCTCATAAAGACGCGGCACACCAAACGGCTGAGGCTAAATAGCTTATACCAACGGAAGCGCCGCACACCTGAAATTTCCACAACTCCCGGTCTCGAGTTTTGCGCATACCGGGAAACAAACTATCGCCTACCGGGTTCACATTTGGTTGAGGAAGTTCGCTGAGGACTGGAGCGATTAACCTGCCATCGCGACGACAGTGCGCAAGCCAGCCGCAAGGCGCTTGCGCGCCAACGCAAGCACCGGCAGCAATCCTGCCAGCAACAGCAAATTGCTCCCGGGCTCCGGCGTCGCAACCGACGCGGACTCTACCTCCACACGAACATCGTGCGCATCGTAGATCACATCCAGCACTAGATTATTTCCCAGGTTTGTCCCGGTCACGCTGCTGAATGTCCCGGTGTCGCTCAGAAACGTCATCAAAATAAACGAATCGCCCAGCATGGGGTTATAGCCGCTCAAAAGACTCAAAGCCAGCGTCCCGGCCAGACTTGCCGTTCCGCTCACCTTGAATAAGTTCGCATTTGACCCGTTCAGCCATCCCACCTGCTCGGCCAGCGTTCCCGCCGATGTCTGCGTGTAATTCCCATTTAGCGTAAAAGTACCAGTCGGATTGCCGGGCATCATCATGCCGGCCATCGTCAAATTGCCATTCAAAGTCCCGGTTCCAGAAAGCGTTCCGCCCTGAAAATTCGCGCCGGTCCCGGTAACGTTCAGCGTCCCGTTCACCAACGTCCTTCCGCCACTCTGATTAAATCCGCCTTTGGCAGTCAACGATGAAGTGCCGTCAATGCCAATCGTTCCAGCATTGTTCACGCTGCCTCCAACCACTGCGGAGCTTCCAGTTGTCAGACTAAAAGCTGGCACCAGCGGGCAGATAGCACATCCCTGCAACACCGTCTGCGTCAAATCTTTCCCGACGCTTAGTGTGCTAGAACCCGAAATAGTTGTGACTGCGTTAGCGCTCGCTGTGAATGATCCGCCAACATTCAGCGCGCTACTACCCTGAACCGTGAGAAAAGGAGGCAAACTTGCCCCCTGATTGTTGAAGTCTCCGCTCACGCTCACAATGCTCCCCTGCGAAACGACAAGCTGAGCGTCTGTATTACCATTGGCAATTTGGTTGTATGAGCCTAAGACGATTAACTTGCCGCCCGTTGAAACCGTAACAATATTCGCTGCATCCCCCGCGATTGAATCAAAGTCGCCGCTCACTTTCATTGTGCTGGCATCAACTATCACGATTGATTCACTAAATTCAAGCGTCCCTCCAACGTTGAGCGTGCTCCCACTTCGCACTTCCAAATCATTGAAGTTGCCTGCGATTAGACCTACATTCGTCGATAGACTTGCCCCATTCTCCAGTTGCAACTTTCCTTCCAGTCCCAGTGAACTCAGGTTTGTCAGAGCGTTGTTATTATTCTGGTCCACAATCTTTGCGTTCGGTCCATCAAGCGTCAGCGGCGTGCTGAATGACAAAGCCAACACATTGGCGCCATCGAATTTGAGCGTGCCCTGCAGACGAATCCCAAGTGTCGGATCGCAAACGCAGCCTGCCCCAACGCCCCCCAGAGTCCCCGTCGCCGGATCGAAATTTTTGAATGGTCCACCGGTAATATTCAAAGTGCTCCCTGCATTGACGGCCAGCAACTCGCCGATATCCACGCCGTTGCTGTTCGGGGTAATCATCATCGTTCCGCCGCTCACCGTGACGGAACCAATTTCGAACTGCGCATTGCTCATGGCTCCGATACCGTTGACGGCCGATATAGTCAATTTCTCCGTGCCCGTTGCCCCGGTAATCAGGCTGTTTGCCCCGAGCATGTTGATGTTCGTTGATGACGTATCTGAGAATGTCGCAAGGCTGCCGCCTCCCGCCACCAGAATCGTGCCGCCTGAGGCCACGTTAATCGTTCCCCCGCCCGAGGCGGTACTCCCGCTGCTCGATTGGAACGTCAACGTCTTGCCGGCCTGGATGTTTAGCGTGTTCTGGGTGTCCAGCTCCAGATTTGCGATCGTGGCATTAATATCCAGATTGACCGTAGCCACCCCCGGGTTCCCGTTGCTGATCAGCGCGGTGAAGTTGCCGTTAGGCACCCCGTTGCTCCAATCAGCCGCATTGCTCCAATTACCAGTCGCGTCCGTCCACGTACTGTTCGTTTGCGCAAAGCTTCCCGCCGCCATAACCCCACACAGCACCACCAGACAAAATACGCCTCCCAAACGCACGCATGCGGGAGGGCCGTTCAAACCTAGTTTGTTCATGATCTCTCCCCCAGAGAGGGTCTTCGAGCACACATTCCACTGCGCGGCCACGTAAATCCGAGCAATGCGCGGTCCGTTTCCGACTTGTTTGCACGGTGAGTGAACTAACTCAAAGGAAAACGTTTATTGAATGGATATAATGAGGAGAGCAAAGAGGGGAGCAAATGTTTTGCATACTTTGGGAAGTAACTGAGTCGCGTCAATTGCCGGCGATTACTGATTGATACTGTAAACGCTGTATAGCTATTGGGGAGCGCTGCAAAAAGCCATTTCCGCTCTTGGATAAATGGTGGGCAGTGCAGGGCTCGAACCTGCGACCTCCTGCTTGTAAGGCAGGCGCTCTAACCAACTGAGCTAACCGCCCACTCGACCTTCAAATCATACCTCAAAATCCCCTAACGGTAATCACTGGAAAAAATGGGATCGCGACCAATCCACCACATCCGACTCATGCCACCGCCCAAAAAACGCTGCACAAGCTCTCGGATCGCAAAAATGCTCGGTAACAGACAACTGTCAAATAAATCGGCGGGTGCTTGCCTACAAAATCGCCACAACAAATAAAAAAAGGAGCTGGAGACAAATCTCCAACTCCTTGACTGGATTGATCTTTTTTTGAATCCGTTACGAGCGCTTGCGGCGCAGGAACGGCATGCCCATCAGCCCGAGGCCAAGCAGCAGCATCGAAGCCGGTTCAGGAGTCGAGGTCGGTGGCCCAATTCCAACGTCATTGGAGATCGCCAAAGCGCCTTCGCCCTGATTGGTCTGAATGTGAGTCGCGGTCGGTGCAGAGCCAAGGCCGCTCACGTCAAACACAAACGTGTAAACGTCGCCGGGTCCGCCCGCCGTAATCGTAATTCCTGGAGTGCCATTCGAGCAAACAAAGTTGGCGTTACCTGCGGTGCAGGTATTGCCGCCGTTGTTTCCTTGAATCAAAGCGCTCCAAGAACCAGCATTGGAACTGATGCTCTGGAAGCTTACGCCCGTATTCCCGGTAAATTGCACCGCGAATGAGGTCATTGCCCCTGATGCCGTAGCACCAGTGGTATCAACCGTCATGGTTACGAGGAAGCCGCCCGAGCCATCTGAACCATCGTTGGTAAAAGTATAAACCACGCCGCCGGCTGACGTGCTATCGGCTTGCGCATTGCTTGCAAACCCAAAGCTCGCTAGTGCCAACAGCGCAGTGAAAATCAAAATCCTCTTCATTGTCTTGCTCCTCCGGGATGACACACACTGGGTTGGGGACCTTGTGTCGGGTGTACGTAGTGCAATCGCCCTGCCAAAGTTCCCCTCGCCTCCCTGTACCACGCATCCCTATCATATTGTAAACAAGCGGCTTATTTTTGGTACAGGTCGCCCACCTGTACGAATGGACAGGTAGTGCAAAAAAGTGCCATTCTTGCGCCTCCTTTTGGGACGCCCCGAGCACAATCGGCGAAACTCGTGTCCCTACTACTGATCCCAGAACCAGTACCAAAACCCTCCCAAATCGTCCTCAGCCCTGGCCACTCCGGCGCTTCCTTGAAGTTTTTCGCCTCACCCGTTACACTCGATTGTTTCCAAAATTTGCGCGAAAATTCGCGGCGATCCGGTTGGACCACTGACAAGTCCACGGACAAGCCCACGGAGAAGAATGCTGATCAATCGCGATTATGTCGGCCACATGGCCGCCGAAGTGATCAAAAAACTTGGCGAAGGGGAACTGGTCGAAGTAAAGAATGCGGCGGCGGTCACGCAGCGCGTGCGCCAGGCCATGATGGACGAAATCACCGTTGAAGATCGCATCAGCGAAGAAGCTCGCCAGATTTTAACGCAGCACCAGGACCAGATGCGCAGCACGGGCGTGTCCTACCAGGAAATGTTCAAGAAGGTGAAGTCGCAACTGGCGCGCGATCGCAAGCTCGTTCTTCGTTAGACGAATTCGCAGGCTTGTCTTGCGGCAAAAATTACTGGCAGTGGGTTTGAGGCGATTCGGAAAGGCCGGGAAATTTAGGGCATGAGGATCAGCAGGGAAAAGATTGTGCGGCTCTCACATTCCATTATGGATGTGCTGGTGGCCAGCGACGACGTGGAATTTATCGAAGACCGCGATACCATTCGACAAAAAATCGTAACGCTGCTGACCGATTCATTGCGCGAAGAGGAGAAAGCGGACGCCGAAGTGCGCAAGAAAATTACCTCGCAGAAAAAAGAAATACTGGAGGGCAGCGAGGAGTGGGACGTGCTGTACCGGAAGTATTACACCGAAGAGATGCGGCGTATGGGCGTGCAGACGGCGCCGGAGGAACATCGCCGATCGTAGCGATTCTATTGGTTAGAACGTTGTTTCTGGAAGCCGGAAAAAACTGAAATTTAGATAGAAAAAGGCGGCCAGCTTGGCCGCCTTTTTTGTTTTGGTACGCCGCGCATGCTCGACAGCTTGGAGGTGCAAGTCCTCTTCACAACCTGATAGAGGTGAAGTGATAGCGAAGCGCAAGGGCGTCGCTGCGAGGCGGGGTCTGAAGGAAGCGTGGAGCAAAAACGCGAGCCAATGTACAAGAACCGAATCTGAGGCGTGAGTGTCGGGCGAGCGGGCCAATGATCGCGAAGCCCATATCTATCAAGGACGCAAAGCGTAAATTCGGTGGTTGTGCGTGGAAAGCAGTCGAGCTTATCGCGGGAGATCTGTTGCATGTCTCGGATTCGGGACTGAGCGTGGAGTAATTCACGCTGATCCTGCAGCAGAAGTCAGCAGCGGGCGTAGTACTCACGCGAGTGAGGAAGGCCCAAACAGTAAGAGTGAATAGTAGAACGTCGAACTCACGGGTGGCACTGCGCCAGCCAATCAGCTCCGGCTGAGCTTTACAGGTTCAGAAGACGGTGAAGCCGAAACGGAAACCTGCAGAGCGGCGAAGCCCTTGTGGCGGACGACGACTCGAACCTCCGGCCCGCAAGGGCTCAACTTGCTGAACCGCCGTATGCGGACCCGCCTGTACGGTGGTGTGGGAGGGGCGAGCAGGTGACTGCTCCCCCTATCCCGATTGTGCCGAGCATGATCGACAGCTTGGAGGTGCAAGTCCTCTTCACAACCAGATGGAGGTGAAGTGATAGCGAAGCGCAAGGGCCGAGCCGCGAGGTGAGGTCTGAAAGAAGCGCGGAGCAAAGACGCGAGCCGATGAACAAAAACTGGATGTGAGGCAGGCAGTGTTCGGGCGAGCTGGCAAATGGCAGCGAAGCCCTAATCCATCAAGGGCACTGAATGTAAATCCAGCGGTTGCGCGTTGAAGGCGGTCGAACTTACCTCGGGAGATCTGCTACCGGTCTCGAATTCGAGACTGAGGAGCGGGAGATCGTTTCTGATCCGGTGGCAGAAGTCAGCAGAGGGCGTAGTAGCTGCGCAAGCAGTGAAGGCCCGAACGGTCCCCGCAAGGGGATAAAGGGAGCGATGAGTACGCGGCGCGACTCAACAACCGACAAGCGGCAGAAAAGCCAGTACCGTCTGGCCTTTCCGGAGGAAAGTAGGGGTGCAGCCCCGATGGCCACCGAGGAAGGGACCGAATCGGAGTTGGCGAAGCGCAGAGCAGAAAGTCCGACTACCGAGCAGTGGATGGAAGAAGTCTGCGAGCGGGAAAACTGCAAGCAGGCGCTACGACGAGTGAAGGCCAACAAAGGCAGTCCAGGCATCGACGGGATGACCGTCGAGAAATTGTCTGGACACCTGAAAGAGCACTGGCCAGTCATCCGCGAACAACTTCTCAGCGGAACCTACACACCCCAACCGGTGAAACGGGTGGAGATCCCGAAGCCGGACGGCGGAGTGCGCAAGTTGGGCATTCCGACGGTGCTGGATCGATTCATCCAGCAAGCGGTGATGCAGGTATTGCAGAGGAGCTGGGACGGGACGTTCTCTGAACACAGCTATGGGTTTCGGCCCAGGCGATCGGCACATCAGGCGGTGGAGCAGGCGCAGCAATATCAAGCCGAAGGCTACCGTTGGGTGGTGGATCTGGATCTCGAGAAATTTTTCGATCGGGTCAACCACGACCGACTGCTAGCAAAGCTCGCCGAAAGGGTCAGCGACAAGCGTTTGCTGACTCTGCTTCGTGCGTTCTTACAAGCAGGAGTGATGGAGAACGGGCTGGTAAGTCCGAGCGAGGAAGGGACTCCGCAAGGTGGTCCTCTCTCGCCCGTGCTATCGAACATCGTACTCAACGAACTGGATCAGGAGCTAGAGCGACGCGGACATCGGTTCACCAGATATGCGGATGACTGCAACATCTACGTCCGTAGTCGGCGAGCCGGCGAACGAGTGATGAGCAGCGTAACGAGACTCCTCACGACGAAGCTTAAGCTTCGAGTGAACAGCGAGAAGAGTGCTGTAGCTCGACCATGGGAACGGAAATTCCTGGGGTTCAGCTTCACGAATCACAAGCCACCGAAGAGGCGTCTCGCGCCGAAAGCGGTGGTGCGGTTCAAGGAGCGAGTTCGGGAACTCACAAGCCGGACACGGGGCATAAGCCTCGTCCGAATGGTCCATGACTTAGCGGAGTATCTCCGCGGATGGATCGGTTACTTCGGACGATGCGAAACACCGGAAGTGCTCGCCAAGCTGGAGAAATGGCTCCGACATCGACTTCGGTCGATGGTCTGGAAGCAGTGGAAACGAGGAACCACGAGATATCGGGAGCTCCGCCAGCGCGGCATCGCTGCGCAGGACGCCGCGAAAACGGCGGGTAGCTCCGATGGACCGTGGCACCTTGCGAACACTCCAGCGCTGAAAATCGCTCTGTCCAACGCTTACTTCGCCTCGCTCGGGCTTCCCGAGCTCACGGCTCATGGTTAGTTCAACCCGCCGAACCGCCGGATGCGGACCCGCATGTCCGGTCGTGTGGCAGGGGCGAGTGGGCGACCACTTCCCCTATGCCGATCTATTTTCCAATTTCCGATTTTCCGCTTTTCTACGGAGTGGTGTCGGTGCGGCGCTTCAGCGTTGGGCGGTCGTCGTCGGAGCTGCTGGGGTCGGCCGTCGGCGAAGTTTTCTGCTTGTCAGTCTGTTCGGTGCGAGTACGTAGAGTTGGCTTGCCGGGACCATTGTCCACCGCTTTGCGCGCGAACATCACGTTGCGCAGCCGGCTCTTTACCGAATCAAACTCGGATGATGTGACGATATATTCCGGCCGCGACGGGAGAATCCTGGCGATTTCTTTTTGCGTGTTTTCGATGCGATCCTGCGTCGGCGGATGAGTGGAAAACGCTTTTCCGATGGTGCCGGGGCGACGCTTTTCGTCGGCCTGAATGCGCTCAAAGAAGGTTACGTAAGAGTTGGGATCGTATCCGGCTTTGTACATATATTGCAGGCCCAGGAAGTCCGCTTCGCGTTCCGCGTCGCGGGAAAACTTCAGGAAGGTCATGGGGATCAGGAAATTCATGCCCTGATAAATTCCGTAACCGGCCCAGCCATAGGGCAGCATGATCATCGCGGGAATCGAAGCGAGCTGGATGATGTCGCCCTTGGTAGCTTGCTTAGTGCCATGCCGCGCGCAGACGTGGGCGATTTCGTGCGCCATCACGCCGGCCAGTTCAGACTCTTCCTGCGCGCGCAGGATCAGCCCGCTGTTGACGTAGAAAAATCCGCCGGGCAGCGCGAAGGCGTTCACTTCGTCGGAATCAATCACCTTGATGGTGAAAGGGACTTTCGCATCGGAGTTGCGAACCAGATTTTGCCCCACGCGATTGACATATTCAGTGACCACGGGATCGTCAATCAGCTTTGAAGAGCGTTCCACTTCCTGGGCCAGTTGCTTGCCCAGTCCGATTTCGCGTTCGATGGAATAGAAGTTAACGCCCTTGCCGACGCCGCGGTTGCCGACGGCTTCCACATCTTCCTTGGAGTTCTTGGGCTTAACGGTGTCCGGCGAAGCGATGGGAGTATCCGAGCCGGGATCGCCCTTTTTCTTGGCTTCGGGGGGCGGAGCAACAGGTTGCGGAGGAGGAGGCAGCGGCGTGGGTGCCGCATTCGGATCCTGGGGAGTCGATTGCGGCGCTTGCGTCTGTGTCGAAGGATTCTGTGGAGTGGCTTGGCCCGCAGGATCCTGAGATTGCGCCAGAGCGACGCCAGAGAAAACCAGCGCGGCAAGAAGCGCGCCCAAAAGCTTTGGAGAAGAAGTGGGATGCATGATTTGCCTCATTCCAGCCCAGAGTTCGCAAGTACAAACCCTGAAGCCCCGAACATCCGGAGTATACACCCGGTTCGGTATCTCTTCGCCATAGGATGATAGGTCCGCGGATAAGGTTTCTCGCGGGAAAGGCCGAAGTAACGATGTAACGAAATAAAGACAAAATGACCTGCCGACTGGAAAATCGGCGAACTGAGAACTGAGTTCGCTGGAGCGGATGCGACTTGGTCACCGAGCGGGAATGCCCACTTGGCGTGGACGGGTACCCCACCCCGGGTATTTTTGGCAAAGAGTGTGGAAGTGGCAGAAAAGAATGGAGATAGCGTTTCACTCTTGCCAAAGAGTGAAAAAAGAGTGTGCAAGTGATTGAAAACAAAGGAGCGAATCTTTCGCTCTTGGGGCGCGAAGAGTGAAAGGAGCGGAAACTCAGGACTGCCCGGTGTAGAAATGTGACGTCTAGCGACGTTAAACCGCTCGCGGAAGAAGAACGAAGGCTCGGAAACGAGTCCGCTGCGGACGAGAGGGGAACTGTGGGAAACGCCCACGGCCGAGAATTGAGTTTGAATCGCGAAGTCATACGGGAGCTTATCATGAGGATTCACAAATGTAAATAGTACTACAATGTTAACGGTTCGAATCGCGGATAGTAAAGGCCTCCAGAAGTCCTCTCCTGACCCCGGAGTGGGTCCATTCCAGGAATCGGCAATGCAGCTCTGGTGCGACGGATATCGATCTGGAGGCTTAGCCCAGTAGCATCCGTGCGTAAACACATGAGATACCGTGTTTTGCGGCGGTCTTTTCGACGGGATAGCGCATAATTTTTCTTTCCCCCTCCATCCATGATGATCATCAAACCATATGTATGTCGGCATCTTATCTGATGCCAGTTTTGTGAGAAGGAGGCATTTTATGAAGCTCACAGGCAAGAAGGCTCTTATTACCGGCGGGAACAGTGGCATCGGTCTGGCCACAGCCCGACTTTTCATTGCGGAGGGCGCGCAGGTCGCCGTTACCGGCCGCGACCAGAAGACGCTCGATGAAGCGATCGCCGAACTTGGAGCGAGCGCGCGTGGCTATCGCGTTGACGTCACCATTGCGGAGGATCGCAAGCAGCTATTCGCAGCCCTGGCCAAGGATTTCGGGAAGCTCGACATTGTCTTCGCCAATGCCGGCATCTCCGGCCGGACTCCAACCGGCTCGGCCGACGAGGCCATTTTTGAGAACGTGATCCACACCAATCTTAATGGCGCTTTCTTTACGGTAAATTCAGCGGCCCCTCTGCTGAACGACAACGGCAGCGTCATCTTTAATGGGTCGGTACACAACTATCTCGGCCAACCTGGCGTCGCCGCATATGCAGCCACCAAGGGTGGTCTCGTCTCGATGGCGCGTTCCATCGCCGCCGACCTTGCACCGCGCAACATTCGCGTGAATGTCGTCGCACCGGGCGCGATCAAGACTCCCATTTGGAAGCGGGGGCCCCGCGCCTCTATGTCCACTGACGAGTCCGCCAAGCTGGCGAAGTTCGTCTCTTCTGCGGTTCCTCAGGGCCGTTGGGGCGAGCCGGAAGAAATTGCCAAAGCCGTGCTCTTCCTCGCGTCGGACGATTCCTCGTACGTTAACGCGGTCGAGCTGACGGTGGATGGCGGAGCCACGGGTGCCCCGTTTGGAGCTCCCATTTTTCAGGACGTATTCAGGCCGATCGGTAGCGAGGCTAAGTTGGCAAAAGCTCACGCGGATTGAACCGCTATTTTGGAACGTCTTGCGGAGTGGATAACGAGGCAATCCGAAAATTGAACCACGAAAGCGGGACGGTCAGAATCAGGCTTCGGGGCTCGATGCATTTATGAGGTGGGTTGTATACTTTGCCCATGCAACCCGAGCAAGAAATCATCAATCGCTGGGCCGGTTCCGCACCGTACTGGGAGAAGCATCGCGAAGTGATCCGGCAGATGTTTGCGCCGGTCACGAAAGCTCTGGCCGAGGATGCCCAGATCGGCACTGGGAACGCGGTTCTGGATATCGCTACCGGTCCGGGAGAACCAGCATTGACAGTGGCTGGTTTGGTTGGGCCTGAAGGCAGAGTTTTTGGGATTGATCCGATTCCGGAGATGGTGGCAGCGGCTCGTCGAGCGGCGGACCGTCTTGGGTTACAAAATGCAAAGTTTGATGTGGCCTTTGCGGACCAACTGCCGTTTGCGGCCGATACCTTCGATGCGGTGATCAGCCGGTTCGGGGTGATGTTCTTTCCCGCGCCGCTGGACGGATTGCGCGAGATGTTGCGAGTCCTTAAATCGGGCCGGAAACTGGCTTTGGCGGTCTGGCATTTCGCGGAAAACAATCCTTTTCACTATACGCTGTCGCGGGTCATCGATCGTTATATCGAGTCGCCGCCACTTGCGCCGGATGCGCTCGATGCCTTCCGCTTCGCCACTCCCGGGAAGTTACAAACGATCCTTCATGAAGCTGGCGCGATATCGGTATCGGAGCGGCTGCTGCAGTTCCCGATAGAAGCGTCTATCTCACTCGAAGACTTTTGGACGCTGCGCATCGAGATGTCCGAAAAACTTCGCGAGAAGATCGCGCGGCTGTCAAACGATCAGCTGGCAAAAGTGAAGCGCGAATCGCTCGAATCTCTGGGCGAATATTGCACAAATGGCAGGATAAGTTTTCCGGCTGAGGTTCTCATTGTGAGTGGAGCCAAGGCATAGTTTTTCGTCCAGAATTTTGATCGGCGGAACTTTTGCCGCGCCGGGACCGTATCTCAATAAAGGTCAGACGTTCGGCGCTTGTGGTCGCGGCGAATAAGTAGGGATCAACGCACGGCCGACAAGAGGATCTTCAGGATGAAAATATTCGCCTTCCTATTGGCGTCGCTGCTGCCGGTGGCGGCCATTGCTCAATCTTCCTCAAACCAGGCCTCAAATCGGACCCCAAGCCAGGCTGTGGGCCAGGCACCAGACCGAATCTGGATTACCGATGTCCAGATCATTTCGCCAGAGAAGCTCGATCACATTGACAACGGCAGCGTGCTGATCGAAAACGGACGCATCGTTCGCGTCGAGCGCAAAAAAGGAGTCAAGAAGCCTGCCGGCGCAACCGTAGTTTCGGGAGAAGGACAGTTTCTGATTCCGGGCCTGATCGACTCGCACGTCCACCTCGCTTCTATTCCTGGAATAAGGCCTGAGGTGAATTTTGGCCCGGCCGAAGCCAAACCGACTTGGACCAAGAAATACTTCGAACAGCTTCCGCGTTCCTACCTTTACTTTGGCTATACCACGCTCGTCGACCTGGCCGTGATCGATCGCCAGGTGTTGGACGACTTCAGACATGCTTCGCAACACCCGGATTTATATGACTGTGGGGAGTCTGTGCCGTTTGCCAATGGCTACCCGATGTCGTTTGCGCCGCCCGAAACTCGATTCCAACTGTTTCCGAATTTCATCTACGACCCTAAGCAAGCCTCAAACATTCCCGGTCAATACAAGCCGCAAGACCACACGCCTGCTGCAACAGTAGCCGCAGTCAAGGAGTCGGGCGGAATTTGCGTTAAAACTTATTTCGAGCGCGGCTTTACGGGTGACAGGAACTTGCCGGTCATGGGCGCGGACGTTTTGGCGGACGTCCGCAGAGCTGCAACTCAATCCGGCTTGACACTGATGATGCACGCCAATTCCTTCGAAGCTCAGAAATTTGCCGTCGAAGGGCACGTTGACGTTATCGCCCATGGAATGTGGAATTGGGGAGACCTAGGCAAGCAGACGGAACTCCCCGCTGAAATCAAAAAAACCCTCGATCGGATCGCGCATGAGAAAATTGGATATCAACCGACTCTTCAGGTCCTGCAGGGTCTGCGTACCTATTTCGATCCTGAATACCTGAAAATAAGCGCAATCCCCAAGATTATTCCGGCGGGAATGCTCGAGTGGTTTGAATCCCCTGAAGGTAAATGGTTCAAAAAAGAAATTGCTGAGGACGACGTGCCGGACGCGGCCATGCGCGACGGAATCGACAATGGCCCAGTTCGCCGTGTGCGTCAGGTGGTTGCCTATCTGGCGGCCAACGATGCCAACTTCCTCTTTGGCACGGATACGCCTTCGTCGCCTACCTATGGGAATCTGCCGGGTTTGAACGGTTACTTGGAGATGCAGCAGCTTCAAAAGGCGGGAATGTCTCTCGATCAGATTTTCCGAGCCGCCACGATCAATAACGTGCGGGCATTCAAACTCGATTCACAGCTCGGAACTATCGAACCAGGCAAAATTGCGAATCTCGTTCTGTTGAAGAAGTCTCCCTTACAGACCGTGGAAGCGTACGACACCGTTGTCACCGTCTGGGTTCACGGAAGACCAGCTTCACGGAGCAGTTTGGCCACCAATTCGAGCAAATGATCCGTCGTTCCCGAGAAGTTTGTTAGCAGATTGCCGGCACGCCGAAAGTAATTCGGCTGCTTTCACATCTGCTCCAACCCGTCTGCCCTAGCCTTGGAGAAATCCAGAGACAGTCCTGAACTGCTTTGCAGCCTAGCCGTTGGTGCCTGAAGCTTTAGGTTGCCACAGCTCGATCGGATTACCCTCCGGGTCGTGCAGGCGGGCGAACCGTCCGTAGGGATAAGACTGCGGGTCGACCTTGACCGCGATTCCCGCAGCTTGCAGCTGGGCCGCCATTTTGTCGAGATCCCGGACGCGAAAGTTCACCATCCAGGATTTGCTGGCATCTCCGAAATAGTCGCTCGTCTCTTTGAAAGGAGTGAACGAAGTTGGTCCTGCCTCTTGCTGCCAAACGGAACCCCCTTCGCTCGATGGGAACGAGATTCCCAAGTGTTCCTGGTACCAACGCCCCAATGCTTTCGGATCGTGCGCTCGGAAGAATAATCCCCCAATACCCGTCACTTTTTCCATTTCCGTTGCCCCAGTAATCCCATCACGAACAGCGGCCCCCGCCTGAGAAGAGGGGACCTTTGGCTGTGTGGCCGTCTGCGCTGCGGCGCCGAGTTGGTTCCGATTCCAGATGAAGCTCGACCCGAAGGCAAATGACAGAGTTCGAAGCAGTTGGCGTCTTTGAAAGTGCATCCCATCCTCCTCCGAGAAGAGTGCGAGTAGATCTCCGCGATGAAACGGGCTCAAATGACGGAAATTCGCAATCGCCGATCGTACATAAAGCAACCTACGACATCTTAGTCCGTGTGTTTCGTCGCGCTGGCGAGCGCCAGAATCGCCCCGGCGAACAGCAGCGTGTCCGCAAAGTAGTTGATCCCCTCAACCTTGACCGCGATGCTGGCGTCGGACAACTGCGCGATGAGGATCGGCCCATAGATGAACAAGACCAGCAGCACAAGCCAGGTACCGAGATAGGTTGCCGCCATCCGTGTCTTCTTGGCCAGCAGCATGCCCACGCCGGCCACCAGAAGGATTGCGCCGGTTAGATAGCCAATGAGCAAGCGCCCGGGAATCCACACAGGCGTCAGTTTTTCAAGCGGGACTCCGGGGCATCCCGCCGGGTGCAGGAAATGCTCAATGGCAAAAAAGATGGCGGCGATCGCGACCAACACGCGGCCCACGGTTATGAGCTTGCTCCCACCTGGCCCGCGCATTGCGCTCCCGGCAAGAATCCAGCCTCCGCCGGCGAACGACATTTCGCGGAGGACAATGGTCCATGGAATCCTGTCTCCGGGGCTGGCGAGCGCGCGCGGGATATGCAGCATGGCCACAAAAAGAAACATCATGATCCCGAACAGCAGCCCGGACCAGCGCATCTGAATTTTTGTGGCAATGCTCAACGACGCGGCCAGCAGCGCAAAGCCGACGAAATATGCCCAAAACAATCGCCAAGGTATGTAAGAGGGCACCATGAGCATGAGGAATTTTGCGCCCGAAAGATGCTCCGCACCGAAGACCGCGAGTGGGATGGCAAAACACAAATTGCTTAAGGCTACGATTTTGTCCAGGCCGCTGGCCCGTGCGACGTCGGTCTTCGCAGCCCACAGCGCCACGAGAAAAAGCAGGATTCCGGCGCCGCACATCGAAACTGCGGCGCGCGAGATCTCAAAAAATGCAGCGAGAATGGTTATGTGCATGTGGGTACCAAGCGTAAGCGGACGTGCTCTATCTGGGCCACGTTCCACGGTGTAAATACGGCGACAAATTGTACAGCAAGAGTAGGCGAGGATAACTTTTTTCGGAAGCGCCCAAGTCGGCGTCGCGGAAAGTACGAATTTTATGCAAAGGCACAACGTACGGAGATTCGGAAAGTGAAGACCACCTCGTAAACGAATCACATTCCGTAGGAAGAAAAAGCCACAGACTGAAGAGGATTCAACCTTAGAGCAGACTGTCTCCGAATGACGACTGCCTGCAGTCGGGCAAGGTGCAGAAAATAAGCAGCTTAGGCCTACTGCGTCGTAGCTGCGTTTCTACCCGCGCTACCTTATAGGAAGCTTGGGGTTTAATGAGTAAGCTCGGGCCCACGTGGTGGGACCAGATAGTTTCATCAATTCACAGCGCCCGCATCCGACAAGGTCAGCTCGAGAGAAAATGGACGGGCGGAAGGACGGAAAATGCGTTTCGCGAATGCAATTCGATTATTGGCAATCGTGGGGATCATACTGGCGGGGATGGCGCTACCAGGGATAGCGTCGGCACAGGTGGCGGTTGAGTTTTCGGTGGGATTCGCTCCTCCGGCGCTGCCGGTGTACGAGCAGCCGATTTGTCCGGGGGAAGGCTACATCTGGACGCCGGGATACTGGGCCTGGGATGACGACGATCAGGATTATTACTGGGTTCCAGGGACTTGGGTGGAAGCTCCGCAAGTCGGCTATCTGTGGACGCCGGGCTATTGGGGTTGGGGCGGCGAAGCCTACGTTTTCCACGTGGGTTACTGGGGACCAGTGGTTGGATTCTATGGCGGAATTGATTATGGCTGGGGCTACACCGGTCACGGGTACTACGGTGGAAGGTGGGATCACGACCATTTTTATTACAACCGCGAAGTGAATCGCATTAATGAGCGGGAAGTTCGCAACGTCTACAACGAGCGAGTGGAGAACCACATCAATGTGACGCGAGTGAGTTACAACGGCGGAAATGGCGGAGTAAACGTGCGTCCGACCCAGCGGGAAGAAGCGGCTGCGCGGGAGCGGCACATCGCGCCGGTGGCGGTTCAAAACCAGCATATACAGGAAGCACGAGGCAATCGTGAATTGCGTGCGTCGGCAAATCGTGGCAAGCCGCCGATCGCGGCGACAGCAAGGCCGGCGGCCTTTAGCGGAGGCGGAGTGGTGGCGGCAAAATCCGGTGGCAATTACAATCCTCCAGCGAACCGTGGCGGCAACCGCGGAGGAAATGCTACGAATCGACCAGCGAACGAGAGTAGACCAGCAAACGAAAACCGGCCGGCGAACAATCGCGCGGAAAATAACAATCCCAATCGTCCGCCAAATGCAACCAACAGGACGGAATCGAACAACCGGGCAGCGTACAATCATTCCAATGAAGTGCCGAAGCACAGCGCGCCGCAGGCCGACACGAACGCGAACCAGAAATACCAGCAGCAACAAGAGAAGCTGGCGCAGAAACAGAACCAGGAACACCAGAAACTGCAACAACAACAGGAGCGGGAGCACCAGCGAGTCCAGCAGCAGAGCTCCAATGCCGCGCGGCAACAGCAAACCGGACAACGTCAGCAACAGATGGAACAGCGTCACCAGCAGCAAACGCAGCAAATGGAACAGAAACATCAACAGCAATCGCAAAAGATGGAACAGCGTCAGCAGCCAAGGCAGCAGGCGCCGCCTCAGCGTCAGCAGGGCCAGGAGAAAAAACCGCCGCACTGAGGTGGCAAGCCTCAATTCGAAACGTCAACTGCAAAGATGTCTGGTGGCCGGGCGAATGTCCGGCCACTTTTATTTGCTGCGGCGATTTCTCGACAAAAGCATAGTCTTGTCTGGCGCGGCAGGCTTGACGCAGCGCGTACTTTCCTTGACGATGAAGTGGGTCCATGGACCGCGGGAAGCCTCCAGATGAAGAGCAGAGAAGGTCAATGAAACGGCAAATTATTTTGAGCGCGGCGCTGGTTTGGAGCTTGGGCGGCGTGACAGCATGCGCATGCGCTTTGGCGCAGGACAAAGCTGCGCCGGCAGCGCAAGCCGATGGGAGCGCTGCAGCGTCCGCGCCGGCAGTCAAGAAACTGACCATTGAAGTGAGCGGCGGAGAAAAGAATGTCGTGGTGGAGAACGCCAGCGTTTATTTGAAATATTCGGAAGAGAAAAAGCTGCGTAAAGACAAAAAATATGCGTTGAACGTGAAGACTAACCGCGATGGAACGGCGCACATTCCTGATCCGCCGCTGGGAAAAGTATTGATTCAAGTTGTGGCGGACGGCTGGAAAACTTACGGACAATATTATGTACTCGACGATGCCGGAACGGTGATCAAAATCCATCTGGATCGTCCGACGAAGTGGTACTGAGAAGCGGCGGTGGAAAAAAGTTTGCGCATGTGCACTGGAATAGTGCAAACCGTATCAGCCCATTGGAATACAGGAAGTTAGGTAGAGAGAGTTCGGGTTTTTGCACAGAGTTATCCACACTTCTGTTCAAAACTTTCACGCAACAGAAATATATTTTGCGAAGTTCGGCAGTGATTGTGCTCTCGGAAAAAAACTCAGTACTCACTGAAAAATCAGACCTTAGCATGACCGAAATTGGCGAGACGATGAAAAGGATCTTGTGGCATGGATGAGACGTTCGAAGGCCGATTTGCGCAGGCGCAATTGCTCTGGGGAAATATTGCCGCGCGTCCGATGCGAGCCTTCTTGAATATCCTGGCGATTACCATTCAGGTTTTTCTGGTGCTGATGATTGTCGGCCTGACGACCGGCGTCGTTTCAGAATGGGGCAAGCGAGTGGAAGGTGTCGGCGCCGATATTCTGGTGCAGCCGCCAAATTCCTCCATGTTTTTTGCGTTTTCCCGCGCGGTATTGCCCGAATCGCTGGCGGACAAAGTGGCCAAGCTGCCTGGCGTGGATGAAGTGGCTCCCACGTTGACGTTGATGGACCAGAAAAATTTCGTACTGGTGTACGGAATTGACTACAAAAGATTTAATGCATTGAGCAGGGGATTCCTGTTCCGTTCCGGCCGGCCGTTCGAAGCTCCGAATGAAGCGATCGCCGACGACATTGTGGCGCAGTCAAAACATTTGAAAGTGGGCGACACGGTGACGCTGTTGAATCATGAATTCAAAATCTGCGGCATAGTGGCGCACGGCAAGGGCGCCCGTTACTTTATTCCACTGAAGACGGGGCAAGATATGACCGGCGCGGACCAGCGCGTCTCGATGTTATACGTGCGGAGCAAGGGCGATGTGGAAGCCGCGCGCGGACAAATTTTGGGCGTGGCGCCGGGAGAGGCTGTGAAGTCGGTCGCCGAGTACACGACACTGATGAATTCCTCGAAGTTGCCGGAGCTGCGGCCGTTCATTCGAACCATGGTGGGACTGGGCATGGTGATCAGCTTTCTGGTGGTGCTTTTGAACATGCACACTATGGTGCTGGAGCGGACGCGCGAGATCGGTATTTTGAAAGCGTTGGGAAGTTCGCGGCTGGATATCGTGAAATTATTGCTGGGCGAAACTCTGGTGCTGGCGCTGCTCGGCGGATTCACCGGAATTGCGTTCACATACTTAGTGGAAGCAATTTTGCGGGAGACGACTCCGACGCTGCAGATTCTGATTACGCCGGGATGGCTGGGCGGAGCATTGTTGCTGGCGTTGGCTGGGGCGGCGGCGGGCGCGGTGTATCCAGCGATGCGCGCAGCCAGCTTTGATCCTGTCGTGGCATTGGCGTACGAATGAAAGTTGCGGCGGCGTGAATCCACAAACGCCGATGGTTCGCGGCAAAGATTCTTCGCACAAACTTGTGCATAAAATGAGAGAGGGAATGGATGAGTGAAATTCGGATGGCGCCCGCGGGCGACAAGCACTATGAAGCGACGATTCTGGAGAGACGCGAGCTGTCCGAGGATTTATGGCTGGTGAAGGTGGACCCGGGCGGGCCATTCCAATTCAAAGCGGGACAATACGCAACGCTGGGCTTCGATTTCGAAGGCAAGCGAATCGAGCGCGCGTATTCGATCGTGTCCTCTCCGTACGAAGAAGGAATGCTGGAATTTTTCGTTGAGCTGGTGCCCCAGGGAGAACTTACTCCGCACCTCTATAAGCTACATGCTGGCGATAAGCTTTTCTGCAGGAAAATCGCCAAGGGGCGGTTCACTCTGGATTTGAAGAGCGGCCGGACGAATCATCTGCTGCTGGCGACTGTAACCGGACTTGCGCCATTCGTCAGCTACGCTCGAACGCTCTATAAAGACTGGAAGTCCGGAAACTCTCCGATGCCCGGTAATCACAAATTGTATTGCCTGCAGGGCGGAAGCCGTTCGTGGGAATTTGGCTACCGCGACGAGATGGAGAAATACGCGGCGGAAGCGCCGTGGTTGAAATACGTCACGACGGTGAGCCGGCCATGGGAAGATTCCGAGTGGCGCGGCGAAACCGGGCGCGTGGATGATTTGGTCCGCAAGTACACGGACTTGTGGGGACTGAAACCCGAGGACACGACGGCGTACCTTTGCGGCCATCCGAGCATGGTGGAAAACGGACGAGGAATTTTGCAACGCGCCGGCTGGCAGAAAGGTTCGATGTTCGAAGAAGTTTACTTTCAGCCCGCCAAGGAAGACTAAGAAAGGCTTGCGATTGTTACGGCTGAGGCTTCGGCGCCGGTTCGCTGGGAACTTGCGTCTTATCATCCACTGCGTTTTTTCCTTGCTGCAGACAATCCAGCGTCTTGTCAAACAAATGCACGGAATCCTTCAGGGTCATTAGCAGTGACAGCTTGGATGGAATTTCTCCGCCGGGCTGAATCACCGCGCCTTTAAATCCCCGACTGATACTGACGTAACGGTTCCCCAGAATCCCCTCAGTCGTCAACGAAGCATACGAATCGCTGCGAATCGCGTCCTGGTCGCGCTTCTCGACCTGCAAAACCAGCTCAATTCGCCGCTGAGGGCTGGCCGATGCTCCCGCAAGCTTAATCGCGCTCACTGAACCGACCTGAATACCGTCAAGCCGGACCGGAGCGTGCGCAGTCAGTCCCGATGCGTCTGCAACGTAAACGCTCAATTGGTATTTCGGAATGAAAATGCCGGATGACCAGAGATAGTAAAAGACACCCACAAGGAGAGCTCCACCGAACAGAATCCCGGCGACTCTCAGTGTCCAATCTGAAATTCGAATTGTGATTTCCGCCATTCCTGTGCCCTGTGTATATTTTTACTCGTCGAAATAAACGAGGGCAAGGAAGAATCGTAACCAAAAGATGCTAAAAGAGCGCAAAGCCCACCCTTTGGTCGAGATTATTGAATTTCGATTAGACGCCGGGAGATTCTGAGGCGAGTTGGTTGGCGACGTCGTTGACCGTGGAGAGTGGGACTGCGACGTGAACGTTTTCTTCGTCGTTTACAACCTCAATCTGAATTCTTGAGCCGTCGGTGGCGACTCGAACATGGTCGCGGCCGTCCTGCACATCAACGAAGGTGGTATTCGGGTAGCGGCGAAGCTCCGAAGTAACGATTCGCAGCAGGGGCAGGCAGTCGGCTGCTTCGGGTGGAATCTCGCGGAAGTGCCGCTTGGGTACGAAATGCATGGCCATGGGCACGGCGGCAGCCGGCACCCAGAAGTGAACATGCGAACCGCCGTCACGGTGTTCGTCCACGTCCACTCTGATCACGCCTTCATGGAAAGTGTATGCACCGGCGGCTACGATCGTACCGGTAAGAGCTAGAGCACATTTGGCAAGGATGATCATTAGATTTCTCCGCCTTCTTATCTGAAGTTCTTACCTGAAATGTTTAGTCCGAGGCGTTCTTGGAATCGAGCCAGACGCGAACAGTATTGTCGTCGCTCTTGACGGAAACCAGTTCCGTATCGCCGTGAGCGGAAAGGGCGCGCAGCGCGGCGACGAGGTCGAGTTCGTCTTTGCCGGCGGAGAACAGGGCATCTACCACCTTCATGGGAATCTTGACGTCCACACGCGATCTTTCGGTGGACTTGGCGTCCTTGCCTGTGCCGGAATGTTTATCCGTGACGTGCACCAACATGTAGCCATTCTGCTTGGCCACGCGGACGTCGGAGTCGTTGGACTGCACGGTGACGAACTCACCGTCCTTGGCGGTACGCACCGCGTCGAGCAGGGCTTTGAGGTCGACCCCGTTCATGTCGGCGTCGTTGAAGCGGACCTTGCCGTTGTGCAGGCGGTCTTTATTGATGGCGGGCAGGACTTTTTCGGCCATGTCCAGAGGCACGTTGACGCGGACCGTTTCGTTCTTGGAGTCGGTGCTAACCACGCGAACATGCAGCCAGCGGTCGGAAGTGCTTGAAGAATCGGAGCTTACCGTGACCGATTGTGCGTGCAGCGCGACCGGCGCGAGCAAGATCGCAGCGGCAAGCGCGACCGATGCGCGGCGGGCCAAATGTTGTGAAGCTTTGCGTAGCGAAAGCTGGCTCATGTGAAGATTCCTCCTCGAGGACGGCTGCGCGGCGGACCCAGGTTGCAGTCAGATTCGCTGCGTCTGGTAAAGATACGCGGGCCCGTGGAAGAAAGTTCCATGAAGGACCGCAGAAAACTTGCAGTTAATCTTGGCGTGCAGGGTTAGAGGACCGGCCGTTCCGAACGGTAGTCTTGTAAGTCGGCTAGGCTGCGGCCAGCGCCTTCCGGTATCTCCGCTTCACGAAAATGACCGGAAAGGCCAGGACTATCGTTAGGATTATCAGCCAGAGCAACAAAGTCAGCCCGTACTCCGCAAAGAACAGCAGGATCCCGAGCAACGTTTCGCATGCGTTGTGATATCCGGCCACGAACGAGTTATGGACACGGATCGAAACGGACGGGGCAGGCGGGTTGAGCTGTGCTTTGTACTCTTCGGTGAGTTGCAGCTCGACAGTAGTGAAGTCCACGCGGTGTTCGAGCGCTTTCTGCTCCGCTTCCATGCGTTCAATATCGCCACGGACCCGCGCGATGCCTTCTTCGACCCGCAGCACTTCGACCACGTTTCCGGTTCGCTGCTGCAGGATGGAACGGAAGCGTTGTTCGGTTTCGCGCGAAGTTTTCAAGCGAGCGACGAGGTCGGTGTGCTGCCGCGTGACTTCTTCGCCGGATTGCGACTCATTTTCGACGCGGCCAAGTAGTTTGAGGTCGGCAACGGCCGAAGAGAGTTTGGTCGCAGGAATCCGGAGCGAAGCCTGGATGCTCCGTGGAGCGTTTTCAGGAGTAGCGACATTGAGCTGCGCGGAATAGCCGTGATGCCGCGCCAGGATAGCCTCGAGAGACGAGCGGGACGCGGCGAAGTCTTTAACCACGATGGAAAGGGAGACGGTGCGAGCCATCATTGGAGCTTGGCCGTCAGAACTGACCGAGTCCTCCGCGTCGTCGCCAAGTCCATGAAGAGCGCCGTCCGAGCGGGTCACGGCGGGCGGCAGGCTTATTCCGCCGGGGACCACCTTCGGAAACACCTTCGATTTCTCGTCGGTGTCAAGTTGGCCGCTTATTTTATCGAAGCCGCCGGCTCGCCCGTTCATAGGGAGTTCGCGTTTTCCAGCGGAGCCAAATTCGCCAGTGCGAAGCTCCGAACTAGAGGAGTTCGTCCCGCTCCTCGCGTGTGCGGAAATTCGCGCATACTGTTCTAAGTTATCGAATTCACTCTTACGCGAACGCAGGAGATTGGGAGTCCAGATGGTGATGAGAATTAGAACTGCCGTCACCATCGAACCCAAGCCAAACGTCCACTGCCTCCAATTCCAAAAACTAGTGCGCACGAAGAAGCCCGGCCTGCCGGTTCTAACGCCCAGGCGAGTTTTGTCGGCCAAATCGCGGATGGGCTGCTCCAATTTCGGCGGAACAGCAGGCACGCTCCAGTGGGAGAGTGACTGCGATGTGTTGCGAAACTGCTCGGCCACGGCTACGCATTCAGCGCACTGCTCCAGGTGATTGGAGATAGCTCGCGCCAAGGCGGCGGAAAGTTCGCCGTCGAGGAAAGCCATGACCTCTTCGGGTGCCACGGAGTGTGTGGTATTCATACGCCTTCCTCGGATTCCGCGAGTTCGGGCGCCGGCGTTTTAGGAGCGGGCGCGACCAGCAGGTCGCGCAGGGCCGTTCGCGCACGAAATAAACGTGAGCGAACAGTGTTGACCGGGAGGCCAAGCAATTCAGCAATTTCCGCGTAGCTCAAGTGCTCGAATTCGCGCAGCATCAGAATTTCCCGCTCTGTGCGTTCCAGTTTGGCGATCGCTTGGCGAAGCAACACTTCGACATCGGTAGCGTTCCGGGCGGCTGGTTCGCGATACGCGCTAACTGCCCCCAGAAACGTGGCGCGAAACGCCGCTTTCCGGCGATGCGCCCGCAAAATCCGGAACCCGACCGCGTAGAGATATGTTCGAAACAGGGCGCGGGGTTCATAGCGAAGGGACGCGCGAAGCACCGCGAGAAACGTTTCTTGCGTCAGCTCCTCTGCCTGGGCCGGATCGGCTACCCGCCGGCGGAAAAATCCAAACAGCGGATGTTTGTAGCGCGAAAAGAGCTCGGTGAACGCTTCCGCGGAACCGCCAGAGAACGCCACCATCAACTGCTCGTCGCTGTCTGCAGCTGGGGGCTTTTCCGCCGCGGGATCTTCGGGCGTCTCGTTCTTATCGATGGGCATATCGATTGGCACAGCGACTGGCTCAACGGCTGACATGTCGCTCCCCGTTGCCGCCTCCGAGTCTAGAACGAACGCCGGTACTCCGTCTTGCATCGGTTCCCGCCGTACACCGTCGCCATACACCGTCACTACTGGTAATGCCGCGAAAAGCCGAAAAGTTCCCGCGGCCTCTCAGTTAGCAGCACCTAAGAACGGTCCGTAACCTTTCGGGACGGCCATACTCTCTAGTGAAGCGCTGAGGTGTTCCCATGAAGGCTATCAGGGGTAATAATGCTGGGGATTATTGACGGCGTGCGGCAGGGAACAGTGAAAAGCGGCGAAGCGAAAGCTACGGCGGAAAGAGATGACGCGGCTCTAATCGCACGCATTTTGGCCGGCGAGAAAGAGCTGTTCCATGAGCTGATCCGGCCATACGAGCGCATGGTGTATATGACCGTGTTTGCGATTGTGAGGAACGAGACCGACGCCGAAGATTGCGCGCAGGACGCGATGGTGAATGCGTACCGGCATTTGAGCAAGTTTCGCGGCGACGCGAAGTTCAAGACGTGGCTGACGACGATCGCGCTGAACGAAGGGCGGCAAAGACTGCGCAAGCTGAAGCGGGCCAAGGAAGATTCGCTGGACGAGCCGATACAAGGCGAGGAACAGGAAATTACGCCGGCGCCGCTGACGGATTGGCGCGAGATTCCGCTGGAAGCGCTGGAGCGCAAGGAATTGCGGGAAGCTCTGCGGACTGCCGTGGCGGAGTTGCCGGAAATCTACCGGCAGATTTTTACGCTGCGCGATCTGGATCAATTGAATGTGGCGGAAACGGCGGCGGCGTTGGGAGTTAACGAGAACATCGTAAAAGTGAGGCTGCACCGCGCGCGGATGATGCTGCAGAAACGCCTGGCGCCGCTGTTGAAGACCACCGCACCGGCGCGAAAAGGATTTTGGGGGAGGATGCCATGGAGCTGAACTGCAAGCACGTGTGGGCACACATCTCCGACTATATTGATGATAGCGTTGCGGCGGAACTGCGCGCCGATATCGAGCGGCATCTGGAGCATTGCGAAATCTGTTCGGCGATTCTGGATTCGACGCGAAATATTCTGGTACTGACGGCGGATGACCGGACGTTTGAACTGCCTGTGGGATTCAGCAAGAGACTGCATGAGCGGCTGGAGCGGGAGTTGGCGGTTAACTGAGGAACCAGCAGAGATTAGCGAGTAGTGAATTCTCTACGGGACGCGGTGGATCATGGGGTGGGCGATCCATTCGGCCGCTAGCAGGACTAGCGTGAGGATGGAGAGCGCGATTTGCAGGCGCTCGGAAGTTAGCTTTTTTGTAGTGACAGGTTTTTGACGCCACTGCGCTGCGGGTTTGCTGCGCAGGCTGCGGATTTTCCAAATCACAAATAAATTAATCAGCGAGCCGAGGAGCGCGAACAGCATCATCGGGATGCGGATCGCGTCCTGGTGAAAGCCTTTGGCAGGGGCGTGAATGCCGGCCGCGGCGGCGAGGGCGCTAAGTCCAATAGCTACGCGGACGCCGCTGAGGGCGATGACCGCGGTGCAGGCGCTTTGCAGGATCGCGAAGACGATTCCGGACCAGCCCAGGACTTTCAGGCGCGAGGCCAGCGACTCGGTGGCGTCCGAGGTGCGCTCTGGGGCGTTCTCTGCAGCGCGAACATCCTGTTCGGTCGTGGAATTTTCCTGCACAACAATAGAGTCTAGCGAAGGAAGAAAGTCGCGTCCAATGGAGATCGGAAGAATCGAGCTAGGATTTTTTTTGCGGTTTTGCGGGGGGCGGGGCGACAAACTTGATGCGCCAGGGGAGTTTGCCGGAGTCCAGGGTGCAGATGCCGACCTGATTAGATTCGGAGGTGCCGACCTGGCCGATCCAGGCTACGCGGAAGCGGGCTTTGCCGTGCCAGCGACGTTTGACTTCGAGGACTTCCCCGGGTGCGGTGAGGTAGGCGACGTTGTCGAGGCGGGCGCCTTCTTCGCTGATGTCCATGGTGTAGGAACTCTGCGAAAAGGGATTGCCGTTGCGGTCCTTGCCGCGAACGATCACCCGCAAAGTCTGCGGAGCACGCGTGCCGCGGCGCGTCTTTCGCCAGAAATTTGTCGCGGGCTTGGCGAAAGCCAGGCCAACATCGAATCCACCGCTGTGATGAAAATCCTTGAAAACCACGCGGACTTCGAGTTCGTCTTTCGTAAATTTGTTGACGATAAAGAAATTTTCGCCGACTTCGACGGGGGTGGCGAGCCTGACCAGAGCGCCGCTGGCGTTGAACATGAGGGTAGTGGTGTTCTCGTGGAAAGTGCCGAAAGACTTGCTCCAGCCATAAACGATGACCGGAACACGGAAGGGCTTGCGCTCGCTGGAGCGGCGGGGTTTTGTTGATTTGCCGGGCGAAAACAAGGGAGAGATTTTTTGGGGTGTGCCGTCGGATTGCTTTTCGACGCCTTCGAGAGGGAATTCCTGTTGCGCGCCGTGGGTGGGACATTCAAAACCGCAGGGCGATGCGAGCAGTTGGTCGAGAGATTCAAAGCGGCTTTGCACGGTGATCCAGTCGTCGTGGTCGCCGTAGCGGCAGCGAACGTGGAGGGAGAAGATTTTGGCGGTGCCGGAGAGCATGAGGATTTCCTAACGGAGCTTGCTAACAGATATGTTACGCGCGCCGCGCAGTCAGGATAGGACAGAGATAGAGTTGGTTGCGGGAGAGTAATCCGGGGCGCAACAGGGCTGGTAACTCGCGACTCGTGGCAGGTAACTCGTTATCGGTGAATGGCTTCGCACGGCTGGGTACCCCCACCCCCTTGTCTTGCGTAAGTATGAGAAACAAAGGAGTTACAGGTGCGCCTTTCCGTAAGTATGAGATCTAAAGAACTTAGAGAAGAGTGGTCAGTGAGAGAATCTGCGAGTCTAGGGCCGGTGATGCGGATCAGATTGTCAAAGAGCAAAAGAAACCAGTCCAGCTGGTCCGCGAAGCGAAAAAACCATAATTACATGGAACGGCAAAATTGTCAAGAAGAATAATATTACGAACTAGGTACGGTTCGAACGGTCTGCGCAAAGGAGCAACAGGCGGCGACGAAAAAATAGCAGAAAACGTCCCATCTCCGAAAGCCAACCCACCCGCAAGAGACCAGAGCCCAGATCGAAACTAGTCGGCGACGCCGTCATGGATTATCGAGCAGACCATGCGCGCGGTCCCGTTGTCGTTAAAAATCAGCCCGTTGAAGCGCAGCACATTCCCCGGCGCAACCGTGATGGAATTCAGCATCTGCGTGCTGCTGTCCACGTAAACCTGGACGGACGACGGATTCTGCAGCGCGGTAGTTTGCCCGGGCTGCACCGCGAGGATGGGGAACAGGTCGAACGCGGCGAGCGAGGCGGTGTACACCGTGAATGCGCCGCTGCTCGAAACTGCCGTAATCGTTCCGTTGATCGTCTGCGGCCTCAGCGTTATGGCCGTGGCATGCGTGTGCGTGCTTCCTGAAGTGACAATTACTCGCGAAGCAATCAAAACATTTTGCCCAGCGAACATGTGAGAACTATCAAACATCGCGGAGAACGGAAGATTCGAAGGGACTGCAATCTCACCAGAGAGCTTAAAGGCGGTGGTGGAGTCGAAAGAATAAGGCATGACGGTGCTGCCCGGAATAGTGTTCTGGTTGAATTCCTGATTGGTGCGGCCCAGCTCGTTGATGATGCCTTGCGCGTCAAACACGGTCCCGAGTGGACCTGCCTGTACGTTGGTGGCGCTGGGGTCATCGACCTGAATGCGCGTCGCCAGCAGCGAACCATCAGACTGCAGCGAAAGATCCAGGTTGGCGATGGTGCCCGCGGCGAGCGTGGAGAAGTTGCCGATGCCCTGGTAAACGGTACTGCCGTTGGTGGCAACCGTAAAAGTCGCGCCGTCCGGATACGTAGGATTGTTAATGCCGTAGCCGACCATCAGGCTAAGGCTATTGTTCCCGTTATTGACGGAAGAAATCGAGCCATCGACTCCCACAAATCGGACCTGAGATTGCTGTAGGGGTGCGACTGGCGCGAGCGTGAACACCGGCGTGATCGAATATGTGTTTGGCTGTCCGGCTCCGAAATTGGCGAAAGTTGCGGACGACGATACCTGCAGATCCAACGAAACGGCCATAGCGCTGCCATGAATTGTGAGCGGAGCAGTGAGGTTTACAGTGGCCGTTTGTGAATTCGAGTTGGGCCCACCAACCGCGTCGGAAACCGTATTCAGCCCACCCGACGCATTCAGCCCTACGGTAGTAAATACGGCGTATGAAAAAGTAAGCGTTGCCGAAGTGTAGGTATCCTGAGGCACCATCGCCGCCAGGAAAGGCGCCGCCTGACCGTTCAAATGAATGAATTCAGCCATTTGCGTTTGGCTGAATGCATTGCTTTGCGGCGCCGCCAGAACGCTGACCATGGCGCCCGCCTGGTTTGTCAAGCTGATGCTGGTCACGTCAACGTAAAAGTTCTCGAACTGGGCATTTGCAGTGCTGGACACCACCATGGTCACAGCCGTTGCAGGCGGTGGAGGAGGTGGCGCAGTGACTCCGGACGAGCCGCAACCTGCCGCAAGGAAACCGCATAAGGCCAACAGAAGAGAAGGCACGGCGGACACTGAGATGATACGGGAGGAGCGACGAACAGGCTGAGATAGCGGGTTCATGGTTGCTCCTGCGTCGGGAATCCATCAGATCCGCAACGGAATGTATACTTAAATATCTTATTACCTTCAAACGTGTCGGACGCGCGGAAGGTTTCCGCAATTCCGAGGCCGATGCAATGCCGAGAGTCTGTGATTTTACAGATGACCTGTGGTGTGACACCACTGTTATTTAAAACGGTCAGTTAATATGATACGGAAGTGTCTGGCCCCGGACTGTCCTGTAGAGCGTGTTCGCGTTTCATTGAACAAAGTTAGGGACAGATTCAGGTTCAGCGAGCCCTGAGGCACTCTGCCGACATCTAATTGTTGAATCGGGGCTGTGATGGCGAACACAAAGACAGTGCGGAGGGGTAGTCATGATTGAGTCTTCTGATCTGCGGATGATGAGAATTCCACTTAGCCAGGGAGCTGGCCAACTGCCCGCACTTGGATTTGGCACCCTGATTCCCGACGCAGCCGTGACCATCACCGCGACCAGAGACGCGCTGGAAGTGGGATTTCGACACTTCGATTGCGCGGAACGATACGGAAATGAGCGCGAGGTAGGCAATGCATTGCAGACCGGACTTGCCGCTGGAGGGATCGCGCGCGAAGACATCTTCGTTACCACCAAGCTGTGGAATTCCAATCACCGGCGTGAGCGTGTCGAACCCGCTTTTGAGGCGAGTCTGGACAGACTCGGGCTCAAATATCTGGATCTCTATCTCATCCACACGCCATTTGCATTTCAACCCGGGGACAATCAGGATCCGCGGGATAAGAACGGCAATGTGCTTTACGATCGCGACGTGACTTTGCTCGATACCTGGAGAGCGATGGAGAGTCTCGTGGATCACGGCAAGTGCCGGGCCATCGGACTCTCGGACATCACTCTGGATGAATTGAAGCCCCTGTATGAATCAGCGAGGATTAAGCCAGCCGTAGTGCAGGTGGAAGCACATCCGTATCTTCCCGAAACGGAGCTGTTGGAATTCTGCAAGGATAAGGGCGTGGTGTTTTTGGCGTTTGCGCCATTGGGTCACGGGATGAAGCCGGGGCTGATGGAAGATCCAGTCATTTCGGCTGTCGCCGCGCGAGTGGGAAAGACGCCGGCGCAGGTGCTGTTGGCTTGGGCGGTGCAGCGCGGCACGGCTGTACTTACCACGCCGAAGACTGCGGACCGCGCGCGAGAGAACTTCGACATCTCGCGCCTTCCTGCAGACGCGCTTGACGAAATCAATGGAATTCAGACCAGACAACGGCTGAATACAGTGGTGACCACGGGAGTTCCGGGTTTCATTCCGCAAAGTAAGTCAGCTGCACCAGGTAAATGAACCTGGAAGCCAAACCGCAACGAGAGCAGTCGATGCCCGAAAGCAATTTAACGGCAGCACGCGATTTAACGAATGAGGAACAAATCCGTGCGGCTCTGGATGCGCACTGGCAGGCGTCGGCAGCCGGCGATGTGAACACGGAACACGATATTTACGCTGACGATGCCATTTGTGATTATCCGCAGTCGGGCGAGCGAATCCTCGGGAGGAGCAATTTGCAGGCTTTGCGCAGTCATCATCCCGGCAAGCCGTCTGGATTCAAGGTCCGGCGGATTCTGGGACAGGGAGAGCTCTGGATTACGGAATATACAATCACGTACCAGGGACGCGCAGCATACACGGTGAGTATCATGGAGTTTCGAAACGGCAAGGTCGTCCACGAAACGCAATATTTTGCAGATCCGTTCGAAGCGCCGGCCTGGCGGAAACAATGGGTTCAGCAGACCGCGTGACGCCGCATGGAAAATAACTCGAGTGATTGCGTCTACTGCATCTTTACCGTGTCGTCAAAAGTAAGCTCGAGATTGACGGTCTTTCCGGCTTCAACCTTCACAGGTGCAGGCTGGCCTGGCGCCTTGCTATACATCCCCAGCGACGCACCGCGCGGAGGCGGTCCTTGCCGCTCGGCGTAACTTCCGGTTGGTTCATAAACTGTACCTACGTAAGCGGGTGATTTGACTACATCGTTAAACGTCACCGTCCCATCTTTGGAGCTGGTGCTCATCACCGCAAATGGCATTGCATTGCCGTGCCCAAACTCTGGCGAATCGAAAAGGAACACCAAGATTTTGTGTTTTTCGTCTACCGTACCGGACCCTTTGTAATGCACCTTCACCTTAAGGCTGGGCAGCGCTGATACTTCCTGTGCTCTTCCGTGTTCCAACGGGAACACTGCGCATAGCAGTAGGACTATAGTGGCTGCTGCAGCAAAACTCTTCGTCGTCATTGTCCCCTCCTCACCGATCTAGACGGCGTTTGCCTGGTTAGCTAGTCATCGAGATGGCCCAAGACCACTTGGAGATAGCGTTGGGTGCAAAGCGTGAACTGGGTCTACGGTAAGAACGATCCGTTCCGTTCGTGGCCTAGTTCGGCAAAGGTGCTGGCGGAAGTCACCAGGGGATCGGATTCAAAGGTGAAATCGCCCACGGCGGCGCTCCACTCCATCTGCGCGGTGTTGCGGACGAATTCGCCCGCGTAGCCGCCGAACACCGGGTCGGTGTTCTTGATATTCAGGCGCTCGTTAACTCCACTCCAGACCACTTTGAACGACACCGTTCCTGCGATGGGCGTCGGACCGCCTCCGAACAAGGCATTCGGGATTTGTCCATAATCGAGGATGGCGACATTGGAGGCTTGGAGTGACGCGCTGCCTTTGCCGAGTTGGACATCGACGCCGGCGACGGGAATTTCGGTGGTCCAGAAAAGCCCGACGGGAGGAAAGGAACTGGGATTGAGGTCATGAATTTGATTGTTGCCCGGACCGGGCAAGAAGACGTCGACTCAAACAAAGGCAAAAGCGCCCTGGTGAACTTTGCCGTCGGTGCCACGGAACTCGCCCTGCATGAATCGCATGTCCGAATTGCTGAACGGCAAACGGACGACGTCGCCGGTTTTGATATTGGTTTGAGTGACCATTCCGCTGACGTAGGCGAGGCCGACCTTGGCATTGAGATTGTTGATGGTGGCGGGTTCCGCGTCGATGGGATCGAATGCCGCCGGACCAAACACGTGATATGCCCCACCGAGCGCCGGAGTGCCACCCGGGATGGGAACCGGAGCAAACGATGACGCTTGCGCGAGGCTCGGAGTGAAGAGGCTGGAGCCAACAGCGGCTGCCAATGCGCTGCCTGCGGCGGTACGCGCGAACTGACGCCGAGAGACAGAGAGCGGGTGCCGGAGCGCAGCAATGTTTTGCAGAGTTGAATCAGGAAGGGTATTCAAGCTGGCAGGTTTCCAGCCTGGAAGAGCGGGGAAATTCATGGTGTTTCTCCTTTCTGAATATCACGCAAGAAAAGTTGTCCGGGGTACCGAGGTGCAGGAAAGGTGTGCGCAACGTATACACCCCTGCAACGCTGGCAGCAACACCATTCTTTTGTATCCGGGTTTTTTCGTGCCGTATCGAAAGCCTGATTGGATGAAGGCGGGTGCTTCAGAGTTCACATTCCGAACCTGGATTGTCGTTTGTCCGCTGGCTTACTCCGCTGCTCTTTGCTCTTTAGCAGCCTGTTGAAAATCTCATTTTCTTTCGCCGCGCGCCCCACGTTTCGCGTTTATAAGCCCAGCGCGGAGTTCATTTGACGCGCATGCGATGCGATCCGTTGGCCCGCGTCGAGAAAGCTGTTCAGCTCGGGCCATCAGGCCATCAGGTTTCGCAATCGGCAGAGGTTGTAGGCGGCTCCCGTGAAGGTGAACAGCCACCCGACCTTCTCGATCCCTCGCAACTTCACTTTCTTTAGCATCCCGACCATCTTCATCCACCCGAATGACTGCTCCACTCGTTTTCGCTTCTGCTGGCTCACTTCGTAGCCCGGATGTCGCGCGGTCCGTTGATCGATCGCGCTCGAGCGGTTGGTGTCGTTTTGCGCAACGTGTGGAGTGATGTTCATCCTCCGCAGTTCTCGTACGAATTCCTGTGTGTCGTAGTCTTGTCGCCGCCCAATGTAACGCGCTTTCTGCCGGGGATCGCTTCCGCCATCAGCATCGCCGCCTCTCGTTCCGCTCTTCCATTGGCCTCGGTCAGAAAAGTCTGTACCAACAACCCGTTACGATTCTCCATCGATACATGTCCCAGGTAGCTCAGCTTGGCCTCGCTCCCTTTTGATTTCTTGAACAACCGGGCGTCGGGATCGGTCGTCGATGCATGCGTTTCGTTCTTCCGCCTCTCCCCGTGAAAATCTACATCCCCTCCTGCTTCTGGCGGGTTGCCCCTCCCATCCTTCCGCCGAAAACTCTTCTGGCTCGCCCAGGCCTCGATCAGCGTTCCATCCACCATAAAATGTTCATCTGACATAAACGGCTTGGCGCGTTCTATCACCCGCCGGAAAAATCCTTCCGCGATCTCTTCGTTCAGCAAACGCTCTCGATTCTTGCTGAACACCGCATGATTCCAGACTTCCTCATCCATCTCCATCCCTACAAACCACCGGAACAGCAGGTTGTACTGCAGTTGTTCGATCAGCATTCGTTCACTGCGTACAGAATAGAAGATCTGCAACAACAGCGACCGCAACAACCGTTCCGGTGCTATCGACGGACGTCCCACACTGGAATACAACTTCGCAAACTGCGGCGACATCTCCTTCAGAATCTCCTCCACCAGCTTGCGGATCGGTCGCAACGGATGATCTGCCGGAACTCGTTTTTCCGGGGAGATGTAACTGAATATTCCTTCTTGCTGGTCGTCGTTGCCGCGCATTCAATCATCTCCTATTTCTACTATTTCAATCAGACGAGTTCTCTGCACTTAAAGTTGCAATTTGCGCAGGATTCTTTCAACAAGCTGCTCGTGCGGCGCGCGGACGGTATCGGCGTTTATCACGCATGTCGAAAGAATCTGGTCTATCCAAAAACTTTCGCTGAATTTCTCTGCTCGCTTAGGTAGGATTCTGTCATGCCTGAACTCGTGAGGAACAAATGGAACCCGAAAGAGCTCGGTACGTGCTTCGTTACTACGATCATCTGATGACGGTGCAGGAACGACGCGCACAAAGACATCTGATGGGCACCCAAAAGGCCACGCGCGGACGTTCAGATGCAGCCGCCCAAAGTGAGGCTAGAAATGGCTCACGTCCTTCGCGCGAATTGCTGTCGAATGATCCAGAGGTCTTGCAACTAGCAAAGGACGGAGTTGATGCGTTTGAGGCGCGAACAGCCAAGAGGATTCTCGATGAGCACAGCAACCAAATCGCCTTTAATTGCTGTCCTCGATGTGGCGCGTTGGCGAAGACACCTAAAGCCAGACAGTGTCGTTTTTGCAGATACGACTGGCACTGAGTCGATTAAGAAAGCAAAAGTAGCACCTCCGATAGCTGCGAAACCGGCCATTGATTCCAGGCCAGATTCATAAACCTGAAATGAGGAATCCACCGCCAACGAAAACCGGATTTTTCAACAAGCTGCTAGAAGGTCGGCGCTTCCGCACCGACATTAACCCGTCTCCTTCAATGTTGTATAGAAGCGTCTAATGCCGGACTGTCCTGTGGAGCGTGATTACGTTTCGTGGCACAAGGTTCACGAGGTTAAGGACTAATGTGGCCACGCAATTGAGGAAGACCCAGGTTCAAAACACGAACCTGGAGCACTCGGCCACCCGCCGCCACCTGGAAAAAATTCGCTGAAACTTTGGGCCCTGCGCCCCGTCTAACTGGCCGACGGATTTCGGAACGCGGATCAAAATCAGGAGCGTGTCCTATGAGGCGGTCCTCGCTTGCGCTAATTTTAGTCGCCCTGCTCGTTGCCGTCGGAACGGGTCTTCCCGGTCAGACCCAAACGCAGAGCCAATCCCCGACACAGAACCCCGCCCCGAGTCCCGCGAAATCGCGTGCCGAAGAGATGTTGGACCGCTGGAACGACATCGGGAACAAACTGGTCGGCATGGCCCGGGATTTCCCCGAAGACAAATACGATTACAAGCTGCAGAAAGACCAGCGCACCTTTGCCCTGAATCTTCTGCACGCCGCCGCACTGGATTTCGTCCTCATCCGCAGGATTTCTGGATCAAACATCGGGCCCGACTTCGGTGACGGGGACAATCCTACGCGTGATGCTTTCAAGACCAAGGCCGATGTGGTGAAGTTCGTGCAGGAGGCCGTTGCCGACGGAGCGCAAGTGATTCAACAGCAGGGCGACGCGGGGTTGGATCATACATCGAAATTTGGCAACCGGCTGGCCCACAACTCCAGTATTTGGATGCTTGCCATCGAGCACAGCGGCGAGCACTATGGCCAATTGGTGGTCTACTATCGTGCGAACAATCTGGTGCCACCGGACTCGCGGCGCTAATGTTGGAAAGCTGCCCGACTGCAAGGTTGGGGAGGAGTTGCCTGTGGCGAGGCAGTTAAGGGAGGGAACGGTGAGTTAGGAGGGCGGTTTAGAGGGCTCGCCGTGCCTTGGGTGATACCATCGTCGCTGCCAGACGACCTACGAGGTTAAAGACGACAGGGCGAAGCAGGTAGAGGAGGACCACCAGAAACATTGCCTCCATGCCTTCGGAAAAGGCCCACATTCCACCCGAGGCGTTCTGTTGATCAATGATTTGTTCGACTGACATGCCGCTGGTGACGGCCTGATAGTGGATCATCAGCGTGCGCTTGAGAACCATGCCCTGCCAGGCGAGCTCCCATAGAATCACGAAGGTGAAAAGTTCGTAGCTGGCGCGCACAAACCAGTTCATGTTGCGGACGAATTGGGAATAGCGGTCTGTCGGCTCGCTGGTCTTATCGCTTGTCGTCGCCGGGTCATTCGGCTTGGCGTCGTTCGGCCTAGTTTCATTCAGCATGGCCAAGCCGGCGAGGCCGAAAGGGCCGAATGGCGCAAGGACCAGCCAAGCGGCGGAGCGTTTCTTGGCGCGGATTACCTGGAGGCATACCAGCAGCCACAACACGAGTACGGCCGCAGCGGTTGCCCAGATCACCGATATCTTCAGCAGGGTCAGCAGGTGGAAGTTGCGGACATAATTCGGATGGCCTGCGGCAATTTCGGGATTGATGAAGCTGAAGAGTGCTCCGCCCAGCATCAGGACCACGGGAATCAGGAGCAGAAGGACGAGGGCGATGACCCATTCTTTCTTCATCATTTTCATTTGGTTCATTGGGAGCACCACACTGGGCCCCTCACCGGGGCCGGGGCAACTTCTGTGGTTTCAGCCTAACACTCGGTCTTCAGTGATGGTGAGTGGGTTAAGATTAGAGTGCTGAACAAGCAAACCAGGCTAAGTGGCGAGTAGTGGGTAACGAGTATTAAGAGAGAGCGTAGCAGTGCTGCGCCCCTACACGGAACCACACCGGAGGAAGTGTCGCGCCTACCGCTTGGGGTTTTCTTTTTGGCACGTGCGTACCCAGCTCTTCCGGTTGGGCTAAATTGTGTCGCACCCTACGGCGCTGGTGTTCCAGGGCGATTCCATTTAAAGAGAGGGCGCAGCAGTGCTGCGCCCCTACATAGAAGCGGGGAGGCCTTCGGTGATGATGCAGCGGTAGTCGCCGCCCTGGAAGCGGTGTTCGCGGGCGGCCTGGTATTCGGGGCTGTGATACCAGGCGGTGGCGTCTTCATAGGTAGGGAATTCGAGGATAACGATTTCCTCGATTGCCGCACCTTCGAGGACTTCGTGGCGGCCATGTATGGCGCGGAATTTTGCGGGATGTTTTTGGAAGCTGGCGGAGATGAGCTGGCGGTATTCGTTCAACTTGGATTCGTTGCGGGTTTTTTCGCGGGTGAGGATGACGTAAGCGGGCATGGGATTCTCCTTGGATGTCGATTGGGAGTGCTTGAATCTTTCGAAAGCTGGTGGCTGGTGGCGGGAAAACATGCCCGCCTCCCCGACCGAGTCGGGGCAGGCGGAAGGCGGCCGCTACAAAGGCAACAACCCCAGATCATGGAGCGGGAGTCCATTTTAGGTAGACGGCGGCTAGTGGGGGGAGAGTCAGGCAGAGGGAGTAGGGGCGGCCCTGGCGGGTGCCGCGGGCGGCGTTCTGGCCGCCAGCGTTGCCTATGTTGGAGCCGCCGTAGTAGGCAGCGTCGGTGTTGAGGATTTCTTTGTAGAAACCTGCGCGGGGGACGCCGACGATGTAACCTTCGCGGACGACGGGAGTGGCGTTCATCACGACGACGATGAGGTCGTCGTTGGTTTTTCCTTTGCGGAGGAACGAGAGGATGCTGTTGTCGGCGTCATTGCAATCAATCCAGTCGAACCCTTGCCAGTGGAAGTCGACTTGGTGCAGTGCGAGTTCGGTGGAGAAAAGATGATTGAGGTCGGTGACCAGTTTTTGGATGCCGCGATGGGAATCCCATTGCAATAAGTGCCAATCGAGGCTGCGGGCTTCGCTCCACTCATCGCGCTGGCCGAATTCCTGGCCCATGAAGAGGAGTTTTTTGCCGGGGTGCGCATACTGATAGGCGTAGAGCAGACGGAGATTGGCGAATTGCTGCCAGAGATCGCCGGGCATTTTGTGGAGCAGGGAATTTTTGCCGTGGACGACTTCGTCGTGGGAGAAGGGAAGAACGAAATTTTCGCTGAAGGCGTAGACGAGGGAGAAAGTGATTTTGTTGTGTTCGTACTTGCGATAGATGGGATTGGCGGAAAAATATTTCAGCGTGTCATTCATCCAGCCCATGTTCCATTTGAAGCTGAAGCCGAGTCCGCCGAGATAAGTGGGGCGGGAGACGCTGGGCCATGCGGTGGATTCTTCGGCAATGGTGAGGATGCCGGGGAAGCGTTCGTTGGCGACGATATTCATGGTCTTGAAGAATTCGACAGCGTCGAGATTTTCGCGGCCGCCGAAGCGGTTGGGGACCCATTCGCCTTCTTTGCGCGAGTAATCGAGATACAGCATGGAAGCGACGGCATCCACGCGCAGGCCGTCGATATGATATTTGTCGAGCCAAAAAAGCGCGTTGGAAATTAGATAGTTGCGAACTTCGTTGCGGCCATAGTTGTAAACGAGGGTGCCCCAATCGGGATGAGCGCCCTGGCGAGGATCGGCGTGTTCGAAGAGATGGGTGCCGTCGAATTGCGAGAGGCCGTAGGTGTCGCGCGGAAAATGCGCGGGAGTCCAATCGAGAAGCACGCCGATGTTTTCCTGATGGCAGCGATCGATGAAGTACATAAAATCGGCAGGCGAGCCGTAGCGGCTGGTGGCGGCGTAGTAACCGAGCGTCTGGTAGCCCCAGGAGCCGTCAAAGGGATGCTCGGTGATGGGGAGCAGTTCGATGTGGGTGTACCCGAGTTGTTTGACGTAGGGAATTAATTGTTCGGCGAGTTCGCGGTAGGTGAGCCAGCGATTGTCGTCTTCGGGGACGCGGCGCCAGGAGCCGAGATGCACTTCGTAAATGGAGATGGGCGATTCCAGCCAATTTTTTTGCTGGCGGTGAGCGATCCAGCCGGAGTCGGCCCACTGATGCGAGTTTAGATCGGCTACGATCGAACCGGTGTTGGGGCGAAGTTCGGCTTGGAAAGCGTAGGGGTCGGCTTTGAGCGGGAGAAGATTTCCGTTAGGGCCGACAATTTCGTATTTGTAAATGGCGCCTGCGCGGAGTTCGGGGAGGAAGAGTTCCCAGATGCCTGAGGAGCCGCGCGGACGCATGGGGTGGACGCGACCGTCCCAGTGATTCATGTCGCCGACAATGCTGACGCGGCGAGCGGCGGGCGCCCATACTGCGAAGTGGGCTCCAGCTACGCCAGCGACGGTGTGAAGATGAGCGCCGAGTTTTTCGTAGGTGTCGAAATGGCGGCCTTCGCCGATGAGATGAAGATCGAAGTCGGTAAGGAAGAACGGGAAAGCGTAAGGATCGAAAATTTCGAAGGATTCGCCTGCGTGGGTGCGGCCTTGAATTTTGTAGCTGCCGGGCTCGGGAGCGGTGGGTTGATTGGAGGGCCAGACGGCTTCGAAGAGGCCTTCGGGGCGGAGTTTGACGGCGTCGGCAATTTTTGCCGGCGAGATGGCAGGATTTTTGAAGACGATGCTGGCTTCGGCGGCCCAGGGAAGGAAGAAGCGTATGGCCCAGCCGGCGGAGACGGGATGCGGGCCGAGGATGCCAAAAGGGTCAGCATTCGTGCCGGCGAGTAGAGAGTTGGCACGCAGGTCAAGATCGGAGAGCGGTTGCATTTTCGGCGCAGAAGACGATGCGGCGGAGACTTTAGAGTTTTCGGGATGCAAGGGTGGATTCTCCGTCAGGAAACGGGCGAAGGCAAGCCCGGGGCCGGTCCATCTGTAAGCAGTGTAAAACGCCGGGCAAGAAAAGCAAATGAGGTGAAGGCTGCAAGGCAAGAGTCGAGCTGAGCGATAGGTCTCGTTGTATAGTGCGAGAGCTGGAAAAGATACCAAGGGGGCGTTCGGATGGCGATTACGGGGACTGCGGGTGGTTATTGGTGGAAGGGCGTGGTGGTGTGCGTGGCGGGGCTGGCCGGCTTGGCGGCGTACGCGCAGGACCGTGGGCAGGCGCGGTCCATGGTGATTTCAAAGAATGGAATTGTGGCGGCGGAATCGCCGCTGGCGGCGCAGGCGGGTGTGCGGATTCTGGAGAGCGGTGGAAATGCGGTAGATGCGGCGATTGCCACCAACGCCATGATGGGCGTGGCGGAGCCGATGATGAATGGCATTGGCGGAGATTTGTTCGCGATTGTATATGACGCCAAGGCGAATAGGTTGTATGGATTGAACGCGAGCGGATGGGCGCCGAAGCGCTTGACGATTGAGTTTTTGCAGAAACAGGGATTGAAAGAGATGCCGCAGGCGGGAATCAACAGCGTGACGGTTCCGGGAGCGGTGGCGGGATGGCAGGCGCTGGCGGATAAATTTGGGCGGAAGAAACTGGCGGAGGATTTGAGCGCTGCGATTGCGACGGCCAGGAGTGGATTTCCGTTACCGGAATTGGATGCAGCGTACTGGGCGGCCGCTGTGGAGTTGCTGCATGCGAACGAGGCGGCGAGCAAATTGTATTTGCCGGGCGATCGCGCACCGAAGGTTGGCGAAATCTTCAAGAATGAGGATTTAGCATGGTCGCTGCAGCAGATTGCCGAACATGGAAAGGATGCGTACTACAAGGGCGAGATTGCGCGGAAAATTCTGGCGGCGGAGAAAATGCATGGCGGGACGATGGTCGAAGAGGATTTGAGCAAGTACGCGCCGGAATGGGTTGAGCCGATTTCGACCACTTATCGGGATTGGACCGTGTATGAGTTGCCGCCGAACGGGCAAGGGCTGGCGGCGCTGGAGATGCTGAATATTTTGGAGACGACGACGCTGGGGCAAAAGGGTTATGAATTTGGTTCGGCGAAGGCTTTGCACTTGATGATCGAAGCGAAGAAATTAGCTTATGCGGATTTGAAAAAATATATCGGGGACCCGCACGAGCAGAAATTGCCGGTGGAGAAGCTGTTGTCGAAAGAGTGGGCGACGGAGCGGGCCAAGAAGATTGACGCGGAGCACGCGAATTGCGATGTGACGGCAGGCGAGATTGCGGGGGCGGGTGACACTACGTATCTGACAGTGGTGGATCGCGATGGCAATATGGTGTCGTTAATTCAGAGCAATTATGCGGAGTTTGGATCGGGGGTTGTGGCGCCGGGAACGGGCTTCGCGCTGCAGGATCGCGGGGCATTGTTCACGCTGGACAGGAATTCGCCGAATGCATTGGCGGGGCGGAAGCGGCCGTTGCACACGATTATTCCTGCGTTCGCGCAAAAGGGCGAGGTGCGGTTGGCCTTCGGAATTATGGGTGGCTGGAATCAATCGCAGGCGCATGCGCAATTTGTGACGGATCTTGTGGACTACAAGATGAATATTCAGGCGGCGATGGAAGCGCCGCGTTTTACGAAGCGGACGTTTGGCGGTTGCGATCTGCAGATGGAGAACCGGATTGCGTCCAAGACACGAGAGGAACTGAAGTCGCAGGGACACCAGATTCAAGTGATGGGAGCGTTCTCTTCGGCGATGGGCGGTGGGCAGGCGGTATTGCGGGATTTTGCGACAGGTGTGAATTATGGAGCGTCTGATCCGCGGAAGGATGGGGAGGCGGTGGCGGAGCTGCCGGTGCAGTAGTGTAGGGAAAGAAAGAAAAAAGATAACGCAGAGACGCAGAGTGCGCCGAGAAAGCGCGGAGAAGTGGCGAGTCGGTCGCACAATAGCAAAAAGAGATTCCTTCCGACATGGTCGGAACCCCCGGTCGCTTCGCTCGGAATGACGCTTCACTTCGCGTCGAGCTTTTCGAATGGGACGTTGGTGATGGCGTATTCGTGCCAGTCCTTGTGGTCGAAGTGCCACCATTCGGCTTCGTAAACGACGAACCCTTCGGCTTCCATGGCCCAGCGAAGCAGGTCGCGATGCCAGCGTTGCAAGGAAGTGCCGCCGGAATAATCGGGGAATGAGCGTGGGGACATCTCGTCAAAGAGACCAGTCATTTCCACGGGCTCGTTGGTCTTCAAATCATAAAGGGTCAGATCGACGGCACAGCCGCGGTTGTGCCGCGAACCTTGCGCCGGATCAGCGACGAAGATTTTTCCGCTGTCCGGAGTGGCATCCCAGAAAATTTTCGTAACGTACCACGGGCGATAGCCGTCATGAATGAGCAGGCCGTAGCCAAGCGGCTGCAGGCGGCGCAGCGCGCGCAGCAGTGCATCGGCCGCGGGACGCTGCAGAAAGGCCCGCGCCTGGGTGTAAACGGACGAGCCCAGGAAATTGTTTGTGGTGGCGTAACGAATGTCGAGTCGAATGGCAGGATCGAGCTTTCCCAGCTCGACTAAATCATTTTTGCGAAACGAACCCTGCTCCTCCGGAGGAGTGGCTGCGAGAGCGGCGGCGCGAATCTCCCGGAGAGCGCGCAGCGGTTTGACTAGGTTTACGCTACTGCTCCCCATAGGAACGGAATAGGAAAGACGGTGATAGGGGCCGATCTGCGTGAACAGCTGCCAAACCGGGTCCGACCCACGTTGCTTAAAACCCAGCACCCAGGAAGGTTCGGCTTCGTCGCTGGTGTACGTAAAAGAAGTTTGGCCGGCCTCGGGAGAGATGCGAAGAAGTTTGAGCACATGTTCAATTCCGCCGGAATCACGTAGATATAAGCGTCGCGAACGTTCCAGGATGATTAAGACATCCTTTTCGGACTCGTCCGCAAAGTCTCCGACCTTTCCCCTGAAGTCTTGCGGCAAATGAGCGGGCTGGCTTCCAGGAAAAGGGGCGGGAGCGCCGGCTGGCCCGGACGAATTCTCCGAGGGCGAGGCCGCTTCAGAGCCGTTTGACGAATCCCGGCGAAAAGTACGCCCGCCGAATTTAAGGCCAGCGACTTTTCCAGATTTGTCCCGGAAGAAACTGACTTCCTGGCGGGTGTTCGTTTCCAGGATCTCGAAGACATCGCCCGGAAGCAGCTGCGTGAGATGAAATTCAGTAAGAGAGAGGCCATCCGCAGATTGGCAATACAGTTGTCCGCCCTTTTCCAGTATGCGAACTCTTTTTTCGGTTATTTGCTCCTTGTAATTGCCGAGCAACTCCTCAGCCGGCGCTGCGGTCCGGGTTGGAGCCTGAGACAAGACGCGCGGAGCGAAGCACGACGCAAGCGCAAGGAAAAGGATGAGTATGCGCGGGCGGAGGATGGTTCTAAAAAGCGCGAAAGCTTGGTTCTTCAACGGTCACCGTTCGAACGAGATCACGGCGGACAATGCAATCATTATTCGCGAAACCAGCGGGAACCGTGGCGTTGTTCTTCGGAAATTTCACGCACGATTTCCATGGTTTCAGCGCGACGGACCTGCCCGCAAGCGGCGAGTAGTGCATTGACCAAAGCGATGGGCGCCGCATAGGAAGCGCCGAAGGAAGTGGTCTCAATGCTGGCAAGAAAAGTTTCGTGGGCAATGCGCGCGAGAGGCGACAAATAAGTGTCGGTGATGGCGACGCAATGGGCTTCGCGCTGACAAGCCATGCGGGCGCCTTCAACCGTCTGCACCAAACCTCGGCGGAAAGAAATGGCCATCACCAAGTCATCTTTCGTCAACGAGCGCGTCAGGTGGCCGATACGGCCGGCAGAGGTGGCGGCGAAGACCGGCAAGCCCAGCAGACTGGTCTGATATTCCAAATATTGGGCGAGGTATGCGGCCAAGTCGCCCGCTACGAGAACGATGCGACGCGCGGCATACATGCGCTTGGCGAGTTCGGTGAGGCGGGCGGCGTCCAAACTATTCTTCAGGCCCTGAACATTTTTCAGGTCGCGTTCAATGGAATCGGCGACGTGAGCGTAGCGTCCGCGCTCGGAGGAAGCGGCCTGCATAGTATCGGCGGAAGTGGCGAAAGTGATGGAAAGGTCATGCAGATATTTTTGAAACTCGCGAAAGCTGGCGAAGCCCAGAACGCGCACGATGCGAACGATAGTCGCCGGGTCAGTGTTGAGGCGCTTGGCCATGGCTCGCACGCTGAGCAGCACGAAGCCGCGCGGATGCTCGAGCACCGGGCGCAGGACCTCCTGCCGCTTGGCGGTAAGTTTGGCGATGCGTTCCTGCAGATTGATGGTTTGCGAAGGTACCGAGGCAGCGTCTCGCTTCATGAATAATAATTAACCCGTTAGATGCCGAGCAGCGGCACGATAATGCCATAGAAGTGGCGCGAAAGCACGCGCCGGCACGCACGCGGCGAAGATGCAGAAGCATGTCGGGCGAATGCGGTGGCAAGCTACTTATCGGACGTCGCGGTCTTGGCGGCGAGGCCAGGAGCGACGATGGGTTGAAGAAACGGCATCATGGCGCGCAGGCCGGGGCCGAGTTGTTCGATAGCATGTTGTTGTTCGGCTTTGCGCTTGGCGAGGAAGTTGACGCAGCCGTTGTCGTTTTCTTCAATCCATTTTTTGGCGAAGCTGCCGTCTTTGATTTCGGCGAGAAGTTGGCGCATTGCTTTGCGGGTTTCGTCGGTGACGATGCGCGGGCCTGCGGTGTAGTCGCCGTGTTCGGCAGTGTCGCTGATAGAATAGCGCATGTAGCTGAGACCGCCGCGATAAATCAGATCCACGATGAGTTTCAATTCGTGCAGGCACTCGAAGTAAGCGACTTCCGGCTGGTAGCCGGCTTCGGTAAGGGTTTCAAATCCAGCTTTAATGAGTGCGCTGACGCCGCCGCAGAGTACGGCTTGTTCGCCGAAGAGGTCGGTCTCCGTTTCTTCGGTGAAAGTTGTTTCGAGGACTCCGGCACGGGTGCAGCCGATGCCGCGTGCGTAACTCAGAGCCAACGCTTTGGCTTTTCCGCTGGCATCCTGTTCGATCGCGAGGAGGCCGGGAGTGCCGCCGCCTTCGGTGAAGACTTCGCGTACGCGGTGGCCTGGAGCTTTGGGAGCGACCATGCTCACGTCAATGGTGGCGGGCGGTTTGATGGTGCCGAAGCGGATGTTGAAGCCGTGCGCGAACATTAAAGTTTTGCCGGGCTTCAGATTCGGCGCGATGGCTTCATTGTAGAGTTTTTGCTGCCTGGTGTCCGGAACGAGAACCATGATGACGTCAGCCCAGGCTGCGGCATCGGACGGGGACTTTACAGTCAGGCCGTCTTTTTCTGCTTTGGCACGCGAGGCGCTGGATTCGGGGAGGCCGACGCAAACGTTGCAGCCGCTGTCGCGCAGATTTAGAGCGTGGGCGTGGCCTTGTGAGCCGTAGCCTAAAATGGCGACCTTTTTCGATTGGATGAGGGAGAGGTCGGCATCTTTATCGTAATAGAGTTTTGCCATGTGATTCCTTTCGTGGGCCGGTTCGCGGCCGAAGAAACAAAAAGTGGCGAGTGGCGAGTGATGAGTGGCGAGAACCGAACGCGATCACATATTGGTTCGATGAATGTAAGAAAGCAGATTCCTCGCTTCGCTCGGAATGACATATTTGAGTGTGGTTGAACATTTGTCAGGCTAACGTGTTCATATCTACGCGGCGGAGAGTTTTGTGGCGCCGGTGACTCCGGGCGGTTGAAGCAGGTCGCCACCGCGGGTCATGGCGATACGTCCGGTGCGGGCCATTTCCAGTACGCCGAAGGGGCGCAGAACTTCCAGCAGGCCGTCGATTTTGTCCACGGTGCCGGAAACTTCCACAATCAGCGATTCAGGGGCGACGTCCACTACTCGGCCACGGAAAACTTTGATGAGTTCCATCAGGTGTGGACGGGATTGCTGGTCGGCGGCGACTTTCAGCAATGCTAAGTCGCGTTCGAGGACGGAGCGCTCGGAAATATTTTCGGCGAGTAAAACGTCTACCAGTTTCTCGAGGCTGGCTTCGAGGCGGTGCGCGCCTTTTTCGTCGGTGTGCGCGACGATGGTCATTCGGGCGACCTCTTCGTTCTCGGTCGGGCCGACGGTGAGGGAGTCGATGTTAATGGCAAGGCGGCGCGCGAGGGAAGAAACGCGGTTCAGGACGCCGGCTTTGTTTTCTACGTATGCGATTAGTGTTTGCATTGTTTCAGTCCTCAGTAATCAGTTGTCAGTCGTCCCTTAGAGCGTCGCAAAAACAAAACTGAATTTCGACATCCATCGCAGTTACAAAGAACGCCCGCCTCAGAAGGCGGCCGCTACACACACCAACCCAAGAGCTATGGTTCGGCGGCGGTTTCTACCAATGGGTTGTGCGGGCGGCGAATCATTTCGTGCAGTGAGGCACCGGCCGGTACCATTGGGTAAACCGAGTCTTCCTGCTCCACGCGGAAATCGATTAACACGGATTCTTTGGCTGCGCGGGCGGCGCGAATAGTGGACGTAACATCGCCGCGGGCGGTGACGCGTTCGCCGCGGATGCCGAAAGCGTTAGCCAGAGCCGCGAAATCGGGAGCGACGAGTGGAGTGGCTACGTAGCGCTTATCGTAGAAAAACTCCTGCCATTGGCGGACCATGCCGAGAAATCCATTATTGATGATGGCGATGTTGACTTTGATTTTTTCCTGCACGATGGTGGCGAGCTCGCTCATGGTCATCTGAAAGCCACCGTCGCCGACTACCACCCAGACGTCGGCGTCTGGCTTGGCGAATTTTGCGCCGATGGCCGCTGGCAGGGCAAAGCCCATGGTACCGAGTCCGCCTGAAGTGATCAGCGTACGCGGATCGTTGTGATGGTAATACTGCGCTTCCCACATTTGATGCTGGCCAACATCGGTGACCACTATCGCGTCGCCGTTGGTTTCTTTCCATAAGTCGTTGATGACGTGCGCGGCATAGAGATGTCCGGTATCGGGAAGGCTCTGGATGTCGCGGACGGCGGAATCGCCTTTCATTTCAGAGATGCGGTGCTGCCAGGCGGTGCGTTCTTTTTTCTCGATTTGCGGAAGCAATTGTTCAAGGACTTCGCGGGCGTCGCCGACCAGAGCGGCGTCAACCGGCACGTTCTTGTTGATTTCCGCGCGGTCAATTTCAATGTGAATTTTGCGGGCGCTCTTGGCGTAGGTGCGCAGGTCGCCGGTCACGCGATCATCGAAGCGCATACCGACCGCGACCAGGAGATCAGCTTCCTGAATGGCGTGATTGACCCAGGCTTCGCCGTGCATGCCCATCATGCCGAGGTTGAGAGGATCCTTGGCAGGGAAGCAGCCGATGCCCAGAAGCGTCATGGAAACATAAAATTGCCCGGCGCGAACGAATTGATCGAAGGCCTTCATGGCACCGGAGATCATGATGCCATGTCCGGCAAGAATCAGCGGGCGCTTGGCGGAGTTAAGAAGTTCGATGGCGCGATCGAGCTCCGCCTGGTCTATTCCGGAGCGAACGCGCTTTGGCGGAAGCTTTGGAGTGGCGGCGTTCCAGTCAAATTCGGTGGAAGCTTGTTGCGCGTCTTTGGTGATGTCAACGAGGACGGGACCAGGGCGGCCGGAGTTCGCAATGACGAAAGCTTCACGAACGGTGCGCGCGATATCTTCCGCGCGCGTGACAATGACGTTGTGCTTGGTGATGGGCATGGTGATGCCGGTGATGTCGATTTCCTGGAAGGCATCGGAGCCGAGAAGCTTGCTGCCAACTTGTCCCGTGATGCAGACCACAGGGGAAGAATCGAGCATCGCCGTGGCGATGCCGGTGACCATGTTGGTGGCGCCGGGGCCGCTGGTGGCCATGGCCACGCCGACACCGCCGGTCGCGCGAGCGTAGCCGTCGGCCATGTGGGTTGCACCTTGCTCGTGGCGCACCAGGATGTGATGGAGCTTCGACTTGCCAAGCGCGTCGTAGACGGGGAGAATCGCGCCACCTGGATAACCGAAAATGTGTTTTACGCCGAGATGTTCCAGCGATTGACAGAGTATTTCCGCGCCGGTGAGTTTCATAGCGTCCTTCCCGATTGCACAGCCTGTGAAATTGTATGCGGCAGGGCAGTGACCGCGCCGCGCGAAGCCGACGACACAAGAAACGCGTACTTGGCCATGACGCCGCTGGTGAAGCGAGGAGCCGGCGCTTTCCAGTTGGCGAGGCGCTGCTTGATTTGATCGGCAGTGAGTTCGACGTTGAGCGTGCGATTTGGAATATCGAAGACGATGGTATCGCCGTCAGCGAGCGCGGCGATTGGTCCGCCATGTGCCGCTTCGGGAGCGACATGGCCTGCCATGAGGCCGTGTGTAGCCCCGCTGAAACGGCCATCGGTGAGCAGAGCCACGGAATCACCCAGTCCCGCGCCGACTAGCGCCGCGGTTACCGCAAGCATTTCACGCATGCCCGGACCGCCCTTTGGTCCTTCGTAGCGAATCACGACAACGTCACCGGGTTTGATTTTATTTTTGTCGATTTCGGCGAAGGCAGCTTCTTCGCTATCGAAAACGCGAGCGGTGCCACGGAAATTCATGGTGTTGTGGCCGGCGACTTTCATGACGCAGCCTTCAGGAGCGATATTGCCTTTCAAGATGACCAGACCGCCGGTTGGCTTAAGAGGATTTTTCGCGTCGCGAACGACTTCTTGTTTGGGTTTTTCCTTTGCGGCATCGGCTTCCTGGCTGAGCGTCTTTCCGGTCACCGTGATAGCGTCGCCTTTGAGAAGGCCGGCTTCGAGCATACGTTTGGCGACGAGCGCGGTTCCCCCCGCGGCGTACAAGTCAGTGGCAACGAAACGGCCGGCGGGTTTGAGGTCGGCGATGATCGGAGTTCTGGAACTCACGCGGTCGAAGTCGTCGATGGAAAGAGGAATTTTCGCTTCAGTGGCGATGGCGAGTAGATGCAAAACGGAATTGGTTGAGCCGCCCGTAGCGGCAACGCCGGCGATGGCGTTTTCGATGGCAGTCTTGGTGATAATTTTGGAAGGGGTGATGTCGCGGCGCAATAGATCGAGAACTATTTCGCCAGCGCGTTCGCCCGCTGCGGCTTTGGCGGAGTTGGTTGCCGGAACACTGGAAAGCCCGATCGGCGCGATGCCGAGAAATTCAGCGACCAGAGCCATGGTGTTGGCGGTGAACTGTCCGCCACAAGCTCCAGCGCCGGGACAGGCGGATTTTTCCAGAGCGAGCAAGCGCGCATCGCTCATTTTGCCGCTGGAATGGGAGCCAATGGCTTCATAAACGTCTTGAAGAGTTACGGGATGGCCTTCGAACTCGCCGGGAGCAATCGAGCCGCCGTAAAGAATCAGTCCGGGAATATTCAGCCGAGCAAGCGCCATGATTCCGCCGGGAATGGTTTTGTCGCAGCCGACGAGAACCACCAGCGCATCGAAAAGATTTCCGCGCGTGACGAGTTCAATCGAGTCGGCGATTACTTCGCGGCTGATCAACGAGGCTTTCATGCCTTCGGTGCCCATGGTGATGCCGTCGGAAATCGAAACGGTGTTGAATTCGAGCGGCGTGCCACCGGCTTTGCGGATGCCATGTTTTACGTGTTGCGCGAGCTCCCGCAGGTGGTAGTTGCAAGGCCCAATTTCGATCCAGGTGTTGGCGACGCCGATCAGCGGCTTGGAGAAATCGTCGTCCTTCAAGCCACAGGCGCGCAACATAGCACGCGCACCGGCACGGCTCGCGCCTTTGACCAATGTTTGACTGCGCAGATTAGAAGTGTCCGTGCTCACTGCTCCCTCACACTGCGGCTTCGAAAAAACCGCTACAACCAAGTTATAAACAAATCGGGCCATCACCGGATTTGGATGATGGCCCGAAGGTCTCGGAACTCCGCTGTTACGCCGCCATCACCCGCTTTTGCTGTCGATTACGACAGCTTTGCTAATTCGAATAATTCCGGGTACGACGCACACCTGCATCGCGGTCAGAAGCACGGATGGTTGCGTCGTCATGGCGCTGCGAGTCATTTCGCTTGCTCAGTAAAACGGGCCGCTGCGGGGCAGCGCGTTTGTCGCCATGTAAAGTAACAGAATGGGCCGTGTCCGTCAATGAGTCCAATTAATAGAAATGACTCGTATGATAAGATATGCTTATCATCGCATTTCGCAGCATCGGAGCACCCGGTGCCGGGAACTTTTGCGACGTGGATAGGGAATTCCCAGCGAGGAAAGATGCGTTTCACGGAATCGTTCAGGTAACTCTGGCTAACCTCCAGCCGTCTATATCCAGTAGAGAGATTCGTTGCATAACTCCGTAGGTGAATACGATGAAAGCGCGGCTTCTGTTACTCAGCTTTGCTGTAGCTTCAATGACCGGAATAGTTTACGGGCCGTTAGCGGGAGCGCAATCGCCGCAAAGCGACGCACCGCAGACGCCAGCAGCGCCACCCAGCAAGGTGCAAGCCGGGCCGGAAGGTGGGCGTAGAGGAGGCGAGGGCCGGGGCAGAGGAGTGTTCGGCAAGATTTCCGCGATTCAATCCGACTCGATTGAGCTGACCGGACAAGATGGAAACAAATTCTCCGTTAAGGTGACAGGCAGCACCGAGTTTCGCAAAGAGCGGCAGCCAGCCAAGATGAGTGATTTTAAGGTAGGCGATACCGTCGCGGTTCGAACCAATCAGGATTCAGGGAGCACGGCGGGGGCCACAGCTGTGATGATTGTCGCGGTGCCCGCGGGAGGATTTGCAGGAAGGGGAGGCGGCGGGCAATTCATGATGCAGGGCACGATGGGGAAGGATTACGTCGTGGGCGAAGTAAAGAGCATTGATGCTCCCAAACTGATCATCGTACGAACGGACAGCGTCACGCAGACGCTGGAGTTGAACGAGGACACATCGTTGCGCCGTGGGCGTGACAGCATCACCATGGCGGATATTCAGCCGGGCGATCACGTTTTCGCACGGGGCGCGATGGCCAACGATGTTTTCGTGCCCAAGAACGTGATGGTAATTCCTCCCGAGCAATGGAAACGCATGCAGGAGATGATGAATGATGGCGGCGAGAAGCATGGTTCGGCGCCATACAATCCACCGGCACCGCCAACGCCTTCAGCGCCCGCAACTGCGCCGCCTCCGGAGCAGCGCAATTGAGCAAGATTCTCCGCGGACTGATCATTCTCGTTGCCCTGGCCCTGATCAGTGCGGTGTGCATCCTGTGTCTGGCAAGCGCGCAAGAGCCGCCGCAATCGCCGGCGGCAACATTCCAAATTTCCGGCAGCGTGCGCAACGGGAAAATACTGTTGCCGGGTGTCGCAGTGACTGCCGCCAACACTCTGACCGGGAAAAAATATTCGGTCGTCACCACCACAAATGGATCATTTCAATTTACGGGATTGCCGCGCGGCCGCTACGTGGTGCGCGTGGAATTCATGGGCTTCGCAACGGTGACGCAGGAAGTAGTGCTGAATCCTGAAAATCCGGCTGGCAAAGTGGAAGCGGAGTTGATTCTCGCGTCCCGCCAGAAAGAACAACAAGGGGAAGGTGCACAGGCTGCGCGGCGTGGTTTTCAAAGTTTGGCTATGAATAGTTCGTTGGCTGCGTTGGCGGGAGAGGCCGGCGCTGGAGCTCTCGGGGGAAACGGTGGTGGCGGAGGAGCAGGGAATAACGACTCGTCCGGTTTGCCATTGGGAGGCGCAGGTCTCGAGAGTCCGACTGAATCTGTGAGCATTAGCGGCGCGCAAGGAAGGACGCAGGATTTTGGAGGCGGTTCGGAACAGGATCTGGAAGATCGCATCCAGGAATTTCGCGATCGCATGCAGCGGGAAGGCGGAGGAAATCTTCAAGGCGGCGGTCAGCAGGGTGGGGGACAGGGCGGACCGGGTGGCAGAGACGGCGGAGGAGCCGGCGGCGGTTTCGGCGGTGGCCCGGGGGTAATAGCGATTGGCCGATTAGGGCGCAACTTTAATGTCAACCAGCCGCACGGCTTTTTGTATTTTCAAGACGACGATTCCGCTTTCGACGCGCGGCCGTATTCGTTGACCGGAGTTCCCACCGCCAAGGCGAGTTATAACACCTCGCGGTTCGGAGCAAACATCGGCGGACCGCTGAACATTCCGAAAATTTTCAATGGCGGCAATAAATGGTTTTTCTTCGCGGGATGGAATGGCACGCGCGGCAGCACGCCTTATGATTTTTTTTCGACGGTTCCGACGGTCGCTGAACGCGGCGGGAATTTTTCTCAGGCCACCTATAACAATGGTAGCCCGGTGCAAATATTCAACCCTACGACCGGGCAGCAGTTTCATTCTAATGGGGTGCTGAATGCGATTGATCCCGCGAGCATCAGTCCCGCGGCGCAAAATCTCCTGCAATTCATTCCGTTACCGAATATTGCAACAACCGCCTCCGGCCAAAACTTTCATACAGTGACGTCGGGTGCGAGCACGTCCGATGCAGTAAATCTTCGGCTTATCCATAATTTTGGCGCGGCGCCGTCGGGCCCGATACAGATTGGCCCGGGCGGTGGAGGAGGTGGAGGCGGCCGTGGTGGCCGGCGAAATCAGAACAACATCAATTTTGGATTGAATTGGCAGCGTAGTTCCATCGACAGCATTGGCATATTTCCATCGCTTGATGGTGGAACCAGCACGCAAGGATTAAGCGCGAGTGCCGGGTGGGTGTACGGGAAAGGCCGGGTCACGAATAATCTGCGCGTCAACTACAACCACAATCATGTTTCGACGACGAATTTGTATTCCGGAATCGAAAACGTAGCGGGGAACGCCGGGATCACGGGAATTTCGACCGACCCGTTCGATTTCGGACTACCAGGATTGAGCTTCACCAGTTTTGGCGGATTGACTGATCCGACGCCGCGCCGCGAACTGGATCAGACTTATACGATTTCCGATACAGTTGCGTGGAATCGCGCAAAACACAATTGGCGCTTTGGCGGAGATTACCGGCGCATTCTGCAGAGTTTCCGTTCGGCGCGGAATGCCAATGGCTCATTCGTGTTTACCGGATTTGCCACCGGCGATTATTCCGGCGGCTTAACGCAGGCTGCTCCGAATACTGGATACGACTTCGCTGATTTTCTTCTGGGTTTGCCGCAACAGACCAGCTTGCAGTTGGGAACGAATTCTTACGATTTTCGTGCCAACTCTTATGACCTGTTTGTGCAGGACGATTGGCGGGTTCGCTCGAGCGTTACTTTGAATATTGGTTTGCGCTATGAGTACAACGGCCCGTACACCGAGGCGAACAATCGCATCGCGAACCTGGATGTGGCTCCGAATTTTTCGTCCGCGACACCGGTGCTGCCGGGACAAACCGGGCCAGTCTTCGGCGACTTCCCTGCGTCGCTGGTGCAGCCGGATCGAAATAACTTTGCGCCGCGTCTCGGCCTGGCGTGGCGGCCGATGAAGCAAACCGTGGTGCGGCTTGGTTATGGAATCAACTACAATCTCGCGCAGTATGGAACGGTGATCCAGAACTTTGCATTTCAGCCGCCGTTCGCGACAACGCAGACCAATTCGGCAACGACTCCCGCTACCAGCAACCTGACACTCGTCAACGGCTTTCCCGGAACCGGCACCGGCGCGGTGACAAATAATTTCGCGATCGATCCGAACTACCGGCTGGGCTACGTGCAAGTCTGGAATGCGGATTTACAGAAAACTTTGGCGCATGGATTTCTTTTGAATGTTGGCTACAACGGATCCAAAGGCACGCACCTGGACGAAGACCGCGCCATCGTCACGAATAACGCGCAGCCGTTCATTTACGAATCGTCGGCGGCAAATTCTGTTCTGCACGCGCTGTCGGTTCGCGTCCGCAAACGTATGGCATCCGGACTGGGGTTTAGCGGTAGCTACGTTTTTTCGAAGTCCATTGACGATGCGTCATCAATCGGGCTGGGCGGAGTAATTGTGGCGCAAGATCCGTTCAACATCGCCGCGGACCGCAGTCTTTCCAGTTTTGACCAGAAGCACAAATTTACGGGAAGTTGGATGTACGATTTGCCGTTCGGCGAAAACCATCGCATGGCTTCGAAGGGCGCGATCTCGCATGTGTTGAATGGCTGGCAGTGGAGCGGAAGCGCGACCATCGGATCGGGATTTTATTTTACGCCCAACGTGCGTGGCGGCAGCGTAGACATCGGGCGTGGCGTCAGTGGCTCGCAGCGCGCGAATGTAGTGTCCGGGCAATCAGTATCGCTCAGCGACCCTACTTCGCTGGAATGGTTCAATACCGCCGCGTTTTGCTCACCAGTCATTTCAACCAATTGCGTGAACCCCACTGGCTCTGCCTTTGGCGATGCGGGCCGATTTATTATTGAAGGTCCCGGCCAATTCTCGCTGAACATGGCGCTGAGCAAGACCATACAAATACACGAATCGCGTTCGTTGGAGCTGCGCATCCAAGCTAACAATATTTTCAACATCGTGCAGTTCACGGGACTGAATACGACTGTAAACTCACTGGCCTTTGGCGAAGTAACCTCCGCCGCGAACATGCGGCGCATCACATTTGTCGCGCGGTTTCGGTTTTAGGGAAGGATTGCATGAGGTTTCGCAGGCTTTTCGCCGTTGCTAACGCTGCCGCGCTGTTGGCAGCGTTTCCGCTTGCCAGCGTCGCGCAGCAAGAGCAGACGCCTGCACAGGCGCCGCAAGCGATTCGAGTGACTACCGAAGTCGTACTAGTCAACGTCGTGGCTCGCGACAAAAAGGGAAACCTGGTTCGCTATTTGAAACGTGAGGATTTTACGGTCCTCGAGGACGGCCAGAAGCAGCAGGTCTCGAGTTTTGATTTTGAAAATATTGATGAGTTGGCGCTTGCCGGGCAAACGACGCCGGCCACTACCGGAACGGAGAATGCCGCAGTTGCCGCGCCTCCCGCAGTGAAGCCGCAGGCCAAGATTGATGCGCGCGATCGCCGGCTGATTCTTCTGTTCTTCGATTTTTCCGCGATGGAGGCTGATCAGATTGACCGCGCCGTCGATTCGGCAAAAAAATATGTCAACGCGAAAATGCAGCCGGCAGATTTGATCGCCATCGTTTCGCTTTCAACCAACATGCGGCTGGATCTGGACTTCACGGACGATAAGAAAAAAGTTCTGTCGGTGCTGAACGCCTACAATTCTGGTTCCGGGCAAGGATTCGACAACGGCGCAACGGGAGCTTCAGAAGGTGCGGCGGAAACCAGCGGCGCCTTCACCGCGGATGACACGGACTACAATACATTCAGCGCCGATCGAAAACTACTCGCGCTGCAATCCATCATTCAAGCGGTCGGCAAACTCCCGCAGAAAAAAAGCCTGATCTATTTCAGCAACGGAATTTCGCAATCGGGTGTCGACAATCAGTCCGCGTTGCGCGCAGCGACGGCAGTCGCAGTAAAAGCCAACGTGTCGATTTATCCGCTCGATGTGCGCGGGCTGCAAGCGCTTCCCGGTGGAGGCGAAGCGCAGAACGCCAGCTTGCATGGACAGTCGGCGTACACGGGAGCGTCCGTATTGAACGATTTGAACAGCAACGCCGCGTCACAGGAGACGCTCTCGACGCTGGCCGCGGACACAGGCGGCAAAGCGTTTTTCGATTCGAACGATTTCAGCGGTGTATTTTCGCAAGTCCAAAAGGATACTTCTGCGTACTACATCCTGGGCTACACCAGTTCGAATCACGCCAGGGACGGCCGATTCCGGCACATCAAGGTGGTCTTGAATCGCCCCGACGTAAAACTCGAATATCGCGCCGGCTACTATGCAGGGCGTGATTTCGAGCATTTGAATCGTACCGACCGCGAGGAGCAGATTCAGGATGAGCTGGCCTCGGATTTGCCGGCGACAGATGTGGCCGTGTATGCAGGCACAGCGTATTTCCGCCGCGACGATTCGCATTATTTTCTGGCGGTATCGTTGGTTGTGCCCGGTTCGCAAATTCCGTTTGTGCAGGAAAAAGATAAAGACAACGCCTCGCTCGACGTCGCAGGTGCAGTGTTGGAAGGTGGAAGGTTTCCCGTTGGACATCTGCGCGATACCGTCAAACTTGCCGTCGAGAGCGCTCAACAGGTTCGCCGCAAGAATGTTCAGTACAATACCAGCTTCCTGCTTGCCCCAGGCAGCTATCACCTGAAATTCGTAGTGCGCGAAAATCGCAGCGGACGCATGGGCACGTTCGAAACGGATGTTCAGGTTCCGGATTTACGCAAAGCGCCGTTGCGCAGCAGCTCTGTCGTTCTCAGCAGCTTGCGTGTTCCCGCAACCGGAAAAAATAAGGCCGACAACCCGCTGGTCGGCGATCAGACCGAACTGGTTCCCAACGTGACGCACGTTTTCACGCAGGACCAGCATTTATATTTGCAGTTTGAAGTGTATGACGCGGCGAAAGGGAAGAACGCTCCGCCGGCTGCAACGAATGAGGCGCCGGCGATCGACAGTCCGTCCGGCAAGCATCAACCAGGCACGACTTCGCCTGCGAAAAATGAGCGCGACTCCATCCGCGTGCTCACCAGCGTGGAATTTTTGCAGAACAATGTAAAGGTGTATGAATCGAAGCCCATCGTGGCCACGGAAGTGACTGTTCCGCAGCGCAAAGCCGTAGTCTTCCAACTGGACTTGCCGTTGCAAACTCTCAAGCCCGGGTTTTACACCTGCCAAGTAAACATTATTGACGACGTGTCGGGGAACTACGCCTTTCCACGCTGGGCTATGCTGATCAAGGACGCGGTGCCGGCACCCGCAACGCCTCCGGTCGCAGGCGCTAGCTCCAGCTCAAGCGAATAGCGACCCACTGAGATGGTGCGACAGCAAAAAAAAGGCCGGGCGCCTGTGCCCGGCCCATAAATCATTAATTGGTTGCGGGGGTCAGATTTGAACTGACGACCTTCGGGTTATGAGCTTGAAGGTCACTCTCTAAGTCCCATTGATTTGATTGCCCTTACAGCAATGAGACCCCCGAAAACTTCCCAAAAACGCCTAGTTTTGGACCCCAGTTGGACCCTGGACAAGATCGGCTGTTTGACCGCTTCTTTCGTCGGATAAGATCATCCGCGGAGCTTATAGCAATGAACAGCCGCATGCCTGATCAGGACAATATTCAAGAGCGCCTGAAAACAGTGCAAGAGGAATGCCGACAGCTTCGTGAAGAGAACGCGCATCTCCGTGCGATGCTCGGGATTATTCAATCGCCCCCCAAAGAACCCGTTCCACAAGCCGTCCTGGTCCCAAACCCTTCGTCCACCACGAGAAAAGAAGTTTCCACACCAGAGGAGAAGATCTCGCTCTTTCGAAATCTGTTTCGCGGGAGAGAAGATGTGTTCGCCACCCGCTGGGAAAGCAAGGGCGGCAAATCTGGCTATTCACCTGCCGGCATCATGGACTGGCGTGCCATCCATGTCGCGAGACCAGAAGAGCGAAAGAAGGTTGCCCGCAAAACCAGGATGCTCCAGCCACTGACGGATGACGCTATTCGAAATCATCTAACTGGAAAGCAGACGGTCGGCATTTATCCACTTCTGCCTGACGACACTTGCTGGTTTCTTGCGGTGGATTTCGACAAGAAGTCCTGGCTAGCTGATGCAGCCGCGTTTGTTGCAACATGCAAGCGTTTTAAGGTTCCCTCGGCTGTTGAGCGCTCACGGTCCGGAAATGGCGCACATGTGTGGATATTCTTTGATCGGCCGGTATCCGCTGCCGATGCGCGAAGGTTGGGGTGTTCCCTGTTGACACGCACTATGGAAAATAGGCATGAAATCGGCCTTGATTCATACGACCGTCTTTTCCCCAACCAGGACATTATGCCCAAAGGCGGTTTCGGAAACTTGATTGCGTTGCCATTGCAAAAGCGTCCCAGAGAACAAGGCAACAGCGTCTTCTTGGATGAACTGTTTCAGCCCCATCCCGATCAATGGAGGTTTCTAGAGTCCGTCCAAAGAATGCCAATCGATCAGCTCGCCCGAACAATTTACGCGATAGCTCCCGAAGGGAATCCCATCGGAGTGCACCTCCATTTGCCCGATGAATACGAGGGCGAAGCCCCATGGCTCTGGCGCCCATCTCGGCGACGAAAGGAAAGACAAATCACTGGTCTGTTGCCGCCGAATGTTCGTATCGTGGTGAGTAATCTCATCTATATCGAGAAAGAGGGCTTACCGTCCGGGATGGTAGATCGCCTGGTTCGCATCGCTGCTTTTCAAAACCCCGAATTTTACAAATCTCAATCGATGCGGCTCTCGACCTACGGTAAGCCGCGGGTCATATCTTGCGGTGAAGTCTTCCCCGAGCACATTGGTCTTCCAAGAGGGTGCCTGGAAGAGGTAGTCCGTGTTTTCAAGTCACATCACATCAATGTGGAAGTTCATGATGAAAGAACCGCAGGGCGGGAAATCGATGTTTCTTTCCATGGCGAATTGCGGTTTGAACAGCGAGACGCCATCGAGCAAGTGCTTGCTTATGACCACGGCATACTCTGTGCGCCAACGGCGTTCGGAAAAACAGTGGTGGCAGCTTGTCTTATCGCCAAGCGAGCGGTTAACGCTCTGATCCTCGTGCATCGGCGTCAATTGATGGACCAGTGGCGCGAACGTTTAGCGGCGTTTCTAGCGTTGCCGATTGGACGCGTTGGACAATATGGGGGAGGGAAAGCTAAGAGAACCGGTTTGATTGATGTTGCTGTAATCCAAAGTTTGCAGCGCAAAGGCGCAGTGGAAGACTTCGTCGCGGAGTACGGCCACGTGATTGTGGATGAATGTCACCATCTTTCAGCAGTGACATTTGAACGAGTCCTCCGCGAGGTCAAAGCAAAATACGTTCTGGGATTGACGGCGACACCGACTCGAAAGGATGGGCACCAACCCATCATCTACATGCAATGCGGCCCGATTCGATTTCATCTCAGCGCGAAGAAGGCTGCCGAGTCTTCACCCCTCGAGCACAAGGTTTTCCCAAGGATTACTGATTTCGGTTGGAGTCGGTCTGAAAGTGAGACGGCCATTCAAGATATTTATGCTGCTCTCATCGTTAGCCAAGAAAGGAACGACCTGGTCGTCCGAGACCTTCAGCAGGCTTTGTCCAGCGGGCGCTCACCACTTGTTCTCACAAGTCGGACGGGACATCTCGATTATTTGGCTGGGCGCTTGGGTGGAATTTGTCCGCACATTTTCATTTTGAAGGGTGGGATGGGCGCGAAGCAAAGAAAGGGACTGGCTGAATCTCTAGCAGCCGTTCCTTGCGATGAACCGCGCGTGATCCTAGCGACCGGAAGTTACCTCGGCGAGGGATTTGACGATCCACGTCTTGATACGCTTCTTCTTGCAATGCCGATTTCGTGGAAAGGTACTTTGCAACAGTACGTGGGCCGCCTGCATCGTCTCCACGACAACAAGAGTGAAGTCCACGTCTACGACTATGCGGATGTGATGGTGCCTATGCTGGCTCGCATGTACAAGAAGCGGCTTGCAGGGTACTCTGCGCTCGGCTATACGGTTGCCGCCGTGGGAGTTCTTCCCAAATCTTTCCCAGCAGCCTAGCAAATCGATTCCAAGTAGTGCGAAAGGCGATGGAAGATGACCGCGCTTAGTCTTCCGAATCGGAATTGACGACGGCCAGAGCGCTGAGAATTTTCAACGATTAGAAGCTCTATTTTGTCGATACGGCCCGAGGATGAATGGCCTCGATGTGCTTGAAACGAGTAAAGTCTCGATCATTAAAGGTCAGAATTCGCTTGACGCCATGTACTCGCATCGCGGCCGCCAGCCGCGCATCGTGGACCTGAACCCCAGACACACCATGCGTGACAAGCAGTCTTCGCCACTCCTCGTGCACCGCCAGGCTGTCGGGGAGCAATCGCAGCTTCTCCTCGAAGAATTTGGCTCGCCGGTCTGTTTCTTGAGGGGAAAGAGCGTAGCCGTTGCGGTCGAGAGGGCGGGTACACGTGTTCCAAAATTCGCCCACATTTTGTGACGTATAGCAAAGTACATCATCGCGCCGAAGAATGGCATCAATTGCCGAGACTACGAGAGGATAATCGTTGTGGTCCGGCTTAACCCACCGGAGAAGGATATTGCTATCGAGGAGGTACTGCGTACCTGCCATCTAGCCGGTCCTCATAGAAGCTTTCGCGCGAGAAGCTTTCGGTCGGCAAATTCGGCAGCTTTTCCGATCCTTCTGCCATTCCTTCAAGCATACGATGAAACTCCTCGACGGTCAGCACACCTTGAGGCAGAGCATTCGCAGTCAAAGCCTCTTTGAGAAGCCGCTCTGCCAGTTTCTCCAAAGGTACACCTTGAGAACGTGCCTCGGAGAGGAGACGAGCTTCCATCTCTGGATTGAGGTCAACCCGAATGGTCATCGTAATGCCCCTCTATCAAATAGATTAAACGTGTTCTGGCCGAAATACTAGCAACAAGCGGGCCTGTTGGCCGCCCAACGAAGCTGTTACAAACCGAACCACCTGAAACCATCACAAAGTGCCGGAGGCCATCCGCAAACCGGTGCCACGGCGACTCAGGAGAGCGACATTTCGCGCGGACACATTGGAACGGATCGCAGCGCTGCACCGTATTGGCGAGCCGATGGAAGTGGCAGGGGCAGTTGTATTTCTGGCCTCCCCTGCTGCATCGTTGATCACGGGCGAGACGATTTTGATTGATGGTGGGTGGACGGCGGCCCGGTAAGGGCTCCGCACTCCGTACTTGGGCACCACATTCATTTGTCCCGTAATGCGTTATACGGGAGTTTGCGAGCGCGGTTGCCACCGCTTATGCACCCAATGGATCCGAGACGAGCGCAGGCACCGTGACTCTGCTTGTGGCCGCGCTCTATAAGTAAGGATTCGCTCTAGTGGATCGTGGGGATGCTAATTTTGGCTTTCGGCCCTCGTTACTGATTGGCGTAATCACTTTCGCTACCAACTTTTTCCCTTGTCAATTTCTGCCAACTGTACTACTGTCATAGGACAGAGAGGCAAGCATGCTGCTGCAAGTCAATTTCAAGTCCGGCCTCCCGATCTACCTGCAGCTGGTCGATCAGATCAAGGCTGCCGCCGCTTCTGGAGCACTGCGGCCCGGCGAGGCCCTCCCTTCCATCCGCCCGCTCGCGGAGGAACTTCGCGTCAACCGCAACACCGTCGCCAAGGCCTATTCCGAACTGGAAAGCCTCGGCGTCATTGAGACTCTTCCCGGCCGCGGCTGTTTCCTGAAAGAAAATCATTCGGCGTTGCGCAAGGAAGTCCGCCGCAAACTCTTGATCGTCGAAATTGACCAAGCTATCGTCCAGGCTCACCACTTGCAAGTGCCCGGCGATGAATTCTTTGCCTTAGTTCGGCAACGCATGGATGTGCTGAACGACAAACGGCGCTCCAATGAAATCAAGAAGGAGGATTGAGCACTTATGACCTCTCCAACTCCCGCCATCCAAATCGAAAATCTCTCTTACGCTTACGGCCGCGCCGAAGCGGTCCATGATTTGAGCCTGACCGTGCAGCCCGGCCGCTGCTACGGACTTTTCGGCCGCAATGGCGCAGGCAAAACCACCACCATGAAGTGTCTGCTCAATCTGCTGCATCCGCAGAGCGGAAAGGTCCGCGTCTTTGGCCTCGATCCCAGCAAACAAGAAGTCGAAGTCAAGCGCCTCCTCTCTTACGTGCCGGATCAGGTGGCTTTCTATCCGTGGATGAGTGTTCGCGAAACTCTGGATTACCTCGCCTCTTTCCGTCCGCATTGGAATCGCAAGATCGAACAGGAATTATTCGATCGATTCGGTCTCGACCCGGCGCAGCGCACCTCCAGTCTTTCCAAAGGCCAGCGAACCCAGCTGGCCTTGATCGCCGCGATCTGCCCTGAGACCGACTTACTTGTGCTCGACGAGCCGACCTCCGGCCTCGACCCCATCGTTCGCCGCGAATTTATCCAGACAGTGATCGGCGCGTACCAGCAGGGAATTCCCGGCAAGCGCACCATCCTGGTCTCCACGCACCTCATCACCGAATTCGAAGGACTGATTGACGAATTCACCATCGTCGATCGCGGTCGCGTTGTGCTCACTCAGGACTCCGACCACGCACGCGAGCGTTATCAGAAAATCCGTGCGCGCTTTGCGCAGACTCCTCCGGACCTCGACTTGAAGTCCGCCTTGCGCGTGCGTCGCGACGGTCGCGAACTCGAATTGATTGCCAATGGAAGTGGACCAGAATTAATGGAGCTTCTCCGGCAGCACAGTCCCGAGGCCATCTCGAGCGAATCCTTAACCCTCGAGGAAATCTTCGTGGCCACCTTGAAATCCTAGGAGGCTTGAATGACGCCCAAGACCATTCGAATCTTCAAAGAGGCGCGCTCCCTGTTCTGGCCGTGGCTGGCGGTCATGACCGCCGCCGCTCTGCCCCTGCTTGAGCGCTCATGGTCCGTCGGCTCAGGGGCCGCACCACTTTGGAGTATTCACCAGGTGATTGAGCCAGCATCCTTTCTTGGCCTCTTCATCGGCCTCCCGCTCCTGGCGACTCTCTCGCTCGGCAATGAATTTCAGTGCCGGACAATTCCGCTCCTGCTCAGTCAACCTGTCGGCCGGACCGAAATCTGGTCCGAGAAGATAATCGTCGCGCTCGCCGCCGTGTTGTCTGCGGCTTCGCTTTTCTGCCTCACCGGCTGGAACGTGCTCCAGCAGGATCCGGCGATTGGGTTTATCTCCGCAGCGTTGATGATCCCCATGGTCGCTTCCGCGACATTCTGGACGCTCCTGGCCAGATCGACCCTGGGTGGACTCGCTCTCAACGCGCTCAACGCCGCCATTCCTGTCGTCTGGCTGAACCGGCGTGACTGGATTCCGCAATCCGCACTCACCCGTTCGGTCACCTTGTTCGCCGTATTGTGCTACTCCGGTGTGATGCTTTGGCTCGGTCGGCGCAGGATCGCGCGATTCGAAGTCACGGGCGGCATCGCCGGTGACGATCTGCTCACCGCCGGTCCGGACTTCATGCCTCGAGCTTTGGCCGGCATCTTGACCGAATGGTTTCGCTCGCGACCAACTGGCGCCCTTCTTAACTTGATCCGCAAGGAATTTCGCCTATTGCGTCCGGTCTGGCTCATCAGCTTGCTGGCAATCCCCATATGGATAAGTCTTCCATTGTTCGGGCACACCTCCGAAAATGAATCGTTGCCAGCCATCCTTCTCTTTATGGCGGTTGCATTCACTCCGTTGATTGCGGTTCTCGCCGGAACCTTGTCGCTGGGGGAAGAGAGAACTTCGGGTACTCACTCCTTACACCTGACCCTGCCGGTACCGTTCCGCCGTCAGTGGCTTATCAAGCTGGCCATGGCCATGTTTACCAGCTTGGTTTGCGCGGCACTGCTTCCAAACTTGGCGCTGATCGTAAGCAAATCGATTTTCGGATCAACTCTCCTGCCCGTGGACTCCGGTCACTGGATCGCTTGGGTGCTACCGGTCTCGCTGCTGACCTTCGCCTCTTTCTGGTGTGCTTGTACCGTCAATGGCACGGTGCGTGCGGCGCTGTGTGTTTTTCCCATCTTGATTGCGCTGTTTCTAGCCGGTCGATTCGGCGACTGGGTCGCCAACGCTTTCAATAGCAGCGGGGGATTGGTCTTCGTCGCCTCGAAGCTAGGACTCTTCGCAAACTTTTGGTTCACCAACGCTGTCGCCAATGTAAATCCCTTTGCCACTGTCGCTGCGTCAACGTTCGTTCTGGTGATCTTGCTGGTCCCGGTGTTGGTCGTCGCGGTCCTGCAAAGCCGCTGGCTATTTCGCAACCAACTCCAGGACAGCGCGCTTTTTGTGGTCCGCCGCCTGTTGCCCCTCGCCACTATCGTATTTTTGTGCAGTTTTTCGCTCGTGAGCTTCAACAACTTCGTGTTTGCTGCCAAGAGACAAATGTGGGCAATGTTCCGCGAAACTCACGACGCGATTGACAAGGCCCAGCCCGGCCTTGCCATCCCAGATAACACTAATGTCGATGCTGCGCATCCGCGTCAACTCACACTGCAAGATCTGAACAAGGCTGCTCCACTCTCCGGACGGACGCAGCGCTGGCTGCGCAACGCCCTCATCACCGTCGTGCCCGAAAAACCTCACTTCGGCGGTCACTACTGCTGCGGGGCAAACTCAGAACTGTTCACGATTCTTCCTGACAAAGCTCATCCGTGGTACTCCGCCACTATTCATCTTCCAAGCGGCGCCGTATGCACCATGTCGTTCCAGGCCGCACGCCAACTCGGCATCCTCGGGGGTGTCTGCAAATAGAGGAAATCCGGGGCCCACCGGGCGTTTTCCATATCCGTTCGAACGGTACTCTCTAGCCGACTATTATTCTTGACAGGCCAATGGCCGCCATCAGCTAATTGGCTTTTTGGGGGGAGATTTGTTTTCGCAACGCCCAACGGAACTCCATGGGACGGGAATCTGCTCGTGAAACGGGAGCTGTACCCCTTGCTTAATTCGTTAGGAATCGCGTGAGGCGGGTTACATGCTTTTCGCCACACGAATAGCACGCTCATGGATCACTTGGGCGTGCCGTTGCTTCGTCAGGAATGTCTCGGACACAGCGATTCGTCTCTCACTCTCGATGTGTATACCCACGTTGTGAGCAAGGACGATGCGTGATTTACGGAGCAATTGGACGGAATTTTGCGCCCAAATGCGGCCAAAAAAGAAAACGGCTCAGGATTGAGCTTCCTAAGCCGTTGTATCTAAACTAAATGAATGGTTGCGGGGGTCAGATTTGAACTGACGACCTTCGGGTTATGAGGGGGAATTTGCGCTACACGCCAACACACGCGGAGCAACAAGAGCCAATGAAATCAGCGCGAAAGGCGAAGAGTTTTAGGCTGCTTTCGGATGGCGTTGTACACCGTTCACGGACAATTACACGGACAATTTACCGCAGGCTATTGAGCAACTCTTTTCGAGATCCAAGAAGTATCAGTGAACGCATAAATGGCGAGAATTCGCGAGTAGGGCATGAAAATCGCGAGAGTCTTAAGAGCCATGGTGTGCGTTGTTCCGGCGAAAAAATTCTCCATGAAGTCCTGGCTTTCAATCCAGATACCGCCCGCCTCTACGCCGACAAGCTTGACGGTGACGATCTCGTTTCCCTTCCAATCAGGAATTTTGGTCAGGATGTTGGTACCGATGAGTTGCGCGAGGGAGATAGGCTCGTTTTCCATGGCAACGGGATTATACGCGCGCCGCTCTCTTCTACAAATCGAAGGAATCAACGTCAGTTCGCCGAATTGAGATTTGCCACGAAAGCTGATTTTTCGCGACACACTATATTTTCTTCTGATTGTATACCCGATGTTCCTCTGCAAGTCTTTGGATTAATGCAGGTTATTTGTGAGTGTCCGCAAACTGTCCGCGTCTTGGAGGAAGCTGCGCGTGGAAACTGAAGCTCAAATCCAGCCCGAAATGCCGCCTGCAGGCCAATCAATCGAATCAAACGAGAAGAAGCCGAAGCGTGGCGGCAAGCGTCCAGGCGCCGGAAGAAAGCCAAACCCCGCGAACATCCTGCTCAAGGGAACCTCGCGCACTACGCTGCTGCAGGCTTTAGAGAACGTTGACCCGCTGCTCGTCTCGGCGAAGATCACGAAGCTCCTGCAGAGCAAACGCGAGATTATCTGGCTTCAGACGCTCAATTTCATCTATGACCGCATGCTCGGGAAGCCGAAGCAGGATGTCAGTGTCTCTGGTGCATTCCTTCACGCGGAAGTGCGCGATCCGGTGCTTTTGGGATGGCCGAAAGAGGCTCTAGCGAAGCTTGCTGGGCGGTACGATGAGGTTTACCGGGAAGTCCTGCGAGAATTTGCCTTAGATGTCGCTCAGGATGCCCCGCAAAATCAAATAGAATCAAACAGAGCCGCTGAAGCGATTGAAGTGGTCCAGGATGAGCGGAAGTTGCTTCTATCGGTGCCGTCTTGTACTATTCCACTCCCTTCAGAACAGGATCCCACGCTATGATAGTTGAGGTGCGCAAATGCCTCTAGAAAAAGAACTGGCTTTCTTCGAGAGCAAGAAGGCAGAACTGCTTAAAACGCACGCTGGCAAATTTGCCTTAATTCATGGCGATGAGTTTATCGATGCTTTTGACACGGCAGAGAATGCCTATGACGCTGGCGTTGATAAGTTTGGCAAGGCCGCTTTTCTGGTTAAGAGAATCTCGAATGAACCAGAAGTGTACAGGAATCAGGCCTTCGTGCTGGGACTGATGAATGCCCGTATTTGACTTCTTCCATTGGGACAAGGATAGGGGCTATACACTCACCGAGACGGGCGCCATCCTTCAGGTCACGGTCGGGTTACCTCCTCCGCTAGAGCAGTATTGTTTGAAAAACCAAGTACAAATTCCACCGCCAGTAGCAGGCTACGCTTTGATCGATACGGGCGCTTCGGCATCCGCGGTACACGAACAGATTTTCACGGACTTCGGTATTCAACCGATTGATCATATCCCGATGTCCACGCCGCACACTAAAGACAAGTTCTCTTTCGTCTATCCGGCGAAAGTGCAGTTCCCGGGTCTCAATCTGACCGGCGACACATTGCTCAACACAATGCGGGTTGTAGGTTGCGAACTAAAATGGACGACTTTCGATAACAAAGAAATCATCATGCTCATGGGCAGAGACTTGCTGAAGTATTTTCTTATGGTCTACAACGGCGTCCAGTCGGACGTAACCCTTTCGTATTAACAATCGAGTCCAGTCTGTCCCAGCCCTTCGGAAAGCGGGACTCATCTTCAGTCGTCACCGTTGAATAGTCGCTGTGCCGCATCGTATCGTCGGGTGATTAATGCCAGCTCGTCTGCTACGTTTCGGCCAGCCTGAATTTTTCGAAAACACGTCCGCATCCGGCCAGTGATCCGCGCCAGGCAGGTGAAGCAGAATCCGCCTGCTCCATATTCCGTTTTCTTACGATGGCAGGAGACGCAGCCGTGTACCGTGAAATGCGCTTTCCAGGCTTTCCGAATCCGGGTCAGTTCGGGCAGGATGCGCAGGAGCTTGTGCCACGTCTCCTTGTCGAGACACCGGGCGTCGAACACCATCAAGTTTTCTACGGCTTGCAGGGCCGATTCGGGTGCGCCGACACTGACTAATTCAAGCTTCCGGTAGTTGATGACTTGTTTTCTCACGGCTCACCTCGGAAAGACTTTCGTGTGAATTTGCTTTAGGTTGACGGTTGAAACGTGGAGATATTTCTGCGTCGCGAGAAGGCTGGAATGCCCTAAAACTTCCTGGACGTGCCGAATGTCCATGCCGTGATCCAAGCAATGGGTGGCGCAACTATGGCGAAGAACATGCGGGTGTACGCCAGCGATGCCGGCGCGCTTTGCGGCTGCGACGATCGCGCGATAAACGCCCATCTTTCCCAGGGGTTTGCCGTCTGGCTTTCCCTTGGGCAGTTTGTCGCTGAGATATTCGTGAAGCGCGATACGGGCGCGTTCTCTGTTCGTTATGTCGTAATCGCCGAGCTTAATCGTTCGCATGACGCGCTTTCCGGTGTCGTCAGTTTCCCGCCACTGGCCGGACCAGATATGCCAGCGCTTATCGAACCACACTCCGCCGCGTTGACGGTGCGGATGCTGCAGGAAAAGCCGGCCGCTCATTCGATTTCCTATGTACTTTCTCAGCGCGTCTGCCGCGGGGCGACCAAAGAGAGCAATGCGGTCATTTCCGCCCTTGCCCTGCCGGACGATGAGACTTCTAGCATTTACGTTTATGTCCTCGATGCGAAGGTTTGCCAGTTCGTTCACCCGCAAACCGGAAGCATAGCCGAGCTCAAGAATCGCCAGATCGCGGGGGATGCGAGCGGCGCCGATGAGCCGTTGGATTTCCTCTTCAGAGAGTGCGTGCGGCAGGCGCTTAGGTATTTTTCGCCGCAGAATGGCGCGTGGAACGCTCGCCCGCACAAGCCCGCCTAGCTGCAGGCAATCCCCGAGTACCCGCAGAGCGTCTAGCCGGGCTTGAATCGTGCTAGCCGCAAAACCCTTTACGTACAGGCTGCCCACGAAGTCCCGCACGTCCTCTTTCGTCGCGGCCATCAGCGGTTTGTTTACCAGGAATTTCGCAAATCGCTTTGCCGCAAGTATGTAGCTCAGCCGTGTGTTTGCGGCCTTACCGCAGATAAGGAGCCATTTGTCGAATCGCTCGATGAGTTGATCGTTGTTGAAAATCCTTCGGATTGCTTTGCTTTCCTGGCCGGGTAGGCCAAGTGCTCTTTTTTTCGAGACGTTGACGAGGTAGGTCCTCACGACAGCACCGCCCGGGTTTCGCTCCCTCGGCTGTAGCTGAAACCTTGACGCTTAGCGTCGCCTTCGATTTGGCCGCTGTACCATGAATAGGCCTCGCGGCTTGCTGCCGGATACGGACATTCGGATTTTCCCTTTTCTCCGGCTGTAAAGCCTTCGTCCCAGACTTGCGGCTCTATTTTGATCCTCATAGCGTCCACCCCGGCAACGCACACGATGCGCAGTCGTCGGCACGATAAGCCCGCAACCTGTCCCGAATTGCAGACTGCAGGACGGCGAGGCCCACGCAGCGAGAAAGCCTCTTCTGTGGAGTTTTCTTTGCTTTGGGAAATACGGCGAGTTTCGACGGCTTGACGGAATGAATTAAACTGCGTGTAGCCACGTGACACCTCCTATGTGTCGCTGGGTTAGGGGCGTGCTGGTGTTACAAGCACCGGCGCGTCCCGCTTACTTCTTTTTCGGTTTCTTCCCTGGCTTTACTGAAACATCGTGAGGAACGCGAAAGGATATTTCTCTCGTAGCCGTGTTCCGCAATTTTTTCCAATTCAGCCTTAATCCGATGTGCATCGGGCGGATCGCCCGGTCCTAGAGGTCGCATCCGATCAAGTATGGACTGGGCGCGTTTTTTCTGCCGCTCTTTCGCCTTTGTTGTGCCGGCTTTTTTCATGGTTAACCTCGACTCATCGCGACAACCTTGCGCGCAGGCGCTGCGGCGAGATATTGCTGTGTTTTCGCCAGCGCTTCGCGCTTCTGCTCCTCGTTCACGATGGCGTAGCGCCGGAACATGGAATCCGTGCGATGCCCGGTGATTTTCATGGCAACGGCTTGAGGGACGCCAGCGGCGATCATGTTGCGTGATGCCGTGCGCCGGAAGTCGTGGAAGAGTCGGTGGCCCACTTCGGCATGTGCAGGCGGTCGCCCAGGCTTTGCGGAAATCTCCAACTGGTTCGCCGTCTCGATGAAACACAAATTCCGCGAATCGCGGCTCTTTGTCCTTTTCACGAATCAGCGGCCGCACGGCGACGGTCGATAATCTGCCGCAGTTCACCCTCCAGCGGCATGGTTTCGGCTTTGCGCGTCTTGGAATTTTCCGCTCGAAGGTAAATCACATCCTCGCCAACATCGGACCAGCGCAGCGATTCAATCGAGCCCTTTCGCCAGCCGGTGGCAAAACCGAATCGGCAGAAGTCGCGCAGATATTCGGGGAGCTTCCCGCAAACGGCTTCGAAGTCCGCCGTCTCGAAAAATCCCTGTCGCTCGTTGCCGATTTCGGACAGCCGCGGGATGAAGGGTTGCTGTGAGATTGCTTGTTGCGGATCGCCGTCTTGAAAGCCTGCCCGAGCAGTTGCGTGCGGCGATTCACCGTGGCGTTGCTGTACTCCTCGCCGCGCAATTCCTCGATGTATTTTCCGATGGCGTCGGATGTGACATCGACGGCACGCCATGTGCCGAAAGTAGCGCAGCGGCTTGGCACGTTCGAAGCAACTTTGACGTTCCATTTTTCGCGCAGTTTGTAATCCGCTCCAGGCCGTCGAGCAGTTCGTTGATTGTGACGCGCTCTTGCTGCGGCCCGACAAATGCCCGGCCGCCGTGCTGCTCGGCGGCAGTTCACCAAGCCTGCGTTTCAGGAAGCGCTCGGCTTCATGGCGATTCTTTTCGGTGGCTTCCAATTTGTCGCCCGTGCGGACGTGCCTCGCGAATTCGCGCTGCTCTTTGCCGTGCGCGTAATACGCAACCCAGATAGACGCCGCGCTGAAAGATTCGGCCTTGTCGCTATTGTTCATGGCGTCAATCCTTTCCGCAGTGTCTCAGAAACTCGGAAACGCTGAGACCGCTTAGTCTTGGCCTTCTCTGCCAGCTTCCGGTATTCCGCGCTGGACATTCTTAATCTCACGGGTCTTGATCTGCGTCAAGACTCTGGTTTTGGCGGACGTCCCATTCGTTTCTTCACCTAACACCTCAAGAATAGTTTATGTGGCTACAACAAGTCAAGCTATTTCTGTGGCTACAACAAATCACGCTCTTTGACGGATGTGCTTCTGATGCCCAGGGCCGAAAACAGCAGTTTCCGCCCTTGGCGTCGCGTAAAAGGGTACTGCGAGTGGTGCCGATAGAGGTAGTCTCGGCTCACGCCAAGCCGGTCAGCGGCAACCTCGACAGACAGCAACTCATCATGCTCTGCCGGAATTTGTGCGGGCGCGCTCAGCCGCGCCCATGCCGTCGCCTTAATGGACTCCAAAGCTCCGATGAACGCGGGCAGCTCCTCGGGCGGTAATTCGCGCGCTACAGTGCGCAAGCGTTCCAACGAATCGCCTTGCGGCGCTGCGATTCCGAGTTTTGGTGCGGTCGCCATTTCAGGTCAGATTGCGAAACCTTTCTCGCGCAGGATCTGTTTTTTGTTCGTCGAGGGAATGCAGTGAAGGCCGAAAGGCGAATTCTCGAATGGCGCGCTTCAAATCAGCTTGCTGCGACGGATCGCCCTTAAGCTTTTCGGCATAGGCTAGTCCGCGGGCGTGCATCGCATTCCAACTCGCCCTCCGCGACTCTTCCGAAAGGGCCGGCAGAGCCTTTGATTCTGCGATATCGCCGATGAGGTTCTTTAGTTCGCCTTCTGGAAGCAGGAATTTGTCCTGCTCCAGTTCGCCGTAAGCGACGAAAGATTCGACAAAGCGCTTTTTCGCCCAGGTGTGCAACGCTTCGACGGATTCAAAGTCTCGAGCACCCCCGCAGCACGCGTAGCTTGGCGTACACGGTCAGACAATTTCGCAACGGCGCGATTGAATGGCGCGGGCATGTCCGGATTCCAATGGCAACGGCGAATGTCTAAGACAATCTGCCACGCTTTCTCTGCGGCTTCCGGCGCCGCGTTCTTTTCCGCGTTTTCAGAGGCTCAAGAATCTCAGCGACCTTCGGAAAAAACTTGCATGTCTTGAGCGCTCGCCGTAAAGAGCGATTCGAGAATTGCCGGCTGCATTCCGCCGAAAGCCTCAAGCCAGAGCGGGAGGACCGGCGCAACGTCTTTCTCGAAATTGACGCCAAAGCGAAAAAGCCACTCTTT
>CAVSYC010000004.1:0-138499 GCA_963732135.1 uncultured Acidobacteriota bacterium
CGCGGCGTACCAAAAAAAAGAGGCAGCCCGACAGGGCTGCCTCTCTGCTGGAGTTGAAGCGAACTGTTCGCTAGAACGTGATTTTGCCCATCACCTGCACGATGCGGGCATCGGTCGCCGCCGCGGCGAATGCACCGTAAGGCGACGTCGGCGGCTGCACGGCGCTGATGATCGAGCCAAAGTTACTGCTGCTGGCCAGATTGGAGACGGGGTTCGCGTAGTTCACGTGGTTGAGTATGTTGTACGCATTGGCGCCAACCGTGAACGCCAGCCTCTCGTGGAAGTGGAACGTCTTTTTCAGCCCCAGGTCTGTGTTGAAGAATCCGGGACCGCGGAAAGAGTTCCGGGGAATCGTTCCGAAAGTTGTAACGGCCGATCCGCTCGCGAACTGCGATGCCGAAAAGCATGGCGTGTTTACGCTCGATCCACCGCAGGTCAACGGAACGGCGCCAAGGGGTTGACCGAGAACGGTCACGTTTTGCAGATTTGTTCCCCCAGCTTGTAGGGCTCCGATGGTGGTACCGTCCACCACGCTAAATGGCAGACCGGTCCGGTAAAAGACCGTTCCAGACACAGTCCAGCCGCCCGCGACTGTGTCCAGTGCCCGGTTCCGGAACTTCGCCGGAATATCCCAGACATAGCTGGCATTCAGGCTGTGACGCACGTCATAGTCCGAGTTGCTGTAGTTCAAGCTCGTTGCGCTGAACGGGCTGATCTGGTTCAGCAGACTGTCGTTAATGCTGTATGGATCGATGCCGCCGTTCGATACATTGTCCAGCGTGTGGCTGAACGTGTAACTGAACTGGGCGGAGAATCCGTGCGTCAACTGCTCTTTTACTGCAGCAGTCACGCCGTTGTAGTTTGATCTGCCATTGTTGGTCAGCTGCAGAACGTTCTGCACCCGGCTATCCGCTGCGCTGGAAGGCAGCCCGCCGAATCCGAAGCTGTTCAGGTAAGGATTCTGGAGCAGCTCGTCGTAGCCATGATTTCCCACGTAGTTGACGGATACCACTGTCCGCTTACCGAGTTCGTGTTGGACCATCAGGTTCCATTCAATGTACTTGGGATTCTTCAGTTGGCTGACTACGTCATTCAGATTTGGAGTGGCGCAACCGGCCGGTGCGGCAGCCAGAAATCCCGCCGCGGTGCCTCCGCTGTTGAAGTTGTTCTGGAATGCGGTATTGCATTGCGCAACCAAAGCCGCGGCGCTGTTCGGGTTGCTGCTTGCGTCAATCGATCCCAGGCCGGCAAGCGAGAAGTTCGTCACCTCCGGGAAATTCGTCGTGAACTCATCCAGGATCTGCCCAGGATACAGATCGGAGAAGAGTCCGACTCCGCCGCGAATCACGGTCTTCTCGCCGAACGGGCTCCACGCGAATCCCACGCGGGGTTGGAAGACGACTTTTTCTACGTCTGGCAGAATCTGGCTGATTCCCGTGGTCACCATCTGATTAAAGGGAATCGTCGGGTCATGGCTCAATTGGTCAAACGGTACCGTGCCGCGCGAAACGCAATCCGATTGGCATACGCCACCGGAGTTCCGGTCAGCCCGCAACGCCAGGGTCAGCTTCAGTTTCGAATTCACTTTGAATTCGTCCTGAAAATAAAAGCCCACGCTATAGAACGCCAGCGGCTGTGAATTGCGGATCGCGAAGTTCTGCTGAATGACGTCGGCAGCTCCGTTCGCGAAGTCCAACATGCTGGACTGAATCGCGGGGAAGCTTCCTTCGCTTGCGGTGAAGTCGCTGACGTCGTCGCGGCGGAAATTCACGCCGATCTTGAACGTGTGCTTGCCACGCTCGATCGACAGGTCATCCACCAGCTGCCATTGGGTCACGTTGCGACCCTGGGGAAACAACGCGAAAACCGGATCGGAACCCGATCCTGAGCCGAGCGGTGTCAGGCTCGTGTCGTTCGTGCTCAAAATGAAAGGAAACGTCGAAAGCGCGCTGCTGAGGTTCGGGCTTTGGAACAGCGCGGAGTAATGGATTACGGACCCGACAAAGTTGTTCACCACTTGCGGACTGAACACGTGCGTGTAGTTCAACTGGCCTTCGTTCTGCGGCTGATTGCTCTGAATGTTGAACGCCGGATTGATCGGATCGGTATAGGTCGGCTGATTTCCGCGGTCGAATTTCACCCGACCGAAGATCTTGTCCTTGTCGCTGAAGTTGTAATCCACACGGCCGCTGAGCAGCCATTCCCGGTTACCGTTTGGCACCGATACTCGGTAGGACGCCAGACACGGTCCAGAAAAAACCGTGTCCAAGCTGCCGCACGAATCACCCGCCACGGGTTGTGCGTTCGCGACGCCTGGAGCGTTGTTATACAGATTAAATATCTGCTGATAGAAGGGAATTGCCGCAGGATTGTTCGCCGGCAGACTGGTATTCAGAATGAAATTCTGCAGGCTCGGTGTTGGCACAAACACTTGCGAACTCGATCCGAATGTGTAGCGCAACCCTTCCGTGTTGATAAAGAAGAATGCTTTATCCTTCTTGATCGGTCCGCCGAACGATGCCGCCCATTGGTTGTTGTTTTCAAACGGCCGCGGCTGCCCGCCCGCGTTCAGAAAGGTGTCATTCGCATTCAGGGCGCTTCCGTTCCAGTAATACACGGCATCGCCATGGAACGCGTTCCCGCCGGATTTCGTGGTGTAGTCCACCTGCGCACCGGCTTGCCGTCCATACTGGCCCGTGTAGCCGTTGCTCACTACCGCCACTTCCTGCACTTCGTTCGAGCCGAGCAGCAGGTTGCTCGCGCCGGAGTTATTCAGGTTCAGGAACGGATCGTTGTAGTCGTTTCCGTTGATGGTAAAAAGATTCGCCGTGGCTGGCAGTCCGAACGCGGTGAAATTTCCGAATCCTCCGCCGTTCGAGGTGTTCATGGTTACGCCCGGTGCTATCTGCGCAATGTAGCTCAGATCGCCGCCAGGATTTGGGATGTTCTGCAGCGTGCGTAAATCAACGTTGGATGTGATGTTGGCATCTTCGGTCTGCAACAGCGGAGTGCTCTCGGTAATCTCCACTGTCTGCGTCGCCTCGCCGACTTCTAGCTTGGCGTTTGCACTGGCCGTCTGGCCTAACTGGACTTCGGACTTCTGTACTGCTTTCCGGAATCCCGCTTTTTCAATGGTGACGCTGTATCTTCCCGGTTTCAGAAGTGAAAACTGGAAGGTCCCGCCCGGTCCGGTAACTGCGGTTCGTGTTTCCTGCGTTGCTTCACTCACTAGCGTGACGTTTGCGCCCTCCACGACCGCTCCGGAAGCGTCTGTTACCGTCCCATTGATCGCTCCGGTCACGATGCTCTGCGCGTTTGTTCCGGCCCCGATCGCCAGAAGCCCGATCGCCAGAAGAATGGCCGGGATAAGAAAAGTACATTTCAGGTACTTCGTGTTCTTCATCGTCTTTCGTTCTCCTTAATTGGTACTTCCTGCTTTGCTATCGCCAGAACTCTTTGCTTGCGTCTCCTCCCCGTCGCCGCCGAATTGCTTATGCGGAACCCCGGGACATACCTCTTCCTCCGCGTGATTTGCCCGTTCACGCACCCACACCGCTTCGACAAATGTTTTTCTTGTATTGCGCGCTTAGCCAGACTTCCCTGAGGACGTTCGTTTCAACTGCTCAAGAACTTCGCGCAATACCCACTCGGACTTCCCGGCGGGTCCATATGTGCAACCGAAGTTCCAATTTCCCTTGGATTTTTTAAACCTTTAGAAATCTTTATTTTACGTAAATTAATAAGCAACTAAACTGAGGTTTATATACCAGAATCCAAATATTTCTCCGGAAAACCGTAAATTACTGTAACGATAAAGCTGGAACGCCATAACCTATAAGTAATCTCGTGATTTTGTTTCTTTTCGACGATTGAATGAAGACGTTGCGGAAAAACGAATGAAGGCTATAGGCGAAACAAGGCGACAGCGCTGGCGTCGAGCGTGGCGGCACATGAACACGGCACACACTTCATGCGCAGATTATGAGATGCGCGTCGTCGACTTCGAGTTTCATCTCTGCACATTTTGTTGTCATCGTCTAATCGTGTGTTTCGGTCGGCTCCGCTTTGTACTTGTTAATGCGCACGATTAGTCGCAGCCGCGCGCACGATTAGGTGGACTCGATTGATGCAAACAGAATTTGCAAACGCCTCGGACTTAGCGGTGACTGTAATCGGATTTGCTGCGACGATGAATCGACCTAGCTGTTTCGCGAACCGTGAAGCTCACTTCGGTTTTGGGCGGCAGTTACCGGGCTGCGATCACGGGAAAATTGCTGGCACCAGATATTCACGAGCCGTTTCTTGAGTCCTGATGGCATGGACTACTTAGATCTCTCGCGGTTTCAGCCGTTTACAGCTGCAATCTGCCGCTTGTGGAAATCATAAAGATTTCTTGTTTGGAGTGTTGACAACCTGAGGTGTTCACCCTATACTCATCAAGTTGTTTGGTTGCCACTCTGCTGGACAGGGAGGCTCTGCTCTTTGACAATTGATACGATGTGCCAGAATCCGTTCGAAACCATTCGGCCTTATTCGAGCCCGAATGGTTGAGTAACATCGAGCGATCAACAATTTGCTTGGAAGGCTGGTCCCGAATAAAATCGGGACATTTTTTTTCTCCAAGCGACAGGCTTCAAACGAGAGTTTGATCCTGGCTCAGAACGAACGCTGGCGGCGTGCTTAACACATGCAAGTCGAGTGCGCGCCTGTAGCAATACAGGTGGCGCACGGCGCACGGGTGCGTAACACGTGGGTAATCTGCCCTCTGATGGGGAATAACTCGCCGAAAGGCGAGCTAATTCCGCATAATATTCCGAGAACTTTGGTTTTTGGACTGAAAGGCGTAAGTCGTCGGAGGAGGAGCCCGCGCACGATTAGCTAGTTGGTAGGGTAATGGCCTACCAAGGCTTTGATCGTTAGCTGGTCTGAGAGGATGGCCAGCCACACTGGAACTGAGACACGGTCCAGACTCCTACGGGAGGCAGCAGTGGGGAATCTTGCACAATGGGCGAAAGCCTGATGCAGCGACGCCGCGTGGGGGATGAAGCTTCTCGGAGTGTAAACCCCTTTCGATCCGGACGAATGCCTCGCAAGAGGAGTGACGGTACGGATATAAGAAGCCCCGGCTAACTACGTGCCAGCAGCCGCGGTAATACGTAGGGGGCCAGCGTTGTTCGGAATTACTGGGTGTAAAGGGTTCGTAGGCGGTGTGGCAAGTTGGGAGTGAAATCTCTGGGCTCAACCCAGAGACGGCTTCCAAAACTGCCGTGCTTGAGTGTGGGAGAGGCTCGTGGAATTGCAGGTGTAGCGGTGAAATGCGTAGATATCTGCAGGAACACCCGTGGCGAAAGCGGCGAGCTGGACCACTACTGACGCTGAAGAACGAAAGCTAGGGGAGCAAACAGGATTAGATACCCTGGTAGTCCTAGCCCTAAACGATCAGGACTTGGGGTGCCACCCGTTCGGGTGGCGTCCCGGAGCTAACGCGTTAAGTCCTGCACCTGGGGAGTACGGTCGCAAGACTGAAACTCAAAGGAATTGACGGGGGCCCGCACAAGCGGTGGAACATGTGGTTCAATTCGACGCTACGCGAGGAACCTTACCTGGGCTCGAAATGCTAGTGACCAGCTTTAGAAATATCGCCTTCCCGCAAGGGACACTAGTATAGGCGCTGCATGGCTGTCGTCAGCTCGTGCCGTGAGGTGTTGGGTTAAGTCCCGCAACGAGCGCAACCCCTGCACACAGTTACTACTCGCAAGAGAGGACTCTGTGTGGACTGCTCCGGATAACGGAGAGGAAGGTGGGGATGACGTCAAGTCCGCATGGCCTTTATGTCCAGGGCTACACACGTGTTACAATGCAGGGTACAAACCGTTGCCAACCCGCGAGGGGGAGCTAATCGGAAAAAACTCTGCTCAGTTCGGATTGCAGTCTGCAACTCGACTGCATGAAGCCGGAATCGCTAGTAATGGCGTATCAGATCGACGCCGTGAATACGTTCCCGGGCCTTGTACACACCGCCCGTCACATCACGAAAGTGAGCTGTACTAGAAGTCGCCGCGCCGACCGCAAGGAGGCAAGCGCCCAAGGTATGACTCATGATTGGGGTGAAGTCGTAACAAGGTAGCCGTAGGAGAACCTGCGGCTGGATCACCTCCTTTCTAAAGATAGAGCCAGCTCAACCTGCTATGGTGTGCAGGTAATGCTGGCCACCGCAGCTAAGCTCTCACGGGCTTTAGCTGCAACGTTCGATGTTTCGCTTTCAGGGCTTGCTCTGGAAGTTCAGCCAAGAAGCTTTGCTTCTGGTTACTCGCCACCCACTTCCGGCTTCGGCTGGAATCTGGGCGGACGGATTCTGGCAGATCGTATCAATCAAAGAACCGACAACATTTAAAGGCCACCGATCATCGCGGTGGCCTTTTTATTTTCCGCGCACAATTCCCTAGCTTGGAAAATATCTGGCCGCGCGGACTGCTGCTCCGCGGCTTTGCAATTCTCGTTTTGCTGGCGCTTTTGTTTACACATCAGATTGTGTAAACTAGTGTGGGAAGGTGAGCCATGCCCACCAATCTTGCAATTGATGACAGGCTGATCGAGCAGGCGCAAAAAATCGGTCGCCACAAAACCAAGAAGGACACTGTCAACGCCGCCCTCGAAGAATATATCCGCCGCCGTAAGCAGGCGGCTTTGATACCTCTTTTCGGCACCATCGACTACGATTCCTCGTATGGCTACAAGCAGGAACGCTTGAAAAAGCGGTCGTGAACGTCCTGGTCGATACTTCGGTGTGGTCGCTGGCCCTGCGTCGGTTGCCACATAATCTGAATGCCACGGAAAAAACCGTCGTTACCGAACTGGCAGAGTTGATCAACGAAGATCGCGCAAGGATGATCGGGCTGGTGCGTCAAGAGCTGCTCTCCGGAATCAAGCATGCCGCGCAATTCTCCAAACTTCAGGAAATCTTGCGCGCGTTTCCTGATGAGCCTCCCATTCTGTCGGACTATGAAGCTGCCGCGATGGCAAGCAATCACTGCAGAGCCAAAGGCTTCGCTGTTTCAGTATCAGACATGCTCATTTGCGCCGTCGCGCAATCTCGTGGCTGGGCGATTTTCACCCTCGACCCTGACTTCCAGTTGTACTCGAAAGTGTTGCCCCTCAAATTGCACGCGGTACGCGGCTAAACAGTTGCCGGGTGCCTTGGGCTGGTTTGGCGCCGTTGTGGCGGCCACCTTCGGGTAGCCATCTTCGTTTCCATCCACAGAGGCCCGTCGGAAGTGGGCGTTTCTTACAGATCGTAATTCTCCCTACCTGCGCTCGCCGCCGTAGTGCCGCTCAAAAATCGAAAAATCGCCAGCGCTACAATCGCTCCGACCCCGCACATGATAATTCCGTCAATCTCGCCGTTGCGGTACCAGCCATAGGTTTCTCCGATATACGCCGCCAGAAAGGATCCCGCCAGTCCCACCATGACCGAAGCAACCAAGCCTCCCGGGTTCCTCCCGGGAAGCGCGTAGCGCGCGATTCCCCCAGCCACCGCCCCCATCAACAGTTTCCACGCTAGTTCAAACATTTTCGCCCTCCAGGCAGTCTTCCACATGTCCCAGTTGGCTTTTTCGCAAGTTGGGTTCAGCAATCCAGCCATTCGATGACAGGTTTGTACTGCGCTTTTGCGTTCCTGTAAAGGTGATGGCGGCGGAGATAAGGTCTGCAAGCTGTTATTCTGGAACAGACACTTTCCGGAGATTCCTCATTTGCCACCGATTCTCAGCGCGCAATCGCTTTCCAAACGCTACGGCGTTGCTCCTCTATTCCAGAACATCTCGTTCACCGTTTCCGAGGGCGAACGCATCGGGCTGATCGGCCCCAACGGCTCCGGCAAATCCACCTTAATTGAGATCCTCGCCGGACGTGTCAGTCCCGACACTGGCGATGTCGCTCTTCGCAAACGAGCGCGTTTAAGTTCCGTCGTCCAGGTCTCTGAATTCGCGCCAAATGAAACGGTTCGTTCGGTCATCGAAAAAGCTTTTCAGGAAGGCCATGTAACGGAGCACGAACGTGCCGGGCGTTTCGCCGAAGTCCTCGGCCGCGCCGGATTCGAGGATCACGACGCCATCGCCAACTCTCTCTCCGGCGGCTGGCGCAAACGCCTGGCCATTGCCGCAGCACTCGTTCAGGAGCCAGACATTCTTCTCTTAGACGAACCCACCAACCACCTCGACCTCGAAGGCATCGAGTGGCTCGAATCCGTTCTCAGATACGCGCAGTTCGCCTACGTGGTCGTCAGCCACGACCGCTATTTCCTGGAAAACGTCGCCAACGCCATGGTCGAGCTCAGCCGCTCTTACCAAGATGGCTATCTCCGCGTCGCCGGGAATTACAGCAAGTTCCTCGAAGCCAAGGAAAACTATCTCCACGCCCAGCAAAAGCATCAGGACGCGCTCGAAAATCGCGTGCACAACGAACTCGAATGGCTGCGCCGCGGCCCCAAGGCTCGCACCACCAAATCCAAAGCGCGCATTGATAAAGCGCACGAACTCATAGGCGATCTCGCCGATTTGAACGCCCGAACCCGCGCTACTTCGGCCAACATCAATTTTTCCGCCACCAACCGGCAAACGCGCCAGCTCATTCAACTCGACGACGTTGATTTTGCTTTCGGCGGCCGTCAGCTTTTCGAGAAAATCCAGTTCAGCATCACTTCCGGCATGCGCGTCGGCCTCGTCGGCCCCAACGGCAGCGGCAAAAGCACGCTGCTCCGTCTCCTGCTCGGCGAACTGCAACCCGCCAGCGGCAAAGTTCGCAAAGCCGACAATCTTCGTGTGGTCTATTTCGACCAGAACCGTCGCCTCGATCCCGACGTTTTGCTTCGCCGTGCACTGGCGCCCGACAGCGATTCCGTCATTTACCAGGACCGTGTCATCCACGTAGCCTCCTGGGCTGCGCGCTTTCTCTTCACCGGTGAAGACCTCAATCGCCCGGTGGGCCGCCTTTCCGGAGGAGAACGCGCCCGTGTCCTGATTGCTCAGCTCATGCTGCAACCCGCCGACGTTCTGCTTCTCGATGAACCCACCAACGATCTTGATATTCCTACCCTCGAAATCCTGGAAGAGAGTCTTCTGGAATTTTCCGGCGCACTCGTCCTGGTCACCCACGACCGGTTCCTGCTCGATCGCGTTTCGACCATCGTCTTTGGACTCGACGGCCTTGGCGGTGCCGAACGCTTTGCCGATTACTTTCAGTGGGAAGAATGGAAAGACCAAAACGAGCGCGCTCGCGCCAAAAGCCCAGCTCCCATCGGCACCAACGGCAGCTCCCCATCACGCGCCGCACTACCCCCGGCTTTCACCAATCCGCAATCCGGCTCCAAAAAGAAGCTCACCTTCAAGGAAACTCGCGAATTCGAATTGATGGAAAAATCTATCCACGAAGCCGAAGCGAGATTACAAGAAAAAATAGCCGTCCTGCACGACCCCGAAGTCTCCAGCGACCCCACCAAACTGCACGCTGCCAGCATCGAACTCGAACAGGTACAAAAGACCGTAGACGCCCTCTACGCCCGCTGGGCCGAACTAGAATCCAAACTCGTCTGAATCCGCTCCTCGCAGTGGGTCAGTTTCCGGTAAGCTATCCGCCCGATGGCGAGACGCCGTCTTCCGTGGCTGTGCTATGGCGATTTTTCGCCGACTAATGTCCATTTTTCGGAACGTCTCTTGCCGGGTGGTGTCTAATGGAGTAAGCAGAGAAAATGAGGCAACGGTGAGAAAAATCGGAATAGCCATCTTCGCGATGGCGGTCATGGGAGCTGCCACGATACTCGCCGCCAACCTCTTTCCCGATCATGCGTTTGCCGTTGTACAGAATGTGAGAGCGTGGGCTAGCACCCATCCCACCGGGGATGGACAGAATCCTCCTACTCCACAGGGGACTTCCAATTCCTCTAAGTCGCCCACGGTGCACTTCGCGGTTCTTCCCGAGAGGGAAAAGGTAGAGAGGCTTTGTTCAAGGCGAGGGCCGAAAGTGGACGGTAGCTGGAAAACAACAGAGCGCATCGCTCATCCGGAGAATTGTTACCGACAGTATATCCCCGTCATTATTGCGAAACGCGCATTGATATATGTCAATGCGTTCTGCGGCATAGAAGTTCCGAGCTGGCGAACACATTTCGTGACGATTTGTGATGGTGGCGAATCTGTCTGGGGTGTGTTGTATGACCCGACCACCGGAGAGTTTTCCGACTTAGAAGTAAACGGCGTTGCGTAGCACTCACGACAAGATGGGCAGCGGTCCCGATTCTGGTCGTTGTCCCGGTCAACTCAGAAACAATGGGCGTTATCTTTTTTTCCGCCTTTCTCTTTGTACTATCACGTCGCTCGCCCCGCCGCCGCTCCCGAAGCCCACGCCCACTGAAAATTGAATCCACCCAAATGCCCGGTCACATCCACAACCTCGCCAATAAAGAACAGTCCTGGCACCTCCCGGCTTTCCATCGTCTTACTCGATAGCTCATCCGTATCGACACCGCCCGCCGTCACTTCCGCCTTTTCGTAACCCTCGGTATCCGCCGGGGTCACAGTCCACGCATGTACTTCCTGTTCGAACTTTTCCAAGCCGGCGTTCGATAGCGACTCGGGCTCGTGCAGTTCCACCCAGCGTTCCGCAAAGCGTCTCGGCAGGCTACCCTGGAGCGCCGCCACCAACTCCGGCGAATTTCGATATTTTGCCCGCTGCACCGCCGCTGCGATCTCGCGGCCCGGTGCCAGGTCCAGCGTGATTGCCTTGCCGCGTCCCCAATACGAAGAGATCTGCAAAATCGCCGGCCCGCTCAACCCGCGATGCGTGATCAGCATCTTTTCCCGAAACGCCGCGTCTGCAGTGCTGGCAATCACTTCCGCCGACACACCCGCCAGATCGCAATACTGTTTTTGTCCTTGCCGCCCCAGGATCAGCGGCACCAGTGCCGGCCGCGTTGGCTGAATCTTCAGCCCAAATTGCTTCGCCAGTTCGTACCCAAACGCCGTAGCGCCCATCTTGGGAATGGACAGTCCGCCCGTCGCCACCACCACCACCGGTGCCCGAAATTCCTCATCCACCGTTCGCACCACGAATTCCGTCGTTTTCGTCAATTCCTCGATTCGCTCGTTTAGAAATATCTTCACTCCGCCGGCGGCGCATTCGGCTTCCAGTAACCCCGTAATTTCCGTCGCAGAGTGATTGCAGAACAACTGTCCCAGTGTTTTCTCGTGGTAGGGAATCTTGTACTTCTCAACTAGAGCGATGAAATCGGCCGGGGTGAACCGGGCCAATGCCGACTTCGCGAAATGAGGATTCGCCGAAAGGAAATTCTCCGCCGAACAATCAATGTTGGTGAAATTACAGCGTCCGCCGCCTGAAATCAGGATCTTTTTCCCAGCGCGCTCCGCTCGCTCCAGCACGGCAACGCGCCGGCCGCGTTTGCCAGCCTCCGCCGCGCAGAACAGTCCCGCTGCGCCCGCACCCAAAACCACCACATCAAATCGTCGGCTCATCGAACCGGGATTGTCTCAGTTAATCGTCTGGATGTGTATGAAAATAAGTAAGTTGCTGAGGAACTTCAGTCAGAATGAATACTCGAAGCGAACAAAATCGGTAGAAGTTGGAATTCAAAGCTACAAAATACCGCGCCGGAAATACGGGCAAACTAATCCGCAGCGCGCCAATTCATTCAAACTAGTGCGTGCACTTCGGAAACAGCGTTACCAGCACCATCAAATCCGACAAGCTAAATAGCCACTGGTCAGCGTGTGCGCCTGCAGCTTCCGCGGCGCGCGCGATGAATCCCAGATGGCGGCTCTTGGCGAAGTTGTGGATGTGATCAACACAAATTCCGGTGAGGCTGGCCACTTCCGAATCGGTGAAGATCTTCTGGCTCGATTTGACGGTTACCATTGTCTTGCTCCTGGACCGCGCTCTCTGCCTTAAGCATCTACTCTGTCTAACACAGCAATTAGATGCTGGTTGCAGGTTAAGCGCTGCACTTTCTCCCTGCAATAGTCGTTCCGTTTCGAAAAGTGAAAAACCTTAGCTCTAGTACTTTCCTGGTAGTTCGCGGATTTCGCCTTTGTTTTCGCGGGGGAATTCGGCGGGGTCGGGTCCCTTTGCGGCTGTCAAACCGCAAGCAAAACAATTTACAGGGCGCGAACGCTATTACTTCTGCGAAGGAACTACGCGTTTTGGAAGATTTTTCGCAATCTCTACCATCTGTTTTGTATGGCGAAGCTGATGTACGGCAATGAATGTAAACCAGTTATAAAAATTGAGTTTGCCGAGAAACGGATGCGGCCAGTAATAGACGCTTAAATCGCGGCCGTGTGTCTCGTCCAAGAACAGTAGTGTCCGTCCGCGGACACCGCGCAGCTCCGCCAGCATGGTTTCTTTATCGTGCAGCAATTCCGCGTCGATCGGAATCGGCGATTTCCGCCGGACCAGCCTTTTTTCCACCACGACGAACGGTACGTGAAATCGCTGCAAGTAGGGAACGTGAAACGGCGTTTTGCGAATCACGCGATCCGCATAGCCCAGAACGGAGCGCTCGATCTGGCACAAGTGCGCGATGACATCGGCAGCGGACCAGGAATTTGCGCGCGGAGGCGTGTTCCAATCCGTCGCACCAATAGCGTCGGAAGCCAGCAAAAGACCTTGCTGGGCGTGGTTCAATTTCTGAAGTGCGGATGCTAGATCGGGCATGGGCAAAATCTTACGAAAGTATTACTCAGAGCGAGGCGCCACCGGCCTGCTCAAACGCATGGGCGAGTTGCAGGATGCGTGATTCGCCGAATGCCGGGCCGAACAGCTGTAAACCGACAGGCAGTTTTCCGCAGATCTTGCCGCATGGAACGGAGATGCCGGGGACGCCAGCTAACGAGCCTGTAACGGTGTAGATATCCGCCAGATACATTTGCAGCGGATCGCTGGTGCGTTCGCCGAGCTTGAAAGCCGGAACCGGCGACGTCGGCGTAACGATAGCGTCCACTTTTGTGAACGCATCGCGGAAGTCCTGCGCAATTAGTGCACGTACTTTTTGGCCTTTCAGGTAGTAAGCGTCGTAGTAGCCGGCGGAAAGTACATAGGTGCCGAGCACGATGCGGCGTTTCACTTCCGCGCCGAATCCTGCGCCGCGCGTTTTGCGGTACATGCCGAGCAGTGTGGGATCCTCGACGCGCAGCCCGTAGCGGACGCCGTCGTAGCGCGCGAGGTTGGAACTGGCTTCCGCGGTGGCGATGATGTAGTAGGTGGCGATGGCGTAGTCGGTGTGCGGCATACGAATGTCCACCGGTTCGCAGCCCAGTTTTTTCAGCAGTTCGATGCCTTTTTCCACTTTGTCGCGGACACCGGAGTCCATGCCTTCGCCGAAGTAGTCGCGTGGAATGCCAATGCGCAAGCCTTTTACCGACTTCTGGATTTCGTCGGTGTAGGTTGGGACTGGAGCGGTGGTGGACGTGGAATCGTTAGGATCGCGTCCGGCAATCGTCTGCAGAACCGTGGCCACGTCTTTCACGTTGTTCGCGAACGGGCCGATGCGATCGAGCGAAGAAGCAAAAGCGATCAGGCCATAGCGAGAGACGCGGCCGTAGCTGCCCATCATCGCCGGAATGCCACAGAGCGCGCCGGGCTGACGAATGGAACCGCCGGTGTCCGTGCCGAGCGAAGCGACGGCCAGGCCAGCGGCAACCGCGGCCGCCGAGCCACCGCTGGAGCCGCCGGGAACGCGGTCGAGCGCTTCCGGGTTTTTCACCGGGCCATAAGCCGAGTTTTCGTTGGAACTGCCCATGGCGAATTCATCGCAATTCGTCTTGCCGAGGATGACCGCGCCAGCCTCTTCGAGGCGGGCGACGGCGGTAGCGTCGTAGGGCGGAACGTAGTGTTCAAGAATTTTCGAGCCGCAGGTAGTGGTGATTCCGCGAGTGCTGAGGACGTCCTTAATGGCCACCGGAACGCCTGCCAGCGGAGGCAGCGGCTTGCCTGCAGCGACCAACGCATCGATCTTATCGGCTTGCGCGTAAGCCCGATCCGGCGAAAGCGCCAGGTAAGCGTTCAGCTCTTTGTTCCGCGTATTGATGCTCTTGTAGAAATCGGTGGCGATTTCTCGCGTCGAGAGCCTCTTCGCCGCCAGCGCCGCTTTAACTCCGTCAATCGTCCAGTTACTCATTTCGGGCATCCATCACGAACTTGTCATTCCGAGCGGAGCAGGCCGACTTTTTTCTTTCGCGTTCGCTCCTGCGAACGCTTCGGCCTGCGTAGTCGAGGAATCTCTCCGTTCTTCGGCAGACTCCCAAACTCGCCACTATCTCTCGATGACCTTGGGCACGCGGAAGAAGGGTGGCTCGGGGTCGGGCGCTTGCTTCAGAATCTCGGCGGCAGCACCGCAGGGAACCACAACGTCATCGCGCAAAGTCGCGTCCGCAAGCTGGTCATCGGCCAGAACTTGCGCCATCGGCTCAACATTCGCAGTGTCCAGTTCGTTCAACTTGCCGATGTATTCCAGAATTTCGTCTACCTGCGCGCGGTAAGTCTCCAGCTCCGTCTCGCTCAAGTCGAGATAAGCCAGCTCCGCCACCCGCACCACATCATCTCGAGATATCTTCATTGGGTCGATTCTAGCACAGGAGATATTTCCGACTTCCGGCTCTCAATCGCATACAAGCGATTGATCTTGGGTTGTATCCACCAAATTCCGATCGGCCAAAACCAAAGAAGCAGGAAGTAACGCCAATAGTCCTGGAATGTGAGAAATCTCCATTCGTCAGTTAATCTCAGGTTTTTGCCGACAAACCGAATGGCGTATATCAGGCAGAACATCACGAACAAATGTAGCGGAAGAATACCGTAGAAACCGATCACGTGCTTCACAACTAAGGGCGCAAAAACGGTGCAATAAATGACCGGGAGGAAGGCAGAAAATTGAAAAAACGAGTAACTCAATCTCAGTTGCGGTCGCAATAGGAAGTTAAGAAAGGTTCCCATCGACCAAAACCAACGCAAAGAAAGGGCGATAGGAACAGCCCCAATAGCTCCGATGATCAGCAATGTTTCGACTGATCGCTGTTCTAGGGAAATCGGCTCGAGAGCTATCACGAAAATAAACGCGATCTCAGATGCCAAATAGGCGCCCAACAGAATGAGAAATATCTGCCAATGTTCGGCGCGAATGAAAAAGCTGGTGAACTTGCGAGGCATTCGATTCAGAGTATGTCATTCGCTGATCGCTACAAAGTGCGAAATTCGCAGAAGCAGGATCATGGAACTGACAGGTCAGCGGTTTTGCGCGGGTATTTGGTGGAGACGTAGGTGTCTACTAGTTTTTGGAAGGCGGCGGCTAGTTCGTCGTAGGTGCCTTCGAGGGTGACGTCTTTTTTGCCGTCGATGTAAACGGGGCAGCGCGGGGCTTCGCCGGTGCCAGGGAGGCTGATGCCGATGTTGGCGGCCTTGGATTCGCCGGGGCCGTTGACGATGCAGCCCATCACGGCGAGGGTCATGGTTTCGACGCCTTCGTATTGCGTTTTCCAGGTGGGCATCATTTCGCGGATGTAGCCCTGAACGCTTTCCGCCAATTCCTGGAAAGTGGAACTGGTAGTGCGGCCGCAGCCGGGGCAGGCAGTGACGCTGGGAGAAAATGAGCGCAGGCCGAGCGATTGGAGCAGTTCGCAGGCAGCGTAAACTTCTTCGCGGCGATCGCCGCCGGGCCGCGGCGTGAGCGAAATGCGAATGGTGTCGCCGATGCCATCGTAGAGCAGCACGCCCAAAGAAGCAGCAGACCAGACTAAGCCTTTGGTGCCCATCCCAGCTTCAGTTAGGCCGAGGTGCAACGGTTGTTCCGTTTTGCCGGCCAGATCGCGATAGACGGTAATCAGGTCGCGCGGGCGCGAAGTTTTGCACGAAATAATAATTTGATCGCGGCGCAATCCGGTCTCGAGCGCCAGCTCCGTCGATTGCACGGCGGAGAGCACCATGCAGTCGTTGATGATTTCTTCGGATTCTTTGCCAAGGTTTTTGTCGGTGTTCTCCTGCATTTTCAGCATGACCAGCTCTTGGTTCAAGGAGCCGCCATTGACGCCGATGCGCACCGGTTTGCCGTTATCGCACGCGACTTTGCAGATGGTGGAGAACTGTTCATCGCGGCGCTGGCCGGCACCGACATTGCCGGGGTTGATGCGGTATTTGTCGAGCGACTTGGCGCAATCCGGATATTTGGTGAGCAGAATGTGGCCGTTGTAGTGGAAGTCGCCGATGATTGGCACGTTGCAGCCTGCCGCGAGCAGGCGCTTCTTGATTTCAGGAACGGCGGCGGCGGCTTCCGGGACGTTGACCGTCCAGCGAACGATTTCGGAACCGGCTTCGGCGAGTTCCAGAGTTTGTTTCAGGGTTGCAGCGACATCGGCGGTGTCCGTGTTGGTCATGGACTGTACGACGATGGGAGCGCCACCGCCGACGCGGACCTGTCCTACATTTACGCCGTAAGTTTTGCGGCGCGGATGGCGCGAGCCGGTGGCGTCATGGCCTGCGATCTGATTGAGCGTAGAGGGCATGAGGCGTTGTCATGAATAGTTTAGCAAATTTGGCTGGGAAGCGCGGGAGTCGACCACGGAATTTGTGGCTACGGGAACAGCGATAACCGCCGTTAACGGCGCGTTTTAACGCAGAGGTCGCAGAGTGCACGGAGAGAAAGCAGAGCGATGGACCGAACTGCGCCGAGGAGGCTGCTAGAACTATTCCCTTGCGGTTAGGTGGAGCGAGGGCGAAGGCGCGTGGGCCACGGCAGGGTGCTACGGAAACTTATGCTGCGATCGGGATTTTCGTTGGCGCCGGGCGAAGGGTCAGACGGAGGACCGAAGAAAGTGCCGCCGGAGAGCAGAGCCTGAATGGCAAGCACGAGATCGCGGTTGGCTTGGGATTTGGAAACGTAACCATGCGCTCCGGCATCGCGAGCCTCGAGAGCAATTCTAGGTGATTCGTGCATGGTGAAAATCAAGACGCGGGTGGCAACATCCAGTTTGCCGATCAGGCGGGCGGCTTCGAGCCCGCTGATTCCGGGCATGGAGACATCCAGAACGACCACGTCGGGGTGCAACGACTTAATGGCCACAATCGCATCACTGGCATTGGAAGCCTCTCCGCAGACTTCCCAGTTCTTGCCGGACCTGGCGAGAAGGTTGCGGATACCCTCTCGTACGATCTCGTGGTCATCCACGATAAGAATTCTCGGATTCATGCAGGGAGCCCTCAGGGTGTGGCGTGAGCAGCAGAAGTTTTTTTAATGAGAACCGTGGCGGTGACCGTGGTTCCCGTGGGGCTTGAGCAAAAGTCCAATTTACCGCCGACTTGCCGCATGCGCTCGCGCATGCCACGCAACCCAACACCGTGACCGCCGATACTATCCTGCCCGCTCTCACCCAGGCGGATCTCAGAATTAGCACCCTTGCCCTGATCGGAAACTTTCATAACAAAACTACCGTCATCGAGTGACAAGCGGACAGAGGCGGTTGCACTGCCGGAGTGGCGGTGAACGTTGGTAAGAGACTCCTGCAAGACACGAAAGATGGCAAGCTCCACGTCGGGTTCCAGTCGGGCGAGGTCCGGAGAAACTTCAAAGGTGGTCTGGATACCACTGCGCTTGGTAAAGCCATCGAGATACCAGGAGATGGCAGAGTTCAATCCCATTTCCTCGAGCATAGGTGGATACAGCAGATAGGAAATGGTGCGAACTTCCTTGACGGCATCTTCGGTGATTTGCGCGCATTGATTCAATTCAGCCAGATCGCCGGGCGGCAGGTTGGCGGGGGCGGAACGGAGGCAATCCAGCTTCATTTTCAGAACCGAGAGGTATTGGCCGAGGCTGTCATGAAGATCGCGGCCAATGCGGCGACGTTCTTCATCCTGAGTCCGCAAAAGATGGAACGAGAGTTCACGCAGAGATTTTTCAGAATCCTGCAATTTACGCTGGGAATCCTCGAGCGTCTTCTGGACCTGCATTCTTTCGGTAAAGTCGCGAGTTACTTTGGAGAAGCCGATGACGCCGCCGTGTGCGTCCTTGGTTGCGGTGATGACGACATTGGCCCAAAACCTGGAGCCGTCCTTGCGGAGCCGCCAACCTTCATCCTCGACGCGGCCTTCCTGGATCGCGATGGAAAGCTCGCGTCGCGGTTTGCCATCCGCAATGTCTTCGGCAGGATAAAATTTGGAAAAATGCTGACCAACAATTTCATCCGCTTTGTAACCCTTGAGGCGTTCGGCGCCCACGTTCCAGCTATTTACGTGACCGTCAGCATCCAGCGTAAAAATAGCGTAGTCCTGCACCGCTTCCACTAGCATGCGAAAGCGCCGTTCGGTCTCGCGGATATTGCTTTCGTATTCCAGAACCTCGAGTCTTTGTTGCAATTCAGCAATGGTGCGCAGGCGTTCTTCGTCGTTGAGCACCAGCGCGCGTGAGCCGAGTGGAAGGACGGTAGCGTGTTCGGCGCAGATCTTTCCGAAAAATTCGGAGTGCTCACGCTTGTAGAAGCTATCCATCGGATATGCGCAGCGGAGGGAAAAGGAATATTTCCGCGCTAAAGCATTCCAGAGTTCTTCCATGCGAACGGCGGCTTCCTGCTTCTCCTGGGCCCAGAGCGAGGCAACCATTTCGCCAAAAATGATCACACCGGATTGCTCGGATTTGGTCGCGGCTCTGGCCTGGGTAATCAAGCCGCCCACAATGTCCGAAAAAAGCTCGGGATCGGGCATTTGATCGCGCATGATGCGCACGAGTACCTGTGCGGCGTCCAGGCAAACAAAGCGGCCTTCAGCCAGCGCTCTGGTGGGATCCAAATCGCGGGCTTTCAATTCACGAGCCAGCGCTTCGCGATGCGGGCCAGTAGCGATCACGAGAGCGGCATCGCCACAGACCAGCGCAGTTCCAATAAAGCGCGCGAGCTCATCGACCAGAATGGCATCGCTAAAATAAAACTGAACCGAGTGGTCCGACTGATTGACAGGTGGAGACGAAGCATCGGTTACGCCATGCAATGCTGGTAATTCCCTGATGGCCATTCAGAGTGCGCTCCCAATGCGAATTGACGAATGCGTTAGATTTTGTATCATCCGTGAATTGTGACGGCTAAGAAATACGTAGAATCGGGTATGTCGGGTTGACTACAACCGCGTGCCGGGCAGCATAATCGCCATGCACCTTGCGCACAGGCCTATAGAGAGTTTCTTAGTTCTTAGCGGTGCGGCACCAACTGGCGATGGCCAGGAGGAAGAACATGGCCGCTCCGTGAAGAAAGCTGTTGTAGGAGAGAGCGAGTCCATCGGCGACGCCGATGCGGGGCGGAGTGGAATTAAAAGCGATGAGAACGCGAGAAATGATCGCGAGAACAGTGCAAATCAAACCTAGCCAATAGCCAGCAGCCGAAAGATATTTTTCCATTATCCTCTTCCTTCTTTTGAAATTTTTTGTGTGGTGCGGGGGCGTTCGCCCGTACGCTACTCCCGGGCGGCAGGAGGAGTCAAGCCGATGAAGATCAGAGAAAAGAGTCAGAAATGATTCGGTTAGTTGCGGGCGTTGGCAAGAAGGATCGAAAGATGCGAAGAAATAAAAAATAAAGACAACGCAGAGATGCAGTGTGCGCAGAGAATGCACGGAGAGTTGGGCGAGGTGAGGAAAGAATAAGCGTGGCGGCGGCTAGCCGAGGGGATTGGGGCCGGCTCGCATGCCGCCGTCGAGAACAATGTAGTGGCCGGTCATGAACGAGGATTTGTCTGAGGACAGCCAGAGGACGGCTTCGGCGATTTCCATGGGTTTGCCGAACCGGCCAATGGGATGTTGAGCGAGGATGCGCTTGCTGACTGCGGGATCGCCGAAGGCGCGGTCGGCCATGGCGGTTTCGATCACCGCGGGGCAGACAGCGTTGACGCGAATTCCTTTGGCAGCACATTCGAGCGCGGCGGTCCTGGTGAGTCCGATGACGCCGTGTTTGCTTGCAACGTAAATTCCGGCACCGCCGGCACCCATGAGGCCGGCGACGGAAGACATGTTGACGATGGCGCCGCCGCTACCTTGCTTCAACATTTGCTGGATTTCGTATTTGAGGGAGAGCCAAACCCCTTTGAGATTGATGTTGATGACCGAGTCCCAGTCTTCCTCGGACTGTTCGATGATCGGCTTCCATTGGCCTTCAATGCCTGCGTTGTTGAAAGCGATATCGAGGCGGCCGAATTTGTCGACGGTCTTTGCGATGAGAGACTGGACGTCGGAAGGTTTGGAGATGTCGGACTTGACGAAGAGGCCATCGCCGCCGGCTGCTCGGACGAGCGTGACGGTTTCGTTGCCTTCGGTTTCGCGGCGGCCGGAGATGACGACTTTGGCGCCGTTTTTTGCAAAGAGGACGGCGGCGTCGCGTCCGATGCCGGTGGTGCCGCCGGTGATCAGGGCGATTTTGTTTTGCAGGTCAGCGGTCATGGTTTGTTCCTTTTGTAATTTGCAAGCGTTCTTCTCCCGGGCAAGCACGGGACAGCGGAATTTAACGCACGGAACACAGAGAGCGCAGAGAAGAAAGAACGACAGAGCAAAGAAAGGCAGCGGCGTAACCCTTCCTTTGTCAGGGCAAGAAGCCGCCACCACATGTTAATCGGATGCCGTTTGCACTGCCTGGACCGGCTGGACTCTTGCGGGCGCGGGGCGAGGACGGCGAAGATCCTGCCATTGCAGCACGAAGTCCGCGAAGAGGAGCGAGAAGGCTACGCACATCCAGACCACAGTTTCGGCGACGGAGTCACCTGATTTTTCCAGGCCAGTGACACCCAGAACTACGCGCACTTCGAGGAAGACGATGGCGACCGCGAAGCTGCGAGTCATCCATTGGCGATGCTGCTGGACTTTTCCATTCAAAATGAAATACATCGCGATGGCGGTCGTCAGCATCCAGATTGCGGCATCGGTGAAGGCGGCGAAGCTGAAGGAACGAGTGCCGCCCATGCGCTCTTCGTAATATTGGATGTAAAAGCCGAGTGGCGCTCCAATGAAGACGCCGGCGACGTAGAAGCGGCCAACCACACGATGAAATTTTGCAAAACGCTGGCGCAGGCGATCGGAGAACTGCATCGGTCCGAGCAACAACGCGCACGCGCCCATGATGCCGTGCGGCAAAAGATACCACTTAAACGAGCTGATGTGAGCCCACTCGCGGTGGGTGCTGTCGATGAGAAAGCGTTCGTTATGGCCGAGAACATAGGCCATCATCAAACCAATAAAGCCGAATAGGAAGTATTTAGGGCGCAACCATGATGCACGTTGCACCGGCAGTGAAGCAGTAGACATCGAGAAATTCCTTCTGGGAAAGGATTTGTTGTAGGGAATATACGACAAGAAATGATGTTGAGGCTAGTGGATTTATGAGGGTGGGAAGGGGTGCAGGCCGTCAGGCGGCCAGGGATTTTCTGGGTCGGGATTTGCCGCGCATGCGCGTGGCGGCTCGGCGGATCATGGGCAGATTGGGCGGGATGCCCAGGTTACGGGTACCCCAGTGGCACAGCTCGGTCATCATGGGAATAAGTTCGTCGCCGGCTTTGGTGAGGCAGTAGGTGACCTGCGGCGGTACGGAAGATTTTACTTTGCGCTGGATGACGCCGTCTTTTTCCAGTTGGCGCAATTGTGACGTGAGAACTTTTTCGCTGACGCCGGGCAGGAGTTTGCGTATTTCCGCGAAACGACGGGGCATGAAACCCAAATGCCAGACGACGAGAACTTTCCATTTTCCGCTCAGGACGTTGATGGTGCCTTGAACCGGGCAGCCGAAGTTGGTCTTCATGGAGTGCTCCGGGCTTACAAAATTGTGCGTACTTCCTATGGGCGTAAACAGAGTTATACCATTTCGTTGTGAATCACGCGCCGGCAAGAGATGCGGCGGCACTGGTTTCAGAAACGAATTTCACGGGAAACGATAGTGGGGAGAACGATCATGATTCTGGTAACAGGCGCCAGTGGAAACGTCGGGAAAACTGTTTTGCAGGAGGTGGCGAAAAGCGGAGCGAAACATCGCGCCATGTATCGATCGGCAGCGGAAGCGGCGAAAGCTTCGGCGGGAACGGAGACGGTAATCGCGGATTTTGCGAAACCGGAAACGTTGAGCGCTGCGTTGAAGGGCGTGGAGAGCGTGTATTTAGTGTGTTCGCCGATTCCGGAACTGGTACAGCTGGAATCGAACATGGTTGATGCGTGCGTCGCATCCGGAGTGAAGCATGTGGTGCAGAATTCGGCGCTGGGCGCGGGGAATTACGACAAATCCTTTCCCAGCTGGCATCGGCGGGTAGAGGACAAGTTAAGAGCCACGCGGTTGACGTGGACCATTCTGCGGCCGAATTCGTTTCACCAGAATGTGGTGGCGTTTTTTGCGCCTACGATTCGAACACAGGGTGTGTTTTACAACTCGATGCGCGACGCGAAAAATAGTTTTCTGGATGTGAGGGATATCGCGGTGGTGGCGGCGAAAGCGCTGAGTGGTGGGGAGCACTCCGGGAAAATTTACGAATTGAACGGGCCGGAAGCGGTCGATTACACGGAACTAGCGCGGAAAATTTCGAAAGTTGCAGGTCGCGAAGTGAAATACGTGGATATCCCGATGGACGCGTTAAGGAAAGCCTTGCTGGAGCAGGGCATGCCGGATTGGCTGGTAGCGGCACTGCTGGATCTGCAGCAATATTATCTGAGCGGTAAGGGCGGGGAGACGGACGGACTGCTGCAGAAACTTCTAGGGCGGGCGCCGATCACTATGGATGAGTTTTTGAAGGAAAATGCGGCGGAGTTTCGTGCGCAGCCGGCCAAGGGTTAGAACAGAGCCACTGAAGCATAGGCGTTCACACTGTCGGATCTGCTGGCGGTTTTGCCGATTCGGGGTCGGCGAGTTCCTTTAGCTCTAAAGATTCCATTTGAACGGCATCTCGCGCTAGGCGTTCGAGTTCGTTACGCAGAACTGACCAGTTCTCCTTGCCCATTTCCGATAAGAACTTAGCTTGCACGGCGCGCCAAAGAGGGACGGCGAGGGCGAGAGCTTTTACGCCGGACTGAGTCAAAGTCACAAATCGTTGGCGCTTAGCGGACCGGGAAGAAACTTCCAGTAAACCCTGTTTTTTCAGCAGGCGAAGACTGCGGGTGAGCGTGGTTTGGTCGAGGACCAGAATTTCGCCAATGCGGGACATAGAGAGCGGTTGAAATTTGGCGACGGCGGTGAGGATGGCCATTTGGGTGGCGCGGATTCCGGAGGGGGCCAACGCTAGATCGTATAAACGAGTGACGGCACGTGCGGTACGACGGAAATTGAGGGCAGCGCATGTACCGGTGCCATAAAGGTCAAGCGAGCCGGTATCCGCACCCTTGACATGCATATACATCTCAAGTATAAATGGTCTTAACTTGATGTCAAGCCAGTGTTTCGTGGTGTCGGGCGTCCTGTGGATTTCGCCCCGCAGTTCCTATGACGGTCGAGCCAATCCAGGAGGGGTGGCCATGTCGACGCCGATGATGTCGGGTTCGGCTTTAAATGCGCGCAGTGAAGAAATGCGGATAACGAAAGCCGCGCAACGGTACTTGTGTTTCGGTCAGTTCCAGGTTGATCTGCAGCGGGAAGAGTTGTTCAAGGAAAGCGCGCGGGTTCGCATTCCATCCAAAGTATTTCAGGTACTACTGGCGCTGATCGAGCGGCCGGGAGAAATTGTAAGTCGAGACGCGTTGCGGGCACGGCTGTGGCCGGGCGGGACTTTCGTCAACTACGATGCCAACGTAAACACTACGGTGAACAAGTTGCGGTTGGCACTGGGAGATTCTCCCGAAAAACCGACGTACATCGAGACGATTCCGCGCCAGGGATATTCCTTTTTGGCCCGAGTTGAACAAAGCAATGAAGCGGCGAGGACAAGCGGTGTGCTGATGATTGCCGCAACCGAGGTTGAAATGGCAACGCATCCGCGGAGCGCCTTGCCGATGCCCGTTGCAATGGGGATCGAAAGAAAGTTCGCGGCGCTCTTTTCCAATGGCTGGGGCGCGGCACTACTTCTAAGCGGAGTGCTGCTGGGCATGGCGATTGTGCTTTTCATGCATCGATCTTCGTAGCGAGCTCGTCTCCGGCCCGTTCGCCAAGTTCAGTCTTCAGTTGGCGGGCTTTTGCGCGAGGTAGGCGCGGCGCAACAGGCGTCGTTCCTTGTTGAGGGTTTCGACTGTTGCGAGAAAACGCTGCAGACCCTCGAAGTTCTCTTGTCCCTCGATTGCAATAAGGGCTTGCGCTCTTTTGCCTCGGGCTTCACGCCAGCGTCCCGCGATGTGCTGAGCGTTCGCGGTGGCGTCGGCCACGTTGAGTAAGCGGAAGCCTGCCACTTCGAGCATACGTTCATTTTCTCCAGGAGGGTTGAACAGGTAGTAGCCAATCGAGCTGCGCGCCGCGATTTCCTCGTGCGAAATCGTGCCGCCAATGATGAGAGCGTCGCTGAAAAGAAGGCGGGCATTTGGCTTGAGCACGCGAAAGAGTTCATGGAGCAGGACTTGGCGACCGGGAATGTGGCAGAGTACGTCGTTTGAAAACATGCTGTCGAATGTGGAGTCGGCAAACGGCAGCGGCTTCGAAGCGTCGCAAATTTCGAAGCGGACGCGATCGGAGAGTTTCTGGGTAGTTGCCAGTTGATTTGCGTTGTGGATGCCTGTGGCGTTTACGTCGATGCCGAGCATGCGGCAGCCTGTTTTTTCGGCGACATGGATTGCGTAGCGGCCGGAGCCGCAGCCGATTTCGAGAATGTATAAGCTCGCTGTGATTTCCAGCGAGCGCATGATTTCCGCCGATTCTTCGGTGGTTACCCAACTAGTCTGGCCGAGATCCTGGCCGTAGGTCTCGACGCGAATTTCCCGATACACGTCTGCGGCATAATTCCCGTATGCGCTGTTATACAGATCGACTCTCACTGGCACAGTACCCACTAGCTCTACAGACTGCCGCGCAGGCCGAAGGCGTCGGCGTTTTCGCGCATGGCGGCAATGCAGAAGGCGATATGTTCTTCGAGCGGGATGCCGAGTTCCGCCGCGCCGTTGCGCACGTCATCACGATTGACGCCTTTGGCGAAGGCTTTGTCCTTCAATTTTTTTCTCACCGATTCCATTTCCAGATCCAAAATGCTTTTTGAGGGGCGGACGTAGCAGCAGGCGGTGATGAAGCCGGCGAGCTCGTCGCAGGCGAAGAGAGTGTGTTCGAGCGGCGACTGCCGCGGCGTGTTGCAGTAGTCAGCGTGGGATAGGACGGCGCGAATGATTTCTTCGGAGTAGCCGCGTTCGCGAAGAATTTTTGCGCCTTCGGTGGGATGTTCGCGGTCGGGAGCATGGTCGGCGTTGGGCCAGCGCTCGTAGTCAAAATCGTGGAGCAAGGCGGCGAGGCCCCAGAGCTCCGCATCGGCGCCGGTTTTGCGGGCATAGGCGCGCACACAGGTTTCCACTGCGAGCATGTGCTTGCGCAGGGATTCGGATTGGGTGTATTCGCAGACAAGCTTCCAAGCGTCTTCGCGGGATGGGGGCAAGGTTCGCTCCTTCAAGAAATTCGACTAGTTTATTGGAGCACATGAGGTGAAGAAAGATAAAGCAAGACAACAGGCCCCACCGATAACTCTTAGGAGATCCAGCTGGTCCACGTCTCGACTACCCTCCATTTGCCCCACTTTTTCTGAAGTACGTGTCTCTTCCCGGAAGCGCCTAACGGTCCACAGTAAAACGAGGACGCAACTAGTGCCTGGCGAAATGAACGATCAAATCCCATCCGAGAAAGCGAAATGACTCCGCCTGCTGCTCTTAGGTCTTTTTCGAGATTTGCGACCTCGCCGCTTTCAATTGAATCTGCTTTGCGAAACAATATATCCAGATCGATAAATACATGAGGCAGGTCGGTCGTGGAATTTCGTCGAGAGTGGGCCTTCAATTCGACTCCTGGCGATGAATTCTTCGAGGCCTCGACTCAACCTGCCGTCTAAACTGCTTGTGAGGTTAGCGCGGAGGCCGCTTTCACAGTCCTTAATCTCCGCGCCCGGGCACAGTGTCGTGTCAATGGATTTGTTAAAGACCAAACGGCTGATTTCAGTTTGCCCTTCGGTGCGTTGAGCCTTCACGATATCGCACACGATGGCTTCGTAAACTTCGGTTTCCTCCATAGACAGCTTTTCGGAGTTGGACCCAGCGGCAGAACCGTTCGCTAGCGGTTGGGATTCGGAGCGCGCGAATAGCCGAGTTAACGGATACGACACAAAATGCGACCAGCGCAATATAAACGGAGTACAAGGAATGTGGTAGTTGCGGCAACGGCACACTAGCGGTAGGGTTAATTTGAGTGGCAAGGCGAAAACGCGGCATTACAAGGCGAAAGTCAGGCGTAAATAAGGTTCTAGTCCTCACTAAAATTTTCTAATCATCAAAAAATATTCTTGACAGTTAATACTAGTATCGGCGAGACTCCTCGACGCGCCAGTATCTGCCTTCCCCCGAGAACGTTCCGACGTTCCTCTCTCCTATCCGCACGCCGGACAAAGTCAGCGAGGAGTACCGGTGTCTGCAAATACAGAAAAAGAGTCTATGAACTCGTTAGAGATGGACAGGGAAGTGATCCGCTGCAAGACGTGCGGGCTAGTGCAATACCGGACACGCACGGGCAACTGCCGCCGCTGTGTGCGGGCATTGCCGCAGAGACTGGAGTTCCTGATTCCTCCGGCGCCGCCAGAGGAAGTACAGGGCGAGGAAGCGGTTACCGACAAGTTCGCCAACCAGAAGACGGTGGAGAACATCGGGCAACGCATCCGCCAGTTGCGCGAATCGCGCTCCATGACGCAAAGCCAGCTACAGTCCAGGTCGAAGGTGTCACGGTCCTATCTCTCACGAATCGAGAGTGGACAGATGACGCCGAGCCTGGGCACGCTGGAAAAGATCAGCGAGGCGCTGAACGTCGGGCTGAACCGGTTCTTCATACCGGAATCGGACGGCGAAGCGTTGCTCGAGGATCCGTTCATCCAGGGTCTGCGTCCGTTTTTGCAGCAACTCGACTGGGAACAATGGCAATCGATACTGAAGAGGTTGCAGGCGATCAGCGACCACGTGGGAGCAGCGCCGGTGAACCTCCGCCCTATCGGTAATCCGTCGCGGCTGCCGCAGCCCACGGCGGTGTCTGGCGCGGGCCATCTTGGTCCTGTGGCCAACCATGCGAATGCGTCGGCGTACCAGCACGCGCACGGGCATCCGCAGGGGTATCCGCTGCGGCGTCCTGGCGTGGTGTTTGCGGCGCAACGGCCGTTGGCGCGGTAATTCGGGCCGGCTCCACGGTTCGCCGGTTCGCGACGCGCAAAGGCAAAAAGGAATTATCTAGCAGGGGCGTGCTTCGGCGCGTCCCTGCTTTTTTGGTACGCCGCGCATGCTCGACAGCTTGGAGGTGCAAGTCCTCTTCACAACCTGATAGAGGTGAAGTGATAGCGAAGCGCAAGGGCGTCGCTGCGAGGCGGGGTCTGAAGGAAGCGTGGAGCAAAAACGCGAGCCAATGTACAAGAACCGAATCTGAGGCGTGAGTGTCGGGCGAGCGGGCCAATGATCGCGAAGCCCATATCTATCAAGGACGCAAAGCGTAAATTCGGTGGTTGTGCGTGGAAAGCAGTCGAGCTTATCGCGGGAGATCTGTTGCATGTCTCGGATTCGGGACTGAGCGTGGAGTAATTCACGCTGATCCTGCAGCAGAAGTCAGCAGCGGGCGTAGTACTCACGCGAGTGAGGAAGGCCCAAACAGTAAGAGTGAATAGTAGAACGTCGAACTCACGGGTGGCACTGCGCCAGCCAATCAGCTCCGGCTGAGCTTTACAGGTTCAGAAGACGGTGAAGCCGAAACGGAAACCTGCAGAGCGGCGAAGCCCTTGTGGCGGACGACGACTCGAACCTCCGGCCCGCAAGGGCTCAACTTGCTGAACCGCCGTATGCGGACCCGCCTGTACGGTGGTGTGGGAGGGGCGAGCAGGTGACTGCTCCCCCTATCCCGATTTTGAGCGATCAGAGGGAATTTTAGTTCACGGTCCTCAAGAATTCCAAAGCACAGCTTTTCTCATAAGAAGTACGGCCCGGCCCACCAAACTGAATGGTTTGATCGGAAAAGTCCAGTGCGGGGTGAGGATCGAAGACCGCCGCGACTTGGCGTAGATTTACAGGCAAATGGTTTCCAATGGACGGAGCTCCGGTCACGGCCAACAGCGTGCGGAACTGCAGCTTGTGACCGTTTTGAAGTGTAATTGTCATAGTGACTTCCGGGACGCGGAAGAAGAGAGAGCGAAATTTGCCTTCCCGGCTTGGCGAACATCGCAGTGTCCAGAAGATGTGATCTTCAGAAGCAGGAACGGAAACTACTTCGCCAAATTGAATTGTGCGGGACTGTAGAGTCTCAAATCGTTCAAAGCGAGGTTCTTTACGGCGCTCGAGAAGAATATATTGTTGCCCCGTGGCTCTAGTTTGATACCAACGATAAATCGCGGCCCAAGTTGCGGGAGCTTCCGTTAACGGATGGCGGTCGTCGATAAAGGCGAACTCGAAAGCAAAATATTGCGGCCCATGCGAAGAGATCCATTCGGCGTTGCGGCCATCAAGATAAGGCGTGAAGGCGGAAAAGTTTTGCGGAACAGGCAACAGTTCGAGGTTCATATCTTCGCCAAGTGCGTTGCTAAAAAGGTGAGAAACATAGGCGATTGAGCTGCGCCCAACGAGTTCTTTCATTTCTGGGGGAAGGCCGAATGCCGCAGCGTTTTGTATTGCCGACTCATCGAGCGATGCGACGAGTGACCGGTAGTGAAAAACCTTCGTCAAAACCCCGGGAACACGCGCACCTATCATGGCTCGCGCCGCGCCGAGATAGTCAGTGATCGCACCGGCTTTCGAACTTAGCAGGAACAGAAGGCACAACGTGGCCAGAGCGGCCGCCTCGATCAAGCGCCGGCGGAGGGGAACGGCGAGAGCAATCAGCGCAAAGGCGAACGGGCAGAACGAAAAGAACTGAAGGATGTGAGGGCTATCCTGACGCACAATCGCGTGACGAAATTCAAAGAGCGCCGGAGCCGTAAGAATCAGTGCGAAAAATTGAGCAGCTTCGCGCCGTAGTAAGAATAGGAATGCCAATACCGCACCAAGGAGAACCAGGGTGGCAATTGTGTAGTACAGCTGCGTGGGAGTGCCAGGAAGGGTCATGGCAAGTATATAGCCGCGAGCAAACTCGAGGCTCGATCGAAGGTAAGCTTGCGCCGCACCGAAAGTTCCGAGAGTTGTCCAGCCGCCAATCACTGCCACGATTACTGGGATCGCGATTGCCAAGGCCGCTTCACGCAAGGCCCCAGGACGCCGGTTTAGGAGCCGGTAGGCGACGAATCCAGTGATAACTCCGACAGCCGAGACGGTGGCTGCGAACTGGAAGAACGGCATCAAGCCCATTAAGCACAGAGCAAGAAACAATCGAGGCGTCCCACCACGCAGCTGGAAGTGAACAAGAAAAAGCAATCCGACGAGAAAAATCGGGTTGCGGGGATACAGTTCCTGCGAGAAATTTACAACGGAGAGAGCCATGAAAATGGCAAAAAGTTGGACATTGCGAACTTCAAAGTCGCTATGGACCGATATATCCCAGAATGCGAGACCGAGCAGAATCCAGAGGATCGATTGAAAGATCAGTCCGTAGAGTAGATTGTTGCCAATGTGGAATGGGACGAGCAGGTAAGCCAGTGGACCCCACGTCCAAACGAAGTCGGTGCCAAATTTCAGATGGTGAGCGGCTGCGAAGTTGACCGCGAAGAACCAGGTATTGTCGGCGCTGCTTCTGGCCGGAGCACAGACGCGCAGTGGGCAATAAATCCAGGCCATGTACGCGAAGGTACTCCAACGCATGGCGATTTCGAGTCTCGATTTTGGCACTGATAGCAAGTGCATGCTCGACGTCAACGACGAAACCTCCTGCTCAGAACGTGGCTGGAAGCTCAATCGCGGACGACGGACACTTTGGCCGACGGGACTTCCAGGCGCATGAGTCTGTGATTGGAGTCGAGCAGGAGATCGATTTCGAGGTCGGGAGTCGTGACGCGAAGTCCTTCGTAGGTTTTTCCGTTGGAAGAAGCTGAGCCCGTGGCTTCGATCGTGATCGTTCCGGGCGTCATTTCCTGTGGAATCAACACCGGGAATTGTTGCGAGCCGCCTCTGCTCCAGTCATAGATGCGGGCCAGAACGGCGTACTGATAATACAGATTGTTGTCCAAGACCACGACGAGCGGGGAGCCAAATGAGAGCGACTGCTCGTAGGGTTTTGTGCCTTGCATTTGCAGGGTGATTTTCGCGACGCCATTGGCGAAGAGAATATGCGCGCTGTTGGTTTCGTTGGTCTGCGCGTTCCAGTCGTAGGCTATGGGAGAACCGTCGGGCTGCAGGGTCAGGTTGCCGCTCACCTTTGTTTCCGGGCCTTTTTCGGTTTTTAGAGTGGTATTTCCACGCGCGAGCCAGCCGGCGCCTGTCGGCGAGATCTCAAATTCTTCGTGCCCAATCTGCTTTCCCTCCAGGAGATAAGAGAATTTTCCTTTGTCGGGCTGGAAAATGCCCGTGACGTCTTTTTGTTGTGCGTGGGCCAAGGCGATTCCGAATCCGCAGAAGCTGAGAAGCAACGCCGCCGATGCGATACGCGGCCGGCGCGGAATGAAGATATTCATGCGATCCCCCAACGATAGATAGAGTTACACGCGGCGAGATGGGAGAAAATGCAAAAGAAAAGTGATGTGGCTTGAAGGAAAACGGCCGAGATAATTGAGGACGAAGAGAGAAAGCATCCGTCGGCCGCTACCAAGGCCAGATGATCAGGGTTGCGGTTCTTCGACGAGGAGATGAGTGTTGGGGTCGGCGCTGGGGAAAATACCAAGGCGGAGAATATCTGCCACGACCAAAGACGGTTCGCGCGCGCTATCGACGCGGTAATCCGCGAGCTGGTAAGACGGAATGCGTTGCGAATGCAGCGCGCGAAACGTGGATTCATCGCGGAACAGCGGCCGGCCAGTCATGGTCATGCAACGCGCAAGCAGAGTTTCGATTGGTGAATCGAGCCAGATGACGGGGACGCCCTGTGTTCGCAAAAATTCAGGCGCACCCGATTGGGCGTAGGTGCCGCCGCCGAGTGCGAGTACCGCAGGTTCGCGCAATTCGAATGCACGGCCGAGTGCGGCGCGAAGCTGCGCGGCTTCCAGTAGACGGAAGGACGTTTCGCCGTGGCGTTCGAAAAATTCGGTGATGCGCAGGCCGGAAGCATCTTCGATGCGGTCGTCGAGATCAACGAAACGCCAAGCGAGTTGGCGGGCCAGCTGAGTGCCTACGGTCGTTTTGCCGGAACCCATGAATCCGGCGAGGGCGACGACGGAAGTGGAAGTAGTGCGAGCCACGCGGAAAGTTTAGACGAGAGCGCGATGTGACGCAAAGAGCGTGGAAAGTTGGTTCTTCGCCGATTGCGGGTTAATCGCGTTTCAGGATGCGGACGGTGCCGCTGAAAGAGGAGAGTTCGACCTTGGCCAGGCCGTTGCCGACGGTGCCGAAAAGGCCTTTGGCGTATTTTGAAGCACTGCGCCGGAAACCGTGGGTATCAGGCTTGAGGAAAGCTTCGGCGCGATTGTCCACGGTGCCGGAAGATGTCTGCGCGTTCAGATCGAAAGAATCGGTGCCCGAAAAGCGAACTTCCACCAGGCCGCGGCCGCTCTTCATGGTGTAAATACCAGTGCGAATGAAATCGCCGTCGAAGAGAATGTTGCCCGTCGTGGTGATGAGGTTCACGTTCTTCAGCGAAGGCTGCAGGATCTGCGCGCTGCCGCTGATGGTGTTGAAGTCCAACTTACCGGCGCATTGCGTGCAAACAAAAGAGCCGCCGGTTGTGTGCACGATGATGTAGCCGGAAACTTCCTTCAGGTGCACGTCGCCGGCAATGCTTTCGAGTTTCATGTCACCGGTAACCTGTTCAACATAAATCAGTCCGGTTTGAGTCTTGATTTGCAGCTCGGTCTGTTCCGGCACGGTGAGCTGGATATTTGCCGAGAGTTCGGATTGCGGAGCGGAAGTATCGAGAATGTTGGCGATCACGTCGATGCGGTCGTCGGCTTGCTCCGTGTCCAGACCAACTTTATCGGAAGGCTGCGACGCGGTGACCACCACTTCGGAATTTTTCCAGGACTTCACTTCGATGCGGCCGTCGGCGACGTTCTGAATCATCACCACCGGGCGGCCCTTCACGGTGAAATGTTTTTCGATTTTCTGGCCGGCGCCCGCAGCGAAGGAAATGACAGGTAGCAGCAACAGGCCAGCACCGAAAACGGGAAGAATCGCGGGGAATATTTTGCGCACTGCCGGGCCGACGATCATGTTAGTTTACGCTCCTGCCGCGTTCCATCATCGCGGCTAAAATCTCTGCTTTCTGCTGATAGGCGGCGGCAAGGTAGTCACGCGCGACCTGGTCATTGGGATCTTCCTGCAGGCGTTTGCGGCATTCCTTAATAAAGGTATTCAAAGTAGCGAGATTCTCGCGGAGCGAATTGTCCACTGGAGAAGCGTTGGTGACGCCGCCGGTACTCACGGTCTGCAACGGTCCGAGGCTTTGTTCTTCTTGATCCAGGCTCAAAGCGGCTGCGGCGAAGGGCTCAGCCGCGACCCGCTGAGGGGTAACAGCCACCGATGTTGTGTCAACGGCAATCGTCAACGGGTCCCGATGGATTATTTGAAAGTACCCCGCCGCCAAAATCATGACGACAGCGATTGCGGAGACAGCCAGGACCCGGCCACGAACCAATTGACTGAAACCGTGCCACCAGGGAGATGTCTCCGCGGGAACAGCGGGCCGAGGTTCCCTGATGATTTTTTCCGCTTCTAATTGCGCGCGCAGCGCGACCCAGACGCGTGAGTGGGGTTCAACTTCAGAGGGGAGTTGGGTAGCGGCAGCTACGATACTCTCGAAATCCGCGAGCAACGAGGAACAGGCAGCGCAACCCGCGACGTGACCGCGAGCTGCTTCGGGCAATGGCGCAAAACCGTCTTGTTCAATAGCTTGGGCGACGTCTTTACACTGCATGGCTCATCACTCCGCGAGAGTTAAAATGCCGGGCTCTCGGAATTACCAAACTTTTTGCCCGTAGAACACTTTTGCGCGCATTTTCAGGCAATTGCCCTGGCACATCCCCGTTTGCAGTTATTCTAACTCAATCCCGGTTCGGCGCCTGTGCTTTTGCTTCCTGTCGTTCGTCCCTGGCCTGGCTGCGCGCATCTTCCTGAAGCAGTTCCCGCAAACGCGTTCTGGCTTTGTGCAACTGCGACTTCGAATTGCCAACCGAACAATCCATAATGTCGGCAATCTCGTTGTGCTCGTAGCCCTGGACATCGTGCAGCACAAAAACGGTGCGATAACCCGGGGGCAGCTGGCCAATCGCACGCTCCAGATTGACCCGGTCCACCGCGCCACTCAGTTTTAGATCCGGCGCGCCGATGTCCTTCCGCGGTCCACCCGTCTCTTCGTCGGGTTCAGTCGTCTCTTCAAGAGAAGCGGCGGGTAGGGACTTCTTGCGCAACCGCATCAGAACCACGTTGACCGTCATACGATGCAACCAAGTCGAAAAAGCTGATTCTCCGCGGAAGGTGGCAATTTTGCGGAACAGCTGCAGGAACGCCTCCTGCATCAGGTCTTCCGCATCGGCCGGATTACCCACCATGCGCAAGCAAAGGGCATAAACGCGGCGGCTGTGCAGTTGATAGAGAAATTCAAACGCCGCGGCATTCCCAGCTTGAGCGAGGCGGATAGCTTCCGCTTCGGTCAACGGAGCAGCAGGCTTAGAAGCAGCCGACTGCTTCGACTCGGTTGGTCGTCGTTGGGCCAACAGTCCAATAACGGCGCATCCAAAACGTCGGATGCACGCTATCCCCCTTAGAGTTGTCCCTCAGCAAGCGGAAGTTGCTCAATTAAGTACAACCGCGAAACGGTTGACTTCACCAGGGAAGAAGAAGTGGAGAACACCCCTGTGATGCACCGGCACGCATCGGCCCGCAAGGCATGTTCATTGTCCCGCGACTGCGGCGATTCGTCTAGCGCGCACTGAGTTGGTGATAGAGACAGGATCTGGACGGCGGGCTCTTGCCAGACCACAAATGGTAAAGTCGAAGCCTGCGAGCTGTTCTTCGGGAATAACCAGCAGAAAGGACTTTAACAGGACATCGGTTTCCCGGAGACAAGTATTCAGATCGAAGTGGTCTTGTTCCAGGCATGCCCAACGCCGCAAGGGAAGTATGGAGATCCCCTCGGCAAGCTGCCTTGCAACTTCAACAAACTCGTCGCAGATCTCGTCTACGAGCTCTTCAAGCGTGTTTAACTTGTTCAGAAATTGCGAGCGCTCGGACAAAAGAACATGACTTACCAGATTACTGTGGCGAGCCGCTCGTTGAGCCCGCTCGCTGTGAAAATTATCGGCGTCCAGCAAAGATAAGTTTGGCACGATTCCGAAATGCCGGGCGTGCTGGCTCATGGCGTGCAAAACTGCATTAATGCGCAGCGCAAGGCGCGCGCACAGTTCACCGACCACGCCGATCTCCTCGCACGCTTTGCTCGCATCGCCACTTCGCCGCAAAGCAATGGCTTCATTCAGAGAGATGCTAAGCATGACGTAGGCGTTTTCGAGCTTGTCGGTGTGATCGGTAAAAAGCGAACCCTGCGCGCAAGGCAAAATGGCGCGCCAATCTTGCTGAACAGACGTGTACCTCCGGGCAGGGGCGGCGGCCTTCACTGTTCTGTCTCCCAAGAGGCGAGAGTATATCAAAAAGCGGAGTGATTGGTACCGGTTTGTTGCGGCAGGCTCGTCCGGGCCGTTATACTCGCCGTTTATCTTTCAAGGAACAGGGGCGCAAGCATTGCAATTCGAGCCAAAAGATCAGTTCGACCAGCGGCAGCGCAAACTGGACAAAATCATCGAGGCCGGGTTTACGGCGTACCCGCATGAATTTCGCTGGACCGCGACGCCCGCCGAGCTTGCTAAAAAGTATGCCGATGCCACTGCGCCGGAACTGGCAGCAAGCAAGATCGAGGCTAGCATTGCAGGGCGCCTGGTGTCATACCGCCTGATGGGCAAGGCCGGCTTTGCTCACGTGCAGGGAGGCGAAGGGCGGCTGCAAATCTACGTTCGAAAGGACGTGGTTGGCGAGCGGGGATTCGGGCTATTTCATCAGTTGGACCTCGGCGACTTCATCGGTGCGCGCGGCCATCTTTTCCGGACGAAAACGGGAGAGCTGTCGCTCTGGGTTGACGAATTAACGTTGTTGTCGAAAGCGCTCTTGCCGTTGCCAGAGAAATGGCACGGTTTGACCGACGTCGAGTTACGTTACCGGCAGCGCTATTTGGACTTGATTGCCAACGAAAGTTCCCGCCGGATATTTCTGACGCGCGCCAAAATTGTCCAAGAGCTGCGGCGGTTCTTCGATGCTCGCGGATATATAGAGGTTGAAACTCCAATGATGCATCCGATTCCGGGAGGAGCGGCGGCGCGGCCGTTCGTGACGCACCACAACACCCTGGACATTGATTTGTATTTGCGGATTGCGCCGGAGCTTTATCTGAAAAGGCTGGTGGTTGGCGGTCTGGATCGCGTGTATGAAATCAACCGCAATTTCCGCAACGAGGGAATTTCCACTCAGCACAATCCGGAATTCACCATGTTGGAATTTTATGAAGCCTACAGCAACTATCGGGATCTGATGACGATGAACGAAGAGTTGCTGGCGCAATTGGCGACGAAGATTACCGGTTCGACGAAAGTAAAATATGGAGAAGTGGAGCTGGACTTCGCGAACATAGAGCGGCTGACGATGCGTGGGGCGATCGTGAAGTATTGGCCGGAAGGCGCTGGCACCGCTCCAACCGTCGAAGACCTGGGTGTGCCAGGAGGCGCAAAAGCTTCGACCGAGCGCTACAACGTATGGGCCAAGACCGCTCGTGCACCCTATGCAGCGTCGAAAGGCGCTTTGAGCGACGGCGAATGGACCGGATTGCTCTTCGAAGCCATGGCCGAGGATAAATTGATCCAGCCGACGATTTTGTACGATTTTCCCACCGACATTTCACCGCTTTCCAAGCAAAAACCGGATGATCCATCGCTGACCGAACGTTTCGAGATTTACGTCGCGGGGATGGAAATTGCCAACGGCTTTTCCGAACTAAATGATCCGGCCGAACAGGAGCGCCGCTTCCTGGCGCAAATACAGCAAGGAGGCGATGAAGTACCAAAGCAATTGGATGTGGACTACGTTCGCGCACTTTGTCATGGACTGCCGCCGACGGCGGGCGAAGGAATTGGAATCGATCGTTTGACGATGCTGCTCACCGATTCGCACTCCATTCGCGACGTCATCTTGTTCCCGCAACTTCGTCCCGAAGCGCCAGCCTGCGTAGAGCCGGAGTCCCGCGAAGCCCCAGTGGAAACCGAAGGGCACGGCGCCTAGCCCGTGTATTCCTGATGCGATTCGAATGGTTTGTCGCCCGGCGGCATTTACGGTCGCCGAACCGTCCAGCTGTGCTGCGGCTGGTTACCGCGTTCAGCATACTCGGGGTTATGGCAGGCGTGGCGACTCTGGTGATTGCGCTGGCGATGAACACTGGATTTCGCGAAACGCTTCAGGATCGCCTACTCGGGGTGACCGCCCACATTTCGCTAACGCGGCCAGGGTCTGGTGGTATCCAGGATTACGAAGCGCTGGCAACTAAACTTTCGCGAATTCCAGGTGTAACGAGTGTGACTCCGGCCGTGTATCAAACGGTGTTGATGACATTCGGAGGAGAATCGCGCGGCGTGGTCGCAAAGGGAATCGAACCAGCTCGCGAAGAGGCTGCGGACGAAGCGCTGCGCAAACTGTTTTCAGGAAAGCTGGACTTTCAGTCCGATGCCGATGGTATTGATGCGCTGCTGGTGGGCAAACAACTGGCCGATGATTGGAGGCTTGGGCCCGGCGATTACGTGACACTGACCAGTCCGCAAGGCCGCCTGACGCCGTTCGGCCTGCTGCCACGAACCCGCCGATTTCGAGTAGCGGGAATTTTCGATTCCGGTTTTTATGATTATGATGCGAATTGGTGCTTCCTGAAAATAGATGCAGCGCAGGCACTCGCCGGCGCTTCGAATGTTGTAAACGTACTGGAGTTTCGATTACGGAATCCGGAAGCTGCTCCGGGGATCGCGCGTGAAATTGAGCAACAAGCCGGCATGGGATTCGCGACGTCTACCTGGATGGAGCAGCAGCGAGCGCTGTTCCGGGCTTTGCGGCTGGAAAAACTGGTCACCGCCATTTTTATAGGGTTGATTACTCTAGTGGCGGGCTTGAATATTCTTGTGGTCCTCTCCATGACGGTGACCGACCGCGCGAAAGACATCGCGGTGCTGCGTTCGATGGGTTCGCGGTCGCGCCAACTGCGCACTATTTTCCTGTTGCAAGGATTTACGATCGGCGCAACGGGGACAATCCTGGGGCTAATATTAGGGTATTCGTTCGCGATCATTGCAGCAAAATACCAGCTTATCCCGCTCGACCCACAGGTATACGCCGTACCTTACGTGCCGTTCCATCCGAGCGCGATGGACGGAGTGTGGATTTCAGTAGTAGCGATGGGAATATCGCTTCTCGCGACGATGGTGCCCGCGCGGGCTGCCGCGAAGCTGTTACCTGTGGAAATCCTTCGTTTTGAGTGAGTTAGTCCCGCACAACGCAGTGCAAGTTTGGCCCCCGGCTTGCACTTTACTCCAATTGGAAGTGGCCCGAAATGCGGTTCGGTCGCGCCTCGAAAAGACCACATTTCGGCACCGCAGAAGTGCTTGATATGTAAATGCTTGCGAGATTCCCGAAATGGCGTTTTGCTTCCGGCTCCTCTCGACGGACTGATTGCTTGAAAAACGGGACCAAACGGAAACAAACGATTCAGCGGGTGTAATGTTCCGAGGACGCCACAGTTCTGGCTATTTCTTGCATCTAATTGAGTGACGATAAGTAAGCAAGGGCCAAAGGATAAAAAGCTGGGATTGTTCTCTCAACCATGAATGCCAGCGCTCCGAACTCGACGGCAAACGACGGCCAGCAAACGCTGGTCGCTGACGATGCCGGGAAAATTGTGTTGGAAGCGCGCGGACTGGGAAAGATATACGGTTCGGGTGAGCGTCAGTTAAACGTTTTTCAACAGCTGCATCTGACTTTGCATCAAGGCGAGATGGTGGCGATCGTCGCGCCGTCGGGCGCCGGAAAAAGCACGCTACTGCATCTGCTGGCAACTCTGGACACGCCAACAAGCGGTGCTATATACTTCGAATCGAAACACATTGAAACAAATGATGAAGCGGCGCTTTCGAATTTTCGCAATTGCGTCGTGGGATTTTTGTGGCAAAGGCATCAGTTGCTGCCGGATTTTACGGCGGAAGAAAACGTAGCGATGCCGCTGCTGCTGCGCGGGGAGTCTATTTCGAGAGGCCGGGAAAAGGCGCGAAATTGGCTCGCGGAAGTAGGTCTGGCGGAGCGCGCCGGGCACCTCGCGGGAGAGCTTTCTGGTGGGGAACAGCAGCGCGTGGCGATCGCCCGGGCCCTCGTCACCAGGCCGCGCGTGCTGCTGGCGGATGAACCTACCGGAGACTTGGACGAGCGGAATGCTTGGGCCGTTTTCGAGTTGCTGGAGCGATTGCATCGCGCGCACGGATTGACGTCGTTGATTGCGACGCACAATCTTGCCCTTGCGCAACGCTGCGATCGAATTCTGGGACTGGAACACGGCGTTCTGCAGACTCGCAAGGACTTTGCCGGATCTCAGCCGGGGCAGTCTTTAGCGGGCAGGGACCCACTGGGAGAAACGAGCTAAAGTGTTTGAACGCTACACGGAAAAGGCGCGTCGCGTAATCTTTTTTGCGCGGTATGAAGCGAGCCAGTACGGAAGTCCATACATCGAGACTGAGCACCTCTTGCTCGGCCTGATGCGCGAAGACAAAGCCCTGGCCAATCGCTTTCTGCGGCAACAGGGCTCGATCGAATCCATCCGCAAGGAGATCGAAGCGCGCATCACCATCCGCGAACGCATCTCCACTTCGGTGGAAGTCCCGCTCAGCGCGGAATGCAAACGCATCCTGAACATGGCAGCGGAAGAGGCCGAACGGCTCGGCGTGAAGCACGTTGCTACCGAACACCTGCTGCTAGGAATCCTGCGCGAGGAAAAATGCTTCGGCGCGGAAATTCTGATGGAGCGCGGGCTGCGTCTTTCCGCTTTGCGCGAAGAACTTGCGCGGACTTCCGGCGAAAAACCGGCGGCTGCGCGTCCCAAAGAAACTTCATTGCTCTCAGAATTCAGCCGCGATCTCACGCAGGCAGCCACGGAAGGCTCGCTGGACCCGCTGGTGGGCCGCGAAGGCGAAGTGGACCGGGTAATCCAGATACTGTGCCGCCGCACGAAAAACAATCCGGTGTTGATCGGCGAACCGGGCGTCGGGAAAACTGCAATCGTCGAAGGGCTTGCGCAACGAATTTCTGACGGCGACGTGCCGCCATTCCTGGCAGACAAGCGAATTCTCTCGCTGGACCTCTCGTTGATCGTTGCCGGAACCAAATACCGCGGACAATTTGAAGAGCGGCTTAAGACCATCATGAAAGAATTGATGGAGAGTCAAAACTCCATCATCTTCATAGATGAGTTGCACACACTTGTCGGCGCTGGCTCGGCGGAAGGCTCGCTCGACGCGGCTAACATTTTAAAGCCGGCGCTATCGCGCGGCGAAATTCAGTGCATCGGCGCAACAACGCCCGGCGAATACCGCAAGTCGGTGGAAAAAGATCGTTCGCTCGAGCGCCGTTTCCAATCCGTGAAAGTTCCCGCTCCCAACGAAGAAGAAGCCATCCTGGTACTGAGCGGTGTGCGCGAGCGCTATGAGAAGTTTCACGCCGTCAGCTACACCGAAGAAGCGATGCGCTACGCTGTTTACCTTTCCAACCGCTACATTCCCGACCGTTTTCTGCCCGACAAGGCCATTGATCTGATGGACGAAGCCGGTGCGCGTGTGAAATTGCGCCAGGCAACGGTACCGGATGAAGTCAGCGAAGTGCAGAAGCGCGTGAAGTTCATCACCCATCGCATGGAAAGCGCTATCGCCGCGCACGAATTCGAAAAGGCGCGTTTCTACTCCGAAGAAGAACGCAAGGAAAAGGAAACGCTGCGCGGTCTGCGCGATCGCTACAAGCTGGACGATGCAACGACCGGCGTGGTCACTCGCGAGGACATCGAAGAAGTAGTTTCGCGCTGGACTGGTGTGGCCGTCACCTCCATTAAGGAAGACGAGCAGCAGAAATTGCTACGTATCGAGCCGGAACTGCACAAGCGCGTCATCAGCCAGGACAAGGCTATCACCGCACTCGCCCGCGCCATCCGCCGGAGCCGCGCTGGACTGAAATCGCCTGCGCGTCCGGTTGGCTCTTTCGTTTTCCTCGGTCCCACCGGAGTTGGCAAAACCGAAGTTGCCCGCCGCCTCGCTGAATTTCTTTTTGGCTCTGACAAATCGCTGGTGCGGTTTGATATGTCGGAATTCATGGAAAAACATTCCGTTTCCAAGCTAATCGGCGCGCCTCCGGGCTATGTCGGCTACGAAGAAGGGGGCCAGCTCACAGAACGCGTGCGCCGGACGCCATATTCGGTTATCCTCTTGGACGAAATCGAAAAGGCTCATCCAGACGTTTTCAACATCCTGCTTCAAGTCTTCGAAGACGGACAGTTATCGGATGGTTTGGGCAACACGGTGGATTTCCGGAATACGATCATTATCATGACGTCGAATCTCGGCGCGCGGCATTTGCAAAAACGCACCGGGATCGGCTTCCAGAGCGGCACCGACGAAGCGGGTGCAAAGTCCATGGAAGACATGGTGATGAACGAAGTGAAGCGGGCGTTCAATCCGGAGTTTCTCAACCGGCTGGACGAAGTGATCATCTTCAATCCGCTCGGTGATGAGGATTTGCTCCGCATCATCGACTTGCTTGTGGGCCAGCTGAATGACACGCTGATTCATAGGCAGGTGCAGGTTGTACTATCGCCGGAAGCAAGTCAGTGGATTTTGGAGAAGACGTGCGGAGACCGCAGCTACGGTGCGCGGCCGCTGCGCAGGGCTCTTCAGAAATATGTGGAAGACCCGCTCTCCGAAGCGCTGATTCAGGGTGGAATTCAAAGGCCTGCGACGCTGCAGATTTATGTCGCAGGGGAAGCTCTTGCGTTCCGTCCGGTGGTTGAGGCAACCCCGGTCATTCACTAACGAATCTGACACCAACACGCGTGGCTGTTCTTCAGCTACGCACGGGCTGGCCCGCAGCGTGTATAACCGCGAACCGGTTTTTCACGCGTGACTATAAGCTTGGTCAATCGTGGACCGGCAGGAGAAAAACAACTTGGGTTTGGGGGCGCGGCCTTGATCGTGTCAATGGCCGCTTTTAGAAAAGTTTGTTCTCCGTTTGGGATTTTTCCAATCTTGGGTTTGGGTCTTGCCACGATGTTATTGTGTCTCGCGGACGCCCGGCCTCTCGCTGCGGAAGGTGATTCCCGTTCGGGAGCATCGCCGTCTTCAGATAGCCCGTCCCCCTCGCAAGCGTCGCACGGCGCCGTTTCGTTCCTGATCACCTCCTCATTGGATTTGCTGACAGGCGAAGTGGTTATACGGGAAAGTCGTCCGGGCCGCGCCGCGGAGCCGCAGGAAGCACAGCAGCAACAAAAACCCACGATCATCGAACGTATTGATTTCATTGGCAACCGCCGGGTGCGCAACGATACGCTGAAAGCGCGCATCTTTAGCCGTGAAAACGACGCATATAACGAAGAAACGTTGCGCCGCGATTTTCAGGCGCTCTGGAACACGCAATTTTTCGAGGACGTGAAGCTGCGTGTGGAAGATTCTCCCGACCGCGAAAATGCCAAGATCATTGTGTTTGAAGTGAAGGAACGTCCGATCATCCGGCGCATTCGCTACGACAACATTCATTCCGTTTCGGAGTCGGACATTCTGGATCGTTTCAAGGAACGCAAAGTCGGCCTCAGCGTGGAAAGCCAGTTCGATCCCACCAAGATCAAGAAAGCGGAAGTGGTCATCAAGGAACTGCTGGGCGAACACGGACGGCAGTTTGCCAAAGTCAGCCCGCAGTACGAACGCATTGCCTCCAGCAACGCGGTCATTCTTATTTTTAAGGTGGAAGAAGGTCCGAAGGTAAAGGTTGGCAAGATCAAATTCACTGGCAACCACGCCTTCAGCGATCGCAAGCTGATCCGCGCCATGAAGCACGACCGGCCGTACCAGATTCCTCTGTACATAACAGAAATCAATGTGCTCTCAAAGACCTACGATCGGGACAAACTGAACGAAGACCTGGAAGTCGGCGTCCGCGGAATGTATCAGGACAACGGTTACTTTCACGTGCTGGTCAAGGAACCCATCCTGGAGAATATCGACACGCAGAATAACAAGCTCGGCATGCCGGTGCCAGTTTTGGGAAAATCGTCCGGCAAGGCCGTAAACATTACCATTCCGATTGAAGAAGGTCCGCAATACCACATGGGCACGTTGAAGATTGTCAGCGCCGACCCGGATAAGGCTCTTTCGCTTAAGGTAGAAGCGCTGAAGGGCGCTTTTCCAGTAAAACAGGGAGACATCTTCAACGTCTCCAAACTACGTAAAGCGATGAAGGATTACACCAGCATCTATGGTGAATACGGGTTCATCGACTTCACGCCTGAGCCGGACTTCGATTTACACGACGACACCAAGGTCATCGATCTCACTCTGAAGTTCGATGAACAGAAACAATACTATGTCCGTCGCATCGACTTCAGTGGGAACACCACCACCCGCGACAAAGTGATTCGCCGCGAGCTGCTGATCGATGAAGGCCAGCTGTTCAACAAGCGAGCGTGGGAAATCAGCATTCTGCGGCTGAATCAGCTTAACTTTTTCGACAAGATCGAGGAAGACAAGGCCGTCGAAATCAAGCGCAACACCAAGGAAGGCACAGTCGACCTGAACCTCAAGGTTCACGAAAAAGGCAAACAGTCCATCGGCTTGAATGGCGGTGTCAGCGGGCTTGCTGGCGGCTTCATCGGACTTACCTATCAGACCAACAATTTTCTGGGACTTGGCGAAACGCTTACCTTCTCCGCGCAATTCGGCAGTTTGCAGAGGAGCTTGCAGTTCGGCTTCACCGAGCCCTATTTATTCGACCGCCCGATTTCCACCGGCTTCACCGTTTTCTCCAGCCGCTATAGCTTCAACCAAGCCAAGCAGGAAGCGTTGCTGCTCGGCCAGTCCGTCAGCATCAATCCGCAATTTATTCAGAATTACAATCAGAACAGTACCGGCTTCACAGCGTTCGCCAGCTATCCCGTGAAGCGTTTTTCGTTTTTGCGTGTTGGGCTGACTTATGGTCTTACGCGAACGAACATCGAAGCATTCAACGATGCTTCGCAACTGCTCTTTCAATCCATTCAATTCCGCAGTTTTGCCGGACCCAGCGCCCTCAACGGCATCATTTCCAGTACCATCACGCCGACGGTCTCTTATAACAATATCGACAACCCGCAGGAGCCGACAAAAGGGAAGAGCCTTTTCTACTCGCTGGCGTTTACCGGCGGCCCCATCGGCGGCAACGTCAACACCATTACCAACGTACTGGAATTCAAGAAGTTCAAGCCGATGCAGAAGCGCCGGAATATTCTGGGATTGCATGCCCAGGTTGCCTATATCGCCGGTTATGGCGGCAGGGAAATACCGCCGTTCAATCGCTTTTACATGGGCGGCGAAAACGACATCCGCGGTTATGATATCCGTTCGATTTCGCCGGTTACCTTCATTCCGACCGCCAGCGCGCAAACCATTTTCTATAACGATCCCGCCTCGGGCGGCGCGCTACGCTCCTTCACAATTCCGGTTTTGACGTATACCGCAACTCTACCCGGTGGAGACCTGCAGGGTTTCGGCAACATTGAATACCGCATTCCAATTGTCGGGCCGGTTCAAGCCGCGCTGTTCTTTGACGGTGGCACCAACGGCATATCCAACCGCAGCGGACTGAGACTCGATCCTTCCGCGCTGTCCTCGCAGAATGGCTGCACGGGATTGCCGCCGATTAGCCTGGTTTGCCAGTTTCCGGATGCCAAGATCAGCGCCCAGTTGCCGATCGAATCGGGAACCAACTTCCGCTTGCGCGGCTCCGCCGGCATTGAATTTGTAGTTAGATTGCCCATCGTGCAGGCTCCTTTCCGGATTTACTATGCGTATAACGTGCACCGCTTGCATCAGACCATCGTGGCGCAGTCGCCATTTATCGAAAAAAGCGAAATAGATTTCTTGCGCGCCAATCTGGACCCCACGGTTTTCAAGTTCCAGGTCGAGCCGCAGATTAACTTGATCCAGAACAATCCGGGCAGCCTGAACTATTTCGAACCGGCCACAACGTTCCGCTTCACCGTCAGCAGAACGTTCTGACGCCTATGTTTTGGCCAAGTTTTTGGGGATTCCGAAGTACCGGACAGTCTTCCGGATAAATGTCGGTAAAACCGTGTGAACCGCTACGGCGGCTGGCGCGGAATTTGGGGGTTCTCGTGGTGATGAAGGATAGAAATTCTTTTTTCAGGCTGTGGCCGAGCCTCAGCACAATCTTCGCGCTGGCCATTGCCGGTTGCGGCGGCAGCAGCAACACCAACGTGGTTACGGTCGCGGTCAGCCCCTCCGCAGCAACGGTCATCGTGTCCCAGTCCCTTACCTTGACCTCGCTGGTAAGCGGCGCGACCAATCTCAACGTGACCTGGGCGTGCACCTTCACCACCACTACGGTAGATTCAACCGGCAAAGCCACCACCGCCACGGCACTTCCTTGCACCTCAGACACCGGAAACATTCCCGCCAATTCGACCAACACCACGGTCATCTACACTGCGCCTAACAAGGTTCCCGATCCAACAAAGTTCCCCCTGCTTCAGATTATTATCACTGCGACTTCGGTTGAGGACCCCAAGGCGAAAACCACACCCGCGACACTGACTCTGGATTCCGGCATCTCGGTTAGTCTTACTCCGGCCACCGCCACCGTTCCCACCGGTGAACAACAGATTTTCAACGTCAATCTCACCAACGATTTGCAGACGCAGGGCGTCACCTTCCTGATCACTCAGGGAACTCCGACCAATACAATTCCTTTTCCTTCTCTTACCACATGCAGCCCAGCTTGCGGAACCATCACTGCAGGAGCCGCCAACACCTCTGCCACATACACCGCACCGTCCACGGTTCCAACCACCGCGGCTCTCACTATCGTGGCCACCTCCAAAGCCGACACTACGCGTTTCACGATCGGTACTATCACCATCATTCAGGGCGGACCCATTACTTTTAACGGTGTTTCGCCGACCATCGCGCCGCAGGGTGCGTCGCTCTATAACATCTATCTGGATGCACCGTTTATTTCCTCTTCGTCCTCCATCACGCTAACCGGCGCGACTTCCGGAAACAACATCAACATCAATTCCGGCACCGGACAAATGAAAGTGCTTTTCCCGATTCCCACTTCCAGCGTGACCAATCCAGCGTCCACCGGAGTCCGGATACAATTAACAGCTGCGAATCTTGCCACAGCGGACACCTATACTGTGTCGGTCATGGATCCTGCGGAACCGGTAACAAAAGGTGCCGGGCCGTTTACTATCACGGTAGTTCCGGTTCGCCCGACCAGCGTTGCCAGTCTTCCAGATAGCTTCCCGCAAAACGGTACCGGAAACGAATTGAATCTCGCCGTGGACGGCGGCTATTTTGGAAATGACGGCCAGCTTGCCTTGACCACGTTCAATGGCAACGCCCTGGTCCAAAGCTCCGATCTGTCCAGTTTTTCGCGCCAACTTAATCTTACTTTTCCACCCAGCGCCATAAGCTCCTCACCCGGCCTTTATCCCCTCTCGGTAGCGCGAACTACCCCGCCGCTTCCCGCGCAGAACAATCCGTCGGTGACCAACATCGCCGTTTTCCCGGATTACTCCGTAACCCCTCCAGCCCTGGTTGGTTCAGGAACCAACGCAGGCACCAATCCAGGCGCAATTGATATTGATACAAGGTTGGGAGTTCTAGCTGTTGCGGAGACTTCTTCAGACCAGGTGCAATTTTTCAGCATCGGCAGTGGCTCTCTCACCCCGGTTTCCGGCGGTCTCGGCACCGCTTCAGTGACCAAACCGTCCAGCCTCTCCATTAATCAGGCAAATCACACTGTCGCTGTAGTCAGTTTCCAGGATCAAGTCGTTACGGTGTTCCAGATTCCTGATGCCGCAGGCAATGTCCCTGCGGGTTCAGGAGCGCCAGGAGTCACCTATCCCCTCACCATTTCATTTAGCAGCCTAATCCCGCCCGATTTCACGCCCACACCTTTGATTTACTCGGTCGGGGTAGATTCCGATACCAACAACGCCATCGTTGCCTACTCTTCGACCGCGAACCCAACCACCGCGAAAATCGGTTTCCTCCTGGATCTGAACAAGGACTCGATGCCTTGCTTGCCCAGCCTGACCAGCGCCACTCCGCCTTGCATCCACGCGCAGGTCACTCTGAATACTGGCCAATTCCCGCAGGTTGCGATGATTCCGCACCAGCATCAGGCGCTGGTTACTCCGGGCGGCCAGGGATTTATTCAGGGTGTTGACGTTACGCAAGGTTCGTCTGCCTTTACGATCGCCAACGTGACTTTAAGTTCTGGCCTGGTGACGGTTACGCTGAACATCCCTTCCGGCCAGACGCTTTCACTGAATCCCGGAAATCCCGGTTCAGTTCTAATCCAAAACGTTCCCGCTGGCACGACAAACGGCACCAATTTCAATGGCATATTCACCATTCAAAGCGTTCTGAATAACAACAGTTTCACTTACGCGCTGAGTTCGACCGTGAATGATTCTGCCATCCCGACTCAGAGCCCCGACACCGCCTTTGCATTTTTCGGTGCCCCGAACACCACCGTGGCAATCAGTCAGACCGTGCAAGGGATCGCCATCAATCCCATTACCCGCACCGCTGCCATTGCCGATGCCAACGCCACTGGAATCAATGGTCCGCAGATTGACTTGCTCAATTCACTCGATCAGTCCGTTTCGTCCATCACTTTCCATTCGGGAAACGGCAGCACGACCGGGCCGCAAGGATGCACGGTTTTTACGACCACCTGTGCGAATGCTCCGGAATTGCTGGGAACTTCCTCGGTTGCTTTCCAGCCCTACTCGAATTCACTGGTTTCTTACAATCCCCAACTGAACCAAATCTCCGTTTCGAATCCGGTAACGCAAGCCCGTTATGCGGTTGTTCAGCTCGGAAGCGGTAGCTTGCAGACCCTACCGGTTGTTCCGGTGACCGTCGCCGGCGCTCCGCAAAACCTGACCGTCTTCGGTGGCGTGGCCGTGGATCCGGCCACCAATCAGGCGTTCGTCGTCGATCCCATTGCCGGAAAGATCCAAATCGTAAACCTTGGACCCACTTCTGCTACGACTTTGAAGCCGGTTGAGATCACGGAACTTCAGGTGCCTACCGTTGCCGGCGCCTTGATTGGCGGAATTTCCGGGGCAGTGATGCCGCAAGGAACGCTGACTTCAAGCACCAGCCTCGCCGGTGTGAAAATCTTCGGCTCCGGTTTCGTGAACAATAGCTCCGTCCAGCTCGATAGCGTGGATATCACTTCGCAGGGCGGAAGTATCACCAATATCGCCGCCAACGGCCGCGAGATTGATTTTACGATTCCGGCATTTTTCCTGTCCGCCCCGCATCGCTACGCCGTGGATGTTGTCAGCAACGGCGTGAAGTCCAATGCGACTGACTTTTTCGTAATAAAGGCAGTGGACTTGACTAAGGTCTGCGCCACACCGCAGCCAAGCTCCGTGGCCATTGCCGATCAGTTGCCGGGCCAGGCTTTTTCACCCATCGCGGTGGTCAGTAACAGCGGTTGCAACAATATTTCTGTCATCGATATAAATCCGCAGAGCCCCACTTTCGGCTCCATCAAATCTTCGATTCCCACCGGCAGTGACCCGCAGGGAGTCGCGGTAAGCCCGCGATTCGGTGTGGCCGTGGTGGCAAACAACACCGCTGGCACCGCTTCCGTTTTGAATTTGCTCACCAGCACACAGAAGGTACCAGACGTCACTGTCGGCACATCGCCCACCGGAGTTGCTATTGACGAAGGAACTGGCACCGCCCTGATTGCTAACACGGGCAGCGGCACTGTTTCCGAACTTAATCTTGCTCTGCTGGTGCCAACAACTGCCAACCCCACGCCGCCAACGACGCTTAGTTCCATCTCGATCGCCATTGACACATCGCCTATCGCGGTCGCTATTGACCCGGATCGCGGCACCAACAACAACGGCTTGGCCGTGGTGACAGCATTGCAATTGATCAGCGGCTCGTCGCCAATTGGCGTTCTCGATGCCATCGATTTGGGCGGGCAATCACCGGCAAAGAGCACCACTGCTGCTGTGGGTTCGGTGACTTCGACACCCACTGGAGTCGTTTTCAATCCCAGCGTGTCGCCGACGCTTTTCTACGCCACCTCGAGTGGCGGCAACGTCGTCACGACTTTCAATCCGGATACCGGCGCCAGCACTTCCGTACACGTCGGAATCAATCCAACTTCTCTGGCGATCAACCCGCAAACTGGCGGCATCATGACCGTCAATTCCGCCAGCAAGACCATCTCGATCATTGACACACTTTCAAGTCCGTTTAAGACTCGCAGCTCCTTCGGACTTGGCGGTTCGCCGCAGTTCGGCGTCGCCATCGACCAGTTCACCAATCTGGCTGTGCTTGCCGATCAGGCGAACAATCGCGTTTTGATTTTCCCTGTGCCGAACTGATCGGCACCGAACAGATTGAGACCGGTGGGGTACAACGCAAGCCGCTGGTCCGCGCATCGCATAAGGCAGAGCTTTTCCTGCTTCGTCTGCCGCTAAATATGCGCTTTGCCGTTGCTTGGGAAGGTTAGCCTCGGCTATACTTTTCAGTTTGTACGGGGCCCGCGAATCCCCGCAGGGACGAGCGTGAACAAGAGTCTTGGATAAAGGATTTTGCCAATTCCGATTGGCGCAAAAGGAGGCGCTCAGCGCTTCCTCACAACAAGGAGACTACAGTGAACAAGATGTATCTTTCCGCCGCCCTCGCAGCGGCCAGCCTGATCGGTGCGGCATCGATCGTCGCGCAGTCAGCGCCGTCATCAGCGGGAACCGCAAGCAGCACCGGCAAAGTCGGCGTCCTGAATGTTCGCCAGGCCATCGTTGCCACCTCGGAAGGGAAACAAGCCTCAGGCGAACTGCAGGGTCAATTCACTTCGCGGCAAACCGAGCTTGAGAATCTGAACAAGCAGCTCGCAGATATCAGCCAGCGGCTGCAAGCCAACGGCGACAAGTTGAGCCCGGAGGAGGCTGCCCGCTTGCAACGTCAGGGCGAATCGCTGCAAAAGCAACTGACACGCAAAAAGGAAGATTATCAAGAGGACGTCAACGCCTCGCAGCAGGAAGTGATCGATCGCATCGGCCGCAAAATGATGGATGTTCTGGATCGCTACGCCAGAGAGAACGCTTACATCGCCATTTTTGATTCGTCGGCACAGGGCGCTCCGATTTATGTTTCGAACGGCATCGACGTCACGGCCGACATCGTCAAGCTTTACGATCAGGCGTATCCAGCCAAGGCATCCGCCACCACTGCCAAACCCGCGGCGAGCAAGCCTGCTTCCACGGCACCGAAGCCCACTTCCACCACCGCGCCACCGAAACCGTAATAGCCCGGCTTTTTTCGCTTTCACCGCGTCTCGTTCGAACGTTTCGGACGAGACGCGATTTCGCTTAGATTTAGGTTCGAAATTGCCGTGGACCCTGTGCCTTGCTTTTGTCTTGCCCTGGGCATATACTTTGGTTTCGCTCTGTATCGGGTCGCACGACTGGGTGGGCGCAAGCCCACTTTTTTGTTGGGCCGGCTGAGTTTTAGGGTTTGTACTTGCAAACCCTGATTCGGAAAACGCCCTCAGGGTTTGTACTTGCGAACTCTGATTTGGAAACGCCTTCAGGCTTTGTAGTTGCCCTGGCACGAAGTTGGTGGGCATAAAACCGGCCTAGGTCGGGGAGTCTCTGCTTGCAGTTGGAAAAAATTCGCGAAGCCGCCGAGCGGGTAGCGCGCTCGGAAGGGCTGGAAGTCGTTGACGTCGAGTGGAAAATCGGCAAACAGCGCTTCCTGCGGGTGTACATCGATCGCCTTCCTGCTTCCGTCGGTGAATCGCACTTTACGGATTCTTCGGTTGGGGATGAGAACGGCGACCAGGCACCCGACCCGTATCCGAAGATCTCTCATGCGGATTGTGAGCGGGTCAGCAAGCAGTTGAGCGTTATCCTCGATGTCGAGGAATTGGTGCCCGGGCCAGGTTTCGTCCTGGAAGTCAGTTCTCCCGGAATGGATCGCGCTCTAAAGAAAGCCGCGGATTACGTGAGATTCACCGGGCGCGCGGCCAAGGTTTGGACGGATGAACCGGTGGATGAAATGAAGTTTTTTGAGGGCCGTCTTGCGGGCGTTGTGAGCGACAGCGTCCAGTTGGAGTTGAAAGGCAAGACTCCGCGCACGGTTGCCGTGCCGCTAGCCCTCATTCGTAAGGCGCACCTCGTCGTCGAGTTTTAGTCCACACTCTGCGTCAGGGTTTCAGGGTTCGTTGTTGCGACCCTGAGACATGTAGTCGTGGCGGCCCAAGTTTCTCTGGCGCGCTCGCGCAGCAGTTGCGGCAATTTTGCCGCAGCGGCCTCGGAATTCGCGCGGGTGCGAATTTGTAGTGGCCGGTCGTTCAGGCCGGTGCTTTTAGCGGTTTATAGTGCCGGAATTCAGTCCGGCAGCAGTTAGGAGAATTTCTCAGTCCGGGAATGCATTATGGCGAATTTGCTCTATCAACAGATTGAAATGCTCAGCCGAGAGAAGCATATCGAGCCGGAAATCGTGGTGTCCGCGATCGAGGATGCGATGGTGGTCGCCGCTCGCAAGTATTACAAGACCGAAGAGGACTTGCGCGGCAAGTTCAACTCGGAAACCGGTCAGGTGGATGTTTTCTCCGTACTGACCGTGGTCGAGGAAGTTGCCGACCCCACGCGCGAAATCAGCGTCACCGATGCTCGCCGCAAAAACCCCGGGGCCGAAGTCGGCACGGAAATTTTGACCACCAAGCCCACCGATGTGCTTGGTCGCATCGCTGCGCAGACCGCCAAGCAGGTCATCCTGCAAAAAGTGCGCGAAGCGGAGCGCGACACGATTTTCAACGAATACCACACTCGTGTCGGCGAACTTGTAACGGTAATCGTCAAGCGCGCCGAAGGCCCCGACCTGATCGTAGACATGGGCCGTACCGAAGCTCGTTTGCCCAAGCGCGAACAGTCCAAGCTGGAAACATACAATATCGGCGAACGTCTCCGTGTTGTGATTCGTATGGTGGACCGCGCCGCCAAAGGTCCGCAAGTAATCGTATCCCGCGCGGATGCGGCTTTAGTACAACGCCTGTTTGAAATGGAAGTTCCGGAAATTTACGACGGCACGGTGCAAATTCGCGCCGCCGCGCGTGAATCCGGCGAACGCACCAAGGTCGCCGTGTTCAGCCGCGACAAGGACGTCGATCCGGTCGGCGCCTGCGTCGGCATGAAGGGTATGCGCGTTCAATCCATCATCCGCGAACTGCGCGGCGAAAAAATCGACATCATTCCGTACAGCGAAGAAACCGTAGCCTTCGCGCAAAAAGCGCTGAGCCCGGCAAAAGTCACGCGCGTGCAAATCACCGATCCGGAAAGCCACAAGCTCGAAGTGATCGTGGAAGATTCGCAGCTTTCGCTGGCGATTGGAAAAAAAGGACAGAACGTACGCCTCGCCAGCAAATTAATCGGCTGGGACATTGATATCAAGAGCGAAGAAGAAAAGCGCCGCGAAATCGAAGAGCAGATGACGGCTCTGACCGCGCCCACCACACCGCTCACCGCGCTGGCAGGTGTCGGCCCCAAGACCATCGAAAAAATCGAAGCCGCTGGCATCACTTCGCTCGAACAACTAGCCGGCATGACGCCCGAACAGCTCATGGAGATTCCCGGCATCGGCGAAAAAATGGTGGACAAGATCTACCAGGCCGTCAATCAGTTCTACGAAAGTGGCGGGACTGCGACAGAAGGCTCCGCCGAAACTGGCGAATCCGCCGAGGGAGAAACTGCTGAGGGCGAAGTTGCTCAGGGTGAGGTTGCGGCGGAAGCGGACTCGGAGACCGCTGCGCCCGAAACAACAGAACGCGGATCAGCCGGAGCCGACACATCCGAAACCGCTGGCGCCGAATCTCCCGTTTCTCAAACGGAAGAAACTTCGCAAACCGAAGAAGCCTCCGCCAACGAAGTAGTACAGACCGAATTGCCTCCGGAAACGGCCGGCGAACCAGCAGTGGAATCCGAGCCGACCTCTGATGTACCCGAGGCAAGCGACGCGAAAACGCTTTCAGAAAAACACGAAGAGAAAAGTTCAGAGTAACAGGTGACCCAAACAGAACTAATGACCGACGCCAATCAAGTTCGAATTAACGAGCTGGCCCGTGAGCTCGAAGTCAAAGCAAAGGCCATCATTGACCTTCTGCCAGGCTTCGGGGTTACGGAGAAAAAGACTCACTCCAGCTCGATACCGGTCGATGTTGCCGAAAAAGTTCGCGGCGCCATTCAGGGGCAAGCGCAAGCTGACGCAGCCGCCGAGTCCGCCGCAGTGTCTGAGAAACAGGCTCGCGAGGCCGCTGCAAGAGCTGCTCGTCAGAGGCCTGCTGCTCCTCCGGCCGTCGCTGCGCCGCCTTCCGCTGCGCCTGCCGCTCCGGCCCACGTCCCTGCGCCCGCAGTTCCTGTCCCGCCAACGGCAGCCAAGCCTGCTGTGCCCGCTGTTCCGCCAACTGCTCCGTACCAAGCTCCGCCGACTCAAACGCCACCAGCACCCGCCGCTTCCGCGCCAGCCGGACCGCCGAAACCGGCGCCGACGCCGGTCGCTCCTTCAGCCCAGACTCCTGCCGCGCCAGTCGCCGCTCGACCTGCGGCTCCAACAGTTCAACGTCCATCCGCTCCGGCTGCGCCTCAGGCTCAAGCACCATCCGCACCCAAACCAGTTCAGCCAACTCCACACGGACAGCCCTTACGCCCAGCCGCCCAAGGTACACCCGGCGCTGCGCCTTCACAGCGTCCCGTCTCGCCCGGCCAACAACGGCCGGGTCAGCCAGGAGCCGCCCGGCCTGCGGCTGGCGCTTCCGCGCGACCCGGCACCGGCACTCAGCCCCAACGTCCTTTGCCGACCGGGAATCGCGGCCCTCTTCCAACCGGAAATCGCGGACCGATGCCAACCGGCAATCGTGGTCCTTTGCCGTCCGGTGATCGTCCGAGCGGCCCACGTCCCGGCCAGCCCATGCGGCCGAATCAGCCGATGCGTCCGCAACAAGGTGGACCCGGCGGGCAAGGTCGCCCCTATTCTCCTCGTCCTACCGGGCCTGGTGGCCCTGGCGGTCCGCAAAATCGTCCGTACGGCCAGCGTCCCGGCGCAGTTCCGTCCGGCACGCGTCCTGGCCCGCGCCAACCCGGCCGGCCAGGCATGCTTCCCGCTCCGCCGCCGGACAAAATGCCGTCTCGCGCCGAGCCCGGCAAGCCTCTCTATACTCGCCGCCCCACGCAACGCCAGCGTCCCGGCGCCGATAAGCGCGAGATGGAAGGTGAGCGCAAGCTACATCCAACCCGGCAACGTCCCGGTGCAGGCGATCGCCGTTCCGTTATGCCGATCGCTCCGCCTGAGCCCCGCGCCCCACGCGACATTCAGATCACCGAGGGCATTACCATTCGCGAGCTCGCCGAGAAACTCGACGTTCGCGCCAAAGAACTTCTGAAAGTTCTGCTCGACAAAGGCATTTTCGCCAGCATTAACCAGGCTCTTGATTCGCCCACTGCAACCCAGCTTGCCGAATCGTTTAACGGTGTCGTCACCGTCGTCTCTTTCGAAGACGAAATGATGCTCGAGGTCGCCAAGGAAGAGACCAAGGAAAATCTCAAGCCGCGTCCGCCTGTCGTCACCGTCATGGGCCACGTCGACCACGGCAAAACCAGTTTGTTGGACGCCATCCGTTCAGAAGACGTAGCTGCAGGCGAAGCTGGCGGCATCACTCAGCATATCGGCGCATACAAAATTCAGGTCAACGATCGTGCGGTGGTTTTCGTTGACACTCCCGGCCACGAAGCCTTCACTCGCATGCGCGCGCGCGGCGCAAAAGTTACCGACATCGTGGTGTTGGTCGTCGCTGCGGACGATGGAGTCATGCCGCAAACCAAGGAAGCCATCGACCACGCCAAAGCCGCCAACGTTCCCATCATCGTGGCCATCAACAAAATCGATAAGCCCGAAGCGCAAGTGGAACGCGTCAAGCGCCAGCTCAGCGATCTCGGGCTGATGCCCGCGGAATGGGGCGGCGACACGGAATTCGTCGAAGTTTCCGCCAAACAGAAAAAGGGTCTCGATCGCCTGCTGGAAATTATTCTGCTCGTAGCCGATTTGCGCGAACTCAAAGCCAATCCAGACGCGCCAGGCAGTGGCACCGTCCTCGAATCTCGCGTGGACAAAGGCCGCGGCCCAGTCGCCACCATCCTTATTCAAAACGGCACGCTCAAGGCCAGTGACTTCTTCATCTGCGGCGCAGTCTTCGGTAAAGTGCGGGCTCTTTTCGACGATCATGGCCGCTCCATAAAAGAAGCTGGACCGTCCACTCCCGTCGAAGTCCTCGGCCTGCAAGGCGTTCCAGAAGCGGGCGACCATTTCCAGGTCACCGACGAAGCCAAGGCTCGCCACATCGTGGATTATCGCCAAGGCAAGCAACGCGATGCGCAACTCCGCGCCAGCGCCGGCGGCCGCATCACTCTCGATCAGCTGCACGAGCAGTTGAAGACCGGCGAAGTGAAAGAACTCGGCGTGGTCATCAAGGCCGACGTGCAGGGCTCGGTCGAAGTTCTCAGCGAAATGTTGCCGAAGCTTTCCACCGACCAGGTCAAACTCAAGATTATCGGGTCCGGTGTAGGCGCAGTCAGCGAAAACGACGTGTTGCTCGCGTCCGCCTCTGGCGCCATCATCATCGCTTTCGGTGTTCGCCCCGAGCGCAAAGCCGCCGACCTCGCTCAGCAAGAGGGCGTGGACATTCGCACCCACAAAATCATTTACGAAGTTTCCGACGAAATTAAAAAAGCGATGGAAGGGCTGCTCGAACCAGTCTTCCAGGAGAGCTACCTCGGCCGCGCGGAAGTTCGTAACACCTTCCGCGTCAAGGGCGCCGGCACTATCGCCGGCTGTTACGTAACCGATGGCGTCCTCAACCGCCAGGCGCAAATACGTGTGATTCGCGACGGCGTCGTCATCAACACTTCCAAACTCAGCTCTTTGAAACGGTTCAAGGACGACGCCAGCGAAGTTCGCACCGGCTTCGAATGTGGCGTAGGCATCTCCAATTTCAACGACGTCAAAATCGGCGACATACTGGAAGCCTTCAGCATTCAAAAAGTGAGCGGCGCGGAAGCCGCCGCGCAAGTCGGCGCCGCCCGCCGTTAAGTTCGTTCAAATTGAGCAGTATTTGAGCCGCATCGCGTTTGCACTTTTGCGCTCTTACACTCTTATACTTCTCTTCTGAAATGCCCGTAGGCCTCCTCACTCTCGAACTCCGCCTCCCGGATGCCCACTCCCTTAAGGACAAGCGCCAAATCCTCCGCAGCCTCAAGGACCGCCTCCGCCGCAAATTCAACGTCGCCGTCGCCGAACTGGATTTTCAGGACGTCTGGCAATCCTCCACCATCGGCATCGTCACTCTCTCCAATGCCGAACAACACGTCGAAGAGTCCCTGCAACACGTCCTGCGCGAAGCCGAACGCCTGCTGGGCCCCATCCTGGTAGATCACTCCGTAGATTTCCTCTAACTCACAAGAGTTCGGATGCCGGCGTTTTGTTTTACTCGGGCAGTTGTAGCGGCCGGCCTTCAGCCGGTGCATCTGACTTTTGTTCTGCGGTGGTAGCCTCGGGTTTCAACCCCGGCCGAAGCATTTTTCTTCGCCACTCTCTTGTGCCAGCATTTCCATTACGCTAAAAAACAATTCATAATGTTTATGTCCTCGCCATCGCGCAGGCCAACATGACCACCGTCAACCATCGTCACGAACGTATCGGCGAAGAAATCGCCCACGAAATCAATGCCATGCTCGCCGGCGAATTAAAGGACCCGCGCCTGGAAATTTCTGTCGTCGTCAATCAAGTCCTCATCGCCCAGGACATGCGTCACGCCCGCGTCCTGGTTGGCGCGCGAGGCACTCAAGCCGAACAAAAAGGCGCCATCAAAGCTCTCGAACACGCCGCCAACTTCATCCGCCACGAAATTATCGAACGCCTGCAACTGCGCCGCGTCCCGGAACTCCACTTCACTCTCGACAATTCCCAGGAGTACACCGAACGCATCGATCAAATCCTCAAAGAAATGAAGAAGGACTCCCCGCCCACATCATGACGCGTTCGACTGCTCACGGGTGCAGCAACATCTTTCTCGTCCCTTTGAATTTTCCACTTGCGATTTCCAATTCCGACCGTGCGCAGCTCACGTATCGATCGCGCGCCGCCGGCCACCAGTCACTTTTCACCAGTCACTGATCCTTCCATGCCCCGCAAACCACAACCCGCGCCCTTCGACGGCGCTCTCGTCATCGACAAGCCACAAGGCAAAACCTCGCACGACATCGTCGACGCCGTCCGTCACCTCGCCGGAATGCGCCAGATCGGCCATCTTGGCACGCTCGATCCGCTAGCCACGGGAGTCCTCGTTCTGCTCCTCGGACGCGCCACCCGCTTCGTCCAGTTCTACACCGGCCGCCGTAAACGCTACACCGCCGGCTTCCGTTTCGGCTTTGCCACCGACACTTACGATTCCGAGGGCCAGGCGCAAGGTCCGGACCATCCTCCCGTTCTCGATCGCGGCACTCTCGAAAAATTAGCCAACGAACGCGTCGGCCTCTTCGCCCAGATGCCACCCATCTACTCAGCCAAAAAAATTCACGGCCGACCCGCCTACGAACTGGCCAGAAAAAATCTGCCAGTGGAACTCAAGCCGGTAGAAGTGGAAGTCTTCGAATACCGCCTCGTAGAAATCGAAGGAACTATCGCGCGTTTCGTAATCGAATGTTCTTCCGGCACCTACATTCGCTCCCTCGCCCACGAAATGGGGGAAAAACTCGGTTGCGGCGCGCACCTCACAGAAATCTCCCGCACCGCGGTCGGCGAATTTTCCCTCGATCAGGCGCTCAAGCTCGAAGAAGTGGCCGAAGCTTCACGCAACGGAAAATTCGAATCCTGCCTCATTAAGCTGGAACATCTCCTGCCCAATTTCCCCAGCGTCAATGTCCTCCCGGTAGTCGAAAAGCGCGTCCGCCACGGCTCCAAATTCACCATCACTCTTTCGCAACTCCAGCCCGGCCGCACCGAACCACCTCCGGGTGCTACCACGCAACTGGACTCAGGCGAAGCCAAACCGCCACGCCTCCGCGTCTTCAACCAGCAGCAAAAATTAATCGCCATAGCCGAAGCCGTGGTCCCCCGCACCTACCAACCCACAGTAGTCTTCGATCCCTTACCCTGAATGTAGTTTTCAGTAGGGCGCGACTCGTTGTGCCCCACGAAGGCAAGATTTCAACCGCCGCTCTTTCCTTTGCTGTCTTTCTCTGTGAACTGCGGCTCCGCGTTATCCTTTCTCCGTCTTTTGATTGCGTGCTAAATTCAATACATTCTCGCCCGGATCGCACGAGGACCTCATGCTTGCCAAACTAGCAGTCGGTATCGCAACTGTTTCTTTCCTGACTTTCGCCCAATCCACCGCGCTCCTCGCCCAGACCACGCCTCGTGAATCCCTCCTCGTCCTCTCCAAACAAGATCACACCGTAGCCATCGTCGATCCCACCACGCTCAAAGTTCTCGCGCGCATTCCGGTGGGCAATGATCCCCACGAAGTCATCGCATCCTCCGACGGAAACACCGCCTACGTTTCAAACTACGGTGGCGGCGCTTACAACACACTTACCGCCGTCGATGTCGCCTTGCAGACTCTGCTCAATACCATCGATCTCGGCCCGCTTCGTGGCCCCCACGGTCTCGATTTCGTTGGCGGTAAAGTCTGGTTCACCGCCGAAGCCGCCAAAGCCATCGGCAGCTATGATCCGGCCTCAAGCAAAGTCGATTGGATTTTAGGCACCGGCCAAAATCGCACTCACATGATTTACGTTGCGCCGGATGTGAAGCGCATCGTCACCACCAATGTCAGTTCCGGCACCGTCAGCATCATCGAAAGTTCCGAAAACCGTTCGCCGAACGCAGCTGCAAACGCTGCGCCGTCCAGCCCGCCTCGCGAAGACTGGAATGAGAGCGTCATCAAGGTTGGCAACGGCTCTGAAGGATTCGACGTCTCTCCTGATCGCAAGGAAATTTGGGTAGCCAATGCGCAGGACGGCACAATCTCCATCATCGACGCCGCACAAAAGAGCGTTACACAAACGCTCGCTGCCAATGTTCGCGGCGCCAATCGGCTCAAATTTACGCCCAACGGCAAATTGGTACTGGTGTCGGCTCTTCGCAGTCCGGACGTCGTGGTTTTCGATGCCGCCGTCCGCAAGGAAATCAAACGGGTCCCAGTGGGTCACGGCGCCGCCGGAATCCAGATGCAGCCAGATGGCTCTCGGGCATTCGTCGCCTGTACGCCCGACAACTACGTCGTCGCCATTGACTTAAAATCCCTGCAAGTCACCGCGCACATAGATGCCGGCGGCGGACCTGACGGCATGGCCTGGGCCGGCCGCCGCTAGTCACAACACTCTTGTTGTCTGATTTTAAAAATGCGCACGGGTACTTCGTCGCGTATTTCATTCCGGGAGAAAACAATGAGCACTAAACCACACAGCGCAGCGCAATCCGCAAGTTCCGTTCCGCCCGACGATCCGCAGCGCAACCTCGTCGCCAGCCAGGCAGAGGATCGCAACCTGCCGCACATCGGACTGGTTGGCGATACCTACACCACACTTCTAACCGGCAAGGACACCGCTGACCGCTTTTGCCTGATCGACATGCACGTTCCGCCTGGAGGCGGACCGCCTCCCCACCGCCACGACTTCGAAGAATCGTTCGTTGTTCTCGAAGGCGAGATTGAGACCATCTTTCGTGGCGCAAAGTCCATCGTAACCGCGGGCAAGACCATTCACATCCCCGCCAACGCCCCGCACCAGTTCCGAAACGCGAGCGAAAAACCGGCGCGCCTCCTCTGCATTTGCTCAACCGCAGGCCAGGAAGAGTTCTTCGCGCAAGTCGGCGCCCCGGTCGCCACCCGTACTACAGCTCCGCCCAAACTCGACGACAAAGCCCAGGCAGAATTCAGAGCCAAAGCCCAGGCGCTCGCCCCAAAATACAAAACCGAGTTCCTGCAACACGCCTAAAATCCATTTCGCTGCGAGCGTCAAACCATCTACGGATGCTCGGTCGCTTCCTTCATGAATTGCGTTGCTGTGTCTAAAGCATACGTGGATAGGGGAGAAAAACACATCGCGACAATGTAATACGCGTGTGGCTGCACCGTATTCAAGGAATATTCCTACAAGAATTTCTCCTACGGCTTGGCCAGCGTGATCTGCTCCGCCACGCACTGCCACCGCCCATCGCGCAAAATCCAAGTATCAATGAACCGTTCATAGCGATGCGTCGGCGCTCCGTTGCTGCCTTTGGTCGTGATGTCATCCAGGCCGCTCGCGATCACCGTGTTTGTTGCTACCGCATGTGCCACCAGCACCTGCATCTTCAGACTAATCACCCGTGGCGCCTCTTCCTTGTAACCGGTCACCATCGTCTCTTTATTTCCCAGACTCCCATCCGAATCCACAATCACAAAATCGTCAGAAATCATTTTCGAAAGCTTTGCCCAGTCATTCGCCTGCTGAATCGCAAACCATTCCTGCTCCAGCTTGGTGACCGCGCGCTCAGCTTCCGCAAAGCCGGACGCTTTGCCCGCTTGCCCTGCACGCGCGTTACTGTTCCATGCGCCCACGCACATCAACAAAACCGCCGACCCTGCGGCAATCTTCCGCACAACTCCGTGATTCATTTGCGCGTTCTCCTTACCATCCGCCAATAATGTCGAAGGGATAAAACTAAAGACACCTAACGATAGTCGTAAAGAAGCGAACGATGGAAGTTGTTTCTCGAATCCCGCTACGCAAGATTCACGGAGGGAACTGCAGCATCCTTACGGCTCTGGCTCTGAAGGAGTCGGCGCGGGTGACGGTGCGCCCGCACCACCTGCCCCGCCACGCCCGGCGAATCTGGTCAACGACGTTCTCACGCGGTCACTCATCCGCCGCGGCGTCACCACGATCAACAATTCCGTGTCAGTCAACGAGGTATTCCGTTGCCCAAACGCGTAGCCTACGCCCGGCAAATTCGCCAGCCCCGGAATCCCGCTCAGCGATTTTGTTTCTTCGTTGTCCAGTAGCCCCGCGACGATCGAAGGTTCGCCTTCTTTCAGCCTGACCGTCTGCGAAACCGTGCGGTTGGTGATAATCGGAATTCCGTTTACGTTGTTCCCGGCCAGCGCTCGAATCTCGAATTCCAACTGCAGCGTCACCTCATTTTCTTCATGCACCGTCGGAGTAGCTTTTACCTTAATTCCCAGATCTATATATTCCGATCCCGGATAGGGAGTCTGCTGCGCTCCGCCGATTCCCGATGCGAAACTCGAAGGGTCCAGCAGCACAGTTACAAAATTGTTGTTCCCTGAGCTGGCCGTCAGCACCGCGTCGGGCAAGCCGCTTGATGTCAGCAACGCGGTGATTAACGCCAACGGCCCCGGTGGCGTGCTCAATTCGATTCGCGATGAAAATTGTCCCGAGCCCAGACCTGCGTAAACGCCCAGCGTGCCCGCTCCGTTATTGGTCACCGCGATGTCGCCAATTCCATCGTTTGTGAAGTCCGCAATCGCCACGCCCGCTGGAGTTGCCGCCGTTGCCAGCGGCGAGCCGGCAGCCGCGGTAAACACGCCAGTCGTGTCGTTCAGCAGCACCGTCACTGTATTCTCCGATTGGTTTACAACCGCGAAATCATCAATGTTATCGGCATTCAAATCGCCCACTGCAAAGGCCACCGGATCGGGGCCCGTCGCCACCGGCGACCCGCTCAATTCCGCAAACGTTCCGTTGAATGTGCTGTCACCCGTTGCCTGAAAAATTCCGATGTTCTGTGTCGCAGCATTTAACACGGCAATTTCCGGCCTGCCCGATTGGTCAAACGTGCCGGACAGCACCGCAATCGGCCCCTTTTCCGCGCTTGGCAGTGCAAATGGCGACTTTGGAAACGGAGTGAACCCACCCTGCCCGTCGCCCTGAAAAACCGAAATGGTGTTGTCTCCCTGATTGATCACTGCAAAGTCCAGCAACCCATCGCCGTTGAAGTCCGCAATCACCACGCCGCTGGGCTTAGCCCCCACCGCGAACGGCGAACCCGTCGCCTCCGTGAATGTGCCATCAAAATTCTCGCTGCCCAGCAGCACGCTCACCGTATTCGATCCGCTGTTCGCGATCACCAGGTCCGCGGGCTGCACCAGGTGCGTCGCGTCTGTCAGACGAAAAATCTTGGAAGCGATGGCCGAAGGCAGCAGCTCGTTAGTGCCCAGTTTGATCGGCGATCCCGCGGTCGCGGTAAAATTTCCATTATCGTTGTTAAATAAAATTGAGATGGAACCGTCGTTTTGATTCGCCACCGCCAGGTCCAGCAGCGCATCGTTGTTGAAATCCTGCGCCACAACCGCAACCGGATTATTCCCAACCGCAAAATCCGTTCGCGCGAATACCGTCGAGGAAACAGCGCTCCCAACAGACGTTCCGCCCAGGCTCGTGGACAACAGCGACAACGTCACCGGAAATCGCTGCCCCACAAAAAATGTTGCCGCTTTTCCATCCTGCGCCCGCATCAGGATTTGCCGACCGCTCTTCACCAGCGATAACCCGTTGGAAAATGTTGCGGACGCGCTCGGCATGGTCAGCAAAAACGTGCTTCTTCCTCCACCCACCGGCAAAACGTCCGTAGGGCTCGCTGTAATGCCATGTGCAGTAAACACCTGCGTCACCAATGAAAGTAAGTTCGTGATGTCGGTGGCCTGCTCCAATTGCGCAACGTCTGACGTGCTGAGCGGGAACGCTTGTACATTCGCCGGCGGCGTTATGCCCAGCGTTCTCGCCGCGTTTCGGTCCACTTCCAGCAGCTCGATATCCAGCATCACGTCCCGGCGCGCCTGCTCCAATTCCTTGATCAACTGTCCGGCCAGCGCCACTTTGTCCGCGCTTTCCCGCACCGTCAGGCTATGGTTGGCGATGTCCGTGGTAATGCGCGTCGAGTTCGTGATTTCGCGGATCACCCGGACCATCTCTGTTATATCTTCCGGCGAAACGGTATTGTCCAGCCGGAATGTCTGCTCCAGTTCCTCCGCATACTCTTTGCGCTTGGCAATCGTGTCCTCGGCCACGAACATCAGCGTTGCATTCACCGCCCGGTAAAATGTTTTTGATTCCGCGCCCAGCAATTGCATCGCGGTATAGAAATCCACGTCGTTTACTCGCAGCCTGATATTCTTCGACGCCAGGTCCGGGTCAAACGCCACCGTGATTCCGTACATCCTCGCCACTTGTTCGTACGCGCTCTTCGAATCTCCCCGCACATTCACGGCTTTTTTGCCCGGCTGCGGTTTCAGCGCCGACGATCCTTTTATCGCGTAATCTTCTTTGTCTCCGCGCGGCAGGTACTCCTTCATCTGCTTCATCTGCGCCAGCCGCTCCGCTACGATGGTATTTCCCGGATCAATCTTCAGCGCTTCATACATCAAGTCCGTTGCGCTTACGACGAACCCGTCCAGCGCATCAGTTTCCGCCTGGTCCACTAGTTTTTGCACCACCTCCGCGCGCCTTGCTGCGGCCCTGCGCACAATCCCGGCGTCTCCCGGAGCGCGCTTCACCGCCTGCTGGTATTCCGCCAAGGCCTCATCCATCCTGCCCGCGGCAAGAAATTTGTCGCCGCGATCAGCCAACTGCTCCGCCTGCTTGATATCTTCTTTCGAATCCTTGGCGACTTGCGGTTTATTGGCAGCTTGGCCCAACGTTGCCGTTCCCGCGAGCAAGCAGACGGCGGCCACGCATACCGCACGGCCCAGCTGCCATACCGGGCTAGCTGCGGTCGACTGACTCCGCCCCTGTCGTAGATCTGCAATTTTCATAAAGCTCGTGTATTCTATCGCGAAGAAATAGGACTAGATTAGTCCGATTGACTTGCGAAGCCCCCAAGCGGTAAACTTACAATTGTAGTTGCAACTCATTTACAAGTAGACACCCGAACCTTAAGTCTCTACTACAACAACTTTCGACTGGATGTCTCGTGCTTTCTGCTTTCCTTATCTCGCTCCGTGAGGGCGTCGAAGCCGCCCTGGTTGTTGGCATCATACTAGTTTATCTTGCCCGCACCGGGCGTTCGAATCTTACCCGCTTTGTCTGGGCCGGCGTCGCACTGGCTGGCGCTCTCAGCCTGGCCGTAGCCATTGCCCTCGAACGCTGGCAAATCAGCGAAGACGGCTTCGAAGGCCTGATGCTGCTGCTGGCCGCGGTCTTCGTCATTTCGATGATCCTTTGGATGAACCGCGTTGCGCGGCATCTGCGAAAAGATATCGAGCAAAAAATTGAAAATTACGCGGTGCGCGCGGGTTCCGCCGCCGGATGGGGAATTTTTCTTTTCGTGTTTCTAATGGTGGTGCGCGAAGGCGCCGAGCTGGCGCTGATCTTGCGCGCCGTGCAGCTTTCCAGCGAAGGCATTCAGACCTGGATAGGCACGATTGCAGGCATCGCGGCCGCGATTGCCGTCGGACTATTTTTCTTCAAAGGCACTTTGAAAATCCCGTTGCACCGTTTTTTTGCTGCGACGACGATTATTTTGTGGCTGGTTGCTGCCCAACTCGCGCTTACGGGTTTGCACGAGCTTAGCGAAGCGCAGTGGCTGCCTTCCGGCAAGCAGGAAATGGCGCTGATTGGGCCCATCGTTCGCAACGAAATTTTCTTCTTCGTATTTATTTTTGGCGCGGCGGTGCTGTTGATTCTTCGCGAGTGGCTGACGGCCTCGCACGCCAAGCTCGAGGCTGCTGCCAACGATGCCGAGCGGCGCCTGCTTTCGGCACAGCAGCGCCGCCAGCGCAACTGGATGCTCGCCGCGGCTTCGGCTTGTCTCGCCGTCATTCTCGTTCTCACCGCCGATTTTATCTACGTCCGCGCCAACTCCGCGCCGCCCTCCGCGCGCGCAATCGCGGCTTGCGGTTCTTCGCACGACGAACTCCGCGTGCCACTCAGCGAAGTGCAGGACGGCAACCTGCATCTTTTTAACGTTAAAACCGGCGATCAGTCTTTCCGCTTCCTGGTCATCAAGAAACCGCAAGGCTGGGGCGTAGCGCTCGATGCCTGCCGCATTTGCGGCGCGGAAGGCTATCGCCAGGACGGCCAAAATGTGATTTGCCGCCACTGCGGCTCCGCAATTTATGTCCCCACCATTGGCGAAGCCGGCGGCTGCAATCCCATAGGCGTACCCTTCCGCGTGGACGGCTCCGACATCGTGGTGAATGTCGCCGCCATCACCAAATCCTGGACGGAAGTGCCCAAATGAAAGGGATGTCCACATTCCGTCAGAACAGCCCGTCATTCCGAGCGCAGCGACCGAGGGTTCCGACTTTGTCGGAAGGAATCTCTCTTCGATTCGTCGCTTTTCACGAGTCACTAGTCACAAGTCACTAGTCACGAACATGTTTCTCCGCCTCATCGCCGACAACTTCACACGCCGCCCGCGCCGCAAATTTCTCACCGCCGCGGCTCTGTCGCTAGGCATGGCCGTAGCCACCGCCGCCCTCAGCGTCTCCCTCGACGTAGGCGACCGTCTCTCCGAAGAATTCAAATCCCTAGGCGCAAATCTGGTGGTCACTCCCGAAGCCGATTCGCTTCCCCTGGAAATCGGCGGCGTTGATTTCCGCCCGGCCAATTCCGGCGCCTATCTCCCCGAACCGGACCTCCCCAAAATCAAATCCGTCTTCTGGCACAACAACATCACCGCCTTCGCGCCCATCCTTGATTTACGGGTTCAAGCCCATCGGTATTCTTTGCCAGTTAGCACACCGATAGGGCCTGAGACCAATGCCACACTGATTGGCACTTGGGCGAGCCACGCAGTTCACAATCCAGATGCGTCAAGCTTCATTACAGGAATCAAGAACGCGAATCCGTGGTGGCATGTGGATGGCAAGTGGTTCGATGACAACGAGCGGGAATGCTTGATTGGCGCGGACTTTGCCAGAAGCCAAAAGCTGAAGACGAACGACACACTCTACATATACGCCGTAAGCAAGACGGTTCCCGTTATGGTTGAGCTGCGTATCGTTGGAATTCTAGACACTGGAGGCCCGGAGAATAATGCAATCGTCGCGCCGCTGATGGTTGCTCAATGGCTCGCCGACAAGCCGGGCCAATACCGCAAACTCTACGTCTCCGCGTTGACTAAGCCTGAAGACGATTTTGCACGGCGCGACCCGCGAACCATGAAGCCAGACGAACTCGAACGCTGGTCCTGTTCACCGTACGTTTCTTCAATCGCGTATTCGATTAAACAGGTTCTGCCCGGTTCCGACGTCCGCGTAATCCGTCGCGTAGCCGATGGCGAAGGCAAAATTCTCACTCGCGTCCGTACGCTGCTCTGGCTGGTAACATTCGCATCTCTGCTGGCCGCCGCGCTAGCTGTAGGCGCATCCTCCGCCGCATCAGTCATCGAACGCCGCACCGAAATAGGCCTGATGAAAGCGCTAGGCGCAGCCTCCGGCACCGTCGGCTGGCTGCTTGCAGCCGAACAACTCCTCCTGGCATTCGTAGGCGGCTGCGCAGGCTACGCAGTGGGCTTGCTTCTAGCGCGTTTCCTCGGCACAAAAATTTTCGGTGTCCCGCCCGAACCCTCGCTGCTAGTCCTCGGCGTAATCCTCGTCCTCGCCGCCGCCGTAACCCTCCTCGGCAGCGCACTGCCGCTACGCCGCGCCGCCCACTTTGATCCCGCGCCCATCCTCCGAGGCGAATGATGCGCATTGCTCATAGACCACGCGAAATGAAAACCTGTCTAAAGGCCGCCCGCTACAACAGCAATCAAGCCCTCGCTTTTCGTAGCGGCCGACCTTCAGGTCGGTGGTTTTTATTCTTCTCGGAGCGTTCCCATGCCTGAGCGCCGCTCCGCTAACCGCACCATGTTCTGGCGCGTTCTCCGCCGCTCAGTCTTCGCCGACCGCGGCCGCCTTTTCGTCGTTCTTCTCGCACTGGGAGCTGGCGCCGCTATCACCGCCGCTCTCCTGAATCTTCAAGTCGATGCCAAGCGCCGCATCAACACGGAATTTAGCATTTTCGGGCCAAGCGCCCTCATTGTCCCAGCCGGTACCTCGGCGACCTTCGCAGAAACGAACTTCGATGAGTTGGTTAAGGGCGGACCGCTTTCGAATTCACGGGCGACTCTCCTCTTGATTAGTGAGGTGGCCACCCAGACCAGCCCGCAACGATCGATGCGTGCGGTCGTAGCCGGAACCCGCCCACTCCAACGGATCGACGAGCCAGGCAGGATTATTGCGCCGTCAAGTCAATCTGAACCGTACGATAGCCGTCAACTCTGCTTCGCCGGCGGGCGTCTTGCTTCCCGGATGCAAATAAAGGTCGGTGACGAAGTCGTCCTCCGGAGTAATGGGCGCGAGGAACCTTGCAAGATCGCTAGCATCTGGCTTCACGGCGATTCCACAGACGACCAAATTATGCCCAGTCTCGGAATTGCTCAAAGGCTTGCGGGTCTCCCCGGGCGCATCAGCTTTATCGATCTCAGTCTACGAGGGAGTCCTGAAGAGCAAGGCTCCTACATTTCTAGTCTGCAGCATCGCTTTTCAGGATTGGAGGTACGTCCCCTTCGGGAATTCAATCAAGCACAAGTAAACATTTATAACCGTATCTCTGGAATTTTGACGGCCACTGTCGCGGTCGTGCTGCTTCTCACCGCCCTCTGTGTAATGGCCGCCATGACCAACGTCGCCATGGAACGCAAGAACGACGTCGGCTTAATGAAAGCCATCGGCGGCTCAGTTCGCCGCGTCCTGCGTCTTTTCCTCGCCGAGGCCGCGTTGCTCGGACTAGCAGGCGGATTGATCGGCGCAGCAATCGGCATCGCAGTCTCCATCGGCCTCGGCAAAGCCGTCTTCGGCGTAGCCGCGCAGCCTCGCCTCATCGTGTATCCTATTTCTGTGGCCCTCACGGTGGTTGTAGCGATTCTCGCGGCTTATCCGCTGCGCCGCCTAGTGCACATCCGTCCCGCATCCGTCTTCCGAGGCGAAGAATGACCGCGCAAACACAAGTCGTGCCTAAGCTCGCCACGCAAGTCGTCATCGATGCGCTGGTCAAACAATACGGCGCGCTGCGCGCACTGAATGGCGTCTCCTTCGACATCGCACCCGGCGAATGGGTCGCGCTGATGGGTCCGTCGGGCTCCGGCAAGACCACGCTCATCAATATTCTCGGCGGCCTCGACACCCTCACCTCCGGCCGCGTCGTAGTGGACGGCGTCGATCTCGCAAAGCTCAACGAAAACGCCCTGGTACGTTACCGCGCAGAAAAAATCGGCTTCGTCTTCCAGCAATTTCACCTCGTTCCGTATCTCAATGCAGTAGAAAACGTGATGCTGGCGCAATATTTCCATTCCGTCACTGACGAAAAACAAGCCGAGGAAGCGCTGAAGCATGTTGGCCTCGGCGAACGCCTTACCCATCTTCCATCGCAGCTCTCCGGCGGCGAACAGCAACGCGTAGCCATCGCCCGCGCCCTCATCAATCAGCCCAAATTAATTCTCGCCGACGAACCCACCGGCAATCTCGACGAAGCCAACGAACAAATCGTCATCAATCTTTTCCGCGATCTGCACAAATCCGGCCACACCATCCTGATGGTCACGCACGATCCGGACATCGCGCGCCAGGCCGACCGCCGCATCGAGCTCGCGCACGGCCACTTGTCTTTTGACACAGCGCAGCACGGCCCCAATCATCCAATGGCTTGCCCGCTCGCCAATACCGCCGATTGCTGCACGCCAGTCACAGCCGACGACGATATCCGCGTGGATCACCTGCTCGAACAAATCTGGATTTGCGGCGAAGAAGGCAAGCCCGCGCAGCCGGAACTGTTGCGCGTCGAAGGACCAGCCGGCCAGTTGCCAATTGTCGGCGCCGAACCGGCAACCCGCCTGCTCGCGCGCATGGCCGATTCGCGCCTAATCGAATTCAACGGAAACAAAAATGGAAACGCCACGAGCGTGCCAATCGATTCAGCGAATGGCGCGGAAGTTCACCTGACCGAATCCGGCTCACGCCGCGCTCGCGACGTAGTCCGCCGCCACCGCCTCGCCGAACGCTTGTTCACGGACACTTTCGCCATCGAAGATGCCGAAGCGCACGTGCAAGCCTGCCGCTTCGAACACATCATCACGCCCGAACTAGACCAGCGCATCTGCTCTTTCCTCGGCCATCCCAAAACCTGTCCGCACGGGAATCCGATTCCACCGGGAGCATGTTGCGAGATAAACCCGAAAGACTGATTACTGAAAACTTCTTCCCATGCCCATTCCCATCGACCAGCGCCGCAAGCCCGCCAGCGTGAAAATTCACGTAAGCAGCGGCGCGGGTGTGGACATCGTCTGGGCCGACGGCCACGCCAGCCATTTTGATTTTGCCTATCTGCGCGAAAATTGTCCCTGCGCCACCTGCAACGATGAACGCATCAAAAAGGAATCCCTCGGCGAAGCTTCCCCCGCCTTCGCTTCTTCTCCCGCGTTGCCCATGTTCAAGCCCAAGGCCCGCGCGGAATCCGCAACGCCAATAGGCCAGTACGCGATACAACTTTCTTTTTCCGATGGCCACTCCACTGGCATTTACTCCTACGACCATCTCCGTTCCATCTGTCCCTGCCAGGAATGCACCGCACAGCGCACGCAATCCATACGCGCCTAACTTAAGCCGGCCAAGTTGTCATCCTGAGCGAAGCGCATCAGGAAATCTTAACTTGTCACAAGACACGGCTTGTGGAATTCTCTGGCCACTTCAGGTAACAATTTGTTTCGGAGAGGTGGCCCATGGCTTGCGATCCTCAAGAATTAAGACACGTACCGCTTTTTGCGCTACTTGACGACGAGGAAGCCTGCGTCCTCGCTTCGCAGGTGGAAAAAAGAACATTCACGCCGCGCCAGCGCATTTACAAAATCGGTGATACCGATGGAAAGGCGTACGTGATGTTCTCCGGCAAAGTGCGCGTAACCACCGTGGATGAGGATCATCAGGAAGTGGTCATCGATGAACCGAGCCACGGCGAATTTTTCGGCTTCGCTTCGATGCTCGAGCAAACTCCGCACCAGACCAACGCCACCGCCGTTGAAGAAACGATTTGTATCGAGGTGGACCGTACCGACATCGCTGTGCTGCTCGAACGCAAGCCGCTGGCAGGAATGGACATGCTCACCGTGCTCGGCAAACAGTTTCACGCCTCGCAGCTACTCGTGCGCCTTCGCGCCACACGCAATGCCAACGAAGTCATCGAGAAAGACGCAACCTTCGGAGAACGCATTGCCGACCACGTGGCCGGCTTTGGCGGCTCGTGGACTTTCATTATTACTTTTCTCTCGTCGCTGCTGGCGTATTCCGCTCTCAGTATTTACATGGGCAAAAATTCCTGGGATCCCTATCCCTTTATTTTACTAAATCTTTTTCTGTCCATGCTTGCCGCCATTCAGGCCCCGGTGATCATGATGAGTCAGAATCGCCAGGACACCAAAGACCGCCTGCGTGGCGAACTCGATTACGACGTCAACCGCCGCGCCGAATCGGAAATCCAGGGCCTGGCCCGCAAGCTAAACGCTCTCGACGACAAGCTTTCCGACATCCACGGCCATCTTCACGGCGCCTCTTCCGACCCTTCGGGCGGCCCTGTTCGTTGACACCTGTGGCATTGCATTCCGTTTTTCGTAGTGTCGGCCCTTAGCGCGACCTCTTTCTTTTTCTTTCTTTTTTCTTGTTTTCCAGCCCCTCTAAAGCCCGTATTACAAGTTAGCGTCCTCCGCAAATATTTTTCATCCGCGCAATTCCGTGCGCGATAGCATTTCCCCAGTCCCGTCCCCCGGAAAGGTTCACCCATGCCCGATGAACGCCGCCGATCTCCACGAATTCCATTTGCCGCGAGCGCCGAAATCATTGACGAAGCAGAAAATACCCGCAGCGCATCGCAAGTTTGCGATTTAAGCCTGCACGGCTGTTTTGTTCAACTCTCGAATCCGTTTCCGGAAGGCACTCCGGTCACCATCGAAATTTATAAAGACGAGGACTTCGTTGAAACGCCGGCAACCGTCGCCTATTTCATGCCCAAGCGCGGAATGGGACTGACCTTCAACGGAATGGAGCCTCAGTTCGCCGCAGTCCTGAAAAAATGGCTCAGCCAACCGAAAATTACCGCGCGCCACGCTTGAAGGAGTTTTGCGCGGCTATTCGAGCGGTTCGCGGCTGGAACCCCCACGCCCTCCCTGCCGCAAAGGCACCGCTCCATCTCACGAAGAACACCCCACAATAATCCTCCGCAATGAAGGAACAATCGCTTCGCGATTTCGACCTTCCCAACTGGACTTAGTACAACAAATTTGCGAGCATTTTAACCTGCGAGTTCCAACAGCCCTTACATGAGTACCACTTCCAACAACACCGTGGCGAATGCTCGCCGCGGCAACGGCATTCCGCGCGTCATCGTTGCCACCACCGCGCTCCTCACCTTCATTTCTTTCTGGCGGGCTGCTGCAATCGTTCTGAATGATCTGGCATCGTCGGCGTATTACGCGGGCGGTGAAGCGGAAGGCTACATCGGAAAAACCGCGCCCTGGTTCATCCTGGCCATCATGCTCTTTTCCTACGCCGTGCGCGCGGTGTACGTGGAAAGCTGCAGCATGTTCGTGCGCGGGGGAGTCTACCGCGCCGTCAAACAATCGCTCGGCGGCACGCTGGCTAAATTCAGCGTCTCTGCCCTGATGTTTGACTACATTTTAACCGGCCCGATCAGCGGCGTGGCAGCGGGCCAATACGTCGGCGGACTCCTCAGCGAGCTTCTGCCGTACGCGCACATAACGACTGGACCGCTTTCGCCTCACTCCATCAACTTCATCGCCTCGTGTTTTGCCATCATAGTCACCGTTTATTTCTGGTGGGAAAACACCAAGGGCATTCCCGAATCCAGCGAAAAAGCCCTGCACATCATGAAGCTTGTCACCGTGATGGTGGTGATCCTAATCGGCTGGTGCGTTTACACCATTGCCCTGCGCCACTCGGCGCTTCCGCCCTTTCCTTATCCCCGCAATCTTCATCTCACCGCGGGCTCCCTCGGTTGGCTGGCGCATAGCTCTTTGCCACACATGTTTGGCATCGTCGCCATATTCATCGCGCTGGGCCACTCCGTACTGGCCATGAGCGGAGAGGAATCCCTGGCACAGGTCTATCGCGAAATCGAAAGTCCCAAACTGGTCAACCTGAAAAAGGCTGGACTGGTGATTTTCGTTTACAGCATGGTCTTCACTTCGCTGGTTTCCTTCTTCGCGGTGATGATCATTCCGGACGACGTGCGGCAAAGTTTCCTGGAAAATCTTATTGGCGGATTGGCCATGAACCTCGCCGGGCCATTCCTGGTTCGGCTGATCTTTCACGCCTTCGTGGTTGTGGTGGGCGCGGTAATCCTTGCGGGCGCGGTCAACACCGCAATCGTCGGTTCGAATGGCGTACTGAACCGTGTTTCCGAGGATGGCGTGCTCAGCGATTGGTTCCGCCAGCCGCATCCGCGTTTTGGCACCAGCTATCGCATCATCAACATCATCGTTATTTTGCAGATTCTCACCATTTTTATCAGCCGCGGCGATGTGACGTTCCTGGCGAACCTGTACGCGTTTGGCGTGATCTGGAGTTTTGCCATGAACGGCCTGGCAGTGCTGGTATTGCGCTACACGAATCCGGGCCAGCGCGAGTTTCAGGTTCCGCTTAATTTTACAATCCGCGGAAAACAAGTTCCGCTCGGACTGGGAATAATCACGCTCACGTTGTTTCTGATCGCGTTCGTCAACTTGTTTACCAAGCCCGTGGCCACCATGGCTGGCGGCGCGTTTTCCGTGCTGCTGTATATCGTCTTTACAATTTCCGAAAAGCGAGCGCGGCACGCTGGCGTAGCGCATGTGGAAATGGACCAGTTCAACCTGGAGCTGGAAGGCGAATTGACTCCGGAAGCGGTCGGCGCAAGGCCCGGCAACATCCTCGTCCCCATCAGCAACCATTTCAATATGTATCATCTGGGTAATGTTCTGGATCGCGTGAAACCAGGGAGGCGCGACGTTGTTGTCCTGCACGTGCGCATGTTGCGCCGCTCCGCCTCTGGCGAGCAGGAATTGGACGCGGATCAACTCTTCGGCAGCATCGAGCAGCATCTTTTTTCGCAAGCGTTGAGCATGGCGGAAAAACGTGGCAAATCCATTCGGCTTGCAGTGGTCGCCGCAAACGACCTCTGGGACGGTATTCTACGCGCCGGAAACAGCCTGCAATCGTCAACGATTGTGGTCGGCACTTCCAGCCACTGGCAGAGCGAAGAGCAAGCGCGCCAGATCGGCGAAGCGTGGGAGAGGCTTCCCGACCCCAAGCCACAATTCAATTTGGAAGTGCATTTGCCGAACGGCGACAAGGTCTACAAAGTTCTTGGCCCGCACGCGCCGAACCTGACCGCCAACGAAGTGAATTTGCTGCACCGCCTCTGGTTGCGATTCAGCGATCAGGTTGCACCGGAAGAATTGCACCACCACGATGTGGTGCACTTCAGCCTGGAAGAATTGCAGCGCGAAATTGACGAAGGCCGTGAAGAGCAGGTAGTCGAACGCCTGCGCGCGCATCTGATCGCTAACCGTAAAAAGAAAAACCCAGGCAGCAGCTTATAGCATCAGTCTTCGAGGGTGCCCCAGGTGCCGGGTTTACACCTGGGTCTTGAATTTTTTCCTTGCATTATCATTTTGTTCAGTCGCTGCAGCAGTTCCGACGATACACAGATGCCGAAGAGCAAGTCTAGACAGCCGACGTGCAATGCCCGCACTTTTTTGCCGCAATGGGAATCGCCATCGCGCACTGCGGACAGTCTTTGGTGCTGGGCGCGGCGGCGGGCGCCGGCTTCACCAGCCAGCGATTGACGACGCGCAGCAAAAGAAAAATAGCAAACGCGACGATCAAAAAATTCACGATGGTATTCAGGAATAAGCCATAGTTCAGCGTTGCCGCTCCATGCGCCTTGGCGTCGGGGATAGTCGCATAATGCGTGTCGCCTAAATTTATGAACAGGTTCGAAAAATCCACGTGCCCCAGTGCGCGGCCGATGGGCGGCATGATGATGTCATCCACCAGCGACGATACGATTTTTCCGAAGGCTGCGCCGATAATGATTCCGACTGCCATATCGAGAACATTGCCGCGCATTGCAAATTCTTTGAATTCCTTGAGCATCGCAGATCTCCTTGCAGATGTAGTGTCAGAGCAGCGCGCCTGGCGGCGCGAGGAGCATTCAGTTTCGCCGAAACACTAACACGGAACCTACCAGGCCGCGCAACAGAAGAAGCAGGCCGGCGACGGAGAGCAGCGGACCCACCCAGGGAAATGGGACGCGGGAAATCGCCAGCATCACCACGCCGAGCAAAAGTAACGAAAGTCCACGAGTGAAATTTTCCGAGCGCGACCAGTATTTTCCCGGCTGATACAGTGCCCGCGCTCCCCATAGAATCAGCGCGATACTCAGCAGCGACCAGCCGATTCGGCGCCGGTCAAAGAAGATGTGATGCGTCGCCCCAAGCCAAATAACCAGCCCGCCCAGCAGAATAAAAATAATCTCAATGGAGAGCCGCAAAGATTTGTCAGGCGTAAGCAGCATGTGAGAAGTTTTCTTTCGTCATTCCGAGCCCAGCGAGGAATCTCTCTTCGTCTTGGATTGGCGCGCCGGAGAGATTCCTCGCTTCGCCCGCAATGACGCCACACCAGCGGCATTCCATACCGGGCGAAAACGTGTTTTCAAATTCCCACATTGCGAGACAAGTTTTAAGACACGCGCTCGATTTTTACGTGGTTGATGGTGACCGGCGTATTGGGGCGGTCGTTGCGATCGCGCGGCACACCAGAAATCTTGTTGGCGATATCCTGACCCTCCACCACTTCGCCAAAAACAGTGTGGCGATTATCGAGGTGCGGCGTCGGCGCAACCGTGATGAAGAATTGGCTGCCGTTGGTATTGGGCCCGGAATTGGCCATCGAGAGTTTTCCCGCCTTGGAATGTTTCAACTCAGGATGAAATTCGTCGGCGAATTTGTATCCCGGGCCGCCCATTCCGGAGCCGTGTGGGCATCCGCCCTGAATCATGAAATTGGGAATGACACGATGGAAAATCAAACCGTCGTAGAAAGGGCGTTTTTCTTTTTTGCCGGTTTTTTCGTTGGTGAATTCCTTGGTGCCTTCCGCAAGGCCGACAAAGTTTTCCACGGTCTTAGGCGCTTCCTTCTCGAATAATTTAATTACCATGTTGCCTTGCGAAGTTTCAAAAGTGGCGTACGTGCCGGTCGGACGAGTCATGCGATCTCCTTGAAATGGGTGGAGAAATTATCGTACACGAGGCCGTGGCCAGTGGCCAGCAACCGCGAGTGGAACACGGCATAGAAAAGACTTAGCACAAAGTTCGCAGAGAGCGGAGACAGAGGACGCGGAGAGTTTTTTGATTGAGCGATCACTTCGCAGCCAGGATTTGGAATTGGGCGATGATGCCTCCGGGCCCGGCGGCGTAAACGTGCTGGGGGTCGAGCGCGAACAGGGCGTTCAGCGGTAGCGGTGAGAAAGGCTTCCAGTGCAGGCCGGCGTCGACGGAAATATCGGAACCGCTCGGACCGACCGCTAAAAGTGTCGGACCGTCCTGGGAAGCAACCGCGGAACGATAGCCGGCGGGCTGTTGCGCAGGGGTTTGCCAGGTTTTGGATTGATCCTCGGAGAAAGCGGCGATACGCGAAGCGACAGTCGGATTTTCGTAGTCGCCGCCGACCGCGGCAAGGCTGCCAACACTCGAACGCGCGATAGAAAAAATTCCGGATGAGGCGTTGTCCGCGGCGATGGGCACCGCGGACACGGCCCAGTCTTTCCCAGCATCAGTGGTATGAAGAACGCGGGCAGCGAACGCTCCGGTAACGACAAACAGTTCGCTGTCAGACACGGCCAGCAGATTTGAATTGCTGGCGGCGAATGCACCTTCCCTCGGCAATGCCGGCGGCAGATTTTGTGGAGGCAGCGGATTCCAGCGGTGGCCATCGGTGGTTTGCAGCAACAGGAATCTTCCGTTGATGGGATCGCCGAGCGCGAAACAGTTTGTCGGCGAAGAGCAGGCAATGGAGTCGAGAAAAAAAGCACTGTTTACGTCGGTGTATTGAAGCTCCCAGTGGATGCCGCCGTCGATGGTTTTGTGAATTTTGGATTTGTCGCCATTTCCGCTGGACATGAGATACGCGGTTTTGTCGTCGAAAGCGACGATACCGCGAAAATCAAGGTCGGGCTGGCCGGGAATGGAGAGGTGGGTCCACGTGCCGCCGTCGTCGAGCGAACGAAGAATTACGTCGTGCGTGCCAGAAGCCCAAATGACGACGTGGCCCGTGGCGATTTTTGTTGCGCTGATGGCGCGCAAATTGGTGTCGCCGCCGGAATTCAGAGTGGTCCATGATTGCGCGCGAGCGCCAGCGGATAAGGCAAAAGCGCAAATCAAGAAGGCCAGGAGCAGGAATGAGGCTCGACTACGCATAGAAAGATTGTAGCAATGCCGCCTTGCAAACGTCAGGGGAGAGCGAAAGCCAGCACCGAGTCTCCTTGTTTGGTTCCGAGTTTGCCGTGGCCGCCCGCGGCGATGACCACATATTGCTTGCCTTTATATGCGTATGTCATGGGTGTGGCCTGGCCACCCGCGGGAAGCTCAAATTGCCAGAGTTCTTTTCCGGTTTGCGAGTCGAAAGCGCGGATGACGTTATCCATCGTGGCGCTGGTAAAAACGAGCCCACCGGCGGTGACCATCGGCCCGCCAAGATTGATGGTGCCGGTATGCTGGCCAGGTGCGAAAGAACCCAGAGGAACGTTCCAAATAATTTTTCCCGTGAAAAGATCGACGGCTGCAGTGGTGCCCCAGGGCGGAGCATTGCACGGTGTTCCCCCGAGTGAAAAAAGAAAAGTGCGATAGAGGCCGAATGCGGCTCCGCGCTGTTCGCCGAATTCGCCGTAGACGCGATTGTCCTGATCGGCTTTGGTTTGCGCGTCGTATTCGGCGCGCGGAATCAATTTGTTCCAGGCAATCAACCGATTGGTGTTTGCGAACATCAGATGGCTCTGCGGATCGTACGCGGCACTGCCCCAATTTACGCCGCCGACATTGCCGGGGTAGACGACGCTGCCTTTCAGGCTGGGCGGAGTGAAAATTCCTTCGGAGCGGGATGCTTTCAGTTTTTCCTGGCACCATTTCACGTCTTCGGGAGCCCTTCCCCACAGATCTTCGAGAGCGATTTTTTCCGGCACCAGCGAGATCATGGAAAAGGGTTGCGTCGGCGAAGTTTTCTCACCGGGGATATCGGTTTGCGGAACGGGTCGCTCTTCAATGGGAAGCAGCGCAGCGCCAGTCAAACGGTTGAGAACGAAGACGTGACCCATCTTCGTGTTGATGACGACAGCGGGCGTGCCGTCTTTCCAGGTGAAGAGCGTGGGCTGCGAAGCGACATCGTAGTCCCACAGATCGTGATGAACTACCTGAAAGCCCCAAACGAATTCGCCGGTGGACGCGCGCAAAGCTACCACTGAGTTGGCCCATTTGTTGTCGCCGAGCCGAAGGCCGCCGAAATAATCCGGGCTGGCGCTGCCAGTGGGAATGAACACGAGATCGTGTTCGGCGTCAACGCTCAAAGTTGACCAGGCATTGCCCGCTCCGGTGTGAGGATTGGAATTGTTGGCCCACGGAATGGGATCCCAGGTCCAACGCAGTTTGCCGGTGCGCGCGTCGAAGGCGCGTACCATGCCGCGGCCGACGTCCACTTTCCAATTGTCGGCGATCGAGGAGCCGGTGATGACGAGATCATTGGCGATAGCTGGCGCGGATGTGACTTGATAGCCGCCACGCCATTCTGGGGTCGTGGAAGCGTCGGCGGAAAGATCGAAAGTGCCAGCGTTGGCAGAATCGGTGCAAGGCTTGCCGGTTTGAGCGTCGAGAGCGATGAGCCGTGCATCGAGAGTGCCGAGAAAAATGCGCAGAGCGCAGGGAGCGCCTGCCTGGGCTTTGGAGTCGCGCCAAGCGGAGACGCCGCGTGAAGTTACTTCCGAATAGTTGCGCGTCAGGTCCACGTGCGGATCGAATTCCCAGATTTTTTCCCCGGTGGCGGGGTCGAGAGCGAAAACCTTATCGTAGGGTGAAGTGAGAAAGAGTTTGTTGTCGAAAAGGATGGGAGTGGACTCGAAAGCGGCCTTACGGACCAGTTTGGTTTCGAGCTGGGATGCTCCGGTGTGGAAAGTCCAGGCGACTTTGAGCTGCGCGACATTTTCGCGAGTGATTTGCGAGGCGCCGGAATAGCGCGAGCCGCCGGGATCGCCACCGTAGGTGTCCCATCCTTCAGATGGTTGCCTGGGCGGGGTAGGGGCCACGACGGGGCGATCTTCGATCGTTGGTTGCTGTGCCGCCGAGAGCGTACAGCAGAAAAACAGCGGAAAAAAGGCTGCGAAGATGCGGGTCGCGTAGTTGACTTTTTGCGAGGCATGCATAGTACGTAGATAGCATTTTCCGGGCGAAGCGACAATCAGTGTGACTTTGGAGATTGAGTTTTGGTGTCGGGCACTTTGGTGGTCTGGATCATGAGTTGGGCGATGTAGGCGAGAAGAGCGCCTGGCGGAGATCGATCTTTTTGAGGGAGACGGCGGAGAAGAGTTGTGCGAGGACCTGATTGAATGACATTGGTTACGCGTGGACCGACAGCGTTGTCATGCACAAGGAAAAGCAGGCCCTTGTCGCTGCGCTCTCCGAATGACAAAGTTTACAGGAAGGGGCACGGCTTAACGCCGTGCCCCCTGCTTCAGTTTGCCGACAGATTGGTGGTGGCGGTGATGCCGCTGTGGTTGACACCGATGGTTGTGGTGCCAGTCGCAAAGGTGGTCGCCAGACCGGCGTGGATTGGGGCATTAGCGATGGTGGCGACGGTTGGAACCGTGGAGCTCCAGTGAGAGTTAATGGTGACGTCTTGGGTGGTGCCGTCGCTGAAGGTGCCGGTCGCGGTTAATTGCTGTGTGGACCCTGCGGCGACAGAAGAGTTCGCCGGAGTAATGACGACGGATACCAGCGTGCCGGTGCCAATGGTGACGGGGGTTGAACCGGTTATGCCGGACGAAGTGGCTGACAGAGTCAGCGTGCCAGACTTCTTGGCATGCAGGATTCCGGTGCTGCGCATATTGGCAAATTGCGGTTTCGAGGAGTGCCAGGAAACGGTGGCCAAAGTAGAAGTGCTGCCGTCGCTATACACGCCGGTAGCGGTAAACAAGAGAGAGGTATGAACCTCAACCCGTGAGTTGGCTGGCGAAATCGTGATAGATACCAGCTTAACGGTGGAAACTGTGAGCGTAGTGGAGCGCGAAACGGCGCCCGAAGTTGCGGTGATGGTTGTGCTGCCGGTGATGAGGCTGTTGACTGTGCCAACGTTGTTGATGGTGGCGACGGCCGGGTTAGATGTGGTCCAGAGGACGGACTGGGTCAAGTCTTGACTCGAGTTATCGCTGAAAGTACCGATGGCGCTGAATTGTTTGACCGCTCCTGCGGGCATGGAAGAGTTATTGGGAGCAATCTGGAGGGAAACCAGAGTCGCGCCGGTTACGGTGACGGAAGCAGTCGCGGCGATGCTGCCGGAGGTGGCGGTGACAGTCGAAGTGCCGGGCGCTACACCCAGGCCAAGCCCGTTAACGTCTACGGTGAGTACGCTGGTGGCGCTTGAGGACCACTGTAGAGAGGTGAGCACTTGAGTGCTGCCGTCATCAAAATTGCCGGTCGCGGTGAACTGCTGTTGGGTCCCAGCCGCGATGGACACGGTGGCCGGAGACACGGTAATGGAAGTGAGCTGCGCCGGAATGACAGTGATAGTGGTTGAGTCGGTGAAAGAGCCGACGGTGGCGGTAATAGTGGTGGCGCCCGCGGCGAGAATCGCAGCTAAACCGTTGTTGTCGATGGTCGCGACAGAGGTGGTAGAAGACGTCCAAGTGACTCCGCCGACCAGGTCTTGGACGGTGCCGTCGCTGTAGTTCGCGGACGCGGTGAACTGTTGGTTGATGCCGATAGCAAGCGTCAAGTCGTCTGGCGTAACCGAGATGGAAGTGATGGTGGGAGCGGTGACGGTGACCGAGGTGGACTTGGAAACGCTGCCCAGGGTTGCAGTAATGGTTGAGGCTCCAGCAGCGACTCCGCTGACCAAACCAGCGGCATCTACGGTGGCGTTGGCAATGGTTGAGGAGGACCAGGTAACAAGGTTAGTGAGATCGCGGCTGCTGCCGTCGCTGTAACTGCCCGTGGCTGTAAGTTGTTGCGTAGTATTGATAGGAATAGAAGGGCTAGCGGGCGAGATGGCGATCGAGGTCAGAGTGGGGCCGGCTCCGCCGGTGACCGTGATGGCAGCAGAACTGGTGAAAGCTCCGGACTGGGCGGTAATCGTGGCGGCACCGCTGGCAACTCCTGTGACCACGCCGGCCGTGCTAACGGTAGCAACCTTCGAATCCGAGGAGGCCCATGTGGCAGAGGAGCTCAGATCTTTAGTTGTGCCGTCGGAGTAGGTCCCCGTCGCGTGGAGAGTGGCGGTAGACGTCGCGGCTATGGACGTTGCGTTGGGAGTGACCGAGAGGCCGCTGAGGGAGGCCGTAACTGGCTGTCCGCTCGAGCCGGACTGTCCGCCACTGCCACCTGAGCTTAGGCCCTTGGTGCCGACGCCGCTGCAGCCTGCGAGGAGCAGGCAGAATAAGGGAATCCAAGTCTTGTAATGCACGTATTTCCTCCAAAAATTTAGTAGCGCGTGAAATCGGGTTTATGGTTTCGACCGATGCGGACCAGTGTGTGGTGACCTGACTGGTACGCGAGTGAATAGTGAGTTGCGCTGGAGATAAGTGTGAGGGTTTGCTAACAAGGAGCCAATCTGGAACTCGTTAGACCGTTCCAATGCGACACAACTCATTGATTCGACACAGTTCTACTAAATCGGTACTTTCGTTTGGGTGAAAGGGTCAGAGACAGTTGGGCGGAATTGCCGGAGATTGAGGTTACTGGGGAAGGTGGACGGTTTGGCCGGAGGAGGCGGAGCGGCGGGCGGCGTCGAGGATTTCGGTGACGATTAGGTTGGTTTCGAGGGAAGAAAGGGCGTCGGGTTTGGCTCCATCGAGGAGGACGGCTCGGAGGTAGGTTAGGGAGTCGTTATAGGGTGCGGGGATGGGCGCGGCGGCGCGGGTGCTGGATTGCGCCTGGTGCGGGAGGCGTATGGCGATGTCGTTGGCGGCGATTGTGATGACGGAGCCGGTGCGGCCGTAAACTTCCATGTCTTTGCGCGCGTAGGGCCAATTCCAGGAGGCTTGTAGGATGGCTTGGGCTTTGGGGTAGGTGAGGACGATAGTGGCTTCGTCGTCCACGTGCGGGTAGATGTCGGGCTTGATTTGCTGCGTGACGGCGGTGACCGTTAGGGGGCGCTGGCCGTCCATCAGCCAGGTCATGAGGTCGGCACCGTAGCAGCCGAAATCGAAGAGGGCGCCTGCGCCATTGAGTTTCGGATCAGTGAGCCATTTGAAAAATTCGGGCTGGACGTTGATTTCTTTCGGCCCTTCGTGGCCGTCGTGGACGACGACTTTGCGCACGTCACCGATGGCGCCTGAGCGGACGACTTCATAAGCTTCGTGATTGCTGGGATACCAGGAAGTTTCATAGTTGACGAGGACCTGAATTTTGCCGGCGCGCGCGGCGCTGGCGATGGCTTGCGCGTCTTCGTAGGAAACGGCGAGCGGTTTTTCCATCATGACCGGAACGGAATAACGGGCGCAAAGTTCGACGACTTTGCGGTGGTCGTAAGTGGAAGTGTAGACGAGGACAGCCTGGGGCTTGGTGGAGCGGAGAGTTTCTTCGAGATCGGCGTGATAGAGAGAGGGATCGAGATGGAATTTGCCGGCGTAGCGATCGAAGAGCCCGCGGTCGGGTTCGGCGATGGCGACGATCTGGATTTCCGGACGGTTGAGTGAATGGGACAAAAAGCCATCGGCGTGGCCGTGAACGAGCCCGGCGACGGCTACGCGGAGAGGGGGCTTGGTGTCGGCGGCGGGAAGTGCGGCTGCGAAGAAGAGGGCGATTGCGATTGGCGCGCCGTAACGAAGGAAATTTGTTGACATGCAGGAGGCTCCGAAAACCAGAGGATGATAGCACCGGATCGTTGGTTTGGTTGACAGCGCAAAGCGAAAGATAAAGAAAGAGGAAGCGGCACAAGGCCACTGCTACATCAGAACGACGATACCTTCGGAAAAGCTTAGATTCTGTTGACAGGTGACTTATAGTGAAGGGCAATTTATTAGGTTCGAGGCTTCTACCGGAAGGAAACGGATGTTTGGACTGAGCCACTTGTTTTATCCGTGGGGACTCTTGTTGCAATTGCTGGCGCTGGTGCACTTTGTGAAGCGGCGGCCGGAGACGTATTGGCTGTGGATTATTCTGATCGGCGGGCCGATTGGGGCGGGGGCGTATTTGCTGGTGGAAGTGGCGCCGGATGCGCGGCTGCTAGGCGGAGTGTTTCAGGGATTTGGGAGGCGGTCGCGAATTCAGAAGCTGGAGATGGAGATACTGGATAATCCGTCGGCGGGGAATTACGAGGAGTTGGGCGAGCTGAACCTGGAAGAGAAGAAATACGCTAAGGCGCGTGAAGCGTTTGCGAAAGCGATTGAAGCGTACGGGGCGCGCAGGGCGAATGCGTCGGCGAACGACACGCTGCACACGTATTATGGACGAGCGAAGAGCGCGCTGGGATTAGGCGACTATGCGAGCGCGATTCCGGATTTGGAGCGGGTCGCGTGCGCCGACGTGAAATTCGATTACTATCGCGCGTCGGGATTGCTGGGCGACGCTTATGCGCGAACCGGCGAGATGGACAAGGCGGCGCGATGGTTCGCGCCGGCTACGCAATATTCGACGACGCCGGAGACTTTCTATAACTACGCGTGGTTTTTGAAAGCAGAAGGCAAGCCCGACGAAGCGCGGGAGTGGGTGAATAAGCTGATGAACAAGAAGCGAACGCTGCCGGGATACATGCAGAGGGTGGAACGGCCATGGTTCCGCAAAGGGAAGGCGCTGAAGAAAGAACTGGAAGCGAAGAAGAAGTAAAGAAGCCCAAAAACAGAAGGCTGCAAAAGTACAAAAGTACGAAAGGACAAACCTAATGGCGGACGAAAATAATAATGGCAACGCGCGGAGGGGGTTTTTGCAAGGAGCTGGCGTGACGGCAATGACGGCGATGGCCGCGCCGAATTTTGTGAGCGCTGCAGTGGCACGAAATTTGGCAATGATGGGACGCGCAATTCCTGGATTGGGAGCCGCGGACACGGATGCCATACGGGCGGAAATCGAGAAGCGGCACGAAGAGTCCGTAAAGCGCTTGCAGACGTGGATCAAGCAGCCGTCAATCGCGGCGGAAAATCGCGGAATGAATGAAGGCTGCGAATTGATGATGCAGATGTTGCGGGAAGCGGGCTTCCAAAAAGTTCAGAAGATGCGGACTGACGGGCAGCCGGGAATCTTTGCGACGCTGGACGCGGGCGCGCCGAAGAGCCTGGGACTTTATTTCATGTATGACGTCAAGCAGGCGGACCCGGCGGAATGGAGTTCGCCACCGTTCGAAGCGGCGCTGGTGGAGAAGCCGGGACTTGGGAAAGTGGTGATGGGGCGCGGCGCGGTGAATCAAAAGGGGCCGGAGGCGACCTTGCTGGCGGCACTGCAGGCGATTCACGGAAGCGGGAAGAAACTGCCGGTGAACCTGGTGTTTGTGGCGGAAGGCGAAGAGGAAATTGGCTCGCCGCATTTCCCGCAGGTGGTACGGCAGCCGGAAGTGCTGGAAGCACTACGAAAATGCGTGGGCGTTTATATGCCGTTCGCATCGCAGGATATGGACGGATCGGTGACGACATTTCTGGGCGCGAAAGGCGTGATCGAATTGGAATTGGTTTCGAGCGGCGAAAGGTGGGGGCGAGGTCCGCGCAAGGATGTGCACTCGAGCAATAAAGCGCGGCTGGACAGTCCGGCGTGGCATTTGGTTGAGGCATTGACGACATTGGTCACGCCAGACGGGAATGAGCCCGCGATTGAGGGGTACACGGCGAAGGCGCTGCCGTTAAACGCGGAAGACAAGCGCATGATTGCAGTGGCGGCGAAACGTTTGGATGAAAACACCGCGAAAAAGGGAATGGGCGTCCAGCACTGGGTGCGCGATGTGAGTTGGGAAGAGGCCCTGGAGCTGCTGGTATCAAAGCCGACGATCAATATCGAGGGCTTAGTCGGCGGGTACACTGGTCCCGGCGGCAAAACAATCTTGCCGGGGCGCGCGGTGGCAAAACTCGATTTGCGGCTGGTGCCGGACATGACAGCGAAAGAATCATTGCAATTATTGAAGACGCACCTTGCGAAAAAAGGATTCGGAGACATCGAAGTGAACATGACTGGCGGCTACGATCCGACGAGCACGCCTCCGGATGCGAAGATCGTTCGCGTGGAGGAAGCCGTCTATAAATCGCACGGGATTGATCCGGTCGTGATGCCGAGGCTGGCAGGTTCTTGGCCAGGATATGTGTTTACAGGCGAGCCACTGAAGATGGCAGCGAGCCACTTCGGACTTGGTCATGGAAACGGGGCCCACGCTCCGGACGAGTACTACCTGATTGAATCGAAAAATCCCAAGATACAGGGAATGGATGGAGCCGCGTTTTCCCACGTGGAGTATTTGTACGAAATTGCGGCGAGTGGGTGAGTCAATGAAGGCGACGCTTAATTTTGAGCACGAGACGTCGTCAAGAAGTGCTTCGCCGGGGCGTGGAGCTACCAGGATTTTTGTTTGCGAAGTTCAGTGATGTGCGCGGTATGGTGGCGACCATGCCAGGCGTACAGGAAAAGCAACCAGTCCACTGTGCGCGGGCCGTGTTCAGGATGGACAAAGACACGGCCAAACTGATCGGCAGTGAGAGAACGCCAGAGTCGAACCCAGCGGTCGTGCAGCGAATCCAGAAGAGCGAGAGAAATTTCGACCGGGGAGGTTTTTGCGTCGGGTAGTTGCGCCCAGAGATTTTCCTCGTACGGTTTAATGGTGGGCTGCTCTTCGGTCAGAGCAAGCCGATGACGCATATATGCGTTCATGTGGCTATCCGCGACGTGATGCACGACCTGGCGAACGGTCCAACCGCCTTCACGATAGGGTGTATCGAGTTGCGTTGGAGAAAGATCGCTGGCGGCGGCACGAAGTCTTGCGGGAGCTTCGGCTACGATCTCAATCGCCTGCTGGCGCAGTGCCGGGTTAACGTCGAGCGGCTGCTGAAACTTTCCAATCGGGTAACGCGGATCCATGGGGATAGAGGTCTCCTGAGGAATTTTAGTCGAATGACGAATGAAGCTTCACGTTATTTGACGGCGGAACACGATGATTGGTGACACTTCATCCGAGAAACCCTGAGCGTAAGAAAAATCGCAAGCCAAAGTGGACCATTTGGGGTCGGCCGTGATCTCCGAGTAAGATTAACCTCGAATGGTACAATGCCGTTTCGCGTTTGTAACCTGGAGCCGCTTCGCGAATCCAATGTAGGGAGAAATTAGCGAATGGAGAATGTGGTAATTATCGGAAGCGGATGCGCGGGGCTCACGGCTGCGATTTATGCAGCGCGGGCGAACTTGAAGCCCTTGGTGCTCGAAGGACACGAGCCCGGCGGACAGCTTTCCTTGACGACGCACGTGGAGAATTTTCCTGGCTTTCCCGAAGGAATTCTTGGGCCAGAGTTAATCGAAAACATGAAAAGGCAGGCGGCGCGGTTTGGGACGGAGTTCAAAGCCGGCGCGGTCACGGAAGTGGATTTGAGCGAGCGGCCTTTCAAGATCACCGCGGGCGGGCACACGTATCACACGAAGACGCTGATTGTGGCAGCGGGAGCGTCCGCGCGGCTGCTGGGATTGAAAGGCGAAAAGGAATTGATTGGGCGCGGCGTTTCGACTTGCGCGACCTGCGACGGCTACTTTTTTCGCGGAAAGCCGATTGCGGTGGTTGGCGGTGGGGACTCGGCGATGGAAGAAGCGAATTTTCTTTCCCGCTATGCGAGCAAGGTGTATCTGATTCACCGCCGCAATGATTTTCGCGCATCGAAAATTATGATTGACCGCGCGCGAGCCAACGAAAAAGTGGAGTTTGTCACGCCGTACCTGGTGGAAGAAATTCTTTCGCCGCAGGGATTGGTGTGCGGAGTGAAGCTTCGCAATACGGAAGGCAGTGACACGCGCGAGATTGAAGTGGACGGCGTGTTCGTGGCCATCGGACATGATCCGAACAGCACGGTATTCAAGGGCAAGCTGGACATGGATGCGAATGGCTACCTTATCGCAAAACATGGCGGCGTATCGAATATTCCGGGCGTGTTTATCGCGGGCGACGTGCAAGACCACCGCTACCGGCAGGCGGTGACGGCCGCGGGGTCGGGCTGCATGGCGGCGATCGATGCGGAAAAGTTCCTGGAAGCACACCATCACGCGTAAGCGCTCGTAAAGAATGATACGAGACGGGCATAATACGGGTCTCAGGGTTTCAGGGTTCCTATTACAAACCCTGAGATAAACAAGCTGTACTCGCAAACCCTGAGCTAAAAGAGGCCATGGTCCGTTCGACGCTTCTCAAATTATCCGAAAACAAATCGTTTGCTCGCTGGGTGACATCGAATCAGACGACCCGGAAAATGTCGCACCGCTTCGTGGCCGGCGAAGCGCTCGACGAAGCAATCGCCGCGGCGCGCGTTTGCAACAACCAGGGGATGCTGGTTAGCCTGGATTATCTTGGCGAGAATGTCGCCACGGCCGCGGATGCGCAGCGCGCGCGCGACGCCTACCTGCAAGTGTTCGACAGAATTTCCGCGGAAAAGCTAAATGCGAATGTCTCCTGTAAGCTGACGCAGCTGGGCCTGGACATCAGCGCGGAGTTTTGCGAAGGGCAGTTGCTGTCGATTGTGGAACGGGCGGCTGCGTATGGCGGTTTTCTGCGCGTGGATATGGAAGGGTCACTGTACACGGCGCGGACGATTGATGTGGTGAAGCGGGTGCGAACGCAGAATCCCGCAGTAGGCACGGTGATTCAATCGTATCTGTATCGCAGCGAGCAGGACGTGAACGACTTGCTGGCTTATGGATGCCGGATTCGCCTGTGCAAGGGCGCGTACAAAGAGCCGGCGCAAGTGGCCTTTCCGCGAAAGCAGGACGTGGACGCGAATTACGTGAAGCTGATGCAGATTTTATTGTCAAGCGGGTTCTATCACGGCATTGCCACGCACGATCCGAAAATGATTGCCGCGACGATCCGGCACGCCGCGAAAGAGAAAATTTCCAAGGACGATTTTGAGTTTCAGATGCTGTACGGAGTACGCACGGATTTGCAGCGGCAGCTGGTGCGCGACGGTTTCCGGTTGAGGATTTATATCCCTTACGGCCAGGACTGGTTTCCGTATTTCATGCGGCGCTTGGCGGAGCGCCCGGCGAATTTGGCGTTTTTCGCGCGAAACTTCTTTCGCTAGTCCATTTCAATTCTATCGTGGGATGATCATTCCGGGTGGCGGTTCCGGCAACAATTGCAGGAATGCCGGGCTGGCGCTGGAAAAGTATCCGTATTTCCGGTCAATGTGTTTGGCGTGAAGCAATGAACTGAACATGATAAGGCAGACCAAACCCGCGACCATTGCCAGCGATCCCGCCGCGATTCCCCATCCCATATAAGGTTCCGGCAAGTAAGTTCCGGCCGCGACCATTTCCGGAATGCAGCCGAGCAGCAATGCTCCCGCCGCGAAGCGGAGTGCTTTGTATTTTTCCAAATGCGCGGAGCACAAAGGGATCTGCAGCGAAATGCTTCTCCTCATGGCCAGAGCAACGAGGATGTAAATAAGGATAGCGATCAAAATGAAGATGTATATCCATCGAGGATGCCAGGTGAATTTTTTGGAAAGAGTATTCGGGTCGGCGGGACGTCCGCACCTGATGCAATACGGCGGCAGCACAGCATTGTGCCCAGTGATCAGTAACTTGCCGGATGCCCAGGCACCTTGCGGCGTCAGCGTCCCGAGTACGCTCATGGATTCACCCGCGCCACTATACTGCTCTCTGTATTCGCCGCGCCAGAAAAGAAGTCATCGAACGCGAAGCAGTTACGAGAGTTGGCGAGCCAAGGCGATAACTCAGTTCATAGGGAGGCGCCGGGCTGCAGGGGGTGGATGGTTAGCCCGGGAATGTCTTTGGTTTCTTTTTGCAAGGCGTCTGGAGTGCCGGTGAGCATCGGAAAGGTCGCGTAGTGCATGGGGATTACGTCTTTTACGTTGAGGAAACGAATGGCCATGGCGGCCTCGTGCGGCCCCATGGTAAAAAGATCGCCGATCGGCAGCAGAGCGATTTGCGGTTGATAGAGTTCGGCGATGAGTTTCATGTCGCCGAAGACGGCCGTGTCTCCGGCGTGGTACAGCGTAACGCCGCCAGGCAGGCGTATGACATATCCGGACGGCTCTCCGGCGTACAAACGAGTGCCATTCTCGTCGATCGAATTGGAATGCATCGCGTGAGTCATGGTGACGTAGAAATCGCCAACTTGCTGCGAGCCGCCCTTATTCATGGGAGCGATTTGCTTTTCAAAGCCTTTGCCGGCGAGCCACAGGCAGGTTTCGAAATTCGCGACCAGCTTGGGATGAAACTCTTTTGCGATGGCCACCAGGTCGCCGAGGTGATCGGAGTGCGCATGAGTCAGAAAAATTGCGTCGACGCGAGCCAGCTTCTTGAGAGTTTCCGGACAACGAGGATTGGTCATGACCCAAGGGTCGATGAGCGCCACCTGTCCTGAAGGAGTGGTCACGGAAAAAGTGCTGTGGCCGAAATAGGTGATGCGGTTGCCTTTCAAGTCGAGCATCAGAATGCCCTTTCAAATTGGAGCTACCTGAAAAGGCTAAAACGAATGCGCACTTCGAACAATACCCATAAGCGATTAAGAGAGAGCAGCGTGCATTTTGCGGAGAGTTGAGAAACGAAAGGCTGGCGGGTACACTTAATTAGAAAGCTTTTGGGCCACCCCGAGAGCGCGAGAATTTGCCGCACCGTGACGCAAGTTGGCGGCGACGGATTGAATCAAAGGAGAAGCTGAATGGCTTATGTGATAGCCGAGCCGTGTATCGGCACCAAGGACACTGCCTGCGTGGATGTGTGCCCGGTGGATTGCATCCACCCACGTAAAGACGAACCGGAACATGAGGGCGTGACGCAGCTGTATATCAATCCGGTCGAGTGCATTGATTGCGGCGCGTGCGTGCCCGTCTGTCCGGTGACAGCGATTTTTGCCCTGGAAGATTTGCCGGAGAAGTGGCAATCGTTCACGGCGTTGAACTCGGATTGGTACGCAAAGAAGTAAGCTGACGGATCGAATGGAAGAACGAAAACGGCACGCGAGAGCGCGCCGTTTTTTATTGGTACGCCGCGCATGCTCGACAGCTTGGAGGTGCAAGTCCTCTTCACAACCTGATAGAGGTGAAGTGATAGCGAAGCGCAAGGGCGTCGCTGCGAGGCGGGGTCTGAAGGAAGCGTGGAGCAAAAACGCGAGCCAATGTACAAGAACCGAATCTGAGGCGTGAGTGTCGGGCGAGCGGGCCAATGATCGCGAAGCCCATATCTATCAAGGACGCAAAGCGTAAATTCGGTGGTTGTGCGTGGAAAGCAGTCGAGCTTATCGCGGGAGATCTGTTGCATGTCTCGGATTCGGGACTGAGCGTGGAGTAATTCACGCTGATCCTGCAGCAGAAGTCAGCAGCGGGCGTAGTACTCACGCGAGTGAGGAAGGCCCAAACAGTAAGAGTGAATAGTAGAACGTCGAACTCACGGGTGGCACTGCGCCAGCCAATCAGCTCCGGCTGAGCTTTACAGGTTCAGAAGACGGTGAAGCCGAAACGGAAACCTGCAGAGCGGCGAAGCCCTTGTGGCGGACGACGACTCGAACCTCCGGCCCGCAAGGGCTCAACTTGCTGAACCGCCGTATGCGGACCCGCCTGTACGGTGGTGTGGGAGGGGCGAGCAGGTGACTGCTCCCCCTATCCCGATGTGCGCCCGGCAGGGGCGGACGGGTGACCGTCCCCCCTATGTCGATTTTGGTAAGGTCGCAGGCATCGCTGGGTGGACGACCGCCAACCCTCCTTCGGACTTTGACATCTATGGAATTGCCGAGCTGGCTTGGGAGTAGTTAGGGAACGCTCGGGAGGAATAGCACGTGAGAAGAATTATTTCGATGATTGCCGGTGCGGCTTTGTTGACGGGCGCGGGACACCTGGGCGCTCCGGCGCAACAGCAGGCAGCAGCGGGCGCCGCGGCGAAGCACGGCAAAGCCGCAGGCGTTGTGCACCACGCTCCGGAAGAAGGAGATTGGAGCGGCGCGCTGCAGGTCGGCGAAGCGCAACTGCACCTGGTGCTGCATTTGAAAAAGAATGCGCAAGGCGAGTGGCAAGCGACGCTGGATAGTTTGAATCAGGCGGTATATGGAATGGAAGCCTCGAACGTGAAGCGCGGCGAAGATACGCTGGCATTCGAGTTGCCGTCAGTGGGGGCGCACTTTCAAGGCAAAATTTTGCCGGACTTTAAGACCATTCGCGGGTTGTGGGAACAGGGCGGGACTGGCCTGCCGCTGTCGTTCGAAAAGCGCGTGCCGGGAGCAGAAAAGTCCGCCGCCAAAACAGTTTCGAAATTGGAAGGCACGTGGCAGGGCGCGATTGAAACCGGCAATATGCGGATGCGGCTGCAACTGCACGTCGCGCATGATGACAAAGGCGAATTGCTCGCGTCCGTGGATAGTCTGGACCAGGAAATACAGGGGATTCCGGCGTCGAAAGTAACCGAGCGGGCAAGCGAAGTACGATTCGAGCTTGCTGCGTTCGGAGCGCAATATCTGGGAACGCTGAGCGCGACAAAAAACGAGATTGCCGGACACTGGAGGCAGAACGGAAATGATGAAAAGCTGGATTTCCTGCGCTCCGATAAAGTTTTGGAATTGCGACGGCCGCAAACTCCAGCCAAGCCGTACCCGTACAAGGTAGAAGAAATGTCGTTCCCAGCAGGAGATGGAAAAGCGACGCTTGCAGGGACGCTGACACTTCCGCAGGGAGCGGGGCCATTTCCAGCGGCAATTTTGATCGGTGGATCAGGCCCGGTAGATCGAGATGAAACGCTAGCCGGGCATAAGCCATTCCTGGTTCTCGCGGATGCGCTGACGAAAAATGGAATCGCGATTCTGCGCTACGACAAACGCGGCATCGGACAATCCAAGGGCGACTACACGGAAGCGACGATGCAGGATTTTGCGCAAGACGCGCAAGCGGCTCTGGCGTACATGAAATCGCGCGGCGAAGTAGACGCCAAGCGATTGGGAATCATTGGCCACAGCGAAGGTGGAATTCTTGCTTCCCAGTTGGCGACGCGCTCGCAGGACATGCATTGGCTGGTGCTGCTGGCGACGCCGGCCACGACCGGAGAAAACACCTTATTGCGGCAGTCGGAGCTGATCGCTCGTGCGGGCGGATTGCCCGAGGAACAAATCACGCGCAGCCTGGAGTTTGATCGCAAGGCTTATGCGGCAGTGCGCGCAGAAAAAAACGCGGCTGCACTTGAGAAAAGGTTGGACGTGTTGGTGCAACAAAGCGGATTGGGCGAAGCGATGCCTCCCGCCGCGCTGCAAGCCCAGATCCGGTTCATGACTTCGCCCTGGTTCCGGCAATTCCTGGATTACGATCCACAACCGGTGCTGGAAAAGTTGCAGTGCCCGGTATTGGCGATGAGCGGCGACCGCGACCTGCAGGTGGACTCAACCGAAAACGTGCCGCTCTTGCGCAAGGCGTCCGAGATCAGCGAGAACAAGGATTTCACTGTGGTTGAGGTGGCAGGCGTCAACCATTTATTTCAGACGGCTCCGTCCGGCTCGCCGGCGCTTTATGGCGCGATCGAAGAAACAATGGCGCCGCAAGTGTTGACCGCCGTGACCAGTTGGGTGACGCGGCACACCTCGTCCTCGCAATGACTCGCAGCGAATCGTTGTGAAGTGGGCGCACCGGGCAGTGACCGCGATTTGCTATTGCAACGCTCGCGGTATGATGAAGGATGGAGCCCAGGACCGTCCCCGTGCCGCCAAAATTCCATTTGTCTCTGCTGATACACGCACATCAGCCCGTCGGAAATTTTGAAGATGTTTTTGAGCGCTGCTACCAGCGCGCGTATCTTCCCTTCGTCCAACTCCTCGAAAAACACCCTGCTATTCGCGTGGCGCTGCATTTTTCCGGGCCGCTGCTTTCGTGGATTGAAGAAAATCATTCTGAATATTTCGAACTGTTGCGCTCCCTGGTGAAACGCAAACAGGTGGAAATGGTCGGCGGCGGATTTTACGAGCCGATTTTGGCGGTGATCCCGCCAGAAGATCAGCGCGAACAGATTGAGCGGCTGGCCGAGTATCTGGAAACACATTTTGGCGAACGGCCGTCGGGCGCCTGGCTCGCCGAGCGCGTGTGGGAGCCGCAACTGCCGTCCGTACTGGCTGCGGGCCAAGTGAGTTACACGCTGGTGGACGATTTTCATTTTCTCGCGGCGGGGTTCGAACCGTCCGAATTGTTCGGCGCGTACCAGGCGGAAGATCGCGGCAAAGTCGTGCGGGTGTTTGCCGGACAGAAAGCGTTGCGCTACCTGGTTCCCTTCGGCACGGTCGAAGATACGATGCAGTATCTTCGCGAAGCGGCGATGATGCATCCGGGCGGACTCGCGGTTTTTGGCGACGACATGGAGAAATTCGGAGTGTGGCCCGGCACCTTCAAGCACTGCTACGACGAGCACTGGCTCGAAGAATTTTTTACTGAGATCGAGAAAAATTCCGATTGGCTGAGCATCACCCCGCCGGGCGAATTCGCAGAATCTCACGCACCGCTCGGCCGCGCGGACCTGCCCACCGCGTCATACCCGGAAATGATGGAGTGGGCCTTGCCTACCGGAGTGCGGCAGAGATTTCACGCCGTGCAGCAGGAGTTTGCCAAGCGCCCGGAGGTCGATGCATTTTTGCGCGGGGGATCATGGCGCGGATTCTTTCGCAAATATTCCGAGTCCAACCTGCTGCACAAAAAAATGTTGCGAGCGGGAACACGGTTGGCTGCAGTGCCGCAGCGCCGTACCGAAACTAAGCCGGCGCAGGAAATTGCCGCGGCTCGCGATCAATTGCTGCGCGCGCAATGCAACGATGGCTATTGGCACGGTGTTTTTGGCGGGCTGTACGCGCCGCATCTGCGCACAGAAATCTGGCGAAACTTAATCAGGGCCGAGGCCGCGGCGGACAAACTGATTCCTGGAGGTCAGATTGGGCGCGTCGAAATGCTCGATTACGACGCCGACGGTAAGAACGAATTGTTATTTACCGGTCCGGAATATCAGGCGCTTCTGAAGCCCTCGGATGGCGGAACTCTTGCCGCTCTGGATTTTCGTTCGAACGCGGCGACGCTGATAAATTCCGTGCAGCGTCGCCCGGAAGCCTACCATGCGCGTTTACGCGAAACGTCGCAGACAGGGACCAGAATGGTGGCCTCGATTCACGAGCAGATGAGCGTCAAAGAACCGAATCTTGAGCGCTTTCTCAAATACGACCGCTGGGCGCGTCACGCGTTTCGCATTCTAGTTTTCGATCCCAGGAAGACTCACGCTGATTACGAATCCTTGCGATTGATGGAGGATGTGAGCTTCGCGGGCGGAGATTTCTCCGTACGTTCGTCCGCGCCGCATCAGGCCGAACTGTATCGGCAAACAACGATTGGTGGCAATCACGGTGACGAACCGGTTCCCGTTGATGTCACCAAACGTTTCTCGTTTGGACCGGCGCCCAACGGTTGCGAAATTTCCTGTGAAGTGGGCCTCAAGCTCAAACAATCTTTGGATCGCGCGGTAACGGTGGGTATCGAAACCATCGTAAATTTGCTGGCTCCAACGGAAAGTGACCGATTTATCGAAACCGCGGGTGGTCCGCAAGGACTGCGCTTCAGCGGGGAATTGCCCGGACCGATTCTTCACCTACAGGACGGCTGGCAAAAATTGCGAATTACCTTGCATGCGCCGGGAGCGGAAAATTTCTGGATCGCGCCGATCGAAACAGTTTCGGAATCGGAAGAAGGATTCGAACGCGTTTATCAAGGCTCGCAGATTCTGGCGCGTTGGCGGCTGAGTACGCAGAAGGTGCTGTCGGCGCGGATTGTCTGGCGCATCGAGGCAATCTGATTCGCCAAACGCTGTCTTTTTCTTACGTATATTTTACTTCAGACCGCCCGCCTCGTCCGTCATTCCGAGCGCAGCGAGGAATCTCTCCTAGTCGTTGAAACTTTCACTCCACGATCCAGAGGTTCTGCGCGAAGGGCCACTCTTCGTCAACCCACTGCGCAATTTGACGGAATCCTGCGCGCTCCGCCATTTCCGCCGGCTCATTGGGACGATACTTGTGCGAACTTTCCGTCCAGATGGTTTCGCCCTCTTCCATTCGAACCAGCAACGCCGCGCCCAAAATATTCACGCGCTGGCGACGCAGAGATTGCAGGTGCATTTCAATGCGGCGCTCGGCGGAATTCCACAGAGCGAGGTGGCGGAAATCGCGCAAGCGAAAATCCGCGCCGAGTTCACGATTGATGCGCGCCAGCAAGTTTAGATTAAACGCGGCGGTGACGCCGACTGGATCGTCGTACGCCAGAAGCTGTACGTTAACATCTTTTTCGAAGTCGGTGCCAAGCAGCAACGAATCGCCTGGTTCCAGAACCTCGCGGACCTGGTTAAGAAAATCGTTCGCGGCGGGCCGGTCAAAATTTCCGATGGTGCTGCCCAGAAAAAGCACGCACAAATGTTCGCCAGCTTCGCGCCGCGCCGCTACCGCGCGCAACCCTTCCAGGTAGGGCTTTTCGTAGCCCACCATGCTCACACAATCCAGCCGGCCGAGTTCCTTTTCGCACGCGGCGAGAGCTGCCGGTGAAATTTCGATCGGGTAATAAAATGTCTGCCGCCGGCAAGCCAACGCTTCGAGCAGGTAACGTGTTTTTTTACCGCTGCCGCTTCCCAACTCCGCCACATGCGCTGGCAGAGGCATCCGCGCGATGATTTCGTTCGCGTGCCTCTGCAGCAAACGGGTGTCAGCGCGCGTCAAGCCATATTCCGGAAGCAGGCAGATGGCTTCGAACAATTCCGAGCCGACTTCGTCATACAAATATTTGCTGGGAAGCTCGCGCTGGCCGGGTTTCGTCAGCCCGGCGCGGACATCAACCGCAAAATCCGACAACACCAGTTGTTGCACGGTTTGGCTCGACATTTTTTCTCCTGAACCGGGAGTTGCGATTTACTCTTCCACGCAACGAAAAGTTGCGTAGACGTACGGGTAATGGGGCTGGAACCAATTGCGGAAGGAACGCCGCAGCATGCAGGCGGCAGTGCGCGGCGACCCTCCTTTCATCACGTAGTGCTTTCCATCGAAGAAATTTGCGGAGTAGCCTGGATAGAACGGCATCGGCGCGAAGCCGGGCAGCGGCGCAAACACGGTGCGCGTCCATTCCCAGCCATTGCCTACAAGGTCGTGTACTCCAAATGCGCTGGCGCCCTCCGAATGCGCTCCGCATGGCGCAGGATCAAAATGCGCGCAATCGAAATTGCCATGTTGCGGCCCTGGCTTTTCTTCGCCCCACGGATAACTGCGCTCTTCGTCGGAGTGTGGGACTCCATACGCGGCGCGATGGAACTGCTCTTCGGTCGGCAACTTTCGATCCAGCCATTTCGCGTACGCGGATGCTTCGGCATAGCTCACGTATACCGGCGAGTCCATCGACAGCGGGGTCTCGTTGAACATGCCGTGGTACGTCCACATATTGCCGCGGCGCTCCCAAAAAATCGGATGCTCGATGCCATTTTGTTCGCGCCAGACCCAGTCGGCACTCGACCACAATGAGCGGTCTCGATATCCGCCGTTCTGCACGAAGTGCATAAACTGACGATTGGTGACGTTTTGATTCTCGATGCTGAAGGCGGGTACGCGAACCGTCAAAGCTCCGCGCTCGTTATCCCATCCAAAAGTTTTCGCGTCAGTGGGTAAGCCGAGCGTTGCAGGTCCTTCTGGAATTTCAACCAGATGATGCCGGATGCGTGGGGCACTCCAGTGATGTTTGGGCGCCACTCGCATTTTCATTTCGAGCGGCAAGCGATGGAACATGTATGCCAATGTTTCCGCGTGCATCAAGCGATGCTCGATGGCCGTGTCCAGCATGGTCAGAAGCTGCGGATGCCCTTCGTCGGGATGGCCGAGCGCTCGATCGATTGCGGAATCGAGTTCAGCGCGCAGCCGTTCGTTGTATACGGAGATCTGCTCACGTGAAGGCCAATCTCGCGGTTGGTCCGCAGGCAGTCCGCCGCCGACTGGATCGATCCCGAAAGCAAAAAGATGGTCGAAGGAACGGTTGAAACGGCGTAGGCCAAACGCGCGCTCGCCAAGAAGATTCCAGTCAAATGCTTCTACGTGGCCCAGATAAAAAATAACGCGATGGCGTTCAGCAATCGGCCGCTCGTAAAACGCATCGTCGCGCAGGATTTCGAATAGCTGATCGGTTGTGGCCCTGGCACGGATAAGTCGAAGATGCTGATCGTGGCTGGTGCGGACTGCGGTGGCGAGAGCTCCCATGATTTTTTCCCTTCCGTTTGATGCGGCGGCCAATTGAAGGATGCACCGATTCCTCGGCGCTGGGAGGCTGGCTACGTTAGGATGTTGACTCCGGTTCCGAGGGATGTCAACCCGAACGCGAAAGCCCAAACTTTGAGCGAAACTAGCATTGAGTTCGCAAACGTGGAATACCGTATTTCTGGCAGAACTTCTTTGCCAGTCCTCTCGGGTATTTCACTCAAAATTCATCAGGGCGAAACGATCGCACTCCTTGGCCGCAGCGGCAGCGGAAAAACCACCATGCTGAAGCTGATCAACCGGCTGCGTACTTGTACTTCCGGTGATCTGCTGGTCGAGAACCGGCCGGTTCACGATTGGGATGTGATTCAGCTTCGCAGGCGAATCGGCTACGTCATCCAGGAAGTGGGATTATTTCCACATTTCACAATCGAGCAGAACGTCTGCCTGGTGCCGGGCCTGGAAAATTGGCCGGCCGAACGAATCAAGACACGTTTTGCAGAGGTCATGCAGTTGGTTGGGCTGAACCCCTCCGAATATGCCGGCAAATATCCGCGCGAACTTTCCGGCGGCCAGAGGCAACGAATCGGTGTGGCGCGTGCCCTGGCTGCGGACCCCGCCATCATGCTGATGGATGAACCATTTGGTGCGCTCGATCCGGTAACGCGCGCCGAATTGCAGCGCGAATTTCTCGCCCTTTCCCGTAAAGTTTCGAAAACTACAGTACTTGTGACGCATGATCTGCGCGAAGCGTTATTTCTGGGAACGCGGGTGGTATTGCTGGACGCCGGGCGAATTGTCGCAGAGGCCAGCCCTGGCGATTTTCTGAAGCTCGATCAAAAGGTCGCGCGCGATTTTATTGCTGCTTCGGAATTGGTGACGGGAGCCGCGCAATGAATGTCTGGCAATTTTTCGCGACTCATCGCGAGGAAATTCTTGCGGCGACCCACGAGCACCTCAGCCTGGTCGTGATCTCGATGGCTATCGCGGTGGCAATCGCTGTGCCTCTCGGGCTCGCGCTTGTTGTGCGTCCCCGCTTGCGTACCGCAGCATTGGCCGTCGCCAGCATTTTCCAAACCATTCCCAGCCTTGCGCTTTTTGGCTTCCTGATCCCGCTGCCTTTTCTTGGCGGCATCGGCGCACGCACTGCGATCATTGCGCTGGTGTTGTACGCTCTGCTTCCCATTCTGCGTAACACTTACGTTGGCTTGACCAGCATCGATCCCGCGATCATCGAAGCCGCAGAAGCCATGGGTATGACCGAACGGCAGATTCTTTTTCGCGTGCGTCTTCCCCTGGCCACAAGTTTTATTCTTGCCGGCATTCGCACCGCCACTGTCATTACCATCGGCGTCGCCACCATTGCTGCGGCCATCGGAGCGGGGGGGCTTGGCACATTTATTTTTCGTGGCGTCGCCATGGTCAGCGACGCGGTGATTCTCGCTGGAGCCATACCTGCCGCGCTTCTGGCATTGCTCGCCGACTTTCTGCTCGGCTTATTGGAACGCCGGTTGCGAGTCGCAGGATGAAACGCTTCGTTACTCTCTATTTGCTGTTCGTAATATTTATTTGCAGCGCATGCCACGACCCTGCGCGAATGCAACTCGTCGTAAGTTCCAAATTCTTTACGGAACAGGTGGTGCTTTCGGAATTGCTTGCGCAGCATATCGAAGCGCGCACCGGCATTCACGTTCAGCGCAAGGCAAACCTCGGTGGGACATTACTGGTGCAAAAAGCCATGTTGAGCGGAGACGTGGATCTGTACGTGGAATATACCGGCACGGCGCTCACCGCCGTTCTCGGAGAGAATCCGCAAGGCGATTCGAACGCGGTGTACCAGCGAGTGAAAGAAGAATATGCGCGTCGGTTCGCGTTCGAAGTCGCTGAACCTTTGGGATTCGCAAATTCATTTGCGATGGTGGTGCGCGGCGCGGACGCACGCAACCGGCATCTCGCTACGATGTCTGATATCGCGCCGCTCGCGCCTCAGTGGCGTGTCGGCGTAGGCTATGAATTTCTCGAACGTCCGGACGGCTACCGGGGCTGGATCGAACGCTACGGCCTGAAATTCCGCAAGGAACCGAGCGTGCTCGATCTCGGTTTGCTCTATCGCGCTCTTGCCGAGAAAAAAGTGGATATTGTCGCCGGCAATTCTACCGATGGCCTGATTGACGCGCTGGGATTTATCCCGTTAAAAGATGACCGGCATTATTTCCCACCTTACGACGCGGTGCCAGTCGTCAGGCGCGCGGCGCTGGAAAAGTTTCCGCAATTGCGCGCCGCTCTTTCCGAGTTGGCCGGAAAAATCTCGGAAGATGAAATGCGGCACTTGAATCGCGAGGTGGATGCGGACCAGCGAGACATCGTCACCGTCGTGCGCGAATTTAGAGTCAGCAAAGGGCTCTAGACCTCTCGCTCCACAGTACCCACTCTAAATTGACGGTTGATCGTCCTAGCGCACCGGGTCTATGAACGCCTGCAGCAGATCCGCGCGTTCCTTGTGGTCCGTGGCCAGGACGCGCAGCAGGTCGCGCACGGAAACCATGCCACGAAAATTGCCTCGCACATCCACCACCAGGAGATGGTAAACGCCATGGCGGTCCATAAGTCCAAGGCAATCTTCAAGACTCATTTCAAGCCCCACGCAAATCAAGTCGCGCGACATAATCTCGCTGACTTTCATCCACGCGGGACATTTATTTTCCGCGGCAACCTTGTCGGAAATATCGCTCTGCGATACAACGCCGATTAACTGCCCGCTGGCGTCCAGGACTCCCGCCGAGCGAACCTGCCGCTCGCGGAAATATTGGGCAACCTGATGAACTGACGCATCTTGCGAGACAGAAAATACTTCTCTTCGAGACCCGATGAGATCCGAAACCTTCATAGGACCCTCCGGGCGGGACTTGGCGGGATTGGCCTGATGGTAGGCCGTTCGAATTCGATTTGCAACTTGTATTCGAAACGTGCGGCGATTCGAATGGCACGGCGCCGGACAGCTGTGTCGCGGCGCTTGGATCAATCGTGTCCGGACACAATTTCGTTGAGTTGCCCTTCGAACATGCCCAATGCTAGAGTCCCAGCAGAGCGCACTACCGAGGAAAATCATGGCCATTTCGCAAGATTTGCTGGAAATGCTTGTCTGTCCCCTATGCAAAGTGCCAGTGAAGCTGCTCGATGATCAGAGCGGCTTGAAGTGCCCCGCATGCCGCCGGGTGTATCCGGTGCGCGACGATATTCCCGTCATGCTGATCGACGAAGCAGCCATCGCTAACGAATAAAACACGCATAGAAAGATTGTTGCTGATGCCGAAACCAATCGCGGAGTCATTGCCTCGCCTGAAGCGCCTGCTGCCCCGGCTCAGGGGGCGCCGCATCGGCGTGCTGGGCGATTTGATGCTTGACCGCTACTTGTCCGGTGAGGCTTCGAAGCTTTCTCCGGAAGTTCCTGTGCCCGTGGTGAATTTCGCAGAGCAAAAAGAGTTTCTCGGCGGTGCGGCAAACGTCGCAGCAAATCTTGCCGCGCTCGATACGCAGGTGGAGATTTTCGGAATCACGGGAGACGACGAAGCCGCGCTTTCCCTGCGAGCGTGTCTGCGCCGCGCAGGAATTACTGCGAAAGGGGTTGCCGCAGACAAGTCTCGAATTACGACCGTCAAGATGCGAGTGATTGCGAGGCACCATCAGATTGTGCGGATCGATTACGAACGGCACGACCCCATTTCCTCTGAGCTCGAAGGAACGCTCTTTCGTGCTCTGCTGAAGTCGCTCCCCAATCTCGACGGTTTGATTCTCTCTGACTACGACAAAGGCGTACTGAGGTCGGATACTTTCGCCGATCGTGTGCTTAGCGCCGCCCATCGCGCGAAAGTTCCGGTTTTCGTGAAGCCAAAAACGACACGGCTGTACGCATACCGCGGAGCCCGGGTCATCGCCTGTAATAAGACGGAAGCGGAGTTTTTTGTCACTCGCCAACTGCACGACGAAAAATCCATCGCGGAGGCGGGGCGCGCACTGCTGGCGCACTTTGGCTGCAGCGCGGTGGTCATCACGCGCGGCAGAAAAGGCATGAGCATTTTTGAAGAATCGTCGCCGCGCCACACCACAATCCCAGCCACAAGTTTTGAAGTGACCTACGCGCGCGCCGGGCAGCACGGCGTTGAACGGGGCTCCATGGGACGCCAAGTGTTCGACGTTACGGGAGCGGGCGACACGGTGCTTAGCGTTCTTTCGCTGGCTGTAGCAGCCGGCGCCTCAGTCCTCGATGCTGCGATGCTTGCCAATATCGCCGCGGGCGAAGTTGTTGGCAAACTTGGTACCGCAACTATCTCTCTCGCTGATCTTGCCGTCGGGTTGGGCAATCTTCGTCGTTGAAGCGTGACTTCAAAACGAAGGCGGGAAGCTGAACGATTTGTCCGAGGAATTCACCCAGAGATTCACCTGCTTGGTGCGGCGACTTTTCTCAACGTCACTTTTGTCCGGCATCGGCAAAAAAGGACTGACCTGCACCGTCAAAATCACTCCGTTTGCGCCTTTGCCCGAAGCAGCTTTCACAATCGAATAACTCTTCACCGGTCCGTAGTAGCCTTCCGGTCCCCAGTCGGCCATGAAATCGCCGATTTTGTAACTTTCCGATGGCTTCCACAGTTCATACGCCTGTTTCTCGTGGCCGGCCACGAGCGCGTCGAGGAAGTGGTCGGCGGCGCGCTTTTCCGGGTAATAGCGAAACGCGAAGTACAGTATGACCGCCAACGTTATGAGCAGCGCGACACCGGTATAGGTAAGAGCTTTGTATTTGTTGGAAGGTTCGGGTGGCGGTGAAAGGAGTGACATTTTTTCTGAGCCGCGATTTTCGCGGCTGCTTTATCTTAACAAAGTTGGGCGATGCTGAACAAAGGTTGCACGTGCGACGGACCGAGGCACGGACGGATCGAAGAGAGATTCCTTCCGACAAGGTCGGAACCTACGGTCGCTTCGCTCGGAATGACGGCATGACAGCAAGCGGTCTTCCGTTAACGTTGCACTCGAACGTGTGCCAGTAAATTAGACACCAGACTCAGCCTTCTAGTGCCCCGCCCGCGCCTTCTGGCAGTTCGATTTCATACTTGGTGCGCGCTTTCTCCTGATGAACTTCCAGGGCCAGGCTGATGAGCCGGTCGATCAATTCGCGAAAAGGAATTCCCGTCGCTTCCCATAATTTCGGATACATGCTGATGGAAGTGAAGCCGGGAATGGTGTTCACTTCATTCAAATAAAGTTTGCCGCCTTTTTTCTCCAGGAAAAAATCCACGCGGGCCATGCCAAGCAGTTCCAGCGCGCGAAACGCGGATACGGCCAGGGCCTGGATTTTCTCGATTTGCGCCGGTTTCAGCTTCGCCGGAATAATCAGCGCGGTTCCTTCTTCCAGGTATTTCGCGGCGTAATCGTAAAATTCGCGATGCGGCACGATTTCTCCGGGCACCGACGCCTTTGGATCGTGATTGCCGAGCACCGAAACTTCGATTTCGCGCGCGCTCACCGCCCGTTCGACCAATATTTTCATGGCGAATTCCGAAGCCAAATCCAGTGCCGGTTTCAGTTCCTTGCGCGAATGTACCTTGGACATTCCGACCGACGAGCCAAGCGCAGCCGGCTTTACAAACAGTGGGTAGCGAAATTTCCGCTCAATCTGTTTTTGGACTACGGCAGGGTCGCGCTCCCAGTCCGCGCGATATACGGTCAGCCAAGGCACAACGGGGATCTTTGCCTGCAGGAGCAATCGCTTGGCAACATCTTTGTCCATGCCGATGGCTGAACCGAGCACGCCCGCGCCAACGAATGGCAGGCCCGCCAAATCGAGCAAGCCTTGAATGGTTCCGTCTTCGCCGTAAGTGCCATGCATCACGGGAAAAATCACATCCAGTCGCTGACCCATTTCACTGCGATCCAGCGGAATTAATGCGGCATCGGTAGGATCAGCCGCCATCACCACGCGACGGCCGCCCTTCAAAACATCCGGCAGCAACTTCTGCGCCGCTGATCCAATCAACCAGTGTCCTTCCTTGGAAATACCAATCGGGACCGCTTCATATTTATCCGGATCGAGTCCGCGAATCACCGAAGCCGCCGAAGCCAGCGATACCTCATGCTCGCCACTTCTCCCGCCAAACAAAACTCCAATGCGCAGTCGTTTCTGGTTGTGTGTCATGAGAGAACCCGTGGGGTGAACCGCGTGGATGCACATTCGCAGTCGACCGTTCACAGTTTACCGTTGAAAGGCTAGGCACCTCGGAAGTTGTATGGGGCGATGCGTACAAATAGGAAAGTGTCTTTCGACCGCAGCCAAGGACAAGAAGGCGAAAGGTTCGAGATCTCGGGGGAAACAGGCCAGGGCCCTTTATTTTTGCGGATGTGTGGCAAGCAAAAGACTTAGCTGAGACGGAATGAGCAGGAGTGTGTGGCAGGCTACTCTCACAAACCGCATAGCATTTACTAAATGTCAATAGTCTAGTAAAGTGCCGGAACTATGAAAAGCCTGGTTTTGGTCGCATACGCAGAATGATGAACGCTCACGCCACGAAAGGAAAAGGCGCCAATCTGGAGATTGGCGTTCTCGGGGAATGAGGGACACTGAGGGCTTGAGTCCGGCCCTGCCCTTGATTTCAAATGGAGAAATCTACAGGATTTTTTGGCCGAGGCCGGAGAGGACGAGTTCTACGCCCAGCAGTGCGGTGCGATTGTGTTCGTCGAGGATGGGATTAATCTCGACTACTTCGAGCGACGTCATGGCTTCGGAGTCGGCGATCATTTCCATTGCGAGATGGGCTTCGCGGTAGGTGACGCCGCCGCGCACTGGAGTGCCCACTCCGGGCGCGTCGGTCGGGTCCACAAAATCCATGTCCAATGAGACCGCGATGCCGTCGGTGTCGTCCATCGCATGCTTCAAAGCATCGGCCATTACTTCGCGCATTCCGCGCTCGTCAATATCGCGCATGGTAAAAACGCGAATGCCGGACTTTTTCACAATCTTGCGTTCTTGCGCATCCAGATCTCTCGCGCCCACAATCACGATGTTTCCCGGCTCGGCCTTGGGCTTGAAGCCGCCAAGCATCACCAATTCATCCGCGCCGTAACCCATAATCGCGGCCAGCGGCATACCATGCACGTTGCCCGACGGCGAACTCTCCGGCGTGTTCATATCGCCATGCGCGTCCAGCCACAAGTAGCCAATCTGCTTTTTTTCGTTACGAAAGTGGCCGGCCACTCCGGCAGCGACGCCCGCCGCGATCGAGTGGTCGCCACCCAGCACCAAGGGCAAGAATCCTTCGGTGAGCGATTTGTCCACGCTCTTGGCAATGTCCTGGCAAGTCTCGGCGATTTCCTGCAGGTACTTTGCGCGTTTTTCGCCAACCGGCATTTCTTCTGGCTGTTTCACTTCCAGGTTGCCGATGTCTTCGACGGTGTGGCCGAGCTTTTTGATCGCGGCTTGCAGTCCGGCGCCGCGCAGCGCCGACGGCCCCATATCGACGCCGCGGCGGCTCTGGCCGAGGTCCATCGGCACACCAATGATGCGAACTTTTTGCGGCATATGAGGAAACTCCGTTTAGTGGCCAGAGATCAGTGACCAGCGACCAGAAAAGCCCGCCCGCCTTGGAAGGCGACCGCTACAACACCAGGAGCCGACCCTCACAAAAACCGAGGGTGGGGCAACCTATTTCAGCTACCCATACAAAACGGGCTGCTGCTTCGGAAGCTGCCGGGAACGCTGGAACGGTTGAATCTACCCAGATTTAAGGATACACCCTGTAAATCATGCGCGGGAAGGGGATGACCTCGCGGATGTGTTCGGTGCCGCAAATCCAGGCCACGGTGCGCTCCAGCCCAAGCCCAAATCCGGAATGGGGCACGCTGCCAAAGCGCCGCAAGTCCAGGTACCACTGAAACGACTCTTGCGGTAAGTTGTGTTCTTTCAATCGTTTAACCAGCAAATCGTAATTATGGATGCGCTGGCTGCCGCCGATGATTTCCCCGTAGCCCTCTGGCGCGATCATGTCAAACGCCAAGGCCAATTCCGGGCGCTGGGCATCAGGCTGCATATAAAACGCCTTGATCGCGGTCGGATAATGGTGAATCAAAACCGGGCGATCGAACGAGCTCGATACGATAGTCTCCTCGTCGCCGCCAAAATCATCGCCAAATTTTGCGGGATTGCCCTTTTGGTTCAGCACCGCAACCGCTTCTTCATAACTGATGCGCGGAAACGGCGGCTTTATATTTTCCAGCTTTGCGATGTCGCGCTTCAGGGTTTCCAATTCGCGCATTTTATTTTTCATTACACCCTGCACGATGGCGCTGACCAGCCCTTCTGCCAGCGACATCGCCCCGTCGAACTCGACAAATGCCGCTTCCGGCTCCAGCATCCAGAATTCCGTCAGGTGCCGTCGCGTTTTGGACTTTTCCGCGCGGAATGTTGGGCCGAATGTGTACACCTTGCCCAGCGCCATGGCGATAGCTTCCGCGTATAGCTGGCCGCTCTGCGTGAGATAGGCTTTTTGGTCGTCAATATAATTCACCTCGAAGAGCGTGGAAGTGCCTTCGCACGCCGCGGGCGTAAACATCGGCGCATCCGTCAGCGTGTAGCCTTGCGCGTCCATGAATTCGCGCGCCGCGCGGATGGCTTCGGCGCGAATCCGCAAAATTGCCGTCTGCCGCGGCGTGCGAATCCACAAATGCCGCTGGTCCAGCAGAAAATCCACGCCATGATCTTTCAGCTGAATCGGATATGGTGTGTCCTCCGAAACTTTTTGCAATACTCTCACTGCCGTCACGCCGATTTCATATCCACCCGGGGCGCGCTGCTCTGCGCGAATCTTCCCGGTGACAATCACGCTGGATTCCTGCGTCAATCCCTTCAGCGCCGCAAACGCGTCCGGGTTTTCCTTCAGCGAAACCACGCCCTGAATCACACCGGTCCCGTCGCGAAAAATCGGAAACAATAATTTCCCAGACTCGCGCAAGTTATAAAGCCAGCCCTGAATCGTGACTTCCTGACTGTCGTATTTCCCCGCCTGTTCGATTGTGATGGTGGTCATAGTCCGTTTTGCAGCTCCTTCGCGAATTCAGCAGTTTATCAGATCGGTGGTACTCGTTTTGTACTACCGGAATGACTCTGTACCCGCTATAAGAAGCACGGCGTCAAATATCAAGATGGATTGCCGGTGGTCAGTTTGGGCTGCTTGAATTTTGTCCGCACCAAATCACTCGATTTTTCAGGAGGTAAGATGATGAGAGTCAGTCTGGTTTTTCCTTTAGCTGTGGCGCTCGGTTTGTCGATACCCGCGATAGCGCAAGAACGCGGAGGCCAACGTGGCGAGCAGGAGCACGGCGGCGCTCATCCCGCGCCACGTAGCGCTCCGCAGGCACCCGCGCGGCGCGAGGGTCATGCCAAGCCTGAGATTGATCGTCGTGAAGGCGGTCGCGTCAGCAGCGTGCCCCACGTCAGAAACGATCACTGGTATGGCCATGACCGGCCGGACGACAAGCGCTTTCACCTCGACCATCCGTTCGAGCACGGTCACTTTGAGCATTTTGGTCCGTCGTATCGGTATGGTATTGAGCGGTTTGACCGCAGCGCGCATCGCTTCTGGTTTCCGGGTGGATTTTCGTTTGTGATTGCGCCTTGGGATTGGGACTTGGCCGCCGACTGGTGCTGGGATTGCGGCGGGGATGATTTTGTCGTGTACGATGATCCCGACCATCCCGGCTGGTATCTGGTTTATGACTCGCGGACCGGGCAGTATATCCACGCGCAGTATATGGGGCAGTAGTTCGGTCTAAGAATATTTTCTAGCTTGCATTTCAGTGCCGCGGAGGCAGACGTCTCCGCGGCGTTCCATTTGCAGTGAAGAATCAAGCTGAGGTTAATCGTTGGCGAGATTTTCGGGGGCACATGATCTTCTGTCGCCCTGCGGGAAAACCGCTGCGCTCGATTACGAAATTCTCCTATATCATCAAAGCAATCTCGGAGCATCGCGCAGTGCAGCCTTTTTCACGCCAGACTTACCAGGAGAAACCGATGAAACAAATGTCGAGTGTTCTTGGAACACTGTTGCTGGGAGCGGCCCTAGTGGCAGGCCAGTTGGCACTACCCCGGCCGGCTGCGGCGCAGTCCCCACAAAAACCCTCACCAGATACCGCGGCCGGCACTGGCGCGAAAATTGATCCTGCCAAGGAAGCGGATATCCGGCGCTTGCTCGAGGTAGTCGGCACCAAGGCTCTCGTGACGCAAACCATGTCCGAAATGATGAAGTCCATTAAACCAGTTTTGACTAATTCCCTGCCGCCGGGCGATTACCGAGACAAACTGGTTGACCTGTTCTTCGCGAAATTTGCCGCGAAGGCCGACGCACAAAGCGTCCTGGATCTGGCGATTCCGAGTTACGACAAGAATTTTACGCACGAAGAAATTCGCGGACTCATTGCGTTTTATCAAACGCCCCTCGGCAAAAAATCCGTTTCCGTGTTGCCGCAACTGGTGGCCGAGGTTCAGGAAAAAGGCAGGACATGGGGCGAGGGCTTGGGCCGCCAATGCATGACCGAAGTGCTTGCCGAACACCCCGAATTTGAGAAACAAATCGAGGAAGCGCAAAAAGCCGGGCAAAGTAAAGACTAAATTTTCAGTCGCGGCATCACTTCGGAATTAGCGCGTAGCTCACAAACGCGAGCTGTTTGCTGTCCGGCGACCACGACGGCACATTGTCTGTACCCTGCCCGCCGAAGAGTTTCGCCAGCACTTTGATTTTTCCGTCTGGGAGCGACATCAGGCGGAGCGTGACGTCCTTGTTTTCGGGGTGCCCGACGACTGATTTGTCGAAGCTTAGAAAAGCCATCCATTTTCCGTCGGGCGAAATGTGCGGGAACCAGTTGTTGTAGTCGTCGGAAAAGACCTGCGTCTGCTCGCTGCCGTCGGACTTCATTCGCCAGATTTGCATGTGCCCGGTGCGCTCGGAATTGAAGTAAATGTATTGCCCGTTCGGCGAATATTCTGGGCCATCGTCGAGGCCCGGCGCCGTCGTCAATCTGGTTTCCTCGCCGCCCGCGACTGGAATCGTATAAATGTCAAAATCGCCGTTGCGTTGGCCAACGAATGCCAGCGTTTTGCCGTCGGGCGACCAGCCATGCCAATATGATGGAGAGTTTTTGGTAAGCCGGCGCGGCGTTCCGCCCGCCAGCGGAAGTACGTAGACGATGGATTTGTGTTCTTCCTGAGATTGATCGCTGATGGCGAGCAGGGAACTGTCCGGCGAAATTCCGTGATCGTTATTGCAACGAATTGCGAAACCCGTATTAATTATCTCCGGTTTTCCGCCGCTTACCGGAAGGCGCAGGATCCTTCCATCGCGGTTGAACAAGAATGCCTTGCCGTCGCGCGTCCAGTTCGGAGCTTCGAACCGTCCCGCAGAAATATAAACAGCAGTGCGGTCGCCGGAGTCGATTGGCACTGTCTCCAGTACGCTATAAAGTGTTGCCGGCGAGAGCGTCGCAGCAAGATTGGCCGGCTTCGCAGTTATCTCCACGTTGGAAAAAACAGCTTTCTCCACGACGCCCTTGTCGTGACTGCACACACCGATGCCCACGTAAAATGGCTCTTTCAATTCAATTTTTGGCGAACCGCCAGCCATCTCCGGCTCGCCATTCACGGCGCCGCCCAACCACATCGTAAAATACGCTCCATGTTTCTCGATGCGCATGCGGTCCGGCGCGGAGATCTGTGATTGCACCTCCTGCGTGATGCCGCCTTTTTCATCGCGAAACTGCAGCGCGGTCAATCCGTTGCCATGCAGAGCTACGTCTGCATAAACCGAGTCGGCATCCAGGCTCTGCCGAATCATCAAAACAGCTTTGCGGTGCGCGTTTCCGCCACTTCCCAAAAAGGCGATGTCCGCGGCGAGGGTTACCGCGTCACCTGACATTTTCTTCCACGCGAAGTGAAACGCATCCGTGCCCAGCCACATGTTTTCGCCGCCGGCGACAATCGTGTAACTTCGCTTCGCCGCGTCGTACTCCACCGATCCTGGGTGCAACACCTCCCCCACATCCTGGTGTGACTCAAATGCCCCAACGGCGGAATCTTTTTCCTGCGCCCGAGCGGGGATCATAACCAGCAGGCTCACCATCAAGAAAGTAGAGATTCGTGCCGCCAGATACGATAGGGAGAGTTGCTTCATTTCAGACTCCTGCAATGCGAACTTTTCTTCGCGCCTATTCTTCGATTCGGCCAAAACTCTACCACCACTTGAATCGTACTAATGGATTTTAGAAGGGAATTAAGTTGCGGATAACATTATTGTTGCGGATTCGTTGGGAAATCAGCGAGTGACGACTACCAAGCGTTTTCGAACTTCTCAAAAGACGCGCGTGCAGCCGCGAGTTGCTCGGCGGCTGACGGAGCTTCCGGGCCGAATTTTTCTTTGAGTTCCAAGACCACCGGCAAATTTTCTCCAGGAGCAGATTTCAACAGCGGAATCGCGGTGCCCCAGTCAATCGATCCGTCATAGGGAGGCAGGTGCTCGTCTTTTTCTCCGTGATTGTCGTGCAAATGCACTGACGCGATCAGGTCACGGAGCGGCGCAAAACTCTTTTCAAGCCGTTCTTCTGCCGGACCGTCGGCAAGATTTGCGTGCCCAATATCGAAATTAAATCGCAGCCCCGTCAACCGCGTCTCATCCACGAATGCCCGTAAATATGCCGGATCGCCCATCTCGCTGGTGGTGTTTTCCATGGCCAGCGTTACGCCGGCATGGTGCGCGTGCAGGACCAGATGCTCCAGCGAACTGAACGCGGCGTCGCGCTTGCGAGGGTCGGCAGTTTCGCGCGATCCGCCCATGTGCAGCACCATGCGGGAAAACGGCAAGTCTTCCGAAACATCGATCGCGCGTTTGAATTCGTCCATGGCCTCAATGCGGCGAACTCGTTCCACTTCGCATAGTGACAAAGGGATTGCACTCTCGCGGGTTGCGCTCGTGTCTTTGCTGGTAGGCGCGTGCAGCGAAGTCAGCGTCATGCGGTTCGCTTCCAGCGCTGATTTCAGCGCCTGAACCTCCTGCTTCGAACCGTAGTCAAAATGCGCACGCGAGCAGAAAACCTCGAGTGCCGAGAATCCGTGCTCGTTGATTTGCGCCAACAAATCCGAGTTCAATTTGCGCGAAACAAACAGGTACGTGGACAGAATTTTCTGCATGATGGCTTGGGCTCGCCGTTCGAGTCTAACTTCGGGGGCTGGAATGCGCCGTTAGTATCCCACGGCAGAGCCTTCATCGCGAGGGTCTGCAGCACCCAATCTTTCATCGGTTTTCGAATCAATACCTATGGCATTCACCAGGCCAATGTGCCCCCGACGCTTGGTGGTATGGCCCATGGCGTTCAAGCCCTGCTCGATGGAAGCAGGGAATTGCTGTTCCATTAAGATTCGGTCCGGAATCCATTGATGATGAAACCGCGGAGCATTGATGGCCGCCTGCGCGTCCATGCCGAGCCGCATCCAGTTGATTACCGTCAACAACACGGCGGAAATGATGGTTGGTCCGCCTGGCGATCCGGCCACAAAGCTCAATTTCCCGTCGCGCAACAAAATTGTCGGCGTCATCGAACTTAGCGGGCGATGCCCCGGTGCGATGGCATTTGCATCGGACTGGATCAGCCCAAAAAGTGCGTTCGGCACGCCCGGCTGCGTTGTAAAGTCATCCATTTCGTCATTCAGCAAGAATCCCGCGCTGGACGTCACATGCGATCCGTAACTGTCATTCAGTGTTGTTGTGCTCGCAACTGCATTTCCCGCTGCGTCCACTACTGAAAAATGTGTCGTATGCGGGCCGTCGTTCAAACTGATTTCGACAGGAGTTGAGTTGCTCGCTTCTTCGCCGCATACGTGAGGTTCCCCGGCTTGGATCGTTTTGCTCGACGATGCATGCTTCGGATCGATCATCGCCGCCAGTTCTTTTGCATAACAACCGCTGATCAATCCGTCCACCGGCACTTTCGCGAAATCGGGATCAGCCAGGTAGGCAGCGCGATCGGCGAATACCCTACGCATGGTTTCCGCGACCATGTGTATGCTCTCCAAATCGTCCCAGTTTTTCAGTGGAACGTCTTTCAGCATATTCAACGCTTCGATCATCGCGACTCCGCCGGAACTCGGGGGCGGCGATGATAAAACTTCCCAACTGTGCCCCTCAATCGAATATTTCGCGCGCAACGCTTCGCGCACTTTCGGCTGGTATTGCGCCAGATCGTCCATGGTTATCAGGCCACCGAGCGCGGCAATATCACCCACCAGCATGCGCGCCGTTTCCCCGCGATAAAATTCCTCCGCGCCATTTTTGGCGATGCGCTTCAACGTCGCGGCAAGTTCCGGCTGACGCAGAGTCTCGCCCGCTTTGAACATTTGTCCGTTCTTCAGGAAAATCCTGCTGCTCACGGAAAATCGCTGCAGATATTTCTTTTCTTCAGCGAATTCATGCGCAAGTTTCGTACTGACGGGATAGCCGTTTTCTGCAAGCCGGATCGCCGGCGCCATCACGTCGACAAGTTTCATGGTTCCGTATTTCTTCAGCGCAAGCTCCAGCCCGGCCACTGTTCCCGGCACCGCCACGGATTTGTATCCGATGACCGAAGCGACTTCGTCCAGTTTTCCGTCCGGCTTGATATACATATCGCGGGTCGCCTTGCCAGGAGCGACTTCGCGATAATCGAGGAAACTTGTCCGGCCATCGTCCATGCGCACCAGCATGAATCCGCCCCCGCCGATATTTCCCGCCGCCGGCTCGACTACGGCAAGCGCAAACGCCGTTGCCACCGCGGCGTCCACCGCATTGCCGCCGTGTTGCAAAACCTCCACGCCGGCGCGCGAAGCAAGCACTTCGTCCGCCGCAACCATGCCATGAGCGCCGCGCACCGCTTCCTTCGGCCAGGTTTTTTCGGAGTCTGCGCGAGCTTTGTATTCCGCGGCGTCTTGCGCGCGCAGTGAAAGTCCACCGGCCAGGAGAGTGGTAACGCAGAAGATCTTTATGATGCTTTTAAGATTCATTTGAAATCAGAAGAACAAGAAGAGAGATTCCTCGTCGTTACGCTCCTCGGAATGACTGCCGAAGATATTTTCTCAACAGACCAAAGAGTTGTGTCTTTCCGTTTGGCATCGCTTTCAACAGATGTTACTCGCTCAGGAATTCAACTGTGTCCGGTCCTGGGAGGATTCCAGCCTGGGTTCCGCGGGTGATCAGCTCCTGAACGGCTTGTTTGCCTCTTTCGCCGTAGCCGAGCGTCCACTTGTTGACGTACATGCCGACGAATTGGTCGGCCAGTTCGGTTTCCATGTCACGCGCGAATTGCATGGCGTATTTCAAGGCGTCTTCGCGATGTTCCAATCCATAGGACACGCTGTCGCGAATGGTTTTGGAAATCAGGCGGCCAAGCTCCGGACCGAGCGCTTTGCGGACCGCGTTGCCGCCAAGCGGCAGAGGCATTCCGGTCTGTTCCTGCCACCAGATTCCGAGATCGAGAACTTTGTGCAAGCCCAATTTTCCATACATCAGTTGGCCTTCGTGGATCAGCAACCCGGCATCAACGAGTTCGTCCTGAACGGCATCTAGAATTTTATCGAAGGGCATGACCACCGCTTCAAAATTTGGTTCGTAAAGTTTCAAGGATAGATAAGCCGTGGTTTTCAGGCCGGGAACGGCGATGCGTTTGCCCTTGATGTCTTCTTTCTTCATGGATTTGGCGGCGACGACGATAGGGCCGTAACCCTCGCCGAAGCTGGCACCGCAATCCACAAGAATGTATTTGTCGCGGATAGACGGATAGGCGGCGAAGCTGACAGCCGTGACGTCGTAGGTCTCGGTGAGCGCCGCTTCGTTCAAAGTCTGAATGTCGGAGAGTACATGCGTGTACTTATAACCGGGAGTAGGGAGCTTGTGCGTGGCCAGAGCGTAAAACATGAAAGCGTCGTCGGAGTCTGGTGAGTGAGCGAGCTTAATTTCAACAGTTTGTTCGCCAGATTGGAGCGGTGCGGTACGTGCTGACATGTAGGTCGTGCTTCCTTTTTGCCGCAGCGGCCACCTTGTGTAAAGACGCCTCTCCCAAGAGAGCGATGCCAGAACGGGAGGAGAGGACCGGGGCTACGTCGAGAACTTGCGTGGCGCTGTGCCGGGTCTTTGCTGTTTGCGAAAAGAAGGTTAGCACAGGAGCGTTGCAGCGGGCCAGTGCTGCGGCGAGATGTACGGCGGCGAGCAGAGCCGAAGTCGATTTTGCAATGGGCGATGCGTCGCGGTAGTGGTTTTGCACTATTCCGAACGGGCTGGGAACGGAATAACGTAACGCCACCTTTGTGTGATTTCGGAGGGGTCTGTGTCTGCGCAAAATCCTGCTTTGAGTTTGGGCATTACTAATACCAGCGCTGGGACATGGCGCAGCCGAACGCTGGCAGTGATGTTGATGCTGGTAATCGGCACGGTGTTTTGGGTGGACTCGCGCTATCCAGCCCTGATGAAGCGGTATCACGCGGGAACGCAGGTGAAAGCGGCGGGGGCACTGACGTTTGGAGCGGTGTATCAGTTGGATCGAACCATGCCGCTGCGAGTGCGGGTCTGGCGGACGACTGTGAATTGGCTGGACGCGAATCGGGTCGGGATGACGTTTTCGTTTTTGTTTGGGCCGGCGTCGCTGGTGTCTCTGGCGATGGTGCCGCGGCGGCGGACGGGCTCGAAATACTTGAACACGCTCCTTGGAGCAGTGGTGGGAATGCCGATGGCGGTGTGCACAAACTGCGTGGCGCCGATAGCGCGAGGATTTTATGCGGCAGGGATGAGCAGAGAATCGGTGCTGGCGGCAATGTTCGCTTCTCCGGCTTTAAATGTGGTTGTCCTGGCGATGACGTTTGCGCTGTTTCCAGTGCGGGTGGCGCTATTAAAGTTGGCCACGGTGCTCTTTTTGATTTTTGTATTTGCGCCGGCGGCAGCTTCGCGGGAGGAGGAGGCCTACATGTGCCCGATCGATATTCCGATGGCGGAGAGCTGGGGGCAGGCTATCGTAAACGTAGCTCAGTCGTATGCGAAGAGTTTCTGGTACGTGTTCCGCGTGGCGTTTCCGTTGATGATTCTGGGAGCGGTGCTCGGTGCCTTGGTGATCGAGTGGCTGCCGCCCCAGGCCATCATCGCGCAGGCGAGTATTGGCGGAATCGTCGTGGTGGCGCTGGTAGGAGCGTTTCTGCCTGTGCCGATGGCGTTTGATGTGGCGATTGGTTATATCGCGATGACGCACGGAGCGCCGATGCCGTACGTGGTGGCGATTCTGTGTACGCTGGGAATTATCAGCGTATTTTCGTTGTCGGTGCTGGGGAAAACGATTTCGTGGAGATTAGCAGGCGCAGTGTATGCGACGGTGGCGGCGCTGGGGATCGTTGCGGCAGTGATTGCACGCGTTTGGTAAGAGTAGCGGCAACACCCTTCCGGCACCTTAGCTGATTGCGGTGGCCGGCGAAACACTACTTGCCGTTGGCGATTCGACCCTGTCGGGTGCGGGCGGTGATTGCTTGCCGCGCAATCTTCGGCGCGACGGCTCTTCAACGAATCGATACACCAATCCTGAGATTCCCAAAATCAGTACGAAGAAAAGGAAATACCAGCCCGGGCCACGGTGCCTGGGCACTCCGGTCTGCGTGTAGAAAAAAGGCCCCAAAAAGAATGAGTGCAGAAGATACAGGCTGTAACTGGCGTCACCCAAAAATACCAGCGGCTTCCAGGCGAGCGGCGCTCCCCAAGCGGGCCGCAACGCAAAGCCGTAAACGATGGCTGCAAACGCCGGCGCCAGCAACGAAGTGTGCAGGACCGGATAGGGTATCCGTGCGGAATAGTGGGCGACCGTTGAGGCAATCAGCAGGCCAGTCAGCACCAGCGACAATGCCAATTTTCCATCCTTCTCGGGGTTCGCCTCTTTCCTGGACTTCAAAAAGATGGCACCACACGCCATTCCCAACAGGAATTCCGGCAATCGCGCCAATGGATGAAACTTCACGGCGTTCATCCAGAAGGCATTCAATGCATCCGCATCCATAACTTGCAAATGGTCTGGATTGCGCAGCACGTAAGTCCAGCTGATACCGAGGCTAAGGGCCCAACATGCGAATCCGAGCAGCAGCAGGCCCGGAATGCCCATGTTCAGAAATCTCTTTTTCAAAAAGGGAAAAAGAAGGTAGAAGAACGATTCATCCGAAAGACTCCACGCCACCGGATTCCAGGCAAGGGCTGCGAACGGCACCCATGCCTGCAGCAGGAACAGCACCAGGAACGTCACCAATTTTAAGTGTGCTGCAGACCAGGCAAAAAAGGGCACGTTTAACTTTAAGGCGGCGTAAAAAAAGAACGGGGCGGTGAGCAGCAGAGAGAAGGCCAAGGCAGGATAGATGCGGGCAAACCTGGCGCGCCAGAAAGAACCAGCGGAAACATCGCGGTCCGCGTAGGTGTAAACCAGGATGAACCCCGAAAGCACGAAGAAAAAACTCACTCCAACATAGCCGATGGAGGAAATCTGCCCAAACCATCCCTGGCTGGTGAAGATCTTGAACGCCAAAAAGTGGAAAAACACGACGTGCAGTGCCGCGAAGAATCGCAACGACGTGAGCGCTGGGAGGCGGGGACGCGCGTTATCGAGGTTAGTCATGCTGGAGGATACGTAGGGAACGAAGCGAATGTTTCGAGCGGCGCGACGTTTCTACTTCTTGGCCGAGATCGTTGGTGCTGACGCGGCTCCTACTTGATTTTCTACCTGGGCGCGAAGTTCCTTTGCGCGCAAGCCGGCCGGGCTGTCCGGATCGAGCTGGAGGTAAGCATCAAGGTCGGTAAGCAGTGCGGCGAAATTTTTCTGGCGCAGGTGGATCCCGGCGAGCAGGCGATACACAACGGGTTGGTTTGGTGCCAGGGCTGCGGCCTGCTGAGCTGCGGCCAAGGCAGGTCCCCCATGGCCGCGCGTCAGCTCCATTTTTCCCAGTGCATATTGCCCTTGCCAGGAACGGGGATTCAACGCCAAACCTTCGCGCAGAAGCGGTTCGCCTTCGCGAGACTCGCCACGTTCGACCAAGACTGTGCCGAGGGCGATGTCCGCATCCGGATATTGTTTCTTGCTGAGGTCCACCGATTTGCGAAACTCGTTTTCGGCTTCGGCGGGGTTCTTCAGACTGAGATAGGCCATCCCAGCCTGGTAGTGCGCTTCATAGAATTGCGGCGATTTTTGAATTGAGGATTGAAAATCCTTCAATGCCGCCTCAGCGTTCTTTTCCGAGTACAGCTTTTTCTTTCCCGAAGCCAACAGATTGCGCGAAGATTCTGCCATGGCTAGTTCGTGGGCAGAAATTGTTTGGCCCCGCGCAGCTGGCGCTTGCGAAATTCGCGCCGGCTTGAGCATCACGGAAAGTCCGCGCTGCGAAGTGAAACTTAAGTCAATGTGCAACTCCGCAGAGTCAAAACCGGTAGCCTGCACCTTGAGGATGTAATGCGCGGGCTGAAGGCCCTGGAAAGAAAATTCGCCATCGTCTGTCGGCGACTCCCGCAAGACAATTCCGCCGTCGTCGCACAAGGCGATGCTTGCGCGGGCAATGCGTTGGTTGGTCCCGTCAGAGAAAATCGAACCGGTTAAGGCCACAGCAGGCTTTTGCGGAGGCCGCGGCAATGCCGCAGTTGCGGCTACAAGAAAGGGAACGAGAGAAAGTACAACTCGGACGGCGCGAATCCGAGGCATCGAGTACCTCCGTCAAATTGTGACGATCACCACGGGCGAATGGGCGGATTGTACTCCTCCGCGCAAATAAAGATAGGAGAATCGAATGATTGGAGTTTCGAGTAACGAGAGCGCGGTCTACTTGCTTTGGGGAGCGGCGTACACGACATTCCCGCGGAGAAGTGTCAGTTCGCAGTGCATGTCTTTGACGTCGTCGGAGGGGATGGAGTACAGATCGCGGTCCCATACGGCGATGTCGGCGTCTTTGCCGGGTTCGAGAGAGCCGATGCGGTCTTCCAGAAAGAGTTGATGTGCGGCCCAGATGGTGTAGGACTTTAGAGCGGTGTGGATGTCAACGGATTCCGCAGTGCCGAAGGGCTGTGCGGCGTTCCCGCCTTTTAATGTTTTGCGAGCGATGGAAGCCCATAGGCCGTAGCGAGCCGGGAATGGCGTCACGAAATAATCCGAGCCGCCTGCCCAGATTATGTGCTTCTGCGTATACGTTTTGTAAGGCATGAGTCGCTGATCCCGCTTCGCGCCGAAGGACGTCGCGTAAATGTCGCCGATCCACCACATGAAAGGCGCTTGCGTTTCCGGATAGCCGGCATCGTATTCGCGTTGCATTCGAGCCATGGCGTCAATGGCGTGGTCGGTGGGAATGTTGCAGTGAATGATGCCGTGACGCAGGCCTTTGATGGGCTTTTCTTTCAGCAGGTCGGAATAAGTGTCCACGACCCAGTCGATCGCCCGATCGCCGACCGCGTGGGTGCTGACGTGAATGCCCGCATCGTGGAAGAGTTTGACCATTTCGCGATAGGCCGGCGGATCGATATTGGGATAACCGGTGTTGCCTGCGTCGATCTCTGTGGAGTTCTTGAACCATGGATCGTAAACCCAAGCCGTGCGCCCGCCGCCACTGCCATCCATAAAAAGTTTGACGCCGCCGGAGAGGAGCATTCCGTCGCCCAACGACTGCGGCGGTTTAGGTTGCGCTTGCAGGCGGGCGAAAGCTGCTCGTGCGGATTCCATGTCGCGTCCACCACGGAGCAGTGCAAAAATGCGGACAGTGGATTTATTTTGTTGCAAGAGCTCTTGATAAATTTCCCAGCTCTCGCTTTCAATGCCGGGATCTTTCGCGGCGGTCATGCCTTCGCTGTTGAAGTCAGCCATCATCTTTAGAACGCCGTTGCGGTGTTGCTCTTTGCTGTAGGGAGGAATTAACGAGGTAACCAGCTCCTGCGCCTTTTCTTTTAGAACGCCAGTGGGACGACCGGCGGTGTCGCGATCGATTGTTCCGCCCTTGGGACCTTTCATATCTGACGAAACTTTGGCCAGACGAAGTGCGTAAGAGTTCGCCACGCCGTAGTGGCCAGTAGTGTGCGTGAGCCACACGGGGTTGTCGGGCGCAACCTTGTCCAGGTCCGCGGCGGTAATGTAGCGCGACTCTGCGAGTTTACCCTCGTCCCAGCCGGATCCTTTGATCCACTCGCCTGGTTTGTGAGTGGCAACTTTCTGGCGAACCAGTTCGACGGCTTCGCTGATCTTGGTGATTTTGCTGAGCTCGATGCCGTAGATGGCGCCCGTTTCGTCGAAATGGCAGTGCGCATCGATCAGACCGGGAGTTGCGGTGCGGCCATGCAGGTCGATCACCCGCGCGTCTTTGCCAGCGATTTTGCGGATTTCTTCGTTAGTGCCAACGGCAAGGATTTTTCCGTTGTGAATGGCGAGTGCCTGCGCGATGGAGTCTTTTTCGTCGACGGTTATGATTTTGCCGTTGATGAGAATCAGGTCGCCGGATTCGGATTTATTTTGCGACGGAGATTGAGCGACCGAGTGCGGTACCGACAAGAGCAGCAGCGCAAGCACGCTGGCAAAAACCGACGGTCGAGCGAAAGAGCTTAAGTTCGGTTTCATGGGCACACCTCAGAGCGGTAGGTGAACGAGAAACTTATGGTCACAGAGCAGAGACCATGTGAGCGATGGCGTCGTCGAAAGTAACGCGCCCGTCCAAGTACGGTTGCCAGTATTCAGTCAGGAGGCGCAGATAATTTTCCCAGCCGCGCTTGTACAGGCCTTCGCGAACCGCATAGGGAACGTATCCCGAAGACGACGTGGCAGGAGACGAAGCGGAAGGCGACCCGTTGCTGTCGAGCGCGATCGGGCGAATCAACTCGCCGGTGGTGTAAAAAAGCAATGCGTGCCACAGATCGCGAGGGATTGGTTTTTCACGCTGACGGCACTCGCGAAAGATGGCATCCTGCACCGAATCCGCGATTCCATGCGAAGCCTCGTGGAAGAGAACTTCGAGGGCTTCCGGTCCTTGATTGCGCCCGTCTGCGCTGGACACGGTGACACGAAGCGGATCGAGGCTAGTGTAAGCGCCGGTGGATCCTGCGTAGGTGGTGACATCCACGCGGATGCGGTCCTTGGGCCAGTTGGTCTGATAAATTTCAGCCAGGCGGTGGGCGAGATCGAGTCCGTTTCGGCGGACGAGTGGAGCCACGGCGGAAATCCAACGACGGTTGGCGCGGTCGTGCTCGGGCCAAAGGTGTGCGCGGTAGACCGAAGCCGCACCGTCGAGCGCTTCGGTGAGTTTGGCCGGCAGTCCGGCATCGCACGATTTTTTCTTGCTGCCGGCAAGATCGGCACAGGTTTCAAAGTCTTCGAGCTGGTTTTTGATGAGAATCATTTCCAGGCTGACCGTGACGTCGTTGTCGGCGTAGGTTTTCGAGTAATAAGAAAGTGCCGAGGACCAGACGCGCTGTTCGGCGGGCGAGAGGTTGGCGATTGCTGTGCTTGATCCCGCAGGATTTGCGGTCGAACTTCCAGGGCGCTGCGACCGGGCAATCCGGTAAAGCGTGTGATGGAGATTGAGCCAAAAGCCGCTATGAAACTCAAAAACGGGAAGCGGGGGGGGCGGAGGCTCATCCTGCGCAGCAGACAGGGGCGCGGAGAAAAAAGCGACGAGGCATGCGAACAAGCAGAGAGCGCGGCGAATGGAAGTACCCAATGGGCGCATGAGAAGAACAAAGATGGTATCGCCAAAAGCACAGGTCAGCAAATTTTGCGTGCCGTAGGGTGGGTTAGCGGATACGTTTTGCCGGCGTTGCAAACAACGTGATCGAAGAAATCTACTTCGCGCCGGAAAGCCAGCGATCGAGGCAAGCGATTTGGGCGGGAGACAAATCTTCGTCAAAGCGAACGCCCATGCCCAAGCCGGGACTGACGTAGACGATGCGCGCAGGAAGGTCCAGTTCCTCGCCCGCATGGCTTAAGCGCACGCGGACTACCGTCTTCACAGGCGTGGGGTTGAGAGTATCAATGTAGCAACCAGTGCGGCTGATGTCGCTGGTGCGCGCACTGAGCCGAGTGCCGGTGGCGACTTCGGTGACCTCAACGGCGGCAATGAGCGGTATGCGAGGATCGTGACGCTTGTCTTGCATTGAGCCTGACATGGCCGGATCTCCTATCAATCGTGTTTGGCCAGACGAACAACTTAATGAATGACCGCAGAGCGGTCAACTCAACCGTGACCGCATTGCGCTGGACATCCTCGGCCTGAGAGAGAACCGCGAACAATATAGTTGCGAGTGAACTGAAACCGGAAGAATGACCTTGGCTGATTGTGCGGTGGTTGCGCGAAGAAGACAAGACAGAACCCTCCCGCCGTTTCGTAAAGGTGACAATCTACTTGTGGCGCGAATCATTTTTCGGTTATTCGACGACCGGATCGATGGAATGGCCGACTCCGCCTTGGTGGTCGGCGGCGTGAAAGACGCCCTTGCTGTCACGGAAAAACGAAAGCTTCCCGGTGCGGCCGTAAATTGCCGGGGTGGCGGAGAGTTCGTACTGCGCGGGAGCGCCAATCTCATTGGCGCCCGCAATGACCATGCGAAAAAGATAGCCGTTGCTTTTACCCGCAACCAAATCGGCATCCAGCAGACCGGCCGCTTCCGGCGAAGGTTTGGACGCGTGGCCTAACCTGGCCAGAGACTCAGGCAGGCGCGAATACGTGAGCCGATAATTCTCGATTGCCCGCGCAATGGTTTTCAAATCGTTCAAAGCGTTGCGTTCGTTGCTGCCGATAGAGGCCTGGTCCCATTCGATTTCGAGAGACGGCAAATCCAGAAACAGCATGCCGAGCGACAGAATCTTCCACGAAGAATTCTCGCGCACCATGCCCATCAGAATGTGATGTGGATCGCCGCCACCGAGTTCGGAAACGTCGCGGATATCCAGCGGCAGCAGTGCAATGTTGTCATGCAACTCGAGCCCGCCCAGTTGAATCTCTGCCGCGCCGTCCGGAGTGGCGCAGCGAATATCTGGACGGCCGGACGGGTTGGCAGAAATCGTCGGCTTGCCGGCGCCATCGAGAAGGACAAAACGCTTCATCAACTCGGTGCGCGCGGCGGGGGTCAGTTGTGAAAAGGATTGTGCGTTGCGCGCGGTAAGGAATTTCTCAAACGAGGGCTCGTCGTGAGCGCATGCGGCGGCCAGCAGATCGCGCAGCGCGGCGGAAGGCGCGTCTGCAGCGGGAGCGCGCCCGGATGATGATGGCGGCGCCGTCGCTGGCGTCACCGAAGCTGGCGAATCAGGCCGTGAATTCGACTGCTGGCCGAGAACATGGAAAGGCGCGGTTAACGCAAGGAGGAAGGCAGAGACCACAACGAGGAAATTCTTACGAGTCATTCTTTTCATTCTTTGTCATAGCCGACGCGAGAATATCGGGCAGGTTGATGGAAAACTTTGAGCGCGGCATGACCTCATCGAATCCGGCGGCTTGAGCTTGCTGAGCGAGGTCGGTTTGTACATGAGACAAAAATCCGATCACGCGAATTCCAGGCTGGACATTGCGCAACTGCTGCACTGCGGCGAGAGGTTGCGAGCGTGCGTTCAAATCCACGATCACTAATTCCGGCAGCGGATCGAGTAACTGCAGCAATGATTCGGCGGTGGACGCAACTTTGACTTCCAGCGCCAGATGCTTGGCGGTTTCAGCCAGCTTCATCTGGAAAAACAGATCATCCATGTATGCGACGATGCGGGGCATTGCAGGGACTCTCCAGGATTCACTGCGATTTTTAAGTTCGGCACTACGATAGATGCCTGAAAAACCGAATTTGCTGCCCGTGGGAACTCCTGGCGGGTGAATGGGTCCGGCTCAGTGGCCGGAAGTGGGGCTGTGCGCGCCAACGGTTTCGTCCGGCACATCACCAGCGCGGCCTTTTACGCGGTCGTACACGGAAACCTGGCTGACCGAACCGAGGGCTTCGTTGTAAAAAGTCGGCACATTGAGTGCGGTGCGCAGTTCTTCGTTGAACTTGCGCAGATTTTGCAGGTGGGTGGCCAGAGCAGGCAGCTTCAGGCCGTCGTCGGTAAGCAGAAATTTCTGGTAGCCAGCGTCCCAGAGCCGCGCAAATTGTCCTTTGACCATGATCGTGGGCAGCACCGTGAGCTGGAATCTTCCATCGGTGCCTTGGCGAAATTCCGCGCCGCAGCCGTATTTTTCCACGCGCACGACGCCCCGCGTACTGCCTACCGCAAATCCAAGGGCAGCCATGCTTTCAATAGCTTTTGGATCGAATCGCTGTTCAACGTTCCACATGGTCCTTCAAGACTAAAGAAACCTGGAACTTCTGTAAAGTGCGCGGCGCAAAGGCGCTCGCTGGCGGCCGCTCGTTTACTTTCGCGGGCGTCCTGCATCTAATTGGGAGTAAACTGGTCGGATATACCGTAAGTCGAATTGCTGCTAGAGGGTACGACCACGAGCCAGACTCAACGCTTGGGAACCGAAAGATCCGTTGCTCGGCTTGAGCGCATCGGCGCAGGTGTGCTTGATCTCATTGGCAACACTCCGCTTCTTCGGATCGAGAGCGTGGCGGTTCACCTGCCGCATGTTGAAATTTCAGCCAAGGCGGAGTGGTGCAACCCTGGTGGCTCGGTCAAGGACCGCGCCGCTCTGGCCATGATCAAATCGGGGCTTGCCAAGGGCGACCTCGTTCCTGGCAAGACGATTCTCGATGCCACAAGCGGTAACACCGGTATTGCTTACGCGCTGATTGGTGCGGCGCTCGGCTATCCCGTGAAGCTGTTCTTGCCGTACAGCGCTTCGCAGGAACGCAAACGCATTCTACAAGCGTATGGCGCCGAGTTGGTGATGACTCCAGGAGACGAAGGCACCGATGGCGCGATTCGTCGCGTTCGTGAACTCGCCGCCGCCGAGCCGAAGAAATATTTCTATCCGGATCAATATAGCAATCCGGCGAACTGGCAGGCGCATTATCGGGGCACGGCGGAAGAAATTTGGCGGCAGACCGACGGCCGCATAACGCATTTTGTCGCGGCGCTCGGTACCAGCGGCACATTTGTCGGGACCACGCGTCGCCTCAAAGAGTTGAACCCGAACATTCGCTGCATCAGCCTGCAGCCGGACGGTCCCTGGAACGGACTGGAAGGCTGGAAGCATATGCCGACCGCGCTGCGTCCAACGATTTATGACGACACCCTGGCCGATCAAAACTTGGAGATTTCGACCGAAGAGTCGTATCAAATGGTGAAGCGGCTGGCGCGCGAAGAAGGCTTGCTGGTCAGCCCAAGCGCCGCCGCCGCTCTCGTTGGCTGCATTGAGATGGCAAACAAGATTCCGGCGAGCGAACATGCGGTGATCGTTACAGTTTTCGCCGATTCTGCTGCAAAATATCTAAGTGAGCGATTCTGGGACGAAGAATAAGGGTAACGATGTCAGGAACTTTTCAGCTTTGGATGAGTCACGACGTAGCGGAACACATTCGCCGCCACGGAGCCGAAACTTTTCCGTACGAGTGCTGCGGCGCTTTGCTGGGACGCGACTCCGAAGAGGCGCGCGAAGTATTGCAACTGTTTCCACTGGTGAATCGCCGCGACGATTCTCCGCGCAACCGTTTTGCGGTCACCGCCGAAGACGTGCGTGACGCAGAGAAAGCTGCCACAACGCATGGACTGGAAGTCATTGGCTGGTATCATTCTCATCCCGATCATCCGGCGCGGCCCAGTGACTTCGACCGCGAACACGCCTGGCCTTGGTACAGCTACGTGATTGTCAGCGTCATGGCCGGTAAACCGGCGGACATGACTTCGTGGCGCTTGAACGATGACCGGCAAAATTATTCCCACGAAGCGATCGAAATTCGCAAAGGCGCTTTGGCTTAGGCAGAACAGACTTACCAGGCAGGTACGAAATGACAGCGAGCACGACGGAGAAAAAGATGGCAGTGAAAGTGATTATTCCCACGCCGTTGCGGGTCTATGCAGGGAAAAAAGATTCCGCCGAAGTTTCGGCGCAAACAGTTGGTGAAGCGCTGGGCGGACTGACGACGCAATTCGGCGAGCTGCGCAAACATCTTTTCACCGACGACGGAAAATTGCGCAGCTTCGTGAATGTCTATTTGAACGACGAAGACATTCGCTACATGGCGAAGGAAGAGACACCTGTGAAGGACGGCGATGTGGTCAGCATTGTTCCTTCGATTGCAGGCGGCAACTGGACGCAACAGTCGTCGATCATAAAAATTTTATTCGTATGAATTGGAGCAGGAAGTCATGGCAACAAAAACGCAAACGTTGGGAGTGAACGCTCCGGCGACAAGTTTGTCCAACGAAGAAATCCTTCGTTATAGCCGCCACCTGATCATGCCGGAAGTCGGCATGGAAGGTCAGCTCAAACTGAAGAACGCCAAAGTGTTGTTGATCGGAACGGGTGGACTCGGCGCACCGCTCGGCCTGTACCTGGCGGCCGCAGGCGTCGGCAAACTCGGGCTGGTCGATTTTGATGTAGTGGATTTCACCAATCTGCAGCGCCAAGTAACTTTCGGCACCAGCGACGTCGGCAAGCACAAGAGCGAAGCGGCGCGCGCGCGCCTTTCCAACCTTAATCCCGACATCGAAGTGTTGAGCTTCGAAACTCAACTGACCAGCGCCAACGCACTGGAACTTTTCAAAGACTTCGACATCATCGTGGATGGCACGGACAATTTTCCGACGCGCTATCTGGTGAACGACGCCTGCATTCTGCTCGGCAAACCCAATGTTTACGGCTCGATTTTTCGCTTCGAAGGGCAGGCCACCGTTTTCGGCATGCCCGATGGCCCGTGCTATCGCTGCCTGTATCCCGAACCGCCTCCGCCGGGCCTTGTTCCATCGTGTGCGGAAGGCGGCGTACTCGGCGTACTACCAGGAATTGTCGGCTCGATTCAGGCCATGGAAACTATCAAGCTGATTCTCGGCACGGGAGACAGTTTGGCTGGCCGGCTACTTCTGTTCGACGCGCTGGGCATGAAGTTTCGCGAGCTGAAGCTGCGCAAAAATCCCGATTGCCCGATGTGTGGAAAAAACCGCACCATAAACGAATTGATTGACTACTACGAATTCTGCGGGGTGCGCGGCGAAGAAGCGCCAGCGCCCGATCTGCAAGTTCCGGAAATGCTGCCGCGCGAATTGAAAGCACGCCTCGACCGCGGCGATGATCTCTACATTCTCGACGTCCGCGAACCGCACGAATATCAGATTTGCAACATCAAAGGACATTTGTTGCCGCTGGGCGAATTGCCGCGCCGCGTGCACGAACTCGATTCGTCGCGCGAAATCGTCGCGCATTGCCGCAGCGGAAAGCGTTCCGCCGAAGCGGTCGACTTTTTGCGTAAGGCGGGTTTCCGCAAGATTCACAATCTCAAAGGCGGAATTCTCGCCTGGTCGGATGAAGTCGATCCGAGCGTTCCGAAATATTGATCATGGCCAACGCCGCAACCAGTCACGCGAACCGCGTTTTTGATGACTTGATCGAGCACAACAAGGGCTACGCAAAGCGTTTTGCCCTCGGCCATCTGCAAACGCCGCCCATCAAGCATTTGGTGATCCTCACCTGCATGGATTCGCGCATGGACCTCGAGCAGCTTCTCGGCTTGAGTGTAGGCGATGCGCACATGATTCGGAACGCCGGCGGCATCGCCACTGACGACGCGATTCGTTCCTTGATACTCTCCACGCAACTGCTGGGCACTCGCGCCGTGGCCGTGATTCAGCACACGCAGTGCGGGTTGATGTCCATCACCGACGAAGAATTCCGCTGGAGGCTCTCCACGGAAACAGGCCACGATGCATCGCACATGCGTTTCCACGCGTTCCGCGACATTGATCAGAACATTACCGACCAGGTTCTGCGCATCCGCGAAAATCCATTCTTGCCCAAGCAGGTTCAAGTTCGCGGTTACGCATATGACGTCACGACCGGCGCATTGCGCGAAGTCGTTGTCACCTAATCGCAATCAGCTCTGCAGCGCGGCCGCACACCCGTTCGCACTTTCCCAATTCATCCGTTATGATTTGCATTGTGCCGCCACTCGCGGCCCGGAGATGGAATGCCCGCCACAAAAATCACCATCAACAGCAATGGCAATATCCGCGTCGAAGGCGACTTCGAAATCGTGGATCCGCAAGGCAAACCTTTCGGACTTGCTGGACGTACGGCCATCGGCTTGTGCCGCTGTGGCCACTCGAAGAACAAGCCATTTTGCGATGGTTCCCACAACGCAGCCGGCTTCAACGACCCCGTGGTTGCCCGCGATTTGCCTGCGCCAAAGCCGAAAATCTAGCGATTCGCATGCTCCGAAATGGGTGAGACTGTCTCAGGCTGAGACAGAACGGTCCAGCTTGTTCAAAAGTGTCTAATCCCCACGTAACTCTAACGGAACAAAACGCTTATTCTCCGCAGTTGTGAGAATTCTCAGATTCTCACTGTCTCGCAGTTGCGATTTGAATTTTCCGCGGCCATCATAAGTCCACTCTTATCAGTCAAATACAAGCCGCCCGTTGCGTCCATCAGCGGTCATTCGCGTGCATTTACCTGGGCTTACCGCGTTTCTTTGGGTATTGGGGGTTTTCTTGGGAAGTTGGTCCAAAATCGTTGGCGACTTGCGCAAACGTCCCGCTCTCGTTTGGGCCATCGGGGTTTCGCTCGCCGCGATCTTGTTCCTGTCGGGCCTCTTCTATCTCCGTGATGCGGACGTTTCCGGCAGCTATCAGACCTATCTTTATGTCGAGGTCGGCGGCACTCTTCTCTGTTTCTGCTACGCCGCCAATGCATTGGTCCGCTTTCGCGGTACGCATGATCGCACCGCGCTGATTCTGTCTTTCGGGTTCGTGCTGTGTGGATTGATCGAAACGGTTGGCTACTTCCACTTCAATCACATTCTTCATATTGGCGGCGCCGGGCTGCACATTCCGATTGGATGGATGGTGAGCCGTACTCTGCTCGCCGTCCTGCTGCTTGCCGCAATTGGCGTTGAGAAATACACACCAACCGCGCGCCAGCCGAGCAAGGAAATCGCCATCGCGCTGCTGGTTGTTGCGCTGGCCGCGTACGGCACCAGCGGCGCGTTTCTCGCTGCGCCCTCCGCGCCCATCGCGCATCCCACGCATCTTCTTTCCCGCGTGTGGGATTTGCTGCCCGCTCTTTTGTTCCTGGTCGCTGCCGTCGCGTTTTTTCTGCGCATCAAGAAGGACGAAAAGTCGGCATCGGTCCTGGAGTATTCACTTTTTCTGGTCGCCTCAATGAACGTGGTGTGCCACATCGCGGCGGCTTTCTCTCGCCATCTTCTGGACGGGCCGTTCTTTTTCGCTGAAGTCAGCAAAACCGCCAGCTACGTAGTGATGTTGGTCGGCGCCATGTTGGATCAGGCGCGGCTTTTCGACCAGGTTCGCACGCTCGCCGTCAGCGATTCCTTGACCGGCCTGGCGAACTATCGCCGCCTGCTCAGCGTGATGGAAGCGGAACTCGATCGTTCGCGTCGCACCCAGCGCCCGTTCAGCGTGGTGCTCTTTGATATGGACGGCCTGAAAAGTATCAACGATCAGTACGGCCATTTGACCGGCAGCCGCGCGCTTGTCCGCCTGGGCAAAATCCTGCGCAATCATTGCCGCGCGATTGATACTGCCGCGCGCTACGGTGGCGACGAATTCGCCATCGTATTTCCAGAAGCTGATTCGGACATCGCCGCCCGCATCGTCAATCGCATCCACGAAAAAATGTCGTCTGACGCCGAAGCGCCGGCTGTGTCCGCCAGCGCCGGAATTGCCGCTTATCCCGCCGACGGCGATACTCCGGAAAAATTGCTCGCCGCCGCCGATCGCGCTCTTTACCGCATGAAGCACCGCGGTGGCTCCAGCATTCAAAATCTTTCGCGCATCGCCGCGTGCCTCTAGAGGATATGGACCAGACCATGACCAGACCGCCCAGCCAAGTCCATCCCTTCAATCGCGCCGAACGCCGCATTCCCATGGAGATTGGCGTATTTCTCGAAGGCAACCGGCAAGCGCCCGGTGCCGAATCTACATTTACGGAAAATGTCAGCGAACGTGGCGCGCGTGTAGTCAGCACGCGGCGTTGGGAGCTCAATGACCGGCTCACCCTCAGTTCGCGTTCCGGAGAGTTTCGTTCCTCGGCCCGAGTGGCCTACTGCCAACCGATGCAAGGCGACGGCTTTGCCGTTGGCGTGGAGTTCCTCGATCCGCAAGGACGATGGGTTGTTCAAAATGCCAGATAGCTTGGCCGAACGGCGGAGCGGAAGGGAGGGGAACTAAGGGAACATCAACAGGTGAAAGTAGATTACTAGCGCGTAGTACAAAATTTGAAACGCCGGGTGGATCGAGAAGGAGCCGTCCGGCGTTTCGCTTTTAACAACAGATTCCTGGCGTCGTCGCCGCCGAGGTTTCAGTTACTAGCCTTTTTGCGGCATCAAGATTTGCCTGCGCTCTCGATAACCCTCTGATAGACGCTCAACGTATTCTCCACCATTTGCCCCGCGGAAAGCTTGTCTTCTATTGTTCGCCGCGCTTTGCGGCCCAACTCTGCGCGCAGCGAATCATTCGTTAGCAGCCGCAATAATCCACCCGCTGCGAGCGCAGGATCGGACTCTGCGACCAGTACTCCATTTTCCCCGTCGTGCACATACTCCGGGACGCCTCCGCTCGCCACCGCCAGTACCGGAAGTCCCCACGCCATCGCGGCCAGCAGGGAAGTGCCAAGCGGCTCCGCAAGGGAGGGAAAAACAAAAATATCCAGCGCAGCGTACACCTGCGCTACATCTTCGACGAATCCCGCAAAAATAACCGCGTCTTGCAAACTCAATTGTCTCGCCAATCCTTCTAGGCGCGCTCTGCAAGGTCCATCGCCTGCCAGTAGCAATCGCGTTCCCGGAAGTTTCGCGCGCACCTCGGGCATCGCCCGTACCACGGATTCCTGTCCTTTTTCCGGCAGCAAATATCCAACACAACCAAGCAGACGCTCGTTGGCGGCGACGCCCCAGCGTTGTCGCGCACATTCGCGACCTTCGGACGTAATCGCTGGTGGAACTTCCACACCTTCATAAACCACTTCCACTCTGTCCGCCGGAATCCCGGATTTGGTCACACTGGCGGCAACAAAACTCGAAACCGCCAGAATGCGACTGGCCATCAAATACCGGCTGCGCGCAATCACATTTTTTTGTAGCGGATACGCCACGCGCCGCGAGGCAACCACTGGAAGCCTCTTGTGCGCACCGGCGAACCACGCCGCCGTCAACCCATGCGGTTCGTTGGCGTGCACAATTTCGAATTTGTTTTCGGACAGCAGTTTGCGAAGCAGCAGCGCCGCGCGCGATCGCTTCGCCCGCGTAGCTACTTCGTGTACTTGAATGCCCGCCTGCGCCGCCCGCTGCGCCAGCGGCGAATCGCGGATCGCCACCAGTTTCGCATCATGCCCGCGCTCGAGCATTCCCTTAGCCGTAAGCAGCGCCTGATTTTGCCCGCCGCGCCATTCCGTTTCCAAATCCACAATCAGCGGGATCATCCCGGCAAGCTCCGTTGATTGCGTTGCGCCGCCAGCAATTTGCCCAGTTTTCCGTATTTCAGCTTGACGCTGCGTGCCGCCATGTGCGAAATCAGCGCGCCACGGTAGCCGTCCAGAAATCCGCCGCGCAAAATAAAATTCTGGAAAAAACTCCACGGAGTGGCCAGCCACATTGCCGGCCGCCATCGTTTTTTCCCGTTCTCGAGCAACTGCTGCGCTGCCAGCGTCGAGTAGCGCTCCACTTTCTCTTTGTGCTCCTCAAACGTGCGCACCGTGTAGTGCAGCAAATCTCCCGCCAGCCGTCCCGGCGCCCCTTCGAATCGCAGCGCCTCGTGAATCAGTCCGGTGAATTTCGCCGTGTCCCGCCGGTATAGCCTTCGCTGCCAGTCCGGATACCACCCCGAATGATGAATCCATTTCCCCAGATACCATGTCCGCCGCGCCATCTCGTAAACATTTGCTTTCGGCTTGCGTTTTTTCCAGCTCAGTATCGCAGTCTGCAATTCGCTGCCGACTTCTTCATCCGCAGCGAGCACAAGAATCCATTCGTTCGCCGCGCGTGATGCGGCAAAATTCCTTTGTTCGGCGTATCCGTTGAACTCGCGTGTGATAAATATCGCGCCATGTTCACGGGCGATCGCCTCCGTGCCGTCCGTGCTCCCCGAATCCACGATTACGATTTCGTCAGCGATTTCCTTCAGCGACGCCAGTGCGCGGGGCAGATTGTGCGCTTCATTCAGAGTAATCAGGCACGCGGATAGGCGGTTCATGTCGCGGAAGTCTCTACGAGGCGGTTTAAGTATCGCATACTCCGGGCTGCTCGCCTTCCGCCTGGCCGCACCCTCTGTGATAGCATTGTTGTTCAATTCATTGTCAGGAGAACATGTGTCCGAACATCTGTCGCGCAAGGAACTGAAGCAGGACAAATTTCGCGAATCGCTCGAGCACGGCGCCGAGGCCGTCTATTCGCACAGCCAGGCGGCCGCCATTCTCATCGCGGTTGCCATCGCGGCGGTCCTGGTCTACGGCGGCTGGAAGTTTTACAACGATCGCCAGACCGTCCTCGCTTCCGCGGCTCTCGACGACGCTATGAAGATTTACAACGCACCCATCCGCCAAGCCAACGTCCCCGTCGAGCCCGGCGAAACCACTTATTCTGACACCCAGGCTCGCTCTCAGGACGCGCTGCCAAAATTTACCGCCGTGGCCGACAAATTTCCCAGCACCAACCCCGGCAAGCTGGCTCGCTATTATGAAGCGCTCAGTCTTCTCGATCTGGAGAAACAGAATCAGGCGCTTGAAGCGTTGAAGAAAGTTGTTGGCGGCAGCGACAAGGAGCTTTCCGCCATGGCGCAATATCAAATGGCGAACATCTATGCGCGCACCGGAAAAACGGACGACGCCGTCAAAACCTACCGCGCCGTTGCCGACGCGAAATCCGTTCTCGTCCCCAGACCCTTGGTTCTGATCGAACTCGCCGACCTGCTCAGCCAGAGCAAGCCCACTGAAGCCACAACTCTCTACGAGCAAATCAAAAAAGAATATCCCAGCTCAGCCGTTTCCGAACGCGCCGACCGCGGCCTCGATATGCTGGCTGCTCCCAAATCTTGACGCGTTTCCCGGAATCTTCTACTCGCTGGAGCGGGCCATCCCGAATCCCTCCTCACTCTCGAATCTTGCCATGCGCGAAGAACTTTCGCGTGGACGCCGCTTCCATGAACCGCGCCATCGCTATCGCACCGAATATTCGCGCGACCGCGATCGCATTATCCATGCGCGCGCTTTTCGCCGCCTGGAAGCAAAAACACAAGTGTTCACCACCCGTTACTCCGATCATTTTCGCAATCGCCTCACGCACACGCTCGAAGTCACGCAAATCGCGCGCACCGTCGCTACCGCGCTCGGCCTGAACAGCGAACTCGCGGAAGCTCTGGCCCTGGTCCACGATATCGGTCATCCGCCGTTTGGCCACGCTGGCGAACGTAAACTCAACGAGCTCATGCAAGCGCACGGCGCATCATTCGACCACAATCTACACGCTCTATACATCGTCGAGCGCTTCGAACACCGCTACCTCGAATTCACTGGCCTCAATCTCACTTTTGAAGTGCGCGAAGGTATCATCAAACACTCGCGCGATTATCAGCCTGGCGCCTCGCCGGATCTCGCCGAATATCTTCTCGACCTTCGTCCGCCTCTCGAATCTCAGCTCATCGATTGGGTCGACGAAATTGCTTACAACACTGCCGATCTCGATGACGCGCGCGAGGCCGAACTTCTCGACTTCGATCTTCTGCGCGCCGAAGTGCCGCTATTGGCGCAAGCCTATGCTCAAGTGGCTCGCGCTCATCCCACCGCAAGAGAAAAACTCAAATTCAGCGAAGCTCTCAAGGATGTTCTCAACGCGCTGGCTTCTGATTTGATCGAGGCGACTGCCGCCCGAACCCTTCAATCGGGAGTTAGCTCCGTCGAGGGAGTTCGCCGTTGGCCGGAGCGCCTGGCCGCAATGAGTCCACAAATGTCCGCTGAAAACGCGCGCTTAAAACATTTCCTGGCCGCAAATCTCTACAGCAACCCCGCCATCACCGCCGACCGCGATCAATCCATCGAATGTCTTGCGCGCCTCTTTCATTTTTATCTGGGCAAGCTGGGATCCATGCCTCCCGACCACGAAGAGTTAGCGCTGACCGTTCCTCGCCACATCGTGGTTTGCGACTATATCGCCGGCATGACCGATCAATTCCTGCTGAAACAGTATCGCGATCATTTCGGCGGCACCGGATTTTCTCTCATCGCACCAGCTTGAGTACTTGCGTTGCGGGCCATTCCAAATCCATCATTGAACGTGGTTCGTTCAGCCGGTCAGGAGCATGCATGGTAAGACTTCACACCATACTACTCGCGGCGCTACTGTTGCCGGGGCTCGCCCCCGCTGCGCAAATTCCTGGCCTGCCGTCCAGTCCCACCGCCAAAAGCGCACCCGCCGCCTCGGCTCAAACCAAACCATCTGATCCGCTTGGACGAGAAACGCCGCGCGGCACGGTAATGGGCTTTCTTCATGCCGCGCAGGATGAAAACTATTCTCTCGCCGCGCAATACTTCCAACCGGCTACCGGACACCGCCATCCCAGTCCCGCGGAAGAACAGGAACTTGCGGCGCAGCTTCTCGCCGTAATCAATCAGAAAATCATCACCTCATCCCTCGAATCACTCAGCAATGAACCACAGGGGCGGCTCGATGACGGCTTGCCTCCCAATCAGGAGCTCCTCACCGGCCTCCGTTATTCCAATGGCGTCTTCTCCGTCCAGCTCTTGCGTCTCGATGATGAGCACGGCAACAAACTCTGGTACATCTCCCGCAAGACCCTCGACACCATTCCCGAAATCTACGATTCGCTGCAATTTTCTGACCTGGAAAAAAAGCTTCCCCCCTATCTCACAAAACATCGCATTCTCTCCATGCCGCTCTGGCAATGGATTGCCATCCTGGTGGCTATCCCGCTGGCTGTTCTTGCCGGCTGGATTCTTTCGCTCGGTCCACGGCTGGCTGTCCGTTATTACAACAAAAAGATCGATCCCGCCGCGGTGCCCGCGCACACCCTCGTCCACATTGGCCCAGGTACATTGTTGCTCGCTGCACTCGTACATTACGTCTTTGTGTTTTATATCGGCGCTTCCATCGTCTATCGCCAGTATTACCGTCGCGTTATATGGATTTTTCTTGCCGCGGCGTTTTACTGGATGGTGATTCGCGTCACCCGCGAGGTTTTTGAGCGCGTCTCCGCACGCCTCACCCTGCGCGGAAGGATGGCTGAGCGTTCCATCGTGTCTCTTGGGCGTCGCGTGCTCGAAGTCGCTATTTTTATTGTCGTCGCCCTGATTGTGCTTAGCGGACTCGGCGTCAATGTCACAGCCGCTCTCGCGGGTCTGGGCATCGGCGGCCTGGCCATCGGCCTCGGCGCGCAAAAAACCTTCGAAAATCTGCTCGGCGGTATCACCATCCTGACCGACAAAGCACTGGTCATCGGCGATCCTTGCCGCATCGGCGACCAGCGCGGCGTTGTCGAGGACATTGGTCTTCGTTCGACGAAACTCCGCACCGAGGATCGCACCGTCGTAACGATTCCCAACGGAACCGTGGCCACCGCCGTCCTGGAAAATTATCGCCAGCGCGACAAAATTCTCTTTCGCCAGTTGCTCAGGCTTCGTTACGACCTTTCTTCGGACCATCTGCGCTACGTTCTGGGCGAAGCCCGTGCGGTGCTCACACAAAATAACCACGTCGAAAACGCCACTTCGCGTGTTCGCCTTCTGAGGATGGCCGAATACTCAATTGAAGTGGAGATTTACGCTTACATGCTGGTGCGTGACTACGTCGAGTTTCTCGCCTTGCAGGAAGAGCTCATTCTTTCCATCGTGGACGCCATCGAAAAAACCGGCGCCGCCATCGCACTTCCCACGGTTGGTCCCATCCTCACAACGGACGCCTGGATCAATCCGGAAAAAGCCAAAGCAGCCAAAGCCCACTCCGAAAAGTCTCGCGACTCCGGCGCCCCCGACGGCAACCAACCCCCCACCTGATTCTGCAGAAAATTCAATTGTGGAAATTCGATTCTGAAAAAAAACGCCGTCATTCCGAGCGCAGCGAGGAATCTCTCTGCCTTCTTGTTGCACGACTCAAAATCATTCCTGCCCGGCAAACGTATTGCAAGCCGCAATCGACCCGCTGTCAAATCCCTGCTGAAACCAATGCATCCTCTGCGCCGACGATCCGTGCGTAAATGAATCCGGCGTCACGTGCCCGGTGGACATTCTCTGCAATCGATCGTCCCCCACCGCTGCCGCTGCTCCCAGCGCCGACTGTATGTCGCCTTGCTCCAGCAAATTTCGCTGCTGCGTCGAATGTGCCCACACTCCCGCGTAACAATCCGCTTGCAATTCCACCTTCACCGAAAGCGCGTTGTTCAACCGCCGGTTTCCCTGATTCATTCGTTGCACTCGCGCTTCGGTGCCAAGAATTTTCTGCACGTGATGGCCAATCTCGTGCGCTAGCACGTACGCCTGTGCAAACTGTCCCGGCGCGCCAAATCGCTGTTTCAATTCATCGTAAAACCCGAGGTCAATATAAACTTTTTCATCTTGCGGGCAATAAAACGGCCCAGTTGCCGACTCCGCTCCACCGCATCCCGATTGCGTATAGTTCCGGAACAAAACCAGCTTGGCGTGACGGTAAGGCCTTCCTGCCTGCTCTGGCAAAACCTGCTCCCAGGTTTTTTGCGTATCGTCCAATACGAAGGACACGAATTGCACCAGCGGTTGTTCCTGCTGGTCTCGCGCAGGGTTTGCGTGCCTTGCCACCGGAGCATTTGGCGAAGGACCGCCTCCACCGCCGAGCAAGGCGAAAAAATTTTGCTTAAATACCAGGCTCAGCACCAGGAGAATTAGCGCGCCACCGATGCCCAGGTGCATACCGCCAAACTGAAATCCGCCTCCGCCGCCTCCATCCTGGTCGCGACGATCTTCAATATCCTGGCTCTCTCCGCCCGGCGTCCATTTCATTCGGTTCTCCTGTTGCAAGCGTTTGCGCCGATGGTATCACGGCACAATCGGGTCTCGCGTGAACAGTCGGTTTGAATCATGCGTCGGAACCGGGATTTTATTAAAATCGTCCGGTATTATGAATTGTCCGGCTCGGAATTAATTAGCTGCAGTACCTTTTCTTTCGCTTCGGCCAGAGTATTTTCTGTCAAGTCGATCTCGTTTAACTTATGCGCGAGTTCATCCAGCCCCAGATTCTCCGATAGCCAGATCGAAAAATCGTTGCTTTGCTGCTCATCCAGCCTGGCCTCTGTTGCCACGAAATGCAGATAGAACGATTCGTTGCTCATTTCCTCAATGTTTCTGCGCAATTCTTTCAGTGTGCTCGCCGTTTGATTTAGCGGTACGTTCAGCTCCAGTCCTTCACAAAAACAGAACGGGCTTGACGCCACCTCATCCGCGCATTCCGGATAGGCCACAATGTAATCGCTCACCGTTGTCCGCAAATCGTTGCGCATCTCGTCGATCGACGTGTAGTAACGCTCGTCCAGCGCCGCCAACAGCTCCGCCAGTCCTCCGCAATTCGCCGAGCCATGCGCCCATTTCGCAAAATCATTTGACGCCCTTCCCGCCAGATCCTCTTCGCTCCCCAGCGCTTCCACCATATGGTGGTAAATAGACTCATCCGAGCATCTTTCAATACCTGTCACCAGCTCTCGCATGCTATCGGCCTGCTGATCTCCAATGCGAGTGACGTGCGCTACTGTAAAGAATTGGAATGGCTCCACTGCGGTTGTCCTTACCATCTTGGTCTTGGTCATGGATGTACTTCCTGTGGTTCCTCGCCGGGCGTTGCGAGGTTTTCCTGGCGTTCCGGTGCATCAATACGAATCTCGGTCAGGTCGGACAGCAAGTTTGCTGCCCAGCGATACACGTTGTACTCCTTCACTTTCGTTCGCATGCGATGCATCCTCGCCGCTTGTTCATCGTCCGGCATTTCCAACGCGCGTAAAATCGCCGCTGCCGTTTGCTGCACGTCGTATGGATTCACCAGCAGGGCGTCCGTCAATTCCAAGGCCGCTCCGGCAAACGTGCTCAAAATCAGCACTCCATGCTCGTCGTCGCGCGATGCCACGAACTCTTTCGCCACCAGGTTCATTCCATCGTGCAGCGAAGTCACCATGCACAGCGAGGCCGCGTGGTAAAACCTGGTGATCTCATGATGCGAGTGGTGTTTCTTCAACAGCACGATCGGTTTCCATTTACCCGCTTCGAATCGCGAATTGATGCGATCTGCTTCCGCCGTCACTTCGTCCAGAAATTGCTGGTATCTTGGAATGTCCGTCCGGCTCGGCGCCCCGATCTGCACAAAAGTAAATCGCCGGTGGTACGCCGGATTCATTTCGATGAACCGCTCGATTCCCCGGAACCGTTCCAGGATTCCCTTCGTATAGTCCACGCGGTCCACCCCAATGCCCAGCAGCGAACCCTCGACTCCCAATTCCTCGCACAGCTTCGCCCGTTCTTCTCCGGCGTTCCGCCACTCTTCCTTGCGGTCTCCATTCGGGAACGCCACGCTGATCGGATAGGGCCTGACGCGCGTCACATGGCCCTGCCGATTCACCGCAAACCGGTCCCATTCCGTCAACGCTTCCACCGACCGGTCCACCGTCTCCAGGAAATTGTTGCAATGCGTCTGGGTATGAAATCCGATCAGGTCCGCTCCCAGCAATCCGTCCAGCAGTTCGCGCTGGTACGGGCAAATCGCAAAAACTTCCGCGTTGGGCCACGGAATATGCCAGAAAATCGCCACTCGAGCATCCGGCCGCGCTTCTTTCACCATTTTTGGCAGCAACGCGAAGTGGTAGTCCTGCGCCAGCACGATCGGCGCCTCCACTCCTTCCATTTCCTGCAACACCGCGTCTGCAAATCGCCGGTTGGCTTGCTGGTACTGCCGCCAATCCTCCGGACGGAACGTCGGTCTGGTGTGCGCAATATGGCAAAGCGGCCATAGCCCCTCGTTCGCGAATCCTTCGTAGTAACCTTTCACTTCTTCTTCCGTCAGCCATACCCGGCGCAGCGTATAGCTCGGCAGGTCCGGCGGCACTCTCAGCCGGCTCGATGCATCCACTGTTTCGCGGTCCGCGCTTCCGGAACCATGCGCCACCCACGTGCCATCCGTCGCCACCAGCACTGGTTCCAGCGCCGTTACTAACCCGCTTGCCGGCACCAGCGCCTCGGGTCCCCGGTCGGTCTTCACGTGCATGTACGGTTCTCGATTGGAAACCACGAACAGCGGCTTTCCGTTCAATTTGCGCTGCAAGCTGATGCGCAAACGTTCCGCGGTCCACACCGAAGCATGCGTCTCGCGCAACTGTGCTTCCTCGGCCGCAGCGGCTCTGGCCGCGCCCAGATCGCGCGCCAAGTGCGTCATTTCTCTGTTTAATTGATCGAAAATTTCGCCCTGCGGCAGCGAGGCGGGTATTTGCGTTTCGCCCGCGCGCAGTGTCCTTAGCCACTTCGCCGTGTGCTTCAGCGGTTCCAAAAATGTCACGCGGACCAGGACCAGCGCTAACCCGCTGATCAGCAGAGTTTCCAGAAGCGCCGACAACAATGCGTCCCGAACAGTTAATAGTACCCTGAAGTTAATATAGCTCGTTTCGAAGATTACCAGTAGCGCCCCGGCGGTCTTTTCGGAGCGCTGCAGCGGAACCGCATACAGGTATACCGGCGCATCATTCACCACCGTGAAGTCGCCTTGCGCGGCATTCTTCTGGATGCTGCGCTTCGCCGTATCCGGCGCTTCCTTGAATTCCGTTCCCAGCGACGACGTCATTGCCCGCAAATGTCCGTCCGTCTCGTATATCGCGATGCCCTTCATGTGCTCGCGTTGCGCGAACCGGTCCACTACTCGCTGCATGCCCTTGTCTGCGCTGCGCTCATTTTTCTCAAACAGCGGATCGATCGCTTCTTGCAGGCTTTCGGCCAGCACCTCCGCGCGTCGCGTTAAATCGTTCCGCAGATTTCTTCGCTGCGTCCTCACCTGGTACGCAGCAAACAGCAGCGACACCAATGCCACGCTCACGATCAATGGCAGAACGAGTTTTAGTGTCGTTCGCAATCTCTATTCCTTTCTCAGGGTTGCAACTTTCTAACTAACTGCGGAGCGCGGCCGGGTTTTTTCCGCGCCTGAGAACTACTTGAGAATGCGAAGTCTTCACCTTCGCCGGACCAAGCTGGGAGCCCGTCTTATGGTTGATAGTTACATCCAGATGGATACGTTCTTTTTTGCCAGCGCCGTTTCTCAGCCGCCCCTTAAGACCAGCCCCTGCCCGTTCTTTTCTCCCAGGCCCTCGTTAATCCTTCGTCAATTTTCGCGTACTGGCGACTTCCACAATGCGACGGTGAAAAGTGCCATGAAAATCGTTGCCACGGCGCAGATGGTTCGTAGTTTCATGTGAGGTCCTTTTTCGGCCAACCAGAAGACGCAGCTTCCTCGCAACAGCCTTACTTCTGGCATGAAGCCTGCCAGGCACCCAGCTTCGTAGCTTCTTTATTAACACCTTTACTTTCAGGCTGATACTAGGAAATCCCTGTACGCCAGTCCGCGTACTAGCACTGTACCCCAGTGCAATAATTCCGCGACTCACGCCGTCTATACACGATTATCCACGCAATCTTATTCTTTCATTGCAGCTTCGCATATTCCGCCTTCGCCGCAACCAGCAGGGGCTGTCCAGCGTCCGCGTCCTTCCACGTCGCGATAAAATCCTGATAAGCGGCGCGTGCCTTAGCCGTATCACCTTCCATCGCGTAAGCGCGTGCCAGATAAAGCTGCGACAACCAGCAACTCGGATTCTGCCATCCTTCGTTCCTTAGCTTCATCGCGGCCTGAAACTCTTTCTCGGCTTCTTGCCATTGATGACTCAGTAGAAGGGCCTGTCCGCGTAGCGCCAGAATCTCGGCCTCACCCTGGTCATACGATGCAGCAGACTTCAAGAGCTCGACCGCTCTGGCGCCATT
>CAVSYC010000005.1:0-646262 GCA_963732135.1 uncultured Acidobacteriota bacterium
GCATGCTCGACAGCTTGGAGGTGCAAGTCCTCTTCACAACCTGATAGAGGTGAAGTGATAGCGAAGCGCAAGGGCGTCGCTGCGAGGCGGGGTCTGAAGGAAGCGTGGAGCAAAAACGCGAGCCAATGTACAAGAACCGAATCTGAGGCGTGAGTGTCGGGCGAGCGGGCCAATGATCGCGAAGCCCATATCTATCAAGGACGCAAAGCGTAAATTCGGTGGTTGTGCGTGGAAAGCAGTCGAGCTTATCGCGGGAGATCTGTTGCATGTCTCGGATTCGGGACTGAGCGTGGAGTAATTCACGCTGATCCTGCAGCAGAAGTCAGCAGCGGGCGTAGTACTCACGCGAGTGAGGAAGGCCCAAACAGTAAGAGTGAATAGTAGAACGTCGAACTCACGGGTGGCACTGCGCCAGCCAATCAGCTCCGGCTGAGCTTTACAGGTTCAGAAGACGGTGAAGCCGAAACGGAAACCTGCAGAGCGGCGAAGCCCTTGTGGCGGACGACGACTCGAACCTCCGGCCCGCAAGGGCTCAACTTGCTGAACCGCCGTATGCGGACCCGCCTGTACGGTGGTGTGGGAGGGGCGAGCAGGTGACTGCTCCCCCTATCCCGATCTCTCCTGGATGTGCCGCCCGTTGGCCAGCACATGCAATGTTTTTCGTGCGATGATGCTGATCAGATGAGGCGCGGTGGTGCGAAAAACTGGCTTTGCGGAAAGTATCGGGCGTCGGTTTGCAGAACAGCTGAGAGCGTTGCCATGGTTTCGGCCGGGCCTGAGGGTCGGTGTGGGCGTATCCGGCGGAGCAGATTCGGTGGCGTTGCTCACGTTGCTCACGAAAATGCGATCTGAGTTGGGCGTTGTGGCCAGTACAGTTCACTTCAACCACAGGCTGCGGGGGAAAGCGTCGGACGGGGACGAGAAATTCGTAGCGGCGTTGGCGGAGAAGTTTGGAATTACGCTGCACGTTGGCCGCGCGGATGTAGCTGGAAAGGCTAAACGGGAAAAAGCAAACCTGGAAGATGCGGCGCGGCGCGCCCGGTATGGTTTCTTCGCGCGGCTGGCGGAGCAGGGCGTGGTGGACGTCGTAGCGACGGCACATACGATGGACGATCAGGCGGAGACGGTGCTGGCGCACATTTTGCGCGGCACGGGCATCTCCGGGCTGGCGGGAATTCATCCGGTGGCAGGCTGCGTGGTGCGGCCGCTGCTGAGTTTTAGGCGCGGTGAGCTGCGAAAATTATTGCGCTCCCAGAAACAGACTTGGCGGGAAGACGCGACAAACCAGGACACCAGCAGGATGCGGGCGCGGATGCGCAAGAAATTATTGCCGCTGCTGGAGAAGGAATTTAATCCAGCAGTGATCGAGCATGTTGCCGGCCTGGCGGCACGGGCGCGGGAGCAGGCGGCGTTTGTGGAACGCTTGTCGCGACAGATGTTCACACAATTGGTGGTGCTGGATGGGAACGTCGCGCGGATTGGCATTACGGAGCTCCTGAATCCGCTAAAACTTGCTGAATCTGAAGGATCCGACGTACTACGCGCAAAGCTGATTTTAGACATTGTCGAGAGCGTGCGGCAGCGACGCGGGCAAATCCTGGCCGGACACATCAACGCCGTCGTGCAGTTGGCGAAAAAAGAGGAAAGCGGCAAGCGGTTGCAGCTTCCAGGCGGTGTTGATGCATTGCGAGAAAGAGATGCACTGGCATTTGTGTGGCGGCGGGAAACACCCCGAGGCGACGGGAACGGCGACAGTAAGCACTTAGGGAACAAAATTTGATTTCCGCTTTACAACGATTGACTGCATTTCCGACAGGCGAGACACTATTAATGGAAGAAAGAGGCACGAGCGCCTGCGTGGGCCACCTGGGAACCGTTTTCGAACGTAATCAGGAGCGTGCAGCGTGAGCGCGAAGCAGCGATCTTCGTATTCAGACAAGCGTATTTCCGCGAGAATCGACGAGCTGGGCAGGCAGATTTCACGCGCGTATCGCGGACGCCGCGTGGATGTAGTGGTCACCATGGATCGGGGCTTTGTTTTTGCGGCGGACCTGTTGCGGAAGGTAGTTACACCGACGGTTTGCCATTTCGTACGGGAGGACGTTCGCGACGTGCAGCAAGGGGCAAAAGCGCGACGCGAGGTTTTCTTCGGCGCGCGTCCAGACTTGAAGGGACGCGACGTGCTGGTTCTGGACGCGGTCATGGACACGGGCGTCACGCAAGAGTTTTTGTTGAGGCGCCTGGGCGACTCACAACCGCGGTCGTTGCGTCTGGCTGTGTTGCTGGACAAAACAACCGGTCGGCGCGTGGCGCTGGAGCCGGATTACTTTGGGTTCCAAACGGCATCTAACCAAGTATGGGTTGGATACGGGCTGCCGGACAGCAGGGGCGAACGGCGCAACGAGCGCGGGTTGACGCAGACTCAGGGGCAATGGCCAGGGAAGGCCAAGGCGGCGTCTAATAATAAGGCGTCAAGGAATAATAAGAAGAAGTAATCAAGCGACGACAGCTGATTTTTTGAAAAAATTAATGGCGCGGCGCGGATTTATAGCGCAGTAGCTGTAACGCACTAATATAACGCAATACTCGGAACCAGTTTTAGTGAGGTAAACGTGAATCCCAGTTCGACAGCAAAAACAATTTTATTCTGGCTATCCATCGTGCTGCTTGGAGTGATGCTCTGGCGCCTGGTGTCAGCAAACGGGCAGGCGCAGCGCGAAGAGACGCCCAGCTACAGCGAGTTCATGGCGCACGTGGATCAAGGCGACGTCAAAGAAGTCACGATGTACCTGGCGCCAAACAGCTACGAGTTGCAGGGCGAGTACACCAAGCCTGCGAACAAGAAATTCCGTACCACCATCTTCAAGGAAGACGCACCGAACCTGACCAAGCAACTTCGCGACAAGCAAGTGGCGATCAATGTGAAAGAAGTACGCAGCGGCGATTGGCTGATCATTCTTTTGAACGCGCTGCCGCTGTTGCTGCTGGTCGGATTCTGCCTGTTCTTGATGCGCCAAATGCAGGCGGGCGGAAATAAAGCATTGAGCTTTGGCAAGTCGCGGGCGCGATTGCTTTCCGCGCAGCAAAAGAAAGTTACCTTCAAGGATGTTGCGGGAACCGATGAAGCCAAGGAAGAACTGCAGGAGATTATTGAGTTCCTGAAAGACCCTCAAAAGTTTCAGAAACTGGGCGGGCGTATTCCCAAGGGCGTGCTGCTGGTCGGACCTCCGGGAACGGGCAAGACTTTGCTGGCGCGGGCGATTGCCGGCGAAGCCAATGTGCCGTTCTTCTCGATTTCCGGTTCGGACTTCGTGGAAATGTTTGTCGGCGTGGGCGCGAGCCGGGTGCGCGATTTATTCGAACAGGGCAAGAAGAACGCTCCGTGCATCATCTTCATTGACGAAATTGATGCGGTTGGACGTCACCGCGGCGCCGGTTTGGGCGGCGGGCACGACGAACGCGAACAGACGCTGAACGCGTTGCTGGTGGAAATGGACGGATTCGAATCGAACGAAGGCGTGATCCTGATCGCCGCAACCAACCGGCCAGACGTGCTCGACCCAGCGTTGCTGCGGCCGGGACGTTTTGATCGTCGCGTGGTTGTGGCGCGTCCAGATGTGAAGGGCCGCGAAGAAATTCTTCGCGTACATACGCGCAAAAAGCCCATTGCGGACGACGTGGATCTTTCGATCATTGCTCGCGGCACGCCGGGATTCTCCGGTGCTGATCTGGAAAGCCTCGCCAACGAAGCCGCTTTGTGGGCGGCTCGGCAGAATCGCAAATTCATTCTGATGGCCGACTTTGAAATGGCCAAAGACAAAGTGTTGATGGGTGTGGAACGCAAATCCCTGATTTTGTCGGATGAGGAAAAGAAGAACACCGCGTATCACGAGGCAGGGCACGCGATTGTCGCGGCGATGACGCCGGGCGCCGATCCGGTGCACAAAGTAACGATTATCCCGCGCGGCATGGCGCTGGGCCTGACCATGCAGTTGCCCACCGACGACAAGCATTCCTACACCAAGGAACATCTGGAAGGCATGCTGGCCGTTTTGATGGGCGGACGCACTGCGGAAGAGATGTTCCTCGGTCACATTACGACCGGCGCGGGCAACGACATCGAACGCGCTACCGACATTGCGCGCAACATGGTCTGCGAATGGGGCATGAGCGAGCTGGGCCCGCTGGCCTTCGGCAAGAAGGAAGAAGCGATTTTCCTGGGCCGCGAAATTGCCCAGCATCGCGACTTCAGCGAAGCCACGGCCGTGGACATTGACAAGGAAGTGAAGCGCATCGTGAACATCGCATACGAGAGCGCGAAAAATATTCAGAACACGCATCGCGACGTTCTCGAACGCATCGCGCAGGGACTGCTGGAACGCGAAGTGCTCGATGCCAACGAAGTGCGCATGCTGATCGAAGGCAAGGCGCTGCCGGAAAAGGTGCGGACGCCTCCACCGCAGCCGCCGGGCGCTCCTGTGACCGATCCCAAAGTAACGCGGCCGGAACTGCGGCCCGCGCCTGGATTTACGCGGGGAGATTCACCTGCGAAGGCGTAATGAGTGAATAGACAGCAGCGAGTAGCTGGTTCTGCGAAACGGATGCGAAAGAGGGCGCGAGAAATCGCGCCCTCTTGTTTTTTGCGGTCCAGGAGTACAATAAGGCCATGGGATTGAAAGACGGCGAAAACCTGAATGTGACGTGCCCGTGCTGCCAGGCCAAGCTGGTGGTGGATCCGGTATTTGGCGCGGTGCTGTCCCACGAGGCGCACGTAAAACCCGGGCCCGACGTGGACCTGACTCAAGCGGCCAGCATTCTGGAAAAACAGAAACAATCGCGTGAAGACAAATTCGCGGATTCCTGGTTTCAAGAGACCAACAAGGAAGACATCCTGGCGAAAAAGTTTGAAGAGCAGATGAAAAAAGCCAAGGAAGCGCCAGTTGGGAAGCCACTTCGCAATTTCGATCTGGACTAACACGCGTTTCCCCGGTCGTTTTTGCCGCCTCGTTCTCCGAATCCGTCGCATTCAAAAATGCATTTTGACGTCCCGCTTGTTCCCGGATATCTTAAGCTTGGTTGCTGTTTCCGGAGGATTTTTGGATTTTTCGCGCCAAGTGCGAGCCCTTTTGGACTTCGCGTCTTCGTGTCGCTGTAGGGTTCAGCAGACTGGCGCGTGGAGGCTGGTGAAGCAGGTCTAGAAGAAACTTCTAGCTCGGTATCAAAAGCGGCTGCGGCCAGGCACAACCTGTCCGCAGCCGTTTTTGTCTTTGGAGCGCAGATATTTTAGGAGAATTCGCAATGGCACAGGCAAGAAAAATCGTGGCGTTGATTTGTTTCCTGGCGGTGGTGCCGGCAAGTTCGCTCGCCGATTGCCTCTGGCCTGGCCAACAGGAATCGGCCTACTCGAATGGGCAACCAAGCGCGGCGGACAAGAACTACGCCACCACAGGAGAGAACGGCGAATCGGGTGTACAAAAGGAGAACCAGAAAGCAAAATCAGCGCTGGATCCTTCGCCGAAGCCTCATGCGAAAACGAATGGTTTACTGCATCGCTGGCTTCGTATGGCCGACAGGGTACAAGCGTCTCAGCCCGATTGGCTTTCGCCTCTGGCTACTACCTCCGGGCGCTTGAAGCAGGAGTTCCGCTACGACGTTCTTGATCAGCCCGTTCCTGGCGACAACCGACAGTATCAGCTTGGCGGAAGCAAAGGATTTGAGTTCATTTCCAGTCCGCGAACGCAGATTCTTCTGGGCGTGCCGACCTACACTCTGCAGTCTCCCAATGGCCCGCCAGCCGGGTTTGGCGACCTGCCGCTGCAACTGAAAATCAGAATCGCTTCGGCGGAGCGCCGCGAGGGTAATTATCTGCTGACATTCATTCTCGGGGCCATGGTGCCTACAGGTTCACATCGCTACGGGGCGGGCGATGAGGTGCTGACGCCAACGATCGCGGCAGGAAAGGGCTGGGGAAGGTTCGATGTGCAGTCCACTTTTGCAGCGAATTTGCCGGCAGCAAACACAGCCAGGCTCGGCCGGCAACTGCAATGGAATACTGCTTTCCAGTACCGGGTGGCCTGGAAGCTCTGGCCGGAACTGGAAGCGAACACGACTTTCTATGAAACTGGAAAGAATGCCGGAGCGAAGCAACTGTTTCTGACTCCGGGCGTCGGATTTGGGCGGGTGCATTTGAAAGATAGACTCCGTTTTTCTACGGCAGTAGGCATGCAGATTGCGACGACACGGTTTCATACGTACAACCACCGCTGGATCTTCTCGGAGCGTTTCTCTTTCTGAGCGTATCCTGCGCTACACTGCTGCGACGAAGATGACACGGCGCGTCAAAACATTTTTTCGGCTGAAGCTGGATTCCGGCGAGCTGCGGCTGGGAGAGCGCACGCTGGTAATGGGCGTGCTGAACATTACGCCGGACAGCTTTTCGGATGGTGGGAGATTTTTTGATGAGAAGCGCGCAGTGCAGCACGCGCTTGAGATGCAGCGCGCCGGCGCGGACATCATTGATATTGGCGCGGAGTCCACGCGGCCGGGGTCGGTTGGCATTTCCGCGGCGGAGGAATTGCGCCGGCTGTCGCCGGTGCTGCACGCGCTGCGCGGCAAACTGAAAATTCCCATTTCCGTGGACACCCAGAAATCCGCGGTTGCCGAACTTGCGCTCGACGCGGGCGCGCAAATCATCAACGACATTTCAGGCTTGCGGAACGATCCGGAACTGGCACGCATTGCGACAAAACACGGCGCGCCTCTGATCCTGATGCACATGCGCGGAACGCCGCGCACCATGCAGAAAGGGCCGTTCGCGCGCGATGTGGTAAAGGACGTGATCAGTGGGCTGCGGAACTCCATCGCGACCGCCAGGAAATATGGCGTGAAGCGCTCGCAAATCGTAATCGACCCGGGCATCGGCTTCGGCAAGAATTATTCGCAGAACTACGAGTTGCTCGCTAAGCTGCCGGAACTCGCAAAGCTCGGTTACCCGCTGATGGTCGGCACCTCTCGCAAAGGCTTTCTAGGCGCAACGCTGGCAAAAAATGGAAAACCGGCTCCTGCGGAGGAACGCATCTTTGCGACAGCCGCGACCGTTGCAGCAAGCATTTTGAACGGCGCGCATATCGTTCGCGTGCATGACGTATCGGAAATGGTGCAGGTCGCGTTGGTTACGGATAATTTGCTGCGGCATCGCAAGTAGCGAAGTCGTTGATCGCTTTATGCCAGGGGTGGTGGAGGGTTGGCCGTGAGGCGAGCATGGTAGGCGTGGTTAAGCTCCGCGAACAGTCTCTTTTTTGACTTGTCTCGCAGAAGAAAAACCACGAGCACGACAGCTCCCGCCGAGCCAAACCCGCCGAACATAGCGATCAAACTGCGCGCAACGGTGGTCCCGATTCGCGTTCCAACCCCACTGCCAATGGCGATCACACACTGTGGACCTTTCGCCTCTTCGGAGTAGCCGCAGGTGACATCATATTGCCCATTCTCCTTCGCTTGAAACTCCAGCACCGAGCGGCCCGAGCGACCTCCGACATCGTAGGAAATAGACGAGGACGCCCGGCGCAAGGGAATATCACGATTCGCTGGAACTATAGTGACCTTGCACGTCAAACCGTTAACGCCATCTGAATTTGAGTAGACTCGTCCGTTCACGACAGATTGCTGTTCCAAAAATATCGTGTACGTGCCCGGCTGCCTAAGTGTGAGTTTTTGCTCGCCAGGGACAACAATCTGCGTAAGGTCGTCCGACACATGGGTGATGCCATTCGAAAGGAAATAGACAAAAAGTCCGACGCCCAAGACGAACAGGGGCAGCCCGACGAGGGAATACCACCAACTGGGTCGAATTGCCTTCAAGTCGAGCATTGCAGTCTTCTCCATCGGTTAGTCCCCGCATGCATTTGCTTTTACCTGTTCTTCCGGGCGGGATGCAATTAGTATTTCTGCGGAACCGTTCGCTCGTGAGGTGCTCGCAGTATGAGGTACGCTCTTGTCGTTTTTTCGACGCTGATCCTTTTTTGCATCGACGTGTCGCGCGCGATCGCGCAGCTGACGCCATCGCAAACGGACGCATTAAGTAAGCTGCAGGCGGGACAGAACAACGCGGCGTGCTCCGCCACCGACGATTCCTCCTGCGCACAGGCTGCCGCCAAGTTGATGCCGCTGATCCTCGGCGATTCGCCGATGATCGACAATCTGCGGCGGCTGACCGACGAAGGCGGCGGACGCGTGACCGGCACTCCAGAGATGGCGAAGGCGGTGCAATGGGGCGTCGCAGGATTTCGCGCGGCGGGCGTTGACGTACACACTGAAAAATACACGCTGCCGCTAACGTGGAAAGAAGGCGCTACGCGCATCGCAATCACTGCGCCCGCCAGCGATGGCGCAGTCCTCCGCGCTGTCTCTGAAGGCTGGGGGCCCGGGACACCGCGCGATGGACTCGAAGCAACCGTGGTCGACATCGACGATGGAACAGACGCGGATTTCGCGCGCGCGGGGAATCTCAGGGGGGCGATCCTGCTGGCGCACAGCGAAATCGGATCGTCGTGGGCCGATCTTTTCAAAGAATATTTGCGCCCGCCCGGCATTATCGATCGCGCGGTCAAATCCGGCGCTGCCGCAATTCTATGGACTGGAGCGCGCGAACGCCTCCTGCTCTATCGCCACACCAATTCGCTCGCCGGCGAGATCGACAAAATTCCCCAAGCGGTCGTCGCACGTGAAGACGCGTTGAGACTCGCGCGCTTGGTGGCGGCCAATCCGGGGAAAGTCCGTGTAAGGCTGGCGATGCCTAACGAAATCGGAGGCCCGGCGGAACAGGAAAATGTCGTCGGAGAAATTCGCGGTTACGAAAAGCCGGACGAGGTGGTGATTCTCGGCGCGCATCTTGATTCCTGGGAACTTGGCACCGGCGCTCTCGATAACGGCTGCAACGCCGCGCTGGTGATTGAAGCGGCCCGCGCCATCAAAGTAACTGGGCTGGTTCCAAAACGCACCATTCGCTTCATTTTGTTCACCGGCGAAGAACAAGGCACCCTCGGCTCATTCGCTTATGTCAAAGCGCACGCGGCCGAACTAGACAAAATCCGCGGCGTGATTATTTTCGACTCCGGCAGCGGACGCGTTTCCGGCTATTCGCTGGGCGGGCGACGGGACACGGAAGCGGGCCTCCGCCAAATCCTGAAGCCGCTGGACGCGTGGGGCGCGACAGAGCACACAAATGACGCATCGTTCGGCACCGACAATTTTGATTTTCTGCTCGAGGGTGTGCCGACCTTCGTCGCCAATCAGGAAATTTCCAATTATCTAGCGAATTATCACGCGGCGTCGGACACCTTCGACAAAGTGGATCAGCGCGAATTAAAGCTGAACGCGGTCATCGCGGCGCTCACCGCGTGGGGCATTGCGGGTCGCACCGAACCGCTGGGCAAGCGCTTGACGCGCGCGGAGCTCGACACACTGGTCAAAAAGACAGGCTTGGACGAACAGATGAAGACATTGGGTTATTGGGAGCAATGGCAAAGCGGCTCGCGAGGCCGCAAGCCTTAGGCGATATAATAGAGGTGTGAACCCCGCGCCATCATCCAAGCAACTCGCCACGCCAAACGCGTCAGCAACTGGAAAAATTCTGGCTGTGGACTACGGCCGCGCGCGCATTGGCCTCGCCATCGCGGAGTCTTTGCAAGGCATCGCTCAGCCTCTCGGCACGCTCAAACGAATAAATCGCAACGAGGATATGCGCCGCCTGCGCGAACTGGTGCGCGACAACGCGGTGAAGTTAATCTTGGTTGGACTTCCGCTGCGCCTTGATGGCGCGCGCGGTGAAATGGCCGAGGAGACGCAAGGCTTCGCGGAACGCATGCGCAAACAGATCGGCGTTACCGTCGAAATGGCGGATGAACGGCTGACCAGTTGGGAAGCCGAGCGCCTGCTCGAAGAAGAGTTCGGGCGCAAATCGAAACAGATTGACGGTGCATCCAAGAAAAAGGACGCCGCGAAGTTCACGGTGGACTCTGTAGCTGCAACGATCGTTCTTCGGGAATATCTGGAACGTCATAATCCCACGCCCCATCACAATCCCACGGAGGAGGAGCCTAAATGAAGTTTCTAGCAAGACTCTTCCTGCTGGTCTTGCTGATCGCGGCGGCAGCAGGCTTGTATGCGTGGTACGCGATCGAAAAACCCTACGGAAACTATTTCGGCGAAGGCGTTTTTGTGGATGTGCCGCACGGAGCGTCCAGCCGCGGCGTGGCGCGGCTGCTGGAAAAGAACGGCGTGATTCGCAACGCTGTCGCCTTTGAAATTTACGCGCGCAAACATCCGCGGCGCACCTTGCAGGCCGGCGAATATCATTTCGACCACCCGGTCAGCGGCAAGGCTGTTTTCTGGACGGTGGCAAACGGCAACGTGTACGAGCGTCCGTTTACCGTTCGCGAAGGCGAGACCATGTTCGATATCGCGCGTGAACTGCAGGACGGAAAATTCATGTCCGCCGAGGAATTCCTGGCTGCCGCGAAGAATCCGGAAATCATTCATGACCTCGCTCCGCAGGCTAAGACGCTGGAAGGCTTTCTGTTTCCCGCGACCTATCATTTGCCGCGGCATCCAGCGGCGAACGAGCTGGCTGCGGAAATGACACAAAAGTTTCGCGGGGAATGGTCGCAAATTGCACAGCCATCGTCTGACAAGACCGGCCAATCAACGGGTCACCCTTTACTCTCCACCATTACGCTGGCATCGCTGGTCGAGGGCGAAACGCCAAAACCAGACGAACGTCCGATCGTCGCCGGCGTGTTTCAAAATCGTCTGAAAAAAAGCATGTTGTTGCAGTGCGATCCCACGGTGATCTATGCGCTGGAGCAGCAAGGCCGCTACCATGGCTCGCTCAGCGGCAAGGATCTGCATGAGGACTCGCCGTACAATACTTATATGCATGGCGGGCTGCCTCCGGGGCCGATTGGCAATCCGGGAGAAATTTCCTTGCGTGCCGCGCTCGCGCCGGCCAATACTCCGTTTCTCTATTTTGTTGCGAACACGCAGGGAGGCCATTTCTTTAGCGCGACGCTCGAACAGCACAACCAGAACGTAAACCGTTATCGCCGTATGCTGGCGGGGTTGCCGCCCGATCCTCCGCCCTCGCAAGCCGTGCAAAACAAATCGCAGCGAAAGAAACGCAGAGGTTCAGGACGATGACGGAAACTCTCGAAACAAAAAGAGCCATGATCCTGCGCGCCGCGGCGGCCATCGGCGCGGAAAGATGGACCGCCGCGGAAATCGATCAATTGCGCAGAAAACTTCTGGCGGATCATGGCGCCGAGGGAAAAACCGGTTCCGACTACATCGCCGACGTTCTGCAATCGGCGGGATGGAAAGTGGTCCTGACCGCTCAGGAAGAGGCCGAAGATCAGTTCGAGGAAGAATTCGAAGACCTGCTGCACTTCAAAACGCTGGGCGATGCGGAAGTCAGTTTGATGCGCCTGGACGAATTGCTGCGCCGCTTCAAGGCGCACGGAGAAAAGGCGGCAGCGGAACGGGTGATGGAAATCGGCCGCCTGGGCAAACGCCGCGCGGAAATGATTGCCCGCAATCACAAGGTGGAAGCGCACAAGCGAGCGGAAAAAGAAGAAATCGCCAGCTGGTTTCGCATCTGGCTGGAAAATCCGGATGCTTTTTTTGACTGGCTGGATGTGCGCAAGCAGACGCCCGATTTTCGCGAGAAATTTCCCAAGCTGGAAGAAGAGGAATGAGCGGCGGTCCGGGCAACGGTGCAGCGGCCAAGGGAGCGCTCGATCTCCCCGCGTTTTCGCTTGATGTGGAAGCGCTGAGTCTCGGCCCGGACGTGAAAGCGGTCAGCCTGGAAATTCTGGAAACGGAAAGCCGCGAACCGGTTCGCGGGAAGCAGGCTACGGATTTCTGGTCGGCGGTCTTCCCGCTGCTATGCACGAGCGAGCCTTTTGTGGTGGATTTCTTCAGCCACCTGGATCGCATCCGCGATTTTTGCGCCGCCCGGAATATTTTGTTTCGCGAAGCAGGTCCGCGCTGTATCGTCGTTCCGCATCCGGAACAGGAACAGCTGCAGCAGCTTTTCGAACGGTTCGAAGCGGAGACTTTCGGCTTTCGCGCCGGAGAGCGCGTCAACGCGGATGACGCGGAACTTACTGATGAGCTTTCGCAGCACGGCCTGGACGCTTATCAGGCAGCCTACCGGCGGTATTCCTTTTGCGCGGTGTGCGAATTTGAGGACGGCTGGGTCACGCTGCTGAGCGAAACGATCTGGTCCAGCGAAGTGATTCGCCGCGTGCGACCTGCCGCGCAGTCTTTTGATGTCTATATCTCGCGTCCGCAATAAAACCGCCTCAGGTTCTGGCCCGATTGACCCCTCTGGAACCGGTTGCTAGATTGCTATAATTGAAGTGCAACGGCTCAAATTCGCGGATGAAAAGACCAAATTTATGGATGGCGGTGGCGACACTGGCGGCTTTTTCCGGCGGATGCGCGTCCACAAACGTGGTTACGAAAAAGCAGACGATTCCAACGCAGACCCGGCCTGTTGCAAAAGTCGCGACTCGCGAAGAGCTGCTGGAAAAATACAACGCATTTGCATCGAGCGTGAAATCCCTGAATGCTACCGTGGAATTAAAGACTACCGCCGGCTCACAATATTCCGGCCTTATTCAGGAGTATCACGAAGTAAAAGCGTTTCTTCTGGCTGCGCGGCCGGCGAATGTTCGCATGGTCGGCCAGGCGCCGGTCATCGGCAAAACTATTTTTGACATGGCCAGCGACGGCAAAGAGTTCCGCGTCTGGCTGCCGACAAAAAATAAGTTTCTCGTCGGCGACGTCCGGCTGGAACGAAACAGCGAAAAGCCGCTGGAAAATTTGCGCCCGCAACATCTATTGGATGCGCTGCTGTGGACGGAAATCCGCAAAGAGGAGGCCGTACTGATCGAGGAGTTTAATGAGGAGAACGCGCGTTACTATGTGCTGACCGTGTTGCGTGGCGGATATACCACCGAAATTTATCGTAAAATCTGGTTCGATCGCGCGGACTTGAATGTTGTCCGGCTGCAATCCTATGGACCGAAAGGCGCGTTGCTCTCTGATGTGCGTGAATCGGACTGGCAACCGTTAACTCCGGCGCCAGCGGATACATCCGGTGCCGCCGCCAACGGCCCGCAAAGTTTCCCTCGCGCAATCCACATTGATCGTCCGCGCGATGATTACCGTCTCGATCTGCAAATCGCAAAAATCGACCTCAACGTGGACTTGACCGCCGATCGTTTTGAGATTCCGCAGCCGCCGAATTCGGAACTGGTGCGCGTCGAATCGAACGGCAATTCGAAACAGCCAGCCTCGGATTCACATCCATGATGGGCGAACTGATCTTCCGCAACCTGCTGCACCGGCCGGCCCGCACCATTATCGGGATTCTGGCCATCTCCGTCGAAGTCGCATTGGTGGTGCTGATCGTTGGCCTGACGTCCGGACTGCTCACGGAGACCGCCAAGCGCATCGAAGGCATCGGTGCGGACATCATGCTGCAGCCTCCCGCGGCGTCCGTCTTTCTGGGATTCAGCGGATCGCCCATGCCTATCAAGATTCAAGACAAACTGCTTCAACTGAAATACGTTCAGGCCGTCGCCCCGGTGCTGCTGCAATTTAATTCCACTGGCGGCGTCGAAGTGGTTTACGGCATTGACCCGGAATCTTTCCGCGAGGTCACTGGCGGTTTCGTTTTTGTCTCCGGCCACGATATGCAGGCGCCCGACGACCTTTTGGTTGACGATTGGGCGGCGCGCGCCAAACATCTGAAAGTCGGCGACACCTACAATCTTTTCAACAACGATTGGCGCGTCGCCGGCATCGTCGAGCATGGCAAAGGCTCGCGCGTTTTCGTTCCCATCTCTACCCTGCAGGATCTTATTGGCGCGCATGACAAGGCCTCGATTTTCTTCATCAAGTGCACACGTCCCGAGCATGCGGAAGATGTAATGGAAGACATGCGCAAACCGGAAAACTTTCCCGGCTACACCATTCGCCCGCTGAAAGATTTGCTCTCCCTGATGACCTCGACCAATATTCCAGGCCTTCAGGTATTCATTGACGCCATGATCGCCCTCGCCGTCTCCATCGGCCTGCTGGTGATTTTCCTGACCATGTACACCACCGTCATCGAACGCACCCGCGACATCGGCGTGCTCAAGTCTCTTGGTGCGAATCCGCCGTTCATTATTCGCGCGCTGCTGATGGAGTCGGCGCTCCTCTGCCTCGGCGGCATCGCCGGTGGCGTCGCGCTCAGTTACGGGGTCCGTGCCGCATTCATCGCTGGATTTCCGACACTTTCGATTCTCATTACCCCGGGATGGGTGGTACGCGCCGGTCTAATCGCTTTACTAGGCAGCGTTGTCGGTGCCAGTTATCCCGCGTGGGTGGCCAGCCGTAAAGACGCTGTCGAGGCTTTGACCTTTGACTGAGAACGCGTTCGCGAACTCTTTCTGCCTAGCAGCTAAGCTAGGCTCCGCTGGGAATCGCGGCTACAATACCAGCGCCGCATTCTGCTTTGCAGGGCGCCGAGATTGAATCTCCAAGGGGACAGGGGTTAGAAAAACGCAGCTTGGAACCGATACTCAAGACGGAAAATCTTTGGAAGCTCTACCATGCTGGTAAAGTGGAAGTGCCTGCGCTGCGTGGCGTCAATTTCGAAGTGCAGCCCGGCGAATCCGTCGCGGTGATGGGCGCCTCCGGCTGCGGAAAGTCTTCTCTGCTTTACGTGATCGGCGGATTGGCGCAGGCCTCTCGCGGCAAAGTCCTGGTGGATGGCAACGATTTGACCGAACTGCGCGACTCGGCGCGCACCAAGCTCCGACGCAGCAAGATCGGCTTCGTCTTCCAGCGTTTCAATCTGCTTCCAACGCTCACCGCGCGAGGCAACATCGCCATCGCCCAATACATTCACGGCGATGGATTCGATCCCCATCGCTTCGACGTAGTCACGAAAATGCTCGGGCTCGATGGCCGCCTGGCTCATAAACCGTCCGAAATGTCTGGCGGCGAACAGCAGCGAGTCGCCATCGCTCGCGCCATTATCAACGAGCCGAAAATTTTGCTGGCCGACGAACCCACTGGCAACCTCGACACAAAAAATTCCGAGATCGTTCTGGAAATGCTCCGTCGCTTGAACAAGGATCTCGGCCAGACCATCGTCATGATCACCCACAATCCCGAGGCCACCACCTATTTCGATCGTGTCGTGCACATGCGCGACGGTGTTATCGTGGATGGAGTTCCGGCGGACTGACATGGCCTCTCCCGCACAATTCTTTTCGCGGATTTTTTTCTGGTCCTACGAGCGCGGATCCTGGCAGTACGACCTCGCCGTCATCGCCATCGTTGTTTTCGTACTGCTCACGCCCGGCCGCTGGTTTCACGATCAGCCTACTCGCGCTGTTCCAAGCGCTTCCGCGCAGATTGAACTGCTGCAAGAAACCGGCAACCAGCAAATTTATAAAGTGGACGCGGCCATCCTGACCCCGCCCGAACAGATGCCGCAACTGCAAAACGAACTGCACCGCAAACTACAGAAGGCCCAGTCGTCCTTGCAAAACGGCCGCTTTGAAATTACCAACGTGGAGGCCGTGCGCGACGCGCAAGGCGCCGTCATCGCCTATCAGGTGACTCTGCACAAAAAATAATCATGTTTGTAGCGCACCGACTGCGCCTCGCAATGCCCTGGGGGCGCAGGAAACTCCACGCCCCGGCGGTGCGTCTTATTATCTGTGTTACGATCAATTCAGCATCTATTTCCGCCGAATCCACAGGGGATGGCACCAACTTTGACCAGCAAGCCTGGCTTTTTTTTTGCATTAATGTTCGCCGCGTTACTTTCCCCGACGCCGCCCTCCCGCGCACAATCGGCGCAAAAGTGGACCGCTGACTCCGTACTCAACATGATGGATGCCGGCGCCCGCGATTTCCGCACACTGACCGCAAACGTGGAACATATCAAATTCACGGCGGTGGTAAGCGACACCTCCACCGAATACGGCCAGATGTGGTTCCGCAAAAAAGACGAAAAGATGCGCATCGATTTTTCCAGGCCCGATCCACGCACGATTTTGCGCTTGGGCGATTCCCTTTTCATCTACACGCCTAAAATCAATCGCGTCGAGGAATACTCCCTGGGTAAGAATCGTGCCCTTGTGGATCAGTATCTTTTGCTGGGTTTTGGTTCGCGTAGTGATAGCGTAAAGAAAAGCTATAGCGTGACTTTCGCCGGCGAACAAGAATTGGATGGAAAAAAAACGTTGCTGCTGGAACTGGTACCCAAATCCGACGAAGTTCGCGCGCAGATCAGCAAAATTCAGATGTGGATCGACGAATCCGCATGGCTGCCGATCCAGCAGAAGTTCTTCGAGACCGGATCAAGCGACTACTTCATCGCTCACTACACTGAAATAAAGAAGAACCTGAAAATCGACGATTCCAAATTCAAGCCCGATTGGCCCAAAAACGCCAGCAAAACCAAACCTCACGGCTAGTCGGTCTACCCACGCGCTTCCAAAGATGATTTTTGAATTTAACCGTCATTCCGAGGAGCGAAGCGACGAGGAATCTCTCTTCTCTTCGGTTGTAGCCACAGAAAGATTCCCGCCGCACCCGGAGCGGCGACCCACGGCGCGCCTAATTGTCAGACTGCCCTACGCCCGTTCCCGCTCCAACAATCTTTCTTTCCGCGAAATCCCCCACCGGTACCCGGCAAGATTACCATCCGCCCGCACCACTCGATGGCATGGCACCACGATCGAAACCGGATTCGTCGCGCACGCCCGTGCCACCGCCCGCACCGCCCGCGGTTTTCCCACCGCTCGTGCGATCTGGCTGTACGTCCGAGTCGTCCCCCGCGGAATCCGCTGCAACTCCTGCCACACCCGCCGCTGAAATGCCGTCGCCTGCAAATCCAGCGGAAGTTCCCGCCGCGGCGCGCTGCCTTCCGTCCGCGCGACAATTTCCTCCACCCACTGCGTAAATGCGCCATTCGCAGCAGCAATCTCCGCGCGAGGATATTCCTCGCGCAGTTCCTTCACCAATTTCTCCGTTGCGTCGCCCAGATATACCGCTGACACGCCTCTCTCCGTCGCCGCCACCAACACTTCTCCCAACGATGATTTTGCCGTCGTGTATCGAAGTTTCATTCCTTTTCCTCCCTTTTGATAAGTCGCGGGCGTCATGCCCAGATGTGCGTCGCTGCGCTCGTAGACCCGGCTCGACGAGCCATACCCGGTCGCATACAGCGCATCGGTGATGCTGCCTCCCTCGCGCAACAATTTTTTAAATTTTCTCAACCGCAGCGCCGCTGCCAGCTCTTTCGGAGTTAAACCGGCCTGCTGACGAAATGCCCGGCGCAGCGCGTCAGTCTTCACTCCAACTTTTCGCGCCAGTTCCCCAATATTCACTGCTTCGTCGAAATCGCTCACCAGCGCCTGCGCCGCCCGCTGCACCATTCGAACCGCCGCGGGAATCTCATTCGGCTTGCAACGCCGGCAAGGACGAAATCCCTGTTGTTCCGCTTCTCGCCGCGTCGAGAAAAACAGCGTGTTCTTGCGTAGAGGACGACGCGCCGGGCAACTTGGCCGGCAATAAACTCGCGTGGACTTCACCGCAAAAAAGAAAGCCCCATCCGCTCGCGTATCGCGCTCTAGCGTCGCCTGCCAATAGCGGGCTTGTTCCCTCGGCGATACCGTCTGTTCCCTCTCTTGTATTTGCGCATTCATCATGACCCAAACTTACCGCAGCGTACTGCGCGGCGCTATCCGGAATCGGCGTTCAAATAAATTTTCTGGAAGAGAGTATCGAAGGAAGCCAGGAAGAAAAGTACGATTCGAACAAAAAGCGACGAACCCTACGCTTCACCGGGGGCCGGCAAAGCATCCACCGCCTCACGCGGCTCGCGATGTGGCGCCGTAATCACCAACACCACCGCCGTCAAGATCACTGCCGCGGCCAGCAGCGTCCTGCCCGACATCGCTTCCCCGCCCAGCACCCATCCCACGATCAGCGCCACAATCGGATTCACGAACGCGTACGTTCCCACCCGCGCCGCCGTGCTGTTTTTCAAAATATAAAGGTACGCCGTGAATCCGATGCACGAACCAAACACCAGCAGGTAGCCAATTGCCATCCACGCGCGCAGCGGCGCAGCCGCTGGATGAAAATGCGCAACTTCGCCGTTCAACGCCGCCGTAACCCACAGCGCCGCGCCGCCGCACAGCCCCTGCATCGCCACTCCAAGCATTGGCGAACTCGGCAGCGCCCCATGCTTCGAATAGAGCGATCCGCAAGCCCACGCCAGCGAAGCCACGATCAAAACTCCGGCGCCTGTCGGATCCACTCGGCCGGATAATCCCAATCTCGACGGCCCAATCAGGATCACCATCCCCGCGAAGCCCATCACAATTCCGAACAAAATCCGCGCCGACGGCCGGTGCCCTCCCGGCCGCAACCAGTCCACAATCACCATCCACAACGTTACAGTAGCTACCAGCAGCGCCGCGATTCCCGACGGCACGGTCTGTTCCGCCCAGCATACTCCGCCATTCCCCACGCAAAGCAGCAGCACTCCAGTAATCGCCGCCGTTCTCCATTGTCCCGCAGTAGGCCGGATGCCGGTCTTCCATCTCAAAAGCGGGTACAACACCAGCCCCACGGTAAGATGCCGCATTCCCGCCAGAATCAACGGTGGGAATGAATCCACACCAATCCGCATGGCGAAAAACGTTCCGCCCCACAGCAAATACACAGTGAGAAAACTCAGGACCAGCAAGCCAGTGGGCGAGGAACGATCGTGCAGTCGCGCACTACTATTGGCAATTCCGCTCTCAACGGGATCAGCCTTTTCCGGCAGGTTGTCGGTCAAGTGCGGCACGTATCCTCTACTCTAAAGTCCTACCAAATCACGTGCGAGAGCCAATTTGATTCGCAGTCTTGCAGCATCGTCATTCCGGAGCACCACATTCATTCCCGGCCAACTCCCCGTCATTCCGCCGACCACGCTCCTGGCAGGGAGCGAAGCGACCGAGGGTTCCGACTTTGTCGGAAGGAATCTCTCTTCGGCTCGTGATGGGGCCACCGTCCTTTCCTCTGGTACTACTAAAACCAACTGTTTGAATTTAAGACACTTCCCGCGTTTTCCACAGGTTGACTCTTACCCTTCCAAAGTGACATCCTCTCACTCCGTTTCGGCACATACTTTCCGCATCGTCTCGATTCGGAGCACGTCGTTGTCTCGCACGTTCTGTATGCTTTTGGGCCATTTGTCTACCAGCAAGGCACGGCAACTTGAAGCGTTTCTGAGGGCGAGATGAGCGCACATAATCATGCTGTAAAGCTGGATCCGTCGATATCCGTTTCCGTAGGTCAAATTCCTGCGCGTGGTCCGCAGCCGGTTCCGGCTTTGGCCGTCGCTGCAGCAACAGCCGTCTCACCGGCAGCGCTTTCGCCCGCGATCGGTAGTCCGCGCGTGCCGTCTCTGCGCGTGATGCCGCTCCAGCCAGTGAATCCGATGCGCCGGTTCTCTCGCGTGCCGACTCACGCCGTCGGCGTTTTTCCCGAGCAGCGCGAATACCCCAGAGCTTCTCTGCGTCTTCCGCTCCGCCTTCGCGGCATTGCCGGCCGCGCCGAAGATTTCCCCATTACGCTGGTTACGCGCGACATCAGTTCCACCGGCGTCTTTTTCCTGTGCCCGCGCAAACTGGCTCTCGACACTCCAATCGAATTGGAAGTCGTCCTCGTCAGCCGTCCCATGGGCCGCGGCAACGTAGTGATCGTCAGCAAAGCCCGCGTCACACGCCTTGAACCCGCTGCCATGCCCGGCTGGTTCGGCATCGCGGCCTCCTTCGACGATCTGGAATTCGATCGCGACGACAACGTCTCAACCAACCAACTCAACTCCTAGCTTTGGAGTGCGGCGTCTCGACGCCGCTTTTCCGCCGGTCATCGCAAACGCCTCTATCTTATGTAGCAGTGGCTTTACGCCACTGCTCTCTCTCCTTGTTTCCTTCCTTCTTTTCATTCATTCATTCTTTCTTTCTTTCTTTCTTTCTTTCTTTCTTTCTTTCTTTTTTCGTCGTTCGTTCGTTTCTTTCTCTTCTTCTTTTCCTTTCTCGTTCTTGTTTCCTTCCTTTCCATTCTTGCTTTCCTGCGTTTCTTTCTCTTGTGGCACAGCCATTCCTGGCTGTGCTCTTCTCCCGTCTAGCGCTCCCGATAGTTCTCCGAGCATCTCTGCGTCCTCTGCGTCTCTTCGTTATCTTTTTCTGCAGTCTTTCTCCGCCCACATTTGAATTTATAGTGCCGCCCTTCAGGGCGGCTCCGCGGATCACGTCCGTTGAAGTAAACTTATGCGCTCAAATGAAAAACCCCAGCAACCCATCTCTTCGCGGAGTCCTCTTCGACTGGGACGGCACCCTCCTCAACTCCTACGCCGCTGATACCGCCGCCTACCTCGCCATGTTCGCCAAAATGCAAATCCCCTGGGGCCTGGCCGAACTCGAGCAAAACTATTCGCCCAACTGGTATCACGTCTATCGCGCCGCCAATCTTCCCCGCGCTCGATGGGATGCCGCCGACAAAATCTGGCGCGAACACTATGCCAAACATCGCCTTAAACTCCTGCCCGGCGCACGCCGCGTCCTCGCTCAACTGACGAGCCGCCACGCTCTCGGCCTGGTCACCAGCGGAGACCGCGATCGTGTCCACCGCCAACTCCGCGAATTCAATCTATGGGATCATTTCGCCACCCGCGTCTGCAGCGGCGACACCCGCCTCCGCAAACCACATCCCGCCCCGCTGCGCCTCGCCCTGCGCCATATGGGACTGCGCCCGTCAGAAACCGTCTACGTAGGCGACTCCCCCGAAGATCTGCAAATGGCCCGCAGCGCCGGTGTCCGCGCCGCCATCGCCATCCTCGGCCCCTTCCCCACAGAAAAGCGCCTCCGAGCCGCCAAACCCGACCTCCTCCTAGATTCCATCACCGAACTCCCCGCCGCCCTTGAGCAATTTTGATCGCGCGAGTTTCAAGACTCTCAACCCTAACAGCCAGATCGTGTCCCTGCGCCTCTGCAAAAACTGACTTTCCAATCAGGTCGCCAATGCCCCACTGCGCCGACTGCCGTGCAACCACACACACGCCCTTTTCGTTGACTCAACCACTGGCCAACCATAAGATGGCCGCAACATGGCCGATCCCACATCCCTCATCGGCACCACGGTCTCCCACTACCGCATCCTCGAACGCCTTGGCGGCGGCGGCATGGGTGTGGTTTACAAAGCGCAGGACTGTCGCCTTGACCGCTTCATCGCTCTCAAATTTCTTCCCGAGGAACTCTCCTCCGACCGCCAATCTCTTGAACGCTTCCGCCGCGAAGCCAAAGCCGCCTCCGCACTCAACCATCCCAATATCTGCACCATTCACGACATCGGCGAAGAAAACGGCCGTGCCTTCATTGCCATGGAGTTTCTCGACGGCACCACTCTCAAACACCTCGTCAACGCCCAGCCCATCGAACTCGACCGCCTGCTCAACATCTCCATTCAGGTTGCCGACGCTCTCGATGCCGCTCACTCCGAAGGCATCATTCATCGTGACGTCAAACCGGCAAACATTTTCGTCGCCAAACGCGGTCACGCCAAAATCCTCGATTTCGGTCTGGCTAAAGTTGCCTCGCCAAAATCCACCGAGAGCATGGCCGACAAAATGGCTACTCTCGCCACCGATCCCGACCAGCTCACCAGCCCCGGCACCGCACTCGGCACCGTCGCCTACATGTCGCCGGAACAGGCTCTTGGCAAGGAACTCGACGCTCGCACCGATCTCTTTTCCTTCGGTGTCGTCCTCTACGAAATGGCCACTGGCCGCCTTCCCTTCAAAGGCGACACTTCCGCCGCCATCTTCGACTCCATTCTCCACAAGTCCCCAACACCAGCCGTGCGCCTAAACGAGGACGTGCCGTCCGAACTCGAACACATCATCAACCGCGCCATCGAAAAAGATCGCGGCCTCCGCTATCAGCACGCTTCCGATATGCGCGCCGAACTCCAGCGCCTCAAGCGCGATACCGATTCCGGCCGTTCCGCTGTCGTTCGCGCCGCGGAAGATTTGCCGCCGGAAACTCCCTCTTCCGCAACACCGAGGCAATCTTCCACCAAACAAAAAGTCGCCTCGGCACCCACGCGCGCCGCCTCCACCATCATTCCGAGCGAAGTCCGCGGAGCGAGGAATCTCTCTTCCATTCTTGCCAGTACGGTCTTGGCGCTCCTCCTCATCGCCGCGCTCATCGCCGGCGGCCTTTACTGGCGCTCGCATTCCAATGCAAAACTTACTGACAAAGACACCATCGTCATCGCAGACTTCACTAACACCACCGGCGATCCCGTCTTCGACGACACCTTGGAACAAGCCGTCACTATCGGTCTCCGTCAATCGCCTTTTCTGAATATCCTTTCCGACGAAACGCTCAAACAGACTCTGGCCCTAATGAATCGCCCACTCGACGCGCATTTGACCCGACAAGTTGCCCGTGAAATCTGTCAACGCACCGCCAGCGCCGCGATGATCGAAGGCTCCATCTCCAATCTCGGCAATTCCTACGTCGTAGGTCTACAGGCCACGAACTGTCGCACCGGTGACGCTCTGGCCCAGGAACAAACACAAGCGCAGCGCAAAGAAGACGTGCTCAAAGCGCTCGGTGAGGCCATGACAAACCTCCGCCCCAAACTCGGCGAGTCTCTCGCCACGGTTCAGAAATTTGATACACCGCTCGCGCAAGCCACCACTTCTTCGCTCAAGGCGCTGAAGGAGTACAGCTTGGGAATTAAAGGGATCGAACAAACAGGTGGAAGCACCGGACTTTCTCACTACCGACGAGCCATCGAGCTGGATCCTACCTTTGCCATGGCTTATTCCGGAATGGGAATTCTCTATGCCTCGGACCTTCAAGAGCCAGGTCTGGCGGAAGAGAATCTACGCAAGGCCTACGAGCTGCGCGACCGCGTGAGCGAAATCGAGAAGTTTAACATCACTGCCAACTATTACGCGCTTGTGACCGGCGAATTAGACAAGGCCGCCGATACCGTCAGGGCATGGGAACAGGCCTACCCACGCGTTTATGTCCCGTTTAACACCGGTTTTTGGTCGGCCTATACCGGAGATTATGAGGCGGAAATCCGGCAAGAGCTGGAAGCCGTTCGGCTGAAATCGGACTCGGGACCGAGCTACGACAACCTCATTGAGGGCTACACTGCTCTTGGGCGCTTAGACGAAGCAAAAGCGGTTGGACGTCAAGTCTCGGAGCGAAAATTAGAACCTCAGTATCTGCATGACGACCTATACGCAATCGCTTTTCTGGAAAACGACCCGGAGGAAATGGAGCGTCAAGCCGCGCTCACTGTCGGCAAACCGGGAGTCGAGGACATTCTCTTTTCAGCAGAGTCGGACACCGAAGGCTTCTACGGGCGCCTAACCAAGGCCGGGGAGTTTTCTGGAAAAGCCATCCAATCCGCCTTGCGCAATGACGCAAAGGAAACCGCGGCACAGTGGCAGATGGACTCAGCCCTGCGCCAAGCAGAATTTGGAAACCGCGACCGCGCGCGACAGGAAGTTAAAAACGGCCTGGCCGCAGCTTCCTCACGCGATGCTAGAATTCTTGCCGCACTCGCTCTTGCCGCCGCTGGCGATTCGTCTCACGCGATGACGATCGCCGACGAGCTGCACAAGCAGTACCCGGTCAACACCACCCTTAACCACTACTGGCTGCCCACGATACGCGCCTACGTTGAACTTCGTGCCGGTCATCCGGCTCAGGCAGTCTCGCTTCTGCAAGACGCGGCTCCGTACGATCTGGCGTTTCCGCTACCTCAATACTCTGAGGGCGGCACGCTCTATCCTCCATACGTCCGCGGCCAGGCTCACCTCGCGCTCCACCAAGGCCAAGAGGCCGCTGCCGAATTCCAGAAGTTCATCGACCACCCTACTATCGTCGCTAATTACCCACTGGCTGCCCTTGCCCACCTCGGCCTCGCCCGCGCTTACGCCCTCCAGAACGAAACCGAAAAAGCCCGCACTGCCTACCAGGATTTCTTCGCCCTCTGGAAAGACGCTGACCCCGACATCCCCATCCTCATCCAAGCCAAAGCCGAATACGCCAAACTCAAATAGCATTCCGCAGCTACCGTTGTTATTCCGAGCGTAGCGACCGGAAACCTGGGGACGGCGGCCCGTTCGAACTATATCTAGTTCGTTAACTAATTCTTCTTGATAATTACATATTTCCATGCAACAATAGTTTTTTCGGGTACCGCTGGACTTGTAGCCCGCAAAGCACGAGCCAACTGGACTGGCTTCTCTGGCTCTTTGAAAATTGAATCCGCGTCATGGGCAGGCACTCAGCCGCAGTTTGAAATGACGATTCTCTATTCACTTCTCACTGCCGACGATGCCCCGGCTAAGTTCTCATGCTTACGAAAAGGCGCACCTGTAACTCCTTTGTTTCTCATACTTACGCAAAAACAGGGGGTGGGGTCTCTAAGGCTTGGGCTTGACAGCGTCTGCAGCGGCGGGAGCTGTCGCTGCGTTCGCCACCAACGGCTTGAAATCAGACCACTTAATAACGATCCGCACTGGAATATCTCCGCTGTCTTTTGAGCGCAAATATTCGTCCGAGCGGGCGTAGTTCGGAAACCAGTATTTTCCTTCCACGTTTTCGCGATACGTCTCGAAATTGGTAAAAGGCAATTCCGGCGCGCGCTGGTCGCCCAGGTCCGTCACCCATTTCCCGTAGGTCTTCACCACTTCCAGATATTGCTTGTCCACCCACACCACGCCCTGAAACAACGCTTGCGCCCGCTCCAGCAATTTCGGTTTGGCTTCAATGATGTAGCAATCGATCTCGTCCACTTTTTCCGTTCCCACGTAACGCAAATCATATTTCGCCAGTTGCTGTGGGATCAGCGGATATGCCGGCAGGTGCCCGATCATTTTCACGTTGTCGGGAGTAAGAGTCAGCGCACGCAGCGTGGATTGTTTCTGGTCCACCAATTTTTCGTAGGGCCGGCCATCCGAATCCAGCACGTTCTGCACGGTCAACTGGTATTCGCCGCTGGGCTGCCCATCGGGGCCGAACTCGGTCAGCTTGATCGTTTTCTTGTAGCCATATTGAACGCGCGCGCGCAGAAATTTTTCTTCCTTCGCGGCAAATTCCTTGATGATTTCCGCTGGAGCCATCGCCGGCGGCGGTTCCATCGGCTGCGTCGTGGTTACGCGATGAACATCATGCTCCGGCGGCGGAGTCAGTGGCCCGTTGGCATCCTGCGCGCATGCCGCTGAGCCGCCAATGGCAGCTAACGCGGCCACCGCAGTCATCCGCAACATATTCGTCAAACGGATATTATTTCCGGATTTCGTCATTGCTGGTTTTGATCTCGCACTTTTTCGCTCATTTGTAAGATGCGCATCACCAACATATGGCAGCTTGTATCGCCTAGAAGCTCCTCTTCAGTAGCGCAGACAATCTTGTCTGCGCGCGGTCGCCAAAGCGCCTCGATGGATGTGTCGTGCAATATTTTCACAAATCTCAGTCTATCGCCCACGCCAAGCATTGCGCAAAACGACGGTGCAAACTTTTTTCGGCCGCGACGCAAACTGCAACGCATCGCATTCCGAACCGGCAATGCTACAATTTTTGATTTGATGGCCACGAACCGTATCGCTCGCCGCTACTTCATTTCCGGAATCGTGCAAGGTGTCGGCTTCCGCTATTTCACGCAGGATGAAGCCGAGCGCCTGCATCTTTCCGGCTACGCGCGCAACCTCCGCGACGGCCGCGTGGAAGTTTACGCCATCGGTACGCCAGAGCAACTGGCGCGCCTGCGCACGGTTCTGGAACGCGGACCGCGCGGCGCTATGGTCCAGCATGTTGTCGAGGAGTCCGCCGAACGCGATGCGAAATTCGCGGAAGAATTCAGCATCACGTACGATCATTAGCACAAGCAATCTTGCTTGTGTGTTTTTCATGGACGTTTTGCGAGGCGCAAAAAAGGGAGAGCGTAGGAATGGATGATTTGAAGAAGCTGATACGCGAAGTGAAGGACTATCCGAAGCCGGGAATTCTTTTCTACGACCTCACCACGCTGCTGAAAGACAAGCAGGGCTTTCACAATATGATCGACCGGCTATGTGGCCACTTCCGGGATCACGAAATTGATATCGTCGCCGGCATCGAAGCGCGCGGCTTCATTTTTGCGCCGGCGCTGGCGTATCGCCTGGGCGCGGGATTTGTTCCAGTGCGCAAAGCAAAAAAACTTCCCGCTAAAGTCAGCGCAATTTCCTACGCACTCGAATACGGCACCGACACCCTCGAAATCCACGAAGACGCCATCAAGCCCGGCGATCGCGTCATCATTTGTGATGACCTGCTCGCCACCGGAGGCACCGCGGCCGCCACCGCCAAACTCATCCAAAAACTAGGCGGCAAAGTAGAAGGCACCGCCTTCGCCGTAGAATTAACTTTCTTGAACGGCCGCGCCAAACTCCCCGGCCTCGACGTCTTCTCCCTCATCCAATATGACAAATAACGTCGAGTGTAAGTCATAAAATGGATGGCTGCCCAAGCCCTGCTAGTGACCAAAAATAAATTCAAACATCCGCATCGCGAGTCCAACAACGACGATGCAAATCGCTCCGCCGAAGCCCACAAACATAGCGTTGCTGATCCCGGGCGACAGCAGCGGGCCGAGAAAGAGCTTGGGAGGATGTTCCAGAGTGAGCCCAGCAATTCGTTCCAACACGGGCGGTGGAGTCGGTTCGTCACCCCTCTGTTGCAATCCGTAATTGGTCATCGCATCCATCGGGTTCAACCAGAACTTCAATCGTTTATTCAAAAGATTATTTCCGCGAAAAGAGACTTTCACTTGAGGGCCGGTCCATCGAAGGCTTTCTATCGAGTCCCAATTTGCGTGTCGAACGCTCACGCACTTTCTATAACGAACGCCTTCCGCATCGAGCCAACCAATCGCAATTGGATGCGCCATTACGCTAAAAAACACAAAGAGAGCCGTGGTTCCAACTGAGGTCTCGATGGACGCAACATGATTTCGAGCGTCATGGATTTGCTTCAAGACGATTTCTAGGAACAAAAGCTGCGCGACTCGAGTTCCGAGCCACAGTACGCGACTCCCGAGTTGGACCAACTTTCCTGATTGCGTTTGTTTCATGGCCTTTATCGCCTTAGTAATTCCTATCAGGAAAGCGCAGCGAGAAATCTCTCTTTCATTTCTTGGCGTTGCGTTGACGCAAGGCTTCAAATAAAACGACGCCGCTGGCGACAGAAACGTTCAGCGATTTCACGGGGCCTGACGTTGGCAAAGAGACGACAAAGTCGCAGCGTTTGCGCGTAAGTTCGTGCAGGCCGCCGCCTTCGCCGCCTAGGACAATTCCAGTCGGGGAAGTGTAGTCCACTTCGGTGTAGCTTTTGTCGGCGCGTTCGTCCAGGCCGACCAGCCAGTAGCCCGCTTCTTTCAACTCTTCCATGGTTCGAACCAGGTTAGTGACTTTTGCGACCGGCAAGTGCGCGAGTGCGCCGGCGGATGCGCGCGCGACTGTGTCTGTCAGCCCTGCGGCGCGGCGTTCCGGAATGATGACGCCGTGCGAGCCGGCGGCGAGCGCGGTTCGAATGATCGCGCCAAGATTGTGCGGATCTTCGACGCCATCAAGCAAAACGATCAAGCCTGGCTTGCCTTTCTCGCTGTTCGCGTTGGCAAGGATGCCTTCCAACGTGGCCGCTGCGCGCGCAGCACCGATTGCGACGACTCCCTGATGATCGCGCGTGCCTGCAGTGCGATCGAGTTGCGCGCGTTCCTCGAAGCGCACGGAAATTCCGTTGCGCCGCGCCAGCTGTACGATTTCTTCCGCACGCGTGTCCTGCCGGCCTTTTGCGACCAGAACATATTCCAGCGGGCGTCCGGCTTCCAATGCTTCTTTTACGGCGTGTATGCCAGTCAGTTTATCCATGTGAGCACCACAGTCTAACGTCGCAGATTACGCCGCGCAAAGGCGCACACAGACTGAAGTCTCTGTCACACCATTGGAGGCCATCGCGGCCCAGAAACCGACACGCAGCACCTAATTCAAGGCTGGTAAGTACTAATAGAGTTACCTACGGATGTGCTATGATGCCGCCGCCTTAAGCACTTCAAACTCAGGCGACTTCAGGTGCCCAGCCCGGCCATGTCAAAAAAACTGAACTCTTGTGTCTTCGTTGTGATCGGTATTCTGTTTCTTTTTCTGAGTGACTCAGCGGCACAAGAAAAGTCCACGGCGCCACAAACTTCAGAGTCTTCCACAAAATTTCCTGCCGCTAAACGACAGGCGACCCAGGCAAAAGCCGAGGATGACGACAAGCCGGGAAACAAAGAGGAAGAAAAGGACGGACCTAACGAACTGCGCAAGCGCGCGGAATGGTTCTACAAGCAACGCGCTTCGGTGAAGGGCCACATTCCCGCGGGCGCGCGAGTGCGGGCATTTCAGCACATGCAGCAGATGATGGTGGCGGAAGGAAAATTGACGCGGCGCGCGGACGGAACGTTCGCGGCGGTGAGTTCAGCGGAAGGCGCGGCGGCGGCCTTTCCTGCGTGGACTGCGATTGGTCCCAGGCCGACGAGCGGCGGAGTGTTTTCGCCAGTAAGCGGGCGGGTGACTACGATCGCGGTGGATCCGAGCGATTCCAGCGGCAACACGGCGCTGATCGGCGGAGCGCAAGGCGGAATCTGGCGAACGACGGACGGTGGCGCGACATGGACGCCGGTGGGAGACCAGAACGCTTCGCTCAGCATGGGTTCGATTGTGTTTGCGGCATCGAATCCAGCAATTGTGTACGCAGGCACGGGCGAGCAAGAGGGCATCGGATTCGATATTTACTATGGGGCTGGAGTGCTGAAGTCCAGCGATCACGGGGCTACATGGACGCAAACTTGTACGACACCTTCGGCCACTTGCCCGTTCATCGGGCCGTACGACGACATCACACCGTTCGGGTTTTTCACACTGGGAGGAACACGCATCAGCTATGTGGCAGTGAACCCGTCGAATCCGCAGATGGTGCTGGTTGGAGCGCAAGAATTTGTTGAGGGCACGCACGAAGGAGTCTATTGCTCGGATAACGGTGGTTCGACCTGGACAAACGTCCTTCCAGATGAGATGTCCACGTTTGTCGGATTTGCATCGTCCACGGTCGCCTATGCCGCACTCGGGAATCCGTTTGGCAATTCAACTGGAGCACCAAACGGGAACGGAATCTATAAGGCGACTGCGATCGGATCGACCTGCTCGACAGTCCATTTTTCGCATCTGACTGCGGGAACGCTGCCCACACCGAGCGGCATGGGACGCATTGATATTGGTATCGCGGCCAGCGATACGTCCGGCAAAACGCTGTACGCGTCGATTGCGGACGCGAGCACAGGGTCCAACACCAACCTCGGTGTTTACCTCACGCAGGATGGTGGCACGACCTGGACCAAGACCACCGCGCCAGATGTTTGCCAGGAGCAGTGCTGGTATGACAACGTGGTTAAGGTCGATCCGCTGCACGCGGGAACTGTTTTTCTCGGCGGCTCGGCGGTATCGGATTCCGGTGGCGCGCCGCAATGGGTTGTACGCTCGCCCAACTCCGGGACCAGTTGGAGCACGGTGATTCCAGACCTGGCGGCTGGCAGCGCAGGCCTGCCGCACGTTGACAATCACGCCATGGCTTTCGTGAAACTTTCCACTGGCAAAGTGCGAATGTACCTGGGCAACGACGGCGGCGTGTGGCGAACCGATGATGCGGAAGCAGCTTTGGTCCAGTGGACGAATCTGAACAATACACTTGCGCTGACGCAGTTCTACCCGGCTATCTCGATTCCTTCTTCGACCCCATTCTTTGCGATCGCTGGCACTCAAGACAACGGAACGCAGGAGTATTTCGGAACCGCGAACTGGACAGATATTGGGCTGTGCGGCGATGGAACTGGAACGGCGATTGACGCGCTGATTCCCAGCTCGGTCTACATCGCGTGCAACGGGGACCTAATTGGCGTGTCCTATCAGAACGGTGCGACTGGCACTTTCGTCGAGGCAGTAAACGGAATCAACCCGTCTGATTTTTTGAATTTTGTGCCGCCGTTTGCGGCGGATCCCAATACCGCAAATACGTTGTACCTGGGAACCACGAAAATTTATCAGTCGGTGGACGCTGCAAATTCCTGGGCGCCAATTTCTGGCGATCTGGTCAGCGGTGGAAATTTTGAGTCATTGACTGCGATCGCTCTAGCGCCCGGTGCACCCGGAGTGGTGTATGCAGGCTCGACCACCGGCGAGCTCTTTGTGGCCACAGGAGTGGCGCCAGGAAACTTTGGGAACTTCACTCCGGTGGCGATAACGCCGCGCGCGATTACCGCGATTGCAGTTGATCCGGCGGACGTGACCGGAGGGACTGTGTACGTGGCGTCTTCTGGTTTTTCGTTCGTGAACAGCAGTGTGAACGATCCAATGGGACATATCTTTAGGAGAGCAGGGTTTGCGTCATCTTGGATCGATGTGAGCTGCTCTGTGGCGAACTGTTCAAGGCCCGCCGTGACAGATCTGCCCAACATTCCGGTGAACGACGTCGTCGTGGATCCAGATGTTCCGGGAACGCTCTATGCAGCAACGGATCTAGGAGTGTTCATCGGAAACTGTTCGGTGACGCCATGCACCTGGACCACGCTGAGCAGTGGATTGCCGCGCGTTGCCGTGTTGTCGTTGAAGCTGCATGAACCATCGCGAACGCTACGCGCGGCCACGCATGGCCGTGGCGCGTGGGATCTGCAATTGAATAATTTTACGTTCAGCGGACCACATCTGAGCGCCATCACCGCGCCTTCGCCTGCCTCTGTGAATTCCGGCGGCGCGCAATTGACGTTGACGGTGAGCGGGTCGGGACTGACCGGCGGAGTCATTCAATTCGGCGGGACTGCGTTGACGGGCACCGGAACGGCATCGGACACGTTGCTGTCCGGCATTGTGCCTACTGCGCTGCTGACCACCGGTACACCGCAGATCACGGTGAAAGTTGCGAGCACAACGAGCAACGCGCTGCCGTTCCCGGTTCTGGGTGGAACCCCAACCATCACCAGCATCACACCGTCGAGCACGCCGGTGCAGGCCAATCCGACAACGAATGTGACGATTCAGCTGGCGGGCACCAACTTCACCAGCACCGCAAAGGTTTTGTTCAACGGCGCGCCAAGCGGAATTATCGTGCTCGCGCCCGGAAGCGGGTGTGCATTGCCTACGTGTTTAAAGGCTACGCTGCCTGCGTCGCTGTTGAGCCCATTCGGAAGCACAGATGACATCGTGGTGTTCGAGGCTCCGCCAGGCGGAGGGCGATCGGCAGCGAAGCAGTTCAAGGTGGCTGCGCCAGCGCCGCCGAACGACAACATCGCGAACGCCATAAACATCACTACTCTCTCTTTCAACGACACGCAGGATTCCTCAAACGCCACGACGGAAACGACCGATCCCGTTCCCCCCTGCGTAATTCAATATTCCAGCGCGAACGGCAACACTGGCGGGCATCCGAATGGGCTATACAACACGATTTGGTACAAATTTACTCCGCAGTTCTCGGCCAATCTTTCCCTGGACACAACCGGCAGCAGTTACGACACGGTGCTTTCGGTCTGGAGTGGAAACCCGGGCAGCCTGGTGAACGTTGCATGCAACGATGACGTCAATCCAGGAGTACAGGTTCAATCGCAGCTTTCGGGGATCGCGCTTACCGCAGGCACTACGTACTACATCATGACTGGTTCGTTTGGGCCGCCGGATCCGAATCCCGTGGCGCTGGGCGGAAGATCTCAGCTCAATTTTCAGTACAACAGCGGCATTTATCCGACACCGACTCTTACTTCGATTTCGCCAGCAAGCGCCAAGTCCGGCGACCCAAATCTTACAATCACACTGGTGGGATCCAATTTCTTCTCTGGCGCGTTCATTCAGTTTGTCGATGCAAAAACGTTTTTTGGGTCTGGTTTCGGTACAACGTTCGTGAGTCCCACCAAACTCACGGCTGTTATCCCTGCATCAGCGATGGCGTTGCCGGGCGACTTTATCATTTACGTTGTAAATCCTTCGCCTACCACCGGCTCTTCGGCAGCATTGCCCTTCACTGTTGCGCTAGGCGTCTATCCAGTTCCGAATTTGGTCTCCATTTACCCCACAACTATAATTGCAGGGTCTCTGCCCTTCACCATTTTTGCCTCAGGTTCAGACTTCGCGTCTACGGCGGTCCTAAACTTCAATGGCGTAGCCAAGATGACCAGTATTAATGGTTCTCAAAACGTGTTTGCCACAATTTCGACGGCTGATATAAACAAAGCTGGGACGGTTCAGGTAACGGTGAGCAATCCCATGCCGGGCGGAGGATCCTCCTCGCCATTGTCGTTCGTGATTACGCAACCCACGATTATTCCTACAATCGCGTCCGTGAATCCGACCTCTTTCCCTGCTAATACTCCTGTTACATTCACAATGACCGGCACCGGTTTTATTCAGGGCGCAGGTGTGGATGTCGTCGCCACCATTGGTGGTGGCTTCTGGAATGCGAACGTGCTGAGCTCGACGCAGATTTCCATATCCAATTTTGCTGTCGGAAGTACGGGCACAATTCCCATTTACGTCGTAGACCCTGCGCCTGCCGGCACATCCACGGCTTTCAACCTCACAGTCACGCAGCCCCCTGCCCCTACGATCACGTCAGTAAGTCCGGCAAATGCCGCAAGTGGTTCTTCTCCGACCCTCACCATTACGGGGACTGGATTCCAATTCGGTGCGAATGTTTTTCTTAACGGCTTCAGTTACATCCCCAATATCGTGAGTTCGACTCAAATGTCCGTAGTCGTTTCGTTGACGGCCGCAGCGGGTATGTACCCACTTACTGTAGTGGACCCGGCACCGGCGGGCATGTCAGCTCCGTTTAATTTTACTGTGACCGCGCCGCCGGATTTTTCGATTACGTCGACTGGCACGACCAGCGTGACGGTGACGGCAGGATCGACCGCTACGTTCACGAACGCGATTGTCATTGCCGGCCAGAGCGGATTTTCTTCCGCTGTTGCGTTGAGCTGCTCGACGCCGTTTAATGCCACGAACACGCACTGCTCGATCAGCCCCGGCTCTTTTGCATCAGGCAGCGGAACCGCGACGGTTTCGGTGACAACGATGGCGCGCGGGCTGGTGCCTCCGTCTTCGCCTTTCACCTACTTTTATCCGCGACCGTATCTTGTGCCAGCGGTCATGTCCATCATGCTGGCCTTGTTGTGGGGATTTGTTCGAACCAGGAGGCGGCGGTTGGCCTTGTCTCTGCCCATCGCAGGCTTGGCGCTTTTCGTCGCGCTGCAAATCATCGGCTGCGGAGGCGGAGGTGGTGGAAGCACACCGCCTCCTCCACCGCCGGTTACCGGAACGCCTGCTGGCTCTTACATGGTTACCGTAACGGCCACTTCAGGCTCGCTGAGCCATACCAGCACGCTGACACTGGTCGTACAGTAATCTCGGCCAACAATTCATTCGGCGGAAAATCAGTCCAGCGTGGCGCAGAATTCGATGATGCGGGTGCGGGCGGATTTTACTGGAGTGTTGAAGTTGGCCGCCGAGGCTTCGTCGAGAAGCAAGATGACGCGGTCGAGGTCGCCTTCGCCGGGGCGGCCTGCAAGCGACAGGCGCACGGTTTGGAAGAGTTCGCGGCCGCGGATGTCGAGATTGGCTTTCATGGCGTCGATGACTTCGTGGAAGCGGTCGCTGCTGAGTGGAGCGGGATCGAGAAGCAGCGAGGCGAGTTGGCGGAGAGCGTCGCGGGCGGCGTAACGCGATAGCGTGGCGTGCGAGTCTACCTGCGAGAGAATTTCCTGGGCTTCGTAGTGAAAAATTAATTTGAGAAGATTCTCGAGCGCTAATCGGTCTGTGGATTGAGGGCCGAGAAGAGTGGCGGCGTGTTCGCACCATGCGGATTGTGCGGGTGTGAGTTCGCTAGTGTGCCAGTTATGTTCACGGAGAATTGCGGCGACGTCGTGGGCAGTGAAGTTGTTCTTGGCCGATGACGCGGGCTCTGAGGCTGGCATGTGTGGCGGCGTTGACATCGAAGAGTAAGAGAGATTCCTTCCGGCAGGGTCGGAACCTGCGGTCGCTGTGCTCGGAATGACGACTCTTGGGAATGCGCCAATATGTCTAGCCGCCGCTTAGCGTGGCTACTACGTATGCGGCAATGGCTTCGCCACGGCCTATGGCGTCGACCCCTTCGTTGGTCTTGGCTTTCAGGTGAATCGTTTCCAGCGCGACCCCAAGCGATCTTGCAAGGGCTTCGCGCATTTTTAGGAAGTGTGGGCCGAGCTTGGGTTTTTCGGTGATGACGACGGCGTCCACGTGATCGATGGTCAGATGCTTTTCATCGAGAAGTTTACGCGCGTGTTCGAGGAAGAGCAGGCTGTTCGCGCCTTTCCACTTGGGATCGGTGTCCGGGAAATGCGTGCCGATATCGCCCAGCGCGGCCGCGCCTAAGAGCGCATCGCAAAGTGCGTGCGCGAGAACGTCGCCATCGGAGTGGCCGACTGGACCTTTGTCGAATGGAAGAGTGATGCCGCCGACAATGAATGGGCGGCCTTCGGCGAGGCGGTGAAGGTCGTAGCCGATGCCGCAACGGGCTTTACTCATAAATCATGCCTGATGAACCCTGTTGCGTTCGAGATCGAGATAGAAGCGGGCGAGTTCCATGTCGGAAGGTTTGGTGATTTTGATGTTGCGTTCGGTGCCGTGGACGACGTGGACATCGTGGCCGAGGCGTTCGACCAGACCGGCCTCGTCGGAGGCGTTGACGCCGTCGGCGGCGGCCTTGGCAAAGGCCTCTTTCAGCAGTTTGGTGTGAAAGACCTGCGGAGTTTGCGCTAGGACGACACGTTCGCGCGGAATGGTGCCGGTGATGAGCGCGACGTCCTGTGGCAGGCTGCTGCGCTTTACTTCTTTGACAGTATCCATGGCCGGAATGCCGAGGATAGCAGCGCCGCACTTGCGAGCTTCTTCGATGACGCGGGAAACCTGCTCGCGAGTGACGAACGGGCGAACGGCGTCGTGCACCGCGACCAGTTCCACATCATTGCCGACGTGTTCGAGGGCGGCGGCGACCGATTCCTGCCGCGTGGCTCCTCCTTTGACCACCCTAACCGGCTGGGAAAATTTTTCGTCGCGGAAGACCTCTTCCATGCGGCGGACTTCGTCAGCGCGGGTGGCGACGATGATTTCACTGATGGTGTCACAGGAAGCGAGACGTCGCAGGGTGTGGAGAAGGATGGGCGCGCCGTCCAGTTCGAGGAATTGTTTGGGCGTTTCGCCGCCCATGCGCGTGCCCATTCCAGCGGCGGGCAAGATGGCAGTGACTCTGGTCATTGGATATGGGGAGCGGGTGTTTTCAGACGGTTTGCGACCGATGCCCCAAGAGGTTGAGTTTACCCTAAGCGGAGCAGAGGTGGGAAACGGCGCTGCGGAAAACCGAAACCTGTCCGCCGCAGACGGCAGCCGCTCCGCAGAAAAGCCCAAGATGGCCGCCTAAAGGTGGCCGCTACCAGAGCAGCCGCAAGGTTTTTGCCACGAGAGCAATTTCAAGATGGCAGTACGGCAGAGATGGGCGGTGATGCGGGTTACTCGTTGGATTCGGGGAAGCCCGGGCGCACGGTTCGAGCTGCCGCGGAGGCTTGTTTGCCTGGTGGAATCGGAGTTTCACTGGGTACATCGAGGCGGCCAAAAATCATTTTGCCTGCGGGCGTCTGGTGGACCGAGGTAACGAGAATGTCCACAGTCTTGTTGATGAGGCGGCGAGCGCCATCCACAACGACCATGGTGCCATCCTCGAGATAGGCGACGCCTTGATTCACTTCCTTGCCTTCGCGAAGAATGAAGACGCGCATGCCCTCGCCGGGAAGGAACGCGGGGCGCACAGCGTTAGCCAGAAGATTCACATTGAGGACGCTGATGCCTTGCACGCTAGCAACTTTATTGAGATTGAAATCGTTGGTGACGATTTTGGCGTGAAGGCGCAGAGCCAGTTCAACCAGTTTGCGATCCACTTCGTTGCTACTATGCGGATTGTCATCAATGATGCGAACTTCGATCGTCTGCATTTTCTGGATGCGCTGCAGGACTTCCAGGCCGCGGCGTCCGCGTTGACGGCGCAAACTGTCCGCGGAATCGGCGATCATTTGCAATTCGTGCAACACGAATTGAGGAACCAGCAGCGGGCCATCGAGAAAATGGGCTTCGCAGATTTCAGCGATGCGGCCGTCGATCAGGACGCTGGTGTCCAGGAGTTTTCCATCTTCGGAAGGAGAAGACGCTGCGATTCGCGGACGAAGAATGCCCTGCAGCGATTCGGGCTTGAAGAAGATGGCTTTCTGCGAGCCGATCATGATGCCGACATAACCGAACGCGAGAAGCGCGGCATAGGCGAGGAAAGATTTCGTGGCTTCCGGCGCCGAGGTGCCGAAAATCAAGATGGCCACCAGCAACGCGGCGAGCGTTCCGAAGAGGCCGCCGACCACACCGCCGAGCAGTGCGGTGGCGCTTGAGCTGCGCAGGCGATGCTCGACTGCGACAATCACGAGCGAGAGCGCAAGCCCCAGGCCTGCCGCAGCCCACCTATGCAATCCAAACGGGGAAACACCAACGGTGAGAGCGCATGAAGCGGCAATGAGCACGATGCGGAAGAGCCAGGCGTTCCACTGCCGGGATGCATCGGCAGACTTCGCAATGGAGGCAAGACTCCGGGGACGATCTTCCGGTGTTAAGGGTTGAGGAAGTTCGGGCAGAGTGCGGCTCATACGACCTTTCAGCGCGGGGTCAGTAGATCTTGAAGCCCCGGCATCCCCGGACGGGATGCTGCATCCACCTGCATCACTGCAAAATCGGTACCGCTGTCCACGGCTTTTTCGGGTGTGAAAAAACCCGAGCTGACCTGAGACGCTGCTAAACGCCCCTGAAGCTGGTATACGCGAGAGATGGTTCAAGCGTCAATACAGGGGCAAATATCGGATAATTATATAGAGGAATAGCGGATCAATCTAGATAAATTCGTGGAACGCGGGCGCTGACGGCGCAGAGCAGATCCGAGGTGACGGTGCCAATGCCACGAGCGACCAGATTTGCCGGAAGGATGTGTTCGCCGTCGTTGCCGTAAATGGTGGCCACATCGCCGATCGCGACATCGGGCACGGCGGTGACGTCGATCATGGTGACGTCCATGGAGACGATGCCGACGATGGGCGCGAGAACGCCGCGTACAAGAACGCTGCCTTTGTTGCCGAGGGAACGATGGATGCCGTCGCCATATCCCGCGGCAAGCACGGCGATCTTGGAGGCGCGTGTCGGGAGAAATTTCGAACCGTAACCGACACCATCGCCGCACGCCACGTTACGAATATTGATGATGCGCGTACGCAGGCTCATGACCGGACGCAGAGGCAATTCTTTTTCGGCCTGGGCGCGGCGCTCGATCGGATCATAGCCGGGATGGTAACCGTAGAGAATCGCGCCGGGACGAACCATATCCGCCCAGGTTTCCGGACGCGAAGCGATGGCGGCGCTGTTGGCCAGGTGAACGATGCCAGGATCGATTCCCAATGCACGGAGACGTTCGATGGCTTTGTGAAAGCTTTCTTCCTGGCGGCAGTTTTGCGCAGCGACAGGACCCTCGAATACCTCGGAGGAGGCGAAGTGGGTGAAAACACCTTCGAGCTTGAGGCGCGAAGACTTTTCGTACTGGCGCGCGAAACATTCGATGTCAGTCGGAGCGATGCCGAGACGGTTCATGCCGGTGTCAATTTTCAGGTGGAAGCCGGCGGAGCGTTTGGCGAACTTGCCTTTCGCAGCGGCGGAATCCAGAGCGGAGAGCTGTTCGCAGCGAATGATGGCTGGAGAAATTTTATTGGCGAGAAGCTGCGCTTCTTCGCCGGGCCAGAAACTGGTAAGCGCGAGAACAGGTTTGCGAACGCCAGCCTTGCGGACCTGTTCGCCCTCGGCGGCGCCGGTGACGCCGAACCAGTCAGCGCCGGCTTTTTCGAGGGCTTTGGCGACTTGCGGTCCGCCGTGGCCGTAGCCATTGCCTTTGACGATGCAGAGAACCTTGCGTGGAACAGCGCGCTTATCCGATTTCGGATTTACGAAATCGCGTATGGCTCGAAAATTATGGGTGAGAGCCGAGAGAGAAATATCGGCCCAGACCGGGCGGCCGATTGCGGATTCAATCTTTTTCGTTGGGGCCATTCTCGTTTTAGTTCGCTTTCCAGAATTACTATTTTACGGCATCCTCGCGCGCTCGTTGGAATCGAGAAAGGACTGCGGCGAGAAAGACAACAGGCCAATATGCATGGGGAATGCCAGTGGGAGGTTGGAATTGGGCGTTGAGAGGAAAGAGGTTAGAAGACGCGCTCAAGAAATATATGTGTCATCGCTGACTCGGGGGTGCCGAATGAACACGCGGGTTGAATTGCGCGAAGGCAAAGCGGCGTCGAGCCGCCGCGCTCCAGAGAAGTGGCAGCCAGCGCTACATGTCGTCGGGGGCGAATTGCGAGAAGGCGTCTGGCGCGGCCTCTTCGAAGCGCGTGAGGCGGCTGCGGAAGACGAAGCGGACTTTGTCAGTAGGGCCGTTGCGCTGCTTGGCGACCTGAATCTCCGCCTGGTCGCGTTCTTCGGGCGAAGCTTCCATTTTTGACCAGTGCGGGCGGTAGATGAACATGACGACGTCGGCGTCCTGTTCGATGGCGCCGGACTCGCGGAGGTCGGAAAGCTGCGGGCCGCGCTCTTCGCGTTCGGGGGCACGGGTAAGCTGGCTGAGCACGAGAACCGGGATCTGCAATTCTTTGGCGAGCCCTTTGAGGCCGCGCGAGATGCTGGAAACTTCTTCCTGGCGATTGCTGAAGCGGCCGCGGCCGGTGATGAGCTGAAGATAGTCGACAACGACGAGAGAAAGGCCCTTTTCGCGCTTGAGGCGGCGGGCTTTTGCGCCGATTTCGAGCACGCTGGTCGAGCCGGCGTCGTCGATCCATAGCGGTGCGTTCGAAATGGTGCCGAGAGCTTCGGTCATGCGGCGCCAGTCTTCGCGGCTGAGATGGCCGGAGCGGAATTTGTGAGCGTCAATTTGAGCAACAGATGCGACGAGGCGCTGCAGCAAGGATTCTTTGGACATTTCCAGGCTGAAAAAGGCGACAGGACTGCCGGCGCGGATAGAAATGTTTTCCGCGAAATTGAGAGCGAGCGCGGTTTTTCCCTGCGAGGGACGAGCGGCAAGAATCAGGAGTTCGGACGGCTGCAGGCCGGAAAGAAGCTTGTCCAACTCAGTGTAGCCGGTGGAAACGCCAGTGATGCTTTTGCCTTCACGAAAGATTTTTTCCAGGCGCTCGAAATTGTCGCGGACGATGTCTTTTACTGGTATGAGGCCGGCTTTTACGCGGTCTTCGGCCAACGCGAAGATCGAGGACTCGGCATTGTCGAGAATGGTGTCCGCGCCGTCTTCACCTTCAAGCGCCCGTTGCTGAATATTGTGTGTGGCGTGAATCAGATTCCGCAGTAACGCCTTTTCGCGCACAATGCGCGCGTAATGTTCAACGTTGCTGACGCGCGGCATACCATCAGCAAGGGCGGCAAGATATGGAGCACCGCCGGAGGATTCGAGTTCACCGACGCGATGCAGTGATTCAGTGAGCGTGACCAGATCGATAGCTTGCTGGTTTTCGCCCAGAACGATCATCTGGTTGAAAACGCGACGGTGCTGCTCCAGGAAAAAATCTTCAGGCTTGAGATTTTCAATGGCGGCATTGAGAGCGTGATTATCGAGCAGAATGGCGCCGAGAATGGAGCGTTCGGCGTCGAGATTTTGTGGGAGCGGTCGTTCGAGAGTGGCGTTTGCAGACATGGGGACAGTTCTAGTATTCGCCTTTTCTTCGCTTTATATCATTTTGCCCTGCGGCAGGCAATACCGGAATGCTAAAAATATTTCCGGCGCGGCTTGCTGTCGAAGGATTGCGTGCATTGTGATGGCGCGTTGTCGTGACGTCAATGAGAAGTCGGCGAGAAGCGTTGTGCAAAATTTTGGAGATGGTGGAAAAGTTTTGTGCGCGTAGATTATTTTTTGGCGCGGCACAAATCGAAGAGCGACCTCGCTTCGCTCGGAATGACGGCCTAAAGACGAAGAAAAGAGAGAAGAGAAAAGAAAGATCGGCATAGGGGGAGTGGTCGCCCACTCGCCCCTGCCACACGACCGGACATGCGGGTCCGCATCCGGCGGTTCGGCGGGTTGAACTAACCATGAGGAGTGAGTTCGGGAAGCCCGAACGAGGCGAAGTAAGCGTTGGACAGAGCGATTTTCAGCGCTGGTGTGTTCGCAAGGTGCCACGGTCCATCGGAGCTACCCGCCGTTTTCGCGGCGTCCTGCGCAGCGATGCCGCGCTGGCGGAGCTCCCGATATCTCGTGGTTCCTCGTTTCCACTGCTTCCAGACCATCGACCGAAGTCGATGTCGGAGCCATTTCTCCAGCTTGTCGAGCACTTCCGGTGTTTCGCATCGTCCGAAGTAGCCGATCCATCCGCGGAGATATTCCGCTAGGTCATGGACCATTCGGACGAGGCTTATGCCCCGTGTCCGGCTTGTGAGTTCCCGAACTCGCTCCTTGAACCGCACCACCGCTTTCGGCGCGAGACGCCTCTTCGGTGGCTTGTGATTCGTGAAGCTGAACCCCAGGAATTTCCGTTCCCATGGTCGAGCTACAGCACTCTTCTCGCTGTTCACTCGAAGCTTAAGCTTCGTCGTGAGGAGTCGCGTCACGCTTCTCATCACTCGTTCACCAGCTCGCCGACTGCGGACGTAAATGTTGCAATCATCCGCATATCTCGTGAACCGATGCCCGCGCCGCTCCAGCTCCTGATCCAGTTCGTTGAGTACGATGTTCGATAACACGGGTGAGAGAGGACCACCTTGCGGAGTCCCTTCCTCGCTCGGACTTACCAGCCCGTTCTCCATCACTCCTGCTTGTAAGAACGCACGAAGCAGAGTCAGCAAACGCTTGTCGCTGACCCTTTCGGCGAGCTTTGCTAGCAGTCGGTCGTGGTTGACCCGATCGAAAAATTTCTCGAGATCCAGATCCACCACCCAACGGTAGCCTTCGGCTTGATATTGCTGCGCCTGCTCCACCGCCTGATGTGCCGATCGCCTGGGCCGAAACCCATAGCTGTGTTCGGAGAATGTCCCGTCCCAGCTCCTCTGCAATACCTGCATCACCGCTTGCTGGATGAATCGATCCAGCACCGTCGGAATGCCCAACTTGCGCACTCCACCGTCCGGCTTCGGGATTTCCACCCTCTTCACAGGTTGTGGTCTGTAGGTTCCGCTGAGGAGTTGTTCCCGGATGACTGGCCAGTGCTCTTTCAGGTGTCCAGACAGTTTCTCGACGGTCATCCCGTCGATGCCTGGACTGCCTTTGTTGGCCTTCACTCGTCGTAGCGCCTGCTTGCAGTTTTCCCGCTCGCAGACTTCTTCCATCCACTGCTCGCTAGTCGGACTTTCTGCTCTGCGCTTCGCCAACTCCGATTCGGTCCCTCCCTCGAAGGCCCTCGGGGCTGCACCCCTACTCTCCTCCGGGAAGACCAGACAGTACTGGCTTTTCTGCCGCTTGTCGGTTGTTGAGTCGCGCCGCGTACTCATCGCTCCCTTTATCCCCTTGCGGGGACCGTTCGGGCCTTCACTGCTTGCGCAGCTACTACGCCCTCTGCTGACTTCTGCCACCGGATCAGAAACGATCTCCCGCTCCTCAGTCTCGAATTCGAGACCGGTAGCAGATCTCCCGAGGTAAGTTCGACCGCCTTCAACGCGCAACCGCTGGATTTACATTCAGTGCCCTTGATGGATTAGGGCTTCGCTGCCATTTGCCAGCTCGCCCGAACACTGCTTGCCTCATATCCAGTTTTTGTTCATCGGCTCGCGTCTTTGCTCCGCGCTTCTTTCAGACCTCACCTCACGGTTCGGCCCTTGCGCTTCGCTATCACTTCACCTCCATCTGGTTGTGAAGAGGACTTGCACCTCCAAGCTGTCGATCATGCTCGGCACAATCGGGATAGGGGGAGCAGTCACCTGCTCGCCCCTCCCACACCACCGTACAGGCGGGTCCGCATACGGCGGTTCAGCAAGTTGAGCCCTTGCGGGCCGGAGGTTCGAGTCGTCGTCCGCCACAAGGGCTTCGCCGCTCTGCAGGTTTCCGTTTCGGCTTCACCGTCTTCTGAACCTGTAAAGCTCAGCCGGAGCTGATTGGCTGGCGCAGTGCCACCCGTGAGTTCGACGTTCTACTATTCACTCTTACTGTTTGGGCCTTCCTCACTCGCGTGAGTACTACGCCCGCTGCTGACTTCTGCTGCAGGATCAGCGTGAATTACTCCACGCTCAGTCCCGAATCCGAGACATGCAACAGATCTCCCGCGATAAGCTCGACTGCTTTCCACGCACAACCACCGAATTTACGCTTTGCGTCCTTGATAGATATGGGCTTCGCGATCATTGGCCCGCTCGCCCGACACTCACGCCTCAGATTCGGTTCTTGTACATTGGCTCGCGTTTTTGCTCCACGCTTCCTTCAGACCCCGCCTCGCAGCGACGCCCTTGCGCTTCGCTATCACTTCACCTCTATCAGGTTGTGAAGAGGACTTGCACCTCCAAGCTGTCGAGCATGCGCGGCGTACCATCGGCATAGGGGAAGTGGTCGCCCACTCGCCCCTGCCACACGACCGGACATGCGGGTCCGCATCCGGCGGTTCGGCGGGTTGAACTAACCATGAGCCGTGAGCTCGGGAAGCCCGAGCGAGGCGAAGTAAGCGTTGGACAGAGCGATTTTCAGTGCTGGAGTGTTCGCAAGGTGCCACGGTCCATCGGAGCTACCCGCCGTTTTCGCGGCGTCCTGCGCAGCGATGCCGCGCTGGCGGAGCTCCCGATATCTTGTGGTGCCTCGCTTCCACTGTTTCCACACCATCGACCGAAGTCGATGTCGGAGCCATTTCTCCAGCTTGGCGAGCACTTCCGGTGTTTCGCATCGTCCGAAGTAACCGATCCATCCGCGGAGATACTCCGCTAAGTCATGGACCATTCGGACGAGGCTTATGCCCCGTGTCCGGCTTGTGAGTTCCCGAACTCGCTCCTTGAACCGCACCACCGCTTTCGGCGCTAAGCGCCTCTTCGGTGGCTTGTGATTCGTGAAGCTGTACCCCAGGAATTTCCGTTCCCATGGTCGAGCCACCGCACTCTTCTCCCTGTTCACTCGCAGCTTAAGCTTCGTCGTGAGGAGTCTCGTTACGCTGCTCATCACTCGTTCGCCGGCTCGCCGACTACGGACGTAGATGTTGCAGTCATCCGCATATCTGGTGAACCGATGTCCGCGTCGCTCTAGCTCCTGATCCAGTTCGTTGAGTACGATGTTCGATAGCACGGGCGAGAGAGGACCACCTTGCGGTGTTCCTTCCTCAGCCGGACTCACCAGCCCGTTCTCCATTACTCCGGCTCGCAAGAACGCACGAATCAGTTTCAGCAACCGCTTATCGCTGACCCTTTCGGCGATCTTCGCGAGCAATCGGTCGTGGTTGACCCGGTCGAAAAATTTCTCGAGATCCAGATCCACCACCCAGCGGTAGCCTTCAGCTTGATACTGCTGCGCCTGCTCCACCGCTTGATGTGCCGATCGCCTGGGTCGAAACCCATAGCTGTGTTCAGAGAACGTTCCGTCCCAGCTCCTCTGCAACGCCTGCATCACCGCTTGCTGGATGAACCGATCCAGCACCGTCGGAATGCCCAATTTGCGCACTCCACCGTCCGGCTTCGGGATTTCCACCCTCTTCACAGGTTGTGGTCTGTAGGTTCCGCTGAGGAGTTGTTCCCGGATGACTGGCCAGTGCTCTTTCAGGTGTCCAGACAATTTCTCGACGGTCATCCCGTCGATGCCTGGACTGCCTTTGTTGGCCTTCACTCGTCGTAGCGCCTGCTTGCAGTTTTCCCGCTCGCAGACTTCTTCCATCCACTGCTCGGTAGTCGGACTTTCTGCTCTGCGCTTCGCCAACTCCGATTCGGTCCCTTCCTCGGTGGCCATCGGGGCTGCACCCCTACTTTCCTCCGGAAAGGCCAGACGGTACTGGCTTTTCTGCCGCTTGTCGGTTGTTGAGTCGCGCCGCGTACTCATCGCTCCCTTTATCCCCTTGCGGGGACCGTTCGGGCCTTCACTGCTTGCGCAGCTACTACGCCCTCTGCTGACTTCTGCCACCGGATCAGAAACGATCTCCCGCTCCTCAGTCTCGAATTCGAGACCGGTGGCAGATCTCCCGAGGTAAGCTCGACCGCCTTCAACGCGCAACCGCTGGATCTACATTCAGTGCCCTTGATGGATTAGGGCTTCGCTGCCATTTGCCAGCTCGCCCGAACACTGCCTGCCTCACATCCAGTTTTTGTTCATCGGCTCGCGTCTTTGCTCCACGCTTCTTTCAGACCTCACCTCACGGTTCGGCCCTTGCGCTTCGCTATCACTTCACCTCCATCTGGTTGTGAAGAGGACTTGCACCTCCCAGCTGTCGGACATGCTCGGCACAATCGGGATAGGGGGAGCAGTCACCTGCTCGGCCCCTCCCACACCACCGTACAGGCGGGTCCGCATACGGCGGTTCAGCAAGTTGAGCCCTTGCGGGCCGGAGGTTCGAGTCGTCGTCCGCCACAAGGGCTTCGCCGCTCTGCAGGTTTCCGTTTCGGCTTCACCGTCTTCTGAACCTGTAAAGCTCAGCCGGAGCTGATTGGCTGGCGCAGTGCCACCCGTGAGTTCGACGTTCTACTATTCACTCTTACTGTTTGGGCCTTCCTCACTCGCGTGAGTACTACGCCCGCTGCTGACTTCTGCTGCAGGATCAGCGTGAATTACTCCACGCTCAGTCCCGAATCCGAGACATGCAACAGATCTCCCGCGATAAGCTCGACTGCTTTCCACGCACAACCACCGAATTTACGCTTTGCGTCCTTGATAGATATGGGCTTCGCGATCATTGGCCCGCTCGCCCGACACTCACGCCTCAGATTCGGTTCTTGTACATTGGCTCGCGTTTTTGCTCCACGCTTCCTTCAGACCCCGCCTCGCAGCGACGCCCTTGCGCTTCGCTATCACTTCACCTCTATCAGGTTGTGAAGAGGACTTGCACCTCCAAGCTGTCGAGCATGCGCGGCGTACCAAAAAAAGAGGGGCGCAGCGGTGCTGCGCCCCTCCAAGGCAATGGACTGCTACTAGGATTCTTTATCTACTGTGACTTTGATCGACGCGGTGACGTCGCGGAAAACTTTAATGGTGACGTTTTGTTCGCCGATGACTTTGATGGGTTCGGCAAGCTGGATCTGGCGCTTGTCCACCTTGAAGCCCTGTGCGGCGAGGGCTTCGGAGATGTCGCCGGAGGTGACGGAGCCGAACATCTGATCGTTTTCGCCGGTCTTGCGGGCAAACTTTACTGCAACGCCGTTGAGAAGCTCGGCCTGCTTGTGCGCGGCGTCGAGTTCGGTGGCGGTTTTCTTGGCCAGCGAAGTGCGGATGCGCTCGAGCGCCTGCATGTTGCCGGAGGTAGCTTCAATTCCGATTTTGCGCGGCAGAAGAAAATTGCGCGCATAGCCCGGCTTGACGGTGACTACGTCTCCGCGATGACCGAGGTTTTCGACATCTTCCTGCAGAATGATTTGCATATCGTATTCCTTTTCAATCTAGCCGCAATGCGGTTAGGACTTTGTGAGTGGCCGCAACGCGGCCGTTCTTTTTCCCAATCAAGACAGCCGGCGAGAAAAACCACCGGGCAAAAGTTTAAGCCGTTGGTTGCGGCGTCGTAGGTGGCGGAGTCGTCGCTGGCGGTGTCGTGGCAGGCGGAGCGGCTGCCGGGTGAGCCTGCGGTTTGGCCGCTTCCACTGGGCGAGGAGCCGAGCTACCCGCCGCGCTGCCGGCGAACGGCAGCAAAGCGATGTTGCGGGCGCGCTTGATGGCTACACCGAGCCAACGCTGGTGACGCGCGCAAACGCCAGTCATGCGGCGCGGAAGAATTTTGCCGCGTTCCTGCACGAATTGCGAAAGAATGTCGGCGCGCTTGTAGTCGATCAAGTCCATTTTCTCGACGCAAAACTTGCAAACTTTCTTTTTGCGGAAAAATTGCCGTTTGCCGCGGCGAGGTCCACCGGGACCGCCGCCCGGTCCGCCGGGTCCACCACCTTCGCGGCGTCCACCACCGCCACCACCGGGGCCGCCTTCGCGACGTCCACCGCCGCCTCCGTGACCACCGTGGCCGCCATGTCCGCCTTGTCCGCCGCCACCCGGTCCACTTGGACGAGGTGAAGGAACTGATGCTGCTTGCGGGGCTGCTGGTGTTTGGTTCTGTTCGTCTGCCATAACGTTTACCCTTTCTTTCTTAATTCTGTTCGGCGCCGGTTAAGCCGGCGCTAGGACTCTTTGCGAAGAGTCCAGCTATCGAAATATTTTCAGTGCGCGTTCAACTTGCTGCAGGCTGTTCAGCGGGATGCGACGGCGCAGCTGCGACTGGCGCAGGAGCCGGCGTTGGTGCCGGACGCTTCGGACGGCGCGCAGCGCGCTTGTCACGAATGGCGGTGAGTTTCTTCTGGCGTTTGAGGTCTTCGTCCAGACGAATGGTCAAGTACTTGATGACGTTGTCCTGGACCTTGAGGCGACGCTCGAGTTCCACGATCAAATCGTTGTGCGAAGTGCGAATCTGGTAGTAGACGTAGATGCCTTCGCGGTGCTTGGCAACGCGGTAAGCGAGCTTGCGCGTGCCCCAGTGCTCGGTCTTTTCGATCTTGGCGCCCTTGTCGCTACAGGCGTGTTCAACCGTGTGCTCGACTTTCTTGACTTCGTCTTCCGGCGTGGCCGGACGAACGATAAAAATCAGGTCGTACAGACGTTCTTCCATGGTTCCTCGTTTCTTGCCTTTCACGGCGGGTTAAACCTGCCGCTAGAAAACCGCCCGCCCCGGAAGGCGGCCGCTACAAACTACAACGAACCCAAGAGCCGGGCTAAAGCCCGGCACTACAAAAACACGGAGCGTCGTCGCGCGCTCGCGACCGGCAATTCCGTTTAAGTCTCGGCGTCTTCGTCCTGCTGCAGTTCGCGCCGGTTGTTCTTAGCCATCGCCGCCTCGATGCCTTTTGTGAGCATCAATTCGACGGCGTCTCCAGCGCCAGCGATCATTTCCGCCGCAACTTCCAGCTCCGGTTTCTTCATCGGCCGCAGGACATATTCTTTCCTGCTGCTCAGCGGATGATCGGGCCCGCAGCCCAGCCGAAGTCTTGCGAACTTCGGCGTGCCCAGCGAACTGATCAGCGACCCGGCCCCGTTGTGGCTGCCTGCGCTGCCTTCGGCGTGAATGCGAATCGCGCCCCAGGGCAATTGCACTTCGTCCCACATCGCGAGCACGTCTTGCGGACCGAGCTCATACTTTTCGAGCAGCTCGCGTACCGAGATGCCGCTCAGGTTCATATACGTTTGCGGCTTAGCGAGAATCACTTCTTCTCCCGCCAATTTGCCCAAACCTACCAGAGCCTTTGCTTCCGGCCGCTCGACCCGAATACCGCCGCGATTGGCCAGTTCATCCACGGCGAGAAAACCGAGGTTGTGGGGCGTCCATTGATATTCCGGTCCAGGATTGCCAAGGCCGACAATGAGCCGCATATACCTCTTCTCGAGACAACTGCAAAAAACCGTCGCCGAACAAAACTACTTCTTTTTCTCCGGCTTCTCGACGCCCTCGGTACCTTCTTCGCCTTCCACTTCTTTCTTGCCCTTCTTGATGACTTCGGGCTCGGCAGGCGTCGCCGTTTCCGCTGCCACGGCTTCGGCGGGCTTTTCTTCTTCGACCTTAAGCGCCACGACGTGCGCGAGAACGCGTTCCGGTTCTGTGACCAGCTTCATCTTGGCGGTGTCGATGGGAATATCGCTGGCGCGCAGCTGACCGTTCATGGCCAAGCCGCTGACATCCAATTTAAATTCGGTCGGAATTTCGCCGGGCAAGCATTCGATTTCCACTTCGCGAGTGACGACTTCGAATACGCCGCCTTCGACTTTCACACCGACAGGCTCGCCAAAGGTGTGCACGGGAACCTTGACGCGCATGCGAACGTCCATGGCGATGCGCAACAAATCGACGTGCAGAAGATTGCCGCTGACCGGATCCACCTGCCAGGCTTTAACGATGGCGGGTTGTTCCTTACCTTCGAAAGCGACCTGGAACAAAGTGTTGTGGCCAGTGGCTGAACGGAGAATCTGGCTTACCTGTTTGGTGTTCACGGTAAGCGATATGGCGCCATCTTTTCCGCCATAAAGCGTCGCTGGAACTTTTCCCGCCACACGCTGGCGCCGAGCCTCATTTTTGCCGCGCGATTCGCGGGCTGCTGCTTCGACTACGATCTTGTCTGCCATTGCCTTGTCCTTTTTTAGTTCGGAGTTTGTTAGTACAAACCCTGAAACCCGTCCTTAAACTGCCAGCCTGCAACTTCGTCCCTGCAAGACTTAGATGAACAATTCGCTGATCGAGGATTCCTCGTGAATCGAACGAATACCGCGCGCCAGCAAATCCGCCACGCTGAGCACGCGAATCTTCTTCAGTGCCTGGCCGGCTTCGCTGAGCGGAATCGAATCGGTCGCGACCACTTCCTTGATTTGCGATTTTCCGATGCGTTCAATCGCCGGGCCGGAAAGCACGGCGTGCGTACAAGCGGCATAAACCTGGGTGGCGCCTTCTTTAAGCAGCGCTTCTGCCGTTTTTACCAGCGTGCCGGCGGTATCAATAATGTCGTCCACGATCAGCGTGCTGCGTCCGCGCACCTCGCCGATCAGGTTCATGACTTCGCTGACGTCCACATCTACGCGGCGCTTGTCAACGATGGCCAGTGGCGCATCCAGTTTTTTGGCGAAAAAGCGGGCGCGCTCCACACCGCCGGCGTCGGGCGAGACAACCGTCAGATTCGGCAAATTCAAATGACGGAAATATTCGACCAACACAGGTGAAGCGAAAAGATGGTCCACCGGAACGTCGAAATAACCCTGAATCTGCGGCGCGTGCAAGTCGAGCGTCAACGCGCGGCTGGCTCCGGCCGTTTCGAGCAAATCGGCAACCAACTTGGCGGAAATCGGAACGCGCGGCTTGTCTTTGCGATCCTGCCGTGCATAGCAGTAATAGGGCAACACGGCGGTGATTCGCCAGGCGGAAGCGCGTTTAAAAGCGTCAATCATCAGCAAAAGTTCCAACAGGTGGTTGTCCACCGGATAATGGCAGGGCTGAACGACAAAAACATCGGCGCCGCGCACGTTTTCCAGAATCTGAAAATAGATCTCGCCATCGCTAAAGCGGCCCAGCATAGCTTTGCCCAGCGGAACGTCCAGATGCTTGCAGATGGCTTCCGCCAGCATCGGGTTGGCGGTACCCGAAAAAATTTTAAAACGCTCGTCGTTCACGAAGCGATCTCCACCCTGCAGAAGCTGCAGGTTAAAGTTTCCCGGGTTGTGGCTGAAGACGCTGCGGATTAATCGCCAGGCGCACTAATGACGGTGCGACTTTGCATCAGACGACGATACGAATCGCGAGAGACGGTCTCGCAAACGAAAGTCTGATCGTGCGGAAACCCAACAACGGCTCGGCGCGCCTTTGCTGGGCTCGGGAAAACTCCAAACACCGCCGAACCGCTACCCGCCAGCAAGGCTTCTGAAGCTCCGTTTTGAAGCAAATCCCGTTTGACTTCAGCCAGACGGGGGTGCTGCTGGAAGACCGCTTCTTCAAAATCATTGCGAAGGGGGCTGCCCTGCAGGCTCCAAGCGAGAGCACAGAACCCGTAAAGTTTAGGGTTTCCAGCGGAATTTGTCAATTGCGCAGCGTTTGTTTGCAATGTATAGAGTGGCGGCGCATTCAGCCAACGGTAGGCGTCTGGCGTAGGAACATGAATGGATTTAGGTGAGATCACCAGCAGAGAAAGCTTGGGAACGTCAGGCAGTGGATAGATTTCATCGCCCTTGCCGATGCCCAATGCTCTTCCGCCTTCCAAGAAAAACGGTACATCCGCGCCGAGGGCTGCAGCGAGTTCGAACAGGCGTTCGCGAGGGAGCTGTTTTTTTACCAGTCGCAAATATCCGATCAAGGCAGCGGCGGCGTCGCTGGAGCCACCACCCAGACCGCGGCCAGCGGCAATTTTTTTGCGCAGCTCGATCGCGACACCGTCGGCCAGTTTTAGCTCCTGGCGCAGCGAATCAACCGCGCGATAAACGAGATTTTTTCCCACAGGTTCGTTCGAAAGCGAATCGTTGCCACTTACTTTGAGCGTGATGCTCGGCGCGCGCGTAGATTTAAGGTGAAGTTCGTCTTGCAGTGAAACGGTTTGAAAAATAGTGCGCAGTTCGTGATAGCCGTCGGCGCGTTTGCCGATGACTTCCAAGCGCAAGTTGATTTTCGCAAGGGCGGGGATGCGAACTTCGGCCATGTATGGGATTACGGCTTCACGGATTCGGGTGAAGACTTTTCCGCAACGCGATGCCGGGACTGGCTGACTTTCTTCTCGACCTCCGCTACTTTGTCGGGCTCGACATCGGCGGGAAGCACGCGCTTCCACTCTGCCAGCGATTTTTCCCATTCCGCTGCGGCCATTTCGGGCCGCCCCGATTTGGCGTAAATATCGCCCAGGTGCAGGTGCATGGTCGGGTCGTGCGGATCGCGCTCAAGCGCCTTCCGCAGCGCTGCTTCTGCGTCCCCGAACTTGTTCTGCTTGTAGTAGACCCAGCCGAGACTGTCGAGATAGGCGGAGTTGTAAGGCTCTTCGGCAAGAGCGCGTTGCACCAAACCCTGCGCTTCATCCAGACGGATTCCAAGCTCGCTGAGCATGTAGCCGTAATAATTTAAAACGGCGGAGCTCTTGGGGTTCACCGCGAGCGCTTTCTTGAATTCGGTTTCAGCCTTGTCGAAAACTTTCTGGTGCTCGTAGATAGAGCCCAGGAAATACCAAACCATTTCGTTGTCGCGCGGGCTGCCAGGAATGGCCTCCGCTGCGCGCGCGGCCTGTTCTGCCTCGTGGAAGCGGCGAGCGAATTCGTAAGTCTGCGCCAGGTTCAGGTAGGTTTCGCGGTCCGATGCGGTGCCATTGAGCTGCGCGTGAAGAAGTTTCGCGGCTTCGTCGGTCTGATTGGTTTCTCCGAGCAGCAGCGCATACCGCGCCTTGATCGCGGGATCTTTAGGATATTTTGCGAGAGCCTCTTTACCGGCTTGCAAAGCTTTTGGCTGATCTTTCGCGGAGCTGTAAGCGTCCACGATCAAGACGCGAGCGTGCCGATCCTCTTCGTCCCCCAGACGCCCTAATTCCTCATAAGTGTTCACAGCCGCCGGAAAGTTCTGGGTTTCGCGATACAAGCCGCCCAGCTGCTGATACAGAACAGAAAGCGATCGCCGACGGGTGGGCATGGAAACGGATTGTCCTTTGACTCCGGTGACGGCTTCGGAAAGAACCCGGATCGCATCCTCATAGCGGCCTTGCGCCTCGTACAACATCGCTTCGTTGTACATCACGTCGAGACTGCCGGGAGAATACTGACGCGCCTTGACGAGCGTGTCTTCGGCTTTGTCCATCTGGTGCAATTCGCGGTAAATCTGCGCCAGGCGTAGATAAACGTCGGCATCGTCGGGCATCAAGTCCGAAAGTTTCTGATAGACGCTCAACGCTTCGGAATACTTTTCTTCGGAAATCAGGGTCTGGCCGAGGCCGCGCTGGTGGCTGGTTTCGCTGGGGTCGAGCTCGACCGCTTTGCGATATGCGGCTTCCGCTTTCGGGAGATCTTTGGTTTGTGTGTAGGCGTCACCAAGCAGATCGAGCAAAACCGGAGAAGAAGATTTGGACGTCATCCCTTCGAGCAGGCCAACTGCATCGGCAGACTTGCCTTCATCAAGAAGCAATTGCGTCAACTGTTCGACGCCAGCTTCATTTTCGGAATCGGTTTTCAACAAGCCGCGCAAAACTTCTTCCGCCTTGTCGTGCTGATTCTGCAGACGATAAAGACGCGCCAGCCACAGCGCCGATTCGGTGTCTGACGGATCGAGGCGCACCACTTCCTTGAATTGCTCGACGGCGCGGTTGACGGTTTCAGATTGGCCGGTTACTTCGCCGGCGCTGCCGAGACTGCGCAAGTAAATATGGCCGAGAAGACGCCGAGTCTGCGCGTCCTCGGGATTGCGCTTCAGAAGAGCCTGGGCTTCCAGTTCGGCCTCATGAACGCGCTGCGCCTTCCAATACATCTCCGCTAGGCGTTCGCCGATGATGGGCGACTTCGGGTCCAGCGCATAAGCCTTTTTGTAGTAGTCGATGGCCTGCGTCGCGTATTCGCTGCGACTGGTTGCCTCGTACTGCAATTCGGCGACATGGCCCATGGTGTAGTCGAAATAGGCGTCGGCGCGGCTGGAAGTTGGCGGAGCGGCCGGCTCGCCGTTTGCGAAATCCTGCTTTTGCGCGGGCGCGGATTGCGGAGGCGCGGCGGACTGCGCGAAAGCAGCGCCGCTGACAAAAGTCGCAGTAATGAAGAATGCGTTCAGCTTTAGAAAGTTCATATTTGCCCTGAAAATTAAAGTATCCCATGCGAGCACGGGACGGTCAAAAGCGAAATGCCGAACTTTTCCAGAGCCAGATGGAAGGCCGACAGGGTCTCAGGGTTTGTACTTACAAACCCTGGCTTCACGCTGGATTGGATGCAGGCAAGGGGACGGGCGTTGGCAGAAAAAAAGAGTTGACATTGTTTCTGTGTTTCTGCAATTATCGAAATATGAAGAAGTCCGATCCACTCCTAGTCACGCGCTCGGCGGACCGCTTTGCCGCGCTCGGTGCTGAGCCGAGGCTGGCCATTCTGCGCTTGCTGCTTTCCGCTCACCCCACCGGAATGATCGCGGGAGAAGTGCAGGAGGAGCTGGAGGTTCCGGCGTCCACGCTTTCCCATCACCTGGAAAAACTGAAACAAGTGGGACTGGTCAATGTAAGGCGCGTCGGAACATTTTTGTGGTATTCCGCGAATACCGATGCGCTGCGCGAAGTACTTGGCTTTCTTTATGAGGAATGCTGCACGCGCAACCGCGCGGTCGCGCCGGAGTCGTTCGTGCAAATTTCGCGGTGAGGAATGGTGCGCAGCACTATGCCGTTGGGCCGTCATTCCGGGCGCAGCGAGGGCTCTCTCCGACGCTCAAATGCAAAAGGAAGAGAGATTCCTTCCGACAAGGTCGGAACCTTCGGTCGTTTCGCTCGGAATGACGAGCTTGGGATTTTTGGCATCCCGAAAACGCAATTATCGTGTAAGGGGAGAAGTCATGAGTGAACAAAACATTCAGGATGTGGTGAAAGAAAAATACGGTGCAGCGGCAAAGCAGGCCGCGGCAGGAGGAGTCGCATCATGCTGCGGAGGCGGCGAATTATCCTGCTGCGATCCGATCACGCGCGATCTCTATGACTCGACGCAAATTGCGGGATTGCCGGAGAAAGCCGTGGCGGCATCACTGGGTTGCGGAAATCCAACCGCGCTGGCGCAGTTGCAGCCCGGCGAAACGGTGCTGGACCTGGGCTCGGGCGGCGGTATCGATGTACTGCTGTCGGCGAAACGACTGGGGCCGACGGGAAAAGCATACGGGCTGGACATGACCGACGAAATGCTGGCGCTGGCGCGCGAGAATCAGCAAAAATCCGGCGTCACGAACGTGGAGTTCCTGAAAGGCGCGATCGAGAATATTCCGCTGCCGGATAATTCCGTGGACGTCATCATTTCAAACTGCGTGATCAATCTTTCCGGGGACAAGGATCGCGTATTACGCGAAGCTTTTCGCGTACTGAAGCCCGGCGGGCGCTTTGCGATTTCCGACGTGGTGGTACGCGGAGATGTTCCGGCGGAAATCCGTAAAAGCATGGAGTTGTGGGTCGGCTGCATCGCCGGGGCTCTTGAGGAATACGAATATCGTGACAAACTTTTTCGCGCGGGATTCGAATCCATAGACATCGAGCCGACTCGCGTTTACAAAAGCGACGAAGCCCGCGATTTTCTGGCAAATGCGGGACTCGATGTAGACAAGGTTGCGCCGTTGATTGACGGGAAATTCATCAGCGCGTTTGTGCGGGCGCAAAAGCCGAACGCTCGTGGAAACGTGGTCGGTCCGTCTTGCTGCGCGCCGACGTGCTGCAATTAGTCGCAGCGAAAAATTTACTGGGTCGGAAGCGAAAATGAGAAAGAACGACAAGGATTCGGCGGAAAAAATGGCAACTGAGACAACGTTGCGCGAGATCGCCGAAAAACCCCTGCAAGAAGACCCGGAAAACAAAAATCCAAAACCACAAGTAACGAAAAAGTGCGAATGCCCGCCGGGTTGTGTTGGACTCCCCTGCTGCACTTGATTGGAAGGAGTGAAACAGTGCCCTACGACGTATTATTTCTCTGCAGCGGCAATTCTGCCCGTTCGATTCTTGCGGAAGCCATTCTCAATCAAAAAGGCCGCCCGAATTTCGTTGCTTACAGCGCGGGGAGCCATCCGACTGGCCGAATCAATCCGCATGCGATCAAGCAACTGGAAACGGCCAAACTTTCCGTTTCCAATTTGCGCAGCAAGAGCTGGGATGAATTTGCGAAACCAGGCGCGCCGAAAATGGATTTCGTTTTCACGGTGTGCGACAACGCCGCGAACGAGATTTGCCCCGTGTGGCCTGGCCAACCGATTACCGCACATTGGGGCATTCCCGATCCGGCGGCGGTTGTCGGCACGCCAGAAGAGATCGAGCGGGCATTTCGCGATGCGTTCGTCACACTGGAGCGCAGGATCGGTTTGCTCCTGAGTCTGCCCATCTCGAGTCTCGACAGCCTGAGCGTCAAGAAAGAAATGGACCGGATCGGAAAGCAATGAAGTTTTCTCTGACGCGCCGTCTTTGCGCAGAATTCGTGGGCACTGCCTTTTTGTTAATGGCGGTGGTTGGTTCGGGCATCATGGGCGATCGCCTGTCGGGCGGGAACGTAGCCATCGCGCTGCTTGCCAACTCCATCGCCACCGGGGCCGCGCTGGTGATGCTGATCTATACGTTTGGAAGTATTTCGGGCGCACATTTCAATCCCGTAGTGAGCGTGGCAGACGCATTTTCTGGGGGAATCGCGCGCGCCGAGATTCTCTCGTACTGCCTAGCACAGGCGGCGGGCGGCGTCGCCGGCACCATCAGCGCGCATTGGATGTTCAGCCTGCCAACGATCGCGTTGTCGCGGCACGCGCGAAGCGGCCCAGCACAATTTTATTCGGAAGTAATCGCCACGTTTGGATTGATCGTCGTCATTTCGGCGGGTGCGAAGCTTCGGCCAGCCGCAATTGCGCTGTCGGTCGGAACTTACATCGCTGGAGCTTACTGGTTCACGTCGTCCACTTCATTCGCGAATCCCGCGGTGACGTTGGCACGTTGCATCACCGACAGCTTTGCCGGAATCCGCCCGCAGGACGTTCCCGCATTTGTGCTGGCACAAATTCTTGGCGCCGGCGCGGCGTTTCTGCTTTTTCGCTGGATGATTCCCTCGCGGATCAATGCAGAAAGTGGCGCATCGCAGTAAAGACCATGGCCATGCCAAGACGATCGGCGGCGGCAATCACGTCATTGTCGCGCACCGAACCTCCCGGCTGAATCACCGCGACCGCTCCCGCTTTCGCGGCTTCTTCCACGCCGTCAGGAAACGGGAAGAATGCATCGGACGCGACGATCGAACCCTGCAACGAAGACTGCGCCTTCATCACCGCAAGTTTGACCGAGTCCACCCGGCTCATCTGTCCGGCACCGACGCCGAGCGTCGCGCCATCCTTGGCAAGAACGATGGCGTTGGACTTCACATGTTTGGAAACTTTCCACGCGAACTGCATGGTGGCGAGTTCTTCCGCGGTGGGAGCGCGCCGCGTGACCACCTTCAGTTCAGACGCCTTGATTTCACCAAGGTCCGATTGTTGTACCAGCATGCCTCCGAGAATTCTTTTCAATTGCAGTTCTCGTTGCGGCTCCAGGCCTCCCGATGGAAGTTCGAGCAGGCGCAGATTTTTCTTTGCGGTGAAGATTTCCTTGGCGCGGGCATCGAAACCGGGCGCGGCGATGCACTCCACAAAAAGTTTTGCGACTTCCTCGGCGGTTGCCGCATCCACTTCACGATTGAAAGCCAGCACGCCGCCAAACGCCGAAGTTGGATCGCACGCATAAGCTCTCAAATAGGCTTCGCGCAAGGCTGGCTGTTCCGCCGTTCCGCATGGATTGTTGTGCTTGATAATCACCGCGGCCGGCTTCTGAAATTCGGCGGCAATGCTGCGAGCGGCCTCCAAATCCACAAAATTGTTGTAGGAAAGTTCTTTGCCCTGAAGTTGCTTGGCGGCGGCCAATCCGGTGGGCGGTTTACCAGCCGGGATATACAGAGCAGCTGCCTGGTGCGGATTTTCGCCGTAACGCAACGGCTGTTGCTTCTCTAGCGAAAGATAAACACCCTGCGGCAGCGTTTCCTTCGCGATCAAAGCGGGATGTCCGGACGAAACCGACAGGCGCTCCAGTTCGGTGGCAATCATTCCGTCGTAACGGGAAGTGGTGGCAAAAACTTTTCGTGCCAGTTCCAGACGGGTAGCCAGACTGGTATCGCGGCTGTCTTCAAGTTCAGTCGCAACCCGATCGTAGTCCGCGGGATCCGTAACCACCGTAACGCTTTCCCAATTTTTTGCCGCGGAACGCAACATCGTTGGCCCACCGATATCGATATTTTCTATGAGATCTTCCGCGGTCAGGTTCGCCTTTGCGGAGGTCGCTTCGAAGGGATAAAGGTTCACGATCAGCAGGTCGATTGCTGCAATGCCGTGTTCTTTCGCCTGCTTCTGGTCGTCCGCGAGGTGGCGGCGATAAAGTAATCCTCCGTGAACTTTCGGATGGAGAGTCTTGACGCGGCCGCCAAGCATTTCCGGCCAACCGGTAAATTCGGACACATCTTTTATCGCGACGCCGGATTCGCGCAGCAGTTTCGCGGTGCCGCCGGTGGAAAGAATTTCGATGTTCAACGCGGCTAGACGCTTTGCAATATCCAGAATTCCCATCTTGTCGAATACGCTGATCAGCGCCCGCTCCACCGCCATGTCGAATCCTCCGTCATCAAGCACATGAAGATCAGAAACAATTCAGTGTAAGCGCTGCGAAGCAAATCGAAAAGCCGCGAGCTGTGGAAACTTCACAGAAGAAATTTTTGCATGGAAGAACCGCGAGTGCGTCTAAGCCTTCACCAGCGCTTTGAGCTTGACCTGGTTGTCAACGATTTCCACCACGTACTCAACTTCATGACAGTTTTTCTGCCGCTGCAGATCCTTGGTCTTCTTGCGAACGAATTCGGTGAAGCCGGCGTGCGTCAAACGCGCGGTATCTTCGCCCGCGGCTTTTTTCGCTTCCACAAAGGCCCGAAATAATTTCTCGACTTTTTCCGTCTCGCGTTCCGGTTCCGAGCAGGTCATGCGAAAAGTGGATGCATCGGCCACGGCAGTGGCGTATCGGGCATTCGCTTCGGCCAGCCGCTGTGCGCGTTCCGCTTCAATTGCTTTTGCGGCGGCGCCAAAGTGGCGCTGCACCGTACCTTCTTCTTTTTGTCGCGTCCGTTTGCGGAAAATATCCTTGTACTTCGCGTACGTCTGCGTGAGGTTGTTATAGCGAAACCGCTGGCCATACTTCATGTCTCCGGCACGTTCGCCGTACTTCTTGACGGTCAATTCGATACGCCATTCGATTTCGTTAGGCGGACGTTTACGGCCTCCGCCAAAGAATTGATCGTATTCGATCTTCAGTTGGCGGATGTCTCGTTCGAGTTGAGCGAGTTCTTCGTCGATGGTGGCCAAGGCAGCAGTTTCTCATTTTCCATGTTAGGAGGGCGGCTGGCGGCGCGTCAACGGCCCGTCCGTTCCAATGCGCCGAAGGCAAACTGTTCGCTGCCGCGCCATACCTGTCCCAACGGACAGGCGGCTCGATTCTTCGCATTGCTCGCTCGGCCCGCCTGTGCTCCAATACGAAAATGGATTTTCGCGCGAAACGTTCGCTGGCTCCGGAGACATCTGAATTGCTGCGCCAGATTCCCTCGGTGGACGAACTGCTTCGCCAGCCGCGCATGGTAAAACTTGCCGGACGCATTCCGCGTGAGTTGCTGGTGGAAGTGGCGCGCGAAGTTCTCTCCAGCATCCGAGCGGAAATCACCGGCGAAAAAGGTGTCTCGGTTATTCCCATTATTCCCTCCGATCTGGAAGACGTTATCGCGCGTGAAGTCGAACGAATCCTTTCGCGCACCCTGCAACCAGTCATCAACGCGACCGGAGTCGTGCTGCATACCAATCTCGGACGTGCGCCGCTCGCTCCGTCAATCTTGGACGAGCTGCGCCACACCGCGATTCACTATTCGAACCTGGAATACGACGTCGAAGCTGGATCGCGCGGAAAACGCGACGTGCATACGGCGGAGCTGCTTACCCGGCTGACCGGCGCGGAAGATGCGATCGTGGTGAATAACTGTGCGGCGGCAATTCTACTGGTTCTCAGCGCGCTGGCAAAAAATGGTGAAGTGATCGTATCGCGCGGAGAACTGATCGAAATCGGCGATGGTTTCCGCATCCCCGAAGTGATGGCGCAAAGCGGCGCGGTCCTTCGCGAAGTAGGCACGACCAATCGCACGCGCGTCGCGGACTACGAAAACGCCGTCACCGACAAGACGCAATTGCTGCTGCGCGTGCACCCATCGAATTTTCAGATGTCGGGATTCACGGAAAAGCCGGCCGTCGCTGAACTCGTCGCTCTGAGCCGCCGTGCCAATCTTCCGTTGATTGAAGACCTTGGCTCCGGTTGTCTGGTGGACCTTTCGCCATACGGGATTAGCGAACCGACGGTGCGGCAAAGCGTGGAAGCCGGGATTTCTGTAGTGACTTTCAGTGGAGACAAATTGCTCGGCGGACCGCAGGCTGGAATCATTGCCGGGAAAGAAGAATTGGTACAACGCGTTCGCCGTCATCCACTGTTTCGTGCCCTTCGCGTGGATAAATTGACGATCACCGCGCTAGAAGTAACTCTGGCCGCTTATCAACGCGGAGCGCTGGACGAGGTGCCCACTCTTGCGATGATTCGCATCAGCGCACAGGAAATGGAAAGGCGCAGCCGGCGTTTTATCCGTGAACTGACGCCTTCGCTTTCCATGAACGAATTGGATCTGGAAATCGCCGACGGCGAATCGCTTGCCGGAGGCGGCTCAACCCCGGCGCAATGGATTCCGACAAAAGTCATTCGCATCAAGAGCCGGCGCTACTCCGCATCGCAGATGGAACACCGGCTACGTCGCGGACCGGGCTCTACGCCGGTGGTCGCGCGGATCGATGACGACCGCCTGGTGATTGATCTGCGTACGGTTTTTGCAAACCAGGAAGCAACGCTTGCCGAGGCCCTGGCAGCGGCGCTCCGATGATCATGGGCCGTGACTTGTCGATTTTACGTTAGCGTGGAAAGGCTGCGTTCCATTTGCTCGCCTTCGTCGTTGATCACCACACTCTAAAGCGAACGAATTTCAGTATCCCGAATCTGCGCCCGGGCTGGGCGCTGCTCCGCGTTCGCGTGGCGGGAATTTGCAATACCGACTTGGAGATTCTGCGCGGCTATCACAATTTTCGCGGCACGCCCGGGCATGAGTTTGTCGGCGAAGTGCAGAACTTCGCGGGAGTTTCCGCGGCGGTGCAGAAGCGATGGATCGGAAAGCGAGTCACGGGCGAAATTAACATTGCCTGCCGCGCGCTCGGCTTCCGGCCAGTGTGCCGGTTTTGCAAACGTGGCCTCACGCGGCATTGCGAACGTCGCAAAGTCCTGGGTATCGTCGCGCATGACGGCGCGTTCGCGGAATACCTGACGCTGCCTCTAGAAAATTTGCACGTTATTCCCGATTCGATCACTGACGAGATGGCGGTGTTTGTGGAACCGCTGGCCGCTGCGTGCGAAATCCTGGATCAGATCGGCGTAAAACAATTTCGTGAAGCCGCCGTGCTGGGCGACGGTAAGCTGGCGCAACTTATAGCGCGGGTTTTGCGTACCGCGCTGCCTCGCGTGGTGATGTACGGCAAACACTCAGCGAAATTAGCGCTCGCACGGCGTGCTCGAATCGAGACGAAACTAGTTCGCGGCAATGCCGGCGACTTGAAGCGCGTGAAGAAAAGTTTCGCCTTGCTGGTCGAAGCCACCGGCTCGCCGAGTGGACTGGCATTGGCTCAACAAATGACCGAGCCGCGTGGCACGCTGGTCCTCAAATCTACATTCCACCGAGCTGCGCCCGTCGAAACGTGGCCAATCGTAGTGAAAGAACTCACCCTGGTTGGATCGCGCTGCGGCCCATTCGACAAAGCCATCACTCTGCTCCACTCAAGCAAAATCGATCCACTTCCGCTAATCACACAAACGTTCCCGCTAACTGAAGCCGCAAATGCGATCGATTTCGCGCAAAAATCCGGCGTCATGAAAGTGCTGCTGAAAAACACCGAGTAGCTCTTTGTAGCGCAGACAATCTTGTGTGCTCGGTTTTTTCCGTATGCCTTTTCTAAATTTATGCGTTGCTTTAGATCCGATTGATGCACGACGCCACGCGGGCAGCTCCGAATCCGTTATCAATATTCACGACAGTCACGTTCGAAGCGCAGGAATTGAGCATTCCCAGCAGCGCCGCAACCCCGCCAAAACTTGCTCCATATCCCACGCTCGTCGGCACCGCAATCACGGGCACAGCGACCAAACCACCAACCACGCTAGGCAGCGCACCTTCCATTCCTGCTACGCAGATGATGACGCGGGCGCCCGATAGGACCGAGCGATTCTCCAGCAACCGGTGAATTCCCGCCACGCCAACGTCGTAAAGATGCTCGGCACGATTTCCCATGACGCGCGCAGTCAGCAAAGCCTCCTCGGCCACCGGAATATCGCTGGTTCCCGCGGACACAACGAGAATGGTTCCCTTGCCGACAATTTTCGTGTCGCGTTCGATCGTAACCACTCCGGAGAGCGGATATAATTTTGCCAGTCGCGATTCTTTTCCTGCCGCGCGCTTTACAGCAGAAAATGTTTTGGCATCGGTTCGCGTAATCAGAATGTTGTGTTTGCTGTCTTTTTTCGCCAGCATCGCCCGTACGATCTTCGCAATCTGCTCTGGTGTTTTGCCCTTTCCAAAAATGACTTCGGCGAATCCCTGCCGCAAAGTACGGTGATGGTCCACTTTCGCAAAGTCCAGGTCTTCGAACGGCAAATGTTTCAGCCGCTCGATGGCCTTTGCCGGCGCGAGCTGGCCAGATTGCACCAATTCCAGAAATTGCAAAAGTTCCTGAGAGTTCATCGTAGTCGCCGCATAAGAAGTCTATCACCGCAGTGCATGCGCGCCGCCGCTTGACTTGCCACAAGTCGGCTGCGAGACTGAATTTATCCGCGGCTAAAGATGCTCGAAAACGGCAAAAAAATCGTTACTGTAGGTGTGACTGGTGCAAGCGGCGCTGTGCTCGCGCAAAAGATGCTCGCGCTGCTCGATTGCGATTCACGCGTTGAGCGCGTTCATCTGGTCGTCACCGAAACCGGGCTGCGGCTTTTTGCTGAAGAATTAGCGATCGCCTCCGGCAATCCTGAGCAACTGGTGCAGCGCATCCTCGGTCGTGCTTCAGGCAAAATTGTACTCGTTTCCAATAAAGACGTCGGCGCCGCAATCGCCTCCGGCAGTTACACTGTCGATTCGATGGCTGTGATTCCCTGCTCCGTCGGCACGCTTGCAAAAATTTCTGCAGGAACGTGCGACGATCTTCTGGCCCGTGCCGCAGACGTCATGCTCAAAGAAGGCCGCAAACTCGTTCTGTGCATTCGCGACACGCCGTTTAGCCGCATCCCTCTGGAAAATATGCTGCGCGCGCAACAAGCCGGCGCGGTGATTATGCCCGCGATTCTCTCTTACTATCACGCACCGAAAACTATCGACGATCTGGTCACGCAATACGTCTGCCGCGTCCTCGCGCAAATGGATTTACCGCAAGAGGCAATGTTCCGCTGGATAGGCTCAGCCGCGGCGAAAGAAGCCAAAGCATGATCGTAAAGCGAGATTTCGGCGAGCCAGTGCTCCTCTTCTCCGCGGACTCTGTGCTCTCTGCGTTAAAAACCGCATGCCAATGACATCTATAACCCGCCTGCGAACAGTGCTAGAAATGATCAAGTTTGAGCACTCGGTCTTTGCACTGCCATTTGCACTCACCGGCGCGTTGCTCGCGGCGCGCTTTACGACTCATGCCTGGCCTTCGTTAAAGCAGTTGCTCTGGATCATCCTAGCCATGGTCGCCGCCCGCAGCGCCGCTATGACCATCAACCGCATCGCGGACGTACGCTACGACAAGGAAAATCCCCGCACCGCGCAGCGAGCGCTCGCAACTGGAGCTCTCTCCACTGGCTTCGCCTGGATTTTCACGTTCGCCGCAGTCGCGGTGTTTATCCTTGCTGCGTGGCAGTTGAATCCGCTGGCGCTGAAGCTGGCGCCCGTCGCGCTGGCCATTCTATTTTTCTACTCCTACACCAAGCGTTTCACCAATTGGTCGCATCTTTTTCTGGGATTCGCGCTGGGCATTTCGCCAGCCGCTGCGTGGATCGCAGTCACCGGCCACCTTGATCCCCGTATGCTGATCCTCTGCGGCGCAGTCACGCTCTGGGTCGGCGGCTTTGATGTGCTTTATGCCTGCCAGGATGTGGATTTCGACAAACGTGCCGGATTGTTCTCCGTGCCAAAAAGATTCGGAATCGCAAGCGCGCTACTCATCGCGCGTGCGACGCACATCGGCGTAGTCGCGCTGCTCGCATGGCTGGCCGCGAGTTTTGCATTGCCGTGGCCCGCATGGATTGGCATCGTCGTCGTCGCCGCATTGCTGGCCTACGAGCACTCTCTCGTCAAAGTCAACGATTTAAGCAAGCTGGACGCTGCGTTTTTCGCCATGAACGGTTATATTAGTATTTCGTTCCTGCTCTTCTGGGGAGCCGCTGCGGCGCTCTGGAAAGTTTGAAAGTTGCGAACGATCTGGCTTATTAGAAACCACCTTGGCTCGGCGGAATTTGCGATAATCAAGGTACGCGCTGGATTCTAGCTGCGCGATTTCTTCGGTTCCCTGGTTTTGCAGTGGCCGGTCTTCAGACCGGTTCTTTTTCCGGTTTAGATTTTCGTAGAGCTGGGCTTTAGCCCAGCGGTTTCAAAGAAAGTGCGTTCTTGAGCGAACTGATTCTAACTGACACAACCTTGCAGCCGATCGCTGACAAAGTTTTGGCCGGCCAACGACTCGCGTTCGATGATGGCATCGAACTCTACCGTTCGCCGGACTTGCTCGCGGTCGGATGGCTCGCCAACCATGTGCGCGAGAAAAAACATGGCAATGTCACTTATTTCAACGTCAATCGCCACATCAATCCCACCAACGTCTGCGTGGCGCATTGCAAGCTATGTGCGTTCGGCCGTGATCCAAGCTCGCCGGGCGCTTACACATACGCGCTGGAAGAAATTTATCAACGCGCCGAACAGGGCGTTCGCGAAGGCGCAACCGAATTCCACATCGTCGGTGGACTGCATCCCGACCTGCCATTCGATTATTTCCTGGAAATGATCCGCGGCCTCAAGCAGCGCTGTCCCGGCGTTCACCTTAAGGCCTTCACGATGGTCGAAGTTCACTATTTTTCACGCATCGCGAAAATCTCAATCGAGGAAACTCTTCGCCGCATGAAAGAGGCTGGTGTCGACTCCTGCCCCGGCGGCGGCGCGGAAATTTTCCATCCTCGCGTGCGGCGAATCATCTGCGACCACAAAGTCAGCGGCCAGGTCTGGCTGAACACCGCGAAAAAAGCCCACGAAATAGGCTTACCTTCCAATGCCACCATGCTCTACGGTCACGTGGAAACCGAAGAGGAGCGCGTCGATCACCTCGTCAAACTTCGTGAAGTTCAGGACCAGACACACGGATTCGTCGCTTTCATTCCGCTCGCATTTCACCCGGACAATACGCCGCTCTCGCATATCCCGAAAACCACCGGCTATCTCGACCTTCGCAACATCGCCGTCTCGCGCCTGATGCTCGATAATTTCGAACACATCAAAGCCTATTGGATTATGCTCACGCCGAGCATCGCGCAAATCGCTCTGCGTTTCGGAGCCAACGATCTCGACGGAACGGTAGTCGAAGAAAAGATTTATCATGACGCGGGTGCAAAAACTTCCGAGTTCACGCCACGCGCCGAACTCGAACGCCTGATTCGCGCCGCCGGCCGCGTACCCGTCGAGCGCGACACGCTCTATCGTCCCGTGGATCGGTCCAAGATGCCTCCAGTCGTTCCTCAAACCCCTCCCGGCTTGGTCTCCCTCACCCTCAACGTCTAAGAGACCCAAAGTGCCCGAGTTACCTCACGCAGCCGGGCAGATTATTTCGTATCTCGAGATGTGCCAGACTTGGAGTTCGAGCCTGCAACGGGGTATGAACTTTCATCTTCGGCCGGACCGAAGCGTTGTCCTCATGAGTCGTCGTTCTAATGCACCCTACCGGGATCGTATCGAAAACGATGGGCGCATTCTCATCTATGAAGGCCATAACGTCTCTAAGGTGGCTGGATCACCGGAGCCGAAGTCAGTTGATCAACCGCGACGGACACCCTCTGGGCGCCTTACACAGAATGGGCTATTCGAAGAAGCCGCACTAACCGCAAAGACTACAGGGTCGCGACCCGACGTTATCGCGGTTTACGAGAAAATCCAAAATGGAATTTGGGCGTTCAATGGCTTATTCCTGTTGACCGACTGCTGGCAGGAACAGGACACGAAAAGATTGGTCTTCAAATTTCGGCTGGAATTGGATCAATCCCCACCAAATCTAGAACCGATTTCAGAGACAGAACTTGAACAAACTCGCGTTATTCCATCCGCTGTGAAACTGGAAGTCTGGAAACGCGATGCGGGGAAGTGCGTGCTCTGCGGATCGACTGAAAACCTCCACTACGACCATGATTTGCCCTATTCGAGAGGTGGGAGTTCGCTTACCGCGTTGAATATTCGGCTGCTCTGCGCGCGACACAATCTTTCAAAAAGTAACAAAATCGAATAAGCCATGCAGTCGAAAGGCAGCAATGCGCACCATCATCCTGCTCACCATTTCCAACATCTTCATGACCTTCGCGTGGTACGGCCATCTGAAATATCGCAACGAGGCGCTGTGGAAGGTCATCATAGCCAGCTGGGGAATCGCATTTTTCGAATACTGTTTCCAGGTTCCCGCAAACCGCATCGGCTCCTACGAATTCAACATCGCGCAGCTCAAGACCATCCAGGAAGTAATCACGTTGACTGTGTTCGCGGCTTTCTCCGTCACTTATCTCGGCGAGAAATTGAAGTGGAATTATGGCGTCGGCGCCGCCTGTTTGGTGCTAGGTGTTTTTTTCGTCTTCCACAAATGGTGATGCTAGACGTCGGCCCTCTGCGGCGCCCACGCAATCATTTCCTGTAATTTTGAAAAGTGAAGCATGTCGGGCCTGCCCGAAAGCGCGAGTCCGAGATTTTCCGTCATCGTATTCACATCGAACACTGCACTCGCCTCCTGCAGCTTCCATGGCGCATGATGAATCTCGCCACGCAGCAATTCGCCGTTCGGCTTCTGCGCATACAAGCAATACCGTTCCGTCAAGAAATACTCCAGCGTTCCGGGTTTTGCTTCGAACCACGAACCTTTGCCGCTGTAACTCGCTTGCAGTCGTTCAGCGCCTCCGCGCCGATCATCGCGGCGCGAGAAATACTCGATTCCCTCCGGCTTTGCTCTCGAGCTCATTCGCGCGTGAAAATATGGAAGATGGAACCAGAATCTTGCAAGTTCGACTGCCAGCCGATTCGCCGCATCCAGGCTGAAAAACCACACGCCAGGCTTGCCCTCCGCTATAACATAGGTGCGCACATTTAATTCTGGAAATGTCGAAAGCCACGGAAGCGCCGGCGTTCCACGCAACCGCACGCCCGACATCGTGAACGGCACGACGCCAATCCACGCTTGCCCGTTAAACGTCTCGAGCTCAAGTTTTGCCGGAACCAGCTTGCGCAACAACTCTGGCGCAACCGCCCAATGCGCGAAAAGCAAGTCGCGCCATTTTTGCGCCATCACCCAGGGACCTGTCGGCAAAGCCCACGGCCGGTGCGCAAGCGATCGTAGTGAAGGATGCATTCTGTGCCGGTATGTGGTCAGTCGAATCTCTTGCTAATATACCCGGAACACCGCCGCGCGAATCGAATGGTAGATTCGAATGTTTTAAAGGTTTCGACGCAGGGTTTCAGGGTTTGTACTTACAAACCCTGAACAAGAGGAGATGTAATCATGCAGCGCAAAGCTTCCGCAGTCTGGCAAGGCGATCTGAAAGCAGGCAAAGGCACCCTCTCGACCGACAGCGGCGTACTCAAACAAACCGCCTATTCGTTCCACTCGCGCTTTGAAAGTGGCATCGGCACTAATCCGGAAGAGCTTCTCGCCGCCGCACATGCAGGATGTTTCACCATGGCGCTTTCCGCGCAGCTTGGCGGAGCGGGAATGACCGCGCAAAAACTCGAAACCACTGCCACCATCACGCTCGACAAAGTCGGCGATGGCTTTTCTATCACCAAAAGCCATCTGGATCTCGTCGCCACCATTCCCGGCGCCGACAAAGCAAAATTCGATGTCGCCGTGAAAGCCGCCGAAAGCGGCTGCCCAGTCTCAAAACTTTTCAAAGCCGAAATCAGCGTCAACGCCAAGCTGAACAGCTGACCGCCGCAACACATTCGCCGGTCAAACAGGTACAATTCCGCCCATGCTCACGTCTCCAGCCGCGTTCCTGACCGGCGCCGCTATCCTTCTCATCGTCGTTTGGGACGCCTTCGAAGTCATCATCCTCCCGCGGCGCGTGACTCGGCGCTTCCGCCTCTCGCGATTTTTCTACAAAAATTTCTGGCGCATCTGGAAATTCGTTACGCAGTTGCTTCCTTCCAAAAAAGTTCGTGAGTCGGCTTTCGGAGTCTTCGGTCCGCTCTCGCTCCTCATTCTCGTCGCGATCTGGGCCGTCGGGCTGGTTCTCAGTTTCGCGCTGATGCAGTACGGCTCGGGCTCCGCCGTCAATGTCACCGGAACCAACACCGGCTTCTGGACCGATGCCTACCTGAGCGGCACAACTTTCTTTACGCTGGGTCTAGGCGACGTGGTTCCGCGTTCCGGCATCGCTCGCGCGCTGGTCGTCACCGAAGCGGGACTCGGCTTTGGCTTCCTGGCGGGCGTTATCGGTTACTTGCCTTTTATCTACGGATCATTTTCCCAGCGCGAAGTGAATATCTCGCTACTCGACTCGCGTGCTGGTACTCCGCCAACCGCTGGCGAACTTCTTCGCCGCCACAGCTACCCGCAGGGGAGTGACGCGCTTCGCGTACTCCTGAAAGACTGGGAACTCTGGTGCGCGGAGCTGATGGAAAGTCATCTCAGCTACCCGGTGCTGGCGTATTTCCGCTCGCAGCACGACAACCAATCCTGGGTCGCGTCACTCACCGCGATTCTCGACACTTGCGCGCTGGTCATGGTCGGCATAGATGGCGCTTGCGAACGCCAGGCTGAACTCACCTTCGCCATTGCGCGGCATGCTGTTGTCGATCTTTCACAAGTCTTTGGCACCTCACCGCGACCATTGCCGGAGGATCGTCTTCCGCCAGCTGAACTTGGCCGCATCCGCGATGTGCTCGCCCAGCACGGCTTGAAGCTCAACGACGGCGAGGCCGCCGACAACCGTCTCCTGGAACTTCGCCGAATGTACGAGCCCTATATCTACGCTCTGGCGCAATATTTAAATCAGCCGCTGCCCCCATGGATTCCCCTGAAAAAAGGCAAGGACAACTGGCAAACCACCGCCTGGGGCCAGGCAACGGGTTTAGTCGAAAAACAGCACGCCCATGCCGACGACCATTTTTGATCCGTATCTGATGTTTTTTGCGGATTGTGTCCGCAGTAATGCTCAAATGTCATTCCGAGCGGAGGAGACCGACCTTTGCTTTCATTCGCGAGCGAATGTCGGTCTGCGCAGTCGAGGAATCTCGGCATGATTTATCCCGGACACTTTTCTTTGGCACGCAGGATCTTCAATTTCTAAATATCTTTTCCTGGAGTGAACATGAAGGCCATTCTAGTTCGTCAATTCGGCGGTCCCGAAGTTCTCAAGCTCGAAGAACTCTCCACGCCCAAGCCCGGCGCCGGCCAAGTGCTGGTAAAAATCCACGCCGCCGGTGTCAATCCCGCCGACACTTACGCTCGCACCGGCAACTACGCGGTGCTGCCCCCGCTTCCTTACACGCCGGGCACCGATGGCGCAGGAGTCGTCGAATCTGTTGGCGACGGCGTGAAAAAAGTTAGGCCAGGCGACCGCGTCTACGTAGCGAAAAGTCTATCCGGCACTTACGCTGAATACGCGCTCGCGGCCGAGTCACAGGTTTTTCCGCTGCACGATCGCATTTCGTTCGCGCAAGGTGCTGGAGTCTTTATACCCTATGCCACGGCGTATCATGCCATCCATCACAAAGCGAAGGCGCGCGGCGCCGAAACGGTTTTGGTTCACGGAGCCAGCGGCGGCGTCGGTATAGCGTCCGTGCAAATGACGCGCGCGCTCGGGCTCACCGTTTTCGGCACCGCCAGCAGCGCAAAAGGCACGGAGTTAGTTAAACGCGAAGGCGCCCATCAGGTCTTCGATCATTCCAATGCCGCCTACAAAGACGAAATCATGAAAGTTACCGGCGGCCGCGGCGTGGACATCATTCTCGAAATGCTCGCCAACGTAAATCTCGGCGCTGACTTAAAACTCCTCGCGCCAAGGGGCCGCGTGGTCGTCATCGGCAGCCGCGGCGACGTCACCATCACCCCGCGCGACTTGATGAGCCGCCAAGCCGCAATTTTCGCGTTCAGCCTCTGGGGCCTTACCGAAGCCGAATCTGTCGAGATTCACGCCGGTATCAACGCCGGCCTGGAAAATGGCACACTGCGCCCGGTCGTCGGTTCCGAAATCTCGCTGAAAGACGCCGCGCAAGCCCACATCAACGTGATGAAGCCATCCGGCGCCGCCGGCAAAATCGTCCTCGTCCCTTAAACAGTGCCGCAATCGTAGCGCAGACTTCTCCGCGCCATCTCGCGAGGTTCGCGAGATGAATCTTGTCTGCGCTCCTCGGCTTTCTCCGAATGTAGCAGCGGCTTTACCCGCTGCTCTTCGTCTTTGTAGCGGCCACCTTCTGATGTGGGCGTATTTACAGCGGCCCACAACATCGCGGCCCCATGTTATCCTGGACTCCACTCCGACTCTTCCCACATCAACTCGAACCGACCATCTTCGCCACCAGCCCAAAAACCGCCCCGGCCAAAATCAACCAAGCCGAATTCACGCGAAACCGAAACGCCAGCACCGCACTAACCGCCGCAATCACCGCCGCGAGCGGCGACACCACCGCCTCGCGCGCAAACTGAAATCCCACAAACGCCATCAAGGCCACCGCCGCCGCATTCACTCCATCCAAAAACGCGCTCGCCGTCGGCGATTTTCGCAGCCGCGGCAACACGTTCGCCGTTATCGCGACATACGTAAACGCCGGCACAAACATTCCAATCGTCGCCAGCCCCGCGCCACGCCATCCTGAAAGCACATATCCCAAGAATGTCGCTACGGTAAAAAACGGTCCTGGCGTTGCCTGGCTCACCGCGATTCCATCCAACAATTGCGATTCCGTAAGCCAATGCATCCGCGTGACCAGATCCTCGCGCAACACCGCCAGCAGCACATACCCGCTGCCAAACAGCAGTGCCCCAATTTTCAAAAAATAAACGAACACGCCGCCAGTCGTAGCCGCCGCAGTCGCGGCTCCACTCGCAACACCCCCCGCGCCTCCTGCAGCGCCAGCTGCAACACCCGCAATTCCGGTCTGCGCATCGCGACTCTGCCCAAACCGGTTCGCCACAACCCACGCCACGCCAGTACCAATCAGCAGCGCCAAAGTCGCCACATGCATCGCCGCCAGCCCCAGCACAATCGCCGCAATCACCATCAACTCGCGCGACTTCAGCACCGTTTTTCCCAGCGACCACACCGCCTGCGCGATCAGCGCCACCACTACCGGCTTCACTCCCCACAACAGGCCGGCAATCTGCGGCAACGCGCCATACCTCACATAAGCCCAAGCCATCGCGCACATCATCAACGCCGACGGCAAAATAAACGCCGCACCCGCAATCAACAGCCCCGGCAATGCCCCGCGCAACTGCCCCAGGTAAATCGCCATCTCCGTCGAACTGGGCCCCGGCAGCAGATTCACCGCTCCCACACGGTCCACAAACTCGTCGCGGCTCAACCACCCGCGCCGCCGCACAAACTCCTCCTCCATCAACGCGATATGCGCCACCGCCCCGCCAAACGCAATAAATCCCAGCCGCAAAAACGCAACCGCAATTTCCCCGAGTCGGTTCTCGTTCCGCACTTCGTTGGCATCCTTCATCGGCTGTTAACAGCCCTTGATGAGCACCAGCGTCGTAGCTTTGTCGCCTTCAAAGACAACCATCCATGGGCTCCTTCGAATAAAAAGGACATCACTACCCTTCCAAGCCGTCCCCTCATAACAACCTCTCAAATAGGGTGATGCGTCTGCGAGCGTTGATAGATATCCAAACTTCTCTCGCAATTCGAGCTTTGTCTTGCCTATAACCAACGTATCGCGGCTTCCATCGCCAATCATCGTGCTCGTCGCGGTATCGAGGTTCATTCGGTACCAGCCGATTTTCCATAGAACGTATTTGATGTTCTTGGGATCGCTCTCCGATGGATAAGTCAAATCCCAGCCAACGGCCGCAACAGCCGAAAGCGTAAGGACTAGAACCACTGTTCTCGCAAGAAATTTTGTCATGGCCCACCCGCTGGCCGAATTCTACCTGATGAAGCTCAGAAGCCTCGTGCTAAGTCATGCCGCTGGAAACGTCCGACAGCTCGCTCCCCTAGCGCACTCCACTCAAACTTCGTAAACTGGTTGCCTCCATGAACCTCTTTTCCAGCATCTGGTTCCTCGCCCAGAATCCCATCTCCAACTACTGGCACAAGGCCACCGACCGAACTTTCTCCGGCATCTACCACGCCAACGCCTTCGATCTCGCGATGATGATTCCCTACTTCATCGTGCTCATCATCCTCGCGGTTTACGGTCTCCATCGCTACTGGCTGGTCTACGATTACTACAAATATCGCAAGAACGTTCCCGGCCCGCCTCCCGAAGTCATCGCATGGCCGCGCGTCACCGTGCAGCTTCCCATTTTCAACGAACGCTACGTCATCGAACGTCTGGTCGAAGCCGTCTCGCGTTTCGATTACTCTCCCGAACTTCTCGACATTCAGGTCCTCGACGACTCCACCGACGAAACATGCGAAGTCGCCCGCGCCTGCGTCGAACGCCACGCCGCGCAAGGCATCCCCATCACTTACATTCACCGCTCGAACCGCGAAGGCTTCAAAGCCGGCGCCCTTGAAAATGGATTAAGAACCGCCCGCGGCGAATTCATCGCCATCTTTGACGCCGACTTCATCCCCGAATCCGATTTCCTCCGCCGCACCATTCCCTATTTCCAAAATCCCAAAATCGGCATGGCGCAAACTCGTTGGACTTACCTCAATCGCGATTATTCCCTCCTCACCCAGGTCGAAACCATCCTCCTCGACGGCCACTTCGTCGTCGAACACGGCGCCCGCTCCCGCCGCGGCACTTTTTTCAATTTCAACGGTACCGCAGGCGTCTGGCGTCGCGCGGCCATCGACTCCGCCGGTGGCTGGGAACACGACACCCTCACCGAAGACACCGACCTCTCCTACCGCGCGCAGCTCAAAGGATGGAGATTTCTTTATCTACCAAACATCGAATGTGCCAGCGAACTTCCCGTCGACATGAACGGCTTCAAAGCCCAACAAGCCCGCTGGGCCAAGGGCCTAATGCAAACCGCAAAAAAAATCCTGCCGCAAGTCTTTCGTTCGAACGCTCCATGGCACGTCAAAGCCGAGGCCTTCTTCCATCTCACCGCCAACATCAGCTACCCGCTGATGGTCGTTTTCTCCGTGATGCTTCTGCCGGTCATGATCGTCCGTTTTCAACAGGGCTGGTTTCAGATGCTTGTGCTAGATCTTCCGCTCTTCCTCGCCTCCACCTGCTCCATTTCCAGCTTCTACCTCGTCGCGCAAAAAGAACTTCGCCCCAAAACCTGGTACCGCACATTTTTCTACATGCCATTCGTAATGGCCACCGGCATCGGCATTTCCATCCGCAACGCCAAAGCCGTCCTGGAAGCCATCTTCGGCGTAAAAAGTGAATTTGCCCGCACGCCAAAATTTAAGATCGAAGGAAAACGAGACACTTTCGTCGCGAAAAAATATCGCAACAAAGCCGGCTGGATGCCCTACGCGGAAATTTTCCTTGGCCTCTATTTCGCCTGTACCGTGGTCTATGCCATCACCAACCAGAATTTCGCCACCATCCCCTTCCTCCTTCTTTTCGTCTGGGGCTACCTCTACACCGGCTTCATGTCCCTCGGCCAAACCTACTTCGCCCATCTCCGCTTCGGCGTAAACGCACCGGAAATGCGCCCCGCCTCCTCCGGCGCCCCCGGCTTCTAGCCAGTACGTCTTTTGGCCGTCATTCCGAGCGAAGCGCGGAATCTCTCTTCGATTTTGTGTTCGCGCGAGGCTGTCAATTCTCGCGGAGTTTCTGTAGTCTTCGAGCTCAGGTCGTCGCGAAAACGTGTACGATGTTGGCGGGTGATCTTCAGGCATAACACGCCCAGGGGTCTTCATCTTGAAAATCGCAATCGTATCTCTTTTGGTTTTGCCCGCTATGTTCGTCGCGCAACAAACCTCTTCGCAGACTTCCGTCCCCGTGGAAGCCGAGCCACTCCACAAAGTCCTCTTCCAGAACGACTCCCTCAGGGTTTTAAAACTGACTCTGCCTCCCGGCCAAAGCACCCAGTTCCACACCCACACCCACGATCGCGTCGCTATCGATCTCTCCACCACCGAAATCACCCAGCAAAAAATTGGCGAACCCGAAGGCCCCAAAACCGCCACCAAGCCCGGCAACTTTAACGCTCTCACTCTCACTGACGCCTCCTACACTCACCGCGTCCACAACGTCGGCAAAACTCCCTACGAAGTTCTCGACATCGAACTTCTGCAGCGCCCCGAAACTCCTTCAGCCGCAGTAGCCGCCGCGGTCGCCGCGGAAAATCCCAGCGCTCGCATCTACAACTGGATTCTCCCGCCCGGCATTACCTCTCCGATGCACACCCACGCTCGACCATACGTCATCATCTCCATCACCGAAATTAATCTCGCCATGTCTTCCCCCGACGGCCAGTCAGCCACCCACGGCGTAAGCCCCGGCGATTTCCGCTTCGTGGACGCCAAAGTCACTCACAACCTTGGCAACATGGGCACCGCCCCAGGCCAAATCATCGAAATCGAACTGAAATAACCGCTTGGCCACAGTTTCCGCATCACCGCATGTAGGGGTGCAGCACTGCTGCGCCCTTTTTGATCACGATGTATACTGCGCACGCGCCGTCAATGCAGGTGAGCCACCCATGAAAAACAACTTCTCGCGCCGCGACTTCGTCCGCTCCAGCGCACTCGCCGCCATCGCTCTTCTTCCAAAGGGCGCCTCTTCAATACTGGGCGAACGCATGATTCCCGAAGCAGCCTCGCCGATCCGTTTGGGTGTAGCCAGCTATACCTTCCGCAACTTCAATCGCGCACAGTTAATCGGCTTCCTGAAGCAGCTCCATATGTCCGAAGTAAATCTCAAAGACGTGAAAGATCATCTTCCGTCGAACCCGCCGCAGGAGGTCACTGCGCTGGCGGACTACGCCGCCGCGGGCATCAAACCCCACGCGGCCGGAACCATCTATTTCGAAAAAGACGATGATCCCGACATTCGCAACAAATTCGAATACGCCAATCGCGCCGGAGTCTCCGTCATCGTCGCCGGTGACCCCGCCCCGGCAACTCTGCCGCGCATCGAAAAATTCGTGCGCGAATACGACATCCGCATCGCCATCCACAATCACGGCCCGGAAGATAAGCTGTGGCACTCCCCGCTCGATGTCTTGAAAGCGGTAAAGGATCTTGATCCACGCATCGGCTGTTGCATAGACGTCGGCCACACCGTTCGCGCCGGCACCGACGTCGTTCAAGCCATCCACGAAGTCGGGCCCAGGCTATTCAACGTCCACATGAAAGATCTCACCAACTTCCAGGACAAAGATAGCCAGGTCGCCGTAGGCGAAGGCAAAATGCCAGTCCCACAAATTTTCCAGGCTCTAACCGCAATCAACTACCAGGGCTTCGTGGATCTCGAATACGAAATTCATCCCGACGACCCCATGCCCGGCGTTACCGCCAGCTTCGCCTACATGCGCGGCGTTCTGGCAGGCCTCGGTTCTTAATCCCTCGTAGGGGCCCAGCATATTGCGCCCCAGCTTGCCCGGACGTCTGACTGATCCTCTTATTTCTTGCATCAACCGGAGCACCGACATGCCGACATCATCAGACCAAAACCTGCTTGACGCTCTGCTGGATTCCTGGGACCGCAACAACACCATCCTCGTCAACCTGCTCCGCGCCCTTCCGGAAGGCGGGCTGGAAACCAGGGCCATGGACGGCAGCCCCTCCATCGCGCAGCTGTTCACACACATCCACTATGTCCGTCTCGTGTTCGTCTTCGAAGACGCTCCCGAGTTCGCCCCCCAGTTCGGCAAAGGCCCGCCCAAGGAAGAATGGCTGGCCGAGCGTGACCCAGATCGCATCGCGCAGATGCTGAACGAAAGTGCAAAGGTCCTTCGGGACGCCGTAAAGGGCAGGGTGCAGGCAGGCCGGGACATGAATCTTCACTATGACCACCCGATCCTCCTCCTCCAGCACATGCTCTGGCACGAGGGCTACCATCATGGTCAGATCAAACTGGCCCTCAAACTCGCCGGCCGTCCCCTCACGAATGAGATAGCCGGCCCAATCACCTGGCGCGCCTGGATGCGCAAGAAGTGAGCCTCCCTGGCGCGGGTGCCGCACCCGCTTTTAAGGGTGCGGGTTTTGACTTCCTGTTCGAACTATATACTGTTAAGTTATCTATTGACATTGGCTAACATCCGTGCTAGCATCCATTGTGAAATCGAAGCTCACCGTCAACTCTCCCGCATCCAGTCCCTTCACCTCTATTTTCGCCTCTCATGTTTTCAATCACTTGCGAACTCTTTCTTGGCCCACTCCTTCTCAATCCAAAGTAACTCCTTCTTTTTCTTTCGCTTCCGCACTCTTTTGCAATCCTTCAAAAAGTGCGAATTCCCGCCCCTTTGTTTTCTTGCACTTACGCACTCTTTTGCGCTCTTTTAAAAAGAGTAATTCGCCATCTCCCATCTTTTCAGTCGCTTGCACACTCTTGCGGAAAAACAAGGGGGTATAGGGGTACGTCTCCGGATTTCCGCATCCCTCTCGCTTCGGATACAATTTCCCGCCGTGGCCCGGTTGCCGTCCTATCTCGCCCGTTGCGCTTTCCGGCTCGCGCAAAATCCGGCTGCTCTCAACTTCAACGAGGTCTTGGGATGAAATCTAACCCGCAGTCTAATGTTCGCGCCATCTGCATGGCCGCCGTTGCCCTCTTATTCGCTTGTGCGTCGGCGAATGTCTCGCTTGCTCAACAACGTCGCGACCGCGAGCCCAACCAAGCCTACGCCGAGCGCCGCGCACGTATCGCCGCGCAAACCGATTCTCCTGTAATTCTCTGGGGATTTACGGGTCACGAAGAAATTTCTCAGGCTTACATTTTCGCCCAGGAAGATAATTTCTATTACCTCACCGGCCACAACGAAGAAGAAGCTGGATTGATCATTCTTCCCGCGCTAAAACAAGGACAAGCCCGCGACTCCTGGGACGGCCCGCGCGAAATTCTCTTTGTCCCCGCGAAAAATCCTCAGAAGGAAAAATGGAACGGTGTCCGTCTCTCTCCCACCGATCCGGATATTTCAGCCCGCACTGGCTTCGCCTCCGTGCAACCGTTCACCGAAATGCGCGCCGTGGTCGAAAAACTTGCCCGAGCCTATCCCACCTTCGCCACCATCCTGCCCTACGAAAAGGAGGTCGGCGGTTATCCTCACGAAAAAGCGCTGGTGGACTGGCTGCAACTCGCAGCGCCTGGGGCAAAACTAAAAGACATTCGCGGCACAATCGAAACCTTGCGCATGATCAAATCGCCCGGCGAAATTGCATTCCTCAAAAAAGCCGTCAATCTCTCGCTCGATGCACATCTGGAAGCCATGAAAATGATGCGTCCCGGCCTCTATGAATATCAGGTCGGCGCAAAAATGGTGGAAGTTCACGCCATCGGTGGCTCGGAAGCCGAGGGTTACGCTCCCATCGTTGGCGCCGGCCCCAATTCCACCGCCCTGCACTACGACCAACTCTCCCGCAAGATCGCCGACGGCGACATCGTCGTCATGGACGTCGGCGCGCAATTTTCCGGCTATTCCGCCGACATCACCCGCACCATCCCGGCCAGCGGCAAATTTACTCCGCGCCAGCTCGAAATCTACAACATTGTTCTTGGTGCGCAGAATGCCGTCTTCGCCGCGCTCAAGCCCGGCATGAACTACTGCAAGTCCGGCGGCGACAGCCTCTACAAAATTTCCTACGACTACATCAACTCCCACGGCAAGGATTTGCACGGCAAAAAACTCGGCCAATACTACATTCACGGGCTCGGCCACAACATCGGCCTCGACGTTCACGATCCCGGCGACTATTGCAAACCGCTCGTTCCAGGCCAGGTCGTCACCGTCGAACCCGGCATCTACATCCCGGAAGAAAATCTCGGCGTACGCATCGAAGATGACGTCCTGATCACTGACACTGGTTTCGAATTTTTGAGTCAGCGCCTCCCCCGCGATCCCGCCGAAATCGAAACAATCATGGCCCAAGCCGTCCGCGCACGAACAGGAGAATCATCGAAGCCCAATTGACCATATGGAATAGCGCCATTTATACTGTTTGTTCGCGCGGGACACGTTTTTCCGTTCTGTGCGCCTCGTGCCCGCCATAAGCGGGTCATTCCATTCGCGCCGCACCGCAAAGCGGAACGTTCACTGGAATTTACGAAATCAAACTGAAGGTATTCGACGAAAATGAGCAGTCTTAAAGCCACACAAATCCGTCCCGGCATGGTCCTGCTGCACGAAAAGGAGCTGTACACCGTGTTCAGCACCGACCACCGCACTCCGGGCAATAAGCGCGGTTCCATGCAGACCCGCCTGAAAAGTCTTCGCACCGGCACCATGATTGACTACCGCTTCCGCGCGGAAGAATTTGTCGAACGCGCTATCCTCGACGAAATCGAATTCGAATATCTGTACAACGAAGGCGACACCTTCCATTTTATGAACACCAAGAGTTACGAGCAGATGGAAATGTCGCGCGATGAACTCGGCGAAACCACCTACTACCTCGTTCCAAACACCATCGTCAAAGTCGAATTTCACGACGAAAAGGCTATCGGCATCAACCTGCCGGACACCATGGATCTGCGCGTCACGCAAACCGAGCCCACCATCCAGAAAGCCACCGCCAGCTCCGTGATGAAACCGGCCACTCTCGAAACCGGCCTGGTGGTTCCCGTTCCCCCATTCGTCAACGAAGGTGATAAGATTCGCGTTGACACTTCCGAAGCCAGGTACGTCCAGCGCGTCGAATAGTTTTTGATTTTGTAGTGGCCGGTCTTCAGACCGGTGCTTTTACGATTTTGGTTTTCCGCCTCCGCAGCTGAGTTCAGTTCACACTGAAATCAGAAGAGGTGAAAAGAGCGCCCCAGCGCGAAAGCGTTTGGGGCGCTTCTGTATTTCCGGGAGAAATTCTCAGCAAATTAATTTTAGGCTTTCGTCGCGGAAGTTTTTTCGCTGAACACGCGGGCGAAAATCGCATCCACGTAGCGCAACTGGCGCTGCAAATCGAAAGTATGTTCCAGCGCTTTCGCATCCAGATATTTCGTGATGCGCGAATCCTTTGCGACGCGTTCACGAAAACTGCCATCAGTTTCCCACGCGGCCATGGCATTTTCCTGCACCGCTTTGTACGCGTCGTCGCGCGGCATTCCCTTTTCCACCAGATCCTGCAGCAATTGCCCAGAAAAAACCAGCCCCCGCGTAGCGTCGAGATTTTTTTTCATGCGCTCCGGAAAAACGCGCATGTCGGCAACCACTGCAGTCATTTTCGCCAGCATATAATCAATCAGAATTGTAGAATCGGGAAGAATAATTCTTTCCACCGAACTGTGCGAAATATCGCGCTCGTGCCACAAACCGATATTTTCAAACGCCGCGATCATGTTCGAACGCACCAGCCGCGCCAGGCCACTGATCTGTTCACACACCACCGGATTGCGTTTGTGGGGCATCGCGGAACTCCCGCGCTGCTCGCCGCCGAACGGTTCTTCCGCTTCGCGCACCTCGGTGCGCTGCAGGTGACGAATTTCAATGGCGATTTTTTCCAGCGTCGCGGCGATCAGCGCCAGCGTGCTGAGATAATGCGCGTGGCGATCGCGTTGAATTACTTGCGAAGCCACTGGCGCAACATTCAGTCCGAGGCGCTGGCAAATACGTTCTTCGGTTTCCGGACCGAGGTGCGAAGCGTTACCGACTGCGCCGGAAATTTTGCCGACGCGCATCTGCGCCGCGGCATCCGCGAAGCGCTCGATGTTGCGCTGATTTTCCGCGTACCAGTTGGCGATTTTCAATCCGAAGGTGACCGGCTCGGCGTGAATTCCATGCGTGCGTCCGATTTGCGGGGTGTTGCGAAATTGCTGCGCGCGGCGAGCGAGCACTTCGCTGAATTTCGCCAATGCTTCCGCAATCAATCGCGACGCATCACGGACCAGCAGCGCCTGCGCGGTGTCCACCACATCATTGGAGGTCATGCCAAAGTGCAGCCAGCGCGCCGCCGCAGGATCGCCGATGGATTCGCCGACGTTCATGGTGAAGGCGATGACGTCGTGTTTTACGCGCGCTTCGATTTCGTTGATTCGCACGGCGTCCACTTTTGCGCGAGCGCGAATTGTCGTGGCGGCGTCTTTCGGAACTTCGCCGGATTCCGCCAGCGTCTCCGTGGCCGCCAGTTCGACTTCCAGCCATTTGGAGTATTTGTTGGCGTCGCTCCAGACGCGGCCCATTTCTTCGCGGGTGTAGCGTGCAATCAAGCGGATCTCCTTTTTTAGTTACTTTTGTTCAGTTGGTTTTGTTCCGGCGAACCATCATAGCGCATCTTGACATGCCGCCGTAGGAGGTAGACACTCTACACCTATAGATGTAGAGATCCTACAGGCATCCGCATCTTGCGAGGATGGGAGCATGGCAAAACCGCAGTATCGAAACCGCATTGAACTGCTGCAAGGAACTTTGGATCTGATGATCCTGCAGACCCTGCAGTGGGGGCAGCAACATGGTTACGGCATCAGCCTGGCGATACGCACACGATCAGGCGAAATATTGGAAGTGGATACCGGCTCGCTTTACCCGGCGTTGCATCGACTCGAAAAACAGAAGTGGGTCGCTGCGGAATGGAAGCTAACGGAGAACAAGCAACGTGCCAAATTCTACAGGCTGACCGCTGCCGGAAAACGCCAGTTGGCGCACCAACGATCACGATGGCAGCGACTGACCGAAGCCATCGGTGGAGTGCTGGAATCCGCCGGAGACGAGACGAAGCCATGAACTTTCATTGGTTCAAGCGAAGACGGCGAGCAGAAGATCTGAGCGAAGAACTCGAATCTCATCTGACGATGGCTACGCAAGAGTTGGTACAGCGAGGTGAATCAAAAACCGCAGCCGAGCAGGCGGTACTCCGCGAATTTGGCAATTTATCCTTAGTAAGGGAGGTCACGCAGGACGTTTGGGGCGGACGGTGGTGGCGCGACGCGCTGGGAGATGCGCGATACGGCCTGCGAGTCTTACTGAAAAATCCGCGATTCGTGGCCGTGGCGGCCCTGACGCTGGCGCTAGGAATCGGAGCGAACACCGCGCTTTTTTCCGTGGTGAACGGAGTGCTGCTGAACCCGCTCCCCTATCCGCACCCAGAAGAACTGGTGACTTTGCATGAGAGCAAGCCAAACTTCGCGACCGGATCGATCTCCTTTCCGAATTTTCTGGACTGGCAGAAAGACAATCAAACGTTCGCGTCGATGGCGGTACAACGAGGCACTTCATTCATTCTGACCGGCCTAGGCGAGGCTGAACAGGTGGATGGATTGTTCGTGAGCTGCGACTATCTGCGGCAACTCGGGGTGGTCCCGGTGATCGGCCGCAACTTTTCCCCCGGCGAAGACTTGGTAGGAGCGGCTCCCATAGCGATGATTACCGCGGGCTTCTGGAAGCGAAGGCTCGGGTCGGCACCGAATGTTCTGGGAGAGACGCTGACACTTGACGGTAGGGCTTACACCATTGTTGGCGTGATTCCCGCCAGTTTCGATCTGCTGGGCACGCTGCGTTCGCGGGAAATCTATTTGCCAGTCGGGCAGTGGAAGAACCCGATTCTGATGAACCGCGCTGCGGGACTCGGCTTCCATGGCATCGGACGGCTGAAACCGGGTGTCACCGTCGCCCAGGCCCGGGCAGACATGGAACGCGTGACAGCGAATCTGGCTGCAACGTATCCCGACGTGAACAAAGGCATCGGCGCCGCGTTGGTCCCGCTGCGCGATCGCATGTTGGGGAGTGCGCAGCCGCTGCTGCTGTTGCTCTTTGGCGCGGTGGGATTTGTGTTGTTGATCGCTTGCGTGAACGTGGCCAATCTCCTACTGGCGCGTTCCGCGGCACGCAACCATGAATTTGCGATTCGCATGGCTTTGGGCGCGGGCCGCGGACGGATTTTACGGCAGCTGTTGACAGAAAGCGTGCTGCTGGCGGCAATAGGAGGAAGTCTTGGGGTGTTACTCGCCGCCGTCGGAACCAGAGCTGCGTTGCGTATATTGCCAACAACCCTGCCGAGGTCCGCGGAAGTCGGAATGGACGGGCGAGTATTGGTTTTTGCAGTGACGATATCGTTGCTAGCGGGAATCTGCTTTGGCCTGGTGCCGGCGCTCAAAACGATCAAGTCCAGAACTCAATCCGCCCTTAAGGAGGGAGGTCGAGGCGGCAGCGGCACCCACCACCGGGTGCAGTACGCATTGGTGACGGCGGAGACTGCGCTTGCGTTAGTCTTGCTGATTGGCGCGGGGCTGATGATTCGGACGCTGTCGGCACTGTGGAATGTCAGTCCTGGATTCGAAGCCAAGAACGTCATGACATTTGGATTTGCGCTGCCTACCACCATGTCGCAAGCGAGCCCCGATGCGGTGCGCTCCGCACTTCGCCAAGTCCACGATAAATTCCAAACCGCTCCCGGCGTACAGGCAGTTTCCTTTTCGTGGGGCGCGGTTCCTCTGAGTTCAGATGACGAATGGCTGTTCTGGATCGATGGCCAGCCAAAGCCAACCAGCGAGAACGATATGAATTGGGCGCTCAATTACGTGGTTGAGCCGGACTACCTGAAGGTAATGAGCATTCCCTTGAAGAGTGGCCGGTTCTTTACGTCCCAGGATGACGAGCACGGGGCAAAGGTTGCGGTGATTGACGAAGCGCTGGCGGACAAGTTTTTCAGCGGGACCGATCCAATCGGCAAGCGACTGCACCTCAACAATGGCGCTGATCAAATGGTGGAAATTGTTGGCGTAGTGGGACACGTTAAGCAGTGGAGTCTGGACACGGACGATAAGGAGTCGCTACGCGCGCAACTGTACACGCCGTTCATGCAACTGCCAGACAAAGCGATGGCCCAATCCGCTTCGGGGATAGGCGTGTTGGCGCGCTCGCAAAGTTCAGCGTCAGTTTTTGAATCGATACGGCGAGCCAGCACGCAGATGAGCAGCCAGCAGGTGATATTTGGCGGGCAGACGATGAGCGAAATCATTGCGAGCTCGCTGGCCGCGCGACGGTTCTCAATGACGTTGCTGGGAATCTTCGCGGGAGTGGCGCTGCTGCTGGCGAGTGTGGGTATCTATGGAGTGGTGTCCTATGTAGTTGGGCAACGTACGCGAGAAATCGGTGTACGCATTGCGATGGGCGCGCAGCAGAGCGAGGTGCTGTTCCTGGTGCTGGCCCAGGGCGCAGCGATGGCGGCATTTGGACTCGTCATCGGCCTTGCGGCCGCTCTGGCGCTCACGCGCTTGATGGCAACCATGCTGTTTGCCATTAGTGCTGCTGATCCGCTGACTTACATGTGCGTGGTTGCCCTGCTCTTTGCGGTCTCTATGGCCGCGTGCTGGATGCCGGCGCGGCGAGCTTCGCGTCTGAATCCAGTGGACGCTTTGCGCTACGAATAGTTTGCCGCTGCCACGCCGGCGCCTCGCGAATCACAAGCGTTTCCCTCTGGGCAATGCAATAAACCCAATCGCTCCAAGGTGATACCTTTACCGGCGGCGGAGTGTGGCTGCCGGTGCTTGCCTGCAGTCCCGACCTAACCGCGGAGGAGCAAACCTGTCTAATCGTGGGAATGCGGATGAGTAGCGAAATGGCGGGCGTCGGCGGCATCAGCGACGCGACCGCGGTGGAGCGCACGCTGGCCGGCGAGCGCGAAGCCTATCGTGTGCTGGTGGAGCGGCACAGCGCTTACGTTTATCGCGTGGCTTATCGCATGACGGGAAATTCGCACGACGCCGAAGAAGTGGTGCAGGAGGCGTTTTTGCGGGCGTACCAGAAACTGCAACAATTTGCCGGAAATGCCAATTTCGGAACTTGGGTATATCGCATTGCGGCGAACTATGCGATTGACCGGCTGCGGCAGAAAAAGAACGAAGACGCGCGGCGGGAAGTTCCTTCGCGTGCAGCGGAAGGCGAACCGGAAAGCGATCTGCTGGAGAAGTTGAAAGATACCGCGCCATCGCCAGAACGATTAGCCGGAAACGCGCAGCTCGCGAAAAAAATGAAGGAGGCCCTAGACACACTGACGCCCGCGGAGCGTACTGCGATCGTGATGCGGCATTGGGACGGCTGCGGAATCGAAGAAATTGCCGCAGTGCTGAAATCAAACAGCAGCGCGGCGAAAAACACGGTGTTCCGGGCAGTACAGAAATTGCGCGCGGCCTTGAAACCTTTTGCAGAAGGGCGCGGCGCGGCCAGGGCAGTGGGAACGGAATAGGGGTTCGGGGTTTGTAGTTACAAACCCGAAAAAACGAAATGAAACATACAACGGAAGAAGAGCTGTTTGCTTACCGGGAAGGTGAAATGAAGGGACGCGAGACGATTGCGGCGCATTTGCAGGAGTGTGGCGAGTGCCGCGCGGAACTCGAACGAATGGAAGAAGTGTTTCAAGCATTGGATGCGATACCAGCGCCTGATCCGGGCGAAGAGTATGGAGCAAAAGTGTGGCGGCAGATTGCGGACCGCCTGCCTGAGAGACGCGTGGGTTGGTGGCAAGGATGGTTGATGCCGCGGCGGTTGGTGGCATTGGGGGCAGCGGCAGCATTGTTGGCGTTAGCGTTCTACGCAGGCCGCGTTTCCAAACCGAAGGCTGCCCCAGAAGAGGTCGCCGACGCGGGCAAAATTCGCGAACGGGTCTTGGTTGTTGCGGTCGGCGAGCATCTGGGCAAATCGGAAATGATTTTGATGGAGCTTTCGAACGCGCAGCCGGCACAAGCCGGGAAAAAGCTGATCAACATTTCGACCGCACAGCGGCGCGCCGAGGACCTAGTGGAAGAAAACCGCCTGTACCGGCAGACCGCGCTGGAGGGCGGCGACAACGCCATAGCCAGCACGCTGGACGAATTGCAGCGGGTCCTGCTGGATGTTGCAAACAGTCCGGCAGAAGTGACGCCAGCACAGTTCGAATCGATCCAGAAGCGAATTGCGGCGCAGGGCATTTTGTTGAAGGTCCGGGTGGTCCGGCAGGAATTACGCGCGAAGTCGGAAGGAAAAAAGCCGGAGCCGGCGCAAAACGATTCTGCAGCGAAAGCGAGGAACAAAGTATGAATCGGGGTATGAACGGGAGCATGAGGATGGATAGCGGGCTACAAAAAGCGATCGTCGCCGGTTTGATTGCGGGACTGCTGGCGATTCCCGCACGGGCACACGAGCATCATCAATCGGCGCAGGAACCAGACCACTTCCAATCGCAAGACAGCGAACAGGACCGGCGCGACGCGGAACAGGATGCACGCGACCGCGAACAGGAGAAGAAGGAACAGGCACAGGAAAAAGTGGAGCGGCAACAAGAGTTGTACGACGACGGCCGCGAAGCTCTGGATGACGACAAGTATCAACAGGCGGAGCAAACATTTAACGAACTGGCACAGCTTGGAGGGCCGCAAACGGATGCGGCGCTGTACTGGAAAGCGTATGCGCAAAACCGGCAAGGCAAGAGAGATACGGCGCTGGCCACTATTGCCGAATTGAAACGCCGCTATCCGCAAAGCCGCTGGAAAAAAGATGGCGAAGCTCTGGAAATCGAAGTGCGGCAATCTTCTGGGCACCCGGTGAATCCGGAATCACAGAGCGACGAAGAATTGAAAACTCTTGCGTTGCAAGGCGTGATGAACACGGATCCCGATCGTGGAATTGAAATTATCGAAAAGCGTCTCAATGGAACCGCATCGCCAAGAGACAAAGCGAAGATGCTCTTCGTCCTGGCGCAGAGCGGCTCGCCGAGGGCGCAAGAGGTGCTGGCCAAGATCGCGCTTGGACAAAGCAATCCGGACCTGCAGCGAAAAGCAGTCGAGTATATCGGCATTTTCGGCGTGAGCGGTGGCGTCGAGGGCGGAGTTGAAGGCGGCGTGCAGGGAGGAGTCAAAGGCGGAGTTACCGGACCGCGACGTTCGAACGCCAGCAATCATATTCTCGCTCAAGTTTATGCTTCTTCCTCAGATGAATCCGTGAAGCGGGCCGTGATTCGCAGCTACATGATTTCTGGAAACAAGGAAGGCTTGTTTCAACTGGCCAAGGGTGAAAAAAACGAAGGTCTGAGGCGCGAAGCAATCCGGAACCTTGGCCTGGTCGGTGGCCAGAACGAATTGCAGCAGCTTTATCAAACGGAACCTTCGACTGACGTGCGGCGCGAGATTCTGCAGGGATTTTTTCTTGCCGGCCAGTCGGACAAACTGGTGCAGGTTGCGGAGACCGATAAGGATGTGGAACTGCGGCGCACAGCGGTGCGCAACCTCGGACTGATGGGCAAGAGCGATGTCTTGCAATCGATCTACGCGAAGGAATCCGATCGAGGAATCAAGGAAGAAGTCTTGAACGCATACTTCATCAGTGGCCACGCCAAGGGACTGGTGGCCATTGCCAAAACGGAAAAGGATCCGGAGCTGAAAAAGCGTGCGGTGGAAAAGCTTTCGTTGATGAATTCGAAAGAGGGAAATGAGTATTTGATGGAGATTTTGAATAAGTAGAAATGATCAGCGCTCGTGACTCGTGACTCGGAAAATCTCATAGGCCGGAGTGGAGATGCCAATGGAAAAGAGTAGCAGCCCGGGCTGGAAAAACGCAGTCGTAGCGACATGCGCGATTGGACTGTTGGCCGCGGCGATGATGCCAACCGCGACTGAAGCAAACACCGCACAGTCAAGCAGCAAGCCGCAGTTCACCAACGCGAAAGTGGAAGAAAGGCAAATTAAGATCGGACTCACGCAAGAAGTGGAGGCGTGGGCCGCGGGAGCTGCGCAGCCACAGTGGCTGGGTTATTCCGTGCCTGCCGTCAGCAGCGACCACCGCATGTGTTGTGGCGATTCCGGCGGCGACTGGAACTCCGGAAGGTGCGGTCCGTGCCGACTTGAAGGAGATAAAGGTGAAAACAGCTATAACGTGCAGAACGGAAACGTGAAGCTGGAAGGACCAACCGCGCTGGTGGTGCTGTTCCGCGCCGAAGGTCACAAGATTGGAAAAATTCGCGCGGTCTCGGAGGACTGCACGCTTGATGCCGGTGGCCTGCAAGTGACTTGGCTTACCGGCGCGCAGCCTGCCGACAGCGTGAAATTGTTGGAACGTTTTGTCGATAGCAAGGAATTGGATGAACGCGGCGGCGACCGGCGGAGCCGTGGCGCGTTGATGGCAATTGCGATACACGGAGATGGGTCCGCGGATCAATCATTTGTCAGATTTACTGAGCCCGACAAGCCGGAGGGCATGCGCAAGGAAGCGGCGTTCTGGGCGGGCGAAGCACGCGGCGCCGTTGGGGTGCAATTACTGAAGCGCATGGCCAAAGAAGATCCGAGCAGCGATGTGCGAGCGCATGTCACATTTGCGCTGTCCATCAGTAGGGAAAACACCGCGGTGGACGAAATGATTCGCATGGCGCACGAGGATGCGAGCGGGCATGTGCGCGGGCAAGCGCTGTTCTGGCTGGCGCAGAAAGCCGGCAAGAAGGCTTCGAGCGCGATTACCGGAGCAATCGAAAACGATCCCGACACCGAAGTGAAAAAGAAAGCGGTGTTTGCGCTGAGCCAGATGCCGAAAGATGACGGCGTGCCGAAATTGATTCAGGTGGCGCAGACAAATCACAATCCGGAAGTGCGGAAGCAGGCGATGTTCTGGCTGGGGCAATCGAACGATCCTCGCGCGCTGGAATTTTTTGAGAAGGTGCTGGCGAAATAAGAGACATCACGCGCAACCAAATTGCTGGCTGGCGAGGCCGTGTGAGAAGATGTAGTTACGACGCTATGACGCCCGAGCAAGAGAAACTCGCGCTGGAGTTGATCCACAATCCGCCGCCAGGTAGCGCTTTGGCCGCCGCCAGGGAGCTTGGGATCGACCTGACACTGCTCTTCGAGAACTCTAAACTCACTCCCACGCAAAGAGCCCGAAAATTTGAACAGGGCGCCCGCGCCATGCAGCAAATGCGACTGGCAGGCGAACGACATAGAGCCCGGCAGTGAATCTGGAAGAGATTCTGCGCGCGTTGTACGACGGCGGAGTCGAGTTCGTGATTATTGGCGGAGCGGCCATGCAATTTCAAGGCTCTGCCAGGCTTACAGAAGATCTGGATTTTTGTTATCTGAGAAGCAAGCGCAATTTCGAACGGCTCGCAACAACTTTGGCTCCCTACCATCCTCACCTGAGAGGCGCTCCAGAAGGTTTGCCTTTTCATTTCGACTCGGCGACGATTGAGCGCGGCTCAAACTTCACTTTGCTGACGGATCTTGGACCGATAGATTTTCTGGGACACGTGTCCGGTCTAGGCGATTACGAAGCAGTGGCCAGAGAGTCCGAAACGATGAGTGTTTTTGGACTCGATCAAAAAGTGCTTTCGTTGGCAGGATTGATTAAGTCAAAGAAGGCCGCTGCTCGCTCCAAGGATCTGGAAGCGATCGCCGAACTTGAAGCCATGCAGGAATACCGAAAAAAAACCGGACTGACATAAGCGGCTTCCTGGATGGCGCCCGGGAACTACAATTCCAAGGGCTTGAGTGGAACCTGTTGAGAGGCGAGGAGCAGTTCGCCAGCGAAGGCGCGTTCCGCGGGGCGGCAGCCGAGAGCTTGTTCGGCGGAAATTTTCACTACATCGGGATTATTATTTTCCTGCGAAATGTGCGCGAGGACCAGATAGCGGGCGCGTCCGTCGAAACCCTCTGGATCGGCCAAGTATTCGCTGACGGCGTGATTGGAAAGATGTCCAGTGCGCGAAAGCACACGCTGTTTGACTACCCAGGGATAGGGACCCACCTTCAGCATTTCCAAATCGTGATTGGATTCCAACACCAGGCAATCGGCATCGCGCAGATGTACTTTTACTAATTCCGGCATGTAGCCGAGGTCGGTGACAATGGCCATCTTGACGCCGGCAGCGCGAAACGTGAAACCAACCGGATCGGCAGCATCGTGCGGAATCGCGAAAGCGTGCACGTCAATATCGCCGATGGTGAAATGCTGCCCGGAATGCACGGTTTCGACGCCGCGCAAACGCTTTTCCAGGCGATCGGGAAGAACACGTTTCAGCGCATCGAAGGTCGGTTCGGTGACGTAAAGCGGGGCTTTATAGAGGCCCAGCATTTGCGGCAAGCCGTTGCAGTGATCGGAATGTTCATGAGAGATCAGAATTCCGTCGAGCTGATCGATCGTAATGTCGCAGGCAGCCAGGCGGGCGAGGGTTTCGCGTTTGCCAAGTCCGCAGTCGATAAGGAGGCGGGTGCGCTCCGTTTCGAGCAACGTGATGTTGCCCGAACTGCCGGAAGCCAGAATGGAAACGCGCAACCCGATCGAAGTTTCTCCAGAAAATTTGTTGTGGCAAGCCGCTTCAATCAGCCACAAAACAAATTTCTAGGATGATGGCAGAGCGCAGCCACAGCGTCAACGGAGAAGAGCATTGTTATTAACAGGCCAGGCGGGAGCGTTCGAGACTGAAGCCGTTGACCGGGCCGAGGACGGTTGCGGAGATTTGTTCGGGGCGGAAAAATTCCCGCGCGAGGACTTGCACTTCCTCGCGGGTGACCGCGTCGATGGACGCGAGAATTTCGTCGAGCGAATAAAACTTGCCGAAGTACAGTTCCTGGCGAGCGAGATTGGACATGCGAGAGCTGGTGGACTCGAGGGAAAGCATCAGCGAACCCTTGAGGTGATTTTTTGCACGCAAGAGTTCTTCTTCGCTGACCAGCGACTCCTTCATGGAGCGGAATTCGGCGAGGGTGAGGTCGAGGACTTCGCCGATAGTTTCTTTTGCGGTGCCGGCATAGACAGTGAACATCCCGGCGTCGGAGTACGGAGTAATTTCGCTGAACACGGCGTAGGCCAGGCCGCGCTTTTCGCGGATGTTTTGAAAAAGGCGCGAGGACATGCCGCCGCCCAGAAGATTGTTAAGCACCGCAATACCGAATCGCCGTTCGTGGGCAATGGGAAGAGATGGAACGCCGAGGCAGAGATGGACCTGCTCGAGATCTTTTTTGCGTTCGACGTGGATAGGCGCGCTAGTTTTTGGCGGATCGTGCTGCTCGAGGCCGCCTGTGGGTTGTAGATGGCCGAACTCGCGCTGTACGAGTTCGAGAACTCTTTCGTGTGGAACATTCCCCGCGGCGGTGACCAGCAAGTGGTTGGGCGCGAACCATTCTCGGAAGCGGCATTGCAGCGCTTCACGCGAGAATTGGCGAACAGTGTCAGGAGTGCCGAGAATCGGGCGGCCGAGGGGATGTTCGGGCCAGAATCCGCGCGTGAAAATTTCGTGCAGCAGCGATTCCGGATTGTCGAGATCCATCTTGATCTCTTCGAGAACCACCTGGCGCTCTTTTGCCACGTCTTCGGAATCAAATAAAGGGCGCAGACAAAGATCGGAAATAATGTCGAAAGCGATGGGGAGATGGTCGTCGAGAACTTTGGCGTTGAAGCAGATCTGCTCTTTGGAGGTGAAAGCGTCGAGCATGCCGCCGATGGAATCCATTTCGCGCGCGATGGATTCGGCGGAGCGCCGTTCGGTGCCTTTGAATACCATGTGCTCCATGAAGTGAGCGAGGCCGTTCTGGTCGGTAGCTTCGCGGCGGGAGCCATTGCGAATCCAGACGCCGATGGAGACGGAACGGACATGGCGCATGGTCTCGGTAACGACGACGAGGCCGTTGGGTAGGACATGCCGCTGGATGTCGCGCTGTTCAGCAACCATATAGAGATTGTGACACACGGAGGGAGGCAGTGGCGAGTGGCGAATGGGAAACGATGAGAAAGCAACAAAACGGCGACGTGCATTAAGGCAACGAGAAAGAGGGATTCCTCGCTGCGCTCAGAATGACGAGCAGTTCAGGGATTGGGATAGCTACAAGAGTTTTTCGTCGGGATGCAACTTGCCGTATTCGCTGGTGTAGTGGAGCGGGACGTCGGCGTAGGTGCCTTTATCGCGGTAATAGACTTCGCACATATCGAACGGTTTCGAATAGACGTGGATGCTGACGGCGCGCTGGTTGTATTCGGGAAGATTCAGGACCTGGTGGACGGGTTCGAGCGGATTGACGTAGGCGGGGTGCGCGGCATCCATTTCATAAATATCGGTAGCGATCAGATTACAAGTTCCACGGTGCTCTCCCTCGGAATGGCGATCCTGGACACGGAAGTTTTGTACTTTGAGGCGGCCGATGGGAGCCGACATCCAGCAGTTCTGGTCGCGATGATTGTGAATGCGGCTGAACTGGCCGACTTCCCAGCAGATGGCCATGCATTCGAACATGTCGTTCTTGAAAATCAGGTTGCGAGTGTAGCTGCCTTTGGAGAAGAAGAGATATTTCTCCAGCGATTCGGGGCGGACGGCGTGGTGGAGGATATAGTCCTGAACGTTTTCGAGGTTGAAGTTGCGGTCAGGGATGGCCGCGAGGTTTTTGACCCAGTCATCTATGACCAATTGTTCGATTGCGAGTTGTTTGGACATGGAAGGAGCCTCCCAGAAAAGTATAGCGCGAGACGGGAGGTGAAAGAGGTCCAGGAAGTAAGCAGGTAGAGGAGAAATGGCTGCGCGAGTGAGATAATCATTCGATAGGCTTGCGGTTCGAATCAAGACGACTATGGAATTGCTGGGAAAATCGCGGGAGGAGCTGCGGGCGCTGTGCGTCGCGATGGAAGAGCCTGCCTACCGCGGCGACCAGTTGTATCGCGCGTTGTATGCGGAGCGGATTCTTGATTTATCGCGGGTAACGAACCTTCCTGCGGAATTCCGTGAAAAACTGGTAGCGGAGACTACGGTGACGTTGCCTGCTGTGCGGCAGAGATATGTTTCGGCGGATGGATCGGTGCGGTATTTGCTGGGGTTGGGCGAAGAAAAAAGGACTAACACAGAGTGCACAGAGGACGGAAGCACAGAGAGCACTGAGAAAACAAAGGCCAGCAAAGGTAGGAAAGCGGCTTCGGTCGAGGCCGTGTTTATGCCTAGTGAGGCGCGGCAGACAATTTGTATTTCTACGCAGGCTGGATGCGCGGTGGATTGCCAGTTTTGCATGACGGCGCAACTTGGGTTGATTCGCAATTTGACGGCGGGAGAAATTCTGGCGCAGGTGCTGCTTCCGCTGGAGGAGCACAAAGAGACTTTAACGCCGCAGACGAATGTGGTGTTGATGGGGCAGGGCGAGCCGCTACTGAATTATGACCAGGTGATGGCGGCGATGGGGATTTTGCTGGATCAATCGGGAATTGGCTTGGCGCCGAAACACGTAACGCTTTCTACTAGCGGCATTGTGCCGGGGATCGAGCGGTTAGCAAAGGAAACGCGGCGGCCGAAGCTGGCGATTTCTCTAAATGCTTCGAGCGATGCGCAGCGCGACGTGCTGATGCCGATTAACAAGAAATATCCTTTGAGCAAATTGCTGGCGGCTTGCAGGGAGTTTCCGCGTGGTTCGCGCGAATACATTACGTTTGAATATGTCTTATTGGGCGGGGTGAACGATAGTGCGGAGGATGCGCGGCGCGTGGCGCGTTTGATGGCGGATCTGGGGCGCGTGAAAGTGAATCTGATTCCGTGGAATCCCGGTTCCCTGCCCTATCGCGAGCCGAGCGAGGATAGCATTGGGCAGTTCCACAAAATTCTGCTGGAAAAAGGGATTCCGGCGTTTACTCGCTATTCGCGCGGACGGGATGTGATGGCGGCTTGTGGGCAATTGGCGCTGACAGAAGTAAACGGTAATCAGTTCACAGTTCTCAGTTGAAAGTTGAAGAAAGAGAGGTTCCTCGTCGCTTCGCTCTTCAAAATGAAAACCAAGCTTTGCCCGAGAGCTGTTAGAAGCCAGCGAAGGGATTTTGCACTTTCAGGCCGCCAAAAGATTGCCCATCCTGCATATCTTCGCTGTAGAGAATCTTACATTGGCTCTCAATTGCCGAGGCGACAATTAGCGCGTCGTACCAGGAAAGCGAATACCTCCGGCTCAACAAGAGTGCTTCCAGATACAACGAATAGGACGAGTGAGCGACGAGCAGCGGCTGCAAAGTGGTCGCAAGATATTGTTCGGCTTCCGCAAGAGTGAGTTTTGGCGTGAAACGGCGAAAAGCAACGCTAAACAACTCCTGGACCACTTGATAGCTGATTATGCCTTTGCCAGAGCCGATGGCGCTCTTCACCAGTTCAATGGCGCGCACTTTTTTCGGGATTGGATTCCCCGCGAGGGAATACACAAATATATTGGTATCGAGAAAGAATCTATCGTTCATTCATCTCGTCGCGAGTATAAGGGCCGCCGGAGTCAATGTGCTTGAGACGCTCCATAAGGGCAAGATATTGCTGAACATTGCCTTTACGAGCGGCATAGCCGGCAAGCCACTCGCGGAACGCGAGGTTCAAGGTCTTGTGCTCGGATTTGGCAACTTCGCGAGCACGCTCAATGAGGTCTTCGTCGGCGCTGAATGTAATATTCTTCACGAAATTAGTGTACACGAATACCGTGTGCAGCGTCAAACACAACTGTACTGGCACTTAGGCGCCGTTTATGCCGATCGCCGTGAGCAGGCGGCCGGAGTTTACGCCTTCTTTGCGGTAGCTGAAGAAAAGGTCGGTGTGGCATGCGGTGCACAGATCGCTTGCGAAAATATTTTGTTCGCGCAGGCCCGCGGCCAGGAGTTGTGAGCGATTGGCTTTTCGCAGATCGAGGCGGACGTTTGTGGGTGGAGGCTGGTGGCCTGGGGGCATCCTGTTAAGCCATTGCAGCGGGTTGGGTTCTTCGCCGGTGCGCGGATCGTCGAAGTAGTCCTCGGCGTCAGAAAATTGCGATGTGAATTCGGTGACCAGTTCGGTGCCTACTTCGTAGCAGCAGCCACCAATGGCTGGACCTAGAGCGGCGAGAATGTCGACGGGATTCGAGCCGAGGTGCATGCGCATTTCGCCGACGGTTTTTTCCGCGATGCGGGCTAGAGTTCCACGCCAGCCTGCGTGAATGGCAGCGACCGCGCGTTTTTTCGGATCGACTAGTAAAATTGGCACGCAGTCCGCGGTTTGCACTCCGAGAAGAATGCCGCGCGAATTCGTGAACGATGCATCGCCTTTGCGTGGTTCTTGCGGCGGCGTTGCAAAGAACAGCGCGACTGCTGAATGAAATTGCTTCAATAGAACGAGCGGCGACTCCGTTGCGGCGATAGCGGATTGGAAGGTCTGGCGATTTTTCAGAACGTTTTCGCGTTGGTCCCACTCGGTGCAACTAAGATTGAGGACGCGCTCGCCGGACGGCAGCAGGCTGGAGCCGCCGGTTCTGGTGCTGAAACCGTGCACGAGCCATGTGAGTTTCTTGAATAGGGCGAGTTCGAGGACTTGCATGCCACCGACTGCTCGCAGCGACCAAGGGGCAAGTATTTTGGGGAACGGGGAGACGCGTGGAAGTGGTTTGCCGGGAAGGCGACGGACACGGGAAGTCTTGGCAACGTTCGGCATCATGTCAGTATAATCGCAAGCATATTCTGGTGCATGCGGCGCAGTTTTGCATGATCTTGTCGAATCGAAGGAAAACCGCTGGCCTGAAGGCCAGCCTCTACAAATTCTTTCGGAGTCGATGCGAAAAAGGACTGAATGATTATTGGAATGGGGATTGACGTGGAGGAAGTGGAGCGGGTGAAGGGCGCGATGGAGCGCCAGGGAGAACGCTTTCTGCGGCGGATTTATACGGAGAAAGAGCGCGCGTATTGCGAGCAGTTCAAAGATAAGTACGAGCGATACGCCGGGCGGTTTGCGGTGAAAGAAGCGGCCATGAAGGCCTTGGGTACTGGCTGGAGCCACGGGGTGCGATGGGTGGATATTGAGATTACGCGGCTTCGCGGTGGGCGGCCGACTTTGGAGTTGAAGGGCGAGGCGCGGAAGATCGCGGATCGGTTGGGCGTGAAGAATATTGCGATCAGCATTACACATACTTCGAAGCAAGCCATGGCGCAGGTGATTTTTGAGAGTTGAAGAGGAAGAGGAAGAGAAAAGATGACGCAGAGACGCTGGGGTTCGCGGAGGTTATTCGCCTCGGAGTTTTTGTTGCGGCTTACGTTGAGATCCTTCGGTGAGCGCCGCTCGCTTCAGGATGACAACTTTTCCAATTCGCGGCGTTCGGCTTTTTTGTCAGCCGCGCTTGAACGGAAAAGCGGCAGCTGGGCTGCCGCACTCCAAATCCGGGCTGAAGCCCGGCACTACAAACGTCAAAAGCTGACTTCATCGAAGTTGCGAGAATCGGCCCTGCCTTCTACTTCAGCGTGAGAGTCTTACTTCACTACAAGGAACCTACTTCACTACGAGGAAGGGGCCTACTGCCAGAGCGTCTACGCCTGCGCAGTAAAAGCTGCGGACCGCGGAGCGCGGGTCGGTGACCAGGGGCTCGCCGAAGAGGTTGAAGCTAGTGTTGACCAGGATGGGAGCGGGAGCGGATTCGCCGAATTTGTGAAGGAGTTTCCAGAAGAGCGGATTGGATTGTTTTTCTACCGTGTGGACGCGGATGGCGGCGCCGTTGAAGGTGAAGCGATCAAGTCCTGCAATCGGATTTTTCAGATCGCCGAGTGAAGCCATGAAACGGCAGTTGGGGCCGCAATCGAACCATTCGTGGGAGCGTTCGGCGGGAACGGACAGAGCGAAGGGATGAAAGTCTTCGCGATGTTTGATGAACTGGTTGACGTTGTCGAGCACGTATTCGTTGAAGGGCGAAGCCAGCAGGCTGCGGTTGCCTAGAGCGCGGTGGCCGAATTCGCTGCGACCCTGGCACCAGGCAACAATTTTCCCGCGATCCAGATGATGGGCGGTTTCTTCGACCAACTGGTCCTCGCCGGATGGATATTTGTAAACAATTTTACAGTTGTCGAGTACGGATTTGATTTCCTGTGACGTGGGTTCCGGGCCGAGTGCGAGCGAGGCCAGAGGCGCGCGTCCGGAGCGGCCGGTGGCTTTTTTGCGCGCGAGAAATGCCGCGCCCAGCGATGTTCCGGCGTTGCCTGCAACCGGCTGAACGTAGACATTGCGAAAACTGCTGCGCTGCTCGAGTGCGCGGACCAGCAAGACGTTTTGGAATACGCCTCCCGCAAGACAGAGCGCGTCGGAGCCAGTAGCTTCGCGGAAGTGTTCGGCAAGTTGCAGGATCATTTCTTCCAAAACATCTTGTGCGCTGCGGGCCAGTGCAGCGCGAATTGCGCGATCGGTGGGCGGCGCGGAACGTGACAAGCCCAGTTCACGAAAGAGGCGCGGGGAAAAAACGCCGGCTCCATCCGCTCCCGCGGAATAATATTTGCGATCCAATAGCGGCAAACCTTTTTTGTTCCAGACGAAAAGTTCTCTGAACGATTCGAGATAGTCGGGTTGGCCATCCTTGCTGAGCCATTGCAGTTTGTGCTCATCGCGGTGCGGGCGGAGGCCGACAAGTTGGGTGACGCGCGAGTAGAACCAGCCTAACGAGTTGGGAAAAGAAAGCGAGTGGAGCGATTTGATCTGGTCGTCTTCGCCAAGCGCGACCAGGCCGGAGCTGCCGGCCGCTCCGTGATCGAGGGTGAGGATGAGGGAGCGGGAAAAATCGGAGGTGTAGAAAGCGCCGGCGGCGTGGCAGAGATGATGATCGAAGCTTGAAAAACGGCGACCGGCAAGAAGTTGGCGAAGTTGGGCCAGTGCGGATTCATGATTGGAATTTTTGCGGCGCGTCTTTTTTGACGTGGCGCCGCGATCGGCTAGAGCGATGCTGCCGATGTCGGAAAGGCTCAAGCCGTTTACGGCGAGAACACTGGCCATCGCGAGATGCGGAAGGGCATGCGGGTGATTGGTGCGGCTGAGTTTTTCTTCTTCGATAGCGGCGAGGATGTTGTGATTGTCAAAGAGGGCTAGGGAGGCGCCAGGGCCTGGTGTGGCTATGCCTAGGATGTTCATGGGTTATGGGATTGTGCGTACGCCGCGGATCGTTTCGAGGAGCATTGGAATGTTTGTTTTAACACTTTCTTTTAACACAGGGAGCGCAGAGTTCACGGTGAATTTATGGCAAGGGGGGAAGCTGGTCAGGAAGTCACGACGAGTTCATGCGTTTGCGGTTGCGTTAGCGCGAGCGCGGTGGCGTCCGCGGGACATGCCGCGGTTACAAATTCATTTGGGGGAAATTGGCCGGCCAGGCGGAGTTTTAGGAAATTGGAGCTCAGAGCGGGGGTCCAATCGACAGAGGCTGTTGCATCGTTGTGACGGAGAGTGAGAAGCGAGAGGGTGCGGCCGGATTGTGAGCGATGAAAGGCGGCGGATTTTTGCTCGCTGAGGGCGCGGAGTTCGCGAGCGCGGCGCTTGATTACGGCGGGCGGTACGTGACTCGGAAGGGCCGCGGCGCCGGTGCCGGGGCGAACGGAGTAAGAAAAAACGTGGAGGTAGGTGAAGGGACGCGATTCGATGAAATTTATGGTGGCGGCGTGGTCGTCTTCGGTTTCGCCGGGGAAGCCGGCGATTACGTCGGCGCCGATGGCGGCGTGAGGCAGTTGTTCGTGGATGAAGTCGATGCGGCGGGCGTAGTGCTCGGAACGATACCAGCGATGCATGGCGGCGAGGATTTTGTCGGAAGCAGATTGCAGCGGCATGTGGAAGTGATCGGCGAGGCGTGCCGTGGATGCAAAGAGGGCGACCATGTCTCGGGTGACATCGAGCGGCTCGATGGAGCTTAGGCGGAGGCGGGCGACTTCTGTTTCGTCGAGGATTTGGCGAAGCAAATCGAGAAAATTTTCGCGAGGCGAAAAGTCGCGACCCCATGCGCCCAAGTTGATTCCACTCAGGACGATTTCTCTGTGGCCAGCGTTTGCGAGATTGCGGATTTCGTTTACGACGGTTTCTGGAGGGAGGCTGCGGCTTTTTCCGCGGACGAAGGGGATGACGCAGAAGGAGCAGCGGTTGTTGCAGCCGTCCTGAATTTTTAGAGTGGGGCGAGTGTGGTTGGATTCGCCGCCGAGGACCGGAGCGACGAGGACGTCGTGTAGGTCGAAGATGTTACCGATCAAGATTGGCGCGAGGTAATGAGGCGCGTTACCGACAGTAGAGTTAGCTGGCCAAAAGGGCGCAGCATGCTGCGCCCCTACAAAAGAAAGAGTCGACGAACCCGCGAGGTTTTCGGCTGGCACGAAATCAGGGAAAGTTGAATGCGTTGGCGAGATTAAATTTGGGATTTGGGGCTTGTGGGAATTGCCTACTACGTAGGTTACGCCGGGGAGGGCGGCTAATTCTTCGGGGGCGCGTTGGGCATAGCAGCCGGTGACGATGATTTTGGCGGCGGGATTTACGGCGTGGAGTTTGCGGATGGCGTCGCGGGCCTGCGTGTCGGCGGCGGCAGTTACGGTGCAGGTGTTTAGGACGACTACGTCGGCGGCGTTTGCGGAATTCGCGAGGGTACAGCCGCCGTCGAGGAGTTGACGTTCGATGGCGGCGCCGTCGGCCTGGGTGGCGCGGCAGCCGAACTGTTCGATGTGGAAGGTGGCAGACACGACGAAGTCAGTTTACAGTCAACGGTTGACAGTTCACAGGGAAGAGTAGCGATCACTGGGGTGGTGGAGGATTGTGGATGGAGTTCAACCAAGGTTCCTTGAGTTAGTTTGGGCCGCGAAAAATTGCCGGGGTACCCCCACCCCGGTTTTTTGTAACTGCCCTTTAGGGCCTGCGGCCCGCGAAAGCTCATGAAAATCACTTAGAGGTAAGATCGCAAGGGCTCGGTGCGGCGAGGTCGAATCTGCAGTGGAGAAGACGAGGCCGTGTAACTGCCTGATCCGGAGCGTGCGTGATTGAGCGAATAATTGGGCGTCGTCGTTTCCCCTGGTGGGAGCGGCGATAGCCCGCGACCCTGGTTAAGGTAACCGCAGCACGCTCTCCGCTCCCGGCCAGGAGGAGCTTATGCCCTACAGGATATCGGGAATTGCTGTTCATAAAAAGCTGGCTGTAGTTGTGTCTGATGCGGATCGAAGCACCCAATCCTCAACCCAGCCAAGCACAAGCGCAGTGATTTTTCGACCCTGCAGAATCTAAAGGAGTTACGGGAAACACGCGGCTGCCTTACTGATTTTACGTGGGTTATCCCGAAAAACGGGGCGCGCCAACTGGCGCAGATATTACCAATTAGTATTGTACCACACTTGTCAATAGTTAAGGCGGTTTCGCGAGATATTTTTTCGAGTGCGGCGCGATGGCGAGAAAAAGAACCGACCTCAAGGTCGGCCACTACGAAGAACAGAGAAAGTCAGTCGGGGAAGTGGTAGCGGATGATGCACCAGAGGGCCTGGACGCCGTCTTTCCAGGTGATTTTCTTGCCTTCTTCGTAGGTGCGGCCGGCGTAGGAGATGGGAACTTCGTAGATGCGCCAGTTGCCTTTTGCGACTTTGGCGGTAATTTCCGGCTCGAAGCCGAAGCGGTCGGATTTGAGCTGGATGCCCTGGAGGACTTCGCGACGGAAGACTTTGTAGCAGGTCTCCATGTCGGTGAGTTTGAGATTGGTGAAAATGTCGGAAAGCAGAGTGAGCATCTTGTTGGCGACGTAGTGCCAGAAATAGTGGACACGTTGGGGGCCACCGAGGAAACGGGAGCCGAAAACTACATCGGCACGGCCGTCGAGGATGGGTTCGAGAAGTTTGCCGTAGTCGCGCGGATCGTATTCGAGGTCGGCGTCCTGGACGAGAACGATGTCGCCGGTGAGTTCGGCGAAGCCGCGGCGGAGGGCTGCTCCTTTGCCTTGATTTTGCGTTTGGAACAAGATGCGAAGGTCGCGGAGGGCGACGGGGTCGGCTCCATCCATGGCGGGAGCGAAGGATTCGCCGGAGTTTTGCAGTTGAAGCATTTTTTCCAGGATCTGGCGAGTGCCGTCGGTGGAGCAATCGTCTACGAGAATGATTTCCTTGCGAGGCTCAGTTTCGATGACGCGGCGAAGGATTTCGTCGATGGTGGCGCGTTCGTTGTAAACGGGAATGACGACGGAGAGTTTGGGATCGATGAGGGCGAGAGGGTTGTGGCGTGGATGGGCCATAGATGGTTGAGGAGAAAGTGTAATGGGGGAGCGGATGGGGAGTAAAGCGCTGGGAAGCAATCAGTTATCGGTAATCAGTAATCGGTTTCTGACGGAAGACGGTCGAGATATTGCGCCCCGAAAATGCGGCGTCAAGCCGCCGCAGTCCAAAGCACGAAAAATCAGGCGTCGGGTGCCATGCGGCGTTGGAAGGTCAGGAGGATGAGGTCGGCGCGGCGGCGTACTCCGAATTTGTTTAGGAGATTGGAGACGTGGAATTTTACGGTGCGTTCGGCGATGTTGAGTTTGCTGGCGATTTCCTTGTTGGAAAGATTCTCAAGAAGAGAGTCGAGGACTTCCTGTTCGCGGCGACTGAGATTGGCGACGGAGTCGGATTTGAGACGGCGAGTTTGCCCGGAAAGGATGGAGTCCACGAAGCCGGAGAGAACGGTGCGTGGTACCCAGAAGCCGCCAGTCGCGACAAGTGGCAGAGCGCGGATGAGCTGATCGCGAGCTTCGGTGTAAGTGAGAATGCCTTTTACACCGAGGCGGAGCAGAGAGAAGCTGTTGGCGTCCTGATGAGCTTCACCAACGACGATGAGGCGGGCATCGGGGTGGCGTTCGAGAATATTGGAGAGCAACGCGCCGGTAGCTTGACGAGCGGCGTGAGCGTCAATGACGTAGACCTGGGCTTTAGGCGGTTCGAACGAGCGAAGGTCGGGAGCGAGAGTGGATTCGAGCTGCTTAGAGATGACTTTGAAATCGGGCTTGGAAAGAATGCGTTCGAACTCGCTCAGCACCAATGGGTGCGGCGAGAGAAGGCAGATGGAGAGCTTAGGTGCGGATGAACGTTTTGTAGCCACCGTTGTCAGGGTAGTGAAAACTGGCCGAACGGGCAAGGGGTTTGAACGAGTTGTTCACGAATTGATACTGACAAGTTGGGTGTCTTTTGGGCGGCGGTTCGAACCTAGGTGGCACTCTGGAAAGAAAGAGAGATTCCTTCCGACAAGGTCGGAAACTTCGGTCGCTGCGCTCCGGCGAGGAGCGGGGCAGGCGGAATGACGGCGGTTTTTGTGAATAACGGTGGGTTTTTGTCGAGGCAAGGCTTCCTCGAATGTGATTCGATTCTTGAGCGAAAGCCGCGTAAAATGGAGGGGTCGGCCGTCATCCCGAGCAATAAACGAGAGACGGACCGGCTGCAGGGCCCCAAGGAGCAACGACCTTCGATTCACCTACCGACATAAGAGGCGCAGAAAAGATTGTCTGCGCTACAAGATCTGGGATGCGAAACTTCAAGGAAATTGGCAAGGAGTTACGGGAGCTGCTGGGACAACGTGTCCTCGTGCTGGATGGCGCGATGGGGACGATGCTGCAGCAGCGCGAGCTGACGGCTGTGGACTTCGGCGGAGCTGCGCTGGAGGGGTGTAACGAAGTGCTGGTTCGAACGCGGCCGGACGTGGTGCTGGATATTCACCGCAAATACTTTGCGGCTGGCGCGGACATTGTAGAGACAAACAGTTTTGGCGGCACGCCGCTGGTGCTGGCGGAGTATGGGCTGCAGGCGGAAGCGCAGGAGTTAAACAAGAAGGCGGCGGAATTGGCGCGGGCAGCGGCTGATGAGTTTCAATCAGCGGCGAAGCCGAGGTTTGTGGCCGGGTCGATGGGGCCAACGACAAAGGCGATAACGGTGACAGGTGGAGTGACGTTCGAAGGGCTGCGGGAAAATTACTACGTGCAGGCCAAGGGATTGGTGGAAGGCGGGGCGGATTTGTTGTTGGTGGAAACGTGCCAGGACACGCGGAATATCAAGGCGGCGCTGCTGGCGATTGAAAAGTTGTCGAAAGAGATTGAAAGCCAGATACCGGTGATTGTGTCGGTGACGATTGAGCCGATGGGAACGATGCTTGCGGGGCAGACGGTGGAGGCGATGTGGGCATCGCTGCGACATGCGAAGCCACTGGCGTTTGGGATGAACTGCGCGACCGGTCCAGAATTCATGACGGACCACATTCGAACGCTGAGCGCTTCGACGGGAGAGTTTGTTTCGTGCTATCCGAACGCGGGATTACCCGATGAAGAGGGGAAATATCTGGAGACGCCGTCGTCGCTCGCGGCGCAGCTGGAAAAATTCGTAGACCACGGATGGTTGAACCTGGTGGGCGGATGCTGCGGAACTACGGAGAAGCACATCGCAGCGATTGCGCAGATGGTGGAGGGGAAAAAACCGCGTGCGCTGCCACAGGAGGCGCACCGCGCGGTCTATTCGGGAATTGAAACGGCGGAGGCGGAGGAAAGTACGCGGCCGCTGCTGGTGGGCGAGCGGACGAACGTGATCGGGTCACGGCTGTTCAAGAATCTGGTGGCGGAAGAAAAGTGGGAAGAGGCGAGCGAAATTGCGCGACGGCAGGTGAAGGGCGGTGCGCAAATCGTGGATGTGTGTCTGCAGAGCACTGACCGCGATGAACGCAAGGATATTCCATCGTTTTACGAAAAGCTGATACGGAAAGTGAAAGCGCCGGTGATGGTGGATACGACCGATCCTGCGGCGGTGGAACAGGCACTGACCTATTGCCAGGGGAAAGCGATCATCAACTCGATCAATCTGGAGGATGGCGAGGAAAAGTTCGAGAAGGTGGTGCCGATTGCGCATGACTACGGCGCGGCAGTGGTGGTGGGCTGCATTGACGAGGACAAACTGCAGGCTCAGGCGTTCACGCGGGAACGGAAGCTGGAAATCGCGAAAAGGTCTTTTGAGTTGCTGACGACGAAATACAAACTGGCAGCTGAAGACGTTATTTTCGATCCGCTGGTGTTTCCTTGCGCTACGGGCGACGAAAATTACATCGGCGGCGCGGTGGAGACGGTTGAAGGGATTCGGGCCATCAAGCAAGCGTTGCCGAATGTACGGACGATTCTGGGAATCTCCAATGTGTCATTCGGATTGCCAGCAGGCGCGCGGGAAGTGGTGAATTCGGTTTTTCTGTATTACTGCACAAAAGCGGGACTGGATTTGGCGATTGTGAATACGGAAAAACTGGAGCGGTTTGCATTGATTCCAGAGCAGGAACGGGAGTTAGCGGAGAATCTGCTGTTTCAGCACCCACCGAAAAAAGTGGATACGGATAATCCACGAGCGGAATTGTTGAAGAACGCTCCGGCGGATTGGCGCGAGCAGAACAAGGAGCAGCGCGCGGCGATCAATCAATTTCATATTGCAGCGATTACGGAACATTTTCGGACCGCGAAGAAAAAAGACAAAGTACGCGCAAAGGATTTGCCGCTCGATCAGCGGCTGGCGAACTACATTATCGAAGGCACGCGAGACGGGCTGATCGAGGACTTGGAGAAAAAGCGCGCGGAAGGCGCCGCCCCGTTGGACATCATCAACGGCCCGCTGATGGCGGGAATGTCTGAAGTTGGCCGGCTATTCAATGCCAATGAGTTGATCGTGGCGGAAGTGCTGCAGTCCGCGGAAGCGATGAAGGCTTCAGTCAATCACCTGGAGCAGTTCATGGAAAAAGCGGACACGGCAAAGCGCGGGCGAATCGTGTTGGCGACGGTGAAGGGCGATGTGCACGACATCGGAAAAAACCTGGTTGAGATTATTTTGAAGAACAACGGCTATGATGTGGTGAATCTCGGAATCAAAGTGCCCCCGGAAGAATTGATCAAGGCGTATCAACAGCATCATCCGGACGCTATCGGGCTATCTGGTTTGCTGGTGAAAAGCGCGCAGCAGATGGTGATTACCGCGAATGACTTGAAGGACGCTGGGATTTCGATTCCGCTGCTGGTGGGTGGAGCGGCGCTGTCCGGGAAATTCACGCAGACAAAAATCGCGCCGAGTTACGGAAATGCAGTGTGCTACGCGAAAGACGCGATGACCGGTTTGCGGTTGATGAATGAGTTGATGGATCCGGCGACGCGCGAGACAGTGCTGCGTTCGAATGGCGAAGCAGCGGCTGGACTAAGCGTCACGACCACGGTGACGGTGAAAGAGCTGCCGGCGGTGACGCGTTCGCCGAAGGTTCGCACTGATTTACCGATCGAGGCAGTTGGCTATCTGGACCGCAAAGCGCGGCTGGTGCCGGATTTGCACGAATTGTGGAGTTACATCAATCCATTCATGTTGTTTGGGCGGCACCTGGGCTATCGAGGAAATTTTGAGCAGCAGCTTGCGGCGCGGGAGCCGAAAGCGGTGGAACTCTTCGCGGCCATGGAAGAAGTGAAAGAAGAAGCGGCGAAGTTCATGAAGGTGCGAGCGGTCTGGCAGTTTTTCGAAGCGGAAGCGGATGGCGAGCAGTTGCATGTATTCGCTCCGGGCGAGAGTTCCCCCGCGAACACGTGGAAATTGAAAAGACAAAAAGTTGGGGATCGGCTGTGCTTGAGTGACTACGTTCTGCCTGCGCAAGATGGAAAGCGCGACCATGTAGCCTTGTTCGTGGTGACTGCCGGCGAAGGAGTACGGGAGCGGTCGGAGGCAGCGAAGAATGCGGGATATTATTTCCGATCGCACGGATTGCAGTCGTTGGCGATTGAAACGGCCGAGGCGTGTGCGGAGTGGCTGCACCGGAGGATTCGGGAGGATTGGGGATTTCCGGACCCGCCGGAGATGACGATGGCGCAGCGATTTACATCGCGATACAGGGGCAAGCGGTATAGCTTCGGGTATCCGGCGTGTCCGGACCTGGAAGATCAGGCAGGCCTGTGGAAGTTGTTGAAACCGGAAGAGATTGGCGTGGAGTTGACGGAAGGGTTCATGATGGACCCAGAGGCCAGCGTGAGTGCATTGGCATTCATTCATCCCGACTGCGCGTATTTCTCGGTGGGCGAGGAATAGGCATCGCCTTGCTGTAACTAACTGATTCTAATATAGTAAGCTATCGATTTTGCACTGTGAGAGTGGTGTCTCTGGTCGAAGAGAGATAAAGTTTTGCCACTTCGTGGAATGTCGAAGGGACAGGGATTGAGTACGAGGAAACAGGTAGAAAGCATGGCTATCGGCAACTTATTGTAATCATTAAGGTTATTCTAGATATAGGGGTCTCGGCGAAACAACCGCTTGGCGAGGGAGTTGCTGAATAAGCGTTGGAACCCTATGGTTACTGGTGTAAATCGAGCGTTTGAGCTGGTAAGCGAAGCTGGCTTTGTCTATGGCCAGTCCGAGGCGATTCTGTCGGTGAACGCGATCGTCGGGGAGATTTCGCGTACCGACATTCCGGTGTTGCTGCAAGGTGATAGTGGCACGGGGAAAGACGTGTACGGGAGGCTGATTCACCAATTGTCGGCAATGCGAGAGCTGCCATTGGTGAAATTGAGCTGCACTGCGCTGCAACCAGGAGAATTGCTGGCCCGCGTCAAAAGTTCCCTGGGAAATTGGGAAGGGGAGCCTCAGGAAAGTTCGGGGACACTATTTTTGGATGGCATTGACGAACTTGACTTAGATTGTCAGAGGGTGCTGTTGGCAATGCTGCAGGGACGAGAAATGGTTTCGGGCGGGCAGATCGGCTTTCGGTTGATTTCTACGACCACCCGGAATATAGACCGTGAGATTGGGCTGGGAAGATTTCGCCGCGAACTTTATTTCCGGATCAATGGCGTGTGCATAAAACTGCCGCCATTGCGGGAGCGGAGACAAGATATCGCGGTTCTGGCGGAATACTTCCTGGAGAAGCATGCGCTGGAGGCGGGAAAGCGGACGCCGGTATTAAGCCAGGAAGAGGAAGAACTTCTGCGGACCCACGACTGGCCCGGAAACATCAGGGAGCTGGGGAATCTTGCGCGGAAAATAGTGGCGTTGGGACAATCACGAGCAGCGATGAATGAATTGCACAGGTCCAGTCAGGGAGCAAATAAAGCGGCGCCACTGGCCAGGAATGAGTCACTGAAAGTGGTTGCGAAAGAAGCTTCGCGGGTCGCGGAGCGAGAACTGATTTTGAAGGCGCTGGAGAGAACCCACTGGAACCGCAAACAAGCAGCGAGAGAGTTGCAGGTCAGTTATAAGGCTTTGCTGTATAAAATAAAGCAGATGGAAGTAGACGGGCCCCAATTCAAGAGATTGCCGGGAGAAGAGTGATGAGAGCGTTGCTATGGATAGGGCTGGGGACGATGATGCTGTGGGCCGGGAGTACGCCAGCGCAGGATGCGGGCAAGAGCACCAGTAAACCGGCACAAGCGGCGCCGCAATCGGCGGGAGCACCGGATTCGAGCTATAAGATTGGTCCGCAAGACGTGCTGCGAATTGACGTCTGGAAAGAGGCGGAAATTTCGAGAGCAGTTCCGGTGCGACCCGACGGGAAGATTTCACTTCCGCTGTTGAACGATGTGCAAGCGGCCGGCTTGACAGCGATGGAGCTGGCGAACAACATCACCGAAGGTCTGAAAAAATTCATCAACAGTCCGCAGGTGACGGTGAGCGTGACGGAGATTAACAGCCGAAGAATATACGCCACCGGCGAAGTATCGAAGCCTGGCGCGTATCCGTTGTTGCCGAACATGACGGTACTACAAGCAGTGACGAGCGCAGGCGGGTTTACGCAATTCGCGCGGACCAAGAATATCTATATTCTGCGAAATGAAGGCGGCAAGCAGACCAAGTATCCCTTTAACTACAACGATGTGGTCAAGGGTAAACGACCCGACGAGAATATCACGCTCCAGCCCGGCGATACGATCGTGGTGCCATAAGAGGGCTTATGAAAAATCGTCTAATGATCATGAAAGTTTCAATTTTGTCGCTGGCCTTGTTGTGGTTTGCGGGAGCGGGAAGGGCGCAGGATACGCAACCTCCGCAAGAGGATAAGCCTAAGCCGGCAGCCAAAACCTATGGACCGATCGGCACTGAAGATCAGGATCAGAACCAGACTCCGGCCGATACCTTGCAGCCGGATGAGCGGCCTCTTACAGGGATTCAGCAACCGACAGTGGGAACGCAGCTGGAGAGGCACAGCTATTGGGTGCCAGGCGTGTCCTACTACAATTTTCTTCAGTCGAATGGAAACACGCTAGGCGGCGGCAGCAGCTGGAGTTCGAATAATTATATCGCTGGAAATCTGAGCCTACTGGAAAATTGGAGCCGATCGCAACTGATGCTGAACTATTCCGGGGGCGGAGATTTCTCGACGGATTCTACCGTTGGAAATAGCTGGTTTCAGCAATTCAGCGCAACACAGGCATTTAACTGGGAGCGCTGGCAACTGACATTGCTGGATGAGTTTGCGTATCTTCCCCAGTCGCAATTCGGATTTGGCGCCGGCACCGGATTAGGGTCGCCAGGGATTGGAGGCACGTTAGGAGTGCCGAGCACGGGCCTGGGAGGGCAGTTCAATCCGGGTCAGTCGATCTTCAGCGCGATCGGGCCGCGGTATACCAATACTGCTGGGGTGCAATTGAATTACGTGCTGAGTAAGAGGAGTTCGCTGACGTTTGGCGGAATTTACAGTATTTTGCGGTTCACGGACCCTGGCAACATCGAAAGCAACGATTATATTGGCAGTGTCGGCTACAACTATCAGATCAGCCGGCTGGACACGATTGGCGTGGTGTACCGGTATAGTTCTTATCATTACATTGGAACGCCGGAAGCGATTGGCGACCAATCAATTCAGCTAGCGTACGGCAGAAAGATTACTGGACGCTTGGCATTGCAGCTTACCGGAGGGCCAGAAATCTCGCACCTCCGAATTCCGCAAGGAACGGGAAACACGACCCGCTACGTGGCAGGAACGGGCAGCGCGACATTGACATATACGCTGCAGAAAGGAAGTTTGTCGGTGAATTACTTCCACGGGGTGACGCCGGGCAGCGGCGTGTTTGTAGGATCAACTACAGACCAGGTTACGGCCAGTGGCTCGCGAAGGTTGACGCGAGTGTGGAGTGGGAACGCAAACCTTGGATTTTCAAGGAATGAGACTCTGAACGGTAGCCAGAACAGTGGCCAGATCGGTCTTAATTCGAACTACGACACACTGTATGGCGGAGCTTCGGTGGCTCGAGCGCTGGGGCGGAACGCAAATTTTTCGCTAGGGTACACGGCTTACTATGAGAAGGCCAATGCCACGGTGTGCACGGGAACCAGTTGCGCGCCGAGCTTTACGACTCATCAGATCTCGCTAGGACTAAGCTGGCATGCGCGCCCGTTTGTTCTGCGTTAGGAAGACGGAGAAGAGCCGGTAAAGACCAAGGATCGACGGAGACGATCACAAGATCATGTACAAAAGCTTCTTTGGGTTGAAAGAAAACCCCTTCAACGTCAACCCGGATCCGCGCTATCTGTTTCTGACGAAACAGATCGAGGAGGCGCTTTCCGGGCTGATGTACGGAATCCAGACGCGTAAAGGATTCATCACGCTGACCGGTGAAGTGGGAACTGGAAAGACGACGCTGGTGAACCGGCTGCTGGACTGGCTGCACTTAAAACGGACAAAGACGGCATTCTTGTTCAATTCGCGGATGAACTCGAGCCAGTTATTCGACTTTATTCTCGCAGAGTTCGATATTCAGTGTGACAACCGGTCAAAAAGCCAGCAGTTGATGAAGCTGAACCACTGGCTGCTGGACCGATATCGCGCCGGAGAAACGGCGGTACTGATCGTAGACGAAGCGCAGAATCTGACGTTTCCTGTGCTGGAAGAGATCCGGCTGCTGACGAATCTGGAGACTTCGACGGAAAAACTGTTGCAAATCGTGTTGTCGGGGCAGCCAGAACTTGAAGATAAGTTAAAGCTCCCGCAATTGCGGCAATTACGGCAACGAATTACGCTGCGCTGCAGAACAATGCCGATGTCCAACGAACAGACGCATGACTATATTCAGGAGCGTCTGCGTATCGCAGGAGCGCCCGCGCAGTCCACGATATTCTCGGCCAAAGCGATGGACGCGGTGCATCTCTATTCGATGGGGATACCCAGGGTAATCAATCTGTTGTGCGAACACGCGCTGATTAATTCATTCGTGGATCAAAAACAAGTTGTTGAGCCGAAAGTGATTGAAGATGTCGCGAGGGAATTTCAGCTGGACGAAGTAGAGCCAATCGCGCCGCCGGCCAGCGCCCGGCAAGATGGAGACGTGTTCCAGTCGGAAGCATTTATTCAGAACCTTGGCGAAGCGCTGTCGCGGTTTCGAATGAGCCCGTCCGTGCCGACGACACGGGAAAGGAAATAGTGCAACGGACGACGAAAGTGTGTGAGTGGGCGTGATTTTAGCTGCGACCCATTGAGGATAAAGCGTCATGGCGAGTTCAGTCCAAAGCAAGAGCGAAGCAAGCGCGCGCTGGATCAAGATTGACGCTGAAGAATTCCGGCAGAAATTCGACAGGAAAAGCTTCGAAATACAACACGAATTGGCGAACCATCCCTTATTCAAGCTTCCGGCGCTGGTGGAACTGGCGGAGCGGACCAGGAAGCAACGGCCGGACGATATTTATTACAACAACGGAGAAATTGACGTAAACCAAAAGTGGATTCACAACCCCGACCATCCGTTTTCACCGGCAGAGACAATTCACCGGATCGAAGAATGTTCGGCGTGGTTTATTTTTCGCGCGGCGCAGCGCGATCCAGAGTACCGGCTGTTTCTGGACAAGGGCCTGACGGAGATCAAGGAAATGATCGGCGACAGGCTGGAACGGAAAATCATGGTGGAGGACATCATTATTTTCGTGACTTCGCCGAACCGGAAGACTCCATACCACATCGACCGCGAATGCAACTTTTTGCTGCAAATCCGAGGGGAAAAAACGATTCACGTTTTCGACCAGAATGACCGGGAGATTCTGTCGGAAGAAGAACTGGAACGGTTCTGGTCTGTGGACTCGAGTTCGGCCGACTATAAAGCGCAGATGCAGAGCCGGGCAAGATCCTATGTGATGCGTCCGGGAAGCGGCGTGCACATTCCGGTGAACGCGCCGCACTGGCTGGAGAATCACGACAACGTTTCCATTTCGTTGAGCGTCAATTTTCAATTTAAGGATTCATTGAAGGCGAATACGTATCGCGCAAATTTTGTCTTGCGTCGAATGGGAATAAATCCAACACCACCCGGGCGGTCGGAATGGCTGGATTCGGTGAAGTCGGCCGCCGTTGCTCCAGGAGTATGGGCGACTAAAACATATAAGAAGATAAGGAAACACGCCTAGCCTAGTGAACCAAGCCCGGCCCGCAACATTTCGCCAAGCAAGATCCGGTTCGAAAATCGAATCGGCGATTCAGCCGGTGCATCATGATTACCCTGCGAGAGCTTTCCGTCGAAATTCAATCGGTGCCAGTTCTGAGATCAGTGTTAAGAGCGTATTACGAGAGATTGTTTTCCACGGCGGGCAGTGGGATGTTCCGGGGAGTGTATGGCAGCTTCAACGAGGCGCTGCGTGCGGCGCCCAAGACCAAGAAAGTCGGTTTTAATCACGAAGAGTTGGTTGACTTGTACCGGGACCGTCTGGTGCGCGTCTACCCGGAGGACTATCCGGTCCTGTTCTGGCTGCGACCGCTCATCGGCGGAGGCTGCCGAGTATTTGATTTCGGTGGGCATCGTGGACATCATTTTTATTCGTATGGGAACTTCATCGAGTACCCAAAGGATTTTTCCTGGACCGTGTGCGAAGTTCCGGTGATAGCGAAGGCGGGAGAAGAACTGGCGAGAGAAAGAAATGAAAGCTGTCGTCTGAAATTCACAACAGACTTCCGCGAAGCGGATGGGGCAATAATTTTTCTGGCTGCAGGATCCCTGCACTACGTTGAATCGCCGCCACTTGCCGAGGCTCTGGCCGATCTTCGTGCACTGCCGCGCCATCTCATCCTGAACAAGGTGCCGCTGTACGACGGCGAGCCCTACGTTACACTGCAAAATGGAGGAGTCGCATTCCATCCATTGCATGTATACAATCGCCGCGAGTTCGTGAGTTCGATCCATAAGCTGGGATACGAGCCAATTGACGAATGGCAGGTACCCACTCGACATGGTCGAATTCCTTTTCATCCAGAGGCATCTTTTCCTGCGTATAGCGGATTGTATTTCCAGTTGCGTAGCAGGTGAGAAAGTTCCCCGTCAATTCAAAGAATACCAGTGTCGGAGCGATGGATTTTCGCGAAGACCGCAACCGAAGAGACCAGAGTGAAGCGAACGGATCACGAGCACGGCAGAGCCAACTAAATTGACTGAGAGAATCGAACCGGCCAATTCAGGATTAAAGATACTACTTGCCGCGTCTTGCGTGCTGGTGCTGATAACAACGCTGAACGCCGGTTTGTGGCCGTTTTCGTTCCACCCAGAGAACAACGTAGCGTGGAATCCCGACGGGGCTGGGTTGTCCTTTGGCGATCACGGAATGGTGATCAGCAAGAATCCATTTGCGGGAATGGCGACGGACACAGCCAACGGCTGCGGCCTGGAGATTTGGCTGAAGCCGGGACGCGCCTCGGATGCCGGAACGATTCTGTCGTTTTACAATCCGCAAGCTTCCAACTGGATTCAATTGCGGCAAAGCATAGATGACCTGGCGTTCACGCGTTCGTTTGGCCCGGCCTATAACCGCAAAAATCAGCGAAGTGTGTTCCTCGATCATGCCTTGCAAAGAGGGCAGTGGATTCTGGTCACGCTGACCTCCTCCGGCGGGGTGCTGAATATTTACGCGAATGGGGTAATGCGAGAGACGGCGAAAAACGCCGATTTGCGCGGATCGGACTTTGCCGGGAGTTTGGTCCTAGGGACTTCGCCGTACGGAAATTCAAGTTGGAGCGGGACGATAGGGGGACTAGCGCTTTATGATCACGCGCTGCGCCCCGATGAAATTGCACGCGATTACCGCGCGTGGCAGAAGAACAAAGATGAATTTGGAGGAAATGAGCACGGACCCGTCGCCTTATACCGGTTCGACGAAAGGAGCGGCGCGATTCTGCATGATTTTGGAAAATCGGGCAGCGACCTAGAGATCCCGAATCATTACTTTATTATGCAGCCGGGATTTCTGGTTCCGTTTTGGCGTGAGTACCGCGCGAATTGGGAATATGTACAGGACGTGGCAATCAACGTATTCGGGTTAGTCCCGTTGGGATTTTGCTTCTGCGCGTTGTTCGCGTGGCGAATCGGAATGAAGCATTCCCTGGTGTACGCGACGATACTCGGGTTTGGCGTGAGTTTGACGATCGAAATTCTGCAAGCGTATATGCCAACGCGCATCTCGGGCACCACCGACCTGATAACGAATACCTCAGGCGCAGCTTTGGGAGCGTGGATGTACCTGAACGCATATGCACAGGGATGGTTTCGGAGGCTCGGGTTGGTTCGAACGGCGCAGTAAATATTGGCTGATAGAACGATTTCAAGGAATGTCTACGTTTGCGCGTTCGATGGCTTGTTGCAACGCTTCGGCGAGATCTTTCACGAACGGCTCCAGCAACATGCCAGCTGGATAGACCGGCAACACGTGCTCGTCGAGCGGCCCGAGGGCAACGCCGTCCCAGTTGACACCAGGCTCCAGGTAGAGACCGTATTGATCCCTTGGGCGGAAATCGGCGATGCGGCCGAGATAGGGCTTGGGGATGTAAGCAAGCGAAGCTTCGTCATTTACCTTCCAGAGCATGGAAAGCAATTGGGATTCTGAGGTGTTGTTAACTGCATTTCCGCTAAAGCGAGAAAGCAGAGAGCCCTTCCAGACGGTGGTGCGGCTCTGCAGAACTTTCCATTTCTCCCTTAGAAACCGGCGCATGCCACGGAAATCCAGAAGCAAGAAATTCTTGAAGTGAAAATAAATGCGCTCAACGTGATAGCGCAGGAGGTCGATCGAATTGCGCTTCCGCAGGCGCATCCAATTCACAGTGTCGAAAAGCGCGACGATGGCAACTTCCTGGCCGGTGGCGCGCAACTGCTGAGCCATCTCGAGAGCGATGGTGCCGCCAAGACAATAGCCACCGAGATAGTACGGACCGTGCGGCTGGACGTTTTTGATTTCCTCAATATAAAGCGAGGCCATGGCCTCAATTCTTGGCAAGAGATCGCGCTTGCCATCGAGACCTTGAGACTGCAAACCGTAAAACGGCTGGTCCGGGCCGAGATGACGAGAGAGGTCGCGATAAATCAGAACGTTTCCACCGCCTCCGTGCACGCAAAAGAATGGAATGCGCGAGCCGTTGGGTTGTATAGGGACCAGCGATGACCAAGACTCGCCCGAATGCTGCTTCTCTATGAGAGCGGCAAATTCGGCGATGGTCTTCGCGTAAAACAGAGTGGAAATTGGCAGGTGGATATGAAAGACGCGATCGATCTCGGCAAAAAGGCGCGTAGCGAGCAGCGAATTGCCACCCAGGTCGAAATAGTCCTGATCGCGGCCGATGGGACGAGCCGAGAGGACATCCGCCCAGATCGTGGCCAGAGCTTTTTCGGTTTCGGTTTGAGGAGCGGCGAATTCATATTGGTGAGGAAGATTTTCCGACGCCAGAGGTGCTTGAGCGACGCGGGAAACGTGAATCTCGTCCATTTTAACATCAGGCTGCGAAACGAAAGCTTCTAGAATCTGGAGATAGTCGGCGAGGATCTGGCGTATGGACTGGGCGTCGTAAATATCCGGATTATATTCGAGTTGGGCGCGAATGCCTTCCTTCCGCTCAATCATGCCGAGCTGCAACTCGAAAGGAATGCCGAGGCTAATGGTCGGGAGGGGCAAGATGGTGAGCGGCCCTTCCTGACGTGGCTGAAGAAAAGCGGTCTGGTAAAGAAAATAAAACTGGAAGATTGGCTTACGGCCGTTGATGGTGCGCATTTTGACGCGATCCACGAGAATTTCGAATGGCAGTTCGGCGTGGCTTAAGGCACTGAGGGTTCCTTCGTTGACGCGCGTCAAAACTTCACTGAGAGTTGGCGCGCCGGAAAAATCCAAACGCAAACAAAGCGGACCAGCAAAAGGACCAATCAACTGTTCGGTCTCCTGACGACGATTGGCAAAAGGAGAACCGACAATGAGGTCATGCTGATTGGACGAGCGAGCCAGCAAGGTGCCAAAGCCCGCCAGAAGGGTGGTAAACAAAGTGGAATTGCGGGACTGCGAAAGTTTCTTGAGCGCCTGGGTGAGATCCTCGGGGAGAAGCAAGGTCTCCAAAGCACCGTGCGAGGCGGGACGAAGGGTGGGCGGACGATCGGTAGGGAAATTGACGACCGGGAGATCGCCTTCGAGCTGTTTGGTCCAAAATTCGAGGTATTCCCTGGCATCGGTAGAATCCAGCCAATCTTTGAGCCACGCGGAATAATCGCTGTATTGGATTGGAAGCGGAGGCAGCTGAGGAGTTTTGCCGTTGGAAAGCTGAGAATATGCGGACCAAAGATCTTCCTGCAAAATTCGATTGGACCATCCATCGGCGAGAACGTGGTGGATATTCGTCAGCAAAACGAAGTCGCCTGGGCCAAGAACGAATAAAAAAGCGCGAAAGAGCGGGCCAGTGGTCAAGTCGAGCGGTTTTAACGATTCTTCACGAATCAAAGCGTTCAGACGCTCATCTCTTTGGAACTCCGGAGCGTCTTGCAAGTCGGCGACGGGAAGTACAAAGGGTTTGGCGGGCGAAACAATCTGAACGACTTCCTTGTCGATTTCCTCGAAAGTAGTGCGTAATGTTTCATGCCGCTGAATCACGGTTTGAAAGCTTTTTTCGAGGGCCTGAACATCGAGCGGGCCGGAAATCCGGACCATTGCAGGCATGTGAAACGCCGCGTTATTCCGTTCGATTTGAGAGAGGAGCCAAAAGCGTTCCTGAACCGGGCTTGCCGGCATAGCGTAAACGTCAAGTTCGGAGGATCCGACCGGGCGGACAGGCGCCTGTAAATGTAGCGGAAGATTCCCGAGACTCAGATCGGAGAGTTTGCTCTGAGGAGTCTGGCCAAGAACTTCCAAGACCCGCTTGAAATTGTCGAGAAGCGCGTTGGCAGTCGTGGCGCTGTAAAGATGAGTCTTATATTCAAGGGAAAGCCGCCATCCAGCTTCGCGTTCAACCAGGAAAAAATTCAGGTCGTATAAAGCGCCCTGCGATTTGGAGGGCATGGTGGACATTCGAATGCCAGCAAAATCGAAGTTGAACGTGGCTGCACGGCCGTATTCGCGTTGGCAGATAAAATTGATGCGAAAAAAAGGATTTTGGGCAATATCCACGCCGGGACGCAGGCTCTTTACGACGGATTCGAACGGCACGTCTTGGTTGGAGAAAGCCTCCCAGACCGCGTCGCGGACGTGCGGGAGAAATTCTTCAAATGTTGGGTCACCATCAATCTCGGCACGAAAAACAATGTGGTTTACGAACTGGCCGATGAGGTTCTCGAGTTCGGTACGGTTGCGGCCGGCAAGGGGAGAGCCGACGGACAAGTCCCGTTCGCCGGTCAGGCGATGCAAAAAAGCCAAAAAGGCGGCGAGAGTGGTGATAAAAAATGTGCCGCCTTGCGCATTGCTGTAGTCCCGTAAACGATCGGTCAACGCGCGGGGCAGCAGATGAGAAATAATTTGAGCGTCGGTGGAAGCGCGATCGGCACCCGGAAAATCCGGAACTACTTCCAAACGACGATAGCGGCGGAGCTTCTTTTTCCAGTAGGCAAGCTGCTGTTCGATCTCAGGACGACGCGCCATCTCTTGTTGCCAGACGACGTAGTCGGCAAAATGAACGGAAATGGGAGGAAGAGGGTCGGATAGTCCTTGAGAGAAAGCGGCGTAAAGCTGCTGCAGTTCTTCCATGATCAGACCGATGGACCATCCATCGCAAATAATCTGGTGAATCGTGAGGGCTAGGACGTAGCGCTGATCCTCCATGCGAATCAAACCAACACGAATCAGGGGATCGTGCGGAAGATCGAACGTTCGTCGCGCTTCTTCGAGTGACAGGCGGTCCAACTCCGCTTCGCGGCGCTCGCCGGGAACATTTCGCAAGTCGGTCTGCTGGAGGGAAACGGTTAGAGACGCAGCGATGACCTGGAGAGGGCGGCCATCAATTTCCTCAACGTTGGCGCGAAGGATTTCATGGCGAAGAACGATCTCGTTGATCGATTTTTCGAGGATGAGCGGATCAACCGCGCCGGCCAGATTGATGCGAAAAGAACCGTTATAAGTCGTGGAGAGCGGATTGGCTTTACAAGCCAGCCAAATTCGCTCCTGGGCAGGCGAAAGAGGAAACGCATAGATATCGGAGGACGCCTGAGAATTCGCGTCAGGGGAGCCCGCGCCGACTTCGAACAAATCCAGTTCTCTAGGATCGTGCAACGGGGGCAAAGGTTGATTACTCCATGTCGTCTAGCGGACCAGCCGGTATCTGGAACGTGAAACCGGAGCCAGAACCGGCGCCTGCGAAGCAACGCCGCGGGTTTTGTCCAGCTCTGCCAAGATGCCGCTAATGGTGCGGAATTGCAATATCTGGCGAGGCTTGACGTCCAGGCCGGCTTTGTTGGCGCGAGCGACGATTTGAAAGACGTGCAAAGAGTCGGCGCCGAGTTCAAAGAGATTGTCGTTTATACCGACTTTTTCAAGCCGCAGAACTTCCGCCCAGATGTCAGCCATTTGTTTTTCCGTGGCGTTGCGGGGCTCGACATAGGAAGTTGCGCGGGACTGGTTGGCCCAATCCGGGGCCGGAAGAGCTTTGCGATCGACTTTGCCATTGGGAGTGAGCGGAATGGCGGTAATGGTGATGAAGCCGGAGGGAACCATATAGTCCGGCAAAGTTGTGAGCAAGAAAGTACGGAGCTGACCGGCGGCTGGAATTCCACCGGCGTTCGGAAGGAGATAAGCCACAAGGCGCTTATCGCCTGGAACGTCTTCGCGAACGACAACGATGGCTTGCTTTACCGACGGATGCTGGGCAAGCGCGCTTTCGATTTCACCGAGCTCGATGCGGAAGCCGCGCAGCTTGATCTGGCTATCCAGGCGGCCGAGGAATTCCAAATCACCCGATGGCAGACGCCGAACTAGATCGCCGGTGCGATACATGCGCGCGCCGGGAGCATCGCGGAATGGATCGGGCATGAAACGTTCGGTCGTCAGATCCGGGCGTTTGTAATAACCGCGCGCGACTCCGTCTCCACCAATGTAGAGTTCGCCCGGAACACCCATGGGAACAGGTTGTGCATTGGAGTCGAGGACATAGAACTGAGTGTTGTCTATTGGCGGGCCGACAGTTACCGGGCCAGTACCAGGAAGAACCTGAGAATTGGCCGACCAAATTGTTGTTTCGGTGGGGCCATACATATTCCAGAGAGGAACATCGCAGGCAAGAATGCGATCGGCAAGATCGCGCGACAGCGCTTCCCCGCCGCAAAGAGCGGTAAATTTCGGAGTTCCCTTCCAGCCAGCTTCGAGAAGAAGGCGGAAAGTGATGGGAGTCGCCTGCATAACAGTGGCGTTAGTGCGAGTCAGGAGGCTGATGAGTTGGCGGCCGTCACTTGCCGTCAGACGGCTGGCGAAGATGAGTTTTGCTCCAGTGATGAGCGGCAGATAAACTTCGAGCGCTGCAATGTCAAAAGAAATGGTGGTGACCGCAACCAGAACGTCGTTTTCCGTTAAGCCAGGCTTTTTCGCCATGGAATTGAGCAAGTTCACCACGTTTTGATGAGTGACGACTACACCCTTAGGCTTGCCAGTCGAGCCGGAAGTGTAAATAGTGTATGCCGCGCGCGAAGGATCGGGCTTCAACTGAGGACTTGCACCGCTTTCTTTTTCGATGATATTCGAATCCCGGTCCAGGCAGACGATGCGAGCATCTGACGTGGGAAGATCGGGCAGCAGTCTGGCTTGGGTGAGGATCAATGGGACCGCGGTGTCTTCGAATACGAATGCAAGACGTTCCCGTGGAAATGTCGGGTCCAGAGGAACGTAGGCAGCCCCGGCCTTCCAGGAACCGAGCAGTGCGATGATCATTTCGGCCGACCGCTCCATATAGATTCCGACCAGATCGCCGGGCTGAACACCCTGTTGGCGAAGGTGATTTGCCAGCTGGTTGCTACGCTCGTTCAATTGCTGATAGGTGAGCGATTGTTCCTCAAATTCCAGAGCAACTTTTCCGGGAGTCCGGGCCGCCTGCTCTTCGAAGAGTTGGTGCACGCATTTATCGCGCGGATAGTCAGCATCGGTTTGATTTAGCGTGTTAAGGAGGTGTTCGCGATCGCCGGGCGAGAGGATGGATAGGCGGGATACCTTTTCCGTCTCGTTCGCGGCAAAGCTCATGAGTAGCGATTCGTAGCAGTCCAGCCAACGAGCGACGGTGGACTCGTCGAGCAAGGCAGTGTTGTAGTCCAGATCGAGCGTGAGACCGTCTTTACTCTCGACAACATTCAAGAACAGATCGAAGTTGGCGAAACTTTTTGGATTGGAATCCACTTCGACGCGCAAGCCGGAAAATTGCACGCCCGCGCCAACCTTTTCCAGATTGAATTGTACCTCCAAGAGTGGAAGGCGGCCGGGATCGCGGGGGATGGCCAGTTTACGAACCAGCCGGCCGTAGGTGTAATTCTGATGGTCGTAGGCGTCGAGAAGCGTCTGGCGCATCTGCTGCACAAACTCGGACATTGCCGGATCATTTGAAAGATCGCCGCGCAGCGGAACGAAATTCACGCAATGGCCTACCAGAGTGCGATCATCGATCAGGGTCTGGCCCGCCGCGGGAATACCGACCACGACGTCATCCTGACCAGAAAGCCGACTGAGCAAAGCGTGAAATCCGGAAAGCAAGGTGACGAAAAGAGTGCACTTCTGATGAGCGCCCGCTTTCTGGATGGTCTTGTAGGTTGCGGCAGCGATTTTCTTGCGCAACGTGGCGCCGTCGAAGCTCTTTAGGGCCGGACGGGGCCGGTCAATCGGAAGATTCAAGGATGGCGGAAGTTGCGCGAATTGCTTGGTCCAATAGGCTTCGTTTTCGGCGCCCTCCTGGCCACGGAAGTGGCGCTCCTGATCGCCAGCGTAATCGCTAAAGCTCATATGCGAATCAAGTTGCGCCGTGGCTCCAGAGATTTCGGCACTGTAGAGACGCGAGAGCTCGTCCAGAAAAACGTTCGTTGACCAACCATCGAACACGATGTGATGAGAGGTAAAAACGAAGACGTGGTGGAGCGGCGCAAAGCGGAACAGAGTAGCGCGAACCAGCGGGCCTTTTGTGAGATCGAACGGATCGCGCGCATCCTTCGCAATCCAATCGTCGAAGCGTTTCTGGCGTTCGGTAGCCCCAAGTTGCGACAAATCTATGAGCGGCAAGTCGAGCGAGAGCACGGGAGCGAAAAATTGTTTATCGCCATCCGGCGCGAACGTCACTCGCAACGCATCATGGCGCGCGATAAATGTATTCAAGCCTTTGTGCAAAATGGGTTCATTCAGCTCGCCGTGCAAGTGCACAGAGAACGATTCATTGAAGCTGCAGTTCGCCTCCGCGCTGAGCTGGGCTGCCAAGAGGATTTCGAGTTGTGATTCTGTTAACGGAGCCTCAGTAAGGCGGGATCGCACCACTGCCACAGGTTCTGCCTCCAATTCAGGGATGGGAGCGGCTTCCTGCGGCTGGGGAAGAATGCCGCCGTCTTGCATTTCAGCGATGGTCTCACCAAAGGCGCGGACGATGCGATCGAGATCGGCGTCCGTGTGTTCGGTAGTCAAAAAGCACGGGAAGTTCTCCAGTACGTGGATGCCTTTCTCGCGCAAGCTGTAAAAAAAGAGACTGCCGAATCGGAAATCCGGCGGAAAACCAAAATAGAGGATGCTGGCGAATCGTTCGACGTGAGTCGGAACCTGGTTTTGCCGCAGAAGCGCGTTCAGACGTGCAGCGAGCGAAACGGTCTGCGCTGTCAATTTTTCCTGAAGTGCGGGGCCGGATTGTTTCAGGTGCAACAAGACAGCTTTGCACGCCGCCATCGCCAACGGATGCCGTACGAAAGTGCCGGCCATGAATGTAACGCCGACTTCGGGGTAGGAGTCATCACCGTACTGCCACATGCCACCGTCGAGCGCATCCATGTACTTGGCTTTACCAGCCAGAACGCCGATCGGCATTCCGCCGGCGAGGACTTTTCCGTAGGTAGCGAGGTCTGCGCGAATATCAAATAGCGCCTGACAGCCCGCGGGGTGCACGCGGAAACCGGTGACAACTTCATCGAAAACGAAGCAAGTGTCAGAGACTTCGGTAATTTTGCGAAGTTCTTTCAAAAACGCGACGGGTTGCAAATTTGGATGGCGGCTCTGCACCGGTTCAACGATGACTGCCGCAAGGTCTTTCGCATTCTTGCGAATCCATTGGAGCGAATCGTCGGTTCCGTATTCGAGCACGACTACATTGGCGGCTTTTTCGCGGGGAATGCCCGGGGCGCTGGGAACCGAGAACGGTTCGCCGTTTTTCTTGAACCCTTTTACCAGCACTTCGTCGAACATGCCGTGATAGTCGCCGGCAAAAAATACAATCTTGTTACGGCCGGTGACAGTACGAGCGACGCGCATCGCGGCAATCACGGCCTCGGAGCCGGTGTTACAGAAAGTTGCCCGCTCGTTACCGGTCATTTCGCAAAGAGCGGCAGCTACTTCGCCGGCGAGGATGGTCTGCGGTCCGATTTCGAAGCCCTCGTGCAATTGCTTTTCGATGGCGGCTTCGACAAAGTCCGGGCGGTGACCGAGCATGATTGGCCCAAAGCCGTTCAAGATGTCGATGTATTCATTTCCGTCGACGTCCCATAGGCGCGAGCCTTTCGATTTCGTGGTGATGATCGGATAGACCATTTCTTTCCATTGGACGCGGAAGCCGGAGACGACGCGAGGGTCAGCAAGGACGCCGCGGTACTGCTGGGTCTTGCTTTTCGAAGTTGGAGTCTTGGCCGTATATCGTGTAATCAGGTTGCGAATATATTTTTCCTGGCGTTCAGTGAGTTCGTCGCCGGCCCCTTTTTGCAGCGGCTTGAACGGAACGTAGCCCTTGAGCTCTTTCGCGTCTTCGCCGGGCTTTTCCGTTGACGACGCAACGTTTTTAGTTTGTACAGGCGGCTGAACCGGAATAATGTCGGCGGGATTTGGAGGAGCGACTGTGGGAATGGGAGCATTGCCCTGCACCGCGGCAAGCTGTTGCGTGAAGAGCTGATTCATCGCGTGCAATTGATCGCGGAGCAATTGCTCAATTGCGCTGGACGCTGCGGACGACGCAGCGGGTGATGATGCTTGCGGGGCGTGGGCGAGCACTGAAGGCACTGAAATCGCGGGAGCGTGCAACGCCGGAGCAGGCGCGGATTCCGGAAATGCTCCGGAAGGAAGTTTCTCGTCCAGGAAATTTGCGAGGGCTTCGATGGTTGAAAGATCGCCCAGCAATTGACGGAACGTAATTTTGATATTGAATTTCGATTGGAGAGCCTGAGTAACTTGCGTGAGGAAAAGCGAATCGAATCCCAGGTCAAGAAACGTTGCGGCATACTCCTTTTCAGAAATGAAAACGCCGGAAAGATCTTGAAACAGTTCACTGAGCATTCCGCAAATTCTTAGAGCGCGCGGTACCGACGGGTTGGGGGATTGAGGCACAGGGCTCACGGTTGAACTTTCCTCCGTTTGAAGAATTTCCGGCGCATTGTTCATCGCGGCTTGCGACGGCTGATATTCGCTGACAGCATCACTGATTTGCGGCTCGGGGGATGCGAGCCAAAAGCGCTTACGTTCAAAAGGATAAGTTGGGAGCGATGCGCGGAGCCGTTTTTCGCCGGAATGCACCGCGGCCCAGTCCAGTGGGATGCCCGCGAGCCACATTGCTCCGAGCGCATAGGCCAGGCTGAGAGCATCGCCTTCGCCAGAAAAACCATCGGAGAGAGACGAGATGATGCTTGTATTTTGCGCATTGGCTTTTTGCTGTCGCGCAAGTGTGGCGAGCACGTTGCCGGGACCGATTTCAAGAAGCACACCAGGGAGTTTCAGAAGTTCCGAAACGCCTGCAGAAAATTGCACGGGACGCCGGAAGTGGCGCGCCCAGTAGGCGGGATCGGTGGTTTCAGCAGCCGTAGCCCAAGTGCCCGTCACTCCTGAAATATAAGGTATCCGAGGAGCATTCAGTTTGATGCCGCGAAGTTTTTCCGTGAACGGCGCGACAATCGGTTCCATCATCCTGGAATGGAAGGCGTGCGAAGTCACAAGGCGCCGCGAGACAATTCCCGCGGCGGTCAACTGTTTCTCAAACTGCTCCAGAGCCGAATGCGCTCCCGCAACGACGGAAAGTGACGGGCCATTGATCGCTGCTAGGTCTAGCTCGGGTTCAGCCGCGAGACGGGCGCTTACTTCTTCCGCCGGCAATCTTACGGAAAGCATTCCGCCGGACGGCAAAGCCTGCATCATACTGCCGCGCGTTGCGACGATTGCGAGCGCATCTTCGAGAGTGAAGACTCCAGCCAGGCAGGCGGCCACGAGTTCGCCAATGCTGTGGCCGAGCATGGCTTTTGGCTGGACGCCGAAGCTCATCCAGAGTTGCGCAAGCGCGTATTCGACCGAGAAAATCGCCGGCTGCGCGACGATGGTGTCTGTGACACGGCGGCGCGCTTCTTCTGAAACACCATCAGCCGGATAGAGCAGGTTGCGAAGATCTTCGCGCAAATGAGATCTGAGGATTTCCGCGCAGCGATCGATGGCTTCGCGAAAGACGGGTTCCGAATCGTAGAGTTCGCGTCCCATGTTCGGGTACTGAGAGCCTTGTCCCGGGAAAAGGAAACTAATTCCCGGCGCCGATCCGGAATGAACATGATTTTGGACACGCTTCGGATCGGCCTTAGTGAGCGCTCGGACTGCGTCCTGAATATTCTTCGCAGAAACGGCACGCCGAAAAGCAAAAGACCGCCGGCCGGTTTGCAGAGTCCACGCGGTATCGGCGAAATCGGCATCCGGATGATCGGCGAAAAACCTGGCAAGATTTGCTGTGGCTTTATCGAGTGCTGCTGTTGAGCGAGCCGAAAGTAGCAGCGCTTGCGCGGACCGAGCGGGCCGCTCCAATGGAATGGCCGGCGCTTGTTCCAAGATTACGTGTGCGTTTGTTCCGCCGACGCCGAAGGCGCTCACGCCTGCGCGGCGCGGGATGCCATTCGAGTTCCAGTCGGAGAGCTGTGTGTTCACACGGAACGGACTGTTGGCCAAATCAAAATTGGGATTCGATTTGCGGAAATGCAGTGTGGGCGGGAGCTTCCCTGTTTTTACGACGTGAGTGGCGTGAATCAGGCCGGTAATGCCGGCGGCAACGTCAAGGTGTCCGACATTGGTCTTGGCAGAACCAATCACGCAAAACTGTTTTGCGGCGGTGCGAGCACGAAACGCTTGTGTCAGTGCGGTGAGTTCGATCGGGTCGCCTAGAGGAGTGGCTGTCCCGTGCGCTTCAACGTAGCCGATGGTGGACGGATCAACTCCAGAAGCGGCATGGGCCAAAGCAATAACTTGGGCTTGTCCCTCGACGCTTGGCGCGGCGTAACCCACTTTAGCGGAGCCATCATTGTTGACGCCGAAGCCGCGAATCACGGCGTAAATATGATCGCCGTCAGCGAGGGCATCATCGAGACGCTTGAGCAACACAACACCGCAGCCGCTTCCGAAAACAGTTCCCTGCGCATCGGCGTCGAAGGTCCGGCAATGTCCGTCCGCGGAAACCATTCCACCTTCCTGATAGAGATAGCCACGCTTCTGCGGCAAGGAAACGGAAACAGCTCCTGCCAGCGCCATATCACTCTGGTAAGTGAGCAGACTTTGGCAGGCTTGAGTAACCGCGAGGAGCGATGTCGCACAGCCAGCCTGCATGGTGAACGCCGGCCCGCGCAGATTTAGTTTGTAGGAAACGCGGGTAGCTAGAAAATCGAGACTATTACCCATCATCGCCAGGTAGTTTCCAACCTGATAGTCGCCCGTGAATTGTTCAATGAATCCCGGCGTGGCGCATAACTTGGCAAGAAAATAGGTCGACATGCTCATGCCAGCGTAAACGCCGATGGCACCGGAGTAGGCCGCAGGATCGTAACCTGCGTCTTCAAGCGCTTGCCAGCATGATTCGAGCATGAGCCGGTGCTGCGGATCCATTAATTCGGCTTCGCGGGGATAGATGCCGAAGAATTCTGCGTCGAACAGATCCACATCATCGAGAATGGAGCGCGAGCGAACGTAATTGGGCTGCTGCGCAAGTTGCGCGCCGTTCGGAATTTCAAGTTCCTCAACGCGGAAATGCGAGATGGCTTCGACGCCATTGAGCTGGTTCTGCCAGAACTCCGCAACGTTCTGCGCGCCGGGTAAGCGGCCGGCCATTCCGATGATTGCCACGCCGTCGAGGCGCGGTTCTTGTGATTCGAGCGCGCTCATGAAGTCATTTCTTTCATGAGACGCTTTTTGGAGAGCGCCTCGCGCTGTTTTTTGGCTTGCTCTTGGGCAGCGGTGAAAGTCTGAATTTTGGGAGCTGATTCGCCCAGGTGGCGGGCCAAGGAACGAACGGTGACGTATTCAAAGAGATCGGTGATTTGAACTTCATGTTGCAAAAGTTTTTGCAATTGCGAGTGGACGGCAACCAGCAATAGTGAATCTCCGCCCAAATCAAAAAAGTTTTCGTCCAGTCCGATGTGCTGCGTGCCCAAAACCTGTTTCCACAACACAGCCAGCTTTTCCTCGAGGTCTGTTCGCTTTTCGTGTTCCGCCGACAATTTTTTCGCTTCGCTGAAGGCAGGAAGTGCACCGCGGTCAACTTTTCCATTTGACGTGAGCGGAAGCGCGTTCATGAATACGAAAGCTGTTGGGACCATGTACGCGGGAAGCTTTACGGACAGAAATGCTTTGAGCTCCTCTGAAGACGTCGTGCGCTGAGGATCTAAAACGTAATAAGCGACGAGACGCTTATTACCGGCGGCATCGGTCGGTGCGTTCACACATGCCTGGCGAACTGCGGGATGCTGCGAAAGAACCGTCTCGATTTCGCCAAGTTCAATGCGGTGGCCGAGGATTTTAACTAGCGTGTCGCCGCGGCCAAGAAACTCGAGCGTACCATCAGGTTGCCAGCGGGCCAGATCGCCGGTGCGGTAGAGCCGCGCACCGGGCTCGGTGGAGAACGGGTCTGCGGTAAATTTTCCCGCTGTCAATTCGGGCGCGTTCAGGTAGCCGCGGGCAACTCCATCGCCGCCAGCACAAAGTTCACCAGCCTCGCCGAACGGAACGAGCTGAAGGTCATGGTTCAGGAGATAGACGAAAGTGTTCGAAATCGGACGGCCAATCGAAACTGAATTCGGAATCGCGTCTCCTTGCCGCATTGAGTGGCAACAGGTGAACGTCGTATTCTCCGTGGGACCATAGCCGTTGATGAGCGTGAGGTTCGGAAGGCTCTCAAGAACCTTGCGCACATGAGAAGAAGATAGCGAGTCGCCGCCTGCAAGGAGTTGGCGCAGCGGGCGCAAATCTTGCAAGCGTTGATCAACGAAAAGATGAAAGAGACCGGCCGTAAGCCACATCGTCGTAACCTTGTGTTCGCGAATGTGATCGCCAATTTCCTGCAGCGAAGGGGGCTGCGGCGGCATGAGCACGAGCTTCGCGCCATGCAATAGCGCGCCCCAGATTTCAAATGTCGAAGCGTCGAATGAAATCGGAGCTAGCTGAAGAAAGACTTCGTCTGGACCGAATTGACAATAATTCGTGTTGAAGACCAGGCGCACAATCGAACGGTTCTCGACCATTACACCTTTCGGACGCCCAGTTGAGCCTGAGGTGTACATTATGTAGGCCAGGCTCGACGCTGTGGCGGGAGATCGGGGATTCTGCTCGTCGTCGGCGAACATTTCGGATGCTGCTTCGTCGAGCAAAATCACGGATAGGTTGCGATTCCCAGCGCTCGAGGACGCAAAAATTTTTTGCGTCAACATGACCGAGACGTTCGTGTCCGCGATCATGAATTCAATGCGTTCGGCGGGATAAGTCGCGTCAAACGGAACGTAAGCGGCGCCGGCCTTCAGGATCGCGAGCATCCCAATAATCATTTCAGGTGAACGTTCCGCACAGAGACCGACCAGCGACTCTGCAGTAACGCCCATGCGGAGCAAGTGATGTGCAAGCAGATTGGCACGTCGATTGAGTTCGCTGTAGCTGACGTTCACGCCGCGAGAGCTCAGAGCAACTTTGTCAGGAAAATCCGCGCTTACTTGTTCAAACAAAGCTGCAACGGTCTTTTCCCGCGGATACTCGGCGCGCGCGCCGGCCCACTGATCGAGCGGAGGCGCCGGCCTTTGCGTCGCATCTTGTTCGGCTGCGATGAGACGGTTATCAGTCATCGCGGCTGGCCTACCAGTTCCGCAGGTCGTCGTTGCGGCAAGAGGATTTCCTTTTCTCCAAACAGGCGCTCGGCAATGATTCCCCGGCCGCGGCAATCTTCGATCAGGCGATTCGATTCGACAATAGGCTTGGATGTTTCCGTGTACTTAACGCTCATCACGTAGTTCAACCAGGGTTCCTGGCCCATCGCGTAGACATACACTTCCTTGCAGTGGAATTGATCGACCATGGCCTTCGCGCGTTCGAAGTCGGAACCAGCCAGGCGCCGCGAATGATCTTTTTGGCGCTCGATGCGCTGGGTAACCAATGGGCCATAAATCCAGCTCATCGGCGCACCGTTACATTCCATGCCGACAAACAAGACGTCCACATCTCCGGTTTGCTGGTGCACATGCTTGTAGAGTTGCGGTTCGATGTTGCAGGAATCCGCGGCGAAGAGCAGGCAGTTGCCATTGGCTTCCACACGCCATGCCGCTTTTGTCTGGACGTTCAGGTCGCCGTGCTCTCCCAGGAAAGGCAGCGCCATGATGGAGCCCTTTTCGAATGGAATGTCTTCCATTTCGCCAAGCTCAATCACGTTATGGAATCCACACTGCTTGAGCAACAGGCGCAGCGAGGGATCTTGAAGAGCGCCACCTCCATTGCGTGGAACCACTATGTTGCGAATGCGATGGCGCAACTGCAACAGCGTTTCAAAGAGAATGTGGTCCTGGTGATTGTGTGTAATGAGAACGTAATCGATTACAGGCGGCAAATCCTCATAGGCGTAGCGGGAGATATCGCTCTCATAGGTGTAGCTCAAAACGGGATCAAGAAGAATGCTGATTCCCGCGGTTTCCAGCAAAATGCAGGCGTGCCCGAAATATCTCCAGCGCGCGCCCGGGCCTTCATACTTGGCGTAGGGTTTCGGAGGCTCGGGAGTAAAGAAACTCCGAAACCGTTGTGCCGCTTCGCCTTCAAGACCAAAGACGTCTCTGATTTCCTCGAACGATGCAGGCGTGCTCTTCATGCGAAAGAGTTGATCGTACTTTTCGCTGGCAAACGGAAAATTGAGTTGCACCGAATTTCCATTACTAAGCCGGGGTGTACTTAAAACGAAGGGCCGGTCATCTCCTGAAATTTCCGAGAGCACCACGCTCTGCATCGAAGAGTCGTAAAAAGGGCTACGGTAGAGCAGAGGTTCAATCAGACGAAACGACGGTTGATTATTAAGGTCGTAGACCAACTCAACGTATCCTTGCAGTGCTTTGGGAACTTCGGCATATAGATTTTCAAGACTGAAACCCGCGGCTTTCTGCCGGAGCATTTCATCGAGTTCACTGAGGGCGCTAGAGAGCTCCAGTAACTTGCCGCGACCTCGCAGGGTACGGTCGCGAAGTTGTTTAACGGCTTCGACAGCATCGCCGCCGACGTCCATAAATGGACCACCGAGTAGGGTGGGATTCTTGACCGCTGCGGCGTGCGTCTCCGGTGCAGCGATATAGGAATCCATAATGCGCAGGTGGCGTTCGGTGAGATTGCGTGCGGCCGTAGCTGGTGGGATCAAGTGCGCCCAGGCGTACCAACCGTCCACCAGTGGCTCGGCCATTACGTTCGTGCGTAGAAATAATTTGTCACTTTTCATATCGCTGCGCCAACCTGCCTCAGGGTTCGACCTTAGATCTGAGCTAGCTTCAGCGAAAGTGTCGAAATCAGACTAGGTTTTGACTCGATTCAGACACTCAAAAAGGTGCAAGTCGTGGGCCACTTCAGTGCGTACCTATGTTACTGAAAGTAGGCGGCTTCCAGCGATTATTTGCAGCTTTTTGACTCTGGAACACGTACCTGGAAGTGACCGCGAGGAAACTTTTTTCCTACATTTCCCCAAGTTCATTGTTACTCAAACCAGGCAAATCTCAGCTTCCCAGGTGATTAGAAGCTAGAATTGCCAGATTGTTGATAATACGAGGCTTGTCTGGATGGGTCGAAAAATTTACGTCAGTGAAAAATGAGGGCTTCGTTGCTGTACACAAAAGGGCACTAGTCTTTGGACATAAGGGTGACAGCTAGGCTAGACTTGCTTGCCGAGCGGCCCGGATGGAATGGATCCCCACAAAGTCATGCCCACCTCTTGGAGTGAACGAGCTTCATCTCTGGCGAGTTTGTCTTTCGGAACTGGCATTGAGAGTCCATGAATTGCGTTTGGTTCTGAGCGAGGAAGAAAAAGCGCGAGGTGGGAGGTACGTTCGATCTTCGGATGGCGTGAAGTTCATGGTTGGCCGTGCGGCGCTGCGCCTAATTTTGGCTCAATATCTCAGTGTCGATGCCCACGAAATCGCTATCAACACCGGTAAGTTCGGAAAACCATGCATCCGTAAGTCGCTTAATATCAATAATTTAGCATTCAACATATCGCATTCCAGTGAGGTGTGCCTAGTGGCCGTAAGTTACGGCAGAGAAATTGGTGTCGACGTTGAAAAGCTTCGCGATGACGTAGCGGCCGAGGACTTAGCGACAAGATATTTTTCCAAGGAAGAGGTCGCCGAACTGCAGGCTCTGCCCAATGAATTACGCCGGCTGGGGTTTTTTCTTTGCTGGACTCGCAAAGAAGCTTATGTGAAGGCCACAGCGTCGGGGCTTCAAACGCCGCTCGACCAATTCTCGGTATCGCTAATACCCGGTCAGACAGCGGAAATTCGAGGCACCGAAGGAGTCGGATGGACGATTCTGTCAATCGAGCCAGGACCGGGCTACGTCGCTGCAGTTGTGGTTGAAGGTGAGATAGGTTCCGTAAGGCTCTGTGATTACATGGGTTAGGACACCAGAAATCCGCGACCAACAGAAATCTGTCTGACCATTGTTTTCTCAATCTCAATAAAATACACAGTGGAAAAATGAGCTCGTATAAGGTGCTACGGGTATTGAAGATACGTAGCAAATCCGTTGAGATGGTCGTGTAAGGCTTTTGTTTACAATCGGTTAAGATCATTCGGAAGGCCGGAAAAAAAATTCCCTATAACTCCGGAAGGGGTTTGCAACAATAGGGCACGGGTTTTCTCTCGCCACCGGAACTTCACAATGATCGCTCGGCAGAACCTGAGATGTGTTTTTGTAAATGCCTTATTTTCATTCACATAGACGGAACAGCGGCACTCCAAGAACGAAAAGTAGCGAGCGCGGTTCTGGCAGGTGAATTGCCCATACGATAGGAGTCCTCGTACGAATGGGGCTTTTGTGGCGGTAGCCCATCGCGAGGGTTGGTTGAAGCTTTTTTTGGGAGAGCGGATTGAACGTGGAGACTTCTTCGGCGCATTCAGTCAAAGGGCTACCGTGGTACGCGTTGCAGTGCTGGGTTCGCAAGGAATCGCTTATTGTGACGCAGTTGGAAACACAAGGATTCGAATGCTTCCTTCCGAAATACAAGAGTGTACGTGAATGGTCAGATCGAAAGAAGGAAGTGGAACAACCGCTTTTTCCGGGCTATGTATTTTGCCGATTCGATTATTCACAACGCCGCCCAATCGTGGTTACGCCGGGAGTTTTGCAAGTCGTTGGCTGCGGGCGCACGCCGATGCCAGTAGAGCAACGCGAGATTGAAGCGATCCAATTTGCGATTGCTTCTGAAGTGCCCAGCCAACCGTGGCCATATCTTGAAATCGGGGAACGGGTGCGGATACATACGGGAAAGCTAAGCGGTCTAGAAGGGATTTTGGTGAATTTCAAGGGCAACCACCGGGTGGTTCTTTCGGTGTCTTTGCTGCAACGTTCGGTGGCGCTCGAAGTGGACCTGGCTTGGGTCACTTCTCTTGAGAAGAGAAGCGAAATGAAGGTTCAGCCAATCGCGACAGGAGCCAGGGTTCGAGTTACTGGGTAACAACTCGCGGTTTGAGCAAGCAATCGAGGATAGCGAAAGACAGGGCCATGAGTGTACTAAGGACGGATTTGCAGGCGAAAGAGAGCATGAAGCGACTCAATACAGACGCGCATATGACGCTCGAGAAGGGCAATGTATCCTCTGGCCGAATCGTTCTTCACGAGGACGCGTTTGTATCTATGCTGTATCTTGAGCGGCGGCGCGCGGAACGCGCACAGAAGCGGTTTGTGCTGATGCTTGTTGACGTGAAACCGGCAATCTCAGACGGACAGAAAAACCGCACTTTGGCCAAAGTGACCAACGCTTTGCTGAAGGTTACGCGAGAAACCGATATCGTTGGCTGGTATCTTGAGGATCATCTGATTGGGGTAATCGGCACGGAAGTCGGGACGGCAAAGCCGAAAACTGTACAAAGCAGAATGTTGGAAAAGGTAAGGGCCGCGTTCGTTGAAGCCCTGACACCGGAAAAGGTTTCGCAAATCACGGTGTCGTTCCACTTCTTCCCGGAGGAATGGGAAGAGAATGGCGCAGACCATTCCGCGAACATCACGCTTTATCCGGACCTGTCTCGTAAACAGGAATCCCGCAAATTTGCCCTAGGTGTAAAACGCGCGATGGACGTTGTCGGCAGCGCGGCGGCGCTGGCACTGCTTTCGCCGGTTTTTGGAGCGGTGGCGCTGGCGATTAAACTCACATCAAAGGGGCCTGTCCTTTTCAAACAGGAGCGTTTGGGGCAGTACGGAAAAAAATTTACGGTTCTGAAGTTCCGCTCGATGCGCACCGATTGCGATGCAAAAATCCACGAAGAGTACGTAAGTCAGTTCATCGCCGGACAAGTAAAAGGAACGGCGCATGAGGGCGAGAAACCGGTATTCAAGATTCAAGAAGATCCAAGAGTGACGCCGGTGGGACACTTTTTGCGCAAGACCAGCCTAGACGAGTTTCCGCAGTTCTGGAACGTGCTGGTCGGCAATATGTCGCTGGTTGGACCGCGGCCGCCAGTTGCTTATGAATACAAAGCATACGACCTATGGCACCGCCGCCGTGTACTGGAGATTAAGCCTGGGATCACGGGCCTGTGGCAGGTTGAAGGCCGCAGCCGCACACGATTCGATGAAATGGTGCGCTTGGATTTGAAATACGCGCGCGGCTGGTCTATCTGGCTCGATGTTAAAATTCTTCTGCAAACGCCCGGTGCGGTTTTGACGGGCGAGGGCGCTCACTAGTATCGTCTGCTTCATTTCCGCCGAATTATCGAACGCCCATGGAAACAACCTGCTATTGCTGTAGTTGCCGATTGAACAGCACCCTCTTCTCCCCGAGAGGCTGCTACCGAACGGCGATATTGCCTAGTGGAGATTGCTGGATTTAGCAACAGATTCGGCAAGAGAAACCTGGCTATTGCGCCGTTCGAAATCTCAAGGAGCCTTATGATCAGGATTGGTGTGATTGGATACGGATATTGGGGACCGAATATTGTCCGCAATTTTCACACGCATGATGGATCGGAAGTGGTGCTGGTTTGCGACAAGAGCAGCAAATGCCAGGAACGGCTCCACAAAGCGCACCCCTCTATTAAGTTTACCAAGGACGCGAACGACGTCCTGAAATCGCCGGACATCGATCTGGTTGCCGTTGTGACACCAGTGTGGACGCACTACGAGCTGGCGAAAGCTGCTCTGGAAAATGGCAAACACATTTTCGTGGAGAAGCCTTTCACGTGCAGTACACAGCAGGCGGAAGAACTGGTCGAGCTGGCAGACCGCAAGAACCTTAAAATCATGGTGGATCACACCTTCCTGTTCACTGGAGCGGTCAAGAAGATCCGCCAAATGGTGGATGATGGCGAGCTCGGCGATCTGTACTACTACGATTCGCTGCGCGTGAACCTGGGATTGTTCCAGCACGACGTGAACGTCATCTGGGATCTGGCACCGCACGATCTTTCGATCATGGACCACGTCATCAAAGAAAAGGCCGAAGCGGTTGTCGCCACCGGCGAAAAGCACTTGAACGGCGTGGAAGATATAGCGTTCATTACGGTCTATTTCCCGAAACGCATTATCGCGCACATCAATGTGAACTGGCTTTCGCCGGTGAAAGTTCGAACGACGCTGATCGGCGGGGAAAAGAAAATGCTGGTGTGGAACGATTTGGAAGCCGACGAAAAAATCAAGATCTACGACAAAGGCGTGAGCATGTCCACAAACCCGAGCAACTTGCATCAGTTGCTGGTCAGTTATCGCTCAGGCGACATGTGGGCGCCGCAGGTCGAACAGATCGAAGCTTTGCGCGCCGAAACGGGCTATTTCCTGAAATGCATTGAAGCGAACAAGACGCCCTTCAATGACGGCGTGAATGGTTTGCGAGTCGTCCGGCTGCTGGAGGCGGCGGAGAAATCTGTCAGCCAACGCGGAGAGTTGGTGACGCTGTGAACGAGTTTGTCTCGATCGCTCCCAGCGTAAAATTGGGCAAGGACGTAAAGCTCTCCAAATTTATTAATCTTTACGGATGCGAAATCGGCGATGAGACCAAGATTGGCGCGTTCGTGGAAATTCAGAAAAACGCCAGTGTGGGCAGACGCTGCAAAATTTCCAGTCACACCTTCGTCTGTGAAGGGGTCGAAATTCAAGACAATGTGTTCGTCGGCCACGGCGTAACGTTCATCAACGATTCCTACCCACGCGCCACGACTACTTCCGGTGAGCTGCAGACGGAAGCCGACTGGAAAGTGGAAAAGACCGTCATCAGCAAAGGCGCATCCATCGGGTCGGGCTCGACAATTCTAAGCAATCTGACCGTGGGCGAAAACGCTATCGTCGGCGCGGGCAGCGTGGTTACCAGAAACGTTCCGGCTAACGCGGTAGTGGCGGGTAACCCGGCAAAAGTCTTGCGATACCTTACAGAGGAGAAGAAATAACTGAAATGACCAGCACAGCGAAGGTCCCGTTTCTCGATCTCGTAACACCGCACCAGGAGCTGAAGGCAGAACTCCTGCAGGTAGTGGAAAAAGCGCTCGGCAACGCGGGGTTCATTGGCGGCCCGATGGTGGAGGATTTCGAAAAGGATTTCGCGGCTTTTTGCGACACAAAATATTGCGTGGGAGTGAACAGCGGAACAGACGCGCTGCGTTTTGCGTTCATGGCTGCCGATGTCAAGCCGGGCGAAATCGTCGTCACCGTTCCTCACACTTTCATTGCGACCACCGAGGCCATCTCCCAGGTCGGCGCACATATTGCATTCGTGGACATAAACGAGAACACGTACACAATGGATCCAGGAAAGCTTCGCGAATATCTGGAGAATCGTTGTGAATTCGATAAGAGCCGCAGCAAGCTGGTCGAGAAGGCCTCGAGGCGCATTGTTTCGGCCATTGTGCCGGTTCATCTGTACGGCCAGACGGCGGACATGGACCCGATCCTGGAACTCGCCAATAAATACAATCTGGTTGTGATCGAAGATGCCTGCCAGGCTCACGGCGCCGAATATTTTTCAAGAAAAGAAGGCGTCTGGAAAAAGGCCGGTACCATGGGACGTGCGGCCGCCTTCAGTTTTTATCCCGGCAAAAACCTAGGGGCCTGCGGCGAAGCAGGCTCCGCCAACACCAACGACGAAGGCATGGCCAAGCGCATGAAGATGATTCGCGACCACGGCCAGGCGAAAAAGTATTACCACGACATCGAAGGTTACAACGGCCGGCTGGATTCCATTCAGGCAGGATGGCTGAGCGTGAAATTGCGCCATCTGGCGAAGTGGAATGAATCGCGCCGACAACTGGCACATCGTTATCACGAACTATTCGCGGAGGCTAAGGACTCCGTGGTTGTTCCTTACGAGGCGGATTGGACGAAATGTGTTTATCACCTGTATGTGGTGCGCGTGCAGGATCGGGAGGCGCTGCAGGCACATCTGGCCGAGGCGGGAATCGGGACCGGCATTCACTATCCAATTCCCCTGCATATGCAGAAAGCATATGAACATTTGGGATACAAGAAGGGCGATTTCCCGGTAACAGAGCGCGTCGCATCCGAAATCGTCTCTCTTCCGATGTTTCCGCAACTGACTCATGAACAGCAGAACCAGGTAGCGCATAGCGTGAGGGAGTTTATCGGCGCCCAGACCGGCGTTTCTCGCTAGAAACACGCTGAAAGAGTTGGTTTCGTCCCTCATGCCGGTATAAATGGTTCGATTGCCTTTCGCACCGGCGTGCGTATGGTATCCATCGCAAGATCGTCTTTCCGATAGCTGTTCGTGAAGTGAAGTTTTCCCCACCCAAGCGAATTCTCAAAAATTGAATTGATGCAGGAGTGGCTGTGCCGCGTTTGGATCGAATGGCAACGCTTTGTTTCTTTTCTCCCCTTCAACGAGCTTTGGGGGAAAAAGCGGGAATTCGTGTCCCGATTCTCATGTACCACAGTGTCTCTGACAATTTGTTTGGCAGGTCGCATCCGTATTTTCAAATCAACACTCTGCCGCAGGTTTTCTTGCGGCAAATGCGATGGTTGCACCAGAACGGATACCGGACTATCAGCATGCGGGAAATGCTCTCGACCATGGAGTCTGGAGTAAAACTTCCGCAGCGGATCGTGATCACATTCAATCGAGGATATCAAGATTTCTATAAATCGGCTTTCCCGGTCTTGAAACAGTTTGGATTTGACGCGACGGTTTATCTGACGACTGACCGGATTCATAATGAGTCCATGCGAATGGATGGAGCCGACTACCTTACCTGGAGCCAAGTCCGCGAATTGCACGCGGAGGGGATTTCCTTCGGTTCCAATACCGCGACACATGCAGATTTAAGGTCGCTCGGTCTCGATCAAATTGATTATGAATTAGGCTATTCGAAAGAGAAGATCGAACAGAAACTTGGCGGAAGCGTCGATTCGTTTGCTTATCCTCTGGCATTCCCCGAGGAGGACCGCATCTTCACGCGATTTTTGGTGGATGTGCTGGAGAACCACGGATTCGAACATGGCGTCTCGACCATCATCGGCCGAGCAGGCTCCTGCAGCAATCGCTATTATTTGCCGCGTCTTCCGATCAATTCCTGGGATGATCCGGCTTTTCTGCGGGCGAAATTACAGGGCGGCTATGACTGGCTGCACTGGCCGCAGTGGTTCCACAAATTTGTGCACCACAATGTTTCTATCATGCAGCGGTCAAGCCTGGCGGAGTCCCGCGGGTCAGACTGAGTGTTTAACGCCGAATGGCGGGACCGGTAGGGCATATATCATATATAAGGATATAGGGAGTTTATGCTCGGGGCGGCATAGTGGGCGGTGCGACCAAAGGCGTTCGAAGCGGCGGCCTGCATAGGGGGACAGTAAGAATTCCTGTCCTTCTCTTGGACGAATGGGCAGTTGATACCTCCTAATTGGGCTAGTAGTCTCAAGCTAGATTCTAGGAGGGAACGATTGTGAGACTTGTAAGTGAGCAAAGGGATAAGGGGTTGGGTGCGGTGGCAGGAAGCTTGATCAAAAGAATTTTGGTGGGGTCGTTGGCGGCCTGCGGGTTGTTGCTGGTGGCTTCCAGCGCAAGGGCGAACGATATCTATTTCGCACAGAACGCTTCGGGCTCGGCAAACGGAACAGATTGCGCCGACGCCTATGGCCTTCATGATTCAAGTCACGGTATCAACATATCTGGTCACTGGGTGCCTGGCAACACGCTGCACATCTGCGGCAGTATAACGCTCGCAGCGAATACGAACGCCGTAACTGCCCAAGCAAATGGCGCGAGTGGCTCTCCTATTACCATCAAGTTTGAACCTGGAGCGGTGCTTGCCTCTCCTTATTGGCCGGGCAATCCGAGCAATTCCTGTGCGTCGAACTGTGCAGCAATCGACACCAACAGTAAGTCATATATAACGATAGACGGCGGCGGAACAGGCGTCATCGAAGGCACCGCAAACGGAAGCTCTCTGAGCAATCACCAGCCGAGTATGGGTGTGTTTCTGCGTGGCAATTTCCTAATGCTCAAAAACCTCACCGTCAAAGGCATCTATCTCAATTCTTCGGCGGAATCAACTTCCCAGTGGGGATTTGGCACAGCTGACGTGCTCATCGGCGGCTCGAACAACAACGTAGAGGTCTGCAATAATACGCTGAACAACGCTCACGTCGGAATTTGGTCTGCTGCCACGCAGTCGGTTTTTGTGCCAGCTCCGTCAGAGGCATGCACCGGTACACAGGCAGCCGCAGGCGTAAATCTCTATAACAACACGCTTTCCGACCACGGCTGGCAGATGAATATCGGAGGAAGCGGCTACGTTAATATCTACAGCAATGACATAAGCAATTTTTCAAATTGGTTTTATCCGACTGGTGGATCGGCCTATCACTTGGACGGCATTATTGCGTATAGCGGTACCACAGGCGGCGTTGTAAGACCTTTCATTTACAATAATTATATACACGGAGACTTCGCGAATTCTTCGCCGACGGGTTTTATCTTCTGCACCTATGGGGTTCCCGGTAGCGGTTCAGCCTGCACGATTTTCAACAACCTTTTGGTTGGCACGGGAGCCACGGCAACGGGTGCTCAAGGGATTTACTTCCACTCTGCAGACGGAAATCCGCTAGGGCCTCATGTCATTTACAACAACACAATTTCGGGATTTAATACGGGCGGCATTTACACAGATGGCGATTCAACCCAGAAATACACGGTTAAGAACAACATCTTTTTGTCTAACGGCGGTTATTATGTGACGATTAATGGTACGCCGCCGGCGAACTTTGCGAGCGACCACAATGTTTTTTATGGTGGTCGGACTTTTGGAGGGTCAACGGGCGGCTTTCCCGGCGGAACAAGTCTCTCAAACTGGCAGTCAAACGGCGAAGATGCCCACAGTGTGGAGTCTAATCCCAACCTCGATTCTGCCTGGCGCATACAGAATACAAGTTCCCCCGCCTATGGACGTGGCTCCAACCTTTCGCTCTTGAACATTACTCCGCTCAATTTCTCCATGCCTTCGGTCGTCGGAGCGAACGGAGCGGTGAATGGACCAGCCAGGTCTTTGGTAGCCCCCGCGTGGGATGGTGGTGCATATATCTATGGAACGGGCGCATCCAGTAGTGCACCTGCTGCTCCGCAAAATTTGACTGCAGTAGCAAATTGAGGCTGAAGCCTTGAAGTCTTTGGGTCGCCGGTTACGTTAAGACGATGTGATCAGCTCTAGCTCCCGCAATACTGAAAACCCCGAGTCTAGAACAACGTACAAATACAAGAAGAACAGAAGAATAGTAAGGTCTCCTCCTAGAACCCGGGGAGACCCGATTCGGGCGGAGTTGCGCGGTTGTCTTTCCGAAATCATCTCTAAATAATGTCAGGATTTATGAAAATCTTGGCTGTAATTTCTAACTACGGAACCTCCAATAACGAATATCTTCAGGAAGTGCTACGGGAACTCCGCAGCATGACTGACCATGATGCCGACATCGTGGTTCTCTCGGACATTCCGAAGGATTTCGGGGCCGATGTTAAGGTGCAGGTGGGTCTCCCATCCAAAGATCCATGGACACTTCCGTTCGCGCACAAAGACGTTTTTGCCCAAAACATAGATGCTTACGATCTTTTTCTCTATAACGAGGACGATATACGGATTACGGAAGCACACATCAACGCGTTCCTTGAAGCTAATAGAGTTCTGCACGACGATGAAATCGCGGGGTTCATGAGATATGAAGTCGACTCCGCGGGAACCCGATATTTCTGTGACGTACATGGCCGTTTCCGTTGGGATTCCCGCATTACGTGCCAACGGGGGGCACAAGTTTTTGGATTCTTTACAAACGAACATGCTGGATGTTTCCTTCTCACTCAAGACCAGCTTCGTCGGTCAATCGTATCGGGTGGTTTCCTGGTACCCCCACACAAGGGTAGATATGGACTGCCGGAGTCAGCTGCGACAGATCCTTATACGCAATGCGGTTTTCGAAAGATGATCAGCCTGACGAATTTTGAGGACTTTATAGTTCATCACATGTCGAACAAATACGTGGGAAAATTGGGGCTGGCAAGCGACGACATGTATAAGCAGATTCAAATTCTAACGGGTGGCGACGGCAATTTACGGAGTGAAGAACCCCTTTTTGAAGTCGAAAGCAAGACCCTACACTCGAGATGCAGCAAGTCTTATTACGAACCATATCGCGCAGAATTAGTCTCTCTGATACCGCCTGCGGCGCGCTCGGTGCTTTCGATCGGATGCGGATGGGGCATCACGGAAGCAGCTCTACTGGAGACTCGGAAGTCAGTAACCGCCATTTCGCTAGATTCCGTGATTGCGCCACTTGCCGAGGCAAGAGGTCTTAGGGTGGTACAAGGATCATTCGAAAGTGCCCGCGCGCAGTTGCAGGGCGAGAAATTCGACTGTCTTCTGTTCTCTCACGAACTGCATCTACTTGCTGATCCCGTCGCCGTGCTGCGAGATTTTGCACCGCTGCTGGGAGAGGACGGCTGCGTGGTTGCCAGCGTTCCCAATCTTGCACAAGCTTCCGTTGCTTACCGCCGCGTAACTGGCGATCCGGCGTACCGCAATCTCTCCAGCTATGAGAGCGCCGGATTTCACCTGACAAACCGAAGAACCCTGGAAAGTTGGTTTGATCAATCTGGATTCAAACTCGAGCAAGCTTTCTACGAAATTCCAGAAAGAGCGAAATTTGCCGACCGCCTTTCTCTAGGCATGGCGAGTTCCCTCTTAGGATCAAAGTTAAACGTCCGAGCGAGCAAAAATTAGAGCGCCTGTTATGCGAACTGCAGGCGCTTTCTGATACTGCTACGATTTCAGTACTACAAGAAAGCAGAGATCCGTGGAAAGACATCGTCTCGCCTTGATGGGTTCAGTGCTTCGTGTAACCAGTCTGGTTGCGACGACGCTGGTAGCTCTGTTCCTGATGCCGTTTCTGGTCCATCGTCTGGGCGACAAAGCCTATGGTTACTGGACTCTTATAGGGGCAGTTCTCGGCTACTACGGCATCCTGGATCTCGGTATCGGCAGCGCTGTGCAATATCAGGTTGCGAAGGCGCTTGGCGATAAGAATCCCGATACTGCGAATCGCATCATTTCGACGGCATTTCACATTTTCGCAGCCGTAGGCGGATTTATCTTGCTGGCGACGCTAGTCCTGGCGGCATTCGCCAGGACCTTCATCACGAACAATTCTGACGTTCATATTTTCCGGGCAGTGTTGGTTATTGTGGGAATCGGATTTGCTTTGGGCTTTCCCGGGCGCGCCTTTGTCGGGGCATTGTCCGCCCACCTGAGACTGGACCTGTGCGCGGCCGTCAGCATCCTGGTGCTTATCATCCGCACAACCCTGATCGTGGTCGTCATCGGAAAGGGCGGAGGCGTTATTTCGCTTGCCGTCATAGCTCTGCTGACCGACATCCTTACATATACTTGCTATTACCTCCTCCTTCGCGGCGTGCAGTCGAATCTGAGAATCTCGCCGGCGCTTGCCAGCTTCCACTCTGTCAAGGAGCTTTTTCATTACAGCTGGTACTCGCTGATCATTCAGCTCAGTGATCAGCTAAGGTTTTCGATCGATGGATGGATGGTCGGCATATTTGTAGGTGTCACTGCCGTCACACATTACGCAATTGGCTCGCGGCTTTCCCAAGCCTTCATGGCACTTCTGATTGCAGTTCTGGGCATTTTGTCGCCTTGGTTCAGCCAGTTATGGGGGAGCTCTGACATAATCGGCATCCGCCGAGTCTTCGTCCTTGGTACCCGAGCTTCGGCAACCATTTCCACGATCATTGCGTGCACGCTGATTTTTTACGGACGGCCGTTCATCGCGGCTTGGATGGGCCTTGCCTATTTAGACGCTTACTGGCCACTCGTGCTTCTGGTTTCGGCAATTTTTATCGATGTTTCCCAGCAACCTTCGGTGTCATTTTTATATGGCGTTTCGCGTCATCGATTTTTGGCGTTTCTTACCCTGGCAGAAGCTATAGCAAACGTCGGCCTAAGTATTTTTTGGGCTCGCAAATACGGTTTGTTTGGAGTTGCATTGGGCACGCTGGTACCCATTGCGGTTGCAAAAATCCTTGTACAGCCGACCTATGTCTGCCGTCATCTGCAACTCTCTCTCAGGACATACTACTTGGACTTGCTTGGGCGGTCGATCGTGCCGACGGCCCTCAGCTCCTTCCTCCTGTGGGTGTTCGTATTCAGAAAGCTTACTTCCCCCAACGTTGTCACAATATGCTCGGTGATGGTACTTCAAGCCTTGATCGTAGCGGCAGTGGCATTCGTTTTTGCTTTCAATAAAAACGACAAAAATATGTTACTGAGTAAAATTCTCCCGATACTGCATCGGCAACGAGGAACGTCGCTTGGCGAGGGTTTAGAGATTAATTGAGACGATTTGGCGTGGCCGCTTTTGTGGCAGTTTCGTAACGTAAGGTCCGAGAAGACATGTTTAAAATATCGGTCATCATTCCAACACATAACCGAGCTGGTCTAGTTCAAAACGCAATTGAAAGTATCTTGAAGCAGACCTATCCCGTCCACGAAATTATCGTTGTCGACGATGGTTCGACGGATGGAACGCGCGCTGCCGTCGCAAAATACGAGGGAGGCGTAAGGCCAACAACCGCCATCCGCTACCTCTTTCAGGAGCAACAAGGCGTTTCGGCCGCGAGAAATAGGGGAATCGATAATTCAACAGGGGACTGGATCGCGTTTCTCGACTCCGACGACAGCTGGCTGCCAGAGAAACTTGAGTGGCAGGTGCGGGCCCTCACACAGTACGCCACAACGTCTGCAGCGTGCGCAACCGATTCTCGGTATACGAATAACGCGCAGCTAACGAAATCGGCTTTTGAGCAGGTGGGAGTTCGTTGCGAAGCTCAGATTGGTGTTTTCCCAGAATTTGCGCGGAGGATCACGTCCCCCACCTTTCATGGTGTCTATTTGCAAGCGCTCCTAGTCCGGACTGATCTTATTCGTTCCTTGGGGGGATTCCATAAAGAGTTGCCGGTCAACGAGGATACGGACTTCCTTTTTCATCTCGCTCAGCAAACGCAAATCTGCTACGTGAATATCCCGCTGGTCGAGATCGATCGCACGCCGAATCGTCAAGTCGGCCTAACGGAGCTACGCACAAAGGAGAGCTACCGTTTGAAGATGGCACAGTATATGTATGAGAAGTGGCTCAAGGAGTACAGCGGAGAGGATTCCGAGATCCGCAGCGGGATTAGCCAGCGCCTGCACGATATACATGTTGGATGGGCCAGCGTTCACCTCCTTGAGGGTCATGCCGAAACTGCGTTAGAGAGTCTTTCCAAAGCTATTGGCTATTCCTTTTCGAAGAAAGCTGCAGTGAAATGGCTATCAATACGACTAGCCCCGACGTTTACGAAGAACGTTTTATTGAAACGCCGTGAGACAGAAGCACCACCGCTTCTCTGATCCATGACACTGCTTTCGCGTTGAAGGCTACGAAATGTTTTGAAATCTTGAGTAGGGGACTTACACGGAAACTATTTACATTGCGATGAATTAATGCAAACTGTACGGCTCTGCAAGACTTTCCCGAAACCCAGCCATCGTGGAGAAGCCCATGCAATTGCAAACCAGCCCAACTGCAGTTCCAGACGTTTCGCAACTTTGTCCAATCTGTGGTGCCCCAAAGAGCACTCCGTGGCTAAAGGCTCCGGACCGCTTCCATGGGCGAAAAGAGATATTCAGTCTGTTGCGCTGTCCAGGTTGTTCGGTTGTCTGGCTGGAACATCCTCCCGAGCCAGCACAGATGGCCTATCACTACGGGCTGGAATACCACCATCTCATTTCAAATTCGGGAGAGGCAGCGCTCGATGCGAAGTGGCGTGCACCGAAAGAACGTGTGCTCAAAATGGCTCGGGGCGGCGCAGTTCTCGATCTCGGGTGCAGTTCGGGAGGATTCTTACAATCTTTAAAAAACACCGGCCTAAGACTGTATGGTATAGAAATCTCGGAGCATGAGGCCCAGCGCGCAAGAAGCAACAGCGGTGCAGAAGTGTTCGTGGGTGAGATCCTTGACGCTGACTTTCCGTCAGAATCCTTTGATGTCGTTACTTGTTTCCACGTGCTCGAACATGTTTATAGACCCAGGGAAGTCCTCGCGAGGGTAAGGAATTGGCTCAAGCCTGGGGGAGTCTTGTACTTGCTAATTCCAAATATCGAAGCGATCGAAATTTCGTTATTTCATTCATACTGGTATGGACTTGAGCTGCCGAGACATCTTTATCACCACTCTCCAGCGTCTTTGCGACGTCTGTTCGAGCTTTCGAGCTATCAGGAAGTCTTTCTTCATCAACAGGCTGACTGCTATGTAGAAAAAAGCTCGCGCTACATTGCGGATGAATTCTATTCTCGTATGGGAATCTCGCGAATCCCTCTTTCGTCTGATCAAAGAAGAGCCGGCATCCCCTGGAGAATTGTTCGAAAAGCGATGCGACTGGGTGTCCTCCTGCCCTTTAGGCATCTTGCCGCTGTGTCCGGACGCGGCGCGGGAATCGAAGCCGCTTTTCGTAAGGCAGACATCTCATAAGTTTCCCGTAGATTTCAGAATTCCAACTAGTTTATCCACACGCTTTCTCGAGTCGCCGAAAAACGAACCTACTCTGAGGCCGATGTGACACCCGACGGACTAGAACAACATTTTTATTTTGGGGGCGGATCCTCCACCAATATCACGCCGCTGGGAATCTGCGTTCTCGTCCTGGCATGTCTGCTGATTCTTTTCCTAAAGCGCAAATGGATGCTGGCGCCGTTCGTCGCAGTTACCGTCTTGATGCCGCTTGGTCAGGTGATCGTGGTTCTGGGTGCGCACCTGTCGATCTGGCGATTCCTGGTTCTGGTCGCGTGGATACGCGTCTGTTGGATAGCGTTCATAACGAGAAAAGATCCTTTCCCCGGGCCGTTAACTCTGCTCGATAAGGTTTTCGTTGCGTGGGCGGTTTCCAACGCAATTGTTTATACGATTCTTTGGAGCGATTTTGGCGCTCTCTTCAACCGCTTTGGTTTCCTGTATACCGCCGTTGGCACGTATTTCTTGTTCCGGTATCTGGTTCGAGATCGCGGTGACGTGATTCGCGCTATTCGAGTGCTTGCGTTAATTGCGGTGCCGATTGCCGTCGGAATGGCGATCGAGCACAGTACGGGGAAGAACCCCTTTGCGTTGCTTGGTGGCGTGGACCAGTTTTCGAATATTCGAAACGGAAAAGTAAGAGCTCAGGGCCCGTTTCTACATGCCATCATTGCGGGAACCTTTGGCGCGGTGCAGTTGCCTCTTTTTGTGGCTCTGTGGCGCGAGGGAAAGGGAAATCGGCTGCGAGCCGCACTGGGAATTGTTGCTGTCACCGTAATGGCGATCACATCGGCATCGAGCACGCCATTAGTGTCCTATGCCACAGCGATTGTTGGACTGTGTTTCTGGCCGTTGCGGCGGAGCCTTCGAATTGTCCGTTGGACGGCGGTTTTTATGCTGATTGCAATTCAGATGGCGATGAAGGTTCCCATTTGGTTCCTGATGAATCGCATAGGTGCCGTCATCGGTGGAACCGGATGGCACCGGGCAGAATTAGTTGACCAATTCGTCCGCAGGTTTTTCGAGTGGTTCCTGATCGGGACACGTAACAACGCCAATTGGGGCCTGGATATGTGGGACTCGATCAATGCCTACGTCAGGGCGGGAGTGGAAGGCGGACTTGTTACGCTGATACTTTTCCTGTCCATATTGATTATCGGATTTAAGAGAATTGGCCGGGCAAGGAAGCTCAGTGAAAATGAGGCTGGTACCGGGAATGAGCGGTTGCTGTGGGCGATGGGAGTCACACTTTTCAGTAATTGCATAGCGTTTCTGGGCATCATCTATTTCGATCAGAGCGCGATTGCATGGTACCTCACACTGGTCATGATTTCCGTAATGACGGCGCTTGTCCTCGGAGAGAATAAAGAAGTTCAGCCGGCCGTAGCCGTTCCTTTCGCGCGCAGGGTCGCACCCTTGAATGCGGCGAGGCACCCTCGCTCGCCCAGCCCGGTTCAGCAGTACGGAGCCAACAGCGGCCGTAAGTAGCGGAAACAATCGGAACACAGTGCCTTGAGTTCATCTCGAGATTTCTTCCCAGCGCGACAAAAACAATGAGCGTAGCGAACCCAATTCTATCGGTGGTAATCGTAAGCTGGAATACAAAGAAGCTGGTCCTGGATTGTTTGGAGTCTCTTGCGAAATGCCAATTTCCGGCTTCCATGGAAGTAATACTAGTCGACAACGCCTCTTCTGATGACACCGTGGATTGCGTTCGGAAACAGTTCCCTGCTACCAAAATTATTGACAACCATCAAAATCTCGGCTTTGCGAGAGCAAACAATCAGGGCCTTCAACACTGTTCCGGAGACTTTATCGCCCTAATCAATTCTGACGTTGTGGTTTCCGATGGATGCCTGGAAACCATGGTGAAGTACATGCAAAAGCATCCCGACATCGGGATGCTCGGACCAAAAATGATCTTGCGTGACGGCACGGTTGGCCAGTCATGTTATCGGTTTCCGACTCTCTGGGGCTGGTTCTGCAACGCTTTCTCTCTCGGCACGGTCTTTAACAATTCCGAGCGGTTCGGCGACTTCTCGATGGCCAATTTCAAGTACGACCGGACCGTCGACGTGGATATTTTGACCGGTTGGTTCTGGATGGTTCGCAAAAAGGCTATCGACAATATCGGCCACCTCGATACGCAATTTTTCATGTACGGCGAGGACTTGGATTGGCCCAAGCGCTTCCACGACGGTGGGTGGCGCGTTGTTTTCCTCTCGGATGCGCAGTCGATCCATTACTGCGGGGCAAGCTCGGATCAAGCGCCGACCCGCTTTTACGTAGAGATGAATCGCGCAAATCTGCAGTACTTCAAGAAGCATCATAGCGCTGCAAGTTTGGTCGGGTTCTGGCTGGCGATCTGGCTGCACCAGCTCGTTCGCATCACAGGCTACAGCTTGTTGTTCTTGTTCCGCAAAACGAATCGCGAAATCGCCGCTCACAAAGTGAAAAGAAGCACTACGTGTCTGCTATGGCTGATGAGGCTAAAAAATCTTAGCGAGGTGAGGTAATGCAAGCCAGCAATGAGTCGCGTCAGGCAGCAGATTCATACAGCCTGACTACCGCGGCTTACAACGAAGAAAGTATTATCGAGCAGACGATTCAGAGCATCGCGGCACAAACGCTCAGGCCGCGTAAGTGGATCATTGTCAGTGACGGATCGACGGACCGCACGGACGAAATCGTTAAGTCTTATGCTGCGAAATATGACTTTATCGAACTGCACCGGATTTCCGAAGAGCATCCGCGTGATTTCACGGCTCAGGTAAACGCCATCAACCGTGGGTTTTCGCTGCTGCAGAATCTGGACTGCAGTTTTATCGGAAATCTGGATGCTGATATCACCGTCGATCCGGATTATTTCAGATCACTGCTCGAAAAATTCGCTCAGGAGCCGACACTGGGAATGGCTGGCGGCGCGATCTATGAACGCATGGACGGGGCATTCCGCCCACGGCCAGGAAACAGCACGTCGTCCGTTGCGCATGCGGTGCAATTATTTCGTCGCGACTGCTTGGAACTGTTGGGCGGCTATAAACAGTTTTCCTGGGGAGGAACAGACTCGCATGCATGCGTCCAACTGCGCATGTTGGGCTGGAACGTCAAAAGCATAACGGAATTGAAGGCTTACCATCATCGGCCCACGGGCGGCGGCTTTGGCGCGATGCGCTATCGCTTCAGAGGCGGAGTTATGGATCACTATTTCGGGACACATCCGCTCTTTGAACTTTTCAGAATATTCCGCAGAATGGGCTCGAAACCATATTTAGTCGGCGGATTGGTTCGTCTTGCCGGTTTCATCTGGGGATATGGCACGGGCGCGAAACGCGAAGTCTCTCCAGAGTACATCCGGTTTTTGCGGGAAGAGCAGATGAAGAAATTGCGTGCCTTTCTAAAGTCACCGTCACTCAATGGGCGGAACGGCATCGGCTCGATAGGTGAAGATAGCGACTTACTGGTGTAGCGACGCGACCGAGCTTTCGGCCAATCAGGAAGGAAGTTGGCGTTGCCAGATCGGCGGAAGCGATGTCGCTGGAAAGAAAGCGAGCGAAAGTCTTTTTAGATGAAGGATCCTTCTTCGGTTTCAGTTAGACGAATTGTCAAATGCGTAATCAGTTTTGGCGTTAATGGGTACACGACTGCCCGCGATTTTTTATTCCGCGCGTTTGGCATAAAGCCAAAGAGCTACTGCGTCATCCTGAATTATCATTCCATTCCTTCTGACGAACGGATCAAATTCGCGCGCCAAATGGACACAGTGTTGCATCACGCCACTCCGATCGAGATACAGACGGAAGCCTTGCCCGCCGCGGGAGCGCGGTACGTGGGGATCACGTTCGACGACGGGTTTGAGAATTTTATTTCTGTCGCTTTGCCGGAACTGCAGCACAGAAATATCCCATCCACGGTATTTATTATATTGGACGCACTCGGAAACGATTTTGGAACGCCCGAATTATTGGAAAAAGTGATGTCGGCGGATCAATTGCGCTGCATACCACAGGATATTGTCACGCTTGGGTCGCATACTCTGACACATCCTTTTCTTCCGAATTTAAGACAGGAAGAAGCCGTCAAGGAGCTGCTGGAATCGCGACTTCAACTGGAAAAGATATTGAATCGCAGCGTCACATTGTTTAGTTTTCCTTTTGGGGGCTTTACCGATGAACTGATACAGCTAAGCCGCCAAGCGGGCTACACCAGAGTATTTACGACATTACCCCGCCTCGCATTTAGCGATGTGGAAGAGTTTGCGGTCGGCAGGATTCGCGCGGACACAACGGACTGGCCTTTGGAGTTCCGTCTAAAAATTGCCGGAGCGTATCGCTGGCTTCCATGGGCTTTCGCTCTAAAGCGAAGACTGTTGAACAATAAGCTTGTCGTGCTGGCTCTCGGTGCGAGCCGCAAGAGCAAAACCAGCCAGCAGATCCCGAACTGTTTGATTCGCAAGTCCGCCAGCAGCATGGAAGTTTAAGGAATTATCAAGAACCTGCGTGTTCCGAGTCTGTTCACTAATAAAATAAAAGAATTTAAGGTAGCTTCTGTTGGTTTCTCAGAATGACCAGTAACTTCCACCAGTACTTCAAGTGCCCCGATTCCGTCCGAGGACTACGCCCGGACGAGCCCACAACGAAGAAAACTGGTTTCTTTCGATTTGGACGCGACCTTATCTGTTACGGCGCGGTTGCATCCATTTCTCCCGCCAAGTCGCCGTTCGCAAACCTGCCGGACGCCGAGCCTTTCCTTCGATACGAGCACGGGCAGGTAGTCCTTCCGTTTGTCCCGGAGCAAATCGCTGAAGGGCTTCTCAACGAAGTCTATAGCAACCAGATGGAGCCGGAGTACACACGCCTCGGCAGCCACTCCGCAGTTCGCCGCATCTATTATTGGGGGCGGCCTCTGCTTTCGCTGCGTCTACGCAGCGTGCTGCAGCGCATTAAACTCCGCGGCAAGCTCAAAAGTCCATTCCCAAGCTGGCCTGTTGATCGTTCCGTGGATAAGCTTTTTGAAAAACTAATGATCGCGACGATTCGTGCGAACGGCGGCCATCCGGTTCCCTTTATTTGGTTCTGGCCGGAAGGAAAACAGGCCGCCTTCGTTCTCACTCACGACGTTGAAGATAGCGCAGGCAAAGCCTTCTGCTCATCGCTAATGGATATTGATGATGAGTACGGTTTCAAAGCGTCCTTTCAAATAGTGCCAGAAGAGCGATATTCAGTTGAACCCGAATTCCTGCAGCAATTCCGGGATCGGCAATTCGACATCTGCGTGCACGATCTGAATCACGATGGCTATCTGTATCGCGAATACTCGGAGTTCAAACGCCGCGCCAAACTGATCAACAACTACTGCAAGGAATTTGGCGCAAAAGGCTTCCGATCGGGCGTGTTGTATCGCAATCTCCGCTGGTATGGGGAGTTTGACTTTGCTTACGACATGTCCGTACCCAACGTTGGCCACCTCGACCCCCAAGGCGGCGGATGTTGCACGGTTATGCCTTATTACGTAGGAGATATCCTTGAGGTTCCGGTTACGTTGACGCAGGATTATTCCCTCTTTCACATCCTCCATCAGTATTCGATTGACCTCTGGAAGCAGCAAATCAGGACAATAGCAGACGGGCATGGTCTGATAAGCGCAATCATTCACCCTGACTATGTGATCGAGCCGGAACAACAGCAGCTGTTTCGTAGTCTGTTGGATTTCGTTCGGCAACAGTGCTCTGTGCGGGACATCTGGGCGACTGTGCCATCAGCGATCAATTCATGGTGGCGCCAGCGGAACGCGATGAACCTTGTGCAGGGTTCCGAGGGCTGGCAGATTTCCGGCCAAGGCAGCGACAAGGCGCGCCTTGCTTACGCGTGCCTCTCCGGCAATTCGCTGGTCTATTCCTTCACGCCGATAGAGGGCGCTCATGCAAGTCTGGGCTCCGCTGCACTCGAAGAAGGCAATCGAGAGCATGGAGCGATTTCAAGTAGTCAACTCCAAGCTAGCGAAACCACACTGAATGTAAACTCGTCGCCTGCTCCGCCTGCCATTGTGACAGCACCTTCCTCGACTCAGGCGGGTCCCGCTCATCGTAAGCTGCGCGTGGCTATGGTTTCCTACTCGTTTTATGAAACCGACAATCGTGTCTTGCGCTATGCGTCCACGCTTGCAAAACGGGGCGATCATGTTGACGTTTTTGCCCTTCGTCGCTTGGGCAAACCAGCCGAAGAGGTGATGGAAGGCGTTCATGTGCATCGTTTACAGGGACGCGTCTTGAACGAGAAGAGTCAGCTTTCTTATGCCTGGCGCATCAGCCAATTCCTCGTGCGCGCCGCAATTCAGGTCTCCCGGTTCGACCTTAAAGAACGCTACGATATTTTGCACATCCACTCTGTTCCGGACTTCATGGTTCTTACCGGCCTTGTTCCTAAACTCCGCGGAACTCCCGTAGTCCTTGATATTCACGATATTTTGCCGGAATTCTATGCGAGCAAATTTGACTCCGGCAAACAGTCTCGACTTTTCAAAGCTCTGGTCGGCGTGGAACGGATCTCATGCCGTTTCGCCAGCCACGTAATCATTGCAAACGACATCTGGCGCGATCGTTTGCTTTCTCGTAGTTTGTCTCCGGACAAGTGCAGCGTGGTTCTGAATTCTCCGGACCGCTCGATTTTCACTCGATCCGGAAATGGCCATCCAAAAAACGGCAAGTTTCTTATGCTCTATCCTGGCTCACTTAATTGGCATCAGGGCATCGACATCGCGATCCGCGCCTTCGCTAAAATAAGCAAAATGGCGCCGCAGGCGGAATTTCACATTTACGGGGATGGCCCTTCCAAGCCGGACTTGTTAAAGCTCGTGCAAGAGCTGGGGGTAGAGCGCCAGGTAAAAATGCCCTCGGCTCGACCGCTGCGTGAAATCGCGCAAATTATGGAAACTGCCAACCTCGGGATCGTTCCAAAGCGCAAAGATAATTTTGGTAACGAGGCGTTTAGCACGAAGATTCTTGAATTTATGGCGATGGGCGTTCCTGTAGTGGTAGCCGATACTATGATAGATAAGTTCTATTTTGACGATTCTACAGTCAAATTTTTCCGAAGCGGCGAGACTGACGACCTTGCTCGCTGTATGATCGAGATGATTGAGAATCCTGCGGAGCGGCAACAGCAAGTGCAAAATGCGAACCGATTTGTTGAGACCGTGGACTGGAATGCAAAGCAGCATGAGTACCTGGAGTTAATTGACCGCTTGTCGGTCGGCAGCCGCACGTGAGGCGCCTAGTCCGAATTGCTATTCGCTATCCGATGTTGCGTTTCTGTTCTGGAAGGGAGAATAACCACATATGAAGGGTGTCGTCCTCGCTGGTGGAAAAGGATCCCGTCTGTACCCGCTGACTCGTGTCACTAACAAGCATCTCTTGCCGGTTTACGACCGGCCGATGGTTTTTTATCCGATCCAGACGCTCGTCGACGCAGGCATCAAAGACATCATCATCGTGACCGGCGGACAAAACTCAGGCGACTTCCTTCGCCTTCTCTCCAATGGAAAGGACTTCGATCTGCACCGTATTCACTACACCTACCAGGAAGGCGAAGGCGGCATCGCTGATGCGCTTCGGCTCGCCGAGCCTTTCGTTGAAGGCGAGAAGATTTGCGTGATCCTCGGCGACAACATCATCGAGAACAACATCATCGCTTCCAAGGAAGCCTTCGAGAGACAGTCCGCCGGCGCTCATATTATCCTGAAAGAAGTGCCTGATCCGGAGCGATTCGGGTGTCCGGAGATTTCCGGCGGACGAATTCTCGGAATCGAAGAGAAACCAAAAGCTCCGAAATCCAATTTCGCCGTGACTGGAATTTATTTTTACGACGCCACGGTCTTTGAGAAAATCGGCAAGACCAAGCCTAGTTTTCGCAATGAGCTCGAAATTACCGATGTGAATAATATGTATCTGGAAGAAAAAACGCTTACCCACAGTCTCCTGGATGGATGGTGGACCGACGCCGGCACGTTCGAATCCCTGCTGCGCGCCACAAATATGGTCTCCGAATCCGGCGCTAACAAAGTTCCCGGACGCGGCATTCCTGCACGGCACTCGCGCAATTCTGAATGAACATAGGCCAGGAAATTGCCCATTTTTCGCTTTAGTAAGTTTTAAGGAGAATTGCTTTGAGACTTTTGGTGACCGGCGGCGCAGGCTTCATCGGTTCAAATTTCATACGACATCTCCTTACTTCCCGGCGCGATATTCACATCGTCAATTTTGATAAATTGACCTACGCTGGAAACCCGGAAAGCCTAAGCGATTTGGCTTCCGATCCCCGCTATGATTTCGTCCGCGGGGACATCAGCGAAGCAAGTGCGGTCTCAGAAGTATTCGCCCGCGGCTTCGACGCCGTCGTAAATTTCGCAGCCGAAACTCACGTCGATCGCAGTATTGAAGATGCGTCTCCGTTCCTGCGCACCAATGTTTTTGGCGCGCAATGCCTGCTGGAAGCCGCTCGCGCCACAAAACTTCCGCGCTTCGTTCATATCAGCACGGACGAAGTTTACGGCAGTGCGCCAACGGGAGCGAGTTTTACGGAAGAAACCATTCTTGACCCGCGCAGTCCTTACGCCGCGAGCAAGGCTTCCGCCGACCATTTCGTGACTGCCTACGCCAATACTTACGGTGTGTCCGCGATCATCCTACGTTGCACTAATAACTATGGCCCGTTCCAGTTTCCCGAAAAATTGATTCCCCTGATGATAGCCAACGCGCAAGACGACAAATCGCTTCCGATCTACGGTGATGGCATGCAGGAACGCGATTGGCTGTTCGTCGAAGATTATTGCCGCGCGATCATCCTTGCTCTCGAAAAAGGAAAGGCCGGCGAGGTTTATAACGTTTCCGCCGGCACGCCCCAACCCAATCTCAAAATCGTCAAGACGATTCTTAGACGTTTGGGCAAGCCTGAAACCTTGATGCAATACGTAAAAGATCGTCCCGGCCACGATCGGCGCTATTCGTTGGACAGCTCGAAAATTCAGCGTGAACTTGGCTGGCGGCCGCAGGTCTTGTTCGAAGACGGCATCCGCCGCACCATCGAATGGTATCGAGCCAATTCGACCTGGCTTGAGCACGCGCGTTCCGGCGAATATCGCAGTTATTACGATCGCCACTACACAAAACGCTCGGAAACATTTAGCCACTAGGCTTGACCTAATACATTGCTGCCAGCAATTCCTTCGCGCGATTCGCCGTCGCTGGGTTCGCTCTCCCGGCGCGTTTTGCTTTTTGTCAGCTGGATCGTCGCTACTGGTCTGCTCTTTCTTCGCCCGCTGACGGCATTCGTCACCTACTCGCTCTCAAATGATAATGCTTCTCATCTGGTCCTGATTCCTGTCATCACAGCTTGGCTTCTCTATCTCGAGCGCGATCGTATTTTCAGGCTGCTCGCTTCCGACGGCCGCGCCGCTTCCTTGTTTTTCGGTGCCGGCACGGTCCTTGCTCTCCTCGCATTGTTCGCTGGTCCTCATTGGGGCGCGTTGAATCAGCTTTCGGTGTACGTCCTCGGACTGATTCTTCTGTGGGTTGCCGGTTTCGCCCTCTTCTTCGGCAGGTCCGCACTTCAAAGCGCCAAGTTCCCGCTGGTCTTTCTCTTGCTGACAATTCCCATTCCCGATTTTCTCCTGGACAAGGCCATTTACTTTTTGCAAAAAGGTTCCGCCGAAATTGCCGCGGTCCTGTTCGACTGGAGCGGTGTTCCCGTTCTGCGCGACGGTTTCGTCTTTCATTTGGCGCACGTCAACATTGAGGTTGCCAGGGAATGCAGCGGCATTCGCTCCAGCCTGGCACTCTTAATCCTGGCCATACTGGTTGCACATTTCTACCTGGACACGTTTTGGAAGCAGGCAATTCTGGTAACCGCGGGATTGTTTGTAATGATTTTGAAAAATGGCGTCCGAATTGTCACGCTTACTTTGCTGGCCAGTTATGTGGATCCGGGCTTTTTGTACGGCAGGCTGCATCGCGAAGGCGGCGTAGTGTTCTTTCTGCTTGGGCTGTTGTTGCTGGCGCCGCTGCTTTGGTTCCTTCAGCGAACTGAACGCAAAACTCCGCCCGCAATCGCCAGCTAATCTCTCGCTTATCTCTTGGCTTGTTCCGCCGGGTAGCCGTAATAATACCCACCGTATCCCGCATCGCTATCAACGCGGTTCAATACCACTCCCAGAATATTCTTCTCCTGGAATTCGGTGGCGGCCTTTGTCGCCATCTGGTGGTCTGTCGCGCCCGCTCGAACCACAAACAGGACTCCGTCGCAGAGATCGGCCAGCATGCTGGCGTCATGCACTGGCAACGCTGGAGGCGTATCGAGGATGACCCAATCGAAAATCGGCGTCATCACTTCGAGCAGGCGCTTCATGCGATCATTCAGCAGCAGTTCGCTGGGGTTCGGGACTTCGCTTCCCGCCGGGATAAAGCACAAGTGCGCGTCAGTTCCCCTCTGCACAACCCTAAATTCGTCGGCCTCGCCCTTCAGGTAATCGGACAGGCCTGGACCCCGCTCCGTTCCAAGAACCTGATGAAGCCGCGACGCTCTTAGATCGGCGTCAATCAGAAGCACTTTGCGATCCGGTTGGCGCACAATCGACTGTGCGAGATTGGCCGCGACGAAGGTCTTTCCTTCCGCTGGTACGCTACTTGTGACCACGACTCTGCGCAGCGGCCGCGTTCCCGCAAGCTGATATAAACGTGATCTCAGCGTTCGGAATCTTTCCGCTCCAACGCTCGCTTCGTCTCCACCCTCAAACACGCTCATTCTCGGATCAATTCTCCAGCGCGTCGGGCTGCAGCGCTTGATTAAGTCCTCATAACGAATATAGGCAGGAGCTTCAAGCGGTTCTTGCAGGCGCAGTGTCGGCTCTTCGAGTTCCCGCAAAGGTATACCGAGCCGCGGCGCATCGGCGACTTCCAGGAAACTCGGCTCGCCGCTGGCCGCGAGCTGCGCGGAACGTTCTTGCGCGGCTTTCTTTAGTGCTTCATGAATCCGGCTCATAGATTTCTCGTTTTTCCTTGTGTCATCTCTTGAACCTCAGGCCCGTGTTCCCGCAAGGCTTAAGTGATCCCCATTTTTGTTCGACAAGACTTTGCCGGCCGGCGCCACGTTTGGCACCAGCGCAAGCACTGGAAGCTGCATACAAACCTCTACGTCGCGTTCCGTATGCATGGATGGGTCAAAGACTGCAAGCATGTACAAAATGGCCAGCCCCAAGGCTAGTCCGCCACCCGCACCGGCTCCGGCAAAGACAGGCTTCTTCGGGAACGATGGAGTCATCGGAAGGCTCGGTGGGTCCAGCACTCGCAAGTTCTCACCTTGTTGCTGACGATTCAAATCTCTGGCTATCGCCGATTGGTCATGCTTTTTTAGGAGATCGTTATAGCCATCGAGTGCGGTCTGGTAGTTTCTTGTCAACTCTTTGAATTGCTGCTCCACGGCGGGAGTAGATTGAATCTTGCCTTGCAATATATTGATGTCACTCTGCATTCTCGCCTGCTGCTTTATCAAACCAGCCACGTTTAGATCATCCTGGCGCATCTTCGCGCGATACTGTTGTATCGCAACTGGTTCGACCGCATTTGCCTGGCTATTGGCCTGCGTGTTCCCGGCTTTTGGCGCCTCTGCCATCCGCCTTTTCAGTTGTTCAATCTGATTCTTAGCCTTAATTACGTCCGGATGATCGGGCGTATAGCGCGCCTGGAGCGAATTAAGCTGGTCCTGTAACGCGCTTAATTGCTGATCGAGTGTTTCCGAGGGGGTCTCGCCTCGATTCACGGCCTTCCACGTGGCCAGCTGTGCTGCCAGAAGCGATTCAGTCATGGCCTTGTCCTGCTGCCCCCGGTTCACCGCCTGGGTAATCGCCTCCAGTTGCGTATTCATTCCCGTTAATAACTGGAGATTAGCCGTCTCCTGGTCCGGCAGCGAACCCATGTACTTCTTCTTAAACTCAGCCAGCTTGGCATCCTGATCGTCAAGATTTCGCTTGGCCTCTTCGACGTGCTGCGCGAAGAAATCCGTGGTGGTCGTGCCTTGGACGTCAATTTCTTTCGAGTTTTGTTCCATGAACATCGTTGTGATTTCGCTGCATATCCGTTGTGCGACTTGCGGGTTGTCAAACGTCACGTTGATGTGGAATCCAGGTAGCTGCCGGTTTTGCGTTCCTTGCATCGGCTCGAGCGGTGTCACTTCAATCGCTGCCCGCAACCTCGCGACCAAATCTTCCATATGTACGCTATCGCGATCCGATGCGTACAACCCGAATTTTTCAATGATTGGCTGCAAACGCGAACGGCTCAGAATCTGTTCCTGCATCGAGGCCAGCCGCTGGTTTGTGGCTTCCGTAACCACTGGCTTGACCAGATCCGGCGATACGGTCTGCTGGTCAACCAATACCAGCGTCTGCGAAGTGAAACGCTTAGGCAGGAAAAACGTGCTCCCTAGCGCCAGCGAGACCCCAACAATCAACGTCAGAGGCAGTACCCACCAATACCGCTTGAATACCCGCTTCATTTCGGCCATGCTCATTTCGCCGTTTCGAATCATGTCTTCCTCACCGCTATTCTTGAAACTTTCCCATCGCTAAGAGGTTAGGATCTCTGCCGCTTGTACTCAAGCCAGAATTCAACGGACCCTGGCACCAGTGCCGGGACTATAGGTTGCAAGCCCGCTGCCACCTTGGTCTGGCGAACCCATCCACTATCTCAATTCTAAGTCACTTATTTTCTGCTAGATATACAGGTTTCCCCTAAGTTTGCTCTTTCCGCAGTCCCCCGTCCCTGGGGCCTATCTATGGGAGAGTGGAACTATTCTATCCACCTTGTCCCTTATTTTAGCCTTCTCGCCGCCTAAATCGTCAATTTCGGCTGCCTACAGTGGAGTCCGGACACCTGCCGATCGATGAGATATCCGTAAGTACATACAAACATGAGACATATTTTCGTAACTACGGGGCCTAGCTTTGCAAGAAGGGAAAGAGCGTAAAACTGCTTCGGTTCCATGCACCAACCAAGGTCTGTACTACTCTGGGTTCGATACGGTATCTTACGAGTTATGAACCATAGTTTTAGGCGAGCCGCCACCTTCACCCTAATAGTCCTCTCTCTTATCGTCTCTTCTTGTTCCCGAGACCCCAACGTTCGAAAACAGAAATTCGTCGCCCAAGGGGATGCCTATTTCAGTGTGGGGAAGTATCCTGAGGCGCAAATTTCCTACTCCCGCGCTCTTCAGATTGATCCCCGGTATGTGGCCGCGCTTTACAAAAGCGCTCAGTGTAGTGAACGAGTCGGCAACTGGAACGCCGCCTACAACGAGCTCTTGCGGACGGTTGACCTTGACCCGGCAAACTGGCCGGCACAGCTCGACCTCGGAAAAATCTTTCTAGGCGCAGGGAAACCACAAGACGCAAAAGACCGCGCGCTTCTGATTTTGCACAGCAATCCAAAAGACGTGGACGCGCAGATTCTGCTTTCGGGTTCCGACGCCGCTCTTGGCAATCAACAGGCTTCGTTATCGGAGGCTCGCGACGCCGTGAGCCTGGATCCGGACCGCGCCGCCGTTTACCTTAACCTCGGACTGCTGCAGCAAAAGTGGGGAGCTTTCAGCGAAGCCGAAAGCAGTTTGCAGAAGGCTTTGTCCCTGGACTCCAAATCGGCCACTCCAAGAATGGTTCTGGGCGCTCTCTATGAGAATCAAAGGCGCCTAGACGACGCCCGCAAACAATTTGAAGCCGCTATTCAGGCCGAACCGAAAAATCCCGGTCCACGCACCGCACTTGCCACTCTCTATTTCGCGCAAGGACAGCTTGATCAAGCTGAAAAAGTTCTCGTCGACGCCAAGTCCGCTATGCCCGACGTTCCCGCGGGCTATCGCATGCTGGGTGATTTCTATATCGCGCGCAACGACTCGGCAAAAGCCCTAGCCGAATTTTCTTCGCTGACGGCCAGCCATCCGAACGATACTGCCGTCAAGAAAACCTACATCCAACTTCTGATTCTGGCGCACAGACTGGATGAGGCGAGCCCCCTGAACGATTCGATTTTGAAGAACGCGCCTAGCGACGCCGATGCTCTGGTCCTGCGCGGACAGATTCAAGTTCAACAGAAGAAGGCCGACGACGCAATTGTCACCTTGCAGAACGCCGTGAAAAATTCTCCGGACAACTCCGCCGCACATTTGCAGCTTGGATATGCGTATCAACTGAAAGGCAACTCCAATCAGGCTGAAACGGAGTGGCGTAACGCAGTGCAATTGCAGCCGAACTCCGCCGAAGCTTGGCGCGCGCTCGCCGGATTAGCCGGCCAGCGTCGCGACTGGAATGAACTTCAGTCCATGGGCGCGCAGCTGATGAAGATCGCTCCCAATGCCCCAGAGGGATACGTCTATCATGCGACCGCGCGTGCAAATCAAGGCGACGTGGCGTCCGCTGAAGCGGATCTCAATCGGCTAATTCAAGCCACGCCGCAAAACCCTGTTGGCTATATTCAACTCGGGCTTTTGCGCACGCAACAGAAACGTTGGTCCGAAGCTGAATCTCTTTTCCACCAGGCGCTGGCGCACGACCCCAGTTCCTTCGCTGCGCAGGAAGCTCTTACGAATCTGGATTTCCAGCGCGGCCAGCCCGCTGCCGCGGTGCAGCGTCTAAAGGATCAATTCCAAAAATCCCCGAACGACGCGGGCATCGCTTTTCTTCTCGGTCAAGCGCAACTTCGCAATTCCCAGCCAGCCGAGGCGGAACAAACTTTCGCTCGCGCCGCTGAGCTTTCGCCTTCGAACGCAGCTCCAATTATCGCTCTCGGCGGAGTGCAAGTTAGCCGGGGCGAGACCGATGCTGCGATCGCCAGCTACAAACGAGCGATTCCTTTGGCTCCTACCAACGCCCAGCTAGTCGTCACGCTGGGGACTCTCTACGAAGGAAAGGGCGATTGGCAGCAAGCCGAGAATACTTATCGGCAAGCGCTTTCAATTCAATCGGACAACGCTTATGCCGCCAACAATCTTGCGTATCTTCTCCTTGAACATGGTGGCGACGTCAACGTGGCGTTGGGCCTGGCGCAGATCGGCCGCCGCGGACTAGGCAACTCGCCCAACTCCGCCGATACTCTGGCGTGGGCGTATTTTCACACGGGAGCATTCTCGGTAGCTGCTCCTTTGCTTGAGGATGCGATTAAGAAAGTGCCTTCGAATCCTACGTATCGCTACCACTTGGGAATGGTCTATCAAAAGCTAAATGATCCGGTGCACGCGCGCATGGCCTTCGAAGGCGCAATCAAAGCCAAACCCGACAGCCCCGCGGCGGAGGCTGCGCGCAAAGCGATAAGTGAGCTTGCCGGCACCTGACCGCTGATCAGCCCTTTACACGCGAACCAATCCGTTTTCCAATTAGTTAAGATGAGGCAATCCGATGGCTGCTGAGGTATCTCAACCGCAAACGCTTGAAGCCGATATCGTTCCTCTCGGAACGCGAAATGGCATAGAAATGGCGATCGCGCGCCGATCCGTGAAAACACTCGGCAAGATTATTGCCAAGCCCAATTCTCCCGATCTGATTGAAGGCGTACTGATCGAGCCGCTACAGATCTATCCAGATGATCGGGGGTTTTTTTGTGAGCTGGCCCGGCTTGGTAAAGGCCTCGCCGAGAAAATGGTTCCCGGCGACCAGTGCAAGATCCAGGTTTCTTTGACGCTCACTTATCCTGGCACCATCAAGGCGATTCATTATCACTCCGAGCAAACCGATCTTTGGGCGCCCGTCTCCGGCATGGTGCAAGTCTTTCTGTATGACCTTCGCCGCAAGTCGCGAACCTTCGGTGCCATCAACACGATTTTTGCCGGCCGCTTTCAACCGTGGGAGATTCTCATTCCTCCCGGTGTGGCCCACGGTTACAAAGCTCTCGGAGTCGAGCCTATCCAGCTCGTTTATTTCACCGATCGGCATTACAACCCTGCCGATGAACTGCGCCTGCCTTACGATCACCCGGACATTGCCTACGACTGGGAAATTCAGCACAAGTAGCCATGCGCGTCCTTGTCCTGGGGGCCCGCGGAATGCTTGGCACCGACCTTCTCAAAGAGTGGCAATCCGACGAGTTAATCCCCGCCGGCTCAGCCGAGGCCGATATTCGCAATTTCGCTGAGGTAGAGAAGCTGGTATCCAGAGCCCGGCCCGACTGGATTGTTCTCTCCGCCGCTTACACCGACGTGGACGGCTGCGAGCGCAATCCTGAATTGGCTTTCGCGGTAAACGGCACAGGTGTCGAAAATGTTGTTCGGGCTGCCCAATCCGTCGCCGCCCGCATATTTCTGGTCAGTACCGACTACGTCTTCGATGGCGTGAGTAGTCGCCCGTATGAGGTTAACGACCCTATTGCTCCCATAAACGTCTACGGCGCCTCGAAAGCGGCGGGCGAAGCCGCACTGCGCAATTCCTCTGGCGCATGGTGCATTGGTCGCACTTCGTGGCTATTCGGAGTTCACGGCCCATCTTTCCCGCAAAAAATTTTACAAGCCGCACAAACCCGTCCAGAGCTTTCCGTGGTCAACGATCAGGTGGGATCGCCTACTTATACGCGCGATCTTGCCTGTGCTATTCGTGATTTGGTGCGCAAGGACGCGCGTGGAATCACGCACATAACTAACGAAGGTATTTGTTCCTGGTTCGATTTTGCTCGCGAAATTCTGTTGCAGTCTGGCCGTCAGTCCGTTCCAGTTCTACCGATCGCCACTGATCAATCCGCGCGGCCCGCGCGTCGCCCAAACTATTCCGTACTGTCGCCGACCAGCCTTCATTCTTACGGCCTACGGTTGCGCCCCTGGCAGGAAGCCTTGCGAGCCTTCCTGCAGGAGCGTAGCGGTACTGTCGCCTCTTAAGGAACTATCGCGGTCACTTCATTCGAATAGACGCTCTCGGTTCCGCTAGCGTCCACCGACGTCGCCACGTAGTAGTAAGTCTGTCCGCTTTGCACACTCGAATCGGAGTAGTTCACTCCTCCTACGACCGAACCGTTCAGCTTGGCGTATGAGCTTCCGCTCACCACACTGCGATACACGTTGTAGCCGGCCACGGAGGAACTGCTCGAGCCCCAGTTCAACGCTACCGCGTGCTGCACCGGAGGTGCCACTCCAGTGCCGCTCAGCGCGACGCTTGAGGCCGACCCTGTCGCATTGCTCAGAATGTTCACGCCGCCATTCGCCGCGCCTGCCGTTGATGGCGCAAACTGCACGCTCACCGATGTGCTCTGGTTGGGCGAAAGCGTCACCGCTCCTGCGCCGCTCACGATCGAATATCCAGTGCCGGCCGCAGTCACCCCTGAAATTGCCACGTTCGCATTGCCGGTGTTCGTCACCGTAAATCCTTGCGCCGCTGAACTTCCGTCGGTCACGCTGCCAAAACTCAAGCTGCCCGGATTCACGCTAATTGTGTACGAGGACGCAACGCCAGTTGCGCTGAGCGCGACGGATGCCGGCGAGTTGGGCGCATTGCTGATGATCGAGACCGCGCCGCTGACGTTTCCTGCCGATTGTGGCGCGTATTGCACGTTGAAGTTTCCGCTCTGACCGGGCGTAAGCGTCATAGGCAGTGCCAAGCTGCTCAAGCTGAATCCTGAGCCGGTCACAGTGGCTTGCGATACCGTCAAGTTTGCCGTGCCGCTGTTCTTGATCTGGACCGTCTGCGAGTTCGTGTTCCCCGTCACCACCGAACCAAAGCTGGCGGATGCCGGCGTCAGGCTCAATCCGGGTTGAACTTGCGTACCCGTTACGGCAGCTACGGCGCTCACTCCGTCGTTATTTGTTACCGTCACGCTGCCTGCCGTCGTGCCGGCAGTCGTCGGAGCAAACTTCACGCTCAGCGTTACGCTCTGTGAAGGCGCGAGTGTCACTGGTGCGCCCAAGCCGCCGACTGAAATTCCCGCTCCGCTTGCGGCGACCTGCGTCACCGTCACGCTCGAATTGCCTGTATTCGAGAGTTGCACGTTTTGCGTCGTGCTGCTTCCGGCGTTTACGTTGCCAAAGCTCACGCTGCTCGGCGAAAGAGACATGGTGTAACTTGCCGCCACTGCGCTTCCGTTCAACGCCACCGTTGCCGTTGTATTCTGTGCGCTGCTGGTAATCGTGATTGCTCCGGTTGCCGTTCCAGCCGTGGTCGGCGCGAATGTGGCCTGCAGCGCCATGGACTGGCCGGCGGATATTGTTACTGGCACGGCCACGCCGCTAAAACTAAATGCTCCGCCCGTGACTCCAATTTGGGTGATTTGCACATCATTGGTTCCGGAGTTCTGCAGGGCCACCGCTTGTGTAACGCTTCCATTGACCAGCACATTCCCGAAATTGAGTGCTTTCGTGCTTAACGAAAGTTGCGATGACGCCGCCGCTGCTCCCTTGAGTTTTACCTTCGACGACGATCCGCCGTGTGAGGTCATCGCAGTTAGCGTTCCCGAAGCCGATCCCGACGTCGAGCTGGTGAATAGCACCTGAAATCTCGCTGACTGGCCTGGCCCGAGAGCCAAGGGCGTCGCGAGCCCTGAAGTCGCGAATTGGACTGAACTCGATGCTAATTGCGTAATTGTTACTGATTCGTTTCCAGTATTGGTGAGGACCGCTGTCTGCGCCGCCTTTTGCCCGATAGCCACATTTGGAAAAGAAATGTCAGATGGCGAGATCTGCACTGTCGCTTGCGGCGTAGGATTTGCATTCGACGTGTTCGCTAGTCCCGCACAACCGCTCAATGCCGCTCCGCCACCCATTACCATCGCAAGTATCGCCGCGATTCCCCAACCCCGGCGTTTGCTAACCTCAAACTTTTCTGCCCCGTTTGTCTTCCCCGCGTTCAAGCTTGCCATTCGTCCCCTCCGGACCATTTCGTTCCGTGAGGAAGACTACGGCTTCAATACGCGCAAAAAATACTGGTTGGATGTTCAAATAAGGGACAGGCGTGCCCCTGTCCGAACGAACATCGCTTGCTTCCAGTACCTTTTTTTGAGATTTTCCGGAAACAATTTGTATGAATTTTTTGACGGGTTGCCCTGTTCGAATGGACGGTGACTGTACCGCGGAACAGGCGTACTCAATCGAAATATAACGATAATAATAAGCGAAGCTTGCTTAGAGGACAGACTAGCCAGAAGAATTTATGCTGTCACAGACGTGTTGCCGCCGCGCACTGGACCCGTAGGACGCTTCACGATTAGTCCCGCGTCGCGAATCTTGTAAATTAAAGCCCGATAGCTGATCTTCAATTGCTGCGCAGCCTTTCGCCGATTCCAGTGATTGGCTCTAAGCGCTTCAATAATTGCATTTCGTTCCATCTCGCGTATCGCTTCTTTCGCGATCTCTTTCAAAGACATCGCGCCCTGCGATCCGTTTCGACCCGTGGGCAAGGGTGGCTTCGCGCGACTTGCTTCTCGCTGCATAAGTCCCTCGGCACCCACAACGATATATCGTGCGATGCAATTCGAAAGTTCTCTTAAGTTCCCTGGCCATGTTAAGTTTTGCAGATAGCTCAGGAGCTCCGCTCCGAACGGTTCGCATTCTTTTTCGAATTGTCTTGAATGAAAATTGCGAAAATATTCGGCCAGTTGAGGGATATCTTCCCGGCGTTCCGCCAATCGCGGCATCTCTATCTTCAGAACGTTAATTCGGTAATACAGGTCCGCTCGGAAACGTCCAGCGGCAATCTCATCTTCCAAACGTCTTCCGGTCGCGCATATCACTCTGGTTTCGACGGTACGTTCGGTCTGATCGCCGAGCCGGGAAAAAAAACCATCCTGGAGAAAGTGCAAGAGTTTGCTCTGTAAGCTTAGGTCGAGGTCGGCAATTTCATCCAGAAACAGTGTGCCCTGATGGGCCATTTCCACGCGGCCCGGTTTCGACGCGCTCGCTCCCGTAAACGCACCCTTCTCATGGCCGAATAGTTCGCTTTCCAGCAGGCTTCCCGGGATTGCGGCGCAATTTACCTTTACGAACTCTCCGTTGGCGCACCTTGAGTTCGCATGCAGCCATCGCGCCAGCACTTCTTTTCCAGTGCCGCCGTCTCCTACCAGCAGCACCGCCACGTCGGTTCGGCAGATTTTCAGCGCCTTTTGCCTGACCTCTTCCATCGTGCGCGAGGTACCGAACACCACGTCGTCAGCCGGCAGCCCTCCCGGCCCTTCTATCCTCACCATTTTGGTCGCGGCTCTTGTCGCCATGGTCGAACGTAATCTCTCGCCGAGGAGATTGCACTCCGCGCGCCACGCCGCTAAGCCAGGAATCAGCCCTACGAGAAATCCTATTTGCACTTAACTATTGTTTTTTGTGTTAGATAGAAAGGCATCGAGTCGATGAGTAATAGTACTAATGGCTGAATGCAATAGCCTACTCGGTTCATTGTAAGAGAAAGAATCTGCCGCACGGGAGAAGTACGCTTCCCGTTGGCTCCTGTTCCTGTTTCGAGACGCTGCCTTATCTTCAATTATTACAGGGGTTTAATAAATGTGGTTCATTGGCGGTACTCTGAACTGTTTTCTAACTCGCCGCTCCGCGCATGATGTCGTAACGTTCTATGATTGCCGCCACGCCTTGTCGCTCGTTTCCGTCTTCCATGCGTGACTCTACGCGGACGATCTTGCCGGAAGCTTTGACCAGCACTTCGTCCCCATTCGTCATCTCTCGCGGCAATGTCAGCATAATGTCTAAATTAGATCCGGCTCGTACGTCCTGATCGATCACAAAATACAAACCCCGAGTCGAGATATCCCTGGTTCTTCCACTTTGCGTTTCCGCAAATCCTTGCGCCGGAATCCTAACCATCACCGGCAACGACAGGTCGTAGCGGCGCGCGCCGCGACGTTCAGACATTACACCCATTCACCGCCACCCGAGTTCGCGGACAACTCCTCAGCAGCCCGCGACCCTTTCGTTCCGAGTTTGTCAGCAAATCGCTTTGATTACTATTTCTGAATCTTTTCTAATGCTGATTCCGTGCCCTGAAAAGCAACAGCGGTCGGCGGTGCCCGTGCGAACGGAACTAAGCCAAATCGACAAGGCAACGCCCGCTATTCGGATGTAGCTGTAGGAACCGCAACAGCGCTTTCCTTGTTCGGCGTCGTGGTCGCGGTTCGGCGGCTTCGCGGCGTATCCAGGTTGAATTGCCGCATCTTATATAAGAGTGCTTTGTAGCTGATTCCCAGCATCTTCGCGGCGTCTTTGCGGCACCAACGGGTTTTTTCCAGGGCATCGGCAATCGCTTCCATCTCCGCTTCGTCCTTCAATCCGCGAACCAGCGCCTTCAGGCCCTGTTCCTTGGGCACCGTCACTTCTTGTCGAGGAGAAGTTCTCTGCCGCGTCGCCGACATCTCCACCAATTCGCGCAAGCTGCCTTCGTCGTCTTCCAGAATCACGTAGCGCTTCACGAAGTTCTCCAGCTCGCGCAAGTTGCCTGGCCACGGATAATTCAACGCCGCGTCCAACAGGTGCTTCGAAGGCTGCATCGGTTCTTTGCCAAACTTTTCGCTGTACTTGTCCAGGAAATGCCGGAACAGCAGCGGAATTTCCGCGGTTCGTTCTCGCAGCGGCGGTACCAGAATCGATAGCACGTTCAATCTGTAGTATAAGTCCTCGCGGAACCGCCCGGTCTTCATTGCCTCGTGCACATCCACGTTGGTCGCCGCCAATACCCGCACGTCCGTTTCAATCAAATGCCGTCCGCCCAGCCGCGAATATTGATGATCCTGCAATACGTGTAGCAGTTTCGCTTGCAGGTGCGTGCTCATCTCCGCAATCTCGTCGAGGAAAATCGTGCCTTTGTTTGCCAGTTCAAATTTCCCGGGTTTCGATCGTACCGCGCCCGTAAACGCACCTTGCTCAAACCCGAAAAGTTCCGATTCCAACAGTTCTCCTGGCAATGCCGCGCAGTTCACTTTTATGAACGGCTGATTCCTTCGTTTCGAACGCAGGTGAATCATGCGCGCCACCACTTCCTTGCCGACTCCGCTCTCCCCACACACGAATACCGGCACGTCAACCGGCGCAATCTGCAAAATTTGCTGGCGGATTCGCACCATCTGCGGACTTGCCGCCAGGAAACTCAAATCCTCCGTGACTTGATCGCAATAATCGCGCAACACCTGGTTCTCAGTGACCAGTTCCTTCTTTTGCCGCGATTTCAGCATTGCGGCATCCAACTCGGATTTTTCGAACGGCTTCGTCAAATAATCGTGCGCGCCGATTCGAATCGCTTCCACCACGGTTCCCACTTCGTTCGAGCACGACAACATGATTACGTTCAGCGTGCGATCCAGTTGCATCAGCTCTTTCAACGTGTCTATGCCATTCATTTCCGGCATTAACACGTCCAGAATGACCAAATCAGGTCGTTGGCCCTCACTGATTAGCCTGATAGCTTCTCGTCCGCTGCTGAGTGTTTCGACGTCGAATCCATCCACTTCCAACAACGTTTGCAGATACTTTCGGATGCTGGGTTCATCATCTACTACCAGAACCTTTTCTTTGACGGCCATTGCACTGGTCCTTTCCACAATCCTAAGAAACTCTCGCGTCAGCTCTGCTCGATCGGCAGTAAGAATCTGAACGTGCTGCCCTTCTTCGCTTCGCTCTCCACCCAGATCTTCCCGCGATGCGCCTGCACCAGCCTTTTGGCAATGGCCAGCCCTAAACCCATCCCAGATGTGTTGCGGTCCACTCTTACGAAATCTTCGAAAATCTCTTGATGATGTTCCGGCGGGATGCCTGAGCCGGAATCGGTCACACTGACTTCCACACTATTAGGCCGCGGAAGCCGGAATCGGCGCCGTTCCTGGCTGGGCGTCGCATCCGTGACACGCCGCTCCCAGAAATGTGGTTTCGCTAACAATGTCACGTTTCCGCCCGGCGGTGTGTGCTTCAACGAATTGTCCAGCAGGTTCGCCGCAGCCTGCTGCACTTTTTGATAGTCGAATCGAAAGGTTGGTATCGAAGGGTCAAGCTGCACTTCCAATTTCACACCCTTTCTCTGGAACGCCTCGGCCCAGCGTTTCGCCATCTCGTCCAGGCAATCTTGCAAATCATTCTCGCGTAGTTGCAATACCAGCTTCCCACTTTCCAGCGCGGAATAATTCAGGAACATCGAAACCAAACGCACCAACCGCTCACAACTCTCTTTCGACTCCTCCAGAATGTCTTTCTGTTTTTCCGTCAGGCGGCCCAACGATCCCGCGAGTAGCAAGTCGTAATATCCTTTGATTACCGCCAATGGGGTCTTCAGTTCATGCGCGGCGGAAGCCAAAAACACGGTTTTTTGTCGGTTTACTTCTTGCAGCTTCAAATATGCCGCCAGCAGGTTTCGGTAGGTGATCTCTCGTTCTTGCAATAACTCCTGAACAGTGGCCTGTGTTGCGCTATCCGTGGCGGTACTGTCAACTGCTTTGTCTTTAATCTGGACGACCAGCCACTCTGCTTCCGAAGTCAGCCTGAATCGGGCTATTTTTCGATTCTCAGATGCAGGAATTTCCCGCTCCGCCCAGGCCCTTCCCGTCGCCAATTCCTCCAGAATCTCAGCGCCGCTGCTTCGAAACAGGTTTTCGAAAATATTTACGGTCTGACTTCTGATCGGTTCCGCGGTACCGAGCAAGGCCTTGGCCGCGCCATTGGCCGCAAGAAGCAGCCCCCTACGATCCGCCACCATTACTGGCCCTTCGATTCCTTCAATTATTCCTCGAAATGAATCAACCGTCAGCACTGTGGGGAACAGGCCATCTGCCGCTGCCGAGGCTACCACCCGACCGCTCATCCTCTGCCTTCACCCTGCTCTCTGCCGAGTGGCAAAAGTTTTCCCATGGCCTTGCGGCCATACTCCCACCCAGTCATAGGACTGTCAATGGTAATTCCGTTCCATTTGCACAATTGCGGAAACTCCGTAGACATTTCCGAATTGGCCTTTCTCACCGCTTGCATCTGAACGCTCTGCCATTTAATTAACTGGCACATTTTCAATAGGATACAAACAGCTAAACGCGACCGGCTATGGCAATTCATATGCTCGATGGCGTACTAGTTCATCCGTACCAAGAGAGCAAAGTGCCTAGTCAAATTTTAAAGACACAAAAAACGATGGTATCCCCCCACCAGCGGCAAAATCCGCGCATCCGTATTCAAATTCCCGTTTTCCTTCGTGGCACAGATGCACTAGGCGTGGACTTCATTGAGTTAACCAAGACTCTCAACATCAGCTCTACTGGTGCCTGTATTGCTTCCTCGCATATCCTTCAAACAGAACAGGTTATTCAGCTGACGATTCCAACTCCGTCTCCTTCGACCGCTGGTTTGGTTCCCTACGAGACTCCCCCCATTTCGGCTCGCGTTCTACGCCAAGAGTCCGCGGGCGATCTCCGCCTCTTTGGGCTGGAGTTCGTCCACCCCCTCTCCTAAGCTTCATCCCAGTACTACTACGGGCAGAAGCTCTTAGGGGGTTAACGTAGACTTCTTCGGGCTCCGTTCTCCATTTTTTTCTTTTCTAAATTCTTGTTTGTGCTATCGTTACGCCCACTTGCAGTCTCAAGAAGTGGGTTTCGGATCCAGATTGCCAACGTCGGTTGCTTGGCACTCCGCTTGCTCCACTCCTCTTGCACTGCAGTCGCATCGCCCCATTCCCCGCGGGGACAAATGAGGTAAGGTCCACACCGGTGATTCCCAGCTCCGGCGTTCCGGTATCCGCGCGCATGCGTCCGAATGACGCCTATTTTGAACTCATCGCAGACACTCTCGATGGCTTGGAATCGAGTGCTCGCGCTCAATTTCTGCAGCGTTTTTTGCTGTCGCTGGCTCACGTCGAGATTCCCGAAAGCAAAGCGATCGCTCTCTGGGACGAAATCCTCTCGCGCCGCGTCCAACTCTCCGAACGGGCGGATTCTCCAGTCGCCTTGCAGACGGCCCTCGTCGATGTTCTTTCTTCTGCCGGAATGTTTAACGTGCCGGTGGTCCTCGAATACGACGAATTAAAGAACCTACATCGCAATGCCATCACCGATCCATTGACAGGCCTGTACAACCGCCGCCTGTTTACCGAAACATTTGAGAAAGAGCTCAACCGCGCACGTCGCTATGCTCACCCGCTTAGCCTCGTAACTCTCGATCTTCATCGCTTTAAAGAAGTAAACGACAAACATGGACACCCGCGCGGCGATGAGGTTCTCCGAGCAGCCGCCATTACTCTCAAAAAAGCTCTTCGCACTTCAGACTCAGCCTTCCGCATCGGTGGTGACGAATTTGCATTGCTCCTTCCGCAGACTGACTCCTTTCAGGCTTCCGGTCTTAGCCGCCGCATCGGCGTCGTCTTCACGGAAACTCTTCGTCCTCTCGATCTTATGGTTTCCGTCAGCATGGACCACGGTATCTCCACCTACCCGCAGGACGGCGACCAACGTGATCAATTGATTCGGATCGGCGACGAGCGCCTCTATTCAGCGAAACAAGCAAGTAACCAAAAAACTGGCGCGGAATCCATTCCCCACATCGCTCATCAGACTTCACAAGACGTTGCAGCTGGGACCCCTCAGCAGGTTGCCCCAGAGCTACATCATGAAGTCGTACCTGAGCCAGCTCCTTCAGCCACGCCCGAGACTCCGCACGATGTGGATGTTCAGGCTCCTCCTACACCTCCACCTGCGCCTCTCGCTTCTGCAGCGGCTCCGGTCACTGAATCGTTCGCCCCTCCACCTGCTTCAACGCATCCGTTCTCGCCACTGCAAGCCTCGCGACCGACATTTCCGCTGGCCGTCGAGGAACCTCGCATCTTTGCTGTTCCTCGGAAGGCCGAACGCGTTTCCATGGCCGGCACAAACGCTTACGCCGTCTTGGCCGATCAGCCCTCTCATCGCGCTCGCGTAGTCGATCTTGGCTTTGGCGGCGTAGCCCTGGACTTTCCGAGCGCAGAAGGAGTTCCTGATACCCTTCTGGCTGTACTCCACGTGCCCATCCTCCCGCCGGTACGCGTGAGTCTGAAGCGCATTTGGACCAAACAGCTCACCGAAAACACCGTCCGCGTCGGATGTTGCTTCATTTCATAGCCTTTTTCTTATATTCACCAAAACGCTAAACAATCTCCACTGCTCACAGGGACAGGTTACGGGCCCTGCCCCAAAGCTGTCCTTTGACCAAATTGCCAGCTTCGTCTGGTTCTCTATATCGTTACCACCATGCGTAGAATTCATTCTCAGCCCTTATTTGCTGTACTTGCGCCTCGACGACTCTGCACATCTTCCGTGATCGTTTTGGCTTCCATCGTTACATTCACGGCCACTTTCTCCGGTTGCGCTTCGGTCTCCGCGGACCGAACTACCGCCGAGAAAATTTCGGTTGTCCCCTCAGTTATCGACTTCAAAGGTGTAGTCGTCGGTCAGAAAAACTCACAGACCGTCAAAGTTATAAATTCCAGCTCGGGTTCCATCAACCTCAAGAGCCTGCACGTGTCTGGCACCGGATTCTCACTTCCCTCGGCAAAAGCTCCGGTTGTTTTGGCTCCGGGCGGCCATCTTAGCCTCAGCGTAGTTTTCGATCCCCCTGCTGCCGTTGGCGAGAGTGGTTCACTTGTTATCTCCTCCGCAGATTTGGATAATCCGATTCGCATCCCGCTTTCCGGGGCCGGAGAAAAGGCCGCACCTAAACTAACGATTTCTCCTACCTCGGTAAATTTCGGCAATCGTGCAATAAAAAGCTCCACTTCCCAATCAGTAGTGCTCACCAATACCGGCAACCTGGCACTCTCGATCAGTTCCGTAACTGTGGCCAATCCTGAGTTTTCCGTTTCCGGCATCAGCAAAGGCGTGTCCCTTTCGCCTAACCAAAAGCTAGAGTTTCACGTTTGGTTCCACCCGTCCGCCGGTGGTAAAGCATCCACCACGATTTCTCTGGATTCATCCGCTGGCTTGGCTCCGATAAAACTTGCTGTTGCTGGATCCGCTTCCACTTCCACCACCTCCGCTCCTGCTCTTCACTCGGTAACCCTTGATTGGACTAACCGCTCCAGCTCCACCTTGGGATATCACGTTTACCGTGGAGAAGCTCAGGGCGGCCCCTTCGAACGCCTGACCGGAACTCTCCTCGAAACGACGTCCTACAAAGACACCAATGTCTTAGGCGGCGGTCATTATTTCTACGTCGTGACCGCAGTCGTAGCTGGCGGCCCTGAGAGCCCCTATTCGAACGAGGTCGCGGTCGAAATTCCAAACGACTGATTACCTTCTGCCTTTTCGCGCGATGTCCCAAATTTGGCGGATTCTTCTGCCCAAGCTATAATAGGAAGTTGCACGCGACCTAGCGACGCCGCTGTATTTCCTGCCAACTCGGGAAGTGGCGCAGACCGGCCGCGACAAAATGGAGATTTATGAAGCCCGGTATTCACCCTGACTATCACGCCGTTACAGTGCACTGCGCCTGCGGGAACACTTTCCCTACGCGCTCCACGATCAAAGGCGATATGTTGCGCGTCGAAATTTGCTCGAATTGCCACCCGTTCTTCACCGGCAAGCAAAAACTGGTAGACACCGCAGGCCGCGTGGAGCGTTTCACCAAGAAATACGCCGACGCAGCCGCAAAAACGGCCGCAGCCAAAAAGTAACTTCGACATCAGTCGCCATTTCGAACTGCACCAAGTCCAGGCCCCGGAGTATTCCGGGGCTTTCTTTTTGTCTCGGCCTCTCTCGTACTCTTCCCGCGTCCGCTACACCCTCTGCATTAAGAAAACACCTCTCGTCCTCTCAATCAATCCGTCGAGCACCGTCCTCATATCTTTTTCTTAGGACTTACCCCTCGCGACTTTCTCGCCGCCGTGTACAATAAACCTCCATCGTGGCCACCCAATCGCGCATGTTTCAATCGCAAGATCCCAATGAACTCGTTGAGTCCGCTCCGCCACGCGTCACTCTTCGTAACGCCTTCGCGCATCCCTTCGACTCTGCCATCGCCGCCGCCCGCACCTGCTATTCCTCCCATCTCATAAATCCCGAAGAAGTTAATGACAAGCAACGCCTCAACATCGGCGCAGCCACTTTCTTCAGCGGCCATCACACCGTCTACCAACACGCGCATTTCGAATTCGGTCTGGAGAACATCAGCCGCCAGTTCGTCTGGTCTTTTCTCCACGCCCATCCCTTCTACAATTCCGAACAACAATCGCAACGTTACGTCCGCATGGACCGCACGCAAGCCTATGTGCCGCAGGTCTCGCTCTTCTTCGACGCCGAATCACGCGCCCTCTACGAACGCGCCATCGCCCGCGCCTGGTCTTACTATCGCGAGCTCTCTTCTCTCCTTCTTCCGCAGTCCCGCGAAATCCTTCTCGACATCTGGCACGTCGGCCCCATGTCCCATCCCAAGCGCCTGCAGAAAATCGAACGCTCCGCCGAAAAACGCGCCATCGAAATTGCCCGCTACGTTCTTCCCGTCGCCGCATTCAGCACCATGGTACACACCGTTTCCGGCATCGTTCTTCACCGCCTGTGGCGCATGTGCTCTGCCTCGGACACTCCCAGCGAAGCCCGCGGCATCATCGGCGAAATGGTTCGCCTGGTAAAAGAACTCGACCCGCAATTTTTCGAGCGTTTTGGAACCGAACCGCTCGACGAACTCCCCGAATGGAAAACGAATTACCCCGGCTCCGCGCACGGCGATCAATTTGCAAAAGAATTTGACGCTCAACTAAACGGCCGCACGGCAGCCTTGCTGGACTACTCCGTCAACGCGCCCGCAGTCGTAGCTTCCGCCTACCGTGCCGTACTCGGCCTCGCCGTCGCCGATTGCTCCGACGCTGAAGCCCTTGACCGCTTGCTAAATCCCGCGCGCAATCTGTATCGCCTTGAAACTCTAAACGTAGGCGTCCACGCGCCCATGATGCGCGCCCTGCAGCATGCTAATTACACGTTCGCAAAAAAAATCAGCCACACCGCTGATAGCCAGGACCAGCGGCACCGCATGATTCCAGGCTCTCGCCCGCTACTCACTCTTGCCGACACCCGCGAACCCGATTACATCACTCCCGCTCTTCTGAAAGACAATCCTCGCGCGCGCGAAGTCTACGACCGCGCCATGCAGGACGCTTGGCATGCCAAAAATCAACTCCTCGATCGCGGCGTTCCGCAAGAAATTGCGCTCTATCTTTTGCCTAACGCCAAATCCATCCGCCTCGTTGAGTCCGGCTCGCTCCTCCATCTCCTCCATAAATGGACCATGCGCACCTGCTTCAACGCCCAGGAAGAAATCTACCAATCCTCTCTCGACGAAATCGCGCAACTCCGCGAGGTCCATCCGCAACTCGCCAAACACATCGGCCCGCCCTGCTATCTCCGCGCCGGGGTCACCACACCGATCTGCACTGAAGGCTCTCACTTCTGCGGCGTAAAAGTCTGGCTCGACTTCCCCAAGGTGACCCGCCGAATCTGAGCCTCTGTCGTCAGAGTGAGCAATGACACACACACCCGACAATCACGAATCAAATTCAAATCGCAACGAGTTCTACCGTGAAGAGGGATGCTGCACCAGTTGCGGAGTTCCTCAGTCGATTGCTCCTGACCTAGTTGGCTGGACGGACGGCGACAGCTCTGAGTGCTACTGGATCAAGCAGCCCAAGACGCCGGACGAACTGGAACGGGCCATCAAAATAATCCATTCGCAGGAACTTGGATGCCACCGATACGCCGGAACCGGCACAGAAATACTCCGTAGACTTCCTGCAAGCGAATGTGACCAGTTGCGGCCAGACTTGAAGCGCCGAGTAGTCTCACAAGTGACTTCGTCGGGTCCTGCGCCAGCCTTCGGGCTTTCCGTCTCAGAAGCGAATGGCCCGCTAAGCAGAATTTGGCGACGTCTGCGTCGTCCGTGACCTACTGGTCCCAGCAGAGAACCCTGCTCTCCTTGAGACTTTGCACGATGCACCATTCTGAGAGGAATTTGTCGAGGACGCGTCAACCATGAAGTTACCGGTAAGCTTTCTCTTGCTGCTGACATTCGCAGTGGCTAGCCACGCAGTCGCCTTGGATATCGAGCTATCCGATATTGCCATCCGCGAAGCGTATTTTCTCGGCCAGCGTAACGACCAGAAAACCTCCGACTTCCTCAGGCTCTACGCTCATTCATTCCCTCTACCCGACAAAGGTCCCTACATTTCAGAAATTCACCTGCTCACGCCATACGCACAAATCGTCGCCGACTCCAGCCGGCATTCAGTCGGCTACAGCGCGCAGCAAGCTGCCGCCAATTATCATGGCCGCGGCGACACGCTCCTGCTGCAGGTTCGCATCGAATTGACGCCCACCTACACCTATGACGATGCGGTACGCGCCGCCAACGACGCCGCGGCCGAACTCAATCGCCAACTTTACCCGGAGGACTTCTGGCGGGCATTTCAATTGAAACTTTCCCAGAATGAGAAAACGTTCGAAGCACGCGCCATCTCGGCGGATCCCATTGAAGGTGCCGCAGCGCCCTCAGGCCGTGGGCCAACTCTGCGCGGCACTATAGTTTCGCTGGAATTCGAAGCCGAGCCGGTCGATTCTGGCATCGTCCAGATCGAAGTGACCGCCCCCACGGGCCAGCGCGTCATCGCTAAATTCGACCTGTCCAAACTGCGCTAAATCACATTCGATAACCTCGTGTTGCTTCGCGCCGCCGCGCCATGTACACTCATCAAATGCTTTTGAGCCACACGTACCAGAGGATCGCGCGGACTTGTTGTCCATGTTGCGCACTCGTGTCCTCTGGCAACGGGAGGCTAGTGAACTAAAGCCTTAATTCTAGCCGAGCAGTCTTATAACCCACCGCCAGAGATGAACTGGCCGGTGGGTTTTGTGTTTTTGGAACACACGATTTTGGGAAAAGGAACAAAGCCAATGACAAGCGCGCCACAACAACTGTCGGACGAAACGCTATATCGCGCCTTATGGGCGCTGGACAGACCTGCGCTCAGGAATCGAAAACTCAACCATCTGGAAGCTCTGGAAGCAGAAAGTATCCACATCCTTCGCGAAGCGGCAGCCGAGTTTTCACGGCCAGTCATGCTGTATTCCATTGGCAAGGACTCTTCGGTGATGCTGCGGCTGGCCGAGAAGGCTTTTTTCCCAGGTCGGATCCCCTTCCCTCTGCTGCACGTGGACACCAGCTATAAGTTTCCGGAGATGATCGAATTTCGCGATCAATATGCCAAACAGATTGGGGCGGAACTCCTGGTACACCAAAACCGGGCGGCGCTCAATGCCGGCGCGAATCCATTCGTCCTTGGAACGCAAAAATGCTGCGGACTATTAAAAACAAAATCGTTGCTGGATGCGCTTGCCGAAGGCGGCTTCAACGCGGCCTTCGGTGGCGCCAGACGCGATGAAGAGAAGTCCCGTGCGAAAGAAAGAATCTATTCGTTTCGCGACGTTCACGGGCAATGGGATCCAAAAAACCAGCGGCCCGAGCTTTGGAATATTTTCAATTCAAGAATCGATAAAGGCGAAAGTATTCGCATCTTCCCGCTTTCGAATTGGACGGAGTTGGATGTCTGGCTGTACATCTACACGGAAAAGATTCCCATTGTGCCGCTCTATTTTGCCAAGGAACGGGAAGCCGTCATTCGCGAAGGTTCTATTGTTTTGATCTATTCGCAGGACCAGCTGAGGTTCGGCGAACAATCCCGAAAGCTCAAATGCCGCATGCGATCGCTCGGGTGCGTGCCGTGCACTGGAGCCATCCGGTCGGATGCCGATTCGGTCCCCAAAATTATCGAGGAAATGATTTCCTTCCGCCGCTCGGAACGCGAAAATCGCACCATCGATCACGACGAAGAAGGCTCGATGGAGATCAAGAAGCGCGAGGGCTACTTTTGATGAGTCCCGCTACGACTGCTGAAGTGCAAAATGAGTTCGCGCTGTTCCTTGAGCAGAATCTGAACAAAGAACTTCTCCGGTTTACAACCGCAGGAAGCGTGGATGACGGCAAGTCCACCTTGATCGGAAGACTGCTGCACGATTCGAAGACCGTCTACGAAGACCAGCTTGCTTCAGTGAAGAAAAGCCGGATCAACCGTTCCAGCGGACCGATCGATTTTTCGCTGATAACTGACGGGCTGCGCGCTGAGCGCGAGCAAGGCATCACCATCGATGTGGGCTACCGATACTTTGCTACAGCGCAACGGAAATTCATCATTGCGGACACGCCGGGGCACGAACAATACACGCGCAACATGGCCACCGGCGCCTCTACGGCGGATTTAGCGGTGATCCTGGTCGATGGAACCAAGGGACTTCTCCCTCAGACGCTGCGGCACACCTACATCTCCTCTCTTTTGGGAATTTCGAGCGTCGTTGCCGCAATCAACAAAATGGACCTGCTGGAATACCGGCAAGAGAGATTCGTTCGCCTTGAAAAGGAATTTCGCGCACTCGCTGAACGTTTGGGTTTCCGAGAGGTGCAGTGTATTCCGCTCAGCGCCCTCGCAGGAGATAACGTCGTCGAACGTAGCCGGAAGATGCCGTGGTACCGGGGCCCAGCGCTGCTCGAATACCTGGAAACAGTGCCGATCACCACTCGCGCGAGCACGCGTAGCGTCCGCTTTCCCATTCAATATGTGGTCCGGCCCGACGCGCACTTCCGGGGATTCGCAGGGCAAATAGCCGGTGGTGTGATTCGCTCCGGTGATGTCGTTACCGCGCTCCCTTCCGGCCAGCAATCTCGCGTAGCATCAATCGTCACCTACGATGGATCGTTAGCCGAGGCGTTCTCTCCGCTGTCAGTCACCTTGAAGCTCGAAGATGAAATTGACCTGAGCCGCGGGGATATGCTCGTGTCGCCCGAGAAGCCGCCGCAAGTTTCGCAGTGCTTTCGAGCGAGCGTCGTCTGGATGCATGCGCAGCCGCTCGAGATCGGACACCCCTTTCTAATAAAACACTGCACGCGACAGGTGCGAGGCAAAGTTACCAAAATCGCTCATCGCGTAAACGCGGAGACCCTCGAAACAGAAATCGCGGGGCGGCTTGAGCTGAATGACATTGCGGTCGTGGACTTCAAAACGAGTAGCCCGCTCTTTTTCGATTCCTATCAGGAAAACAGGACTACCGGAAGTTTCATTGTTATAGATCCTCTTACAAACGTCACTCTGGGCGCCGGAATGATCCAAGAAAATCTCTCCGCAAGCGCCGGTATTTTGAACGGCCAGGAAAACGCAACTGCTCCAATCGCTCCTCTCGAACGACATCGCCGCCATGGCCACTACCCGGCCACTATTTTGGTCAACGCTCGACCCGCTCTTTCCTCGCGACTCGAGCGCGCACTCTTCAACGAAGGGTTTGAAGCAATGCTTGTCGAAGAAAATTCTTCCGATCCTCTGGCGAAAACCACTTGGGCCGCTCTACATGCCGCAGGGTTCGTCGTCATCTACCACAACCCGTCACTCGAACCGGACGAAGCGTCGCGCTTGCAAGCTGCGGCCGGCGAACACTTCTTCGATCTTGCTGAACTGGATCTACCCGCCGGAGATGCGCAGGCCGTCGAATATATTCTTACCCTGGCCGCATCGCTACGCATCTCGCATGAACCGGAAAATCCTTGGAAGGGAATTTGAAATGGGAACCAAATTGGTAACTCAAAATATCGAGACTCTTACGCCCGGCGAAGTCCTGAATGCTGTGCTCGATGCCCACCCTGGGCACACTGCTTGTCTTACGTGCAGTTTCCAGGCCGAAGACCTGATCGTGCTCGATCTCGTTCGGCAACGCATTCCCAACATTCCCGTCTTGTTCCTCGAGACCGGCTATCACTTCGCCGAAACCTACGAATATCGCGACCGCATTGCAAAGGAATGGTCGTTGAACCTGGTGAATGTGCTTCCACACAAAACTGTGCAACAACAGGAATCTGAATTCGGCATTCTGTACCGGACCGATCCGACCCGCTGCTGCCAATTGCGCAAAGTCGAGCCGCTATTCGACGCGCTCGATCCCTACCAGCTATGGTTCACCGGATTGCGGCGCGAACAGTCGCCTACGCGAAAAAATCTCAAGAAAGCCGAAGAACATCGCCTGCCGAGCGGCAAAACGCTCTTGAAGGTAAGTCTTCTCGCGGATTGGAGCTGGGGACAAGTGTGGGAATACACGGCCAAGCGCCGCATCGATTACCTGCCGCAATACGATCGGGGCTATTTGAGCATTGGCTGCGAACCTTGCACCGCCATTCCTAATGACCCAAAGAATCCGCGCTCCGGTCGCTGGGCCGGCAAGAAACTCGAATGCGGCATCCACACTTTCTCCGGGAACGGGCAGTGATGCATTACCTGATCGGATTTCTCATTGCTCTCGCGGTCGGACTGACCGGTGTAGGCGGCGGAAGTTTTACCGTGCCTGCCCTGGTGCTTATCGCCGGCTTGACGGCAGGCGAGGCCGTTGGCACAGCATTTTTGTTTGCCGGCGTGCTGCGTTTGATTGCGGCTCCTTTCTATCTCCTCGGCAGACAGATTCACTCGCGCTATTTGTGGCTTTTGCTGAAGGGTGCAATTCCGGGCCTCGTTGTTGGCACCTGGGTGCTGCATCTATTGAACCGAGACGCAGGAAATCCAGTCGTGATCATACTGTTGGGCATTGTACTGGCCGCTTCATCCAGCGTGACTTTTATCAGGCGCGTGCAAAACCCGGCGTTCGCCGCGAAAAATCATCACTGGCTTCCCTGGCTCGCTCTGCCAATTGGTGTGGAATCGGGATTTTCCTCCGCCGGCGCCGGAGCGCTTGGAACCGTTCTTCTGTTGAATTATTCCGAGATGACGCCGACGCAGGTCGTCGGAACGGACCTGCTCTTCGGACTGGTGCTCGCGGTTATTGGCAGCGCTTTTCACTGGAGCTTTGGCTCGATCAGTCTGCCCACACTGGCTCAACTTCTTCTCGGCGGCGTTCCCGGAGTAGTCCTCGGTTGCCTGCTGGCCCCGAAGGTCCCTGCCAACAAGCTTAAGACGGCCGTTGCAGTCGTTGCTATTTTCGCAGGCTTGCAGCTGGTGTGGAGCGGCGGCCATACGCTAGCTCAAAGACACGCGACGAACGTAGCTCAGACCGCCGCACATCTACGAGTTGGCCATGCACGCTAACCAGCAAAACTTCATGCACATTGGCTCCACGACGTCGACGTCCCGGCAAATCCAATTTGGGTGTCGCTGCTAAGGTAAGGACCGAGATCCGCTGCTTTGGCGTAACTAGGACTTAGGCCCGGAAAACATCTTCAAGATCCCGCCAGCGATTTTAGCCAGGGGCAGAATTTCTTCCGCGGCCCCGCGCAATATGGCTTCTCTCGGCATCCCGAAGACGACGCAACTTGCCTCGTCTTGCGCAATCGTAAACGCATCCGCTTGCTTCATTTCGAGCAGGCCATCGGCGCCATCATCGCCCATGCCAGTCATCAGTACACCTGTCGCATTGCACCCAGCAGCCTGGGCTACGGACCGGAAAAGCACGTTAACACTGGGACGATGACGGGACACCAGAGGACCCTCTCGTACCTCCAGGAAATAGCCGGTGCCGAGACGACGTACGAGCATATGCCGGTTTCCCGGAGCGATAAACGCCCGCCCGGGACCAATCTTGTCCCCGTCAGCGGCTTCCTTAATTTCTATGCGGCAAAGGCTATTTAGCCGCTTCGCAAACGCCGCCGTAAATCCTTCTGGCATGTGTTGCACGGCGACAATTCCCGGGCAATTCTCAGGCATTTGTGCGAGCACCTGAAGCAAGGCCTCCGTGCCGCCCGTGGACGCCCCCATCGCGATTATTTTCTCGCTCTGTTGTGTTGCTGTAGGGGCCTGAGCGGGCGGAATCACTACATCGGCGGAATAAGATTTTGAGGACTGCTCACGAAGCCTGCGAAACTTGCTCACCCGGGCAGTCGCCGCGGCGCGGACCGTATCCTCGAGCAGCACGGCCGACTCCTCCAGGAAACCGCGAATGCCAACCTTCGGTTTAGTGATGATGTCAACCGCTCCGATTTCCAGGGCGCGAATGGCCGCTTCCGTTCTGGGACCGGTTAGACCTGAGCACAGAACCACTGGCACCGGGGCTTGCGACATGAGCTTTTCCAGGAAGGTCATTCCATCCATGCGCGGCATCTCCAGATCGAGCAGGATTACATCTGGAGTGAATTTCTTCATTTTTTCCATTGCGATCAGTGGATCAGCCGCCACGGTGACGTGAAATCCGCGCTTCGCGGAGAGAACCGCCGTAAGCGCTTGCCGGACTACTGCGGAATCATCTACCACAAGGACGTTTAGAGGGGTGGTGATGCTCGGAGCCGTCGCACAGAGTGAATCTTCCGAACCCGGATGTTTGTCAGAGTTCACAACTTCTCCTCAATCCAGGTGCCCGCGCGTTTTAATCACGAATGACCTGCTCGCGCCGCTGAAGAATGCAGAGTGCGCTGGTTCTGGACTTTCTCGACGGAAGCACTCTGGGCGCCACAAATTGCAGTTTATCCGCGACGCTATGCAGGCTTTCGGCGTGGCCGAGAAACAAATAGCCGGAGGGGCTCAAGTACTTTCCAAGCGAGTCGACAACTTTAATCTTCGTCTCCCATTGAAAATAAATGAGTACGTTGCGGCAAAAAATCAGGTCGAATGGACCGGTAACGGCGAAAGGTTCTTGCGTCAGATTGACCCGCTGAAAGCGGACGACTTTCCTCACTTCTTCCGCCACCTTGATTTTGCCTTTTTCCGGGCCAAATCCTTTTAGTAGAAACCTCCGCTGATACTCGAGCGGTATACCGGAGATCCTGCCAGCATCCCATTTCCCGGTTTTGGCTTGGGCAAGAACCTTGGTTGAGAGGTCGGTCCCGAGAATCTCGATGTTCCACCCCGCGGAAGAAGGAAAATGAGTCAGCAGCAACATCGCCAGGGAGTAGCACTCTTCTCCGGTGGAGCATGCTGCGCTCCAGACCCGGAGCGTGCGGTCTCGTTCCCCGCCATTGGCTTCAGCTGACCATTGCGGAAAAACACGGCTTTGCAAACATTCAAATGCGGCTGGTTCGCGAAAGAATTGCGTTTCGTTGGTGCAAATGCAATCGAGCATGAGCACCAATTCCTGCGGGTCCGCTTTTACTCGCCGATAATACGAGGAGAAAGACTTAAGTTCCAAAGCATGGAGTCTCTTCCATAATCGGCTAACCACCATGGGACGGTTTTTCTCGCCCAGGTGAATTCCGGATTCGCGGAGAACGAGAGCCTGGAACAAACGGAACTCCTCCAGCGCCAGTTCCGGAATCGCCCTTGCCGACGCCAGATGCAAATGCCCGTGGATCACCCCAGAGGTCATTTACACCTGCAGCGGTTCGCTGGGGTCTTCTTCCGCGCCGCTCAATGTCTCGGCTGCTGCGGGAAGAAGAGTCGAAACGGCCAGTAGCTCGCTGTTGTTCAAAACCCTGTCTATATTCAGGATGAGAGCAAACTTTTTGCCGAGTTTACCCATGCCAAGGAGGTAGTCCAAACGCGCTTGGGTACCGAATGCCGGCGGCTCCACGATATCTTGGGGAGTAAGATCGATCACCTGGTTGACGGCATCCGCGATGAGGCCCATGACAGTCCGCTCGGATTCCTGCGCGACTTCCACGACCACGATGCACGTGGTCTTGCTCACCGCGCGCTCCGCAAGTCCGAAACGCAGGGTGAGATCGACCACCGGAACCACGCTGCCGCGCAGATTGATAACACCACGAATCCAATCCGGCACTTTCGGTACTTTGGTGACCGTCGTGTACTCGATGATCTCTTTAACGCGCTGAATCCCGATCGCGTACTCCTCATCCGCCAGGAAAAACGTCAGGTATTGCTGCTGAGTTGTTTCTTCTTTTTCGATGATTTCCATGAGTTTCCTCCGCGCCTATATCCGCGCAAAAGACTCGGCGTAGTCGCCGTTTGTCTTTCCCGCATGCGTCGCAGATTCGAAATTGTCGTGGCTGCTGTTGTCCGGGAAATAGTTCTTGTCCGTTTTCCGTTTCTTTCCCGCGCGATGGTCGCCGAAGGAGCTGACGCGGAAGAAGCTGATGGTTTCTTGCAAGGCTTCGGCTTGCGAAGCCAGTTCCTCGGCGGTACTGGAAAGTTGCTCCGCGCCGGCGGCGTTCCGCTGCGTCACCAAGCCAACTTGACTTATCGCGCCGTTAATCTGGCTGACGCCCGCTGCTTGTTCCCTGGAAGATGCGGTAACTTCTTGCACCAGGTCCGCCGTTTTTTGGATCGAGGGCACCAGTTCAGCCAACAATCCACCCGAGCGTTCTGCGACCTGCACGTTGGCAGACGCCAACCCGCCGATCTCCTGCGCGGCGGAGCGGCAGCGCTCAGCAAGATTGCGAACCTCGCCGGCAACCACTGCGAATCCACGGCCGTGTTCACCGGCCCTGGCTGCTTCGATCGCTGCGTTCAGCGCCAGCATGTTGGTCTGGTAGGCGATTTCTTCGATGACCGCGATTTTTTCCGCGATCAGTTTCATCGCAGAGACAGCTTCTTGCACGGCTTGGCCGCTTTGACCTGCATCTTGCGCACCTTTGCGCGCCATCTGCTCCATCTTGCGGCTGTTTTCCGCATTCTGCGTGATTGAAGCGCTCATCTCTTCCATGCTGCTGGTCACCTGCTCGACCGCCGCTGCCTGTTCACTGGTGCCCTGCGAAACAACGCTGGCCGACGAAGCGACCTGCGTCGCGGCTGTGCTCAACGATCCGGCACCCAGGCGCACTTCACCGATCATCTCGTTGAGTTTGCCGGTCATCTTAGCCATCGCTCCCAGCAGCCGCCCGATCTCATCGCCGCGATCCGCGCTGATGCTCTTCGTCAAGTCGCCTGCACTGATGTTTTCGACGACATCAACTACCTGCTGAATGGGTTTGGTGATGCCACGTGAAATTAAAAGAGTGATGACGATGCTTACAAATATGGATAAGACCGAAAACACGACCAGAGTGGTGGTGGTGGTTTTGGCGATTTCCGTCACCATCGGTACCAAAACCTCGGCATGACGATTCGTCAGCTCGGTGGCTAAGTCTTCCAGACGGTGGATCGAATCCTTGTACTCGTTGATTTTTGCGTTGCACTCCTTCGGGCTGCGGAGCTTGCCTTCTTGAATCAATCCAAGGACTTTGCTGTAACCGCTCTCGTAAGCGTCCAGATCCTCGCGCATGGAACGCAGACCGGCCTTGTCGTCCGCCGAAAGCGAGAATTTATCAAGTTCGTTGAAAACATCTCTGAGCTTTTGCCGTTGGCCGTCCCACTTGGCCGCGTACTGGTTCCTGATTTGCACGTCCTCAACATTGAGGAAAGTATCCTTTTCGAAACGGCGCAGTTCTAGCGTGGTGGATTTCGCGCGCGCTGCAATGGTCACTACCTTCGCATCGCCGTTAAGCACTTTCAACGTTTCGCGAGTGATGGCCTCGAGTCCCCAATAGCCGCTCAAGCCCATCGAGATAAGAAGCACGACGATCAGGCCAAAGCCGATCGCTAACCGCTTTCCAATCGACATATTCTTCAACATGCATTTCTCCTTGATGCTAATTTCGATGCTAATTTCGAATGCGACACCCACGCCACTTCGCACTTCTGAAAGCAATGACCCTACTACGAAACTAGTTCGGCGCTTTTATGTTCGGCTTCTTCACAAAGCGCAGGAACATCCAGGATCAAGGCAACGCGCCCGTTACCAAGAATCGTAGAACCCGAGACTCCCCGAATTCCCTGAAACAACTGTCCTAGCGGCTTGATCACCGCCCGTTGCTCACCCTGCAATTCATCGGCAGTAAGACCGACGCGCCCTCCCTTGTACTGAACGACTACAATCTTTTCTCTGGCTGGAATGGCTCCTCCACACTCGAATAAATCTCTCAGCCGAACATACGGCAGGGCTTCCCCTCTGAGGTTGATGACTCCGCCGTGCTCGGAAATATGTTGTTCAGCGGGGAGTTCGAGGCACTCTTGCACCGAGTTGAGCGGAATAACGTATGTCTCGGTGCCTACTTTCACCGCAAAGCCGTCAATAATTGCCAGCGTCAGCGGAAGACGAAGCGTGAATGTCGTCCCGTGTCCCTTGCGGCTATCGACAACGATTGCGCCACTCAAGGCATTCACGTTTCGACGCACGACGTCCAGACCAACGCCTCGCCCCGACAGTTCAGAAATCTTATCCGCCGTGGAAAATCCGGGCTGAAAGATCAGATTGCGGATCTCGGTATCGGTAAGGCGGGCTTGCTCAGAAATAATTCCTTTCGATCGTGCATGCTTCAAGATGCGATCGTGATCGAGTCCGGCCCCATCGTCGGACATCTGCACCACAATGTTCCCGGCGTCGTGAAAAGCCTGCAGGACGATCTTTCCCGAAGGATCCTTTCCCAGCGCACGGCGAACTTCCGGCGTTTCCAATCCGTGGTCAACGGAATTCCGGATCATGTGCATCAGCGGATCATGCAGATGCTCGAGGATTGTCGTGTCAACTTCGACGTCCTCTCCGATAATGAGCATTCGCGCGAGTTTCCCGCTCTGTCGCGAGATATCGCGTACGCTCCGGGCAAAACGGTGAAACGTCGGCCCCACCGGAACCATGCGAATCTTCATCACCAGTTCCTGGAGTTCAAGGAACAGTGCTTCGAGGCCGTGGTGTGTTTCCAGGACTTCACGCCCGTTGGCCGTACCGCCAAAGTGTTCTTCCAGCATTCGCCGGTGACGGCCTTGGAAAATCGCGAATTCCACCGTCAGGTTCAGCATACGGTCGAGCTTACCGACGTCCACGCGGAGATTTTGCGCGGCCATCTTGGTTGTGCCGGATTCGACTAGCGAGTCCGCGCGCGGCGCCGTCGAATTCTCTTGCGATTCAGATACGCCTGGGCCCTTGAGACCTGCATTGATCTCGACCAGACGCGCACTCAAGGCTTCGTGTTCTGGAAGAAGGCTTGTCTCGCCTTCAATCGCTCGCTTGACCAGTTGCCGCATGGCATCAACGACTTTAAGCAGCACACTAATTAGCTCTTGCGACAAAGTTGCCGTGTGATTGCGGCACTGATCCAAGAGGTCCTCTACACCGTGCAGGAATCGCGCAATGGAATTGAATTCCAGGAGCGAAGCATTTCCCTTGATGGTGTGCGTCACCCGAAAAAGCGAAGAAATCATCTCGCCATCTTCGGGACGAGTCTCTAGCGCAAGAAGCAGTTGCTCCATTTGCACGAGACATTCCTCGGTTTCTTCCCGAAAGGACTTCAGTAGTATTTCGCGATTGATTTCCATATTTGGCTCTATAAACTCTTCGAAACCGTCGCACCCGTGTCGGTACGAAAGACCACACGTTGTCCGCGGTGCAGGCCCACTTCGCTGCATACAACTTTAATTTGCGCCTTGCTAAGGAGGTCCATGGCCATTTCGACGTTCCTGCTTCCCAGATGTTGTTCCTTGTGCGCGCTCGGTTCGCGCAACGAGTCGAACAAGCAGCCGCCACCGAACACCTTTGCGCGGAGCTGGGCCCGATTCGCGCCGGCGTCGAGCAGTTTCTTCAGCAACATCGAAATAGCGACATTCCCATAGCGCGGAGATTGCACTCCCTTTCCATCCCAACTGGGCAGCATAAAGTGTGTGGCGCCGCCGATCCCATTTTGCGAATCCCAAATGCAAACGCCAACACACGAACCTAGAATGAGCGCAATCGAAGCCCCTTCCCCCGAAACGAAAATCTGCCCTGCATGCAGAAAATGCGGAGACGCGGAAGCCACATCATTCGTTTCTACGCACGGTGGTGTTGTGCTGAGCGCCGTCGTGTTTTTCTGTGCTGAGTGCAACTTCATGGCGCGACCTGTTTCTGCTGCAATCTTTGATACTGCAAAGCGACCGCTGCGTAAGTTTCCAGAAACTTAAGCAACTCGAAGTCGGACCATCCCAGAGAACTTTTCTGTGGAAGCAACTCGAAAATTGCGATTACGCCAAGTACTTCAGTGCTGGCCTTTAGAATCACGCACGCCGTCAAATCCTTTTCGAACCCCAGTAGCGCATCTTCTGGTTGCCGCTCCTTGAACTGGCTCGCTCCAAGCTGCACCGCGCGGCCGATCATCCCGCGGCCGGACGCGAATGGCTTTAACGCCTCTGCTTCAATGCCCAACGACCACTGCAACGAAAAGGCCCGCTCGGCAGCACAATAATCGAAAATCGCAAGTTGCTCAGAGCCAATCAGATTGGCGATGATTTCCGCGAGGGCTTCAAAAACGTCGCCTGTTTCCAGGGTTTGCAGAAGCCGCGCGCTCGACGCGTTCAATCGCTCCAGAAGAAAATGATTCCGTTCAAGCTGCTCACGAAGGGAAAGTTGTTGTACACGTAGTTGCAATCCCTCTGTGCCGGTCGCAGCCGGCGGAGTCCCGTGCGTCCGGTTAACCCCGCGCACCCGTTTTAGCGGCAATCGGTTTCCATTTCCTGCGCCTATCATTTTTTCCTCGCGTAATTTCCAAATCTATTCAACATTCAGCGCGCTCTTACTCGCCCAAATATGCTTTCAGCAGATCCAGAAGCTCGCCATCATTCACCGGTTTCGTCAGGTAGTCGCTGCACCCGCTCGCGTAGCCTTCCTGTACGTATTGTTCTTCGCCTCGCGTGGTCAGCAGAATCACTGGTATCTTCTCGGTCTCTTTGTCTTTCTTCAGAATCCGGCATGCCTCCAGTCCCGTCATTCGCGGCATAACGATGTCCATAAGGATCAAATCCGGCTTTTCTTCGCGCGCTCTCTCGACGGCTTCTTTCCCGTCGACTGCACTAACGAGCGTGTAGTTCGTTTTCTGGCTGAAGACCATCCTGTTCACCAGTCGCGCGGTGCAGGAATCGTCTACAAGTAGAATTTTCTTTGTCGGCATCACTTCTCTCCTTTTGCTTTTGCCTACTGTCCAGTGCTCCCCGCCTGAGCTGCTTGGCGGAGAAGCGCATCGGACACAAATCGTCTAAATGCTCCGTTTACCGGGCTGTTACTCACGAACCCATTACGCTAAGTGGCTTCGGGCGGATCGTCCAATACTTCCCGCACTCTTTGCGAAAGTATTTCGCGGGTGAAAGGTTTTTCGAGCAACGCGACGCCATTTGCCAGAATTCCCGATTGCACAATTCCGTCGTTCGTATATCCGGACATATACAACACTTTCGCTGCCGGATGAATCTGCTGAACATGCTCTGCGAGCTGCCGCCCTCCCATTCCTGGCATCACGACATCGGTCAAGAGCAGATGGATTTGGCCGCTGAAATCGCTGGCAATCTCCATTGCGCGGTCGCCGTTCTCAGCATCCAGAACTCTATATCCGCGGGAGTTGAGCGATTCCTTGACCAGCGCCCGGAGCGGTTCCGCATCTTCGACCAGTAGTACGGTTTCCGTTCCTCTGCGAATGTCCACCCTTGTGGTTGGCGGACCGGGCGAAACAATCCCGTTTTCGACCCGCGGAAGATAGATCTTAAAAGTCGTTCCACGGTCTTGCTCGCTATAGACCCAAATGTATCCGCCACTCTGCTTTACGATTCCATACACCGTCGCAAGGCCCAGTCCGGTTCCCTTGCCGAGCTCTTTTGTACTGTAGAAGGGTTCGAAAATGTGGCTCTGCGTTTCCTCGTCCATGCCGCAGCCGGTGTCAGTCACCGCGAACATGACGTATCTGCCGGCGGGAATCAGCGAATGCTTGGATTCATGTTTTTCTTCCAAATTGACATTTGAACTTTCGATCGTAATCTTTCCGCCCTTTGGCATCGCGTCGCGCGCATTCACAATCAAATTCACAAGCACCTGCTCGATTTGTACCGGGTCCGCGTGGATATGCCCCAGGCTTGCATCCAGAGCGGTGAAGAATTCGATGTGTTCGCCAACAAGCCGCCCAAGAAGTTTTTCGGTCTCGACCACAATGGCGTTCAGGTCCAGCGTTCGCGGCCGAAACACCTGCTGACGGCCGAACGCAAGCAATTGGCGAGTTAGGGAAGCAGCGCTGTCGGCCGCCTTTTCGATCTGAGCGACGTTCTGCATCGCGGCACTCGTCGGCTCGAGATGCTCCGACAATATTTCTGCATGGCCGCGAATCACGCATAGCAGATTGTTAAAATCGTGGGCCAGCCCTCCCGAAAGCCGTCCGATCGCCTCCAGCTTATGGGAGCGTCTTACAGTGTTTTCCAGGTTGCGGCGTTCCGTGACGTCGCGGGCGATCCCTTGCACGCCTACTTTCCTTCCGTTCGACCGGATCAGGCGCGCGCTGGTTTCCAGCAAGGCGGTACGACCGTCTTTGCGCAGCATACTAATTTCGAAATGCTGCAGAGGTTCTTCATTCACGATGCGGCGCATCATCTGAGCGCAGCGATCTGCGTGCTCGGGGGACACCAGGCTCTTGATGTTTTTTTCCAGGGCCTCGCTCCGGGGCCAGCCCATCACTTCCTCGGCTGACCTGTTCAGCGAAGTGATTCGCCCATCAAGATCCAGCGTAAAAAGAATGTCCTTGGCGTTCTCGAAGAACTCATAAAGCTGCTGTTCGCACTGCCGCGCGGCGACTTCCGCTTTTGTAAGTTCAATGGCATAACGGAGAGTCTTTTGCAGCAATTCCGGGGTGAGCGTTTCTTTCACTAAATATTCGGTGGCGCCCGCAGTCAGAGCCTCTTGGCCAACTGTTTCAAGTTCTTGTGAGGCCAGCGCAATGATGGGCAAGGCGCTGAATTGAGAATGAACTTCGGCCACGCCCGCCAAGCTATCGCCAGCCGAAGGCTCAAGGTCCAGTAAAAGAGCGTCGATTTCCGACGCCAGTTTCGGCAGCCCCGACCGCAGAGTCTTGGCGTTGAGAACCTGGAACTTGCAGTCACGGCTGTGCTCCAGCATGCCCCAAATCCGCCGGGCCATTGCAGAGTCATCCGCAGTTATCAGAAGTCTGTAGACAAAAGGCGCCATAAGAAGTTACGGATTCTTCGGAAAAAGCCGCGTAACCTCCTGCATCAGTTTTTCTGGCATGTGGCTTTTTTCCACGAAACCATCGGCCCCTCGCCGCACGCACTCATCACGCAGGGAATATCCCGATAATTCCGTAAAGATCAGAATTCGTAATTCCGGAAATGATTTTCTTAGCTCAGCCGTCGCTTCCAGCCCGCTGATTTCGGGCATGCCCAAGTCGGTCAGCACCAGATCCGGCGCGAATTGCCTGGCCTTCTGCAACAGGTCCATTCCATCTGTCGCCGTACCGACGATTTCGAACCCGTTCTCAAATTCCAGGTAGCTGCATACCGAGCGCAAAGCTGTCGGTGAATCGTCGGCGACCACGACACGAATGGGGCGATTACTGGATTGCATCGCACACTCCTGCTGACTCCTTGGTTCAAACTGGAACGTAGTTTGCCCGTTCCCGAGCTCCAATGTAATTGGGCTGATTTTCTAGGGAATTACCTGTAGTGCCGGGTAGGTGTCCGCTAGGCCTGAATGCTCTAGCCTTGGATAATTTTGTTACGAACCGCGTAAAGGACCAGCTCGGTGATGGAATGAAAATTCAGTTTAAGCATGATGTTCGCGCGGTGTGTCTCTGCCGTTTTTACGCTAATATCCAGAAAATTCGCGATTTCCTTGTTGCTTTTACCCTCCGCCAGCAGTTGCACGATTTCGCGCTCTCGAGGCGTCAGACGTCTGCGCTCTAATGTCAGATCATCGCCGGCAGAAAACGAGGTTTTGGAGAAAACACTCGAAACCCTCGCCGATAGGTACGGCTTGTGCTGCCGCAACGCATCCACCGCGACAAGCAAATTGCGATCCGCGTCGTCCTTCAAAATATATCCGCGCGCTCCAGCCTCCAGCACTTCTTCGATCAACAACTCCGAATCGTGCATCGTCAAGATAAGTACTTCGGTCTTCGGCGATACTTTGCGGATTTGCCGCGTGGCCTCCACTCCCCCTAATATCGGCATCCCAATATCGATAACGGCGACATCCGGCCTGAATTCTTCCGCCTTCTCCACCGCTTCTCGGCCATTCGCGGCTTCTGCGCACACTTGCCAGCCCTCCTCAGTTTCCAAAAGCGCGCGAAGTCCGGTTCTCACAACGTGATGGTCATCCGCGACGAGAATTCGCAGGGACATTGGCTACCTCAGCGATCAAAGGAATTCCAGCTCTTACGGTCGTTCCTGACGAGTTAGATTCCACTGCGAGCTTTCCCCCCAACTGTGTCATTCGTTCGCGCATTCCCAGTATCCCGACGCCCAGCCGGCTCCGTGTGCTCCTGCCGCTCTTGACAGCCTTTTGGTCCATCCCGCGGCCCTGATCGCTTATTTCCAATTCGACGCGGCTTACAGTCCCATGTAAGCGAATCTTGGCGGTCGGGCTGCCAGAATGCCGCTGGATATTCGTAAGACTCTCTTGCACGATCCGGAAGAGTGCGGTCTCCACTTCTTGGCTCAATCTGGCAAAGCCTGCTTGAAGATCCACGTCCACTTCGATCCCGCTTCGTTCGCTAAATCCCTTGGCATATTCCTTTACCGCCGATGCCAGGCCCAGCTCATCTAATACCGGCGGATGCAGCAAATACGAAAGGGTTCGAATTTCCTGCGACATTTCCTGGAGTACCTTCCGCGCTTCCGTCATCGCGCGCCGCGATTTTTCGTCCAGTGGTACCGAACTGCGTCCAACCTGCGCCAGATTCAAGTTCACAGCCAGTACGCTCTGCGCCAGGCTGTCGTGCAGCTCTCGTCCCAAACGCCGCCGCTCCTCGTCCTGCAGTTGCAGCAGGCGTGTCGACAGTTGTTGTAGAGAGTCCTCAGCCTGCTTCCGTTTTGTGATATCGCTAAACGATACGACCAGCTTGTCTATTTGTCCGTCCTCACTAAACAGCGGCACCACCTCGCCCAGAATCCACAGAACTTCGTCTGAATCTGGACGGCGCCAACCCATGACCTCATTGCGAACCGGTTTTCCCGTCGCCAAGGCTCGCGGAGCGGGACGCTCCTCGAACGGCATTTCGGTTCCGTCCTCGTAAATCGCAGTCAACCCCAGTTCGGAGGAATTTTTTCCGAACGCGGCCTCGATCGGAATATCAAATATTTGCTCGGCCGCTCGATTCACGAACAGGATTTCCGCCTTCGAACCCATCAGTACCACTCCCAAATGCAAACCCTCGACAACCGTTCGAAATTTCGCCTCGCTTATGCGTAGAGCTTCTTCTGCCCGCCTCCGCTCGGTAACGTCGCGAATCACCACCAACGCGTGTGGCCGGCCATCGATCTCAATTAAAGTCCCCGAAAACTGGCCGATTCGAATCTCACCGGACTTCGCGCGGCAGCGAAATTCCTCATCGCGGACCTCCTTCTTTTCTCTTAGCCTGGCCATGACTTTCGCTCGATGAGCAAGGTCGTCCCACAGCTGCATTTCCTCGCCAGTTTTTCCGAGAGTCTCTTCCCGCGTATATCCAGTAAAGCGTGTGAAGCTGTCATTCACTGCCACAAATCGGCTCTCTGGAACCATGCTGATGCCCACCGGATCGGGGCTCAGACGGAACGCACTCGAAAACATATTTTCTGACCGCAATAATTCCTGTTCGGTTTTAATCAGATTGTTCGCCAATCGCCTTTCTTGCTCGCTGATTAAAATAAGCTGTGCGGCAGAAACAATGAATGAAACCGCGATGATGGACCACGCAATCGTGCTTTCTTCTCGAGCAATCCGTCGGCCCATAACCAGCACCACAAGCGGTATTGCCACCGATGAAAAATGAGAAAGCAGTGCCGAGCGTGGGCCGGGGTGGGGAGGATTCGCCGGCGCACCGTCATCGCGTCGCCAGGCAGTGGCGGCGGCGATGGCCAATAAGTAGGGCGTACACCATCCAAGATCAATCCAGCCGGGTATTCCCAAAGTCGGACGCGAAGTGAAAAAAAAAGCCAATTCGGAAGCGCTGACCAGAACGAAGAACAAGGCCAGTCGTGCAAAAAATGCTCGCCGCGCCGCCGTTAAAACCATTGCAGCCTGGATTGCAAAAGCAGTGGCCAGTGCCGCGTCGAGTATGATTTGCACCTGAAAAACCCTTAGCACCATCTTTGGACCTTCGCTGCCCCAACGCGAAGGAATGTGAAAAAAATATAGATACAAAGCCAGCGCCACCACGACCACTTGCGCAAACGCGAGAGTCTGCCGCCAATCGACTCCGCCGGATTCTCCCGCAGAACTTGGCAGGAGCATCATCACGCATGGCGTAACCCACAAAAGGAACAAAATATCGGAAGGCCAAGGAGCGGTCGAAGACAATCTCAGGTAGTTCTGCGCGTACGTTTCCACGCCTTGCGCCATCGCCAGGATAAAAAGCGCAGCGGCAAATAACATCCAGAGCTGCCGGAGAGTTCCGGATGACCTCAGAGCGGCGTGCCAGGCGCAGTAAGCAGCCCATAGCACGATCGCGGTTTGCAGCAGATCCGAATATAAAAGGCGCGCAGGAGCGGGAAACGGGCTTGCGATCACCAAAATGAGCAGTGCGGTCAGCGTGGCCGCAAATGCGATCGAGTATCTGGAAAACTTGCCAGGGGGGAGCAAGAGCAGCCTCACAGAGACTTGGAGTAGTCTAGGCCGACTGTCCGTTGCAAACAACTGCGATAGACGCGGCAGGTTCGCAAATAGAAAGTGTTTAATGATAAAGTCTGGTGGACGTGACCGGGATCGAACCGGTGACCCCCTGCTTGCAAAGCAGGTGCTCTCCCAGCTGAGCTACACGCCCACAGCGAGTCTTTATTTTAGAGGATTAATCGCCATTACGAAAATCGAATCGCTTTTGCTTTCCGCATCAGCCGGCAAACAGACAACTCAGTCCTTCGCACCCGCTACAAACTGGTAACCCAACCCGCGGATTGTCAGTAAATAGCGCGGTTTCGCTGGTTTCGGCTCGATATATTTGCGCAGACGTACAATAAAACTGTCGATGGCCCTGGTGTCCGTCTCTTCGTGCAGATTCCAGACGTCCTGAAGAATCGCCTTTCGCGATACCGGGTGTCCGGCGTTTCTAATCAAATAGCGGAGCAGATCCGCCTCCATCACCGTCAATTGCACCGTTTTTTCCCCCGCGCGCAATTGCAAGTTGCGAAAATCCACGATCTTATCGTCGAACCGAAAAGTATCAGCTGCCTCCACCTCCTGCTGCGGCCTTCCCGCGCCAATGCTATTCGTATCGCGTGTCCAATTTTTGCGCCGCAGCAGGCTTTCCACTCTTGCGATCAGAATCGCTAAATTGAACGGCTTGGACAGATAATCATCCGCCCCTGCTTCGAATCCCTTTAGCACATCTTCCGGCCGTCCCCGCGCCGTCAACATCAGCAGCGGAATATAATTTTTTGCCTCGCGTAATTCGCGCGCTACTGCAAAACCGTCCTTCCCCGGCAGCATCACGTCCAGCACCAGCGCGTCAAACTTCTCGCTTTTCTCTATCAGAAGCGCCAGCGCCTCTTCGCCCCGGTCCGTCGTCTGTACCGCATGGCCTTCCGCTTCAAAATTGAAGCGCAACCCCTGCGCCAGGTGCGCCTCGTCTTCGACGATCAGTATCCGGCTCATGCGCGATAAATTCTCGGCAGCCGCATCGTGAACGTGCTGCCCAGCCCTTCTCCTGCGCTTTCGGCGTAGGCGTCACCGCCGTGCCTTCGTGCAATCGACCGCACAATGAACAACCCCAATCCCGTTCCCTTCACGTCCCGACTCATCGGATTCGGTGCGCGATAGAAACGCTTGAAGATCCGCTTCAACTCTTTCGCTTCTATGCCCACTCCGTGATCGCATACCCGTAGCGCCACCGTATCAATGTTGGGCGCCAGAATGTCCACGACAATTTTCTTTTTCTCGCCCGAATATTTGATCGCGTTGTCGAAAAGATTGAATACCGCCGTGCGCAATTCTTCCGCATTCCCCATCACCGCGATCCCGTCCGATGGTTCACTCCCAAAATACATCGCGTCCTCGGGTAAATGTTGCCGCACCTTCGCCAATCCCAGCGCATCGCGCACCACTGCCGCAAAATCAACTTCCTTCCAGTTCTGCCGCGCGCCGCCCTGCCTCACCTGGCTGGCCCTCAACACTTGCTCCACCGTGCCCAGCAACCGGTCGGTATCCTCCAGCATGATGTGATAAAACTCGCGCCGCTTTGCTTCATCCAGCGGCCGGCTTTCCAGCGTCTGCAAATAAAGCCGGATCGATGCAATCGGCGTCTTCAGCTCATGCGTAATCGCGTTCAGAAAACTATCCTGCTGCTCGTTGCGCCGAATTTCCCGCACCAGAAAAATCGTATTGATCACCATCCCCGCGATCAGCAACCCAAAAAGAATAATCCCCAGAATCAGCGGCACCACTTGCCGCCAATGGAAAATAATCCAACTGACGTTAAGCGCGACCGCCAGCCCGACCAGACACACCCCCAGCACGATAAAAAACGCCATGGCCTTCGTCCGGCGTGTAATCCGCATGCTCTGTAGTTTATGTCAGACGCGAGGTTTATGTTAGAAGCCAGCCAACAACGCGCAACTTAAACGCAGCAGAAAGGTTTTCCAGGGGTTTAGCGGAGCAGGATAGTTTTGTACGGGCGCAGCACTGCTGCGCCCTCTTTCTTTTGCCTTTCAAATGAATCTAAACGCGAATCAGTCGCCTGACAGCGTCGGCGCCACCGCGACTTCCGGCGCTGCTTCGAACGGTCGCGCCGAAATTCCGCTAGCCGGCACCAGCTCAGCAACCACAGGCTGCGTCAATTTCGGCAGTTTAATGTCCCACGCCAGCCCCAGCGTCTTCAGCGCGCAAATTCCGTACCAGTTCACGTCAATTTCATACCACACGATTCCATGACGCGCCGCCTGCGCATGCGCATGATGATTGTTGTGCCAGCCTTCGCCAAACGTAAGAATCGCCACCCAAAAACTGTTCTTCGAAGTGTCGTTTGTCAGGAACCGCCGCGATCCCCACATATGCGTTGCCGAATTCACCAGCCACGTAAAATGCAATCCCAGCACCGTGCGCAGAAATAATCCCCACAGCAGCACTGGCAATCCGCCAACTGCAAAAAGAATCACGCCCAGCACCGCGATCGGAACCCAATGCCATTCTGTAATCCAGGTGTGAAACTTGTCTTTGCGAAGATCCGGGACGAAATGCAGCAATTCTTTCGCCTTGTTGTGCATGGCACGACCAGTAATGATCCAGCCCATGTGCGCCCACAACCCGCCTTCGCGCGGTGAATGTGGATCGCCTTCCACGTCCGTCAACTGATGATGAACTCGGTGCGTTGCTACCCAGGCGATCGGTCCGCCTTCCAGCGCCAGCGTTCCGCAAGTCGTCAGAAAATATTCCACCCATTTCGGTGTCTTGAAGCCGCGATGCGTCAGCAACCGGTGATAACCCATCCCGATCCCGAGACTTCCAGCTACCCACCACAGCACGAACGCAAACGCGAACGCCTTCCACGTAAAGAAAAATAGCGCGGCAATCGCGCCAACGTGAAACGCTCCCAGAAAAAATGACGTCGTCCAGTTGATTGGCTCTTTAAATGTCTTGTCGTCTACCAATACGCTCATGGTTAAATTTTCCTCGCGGCTAACTTCTACTACTTACAAACACAAAATTAGCATGCGGCTCTCTCCGCCTTTGTAATACTTGTGTAATCCCTCCAGACTCCGTCGCGAAGCTGCAAATAGTACGAAAGAACAGGCAAGAACAGGCGCGTTTTTAATGCGTATTGATGTTTTCCCAAACGGGTATGATGGTTTCTATTCCGTCATTCCGAGGAGCGAAGCGACGACCGTAGGTTCCGACCGGGTCGGGAGGAATCTCTCTTCGATTTAGCGAGGTGCAGCATGCGTCTCCGTTTTTTTCTTCCTCTACTCTTCACATCGGCGTGCGTCGCGCAGCAACCCACCACCACTCCCGATCACGACATGTCCCACATGCAACACGCCCACTCCCACGACGGCTTCATGCAAGGTGGAATGCATCACGCCACGGCGCAAGGAGTCGCCCTCGACGCCAAAGCCAATGAGAATTCGCACATCATCACCCTCCGCATCGGCCCCATGACTCTCCCCGCCAACACTTCCCACATGAAAATGCCCCAGCCTCCCGATCTCGTCTGGCCCATCCCCATCACCGGCTGGCTTCTCGCCTATCACCCAAAATTAGTGGACGCCTCCGGTAGCTCGATACCCGGCACCGTTCTCCATCACGTGGCTTTCTGGAATGAAAACCGTTCTGATTTTCTCTGCCCCAACAAGGAAGAGCACATCTTCGGCGCCGGCGGCGAACTCACAGACTGGGCGCAAATTCCCGGCTTCGGCTATCGCGTGGAAAAAGGCGATCAGATTCGCATCGAAACCATGATTCACAATCCCGCTGCCACATCTTACGAGAAAGTTTTTCTCGAAATTTCCGTTCCCTACGCAGACGACGAAGCTCCCGCTCCCGTAAAAAACGCCTATCCTGCGTGGATGGACGTCGCCAGTTGCGGCAACTCCGGCTACGATCTTCCTCCGGGCCCCAGCAAAAAAGTTGGCTCCGTCCCCGTAAAATACTCAGGCATTCTCCTCGGAGTCGGCGGACACATGCATGACTACGGAAGGCAACTGACGCTCGACGTTTCCAGCGTTCAACGTTCGAACGTAAAAGCCCCGAATACAGATGACTCACGAACCGAATTCTCGATGGAACGCAAAGAAGTCGCTGTTCTTCCCGCGAAAACTGACGCGCAGGGCCACCTAATCTCAATTCCCGTAGTGACCTTCTTCCAAACCGGAGGCTACCGTTTCGCCGCAGGCGATAAGCTCACCATCACTGCCACCTACAACAATCCCACCGGTAAACTCCTCCGCGACGGCGCCATGGGCATCGTCGTGGGCTACTTCGTTCCCCAAGATCCCACGACCCTTAACAACCTCCGCCACCCGGCAAAATCCGCCGCACTAGACACGGCACGCGCGGTACTGGCAGCCCGCCAATAAAGGCGCGGCCAGTACTGGTTGCCCACTAGCAGAAGGGTCCAGGCTGTACTTGCGGCCTCTCTTTAGAAGAAACTAGTCTGGCATCCGCTCGGACTCGACTCATGCAAGAACGCACCTGCCCCTTTTGCGGAAAAGGAATCGGCACCACAGCGGCCCGCTGCCCCTACTGCCGCGAAGCGATCCCGTCCACCGTCGCGTCTTTGGGTTCTCGCAAAACCCGACCCGAGGCCGGCTCGAATATTCGCCGCGGTCTCTTGTGGGCGCTTCTCGCCGCTGTCATTTATTACTTCGCTATCGGGCATAGCTCCCTGACTCTGCCATTTGCGGTCCCGGGCTTCGTCACCCAGTATCTGGTGCCGCTTCTGTTCCTGTCTGGCGTAGCCATGGCTCTCTACGGCGCCTATCAGAGCCTGCAAAAATAGTCGAACCGAGATACTCGCTCAATCCCTCTGCAGCAACTCCTCTTTTCCTTCCACGGCGGCTCTCAAGTAGAAGTCCCCGCCGACCGCGTCCACGCCCAAGCCCCCAAGTAACCAACCTCTCCATTCGACCCGACCGCACCATCCCAATTGCCGTAATTGCGAGCGAAGCGAGGAATCTCGCGGTGTTGGTTTTCTCTGTTCTCTGTTCTCTGTTCTCTGTTCTCTGTTCTCTGTTCTCTGTTCTCAGCTCTACTCTCCGCCCTCTGCGTCTCCTCTTCTCCTTCCCTGCGATAATCGTTATTCTTCGTGCCTAACTTCTTCTCAGAATTAATCAACTTCTCTCTACTGTTCAGCTCTTCACATACCCAAGTTTCGTTCCGACTTTTTCGTCGCGGCACCCAAAAAATATCAACGCCGTGCAGGTGCCACTGCCGGTCGTTGCTATACTCGAAACGATGACGGCTCTCAGCCACTTACTCACCCTCGCGGTTCTTGCCATTGTTTTGCGCTGGCTTTGGAATTCCTCCTCCACCGAGCAAGCCAAACTGGAAGCTGGCCGCCATCTCTTCGCTCCAACACGCGCCATCCGCATTGTGCTCTCAAGTTGCGGTGTCGGATTTACCGCGCTGTTCGTCTGGTCTCAGTTTTCCTTGCGCCAACCGGATGAGTGGTGGGTACCCTACCTTGTTCTGGGATTTCTCGTTTTAATCTTGTTTGCCTATCCGCCGCTTTTGTCCATCGAAGTAGATGGCGTTGCATCGCGTTCCTGGTTCGGCCGCGAAAAAAAGATCCGATGGGAAGACATCGCAACCCTGCACTTCAACGCCGGCAATCGCCAGTTCACCGTGCGTGCCAGCGATGGTCGCAAGATCTCCCAAGCAGGCTTCAACTCCGATCCGGGCCAGTTTCAGGCCCAAGTCCTTGAACGTACCCACCTGCCCCTGAAAATCACAAAGCCCGGTACTTGGAAGTCCGAAACTTACGAAGTCCCCTACGAAGACGAAGCCGAACCATAAGTGCTCCGCAGCCCGCCCTCGAGGTGTTCGGTCCTGAGGCTGATTTCACTGCGTTATCGGTCCGTTGATCGAGCCCACTTCAAGATCACTGACAGGGGGAAGAAGTCACTGGCTTAAGGTCCGTCGCGCACTGACACCTAATATTTTGTCGCAATTTGCCGAGTTCGTTCAATTCAGGAACGGGGAAGAGCGCCGGGAATCGAAGCATTCACGAATGCGGGCGAGATGCCTACGACACTAGTGCAAGCCGAGACTCCGGATGAACTCCTGCGGTGCACGACGCAGATCGAGGCGGCGCTAAAGAAGGCTTCCTGAATCCTCGACCAATACTCGCCCTACATCGCGTTCGAACCCCGCTCGCATAACCCCTTTCTTTTCTGGGACTCGCCCGCAAGCGCCCCTCGACCCCTATCAATGTATTTTTACTATACACATAGTTATTGAAATCGTACTCTTTTCATGGTACCATGGTACGTGAATTGCTTGGCGCAGCTCTCGATCCCCTTCCCAATTCTCCATTTCTACTCTCCCGGCTTCGCGCATCCATCGTCTAACTCCCGTCGTTTCACGCTCTTATCCAAAGGGTGGGAGGAGGGGACATCTGCTCCCTGTTCGCTGCTCACCAATCGTGTCTCTCTAACTCCATACTTACAAAATCGCGCCCTGCTTTTATTCATACTTACGAAAAAACAGGGGGGTGGGGTGCCCACCGCCGCGCCACTGGTATACCGCTCGCCGGTCCGCAGCCTCCAGCCGCGCCGTTTCCTCGACTTCCTTTCCGTCCTCAACTTCCTTTCCCTCCTCATCCTTTGCTATACTTGTTTGCTCTCGCGAATTCAATTTACAGATCCCTGACCGGGTGAGTGAGCAGGGATTTCAGGGTTTGTACTTTCTACCCCTGAGCTGATAAAGGAAGAATTATGGCAATGAAGTGTGAAATTTGCGGCAAGGGCCCAAGCTACGGCAACGTAGTCAGCCACGCCAACAATACCCGCCGCCGCCGCTGGAATCCCAATTTGAAGTCGGTCCGCGCTTTGGTTTCCGGCGCTCGCAAGCGCGTCAAAGTCTGCACCGCGTGCATTCGCGCGGGCAAAATCAAAAAAGCCGCCTAAGCGGGACAAACTCCTTTGCAAACTCTGCGCCTGAATTCCCTGCCAAAGCGCGACTCTGCTGCCAATCCAGCCCGCAGCGCGGTATCCATCGCGCGCCGGGCCACAGCGATGCTGCCTTGCGCGGCGCTATTGTTTTTTCCGTTGGTCATGTTTGTGGCTGGCGGTTGCAAAAATGCGTCCGCGCCCGCGGCCGACGTCTGGGCCGTCGTCAATGGCAAGGAAATCAAGCGCGACGAAGTTGAAAAGTATTACCGCACTCGCATCAGCCCCGAGGGCCAGGAGCCTTCGCAGGAAGAAGCCCTCTCCCTAAAGCTCAACGTGATCGATGAGCTGATAAACAATGAAATTCTTCTCGAACGCGCCAAGAAACTGAACCTCGAAGCCAGCGACGGCGAAGTCGAGGACAAATTCACCGAGTTCAAGAGTCCCTACACGGAAGATGAATTCCAGCGCCAGCTGAAAGAGCGTGGCGTCACCGTCGAAGATCTGAAAAATACCGTGCGGCGCGAACTCTCCATCCAAAAATTGATCAATCGCGAAGTCGTCTCGAAAGTCGCCATCAGCGATCAGGACATCACCGATTTTTATAACGCCAACCGCGCGCAATTCAATGTCGCCGAGCCGCAATATCGTATCGCGCAAATTGTGGTCACCCCGCGCAAGGATCCGCAAATCCGCAATCGCAAAAACGACGACGCCACCAACGAAGCGGAAGCGCAACGCAAAGTCAAAATGCTTGTGGACCGTTTGAACAGCGGCGCGGATTTTTCCCAGCTGGCCATGGACTATTCCGAAGACATGAATTCCGCGACCACCGGCGGCGATCTAGGCTACGTCCCGGAATCATCACTGAATCAGTCTGATCCGATGCTAAAAAAGATTGTAATTTCGTTGAAGCCCGGGCAGGTCAGCCCGCCAATCGTTTTGAAAGACAGCATCCGTATTCTGAAATTGGTCACGCGCGAGGCCCCCGGCCTGCGCGGCCTTTCCGATCCGCAGGTGCAGCAAACCATTCGCGACACGCTGCGCAATCGCAAGGAACAGTTGCTGCGTGCTTCCTACCTCGCCGTCGCCCGCGACGACGCGCGCGTCCGCAACTACCTCGCAGAACAGGTTCTCGAGTCCAACGGCAAACTCCCCGCCGCTGCCAAGTCAACCCTGCCCGCAAAGCCAGTCACTCCGCAGCCCTGATTTTCACCTGTTCGTCCCTATGAGGCGCGCCCACGCGGCGAAGAATCTCAATTTCAAAATTTTTATGGAGTGTTAAAAGGCGCTGATTTTTTTAACAAAGGCTATTCCACCCAGGCGAGAACGTCTCCTGCATTCACCGCTAACCCTTCTTTAGCAAAAAGTTTTTCCACGCGTCCGCTCTTCGGCGAGCGGATTTCGTTCTGCATTTTCATAGCTTCGACCACCAGCAATCCTTGTCCCGCATCGACGGCGTCTCCTTCACTCACCAGAACCCGCACAACTTTCCCCGGCATCGGCGCCGCAATTGGTTGCCGTCCTTCTATTTCCAGTGCGCCATGTTTTCTGCCGCGCCATACGCGCGGGTCGCGCGCTTCCGCGTGGTACTCCGCAAGCCCGGTATGCAGAGTCAGCGTACCGTCCGCTCTTGGCGCGATTCGAATCTGGTGCGACTCGCCATTCAGAAGGACACTGAAAGTGTTTGGCACGACTTCCGCGACGCTGGCCTCGAGATCTTTTCCACCCAGGGAAATCTTCCATCCGTCGTCCGCCCGCGATAATTCCACCACGCGCGTTTTACCGGCCAGGAGCACTTCGTATTTCACGGCAGGCGCTCCAACTGCCGTCGGCGGCCTTCGCGTTTCCACTCCGATTCCGGCGCGGCGTTCGAACTGGCCGGAGTGTTGCCGTTGTGCGTAGCTTGCCAGATCGCGGCGACGACGGCTGCGGCGTCCGCGCCATTCGAATCATCATGCGCGGCTGGAAGCGGCCGCTGTAGTAATTCGTCGAGCCACTTGGTGTGGATTTCCGCTTTCAGGAAATCTGGTTCCGTTAGGATTCTTCGGAACAGCGCAGTGTTCGTTTTGATTCCGGTAATGGAATATTCTTCCAGCGCGCGGCGCAAGCGGGCAATGGTTTCTTCGCGGCTGTTGCCCCATGCAATCAATTTACTGAGCAACGGATCATAGTCCATCGGCACGGTCCAGCCTTCGTACGCGCCTTCGTCCACGCGAATTCCCGGCCCGCTTGGCTGATGTTGCGAAAGGATTTTCCCGGGCGACGGGAAGAAATTATTTTCGGGATCTTCCGCGTACAGACGAACTTCCATGGCGTGGCCGCGCGGCGTGATCGTTTCCCACGCGAACGGCAAGCGGTGGCCTGCCGCAATCGCAATTTGCAGTTTCACCAGATCGAGGCCGGTGACCTGTTCGGTTACGGGATGCTCGACCTGGAGACGCGTATTCACTTCGAGAAAATAAAAATCGTAGTGTGCATCAACCAGAAATTCGACCGTTCCGGCGTTGGTGTAGCCACCAGCACGCGCAATACGGACCGCGGCATCGCCCATGCGTTTCCGCAATTCCGGCGTCATGATGGGCGAAGGAGCTTCTTCGATTACTTTCTGATGGCGCCGCTGCACGGAACACTCGCGTTCCCCGAGCGAAACCACGCGCCCGTGCGAGTCGGCCAGAATCTGAATCTCGATGTGGCGCGGTTTTTCCAGATATTTTTCCAAATACACACTGGCGTCGCCGAAGGCGTTGAGCGCTTCGGAAGAAGCGTCGCGAAATCCCGCGGCAAACTCGGAGTCCTTTGTGACCAGGCGCATGCCTTTGCCGCCGCCACCGGCAACGGCTTTCAGCAAGACGGGATAGCCCATGCTGCGCGCGAGTTCCTGCGCTTGCTGCAGATCTTCAATCGGTTCGTTGCTTCCCGGCACGGTGGGAACCTCCGCACGCCGAGCCAGTTGCCGCCCGGCAGTTTTTGCGCCGAGGGTTTCCATAGCTTCCGCGCTGGGTCCGATGAAAGTGACTCCAGCTTCGGCGCAGGCGCGAGGCAGGGCGGAATTTTCCGCCAGAAAGCCGTAACCGGGATGAATGGCGTCGCAACCGGCGCGTTTCACGACCTCCATGATTTTGTCGATGCGCAAATAACTTTCGCGCGACGGCGCAGGACCTATGGGATAGGCTTCATCGGCCAGGCGCACGTGCAAGGAGCCTCGGTCGGCTTCGCTGAATACGGCGGCAGTGGGGATTCCGAGTTCGCGGCAGGCGCGGAGGATGCGGACGGCGATTTCGCCGCGATTGGCAATGAGAATTTTGCGAAACATGCGTTCGTTGGAATGCAGCGAAATTCTAGCACGCGCGGTGGCGCAGGAATCGGCGCCATTTCGTTCGCGTGTCCAATTGTTTCGCGGGTGAGGAAAGAGAAGATTTGCCACAGAGTCACAGAGCGCACAGAGATCAGAACCGGAACGAGTCGGAAGCGAAAGGGACCGGCGCTACTTAGGACGCTGGAGCGTAGGGCGGGTCTGTGCGATGATTTTGCGCGTCGGGCGGCGTAACATTTCAGCGCTCGCGGCGAATTGCTTTGTGAGGAAACCATGAATATGCGGCTGTGGGTTTCGTTTTTGCTGGTGTGCACGGCGGTTCCGGCGCTTAGAGCGCAAGAGGCGACGATTACGCCGCCGGAAAGTATCGTGGCCGAAAACGTTCCCAAGATTCCGGCTGCATTGGCGGAAACTGCAGGCCGCTATGGCGCTTACCGGAGCACGGGGCTGGCCGATTGGAATCCTACGACGCGCGAAATGCTGATCGCCACGCGCTTTGGCGATACGCCGCAACTTCATCTGGTCAGCATGCCGGGCGGCGCGAGGCGTCAACTTACGTTTTATTCGGATGCAGTAACGAACGGACGATTTCATCCAAATGGCGGCGATTACATTGTCTTCAGCAAGGATATTGGCGGAGGCGAATGGTATCAGCTGTATCGCTACGATTTGAAAACGGCCGACGTAACTTTGCTGACCGACGGAAAGGCGCGCAATTTGATGGGTCCATGGTCGTCGAAAGGCGATCATCTCGCGTACATGTCCACGCGGCGTACGGGTAAAGATACGGATCTGTGGGTGATGAATCCTGCCGATCCAAAAACGGATCATCTACTGACGAAACTGGAAGGCGGCGGTTGGGAGCCGCTCGATTGGTCGCCTGACGACAAACAAATTCTGCTGAAAGAAGAGCTGTCGATCAACGAAGCGTATTTGTGGCTGGTGGATACCAGAAGCGGAGAGAAAACAGCGTTTACTCCGCGTGACTCGAAGGAAAGGGTTTCGTATGGCGATGGCGAATTCAGCAAGGATGGCAAAGGCGTCTACGTAACGACGGACAAGGACTCTGAATTCCACCGATTGGCGTATGTGGACTTAGCGACGAAACAGCCAAAATATCTGACTTCGAATATTCCGTGGGACGTGGAAACATTGCAAATTTCGCATGACGGGCGGCACCTGGCATTCGTAACGAATGAAGCCGGCGTAAGTGTTGTACACGTACGCAAAACAAACCTCGAGAAAGACGAAACCTTGCCACGACTTCCGGCCGGAGTTGTGGGTGTCATTCGCTGGCATAAGAACAGCCGCGATCTAGGATTCACGGTGACCAACGCGCGCGGCCCGGGCGACGCCTACTCGATCGATATAAACACAGGGAAAATCGAACGCTGGACGAACAGCGAAACCGCGGTGAAGACGGATACATTTCCGGAAGCAGAGTTGGTGAAATGGAAGACTTTTGACGAAAAAGAGATTTCGGGTTTTCTTTATCGACCACCTGGCGCGAAATTCCCCGGCAAGCGACCGGTGCTGGTGGTGATTCACGGCGGGCCGGAGGGGCAGTCGCAGCCAGTGTTTCTGGGGCGCGGGAATTATTATCTGAACGAGTTGGGCATTGCGCTGATCTATCCGAACGTGCGTGGTTCGACCGGCTACGGCAAGACATTCTCGCTGCTGGACAATGGATTTCACCGCGAGGATACGTATAAGGACATCAATTCCCTGTTCGATTGGATCGCAACGCAGAGCGATCTCGATGCGAGCCGGATTTGCGTGACTGGCGGAAGCTACGGCGGGCATATGACGCTGGCGGTCTCCACTTTTTACAGCGGCCGCATTAAATGCTCGGTGGATATCGTGGGCATGTCGAACCTGGTCACTTTCCTGGAGCACACGGAAGCGTATCGGCGTGACCTGCGCCGGGTGGAGTATGGCGACGAACGGGACCCGAAAATGCATGAGTTTTTGGAAAACATCGCACCGATGAATAACATCGAAAAGATCAAGAAGCCAATGATGGTGGTGGCTGGAAAAAATGATCCGCGCGTTCCGGTCAGCGAGAGCGAACAGATTGCCGCGGCTCTCAAGAAGCAAGAGACGCCGGTGTGGTTCCTGATCGGCAAGGATGAGGGGCACGGATTCCGGAAGAAGACCAACCAGGATTTTCAGTTTTACGCGACGGTGGAATTTTTGCGGGAGTATTTATTGAAGTAGCGACCGAGAAAAAGGAATTCGCCACAGAGGCACAAAGCGGAAGACATTACTGAACAGCTCAGAATGAAAGACGCCCGCCTCAGAAGGCGGCCGCTACAAGAGCACGACTACAGCGGAATATTGCCGTGTTTTTTGCGGGGATTGGTGTCGCGCTTGTTTTCCAGGGAGCGGAGGGCGGTGATGACGCGGGTACGCGTTTCCGCAGGCTCGATTACCGCATCGATGTAGCCGCGTTCGGCGGCGATAAACGGGTTCGCGAAGCGTTCGCGAAATTCGGTGATTTTTTCCTGGCGCAATTTTTCGCGGTCGGATTCGGGAGCTTTGTCGAGTTCGCGTTTATAGACGATGTTGACCGCACCTTCGGGGCCCATCACGGCGATTTCGGCCATGGGCCAGGCAAAATTGGCGTCAGTGCGGATATGCTTCGAAGCCATGACGCAGTAGGCTCCGCCATAGGCTTTGCGGGTGATGACCGTAATTTTCGGCACGGTGGCTTCGGCGAAAGCATACAAGAGCTTTGCGCCATGGCGGATGATGCCGCCGAATTCCTGCTGCGTTCCGGGAAGAAAACCCGGAACGTCTTCAAACGTGACCAGCGGAATATTGAAGGCATCGCAGAAGCGCACGAAGCGCGCGCCTTTCACGGATGCATTGATATCCAGCACGCCAGCCAAAAATGCGGGCTGGTTGGCGACGATCCCAATGGGACGACCATCCATGCGCGCGAGTCCGACAACGAGATTTTTTGCAAAATGTTCGTGAACTTCAAAAAAATAGCTTTCGTCCACGACAGAATGAATGGCGTCCTTTATGTCATAAGGCTTTTGCGGATCTTCCGGGACCAGAGAATTGAGGGCGGCATCGCGGCGCGTTGCCGGATCGTTGGTCGTGCGGCGCGGTGGGTCTTCCAAATTGTTGGATGGAAGAAAACCGAGGAGCTCGCGAATCATGGCGCAGCAGTCGGCGTCATCGCGGGAAATGAAATGCGCGACTCCGCTTTTTTCGTTGTGGGTCATGGCCCCGCCAAGCTCCTGCTTGGTGACTTCTTCGTGCGTTACCGTCTTGATGACATCCGGCCCAGTGACGAACATGTAGGAAGTCTCGCGGGTCATGAAAATAAAATCGGTGATAGCGGGCGAATAGACCGCGCCACCCGCGCACGGTCCCATGATGGCGCTAATTTGCGGGATCACACCGCTGGCCAGCGTGTTGCGCAAAAAAATATCAGCGTAACCGGCGAGGGACATCACACCCTCCTGGATGCGCGCGCCACCGGAATCATTGAGACCGATGACCGGAGCGCCGTTGCGCATGGCAAGGTCCATGATTTTGCAGATTTTCTGCGCGTTGGATTCGGAAAGCGAGCCGCCAAACACCGTGAAGTCCTGCGCGAAAACGTAAACCAGCCGGCCGTCGACACGACCGAAGCCAGTTACGAAGCCGTCGCCGGCGGGGCGCTGCGCTTCCATGCCGAAATCCGTGCAATGGTGGCGGACAAATTTATCCAGCTCTTCGAAGCTGCCTTCATCAAGCAATAAATTGATTCGTTCGCGCGCGGTCAGCTTGCCGGCTTTGTGTTCGCGTTCGCGACGCTCGGCACCGCCGCCGGCTTCGGCTTCCTCGCTACGGCGACGCAACTCTGCAATGCGGCTTTGCTGCGAATTCGCGTCTGCTGGGATCGATTTCTTTTCAGGCAAGCGGGGCTCCTGGAGACGGCGGTTCCTGTTCGTGGAAAATGCGGACCGCAAGGTGAGTGGCTAGCCAAACCGTGCCGAGGAGCAACACGATTCCGAGAACCAGTTCCGCGGCGATGGCTACCGCGCGCTGCAAGGGCGAAACGATGGCGGTGACTTTCAGCGTGGCGTCAACCAGCACAAACATCGCGGCCAAAGTCATAGCGATGATAAGAACGGTGGTCAGGATGGAAGCGAGAATTCGTTTCATAGAATTTTTTGTTTCGCAAAATGCCAGCGCCGCTCAAGCTTGGCGCATACCCTTCGACTGCGCTCAGCGCAAGCCGGACCAGTCGTCGGCTACGAGAATCGAGTCCACCGGATTCGCCGGATCGTACTTAATGCTGGCGGGCTGGCCGGCGACCAGGCGTTCCAGGCGGACCTGGCTTTCGAGCCCGGTAATATCCTGCGCGGTGTGATAAGTGACGCCGGAAATCGCATAACTGTAGGAAACGAGCTGACGCGCGCGATGATTGGCGACGGGTTGTTGCTTACCGCCGAAAATTCCGCGCGACGCGTGTGCCGGCAAAGCCTCGTGCTCCGCCAGCTCGACCACCTGGCCTTCGGCGATGCGCCCAATCTGATTGAGGTGAAGCCTGCGCTTGCGCTCAGCATCTTCGGGATCAACCGTAGGACGAAAAAACACATATGCGATCATCGCGCCACCGGCAACTGCGGCGCCGGCAACTATGGCAACGGTTTTCCAATCGGCAATCAAGCTTTTCAACGTTCCGACCCTCAGCGGATTTTAATTCGAATGCCGCCGCGCGGCAACGAAACCAGTCCTGCTTCCCGCCTGATGCGACGGCAAGCCGGGCGCAGCTATTTTAACCAATCCGCGCGACAGATTTGTATCTACGCAATAGCAGGGTGCACCGGATTGCGCAACACGCCAATCCCTTCGATTCGAACGTCCACCTCGTCGCCGGCGATGAGTGGGCCAACGCCGGCCGGCGTTCCCGTGGCAATCAGGTCGCCGGGTTCGAGCGTCATCATGCGCGAAATCCAGCGAACCAGGAACGCGGGCGGAAACACCATCAACGAAGTGCGCCCAGACTGCCGGACTTCATTGTTAACCAGCGTTTCGACCAACAGATCGTCTGGTGACAATTCCGATGCAATGTGCGGGCCGACCGGACAAAAGGTATCGAATCCTTTGGCGCGCGTAAATTGCACGTCAGACTTTTGCAAATCACGCGCGGTCACATCGTTTACGCAGGTGTAGCCCAAAACATAACTCAGCGGGTCCTCGCGATCGTTCAAATGAGAGCATCTGCGTGCGATTACCAGGCCGAGTTCACCCTCGTGCTCGACGCGTTGCGAGTATTTTGTCAGAACGATTGCCTGCGATGGCCCGACGATGGAAGTTGGCGGCTTCAGGAAGATCAACGGCTCCTTCGGAACATCATTGCCGAGTTCAGCGGCGTGCGCGGCGTAATTGCGTCCTACGCACACGATTTTAGTCGGCGTGACGGGAGCCGTTAAACGTACGGCCGTCAGCGGGAAGGAATGCCCGGTCGGGCTCCACTTTGTCCATGGGGCGGCTGAGATTTCCTGAACATTGCCGCCATCCAGAATGCCGTATCGCGGAAATGCCGAATCGCCGGCCGATTCGGACGAGATAAATCTACAAACTTTCATCGTCGGTGAGTGTACCAGAGTCGGCGCGGTAGGTCAGCGATTCAGGTGCGATGGCGTTAATGGTTTCGCATCTAGGGCAAAGGTTTGGTCAGATCGGCAAGTACAGGCTCGGAGGGCGCACTTTCGTTTCCGGCGCGGTCCACCGCGGTCACTACATACCAGTAGCGGTGGCCAGGTTCGACAGAGGCATCACGATACGCCGGGGACAGCAATAATTCCGCCCGCAAAGAATGTCCGCGTTCATCTTGCTGCTCACTACGATAGATGCGGTAACCGGCCAGGTCGTTTTCCGGATTGATGGACCACGAGACGTCCACGCTGATCGCGCCATTTTCAGCGGGAATTTCCGCAACCACGAGATTTTGCGGCGTCCCGGGCGGAAAAGTATCGCGTGGAGTGACGATCGCCGGCGCGGAATCGTCGGATTCAATGGGCTTCCCGTCCGCAATGACCAGGCTTCTCACCTGATACACGTAGATTTTCCCGAAATCGAAAAGCGTATCCCGATAGGAATTGGTTTGCGATGGCGCGAGCAAAATCTGTGGCGACTTCCACTTAGCCTGGGAAAGATCGTTGGAAGCGGGGACCGGCGATGATGGATCGAGCTCGCCGCGATAGACGTGATAGACCGTAATCGTCTCGCCGGAGTTTGCTGCTGCGGCAGAGTGGGGAGTCGGCCACGAGAGTTCGATGGCGTCCTGTGTAACTCTGGCATCGAGAGAAACAATGCGATCCGGGACCGGATAAACCTTCGCCGTCACGGTGTTGGAATCGGCGGAGTTTTTTTTCTTGGAGGCGCGCGTTCGAACGCGATAGGCGTATACAGCGCCGGGGCTGGCCCGCAGACTTTCCGGCGGAAGTGGATCGGTGAATTGAATTTTTCCCTGCGCCGCGTAGGAGTCGGCCAGCGCGCCGGGAATTGTGTAAACCAGTTTGAAAGACTTGTTGTCGGGCGAGCCGTTGGATTTCAGCGAACCGCGGAAAATTTCAATCGCCGGAGGCTCAGCGAGTTTCTCGCCTGCTACGGTGCGGCTGGGAAGAGTGAACACCAGTTGCACTCCATTGCCTTGTTGATGCGCGGCAAGGTCGTTCACGGTCGAGGGTATCGGGGGCGAGGGTGGCTGGGGTTCGCCGGGCGCTCCGCAGCCGCCGGGCAACAAAAAAGTGAAAATCACAATGGAAAGAACGCAGCGTTGCGGTCGAGGAAGATGGGCTGAGCGGCCATTCACCGAAATCTTGACTCCGTTTTTCGTATGCGACTTTTTCGAATATCGAAATGCGAATCTCGAGTCAAGGCCTCTAAAGTCGGGAGCTCTAAAGAATGTAGCGGCTCAAATCTTGATTCTTTACAATGTCCGCGAGTTGTTTGTTCACGTAGGCGGCATCAATTTTGACGGCTTTTTTCTTCAAGTCCGGCGCTTCGAATGACAGCTCGTCCAAAACCTTTTCCATGATGGTATGCAGGCGGCGCGCACCGATGTTTTCGGTTTGTTCGTTTACCGTCGTCGCGAACTTGGCGATGGTCTGGACTGCATCTTCGGTAATGTTGAGCTTAATGCCTTCGGTTTCCAGCAGCGCGACATACTGCTTGATCAGCGCGTTTTTGGGTTCGGTCAAGATTCGAACGAAGTCTTCTTCTTTCAGGGATTGCAGTTCGACGCGAATCGGCAGGCGGCCTTGCAACTCCGGAATCAAATCTGAAGGCTTCGTCACGTGAAATGCGCCGGCTGCTACGAACAGAATGTGGTCGGTGCGAATCATGCCGTAGCGCGTATTAACCGTGGTGCCTTCGATAATCGGCAGAATATCGCGTTGTACGCCTTCGCGGCTCACGTCGGGACCGTGGCCTGATTCGCGCCCGGCAACTTTATCTATTTCGTCGATAAAAATAATCCCCATCTGCTCGGCGCGTTCCACCGCGGTACGCGTCACCTGATCCATGTCCAGAAGCTTGCCTTCTTCTTCCTGGATCAGGTATTCGAACGCGTCTGCTACGCTCATCTTGCGCTTCTTTTTTTGCTGGCCGAACATGCCGCTCAGCATTTCCTTGAAGTTGACGTCCATCTCTTCGACGCCCTGATTGGAAATGACTTCGAACGACGGCATCATCTTTTCGCGGACTTCGATATCCACCATGCGCTGATCGAGTTTGCCTTCGCGCAATTGCGCGCGCAGTTTTTCGCGGGTGCGCTGGTTCTGTTCGCGTTGCGCGGTGACATCGCTTTCGGTGGTTCCTGGAACGGCTGGTGGAGCCGGCGGAAGCAGAACGTCGAGCACGCGCTCTTCGGCTGCTTGCTCGGCGCGCTCCGCAACCTCATCTAATTTTTCTTCGCGCACCATGTCAATGGACATTTCCACAAGATCGCGCACCATGGATTCGACGTCGCGCCCGACGTAACCGACTTCCGTGTACTTCGACGCTTCCACCTTCACAAACGGGCAACCAGCCAGGCGCGCCAGGCGTCGGGCAATCTCCGTTTTGCCCACGCCGGTGGGGCCAATCATCAAAATATTTTTCGGCAGAATATCTTCGGCAATCTCAGGAGGCAGCTTCTGCCGGCGTACGCGGTTGCGTAGCGCCACGGCCACGGCCCGCTTCGCCGCATTTTGGCCAACAATATATTTGTCCAGCTCCGCCACGATTTCGCGCGGCGTCATATCGTCCAGCGCCGGCAAGAATTCTTCGCTCTCTGGCGCGCCACCATTCGCATTTGCGCCGCCGGGCATCAAAATCAGTTCTTTATCAGACTTGCTTGGCATATCAAAGTTCTCAGTGATCAGTCCTCAGTAACCAGTTCCGGCTCCCGTTTTTCAATGAAAACCGAGAACTGACTACCAACGACTGCTTTACCCCAATTCCTCGATCGTAAAATTTGCGTTCGTGTAAATACAAATTTCGCTGGCGATCCGCATTGCCTCCATCGCCAGATCCTTTGCGTTCAACTTTGAGTGTTTCATCAGCGCGCGCGCCGCTGCAAGTGCGAAGGAGCCGCCCGAACCGATCGCCACGATTCCGTCATCCGGCTCGATTACGTCGCCGTTGCCGGACAAGATAAAGGTACCCTTGGTGTCGGCCACGATCAGCAAAGCTTCCAGGTGACGAAGCGCCCTGTCCTTGCGCCATTCCTTCGCTAACTCCACCGCCGCTTTTTGCAAATTGCCTGAAAATTCCTGCAGCTTGCCTTCGAACCGTTCGAACAACGAAATCGCATCCGCAGTGGAGCCAGCAAATCCGGCAATCACTTTATCCTGATACAGACGTCGCGTCTTCCGCGCGGTGTGCTTCATTACATGATCGCCCATGGTCACCTGACCATCGGCAATGAGCACGACTTTCGCGTCTTTGCGCACGCACAGCACGGTAGTGCCATGCATCAGCGCACTATTTTGGCCACTGGACATTCGACCATTATACGCTGCCCTGTCTCTCCGCGCCAAAACGCCCGCGAACGAGAGCGTGCGATGGCATCCTTAACCTAGCCGCTGCCAAAGCTCAACACGGTTACCTTCCGGATCCGTGAACATCCAAATCGCCCGTAATCAGCGTCCTGGCTTTCGAACCGACTTCCACGCCCGCATCTGTCAGCTTCTGCAAAATTTCATCCAAATCATCCACCTGAAAATTCAGCATCGCCGGCTGGGATACCGGAAAATAATCCGATGATTTTGGGAAGAATGCGACCGCGATAGAAGCACGTTGCGTCTCTGCCGGAAAGCTAAAACATCCCTGACTGGCGATACCGAGATGTTCTTCGTACCAGGTGTAAAGAGCCTTCGGATCCTTAGCTCGTAAGGACGCCCAGCCCTGTCACTTTTGCCATAGTGTTCAACCCTCCCGCTGGGTTCGTTTCGCGGTTTTCAAGTCCACTAGATTCGCGAAGATAGCACAGTCGCGTTGCGATGCGCGATGGCTTCAATCGAAATCATCGGGTTCACTCCAGACGCGCTTGGGAACGACGAGCCGTCCATCACGAATAGATTCTTCACTTCCCAAGTCTCGCCCTCGGGATTCGTCGCGGAAAATCTCGGCGAATCGCCCATGCGCGCCGTGCCCATGATGTGAAACGAAAACATCGCTAGCTGCGAGTTGCCCCAGCCCGCTGCGTCCATATCCTTCGCAAATGTTTCGATGCATCCGTTTTTTCCCGGTTCGTAGGAGCACAGCTTCGCGTGCGGCGAATAGATTCTGCGGGCGCCGGCGTTTTCCAGAATTTCCGCCGCGCCACGAAATCCGATTTGCATATGTCTGCGGTCAAAATCGGAAAGCGAGTAGCTCGATACCGGATGTCCTTCACGGTCGATGGTCACGCGGCCTGCTCCGCGATCGCGGAGCAACACGCCAATGGCCGAGGTATTTTTCAATTGTGACATGCGCGCGCGAAAATCCCGCGGCTCGCGCCAGGGCATTACCGCCATGGCGATCACCGGCTGCAGCGCAGTAGTCTCATATTTCACGCCAAAATTTCCGGTCAGATTTCTGTGCTGATCGGAGTAGATCGCCTGCATCGTCCCTTCCCACGGCAAAATTTCCTCGTCGAAGATTCCGCTGATATTCGAAACCGGATGCAGATGCAAGTGCCGCCCAATGTGCTCATTTTCCAGCTCAGAGCGCAACAGAAGCGCCGCGGTATGGATTGCGCCGCACGCCACTATGACCTGTTTGCACTTCACAACTACGCGGTGGCCTTTTTTCGACCATGCTTCGACGCCGGTGGCGGTGCCGCGTTCGATGCGTACCTTCTCAGCGCGCGTCTCCACCACGAACTTCGCGCCGCTGGCCTGCGCGTCAACCAGCCAGGTCTTCGTCGCCGATTGTTTCGCGCCTACGGAGCATCCGTAGCCGCAATAGCCGCACAGCTTGCCCTGTTCGCAGCCAACGACGTTGCGCGGCATCGCATCCACATGCCACCCCAGCCGTTTCAATCCGCGCTGTAGTATTTCTTCCCGCTTCGAAACGCGATTGTGTTTCGTATTCACCGAGAGCCGCTCGCACACAGCGTCCAGGCTCTTTTCGTACTGGGGTCCGCGAATCCATTCAGCGCCTTCCTCGGCCCACTCTTCGCGAATCTCTTCCGGCGTTCGAAACGACGTGCAGTAGTTCACTACCGTTCCACCGCCCAGACACTCACCAGCCAGAAAGCCAACACTATGATCGCGCGTTGACGCAAATCCACACTCGGCATAAAGATTTTTGAATCCTGCCAGCTCTGCGCCGTCAAAATCCGCGTCGTCCAGATATTTTCCTGCTTCCAGAACGATCACTTCTTTACCCGCCGAAGCCAGCACCGCCGCGGCAACTCCTCCACCCGCGCCAGAACCAATCACGCACACATCGCACTTCAGCGTCATTTCCTCGAGCGGCACAATCACTTTCAACTTGCGCGGCGCGTCCGGCCGCTGCACTCCAATGGGTCCGGAATATCCAATGTTCGCCCAAACCGGATTTATTTCGCCCGCTTCGCCCGGCAGCATGACGTACAAAAATCCCACGGCTTTGCGTAGCGCTTGAAATGCTGCGCGCCGGAGTGCTAGTCGGCTATCCGCCCACGACAACATGACTTTGTATTTGTCTTCTTCAGTAAGCTCGGAAAATTGCGCCCAATGGCCCACTTCGATGAAGGAATGGATCGAGGAATCCCACAGATCCAGCAAATTCAGAAATTCCCAACGGTCCACCGCGCGTGGATTAAAATCCAGCGCCGCGGCCAACGCATCGGGAACGCCACGCTCGACTGCCGAGGGCCATCCCGGCGCGGCAGGCAGAAACGTATCGCAAATCGAACAAAGCGCTCGATGCTGGCGGGGCGTCAGCTCCATGATTCGCTGTTAGCCTACCAGCTATAAGCCATTCCTGAAACGCCGCAGTTCCCCAATCCCGATTCTCTCTTCGGTAGGCGTCTTGTCTATGGGACAGTCGGTCAACTTGCGGCTCGAAGCCGCACGTTATGTTGGAATGACGCAATGCCATTGAACGGAGCGGCGAATCGAGGTTGGAGTTCTGGCGCTAACGGGTGAGCGTCCGGAAATCGTCCACCGACCAGCGGTTATGGTCTAGAAATGCGATTAAGGCGCTGTATATTGCAACATAAATGAGCTGGTCGCCCGCCACTTGCCAATTTTGCGCCAGGCAGACTCCAACTTGCAGCACCAACATCATCAAACCTCCAACGATTAATGCGTTGCGCATAAATAGGCCAATCAGAATCAGTAGGCCGATGAATGCTTCGATCCAAGGTAATGCGTACGTAAAAGGAGGCAGAATCCATGACGGCAAGGGCGCTGATGCCATTTGTTTCGAGATATACGAGAAGAATGCCGCGTGGCCGACGATCAGGCGTGAAACGCCATGCAGGAAAACATTCGTTCCGAAGATGACCCGCAGAAGCGCATAGGCAAGTTCAGGATTGCCGCGAACGGCCTGCGCTTGCAAGTTGGTTGTCGCCATGCCTTTTGCCTCGTCAATGGATCAGCGAATCGTTCCAGCGAAAAGCTATTCCCATCAGCTTGATGACCCTCGGCGCTGTCAGGTTACTTGGGGAAAGACCGTAGTCCATGCTGGCAAAATTTATTTCCGACGCCGACCCGATTGCCCTCTCGCAGCGGATGTCGCCGCCCTGTTTCCGATTTTCGATGCTCCCGTGGCACCTGATATCCTTTCCAGGATTTCACCGGTCTCGGAGGACTCGGCATGCGCTGCTGCTCAAAATTATTCGTCACAGGATTCTTGTTTATTTCGTTCGCGGCAACACAGAACGTTGCGGGACAATCTTCCAGGGAAGCAAAACCAATGAACAGCAGCAAAATTGCGCCGGACGGCACTGCGTATGTCACCCGCGTGGTGCCTGTGCCTGCTACCATCAGCCCGGAAGCGCAGCAAATGCTCGCGCGCATGGAGTCAGACGCCGCCGTGCCACAGACGCTGGAGCAGCGCCGCACCGGCACCGACCAGTGGCAAGCAGGCGTCGGCGAACAATTTAAGAGACTTTATCCGGTGAACATCGCGTCGGACGCAATTGCCGAAGTGCCTGTGCGCGTGATCACTCCGCTCACTGTCGCTCCGGAGAAACGCGACCGCGTGCTTATCAATCTTCACGGCGGCGGATTCAATTCCGACTCCGGCTCGCTCTCAGAAACGATTCCCATCGCCAATATTTCCGGGATAAAAGTGATCGCGGTTCTCTACCGTCTCGCGCCGGAGCATCCATTCCCCGCCGGGCTCGACGACGCGGTCGCCGTTTACAAGGAACTCCTGAAGACCTACAAGCCAGAGCACATCGGAATTTACGGCACTTCGGCCGGCGCGATTCTCACCGCCGAGGCCACCGTAAAATTGAAACAGCTGAAGTTGCCGCTTCCCGCAGCGACTGGAATCTTTTCCGGGCTGGGCGACTTCAGTCAGGCCGGAGATTCGATCGCGCTTTTTGCCTTGAACGGATTTTCTGGCCACCTCGAACCGCCCAAGCCTGGCGCGCGTGACACCGAATACTTCTCGGCCTCGATCGATCCCAAAGATCCGGTGCTTTCCCCGTTGTATGCCGAACTCGCCGGATTTCCGCCAACGTTGTTTATCACCAGCGGCCGCGATCTGCTCTTGAGCGGTACCACGATTCTTCATCGCGCCTATCTGCGCGCTGGCGTTGACGCTCATCTGGTCGTGTTCGAAGCGCTCCCGCACGCATTCTGGAACAATCCCACGCTTCTCGAATCCAAAGAGGCCAATCAGCTCATGGCCACTTTTCTGGCCAAGCATCTGAGCCGCTAAGAGATGCGATCACTCTTTCATCTGTGACCGAACACTTTTCCGTCGGCCATCACTTTCTACTTGTTGATATACTCCCAGCTCTTCAAATGATTTTGCGTGAGCTCTAGCGGAAGGAGACCAGAATGGCGGCATGGCGTCGTGTCATTTGGCCGTTAACGTTCGTGATTGCCGGATGCATCGCGGGGTTTACGGCTCAGATGAGTGCCACACCACAAAACGCTCGACTGGTTGACGCAAAACTTTTTCAGGACTTGCGCTGGCGCTCGATTGGTCCGCCGCGCGCGGGTCGTGTCGTTGCCGTAGCCGGTGTTCGCGGCGAGCCTGAAACCTACTATTTTGGCGCAGTCGGCGGCGGCGTTTGGAAAACCAACGATGCCGGCCGTACGTGGAATCCCATTTTTGATTCGCAACCGGTTGCCTCCATCGGCGCAATCGCCGTCGCTCCTTCAAATCCACAAGTCATTTATGTAGGCTCCGGCGAAACCGATATGCGCTCGTCGATCTCCGTCGGCAACGGCATGTATAAATCCACCGATGGCGGAAAAACCTGGGCAAACATTGGGCTAACTGACTCGCGGCAAATCGGGCGTATCCTCATTGATCGCAAGGATCCCAATACGGTTTTCGTCGCTGCACTGGGCCATGCTTACGGGCCGAACAGCGAACGCGGCGTCTTCCGTTCGAATGACGGCGGGAAAAATTGGCAGCGCATTTTATTCAAAGACGAAAACACCGGCGCCATCGACCTCGCGTTCGAACCGGGCAACCCGCAAACCATCTACGCTTCTCTCTGGCAAACGCGCCGTCCGCCTTGGAGCATTTACCCGCCTTCAAACGGCCCGGGCACCGGCTTGTATCGCTCAAAAGACGGCGGCGATCATTGGGAACTAATCAGCGGCCACGGACTTCCGTCTGAGGGCCTCGGTCGCATCGGCATAGCCATCGCTCCCAGCAATCCGCAACGAATTTATTTGATCGTGGACGCAAAAGAGGGTGGGCTATACCGCTCAGACGACGGCGCGCAAAACTGGCAACGCGTTTCGAACGACCGCCGCATCTGGCAACGCGGCTGGTACTTCGGCGAACTCAGCGTTGATCCCAAAAACCCCGACACCGTTTACGTCCCGAACACCGCCGCCTACAAATCGACCGACGGCGGCGTCACTTTCGACGCTTGGAAGGGCGCACCCGGCGGCGATGACTATCACGAATTGTGGATCGATCCCGATCAGCCGCTGCGCATGGTCATGGGCTGCGATCAAGGCGCCATCGTCACGCGCAATGCCGGTGAAACATGGAGTTCCTGGTACAACCAGCCCACCGGCCAGTTCTACCACGTCATCACTGACAATCAATTTCCCTACTGGGTTTACGGAGCGCAGCAGGACAGCGGAGCGGCCGCCACACCAAGCCGTACCAATTATCGCTCGCTGAACTTTCATGACTGGCGTCCCCTCGAAACCGGCGGCGAAAACGGTTACATCGCGCCCGATCCGTTAAATCCAGGCGTGATTTACGGCGGCACCGTAACGCGCCAAGATGTGCGCAACGAAGAAATCCAAATGATGCCACCCACCCTGGCGCAGATCGGCAGCTTCCGGCAAACCTGGACGCTTGCGCTGGTTTTTTCTCCAATCGATCCACACGTACTTTATTTTGGCTCGCAGACTCTCTTTCGAACTGGCGATGGCGGCAGCTCGTGGCGCGAAATCAGTCCGGATTTGACTCGCGAAGATCCCGGCGTCCCTGCAAACCTCGATCCCGCCACGGCTAAAGACGCTCCTGCAAACAAACGTCGCGGTGTAATCTACACCATCGCGCCGTCTTCGGTGCGTAAGGGAGAAATCTGGACCGGCACCGACGACGGCCTCATTCACCTCACACAGGACGAAGGAAAAACCTGGTCCGACGTCACCCCGCCAGAAATTACCGCGTGGGGCAAGATCACGCACATCGAAGCTTCTCATTTCGAAGCCGGCACCGCTTACGCCGCGATCGATCGCCACCGCCTCGAGGATCTGCAGCCTTACCTCTATCGCACGCAGGACTTCGGAAAAAGTTGGACGCGCATATCGAACGGAATTTCTGACGGCAGTTTCCTGAATTGTGTGCGCGAAGATCCCGTTCGAAAGGGTATGCTCTACGCCTGCACCGAGAACGGCGTCTACATCTCTTTCAATGACGGAGACGACTGGCAATCGCTGCAATTAAATCTGCCCGCCACTTCCGTGCGCGACTTGGTAATTCACGAAAACGATCTGGTGATCGCCACCTTCGGCCGCTCCTTCTGGATTTTGGATAACGTCACCCCTCTGCGCCAAATCAATCCGCAGCTCGAATCGAGTGACGCATGGCTCTTCGCTCCACAAACCGCCTACCGCGTTCGCCTGGGGAATGACGAGGGCACTCCCGTCCCCATAGACGAACCTCTTTCCGCAAATCCGCCCGATGGCGCCGTCCTCGATTTCTACTTAAGAGAAAAATCCCCTTTGCCCGTTCAACTCGAAATTTTCGATTCCGCCGGAAAACTCGTTCTCCGCTTCGCCAGCGACGACAAATTATTTAAGACGGATCCCAACTCCGTTCCGCTGACTATGAATTGGGTGCGCGATCCGCAGCCTCTTCCCAACGGACCTGGCATGCATCGCTTCATCTGGGATTTGCGTTACGCCTTGCCCGAAGGCGTCCACCGCTCGTATTTTTTCTCTGCCGGGCCGTGGGTCGTTCCGGGCGCCTATTCGATCAAGCTCACAGCCAACGGAATAACTACGACGCAGCCCTTAGTCATCAAAATGGACCCGCGCTCGAACGCTACCGCCGAAGCACTGCAAAACCAATTCGCGCTGGCGACCGAACTCAGCCAAACGCTGGCGAAAGTATCGATTGCACAGCAGCGGGCAAAAGATTTGCGCCAGCAAATCGAGGAGCACAAGAAAATTGCCGCGGACAAACCAAAAATCCTCGCCGCCCTCGATGATTTCAATCGCAAAATGGAAGTCGCCGTCGAGTTCGACGCCAATGATGATTTTATGGTCTTCGGTCTGGCTCTTCCGGACAAGCCTCACCAGTCGCTTCCGCACGCGCAATCCGCGCTCACCGGATTGCTGATCGTCGAACAAAGCGCCGACGTCGCTCCCTCTTCCGACGTAGTCACAGCCGCGAACGCGTGGGTCGCCTCAAGCAACGACGCCCTCGCGCGCTGGAGAACCGTTCTCGATCAAGACTTCGCGACGCTTAATGCTCAATTGCAAAAAGCAAATCTAAAGCCTTTGGCCGTACACTAGTTAAGAGACCGGCACGGTAATCGCGCACGTCGGTAACGGGCTCGCTCGCAACTTAAATCGCGGCTCGGCTCTGCCGGAGGAGTCATCCCATGCACAATCACAATAGCGTCCGCGAATTCGTATCCACCTTCATGCAGCTTGCTATCGCGACTTTGCTTTTCGCATCGCCGCTGCCGGCTCAATACTCCACACAGCCGGAACAGCAGGAAATCCCGCCGGCTCTGCAGCCTCCCGTCGACGAAAAACTTATTCTTCAGCTCCACGGAACGGGCGACCAGATTTATTCCTGCAAAAGCGAAGGCGGGCTTTTCCGTTGGACGCTGAAAGCTCCCGACGCTCAACTCTCGGATAGCAAGGGGCAGCCATTCGGCAAACATTTTGCCGGACCAACTTGGCAATCGAACGACGGTAGCCGCGTTACCGGAAAGCCCGCCGCCACGGTCGATTCACCCGACGGCGAATCCATCCCTTGGCTGCTCATCAAAGTTGTCACCCGCGCCGGCAACGGCATCCTCTCGCGCACCACCACGATTCAGCGCCTGCACACCCAGGGCGGCAAAGCTCCGTCCGATGGCTGCGACTCCGATCACGTTAATCAGGAAAAGCGCGTCCATTACTCCGCCGACTACCTTTTCTACGCGCCTAAATAATATTTGCCCCGCTCAGCCCAACACCGTCGTCATTCCGGGCGAAGCGAGGAATCTCTCTTCGATTTGGGCATAGACGAGACTTCCAATCTCCGGGAAAGCGAGGACTTTGTGCATCTTTCAACTGTGAAGCCCCCGGCTCAAATACAAAATCCCTTGCCGCCAAGCCTCAACGCCAATAATATTTCTTAGCCCGCCCCCAAACGAGGTGCACCATGAAGCGCTCCGCAGCAATCGTATTCGCACTCATCGCAATCGCATTAGCCGCACAAACCGTTGCCGCGCAGGAATGGTCGCAGCCCTGGGCACGTGAACGTATCGCCAAATCGCCGCGTCACAGCGAATGGGTCACCATTAAACACGACGGCCGCAACGTGGAAACGCTGATCGTCTATCCCGAGTCGAAAGAAAAGCGCCCCGTCGTTCTCGTCATTCATGAAATTTTTGGCTTGAGTGACTGGGCGCAGGAACTTGCCGATGAAGTCGCCGCCGCGGGCTACATTGCTGTCGCTCCCGATCTGCTCAGCGGGATGGGACCGAACGGCGGCCGCACCAACTCCTTCACATCGGGCGGAGTCACAGAAGCGGTCAGCAAGCTAAATCCCGACCAGGTCACCGGCGACCTGAACGCCGCGGCCGACTATGGGCTCAAGCTACCTGCGGCAAACGGCAAATTGTTTGTCGCGGGCTTCTGCTGGGGCGGCAGCCAGACTTTTCGCTTCGCAACGAATCGCGGTGATCTTTCCGGCGCATTTGTTTTTTATGGCGGCCCGCCCACGAAAGATGCGATGGCTCACATCAAAGCTCCGGTATACGGATTCTATGCGGGCAACGACGCGCGTATCGGCGCCACTGTTCCCGGCGCCGTCGCCGATATGCAAGCGGCTGGGAAAACCTACGACCCTGTTACCTACGAAGGCGCAGGCCACGGATTCATGCGTGCCGGAGAAACTCCCGACGACACCAATCCCGCCAACAAAAAAGCGCGCGAAGAAGCCTGGGCCCGCTGGAAATCCCTGCTCGCCAAGTAAATTTCCCCGCGAATTTTGGCCGCGCACAATATTTCATCGTAGGGGCACGATATATCGTGCCCAATTTCCAGTCGCTCGCACCGCCGTCATTCCAAGTGCAGTGAAGCGACCTTACTCTTCCACTTTTGCCGCTGCAAAAGTGTCGCTTCACGCAGCGGCCGAAGGTTCCGACCTTGTCGGAAGGAATCTCTCTTGCTCGGAGCGCATAAACTCTGTCTTTGTATCGCGTGTCGGCGTCCCTCGTACTCGCATGAACCCTCCATTCCGTGAAGACGCATCTAAACAAAGACGGGAGAACGCATCATGAAAATCACCGAATTGTTACTCGCTGAACTCGACCAGGAAGCCGTCGGCATTCGCAAAACATTGCAAAATGTCCCGGAAGGAAAGAACGACTGGAAGCCCCACGAAAGGTCCATGCCACTCGGCAACTTAGCGACTATCGTTGCCAACGTTCCCGCTTGGCTCGATATAGTCGTAAACCGGGAAGAATTCGATATCAACCCGCCCGGCGGCCCAAAATTCAAGCCCCAACCCTGGAAGACCCGCACCGAACTGCTCGATCAATTCGAGAATAGTTTAAATAAGGGCCGTGAAGTTTTGCGGAAAACCAGTGACGATCGCTTGCTCAATACCAAGTGGCGCATGCTCAATGCCGGCAAGTTGATGATGGAGCAAACCCGCTATGAAGCTATCCGCGGTGGCGTGCTCAATCACATGGCCCACCACCGCGGACAACTGACGGTCTATCTCCGTCTGAACGATCAGAAAGTCCCCGCCATCTACGGCCCTTCAGCCGACGAAGGCAAATCGTAACCGCCGAGAAAAATCACGTTTCGCATCGGTGGTCTATGGCCGTCACCCACTCACCGCCCACTGCTCTTTCCCATTCGCTCGCGAAAATACTGCTTCCAGTCTTCGGGCAAAGCCTCGACTTGCAGCGCCCGCTGCAACGACACCAGTTCTTGCGTCCCGTAGCGTTTCGCAACATACAATCGCGTAATCTCTGAGGCTGGTACTGCATTCGCGTCGCGGGAAATAACTTTGATCTCGTCGCCCGCGCCGACTTCGCCTTCCCGAGTAACAGCCAAATAAAAACCGCCCCTGCCACTCGCAAGAAATCTCTTCACCATGTCGTCCGACCCAAACTTTATTCCCAGCTTGTAGCAAGGCAGCCGCGGCTGCGTCACCACCACCTCCGCTGAACCGACTGCGAAGCGATCGCCCAGATGCACCTCATTTTCATTCAAGTCACGGGTGGTGAAATTCTCTCCAAACATTCCCATCGGCAATTCCCGCCCCGGCAATTCCTTCTCCCAATACTCGTAATGTTCCAGCGGATAGCAATACACCGCCTTGTACTCGCCGCCATGCACGGCCAAATCCGCCTGCCGGTCGCCATCCAGATTCAGCTTGCGCAACGCCACCCGCCCCTCCACCGGCTCCTTGAAGATGCCGGTAGTCACGCTTCTGTCGTGCCAAATCACTTCTCGCGGCAGTCCAATGTTTACCGAAACTAATTTCATAAACTCCCTCGCCGAAAAGTCGCCCGCGCCATCCAAGTTTTGCAGATTTCAATCATTTCCGCATTCTCAGGGGTTCGAATCGTAGTTTAAGTCGTTAATTATTTTGCTTGATATTTTAGCCGAGCTGTGAGAAAATGGATTTTTACGGTTGGGCTGGCTGTAGTAGCTCTTTGACAATCTGAATTTCCCAGAAGACCGATTGCCGGCGCGGAAGCAACGATCATTTAAAACCCTGCATCTTCTGTAGCTTGCAGGCAGTTACGCAAAAACGCGTCAGCAAGTCCTTTATAATCTGCAGTTGCGGAAAAAGGGGGTGGGGGTACCTGGCACCGGGGCCGCTGCTTCAAGGTTCGCTATTCACTGCTCACTGCCCAATATCCGCTGATCGCTCCTCGCTTCCTTAGTCCCGCGCCTTGCCGGCCTTCTTCTTGTCGGCTCGGCTGCCCACTTCCTGGAAGCGCTGTTCCAACTCGCCTCGGGTGAAAAAGTTCGACGGCAGATTCGGTTCGTAGTTGCAGGAATCATAAAATGCTTGGAGCACTCGCCGCCCTTCGCGCGTCCGTGCAATCTGCAGTGGCGTAGCCACTCCGCCGATCACGTGATAATTCGCGAACGAGGTCACTTCTTCAATACGCTGCTGGGTGTCCGGGTCTTTTGTGATTACCGTAAACCGCACCATCAAATGGTTGTCGCGCTGCACGGCGATCCGGTAGGTTCGCTCTTCTCGGTCCGACAATTCCACCCAGTCTACCGGTCTCAAATCAATCAAATCCGTTCCGCCATACCGGTACACCATGCCTTCTTCCTTCAAGCGGTATCGGAAAAAATGTGCCGGGTCGTTGAGCAGTTTTGCCTGAAATTCATCCACTTTGTCGGCTGGCTCTTCGCTTACGCCGTCGTGGTCCACCGTCCAGCCTTCTTTTCCATGGTAAAGGTCGATGATGTTCCCCTTCTTTCCAAAGTCGATGCGGTAGTTGTCGGGAAACTGCCAGTACTCTTTGAATTCCAGGTAGGAGGTCAGGGCGCTGTTATGCCCAAACTCTGATTTCCGCCCGGTGCACTCCGATTGGTGCACATGCAAATACACCGCACCGCCCATCGCGTCCAGCATCTGGGCAAGAATCTGTTTCGCTTTCGTCGCGCTGGCTTCCGGCATCATCGTGTCCGGATTCTGCGCACCGGCAGCCGACGCCGCCAGCAGCGCCACCGTCACCAGCAAAAGATTTGCAAACCTTATCCGCAAAGCACCGAACCCCCGTTTACATTGATGATTTCGCCGGTCATGAAGTTGGCCAGGTCAGAGGCCACAAACAGGATCGGTCCGGCGATTTCTTCCGCAGTCCCCGCCCGGCCCAGCGGAATCGCCGCTGCCACCATCTTCTGTCCGGCCTTCGAGTCCAGCACCTCGTTCGACATGTCGGTCGCCACCCACCCCGGCGCCACCGAGTTCACCAGAATTCCATGCCGTGCCAGTTCCGTCGCCAGTCCTTTTGTCAGTGCGATGATCGCCCCTTTGGACGCGCCGTACGCCGTATGCAGCGATTCGCCGCGCTGTCCCGCGGTCGAGCTGATGGGAATAATTTTGCCGGATTTTTGTTTGATCATGTGCTGCGCGGCAAAATGAATCACCGAGTACACACTCTTCAAATTGATGCGAATCATGTCGTCCCACTGCTTTTCGGTCATTTTTTCGATGGGCTGATCATCCGGATTCCACACACCGGCGTTGGCGACCAGAATGTCGATGCGGCCCAGCCGCTCGATCGTTTGATCGACAAGTTTTTTGTTGTCGGCATGCTTGCTCACATCCGCTTTGAAAGCTTCCACGCGCGTCCCATGCTTGCGCGCCTCGCTCTCTACCAGCGCCGCGGCATCTTTCGCTTTGTTGTAATTGAACACCACGTCCGCGCCTGCCTGTGCGAACAATTTAACCGCGGCTGCGCCAATCCCGCGCGAGCCTCCGGTAATCAGTGCCGCTTTGCCCGCCAAAGAAATCATGTTTCCCCCAAGTCAATTTTGAAAAGCTCTTTCAGACGTCTGACGCCTCTACCTCGAAAAAACACAGGCGTCATTCCGAACGAAGTCCGCGGAGTGAGGAATCTCTCCGAGTATTGTTCAACGCTTCGCCGCTGTCTCCATTCGCGCCTTGCGCGCCGCGCGCACAAAATCCGCGAACAATTTCTGCGCAAACGCATCTTCCGGCATGCGCTCGGGATGCCATTGCACTCCGACCACCCAATCGTCCGGCGATTGCAATTCTACGCCTTCGATGATGCCGTCTGTGCCACGCGCGGTGACTCGCAGCTTTTCTCCCGGCCGTTCGATCGACTGATGATGACTACTATTAATCTGAACTTCCGTCGAACCCGCGAGCTTTTCCAGCTGACTGCCTTCCGCCAGTGTTGCGCCGTGTTCCAAGTCCTTCGTGTTCGCACTTGCTGCCAGATCCGTTTTCCCGTGCGCGTTTGTCCCGGGCTTTTCGGCCGGAATATCCTGCACCAGCGATCCGCCCTGGTGCACGTTCAAGATCTGGCAGCCGTAGCAAATCGCCAGCACTGGTTTGTGCTGAGTGAGCGCATGCTTAAGGATGGCGCTGTCGGTACGATCGCGATCCTCGTCCAGAGTTTTGGTCTTTGGATGCCGTGGCTCGGCATAGCGCGCCGGATCCACGTCTGCAGGACTTCCCGGCAGCACAAACGCATCCAATTCCGCCGCTTTCTTTCGCAGTTCCTCGTCGGACATACCCAGCGACACGTGCTCCGGGGCGCCCCCGGCACGGCTCACGGCATCGAAGTAATAATTCAACTTCTCGACATTTCCCTGGCGTTCTTCCTCCCGAGTGCGCCACGGGATTCCGACTCGTGGTTTGTTTTCGGACTCGGAGGAATGGCGATTTTCGCGGGACATGGAGATGCAAAATCGTAGCATTCGCGCGGGAGGGCGGCAACCACTGGGCGTAACGGGTCGGTTTTTCTTGATAAGTCTATTATTTACAATTACTTGGTTGACTTTGAGAACCGCTCGGACAGGCAATATTCTGGGCGCTGGAAAAATGCGGGAAGTCGCCTCAGACGCTGCTCCAATTGCTCCATGGAATCGGCACGTAGCGTTACGTGGCCTACTTTGCGGCCTGGACGCGGCGACTTTCCGTACAAATGCAAGTGCGCGTCGGGGACGGTGAGGATTTCGTTGGCATCGGGTAGCTCGCCGATCAGGTTCAACATCGCAGAAAAGCCCAGGGTGCGCGTGGCGCCCAGCGGCAGGCCGGAAATGGCGCGGAGATGGTTTTCGAATTGGCTGGTGACCGCGCCTTCGATGGTCCAGTGGCCAGAATTGTGGACGCGCGGGGCCATTTCGTTGGCGAGGAGGCGGCCGTCGCATTCGAATAGCTCAATCGCCAGAACTCCGACGTAGTCGAGGGATTCCAGGACGCGGCGAGCGGCGTCTTCCGCTTCGCGTTGCAAAGCATCCGCGAGTCGCGGGGCAGGCGCGAGCGACAGGCGAAGAATTCCGCCGCGATGATGATTTTCGACGAGCGGATAGAAGGAGGTTGCTCCGTCGCGGTCGCGCACGGCAAGAATGGAGAGCTCGCGAGAAAACTTGACGAACTCTTCGAGTATAAGCGGAGCAGAAGGGATTTCGTTTTTTACGCGTTCAACGTCTTCGCCGGTGCGAAGAACCCACTGGCCCTTTCCGTCGTAGCCGAGACGACAAGTCTTCAAGACCGCGGGTAGACCAATTTTCCTTACGGCTTGATTTAATTCATCCACGGAATTGACGGCGGCAAACTTTGTGGTAGGAATGTCGAGCTTTTGAAACAAGAGTTTTTCGCTGCGGCGGTCCTGCGCGGTCTCCAGCGCTCGCGTCGACGGATAGACGGGAACAAGTTTTTGCAGGAAGCGTGCGGCTTCGACCGGAACATTTTCAAATTCATAAGTGACGAGCGCCACGCCGTGCGCGAATTTTTCCAGGGCTTCGAAGTCCGTGTATTCGGCAGTGACGCGCGATGCGATGCGGCCTACGGGAGCCTGCGGCGAAGGATCAAGAAAACGGAAATGGAAATCGAGAGGATAGCCGGCGAGGGCGAGCATATAGCCCAGCTGGCCGCCGCCTAAAATCCCAATCATCACTTGCGCTTACCTTTTTTGCTTTTGGAATTCGAGGCGGCGAATTTCGCAGGGTCGGGAACCGCCAGTACATGATCGGTTTGTGAAGTGCGGAATTTTTTCAACGCGGCGCGAATCTGTGGATATTTATTGCCCAGAGTTGCCGCCGCAAGAAGTGCTGCGTTGATTGCTCCGGCTTTGCCGATGGCGAGAGTGCCGACCGGTATCCCGCCCGGCATTTGAGCAATGGACAACAGCGAATCCAATCCTTTCAAGGCTTGCGATTCCACTGGGACGCCGAAAACCGGCAGGACCGTTTTGGAGGCAGCCATTCCCGGCAAATGCGCGGCGCCGCCCGCTCCGGCAATGATGACTTCGATGCCGCGTTGCTCCGCCTGCGAGGCATACGTGAAAAGCAGATCGGGCGTGCGGTGCGCGGAGACTACGCGAGTTTCATGCGGAATCTGCAGCGTATCCAGCGTATGCGCCGCGTGCGACATGGTTTCCCAATCGGAGTACGAACCCATGATGATGCCAACGAGCGGCTGCTTTGTCTTCGAACGGACTTTCGTGGGCATGCAAGCCTCTTCCCTGCGCTAACCGCCATCTGTGAGACCGATAAGTTTATCGCGCATGGAGCAATTTGGAAAATTTTGAGCAGCGTCGATGATTTTTGCGCCGCACCGGTCCGAGTACAAACTGTTTCCACGTTTTCTACTTTTGACTATCATCATCGCATGCTGGAAAGGATCGGCCATTACCAAATCCGCCGGAAAATTGGTGAAGGCGGGATGGGCGTTGTGTATGAAGGTTGGGACGATCGTCTCGAACGGTTAGTCGCCATTAAAGCCATCCACGAAGCAACGCAAAGCAGGGACGCCCGCTCCCGGCTGTGGCGAGAAGCGCGATCCCTGGCCCGCGTGAATCATCCACATGTATGCCAGGTCTTTGACGTGCTTGAAGAAGGAGAAGCGATTGTCCTGATTTTGGAATTGCTGGACGGCCAGTCGCTGTCCGACCGCCTGCTCGCCAGCACAATCAGCACCGCAGAGGCATTGAAAATTGAGCGGCAAATCTTGCAAGCGCTGCAATCCCTGCACGATTGCGGAATTGTTCACCGCGATCTAAAGCCCTCCAACGTGTTCCTTACACGGCACGGCGTCAAGCTACTCGACTTCGGTCTGGCGCGGACCACGGATGCGACGCTTATCGGCGACCCAAACCAGACGCGAACGGCAGCGTCATTGACTGCGCCCGGGCTAATCGTGGGCACACCTCTTTACATGGCACCGGAACAAGCCGGCGGCCTTCCGGCAGGTCCTGGCGCGGACATTTTCTCGGTAGGCTCGATCTTTTACGAAATGCTTACGGGCAAGAGGCCCTTTGATGGACCGTCCCCTGTTGAGGTCCTGTATGCAGTGATGCATCAAAATCCGCCGCCTCTAAGCGGGTCTCGAGAGATTGAAGCGCTGGACCGGGTGATTCGGCGAGCGATGGCTAAGCGCATCGAAGAGCGGTACCGCTCTGCCGGCGAAATGCTGGAGGAGTTGGAGAGCGTTTCGGTATCTGGCACCAGTGCCGTTACTCTGCGACCCCGAACTGTCTCCCGCCTTATCGTTTTGCCCTTTCGTGCTCTGAAAAGCGATGAGCAGACCGATTTCCTTACCTATGCGTTGCCTGAAGCCATAAGCAATTCGCTCTCAGCCATGGACAATCTCATCATTCGTTCCAGCGTTTTAGCCGCGCGGTTCGAATGTCAGCCGGATCCCAGACGTGTGGCACTGGAAGCCGATGTAGACGCGTTTCTGACCGGTTCGTTGGTGCGAGCCGGCGATCGATTTCGACTCACTTGTCAGCTGGTTGAAGCACCCAGCGGTTCAGTGATCTGGTCGGAGTCAGCGAACTCCTCGATGCGTGACCTCTTTACAATCCAGGACGAGTTGTGCGAACGCATCCTGCAATCGTTGCAATTTCCACTCGATGAGCGGCAAGGCCGCGCCTCCCATCGCGATGTACCGGCAACTGCCAGAGCCTACGAATATTATCTTCGTGCCAACCAAATCACCGCTACCCGCACGCTGGACAATATGAGCCTGGCCCGGGATCTCTATCTTCAATGTCTCGACGAGAGCCCTGACTACGCGCCGGCGTGGGCGCAAATTGGCCGCGTTTACCACTTCCTGGGAAAATTCGGAGAGGATGCGGTCAACGTTACTCGATCAGAACACGCTTTCGATCGTGCATTCGCCCTTAACCCCGACTTACCCATTGCCCACAAGCTCTATACGCCTACAGAATGCGACCAGGGCCACACAAAAGAAGCCATGCTCAGGCTGCTGGCGCGAGCTCGACTGCGCAGGAACGATGCGGACCTGTTTGCAGGATTGGTTCACGCTTGCCGCTATTGCGACGAACTGGAGGCTTCCGTTCATGCTCACCTGCGTGGGCGACATCTGGATCCACATCTGACGACCAGCGTCGAACATACTTACTTCCTGCTCGGGGACTACGCCAGCGTGCTCGATTGCCACGGCAAAAAGGCCGGGTATTACCTCGATTGTGCGGCGCTGGTTGCTCTGGGTGAAGACCAGAAAGCGCTTTCCATGCTTCGAGAACGCGAGAAGTGGGGAGGCGTCACAGGAACTGTAAAGGGTATTATGCGTTCTCTTCGCGCCTACGTTGAGGGCAATTGGGAAGAATGTCTCGACGCGATTGCGGAGGGGGCCATGGTCCCAGGAGACCCTGAGGTCTTATTTTACTCGGCGCGTCATCTTGCGCGCATCAACCAAATCGAGCGCGCCATCTCCGCTTTATCCGCAGCGATCGATCGAGGGTTTCTCTGCGCATCTAGCATTTCGCGTGATCCGTGGTTCGAATCGTTGCGCCGTAGTGACCAGTACATTGAAATGATGCGCGATGTCGAACGACGCCGCAGCGAGACGCACGCTGCATTCCTGGCAGCAGGGGGCGAACAAGTGATCGGTGGTGCGTAGTAAGTCCTGATGGACCAACAATTGGTTATCTGCCGGTGGCTTGGTCGCCGCGTAAAACCAGGCAGGTGGAATTGGATTTTGCCACGAGCTTTTCATTTTCGTCGGTGATTTCACATTCGACGTAGCCGGTGGTGCGGCCTCGCTGGACGACACGGCCCGCCGCGCGGAGCCGCGCCTTGCGGACGGGGCGCAGAAAATTGATTTTGAGTTCGACGGTGGTGAAAGATTCGCCGGGCGCGAGAGTGGTGGCGAAGGCAATGCCCATCGCGGCGTCGGCAATGTCGCAGAGGATGCCGCCGTGCACGGTGCCCATTGGATTGAAGTGGCGGGTGCCGGCTTCAAGCACAACTACGACCCGGCCTTCGCTGGCTTCGGCGACTTCAAATCCAATCAGTTCACTGACAGGCGGGCGGATTTGCAAAGCGGCGTGCAGCGTTGCGGATTTGTCTGGAACGGCCGGATCGGGCATGGGTCATCCTCCGAATTCATGGCGATTGGATGCGGCAAATCGCTTACTGTGGACACGGAAAGTGGTCATCAGAGAACGTTGGTTCGAACGCCCGACTGCCAATGGTGGCGCAGCTGCCCGACCAAATAAAGTGAACCGGTGACGCAGATTACGTCATCCGGAGAGGCTTGCGCGGTCGCGAATTCAAGCGCCTTCTCCGCGTCAGGAATAATTTGCTGACGCGCGGCGTGGTGGCCGCCAATTTCCGCGAGCTGCGATGCGGAGATCGACCGCGAAGTGTTTGGCTGGGTGAAAATAACTTCGCCGGCGAGAGGAAAGAGAATGCCGGCGATTTCGTCCACGGCTTTGTCGCGCAACGCGCCGAAGATGACGATGAGTCTCCTGCCACGCAGATTTTTCTCAAAGAACGCGGCTAATTCGCGAGCGGCGGAAGGATTGTGCGCGCCGTCGAGATAGATGTCCGGATTGGAACGAACTTTTTCGATGCGTCCCGGCCAAACGGCGGTCGCGATTCCCTGCTCGATAGCGTCGGTGGCGATGTCGAATCCCCGCGACTGCAGGACGCGAGCGGCTGCGACTGCGTTCAGCGCATTCTGCAATTGAAAGCGGCCAGCCAACTGCGGGCTGAGCTGGTACTTATTTCCGCTCGCGATTTCTCTCACCAGCGCGCGCACACTGCCACCCTCCATTTCTGAAAACTCGATGGAGAAAGCCGCGTTGGCTCCGACAAACGGTGTGCCCAATTCGTTGGCCTTTGCGAGGAGAACCTGTTGGACTTCGTCACGCTGCCCGGCAACGACGATCGGAACGCCGTGCTTGATGATACCGGCTTTTTCGGAGGCGATTTCACGCAACGAGTGACCGAGAAAATTTTCGTGATCGAAGTCGATATGCGTGATGACGCTGACTTGCGGAGTGACGATGTTCGTGGAGTCGAGGCGGCCGCCGAGTCCGGTTTCGAAGACTGCCAATTGCACGCCAGCCTCGGCGAAATGCACGAACGCAATGGCGGTGACGCATTCGAAGAAAGTAGGGTGCGCACGTAACGTTCCGTCGGCGAGCAATCCTTCGATGTTGGAATGAATGCGAGAAAAGACATCCGCAAATGCAGCGTCAGGGATTTCTTCGCCATTCACGCGAATGCGTTCGTTGATTCTTTCGAGATGCGGCGAAGTGTAGAGTCCGGTGCGGTAACCGGCATGACGAAGAATAGATTCAAGGAATGCTGCGGTCGAACCTTTGCCATTGGTACCCGCGATGTGAACGGAAGGATATTTTTGCTCGGGGTGCCCAAGACTCTTTGCGAGGATGGTGATGTTTTCGAGATTGAATTTCGCCGCCGCTGCCTGCGTGGGCGCGGCAAGCTCTCTCCCAAGAGAGAGCAGATAGCGGACCGATTCCTGGAAGTTCATTTCAATTCATCAGCAGGTCGAGCGAGGATGCGATGAAGGATTTGAGGTCTTTTCGGGAGACGATGGCGTCGAGGAAGCCGTGTTCGAGAAGAAATTCAGAGCGTTGAAAACCTTCAGGAAGTTTTTGGCGGATGGTTTGTTCGATCACGCGCGGGCCAGCAAAACCTATCAGCGCACCGGGCTCAGCGATATTCAGATCGCCAAGCATGGCGAAGCTTGCGGTGACGCCACCGGTAGTCGGATCGGTCAAAATCGAAATGTAGGGAAGCTTGGCTTCATCCAGTCGCGCGAGAGCCGCGGAAACTTTGGCGAGCTGCATAAGGCTGATAGTGCCTTCCATCATGCGGGCCCCGCCGGAACAGGAGACGACGATCAACGGCTGGCGAGTGTCCATGGCGAGTTCGACGCCACGAGTAACTTTTTCGCCGACGACTGCACCCATGGAGCCGCCGATAAAACCGAACTCCATGGCGCAAATCACGACGGGCCGTCCATTCAACTGGCCTTCGGCGGTGATGACGGCATCGTTCATGCCGAGTTTCTTGCGAGCGTCTTTGATGCGCGACGCGTAAGGCTTGGTGTCCACGAACTTCAGCGGATCAGTGCTGGTCATGCCAGCGTCATGTTCCGTCCAGCGGCTGTCGAAGAGCATTTCCAGGCGCTGCTTCGAGCCCATCTTGAAATGAAACTGGCATTTGGGGCAGACAAATAAGTTAGCTTCGAGATCTTTGCGGAAGGTGATGGTGCGGCAACTTTCGCACTTGGTCCACAGACCTTCCGTGCGAACGCGGCGCTCTTCGGGCGGCGTCGCCTGATCAATGGACTTCTTTTCCCTCTTGAACCAAGCCATTTTGCGATCTTTTCTTGCTGCGGACATCGCTTGCACCACCCAAGCCAGCCGACGCAGTTGCGAAGATGCGGTAGTTCACCGACGGTATTTCGAAGGCCCCTGTCCAACCAGTTTAATAGTCTATACCACGCTGGGCGAGAATGCCCTTGGTGTAGGGGTGTTTCACTTCTTTCATTTCAGTGACTAGGTCGGCAAGTTCGACGAGTTTGGGATGGGCGTTGCGGCCAGTGCAAATGACGTGAACGCGCTCGGGACGATCGCGCAGCGCATTCACAATCATTTCCGGCTCGAGCATTTTGTAGCTGATGACGTAATTTATTTCGTCGAGGATCACGAGATCGTATTTTTCAGAGTAGATCGCGTCGCGGCCGGCCTGCCAACATTCTTCGGCGAGCTTGATGTCCGCAGGATCGGTTTCCGCGCCGCCAATTTTCACGAACCCGCGACCCATCGGGCGAATTTCAAATTTGTCGTCACCCAACATTTTGGCGGCATCGAGTTCGCCGTAATGCCAGGAGCCTTTGATGAATTGCACCATCAGGACGCGAAGGCCTTGGCCGACGGCGCGAAATGCCGCGCCGAGGGCGCACGTGGTTTTTCCCTTGCCTGGGCCGGTGTAAACGATCAACAGTCCTTTTTCTTGCGGCATTGACTTTCCTTCCGGTTTTTTTCGAAGAAGAATTTAGAGTCTGGGACGCAGGCCCGTAAACGTCAAGTGAGCGGAAATCTTTTCAGGCGAGGTCCATACGCCGGATGAGTTCCTGGGCATAGTGTTTCACGCGCTCAAGAAGCGCCGGCGAGAGCGGCTGATTGGGCGGAACGTGATTGTCCTTGAGCACGATCCATAATCCCGGCCGATAGCTTTCTTCTTGCGTGCAGATAGCGCCGGTGAGTTGCACGATTTCCATGGGATGAGGCGTGTTGGGAGTGAGCTCAAGATCAGTGAGATGATCGGACTCTTCCGCTAGCGTTTTGTGGTGCGCGCATAAAATCTCCAGGAGCACGCCGCGAGTATCGTCCACAAGATCGCGAAAGCCCTGCGAGACGAGAATGCCATCCACTTCGCGTGGTGTCGGCTTCTCCAGATCCTCGAGATCGTAATCGGGAAGAGGTCTTTCGAGCGGGATTTCGATGGAGACGAACGGCTTGTCGGTGTCTGGAATAATCTTCAGGGGCATAACAGAGTTCTACACTACGCGGGTCATTTGGGGTAGGGGCTGCCGGAAAGAATGGCGAAGGCGCGGTAAAGCTGCTCGGCGAGCATCACGCGGGCGAGCTCGTGGGAATAGGTCATCGCGCTGAGCGAGAGCTTTTGCGAAACGCGTTCGCGGAGCGATTCGGGAAAACCGTCGGCGTCGCCGCATACAAAGATAATTTCGCGGGTGCCACGATCGCGCTGCTCGGCAAGCCAGCGAGCGAGAGATTCCGAGTCCTGTGTTTTGCCGCCGGCGTCGAGAAGAATTGCCGTCGCGGCGCGGTCGGCGTCGAGGTGCTTGATGGCGGCGCCGGCATCGCGGACTTCATTTACTTCGACCGGAGCCGAACGGGAAATGCGTTTTACGTAGTCGTCGAAGACCGCGCGAAGCTCCGGGCGGCGGGTTTTTCCGAGCATCAGCAGACGGAGTCGCATGAATGATCGAGAGACGATATTAGAGTGCAACGCTCAATACCGGAAGAAAAAAGAACCGGTCTAAAGACCGGCCGCTACGAAGAGCATTTCCAGATAAAGTCCAATACGTTACTGCATGCCGTACTTTTTGCGTTTTTCCAGGAGGGTTTTGCGGCTGATGCCCAGGACTTCGGCCGATTTCGTGATGTGATAACGGGTGGCTTCGAGCGTTTGAGCGATGGCTTCGCGTTCCAGATCCTCGAGAGAACGCAGGCCGGCGAGGAGCGCGGCGCCACCGGCTGCAGCGCGTATATTATCCGGAAGATCTTCCAGTTGCAGCTCGTTGCCTTTGGAAAAAACCATGGCGCGTTCGACGGCGTTGCGGAGTTCGCGAAGATTACCAGGCCAGGTGTAAGCGGCGAGGACGCGGCGCGCGGCTTCTGTGAGATGCACCGGAACGCGGTTGTGAATGGACGCCAATGAGGCGGCAAAGTGCTCGGCGGCGGGAACGATGTCGGCGCGGCGTTCGCGCAACGGCGGTACAACAATGGGCAACACGCTTAAACGGAAATAAAGATCTTCGCGAAAATGGCCCGCGGTGACCGCCGCGAACAGATCGGTGTTGGTAAGCGCGATAAGACGGGCTTCAATTCGCAACAATTCAGTGCCGCCAAGACGCTCAAAGGTGCGCTCCTGCAAAACGCGCAGGAGTTTGCCTTGCGCTTCCGGAGAAAGCGCAGCAATTTCGTCCAGGACGATCGTTCCCTTGCCGCCGAGTTCGAGCCGGCCGAGTTTGCGTTCGACGGCGCCGGTGAAGGCGCCGCGCTCGTGACCGAAAAGTTCGCTTTCGATCAAATGCGGAGGTAGCGAAGTGCAATCAATTTTCAAAAAAGGCGCGTCGCGCCGCGGACTGAGTTCGTGGACAAGGCGCGCGAAGTGGTCTTTGCCGGAGCCGGATTCGCCAGTGATGAGCAGCGTGGTTGGCGCTGGCGCGACCTTTTCGGCGAGCGCCAGCAAACGCTGCGACGCGGGGTCGGCGGCAATCCACGGAAAACGGTCTGGCATGTATAAATTGTATCGGGAAGCCAAGCGCCGGGAGGCGGCGTGTTCAATGTAATTGCGCTATCGAATAAGAACGCAATCGTTGACACCGGGATACGGAGGACAATTCAGGAAGGCTGGCGTGGCGCAGCCGGTTCAATAGAGACGTAGATCGGTCCGGCTCCCAGGGCTACCAGGAGAAACTTGGAAAATTGGCTAGCAACACTTTTGGTGAGGAAGTGAAGATTGTCGCCGGCGTTTATGTCGAGACTGAGATCCTTGTGGTTCCAGGTGTTGTCCACGCGAATAAGGTGATGGCCGGTGGAAACCGGGAACGAAATTTCGTCACCGAATAAAAGCTCCGCCTTGCGTTCGCCATCCAGCAAAACGAATATCTGCCGGGTCTGCACATCGTCCGGCGAATCGCGAGTAACGGTCACTTGCGCCGTGATTGCAGGAGACTGTAAAGAATTTTCTGTAGGCATGGGATTCCGATCAGGAGTTATCGCCAGAGGCGCGCAGACGCGGGGAATCACTTCCGGATAGCACAGTATCGGGTGAATCAGGAATATCGTAGCGTGGCACGTTGCGCCACAAGCGCTCGAGATCGTAATAACGCCGCGCCTGTTCGCTGAAAACGTGCACGATAAAGCCGCCGAAATCGAGCAACGCCCAGTCGTTCGAGCCGCGGCCTTCGCGATGTTCCGGCTGGCGTTTTGACTCTTTGTACAACTGTTCTTCGACTTCCGTGCAAATGGCTTGCACCTGCGGTGTGCTGAAGCCGGTGCACACGATAAAATATTCAGTGAAAGTGCCGATCTTGCTGAGATCGAGCACGGTGATGGAGGAAGCTTTTTTGTTCTGCATAGCCTCGATGACGAAGCGAACTGTTTTGGGGAGATTCGTCAAATTCAAGAGTATAGGCCCTGTTTATGAATGTATTCCTCCACGCGCGCGGAAACAAGTCCGTGAATCGCTTGACCCTTGTGGGCACGGCGGCGAATGTCGGTGGCGGAGACGTCGCTGGAAACATTTTCAAGAAGATAGACGTTGGTGCGGCGAAGTTGCGCGATCAGCTGCGACGGCGGCGGATCGGGATCGCGCTTTGCGTTGGGAGCGGCCATTAAATCTGGCGGAATCACCAATTTCAATGCCTCTGCGCGGATTCCAGGACGATTCGCAATAATGAAATCGCACAGGCCGAGCAGCGATTCGTATTCCTTCCACATGGGGATATCGAGAAACGCGTCGGCACCGATGATGAAAAAAATGCGATCGCCGGCTCCATGATACGCGTGGCGAAAATAGCGAACCGTGTCCACAGAATAGTGCAATTGGCTACCGGCAAAATCTTCGCCGGCTTCGGCCAACGATGGGACGAAATGCGGATGCTCAGTGCAGGCGAGCGCAACCATGGCGTAGCGGTGCGGAAATGGCGCCAGGTGCTGCTTCAATTTGTGCGGCGGGCGGCTGGCAGGAACGAAGTGGATCTGATCGAAATTGAATCGGCGGTCCGCGGCGCGCGCGACGGCAAGATGTCCATTATGAATGGGATCGAAAGAGCCGCCAAACAGGGCGATGCGGCGGGGCTGATGTCTTGCTGCGGTGTGGCGCTGCGCTTGCGCGGTGGTCAATGAAGTTGGAAAGAAACTTTGCCCGAGGGACCGGTTCCCAGTTTCTCTTTCCTTTCTTCATGCTTGCCAATCAACACAAAGATAAGACCTGCCAACATTAGTACGCCCCAAGTAACTCGCAGCGGAACGCGAAACGGTACGGAGTCTCCCGCCCAGAAAACTATAGCAAAGTAGAACACCATGGACGTTATCTGGATGGTCCGACCCGCCAAGATCTTTGGATTGTCAGCCCAATGCAACGTTTGATTCCTTGCCGAAACTAAACTACTTCATTTTTGCTCGGTTCAGCACTGCTGTCCAGCACGGAATCTGGGTGCGGCGCGGTGGACTTGGGAATCTTGTCGAGTTCATCGGCCATTGCCAACACCAGATCGCGAACGCCTTCGCCGGTGGCCGCGGAAATGGCGTGGAACGGCAAGTTGCGTTCGACGCAGAAGGCACGCAGCTCTTCCAGTCGTGTACGGTCGGTCGTTGCGTCTAATTTTGTGGCAACCACGATCATCGGCTTTTCGCCCAGCGCGGGGCTGAATGCGATCAACTCACCGTTGATGACTTCGTAGGCGTGAACGGGATCCTCGTCAGTGAAATCGCTGGTGTCAATCAGGTGAACCAGCAGCCGCGTACGTTCGACGTGGCGCAAAAAGCGGATACCAAGGCCCGCGCCTTCATGTGCTCCTTCAATCAAGCCGGGCAAATCGGCCACGACAAAAGTACGACCGATGTCGTTGCTTTCTTTTCCTGCGCCACTGCTGGCGGACTGCGGCACGCTGTCTGCGCTGACCACGCCAAGATTTGGCTCAAGGGTGGTGAACGGATAGTTCGCAATTTTCGGGCGCGCGGCGGAAATCACGGAGATTAACGTAGACTTTCCAGCGTTCGGATAGCCGACCAAGCCTACGTCGGCGAGAAGTTTTAATTCCAGACGCAAATGAAGTTCTTCGCCCGGCTGGCCGTCTTCATGTTCGCGCGGCGCTTGGTGCCACGGCTTGGCAAAGTGCTGATTGCCGCGCCCGCCGTTCCCTCCTTGCGCAATTAGAACGCGTTGTCCCGGTGCGGCAAGGTCGGCGATGATTTGGTTCGAGTGTTGATCGTACGCGACGGTGCCAACCGGAACGAGCAATGTCATATCGTCGCCAGCCTGCCCAGTGCAGTTCGAACCTTCACCGTGACGGCCGCGATCGGCTTTGAATTCGCGGTTGTAGCGGTAGCGTAGCAGCGTGTTGTCGTTGGGATTGGCTTCGAGGTAGATGCTGCCGCCCCGACCACCATCGCCGCCGGCCGGACCGCCGCGCGGAACGTATTTTTCGCGGCGGAACGCGACACAGCCGTTGCCGCCGTCGCCGGCTTTTACGTAGATTTTGGCTTCGTCAACGAACATTGCGAACCTGCTATGAGATGGCTACCTGAAGGTGGCCGGTACAAGTCCAAAAGAAAAGCGGCGTCGAGCCGCCGCACTCCAAAAGTGCTCGCCTTGGAAGGCGGCCGCTACAAAAAAAGCGGCCCGGATGATCGGGCCGCGGGGCGCAGCGTCAGCAACCGCGAAGAGCGGAGACGTAAGTCCCTGTCACACAAACCAGCGAAGTACTACGCTTAGTTGACGGCTTCGACCGATGCGGGAGCGGCCGACGCGGGAGTTATGCTGATGAAGCGTCCACGGCGACCGCGGTCTTCGAATTTGACGTGGCCAGTGACCAGCGCGAAGAGCGTGTCGTCCTTGCCCTGACCAACGTTTTCGCCGGGCTGATGCTTGGTGCCACGCTGGCGAATCAGAATCGTTCCGGCATTGACCAGTTGGCCGCCGAAGCGCTTTACGCCCAGTCGTTGGCCATGTGAATCGCGGCCGTTTGTAGAGGAGCCGCCACCTTTTTTGTGTGCCATGATGCAATTCCCTTCCGAGATCGAAAATCAAAAAGTCCAGGAGCCGGGCTGAAGCCCGGCACTACGAAAACCATTTAAGCGATCGCGCCCGCCCACAGCAACAGGGATTGGCTCGGCTTACACCGCGGGCAGACAAGATTGTCTGCGCTACCAAGAAAACCCTTACAGCTTGATGTCGCTGACTTGCACGGCCGTATAGTTCTGGCGATGGCCGCGGCGAATCTTGTACTGATTTGTTTTCTTGAACTTAAGGACGATGACTTTCTTGTTGCGGCCTTGTTCAACGATCTTGCCGGTCACGGTTGCCTTGGAGGCATCGCCGCCGGTCAGAATCTTCTGGTCATCGGTGTGTACGCTCAGAATCGAGCCGAACTTCACCTGTTCGCCCACTTCGCCAGATACGCTTTCCACACGAATGGTGTCGCCGGGAGCGACACGATACTGCTTTCCCCCGGACTTGATAACGGCGTACATCACTCCTCCAGAGCTAAAGACAAACATTGATTATACGGGGATTCCTGCATAAGCGTCAACGCGATTCGTTAGGAGGCGATCTTAGGTTGTTGGAGGTGAGGTGGGATTGGTGGGCCGGCGTCTCCACATGACCAAAAAAAACAGAGTCATCGCGACAAGTAAGCCGGACAAGATAGGAAGGGGTAGGGAAGGGCGCTTAATAACGTAGGATCCAATCCCGAACAGCAAACTTCCCACAACTCGAACCGACCAGACTAGATATGGGCGGTCAATTCGCCGGTCGCGCCAACCCAGCCAAAACATTCCAAATCCCCAGGCCATGGACAAAAAGAGGATTTCGATAGACGCTCGTGAAGGCGTCATGGAATTTGCCGAGGGAGAAGGCAGCGCCCTCCTTCTTCTGAACGCACTCACGTAGCTTCATAATCTGCAGCTTGCCTAGCGTGCAGTATAGGCAGGTCGTGTCGACGGGCCGGGAGCGCGTCCACGTTCACCGCAAAACGGGCTGTCGGGCGGACGGCTCAAAAATCGAAACGATAGCCGAGAATCATTTTGGCGATCAGGTGATCGGTGGAGCGCGTCACGCCGACTCCTACCCCAAAATTCACTTCCCATTTTGGCGACAGGTTCAGGTCGATGGCCGGGAAAAACTGGTGCATTTGCAGTGCGATGGGATCGAAATCCACGGCCGGGCCAACCGAGCCGTAATACTCGAGTCCGCCGGTGATTTTCTTGGTGAAGTCGTAGCTGACTTTCACGTTGGGGGAAAACACGAAGCCCTGATTCTCTGACAGCCCGTGTATGGATTTGTCGAATGTGGGATTGAACGAAAAATACCATCGGCCTGCCTGCTTGTCGATGATGGGGCGCATCTCCCACGTCCAGGTGTCAACCGAATACTGCCGCCGCTGGTAGCCGATTTCGTTGGAGAGACTCAAGCCAACGGGCCATTTCCATTTCGGCGGAATGCGAAAGCGCGGGCGGATATGATCGCCAACCCAATCAATGCCCTGCCCGCTTTTCTCCGCGGTGAAGATGTAGAAGCCTGTTTCGAACCAATCCGTGAATCCGTGAGTGATTTCGATGGTTTCGTGAAGCTGATGGTTTGTGGGCAGCATGCCGCCCTGGGAAGTCTTCGAGCCTTCAAAGGTGAAATTACTGTGCAGTTCCACCATGGTTTGGCCAGGCTCCACGGTGTCGTAGCTGTAGACCTGAATTTCGTAGTTGTCTTGCGCACGGGCGGTGGGAATAACGCAGATTGCACAGAGAAGACATAGAGCGGAGAAATATCGAGAAAAGAAAATCGATTGAACCGACGAAGAGAATAACGTCTGCATGCCTAATTAGATTAATTGATGATTGAAAACGAGCAAAACAGATTCGGCTCCGTTTACAGAATATTGACAGCTGCGGACACCGTCATTCTGCCTGCCCTCTGTGCGGGGAGCGAAGAAAAAAAGCTCTTTATTCCTTCCACTCAACCCAAAACGTCCAGGAACGTCGTCACTCCGAACGGAGCACAGCGGAGTGAGGAATCTCTCTTCAATGTAGGCCGCACGTCGACGTACCAATCGAAGAGAGATTCCTTCCGACAAGGTCGGAACCTTCGGTCGCTGCGCTCGGAATGACGGATTCTACCCCTTTCCGCCGCCGCAGCTTTATGCGTGAGGGTGCGACTTGTCATAGATGTCCATCAACTGGCGGATGGAAGCATGTGTGTATTTTTGCGTGGTGGAGAGCGATTGATGTCCGAGAAGCTCCTGAATTGCGCGAAGATCGGCGCCATCCGCAAGAAGATGCGTGGCGAAGGCGTGACGCAGCGAGTGCGGATGCAAATCCCAGTTCATGTTGGCCATGCGAACGTATTTCTTGACGATGCGGCCTACGGAACGCTGCGTCAGCCTGCGCCCCGCGTAATTCAGAAAGATGGCTTCGCTGTGCGCGGCGCCGCGCCGCCGCTTCCCCGGACCTGCTTGCAACAATAATTGTTCGCGAACCGGCCAATAAGCTTCCAGCGCCTCCTGCGCCTTACCGCCATAGGGTACGATGCGCTCTTTGTTGCCCTTGCCGCGTACACGTAACATTTTCTCGCGGCGATCCATGTCGGCGAGATTCAATCCTGTCAACTCGCTGACACGCAAACCCGCTGCGTAGAGAAGCTCCAACAGAGCACGATCGCGCTTCAAGAGTAGTCCTTCGTCGCCCGACGAGATGCGCTTTGCGGGACGGGTGGCCAGGGCCAGGTGGGCCGGCGCCTTGGAATCGGCTGGCGGCTTCGTCGGTCCAGCAAGCTGATTCAAAAATCCGTTCATCTCTTCGGCGGAGAGTACCGAAGGGATGCGCTTGGGCAATTTCGGCGTGGGCACGAGGCGCGCGGGATTTTCCTTGAGCATGCCCTCGCGCACGCAATGTTTGAAAAACGAACGCAATGACGCGAGCTTGCGTGCGATGGAGCTCTTCTGCAGGCCCTGCGAATGAAGATGCCCGACGTATTCGCGGATGATCTGATGCGAGATTTTCGCCAGCGCCGGAATTTTTTCCTCTGGCGGCGCCAGGTACGCGGCGAACTGCTGCAAATCCTTGCCGTAGTTCAGCACAGTGTGCGGCGAGGAATTCCTCACCGATCGCAGGTACTCCAGATATTTTTCAATCGCTTGCAGCATGTTGGCCCGAGGACGCTCCGCAACGAGCGTCGCGTTTATAGAGTAACGCTAGTTGTTAGATGCGAACGATCAATTGCGAGTCAGTGTGCGGCCGTTGGCATGTCGTGTACTCTTAATCTTGCATAACCAGAATGGTGGTAGGCTCAATTTGTCCGATTCGACCATCGAAATTTGCAGGCGCAAGGCGAAAGAGGAGAAATCTCATGAAACTTCGAACTGCTTCGGGCGGCCTGGTCCTGGCTCTCTCGCTCGCGGGTGCCGCGCTGGCGCAAGAGCCGCAGTCTGTTGCTCAAACTGAAGTCAAAGCGGCGGCGCCGGTCGTAACCGCGACAACTCCCGCACCCTCGCCTGTGCCTGAAAGACTCATTTTGAAAGAAGGCGCCGACGTCAATTTGAAATTTTCTCAGGACCTTAGTTCAAAAACCGCGGCAGAAGACGATCCCGTCAACCTGGTTCTCGATCAGGATCTGAAAATTGGCGATATGGTGATTGCGAAAGCGGGCGCAAAAGCGGTGGGAACGATCACTCATGTCAAAAAGGCCGGGATGATTGGCAAGGCGGGTGAACTGAATATGCGATTGCAATATCTGATCGTCGGAGACACGCGATTGAAACTCCGTGGCACCAAAGGCAAAGAAGGCCAGGGAAAAGAAGGCACCGCAGTCGCGCTGACGGTTTTATTTGGGCCGATCGGACTGATCAAGCACGGCAAAAACGTCGAGATTAAGGAAGGTACACCGCTGCTGGCATACACTGACGAAAATTATGAAGCGCCAGTCAGCAGGTAGGAAAAGTGTCTTACCGCGTCGCTAGGATTTTGCGCCAACCGGCGCTACGACTTCCTCGGGCTTTGCCTGCGGCGCAGGCTGGTCGACCAGCTTTTCCCAATCGCAGCCTTCCTTGATGCAGGTGCGAACTAATCCGATTTTTGATTTTTTCTCGACGATGAAGTCCGCGCCGCACTTCGGGCACGGCTCAGGAAGCGGTTGATTCGGCGTCGTGAAATCGCAGTCCGGATAACGCGAACAGCCATAGAAAATGCGCGCGCGTCCTCCGCGTCCAGCGCTGCCGCGACGCACGAATTCACCTTCCTTGCACTTCGGACATTTAATGCCCAGCGTGATCGGCCGCGTGTACTTGCACTTGGGATAGCCAGTGCAGCCAATAAATTCCCCGTAGCGCCCGTGCTTCTTCACCAGGCCTTCGCCGCAGGTCGGACATTTTTCATCCAGCGGTTCGTCCGGCTGCAGCGCGATGCGCGTACCCTGCACCATGCGCCGCGTGGTTTTGCAATCCGGGTAACCGGTGCAGGCCAGGAAAGTTCCGAAGCGCCCGCGCTTGATGGCCATTTCCTTGCCACAGTTATCGCAATATTCGGTTTTGTTTTCGGCGTCGCCCTCTTCGCCAATTTCCGGCGAAAGATCCTGAATAAAATCGCAGTCCGGATAGCGCGAGCAGCCGAGGAAAAATCCGTGCCGGCTGATGCGCTCCAGCAATTCACCCTGTCCGCATTTTTCGCAGGTCTTGCCGGTCGGAATGCCCGCTTTGTACGAAACCATTTCGTCGCTGGCGCGATCCAGATCCACGATGAATTTTTCCCAAAATTCTTTCACCGCTTCGCGCCAATGCAGTTTGCCGTCTTCGATTTCGTCCAGTTCTTCTTCCAGGCGCGCCGTGAAGGTGACATCAAAAACGTCGTCGAAACTTTTTACCAGCAGCACGCTGACGCGTTCACCCAGCATGGTCGGCGTAAAACGGCCCTGGTCCTTCTTCACATACTCGCGCTCGACAATGGTCGAAATGATCGCGGCATACGTAGAGGGCCGGCCGATGCCCTTTTCCTCCAAATCTTTTACCAGCGTCGCTTCGGTGTAGCGCGGCGGCGGCTCGGTGAAATGCTGCTCGGGCCGAATCGCATCGAGCTTTAAGATCTGACCTTCCGTCACTCGCGGCAACGCGTTGCCTTCGCCTTCATCGCTCTTTTCATCGTCTTCGCGATCGGCATTCGCAACCGGCAACTGATAAACCCGCAGGTAGCCGTCAAATTTTTGCACTGAGCCAGTCGCCCGGAAAGTGTAATCTCCAGCTGAAATATCAATGGTGGTCTGATCGAAAACCGCCGGCAGCATCTGTGAAGCGACAAACCGCTGCCAGATCAATTGATAAAGTTTGAAAAGGTCGTCGTCCAGATACTTGCGCACATCTTCCGGAGCACGCGAAACATCCGTCGGCCGTACCGCTTCGTGAGCTTCCTGCGCGTCTTTTTTCGACTTGTAGTAGTTCGGCTTCTCCGGCAAATAGTTCGAACCGAACCGCTCCGGAATCAGCTCGCGCACTTGCGCCAGGGCGTCCTGCGAAACGTTCACCGAATCGGTGCGCATATAAGTGATTAAGGCGGTAAGCCCTTCGGGGCCCAGCTCCACGCCCTCATACAAACGCTGCGCTATGCCCATGGTGCGCTTGGCGGTGTAGCGCAGCCGGTTATACGCAGCCTGCTGCAATTTTGACGTGGTGAATGGCGGCGGCGGATTGCGGCGCTTTTCCTTTTGCGTAACCGAGGCAACTTCCCATTTGGCCTTGTTCACCGTGGCCAGCACGGCATCCGCGCCTTCCTGATTATTAATTGGTATATCTTCGCCTTTGTACTTCGAAAGCTTGGCTTCGAACAATGGCGGCTCGCCCGCATCCAGCATGGCGTGAATCGACCAGTACTCCTGCGGAATGAACGCGCGGATTTCCTGCTCGCGCTCGACGATCAGCCGCAGCGCAACTGTCTGCACGCGCCCAGCGGAAAGCCCGCGACGCACTTTGTTCCACAGCAGCGGCGAAATTTTGTAGCCCACGATACGATCAAGCACGCGGCGCGCCTGCTGCGCGTCCACCAAGTCGGCGTTCACTTCGCGAGGATGTTCGAACGCTGCGCGAATAGCCTTTGGCGTAATTTCGTTGAACGTCACGCGAAAAATCTTTTTTGGATCGGTCGCGGGAATTTCCTTTTTCGGCTCAGCCTTATCCTTTTCTTCCTCAACCGGCGCGGGCTTGGCGTTCTTCTTCTTCCAGCGCGGCGCGCTGGCTTCCTGCTCCACAAATTTCGACGGCTTGGAAAGCACCATCGCCAGATGCGCGGAGATGGCTTCGCCTTCGCGGTCCGGGTCGCCCGCGAGATAGATCGCGTCGGCGGTATTCGCCGCTTTGCGCAGGTCGTTGATGACTTTGAGCTTGCCGTGGATGATCTGCAGCGTCGGCTCGAAAATTTTCACGTCGTCAAGCGTCACCGGCTTGCGTACCGGCTTGACCTTCAATTTCTTGCTGCCCTTTTTCGCGCGAACTTTTTTCTTTGGCGCGGCGTCAGTTTCGTCCGGCTCATCGGGCAAACGAATGCCAATCGTCTTCTTCGGTAGGTCCAATACATGACCGATGGACGCTTTGACGATGTAGTTCTTGCCCAAATACTTGTTGATAGTCTTCGCCTTTGCGGGCGATTCGACGATGACGAGCGAACGAGCCATTCTGCTGTTTTAACCCCGTATCCTTTTGCTGGAAGACACTGCGGTGAGGCCTGTGCCCTTCTCGCTAACTTACATGAAGATGCGCGAAGTGGCTCGAATGTTTCACGGCGCGTTTCGCAATTTCGATAAACGCATTGGATTCAGGTAGTTGGAAAGTCGCGCGCTATCATTAATATGGCATCAATATGGCATCCACAGACCGCTCCGCCGCCCGCGCACCTGCTTACAACATTATTTTACTGAACTGCTTCCCCGGCAGCTGCCGCACAAATCCTTTCATCTCCAGATCAAAAAGCGTAGCCAGCACGTCGGAGGAATTGAGCCCGGTCCGCTCCACGATATCGTCAATCGGACGGGGATCGTCGGAGCTGAGCAGCGCATAGATTTTCTGCCCGCTTCCGGTTAACGACGCGGCTACCAGCAGGTCGCGTTGCTCGGCTTCGGGTTGTTCGAGCTGCGTCAGCGCTGCACGGACCGGCGTGGGCAGTTCCTCGATGACTCCTCGGCGCACGTCACCAGCTTCGCGCCCTGCTTAATCAACAGGTTTGGCGCGAAGCTCACTGCTTGCGTCACATTGCCGGGCACACCAAATACTTCCCTGCCAAATTCCATCGCCAGCCGCGCTGTAATCAGCGAGCCTGAGTATTGCGCGCCCTCGATAATGATTGCTCCCAACGGCATGCCCGCCACGATGCGATTGCGAATCGGAAAATTTTCCGGCGCCGGATGCGTCCCCAGCGGAAATTCCTGAGGATTGCACCACGCTCCAACACTTTTTCGTAGAGTTTCTTGTTTTCCTTGGGGTAGCAGACGTCCACGCCCGTACCGAGAACGCCGATGGCGCGGCCGTTTGCGGTCATCGTGCCCTGATGGGCAATGGCGTCAATACCGCGCGCGAGCCCGCTGACGATCACAATCCCGCGCGCCGCCAAATCGCGCGCCAGGCGGTCTGCCATCTGCGTCCCGTAAAGCGTCGGCCGGCGGTACCCACCACTGCGAGGCTCGGCGCATTCAGAATTTGCGTGTCCCCGCGTACGTACAAAAGAACCGGTGGATCGTAGATTTGCAACAGCGTCTGCGGATATTCCGGCTCGCTCCAGTTCACCAATTGGCAACCGGAGATCGCGCGAATCGCCGCCAACTCTTTTTCCGCGCGCTTGAACGCCTCTTTTTTGACGATGGCCTGTGCCGTTGCGGCGGGCAGTTCGCAGCCCTCCAATTGCCGCAACGACGCGCGAAAGACACTTTCGGGTGAACCAAACTGCTTCAGCAGATGCGCTGAAAGGCGCGCCGCAATGCCGCGCGTCAAACTCAATGCCAGCCAAGGAAGTGCGGTCTCGAGCTGCACGGAGAGGAAGCCTCGCGCTTGCAGCCTACGTCACAGGTAATCTAGTTGTCAACTATCTACTATAGAAACGGGGGCTCTTCGTTAATTCGACAAGGCAGTTCTCAGGGCTTTTTCTTCTCGGCGGCCTTCTGGTGCGGCTCGCTGAATCCAATCTCCAGGGGCGTGTTCTTTACAAACACCACATCTTTTCCGCGGGCCAGAAAATTATTGTAAACCGAGGTGCCCGCTCCGTATGCCGCAAATCCCATGGACACCGGCTGCGACTTGGCCGCCAGCGAAATCAGCGTCCCGGTAATTCCCGATCCAGACACGCCCGCGCCCGCTCGCACGCCCGGATCGCCAGCGGCATCCGTCGTCCCATGCTCGTTGTCGGTATGCGATGCAGCGGCGGCCAGCAGCACTGCCACTCCCGTTGACAGGTATCGTGTTTTGCTGTCGGTTGCCCGCGCTCCGCCCTCGTCATCCAGCCGCACGCCAGAACGGCGGTCCATCTCGACACCCTCAACGCTGCCTTGCATCGGTTGAACCACGCCTTCGGGAGTTTCAACGCGATTGAAAATCACGCGTAAATCGCCGTTGTGATGCAGCTTCCGTGCCGGTTTGGCTTTAATCACTTCGCCCGCGATCCGGCTGTTCGCCGGCAGCAACAAATGATGATCTTGCGAAAAAAGTGGCTCCGTAAGCACCGCCGAGATTGCGTTGCCCCTTTGCGCGGTTGCCGAACTCACCTCTTCCGCAAACCGCGCATGCAAGATGCTGTCCGGTTCCGGACTTTTTCCAAGCTGTGCCAGTTGCTCAGCGCTGCGCGTAGTCTTGCCAAAATCGAGTGCCTCGTTCAACGACGCGTAAAATCGTGTTCCCGGTTGCAGATATTGTCTGCGGTATGGCGATTGCGCCAGCGCCATTTCCTTCAGCCTCTGCATTTTTCCGGGCGATTTGATTTCATCCAGCGTGTCGTTTACTTGCGCTTTGGCTTCCGCCTTCGCGCCTGCGATTTGGCGCTGCGCTGCATTCGGCTGTTTCTTCGCGCCGCCAGGCACCAGATGCACCACTTGAGCGATTCCCGGCGAAACCGTGGTAGCGATGGCCCGCAGCTCTTTGTTCGGCAATGTGACCGAATCGAATTCCAGTTCATACTCGTGATACGGCGAAAAATTGCCGTTCACATACGACATGACCTTGCGCTTTCCGGGGACGCCGTGAATGCTGGTCACTTTTCCCGTGACCTCGCTTCCTGCGGGGATCACCGGTTGGTCGAAAGCGTATACCGGTTCGGTAATTTTCCCGGAAACCTCCTGGCCCACCTTCGAAATACGCACTTTCTGATCGATGGCAACGCGTAGCGCGGTGCCTGCCGGCACTTGCAACAGAATCACAGAGTCTGGCGCTGGCTGCGCTTGAGTTTCTGAACTCGGAGGCGCGCAAAGGTACGGCTGAGCGTCCTCGCGTGGCACTTCAGTGCAGCCGCCACGAATTGCAGTCTGCGCTGGCAGTGCGATAGGGACGGCTAGAAAAAAAAGAAACGGACAAAAGCGGCGGCGGTCGCTGAACATGATCGGATTCCTCCTCGACGGGTTGTAAGGTGGGAAGGCTGAGAGGACCACCGGGTTGCCTAGGCAATCTTCTATGTCAGCAATTCTTTCGTCAACTGCAGTTTATATTACGCATGGAACTATGGTTGCGCGGGATCTTCCTTCAGGATTGATTCGAACGCGGAACAAAACAAGGCCGCATCGCTTTCGGAAAAAATGAGCGGAGGGCGCAGCTTGATCACATTGTGATGTGGACCGTCAGTCCCAGCGAGAATTCCGCTGTCGCGCAACCGGTTTACGACGTAGGAAGCCTGAAGCGGAGCCGGCTCTCGCGTGTCGCGCGAAAGCACCAGATCCAACCCCAGGAATAATCCCGAACCGCGCACGTCGCCAATCACGGCATACTTGCGTTGCAAGTCTTCCAGCGCCGCGATCCACGATGCCCCAACGCGCAGAGCATTTTCCTGTAAGCGTTCCTCTTGCACGACGTCGAGTACGGCAAGTCCCACCGCGCAGGCTACTGGATTGCCACCAAACGTGCTGAAAAACTCCATTCCGTTGTTGAAGGCCTCGGCGATTTCTCGCGTCGTCACCACAGCAGCTAGCGGAAATCCGTTTCCAATCGGTTTGCCGAGCACGACAATGTCCGGCACCACGTTCTGCGTTTCGAATCCCCAAAAGTGAGTTCCCAGACGTCCGAATCCGACTTGTACTTCGTCGGCGATGCACACTCCACCCGCTTTGCGCACATAGCGATACGCCTCGGCAAGGTAGTTCTGCGGGAAAACAATTTGTCCGCCAACGCTGGGAAGAGTTTCCGCAATAAATGTAGGCCGGCTTCCGCGGGTTTGTAAGACTTCGCAAATTTCGCCCACATGGCTAGCGTACTTCGCGTCAATCCGCGGCTCGCTGCGACGATATGGCCCGCGATAATCATCCGCAATTGGCGCGACGTATACCCACGGTTTTTTCCCGCTTCCGCCCGGGCCGTCGAATTTATACGGGCTGACATCGATCAACGCATTGGTGTGGCCGTGATACGCGTGCTCCAGCACAATTACGTCGTCGCTTCGCGTGTACGTGCGTGCCAGTCGCAGCGCCAGTTCGTTCGCTTCGCTGCCGGAGTTCACGAAAAAACAAACCTCTAGCGGCTTGGGCATCAGCGCCGCCAGGCGCTCCGCGTATCGCAAAATATTTTCGTGTAAATAACGGGTGTTGGTATTGAGGAGCGCGAGCTGTTCCTGCGCCGCGCGGACAACCCGCGGGTGCGAATGACCAACCAGCGGGACATTGTTATACACGTCCAGAAACGCCCGCCCGATCTCATCGTAAAGATACTGCCGCCAGCCACGCACAATCTTCAGCGGCTTTTGGTACGACAAGCTCAAGTTGCCGCCAAGCAATTCCCTGCGCCGCGGAAGCACTTCCCGGCTCGATTCTTCCCGCTCTGGAAAATTCTGTTCCGGAATTCCAAGCAACACATTCGGATCGGGCGAAAGGCTGGTCCAGACAGCTCGCTCCGAAGCCCACGCTACACCCGGAAATTGCGCGCCACGATCCAGTAAATCGAGAACGACCTGAAAATGCAGGTGCGGCGGCCAGCCGCCATTTTCATTTAGCGTTCCGGCGTGCGCAAATACTTCACCTTTAGCAATCGCCTGCCCCGGACTCAATTCGCGTAGAGTTTCCCGCGTCAGGTGCCCGTAAAGCGTGAAGAATTCTTCGCCATCATCGGTGGCATGGCGCAGAATGACCAGCGGTCCGTAATCGAGCGCGGCCTTATTTTCCGCCAGCAAATGCACCACGCCGTCGATCGGAGCGCAGACTGGCGTTCCCGGCTCAACAAATAGATCAAGGCCCAGATGAATCGTTCTACGCTCATCCGTAGGAGCGTCGCCGCCGAAAAGCGAAGACGCGTAAAGCAACCGCGCTTCATCATACCTGCCGATTCCGATGGCAACATCGGCGGTGGCCATTTTTTTAACCAGAGTGAACGTCAGTTTGTTCGCTTCGGCGTTCGCCGGGTCAGCGCCGAGCAACGTACTTCCAACGCTCAGATCGAAAACGATCAGGGGCGTCGTTCGCAGATCCGCATCAATAACTTTCGCGTCGCGAGATCCTTGGTTTTGCAGCCAGCGTGCGATTTTCCCGGCTTTCGGCACGGCCGGAAATCGGCAGGCCTCGCGAAAAGTGTAATGCGCGAATCGCGGATGGATTTTCGCCAGCCGTTCCAACGCCCCCCACGCCGCGTCTTCGCTCACAACCACATATTCATCTTCTGGCTTATGCTGCTTGCGAAGCGCGGAGTTGACCACGCTCACCGTCAACCGCATCGCGATCAAGGGAAACAACGCCGCCAGTTCGACTTCGTTCAATGGGTGCGCGCTATGAAATCCTCGGACAATTTCCTTCGCCACCGCGAGCAGATCACTCTTGCCAAGAATCGCGTACGCGGCGGCGATCGCCGCTTCGCTCGCGATCCAGCCATGGTGCATGTCGCCGAAGTCAATGACTCCTGCTATGCGTTGCGGCCAGGCCGCAGTGACCAAAACATTGTGGTCATTCGCATCGCCGTAGATGACGCCTTGGCGCAAGCCGCTCTGCGCGGGTTCGATCCATTCCCGATACAGCGAAACGAAGTATTCCGCCAGCGCACGGCGCTGCGCATCGGCGATTTTTCCTACATGCTCGCGAATCCAGTTCGCACGCGAAGAATCCCACTTCAATTCGCGGTTCGTCGCGGGATGAGCAAAACCGTTGAGGGCTGCATCCATTTCGCCCAGGAATCTCCCCAGGTCCACCAGCAATTCAGGAGAGTGTGGATTGGCATTCACCAACATATCGCCCGGAAGGTAATTCAGCATCCACACCAACCGGGTTTGCCCTTCCGCATCCGCGATTGAAACAAAACGCTCGCCGCGTTTCGTCGGCTGCACACGGGGGAGTGGAAGTCGCGGCGCGTTGTCAGCCAGATGGGTCAACGCGGTGCATTGCATATCGATGAAGGAGTTTTCCCGCGCCGGATGCATGCACTTCAAAACATATTCATGGCCATCTGCAACACGCAAATGAAAGTTGCAATCGTACTCGCCAGGCAGCTCAGTGGCTGCCGCTGAGATGCCGTACAACTCCTTCGCGAGCCGTTCCGCATCTGACGCCGAAATCGTTACCGCCGCGCTCTCTTCCAGGAACATGCTTAAAATCTTATCGGCATCGCAGGCAGTCGTCCATTCACCGGACGGCCCGACCCGGTATCGACTTCTGTTCTAAAATACAAATGAGGACCTCACGAAACAATGAAATTGAAATTGCCAGCCGGTTCATTTGCCGCGTATCTGTTCGATTGCGACGGCACCATCGCGGATTCCATGCCGTTGCACTACATTGCCTGGGAAAAAGCGCTCGGTGAGTGGAATTGCGAATTTGACGAAAAATTATTCTATGCGTGGGGTGGAATGCCAATCGTGGAAATCGTTTCAACGCTCAACAAGGAACGCGGTCTGCATATGCCAGTGGAACAAGTCGCGCATCGAAAAGAAAGCCTTTACTTTGAACTGCTCCCGCAACTGCAAGCTGTTCCTGAAGTTTTGGAGGTCATCCAAGCGAATCATGGCCAGATTCCGTTTGCGGTCGTATCGGGCAGCGCCCTCGATTCGGTCACAGCGTCTTTAAGTACGGTGAATCTTCTCGACCGATTTGACACGCTGGTCTGCGCGGGTGATTACAAGAAAGGCAAACCTGATCCCGAAGCTTTTTTGCTTGCCGCCACACGGCTGAAGGTCGCGCCTGAATCCTGCCTCGTCTTTGAAGACACCGACATGGGCATCCAGGCTGCGACATCCGCTGGAATGGCTTCCGTCAAAGTTCTTCCGCCGTGGGAACGAATGTTCGCAAATTAGCCGGACTTATCGAACGCTGACAGGTCCATTCACCGTCGAAACACGAATCACCGTCGGTCCACTGCCGAACTCCACGCGCTTATGCTCCTCGTCCCAGGTCTTGCGCCCTTCGTTGCAAACGCTGGCGCGGCAGCTGAACGGCCCGTTTCCGTCCGACTCCAGCACCACGCCTGATTGATATCCTGCTGGCACTCGCAAAGTCACAGGCCCATTCGTCGCATGAGCTTCCAGCCCTGCCCCGCTCCAATTATTTCCGTCCAGATCAATCGTGATCGGGCCGTTCTGCGTGATCACCTTCTGCTTTCCGCTATTTTCCTCCAGCGAAACCGGGCCATTCTCCGCTGACAAATCCAGCTCGCCCTTGCAGCCGCGTACGGTGATCGGTCCATTCACTGCCCGTACTTTCAGGTTTCCTTCCACGTGATAGAGGCCCATCGGCCCGTTATTCACGTGCAATTCCATCGCCGCCGCATTGGGCGCCTTGATAAGCAGATGCGCTGTCCAATGATTATGCGAACTGGGTCCGCTTACGCTCAACTCGCCATTCGAAAATGTCAGCTTGATCTGCGTCAGCACGCTTTCCGCGTCGCTTCCCGCTTCAACTGCTTTGCACAGGGTCACTCCATACGCATTCTGGTCCCAGCCCTGCACCTGCAGGCCGCCATTCGATTCGGCATTGACGCGCAGTGTCGACGCTTCCGCCTTGCTGATCGTACGCTCTTCGGAGCGAATCACCGCTTCACGGTGGTCAAACCGAATGTGCAAGTCGGAACAGTTTTCGACTGGCGCGTCGTTGTGCGACATAATCTCAGAGATAGTCTCAACGGAATGCCCGCTCTTAGTCTCGTTGTAGTCATAGCGGTGGGAAATCGCGCGCGGTGCCGCGGTCACCAGGACCGCCGTCCAAACCGTGAAACCAACCACCGATAGCAGTGTGCGTGAAACCATGGACCTCACCTCCAGCCATATAGACGATGCAAGTGCCGGATGGTCAGGGCGCTCAAAGAAGAAATTTCAATTAATTTGGAGGTGCATCGGGGAGCACGCCAAAATCCTCGTCGTCACCGATTGGCGGCCCGTCGGGCAGTTCGGCCGGGGCGGTTAGCTCCAGCTTTTTCGGATCTTTCTGAAATTGCTCGATTTGCGCGGCCGCATAAGCCAAATGAGCTTGCTGCGAAGCGTCGCCAGCCGATTTGTTCGCGTTCAGCCAGCCCTTGAGTTGTTCCGCCTCACGCGAAGCCACCGCCCGCACCTGCGTGCTAGCGTGGTCATTCAGCGCCAGGCTCAGCAAGTTGTATAACACAACGTCATCCACCGTTCTCGCGACCTCGCCCGCATAACCAGCCGTGTGCGGCGCTTTCCAAGTCGCCGCTACAATCGCGTCCAACACTTCCTGCAGTCCCGGATTCGCCCCATCCCGCGCGTGAAACTGCACCAGTCGCGCCGCGCGTTCCGGGTTGAACAAAAATTGCAGCGCGTGCTGCGCCGCCTCCTCCGCCGGAGCCAACGAGTCAAACGCCGGACTGGTGTGAATTTTAAAGTGTTCCCGCCCTCGTTCGTAATCCGGCGGCCGCGGCGGAATCATCTCCAACAACGGTTCCGGCAGCATTAAAGCCGACGGCTTCAGCGTAGCCAGCACCGCCGCCAGCGCCCTGCGTTGTTCCGCAGGCGCAACAATTTTCGTCGGCACTTCGCCGTCGTCGCGTACCGCAAACGTGTAATCCATACCGCCCACAAACTTCGTCGCCGCTTCCACTTGATAGCGATGCAGCATATACACTGGCGCCAAGGCATCTTCAATCGTCGCCAGCGGCGCGCCTTCGCGAATATTGTTCTCGCCGATTTTTTTCAACGCCACAGCCCGTACCTGCATCAACCGGTTCAACTCATCCACGGCATTCGAACCCGCATCCCACATATGCGCCACGCTGCTCGAACTTCCCGCAGGCCGTGCATCCTGGTCCGTCAAGTACCGCAATCCCCGCCCGAACCCGTCCAGCAAAATTTTATTCAACGCGGTGCGCTCGTCTGTTCCCGCGGGAAAATCCTGATACCCGAATGCGATCGACACTTTGTCCCACTCGCCGATCCCCGTCGCATACGCATCGGACAAATCAATCGTTCCATCGGAGGCAAGTTTCGCCACCGGCGGCGGATAATCCATCACCGACGACCGATTCACCGTACTCGCCGAATAGTTGTGCATCAATCCCAACGTGTGCCCCACTTCATGCGCCGCCAGTTGCCGCAAACGCGCCAGCGCCATCTCCTGCATCTTTGGCGATACAGGCTTTCCTTTTTCGTACGGCGCCAGCAATCCTTCCGCGATCAAAAAATCTTGCCGCACTCGCAACGATCCCAGCGTCACGTGGCCCTTGATAATTTCACCCGTGCGCGGGTCCACCACACTCACGCCATACGACCATCCGCGCGTCGCGCGATGCACCCACTGAATCACGTTGTAGCGCAGGTCCATCATGTCCGCGCCCTCGGGCAGCATCTTCACCTGGAACGCATCCTTGTAGCCCGCCGCTTCGAACGCCTGATTCCACCATCGTGCTCCTTCGAGCAACGCTGTTCGAATCGGCTCCGGCGCTCCGCGATCCAAATAATAAGTAATCGGTTCGACCGGCTCGCTCATTGCCGCGGTTGGGTCTTTTTTCTCCAGCCGGTGCCGCGCCGTAAACCGTTTAACGATCGGCTCGCTGATCGGCGTCGCATAATCCAGGTACGAAATCCCATAAAAACTCGATCGCGGATCAAATTCCCGTGTCTTGTAACCGGCCGGCGGCAATTGCACAAACGAATGATGTTCGCGCACGGTAATCGCCGTCCCGTCGGGAGTTACATCTCGCACAAATCGTCCCGGCTCGTCGCCAGTGAACGTCAGCGTCGCCTCCACTTCCGTGTTCAATGGGAAATTCTTCGTATTGGCCAGGTAAATCGCACTGCGCGATCCTTCCAACTTATAAGCTCCTTGCTTCGTCCGTTTCAGCGCCGTCACCACGCCATGCGCGTCGCGTAAATAAAAATCCGTCGCGTCCACCAGCACGCGGCCGTTTTCTTCCGCTGCTGCGGTGAATCCCCAGATCACCGACTCTGCAAACGAATCATGCACCGCGCGTTTTTCGTCCTGGTCATCACTCACCGCGCGAAAATTCAAGTTTTCCTGTACCAGCAGCACTTTCGGTCCGCTGCGTTCGAATCGCACAATCCGCGTCTCGCCCAGTTGCCCGCGGTCCAGCCCGATGTCGTTCGAACCCACTCCCGCCGGCAGCGAGCTCTGATACAAAAACTCCGTCTCCCACTTATCAATCTCGAGCCACAGTTTCCCGGCCTTCGCGTCCCAGTACAAATTGAAATAGCCGGCCAGCTTCTGCGCGTCTTTCGTCTTTTCCGTAATGTTGGCGTTCTGCGCTTTGCCGTCCTTGCTTTCTTGCGCTAACAGCCGTGCCCCGCACCCGCAGACAATCAGCATCGCCATCGCGCAACGCATCCGTTTCATCATCTTCAAACCCTCCAATGGGAACAGATGTTTTACAACATTACGCATTGCTGCGCACAATAATCATCTCTGCTATACTCGCTTTTTCCATACGAACTTTCGTGAGCAAACTTCGCATCTCCGTCGTGCAATATCTCAACACCGCGCCACTGGTGCGCGGTTTCACGCACGGTCCCCTGCAAGGCAAGTACGATCTTTCCTTCACCGTTCCCTCCCTTTGCGCGGAAGCCCTTCGCACTGGCGGGGCCGATGTCGCCATCATTCCGGCTATCGAAGTGCAACGCATTCCAAATCTAGTGATCCTTCCCGATCTTTCTATTGCTTCCAAGGAACGCGTGCGCAGCCTGCTCGTCGTTTCCAAATCGCCCATTCGCGAAGCCCGCCGCATCGCGCTCGACCAAAGTTCCCGCAGCACGCAAGCCCTCACAAAAATTCTTTGCGACGCGCGCTGGCTGATCGCCCCAGAATTTCTGGAAGCTGCTCCCGATCTCGCGTCCATGCTGGCCACCTCTGACGCCGCTCTGCTCATCGGCGATCCCGCGCTGCGCCTTGCCATCGCCGCCGAAGAGCATGTCACTCCCGGCAAAGACGGGGCACTCATCTGCACCGGCGTGCAAGTCGGCCTCCCGCAATTCGCCAAGCTTTTTCTTTACGATGTGGTCCACGAATGGTGGCAGCTTACCGAACGTCCCGCGGTCCTCGCCGTTTGGGCCGCGCGCCCGGAAATCGCCACGCCGGAAGTTGCCGCCGACTTCAGCGCTTCACTCGCCTACGGCCTCGCTCATCTTCCAGAAATCTGTGCCGAAGCCGCCCGCGAGCTTCAGCTCCCCGAAAAAGAACTCTCACTCTACCTGCGCACCAACATCGACTATTCCCTCGACGCAGAAAATCTCAAAGGCCTCAACGAATATTTCTCTCAAGCCGCCCGCCTCGGCCTGATTCCAAAACTCAACGCACTCGCCATCCTCAGTCCGCCCACCATTCCATCCCTATCAGCCGTACCGGCCTCCGCCAAACGCTCCGCCTAAGTCGGATTCGCCGTCTCAGCGCTCCTCAGCGCCCCTCTGCGTCTCTGCGTTATCCTTTTCCCGTCGTCTCTTCTCTCTTACTTTCTCACTTTCTCCTCCCCGTTTTTCTCTGTGCCTCTGTGACTCTGTGGCAATCCCATCTTCTTTCCCATCTTCATCTCCAATTCCTCCAGCGTCCGCGGCCAATCCTCCCGCAACAAGCGCGAAAACGCCCGGTCCGCCAGCAATTTCCCGTCCGTCTGGCAGTTAGCACAATAATTCGTCTCATTCGAAGCATACTTGATCCGTTGAATCGCACTCCCGCATCGCGGACAACGCTGCTTGTACTTCCCGTGCACCGCCATCTCGGCACGAAACGCCGTCACGTTTTCCGGAAATCCTTCACCTATCTCCCCCCGCAAACGCGAAACCCACTCCGTCAGAGTCGTTCGCGTAGCCTCAAACAATCGCGCCACATCCTCATCCGTCATCCTTTGCGTCAAAGTAGTCGGCGACATCTTCGCCGCCCACAAAATTTCATCCGAGTACGCATTCCCAATCCCGCTGAACCACCTCGGATCAGTAAGCGAACGCTTCAACGTATGATTCTCCGCCCGCAACACCTCCGCAAATTCCCCCAGGCTGCACTCCAGCACTTCCAATCCATCAGGATCCAACTCCCGCAATCCCTCTTCCCCCGCCGCCATATGCAATGACGCCCGCTTCTGCGACCCCGCCTCCGTCCACACCAACGTCCCACTGGAAAACTCAAACACCGCAAGACTCTGCCTCCCACCGAATCTGATTCCGCCCGGAGACGCTTTTGTAGCGGCCGCTTTCTGAAGCGGGCGTTCCTTCCAATGCAGCCGCCCCGCAATCATCAAATGCAGCACCAGCCAAATCCCGCCCTCCACTCCAATACAAATCCGCTTCCCCAACCTCCGCAACTCCACAACCTTCTTCCCCTCCACGCTCCCCACCGGCGGCTCCACAGTCCGCAGCAAAAACGGACTCACAATCCGCACACGTTCCACCCGCTCGCCGAGAATCCTCCTCTCCAGCGCTTCAATATAAACCGCAATGTCCGGCAGCTCCGGCATAAACCAATCCGATCCTGGGAATGCCATTCTCCCGAATGGCGTTTCTCTCAGTGCCCAAAATCTTGGCACAACGCTAAGGTGCCCTGGTAAGCGCACGATACACCTGTACTGATTTTATGGGATTCCTAGTATCTCTTGCAGTTGTAGTGGCGGGTCTTCAGACCGGTGCCTTTTCTGAATGTAGTGCCGGGCTTTAAGCCCGGCTCTTCAGTAGCACAGCCAATCTTAGCTGTGCCCGGTGTCCGCCTACGCAACGGTCGCGCCTGAGACGAAAATCGTTGACCCCTTATCTCTGTTTTCTATCGCGTTGCTCTTTCCGATCGGATGGCCCAGCTTCCACGCCTTCCGCGTTCCATTCGACGCGCTTCCCCGAGGTAATCCAAACCACTCTCGCTACCCCAAGCTGCCAGACAAGATCGATCCGTTTGACCTCAACGACTTTTCAGTCCGCCCCAGTTCTCGGCTAGAATGGAATTGAACCGAAATCGCCACCATGCCCCTGACCAAACAACAAGCTCTCGACATGCTCGAATCCGATGACCTCATCGGTATCGGCATGGCCGCTCACCAGGTCCGCCTGAAGAAGAACGACCCGCGCATCGCCACCTACCAGGTCGATCGCAACATTAACTACACCAATTTCTGCACCGAGTACTGTTCCTTCTGCGCCTTCTACCGCCCCATCGGCGCCAAGGACGGCTACATCCTCAGCTTCGAGGAAATTTTCAAAAAAATCGAAGAGATGCTCGAACTCGGCGGCAACGGCGTGCTCCTCCAGGGCGGCTTGCATCCCGATCTGCAAATCGATTACTACGAAAATCTTCTCCGCTCCATCAAACAAAAATTCCCCACCGTTCACCTGCACTGTTTTTCCGCGCCGGAAATTCTCTGCATCGCCGAAGTTAGCGAACTCACCGTCGAGGACACTATTCGCCGCCTGATGGATGCCGGTCTCGCTTCCATTCCCGGCGGCGGCGCGGAAATTCTCGATGACGAAGTCCGCTCCAAGATCGCGCGCCTCAAATGCACCAGCGACGATTGGGAAAACATGCATCGCACCGCGCACAAACTCGGCTTGCGTACCACCGCCACCATGATGTTCGGCTGCGGCGAAGAGCTGCGCCACCGCGTCAATCATTTCGAGCGCGTTCGCCGCATTCAGGAAGACACCGGCGGCTTCACCGCATTCATTCCGTGGATTTTCGCTTCGGACAACACGCCGCTCGGCAAAAGAGTTCAGGAAACCACCGCCGTCGACTATCTGAAAACGCTCGCCATCAGCCGCCTGTATCTCGACAACATTGATCACATTCAGTCCAGTTGGCTCACTCCCGGCATAAAGGTCTGCCAGGTGGGCTTGCAATTCGGCGCCGACGATGTCGGCAGCATCCTGATCGAAGAAAACGTCGTGTACGCCGCAGGCGTCCGCAATCGCACCAACGAATCCGAACTCCGCCGCGTCATCTCCGACGCCGGCTTCATCCCCGCCCAGCGCGACACCCTCTACCGCTCCTACGCGTTGAAATAAAAAAGGGAGGACTCGCCCCAACGTCAATCAATGCAGCCCGGTGGGCTCTGTGGCAATCCTGATTTTTTCGATTCTGGCCGAAGGACAAAAACATGATTCAAAAAATTAAACCGTTTCTGTGGTTCGATACGCAAGCTGAAGACGCAGCAAAGTTTTACTGTTCCACTTTCAAGAATTCGAAAATCTTGGAAGTGCAGCGCTACCCGGAAGGCGGCCCCGCTCCTGCCGGCTCGGTGATGATCATCAGCTTTGAGCTGGAGGGAATCCAATTCGTCGGTCTCAATGCCGGACCAATGTTCAAATTCACCGAAGCCATCTCGTTCGCCGTCAGCACCGAAAATCAGGAAGAAACCGACTATCTCTGGAACAAGCTCACTGCGGATGGAGGACAGGAATCGGACTGCGGCTGGCTGAAAGACAAATTTGGTCTGAGCTGGCAAATTACCCCGCGGCAATTGATCGAATTGTTGTCGAGCCCCGACAAACAAAAATCCGCCCGCGTCATGGCCTCGATGATGACCATGAAAAAAATCAACATCGCCGAGCTGGAACGCGCCGCAACTCGCGGATAGTTCCTTGCGTTGTCATTCCGCCTGCCCCGCTCATCGCGGGGAGTCTGCTTTTTGGCGTGCACGCCTGATCGGAGTGGGGCGCGCGCTCACCGCCACCTTGTCATTGCGAGCAAAGCGAGGAATCTGCTTTTTGTTGCGGCGGCGAGAACGCTAACTCTTGGAGGCAGGCCTTACGAGGATTTCCACTTCGGCGCCATCGGGCAAGTCGACGTCTTCGAGAGGATACAAAATGCCACTGCGAAAACGCGCACGAACTTTAATCGTCGGATTCGCGTTAGGAGGCGAGTTTCGATTTTCCGTTTTCGAATTTCCATTTTCGATTTTGGAATTTCGACTCTCCGCAGCGGGCGGTTTCCCGGACACTTCGTCCATCGCTTCGTTGGCCAGCAAATCCGCTTCGCGATTCTGTTCCCGGTAAACGTGATCGATGCGGAATGCGGGAATTGCCTGCGACATTTTCTTGGCGCGTTCGTAAAGCGGCTTCAGGTCCGCGCTTTTTACTTTGTATTGCCCGCGCATCTGCTTGACCAGCAGTTCGGAATCGCTTTCGATGCGCAGCGCACGAATGTTATTCGCTTGCGCGTAATCGAGCGCCGCGATCAGTCCGTAGTATTCGGCGACGTTGTTGGTGGTTCGTCCGATATATTTTTTCAGGCGCGCCACAATCTCGCCGCGCGGATCGCGAATCACCACGCCGTAAGAAGCCGGCCCGGGATTTCCGCGTGAGCCGCCGTCAATGTTTGCGCGCCAAGCGGCCGGTTTTGTTTCTGGCGCAGGTTCGCCGAAAAGTCCTGCACCCCTGTTCGGTGAAAGTCGATTTGGTGGAATACGCAGCGCCATCAGGCAGCACTCATGGCTATGCCGAAGCCGCCGAAGGATTTGCGCCGGGAGTCGGCGGCGCGGCCGGTTCCGCCGGATATAAAATACATCCGCAGGTTTCGCAAGTCTGCAAATCCAGATTTTCCGGTTTGTACACTTCCTGATAGACGTGCGGAAGCAGGCGCATGCCGCAGCCGCGGCACTGTTCGTTCACGGCAGCGGCGAGAGCGACACCGTGGTGGCGTTTTCCTGCGCGCGTGTACACATTGAGAATTTCTTCCGGAATTTGCTCGGCGATTTTTTCGCGAAGCGAAATATCCGCCTGCATTTTGCGATTTACTTCGCGCGCGTGATTTTCGATTTCCTTGCGCTCCGCGGCGATGGATTGTTCCGATTCGCGCAGCGCGGCTTCCGAAGCCTTAACATTTTTTTCGGCTTCCTCCGCGGACATCATCTGTTCGAGCTGAACGTCTTCCAGTTTTCCCATTTCCGTTTCGGCGTTGGCGATTTCGTGCAACAAAGCTTTATAGGCTTCGTTGGTCTTTACGGCGGAGGTTTGCGCGCGGAATTTTTTGGCGCGTTCGCGCCATTCGGAAACTTCAAATTCGGTTTTCTTGCGTGTAGCAACGTTTTGCGCGAGGGCTTCTCTTGCGGAAGCGACCGCCGCTCGCGCACCATTCAGCTTGGCGTCGTTTTCGCGAATTCGTTTGGGGGCTGCTTCCAGATTCGCGCGAAGCGCTGCGATTTCGCTATCGGTCTTTTGCAATTCGAGGAGCAGCGGAATGGCGGGATGCATCGAGAGAAGTTTAGCACAGCGCAGGGAAGCCAAAGAGAAATCGACGACGAAGAGAGTTCCGATCATCCGGATGAGCAGTAGATGGAAAAACGTTCGGCGAGCGCTACCCCTTGACTGTCTACAATCACAGGTGTAGATAGTCATAGTATGGGAAAGCCGAACGATCTGGTGCAGGGAACGCTGGACCTCTTAATCTTAAAGACCGTTTCGCTCGAGCCGAAGCATGGATGGGCGATCGCCAAGCGCATCCAGCAAATTTCGGGCGAAGTGCTGCAAGTACAACAAGGATCGTTGTATCCCGCGTTACACCGGCTGGAGCAACGCGCCTGGATCAAAGCGAAGTGGAAAGAAACAGAAACCGGCAGGCAGGCAAAGTTTTATTCGCTAACTGCGGCCGGGCGAGCGCAGCTCGAAAAGGAAGCTGAGAATTGGAACCGCTTGTCCGCGGCGATCAATCTGGTGGTGGAAACCGAATAGGAGCAAGTTGCGATGGCACGGATGCGCCGGCTGTGGATGAAATGGCAATCTCTTTTTCGCAGCAGTGAAAACACCCGGCGGCTGAATGATGAGATTCAATTTCATCTGGAACAGCAGACTGCGGAAAACGTTGCAGCGGGCATGAACCAAACGGACGCACGCCAAGCGGCGCTGCGAGTGTTTGGGAATCCGACCCTACTCAAGGAACAGACTCGGGACACCTGGGGATGGGTCCGCGCCCAACAAGCAGTGCGCGACCTGCGGAATGGAGCGCGGTCGCTGTGGCGGACGCCGCGGTTTGCGGTGGCGGCAGTATTCGTAATGGCGCTGGGAATCGGAGCGACAGCGGCAATGTTTGCGGTGGTGAAGTCAGTCCTTCTGGAGCCGCTGCCGTTCCAAGGACCCGCGCGGCTGCTTCGGCTTTACGAAAATTCCGACGAGTGGCCCTACAACCAAAATGCCGCGGGAGTATTCGCCGAATGGAAGACACAGAGCAAGAGCTTCTCTGACCTGGCAATTCTTCGAAACGAGGCTAAGTACAATCTGTCGGGAACGGGCGGGCAGCCTCCGGAAAAAGCTCGCGGCGCGGAGTGCTCCTGGAGACTGTTCCCGACGCTCGGCGTGCAGCCCGCTATCGGCCGAGGGTTTAGCGCGGAGGACGATCAGCCGTCCGCGAGCGCGACGGTGGTGCTGAGCTGGGGTTTGTGGAAGACGCGATTCGGTGGCGACCAAGCGATCCTGAACCAGACCATACGGCTCAACGCAAAGCCGTACACGGTAATCGGTGTGATGCCAGAGTGGTTTGCCTATCCGGGCCCGTGGGCGCAACTGTGGACGCCCGTGTATTACGAGGAGCCGGCGCAAGAAATGCTGAAGCTGGACAGTCATGATTTTAGAGCGGTCGGCCGGCTGAAGCCCGGCGTGAGCGAGGCGGAGGCGAGAGCGGAACTTTCCGTTATCACCAAGTGGATTCACGACGAGCACCGGGACGATGCGTTCATCAGCAAAGGGGCGAACACGCGGCCACTGCTGGAGGACATGGTAGGGAACGTGAAAACGCCGCTGCTGATGCTGCTTGCGGCGACAGTCTGTCTTCTATTGATCGCGTGCCTGAACGTGGCCAGCCTGCTTGTGGCGCGTGAAGCCACACGAAGAAAAGAGTTGGCCATTCGCGCGGCGCTGGGCGGGGGCCGATGGCGGCTGCTGGCCGAGCATTTGACGGAAAGCCTGGTGCTTTCGGCGGCAGGAGGAGCGGCTGGGCTGTTGCTGGCGTATGCGTTAGTGCAGTGGTTTGTCACGACGCGGCAGGAGATGAGACGGGTTGAAGCGATTCACGTGGACGGCACAGTCGTAGCGTTCGCGATTGGCCTGGTTTTCCTGTGTGCGGTTTTCTCCGGGATGACCTCCGCCTTGACCGTAAACGGCGATCAGCTTCTGCCCGCTTTGCAGCAGGGGTCGCGTTCGTCGAGCGGCGGCCAAGCCTCAATGCGGCTGCGGCGGTGGCTGCTCGGAGCGGAGGTAGGCTTAACGGTAGTGCTGCTGATCGGGTCGGGGTTGCTGCTGAAAAGTTACCAGCGGATGCGAACCACAAACCTCGGCTGTATTACAGACAATGTACTAACGACGACTATCGGGCTTCCCGAAGCGGCATACAGCACGAGCGTGCAGAGACTGAACTTTTACGAGGCGCTGTTGGAGCGCGTGCGAGCTGTGCCCGGCGTGCAGGCAGCCACATTCACAAGACAGGTGCCGGGCGGAGGTTACGACGGGGACGGCGGGTTCGCGATCGCTGAGCATCCTCCACTGCCGCAGGGGCAAATACAGTACGCCATCTTGCGTTGGGTCGATCCGGGGTATTTCGCGGCGCTGGGAATTCCGATCCTGCAAGGACAAACCTTCGGCGCGAACCAGCGGCTGGACAAAGCGGACGAAGTGATGGTGAGCGAATCTTTTGCGTGGAAATATTTCCCTGACGAGGATCCGATCGGCAAGCATTTGCTGGCGATTGGCCGGCGGGCCTTCCGGGTTGTCGGCGTAGTGGGCAACACGCCCTACGTGGTGACCGAAGAACTGCCCATGATGTATTTCCCGCTTTTCGTATCGATATATGACGGTGTTCCTCTCGATGGGACTCTTGCGATCCGGTCAAGTCATGATGTGAGAGCGCTGGCGCCGCCGGTGCAGAAAATCGTGCAACAGCTTGATCCGGAATTACCGGTTTCAGATGTGCTGACGATGGATCAGATCATTGGAAAATCGACGCTGGACGCAAGTTTTGATGCGACGATGCTGCTGGCGTTTGCGGTGTTGTCGCTGGTGCTGGCGGCAGCGGGTTTGTTTGGCGTGTTGTCTTACATAGCCACGGAGCGGACGACAGAGCTTGGCTTGCGCATTGCGCTGGGAGCGCAACGTGCGGAGGTGCTGCGGCTGATGCTCTCCGATGGGTTGCGGCCCGCTGTAGCGGGATTGATCGTGGGACTGGCGGGAGGTATGGCTGCCACGCGGTTGATTCGCGATCTGCTCTTCGGAGTAAAACCGCTGGATGCGAGCGTGTTCGCTGGTGTAGCGATCGTGCTGCTGACCGTGGCGAGCGCCGCGTGCCTGCTGCCTGCATGGCGAGCATCGCGACTCGATCCGATGCAGGCCCTTCGAAACGAGTAAAGGGCGAATGTATCGAGCAAACCAAGCGGTCTGAAAAGCCAGTGACCGACGTGGCGATGAAAGCAAACTTAAGAGTGGGCTTCGCGGCGGCTCAGCGTGAAATCGATGAAGTAGCCGATACCGACGGCGAGCGGAATCAAGCCGAAGGCTGCGGCGGCCCAGGTATCCGGCTCGTGTTCGATGCCGGCAATGGCGCCGAAAGTGGCCATGAAGCCGAGAGCGCCACAGACCAGCAGAATTCCGGCTTTGCGCGAGCGTGCTTCGGGTGAGACTTCGCTTTCAAACGGGATGGTGACGCCGCGTGCGAGAGCCGCCATGCGCTCATCGGCGCGCAGTTTCTTCACGCGATAGTAGGTGTACATTCCCGCCATGGGAATGCCCAAAGAAAGTACTACCGCAGCAAAACCAACAATGCCAACGCCAACGTCGCCCATGTCCATCTCCTTTTGCTTACGATTCGAATGAATTTCGTGCCCGGGAAATCTGTGTGCGGCATGGTTTACAACCGACGGCCGCTCTGTAGGGATGAACGTAGGAAGTTAGAGAAAAGTTCCGGGAATTTTGAAGGGGCTGCCGCGCGGTTCGATCGAAGAAAGATTCCTGGCTTCGCTCGGAGTGACGGCTAAAGATAAACGCCAGGCTGAGGACAAATGCTAAGAGGTTGAGTTGTGTTACTGGACTTCGCCGATTTGCATGTTCTGGTCGATGGCGAGGATGGGGTAGCGGATGGGCGAGTCCGAGGGGGCGGGGGCATGGTGCGCGAGTACTGCGAATTCGCTGGCTTCGCCGCAACGGACTTCGTAGGTGTAGCCCTGGCGCTCGGTGCGGGCGAAGTTGACGGTGCCGGAGGAAGAGAGTTCGTCCAGCGCGGCACAGTGGCCATTCGAAGCGATATATGTGCGCTCGGCTTGCGCGATTTGCGTCAGATCCATTCGAACGCCGGTGAGGCTGATGGCTTGAGTGGGAGCAGTGCCCGCATCAGTGGCGGGCATTCTCTTAAGAGAATAGAAATAGATAGCGCCAGCAACGGCGGCTGCAACGAGGATGCCGATCAAGGCTCGCATGGAAAAAGTGTGCCTCGCCAGGCGGCGGCCCGCAACTGTTCGAACGGGCAACGTGCGCCAGGAAACAACACCTGTTGTTTTTAGCGGAGGATGAATGCTTTTGCTACACGGGCGGCAGAGCCGGACCCCTCTCCGGCGGCGAAATTCCCCTTCAAACAATTCATGGTGACGGTAGCCAAGGCTTCGTTGTTGAGCGATTTGGAAGCGCTGCGCGAACAGGAGCTGGCAGAAGCGCGCGCGATTCAGTTGGGAATGCTTCCGCACGGACCGTTGCGAACGGCGGATGCAACGATCGGCCATGAATTCCAGCCTTTTTATGAAGTGGGTGGCGACTTTCTGGATTTCTTCACGTTGACGGATGGCGTGATTGGAATCCATTTGGGCGACGTGACCGGGAAAGGGCTGCCAGCGGCATTGTACGCGGCGCTGGCGGTGGGAACATTGCGCGGCGTTCATAAAACGGGGACGCCGCCAGCGACGGTGTTGAGCACGGTCAACCGGAGAGTGATGTTGCGCGGAGTATCGTCGCCGCGATATGCCGCGGTGCAATATGCATGCCTCGACACGCGAACAGGAATTCTACGCATCGCCAGTGCGGGAATGGAGGGTCCGCTGATTCTTTCGGCGCGTGGCTGCCGGGAGCTGGAACTTCGCGGCATTCCGCCGGAAATGTTTCCGGAAACGAATTATGAAAGCGAAACTGTGCAGCTGGAGCGCGGCGATTCGGTAATTTTCTTGAGCGATGGATTCAGCGAGTCGCAGAACTCCGCGGGTGATTTTCTTGAGATGGAGAGAGTGCCAGCGATATGCGAACCGTTACGCGAGAATACGCCGGAGGAGATTCTCCGGAGAATGAAGAAAGCGGTAGTGAGTTTTTCAAGCGGCCGGCCGCAGCAGGATGACCGGACGGCGGCGGTACTGAGATATCTTCCCGGGTTATAGGATGCGGAGAGACAGAAAAAGATAACGCAGAGGCCGCAGAGGGACGCGGAGAACGGGAGGGGCGGCGTAGCGCATGGGAAACGTTCACGGGAATTCAAATTGACAGTGCGGCGGCGCTCCAGTAACAAAGATAGTAACTGCAATCAACTCAGGAGAGTCCTCGATGAAGACGATGAAGTCCCTGCACGCCTGTTTGGTGGCGATTTGTTTGTCCGCGCTGCTCTGTAATCCGAGCGAAATTCTGGCCGCGCCGGATACTCCGCAGCGGGCCGGCGAAGTTTCGCGCGTGATTCCGGCGGTGAGCATTGCGCGAGGCACCAAGAGCATTTCTGCTTCCGCAAAAACGGTGGTGGACTGGCAGGACGTGGTGAATACGCAAGCGAGCGCACGGGCGCGGGTGGCGCTGGACGACGGTTCGGTGCTGAACGTCGGTTCTGACTCTTCAATCAAAGTGGTGAAGCACGACGGCGGCGCGCAACAGACGGAACTGGAAGTGGCGTACGGAAAAATCCGGTCGCAAGCGCAGAAAATCACCAAGCCGGACGGAAAATTTGAAGTAAAAACGCCAGCGGGAGTCGCTGGAGTGGTAGGCACGGACTTTTACGTAGCGTTCGACAGTTCCACCGGAACGATGAACGTGGTGGTTTTTGAAGGAATTGTGAAGGTCTGCAATCTGGCGGGGGTTTGTGTGATGGTGAAAGCCGGGCAGATGACGAATGTGCGTTCGAATGACAGCACTGGACCGCAGGCGCCGACGCAGGCGACGCTGGACGTGCTGGTGGACGCCGGAACGACGACGGATGTGGGCGGTAAGGTAGGAGTTCAAAACGTCGGCCATCACCTTGGCAAGGGAGCAGGGATTACCCTGGGAATTCTGGCGATTATTCCGGCAATCGCGATTCCGATTGTGGCCACGCACGGGAACAACAGCAAGCCGCCGGTGCCGCCGACGACTGGCCAGGGCTGTCCCAAGGGTGTTCCGGTTTGCGGTTAAGTACAAGATGACTTAAACCGAATTCCTGCGATTCAACGTGCAACGAAAACGGGCGCGGAGCCGTCGAATAGTGTTGGTGTGAGAAGGCGCCTGCGTTGTATGCCTGCCGAAGAGTGACGTACACTGATTGTTTAGCCTGGTACCTTGAGATAATCGTGAGGATCCTTTGCGTAAATTGAAAGGTTTTTCCGCCGCCGTGCTGGCGGCGCTGGCCCTGGCATTTGTGGCAATGTTGCTCCCAACCGCGACCCTGGCGGGACCGCCGGACACGCCGGCGATCGGGAAACCGTCGCCGCTGATTGCGGCGATGCAGACGGAGTTGGATCGGTCGTTCAAAGTACTGGGAGGGCAGGAACCGCCGGCCTATTTTATCGGCTACACGATCACGGATACGCAGAGGGCGGAGGTTTCGGGTTCAAATGGCGCGCTGCTTTCGAGCGGCGAGGCGCGCAACCGGTGGCTGCAGGTGTCGGTTCGAACGGGAACGTACACCCTGGACAACACGCATAAGGTAGGCGAGCAACGAATGCCGAGCGGCGGGCCGGGCACCGGTATTCCGGTGGATAACGACTCCGAGATTGTGAGGCGGGCGATCTGGCTGGAGACGGACACTCAATACCGCAATGCGGCGGAAGCACTGATTAAAATTCGTTCGAGCAAGGAAGTGAAAGCGGACACGGCGGAAGGGCACGCGCCGGATTTTTCGCACGAGCAGCCGCACAAGTCGATCGAGCCGGAAGCTTCGTTCACGCTGGACCGGAAACCGTGGGAAGAAAGAGTGCGCGCGTATACCAGGACGTTTCGGGAATCGCCGGCGATTTTGAATTCGATCGTGACATTTTCGGCGTTGGCCCAGAATGCGTACCTTGTGAATACCGAAGGAACGCAGTTGCAGAGTGGGCAGATCCGCTACCGGCTGGAGCTTTTTATTCAGGGCAAAGCCGCGGATGGGATGAACATCGAGCGCTACTACAATTTTGATTGGGTGGACCCGAAGGATGCGCCGAGCGACAAAGAGGTAGCGGCGGCCAGCGCTACATTGCGGAAAGAAATGGAAGGGCTGGTGAAGGCTCCGCTGAATGAGCCGAGCGTTGGACCGGCGCTGCTTACGGGACGCGCGGCGGCGGTCTTTTTCCATGAAGTATTTGGCCATCGCGCGGAAGGGCACCGGCAGAAAGATATTTCAGAGGGGCAGACGTTCGCGAAAAAAGTGGGCGAACCGATCCTGCCGGATTTTCTGAGTATCGTGGATGATCCGACGGAGAAAAAAGAAGGGCACGAGGATTTGCTGGGATATTACCGGTTCGATGACGAAGGGGTGTCGTCGCACGAGGTAGTCCTGGTCGACCATGGGGTGCTGAAAAATTTCGAGATGTCGCGGTCGCCGCTGGCGGATTTCCCTCATTCGAACGGGCACGGACGGCGGCAGTTGGGAGCGACGCCGGTTTCGCGGCAAGGCAATCTGATCGTGAAGAGCAACAAGACGGTGACGAACGCGGCGTTGCGGGCGGAATTGATCGCGCTGGTAAAGAAACAGAATAAGCAGTATGGATTGCTGATTGACGACATCGCGGGAGGATTTACGTTTACCGGACGCGGACAACCGCAAGCGTTTCAGGTACAGCCGCTGGTGGTTTACAAAGTTTTTGCCGATGGAAGACCGGATGAACTGGTGCGGGGAGTAGACATTGTGGGCACGCCGCTGGCCGCGTTGACAAAGATTGTGGCGACTGGCGATACGCCGGAAGTTTTCAACGGATATTGCGGGGCGGAATCGGGTTCGGTGCCGGTGTCGGCGGTGGCGCCGGCAATTTTGACGAGCGAGCTGGAAGTACAAAAGAAGCAGGCGGACACGGATGCTCCGCCGATATTGCCGCCGCCGGCGCATGATCCGCAAGCGGTGCAGTCCGCCGGGAAGACGGGAGGGGCGCGATGAAGATTTCCCTGCGATTGGGAATTTTGTTGCTTGCTGCAGCGACGGGAATCAGTCCTGCCGCGTTCGCTCAGGAAAAATCAGATAACGATCACACGCTGCAGGCGATGCGCGACGAGATGGCGCGCGCAAAAACGCGGCTGGAGCTGAAATTTCCGGGTACCGATGAACCGGTGCGGCCGTACTACCTGGAATACCGGCTGCTGGATCTGGATGTGCGGGAGATTGTCGGCGAATTTGGCGCGCTGATGTCCAGCACGCATACACGCAACCGCTTCATGAACGTACAAGCGCGAGTGGGAGACTACAAGCAGGACAGCTCGAATTTTGTGAGCGATGAGGGATTCCGCGGCTTCATCGGGCCAACGGGATCGGTGGGAATCGACCGGGATTACGATTCGCTGCGGCAGGATTTGTGGATCGCAACGGATCAGGCGTTCAAGGAAGCGGTGGAAACGTATTCGCGGAAGCGCGCGTATCTGGGCAGTCTGGCGCGGCAGACGGATATTGACGATTTTTCGAAAGTTACGCCGGTGAAAAACATCGAGCCGCTGCTGACACCGGATTGGAGCGGACGAAATTGGGAGCAGGAAGCACGGGAAACCTCGGCGGCGTTGCGGGTGTTTCCGGAAATCCAAGAATCGAAAGTGACTTATTACCTGGTGTACGCGACGGAATATTTGTTGACGAGTGAAGGCACTGAGATCCGGACAAATCGCACCTTCGCCGCGACCGAAGCGGGATTGAGCACGCTGGCGCGCGACGGGATGCAGTTGAATCATTATTATGCGACGTACGCGCCGAAGCCCGCGGAGCTGCCGAGCGTAGACGAAGTGAAAAAGGGACTGAACGTGGCAGGCAGCGAGTTGATGGCGATGCGCGCTTCGCCGCCGGCGCCGGACTATACGGGGCCGGTGCTGTTCGAGGCGCGAGCGGCGGCACCGCTGGTGGCGCAGGTGCTTGGACCGGCGCTGAACGGCGCGCGGCCTCCGGTGGCGTTTCAACCGGTGATGGAACAATTCTTGAGCAACATCGGCGGGAAGAGCGACTGGGTGAGCCGCATCGGAGCGCGTGTACTGCCAGCGAGCGTCACGGTGGTGGACGATCCGGGCTTGAAGGAGTTTGCGGGAAAACCGCTGATTGGCGGATACCGAGTGGATGACGAAGGAGTGCCAGCGGAAAAAGTGACGGCGGTTGAAAACGGCTCGTTGAGAGAATTATTGATGTCGCGGCGGCCAGGGCCTGACTCCGAGAAATCGAATGGGCATGGACGATCGGCTTTTTTGAACGATGCCAAACCTACGCCGAGCAATCTGTTTTTTACTTCGTCGGAAACGGTGCCCGCGGCGGAACTGAAGAAAAAGTTTTTGGATATTTGCCGCGCCAACAAGCAGGAATATTGCCTGGAAGTGAAGGAAATGGACAATCCGGCAATCAGCCTGCTGCATCAGGAAGACTTCAGCGAATTGCTGGCGAGCTATGGCGGGGGCGCGGGAAACGGAGACCGCCTGCCGCTGATCGTGACGCGCGTGTATGTGGCGGATGGACACGAAGAAATGGAGCGCGGAGCGCGGATTACGGGATTGAATACGCGTGTGTTGCGCAACGTGACGGCGGTCGGCAACGATCCATTCGTGTACAACTACATGCAGACGCAGATTGCGGGATTTGCGGGGACGGCGTTGGGAGCGTTTGGCTCGGCGCAGAACGGGCTGCCGTCATCAGTGGTCGCGCCATCGTTGTTGTTCGAAGAGCTGGATGTGCGGGGAGCGCGGGGCGAGCCGAAACGGTTGCCGCTGGTGCCAGCGCCGGCGATGACGGCGGCGAAGTAAGGTTCCGTAACTTTCGTTTATTTTCTGAATCCGATCATTATGAAAGAACTGACTCGGCGCGGATTGATTTTTGGGGGCGCCGCTTTGGTGACTGTGAGTGTGTTTGCCGGGGTTGATCACGTCGCGAGTTCCACCTTTGTGAAAGACGAACCGCCGCTGGGACCGGATACGACGGTGGAGATCGTGGAGTTCGACGACGTGGTCAAGCGAGTCGGCAAGACACAAGTCCACAGAGTGCGAAAAACGCTGGCAGAATGGCGCAAAGTTTTAACCACGCCACAATTCGTGATTACGCGCAAAGCGGCGACGGAGATTCCCTATTCGGGAGAGTTGCTGAACGAGCATCGGGCTGGCATTTTCCGCTGTGCGGATTGTGGGACGGCGCTGTTTGACGCGAAAACCAAGTTCGAATCGGGAACGGGATGGCCAAGCTTCTGGGAAGCGATTGCAGACGAGAATGTTCGTGAGAAAGATGACTTCAGCTTGGGACTGCTCCGTCGCGAAGTGAAGTGCACGCGTTGCGACGCCCATTTGGGGCATGTGTTTACGGATGGCCCGGATCCAACCGGGCTACGTTATTGCATGAATTCGGCGGCGTTGAGGTTTGTGCCATTGCGAGCCGCTTAAAATTTCAACATCGACTACCGCCATTGTGTCGCGTCCCGCCTCACTTAGGGTAGTCTAGGCGTGCCCATGCAAGCCCCTTTACCCGGCGAATCACGAGAAAAGAAAAGAGCAGCGCTGCTGAGCGTGGGCTCGGCATTGCTGCTAGTATCGCTGAAGGCGTTTCTGGTGATTCGAACCGGAAGTTTGGGCGTGTTGAGCGAAGCGCTGCATTCGGGGCTGGATCTGATCGCCGCGATTATTACATTTCTTTCCATCAGAGTTTCCGACCAACCGGCAGACGAGCGGCATCCTTACGGGCACGGCAAATTCGAAAATTTTTCGGCGTTTGTGGAGACTGCGCTCCTGGTTGTTACCGCCCTTTACATCATTTATGAAGCGTTTGACCGGCTGTTTTTTCACAGCGTACATATTCAGCCGAGCGTGACGGCCATTCTGGTCTTATTCGTGGCGCTATCCATCGATATTACGCGGGCAAGAAAACTTTCTCGCGTGGCGGCGAAATATTCCAGCGAAGCGCTGGAAGCGGACGCTCTGCATTTTTCGACGGATGTGTGGAGCACGATTGTCGTTATCGTGGGGATTTGCCTGGTGTGGGCGGGTGAACGGTGGAACGTGCCGTGGCTGGTGTACGCCGATGCGCTGGCCGGACTGACGGTGGCGGCGGTGATTTTGTGGGTGGGGTCGCGGCTGGGCAAGCGAACGCTGGATGCGCTGCTGGACGCGGCACCGGAAGGACTGCTGGAGCAAATCACAAAAGCCATCGAGAAAATGGATGGCGTGTTAAACGTACAGCGAGTGCGCTTGCGACGCGCGGGAAATCGCTATTTTGTGGATGCGACGGTCAGCGTGCCGCGAACTGCGAGTCTCGAGCAAGTACACGCATGGAGCGACGCAATCGAACAACGCGTTGGGGAAATTGTGCCGTCGGACGTGGTAGTGCATGCGGAACCGCGCGCGCCGAAGGGCGAGCCGTTTTTCGATTCGATCCGAGCAGTGGCGCAGCGAAGCGGGTTGGCGATTCATGATTTGTTCGCACAGCAAAGCGATGGGCGCTTGTTTGTCGAGCTGCATCTGGAACTTGATCCGCACCTGACTTTGAAAGAAGCGCACCAGCAGGCGACGGACCTGGAGGAAAAAATCCGCGAACTGCGGCAGGAGCCGATGGAAGTCAACATTCATATTGAGCCGCTGGGCACGGCAATCAGCGTTCCGGATTCCGGCGCGGAAGATTTGCGGGACCTGGCGCGGGCCATTGAAGCGTTCTTGAACGGGCTTCCGGCGGAATATCACGAACTTGTGAACAGCCACAATGTGATTGTGCGGCAGGTGGCGCATCACATTCTGGCTTCGTGCCATTGCGTGATGCGCAGCGAGTTGCCGGTCACGGAAGTGCACGATGTGACGGGAGCGCTGGAGGATCGGGTGAAGGAACGGTTCCCGCAGATTTCGCGGATCACGATTCATCCGGAGCCGCTGGAGGACTAAGCTTCACTGCTGCTTGCGGCCACAGAACATCCACCCCTACTCCGGATTGCGACGGGTGAAGGCGTGGGCGGCCAGCGCGATGACTGCGGGATAGCAGACCAAGACGTAACGAGGTTCGGGCGTTTCCACTGTGGTGAGGAAAGCGGTTCGAAGCACGACGAAGCAGACGAGCAGAACAATGGCGGCTCGCGCATCGAGCGACTTACTCCAAAGACGAACCGCTCCCCATAACGCGAGCGATACATAAAAAATATTCAAAAAGAAAAGGCCGATGGTGACAACCATGTCCTGCCGGTCGGTGTCCCACATTTGCGCGAGCGGAAAAACGGATCCGGAAACCGGCAACTGCTCGACGCGAGGCGTAAACCAAAGAGTGAGGACTCTTTGCAGAGGAACCGAAAGATAAGTACGCAAGGGATGACGAGCCGTGCGTGCTTGAGCAATTTCGGCGAACTGCTGATCTTGCTGAGGCGTCAGATTCGAATCGTTGTTGTACTGTTCGAGGATTGCCGCGACATGCTGGCGCTCTTCCGGAGTATCGAAAGCGCGCGCGGGAATATCATCGATTTCAATCGTATCGCTATTGAGCTTCCAGGAAACCGCGAACACTTCGCGGAAGCGATAAAGCCAGGTGCGTTCCCAGTTCATGAAACCGGTGGGAACAAGTTCACCGGGCATCGTGGAGTATCTGGGAGTGAGCGGCTGAAATTCATGCAGGCTCATGGCGTTGCGAATCGTCCAGGGCAATAGCACGAACAAACACGCGGCGGCCGAAAGCAGCGAAGCGCGCAGGCCTTTGCCGGGCTGACCGCGGCGTAAGGCCACCCAGAAAACCACGGGCAAGCTGGACATCAGAACGAGCGGCGTCTCCGGACGAAAAAGCGTTCCGAGCCCGGTACAGATGCCGGCGAGAGCGGCATTCTTCATATAATCGGCGCGCCGTCCGAATCGGCCCCACTTCACGAGGTCGCCCATGGGATGTTCAGGATTGACCATGGGGATCAGAAAAAGAAGCACCAGCGCGGTAGTGAAAATGGCGAAGGTTTCCGTAAGCGGAGCAGCGGCGTAGTTTGTAGTGAATGGACACAGCGCGGCAAGCCAAAGAGCAGCCAGGAAGACTCGCGAAGTATTTTCGGCGCGTCCGGAGCAACGAGCGGCAATTTCCGCGATGATCAGGCAACTGAGCAGATCCAGAACCACCTGGCCGAGCATGACCCAGAAGCGGGAGTCTTCAGCACTACGGCGGGTGATTGCCTGTATTAAGGCGAGATACGCGGGATACCCAGGCATGCGAATATCCACGGGAGCAAGGACACCGCCAACGGCAATCCCGTATACATGGTTATGCAGCCAGTTCGCCGCCAAGTTTTCGTAAAGTTGCGCATCGCCTGCGGAACTGGGCAAACGGAAAAGGAAAAAGAGTCGAAGCAGAAGCCCGATAACCAGCGGCAACAAGGGATGCGAGAAAACTCGCTTCATGGGTAGGGTGCATCTTACAATAGTTGAACCAGGCCGTTGACGAAGAACTGGGCAGCCGAGCTGCAACGGTGCATCTAATCCCCTAATGCCGTACAGGTCAGCCAGAAAACGATGAAAGAGCGAAGTCCCATATTTTATGATGCGGAACGGGTGCGCTGGCGCCGCACGCGCCGCGTGATGGAAATCAGCGGAGCCTTGCTGACGTTGCTGCTGGTGTATTTCTTTTTCAACATCGCCGGAAGCGTTGATTTGCCGGCGGCGCTGTTACCCGGCGCAAAATCGTCGTATCGCGCGCTTAAAGCGAAAGCAAAACCTGTAAAAACAGTGGCATTACGAGAAGGACGCCACCGGCGCGTGGCAAATATCGGAAAAATTCCCGCCAGCTACGACCCGTTGCGAGCCGCGTTCTATGTCAGTTACGACGCGAACAGCCTGGCAACGCTGAAAAAACATTATAAGGATCTGGATCTGGTGGTCTCGGAAGAGCTGCACTCCGTTATGCCAGACGGCGGATTGACGATTGTCGACTACGAACGCTACCAGACGGTGAAAGCATCGGCGGAAGAAGCGTTCTCGATCATCCGCGAAGACCGGCTGCACCAGTGGCTGCGTACATCCAACGTGGAAATTCCCATCATGGGGATGCTGAATAATTATGATGGCCAGACGTGGCGCATCCCGGAGATGGCGCAAATGCTGGCCGACCCCAAAGCGCGAGCGAGACTGGTGCGCGACACGGTGCAATATACGATCGAGTCTCGCGAAGTCGGCATCGTTGTTGATTTCGAGGAAGTCCCGCAAGCAACCGAGAAACATCTTCAGGAATTCATCGGGGAGCTGGCGCCAGCACTGCACGCAGTCGGCTTGAAGATCATGATTTCGCTGCCCGCGCAGGATGACACTTTCGACTACGGATATTACGGCAAGGAATGCGATGCGGTGGTGATGATGAATTACGACCAGCATTGGCCGACGGCGACGCCGGGTCCGATCGCGTCGCAAGACTGGTTCATGGACAATCTGCAGCAACTTTTGCAGGTAGTGCCGGCGCAAAAAATCGTTGTGGGCATCGCCAACTACGGATACGACTGGCCGGAGCCAAACAAACAGTCGCATCCGGCTGCCAAGGACCTGAGTGTTCAGGAAGCGCTGCTGCATGCCTATGAATCCGAAGCCCAGGTGGAGTTGGATCCAGCTTCCCTGAATCCGCATTACTCGTATTCCGACGATAGCGATCGCGTGCACCAGGTGTGGTTTCTGGACGCGGTGACTGCGTATAACCAGATGCGCGCCGCGGAACGCCTGGGCGTGCAGGGAACAGCGCTATGGAGGCTGGGTTCTTCGGACAGCTCAATCTGGAAAATCTGGGACGCGACGCGAGCCGACGATGCGACCCGCGAAAAGTTGAAAGACGTCCCGCCCGGCCCAGATTTGATCCTGGAAGGCAATGGAGACATCTGGAAAATTGCCGACAAACCGAAACGCGGCGTCAGGTCCTACACTTACGACCCCAAAATGGACCTGTTCACGGCGGAAACATATGAAAGCTACCCGCTTTCCTATGAAATCGATCAACTTGGCGCGGTGCCGAAGAAAATTGCCGTCAGCTTCGACGATGGGCCCGATCCTCGCTGGACGCCTAAAATTCTTGACGTACTAAAGCAGAAGCGCGTGCCGGCGGCGTTTTTTGTGATTGGAGAAGAGGCCGCGAAATCTCCCGGGCTCTTGCGACGGGAATATGCAGAAGGCCACTCCATCGGGAACCACACATATACGCACCCGGCGATGGAAGAAACCTCGCCGACACAATTGCGCTGGGAATTGAACATCACGCAGCGACTGCTTGAAAGCACGCTGGGAGTGAAATCGATCCTGTTCCGGCCGCCGTACGGAATCGACCACCAGCCGGAATTCGCGGAAGAGGTAGAGAAGTTGCCCGTCGCGCAAGACATGGGATATCTGATCGTCGGTCAGAAAATTGATCCGCACGACTGGCGACAACCGTACGGCAAGCAAATTCCAGCGCAGGACATCATTGATGAGGTGATGCATCAGGCGAATAGCGGAAACATTATTTTGTTCCACGATGGTGGAGGAGACCGCAGCCAAACGCTGGCGGCACTGCCGCAAGTCATCGACCAATTGCGCGCGCGCGGATTTGAATTTGTGTCGGTGCCGGAACTGGTGGACAAAACCCGTGGCGAAGTGATGGTGCCGTTGTCTGGCCGCGAGTGGCTTGAAGCGAAGGCAGATGGCTTTATTTTTGGGCTTTATCACTGGTTCGCGATGGGCATCGGCTACGTGTTTATATTGGGGATTGTGCTCGTCAGCGGACGCGCGTTAATCATTGGGATCCTTGCGCTGATTGAGAAATGGCGCGCGGACCACGACCAAGTGCCAGACCCTTTGCCGAGCGTGAGTGTATTGATTCCGGCGTACAACGAAGAGGGTGTGATCGTACAAACGGTGAAGTCGGTACTGGCGTCCGACTATCCGGCGATGCACGTGATCGTGGTGGATGACGGCTCAACCGACGAAACCGGCACGCTGCTGGACACGCACTTCGGCGATGACCCGCGCGTGCAGATAATCCATCAAGTGAATCGCGGAAAAGCGGCGGCGCTGAATAATGCGCTGTCACAGGCGAAAACCGAGATCGTGGTGACGATTGACGCGGACACGGAAATTGAATCGGACGCCATCCGCCAGTTGATGCGGCACTTCTCTGACCCCGGCACCGGCGCGGTAGCTGGGAACGTGAAGGTGGGGAATCGCTCGCGCTGGCTGACACGCTGGCAGGCGCTGGAATACATCACCAGCCAAAACATGGAGAAGCGTGCTTTCGATTTGCTGAATTGCATCACGGTGGTGCCCGGAGCGCTGGGAGCGTGGCGCGTGAAGGCCATCGAGGCGGCGGGCGGAATTACCGCGGACACCGTTGCGGAAGATGCGGACCTTACGATCGCCATTCGGCGGCTGGGATGGCGCGTAAGCTACGAAGAGCGCGCAGTTGCGTGGACCGAAGCTCCAGAAACGGCCAACGTGCTGATCCGGCAGAGATTCCGCTGGACATTCGGGACCCTGCAGTCGTTCTGGAAGCATCGCGACACACTGTTCCGAGGAAAGTACGGCACGCTAGGCTGGGTCGCGCTGCCGAATATTTTTGTGTTCCAACTGATGCTGCCGCTGGTTTCACCGATCATTGATCTGATGTTCCTGGGTTCGATCCTGTTTTGGGGATTGGCGCAATTGCATGTCTCGTGGATTCCGCAAACCATGTTTGAAACGGCGAATCTGCAGCGGTCTGTACTTTTCTTTCTGGGATTTCTGCTGATAGACCTGCTGACCTGCGTGGTGGCATTCGCACTGGAGCGGGACGAGGACTGGACCCTGTTGACTCCCGTCTTATTGCAGCGCTTCTACTACCGCCAGTTGATGTATGTGGTGCTGTTCCGCTCGGTGAAAGAGGCAGTCAGCGGGCGGCCGGTGGGGTGGCGTGGCGTAGAACCGGAGCCGCCGCACGGCCCTACAAAGACACCCGAAATTGCTCACGCCCGAACTTAGCGTGCGTCATATCTCATTTAGAGGACTGTCGCCGCCACCGGGGTGTGCAGCCTCTCGTAGCGACTTTTCGTAACTTTTCGTATAAGGCCGGTTGGGTTAGGATGAGGGCTGCGGTTTTTGATTCGCGCGGAGGTTTTATGGCCATCAGTTTCACGCTAAATGGAAAGTCCCAGTCGGTGGAAGTGGACCCGCAGATGCCGCTGCTATGGGTGTTGCGCGATACGTTGAACATGACCGGTACGAAATTCGGCTGCGGGATGGCGCTGTGCGGGGCGTGCACGGTGCACATCAATGGCGAGGCTACGCGGTCCTGTATCACGCCGATTTCGGCGGTGAGCGGAAAGCGGATTACGACGATTGAGGGCCTCTCCGCGGATGGCAATCATCCCGTGCAGCAGGCCTGGATTGAGATCGACGTTCCGCAATGTGGCTATTGCCAGTGCGGACAGATCATGTCGGCAGCGGCGCTGCTTGCGAAGAAATCCAGCCCCAGTGACGCTGAAATTGACGATTTCATGAGCGGCAACATCTGCCGTTGCGGAACCTACCAGCGCATCCGCAAAGCAATTCATCGCGCGGCGGAAATTCAGTCTTCGCACGGAAAGTCCGCGTAGTTTTTCTCAAGTCGTACTGCGCAATTCGAGGTGTCATATGTCGATGCTGCTTCTTGATCGTCGCGAGTTTTTAAAAGCCGGAACCGTTGCCGGCGCCGGGCTGCTGGTCGGATTCCATCTCAATGTTGCGGCTGCGAACGATCCCGCCGAGGAACAGGAAAAGAAAACTCCCAATCCATTCAACGCCTGGGTGCACATTTCGCCCGACAACCGCGTCACGTTGATCCTGGAAAAATCCGAGATGGGGCAAGGGATCATGACGGCGGTGCCGATGATTCTGGCCGAGGAGCTGTGCGTGGACTGGAAGAAGGTTTCGGTCGAGCAGGCTCCCACTAATCCTGAAATTTATAACCACGGGACCGGCGGAAGCGGAAGCGTGGCCGGTTGCTGGCTGCCGATGCGGCAGGCAGGAGCGGCGGCGCGAGAGATGCTGGTGGCGGCCGCCGCGGCGCGTTGGAACGTGAATCCCAATACCTGCTTGGCGCAGGATGGCGGAGTACTGCATGGTTCGCGCAAGAATTTTCTGACGTATGGCGAACTGGCGGTGGATGGCGCGAAACAGCCTATCCCTAACTTGAAGACTGTGCCGCTGAAGAATTCGGACAACTTCACAATTGTCGGACATGAGATGCCGCGCTGGGAAGCGCGTTCGAAAGCGGATGGAACTGCGAAGTTCGGAATTGACTCGCGCGTGGATGGAATGCAGTTCGCCGTGGTGGCGCGCTGCCCGGTGTTTGGCGGAAAAGTGAAATCGTATGACGCGGCGAAGGCAAAAGCGGTCTCAGGTGTACGTGAAGTATTTGCGATTGAACCAGTGGGGAAAGGCGCGTTTACGGCCGGCGGAGTTGCTATTGTGGCCGACAATTCGTGGGCGGCAATGCAGGGACGAAAAGCCTTGCAGGTGGAGTGGGAGCCTGGGCCGCACGCGAGCGAGTCGTCTGAAACATTGCGGAAGCAATTTCTGGAAAATGCCGCGAAGCCGGGTAAAACCGTTCGCAATGACGGTGACGCAGACGCGACCATCGCCGCGGCCGGCAAAAAAGTGGAAGCGACGTACGAGTTTCCGCTCGCCGCGCACGCGACCATGGAGCCGATGAATTGTACGGTGCACATTCGGCCGGATGGCGCGGAAGCCTGGGTTCCGACGCAAGCCCCGCAGTGGGCGATGGACGTGATTGCTGGCGTTTCGAAGCTGCCAAAGGAAAAGATCACAGTTCACACCACCCTAATGGGCGGCGGTTTTGGTCGGCGCTACATGGGCGATTTCGTAATGGAAGCAGCGCAAATTTCGAAAGTTACTGGCAAGCCGGTGATGGTGCTGTGGACGCGGGAAGATGATATGCAGCACGATTTCTACCGGCCGGCTTCGTATCACCGCTTCTCCGGCGCGCTGGATGAAAAGGGCGGCCTTGTCGCGTGGAAACATTTCCAGACGTCCACTTCCATTGACGCGATGTGGAGCGAAAAGGGCGAAGAGCATCCGGAAAATTCGGAGTTTGCCACGGCTACATTTATTCCTTACCAGACGCCGAATTACCGTGTGGAATATACGTTGGCAAAGTCAGGCGTGCCGCGAGCGTGGTGGCGCTCGGTGGAACATTCGACGAGCGGGTTTGTCGTGGAATGTTTTGTGGATGAACTTGCGGCCGCGGCAGGAGCGGATCCTCTGGAATTTCGGATGCGCTTGATCGGCGGCGACAGAAAGATACCGGACTTCACGAATCCAAAAGAGGGAAAAGCTCTCGATACGGCGCGGCTCAAAGGCGTGCTGAAGCTTGCGGCGGAAAAAGCTGGCTGGGGATCGCCGCTTCCTGCGGGAGTCGGACGAGGGATCGCGGGTTACTTTTCATTCGAATCGTATACGGCGGCGGTGGCGGAAGTCAGCGTCAAAAACGGCGCCGTGAAAATTCATCGGCTTGTTTATGCGGTGGATTGCGGGCGCGCCGTGAATCCCGATGGCATTCGTGCGCAGGTGGAGGGCGCCGCGATTTATGGGCTCTCTGCTGCATTGCACGACGCCATCACGATCAACGGCGGGCGCGTGGTACAGACAAATTTCAACGACTACCAAATGCCGCGAATCGCGGAAACGCCGAAGACGGAGATTTATATCGTTCCCAGCAAGGAACAGCCAACGGGGATCGGAGAGCCGGGACTTCCCGTCGTCGCGGCGTCGGTGTGCAACGCGATTTATTCGCTGACGAAAAAAAGAATTCGGCGCCTGCCGATCCGCGGCGAGGATCTGGCCTAGCCGGTCCTCCGCTCGATGCCAGTTTTCGTTTCTCTCCTTGTATTCATAATTTGGATCGTCCTGTTTTTTGCGAGGGGAAATTTCTGGCAAGTCTGGGAATTCGATTCCGATCGCGCGCGATTCCCTGCTCCGCCACAATGGCCACGCGTAACAGCGGTGGTTCCCGCACGGAATGAGGCTGCCTCGATAGAGGCGGTAATCAGTGCGCTGGCTGCGCAAGATTATCCCGGCGAATTTTCGGTGCTCGTTGTCGACGATCACAGCGACGACGGCACGGCGGAGCTTGCTCGTCGCGCAGCAAGCGAAGCGAATGCTGCTTATCGCATCCGCATTGTTTCTGCGCCAGAGCTGATTGGGGGATGGACTGGCAAGCTGGGGGCACTGAACGCCGGCGTGAAGGAATCAACGGCGGCCGCGCCCGAGTTCTATTGGTTCACGGACGCGGATGTTGTACACGCACCAGACACTGTACGGCGTCTCGTTTCCCAAGCGGAGACCGACAAGCTCGATCTAACCTCGCTTATGGTTCTCCTGCGAGCGGAGACTTTTGCGGAACGCTTGCTGATTCCGGCATTTCTCTATTTTTTCTTGATGCTCTATCCGCCGAAGCGGATCGCGAAGCGGAATGCCAGGACCGCTGGCGCCGCAGGAGGCTGCGTTCTGCTGCGGCGAGTGGCATTGGAACGCGCTGGCGGTCTTGCCGCGATTCGAAGCGAAGTCATTGACGATTGCGCACTGGCTCGCGCGGTGAAACGATCGGGCGGCGCAGTCTGGATGGGACTTACCCACGCGAGCAAGAGCCTGCGTTCATACGAAAGCTTTTCAGACATTCGCGACATGATTGCACGCACGGCATTCACTCAACTGCGCTACTCGGCCATACTGCTGGCTGGCACATTTGTCGCAATGATTCTAACTTTTGTAATGCCGCTCGCTCTTGTCTTCTCCGCCGATCTTCATGTCTGGCCGTTTGCGTTGGCAGCGTGGTGCTTGATGACAGCGTCGTTCCTGCCGACCGTAACCTTCTACCAACTGCGTCCAATATGGGCTCCGCTGCTGCCGCTGGCCGCGATCTTCTATACGTACGCGACCTTTCTTTCTGGCGTACGTTACTGGCTGGGCCGCGGAGGTCAGTGGAAAGGCCGCTCGCAGGCGAAACCAAAGGCGTCCACCTAGAAAGACGGCCGCGACAAATTGCAAGAGAGTCGCGATGGTGCGGCACCCACTTTTTTGCTAAACTTAGGTTTGGTACAGGGCTGCATCTGTAATTTAAAGAGCGGCACCGGAGGCCAAAATGAGTGTTCCCTCCAGAATGCGCGACGGCAAGATCACTGTGCCTTCGCTGCTTCATCGCAAATCGCTTAGTTCGCAAGACTCGACAAAAATTACCTGCCTGACTGCGTACGACTATCCAACTGCGCGTCTGCTGGATGAAGCCGGCGTGGAAGTGCTGCTGGTCGGCGATTCGCTCGGCATGGTGATGCTGGGCCACGAAACCACGCTGCCAGTGACCGTGGACGAAATGCTGCATCACACGCGGGCAGTGCGCAAAGGAACGCGGCGAGCTCTCGTCGTAGCCGACATGCCATTCGGCAGTTATCATTCCGAAATTTCCGAATCGGTGCGCAACGCGGTGCGCTTCGTGAAGGAAGCCGGCGCGGAAGCGGTGAAAGTGGAAGGCGGCGAACGGCGGCTGGAATTGATTGCGCGGCTCACGGAATCGGAAATTCCAGTGATGGGCCACGTCGGGCTGACGCCGCAGTCGCTGCACGCCATGGGCGGATTCAAAGTACAGGGCAAAACTCCCGACGCAGCCGAGCAACTGGTACGCGATGCGCGGGCCGTCGAAGCTGCCGGAGCGTTCGCAATTGTCCTGGAAGGAATTCCGCGCGAGCTTGCGGCCCTGATTACGCGCGAATTGCGCATTCCTACTATCGGAATCGGAGCAGGCCCGGAGTGCGATGGGCAGATTCTGGTGATCAACGATCTGTTGGGCCTGACGTTCGGTCCGGTGCCGAAATTTGCACGGCAGTACGCCAACTTGAGCGAAATTATTTCCAGCACGGTTAGAGAATACTGCTCTGACGTGCGACGCGGCAGTTTTCCATCCGACGCCGAGTCGTATCACATGCCAGAACCAAAAACGAGCCGCAAGGAAATCAACTTCGACGTTGAACTCACCGACTAAATCGCGCTGCACTCCGCGGAGAAATGTATGACACCGGAAGAAATTCGCCAACTGTTTGATTACAACGCCTGGGCTAACGAACGCTCGCTGCAAGCAGCGGCGCAACTTTCCGATGAACAATTCGTGAAGCCGCTGGGTTCCAGTTTTTCTTCGGTGCGCGACACGCTGGTGCACATTTGCAGCGGGGAATGGGTCTGGCTGGAGCGATGCCATGGCCATTCGCCGTCTGCTTTCCCGGACCTCTCCGGAATCCAGACGGCGTCGGCATTGCGCGGCCACTGGAGGCCACAGGCGGAGCGGCTTCTCGCGTTCACACAGGGCGTGACACAAAGCGACCTTGATCGCCTAATGGAGTACAAAACATTTAAATTTGGCGTCTATCAGAATCCGGTCTGGCAAGCTCTGCAGCATCTCGCCAACCACGGCACCTATCATCGCGGCCAGGTTACAACCATGCTTAGGCAATTGGGCGCAACGCCAGTGCTTACCGATCTCATGCACTTTTATCGCGAACGCTCCTCCGCCGCCTCCGCATGATCAAACCACAATGTGTATTCGCGGCGACATGAGCTAGAATCCCCTGCGCTCATGGAAATCATTCGAACTATCTCGTGGATGAAAGAAACCGTGCGCCAAGCTCGCACCGAGAATCAGGTCGTTGGATTCATTCCGACCATGGGCGCGCTTCATGAAGGACATCTCTCGCTGATTCGCCGCGCCAAAGCTGACTGCTCTCGCGTCTACGCTTCGATCTTCTTGAACCCTACGCAGTTTGGCCCCAACGAAGACCTTTCGAAATATCCGCGAACTTTCGAACGGGACGTCGAGCAACTTGAGAACGTCGGCGTGGATGTTCTGTTTGCGCCCGATGCGAAAGAAATCTACCCGGCGGGATTCCGCAGTTATGTGAACGTCGAAGGCCTGAGCGATCGCCTGGAAGGCAAGTCGCGGCCTGGTCATTTTCGTGGAGTAGCCACCGTCGTTCTGAAGCTTTTCGAAATAGTGCAGCCGCAATTCGCGTATTTCGGCCGCAAAGACGCACAGCAAGTGCGTATTCTGCAGCAGATGGCCACTGACCTGAACCTCAACTCGGAAATTGTGGTTTGCCCGATCGTGCGCGAGCCCGACGGATTAGCCCTTTCGTCCCGCAACACTTACTTGAAGGTGGAGGAGCGTCGAGCCGCCACGGTATTGCACCGCGCCCTGGATGGAGCGCGGCGCGAACTGAACGCGGGACTTCGCGATGTCCTGCAACTGCAGACTATCATTCGCAAACTTTTGTCGAGCGAGTCTTTGGCGCGCGTCGATTATGTTGAGATTGTGGATGCCGAAACATTCGAACCGGTCGCCAACATAGGCCAGCGCCCGGCCTATGTGCTGCTCGCAGTCTTCGTCGGAAAAACGCGGCTCATTGACAATCTGCTCATTGAACCTGCAGCCGCTGCGAACGTCCCCGTCGCTTCATTGTAATTTGCCGGCATTCAGGACGGTGGGCTGGTGACTCTCTTGAGCACTTCGCCGGCATGACCTTTCACGCGCACTTGATCCCAGATTTCCTCGATTTTGCCATCCGCTCCAATCAGAAAAGTGCTGCGCACGATTCCCTTGAAAATCCTGCCCATGAACTTCTTCGGGCGCCACACGCCATATTCTTCGATCATCTTGTGCGAGGGATCACCCAGCAACGCAAAATTGAGTTTTTGCTTTTGCTTGAAGTTGGCCAGAGCCTTTTCCGAGTCCGCGCTCGCGCCCAGAATAACCACGTTCTGCTTGTCGAAGTGTTTCTTTGCGTCGCGAAACTCGGACGCTTCGGTCGTTCAACCTGGTGTGTCGGCTTTAGGGAAGAAAAATAGCACCACGCGTTGTCCCTTAAAGTCCTGAAGCGATACTTCGGTTCCAGTGTCACTCTTCAGTTTAAATTCCGGTGCCTTATCGCCGATTTTAAGCATAATTTTGCCGCCTCAGCCCGCCAGCAATTTCTTGAGAATCTCATTCACTGCCTGCGGATTTGCCTGCCCCCGAGTCGCTTTGATGACCTGCCCGACAAAGAACTTGAACACGCCTTCGTTGCCGGATCTGAATTTAGCGACATTGTCGGGATTTTTTTCAATTATCTCGCGCGCAATTTGCTCAATCGAATCGCTGCTGACTTGCGCGCCCAAACCTTCGGCTTGCACAATTTCCGCTGCGCCGCGTCCTGTCTCAAACATTTGTGCGAACACTTTTTTGCCGACTGCGCCGGTAATCTTCGCGGCTTCGACCAGTTGGATCAGTTCCGCCAGGCGCACTGCCGAAACCGGACTCGCGCTAATCTCTTTTCCGCTATCGTGGAGCCGGCGCAAAAGCTCGGTCTGCATCCAGTTGGCAGCCGCTTTTCCCGGAGCGCCCGCCTTCGCCGCCGCTTCAAAATAATCCGCAAGATCCTGCGAACCCGTCAAGACCTCCGCGTCGTATGGCGTGACGCCATAACTCCCAACGAATCGTGCGCGCTTCGATTCCGGCAATTCCGGCAGCCCATTTTTGACCGTGTCGCGCCACGCGGCGCTGACGTGTACTGGCAGCAAATCGGGCTCCGGAAAATAGCGGTAATCGTGCGCCTTTTCCTTCGAACGCATGGAAACCGTATAGCTCTCGGCCTGATTCCACAGCCGCGTTTCCTGGAAAATTTTGCCGCCACCTTCGATGACGCCGATATGACGCTCGATCTCGTATGCAAGAGCCTTTTGCAAGAATCGGAACGAATTTAAATTCTTGACTTCGACTTTGGTCCCAAACTGGGGCGCTCCGCGGAGCCGCACACTGACATTGGCGTCGCAACGCAGCGAACCTTCTTCCATATTGCAATCGCTGACGCCGGTATACAGCAGAATCTGCCGCAGCGCCGTCAGATACGCGTAAGCCTCCTCCGGCGTGCGCATATCAGGTTCGCTGACAATTTCGCTCAACGGCGAGCCGCAGCGGTTGTAATCCACGTAGCCCTTGGTCGCCGAATCCTTAAACCCTTCGTGCAGATTCTTCGCGGCATCCTCTTCCAAATGCAGCCGCGTAATTCCGATCCGCTTTTTCGAACCGCCGACCTCAATTTCAAGATACCCGTCCGTCGCCAGCGGTAACTCGTACTGCGAAATCTGATAGCCCTTCGGCAGATCTGGATAAAAATAATTCTTGCGCGCAAAACGCGAGTGTTCGTGCACTGTACAATTCAACGCCAGCGCCGCCTGCATCCCCAGTTCCACGGCGCGTTTGTTCAGCACTGGCAGCGTTCCGGGAAGCCCGAGGCATACCGGGCAGGTATTCGCGTTCGGCGCGTCGCCAAATCGCGTCGAGCAGCCACAAAATATTTTTGTTTTGGTAAGAAGTTGCGCGTGCACTTCCAGCCCGATCACGGCCTCGTATTTCGCCATCACCTCAGGCGCAATCCCCGTCTCTGTCGCGTCTTTCGTCATAGCAATCCGTCAATTATAGCACTGGCCTTCCATTAGCTCTGGAAGAGGACACGCTGGCGCACGTAAGCCTCGATGGCGTTCCTCGCCGTAATAGTCAGATTTTCCGGGAGGCTGCCAAACTCGAACCAGCGCACCTCGCGCGTCTTGTCCGGTTCGCAGTTTTTTGCCTCTCCGCTGACGATTCGCCCCAGATACGCCGGCGCAACCCAGTGCTGCTCTTCGTCAGGCAGCACATGATCGGTTACGCACAGCAGCCCTAGTAGTTCGACTTCCACACCCGCTTCTTCCCTGGCTTCTCTGACCGCGCACTGCTCCAAGCGCTCCAGAAAATCGACTTTTCCTCCGACAATACTCCAGCAACCCACTTCCGGCGCGCGTTCTCGCAGCGTCAGCAGCACACCCTTGCGTGCGTCCACAAGAAGCACGCCAACCCCGACGCGCGGAATCGGCTGCTCCTTCGGAACCGAGCCGCCGCCGTTCACGGTTTCATCTCCGCCGATTGTTCGCGTGGCGATGCCAACAGCTTCTCGGCCAGCGCGTATCCTCCAAACAACACTCCGGCGTACAAGACGTCTCCCGCCAGCGTGTTCCAGAAAAACGGCACGCCAGCCAGGTAGCATGCTCGCAGCCCGGCGGCGGTTCTTGGATAAAAGCCTCCCGCAGCCCACATGGCGAAATTCGTGACCACGAAAAATTGCAACGCGCCCAATAAGACTGCGCCGCCAATTCGCGCGATGGTCCGATTTTCCGCCAGCAATCTGCCGATGGCGACGCTGACTGCAAAGCTCGCGTACACCACAAGCATCAGCTTGTAAAATCCTACAAACAGGTCGCCGGCAAACAAGCCTGCCAGCGCCAGCGGGAACGCGATCCATCGCTTGCGAAACATCGCGCCGGAAAACAAAGCCATGGCGCCGACCGGCGTGAGGTTCCACGGATGCGGTACCACTCGCAACACAGCGCACAGTCCGATTAGCGTCACGACCACAGCGCCGCGAGTCATTAGAATTAGCTTCTCGTCTTCTGATTTCATTGTGCTTTCTCCTTCAAATCACAAAAGTAAAATCCGTCGCGCTCGACCACTTCGCCTCGCTCGACAGCAATCGCACCCGCGAAAATTGGCCCGTCGTACGCGAATGTGTGAAACTCTCCGTTTTCCCCGCAAGGGTCCACGCCTGCCGGCAGATCGTGAAAAAACGATTCGTCCAGTTCTCTGCCCGCAAACTCGGGGCTCAACTTTTTCGAATCAATGCAAACCGAGATGGCGCGGAATCCCATCGCGCAGAATTCTTGCGCCAACTCACGCGTATCGCGCTTCCAGATCGGGAAAATTGCCTTCATCTCCACTTGCGCCAGGTTGCGTTCGCGATACTCGCGCAAATCCTGCAGAAAGATGTCGCCGAACGCCACGCAGCGTACATCGTTTTCCCTTTGCGATAGCAAGGCTTCCCGCATCCGCGCTTCGTAAACGGGATTGACGCATTGCGGCGGGATGCGCACTTCCTGCAGCGGCAGACCGATGGCCTGCGCTTGTCGCAGCAGCAGAGCGCGCCTCACGCCATGCATGCTGATGCGCTCGTAACCCTCTGTGACTGTCGTTAGCAGCGCCGCAATTCGCAATTCCCCCTGCTGTCGCAAAACATGCAGCGCCATGGCGCTGTCTTTGCCGCCACTCCAGCAAAACAGCACCGGTTCAATCTTTGCTGCCATTTTTTTGCCTGTTAGTTTCTTCCGCCGAATCGGTACTTCATTCCGACCAGCACTTCACGTCCCAGCGCGGGAAATCCGAGAGCATCCTGGTAGGACTTGTCGAAGAGATTCGCGGCTCGCACAAACGTGGTCACGCCTCTTCCGAGCTCATAACTGCTCGCAAGATCAAATCTCGCGTAACCCGGCGTGTGGTTCAGCCCAAGCCCCAGAAAATCGCTATCGGTTCGCTGCCCCGTAAAATAGCTGGATAGCGTTACATTCACCCTCCGCCATCCCGCAATCGCCGATAGCGTTCCTGAATTCACCGGACGCCGCGCCAATCGGTTGCCGGGGATCTCTGTTGGATCAAACGCATTCGGAGCAGCGAGCACCAGGCTGTCATCGTAGCTGTAGCTGCCGGTCACCATCAGCCACCGAACAATTTTTGCCTCCGCGCTGATATTGGTTCCGCGCGCTCGCGCACGATCAGTGTTGAAGAAAAATCCGAAACTTGGTGGAGCACCGGGAATAAACACTCCACAGGTGTTCCCGGTCACGGGCGGAAGTTCCGGAAGGCAAAACGCAAAGCTGATGAGGTTGTAGTAGCGATTTGAAAAGTATTCTCCGCGAAACAGGACCCGGTTGTCCCACAGTTTCTGCTCCAGGCCCGCGCTCCAGGTCTTGCTGGATTCCGGCTTTAGTGACGGATTGCCGAAGTCGCCGAATTGATCGTTGAAGAGTTGATCGAAGCGCGGCTCCTTAATGCCCTGCCCATAAAATGCACGCAGCCTCGTTTCACCCCAAAAACCACGGCCCTGCAGCAGCATCAGCGAGGCGCCAACGCGCGGTACCACGCGGGTGCCGAAATTTCCGTTTGCTTCTGCCCGCGCGCCAAAGCTCAGCGAAGCACGAGGATGCGGCGCATAGCGAAAATCGAGAAAGCCGCCTTGATTGTTGCGCCGCACGTGTCCCGCGGCGAGAAATGGAATGTGGCCGTTCTCGACTTCGTATTGGTAGCCGGCAGTTCCAGAAAAATTCGGCAACAGGTAACTGGATTGTGCGTTGATGCTGGCGCGGTTGTATTCAAAGCGGCTGCCCGGATCGGTGAAGTCGCAAAACTCCGCGGTAGCGATTGCGCCGGGACTCGTTTGCGGACACCCGATAAGAGGATCAGTCGCAAAAAAACTCTGAATCGGGTCCGCGGTGAACTGCCGGTTGTAGGATTCAGCTCCCATCAATTGGTGGTGCCAGTGCTTGCCGGTGGCGAAATCCCATCGCGCATTCGAGCTGAAAAAATCGTAGCCGGTGTGCGAATCGGGGTTGGGCGGTTCGAGTAGAACCTGGCCGGGCGTCTGCGCGTCGCTGGTGTTGTTTCGCAGCGTCAATCGCAGTTGATTGTCTTCGCCGAGCCGGTAGCCGAAATTTCCAGACAGCGTGCGATTCAGGAAATGATTTTCGTCGTCCGGGCCAGCTGTTGAAAAATACGAAGCCGCACCGGAATAATCGAAGGCGCCCAGAAGCCCGCTGAGTTGAGCGCCGCCGAGGCCAGTGTCGTAAGTGCCGCCTTGCGCGAATGCCTCTACTTCGGGAATGCGGGTGGTTCCGCGATGCGTGATGACTTGGATCACTCCATCCACCGCGTCGGTCCCGTAAATCGCGCTTTCCGCGCCGCGCACAACTTCCACTTTGTCCACGTTGTCGAGCGTGAAGTTCGAGAAGTCCACGGCGTTGCCTGGCTCGTTCACCGGCGTTCCGTCGACCAGGACTTTCGTGAAGTTGGAATTCCCGCCGTTCAAGAAGACTGACGCCGTGCCGCCCTCCGGTCCCGTGCGCCCGATGGCGACTCCCGGGACATACAACAACGCATCAGGCAGGGTTATCGATTGACGCGCATCGATCTGCGCGCGTGCAATCACGGTGACAGATGCAGGTGTCTGCTGGATGGGCAACGGCTCCGCTTCCGCAGTCACGACAACACTCGAGGACACACGTTCGAGGTCGAGCCGCAAATCCAGGATTCGCGGCGGACCATTGCGCAGATCGAGTTCAAACTCGCGCGTCACGAACGGCGCGCGTTGAAATATCACGTGGTATTTGCCCGGCGGAATCGTAAGCGCAAATTCGCCTGCCGTGGTGCTGGTTGCTTTCCACAGTTGCGCCTGCGAATCGCCTGCAAGCTGCGCTGTGACGCGGACTCCGCCCACGCCTCCGCCGCTTGCGTCCAGCAAGGTCCCTTTTAATTGCGGATCAGGCGGACTGGACTGACCATTTAAGAAAGTTTGAATCGGAATAAAAAGCAGCGAAGCGATGACTGCACGAAGCAGAATGGTTTTCATTTTTCTCCTCCGCTCCCTCACGCGCGGGAGTTGAAGGCTGTCTCGCCTGGTCGTCTTCAGGGGTTTGCAAACGAACCTGAAAACTGCAAAACGAGATTGCGGACCTCGCCGGTCTCCTGGCTTGGCGGCGTTGCGTGCAAGCGTCCTTCCCGCATGTTCCGTAAAATTACCGGGAAACAATGCAGTGGCTGGCTTGCGAAATCCCGCCTTACAGTCGCGCGGCGGCGACGGCTCGCTCTTGCTGGTCAACTTTCTCAAGAGCTCCGTCTTCCCGTGCACGAAGTCCGCGATGATTGTGATGGGGCGACTATGCCCGCTATGGGTTACGTGTTTGTCGCGGAGAATTGCTTCCCGCGACGCGATAACTTCACATTACGTTCCAGGCAAAATAATCACGCGCGGACGTCCATTCGATCCCATCTCCACGCTGAGCTGCGTCTGGAAAACCTGTTCCAGCAGATCACGCTGGTACACCGCCGCCGGAGCGCCGACTCGCAAGCATTTGCCTTTTTGCAAGAGCACAACCTGGTCCGCGTATTCACCAACCAGATTCAGCTCATGCGTGACCACCACGACGGAATAGTGATTTTCGCGCGCCAAACGGTGCAATGTTTCCAGCAAATCCACCTGCGCCCCGATGTCCAGATGCAAAGTCGGCTCATCAAGCAGCAGCAAGAGCGGCTGTTGCGCCAGCGCTCGCGCCAGAATCACACGCTGTTTTTCTCCGCCGGAAATTTGGTCCATCCAGCGATCGCTGAGGTGCTCCGCGCCAACTTGCGCCAGCGCATTTCTCGCAATCGTGACGTCCTCGTCCGTTTCAAACCGCAGCGACTTCCCGTACGGATGGCGGCCTTGCATCACAAATTCCCACGCCTTGGACGGAAACAACAACTGGCTTTCCTGCTGCACCATCGCAATGCGCTGGCCGCGAACACGCGGTTCCAGATCGTGAGTGACAAATCCGTTCAACAGCACGCGCCCGGAAAGCGGCTGAAGCGCACCGGAAATAATCTGCAGCAAAGTCGACTTGCCGCTGGCATTCGGGCCCAGGATCGCCACGACCTCCCTGGCCTTTACTTGAAAACTGGTCGCTTCCAAAGTGAAAATTGGCGCCTGCTGCGGATTTGGCGCGTGTGCGTAACTCACCTGCTCCACGCTTAGACGCGGTTCGTTTGCGGCATGACTGGCGTCCGTCGCATTGCGTGAAGATGTCGAGCGGGCTGTGGAGGTCATGCCAGCCTCCGCCGCAACAAATAAATAAAGAGTGGAGCACCGGCGATCGCCGTGATCGCGCCGACCGGAAGCTCCGACGGAGCGGCAATGGTCCGCGCCAAAGTGTCCGCGATCACCAGAGCGATGGCGCCCCCGAAGGCCGAAGCGGGAATCAAAATTCGATGGTCTGAACCAAAAATCATGCGCATCACGTGGGGCACCAGCAGGCCCACATAACCAATTGATCCGCTCATCGCCACCGCAAGGCCGGTCAGCGCCGACGCTGCGATGTACACGACGATCCGCACGCGCCGAACATCCACGCCGAGATGCATGGCTTCTTTTTCACCCGAGAGGAGCAGATTCAAGTCCGATGCCGTCATATAAATCACCGCGGCGGCGATCAAAAATCCCACCCGCAGCACCCAGGCAAGCGGCCGCGAAGGCACTGCGGAAAGCTCGCCCATCAACCAGTACGTCATGCCGCGGAAGTTGCTGCTGGGCAATGCGGTGAGCAGCAAAGCGATCAGCGCCGAAAGTAGTGAAGCCGTAATCACTCCACCGAGCAGTAAGGTGTTGCTGTCAATCCGGCCCTCGCGGCGGCCCAAAAAATAAACGGCGGTGATGGCCACTACGGCGCCGAAAAATCCACCCAACGGCGTGAACACGGCAGCGATCTCAGGAGCCAGGGCCACGTGTGGTTCGATCAGCAACGCCAGGATCGAGCCGACAGCCGCTCCACTGGAGACACCGAGAACGTAAGGATCGGCGAGAGGATTTCGCAACAATGCTTGAAAGCTGGTTCCCGCAATCGAAAGAGACGCTCCCACAAAAACCGCGAGCAAGATGCGCGGCAGACGGATGTTAAGGACGATCAGGCTATACTCGCTGGAAATTTGCTTGCTCTGGCCAAGGAAAACACGCAGCAGATCGCGGCCCAGTCCATACAACGAAACGTGAATTGCGCCAAACTTCAGCGCCAGCACCATCACGCAAAAAAGAATTAATCCTAGTATCGCGCACTGCAGAAAAAGCCGGCTGAGCGTAAGCGGCTTCATCGGTTTTTCTCCGCAGGTACTGCCGCGTTTGCAGTCTCTTTCTTCTCGGCGAACGCCTCGGGATGCAGTTGCCGCGCAAGATCTTCCACCGCGGAAAACAATCGCGGCGCGGGCCGGTTCACGGCATCACTGATCACCGCAAACTTGCGATGTTCTACTGCGTCCAGCTCATTCCACCCCGGACGTCTTGCCAACGCTTCCATGTCTCTCGAGACTGCCTCGGAGTGGCCAGAAGCAAACACCAGAAATTCCGGCTGCAAGCGCACCATTTCTTCCAGGCTCATTTGCGGCCAATCCTGCGAAGATTCAACTACCGAAACCGCTCCGGCGTGTTGCAGCGCGTCCGCGATAAACGTGTGCCTGCCGACAGAAATCAGTGGATCGGTCCACACAATAAAAAGTACACGCTTGGGTGCCACGCCTTGTAGTTTTTTTCGCAGAGTGGTCTCTTGCTGCAGCAGAGACGCATCGAGAGTTTCTCCGGCGCCCGGATTTCCCAACACTTCGGCCAGGCGGCGAACCGAACTGCGTATCTCGTCGATGGTATGCGGGTCCGCGGCATACGCGGCAATACCGAGACGATCCAACTGTTGCACGGTTTCCGGACGATTGAGACTCTTAATCACCAGCACGACGTCAGGCTTGAGGGCCGCGATTTCTTCGAGACTTGGATTGATCGCCCCTCCAACCTTGTGTTTCTTCATCGCGTCGGGCGGGTAGTCGCAGTACTCCGTATCGCCTACCAGCAGATCCTCCATGCCCAACGCATAGATTGACTCGGTCAGACTGGGCGCAAGCGAAACCACGCGGCGCACCGGAATCGGTATGCGAACGGTGCGGCCCGTTTCATCTTGCACCGTGCGAAACGATTCTTTCGCGGTCGCCGATGCTGCGTTTTGATCCGCTCGCGATTGCGCGGCGCAGAAGACAACGAACAACGCGGCCGCGAGTACGGCCTTGCGACGAAAGGCGGATGCAGAGCAAATTCTCAAGTCTGCGAACTCTCCGGACAACCAGAAACCGATTCTTTCCTTTGCGAGAGTTGTAAAAACAAAATGCCCCGCGAGCTCCGTGGGGCAACTGGCGCAACTCCCTCTCGCGAGGAGTTTCGCAAACCGCGGCACGGGAGGGTAGCCTGGCTTACGGCTTTTAGCCGATTACAGTGGCGGGACCGCGGCCGAATTTCACGGCCTTCCCCGCTGCCCTTGCCTGCAAATTGTGAAATGAGTGTATGCCCTGCGCACAACATACGTCAAACGAATCAAACGCAGCGGGCACATCAGACGGACTGCGCTACGATTTCTGGTGATTACCGATTCTTCCAACTCGGTTTGCGCTTCTCGACCAACGCTTGCAAGCCCTCTTGTGAATCTTCCAGCCGGTACAGTTCGTTCAGGAAAATATTCATGGAGTGCTTCAGGCCATCGCGCAGTGAGAGTCCCATTCCTCCAAGGATTGCTTTTTTGGCCATCGTCAACACCGGCCCGGAATGTCCCGTCATGCGCGTTACCAGATCCTTCACCGTCGCTTCGAGCTGCGCTTCTGGCACCAACCGATTGACCAGGCCAAGTTCCAACGCTCGCTCGGCCGTTACCGGCTCTCCGGTAAGCACCAGTTCCAGCGCGATTTTGGGACCGACCAGATACGGCAAAATTGTGGATGCCAGCGGCGGAAACATTCCGATGGTGATTTCCGGCTGCGCGAATCGCGCTTTTGGCGTGGCGATTACCAAATCACCGAAAGCTGCCAACTCTGCCCCGCCACCGATAGCCGGACCGTTTACAACACAAATCACCGGCTTGGCGACGTCCACCATCGCCGCAAACGCCGCGTGGAATGCGTCCAGCATCTGGAATACGCGTTGCGAAGTGTATTCGCCAATCTCAATCCCACCGCAAAAGACTTTGTGCGCGGAATCCAGCAGAATAATCTTCACGTCTTCGCGCGAACCGGCGTACTCGATGCCTTCCGCCATTTCGCGAAGCATGGATTCATTCAGGAGGTTGTGGTCGGGACGGTTCAGCGTCATGTGCGCGACGCCGCCGCCCAGCTGAACTTTGACAAACTCGTAGTCTTCAATTTTTTTCTTCTGCTGCTGCGTTACGAATTCTTCCGGGTTAACTGTTTCCACCATCGCCGCCTCCGCGGTGCGCTCTGTGATCGGTGCAATGACCCATAATCCAGTTATTTTGAGATGCTAGCATGATGGTTCGCGGTGATTGGCTGTTGCGCAAATCGAAGTGCGCAAAGAGTTCTGCACGCGGAGCTGGTTCCGCTATGCTGGATTGGGTATGGAAAAGATTCGCGACATCCCAGTTGCTGCTGTCGCTATGCAGCACTTGAGTGGGCCAGCTACGGATGGCTTCGTGCCGGCGCACGCGTGGACTCTCGCGCAACCTATACGCTTCGCCGCCGATTGGCGCGGAAAGAATGAAGACGTCGCGCGCGAGACTGAAGTTCGCCTGCTGTGGACGAATGAGAATCTATACCTTAGATTTCGCTGCAGTTATCGCACGCTTACCTTTTTTGCGGACGGTGCCGACGGCGATGGCCGCCGCGACCAGTTATGGGACCGCGACGTTGCTGAAGTTTTTCTGCAAACCGATGCCAGCCAGCCGCGCCGCTATTGGGAATTCGAAATCAGTCCCAACGGAATGTGGATTGACCTGGAAATTTCTCCGGAAGGCAGACGCGATCCCGGGAGCGGGATGAAATCGCGTGTCGTGATTGATGAGCCGAAGAAAATCTGGACCGCGGAATTGGCGCTCCCGATGCACATGCTCGTGAATGAGTTTGATCCGTCCGCGGAATGGCGTGTTAACTTTTTTCGCGTTGAAGGGGCGACCGACCCGCGCTTTTATTGTTCCTGGCGGCCGACGCACACTCAGCAACCGAATTTCCATGTGCCGGAGGCGTTCGGCACATTGCGATTTCATAAAGCATGACGAACTGTTCGAATTCGGGTTTCGCAATTCTATTCTGATTCGTCGGTGCTGTACTATCAATTCCGGGGCGTCTTTTATTATTCTGGTTGCCTGATGAGTTTCAATTTACGTTGCCGTGTTGTTTTTCCGTTCCTACTAGCTGCGGCTTTTGCCTCACTTGTGCCGCGGTGTGTCGCCGATCCGCAATCGGGAGAAGCCTCGACAGCTCCGATAGTGAAAAAAGTCGAGCCTCCGAACTGGTGGAGCGGACTTACTCCGGATTTGATGGTGCTCCTTTCCGGCCAGCGCCTGCAGGCCACAAAAGTTGCCTGCAACCTGCCCGACGTAGTTGTGGGCCATACAGAAGCGACACATGGCGGCGACTATCTTTTTGTATGGCTGAAATTCAGCCGGCAATTGCGTTCCGGCACGATCGTTTGTCATCTGACAACTGCCAGCGGCGAGACTTCGTTCGAATTGCCAATTTCTAATCGCGAACCGACCGCGCAGCGATTTCGCGGATTGAGTTCCGACGATGTTCTTTACCTGATTATGCCGGACCGATTCGCGAACGGTGATCCTACGAATGACGAGCCAGCGGAGTTCCCCGGAACACATGATCGCGCGAAGCCACGTTCGTGGCACGGCGGCGATCTGCGTGGCATTCGTGAGCACATTGATTACCTCAAGAATCTCGGCGTTACCGCGTTGTGGCTTACGCCGGTCGTCAAGAATGGCGCAGAACAGGATTATCACGGCTACGGCGCCGTGGATCTCTATGCCGTTGATCCGCACCTCGGCACGCTTGATGACTACAAAGAATTGGCCGCAGCTCTGCGCCAACAGCGCATGAAACTTTTTTTCGATGCCGTGCCTAATCACGTTGGCCCTCGCCATCCGTGGGTGGCAAAGCCGCCGCTACCCGATTGGTTTCATGGCACGGCGCAAAACCATCTCGACACTTTCGCTCCGTTCAAGAATTCGTTCTATGGCAAATCCGATTCGACGGGTGCTTCGAGCGATCCGTTCGAAGCGCTTGCCGACCCGCACGCTACGCCCGCCATGCGCCGCAACATCACCGACGGATGGTTTTTCGGAGTACTCCCGGACCTGAATACGGAAAATCCGGTGGTGGGGAAATATCTTCTGCAAAATTCCATCTGGTGGATCGAATCGGCGGGATTGGACGGGCTGCGCGTGGATACTTTTCCCTACGTTTCGCGCACTTTTTGGGAGCAGTGGCACGCAGGTCTGCGGCGCATCTATCCCAATGTCACCACGATCGGCGAAGTCTTTCATCCCGATCCAACCGTGACGTCATTTTTTGTGGGAGGTAGAAAAGCATGGGATGGCGTGGACACGGGCCTCTCCACGGTTTTTGATTTTCCGTTGTACTCCACGATAAGAGATGTTTTGCTGCGCGGCGCTCCAGCAGGCCGCATCGCGAACGTGCTTCGGCAAGATGGACTTTATCCGCACCCTGACTGGCTAGTTCCGTTTTTTGCGAATCACGACGTGCCACGATTTTCCAGCGAAACAGGAAGCACGCCGGAAAAGCTGCTGTGCGCGTTTGCGCTGGCTTTAACCCTTCGCGGAATTCCGGAGCTTTATTACGGCGACGAAATCGCGATGCCCGGAGCAGGCGATCCGGATAATCGCCGCGATTTTCCGGGTGGCTGGCCGGGCGATGCGCGAAACGCGTTTACCGAAGCAGGTCGAACGGCCGAGCAGCAACGAATCTTCTCGGCCGTGCAGAATTTATTGCAGCTTCGCCGCCGCCATACGGCACTTCGAACCGGCGAGCTTTTCCACATATTTTCCGATAGCGATTCGTATGTATTTGTTCGCCAAAGCGACGAGGAACGGATGTTGGTTATTTTTAACAACGGCGGCGGATCACGAACACTGACGATTGCCGAGGGAAATACGCCGCTTGCGGACAGTTTGCGCATGACCACGCTCTACGGAAACGCGACCGCCGAATCCACCGGCACGGAAATGAAAATCACCGCGCCGCCACAGTCGGTTTCCATTTTGTCCGTGGATTGAGTTTTGTTAAAAAACGATTTCCACCGTCCAATTATTTTTTGCTTCGGGCACCGTGAAGATGACCGCATGTTGCGCAGTGTCATATCGCCATTCGTGAATCGTAGCGTCGCCCACGCGTACTTCTTTCGCGGCCTTGTCCATGCCGAATACTGTAATTTCGGCGGCATTCCACCACGGCTTGTAGCCATCTTTTTCGATGGCGCTGACAATTTTGACGGCGCTCGCGCCAACCTGGCAAGAATAGTTGACGCGGAGGAAGCTGCCTTTGTCATAGTCGAGCGAGTGGCCGTCGTCCTCATACAAGGCGCCCTTGCAATCCGGACCAGGATAGACGCGCAACTCGAGCGGTCCCTTCGGCTTCTCGCCCGTGTTTTGTACTAATGGCTGGCGCGGCAGGATCGCGCCGGCTCGCACATACACGGGCAACTGGTCCAGCGCCGGGTTTAGTTTTTTCAATTCGCGGTCGGAGCTCTTTTCTCCGGTCCAGTAGTCGTACCAACTTCCCGGGGGCAACTGGATGGCCTTCTCATCCTGCAATTCGGTTGCGACCGGCGAAACAAACAGATCAGGGCCAAACAGAAATTCACTGTCATCGTTAAAGAATTCCGGTGACTGCGGATATTCCAGCAGCAATGGCCGCATCAACGGAATTCCTGTGCGCGTCATTTCTTCCACGCTGGTGTAAATATAGGGCAGCAAGCGATAACGTTCTTCGATAAAGTGTTTGCGGATGGCCTCATGCTTCGATCCGTGGACCCAGGGCTCCTGATTGGCGGTGCCTTTCGCGGTGTGATCGCGATAAATTGGATTGAACGCGCCAGCTTCGAGCCATCGTGTAAGGAGCGTTGGCGTTGGCGAGCCCGCAAATCCACCGATGTCGTCGCCCACCATGCCGTAGCCGGAAATTCCCATGCTCAACAACATTGGCGTGCTCATTCCCAGATGATTCCATACGCTAACGTTGTCTCCGGTCCATGTTGCCGCGTAGCGCTGCGCGCCCGCATAAGCCGCGCGGGTTAAAACAAAGGGACGCTCATTTGGACGCAATTTCAGGAGTCCTTCCTCGGTTGCGCGTACGTTCTCCATTCCGAAGACGTTGTGAATGGCCAGGTGCGGCAGCGTGGTTCCATCGTCCAATCGGTGGCGCACATCGAGCGGCATGGTTTTCGTCGCGGTCAAGAATACGGATGGCTCGTTCATGTCGTTCCAAAATCCGGCCACGCCCATGTCTGAAAACTTCTTGTACAGGCCTCCCCACCACTCACGAGCTCGCGCCAAGGTGAAATCCGGAAATACGCTTTCGCCCGGCCACACTTCGCCCACGAAAGTCGTGCCGTCGGCGCGCTTCACGAAAACATCGTCTTTCGCGCCGGTGTCGTAGGGGGCATATCCATGATCAGCATCCTTCTTGATGTGTAAGTCCGTGATGAGCACCGTGTGGATTCCTTCCGCGCTCAAATCGGCGATCATTTTTTCAAACGTTGGAAACTCCTTGCGGTTGATGGTGAACGGGGCATTTTTGTCCTGATAATCGATGTCCAGATAAATGGCGTCAACGGGAATCTTTTTGTCGCGGAAGGTTTTGGCGACCTCATAGACGCGTTCTTCCGGCTCGTAACTATAGCGCGACTGCTGAAAGCCGAGAGTCCAGAGCGGCGGCAATTTTGTCCGCCCTACCAGCGCCGTGAAGTCTTGAACAATTTTCGCCGGCGTCGGACCGGCAAAGAAGTAGTAGTTAATCTCGCCGCCTTCCGCGCCAAAGGAATAAAAGTCGTGCCCTTCTTTGCCAAAATCGAAATCGCTGCGCCAGGTATTGTCGAAGAAAATTCCGTAGGCCAGGCCTTTGCGCAATCCAATAAAGAACGGAATGGTTTTGTAAAGAGGGTCTGTCGATTCGCGCCAGGCGTAGGCATCGGTGTTCCACATAGTAAATGAACGATCGCGGCGGTTCATCGGTCCGGCTTTGTCGCCCAGTCCGTAGTAACCCTCATCCTCGGGCATTTTTTTCCAGACGTGCACACGGCCGTTCTCCCACGCCATCGGAAGATTGCTATCGTCAGCTACAAGTACGTCGCCGGTATCGCGCTGGAAATCGATCAACAGGGGCGATTTATGAATTCTCGCGACCGTGGCTCCCGAGGAAACGTGGACTTCGTCTTTGGCGTCGTCAATCTTGACTGCTGGCGGTTCCGGTGTTTCGATCACCGCCCAGGAAAAATCCTTCGGAAACGCGCCAGTCTGCGCCACGCGTACACGAAAAACTCCGTCGCGAAATACGGTTACGCGGACTTTGGCCTTGCCTGCGGTCAATTCCACGCCATCGGGAAGTTTCTCGACCTTTTGAACGCTGCCGATGTGTTGCCAGCCCTGGGCGAGCAGAGCAACGGGAGCCGTCAAAGCACAAAGCGCGAGCCGCAACAATTTTTGCGACAGTTTTAGCGGTTGCATATCGCTCCTCCAGAAAGTCTGTGGTTCGAATGGCACTGGGCGTTGTAATCAGGCGGCGAGCCAATGCTCGAACAGGGCCGAGGCTCTCGCTCCCTCGATTCGCCGGCGCACGGCGTCCATGACGCGACAACGCAAATCTTCCGATGTGCCGTAGAATCCCAGCCAGTATGGCAGGTGAATCTCTCCCGGCAATTGTTCGGTTTCCAGCTGGACGTCGCGCACCTTGAAGAATCCTCGCTGAAAAATCAGGCGCAAGACTTTATCGCGCAACAAGCTTTCTGAGAGTGCTTCCGTGAGTGCCGGCGGAGGGTGGTTGCGGGTTTTAACTGCAATGGTTTCGGCCTCACTCGGAGGTTTGGCAAATTCAAACAGGTCGAGCGAACCGTCCACGGCATCCAGCGCAAAATGATGCATGTGCCGTCCGCCGCCCGCGGAATAGCGCACCTTGTAAATACGGAACGGAATGTAGGCGTCGGCGATCCGCTGCAACGAGCCGATACGCAGTTTCCAGTACACCGACGCGATACCGCTCGCCGTAAAGGCCTCAATTGCCTGCTCGCGAGTAACGTTGCGGCGCAAGCTTCGAATGGTCCTAGCTTCCGGAGTCATCGTTTCACTTTTAGCGGAAATAGATCCACAGCCCCACTACCGTGCTCAAGAGCACAAGGGTGAACGCTGCGTTCATCAGGCGTTCGGTCCGCGTTTCCTTGGCCAGAGAAACTCTGCCTACGCCTTCGATGTCCATTTTTTCGCCGACGGTAGCAAACGTCAGCCCTGCCAGCTTTTTTCGGTCCGGCGCCGGGTACATGTAACTCACGCCGATCAGCATTGCTGAGCAGATGACGAACATGAAAATGGCGTAGTGCAGGAAATTCATGTCCACGAGCCAGCGAATCGCGCCGGAATCGTAGTGCCGCGATTTATCGAGCACTTCGAAAATGAACCTTGTCGCTCCCAAAACAAACCCTGCCAGCAGCGAACTGATTGCGCCCTGCCCGTTCACTCGCGTCCACAAAATACCAAAAATAAAACACACTGCGATGGGCGGGCTGATGTATGCCTGCACGCTCTGCAGATAGATGTAGAGTTCGGCGCTCAATTTGTGAATGAAAGGAACCCAAAGAAGCCCCAGCACCACCATCCCTCCGGTGGCGATTCGTCCGAACATCACTAATTGGTGTTCGCTGGCTTGCGGGCGAAGCTTCTTGTAAAAATCGAGCGTGACCAGCGTTGAGGCGGAGTTGAACACCGAGCTCATCGCTCCCATCACAGCCGCCAGTAGCGCGGCCATTACCAATCCGACGAGCCCGACGGGAAGCAGGTTAAGCACCAGTGTGGGATATGCGTAGTCCGGCTTGACCACTTGCTCAGGAAAAAGCGCGTAGGCGATGATGCCGGGAAGCACAAGCAGGAACACGGGAAGAATTTTCAGAAAACCGGCAAAAATCGTACCAGCTTTGGCGTGCCCTTCGTCGCGGGCCGAAAGCACGCGCTGCACGATCACCTGGTCGGTGCACCAATACCAGATACCTAAGATCGGCGCGCCAAAGAAAATTCCTGTCCATGGAAACTGGGAATCCGTGGCCGGCTTCATCATGTGAAAGTAACTTGGCGGCACCATGGTGCGCAGATGCTCCAGCCCGCCGACTCGGTGGAGGCCGATAATCGTCAACGCCATAGCGCCGGCGATCAGAATCAGGGTTTGCACCGTGTCGGTGTAAATTACCGCGGCCAATCCGCCGGCGATCGTATACACACCGGTTGCGACGACCAGCACTACCGCGGTCTTCCAAAGCGACCATCCGGCCACGCGCTCCAGAACGACGCTAGCGGCGTAAAGCTGTACGGAAATTTTCGTGAAAATGTAAGCGATGATGGAAATTCCCGCCAGATACACGGCACATTGCCGGTTGAAGCGCCGCTCCAAAAATTGCGGCATGGTGAATACGTTGCTGCGCAAATAAAAAGGAACGAACACCCAGCCGAGGATCAGCAGAATCAGGCAAGCGAGCCATTCGAAATGTCCGACGGCGAGTCCGGAGGAAGCGCCGGTTCCGGAAAGTCCGATGAAATGCTCCGTGGAGATGTTCGAAACAAACAGCGAGGCTCCGATGAAAAACCAGCCAACGTCGCGGCCGGCCAGAAAATATTCCTCGGAAGTGCGCTCCTTGCGCGAAAAATAAAACCCGATTCCGAACACCACCAGGAAATAAACTCCGATGATCGTGAGATCAAGAGGAGCTAGCGCGCGGTGCGCCGCGGCTCCCGCTTGATAAAGCGCGGCCAGACTGCTGACTCCAGCGAAGACCATTCAGGCCTCCCTTTTTGAGAAAGCGAATCGCAAAGCGAGCCGGTTCGGCCACACTCCGCCCCTGTCATTGCTGTAACGATGCAGTGAAAACGTCCTGCGGAGTGTATACCAGCCTTCTTGTGCGCTCAATCCCGGATTAGCGCACTGTTTTTGTCCCAACATGGAGCCTGCCATGACTCCGCGCGCGTCGAAAAACGCACGCAGTTTCCTGAACATTTGCCCGCCCTCTTGAATCAGCGTAAAACAAAGAAGGACGGTAAAACCGCTCGATGGCGCTGGTTGAACTTCGTAATGTCTGCAAGGATTACCTAAGCGATGGTCAGAAGGTGTGCGCGCTAAACGACGTCTCGCTCTCGGTCGCGAGCGGGGAGATGGTCGCTCTGGTCGGGCGCAGCGGCTGCGGCAAGTCCACGTTGTTGAATCTCGCCGGCGCCATGGATTTTCCTACTGCGGGAGCAGTCCTGATCGATGGTCGCACGACGTCCGGCGCTTCCGATCAGGAACTGACAGAACTACGGCGAGGGAAAGTCGGCTTCGTTTTTCAATCCTTCCAGCTATTGCACACACTCTCCGCCATCGAAAATGTCGAGCTGCCGCTTTTGCTCGGCGCTCGCAGCCGAGCACGCGAATCTGCGCTGGCTCGGCTGCACGACGTCCAACTCAGCGGATTCGAGCATCGCCTCCCGCACCAACTCTCCGGCGGACAGATGCAGCGAGTGGCCATCGCCCGGGCGCTCGTCAATTCGCCCAAAGTACTTCTCGCCGACGAACCCACAGGAAATCTCGATACCGCCACCGGCAACGACATCCTGGAACTGCTGCTGCGCCTCACAAGGGAGCAAAAGAGCGCTACGCTTATTGCCACTCACAGTGTTGAAGCCGCAGCGATCGCCGACATCGTCATCACTCTTCGCGACGGTAAGGTTGCCGACGTAAAGCGCAAATGATTTTGCGCACCTATACACGATTTACTCGCCGATTCCGCCTTTGGAGCGCACGCACTTGACTACTCGCCTGAATCTTTTCTGGCGTTTGATAATTAAGCCACTCGCCGATGAACCGGTCCGTACCGCGCTCACCATTTTCGCCGTGGCGCTCGGCGTCGCTATGGTTCTTGCCATTGATCTGGCTGGCGACGCCGCCACCGGCTCTTTTCATTCTTCGCTGGAAACACTTTCCGGTGAACACAATTTCGAGATCACGGCGACCGGTGGCGTTCCGGAGACGCTGGTAGGAAAACTTATTTCGCGCCCTTACGACTGGCATATCACTCCGCGCATGGAAGGCTTCGCTGTCGTCGCTGACGCAAAGAAGACGCTCCCGCTCATCGGCCTCGATCTGATTGCCGAATCCGGACCCTTTTTTCGCCGACAAGTTTCTTCGTCGTCCGATATCTCCGCCGACAATTCCGCAGCCGGCGCCGATTCCGCACTGGAGAGTCTGACGGCACATGATTCCGTATGGGCCGGTGAGTCGCTCGGAAAGCATCCCGGCGAAAAACTACAGCTACTAATCAATGACCGTGCCGCAACCTATAAGGTCCGTGGCACATTTCCCGACGCGAACGGAAACGAATCAGCCATCGTTATGGATATCGCCGCCGCTCAGGCGGCCTTAAGCCGCTCGGGGCGGATCGATCGTATCTACATCCGAGTTTCGCAACCGCCTTTGCGAACAGAAGTTTCGCTTGATGAATGGCAGCGCCGCATCCAAGAAGATCTAACGGATGGCGTTCAGCTTCGTCCGGCTGGCGCCTCGACAAACGAAAACCGCAAAATGCTTGCGGCGTTCCGTTGGAACCTTCGCCTGCTCAGTTACATCGCGCTTATCGTCGGCGCATTTCTCATTTACAACACTATTTCCGTTTCGGTAGTTCGCCGCCGCGCCGAAATCGGAATCGTTCGCGCGCTTGGCGCCAGCAGCCGCCAGATTCTGGCCGCATTTCTTGGAGAAGCCGCGTTCATCGGTGTGAGCGGCGCGCTGCTGGGCATTCCGCTCGGGCGTTTGATGGCTACTGCCGCGGTCAAACTGATGGGGGTCACCGTGAATGCGCTCTACGTCACCAGCCGACCGGGCGCAATCAAGTTTACGGCGTGGTCCGCTTTGCTGGCGCTGATTGTGGGCGCAGGCGTTACCTTGCTTTCCGCGTGGTCGCCCGCGCGCGAGGCGGCTGGCGTTGCTCCCGTCGAAGCCATGGCTCGCGGCCGGCGCGAATTCGAGATTCGCATCTCCAGAGCTTCCCGGCTGTGCCTGGCTCTGATTTTCGCCCTTGCGTCTGCCGCTGCTTCCCGCGTTCCACCGATTGGCGGCAAACCTGTGTTCGGTTATATCGCCGCGTTGCTCGCCGTTGGGGCGGGCGTCTTCGCGATTCCAGCTTTCGTAAATTCCACGGTGCGCGGTGCGTCGAAATCTGTACAACGAATCATTGGCGTCGAAGCTCTGCTGGCTTCGCGCAGTCTCGCCGGCTCGCTTCGCCGCACGTCAGTTCTTGTCGCGGCGCTCTGCACCGCAGTCGCAATGATGACCGCGGTTGGTATTATGGTCGGCAGTTTCCGCCAGACTGTTGTTTCATGGATGGATTCCGAGCTTCCCGCCGATTTGTATCTTCGTCCCGCCGGCAATCCCGCAACCGATCAGCATCCGACGATCTCACCGGCTCTGTCGGATAGGATAAGCAAGCTGCCCGGTGTGCAAACGGTTCAGCGTCTTCGCACCTACGAAATCAGTTATCAGGACCTGCCTGCGACGCTGGGTTCCCTCGATATTGAAAACACGCCCAGCCATCGCACCACGGATTTTCTTTCCGGCCGACAAACCGATTCGGTGCTCGACGAGCTTCGGGGCGCAGACGCTGTCATTGTCAGCGAACCTTTCAGCTACAAGCACCGCGTGAAAACTGGCGATTCGCTGGAACTCGGGCTTGGCGAATCGCGCGCAAGTTTTAGGGTGGCAGATGTCTATTACGATTATGGCAGCGAACGCGGCGTAATTCTGATGGACCGCAACATCATGCTGAAATATCTTCCTGATCCGGCGCCCTCGAATCTGGCCATTTTTGTCGCGCCAGGCGCCAGCGTTTCCGCGATCCGCAAGGAAATCGAAAATGCCGCGGCCGACTCCCGCATCCTGATTTTTGCGAACGGCGATCTGCGCAGCCAGGCAGTGCAAATTTTTGATCGCACCTTCGCTATCACCTACGCTCTGGAAGCCATCGCTATCCTGGTCGCGGTCATGGGCGTCGCCGGGGCGCTACTGGCGCTAGTGATCGACCGCCGTCGCGAACTCGGCCTGCTTCGCTATCTTGGCGCTTCCAGTCTCCAGTTGCGCAAGCTCATACTTACCGAGGCGGCACTGCTGGGTTTACTGGCCAATCTTTCCGGCGTGATTCTGGGATTTTTTCTTTCGCTCATTCTGATTTTCGTCATCAACAAACAATCTTTCGGATGGACGATCCGGCTGCACTGGCCGATCGCTGTTCTGCTTGGCGCAACATCCGTCATCTTCCTCGCGACGCTGTTGGCTGGATACTACCCGGCGCGTATCGCAATTCGGCTCAACCCGGTTGAGGTTGTCCATGAGGAATAGCTGGCAAGCGTGGCTGGCCACAGTCTTTGCGCTAATTTTCGCGCTGCCGTCTGGGTTCGCACAATTCAAAGCGGCGCTTCCCGGCTATCACTACGAATTTCCACGCGATTATTTCAACCATCCGGATTACCGGACCGAGTGGTGGTATTACACAGGAAATCTGCAAACCACGGACGGACGCAAGTTCGGATTCGAACTAACTTTTTTCCGGCAAGGGGTTAACCGCGATCCACTCAGCGCCTCGAACTGGGATGTGCGCGACCTGTATCTGGCCCACTTCGCGGTTAGCGATCTTGACGGAAAGAAATTCTTTCATGCCGAGCGCACGAATCGCGCCGGTCCCGGAATCGCGGGAGCCAATGAGTCACTGGATACGGTCTGGAATGGAAACTGGAGTGTCGTGTGGGCGGAAGGCGCGGAGAATTTGACTGCGATTGCCGATCAATTTGCCATCAAGTTATCTCTGCATCCTGAAAAAGTTCCGGTGATTCACGGCGAGAATGGCGTCAGCCAAAAATCGGCCGGGAAAGGCCGCGCTTCGTACTATTTCTCAGAGACTAGACTGGCAACCTCGGGCTGGCTCGAAATTGCGTCCCAAAAATATCAAGTCGGCGGCCTGGCTTGGATGGATCATGAATTTTTCACGCAGCAGCTTGCGCCAGACCAGACAGGATGGGATTGGCTCAGTGTGCAACTCGATGACCACACGGAATTGATGTTATTTCACATTCGGAGAAAGGACGGCGCGATTGACCCGTTCTCCGCGGGCACTTTCGTTGACGCGCAGGGCCACGCACACCATTTGCGGTCAAGCGATTTTGAACTCGAGCCAGCCGACGCGGCGCAAGCGGGAGGGACCTGGACAAGTCCTGAAACTCACGCTACTTATCCGATCCGATGGAAGGTTCGCGTGCCTTCTCTTGGGATCACACTTGAGGCTTCCACGCCGCTGCCATCGCAGGAACTTACGAGCAATTCGCAATTTGTTCCGAATTATTGGGAAGGCGCTATTTTTCTGGCTGGATCGAAAAACTCAGGCGCGCTCCGCGGATCCGGCTACCTGGAAATGACGGGCTACGACCTTCCGCTTCGAAGGCCGTAGCCTAAGGATGAATCCTGCGAGATCAGACGAGCGTTCTAGTTCTATAGGACCGGCCGTCGTCCCTGAATGACGCGGATCAACACCACCGCAATCGCCAGAATCAGCAGAATGTGGATGTAGCCGCCGAGCGTATAGGAAGAAACCATTCCGAGCAGCCACAACACGAGTAAGATTACAAAAATGGTCCACAGCAAGGTTTTGCCCTCCTCATCATTTCTAGTTCATATAGACCGATCAAATGTGAATGCGGCGGAGCTCCGCACTCGGATTCTTTTCTTAACGGCCGGCGCCACGAGCCCGGTCACGCCGCTCGGCGGTTGACTCGTCCAGCGAGTTAAAATAATCGTCGACTTGTTTCTGCGCGACGTCCTTTTCGACGCCGTAGCGTTCCTGAATCTTTCCAATCAGCTGATCGCGCCTGCCCTTGATCATTTGCAGATCGCTGTCGGTCAGTTTCCCCCACTTCTCCTGCACTTTTCCTGAATACTGTTTCCATTTGCCTTCGATTTGTTCCCAATTCATAAACGACCTCCGGTTTGTATTTAGAGCGACGCACGCTCTGTGCTGGGCGGATGCGCAAAGTCTTCACACGTCGGAGAAGAACACTTTGCGCAATTCGCCGGAATACGGTGAACTCCCGAAGAGAATGGGAATCAAGTTGTAGGATCGAAAGGCATTAAATGGGGGTCTGGGGTATGGAGTCGTGTTTGCACATCGCCAAGCCGTCGCGCGTCTGTGCGCCGACTAGGCTTCAATAATATTGTTACGGATCGCGTAACGGACCAATTCGCTGACCGAATGACAGTCCAAGCGCCGCATAATATTTGCGCGGTGCGTTTCCGCTGTTTTCACGCTCAAGTTCAGTGCAACCGCCACTTCCTTGCTGCTCTTCCCTTCGGCGAGTAGCTGCACGATTTCCCGCTGCCTGGGCGTGAGCCGAGTCGCGGGCAGATCCGTTTCGGCGGATGAGCGCGGCTTCTTGTCGAGATAACCGTCCAGCACCATCTGCGCCACGCGAGATGTGAAGTATGTCTTGTTTCGGCGAATGGCTTCAACCGCGTTGACCAGGTCTTTCGTAGCGTCCGATTTGAGCAGATATCCGCGCGCGCCGGCATCCAGCACCTCGCGAATCAGGGGATCGGACTCGTGCATGGTCAATATCAATACTTTCGTCTCGGCATTTTGCTTCAGCATTTGCCGTGTGGCCTCCAACCCGTTCAGGCCCGGCATGCTTACGTCCACGACGGTAACGTCTGGCTTAAGCAAGCGAGCTTTATCCACGGCTTCCCGGCCGTCGCAGGCTTCGCCCGCCACTTCCCAACCCGGTTGCTCTTCCAGAATACTACGCAGCCCCTTGCGCACGATTTCGTGATCGTCCGCCACCAGCACCCTAAGAGTAGTACCCATCGGCTTTTCTCCCTCGATATCGTTTCTCTGGTGATTCATTGCGAACTCGCGCTTGATCGCGGCCCACGCAAGCAAGGGCAACGGCGATGCCATTCGCCGCGCGGCTTGCTAGATTACTGTAGGAAAAGACCTTAGGAGACTGACGTTAGTCCTAGTACATGGCGAAGCCATCTGTGTTCTTAGGAACTTTTTACATGACGGCCGTGAAATTAATCCGCCATTGATTAGCTGCCGCAGCAGAAATTGTTGCCCCGGCTCATATCGTGGCGCGATATGTTTCGCAATATATCGTGTTTGAACGCAGATGAACCGCTTACTGACTCGTTTTGTTAGTCTTATAAGGACACGTTTAATTCCCCCCAGAGAAATAAATGGTCCGCTGTATGGCTTTGGCAGGCCGTGTGCCCCACAATTCCCGCAGTTTAATTTTCACTTCTCTTGTGGGAATTAACGAAGCTGGCCCGCGTTTATTCCCCCGATCTAGCTCGGAGGATTCAATGATGTTGCGCTGGGCTCTCATCTTCTTTGTCGTGGCATTGTTGGCGGCGGTTCTCGGTTTTACCGGAATTGCTGTCGCCGCGGCCGGTGTGGCCAAAATCCTTTTCTATATTTTTGTGATCCTGTTCGTTTTGTCGTTGTTGGGACATGTTGCGCGCAGACCTTAACGCATAGAAGGAGCGCTTATAACGCTGGAACAGTTACGAGGCTGGAGGCCAGAATGCGAAGCGGAACCCTGATTGGACTGGCGCTGGTGGTGCTTGGGATCCTGGCCCTGATTTATCAGGGTATTGGCTACACCAAACATAAAGATGTGGTGGACATCGGCCCGATTCACGCCACCGCCGATGAGCATAAAACGATTCCGTTGCCACCGATTCTAGGAGCGATTGCCATGGTGGGAGGAATTGTCCTGATCGCCCGAGATCGCAAGTGAGAGTCGGAGAGTACCCAAATCACAAGAGGAACCGGGAGGAATATGAAATGAAACTTCTAACTTATCTGGCGGCAGCAGTGCTGTTAATTGCCCCTGCTGCCACTTTTGCGGGACCATCCAGCGATAAAGAGAAGGATGAGAATCGACTCGAAAACGCCGGCACGGTTATCGACGAAATTCTAAACGTACCCGATAATATTCCCCAAGATCTGCTCAACAAAGCACGCTGCGTAGTCGTCTTGCCCTCCGTGGTTAAGGCGGCGTTTATCGTCGGTGGCAGCTACGGGCATGGCGTCATGACTTGCCGCACCGGCGAGCATTTTCGCGGTCCGTGGGGTGCGCCGGTGATGATGGCACTGGAAGGCGGTAGCGTTGGTCTCCAGATCGGTGGACAGGCAACTGATTTCGTCATTCTGGTGATGAATGACCGCGGAGCATCAAGCTTGCTGCATAGCAAAGTGAAGCTCGGCGGGGACGCCTCGATCGCTGCCGGACCTAAAGGCCGCGATGCTTCGGCGGAAACCGACGTGACTCTGCGTTCCGAAATGTTGAGCTATTCGCGGGCACGCGGTGTTTTCGCTGGCGTATCGTTGGAAGGGTCCACTCTGCGTCCAGACAACGATGCTAACAAGAAGCTTTATGGCCGGGACACCACGCCAAGCGAAATCATCACTGAATCCAAAGTCCAGGCGCCGGAAGCTGCACACAAGCTCATCTCGCGCCTGCAAAGGGCCACGCCCGAACTTAAGCCTTAGTTGAACGCATAAAACAGCTAAACAGGGAGAGGGGAGCAGGCAGGATGCCTGCTCCTTTTTTCTGTCCCAACACACAGCACACGCGAAGTGTGAAGCACAGTATCGCGGCTCGTCCAAAAATCCGAATTCGTGCTATAAATTCACGCCATGAAAACAACTTGGGGAAGGCGTCTATTTATCGTAGGGGCAATGTGGCTGGTTCTGATGTCCGCTGTACATTCCATCTCGCTCTTCCGGAAACCAATGGCTCGAAATGAATCGGAAAAACAATTGATGGAGTTGATGACCAATTACCGATTTACGATCATGGGCTCAGAGCGCACGATGAACGATTTTTTGCGGGGCTTCAGTATCTCGTTCGGCTTAGCGACACTCGGATTTGCGTCGTTGGATTTTGCCGCGTGCCGCGAGCGCGCTCAATTGTTGAAAAGAGTAGCGTTATGTAACGTGATGTGGCTGGCGGCGATGACGGCCGTTGCCTGGCGTTATTTTTTTGCAGTGCCGGCGTCGTTCCTCACGGTGGCCCTGATAATTTTCTTGCTGGCGTGGGTGAAGTTGCCGGCTCTGGAAACGAATTAAATCTAGGTTGAGCCGCGAAGCAGGTTGAGTGGATCAACGGCGTCGCGAGAGCGGCCGTTGCTTTCCGCGGACGCGGATTCCTCGATGCGGGAGCCGTCGCCTTCGCCCGGCGCGAGGAAAAGATTCGCTTCGAGACCGTGCTGGCGGGTATACAGATCGTAGTAACGGCCACCGAGCGCGTACAGGGACTGGTGCGTGCCGCGTTCAATGACGCGGCCTGCTTCGACAACCAAAATCTGTTCGGCGCGGCGAATCGTCGAGAGGCGATGCGCAATTACGAACGTCGTGCGGCCGCGCATGAGATAACGCAAGCCTTCCTGAATGAGCGCCTCCGATTCAGAGTCCAAGCTTGACGTAGCTTCATCGAGGATCAAGATGCGTGGGTCGGCCAGAATAGCGCGGGCGATCGAAACGCGCTGTTTTTGGCCTCCAGAGAGCTTTACGCCGCGTTCGCCGACCACGGTGTCGTATTTCTTTTCGAAGGATTCAGCAAACTCATCCACGCGAGCGATACGGCACGCTTCCATGATTTCTTCTTCCCTAGCTTCGGGACGCGCAAAGGCCACATTTTCGCGAATGGAACCGTCGAAGAGAAAAGTATCCTGCAGCACCACGCCGAGTTGAGTGCGATAGCTGCTCAGTTTGACGGTTGCCAGATCGGTTCCATCCACCAGGACGCGGCCTCGCTCCGGTTTATAAAACGCAGCGATCAGTCCAATGATGGTGGATTTGCCCGCGCCGGATGGGCCAACCAGCGCAGTGACCGTACCGGGCAGCGAGGCCAGATTAATGTCGAAGAGAATCTGCTTGCCGGCTTCGTAGGAAAAATTCACATTTTCGAAAATGAGTTCTCCGTTGATGCGGTCAATGACTCTGTCGCGGCCAACGTCCTCGTCTTCGGCCTTTTCATTCAGAATTTCACGCGAGCGCTCCAGGCCGGTAATGGCTTCGGTGAGCTGAGTGCCGATGGCGACAATCTGGAACACTGGAGCGATCAACATGGCCAGGAATGCCATGTAACTGATCAGGGTGCCGGGTGTCATGTGTCCGGCGGCAATCTGTTTTGCGCCGAGAAACATAATCATCGCGCTGACCAGGCCCATCAGCACAACGCCTGACAAACTCATCAGTGAAGTAGCATTCAGTGTCTTGAGCACGTTATCGAGCAATCTGTTCACACCGCTGGCAAACACCCGTTCTTCGCGGTCTTCCGCGTGGTAGCCCTTCACCACCCGGACGCCACCAAGCGATTCGGTCAAGCGGCCGGTGACCTCCGCGTTGATTTTTGGACGCGCCCGGAAAATCGGCCGAATGGTGGCGAACGCTTTGTTAATCAGCAGACCAAACGTCACCAGGATCAGGAATGCCAGAAGAGTCATGGTGGGGCTCGTTTTTAGCAAAATCACAAACGCGATGGCTGCCGTCATGAGGCCGCCGAGAAATTCCACCAGGCCGGTGCCAATAAGGTTGCGAATGCCTTCGACGTCGCTCATGATGCGCGAAACTAGCTCGCCGGTTTTGTGTGAATCGTAATAAGTGACCGACAAACGGCCGACGTGCGCCTGAATCCGCTTGCGCATCTCCGTAATCATGCGTTGCGCGGATTTGGACAGAAGCTGGGTAAGCGAATAAGAAGTGATGCCCTGCACGATGGTCGCGCCAATGACAACCAGCACGATCGGCAGCAGCAGGTTGGTTTGGTGCTTGCCAATTACGTTATCGAAGAAATATTTGGGCGAAAAAGGCAGCGCCAGTCCGGCGACGCGGTTGATGGACATCAGCAAGAGTCCAAGAAGCATCACGCCTTTTCGAGGACGCAGCAAAGCCCAAATTTCCGGCAGCGCTTTCCAGGTTTCGGCGGCGGATTTCTTTGCCTTGCCGGGCGCGCCAGCCGGTGCGGCTCCCGCGGAACGCGCGCTCCTGTCTGAGTGGCCAATGCGATTGGAGCTTCCGGGAAGTGTAGGCACAATGTTCTTTCGATGCGGCAGAGTAAGTTAAGACTATAACGCAGTAGCGAACGGCCTACCCTGATTTTCAGCGCTTTATTGCAGGATTGGTGCTGATTGCAGCGGAGGACCCGGGAGGAACACGGCAACTATTCGCTTGGCCGCACCGACCAGCGTTTGCGGACTCCTTCAAGAAAGTGATCCTTGTCCTTGCGGATCAACCGAACCAGCGCCTGATTGCCGGTCTCTTCATGCGCGGCGGCCCACAAAACCATTTCGGTCAGAACAGGCGCAAGGCCCAGACCCTTTATCGTAAGGGAGTAAATAAGTTTTCGTCCATCTGAAGGATCGGGAGCTGCGGAGATAATACCGTACTTTTCCAGACGCTTCAGGCGATCCGCCAGGATGTTGCTGGCAATGCGCTCATGGGAATTGAGAAATTCCTTGAAGCTACGATAGCCGAGCAGCATCATGTCGCGAATGATCAATAAAGACCAGCGATCGCCCAGCATTTCGACTGAAGCATTCAAGGGACACCCGGAGCGGCGAGGAAAAACTGCCTTCTTCGGTGTCATTCGAAAAGCATAACATTTTCACTTGCAATTTACAAGTGAGATTGGCAAACTGAGCCCGCTGGCGTTGGCTATGGAAATTCTGGTAAGTAATCTGTAAGCGAAGCCCGTTAAAGGAGAGAGACATGAGCACGGTCCGATTGCTGGTGGGAACACGCAAGGGAGCATTTGTACTGACTTCGGATGGCAAGCGTGAAAAATGGGACGTCAGCGGGCCGCACTTTGCAGGCTGGGAGCTCTATCACTTGAAGGGATCGCCGGTCGATCCCAAGCGAATTTATGCTTCGCAAACGAGCGGATGGTTCGGGCAAATCATCCAGCGCTCGGATGATGGCGGCAAAACCTGGTTTCAACCGGGTACGCCTCCCGAGGAAACAAAGGGACCCGACGGATCGCCGCGCGGGGAGAGCAATAAATTTCTATACGACACTTCGGCAGAAACCGGCGCGCCTTTGACTACGCATCAGTTCTACGACGGGACCCAGCATCCGTGGGAGTTCAAGCGGGTGTGGCACCTCGAACCGTCGTTGAACGATCCGGACACTGTGTACGCGGGCGTGGAAGATGCGGCGCTATTTCGCAGCACAAATGGCGGCAGGACATGGGAAGAGCTTTCCGGCCTGCGCGGTCACGGAACCGGGCCGAAGTGGCAACCGGGCGCGGGCGGCATGTGTTTGCACAGCATTTTGCTCGATCCAAAAACGGCGGGACGCATCTTCATCGCCATCTCCGCGGCAGGAGCGTTCCGCAGCGACGACGCGGGAAAAACCTGGAAGCCAATCAACAAGGGGCTGAAGTCGCAGTACATTCCCGATCCGGAAGCGGAAGTGGGACATTGCGTGCATCACATCACGCAGCCCGCGTCGCGTCCGGAGTTGTTGTACATGCAGAAACATTGGGACGTCATGCGATCCGATAATGCCGGCGAATCCTGGACGGAAGTGAGCGGCAATTTGCCGACGGACTTCGGATTTGTGATCGACGTGCACGCGCACGAGCCGGAAACCATTTACGTGGTACCGATCAAGAGCGACGGAGAGCATTTTCCACTCGAAGGAAAGCTGCGCGTGTATCGCAGCAAGACCGGCGGCAACGAGTGGGAAGAGCTGACGCGCGGACTGCCGCAAAGCGATTGCTATGTGAACGTGTTGCGCGACGCGATGTCTGTGGATTCGATGGATAAATGCGGTGTGTATTTCGGCACTACCGGCGGGCAAGTGTACGGCTCAGCCGATGCCGGAGACACCTGGAAGCCGATCGTTCGGGATTTGCCTGCCGTGCTTTCGGTGGAGGCTCAGACACTGCCATGATTCGCGTGGTGCTTCCGCCACATTTGCGGGGTCTGGCACGCGTAAAAGGCGAAGTGACGCTGGACATACAGGGAACGGTTTCGGTGCTGTCGGTGCTCGACGCGCTGGAGGCTACTTATCCCATGCTGGAAGGCACGATTCGCGATCACGTGACTCGACAGCGGCGGCCTTTCTTGAGGTTTTTTGCCTGCGAAGAAGATTTGTCGCACGAACCGCTAGATGCGCCTTTGCCCGAGGCGGTGGTGAATGGGAAAGAGCCGCTGCTGATCGTTGGAGCAATCGCAGGAGGCTGAGATTTCAGGGGAAAAAACCGCGAACAGCGCGTTCAAGCGTCAAGAGAAAAGAAATGGTCGCCGCGGATGCTGGAATCAGTTTCAGGCAATTCCGCCGAAGCACAAATATTTGATCTCGAGATACTCGTCCATACCGTACTTCGAGCCTTCGCGCCCCAGCCCAGACTCTTTGACGCCGCCGAACGGCGCCACCTCCGTCGAGATGATGCCGGTGTTGATGCCGACGATGCCGTATTCGAGCGCTTCCGCGACGCGCCAGACGCGCGCAATGTCCTTCCCATAAAAATAGGAGGCCAATCCGAATTCGGTGTCGTTGGCAAGGGCGACGGCTTCCGCTTCTGTCTTGAAGCGGAATAGCGGAGCGACCGGCCCGAAAGTTTCTTCGCGAGCTACCGCCATTGCAGGAGTTACGTCGGTCAGAATTGTCGGCTCGAAAAATCTGCCACCGAGCGCATGTCGTTTTCCACCCACCAGAACCTTGGCGCCCTTTTTTGTAGCGTCAGCGATGTGGCTCTCCACTTTTGCAACCGCGGCATCATCAATCAGTGGGCCTTGTGTCGCTCCGGGTTCGAGACCGGAAGCGGGCTTCAGAGCTTGCACAGCCTTCGCCAATTTTTCCGCGAACGCATCGTAAACTTTCTCCTGTACCAAAAGGCGGTTAGTGCAAACACAGGTTTGCCCGGTATTGCGGTACTTCGAAGCCACTGCGCCTTCAACCGCGGCGTCCAGATCGGCGTCATCAAAAACGATGAACGGCGCGTTGCCGCCAAGCTCCAGCGAAAGTTTCTTAATTGTTCCGGCACACTGTTCCATCAATACTTTTCCAACTTCGGTCGAGCCAGTGAAAGAAAGTTTTCTGACGATTGGATTCGAAGTGAGTTCACCACCAATTTCTTTCGCCGATCCGGTGATGACGTTGAACACGCCCTTCGGCACGCCAGCACGCTCCGCGAGTTCGGCCAGCGCCAATGCTGAAAATGGCGTTTGCCCAGCGGGCTTCAACACAACGGTACATCCCGCGCCGATCGCAGGCCCAGCCTTGCGCGTAATCATGGCCAGCGGAAAATTCCACGGAGTGATGCACGCCACCACGCCAATCGGCTGCTTGATCACTACGATTCGCTTGTCGGCTTGATGTCCGGGAATGGTGTCGCCATACACGCGTTTGGCTTCTTCACCAAACCATTCGAGAAACGATGCGGCATAGACGACTTCGCCGCGCGACTCGCTGAGCGGCTTGCCTTGCTCGAGCGTCATCAAACGCGCCAGATCATCCTGATTCTCCATCATCAAATCGAACCAGCGGCGCAGAATACCCGCTCGCTCTTTTCCGGTTTTTTTACTCCACGCAGGAAATGCTTTATCGGCGGCCTCGATTGCAGTACGTGCTTCTGCAGCGCCAAGCTTCGGAACGGTGCCGAGTATTTCTCCAGTGGCGGGATTGTCCACGTTCGTTTTTGCCCCGGTTGCAGATGTCAGCCACGCGCCATCGATGTAGCAGGCTTCGCGGAACAATCGCGGATCTTTCAACGCGACTCCGCTTGCGGTAGCTTGTACAACACTATTCGCCATAATCGTGCTCCTACAAATTCGATGTAACGAATTGTCTCTGGGGTGCAGCCGAGCCAACGTGCGCGAGTCCAGCCTCTAGAACGTCAAGGCCTTCCTCAAATTGCGCGTCACTGACAACCAGCGGAACGAGAATACGCATCACGTTGCCATAGGTGCCCGCAGTGATGGTGATCAGTCCATTTTCATAGCAAAATTGCGCGAGCCTTTTCGTTTCATCGGCCGCGGGTTCGCGCGTTGCAGGATTCTTCACCAGCTCAATCGCGCACATTCCACCCAGGCCGCGAACCTCGCCGACCACCTGAAATTGCTTCTCCCATTTCTTGCCCCGCTCGGCAAAATTTTTGCCGAGCGCCGTGGAACGTGCTAGCAATCCGTCTTTTTCTATAATCTCGAGCGCAGCCAGCGCCGCCGCACACGCCGCGGGATTTCCACCAAACGTTCCGCCAAGACCGCCTACACCAGCGGCATCCATAATTTCCGCGCGCCCAGTGACTGCCGCCAGCGGCAATCCTCCGCCCAGCGATTTTGCTGAAGTAATAATGTCCGGCTCAACACCGTAGTGCTCGATCGCAAAGAACTTCCCAGTGCGGCCAATGCCCGATTGCACTTCATCAGCAATAAACAGAATGCCGTGCTTGCGGCAGATTTCTTGCAATACGGAGTAATACTCTCTTGGTGGAACGATGAAGCCGCCTTCGCCGAGAACCGGCTCGGCGATGACCGCCGCAACTGATTCCGCGGCGACGACACGCTTGAACGCATCTTCCAGCGCCGTCCCGCACGCCAGCTTGCAGCTCGGATAAGTAAGCCCATAAGAGCAGCGATAACAGTAGGCATACGGCAAGCGGTACACATCGCCAGGAAACGGTTCGAAGCCGGCTTTGTAAGGATGCGTTTTGCTAGTCAGCGAAAGCGCCATCATGGTGCGTCCGTGAAACGCATCATTGAACGCAATAATCGCAGGACGCTTTGAGTATGCGCGCGCGATTTTGACGGCATTCTCGACTGCCTCCGCCCCGCTATTCACGAGCAGAGTTTTCTTGGCAAATTTCCCCGGCGCCAGTGCGTTCAATTTTTCCGCGACGGCCACGTAGCCTTCGTAGGGCGTGACGCTGAAACACAAATGCAGATACTTTTCGAGTTGCTGACGAATCGCGCCTTCAATTTGCGCAGGGCGGTGGCCGGTGTTGAGGCATCCGATTCCCCCGGCGAAATCGAGGAACGTGTTGCCGTCGACGTCCTCGATCAGAGCGCCTTCGGCTCGTGCTGCAAAAATCGGCGTGGCGTGATACGGCCCGCGCGGAACAGCAGCCTCGCGGCGTTTCATTAACGCTCTGGAATTGGGCCCGGGAATTTCCGTTCGAAGTTGAATACTTTTCATGGCCATCTCTCTCAGCGAGCTTGCGAATTTCGTCTAGTACCAGCCGATCGGGTTCTCGTCGAGATTGACGAACACTTGCTTAGTTTCCAGGTACTCGTCAATTCCTGCCGGACCAAGTTCCCTGCCGAATCCTGATTGCTTGTATCCACCCCAGGGCGCTTCGACATAGGTCGGCTGCATGTGATTGACCCAGATAATTCCGGCGCGCAACGACTTGACCACGCGAAATGCTTTGTAGATGTCGCGGGTCCAGACTGCTCCGGCCAGTCCGTACGGCGTGTCGTTGGCAATTCGAATCGCATCTGGCTCGCCTTCGAACGGAATGACCGAGGCCACAGGGCCAAAAACTTCTTCACGCGAAATGCGCGCGCTGTTGTCCACGTCGTAAAAGATCGTCGGCTCGACGTAAAAGCCCTTGGCGAATTGTTTCGGCCGGCCTCCGCCGATTGCGGTCTTGGCTTCCTTTTTTCCAACTTCGAGATAAGAGCTGACGCGGTCGTACTGCTCTTTGCTGACCAGCGGGCCCATCTTGGTATCGCGATCCATTGGTGCGCCGAGCTTGATGCGCTTGGCTTTTTCCGTCATCGCTTCCACAAATTTTGCGTAAATCTTTTTTTCCACCAGGATGCGGCTGCCCGCCGAACACACTTCTCCCTGATTGATGAACACGCCGAAGAGAGCACCGTCTACCGCAGCTTCCCAATCGGCGTCAGCGAAAAATACGTTTGGAGATTTTCCGCCAAGTTCGAGCGTGACACGCTTCAGAGTATCCGCAGCGCTCTTCACGATAATTTTTCCAACTGCGGCGCTTCCGGTGAACGCAATCTTGTCCACGCCGGGGTGCGCGACCAGCGCGGAGCCAGCGGTTTCGCCAAATCCGTTCACAATGTTGACGACCCCTGGAGGCAAGCCTGCTTCTTCAAAATAATTGGCAAATTCCATGGCGGTCAGCGGCGTTTGCTCCGCCGGTTTCAATACACAGGTGCAGCCTGCGGCGATCGCCGGAGCCAATTTCCACGCCGCCATCATCAACGGGTAGTTCCACGGAATAATCTGGCCCGCCACGCCCATCGGTTCGCGCAACGTAAAGCTGAGCGCATTGGCAGGAACCGGATTCACGTGGCCGGTTACTTTGGTCGCGAGGCCGCCATAATATTCGAAGCACGTCGCAACGTCCGCGATGTCGTATTCGGCTTCAATAATCGGTTTGCCGGTGTTGCGACATTCGAGTTCGGCGAGCGCTGCGGAATTTTGCCGGATCTTTTCCGCAAGCTTGAACAAAATCCGCCCGCGATCCTGCGCCGTGGTCTGCGGCCATGGCCCGGAATCAAAAGCCGCGCGCGCCGCCTTCACGGCACGATCCACATCAGCGGCATCGGCCGCGGCTACATGAGCGATGACTTCTTCCGTGGAAGGATCGTAGACAGGAAACGTTTTGCCCGAAGTGGCGCCTTCCCACTTGCCATTCACAAAATTCTGATAACTCCGCACTCCTGCTGTTGCACTGCTCGACATCTTAACCTCCTGCCCGCAAACTTCCGAACTTCGCTATACCGCCGCTTTCAGCGCAGTCTTGCGCCGCCCATACACAAAAAAGAAAAACGCCGCTGCACCGACAAACGCCAGCGTGCCGCCCCACATCCAGACCTCGTAGAACAACAACGATGTAATCTGTTGCGCCGGAAAAAATGCCAGGCCTATTCCCATGGCGGTAGTGACAAGCCCGCTCGTTCCAGCGAGAATCAATTTTCTTTTGCTGTAGCGCACCTGCTGAAAGTCAGCGGCCATCGCGAGCTTTAACACCGCGCCAAACATGTATAGGAACGGAATAAGCTGCAGCACCACCGCCAGCGAGAGCAAACGCTGAAAAGATTCCTGCACGCCCGATCCCCAAAAATTCATCAGCACCAGCGCGAACGAAACGCCCGCGTGTACAAGCAATGCGGCATACGGCGTGCCGTACCTGGAATGGATCCTGCCCAGCCACCGCGGCATGTAGGAATCCAGGCCGGCAACGAACGGTATGCGCGCGGAGCCGCCAAGCCATGCGGAGCCGATTCCTGCGATCGACAAACTCAACAAAAACGCAAACGGGGCCACGATCCAGAGAACTCCAACCCGTTCCGCCATGTGCGCCACCGCTTGCACAATTCCCTGCAGCACGCTGATGTCCTGTTTGCTCACCGCCACCAGCAACGTCAGCGTAGCGCCAATGTACAGCGCGCCGGAAAGTACGCCGCCCCACGCGACGGCCCCCGGCAATGTTTTCTTTGGATCCTTAATTTCGTCGCCCATAACGGAAGCCAACTCCAGTCCGACCAGCCCGAAACAAATCACGCCAAATGAATTCAGCACGAACCGCGGATTCTCTGGAATCTTGAAATCGGCCCAGGTTACGTTGGTTCCAAAACGCGACCACACAATCAGTCCCAGCGCCATCAAAAGCCCTGCCGCGAAAAATGTTCCGATTCCTCCAATGTTGTTGACCCACTTGCCGACGCCCAACCCCACGATATTGAGCACCACCAGTATCGCCAGCAATATCGCGCATGCGGTAAGCGCGACAATTTTATTGTCCGCAAGTTGTTGGTGTCCGGCGCCCAGCGCAAATACCGACACGCCAACGAAATAAAGCAGCACCGTCGGAACGTACATCATGTTGTTGGTCCAATAGCACCAGCCGGAAAGAAATCCGTGGAAGGGTCCAAAAACTTCCTTCGCCCACAAGTAAACGCCGCCCTCGCCCGGATAACGTTGTGCCAGCTCGATCACCGCAATTCCCTGCGGCCAGAAAAAAAGCACCAGCGAAATAATCCACAACCAGATGGTGACGCCGCCGTTTGCCGCAATCGACGGGAGAACGTTTAAATTGAAAACAGCCACAACGAACAGCAGCACCAAGTCGCGCTGGCCCAGAACCCGTTTCAGATGCGGCTGAGTTTCCGCGTTACTCACGTTTTGCGTCAACGTTCTTCTCCGAAAATCTTCGCGGAATGCGCAGCCATCTCTTTAAGCTAACTTGCCCGCGCTCGTCATTCCGAGCGAAGCGACCGAAGGTTCCGACCCTGTCGGAAGGAATCTTTCTTCGACGTGGCGATGCGCAAGTCTGCCCTCGGAAGGGCCGGTTCGCGGGAAATAGCTCGCCACCATTCAGGCCGCGATAGTGCGCATCAGTGTCCAGCCGCCGCAGTCACCATGCCGCGTTCGGCTTGCGCCTTGGCCAGCCCCGGAGCGACTTCTTCGAACACCGCGAGGTGTTTATCAATGTCCGCTTCAGTGTGCTGCACCGAAATCGTCCACTGCTCGTCCCACCAGTACGGTTGCGCAAGCACGCCGCGGTTCACCATCGCGAACCAGTAGTGCCGCCACAGGTCCACATCGATTTTCGTCCAGTCGCGATAGTTCTTGATTTCTTTCGGGTACAGCATCAATGCGCCGTTCACTCCCGCACTCGCAACGTACGCTTTCAAACCAACCTTGCCGACGATCGCGCGGTAACCTTCGGTCAGCTTCTTGCTCAGCTTCCCGACGAGCGCGTAATTTTCCCGCGTCAGCACTTCGCGAAAAGTCGCAAGCCCCGCCGCCATCGCCACACGGTTGGTGTTGTAAGTTCCGCCATGAAAAACTTTGTGATCGGAGATCAAGCTCATCGTTTTGCTGCTCGCGCCGAATGCGCCGAGCGGCAATCCGCCGCCGATTGATTTAGCCAGACAGATCATGTCCGGCTTCACGCCGAAATAATCGCTGGCTCCGCCCCATGCCAGCTTCGCACCCGTTTTCACTTCATCGAAAATCAGAAGCGCGCCATTGGCATCGCACAGCTTGCGCAAACCCTCCAGGAAACCCGGCTCTGGAATACACAAGCCCACGTTCATCAGAATCGGTTCCAGAATGATTGCCGCAATCTGGCCGGAAAATTGTTTGAAGCGGTTTTCAACGCTCTTCAAATTGTTGAAGCTCGCAATCACCACATTGTCCACGGCAGCCTTTGGCACGCCGCCACCGCCGGGCACCGAATTCGGTGCGTCCTCGCTGCCGTATTCCGTTTCCTTCGGTTTGACGCTGACGAGCGCAGTGTCATGCAGCCCGTGATACGCTCCTTCGAATTTGATAATTTTGTCGCGGCCAGTCGCGGCGCGCGCGATACGGCATGCGTGCATCGTCACTTCCGTGCCGCTTGAACCGAAACGCACCATCTCCACTGGATAGCGCGCACAAATTTCTTCCGCCAGTTCCCATTCCTGCTCGTGCGGCATGCCAAAGGTCGTGCCTTCGTGCAGCTTCGCCTCAACCGCTTTCACCACCGCCGGATGACAATGCCCGGCCATCAACGCGCCGAAACAAAGGTTGTGGTCAATATATTCGTTGCCGTCGATGTCGTGGATCTTGCTGCCCTTGCCGTCCTTCACAAAAATCGGATACGGCTCGTAGTGCCGGTAATTGCTGGCTACGCCCAGCGGAATACGCTGCTCCGCCTTCTTGTGCGCCGCAGCCGACTTCGGCGTGCGCTTCTCATAGGCTGCCAGTTCTTTGTCCAGTGCTTCGTACGACATGATCGTTCTCCAAATCAAGCCCGTCCCGCTCCCGCGAGACCAACTCTTTGCAGGTCTCTTCCCTGCCGTCAGTTTGCTGCAAAAAATCTTTTCCAGACGCGGGCAAGCGCGGCCCTCGCGAGCCGCCGCCTGTTCATTAGTGACGCACTACGTCCAGCTCTTAAAAAATTAGTTTCAGAGCGAACTGAATTTCGCGTGGGTCGCGAGCCTTCAAGGCTTTACCAAAATCGGGCCCATCGGAGATATTTCCGTCCACACTGTAGAGCTGGCTGTGATTAAACAGGTTGTAAAACTCTGTTCGGAATTCCATTCCTAGTCTTTCGGTCAGCTTGAAGCCTTTGAACAATCCGGCATCAAAGTTAAAAATGCCCGGATTGCAGCAAATGGAACGCGGCGCATTTCCAATCGTACCCGCTACAACGGCAGTCGGGTCGCCTGGGCAGTCAATGGTATTGCAGTTGTCAAAAAGGGATTGACTGAACCGGAATCCGTCGTTCTTACGTGCATCTTGTGTGTGAAACGGCGCGGTGAGGTTCGGTTCCCCGGGAGGCTCAAAGAAGAAGCTGCTCAACTCCTCGTTGTCATCTCCGGACGTGATGCGAATCGGAAATCCGGATTGCACCGTGAATATACCGGAAGTCTGCCACCCGCTAAGCAGCGCTCCCTTGAGGCCATCAAACTTGGGAGTAGGAATCTGCCAAACGTAGCTGAAAACAAATCGATGCCGCGCATCGTAAAGTGACGGTCCGTACGTGGAGTTAAAATCCAACGGGTTGAGCGAGCTTTCAAAGCTCGACGCATTATCCAGCGATTTGCTGAGGGTGTAAGCGGCCTGGAGCTGTACGCCATGCGAATAGCGCTTTTGCAACAGCACTTGCAACGAGTTGTAATTCGAATGCGCAATCGTGTCCTCGCTGAAAATGTTGGAGAACACCGGTACGCCATCCACCGGGCATCCGGTTCCCGTCAGCGGGTCGCAATTCGGCGAAGAGTACTTCCGCAATCCCACAAGAGTAATCGGGCCGGGATTTGGCCCGGTCACTGTGGGGTTTGGACCGTACGGCAAGTGAAGCGTGAAGCCCGCCGGTATCTCGCCGGCAGGGATGGTGAATGCGTTATCTGCGCCAAATGGCCCGCACGCAAGACTGCCGTCGCCCGTGGCAACTGAAATCGCCTGCAAGTCATTGCAGGTTTGCGGATTCCCGTGATTGATATCGAACGAAGCCAGTAAACGATGGCCTTGCGAACCCACGTAGCCAACCTGGAGCAGAATATTACCGGGCAGTTCCCGCTTGATCGTCAGGTTGTACTGCGCAGAATATTGCGGACGCAAAACTTTTGGAAATTCCCCGAACAACAGGATTGACCGGAAGGTCTCCCAATTGATGGCCGTGCCGCGTGGCGGGCTTAACACGCCATTGAACGGATTCGGCCATTGCGTGCCGTCCTGATCAAGAAACGGCGCCTGGAAAGTAGGATTCTGAATAAAGTTACTGCCGCCGAATGGCGGTTCGGCACTGAATTGTTCAAGAACCAATTGTTCAATCGGATTGTAGAACAGTCCCCAGCCTGCGCTGATGCTGGTCTTACTCGGACCTCCCGTTAGTTTGGCCAGCCAGCCATCGCGCGCGCCCGGACTCCAGTTCAACCCCAGGCGCGGAGCAAACGCCTTGTAATAGGTGCTGCTCAAGCTGAGCGGCACTCCTTTATCCCCCGGGAAAACTAGTCCCGTCGGCGTCACACCCGCCGAATTGCAATCTGTAATGCTTGGATCTCCGTTGAAGTTGAACAGTGGATCAGTCGTAGGCAAAGTGCATGGATAAATAGTGGAGTTCTGACCGGGCCGGAAAGTCTGCACCTTATGCCCGATGTCATTAAGCGGTGTGTTCAATTCCCAACGAACGCCGTAATTCATGGTCAGGTTCGGTTTGATTTTCCAGGTGTCTTGCGCGAACAAATACAGCGACTTGCTGCGCACCTTTTCCTGCTGGGCCGAACCCTGACTATAACTACTCGGCAGTCCTAGCAGGTAATTGGCATAGTTGTTTCCATCCATGGGCGCAAGATCGTTTTCACCGCCAGAGTCGAACGAAATCGTTCCGTTGACATTGAAAAACAAAAACTGATCGAACTTCTGGTAACGGGTGTCCACTCCGAATTTAAGACTGTGATTGCCTATGATTTTGCTGAAATTGTCGGAAACCTGGAACGTATTGCCTGTCTGAGGCAACTGCCCTTCGAAGTTATTGCCGATCGAAAAACCGCCGCCCACGCTGATGAACGGAAGGCCTTCGCGACTGGCGCCAAGTCCCGGATGAATGCCAAGGTCCGGGCCGGTTGTAAGATTTGCAGTATCTGACGTACCGGTGAAACAAATAGCGCTGAATGCGCTGCCGCAGGAGTCCTGCACGAGTGAAGTGACTTGCGGAGCGTTGAATTTTGCCTGACCTTCACGGAAGTACGAAAAACGCGCTTCATTGACCATGGTCGAGCCAATGGTCCAGGTATGCGATACGTTGATTTGCTGCGTGCGCGTGGTGAACACGCCCGGAAAATTTCCTAGGTTGCCGCCAGCTGCCTGGAACACCGAGAAGGGATCGAGGGTATTGTCGTCGTCGAAATAGTAGTAAGCCGAGAGCTTTTGATTCTTGCTCAAATCATGATCAACCTTGATCGTGAATTGATCGCCGCGATCGGTCGAGTTCGGCGCCTTTTGGAAAAGACCGTCGGACGTCGGGCGCACGTATTGCCCGAGTAGCCCGACGGATAGTGGATCGAAGCAGGAGGTAGGAATCAGGCCATTGGGAAACAGATTGCCATAAGATGCTCCTGGAGCGATCGCAATGCCTCCGTTCGCGGCCATAGTGTCGGCCCCGCACGTTCCACGGGCATTCAATGTATCCGCTACTTGCTGGCTGCCCAAAGTTCCTGAGAAAACCGAGCCCAAGCCATCGGAGAAATCACCAGCCTGATTTGCTGTTGTTGGCAGGGGCACTGGGTTGGAAGATTTTCCCTTCTTGATCCGGCGCCCTTCATACGACCCGAAGAAAAACGTCTTGTCTTTCTTTATTGGACCGCCGAACGTGCCTCCGAATTGATTTTGAATGGAGTCTGGCTTGACCGGATCGTAAAACCCCTTCGCGTTCAGCACTTTGTTGCGAAGGAACTCGAAGCCGCTGCCATGCCAATCGTTGGTTCCAGACTTTGTTACCACGTTAACCACCGCACCTGAATTGCGCCCGAATTCCGCGTCAAAGCTGTTTGTAATCACGCGAAATTCTTCGATGCTGTCAGGTGACGGCTGCACCGCCGGCAAGTTCGCGAACAGGTCGTTTCCGTCGCCGCCGTTCACGGAATAATTATTGGACCGCCCGCGTCCGCCGTTCACCGTGACCACACCGGCCTTGTCCGAACCGTAGAAAAGATCGTTGCCCAATTGCGATTGCACGCCAGGCTGAAGTTGCAGCAACTGATAAACATCGCGCTGGTTCAAGGGTAACTCTGTCGCATCACGCGAATTCACCACCGCCCCCAATTGCGTCGAAGTGGTGTCCACAACCGGGGGCTCGCCGGTTACTTCCACCACCTGGTTCGAACCGCCCACTTGCAGTGCGGCATCCACGTTCAACACATCGTTCAAATGGACTTCCACTCCCTTATGCACGAATTTCTTGAAACCAGCCTGTTCGATCTGCACGGAATATGTTCCAACAGGAATTTCCAGGAACAGATACTCGCCAGTGGAGTTGGTGGTTGCTTCCCGCGTAACGTTTGTGGCCTCGTTTACCAGTTCCACCTTCGCGCTCACCACTGCGCCGCCGCTAGGGTCCGTTACCGTGCCGCGAACCCGGCCGCCGGTGCTCTGCGCATAGCCGGTGCCAGCCCCAATGCTCGCCGCCACAATCACAAAAAAACCGATCAACAGGCCCGATCGTAGAATTGCACGGAAATTGTGCTTCATCTTCATTGACTCACCCCTGAGCCTCGAAGCTTTGAATTTGCACCGTATCTTCGAGATTGCTTGACTTCCCCAAACCTTACTATAATCCTGTAAACTTATGGAAAGCCCGTGGTGATGTCAAGAAAAAAGAATTCATCCGAGCCATTGGTTTCCCGCGATGCTGGCGCTTGCTTGCGCATCAGCGAAGTCGCCCAGCGCGTGGGAATTTCTTCGTCCGCTTTGCGCGCCTGGGAAGCGCTCGGCCTGGTCGCGCCGCGGCGTACGCGCAGCCGTTATCGCCTGTACAGCGAAACCGACGTGCGTCTGCTGAAGCGCGCTATTTTTCTTCGCCGTGCGCGCGGATTGAATCCCGCCGCGATTGTTCACGTCCTGAAACAACAGGGAGTTGTCGCTCCCGCCGAAAACACCGCTTCGCCCGGCCTGCGTTTTCGCCGTCTCCGCCAGCGCCGCAATCTCTCCCTTGCGCAAGTTGCCGGGGCCACCGGCGTTTCCGTTGGATTTCTAAGCGCTCTCGAACGCGGACAGATGCGCGGTTCCATCGGCACCTTGCGCCGCATCGCGCGTTACTACCGCACCAATATTCTTTCCTTCTTCGAACCGGCCAAGGACAACTCCAAACTCGTTCGGCCTACTGAACGCAAAGTCCTCGAAACCACCAAAGGCGTTCGCATGGAACTGCTGGCCTGGGGCAACACCGCCATGGAGCCGCATCTCTTCCGCATCAAGTCCGGCGGCGGCAGCGGCGAATCCTACACTCACGAAGGCGAGGAATTTCTGCACGTTCTTCGCGGCGAATTCGAAATCTGGCTCAACAACGATGAACACTACCGCATGAAGCCCGGTGACAGCCTCTATTTCCAGAGCTCCATGCCGCATCGCTGGCGCAATCCCGGTAAAACCGAATCCTGGCTGCTCTGGATCAACACGCCGCCCACCTTTTAGGTTAAATTCTTGCTTGCGAACGCTTGCCGCTCTTTCTTGATGGAGGACTGATGAAGCGAACGACTGTTCTGGTCGCGGCCCTGTTCATCTCGTTCTTTGTTGCTGCCTGCAGAAATTCTCCGCCGGCGCTTAGCCTCCTGGTCTGGGAAGGTTATGCCGATCCTTCTTTCGTGCACGACTTTGAAGTTTCCCACCACTGCAAAGTCGTGGCCTCGTACATGGGTTCGAGCGACGAACTTGTGGCCAAGCTTCGCGGCGGCAGCGCTGCCAACTACGACGTGATTTCTCCCTCCAGCGATGTCGCTGCCTCCATCGTCAAAGCGGGACTTGCCGCTCCGCTCGATCTTTCCAAAATTCCCTCTTATCCGCAGCTGTCAGCCAAACTTCGCGGCGCTTCTCTCGTTAAAGCCGGTGACCAGATTTTTGGTGTCCCGTTTATGTGGGGACCCAATCCGCTTCTTTACGACACCAGCGTGTTTTCGCAGCCTCCCGATTCCTGGACCGTTCTGTGGGATCCGAAATATCGCGGCAAGATTTCTCTGTGGGATGAACTCTCCAGCGTCTACCTGGCGGCGCAAATTCTTGGCTACGACAAGCCCGACCCTTCGCAGCTTTACAATCTCTCGGACGAGCAGCTCGATGCTGTAAAGAAAAAACTCATCGAACTAAAGCCAAACGTCCGCAAATTCTGGTCCACCGGCGGCGAACTCACCAACCTTTTTCAGAACCACGAAATCGTGCTGGCCATGGGCTGGCCCCTCAACACCGCGCAGCTTCGCAAATTGAATTTCCCCATCGGCGAAACCATTCCAAAAGAAAACACCACCGGCTGGATTGACCACCTCATGATCACCTCCGCCAGCAAGAACAAGGATCTCGCCAGCGAATTTCTGGCCTACATGGTCGAAGCCAAAACACAAAAGCTGGTCAGTGACGTCACCCACTACACGCCAGCGAATCCCGACGCCGCCATATATCTTTCCGGCGACCAGACAAAATCCCTGCATCTCGACGATCCCAATACCTACATGATGCACATTTATTTCTGGCAGGACGTTCCGCGCCGCGCCAGGTACAACGAAATCTGGAACGAGGTAAAAGCCGCCCAGTGACCCGCGCTTCGTCCACTGCTGCTGCGCTGTCCGGCGGCGATTCGCTTGCGCTCGGCGCCACGCTGCTTGAAGTGCGCGCCGTCAGCAAACGCTTCGGTCCGCGCGAAGTTCTGAAAACTTTATCGCTGGAGATTGCGGCGGGCGAATTCCTCACGCTGCTTGGAGAAAGCGGCTCCGGCAAGACCACGCTGCTTCGCCTCATCGCCGGATTCGAACAACCGACCGCCGGCGAAATTTGGATGCACGGCACACGGCTCGATACGCTTCCTCCTTACAAACGCCGCGTCAACACTGTCTTTCAGCAGTACGCGCTGTTCCCACACCTCAACGTAAGCGAAAATGTCGCATTCGGCCTGCGCGCCGCCGGCACTCCGAAAGCGGAAATCGCCACCCGCGTCGCCGAGGCCCTCGCCATGGTCCGCATGCAGGAGTACTCCGCCGCCAAGCCAACAAAGCTTTCCGGCGGTCAGCAACAACGCATCGCGCTCGCCCGCGCGCTCGTCAATCGTCCGCAACTTCTGCTACTCGATGAGCCGCTTTCGGCGCTCGATGCCAATCTCCGCAAAGAAATGCAGTCCGAGCTCAAGTCCCTGCAACGCGAAGTCGGTATCACCTTTCTCTTCGTCACCCACGATCAGGAAGAAGCCATGGCCCTCTCCGATCGCATCGCCCTCCTTCGCAATGGCGCGCTCGAACAGGTCGCATCGCCGCGCGAAATCTACGCGCACCCGGCCACCGCCTACACCGCACAGTTCATCGGTCAAACGAATTTGCTGCGCGCCATCATTCGCGACGGCATCGCCGATTGCGGCCCCTTCCAGTTTCCTTGCTCGAAAGCGGACGGTTCAGCTCTGCTCTCGCTACGTCCTGAAGCCATCGCGCTCGCCAAAAATTCTTCACAGTCTGCCGACAGCGTCCGCTTCACCGCCACCATTCGCCAGCAAATCTATTCCGGCGCCACCGAACTCCTCGAACTCGAAACCGAAACCGGCGCCATCCTCCGCGCTCGCATCCCCTCCAGCGCTCCATTTATCGGCACACACGATTTTGTTTTTTCCGCCTCCGACGCCATTTCCGTCCAAGACTGACAATGTACTCTAAGACCTACAAACTCCTCGTCTCCCTCCCGCCCATTCTCTGGGTCGCGCTCTTTCTCTTACTTCCTTACTTGCTAATGTTCTTGCACAGTTTCTGGACCGTCCGCGATGGCGTTATCCTCCACCACTGGAATTTCGAAAACTACGCCACTCTTTTCAAAAACCCGCTCTACGTTCAGGTCTTCTCCCGCACCGTGCGCATCGCCGGCAATGTCACGCTTCTCTCCGTACTGCTTGGTTATCCGCTCGCCTATTTCTTGTCGTTCCACGCAGGCCCACGCAAAGAGCTCCTCTATCAATTGGTCATCGTCCCACTCTGGGTCAGCTATCTAGTCCGCGGCTATGCCTGGAAAACTATTCTCGGCAGCGACGGCGTCCTGAACGGTTTTCTACAATATCTTCACGTTACGCACGGCCCCGTCTCCGCGCTTCTCTACAGTCCGTTCGCCGTAGTCCTCATGCTCACGCACATCTACACTCCTTTCGTCTTTCTTCCCATCTACGCGTCGCTCGAGCACATTCCCCGCCCGCTCATCGAAGCCTCGCAAGACCTCGGCGCATCGCCGCGCAAAACCTTCTTCCGCGTAATCCTCCCGCTCTCGCTCCCGGGTCTCCTCGCCGGAGCCACCTTCGCCTTCGTCCTCTCACTAGGCGATTTCCTCGCGCCACTGCTTGTCGGCGGTCCCTCCGGCACCATGATCGCCAACCTGGTGCAATCCCTCTTCGGCGCCGCTTATGATTGGCCGCTCGGCGCCTCCATTTCCGTTTTCATCCTGATCATCACGCTCGCGCTGCTCGCCCTCACCCAGCGCGTAGAAAAGCGCTGGTCCTTCGAATGAGCGCGACCGCCACAACGCAAACCCGCCGCCATCCACTGCTCACCGCGTATGCCACGCTGGTCTTCGCTTTTATCTATTTGCCGATCGTGGTGCTCGTCGTCTATTCCTTTAATCGCGACGGCGTCGGCGGTTTTCCGCCACGTCATTTCACACTCAATTGGTACCGCCAACTTTTCGCCGATTCCGCCATATGGGATTCCGTGCTGAACAGCCTCATCGTCGCTGCCGGGGCCGTCGCCCTCTCGCTAACTCTAGGTCTGCTCGCGGCCCTCGCGCTCGATCGCGCCGAGTTTCCCGGCAAGTCTCTCTTCCGCCGCCTGGTTCTTCTTCCACTAATTCTTCCCGGCATCATCACCGGACTCTCGCTCCTTCTCTTCGCCGTGCGCATCAGCCTCAATCTCAGCCTAATCACCATCTTCCTCGGCCACGGCACTGCCCTCATTTCCGTCGCCACCACTGAACTCTTCGCCGGCCTGCAAAAAATGGACCGCTGTCAGGAAGAAGCTTCTCTCGATCTCGGCGTAACCCCGTGGCGCACCTTTTGGCTCATCACGCTTCCCAATCTAAAACTGTCGCTGATCGCCGCCGCGCTTCTCGTCTTTACCCTCTCCATGGACGAAATCGCCGTCACCTTTTTCCTCTACGGCCGCGAATACACTCTCCCACTCGAAATCTGGGGCCGCCTCCGCCGCGGCATCACTCCCGAAATCAACGCCATCTCCACCCTCATCCTCGCCGTCTCCATCATTCTCATCACCATCTGGTACCATCTCCGCACGCGCTCCGAGCATCAGTAGCACAGCCAATCGTGCCTACCCCGCTCTTGCGGGGGCTGTGCGCGGCGTAAGCCACGCGATACTCGAAGCGAGGAGCAACAATCCCAGAATCACGAAGGACTTTTTTCGTGTTCACAGGCCGCAACGCAATCTTCCTATTCTTGTTATCAATATCGTTTGCCATCGCCATTCCTCTCACGTTCCACGCATTTCCCTCGCCCGCCGACCAAGCTCTCCTAATCATCAACGCGCAACTGGCCGACGGCACCGGCGCTCCTCTCCGCGAAGGCTCACTCCGCATCCGCAATAATCGCATCGCCAGCATCGGCAAACTTTCTCCCGCTCCCGGCGAGCGAGTCCTCGACGCCCACGGCCTCGTCCTGGCTCCCGGTTTCATCGACATCCACAATCATTCCATCGAAGGCCTCGACTCCGACCCGCTCGCTGAAACGCAAATCGCGCAGGGCATTACCACTGCGGTACAAGGCCCCGACGGCGATTCTCCCTGGCCAATAAAAGTCTGGATCGAACAACGCCGTAAACATCCCGCGGCCCTCAACGTCGCTGTATTCGCGGGGCACGCCACCATCCGCGAACAAGTCATGGGTAAGGATTTCAAACGCGTTGCCACGCCGCTGGAAATCGAAAAAATGGCGCAACTTACCTGGCAGGCTATGAACGAAGGCGCCGTCGGCCTCTCCAGTGGCCTCGAATACGAAGTCGGCAGCTACAGCAACACCGCCGAACTTGTCGCCATGTCCCGCAGCGCGGCCGAACACGGCGGCTTCTACAGCACTCACATTCGCGACGAGGCCGACAAGGCCTTCGACGCACTCTTGGAAGAAATTGAAATCGCCGAACAAGCCCACATTCCCGTCGATCATTCGCACATTAAGCTCGGCACGGTCGCCGTGCAGGGCAAAGCTCCCGAATACATTCGCGTCATCGAAGAAGCCCGCAATCGCGGCGTGGATTTTCTCGCCGACTGTTATCCCTACGACGCATGGCACTCGAATCTCAAAGTCACCGTACCCGATAAGCAGTACGAAAATCCCAAGAGCGTAGCCAAAGCCATCGCCGACCTAGGCGGCCCGGACCATCTCACCATCACCGAGTTCAAACCCAATGCCAGCTACGTAGGCCACTCGCTAGCCGAGCTCGCCAAATCCAATAAACTTTCCCCAACAGATATGTTCATTCGAATCGTCCGCGAAGGCGATGCCGCCAACACCGAAGCCGAAATCATCGGCCACTCCATGATCGAAAGCGACATCAAAGCGTTCTATCAACAACCATGGGTCATGGTAGCCAGCGACGGCGGCATCGGTTCAGCGCATCCGCGCGGCGCCGGGACTTTCCCCCGCGTTCTCGGCCGCTACGTTCGCGAAAAGCATTGGCTCACGCTGCCCGAAGCCATCCGCAAAATGACCTCGCTGCCCGCACAACGCCTCAACTGGCCCGACCGCGGCATCCTACGCGAAGGCGCCTACGCCGACTTGGTCCTGTTCGATCCCGCCACCATCCTCGACCATTCCACTTTCGCCAAACCGCAAGAACTCCCCACCGGCATAGAAAACGTTTTTGTCAACGGCATCCTGGTCTGGTCCGCCAACAAATCCACCGGCGCCACCCCCGGCCAAGTCCTCACCCGCTAAATCTCTTTGGAGTGCGGCGGCTCGACGCCGCTTTTCCGCATTCACAACCCGCTCAATCGGCCTCCCCTCCATTGCCTCCACGCTCCGTCCGGCGTACCATCTCTCCTGCCACCCGAGGAGCCAATCATGATCCGCAAACTAGCAGTTCTCGCAACTCTCGCTTGCACTCCGCTCTTAACTTTCGCGCAAGCCGCGGCTCCAACCGCCGCACCATCCACAAATCCAGTCAGCGATGCCCTCCGCTCCGGCCTCGCGCGCTCCACAAAAAACATGACTGCCGCCGTAGAAGCCATGCCCGCCGACAAATTTTCTTTCAAGCCTACGCCAGACCAAATGTCCTTCGGTCATCTGGCCATCCACATCGCCGACTCCAACAATCTTTTCTGTTCGAAAATTTCCGGCGCAGCGACTCCCGAAGGCCCCAAGCTCGCCGAAACCGATTCGAAGGACAAGCTCGTCGCCACCGTCAAACAGTCCTTCGATTTCTGCTCCTCCTCTCTCGCTAAACTCGACGACTCCCATCTCTCCGACTCCATTCCCCTTTTCAACGGCCGCTCCTTCTCCCGCGCCGCCGTCATGTTCATCCTCTCTGGCTCCTGGGCTGACCACTACTCCGCTCAATCCATGTACCTTCGCCTGAACGGCGTTCTTCCTCCCACCGCCGAACCCGCGAAACACTGATAGCGATTACTGAAACCCAAAATAACAAAGCGACACGGAACCACTCCCGTGTCGCTTCTATTTCGTCAGTCCAGCCGTCATATCGCCGCTAGGCGATTCGCTTCGCAAATTTCTCCGTCCACTGGATTCGGCCGGTCATCTGCATCACCACAAACAGCGTCAGGATCGCGCCAATCGTTATTGCCAGTCCCGTGAACCCTTCAAAGAAAAATGCATAAGAAAACAGCACCAGGTAAATCAATTGCGACAGCCCCGCTTCCACCACCGCGAAACGTAAATTCACCACCAGCCGCAGATACGTCACGACCAGCAATATTGAAACTGCCGACGAAATCGCAAACGCCGCATGGATGGAAACGTGGTCGCACAAATAGGCCAGCAATAGATGAAACGCAAAAAACGCACACGCCAGAAAGAAATAGTTCATCGGATGCAAATCAATTCCGCGTAGCGTCGAAAGTATGAACACCAGGAAAAAGAAAAAGAACAGCGGTACCGGCGCAAAATAGGAAATTCGCCCCGCCAGTGGCCCCGGCTGCAATTTCTGCGGCATTCTCAATGCAATATTGAAGCCCGAAACCAGATTCTGGTAATCCCATTTCAATTCCCAGCCCCCGGCAGTTTGCCGTTTTCCCGTGGGAGACAGTGAATTTTCCGGAAAATCGAATCCGCCAAAATCCGTCTTCACCAGCAAATGAAGCTCCTTAACCCGTGCCACTTCATCTCCGCTGGAAAATATGTAGATCCAGTTGTCCTGCCCCTGCGAACGGTACGCAATCCGCACAGTGCCCGTCGCATTCGCTTTCAGGACTCCGTGAGCAGTCACATCGGCGCCGGCGAAATTCAGCGGCAGCACTTGCCCGTCTAGCGAAATTTCCATTCCGTCGTACACCGCTTGCTTCGAAGGCAGCGGCAATCTGATGGTGAAAGTCTCTTCTTGCCCGGTTGGATTCTGGAAGGTGTAGTTACCCGCAAACCCCACTCGATAGGTGCTGAACCACAACAAACCCTTTTGCCGGTAATCAATTTGCAGATCGGCCAGGATTTGGCTGGAGTCCAATGGCACGACGTTAGTCACATCACACGTTTCCGTCTTTTCGATCTTTTTCCCGTTTTCTTCCGTTTCCACGGTCTTCGTCACCTTCGTAACGTAGCTCGTCACCGGAGGATGCTGCTCCTGCGCCGTTCCCCAGGTCGAAGCGACTCGGCTCGACAACTCCGACCCCGCATTCTCTGTCCGCAAATAAATCGACGTCCCCAAAATCATCCACGCGACACACGTACACGCAAAAATGGCGATGATCGCCAGGATCCGCTTTAGCATGTGATTTTTTCCCCTAGGACCTTCTCCGCCGCACTCCAAATTATAGAAAAGTAATTCCTAATGTCAAGTACTTTGTTTTATAAAGTAAAGCGGAGAATGTTCAACTCCGGTTGAAAAATTAGGCTGGGTGGGAACTCAGGCAAATTGTGAAATCAGGCGGGACTAAACAGGCGGACGTTCCACCGTTATTGTAACGCTCGTGCCGGTTCTAAGTATTCCTGTGATTTGCTGGACGCTCCGCACGGGACTCGGCAAGAGCGTCGGCTCAGTTGGAGCGTTTGCGCGTGCGTGTGCCACACGCCGAGCGCCCTACTCTTCTCACCGGATCGAAAGCTATTAGTTCGAACCAGCCCCAGACTTGCTCGCGTCCGACCGCACCTTCGGCCAATTGTAAATCGGGTACTTCGGCCGCTTCACCGGCGTCACCGGATGTTCCTTCAACGTCGCCAGCGTCACCGAAACCGCCTTCTCCAGCTGCGGGTCATGCCCCTGACGCCACAGTGCCGGATCGAAATCCACTTCGATGTCCGGCGCCACGCCTTTATTTTCCACGTCGAATTGGCCCGTCTTCGGATTGAACAATCCCCAGCGCGGCGCGGTAATCGCTCCGCCATCCATCAGCGGCGGATAACCACCAATCCCAATCAGCCCGCCCCAGGTGCGCGTCCCGATCAGCGGCCCAATGCCCAGTTCTCTAAACATCCACGGCAACGCATCTCCGCCCGAACCCGCATACTGATTGATTAGCATCACCTTCGGCCCGAAAATCGACCACGGAATATAACTGTCCTTTCCTTCGCGCGTCATCGCCGCCATCAACAAGGGTCGATTCAGCCAGTCCACAATGTAGTCCGCGATCCAGCCACCGCCATTGAACCGTTCGTCAATCACCGCTCCCTGTTTCGCATTCTGCGGGAAATAATAGCGATTGAAGTTTGTGAACCCGTTCACCGCCGTGTCCGGCAGATATACGTACGCCAGTTTTCCGCCGCTCAGTTCATCCACTTTTCGCCGGTTGCTCTCCATCCAGTCCCGCATGCGCAGCGATCGCTCACTGCCGATCGGCACCACCGTCACCACCCGCGCGTCTTTGCCGCTAGCGTCCAGCCCCACCTTCAGTTGAATCGCTTTACCCGCGCGATCGATGAAAAAACTATAAATCTCGTCGCTGCCATGCACTTCGCGTCCGTCCACCGCCAACAAATATTCTCCTTGATGGACGTTCACGCCCGGCTCGGTCAGCGGCGCACGCAAATCCGGGTTCCAGTTCTCGCCGAAATACACTTTCGCGAAGCGGTAGCGATCGTGCTCGATCACGTAGTCCGCTCCCAGCAATCCCACATTCACTTGCTTCACTTCGGGCCGGTCGCCGCCGAACACATATATGTGCTGCGCCGTAATCTCCCCCAGCATATCGGCCCAAATGTAATTCAGGTCCGCGCGGCTCATCACGTTGTCCACGTACGGTTGATACGTCGCCATCAGCGCTTTCAGATCCGCGCCATGCATGTTGGGATCGTAGAAAAAGTCCCGTTCGATTCGCCCCACTTCGCGGAACATCTGCTTCCACTCCGCGCGCGGATCGACATTCACCCGCATGCCTTCCAGATGCAAAGTCCCATCCGGCTTCCCCGGCTCCCCGGGTTTCCCGAGCGCAGCCACAGGCTTGATGATCCACGTGCCATGAACCGGTCCACCCGGAGGCGCGAGAGGGTTTTTCGGCGGCAGTTGCTCGTAAAGCGCCTTCTCTCCGTTCGAAGAAATCACGAATCCGCCGACGTTCTCCAGCACTTTGTCTGTCTTCCGCGTGCACACGTCGAACTTCTGCACGGTGCGTCCGCCCGCATTGCCGTCGTCCACCGCAGGACCTTCCAGCAGATACAGCACGTGACTTTTTGCCGCCAGCAATTGATCGTAGTTTCGCGCCGCAATCGGCAGCGCCAGAATGCGCTGGTTGATATTCTCGAAATCGATTTTCACCTCGTGAACGTCTTTGCCATCTTTAGCGGCCTTCTCGCCTTTCTTCTCTTCGCCTTTCTTCTCTTCGCTCTTCTTTTCTTCACCTTTTCCCGCTGTCTCCGAAGAGGATGGCGCGCCTGGTCCTGATTCGCCCTCGGCCTTGCACTCATCGCTGTCCGCTGGATTCTTTACCGCACCCGCCGCCGCAATTTTTTCTTCGTCGCTTTGCGGGGCCAGCGGCGACTTCACATCGCCGCGCAGCACCACCACGTAAGCGCTCCGCGTCACCGGTATCTTGTAAGCGCCCATGCTCGCCGCGATGGCAGGCCCGTCATCCGTGCTCGCGAAAAAATAAAGATACTTTCCATTTTTATCGAAAGCCACCGACGCAGCGTCGCTCAATCCATCTGTCACCTGGTGTGCGGCCTTTCCTTCGAGGCCATACACAAACACCGCACGAATCGTACTGTCCAGTTGCCGCGTATACGCAATCCACTTGCTGTCCGGCGACCACGCCGGATCGAACCCAGACCCCGGCCCTCCGTCGTACGGATTCGTATCTACAAGTACCGGCTTTCCTCCATCCTTCTCCACGTCCACGTACCACAGGTTCAACCTCTTGTCGCTGTACGCTATTTTTTTGCTGTCCGGCGACCACTTGGGTGAATAATAAAATGTCGGCGGATTTCCTAAATTGATCTTGCGCACGTCTCCTATCCCATCCTGCGTACGCAAATGCAGCTCATACTCGCCCGACTCATCCGAAAAATAAGCAATCCACTTCCCGTCCGGTGACCATGCCGGATCGCGCTCCGCTGCTCCCGTAGTATTCGTCAGGTTGCGGATGTCTCCGTGCTCCACCGGAGCGGTCAGGATTTCCCCGTGCGCTTCAAACACCGCTCGCGCTCCAGTCGGCGAAATATCAGCGTTCTCGATGTGTTCCCCAGCATTCACCAGGTGCGGCCGCACCGCCGGAAAATCCCCGGTCACCTTAATATTCACTGCGCTCTCTTTGCCGCTCGCCGGATCGAACACATGGATCGACCCGAACTGCTCATACACAATCGCGTCCGGCCCCGCCGATGCCGACTTAATGTCCACGCCATTGCTGGCCAGCGTCTTTTTCACCTGCTTGCTGCCGGTGTCATACACATACAAACTCACCGGGCCATCGCGGTCCGACAAAAAATACACTTTATCGCCCACCCACATCGGCGAAGAATCGTTCGAATCCTTTCGCTCTACTTTTTCCACACTCGAATCGGAAAGTTTCGCGATCCAGACCGGCGAAGCCGTGCCCCCCCGGTAATGCTTCAGCCCGCGCTGGAATTGCCACGATTCGCGGAAATTCGTGAACGGCACATACGCCAGGTGCGAACTGTCCGGCGAGTACGAACCTTCCACCGCCATCGGCAACGGCAGCACGTCCGGCAGCCCGCCGGAAAGCCCGACCGTATACAACTGCGCGAATCCCGAATAGCTGTCGCGCGTCGAGCGAAACAATATCCGCTTCCCGTCTCGCGTCCAGCCCACCGCCTGATCGCTGCTCGGATGCGACGTCAGCCGCTTCGGAATTCCTCCCGCCGCCGGAATCACATAAACATCCTCATTCCCGTCATATTCGCCGGTGAACGCGATCCACGTTCCATCCGGCGAAAAAATCGGATCGATCTCAATGCCAATGTCGCTGGTCAGCCGGCGCGCTTCGCCTCCACTCCGCTCCACAATCCACAAATCCCCGCCATAGCTGAACGCAATCTGCGTTTTGCTGATCGTCGGCTTGCGCAACAGCGCATATTGCTCGCCAGACTGTGCCCGCAACCCAGCCGCCGCCAGCAAGCACAACAGCAAAGCTCCCGCCAACCGATTGCATGCCAACACCACAAATTTTCTGTGCATCACAACCTCCGGACCCATTAGGACAACCGAGCGGAATCAATCAGCCGCAAAACAAACAGCGGGAGTCTACCACACACTTTGCCGAACCTTGCCCACGCATAACTTTACGGTCGGGGCAGATCCATCAGCACCACATCCGACCGCTCCTGCTCCCGTTCGAACACAACTTCACCGCCGTCTGGCGAAATATCGAAGTCCCGAATATGGAAGTCGGGAGCGAGATGCGTCAATTGCCGCTCAGTTCCCGTCTCCAAATCGATCTGCCACAAATCCTTATGTTGAATCTCTCCTCGCAAAAACACGAGTGCGCGTCCTCCATTCAGGAACGTCAAGTGCCTTGCTCCGCGAGTCAGCGTCAGGGCCGGCATCGGGTGAGGAGTTGCCTGCGCTGCGGAGTCGGCCGTCGCGGCTTTCACCGAAAACGTCGTGCCAATGTCAGGACCTGAATACACAACGAAGCGTCCATCGGGTGTCCACGCGGGGTCAACCGAGTACTCCTTCACGAATGGCGCGGCCGCGCCACCATTCACAGGCACACGAAAAAGATGTGGCACGGCGTGATCATCCACCGCCGAAGTGATCGCTTGCCCGTCCGGTTCCCATGCGGGAGCGCCTTGCAGGTTCAGCGAATCGCTCACAATCCGCGCGTTTGTGCCGTCAGCCTGCATCACGTACAAAAGCGCCTGCCCACGTTGCCGCACCGAAAACGCAATATTCCGTCCATCGGGTGAAACCGCCGGGCCGCCAAATATTTGCGCGCCCACGCCAGTCCACAATTCCGTGCCAGTTCCATTAACGAGTTTCCAGATGCTCTCGCTTGTCCCCGTCGCGGAAACGTACAAAAGATAATTTCCACCCAGTCGTGGAGAAAATCCCGTGCCGGTCGTCAGCGGAATTTGCGTGGCCGCCGGCGCCTCGCGATTCGAATCAGCGATTCGCATGCGCCACAATGTTCTTTTCGGACTTGCTACCGTGACCGCCAGACGGCGGCCGTCTGCGCTGACTGCCAGCGACGTGTACCGGTCAACTCCAGAAGTCAGCCGGTGCGCGATGCGCCGCTCCACGTCCATGCTGTAAAGCCATGGACCTGAACCGTCGGGATCGCTGGCCAAATACATCAGCGTCCGGTTATCCAATAGCACCGGATGGGTCACGCGCGAATTGTGCGACGTAATCCGTTCGGGAGTTCCGCCACTTGGACGAATACGCCAGATATCCAATTTATCCGGCAGCACCCCTTGCACGAAGTAAATGAATCCCGCATCTGGCGCCCACAACGGAAAGTGACTGTGCAGCCCGTCAGGCGCCCTGAAAATGGGCTGGTCTTCCGGTCGGCGTTCGCCGTTTGATACGAACAGCGGATCTCCAGGTCCAGGTGTGTGGTAAGTCAGTCGCGCGCCGTCGTGTGACCAATCGTACTCGGCCACTCCCTCCAGGTAGGGCTTCGGCTCTCCACCCAGCGTCGGTACTGCCCAGATGCCGATGTCCGCGCTGCTTGTGTCATTCTTCTTGCGAACCCAAAACGTGACCAGGGACCCATCGGGTGAAAACCCCAATGTGCGGACCGACGGATTCACCAGTTCCGGCGCGCCGCCTCGCGTCAAGTTGTGGAACTGTCCTGACCCGACCTGCGTCAGCCACACATCCATCTGTCCGTCCCGGTCAGACTGAAACGCCACCAACTGGCCATCGCGTGACACCGCAGCCGCCTGCGCCACTGCATCCACGTCCGTGATCGTCTGAAATCGCGCGTCGGCGATCGGGTTCCGCCAGAAGTACTCCTTCCCACGAAGCCAGAGGCCTGCACCAATCACTAACGCGGCCCCCATCAGTGCCAACAGGAAAACGAATGTCCACTTGGTTCGAGAACGGGATACCGCAATCTCCGGCGGTACGGATTCAACTAGGGGGACTACATCGCTCTCAGGCGCAAGCGCCGTCCGCCTGCGCGCCCACGCATCCAACTCCACGCGCGAAGCGTACACCGAGCCCATCTTGTCGTGCACATGCCTGTGAACAGGCATCCCCTCCCGCTTCTCCCACCGCTGCACCGTGGTCACGTCGCGACCCAGGTACGCCGCGATCTCCTTCCACGAATCGAGCCGGTCTTCTGCGGGCCTTGCAGGTGGCTGCGTGCCTGGCACGGGTTCGCCCATCGCTCTCCTGATTTTCTCCGCTGTCGTCGCGGCATCCGGGAGCCCGGCCCCAAGACGCCCGGATTGTACTCCCGAGCCGGGTTCATGGTACGGCAAACTACGGCATTCAACGGTAAATAGAGAAACAGCCGCAAATCCGCTCCTTGCCCTTTGACCGCGCATGCCAAGCTGTCTGATCGTGTCCCCGCATCTCCACTCGACGATGCCAAATGAACCAAATATTTATAAAGGGAAAAAGGGAGGGTTCGATCATGCGAAGAAAACTGTTTTGGGTAACTTTGTTCGGTGCCGCCATCGGAGTCGCGGCCATGCTCTACGTTGCAAAGGTCTCCGCCACAGCGGCGTCCGGCTTCAAGGCCACACCCCTCGCTGTGGGCACCTTCGCCGAAATTGACGTCTTTAACCAGTCTCCGAAGAACGACCTTCCTGCCGGAAACGATGACAACGTCTGGCTCTCGATCCAGAAGACCAAGGGACGCTCGGATTTGTGGGTGCTGAGCAATACCTGGCCGGCTGTCAACACGAACACGACGCCGCCTACAATAGCTACCACCGGCTGGCACACCCATCCGGGCCACAGCCTGATCATTGTGACGTCAGGAAGCATAACGGACTATATGGCCGACTGCATGCCACACGTGTACACGGTTGTTCCGGGACAACCGTTGCCCACGCTAGTCGATCCTGGCAGTGACCATGTTCACGTCATCCGCAACGAAGGCTCCGTTCCGGCGTCAACCATCACCGTCCAGCTCATTCCGTACGATCCGGCCAAGGGCAATCGCCGCATTGACGCTCCAGCCCCGGAGACCTGCTCCAACATTCACTAGCCAGCACGGCCCCCCTCGATGCCGTTGGACGACTCTGGACACGCGGTCTGAAGCGCGTCCAGAGTCAATTGGCCGTTGCCTCGCGTAAAATAGCCCACTGGCTGCAAGCACCGATGGGCAGCTCAGACGCAGTCCCATTGGCGTCGCACATTTAACAGGCTCCAAGCGCCAGCAGGGAGCTTCTTCTCACTGGTTCGCGGTACGCGATGGCCGCTGCACTTTTTCCGTGCAACCACGCGAACCCAGTGACCCGACTAAATATTCCCTTCGCTGAGTTTGTCTCATCAGTACGTCGCTTGTTCGCAATTCCAACCAAATTTCCACAAACCGCTCGCTCGTCTCGCGAACCCCGGCAAACTGGCCGCCATGGGACCGAACCTCGTGCAACGCTACGTATGCGTGAACCCTCTCTGCCGCTGCCAGATATTGGCCGCCCGTGCGCCGCTTGACGCCCAGCGCAACCCTAGGTGTCGCTGCGGAGCGGAAATGAAGAAGCCATACGAGCAACCCGTGTTTCGCCAACTCTCCCGCCAGCCCTCCGCGTTCGCCGCAACGAAAAAACACGGCGCATGACCGACGCAGGGCCGGCAAATCCATGTCCTTGACTCACCGGGTGCCCCACTCATCCACCCTGTCGCGCCCCACACCCCTGGCAACTAATTTTTACCATTAATTTAAGTACTTATGTTGTACTCCCTTCATGCCATCATGAAATGTGAAAGTCGCGCCCCAGCCCCCAGCCCCCAGTCACGTCACCGCGATCGGCGCTTTATCTACTCAGCTCGCTGCTTTCTGCTCGCTATTCGCTAAGTTCCCTGCCACACATCCGAAAAATGCGTCCTTAAGCTTTCTTGTGCCTTGAGCACGTCGAACATTGGGAGCGTATCGCATCCCGCTGGAGACCGGCATTCTCATCCCATCTTTACTTGCCATACATCCAAAAAACGCGCCTGTAAGTCCTTTGCTTGCCACACATTTTTCAAAAAAATGCGACTGCCACTGGTTTCTGTTTGGAGAGTCTCGCTTCCAATCGCTTTGGTCGTTCCATTACCATCTCCCAGGTCCTCGCGCCTTTGCCCGGCCAGCGCTTGCCCGAACACGCATGCGGACGGGAACTGTACCTGAAGACATTCATGAAAACGATGAGTAAACTCTATTGCAAAATTCCTTCACTAACCTGCTAACATTGCAAGCCCTGACCCTCAAGGCCCTTATGAACGCCAGCTCCATTCCCCCAATCCTCCCAGGCGAAATGCCTCCCGCCGAAGTTGCATCCTCAATCTCCCGTCTCCGTGACTCGGTCGCCGATTCCCTGTTCTTTGTTTCCCGCACTTTCCCCAAGGTTCTTACCCTTCGCTCCAGCCCCAGTGCCTGGACCGCGTTCCGCATCCTTCTTGGTATCGCTGGCGCTGCGCTCGTCGTGCTTCCCCTCAGCTTGTGGAATGCCTGGGCATTCGCGCCGGTGGGCCTGGCGTTGTTTCTGCTGGCCGTGCTGCTCCCGCCGCTGCGTCAGGATCACGGCGGCGCGCAAGCCATTGCGCAGCTCGGCGCCTATCTGGTTCTCGACGGCGGAAATTTTTCCCCCGCAAACAGCTCCGCGGGTGAATCTGGCAGCGAACCCCTCTGCAACTCCGAAGACCACGAATCTTGCTCGGTGAATTTCTATCTGACTCCCACTCGCGTATGGGCGCTCGATTCGCAGCTTCGCCCGTTGGCTGTGATCCCCGCCGGCGAAATTTCCATGGCTACTGCGTTCCCGTCGCAAAGCGATTGGATTCTGCGTGTCCGCTGGCAGGAAAATTCCGCGGAATTTATTTTTGAAGGCATTTTTTCCGAACGCCGCGCGCGTCTGGCCGAAGCCGGCCTGCGCCATCTGATTCAGCAGAAAGAACAATCTCCGGCAGCCCACACCCGCGCCAAAGCGGCCGGTGCCTGATGTTCTTTTGTGCAATAAAAATTTATTCTGCCTCTCCTCTGTTGCTGCGAAATGTGGCACAATTTATGTATGGCACGCGGCTGGGAATCCAAAGATGTCGAATCCCAGGTAGCCAGCAGGGAGACTATGGCGGCACCAGGTAAAGCCAGGAAAGCTCAGGACCAATTGGAAAAAGACCGCGAACGCGCGAACGTAGAACTCTCTCGTAAGCACATCCTAAACGATCTGGAAACCGCGACGCATCCCAACCACAGAAAGCAGCTCGAAGCAGCGCTGGCCCACCTCAATCAAAAACTGGAACAGTTGAAGTAGAAACGATCCGTATTTTTTGAAAGTTTTTGAAAAGTTTTCTGCGAAATTGGCCGGAATTCTTTCTGAACCTTTTTCAGTTTGCTTGAAGTATTTTCGTTGCGATTTTTCTCGAAGTTTTTACTCGGTAAAAACCACTCCCACCGCGCTATGCCCTTTTTCTTCGTTGGTATCAATTCGCACCACGTAACCGCGCATCTTCATCGCTTTCGGTCCGTCCACGCCGGGAGTCTCCATCGTAATTTGTAATTCCGATTGCAGCCGCGGGCAATGCTGCATCGAAATCAGCGCGCCCTGCAATGCTAAATCACGCACCACGGTTTCTTCCTCGAACGCGTGTCCGCCTTCGGTGAAGCCGCTGACTCTCGCGCGAAACTGCGCTTCGCGCCGCAGCGCCGTTCGCGTCACCGGCATGTGCGCTTCGAGCGTCCCATCCGTGGAACCGAGCTTGATCACCATGCCTTCGCTCGCCGCGAACACGGAATCAAATTCCTCGCGCGCCTGCCGCAGCAAACCATCCACCATGCGATCGGTGGCGTCCGGATCGTGGTGGAACAGCACCAGAGTTTTTGCTCCCGCCTGCTGCGCAACTTTCACGCCTTCGCGCCAGGAAGAATGCCCCCAGCCCTTGCGTGTAGTTGCCAACTGCTCGGGAGTGTATTGCGCGTCGTTGATGAAAATGTCGGCGCCAGCCACTAGCTCGCGTAATTCTTCGTCAAGTTTAGGATCACCGGGTTCGTTGTCGGTGGCGTACACGACGGTGCCGCCAGGAGTTTCAATCCTGTATCCGAGGCAGCCTTGCGGATGGTTGATGTAGCGGGCGGTGATTTTATTTTCCCCGATGATGAAGGAATCGCCGCCGCTGACTTCCATGAATTTCTTTTTCGCGGTCATGGCCGACATGTTCACGGGAAAGTACGGAGTGGCCATTTGCGTTTCGAATACCTGTTTCAGGCTGTCGCGGCCAAGATGCTTTGAACGAAAACTATAGAAATGAAAAGCATTGTTTTCTGAATACAGCGGCGCAAAAAACGGCACGCCCTGAATGTGGTCCCAATGATAATGCGTGACTAAAATGTGAGTCTCTGGATTTCGAACTCCGGAAGCGATTACACCGGCGGAAGGAGCAGTCCAGCGACTGCCGAGAACACGCAAACCGGTGCCGCAATCGAGAATAAATTGTGTACCGTCCGGCGCGGTGAGTTCGAGACACGGAGTGTTTCCGCCATAGCGCCAGGTCGCGGGATCCACGGTAGGCGTGGAACCGCGCACTCCCCAGAAGCTCAGCTTGGTGACCGGGCCGCTCATCGTTTGTTCAAAACACCTGAAGCAGTGCGCCTAAATCGGCGCGCCGCTTTGCATCCGTTTCCGGGCGAGTTCACGCTGCAAAATTTGCGTTACACGTGTCGTCACGCAAGTGTACTTTGATACTGTCAGCGGCAAGAGAGAGCGTCAATTGATTCGCCGAGACGAGTGTCAAAGTGCGTAATAAGGGTTGCTGATTGATAACTCGCAAGAATTCAGAGGAGCGCCAGGGCGAGTACAATAGCGATTGATAGCGGAAACGATGCGCGACGATTCGAATCACAGCAGTCATAGCGAAATACACCCTCATGCGCATGAACATGCGGGAGGCGTTGTTTATTCGCATGAGCACAGCCACGGTCATGGCGGGCATGCGGGGCATGCTCATCCGCCGATGCAGCCGTCGGTATTGGCATGGGCCATGGCGGCGACGCTGGGCCTGGTGATCGCGGAAATTTTCGGCGGATGGCTGGGACATAGCGTGGCGTTGTTGAATGACGCGGTGCACAACCTTTCCGATGTTCCGGCGCTGGGCATTTCGTGGCTGGCGATGCGCTGGGCGCAGCGGCCTGCTGACCGGGAAAAAACTTACGGATACCGCCGCGCGGGGGTGTTGGCGGCATTTACAAATGCAGTGCTGCTGGTGATTTTGGCGCTATGGCTGGGTTACGAATCGATCGGACGTCTGCGCGCGCCTGTCGATGTGATTGAAGCGTGGATGATCTGGACTTCGGTGGCGGCACTGGCGGTGAATGGCGGAATTACTCTGGCGCTGGTGCGCGGGCGAAACGACTTAAATTTGCGCAGCATTCTGGTGCACAACTTCGGCGATGCTCTTTCGAACGTTGCGATTATTATCGGCGCGGTGGTGATTGGAATTACCGGCTGGCGCTGGCTCGATCCGGTGTTGGGGCTTGCGATCGGAATATTGGTGCTTTGGTCGAGCATCGGAATTTTGCGGGACTCGGCGCACATTCTGCTGGAAGGGCGCCCGAAGGAAATGGGCGTTGAGGAAGTAGCGCGCACGATCTTGAGAGTGGAAGGCGTGATGGAAGTTCACGATGTGCATATCTGGTCGCTGGGCGGCGGAGAGATTGCGATGTCGTGCCATGCGCGCGTCCCGGACATGCATCTGGACAAGTGCGAAAGTCTGTTATCCGCGATCAAGCAGGTGCTGGCGGAGGAGTTTTCGATCGGGCACGTCACGGTGCAGCTGGAGCGGGCGGGACTGCCGGCGCAGAGCGGGTACGTGATGCCGGAACCGGTGAAACGCTGACAATCTGAAATACCAGTCGCAAAAATGCGGTAGCGGTCTGCAAGCCACATCCGTGGTGGTCCGCCCACACACATCGAGGCGAGCTCAACGCAGCCCATTTCTATAAGTTATACAACCCTCACTAGTTACAGCCTGATCGAACGTAAAAGTCCTGTTGGTTGGCCTCGTGCATTTCTGGCCCTTGTGTGTCTTTCATCCTGGCTAACTCTTGCCAATCGGAGGCGAAATGCTACGAGCAATACGTGGTCTACGAAGCGGATTTCCGAATGGCAGATTTCGAGTGCGGTTTTGCGTGGCGCTGCTGGCGCTCGGTACGTTTCTGGCCGGTTGGACGTGTGCGCAAGACGGAGACTTGCGATCTGATCCCGGCGAAGGCTGTTTGATTTACAAGTCACCGGTTTCCGGCTCGTACGAAACGGTGCCCTTGCTGCACACCGACGCGGCGCTGGATGTACGTGGCCTGGTAGCTTCCGCGACGGTGACTCAGCAATACGCAAATTCCAGCGGCACGCCGATCGAAGCGGTGTACGTCTTTCCGTTGCCGCATGATGCGGCTGTCTACGACCTGGAAATCCGCATCGGCAATCGCGTGATTCGCAGCGTAATTCACGAGCGCGAACAAGCAAAACGCGTTTACGAGCAGGCGAAATCGGAAGGCAAACGCGCGGCGCTGCTGGAGCAGGAGCGGCCCAACATTTTCACCGCGTCGGTTGCGAACATTATGCCCGGCGATCAGATTGCGATTCGCTTACGCTACGTTCAATCGCTGAAGTGGGAGGACGGAAAAATACGGCTGGAATTTCCGATGGTTGTCGGACCGCGCTACATTCCAGGAACCGAGGCTACGGGTCACCAAGGCACGGGCTGGGCGCTGGACACCAACCGCGTTGCCGACGCTTCGCGAATTACTCCTTCGGTGCGCAACCCGCAAACCCGCACCGGACACGACATTTCGATTTCGGTCGATCTCGACCCGGGATTCACAACCAGTTCGGTCGCTAGCATTTCACACGATGTAAAAGCGGACACGCTAGCGCATGGCAAGCAGCACGTGGAACTAGTCGGCAGAGCGACGATTCCCAATCGCGATTTTGTGCTGGAGATCGAACAGGCGCAAACTCGCGAAACAAACGCTTCGCTGTTTCTTTCCATGGGCGGCGATACCGGCGAAACACATTTTCTGCTGAGCGCATTTCCGCCAGCCGTGCAGCCGGTGCAACGCATGCCGGTCGAAATGCTGTACATGATCGACGTGTCCGGATCGATGCAAGGCACGTCGATCGAGCAGGCGCGCGCCGCGTTGCTGCAGGCGCTGGACCGTCTGCGGCCGAGCGACCGGTTTGGCATTCTGCAATTCAGCAGTGGCTACAGCGAATTTGCTCCGGCTCCGCTGGCCCCAACTCCGCAGCACGTGCAAATCGCGCGTGAATATGTAAATGGACTGCGCGCAGGGGGCGGAACCGAAATGCTGCCGGCGCTGATTCACCTGATGCAAAAGCCGACGATACCCGGCTACCTGAGGCATATCGTGCTGCTGACCGACGGCGATCTCGGCAACGAAGATGAAATTTTCGCGGCGATGCATCAGAACCTCGGCGGGGCTCGCCTCTACACGGTGGCCATCGGCAGCGCGCCGAATCTGTATCTGGCGACGAAGATGGCGCAATTCGGGCGCGGCACATTCACCCACATCGCGGACATCAACGAAATCGAAAAACAGATGACTGGCCTATTCGAGAAAATCGAAAGCCCGGTGCTGACCGACCTGAAGATTTCGTTTGAAGGAGTGGATGTCGAGGACGTTTATCCGCAGCGTTTGCCGGACCTGTTCAGCGGCCAGCCGGTGCAGATTTATGGACGCGTTACGAAAGGACGGCACGGCGTGGCGCATTTGACCGGCCGCGCGGGCGATGAAGTGATCGACAAGGCCATTCCGTTCGACACCGGCGCTGCCGTGTTCCATCCTGGAATTACGACCGTGTGGGCGCGGCAAAAAGTGGAAGAGCTGATGGATGGCTGGCCAAAAGCCGACGAAGCCGGCCAGCAGGAGATTCGCAGCAACGTGATTGCGCATGCGATTCGCTACCGGCTGGTGACGAAATTTACTTCGCTCGTTGCAGTCGAGGAAAAAATCGTGAATCCGGGCGGGCAATCGAATACCACCGCGGTGCCGAGTGAATTGCCGGCCGGCTGGCAGATGGAAGGAATTTGGAGCGTTCCGGCAACAGGAACCAGCGATGCGTTTTACCGGATGCTGGGCGCGGTGCTGTTCCTCATCGGGCTGGCAGTATTCATCGTTGTATGTAGATTCGGAGCTGCATCGTGAAGGCGCTGCGGTTACTTGCGATAGCTTTGCTGATCCTTGGCGGCGCATTGGCCAGCCGGGCCGCATATCAACAGGCGAAAGGAAAGCTGGCCGGTGCGCTGATTCGCCGGTCGTGGAACACGGAGACACGCACCGGAGAATGGGAGGCGCCGTGGCCCAATGCGGATATGCGGCCGATTGCGCGGCTACGGATTCCGCGGCTGGGCTACGACGAAATCGTGCTGGAAGGTGCCACGCCGCGCACTCTGGCATTTGGCCCTGCGCACATGCTGAACGGAGCGGGTTTCGGCGAGCACGGAAATCTGGCGCTAGCCGGCCATCGCGACAGCTGGTTCTTGCCATTGGAAAAAATCGAAGTTGGAGATGAAATCCTTCTCGCATGGTTTGACGGGCGGACCAAGTCCATCAAGGAAAGAAGCTATGCCGTGAGTTTCGTTCGCGTGGTCGATCCGAAAGACATGGAACTACTCGCACCAACCGTCGACGACGTGCTCACACTCATCACCTGCTACCCGTTCGGGCATGCCCGGACTTCACCGGAACGATTCATCGTACGGGCAGCGTCCGTGGTTTCGAAAAGCTTAGAACGTCGGTTTTGTGCGGATTCATTTGCCAGGATGGCAACGGTACCCGCGCCGGTGGTCTGAACCTGGGCACCCTAACAATTTTCTTCCGTTTTGGTAGTCGAGCGCCCGACTCTACTGGGAATTGGGCTTTTGCGGTGGTGTTGGTTGCGATGGGGCGACGTTGGTGAGGCGCGGTCTCTTTTCTTTCAGGCGAGCGTTGATTTCGGTGAGCAGCAGCAGAAATTTTTCGGGGTCTTGCTCGACTGCGGCTTGATCGCAGAGCTTTAACCAGTCTTCTTTTGCGGCATGTTGCATTAGAAGAGCAATCTATCTTGGTGCTGGCGGACTTGTCTGTACGCCGGAGTACGCGAGGCCAATTTTCGCGTTCTGCAGCTGGGCGTGAGAGATATGAATTGTCAACGCGTGCTGATGATTGGCGGAAGGGCGGAAGTCAACCCAGGTGTGATGCCGGCTCCTGGGGCACCTTGGCGCGTTCTTCGGCTCACGTGAGAGAACACTCGACCGTTAAATCTCTTTGAGTGGGCCATTAGCGAGAGCCACATTCCGGCGTTGAAGCTGATCGCTTGACTCGCGCTTCTCTCTAAGGTGTAATGTCGCGCAAATCTGCGCGCAGCTTGTGATGTTCGGCCAAGTCGCGAGAACTAAAGAAAAAATTCTGGACATGGTGGTGAGTATGCGGCGTAGCGCCTGCCTTCTGGCCTTGTGGTTTGCTTGTGTGGGCCTTTGCGTGATTTCCGGTGGTTGCAAGTTATCGACTTCCGCAGACTCAACGAGGGGAGGTGGGGATTCGGATGACTGGAGCATGCATGGGAGGAGTAACGACGAGCAGCGGTTCAGTCCTTTGAAGCAGATCAATATGGGGAATGTTGGGAAACTTGGGCTGGTTTGGAGCCATGAGTTCGGTACGAATCGAGGATTGGAAGCGACTCCGCTGGTGGTGAACGGGATGATCTACACGACGGGCGACTGGAGCGTGGTGTATGCGATGGATGCGCGGACAGGGCAGGTGCTATGGACATTTGATCCCAAGGTGCCGCGGAGCCGCGCCAAGATGATCTGTTGCGACGTTGTGAATCGCGGCGTGGCGCTATACGGCGGCAAGGTGTACGTCGGCACGTTGGACGGCCGGCTGATCGCCCTCGATGCAAAATATGGAACGCCGGTGTGGGACATCCTCACGGTCGACCAATCGGAACCTTACGCGATTACAGGAGCGCCACGGATTGCGAAGGGGATGGTGCTGATCGGGAACGCGGGTTCGGAATACGGGGTGCGCGGATATATTTCCGCATACGACTGCGCGACAGGCAAATTGATGTGGCGAACGTATACGGTGCCGGGCGATCCGGCGAAGGGATTCGAATCGAAGGCACTCGAGGAAGCAGCGAAAACATGGCACGGCAAATGGTGGACCGCGGGAGGCGGTGGAACGCCGTGGGATGCGATTGTTTACGACCCGCAACTGGATTTGGTTTATACGGGCACGGGAAATGGGACCGCGTGGTATCGCGCGCTACGCAGCGAAGGCGAGGGAGACAACCTTTATCTGGCGTCGATTCTGGCTCTGCGTGCGAGCACGGGAGAATTGGTTTGGCATTTTCAAGTGACTCCGGGAGACAACTGGGACTATGACGCCACACAGCCGTTAATGCTCGCGGACCTGAAGGTTAATGGAGGGATGCGGAAGGTCATTATGCAGGCTTCGAAAAATGGATTTTTTTATGTGCTGGACCGCGAGACCGGGCAATTCATTTCGGCAAAACCGTTTGTAGACAAGATCACGTGGGCGAGTGGGATCGATTCGAAGAGCGGACGTCCGATCGAATCAGCTTCGGGCTACGACGGTTTCCATCCGGTGCTGGTTTCGCCTGACCCAGGCGGAGCGCATAACTGGAATGCGATGGCATTTAATCCGACCAGCGGCGTTGTTTTCGTGCCTGCAAAAGAGGGCACCACTTTTCTGCACGTGCCGAATCCCAAATGGAAGCACGCTGCCGGCGAAATAAATATCGGGGACGATGCGCGCTACGAAGGTCCGCTGGTGGCGAAATGGCTGGCGGCTCCAGCAGCAGCCGGGAAACTTGTTGCGTGGAATCCGGTGGAAGGGCGCGAGGTTTGGCATGTGACTCATTCTGGTGTGGAGTCCGGAGGAGTGCTTGCGTCGGCGGGGGATCTTGTGTTTCAAGGTCGGTCCGACGGGATTTTTGTGGCGTACGATGCGTCGGACGGGAAAAAGCTCTGGGAGTATAACGCGGGGACCGGAATCATGGCTCCGCCGGTGACTTATTCAGTGGATGGAGTGCAATACGTCACGGTGATGGCGGGATGGGGGGGATCGCCGGGCCTTTTAAATTTTCCGGGATGGGGAATCACCAAGCCTGGATTCGGGCGAATCCTCACATTCGCCCTCGGCGGTAACGCGAAACTCGATATTCCTCCGTTTGGTCACAACGGTCCGCCCAAACCGGCGATTCATATGAACGCAACGCGTGAGACAGTCCGCGAAGGCAAGTTCCTGTTTTCAGAGCAGTGCATGCCATGCCATGGAATTGATGCGGTCGCCAGTTCGCTTCCCGACCTGCGATATGCGAGCGCGGAAGTACACCATCAGTTCACGAGCATTGTGCTTGGAGGCGCGAGAGAGTCACGCGGCATGCCATCGTTCAAGAATGTGCTGGATGAAAATAAAGTGCGCGCGATCGAGGCGTATGTATTGTCTCGCGCGGAGGAATCCAGTCATCCCGCTCATTGAAGAGCGAACGCCTGAGCAAAAGCGCGATGGCGAAGCCACCGGAAAAATGAGGCGACATTTTTTTGTGATGGGCGGGAGTCAACCTCAAGACCCAGGTGTGAACCCGACACCTGGGCACCCTCCGGGTCTTGTTGGCGAAGCGGTAGCGCGACCGGGGCAGTTCTGCAAAAGGCTAGCGCCACAATGAGTCGTCCTTGCCGGAAAGGACTCTGTCCAAATACGTTGCGGTGCTGATCAGCGCCAGATGCGTGAACGCCTGCGGGAAGTTGCCGAGATGCTGCCCGCTTGGGCCAATTTCCTCCGAGTAAAGCCCAAGATGGTTGGCGTATCCGAGGAGTTTCTCGAATAACAATTGGGCTTTTTCCAGTTCGCCAGAGCGCGCCAGACATTCGATGTACCAAAAGGAGCATGCAGTGAAGCTGCCTTCGCCGCCGGGAATGCCGTCCACATTTGTGCGTTCGGCCTCGTAGCGACGGACCAGGGTATCCTCGACTAACCGTGCTTCGATCGCTTTCATGGTCGAGAGCCACATCGGATCGACCGGGCTGATGAAGCGCATGAGCGGCATCAGCAGAATGGACGCATCGAGATTCTTGGTACCCTTCGACTGCACGAAGGATTGCAAATCGTTATCCCAGAAATTCGTAAAGATATCATTTCGAATCGCGTCGCGGGTGTGCAGCCAAGAGTCCAACGGGCCGGAAAGAGAGCGTTTCTGCGCAAGCCGGAGCGCGCGATCAAAAGCGACCCAGCACATCAAACGCGAATGCAGGAATTCTCGCGGACCGCCACGAACTTCCCATATGCCTTCATCGGGCCGTTGCCAGTTCTTGCCCAGCCACTGCAGGATCTGCTGAAGTTCTTGCCACCCGGCATAGGAAACTGAGTCTCCATACTTGTTTGCCAGATAGACGGAGTCCATCATTTCGCCATAAATATCCAGCTGCAACTGCTGGTAAGCTGCGTTTCCGATACGTACGGGTTTTGAATTTTCATATCCCGACAGATGATCGAGCGTCAGCTCATCGAGCTGCAGCCGGCCATCAATGCCGTACATCACTTGTAACGGTCCGCGCTGCGCATCGTCACCGAGCCGCCCCTTGAGCCAATTGATGAAAGCTTCGGCTTCTTCGACAAAACCGAGGCGAATCAACGCGTAGAGAGTAAACGCGGAATCCCGTAACCAGGTGAAGCGATAGTCCCAATTGCGCGGTCCGCCAAGTTGTTCCGGCAGCGAAAATGTTGGGGCGGCAACGATCGATCCGTGCTCCCGGCTGATCAACAGCTTCAACAGCAGAGCCGAACGGTTGACCATTTCGCGCCAGCGGCCCTTGTACTTGGATTGCGCGATCCATCCTTTCCAGAAACGCGCGGTCTCGTGGAAGCGCAGGTCCACGAATTCCATCTCGGGTTGCTGACCCTCTGGGCGGACTGCGCCAAAGACAAATGTGACTTTCTCGCCGGCGCGAAGAGTGAAGTTGGCGATTGCATCTTGGGATTGTTGTGTGAGGGCAACGGTGGAGTACAGCGCCAGCGACGGACAGGCATGGTTCGCCGGGGAAAAAATGGCGCAGCGGTCTTCGATGCTCACAGTGTGCTGACACTTCGCGTAATTAAATCGCGGCTGGCAGCGCACCTTGAAGTTGATCTCGCCCCTGATCACGGCCAGAGTGCGGATAAGTTCATTGGGTTGTGCGCCCTCGGTCGCGATGGGCATGTAGTCAGTCAGCTCGGCCACGCCCTCTTCGGCGAGAAATCGCGTGAGCAGAATGTTCGTGTCCGGCAAGTACAGCTGTCGCACGCGCTTTTTTTCGAGCTGCGGCTGAATCTGAAAGCAGCCGCCCTTCTGATCATCGAGTAGAGCGGCAAACACGGTGGGAGAATCGAAATTTGGGTAGCAAAGAAAGTCGATTGAACCGTTTACGCTTACCAGGGCAAGCGAGCACATATTGCCAATCACGCCGTAGTTCTCAATCGGTTCGAAGCTCATGGGTATGCGCCTGTTGCAAAGGATAATTCTAGCTGATCGGCAAAAGGCCTCTCAAATCGTGAAATTCATCGGAGCGAAGGGCCGTTGGCTCAACGATCGAACAGATAGACCGGAACCTTCACGTCAGACTGAAACAACTTTTAGTGCTGTGCGTAAAAGTGGTGGCTCGTGGCCGCGGGCGGAGACTTGTTCTATGGTGTCAATGGCTCCATCGCGCGCGAGGATGGCGTGGTCGAAATTGTTGACGGTGGGACAGACGTGGCGGGGGAGGAGAAAGAGTGGATCGCCGATATTCGGAGCGGCGGCGCCTTCCTGCACGGCGAGAGGTAGATGTTCTTCGCTGGGAGATAGCGGAGTGAGTTCGGGATGTCCTACGACGAGGCAGGTGGGGACGCCGGCGTCCGCGGAGACGGCTTTGTGTCCGGCGTCGCAAGTGACGATGTATTGGCGAGGATGACTGACGACGCGCGCCAACACCAGGACGGCGGGACGATAGCCTTGCAAGTCCGGAACCTGCGCGAACGTGGTGGCATCGCAATAAACGATTGTGCCCGAAGAAATGCGGTGGGTGAATTGCTCGCTGCGAAAGCCTTGGAAAGAAAGGGAGCAGGGGAAGGTGGGCGTTCCGGCGGTTATGAGTTCGGGGACTGGGATGCCGCTGCGTTCGAGATCGCTTACAAGATTCAGTAAGTGATGGTAGCCGGCGTGTGTCTGTTCGGTGCGTTGGGGTTCGGCGGTTCCGGCGTATTGGCCATCGTAATAATGCAGGCCTCGGAAGTGCAGATTGTTGGCGGCGACGGCGCGCGCCAGCGTGAGTGCCTCGCCAGAGTTGTGCTGGTCGATGCCGGTGCGATTCATGCCGGGATTGATGTCCAGAAAAATTCCTACGCCGCTGCCGCGCCATTGGTTGATTTGACGTTCGTTTTCGGCGAGGACGGAAAGGCGCACTTGCGGGAACTGCGCGGCGATTTCGAGTACGCGGAGCGCATTTGCGCCCACTGATGGATAGGCGAGGAGAACGTCTGCCGCGCCGCATTGGCAAGCTACTAGTAATTCCAGTGTGGTGGCGCATTTGAAATTGCGAATGCCACGCGCGGCGAGCATGTGCAGGGTGTAGCCGAGCTTGGCGGTTTTGATGTGTGGGCGCCAGCGATCCGGATTGCCGCCGAGCAACTCGACGGTGCGATCGATGTTTGCGGCGAGGATTTCCGGATAGAGCAGCAGGGCGGGCGTGAGGACGGCAGATGTGCCGGAGACCTGGTAGCGTGAGTCCCAGGGGAATTCGGTGAGCATGGATTTCTGCGTGGCCATGTGTGGTGATGATAACGTGCAATGCAGGAAACGGCTACGGAGTTCGTTGCCGGGCGCTGCAGGCGCCGCGAGCGATTGCTTCTTTGCGCCTGGATCGAAGAGGGAAAGAGATTCCTTCCGACAAGGACGGACAGAACTTTCGGCCGCTGCGCTCCCCGCGAAGCGCGGGACAGCCGGAATGACGAAGTTTGCTTTCGGTATGCGCGCGAAATTTTCCTCTAGAAATACGTTCGTTGACCGGTTGTGACACTGATAGTAGGCTCTGGGAACTTTTATGAGCGAGAGCGATCGCGAATTGACTGCGCGTCAGGGCTTGCCGGAGTCATCGGCGACACCGGAGCGGTCGGAGTTGATTCGTGGCCTGGGGTTGTGGTCGGCGACGGCGATCGTCATAGGCGACACGATTGGCACGGGAATTTTTCTGGTGAGCAGCGACATGGCGCGCACCGTCGGCTCCGCGAGGCTGGTGTTTGCAGCGTGGATTATCGGTGGCGTGATCGTTCTGTTCGGAGCGTTTTGCTACGCGGAATTGGGCGCGGCGTTTCCGAAAGCGGGTGGGCCGTATGTTTACCTGAGCCGTGGACTTGGCTCGGTGTGGGGATTTCTTTTCGGGTGGATGAGTTCGTTTCTGGAGCGGCCGGTGGCGATGGCCACGCTGGCGGCTGGCTTTATGCGGTTCATGGGATTTTTGTTCCCGGTTGTAATGACGCCGCTGTTTACGGCACATTTTGGACGATACGAGTTTTCTTTTACGGCGGCACAGCCGCTGGCGGCGCTGACGGTGATCGCGGTGACGGCGTTCAATTGTTTGAGTGTGCGCCTGGGCGGAGCGATTCAGGTGCTGCTTACTTCAATGAAAATAGGCACGATTCTGGTGATCGTGGCGGCGGGATTAGTCTTCGGGAAACACGCGAGTAGCGCAGGCGGCGCGGTTGTTGCGGTGGCGCCTTTTGGCACAGGAACGATTGCCGCGTTGCTGACGGCGCTGGTTCCGGCGATGTGGGCGTACAACGGATTCAACGATCTGGGCGATGTGGGAGAAGAGATTGCGCAGCCGCAGAAAAATATTCCGCGAGCGATCATCATGGGATTGCTTACGGTGTGCGGTTTGTATTTGCTGGCGAACGTGATTTATTTCCGGATTTTGCCGTTCACGGCGCTGGCGCAATCGCAGCATGTGGCATCGGACGTGGTGCAGTCGTTTGGCGGCCGGTTCGGCGGTTCGCGGGGCGCGGTTTTGTTAACGATTGCGATGGCCATCTCCGCGCTGGGAGCGCTGCACGTGGTGATACTGACCGGCGCGCGTATACCGTACGCGATGGCTCGCGATGGAGTTTTCTTTCAATTTTCGAAACGGCTGCATCCTTCATTTCGCACTCCGACCGGCGCACTGATTTTTCTTGGAACGATCGCGGCGCTGTTGGCGCTGAGCGGAACGTACGAGGAACTGTATTCGCTGTTCGTGTTTGCGGTGTGGATTTTCTTCGCGTTGACGGCGATTGCGTTGATTCGATTGCGCGTGAGAGAGCCGAATTTATTGCGGCCGTACCGCGCGTGGGCATACCCGTTGTCTCCGGCGATTTTCTTGCTTGCGGCGGTGGCGCTTACCGGGAACTTGTGGATGGTGCGGCCAGTGCGCTCGACACTGGGGCTGCTGGTGATTGTGGGCGGGATCCCGTTTTTTTACCGGTGGCGTGAATCAGCAAAGATTACCGGCGCCGACCAGGAAGGTAACCAGGACAGGAAATAGCAATCACTGAGCGTGTGAATCCGCAGGCTGGAAGTCGAGAACGAGCAAGGTAATGTCGTCCTCTTGCGCACGACTGGCGTTGAGTCCGGAAAACGCCGCGATGGCAGTAAGGAGATCATCGGCAAAACGAGCGGCCGGAAGAAGGCGATGGGATTCCAGAAATTCTTTGCAGCGCAATTTGCCAAATTCCTCTCGCGCGGCGTTACTGGCTTCGAAAACTCCGTCGGTGTATAGGAGACAGCGGTCCCCGCTGGCGATGCAAATTTCCACGGATGAATAGGTTGCTTCAGGGAACAGGCCAAGCATGAGTCCGTTTTGTTCAATTTCCCGGACAGTTTCCTCGGTGCGCGCAGCCAGCATGAGTGGCGGGTGACCTGCGGCAGAATAACGCAGCAGACTTTTTTCCAAATCGACGAAAAGATAAGCGGCAGTGACGAAGTGCTCTTCAAACTTGCCACAGAGGGCGAGATTCAAGCCGGCGAGAACACGCGCGGGATCGTGAGCGTGAGAAGCTTGACCGGCAAAAGCAACTTTTAACATGGAAGCGATCAGAGCGGCGGGTACGCCGTGTCCGGTGACATCGGCGACCAGGATACCGAGGCGCTTTTCGTCGACAAAAAGATAATCGTAGAAATCGCCTGCGACGGCGCTCATCGGCACGTAGCGCGTGGCAACTTCGAGGCCTGCGAGGGCGGGGACGCTTTGCGGAAGAATGGAGGATTGAATGCGGCGTGCGATATCGAGCTCTTTGCTGATGGCGAGAAGCCGTTCCTCGTTGGCAAAAATACGATAGCCGGAGATGTAACCGAGACAGCCAACGAACACCAGGAAGCCGAGGAACTCCCAATTATTCCCCGATATAAGTTGCAGGCCCCTGAGATTGGCTTGTGCGATAAACAGAAACCAAACCATAAGGCCTACGGTAAAGACCCGCATTTCATGGTTGGCTGAGCTATTCGGTCCCTGCCGCCAGCGGTCGAAAATCAAGAAGAGCACGGTGACGATACACGTGGTGAGAACGACGAAATTGTTGGCGATGTGGAGCTTTGCCAGACTGAAGCCGAGTGCAGCGGCAAAAACTCCGAAGAGCGCGAAGCCAGTCTGCGCCGCCAAAATCCAGCGAAAGAACCTTCTGAGATAAGCGCTGGAGACGTGATAAAAGAAAAATCCAAAAGGAACCAGAATCGTGCAGGTGATGATCCAGTTCAGCTGTGCCCAAAATGTGCGCGGCTCATCAAAAAGCGCACGGAAGACGCGCATCTCGGCCAGCAGGCGAATGGCGTACATACTGCAGAAAATACCGAAGTAAATCAGGGTGAGGTCGCGCGTCTTGCGACGAAAGAAGAAAAGAGCGATGGCGACGAGAGCGACGGAGAAGAGAGCAATCGCGGCGGCGATGTTGACGAACTCCCAGCGCAGCTCCGCGCGTACAGCGGGAGACACGGTTTGCGCGAAAAGCGGGAGGGCTGTTTGCGAGAGAGCGAGCATGCAGGAGTGAATTGTAGCCAAGTGGCGGCGTCTTTGCTTTGAAAAGGGCGCGCCAGAATGATGTTCAGAGTCCTCGGAAGCCGGTGGAGAGGAACGGCTGGTTTTTTACGGTTAATCTTGGGAAGATGGCAGGAAGTTCCCCGCACGATTTATGGCTAACAATCGATAGATTCGAGTTTTAGGGAGGGCTCCATGGGAAGATTTTCTCGAAGCTGGGAGCTGGTCGAGCAGAGCTTTGCGATTTTGTGGGCGGATAAGCAATTAATGTTGTTTCCGGTGCTGTCCGGCATCAGTTGCGTGATCGTGACAGCATTGCTGGGGTTGAGCGGGATAGCGCTATTTCTGCCAGCGTTGCGGGCAGCGGGAATTACGTCGCAGAATTTTCAGCATTTTTCGAGATCGCCGGAATTTGCGGCGGCGATGTTCGTAGTGTATTTGGCGAATTATTTTGTGATCGTGTTTTTCAACGTGGCGCTGGTGGGCGTTGCGAACAGCCGGTTGACGGGAGGAGCGTGGACGTTCGATCAGGGATTGCAACTGGCATGGCAGCGCAAGTGGGTGATCCTGCAATGGGCGTTCGTGGCTGCGACGGTAGGAGTGGCGTTGCGGATGCTTTCGGAACGGGCGAGTTTTATCGGCCGAATCGTGATTGGAATCATTGGCGTGGCGTGGAACGTGGCTTGTTACTTTGTGGTGCCAGTGCTGGCGTTTGAAGATATGTCGCCGGGAGCGGCGCTGTATCGATCAGCGGAATTGTTCACAGAAACGTGGGGAGAAAGAGTGGTTGGCGGGTTCAGCCTGGGGTTGGTGTTTTTTGTATTGATGATCCCGGGATTTGCGTTGTGGTTCGCTACGGTGCGGCTGTATGGCCCGGGAGCGGTACTGGTTGGCGGAATCGTGATGGGCGCTTACTTCCTGTTGCTGTCGGTGATGAGTTCGGCGGTGCAAGGAATTTTCAACGCGGCGCTGTACCGGTATGCGTGCGATCAGGCTGTGCCGCCGGGATTTTCACGGGAGTTGATTCAGGGCGCGTGGAGCCCGAAGGATTGAGACCGGAGAGCAGCCGGGGCCGGCAGTTGCATGGGTATTGTGCCCGCTACCGGGTTGGGTCAGGTTGTGCTATAACGATTTCGCCGTGAGACAGGGCGTAAAGGCAACCAGCGATTCGCAGGTGCTTGGGGAACGGGTCGAAAAAGAGCCCAGTTACGATTCCTCGGGCTTCGGGGCTATTTCTGCAGGGAATGCATCGCAAGCTCCGGTTTATGAGGATGCTTCGCGGTTTTGCCCGGTCTGCTCGCGGCGGCTGGAGTCGCGGCGCTGCAAGCTGGTATGCACCGTCTGCGGCTATTACATGTCTTGCGCGGACTACTACTAACTAATGGTATGATTCGGGGCTCCGGAAGTGGTTGCCGCCGGACCCGCTTTCCGATTTTTTGTGTCAGGGTTTGTAAGTACAAACCCTGAAACCCGCGAGGAGGAAACAACGTGGCATTGAAAATGAGTCAACGCGAAGTGGACGGCGTGATGGTGGTTGCGCTTGACGGACGAATCGTGCTGGGCGAAGAGAGCAACGCGCTGCGCGAAAAAGTGAAAGGGCTTTTGGCCGAGGGCAAGAAAAAAATCGTGTTGAATATGAACAATATTACGTTCATTGACAGCGCGGGCCTGGGCACATTGGTGGCTTCGCACCACACGGCGAAGAAAGATGGCGCGTCTTTGCGGTTGTGCCACCTGGGAGCGAAATTCCAGGAAGTGTTGCAGATTACCAAGCTGCTGACGGTGTTTGACGTTTCGAACACGGAAGCGGAAGCGGTGGCGAGTTTTTCGAAGTAGTTGGCTGCTGCCGTTTAGCTGAGGGAAAGTTTTGAAGAGGCGTGCTATGGCACGCCTCTTTTTTATTGACGGAAGACGGCGCAAGGTTTGCTGATCGTGGTCCTTCGGGCGCAGAAGCGCCGAAGGACCAGATGACAGAGTGACGAGGGGCAGCAGTTCATCTATCTGGGAAAAGCGGCGCGCCCCGGAAGGCGGCCCCTACAACGGAAAAAGAAAGAGCAGCGGTAAGCCGCTGCGACATACAGAGGAAAGACAAACGGGCTAGGGCTCGATGCGGTACATGGTGATGCCGCTTAGGAGTTTTGGGTAGAAGTCGGTGGATTTTTGCGGCATGACCTCGTTGGAAGTGGCGATTTCCATGACCTTCTCGACGTCCACGGGATTGAGCAGAAAGGAAACTTGCGCTCGGCCGGAATCCACTGCGGCGATGGCGGCGCCGGCTTCGCGTTCGTAGGTGAGATTCATTTCTTTGGTGGCGGCTTGCAGAGTGATGCCCAGGGCCGGTTCCAGAATGCCGTCATGGAGAAGAACGACGTCGAGATCGCGCTGCAGCGGCGTAACACTGTGAAGCAACTGCGCCAAGTCGGCGCCGGGGCGCAGATGGAAAAGATAAAAAGCGCGCTTCCCTTCCGCACTGGCCGGATACGCTCCGATGGAGCGCTGTTTGATGGTGGCAGCGAGGCGCGCGAGGAATTTCGCGCGAGCCAGTTCTTTTTCGGAGTCGTTGGCAAAGGGAAAAACTTCCGATGCAAACCATGGCTCAAGGTAGCGGCGCACGGCGGACCAGGAAAAATCGAGGACATTGGCAACGACGCGATGGCCGGCGAGGATGACCAGATCCTGGCCGCGAGTGTTGACCAAAGTCATCATGGAGCGTTCGAAGTCGGCGTTGGGATCGGGCGATGATGCGCTGGCGCGGCGTTCGTTGCGGTAATTGAGGGCGGTTTCGTAGCGATGGTGGCCGTCGGCGATGACCAACTTTTGATCGGCCATCACGTGCTGGATGGCTTGGACGTGATTCGGATGTGTAATCACCCATAGACGATGGATTACACCGTATTCGTCGGCGAGTTCGGTAACCGGAGCCGCGGAGCATTGTGTTTCGTCGAGAATTTTTTCGATGCGCTGCTGTGGGTCGGAATACAGCATAAAAAGCTGGCCTGTGTGCGTGCGCGTGTGACGAAGCAGTTCGAGGCGATCGGCCTTTGGGCCGGAAAGAGTGTGTTCGTGGCGGAAAATCACGCCGGCGGAATATTCTTCGAGCCGGCCTGCGCCAATGAAGCCGCGGCGGGTGCGCTTTTCGGCAGTGCCGGGAACGGTGAATTCCTGCGTGTAGGAATAGAAAGCGGGCGCTGGATCGTGGACGATAATGTGATCGCGAATCCACTCGTCCACCTTGCCCGCAGCGCGGATATAGACGTTATTTTGCGGTGAATCGTCAGGATAGGCGAGCCCTTTTTCGATTGCGATTAGATTTTGCGGATGCATGGCGTAGTATTCGGCCTGACGCTCGGGAGAAATCTTGTCGTAGGGCTGAGTGAGAACCCGTTCGAAGGGAGCGAGCTCCGGATTGAAGCGATACGCGCGAAACGGGAATACCTGGGCCATGAGTTCTCCGGTGCTCTTCAGCACGATTGTGGAAACTAACATTTTAAGCGAAGAACAGCGGAGAATGCGACGCGCGTATTAAAATAAAAAGATATGACCGATAAATTTCGCGGCGAAGTAAAAGCGCTGTTGTTCGATCTGGATGGCACGCTGATTGATTCGAAGCGGGATCTGGTGCGAAGCGTGAACGCCACGCTGCGCGAAACGGGGCGCGAGGTGTTGCCGGAGGATTTGCTGGCCAGCTATGTGGGATCTGGCGCTCCAATCCTGATCAGCCGCGCGCTGGGCGGAGCTGCCTCCGAAACAGACCTGCAAAGCGCGCTGCAATTTTTCCTGGCGCATTACGACGTGCACAAGCTGGATTTCACGAAGGAGTATCCTGGAGTGCGCGATACGCTGGAAAAGTTGCGCGGCGTGCCGATGGCAGTGCTGACCAACAAGCCGGTGAACATCAGCGTGCGAATTTTAGAAGGGCTGGGTTTGGCAGGATTTTTCCGCGCGATCTATGGCGGAAACAGTTTTGCCACGAAGAAGCCCGACCCGCTGGGAGCGAATGCGATTCTAAGTGAACTTGGAATCGCCGCGCCGCAGGCCGCGATGGTGGGCGATTCAGAAGTAGATGTGCAAACGGCGCGCAATGCGGGAATGGTTTCTGCGATCGTGAATTTCGGCTTCGGCACGCATGACCGGCAAATGCATCCAGCGGACATTTATCTGGACCAGATGGAAGAACTGGTGCCGCTGATTGGCGGTGACGCCTCCTTACGAGGTTCCCGATGACGAAAATCTCAATGACGAAACACTTGCGAAGAAAAAGCGCTCAAGGCAGACTCGGCGCGTGCTGATTGGACTCTTTCCTGAACTGGATGCGCCCGGCGGAGTGCAGCGTGCCGGGAGGCACCTGGCATCGGTGATGACGGAATTTGCGGCGAGCAGGGGAATGGAATGCCGTATTTTAAGCTTGAATGATGGGCCGGAACTCAAACGGCTGAAGGTAGCGGAGCGGGAAATTGTTTTCACGGGGTGCGAGCGGGCCAAGGGCAGATTTTTGCTGACGGCAATTCGCGCCGCGCGGCGGCCCGTCAGCAAAGGCAAAAGCAAGATTAAATTGGTTGTGGCTGGACATCCGAATCTGGCGCCGGTGGCTCGCGCGATGCGTTTTACGGCGCCGCGGGTGAAATCCATTATCTGTACGCACGGAGTGGAAGTGTGGGAGCCGCTGACACGGCTGCGGCGAACAGCGCTGCGCGGCGCAAGCGTGGTGCTGGCGCCAAGCAAGTACACGGCGGAGCAGGTCGCGGCGGTACAAGGAGTTGCCACGGAAACAATTCGCGTGTTGCCATGGGCGTTGGATCCGCAGTTCGAAGCGTTGGCGCCGCACGCCGCAAAGTCGGCCACTCCAGCAAATTTCCCAGAAGGACGAGTGGTGTTGACGGTGGGACGATGGCGCGCGGATGAACGCTACAAAGGAATGGACACGCTGATCACGGCTTTGCCGCGATTGTTGCCGCGCTTTCCCGAGCTGCAGTTGGCGGCAGTGGGCGATGGCGACGATCGCGAATGGCTGGAAGACCTGGCGGAAGAAACGGGCGTGGAACGTCACGTACATTTTCTTTCCGGACTGAGCTACGCGGAGCTTGCGGCTTGCTACGCGCATTGCGAGGTGTTCGCGCTGCCCAGCAAAGGCGAAGGATTCGGGCTGGTGTATCTGGAAGCGATGGCGTGCGGAAAACCGGTGATTGGCGGAGCACATGGCGGTGCGCCAGAAGTGATTGACGACGGAAAAACGGGTTACCTGGTGCCGCACGGGGACACAGCGCAACTGGCGACAGCGATCGAAACGCTGCTGGCCGATCCCGCGCTGGAACTGGAAATGGGACGGCGCGGCAAGCAACGCGTGGAAAATGAATTTCGCTTCAGCGTGTTTGCGAAATCGTTCCGGAAAATTCTGCGGGAGTTATGCGAATCCTGAACGTCACGCAATCCTACGCGCCGTTTTATGAATTCGGCGGGCCGCCAGTGAAGGTGGAAGCGCTGGCCACCGGGCTGGCGCAGCGCGGACATCATGTGACGGTGTTAACCGTGGACTGGGGCCTGGAATCGCGAGCTGCGGCGTCGGTGTCCGGAGAAAATGCGGGTGAAATCAAGCGCTCCACGTTCGGATGGACACGCGAAATGAACGGTGTGCAGAGCGTGTATTTGCCGACGTGGTTCCGCTACCGGGCGGCGACCTGGAATCCAGCGATTGCGGGATATTGCCGGGCTCGGCTGGCCGGCTTCGATGCGGTGCATATTTTCGGACTGTACGATTTGCTGGGGCCGGCAGTGGCGCGTGAGTGCCGCGTGCAGAAGATTCCTTATGCCGTCGAGCCGATTGGAATGTTTGTACCAATCGTGCGAAGTATTTTTCTTAAGCGCGTGTATCACGCGCGGTGGGGAAAAGAAATGCTCGGCGGAGCATCGGCGGTGATTGCCACGGCAGAGCAGGAAGTGGAGGAACTTGCCGCGGGAGAAATTTCTCGTTCGAAAATCGTGTTGCGACGGAACGGAGTAGTGGCGCCGCGGGAATTGCCGGAGCGGGGACGATTCCGAAGCACCTATGGTGTTCCGGCGCATGCGCTGCTGATTTTGTTTTTGGGACGGCTCTCCGAGAAAAAAAGCCCTGATCTGCTGCTTGAGAGTTTTGCCCGGCTTCCGGAAAGCATCGCCGGAAAACAAGTGTGGCTGGCATTTGCCGGTCCCGACGAATCCGGAATGCAGGGACGCCTGAGAGAGCTGGCGCGCGAAAGAGCGGTGGACTCGCGCGTGGTCTTCAGCAGCGCCGTATTTGGAGACATGAAGTGGGCGGCATATCGCGATGCCGACGTGTTCGTTCTGCCTTCACAGAATGAAAATTTTGGCAACACGGCGGCAGAGGCTGCAGGGTGCGGCACACCAGTGGTCATAACCGAGAATTGCGGAGTCGCTCCGCTACTTAAGGGAGTCGCGGCGCTGGTGGTTGCACATGAAACCGAGGCGATCACAGAAGCCGTCAAAGCGATATTGAGCAACTCAGAATTGCGCCTCCGTTTGTCAGATGGCGGCCGAAGGGTGGCCAGGCGGCTTGGCTGGGAAGAGCCGGTGTACGCTATGGAACAGATATACGCTGAGCTTGCGGCGCGGCCTCCGGTCGTTGGACAATCTGCAAGTCAAGACTAAGGATTTGGTTCCAAGATGAAGCAGAATCTGTTTCGGGTCGTGTGGCGCGCCGTGAACATAGCCATGGTCGCGTCGTTGATAGCCTTGGTGTATTCGGCTGGTTGGGAGCACTCGGTTCGCGATTATCTGGACGGCTTCAGCGATGCGATTATTCCATCGAACGCCACGCCGGAACAGCGGGTTGATGCGATTCTGCAGTGGATGCGCAAAGGTCCACCGCGATCGGCGGACCCGAATCCAAGCGGGCTGGCGGAACGCGATCCGGAAACAACGCTGAATTACCAGCAATTGCTCTCGGTATGCGGAACCGCGACGAATGCTTTTCTGAATCTGGCGCGAAGCGCTGATTTGCAAGTACGCAGGCTGCTTTTGCTCTCTCCGGAGCGCAACACCAAACACGTTGTGGCGGAGGTACTGCTGAACGGGCGCTGGATTGTAGTGGATCCAACCTATCGGATCGTAATGCGAAACGCGAAAGGCGAGATGCTTACGCGAAAGGAGCTGCAAAATCCACAGAGTTTCGCGGAGGCAATCGGCCGAGTTCCTGGATATCCGCCGTCATATAATTACGAGAAATTTGCACATGTGCGCGTAGCGCGGCTTCCACTCGACGGACTGAAGCTGCGTGGAGTGTTGGATGCCATATACCCGGGATGGGATGAGAAAGTGGACTGGAGTCTGCTGCTGGAGCGCGAATCGTTTTTTGCGCTTGCGACCGCCACGTTTGCGACATTATTTCTGCTGCTGCTGAGGCAGTTCCTTGCCTGGTATGCGGATCGACGCCTGAAAATTTCACGCTTCCACTTGCGTTCACACCTGGCGCGCGCGGGCGCGGCGCTCTTCAATACACCGGAGATCAAGTAATCGCGTGTGCGGAATCTGCGGCGTCGCGTTCCTGAACAGAAGCGGAGAGGCAGCCGAACGCGTACGTACAATGGCTACGGCGATGCTTCATCGCGGGCCGGACGGCGAAGGTTTTTTGGTGAACGATCCGCGAGCGCCAGGGCTGGCGCTGGGGATGCGGCGGTTGAGCATCATTGACCTGCCCGGCGGAAATCAACCCATCTGGAACGAAGCGCATGACGTCGCGGTAATCTTCAACGGCGAGTTGTACAACTATCGGGAGCTGCGGGATCGGCTGGCGCGCCTGGGCCATCGTTTTTCCACGCAATCAGACACCGAAATTCTGGTACACGGCTGGGAAGAGTGGGGCGAAGAGTGCCTGGGCGAGCTGCGCGGAATGTTCGCCTTCGCGATTGCGGATTTTCGCAAGCATTACACGTCCGGTCCGCTGTTGTTTCTTGCGCGCGATCCACTCGGTATCAAGCCGCTGTACTACGCGCAGACCTCGGAAGGATTTGCATTTGCTTCGGAAGTGGGCGCGTTGATGGCCAGCGGAATTGCGGCCAAACAGATTTCGCAGGATGCGCTTACGTCATTCTTGCTTTTTGGCAGCGTCAGCGACCCTGTAACGATGTACGAAGGCGTATTTTCGCTGGCGCCCGGGCATCGCGTGTCAGTTTACATTCCAGACCGGCGGCGTCTGCCGCGCCCGCATCCGTGGTGGGATCCGCGGAGGAGTCCAGCTGCAAAAGATACCAAGCGTCCACGCAGCTTTTCAGCTGCGGCGACGGCGCTGCGCCCGTTGCTGGAAGACAGCGTGCGCGCGCACTTGATCGCGGACGTTCCGGTGGGATTATTTCTGTCCAGCGGACTGGATTCCGGCGCGATCGCAGCTCTGGCGGGACGCGAACACAAAGGAATTCAGAGTTTCACGCTGTCGTTCCCGGGTACTGCATACGACGAGTCGGCATTGACGCGCGTGGTTGCCGAGCGCTGCGGCACTCAGCACAGGGAACTTCCGCTGGATGGCAGTGCGATTCCTGCGCGGCTAGAGGAAGCGCTTGCGGCTCTCGATCAGCCGACGATGGATGGAATCAACACGTATTTTGTATCGTGGGCGGCACGCGAAGTGGGATTGAAAGTGGCGCTTTCGGGATTGGGCGGCGACGAATTGTTTGCGGGATATTCCACTTTTGCGGACACGCCGAGACTTTCGCAACTGGCCACGGCGGCAAAATTTGTGCCGGCGGTGTTGCGCGGCACAACGTCGGGAATGTTGCGTTCGCTGCTGGCTTCCGGGCGCTCACCGGACGCGGCGACGAAAGCGACGGCGGCGTGGCGGAACCCGGAACGCTTGCCTCATCCATATTTTTTCGCGCGAGCGCTGTTTCCGCCGGGAGAAATCGAAAAGTTGATTGAACCGCGATTCCGGCCGAGCACACTGGCCGCGGACGGTTACACGCTTGAGCCAACCTGGCTGGGCTGGCTGCAGCTGGCGGCGGACGAAGCACAGCACATGGATCCGGTCGAGGCCGTCAGTTGGCTGGAGTTGCGAACTTATATGGCCAGCACGTTGTTACGGGACACGGATTCGGTGAGCATGGCGCGGTCGCTTGAAGTGCGCGTACCGCTGCTGGACACGCCGTTGGTGGAATTCGTCGCCGCGCTTCCCGACGCCGCGCGCAGAAAATCCGGCGTGCAAAAAGCATTGTTGGTGGAAGCGCTCGGTGATTTATTGCCGGCGGAAATCACTTCACAGAAAAAACGTACTTTTACGTTGCCTTGGGAAGAGTGGCTGCGGGGGCCGCTGAAGCCGCGGATGGAAAAAAGTTTTGCTTCGGTGCCTGAGCCACTCTCTGCATTGGTCAAGCCAGACGGCGTTAAGTCGGTGTGGAACGCATTCCTCTCTGGAAAAACGTCCTGGTCTCGCCCGTGGTCGCTGTTTGTTTTGTATGAATGGGCAAGAAGACAGGAGTCGAGCCCTACCTCCTAATCGCTCCTGTTCCTGCGGTACACTCAAGTTCGACCATGAATGTTCTTGGCATAAATGCGTATCACGGCAACGCGTCGGCGGCGATTCTTTGCGACGGAAAACTGATTGCCGCGGTGGAGGAGGAGCGCTTTAACCGCGTGAAATATGCGGCAGGATTTCCGGCTGCCGCGATTCGCTATTGCTTGCAAGCGGCGGGAATCGCGTTGAAGGACGTGCATCACGTGGCGGTGCCGCGGAATCCTTACGCACGGCTGGGTACAAAACTTTTCTACGCGTTACGAATGCCGTCTTTCGCGCGCGAAAGAATGAAAGTGCTGGCGAAATTTACCGGCATTCGCGAAGCGCTGGCCGCTGCGTTCGAAATTGACGCGACAGAACTTCCTGCGACGTTCCATCGCGTCGAGCATCACGTCGCACATCTTGCCAGCACGTTTTTTTGTTCGCCGTTCGAAGAGGCGGCGCTGCTTTCCGCCGACGGGCTGGGCGATTTTGCCAGTTCGATGTGGGGCGCGGGTTTTGAACGGCGCATGAACATTCACGGTTCGATCGCGTTTCCACATTCGCTGGGGCTTTATTACAGCGCGGTCACGCAGTACCTCGGCTTCCTGAAATTCGGCGATGAATACAAGGTGATGGGGCTTGGCGCGTACGGCGAGCCGGAATTTCTGCCGGAATTTCGCGACATCGTGCATTCGAATGGAACACGGTTCCATCTGGGCCTGGAATATTTCACGCATCACCGCACTGGCCCAGAGATGACCTGGGCAGAAGCGGACAAGACACCGGTTCTCGGGAAATTGTATTCGGATGCCATGGCGCGGAAGCTTGGGCCAGTGCGCGATGCGGCGGCGCCGATCGAACAGCGGCACAAAAATCTGGCGTGCTCGCTGCAAGCGCGATTGGAAGAAGTGTATCTGGGCATGCTGCGGCGGCTGCAGGAAGAGACCGGAATGAGCTCGGTGTGTCTCGCCGGCGGAGTGGCGTTCAACTGCGTGGCCAACGGAAAAATTCCCGCGAACACCGGCTTCGAGAATGTGTATGTGCATCCAGCGGCGGGCGATGCGGGGCTGGCCGTCGGCGCAGCGCAGTATATCTGGCATCAGGTTCTGGGTAATCCACGCGAATTTATGATGGAGCATGCATATTGGGGACCGGAATTTTCGCGCGACGAAATCCGCGCGGCGGTAAAGTCGTCGCGTTTTTCGGAAAATGGCTGGACGGTCAGCGAACTGCCCGAAGAAGAATTGCTCAAGAAAACCGCGGCGTTTCTCGCCGATGGAAAAATTCTCGGATGGTTCCAGGGACGCGCCGAGTGGGGACCGCGCGCCCTGGGCAATCGCAGTATTGTGGCCGATCCGCGCCGCCCGGAAATGAAAGAAATCCTGAATCGCCGCATCAAACACCGGGAAATCTTCCGGCCGTTCGCGCCCTCCATTCTTGCGGAAAAAACCGGCGAATGGTTCGAACAATCACATCCTTCGCCGTTCATGACCATGGCCTATTCCGTGAAACGCGCAATGCGCGACAAAATCCCCGCGCCCACTCACGTGGACGGCACCGGCCGTCTGCAAACCGTGACGCAGGCCGCGAATCCGCGCTACTGGAAGCTGATTCGCGCGTTCGAAGAGCAAACCGGCGTGCCCGTGGTATTGAACACGTCGTTCAACGACAACGAACCCATCGTCTGCAGGCCGCAGGAAGCCATCGATTGTTTTTCACGTACGCAGATGGACGCTCTGGTGCTGGGTGATTTCTTGATTACGCGGGAAGATCCGAATTCCAAAGGGCGAACAACAATCGCAGCAGCGGCCGAGCAGAGTTAGAAATCAGCTAATTTTCAGCTCGATCCCTTTGCCTTGTCCGCGGCGGTAACTCCAGCGTTCGATCAGCCAGCCGGCGAAGTAATACCAGACGAATAGAAGTACGGGCATGGACACCATGAAGGTGCGCACTTCATCGAGTCCGAGTTTGCTGAGGATTACGACTATCACCGCGCCCACGAGGAATGCCGGCAACGCGGAAATTATCAGTAAACGATCCAACCATAGCGGCTTAATTTTCACGTTCGGAAACTCGCCGTTCGAGCAGTTCTGCTTATCGTTCGCGCAGGGCGCCGTCAATTCTGGATTATGATTCAAGGGGTCGGAATCCAGGCGCAAGGAAGACCACCAGTAGTACTTCCGCGGAGCCTCTTGCTCATGCTCATTCAAGGGCATAGACCGGTAGCTGACAGCCGCAAACAGAATGAGGCCGATGATGGGCAGGATCATGCTCCAGCGTGTTTGCATACCTTATAAGACACCCAAATGGCCACCGGTGTTCGGAAAATTTGTCCCTCGGCAACGTTCGTAATGCCCTTCGCGATGCGGCCGTTGCTGCGTCAGATGTGACGTTGTCCGCATGTACAATCGTTCGATGCGCATTCTGCTGCTGAACCTTTATTATCCGCCGGATACGTCCGCCACGGCAAAAATGACGGAAACAGTAGTGAATGCGCTGGCGCGGGAAAACGCCGTGACCATTCTGTGCGGACGGCCGTCCTACGATCCGATTGGACGACGCGCATGGCGGCTTTTCCAGACCGAAGAAAACGGAAACGTGCGTATCGTGCGCGTTGGCTCCACGGATTTTCCGCGCTTCAATATGAAAAAACGCGTGCTGAATTATCTGAGCTACACCACGTTGATGATTCCGCGCGCGCTGTTTATGCCATGCGACGCGGTAGTAGCGATGACCGATCCTCCTTTTGAGGGAATCGCCGGAGCGCTGGTGGCGCTGCTGAAGCGGAAACCATATTTCTACAATATTCGCGACATGTATCCGGACATGGCGGTGGGCGGCTCGATTGTCGCGCCGGGATTGCTCGCGCGAATATGGGAAAAGCTGCATCGCTGGGCGCTGCGGCACGCTACGAAAGTGATTGTGCTCGGCGAAGATATGCGCAACCGCATACTTAGCAAAGGTGTGCGCGCCGAGCAGATTGAAATTGTGCGCGACGGTACGGAAATTGTTCCGGGAAAAGCGCAACAAACGCAGGAGTCGCAGCTTGACGACGAGGTGATCCGAGCCATTCGCGGCGATTTTGCATTTGTGCTGCTGCACGCTGGGAATATCGGTTTTTATGGCGCGTGGGAAACGCTGATCGCCGCGGCGCGGCAGCTCACACGCGATGGCATCGGCCTGGTCTTCGTGGGCGAAGGGGCGCAACGCGCACAACTGGAATCCGCCGCGCAGGGAGCGGCTAACATACGTTTCTTGCCTTTTTTCCCCGGCAGCAAAATACCTTCAGTGCTGGCGGCCGCCGATGCCCATTTGATCACGGTGAAGCGCGGCCTGGAAGGCGTGGTGGTACCGAGTAAGATGTACGGAATTCTGGCAGCTGGCAAACCGATCGTAGCGGTCGCGCCCCGCGAAACCGACGCGGTAGCGCTGGGCGAACAACTGGGATTCAGCGTGAGCGCCGATCCGGATGATCCCATTCAAGTGGCGAAGGTGATTCGGGAGCTCGCAGCCGATCCGGCGCGAATCGCTCACATGTGTCGAGCCGCGCTGGCTGCAGCTCCTGCTTATGATAGAGTCAAAGAGCTCGAAAAATTTGTGCAAATTGTCAGCCGCACCTGCCCGCGCTGACAAACAACATTGCAGAGGATGGAAACTGGTGAAGCCTGCAGAAACGTTCTGGACAGGAAAGAGAGTTTTGGTTACAGGCGGAGCGTCGTTCATCGGTTCGACGCTGACGGATCAATTGCTGGCTCGTGGAGCGAAAGTGCGCATCGTGGATGATTTGACCAGCGGGCATCTGAACAATCTTCGCCAACCGCTGGCCAAAGGCGAAGTCGATTTCATCCAGGCGGACTTGCGCGAACCGGGCGTGACGCGCGCCGCGATGAACGGCGTGGACACGGTGTTCCATCTGGCTGCGGACCATGGCGGCCGAGGTTACGTGGATTTGCATCAGGCCGGTCCTGCTTCCAATTTTTTCCTGGACGGATTGGTTTTCTCCGAAGCGCTGCGCGCCAAGGCCAAGAAAGTGGTCTTCGCGTCCTCCGGCTGCGTCTATCCGAATTTTCTGCAGTCCGACGTAAATAAAGTTCTATATCTGACGGAAGACTTGACCAACGGCCCCAACGACGCCGACAACACTTACGGCTGGGCCAAATTGATGGCCGAGTTCACGTTGAAGGCATATCACAAGGAACACGGGCTGGGCGCGGCGTCCTGCCGCTACTTCACCGTCTACGGTCCACGCGGCGTGGAAAACCACGCGGTGATTGCGATGATCGCGCGCGCATTCATCCACCAGACGCCGTTCGAAGTGTGGGGAGATGGCACGCAGATCCGCAACTGGACTTACATCGACGACATTGTAGAAGGCACGATTCTCGCCGGCGAAAAAATCGACGACGGAACACCCGTTAATCTCGGCACCATGGAGCGCATCCGCGTGATTGATGCCGTACACATGGTCTGTGAACATACCGGACACAAAGCGGAAATCAAGCTGCGCAAGGACATGCCCACTGGCCCTCTCAATCGCGTGGCCGATAATTCGTTGGCCAAGAAACTTCTCAACTGGGAGCCTAAGGTCACTTTTAAAGACGGTCTGAACCGCACTATCGACTGGTACTTCCAGACCAAGGACCACGACGAAGTGCAGCGCATCTTCGCGCGAATGCTTACCGAACGATAAAATAATGGCTTGTGAAAATTACAGCAAACGCTGTAGGATGCGGCGGCGCATGGCAAAGGTTAATTCTTCGTGGCGCACGCGGTTTTTATGAGATTTTTACTGGATTGTGAGCCTTCAACCAGCTATGTTATTTAGGCTTGCGCGGGTATCTTGTGCGGCAGCGCCCTCGAGTCGCACAGAATAAAAGTTGATCTCCCAGGGATCAACTGCGTGTCTCACTTGGGAGCCGGGTCCCTCGAACCCGGCAGCGAGTCGCGTGCGTTGCCGGTAGGGCCGCCCTGGCCGGATCCGTAGCTCTGAAAATTGAGGACGAATGGCCGCAGGCCTTTTGGCGTTTCTCATCGCTCTACTTGCCTCTCTGTTTCTTACCGCTCCGGTGCGCGCGTTGGCTTTGCGTGTCGGCATGGTCGATCTTCCCGGGCCTCGGAAAGTTCATTTGCAGCCGATTCCACTGCTGGGCGGACTGGCGATGTACGCCGGCGTCGTTCTTGGCGTGTTACTGCTGTTCAACGGTCCGGCGCGCGCGCAAATTGAAGGCATCCTTGCGGGCGCCACGCTGATCGCCGCAGTTGGAATCCTGGATGACCGGGGATTGCTTCATCACCAGGTGAAACTGTTTATTGGCATGCCGTTGGCCGCGGGAATTCTGTTGCTTAGCGGAGTTCGTGCGCAAGTCTTCAGCACACTGTTGGGAGGCCGGACCGGCGATCTGCTCGATATCGTTCTTACCGTCGTATGGGTCGTCGGCATCACCGCCTCGTTCAGCATTTTGGATCACATGGACGGCTTGTGCGCCGGAATCGCCGCGATGGCTTCGGCGTTCTTCGCGATGCTCGCCTATCTTAACGGTCAGATCCTGGTGACCGTGTTAGCTGCGGCGGTGCTTGGCGCGGCGACCGGATTTCTTCGCTGGAATTTTCGCCCCGCGAAGATTTTCATGGGCGACGGCGGCGCCATGTTCCTGGGCTTTCTCATGGCGACTCTCGGTTTGAAGCTGCGACTCGAGAACTCGAATATGCTCTCCGCGTGGGCAGTGCCGGTGCTGGTTCTCGGCGCAACTATTTTTGATACCACGCTGGTGACCATCTCACGCAGCCGGCGGGGCCTGCTTCCCTTCGCCACACCGGGAAAAGACCATGCGGCCCACCGTCTTGCCAATCTCGGTCTGGGACAGCGCGGCGCGGTTCTGGCAATGTATATTCTGGGCGCCGTGTCCGGTTCGCTGGCACTCCTGGTCAGCTTTCTGCGCATCTCAATTTCGTTTGGCGTGCTCGCATTCGCGATACTTCTTGCCCTTGCCGGAATCGCTTTTCTCGAACGCGCGCCTTATGAACGGCAGACAGGCAAAGCTGCCGCCGTGGCGGATTGATTTGCCGCCTTCTGTGGTTTTCCGCTAATCTGGATTCGCTCATCTTTACGGCGAGTAATGTGTTTTTCTTGAACTCGATTTCTGCCCGGTGAATACGAGCGTTCAAGCTTGATTTTCGTGGACTTTTCCCAGCATGGCGTTCCGCCTGGGCATGATCGGAAGAATCGTACGAGTGTCGGACAAACAGCAGAGTACTCAAACAAAAAGCAAGCATGGCAGCGTGATCGTCGTGGGCGGCTCGGCTGCCGGACTGCTTACTGCGGCTAAAGTGGCAGCAGGCGGCCGCGAGGTCCGGGTACTCGATGCAAAATCGGGCCTGGATCCGGCGCCGCGCTCGCTGATTGTCACCCACCATTTTCGAGAACAACTGCGCGAAGTCGCGGCTTCGTGCATCGTCAACGAGATTCGCCGCTTCGAATTGTTCACCGACGGTCGTTCTGCGGAAGTCGCGCTCGGTCGTCCGGATTTGATTATCGAGCGCGCGCGCTTGATCCCCGCGCTGGCAAACGAAGCTGCGAAAGCCGGCGCGAAAATTTCTTTTGATTCGCACTTTCTTGGCCTTGGCCCGAATTCGAGCGGTTTGCGGTTGGAAGTTGAAAGCGCAGGTAAACGGGAAGAGTTGCACGCAGATCATGTTGTTGGCGCGGATGGCGCCACCAGCCGTGTGGGCCGGTCCGCCGGATGGCCGCCGGTCGAAACGGTCCCGCTGGTCCAGGCAATTGTGAAACTCCCGAAGGATTGCCGGCCTGACACCACGCGCGTATGGTTTGCGCCGGACGATACGCCTTATTTCTATTGGCTGATTCCAGAGAGCGAATCGCGTGGCGCGTTGGGAATTATCGGCGAAGGCAGCGGCCAGGAAACCAAAAAGCGCATCGAGCGTTTTCTGGAAAAGAAAAATATGGAGCCGTTAGAATGGCAAGGGGCGCGCATTCCGGTTTACCGGAAATGGATCCCAGTGGAACGTCGCATCGGCAACGGCAAAGTCTTTCTTGTGGGCGACGCCGCTGCCCAGGTGAAAGTCACTACCGTCGGTGGCATCGTGACCGGATTTCGCGGTGCGCAGGGCGTGGCCGATGCTCTACTCGGTTCGAAACAGGGCGGCGAACTTCGCGCGCTGCGTCGTGAACTGGATACGCACTGGCTGATTCGCAAGACGCTGCATCACTTCCAGCAGAAGGATTATTCCTATCTGGTGGACTTGTTGAATGTCGCCACGCGCGAATCGCTGGGCCAGATTCATCGCGATCATTCGACTCAACTGCTCTGGAGCGTTCTGCGCCGCCAGCCGCGCCTGGTGTTGCTCGGCCTGCGCGGATTGTTGATGGGCATGAAGCCGCGTTGAACGATTTGCCTCTCTGGCATTTTTTCTCCGGCGAGGCTGGTATGTGTTGCGACATTTTTAAATTACAGGAGATTTTCCCTTGCGTTTATCGGTGATTGGCTGCGGCTACGTTGGCCTGGTGACCGGGGCCTGCCTCGCCGAGGCAGGCCACGATGTGATGTGCACGGACATTGATGCCGGCCGCATTGCGCAGTTGAAAGCCGGTCAGGTTCCGATTTACGAACATCACTTGGACAAGATTCTGGTTTCAGCGGGAAAGTCCGGAAAGATTTCCTACACCGCGGATCCCGGCGAAGCGATTCGCTTCGGCGATGCCATTTTTATTTGCGTGGGCACTCCGCCACGGCACGATGGCAGCGCCGATCTTTCCGCAATCGATCACGTAGCCCAGCAGATTGCCGCGGAGGCGCGTTCGCCAAAACTGGTGGTGGAAAAAAGCACCGTGCCCGCCCGTACCGGAATCGAACTGCAACGCGCGCTTTCCGCTTACAGCCGCGGCAACGGCGGGTTTCGCGTCGCTTCGAATCCGGAATTTCTCCGCGAAGGCACCGCCGTCGAAGATTTCTTTCACCCCGATCGCATCGTGGTTGGCGTAGAAGATCCCGCCGCAGCCGAGCAGTTGCGCGAAATCTATCGCCCCATCCTCGAGCACAAATTTACCTGTCCAGTTCATGTCGGCCAATGCCCAGACCACTACAAAGCGGAATTCCTGGTCACCACCATCAGCAGCGCGGAGTTGATCAAGCACGCTTCGAATTCATTTCTGGCGCTGAAAATCAGCTATGCCAATGCCGTTTCCGATCTTTGCGAAAAACTCGGGGCCAATGTTGAGGAAGTTACCCACGCGATGGGACTCGATCCCCGCATTGGCACGCAGTTTTTGAAAGCCGGGCTGGGATTTGGCGGCTTTTGTTTTCCCAAGGATATTCAGGCGTTCATCAGCCTGGCAGCGACCGTCGGCGTCGATTTCGAAATTCTGAAAGCCGCGGAGCGCGTCAACAAACAACGCATCGATCGCTTCATAGAAAAAATCAGCAAAGCGCTATGGGTGGTCAAAGGCAAGCGCGTGGCGATTCTGGGGCTCGCGTTTAAAGCCAACACCGACGATATCCGCTTCGCGCCTGCGTTGGACGTGATGAAGCGTTTGCTCGACGAAGGCGCCGAAGTTCACGCCTGCGATCCGGAAGCATTGGAGAAAGCAAAAAAACAATTTCCGCAAGCTCACTATCACCAAGATCCGTACCAGGCCCTGGAAGGCGCGCACGCGGCATTGGTCTGTACCGAATGGGATATCTACAAAAAGATTGACTGGGAACGCGCCGGAAAAGTGATGGCGCGCAAGCTGGTTGTGGATGGCCGCAACCTTTATTCGCCGGAAACAATGAAGCAGCTCGGCTTCGAATATTCTTCCTTCGGGCGGGAGTGAGCGCTCTGTATTGTTCCGCACCGAAAGTTTTTTACCTAGCAGTCTGTTCCCTATACTGCGTTTGAAAATAATCGATCGTGAGTCGCAATCCATCGGCTAACGGCACTTTCGGCTCCCAGCCAAGCAGCCTTTTCGCTTTGCGAATATCCGGGCAGCGACGCTTCGGATCATCCTGCGGCAACGGTTCGAACACGATCGGGGCGGCGTTTGGAAAATAGCCACGCACTCGTTCCGCAAATTCCAGAATGGTAATTTCCGTGGGATTGCCAACGTTTACCGGAAAATGTTCGTCGCTCAACATCAGCCGGTAGATGCCGTCGATCAAATCAGACACGTAGCAAAAGCTCCTGGTCTGCTTTCCGTTACCGTACACCGTGATCGGCTTCCCGCTCAATGCCTGATATACGAAATTTGGCAGCGCGCGTCCGTCGTTTAACCGCATACGCGGCCCATACGTATTGAAAATGCGCACGATGTGCGTGTCCAGGCCATAGTGCCGGTGATAGCCCATGGTCAGCGCCTCGGAAAAGCGTTTCGCTTCGTCGTACACGCTGCGCGGCCCGACCGAATTCACATGTCCCCAATACTCTTCGTGTTGCGGAGAAACCTCCGGATCGCCATAACACTCACTGGTGGAAGCTATGAAGAACTTCGCGCCCTTTTCGCGCGCCAACTCCAGCGCGTTCTGCGTTCCCACCGATCCGACGCGCATGGTTTCGATGGGATGGCGCAAGTAATCCGGCGGACTGGCCGGCGATGCAAAGTGCAGCACGTACGCAACCTCTCCGGAAACGCGCAGGGGATCGCAAACATCCGCCGCTTCGAACGAAAATTTTGCATTCCCTTTCAGGTGCGCGAGATTCTCTTTCCGCCCAGTAATGAAATTATCCAAGCCCAGCACTGACCAGCCTTCCGCCAGCAAGCGATCGCAAAGATGTGATCCCAAAAATCCAGCTGCTCCGGTCACCACTGCCCGCATGATTCCTCCCGACGATTCCCTGTTGCCAGTGTTTTCAATTTTCAGTGTATCGTGCTTTCCTTGATTGACCACCGCAGCCGCCGGAGTTTACCATTCGCGTTCTGCCATGAACGCACGCAATGAATGAGCATTCCGCGAGAGCTTTGCCGGTACGCCGATTCCTCATCACCGCCGGAATCGGCATTTTGCTGTTGACGCTGGCGGTAATTTACGGGTTTTCTCGCGCCGGCCTCTGGCTGGTTCGCGAAGATCCGTTGCAACAATCGCAGGCCATCGTCGTTCTGAGCGGCGGGCTTCCCGACCGCGCATTGGCCGCGGCGCGGATTTATCGCGACGGATTCGCCACCGAAGTCTGGCTGACACGGCCGCTGCAGCCGGGCGCTTCCATGGAGGATCTGAATCTGCCGTACGCCGGCGAAGAACAATACAACCGCATGGTGCTGGTCGGGCAAGGTGTTCGTCCGGGTGATATCCGCCTCCTGACGCCGCGTATCCTGAATACTGCGGACGAACTTCGTGCAGTTGCTGAAGCTCTCGATCAGCAGCCTGGGGCGCGTGCGATCGTCGTCACTTCCAGAGCGCATACCCGCCGCGTCCGCGCACTTTGGAGGAAACTTTCGCCCGGCGCCCCCGGCCGATTGCTGGTCCGCGCCTCAACCGAAGATCCCTTCGACGCCGCGCACTGGTGGCGTACCACCAACGACGCGCTTACCGTCGTGCGCGAATATCTCGGCTTGCTCAACGCCTGGGCCGGCCTGCCGCTCAGTCATACAAAATAAGCCTGGGGATTCGCGAATGGGCAAGCTATCAGAAGAAAATGAACCGCTTCTTTTTCGGCTGTTCCTCTACAATTTCCGGCACATGCGGCAACGGCTGCCCTTCGAACGCCGCCAACGGATTTTCTACGAACAGCGCTTCCGCTTTTTCGCGCCCGAACTCCGCGCGCACTACTTCGTACGCTTCGCGCAGCTTGTGCGGACGTCCGGTTAAGTTGTGCGCGTCGCTGGCCACAAAATGCACTAGGCCCCGCGCAATCCATGCCAGCGAGATCTGCCGTGCGGATGGCCCGAACGTCCCTGTTAACGAGCCGCCAGTCACTTGCCCATAGCAGCCAGTGCGAATCCACTTTTCCAGGCGATCAGGCTGCGACCGGATGATTCCGTTGCGCTCGGGATGAGTAACAATCAATCGCAAACCCGCCAGTTGAATATCGTAAATGGCGTTGTCAATCGAGGGTGGGATGGAAAACTCGTTGAACTCCACCAGCAAATAGTTTTTTTGATGAATGCAAAACGGCGCTGGCTTTCTCTTAAGCGCCGCCAGGTTCTCCGGATTCAGGTGAAAATCGCATCCGGTCGCAATCTTCGCGCGGTCACCAATGGCACGTTGTAATTCCGCCGCTACTTGCTGCACTAGGGGAAAATCAAAATGATATTCGTTGCTGGAGTGCGGCGTGGCCACGATATGCGTAATTCCGTCCGCGATCGCCATTTCCGCCATGGCCAGAGATTCTTCGACGGATTTCGCTCCATCGTCCATCCCGCTCAAAATGTGGCAATGCACATCAACCATGTTTTTGCGGATCCATCATCCGCGCAGCGCGCTCACGATTTGCGATATTCCCAGCAACAACATCAACACTGCAAAAATCCGTCTCATCTTCGCGGAAGGAATTCGTTTCGCGATGCTGCCGCCGACGATCCCTCCCAGGAAAACCCCGGGAATTAACAGCAGCCCGGTTTGCCATGAGACATACCTCGCGTGCGCATACGCGATCACTGCCAGCAATCCCGTTGGTGGAATCAATGCCACCAAGCTCGTTCCTTGCGCCCGGTGCTGGCTGAATCCCAGCATCAGTCCCAAGATCGGTACCAGGATCACGCCACCGCCAATCCCGAACATTCCGGACGCGATTCCAGCGCTTACTCCGGCCAGCAAAACCCCGGTGTCAGTGAGCAACTGCCGATTCATGCGCCACCTGCCTTAGTCGCCCCGCTGATCTCGCTGCTTGCGGCAGCCGCTGGCTTCGTCTTGTTCCACAGCAGCACCGCCGAAAAAATCAAAAAACCGCCGAACAATCCTTGCAGCTTTTGTGTGGACATTGGCACGGCGAACTTGCTGCCGACGTATGCTCCCAGAATCATTCCCGCAGCGCACAAAATTCCCGCGCGCAAATCCACGTTGCCGGCTTTCCAATATTCCCGCAGCGCACCCAACCCGATCGGCGGCAACAATATGAATAACGAGGTTCCTTGCGCCAGATGCTGGTCCATGTGCAGGACGTAGATCATGGCCGGCACCAGCACAATGCCGCCGCCAATTCCCAACAGTCCCACCAGAATTCCGGCCACAACTCCCAGAGCCAGCACCAAAATAATTGTCACGCCACCCGCCCCACAATCCATCCCTGCGACACAGCCGCTATTCATTGTGTCTACAGCTCGACGGCGAAGCAACGCCGCCCGTCGTAAACAACGCGTAACATACACTTTACCCGGCAAGCAAAGTTCTTCTTGCGGACCTGTTATATTAGTGGTGCAGCCCTTCGCGCCGCGTGCGCGCGTTTTTTTATTTCATTTTTTTGGGAGCGAGGAGCGATTCGATTCAGATGCCTACCGACCGGAGACCAGAATTCTTCAAGGGTGCGCAATTAAAAGTTGGAATTATCGGATGCGGTTACGTTGGACTTCCCCTGGCCCTTCGCTTTGCCGAAGCCGGCCACAAAGTCACCGGTTTCGATACCGACCCCGCCAAAGTTTCCCTGCTCAACGCCGGCAAGTCGTACATCGAGCATATTCAGCAGACCAAAATTCAGCAGTTCGTGAACAGCCGTCACTTCAGCGCCACCACAGATTTTTCCAAGCTCAAGGAAACCGACGCCATTCTCATTTGCGTTCCCACTCCGCTCGATGAGCGGCGCGAACCCGATCTCAGCTACGTCGAACAGACGGCCATCTCTATTCAGCCGCACCTGCAGAAAGGCCATCTGGTCGTTCTGGAATCCACCACTTATCCCGGAACGACCGAAGAACTTGTTTTGCCCACCCTGGAAAAAAGCGGCTTGAAGTGCCCGATTGCCTCTGGCATCGAAAGCGAAAATATCCCCAGCGATTTTTTTCTGGCCTTTTCGCCGGAACGCGAAGATCCCGGCAACAAGCAGTACGGGCTGGCGCAAATACCAAAAGTTGTTGGCGGCATCAATCCGCCCAGCAGCCGCGCGGCTCTGGCCCTCTATGCTCAGGTTGTCGCCAAAGTGGTTCCGGTAAGTTCGACCCGCGCTGCGGAAATGGCCAAGCTCCTGGAAAATATTTTCCGCTGCGTAAACATAGCTCTGGTCAACGAGCTAAAACTTCTTGCGACGCGCATGAATATCGACATTTGGGAAGTTATCGACGCTGCCGCCACGAAACCCTTCGGCTTTATGCCGTTTTATCCAGGTCCTGGGCTGGGCGGCCACTGCATTCCGGTGGATCCTTACTATCTCTCCTGGAAGGCGCGCGAATTCGATTTCGCCGCTCGTTTCATCGAGCTGGCGGGAGAAATCAATACTTCGATGCCCTATCACGTGGTGGATGCCATCGCCAGTTCTCTCAACAGCCATAAGAAAAGCCTCAACGGTTCGAAATTGTTGATTCTCGGCGTGGCCTACAAAAAGGACGTGGATGATCTGCGCGAATCTCCTTCGCTGAAAATCATGCAACTCTTGCAGCAGCGTGGCGCACATATCGAATACAACGATCCCTATTTCCCGCAGATGCATAAAATGCGCCACTACAACTTCGAAAATATGAAGTCCGTCCCTATCTCGAAAGACACGCTCGCCAAATACGACGCGGTTATCATCGCTACCGACCATTCCAGCTATGACTACCACGCAATCGTGGACGCCTCAAAGCTTGTGGTGGACACTCGCAACGCCACCAGACGCGTCACCCGCAACCGCGAACGCATTATCGCCTGCTGACCTTAAGGTCAGGAAGGTCAAGGCCCGCAGCGACTTCTGTTACTGTTTTTTGCGATATTCCGGCCAAATATGCAAAAACTGGCCCCTTTGAATTGTTTGCCAAGAGTATCGTACTAACCTGAGCACACCCCTACGCGATTCTAGTACTCCTAGACCTCGACTTTCCCTATCCTCGTTTCAAGCGCGTCGTATTTCCCGGTTTGTTCGCACCAAATACGTCCTCGACGCTCTCGATCTTTGCCGCCGCCGTTCCTGATTCAGCGTGAAGGGCGCCGGATTTTTTGCCGATAGGCGCGTAAGACGCAAGCCAGTTTCGACTGACTCAAGAAGGAGCAACGACATCATGAAGTCCCCGCTCAGGCAGTTTCCGATATTCTTGCTCGCTATAGTCCCTATTGTGGTTGCTGGGTGCAGCGGAGCGAAGGGCGCCGCAGGCTTTGGCGGAGGTAGTTCGGGCTCCGGCTCGGGTTCTGGGTCCGGGTCGGGATCCGGCTCTGGCTCTGGCTCTGGTTCCGGTTCTGGCTCCGGCGGTAGTTTCAGCATCGGCGGAACGGTTATCGGACTCTCTGGAACCGGCCTCGTTCTGGAGGACAATGGAGGCGACGACCTGGCGATCGCGGCAAACGGTCCTTTCACCTTCAAAAGCCCCCAGTCTGGTTACGCCGTCACGGTCAAGACCCAACCCGCAAATCCGGCACAAGTCTGCAGTGTTGCAGCTGCCACCGGGACAGCAACCGCCATCGTTAGCAATGTGCAGATTGTTTGCGGCAACGTCTTCACCGTAGGCGGATCGGTCACCGGCCTGATCGGATCCGGATTGGTCCTGCAAGACAATGGGGGCAACAATCTCACCGTCTCGGGCGCGGGCAACGTTCCTTTTACGTTTTCGACTCCGTTGACTACGAATGTTACCTTCACCGTGACCGTCTTGACGCAGCCGACAGTTCCAACGCAAACATGTTCCGTGGTGAACGGCACTGGCACGATCAGCGGCAATATCACCAACATACAAGTTACCTGCTCGCAGCCGCAGTTCACGGTCGGCGGTTCAGTTGTCGGATTGGTCCCTGGCCCCGGCAACACCCTCGAGTTGCAGAACAACGCCGGCGATGATCTTTTTGTTACCGGGAACACCAGCTTCACATTTTCGCATCCGGTCACGAACCAGGGCATCTACTTGGTCTCGATTTTCCTTCCTCCAACCAGCCAGCCTCAGCCCTGCAACGAGTTTTTCTATACCGGCGTGGCCACTACCAATGTTTCGGACGTGATCGTTGATTGCCAGCACAATGATTGGAACTGGATTTCCTGGTTTCTGACCGAAACCAGCGCCGCCGGCAACTATTCAACGGTTACGACGCCACTTTTTCCTCCCAATCAAATTCCTCCTATTAATACTGGCACGCCCGGAGGCAGAGACTTTGCCGCGGCCTGGACCGATAAGTTGGGAAGGAAGTGGTTGTTTGGTGGACAGGGTTATCCGCTTGTCTCTCCGCTAGGTAAGCAAGTCACCGGTTTCCTGAACGATCTTTGGGTGTTCGACGAATCCGAAGGAGGCTGGGTTCCTGCCAATCTTCCGACCTTCGTCAACCTTAGCGGTATTTGGCAGGATAACTACACGCCCCTGGAACGGGAGAATGTTAACGGCGCTTACGTCGCGCTGCACAGTGCCGGCGGTGCTCCTGGCTCTCGCTGGGGCAGCTCCACTTGGACCGATACCACCGGCAATCTCTGGATGTTTGGCGGCCAGGGCTTTGATTCCTCGGCTGTAGATTTCAGCCTTCTGAACGACATATGGGAATGGGTCCCAGGCAATCCTGATCCCAATGGCGCTGGCACCTTTACCGGACAGTGGATCTGGCAGGGTGGTTCGAGTGTCGGCAACCAGGCCGGTGTATACGGCACTGCTGCCGATTTCCCTGGCGGACGATGGGCTGCCGCTACTTTCACAGACAGCACCGACGCTAATGTGTGGCTCTTTGGCGGACAGGGTGTAGATTCGACTGGCACCATCGGTATCCTTGGCGATCTCTGGAAATACAATATTGCCTCTCAGACATGGACCTTTGTCTCCGGGTCCAAACTCGCCAATCCTAATGGTAACTACGGCACCAAGGGAACGCCGGCAGCGGCAAACGTTCCCGGTGCGAGGCAGGCTGCGGTTCTGTGGGTAGACTCCACAGGCAATGTATGGCTGTTCGGCGGATTCGGTTTCGATTCGGTGGGTACCGCAAGCCCTCAGGGAGCAATCCTGAACGACCTCTGGAAGTTCGACCCAGTTGCCGGACAGTGGACGTGGGTCTCTGGCGACAATCTCGCTGATCAGAACGGTGTCTATGGCACTCAGACTGCCGCTGCCGCGGCAAATGCTCCCGGCTCGCGGTGGGGTGCTGTCGGATGGACCGACGTGTCCAACAATCTTTGGTTTTATGGTGGCTGGGGATTGGGTTCTGTCACCACTCATCCCAACGGCTTCCTGGATGACATCTGGGAATACCAAAACAGCACACAGCAGTGGATCTGGTGGAAGGGCTCGACCGACGTGAACCAGAACGGCCAATACCTGACCAAGGGCATTCCCTACGTCAAGAACGTGGCTGGTGCGCGCCGCGGAGCCGCCATCTGGCAACCAGATCAGCTACATTATGTTTGGATCTTCGGCGGGGAAGGCTACGACTCAAGCAACGGCGCGGCCCCCGGTTACCTCGACGACGTCTGGACCTATCTGCCGTTCCCATAAACCTAATCACATTGCCTGTCGTTCTGGCGGGAGTCGCCGATGTCGAATCGACGACTCCCGCCATTTTCCTTTTGACGCCGATGTTCAAACTTGTGCAACCGGCGCAGTCGCCGGAACCGCATTGGCCAGCCAACGCCTCCAGACCAATCGTGCCGGCACGTACAAAATCACCATCCACAGAAGCGCCACCGGCCCGCGTCCAATCAGGAACAACACAATCGCGGACAAACTTGCCGACGCCTCGCCAAATCCCGCCGCCGCGGCCGCATGCAATTGCGCGCCGAGCGATTCCGCGGGAGCGTTGACCACTTCCCGCAAGGAAAACTGCACGTTGGCAAAGATTATTTTGTGTTCCGAGGCGTCCCGCTCCGCTTGTAACCGGCTGACCTCAGCACTCGCGTTGGCGATCTGCCGCTGCAATTCCCGCACGTTGCCATCGGGATAAGTCTGCTTCCTCAAGAGGTCCTGCAAGCGCCGCAACGTATTCTGCGCATTGCTCAAGCGCGCTTCCAGGTCCGCGCGCTGTTGCGTAATTTCGTCGGCGGCTTGTTCTTCCTGCTCCACCTCGCCCAGCGATTTCAGTTCGCTCACCGTGCTCGCTAATTCCGTTGTGGGAACTCGCAACGTGGCGGAAAGCACGCTGCCGCTCCGCCGGCCCGCCATTCGAAGCCGTGCGGTGTACCCGCGATGTCGCTCCAGAATTTCCTCCAGCGACATCCGCGACTTGGCAAATTCGTGCGTCGCAACAGCCAGTTCCGCAGTATGTGCTATCAGCGGAGTCGCATACGCGGTCGCCGCCGGAGCGTTCAACCTACCTCCCAGGTCCACGCGGGATGCCGCAGATTCGTTCTGCGCTTCCCGCAGGACTTTCTGTTTTTCGTCATCGTCCAGTGAATCCGTGCTGGTTTGCGGCTCGACCGGCCATTCCGGCCCCGGCTGCAATTTAGTTTGGATGCGCCGTCCCGAGGGCATCATGGTTCGACTGGCTTGCCCAACTAACACCATGCAAAGCAACACACCGAGCGCCAATAACAGTCCGCGCCGCCCCTTGGACATCGCGCGATACTTCGTAACCAACGCAATCAACCTATTTCTCATGGGATACCTCCATCGGCATCCCCCTTAGAACGTCCCAGCCAAAATTTCTTGCAGGAGTCTCTATGCTTGATCAACCTTGTGGGAAATCGCGCGCGCGCGTGTCAGAGGGAGAAGCATTGAGATGGTGGGTTTCTATTGGTCGCTGATACTTGCCGCTGCTTACTGCTTCTTCGTCAACTCCACGCGCGCGGCGGCAAACGGCAGCACCGCTTCCAGCAGCACAGGTGTCCGCGCCGCGTCCTTCGCCAGGTATACGGTAAAGTGCGCGTCTTTCATTTCCTCGCCATTGTCGAAAACTCTGATCTCAACCGTTGCAGTCGAGAACTTTCCTGCCGGCACTTCCACTTCCGCCGAACCAATTTTTTGCGCGCGCACTTCATAGAGTTTGTGGCCGTCGTACACCGGGCCGTGCACCACGGGAGTCTTGCTCCAATCCACCGATCTCAGGTACTGCATCATTCCCAGCGGATCGCGCGTGCCCGGTAATACGCGCGCCTGGGAGACACCAGCCTGCGCCGGCTCGCGGCCCGTCGCTGTCATGCGCTGCAGCGACTGCACTTTCTGCCCGCGCTCGCTCAGGCGCATTTCGTACTGCACGCTGACAAAATTTCCCGGCGCGCTATAGGAATCGAATTGGTCGTCCAGTTCAAACACCATGCGCAAAGGATTCTGTGTATGCGCGAACGCCTGCAAGTGCCAGGCATCGGTGCCGGCTACATCTTTGCGCCCGCCCACCACCAGCCGCAGGCTCGCCACGTTGTTGACCTTCGCCACGCTGCTGGTAAATTCCAAAACTTCTCCGGACGCCGGAACAAATCCCGCTGGCAGCGCTGCGTTCAACGCTGGCTTTGCCGTGTTCGTTAATGCTGGCGCGTTCGAAGGCTGTGCGGACTCTGCTTCATGTGTCGCACCAGAATTCGCCGTGGGTGGATCAGGAGTGAACTGCACCACCGTTTTGCTTTGCCCTCCTGCATGCAGCCACACAAACGCCGCGGCGGCGCACACCACGGCAAGGATCACGGCAAGCAGCGAAACAATTCGGCGGCTCATAACCTTCCTGCGACGTGGCCCTTATTGAAAATCTTAATGAGGCGGCTTTCGTCGTAAACTACAGTGTCACGCGAAACCAATTTTTCCGGGCGCGCTTGCTTCAGGTTACCAGAAGCGTTTTCGCGCGTCTTGGGGAAGCTCTCCGCATGTTCAGCTGGCCCAACTGGCTCGGACTGAGGGATCGCGATCGACGCACGCGGGGTTTCGGGGTTTGCACTTACAAACCCCCAGTTAAGAGAGGAAAGAGCGAATGCGATACGTCGTTACCGGTGGCGCTGGATTTATCGGCTCGAACACCGTCGATGAACTGGTGCGTCGCGGCGAAAGCGTGGTGATCCTCGACGATCTCTCCGCAGGCAAGGAAGACAATCTTGCCGAAATCCGCAATAAAATCTCCTTCATCAAAGGCAGCATCAACGATCTCGAAGCCGTCCGCCGCGCCATGCACGAAGCCGATTACGTGCTGCATCTTGCCGCGCGCACTTCCGTTCCCCGCTCGGTAAAGGACCCTCTCGAAACCAACAAAGTGAATATCGAGGGAACGCTGAACGTTCTGGTCGCGGCGCGCGACGCCAAGGTAAAACGTGTCGTGCTTGCTGCTTCTTCTTCCGCTTACGGCGAGACGCCAACCCTTCCCAAAGTGGAAACCATGCAGCCGGAACCGATCTCTCCTTATGGCGTGACCAAATACGTTTGCGAAATCTATGCGCAAATGTTTGGCAAAGTGTATGGCCTGCAAAACGTCAGCTTGCGCTACTTCAACGTTTTTGGCCCGCGCCAGGATCCCAGTTCGCCATACTCCGGTGTGCTTTCCAAATTCTGCACGGCCTTCCTGGAAAAAACTGACCCAGTTGTTTTTGGCGACGGCGACCAAACCCGCGATTTCACTTACATAGAAAATGTCGTGCAGGCCAATCTGCTGGCCTGCGAAGCTCCCGCAGCCAGCGGAAAAGTAATCAACGTCGGCACCGGGGCAAGGATTTCACTCAATCAAACCCTGCAACTTCTGCGCGAAATCAGCGGCAACGAACTGGAGGCGAAATACGAACCGGCGCGCGAAGGCGACATCCGCGATTCGCAAGCCGACGTTACATTGAGCCGCGATCTTCTCAAGTATGAACCGACTGTGGATTTCGCCACAGGCATGCGCCGCACCTTCGATTGGTACAAGGAATCGGAAGCCAAAGCCGCCGCAAAACAAAAAAGCGCGGAGTAACTCGCCGCGCTCCCTGTGTCAAAACTTTTGGCTAAGGGGCGTTCTCAACGCCCATCGTCGTCATCGTCCTGAGAATTCCTTCCGCCCTCGCGCGACGCAGGTGGCGCCGGCACGATATGAGGAATCCCGGCGTCATTCATCTTTTTGTTAAGAGCCGCCAGGTCCTCGTCAACGATTTTCTTCACCTGTGCGGAGGCATCAGCCACCAGCGGCGCAAGTTCCGCCAGCTTTTCTTTTTGCTGTTCGCCCGGCGCCGCGGCAAAATCGTCCAGGTCTTCCATTAAATCCTGCACTTGGTTGGGAAGAGGATCGGGCTTCCATTCGAACGGCGGACCGGCATTGCCCAGCCCTTGTTGCTCGCGCTGGTATTTCGCTGCAACCAAGTCGACCTTTTTCTGCAGGTCGTCGGCGCTCTTCACGATGTCCGCCGGCATTTTGCGGCCGTTTGGTTTCGCAGCTTCGCTCTTCCAGTTTTCACGAGCTGCTTTCAAGGCGCTCTGGATGCCGAGAATCGTTTTGCGATCCTTGTCGTTGGACTTTGCCATCGCGTAAAGCTGCTCGATGACCGCACGCCGCGCGGCGCGGTCTTCAGCGCTCAGTTGCAGTCGCGGATCATCCTCAACGGTCAGTTTTTGCGTAGCTTCCTTGCCGCCAGCAGTAATCTTGATGGTGTATTCGCCCGGCTCCGCGTACGGCCCGCGAGGACCGAATCCGTATCCCGCGGCGATCGCTTCTAGCTGTTCCGCCGTAGGTTCGGCGGGCGGGTTGTAACGCAAATCCCAATTGGTGCGGTTCACTCCCGCGGCACCTGGCCCGTCGAGTTCACGAACAATTTTTCCGTCCTGGTCCGTAACAACGATTTTGACTTTCCCTTCTTTCTTCGTTTCCTGCTTTTCTTCTTTCTTTTCTTCTGATTTTTCCGCCGCCTGTGCGGCAGGAGCCTCGACCGGCTTTTGTGTAAGCTTCGCCGCCGGTTTCGCTTCTGGCTCGTCCGACTTTGGTTTTTGTGATTCGGCGGTTGTTTCTTTCTTTTCCGCGGACTCCGGTTTTGGCTCCGAAGGTGGCACAGCCGTTTTTAGATAGTAGTTAATGACTGCGCCCTGGAGCGGATTCTTCGCCACGAAAGCTTTTTGCCCCGCGCTCCATCGCCGCGTGTACATATGCCAGACATTCGCGGTGCGTGGCGGAAACAATGTCAGGTCACCTGCCGCAACCGTCGCGTCCATTTTCTCCAATGGAGTCAAATCATCGAAAATCCAGATGGAGCGCCCGTGCGTCGCCAAAACCAGATCGTTTTCGCGTGCTTGCAGTTCGATGTCGTCCACAGGAACAGTGGGAAAATTATTCTTGAAAGCGGTCCAGTTCGCGCCACCATCCCAGGAAATCCAAAGCCCAAATTCAGTGCCGGCAAAAAGTAAATTGGCGTTGCGCGGATGCTCGCGCACCACGTGAACCGATCCTGCGGTATCAGGAATGCCGTGGCGACTTGCTTGCCACGTTTCGCCGTAATCCGTCGTGGCAAAAATGTAGACCCCGTAATCGTCGCTGCGATGGCCATCAAATGTCACATACGCGCTGCCCGCCGCGTACTTCGAAGCGACTACGCGGCTGACGTAAGTTCCTCGCGGAACGCCAGGCACCTGTGCCGCCACGTTTTTCCAGCTCTTGCCGCCGTCGCGCGTAACCTGCACGTTGCCGTCGTCCGTGCCCGCCCACAGCACATCGGCAGTGACCGGTGATTCGCTGATGGTCGTGACAGTCGGATATTCTTCCACGCCATCGTGGCGTGAAAGCGTCTGCTTGTCCGGAGTCCTGCCGAAAATCTGCAATTTGTTGCGATCGACGCCACTGGTCAAATCATTGCCCAGCCGCGTCCAGGAATCGCCCCGATCCGTGGACTTGAAAAAATAATTTCCACCGTAATAAATGGTGTTGTGGTCGTGCGCGGAAATGGCGATCGGCGAATTCCACTGGAAACGATAGTGCGGATCGGAGAGTTTCGCCTCGGGCTTGATGGAGCGCTCTTGCGCGGTGCGTAGATTGCGCCGCGCAAGAAAGCCGTCCTGAGATTCGGTGTACACGATCCAGGGCTCGACGTTATCAATCTGCGCGTAAAAGCCGTCGCCACCATGTATCACCGTCCAATCCTGGTTGACGATGCCCTCGCGTCCCAGAGTTGCGCTCGGGCCGCACCAACTGCCGTTGTCCTGCAAACCTCCGCAAATGTGATAAGGCTTCTCGTTGTCCACGCTGATCTCGTAAAACTGGCCAATGGCTATGTTGTTCAGAAAATCCCAGGTTTTTCCGTTGTCGTAGCTCCAGTGGATGCCGCCGTCGCTTCCCGTGAGGATATGATTCGAATCCGCCGGGTCGATCCACAGCGCGTGGAAATCTCCATGAATTCTCTGCACCCGCCGCGAATTGAAGGTCTTGCCGCCATCCTCGGAGAAAAACATCGCCGCGCCCAAAACCCAAATCCGCAGATCGTTATTCGGGTCAACTCGCACCTGGCTGTAATACGAAGGACGCGGATCGGTGTCACTCATCTTCTTCCACGTTTCGCCTTTGTCCTCGCTACGGAAGATGCCGCCTTTCTCGTGCTGCACCAGCGCGTACACGATATTGGGATCTTTTCGGTAGATATCGAGCCCGATGCGCCCGGTTTCGCCGCCATTTTCGTACGGCAAACCTTTCACAAGTTTTTTCCAGGTAGCGCCGCCGTCGGTGGTTTTGTAAATCCCGCCTTCCGTGCCGCCGCCGTTAAAACCAAACGGAGTGCGCCGCCGCGTATACGCCGCAGCGTAAAGAGTGTCCGGACTCTCCGGGTCCATGGCGATATCGCTCACGCCGGTATCGTTGCTGATTTTCAGTACTTGGTTCCAGGTCTTGCCACCGTCGCTGGTTTTATAAACGCCGCGCTCCGGATTTGCCCCCCATAGATGGCCAAGCGCCGCTGCGTAAACGACATCTGGATTTTTTGGATGGATGACCACACGCCCGATGTGGCGCGTTTCCGCAAGACCCATGTTCTTCCACGTCTTGCCGGCGTCAGTGGATTTGTAAATTCCGTCGCCCCACGAAGAACTCTGCCGGTTATTCGGCTCGCCGCTGCCCACCCAGACTACCGACGGATCAGAAGGCGCGATTGCAATGTCCCCGATGGTAGACACGCCTTCCTTATCAAAAACAGGTTCCCACGTGGTGCCGTTGTTCGTCGTTTTCCACACGCCGCCGGAAGCGACGCCCACGTAAACAATGTTCGGATTGCCTTCCACCACGGCGAAATCGTCTATGCGCCCGCCCATGACCGCAGGCCCAATTTCTCGAAATTCCAGCGCTTTGAATTTGTCCATCGCGGCCGAATCGGCGCTGGTCGCCGGCTTTGCCTCTTCCGCTGAGTTGGCTTTCGCTTTAGCCTTTTGCTTTTCTTTCTGGCCTACGGCCGGACCCGCCACGAGAAGAAATAATCCGCAGAAACCTAAGGCTATCCGGGCAAACATCTTCGACATGGTTCCCCCAAGAGTAAGTTTCAACTGAGAATATCAGCGGGCGGCGAATCATACCGCTATTGACGCTGCGATGCAGCAAATGAATTTTGCCAGAGAACGAAATCGGACACTTGGAAGAATCTTCGCGGACTAAAATTAAACGCGTTAGCAGCTATGAGCTGGACGACCAGAATTCTCTCACTTCCCGGTTCCCGCTGAACCGTCGAGAGTTCCCAATAGCAAATTCGCTTCATAACAATCGCGAAAGAACGGCAGCCGATTCACGTCGCAAAGAGCGAGGGTAGTTCCAAGCTGCTGCTTTGCTTCCTCCTTTTTGTTCGCGGCTACAAACGCCACAGCCAGCGCATGATGCGTGCGAACATCATCGGGCCCCAGAGTGACTGCAATGTCCGATTCTTCAACCGCGTGCAGAGGATCTCCGGCGATCTCGTAAAATTCCGCGCGATTAACATGACTCATTGCCGCAGCCAGCGGAACGTCGAATTCTCCGTTGTAAACCAACATAGCGCCGCCGATCACCGTCTGCGGTCGCCAGGCCGAGATCGGCCTATAAACCGCGAAAAAGTCAGGGTCTTTAGCCGCGGAGCTCAGAAATACCGTTCCGCGAATGTCCGACGGAATTGCTTCGGGTAACGTAGCCCGAGGACTGAACGGCGCCGGAAGCACATGACACGGCAGCATGGCTCTCGCGATTTCAGGATTCCCCTGCGCCGCGATCCAGCATTCGCCAATGTGATTCTTCTCGATGAACTGTGCCACTTCTTTCAGGCTCTGGCCCCAATCAACGTTGGAGTCATTCAGAAACCGGTAAGTGCGGCTGGTGCCTCCGTCAAGTTCGTTGGAAAACGCGATGTAATTGGGAAATGCTCGCAGGCTGTCGCACACCGCAAACAACAGAACCAGGCTCGCGGCAATAGTTTTGATTCGGCTCGACCGCGCCCAATGCGCCAGGCCCGCGGCCGCGATAAGAATGCAAAAAGGATAAACCGGAAGTATATGCCGGACGCCGATGTTCATGCGGGAAGACACCGCCATCGCGAGGTAAAATCCCAGAGGAAACAGCAGGAAAAGCATCTCTCGCGAAAAGAGGCGATATAGCGCGAAGGTCGAAAGCCCCAGGATCAACAGCAGCAGCAGCGAAAGGCTGGTCTTCAGGGCGAAGGTCACCGGGAAGTATACTCGCAGCGCGTGATCGTAAAATTTTCCCAGGAAAAACAGTTCGCGAGATTTTTGCCGCATCACGTCCGCGAAGCCATAAATATAAGCCTGCGGAATCAGGTGATATTTTTCCAAAACCCAGCAAGTCCCGACCACCGCGGTTTTTAGGAGCTTCGGCGCATTGTTCTCCGAAAACATGCGGTAGCCCGAGAGTTCCGAGGGAGCATTTCCAGGCAAAGCGGAATAACGGGATGCGTAAGTTGGCCATAAGCACAGAAGACCCAACACCAGCGCGGCGGCCAGGCCAAGCAACGTACGCGTCCAGTGTCGCCTTACCGAAGCATGTGACGGTTCTTTTCTCGAGAAGATAAAAAGATCGACGAGGGCCAGGCAAATCAAACTGCCCGCGAGGATCGACCCGGAATGTTTTGTGCAAAATAACGCGCCCAAGGCCAGCGCCAGAAAGAGAAAACGCGCCCACGTGTTGGTTTTGTTCCAGCGATACAGCGCGTAGACCGAAGCCAAAAAGGCCGCCGTCACTGCCATGTCCGTAGTCACCAGCGAGCCGTGCGCGATCAGGTTGGGTTCGATAACGGTAAGCAGCAGCGCGATCAGTCCCGCGGCCAATCCGAAGAACTCAATTCCAGTCAGATACACCAAACACGCGAGAGCCAGACTGGAGGTCGCCGCCGCCATTCGTGCCGGCACAACAACTTGATCGATCCCGTTATGGATTAAAAACATTGCGCCATCGGTGAACGACTTTAATTTCGATGTGACCTCCGACCCGCAAGCCGGCGGAGGCGTCCAAAGCTTTCTGGAGTGAAGGGGCCACGCGGCAATCAACTTCAGCAAGGGCGGATGTTCCGGGTTAACGGCATAGTCGCCGCATTCCCAGTAACGATACCCGGCAAAGATATGAGCCTGTTCGTCGATGGTGACGCTGGTCCGGCTGGCGTGCAGATAAAGTTCGTAGGCATAAAAAAACAGCAAAGCGACCGCCGCGATATGGACCAATCGCCGATTTTTTTCCAGCCACGCCTGATTCATAGCTTCAATCGTGGCACGAATTCGCCCGCCTGAGGCAAGTCCATATACCTTTTCTTCGCTCGACTACGCGCGGCGCACGCAACCCAAAGCGCGTGATAAGCTATCGAACTGTTTTTATTCTATCGCATGCTGCGTACTCATCCGACTCTGAGCAGCAAATCAGCGCTTTCGCGCCGCATTCTGTTTGCCTTCAGCGCGATGATTTTGCTTTTGCTCGCACCGTCAGGCCAGGCGCAGCAGGTGCGCCTTCCCTCTGGAAAAGGCCAGTACGCGGAACTTTCTTCCGATGGTCCGCAGTCCCACAAGGGCGACCTTTTCATCGCCGATAAAAACGTGGATTTACAGTACGCGGGAATGCGCCTGCGCGCCGATCACGTGGAATACAACGACACTACACATGAATCAGTCGCACACGGTCACGTGCAGTTCGATTTCGAAAACGAACATCTCGAAGCCGACGAAGCCCATTACAACTTTACGACCGGCGCCGGAACCTTCACCAACGTGCGCGGCAACATTAAGATTCTGCGTAGGCCAAACCCAATGGTCCTGGTTTCGGCCAATCCTCTGTATTTCGAAGCGCGCCAGGTCGAGCGCTACAACGACAATGTCTTCATAGTGCACCAGGCGTGGATCACCGTTTGCGATCAGCAACGCCCGACCTGGCAGATGTACGCACCGCGCGCCAAGATTCGTTTGAATAAATCGGTGGCCCTGGTCAACGCGAATTTCCGCCTGTTCAAGGTGCCGCTGATCTGGATGCCGTACGCAACCGCTCCCGCCGGGCAGAAAATTCGGCAATCCGGATTTCTGCTTCCCGATATCGGCAACAGTTCCACCAAGGGATACGTCTTCGGCGATGCATTTTATTGGGCGCCCACCACCTGGGCTGACGCAACCATCGGTGCGCAAGACTACACCAAGCGCGGTTCGTCGCAGCGCGCCGAAATTCGTTTGCGGCCGTTCGAAAATACTTCGTTCGGCTATACGTATTACGGCGTAGTTGATCGCGGCATTCCCGACGCCAATGGCCTTTTGGCATCGCAAGGCGGCCACCAGCAGCGCCTCGAAGTGCAGTCGCTATTGCCGCAAGGCTGGCGCTTCGTTGCCGACTTCAATCAGTTGTCTTCGCTCACGTTTCGACTGGCCTTCGCCGACTCCTACGGAGACGCGATCAATTCCGAAGTCAACAGCGCGGTTTTCTTAAGCAATAATTTCCGCGGCTTCAGCCTGAACTTCGCAGCCATCAACGACAAAAGTTTCCTGACCATCAGCCCCGAAACCAGCGTGTCGCTGCGCAACGTCCCCGAGGCGCGATTCGGCTCGGTCGAACAAGCCCCTTGGCGCAACCTGCCAATTTATTTCAGCTTTGATTCATCCGTCGGCGCGCTCCATCGCCAGGACGAAGTCTTGAACACATCGGCAACCGTGCAACGTACCGAAATCGCTCCCAAGGTGACCGTGCCGCTGCATTTCGGCCCCTGGCTTAACGTAACTGCCACCGGCACCGTGCGCACCACGCGCTATGGCGCGTCGCTCGACACCGCGGGGAATTTAAGCACGCAACCCCTCACTCGCAACGACGGCGAATTTACTCTCGAGATTCGTCCACCCACTTTGGAAAGATATTTCTACCGCCCGAAGTCCAAAAGAAAATACAAGCACACTATCGAGCCGGAAGTCACCTACCGCTATGTTTCCGGCATCAACGATTTCGAGCGCTTCATCCGGTTCGATTCCGACGCGACTCTCTCCAATACCAACGAAGTCGAGTATGGATTCACGCAACGGCTTTACGTCAAAACCGGCGACGATCAGCCGCTGGAATTTTTAACCTGGAGCGTGGTGCAAAAACATTATTTCGATCCGACGTTTGGCGGCGCCATCGTGGATGGCACCCGCAATGTCTTGCAACCATTGGACTCCATCACTCCATTCGCGTTTGCCGCCGGGCCGCGCAACTCTTCTCCCATCGTCAGCGACTTCAAAGTCAATCCCGGCGGAAAATATGACGCCGAGCAGATCATCGAGTACGACCCGCAATTGAACAAGATCGTCGCCGAAGGAACCCTGCTGAAAGTAAAACCTTACAGCGAATTCTTCGCCACTCTGGCTCAATTCCGCATTCAGGATGATCCGGCCCTGCAGCCGCTCTCCAACCAGATCCGCGCCCTCGTCGGTTATGGAAGTTTCAATCGCAAAGGACTTAATTTCACCGGCGGCGTGAGCTACGACGTTCAGAACAAAGCGCTGCAAAACCAGATCGCGCAAGTCACCTACAATGGCAACTGCTGCGGCCTCTCCTTCGAATACCGCCGCATCGCCCTCGGCCAGGTACGTACCGAAAATCAGTTTCGCATCGCCTTGAACATCGCCAACATCGGCACCTTCGGCAACCTCCGCCGCCAGGAAAAAATCTTTTAGTCGCAGTCATTGTCATCCCGAGGGAACCGACCGAAGGTTCCGACCTTGTCGGGGAGGCGGGCCTCTTTCTTTTGTAGCGGCGTACCTTCAGGTGCGCTCTTTGTTTTTTCCGCCGTAATCTTTCCTCTGCGAACTTCGCGTCGGCGTCTACCCCGACCCGGTCGGGCCGTTATGCTTTTTTCCTCTCCCCCTTTTTTGCCTTTTTCCGCCCTTGCCACAAAATCCCGCAAACGGTACCGTTCTCCCCATGCACTGTCTTAAACTTTCACTGGTCGTTTTTCTTTCCATCGCTACCTCAGTTTCAGCGTCGGCCCAGACCGCTCCCAAATCGCTGGCTGAACGCCTCGGCTACCCGCCAAACACAAAACTTCTCATCGTCCACGCCGACGATCTCGGCGTCACTCACTCCGTCAACGCTGCCTCGATCAAGGCGCTCGAATCCGGCGCAGTCAATTCCGCCAGTATCATGGTTCCCTGCCCGTGGTTTCCGGAAATCGCCGACTACGCCAAATCTCATCCTGAAATGGATTTCGGTCTGCATCTCACCCTCACCAGTGAACGCATTTACTACCGCTGGGGACCAGTCGCCTCCGCCGACAAGGTCCCCACCCTGCTCGATGAAAACGGCTACTTCCATCATGATTGGACGCCCACCACGAAAATCGATCCGCAGGAAGTTGAAATCGAACTCCGCGCGCAAATCGATCGCGCCTACGCCATGGGCGTCAAGCCAACGCATCTCGATTCCCATCAATATCGCCTGGATAGCACCGGCAAGGAACTCTTCGAAGTCGCGCTCCGCCTCGCGCACCAATACAAGCTGCCGTTCTTCGTCACCCGCGACTGGTTTAAGGATTATCCGTACCTGGAAAAGACTCTCGGCCCCAACGACATCGTCATCGACCACACCATCACCATCGATCCCACCGTCTTTATGGAAGCCAAGGCCGCTCCAGAAAAGTGGGCCGCCTTCTACAACAACGCCCTCCGCAACCTGCAGCCCGGCATAACCGAACTCGTCATCCACCTCGCCTACGACAACGAAGAAATGCGCGCCGCCACCCGCGAACGCGACACCTGGGGCGCCGCCTGGCGCCAACACGACTTCGACTACTTCACCAGCCCCGCCTTCCACCAACTCCTCCAGGCCCAACACATCCAGCTAATCACCTGGCGCCAAATCACAGCCCGCCCTCTGTAGTTTCTCTGTCATTCCGAGCGAAGTCTGCGGAGTCGAGGAATCTCTCTTCGGGTTGCTCTTGGTTGCAGGTTCCGACCCTGTCGAAAGGAATCTCTTTTTCTTCCCTCTTCAGTGGCACAGGCATTCCTGCCTGCCCCAGACCGGTCGGGGCCTGTGCGTGGTGTCTCCCGCGCTGCAGCTGACCCTCGTGGCAGCCGCTTTCTAAACATCGGCTTCTTTTTGTAGCAGCTGCTTTATCCCGCTGTTCTTTTTCTTCTCCGTGGTAAAGGCGCACCTTCAGGTGCGCCTCTTCGCCTTTCAGCCGACGATCTCCGTTCACTGCCTCTCCGCAAACTGATCCCTGATTACCGATCACTTCTCGCAGCTCTCTGGTCGCTGCTCGCTCAAAGCAGTTCAACTGCGCCGCATAATCCAACTGCCAATCACATACCCCAGCGTCCCAGTCAAAATGCCGGCAAAAATATCGGCCACATAGTGATACCGGCCCCAAACAGTGGACACGCACATTGCCACAATCAGCGGCACCATCACCCAGAAGAGCCACCGACGGAACCGCCACGCACCCCACAGCGCCGCAACCGACCCAGCAACATGTTCCGAGGGAAACGCCGCGCCGCGCACCCGGCCGTAATGCTCAATGAAATTAATGGTCGCGGTGAACGGTCCGCCGTGCAGCTCCCCATGCCACATGCTGGCCATTGCGAACCACGGGCTCTCAATCGGAAACAGCATCGCGATCACGTAGCCGATCGCATAGGCCGCCGCGGAATACGTCATCACCGACCAGTAAGCGTGCCACTCTTTCCGGTAATAAAGGATTCCGCCGAGCACCACCAGGTAAGCGAAATACGTCAGGTAAGCCAGTTGGATAAATTCGTTGCGCGCCGGCGTTGCAAATTGTTCCAGCCACAAAGCGGGATGCACGCCGAACATCCAGTGATCGAACGCAATCAGTTTCGCGTCCTGCCAATTCGGTTTCACCAGGTGAACCAGATATGCCAGTTCCTCGAAACAGAAAAGAAAAAACAGATGCGGATACCAGCATCGCCAGAAACGCCAAAATTCCGTGGAGAAATGCATGCCGGTGAGTTCGGCGCGCTCTTCGGCGCGGGCGGCCACGCCGCACAGCAGAAAAATAAATGTAGTCAAGATCGCCTGCGCGCCAATCAGTTTCCATGGATGCAGAAGGTTTCTGGAAAACGCGAAAATCATCACACTGGAAAGGAGCAGATAGCCAAGCGCCACCCATTCAAACGCGCCAAGCGAGGCCCACACACGCGCCAGTTCGCCGCGCCTCGATTCAAGGCCAGACGATTCGAGGTTGGCCGATTCGCCGCGAGCCAATCCTTTGCTGTCCAATCGAGTCAACTGGGCCGAGTCTCCGGCGGAAACAAGCGCCTGTGCGGCGCGGGGTTCCAGTTCCCGCATACTCATCGTGCCGCCTCGCGTTTCAGTTTCAAGGATTTTTTCGGGCCCCGTTCTTCAGTGGCGACTGATGATTCGACGGCGGTTGATTGTTCACCGGCGTTTCGATGCTCACCAGCTGTTCGTTGTTCGCTGGCCGTTCGCAGAGCGCAATGCGTCCAGTGCAAAATCGGCCAGCTACGCGAACGCGCAATGCGCCGCAATCGCCGTGTCGGATTGACCGCAAAAGCGTGCCCAACTTCGGCGAGCATCCAGCGATCTAGCGAAGAATCGCCGTACGCGCTGCAGCGCGCCAGCAGAATATTTTGCGCGAGCGCAAACTCTTTCACCGCAAAGGTTTTTTCCTCGCCGAAGACCGCAGCGCCCACGACGCCGCCGGTCCAGCATCCATTGGCGATTTCCAGTTTCGTCGCGATTGAAATTATTTTGCACTCGACGCCGCGCCACAGCAGTTCGCGCTCCAGCGCGAATTGCACGATTTCCGCCAGCGGAGCCAGTGTTCCACTCACCAGCACAATCGCATCCCCGCGCAGCGCATGCCACCACACCCGCTGGATCGCTGCCGGAAACAATTCCGGCAGCCAACTTCCCGGAATCGCGCCACCGCGATCACCGCTACCCGCAGTTGCGCTAGAAGGAGCTGCGTTGGAAGAAGTTGCGATGCCCGCATTTATGTCGGGAGAAGTTGTGTTGGAAGTAGTTGTGTTGGAACAAATTGTGTTGGAGGAAGAAGTTGCGTTGTCAGCACGCGCGTTGGGCGAAGTTGTGTTGGAAGAAGTCGCATGAGACGAATTCACGTGAGAAGGAGTTGCGTTGGAAGAAGTCGCGTGAGAAGGAGTTACGCGGGAGAGAATCTCGGCCTGCACGCCGCGCAAATAACTCTTGTTGGTCTGAACTATGGTGCGCAAATCGCGGGGATTGCGTATTCCCAGCCGCGCGACTTCCGCCAGCCATTGCAGATAATTGCGCGCGGGAATTTTCTCGTCCCGTCGCAACTCCCAGAAAAGCCTTCGTTCCAGCGAAGGCTTTGCCACCAGCGTTCCATCAATATCGAAAAATGCCGCGCTCATCCCGCTTCGCCTCTGCTTCCAATACTTCAAATATTCCTCTTCGTATTGCGTGGAACCCGAAAATCCTTTGCTTCCTTTACCTCGTTTCCTCAGGCGACTTTCGGCGAAGACTTCCGCGCGCGCACCGCAACCGCTTCCCGCGCGAAGAATCGCCAGCCTTCCACCAGCACCGGCAATCCGCGCAGCAGGCAGAACGCCGCGGTGGACCAGGTAAGTATCTGCGCGATGGCCCTTATAGTTAGATGCGTTTCGCTGGCGATGGTGCCCAGCAATGCGACCGGGCCGCGCGTCAACGCCAGCTCCAGTCCCAGGTAGCAGAAGCACGCGCACTTCAGCGCGGCGTATAGGCCGCGGCTCCAGCGCGAAGCCACCAGCGCGCGTCCCCACCAGGTTTGCAGCATCGCGTTCGCGCCCCACCCGGAGTGCCCCGCCTTCAACGCCAAACCACGCAAAAAATCCGTCGCCGCCCCGCGCGCGAAAAACAGTACCGGAAGCCACAGCGAGACCATTCCCACTACCGCAAAATACGTGAAGAACATATTTTCGATCATGCGGTCGCCGAGAATATCAATTTGCGCGCCGAGTGGAGTGGCCATGTGCTTCGAACGCGCGAGGTGCCCGTCCAGCGCGTCGAGGGCAATCGAGGCGACGGTCAGAATCACGGCCGCGAGGTTTGCCCAGGTGCCGTGGCCGAACAGCGCCACCGCGGCAAAGCCAACCAGTACCCGGAGAGCGGTGACTTTGTTGGGCGTCCAGCGCATGCGGCAAATCCTCGAATTTGCAGGGAGCAATCCATCCACCAGAACGAACTCGTGCAAGTCGCTGATTGCACATCGTTTACGCGGGCGACTGTTTAGTGAGATGCTGAGAAAACGTCAAATTTCGCTTGCAGGTGTCGCCGCCGCCGCGCGGCGCGAGATTGTGCAAGAATATTGACAAGCCGTTTACGCCGATGCCGGAAATCGGTGACACTTCCTGAGACATCGGGCATCGAAGTGTTCTCAGGGCCAAATTTTTCGCGGCGAGATATTTCGCAACAAACCCTGTCGCAGCTGCACCTTTCGGGGCCACACTTTTCGGAGCCATCGTTCGAATGACACCAGACGTATCGCTTTTCGCGGCGTTTCTTGCCGGCCTTGTCTCGTTTTTGTCGCCGTGCGTACTGCCATTGGTGCCGGGCTACATTTCCATGCTCAGCGGCATCGGCATGGAACAGTTGCGGCAGGGCCAGCAACCGCGCGGAGGCCTGTTCGCTTCGGCGCTTTCTTTCGTGCTCGGTTTTTCGGTGGTGTTTATTGCGTTTGGAGCTTCCGCAAGCGCGGTAGGTTCATTCCTTCAACAAAACCGATACACCCTTGCACCGATTGCCGGCGCGCTGATTATTTTGTTTGGGCTGCACCTTGTTGGCGCGCTGATCAAGTTGAATCTGCGCTCGGGAATTATTCTGGGCGGAGTTTTAGTGGCGCTGGGAGTTGCCTCGCTGGTGCATCACGCGCCGCTGTTCGCCGGACTCGGTACGGTGCATTTTTTCTCGCTGTCGATCATCGGTTTTCTTGGACCTACGCTGGCGCGCTGGCTGAATCGCGATGTGCATTTGCGCAACACCGGCACTCAGCCGGGCATCTGGAGCGGATTTTTTCTGGGATTTGCTTTCGCGTTTGGCTGGACGCCGTGCATTGGGCCGATCTTGACGACGGTGCTGGCGCTGGCGGCGAACAGCGACACGATCTGGCGCGGCGTGCTGCTGCTGGCGGTCTATTCGGCGGGGCTGGCGATTCCCTTTTTGCTGGCGGCGCTGGGCATCGTGCAATTTTTGAAGTTTTACCAGCGCTTCCGAAAGTATCTGCACGCCGTCGAATTAGGAAGCGGAATATTGCTGCTGTTTGTAGGCGGGCTGGTGTTCCTGAATAAGCTGACTTGGCTGGTGCAGAAATTGAGTTTCTTGAATAGCATAGCGCTGTGGCTGGAGCGGGCATTGACCGGCGGAAAGTAGAGCGCACGACGCGCGAAAATGGGAGTGGCGTTATACTGGAAACGAGCGGATTGTTGTTATTTCGAAAGGGGCGCAGCACGGTGAGAAATTTCTCTTCGATTGGCACGCACGCCGTGGTGCCGTGTACATCGAAGAGAGATTCCTTCCGACAAGGTCGGAACCTTCGGTCGCTTCGCTCGGAATGACGACTTGGAGTGGTTTGCGCAGACCGCGAGAGTGGTTTGCCGGACTGCGTGGTTAGCGGAACTGCGAGAGTAAAGATGAAGAAGACAATTCTAATTTTGACGATTGTGATTGCGGCGACGATTGTGGTGTACGTCGCGGATAAGGCTACGCGCGTTCATACCAGTGCGTCGATGCGGCCCGTGGCGATGAAAGCCGGAGCGCCCGCTCCGGATATTTCGGTAAAAGATTTGGACGACAAGGGCGTGACGCTCGCGGACTATAAAGGCAAAGTGGTCCTGGTAAATTTCTGGGCGACGTGGTGCGATCCGTGCCGCGAGGAAATTCCGTGGCTGATCGAGATGCAGGATAAGTACGCCCCGAAGGGATTCACAGTGCTGGGAATTGCGATGGATGAAGAAGGCAAGCCGGTGGTGGCGCCTTTCGTGGCGAAAGAGCGCTACGACGTGCAGGGTCAGAAATTGCCGATGAATTATCCGATCGTGATCGGGAACGAAGGAGTCGCGGAGAAATTCGGCGGCTTGCTTGGCTACCCGACGAGCGTGTTGATTTCGAAAGACGGAAAGCAGCTTAAGCGAGTCACCGGAATCATCAACGAGGAAGAGATTTCCAAGTTGGTTGAGGGAGCTCTGTAAGTTCATGGCGACGCTGGATGAACACGAGTTCCAGAGGAAGAGCGGAGCGGCGTTCGAAGAGCTGAAGCGGCGGATGCTAGATGCGGGCGACGAGCATGGATTTGATGTGGAAGGCGAAAGCGGCAAGCTGGAAGTAATTTTCGAAGAACCGGAACCGGCCAAGTTCGTGATATCGCCGAATGCGCCAGTGCGTGAAATCTGGATTTCGGCGCTGTCTACCAGCTTCAAGCTGGGTTGGTCAGAAACCAAGAACTCGTTTGTGCTGGAAAAGACGGGCGAGAATATTTTTGAAGTGATGAGCCGCGTGATTTCGCAGCAACTGGGAAGCGATATCAAGGTATGAAACCAACGTATTTATTGAGAATACTTCGAAGGTCTGAGTTGGTGGCCTCAGGGGTTAAAACCCCTGGATTCCGCGTTCCTAACGGCACGGCTAAAGCCGCGCCCTCCCGTATGGCACCTTTCCATATAACGCGTTCCCGTATGACACTGACAATCAGGAGGGCTGCCGTTCTTTTTGCAGTTGCGGCGCTGGGATGTGCGTTGCCGCTGGCGGCACAGATTCCGGCGGCGCGCGACGTGGTGAAGCCTGCTGCTTACGCATCGTTCGAACCGGTGGCACGCGGCAAAGAGATGCAGATCGCGGTGGTGATGAAAATTCGCGAGGGTTATCACGTGAACGCTCGCGAAACTACCTTTGATTATCTGATTCCGACGGAATTGAAAGCTGATGCGCCCGCTGGATTCAAGACCGGAGCAGTGGACTACCCGAAAGGGACGTTGCATAAATTTAACTTCACGAAAGACAAGCCGCTGAATGTTTACACCGACACGGTGGTGCTGCGGCTGCCGGTGACCGTGGAAGCAAACGCTCCACTGGGCGAACAACACATCGCGCTGAAGTTGCATTATCAGCCATGCAGCACAGACGTTTGCCTGCCGCCGACAACGTTGCCGGTAGATGCAGTGATTCATGTATCGGCGCAAGAATCTCACCCTAGCCACAGCGAATTGTTCCAGAAACAGTAGCGAAGCGCGCAGTTGGTCTGCGAAACTTCCGGCATGAAATTCTCGAAAGCCGGAAAAACCTTGGGAATCACGGCGGCGGTAGCTTTGCTGTTTCTGTTGATGCTGCTGGCCGCGACGTATTCGCGCAAACGCGACGCAGAATTGCGGACGCGAGACTGGCTGGAACAACTGCTGGCAACGAGATTCCAAAGCAAAGTGGACCTGGAAGATTTCCACGTACAAGTTTTTCCGCGAATGCAGGTAAGCGGTGAAGGGCTTTCGATCCACTATCGCAACCGGCCAGAGACCACGCCGATGATCCGCATCGAAAAGTTCTCGTTCCAACTGGGATTCTGGGGAATTTTCCGAGCGCCGCATCGAATCAACCGGGTTCACATACAGCGAATGGTTATTACGGTTCCACCGCGTGAGGCGCAACCCGGCAATACGACTCCGCTCTCCAGCCAGATTCGACAGATGCCGCCGGTAACTGTCGCGGAGATTGAATGCGAGCGAACAGTGCTGCTGGTTTTCTCCAACAAACCGGGCAAGGATCCGCTGGATTGGGATATCCATCACCTGGTGCTGACAGAAGTGGGATTGAACAAATCGTTTTTCTTTCGTGGAACGCTGACCAACGCCACGCCGAAAGGCGAAATCGAAACCAGAGGACAGTTCGGGCCGTGGAATATTGATGTGCCCGGCAATACCCCGGTGCTGGGCAGCTATCGATTCGACAAAGCCGACCTCGGCCCGTTCCCAGGTATAGCCGGGATTTTATCGTCAACCGGAGAGTTCAAAGGGCAACTGAATCAGCTGGAAGTGAGCGGAGAAACGACCACACCGGATTTTTCGCTGGACAACGTGGGAAAGCCGGTGCCGCTGCGCACGGATTTTTCCGCGACGGTGGACGGAACGAATGGCGACACGTTTCTGCATCCGGTGCATGCGCTGCTGGGCGAATCGGTGATTGTGGCATCGGGCAGCGTGGAAAACGTGCCGAAAAAGGGCCATGACATTCTGCTGGAAGTAACCACACCGAAAGCGCGCATGGAGGATATTCTGCAACTGGCCATCAATTCGGACCGGCCGTTTTTGCGCGGGCCAGTGGATATTAAAGCCAAGCTTCATCTGCCTCCGGGCACGCAAAAAGTGATTGAAAAAATGGTGCTGGACGGAAGCTTTGCAGTAACCAATGCGCGATGGAGCAGCTCCGCGGTACGGGAGAAATTGCAAAGTTTCAGCAGACACGCTCAGGGACAGCCGGACGAAGAAGACGCGGGCAGCGCGGTGACGGATATGAAAGGCGTTTTCGTGCTGAAAGACAGCGTGATTCACTTTTCGAAATTGACGTTTTCGGTTCCGGGAGCCGACGTGGAGCTCGCGGGCAGTTATGAGATAGCAGGGCGGAAGATCGACATGCAGGGAAAATTAAAGATGCAGGCTAAGCTTTCGCAAACGGTGACCGGCGTGAAATCGTTTTTTTTGAAGGCGATTGATCCATTTTTTTCCAAAGATGGAGCGGGGACGGAATTGCCTATTACGATTAGTGGAACCGAAGACAAACCGGTGATGGGAGTGACGGTATTTCACAAGAAATTCGAGAAGCAGATGGGAGCGGGGACGCAGCAGGTTCGTTGAATGAAGAGGAGACGGAACAAACGGGAGACTTGGAATTGGAGGATGCGACTGAAGTTGCGGCTTGTGCCGTCCCTACGGGACTCGGTTGGTTGGTGAAGCTAGCCCAGCCCTTACGGGCTGGGCTAACGTTTGTCGCGTCTACGGCGCTGAGTTGCGGGCCGGTAAGACTTTAGCGATTAGTTGGCGATTAGGTGGTTAAGCGGTCCGAAGAGATTGGACGTAGCTGCCATGCTTCTAAGGTGAGCAGTGAGGGAAGGTCGGAATCGGGCATTTGCGCGCGGAGCGGGCCGTTCGGCTTGCGATAGATTCGTGATGTGAGCACGTGCAGATTGTTGCAGAAGAATTCGGCGACGGACGCGTCTAGTAGAAGATGGCAGCGCATTTCGCGGGTTGCTGATGGTGGGAGCTGGATTGATTTTTCGTTCACCCGCAACGTCGAGGCAGAAGCGGAGTGCTCGACTCTTAACGACCACCATGGGCCTGTTTCGTCGGCGAGCGTAAAAGAAAATGGTTTTGACGTGCGCCAGGACAATTCGGCGGCTAGATTTTCGATCTGGATTGAATGCAGGGAGTGAGCATGCTCGGCTGGCGTAGCATTTGCGGCTAAGGAGGCGAGCTTTTTGTCACGGAGCGAAGAAACGACCGGAGCGACACGCATTTCCAGTTCATTTTCGCTGCTGAGCGACAAGACACGCGGCAGGGCCATGCATCCGGCCCAACCGGCGGCGCTGTACTCGACTTCGGGGCGCGTTTCTGGAATCCATCCCCACAGAATGCGATTGTCCGCCTTATCGAGTTGCGTTTTTTGCGCGTAGTAGGCGCCGTGATCCAATACTCCGCTACGCTGCGGATTGAATATTAAGTCCTTTGGGTCCAGGTCCCCGGTTTCCCAAATAACTTTACCTGCCGTGGAATAAAGCAGGACGTGTTTGGAGCCAAGCGGGAAGAAATCGGGACATTCCCACATTTCACCGGAATCCACGGGATTGATATTTTCATTTTCGGTCCATTTGCCGGATGCGAGCGGATGGAGATACTCCCACTGCCGCAAATCTTTCGAACGGTAGAGCAGCACTTTGCCGCCCTGTTTACGCGTGCCGGAAGCTACGCCGAGATACCAAAGATCACCGTCGCGCCATACAAATGGATCGCGGAATCCGGTGAGTAACGGGTCGGCTGGCGGCTCGATGACTGGCGTTTTCCATTTGGTCCAGGTACGAAGCTGCGGGTCGCTGGAAGTGGCGAGGCACTGCACTTCGCGGAAGCTGTTTGTGCCATCGCGCAAAGTGGCGAATTGAGGCGCGGCAGTTTTGACGCCGGTGTAGAGGATTGTCGCGGTGCCGTGGTCATCCACGGCGCTGCCGGAGAAGCAGCCGTCGGCATCGGCCCACCCGGGAGTGGGAGCGAGCGCGACCGGTAAATGATTCCAGTGAATCATGTCCGGGCTTGTGGCGTGAGCCCAGTGCATGTCGCCCCAGACGGCGGCGTTCGGGTTGTACTGGAAAAACATATGGTGCGCGCCCTTCCAGAAGATTGGAGCGTTGGGATCGTTCATCCAGTTTTTCGCGGGGAGAAGGTGGCATTGCGGGCGGAGAGGATCGGCGGCGAGGCGGGATTCTTCGGCTTCGAGGAGCGAAAATGTTTTCAGAAGTTTTGACTGGGCCATGGCGGCCATTGGCGCCGCGCTCAGGTGGCGGAAGAAATTGCGGCGAGAAGTTGGGGCAGGCGTGCTCGTGTTCGACTTGGGCATCAGAGAGATTCCTCGCTGCGCTCGGAATGACGGCCGTTTACAACTGCCGATGACTACCCGAGTTCGGAGACGGCGTCGCGAAGGCGACGTACTACGCGCTCCTGACCGAGGACGACCATAGTGTCAAACAACGGCGGGGCAACGGCCTGGCCGACGATGGCTACGCGAATGGCGTTGATGAGCAGGCCGGCTTTGACGCCGGCGGCTTCGGCGACGGCGCGGGTGGCGTGATCGCAGGCGTCGTGATTCCATTCAGGGAGTGCAGCAAGTGCGTCCGCAGTCTTCGCTAGCAGGTCTTTTATTTTTGCCGGCTCTTTCCAGAATTTTTCCTTGGCGGCGGGATCGCGAGCGAAATCGTCCGTGAAGAATGCGCGCGACCAGGAAGCAAAGTCTGGCAACAGGCGCACGCGCGGACGAAGCAAGTCCACCGTTTTGGAGAACCATTCGTGGCCGGCTCCCAAAGCCCACTCTTCTTTCCAAAGTTTGCTGCCCTTGAGTTGTGCTTCGACGAACGGGAGAAGCTCTTCGATCGGTAATTTCTGCAGATACTGCGTGTTGAACCATTCGAGCTTGGGACGATCGAAAACTCCGTTGACGCGGCTAACCCCTTGCAGCGAAAATTTTTCCAGCAATTGGCTGGTGCGCATAAATTCTTCATCGCCGCCGGGAGACCAGCCGAGCAACGCGAGAAAATTGCGGAAAGCTTCGGGAAGAAAGCCCTCGGTGCGGTACATGTTGACGTCCGTAGCGCCATGGCGTTTGGACAGGCGCGATTTATCCGCGCCGAGAATTAAAGGCAGATGAGCGAAAATCGGGATTTCCGCACCGAGCGCGCGATACAGCAAAACTTGTTTGGGCGTGTTGGAAATGTGGTCGGCTCCTCGAATGACGTGGGTGATGTGCATGTCCACGTCGTCCACAACGACGCTCATTTGGTACATGGCCTGGCCGAATTGTTCGTCGTTCTTTCCGGAGCGCATCAGGACGAAGTCCTCGATCTCGTCGTTGGCAAATTCGCGTTCGCCAAAGACGGCATCGAGGAATTTGGTGGTACCGCCTACAGGAACTTTGAAGCGCATGGCCGGTTTGAGGTCCGGCGTCGAGGGTTTGCCATCCCGGCAGGAGCAGCGGGTCACGCGGCGGACTTTTTGCGTTTCGGCGCCGTCCTCTGCGTGGTCGCCGCCAACATATTTTTCCGGCGCGCAATGACAAAGAAAAGCGGAACCATTCGCGAGCAATTTTTTGGCGGCTTCCAAATACAACGCGGACCGCTGCGACTGATAAAACGGGCCTTCGTCCCAGTCAACGCCTAGCCACTGCAAGCCTTCGAGGATACCGCTGACGAGTTCCGGCTTGTTGCGTTCGGCGTCGGTGTCTTCGATGCGCAGGATCATGGTGCCGCCCTTACCGCGAGCGAAAAGCCAGTTAAAAAGGGCGGTGCGGGCGCCGCCGACGTGGAGGTAGCCGGTGGGCGAAGGGGCAAATCTTACGCGAATTCCGGAATTAATAGAGGGGGATGCGTTATCGGGCATGTGAGAATTGTTGACCTTTTGCGCGTTTTTTCTGAATTGTAATAAGCCAGTGTACTGGATGGGCGGAACAGCGTCCAACCGCAGTGGCATATCGCCTGGCAGCGATGCATTGAGATTTCCACAGGACAGCGGGGAGCCCTGCTATCACTTACGCAACCAGTACCGAGGTACGCTTGCACACTTAAAATTCCCTGACTCATAATCGCAAGTACTTTGTTTTGTGCAGGAACGGTCGGGCAACAGCTCACGCCAGTCCTCGGGAAAGTGGCCAGATGCCTGCGTGCTGCACACGCCGGTTCGCGTTGCGATGCGAATCAGGCGCAGCCGTCTGCAAGTTGCGAGACGGAGAAGCGATAGGTTCATTGATTGATTCCGGCCTGATTTCGTTAGCGTTACTGGTGGCCACGGCGCTGGTGGCCGGCTACTTTGCATACGTTTACAACCTGAAACGCCAGGCGTATCTGCTGTACTGGACCGCGGGCTGGAGCATGCTAGCGCTGCACTATCTTGGCAGCGGGCTAAGCGGAGCGGCCGGCATGAACGCGGCGCAGAGCGCGATTGGGCAAGGGCTGTTCGCGGGCGCGGGCATTTTCTTCTTTCTAGGCGCGCGGCAATACGCTCATCGATCGCTGATGAAGGGCGCGGCAATGGGCGTCGGCGCGGCGGTTCTGGTGTGGACCGTCGCCAACGCATTCAGCGTATTTCCCTTCCCGGTTATTTTTCTGGCTTTTGCGATCTACTCCGCCGTGGGCGTGGAATTCTGGGTGGAAAGCAGGCTGCAGGAAACTTTGGCGGACTGGCTGCTGTCCGTGGTGTTTTTTGCGTGGGCTTCGCTGGGACTGATTTTTTATTTCTTTCAGGCGCGTTTGGATCGCCTGCACGTGGCGCTGGATCCGATTTCCGCGCTGCCGGCAACGTTCGCCGCGATGCTGATGGTAATGGCGCTCTACGAAGAAGAGAAGCGCCGCGTCGAGCGCAATATGCTGGCGCTGTCGAATTTGAACCTTGCGGCGTCGAGCTTCGCGGGCGGTGAAATTCATCGCATGCTGTCGCAAGCACTGGACCGGGTACTGGGCGTAGTGCGTCTGCCGGCTGGCGCGTTGTTTCTGAACCATGGCGATCCGCAGGGGCCGACTTCGGTGGTGGCCGTCGGATTGAAGGATGAATTCTGTCGTGTGGCGCAAGAAGAAGGACTGGACGACTATCTCGTCACTCTGGTGTCGAGGCTTGGCGGGTTGATGGGTTTCCGCGATTTGCGGGACGACTCGCTAATGGCGCTGGAGAAAGAAGAGCAGATTCGGCGGTTTCGCAAACTGGCCCTGGAGCAGCAACTGCGCAGCGTGGTTGCGATCAGCCTGCAAGCAAAAGAACAGGCCTTCGGCGTTCTGCTCCTAGGTTCGCCGGACGCGCGGCGATTCACTCCCGCCGAATTGCGGCTGCTGCTGGCTCTGGGGCATCAAATCGGAATGGCGGTGGAAAACAGTTTGCTGATTCAGCAGACATCGCGACGCTCCGAAGAGTTGCACGTGCTGAATGAGATTGGCCGCGCGCTGAGCTCGACGCTGCACAAGGAAGATCTACTGCGCAAGATTTGGGAAGAGTTGCGACGCTTGATCGACGTGGAAAATTTCTACATTGCGTCGCTTGATATGGTTCGTAATGAAATGCATTTCGATCTGGAAATCATCGACGGCGAGAGACAATCGCAGCGCGTGAGGCCGGCGGGAAATTTTCTGACTGAATTTGTGATTCGAACGAGGCAGCCAATCCTGATTCGCGAGAACTTCCTGGAAGAAGCGGGAAAGCTGGGCGTGGAACCGATTCGCAAGCAGGGTTGTTTTTGCTGCGTACCATTGGTGGCGTACGACCGAGCCATCGGCGCGATGGCGGTTTTTTCCGATGAAGACAAGGCCTTTGACGAAGGCCACCTGGAATTGCTGCGGGTGCTGGCAAGCGAGGCGAGTATCGCCATCGAGAATGCGCGGCTGTTCCAGGAGGAACGGACCAAAGCGCGGCACTTGACGCTACTCAATACAATTTCGCGGCATGCGATCGGGACGTTGAATCCGGATGAGATGCTGGCGAAAATGACAGAAGAGCTGGAAACCGGGCTCACCTATGACCACATTGGAATCGCGGTGCTGGAGTACTCGACGCGAGAGTTGGTGATTCAGGCGGAGGCCGGAAACCGCCGCGGGGCGCTCGGGCAACGCATTCTGCTGGGCACGGGACTGGTTGGCAATGTCGCGCGCAACGGAAATACGGCGACGTTCCACGTGGCGCAGGCAGCAGATGCCGCTTTAAAACCGATGATGGCCGACACTGCTTCCGCGGTGGCCCTACCGATTTTCTTCGCGGAACAGTTACATGGCGTGTTGTACGTCGAGTCCTCGAAAGACATCTGCTTCAGCGAAGAAGAAGTTCTGCTTCTCAGCACGCTGGCGGACTTGATCGCTGGCGCTCTGCACAACGCCTTGACCTTCCAGAAAGCGCAAGAGCAGGCCATTACCGACGGCTTGACAGGCGTGAAAACGCACCGCTTCTTCATGGAAGCGCTGTCCGCGGAATGGAAGCGCTCGACGCGCGCCGGCCGCGCCTTCGCGCTGGTGCTGATGGATCTGGACCGCTTCAAGTTCGTGAATGATTTTTACGGCCACCTAGAAGGCGACCTGGTGCTGCAGCGGGTTGGACACATTCTGGAAGCCAATTGTAGACGCTCCGATGTGGTGGCGCGCTACGGCGGCGACGAATTCGTGATCCTGATGCCGGAAACTTCCATGGAACAAGCGCGGCAACTGGCTTCGAAGCTGCGCAGCTGGGTCTGCGCGGACAATTTGTTGCGCGAAAAAAATGTTTCCGCGAGCTTCGGTATCGCGTGTTATCCGCTGCACGGATCATCACCGCAGGAATTGATCCAGGTCGCGGACGCTTCGATGTACTTGTCGAAGCATCAGGGGGGCAACGCCGTTTCGACCGCCGATCATTTCGATCCGGGCGAAGCGAAAAAATGGAAGAAAGATGTACTGGAAGCGTATCTCGGCGTGACTCTGAAGAGATTGTTCGCAACGGGCCCGGAAGCATTTGAAGAAATTTACCAGCGCTTGAAGCAGTTTACGGAGTCGCTGGCAGCAACGGAAGCGGGCAACGGAATAACGGTCGCTCCGGAAGTGCCGGAGAACGCCGGGCCGCAGGCATTGCCGCAGGCCGTACTGGACACGGTGACGTCGTTGGCGTTCGCGATTGACGCGAAGGACCACTACACGCAAGGACATTCGCAGAAGGTGTCCGCTTACGCCGCTTTGATCGCCGAGGCCATGGAAATGAGCGATGCGGAAATTGACGAAATCCGTTTGGGCGCGGTGCTGCACGATATCGGCAAGGTCGGAATTCCAGAACAAATTCTGAATAAATCCGGGCCACTGAATCCCGACGAGTGGGAAACCATGAAGTCGCACGTGATCTTTGGCGCGAAGATTCTGGAGCCGCTGACACCTTTGGCGCGCATTCGCGAAATGGTTCTCCACCACCACGAATATTTTGACGGCTCCGGCTACCCACATGCGCTGCGCGGAGAGGGCATACCACTTGGCGCGCGCATCGTCGCGGTGGCCGATGCGTACGACACTATCACCAGCGACCGCACGTACAAGAAGGGGCGTCCGGCGGACGAAGCGCTGGCGGAATTGGAACGCTGCGCCGACGCGCAGTTTGACGCGCGCATCGTGGAGATTTTTGTGCGCGTGATGCGGCAGCAGGCCAATCCCATCATCGAAGTTGCCTCCCTGACGCCAACCAGAACCAGCTAGGCCTAAGGAATCGCCGGGGTCGGGATACTGCTATCCTGTTCGTTTCAGACAGGAGCGGCGCAATGCAAACTTCAAAAGTGCAATGGATCGGCGAACAAAAATTCGTGGCCGTCAGCCCGTCAGGTCATGCACTGGCGATGGATTCCGACCGCAGCTCAAATACCGGTCCCGGGCCGATGGAGTTGCTGCTGATGGCGCTCGGCGCCTGTACCGCCACCGATATCGTCATCATCATGGAAAAAAAGCGCCAGAAACTGGAGTCACTGGAGGTGATTTGCTCGGGCGAACGGGCCAAGGATTACCCGCAAGTGTGGAACAAACTTGAAATTCTTTTTCGCCTGCGCGGCAAATTGCAAGAAAGCGCGGTGCAGCGAGCGATTCAATTGAGCGAAGAGAAGTATTGTTCGGTAGCGGCAACGCTAAGAAAGTCCGCGGAATTGACGTGGCGCTACGAGATATTGCCGGGGCGAGATTAATCATAAAGCAACAGTACGACTATACTGTTGCGCCAATTTGCTTTAAAAGCTATAAGCAATACATCGCATGGGGCCCTGGATCCGAAGTATTTTGCTTGGGTGGATGGTTTTGTGTTTCGCAGTAGTGGGAGTGGCTCAGAAAACCTCTCTTCCGCAACCCGGCGGAGCCACGATTTCACTTGCGCAAATTCCCCGCGTAGGCGAACCGCCGAGGCTTGAGGACTTCCTGGAAAACAAACCGCGGGAAGCGGAACTTGTAGTGGGCGATTTCCGGCAGAACGTTCCCGGAGACGGCACTCCGGCTACCGAACAGACCACCGCCTATCTTTCCTACGACGACAAAAATCTTTACGTGGTTTTCGTGTGCCACGACGATGGGCAGGTGCGCGCGCACCTTTCCAAACGCGAAGACGTGCTGCAGGATGATGGTGTCGGCGTCTTGCTGGACACTTTTCGCGACCACCACCGGGCATACGTTTTCTTTTCCAATCCTCTCGGCATTCAGCAAGATTCCATGTACACCGAGGGCCAGAATTACGATTACAGTTTTGACACGCTTTGGAAAAACGAAGGCCGCCTTACGGCGGACGGCTACATCGCGTGGTTCGCGATTCCTTTCAAGAGCCTGCGTTTTTCCCATGCGCCACAGCAGACATGGGGAGTTGCGCTGTCTCGCGTCATTCTGCGCAAAAGCGAATACGATTATTGGCCGTACATTACGCAGCGCGTGGAAGGAATCACGCAACAATTCCAACCAGTCGGAGGGCTTGATCACGTTTCGCCGGGCCGCAATATGCAGTTCATCCCTTACGGTCTGTTGGCTGGCGATCATTTCTTGAACCAGCCAACCCTGACTTCCGCCGGCCCGCCACCCGCTTATCAGGACACATTCGAACATCGCGCAGGCCTGGACGCGAAATTCGTGGCGAAAGACGCGCTTACCTTGGATGTGACGCTTAATCCGGATTTCAGCCAGGTGGAAAGCGACGATCCGCAGGTAACCATCGACCAGCGCTTTGCGGTCCTGTTTCCCGAAAAGCGGCCATTCTTTATCGAGAACGCGGGCTTCTTTCAAACGCCAGTGGATCTATTTTTCTCGCGCCAGATCGCGAACCCGCAATTCGGCGCACGCGTGACGGGGAAAGCAGGAGACTGGACGGTCGGCGCGCTGCTGATAGACGATCGGCAACCCGGGCAAGGACAAATCCCCGGAAGCGAATACGACACCCGCGCGCTTGACGGCGTGGTGCGTGTCGCTCGCGAATTTGGCAAGCAGTCCTACATCGGGGCCTTCGCTTCGACGCGCGATTTTGCGGACACCAGCAATCGCGTCGTGTCACTGGACGCGCGCCTGAAACTTTCTCCGCATTGGGTCACGGATTTTCAGGCCGCGCACAGCTGGACTCGCCAGGACATCAATCTGCCGCAGCGTTGCCAACAGTTCGAAGCACCAGGGCAAACTGGCGCTGCGCCGGCGAACGCTGCCTCGCAGCAAGGCAACAACCTGTATGCGGATGTTTCCTACACCGGCCGGAAATTTTATTTACTCAGCGAGTACAACGATTTCTCGCCCGGTTTTTGCTCGGAGCTCGGTTTCGTCCCGCGCGTGGATATTCGCCAGAGCTATTCGCTGGCCAGCTATCTCTGGCGCCCGAACCTTCACCCCATTGTGGATTTCGGCCCCATCGCCAGCGAGATCATCGACTGGGACCACAACAACGTGCTGCAGGACTGGACGGCCGCGTTGGGTGTACAGCTGGACCTGACGCGCAACTCCACGTTTACGGTCAGCCGCGGCGAAGGTTACGAATTATTCGACAATATCCCGTTCCGCAAGCACAGCACATCAATTTACGGCACCTCCGCCATATATAAGTGGCTGGCGCTCACCGGCCGATTCACGAGCGGTATCGGTGAAAATTTTTTCCCCGGCGATGGACTGAACCCCTTCCTCGGAAATGTCAAACGCGTAAATCTGGGATTTACGGTGCGGCCTTCGGCGCGATTCCGCGTGGACGAGACTGCAATTTACTATCGCCTGGGCACGCGCGAGGGCTCAACTCCGGCGGGTTTCCGGCCGGGTCAATCCATATTTAATAATTATCTGTTGCGCACGAAGGTGAACTACCAGTTCACTAAGGAATTGTCGCTTCGGGTGATTTTGGATTACGACGCCACTCTGGCCAACAATCGGCTTCTTAATTTGCAGACCAATCTGGGGAGCTACGCCGGCGGACCGCTTCCTCCGACCAAACAATTTCCGACCGACGTCCTGCTGACGTATTTGCTGCACCCCGGCACCGCCATCTATGTGGGCTACAACAGCGGCCTGAATAACCTGGCGCTCGATCAAACGATTTCGACGCCGTCGGTTTTCTACCAGGGCACTCCGACCAACCGCAACAATCAGTTGTTCTTCGTGAAAGTCAGCTATCTTTTCCGCTTTTGAGATTCTATTTGCGGCATTCGGCGCAGAACTCTTGTGCGCGATGCGCGGCATCGCATAAACTGCTTTTTCCTTTGTTGCACTGGCACTAATGTTTTGTCAGGGTTTGCAAATACAAACCCTGAAACCCGGCAAGGGGTGTTATGTCGCATCGCATCGCAGCGAAGATTACAGGCGTAGCCGGCTTCCTTCCGCCAAGGGTGATGACCAACGCGGACCTGGAAAAAATTGTGGATACCAATGATGAATGGATCCGTACCCGCACCGGCATCCGGCAGCGTCACGTCGTGGACAAGGGCATGGCGTCCTCGCACATGGCCACGGAAGCCGCCAAGGAACTGTTGGCAAAGACCAATACCGATCCTGCAGACATCGACTTGATTATCGTAGCCAGCGTCACGCCAGACATGCTTTTTCCCGCGACCGCGTGCCTGGTGCAGGACCGTATCGGCGCAAAAAAAGCCTGGGGCTTCGACTTGTCCGCTGCTTGTTCCGGATTCGCTTACGCGCTTACGGTTGGCGCGCAATTCGTTGGGTCTGGGGCACACAAAAAAGTGTTGGCCATTGGCAGCGATACCATGACTTCGATTCTCGATTATCAGGATCGCGCGACCTGCGTGCTGTTTGGCGATGGAGCAGGGGCAGTTCTGCTTGAACCGGCGGCGGATGGCGAAGGGATTCTTGATTTCGAACACGATGTGGATGGGTCAGGCGGCCAGTACTTGTATATGCCCGGCGGCGGATCGCTGAACCCGTCGACTCACGAGACCGTTGACAAGAAAATGCATTACGTTCACCAGGAAGGCTCGGCCGTTTTCAAGTACGCCGTGCGCCGCATGGCGGAGCTGGCCGCGCACATGGTGGAACGCAACGGCCTGAAGAGCGAGGATATCGCGCTGGTGGTACCGCACCAGGCCAATCTGCGCATCATCCGTGCCATGCAGGAGCGCCTCGGGCTGCCCGACGATAAAGTCATGGTCAATATTGATCGCTACGGAAACACCACCGGCGGGACGATTCCGCTGGGCTTACGTGACGCCGTGGACCAGCAAAAATTGAAGAAGGGTGACCTGGTGCTGCTGATGGCCGTGGGCGCGGGATATACCACCGGGAGTGTGCTGCTGCGCTGGGCTTATTGAGACTACGTCCAAAAAAATAAACGGGCGTTAGCAGGAGCGCATGGACGCGGCCAGCTCGAGGTTAGCCTGCAGGCGGCGATCGATTTGCACCGCAGCGTAACGCGCGCAGAGAACGCGCTCGCTTTCGGCCCAGTCAGCCAGTGCGGCAACCCGGCCCGAAGCCAGCTTTCCAATCGCGTGGCAAAATTTGAAATATAAGGGAACCAGGCCGAGGCCGGATGACTTGGCGCAAATGTCCGGGGTCAACTGATGGAGCTGTGCAAGCGAGCGATAATCGTCGCCGCGCAAGATTCCGGTATCAACATTAGCGGCGGCCAGCACTTGCCCTGAGACAGGCTGCGCGGCAATTCCGACGACGACAGCACGCCAATAAAACGCACCGAATTGGGCGAGTGCCACGATCGAAATTGCGAGTATGAGCGCCGAGAACATCGCTTGCCTCTACAAACATTTTGCTGGCAGCGGCTGTAATGCGCTATAGCTCCGAGGTACTATCGGAGTGGTCCTCGCGACGTAACCGATTGAGAACAAACGCGCCTGGCGGAGCTGGGCACCGGAGAGCGAATGCACACCAAACTCGGACTGTTGATCGCAGTAGCAGTGTTGATGGGGATTGGTCTTGCTCTGGCGAATACTTCGACAGGCGGGGGCACGAGGAATAGGCTAAGTACAATAAATGCAGTCACTTCGAGTGATTCAGATCAGGCCATCCGCACAGTCTTGACTTCCCAACAAGCCGCCTGGAACCGCGGAGATATACCCGCTTTTCTCGAGAGCGGCTATTGGAACTCGCCTGAGCTGACCTTTGCGGGCAGCGATGGCATCGTCCGCGGGTACGATGGCCTTCTCGAACGTTACCGGAAGAACTATCCGGACAAGAGGGCGATGGGCGAATTGGAGTTTTCGGGCCTAGAGATTCGGCGACTGGTCCCAGAAGCCGCCCTCGTTCTCGGACATTGGCATCTGAAGCGGCAGAACGATGAGCTGGGAGGTGTCTTTAGCCTGGTGTTTGAGCGATTTCCCGAGGGATGGCGCATCATTCATGACCACACCAGTGCACAAAAGCGGACACCGTGAAGGGAGTACAGTAATCACTGTAAGCTACATAGATGCATGGGGTTACGCTAGCTGAGCATGAGTACTTTATGGCATGAAGTTGGAAAAAAGTTTCTGATTGTGCTTCGACGACCATCCGTAACTTGTTGAAAACAAATAACAGAGCTCTATTTCCAATTTGGAACGACACCTGCATGATAAGCGCCTGTACGAGAGTACAGGTCTCGGTTGTCCCAGATCACTCCGCAGGCTGGCGCAACGAGAAGAACCAGAGGAGAACCATGCGTAAGTTGATATCGATTGCGGGGATGACTCTTTTTGTTGCTCTGTTGTTCGTTAATCCAGCCAAAGCAGACAGCTTTGACACTTTTACTCTCACCTCAGGCAGCACGAGCATTATTTTTACGCTGCCCGCGACTCTGACTCCCTCCAGTGTGGAGTCGAACGGCATCGTCAATATTACGAATGTCACGGGAACCTACGACGGAGGGAGCTACACGTTTAACACCGTGCAGCTTGGGCCGTTGGGTTACATGGGAGCCACCAATTACCTGGCCACGGGAAGCATCACTAAATCTGTCGAGTTTGTCGCTCCTGGACTTTTCACCATGAATTCCGACGGCACCATCACCATAAATCCAGGCGTCTACCATCTCGGTTCGGCGACTCTGACCGTTGTCGATCCTCCTGGCGGTCCAGTGGGAACTCCAGAACCTGCTTCGTTGATCCTGTTGGGCTTCGGCGGGTTGGCACTTGGTGCGCTCCGCCGTCGCAAAGCCAACTAAGCAAACTATTAAGAGTTAGGCATCCAAAAGGCGCTCTCGCAGGTGAGAGCGCCTTTTTTGTGTTCAAAACCCGCTTGGCGGCGTCGGCGCTCGTGCTAGCTTGCGAGCACTCTAGAGAATGTCGAGGATTTCTTCGTAGCGCTTGAACGGAGGGATCAGATAAGCGCCAGCGAGTTCGGTGCGCGACCAGGCGAGCATCTCGCGGGCTACTTCGAATCCGCGATCGCGGGCGGCGGTTCCGGCGGTCTCAAGAGATTTGAGAAGCGATTCTGGAATCACGATTCCCGGTACCTCGTTATTGAGGCGCAACGCCTGCTTGTAGCTGTTGAGTGGCCAGATTCCTATCAAGACTGGAATTGGAGATTTGCCGCCGAGCTTTTTGACAAAGGCGAGCCAATGTTCTGGATCGAAGAGCGGCTGCGTCATGGCAAAGTGCGCGCCAGCTTCGATTTTGGCCTGGAAGCGGGCGATTTCATCGTCGAGATCGTCGGCGACGGGATTTACGGCCACACCGATGGTGAAATTGGTTGCGCCGCCGAGCGTTTTGCCGGACCAATCCGTACCTTGATTAAGGCGGTGAAGAACCTTGACCAAGCCGACTGAATCAACTTCGTAAACGCCGCTGGCTTCGGGATAGTCGCCAACAGAAGGCGGATCGCCGGTGATGGCGAGGACGTTGCGCACCCCGCCAACGGTCCACGCGCCCAGCAACGCGGCTTGCAGACCGATAATATTTTGGTCACGCGTGGTGAGATGCGGGATGGTTTCGACTCCTCGCGCCTCGAGGGCACCGGCCACGATGAGCGCGTCCATGCCGACGCGGGCCATAGCGCCGGAGTTGATGTCAATGGCGTCGACTTTGCCTGACGCCATGATTTTATCCACTTGTTCGTATACTCGATCGAGCGCAATGCCTTTGGGCGGATCGATTTCCACGCTGACCTGAAATTTTCCGGCTTGAATATTTTTCCAGAGTTTGCTTTCTGGAGCTCTTTCGATAAGCGGCGCGGGTTTGGCGACGGCCACAACGGTTGCAGTAGAAACGTGAGCTTTTGCCGGACGCAGCAATTTGACGGCGTCGGCCATGGCGCGAATGTGCGCGGGTGTAGTGCCACAACAGCCGCCGAGGATGCATACTCCGCTGGCGGCAGCCTCGCGCGCGAAAAGAGCGAAATATTCCGGCGAAGATTTTGGATAGACGATACGATCGCCTTCGCGCTTCGGTAAACCGGCGTTGGGCATGCCGCTGACGCGAAGATCGTCAATCGAAGTAAGTTGCTGGAGAATTGGAAGAAGCGCCTGAGGGCCGATGGTGCAGTTTGCTCCGATGACCTGAACGTTTTTGTTTTTAAGTTGCGCGGCGGCATCGGCCGGTCGTAAGTCGCCATAGGCAGTGCCATCTTCGGCGTAAGTGAGCTGCGCGATGACGGGCAGCAACGAGAAGGAACGAATGGCGTCAACGGCGAGAAGAATCTCTTCGATATAGGTAAAAGTTTCGAGAATGAAGAGATCCACGCCGCGCTCTTCGAGAGCCTGCGCTTGTTCAAGAAAATAAGAAACGATTTCCTGCGGCTCCGGATGGCGAGCTTGCACGCCGAGACCGAGCGGCCCGATGGAGCCGGCAATCAGGACTTCGCGTGCGGCGGCTTCGCGGGCTTCGCGGGCAATTTTAACGCCGCGCGAATTCAGGCGCTGGACTTCATCGCCGAGGCCGAGATGCGCGAGCTTGAAGCGATTCGCTCCAAAGGTATTGGTTTCGATGATTTGCGCGCCGGCTTCAATGTATGCCTGATGGACACGAAAGACGGCTTCCGGTTCGGTCGAGTTAAGTTCGTCGAAGCAGCGCTGCGGGCCGACGGCTTCGTGCAACATGGAGCCCATCGCACCATCGGCGATGAGAATCGAGTCCTTGATCCGTTCGTTGAAATCGAGAATCTTCACAATATGTCCGCCGGAAAATAAATTTAACGTGCAGCTGCCAGGTGCTTTAGCGCTTTTGTTCCATCAGGCTTGCGACGGTGCTCATCAGATCGTATTTGGTGAGAATTTCGAAACGCGTTTCGTCCATCTCCACGAACACCGCGGGATTTTCGTGACTGAGGATGTAAGTAACGCGTTCGACGGGAGCGGACCTGGAAACTTTGGGGAGTGGCTTGCTCATGACTTCACGAATGACCAGTTTGCGCAAATCTTTTCCTTGCAGCGCTAGCGTGAGAATCTGGTCTTCGTAAACGGTACCGATAAGCGCAGTTTCCTCGAACACAGGGATTTGCGAAATGTCCTGCTCCTGCATGGTTTTCAGCGCGTGAAAAACCGTTTGATACGGTCGGACGATGACCAGCTCGCGAACCTTGCCGGATTTGTGTTTGGCGTTCACGACTTCGCCTGCGGTAATCGCTACGGCCGAATCCACGTAACCGCGCTCGCGCATCCATTCTTCGTTGTACACCTTGCTGAGATAACGCATGCCGGTGTCAGGCATGAAAGCGACGACGTAGGCTTTTTCGTCCAGATTTTTCGCCAAGCGCAGAGCCGCGGAAAGACAACCTCCGCCGCTGCCGCCGGTGAAAATGCCTTCTTGCTTGACGAGACGACGAGCGACGACGAAACATTCTTCGTCATTCACCTGGATCACGTCATCGAGAATCTTCATATCCATGGTGCTGGGGAAAAAATCTTCACCGATGCCTTCGACCACATAGGTGCGCGCTTTGCCGACCTGGCCGGTTTTGTGAAATTCGTAGTACAGCGATCCTTCCGGGTCGACTCCGACAATCTGAATCGCCGGATTTTTTTCCTTAAGAAATTTCCCGGCGCCGCTGATGGTGCCGCCAGTGCCCATGCCGCAAACGAAGTGCGTGATTTTTCCTTCGCTGTCCTCCCAGATTTCCGGGCCGGTGGTCGCGTAATGTGCCGCGGGATTCATGGGATTGTCGTACTGATTGGGATAGAAGGAATTGGGGATATCGCGGGCAAGCTTTTTGGCGACGGAATAGTAGCTACGCGGATCGGCAGGCTCGACGGCGGTGGGACAAACGATAACTTCGGCGCCGAGAGCCTTCAGCAGATCCACCTTTTCCTTTGACTGCTTATCGGTGATGGTGAAAACCATCTTGTAGCCGCGAACCGCCGCGACCAGAGCAAGTCCCATGCCCGTGTTGCCGGAAGTCCCTTCGATGATAGTGCCACCGGGCTTCAACAAACCGCGTTTTTCCGCGTCGTCAATCATGGTGATGCCAATGCGGTCTTTCACCGACCCTCCGGGGTTGGTGTAGTCGGCCTTGACGTACATTTGCGGCTTCAGACCGTGATTGATGCGATTGAGCCGCACCAGAGGCGTGTGGCCGATGGCTTCCAGAATATTATTGCAGCGCATGTAGTGTATTTTCCCGGCTTTCGTCGGTGCGGCGCCGCATCAGCAAAGCAGTAGCGCCATGTCATACTCAGTTTAGCATGCAGCTGCGGACAGCCGCAGTGAGCGACGCCAATGAAAACAGGGAGCTACGTGATGGAGCGGACAAACATTTCGAGCGGCACGCCGTGGGAGCCGATCGTGGGCTATTCGCGAGCGGTGCGGATCGGGAACGCAATCTATGTTTCAGGAACCACGGCAACGGGCGCGGACGGGAAAATCGTGGGGATTGGCGACGCACACGCGCAGACCGTGCAGACTATTCGAAACATTGAAGCGGCGCTTGCCAAGGCGGGAGCAGCCCTGGCCGACGTGGTACGAACGCGCATTTTTGTTACCAACATCGCGGAATGGGAAAAAGTCGGGCGAGCGCACGGGGAATTTTTTGCCGGAATCCGACCGGCGACCAGCATGCTGCAGGTGAGCGCTCTGATTTCACCAGAAATGCTCGTGGAGATTGAGGCGGATGCGATTTTAGAAAAGTAATGAAATAAAGAAATAACGGGGTAACGAAAACCGAACAGGGCAGCCGCCGGGGTGCCCTGTTTAATTTGGGTTAGGGTTAGCGATACTACCAGTGGGCGCGGATGCGGTACTTCAGTACCGAGGTACCGTTGGACGCGACCGGCACGTTGAATTGAGCCGCCCACGCCGCTGTTTTCGTGTACTTGTAACTGGAGTTGACCATTTCCCAGTCGCCGCCGATGGGCTCATTCACTTCGACAGTGATCGGCGAGTCTTTGTGATTGCGCAGCGTGATCTCGAATTCCATTTCCCAGGTGTGGGTATCTACGCGCTTGTAGTCAGTCTGTTTGCGTTCGCTGATGACGTCGAACGCGTTGCCGATGTGGATGTTGAGCATTTCGTCCTTCGGCGTGTGATCAATGCGGTCTTCGCCGACGAAAAGAATGTTGCCCTTGGAATCTTTTTGATAGACGCGGACGTTTCCAGCAGGCATGGGCATTCCGAGGCCTGATTTTTCGTCGTTCTTGAATTTGTAAAACACCATCACGTTGTCTTTGATGGGCGAACCGGGATTCTGCTGGTTGTGATAGTAAAAATTCTGACCGTTGACGACGAAATGTTTCTCAACCGGAATACCGCTGCCCTGCAGCAAGCTGATCTGCTTGGTTTCCTTGTCTTCTACGGAAGTCTTGCGCCCCAGCGTGTAGAGGTGATATTCGCTGAAATTTTCTTGTGCAAATTGTTCGGCGCGAACGGCCTTGGCCATCGCCATATCCCGTGCCATCGGCGCAGCGGCCGGCGGCTGAATGCGATTGAGGTCGCCGGCTACCAACTGCAGCCGCGCGTTATGGAACGCGGTGCCGCTGTTGTTAACGAGTGTCACCCAGCCATCCAAGTCAGCGGCTTTATCCTCGCGGCCCACCGTGAGCACGTAATCTGAATTCCAGGAAAGATTGCCCGCCAGGTATGAAGCTTCGATCTGCTGTTTGCGCGAACCGGAATTTTCCAGCGACATCAGCAAGGTGGGCCGGTCGAACAAATTCGCAGGCACCTCCGGGAAGCGATACGTCTCTCCGTACATTCCGGTGACGATGTCGTTGCCGATTTTCCACACGGGGCCGTTGTTGTCCGCGAGCAAAGTGGCCTTAATGTCCTCGCGCTTGGTGCTTCCGTTCTCCATGTACGATCGCGTGAGCGTAACTTCCTTTCCGACATATTTGTGAAGCAGTTTCGCCGGCTCGAGCAAATCGTATTCGTAATTTTGTTCGATTACGCCGAGCTTGTCCGGCTCATTGAGCGAACGGAAATGCACGGTCGCAGGGTTGACAGTGGCGGCAATGTCCATCAGCTTCAGCCGGAAGAGGCCGCTGGGCACGGTGAGATTGCGCACATCGCGAACCAGCGCGATGTTGGAGTTATAGACCGTGACGGAAAGATCCGTCTGGTCATTAAGAGTGGTGGCTGTTCCCTGGCTGCTCTCCCGAGCCTCTTTTTCCTGACTGTTCGCCCCCGGCTTGCCGCGCGGGGCCGCACATAGAACCGCTGTTCCGGCCAGTAAAACCACCGCAGCCCCTAAACTCCAAATCGGCCGTTTCATTCCGTAGCTCGCTTTGCGCACCATGATTGCTCCTTTGGAACCACTTTGCTCTCTATGGTTGGAACGGGGAGGCATGTTTATCTTGCACGCAAGTTTCGGCTCACTCTGCGATCTTCCTATCCCAGGTTTTTCCGCCATTCGAGGTTTGATAGGTGGTCTGACGCGGCACGTCCCAGATCGTGGCGTGATTTCCATCGCTGGCCAGCACTCCGCCCACGTCACCCGCGATCGGAGTGAGGATCAATTGCCAGTGTTTGCCGCCGTCCGTTGTGCGCAGCAAGGTGCCCGCCGCACCGGCAATCCAGCAAATGTTTTTCGCTGGAGCCGAACCGCCCGTAAGATTCGCAGTCACCGGCATTTCCTGCGATTTCCAGGTTTTGCCGTCATCGCTGGAGTGCGCAATCGTTCCATGCTCGCCAAATCTCCAAATACTCTTTCCGTTCGACGCCACAACCATGCGTGGCGGCAGCAGCGCCAGATCGATCACATTCCTCGACATCACCGGCAGATCGGCCTTTTTCTTGTTCAGAGCTGCGACTTGGCTCGAACTGGCGTTTACCTCGGGAGCTTCCGCCATCACCGTTACTTGCTGCGACACCGACGGCACAGGAGCGGGCGGAGGTGCAGACGCCGGAGTCGCCGGCGCACCGTTTGCCACGGCTCCCGTTTGCGCCTGAGCGGACTGTTGTTGCGCGTCGCGTTCATTCTGTAGAGAACCCGCTACGACAGACTTGTCCGCGGCATCACTTCTCGTTTTAGCCGGATTCTTTGCGAACTCGAGTGCGGAATTACGCCCGCCGGATTGTCCCGCATTTGCGTTTCCTTCGATCGCCGAGCCGGACACCGGTGGAGGCGGAACAGGTTTTTTTTCCTGCTTCGAATCCTTGGGCTCGGCTTCGCTGTGCAGACGTTCCAGCTCGTCGAGCAAGACCTTCGGGGCAGGTTGGGCTGGCTGCTGCCTTGACGCTCCAGCGGCAAGATGGTCCTCGTCCTGTTTCGGCGTGACCGCGGGCGGAGTCTGTGGCACCTCTCGCGGCGGTCCTTGCGCTGCTGCCGGAGGCACATAAGCCTCACGAGCCCGCGCGCTATCCTCGCGATTCTCCGCTATTTCCGTGGCTGGTTCCGCGTGTTTCGCCGGTGAACGAAGATCGCGAAAGCTGAGATAAAGCAGCAGCCCAGCAGCAATCGCGCCCGCGGGAGCGGCCCAGCGGAGCAGCCACTTTTTCCTGCCGGGAAAATGCGTGACCTTCGATTCTGTTCCTTTCGGACTGCGAGCGGCTGCGGCCGGAGCAGAAGTTTCTTGAGAAACTTCGCTATTTTTTGCGCGAGCTACCGCTCCGGCAGCGGCCAAGTGATCTCCCTGACTCCGTGACTCGCTGATGTGCTGCGTAGCCTCAAGCTGCGTCAGAATTTCCTGGCAGCGCGCGCATCCCGCAAAATGTTTTCCGGCCGCAGAGATCTCTTCCGCGGAAAGCGAGCCTTCGTGATAGGCAGCCAGCGTTTCGGCGTCCGGACACGCGGAATCGTCACCGCCGCGGCCGCGCAGATGCCGCGCCAGCGCTCTTTCAAACAGACGATCGCGATCTTCAGCAGGCATACACCACTCTCACTTTAGAACGCAGCGCCAGCAACTTCTTGCGAGAAAGCTTGCACACCATCATGGCTCCAGAATCCGATCCGGGCCGGAACGTTCTTCCGGCTTCCGCGATTCGAACAGCTTATCGAGATCAATCGCCGCGTCCTCTGCAGCGTATTGAATGCATAGCGCAACCTGCGCGTCGTCCATACCGGCTATTCCAGACATTCCGGCGCCATCTTGCGCGGCCCGCCCTCCGTTGCTGGCAGTTTTCCCGGCGCGCAACAAACCTTCCACGGTTCCTCGCAACTCGCGGCGAACGCGCTCCAGGTTTCGCGAAACGCTGGATTCATGTTCGCCGAGCGCCCGGCCAATCTCGGCGAGCGTTCGATCTTCCGCATAATAAAGACGCAAGCGATCGCGATCCCGCGCGTCGAGCGAGGCTAAAGCCACAGCCAACGCCTCGCGAAATTTCCGCAAGTACGCTTCACGATTAGGATCGGACGGAATTTCCTCCACGCTGAGTTCCGGCACGCGGCGTTTTTCACCGTCCTCGGCGCCTTCATCCAGCGAATCGAATTTCTTTTCCGCGCGAATGGAGTCAATGTGCCGCTGCGCCAGCACAGCACGCAGCCACGTTTTCAGTGAACTCCGCCCGTGAAAATAGCGAAACAACGAACGGCCGCCGGCCTTGCCTCCGGATATTCCGTAAAGGTCGGCAAAGAGCGAGTCGGCAAGATCAGTAGCCGCAGGGTCTGTAATCGGCCGCCGGAGAATAGCTGCAGCCGAGGCGCGCAGGTAATTTCGATACTGTGCGACGAACTCGTTCCAGGCATTTTCCGAGCCGTCCGCGCAGGCGCAGGCCAGCACCAGATCTTCTATGCGCAGCGACTCAAAATATTCCTGGATTCTTTCAGCAGTAGGCGCAGATTCGCCGAATCGTTTTGCCGCGCTGCGGGTCAACGCCGATTGAAATGATTGGAAAGAGAGATGCCAACGGTCCGCCAGCGAGTCGGCAAACAGCTTCCGTGCCATGGCGTGGCAGCCCTCCGGAAGACGCCAGTCGCGCCGTTCGTCGTCTCCGGGATATTCCGCCGCTGAATCCATTGAATTTATTTCGAGGCGAGGTCGCCGTTGGCAAATTCGGTGCCAAAAAATTGTAGGTCTTGCCGGAAATTTCCCGGCAATCCCCAGGCACCACCTAGGTATAACCCTGCATCCTAGAGCATAGCCCTGCAGGTGCACGTAGCATACGGTACAGTAAATCACGGGTTCCCAGACCCCTAGTTTGCGGTATCCTAACCATAAGCCCCCAGCCCGCAACTGCCAGCGCCTCGCCGGGTTATCGATTCGAGAGGGGTGATTCACCGAACGCTCGCAAACAGCATTAGCGACTTCGCGTCTTTGGTACGAAAGTCCTATTCGAGCAAATCCAGCCTCATTAGTACGCTAGTACTGTGAAAGCGAACGTCCGGTAACTTCGATAAGAAACCGCCCCGGTTTTCCAGGCGACCTTGATCGTAGCGGACTAAAACTATCACTGAGGCGGCAAACCGGATGACAACAATGATTTCAGAACGACCAATCAGCAAGACCCGGCTAGGCGTAGGACTCGATTCGTCTGCTCGCCGCGCCCCCTCCGAGCCACAGGCCTGGAAGAAAAATATCGGGACCAAACCAATCCCAGCGCGTCTGGCTTTATTGCCGGACGGCGATTCACGTATGAAGCGGGTTGGCATCAGCGCATTTCTGCAGATTGCGTTCGTCGGTTTTATCTTGATAATCCCGCTGGTCTTTCCGCAGCAGATGAAGACGGCTCTGAAATACTCTTACACCGAAATTGCGCAGCCCATCACCGAGATTCCGGTTGCGCCTCCGCCCAAGCCGCCAAAAATTGTAAAGACCGTGACACCGCCTCCTACACCACCTCCGGTTGAGGTAAAACTCAATCCTGTGCAGCCGCACATTTTTGTGACGCCGAAAGTCATTCAGCCCAAAGTAAGGTCGGTGGATGCCAAAGCGCCCGAGCTCAATCCTGTTTTTGAAACGGCCAAGGTGGATACGACGCAACCGAACCAGCCCAAGCGCCCCAAGGAAGACGTGAAAGTCGGCACGATGAGCAGCGGCAATGCGACGCCGGCGACGGTCAAGGCTCCGGTTGAGAAAGTGCAGACAGGCGGATTCGGCGATCCCAACGGACTTCCCGGAAAAGGCAATCCCAATGCGCATCTGATTGTGAACGCGTCGGGATTGAACACGCTGCCTAACGGACCGGGCTACGGCAACGGCACCGGAGGCGCTAAGGGAATTCGCGGCACGGTGGCGAGTACCGGGTTTGGAAATGGCACCGCGAATCCTCCGCCCAACGGCGGGAAGCGCGGAACGGTTCAGGCCGGAGGTTTCGGTGACGAGTCGGTTGCTGCCGCCGAAGCTCCCAAGAAAAAGGCCGCGAACAACGGACCCGCGGACACCGCTGTTACCATCTTGGACAAACCCCGACCCGAGTACACCGCGGAAGGGCGTAGCCTGAGACTGGAAGGCGATGTCGTGTTGGATGTGGTGTTTCTGGCCAGCGGACATGTACAAGTGAACCGCGTTGCCAGTGGCCTGGGTCATGGACTCGATGAGTCCGCGTCCAAGGCTGCGCAGCAAATCAAATTCAAGCCGGCTTTGCGCGAGGGCCAGCCTGTGGACTACCCAGCTCGCGTTCGTATTGAGTTCCGACTGGCATACTGAGGGGAGAAGCAAGATGCGCAAGTTCGTTTTTGCTTTGCTATTTTTTGCCGTGGGCAGCGCCGCAGCGCTGGCCCAAACGGCGTCGGCAGGCGAACCACCTAAGAAGATGATTCTCGTCCCGGCGGATCAGCCTCGCACCATGGAAGAGGTTGTGAAGCGCATCGTGGATAACGAGAATCACATGTACGGGAGGATGAAGGAGTATTCTCCGCTCGTTGAAACGTACATTCAGAATCTGAAACCCGACAAGGATCTCGGCGAGGTTCCGGCCGGAGACAAATATTTTCTGGGCAAGGCGGACTTCTCCAAGACCGTTGCTCTGGCTTCGCTTACCGAAAGCAACAGCAAAGGTAAAAAGATCTTCGGCGGCATCGGCAACTTCTTTTCTTTCGCGATGCAGTTCCTGCCGGACGGCTTTTTGCAGATGATCTTTATTGACACCAGCGGCTTCGATACCCAGCACTACAAGTTCGATTACGTACGACGCGAATTTTTGGGTGATGTGCGCTGTTTGGTTTTCGACGTCACGCCGTTGCCTAAGAGCGGAAAAGGCCGGTTCCTTGGCCGCATCTGGGTCGAAGATCAGGACTTCAACATCGTTCGGTTTAACGGCGGATACGACGGTGGCGGGCATTCGAGCTGGTACTTCCATTTCGACAGCTGGCGCACCAACCTGCAGCCTGGTATGTGGCTGCCGACGTTCGTTTACAGCGAAGAAAAGAATCTGCACTACGCGCTGAGCAAGAAACTGGAGTTCAAGGCACAGACTCGGCTGTGGGGATACAACCTCGGTCACGCCGCGCAGGAACAGGAATTGAGCAAGGTGCTGGTGGAAAGTCCCGTAACCGACGAAACCACCACCGCCAACGATCTTTCGCCCATCCAGGCGCAGCGCACCTGGGATCGCCAGGCCGAAGACAACGTTGCGGACCGGCTGCAACGCCTCGGCTTGATTGCTCCCAAAGGCGAAGTAGACAAAATTCTCGAGACCGTCGTCAACAACCTCGAAGTCACCAACAATCTTGATATTCAGCCCGACGTTCGTTGCCGGGTGATGACTACGACTACCCTCGAGTCATTTACGCTTGGACATACGATCGTGTTGAGCCGCGGTATCATTGACGTGCTTCCCGACGAAGCCAGCTTGGCCACCGTCCTGGCTCACGAACTCGCTCACGTGGTGCTCGCACACCGCATGGACTCGCAATATGCGTTTTTCGATCAACTGCTGGTGGACGATAAGGACACCTTCCGGCATTTCGGATTTGCCCGGACACCCGAAGAGGAGACCGCGGCAAATGCAAAGGCTGTGCAGCTGATCGAGAACTCGCCCTACAAGAGTCAACTGGCGAATGCGGGCCTGTTCCTGCAAGCATTGCAATCTCGGCAAAAAGAAATTCCCAACCTGATCAGCGCGCATCTTGGCAATCGAGTTCCACAGCTTCCGAATCTGCAAGCTGCCGCAGCCGCGCCAGCGGATCCAAAACAAAGTGCGCAGAAAATCGCGGCCCTGCCGATTGGCGGACGCGTGAAAATGGATCCCTGGAACGACAAGCTTGAAATGATCAAGAGCAAACCCGTCGGCACGGTCGCGGAACGCGAAAAGATGCCGTTCGAGGTGACGCCATTCATGCCATACCTCACCAGATTCGGCACGGACACCGCGAAGCCCATCGCGGCCAGCGTTACGCAGCCGCCCGCGGCCGACAAACCAAACGCCGCTGATCCGGCAAAACCCTAGTTCAAAACCACGAAAAATATCTCAGCAATGAAATCGGCCCGGAGCGCAATTGCTTCGGGCCAATTTATTTTTCACGGAGTCGTTTTTCGGCCATCTTCTATTTCCTCGAGCGCGGGGCTATGACAACGTTTCAGACCATCGTTAATTCTTCGACGACAAATTCCTGACAAGCCGATAACTGACCTCGACTCCATCATAAAAATCCTGCACTCCTATCCGTTCGTCCTTTCCATGCGCCCGGTTATCGTTCAATTCAAAAAACATGCAGGCAATTCCATAAGTGGGGATTCCCGCAATACGCAGGTAGCGGCCATCGGAAGCTCCAGTGGACATGGTGGGAACAACCGGCAAACCGGGCCAAATGCTGCGCACGGTCTTTTCTTCCACCTGAACGACTTCCGGCAATAACGGAGATGGCGGGACCCCGACCGCCGGAACCACCGAGCCGTCGCTTGCTCTCACCGGCACGATGGTGACAATCACCTCGGGATCGGCCGCCACGGTTTCCAGTGTTTTGCGAACCGTTTCCGGATCTTCGCCCGGTATGATGCGGCAGTTTACGTTGGCGCGTGCCATCTGCGGAAGCGCGTTGGCGGCGTGTCCGCCCGCCAACATCGTCGCCACGCATGTGGTGCGGAGGAGAGAGTTGAAGTACGGCACTTGCGACAGTTGCAGAACGGCCGCGGGATCAGGAGGCTCTTTGGCCACGGCGCGCATGTTCTCGGCACTCTGGCCGCTGGAGAGCGTGGCAGTTTTCAAAAAATAGTTGCGTGTGATTTCACCGATGTTCACGGGAAAAGAAAATGTCTGCAAGCGGCTGAGCGCTCCCGCGAGATGGTAGATGGCGTTGTCGGGCGAAGGAACCGAGCTATGGCCGCCGGCGTTCAGCGATTCGAACTGATAATCAACGTAAACTTTTTCGCTGGCCTGCAAGCCCGCCAGCAGACGCTTGTCCTTGTCCTTTTCGAACTCTCCGCCGTCCAGATTGATGCAATACTCGGCTTCAATCCAATTGCGGTGCGTGGTCAGCAGCCAGTCAATGCCGTTCGCGGTGCCGCCTTCTTCATCCGCGGTCAGCGCCAGGATCAGGTCACGGTCCGGAACGTAACCTTCTTTTTTCAGGCGGATGAAACTGGTTACCAGCAGGGCATCGCCGGACTTCATATCTTCCGTGCCGCGACCGTAAAAATATCCGTCCTTTTCCAGAAAAACGAATGGATCGACGGTCCAGTCCTCGCGGCGCGCTTCCACCACGTCCAGGTGTCCAATGAACAGCACTGGTTTGCGCGCGCCGGTTCCGCGATAGCGAACCACCAGATTTTTTTTGTTTTCGCGCGGACCTGCGATTTGTAGATCTTTTTCGTCGAAGCCTGCTCCACGCAGGCGTTTGGCCATCGCTTCAGCGGCGCTGGTCACATTGCCAGCGGAATCCGTGGTGTTGATTTCGATTAATTCCCGGAAGATATCGTGCGCGAGGCGCTGGTATTCCTGTGGCGTCGGCGTACCGGCGTCACTCGCCGCCGATGACGGTGGCGCCGTCCACATCAACGAAACGGCAACCGCTATCGTTCCTAGCCACGCCCAGAGTTGTGTCACAAGCATTCTCCTTGTACCTATAAAGTGATCGAAGCAAGATTCGAGCCTGGTAACTCAAACATGGCTCGCGGCAGGTCCAACCAATGCTCGTTGCAGGAACCCCGAAATGTAGGTACATGTGAAAAACATCATGGCCACGCTCAGCGCCGGATCAACGAATAAACGGCACAGTAGCGATGCAAGAAACATGGTTCCCACCGTCCACTTGTTCATCACCGGTGCTTGCAGGCGCTGATTGACAAAGTCCGCGATTGCAGCGGGCCAACGGAAAACCCAGTAAACGACATAAACAGGAATGAAGTGGAACCACACCGCGCGCGCCGGCGAAATCGGATGCTTCCAGCCTGGCACGTGCGCCAGCACCACATGGTAGCGATGCACGCACACCAGCCAATAGACAACTGCCACGAATGTGGGGAGATAAATCTCCAGCGGAACAGCAGTGATATCAGCGCCCTTCGTCAGTTCCGGATGGCGCGCCACCGCAAGTGTTTCGCCGATTAGCGTTGCAAATGCCAGCAGGTAGCCAATCCAGATTTTCGGGAGCCGCGCGATCAGAGTGGCGCCCGAAATGGCGCTCGCCGCGAACGGATCTCCTATCGGCGTTTCCACGAGCATCCCGAAAATATTGCGGACTTCATCTACAAAAAGGGTATCCGTGGGAATCCGTGGCGTCAAACCGGCTTGGCGCCGCGCGGAGCGGCGTCGCGGGGTACGCCATAGGTCCGCCTCAAGAATTGATCAAGCATGCGGTCGCTGGCCAGACGCTTGGCCCATTTGACCAGCGTCGCCAGCGGCGTGACCCCGTAGCGCGCTTTCGGACTCGGCGATTCGATGGCTTGCAAAATGACGCGTGCACAATCTTCGGGAGTGGATTTTGATTTCGTGCGGCCTTTCGCCGCTCCAGCCCACGCCCCGGAGTAAATCTTTTCGTACGGGCTGGTTTTTGCCGATTCCATGTAAGGCTGCGCTAAGTTCTTGGCCGTCTGCTGAAAGTTGGTGACGATATAGCCCGGCTCGATCAACACGACCTGGATGTTAAACGGAAAAAGTTCCAACCGCAGCGCGTTGCTCAGCCCTTCCAAAGCGTGTTTGCTGCTGCTGTAAGCGCCATACGTCGGCGGTGTCACCAACCCGGCGACGCTGCTCAACATCACAATGCGGCCGCTTCTTCGGGCGCGCATTCCCGGAAGTACCGCCTGCGTGATTCTTAAGACCCCGTAAAGATTCGTTTCGAATTGCTGTTTCAAATCCTCTATTTTGAGTTCTTCGACCACCGCCATATACCCAACGCCAGCGTTGTTGATCAGAACATCGATCGCGCCATGCGAATCGGCTACGCTTTGCACCGCACGTTTCACGGACGCATCGCTGCAAACGTCCAATTCCACTGTTGTCAGCGGCAAATTGTTTGTTTTGGCAAGCGCATCCAGTTCGGCCCGTTTTGCTTCACCGCGGCCCGCGGCGATTACGCGATAGCCACGCTGCGCGAGCAAAATTGCGGTGGCTTTGCCAAGCCCATCGGTTCCACCTGTGATCAGGACAACTTTTTGTGGGCTGAATGCAGGCATGAAAATCTCCCGCTCACGCAGGCAGATACAACGTAAGGCATGAGCAGATAGATTTTCGCTGAAAGGGATTCACGATTCCAGTGGTAAGGAACGGCTCTACAAGTTCATAAACAAAATAGTGGGTCGCAAATTCGCGCAGAGATACACAAATGACGTTTCTTTCGATCCAAGAAAAAAACTCGACGAGCTGGTTTGGATACCACTTGCGTCCGCGAGAATTAGAAAGAAACACCCCAGAACGAGGCATCGGGCTTGGCCAATTCGAACCCGGTGTCCCACGCTTCGTGGTCACGCCACACCACCAGCGCTTCGGCCTTGCGGCCAGTTTCGGGATGGATCAATCGCACTTGCTTGTGCATCGGTAAGGGAGCTCCGACGATTGCCATGCAGCCAGAGTGGCTGACGTCAACCGTAACGGCGTTGGCTCTTTGTTTGCGCGAATCTTCGTCCCACTCGACGAGGAACTTCACCCGCGAGATTACCCGCTTGTGAGTTCGCATCTGAGCCCAACGATCTTCCAAACCTGGCTTCTTCAGTATGTTTGTTGCCACGGAGAACCTCACTGCGGAAAGATTTCGTCCGGGGGCTTGGGGCACTCTAAAAAATAGTACCGTCGAAGGCTCGGGTCAATGGTACTTTTTCGAAAAGTTAACTAGGGGAACTTTTCCACAGGCCGTCAATTGAAGCGCTTTTGGGGGCTGGCGGGGCTAAGAATGGGATCGAAATCGTAGTTTCCCGCTCTGTGCCAAATATGACCATTAGCCATAACTTCCTGAATAATTGAGCCATAACGGACTGGCAATTGTCTGCCCATAGTGCGCAAAACGTTTGTCGTGACGCAGTAACGGTACTCCAGATATTTGCACACTTTTGGAGCGTATCTACCCGATTTCGCCGACCACTTGCCTTGAGAGTTTTCCAACGCCATGAAACTAAAGTACTAACCTGAGGTACCAATTGGGCACAAACATGCTATTTTCTTCCTTACCTTCTGCGGTTAGGCCACCTAACTTAAAAGCTGGGATCTCGGTAAGTCGATTTCCAAGGCTTCGGCGCGCTTAATCCGGAAAATACAGGTCGTCGAAATTATAGGAAACAATGTGTCTGCCTAAGCACCCAGCCGCGGGCAGGCAAACCGGTGGTTTGCCCGCGCTTGAGGTTTATCCACGCTCGATCGCGTCGTCTTGTGTTGCCACTCGACGGCGTTCATTCCAACGCAGTTCTGTAGTCCCAGGCCCTTCACTTCAAAATACGTGTGTACTGACAACAAGGAGAAAGACCATCATGGGAACTAAATTCTCAACTGTATTTCGATGTTTCACGCCGGAGCGGTTAGTCGTCCTCTGTGTCGCGCTGCTCGCCATGGCCATTATGGCCGGGTCCGCATTCGCACAGGGCGGCAACTGCTTGCAGAATGAATACAACCTCTTTAACGGAGCCGCCGCCGGGGCATCCAGCGGCTCATTAAATCTGAACTGTACAGCTAATGACGTGAGGGTCGCGAAAGTTACGAACGTTCGCGACCTCAACGGCGCCAATCTGACGACATGTTTTGAGGGATCAACTTTCAATTTTATCGCCGACTTTGAAATCGTGACGAGCTCCAACTCTTCGCGCTCAAACATCGGACTCTACTTTGCCACCCAAGGCCAGGCAGACGCGTTGAGGGGTGCCTGCGTGGACAACATCATCTCTCCCATACATCAATGCCCTGGCGCAGCCACCGGCGTTCTGTGCGGATCGGACAACTATCATGAACTCGATCCCCAGACGCCGCCGGATAACTGTGGCGACACCAGCAGCACGGACAACAGCCCGGTTTTCGGAGCTGCGGCCGAGGGCGTTAACGTCGTGATCAGCAATTTCACGTGCTCTAACGCGAACACCGTACCCTGTCCTAATGATGCCAGCAAGCGGTGCCTACAGATGCCGAACTGCACCAGCTGGCAGATCCCCGGCGGGACTAATGTGTGCTCCTCATCGTCTCCGAGCTTTCCATATACGGACGCGGCGACACCGGGCACCAAGTCGAAGTGTAACTGCGGAGTGCTTACTCTCCCCATCACACCTGTGACGGTAACTCCTATTGTGCAAAAGGCGTGCACCACCGCAATTACCAACACAACGCCCGCCTTCACCCAGAACCCCAACACGCAATCCCCCACCACCTGCGATGCGGGTGCCGAGGGCAGCACGGTAACCTACACCGTGGCCATAACCAATACTTCGAACGTTCCGAACAACAATGTCGTTGTTGATCAGATCTGTGACGATAAGTACGGCAACGTATTCACGGCCGGCACATTCACGGGCGCGCCTTGCGCACCCGGAACCGTTGGCACCGTAGCCAGCTCGGCCTGCCCACCGTCGCCGATAGCGCCGGGCGCCACCGGAACATGCACTTTCACAGCAGCCCAGCACGAGAATGGGTCGGTGACCGATACCGTGAGCGCGTCGGGACACTCATCCCTCAACACTAGCTCAGTCTTCACCAACACTCAGTCTAACACCGTTACGGTGACATCCACGGACGCGCCAAGCACAGCGACAGTAACCAAGGGCTTGGATAGTACTCAAGCTGGCTGCGCGACCGTAAGATACACCGTGGGCGTGCATAACTCGAGCGGAGCAGACGAGGCTCTGTCGCTGTCGGCGTTCAACGACAGCGCATACGGGAGCATCACCTCGGTCCAAGGTAGTGTTTTGGGCACAACCTGCGGCGTCGCAACCGGTGCACCCGGTCTCGGGACGCTGTCAGGGTCAACAGGAGGGGGATCACTGCCAGCGACGCTAGCTGTGGGTAGCAGCGACTATTCCTGCAAGTTCGACGCTCAGTTCTGCGGCGCACTTTCGACTATCACCAAGCCGGATGGCACTACGTGCCTTGGTCTCCAGCACGTCAACAAAGTGACGGCGACGATAGTGGGCGACGACAACCCGCCAGAAACGGTCAGCCAGACCGGTAATACGTTCACCGTGGACGAGTGCTTCACTTCGTTCACGACGTCAGCAACACCATAGCTGTTTAACATTAACCGGAGTCGCCCCCTCGGCGGGCGACTCCCAAACTATCCAGTCTTAGCCGTTTAAGCGGAAGGGCCGGCCCAAAAAATGGGCCGGCCCTTTTCGATGCCGAATCGGATTTCGCACAGATGCCAAGTAAGCCCGGAAGTTCTGGCGCTCCACAACCCGGGTTTCCATTGTCCCCCGCCAGACGGCTATTGCACCGTAAAGGTGGCGCTCGCGCCCACCGCTACCGTAGAGCCTGCAGTCGCTGCGCTTCCCTTGGTCCGTCCGCCGCCGCTTCTAGTCGTGCCGGCTTGTGCTTGTACCGCGTAAGTTCCGGCGGCCGCGCTGTTTGACAATTTGTAATTGAGCAAGGCGACGCCGTTGCTGCCGGTCGTGCCGCTCAAAGTAGTTGCCCTTCCGTTCGGAGCCGTCACGGTTGCCGTCACGCCGGCGCCCGCGTCGGGCGTCGTGCCAAACGACAAAGTCACAGACATCGCAACTGTCTGGCCTGGCAGATAGCTGGACTGATTGGTGGCCAAGCTGATGCTCGATGGCGCAGAGTTGATCACGTACGTCGCTGCCGCGGATCCGCTGTAGGAGCTTGTTGAAGAGTTTGTCGCACTCACTGCGACGCCGTAAGAACCATCGGAAGTCCCCACAGGCGAAGTCACGATCAGCGTCGCAGACCCACTCTTGCCCGGAGACAGTGATAGAGCCGACGCGCTCCACGTTCCCGTCCAGCCGGATGGCAGCGCACTCGCCAAATTGAAAGTGGCGGGCGCACACGACGAGCTGTCGTTGTCGGTAATCGCGGCCGTGAAAATAACCGCAGTCCCGGAGGTCACATACTGGCTCTGAGACGGTGAGATGCTGACGGTCGGGTTGGACGTCGTGCAAGACGGCGACCCATTTATCGTAATTTGCACCGTCGCTCCGCTTCCACTGATTGCAGTCGGTGTGAAGGTCACGCCTGCCGTCGAATCCTGGAAGCTCTGGCCCGCGGTAAGAGACATATCGAGCCAGCCGGTTAATGTCGAAGTGGCAGGCGTCATGTCGAGCAGGTCGCTGCTGTTCCCATTCCCATCGGTGCCGAGATGGAACAGTACGCCCGCTGTTTCGTTCTGGGTATAGGAAAAACTACTACCGAGAAACGCGTCGAAGCCAATGGCCTGGCGCTGCTCGATGTAATACCAGGTCTTGGCACCAGTGGTGGGATCGGTGGACTTCAAGACCTTCAGTGCATTCGGTCCGGAGCCTCCGATTTCGTAGGGGTTGATCGTATATGTGCCACTGGCAGTTACGGTTTGAATTGACGGCGAGGTGCCGTAATTGACCCAGCCGAGCCGCTCCTTTTGGTAAGCGTTGTAGTCCGCAGACGCCGTTTGCGCGATACCCATGGCGTCCATGGGGTCTCCGTACTCGACGATAGTCGGGCTCGAACAGATAGTGGCGCTCGTGCCGCAATTGAAAAGATGGGCATGCCAAAGTCCAAACGCATGACCCAGCTCGTGGTTGACAACATATGGGGCCAGGGTGGCGTTGATCCAGCTCTGCGATGGATTCCCTCCCACATTCGACGCACCTGAAAAGCCGCAAGCATTGTTCTGCGGGAAAAAGTACACGTAACGGGTGTAGGCCGACAGATTTACGCCCGCTGATGTCGCAGCGTTTTGAGCGGCAGTAGCGATTTGAGAGATGTCACACGTCGTGACGCTGACCGGGATCGTATACCAGCCAACAACGTCTCCAGTGAGAGAGGTCTGGCCGTAGGAGTTCTCTATGAAGAAATTGTTGGCCGCCGTGAAGAAGGCATTCTGCACATCGGCGACCGCGTACGGTTGGACGGCATCATCTTGAAAATTGACTAGAATGACCAACGTGGATTGTGCTCCGAAGGTGTCGGGCACAGGAATTGATGACGTTGAAGTCCCCGTCGCGTCGCCTGCCGTTTGTTTAACGTTCGTGCTACCCGAATAGAGGAGCAAACTGCCGCCCGACATCTGGCCACTAGCCTGGACGTGGGCTCCGCTCAGAAGATGTGTCGGCGGCTCTTTGGCGAATTGGAGTGGAACTCGCGTGCCGTCGGACCGTTTCAAAGAGTATGAAAGGCTGTGGTGGCCATCCTTGAAGTCCTGATATGTGATCTCGAGCTCGCCTTCGAGTTGGACCTGCTGGCCCGGCACAACTTGCGACTGAGTTGCGGGCGATCCGGAAGTTGCCGTGCTTCCCTGGGCGGATGCGCCACTGACACTGAAAAATAAGCAGATTGAAATAGTGATTGCAGAACTTACAAAAACGGAAAGGTTTTTGAAGCCCCGGGCCCCTGTCGAAATCTCCCTCATAACGCCCCCTTAGGCTGGTTCCAATGCTAAGGGGCGGTGTACCGGTACCTCTACTGGTCGAGAGGACAAATTTAGGACAGTGGCCTACCTCAGACAGCAGACCGGTCTAGGGGCTAAGTGGAAATACGTAAGCGGGCAGACGCACTCATGCGGGGCACACTCTAGTGCCGAATAATTCCGAGGATAATGCTCAGGACTTAGGAGCTGGAGACAAAGCAAGCTGGTCCTGGATGGCTTTCTCGAAGGCAGATTCAGGCTGAGCGCCGTTCAAGAAGACTCCGTTGATAAAGAATCCCGGCGTTCCGTTGACGCCCGCGCGCACGCCCTCCTGATTGTCCTGTTGAATTGCGGCCTTGTATTTTTCAGACGAAATGCATGCGTCGAATTGCTTTCCGTCCAACTGCAGCTTCGCCGCCTTGGCGACCAGGCCGTTGCGGTCTAGCCCAGCCTGATCCCCGAACAAGAGGTCGTGATACTCCCAGAATTTGCCCTGTTCTCCAGCGCAGCGCGATGCTTCTGCTGCGCCTTGTGCAAATGGGTGAATCGCAGATAGCGGATAATCGCGGAACGCCAGTGCAACCGTGTCTTGATGCTTGGCCAGCACGCTTTTCAGAGTGCCTTCCACCTGTCCACAGTAAGGACACTGAAAATCAGAAAACTCCACGATCATGACTTTTGCTTTCGGGTTTCCTCGCACACGCGCCGCGTCGACGGCTACCTCTACGCGGGGAGGATTCAACATTACTGAAACCTTTGCCTGCTCGCGAAGGTGCGCGGAATAGTCCTGCCGCGCCTGCTGAATTCTTACCCGCTTCAGCGTTTGCGCGAGCAGTGGTTTCACTTCCTCGAATGGGCGATTCTGCTCTTTCTGCACTGCGTAGATCGCCTTCAGCTCCACTTCGGTAGGCTCGGGAATCTTCGCATCCGCTTCTTGCTCGTATAATTTATCGGCGGAAACGCCTTTCTTCTTCGCTTCCATGTCGACGATGCGCTGAGTAATTAAGGTATCGAGGGCCTTTTTCTTGATCTGATATTCCTGATCGCGCAACGGCCGAAGTGGACCCTCGACTTGCGGCAGGAGATCCTCTTCCGTAATCGGTTGTCCATCAACCATGGCAAGTGGTGACGTGCTTTTCGGCGGCGATGTGCTCTTGGCCGGCACGGAGGCCGGCGAAACCGAGACTGAAACAGACGCTTGTCCTAAAGACAGAATGGGAAATAGCAAAAATACGAAAAGGGCTGAAAGGGGTTTCATGATATGGCTCTTTCGTTGCGGGAATTGGGAAACTATCCCATTCCGCAAGGTTAAAGTCAATTTGTTTGCAGCTAACCTGGCCCAGTTCGGCGTGATCGGCATAGGGGGAGTGGTCGCCCACTCGCCCCTGCCACACGACCGGACATGCGGGTCCGCATCCGGCGGTTCGGCGGGTTGAACTAACCATGAGCCGTGAGCTCGGGAAGCCCGAACGAGGCGAAGTAAGCGTTGGACAGAGCGATTTTCAGCGCTGGTGTGTTCGCAAGGTGCCACGGTCCATCGGAGCTACCCGCCGTTTTCGCGGCGTCCTGCGCAGCGATGCCGCGCTTGCGGAGCTCCCGATATCTCGTGGTTCCTCGTTTCCACTGCTTCCAGACCATCGACCGAAGTCGACGGCGGAGCCATTTCTCCAGCTTGTCGAGCACTTCCGGTGTTTCGCATCGTCCGAAGTAGCCGATCCATCCGCGGAGATATTCCGCTAGGTCATGGACCATTCGGACGAGGCTTATGCCCCGTGTCCGGCTTGTGAGTTCCCGAACTCGCTCCTTGAACCGCACCACCGCTTTCGGCGCGAGACGCCTCTTCGGTGGCTTGTGATTCGTGAAGCTGAACCCCAGGAATTTCCGTTCCCATGGTCGAGCTACAGCACTCTTCTCGCTGTTCACTCGAAGCTTAAGCTTCGTCGTGAGGAGTCGCGTCACGCTTCTCATCACTCGTTCACCGGCTCGCCGACTGCGGACGTAAATGTTGCAATCATCCGCATATCTCGTGAACCGATGCCCGCGCCGCTCCAGCTCCTGATCCAGTTCGTTGAGTACGATGTTCGATAACACGGGTGAGAGAGGACCACCTTGCGGAGTCCCTTCCTCGCTCGGACTTACCAGCCCGTTCTCCATCACTCCTGCTTGTAAGAACGCACGAAGCAGAGTCAGCAAACGCTTGTCGCTGACCCTTTCGGCGAGCTTTGCTAGCAGTCGGTCGTGGTTGACCCGATCGAAAAATTTCTCGAGATCCAGATCCACCACCCAACGGTAGCCTTCGGCTTGATATTGCTGCGCCTGCTCCACCGCCTGATGTGCCGATCGCCTGGGCCGAAACCCATAGCTGTGTTCGGAGAATGTCCCGTCCCAGCTCCTCTGCAACGCCTGCATCACCGCTTGCTGGATGAATCGATCCAGCACCGTCGGAATGCCCAACTTGCGCACTCCGCCGTCCGGCTTCGGGATCTCCACCCGTTTCACCGGTTGGGGTGTGTAGGTTCCGCTGAGGAGTTGTTCCCGGATGACTGGCCAGTGCTCTTTCAGGTGTCCAGACAATTTCTCGACGGTCATCCCGTCGATGCCTGGACTGCCTTTGTTGGCCTTCACTCGTCGTAGCGCCTGCTTGCAGTTTTCCCGCTCGCAGACTTCTTCCATCCACTGCTCGCTAGTCGGACTTTCTGCTCTGCGCTTCGCCAACTCCGATTCGGTCCCTTCCTCGGTGGCCATCGGGGCTGCACCCCTACTTTCCTCCGGAAAGACCAGACGGTACTGGCTTTTCTGCCGCTTGTCGGTTGTTGAGTCGCGCCGCGTACTCATCGCTCCCTTTATCCCCTTGCGGGGACCGTTCGGGCCTTCACTGCTTGCGCAGCTACTACGCCCTCTGCTGACTTCTGCCACCGGATCAGAAACGATCTCTCGCCTCTCAGTCTCGAATTCGAGACCGGTGGCAGATCTCCCGAGGTAAGCTCGACCGCCTTCAACGCGCAACCGCTGGATCTACATTCAGTGCCCTTGATGGATGTGGGCTTCGCTGCCATTTGCCAGCTCGCCCGAACACTGCTTGCCTCATATCCAGTTCTTGTTCATCGGCTCGCGTCTTTGCTCCACGCTTCTTTCAGACCTCACCTCACGGTTCGGCCCTTGCGCTTCGCTATCACTTCACCTCCATCTGGTTGTGAAGAGGACTTGCACCTCCCAGCTGTCGGACATGCTCGGCACAATCGGGATAGGGGGAGCAGTCACCTGCTCGGCCCCTCCCACACCACCGTACAGGCGGGTCCGCATACGGCGGTTCAGCAAGTTGAGCCCTTGCGGGCCGGAGGTTCGAGTCGTCGTCCGCCACAAGGGCTTCGCCGCTCTGCAGGTTTCCGTTTCGGCTTCACCGTCTTCTGAACCTGTAAAGCTCAGCCGGAGCTGATTGGCTGGCGCAGTGCCACCCGTGAGTTCGACGTTCTACTATTCACTCTTACTGTTTGGGCCTTCCTCACTCGCGTGAGTACTACGCCCGCTGCTGACTTCTGCTGCAGGATCAGCGTGAATTACTCCACGCTCAGTCCCGAATCCGAGACATGCAACAGATCTCCCGCGATAAGCTCGACTGCTTTCCACGCACAACCACCGAATTTACGCTTTGCGTCCTTGATAGATATGGGCTTCGCGATCATTGGCCCGCTCGCCCGACACTCACGCCTCAGATTCGGTTCTTGTACATTGGCTCGCGTTTTTGCTCCACGCTTCCTTCAGACCCCGCCTCGCAGCGACGCCCTTGCGCTTCGCTATCACTTCACCTCTATCAGGTTGTGAAGAGGACTTGCACCTCCAAGCTGTCGAGCATGCGCGGCGTACCAAAAACAAAAGGCCGGTCTGGATTTCAGACCGGCCTTTTCCCTGCGATCGCGAAGCGATCGATTGAATTTAATCCCGGCGGTGACCTACGTTCCCACACAGTTGCCCGTGCAGTATCATCGGCTCAGCGAGGCTTAACTACCGTGTTCGGGATGGGAACGGGTGTGACCCTCGCGATATGACCACCGGAAACTCGTAACGCGCGTAAATCACGGCTCGCGCGCCGACAACAGAATCTTGTTGCAACCGCAGCGCGCGGTCACAACATTTTGGCTGGCATTACAAGTTCGGCTCTCGCCGAACGGTACTGCGATAGTTACAAGCTTATGCGAACTCACCCAGTCGTTAACTCGAGGCTAACGTACTGTTCACGCCTGATCGCGAAGCGATCAACGGTTTGGGTAAGTTTTATGATTAAGCCGAACGGGCGATTAGTACTGGTCAGCTCCACACGTTGCCGTGCTTCCACCTCCAGCCTATCAAAGTCGTAGTCTTCGACTGCCCTTCTTATCCGCCCGAAAGCGGATTGGGAAACCTTATCTTGAGGCGAGCTTCTTGCTTAGATGCATTCAGCAATTATCTCTTCCAGACTTCGCTACCGAGCGGTGCCACTGGCGTGACAGCTCGTACACAAGGGGTCTGTTCATCCCGGTCCTCTCGTACTAGGGACAACTCCTCGCAAGTTTCCTGCGCCCACACCAGATAGGGACCGAACTGTCTCGCGACGTTCTGAACCCAGCTCACGTACCGCTTTAATAGGCGAACAGCCTAACCCTTGGGACCTTCTACAGCCCCAGGATGCGATGAGCCGACATCGAGGTGCCAAACCTAAGCGTCGATGTGAACTCTTGGCTTAGATCAGCCTGTTATCCCCGGCGTACCTTTTATCCGTTGAGCGATGGCCCTTCCACGCGGGACCACCGGATCACTAGATCCAACTTTCGTTCCTGCTCGACTTGTAGGTCTCACAGTCAAACCGGCTTATGCTCTTGCACTCCACAGCGGGTTTCCAATCCGCTTGAGCCGATCTTTGAGCGCCTCCGTTACAATTTAGGAGGCGACCGCCCCAGTCAAACTACCCGTCTGGCCGTGTCTCCCCACCCGTCACGGGTGGTAGGTTAGAGCGACAGTTCAATCAGGGTAGTATTTCACTGATGCCTCCCCCCAAGCCAAAACCCGGGGTTCACAGGCTCCTACCTATGCTACGCAGATCGGACCGTTACTCATGACCAGAGTGCAGTTAAGGTGCACGGGGTCTTTCCGTCTAGATGCGGGCATCCGGCGTCTTCACCGGAACCACAAATTCGCCGAGCCGCTTGCCAAGACAGTCGCTCTATCATTCCACCATTCGTGCAGGTCGGAACTTACCCGACAAGGAATTTCGCTCGATGCTGTTACTGCTTCACGCGATTCTTTGCGTGAAGCGGGATGAACATTTCTGTCATCCTCTGCATGTCGCCATGCAGTCCGGACTATATCTTCTCCAGCTTTCGCCGGAGACTGGCGTGTAGTCTCTGAGGATTCCGAATTGTTTCCAACTCGGTCTTTCCTGCGGATTGCCCGCACCTCGTGCATTTTTACCAACCGATTAGGAATCGGTAGGTAGCAGAGGATTCTCGGATTTTCCCGCATTTGGCCAGTTTTTACTAAGGCTGCGCGATCGTTAACCTTAGGACCGTTATAGTTACGGCCGCCGTTCACCGGGGCTTCAGTTCGAGCCTTCGCCCTTGCGGGCTGAGCCCTTGCTTTAACCTTCCGGCACCGGGCAGGTGTCACCCCCTATACGTCGTATTCGACTTTGCAGAGAGCTGTGTTTTTGTTAAACAGTTGCAGAGCGCGATTCACTGCGACCGCTTCGGGCTATAAACCCTAGTGCGGCGCCCCTTCTCCCGAAGTTACGGGGCTAATGTGCCTAGTTCCTGAGCAAGCGTTCTCTCGAGCGCCTGTGGATATTCACCTTGTCTACCTGTGTCGGTTTGTGGTACGGGCACCTGGATAACTCCTTAGAGGTTTTTCCTGGCAGCGTGAAATCGGAGACTTGTCGGCCGTAAGGCCACGAGTCGAGTCTGACCGTTGAATGCCCCCGCGGATTTGCCTACGGGAACCGGCTTGCACTCGCCTACCACCACTTCCATCCGGTGGATCTCTTATCCTTCTGCGTCACCCCATCGTCAAACGTTACCAGGCGGGACAGGAATATTAACCTGTTGTCCATCAGCTACGCCTTTCGGCCTCACCTTAGGACCCGCCTAACCCTGAGCGGATTAACCTTCCTCAGGAAACCTTAGACTTTCGGCGACACGAGTTCTCATCGTGTTTATCGCTACTTATGCCGGCAGGGTCTCTTGTGTAGTGTTCAGTAGTCCTCGCGGTCTACCTTCAGACTCCACGCAATGCTCCCCTACCAAAAAACATTTCAAAGAAATGTTCATTTCGCAGCTTCGGTCATGTGCTTGAGCCCCGTTGGATTGTTGGTGCATATCCGCTTGACCAGTGAGCTGTTACGCTTTCTTTAAAGGATGGCTGCTTCTAAGCCAACCTCCTGGCTGTCCGAGCGAATACACTTCCTTTACCACTTAGCACATAGTTAGGGACCTTAGCTGGCGATCTGGGCTGTTTCCCTTTTGACCACGAAGCTTATCCCTCGTAGTCTCACTCCCGCATATTTGTCCACGGCATTCGTAGTTTGATTGGATTTGATAGCCTGAGTTGGCCTCTAGTCCATTCAGAGCTCTACCACCGTGGCAATTCATGCAAGGCTGTCCCTAAAGACATTTCGGGGAGAACGAGCTATCACGGAATTTGATTAGCCTTTCACCCCTACCCTCAGCTCATCAGAGCGATTTTCAACTCACACCTGTTCGGTCCTCCAGTCGCGGTTAAGCGACCTTCAACCTGGCCAAGGGTAGATCATCCCGCTTCGCGTCTATTCCAACGTACTTGTCGCCCTATTCGGACTCGCTTTCGCTACGGCTCGCTTGCGCTTAACCTTGCACGTTAGAATAACTAGCCGGCTCATTAAGCAAGAGGCACGCCGTCAGGCTTTCCCGGACCGAAGTCCGAGCATGGCCCTCCGACTGCTTGTAAGCATACGGTTTCAGGTTCTATTTCACTCCCCTAGCAGGGGTGCTTTTCGCCTTTCCCTCACGGTACTGGTTCACTATCGGTCGCTAGAGAGTATTTAGCCTTGGAGAGTGGTCTCCCCAGTTTCCCACGAGATTACACGTGTCTCGTAGTACTCAGGATGCCGCTTCGAGTCCGGTTTGCTTTCTGCTACGTGACTCTCACACTCTATGGTCCCGCTTTCCAGCAGGTTCGCATAGCAACCGGTTTGGTAACTCTACTTATGCGGTCCTACAACCCCCAAATGCAAGCACTTGGGTTTGGGCTGTTCCGATTTCGCTCGCCGCTACTTTCGGAATCTCTGTGATTTATTTTCCTGCAGGTACTGAGATGGTTCACTTCCCTGCGTTAGCTCATACCCGCCTATGTATTCAGCGGGCTGTAACGAGAGTTCATCTCGCTGGGTTTCCCCATTCGGACATCCCCGGATCAAAGCCTGCTTGCGGCTCCCCGAGGCTTTTCGCAGCTTGCCACGTCCTTCATCGCCTTCTAGCGCCAAGGCATCCACCGTACGCTCTTAGTAGCTTAATCATAAAACTCACCCAACTCGTCGATCACTAATCTCTGTTAAGAGAAGTTTTGACGCACTGTGTTCCGCAGATCCATACATCCCGCACTTGCAGTTGGGTAAACCGCAAATTCGGGCTTTCGACTCCGCGTCTTCCAGATAACGAACCAACAACCAATCCAATTTCTCACACTTACAAAGTGTAGGAATTATAGTTCCTATTTTGTGGCGAAGAAAAAGGAGGGTTGACGACTCGCCGTTAGGCAGTTCGCCTTGTAAATCTATCCACAGTACTGCTCAACTCGAGCAGAACTTGTAATAATCCACGCCATGGCACCCCTCCCGACCGTAATCAGGATCAGGGTTATCGGCGTGAACTTGCCAGCCTTTCTGTTGTCAAAGAACGTTTGGTTCCGAGTCCATCGGAATGCCCCAGGATCTCTGGAGCTTATCTGAAGGGGCTTATGTGAATCGCGTTGGCGATTCTGGCCTTCCAGCGTAATCTTTAGGAGCTAAAAGCGCCCCAAAAAATAAAAAACCCGGCGTCGAGCGCCGGGCACAGCCACTTTTACGTTTCAGTGGCTCCGCGCGAAGCTCGACAAATATCTAGCCCGTATTCGTAGGTACCTCACTCTAGGATCTGGTTATTGCCCTGCAGACCCGACCGTGAATCCCCTGATTGGCCGACGCATTTGGGAATGCCCCGAACCATTTGTAATTATACAGAAACTTGCGGATGCGTCAAGCCCCTGTCAAAAGATTTTTTATGCATTTTTCCTCATGCTGTGGACGTTGTGCAAAACACATTGGTTTTGAGGATCAGGAGCCTTGCGGCCCCTCCGCAGCGGCTGGCTAATTTGCCGGACTTTGCGCCATAACAAGCCGCAATCGATTGGGACTGGCGCTAATCTCGGGCTTGCAATAGTGCAAAACCAGCTCGGTATTTTGCTGCGAACGGATAAGCCCGATGCTCGAAGTGTCATCTCCAGGAATCGCGTTTATAACGTGCGCCAATTCATGAAGAACCGAAATCACCTGTGCTTGCAACGTGCCGCCATCGTAAGGACCGACGTCAAGGTGTTTCCAGGAACCGGTTTGACTTTCATCGGCTCCGAACCACTTGATCTTGTAAATTTCGCCCTTCACCCGAAAAAAAGCGCCATTCACATTGATGGTCACTGTGGCGCCCGACCCAGTATTCTGCCTGGTGCTGGCGATATAGGGTCCGTGGTCGAACCAGGCGCCCCGGTCGTTCCGTTCTCTGATTACTCTGTCCGACCCTTCTTCATCCACCGAGAAGTTCAGTGATCGAAACGTAGCCGAGACATCGGGATTAGAACGTCGAAACCATGCGGAGCATTTATTTTCGCTCTCCAGGATTGCCAATACTGCCTGCCGAACACGCGCAATCGTAGTCCCTTCCAGACCGATGTCTTTAAGTTCATCAGGACGAGACACAGCAGCAGGGTGCGAACCACGTGTCAAATCATTGATTGGAGGAACAGGCAGCTTCGGAACAGACGGTTTCACCACGGCGGAAGGCGTTCCTCTCGACAGCAATTCCTGCGGTGGTCCCTCAAGGAGGAATTCTTTGCAGGATCGGCCGACGCCATGTCCCTGGTCACGCGAATAGCTTTCTGCCGCGTCGTCGCCTTGAAACTTTCTTTGAGACGAATATTGCTCGCCGCATGACCGCAAACCTGTCGGCAAGCCACCCATCAATGTGTCAGTTCTTCGTTGCGACTCCGAGGGTATTTGCGATTGCGGTGACGCGAGACATGGGCGAAACAAGAAGATCATATTGAAAAATGACATTACCAGGAAACTCTTGCGGACTGACATAAAGCCCTCCATCGGACTTTCGGCCCACCACAGTCCGTTTGCAGGAAAGCGAGTTTCGCAGCTCACTCGCTGCGGCCCCGCAAACGCCGATCAACCCCTTGCTCAGAGGTACGCGGCAGACTCACAATCGTTTTGTTAAGGAAAGGAAATTACCGAGGATTCATCGCCGACTCAGCATGCGCTATCGAGAGTTGAGAATCGTCAGGGGAGAACCAGTGTAGAAACATAAAAAATAAGTTAGCAACATGCAGCTGATTGATTAGCGCGCGGTGGGTTGAGTGTCCGAGCTGGGCGCGGAGCTGTCGGACGGCAGGCTGCGCAGGTCCTGCTCGACCCGTTCAAGGCTGCGCAGATCCACGCGCAGAAAACCACTGCGCGGGCTGTCCAGATCGGCGATCAGCCCCATGACGATGGCGATCATCAGCGGTATGACCACCGCTACCAGCCAGAATCTTCTGCGCTGCCAATAACCAAAGGTGAAGCAGGTGAGGAACGCGATCAGCAGCAGCATGACCCAGATGGTGGGAGGGATCCGGTTTTCCAGGGCCGTCAAACGCTTTTCGCTTAGGTCAATCATTTCGTTTAACGAGGAAACAAAAAGTCCGGTGATTGCTGTTGGATTCTGCCGTGCAGATTCCTGAGCGATTTGCCAGAGAGATGTTTGAGTTGATTTGGTGCGATCGATCGCTATGGTTAATTCCTGATGGCCCAGGCTCGCTCGCGAATAGGCTTGCCGGGCTGCGATATATTGAAGAAGCAATGCACGAGCTTGAATTCGCTGCGCCTGTGGCAAAAGTGCGGCGCGAAGGCCGGTCGTAGCAACGGCGTTGGCTTCGTCCAAAACCAGTTGTTTGCGCAAATCAAATCGCGGCAGAGCCATGGCAAGAGTAAATCCAAGGAGCAGGCTGAGGAGAATCCCGAGGGAGTCGCGGGAAGCGGCGACTTGTTCGCGGCGGTCTTCATCCAAATTCGCGGCGGAGAACACGGCGAGACGAAATCCGGATTCGACGGCAATAACGAGCACTGCAAACAAAGTGACGGAGAAGAGCAGTGGATGGTCCAGGAACAGGCTGGTCATATTTTTGGATTCATTCTATTCCGACGGCGTTTGAATCGTTGCGATGAAACGAAAAAGAATTAACGCTTCCGGGTTTTTCTCTTGGGGCGCATTCCGGCGCTCAATGGCTCCTCGCGATTGAGCTTCTTGGCTTGCAGAATGAGCTGCTTCAGATTGGCATCGTGAAGGTCCGAGATTTCGCGCAGCTTCACGTGGCGCATATTTTTTCCGGTACCTTTCAGCAGTCTGGTGGGATCACGCAGAGAAGTGCCGCGAGGAAAGCCAAAAGTCACATGATTTTTTCCTACCATCAAATAGCAAAGAGGGCCGTTCCATTCGAAGATAGGAACGCCCCATGGATTGAGACGCTCGCGTGATTTGGGAACCACTTTGCGAACCAAGGCGCGTGCGGCATCGGTGACCGGCTTCAGTTTGGGATTCTTCTTTTCGACGTATGCGTCGATCGTGGTGCCTGCGTTCGCTTCTCCCGGCATGTTTGCTCCTGGGCGATCCATTCCACGTACCTTATAACAAGAAGTGGCCGGCGAAAATGAGTTTACCCCTGCGTGCTCTCGATTCGGGCGACAACCATTCTTCTTTAGAGCTTGGCTGCCAGCGTTTTATGCGGGACGCGCAGCACCAGCAGACCAGCAGCCAATGAACTTACAGCCAAGACCGTGAGGCCATACGAGAACGAGGCAAACCTTGTATTCATGTACCCGAAAATATAAGGGCCGGCAAATCCTGCGATGCTGCCGACGGCGTTGATCATTCCTACGGACGCAGCGGCTGCGGACTTGCAGAGGAGCTCGGTCGGCATGGCCCAAAGAGCCGGCAAGTAAGCGTTGCCAATAGTCGCTAGCGTAAAAAGACTCAGCAAAACCGCAATGGATTGAGGATGAGCTGCCAGGCCGAGCAGCGCCGCTGCGGCAATGAGCGATGGAATCGCGCAGTGCCAGCGCCTTTCGCACTGCCGGTCAGAATGCCAGCCATTCACCAGCATCGCGATGAAGAGTGCCGCGTACGGCAAGGCACCTAGCAAGCCGACATTCAAATCAGAAAATCCGGACTGGCGCTTAAACATGGTGGGTAGCCAAAAGAGGAAACTGTAATACGCGAAATAATTCAGGAAGCACACGGCGGCAAGCAGCAGAATGGTGGAAGAAGTGAGAGCCTGTCGGATTGGCATGGCCTCGAAGCCAGCAGCGGAGCGCTCCTCTTGCAGTTTATTTTCGATCCATTGGCGCTGATCCGGCGCGAGCCACTTGGCCTGGTGCGGCAAGTCCGTCAAGTAAAAAAACGCGATGATGCCGAGGAGAACGGCGGGTAGTCCTTCAAGAATGAAAAGCCAGCGCCAGCCGGCGATGCCGAGCCAACTGCGGCCGAGAATCAAACCAGCGATGGGCGACGCAATTACGAACGATAGAGGGATCGCCGACATGAAGTTGCTGGTGACTTTCGCGCGATCTTCGCAAATAAACCAGTGGCTCAGATAGACGATAACGCCGGGGAAGAATCCGGCTTCGGCTGCGCCCAGCAAGAAACGCGCGATATAGAGTTCGGCCGGAGTATGTACCAAAGCGGTCAGCGCGGTCATCGAACCCCAGGCAATCATGGTCAAGCAGATCATGCGGCGGGCGCTCCAACGTTCGACAAGCAGCGCGCCGGGAATTTGCAGCGCCACATAGCTGACGAAAAAGATGCCTGCGCCCAATCCGAAAACGCGATCGCCGAAGCCAAGTTCGCGGGTCATGCCGATCGCGGCATAGGCCACGCTGGTGCGGTCAAGGTAGTTGGCGAGGTACAGAGCAAAAAGAAATGGCAGCAATCGCAAGGCAGCGTGATGCCGCGTACGATCCGCCAGCCGAACGGCGGGCTGCAAGGCGCCTGGAATTGCTATGGCCATTTTGTATTCCAACCCGGATCGGTGAATGTTTGCGCGGAGTATATAGGAAACGGCGGATAAGCTCTAACGGTAAGGACTAGCGTGCAAAATATATCGCGCGGCAGCTCGTAAACTCAGGCTCGTTAGCGTGCAAAACACATTACACGAATTGGCTTACGAATTGGCTTGCTTGACACTCCGCGCAAGGAAGCCTAGACTACGGAGTTTTTAGATGCCCCAAATTTCGCATAGAGGGGCGGGACCGACATGGACAAGAAAAGACTCGACTACTACAAGAAGAAGTTGCTGGCGCGCCGCGATGAGTTGCTGAAGACCATCGCGCGGACGGCCGAAGAAGGCCGATTGGCCGACGAAGATCCGACTGTAGATCTGGCGGACAAAGCGGCAAATTCCTACACCAAGGAATTTCTGTTTGGCATGACCAACACCGACCGGACCATCCTGAACATGATCGAAGCGGCGCTGAAGCGCATCCAGAAGGAAGAGTACGGCGTCTGCGCAAATTGCCAGGACGAGATGCAACAAAAACGACTGGAAGCCGTGCCTTGGGCGAAGCACTGCATTACCTGCCAGGAAAAAGCGGAAAAAGGCCAGCTCTAAGTCTTATAGCCTCTATTTACTCACCGTATAGTTTTACCATTGATTATTTTTGATGGAGGCGTAGGCTCTTGCCATGGGGAGATCCCTGGCTGCTACGCTTGCTTCGCTGCGCTGGCGCGCCCCAGGATGGCTGGCGGAGGCCGCGGGCGCAATGGCCAGCATTATCTTGCCGGCCGGATGCCGGCTTTGCGAGCAATTGCTTACCGGCGTGGCGCGGCTGCCGGTCTGCGGGGATTGCCTGGCTTCGTTTCTCCGCATTCGGGAGTGCGGAGTTCCGGTCAATGCAGTTTTCGGCGATGAGGACAGTAACGGGTCGGGGGAGCTGTTCCAGGATGTTTGTATGGGATGCCGCAGCGATAAACTCCACTTTGACCGTGCGCGGAGTTTTGCGAGGTATCAGGGTTCACTGCTTCGGGCCATCGTCCTGCTGAAGTTTGAAGACATGGAGCCGCTGGCCGACTGGTTCGCGGATCGCCTGGTGGAGGTGGTTCGTGAAAATGGCATGGAGCTGGAGGCCGACGTGATCGTCCCGGTTCCGCTGCACAAGATCCGGCGGCGGGAACGCGGGTTCAATCAAGCGGAACTGCTGTCAAAACGACTCGCCAAACGGCTGAAACTGCCGCGTCAGGGCATTTTATTGGTGAGAAAACGGCCACGTCCGGATAAGCACCTTTTAACCTCCAATTGAGCGGTGGGAGGCAGTTCGTGGTGCTTTTGCCACACGTCCAGGCAGCCAAGTTGACAAGCAACGCGTCTTACTGGTAGATGATGTAATGACGACTGGCGCGACGCTGGATGCGTGTGCGAAGGCGTTGCGCGAAGCCGGGGCCAGTTCCGTGCTAGGGCTGACCGTTGCCCGAGCCATCCTGAACCCGCAGAAGGTCAGCCGGTAAGGTCAGGTTGAACCGAGGTACGCGCGATGAGCGCTATGCGAAAAGAGGGTGTGTACTCCCGCCGATTCGCTGCTTCCGATGCGGCCAGTTCAGTTGTGCCCTCCAACGAGTCTCCAGCCGATAGTAGATTCCACAATCCGGCGGCCCTCAAGCGAGCATCGTTAATGCATGAGCCGGTGCTGGTGCTGAACGCCACTTATGAGCCGATCAACGTAACGGCCGTGCGGCGCGCGATGGTATTGCTATTGAAGGGTGTGGCTCAGGCCGAAGAGTTGCACAGCGCGGAGGTGCACTCTGCAGCGAATGCGCACCGAGTCCCGTCGGTAATTCGCCTTTTGGCTTACCGGCACATACCGCAGCAGAGCCGTGCGCTATCGCGCAAGAATATATTGCTCAGGGATCGCAATACGTGCCAGTTCTGCGGAAGCATTTTCCCCAGTTCGGAATTGACGCTGGATCATGTGGTGCCTCGTTCGCGCGGCGGACGCTCCTCCTGGGAAAATCTGGTAGCGTGCTGCTACCGTTGCAACAACAGCAAAGGCGATCGCACACCGGAAGAAGCGGGATTCAAGTTGGCGCGCCGGCCACGTCCATTTACTCTGCACACCTCGCGGCAATTGATGCGAATGATCGGCCATCGCGACGAACGGTGGCGTAAGTATCTGTTTTATTAGTATTTTGCCGCTCTTTTATGATTCGAAAAAAAAATCAATATTGGAGAAACCTTTTTCGCGCGGGTACATCTAACTTGATAACACCACTTCGAGGACACACCCCGGGAGGCAGTTAGGGTTAACACCCTAACTGCTTCTCTCCTTTTAGGGCCATATTTTCGCGGTAAATTCATGCTGTTCCTGCGCGCATACGGGTTCATCCGTTCTTCTCCGAACTAGTACAAATAGATTAGCGGCAGGAGAAATAGAAAAATCTAGAAACGGGAAGATCTAAGCGGGGAAACTTTGCAGTGCAGATTGTTCGTCGGGAAATTCCTGGAACACCTGCGATAGATGTGTGATTTTTAGAATTTCTTCCACCTTCGCACTGAGACCGATGACCTTCATCGCGCCTCCCTGCTTCACTACCGCGACATAAATACGTGCGAGTTCGCCGATACCTGAACTGTCCAGGTACTTCAATTCGCTCAGATTCAATACAATGTTCTTCCGCTGCGCCTTCAAAAGAGTTTCAACGGATTGCCGGAGCGCTCCGACTTCAAAAGACGTCAGATGTCCAGACACGTCAATTAAGGCCACCTGATCGCGGTGGCGAATCTTCACCGAGAAGCTCACGAGGAACAACCTTTCTACTTGCATGGCCAGTATAACCCGGCCCAACGGGAAAGGTTGCGGCGGAATTTGCAGCCACAGGAAAATTCCGATGCAGATGCCTATTGCCGCAGGACGACCGACAGGCCGCGCCGCCAGAACTCAGCAAGTCCGACGCGCACAACTTCCATTCGAGGATTGCTGTAGCGGAGGAGAATTTCCGTCGCCGGATGAAAACGAAGCGCCGGCGCAACAAGGTACACGACCGGAGCAGCCGGCTGCAGCACTACGTTTGGAAAATATCCGTAACGCGGAAAATCCTCCTGCTCAAGATGGCGGCTGATGCGCAACCAGCATTTTGCGCCCTGCAGCGGGAAGACCGGGCGCTCGACGGTTTTCAGTTCGAGGATGGCGAGGCGGCCGGCGCGCGTCACTGAGAGAACGTCCAGAATTCCATGCTCACCCGCAGTACTGGCGAGGACTTGCGCGTAAGCAAATTTCGGATCCAGCGTCGAATCGACCCTGGTCGCGTCTTGCCGTACCAGAAATTCCAGCCAGCGCTCTGCCTGCGCTCGAAACAGCGGATGCCTGGTTTCGGAAGTGAGTGGATGACGATACTGCTCCAGTTCCCGGAATAGCTGTTGCAATTCTTTGCTCTTGGCCGGACTCCATTTGGTTTTTGTGTCGCGGGCACCGAAGTAGATTCCCGATTCGTGCCAGCGTAAACACGCAAGTCCGCGAAATCGAACAACCACTTCCTTCGCAGACAAATTGGGATGGTAAGAAATGGCGTGACGCGAAGCCGGCAGCAAAGCGTTTAATTCTTTTCGGGCACGCTCCTGCAATAACTGCGTTTCGCGCGCAGGAACGATCCACGAACTAAAATTGGCAGCCGCCGATGGTTCGATTCTGACTAACCGCTCCATCACTGCGTCGCGCTCAAACAGTGGCACGCGAAGTTGCGGATGCAGCGCAGGTAGCAGGTGCGCGACCGGTGCGGCTGCATTCTGTGCGAGCAGTATGCGAACTCCCGCGACGTTTTTGCGTGAGGAAGTTTGCCGTAAACGATCGAGCCACAACAGAGCGAACGTCAGGCAACGCGCGGGATCGTCGTTCGTCTCGTCGTCCGGCGCGGCGAACAATGCCCATGATTCGCCGCCGCGCCGCAAAACCCCACGCGCATAGTCCCCGGAGAGGGAATATTCAAGGTCGGGCGAGGACGTTATGGAGTCCAGCGTTTCGCCGGGAAATTCATGTTCGCAAAGCCTGCGAACCGATTGCGCGAAATTTTCTCGTGAGAGCTCGCGCGCCGAACGATCGAACTCAATGCGCAAAAATTCCAGCCGATCCGGTTTGGCCCGCGCGAAACATTCCACGGCCAGCGCAAGACATTATTCGGAATGATCGGTGATCGCCAGCACGCGCCGCGTCAGATTGTGATTTTCCGACCACAGATGCAGCAGCGACTTTTCGCCTTTTCCGGGACTTCCCACGACAAGGTGGATAACGGCGCAATGCGCGCGCCATTCTCAAGCAGCTCTGCCGGACCTGCTGCCGCAAACTCGCGCAAACATGCTTCCAACTCGTAAAAGAGCTGCACTCCGTCATTATAAGTCAGGTAAGTATTTAGATATTACCGGTCTGTGCGTGCAAATTGTAGCCCGGCCACGCTGACCGTGGGCAGTTGCATGTTCCATGAGGGCGGAACATGATCGAACGATATTTCAAAGTGCGCGGCTTTCCCCGGCGGCAACAGGGCGGTAGATCCAAAAAGCACCGGACGAGTTTCGCGCAGCGCGATCTGCTTCATGTCGTCCTGAAACTCGATGGTCGCTTCAATCCCGGAGATGGCGCGATCGCCGGTATTGGTCACATCGCCGGCCAGGTAGGTAACTTCCTGGTTCAAGAAACTTTCCGCACGGCTCATTTCAAAATTTCCAAATTGCAGTTTGGGTGAGTAGGCCTGTTCCACTGGACCAAACGGAAACCGCGTCTGTTGCACGGAAGGATTTGGCGCTGGCCCACGAAACATAACCAGATATACCGCGAGCAGCGCGAAAAGAGTCGCAGCAGCAATGGCCAGCGGATGCCGCAGAATCATGCCATCCCGATCGTTTGGCGCTGGCAGCGGCGGTTCGAATCCATCCTGCATTTTCTTTTCCGATCTCAGCGGCCCAGGGTTAGCCGGTGGATGAGTGGTTCCGGCAAATTGGCCTCGTACATGCGCGATTGCACTGAAGGAATATCATACGGGACGCGCCAAAATTCTACGATTTTGTGATCGAAATCGGCGATGGCAAAAGCGGCGCGAGGATCGCCGTCACGCGGTTGCCCGATGGAACCGGGATTCAACAAATACTTATGGCCTGGTTCCAGATGCAGCGCGGAAAATGACTCCAGCGGTCGCGGCCGAAGCGGCAGAACTTCAATATCGCTCTCGTGATAAGAAAAACCGCCTTGATGGTGAGTGTGACCGAAAAAGCTGAGCACGGTGCTGGAATCGAGCAAACCTTCGAGGGCCTGACCGGGAGTAAAAACATATTCGTCTTCGTCCTGATACGCACCGTGAATCAGCACTACGCCTTCGGCGGTTTTTGGCCCAGCGGGAAGCGTGGCAAGCCAGGACATGAGTTCCGGAGATAATTGCGCCTGCGTCCAATCCACGGCCATTTTGGCAACGGGATTGAAATCATCGGAGGTCATGATTCCGGCGACCGCTTTATCGTGATTACCGCGAATCGTTTCTTTGGTAATGCTCTGTAATTTTTCCGACACCGCGGCGGGATCAGGTCCGTATCCCACTACATCGCCCAGGCAGACGGCGGCATCCCATTTTCCCGAAGCAGCCGCCAGAGCAGCTTCGAAGGCAGTCAGATTGGCATGAAGATCGCTGAGAATCAGAAGTCGCATTCACCAGTCCGAAAGAGCGCAGATGAGTATAGAGGAACCCGCGCCGGGATGCACTAAACGATAACGGTACAGCAAGAAATCAAGCCGTCTGCGACGCGCGATGTAGCACTTTGCCGTCAATTTTCATCTAAATTTAGCAACAATTCATGCGTCGTTGCGATGTTACGCACAGCGCAGTAACTCTGCTGCCCAGAGGCAAGTACATTTTTCACAGTTGCAAAATTTTTCCAAAGAAGTTTCCCGCAACCAAGAAACATTCTCGCCCTTTGATTCGTCTATACGGGTGCGGCCGAATTTGGGGCTGTTCAAGTTTGAGACAGAAAAAACCCCGCGGTAGCAGCCGCGGGGCATATTGACACGCATCTTTTTCCGGCGCTTTAGTCCAGAAAACCCTGGTGTCGAGGCGAGAGTACTCGCAGCGATACCGCGTGTCAACTGTCTTTGAACGCCATCCCCTGCGGCTCATTTTTATGCTGAGCGAAAGGGAAAAGGTGACACGCATGAAAGTCAATTCGATTCAACGTATGGCGGTGCTCTTCGTTGCTCTGGCAATGACCGTGCCAGTATTTGCAAAGCCTTTTACACAGACGATTAATCTCACGCAGAATGCGAAAGTCGGAAAAGCCGCCCTGCAGGCCGGGGAATATCGGCTTTCCATCGACGGAAATAAGGCCACGGTGCAGAAGGGCAAGAACACTGTGGCCGAGAGTGAAGGACGTTGGGAAGATCGCGATCAGAAGTCGCAATATACAGCGATTCTCCTTGGCGGAGACGGACAGGTCCGCGAAGTCCGCTTTGCCGGACAAAAGAGAGTTTTCGTTTTTAGCGAGTAACAACGGCACACGGTTAATAACGGCACACGCAAAAACCATCGTTGGGATAAATCATTGAATGAGCGGGAAATCGTACCAGGTGCGGTTTCCCGTTCACCGCAAATATTTCTGGCATCTGGCACCACAAGATTTCAAGTCACAAGCTTACGTACAAACAGTCTTTAACGAACCAGCATACAGTCGCCGTAACTGTAAAAACGGTAATTTGCCTCAACCGCATGGCGATATGCTGCGAGAACGTGTTCGCGTCCCGCGAAAGAGCATACTAACGCAAGCAGTGTCGAACGCGGCAGATGAAAATTCGTAAGCAGCGCGTCTACCACGCGAAATTGGTAACCCGGCGTGATGAAAATTCTCGCTTCCGCGCGTCCTGCCATCAGCAAGCTGCCTTTGCCGCTTTGCTGCGCGCGTTGTGCGGAATCTTCCAGCGCGCGGACAACGGTTGTGCCTACGGCCAACACTGCTCTGCCAGCTGACCGTGCCGTGCTAATCGCAGCGACTGTGTCCGCGGGAATTTCGTAGGTTTCTCCGTGCATCACGTGCTGTTCAAGAATTTCGCAGTGAACTGGCTGAAATGTTCCCAGCCCGACGTCCAACGTCAATTCACAAGTTTGTATTCCCCGCTGGTGGATCCTCTCCATGATTGGCTGCGAAAAATGTAGTCCTGCGGTTGGCGCGGCGACGGCGCCGGGTTGCTTCGCGAAAACGGTTTGATAGCGCTCACGGTCGGACGCCTCGTCCTCCCGTTCGATGTAGGGTGGAAGCGGAACGTGTCCCAGCCGCTCGATGTGGCTTTGTACCGTATTTTGGCCGTCGCGAGTCGAGAAACGCAGGCTGCGGAGTCCGAGTTCGCCGCGCGAGAGAATTTCAGCTTCGAGCTCGCCTTGGCCAAAAATAACCCGCTCCCCCACCGGCAGTTTTCTACCGGGCCGCACCAACGCTTCCCATGAATCGGGCGCCAGCTGGCGCGTGAGAAACACCTCCACTGTCCCAGTAAGATGTTCGCGAGCGGTCGAACGGGAAGGCGTCTGGGAATGAATACCGATTCGCTTGCCGAAAAGCCGCGCCGGGATCACGCGTGCGTTGTTAAAGACCACGAGCTCGTCACCGCCGAGCAGGTCGGCAAACTGCGAGAAATTAGCATCGGCTATCTTGCCGGAGCTGCGATCGAGCGACAGCAGCCTTGAAGCGTCGCGTTGTGCGAGTGGCCGCTGTGCGATCTGGGCCTGAGGAAGGAAGTAGTCGAAGTCGTCAGTGCGCATCTGCAGGCAGTGTAGCGCAAAACACGGCATGGCTGCGGCGGCCGAAACAGGCTCGGCCTACCAGTAAGAAACAGACGAAAACTGCCTCTGCGGATGCCCATCCAAGACTCGTATATAACTTATAACAATAAACTTACTTCGGTATTCAGGATAGCTAATTTATATTTGACAGTATCAAACGCATATTTTATGATTGCGTTGTTGTAATTCTACTGGAGGTTTAGCTTTATGGTTAACCTGGATCGCTGGGACTCCTTTCGCGGGACTTCCCCTGACTCGCAATTGAACCGTTTGTTCACTGACTTCTTCGGACGTGCAATGCAGGAACAAAATCTGACCACGTGGGCTCCGGCAGTCGACATTTACGAAGGCGAGAATGAGCTTGTAGTGAAGGCTGACTTGCCCGACGTGAAGCCCGAGGACTTGGACATTCGCGTGGAGAACAATATTTTGACGATTCGCGGCGAACGCAAATTCGAGAAGAAAGCGGACGAGAAGAACTACCTGCGCGTGGAACGTGCCTACGGTTCGTTTGCCCGCAGCTTCTCTCTTGCCAACACCGTGAACACTGAAGCCATCAAGGCGGACTACAAAGATGGCGTGTTGACGCTAAACGTTCCGAAGCGCGAGGAAGCGAAGCCGAAGCAGATCAAAGTGAATGTTGCCACTGCGCACGCAGGCGGCCAGGCGGCCTCGGCTCGCTAAGCTCACAAAGGCTGGCAAATTCGCGCGATTCATCTCTTCAGTTGAGTGGAGTAGCATGGGGCTGGCACCACGCCGGCCCCTTTTCCTAAGAACCGGAGCAAATCATCATGTTGCGATTTGAAAAATTGACGGTAAAGGCGCAAGAAGCGCTGCAGAACGCGCACGAAGTTGCCGCGCGCCATGAAAACCAGGAAATTACGCCGCTGCATCTGCTGGCAGCGCTTGTGAACCAGGCGGACGGCGTGGTGCCCCCATTGCTTGCCCGGCTTGGCGTCCGCAAAGAAGCTTTAATCAATGAAGTAGAGCGCGAAATCGGGCGGCTGCCGAAAGTTCAGGGCTTTTCCGATCAGCGGCTCGGCCGCGCTTTGAACGACGCGCTGGAACGGGCCTTCAAGGAAGCAGATAAGTTCAAGGACGAGTACGTTTCGACCGAACATCTTTTCCTAGCGATTGCCGGCTCGGATCGCGATCCCGCGGGCCAGCTACTGAAAAAATTCGGCGCATCGCACGAAGCGATTCTCCAGGCGCTGACCGGAGTACGCGGCACGCAACGCGTCACCTCGCAGAATCCGGAAGCGACTTATGAAGCTCTGGACAAATACGCACGCGACCTCACTGAGTTGGCGCGGAAATCCAAACTCGATCCAGTGATCGGGCGGGATGAAGAAATTCGCCGCGTGATGCAGATTCTGGCACGGCGCACGAAGAACAATCCGGTTCTGATCGGCGAGCCGGGCGTAGGTAAGACCGCGATTGCGGAAGGCCTCGCGCAACGGATTATTTCCGGCGACGTCCCCGATGTATTGAAAACCAAGCGGCTGGTTGCCCTGGATTTGGCGGCACTGGTGGCGGGCGCTAAATTCCGCGGTGAATTTGAAGACCGGCTGAAAGCAGTGCTGAAAGAAATTTCGCAGTCCGAAGGGCAAATTATTCTGTTCATCGACGAGCTGCACACGCTGGTTGGCGCGGGGGCTGCGGAAGGCTCGATGGACGCTTCGAACATGCTGAAGCCGGCGCTGGCGCGCGGCGAACTACGGGCCATCGGCGCCACCACGCTGAATGAATATAAAAAATATATCGAGAAAGATCCTGCGCTGGAGCGCAGATTCCAACCGGTGCTGGTCAGCGAGCCGACGGTCGAAGACACCATTGCCATCCTTCGCGGCTTGAAAGAGCGCTACGAGGTCCATCACGGAGTGCGCATAAAAGACGCCGCGATCATTGCCGCCGCCACGTTGTCGCATCGTTACATTTCCGATCGCTTTCTTCCCGACAAAGCGATCGACCTGATCGACGAAGCGGCGGCCAGCCTGCGCATGCAGATTGATTCCCTGCCCACGGAAATTGATGCAATCGAACGGCGCATCATGCAGCTCGAAATCGAGCGGCAAGCTTTATTGAAAGAGACGGATGCGCATTCCAAGGAACGGCGCGCGCAGATTGAAAAGGAACTGGGCGCGTTGAAGGAACAATCCAGCGGCATGAAAGCGCGCTGGCAATCAGAAAAAGACGCCATCGGAAGAATCCGCAAGCTGAAAGAGCGAATCGAGCAATTGAAAGCGGAAGAGCAACGTTACGAGCGCTCGGGCGAATTAGCGAAGGTTGCGGAGATACGTTACGGCCAGATCGCCGCTGCGGAAGCGGAATTGAAAAAAGCGCAAGATGCTTTCTCCGCGATGCAAAAAGATACGCCGATGCTCAAGGAAGAAGTGGACGAAGAGGATATCGCCAAGCTGGTGAGCAAATGGACGGGAATTCCCGCCGGCCGGTTGCTGGAAGGCGAGGCGCAAAAGCTTGTTCACATGGAAGGACGCTTGCGCCAGCGCGTGGTGGGCCAGGACGACGCGCTGGCACGCGTGTCAAATGCGGTGCGCAGGAGTCGTGCAGGATTGTCTGACACCAAGCGCCCGATCGGTTCGTTTATTTTCCTGGGACCAACCGGCGTTGGGAAAACCGAACTGGCGCGAGCGCTGGCGGAATTTCTCTTTGACGACGAAAAGCTCATGATCCGAATTGACATGAGTGAGTACATGGAAAAGCACAGTGTTTCGCGTTTGCTTGGCGCGCCTCCAGGTTACGTCGGATACGAAGAAGGCGGCCAACTTACTGAACAGGTGCGGCGTCATCCCTACTCGGTCGTGTTGTTCGATGAAATCGAAAAAGCACACCCTGACGTCTTCAACGTGCTGCTGCAGATTCTCGAAGACGGGCGGTTGACCGATGGCAAAGGCCGCACGGTGGATTTCCGTAACACGGTGCTGGTCATGACGAGCAATGTGGGCTCGACGGCGATCTTCGAGCTCGCTAAGAAAGACCCGGAGCACGCTCGTAAAGAAGCTCTGGAAGCGTTGCGCGCGTCATTCCGGCCGGAGTTCATTAACCGAATCGACGAAATCGTGATTTTCAATCCGCTTGGAATGGCACAACTCGAGGGCATCGTGAAATTGCTCCTGAGAAATGTGGAAAAGCTGCTCGAAGAGCGGAAGATCACTCTGGAGCTGACTCCCGCGGCGTATACATTGCTGCTGGAAGAAGGCTATGACCCGGCATACGGAGCCAGGCCACTGCGGCGCACCATCCAGCGCCTGATTCAGGATCCGCTGGCGATGCAAATTCTGGAGGGCAAAGTATTGCCCGGCGATCACATTCGGGTGGATCGCGACGGAAAGAAGGACACCATGCGATTCGAACGAATGGCGTCACAGAAAACGGAAAAACAACCGGCCGCGGCAGCCGGAATCTAATGGAGAGAGGTTTCGAAGCGGCAGAATCGTTTCGAACCGCGTCCTGGTGAGATAACCGTGAAAGTTTTGCGAACGGCATTTCTTTTGACCGCGCTGGCGTTACTGCTTATCGTCGTCGGTGACGCATTCGGCGGACCGAACGGCATGAAAATCGCGCTGGGGATTGCTGTAGCTTTCAACGCCATCGCTTATTTTTTCTCGGACAAGATTGCGTTGCTGTCCAGCGGGGCAAAACCGGTGTCCCGCGAACAATTACCGCGTTTGTACCAAGTGATGGAGCGGCTCGCAGCGAAATCAAATCTGCCAGCTCCGAAGTTGTATATGATTCCGGAAGCCGCGCCGAACGCGTTCGCTACCGGCCGAAATCCCCGTCACGCATCGGTAGCGGTGACGCAAGGTCTGCTGGAACTGATGAATGACGACGAACTCGAAGGTGTCATCGCGCACGAACTCTCGCATGTGGGCAATTACGATATCCTGATCAGCTCGATCGCCGCGACATTGGCCGGTGCCATCACCTATGCGGCGCGCATGGGCTATTGGGCGAGCATATTCGGATACGGCGGAGGACGCGACAATGAGCGCGAAGGTGGCGGACTCTCGGCCATCCTGATGATTATTCTTGCGCCGATCGCAGCAATGCTGCTGCAACTCGGCATTTCCCGGCAGCGCGAGTACGCGGCAGACGCGTCCGGCGCACAGATGGTTGGCCAGCAATTCGGGCTGATCAGCGCGCTGCAAAAACTTGGCGCGTATAATCAGCGAATCCCGAGCAGCATCCCGCAAACCACAGCTGCATTGTGTATCGTAAAGCCGATGTTTGGACGTGGTTCGATGTGGAGTTCCCTGTTCAGCACGCATCCGCCGTTGGAACAACGGATCGCCGCGCTACGCGAGATGACCATCACCAGGCCCGGATAAACGGCGCCGACAATAACCGAGACGTTTCTGGCGTGGGAAGCGGTAAAGTTGGCTGTATGAACACAGGCTACCGCTTCGAGTTCACCGTTTCTCCTTCATTTTCAGACAGTTATAATCAGCATTTTCCATTACGTTTTGGCCAGGAAAGTGCACACTTCTCTGGATAGAATTCGAATTTTGAGTTCGTCTTCTGAGGGGACGGGCGAAATGAGCTGTAAGGACACTATCCATTTGATTTGTTGGTACTTAGAGGGAAAACTCTCGCCGTCTGTGTCGCATGACATTGAAGAGCATTTGCATGATTGTGCGAATTGTAAGCTGGTTCTGAAGGCCGCTACGCGCACGCTGGATCAGTATTTTGAGCCAGTACGCAGCGAAACCTCGACACAAGCCGCGTAGGAATATCGGTCTAACCAACCGCAAACATTGGCTTTATTGCGAAACCAGGCCTCTGCTCATTAGGTTGAGCCTCCTCTTGCCCTTGACCATTCCTGCGCTACCCACGTCCAGAAAAATTAGCAAAAATTACCGAGAACCCAGTAAGAAAGTAAAGTTTACTCGTACTGGTACGAGTTACGGACCTGCCGCACTGGGTCGCGTTGTAGCCTAACCTAAATACACTGTTGGAGTTAACGCGTAATTTAACCGGGAACCCCATTTGGTTCGGCGGATGCACATTTTCCGGGATGCGGGCAGAGTCCTGCAAGGAGAATCGAATTCATGAGCGAGTATCAGGAATCAAACCCTACGGTCGTTTCGGGAACCCCAAGGTGGGTCGGCCTAGCGGTAGCGGTGTTGGGCGCACTGTCGCTTTTGGGATTGGGAGTCGGATGGAGCGCTATCAATCACGCAAACAGCGTGGAGAAGTCCACGCAAACGGCTTTGAAGCAGCAGGATGATCAGGTCGGTCAGCGGCTGGCGAAGACCGAAGAAGAAAACCAGCAACTGCAAAGCGATTTGAAGGTGGTGACCGACAAGTTGAACGTAACTCAGGCGGACCTGATCGCCGCGCGCAAGCAGAACAAACTGGCCGCGATGAACTACGGCAAGAAACTGAATGAATTAGGATCAAATGTGAACGCGCAGCTGGCCACCAAAGCCAGCGCGGATGACGTGACCAAAATGGGCGGCGATGTGAGCGGCGTCAAGACCGATTTGGACGCCACAAAGAACAGCATCCAGATGGCGCGCAGTGAAATGGGCACGTTGATCGCGCGTAATCATGACGAAATCGACCAACTGCGGCGCATGGGGCAACGCGACTATTACGAATTCACCGTGACGCGAAAGGCCGGCGCGCAGAAGGTGGGAACCATTCAGGTTCAGCTGAGAGACACCAACACCAAGAAAAATCAGTACACGATCAACGTTCTGGCGGATGACCAGAGCTTCGAAAAGAAAAACCGTTCGGTAAACGAACCGATATTTTTCTACACTGGCGGAACGCGCCAGGCAGTGGAATTGGTCATCAACAAGGTCAGCAAGACCACGGCAACCGGCTACTTGAGCGTGCCAAAGGCAGTGCCCGCTACGACGAGCACGTCGAATACCGGATCTGGCCAGTAAGCGACCGGCGCGACTTGGTTGTTGCTGTCGGATTCATTGAGTGTCACCAGCGGGGGATTTCCAACAAGAATCCCCCGTTTTTTATTTGAGATTCGTTGCATAGTCGCTAGCGGAGTTGTCACCGGCTCTGCCAACCGGCGTTGTAGACTTGCTCCTGGTGCTGTGCCAAGCTAGCGCCACGGCTTTGGGCATAGTCTAAAGCCACAGTAGTCTCGGAGGGAGTGTTTATGAAACTTCGAATCGCAACTATCGCAGGCGCGACGCTGCTTGCAGCAGCTTTGAGCTTCGCTGCGGACACCAGTCTGACCGGCTGGATTTCCGACAGCAACTGCGGAGCCAAGGGAGCAAACGCCAAGGCTGGCGAATGCACCACCAAGTGCGTCAAGGAAAAGGGCGCAAAATACGTATTCGTGAACGATGCCGATCAGAAAGTTTACGCGATTGATGCGCAGGATCAGGTCGCCGCGCATGCCGGGCATCATGTAACGGTAAAAGGTGATGTGAAGGGCGATGCCATCAAACTGAGCGCCATCGAAATGGCTCCTGAAAAGGGTATGTAAGGTTCAGCCACAAACAAGTTCCATGAGGGCGGGGCAGAGGCTCCGCCCCTTTTTGTTTCTTGTAGACGTCCCATTTGATTTTGCAGACGCCCGTTTTATTTTTGCGGACGTTTGCGATTCGGCTACGATAACGGGTACCTATGGCGACCACTCTCTTGCACGTAGGCACGGCAATCACTCCCAAAGGCGAAATTGCGGACGCGGGAATTCTGATCCGCGACGGCGAGATCGAAATGGTCGGCCCGAGAGCGGCGATGGACCTGCCAGGCGGCGCCGAAGAAATACGCGCCAGCGAATCCACTGCCATCCCTGGTTTCGTGGATGTACATATTCACGGAGCGGGCGGCCGCGACGTGATGGAAGCGGACGAGGCCGCGCTCGGCACAATTACTGGACGGCTGGCGGCGTTTGGCACCACTTCGTTGCTGGCAACGACCGTAACCGCGAGCGCCGACGAAACCGTTCGCGCGGTTGAAGGAATTGCCAAATACATCTCCGGGCAGTACCAGACGAACGAAGCGCGCGCGGAAATCCTGGGAATCCACTTCGAAGGGCCCTTCCTCAGCAAGGCGCGCCGCGGCGTGCATCCAACCGAGTGGCTGCAACCCCCGTCCGCGGAACTGCTGCAGCGATTCTTGCACGCGGCGGCCGGCAATGCCCGCATTCTTACTATTGCGCCGGAATTACTTGGCGCAATGTCGTGCATTGATGCAGCGCGCAGCCTGGGAATGGTGGTTTCCATCGGGCACACCGATGCGACCTACGAGCAGGCTCGTGCCGCGGTGGCACATGGCGCGCACCACGCCACACATGTTTACAACGCGATGCGGCCATTTAGCCACCGCGATCCCGGAGTCATCGGCGCAGTACTGACAACGCCCGAAGTCACCGCCGAACTAATTGCAGATGGCATTCACGTCGATGAAATCGCTATGAAAGTTTTGTTGCAGGCCAAAGGCACGCAGGGCGTGATCCTGATCAGCGATGGAATCTCGGCCACGGGGATGCCGGACGGCAAGTACATGCTGGGCGGACTGGAAGTAACCGTCAGCGAAGGAGTCTGCCGAAACGCGGAAGGCAGGCTTGCTGGTAGCACCCTTACTTTGGATCGCGCGCTGCGAAATATCGTGAAGCTGGGAATTCCTCTGGCCGACGCGGTACGTATGTTGACGCTGAACCCGGCCACGCTGCTGGGAATTGAATTCAAGAAAGGCGCATTGCGTACAGGCGCCGATGCGGACATGGTGCTGCTGAATGAAGCGCTCGAGATTGAACGGGTTTGGGCGCGCGGAACTCTAGTGCAGTGAACCGCTTGAGAAGGCGCCGCCTCCCAAACTAGCGGTTGAGTGGGACGTTCAGTTCGGTGGCAAGTTGCTGGGCGTTGAAGGGGCTGCAGGCGAAGTAGCGATCGCCGACCTGGATGGTGGGAACTTTGCGGCGGCCGTTGTTGACGCGGAGGACCAGGCCTTCGGCTTCGGGATTGCCATCGATCATCACTTCCGCGAATTGCACGCCGCGTTCCTTCATAAAGGATTTCGCGCGGCGGCAATCGGGGCACCATATTGTGGAATACATGACGATGGATTCGTTGGGCATGTCGCTCGACTTTAATTAGATGCGCGGGAATTTGCCAGGGTTCGTGGCCGTTCGGGACTAGCGGATGGTGGCAATGTTGATCCCCTGATGCTTGGACACGATCTGAAGGCGCACGAGCGCACGCTGCAAAGATGCTGAAGCGCGATCCCAATCGATGTCGCCGCCGGCCGCTATGCGTTCCTGCGCGCGCTTCAGCGCTTCCTTCGCGCGATTCACATCAATGTCTTCGGGACGTTCGGCGGTTTCCGCCAAAACCGAGACGCGCTCCGGCAAAACTTCCGCGAAGCCACGAATGATGGCAAGCAGCCCGGTTTGTCCGTTTGCAGCTTTGTAGGTCAGCTCGCCGATGCCCAGTTCGGTGATCAGCGGTGCGTGCCCCGGCAGCACGCCGAGATAGCCGTCCGCGCCGGGAAGCTGCACTTCGGTGACGGCTTCGCTGAGCAGCTGACTCACCGGAGTGACCACCACGAGCTGAATGGAATCGCCAGACATAAATATTTCTTAAACGCCCGCCTTCATCTTTTCCGCCTTTTCCTGAACTTCGTCAATGGTGCCAACCATGTAGAAGGCTTGCTCCGGAATGTCGTCGTACTTTCCTTCGATGATTTCGCGGAAGCTGCGCACGGTATCTTCGATTTTTACATACTTGCCTTCGAGGCCGGTGAACTGCGCGGCGACGAACATCGGCTGCGACAGGAACTTTTCGATTTTACGGGCGCGGGCTACGGTGCGCTTGTCGTCGTCGGAAAGTTCTTCAATGCCGAGAATGGCGATGATGTCCTGCAAGTCCTTATAGCGTTGCAAAATGGATTTTACCGAGCGCGCAACGGCGTAGTGCTCAGCGCCGACGATGCGCGGATCGAGAATGCGCGAATAGCTGGCGAGCGGATCGACGGCGGGATAGATGCCGCGTTCGACGATCTGGCGCGAAAGGTTTGTGGTGGCGTCCAAGTGGGTGAACGTGGCAGCGGGAGCTGGGTCGGTGTAATCGTCGGCAGGCACGTAAATCGCCTGCACCGAAGTGATCGAACCGGACTTGGTGGAAGTGATGCGCTCCTGCAGTTCGCCGATTTCGGTGTTGAGGTTCGGCTGATAGCCCACGGCGGAAGGCATGCGGCCGAGAAGCGCGGAAACTTCCGAACCGGCTTGAACGAAACGGAAAATGTTGTCGATGAACAGGAGCACATCGAGGTGTTCCTGGTCGCGGAAATATTCGGCGACAGTGAGACCGGTGAGGCCGACGCGCAGACGCGAACCGGGCGGTTCGGTCATTTGCCCATAAACCAGCGCGCAGCGAGATTTTTCCGAATTGCCCGGAGTGATGACGCCGCCCTCGGACATTTCCAGCCATAAGTCATTGCCTTCGCGGGTGCGCTCGCCCACGCCGGCAAAAACCGAAAGGCCGCCGTGCTTCATGGCAACGTTGTGAATCAATTCAAGAATCAAAACCGTTTTGCCGACACCGGCGCCGCCGAACAATCCAATCTTGCCGCCCTTAACGTAGGGCTCCATCAAGTCAACAACCTTGATGCCGGTCTCAAACATTTCGAGAGTGGTGGACTGTTCGTCAAGTTTCGGCGCTGGCCGGTGAATCGGAAAATATGTTTTCGCGTTGATTGGGCCGAGTTGGTCCACTGGCTTGCCGAGAACATTCATCACGCGGCCAAGCGTTTCGCGGCCGACCGGCACTTTGATGGAGTCGCCGGAATCGATAGCCTTCATTCCGCGGACCATGCCTTCAGTCGGCTCCATGGCGACCGCGCGGACGCGGCCTTCGCCGAGGTGCTGCTGCACTTCGACCGTCACGTCAAGCGGCTCAGGCACATCGAAACCTTCGCTGGTGATGCGCACCGCGTTGAAAATCGCGGGCAGGTGGCCCTCTTCAAATTGAATATCGAGCACCGGTCCAATGACCTGGACGACGCGACCAATTCCTGGTTTGTTGTCTGCCATATTTCTCCTACGCGCCGTGTGAGGCGCCGCTTACAATTTCGATGATTTCTTTGGTGATGGCTGCCTGACGCACTTTGTTCATGTGCAGCGTTAGAGCCTGAATCACTTCGCCGGCATTACGCGTAGCGGATTCCATCGCTGCCATGCGGGCGGCGTATTCTGCCGCCGAACTTTCCAGCATGGCGCGGAGGACCTGCGCTTCGATGTATTTTGGCAGCAATGCTGCGAGCAGCTTCTCAACCGGCCGTTCGTAGATGTAGTCAACCTGCGATTCGGGCGTCTCAGAGGCGTTCTTGCCTGACTTTTCGTCCGATTGAGCCTGTTCCGGTTCGACCGGGAGCAGCTTTTCGATTTTTAAGTTGGCCGTCATCACGGTTTTGAATTCGCTGAAAATCAGATAGACCGCGTCAATCTCATCTTTCATATATAAATCGGAGACCAGGCCAGCGATTTCGCGCGCCGTCGAAAATTCTACTTTGGCCAACACGTTGACGTATTCGGCAGCGAATTTAAAGCCCGCGCGCTTTAGCGAATCGCGGCCTTTTTTTCCGACAGGCACGATGGAAAGCTTCTTGTCGCGGCGCTCGCGCAGGAACTCGTTGGCCTTGCGTAAAATATTGGCGTTAAAAGCCCCCGCCAAACCGCGTTCGCCCGTGAGAACGATGGCCAGAATGCGTTCTTCGGGGCGCTTGGCAAGCAGCGGATGCTCCGGCTCGTCAACGCGCGCCATGATCGAACGCAGCAGCCGGGAAAGTTCGTTGGCGTAAGGGCGAGCGGCGATGGCAGCTTCCTGCGCGCGACGCAACCGCGCCGCAGCGACAAACTTCATCGCGCGAGTGATCTGCTGGGTGTTCTTCACCGAGCGGATACGGCGCCGGAAATCGAGAAGCGTAGCCATGTTGCCTTGCTGTAATCCCTTTCATTGCTTGCGAAGTCGAAGCAGTTACAAAAACACTTCAAAAACATCGGGCTGAAGCCCGGCGCTGCAAGTGCAGGAAAAACCGAGATTCCGTCGAACGATAAGCTGGTCAACCCGCTGGTACAAAACAAGATTTTTCAAGAACGGAAGAAATTACGCCGGCTTATTTTCCGTCGGCGCGAAACGCTCCTTGAAAGTCTCGACAGCCTTCTTGATTTCGCCCTTGATCGCATCATCGAGCGCTTTTTTCTCGCTGATGCTTTTCAAAATGCCCGGCTGGCTGGTTTCTACGAATTGTAGAAATTCCTTCTCGAACCGGCGGACGTCGCCGACGGGAATACTATCGAGGAACCCACTGGTCGCAACGAACAGGCTGAGCACTTGTTTCTCGACAGAAAACGGAGCGTATTGATCCTGCTTCAGAATTTCCGTGAGGCGCTGACCGCGAGCAAGCTGCGCCTGAGTAACCTTATCAAGCTGATCGGCGCCGAACTGCGCGAACGCCGCAAGTTCGCGGTACTGCGCCATATCAAGCCGCAACGATCCGGCAACCTGGCGCATGGCCTTGATCTGTGCGTTGCCGCCGACGCGGCTGACGGAGATGCCGACGTTGATGGCAGGCCGAATGCCCGCGTTGAAAAGATCCGCCTCCAGATAAATCTGACCGTCAGTAATCGAAATAACGTTGGTCGGAATGTAGGCGGAAACGTCGCCCGCCTGCGTTTCAATCACTGGCAATGAAGTGAGCGAGCCGCCGCCGAGTTTGTCATTCAACTTCGCGGCGCGTTCCAGCAAGCGCGAGTGAAGATAAAAAACGTCGCCGGGAAAAGCTTCGCGGCCGGGCGGGCGACGGAGCAAAAGGGAAATTTCGCGATAAGCCTGCGCGTGCTTGGAAAGATCATCGTAAAAGGTGACGGCATGCTTTTTGTTGTCGCGAAAATATTCGCCCATCGCGCATGCCGCGTATGGCGCAATGTACTGTACTGACGCCGGTTCCGCAGCGGAAGACGCCACGACGATGGTGTAGTCCATCGCGCCCGCATCGGTAAGAACTTTCACCACCTGCGCGATGGTCGAACGCTTTTGCCCAATCGCACAGTAGATGCAAATCATCCCCAGACCCTTCTGGTTGATGATGGTGTCGAGGATGACGGCGGTCTTTCCCGTCTGGCGATCGCCGATGATCAGTTCGCGCTGGCCGCGGCCAATCGGAATCATCGCATCAATAGCCTTGATACCTGTCTGCAAGGGTTCGCGCACCGGCTGACGATCCAGCACGCCGGGAGCGATCCGCTCCAGCGGATTGCGCTGCGTCGCGGCGATGGGGCCCTTATCATCCAGCGGTTCGCCCAGTGGATTTACCACGCGGCCGACGAGCGCTTCGCCTGCGGGCACGGACATAATCGTGTTGGTGCGCTTGACGGTATCGCCTTCTTTAATTTCGTTGTACTCGCCGAGCAGCACCGCTCCAACTTGATCCTCTTCGAGGTTGAGCGCGATTCCGAAAACGTTATGCGGAAACGCGATCATCTCGCCGAACATCACTTTTTCCAGGCCGTGCACGCGCGCAATTCCGTCGCCGACGCTGATGACCGAGCCCACTTCCTCGACCGCGACGGTCTGCTCGTAATTTGCAATCTGCTCGCGCAGGATCTTGCTGATCTCGTCTGCCTTGATATTCGCCATTCCTGTTCCCAACTCTCCGCTAAGCGTAATCTGCAACCCCGCCAGGCGGGGCGCCTAATGCAACGACTACTCCGCCGTAAGCTGTTCGCGTAATCCGTCCAGCCGGTTGCGCAGCGACCCATCGTAAATCGTGTCACCCACGCGAACCCGCACACCGCCAATCAGACTTGCATCGAGCGAAAATTTCGCTTCGATTTTCTTGCCGGTGACGCCCTCAAGTGTGCGTGTTATCTCTTTTTTCTGCGCTTCGTTCAACGCCGACGCGGAAAACACCTCCGTCTCGGCGATTCCCTGTCTTTCCCGCAAAACATTCTGAAAGGTGGCAAGAATCTCGGGCAGTTCCGCCGTGCGCTGATGGTCGATCGCCACGAATAAAAAATTGCGCACGATTTTACTGGCGCCCAGCCGCGTGGAAATCTTTTCCGCAACTCCGCGCTTTTGTTCCTTGGTAGTGGCGGGGCTCTCGAAGAAATTGCGCAACTCCGAGAAGCTCGAATACGCGGCGGTAAAATCGCTCAACTGCTGGGTCACCGGGCCGGCAGCTCCCTGCTCGAGCGCGATATCCGCCAGCGCATTGGCATATTGCAGGCTTGCGGACTTCAATTCGGACTCCCCTTTAGCGATTTAACGAATCCTGTGATGAGCGCGTCCTGGGTTTGCGGCGTCAACTGTTTTGCGAGCAAAGCTTCGGCGCCGTCAACGGCCAACTTTGCCGCGAGAGTCTTGAGTTCAATGCGTGCGGCACGTTCCGCGGCTTCGATTTCAGCTTTCGCGGAAATGGCGACCTTCTCCGCATCGGACTTGGCCAGCGCGCGAATCCGTTCGGCTTCGGCAGCGGCATCTTTTTGTGCTTGCTCGCGCAAGCCGCGAACCTCCTCTTCGAGGCGAGCAAGCCGTTGCTCGGAGTCGCACAGCTTGCGGTCGGCCTCGGCCTTAGCCGCTTGCGCCTTGGTGATCGCCGAGCTGATTTTGTCGGCGTTGCTGCGAAACTTAGGCGGCAGCACCTTGGCAAAAACCCATATTAAGGCTGCCGCTACGATCCCAAAGTTGATCCACTTGAAAATTTCCGTCACGCCGGCGGCAGAATTCGCGCCGCCTTCTTCCGCAGCACGCGCAGCCGCGGCAAACAATAACAACGCGCTACACACGAAGAGCGATGGAACGATGGGCCTGCGAAGTTTCATCGAACCTCTCGCGAAGGACTGGCGGGCGATTGCAGAATCCTGGAGGCAATTTCTGACGCGAGTTGCGGAATGCTGGTTTCAACGTCACGGCGGGCGGCCTGCAACTCACCCGCGACACGCTGTTTCGCTGCGGCAACTTCACTGGCTGATTTCGCGCGTGCATCTTTTAACAAGACGGCGCGCTCATCCAGCAATTTCTTGCGTGCCGCTTCCTGCTCCGCGTACAGCTTCACCTGCTCTTGCTTCAAAGCATCCTGATATTGCTTGAGTTTTTCCGCGGCGGCGGCTTGCGCGGCTTCGGCTGCTTTTTGCGCGCCGACGGAACGAGCATCGCGCTCCGCCATTACGGCAAGCAGCGGCTTAAAAAACAGCGACCTCATCAGAAAATAGAAAATGAGAATCAACAGGACCGTGGGCACAGCCCCGAGGAAGAGTTCGCCTAGTTGGTGAACAATCGCCATAAAAAAAGTTTATTTAGCCTGGACCTTGGCTGGCAGCCTCGCCGTACACGCACCCCACACAGCGCACGGTGGGCTTCGAGCTGCCGACTTGGAACAAAAAGATTAGCATCCGAAGCAGGTTCCGTCAACGCACGGCGCCTGTGTAAAAAGCGGGTTGTTGTGCTGATTTCGCTACTTTTTAAGATGGTGGATTAGCTGGAGATTTTGCGGGCGCAGAAATCAGGTCGTACACATAGCGAATGGAAACTTCCGTATTATTGCGGCCGACCTTCAACAAAATCGTCTCACGCAGTTGCCGGTTTCCTTCCAGAACTTCATAAGAACGCTCGTATTTATTGCCGCGAGGGTCTTTGCCCTCTGCCACCAACCGGTATTCTTCCCATTTGGCGTCGAAGTCTTGATGACCTGGGTCTTTCGATTTTTCGACCTTGCGGCCGTCGGTATAAAAGGCAAACTTGCGATCGTCGTCGTCGCTGACGTCAATTTCTGGTTCTTTCTGCGCAACCGTTAGTTGGTTCGCCGGCTGCACAAACAGTTGCATCTTCTGACGGTCAGAATCGCTCTCTCCTCCGCCCATACTGCGTCCGCCGCCACCCATGCCACCGCGTCCGCCCATACCTCCGCCGGGCCAGCCTCCCCCCATGCCGCCTCCGCCACGTCGCGCACCGCCCTGCCCGCTACTATCCGAACCGCGAGCCTGTTGCAGTTTTTTGCCCGGATCGTCGCTCTCATCGAGATTCAATCGCCACGTTCCTGCCAGCACTTTCGTTCGAGGCACATCCGGCGGCGGCGCCTTTGGCGGCGGAGCAGTCGAGCCATCCCGCGCGGCCGTCTGCGGCAGCGGACCAGGAGGCGCTTGCGCTCGAGCGTGGGACACGCCCAGCAGTGTGAGAACAGCGAGAATAGTTAAAGACTCTGGCCGAAGAATATTTTGCAGCGTAAATCGCATACCTCTCTCCTCGTACAATTCCCTCCGCAACATCGAAAGGTTCCCCGGATGACGAACCATCTCGAACACTGATCCGTAAGTCACGGAATCCACGTGACTTAGCCATCCTCTCAAAGCTCCGCAGTTGTATCAGAAATGTAAATACGATCTGCTGGTTTTTTTTATCCCTGATGCTATACTCCGGCCACCAGCCGTACCTACCCCCTGGCAGTAGCTCTTTGAGTCATCTCAGGGCGCCTGCCACTGCGGTTCGGTTCCCACGGGAGGTCACCATGGAATCTGTCACGCTCCAGGGGCCAATCTTCTACATGTTAGTCGCTTGGGGCATCATTACCTCCATATTCGTGGTTTTGCTGATTTGGCGGAGCTTGCTCGAAAGCCACGAGGACGATCAAATTTTCATTGAGGCATCCGGCGATCGCATGGCCAAGGAACAGCGCGATCTGATAAAGAAAATCAACACTCTATCGCGCCCGATAATGGCCAGCGGCGTTGCGGCGGGAGGATTACTCCTGTTCATCGCCGGGTTCTGGTTGTATCAAGGTCTAAAGAATTTCTGAGCTAATTCCAGTCTAGTTGGCCGGTTTTGCAGACGGGACCGCGCTGCCAGGAACAGTGTTGCTGGGCGCCTGCGCTGGAGCAGCCTGCACCACCGAAGTGTGGTCGTGCGCGATCAGCCAGTGGTTATCTTTCTTGATAAAAACATACGTCGTCTGCCCTCGCGCCGCAGATGGAGCGCCATCAATCACCGCTGCGAAGTCCCACTGGAAACACGCCCACGCTGTATTTCCGTTCACCTTTATGTAGGTGTTGCTGCGATCCATGCGCACCTGCTGCATTTTCGATCGTTGTAACTTGTACAAAGCTTCGTAATTTGCCCAGCCCAGAATCGGCGGCGCCCATCCACCGTTGACCACCGACACATCGTCAGAATAATCCTTGTGCATGCGCGCGGAGTCTCCGATCTGCCAGGCGCCGAGCACTTCCGAAATCATGTAGTCAATCTGCTGCTCGTCGGTCATCGGAACCACTGGGTTCGCGCTGCTGTTGTCTACCGTCGGAGCGTCCTTCTTCTTTTTCTTGTCTTTCTGCTGAGCATTCGACGAACCGGCGCAAAGGATCAGCGTGGCGGCAATCCACAACAAAGCGCAAATCCGCAACACGTTGCGGCGGGAAGGGTCGCAATTCATGAAACGCACCTCAGTGGAATCGTTCTGCGAAGAAGTTATTCTCCGCTCAAGAATCGTACTTCATTGCGGCTCATTGCGTGCGCGAAGCGCTAAGCAGGTTCACAAAGAGGCGATAGGCGCCCGGCACGCCCTCCGGCAATTGCCGGAAGAATGCCAGGCCGGTGTAGATGTAAGTTCCTTTGCCGTATTTCGCATACACCAAACCGCCGTTCAAATCTTTTTCACCCGGATCGTGCATGGAAAGCAGCGGCGTGTATTTCGGATCGAATTCCGTCCAGTAATAAAGTCCGCGCTCCTGCACCCAACCGTCAAAATCCTTCGCGGTAATTTTGTTGGGCCTGTTCAGCAACGGATCATCCGGTTTCAGGAACGTGACCGCCGCGGTTTCGTCGGTGATGCGTGGCAGCGGCTCGCCGGGTCGGTTGCTTCCAATTTGTGCCGGGTACGGCGCATAGTTCTTCCCCGCCCAGGCAAAATCCCGCTCGTACTGCACCAGCATTGTTCCGCCGTGTGAAACGTAATCGAACAATCTCTGGTTCGCACCGGGCAGATCGCTGCGCAATTCGTACGCGCGCACGCCGATCACAATTGCGTCGAACCTGGACAAATCGCCAAACGCCAACGTCGCTGGGTCGAGCATGTCCACCTGGATGCCCAGCATTTTCAACGCGTCCGGCACCGGTTCGCTTTCCGCCGTGATGTAACCGATATGCAGATTTTTCGGCACTTCAATCGGGAATGAATGCACCACGCATCGCGCCGGTTCTTCCCACAAGAGAGTTGGCATCGAAGGCAGCGGCTCAATCGAAGTCGCAAACTTTTCTTCGCCACGTTTCGCGTATGCGGTGAGGGTTGCGTTTCCTTCCGCCAATTGCGCCGGCGGAGTCACATGCAATTTGGCATAGCGATCGCCGATGCCTTCGAACTTCACTTCCGCCGTGTCGCTGCTCTTCCATCCACCCGGCGCATCCAGGCCGACGCTTACCGTCGCGGGTTTGCCGGAATAGGAATGTATCCGCAGCAGCACATCGAAATCATGCTGCCGCCCGGGCAAAATCTCGACCGCTTGCGCCGGTTCGACTGCCAGCGAGTACGACGGCACAATCCGCAGCTGCACCAGGTCGGCGTGGGTCGAGTTGGCGTCGAAGAATTTCACGGGTTCGCGATGCAAGTATTCGTGCCCGGCAAGGCGAAACCGGATCCACACTTCCGCAAGCGGAGCCGGCGCCGAGGAATTCTGATACTGAGAGTCCGGCGATGCAAAGCTTCCGAGCGGGCCGCTGGGCGGCTTGGTGTTGTCCTCCAGCTGAATGGTAAAGGTCTGCCCCTTGTCCAGATCTCCTTCTCTCTTGCTTTGGTTCAGGCCCTCAACCGAGACGAATTTCGATTCGCCGATCTTGCAGTCGGCTTCCGCCCGGCACCGCGCGTGCGTCACCACGCGAAATTCCTCGCCCTCGGTAACGTTATTGCGATCGGCAAGCGCGGTCGCATCCAGGCCCGCAATCAGTGCGGCGGCTCTGTCGATTCGCGAACTTGCCGTGGTGCGATCCAGCAATTGTTCCCAGGCCTCTTCCTTCTGCGAAAACGGTGTCGGTCCGCACTTCTTCGGAGCATCGCCCAACAGGGCCGCCGCATGGCTGATTTTTTCCCCCGCGCGTTTCCAGCCTAGCTGCAAAACGGCTTCACGCGCGGCTTCCAGATCGCGGTTCGCAAGTTCAATTGGCGTGCAGCCCTTGAACCGCTCCGAAATATTGACAGCCAGCGACTTTGGGTCGAAAGGCTTTCCATCTTCCCGAATCAACGCAATAGGCCGAAGCAGAAAGCTGGAACCGAGAAATCCAGTGATTCCTTGCGAGCGATGATTGGCAAAGGAATCGAGGCCCAGTTGCCGCCAGGAGCGCCCGTAAAGCGGAGAAATTTCATCCAGCGGAAGGACATATCCTTTCGGACGATCGCTTCCTCGCTCCACATCCAATACCTGCGAAGTGGCCCATGGACCGCAATCTTCACAGGTTGTTTTTGTTTTATACGACTCGTCGGCCGCAAGTTGCACCGCCTTGGGTGTCCAGAGCCCCGAGGCCTGATGGTGCCCGTGCCCACTATGCACGCCTCCCCAGCCGTTGATAATGATGTTTGGCCGGAAATCCCGGATCAGATACACCATATCGTCGAGCACCTGATCGCCCCAAATTTTTTCCGTTTCCTCCGGCGTCTTTGAATAGCCAAAATCCCGCGCGCTCGTAAAATAAAGTTTCACGCCGTAGCCGCGCGTCGCCGCCAGCAATTCCTGCGTTCGAATCAATCCGAGTTGCGGCGCCTGCTCCGGTCCCAGAACGTTTTGCCCGCCTTCGCCTCGCGTCAGCGAAAGCAACGCGACGTCCGCGTGCAATCCGCGCGCAAGGTAAGTCAACACCGCACCACTCTCATCGTCCGGATGCGCCGTAATATAGAGAATCCGCGTCGTCACTCGCGCACTGTCTATGGCGTCAATCGTTTCCGGCAGACCGCGCCCCGTTCCCGGCGCGGCAGGACCCTGCGCTTGCAACAAACCAGTGCCAAACGTCACCATCACCATGGCGAAGGAAATCGCGCGGCAAATTTTCAATGCTTCCTCCCAGACCCGGCCCAAACTTAATTGACCCACCGAACTGACAACCGTTACGGCGCCGCTACCAGCGACGCGGCGCTTGTGGTTTGATTCTTCTCGAACGGCCATTGTTTCATCGTTGCTGTCCAAACCAGAAACGCCAGCACTCCCAGCACGATCTCCAGCAATCCCCATTTACGCGCCGCTCCGGTATGCCAGAAGAGCCAGGCCCAGCCGATCATCGTCAATACCGCCGGCAACGGGTACAACCACATCTTGAAGGGCAACCGCTCCGTTCCCAACCTTTTGCGCAGCAGCATCACGCCGACGGCCTGACCGATAAACTGCACGATCAGCCGCACCGCCAGAATTCCCGCGATGGAGGTCTCCAGATCCAGTTTGATGCTGAAAAAAAATGCCAGCGTGCCCAGCGCCAGCAGCGAAAAGTGCGGAAACTTTTTTGTCGGATGCAATCGTCCGAAAATCGGAAAAAAATTCCCGTCGAGCGCCGCCGAATACGGCACCCGCGAATATCCCAATAACACTGAGAACACCGAAGCCAGCGCGATCCACAACACCATTCCCGTCGCCAGCGATGCCGCGGTATGTCCGTACAGCCGCTCCACGAACGTGCTGACGATGAATTTCGAATTTTGCGCTTCCCGCCACGGAATCACTCCCAAAATGCTCGTCTGCATCGCCATGTACAGCACGGTGATGCCCAGCACCGACAGAAAAATCCCGCGTGGAATGTTTTTCTCCGGCTCGCGAATTTCGCCGCCCAAATTGCAAATGTTGTAGTAGCCCCAGTAACTATAAATCGTGCTGACCATCGCTGAACCAAGCCCTGCGAACCATAAGGGCGAAAATGAAAATGCGTTCGGCGGAAAATCGAACGCCATCTTGGCATTGAAGTGCGTGACTCCGCCCCAGATGAGCCACAGCAGCGTCGCAACCACTCCCGCCCATAGAAACAAAGATATTTTTCCAATCGTCGTAATCCGCCGGTACAACAGGATCACCAGCAGAATCACCAGTCCGCCGGAAACCGCCTTGGCCTCCCATTTCGAAAGCGGATGCAGGTAACCCACGTAACGCGTGAAGCCTATCGAAGCCGACGCGATGGACAGCGGCGCCTGCACGAACGTCTGCCACACAAACAGGAACGCCATCAAGCGTCCCCAGCGCAAGGGTCCATACGCCTCGCGCAAAAAGACGTAGGATCCGCCGGCTTTCGGCATCGCTGCGCCCAGCTCCGACCACACAAACGCATCCAGCGTCGCCAGCACTGCCCCGCCCAGCCACGCCAGCAGCGCCTGCGGGCCGCCCATTTCGCGGATCACGATTCCGCTTACCACGAACGGGCCGATTCCCACGATCTCGATCATGTTGAGCGCAACCGCTTCTTTCAACCCCAGCCCGCGCTCTAACTCCGAATTTTCACTCGCTCCCATTGCGTCGCTGAGAATAGCAGTTGCCCGCTTGCCGAGCACCATTCAATTGCTCGCATCGCGCGCGCAATTCCCTTGGCCGCGTCGCCAGCGCTCAGGAATTGCACGCGCCGCTTGCCCTTTTCGCAACGCCAGTGCGAAAAATGCGCTCGTCTCCGCACAAAAGCGTTAGAATCTAGTTTGCTTCGGATCGCATCGCCCGCTCCTCCGAACATTGCATTATTTGTAGTCTCCGGCCCTCGGCCCGGATTTTCCCCTCCGTTGTAAACGCTTATGCGCCGTCGAGCGATTGCGTCGCCGCGCGCGAATCAGGATCACTTCTTCATGGAAGAGTCGTCTCTGCCACCCACTCGTCTGCCGTTTGCCTCGCGCCCGCATCTCGTCCGATTGCTTCTGCTCTTGCTGTATCTGGCCGAGCATAAGCGCCTCCTGAAAAACCTCCGGGCGCGGCCTTCTTGCAAAAACCCTTCCGCTTGGTCGGCATCGTGGATCTATGTGGAGCCGCCTCATTGACCTTTGCCCTCTCTCAATGAAATGATAGTGCTGCAAAGGTTCAGGGAAACGCGCGTCACGGGGTAGCTGGCGCTGGCTTTTTCCAGCGGGCGTTAGGCGATAGTCTGTTTTACAACCGCGAAGTGAGTCGTGTTTATTTATGCTGTGGATCCAGAAGCGCTCGTAGTCGTATGTGACCGCGAAGCGGTCGTATTCACATGTGACCGCGAAGCGGTCAACGCGCCAAGCGGTCCACGCATCTGACCTCAGCAGTTGACCGCTTCGCGGTCACAATAGATATTGTCTGGCTCGGCGGTTTCCCGTTGTAGGCCTGGGACATTACGGGTGCGGGCTTTATAAGCAGCCCCGCCAATATACGGGTGCGGGCTCTACTTGGAGCCCGCCAATTTAAAGGGAGTTCTCATGAAGCGGTTTGGAGCAGTGTGCGCAGTTGCGCTCGCGGCGATTTTTTTGATCGCCGGATGCAACGACTATGGCAACACTTTTCAGGGCAACACTGGCGCAAGCCTCACTGCTATTTCGCCTGCCATCGTCAGCGCTTGCGGTACCAATTGTTCCGATCTCACGATCACCCTGTTTGGCGGCCCTTTTGTTGCAAAAACGGTAGCCCAGTGGAATGGCAACAATCTCGCCACAACTCCCACCCTCGACGCCAATTCCAACGTCATCAATCTAAAGGCGGTCGTGCCGAAGGCACTGATTGCCAGCCCCGGCACAGCCAATATCAACACTTTGAGCCCGCACTCCGGCAGTCAGGACAACGGCCTGTCAAATACCCTGGCTTTCATCATCAATCCGCCACCGAATCCTCTTCCCGTGCTCTCTTCGATCTCACCCACCAAAATCGGCGCGGGCAGCACCAACATCACTCTGACGCTCACTGGCAGTTCGTTTCTGACGGACACGACAGTTTGCCAGCAGCTTACGCCGCCGGTTGCCGAACAATCTCAAGTGGTTTGGGTTTCTGGCCCTACACAGACCAACCTTACGCCGACATCGGTCACTTCCACGCAAATAGTTGCCGTCATTCCCAACTCTCTTCTCGCCACGCAGGGCACGGCCACTGTTAGCGTTTTTAATCCCTCTGCCTGTCCTACGGTAGCGCCTTCGGGCATCGGCAACCCGTTCAGCGGAGGCGGCGGGACCAGCGCCATGAGCATACCCTTCGCGATCACCAGCGATCCGCCCACTTCCGGTGTATCCGCCGCTGTCGCTCTTTCCGAAGAAACTCCCGCTCTCGGACTCGATGGCCGCTACGTTGCCTACACTGGCACACAAAACGGTCACTCCCAAATCTTTTTGCGTGACACCTGCACCGGCGCTCCGTCCGGCTGCCAGCCGCAAACTTCCGTGCTTTCCGCTTCGAGCGACGGCACGCAAGGCAACGCAGACAGCAACACTCCCGCCGTCAGCACCGACGGGCGCTTCGTCGCCTTCAGCTCTGCCGCCACCAATCTTGTCGCCAACAGTCCCGCGGGGCGCCAAATCTTTCTGCGCGACACCTGCGCCGGCGCCACCACCCAATGCGCTCCGCAAACAACTCTCGTCTCCACCGACGAGTCCGGCTTGCTCTCCGGCAACGACAATCTTCTTCCCTCCATCAGTTCTTCCGGCCGCTTTGTCGCTTTTCTTTCTGTCACTCCCTCAAAATATCCCGCGAAGTCCGCCACGAGCAATGCCAACAGCGGCTACCGCCAAATCTTCGTCCGCGATACATGTTTTGGCGCCACCACCGCCTGCACACCCAGCACCACGCGTCTCTCGCTCGTCCCCGGCGACACCAACTCCCTGCAATCCAAACCCGCCGGCCCAGCTATCTCCAATAACGCGCAAGCCGTCGGCGTCTCAAGCGCCGCCACCCCCACTCTTTTCACCCGCGCCATCCCCATAGACGACCGCGTCTTCCTCGCCCTAACCAACCCCGCCCAAAAATAATGGTGAATTTTTTGGTCTTGGTTTCTGCTTTGCTCTTGTAGCGGCCGGTCTTTAAACCAGTTCTGTTTCCTATCTTCGCTTTCTCCGAACCACAGCCGATCGGGTAGGAGGCGGGATTGCTCCCGCCGTCCTCCCACCCCAACCGGACGTGCGGTTCCGCATCCGGCGGTTCATGAAACAAACGAGAAGCGCCGCTGAGCATCCAGCAGAGAGACGAGCTGTATACGGTCGAACCAAGACTTGGGATAGGCTGCATTCATGTGCGAACTGCCGCCGTTCCACCAAGGGCCGCGCCCATTCGTGGCCGACTGCCAAGCTCGTTCATGACTGAGCCCCGCGCGCTTCAGATTTTGCGCCCGCGTATAACCGCGCACGCGCCGGCCTTTTTCATTTCCGTCTTACTTCATTATTTCCTTACTTCATTACTTCTTCGCATCTCCCAAATACTTCTCCGGTATCGAATTCCCCGCCCTTTCTGCATCCCAATAAATCTCCACGCACCACCACCGTTGCCCATCGTTGAAAAACTCCATGCTGTTGATCCCGCGGTCGATCGGTTTCCCATCCTTGGTCTCGCGCGATTCATAAGTCGTATAAATGTGCGTCATCGCTCCAAACGAATCGGTCTTTCGGCTCAATTCGTGTTCAAAAAATCCGTGCTCCAGAAAATAACTTCCCGCCTTGTCCGCATAATCCTTCGGCGTCATCACCACCAGCGTCGGCTTCCCTTCTTTCGGCACTCGCACCGCAATCAGCCGCGCATCCGTGGCAAACAGCGAATTGAACCGGTTCCAGTCCCGCGCCCCCGGAGGCCCGGAAATCACGTCATAAATCGCCGCCACCATCGCGTCCAGACTCTGCACATCCTTTGGATTCGCTGTTGGCGCGGCAGCACTCGCAGCGGCACCCGTCTGCGAAGCGGTCGCCTTTTCCGCTTCCTTCTTCTCCTGCGCGGCCGCACCCGTCAAGGCATATCCGCCAACCACAATCGTCGCGATCCACAACACAATCGTTTTCGTTTCCCGCTTTATCATTTTTTTTCCTCTCGGTGCGCTCTGTGACTCTGTGGCAATCCATCTTTCTCTTTCGACTCTTAAGTGCACCTTAGTTGAACCGCACCTTCACATCCGGACGCTTCTCCAGCTGCACCGAATCAATAAACCGCACTTGCCTGTCGTCCAAAGTCAAAATCATGGACTGCGTTCGAATCCCTTCGCCAAAAAATCTCACGCCACGCAGCAAATTCCCGTCCGTCACTCCGGTACACGCAAAAATCATTTTCTTCCCTGGAGCCAGATCCATCGTGTCGTAAATCCGTTTGGTATCCTTCACGCCCATTTTTTCCAAACGCTCCGCATCCAGCGGCTTGGCAATCACCAGCCGCCCCAGAATCTGCCCGTTTAGACACCGCAAAGCCGCCGCCGTTAGCACGCCTTCCGGCGCTCCGCCCGTCCCCATCACCGCGTGCACGCCGGTCCCCACCACCGCCGCCGAAATCCCCGCCGATAAATCGCCGTCGCCAATCAACCGTATCCGCGCCCCGGCTTTGCGAATGTCTTCAATCAACTTTTCATGCCGCGGCCGGTCCAACACAATCACCACCAGATCTTCCACGTCGCGATCCAGCCGTTTCGCAATCGCCTTCAAGTTGTCCGCCACCGGAGCATCCAGGTCCACCGCTCCCTTGCACGACGGCCCCACCACAATCTTTTCCATGTACAAATCCGGCGCGTGCAGCAATCCCCCGCGTTCGCTCGCCGCTAGCACTGCAATCGAATTCGCCGCGCCAGTAGCACACAAATTCGTTCCCTCCAGCGGGTCCACCGCAATATCCACGGCCGGAAAATTCAGCTTGGGCGCATGCGTAGCCAGCCCAACCTTCTCCCCGATGTATAGCATCGGCGCCTCGTCCCGTTCGCCTTCGCCGATCACGATGGTCCCGTCCATCTGCAGCGAGTCCATCGTCTTCCTCATCGCCTCGACCGCAACTTCATCCGCCTTGTGCCGGTCGCCAAACCCCATCGTACGCGCCGCCGCAATCGCCGCATTCTCCACCACTCGCAAAAATTCCAGACTCAGCTCAGCTTCCATTCGCTCTCTCCGTAACTCTGCTTCAAAAAATGTTTGCTAAAAGTAAGTCGCTGCGTTGTTCTGCTTCGTTGTTGATTTTGGGTGCTCCACCCTTTGGTTTTCGGGTTTCAGGGTTTGTACTTACAACGCTGAACCGAAAAAGGGTGGGTCTTCGATCTATGCAACTCCACTCAACTTCAGGCGGGCTAAACCTGGCAACATCCTAGTCCAATTCCGATCGTCTAGTCGACACCACAACGAAAATCGCATCGAACCCGTGCCCGCTCCTCCGCGAATCTCCGCGCACTCTGCCTGCCTCGACCTGGTCTGGGCGTCTCTGCGTTATCATTTTATTTTCTTCAACATCCCATATCAGGAGGCCTCATGCCATCCACTCCTACCGACTTCCGCCGCATCGCCCTCAGCCTCCCGCAAACCGAAGAACGCAAACACATGAACCATCCCGACTTCCGGGTAGCCGGAAAAATCTTCGCCACCCTCGCCTATCCCAACAAACAGTTCGCCATGGTCAAACTCACTCCCACGCAGCAGGAAGATTTCGCCAAATCCCATCCCGCCGCTTTCAATCCATGCAACGGTGCCTGGGGTCGCAAAGGCTGCACCAACATCCTGCTCGCCAAATCCAACAAGCGCGCCCTCAAAGAAGCCATCCTCGCCGCCTGGCGCAACTACGCTCCCGCAGAACTCGCGTTCGAATCGCTACCTTCCAAGAAGAAAACACCACGGCAGTCAAAACGAAAATAAAACAGAGTTTTGTATCACCAGGTCTAGTTTGGGCCGTGTTTTTTCTCGTCCGAATCTCTGTGTCTCTGTGACTCTCTGGTGAAGTCTTCTCTTGGCTTGTTCTCTTTCATAACTTCGTTACTTCTTTCCGTCATTTCTTCTACAATTCATCCATGTTCGACTCTCACCGTTTCCTGCTCTTCTTCGCCGCCGCTCTCCTCCTCGCCGTCACTCCCGGCCCCGGTATCTTCTACGTCCTCGCTCGCACCCTGGCCGGAGGCCGCCGCGAAGGCTTTCAATCCTCCTTCGGCACATTCTTCGGTGGACTCTTCCACGTATTCGCCGCCGCCCTCGGAGTCTCCGCCATACTCGCCGCCTCCGCCGTAGCCTTCCACACCGTCAAGTACGCCGGCGCCGCCTACCTCATCTTCCTCGGCATAAAAATGATCCGCTCGCGCAACGTCCCCTTACCTGAAACTGTATCCGCCCCAGATTCTTCGCGCTCCAACGGAGCTTTCCGTCCCGCCGCGCCAGCACCAAAATCGAGCGCTTTCAAACAAGGCATCCTCACCGAAGCCCTCAACCCAAAGACCGCCCTGTTCTTCCTCTCCTTCATCCCGCAATTCATCGCCCCCCAACGCGGCCACATCTTCCTCCAGTTCGCCACATTAGGCATCCTCTCGGTCTCCCTCAACACCGCCGCCGATCTCCTCGTCGTCTCCCTCGCCACGCCCCTCGAACGCAAACTCAAATCCAGCCCCACCTTCCGCTCACGCCAACGCACCGCCTCCGGCCTCGGCATGATCGGCTTAGGCGCCTACGTCGCCCTCTCCGACGCAAAATAATATGGAGTGCGGCCGCTCGACGCCATCTTCAGTAGCACAGCCCCTCCTGTGCTGTGCAGCAGCGTAAGCCCCGGCTTCTTCCCTCGTCCTGCAATGTTGGGACGCGGCTAGTCGCGGCAAATTGACCGCAGCCCCTCACCAACCCGTCCGATACTCCCGCTTCAAAAACTCATTCGCCGCGGCCACATTCGTCACCCTCATATTCTCGCCGTCGTACTCGATCTTCTTCCCCGCGTTCAACGCCACCACTCCCAGCAGCATGATCTCCGTCAGCCGCGCTCCATACTCGAACGGACACGACGCCTGCTGCTTCCCTTTCGCTGCATCCACCCAATTCATTTCGTGATGTTGACCCGGAATTCGCGGCAACTTTTTCGCCGGCTCGCCAAACGAATCGTGCAGCGACTTCGGCAGCAGCCGCGGATTCACTCCATACGTTTCATGCAGCAGTTTTCCTTTGCTGCCGATCAGCAGCGCTCCGCCGCCCTTCTCCAGTTCTTCCTCGCCAAGTTCCACCGGCTTCGGCGGCAGCAATCCGCCGTCGTACCAGGTCATTCGCACCGCCGGCAAATTTCCGTGCATGCCACTGTTCTCGGCAGCGGCACGCGAGGGAAACTCGTATACCGTCATCGTCGCGTTCGGATACGAAGCCTTATTGAACGGAGTCGAAAGCGTCTCAATGCTCGACGGATATCCCAGATTCAACGCCCACATCGAATGATCGATCAAATGCGCGCCCATATCCCCAATCGGACCCATTCCCCAATCCACCCACCCGCGCCAGTTAAACGGGTGATAGATCGGGTGATACTCCACCTTCGGCCCGACGCCCAAAAACAAATCCCAATTCAATTTTTCTGGAATGGGATAATTTCCCGCAATCGCATTCGCCACCCGCGCTTCCACTCCCGGCCCGTTCCATTTCATTTCACCCACCGGCCCGCTCGGCTTCACTGGACGCGGCACTCCCTGCGGCCAGAATCCCAGCGGCCTGTTGGTCCAGACGTGAATCTCGCGAACTTCTCCAATCGCGCCGGCCCAAATATACTCAACAACTTTTCGCGCGTCATCCAGCGAGTGCCCTTGATTTCCCATCTGTGTCGCGACTTTGGTTTCGCGCGCGCGTTTTGCCAGCGCCCGCGCTTCCGCCACGCACCACGTCAGCGGCTTCTGCAAATACACATGTTTTCCCAGCTCCATCGCCGCCAGCGCAATCGGCGCGTGCATATGATCGGGAGTTGCAATCACCACGCCCTCGATATCTTTCTGCTTTTCCAGCATTTCGCGATAGTCCGTGTAGCGCTTGGCCTTTGGCACGTGCACATCTTTCAAGCGCTGCATTCCAGCCAGCTGCGCTTTCGCTTTCTCGCGATCAAATCCAATTTCGCCGGTCAGGCTCTGCCCGGTCGGGCGCGCCGGTTCTGGCTGCTCCATGCGTTGCCGCAATCGGTCAGCGTCCGTGTCCAGGCGTTCCAACGCTTTCCCCGCGTAGTCCCAGTCCACGTCGCAGAGCGCTACGATGTTCTGGCTCGCAAGGTTGATCAGGTTCGCGCGGCCCATTCCACCCACGCCAACACCCGCGATGTTCAGCAGGTCGCTGGGCGGCGTCATGCCGCGTCCCAACACGTGCCGCGGCACAATCATCAGCCCGGCGCCAGCAATCGCTGCGTCCTTAACAAATTCCCGCCGCGTCATTTCCTTTTTTTCGCTCATGGGCTCCTCGCGATTCGCCAACTTGCACCGCTCATTGTTATTGACATAGTGCCGCGGAGTCACCAAAAATCTTCATATCCCTTTGCGGAAAGAGAAGCGCAGCCAATGTTCATCCACATGTTTGCATTTCGATTGAAGCCGGATACCACGGAAGCGCAGCAGCAGCGCATGATTCGCGAAATTGGCGAACTCAAAAATCACATCCCGCTCGTTCTGGAATCCTACGTTGGAAAAAATGTGTCGCCGCGCGGACAAGGCTTCGTCATCGGCGGCGTAATGAAGTTCGCGGATAAAGCTTCGCTTGATTCCTACAACGCGCACCCTGTTCATCAAGCTTTGTTGAAGTGGCTGCTCCCGCTCATCGATGCCATCGAAGTGGATTTTCCTGAGTAAGCTTGGTGAAACGCCTCATCAGTTATCATCCCGAGCGAAGCGAGGGATCTGCTGTTGTTATTTCGCGAGCGGTTGAATGGTCGCGTTCACCAGAAACGGACTGTCGAATTCCGTCATGTCACCAGGACCTTTGCCTTTCACCGGAAGCAACCTTGCCGAAAGCGGTTTGTGCCACTTGAACGCCAGCGTAGCCATGTCGCCGATAATCATGTCCAGTTGCTCGATTGTTACTTCGCCCGGAAGAGGCACGGTGTCCAATCCGGTTCCGCACACCGCCGAGTACGAAAGCAATCCTTCGAGCGATACGTGGCCCTCGCTCCAGCGTTGCGCCAATCGCGAATCTTCCAGAATTGGCAGCATCAATCCGTTGTATCCGATCTGCTTGACGCGCACATCTTTAATCGCCGAAGTAATTGTCGCCGCGGCCGTCAGCGTTCCGCTCGATCCAAACGGCTGCGCAATTAATTCTTCCATAGCCGCGCCGATGGAAATTTCTTTCAGCGGTGCGGGCGAAAGGTCTATGCCCATGTAGCTCCAGCCGGTTTCCTGGTCCACGCGCCCGGCGTGTCGTTCGATCTCAGAAGCTTGCTCGGACAGCATGTCGGTCAAGCGATGCTTTGCAGTTTCCAGATCGGGCGCATCTTCGAACGCGGCAGCCACCACATTCGCGGATTCGAGGCCAATCGCGAATTGATGTCCAAATCCGTTGTGGTATGCGGCGGTAAAAAACGGCGAAAGCGGCGGCACCATGGCAATCGCGCCGAGATTGAAATTTCCCTGGCTGTGTTCGGTTTCGTCTTCCAGTTTTTTCATCGCGCGCGCGGCGGCGCCAACCGCTTTCCAGCGTACTCCGTCTTCGCCCGCCACCACGATGCTGCCGCAAATATTTTTTGTCGCGGCAAGAATGTTCGCGAGCAGGTCCGCTTCGGCTTCGCTGTCTCCGACGTTCAACATCGCCGGACCGATGGCCGCCGCGAATTTTTCTTTTTCCGCCAGCGCATCGTACTCCTTGAAAAATGCCACCGCCTGCTGCGTGCTCATGCCTTTGGTGTACTCAGGGAAAGGCTGCGTAGCGATGCGCAGCGTTTGCACTTCGTAGCCGCGCGATTCGAAGATTGTTTTTGCGCGGCGCAGCATCTGCATGGTCTCCGCAACCTGCTGCTTATATTGGGCGGGATCGATATTGATGAACGCGGTGATGGTGCGAATTTTTGGTTTTACCGCGCCTCTCACCACGGTGCGTTCCGGCCGCTTTTGTTCATTATCTTGCTTCGGCGGCGCGGCGCTCTGCTGCGCGTTCGCAACGGCAGCAAAGCCCACAAGCACAGTTGTGAATAGCAAACAATTTTTCAGGCAGGAAAATGAATGGCGCATGACGAATCTCCCGTGATAGCGCAACGGCGCGCCGTAACAGCTTACAAGATTCTTCTCTGGTCGCGACGGGTTGCTTTTTCTTTCGCTCGACACCGAGAAAGGGGCGTCAAGCCGCCGCACTCCAAAAAACCTCCCCCGACCAGGTCGGGGCCGCTACAAAAACAACCCGCAATTTTGATGCGATTAGACGTAGGCGGCGATGCCGGTGATTTTTTCGCCGATCACCAGTTTGTGGATGTCGTTGGTGCCTTCGTAGGTGAAAACGCTTTCGAGATTGTTCATGTGGCGCATGATGCAGTAGTCGTCCACGATGCCATTGGCTCCGAGAATGTCGCGCGCTTTACGAGCCGTTTCGAGCGCGATAGCGACGTTGTTCATCTTCAGCATGGAAATGTGCGAGGGATCAACTTTTCCGTCGTCCTTGATTCTGCCCACGTGCAGCGCGAGCAGTTGCCCCTTCACGATTTCGGTAATCATCCACGCCAATTTTTCCTGCACCAGTTGGTGCGAGGCAATGGGCTTGTTGGCGAATTGTTTGCGCGTTTTCGCGTATTGCAACGCGGTATCGTAACAAGCCATGGCCGCGCCCAGCGCGCCCCAGCCAATTCCATAGCGCGCCTGATTCAAACAGCTCAGAGGACCTTTCAATCCGACCACGCCGGGGAGCAAATTTTCTTCGGGAATTTCGCAATCGCCGAAGGACAAGCCGCTGGTGACAGAAGCGCGCAATGACCATTTGCCGTGCACGTCCCAGGCTTTAAATCCCGGTGTGCCTTTCTCCGCCAAAAAGCCGCGGATTTTTTCGTCTTCGCATTTTGCCCAAACCACGGCGACGTCAGCGATGGAGCCGCTGGTGATCCACATTTTTTCGCCGTTCAGAACGTACTTGTTGCCTTTTTTTACGGCGCGGGTCAGCATGCCGCTGGGATTCGAACCGAATTGCGGCTCGGTCAATCCGAAGCAGCCGATCTTTTTTCCCTGCTGCAACAGCGGCAGCCATTTATCTTTTTGTGCGTCGCTGCCGAACGCATAAATCGGATACATCACCAGAGCGCTTTGCACGGAAACGAAGCTGCGAATGCCGGAATCGCCGCGTTCCAGTTCCTGGGTCATCAGGCCGTAGGCCACGCTGGACATTCCCGCGCAGCCGTAGCCCTGCAAGCTCGCGCCAAAGAATCCCAGCTCGCCCAGCTGCGGAACCAGATGCATGGGAAACGTTCCTTCGCGGCTGTGCTTTTCGATAATGGGAATTATTTCGTTTTCGACGAATTCGCGCGCCGTCTGCCGGACGAGTTTTTCCTCGTCGTTGAGTTGCGAATCAAAATCGATAAAATCCACTCCGGCATACTTGGCCATGATTTTTCTCCCCTTTTACGAAGCAAAACGAAGACAGCGGCGTAAAGCCACTGCTACAAAAACAAAACACAGCGTACGCAGTGTAGCAATCGGTCGGAATGTCCCTCAGAAATATCGTATCAAGAATCTTCGCCGCACCGAGTGCGGGAGCAGGAGGCTCGTAACGGCGGCTCGGCGACGTCATAAACCGTAACAATTTGTAACGACCAACTTGGAATGATAGGCACAACGTCGTTGTGAGGAGCAACTAAGTAATTGAAAATATTAGGCTTGTTCCCTAAAAGCGAAATGGGCAGCAGCATGCGACTCTCAGGCAAGCGACGCTTGCACCGGAACAGTCAGGAACCATGATGAATCGTAAATTCAGGAAATATCGCGGAAAGCGCTCGGAACGCGGGCTCAGTCTGACCGAGTTGGTGGTGGTGGTGGCTATTGTGCTGGTTATCGCAGCAATTGCCATCCCGAATGGAGTGACCGCTTGGTACAACGCACAATTGCGGGCCTCTGCCGCCGAGCTTTCAGACTACATGCAGCAGGCGCGAATTCAAGCGACACGGAAAAATACGACCTACAAGCTGCAATATCAGACTGTCAGCGGGTTGCAGCAGGTTTCCTTACAGGACGCCAGTGGTAACGCGATTGGAACTCCAATCAATCTGCCCAGGCAATTCTCGATGGCCTCGGGGGCACCAACGGGCGGCGGATCGCAGCCCACGGCGTACAGCTTGGCCACGGATACGACTTCAGGGACGCCGTGCGACAACGCCTGCACGCTGGCGTTCTCGTCGAGGGGGCTGCCATGCAAATACGACAGCACTACAACTCCTGCAACCTGCACCACGCCGGCAGCCACCTATTTTGTTTACTACATGATTAATGGAAGGCCTAACGGTTGGGCGGCTGTGCTGGTGACTAAAGCTGGGAGAACAAAACCAATGGTCTGGAACGGTACATCATGGAACTGAAACGCGTTAACAACGACAAGGTGCGCCGACAGCAGCGTGGCATGTCGCTCATCGAGCTAATGATCGCCATGATCGTGCTGTTGGTGGGAATCGTGGGCAGCATGTCTCTAATCGCCTACGCGATCAGCGGCAACGGACGCAGCCGCCAACAGAGTAACGCGACGGTCATCTCGCAGATGGTGTCGGAAAAGATTTCCAGCCAAAAAGCCAGCCTGTCAAACAACCTTACCATCACCGACTGCGCGTCAAACAGCACTACCGTTTTTACGGCGGCCGGTGGAGCGACGCTGACCAGCGCTGGGGATGCGGATTACTCACAGGCGGCGGTGACTGGCTACCAAATGTATTACACCGACTGCGGCACCAATGGCAGGCTGATGATTTATGACGTGCGCTGGAACATTACGCAGCCTACGCCTTATGTGAAGCTGATCACGGTTTCCACCAAAATGAAAAACGCAGGAACGAATGCGCGGGTATTCGCGTTGCCAGTGACCATCCGGACGCTGGTTGGACAGGGGACATAAGACTATGCAAGCTCCTCGCAAGGCGAAAGCAGCCACACAAGCCGGGTTCTCATTGATCGAACTTTTGCTGGTCATCGCAATTTTGGGTTTGGTGATTGGGGCGGTGTTCTCGCAGGTGGGCACGGCGCAACAGCGGCTGAGCGCTGAGGAAACCAAGCTCGACGATTTTCAACAGGCTCGCGACTTTGTGGACCAGTTTTTTCGGGATATCAACCAGGCGGGAAGTCCCAATATCCGGATGTACGACCCGACAATGGCAGGATTTACGGCTTTCCAGAGTCCGAACATCAACGATAGCCGTCTGGCAGTCGGCTTGGTGGCGATCGACAGTAACTCCATCACTTTTGAGGGCGCGGTGAACGGAACCGGAACGGTGCAAACTGTCACTTATAAAATTAACGGCGCGGGAACCTGCACGTACTGCCTATTTCGTAGTCAAAACGACAAGCAGAACGGAGACCCCATCACCGGGCAGGCCACGGCAAACTGGGGCACCGAAGTGAATGACGTAGACACCAGCAAGGCGATTTTCAGATATTACCAGTACGATGGCACGCAAATTACGGCGCTGCCGGTTGATATCAGCACGGCTGCAGGGGCGCAAACGATCGCCAATATTAAAACCATACAAATTAATTTGGCGATCAGCAATTCGAACATTATAGACCAAAAAACCAAGCTGCCGATTGAGACCACTTTCGAAGGGGAAATTTCGCTGAACAATTGTTCCATGGCCAGCACCGGTCAACCCATGAGCTGCCAATAAGAGGTGAACAAGACTATGTCAAAAACCAAACGCAAAAAGAGCAAGCGCAAGTCCGGACAGCAGGAAAACGGCATCGCGTTGATCGCCGCAATCCTCACATTGCTGCTGATTACCGCAGTCGCGGCCGGAATCATGATCCTGACCAACACTGAAGTCGGGACGAGTTCCAATTTTAAGGACGAACAGCGGGCGTATTTCTCAGCCAAAGCGGGTATCGAAGAGGCTCGGGATCGCCTGCGTGTTGCAGCGCCCAGCACCCTGCGCAGCACAACGTCGCCAGTAGTACCAACCACGCTACCGGGCAGCGGCACTACGGGAATAACGTACATTCTCAATCCATTGAACGGCGAAACCGTGGCTCCGTGGGACAGCAGCAACGCCTACGCGGATGACGAAATCTGCAACGAGACAACCGCGGTAAGCTGCGGAACCGGCACTCCGAAATATCCATCATCCACCAGCGGCTGGTACCGCGCGACATCTCCCACGGCCGACTCCACCTATGCCACTTCTCCGGTCCTGGACTGGAAATGGGTCCGGATTCAGCTGAAGCAAAACAACGCATTTGGCACAAACTACGCCGTGGACGGGAACAATGCCCATGCCTATTATGTTTGCCAGAAAGATGCCAGCTCGATCGAAACGGTTTCTTCCCCTACGCCGACTTCGCCGTGCGTTTCGCCAGCATATCTTCCCGTGTATGTGTTGACGGCGCTCGCGGTAACGCCGAGCAAGTCGCGGAGAATGGTGCAGGTCGAGGTCGCCGAAGACACATTCCAGTTTACGGCGCCTGCCGCACTGACCCTCGACGGCCCGGGCGACTTACTTTCTACCGGTAATAGCTCACAATTTGGCGTCAATGGAAACGATAGCAACACTGTCTGCGGTGGTTCTATCGGTGCCAATGTGCCCTCGGTGGGCGTACCCAGCGATACCGATAAAACCAGCGTAATTACGCAAATCGCCACGGCAGTTAACGGCAACACGAGTAAAGAGGACAATTATCAGAGCGGGAGCAACACAACGCCGGACGTGCAGAACGTTTCCACGGCGCTGCTCGCAAGCATGCAGACAAAAACTTCGTTGCAAGACCTGATGTCAACGATTAAAGCCGACGTCACGCAGCCGGTTATCAATGGCCCGGCGACTGACGGCAGCTTCACTAGTCCTGGCACTCTGGCGGCGCCGCAAATCATCTACGTTAACGGCGATCTCACGCTCAGCGGTAACTTCACTGGTTACGGCATCCTGGTTGTAACCGGCACTTTTACCGCGAAAGGCAGCAATACCTGGAATGGCCTGATTTTCGTCGTGGGTTCGGGGCAAGTTGTGGATAAGGGTACGAGCGTCTTCAACGGAGCAATGCTTGTTGCCAACACCACAGGATCGACATTGGGCGCGCCCAACGTCGACGTGAGCGGCGGCGGCCATGGTGGAGTTAACTACAGCAGCGGTTGCATCGCGCAGGCCACCCAGCTCACCACGTTTCACGTGATCTCAATGCGTGAATTGATGAACTAATCTTTCCGCCGTTCGAAGATCACGGCGCATTGCATCCAAATTCTCCGGAAAGTCCCCGTGTCCTGCGACAGGAAGCGAGCAGCCTGCCGCAGGACACGAATTCTTTTTCTGCGCGGGTGCCGACCGCTTGTACCACGAGTTCCTGCGCAATCCTCTGCCGTAGCAAGGAAAGAGGTTCGACTCGGGAAGGATCATCTGTCGATGAGAGTTAGGAAAACCCACAGAAAGACTGCGTAGAATGATTTCAGGGGAACTCTAGCGAGAACGAGCGCGATGCCCAGTGCAACCTTGGTTCTGAAGAGTTGAGCCTCGTGAAGATTTCGAACTGAGAGGCGACTCGATCCGGCTTTCACGAGGTTTGAAACGTAACTCGACAGAAATTCCGTTCACACTGGGCCGCGTCGATATTCTGCAGTGAATGGATGCACCTTGCTGACCAACTTTATCTCCTGTTAAGCCGCTGATATAGAATGGTTTATATCGTTGCACGATGCATGTGCTTTGCGGAACGGGCCAATACGGGTCAAAATGTAACGGTTTGAGCGGTGGTGTTCCGGTACGGAAACGTACCGAGCAACCGCATGATATTTTCAGGCGTTCACGCCTCGAACCAAGTGCGCAGAACCTGGCGGCCAGCCTGGCCGCGATACCGAAAGGAATTACTGACGATCGTGACGCAATCCTCAAGCAAGACTTCCCGCAACTTGGACCTAAAAGTCCGGCCCGACATTTTGATCCTTGACGTGGATGGCGTGCTGGTGGACGTGCGCGAAACTTACTGGCGCTCGGCCGTCGAGACCATTCGCCGGCTGACCGGAAAGCGCGTGACCCACGCCGAATTGCACCACTGGAAGGGCCAGCCGGGAAACAACGACGACTGGCAAATGGTGGCCAATTGGGCTACGGCGCTGGGTAGGCCGACGAGCTACGCGGAGGCGCGCGATGCCTTCAGTGAATTCTACTGGGGCACGGATTCGACACCGGGGAACGTGAGCCGGGAAAAAATCATCGTGACGCCGGCGCAAATTGCGCGCTGGGCGGCGCGGTTCGAATTGAATCTTTTTACCGGACGCAACCGGCGGGAATTCGAATACACGTTTGCGAAGTGGCCTGGCACCAGACATTTTAAGACCGTGATCACCATGGACGACGTTGCGAAAATGAAGCCGCACCCGGAAGGCCTCTACAATATTCTGGGCAAGCGAGATCCGGCGTCCGCGTTGTACCTGGGCGATAACATTGATGACGCGCTGGCGGCGCGCGATGCGGGAGTTCCCTTCGCGGCGATTATTTCGAAGCGCGAGCACCATTATCGCAAGCGCGCTGCGATGTTTCGGGAACTAGGGGCGATTGCGCTGCTGCCGAGAGCCGCGGCGTTGAATGCGCTATTGGCGAAAAGAAGTTTGAAAGTCGAACGGAAGTTCCGAACCGCGGCACGGAGAACGCAGCCGGGCTAAAGCCCGGCACTGCATTCAGAAAGAACGGCGGATTCGTTGACAACGGGAGACTCCGCGGGAGAAAATTAAGGACTGCTGCAATTGCCTCACTTGTGCCCAAGTGGCGGAACTGGCAGACGCGCTAGCTTCAGGAGCTAGTGGCCGCAAGGTCGTGGAGGTTCGAGTCCTCTCTTGGGCACCAATCCTAAGTTACAATTTCCCGCGGTTCGAATCGCTTATGATATTTCCTGCGCGCGTCATTACTTCTGTCTTGATGCTTGCCGTTCTCGCGGCGCCATTCGACGCGCAGCAATCGTTCCCGGTTACTTCGACGGTTGATGAGCCGACCATTGCCGGAAGGCCTGTCGCGCTCGATTCGAACGGCAAGCTGCTTCCGTGGCCCATGCCGGACAACATCGGCTATTCGTACTCTTCTTATTTCCTGTCGCAATGGACAATTGTGTGGGACCAATACAATCGCCAGCGGCTTCCCTACTTTTATTGCTGCTTTGATTTTGATCGCAAAACCTACGAACTGATTCCGGACGAGCATTATGTGAATTCCACGGGCTACCTGCGCGCGATGATGCAAGGATTCGTGGAACGGCTTTACGCGTACACCGGCGATCCGCATACGCTGGAATTTCTGCAAAATTTTGTGGATTACGAACTGGAACACGGAACGACGCCCGCGGATTATGTGTGGGGCGGTGTGCCGTATCCCTCCGCGAATCCCGGCGCAAAAAACTATTCCGGCTGGAGCCAGCACGGCGAAGATTATGTCGAGCCGCACGTGGTTGGCGAGGATGGCTACGCGTACCTGCGCCTGTATGAAATGACGGGCAATACAAAATATCTGCAGGCGGCGATTCGCTGCGCGCGGGCTCTGGTGAACAATTTCATGCCCGGCGACAAGGATCATTCTCCGTGGCCGTTGCGTTGCCACGCTCGTGACGGAAACCTGGAAAACGGGTCGGGCATGGGACCGTATTCGGCGAACGTCGTCGAACCGATCATGTTGTTCGACGAATTGATCCGGCTGAAGCAAGGCGACGTTGATTCGTATCAACGGGTGCGCGCTGGCGCGTGGTCGTGGCTAATGAAATATCCGATGGTCAACAACGTGTGGGTCGGTTATTTCGAAGATGTTGGCCCGAACATGGAAAATATGAATCAGGTGATACCGCTGGAGTTTGCGCGCTACGTTCTGCTGCATCCGGAAAAGGATCGGCAGTGGCGCGAACATGCGCGCAAATTGATCGATTGGGTGAAGACAACGCCGAAGTGGCCGAAATATATTGTTCACGGAGCGACGGTCACGACCGAGCAGGGCGACGGCAAATCATTCTGCTGCAATCTGCCGAATCAGTGTTGCGACAGCCACACTTCGCGGCTCGCCGCGGTACAAGCGTTTTACTACGCGAAGACCGGCGACGCGGCGTACAAGGAAGCTGCGTATCGTTCGTACAACTGGGTGACCTATTTTCAAGGCTTGCCGGGCGCAGCGCACGCGCCGTTCAGCAATCAGTGGTGGTTCACCGACCAATTTTCCGATGGCCCGCGCCGCATGATGGATACGTTTTGGGCGGTTCCGGAGTGGGCGCCGGAAGATGAATCACACCTGCTCGGCTCGCTATCTCCGGTCACAAAAATTTCTTACGGCGTGGGTTCGGTCACGTACTCCACGTTTGATGCGGCATCCGCCGATGTGCTGAGACTGAACTTCGTGCCGGGCGCGGTCATGGCGGATGGAGTTCCGCTGCGCCAACGCAAGGAACTCTCCGGGCCGGGCGACCAATCCGGATACACCTTCGATTCGGCAACGCGGGTGTTGCGAATTCGCCACGACGCGGCGCGCGACATCGACATCCAGGGAAAGTCTGGCCCGCTGGTTCCTGCGATTGTCACATTCGACGATCCGCACATGCACGCAGGCACTTCGTTGCATGGCGGCTATCCAACCGCGCGCGTGGATTGGGGCGACGGAGTTTGGAAAATTTCGCCACCGGGCGGAAAGTTCGCCACATTTCACCTGGTGCTTGGCGATCCAGCGACACACGTTGCGCAATTGAAATTTGCCGCGCCGCGTATCTTTGTCGGGATTGATGTTTGCAACGACGGTCTCGAAGCGGCGCAAATTACGTTCCGTTCGGCTGAACAAACGGAACGGGTCATTACTTTGCGGGCGGGCGAACTGCGCAGGATTCGTACGGGATGGTCAAAACCGTCGTCAGCAGTAGAGTTTGAATTCCAGAATGGCGGGTCGCTTCGTTTTGACAATCTGGCGTATGCGCAGCCTTGACGTTCAGGCGCGAGCCACCTGCGGATTCTTTTCATTCTTTCGTTGCGTGGACTGTCGTACCATCAGTTTCGGTTCGAGCAGGATGCGCTGCGGCGCGATGGGCACGCCGGCTTCGATCAATTGCAGCGCCAGCTTGCCGGCCCTTTGTCCTATCGCGGCGGTTTGCTGGTCAATGCTGCTGAGCGGAACTTTCAGAAATTTATTGTAGATAAGATTTCCGCAGCCCACGACCGCTACATCTTCGGGAACGCGCAAACCGGCTTCCAGTACTGCTTCGATCGCTCCGTAGGCAATCGCATCGTTGTAACAGAAAATTCCGTCGGGTCGCGAAGACTGTTGCAAGAGCTTATCCGTGGCTTTGTAGCCGGTGGCATCGCCGCGCTCTTCGACGCGTTCGACGTTGTAAATCAATTCCGCATCGTTCGCGAGGCCCAGTTTTGCCAGCGTGTGTTTGTAGCCTTCCATGCGCCCAACCACGGGGCTCAGGCCGCTGCCACCGATGTGCGCGATTCTTTTGCAGCCCACATCCGCCAGATGCCGCGTCGCAAGCACGCCGACTTCTTCGTCGTTCACGCCGACAAAATGCGCGGCAAGTTCGGTGAAGCTGCGATCGATCAAAATATATGGGATGCCGGCGTCTTCGACGCGGCGAAACATTTCCACTGTCCATTGCGCTGACGCCACCAGCAACACGTCCACGCCGCGCGTGATGAGTTGCTCGACCGCCTGCTTCTCATGCTTGGGATTCTCTTCCGAGGAAGTTGTGACCAGAGTGTAGCTGGTGCCCTGCAACGTGGCGGAAACGCTGCGCACAATTTCGGAAAAAAACGAATTAAGAAGATCCGGCACGACGAAACCCAGCATATTTGTGCGCCCGGTCACCAGCGCGCGCGCCGCCAGATTCGGACGATAATTCAGTTCTCTGCAACGCTTCAGCACGCGCGCTTTTGTTTCTTGACTGATGTCGGAGTGATCGCGAAGAGCTTTTGAGACGGTGATGACGGAGACGCCCAGGTCCCGTGCGATATCTTTTAATCGGACGGCCATAGAACAGTTTACCACGTAACCCCGCGGCGGCAGGGTTGCCTGGACTTAGACGTCCTGGGCGAATTTTTTCTGCAACAAATGCTATTCGGCGGCGATTTCGGTCCAGGGGTACGCTTTCATGTCGCGCAGTTCGGATTTCTGCCAGGCCAGTTCGGGGTGCGCGGCAAGATGTTGAGCGGCGTTGAAATCTTTTCCGCAAGCATGGCCCGCGGCAGCAGTGAACGAAAGCTTGGCGGCCATCGTCGCATCGGTTGCTTTGTTTTGCACCGCGCCTGCCGTGCCATAAGCTGGTTGCCACGCTCCCATGCCGCGCGGCGAGAGGTCAACGTGACCGCACAGGGTGCGTTCGCTAGGCTCGTTTTTTCCGGTGAGCGGATCAACGTGATCGGCCAGGAATTTTTGCGCCGCGGCAACATCAATTTTGCCTTTATTTTCCCGCATCAATTGTTCCCAACGTTTGTGGCGCGCATTTCCACTGAGTGCCGGATCTTTCAGGTCGAAGTTGGTTTCTTCCGCCGCCAGCTTCGGACTAATGGGAAAATTTGATCCCACAAAATAGCCGTCGGTCTTGCGCTCCAGCGTAACGTTCTTCAAACCCAGCTCGAGGCTGGCGATTTCGTTCTTTCTGGTGTCCGCGATCAGCCAGTCGTTCGCGTAACCGCCGTTGTTCCCTTCCTTGAAAATCTTCGCCACGTCATCGATCGAAGCGGAGTACTGCATGGCCTTGCGGGCGCGCACAAATTCCGGAATGCCGCTGAAGTCATAACCGGAGAATCCGGTGATGGTGGTTTCGGTGATAACGATGCCGGCCGCGTTCACGCCAAAGTCGTCGCCGCTGTGAATCAGGCCTGGCAGGCCGTCCATCACGAAGCGATATCCGCTGGCCGGCTTGATGTCAAATGCGATGGTCCAGCGCGAGCCGTCCATGTAGCCGGTCCAGTCGTTGTGAGCGATGACGACTTTCCCGTCTTTGGTGTAACTTCCCGTGGCCACGAACGCGCTGCAATGATCGGGCGCGGTGACCGTCGAAGGCGACTTGATGTTGTGATCCTTGTCGTACTGCCCGACGTAGTAGCTCCATTCTTCGGCTGCGTTCATCACCACCACGTCCCAGATATCCAGTTTTACGCCGTGCGCGTTAAGGCCATCCGCGATTCCTTGCATCTCATCGCGGTATTCCTGCTCGATGTGCGGCCACATTACGTTTTTTGCGGCTTCGCGATAGAAATTCCAATCCTTGCCGGTGTCGTGCGTCAACTCCAGCAGAAACACTTTCTGCAGATCGGCGATTTCAGGAGCCAGTAGATACCCGTGTTGATAGCCAATCTGCGCGGGCGAACCGGAAAGGTGAACCATCGTCCATCCGCTGACTGGAGGTTTGCGCGATGAACCGGCAAGCAATGCTTCGGATGGCGCCGGGTTCGCTGCGGCTGGCTGTTTGCTTCGGGAGAGCGCAACGGCGGTGGAACAAATTGCGACCAGCAAGAGAGCGAGCGAAAAAGCGCGGCGCATGAACACCTCCGGAAAGCCAGAAGGACGAAGCAAAAGAAAAAGTACCTCGCGTAGAAGGATTTTACAAGCCAACGCCCAGCAGGCCCGCGCAAACGTATGTGCGGCGAATCGCCGCTACGGGTGTGGGGAGCTCCCGCCCAGCGCTTCGAGATTTTCCTTTGCCAATGCATTGCCGGGATCGAGTTGCAGCGCTCGATTCAAATGCGTGATGGCTTTTTGTGTTTCGCCGAGTTCAGCGTAAGCTGCGCCGAGATTTGCTTCGGCCCCGGCGTCGTCGGGTTTGAGCTTGACGGCGGTCGCCAGTTCCTGCGCCGCCGTCTGAAAATTCCCCGCGATCGCTTGCGCGATTCCCAGATTGTAGTGAGCATCAAAATATTCGGGACGGGCGTTCACGGCTGCGGTAAGGTGCGCGACGGCTTCCGGGATGCGATGAGAGGCGAGCAACGCGGCGCCCAGGGCGTTTTCCACTGTGGCGTCCGCGTGCCGCAACGCCAGGGCTTGCTGGTATTGCTCCACCGCTTCTTGTGCCGCGCCACGCAATTGCAGCATAGCCGCCAGATTATAGTGCGCCTCAAAATCGTCCGGATTATTTAAAATGTGATGACGCGCGAGCGCCTCCTGCAGCGTCATTCGCGGATCGCGCGTGTCGCCGGCTGAACGCACGGGAAGAACTTGCAGCCATAGATGCGCCATTTCGTCCACGGCGCGATTTCCGCCGCGAACTCGCTGCGGCGGATTGTTGGGATTGGCAATGTTGTCGCTGGAATTGTCGTAACGATAGCGCATGACGATGGTCGTGCCGCGAGGCAGCAGTTCCGGCTGCGCGAGACGGAATACCGCCTGCCAGTTCAAGTCCCAGCGCGGAATGTGAATCAACGTTTTCTCGCTACCGCCAGGGAAACGGGCCAGCGCGATCATGTCGCGGCAGAGATAATGAGCGTGCGGATAAATTGCGAGCAGTTGCGCGTCTTCCGGAAGAATAAATTGGTCGGTCACCAGGAAATTGCTGTCGCCGGCGGGAATGTCCAACGCGCGATCATTGTCCAGTTGCATTAAGACGGGAAATTTTGTGGCCGGCTCGTTTGTAAAATAAATCCCGATGCTGGGCTGAATGGATTCTGCTTTGCCGGACGGCTGCAAATGCGCGTTCAGAACCAGATCGTTGCCCGGATCGAGCCGCAATGCCAGTCCAGCCGGTTCGATAATGGGTGGACTGCCCGGCTTCCAAAAAAGAAAATGACCATCGGGGTCGAAGGACTCGGATTCGATCTGCAGCTCCATTCCGGGAAAGCCGCTGCCCGGCGATTTTTCTTGGCGACGCGCGGACTGCGAACGATCCACCAGAAGATTGGCGTGATGCACCAGCCGCTTTTCGCCGGGATGAATTTCGATCGCCCTGACAAAACGCGAAGAATTCGACGGCGCGCGAAAAATAAAATTCCAATAGACGTCGCTGCCGCTCGCGGGAATTGCAAAAGGAGCGCTCGCCTTCAGTACCAGGTCGGGCGTTCCTAACTGCCATCCAGAAATAAATTTGGGTGCAGGAGGAAGCTCGGCGCGATTACCTTCCGGCGTTCCATCGGCAACCCATTTCTGGAACAGCGCGATTTCATCGCCGGAAAGATGCGAATCGTCTTCAAGCCGCAAGCCATCTTGCGACGGCAGCCAGGGCGGCATCAGGCGCCTGCTGGTGACGTCGGCGATCTGGCGCGCGTGCGACTTAACGTCGCCGTAAGTGATGAGCGGAAACGGTCCTGCTTCTCCCGCATGATGGCAGGGCGCACAAGAACGGAAAGCGATTGGTGCGATGTCATGCGAAAAAGTGACGCGAGCGGACGCCCGCGGAAAAGCTGGTTTGCGTTCAGCAAAAGAGAGTGCGGCAAACCAGGACAATAATATGATTGCGGCGGTAAGAGATCCTGCGCGCGTTTTTTCGATCGAATCCAAATTCATTTCAGGTCGGAAATATAACATCCGACGGCATCGGCATGATCTGGGATCGCCCGATTGCCGCTGAGCGTGTTGCGAATCGCGTCCTCAAGCTCGTGTGTTGTGGGTGCGGAACGCGAGCGCCCGAAATCTTCGTACCAGTTGTCGATCCGGCCGTGATATTCGAGCTTGCCGTTCGAATCAAACACCGCGCTTTCCGGAGTGATCGTCGCGTGCGAGCGCTTCACCAGTTCGCGATGAACATCGCGCAACGCGGGAATCGTTAAATGGAACTCTTCGTCGTGCGCGCGGATGCGCGCAGCTGTTTCGCTGGCGTCGGAATAAACCAGCCAGAAATTTGCCTTGCCGCGAAATTTTTCCCGCAGTTTCTGCATCGCCGGCACATAGCGATTCGAAATGGGGCAATCGGTTCGAACAAAAAACAGCACCACGATCCTTCCCTCCGGCGACTTGAATGGATCGACGGTCTTGCCATCCAGATTTTCCGCAAAAGCGCTTTGCCCGGCCTGCGAAACGCAAAGCGTCGCACCAAATCCGAAACACAAAAATATAACGCAAATAATTTTAAGCGTTCCCATTTGCGAAAAATGCATGGCGGCGAAGAGCCTTGGTGCAATCAACCCCAATTCTACACGGTCGGCCTGCACTCGGAGCTTTTCTGTTGGATATGTCCGAAAGTCTTAGCGTTAAGAATAGCCGCGAGCCTTAAAGCTGTGGCAACTTAGCGTGGGTAACCTGCATCTTCGTTGACAAGTAAGTAAAAGACTTTCGGCAAGCCGGGGGTGGTCTATGAAGAAAGTGTTCGCCGTAGTGTGTACGTTGCTCCTCATTTCGCAACCGCTCTTTGCGGATGAAAATCCCGGCAAGCCGGCAAAAGGAAAATCCACCGCCGCGGCAGTTTCCGAAGCCGCCTCAGCTGGCGCCGCGAAGCTCCCCATTCGCCGCGTTGTGCTCTACAAAAATGGCGTTGGCTATTTCGAACATCTGGGCCGCGTGCACGGCAACCAGGACGTTCATATCGATTTCACCAGCACCCAATTGAACGATGTGCTGAAATCGCTCACCGTGCTCGACCTCTCTGGCGGCCGCATCACTGGAGTGGACTACAACAGCGAAGCGCCGCTGGCGCGCCGCCTGGCCACCCTGCGGCTAGCACTTGGCGAGCGCCCGACGGTCATGGACTTTCTCGGAGCGCTGCGAGGCGCGCGGGTTGAAGTGCGAAACGGAACTGGCCCCGCCGTCGTCGGCAAGCTTTTGAGTGTCGAGAGAAAAACTCGCATGGGCACCGCTGGCTCCGTTGAAATGGAACAAATCTCGCTCATCACGGATGCCGGAGAAGTACGAAACATGGATTTAAATACATCCACCAGCGTGCGCATCGCGGATCGCGATCTGAACGCGGAAATAGGCAAATATCTCGGCTTGGTGGCTTCCGCGCGCGATCAAGACGTTCGCCGCATGACCATTTCCACCACTGGCACCGGTGATCGCAACTTGTACGTCAGCTACATCAGCGAGGTTCCTATCTGGAAAACGACTTATCGTATTGTGCTGCCTTCGAAAGAAGGGAAAAAACCGCTGCTGCAGGGATGGGCGATCGTAGACAACACGGTCGGAGAAGACTGGAATGACGTCGAGCTTTCGCTGGTCGCAGGGGCTCCGCACTCTTTCATTCAGCAACTTTCGGAGCCGTACTACGGGCGTCGTCCGGTTGTGGACTTGCCGGAAAGCGTGCAACTTTCGCCGCAGACTCACGCCGCAACACTGCAGGGCGGCAACGGACGATTGAGCGGCCAAGTCACAGATGCATCTGGAGCGGTTATTGCTGGAGCCAGTGTGGCTCTGAAGAATGAAAACGGCCGCGTCATAGCGCAAAGCAACACCGACAGCAACGGCCAGTATTCCTTTGAAGGAGTTGCGGCCGGAAACTATCGCGCGGAAATAGAGCATATCGGCTTCAAGAAAAATCAACTGGTGGCCTTGAATGTCGGCCCGGGCGACAACGTCGTCAATTCACAGTTGCAACTGGGTGCCGCTACGGAGACCGTTGAAGTGAGTGCCAGTACAGCCAGCGTGAGCACCAACTCCGAGCAACTTGGCAGTCTTTCCAACTACGGTAAACTTGGCGTCGCGAACCGGCCGCGCTCCTCAACAGGCTTTGGCGCCGGAGAAGGCGGTGGAGTGGGCGGCGCGGCAGGAGGAACATTTCGCACCGGCATTAACGGGCGAAATGTTGAAAACCTGGCGATGCTCACGCCGGGCACAGTCGAAAATTCCCTCGCGCAGATGAATGCAGCGGCAAATGGAGCCGGCCTTGGCGATCTTTTTGAATACAAACTTAAAGATCGCGTCACGCTAAGAAAAAATCAATCCGCGCTGGTACCGATCGCTCAAACCGAAATCGAAGCCGAAAAAGTTTCCCTGTGGAGCGGAACTTCCGGCGCCGGCCGACCGCTGCGTGCGATCTGGGTGAAAAACACCAGCCCGCTCACTTTCGACGGCGGAAGTTTCAGCGTGCTGGACAACGAAGTATTTGCCGGCGAGGGCTTGACTGATCCTTTGAAACCCGGCGAGCGCCGGCTGCTGTCCTACGCCAGCGACCTCGGCATCCTGGTCGAAGCGGTGCAGAACAGCCGTCCGCAACACGTCACGCTCGCCAAAATTTCGAAAGGCGTTCTGACACAAATCAGCGAAGAAGAACAACGCACGCTGTACACGGTTCGCAGTCAGGAGGACAGCGCTCGAACGCTGGTGGTAGAGCATCCAGCTCGCCCCGGATGGAGGTTGAAAAAGGGCGCGCAAGAACCTGAAGAAAAATCGCCTGGGACCTATAGATTTCGCGTCGGCCTGGCGGCGAAAGCGACGTCGACATTGCCGATCGAAGAGGTGCGGCCTGTTTCTGCAGTCTATCAAATAGCCGACCTCGGACCGGATCAAATTCAACTGTTCCTGAAAAATGGCGCGCTCACTCCGGAGATGGCAGCGGCTTTGCAAAAAATCACAACGCAAAAGGCCGTTGTACAAAAACTCGAACAGGAAATGGAAGACCGCCAGAAGGATATAGACCGCATCGTGGACGATCAGGGCCGCCTGCGCGAAAACATGAAAGCGTTGCGCGGCAGCGCCGAAGAAAAAGCGCTCCTGCAGCGCTACACAAGACAGCTCGACGACCAAGAGACGCAGCTTGCCACGCTGCGCAAGAAAATCCAGGACACCGAAATCCAGCGCGACGCGGCGCAGACGCAACTGGAAAATATGATCGACGAATTGCACCTTGAAGCGTCGCTCTGACTTTTTGCGTCAGCGGCTTCGGTGCACCTGTACCGAGTGACAGGTTTTGCTGGAGCACAAATTTGGCTTGCGCGTGCCGGTGAGGCGGCCTTGAAAATACAATTAAGGGTGACGCGGAGGCGCATCGCGATGAAACGTTTTGTCTACTTACTTGCCGCAATTTTAATACTGATGACCGGCGCTTTGCTCGCTACCCGGCCGGTATTTGCTTCGCGTGAGGCCAAAGGGACCAGCGTGCTGACGGGCGTGGTGATTGGCCCTAACGACAAACCGGTTGCGCATGCCGCGGTCAGCTATCAGTCCTCGGGCGGGAATGCCGCGCACGCTGTGCATACCGATGCGCACGGGCGATTCACGATTACCAAATTGCCGGCGGACAATTACGATTTGCGCGCGTCGGCCAACGGAATTTTTTCCGAGTGGGAGAAAAACGTCACCATCCACACCGGACAAACTCGCAGCGTCACGCTGCACCTGATCTACGCGAAACAAATGCCCAAGGCCGCGATCTCGGCGAGCAAGAATAATTAAGACCATCAACTGACATCGGCGCATTGGTCACGAAAAGTTGAGCCGTTGGATCGATCGAAGAGAGATTCCTTCCGACAAGGTCGGAACCTTTGGTCGCTGCGCTCGGAATGACGGCTTTTGATAACGAATTTTGAAGTTGGCTTTCGGAGACGGCTCAGGATTCCAGTTATTCCTGCAGTAGTTCCGACAGGTCGTGCAGATCGGTCGCTGACACGTCGGAAATCACGCAGAATTCCATTCCGTGCGCGCGCAAATAATTCCATTGGTAGCCATTGCGCGTTCCGGTTGCGACAATCGCGGAATCGTTGGGTGAATCCGGCCACACGAATACGTTGATGAAGTGTTTGCGCCTGCCGTAAACCAGAACCGCGACGCTGCGACCGTTCAGAACATCGAGCCGCCCACCAATTAACGGAAATCCGTTTTCGGCAAAATCGCGCACCGGAGGGACATAATTCAGCTTGCCATCGAACCACGGTTTTACGGTGTGCTGATCGGTGGACGTGACATCCGTCAAATGGCCCGGCTGCAACGAACGGACATGCGCATCAATGACTTCGGTCAACGCAGCCTGCTCAACTACAGAACTTCCGGAGAAAAACCGCACGGCCCCGAAGTAGGTAACCACCAGCACCAGGATAATCGCCGCGCTGGTTGCCAGCCAACGGAAAATCGGCACCCAGGACCATTGATAATCCGATTCCACCCTGGTGTTGGCAATCTCGCGTTGAATTTTCTTGCCCAGCCCCACGGGTGCGCGCTCATACAATTTTGCCGCACGCAGCGAAGCGCGCAACGATTCCTGCTCTTCCAATTGCGCGATACACGGTGAACAGGACTCGAGGTGGCGCTCGAATTCCTGCGCGCGGAGCGGATCAAGTTCCCCGTCCAGGTATCCGTGCAGCAGCGCTTGAGAAATTTCACAGGTCACGGTGCACCTCCTTGCCACCGGCATCGCGTCCGGCGGAAGGATTAAGAACACGCTTCAGCCCATCGCGGGCTCTTGCCAACGTGGACATTACAGTGCCAATGGGAATCGAAGTGATGGTAGCAATCTCCTTGTAAGAACAGCCTTCGAGTTCGCGCAGGACCAGGACTTCGCGCGAACGCGCCGGCAAAGTTTCCAGCGCTTTCATCAATCGCTCTCTTTCATTAGATGCCACCGCTGCCGCCTCCGGAGACTGTGTGGGCTGCAAATGAATGGTTTCATCAAATTCCGTGGTCAAATCGGACCTGCGATTTTTCTCCAACCAGGTGTAGCAAGAGTTGCGCACAATCTGCAGCAACCAGGCGCGCGCGTCGATTCCGTGAAAGCCTGCGATAAATCGAAACGCCCGCACCAGGGCTTCCTGCGTGACGTCTTCGGCGTCGGCGCGGCTGCGCAACAGCCAGCGCGCCAGGTTAAACGCGGCATCCTGATGCGGCATGACCAAACGCTCGAAGCGCTCTCGATCAGCAGGCTCCAGCACGTACGGACTCCCTCTCACGGGTATAGACTGGCGTACCGGTCATCTTATTCCCATTATTTGCCAAAGTTCGCTCTTATTTGTCCAGTTCCCAACATTCTACCTTTTACAGCCGGCTCCTGTCCTAGCGCTGGAATAAAGGAGGGGCGGGCTCAGTCTTTCATCTTGCAACGCGTACGCGAGCGGCCGGCCAGGCGCAATCGCGGCAGATAAAGAGGAGAACGATGAGCGACAAGATGAAAGACGAACTTCTGATTGACCATAACCATGACGGTATTGATCGCCGGGGTTTCCTGAAGTGCATGGCGTGGGCCGGCACCGGGACTTTTTGCGTGATGAGCGGCGGCGTGCTGAAATCGTTCAGCCTGAGCCGGCTGGGGGAATTCGATCCAGCGGCGAGCAAAGGCGAGCTGCAATTTGTGCAAATCAGCGACAGCCACATGGGATTCAACAAACCGGCCAATCCCGATGTTGCGGGAACGTTGAAAGCGGCGGTCGACAAAATCAAGGGGCTGTCCAACGCGCCGGAGTTCTTGCTGCACACCGGCGACATCAGCCATCTTTCCAAGCCGGAAGAATTTGACGCCGTGGATCAGATCCTGAAGGGCACCGGAAAGGAAGTATTTTTCGTTCCCGGCGAGCACGATGTGCTGAACGACGACGGCCAGCAGTTTCGCGATCGCTACGGCAAAGGGTCACAGGGCGCGGGCTGGCGCAGCTTCGATAAGAACGGCGTGCACTTTATCGGCCTGGTGAATGTGATGAACCTGAAGGCTGGCGGGCTGGGCACGCTGGGCGCGGAACAGTTGGAGTGGCTGGAAAACGACCTGAAAAAGCGCTCGAAGAGCACCCCGATCGTGGTTTTCGCGCACATACCGCTGTGGAGCGTTTACCCGGAATGGGGCTGGGGAACCGACGACGCGACGCAGGCACTCGCCTATATGAAAGGCTTTGGATCGGTGACGGTTCTGAACGGGCACATCCACCAGATCATGCAAAAGGTAGAAGGCAACGTGACATTTCACACGGCAGCGTCAACCGCGTTCCCTCAACCGGCGCCCGGCAAGGCCGATTCACCCGGACCGATGAAGGTGCCGGCGGATCAACTGCGCAAAGTCCTGGGAATTACGGACGTGCAATTCGTTCGCGGGAAGAACGCGCTGGCGGTTGTGGATTCAGACCTGGCATAAAACGAACGAGAAGAGAACAGGAGAGTAGAGGATTGTTCTTCTGTTTTCTTCTGCCTGTGATGTGGACTTGGGCTTCAGGCCATAATTGGAATCTTGGCCGACCGACAGTGCTGAACTTCAGTGAGTTTGTTCCCGGCTAAATGCTAGGCAAGAATTTCGTCTTTTGAGGAGGTCGCGAAACTTGCGTAGTACTAGTGTTAAGCTATTGATATAGCTGGAGTTAAGCACGATTTCCGCGTAGTAGTAACTGGCAGCTACGTACCACGACTTGCGTACCCTGTCCTCTGGCTCCGACGGGCCATTCACAGAAATAGGCGTTGCCAGTAACTTGTTACAACGGGTTGGGGGCCGCGCGGGGACAGCGGCTCCGCAAGGGGCCGTGTGCGAGCTACCCAACCCGCTTCTGTTCTTCTTCATGCTGCCGCTTGGATCATTCGGAAATCTAGAACATTCTGCAGGGAACCCTCAGCGGCTGAAGCCGCCCGTAATCTTAAGCTCGTTCCATGGCCACGACAGAAGCCGTGCCCTCCCTGGCGAAAAAACCGACGGCAGTGCGCATGCATTGGACTGGGCAGTGGGCTAAACGAGCATGCCTGAAATCAATGACTTACGAAGGCTTCATAGAACTGGCTGGGACGGAACTGGAGTCTTCTTCCGACAGCTGAAGGCTGACGACCGAGTGGCCGCTTGTAATCCTCGGCAGACAAACTTGATAGCGATCCTCGTGCTGGTTTGCTTCGTCCTAGTGTGCGGCGTCGAGCCGATCTCCCTGAATTCATCTCCCACGCCGTTTCGCGTACCAGGCAGAGACGATAGCAAGATTTCCGAGGCGTTTGCCCGGTATGTCCGCGCGACCGACAGCCGGAACAATTCCGAGTTGCAGCGCGGAACGAATTTGCTTTGGGTGGATTCGCTGGCAGAGGCGGCGCGGAAAAAGGCTTACACAGATTTGGGTCGTGGCGAAATTCAGCTGGAGCAGCGCACGACGCGCAAAGCGGGGAGCGAGATCCCATGCCCGGAGTGCCTGATTCATCATTGGGAAGGGCTGGTGTTCGTTCCCGGAGCGCGACTGGACGACGTTCTGCGTGTGCTCGAGGATTACAACCGTCAGGCGGAGTATTACGCGCCGGACGTAGTGCGTTCGCAAATCGAGGCGCACGATGGCGATCATTTTCGGGTTTTGATGCGGTTCCGGCGACAGAAAGTGATCACGGTGGTGCTGAATACGGAGCACGAAATAAATTATTACCGCGATTCGAACGTGCGCGCGCACAGCCGCAGCAGCGCCACGCATGTGGCGGAAGTGGAAAATCCGGGCAAGTCGAAAGAGCGGGAAAAACCGCGCGACGAAGACAACGGCTTTTTGTGGGGCATGGAAACCTGGTGGCGCCTGGAGGAAAAAGATAGCGGCGTGTACGTACAGAGCGAAGTGGTTTCGCTTTCCAGGGATATCCCCGCCGGGCTGGGCTGGATGATCGGGCCGTTCGTGACGGCCGTGCCGAAAGAGTCTTTGATTTTTACGCTGGAGGCAACACGGAAAGCAGTGCTGGCGCAACTGCGGGCGAGAAATTCAAACTGATGTTTGCGCTGAGCCGTGGCGCGATTTTTTCGCGGCAGCGGCGACCAATAATTTTCGCAAGTCGTTGGCGTGAGAATCCCAGGAAAATTTGGCGGCGGTGCGCAAGCCGTTGGCCACGATGGCTTCGCGCAGCGACGGATCGGCGGCCAGCAAGCGGATGGCAGCGGCCAGTTCGTCCTGGTTTTCCGGATCTTCGAGAACGATGGAATCCTTGCCATGCTCCAGCCAATCCGCAATGCCCGCAACCCGGCTGATGATCACAGGCAATCCACAGGACATGGCTTCGAGAACCGGGAGATTGAAAGAGTCTTCGAGGGAAGGCGCGACGAGAGCGTCAGCCGCGCCGTAGAAAATTCTGACATCAGGCACCGACGCGAAAAACTGAACGTACTGCGCGATGCCGAGCTTTTGGGCTGCGAGACGGAAAGGGGCTTGCTCATCCTGACCGACGACGAGCAGGCGGAGCGGGATGTCGTTGTCTTGAGCCGGATTCTGAGCAACGTACTGAGCGACGGCTTGCAATAGAGTTTTCAGGCCTTTGTTGCGCCAGTCATTGCCGATCAGCAGGAGAACAAAATCGCGTGGCGAGCATTCCCATTCGCGGCGGTATCGTTCACGCATGGTTGCGAGTGCCGCCGGTGAAAAATGCCGCGCATCCACGCCGTTGGGAATTACGGTTACGTCGTGGCGGGCGAAATAGCGGGCAAGTTGCGCCGCAGTGTGTCGAGAGACCGCGGCTAGAGTGACGCCGGGATTGCAATAAATGCGGCGTTCCAGGGCGCACATCAGCGAATAGTAGAGCTTGCGGTGCAAGCCGCGAATGCCGGCGGTATCGTGAGCCCGTTGCAGTTCGGCAATACGATGAAAAACCGCGTGGACCAAAATGACGTCGGCATCGAGGGCGTTGATGCCCGGCGAAAAAATTATGTCCGGAAGGATGTGAGTCGCACTTTGGCGCCGCCAGCGCGCCCAGCGATTCAACAAGAGCCAGGCGAGAAACTGAATGAGATGGGGCGCCGGGAAAGAGTTGACGCGATGGAAAATAATTTTTGCGGCGTTGTTTGCGCCGGCCGCGGACTCCGGCTTGCAGCTTAAGTCGCTGACCTTTTGCGCGTAGAGGTCAATCGCGTCGCCGTGCTGAGTGGAAAGACGATCAAGCAGCTCGGCGACGGCGCGTTCAGTGCCGTGCTGACGGTCCACGGCAGGGGAAATTATGGCGATGCGCACGTCAGTGGCCTGGCACGCGTTGGTTATGGGAATTGTTTGACTGAGATTGTTCGAAGGCGCGCACGATTGAATATACCGCACAAATTGCTGAGAAATGAGGGACGCGTCCTGGTGGATCGGTGTTGCGCGGTGGAAGAGGAAGAGAGATTCCTCGCTTCGCTCGAAATGACGAAATTGAGAAAGAGCAAAGCGACACATACGGATGGCCGTTCGCAGGGAGAGCTTTTCAAATTGAAACAGATTGCAATTACAGGCGAATGAGAAAGATTTTAGGCGGTTGCGCGCACTTTTGCGTCAGAGCTGATGCTACGCTCCAGACTTAATGTCGGCCCCGGGAAAACATGCACAGGCATTCAGCGCGGTACTGACTTTAGAAAGAAAAGCCCGCGGTCGCAATCAGATTCATACCGCGAGCGGCTGCGAATCCCGGGTTTAAATTCCAGCACATTCCAGAACTGGACGGATTTCGCGGAGTGGCCATCACGCTGGTGATCGCCGGACACCTGCTGGAATATCACAGCGCAAGTGCGGAAGCGAGGGCGTTGGCGCTCAGCATGGCGCAAGTGGGAGTGCTTTTATTTTTTGTGTTGAGCGAATTCCTGATCACGGGAGTGCTCTACAGAGAGCGAAGCGTGACCGGATCAGTGGACTTCAAGCAATTCTACCTGCGGAGAATTTTGCGGCTGGCTCCGGCGTTGCTGGTTTTTTTGTGCAGCGTAATCGTGCTGATGCGATTGGGGGTGATTACCGACGTACCGAAAAAAGAATTGCTGGAGTGCGTGCTGTACGCGCGCAATATCGTGGGGCGCAGCCTTTCGCTGGGACATATCTGGTCGCTGTCGTTGGAAGAACAGTTCTACCTGATGTGGCCGGTGACATTTTTTCTGCTGCCAGCGAGGCGGGCGGCGACAATTGTCGCATGCATTTGCGGCGGCCTGATGGCGTGGCTGGGCTGCGCGATTGCACTGAACCTATTTTCGTATGAGCGGGGAATATTTTACGTTCGCCCTTATTTTCGTTTTGATTCCATAATGATCGGCGCGTTCCTCGCGTTGTGTATATGTTCGTCGAACGGCGGCTATATTCACTTGAGACAAGTGGCGCGAGGCTACGCGGCAGGACTTCTGGCGGGATTGCTTGCGCTGTGGGCGGTGTTTGGCGAGGCGCTATCCCGTCCGCTGCACATTACAGTGTCAGAAATTATCGTGACTTTGCTACTGGAGAGAATTGTACTTTGTCCCGAGAACCGGATCGGGGCGCTGTTGCGAAGCCAGTTGTTGCGCTACTTAGGAACGATTTCTTATTCGCTGTACTTGTGGCAGGAATTGTTCGTGACGGCGGACAAACCTTCGTGGGGCGCGATGCGAACCATGCCGCTGGCGATCGTAGTGCCGTTGGCGATCGCCATCGCGTCTTATCATTTGATGGAACGGCCGATTCTGCGGGTTAAAGAGAGGCTGGCTCCGCAAGCATCACCGCAAACTCTTTGGCAGGACCGTAGCGCATCTGTGCCGTGATGCGACAAGCGCAAGCAAGATTCTCCGCGTTAGTTCGGCGTCTTTACGTTGGTTTGTACGCAATATAGCGCGATCGGCTCGCGGACGCGAGCGCCCTGCAGCCGGTTCCCGGAGAAGCTTTCCACCTCGCCGGAAGCGCAGGGCCGCAGCAGGCCGTCGTTCTCAAGGCGTGCAAGAGAAGCAGCTAGCGCCCGGGGATACTCCGGTGATTTCAGCACCAAGCGAATCCTGTGGCGCACAAAAAGACGCGCCCACGCGGCGGAGGAATCGAGCAGTAGTGGATTCATTTCCCAACTGCCCTCCGGGTCGCCGTTGAAGTACGGAACACGCGCGTAATACAGGTGGTGAACAAAAATCAGCGCGCGGCCGGGCTGACCGAGACGCTCGACCTCGCGATTTAGAAATTGAGTGCGCTGGTAGTCCGGCGAATTTGCCAGTAAATAACTTTCGGTGGTAATGCGGCCTGCAACTACAGACCACGCTGCGCGCGAATAAACAACCATCGCGGAGAAGCCGGCGAAAATGAATCCACCGATGATCAGCAGAGACAGCGCTCGCAGAACGCGCCAACGCCTCTCGGTCATTAATGCAATGCCAGCAAGGCTTGTTCCCAGCGCAACGGGCAGCAGCGGCAGCAGAAATCGCGACATGGCCGAGGTTGCAGCGATTCCCAGCGCACCGAGAAACCAAACCAGAAGTACGATTCGTCCTTCAGCGTTGTTGCGGCACTGCCAAATTGCGAACGGCGCGAAAACTAGCACCAACGGTCCAAGAAGCTGCCAGGGGCCGAGGTGACTTTGATCCACGGCGGCAAACAGCGGGAACTTCAAGAGCGTCCACAAACTGAAAACATGGGATGTGCCGGTATCCAACAAGATCGAACTGACGGCTGTTGCGTTGAAAAGCGGGCCGGCATGTTGCGTACGCGAAAATAAAAATGGAAATAATGGATCGCCGGTCCAGAGCCAATTACGCGCATACGGCCAAATACCAACGGAAGTAGCGCAGGCAAAGAAGAGCCAGCCCTTCGCTACCGAACCGTGACCAGCCGATCGAAATGCGAACAGCAAGGCCACGAGCAACGCGGCGGCAAAAATGAGTCCCGTATATTTTGTTCCGGCAATAGCGCCTGCAAGCATGCCAGCCAGGACAATGAATTTTGAAGACGAATTGACACGCGCTTGCAAGATTGCCAGCAGGCACAGCGGAACGAACGTGCACATCCAAATGTCGGGAGCGCCTGCCGCGGTGGTTTGCCAGAATGTTACCGGAGTAAGCGCAAAGGCCAGCGCGGCTAGCCAGGGCCATACGCCGCCGACCCACAATTGCACGAGGCGCAGCGTGGCTAGCGCACCCAACGCGCCGCCGAAAAAAAGCCAGCCCTGTGCAAGTTGCGCGCTGCCGAGCGCGAGGCCGGCGAGAATCAATTGATGGCTGAGGCCGCAGAAAAATCCGTGCAATAGAGACCACGGCGCATGAAAGCCTTCCGCGAGATAAAGCGCTTGCGTCGTGAAGTGATAATGCAGAGCGTCCGAGCCGGTGAGTGGAGCAAGCGATGCGAAGCCTTGCAGCACCAATACCAGCAGAAATAACGCGGCGAACAGTCTTTCGATTCCCCCCAGACCTCGTAGCTTGCGTAAAACTTGTTGGAGTACGGCGAGCGTGGCCCGCACACCGGCAAGAGCAAGCAGCGCAGCGAGCGCTACGGCGATTAGAATGCCGGTACGAATGCTTGGCGCGAGTTCGCCGGCGCTGACGGCCAACTCGAGCAGAATCGTTCCGGTGGCCGCGGAAAAGAGGAGTGTATCGAACGAGCTGAAGTTCGTGATTTTCAGTATGCGCAGAAACGCTGCGCCGAGGCCGCAGAAAAGCAATATGGAGAATGCCAGCGCCGAGCACAAGCCAAGCGTGTGCCAGGGAGTCATTGCTTGTGAAGAAATCTCGTGGCGAAAAATGCCAGCAGCGGCTGGAATTGAAACAGATACCAGATGGGCGCGGCGATCACCCAGAGACACAGGAGCGCTTCGACGATTGATAATTTTGTGCCGCGCCCATCCATAGACGCGCCAGTATAACAAAGGCGCGATGGTGCGTTGCGATCACACCTTACCTCTGCAAGCGTCCTAGAGGCTATTCCTGGAAGGGTTATAGGTAGTTGTTATAAATTCGTTCCCTGGCAGAAGTCACTTAGGTGCCTTCTCCGAAGAATTCTTCTGGAGAAACCCGACACCACGAAGAATGCGTGCACGGCTGGCGCGGACCTCGGCCGCAAATTCCCGAAAGGCGGGATTCCAAGCAGCGTCATCGGAAAAGAGCAGGCCGCCGCGGCGAATATATGGAAAAGCGGCGCGAAACTCCCAGAGCATGTGGTCGTAGGTGTGAAGGCTGTCGTGAATGAAGACATCGACGGAGCCGAGCTCCTGCAGAAGCGGAGGAAGGAGTGTGCGGGAATCTCCGATGTGAAGAAACCAGTTGGACTTGAGCCAATCGGGAACGATCCAGCCAGGGACCTTGCCAGGCGGGAGATAGTGGGGATCGCCGACTTCGATTGAGTGCAAGATGCCATGACCATTTTTCCGTAGTGCGAGAAGCAAATATGATGTGGACACGCCGCTGGCTACGCCGGTTTCAACCACCATCTCGGGAGCGAAGGCGCGAACGGCAGCATATTGAATGAGAATTTTCTTGGCGTAGAGGTCAGCGCTCTCAACCTCCGTGTTGTGAAAAAACGCGGCCGCTTCGTTAAGACATTCTACGAAAGACGGCGTATTTACGGGCTCGTCCAGGAATGAGCGAATACGAGAAGGAGAAACACCCGCGATGGAGGCGAGAAATCGCTCATCGGCGAGGGTTACTTCGCGAAAGAGAGAGGCCGCCGCATAGCGCGGATGGCGCAAGGCAAAACGAAAGCGCGGGCCAAGATTCTGGAGTAGCCAGTTCATGTCTTGGTATTCCCTACGGAAAAGATGACTTCATGTCGAAGTCCGACTGTCAGCACTTCTTCACTCATCAGCGTCTGTACATCCCGAACCATTATGCCATGCGGGAGCGAGCGCACGGAGAGATGGTGGCGCCAGTTCTCGTCTTTAGGCTGATGCTACGCTGCGAACCCAATGTCGGCCTCAAACGGCGGCGGGACTGGCAGGCACACGCGGTTCGACATTGGCGAATCGGGATACCGGGTTTGGTTCGGTGGCGAATTGGGAAGAGAGAGCGAGGCTGGGCAGCCGAAACAAAATCCCAACCAAAATCCAGAAATAGGCGTTGACCAAGAAATCTTGATAAAAGGCAATACTGTTGTAGCCCATTGGAAAAAAGACCACAAAAATAAACCAAAAGATGACGAAAGCAAGTGGGAACCAAGGCGAACCGCGCAGCCGTATGACGATTTTCCAAGCCGAAAGACAGACTGCGGCGCCGAGAACGAGCCAAAGCAGCAGCCCGACAACTCCCATTTCTATGACCAATTGACCATAGCCATTTTCGACGCCTATGCCGGTGGGAGGCGCGTGCAAAATTCGCGCTACGTATTGAATACCGAGGGAAGCGGTTCCGGTTCCGTAGCCATACATCCAACGCGGCGTATCAAACGCAGCCAGGAAATTACGCAGCGGATAATCACGGGTACGATGAGCCAGTTCACTTGCGGTGCTATACGGGCTCAGGGTTTCCGAATAGATGGCCAGACGGGAGTTAACCTCTTCTGGAAAGACGACCGAAAGGGAGATGATAGCCAAGCCGCCAAGCAAGATCACACGCTGAATCGAACGAATGACGCGAGTCACCTCTTTTTGTTTCCACGGAGCGCCCCAGACGAAGGCCGCCATAATTACCAGGGAACTGCCTAGGCACCACATGAACACGCCGCGAGAAGTGCTCATCAGCGCCGCAGCCGCGAGTACGCCGATCGTAGTGAAGGCGGCGATCCTGCCCTTTCTGGTGCGGAGGATCAGGTAACCACCGAAACCGAGTACAATCATCCAACTGGCGATGATCAAATTTTGAAAGCGGCCGGTGCTGACAAAAACGGACGTGGGACGATAAGCAATCAATCCGGTGATCGGGGATACGCGATACAAAGTGCTTAGGTCGCGAATATCCTCCTGTATGACCGCGGGATTTAAGAAGGTAGGTCCAAGAATGGATTGCGCGATTCCCAGGGATGAAACGAAGAGGATCAAAGCGGCATTAAACATGAAAAAACGGCGGAGGTCCTGCTCAGTATCGATGAGCGAATATCCCAGATACATCAATGGGATATATAAAAAGTAAAGCTTAAGCCCAAGAGCACCATAGAAGACGCTGGTGGAGCCTGGGTTAAAAACCTGGGCGGCCGCGAACCAAACAAAAACCAGAAGCGGCGCGAGGAACGGAGGGCGAAACACGGTTTTTTCCCTGGATTTACGGCGCGCTAGGAGAAACGACACATACACCAATACGACCAAAAAATCCTTGGCAAAATAAATGGCCATATTGTTGCCGAGGTATTTGCGCGCGAAATCCTCGAAGAAAAGCCAGCCAAAAAAAATGTACAGGCCCTGGCGCCAGTTGTTCAAAATGCGAATTGCAAATGCCAGACCCAGGATGCCGATAACGATTAAGCCGAGGCCGTTCCAATCGTTGTCCAACACAAACTGCGATATCTGGAACGCGGCCAGCAGCGCAAAAACAAAAAGAGCGATTGCCGAATAGAATTTCGTGCGGGAACCAACGTTGGCTGGGGATTTCGGGAATCCAGACACGGGCTATCTCATCTCTAAGAATGCGAGCAGAATCGCGAGCGACGACACCATCTCAGCGTAGCATGGCGGGGCGATCGACGGCGGGATTGAAATCACGGCAATCTGATTCTGGAAAGTGTTGCCAGTCCTCGCCGCGAAGGGCGGCAGCGAGCTGTTGCACCTGGTCCGAGCCCATGAGCTCGCTTCTGGCGCGTTCGAAGTTGTGGTGTGGCACGGAACGATCGAGGAGAGTACGAATGTCTCTGGCGATTTCGTCTTCGCGCTGACTCTCACAGACTTGCCCGATTTTATACTTAGCCACGATGCAGGCAAGCGTGCTATCGCGAGGCGTGTGGGCGAAAATCGGCCTTTGCGCTTGCACGTAGGTGGAAACTTTGATGGGAAGACTAGTGTGCCGAAATAATTCGTATTTTTTTCCGCCCGGATACATAGCGTAGACCAAATCGCACGCGGCGAGAATGGGAATGGCGTTTTCTTCAGTCAAATCGTCGTGCGAGGCAAAGATCTCGCGGTCGGCTGTCGCGATGGCATCCATTTCCGGCGAAGAGCCGATGCGGATAATGCGCAGTTGGCGTTTTTCTTGTGCTGCAAGTTTCTTGCAGGCCGCCACGAAGCGCAGGAACGGCTCCGGATGGTAAAGAGTGCCGATATGGCCGATGGTTAGATAGCTTGGATCCGGAGACGCGGTTACTTGCGGTAACGCCGGTACGTGCAGGTACAACGCGAAACATTTCACGTCGTATTTTTGACGATACAGGTTTCGCATACCCCAACTGGTGAGGTCGATGCTCTGCGCCGCTTGCAGCAGCCGGGGAAAAGTCTTGCGCAGGAGAGGGCGGAACATTGCGTAGCGTTGCGATCGAATCCAGGTGCCGAAGGGATCGTCGTGGATAGTCAGATGAACTTTCTTGCCTTGCGCGATGAGTTCAGACGCTACGGAAATGCCTTCGAAGTGGCCGACCACCCAATAGAGATCGGCGTCCATCTGGCCGACCAGATTTCTTACGCGCGATTTCGATCCGGGCAAAAATCCAGTGCGCGCACTCAAGTCGCTGAGCAGCTCAGCCGTTGTGAGGCGGGGGCCGAGCCACTTGTACTTGTGCTGTGAGTTTGCGTTCGCGGCAGGCTGGTTCGCGAGGTAATACCATTGCACGTCAAGTTCAGGAAGGTAACGGAGGTGGCTGCGCAACTGAGCGGAGCCGCCGCCAAGTTCCGGGGAAAATGGCGTAATGAGCGCTATGCGCACGGAAAAGGGCTCCGTGCCGGAATATTTGCGAACTGGAGCAGTGTTAATGCGAGAAAATTGTTATTTCTCATGGCGTACGGCCTCAACAGCTTTGCTGATCGCCTCGACGGTCGCGGCGATGATTCTTTGCGGCGAATGCGTCTCGACGTAATCAAAGCCGCGGCGGCCCGCTTCGCGCAATTGCTCGCGATCGGAGAATGCGAGGCGCAAAACATTTCCTAACGCCGGTACGTCGCCGGCCGGAAAAATAAATTGCGGGTTTACGGGTGCCACAAGATCGCGAGCGGCACCAACCTGATCACTGACGATTACCGGGCAAGCGCAGCACATGGCTTCGTTCACGACCACCGCGAACGGTTCATAGACGGACGGAAGCACGAGCACGTCTGCCGCCGAGTACAACGCCGGCAATTGAGATTGATTTACAAAACCTAAAAACTTAACGCGGTGCTGGATTCCCCGTTTTGCCGCTTCGGTTTCCAGTTGAGCGCGTTGCGGACCTTCGCCAGCGAACACCAGAATAGAACCTTCGGGCCCGGATTCGGCGAATGCGTGTAACAAGTCCATCGGGCGCTTCCATGGTTGCAGCTTTGCGCAGAACAGAATGATGGCTTGCCGGGACGTGGCGCCCAGACTTGCGCGGGTGGCTTCGCGGTTCGTGAGCGCAGACTGAGTCTTCCACCAAGCGTTGTCAACGGTGTAGGGAGTGAGGGTAATTTTTTCCGCGGGAATTCCGAGGCTTTCGATCATTTCAAAAGTGCCGGTGGAAGGGACAATCACCTGGTCGGCCTGGCGAAAAAGAAAGGGCCAAAAAGTTTTTTTGAACGCAACTTTCCAGGCTTTGCCGTCGCGCGGGGCGAGGCTGTGCGCGTCGGTACCGAACAGGAAAGCAGCGTGAGAAGCTTTTGCCGCACGCCGAGCGATCCAAAAAGATGCGCGAACGTAGCCGACAAAACACAACACGGCATCAAATTTTCCGTCGCGTACCAGTTTGGACAGACCGGGATTGTTCAGACCCCAAAAGGATTCCCGGCCCGAGCCCTTATTGGGAATGGCGGTCCATGAGTATCCCTGCAAGAGCGGCACATCCCATTTGACGCTGGTGGCAAAATCGGGATCGACCGCCGCTTCTACTCCGCGCAAAGAACAATAGGCCACCTGCAGATCGAGCTGAGGTTCGGCCGCCATGCGGCGAAAAATGGGCGCCATATACTGCACCGGATGCGCAGCGACCGCCAAAACCTTGAAATGGCACGGGGACATACACTGTTTGGCGTGAGTTAGCTCCGCCTCGAAGACAGATTCCGTCGCCGATTCACGCACTGATGGCCTCTGGTTCCGAGTATAACTGGGTTTCGAAGCGCTAAACTGCTGTGCTAAACTTGCAAAGTCTAGGCCGTAACTCTCAGGGGCTACGGTTCATCGCAAGTCTCCGCAGACACTTCCCCGGCAAGGCGGGGCTGAACGAAATTCTGGTTTACGAAGGAACCGTCATGTCTGGGCATTCCAAGTGGGCGACGATTAAGCATAAGAAGGCGGCTACGGACGCAAAACGCGGCCGGGCGTTTACGCGGCTGATTCGCGAACTGACGATCGCGGCACGAATTGGCGGCGGTGATGCAAACTCCAATCCTCGCTTGCGCACCGCAATTCTTGCGGCGAAAAACGAAAATATGCCGAACGATAATATCGAGCGGGCAATTCTTCGCGGCACCGGGCAGCTGGAGGGCGAAGTCTACGACGAGGTGACGTTCGAGGGGTACGGCCCCGGCGGGGTTGGGATTTTGATTCAGGTGGTAACAACGAATCGCAATCGCGCGGTGGGCGAAATGCGTCACGTAATGGGCAAGAACAACGGAAATATGGCGGAGGCTGGAGCCGTGGGATGGATGTTCCATCGCAAGGGTGAAATTACGGTGGCCAAGGAAGCCGCGAGCGAAGACAAGTTGATGGATCTGGTTCTGGAGGCAGGGGCCGAGGATATGAAGGATGACGGCTCGGGCTGGTACATCGTGACGCCGCCGGAAGCGATCGAGACGGTGAAGGAAGCGTTGACCAAGGCGGGAATTACGCCGGCAAGCGCAGAAGTGGCGATGGTGCCGCAGAACTATGTGAAGCTAACCGGCGAGCAGGCCAAGCAGATGCTGCGGCTGATTGAAGCGCTGGAAGAGCATGACGACGTACAGCACGTGTACGCGAATTTCGATATTGACGAGAGCGAAATCCAAGCGGCGGTTGGCGCGAATTAAATCTATCCAGCACGCATACGATGAACTCATGCGATGCCACGAACAGAACCGCGCCCGCAAAACGTACACAAACGTACAAACAACTGGCACCAAAACGTTCCTCGCTTTACACTTTTTGCGATGAGCGAATCTCCTGGGCGGCGAATTGTGTTTCGTGTACTGGGCGTGGACCCTGCGGCTGCCGGGCCGACGGGCTATGGCATTGTGGAGTCGGATGGCCGGAACTGCCGCACGGTGCATTACGGGGCACTGAAAGTGGCGGAAAAGCTGCGAAAAGAATCCGCAGGAGCAGCGCTCGAAGCGGTGCACACGTTGATCTGCGGATTGTTGCGGGATTTTTCTCCGGATGCGCTGGCGGTGGAGTCAATTTTTTCCGCGTTAAATGTGAAAACTGCGCTACGACTGGCGGAAGTGCGCGGAGTAGTGTTGCTGGCAGCCGCACAACATGGAGTCACGGTGCATAGTTACGCGCCGCGCCTGATTAAGGCTTCGGTGGCCGGATATGGCAATGCCGATAAACGGCACGTGCAGATGATGGTGCGCTCTCTGTTGAAGATGAGCGAAATACCGGAACCTGCGGACGCTGCGGACGCTCTGGCGGTGGCGCTGTGCCACATGCAGAACGAACAATTTCGGCAACGATTTGCGCTACCGGCAATCACAGGAAACGGAACGTCGCGAACGGTGAGAGCGCGGGGGAATACCACGCACGGCGCGAACGCAGAAAGCTCCAGGATCCAGCCGGCGCGATGAGCCAGCGACATTCATTGATGATATTGATGGCGCGCGTGTTGCTGGTGGCTGTTCTTTTTCCCCTTGTTTCAGCGACTTGGCGTGTGGCCGCGGCTCCTGGCGCCTCGGGGCTGGGACCCGGGCCAGGGGCCGCCAAGGTGACCTTTCGACGGATTTTTCAAGGGAGTTCGCCGGAATTCATCGAAGTGACGGTGCAGAGCGATTCGAACGCAGCGACTTATGAAATCAGGCAGCTCGATGAGGATCCGGGCTCGCAGCCGTTTGAAGTGGGCGAGGCGCTGCGTTCAAAGATCTTCGCGCTGACGCAGCAACTGAATGAATTTCAGGGACAGGACCTGGACGTTCACCGGAAGATCGCGAACCTGGGCGAAAAGACATTTCGCTGGCAACAAGGGGCAATCTCGCACGAGACAAAGTTCAACTACACACTGAATTCGGCGGCGATGCAGTTACTGCAGATCTTCGAGGGTCTGGCCCGTCAGCAGGAGCATTACGCGCTGCTGGAGCGGCGTATTCGCTACGACCGGCTCGGAATTAATGATGCGCTTTTGCAGTTTGAGTCGGACCTGAATCGCGGATTGCTGCCGGAGCCGCAACGATTGATCCCGTTGCTGGAACAGATCTCCTCCGACCCGAAATTTGTCGGGATTGCGCGGCAGCGTGCGCAATCGCTGGTGGATCGGCTGCGTCATGCAAATTAGGGCGAGATTTTCGACAAGAAGAACCTGCCTGATCGAGAAAGCCGCATACCGGAATGTTTGTATAGCTAAGTAATAGGAGTCCCTGCCAGGCATTTACGAAAATTTATATATATTCTGAATATTGAAAGAACTTATGCATCGACAATTTCTTCGTTATAGATAAGTCAAACATTCCACACAATTTAGTTTCGCTCCCTTCCTTGGCTAGCGATTTGCATGGAATGAGATGCCATTACGTGCGTCATTGTGTTTGCAGATTTTGTTTCCCGCCCAGGTCCGCATGACGCCATAAAAGCCGTGTTCGGATGAACTGAATCCGACAAGTCTGCGCCGCAAACAAAATCCAGCCCGACCTGAAGTTGTGTATCCAGTAGTAGTGTGTCCAACCGTTGAAAAATTGGAGGCGGGAATGTGTAATTTGCGAAGCTCACAATCTTCTTGTTTTGCGCTCATCTTGTGTCTGATGGTTGCTCTGTTTGCCATAGGGGGATTAGCACCGTCTGTCCACGCACAGGCGGGCATCTCAACCGGAACGATTCAAGGCACGGTCCTTGATCCAAACGGGGCTACCATATCCGGAGCTAAGGTCACGATCACCAGCAAGGCAACAGGTGCCAAAACAAATGAAACAGTCTCCAGCTCAGGAACCTACAACTCCGGACCGCTGGCGCCTGGCGATTACGTGGTACGAGTTGAAGCAAACGGCTTCAAAACGCTGGAGCAGACTATGTCTGTCCAGGTTGGCAACGTTACGCCGGGAACCCTAACCTTGGAAGTCGGATCGGAAAGTTCGGTGGTCACGGTTGAAGGGACGGCGCTGGCTGTGAATACCGAGCAAACAACGATTCAAGGTGTGGTGACCAGCACGCAAATCGAAAATCTGCCGATCAACGGACGCAATTTCCTGGATCTGGCACAACTCGAGCCCGGCGTTCAGATCCAGGATGGCGGTAATTTTGATCCCACAAAGAAAGGTTTCTCCTCCATCTCTTTCGGCGGCCGCTTTGGCCGCACCGCGCGCATTGAGGTCGATGGCCTGGACATATCCGATGAGACTGTAGGAACGACGACGCAAAATATTCCCGTAAACAGCATCAAGGAATTTCAGGTGAGCCAATCGAGCCTGGACTTATCAACGGAACTGACTTCGTCCGGAACTGTTAACATCACCACGCGCTCGGGCACGAATGCTCTTCATGGGGACGGTTTTTTCAATTATCGGGGCGATGCGACTTCAGCGGACACCGGCGAACCACCAGCGAAGTTTGATCGCAAACAATATGGTGTGAGTTTGGGCGGGCCAATAATCAAAGATAAGCTGTTCGCATTTGGATCAGGAGAACGGACAACACAGGATTTGCTGGCGAGCGTTAGTGTGCCGGCGCCCTTCCAGGCTCTTTCAAGTTCATTCAACAGTCCGTTTCGCGACCAACAGTGGTTGGGCCGTCTGGACTACAACTTAACCTCGAACGTACGAATCTTTTTCAAATATACCTACGAGCAAAACAGTGTTGTTGGCGCTTTCGTGCCGGGAACCTTTAGCCCCTTCGCAAATTTGGACAACACACCTTCCTATGGGGGTGGTGTCGACTTCAGTACCGGGACGTTTACGCACAGCTTCCGCGTAGGGTACATGAAGTTCCGCAATGGCATTACCGATGCCGTGACCGGAACGAACATCGTCAACGTAGCGCCGGGTGTGGTGGTCAATATCGGCAATGGCGGCACTGGATGCACCGCATCTGGCGAGATTTTTTGCTCTGGCGCAAATATTCTGGCACCACAAAAAACCTTTCAGTCAAACAAGCAGTTCAAATATGACGGTTCGAAAGTGTTTCGGAGCCATATCTTTCGCTTCGGCTTCGGCGTGAACCGGATCCTGGGTGGCGGTTTCGCGAGCTTCTATGGCATCGATCCGGCGATTCGCGCGTCGTTCACGCCGGCTTCGGAGGCAGCAGCGGCTGGCGGGCCCTTCGCTGACGGTTCCGCCAACCCTCTGAATTACACCGTTTCGCGCATTCGACTTGGCAACGGTCAGGGTTGCTTCACTGAGATTGCTGAGTTCGGCCAGGACTGCGGCGGCCAATTCGATACGCGATTCCAGGTGTATTTGGGCGATTCCTGGAAAGTGAAACCCAATTTCACGTTGATCTACGGTGTGCGATACAACCGCGACACGGGACGCACAGATGCCGATCTGCCGCCAATCGATTGTTCAGCGGTGACTGCACCTGGTTTTCCAGGATGTTCCGGGAATTTGCTTGATCAGGTGCGGCCTGGATTCGGTGGCCGCGTAAGCCAACCCGACAATAACGTCGGCGGAACATTGGGGTTCGCATGGGATCCGTGGAAGAACGGAAAAACTTCGATCCGCGCGGGAGCTGGCATCTATTACGAAAACGCCGTGTTTAACAACGTCCTGTTTGACCGGCCGGGCCGTTTGCCGACTGGACTCTTTAACTTGACGCAGGACATTTGCCCGAGCGGCGCACTAAACCTTCCGGATGGAACTGTTGTCGACACGTCAGGCCTATGTAACCAGCCGATCGGCAATGTCACATCCCAGGTGATTGCGTTACAACAGCAATTTCAGCAGGCGACTGCGCAAGCTGGTGCTCAGGCCAACGGCGGCTACGTGGCCAATGCTCTGGCAGCCGGCGCCGCAGTTACCGGAGTGACATTGTACTCTCCAAATTACCAGTCGCCACGGTCATACCAAATGAATGTTGGTTTCCAACGTGAGCTCAAACACGGAACCGTAGTTTCGGTGGACTATCTGCGCAACGTAGGAGTCCACACGCTGCTGGCGATCGATGAAAACCACGTCGGTGACGCCAAATTCCTTGATACGGCCGGCGCGTCAGCCGCAATCGCAGCGACCAACACATCGTTCGGTTGCGGAGCAGGTGCACCGGGCATCGACTGTGCCATCGCGAATGGCGCAACGATCGCCAATTATGCGAACAACGGTTTGACGGACGGAAATTTCGCGACTGGAGGCGTTCCGGTTACAGATGCCAACGGCGTACTCACAGGTGGTGGACAAATCGCGTTCCCCGGGAAGAATCCATTCTTCGGGCAGATGCAATTCCTTGAACCTGTAGGACGCTCAGTCTACAACGCCATGCAGGTGAAACTAACTTCCGACCTGAAGAGTCCGTTCCGCGCGATAAAATACTTCAACGCGCAAATATCGTATTCGCTATCGCGTTACAACAGCACGGCGACCGACGCGGACTTTATCAACAACGCGCTCGATTACGATAATCCGAATCGGTTCTTTGGGCCCAACGGGCTGGATCGCACACATCAGCTGTCGGCTGGGGTGATCATGGAGTTGCCAGCGGGCGTTCGGCTTAACTTAATCACTCATTGGTACACAGCGCTGCCGCAAACGATTACCTGGGCGCCACCGGGCGATGCGGAGGACATTTTTCAATTCGATACCGCAGGCGATGGACAGACGACACTAGCGCCGGTGCCGGGTTCGAACATTGGCTCATTCGGTCGAGACATCAAGGCCGGGAATCTCAATTCGTTCCTGACGCAATACAGCAACAACTTCGGAAATCAATTAACACCGGCGGGGCAGGCTCTTGTTAACGCGGGCCTGTTTACCCAAACACAACTGCAACAGCTGTGTGCGGTAACACCTTCGTTGAGCCCGGTCGGAAACTGTGCCACGGCAGAGCCTCAGCTACAACTGGCCATGGCACCAAACGGCAACATCGGCAACGATGCATTCTTTACGTTCGATGTGAGGCTGGGATGGGCGATCAAGCCAGTTCGCAAGTGGGAACGCCTGCGCTTCGAACCACAAGCTGCCTTCTATAATCTCTTCAATCGTCACAATTACAACGGTCCGGACGCCTTATTGGCGGGTACATTGGACGGCGGGTCCACTTCGATCAATGGGGCCACGAAAGCAACGCGCCTTCCGTTGCTTACGGGTCTGGGGTCTGGTGTATTCGCTCTAGGAGCGCCACGATCCATGGAGTTCGGATTCAAAGTTTCTTTTTAGAGCTCGTCTAACTTTCGAGGCCAAGGCGGAGAGCTATCGCTCTCCGCCTTTTTTATGAGCATTGCTCGTTACAGGGGTGTACAATCCCGCCAATTTACGTTTGACGGAGGTTAGTCTATGCGGAGGCCCGCCCTCTCCGTTTACCTCAGTTTGTTGTTAGCCGCGTCGTTCTGCGAAGGCGCGGCGCCAGGTGCTCAAAATCTGCCAAACATCCACAAAGGCCGGCTCGAGATTCCTTTCGACCCGCCGGTATCTTTCCCTAGAAAGGCTGCTTCGCCCGCGCTTTTACAAGATGAGGCGGCGGAGTTGGCAAGGCTATCGGCTGGGATTCCGGAGCGGATCGACCGGGTCAACCACGGTCAATTGCCTAAAGAGCTTGACGGGCAGTTGAAACGGATCGAAAAGCTGGCTAAGCACTTGCGGTCTGAAGTGGCGCCGTAGGTCCGTAGGATCCACGCGGTAATTAACATCATGCTGGTCAGTGTGACCGAGCGAACGCGCGAAATCGGCGTACGCAAAGCGATCGGCGCGAAGCACACCAACACTCTGATGCAATTCTTGATTGAACGAATACCGCTTCGCGATGGGCCCTGTGCTTTTGTGCCCCCCTTGCGTTGCCTCAGTTTCCCTGCGTAGACTCGCTGGCGTGAGTCAGTGAATATTTCCGAGGGTTATGGCCTTCGATCCTTCCTTCGTCTCCGGTGGCGGCAATTTTCCGCAAACCCGATGGTCGGTCATCGCCGCCGTGCGCAGCGATGATTCCGCGGAGCGGGCGCGCGCCCTGGAGGTTCTTTTTGCCGCCTACTGGAAGCCCGTTTACAAATACATTCGCCTGAAGTTTTCAAAACCGCCGGACGAGGCGCAGGACCTGACGCAGGGCTTTTTCCTTGAACTTTTTGAGCGTGATCTGCTGTCGCGCTTTGATGCGGAAAAGAGCCGATTGCGGACCTACATCCGGTTGTGTGTGGATAGCTTTGTACTGAACGAGATCCAGCATGCGCGACGACAAAAACGCGGAGGACACGCGGTGCATCTGGCTCTGGACTTTCCCGCCGCGGAAGGCGAATTGAATGCGCAGACAATTGATCCTGCGTCCATACCATCACCGGAACAGTTTGAGGAATTTTTCGAGAAGGAGTGGATTCGCAGCCTGTTTGCGTCTGCGGTAGAAGAGTTGCGGGAATTCTGCGAAATTCGTGGCCGGCAGGCGACTTTTTCTTTATTTGAAACCTACGATCTTTCTGGCGATGAGGCTCTGTCCTACTCACAACTGGCGGAATCGCGTGGCCTCTCGGTCAGCGACGTGACCAACCAACTGGCGTGGGCCCGGCGCGAGTTCCGACGATTTGCGAAGGAGCGATTGTGGGCGATTTGCGCGACGGACGAGGAATTCGCGCGCGAATGTAAAACACTGTTTGGCGGAAACCCATGAGCCGTTTTCTGAACGACAAGACGGTGGAAAGACTGCGAAGCGCGGGCGCACTGCCGGAATTTTCCGGTAGGCGTTACGTCCTGCACGAGTTTCTGGCGCGCGGTGGCATGGGAGCTGTTTACACGGCGCAAGATAAGACGCTGAACCGGCGCGTTGCGATCAAAGTGCTGGATTCGTCGGACCCTCATAACGCATTGGAAGAACGTCTGTTACGCGAAGCGCGCGTGCTCGCGCAACTCGAACATCCGGGCATTGTTCCGGTGCATGATGCCGGCACTTTGGCCGACGGGCGCGTTTTTTATGTGATGAAGTTTGTGGAAGGTTCGCGTGTCGATCAATTTCTCAATAGCTCGTCGTCGCCTCCCGAACGCTTGCGCCTTTTTCTGCGAATCTGCGAAACCGTATCGTTCGCGCACTCGCGCGGAATTCTTCATCGCGACCTGAAGCCTTCGAACGTGATGGTCGGCGCTTTCGGTGAAGTGCTGGTCATAGATTGGGGTCTGGCGAAAATATTGCGACCGGATTCTGGTGGTAGTTTCGACGAAACCGTCGGTTCAGCGAAGCCTCTATCCGGCACTGTTGCCGAAAACAGCGAGACGGAAATCACATCGGGAACTCACGACGGAATGATCTTGGGTACGCCGGGATTTATGTCACCGGAACAAGCACAAGGCAAGTCTTCTTCGTTGGACGTACGCACTGACATTTTTTCCCTTGGAAGATTACTGCAGGCGATTCTATCTCCGACGAAATACACAACAGCGATTCGCGTTCCGCGAGCCCTCCGCGCGATTTACGAAAAGGCGGCTGCAGAGAGCCCTTCGGAACGTTACGCGAGCGTGTCAGCGCTGGCTGAGGATATTTCCCGGTTTCTGGATGGAATGCCCGTTTCGGCCTACGCCGAAACTTTGTGGGAGCGGGCGCAGAGATTTTATACTCGCTACCAAGCCGCTATCCTGCTGATAACAGCGTACTTACTGATGCGGGCGATATTTGTTTTCTTTGGCCGGCAATAATCCTAAAGGAATTTCTCCGCTCGTTGTACAGAACGGCAGACAGGTGAGAATGCGGGCTTTCCAAGCTCGTGTCTCGGGAGGCATACGGATATGAACAAGATCGTGTTGGGGCTTTTATTGGGTGCGTTGCTCGGAGCGATCGACGGAGGCACGGCTTGGTTCACGCCTGCCGTACGGCCAGCGATCGTCGGAATTATTTTTGGTTCGACGTTTAAGGGACTGATCGCCGGGGTAGCAGCCGGAATTTTCGCACGCAAGGTGAATTCCGTGCCCCTGGGAATCTTGTTCGGGCTGTTCGTCGGATTCGTTCTGGCGTTTTTGGTGGCGTACCTGCAGCACGGCTACTATTTCGAGATCATTCTGCCGGGCAGTATCGTAGGCGGGTTGGTGGGATGGGCCACGCAGCGGTACGGTGCGCCCGCGGCAGCGGCGGTGCCAGTGCGTTAGAGAGCGGAAAGGCCCTTATTTTTACGATCCTAGTTTTGAAAATTCAGAAAGATTCAGAAAAGGAGAAGAGCTATGAACAGGAATTCGAGACTATTGATTGGTTTGATCTGCGCGGCATTGCTGTTTTTTGCCGCAGGGACGCGAGCGGGCAATAACGGAGTGGCGGCCTTCGAGAAGATGAAATCGCTGGCCGGTCACTGGGAGGGAAATGCGCCCGGCGATGCCAAATTAACGGCGGACATTGAAGTGACGTCGGGTGGAAACTCGGTCCTGGAAAGATTCCAAGTGATTGAGGGCGGCAAGCCAATGACCATGATTACGATGTATTACCTGGACGGCGACACGTTGAAGCTGACGCACTATTGTCACGCGGGAAATCAGCCAACGATGGCGGCGACGTACGACGCCGCGGCGGGCACGATCACGTTCGACTTTGTGGGAGCTACCAATTTGAAGTCTGATGATTTGCACATGCACCACGCGGTGTTCACACTGGTCGATGCCAACCACCTGAACGAAACCTGGACGATGTACAAGGACCAGAAGAACGCCGGTGCGGAGACGATGGCACTCACGAGGGGGAAATAGCAGCAAAGGCAGCGAAGATTCAGGCAACAGAAAAGGAGTGCGCCGCAGACGCAAGCGCTCTTAGCGACTCAGTGTAAGGCGGACGCGCGACGCCGCGTTCGGTGAAGATCGCCGCAATGTAGCGATGCGGTGTGACATCGAACGCGGGATGCGCCGCAGGAACGTCCGGAGCGATGCGAATGCCCTGGATCTGAGTGACCTCCGCGGAGGACCGCTCTTCAATGGGGATTTGTTCGCCGGATGCAATGGAAAGATCGAAAGTGGAAACCGGCGCGGCAATGTAAAACGGCACATTGTGTTCGCGCGCCAGGACGGCGATTTGATACGTGCCGATCTTGTTGGCGGTGTCACCGTTGGCGGCGATGCGGTCAGCTCCGGTGACAATCGCGCTTACGTTTCCGGTTTTCAAAAAGTGCCCCACCATGTTGTCGGTAATCAACGTAAGCGGGATGTTGCTGCGGTGCAGTTCCCAAGCCGTGAGGCGCGCACCTTGCAAGTACGGACGCGTTTCGGGTACCAGAATATGAAGTCTTTTCCCCTGCTCGACTGCAATTTGAATCACGCCAAGCGCTGAACCGATGCCTGCGGTAGCTAAGGCCCCGGCGTTGCACTGAGTCATTACGCGGCCATCCTGCGGCATAAATTCCGCGCCAAAACGTCCAATGGCTTCGTCGATGGCGCGCTTCTCAAGGTGCACAGCTTTAGCTTCCGCAACCATTTCGCGCTTGATGTGCGCCAGTTCCGAGGTCTGCACGGAAAGTTCCGCGAACCGGCGCTGCATGCGGTCGAGCGCCCAGAAAAGATCCACCGCCGTGGGCCGGGTCTTGGCCAGAGTTTCGATAATTACCGGAAACTCCGCGCGCAAATCTTCCAGCGACTTTGCTGAGGAGTTTTGTACTCCGATCGCAACACCCATCGCAGCGGCAACTCCGATTGCAGGTGCTCCGCGAATCACCATTTCGCGAATCGCTTTTGCGACGTCCTGGTAAGTCGTGTAGGTGTAAGAGATTTCTTCGCCCGGGAGCCGGCGCTGGTCAAGCATCACCACGCCGTGGTCGGTCCATGCGATCGGTTGGGCTACGTACATTCGGTCTTAGCTCCGCAAACCTCTATTGTAAACGACCGGCACATGGCGGCCAAAAACGCGCTTAAGGATGCGGCGGCATCCTGGTAAAACCGTGAGTGACCAGGATCGCGGTCACCGCAATCATTGAGTTATATCCGAGATGAAGCAGATAGCTGGCCAGTACCGTTCCAGCCCTTGCGCGTGCGAAGGTAAAAATTATGCCGACGGCAATGAGCATTCCAACCAAGCCCCATGTAAAGCCAAGCTGCGGCGCGTGCATAAGGCCGAAGAGTACGCCGGTAATCACAATTCCCGGCGCGACCCCAAGGGTCTTCGCGAATAAGGGATAAAGATATCCTCGAAAGACCGTTTCTTCGACAAGCGGCGCGATCAGCACAGCCATTCCCATCAGAAGAAAAGCACCGACGCGGCTCTTGAAGAGTTCCTCGATCGGAAGATTCTCCGGTGTCTTTATGCGGCTGCTGACAATTGCGACGCACAACGACAGCCCTATGCCCGTAGCAAAATAAACCCAGGGATTGGAAGGCGCGCCTGGCACAGGAATCAGTTTTCGCCAGCCGAGGGTGCGCCAGAAAGGCAAACTTTTCAAAATTGCAATGCTGACGTAGAGAAACAGAATGATCAGCACGTACAACAATACGTTTGCAGTGATGGGAATAAGGGGCTTGGATCCGGCAAGATGCTCGAGATCTTTTTGCGTCGGATGAGTGTTGTGCGATTGAGACAGCAAGTATAGGGTTGCGCCAAGCTGCGTGACGATAAAGCTCACGATTCCAAAACCTAAGAACGCGGCAAAGTGGGGCCAACCCCACGGAATGCGCAAATCCTCCGGCACATCCGGCTGGTACGGTGGAGGCGGCGATGCCGGAACGCCTGTCAACATCATTGGATCGCCGAGCGGCCCGGCGGCAGGTTCCGGAGTTCCGATTACGATTTTGCCTGCGAGGTCATCGAGGGAATTTCGCGTGTCGTTCAATGGGTCAATCGGTGGGTCCGGAGCCGGTGGTTTCGAATCATCAAAAAAGCTCATGCTTTTTTCCTCGCGGAGCGCGGTCTGCGAGGCCATCCAGAAACCAGTGCCGCTGCCACTAACGGAAACAGAAGTTCGTGATGACCGGTGATGGCATAGCCTTTCGAATGCGAGGAACCACTTTTATTCGATGACGCGGTCGGGCGCTTTACTACATTCTGCAGCGGCCGATAATGTTGAATAAAATCGAAGTTGGCAGTGGTAATTGGCGCCAGGCGCACACCGAGATTTCTCACCACCGACACTGCCTTCAAGAAAATCTCCGGCAACAGTACAGCCGAGCCCCAATTCAGATATACGCCGCCAGGATGCATTGCTTTTACGAGGCCGCAGAACAGGCGAAAATCGTGGTGCGTGGCGGCTCCAAGCGATGCCCCGTCAGCGGCGGGATGCATGTGCGGAATATCCGCGCCGATTGCAAGGTGAATGGTCACCGGGATTCGAAGCTTGTATGCATTGAACAGAACACTGGCTCGCGCGTTTTGCGCCTGCAATTCGCGGCCTGAGAGAAACTTTCCCGCAGCTTCGCCATAACCAATTCCGGAAAACGCCGCGGTGCCAGCAATCTGATTCAGGAAAAGACCAGTCTCGGTCGCCATGCCGAACTTGCCTTCGCTCAGTCCGGCCTCCACGTCCTCGGATGTTTGTCCTGATAATGCGATTTCAAAGTCATGTATTAGCGCCGCGCCGTTCATCACAATTCCGGAAACGAATCCGCGACGCATCAGGTCCACGACGAGCGGACCCAAACCGGTCTTGATGACGTGACCGCCCATTCCCCACAAAATCGTGCGGCGCCGGCGTTTTGCCTGTTGAATAGCGCCTAGCACGGCGCGAAGATCGTCCGCCGCCAAAATTCTGGGAAGCGCATCAAGGAATTTTGCTGTGGCCGCGTTCCCGGAAACAGGCTTGGCAAAATCCGCCACCGAGACCTTGCTTTTCCGCGACGCCAGCGGATAGGTCGCGATATCGCCGAGGACGAGAGGTTGCATCTGATAGACGGTATTCATTCTGGACAATTTACTCTAAACGGGAAGTTAGACTAGCGCAAGAAAAGGCACGGCCGAAGCGCACGTTAAACAAGAAGCTCAACACAGAAATCTGCCGGTGGGAATGACGCCACCAAGCGACGCAATCAAAGGAATGTCCGCGAGGCAGGAAATTATGATTCCGCCCAACCGCCAGTTCCGGTCGCGAGGCGAAGTCCCTGAGATCCATCGAACCAAAGGAAATGAATCCGGCACGATCAACACGGCCATGATGGACCATTCGACCCACCGCACCGGCACGTAAACCAACACGTAGGTCAGGATGTTCTGAGGAAGACCGTACCCGATATGGGAAAGCACAACGGTGCTCATCATCCAAATTACGACGCCAAAGAAGAAGCCCATCAGCAACCGAAAAAAGCCGTACATCGCCGAGCGGCTGTACACGCCGTTCATTGGCGGGCGAAAATTTCGCAGCCCTAAATAACACCAGAAGCTGTATGCCAGCAACTTTACCAAGGGATAGAGAAGCGCAACCATAGTTTAGCAACCGTCACAGATAACGTTTTTGGCTAACCGCCAGCCCCGTTCGAACCGGCCGGGACGGAAAGCACGCGCGTCAATGCCTGGCCAGTGTACGATTTTCTGCTGCGAGCTACCGCCTCTGGCGAACCTTGCACTACGATTCGGCCACCGGCCTCGCCACCCTCGGGGCCAAGATCAATGACCCAATCGGCCTGCTTGATGACGTCCAAATTGTGCTCAATGATCAGCACCGTATTCCCCAGGGAAACCAGGCGCTGAAGCACATCCAGCAATTTGCGAACGTCATCAAAATGCAGTCCCGTTGTAGGTTCGTCCAGAATGTAAAAGGTACGACCGGTCTGGCGCTTGGAGAGTTCGCGGGCCAACTTAATTCGCTGCGCTTCGCCGCCAGACAGAGTTGTTGCAGACTGGCCGAGTTGCACATAGCCGAGGCCCACTTCCACAATGGTGGCAAGCTTTTGCTGAATTTGCGGAATGTTTTCCAGCAGCTTGAGAGCGTCTACAGCCTGGAGGCTGAGGATGTCGCTGATCGAGTGTCCCTTGAACCGCACCGCAAGAGTTTCCGAGTTGTAGCGACGCCCGCGGCACACTTCGCACATCACGTAAACATCAGGAAGAAAATTCATTTCGATGCGCCGCAGGCCGTCACCCTGGCAAGCCTCGCAGCGTCCGCCCTTGACATTGAAGCTAAAACGGCCGGGTTTGTAGCCACGTTCGCGCGATTCCGGGAGCATCGCAAATAGTTCGCGAATCGGCGCAAATACTCCACTGTAGGTTGCTGGATTCGAACGCGGCGTACGGCCGATAGGCGCCTGATCGATCTCGATAATTTTGTCGATGTGCTCAATTCCGAGAACGGTGTTATGGGCGCCCGGCGGTTCCATCGAGCGGTAGAGCTTGTGCGCCAACGCGCGGTACAAAATATCGTTTACCAGAGTGGACTTGCCTGAGCCTGAAACGCCGGTGACGACGGTCAGCAAGCCGAGAGGAATCGTGACGTCAATTTCCTTAAGGTTATTTGCGGAAGCACCGAGAATCTGAATGGATTTCCCATTGGGACTCCGGCGAACCTCCGGGACTGGAATTTTCGCGGTGCCGGAAAGATATTGGCCGGTAAGCGATGCGGCGCTTTCCGCAATTTGTTGCGGCTTTCCCTGCGCCACCAGATATCCGCCCGCATTGCCTGCTCCGGGACCAAGATCCAGGACAAAATCGGCGCGGCGAATGGTGTCTTCATCGTGCTCAACTACGAGCACGGTATTGCCGAGATTTCGCAGCGTTTCCAGCGATCCGAGCAAGCGATCGTTGTCACGCGCGTGCAGGCCGATGGAGGGCTCATCGAGAACGTAGAGAACGCCGCGCAGCCGCGAGCCAATCTGCGTCGCCAACCGGATGCGCTGCGCTTCTCCGCCGGAGAGCGTGGCCGCGGAACGGCTCAGGCTCAGATAGCCCAACCCGACCGCAAGCAAAAACTCGATTCTTTCTGCCACCTCTTCCAGCGGACGTGCGGCAACTTCTTTCTGGCGCGGGGTGAGCTGCGAAATAATTTCGTCAACGGCCGGACGAGCGGCGGCGAGCGAGAGCGCCGTGAAGTCCGCAATCGACCAACCCGCCAGCTTCACAGCGAGAGACTCGGGCCGCAGACGTTTCCCGTGACACGCACTGCAGAGAGTCGCGGACATATATTGCGTCATCCATTCACGATAAGAATCGGAACCGGATTCCTCGAAATTACGTTCGAGAAACTTCAGGACGCCTTGAAACCGGAAGTCTTTTGTGGACTTAATTTTGGGCTTTTTCGAATCGTCGCCGGAATAGCCGGGCGCGCCAATCGGAGGATAGCCATACAAAATGAGGTTCTGCGTCTTAAGGGGAAGTCTTTCGAACGGCGTGTCGAGATCAAACCCGTGCGCATAAGCGGCCAGCTCCAGCGTGCGTTTCAAAATCGCGGAAGCGGATCCCGGCCCCAACCCGCCATCGAACAGCGGACGAGTCCAATCCGTGACTACCTTCGCCGGATCAAAATCGTATTTCGAGCCGAGGCCATTGCACGCCGGGCAAGCGCCATAAGGAGAATTGAAACTGAACGAGCGCGGCTCGAGTTGCGGAACGCTAAGGCCGCAATCGGGGCATGCCAGCTTTTCGGAAAATGTAAATTCTTTTCCGCCCACGACGGCAACTGTCACCAAGCCGGAGGCGAGTTTGAGCGCAGTAGCGATGGACTGCTCCAGCCGCGACGCAATTCCCTGCTTCACCAGCAAGCGGTCCACTACCACTTCGATGGTGTGATTTTTCCTCTTGTCGAGCTGAGGAGGATCGTCCAGCGGAAAAAGTTCGCCGTTGATTCTCACGCGAACGTATCCGTCCTGGGAAAGTTTTTCGAGTTCCTTGCGGTATGCGCCTTTCCGTCCACGGACGATCGGCGCAAGGATCATCACGCGATCGTCGTCCTTGCTTAGATCGCCCCCAAGTATGGCCTGAACAATCGCTTCGCTCGATTGGCGTTTGATGGGCTTTCCGCAGTTCGGGCAGTGCGGCACGCCGACCGACGCATAAACGACGCGCAAGTAATCGTAAATTTCGGTAATCGTACCGACGGTTGATCGAGGCGAACGAGTAGTCGTCTTTTGCTCAATGGCGATGGACGGCGAAAGCCCTTCGATCACGTCCACGTCCGGACGCTCCATCTGGTCCAGAAACTGGCGCGCGTATGCGGAAAGCGATTCCACGTAGCGGCGTTGGCCCTCGGCATAAATGGTGTCGAAGGCCAACGACGACTTGCCGGAACCGGACAGCCCCGTAATCACGGTTAGCGAATTTCTGGGGATTTCCAGGCTGATGTTCTTAAGGTTGTTCTGACGCGCACCACGAACGATAAGCTTGGTAAGACCCATGGTCTGACGCCCCTCCACTAGGAGCCCCGGCACACAGTAGGCACACTGAGGCCAGAATAACTCTCAACCATAGCAGGCGCGATTCGTTTGGGTCAATGCTCGGGTCAAGTTGCTCGGCATGTTGTCCGGTTTCTAAGCGCGAGAAAATGACAAAAAAAGGCTACAAACTTCACCTTACAAGTAAATTTTTGCGATGGTAGCGCATTTTTACAAACATTCCAGATACTTCGGCGTTGCAGGCAAAGGAGTTAAGAATGGTGCGGAGGTTGCACAATGAAAAGACGTGGGAGGAGTTAGCCGAGGATCCCTTTAGGGGATTGAGGGCTGGGCCGGCTACCTTCTCCCCATCTTTGTTTCCTGCCAGCTGCGAAGCGCGAACAGGCTTCGCCGAACCCAAAAAACTTTAAAATGTCGATTTTGAGCAAACGTTGAAGTGCGCGTACCGAAGAAAATACGAAACAATGGGTCGGCTTCGGGAGCTGCCGAACTCAGGCGCTAGGAGCGAATTAATGGCGAAGATGACGGTTGGTTAAGCTGGCTTCGGCTCGGTTCAGCGTGACGCGTGGAATAATCCGCCAAGGTAAGTCCCAACATAATCGCCAACCAGAAAAAACCTGCCACTATTACGAGCTTGGTGCGCCGTGGGCTGTATTTGCCATGCATGAAGAACAGAATGACCAGTGTCATTTTAATGGCAGCAATGCCGAGGGCCGCAACGATGTTCAAGCGGCCGAGGTCCACTTTCGCGGCTTGGACGGTCAAATACGTGCCGAGCAGCAGGGCCGCGAGAATCGTTGCGTAGACTTTTGGGGAAACAATGTGTGGTGTCGAGTGTTCTGCCACGCGATTCTCCGCTCAGACCAAATGCCGGTTGATTAAATACAGCAACGGGAACAGAAAAATCCAAACGATATCGACGAAATGCCAGTAAAGGCCGATGTTATCCACAGGCGTGTTGTAATTCGCGTCGAACCTGCCTTTGCGCGCCTCAAAAATAAGCCACAGCAACAGTCCGGCGCCGACGATCATATGCAGAGCGTGCAAGCCGGTCATTCCAAAATAGAGGGAAAAGTATAGCTGGGCATGGGCGTTTAATGCTGCGGCACCAACTTCTTCAGGGTTTGCGGCGCCTCGTTTTTTCGCTTCGTCCGCTTCCGCCTCGATGCCCTCCTTAATTTCCTTCTTTTCGTTGTCCAGGTCTTTACCTGCGAGACCACAGGCCGAGGGGTTCTTTGCACAATAGGTGATGTCGAAGCTGTGGCCGGGAATCAAGTGGTGATCAAATTTCTGTTTGTATTCGACAACTTTGATGCCAAGGAAAACGGAACCCAGCGCAAGGGTGAGGATCAGAAAAATGGGAACCAGTTTTTTGTGGCTAGTTTGGGCAGACCAAACAGACATAGCCATGGTAAAGCTGCTGGCGATCAGCACGATGGTGTTGCCAAAGCCGAGGTTCAGATCCAACATGTTGCCGCCGATGCCGAATGCCGTCGCGTACGCATGGCGATTGATGGAGTACGTGAGGAACAGGCCGCCGAAAAATAAAATTTCGGTGACCAGAAAGACCCACATGCCCAGCGATGCGGTTTCTTTCTGCTGTTCCAGCGTCTGAAATTGTCCAAACAGCTCTCCGGTGCGGTGCACTCGGTTTCCTCTTTTCGTCAGATCAACCGCTTATTCTTCAGTCGTCGCCGTGCGCCGGTATTGGCTTTCTTGGAACCGTACCGCTCAAACCCAACTCCGGACGGTGCTCGAAATCGTAAGTTTCCCAATCCACCACCGGCGTTTCGATAAAATTCTCCGTCAGCGGCGGAGAATCAGTAGTCCATTCCAACCCGGTTGCCGGCCAGGGATTTTTTCCCGCGACTTTGCCGTAGCGCATGGACCACGTCAGATAAATCATCGGCAACAAATATCCCAGCGCGAGAATCGAAGCTCCCGCCGTGGACATCACGTTCAGCACCTGGAATTCCGGCGGGTAATCGTGATAGCGCCGCGGCATTCCTAGGTAGCCCAGAATAAATTGTGGAAAAAATGTCAGGTTGAAGCCGACAAACAGGACGATGGCCGCAATCCGCGCAAGATATTCAGGGTAAAGACGCCCGGTGATTTTTGGCCACCAGAAATGGATGCCACCCAGGTAGCCCATGATCGCGCCTCCGACCATGATGTAGTGGAAATGCGCGATCACAAAGTAGGTGTCGTGCAGATGAATATCCAAACCCAGGCAGGCGAGAAAGAGTCCAGTGAGGCCGCCTATCGTGAATAGCCCGATAAAACCAAGGCCATAAAGCATTGGCGTGTCGAAGGCAATCGAACCTTTATAAAGCGTGGAAGTCCAGTTGAATACTTTGACCGCCGAAGGCACAGCGACAAGAAATGTGAGGAACGAAAACGCCACCGCCGAATAAGTCGATTGGCCGGTAAGAAACATGTGGTGCGCCCACACGATAAATCCAATCACTGCGATGCCGATGCTCGAAGCGGCGATGAAGTCGTACCCGAAAATCGGCTTGCGTGCAAAAGTGGGAATGATTTCGCTGATTACGCCCATGGCCGGGAGAATCATGATGTACACGGCGGGGTGCGAGTAAAACCAGAACAAGTGCTGGAACAGAATCGGGTCGCCACCGTAAGCCGGATTGAAGAAACCCAGGTGGAACATTCTCTCGAGGCCAGCCAGCAACAAGGTGATCGCGATGACCGGCGTACCCAGAACAAAGATGATGCTGGTCGCATAGTGCGCCCATACAAACAGCGGCAAACGCATCCAGGTCATGCCCGGCGCACGCATGGTGTGAACCGTAACGATGAAGTTCAGGCCAGTCAGAATCGAAGAAAAACCATTGATAAAGATGCCGATCACGGCGGGAGTGACGGCGGAGTTCGAATAAATGCTGCTCAGCGGCGTGTAGAACGTCCAGCCGGTATCCAGGCCGCCGGTGGCGAACGAATACAGGACAAACGCTCCGCCAACCAGATAAATGTACCAGCTCAAGAGGTTGATTTTCGGAAAGGCCAGGTCCTTGGCGCCGATCATGATCGGTATCACGAAATTGCCCAGCACCGCCGGAATTGAAGGAATCAGGAAAAAGAAAATCATCGCCACGCCATGCATCGTAAACAGCTTGTTGTACGTTTCTGGCGTAACTAGATATCCGCCCGGCGTGAGCAGGTGGATACGGATTAGAGAAGCGAACAGACCGCCGACGAAAAAAAAGAAGGTCACTGAAATCAGGTACAAGATCGCGATCCGTTTGTGGTCGGTGGTCAAAAGCCATGAGCGGATGCCGTAAGTCGCGTTCAGATAGTGCTCACGCGGCATCTTCTCGCTCTCTGGGACGTGCAGTTGTGTCGCGCTCATACTATTTATTCCCCGTTGCCGGCGCAGCAGTGCCAGTCTTGGTTGGCGGCGGCTGGTCCTTCAACGACTTGATGTAGGCCGTAAGATCCACGATCTGTTCTTCCGTAACCAGGCCTTGAAAACTCGGCATCACCGGCGCATAGCCCGCAACAATTTTTGCATTTGGCTGCAGAATCGATTCACGAATGTAGTTATCATCCGCCAGAACCGTAGACCCATCGGCAAGCTTCACCGGCGACCCGTATACCCCGTTGTACGACGGGCCGCGGCCTTTGCCATCCGGAAGATGGCAAGTGTTGCAGGCAAGTTCCGAATAGAGCTTCTGACCGATAGACACTGGATCGCCCGATCCGCTGCTCCCGGACAACCATTTTGCGTATTCATCAGGCTCCATCACCGTAACCCAGCCCCCCATCACCGCATGATCGGTCCCGCAATATTGCGAACAGAAAAAATGATACTTCCCAACTTTCGTTGGCCGGAACCACATGGTGTTGTAGTGTCCGGGCACCACATCCATCTTCACGCGGAACGAGGGCACGGAAAAATCGTGGATCACATCTTCGCTGCCCATAATCAACCGCACATTGCGGCCAACCGGCACGTGCAGTTCGTTGATCTCTTTGCGCCCATCCGGCTGCTGCAGCTTCCACATCCATTGTTTGCCGATCACGTAAATATCCAGCGTATCTGCCGGAGTGTGCCGGTAATCCACGTAAACTGCCGCGCCCCATCCGAACATCGCCAGCAAAAGCGGAAACGGCAGGGCAATCCATGCGATTTCCAGGCGTAAATCTCCGTGGATGGGCACGCCGATTTCATCCGGCGTTTTGCGGCGATATTTCACGATAAAATAAATGACCGCGGCGCAGATCACCACCGCGAAAAAAGCACACACGGCAAGCAGGAAATAAACCAGATTGTCCACTTGCGGAGCGAAGTTAGACGCTTGCTCCGGATACAATGGCATTTGCGACTGCACGATCAGTCCGCTCCTTGGTGGCTCAAATTCGCCCGCGGCGCACGCTTGTCACGCCTGCGGAAAATCAAAATGATCAGCACCAGCCCCGCGACGGTCGCTACCGCCATCAGGCGCATGATGGTCAAAATGGTCGCGCTATATCGCGCCGTGGAAGGATCATACTGGAAGCAGAACAGCAGCATCTTGTCCACCGGCGTTCCGATCTTTCCCTGCGATGCGTCCACCAAGCCCAATCGCAAGTCGCGCCCGGGAAATTCCACTCCATAAAAGTAGCGCGAAATGTGGCCATCAGGAGTCAGCAGCATGATGCCGCTGGCATGCGCGAAAAGATTGTGCTTGGTGTCGTAATTAAAATGAAAATTCGCGGCATTGGTGACTGTAGCGATCGATTCCTTCGAGCCAGTCAGAAAATGCCAACCGGGGGCGGTTTCCGGCCGGCGAAAGTGCTCCAGCGAAGTTTTCTTTTTTGCCGCCGCCATCTCGGATGTATCGCGATCGTCAAAACTGACAAACACTACCTCATAGTCACGGCCTGGATTGAACGAGAGCATTCGCAGCGCGCCAACCACACCCTGTTCTAGTTGCGTGCACAGCATCGGACATCCGTAATACACAAAAGCCAGCAACACCGGCTTCTGCTGATGGAAGTATTCGCCAAGCTGAACGTTCTTGCCGGATTCGTCCGTGAACGCGGTTTCCAACGGCATTTGCGCGTTCAATTCCGGGCGGAAAGTCACGTTCTGCAAAATTGTGGGCATGCTCGATGAGGTTGTTCCGGTATTGTCCGGCACAGCTTGCGCAAAACTGCACGTTCCCGCGGAAAGCAGGATTCCGAGAACGAAAATGCAACGCAACTTGTTCATAACCGTTATGGCTTCTTCTCTCCCTCTGCCGAGCCCTTCGAACCCTTGCCGGAAGCCACGGGCGAAGAAGACGCCGCAGCGCCTTTTTCCGCAATGATCTTCATGGCCTCGCTGATAGGAATCTTCGCAATACCGTTCGCTTCGTCCACCCAGCCAAGCGATTCATTCGCCGCCGTGTCTGCTGCTACTTTATCGCGCATGTCCTGCTGCGCGTCGGCGGTGTGTCCCGGAACACCCTGCAAGCGCGGTTCAGGAGGGAGCGCCATGCTTTCACGGTCACCGGCGTTCATCTCTGCGCGCACTGGAGCCATCGGGGTATCGTTTTCGGCGGCCATGCCCGTTAGAAATTTCAGAATCGGCACGCAAATCAACAGCGCAATCACAATTGTGAGCCCGAGATAAATCAGTTGCTTCGCAACGGTGGCGACATTGATGTCGCGCGGCTCAAAAGTCACCGTCTCGTGGAACGGCGCGTCGCCGTCGCCCTGGCCGTTGTTGTGTTTCTCAGTGCTCATGATTGGCGATAGCCTCCGCGAGTTTCGGTTCGCCCAGCGGCAGCAACGGCTGCTGTTTCAACTGCACGGCGAAAAACCACAACCAGATTCCGCCCAATGCCAAAATCGCGGCAATGTCCCACAACGTTGGCAGCGCATGGTAGGTAAATTCCGGGCGCGTCAGCCAGAAAATGTCCAGGATCCGCATCGCGATCAGCCACATGGCAATCTTGGGCAACACAGCCTGATTGCGCTTCACATCGCGCGACAACAACGCAAAGAACGGTATGAAGAAATGCAGCACCAGCACCATTACCGCCACAACTCCCCATGGTCCGTTCAGTCGCGACTTGTAAAATGTGATCTCTTCCGGCTGGTTCCCGGCCCAGATAATCAGCAACTGCGAAAAGGAAAAGTACGCCCAAAGCATGTTGAACGCGAACAGCAGTTTCCCCAAATCGTGCAAGTGGCGTTTCTGGATAATGTGCGAAAAAGGCTCGCTGCGCGAGAACATCACTACCGTGATGATCATCAGCGACATCGCCGAAATCGCCTGCCCCGCGACAAACAGGAAACCGTAAATAGTCGATGCCCAATGCGGTGAAAGCGACATGGACCAGTCGATCGCAGCAAACGTCATCGCGAAAACGTAAAGAATAATTCCCGGTCCAGCCCAGCGCTTGAAACGGGCACGCAGCGCGCGATCATCCCGGTTCACGTCCTGCTCTCGCGACAGCCGGTTGAACAGCCACATCAGCCCAATCCAGATTACGAAGTAGATCACCAACCGCAGCAGAAAGAAATTGTGCGTCAGGTATTTTTGTTGCAGGTCGGAAAGCGCACCTTCGTGCCCAACCGGCGGAGGATTAAGCCAACCAATTCGCGTTTCATCGCCTACCGTGTGCGTGGTGTAGAGATACTTCATGCCAAAAATCAGCGGTACGGAAAACGCCACCACCAGCCACAGCACCCGCGTCGCGGATTCCAACGGACGCCGAATCAGAATTCCCCAATGCCCGCCCGTTAGGTGTTGCAACATCAAGAGTCCAAGTGAACCTAGCGACAATCCCAACACCAGCAAAAATGCCACCAGGTACGACCGAAAGAAATCCTCGGGCTTGGTGATCCATCCAACGATGGACACCAGCAGCCCCAGCACACCCACCACCAGCGCGCGCTTTTCCAGCCTTCCCACGCTTTCCGGCGCTTTGTATTCCTGCGCGCTCATTCCTTCGCTCCTCCAGAAGACTCAACGCTGTTCGTCAGTTTTTGCCGCAAACTTTCCGGCAAATCGCTGGACTTGGCATTACGGCTCAATTGCAGCGCGCGCAGATACGCAATGATCGCCCAGCGGTCGCTCGGTGGAATGCGCTCTGAATAGCTGTACATTACGCCAAAGCCATTGGTCATCACGTCGTAAAAATATCCGTTCGGCACCTGCCGTAAGCGATCTATGTGATAGCTGGGAGGATGCTTCATTCCGCGCACCGCCGCCATTCCGTTGCCATCACCCTGCAATCCATGGCAAGGCGAACAGAATATTTTGTACCGTTCCTGGCCTCGCTGCAAAAGTTTCTCGTTCACCGGCAACGGATATCCCGCGTAATCTTTGCCGACATTGTAAACGTCGTTTTCAAGCGCTCCGTGCGCAACCGTGTTCTCGAGCAGCGGCCGTTCGGAGCGCCCATCAGCAAAAAAATCGCTGGACGATAGCGGGCGGTTGTATGGCTGGTTGGCCATATCCTGGCGCAGCGAATAGTCGCATCCGGAAATCGTCAACGCGCAACAAGCCACGCCTGCAAACAGAGCAGCGCTAATCTTCATCGCGCACCTCCGTCACGTGCTGGGCATTGATGCTCTGCATGAACCGCGCTGTTTCTTCCAGGTGGAACTTCGGATCGTGTGACTCGATGCACAAAAAGAATTTATCGTTCGATGCGCGTTTAAACCGTTCCACGTTGAAGAGCGGGTGGTGCGGCTGCGGCAGCTTGTTCAGCGCCAGCATGCCAAAAACGGCGGACAACGAAGCTCCCAAAACCGTCAGTTCGAAAGTTACCGGAATGAAGGCAGGCCAGCTGTTCAACGGCCGTCCCGCGATGTTCTCCGCATAGGCTGAGGCGCTCACCCACAGCTGGAAAAAAAATCCGGTTAATCCGCCGCCAAGGCCGCCAAGCAAAGTGATCAGTGGCACTAAATCCTGTTTCCGCCCGAGGCCCAACGCCTGAGAAAGACCTTCCACCGGAAATGGCGCAAAGGCGTCAATCGCGCGGTATCCCGCCTCGCGAACTTTTTTTGCCGCGTCCATCAGCTGCTTCGGCGTATCGAATTCGCCGAGCACGCCATAAAGGTGTGGCCGTGGCAGGTTCATGAGTGTTCCTCGGAATGCGCCACCAATTCACGCATTTCGGCGATGGAGATTGCAGGCAATCCGCGCACAAACAGGAACAACAGCGAAGTAAACAGGCCCAGCGTGCCGATGAATGTGCTCCAATCCCAGAACGTCGGCTGATACCGGCCCCACGCACTGGGCATAAAATCGCGCGTCAAGCTGATCACTACGATCACGAACCGCTCAAGCCACATGCCGGTGTTGATTACCAACGACATCACGAACAGCGCCGCTACGTTGGTGCGCACCTTTTGAATCCACAACAATTGCGGCGTCAGGATGTTGCACAAAATCAGCGCGTAATAATAATGCGAGTACGGGCCATGCAGCCGCTGTTGCACCAGGAACACGTCAAATTTGTTGCCGCTGTAAAGCGACATGAAAAACTCAAAAAAGTAGCCGTACGCCACGATCAAGCCGGTCGCGAGCATCACCTTGGCCATGTTCTCCAGATGGCGCATGGTGATGAAATCTTCCAGGTCGTACGCTGCGCGCAGCGGAATCGCGATCGTCAACACCATCGCAAAGCCGGAATAGATGGCTCCCGCAACGAAGTACGGAGGGAAAATCGTAGTATGCCACCCGGGAACGATGGCGATCGAAAAGTCGAAGCTCACCACGGTGTGCACGGAGAGCACCAGCGGCGTGGCTAGCCCTGCCAGCAGCAAATACGCCGACTGATAACGATGCCAGTGCCGCGCCGATCCGCGCCACCCCATAGCCAACATTCCGTAAATAATCTGCGCTGCTTTGTTCGTTGCGCGATCCCGCAATGTCGCCAGGTCAGGAAGCAATCCCACAAACCAAAACAACAACGAAACCGTGCCGTAAGTCGAAACCGCAAACACGTCCCAGATCAGCGGGCTACGAAATTGCGGCCACAGCCCCATGGTGCTGGGATACGGGAACATGTAATACGCCATCCACGGACGGCCAGTATGAATCAGCGGAAACAGTCCCGCGCAAGCCACAGCGAACAACGTCATCGCTTCCGCGAACCGGTTAATCGATGTGCGCCACTTTTGGTTTAGCAGGAACAAAATCGCCGAAATCAGCGTTCCGGCGTGGCCGATACCGATCCACCACACGAAATTGACAATCGCAAATCCCCAACCGATCGGGATGTTGATGCCCCAGATCCCGACGCCCTTGATGATCAGCCAGGCCACCGAGATCATTAGCACCATCAAAATCGTGAACGCCAGGCCGAACCCGGCCAGCCATCCCATCGAAGTGGGGCGCGTCAATACAATGGACGCGATTTTGTCCGTTACCGAGGCGTAGCTGTGCCCCGGCTCGAGGACGCGCGCCAGCCGGCGAATTTGCGGGGAGTTCACAGGTGGGTCGCCCGCGCTCATGCCGGCTCCTTCTTTTCCGCCGCAGCAAGGTCCGGATGCGGATTGCGCACCGCGCCTAGATAAGTTGTCCGCGGACGCGCGTTTAATTCGCCCAGCAAATTGTAGTTGCGTTGCTGCGCGCGCAGCTTCGAAACCCGGCTGTTCTGGTCGTTAGCATTTCCAAATACGATGGCCTCCGACGGGCAAGCCTGTTCGCACGCGGTTACGATTTCGCCGTCGCGAATCGGGCGTCCCACTCCAGGTTCGCCTTCTCGTTCCGCCGCGATCCGCACATTATTAATCCGCTGCACGCAGTAAGTGCACTTTTCCATTACTCCGCGGCTGCGAATCGTCACTTCCGGATTGCGCATCAATTTCAAGGAAGGCGTATCCCAATCCTGGAAGCGCAGGAAGTTGAACCGCCGCACCTTGTACGGACAATTGTTCGAACAATACCGCGTCCCGATGCAACGGTTGTAGACCATGTCGTTCAGGCCTTCCGCGCTGTGCACCGTTGCTCCCACCGGGCAAACTTGTTCGCACGGAGCGTTTTCACACTGTTGGCACGGAACCGGTTGAAAAAATGTCTTCGGATTTGAGAGGGCCAGGTCCTCTGCCGCCGTATCCTCTTCGCCCGGCTCGTTCTCCGGCGCTTGACTCCCCGCCGTATAGTAGCGGTCGATGCGGATCCAGTGCATCTCACGGCCACGCATCACCTGATCTTTGCCAACTACCGGAATATTGTTTTCGCTCTGGCAAGCGACCACGCATGCATTGCAGCCATTGCACTTGGTAGTATCAATGGCCATCGCCCACTTGTAGCCCTTGTAGTAGCCCAGCTCCCCAAAATCCTTATACAGCGATAGCTCGGGAGACTTTGGCGTTTCGTCGTGTTCTTTCGCGAAGTCCGGATTCTTTTTGTACTCCTCGAGCGTCGCCGTACTCAGAATCTTTCGGCCTTCCACGTTGTGGTGATATTGCGTACAAGCCAGGGGATAGTCATCGTTCGTGACAGTTACCTTGCCACCGCTCGCGGACCACAGCGCATCGGAAACCCTCACCGCGTAGGCGTTAAATCCCTTGTTTGTGCCCGTATACCCGGCCTTTTTCCGTCCGTATCCCAGCGGAAGCACAACCACTCCCTCCGCTTGTCCCGGCATTACCCACGCCGCCGCCGTTACCTTGCTGTTCGAAAGCTCAATGTCAACCACCGCCGAGCGTACTTGTCCGTGCTCGCCGCCGCGGGACATGATGGTGTGTGTCACACCCAGTTTTTCCGCCGTCGCCGGACTCATCAACGCAGCATTGTCCCATGTAATCTTCGAAATCGGCTTGGCCAGCTCCTGCAGCCAACCGTTATTTGCGAAACGCCCGTCGTAAATTGTGGGATCCGGCCGGAACAGAAATTCCAAGTCTGCCGTGGTTTTCGCCGCCGGCAGACTAGCGACATCCACCTTCGCGTTGACATTCAGTGAAGCGAATGCCGATCCCGCCACAAATCCGTCGTTCAGCGATTTCCGCCAGAATTTGTCCGCATCGGCTCCGCCCGGCATTTTCTTCATGCTTTCGCGGATCGTGTCATACGCCGTAACGCCAGACTTGTCCGTAAACGTCGCCAAAACCTCGAACGCCGTGTGCGCGCGATACAGCGGCGCAATCAGCGGCTGAATCACGCTGTACGTGCCATCGAATGCGCGCGCATCGCCCCACATTTCCAGAAAGTGCGCTTCCGGGATGTACCACTGCGCGTACTCGCTGGTTTCATTGTCGTGCGAAGCCAAATGCACAATTGTGTGCACCTTCTTCAGCTTCGACACGAAATCCCAGTCATGCGGAGCGTCGTACACCGGATTACCGCCAAGGATCAGCAGCAATTCCACTTTGCCTTTGGCCATGTCCGCGCAAAGATCGCGCAGCGATTCCATGTGATTCACCGGATTGGCAACTACCGGCTCGGTGTAATAGACCGTCTTTCCGGCGTTTCCGAGCAGCTCATTCATCAGGTGCGCGAGGGCGTGCACCGCTGCGGATTGTTGTTCACCCGCAATCACCAGGCTGGCGCCCCGATGCCTCAACAGGTCGGACGCTACCGCATTCAAATACTTTTCGGAACCAGCCGGGGCCGTCGCCGCTCCTCCCGGTCCGATTTTTGCCGCCAACGCTCGCGCAAACAACTCCACATCGTTCGAACGCAACGGCAAATGGTTATCGGCAGCGGCGCCAGTCACGCTAGGCGTCGGTTCAACCACATACAGCCGATTCATTTCATCATTCGAACCGGTCAGATTACGTCTCCGGTAAAAATCCTTCATATAACGAACGTGGCCTGGCCCGCTGGTCATGAAATCAGAGTCCAGCGAAACAACTACATCGGCCTTGTCCAGGCGATACACCGGATTCACCGCGCGCCCAAAAGCCAGCTTCGCCCCTTCAAACGCTCCATCGCTCGCGGTAGGTTCCCACTGGTGCCACTTCGCTTGCGGAAAAATCTTCAACACTGCCGCAATCTGTCCGGCCAGAGTTGGCGACGTGACATTGCCTGTCAAAATCCGAAGACCCGCTCCGTTCACTGCTTTCTGCGAAGTTACCAACCCCTGCGCCGCGGACTGAAAACTCTCCCAGGTGCCCAGTTCACCCATGCTTACCGTGGTTTTGCCGCGATCCGGGTCGTACAAATCCAGCACTGTCGCCTGCGCAAACACGTCCGTCGCGCCCATGCTCGACGGGTGCTCCGGATTCCCTTCGATTTTCGTGGGCCGTCCCTCGTGGCTCTCGACCAGCAATCCCAGCGCGTCTCCGCCAAACGGCATCACCGTCGCATAGTGCTGCGGCTTGCCCAGCACCATGCCGTCGGGCTGCTTCACGTAGGGAACAACAAATTCTTCGTCCGGCCTGCCGCATCCCGCCATGCCGGCCAGCGCCAGCGATGCTCCCATCAATTTCAGAAAATCCCGCCGGTCAACCGATTCGTCCCATTCCGAAGCTGCCCGGGGAAATTCCCGGTGCATCAAATCCGCAAAGTGTGGATCATCGGAAAGTTCTTCCAGCGTCCGCCAATACTGTTTTCCCTGCTTGTCCGCAAGCTTCTTCCGCACCGCCGCGAGGTCCAGCGGATATTCGCGCAGCTCCCGCTCTTCCGCAGTTGGCGGGTGATTGTCTACGTCGCGGCCTAAGCCTTCATGCTCGTGATCGCTCATACCATCCATCAACGATGGCACGTCGAGCAACTGGTCAGCTCGATCGTGCTCCGAATATTTCGTTCTTTTTGCAATTCCTTGCCGATTTCCGCCTGATTCGACGCGGGTTTCCAGCTCATGTCGTAAACCTTGTCCAATGGCCGCAGCGCCATTTCGGTATTGCGATGGCAGTTCAAACACCACTCCATAAGCAGCGAATTTGCCTGAAACATCAGCGGCATCTGATCCACGCTGCCGTGGCACGTCGAGCAGCCGACTCCCTTATTTACGTGAATGCTGTGATCGAAGTACACGTAATCCGCCAGCCGATGCACCTTTACCCACTGAATCGAAGTGTCGGTCCGATAACTTTCGCGAATTGGTTCGAGGTAACCGACGTTATTAAAGAGCACGGAATGGCAGCTCATGCAGGTTTTTGTTGGAGGGATTCCAGCGGTCGCGGACGTTTCAACTGAGGTGTGACAATAGCGGCAATCAATTCCATCATCGCCGGCATGATGCTTATGGCTGAATTGCACCGGCTGCGTGCGCACCACATTTTGCCGCGTAAAATAAGGCGAACGCGCCAGCCCCAGCACTGCCGTCAGGGCCAGCCCCGCCAGGAAAATTCCTGAAAACAGACTGAACCTGGCGATAAAATTCGTGCTGCGGTGAAAAATTTGGGCCATGTTTGCTTACGCTGTGGCGGGGTCTCCAGGAAGGCAGCGACTACATTTACAGGAGAAACCACCCTCAGTTACCGAGCCAGCGCGTGCTCGGATATTTCGCGACGCGATAGTTTCTTACAAATCTTTTCGAATTGCAACTCCGCGGCGCAATTACTTTTTTCTAATTCTTTTTCGTTCTCTTCGTTCACACCTTTCGTTCATTTTGCGGATTTCTCTGGCCTCCGCGCCTTTGATGCTCGCTGCGGCTCGGTTGATGCAACTTTTTCAGAAATTAACAACCGCGCCGTTGGGCCGCCGCAGGCCTCATGGTATCTTAGAGAGATACTTCGCACTCGTTTTTTAGCGAAGACTACTCCACATCGCGCGGTTTCCGCTCGTCGCCCGCGATCGCCCGCTGGGGCGTGGTCCAACTGGTAGGACACCTCACTGTTAATGAGGACGGTGAAGGTTCGAATCCTTCCGCCCCAGCCAAATTCACCCTCTAGAAATAATGTTGCACGGGCTTCGGCTCAGTCACGCGAAGAATAATTTACGCCTGCTATCCGGTCTGCATTACTAGACCCGGAATTGTAAGCAATTCTTCTGTAATGCTCCACCGCTGGCCCGCCTAAGGTTGAAGACCAATCCTGTGCAGGAGCTCCGTGAATCGGGGATCTGAATGTAAGTCGTCGTAGATGGGGTCGGCATTCAGCCAGATCAACTTCGCGGAACGTTCGTCAATCGCTTTTCCGAGGCTTGCAAAGGCTGCGTCTTTATCGCCTAGCCCAATATTGATCATGGCCATGAAAGTTGGCTCGACGAATTGGCGGTGTGAGCGTCTTTCTAATTCGCGAAGCGTTCTTCGCGCGGCAGACTTATTGCCCGTGCGAGCGTCAGCACGAGCGAGCATTGCGAGCCAAAAAGAATTGTCCGGATTCTGAGCAAGCGCGGAGCGATATTCTTCCTGGGCTTTAGCAAAATCGTGTTTTTGCTCATAAGCAAGCCCGAGCCCACTGTGGGCCATGGGAAAATTTGGCTCGATCTCAAGCGTTTTGCGGAACTGCATGATAGCGTCGTCTGGTCGATGAGCAAAGGAATAGGCAAATCCCAAATCAACTTCACTGATGAGACTTAACGGATCGAGCCGTAAGCCTTGCTTCATGACTACAATGCTGTCCGCCATGTTCCCGCTAATTTCGAAGCAATATGCTTGCAAATTGTAAATACGAATGAAATTCGGATTCAACTCCTTAGATCGGACTAACTCTTTCTGCACGCCTGGCAAATCCCAATCGAAAAATAGATGAATAGCGGCCATGGCAACATGTGCTTCGACAAGTGATTCGTCGAGGTCGAGCGCTTTCATGGCGGCTTCTTTAGCCTTGGGAAATTCCTGCCTCGGCCTGCCAAAAAGATTGCCGAAAACAATGTGCGCGTCCGCCAGGCCGGCGTACGCGGGCGCGTAATTGGGATCGTTTTGGATCGAAAGGTTGAAGTACTCGGCGGATTTGAGCACGCCGTCGCGCGTGAATTTATTCCAGAAATAGCGGCCTTTTAGATATGCATCCAGCGCGTCAGGATTAACCGGACCAGCGGAATGAAGATGTGACTGCTCTTGCGGTGTGATGCGCACTCGAATCTCATTTGCGATGGCCTGCGTGACCTGGGATTGCATGGTGAAAATGTCGCGAACGTCTCCGTCAAACGTTTTCGCCCAAATTTGAGTGTCGGTGGATGCGCGAATCAGCTGCGCCCTAATGCGAACTTGATTGCCAGATCGTTCTACGGAACCTTCAACAAAAGCGTCCACATTCAATTCATGCCCAATCTCCGGAAGGGTCTTGTGTGTGCCTTTGTAATGCATCGATGAAGTCTGTGAAGTTACTCGTAAAGCGCTCAGCTGACCGAGTTCTGTGATCAGTGACTCCGTCATACCGTCTGTGAAATATTCCTGGTCCGAATTTACAGGACTCTCGAACGGGAGGACCGCCAGATTCCTGATTTGAGGACCATTGGCACTCGAGGTAAAGCGCCGGTTCAGGCTCCCCGCACCGACCGCCAGGACAGCGAAAGATAGAAGTGCAAAGGCGATAAGGACCGAGCGGCGAGACCTTGGGGCTGGAGTCGCTACCGAAGTGGGGGGCGTTGTAACGGTCGGTGTACAGTCTTCGACACGACCGAGGAACCGATATCCGCGGCGCGGCAACGTTTCGATATAAAGGGGAGTGCCTGCCGAATCGCCCATTACCTGGCGGAGAGTCTTGACTGCAGTGTTCACACCGTGTTCAAAATCGACAAAGGTGTCCGCGGGCCACAGACTCTCGCGCAGCTCTTCGCGAGTAACCAGCTCGCCACGGCGTTCGACAAGGATGGCCAGGATTTGGAACGGCTGTCCGGAAAGCTTGAGTTTGATCCCCAGTTTTCGCAGTTCGCCGGTGCGCAAATCGATCTCAAAAGGACCGAAGCGAGCTGTCGAAAGTGTGGAATTTTGCGGCGCAGAGCTGTACGGCGGCATGTCGACGAGTTTACCACCGTTTATGGATGCTCAGTGCTTGAGACCTGGATTCAGCCTGTCTGCTCGAAGCGCCTAATTAGCTTATTTGCTGCCAGTTACGCTTACACTTAATTCTCACCGCGAACTCACCCCGACTCTATTGACCTCTGAATCGCGCTGGCGCAAAACTTCAGCCCGCAGCAACTGAACGATTAAAGGTCAAGGAGAAACAATGAATCATTTTGGTTCGATTCTGGCGTCGCGGAGTTCGCGATGGTTGTTGGTGGGTGCTTTCCTGATTCTACCTCAGATAGCTCGTGCCCAGTGGAAGGCGAGCGTAGGAGCTGAGAATCCATCTATGGCACATCAAGCCCTGGCTTTTCTTCCAAACGAAATCTGGATTCACGCGGGTGATAGCGTCACTTGGACGTTTAATTCCAATGAAATTCACACTGTGACATTTCTCAAGCTTAATCAAGTGCGTCTGCCGTTTGACGCCGGTTGCCCAGGGTTTGCTCCTGGCGTAACTGGCAGTTTCGATGGTTCAACATGCCTCTCCACTGCACCGTTGACCAAGAGGAAAAAGTTTACCGTGACATTCCCAGCTATCGGCAACTTCAAACTGGTCTGTCTGGTCCACCAGAATATGACCGGTGTCGTCCATGTGCTCAGTCTTATCGAGACACTTCCTCATTGGCAGGACTTTTATGATGACGAGGCGGTTCAGCAGAGCAAGGCGCTCTTGTCTGATGATGACTTGGATCATGAACGCGCACAAATTGCCGCGGATCACGAGCATGCCAACATCAATTCCGTGACAGTTGGCATGGGTGAGGTCATGGCCAATGGCGGAGGCTCCAGAACTTTTTCTATCATGCGATTTATGGATGCAGCAAAAACGATCCATGCGGGCGAAACCGTCGAATGGACCAATCTAGATCCGGCGACTCCCCATACCATCACTTTTGGCGTAGAGCCGATGAATCCCGTTTTCCCAGTCAACGCAACCTTGGACCCGGACGGCGCCTTGCACGGCACGATTAGTTCAACCGCCGACAGTGTTCACTCCGGGCTCATACTCGCGGCACCGCAAGATCAGATGTTTCTCGCTGCACCACCTCTCAGTGTCACGCGATTCCGAGTGACGTTCACGCACGCAGGTGTGTTTCCTTATATTTGTGCTCTTCATGACGGCCTTGGCATGAAAGGAAAGATAACCGTCCTTCCGTAGTGCGGGTGCCGCCCCATCGGGCAACGTGATCGATGCAGGTTTAGAAACCATGCAAATCGGCTATCGGATATGTGGAGTTATAGGGCCACATCTCCGGATAGCTAGGCTTCATGCCAAACCGGACAGCACCGACTAAGGCCCTCAGCCGTTGTGCAACTGAGGTCCCATCCTGCCTAGCTCACTTTTAGGACTTTGTGTTGAGCGCCTCTTGGAGGTGTTGGCATCGACACCTGCCTTGGCTGCGGCGCCCTGGTCATCGTCAGTCCCTTGGGTCCGGTACACCTTGGCGAACTGAGCTTTGGTTGGCGCCCGGCAAAGGCAAAGCCCGAAGAGGCGTGTTCCCTCGGCGATATGAGCACGAACAGTCTACGATCGCACTGGTCCTTGTTTCAACTTCACGAGTTTCTTTGCCCGTGCAGTTCTCTTCCCCACCGTATTTAGGTCCAGCGCGACGAAGATTTCCCCGGCTGTCGGCTCGATTGGTTCGGTCGTTAGAGTCGCCAACGGAACGGGCTGAGTGGTTGCAATCCGTTTGCGTTTCGTACTACCGTTTTAATACCAATTGAGGTATAAAAACGCTTAAAGGCGCTTCCAGTCGCTTAAAGCATGAAGCGTTCTAAGTCGTTGGGAACACGAGAAAAGCAGCGATTCTAAGGCTATTTGAGCGCACGGGGTTTATTTTCGAATCCTTCCGCCCCAGCCAATTTTTCAAGTCTTTCGACTCTTAAAGTGCCGGGTTATCTCGCCGTCTTCTTGCGTCTTTGTTGGCCGGTCTTTAGTCCTTCGCCGTCGGCAAACCGGCTTCCATCCAGCCCCGCCATCCGCCATCCATCGACTCCACGTTCGTGTATCCCATTCTCTGCAAATTATCTGCCACCAGCGCCGACCGGAATCCGCCTCCGCAATACAAAATGATCTTGGCCGAAGTTTCCGGCACCTTCACCTCGATATCGCGCTCAATAATTCCTCTGCCCATGTGCACCGCGCCGGGCAAGTGCCCGTTCGCCCATTCGTTGTCTTCCCGCACATCCACCAGCAAGAATTTCTCGCCACTATCCATCCGCTTCTTGACATTCGCGACGTTTGTTTCCTTCACTCGCGTTTTCGCTTGGCTAACCAGTTGCAAAAATTGCGGCGAATGTTTCATGCCTTTCTTCTCCTTTCAATTCTGCTCTTCGCAGCGTAACACCTGTGAAGACACTAACGCCTCTCCCGCCTGTTATTGTCTGACAGGTCTCCAATCATTTGAAATACACCGGGAAATCTACTTGGCTGCGAGTCTTCTCGCTGCGGACTTTTCTCTCTATGTGGCGCTGCTCTTCTTCTGGAAGCTCCGCACGTAATGCACCAGCCCCCACACTTTTGCCGGTGCCAGCCGGTCGCCTTCGCCAACCATCTTGTCCTTACCCTTCACGATCAGATCGTAAATGTCGCTGTCGGACATTCCAGTCAACACCGACGAGTCGTGCCAATCCTTCATCTTCAAACTCATTGATTCCACCAGCTCACCTTTTCCGTTTCCACTTTCGCCGTGGCACATCGCGCAGTCATATCCAAAAACCTTCTTTGCAGCGGCCAACACTTCCGGCGAAGATTTCACGGGATTTTCTTTTTTTACCGGAGCCGCGGCTGACGATGCTGTCGCAGGAGTTGCTGGCGCCGCAGTCGTGGCGGCCACCGGAGTCTCCGCTGGTTTCTCCTGCGCTTTCTCTTGCGCTTTTTCCTGCACACTGCAAACGCCAACTGCAATCGCCACACCAATACCCAACACTTGCAAAATGTTGCTCATGAGCGCCTCCCGAGGAAACTTCCCGGCGTGCCTTTTTCAGGCCCACCTGCCACTCCGCAGTTATGTCCGGGATCCCTGCGACGGAATATACACCCGTGCGGCTCATCTGGCGCAAAAAACGTTTTCAAAATGACTCAAAAATCAAATCTGCTGTCTGTAGAGTGCGCAGCGCGACGCTTTTCTTGGCTCCGGATCAGCGTCCTCTCGCTACTCCAAGTCCCGCCAATTCGGCCCCGTGCCAATTTCCACTGCCAATGGCACTTCCAATTTATATACGCCTTCCATTTCTTCCCGCACCAGTTTCTGCAGTGCTTTCACTTCCTTCGGCGGCGCCTCAAACAACAATTCGTCATGCACCTGCAAAATCATATGCGCTGCCAGCTTTTCTTTCTGCAAACGCTTCGCGATCGCAATCATCGCCATTTTGATTAAATCCGCCGCCGTTCCCTGCAGCGGCGAATTCAGCGCCGTCCGCTCCGCAAAATTCCGCAGCTGCACTTGCGGAGAAGTAATCTCCGGAATCGGCCGCATGCGCCCAAACAGCGTCCGTGTTTCGCCGCTCTTCCGCGTCTCTACCAGCACTCGATCCAGATACTCCTTCACCCCGCGGTATCGCGCAAAATAGGCGTTGATAAACTGCGCTGCTTCGCGCTGCTCGATTCCCAGCTGTTGCGCCAGCCCGAACGGCGACAATCCGTAAATGATTCCAAAATTGATGGCTTTTGCCGCTCGCCGGTGTTCCGCCGTCTGTGCCATCGGACCCACTCCAAACACTTCCTGTGCCGTGCGCGCGTGAATGTCCTCGCCGTTGCGAAACGCCTCCACCAGGACCGGATCCTTGGAAAAATGCGCCATGATTCGCAGTTCCACCTGCGAATAATCCGCTGCCAGCATGATTTTCCCCGGCTCCGCCACAAAGGCTGCGCGTATCTGCCGCCCCAGTTCCGTGCGAATCGGAATATTCTGCAGATTTGGATCGCTTGAACTCAGCCGCCCGGTCGCCGTCCCGGTCTGATTGAAACTGGTATGCAGCCGCCCGGTCACCGGATGAATCAGTTTCGGCAGCGAATCCACATACGTGGATTTCAGTTTCGTAAATTCCCGGTACTCGATCACTTTTTTCGGCAGCGGATGCAGCGCGCCCAGCTCTTCCAGAATTTCCACCGCCGTCGATCGCGATTTCGGCCGCCCACGCTTCGCCGGCAGCACTAAATTCAGCTTGTCGAACAGCACTTCCGCCAGTTGCGTCGGCGAATTGCAATTAAACTCCATCCCTGCCAGCGCCCAGATTTCCTTCTCCAGCCTGCGCACTTCTTTTTCCATGGACGCGGACATCGCAGCCAGAACTTCCTTGTCCACGCGCACTCCCGTGCGTTCCATCTCCGCCAGCACTTCCGCCAGCGGTAAATCAATTGTTTCGTAAGCCCCTTCCAGTTTTTTTTCTTCCACTTGCGCGCGCAGCGCAGGCGCCAGACGCTGCATCGTGTCAGCGCGTTCTCCCGAGCCTCCGCCCAGCGGCACATTGAACTGCCGGAACGCTACCTCTTCAAAGTTGTGTTTCGCAGTCGTCGGCCTCAGCAGGTACGAATAGATTTGCGTCGAGTCCACAATGTTTTCCGTCGGTCCCGCCATTAACTGAAAAAGTTTTGCGTCGTGCACGATCTTCGGACGCTTGACATCCTTCAGCACCGGCTGCAGCGCCTTCAGCGCCTCTTCCTTTTCATCCACCCACGCCAGCCGGCCTTCTCCCGCCTCCGACGACACCTCGATTCCCTTAACCCGCGTTCCAAATCCCTCGCTCTCCCGGCCCGCCAGGTCCAGCGTCAGCCAGATCGCCAGCGGCTTTTTGGCCGGCAGTTTTTTCAGCCATTCTCGAAACTCTGCCACATTCGAAAATTCCCCATAGTCCTTTTTTAGGGCTTCCGCGCCTGCTTGCGCCGGCGCCGTGGCAAACGCTTCGCTGCCTAGTTCCCGCAGCAGCGAATTGAATCCCAATTCCCGGTACAAATCGGCCAACACCGCCACATTCGGCGGCCCCAGTTCCAACCCGTGCAAGTCCAGCTCGATTGCGACATTCGTCGAAATCCGCGCCAACTGCTTCGACATCATCACTTGTTCCCGCTGTTGCTGCAGCGCTTCGCGATACCGTTTGTTCGTAACCTCATCGGCGTGTTCCAGCGCATTTTCCACGCTGCCATATTTCTGGATCAGCTCCGCGGCACCCTTCTCGCCAATACCTTTCGCTCCCGGGATGTTATCCACTGTGTCGCCCACCAGCGCCATGTAGTCAACCACCCGCTCCGCCGGAACGCCTAGAATTTCCGTGACCCTCGATTCATCAACGATCACGTCGGCTTTCGCGCCGCCCGTTCCCGTACGCAGCGTTCGCACGTTCTTTCCCACCAGCTGCATCATGTCCTTGTCGTTCGAGACGATCAGTACTTCTATATTCTCCTTCGCCGCTTTCACGGCCAGTGTTCCAATCACGTCGTCGGCCTCGAATCCTTGCACTTCCAGGATCGGTAGCCGCATCGCTTCAACCAATTTCTTCACGTACGGCAACTGCACCCGCATCTCATCCGGCATCGGCTCGCGGTGCGCTTTATATTTTTCGAATAATTTGTCGCGAAAGGTGGGCCCCGAAGGATCGAATACAATCCCCAGATATTCCGGTTTATAGTCCTTCAGAATTCTCTTCAGAATGTTGTTAAACAAAAACGGCACTTTGGTTGGCATGCCGCTCGGCGCATTCATTCTCAGCATCGGCGCATAAAACGCTCGATAGATATGCGCCATCGCGTCCACAAGGAACAATCTCTTCGCTGATTCAGTCATCCGCGCGAGTATACCAAACGCCGCCTCTGCGCTTGCTTACCCAGCGGCGCGTGCCCTCTATGCGCGAAACAGAGTCTATTGACAAGCATGGTATAATACTTTCTGAGAAACATTGCGCATAGACTGCTCGAATTCAGCCTCGCCCGTCGATCTTTCTAACTCCCTTAGAATGAATACTTACGAAACTCGACGGCTGTAAGTCCTTTAGAATCCATACTTACGAAAAAGAGGGGGCGGGGTCCCGGCTTAGTTTGCCCATCACAACTGACCAACGGTCCGGAACCCCGGCGACTAGGATAAATTCCCAGCCGCACACTGTGCAGCTGGAATCGCGAATTCTTCGCAATCCACGAACTCGGCTATGCTTATTGTTAACTACGGTGTGCAGCCGCTGATGTAGTCGCCTGGCTGACCAGCAGCAACCGAGTGCCGCTATCCAGGTGCACACTCTTGCCAGCCGACATGATTACCGCGCCTTCGCTAGAATTCGCGGCATTTGAGTTCAGGGTGATTCCATTCAACCCGTACACGCCCCGGCTGGTCGACTTCAGCTCTCCTGAAGGAGTCACTCCGCCAGCCACTTGGCCTGCACCAGCGTTGCTGGAGTTCGCCACACCCCCGTCATCCGTTGTGCGTGGAACAGTGCTCGCAGCTCCGCTCGATGCTCCGCCGACTGTACTGCCTCCTACGCCTCCTACCGTTCCGCGGTTCCCGGCGGCGCCAGCTCCAGCCGCTCCGCCTTCGATATTGCCTATTGGCTGTAAATCGTCTCCGCTTACTGGTGGGGTCCCTTGGTCCGGCGCCAGCGCTTGCAGCGTCACTTGCAGCGGCATCTCATGCCCATCCTTGAGCACCGCGCGATCAAACTGTACCGCCAGCACCGACTCGGTGTCTCCTTTGGCCCGTGCACTTGCCCGCGTGACGTGTCCAACAAGCTTGGTGTTATTCGGGATCACAACCTTGCCATCAACCTTGACTGGCGCCGTCGTTTGCGCAGTAACCACATCGCCAGGCTTCGCCTTCTTGGAATCCAAGGAGTGACTCAATTGCGCGTTCAGGGCGGTTCCGGATGCAAGCGGCGAAGCTTGCTCGGTTGGGCTTTGCGGAGCACTTTGGGTTTGACCAAGGCTGGCGGATGCGGCCAGCAAGAGCGCCCCGGCCACGAATGAAGGAATAATGCGTGCCATAAGACCCCTCCTCTCTTCTCTTCTCTAATATTGCATTCCGCTGACCATCGCCTAACCATATTATTATCAATACTTTGTGGCATTGTTGCCGGGTCTAAACAGAGCTCCGCCCGTGTAGCTTTGTCCGGCCTGCCCGCAGCTTTTGCTAAGGTAAATGCAGTAGGGATTTAGCGTGCATCCGGCGAGGGAGCCGGTGGCTGTACCACGATCAAAAGATGCGTGCCGTTTTCCAAGTGAATATTTTGTTTCGCGCCCACAATCACTGTCCCGTGCGAACCTTCCGAAACCGGGGTGAACACCCTCAGATTGGGTTCGCTGAACGCGCCCTTGCTATCCGGCGTGAAAAGACCTTTGCGGTCCAGTCCGCCTTCAATACCAACCGTGGTCGGCAAATCGGGCATCACTTCCGTGCGCCGAGGCAAGGTATACGTCGACGGCACAACCGCCTTCTCCCGACCCTCGTCCAGCGTTCCGATGTTTGAGTTCATTCTCAGCGTTCCATCGAAGCGGGCTTCTTCATACTTCTCCCGGGACGGAATCGTCGGCTGAGCTCCCACGGGCGCCAAAGCCTGAATGCCTGCATTCAGCTGTGCTGTCTGCCCATTTTTCAAAATGACACTGTCAAATTCGACGAATAGCGCTGCGCTCTGTTCGCCGTCATTTCCCGTGCGAACCACGTGCCCAACAATCCGGCTGCCTTTTGGTATCAACACGCTTCTCTGATACACGACCGGTTCCGTAATGATCGCATTTACAACGTCGCCAGGCTTGCTTTTCTCGGAATCGATCGAGCCCACCAGGCTCGCATTAATCGCTGTCCCCGTGCTCAGAGGAATAGTTACTGCAGGTCCTTGTTGGACCGGCTTTTTCTCAGGATTGTTGGCTTGTCCCATAGCTCCACCTGCAAGCGTCATCGCCAGGAGCGCCACTCCAAGTATTTTTGTTTTCATCGGGGGCCTCCTTCTGCGGGCTGGAGGACAGAACCTTATACAGAGACAATACCATCAAGGCCTAGTGCAACGTCAATTCCAATCTGTAACCCCTTTAGTTTCAGCGAAGAAATGGTCTGCCGGAACGCCATCATGGGTCCACTTTGCAGTTCTGGTACCCGCTTCTTACAGGGTTGGAGCGGCGTTTTTGCCACAAATCCTGTAACGGTCGTCGGGCCGACATCGCTCACTCCGCACACTTCGTCAGAATCCGACTAGCCCTACGACGGAATGATTCCCAGAGGCTTGGCAACTTCAGCCATGACGTCCGCCGCGTTGACCAGTTGCTCCTTCTTATGTCCCGCGCTGACGATCGCACGCAACCGCGCCTTTCCTTCCGCAACCGTCGGATAACCCACCGCCGGCGCGAACACGCCTGCTTCAAAAAGTTTCTTCGAGAACTCGAACGCCTTCGCCGCATCGCCTACGTGGATCGGCACAATCGGAGTCTCGCTGGCCTTGAACTGAAACCCGCGCTTCTTCAATTCGCGCTTGAATATCTTGGTATTTTTCCAGAGCTTCTTTACCAGCTTTTCTCCTTCCGCGGAATCCAGAATCTCGAATGCCGCCATGCATGCCGCCGCGGTCGCCGGTGTATGCGAAGTCGAAAACAAAAATGGCCGTGCCCGCAAATACAGAAAATCGATCAGATCGCGCGAACCGCAGACGTATCCGCCCATCACGCCGATCGCTTTACTCAGCGTCCCAACCTGGATGTGCACCCGACCGTGACATTCAAAATGATCAACAGTCCCTCGCCCGTTGCGTCCCATCACGCCGCTGGCGTGCGCGTCGTCCACCATCATGATGCAATCATATTTCTCCGCCAGAGTGCAAAGTTCCGGCAGCGGCGCCAGGTCGCCATCCATCGAAAACACGCCGTCGGTGATAATTAGTTTTTTACCCGGAAAGCTCGCATGCTCCTGCAAAATCCGCCCACAGTCAGTTACGTCTTTGTGCTTGAAGACTTTGATTGTGGCTCGCGAGAGTCGCGCGCCATCAATAATGGAGGCGTGGTTCAACTCATCGGAAATAATCAGATCCTCTTTGCCCAGAACCGCGGACACCGTTCCCGCGTTCGCCGTAAATCCCGATTGAAATACCACGCATGCTTCCACATTCTTGAATTTCGCAATCTGCTCTTCCAGTTGCATGTGCAGCTGCATCGTTCCGGCGATGGTGCGCACCGCTCCGGCCCCGGCCCCATACTCTTTCGCCGCCTTGATCGCCGCTTTTCGCAGCGCCTTGTGTGTCGTCAGGCCGAGGTAATTATTCGAGGCAAGATTGATGACTTCTCTGCCGTCGAATGTGCAAACCGCCTTTTGCTCGCCTTGCAAAACGCGCAGCTTCGGCGCAACGCCTTTTTCGCGCAACTCTTTCAATTGCTCGCTCACATATTGCAGTGGATTCTGCTTGATCATTTGCGTTCCTTCAGACATGGAATATCTCCTCTTTCGTGCCCTAATGGCAGCAACTTGTCATCCGGAGCGAAGCGTCGAAGATTCCGGTTCTTCCGCGGAAAGAATCTCGACATGACCGAGGGGCAGGGCGCCCGTCGCTTCAAAAAGCCTCCCCATCACTGTACAAGAATTACGCTTCCTTCTTATTGCGGCACTCCATCCGGATACAACAAAATTTTCCCGGCCAGTCCACCTTGTAATTTCGCGAACGCATCTTCAAACTGCTCCAGCTTTACACGCTCGCCAAACAGCGGCTCCAGATTCAATCGTCCGGCCTTCAACAGCGCCGTCATCTGCACCCAGGTTTCATACATCCGCCGCCCGTAAATTCCCTGCACGGTAGCGCCTTTGAAAATCACATCGTTCACCAAATCCAGCGGCACATTCTCGGTCGGTATTCCGAGCAGCGATGCTCGTCCACCCGCTCGCAGCGCTTTAAATCCCTGCTGAATTGCCGTCGGATTCCCGCTCATCTCCAGCAGCACGTCCACGCCAGTGGAATTGGTCTCGCTCAAAATTCTTGCTACCGCATCTTCCGTCGCCGGGTTCAACACCATGTCCGCGCCCATTTTTTTGGCCATCGCGCGCCGTTGCTCGTTCGTCTCCGTAGCGAACACCGTAGAACTTCCGCACGCTTTCGCGACTGCAATGGACATCAATCCGATCGGTCCGCATCCCGTGACCAGCGCCGTTCGTCCCGCAATCGGTCCCGCCAAAACCGTGTGCACCGCATTGCCCAGTGGATCGAGAATCGCGCCGTACCGCTCCGGAATCGCCGGATCCAGTTTGATAATATTCGCGGTGGGAATTCTCACGAACTCCGCGAACGCGCCGTCCTGATCGATCCCGATAATTTTCACGTTCTGGCAAATGTGCGCTTCGCCCACCCGGCACTGGTGGCAGTGCCCGCAATTTACGTGCATTTCCGCACTGACAAAATCTCCAGCTCTGACCGCCTCGACTTCGCTGCCAACTTTTTCCACCACGCCGCAAAATTCGTGGCCCAGCGTCACTGGCGGCTTAATCCGTCCTTGCGACCAGCGGTCCCACCCGTAAATATGCAAATCGGTGCCGCAAATCGAAGCCGCCCGCACGCGCACCAGCACGTCTGTCGGGCCAAATGCTGGCGTCGTCGCCGTTTCCAGCGAGAGTCCGCGCGCCGCACGCATTTTCCGCAAGGCTTTCATCGCGCCTCGTTCAGTCTGTTTCCGGACCACACCATACTGTCACGATCCCTCATCGCCACACAAAGAGCCGATGTTAGCACAGGAAGACATTCAGCGCCTGTAGTCATTGCCGTTTAACGCTGCCCGTTATACTATCGACTGGTGATCAAGTCCTTCCACTCGGTCGATACCGAGCGCCTTTTTAATCGCGGGCGAGTCAAGAAGTTTCAGGCCGTCGAGCACGTAGCTCTCCGTAAATTAAAAATGCTTGATGCGACTTGGCAGCTTCGCGATTTATCTGCTGTCGCAGGAAATCATCTGGAGCCGCTTAAAGGCGACAGAAAGGGGCAGTACAGTATCCGCATCAACGAGCAGTGGCGCATCTGTTTTTTATGGCAAGAGGGAGATGCTTTTGACGTCGAGATCGTGGATTACCACTAGGAGCTCACAATGGCAAAAAAATTGAAGCCTGTGCATCCAGGCGAGGTCCTACGCGAAGAGTTCATGAAGCCACACGCCCTGAGTATGAATAGACTCGCGACGGACCTGCGCGTTCCTGTGACGCGGATTGCGGAGATATACCACGAGCGGCGCGGAATCACGACCGACACCGCTTTACGGTTGGCGCGCTATCTGAATACTTCCGCGGCGTTCTGGGTCAACTTGCAATGGAGGTATGAGCTGGAAATTGCCGAGGACCGGGAGGCGGCCCGCATTGCACGCGATGTGCGGCCGCTCGAACCAGTGTCAAGCCGCTGAGTGATGAGCCCCAGAACAATCGTTGCACGAGTTGTCAGGCCGATTCACTCCGCTGGCTCCATCCGAAACGGCGCGAAGCGGTCAGAGATGGCGGCGCATACTCGCGCCACGCACAGCGCTGCAAGCGCTCCCGTGAACACATCCATGGTGTAGTGCGCGCGCAAAACCAGAACCGCGGCGACTTCGAACAGCACCACGCAAACGGCGAGCGCTGTCAGCCAGGCTCTGCGCAACCGCGCTAGTTCGATCGCGCCAAACACTGCAATCGCCGTGTGACCGCTGAAGAAAAAATCGTTCGCCACCCCGTAGGTCACCAGCAGCGACGGGAAACCCGGGTCGTGCCAGATGATTCCCGGCGGCGCGGGCAGCGAGCACAACGCCTGCATCACCTGCCGCGTGATCAGCAGCATGCCCAGGCCGAGGAAGGGGCGGAGTTTGCCGCCGAAAATCCAACTAGCCAGAAGAAATATGGCGATGGCGTCAATCAACGCCGAACTTGCAATCAGCAACGCGTCTGCCGCGCGTGGCGCGCCATGCAGATAGGCGTTGAGCGGAGCAGTCAACCGGTGCAGCCCATCGCCGATTCCTTCCGTCGGCGAAATTCGCGCTCCCAGAAGGGATTGCGTCCAGAACCAGATCGCCAGCGCGGCAAACGTGATCAGAATGCGCGCAGCGAGCGCTTTCTTTTTCGCGTTTTTTCTGTCTTTCGCCCGCTGTTCGGTATCCGTACCAACAATTTCATGCAGCGCTTCAGGCGAGCTCATTGCCAAGCTCCTTCACCCGCCGTAAATCCAGTTTTCCGGTTCCCAGATATGGCATGGCCTCGATGTGGCGAAACTGGTCCGGGCGCGGCTTCCAAAGTGCCGGTAAATCTACTTCAGCGAATCGCACCAGGCATGCTTGCAACGCCTCTTCTGCGAGCGTGTGCAGCACAATTAATCGTTCGCCTTTTCGTTCATCTGGAATTGCCGTGACTACGAACACCTGCTCCGCCGCCCCAGCAATTTCCTGCAGTTTGTCTTCGATCTTGATGTGCGGCACCATCTCGCCGCCAATTTTACTGAAACGGCTCAAACGATCCGTGATACGAACAAACCCATCTTCATCAATCGTTGCGATGTCGCCGGTGTTGTACCAGCCATCCTGCAGAACTTCCGCCGTTTTTTCCGGACGATTTAAATATCCGCGCATCACGTTTGGTCCGCGTACGAACAACAATCCGGGTTGATCGGTCGGCTGCACCGCGCCCGTCTCCGGATCGACCGTACGCAAAACAATTCCGGGCAACGGATGGCCGATACTGCCGCGTTTCGCTCCGACTTGCCGAAAAGACGCGGCGCGAAAATCCGCAGTATTCACGGAAACGACGGGCGAACATTCGGTGCAGCCATAGCCCTCGAGCGGCCGAATTCCGAAATGATCTTCAAACGCTTCGGAGACTCGCGCGGGCAATTTCTCCGCGCCGGCCATCACGAAACGCAAACTACCGAAATCTTCTGGTGCGCATCGCCGCGTGTACGCCTGCAGGAAAGTGGGCGTGGCGAGCATCATGGTGACCCTGTACTGACTTACTAAGGCGCCGATGGTTCGCGAATCCAGCGGGCTCGGGTGATACACGACACCGATTCCCACTGCGCTTGTCAAAGCGAGAGTTCCCGTAAATCCGAAAGAATGGAAAAATGGAAGAATTCCGAGGATTCGGTCTTCCTTATGCAGCATGAACACTTGATTCAATTGTTCGACATTGGACGCAACATTATATTGCGTGAGCAGCACACCCTTTGGATCGCCGGTCGATCCGCTGGAAAAAATAATCGTGGCCACCTCGTCCAGTTTCGTTCGTCCTGCATTTCCGCAAATTCGCTCGATCGCGCCAATTGGAAAAAATAGCGCCGCGCATAAAGCGATGAATCTTTCTCCAATGCCAGGCTTTTCAGCCAGATCCTCGAGATAAATCGGGGTTCCTGGCGGCTGCACCTTCACCTTTTCCAGAAATAATTTCGAAGTCACCACGGTTTTCAAACCGCTTTGTTGCGCGCACGAGTCCACCACTGAATTCGATGCCGTGTAATTCAAATTCACCGGAATTTTCCCGGCAAACATGGCTCCCAGGTTCACCAGCGCGCCGCCAATCGACGGTGGTAGCAGCACGCCCACAGCTTCCTGATCTTTCCAATGTGGTCCCAGACGCCGCGCCAGGAAAATCGTTTTTACCAGCGCCGAAAAGAATTTCAGTTTCGGCGTACGCATGTCGGCCATGGCAAAACGCAATGGATGTCGCCGGGCCGTCTGGATAAACGATTCCGAAATCGTTTTCATTTGCGGCTTGCGGCGCGCGAAGGCGTCCGCGCCTAGTTCGAGCACGGCTTGCCGGGCTTCCGTGGACGTGACCGTCGCGGGCAGCGGCTTGCCAAACGTCACGCGCACCGGATACGGAATTCTTCGCGGCCACTTCCAGAAGAATTTCCCGCCCGAAAAACTAAAGATCGAGCCCCAGATTCCGTCGATGTGCATCGGAATCACCGGCACATCCAAACCTTTTAAGATTCGTTCCATGCCACGGCGAAACGGCATCATCTGCCCGATGCGGGTCATCTGGCCTTCGGGGAAAATACAAACCAGTTCGCCATTCTGCAGAGCCTTGGTGGCTTCGCGCAGCGCGTGGATCATTTCGCGCGGCCCTTGTTGCGCGGAAATCGGAATCACGCCCAGCATTTTCGCAAACGGCTTCACCACCGGGTGCTCGTAGGAATCCTTGAACATCAAGAACCGCACCGGGCGATCGGTCGAAGCAATCACCAGCGCCGCATCCGCCATCGAGGCATGATTCGGAACCAGCAAAGCGCCTCCGCGTGCCGGGACGTATTCCGCGCCGCTGATATCCATGCGATAAATCGTGTGCGTGGCAAACCAGAGCAGCAGGCGCATCAGCGAATCCGGCAGCAGTCTCACTGTATAAATCGCGGCTGCCAGTGAAACGATCGCGGTGCCCGCAAAAAACGTTCGTAGCCCGACGTGAAAGTAATGTGTAAATCCCGAATAGATCGCCGACGCCAGCAGCACGCCCACAAACGAGAGCCAGTTGGCGTACGCGATAACGCCGCCTTTTTTGTCCTCGTCGGGCCGGTGTTGAATCAGCGCGCTGATCGGCACGATGAAAAAACCACCGCTGAAGCCGAGAGCGGCGAGCAAGCCAAAGACTTGCGCGAACGACAACACCGGCAGCGCTAACAGGCAGCCGAAAATGGCCATGCCCACGCCGCCCAGCGGGATCAATCCATATTCGATTTTTCCGCCGGAGAGATAGCCCGCAGCAAAACTACCCACTCCGATGCCGATGGCCAGCGCGGCCTGTAAATAGCTGCCGCGAGTTTCGTTGAGATGCATGATCTCGCGGCCGTAAAAAACAATGACAAATTGCAGCAACGCGCCGAGAAACCAAAAATAGGTATTGCCAATGATCGCTAGTTTCAGTGCACGATCCGGCTGCACTAATTTCCTCTGCGCGCGCAAATCTCCAAATATGTTGAACCTGAATTTCTTGCTTGGATCGCCGGCCGGCATGCGAGAGATCAAAAAGCTGGCTGCGAGACCAACGAGAGAGCACGCGCCGTAAATCATTCCGGCGGTCGCGGGACTGCCGTGAAATTGCTGCGCGAGAAAAGACCCTGCCACGGTGCCGGAAATGATTGCTAAAAAGGTAGTCAACTCAAGAACGCCGTTGCCCCATGACAGCAGTTCGGGAGGCAGCAACTCGGGAAGCAAACCGTACTTCGACGGCCCGAACAATGCGGCCTGTGTGCTGGCCAGGAAAATTACGGTATAGGCCAGATAGGGATTGCCCTGATAGAACGCAAAAATCGCGAACAGCATCGCGGCAATTTCGAAAAGCTTGGTTCCGATAGTGACGCTGCGTTTGCTGAAGCGGTCGGCAAGGAAGCCGCCGGTCATCGAAAAAAGCAGAAATGGAATCGCGAAAAGGTTTCCGATCAGGAAAACGCCAAAATCTTTTTGTGCGGTAGAAGGGTTTTGCCCAAGAATCAGATAAATTACGAAAAATTTCAGGCCGTTATCGTTGAACGCGCCCTGAAACTGGGTGGCAATCAGGCTCCAGAAGCCCCGCCGCCAATTCTTATCGCTCGGAAGTCGATTCTGCGGCGCTGTTGTTGGCATTGACCGTCCTCACATACAGCCGCTCTCGTGCTTCGATTCTCTCCCGCCGCTTGCGCTCGTTTCTATCGAATTTCCAGTGCGGGTTCTTCAAATCGGCGCAAACCGTGACGCTAAACGTCGCACAAATCAACAGCTTCTCGCAACGAAGTAAGCGGATCGCGCACCGGTATGAACTCATGCGCTACGTATCCGCGGAAATTTGTCGCCGCAATACCGCGCATCACTCCATCCCATTGCACTTCTTGGGTGCCATCGAGTTCCTGGCGTCCAGGAACACCGCCGGTATGAAAATGTCCGATCCAATCAATATTTTTCTGGATGGTCCGTACCAGATCCCCTTCCATGATCTGCATATGATAAATGTCATAAAGCAGCTTCACACGCGGCGAGTTTACCGCTTGCACCACTTCCACTCCCCACGCCGTGTGGTCGCACATGTAATCGTGATGATCCACTTTGCTGTTCAGCAGCTCCATGCAAATCGTCACGCCGTGATCCTCGGCAATCTTCTTCACGCGGTTCAACCCGCTAATAGTGTTTTTTGCTCCTTCGGCATCCGGCATTCCTGCGCGATTTCCGGAAAACGTGATCACGTTAGCCACGCCGGCCTTTGCAGCCAGCGGAATATTTTTGCGAAAGCCTTCCTCAATCCGCGCGTGATTCTCAATCCGATTCATCGCGCTGTTGATCTCGCCGCCGCCCGCGTAGCCCATGCAACAAATCAGCCCGTAATGCGGCGGAACCTCGAAATCTTCCGGATTCAGCAGGTCGATGCCCTTCAACCCGATCTGCACCGCGTATTCGCAAAGTTGCTCCAACGGAATTTTCTGGTAACACCACCGCGAAGCCGATTGCCGGATATTACCCTTGCGCCTGATCGGAGAAACGCGGGCCTCTTGCGCCCATACGACCGATGGCAGGGCGGCCAGGCTCGCTCCTGACGCGGCGGTCTTAAGCAAGTTGCGGCGCGATAGTTTGTTGGACATGGTTATCCCGCAAAGTGTAACGAAGTTGTTCGCGAAATCGACAGGAATTTGCGCTCGGCTATAGCACTTTCTCCACGATCCCAATCTTTTCCAGTGCAGTTAGATACTCAGCGACCAAGTCGAGTGGTACCGGCCCGTACTCCGCGGACACCGCGTCGCGGATCTCCCGCACGTCACGTTTCCCATCCGCGAAATTCAACACTTCGTACGCGTACTCCTCGCCGCCGCCCCACAGTCCTTCGTAACTCAGCAACTTCGGTATCTCAACGCCGGCGGCCTTCGCGTGGTCTGCGAAATAGTCATAGCCAAACACTGCGAGCGGGCCTTTCGGCTCAGTTTTCCGTTTGCACACTGAACCCTGCGGACTCAAGTGCTGTTTCCTCGCCGATTCCGGGGCCGGAACGCCCGCCATTGGCGTGTAAAAATTCAAGCAGTCTGCGTTCGTTAGACGCTTAATTGTTTCTTCATCGGCACCGATGCCGCCTAGTTCGTACGAGCAAAATGCCCGGGTCTGAACGGTTTTGTCATCTTGGTTGAGGCTCGTGGCCCGGCTTATCTGCAACACTTCACGAATGGGTCGTCCTAGTTTGACCGCCTTCCACGCTTCCGGAATCTGTTCATCTGCCAACCTAGCCAGAAAGTATGCGCTGGCGGCTCCGATAAACGCTGCCCGTTTCAACTTTGTTGGATCGATATTCGCGGCAGAATCAAAATTGGTGTGAATGTACCGGTCCGGCCAGTCATTCAAATAAATTGCCGGAATCTTAAACGACGAGTCCTGATACACATCATGATCGCTGCCCATCGTGTACGCGGAAGACTCCGCCCGCAGTGGCTCTCTGCCGCCCTCCGGAGCAATCATCGGATACTCCGTTTCGCCGGTCGCCGCAAATTTATACGATTCTTCGTTCACCCACTCCGTAAACGCCCACGCCACGTCATGCACAAAACTCGGCAAACTCATCGGCCCTCGCGTCACGTGGAACACCGCCTTGGTCTCCGGCGCTCCGCCCACCATGTCCATGTGCACCACTGCCTTGATTCGCTTGGCAAATTCCGGCTTGCTATTCAGCAGTGCCATCGTCCCTTCAATTTCCGGGGGAAAAATAAATCGAATCGTTCGCACCGGCCGAGCCAGCTTGCCTTCGCCAATCAGTTTCTGCAGCGTCCGAGCCACTTCCAGAATCGTCGCGCAACCGCTCGCATTGTCATTTGCTCCCGGCCGCTGATGATCCAGGTGACAGGAAAATGCAATCTCATTTTCCTTCAGCTTTGGATCAGAACCTGGAATCACCGCCGACACCACTTCGTAGTTTCCCGGATGCTGGCCAGCTTTCACCAGCGCGTGCAGCGTGATCGTTTCACCTTTCGCCAGCCGGTCCTTCATGCCGTGCGCCGTCTTCAGCGAAACCATAAACGCAAACGTCTTGTTCGGCGAAAATGTTTCCAAATGTCCCCAGCGAATCAGATTCTGATCGTCGCCACTCCAAGCCGTCTTCTGGTTCTGCGCATAACTCACAATTCCCACTGCGCCGAATTTCCCCACCGCCAAATCCTGCACCGCTCCCGGCTGCGCGCTCACCAGCACAATCTTTCCCTTCACATCTCTCCCGGCATAGTTGCTTTCCTTCGTTCCTTCACCGCCGTCGACCAATTCCGCCGTTACATCCGCACTTTCGCTGTCCTCCGCCAGCACCACCGGCTCTGCTTCGTAATCCACGATCTTCCGCTCCTCCGGCGGTTCACATTGCGTATTGAAAACTGTTTTTCCGTTCTCGACCTTCTCCTTGTCGCAGACGGACGGCACTCGAAAATTTTCCTCTTTGAGCTCTCCCTTTTCCGCGTCCCAAGCCGGCCGCGACCTTTGCGTTCCATAAAAAATCTTCCCGTCCGCAGGAAATTGCAGTATCGCCACATCGCTCAACCCATAAGCCCGCAACCGCTCCGCCACCAGTTCCGCCGCTGCGTGAAATCCCTGCGAACCGCGCTGCCGGTGAAACCGAGCAATCCCCTCCAGATTCCGCTTGGCCGTCTCTCCACTCAACTCATTCGCCAGCGCCGCCACATCTTTTTCCGGCAGCAACGGTGGCTTCTGCGCCAAAACCTCAGCACCGGTCGCCAACCACGCTATGACCGCCATCCATGTAAGTGGCCTCAAGTGAACCTCCGCAAGCGCCCGCATTCTATACCGTAAGTCCTCAAGTGCGAGATGGCATCTCGGCAAGACGCTTCGCTCCGGATCGCTACGTCCAGCACCGTAATCTTTTGAGTGGGTCATACGTAGTATTCTTGTGAGCCAAACTATGCCCGCTAGCGTATCGCCAACCGACCAGGCCGCCATTCAGATCGATCACGTCTCGCGCTACTACGCGATGGGTGAATCCTCGATCCGCGCAGTGGACGATGTATCGCTGATCGTACCGACCGGGGAATTTCTTGCGTTGCTGGGCAGCTCTGGCTCCGGCAAGTCCACTTTGTTGAATTTGATGGCGGGGCTCGACCGGCCAACTTCCGGTTCGATTCTTTCCGGTGGGCGCAACCTTGCAGAACTTTCTCCGCTCGAACTGGCGCGCTACCGGCGGAATACGGTGGGAATGGTTTTTCAGTCGTTCAATCTTTTGCCGCGCATGACGCTGGAGGAAAACGTCGAACTGCCACTGCGCCTGGCTGAAGTCGAACGCGGCGAACGAGCTGCACGCGTGCGCGAAGCGCTGGAACACGTACGCCTCGCAAAACGAACCGGCCACCGCCCCAGCGAACTTTCCGGCGGCGAACAGCAGCGCACCGCCATCGCGCGAGCGTTGGTGAATCGCCCAAAAATTCTTTTCGCCGACGAGCCCACCGGCAATCTCGATTCCGCCACCGGCGAAGCCATCCTCACGCTGCTGCGCGAAATTCAATCCAGCATGGGTATGACCATCGTGATGGTCACGCACGAGCGGCATCTCGCGGAGACATTTGCCGACCGACTCGCAACCATGGGCGACGGAAAACTGCTTTTGACCAACGCCAGCGCGGCGTTTTCGTCTAGCTTGTTACCCGGCTTTCCATCCGGCGGAGCGGCGCAATGAAACTCCGCGACATGACCGAACTTGCCGTCCGCAATTTGCACGAGGCCATTCTTCGCAATTCGCTCACCACGCTCGGTGTAGCCGTGGGCGTCGCTTCGCTTGTCGCCATGCTTTCGCTCGGCGTGGGACTGCAACAACTCGCTTCCAGCCGTCTGACCAAGAGCGGTCTCTTCGACTCTATTTTTGTGACCGCTAAAAATAATCTGCGCGGGCCGGCCGCGGGCCCGCCAGCGACCCGCGCGGCTTCGCCGAAAGCGCGGCTTCTCGATGATGAAGCACGCGCGGAATTAACGAAGCTGCCGAATGTGATTGAGGTCTACCCGCAAATCCGATTCTTCACTGAAGTGCGCTTCGACGGCAAACCTTTTGCGACCGTGGTGGCGGGCATGCCGGAATCGTCGAAACAAAGTGGCGCATTTGACGGCATGCAGGGGAGTTTTTTCTCATCACCAAACGCCAACGAAGCCATTCTGCAAATCGAATTCGCGAAGGAATTAAATCCGCAGGCTAAGGATTTAATCGGCAAAGATTTGGTGCTGCGCTACGCCGAACGGCAAGCTCTCGCTTCCGAATCGGGCGGCAATGCGCCGAACTCCGGCGGTTTTTCCGTCGTTCCCAAAGAAAAACATCTTCGCATCATCGGCGTTGTGGAAACGGAGCCGGCTTCGGGATTTGGCGGATTTGGCAGCGGCCGCTTGTTAATTCCGCTGCCCGTCGCCGAAACTTTGCGCGCAGCGCAAGTGAACGACCTGCGCGATGTGTTGCGTGGCTCTTCAGCGTCGGACAAACCGGCGTACGCCAGTCTGAGCGTGCGCGTGAAATCTCCTTCGCTGGTTGACGCCACGGAAAAGAAAATCAAGGACATGGGCTTCAGCGCGTTCTCGCTGCTCGACGCCTCGAAAAGTTTGCGCATCTTTTTTTCCGTTTTCGATTTGCTACTGGGAATCTTCGGCAGTCTCGCACTCGCCGTCGCAACGCTCGGCATTGTCAATACGCTGGTCATGGCGATTTTGGAACGGCGCCGCGAAATTGGCGTGCTGAAAGCGCTTGGCGCCGCGGATGGAGATGTGAAACAACTCTTCTTCGTCGAAGCCGGCGTCATGGGGCTGACCGGCGGCGTGCTTGGCGTTTTACTAGGGTGGATGATCGGCCAGGCGCTCACTCTCGCGACCAATATTTACCTGAAGCGCCAGGAACTTCCCGGAGTACAAATCTCGTCAGTTCCGTTCTGGCTGATCGCGGGCGCCATCGGATTTGCAGTTTTAGTCAGCCTGATCGCAGGATTGTATCCCGCTTCACGCGCGGCGAAACTCAATCCTGTGGACGCGCTACGCTACGAGTAAACTATCTCGGTGACTTCACTGACCCGTCGACTGCGCGCTCGCTGTTCGTACCTTCGTTTTTTCCTTTACCTCGTCGGCTTCCTCTACCTTCCTTTTTCCCCGCAATCCGTTTCCGCCGCGACTGCGCGTATCGAGTGCAATTCATTACCCAGCAAAATCCTCGCGAATGCCGTGAAGTACTGCATGGTCCTGCCACCCAGCTACGACCCGGACAAGACCCGTAAATTCCCCATTCTTTATTTTTTCCACGGACTCGGCGACAACGAACAGATGTTTATCCACGGCGGCGGATTCAATCTGGTGCAAGACTTGTGGGAGCGCGGACAAATCGGCGAGTTCCTGATCGCTACACCCAATGCGGATGCGTCGTTCTACATCAATTCGCGCGATGGACAAGTCCGCTACGAGGATTTTCTGGTGCAGGAATTCATGCCGGGCATTGAAAATCGTTACCGCGTGGCCTCAGGCCGCAAAAATCGTGGCGTCGCCGGAGTCTCCATGGGCGGCTACGGCGCGTTGCATCTCGCGTTTCGCCATCCACAACTTTTTTCCGCGGTCAGCGCGCATAGTCCAGCAATCGTTGACAAGCTTCCGGCCTTCACGGCGCCGACCGCGGGAGGCAGTGTGCGTTCACGCGTGCTTGGCGCAACCTTCGGTTCTCCGCCCGATCCAGCTTTCTGGGACCGCAACAGCCCTCTGACGCTTGCGCGAGCCGCAAATCTTTTCGCTATGAAAATTTATTTCGATTGCGGCGATGAAGACGACTTCGGCTTCGAATCAGGCGCCACGGCGCTCGACAAAATTCTCGCCTCGCGGAAAATCGCGCACGAGGCGCACATTTATCCCGGCCGCCATGATTGGCAGTATTTTGCCGAGCATCTTCCAGAATCGCTGGAATTTCACTCGCGCGTTTTCTCGCACTGATTTCGTGGAAAGTTGAAGGATTATTGCTGTTGTTGCTGCTCGGTTGAAGAAGCGGTCTTCGATTCACGCGGTAGTGCGCATAACATGGCCGGCGACCACGCCCTTATTTCTTCTGTTTCTTGATGCGAATTGCTCCATCGCTCGCAACCTCATAGACAAAATGCGGTGTCGCAATGATTTCCAGTTCTGGAGGATCTTGCTGCAGCACATGCAAGACATCCGTATCCTCGGGAACGTCACTCAGTACGTGGCTGTGGTATCCGAAGACCATCTTCCTGCCTTTCACCGGCGCAACATCGAGCACGGTCTTGTGCATCTGCCGCTTCTCGATGATTTTCAGTCCATCCGCTGAAACCAGGTATCGTACGTCTCCGCCCAGCGGATAAACTCCTGCTTTCGTCTGGGCCGGATAGAAATATACATACAGCAGCTCTTGCCGATTTTTGTCGTCCGTCCCAGTCACCGGAAGTACCGCCGCATTGTATGGCCGGTTCACCTTGCCAAATTCCGCCAATACCAGTTCGATCGCCCGTGCCGCCAAGAGATAAAATCCCTCGTCTTCCCGAACCGGATCATTCTTCTTCACGGCAAATTCCTTCGGCTCGGCGAGCTGCTGAGCTTCGTATCCAATCAGAAATTTACTCTTGTCAGAGTTCAACACTCCGAAGGCTACGGTCCACTTTCCATTCGTCTTTTTGCCAATATAAACCTGACCGTCGACGGTCTTCGGATTCGCGGTCTGCGCCGCGTCCGTCGCGTGCCAAGCCGCCTGGTCGTATTCCGCCAACGCGCGGCCCCGTTCGGTAATCGCAGCGAGCTCGGCTTCCGTCGTAACTCCGCGAACATTCTGCGCAAGCAGGCCTGGAACCACCAGAAACGTTGCGGCCGCTATGCTCGCAATGCACGCACTCCTCCGTCGCACGCTTCCTCCCAGTCAGCACACACCACCAGCACTAACAATCTACACAGGTTTTGGGCAGTCCGCCGAGCGCAACCGACGGAGTTGGCGCAAATAATCTGTGGCAGCCACCTTCAGGTGGCCATCTGGCTTCACGTTGAACGGAAGGGCCTTGCCAGCCACGACCCATCGAGCTCTGCTAAAATCGCGTCGAAATGGCAACACCCGAACAATTGCAGTTCCACGCCGGAGACGCTAGCGACGTCTCCGCCCTCCTGGTCCGCCCAAACAATGCGCGCTGGCTTCTGGCACTCGCGCACGGAGCCGGCGCCGGCATGAATCATCCGTTCATGGAAAATCTCACGAAGGAGTTGAGCGCCGTCGGCATCGCAACCTTTCGCTACCAGTTCCCGTACATGGAACAACGCCGACGCGTTCCCGATTCGCCCGCCATCCTCACCACAACAGTCGCAGCCGCCGCGCAAACGGCAAGGACCGCCGCCCCCGATTTGCCCTTGCTGGCAGGAGGCAAATCCATGGGCGGCCGAATGACATCCCAAGCTGCAGCACAAAATCTTCTGAACGGCGTTCGTGGCCTGGTCTTCTTCGGCTTTCCACTTCACCCGCCGAACCACCCAGGAACAAAACGCGCGGACCACCTCGCAAAAGTTGCGATTCCAATGCTCTTCCTGCAAGGAACGCGCGATACTTTCGCCGACATGAAATTGTTGCGGCCGATTTGCGCAAAATTGAGCGACCGCGCAACGCTGCACATCATCGACTTCGCCGACCATTCTTTCCACGTCCTGAAAAGCTCAAAAAGAACCGACGCCGATGTCTTGCGCGAGTTGGCCGAAACTACCGCCTCATGGGCGGAAGCAATTGGTACGAAAAACTAGGCTTGTCCGTCTCTGCTATCATCCCGGCGCATCTCCACGGAGGTTTTCGATGAGCCAAACTGGGACGCTTCATGGACAAGCTGGGAGGGTTCATGAGCTTTAGCCAGCGCTTGCAGGACGTTCGCACCGGCTTCGAGCGACCGTTCTGGGTCGCCAACATCAGCGAACTGTTTGAGCGCCTTTCCTACTATGCCGCGTTCGCTTCGCTGGCTCGCTATCTACATGAAGCGCTGAGCTTCCCGACGGAGCGCGCCGCCGATCTTGCCGGCTTGTTCGGCGGACTGGTGTGGTTTCTGGCAATTTTCGGAGGGGCGATTGCGGATCGTCTGGGATTCCGCCGCGCACTCTCGCTCGCCTATTTAATTTTGTCAGGATCGTATTTTCTGCTGGGCTCGATTGGAGCGCCGTGGCTCGTTCCGGTCCGGAACGCTGTACCTCTCGTCGTCCTCGTCACGGTCGTGCTTATGTTGCCGGCGCTGGGCATCGCACTCGTCAAACCATGCGTTGTTGGCACCACTGCTCGATCGTCGCACGAAAATGTTCGCTCCATCGGATATTCCATCTACTACACCCTGGTGAACATCGGCGGCTTTATCGGTCCGCTTGTGGCTTCGTGGGTGCACAAGAACCTAAGCGTCGAAAACGTGTTTCGAGTCTCGGCATTCATCGTGTTTCTGATGTTCTTCGGAGTGCTGCTGTTTTTCAAAGAGCCGCGCCATGAAGTTGGACACCAGATCCCTTCCGCTGGCGAAACTCTCCACAATTTCTGGAAAGTGCTGACGAATCCGAAGTTCATGCTGTTCCTGCTGATTTTTTCCGGATTCTGGATTGTCTATTGGCAGGAATTCATCACGCTGCCGATTTACGTTCACGACTACATCAGCGACAAGGCGGACACCGAACGCATGTTGTCCACTGGCCCGGCGCTGGTGATCGCTTTGACCGTTGCGATGAGTGTTGCCACGCAAAAAATGGCCGCCTTCCGCGCGGTGATCCTCGGCACCTTCGTGGCCATGATTGCTTTTGCCATTCTTGCCATCCATCCCACCGTTGCCGCTGTTTATGCCACTCTGGCCGTTATCGCGCTCGGCGAACTCACGCAGCAGCCACGTTACTACGATTATATTTCGCGTCTCGCTCCCGCAGGGCAGCAAGGCACGTACATGGGATTCGCGTTTCTGCCGCTCGGTATCGGAGCATTTCTCGCCGGACGAATCGGCGGTGCCCTTCTCCACTACTTCGGCGAAGTCCGCCATCAGCCCCAGCTTTTCTTGTGGGCGCTGACTGCCATCGGCGTTCTTACAACTCTGTTGTTAGTGCTTTACGATCGCATCGTGAAACCAAGCCAGGAGTCCACATGGTGAGAAGACTAGGTTCTAACTGGTCGCTGATAAGTGGCGGCTGCACTCAATTCAACATACGACGGAGAGAGTCGAGCGCCTGGCGTGCGAGCGCATAGCGCGGTTCGATTTCAATCGCTTCCTGGAAGCAGCGCATTGCCTGCGAGTACATTTCTTTTCCGAGGTACGCACGGCCCAGATTGTAGTGCGGAAAATGGCGCGGCTCGTAGCGTTTGGCGTCAATCGCCTGCTGCAACCACGGAATGGCCTGATCGAAATTGCCTTGCTCGATCATGTAAGCGCCGATGTCATTGTAGGGATTGCCAAAATCGGGATCGATCTTGATGGCGCGTTGGCACTCCGAGATGGCGTCTTCCAGCTTGCCCTGGAAGTGGTAGGTCCAGCCCAGAAAGGTATGCGCTTCAGCCGTGGGATGCAGCTCCAACGAGGAATGATAGAGCTCGACCGCGCGGTCGTAGTCGCCCTCCATCTGCGCCTGATAGGCGTCTTGCAGCACTTCCCATGCGTGGGTAAGGGTTTCCTGGTCCATGGCCCATTGTTACCATTGGGGACGCAGGCTGCCTACGGTACGAAAGTTCCAGAGGTACGCAAAGCGCAACTGTCCTTCCTGGCGGGAGTACAGGCCGGGTGAAGCGCGAAACCGCGGAAATCTGGAGCGGAGATGCAGAAAAGTTGGAATTTGCTGCATCAAATGGAGAGAATGGGTACTGTACAGAAAAATGATTCACTGTTTTACAGGAGAGAAATCGTGAACCGCACATTTGCCAGAATGGCCGCAATGCTCACCACCGCCGCCCTCGGAATTACCCTCGCCGGAGTTGCGCTAGCACAGACGAAAACAGCCAAAAAAGCCCCTACAGGCAAGGACGCCGCCGCAGTGGCTCGCGGCAAACAACTGTTTCAGGAAAAATGTTCCACCTGCCACTACGACACCAGCGACGCAAAAAAAATCGGGCCGGGATTGAAAGGAATCGGAAAGCGCGGCACGTTCACAGTGAACAACAACAAAGTGACCGACGAGACATTGAAAGCGTGGATCGAGAATGGCGATTCGCTTATGCCGCCGTTCAAGGACGTGATTGATGACAATCAAATTAAAGACGTGATCGCCTACGTGAAAACGTTGTAAGAGAGATTCCTCACCTCGTTCGGAATGACGGTCTTTTTTCGCCAAGGTGAAAAACAAAAGAAGAAACTGACACGGAGAGCGAAGAACCGAAAAACGAGAAAAAAAGCCTCCGAAGCTTGTTGAAGCTTCGGAGGCAATTTTATCTTGATCGAATTTTTGTCCGATACTACTTCAGGATCGCATCCTTCAGAGCCTTGGCCGGCCGCAAACGAACGACGGTCTTGGCCTTGATTTTTATGGCTTCGCCAGTTTGCGGATTGCGGCCCATGCGCGCCTTGCGGTGCGCTTTCACGATGCGGCCGATTCCCGGAATGACGAATTTGCCCGCGGAACCCTTGGCTTCTTTCACCGCAAGCTTGTGCAACTCTTCAAAAAAGAGCGCCGCCTGCTTCTTTGGTGTGCCGAGTTTTTCGGCGATGTGCGAAACGATCTTGGTCTTGCTGAGTGGCTTAGCTGCCATCTAGTCTGCCTATCCTCCTGTAGAATTCTTTCCGTCCCGGGAAACCCGGGCGGGCCGCAAAATTTTCTCGTCTACCCGGAAAATGGGCGAAAAAACTCGAGCCGACGGGACTATAGCGAACACGGCAAGGGAACGCAAGTGCAATTGGCCGAAAAATGCAGGAAAAATGCAGTTTTTAATTTGTACATGTGGAAATCGTCGCTATTTTAGCGGTTTTTTTCGATGCGGAAGGGCAGAAGGTGGCGGTGGAGGTTGGGAAGTAGATTTAGCTTTGCCACCACGGGAGGACGACCAGCACAACGCGGAAGATAAAAGATAACGCGGAGACGCAACGCGATAGACACGTTGCTACATTAAAAAAAGATTAGAGTGTGGCCAGATCCTGGTAGAAGTGGGCTATGGCTTTGATGCCGCTGAAATAGTTTTCGAGATAAAGATGTTCGTCGGGAGCGTGGGCATTTTCGTCTGGCAGGCCGAAGCCGATAAGGACACAGGGAACTTCAAAGGTGTCGTACATCTGAGTGACGAAGGGGATGGAACCGCCTTCGCGAATGAAGACAGCTTTCTTGTTGAAACCTTTTTCGAGAGCGGCCTGGGCGCGTTGAAAAATGGGCGCATGATACGGGGCGGACCAGGGTTTGCCGGTGCTGAGGACTTCGAATTTGCAATGCACGGATTTGGGCAAAAGCTTGCGGACGTGTTTTTCTACCAGCTTGGCGATACGTTGCGGATCCTGGCCGGGAACCAGGCGCGTAGAAAATTTCGCATACGCTTTAGAGGGAATGACGGTCTTTGCGCCTTCGCCCTGATAACCACCCCAGATGCCATTGAGTTCGAGAGTCGGACGGATCCAGAGTTGTTCGACGGTGGTGAAACCTTTTTCTCCGCAATAAGCGGGTGCGCCGACGGCTTCTTGAAATGCTTTGCGGCTCCAGGGCAAGGCGTTGAGAGCTTTGCGTTCGGCTTTAGAGAGTTTCTTTACCTGGTCGTAGAAGCCGGGAACAGTGACGCGAAAATTCTTGTCGTGAAGTTTTGCGAATAATTCCGAAAGAACGGCCAGTGGATTGGGAACGGCGCCGCCGTAGACACCGGAGTGAAGATCGCGGACGGGGCCGGTCAATTCGATCTGGTAGTAATTCAGTCCACGCAGGCCGTAGGTGATGGAAGGAACGCCTTTGCCAAGCATGGAAGTGTCAGAGACGACGAGCGCGTCGGCTTGGAGTTTTTCTTTATTCTTTTGTACGAAATTCCAAAGGCTGACGCTGCCAACTTCCTCTTCACCTTCGATGAGAATTTTGATGTTGATGGGAAATTTTCCAGCCAGCTCATGCAAAGACTGAAGTGCCTTGAGATGAATATGAACCTGGCCTTTGTCGTCAGCGGTACCGCGAGCGTAAATGTTGCCGTTGCGAACGGTCGGTTCGAAAGCGGGAGTGGTCCAAAGGTGGAGAGGCTCGGCAGGCTGAACGTCGTAGTGTCCGTAAAAAAGCACGGTGGGTTTACCGGGAGCGTTGAGAGATTCGGCGTAAACCAGGGGATGAAGCGCCGTGGGAACGATTTCAATCGATTCAAACCCAGCGGAACGAAGATTGTCGGCGACCCAGCGAGCAGCGCGTTCGATGTCGAGCTTATGTTCGGATTTGGCACTTACGCTTGGTATGCGAAGAAACTCGTTTAATTCTGCGAGATGCTGGTCACGGCGTGAGTCTATGAGTTCGGCCAGAGTCATAGGGACAGAAAAGCGTATGAGTCCTTTCAGAGATAAATACGAGATTCCGATTAAGAATGTTGCGGTCCGGGAATAATTAAGTGACGGAAAGAAGAGGCTCCGCACCGCAGTATTCGATTGTAAGACCGGGCCAAGGGAAAGAACAAGCTGGAGGGATGGGCCTCGTTCCTGATGCGATACATCTGAACGCAGGGCGATTGACGGAGGTGGGGCCGGCGCCCAAGATGGGGACATGAGTACCACTGCTGAGTTTACGGCCCCCCGACGCAGCGCGCGTGTCTTTAGGAAGATGAAGGTGCAGGCGCAAGGACGCGGGCATAACGGCAAAAAGTTTCGCGAGGTATGCGAAACTCTGGTGGTGAGCGAGCACGGCGGACTGCTGATGTTGAAACATGAAGTAGACAAAGATGAATTGATGGTGATTACGAGTCCGGAGACGCAGGAAGAGATAGAATGCCGGATCGTGTATCTGGGCGATTTATGCGATCAGGGGCAGAGAGTGGGAATTGAGTTTTTGACGCCAGCGCCGCATTTTTGGGGGCTGGAGTTTTCGGATCAGGCAAGCCCTCGTAACGATCCTCCCGTAGTTCATTAAGAAATAAAAAAACTGGCCAGGGGTCAGGATGTGCGAATGGGAGCCGTGTGCGCGAGGGCGGCCGCTCTGCGTCTGGCGAGCCATTCGGTAAAGCGCCAGAGCAAAAGAATGCCAACCAGGAATCCGTAGAACAGTGGCTTGCGAACGTCAGATTTGACGAGCCAGTAATAGTGAATGACGCCCAAAATCGCGCAGAGATAAATGCTGCGATGAAGGGCCTGCCAGCGCTTGCCGCCGAGACGACGAACCCAGCCTGCGGTTGAAGTGATGGCCAGAGGGATTAACAGAACAAAAGCAGTGAAGCCGACGGTGATGAAAGGGCGTTTGACGACATCTTTGAGCATTCCGGCGAAGTTGAAAGATTGGTCAGGGCCGAGATAAGTGAGGAAGTGCAGGCAGACGTAGAAAAAAGCGAACAGGCCGAGCATGCGGCGGAAGCGGATGAGTTCAGGAAGGTTTAGGATTTTGCGAAATGGCGAGATGCAGAGCGTGAAGATGAGAAAGCGGAGAGTCCAGTCGCCGGTTTTGTGCTGGAGGAATTCGACGGGATTTGTGGTGAGATTGTTGTGAAAACCGCGCCAGACCAGGATAAGGAGCGGGATGGAAGAAAGGGAGAAGACAATGATCTTCGCCCATCTGGTGGCAAGAAATTTCCGCACGGTCGCGAGCCCTTAGTGGAACTTTTTCAGGTCCATGCCATTGTAGAGCGAGGCGACTTGATCGGCGTAACCGTTGAACATAAGAGTTTTGTGCATGAAGATTTCGCCAAGGCGACGTTCGGTGGCCTGGCTCCAGCGGGGATGGTCAACGTTCGGATTCACGTTGGAGTAGAAGCCGTATTCGGTTGGAGATTGGCGATTCCAAGTGGTGGGCGGCTCGGTGGACTGCAGACGGATTTTGACGATGGACTTGATGCTTTTGTAGCCGTACTTCCAGGGGATGACCATGCGGACGGGCGCGCCGTCCTGATTGGGGAGAGTTTCCCCGTACATGCCAACGCAAAGTAACGCGAGAGGATGCATGGCTTCATCGAGGCGAAGGCCCTCGACATACGGATAATCGAGGCCGGTGTAAGCAGAGTTAGGCATCTGCTTTGGATCGTAAAAACTTTGGAAGGCAACGAACTTTGCTTTGGGCAAAGGTTCGACGAGTTTGAGAATGGTGCTGAGCGAATAGCCGATCCAGGGAACCACGATGGACCAGCGTTCGACGCAGCGGTGGCGGTAGATGCGTTCTTCGAGAGGAGCGAGTTTGAGGATTTCGTCCATGGAAAGTTTTCGTGGAGTTTTTACGTCGCCTTCGATGGAAACGGTCCAGGGCGAAATGCGGAAGTTTTGCGCGTTCTTCGCGGGATCCGCTTTGTCAGTGCCGAATTCGTAGAAATTGTTGTAGTGGGTGACATCGTCTTCTGGAGTGATTTTTTCGTTGACGATGTAATTGCTTTTAACGGTGGAGAGCTTGGTGTTTGCCTGGACGACGCCATGATGTGAGAAGACCGAAGAGAAACGCTCGCCAATTACGGCGGCTGTGGCGGCGATGCCGAGGCCGCGCAGGAGATTACGGCGATTGAGATAGATATTTTGCGGAGTTACGTTGGCAGTTGTAAGTCCGGCCGGTTTCTTGATGAGCATGTCTAACCTTTAGAACCACTTAGGGGCCGCGATGGTTGCTCCTTCTTTTGCTGCTTGCTGTTTACAGAGCGCCCATCGATGCGCAGATTGGATGCTGAAAAGGCTGGAAGGTTTCTGGCCTTGGGCGAAAACTCGAATTTAAGGGCCTCAAAACCTGATCAACAATCCGCCGGTAAACGCCAAATTATTCTGCAAATTCCCGGTGACCTTTTGATTGTAATCGAGCAATCCGAATAGAAGTCACGCACTTCGATCCGGAAGCCGATCGGTATTTTTAGAATATGGACAGCCGTGAACCGAGATACAGAAGGTTCCGTGAATTCGAAACCAGCGTGTAACCTTTCGCCTCCTGGGAAATCTCATCGGTCTGGCGAATCTTCGGCGGAGAAGACTGAACGGGAAAAAGCGAACTCAAGCCTGGAGCAGAAATGAAAACCGCGGTTGCCATATTTTTCCTTTTCGGACTGTTTGTTTTTTGTGCCGGCCAAGAAAACCCGCCAGCCAACCAAGCGGTTCCTCCATCTTTTGGCTTGGAAGTCGGCCAGCGCGCGCCTGCATTTGCTCTGCCCGATCAGTTCGGCCATCAGCAATCCAACGAGACTTTGAAAGGTTCGAAGGGTACGGTTCTCCTCTTCTTCCGTTCCGCTGACTGGTGACCCTTTTGCAAAGCGCAGCTCGTGCAGCTGCAGGACGCAAAACAACGATTTGAAGCCCAGGGACTGAAGCTGGCCGCCATTAGCTATGATAGTCCAGCCATCCTGCAGGACTTCGCCAAGCGGCACAAAATCGACTTCCCTTTGTTGGCTGATCCCAACTCCGAAATCATTCGCGGCTTCCACGTACTCAACAGCGAGGCCAAGGGAATGACCAAAGGAATGGCCTACCCCGGATTCTTCTACGTCGACTCCAGCGGTGTTATTCGCGAAAAGTATTTCACGCCGAAGTACACGGATCGATTGACGGCGAATAACGTTATTGCAAAACTTTTTCCGGAGTTGAGCACGGAGGTAACGCAGAATGTCCAGGCGCCGCATCTTCACCTCACTCTTGGACAATCTGATCGCAGCGTCATACCAGGTGGCAGGATCAGCTTAATTGCCGAAATCGAGCTTCCTCCCGATGTCCACGTCTATTCTCCCGGAGTGCAAGGTTATAAGCCGATTGAGCTCGCATTGCAGGAGATTCCAGGAATCGAATTCCAGCCCGTGGCTTACCCCGCCTCCAAAACTCTCTACCTCGAGGCCATTAAGGAACAGGTTCCCGTCCTCGAAGGAAAGTTTCGCGTCACTCAGGATCTCACGATCGTTCCGTCGAAAACTTCGGACGCAATCCGCGCTGTTTTTTCCCACAAAAGGACCGTCGCTATCAAAGGCGAGCTCAAGTATCAGACCTGTGACAAAACGGTATGCTACCCTCCAACGTCGGTGCCGTTGAGTTGGGAATTCGAGGTTCTGCCCCTGGATCTCAAACGATCTCCCGAGGGCATTCAGCACAAGTAATTGAAGAAATGGCGAGACTGAAGCCATTCTTATTTCTGAAAGGACAAAGCGATGAGTGATGTTGTCTATGTGTCAAAGTCGAGGATTGAACGCAAGCGCGGACCTCTTCGCGTCGCGCATCTGCCCGGCGAATCTCAGCCGGTAATCTACAGCGTTCATGGCGCCATCGCCGAGCACTATAAAGTTGACCCTGCGACGTTGAAGGAGTCGCACGCCGCAACCATCGACTATGTTATTTCGGCGACCGCCGGTTGAATGATGGGCACCTTCGGAGGTGCGCTGGAAGCGCGCCAAATTGATGCCAGCAACGGAAAGTTGACTGCCGAGGTTACGGGGGAAGTGGAGACCGAGGAGGGCGTGCTTGTCATCCGCCGCATCCATGTAGCGATGCGCCTGGTGGCGCCTGAAGAGACCCGGGCAACCGTTGAGCGTACGCACGGCATTTACGCGATGCGCTGTCCACTTTATCGGACGCTACATAAGGCGATCGATCTTTCTTCCTCATTCGAGTTGGTATCTGCGGTTGCCTCCAGCCTGTGATCGGATGTGCTTCTCCCGATCTTACCTGGCTCGCAGTTCTGCTTTGGCACTCTGAACCTCGTGCATATCTCACTAACTTGCAGGATACGTTCGAGTACAAGCGCCAAGGTGAATATTCCCGCGCTGCTCGGAGGGGTACAGCGTGTATCCCTCTGCAAGGAAAACATTACTGTCCTGACGGTTGCTTCAGGATCAGGGCAGGGACTTCTTGCTGCTTTATTACGTCGTTGTAGGACTTTACTTCGGTGGCGACAATAATTTTCCATTTTGCGAGTTGCTCATCGATGGATTTGCTGAGCATGTCGAAAACTTCATAGGACTGCTGGGTGGGAGCGGAATCGGCGCTGCCGACCACACCGCCTAACGCAACGAGCTGGTTATTGAGGCGGATGGGGAAATTGAGGACGTCTTGTCCGCTCTTCGCTTTCGTTTGGATCAGGGCTTCCTCGACTTCGAGGATCTTTTTGTCGAGGGGTTTGCCAGCGTCGGCTACAGCTTTCGCCCGCGCATCATTTTTCAGGCGCTTGTTGATGGCATTGATTTGATCGCGAAGATCGCGGATCTGATTTATGGTGTCGTCGGTCTGTGTGACTTTGTCGCGAATTTTGATCAGCAGATAGAATTGCTTCTGCAAATCGGCTTGTGTGATTTTGAGCCGCGGATCGGCCTGAATTTCGAGCGGCTCCGTGTATGTCTTGCCCAAGACGGTCAGGCGCACTTGGTATTTACCCGGAAGCGCTTTGGGGCCATCCGTGTTGCCGCCCCACAGCGGTGCGTGCGGCACTTTGCTGGCGCCTTCGTATTGAAGGTTCCAGACGAAACGATTCAGCCCGGCTTCTGCGGGCAGCATGCCGGCGCTGCGATCACGTCCGCCAAAGCCTTCGTCCGGTTCGTCCGCGTCTTCTTTTTTGGGGAAATGGCGAATGACTGTGCCTGATGAGTCGAGTATGTCCAGGGTGATTTTGCGAGCGTCCGCTTCGTCCGCGTTCGCGGCTTGCTTTGCGTCATCCGCTTTTTCCGAAGGCGCGGAACCAACGGCACCTTCCTTCTTTTCTTCAGCTTTCTTCAGAGATGTCTTCAGCCAGTAATCAATGATGGCGCCCGCCGGCGGATTCTTGCCACTGTTCAGACCGGGACCAAAGAACGAACCCTCGAACAAAGTGTGGCTGGCGACAGCGGGCGCGAAGAGGTGAGCGTCTTGCTGAGGAATGGAATCGCTGTACTGACGCAAGGGAGTGATGTCGTCGAGCACCCAGAAGCTGCGGCCATGCGTGGCTACGACGAGGTCGTCATTTTTTACCACGAGATCGTTCACCGGGGAGACGGGCAGATTGAGTTGGAGCGGCTGCCACTGAGCGCCGTCATCGTAGGAAATAAAGACGCCGGATTCGGTCCCGGCAAAGAGCAAGCTGGCGCGTTTGGGATCGACGCGCACGGCATGGACGTAGCTGTTTGCGGGAAGACCGTTCACGAGCTTGGCCCAGGTTTTGCCGAAGTCGCTAGTCTTGAAAACGTATGGCGCGAAGTCATCGAGCTTGTGACGTTCGAGGGCGATGTATGCGGTCCCAGCTTCCGTTGGGGAGGCTTCAATCATGCTAACCGTGCCCCATTCTGGCATGGCTTTGGGTGTAACGTTTTCCCAATGCTGTCCAGCATCGCGCGTTATGTGCACGAGGCCATCATCCGTGCCTGCCCAGATTAGATCTTTTTGTACCGGCGATTCCACGACGGAAAAAATCGTGTCGTAAACTTCGACGCCGGTATTGTCTTTGGTGATAGGGCCGCCTGAGGCTTGCTGCTTTTGCTTGTCGTTGCGAGTGAGATCGGGACTGATGATGTTCCAACTCATGCCTGCGTCGCTAGTTTTGAAGAGAACCTCGGCTGCGAAATAGAGCGTCTTTGGATCGTGTGGCGAGAAGACAATGGGTTCGGTCCATTGGAAGCGATGCTTCAGGTCTGCCGCGGCCCAGCCAATAGGATTCACGGGCCAGGGATTTACGGCGTGCGTCTCGCCGGTGCGATGATCGAGGCGAGTGATCTCGCCGCCATAGGAGCCGGCGTAGACGATTTGCGGATCGGTGGGATCGGGAGCGATGTAGCCGCTTTCGCCGCCGCCGACGCCGTACCAGTCCGTGCGATCGATTCCGCCATCAGCGCTGGCGCTGGCGATGCCGACCGTGGAATTGTCCTGCTGCGCGCCGTAGATATAATACGGAAAACGGTTGTCTGTGACTACGTGATAGAACTGCGCGGTGGGTTGATTGTACTGAGTTGACCAGCTTTGGCCACCATCGACGGAAACAGTTGCGCCCCCATCGTTGCCGTTGATCATGCGCTTGGGATTATTGGGATCGATCCAGAGCGCGTGATTGTCGCCGTGAGGAGCGCGCATAGGAGCGAAAGTCTTGCCGCCGTCATTGGAACGGTACACGCCAGTATTCAAGATGTAGACGGTGTCGGCGGATTTTGGGTCGGCGAAGATATGTGAGTAATACCAGGCGCGCTGGCGGAAACGGTGGTCGTCGGTCAGAAGTTGCCAGTTTTCGCCGCCGTCGTCGGAGCGGAAGATCCCGCCTTTTTCGGCTTCGATCACGGCCCAGATGCGATTTGGATTCGCGCCGGAAACGGTTACGCCGATGCGGCCTTTGACGCCCTCGGGGATACCGTGTTCCTTGATTTCTTTCCATGTCGTGCCGCCGTCGGCAGAGCGGTACAGGCCGCTGCCGGGACCGCCGCTATCCATGCTCCACGGCGTGCGCTTGGCCTGCCAAAGCGCTGCGAACAAAATGTTGGGATTGCTGGGATCGAAACTAATATCGATGCCGCCGGTCTTTGCGTCTTTGTAGAGAACCTTCTCCCAAGTCTTTCCGCCGTCGCGCGTGCGGAAGATGCCCCGCTCTTCGTTGTCGGCGAACGGATGGCCAAGAGCAGCGACGAAGGCGATATCCGGATTTTTCGGATGAACAATCAGGCGGCCGATCGCGTGCGTATCAGGGAGACCAATGAAATTCCAGGTCTTGCCGGCGTCGATGGACTTGTAGACGCCGTTGCCGCCGACGATGTTGCCGCGAATGCAGGCTTCGCCCGTGCCCACGTAGATCACATTTGAGTCGGATTCGGAAACAGCGATGGCGCCGATGGACGGCGAAGCGTTTTTCTCCTTATCGAAAAGAGGATGCCAGTTCAGACCGCCGTCCGTGGTCTTCCACACGCCTCCGGCAACCGCACCGAAATAGTACGTGTTATCTTGGCCCACTACGGCAGAAACTGCGACCACGCGTCCGCCGCGGAACGGGCCGAGCAGGCGATAGTTCAGTGCTTTCCACGGATCTTTCGAGTCGGCGCCTTCCTGTTGAGCAACTGCGCCAACAGGCACGGCGGCCTGCTGGGGTGTCGCAGACTCCTTGGGCTCCGTGGCCGGTTTGGATTTTTTCTTTTGAGCGAAAGCCGGAGTGACCACAGACGCAAAGAGAAGGACCAACGCGATTGTACGCAAAGCTTGCACCTCCAGGGGCTTACCAGCGAGGAGGAATCGTAATCGCTCGGGCTGCGCAACGCAAAGTGAAAATAGCAGTAAACACAGGCGGGTCTCCGCTATCGCCAGCAGGAATGAATTCTTCCGGTTCGCTGATCACCTCGGCCCAGGCGGCACGTGATTGCGTAAGGTATTGCTTGTCCCCATCGCGTCCTTCGATACGTACCACCTCCGGGAAATTCGGTGGCTTGGCTCCATTCGATGTGAGCATCCAGCGCTTTCACTGCGGCATCGATAAAGCCGCGCGAAGAGCGATAATCCATTTTCTCTATCTGTGCTGATTGTTTCATTCCGGCCGGCTTCCGTGGCTGGTTACAGCCGTTTGTATGGAAGCATCCAGCGACGATCGCAATTAAGGTCAGAAATCCCCTGATGCTGGCACGACATTCGGTAGCGGATGAAGTTGCAGGAAGGCGGCTGCCGCGTCGCGAGCACGTCCCGAAATTTCGCGGGGGTTTGGTCGCTCGGCGACGCCGAGCAATAGGCTGACCAACAAATCGCGCCAGAGCAGCCCGGTGAACTGCCCGGCAAGTTCGGTAGGACGGCCCGTGAGCAGTCCGGACGCCAGGGCCTTGGCCATGATTTTACGCAGGGCGGCGCGGCTTGTCTCGCGCCCTCGAGAATCGAGCGCACGCGCCACTTCCGGGGCCCGAACCGCCTCGGCGATCGCCAGACGGAACACCGCAATCACCGTGGGATCGCTTACCTCTTGAATGAACTTCGTCCCGAAAGAAGCCAGCGCCTGCGCCAGGGTCTCGCGATCGCGCAGCACCGGCAGGTCAGCGGGCACGTCAAATCGCTTGGCACGCCGGCTGATGCAGGCGATCAGCATTTCCTGTTTGTTGCCAACCAGCGCGTAAAGCTCTCGCTTCGAAACGCGCGCGCGCGTCGCGATCTCAAGCGTGCTAGCCGTTGCGTAGCCGCTCTTCACGAACACCGCAAAGGCGGCCTCAAGGATGCGCTCACGCACCCCGCTTTCGTCGCCGCCTTTCTGGCGGCGTCTTGACCTCGATGCCGTAGCCATCGCCCTCTCCTTGGCCGCCTGGTACCGTATAGTACCACAGGGGAGTGGCTGGCGTTGGGCCTGCTGGCAGGAAAAAACTTGCGCGTGATGTAACTTTCTGTAAGTTTTTGCGTCTTACCAGTGTGTGGTACCGTATGGTACCAATACAAAAGTCGAATTTCCGAGGGAATCAAAGGAGCTGAACAATGAAGATGGAAATGCCCTACCTGGTGTTTGCACTCGCGACGGTCCTGGCGCCCATGGCGCAAGGTCAGTCCACACCGCCGCAGCCCAAGATCACCGGCGTGCTGACGATCCTTACGCCCAAACCGGGGGTTACCGTTGAGCAAGTCATGAAAATCATGCCCGCCGAAATTCGTGCGACCGTTCCCCTGTATCTCGACGGCAAGATTCAGCAGTGGTTCACACGCGGCGACGGCAAAGGCGTTATCTTCCTGCTGAACTGCAAGGACGTGGCGGAGGCTCGGGCCCTCATGGAAAGCCTGCCGCTCTCGAAGGAGAACCTCGTGGACGAGCAGTTCATTCCGGTCGGACCGCTCCTGCCACTCGGGATACTACTCCGAGATAGCCCGGCCAATAAGTGAACTCGGCCATGGAGCGTCTCCCTGTTCAGCGGACTTTGGTGCGAGCGCGCATGACCAGACACTTCCAGCATTCAGGAAGGAACCAATAAATTTCAGGAGCTAGATACATTTCAAGAAGTGGTAGCACGAGTTGCACCGACAAGGATCGATCATGCCATCTCCAGTTTTGTTCGGAATCAGCACAGCGTTCGGTTTGGTTGCTTGGGGAGCAGTCGCGTGGCTCTATATTTGGCCGGCGCTAAGGGAACGCCCCAGTCCCAAGAATCTGAAGCCCATTCTACTGCTGCATGGGTTCAGGTTCCTCGGATTGGCATTTGTGGTGCCGGGTGTTGTCTCTCCAGAGTTACCTGCTATGTTCGCTCAACCAGTAGCTTACGGTGATTTCATAACCGCCATTCTAGCTTTACTCGCCCTGGCTACCGTAGGAACCCGCACAGGAGCGGCGCTGACTTGGGTCTTCAATATCTTCGGAACTGCCGACCTGCTCTTCGCCTTTTACCTGGGAAGCCACATATCACTCCCGGATACTCCAGGCTTGTTAGGCGCTGGTTATTTCATCTTGACTGCCTACGTGCCACTTCTTCTCATCACCCATGGCTTGGCCTTCCGCATACTGCTGCGTCCCCAGCCCAAGGCCGTCCGAGGCCTCGCCGGGGATGCGGCGGTATCTTAGCTATGATCCGCGTTATGGCCGTACCACAGGAAAGGGTCGCGCCCGCTTGGTCCGTCCGCCTTGCTGCGGACCTGGACGCCAACGACCAGGCCGCCAGGAAACTCGTGGCAGGACTCAGCGAGGAACAGCTCAATTGGCAACCGGCACCCGGCTCTTGGAGTGTGGGCCAGTGTCTCGAACATCTTTGCATCACGAACGAAGCCCATCTGCCACCTATCTCCGTGGCGGTCAACAAGAAACCGGATTCTCCGGTCGAGCAGATTACTCCCGGATGGTTAGGGCGCTGTTTTATTCGCAGCTTTATCGAGCCGTCACCGGTCACCAAGCGAGCTCCGGCTCCAGCGAAGATCAGGCCCACGGCGCACGTTGGCGCGTCCGTTCTCGAACGTTTTCTCGCCGGAAACCAATCCTGCCAGGAACTCATGGTTCGCGCACGCGCCAAAAACGTCAACCGCATTCGCTATTGGAATCCGTTGATCCCGGGAATTCGATTCACCGTCGGTACCGGGCTCCAGATCATTGTCGGCCATGAACGCCGTCATCTTCTTCAAGCCGAGCGCGTCCTGCATTCGCCCAGCTTCCCTCAGTAACTGACATCACGTTGCGGGTGGAGCGCGGTTCAGCCGTCAGTACGGATGTTCGGGCTTAGATTCGCCGCGTACGTGTTAGGGTCTGTCACCTGCAACCGCCGAAATACCAAGCTCCCGCAAGAGCCTGGCCTCTATGGGTCACTCCGCTGTGAACATTGGACAAAATCCGTTGGGTACGATTACGATGCTGCCTTCAGCAAGGCGTTCAAAAGAGTTTTTCGGTGTTGCGCCTAAGAGGTTTGCAGGAAACGTCAAACCAGCATCTTCGGCCGTTCCGTCGGTCACGCAGGGTTGAACAGCTTCTCCCGGCCCTCCCCTACCTGTTGCCGCCACATCGCGCTATAGAGACCTTTGCTCGCGAGCAGTTCTTCGTGACGGCCGCTCTCAACAATTCGTCCCCGTTCCAACACGTAAATGCAATCCGCGTGCAGAATGGTAGAGAGCCGGTGCGCAATCAATATCGTGATCGCGTCTCGGCTGACGGCGACATCCCGAATCGTGTCACTGATCTCTTCCTCCGTCAAAGAATCAAGCGACGAAGTCGCTTCGTCGAACACCAGCAATTGCGGCCGGCGCAGAAGCGCGCGCGCGATCGAGAGCCGCTGCTTTTCTCCTCCCGAAACCTTCACCCCGCCTTCGCCAATCTTCGACTCGAGCCCGTGGTTGGCTCTCAAGAGCAGACCTTCGACAGCGGCCTGGCGTAAGACTTCCAGGCATTCTTCGTCCGTGGCGCCCGGGCGCACGAATTGCAGGTTCTCTCGAATTGATCCGGAAAACAGCTGGGTGTCCTGCGTCACGAATCCGATTCGTTCACGCAAATCTTCAATTGCCACCTGATGTTCCGGAGTTCCGTTATAAAAGATATGGCCATTCTTTGGGCGGTAGAGGCCGACCAGCAATTTCACCAAAGACGTCTTGCCCGCACCCGAAGGGCCCACAAAGGCGATGGTCTCGCCGCGCGCAACACGGAACGAGATTTCGCTCAAGGCCGGTGAAGATGCCGATTGGTGCTGGAAGCTAACTCGGTCGAACTCGAGTGTTTCGAGTGAAGGCAGTGCGACCGGATGCTCGGGCTTTTGCTCCGTCGGCATTTTCAAAATCTCTTCGAAATTGTCGAGCGATGCCTCCGTCTCGCGATACGCGTTGACGACATTGCCTAGTTCCTGCAGCGGGCCGAAAATGAAAAATGAATAGATGAAAAGAGAGAAAAACTGCCCTACCGTGATGCGCTGTGTGTAAATGAGATAAAGCATCAGAAGGAGAATGGATGTCCGCAGGAGATTGACGAAGCTGCCTTGAACAAAACTGAGGCTGCGGAGGTAGCGGACCTTTTCAAGCTCCAGCTTGAGGATTTTGTCCGTGGTCGAATTCAGCCGGTCAATCTCTTGTTGAGCAAGCCCCAAACTCTTCACTAGTTCGATGTTCCGCAGGGATTCAGTCGTCGCGCCCGCCAGGGCCATCGTCTCCGTCACGATACGCTTTTGGACGATCTTGACTCTGCGGCTCAACAGAGAACTAAGGCTCCCGAGCAGCGGAACTGTCAACAAATAAGCTGGGGCAATGGACCAGTGTACTTTGGCGGCGTAGATCGTGACGAACGCCAGGCCGATCAGAGTCGTGAACACCATGTTCACCAGCAGTGCGATGAACTTCTCGACATCGCTTCGTACCCGCTGCAACTTCCCCAGAGTTTCGCCGCTGCGCTGATCCTCAAACAACGTATACGGGAGATCCAGAGAATGTCGAACGCCATCGGTGTAGATGCGTGCCCCCACCTTCTGCGTGATTACATTGACAAAATAATCTTGGAAATTCTTGGCGATGCGCGAAACCAGAGCCACGCCAACCGCCGCAGCGAGCAGCAGGCCCACACCTCGAATGAATTGCGGGCTCGAATACTCGCGATAGCGAGTCGCGTAAGAGTCGATGATGTGCCGGAAAATGAGCGGATCCAACAGCGAAAAAATCTGATTGATCGCCGCCAGGACAAGAGCGACGGCAGCAAGCTTCCACAAATCCTTAAAGTACCGGTAGAGAGTAGCCATCTATCCGAAGCCGCCGTCCCGCGTACTACATTGGATGATTTAGTCCGGGAACCGTTACTCAATCGTTGCTTCCAGGCCCAAGAGACCGCTGACGCATGTGGTAGGTACTTATTCACAAAGAACGAGGATTTGATAACCTCAGCGGTCACCCAAATCCGGCCACGTAAGGTCACCTGAAAACCGGCCATAGCAAAAGCCCGGGACGTTGACTCCGAGAGGAGCCCTTATAGGCTCCCTCGGCATGAGCAACGTCTTGAGCGAAGAAAAGAAACAGCAAGTTATCGCACTGGGAAAGCTCGGCTGGTCCTTACGGCGCATCGAGGAAGCCACCGGTGTGCGTAGGGAAACGGCGAGTGGATATTTAAAAGCAACCGGAGTGGTGGTGTGCTTACCCGGGTGGGGGCGCCGCGCGCCGGCAAAACCGGCCATACAGGTGACCACCGACTTTTATGCGGCTTTTTCGCAAAATTCGGAGCCACCCAAGAGCCCCAAGTCATCGCCCAGCACTTGCGAGCCCTATCGTGAGCAAGTAGAGCTGGGACTCCGTCTTGGCCGGAATGCCATGGCGATCTGGCAAGACCTGGTATCGGACCACGGTTTTGCAGGTGGCTATGAAACGGTGAAGCGTTTTGTGCGCAAGCTTCGCGGCCCGCGAATCCGGGAAGCAGCGGGCATCATCGTCACGGCACCGGGAGAAGAAGCCCAAGTCGATTACGGCAGCGGCCCGATGGTGCGTGATGCGCAGAACGGCAAGTATCGCCGAACGCGGCTGTTCGTGCTGACGCTCGGCTACAGCCGCAAATGCGTGCGCTTGCTCACCTGGCGGTCGAGTGTACGCACTTGGGCGGAATTGCATGAGCAAGCATTTCGTCGCCTAGGCGGTTGTCCAAGACTCATCGTTCTCGACAACTTGAAAGAAGGCGTAGCGGTTCCCGACCTCTACGATCCCACGGTCAACCCTCTGTTCCGTGATGTCCTGACTCACTACGGTGTCGCAGCCCTGCCTTGCCGCATCCAGGATCCCGATCGCAAAGGGAAAGTGGAGTCGGGCATCGGCTACACCAAGAGAACGGCGCTCAAAGGGATGCGCTTCGAGAGTTTAGAAGAAGCGCAAACCTATCTCGACCGCTGGGAAGAGCGCTGGGCCAACACTCGTATCCATGGCACGACCAAACGTCAGGTTGCCGCCATGTTCCTCGAAGAAAAACCGCACTTGTTGCCGCTGCCTCTCGAACCGTTCCGCTACTACCAATACGGAGAACGGGTGGTGCATCTGGATGGCTGCGTGGAAGTGGAAGCCGCCTACTACGGGTTGCCGCCAGGGTGGATCGGACGTTCCGTGAAGGTGCAATGGGACGCGCTGCATGTACGCATCCTGCATCCCAACACCAACCAACTTCTTCGCGAACATCTGCGCCAGAAGCGCGGCGGTTATCGCATCGAGGAAGAAGACCACCCCAAGAAAATGCCGCTGAGCACAGCGCAGCTCTTGCGACGCGCTGCACACGCAGGCACCCAGACCGGCAAGTTCTGCCAGCTGCTGTACGACCGGCAAGCAGAGACCGCCATCCGCCGCATCCTGGGTGTGCTTTCGCTGATGAAGAAATACGGAACGGCGGCAGTCGAAGATGCCTGCGCCGCTGCTCTCGACATCGGGGTCTACGAATACCGTTTCGTGCGCCGTTACCTCGAGCGCCGCCCGCATCCACAAATGTTTTTGCGTCAGATCGATCCCCTGATCCGGGAACTGACCGTGTATCGCGATTTCATTAATCTCAAAATCAAGGAGCCAGAATGAATCTGATCGAGTTGAATCAAGCTTTACGCCAGCTGCGTCTCGGCGGCATCGCTGCGGTTCTGGAAACACGCCTGCGGCAAGCGCAAGTGGAACCGATGGCACCCATCGACTTCCTCTCCTGTCTAGTGTCGGATGAACTGACGCGGCGAGGTGACCGACTGCTCGAACGGCGTAGGAAGCAGGCCCAGTTTCGTGATCCGCAGAGGACCCTCGACAACTTCGATTTCAATTTCAACAAGAAGATGAATCGCAGTCTGGTCTTTGATCTAGCTACAGCCGCATTCGTTGGCCGCCGTGAAGACGCGCTCTTCTTAGGTCCACCCGGCACCGGGAAAAGCCATCTGGCCCAAGCCATCGGACAGGCGGTCATCGGCCAGGGTTATCGGGTGATCTATCGCGAAGCACACATCTTGCTCGAGGAAATCGCCGATGCGGCCCTCGACGGAAAACGCAAAGAGCACATGGAGTTGCTGGCTACTGTGCCTTTGCTGATCATCGATGACCTGGGAATGCGAAAGTTAGGGCCCACAGCGGGAGAAGAGCTGCTGGAGATCGTCATGCGCCGATACGAACGTGCTAGCACGCTGTTGACCTCCAACCGCCCTGTGGAAGACTGGGGCAAACTGCTCGGCGACAGCGCCGCAGTCACTGCCATGCTGGATCGTCTTCTTCACCACGGCCACATCCTAAAATGCGGACCGCGCAGCTGGAGAACCAAAACAGACTTGCCTGATCAGGAGAAAGCAGGATAAATAAGGACTACGTCCCGGGCCATTCCATATGGCCGGTTTTGAAGTGACCACGCATGGCCGCTTTTGCCCTGACCACTGAGGTTTGATAATCGACCCGAACACCACTTCCTACGGTGTTTCACAGTTGCATTACTACACAATCAGCCGATGGGTTTTATAGCTCTGGAGTGCCAGTGCATGATGCGCAGGTGCCTAGGCATCCGACCACACAGGCGATTTTGCCTGGTTGGCGTCGCCGGGAGCAACTCTCGCGCCCCGAGGGATGGGCCCGCTGAGTCGATAATAGGAGAAGCCTCGATGCGGAACCGTTCAAATCTTCCGTCCGGGAAAGGGATCGTTAAAATCGCTGGCTTCGCTTCAGCTTTCTGAGTGAATTCTTTCGGCGCGGTCCTGAGTATGCGCCGATTCGTTCCTGACTCAGGCTAAATGATGAATAGCGCTCTTCAGCTCCCTGTAGTGGCTGAAAATCGAGCATTTGAACGGGCTGTTGGAACTCCAGTTTTCTCCACACGGAATCAAAGGACTGCGTCTGGGAGAGTAGTCGAGGGCAATTGAGAATGAAAACGACCACAAGCACGGCCTTCAATCTCACTCGCATACCAATCCTCCGCAGATAAGTTGACTCGCGGGACAAGACTGACTGCATGTCTGTTTAGGACCGCAAGCCGGTACGCTCTAGTTATCGTAACTTTAACATTATGTCAATTAGAGCTATGATAATCCTCTGTTTTTGAACGAGATCATGCGCGTTCGGCATTCAGCTGAACGACTCGGTGACGTTACCACCCACTTTCATTCGACAGAGAACCGATTGGCCCCTCAGACGTCTTTCACAATGTACGCCATATTCACCCGCTAGAAAATCCACCTGCATTCTGTGCCGGGCACCCTCGACCTCTACCGTTTTCTCAAAGCTCGCCGGGATTGCTTTCCCCGCCGCGTTGCTTCGCTGGCGGTAGCCTAGCCGCTCGATCGTTTCGAGAATGGTTTGATAGGCCTCTTCCGGGATGCCACGAAAATTGAGAGCCAGATCCGCATCCAACGACCCAACATGTTCCTCGTTCGCTCGTGAAAAACTCTTCAGCAGGAAGTACGGTGCCCATCCGCCCACCACGATAATGTCGGAACCATAGCCCTTCAACGCGTCCATCATTTCGAGCAGGAGCGAGAGACTCAGATCGACTTCTTTGCGCTGGTATTCGGCCATGATCAGTACCTTAACCGTTGCTCGCGAAGCGCGGCAGCTTGTTCTTCACCGCGTCCCTTAAAATTGACCAAGTCGAGATAGAGTTGGATGTTCGAAACGACGGCCACCTCGCCCGCCTGTTGCGTTCCCCAGTACACTCCCTCATCCCGAGGAGTAAAGATCCACACGTTCGCTCCGCTGGGACTTGGCTTTAGCATGAGTTCCCTAACCACTCCCTCCGGGGGACCGGAGTAATAGAAAGACGCGAAGTTGTATCGCACGAAAGGCTCTATTTTGCTGGCGCCCGAAAACATGGTCAGCGCGTAGCGCCACCCCCGCGACCGCGCGGCGTCTCCAAGCTGTTTTTCCAAATCACTGGGATCGAGTGACGAATAATACCGTTCAATCTTGTTTTCCGAATAGGAGTAGTTCCGGGCCCATTCGTCCAAGAGGTCGCCTGGCTTCGAGACGCTCACGTCGCGGCTCTTGCTTGCGAATTCCAGTTCAATCAACTTCTGCTTCACTTTTGAAACGAGCCCGATGCTTACGTTCGCTTCCTTCGATAGATCACGCAACAACCACCGCCGTTGCGAATTCGATAGCAACACCCTCAGAATACGGGAACTCCGCGGACTGAATAGCGATTTCAATTTCCGCTGCACAGGATTCGGGCGCGTTTTGCCGCCCACGCAGACGAATACGGGTCCGTAATCGATCAACGCATTGCCAGCAAGATCGAAATATCCCATTTTCTTCGAGATCAACAGGTCTGCCGTGCTGTCCGTGATGAATGGCGCGATTATGATGGGGTAGGCTCCAGGATAATCCGCCTGATATTCCCGCAATTGTTCTGCGGCCTCCCGGATGAATCGCGGCTCTCCCTGCGATTTGCATTCGGCGATAAATCGGATTGGGTTTCCTCGAATGGTCGTTTCGAAGACGACATCGGGACCTTGGGTTGGCTCACTAAACCGTTGTACCGTCCCGCCGATGCTCTGCAGGAAAACAGAGAATTTCGCCTCGGCATCAGTTTTCAGGTTTTCTTCCATTGTTTCACCAAAATCGTACAATTCACCGATTGGTGAAACAGACTATATCAGTGTACATCCCCGCCTGTCAATCCTCTCAGTTTCACTATAATGCATGTTTTCACCGCTCGGTGAAACAATCTGAGACCGGTCCCCACGCCAATTGCACGGACGACTAAGTCTCGAGCCCTTGTAGGTGGACGGGCTCTTTTTCGTCTTGATATTGGGGAAGTACACCGTCTCGGCGTACTGTTGGAGGGTCATAGGCCCATTGACTTGGAGACCTTGATTTAATGGGTCAAGAACTTCATCAGCCAATGGACGGACACTGCGCTTCGTGCGATATTGGTCATTGTAGTCGGCCAGTTTGCGCGAGATCTGCTTACCGTTCATTCGGTAGCGGGCATGCCAAGCGCCGTTGGTTTGGTAGATGTATCCTTTTGGATGGCGAAAATCTACTGAATTAAGGGCAATTGTGCAACAGAACGTGCAACAGCCGTTTCTGCAAATGCAATAGAATCAATGCGGAGGAGTGGCAGAGTGGTTAAATGCGGCGGTCTTGAAAACCGTTAGACCCGAAAGGGTCTCGGGGGTTCGAATCCCTCCTCCTCCGCCAGTAGCAGCAGTGATAAGACAGTCGTCCTTCCAAGATGTTCTCACCGGTTCGACCACAAGGGCTGGGCTAGACCGAAAATGGTTTCGGCTTATGCGTTCTCAAGCATCTTCAAGCGAATCTTCGCGAATTAGGTGGCATAAACTTCTTTGACAGCATTGTTGCTGGTGATCCGGGCTGCAAGATGGCCTCGCGAAACGTAGGAATTCATGTAACTTATGTGCTGCACTTTTTGCATCGCATAACGGGGGCGGTAATGGCGCGAAAGATGTTTGTTCGGATGTTGCTCACTAGCGGAGCGTTATTGATTTTCTGTCAGCTTGCGGCGAGTCAAACGGCAATTAAGCGGAAAACTTCGCCAGATTCGACTCTCCCTATCGCCCTATCAGGGCACGAGGAACGCCTGGCGGCAGCGATCGGCGAACGAGTGAAAGCGCTGGGACCGAAGACGGACAACTTAGGGAATGTTTACGTGACGATTGGGCAGGGAGCGCCGCACAAACTGATCGCCGTGGCGATGGACGAACCTGGGTACGTGGTCAGCGGAATCACGGAGGACGGATATTTGCGGGTGCAACGATTGCCGCAGGCCGCGGTAACGCCAGTTTTTGACGGGTTGAATTTCGCGCAGCCTGTCTGGATATTTACGCGCGGCGGCAAGCGGATGAATGGAGTTTTCGCGGGGTTGAGCGTTCACTTGCAGCCGGGACGAGTCGGCGGGCCGAAAATGAATCATCCCGATGAGTTGTTCGTGGACATCGGAGCAAAGAACGCCGCGGAAGTCATGAGTGCGGGCGTGAACGTACTTGATGCGGTTGCTACGCAAAGAAATTTGCTCACGGTTGGCAGGGAAGAAATCAGCGGGCAGTCTTCGGGGGACCGAACAGCATTGCTCGCGGTGTTGGGACTGCTTGAAAAAGCGCGGCCAAATGAAATTAAAGGGACGCTTACCCTGGCGTTCGTTGCTCAGCAGTGGACGGGAGCGCGAGGAATGAATCGCTTGCTAACCGAAATTCATCCCGACGAAATGATATTTGTAGGACACGTCACTCGGCGCCCGCCTGCGGATGGCACCGCGGACAGCGCTACGACGGTTGTACAAAAACTCGGCAGCGGAGTGTTACTTGGAACGGCTTCCACGGAGGGTGGTGCTGCAGATTTTGTTGGTGAACTCAAAGCGCTGGCAGAGACGAAACACATTCCGGTAACGGTTGTCCCCGCGAATTTGCCGCGCATCGCCGGCTACGTGCCCGGAGCGGAATATCCGAAGCGAACCGCTGAAATTGGAATGCCCACACTTTGGGCTGAAACTCCGGCCGAATCGGTGAATAGGAAAGACGCGGCGAGCCTGTTTGGGCTACTGGCGACTTACGCCGGGGTTGATTCGAACGAGGAAATAAAGCCGGAGTATTCGGCATACGAAGACTTTCCCGGCACCATCGAAGAACTGGTGACTGCTTACGGAGCAAGCGGGCACGAGGGCGCGGTTCGGGAAAAAGTGAAGGAACTGCTGCCTGAGTGGGCACGAAAACAGACGCGGACCGACGATGCTGGTAATTTGATTTTGCATCTGGGGGACGAGAAGCCCAATGCAAAAATGCCACGTCTTGCGTTCGTCGCGCACATGGATGAGATTGGCTATGAAGTGAAGAAAATTGAGGACGATGGAAAGGTCGAGTTGGCCGTAGTGGGCGGCGGTTACCCGCAATATTTTCTGGGCCACACGGCCCTGTTGCACAAATCCGACGGCAGCGTTGCGGGCGCGGTGATGGAATTGCCGAGCGGATGGGACAAGCCAGGATTCGAATGGCCGCAAAGCCTACGCACGATGGACGATCCAGCGCGCGCGTACGTGGGAACCAGTTCACGGGAAGAAACGGAGAAACTTGGGATTAAGACGGGCGATTGGCTGACGATAGAAAAAGCGTACCGGCCGATGATTGGGACGCGTGCGATCGGACGAAGTTTTGACGACCGAGTCGGATGCACGGCATTGATCAATGCGGTGAAAGCGCTGGGTCCCCACCTTCCGGGACGCGACGTGACTTTCATCTGGAGCACGGGAGAAGAAGTCGGGCTGAAGGGCGCCGCAGTTGCCGCCGCGCACTTGTTCGAAGACGGCAAGGCTCCTGATTTTGTGTTTGCGATCGATACGTTTGTGAGCAACGATTCGCCGCTGGAAACGAAACGATTCGGAAACGCCGAGCTCGGCAAGGGATTCGTGGTACGCGCAGTGGATAATTCAAACATTATTCCGCTGCAGTACGTTGAGCGCGTAGTGAAACTTGCTCGCGAGAACACAATTCCCGTGCAGTATGGAGTAACGGGCGGAGGAAATGACGGGGCTGTGTTTACGCGATTTGGCAGCGTTGACGTGGCAATGGGGTGGCCGTTGCGTTATGCCCATTCACCTGCCGAAGTGATTGATACTCGGGACCTGGAAGGGTTGGGCCGGATCGTGGCGGCGGTGGCACGAAGCTGGTGAGTGGCTGGACGGATATAACGTGCCGGTGGCGCTAGCTGGAATCTCGAAGAAAGTCCGCAAAGCTCTTGGCAATCGCTGGCCAAGAAAAATACTTATCCTGCACGGCGCGGCTGCGCTGCGCAAGTTGCGCACGAAAATCGCTCGCCGAAAGTACACGCGCGAGCGCCTCTCCGAGCTGCGATTGCAGAGCCGCTTCATCGGGTCCCTCGGACAGAAGAACCACGCCAGCGTCCGTGATGGGCGGAGCGGTTTCCCTTCCCTGGAGCGCGATGATCGGCAAGCCGCACGCGATTGCGGCAACCGCGCTGCCGCGCCGAGTGGAAATCGTTCCGCGAACAAACAATAAGACATCTGAGTCGGAGAACTTTTTGACCAACTCGCTTCCCTCGACGATGCCCTCGACGCTCAACTCGATCGGCAGATCGCTCAAACCTTTTCTCAGCGCAGCTTCACGCACTTCCGCGTGCCGTCCAAATACACGCAATCGCAGCTTACCAAGTTTCTCGCTTGCGATCCGTACTGCGGCAATCAAGTCCCGCGTTTCGCGGTCGCCTGCAGGCCCGCCAGTGATGCTGAATACGCCAATCGCTGGCGGCGAATGAGGCCTTTCGTGGAACTGTGGGTCAAGCGGGAACGGAAGGTTCGCACCGACGGGAATAAACGATGATTCGTTCACGGAATCAGAATCGCCCAACCAACTGATACAGTTCAGCGCAATGGTAAAAATGTTGCGATCGGAAATTGAAGCCATGTCCTTCATCGCGCCGATTTGGAGTCGACGGCGGATGCGATCGATGAGCCGTGAACCGCCAAATGGCTCGACGTCGTGAAACACGATCGCAATACGGGTTCCAGCCTCTCGTAACACGCGCAAAACGCGAAAAATTCGTCCAGGGAATCCACGGGCGGACCAGGCTAGCGCCGTATATTGAACAAGAACCCAGGCGCCGCGCCAAGCGTCGGCTTGTAATCGCAGCGCTTCGAGTGACGCAGCCCATCCGTGCTCGTTCCATGGGACGCGGCGAATTTCCAGTTTGAAATTGTGCGCGACGAGAGCCTGGCCGAGGTAACGGCAATAGTCCTCGACAGCGTCGGTGGGTTCGTCGCGGCGTCCAAGCAAAGCGATTAAGCGTTGCCCAGTCATTTTTCGACGAGGAAGCTGCCGATGATCAGCGCATCCATGCCGGAACTGAAAAAAGTACGCAACGCATCGGTCGGCGTGTGCACGATGGCTTCCCCGCGAAGATTAAAGGAGGTGTTCATGATGACGGGGACACCGGTGATTGCTCCGAAGTCGTCAATCAATCGGTAATAAAGCGGATTGATTTCGCGCTCGACTGTTTGCGGACGGGCGCTGCCATCCACGTGGGTTACGGAAGGAATTACGCTACGCTTTTCTGGGCGCACTTGCGCGGTGAGAATCATGAAGGGCGAATCATACGCGGATTCAAGGTAGTCAGGCGCGGCTTCTTTCTTGAAGGAAGGAGCAAAGGGCCGCCACCACTCGCGAAATTTTACTGCGTTGTTCACCTTGACGTTCATTTCCGGGTCGCGCGGATCGGCAATGATGGAGCGGCTGCCGAGGGCGCGCGGACCGAACTCCATGCGGCCCTGAAACCAACCTAGAATTTTGCCCTCGCTGAGAAGTTGCGCAGCGGCCTTAGCCGGATCGCTCAATCTGGTGTGGCGGATTTTGTATGTGAGCAGCGCCTTCTCGATTGCGTCGTCTTCGAAAGACGGGCCCCAGTAGCCATGGCGCATAGGTTCATTGGGAAGGCGTCCGTTGTCATCAAGGTACGGAGCGAGTGCTGCGCCGAGGGCTACGCCATCATCGGAGGCCGCGGGCTGGACGAAAACATTTTCGATCGCACCGGACGCGACGATTTTGCCGTTGGCTTTTGAATTGAGCGCGACGCCGCCGGCGAGACAAAGATTTTTGGAACCGGTTTTCTGGAGTGCCAGCTTGACGACAGACATCATCGCTTCTTCGCAAGCGTCCTGCACGGCGAACGCTATATTTTTGTGGCGATCAGAGATTTCGGATTCAGGATCGCGCGGCGCTCCAAGCACTGACGTGAAGTGGGAAAACTGAGCGCCATCGCCAATCAGACTCTTTGTGTAAACGCGATACGGCGCGTCATTGGGATTAATGAAGCTGCTCAGATCAATTCCCTTTTGACCGTAAGGCGCGAGGCCCATCACCTTCCATTCATCACTGTTTGGAACGAAGCCGAGGAAGCCGGTGAATTGGGCATAGAAAAGCCCGAGCGAATCCGGCCACTTGAGAGTGAGAACTTGTTCGAGACGCCCCGCGTGTCCATGCCAAATCGAAGTGGCTTCCCATGCGCCTCGTCCATCCATGACGACAACAGCCGCGTCGTCAAAACCGGAATAGGCGTAGCCGCTGATCGCGTGCGCCAAGTGATGATCCACGAAGCGAAAACGCGTTTTGTTCGCGCCGAACAACCTGCGGTACGGAGCCGCTCCCGATTCCTGATGCCACATGCTGAGAAAATGGCGCGAGGAATTGAGGACATTCATATACGAGAGCGGCCACCGGTTGGTCGCGTAAAGTTTCAAGTCGTGACGATAAACGGGGCCTGCCGTTTGCCAGCCGAAACATACTTCGTCTATTTGTGCCGCGGTGACCTTTGCAAAATCGAGACAGGCTTGAATCGCGAGTTTCGGGAAGCTGGCATCGTGCTTGATGCGAGAGATGCGTTCTTCCGCCACCGCGAAAAGCAGCTCGCCGTCCCGCACGATGCAGGAGGAGGAATCGTGCATCTGTGAATAGTTGATGCCGATTGTCAGCATGAAGGTCTCAGCATTAATTTCGCAGCATAAAACATTGTTCAGTACGCGAATCAGCGAACGCCGGCGAATAAATCCAGTTTATCGAGATCGCAACGAGTTGAGCCAGCAACGGGACAAAAGCGAAGCCCCTTGTATTGTCTCGCGAAAACCGTGGCCGGCAACATGGCGAAATTGATTGGCGGCACAGGCGGTAAGTCCGTGCGCTGAGTAAAAATCGAGGGCTGCCAGGCGCGCATGCGATTCGGGCCAGGATCGAGCCGGCGCTAATTTCTGATGGCCGGAATGGGACAGGAGAGCCAGAAGCTGGTCTACGCGGCGGTCGTAAGTATGTTCAGCCAGGACAAGTTCCCGAGCGGCTCCCGCGATTCGTACCCGTGTCGCTTCGTCGTCCAAATACTTGCGGACAAGAGCGCTAACTTCCACGGGACCGCGATAACCGACGAAGTGGACGCCTTCTTGAAAGCCTAGCTGGCTGAGCTCTGTTGGAATTGATGTAAGAAGTAGCGCGCCGGAGGCAAGAACCTCAAAGACGCGCAGATTTGCGTCCTGAGGAAAATCGTCGCGGCCGATATTCACGACGATCCGTGAATGGCGATAGACGTCGGCGACTTCTTTGACGGTGTAGGGGCGTGACCAGTCGTTGGCGTGAAATTCCTTCGCGAGTTTCGGCAGCCATTGAGCGCGAGCCTTGTAAAATTCGCCGCTAGTCTGGCCGACCCAACCAATTTCCAATTCACGAGGCGGGTCGCCGCCTTCGAAAAAATCCTTGCGAACGGCATGCGGCAACAAAAACGCTCCCGGATGTCCAGCGCGCCTAAAGCGCTCATCAAATCCGGGATGAAAGACGGCGGCGTGATCAAAAACGGCCGACCAACGGATGCGGCGTTCGGTAAAGGCGTAGGTGTCGGGATGAAAGCACACGGTCGGAACTTCGGAGTGTTGAAGCCCGATTGGGAAAAGAGGGTGCGCCGATTCGAAATGAAAGATTGCAGAGGGTGGGGTCGGGCATGCACTTAGCACGTCTTCGAGAGAGGCGTCGAAAGGAATGGAATCATCGACGCAGAAAAAATCAATGCCGCGCCGCCGGAAGGCGTCGGCATAGCCTGGTATCAGCTTCCAATGATGTTGCTCGCCGCAAAGGCAAAGAATGGTCATGCTGGGATGTGAGGCGAATATCGCTGCCGAGCGAACTAACGGGCGACGCCCGAAGAGTGCTGCGCCCCTTGCGCGGCAATAATCTCCTGAAAGATAGTGTCCAGATTACGCGTGATTTTCCAGTTCGGATAGTGCGACTGGAACTTGCGAAGATCCGAGATATAGCAGATGTGATCGCCCTTGCGAGCTTCCTCGACGTATTTCCAATTGAGTTTTTTGCCGGTCGCTTCGGTAATCTTCGCTATAGCTTCGAGCATCGAGACACTGTTCGCGCGTCCGCCGCCGAGATTGTACACTTCGCCCGGGCGGGGGTTGGTAGAGAATTCCTCGATGGCGCGAACCACGTCGTGACTGTGAATATTATCGCGGACTTGTTTGGCCTTGTAGCCGAAAACAGAATACGTGCCGCCAGTGAGCGCAACTTTTACCAGATAGGAAAGAAAACCGTGCAGCTCCACGCCGGAATGCGATGGGCCGGTCAGGCATCCTCCACGCAAGATGCAAGTGTTCATGCCGAAGTAACGGCCGTATTCCTGCGCGACCAGATCGGCGGCGGCTTTTGAGGCTCCGAATAAGGAATGCAGAGTCTGATCGATCCTGCAGGACTCGTTCACGCCGGCATAATCCTCTGGACGAGAATAATCGTAACGGGTCTCCAATTCCTTCATGGGAATTTCATTCGGGGAGTCACCGTAAACTTTGTTGGTGCTCATCAGGATGAAGACAGCGTCGCGGCAATGTTGGCGGGTGGCTTCGAGCAAATTTAGAGTGCCGAGTGCATTGACTTCAAAATCGAGAATGGGAATGTCGCGAGCTTTGTCGTGGGAAGGCTGAGCGGCGCAGTGAACGATCAGTTCGAAGCGATGGGATTTGAAGAGATCGTCGAGCGCGCTGCGATCGCGAATATCCAGGCTGGCGTGGTGAAAATTCTTCGTCGAACGCTTGAGGCGATTCAAATTCCAGGTGGTATCGCCCTGCGCGCCAAAAAATACCTGGCGCATGTTGTTGTCCACGCCGATAACGCGATGGCCCTGCCGGTCAAAATGTTCGACTGCTTCCGATCCGATAAGTCCGCTGCTGCCTGTGACCAGTATTGTTTTCATATGTGGCGGGCGGTCTCGATAGTGTACTCAAGTTTTCCACGCTTGGCACGCGGCGGCCTCGAATACCCGGAAGCTACCAAATCTTGCAGGCCTTTTCTCGAACCATGGGATCGCCCTTTTTGCAGCCAAATGCCTTGGCAAATAATTCCATGTTGGAGAGCGGCCCATTCACCCTGAATTTTGAGACAGGGTGAGGGTTGCTGTTGGCCAGCAAACGGGCGTATTCCGGACGAAAATTGGTGCCCCACACTTGCGCCCATCCGAGAAAAAATCGCTGTTCAGGAGTGAATCCATCGAGGACCGGAGGGTGCTTGCCTTCGATCGATTTTTCAAAAGCAGCGTAGGAAATTGCAAGCCCGCCAAGATCCGCGATGCTTTCGCCTAGGACCAGCTTGCCGTTTTCGTGAAGGCTGGGTTCGACTTCGTAGCCATCAAACTGCTGCTGCACGCACGTGGCGCGTTCATCGAAATTCTTACGATCGTCCTTAGTCCACCAATCGGTAAGATTCCCTTTGCCGTTAAATTGCGACCCGGCGTCGTCAAAGCCGTGGGTGATTTCGTGGCCGATCGCGGCGCCCATGCCGCCATAGTTGATTGCGTCATCGGCCTTGGGATCAAAAAACGGCGGCTGCAAAATTCCGGCAGGAAAAACAATTTCGTTCATCGTGGAGTTGTAATAGGCATTGATGGTCGGTGGCGTCATACCCCATTCGTTGCGATCCACCGGTTTACCGATTTTGTGCAGATCACGAGCATGTTCAAAACTGATGGAGCGGCGTACGTTCGCGAGGTAACCGGATCGTTCGATGGAAAGCGCGGAGTAATCGCGCCACTTATCGGGATATCCGATCTTGATCTGAAACGCTTGTAGTTTCTCCAGAGCTGCTTTCTTGGTTTCAGGGCCCATCCAGGTGAGCGCGGGAATGTCGCTTTTCAGAGCGCCAATCAAATTGGCGACCATTTCCTGAGCGTGAGCTTTGGCTTCAGGCGGAAAATACTTTTCAACGTAAACTTGGCCCAGCGCTTCGCCAATACTCCGGTCAACGGTCTGTACGCAGCGCTTCCATCGCGGTTGAATCTCCTTCGAGCCCGCAAGTTTGGCCCGATAGAAGTTGAAATTCTCCTGCACGAATGCGCCGGGAAGCTGATCCGCACTGGCATGAATTAGGTGCCAGCGCAGGTATGACTTCCATTGATCGATAGGGGCTTCCTTCAGCAGGCGGTTGGTTTCTTTGAAGAAATCCGGCTGCGCAACGTTGATTGCAGAAAATTGTGGAGAGTTGCGTTCGCGAAAATAGCCTTCCCACGGAAACGCGGGAGCTATGGCTTCCAGCTGGGGAAGCGTCATTTTGTGCCAGACGGCGTGAGGGTCGCGCATTTGCACTCGCGACATAGAAGCGTTGGCCAAGGTATTTTCAAAACTCATCGCAGCTTGCGCTTCGGCGTCGGATTTTTCCTGGGAGTCACCGGCGAGCTTAAACATTTTTGCAATATGCGCGAGATACTCCGCGCGCAGTTGTTTCGATTTCTCATCGGTGCGAGTGTAATAGTCGCGGTCAGGCAGACCTAGCCCACTCTGCTCGACTTCCGCGATTACCTGGGTGCTGTCGTCCAGATCCTGGGTCGAATCAAAATTGAAAAGATAGCCGCTTCCGCTTTGTTGCAGGTGTGCGAGCAACGCTTGAAGCTCACTGGATTCTTTAATCTTATCTATCGCGGTCAGGTCCGCAGCGATAGGCTTTATTCCGGACGCGTCGATCGCTGTTGTGTCCATGCAACTTGCGTAAAAATCGCCAATCTTTTGCTGATTGGAGCCGGCCGGCGGGTTTACCTTCATCGAATCTTCCAGAATTGCGCGCATCGAAGCTTGATTCCTATCTGCCAGGATCGTGAACGAGCCCCAGGAAGGAAACTCCGGCGGAATCGGATTGCTTTTCATCCAGCCGCCCATCGCAAATTCATAAAAATCGTCACATGGTTTGCAGGACCTATCCAGATTTGCGCTGTTGAAACCCCAACCGGCTCTAGAATCGGCGCTGCCACCACGGGCCTTGAGAGCTGCGAAGCAGGCGGCGCACACTATCAGGACCGAAAGAATGCGGCGAAACAGAGTTGAATGGACCATTGTTTTCCCCATCGAATGGCAGGATCCTGGCTGGATTAGACCCTACCGAGTTTAGCAAAATCGAACAATCAGGCACAAAGTAGCGCCAGCCAGAGTCAGTGAACGGAGGTGCCGTAAAATACGCCGGCACCACTGCGCAAATCGCGGCCGTACGATAGCAGGACACTGACGCTGCCGAGAACACGGACTCTCGCTTGAATTCCGCTGTCGAAAAGCCATTTTTGCGAACCAAACAATTTACTTGGGTCAGCGATCGCTCCGGCGTCAAAGAACGGACCCAGCTGAACGCGGAAGAAAGCTCTGTCGTAAACGGTCTTATACAATTCGGAATTGAAGAGCAGATACCGCCGTCCCAATGGCGCACGGCCTTTGCGGCCATCGAGAGTGCCTGGGTGACCGCGAAGCCAAAGATCGTTGTCGCGCTCCACGCCCAATTGGAAGAGCTGGTCGAGCGAAACATCGCCCAAGGTGTCGCCTCCTCTTAACCTCGAAAGAAATTCGTAATCGTCGCCGCGCGCTTTCGGCAACCAACGGGACTTCAATTCGCCATTAACCGACGCGAATGCGCCGAGCCCCGAACCGTAATTCCTTCCTGCGCGAACTTCCGCCTGGCTATCGAGCGTGAAGCGCCGTTCCGGCAGGCGAAGCAAAGTTCGATGAGCACCGAGCCAGGCATCCAGTGTCCTACTATCTGCGAAAAAAGGAACGGCGATCGCAGGCAGGCCTGCTGGGACGTTGCGAAACTCGCGAGAAGTCGCTTCGAACCCTGTCGTTAAGCCCCATCGCGAGCTTTCCACCAAGTGCAATTCCGCGCCGCCGGCAAATCGTTTCAGGTTCAGATCGGTAATCGGCGTCGATCCGCCTGAAAAAGTCCGGGAAAGATTCCAGTTCTCATCGCGTGCGTCGATGAAAATCCGCAAGCGCTGCGCTGGCTGTTGAAATAATGGGAACTCCGCAATCACCGACACTCGACGTTTCTGCGAATCCCAGCGCAGCAGTGAGTCGAAGTTGAAGGCATCGCCGCGTAAGTTGTAATACGAAGGATAAATTGTTTCGTAGGGAAGCCCGCTCAACAACGAAATGGCTCCGTCCAGAAGCGATGATCCCCAGCCGTTACGTTCCGTCAAGCTGAGGGTGGCTTTATAGTCGTCGCTGTTCGAACTGGAAGTGACGGGCGAGATTTCCGTTCTCCGATTGGGAAACACCTGGAGATTTGCGAGGAGGGCATCCGTCTTCAATAACGAATCAGAATTAAGAACAGCTGGCGCGGAAAATTGTAGCGCGCGATCAAGCAACCGTTTCCGTGTTTTCGGCGCAGGAATCGCTGCGACCGCGGCCAGTCTCGGTTTGTACACCAGATTCCAATACTTGAGCGCCGCTTCGAGGTTTCCTTCGAGAAGGTAAATCGTTCCGAGAAATTCCGCTACATATGAGTCAGAAGGATCAAGGTGCATTGACCGTCGGAGATCGCGTTTAGCAGCGGAGAGATCATTCAACCTGTATTCGGCGCCTGCACGCTCGGTCAGGAATCGCGCATCGCGGGGAGTCTTGCGTACGCCGTTCGAAAATGCATCACGAGCTTCCCGCCACTTGTCTAGATGCGAAAGCGCCATGCCTGCGTAATAATCGAAATCGGCGGACTGCTCCGCTGGGCCTTGCGCCTCGCGCGCAACCTCTGCCCAATTTTGTTGCTCGTAAAGTTTTTTTATGGAACGCAGCCGCTCGGCATCATCGGCGGCTTGTGCGACGAGCCCAAAAACCAGCAGCATCAGAATGTTGAAGACGAGAATGCGAATTTTCACTCGTGGTGGTTCGGCACGGCCAGAAGCGTCCAGTTATCCGTGCCCTGCCACACCTTTTCGAACTCGGACCGGTCCATTCGCAACAGTTTGCCGCGTTCCGGGTCATTCACAAGAACAGCAGCATCCTGAGGATCGACACCTACGATGACAACATAATGCGCAGGAGCATGCTTCGGTTTTAGTCCTGCTATCAGCGGACGGCCTTTCGCGATGTGCGATCGCAGGTCGCGCCATTCGCCTCGAAACGAAAAAACCTCGAACCCGGATTCGCGCACGTAGCGTTCCATGTCCGAAGCGAAAATTCCGCGCGGCTTCGCGGAATACAATTCGCGCTGAATTTTAACGGGATCGGTGCGTTCCTCCGGGACGGAGACATTTTTTGTCCGCCAGTAACGCAGCACCATGGCGAGCGAAGCGGAGCCACAGCCATCTTTTTCCTGACGGACATAGGGAACGTCGAGCCACAGACCGGCAGCGCCTTGCACGGCCGCTGCACAGCTTGCCAGAAATAGCACTGCGCAAAGGATGAGTTGTCTTCGGGTTAGCAAGAGCTCTCCCACATCGTGCGCGGCCCGACGCTAGCGCACCGCGACAATGATCAGAATCAGGGCGACCGCCACCAGCAAGATGATAAGAAGATCACGGTCGCCCAGTCGTCCGGCGGCGAAATCTTTTTGCACTTCGCGCGAGCGTTCCGCCATGCGGGCGAGATCCTCGTCGCTCACCTGGCTAATCGCTTGGTCCACCTTTTGGTAGTCCATCCCGGCGGACTTCAGCGCCTGTCGTCCCGCTTCGCTGGCGAACATTTCGCGAACTGCGGCTTCGTTCGCTTCCCGTGCCGCAGCGGATTTCTGCACGTCGGTTCGAAGCTGGCCCGGGGAAACAGCGTGCTCTCTTTCCTGCGCTGGCGTGGGAATGGAACCCAACACCAGGCACACAGCAAGAAGAACTGAGCACACGCTCATGATGTAACGAACTTTCATCGAGCCTCCAGTTTGCTGGGTATCGGTTTTATATGGTCGAAGCCGGCGGCACTAAAACAAAAACCGGATCCTCGAAACGCATTATGTGGCTGGACGGAATCAGGGCTTCATCGGGTAATTCTGGTATTTTGCGGCATCGATGTGTTGCCAGTCACCGCGTTCGATACCCTCGCGGATCTGCGCTGCCGTCTTGCCTTTGCGTGTCTGCTCGTAGGAATACAGTGCTTCTCCCAAGCACACGTTGCACATCGATCCGTGCGTGGTGGTAAAGCAGTTCAGCAGGCTGGTGTGACCGTGTGCGCGGTCGCAGTGGCAATAGCAGGGCTGCTGATACAACACTTTCTTAACCTTTGCCGCCAACGCGTAGGAATTTTTCACCACTGGATTTTCGAACTGGGCGGGGTCCAGCGTTTCAGGTAATGCTTCCGTCGGTGGCTGTGCATGATACGCAGGCACCGGCTCTTCGGACTGCGCCGCGACCCTCTTTGCATCTAATCGCATGCTGGAGTGCAGCATGACGAATAGCGACACCCCACAAAGGACCGAACTTATCACCCATCCACGTTTCGATTGCATTTCAACTCCCGTGGTAAAGCTCCCATGCATTGTAATACACAGCGGTACGAGAGACGCGGCGCGACTTTCGTTTGATTCGGCTGCTCACTTACCCGAAGACGATGCCATGAAAGTTTCTTCGCCGCGCGCTCTGCGCCGCACGTCAATTCCCAATCGCTTGATCTTTTGATTCAAGGTGGAGAGCGGGATCAGAAATCGCTCAGAGGCTTCGGTCTGGTTCCATCCGGTGCGGTCAAGCATGTCCACAATGATTCGCCGCTCGATTTCGTCCATGATCTGGAACAACGAGGGCCGGGACTGGTCCGCGCCCGCACGGGCGCCCGGTTCGCCAGGGAGCGGCGGCGTGAATTCAGAGAGCTGCAGGCGCACTCCGCGAACAATCTCTTTGCTGCGGATGCTTTCCGGGAGCAAGTCGGCGTCCACACGTTCGCTGGTGGAGAGCACCACTGCACGCTCCACAACGTTCTCAAGTTCCCGCACGTTGCCCGGCCAGTCGTAATCCATCATTAATTTCAGCGCACTGGGCGTAAACTGCCGCATGGGCTTGGCATTTTCCTCGCAATAGCGCAGCAGGAAATGCGCGAGCAGCAAAGGAACATCTTCACGCCGATCGCGTAGTGGCGGCAGCGTAAGGTGAATAACGTTCAGGCGATGGTACAAATCTTCGCGAAAACGTCCTTCACGAACGAGCGTTAGAAGTTCAATATTGGAAGCGGCGACGATTCGCACATCCACTTTCAGCTGTTCGGTGCCACCCAGGCGCATGAATTCGCGCTCTTGAATGACGCGCAGCAATTTAGCCTGTGTCTCTGGGCTGATGGTGGCGATTTCGTCAAAGAAAATCGTGCCTTGGTCGGCTACTTCAAAAAGGCCCTTCTTGGAGGAAATGGCACTGGTGAAGGCGCCTTTCACATGTCCAAAAAGCTGAGACTCCAGCAAATCCACCGGAATTGAGCCGGTATTGACGGGAACGAACGCTTTGTCCGCGCGGGGCGATGCCGAATGAATGGCCTTGGCAATCAATTCCTTTCCAGTGCCGCTTTCACCACTGATCAGCACGGTCGAGCGTGATGGGCCTACTTGCGAAACCAGGTCGAACAGGGTCAACATCTTTTCGCTTTTGCCGATAATATTCGTAAAGCTGGAGCGTTGCTTGAGTGCTCTCTTGAGGTGGACGTTTTCCTCGCGCAATTTGCGCGACTCAACGGCCTGCGCCACCTGTGCAAGCAGTTCATCGTTGGACCATGGCTTGGTGATGAAATCGAGTGCACCGCCCTTGAAGGCCGCGCGCGCCATGTCGATCGAACCGTAAGCGGTAATCAGTACTACCGGAAGATCGGGATCGCGGCGGCGGACCTCGCGAAGCAGATCCAGACCGTTGCGATCCGGCAGGCTGACATCCAGCAGCAACAAATCGAACGGTTGCTCTCCCAATTTCCCCAGGCCCGATTCGCCGGTCTCGGCGCTGGACACTCCGTAGCCTTCGCTGGTTAAGAGCAGCTCAAGACCTTCGCGAATTTCAGATTCATCGTCAACGACGAGAATCGCACCTTTAGACATGAACTGGTTTCCTCACCGCTGGTAGCTCGACGTGAAACGATGTGCCCTTGCCCGGCGCGGAGCGAACATCTACTTTTCCCGCATGTTCCTTGATGATTCCGTAGCTCACAGAAAGTCCCAGGCCAGTGCCTCGACCGCTGGCTTTGGTAGTAAAAAAGGGATCAAAAATCCGGTTGATATGCTCGCGCGGAATTCCCGCGCCGGTGTCCACAACTTCAATCTCGACGCTGCCGTTGTGCGCGCTGGTTCGCACTTCCAGAACGCCGCCCGTCGGCATGGCATCCCGCGCATTTAGAAAGAGGTTCAGGAATACCTGCTGCAATTTGTTGGCGGAGCCGCGCACCGCGGGCAAACCTTCTCCCAGATTTTTTACCACCTGAATCTGCGAGGTCTTCAGCGGGTGCGACACCAGCGATAAAGTCTCCTCGACAACGTGGTTCACATCAACGTTGGCAATTTCCGTCGCACCGGTACGCGAAAAATTCAACAAGTTGTTGACGATTTCGCTGGCCCGGAAAGTCTGCTTGACGATCTTTTCGATGATCGAGTGCCGCGGATCGCTCTCAGGCATTTGCTTGGCAAGCATTTGAATGTAATTCGAAATGACGGCGAGCGGTGTATTGACTTCATGCGCCACGCCCGCAGCCAGCAGTCCCAACGAAGTCAGTTTTTCCGTCTGCGACATCTGCTCTTCCATATGTTCCCGCTGCGTCACATCGTCGAACAACATCAGACGGCCAATTCTTTCGCCGGACTTGCTGACCAGTGGCGTAATCGAAACATTCAAGGTCAGCGTTTTACCCTGATGTTGCAGTCTCTGTTTATAGATGCCCGTGATCTGCTCTCCGTCGCCACGAGAATCAATTTCGGCAACAAGATCTTTCGGTAACAGCGCACTGAGCTGCGCACCCACCGCTTCTTGCCTGGCCACATTGAACAACTGCTCCATTCTGGTGTTCCAGCTTTCCACCAGCCCGCTCAAGTCCACTGCCAGTACCCCGACATTCAATGACTCCACGATGTTTTCGCTGAAATCCTTCAGACGTACGATTTCCAGCGCTTTCTGCTCGAGAGAGTTGTAAAGCTGAGCATTGTCGAGCGCCACTGCCACGTAACCCGCGATCGTCTCAACCAATTCCACGTCATCACTCGACAGAAAATCGCCGTCCACAGTTTTGCCCAGACCGAGTACTGCAACACAATGTTCGCGAATGCGGCAGGGTACGTAATAGTTCAAATCCAGTTGCTCCAGTGCATTCTGCACTGACACGCTCACGCCATGTGCTACTCGGGGCGATTCGAAAAATACTGCTCCACGCGACATTTCAGGCCGCGCCGGGTCCAGGAAGCTAAGATCGAGCGGTTCATTGACGCGCACACCCATCGACCGTGCCAAACGCAAATTCCCGGGCGCCTCCGTGTCCTCAACGAAGATCGCCAGACGGTCGACCAACAAGGTCTGAGATACGCGATCCATCACTGAACTCAACATCGGGTCCAGCCGGACCTCGTTCGTCAAAGTCTTGCCGAATTCGATCAGCGTTCTGCGATAGTCCAAACGGTCGCGGTAGAAGAAATGATCCAAGCGCCCCTGGATCCAGACGCGAATCGGCTGGAAGAGAAACGAAGCAACCGTGATGGCAATGACTGCCACGAAGCGATCGCCATTATTGGTGTGAAATACTCCGCCACTCAGGCCAACCAAGGCAAAACACACTGCCGCCACGGCCGCAGTTGCCGCAGTATGTGCCAGCCCGCGTTTGAAAATGATATCCACATCCATCAGGCGGTAGCGAATGATCGCGTAGCCGAAACAGAGTGGAACCAGCACGATACTCAGCGACGAAAACATCAGCCACGGTTTCTGTACTGGATTCAGCACGTACGGAAACACGTAAAGAAGCGCAAACGGCAGGCTTCCCACCAGCGTTCCACCGGATAGCCACTTCAACTGCTGACGCAAGACGCCGGAGGGTGATTTGCGGAAACTGTGATAGAAAACCAGCCCAGTCAGGATGAAGCAGGCCGCGAGATAGCTCAACTCAAGCTTATCCAGGAAAATTCTTGGACCAAGCCAGGGCAAAAAGCCCAAGGTATTGAAGGCGACGCTTAAATGCACCAGAAGCAGCATCAACGGCGGGCCATAAACAATGGCCAGTCGCGCGAAAAGCTTGCGCGCAGCCTCGGTTCGTTCCGGAAAAACCAAGGCAAAATGCAGCAAGAGCGCTGGAGCGAGCAACCGGGCCACGACGCTTGCCCAATACACTTCATAGTCGAACGTGTCCAGCTTTCCGCTGTAATGGAAGGTGTAGAGAACGAAGGAAACCAGGCAGAAAACGTAAAAATGAACGGCGCGCGGCGCGTTCCATCTTCGTACGAAAATAAATATGCCGATAAAAAGATAGATCAGGCCAACGACTCGCAGATAGTTTTCCGCGGAGACCGGTTTTTCCGCGGGCGCGATCACTACCGGCGTTTCAAAAGAATCGCCGTCCCGCGAAACCTTATATCGTAGCTGAGTCCAGAGGCCCGCTCGCCATACTCGTTTGGTGACGTCCAGCGCTCTGGTAACCCGCTGTCCACCGATTTCGAGCAGCAGGTCGCCCTGTCGAATGCCTGCGCTGGCCGCCGGGCCATTGGGACTGACCTTCCAGGCCTCTACTCCGCGATCGGTATCGCGCCAGGCTACCGCATCGTCCGGGGACTCAAACCGGGCACGCTGGTCGAAATTCAAAATGGCAAAGACTACGGCAGCCAGCGTCGCTAACGCTAGAACCACCGCTCCGAGGCTGACCCGAAAACTCTGCTTCATCGCTTGCATCCTGACCGGGTACACCAACACACTTAATTTCTACGGTGCAACTGCCCTTCCACTCTTGGAATTATTACCTGCAGTTTAATGCTTTATTTTTCTGTAACTTACAACATCCTTCGAGGAAGCTCGCTGCGGAATCCCATTTTCTGGAAGACGTTCTACAGCTTTCAAGACTGCTTTTTCCGGGCCATTTTAGAACTGCAAGCTCAAACCACCCCGGAAAGTCCGAAACGCCGGCACAAGTGCCACCTGCCCTTCCCGAGTGCTCACGTTCACATAACCTTGTGCCAGGAGATTGTCGCAATCTGCAATCGCCTCCCAGCGGCCGGGGCCGAATTTGGGCAGTTGTTGCCGCACCGAAACATGCAGATAGGGATCCATCTGGTAGAGGGATTCGCCGTAGCTGTCCACGCGGGAGACGGCCGGGCCGCTGATCCACTTGTATCCCGCGGTAACCCGGCCTCCGGTACGAGGAAACTTCGTTGTGATGTTCACGCCCACACTTTGTCGCGGAGCCATCCGCAAAGAGTCGCGAAGTACTCCGACTTCGCTGGCCGCACCAGGCGTAAGCGCTCCCGCCATGGCGTAAAGGGCCGTAACTTCAACGTCTTCGCTCAACTTTTCGCGGTAGACGATTCGGCCACCCCAACTGCTGGAGGAGCCCCCGTCGTAAGCAAATGCATTGGAAAAGACATCTTCGAAGTATTCCTGTGGCGGCAAGCCAGTACCCCGGCCAAACACGGCCACGTGATGGTTGTCGTCGTGAAAGCCGGCCATCTGCAGCTTGCCATTCTCGCCAACTCGACGTTCCGCGGAAATCTCTTCGTGCCAGCCGCCTTGGATCACCGGCCGGCCGTCTCGCCACATGAGAGTTGGGAAAGCGTCAAGTTCATCCAGAGCGCTGGAAAGCGCGGATTCCAAATCTTGTCCGTTTGTCTCGACCGCGTTCGGAGAACTGGGTTGTGCCGCCATGATCAAATCAGCATGCCACGCTGCACCTAATTTCGTTTCCAAGCTCAACCGGGGACGAACGGAAGAGACCGACCTGCCCAGTCCGACCAAGACAAATTCGCCGCCGTAGCGCAACAAAACGCGATCCCCGAGAGTAACCGTCCCGCCTTGTTCAATTCGTATGCCGCGAAACGTGATCCCCGTATCGCCCAATCGTGCCTCGCGCAAAACGACCGCAGTGTGCGGCCCCGAACCGATGACGCCTGTGGGGAGCCATACGGTTGCCACACCGCCTGCAGCGGAGTCTTGGTAGCTAATCTGTCCGGCGACCAGCAAACTACCCGCTCCGGGCAGTTTTTGATCATAAGCAAAAGCTGTGCCGGGGGCCGAAGCCACGTTGGAGACCGAACCTGGCTGTCTCGCTCCGTCAGTAAATTGCAGCAAAACTCTGGGCGTCGGCCCGCCATTGTTTTCCGCCGTTAACGCGGTCTCGTCCCATTGCAAAACCGGGCGCGTACCCGCTGCCGAGCGCAATACCCATTTCCAATCATCCGCATCGGCTTTCGAGGAATTCGGCTGCCGGCGTAATTGTTCGAGCGATGCGAACATCGATTCCATCTCGATCCGCACCATCGTGGTCAGGTTGGGGTTGATGCGCACATGCTGTTGCAAGGTGGGAAGGAAACCGGCGAGCGTAACTCGAATGGTGTAAAGGCCAGGAGTAAGTTTTTCACCCCGGAAAATGCCCAGCGTATTGGTGAGATAATCAAGCGAAGAGGTCACGCCCGGCGCTTCCGGAAAAACTTCCACACTGGCGCCCATTTGCGGGGTTCCGGAAAGGTCGCGTACCACGCCCGCAAGCTGCCCCGAGACAAACTTTCCCTGCGCTGCCGCCGAACCCGTCCCCAGCGACGCGCTCGCCGCGATCATTACCAGGGTCCCGAAGAGCCGGAGCGATCCCTGTTGCACGACGCTTACCTCCCGGGTGCTGCGTTGTTCGCCACCGTTTTCGTTGGCACCACGACCGGCGGCTTCACCGTAAATTCCGCACTTCGTGAGATGGTCTGCTTGGTGAGCGCGTCCGTTGCGCTAACTTCCAGTGTGTACTTACCCGGCGCCAGCGTCGCCAGTGGCAACAAGCGCTCGATTGTGACCTGATCGCCGGTCTGTTTCATGTCGCCGCCAGTTTCTTTAAACTGCATGATTTGCTGATCGCCTTTTTTCACGGTGTACTGAAAACTAGAATCGGAGCGATGCGTCTTTTCATCCGGCTTCAGATTGTATACCTGCATGTAGATTCCGAGACGGTCCGCAGTGGTGAAGTCGCCTTCCATGCGGGGCCGCACTTTTGACGAACCAAGCACGAATTGCCCGGCCCCAATCTGTTTCGCCGGGACGTGTTCGATCTGGTCTGCTAGGATCAATGAACTTGCTTCAAGCTTTTCATCTTCGTAGCGAGGCACCTGCAGCCGCGAATTCACCACGCCAACGTTGCCGCTGTGCACGTCCTTTATGACCAGATCCAACCGATACAATCCAGGACGCAACGGAATCGCCTTCTGATAAATGGACTGCAATTTTACCGACTGCTGGAATAATGAATCCGGAAAATCGCGACTGATCGGCTCTTCAAACGTTTGCACCACACGGCCCGTCAAAGTGCTCACGCGCCCAAACACGTTCATTGTCGCGGAATGTACGCCTTCCTTTGACTGGAACGACAGCTGGCTATTCGGCACCTGAATCGTTACTGGAACCAGTACCGTGTCATTCGTCACCTTCAGAAAATCCGTGCGCCACGCGAAATGCAACTGGTCGCGCACGATTCGCGAAGTCACTAACGCTTCCAGATCCTTGAACTTTACCGCCGGAGCCTGCTGGACCTTTGCGAACTGCTCGAGGCGATTGAATTCATTCAAGCTCGCCGGAGTCCCACCGAGGGATGTCGGCAGATTTGTGCCGTCCGATCTCGAAAACCGATCCGTCTTGGAAGCCAGCCCCATCGACTCCATCAAGCTGAGGCCCGCGCCTGGAACGTGCGTCAGTGCGTCTTTCTCCGAGGGATCCATGGTCATGTGATATTCGCCAGAACCGCTCGGATCCACGAATTCTATGATAATATTCTCGCCAATACCTTCAAGATACCGATAACGCCAAGTCTCCCACGGATACGTGGTAGTCGATCCGCCACCCTCTTCCATCGGCCGGTCATACGTGCCGCCCGTCGGATGCGAATCTACCTCGTCTGCCGGCCCCCAAATTATGTAGGTCCGGCCGCGGTCCGTTTTCCATCCCGGAATGCCCGAAGCGAAGTGCTCGTTAGCGTAAGCAATGCGGCGATAATGTTCTTCCTTGAAGTCATTTTCCGGCAAATCGGGATTGCTGCTGCGGCGCAGCCAAAACTGTTCGATAAACTGCTCGCGCTCTTCGCTGGTGCTCAATTGCAGGAACGCCGTGCGTTCCTCCGGCGAAATGATGTACACCACATCTTCGCTCAGCCACTGCTTGTACTGGGCGTCCAACTCCTTGAGGGCCCGGCCCATCTTTTTTTTCTGTTCTTTGGTCAGCTTCTGAGGTGTAGTGGCGGTTGCGGGATCAGGACTTTGCGCTGGATTTTGCGCCTGCTGGGCAAGCGTCGGCGACAGAGCAATCGAAATGGAAAATAGAGACGCGAAAAGGGTTCGAACTACCCTGGCCATATGGACACCTCAACCTCTGGAACGTAGGGATTCTAACGCTCGGACAAGTGTTGCGTCAAATGGCGAATGTCCTGCATTTTGAGGCACTTGCCCCCGATTCACTTTAGATTCTGGGTACTTCTGATTAGTTGCCTACTTCCGCGCACACCTGGCCTTCGGTACAGGTAGTCAGCCAGAGAACGTTCTAGCGGTTCGGTCTAGATCGATGATGCGTTGCAAAAATGGAGCGCTGAGTGGGAAGCGCGACAAGAGTTGGTGAGTGGTAGCTTCGTCGCGCCGTTTAGGCAACGCGATGACTCCTAACTCTTACTGAGGTCGCTGTAGCGTCCTTTCCGAATCGACGAGCGTGTCAAAAATGGCCAGCACATGGCGCCGGTACGCTACTACCCGGGATAAAATGTCGCGCAACTCTGGTTCGCGTTCGGCCTCGCGATGCCATTTTGCCAGCACCGCTGGCGGAACCTCGATGTCCTGCCGCAACTTGTCCGCGGAATGTCCGCGCAAAAATAGCCCATAAAAAAAAGCCGCTTCGCGCTGCGGAAACTCAAATTCCGTCAGCGTCTCGACCGGTGCGAATTGGACTGAAGCCGCCATGGCGAAAACGCAGTTTACCGAAAACCCTTTCCGCGTCAAGTAGTACGCTGGTCTTGCCGTTCCGCTTCCGTTAACGTCATTACAGGAAAATTTGGCTATCGGCAAGATACTGCAGGTACTTGCCCGGAACTGACGTTTCGGTTTCGCAAATTGAAGCAACGTCGCGGTTGCCACGTGAGTCTAACCGGCATAGGATGCTGATAGTCCTGGCAGGGTTACGTATGCAAGGGTCACACAATACGAAAAACGCTGCGCCTCTGCGGCGGCTTTTGCGCTTCGGCCTGTTCCGCGGCATGCGCTCCGTCGAAATCGATCCCGAAGATTTTCGCGGCTACCTGGCGCGCAAACATCGTCTGCACGTTTCCGATTTTCGCAATATGTATCAGGTGCCGATCGAACGTCTCGACGGCGTCGCCAAAATCATGATTCGCGACGCGCAGCGGCTCGCGCTCGCCGAGGGCGCGGGTTTCGGACTTGGCGGCATGATCACATTGCTTCCCGATGCGGGGCTTCTCACGATCATTACGCTGCGTTTGATCCAACGGCTCTGTTTGCTTTACGGATTCGAACCCAGCGGACCGGATGAAAAACGCGAACTCTGGCTGGCCGCGGCAACGGCCACCGGCATAGATTTCGGTAAGGATCTGGCCGAAAAACAAATGATCGAGAAACTCGCTCCGCGCATTGCGGAACGCCTGGCGGTGAAATTCGGCGAAGAAGCGGCGGAAAAATGGGTTGGGCGCCTGATTCCTCTCGCCAGCTCAGTAGTCGGAGGCGTACTTAATTTTTCCTTCGTTCGCACCTGGGGCCTGCGCGTGCAACGCAATCTACGCGCGCGCCATCTGGCTGAGCATCCGATCAATATTTACTCCGACTCTCCCAAGGTCGTTGTCAGCTTTCCCGCCATCGCCCAGTAAATCTTGGGTCAAAAGTGATTTAGCTGAAACTATTCCGTCTTATCGACTTTCTACTTGCATCGCTGGCTTCGGCTTAGGCAGAGTTAGCTGGGATGAATTTCGCGCTTGCAAGTCCACGCACTCGGTTATTCGTCGTCATTGCTGCGTGCGCCCTCGCTATTTTCCTCGGCTACTTCGGGATTCGCAACGCGATCGCCACTTACTATCTGAATCTGGATGCGCGCGCCGGATATGAGCGCGCCGTCGCTTTGGAGCCTGCGAGCGCCCGTAACTGGTTTCTTCTCGGGCGTTCCTATCTTTATGATTTCGAGCAGCCGGAACCCGTACGAGCCGTACAATCACTACAGAGAGCGGTTGCCCTCGATCCGTATTCCGCGGAAGCTTTGCTTGATCTGGCGGCGGCCTACGACGAGCAAGGCGATACCGCAACTGCGCGCCAGGCGTTTCTTTCCGCGCAGAGCGTGTACCCCCTTTCCGCGGACGTAGCCTGGAGCTATGGCAATTTTTTGCTGCGCCAAGGCGAACAGGACGCGGCGTTCCGCGAAATCCGCAAAGCAGTCGAGTTGGAGCCGAAGCGCTCCGCTGAAGCGTTTTCGCGGGCATTGCGCGTTCAACCGGATGCCAATGTTCTGCTTGATAAAGCAGTGCCTGCATCTCCTGCTGTTTACCTGCCAATTTTGCTTTCGCTTTCTGGTGCGGCCGACTTGGGCAATGCGCAACGCGTATGGAACCGTCTGATCGCATTGCGGCAAAAAGTACCAATATCTGAAGTGTATTTTTTCATAAATGAGCTCGTTCACCAAAGACGTGTTCCCGACGCTGTTAACGCCTGGAATCAGGCGGTTTCGATCATGCAAAACCCGCCGCCGCCCGATCCGGCCGGTTCTTTGCTGTGGGATGGCGGTTTCGAGTCTGGCTACACCGGCGGTGGCTTCTCCTGGCATTTTATTCCCGCGACCAATGACGTTCAGATTTCGCTGGATCAAACGGAAAAACATGCCGGCGAGCGCTCGCTGCGCATTCTATTCAACGGGCACCGCAACATAAGTTTCGAGGATGCGTGTCACAACATCGCGCCGGAACCCGGCAAGAGATACCTGCTGTCCGCCTGGGTGAAAACGCAATCACTGACCAGTAGTGAAGGTGTGCGCCTGCAGATTTTTGTCTTCACCGCGACGAACACCGAATCCGTTATGACCGAAGATGTGCATGGCACGCAACCGTGGAAGCAGTTGCAGTTGGCTTGGGTGGCCCCGCCCGGAGCGAGCTTCGGTTCGGTGTGCGTAAAACGCAAAATGAGTGATAAACCAGAGAGCGCTATAGAGGGCGCGGCATGGTTCGACGATATTTCGATGGTTCCCGTGAACGAGGAATCGCCGAAGCCATGAAGCCCTTGCGGATAGGCATTTTCGCGGTCATAGCGTTCGCGGTACTAAGCCATGGCGCGGTGGAGCCCTGGGCGCGGGGGATACTGGAAGCGTCTGCGGGGATACTACTGCTGCTGTGGTCGGTGCGCTTCTTTTTTGCGGAAAAGGAAAACCAGATTGTTTTTCCGCAGCTGCTTTTTCCGCTGACGGCGCTTGCCCTGCTCTCAATAATCCAACTGGTATTCCGGTTCACGGCGTCGGCGTTTACGACGCGTATCGAATTGCAACTGATGTTGAGCCTGTTGATTCTTGTGTTTCTGACGGCGCAGGCGTTCCGCACGCTGGCAGACTGGCGCAGCTTCGCGTGGTTCGTGATGATTTTTGCGTTTCTGGTTGCCGGCTTCGGAATATTGCAGCATTTGACGTTTAACGGGAAGCTTTACTGGTTCCGCGAATTGAAATATGGGGGCATCCCGTTCGGACCCTACGCGAATCGAAATCACTTTGCGGGATTTGTCGAACTGGTCTTGCCAATGTCGCTGGTGCCTTTGCTGTTGGGACGAGTGCGCCGCGAACGGCTGGCAATTGTGGGCATGCTGGCAATTATCCCGCTGAGCGCGCTCTTGCTTTCTGCTTCGCGCGGCGGAATTATCAGCCTGGCCGCTGAACTCGCGTTCCTGGTGCTGGTGATGATTCTGCGCCGGACAGCGGGGCGGCATTTGGTGGCCGGTGGAGTGGTGCTGCTGTTGGCGTTTCTCACGGTGGCATGGCTCGGAGTCAGCCAGATCCTTTCGCGCTTTTCAAGTTTGCAGACTTTGGAAGTAACGCAAGCCAAGCGCGCTTCGATGTGGCACGGAACGTGGCGAATCTTTCTGGATCATCCGCTGCTGGGAACCGGACTTGGAACGCTGCAACAGGTATATCCGCCGTATGAAACGCTATACGACGGAAAGATCGTAAATCATACGCACAATGATTATCTGGAAGCTTTGGCAACAACGGGTATCCTCGGAGGAGTCTGCTGCGCGTGGTTCATAGCAACGCTATTTACCAGCGCCTTGGGGTTCTTAAAATCCGGAAACAATTCCTTCGCGAACACGCTCCGTCTCTCCGGATGGACAGGATGCTGGGGATTGCTTGTGCACAGCCTGGTCGATTTCAATTTGCACATTCCGGCGAACCTCCTGCTTTTCCTGCTGATGAGCGTGATGGCTACAGCCGATATCCAGGAACCCGCGCCCTCAAAAAACCGCGTGAGGACTCGTCGCAGTGCCGAAAAAGCCTGATTGACTTGAGCAATGGAGTTGTATAATCGGAATTGGGGGTAATTGGTGCAAATTCACGAGGTTAAACCAGGTGCTGCGTACTGGTGTCTGGTTGCGACAACGATCTTCGGATTAACGCTTGCTTCGTCGGTGTGTGCGCAAACATCGTTGGAAACCCAGCAGCAGACAAACGACAGGATTCGCGCTCTTTCTTCGAGAACCGCTACGCCATCACACGACTACATTGTCGGACGGGGCGACCTGATTACGCTGGAAGTGTTTGATATTCCAGAACTTTCCAGGGAAGTTCGGGTAAGTCAAACCGGAACCATTGGCATCCCGTTGGTGCCGGTGCGCCTTTACGTCGTCGGACTGAGCGAGCTACAAGTGCAACAGAAAGTCGCAGAAGTGTTGGAAGCAAATGGGCTGGTTTCGCATCCTCAAGTAATGGTTTCGGTGAAGGAGAAAAGAAGCAAACCTATTACGATCGTAGGGGCAGTGGCTCATCCGATGGTGTACCAGGCAGATCATCCGGTGACTCTGGTCCAGGTACTTGCCGAAGCCGGCGGAATCTCCTCCGACGCGGGAGATACAGTGATCGTGACCCGGGGCGAAGGGATCGAGGAAGCAAATTCCAACGAACCACCGGAGATTGGGCCGGAAGACGCAGTTTCAGCAACCAATCCTGCCACGCCGAAGAAGACAACAACCGCTGATCAGAATTTGGCTCGCAATGATGCAACGGCCGGGAAGAATCCATCCGAAAATTCTCAACCGCCTACTCAAGAACCGGACGCGGCGGTAAAAGGGGCAATCACGCCCAACACCGGTTCCGAAGCTACGCCTCCTCCGATCGCTAACAGTGACGCGCCGCCGCCTTTGGCGAACACCATTACCGTAAACCTGGCTGAATTACTGGAACGCGGAAACACAGAGAACGACATTCAATTGCAAGCGGGAGACGTGGTCACGATCCCGCACGCCGGCATTGTGTATGCCTTGGGAGCAGTGCAACGTCCAGGCGGTTTTGTTTCCTCGAATGACCGAGCGCAGCTCTCGACGCTGAAGGTGCTGGCGCTGGCCGGAGGAATGACACGAATTGCAAAGAAAGACCACGCTGTAATCATCCGCAAGGACTCGATGGGAAAACAAATAGCCATCCCCGTGGATCTGGCGAAAATTGTGCAGCGAAAGTCAGAAGATGTACGTATGATGCCAAGTGACATTCTGTATATCCCAGACAGTTCTACCAAAGCGGCTTTAATTCGCGCCGGCGAACTTGGCCTGGCAATCGGCACCGCTTTGACCATCTACCGGCTCGGAACAGGAAACTAGAAAGTACATGACGGACGAAAACAAGCTGGTTCCGAAAGAGAGCGGGACAGCCGCGGTGGAAATCGTATCCATGCCGCAGCGGCTTCCCAGCTTCGATTTATCCCCGCGCGAACCCCATCTTTACGACTACCTATTAATCCTGCGGAAGCATCAGTGGCTGATTCTTTCCTTTCTGTTGGCCGTAGTCACCATCGTTTCCATCGCGACGTTTCGCATGCAGCCGGTCTACACGACGACGGCGCGAATCGAAATCGACCGGGAAAATACGAATGTCCTTCCCTTCCAAGGCGCGGATTCTTACGACTTCATGATGGACATGGACAACTACATCGAAACGCAATCGCGAATCTTGACCAGCGAAACACTGGCTCTGCATACCATCCGCAACAGCGGATTGATTCCGCACGCCGAGATGCAGGGAGCACCCGGGGGGTCTGAAGCCATCACTTCCGGAAATCTTGCGAATCACAAACGGCCGCCGGAATTGGGAGCGTTTCTTGGCAGCCTAAGCGTAAAGCGGGTGCCACAGAGCCGGCTCCTCGACGTGAGCTTCGAATCCACCGACCCGCAATTGGCGGCGCAAATTCTGAACGCGCACATCGCGAATTTCATGGAAGAGAATTTTCGCAGCCGGTATGACACCACCGCCAAAGCGACGCTCTGGCTGACGGATCAGCTCAGCGAGCTCAAAGTGAAGGTCCAGAATTCCGAAGACGCGCGGCTGGCATATGAACGGCAGCACCAGATCTGGGAACTGGACGACAAACAAAATATCACCACGCAAAGATTGACGGATCTGAACAAGGAATTGACGGACGCACAAAGCGAACGCATGCGTAAGGAAGCGCTATACGAATTTGCCAAGGCCGGTAATCTCGATGTGGTTCCGCAACTGCGGGAAAACAATGCCCTGCAGGAATTGATTAGGAAGCATTCCGATATTTACACGCAATACCTGGATGCTCTGAACCAATACGGGCCTAATTTTCCCAAGGTGCAGCGTGAACAGGCGCAATTGAAGGAAATCGAAACACTGATGGACAACGAGAAGCGCAACATTCTGGAAGCGCTTGGGAATGATTACAACGCAGCACGCCAGAGAGAAGGGCTACTAACCGAGGCGCTGAACGAGCAAAAGGGCGAAGTGAATGTGATGGCGCAGAGCCTGGTGGAATACAACATCCTGAAGCGCGAGGCGGAAGCGAACAAGACGATGTACGACGGCCTGCTGACGAAATTGAAGGAAGCTAATATTTCGGCCGGGTTGAAGTCGTCCAACATCCGCGTGGTCGATCCGGCGATGGTTCCTTCTCACCCATCACGACCGGCGAAGGCGAGAAACATCGGGCTTTCGTTCCTGGTCGGGCTGGTCGGCGGAATTGGACTGGCGTTGCTGCGCGAGTATTTGGACAATACCGTCAAAACACCGGACGATATCGAAAATCTGGCGCGGCTGCCCGCCTTGGCTGTGGTTCCGGCTTTCACAAATCAAGATGGGGCCGGACGGCGCGTCCGCTTTTTGAGCGGTGCTTCCAGTAACGGGCACGAAAAACGCATCGAACTTGTGGCGCAGCATTTGCCAAAATCGCAGATGTCTGAGGCCTTTCGCGCTCTGCGCACGGCATTGTTGCTTTCGCAGGCGGACCATCCGCCGCAGGTTCTTTTGGTTACGAGCGCATTACCGCGGGAAGGCAAAACGACGGCAGCTGCAAACTTGGCGGTAACCCTCGCGCAACTGGGCGACCGGACGCTTTTGATTGATGCAGACCTGCGGAAACCGGGAGTCGGACGATTGCTGAATATGACGGATGGCAAGTACGCCGGATTGAGTTCCTATCTTGCCGGCGTTTCAAGTCTCGAACTGGTGGCTGTGCCGCACCCTGCGATCCCTAACTTAGTGGCTATTCCAACAGGTCCGCTCCCGCCGAACCCTGCTGATTTGCTTTCTTCGCACAAATTGGCTGATGCGCTTCGTGAACTGCGGAGCCAGTACAAATTCATCGTGATTGATTCGCCTCCGATCATGGCCGCAACCGACGCCGTAATTCTATCGGTGCAGGCCGACGGCGTGGTACTGGTGGTGCGCAGCGGCGAAACGCCTAAAGAGGCGTTTACGCGGGCACGCGATCTGCTGACCAGTGTAAAATGTCATTTGTTGGGCGTGGTCTTGAATGCAGTCGATTCTAGCGCGCCGGATTATTACTATTCCTATCGCTATTATCCCTATTCATACGGCTATGGGCCGCAGGAAGCGGCTGAACTGTATGGCAAGACCGACGCTCATTCCTCGGACGGCAGCCATTCGCGCTATTCGGACGATGATTCACAATCGCTGTAACTTTCGCCAGGAGGCTTCTTGCGCTATCTGATCACTGGCGGTGCCGGCTTTATTGGGTCGCACCTGGCTGAACGCTTGCTCGAACGCGGCGACCATGTCGTTCTGCTGGATAACCTTTCCACCGGAAGCATGGAAAACATTCGGCATCTGAAATCGAAAGAGCGGATGGAATACCATCTGGATGCGATCGAGAACCGGCGGCTGGTTGCGGAACTGGTGGATGATGCGGAAGTCGTAGTGCACCTTGCAGCGGCAGTCGGAGTCAGGCTGATCGTCGAGAGCCCGGTTCGAACTATCGAGACGAACGTAAACGGAACGCAGATTATCCTGGAAGCCGCGGAGAAGAAACGGAAGCTGGTGCTGACGGCGTCGACCTCTGAAGTGTACGGCAAGAGTACGCAAGTGCCGTTTCACGAAGAAGCGGACCTGGTGCTGGGCCCCACGACCAAGGGGCGTTGGAGTTACGCGGCCTCCAAAGCGCTGGACGAGTTTCTGGCGCTATCGTACTGGAGGGAGCGCAAAGTTCCCGTGATCGTGGTGAGGCTGTTCAACACTGTAGGGCCGAGACAGACCGGCCGCTACGGCATGGTGCTGCCGAATTTCGTGAAGCAGGCCCTCGATAACAAGCCGATTACCGTGTATGGATCCGGAACGCAGTCACGTTGTTTTTGCGACGTGCGCGACACCGTGGAAGCGCTGATGCGTTTAATGGACACGGACCGCGCCATTGGAGAAGTGGTAAATATCGGGAGCACGGAAGAGATCTCGATTGCGAATCTCGCTCAGACGGTGAAGACACGCACCGGAAGCACTTCCGAGATTGCCTATGTGCCGTACGATCAGGCGTACGAACCGGGGTTTGAGGATATGATGCGGCGTGTTCCTAACGTTGAAAAACTGCGCAGACTCACTGGCTTTCGGCCGCAAACCAAGCTCGCGGATATTATCGACGGCGTAAGTTCGCATCTAAGAGAAAAAGAAGCTGGGAAACGGCCGCGTGTAGATTCGAGTGTTCCGGCCTGAACATGTCTGCTTCGTAGAGCCTTTCCAAGTTCGCTCTTTTCTGCTATTCATAATGTGATAATTAATATTATAGTTAAATATATTTAATATGATAGCTGAAGGCGTATCATAGCTGAATGTGGAAAGCGTTTCGCTTTTTGTGAACGGGTGGTCGAGTGGTGGATCGTCAGAACGACATGCGGGAATCCAGCGCCGTGCAAGTGAAATTCCCGCCGCGGATCCTGCTTATACTTCTGCTTGTTTCCCTGCCTTTATTGAATCCGTGGGTGCGTGGTGACGGAGTGGGTTATTACGCGTTCGCGCGAGCGCCGTTGATACAGCACAATCTGGATTTTGCCCCGGATTATGAGCACGCGAACGAGGGCTTCCGCGAAGCCAGGTTGGACGCAACGGGGACCCCTAAAAAAGAATTTCGCACGATTAACGGGCATTTGGACAATCATTTCACGATTGGGCCTGCGCTGATGTGGACGCCGTTTCTGCTGATCGCGCATGCGGGGGTACTGACGGCGCGTGCCTTGGGTTCGCAAGTTCACGCCAACGGATTCTCTCTGCCTTATTTAATTGCCATGGCATTTGGAACCTTGGTGTATGGCTTTGCTGCCCTGCTCTTGTCGTATCGAGTGGCAGGCGAATTCGTGGCTGAACGATGGGCCCTGCTAGCGACAATCGCCATATGGTGGGCAAGTTCGCTGCCCGTTTACATGTTTTTCAATCCGTCCTGGTCGCACGCGCATTCCGCTTTTGCGGTGGCGCTTTTTTTCTGGTATTGGTTGCGCACCCGCGGGGAGCGCAAGGTTGTACAGTGGTTCGCTCTCGCGCTGATCGCCGGGCTGATGATGAATGTCTATTACCCGAACGCGCTGGTGCTGGCACTGCTGATCCCGGAAGCGATTGCCAGTTATCGGGCAGACTTTAAGGCGGAAACTGGCCTGTCGCAAAAACTTGCCAGGCTATTCGCTTGCCATTGCTTGTTTTGTGCGGCTGTGCTTGTATCGCTGCTGCCAACCTTTTTGACCCGCTATTTCGTATACGGAGGATTCTTTGAAACCGGATATGTGCCCATCTCGCAATGGGCGTGGCGTTCGCCGTGGTTTCTGGCGCTGCTCTTCTCCGCAAATCACGGCCTGTTTTCGTGGACGCCGCTGCTATTGATTGCGACCGGCGGACTATTTTTATTTTGGCGGAGATTCCCGGCGATTGGAATTCCCGTAATTTGCGCGCTGCTCGCTTTTTATTATTTTATGGCCGCGTATCCCGACTGGGCGGGCATCTCTTCGTACGGCAATCGATTCTTTGTTTCGCTGACCGTGTTTTTCGTGCTTGGATTGGCGGCGGTGCTGGATGCGATTGCCGCACATTTCCATAGCCGGGCACTCGCATCGGCATTATTGGGTGCGGCGCTCAGCATTTTCATCGTCTGGAATCTCGGACTGATTTTTCAGTGGGGCGCCCACCTGATTCCAGCCCGAGGGCCAGTATCCTGGAGCGTCGTTACGGAGAATCAGTTTCACCAGGTGCCAAGACAGATCGCTGCGCAATTGCGATCGTATCTTTTTCGACGGAAAGAAGCGCTGCACCAGATCGAGCAGCGCGATATTGAACAGCTGAAACACTCGAAGCAGAGGTGAATGCGCGCGCACCTCTGCTATCCTACTGTGCATTGTCGGAACTCCTTCATTCCCCGTCGGTCTGGAGCTTCGACATCGCATTGTTTTTAAAATGAACCGATCCACTACGCCCTGTGCCTGATATCACGGTTTACATTCCGGCTTACAACGTGGCGCGATTTTTGCCAACGGCGATTGAGAGCCTGCTCGCGCAGACACTGGCACCTGCGGAAATTTTGGTAATCGACGACGGGTCGAAGGATGATTGCGCGAGCGTCGCTCAACGTTATCCGCGGGTGACCGTCGTACGCCATGAGAGAAATAGCGGCCTTGCCGCTGCTCGTAACACCGCTTTTCGCGTGGCGCGAGGCGAGTTTGTGGCATCGTTGGACGCAGATTGCGTTGCGGAGCCGACGTGGCTTGAAAGACTTTCACAGCATCTTGCAGAGGCAAAGATCGCCGGCGCCGGCGGATTGTTGCGCGAGGGCGTGCGGAATTCTATTGCCGATCGCTGGCGGGCGGCGCATATGCGCCAGGAGTGGGGCGCGAAGCCGGTGCGAAATCCTAAATTCCTTTTTGGCTGCAACAATATTTTCAGACGGACCGCGGTCCTTGAAGCCGGTGGATATGATGAGACCATGCGCACCAATGGCGAAGATTGCGAACTCTCCAGGCAACTCTACGCCAGGGACTGGGAATTAACTTACGATCCGGCGGCCCAGGCTACGCACTTGCGCTGCGATTCAGTGCAGTCAATCTTGGACACCTACTGGCGATGGTGGAAATCCGGAGTGAACGCCTATGCGTCTGGAATTTCTCTTCGTTCGGTTGTGGGACACGCGCTTTTTGTCCATTTTCGCCACACCTTTTTGGAATTATTTACTCGCGACCTGCAGGCGCGGCGATTCGAACTTCTTCCTCTCGACGCGCTTTTGCTTGCGTATCTTCCTTATCGCGATTTTCGGTTCTGGCTTGCATCGAACGGCAAGTTGGTGAACGAGCAGTCCGCAGCGGGAGCCTAACAGCGTGCACATTCTGATTACCGGTGGGGCGGGATTTGTCGGCTCGGAGCTTGCGGTACGCATGACCGAGAAGAGCCATCGCGTGGTGGTGATGGACAATCTTGTGCGCAGAGGAAGCGAATCCAATCTGGAACGCCTGGCAAAACATGGTGTGACGTTCGTTCATGGCGACGTGCGAAATCCCGAGGATTTTGCAAACCTGCCGGACGGAATCGAGTTTGTGTGCGACACCAGCGCGCAGCCTTCTGTGGTTTCCGGGTACAGCAATCCTGTATTCGACATCACTAATAATTCGCTGGGGGTGGTGCGCGTGCTGGAGTTTGCGCGCCAGCATCGCTGTCAGATGATTTTTTTCAGCACCAACCGTGTGTACGTGGTGGATCGGTTGCTGGAGCTGCCTAGGCGCGAAACGGCGACGCGAATCGAATGGGATGCGGAAGCGTGGAAAAACATTCCCGTGGAGGCTCGGGTGCGCGGATTTGATCCGGTTCACGGGGTCAGCGAAGATTTTGCGACCGATGGAGGTCAACGCAGCATTTATGGTCTTAGCAAACTAATTGCAGACGCGGCCTGCCAGGAGTATGCACACGCGTTTGATATGCCGATCGTCGTGAATCGTTTCGGCGTGATCGGGGGCACCGGGCAGTTCGCGAAGCTGGATCAGGGCTGGGTGGTGTGGTGGGCGATCGCGCATTATTTCAAGCTGCCGCTGAAATACATCGGCTGGAATGGCAAACAGGTACGCGACATTCTGTTTCTGGAAGATGTTTGTTCGCTGGTGGAATTGCAAATGAAACAGATGGACCGGTTTCGCGGCGATATTTTCAATCTGGGCGGCGGCGCAGAGAATTCACTCTCGTTGCGGGAAGGTACGCAATTACTCGAACAAAAGCTCGGCTATGGGACCACAATCACCACGGAGGACACAATTCGCAAAGCGGATCTGCCGATTTATTTCACTGATAACCGCAAGGCCGCAAGAGTGCTGAACTGGAAGCCTTCCGTGACTGTGGAGCAGGGATTCGAACGCATTCTTGCCTGGATTCGTTCGAACGAGACGACATTGCGGCGACGCTATTGCGGATAGTCATCCAATTTACACATACGGTAGTCGCGCGCGCTAACGTTCCACGTTACAAAGAAAAGAATTGGCCAATTCGAGATTTTTTCGTCGGCTTGGTCACATCCACGCCAGCGAGACGAGTGGCCATTTTGCGAAATTCTGCTGATAGCGGATCGCCGTCCTGGCGTAGTGAGTCGCCACGCACGGTGGCTTCATTCACCTGCTTGAAATTATTAGGCAACCTCGAGAAAACGGGAATCTTCATGCCCTGCTCGACCTTTTCGAGTGCCGGTTCGTCGTGACGGTGCCAGCGATTGATGATCAGGCGCACCTGGGACGACGCGACTTGCAAATTGGCCAGCGCGCCGAGGTGACGATGCAGCTTAGCCAGCCCCGGCAGATCCGCTTCCGACACGAGCAGGATTTCCGCGGCCTGTAAAACGTTTTGCCAATCCGCGGAATAAAACGAACCGAAATCCATCACCACAAAATCAAAGCTCTGCTGCGCGATTTCGACCAGGCGCTCGATAGCTGAGTTTGTCGCGTGCTCCCAGTCTTGTAGTTGCGCCGCTCCCGCCAGGACTTTCAGTCCGCTCTTATGCTGCGCAAGCAATCCGCTGAGCAGAGTGGGATCGAGACGCTTGAAATTCTCGACTGCGTCGCTCAATCGGAAAGACGGCTGCAAATCGAGAAACCCGGCGACATCGCCCATGGGACGCGAGAAATCCAGAAGTACCGTGGATTTACCGGGAATCTTCGCCAGCTGAACTGCCAGATTCACGGAGACGGTGCTGGTCCCAACGCCGCCCTTGGTTCCCAGAACCACGAACAGTTTTCCCGTGACCGACCTGCGAGGCGTCACGCTCGAGTGCTCTCCGCTGACTCTTACCAATAGTGAAGAAAGCTCGATGCGGTCGTATGGCTTCTGCAGAAAATCGCGCACTCCCGAACGCATGGCCTGTAATAGGAAGTCTGGACTGGATTCTTTTTTCGCCGAGCACGCAACGATATGAACGGAAGGTCGAAGTTTGGCTAACTGCTGGGCAAAGGCAAAATCAGATTGTGCGGTTCCATTGAGATCGAGAAAAACGACGTCTGGAACATCCTGCGAGTGCCGCAGTTCAGCGGCTTTGGCCGAAGCCCATTCGTGAATTTCTTTGACGAGTCCAGTTTGCAGCAACATATGGCGCAGGCTGGAACAGGCGGCCGGATCGGAGCTAAAGATCGCCGCGCTTAGCAATGAGCCAGGCGCAGAATCTTCCGCAGTGGATCCGACGCGACTCTCGGGCGTTTCGTGCGCGGACGGTGGAGCTTCGACGACTAGGGCCGTGGGACGAGCCATTTCTCTGAACATGTGCTTAGTTTCGATGAACCCGACGGTACTGCAAATAGCGCTGCAGTACCAACGTTTTCGACCGGAGGTACTGGCTTTAAATAGAACCCCTGGTTCGTGTTGAACTGGACACAGCGAGACGGACCTAAAATTCAGCGGCAGAGCGCGTCGATCAGGATTTCCTTCTTCTTTTCGGCGAGCTGCGTATAGGAATCGAGGGAAGAAAAATAGCCACCCAAGGCTGCGGCTGCGAGCACCGCAAAGATTTCCGCGGGCAGCCACGGATTCCCGCTCAAACGACCGGAAAATAAGACCAGGGCGCTTACGCCGCCAAATCCTATTTGCATACCGAAAAGAATCAGCACGGACATGCCGGAATTTCGCTGGCCCTGCATTTTGCCAAATTCAATTTTGCGCGGGTAACAGAGCGATGCCCAGTTGGCGACGGTCAATTGCCCAACAATTGAAAAAACAATCGCGGCCATGCTGGCGAACAGGATCGGCGTGCTGGGCAAACCCACGCGCCATCCTACAAGCGACACGCAAAGAACGATCTCACACACAATTATGGAAATGGTGATGAGATTTTTTGCCATCAAGATTTCCCGAAAGCGCGCAGGCGCGGTGAAGTACGTTTGGATTCCTTTGCCTTCGTACGCAAAGCAGTTGTAAGACGGAGCGATTAAGATCAAAACCAGATAGGCCATCATACCGGGAAAGAAAATATCCGGCGCAACTCCTTTTTTGAACGCAGTCGGATGTGGTCCGGCGAACTGAACGCTGAAAAAGAGCAGCATCATTGGCGGAAAAATCAGCCCAAAAAACAAAAACGTGTTTCTTTTCAGATAAAGAAGCTCTTTGCGAAATACCGCGAGGACTTGTGGAGGAAGAAAGGTCAAAATCTCTCTCGCGTCTTGCGCACCGAGTGCAGTGCGCTTTTCCTTTCGCGCTGGGGTAACGCCCTCGCTCAGTTCCTCGCCGGAATAGAGTTGTGTGTATCGCATCCACAAGAGGAAAGTGAAAATCCCGGTATAGACGCCCAAGCCACAAAGTTTCAGAAATGCCGTGCCCCAATGATGGGACGCAAACTGGGCCACCGCGTCTCCGGCAAAGGAAGAAGGAAGTAGCCACAAGTATGGCACCCAGCTTGTCACGATGGGCAGAAGTGCGCGGCCATATCTTTGAATCAACGGATTAAGGAACTGCAGGCTGACCATGGCGAGAATAAAAAGAGTAAAAAAAACTTCGCGTGTTTTGCGTTTGGCCAGGAGCTTTTCCACCCATGCGCCGAGAAGACGCTCGATGGTTACGTTCATAATCGTAAAGAGCAAACACACCAGCAGCAGCGCCGGGACGGCGAATGGCTGCGCCACGAGCGTAGCCGCCAGCATGGCTAACATCCAGACTAAAGCCGCGAGCGCTGCTGAGTCCGCTAACCCATAGGCCATGCCGATGAGATAAAACGCTGATAGCCTCACCGGAAATCGCAGCAACGTGCGAAACGGAAACTGCGGGGCAAATCCCGCCAACAGGATAGGAAACGCCTGCCACCACACGAACAAGGCCAGAAAAACCAAGCCGAACAATGGTTCAAGATGCTTCTCGAACAGAGATTTGGTCACAAAATAAAATCCGAAGGTGACCCCAACGACGAAAAGCAGGCTGAAAAAACCGGAAAAAATCAGTCCAATGAGATCCAGACGACGGTTCTTGTTGCTTATACTGTTACGCAGGACCCGCCAGCGAAGCCATGCTACGAGTCGAATCTGTTCGCGCAGTCCAGTATGTCCACTTACGTCAGCCATGAAAGCTCCTCAATCTGAGCTCGATCCGCCCCCTGGCCAACAACCGAAACGAAAATATCTTCCAGCGTCAATGTTCGCCCCTCGATACTGGGAACGCCTGCGCGTAGTTGTTCCATCGAGCCCTGTGCGACCAATTGGCCTTTTTTGATGATGGCGACGTGGCTGCACAGACGCTCAACAATTTCGAGCACGTGCGAGGTAAGAAAGATCGTGACGCCGCGTTCGGTCATGCGGGCCAGCAATTCCTTCAAGGCGCCGGCCGCAAGGGCGTCAACACCCTCGAACGGCTCGTCCAGAAAAAGGATTCTGGGCCCGTGAATCACGGCCGCAGCCAGCGCGAGCTTTTTCTGCATGCCGTGAGAATAGTCCGCGATCATGGTCTTGGATCGGTCGGCGAGTTGCATGAAGTCCAGCAACTCGTCACTGCGTTTGCGAGTAGTGGCTTTATCGAGACCATACATGCGGCCGACAAATTCCAGATATTCCGGGGCACTCAGACGTTCGAATAGGCCCATGCCTTCCGGAACCACGCCGATCTGACGTTTTAACTCGACCAGATTTTGCGCGAAGTCATGGCCGAGCAGAGAGATGCGACCTGAAGTCGGTGCCAGAAGTCCGGTGAGCATTTTGATGGTAGTGGATTTGCCCGCGCCATTCGGCCCGAGAAACCCGAAGAACTGGCCTGACTCGACCTGAAGGTCCATGCCATTCACCGCAGTCAGTGCGCCAAAATGGCGAGTCAGTTTTTCGGTTGAGATAGCAATATCAGGCATAAATGCGCGGCTCCAGAGAAGGGGGCAAAAGGGACTCTAGCACGATTTTAGAAACCGGCACGACGCGGGTGTCTCAGTGGAACTACGCGTGAGCACTGCCATCGATTTCAAGGATTCTTCACAGTCGCGGTCGTGACACTTTGTGAGTCGCGTGCCGGAAGCGCGGCAAGCACCGCTGGAAGTTCGACACGAAACACGGCGCCACCGGTTTGCGAGTTGTAGCAAAGGATCTTTCCTCCGTGTTCCTGAACGATGCCAAAGCAGATGCTGAGTCCAAGCCCAGTGCCTTTGCCGATCGGCTTGGTTGTATAGAACGGATCGAAAACGCGGTGCGGTTCCTTAATTCCCGGCCCGGTATCGGAAAACAAAATCGCCACATTTGCCCGGTCGCGCATGGTCTTGATCGTGAGCGTGCCGCCGCCATTGTGGGACTCCATGGCGTCCACGGCGTTGCTCACAATATTGAAGAACACCTGCATCAACTGATTTCCGTCGCCTCGCACGCCGGGAAGCACGGATTCCAGTTTCAGATCAATCTTTGTGCCGGAGTTTCGCAAATCGAGGGCGCGGAGTTGAACGGCGTTTGTCACAACCGTATTGAGATCGAGTAGCGTACGCTCAGCGGGAACCTGACGGGCGAAGCTTAATAAATTGCCAACAAGCGTTTTGGTGCGACGGGCCTGATCGCGGATTTTGGCCGAAATGGCCCTGGTTTTTTCGGGAAGTGAGGCATCGTCCGCCAGAAGATCAGAATAACCGAGGATCGCGGTTAGTGGATTATTGATTTCGTGCGCCGCTCCCGCCGCCAGCTGACCGAGCGACACCAGCTTTTCAGTCTGAACCAGCTGCGCCTGAAGCCGCTGTAGATTTTCAACGGATTGTTCTGCGCGCGCGAGAAGTCGTGCGCGATCACGATCCGCCATGTGTTGGCGTAGAAAAACGAGAACCCCCAGCGGAACGGCCGCGAGCAAAATGGTCATAAGCCGAAATTCGCGTACTGCCGCGGAATCATGGGCGAATTTAATGGTATAAACGGCAAAAACTGGCAGTGATACGACGGCGGCCATAGCCAGGCGGGAAGCAACGATGCTTTCGCCTTTCTTCCGGTCGGTTCCCTCGGCCGAAGTTGGCTCCGAAGATTCATCCAGTGCAGACGCATTCTTGTATGCGATAAGTCCCGTGGCTCCGAACCACAGGAACGATGCGATGAGAGGTAGATCGTACAGACCTCCCGTGTGATAAATCTTCAGATCGATCGCCACGTTGATCATCAGCGAAGACAGCATGTGCAGTGCCTGGCTCCCGAAAAGATTGCCATAGACGTTGCGCCAAGCGCCCCGGCTACTGAGCCACAACACGCCAAGACCAACCACGATAACCATGCTCTGAACCGTGTTGATCCAATCAAACGTCAAGTTGTATGGGCCAAGAGATGGTTCCGCATACATCCACGGCAGCACCACGAAAGCGTAAAGAAATATCCACCAGGCGAGAAGAAGTATGAAGTCGATATATCCAAAACGAAGCCGGATCTCACTTCGCTTCAGATGCGGCCGCAAGGCGAGCGCGGCCATCAATGGGATACCGCAGAGGAAGAAAATGATATCGCCCGGATACATGTCGGGAAGCGGCTGGTGGAGATAGACTTCGTAATAAGTCCATTGAAACTGGCCAATCATCCATAAAGTGCAGGACAACGCCGCCAGCATCCAAAAAATATTGCGCCGCCAGTGCGGCGTGCCGGCGTTCAGCAGCAGTCCAGCGTTGGCCAGCAGCGGAACAAGGCACTGCACGATGTTGCCGAACGTACTCAGCGACTGGCCGGCGGGAAGAGCCAGTGAGACGACGGCGTAGGTCCCCAAAAAAAGGACAAACGCCCCAGCAATCCAGGCATATGTGCGCGAAGAGGCCATGGTCGTAACCTTGATTTTACGGTGCCCCACGGAACAACGAAGCGCGGTTGTGCAGCAGAATGGCCAAAGGATTAATGCAGAATGCGCGCCGATCGAGTCGAAACGAAGCACACAGGCCTGATCCCACCGGCTGCGCTTTGCGAAAGAATGTCGGGAGAGGCTTTTCAGCCGAGGGACTACTTTTTTACGGCTTCGTCCGAGGCGATTTTGCCATCGCGGATGTAGATGATGCGGTGGGCGTGCTGCGCAATGTCATTTTCATGGGTGACAAGAATAATGGTGTTGCCTTCGCTGTGCAGGTTGGCAAAAAGTGCCATGATTTCTTCGCCGGTACGCGAATCGAGGTTTCCCGTGGGCTCGTCGGCAAGAACAATCGATGGTGAATTTACCAGAGCCCGGGCAATGGCCACGCGTTGGCGCTGTCCGCCGGAAAGCTCGTTGGGCTTGTGATGCATGCGCTCAGTCAAATCTACACGTCCCAGCACCTGCTTGGCCTTCTCCAAACGTTCTTCAGCGGGGGTGCCGTTATAGATCAACGGAAGTTCGACATTGTGAAGTGCGGTCGCGCGCGGCAATAGATTAAATGTCTGGAAGACGAAGCCAATTTCCTTGTTGCGAATATAGGCCAACTCGTCATCGTCAAGTTCGCTGACCAGGCGGCCCGCTAGCCAGTACTTGCCGGAACTTGGCGAGTCGAGACAGCCAATCAGGTTCATGAGAGTGGATTTCCCGGAGCCTGACGGGCCCATGATGGCAACGTATTCGCCTTTGTGGATTTCCAGATCCACCCCGCGAAGAGCATGCACCTGCTCGGAGCCCATCTCGTACACTTTGGCCAGCTCGCTGGTCTTGATAACCAGGCCGTTTGATACCAGATCCTCGCGATACGATTCGGTCTCCATAATCTCCACGGCCATTTGCGTTTCTCCTCGATACCTGCCAAGTTAGTTTTGCTGGTCGTCTGTCTTCTTAGGAGCGGAATTGTCGACTTTGATTGGAGCTTCAGGCTTCAAAGTCCGCAAAGCCTTGTAGCTTCCGATCACGATCTCGTCGCCCGGCTGCAAACCATCGGTTACCTCGATGTCCGTTATTCCGCTGATGCCGGTTTTCACTGGCTTGAAAAATGCCTTTTTTCCGTTGATCACGAAGACGCCCTGAATTTCTTCTTTTTTCGGATCTCCGCTGGAAGACGGCAGTGAAGCCGCCAGAGCGCTTCCGCTGCTGCCGCCGCTGGGGTTTTTCTTGGCGTCGTCCAAATCCTTGCGCGTACGGACCGCAAGCGCCTGGATAGGAATTGCAATCACGCTCTTTTTTTCTGCGGTTTTAATTTTGGCGGTGGTGGAAAGTCCGGGGCGCAGATTCGCTGGAGGACTGTCCAAAGTCACTACGACCTTAAAGTCTTTGGCCTCTTGGGTACTGGTTGTGGACTGCGTGGTGGCCAGGCCCGAACTGCGCAGTACAGCCTGTGAGCCGATTTCGGTTACCTTGCCGTGAAAAATCTTTCCCGGAACAGCGTCAATGGTGACGTCCGCATCCTGCCCCATCCTTACATTGACGATGTCGGTCTCGTCTACCTTCACTTCGGCGGTAACGATCGACATATCAGACAAAGTCATAAGAAAGCTGCCGTTCGAATTCTGTATTCCCGGAACCACGTACTCACCCAAACGCACCGGCAAGTAGCTGACAATGCCGTTAATGGGAGAAACGTAGGTGGTCTTGCTAAGGATGTCCCGCGTACGCGTCAGAACCGCTTTATTCTGGCTGAGTTGCGCGCGCGACTGTTCCACTTGGGCCTTCAATTGCAGCACTCGCGCTGCAGCCGAGTCCACCGAGGCCGCGGCCGCGTCATAAGCGGTCTTGCGTTGATCAAAATCTTGTTTCGGGATCAGCCCGTCCTTATATAGGCCCTGCCCCCGCTCGTAGTCCAGCTTGGCTTTTTCCAGATTTGCCTTTTGCAACAGCAAGTCGGATTGCGCGGACTTGTAGCTGGCGTCTGCCGCCAGGATTCCGGACTCCGACGAGTTCATAGCCGCAGACTGCGCCTGCACATCGGCGTTTGCTTGAACATTTTCCTGCAGCAATAGGCGGTCACCCTTCTTAATCGGGTCGCCCTCCTTGACCAAAATGTCGGTTATGCGCCCAAATCCCTGCGCCTGCACGTTGGTATAAGTGGTCGGCTTGATCTCTCCTGAGGCCGTAACAAGAGACACCAGACTGTCTTGTTTCCCTACCTTGGCGGTCTGAACCGTGATAACACCCTTGTTCGCCTGGTTCACACTGTACAGGACGATTCCGGCGCCAACCGCCACCACAGCGACACCGATGCCCACTTTTTGCCACGTCTTCATGACTTTTGCTTCCTTTTCATGTCTCTCGGAACTTTAGCGCCTACAAACCTCGACCACCGCCTTGGCGCAGACACTCTTGATAGAGAATTTCCCCATTTCTACCTATTGATACGCCCTTCAGGGTCTAAATGTTTCGCGCGAGGGACTGCACGCCCTACCCAGCCACTAAACCGACACAAGCTAAAGGTCCAAAGTTGCTTCTTGGGGGAACGGCGCGCGAATCGCTCGCTACCTGGCTTCTTATTTTAGAAACAATTTCCGAGAAAAGATACCGGGTACGCTCGACCGAACCACACCAAGGCTATCCCTTATCGTTGGACGCAGGAATGTGGTCTGAAGTCGTTCGGGCGAACGTGAAAATATTGTATCAGAAGCTCATTAGCATCGTGCCACCGTCGATAATGTAATCAGCCCCGCTGATAAACGCGCCTCGGTCTGAGGCCAGGAAGGCTACCAGCTCCGCCACTTCCCCGGGTCGTCCTGTCCGGCCGATGGGAATGCCTCCAAGCAGTTCCATAATCCGTTGCCGTGCAGCGTCCTCGCTGACGCCGCTGCCTCTGGAAATGTCGTCGATCATTCCCTTCGCTCCCGAGGTCTCGATGAAACCGGGCGAAATCGTCGTTACTCGCACTCCCTTCGGAGCAACTGCCTTTGCCAGCCCTTTGCTGTAAGTAGTAAGGGCTGCCTTGGCCGATGCGTAGGCGAGAGTCGAATTGGGAAACGGTAAACGATGAGCGACGGAAGAAATATGAATGACGACTCCAGACTTACGTTCGATCATGCCGGGAAGGAAAGCGCGGTCCAGCCGAACGGCGGCAAGCAGGTTGACATCAAGTATTCTTTGCCAGTCCTCGTCGGTGAGCACTTCGAATCCGGCTGCTTTTGTTTCTGTTCCACCGGCATTGTTCGCCAACACGTCGAGCCCACCCCACTCTTGCTGAATGCGATCCACGACGTTTTGGGCACCGCTCGCCGTTCCAAGGTCCGCCTTGATAAAGAGAACAGAAGCCTGGCTGTGAGCGACCTCAGATCGCGCGGTAACCACTGAGGCGCCGCTCAATGCAAAGCGGCGTAAAATCGCTTCTCCTATACCCTTCGTGCCGCCCGCCACTAGAACACGCTTGCTTTTGAACTCATCGCCAAAAACGGTGAATGGATAGCTGTTTGTCATGTTCCTTCCAAGAGAAATCATGATTTGAAAGATGTTTGAACCTGGACGGCCAGGTCGGTTACATGCCTAGTTTTTGAATCCGGGCGCGACCAGCCGTCGCGGCATTGGCCTGAGGTCTGGTGCCTGATGGCTCGTACCTTTTATTTGTAAAGCCAAGGCTTTTAGGCAATCTCGATGTTGTATCCGTCCGGGTCGCCAATGTTTGCCGCGAAGTAGTCGGCACGCCATTCGGGCCGAAGGCTCGGTTCCTTGCTTGAAGTAGCTCCCGCGTCTATGGCCGCCTTGTAGCTGGCCCTGACAGCGTCCGCGCTCTTGGCGGTGAATGCGACGTAAAGGTCTTTGGCGACTTCGCCATTCTTCATCCAGAAACCCGGCTCGGTATTGATTGCGAAACCGTGCAGTTGATCGAACTTGTACGGCATGTCGATGCCAAGCGGCTCAAGCACCTTCTTGTAAAATTCGCTCGACCGTTTCAGGTCAGAGACGGGGAGATAAATATGGTCAATCATGGCTTTCCTCTTTTCGTTTGACTGTGGCAGCCCCGACAAGGGCACCGCTAAATCCTGATCCCGCAAGTTAGTTTGCCGAGGTCAGCGCACCTTAGCGAAGCAGTCACGGGCGGCTGCCGTTTACATTGTGATTTGCGTCCTCGCGACCAACCGCCGCAGCATTGGCGCGAGATCTGGCGCCTTATAGAACGGATGTCCGCGGAAGACTTCCGCGCATTTTTCATCCAGGGTGCCGAGGGCCTCATGCACCTTCGGTGCGGCTTCCCGCACCTCGCCTATTCGCTCGCGGACGAACAACAAATTCTCGGAATCGACGTAGCCTGCCTGTATGAAACCACGGGTCTTCTTGGCACACCGGCAGGGGTTCGCCTGGTTCACCAGTCCGCACTTGTCGTTCATAAAGTTGCGCAAGTCTCGCCGCGCACGGGCCAGGCGCTGGCGAAAGTTGTCGGGAGTGATCTCCAACACCTCAGCGGCAACGGTGTCGCTTACACCGAAGATGGCGCCGAGGATAAAGGCCAAGCGCTGCTCGCGGTCGAGGCAAAGAAGCATGCCAGAAGTACAGGAGAGCATCGCCTCGGTCACTAGCAGGTCGGTATCCGCGGAAGTGCCTTTGGGATCGGCCAGCTCTAACTCTGGCGTGTCGTCGATCGCCGCGCCGTAGTAAGCAAAATCCATGGACGCAGGCTCCACCCGCCCGCGCTTCATGTTGAGCACATGGTTGACCACGATGCGGTACAGCCAGGTGCGGAAGTTGCTCCGACCCTCAAACGACGAGAGCCGGGTGAGTACTTTGATGAGGATCTCTTGCGTGGCGTCCTCAGCGTCCTGCGGATGGTGGAGCATGCGAATGGCGATGTTGTAGATCCACGTTTGGTGCCGCTGGACCAGGTCTTCGAGCGCCTGGTGATCTCCCGAGCGGGCACGTAGCACAAGACTTTGGTCCTCGTGGTCGGGGGAATTATCTGCTAGCGGATTATTGATAGTCATGGTGCACCTCCAAGCGCCCGTATGCCCTGGCTCGATTCTCAGAGAGCCTTGGGTACTGCAGAGAAGTGGGCGCTCACAATCTTCCACTGCCCGCTTTGTTTGATGAAGACCAAGGTTGTTCGGCCATGGATCGAGAGAGTCTTGCCGTCTTTGGTGACTCCGGTAAACATGTCGTGGGCATTTACGATACCAACGGTATCGCCGTACATACGACACGAAGGTTGCCGAAAGCCGAAGCTGGCTGCGGCAAGGCTCGCGATGACCTCGTTGAGATACTTGGCGAAGAGCGGCTTGCCATCGAACCGATAGGGAACGTGGTCAAATACTTCAACATCCTCGGAAAGCATGTCCAGGATGGGCTGGAGGTCGCGCTGGTCGAAGGCGTCGGCGAACTTCTGTGTTAAGGCTTGGAGTTCCTTCACGCTCATGTTTGTGTCTCCTCGGATGAGTTAGACACACGCCGCGCCACACTGTGACAGAACTATACCGCCAAACATGCTCACCGCCGGGACACTGGCGAGCGGAAGTTTTCATAGATTGTGCTCGGAAGGATAGGACGGACGCTTGATCTTGAACGCCAAGAGCGACCGGGATAAGTTATTGAACTCTAGTCGAAGAGGCCCCGAGGTTCACACAATGGCGGATGAGCACGTGCAAAAGACACTCGAAGAGTTGTCACAAGACCTTCAGGAAAGTAAGGCCAGGCTGGAAGAAGCACAACGCGTGGCCCACGTTGGCCATTGGGAATGGGATCTCGAGACCGACGTTATCGTCTGGTCGGACGAAACCTATCGTATCTTTGGCCTAAGCCCGCAAGAACGTCCCATGGATCTAGCGACGGTACAGTCGTTGGTCCACCCTGAGGACCGCGAGGCCCTATATGGGGGAGTTGATGAGGACCTTGTTGGAGGAATTCGCCCCGATGCTGAATTTCGAATCGTTCGTCCTAACGGAGAGGTGCGGACGGTCCACGCTTTAACTTCAAGGCGGTGGAGTTTCGTGCCGGGTGATGCGAAGCGCGACTCGGCGGGACGGCCCTACAAACTGTTTGGCACCGTGCAGGACATCACCGATCGCAAACGGGCAGAGGAAACCTTGCAGTTGACCCAAGCTCATTTTCGAGAAGGACAGCGTTTAGCTCGCATGGGGAGTTGGACATCCGATGGTACGAAGTGCCAGTGGTCCGATGAATTGTTCCAAATTTACGGTCTCGACCCGAGAAAAGGCGTACCTAGCACTGAGGAGTTTTTGACGATCATCCACGCGCAAGACCGACCGTCAATGGCGGAAGCGATCCGGTTGATGCTGGAAGAGGAACGCGGGTGCGACGTCACAACACGCGTAATGCCTCCCGACGGCAAGATGCGCTACGTTCGCTGCGTGGGCATGCGGGTTGTCGAACAGGGAGTTTTCAAAGGCTTTCTAGGTACGGGTATGGATGTAACCGAGCAGGAGTTGCTGACGCAGGAGTTGCGCAGGGACCAAGCATACCTTGCGGAAGCACAAAGTCTGACGCACATCGGCAGTTGGGCGACCAATTTCCACACAGGGCAAATGTTTCATTTGTCGGACGAAACCTTTCGCCTGCATGGCTTCGACCCCAAAGATGCCCCTATTCCACTCGAACGTTTTTTTGACACCATTCACCCGGAAGATCGGGAAGCTGTCACAGCCGCTCTTAAGCATGCAATCCAGACAAGAACGGACTATCACATCCGCGAGTTCCGGGTTTGTCTTCCCGACGGTAGCATTCGATTTCTGCGGACCATAGGGCATCACAATCCTTCTGCAGAAATGGGCTACTACATCGGTATCACGATGGATATAACGGAACGGAAGCAAGCCGAACAGGAACGCGAAAAGCTGCGGCAGTTGGAGGCCGATCTTGCACACATTAATCGCGTCAATATGATGGGAGAACTCGCCGCCGCACTGGCGCACGAAATAAAGCAACCCATTACGGCGGCAGTTACCAACGCGGGCGCTTGCGTGCGTTTTCTCGAGATGGAGCGTCCCGATATTTTAGAGGCCCGCGAAGCTGCTTCTGGAACGGTCGGTTGTGCCACGCGCGCGGCGGAAATCATAGACCGGGTCCGCGCGCTCTTCAAAAAGACAGCCCCGCAGTGGGAACCGGTTAACATAAACGCACTCATTCGCGAAATCGCTCTTCTGCTCCAGAACGAGATCAGGCGGCATTCTGTGGCCGTCCATCTCGGACTTGCAGAAAACCTTCCAGAAGTCATGGCCGATCGCGTGCAGTTGCAGCAGGTGTTGATGAATCTGATGCTTAATGCCATCGAGGCCATGCAGGGCGTCAGCGCCCACCTAAAGATAAACTCGCAGCGGACCGATGATGGTCAGTTGTTGATCGCCGTTAGCGACACTGGGCTTGGACTCCCCACTGAAAAGGCTGACCAGATCTTCGACGCATTCTTCACCACCAAACCGCAAGGCACTGGCATGGGCCTGGCAATTAGCCGTTCTATCGTGGAATCACATGGCGGTCGTTTGTGGGCCACTTCCAACTCCGGACGCGGCGCCACGTTCCGATTTACACTGCCGTGCGAGGAGTCTCTAAGAACATGAGCCCCCAGACAGGCGCAACAGTCTTTATTGTCGATGACGACGCGGACGTGCGGTTATCGATTCAGCGCCTGCTGAAAACGGTCGGTTTGCGCGCGGAATTGTTTGCCACCGCGCAGGATTTCTTGCGCCGGAATATCCCGGATGGCCCGAGTTGTCTGGTGTTGGATGTACGGCTTCCGGAAGTGGGCGGACTGGAGGTCCAGCATAAGCTGGCTGCGGCGGGCATCAACATCCCGATCATTTTCGTCACCGCCCATGGGGATATTCCCATGAGTGTGAAGGCCATGAAGTCGGGTGCCGTCGAGTTTTTGACGAAGCCCTTCCGAGATCAGGATCTACTGGATGCGATTCAGCAGGCGTTAAAACGCGACCAACTGGCGCGTCGCCAGCAGAGCGAGATCGCCGAACTGCACGAAAGACATAAAAGCCTAACGGCACGCGAACGTGAAGTGATGGAACTCATGGTTTCCGGCATGCAAACAAAGCAGATCGCCACAGCACTCGGGACCAGCGAAGTAACCGCAGCCGTACATCGCGGGAACGTGATGCGTAAGATGCACGCCAGTAGCCCCGCTGAATTGGGCAGCATGGTCGAAAGACTCAGGCTCTCTTCGAATCGCTAGCTTCTCTATTTGCCAAATTACAGAAGGGTTTCTTGGCGTCCCCCTTTGGCTCTTCCTTATCCAAAGATATAAGCCTCCTATTACAAATCACAATTGCGCTCTCTTGGGCCGAGAGATAGCTTCGCGTCTGATATGAGCGCCATAGCGACGAAGAGCTTGATCGCTGTTGTCGATGACGACGAATTGGTTCGGGGCGCGTTACAACGCCTTTTGAAAGCCTCTGGCTTGGGCGCAGTCTCGTTCGGATCAGCCGAGGACTTATTGAAATCCGGCCAATTACCGGATATCGCATGTCTAATCGTGGATATACGGATGCCCGGCATGTCTGGTCTTGAACTGCAAACCAAACTTAAGGCAGAGCGATGCCGAATACCGATCGTCTTCATCACGGCGCATGGCGACGCCAAGATGCGCAGTCAAGCCATGCGTGATGGGGCCGTGAAGTTCTTGGCGAAGCCATTCGACAACGCGGTTTTACTAGAGGCCGTTCATGCGGCTCTCGGGGATTAGCTCGCGAGGTTCGGGAGTCAAATCGATGACAATGGCTGATCAAGACCGTCGAGCCCGGAAATTCGTTCTATTTCTCTTGCTGGCAACCGTGGTTTTCGCCGCCGGTTGCGGGAGCCCGAAAGCGGCTTCACCCCTTCCGAGTCCCGAAGTGGAAGTCGCGAGCGTGGTTCAGAAAGATGTTCCGATTTACAGCGAATGGGTTGCCACGCTCGACGGGTATGTAAACGCACAAATTCAGCCTCAGGTCGCGGGATACGTCATCCGGCAAACGTACAAGGAAGGTTCGTTTGTGCGCAAGGGTCAGATTCTTTTTCAGATTGATCCGCGCCCGTTTCAAGCGTTGCTCGATCAGGTGAAAGCCCAACTTGCACAAGCCCAAGCACAGCTCAGCAAAACAGAAATGGATGTGAACCGGGACTCTCCACTGGCTAAAGAACGGGCGATTGCGCAGAGCCAGTTGGACAACGACGTACAAGCGGAACAAGCGGCAAAGGCTGCGGTCAAGGCAGCCGATGCGCTAGTCGAGCAAGCCCGGCTGAACTTGGAATTCACGGACGTCAAATCGCTGGTCGACGGGATCGCGGGCATCGCGCAGGTTCAGATCGGCAATCTTGTAAATCCTACGGCTGTTCTGACGACGGTTTCGCAGGTGAATCCGATCAAGGCGTATTTCTCAATCAGCGAACAGGAGTACATCCATTTCGCCGATAGGATCAATGCCGAAACGCAAAAGGAAACTCCGACGAATGGCCCGCCATTTGAGCTGATTCTGGCGGACGGCTCCGTCTATCCGCATAAAGGCGTGGGCCTGCTCGCCAACCGTCAAGTGGACGTAGCGACGGGCAGTATTCAGGTCATTTCTTCGTTTCCCAATCCCAAGAATGCACTGCGTCCTGGCCAGTTTGGAAGATTGAGGGCGGCGCCGGAGATCAGAAACGGGGCGCTTCTCGTACCGCAGAAAGCCGTGACCGAATTGCAAGGAACTTATCTGCTGGCGATTGTAAGCGCCGACAACAAGGTAAGCATCCGTGCGGTGAAAGTTGGAGCTCGCGTCGGTCCGCTGTGG
>CAVSYC010000006.1:0-1010420 GCA_963732135.1 uncultured Acidobacteriota bacterium
GGCGGGCCGCTTAGAGCGTTTTTCGGTTGGTTCAATCGTGTCTTCGCCAACGCCACCGAGTGGTACGTCCGGGTGTGCGGTTTTCTCATCCGCAAAAGCGCAATTGCAATCATCTTGCTTGCAGCTCTCGCGGTCGGAGCGGGTTGGTTCGGGAACAAAGTGCCTGCAAGCTTTCTTCCCGACGAAGACCAAGGCTATTTGTATGTCAATCTGCAGCTTCCTATCGCTGCTTCTCTTGAGCGAACCGACGAAGTAGCTGCGAAAATCGAAAACGCACTGGCCAAGACGCCAGGCGTTGAGCACACGACGAGCGTCATCGGCTTCAGCCTTCTCAGCTTCGTACGGACGAGTTACAACGCCTTCTTCTTCGTGACGTTGAAACCGTGGGACGAACGGACCTCGCGCTCCGAGCAACTCCAGGCGATCAAGCAGCACATCAACGAGCAACTGTCATCGCTTCCGGAAGGCGTGGCCTTTTCCTTTTCTCCCCCGGCCATTCCAGGAGTCGGGACCTCCGGCGGATTTACTTTCGTTCTCGAAGATCGTGCGGGTATGGATCTCAAGTTTCTTTCTTCGAATCTCGAACACGTTTCTCACGGAAGCGCGCAAACGCCCGGAAATTGCAGGTCTCAGCACGACCTCTCTCGCCAGCGTGCCCCAACTGTACGCCAATGTGGATCGTGAAAAAGTCATCAAGCAAGGCGTAGCCGTAAAGGATGTGTACCAAACGCTTCAGACATTCATGGGCGGATTATTCATCAACTATTTCAATCGCTTTGGTCGGCAATGGCAGGTCTACGTCGAGGCAGAAGGCGACTATCGCACCCGGCCGGAAAATGTCGGCCAGTTTTACGTGCGGAATGACAAAGGCGGAATGGTGCCCCCTCGCTTCCATCACTCGCTTTGAACCTCGCGATGGCCCTGAATTCACCATGCGCTTCAACGAGTATCGCGCCGCGCAAATCAATGGCGCCGCTGCGCCAGGCTACAGCGCAGACCAGGCGATGAACGCACTCGAAGATGTTTTCCGGAAGACCATGCCGCGTGAGATGGGCTTTGATTATCTTGGAATGTCTTTTCAGGAAAAGAAAGCGCGGGAAGGCGTTCCGGCGGCGGCCATTTTCGGGTTCTCTCTCTTGTTCGTGTTCCTGATCCTCGCCGGATTGTACGAAAGCTGGTCTCTTCCCTTCAGCGTGCTTCTCAGCACTCCGGTCGCAATTTTTGGGGCGTTTTTTGTTTTGTGGTTGCGTCGGACGGTTCTAACCGCGTTTCTACCGAGCTATATGGTGCAGATTGAAAGCGATGTGTACTCGCAAATCGGTTTGGTGATGTTAATTGGCTTGGCAGCCAAAAACGCGATCCTTATCGTGGAATTTGCGAAAGAGCAATACGAGCAGGGCAAGCCGTTGATGGAGGCAGCGCTTGAAGGAGCCCGCCTGCGGCTTCGCCCGATCTTGATGACTTCGTTCGCATTCATCCTGGGCGCTGTGCCGCTGTGGACGGCATCCGGTGCGGGAGCTGTGGCCCGGCAGATTATGGGAACCGCCGTTATCGGTGGAATGCTGACTGCGAGCCTCATCGGCATCTTCTTCATTCCCGCCATGTTCTATCTGGTCGAGAAATGGTCGGGCGCCGACCGTACGAGCCCGGTGCTTTCCGCTCCCAGCGCACCGGCCGAGGCGGATTGAGATGAGAAATTGCCTCGCGCTGCTCTGCACCTCCCTGCTGCTTTCCGGCTGCACCGTGGGACCGAACTACAGGAGGCCCGCCGTCGCGGTTCCCCCGACGTACCGTGGACTGGCTCCTGACCGGACTGCACAAACGGAGACTGCCACTCTCGGCGATCAAAAGTGGTGGGACATCTTCCAGGACGAGCAGTTGCGCACGCTCATCCACACTGCACTTCAGCAGAATTACGATTTGCGAATCGCCGCGTCTCGGATACTCGAAGCAAGGGCACAACTCGGGATTACACGCGCCGATCAGTTTCCAACGGCAAGTGCCGGGGCCGGAATTGCGGACGTCCGCACTGCTCAATCGAAATTCCTACCGGCCTTTGAAACCAGCACTGGACAGGTGAATCTGTCCGCGGCTTGGGAACTGGATTTCTGGGGTAAGTTTCGCCGTGCGACGGAAGCCGCTCGGGCCAATCTGCTGGCGAGCGAATGGGCCCGCCAGGAAGTCGTTTCCACGCTCGTGGCGAACGTCGCCGCCGCGTACTTCCAGTTGCGCGCGCTCGACCTAGAACTAGAGATTTCGAAACGCACGTTTGATTCACGGCAGGAGTCACTTCGGCTGACGCAAATTCTGGCAAACGGGGGCGCGACTTCTCTGCTGGACGTGCGCCAGGCCGAGCAGTTGGTCTTTACGGCCGGCGCGGAGATTCCCGCCCTCGAACAGCAAATAGAGCAGCAGGAAAACTTTCTCAGCATTTTGCTCGGCCAGAATCCCGGCGACATAACCCGAGGCGAGACCCTCACCGAGCAGCGACAACCATCTCAAGTGCCGCCAGGGCTTCCGTCATCCCTGCTGGAGCGGCGACCCGACATTCGGCAAGCGGAAGAACAACTCGTTGCTGCAAATGCGGAAATCGGCGTAGCCCGTGCGGCGTATTTTCCTCAGATTTCACTCAGCGGGAGCGGCGGGTTCCAAAGTTCTGCGCTCACGAATTTATTCAGCGGACCGGCGGGCGCGTGGAGTTTTGGCGCTTCGCTCGCTCAGCCGGTCTTTACGGGGGGTAGACTCCGCTCAGGAGTGCGTCTGGCCGAGGCCCAACAGCAGACGGCCGCGCTGTTTTACCAACAGTCGATTCAGGGAGCCTTTCGCAGCGTCTCCGATGCCCTGGTCGCGAATCGCAAGACGCGGGAATTCCGCGCGCAGCAAGAGCTGCTCTTTCAGTCCGCAGAGGACGCGGCGCGTCTTTCCCACATGCGCTACGCGGGCGGCGCCACCGGCTATCTCGAAGTCCTGACCAACGAAACCAACGCCTTCTCGGCGGAATTAGGCCTCGCGCAGGCTCGACTCAATGAATTGTTGGCACTGGTCCAGCTCTACCAAGCTTTAGGAGGAGGCTGGCAGCAATGAGGCTTCTGGAGCCTTCACAGATAGGGAGAAGCACGATGAAAGCCGTCACAGAGAAAGACACGATTAGAACAATCACGACGCACTACATCGATGGAGGATTCGTTGAATCCCACGGCCGCGAGGTCATGGATGTCATCAAGCCGACCAACGGGAAGGTGATTGCCAAGGCGACGCTGGGAGACGAGGAAGATACGCGGCGCGCAATCGCCGCCGCTAAGCGTGCATTCACGGGTTTTAGCCATACAACGAGAGAAGAGCGCTCGCGCTACTTGCGCCAGCTACATGAGGCTGTCTCAACCCGCATCGACGATTTAACGGCTGTGATGATTGAGGAGTACGGCGGGGTCGCCCGGTTTGCCCGGCTTATTGTGGAGTCGGGCGTCAACGCCTTCGCAGCGGCCGAGAGCGCACTTCAACAGCTGCCGTTGCGAGAAAGCTGGGGCAAGACGACAGTCACCCTGGAGCCGGTCGGCGTTGCCGGTCTGATTACAGCTTGGAACGCGAACGCGCTGTTCATTTGCCTCAAGCTGGCATCGGCCGTGGCGGCTGGTTGTACGGTCGTCATCAAGCCGAGCGAAATGAGCCCGCTGCAGACGCGGGTGATGGTTGAAGCTTTGAATGCGGCCGAGCTGCCCAAGGGTGTGTTCAACGTGGTGACGGGCCTCGGCACTGTTGTCGGCGCTGAGCTCGTGCGCAATCCCGACGTCGCGAAAATTTCATTCACGGGCTCAGTGGCCGTGGGTGAAGCCATCATGCGCGATGCCGCAACCACGATGAAGCGTGTGACGCTCGAACTGGGCGGGAAGTCGCCCACAATCCTGCTGGATGATGCTGCGCTCGACAAGGCTATTCCGGTGGCTCTTACCTTGGCCTTTTTGAACAGCGGTCAAGCTTGCGCAGCGGGAACGCGGCTTCTCGTCCCCAGGAGCCGACTTGACGAGGTGAGGCGGGCGATCCGGGATGAGATGCGCGCCTTTACGGTCGGCGATCCGGCCGATCCCGACATTATGGTTGGACCAATGGTGTCGCAAAAACAGTATGAGCGAATCGAATCCTACATTCGCACAGGCATTCAAGAAGGCGCGGAGGTGCTGGTCGGCGGAGAAGGCCACCCGAAGGGTCTCGAAGCAGGTTACTTCGTGAAGCCCACGGTGTTCGTCAATGTGAAGAACGACATGACCATCGCGCAGGAAGAGATTTTCGGCCCCGTGCTCTGTGTGATCGCCTACGATTCCGAGGACGAGGCGATTCGCATTGCCAACGACTCCAAATACGGTCTCCACTCCGCCGTCTTGGGGACTGACATCCAGCGCGCACGCCGCGTGGCGTCTCAGCTGCGGGCCGGCCGCGTCGTGATCAATAACATGACCGACGATCCGCAAGCACCCTGGGGCGGGTTCAAATACTCCGGTGTCGGCCGCGAATATGGCAAATACGGTATTGAGGCGTTTCTTGAGCCAAAAGCGATCCTTGAATGACCCGTTCTTACCGAGAAGGCCGAACGAAGGACTCCCTACATGTTTACAGCTAATGAGAATTGGTCACGGAGAGGCAATGAGCGAAGTCGCCTGAGCGCACTAATTCGCTACGTGCTTGCGTCCGCCGCGTGCCTGATGGTTCTTCTCGCGTCATCGCCAGGTAGTTATGCACAGGTGCCGACCTACGAAGTTACGCCTACAGAAAGCAGTATCAAATTTGGCGTCGATTCTTCCGTTTCGATCAAGGGCATCTTTGAGAAGTGGAACACAAGCATTAAGTTTTCGTCGACGGATGTCAGGAGCGCTGCTTTAGACATCGAGATTGAAGCCGACAGCGTCAACACCGGAAGCCATATGAAGGACAACAAGTTGAAGGGTAAGGATTTCTTTAACGTAAAAGAATCTCCTTTGATCACTTTCAAATCCACGAAAATCATTCAGACCGGCCCAAACACATTTGACATCGAGGGTAACTTCACCATTCGCGGTGTTACCAAGACGGAGAAACTCACTCTTACGAGCGATAGCAAAGGAACACCCACCGGCACTCTCGACGGCACTATGGCTTTTGACCGGAAAGAGTACGGCATGACGAGCGGCATCCCTTTCATCAAGATTGCCAATCGCGTAGAGGTAAATGTTCGACTGAAGTGGCGCCAAATCAGCGGTCCGCCACCAGTTTTCCAACAATAAATGCAAATTCGGCATCGGAGACAAGGTTGCGTTGAGACATTCCGACCGGCTGTGGTTGACGGCGTCGTCCGAGAAACGAGGGCAAAGCGCTATGGCACTCGGACGAATACACGAGTGGAGATCTACGAATGAATAAACACATAAGCATCTCGCCAGCTGAAGCCGCGGATCGCCTTGCGATCCGGGAACTCGTCGAAGCTTACGCACATTGCGCCGATCGTCGGGATGCCAAGGCTCAGATGTCTCTCTTTACCGCCGACACGCACTTCGTGGTGCACATGGATGCCAAGGATCCGACTCCTTCACAGGAGCTGCACTCGCGCGAGGCGCTCGCTCCAGTCTTCGCCGACTTGAACAAGTACGACGCCACTACGCACTTCGTTGGACAGAACACAATCTTCACTCTGACAAAGGATAGGGCTACCGGCGAAGCCTACTGCCTCGCGCATCATGTCACCGTCGACGGCGGCAAACGCCGCTTGATGCTCGCCTCGCTGCGTTACCTCGACACGTTCGTCAAGTTGGACGGCGCATGGCTTTTTTCGGAGCGCATCCTGTACGTCGACTGGTTGGAGGAGCGAGCGCTCTCATGACCCCGACGAGTCAGAAGCGGCTTGTGCTCATTGGTGCCACTGGAATGGTTGGCGGATATGCGCTTCGATACGCACTCGAGAGCTCCGCTGTTGGAAGTGTTACTGCTATCGTCCGACGGAACCTGGGCATTTCGCATCCAAAGCTGCAAGAAGTTCTGCACTCTGACTTCGCCGACTGCTCCTCACTTTCGCATGTGCTTTCCGGTCAGGACGCAGCAGTCTTTTGTCTCGGCGCGTACACCGGGGCGGTGTCCGACGCCGATCTCCGCAGGATAACGGTGGACTACACGATCGAGTTCGCGCGAGTTCTGCACGGCAGCAGCCCCAACGCGGCTTTCTCATTCTTGAGCGGCAGCGGCGCGGATCCGACGGGACGAAGTCGGATCGCTTTCGCGCGATACAAGGGAGAGGCTGAGAACGCACTCCTCGCGGCCGGGTTTCCGAGTGTTTACCTCTTCCGGCCCGCATATATCTATCCCGTGGAGCCGCGGAAGGAACCGAATTTCAGCTATCGCATTTTGCGCGCCATCTATCCCGCGTTTCAGTTGTTGTTTCCGAACCAGGTGATTCGTGCCGACGACTTGGCGCGTGCCCTGGTGGATATTGCGGTCCAGGAGACACCTAAGTCCGAAAGCAGGGTTTTCGAGAATCGCGACATCCGGGCAATGATCGATTCGTTTCACGGGACCTCGGAGTGAGCCGAGCACGTCAGCAGCTGCAAGAGAAGAGTGGGGGTTCTAGACAGCAGCAATGATACAAAGCCATCGCATCGCGGTCCTAGCGCCCCTTGGGCTCAGCATGGTCGCTCTAGTCTGTACGATGATTATTCATCTGCTGCCACTGAGGGCCACAGTCAACCTTATTCGGCGTGAAAGAAGTCGCGGTCATGTCGGCACGCCATGGACCGCTCTGGGGATTTTTGCTCGTGTAGTGTTTTACGCGTCTCTCGGGCACCTCATGGAGATGGGATTTTGGGCGGCGTTGTTCATGATCTGCGGAGAATTTTCAGACTTCGGAACCGCCTTTTACCACTCAGCGGTCAATTACACATCCTTGGGTTACGGGGATCTCACCATGACGCCTTCCTGGAGATTGTTGGGTCCCCTTGAAACGGCAAATGGAACGCTGCTCTTTGGGGTCTCGACCGCGATGATCTTTGCTGTCATGCTGTGGCTGATTCAGGTCAGGTTTAAGGATCTCAAGCCCTGAAATATCTCTGGTAAAACGAGAACTCCATTTGTCCCGTCAGACGCAATACGTTACGCAATTCAAGGTTGCCGCCCTGCCTTAGCAGCGACTACAGCAGTTTCTGCCCTGCAGCTTGTGAAGCTCAACCGATATTGCGGACAGGCAGAGGCAATCCATTTGGACGAAAAACGCCTGAGCCTTCCGGACAAATGCCGGAACCAACGACTCGACGCAGCAGACTCCAGCCCAACTCACTCAGATAAATCGCGGCGGTTTTCCAAACCGTCGCGATTACGCTTTCTGAGCTTGCCGTATAAGGTGTTCCAGGCGAGCTTCTTTCAGCACGCTGTAAACGGCCTGCACTTCTGCGCTGTCCAGCCTCCACCCGAGCAAGACTTCGTGAACGACTTGCCTGGGATCAACCGGCAAAACAATCGCTTTACCATCATGCTCCCGTGCTTTGCCAGGCGCACTCTCGGGAACAAAACCCACGAACTCCGTAAGCCCTGTTTCAGACTGCTCTTTCTCGACCCGTCGTACGAGGGCATCGCCCCAGAAACTCCTCGTTGACGCAAGGATGGTCGCTGCATTGCGCCCATAGCTGTGAATCAGTAGTCGGACCTCTTTTTGATATCGAAACTCCTCCTTCACGACAAAGCAAGCCTCGAGAGTCTGGGCCTCTGGAATCAAGTCAACTTCATGGTTGACCGCCGAGTTGTAGCTTCACATTCATTGACGAACCGCGAAGCTATCGCTTGTCAGTCTTGTCGGCGACTGACGTGCACCCATCCTTTTCGTAGAATTGTTTTGTTTTCTAGCCTTAAGCAGCCTTACTTCCAAGAATTTCTTTTAACCCGGCTTGCGCTGTTTCGGCGAGTCTTTCCGCACTCAACTTTCGTCCCGCGGCCATCCGAGCGGCTTCCCGAATCGTATCTTCGACTTTTCCAAAGAGCCTGTCGGCCGCCCGTTCGAGTTCCGCTACGCGTCGCGGATGCAGTTTCGGTACAACAGCACCGCGAAAGAGCTTCTGCAATTCATCCAGAGCTTCCGAGAACGCTTCGATCGTATCGTGCATGTACAGCAAGTCTTTGGCTTTGTCCTTGTAGCCGCGCTGCTCATGGATGAGAATTTTTTGTGCTAGGAAGCTTGCTGGGATTGGCGATCTGCACGCTTCGCTTCGGTGATATCGCGTATCCGTTTTCCTCGCCTAGCTCTACTTTCCAGGGCGAGAGCAGCAAGATGCCGGATGTAGCGAAGCAGCTGGGATGACACGCCGCCCACTTCCTTCGTAGCCTTCCGCTTCCCGCTGCGGTCGTATTCACTTCCTTCGAGCGGTGCCAGGAATTCCGCGTAGAAACCGCCTCCTTTTCCGTAGTGGTAATGCGTCGCCGGTGGACGATCCTCGCCGATGAACTCTTCTTCGAAGCCGGCTTCCAGCAGGCGTTTCCGTACGGTCGATTCTTCCTTTTTGAGCTTGGGCGGTACGGCGACGTCGCCATCGAGCGTTGTCAGGGGAAGATAGTCGAGCTTCCCGGCGCGGGGATCGAGACGATACAGACGATGTGCCCCCCCTACGAGAACCACCTCGCCGAGCCAGGGTTCAATCGCGACGATGAATTTCGAAAACGGCTCGAGTTCGGGATCTTGTTCGCTCATCGGTCGGACAACTCAAGTGCCGGAGACAGAATTTTTCTCCAGATAAGATTTGCCTGTTCCTTGCCTCGGGACGGATGCTGGCTGACATCCAGCCAGACCTGAAGAATATCGCTCACGGGCACACCGTCTTTCCGGACAACTCCACGAAAAGCGCTCTCGCGGTTCCCCGGAATGCGCACATAGAGGTCTGCTTCTTCCTCCTCTGCATTCTCCGAAAGGCCGAGGTCCTGCAAAACTGCCGCGTTCAAACGCTCCAGGTAAAGATGTGGCTTTACCCCGTGCACAAACCCGATGCCAAGTGCCTCCGCTGCTTCGAACAGCCCAAGGCACAAACGTGGCCGCGGCGACGAGAGTCGATCGTCAGGATTTGCAAAGGCCATCGCTTCATCCGATCGATAGGAACGAACTGCGTTCCAGAGCGCCTTTTTCCCTCGGTGAAGAACCCAGCGCATCGGGATTTCCAGAACGCGTCGCTGGCTCCCAGCCATCCACCGGTTCAGCAATTCTCTCAACCGAACCAACCGCAATACTTCTTCCCTGGACTCGAGAAAGCCTTCTTTCGAAAACTCCTCGACAAAACGAAATGCGCTCATCACCGAGACGCCAGCCGCTTCCGCCAGTTGCGAGGCTCCCTGATACCGCCCTCTCGGGGCTGACAAATACACTTCCGGAATTCGAGGAGCCAGAAGAACCTTGAGCATCCATTGGTTCAAATCGGAGAACAGCTGCGGCGCGCGTGCGCGCAGGTTCGGCGAACTGAGCTCGTTTTGCGGACGCCTTGACGAACTCAGCGATTCCAGTCCGTGGCCTGCGAAGAGCCGAAGACCTTCGAGGTCCACGACCCCAACCGCCACTTCCGGTGCCCGCTCTCGCATAAATTGCTTCGCCTCCTCGGCAATGGAATCCGAGATACGGTTTGCGCCCACAATCGCAAGGGGAACCGGATGACCGGGGATTGCGCGGGAATAGTAGGCAGCTTCCAGCGCGGCCTGGGAGAGCAAAGGAATCACGCGGTCCTTTCGGCCCTCCGAGGCTCGTTTTAGCTCTACGACAAATTTCTTCCCTCGCCCCGACACCAGGAAGTCCGGCGCAACATTCTTCTCTCGCGGCTCTTCAGCCACCTTCCAGCCTTCTTCACGGAACAGGCTGGCCACGATCCGCCCGAGTTGGGCTTCGTTGTCGACGGGTGCGTTGGGGTAATGGCCCGGCATAGGTTTGCCACGGCCATGGTAATTATCATGGCCATGTGAATTATCATGGCCATGATACACAACCCGCACCCTTGTGTCAATTACTTGCTACCTGAGTCAAAACCCTGCTTCTCCTAGACAATCGACATATTAAAACGAGGAATAGGTAGAATGTCAAGGAGAGAAGAAGCTAGCAACCTCGACTCGGAAAATATCGGCCGGCGAAAAATGGTTCCGTTCATTGCCGCAGGCAATATATGTCAGTTCGATATATTGTTTTGGCGCTGCAGGTCGTGCCTCTAACGGCTGTCGCGATGGGCAATTGACGAATGAGGTGTGATCGAGTGGGTTTTCCGTCTCGCCCGGAATGCCGACTCAATTGCCCTTCGTGCGGTGTCAGCGTAGTGTCTGTAGCTCCGCACCGACGTCCACCGTCTCTACCGGAAATCGTTTGGAGTTGAATTCGTCCGCTCCGCGCCTTAGGAAACCGGTGAAACTCGGTTTGTACTTCGCCGGCATTGGAGGAAAGTAAGCGCCGCCATCAAAGAGTTTGCCATCTGGCGTGACGAGCATGATTAGGGGCATTCCGGACGGGAGGTTCGCGCGCGCTTGCAGCAATTCTAGTTTGTGAGCGAGTTCGGGCTCCGCATCGTAATCGATGCGAACAACAACAAAATGCTCGTTCAGGAACGAAGCCACTTTGGGATCGCTATAAGAGTCGCGATCCATTGCCAGGCAGAACGGACACCAACTCGCGCCAACTTCAATCAGCAATGGCTTCCCGGTTCGCCGGGCGGTAGCGAAGGCCTCCGGACCACGGGTCAGCCAGGAGACCGGCTGCCCCGACGCGCGGCGAAGGAACTCCGTTTTTGCATCAGCCAAGCCATTGGGCGCGCTCTTCTGCGCGAAGCTCAGTGGACTAACCAAGGTCAGCGTGAGCGTCAGTATGACGACGACATGGCGGTGAAGGCGTTGCACGGAACCTCCTCGTTTCTGCCTATTAGACCAGCGGGAGAAAACCTCGGATTCCGCTGCATCCACAGTTCTTCCCAATCCTTGGTAACGATGCACGAGAATGGGAAAAGTGTCCGAATCCGGGTGCTTGCGTTCGTGCGACCGCCGACCGATGAGGAAAACGTCCTCTTGCTGGGGAACGTTCCTAATCCTCCCAACGCATTCCGTCGCACCGCAGGGCAATCGAGGCCTGGACACAGGCGTCCATCTCGACAGAACCCAAGCTCGCTCCGCCTATAACCTTTCGTCCGGTCAAACATCGGTCGGGAGCAGGATAGAAGGCCATCCCTTCGGTCTCTGTATCCTGCCGCACCCGCGATGATCAGAGCAGGCGTCGCAGAAGGCAGCACCAAGCGGAAATTCCCCGTGACGCGTGGACCGCAACGAAGGGACTCTTCATGGTTGATCTTTCTTTAGCAGGAGCGCTCTTGGCAGGGTTGATTTCGTTTCTGTCTCCGTGCGTCCTGCCATTGGTTCCAGGCTACATTTCGGTGCTCTCCGGAATCGGCATGGAAGAATTGCGCGAAGGAGACGTCTCGAAAGGGGGACTCTTGCTTTCCGCGTTTTCCTTGGTCCTCGGATTCTCCGTAGTATTTATCTCGTTTGGTGCTTCGGCGAGCGCCGTGGGTTCCTTTTTACGACAGAAGTTCAATACACATTCAACTTGTGGACATCCTAATCACCGGCTCACCGCCAAGCAAGAGCTAGCCTATCCGGCTTCCACGGTGCGGTCTTGATCCGTAGACTTTCATTTTCAAATAGCCGTTATTCCTGTCAAAAAAAATGAATATTGACAACACCCCATAAATGGGTCCCGAAAATGAGTGACCCCGTGCGATCCGTCGAGTACCGCTCACTTCGCTAGCGGGCAGCCAACTGAGTTTTTGGTAGGGACACCTTGAATTGAAGCGCCAGTTTGCACACGGTCGAGGTCCTTGCCAAAGCAGCTAACTCGAGACGAGCCACTATTTGTGTTGGATCTCCTCCGGGGCGCGCCGCCGATCTAGAGGCAGAACCCGAAATCGCCACTGGATAGGAACCGACGTCGGCAAGAAGCACGTTTCGCTATCACAAGCTTGGTACTCGAGCGTTCTCTGAATCGTGAACGTGCGCCAAGTGAAACGCTTGAAGAAACGCATGCGCGAAGAGGGGGAGGCGGCTCTGGCACAAAAGAAGTATAACCAATTGTGCTTTTAAGCATCACACAGGACGCAGGAGAAGATATGTCAGTGAAAAGCGTCCAATTTGCGGTTGCCGCGCACATCATGGCTGCGCTGGGTTACAGGCACGGCGAGGAAATCTCCTCGGCCACTCTGGCAGAGAGTGTGAACGCAGACCCCACCTTCGTTCGAAAATCGCTCTCCAAGCTCTCGAAAGCGGGCTTGGTCGTAACAAAGCGGGGCAAGAGCGGAGCGAGCATGCTTTCGCGTTCTCCGCGACAAATCACGCTGCTCGACATATACCGTGCCAGTGCGGCACCACCAGCGTTTGCGATTCACTCCTATCCTGTCGAAAAGCGCTGTCCGGTCAGCTGCCACCTCAAGGAGTGCATGTCGGGGTTGCTTTCTCAGGCTCAGAAAAGCGTAGAGAGATCGCTCGCGAAAATCACCCTGGCTCATCTGGTTGGTCAGATCCGGCAAAAGACGGGTTGACTTTTTTTGATCTTAATTGTGCATATTAAAAGAACAATATACCAGGAGAATTACGAGAATGCTGAGGGAAACTGAACTGGCGTCGGACGAGAGGGCGGAGAACAAGGGGCGGCGAATCAGTGGACGAACGTCGGCCAAGCTTTGGGTTGCCGCTGGCCTAGCAGCGACGGCACTTGTGGGTGCATGGCTCAAGTATTCGCCTGGGGCGAGCGGAAGCTCCGCCGACCCTCCGCCTGCTGCACTCCCACAAGTTGTGGTGAGCAAGCCGCTGGTGCAAGACATCGATACGCGGCTGGGCTTCCTTGGCCAATTCGCGGCGGTTTCGCAAGTTGAACTGCGCGCGCAGGTAGGCGGTACGCTTACGGGAATATTTTTCAAAGACGGGGACATTGTTCGGAAGGGCGACGTCCTTTTCACAATTGATGCTCGACCCTACGAAATCACGCTTGCTGAAGCGAACGCCCAACTTGAGGTTGCGGCGGCTCGGCTGGAACTGGCTGACCGGCAACTCGACCGCGCCAAAGATCTGGAGCAAAGCAACGCTGGGTCAGTCGAAAATGTCGACCAGCGCATATCCGATCAGCGGTCGGCGCGCGCGGCGGTCGAAGAGGCCAAAGCCCGAATCCGCGATGCACACTTCGACCTCGACCATTGCCGGATTACGGCGCCGTTCACAGGGCGCATGGGCACGCATCTCGTTTCGATAGGCAATCTGATTGCTGGCAGTCGCACAGCGACGAGTCCAACGACACTACTCGCGACGCTCGTGTCGCTGGATCCGATCTACCTTGATTTTGATATGAGCGAGTCCGATTTCCTCGTGTACTCCAAATATCGCGGGCACCTCAAGGGAGGGCATGTCCAGAAGGTTGAGGTTGCGCTCGGCGACGGCGATCAGTACGCGCGAAGCGGCGTATTCGATTTCCTGGACAATGTCCTTGACCGTTCGAGCGGCACAATCCACGCCAGGGCTACAGTTGCGAATTCCAATCTGGTTTTGACTCCCGGCCTGTTCGCTCGCGTTCGACTGGTCGTCGCGCCTCCTTCGCCGACGCTCCTCGTGCCGGACGCCGCAGTTCTACCTGACCAATCGCAACACATGGTTATGACGGTTTCGGCGGACGGCACGGTTGCGCCAAAGCGAGTGGAGGTTGGGGAGATCCGCGACGGCTTGCGGGTGATCCGGTCCGGGCTGGCACCGAGCGACCGAGTCATTGTGGACGGACTACTGCACGCCGCGCCCGGAACCAAGGTCGCAACCCAGGACGGAACGATCCGTTCTGCCGGCGGCCAGGACTAGAGAGCCAAGAACATGCGCCTGACCCATTTCTTTATTGAACGCCCGCGGTTCGCGACCGTACTAAGCGCTTTCGTGACGCTGCTCGGTCTCGGCGCGCTGGCGATCCTGCCGGTCGCGCAGTACCCGGAAATCGTCCCGCCGACAGTGCAGATCACCACGGTGTATCCGGGCGCATCCGCGGAAACGGTGTCGCGCACGGTGGCGACGCCGCTTGAACAGCAGATTAATGGCGTCGAGAACATGCTTTACATGGGCAGTCAGTCGACCGGAGACGGCAGGCTCACGATCACGGTTACCTTCCGCATCGGGACTGACTTGAACGTCGCACAGATGCTGACGCAAAACCGTGTTCAGGACGCATTGCCGCGGTTACCGGAAGATGTACAGCGTCTTGGTGTCCAAGTTAGAAAAGCAACACCGAGCATACTCCTGGCCGTCCACGTCTACTCGCCGGATAGTTCGCGAGACAATCTGTATCTCTCAAACTACACAACCTTGCACGTTAAGGACATTCTCGCGCGTCTCCAAGGTGTTGGAGATGTGCAGTTCCAGGGCGGCCGCGAGTACGCCATGCGCATCTGGCTCGAACCCGACAAGGTAGCAGCGAACAATCTCGACGGCAGTGAGGTGCTGGCGGCACTGCGCGCCCAGAACCTCCAGGTCTCGGCCGGGATTCTGAATCAGCCGCCGGCACCCGGGCACGAGGCTTATCAGATCAACGTGGAGGCGCTTGGCAGGCTTTCCACACCCGAGCAATTCGGTGACATCGTCGTCAAATCTGATAAGCAAGGAAGGGTGACTCGGGTGCGCGACATCGGCAGGGTCGAGGTCGGTGCCGCTGATTACGGATCTACCGCATACATGGATCGCAGCGACGCTACGGCGCTGGTAATTTACGCCCAGCCAGGCGCAAACTCGCTCGCGGTTGAACATGAAGTCTTGTCGGCGATGAAGGACCTACAGAAGGAGTTCCCACAGGGCGTCGATTACAAAATCATTTACGATCCGACGACCTTCATTGCCAAATCGATCCGCGAGGTCGTCATCACCATCTTCATCGCGATCCTTCTGGTGCTCGGCGTCGTGTTCCTATTTCTGCAGAATTGGAGAGCCTCGATCATCCCGGTGATCGCAATTCCGGTATCTTTGGTCGGGACGTTCGCTGTTCTGTATGCGCTGGGGATATCGCTGAACAACCTTTCACTTTTTGGCCTGGTTCTCGCGGTTGGCATCGTCGTCGATGACGCGATCGTGGTCGTTGAAAATGTCGAGCGCAACATGCGCTCCGGCATGTCGGCGTCCGATGCCGCTCACAAGACCATGGACGAAGTCGGTGGAGCGCTGATCTCGATTGCGCTCACGTTGTGCGCGGTTTTCGTTCCATCCGCTTTCCTCTCAGGAATATCCGGACTATTCTTTCGGCAATTCGCCGTCACGATCGCCGCGTCGACGGTCATCTCGTGCTTTGTCTCGCTGACCCTGAGCCCGGCTCTGTGCGCGGTGCTCTTCAAGGACCACCATCCACAAGGTGCTTCGTCGCGTGGCCTGGCGGGTCGTTTTCTCCATTCAGGTTTTGGCTGGTTTAACCGTGGCTTCGAGAGTTTGTCGAACGGATATGGAAATCTGACACGGCGTCTGGTGGCAGGAATGGCCTTCGTTCTCGCGATCTACGTCGCGCTGATCGGCGTCGCCGGGCTGGAGTTCTCGCGAGCGCAAACGGGCTTCATTCCGGAACAGGACCAGGGATACCTAATCACCGTCGTTCAGCTTCCTCCCGGAGCGACGCTCGCACGGACAGAGGAAGTGGTGAAGCAGGCGACCGATATTATCCTCAATACGCACGGCGTTGAACACGTTGCTCCCTTCGCGGGGCTCGATGCGACAACATCGACGGTTGCGTCCAACTCCGCGACAATTTTTTCCAGCCTGCCCTCGCTCTACAACCACGATATTCCCGGCGTAAACGCGAACACAGTATTGGCCGACCTGCGCGCGCGACTTTCGGTGATCAAAGAAGCGCGCGTGCTGACCATCCCACCTCCTCCCGTGCAAGGACTCGGGAACGCCGGCGGTTTCAAGATGATGCTGGAGGACCGCGCCGGTCTTGGTTCGGAAGCCGTTGTGCGGGCGGCGAATGATCTCGTGGCTGCTGCGAACAAAGATCCGCATTTCGGCGGGGCGTTTACGTTGTTTAACGCGGGATCACCCTCCATCTACGCGGACATCGACCGCGAGAAGGCAGAGAAGGTAGGAGTCACGCCGACCGACGTATTTTCGACGCTGCAAGTCTATCTGGGCTCCCAATACGTGAACGATTTCAACCTACTGGGCAGGACCTACGAAGTGGTCGTGCAAGCCGATGGTCAATACAGAAGCAACCAGCCGGACATCACACGGCTGAAAGTTCGCAACGCTTCCGGTGCGATGGTGCCGATAGGGACGGTGGCACAGTTGAAGGACAACACGATCCCATACCGTGTGCCGCGCTACGACCTCTTTCCAGCCGCGGAGGTGCAAGGCGTTGCTGCTCCAGGTGTAGCCTCTGGTACCGCACTGCTTCGCATGGAGGAGCTTGCCCACCAGGTTCTTCCGCAAGGTATCGGGTTCGAATGGACGGATCTCTCCTTCCAAGAGCAGCAGCACGGAACTCCCACGCTGATTGTTTTCGGCGCAGCCGCTCTGTTCGTGTTCCTCGTGCTCGTGGCGCAATACGAAAGTTGGAAGTTGCCGATGGCGATCGTTCTGATCGTGCCTATGTGTCTCCTCGCCTCGGTCAGCGGCCTGCTGGCACGCGGGTTGCCGATCGACATTCTGGCGCAAATCGGTTTCGTCGTACTTGTCGGCCTGGCCGCCAAAAACGCGATCCTGATTGTCGAATTCGCGCGGCAGAAGGAAGAAGAAGGAACTGCCGCGGGAGAGGCAGCTGTGCATGCCGCGCGTACACGCCTCCGTCCGATCTTGATGACGTCCTTCGCGTTCATCCTGGGGGTTGCGCCGCTGGCGGTTGCGACGGGAGCGGGCGCCGAAATGCGGAGGTCACTGGGTACGGCCGTGCTGTTCGGGATGCTGGGCGTCACCGGTTTCGGTCTTCTCTTCACGCCCGCCTTTTACACTTTCGTCCGCAATTTCGGCCATAACCGTAAGGAACGCGAAGTGAGTCAAGCCGCGCTCAAAACGACGGCGATCATTCTTGCCCTCAGCCTATTTGCGGGTGGTTGTGCCGTAGGTCCACGTTACGTAAAGCCCACCACCAATCTCGCTCCATTTCATAATCTCGCCGGGGCCAGTGCTGCGAAGCCGGAATTTGCGGCACCGCCTCTCGAGAGTTGGTGGACGGGGTTCAACGACCCGATGCTTGTAACTGTCGTTCAGCGCGCCCTGGACCAAAATCTCGATCTCGCCGCTGCGTTCGCGCGTGTCCGTCAAGCTCGAGCGGCGGCCGCAGCGGCCGGCGCGCAACTTTTGCCGACGGCCGATCTGGAGGCGACCGGTACGGCTGTGCATCAAAGCGTTGCGAGTCCGCTTGGTTCCGTCGCAAATGGTTTTCCCGGCTACAGCCGCGATCAACGTGAATACACAGTTGGAGCTGCAGCCAGTTGGGAAATCGATCTTTCTGGAGGGCTGCGCCGCGGCAAAGCCGCGGCTGCTGATGAGCTCCAGGCTGCGCAGGCCGAACAGGTTGGGACTCGAATCACCGTGGCCGCCGAGGCGGCGGACGCCTACCTTCAGGTCAGGGAGTTTCAGGCCCGGCTTGCGGTGGCACAGCAACTCATCGACACCGATACACATCTTCTGGAATTGGTCGCAGTGCGTCGACGCGTGGGAGTGGCGGACGATCGGGAAGTTGCCCAGGCAGAAGCACTTCTCAAGCAAGCTAAGTCGACGGTGCCTTCTTTGCGTGTAGCCCTTGAAGCCCAGCTGAACCGTCTCGACGTCCTCATGGGTGCTCAGCCGGGAACGTACGCCGAAGAGCTTTCAAAACCAGGCGCAGTTCCCGGAATTCCAGCAATCACTGGTGCCGACCAACCTCTGGATGTCTTGCGCCGCCGACCCGACATCATTGCAGCCGAACGTCGGCTTGCCGCGTCGAACGAACGAATCGGTGTTGCGATTTCGGACTACTACCCGAAGGTTTCGCTTTCCGGTGCGCTTGGTTTCGACAGCACCAACGGGGGCACTCTTTTTAACGGGAAGGCGTTTCAGCCCATTGGGACCGGAGCGCTGCGGTGGCGGCTCTTCGATTTTGGAAAGGTCGCAGCTGAGGTCGCCCAGTCGCGCGGCGCCTACGCCGAAGCCCTTGCCGGGTATCGGCAAGCCGCCTTGAGAGCCACCGAAGATGTAGAGAACGCCTTGATGGAACTTGCGCAAACCCAGGTGCGCCTCGAGGAATTGCAGGGTGAAGTTACCTCTCTTACGCGGGCTCGCGATCTTTCGGAGCGGGCCTACAAGGCCGGCGCAATTCCGCTGACCGACGTTCTTAATGCGGATAGTCAACTTCTCGTTGCACGGAACGATGTGGAGAGCACCCGTGCGGATGCGGCACGCGCCGCCGTGCGCACCTTCCGCGCTCTTGGTGGCGGGTGGGACATTCGCAGCAATCCGTCTCTGACCGCAGTCAAGTGAGGACTCCGATGATCGATGAACATAATCTCGTCACTGTTGGCCGGTTCGATGGCGACGCTTACGAATGCTCACAGGCCGCGGAGCAAACCCTGAGCGCGGCGATCCTGCGCGCCGAAATCGCCAAGAGCTACGAGGAGTTTCTGGAGATCTTCGAAACATTTTACGCCGACGATGTCGAGGTCAGCAGTGAAGATTCGCGGGAGACAATCCGCGGAAAGGCCAGCGTACGTCCTTTTCTGTTGAATTTCCTGGTGCCGCTTCACGTAATGGCTGAGGTTGCCGGATTGTCGATATCAGTTCAGCAGACTGCTGCTCCTCGAGACACTGCCAATGAGACCCATTCCGCATGGCGGATCGATTTTACCGGCGTCGGAGGGCGACGGTGCGCTTTGAAATGGTACGCCATTCGGAGATGGAAGGCGTCCCGGGTTGTGTATGAGCACCACTACGAGCATCAGAGGATTGGCGGACCCCTGACTCAGGATGACTTGAATTCGGATTTCGGTCGATGAATCGGACTCTACCCCGATTTATTAAGGACTGGAGGAAACAAAGAATAGCTCGGGAACTCGGGTAGCAGAACAAGGAACTGGTGCTCAGGGCTTTCGACACGCTTTTCAACAAGCGTGACTACGCAGCGGCGGAGCGATTCTGGTCACCGAAACACATTCAACATAGCGCTCATATTGCTCCGTGTCGTGAGGGTTTGTTTGACCTGATAAAGAACCTTCCGCCGACCCTCAAATATGAGCCCGGAAAGATTCTGGGTGAAGGAAATTTCGTGATTGTGCACGGACGTTTTTCAAACTTCGGTCTCCCTGTGAATTGGATCGCTGCGGACATCGTGCGCATCGAGGACGGGATACTCATGGAGTATGGGGATGTCATTCAGGATGAGGCCGCAGAAGAGCAATCGAAGAGTGGGGCTCCCATGTTCGGAAAGATTTTTCCAACGTACAAATGAGAGGGAGTAGTCGAAAGGAGACGAAGCTATGGCAAACGAAGGCTCTTATGTGGCTCTCGGGCTGAAGGTGTGGAAGACACAAATCGAGGGCGCGGACAAGCTTTTTGGAGGCCTCTCGTCCGAGGAGGTCCTGCGGGAAATAGCGCCTGGCAGGAACAGGCTTCTTTACTTGTGGGGGCATCTCACAGCCGTACACGACGCGATGCTGCCCTTGTTGGGACTGGGGAATCGGTTTCATCCCGAGTTTGATGCCGCCTTCATATCTAATCCCGACAAGTCCCAAGCCGCGATTCCTTCGCACGAACAGGTTCGCCGGGCATGGAAAACCGTAAACGGTCAATTGTCGCAGGGGTTTGAGAAGATGTCGTGGTCGGACTGGCTCCAAAGGCACACGGCTGTATCGGAAGAAGATTTCGCGAAAGATGCTTCGCGCAATCGCTTTGCCATTCTCCTGAGCCGCACCAACCATCTGTCCTATCACCTCGGCCAGGCGGTGCTCGGACTCAAGTGACCGAGTGTGAAGAGTGGTCAGTCGTCCGTTGGGTCAGTACCGACAAACGCGTTGGTATTAAGTCATCTAACAATTTTCGGGTGACACCCCGAGGTGGATATTCCGACAAAAGCGGTGATATTGAAGAAAGATACCGTCCGATGCGATGTTCACCGACAGAGGGGCGGTTTTCCAAACCGCCGACAAACGAGTTGCTTGCGATGATGTTAGATGTTCTCCGGCGCTGTGAGGTGTTGTGAGTCGCTCTGAGGTGATCTGATTTGCAGTGGTTTGCTAAATCTACCTGCCCTGTTCGTACACCCTTTCCATTTGTATTCAATAATTTACGACGCTCTTATTTGCGCCAGATCACCTCATTTGCAGGCTAGAGTGCACCAAGAGTGCACCTAAGTTTTTCAGCAATAGTATCCTTTTCGCGGTTTCGCATTGGGAAACCATTTCTACAGATAGCGCGTTTTTCAGCCAAGTGGATTACTTCGGGGCTGCCCGTCACCTATCGCCTGTCCCGATCTGGATTACTTCCGGTTTGCCGACCGGGAGTTATCCCGTGAAGCGGGAATTCATGCGTTCACTTCTACCGGCCAACTTTCGGTAATGAACCGAATCACCGCTCTCCATTTGTTGCCCTAAGCTCTACGACTCCCGTAGGTGACCGACCGTGAGCTGCTTCGGAAAATTCGCGAGGGCCCGGTGAAACGAGCCGGAATCACCGAGAACACGGGAGACTATGAGTCCACCTTCGATCGCCGCTACGGCTTCTTGAGAACATCTCTGGGCAATCGCCGGGCTTAAGCCCGCATCTCGGCCGAGGCGGGCGAACGCATCAATCCAAGATTCCATGGAGCGCCGCGCGTGTGCGCGTGTGGAAGGACTATCGGCGAGTGTCACCGTGTCGAGCAGACACCACTGTTTTCCGGATCTGTAGAACTCGCGAAGCCTACGCGCAATCTTCCGGGCACGGACCTGTGGTTCTCCCTCTTCGAACGCGGGCTTAACAACATACTCTGCAAACTGGCGGTCCACTTCGGAGAGTATTGCGTTCACCATGTCAGCCTTCCCGCCCGGGAAACGGTGGTACAGGCTGGCCTTCACCAAGCCAGTCGCTTTCATCAGGTCGGAATAAGAAGCCCCGTCGTACCCCTTGCGGCGGAAAACATCCGACAGTTCCTGGAACAATTTGTCGTCAGAGATCTTTGCAGGGCGCATGGGACAGCCCTCCTCTGCCTTAGATGTCCCACATTCCTCTTGGGTTAGACCGTACGGTCTAATTCTTGCCTGTTTTCGGACTTAGTCACCAGCTTTTTCTGAAACTTTTCGGCTTATAGCTGTATCAAACCCCATATAGACCGAACGGTCTAATACGAAGGAACGGTAAAGGAGAATGAGTATGACGCGCGTAACCTATCACACGACGCAGGTGGATGGCTTGCAGATCTTCTATCGCGAGGCCGGGCCAAAGGACGCACCGACCGTCGTGCTGCTGCACGGTTTCCCCAGTTCGTCCCACATGTTCCGCGAACTGATTCCACGCCTGAGCGATAAATATCATGTTGTGGCGCCGGACTATCCGGGCTACGGCTACAGCGACGCGCCTTCGCCTGAGCAATACGTGTACACGTTCGATCACCTCGCGGATACTGTAGATCACTTCCTTACCCAACAAGGCATCACGAAGTATTCGATTTATATTCAGGACTACGGTTCACCCGTGGGATTCCGGTTGGCAACGCGGCATCCTGAACGCGTCCAGGCAATCATCACCCAGAACGGCAATGCCTATGACGAAGGCCTGTCACCCTTCTGGGCAGAGTATCTGTACCCGTACTGGAAAGACCCCAATCCAACGAATGAAGCCAAGGTGCGGCAGTTGCTAAAACTGGACGCGACGAAACTTCAGTACCTGCAGGGTTTCCGAAATCCGGACCATGTAAGCCCGGATTCTTTCCTCTTCGACCAGGCCAAGCTCGACCGTCCGGGCAATGACAAAATCCAACTGGCGCTGTTCTATGACTACCGCAACAACCCGCCGCTCTATCCGGCATGGCACAAGTATCTGCGGGAAAAGAAGCCGGCAGTGCTGGTCGTCTGGGGAAAGAACGATCCGGTATTTGCCCCGGCAGGCGCGGAAGCGTTCTTAAAGGATGCACCGAGCGCAGAGCTCCACTTGCTAGACACGGGACACTTCGCGCTGGAAGAAGATGGAACGGAAATCGCACAGCTCATCCGCGCGTTTCTGGCAAGAAATGTTCACTGATCGAGCGAGGAAGGAATCTCGAGACCGGTCGCGCATGAATTCCGGTGAGCGACCGGTTGAACCAGCTATGTTTATCAAAGAACTATGGCGCTATCCAGTTAAATCGATGGCGGGCGAGCGCGTTACTGAGATTCAAGTTGGCGAGCTTGGCTTCGCTGATGACCGTAAGGTGCTCGTACGGGCTGGTAACGGCCATGTGCTCACCTCGCGGACGCATCACCAGTTGCTGGGCCTGAAAGGCACGCTCGGTGCCGATGGCCAACCCCAAATCTCCGGTCACGTCTGGGATTCCCCTGAAGCACTAGCCCTCGTACGAAAGGCAGTTGGTGCGGATGCCGAACTGTTTTACTACGACGGGCCGGAGCGTTTCGATGTTTTGCCACTCTTGGTGGCGACAGATGGCGCAATTGGCTATATGGGTTTCGATAGTCGGCGTCTGCGTCCGAACATCATTGTTGGCGGAGTGGAGGGCCTTCAGGAACGTCAATGGCCCGGGCATCGCCTTCGAATCGGCGAAGCCGTTATTCGCGCCGCTCAACTGCGAGGCCGGTGCGTGATGACCACATACGATCCCGACACCTTGAAACAGGATATGGGCGTCCTGAGGAGCATCGTCCGCAAGCTCGGCGGGGTGATGGCGTTGGATTCCGCTGTCGTGTCCGGGGGCCTCATTCGTGAGGGCGACCTGGTGACGTTAAGTGATTGAATGAGTCTAGACCGTTGTGGCTGCAGACGGCTGCCTTATTAAGATAGATGACGGTTTCGCAAATCGCACGGCCTAGGCCCCGCAAACTGCGATCCGAACGACTACAAGCCGTGGGCCACCCATGTATAGCCAGGTGCAACCGCTCACAGACCATTCGAAAGCAGCGAACTTGTTAGCTTACGGAACGAGAGCCATCCCAATGAGAAATTGGAGGTCTGATCATGTCCCCTGATCCAGCCCGTGCTTCAGGCCAACCGCATACCCTGGTATGGATGGCACGCGTTTCGCCGCGGCCTGGCCTCAAACCTGTATGCAACGGGCGCCCAGGATATTTTGGTTCAACGCATCTTGCGCCACGCAAAAGCCCACGTAACCAGAGACTGTTACATCAAGGTTTTTGACAGCACTGTATCCTCCGCAATGGAGAGGCTATAGGTGTACGTCGAGCAACTAGAGGAAAGCAAGCCAGAAAGTCGGCAGCTGGAATTCGAATTTGCTGAGCGCTTTGACCAACGGACCGCTGTTACCAAGTGCCGAGCGCGTGGCGGTTGTTCAGATCTCCTTGGCGGGTAGCGCAAATTTAAACTCGTTGCTGCATCTCTTGAAGCAGAGTTTTGAATGCGCAGTGAAAGAACAGCAGTCGTCCGGGGCAGTTGTGGTAAGCTGTTGAAGACAAACCGCGGAGAGGTGGCAGAGTGGCTGAATGCGGCGGTTTGCTAAACTAACCAACCCTGTCCTTGCTCATCGATGTTCACGTGTTTTGTTAGAGTTACGAGCTCTCAGTTGCAGTGGAATGCTCCCACTTGCAACCCTTTGGCCAGTGTTTGGCCAGTAACAGATAACTAACTTAGCTTCTCCTGCACACCTCGCCTTATAGCCTACAAGATATCCCTCGCAGTATCTAGCGCGATAGTAATAAGAGACTGTCACCGTTACCAATTATTTCTCCTTAGGATTTCGCTCGACGGAAAAATAACCTCGGTATTTGTGATCGACAGGGTCCATAATCGAGCCAATTCCTGCTATATCCGGCATGCGAAATCTCAAGGCCCAGTCATCATCCTCGGCTGCCGGTGCCTCCTTACTTATGAAACCGAGCTCCAAACGACTTTCGCGACGTTCATCACCCATATTCAAGATTGGCTTCTGCTGCTGGGTCAAATACAGCACAGCGCGTGAACCGCCATCCTTGCCCACGAGATTCAAAAATGGAGTTTGAGTGGACAACATGCCTACAGAAAGCGCTTCATTAGGGTTTTGCCCACCAAATCCCGTCTGCCTAGCGGGAAGCTCAAACGATTGCGGGCCGGTATCACCGGCTGCTTTTTGCAAGAATGCCAGCACTGTGTTGTTGCCTCGGTCTGTTCCCCAGAAAGCGATGACTCGGCCAGTTTCATCGGTTAGTTCGAATCGAGAAGACCGAAGGGTGGTTGCCTTACTATTTCGTTCGGCGTGCAAATACGAATAGAAGTATCCGCCGATCAAACCGAAAATACAGGATAAAAGCAAGCCAGCACACCGCTTAAAGAAGTTTGTCATATGGCCTCATATTGAAAATACCTTTTGGTGTTAGGGCGGAACAAACTGACCGTACGCGACGCAACGATTCATTTCGAACTTACTGTGTTTTTGCAGTTCGACAAAATCCAGAGGGTGATGTCGTAGCTTCCGGGATTCAATTGTTTCAGTCCAAAAGGTTTGAACAGCTTGAATACCTGATTGTCGTCCAAACCGCTGTAGGCATGGATGAGCTCATGCAAAAGGGTGGCATCGGGATCGTTCGACGGAACGAAGGCGTTAGGTCCGAGTATGATAGCGGATCCACTTGGGCCGTTTATCGTCACGCCGCCGGCACCGTACGGTAACGAATCGTTGAGTGACGTTGTATTCGATCCGCCGACAACGTCCTGTTGAGTAAGAGAAGTAAGCACGGGGCTCGGTTTATAAAAAACCGGCGTTGCACTAGCCTTCGCATCGAAGGCCTTCCTAGAAAAATGCTTAATCGCCCTCTGAAATATCTTGAAACAATTATCGAATTTGCAGTAGTTGTTGCCAGAAGGGTCGACGAGCAGAACAGGATCCTGCCTGACGTATCCGTAGAAGTTAATGTCTCCCCCTCGGAATCGCATTGGATCTTCACTGAGGAACCTGCCAGTCTGCGGAGCGTAGTATCTGGCGCGATAGTAATATAGGCCGGTTTCGGAGTCAGATTCGCGTCCGGTGTATTGGAACGGGTTGGTTAGCGAGCCGGTGGTAGCGGTTTGCTTGCCGAAGGAGTCGAATGTATAAGTTTGTGCAAGAGCTCCAGAGCCGTTGCTCAACGATGAGATAGAGCCAAGCCCATCGGCTTGGTAATAGCTAGTCGTGGAAGACCGAAGCATAGCCAGCGGTTCATCGATGTTCAGCCCTTGCGAATAGCGGGCTACTACCGCGCCGGTCCCATTCGTCTCTTCCACGAGGTTGTCGCCATCGTAGGCGAACACGGTCGTGCCGTTTGACGAAGACTTGTAGATGCGTCTGCCGAAAGGATCGTAGGCGAAGCTGACGGTGCCGCCGCTTGCGGGCAATGTGGCGCTGCTCAGTCGGTTCTCAAAATCCCAGGTGTAGTTTGTGGTACCTATGCTGTCGGTTTTCGATGTGGTGTTGCCGTTGTTATCGTAGCCATAGGTCGTGCTCGAAGTAGACGTGAGTTCGTTCGATGGATTGTAACTGTATGATGCGGCGGCCAGCGAAGAGAGTCTGTTCCCTACTGGATCGTAGTTAAAGGTTTCCGTTGTGCTGCCGCCTTGCGTTGCGCTCAACAGTTGATAGATGGCGTCGTAACCGTAGTTCGTTGTCACGCCCGCTTGCAGATCGCTTTTCGCCGTGCGATTCCCCGCATTGTCGACGGTGTACGTCGCTCCGTCCAGCGTCGTGCCGCCCTTGGCGTGCGTCACGCTTAGCAAGCGAGACAAATTATCGTAGCCGTACGCGGTGTTCACTGCGTTCGGACGCGTCAAGCTGGTTCGGCGGCTCAGCGCGTCGTAGCCGAAGCCAAATGATCCACCGCTGATCGCCGCTGGCGCCGTGAGCGTCTGCAACCGATTCAGCGTGTCATACACATACGCTGTCGATCCGCTCTCAGGATCGGTAAGCCCTGTCCGGTTCGACGCTGCGTCGTAGCTGTACGCCGTGCTAAACGTCCGGCTCCTCAAAAACGAATATTGCGTCGTCGTCGTGCTGAGCCGGCCCATGTTGTCAAACGTAAATTGGTAGGTTCCCGTGGGATCGCTCACCTGGGTCAGCCGCGAGTCGTTATCGTATGTGTAATTCACCGTGGAAGAATCAGAGTACGTCTTCATTGTCAGCCGATTCAACTGGTCGTAAGTGTAGGTAATCGACTGGTTCTTGCGGTCAGTTTTTCCTGTCAAATTGCCGACCCCATCATAGGAATATGTTTCGACCGCGCCCGAGGGGAACGTCGTCTGCGTCACTCTGCCAAATGCGTCGTAAGCAAACGTGGTGGTGTGGTTGTTCGCGTCCTTAATGCTCGTCAGATTGCTCTCAGTGTCGTAGCCGTAGGTGGTGACATTGTTAGCTGCGTCCGTAACCGTAACCGGCCGGTCCGCGTCGTCATAGGCGTACGTGGTGATTTTGCCGTTCTGGTCGGTCACTGAAGTCCGCCGCCCACGGTAGTCGTAGCCGAACGTCGTTGTCGTTCCGCCGGGATAAGTGATGGTGGTTAAACGATCACCCGTATCGTAAGCAAACGTGGTTTGATGATTCAGGGCATCCGTAACCGACGCCCTGTTTCCATGTGTGTCGTAGCCATACGTGGTGACGTTGTTCTGCGCATCGGTGATCGTGGCGATTAAACCTGCAGGGGTATAGGTAAGAGTTGTCGCATTGCTTAAAGGATCCGCGATCGTGGCGAGTTCACCCTTCGGATCGTATGCGAAATGCGTCACGCTGGCAGAGACACCGGTTCCCGGAGCGGGCGTGGTAACGGTTAGCAGGTTTCCGTTGGCGTCATAGGTGTTCGTTGTTATGTTGCCGAGAGGATCGGTTGTTGTAAGGACTTCGCCAAAACTATTGTACGTGTAGGACGTTGTGGCGTTCGTTCCATTGCCGACCGGCACGGAAATCGAAGTCGCGTTGTTGTTTGCGTCGTACGTATAGGTGGTCGTCCGGCCAAGTTCGTCTGTCCGAGTCAGAACATTTCCGCCACTGTCGTATGTGTTTTGAATAGTGCCGCGCAGCGAGCAACTCGAGCATCCCGAACCTTGTGAATTAAGGGGGAGCCAAGCTCCACCAATCGAGGCCGACGCGTATTGGGTCGAATTGCCCAGAGAATCCGTTAGCATCGCTGACCAAGTAACCGTAAAGTTGGGCCCGTATGCAATGATGCCCGCGACTGTGACGTCTACTGATCCCGAGGGCGCCCCCACAGGAACGAGCGCGGTGATCTGCGTGTCCGACCAACCTGTTACCGGCGCCGGCGTCCCATAAAAATCCACCGTACTGCTGCTCTGCGTCGGACCAAAACCGGCGCCGGTAATCGTCACCGTTGTTCCCACGGCCATTGCAACCCTCTCAAAATTAGACTTTCTGGCGACACATTTTTCTCTCCAAACACTGAATAGGTAGATAGAAGGAAGTTCACGCGAGAACCCCTTCGCTGCTGCGTGGCGTCAAGGCGCAACGGGCGAGGTTCTTCGGCAGTAAGCCTTGCGTGTCTTCGGACCAGTGCGTTCCATCTGCGATCACCGGCGCGCATCGGGGTGTGTGGACTTCCGTCTGCAACGCATGCTTTTGCGATTCAAAACTCTTTGCGAGGTATCGAAATGAAAACACGCTGGACTGCAATTTATCATTCGCGCCATTCCACCCGAGCTGGCCTGGCATTTCTCGTGGGTCTCTTCCTCGCCACATCGGCATTTGCCCAGGCGACCGGCACTTCCCCATGGGAGAACGCCGTGGGTGTGCTCCAACAAGCGTTCACCAGCACTATCGCCCGCGGGCTCTCCCTCGTCGCGATTGTCGTCTCCGGCCTCACCTTCGCCTTCGGCGAAGGCGGCTCGAAACGCGTCCTCGCCGGAGTTCTCTTTGGCGTGGGGATGGCCATCGCTGCGTCAACTTCAACGCCCGGCACTTCGGCGTCGAAGACCTCGTTCAGGCAGGAACTTTGGAACGCTGGCTGGCGAACCAGCTGGAAGGGTACGTTCTCGCTCGAAAAAATATTCTGATTTGCGGCTCTACTGGATCGGGAAAAACTTCGCTAGTCAATGTGCTCGGGAAATTCATTCCCGCCGACGAACGCATTGTTCTGATCGAGGACACCTCTGAAATTCACATGTGCCAGGACAATCTGGTTCGTTTCGAAGCCCGGCAGCCCCAGAACGGGCTGCCCGCCATCACCATCCGGGATCTTCTCAAAGCTTCTCTTCGTCATAGGCCGGACCGGTTAATCCTTGGGGAAATACGCGGAAGCGAGGCCTTCGATCTTCTACAACTACTCAACACTGGGCACTCGGGAAGTCTCTCGACCGTCCATGCCACTTCCGCAAAGCAGGGCCTTGCCCGGTTCACGAGTTGCGTGTTGCAGAGTGGCGTGGACTTGCCGTATCGCGCGATCAAGACCAACGTCGGTGATTCCGTAAACGTTGTCGTCCACCTCGAACGCCGCCCCGGCCGGCGCTTTGTTTCTGAAGTCGTGGAGATCCACGGCTACGATCCCGACCGGGATGAATACAACTACGGCTTTATTTTCGACAGTCACAAGGAGGTGCTATGAGCGCCGCAGAAAACGCGAGTCCACCAGTTCCGTCCGCCTCGGAGTACATTCTCGACAATTTCGAGACAACGGACCGGATCGCCATGCTCGTGCTGAACCGGCATTTCGGCGAAACGATCCAGCGCATTACGAGCGCCCAGAAAGCTTCAAGCCCGGAGTTTCAAGCGTGGCTGCGCTACAAGAACGCCAACGGGTCGGACATCTATATAGGGATGAATATATAGGGATGAACCCGCTCCGGCAGGACGCCTCGACGCGGACCAAGGAAGACATCGAATCCATCCGCCATGTCTATCTCGACCTGGATCACGGGGGTTCAGAGGCCCTCAAATCCGTTGAAAACTCCAGTGCTGTCCCAAAACCAAATTACATCCTGACCAGTTCGCCCGGAAAATTCCAGATCGCTTGGAAGGTGGAGGAAATGACTCTCGACGAGGCGGAAGGACTACTCCATGCCTTGGCGCGCGAATTCGGAGGAGATCACGCAGCCACTGACGCGACGCGAGTCTTGCGCCTGCCGGGATTCGCTAACAAGAAATATGGGGCCGATTTCTATGTGGAAGCTCGCAGGGAATCTACCGAAACTTATCATCTTCGCGATTTCAAATTGCACGTCGATTCCCAGGATTCCCCGCGGAGGAACTACAACACCCGCGCGAACCGTGAGGCCTCGCCGCACACCGGCCTGAGCCAGTCTGAACCGCTTGTCGATCTGAAGTCGGGCTTTGGACGGGCATGTCGAAAGGCAGGAATCGATGGCGTGTCGTGGACATAGTGACAGTGCAGCAGTTGCTCGGGCATTCGGCTATCACTGTGACCATGCGTTATACGCACACAAATCTCGACTCGAAGCATGCCGCAGTCGCGAAGCTCGAAGGGTTTGGTGACAATTTGGTGACAGTGTGCACCAAAATGCAGCAACCGAAGGAGGGACTGTCACCAAATGCGGTAATAAGTTACAATGTTGCAAGACGTTAGCCGCGGAGAGGTGGCAGAGCGGCTGAATGCGGCGGTTTGCTAATCTCTAACCTACCCTGTCCTTGCTCATCGCTGTTCACGTGTTTTGTTAGAGTTACGAGCCCTCAGTTGCAGTGGAATTCTCCCATTTGCGACCCTTTGGCCAGTGTTTGGCTAGTAACAAATAACTAACTTACATTATCCTGATACACCGCCCGTAGGTATCCCTTTGCGGAAATACGGTGGATCGGCTTCGCGTCTGATCAAAGCTTGTTGGGAATACGGCACCTCACCAGATACCATGAGATGGTGAATTTTTACCACGATTTGGCCTCCATACTCCGTGCCGAATTGCTTGCGATGAGATACACCGTTCCCGCCACTGCCAGCGAGGATGATGTTGTCGAAGGATACCTCAACATTCTGAATCGTCAGATTTCCCTGCGGCCCCGCATCTTTCACCAGTCCTCAGAGATTAGCGTCCCCGCAGAACTGTCACCGGGCTATCAAGAACTGAGGCGTAAAGTGGAGGCCGGCGAATCTCTCAAACCGCACCAGAGCACGTCAATCAATAGGCCTGACTATTACGACGCTCTGTATCTCAATTGGAAAATCCAGCATTTCCATCTCAAGACGAGACCGCATCCGAGACAGGTTGGCTTCGTAGAACGAAGTGGCCCACTTCTCTTTGCTCAAGTCACAGAAACTGATTTCTATGCGATTCAGGTATACGAACATGGTGCGTGGAGCAAACAAGAGTTGATAGAGATCCTGGAAAGGAACTGGCCACAGCGACTGGATCGGTTCAGAATCAAGGGGCTTCGTCCCCTCTTACCTATGCACACGGACGAGGATATCGCAGCCTTTCGTGAGGCAGGCATAACCGCTCTGACAACCGTTGGCGATAGCTTAATTGCGCCAATGGGTGGGGGTTTTCGTTCGAATGGACAAAGCTCACTCGTTCTGGAGAATCGTGGAAACTTGGTCTCAAATTGCAGAGAGTTTGAGCAGAAAGTTCTACCGATCCTCAGAGAATTTGCTGTCCACGGCGGCCCGCCGTTTAACAAACAACAAGTCGGGGTGAAGCGCCGCAAACAGAAACTGGTCGCAGTAGAGAGGACATCGGGCTGGGACATTGCTGATATCGAATGGCCGATCAAAGTCGATCTCCAGTAGGATTCGATATCCCGTACGGAGTGGGCGAGAATCGGACTGGAGCAGGTCAGGTCAGGCGAAACATCAGTCCTGGGAAGTTCGGCTGGTGTTTCCGGAGATTCGGCAGAGGTCCAATCCACGATTGTCGTCGGGCTCCGGAAGCAATCCACGATCTCCCAGAACCGCCGCCCGAACACAAGTTCATCCGAGGCAACCACGACGATCCGGCCCTCTGCCCCGAACATAATCAACTAGCTAAATTAGTTGGAGGGGCAGGGCACAAAGCTTCCCCAGTCGAAGGCTGTGCCACTCGCCAGTTGTCCGAGAACCCGCCAGTCGTCGCGGTGGGGGATAACTTTGGCGGCCCAGGCTTTGCGGACTTGAGGTCAGCGAGCCAATTTGCCAAAGCCTTTTGCAGGTGTTTCAAAGTAACGGGAAAGTCTGGAACCTTTCCATTGAAGCGCGGATTCCCCTGGAGATTTCTGATGGCCATGTAGAATATTTGGCCGTGCCACACTCGCTCCTCCGGAGTCGCGGAAGGATTTGCATCCAGCCGGGCCTTTTTAGCCTTTTGGAGAATATCCAGAGCGTCTTCCCGTACCACCTGGCGATTCGATATGTCCTGCAGAAGCGTCATAACTTCCTCGATCCGGTCGGCGAGGATTTTTCGGCGATGGAGCAGCTCTCTAATCCAGTTGTCATCACCCAGGCTTGTCCCGTCTGAGAACACTACAGCGCGGAGTGTGGGTATCGGCAAGTCTTGTCCGACTATGTGTGGCAGTGGCACCTGTTGCGAAGCGCCGGGCGGTATCGCATGGTCGTTTTTGTAATTTGAGAAGACATCGTAGTAGATGCGTGTAAGAGGCTTGCTTGTCGTGGCAGTGTCAACCGTGATTAAAAATGCTTCAACCGGCAAATTGTGATTGTTGGATACGTTGATCGCGGGATGATCATCCGTCTTTACAGATATAGACACGTCCTGCCCCTGCGCAGAAAGCGTTGCGCAACCAATCAGAATCAGTAGGGCGAACGAAACAGTTTTCATGAGGCTCCTCCTTAGTTCATTGTTCGCAAAGCGGCCCGTTTTTATCTTGGGCACCTCGCAACCAATTTCCCGTTTCTCGCGAGCAAAGAACAGGAAAACGAGTAGTTTTGGAGCTCGTCATCTTCGTTGGGTTTGGCGGGGTTTGGGGATTCGAGTTCAGCCCCTGTGATTTGTGCCAGCTCCGCGCCGCCTGCGGTGGAACTCTTGCAGGGATCTTCTTGAGGTGATTCAGCGGGATATGTCCAACTGATTCCCTTTTGCCCTTCGTCTCGATTCCACGAACTTCCGTCGGAAAATTCGACTCTGGCCACCAAAACTGTCACATTGACGCAATTGGAGCGGAGGCTCTTTGCAGCAAATATTAAGCGTGAAGACTGAAGTACCACTTCGTGAACCCAGCCCTCCGCTCCTGCTGGGATTTTCCGTTCGTCCGGCCAAAGCAGATTTGGATCGTTGGAGCTCACCCGGTGTACTCTTCCATCGCGGTTGCGGATTATGGCCTCGATGACGATCGACTTAGTCGCTCTCGAAGAGGCGTTACGCAGGTGAACCAAAGGGTAATGGGCAGTTTCCTCTGGTCGTCTGAGCCCAACAACTTGGACCGGACCGTCCTGGCCTGCCACTCTGACTGCTGCCGCCACAGTTGGTGCCTGGCCTCTTAGCTGGCGACCGGCCGGGTGAAATACGATGAGCAACGTGATGATGGCTACAAATCTATTCATGGTTGGCTCCCCATCTGTCCTAGTGTGCGAGGAATCTACGGACACGGCACGTAAAATACCGGCGTGGGATATGGATAGTCTGTTCCTATTTCTTCGACGCCATCTGGATTGGGGTCATCGTCGAAGCATCCTTCGAGTTCTAGAACCCACTCGTCCAGCCACCACATGAATCCGGCTTGACCGGAGACTTGCGGAACGTCCAGATCCAAGAGTTCGTTTCCTTCATCCTGCTCTCCAGGTTGTGAAGATCCGCTGCAGTCGATGTAGTCGGTAGCGTTAATACCGTACGCCCACCAAGCACCTTCATCATAAGTTGCGGAATTATTGTTCTGACTTGTTACGTGGGCTTTGAGTTCGTACAGGATATTGTTGCTAGAGTCTGGACCTTCGTTGATCGTCGAGGCGTCGGAGGCAGTGCAGTTATTTCCCGCGAACGTGATCGCGCATGCCGTGTTCGACGGGGAAGACACCACGAACATGCTGGCATCAGATACTGCCTCAACGTAATAGCAGTATTGAGTGGACGCGGCCAGACCCGATACCGTGTAAGAAGTCGACCTGAGAAGTATTGTAAGCGGTTGTTGGGTGCTAGCGTTAATCACGGTGTAAGTTATATTTGGGGAAGGCGATGGAGCCCAATTGAGCTCGATATCCGTAGGAGACAGCGGAATTGCGGTTAGGTTCGAGGGTGGCTGAGGCACTGGAGGGCTCGAGGTTGCTGAGGCCGCGTTGGACGGAGCAGATGTGCCCTGAGAATTCACGGCCTCGACCTGATAGGTGTACGTGGTTCCAGCCGTCAGTCCGCTGTCGGAGTAAGCGGTCGAGGAAAGCCCTGATGCAATTTGCACGGCGTTGCGCAGCACTTTGTAAGTCACACCCGATGTGCTCGAAGCTGTCCAGCTGAGGTTGATCTGGCTGCCCGAGACGACAGTTGCAGAGAGATTGCTGGGTGGCATGGGTCCGCCGCTTGTGACGCTGCTAACCGTGAAGATCAAACCATTGCTTGCTAGCCCAACTACGGTGACCACCACCGGGCCGGTGGTAGCTCCGATCGGTACGGTAGTTTTTATGCTCGAATTGGACCAGGAACTGATCGCCGTTGCCGAGGTACCATTAAATTTAACTATGCTCGATCCTTGCGTTGAGCCAAAGTTCACGCCATTAAGAGTTATTGGGTTTCCGACGGCTGCGCTCTGGGAAGACAGGCTAAGAACGCTCGGTCCTGGTGTGAAATTCACTCCGTTACTAGGAACGCTGTCCGTAACGACCACGACGTTGCCAGGAGTCGCGCCTGTTGGCACGAGGGCAACAATGCTCGTAGGAGTCCAGCTGGTCGTAGTGGCTAACGTCCCGTTGAATAACACTTCACTTGTGGCTTGTGGCGGACCGAACAGAGTGCCAGTGATTGTTATTTGAGTTCCCACGCCTCCAGAAGTCGACGATAGGGTAGTGATTTCTGGAAAGGTGGCATTGGGCTCATAGAGTTCGGCGCTGGAGAGCGTATAGCTGGTGCTGTTAAATCCGCCAGCGACCAGTACCGTCCCGTTCGCAAGGAGCGTCGCAGTATGCTGATAGCGGACAGTGGCTAAGCTCCCAGTCAAGATGAACGTGCCGCTGGAAGGATTGTACAGCTCTGTGCTCGACAAGACGCCGCCAGCCCCGTCACCCCCGGTGATCAATACCAGTCCGTTGCTCAACAGGGTTGCCGCATGCAATTCCCGAGGTACGTTCAAACTGCCGGTCACTGAAAAGGTTCCTGTGCTCGGGTTGTAAAGTTCTGCGCTGGCAACAAAACCCGAGCTGCCAAATCCACCAACAATCAGAACCTGTCCGGTGTTTAACAGGGTTGCTGTGCAGTATTGGCGAGCGGTATTTAGGCTGCCCGTTGCCGAGAAAGTTCCTGTCGAAGGATTGTAAAGCTCCGCGCCACCTACGTAGCCGGCTGAATTGGATCCACCTGCCACGAGCACTAGTCCGGCCGGTAGTATTGAGGCAGCGTAATAAGCGCGCGCGGTATGCATTAATCCTGTGCCGCTAAATGTGCCGGTCGTCGGGCTATAAAGTTCTGCACTCTGCTGATAACTATTTTGTCCTACAACTACGTCGCCATAGCCACCGGCTATCAAAACCGTTCCGCTACCTAGTAAGGTGGCGGTATGTCCATTACGCCCAGTATGCAGACTGCCAGTAGCCGAGAAAGTGCCTGCCGATGGGTCGTAGATCTCAGCACTTTTCAGGTATCCGTTACCAACGCCCGCCGCAACCAACACCTTGCCGTTCGCCAGCTTTGTCGCCGTCTGGTTTTCCCGTGCCGCGCTGAGGCTGCCGGTACTTGAGAACGTGTTGGTTGCCGGATTATATAGCTCCGCGCTAGTTAGAACTCCCCCGGTGTGTGTATTCCCTCCTGCAATCAAAACCAAACCGTTGTTCAACAGGCTCGCGGTGTGCATGTACCGACTGGTGGCGAGACTGCCAGTCGCGCTAAAATTCTGCGTAGCTGGTGAGTAAAGCTCTGCAGCTGCGAGATATCCGCCATTTGTGCCGCCCGCGATCAAGACCGTACCGTTGTCGAGCAATGCAGCAGTGTGAGACTGACGAGCGGTGTTAAGGCTGCCAGTGGTGGAGAATGCGCCGGTAGATGGATTATAAATTTCAGAGCTTGCGAGATAACCACCACTGCCGTTGCCTCCAGCCAGCAGAACCAATCCGTTGTTTCACAACGCAGATGTGTGATACCTGCGGGCTGTATTGAGGCTGCCAGTCAGTGAAAATGTCCCTGTTGACGGATTGTACAGCTCGGCACTGGAAAGATATCCAGAAGTCCCGTAGCCACCAGCGACCAGGATTTCTCCATTGCCGATTATTGTGGCTGTATGAAACTGGCGCGCTGTGTTTAGGCTGCCCGAAGTAGAGAAAGTACCGGTCGATGGGTTGTACAATTCCGAGCTTGCAAGATAACCGGCGCTGCCGTTGCCGCCAGCGATTAAGACTTCCCCGTTTTCAAGCAGCGAAGCAGTTTGGTACTCGCGTGCAGTGCTGAGGCTCCCGGTGACGGTAAAATGTCCGTCGGCTGGGTTATAGAGTTCCGAACTCGAAAGATAGCCCGAGCTGCCCAAACCTCCGGCAATAAGGACCATTCCGTTTTCTAGTAGCGTTGAGGTTTGGTATTCCCGCGCGACACTTAGGCTGCCCGTCAAAGCAAAAGTTCCGGTCATCGGGTCGTACAGTTCGGCGCTAGACAGATAACTTCCGTTATAGCCACCAGCGATTAGAACCAAACCATTCTGGAGCAACGTGGCCGTGTGCCCGTAGCGCGGGGTGTTTAGGCTTCCTGTTATTGTGAAAGTTCTAGTCTCCGGACTGTAGACCTCTCCGCTTGAGACGTAGCCTCCATTGTAGCCCCCGGCTACCAAGACACTGCCACCTCGAAGTAGCGTGGCTGTTGCAGTGTGATATTCGCGTGCGCTGTTTAGGCTTCCGGTTGCAGACCAAGCCCCCGGACTCGATTGCGCGTAGGATGGCAACGACGACATCCAGATAAGGAAAAGAAAAACAGTAGGAGTCCGTTTCAAAGCACCAACTGGCACTCGCAAAGTGGCCTCCAAGCGTGAGGCCACCGAGCCGTTCAGGCTTAACCGGTGAGAGAGTGGCCTGGGAACAACCTCTCAATAAAACGAATGGCGGATTTCTACACGTTGCGCCAGCGGGGTGTCAAGTAGAATTTAGTACCAGTAATGTCGATTGAATTGTCCGTTGGCGTACCTAACGCCTATGATATGCGAGACGCTTAGGGAAGTCGTTGGCGATGCTCACGCCGATGACGAAGAGTGGCATCCATGCATGCTGCCGCCTGGTGACGAGGGCGGCAAGGCATAAAATTTCACTTTTGTGATGAAATCATTCTCAATTCGCTGCGGAACGCCCGACTGAGTGGGCGATAAGGTGCATGACATGGGCGAAGATCAACCCAGCAAGGGTTATCGGGAACTCTGGGAGAATCACATATCCGCACGCATCGGTGAATTGCGCGTGCGGGAGGTTCGCACCGTTCACGTCAGCAGGATGCTGCGGGCAATCGCCGCAGAATACGACCTGGCGAAGAACACGCTGCAGCACATCAAGTCCGTGCTCAGCGGCATCTTCACCTTCGCAAAAAACGAAGGTGTCTTTGACGGCGCGAATCCGGTTCAGGGAGCTTTGCTTCCCAGCAGAGCACGCGAAGCGAAGCAAACATTCGCTTACAACTTGAACCAGATTCTTCAGATACTGGATGTCCTGCCGCTTCTTCCCAAAGCCACCGTCGCGACGGCCTCGTTTGTCGGGCTGCGTGAAGGTGAACTGCGGGGAGTCGAATGGCCGGACTACAGCGGCACGGAAATAACAGTCTGCCGATCAATTTGGAAATCGGTCGTCAATCGGCCGAAGACCACGGCGAGCCGCAATTCCGTACCGGTAATTCCTGCATTGGCAGAGATTCTGGACGAGTACCGCATGAGCATGCATAATCCAACGTCCGGGGTGATTTTTCATTCCGGCAATGGATGTCCGATGGCGATGGACAAGCTTGCGCAGAGCGTAATTCGGCCGGCGATCGAAGCTATCGGGCTGCCGTGGTATGGATGGCACGGGTTTCGACGCGGTATCGCGTCAAACCTTTTTGCACTGGGCGCGGACGACAAAATCGTTCAGCGCGTTTTGCGCCATGCCAAACCCCACGTCACCAGGGAGCGCTACATCAAAGTATTCGAGCCAGCAGTGCTGGCTGCGATGCAGAAAATGCAAGCGAGCCTGGAAGAGCTGCGTTCTGGCCAGTGATTGGCCAGTGCTTTTTTGCCGTTTAGTGGTAAGCTGTTGATAACAAACCGCGGAGAGGTGGCAGAGCGGCTGAATGCGGCGGTTTGCTAAACCGTTTTAGGGACTAAACACCCTAACGGGGGTTCGAATCCCCCCCTCTCCGCCACAGCTAAAATCATCAGCAAACATGCGGCTATTTGTGCCTTGCTACTACTTTTCCGTAGTATACTGTAATTAAATATATCCACACAATAAATATAACACCCAGCTCCCCCAAATGTGCGTCTCCGCGGGGAAGTGCTGGAGATGAAACATCTACACTCCAGCACTCGCGGGCTTACGCTACTGGTAAAGTTCCGCTGTCGAGAGTACGGTGGGCAAGGCGAAGGACGGCGTGATAGATTGCCCGGTGTAAACCGATCCTCCTGTGACAAGCACTCTGCCGTCTTGGAGTAGCGTCGAAGTGTGGTAAGAACGCGGGGTTTCCATGTCGCCGGTCCGTATGACAGAAGTACCTGTGGGATCGAAAACTTCCGCGGAATCGTTGGACTGAAGTAGGAACCTCATCGGGCCGTATTTTATATAAACGAAATTCCCACCCGCCACGAGTACAGTTCCGTCGCCTAGCAATGTCGCCGAATGTCCCCCCCGCTCGGCGGTCATACTTGCTGTTGGTGCAAAAGATCCCTTGGTAGGGTCAAACAGCTCCGTACTCGATAGCGCAAATTCAATGGGGCTCCCAGTTTGCGTGGAGTAAACCAGGCCACCAGTCACCAGCACATTGCCGTTCTTCAGTAGTGTCGCCGCGTGCGCCGTGCGCGCGGTTCCCAAATTGCCCGTTTGTGAAAAGGTCCCGCTGGTCGGATCGAAGATTTCGGCGGTGCCGAGGGACAGTAGCCAAGTAGGAGGGGCAGAAGCATGTACCGCGCCTCCCATAACAAGCACTCTGCCATCTTTGAGCAGCGTCGCTGTGTGCCTAATCCGCGCAAATTTCATGGTGCCAGTGGGAGTGAACGTTTCAGTCGCAGGATCGAAAAGCTCAGCTGTGGCGAGGGTCTCACCGAGACCGTCGCCGCCAATCACAAGCACCTGGCCGTTAGTTAACAATGTTGCAGTGCAGGCCGTACGCGTGCTCACCATGAGTCCCTTGGTTGGCGTGAAAGTCCCGCTATTGGGATCGAATATCTCGGCAACTCCCCCTCCGGTTAGGAGGACTTTGCCATCCTTCAACAACGTCGCCGTTTGTCCCCCAGTTGTCCCCGTACTTTCCGTTGAGGTAAAAGTGCCTTTTGGATCGAACAACGCGGGCATTCCCCCTCCTGTGACGAACACTCTGCCGTCATTCAGCAACGTAGCTGTGTGGTTAGAGCGCGCCGTCGCCATGCTTCCGGTGGCGGTAAAACCATGCGCAGAAATGGTGATGGCAGCATTTGAGGTTGCTGGTGGAGTTCCATCGACAGTTGTTGCGGTAAGCGTGATGTTTGCTGGCGGAATACTCGCAGGAGCCGTGTACATAGTTGGCGCCCCGCTGGCAGTCGTTGCAGGCGAGATCGAGCCGCATACCGTGACCGTGCAAGGCATGCCGTTCAAACTAAGCGTCCAATCTATACTGCCGTTCTGCGGATCGTACAACACCGTCGCGATGAAGTTCTTAGAACCGTTCACTACCAGAGAGGCAGAGGTCTTTGAAAGACTGACAGAAATGGGAGGGACACCGACAGTAATGCTGAGCTGGACATCTGGAGAAGTCAGCTGGGGACTGCCTGAATCCGTCACATGAACTGTGAAATTGAACGAGCCGCTGGTTCCGGTGGGCGTGCCTATAATTATTCCCGTTGCGCTCAGAGTCAGGGTATCGGGTAAAGATGTGCCGTCACCTAGCGCCCAGGTAAGTGCGCCAGCACCGCCGTTTGCCGCAAGTTGCAGGCTGTAGGGAGTGCTGAGTGTCGCCGCCGCGATTTGTCCAGTCATCGCCACCGTCGGAGGGGCTGAAACTGTGACCGCCACTGAATCTGAATTCGTCAGACCGGTTAGCTTCGCTGTAATTGTTACCGCTATCTGAAGAGGTGCGGCTGGAGCAGTAAATGTAGCTGGCGCTCCGCTGGCCGTGTGCGCAGTAATTGTTCCGCAGTTACCTCCACCACACGAGAGTGCCCAATCGAAGCCCTGATTCGTAGGGGCGTTACTCGCGGTGGCAGTGACCGGGATGCTTTGGTTCACGTCCAGAGTAAGGGATGCAGTCGTACTGAGCTGGACGCTGATAGGGGGCGGCGGCGGATTGGTACTCCCGCCACCACCGCAAGCGCTGAGAAAGCACGCACCGCAAATTGAGATTCCGAGCAGTGGAGATTTCTTCACGACGTCTCCCCAACGTTGAATCTGTTTTCTACGAACACCTGCCACGAATCTAAGATTATTGACTTCCATCTCCGCTCCTTGACGCCTGCCGCGCAGAATCCGCGGGCCGATCAACGCTCTTTGTCGACTTTGGCTTACTTCGTTGACTCAATTGCGAAGCCCCGGTGCTTGCGGGCAAGTCTTGCACGCAGTGCGGCCAATTTTTCCGGGGTCAGCGGAACTCGTGCTTCTTTCGTTGTGCTTTGGATGGCAGCCGTGGCATTCTCTTGGGACGGCTCACCCGCATTCGCTGGATTGCTCGCATCGAATTCCACTGGAATCAATAGGAAGGCGTGCGTATCTCCGTTGCCGAGAAGCGCGGCACCGGCGATCTCTCCTCCCTCTCCAATAAATTGGGCCTCGATAAGATGAAGGTCAGAGCCAGGTGGAACAAAGATGTTCAGGTCGATCGCCGGGCCGTTATCTTCCCAGAGAAACGCATGGTGCGAATCTACCGAGCAAGAGAAGGACTCGCCCACAATCTGCCCTTTCGAATTGATGCTATTCGCGTTACTACAGCCGTCGCCAGCGACACTTCCGAGATCGGTCATTTTGCCGCTGCGCCACAGAAAGCCCTCATAGGCGGCATCATTGACCGTAGTCGAGATGCCAATAACCTCACCACTATCGTTCACGGCGTTTGCAGCGCCGAAAGACCCACCAAGGGTGCCCAGGTCGCGCAGCCGTCCCTGCTCCCAAAGAAACGGATGAGCGGTTAGGTCACCAGCCAGGTTCGAGGTTCCGGCAACCTGTCCCCGATTGTTAAGGCCACTGGTGAAACCGAGCAGACCCCCCAAGCTGCCAAGATTTGTCATTTCACCGTTTTCCCAGAGGAATGGAGCGAGCGTGGGATACCCGGTACTGGCGTTGACGACCGTATTCGTAAATGAAACTCCGGCGATTTGGCCGCTCTCATTCACGTAACCGGCCGCGGACTCGGTCCCATCCTCCAGTGTGCCCAAATCACGTACCGTACCGTGTTGCCAGAGGGTCGCACGCCATTGAGTAGGTGAAGGAAGCCCCGCAAGGCCGCCAAAGTTGAACGGGTCCGGAATATTGTTTTCCGCAAAGCCTACGACCTGATTATGGTCATTGATTGCGCCCGCCAGGCTGAAGCTTCCGCCGAGGGTTCCGAGGTCAATGACTCTGTCTTTCTCCCAGACGGTCGCAACTCCTGCGGGGAGTCCGCTGGACGGATCAATTAAGCCATTTCCGGAGGACCCGGCTACAACTCCGGAAGAATTGACGGCGTTGGCAATGCTATTGTTGGCGCCTCCCGGAAGCGAACCGAGGTCAGAAAATTCACCGTTCTCATACTTGCCAGCGTGGAAGATGAAGCAGTAGGGGGAATCGAAAAGACAAAGGGCGTCAGGAGTGGAAGTGCTCGCTCCTCCAACAGCCGTCCCACGACGATTAATGATGGTGGTGCCAGAGTTAAAACTACTGTGGGGGCCGCCAAAGGTACCGAGATCGACTAACTTGTATTGGTGATGGGCTGGCTTTTGTCTCTGCGCTTCGGCTTGCTGCTGCGCCGACAGTGAAACTGGGATCGCCCAGAGCGCAATCAGGGCAATAATTCCGGTCCTGGTCATGTGTTGAATGCTCATTTGTGATTCCCCTCTCTACCGTGCCACGCGAATGTGCGCCAGGCGGCGGAAGACTGCAATGCAGCGGAGGTGAATTGGTTCTGGCATAGTTGTCACACGACTAATCCATTGAGCAGGTGAGGTTTATTCCGCTGATGCCAAAGTTCCCGCACATGGCGAACTGCTTTGTGGCACCCCACCCGTGGTGATAAAGTCTGCAAAGAGACCACTTTGGAACCCACCCGCTCTCCCGATGTAGTTCGGTTTGGCGCCTTTGAGCTGGACCTGCGGACACGTGAACTACGGAAAGAGGGCCTGAGCACAGGGTTGCCGGAACAGTCCATCAAGATTCTTGGCCTGCTTCTAGAAAAGCCAGGTGAGATGGTGTTGCGGGAAGAGATTCGCAAGAAACTCTGGCCCAATGACACTGTTGTAGAGTTCGACCACAGCATCAACGCGGCGATTAAGCGATTGCGTCAAGCACTCGGCGATTCCGCAGACAGTCCCCAGTACATTGAGACTCTTGCGCGGCGCGGCTACCGTTGGCTGGCACCGGTTCAGCAAGAAGAACCGAGCCCGTTTCAAGCCCCTTCCCGCGCAGTTGGCCCAATAGAGACCGCCCGTGTGTCCCAAAACTTGATCGGGAGGAAAGTTTCCCACTACAGAGTTCTGGAAGTCCTTGGTGGCGGCGGGATGGGAGTGGTGTACAAGGCCGAGGATCTGAAATTGGGTCGCCGGGTTGCTTTGAAGTTTCTACCGGAAGAACTGTCGGGTGATCCAGCTGCGCTAGCACGCTTTCAGTCCGAAGCATATGCCGCCTCGGCGCTAAATCATCCGAATATTTGCACGATCTACGAAGTCGAGGAACACGAAGGGCAGCCGTTCCTTGTCATGGAGCTTTTGGAAGGAGAAACGCTCCGGGACCGGATCGCCACCATCGTGGCTCAAAAACAAAGCCTCGATCTCACGGAGTTGGTGGATCTTTCGGTTCAGATCACAGCGGGACTGGAAGCTGCCCATCAACAGGGCATCATCCACCGCGACATCAAGCCTGCCAACATCTTCATCACCCGTAAGGGGCAGGCAAAAATCCTCGATTTCGGTTTAGCCAAATTGTTTCTCGCAGAAGATGCCCCAGCAGCGTCCCCAACCATTAATACTCGCGACGCGGAATCGCGGCGAAAACAAAATCTGGATACTGAATCGCTCACGGCGTCGAGTCCGTTCCTGAGTCGAACCGGAGTGGCGATGGGCACGGCCGGTTACATGTCGCCCGAGCAGATCCGTGGCGAAAAACTGGATGCAAGAACGGATCTCTTTTCTTTTGGTTTGGTGCTCTACGAAATGGCGACGGGACAGCGACCATTCATGGGCGACACGGCGGTAGCGCTTCATGAAGCCCTTCTCAATCAGACTGCTGCTCCAGCTCGGGAGTTAAATCCAGAACTCCCGTCGAGGCTCGAAGCGATTATTAATAGAGCACTCGAAAAGGACCGCGAAATACGTTATCAAACGTCGTCGGAAATACGTGCCGACTTGCAGAGCCTGCAATCAGGCTTGCAGCCGGGCATTTCCTCCACCCTCTGGCGCAAAATCTCCGTTGCCACCGTTGCAGCCCTGATCGTCGCGAGCGTGCTTGTCTGGTTTGCCAAGCGTCCGCGAGCTTCTTCTCAGATGGTGCCTGATCTAAAGCTCCGGCAACTTACCAGCAATTCCACCGATAACCGAGTGACCAGCGGGGCGATTTCTCCTGATGGTAAGTACCTGGCATATACGGATATGAAAGGGATGTACATCAAGAACATTGGAACTGGTGAGACCCGGTCAGTTCCTGAGCCGGAGGCACTCAAAGGCAAAAATGTTAGTTGGGAGGTCCCCTCCGCGTGGTTTCCAGATAGCACCAGGTTCCTTGCCAATGCTCATCCCTACACGCTGGACACCGATTCCTGGAGTTCAAAGGGCACAAGCATTTGGGTAGCTTCTGTCCTTGGTGCGCCGCCTCTAAAGATCCGCGACGAAGCCACGACTTATTCCGTTTCCCCTGATGGTTCTTCCATCGCGTTCGGACCCAACAAGGACGTAGTTGGCGGCAGTGAAATATGGTTGATGGAGCCGGATGGCGGTCAGGCTCGGAAACTATACGGAGCCGACAAAGATAGCACCATCTTTGGGCTCATATGGTCGCCCGATAAGCAACGCGTTATTTACCTAACAAGCGGGGGGTCCGGTGACTCGATGGTGAGTCGCGACTTGAAGGGAGGGACTTCCATTACCCTGTTCCCCTCTTCCGAATTCCCAGCTTCGGAAATGGAGCACATACGCGAATTTTCGTGGTTGCCGGATGGACGATTGATCTATGCCGTGGAGGACCCCGAGGCGCTTCGCACCACTTGCAATTTTTGGGTGATGCGCGTTGACACACGCACGGGCAAAGTAATCGAAAAAGGAAGGCGGCTCACGAATTGGTCGGGCTACTGCGCGGCGGCTATCAGCGCAACGGCGGATGGCAAGCGGCTCGCATTCCTGGAATGGGAAGGCCACGGAACATCGTACATGGCGGATCTAGCTGCTGGCGGGACGCAAATCCTAAAGCCTAGGCGCTTTCCTGCGAGTGAGAGTTCGGATACTGCGCAAGACTGGACACCCGATAGCAAAGCGATTATTTTCACATCGAATCGCACGGGGCACGGCAACATTTACAGGCAGTACTTGGAGAAGGACACGGCTGAACCTCTCGTGACCGAGGGTAACGCCGGAGACGCTCGTGTGACGCCCGATGACAAGTGGGTTCTTTATTTTGACGGCGCGGTCGTACCACCTACGGCAGGAGCTGTAAAAGTCATGCGAGCATCCCTCACTGCGGGACCACCACAACCCCTATTTACTTCCAGGATGTACAGCTCCGGGATTTCTTGTGCGAGGCCTCCCTCGAGCTTGTGTGTGATTGCCGAAAGAACCGAGGACCACAAGCACATCACGATCACCACCCTCGATCCTTTCTCTGGACGCGGTAAGGAGCTTGCTCGTTTTGAGCCTGATTCGACCGAGAGAGGTTGGTGGTTTGACCTTTCTCCTGATGGTACGCGCGTCGCCGCAATTACAAGTCCCTCGGGCCCGATTTACGTTCTTTCCTTGCAAGGCCAGACGGCACAGCAGGTCCATCTGAAAGGTTGGAGCAACTTGCTGTCATTAAGTTGGGCAGCAGACGGCAAGAACCTATTTGTATTTTCCGACAATCTACAGGGAAGAACGCTCCTACAGGTTGACATGCAAGGTAACGCGCGTTTCTTATGGGAAGCTCCTGGAGCTTACGGCGGAGCAGTCTCGGTCGCGTCGCCAGACGGTCAGCACCTGGCTATGTGGGCATGGACCCTGAACAGTAATATGTGGATGATGGAAAACTTCTAAGCAGGGTAACCTGCGCCTGTGTTGCGCCGTTAAATTCGCCTTCGAACTAAATCTCAGAACTGAATCTGCACTTTCAATTGAACCATTCTCATGGTGATGTCGCCTCCGCGAGCGGCGCCCAAAATGCCTGTGGGAGGTTGTTCCGTGTAAAAGATCCTGCCGAGATTGGCGTCAGCCACGTTGTTGGTCGGGAGCCCGAAATTCGGGTGATTGAAAAGATTGAAGAATTGGAAGCCGATTCCCAATGTACCTTTTTCCCATCTCGGCAGTTTCGTCATCTTGGTAATGGCCAGGTCCGTATTAAAGTAGCTTGGTCCACGAAACTGATTGCGCCCTTGAGCATGGTTTACCAAGGGTCCATCGCACGGGCCAGTCGCGCCCGGTAGATGTCCGGAATTGAATCCAGTCTCGCAGCCCGATTGAATGAAGTGAGCACCCGGGTTAGGGGTACTGCCGTCCGCCAAGAGTTGCGGTGGCTGGCAAGGGTTTGTCACGTTAGTAAACGCCGCGGCTTTTCCGCACGAGCCGCCGGCACCCAGATTGCCGACGGGCACAGCGTAAATTGCACCGTAATAATTATTCGTAACGAGGCTTCCGGACTTGGCGAAGTCGAATACGGAGTACGGAAATCCGGTCCTGGCAAAAACCGTTCCCGAGACCTGCCACCCCTTCACGAGGTAATCGGAGCCATGCCCTCGCAAGATCGCTTTCAATGGAAGCTCCCATACGTAGCTTGCGTTGAAGGAGTGACGCACGTCGTACTCTGCCGGACCGTAGCTGCCCCGCAGATTGTTCGGGTCCTGGGGGCTCAAGGAACTCCCACTGGTGAATGAGAACAAGCCACCGTTAGAGACTTCGTCGAACGCATAACCAAAGGTGTAATTGGCCTGAAACATCCCTTGCCCCCAACGAGTGAATCGCTGATGGAAGGAAGCAATCATGCCGTTGTAGTTGGATACTGCGTTTGTATTGAATTCGGTTACCTCGCTAAATCGCGGATCGGCGCAGGGAAGAATAGGCGGACTCGTGCACAATCCCGCGGGCAGCGAGCCAAACCCAAATGCGTTAGCTGAGGAATTCAAAACCAGCTGATGGAGGCCGTGATGTCCGAAGTACCCGATGCTGAGCGTCGTGCCGGCGCCAAAAGCCTGCTGCACTTCAAGACTCCATCTCTGATATTGCGGCGAGTGCGTCCGGCTGCCGGGCACGCTCAGACCGGGTGGAGAGAAGCTTGGAACGGACGCTTGGATTTGAGCAAGCGTCTCGCCTTGGCTGAACGCACCTAGAAATCCCGCATTGGAAGCGGCTGCATCTTTGAACATGCTGGTCGTCTCATTTGGAGTAAGGTTTCCCCCAACAACGGTAAAGGTATTCAAGAGTGGTGAGTTGCTGGAGAGACTGGTGGCGAGGCTGCCCGGCAAAGGGTCATAAAAAATTCCAATTCCCCCACGAAGTACCGTATTGTGCGAGACGCCCATCGGTTGCCAGGCAAAGCTGAATCGCGGAGACCATAGAATGTTATCGGTGCTTTGGAAAGCTTGCTTCTCGTTGATCAGGATAGCCTGATTGTAAGGCTGATCGGGATCGTGGCTTACGGATGCAAACGCCCCCCCCATCCGGGCGAAGCAGCGGCTCTTGCACACCGGGTTGGACTGATGTTCCGCACGAAGGGCGAATGTCAATGTCAGGTTAGGAAGTGCATGCCACTCGTCCTGGCCGTAGAGCGCCAGATTATAGAAAGCAATCCGCTGAGAGGACCGCGAGGCGAAGGATTGGTTCAATACGGTATGGTCAGTGCCGGGAGTGGCAGTATCCTCACCCCCTTGGAAAAAGGCATCTAGCGTCTGCGGGATCAATATACCTGCGGCGCCGAAAGTGTAGAGCTTGCTGCTCCAATAGATTCGTTCAAAGGTTCCACCAAAACCGAACTTGTGATTGCGATGGGTCTTAACGAAATCGTCTGAAATCTGATACTGCGTAGCGGCTATCCCTACAGGAATAGAATCCCAGGAGTTCGCCTGCCCTAAATTCGAAAAAGTGCCCACCGCATAGTACAAGGTCGTCGGAAAAACGGCATGAGCTTTCGCAGAATCCCGGAGTGCGGTATCAGACAGGTTATAACTTCCTGCCAGAAGAAATTGATTAGCCGCTGACGAACCAAAGGTATGTGTCTCGACGAGTTGCCCTTGCCACCATCGCTGCGTGGAAAGGGCATCAGAGTTAGGATCGAAAGGGTCGGTCCAAATCGCTGCATTCCCGTGATCGTACTGGAGTTGAAGAAAGACACGGTCGTTGCTGGCCACGTTCCAATCGACTCGCCCCGAGAGGAGGCTGTCCTGGTTTGGAACTCCGCGATTCTCAGCCAGTACAACGGCGCAGGGCACGGCAATTCCCAATCCACTGCTTTCGTCTGAAAATCCAGTGCATCCGAGTGGATCTCCCAAGTTGCTCGGGATAGGGAACCGCCGCCCTGGGGCGCCGTCATAAAGGCTGAATATCTGATTGTAGAATTTCGATGAGGGAGAGTTCAGGCCAAATTTCTTATCAATGTTTGCCAAGGTCGCGGCTTCAAATTGAGGAGTTGGAACGATTTCAATAAATTGCTGAGGTATCTCCACCCGGATACCTTCCGTATCGAAGAAGAAAAACAGTTTGTCCTTTTTGATTGGGCCGCCCAGGGATCCCGCCCACTGGTTTGCGATATCAAAGGGTCGGGGCAGCAGGAGCGCATTACTAAACCAGTCGTTCGCGTTGAACACACGACCGTTCCAATAGTGCTGTGCGTTGCCGTGATACTGATTGCCTCCAGACTTGGTGATGTAATTTACATTTGCGCCCGCGGCTCCGCCGAATTGTCCCGAGTAACCGATGCTTACCACCGTTGCTTCTTGAACCTGATTCTGACCCAAAAGCAGCAGGAGTTCGCCGATCATGTTCAAGTTAGAGCCGTTGTCGTTGTCGTTCATCCCGTTTATGGTGAAAAGATTAGAGGTACCTGGCATTCCCAAACTCGAAAAGTTGGCGCCCCCCTGGATATCAGTGGACATAACTACACCTGGGGCGGTCTGCGCTATGTACGTGAGGTCGTTACCTGGATTGGGGACTTCGGAGATCTCCTTTTGACTGATGGTGGTAGAGAAGTCGCCATTTTCCGCCTGGATGAGCGGAGCCTCTCCCATCACGGTGACTGTGGTACCTGTCTTCGCAATCTCAAGCGTGACATTTGCTGTCACAGGAGGTCCCAGCGGGATGTTTACTGCTCGACTGTCCTCCTGAAATCCACTCCGCGTCACGGTTAACACATATCTCCCCGGAGCTAGAAAAAAGAATTGATACACTCCGCCCTGATCGGTTCTTGCTGATTGGTTTGTTCCCTTGGTGTTGTCCTTGATCTCGACCGCCGCATCAGGTACCACGCCACGGCTGACATCGTTTACGACGCCGATCAATCCCCCCGAAGTTGTTGTTTGGGCGTGCAAATCGCGGATCGGCCAGAGAGCAAAAGTGAAGATTGCCAAGAGCCGGATCGGGAGCTTCCATCGCGTCAAATGGCACCGTCGATTCCGGCCAAGTTTTCTCTTGGGCTTCGCGACCTGCGAACTGACGCCAATACTACTCTGTTAACTCGCTGCAAGCCTTAACTAATTAAGATTCAGGGCGCCTGGATCACTCCGTTATGTCCCCAAAAAAAACAAAGAACCGGGTCGTCTAGCTTGTAGAAAGTCTAATGACGACGGCTTGATGCGGTAGAGGACCGCGGTTTGCGTCCTAGCTTTGAAATTGCTCCTACTTAAAGAGTGGTTGCTCAAATTAACTTGGTTCGGCGTCTCGTCAGTCTTGATATCTACACTCTGGATTCAGGTTTGATGATGGCGGAAAAAACTGAGGAAACTGGGATTAGGAAACCGACAATTCGTGACTCTACTTGCTACTAATTTTAACTGATTTGAGGGTATTGGAACTCCCATGGAATCATGGAATCTGGCGATTAGGAAAAATCAAAAATGCGTGTTGAAAACAAGAGACATACCAACGCTCACCAACCCCTCACCTCCCACTCAGCAACGGAGGTTTCAATCCCCCCCCTCTCCGCCATGTCTTAAGGGGGATTATGCACTTGACACATAAACGGCTTTCTGGCACACTTTAATCAGTGAGGACGTGCCCATGAAGCTGATAGACGTAACCCGCCGATTTAAGACTGACGAAGATTGCCTCGCCTATATCGAAAAAATGCGCTGGCCGAACGGCAAAATGTGCTGCGTTCACTGTGGCGAGGAAGGCCGCATCTCGAAAATCTCCCGCAACACAGAGGACAGCAAAAACAAGCGTTCCACGATTTATCAGTGCCTTGCATGTGGCAAACAATTCAGCGCCACCAGCGGCACGATATTCAGCGACACGCACCTTCCCTTGACGAAGTGGTTTATGGCCATCGCGCTCATTTGTGAAGCGAAGAAGGGTGTCTCTGCGTGCCAGTTGCAACGGCATCTCGGCATTAACTACCGGACGGCATGGCATCTCGGTCACAGAATCCGCGAGGCAATGAAAGACGGCGGTATCTTGTGCGGGGTAGTGGAAGCAGACCACACTTACTTTTCAGCACGCAAACCGCGCAAGGGCCGTCCCTACGTCAAGAAAGACGAAACGGACGTGGTTCTCGGAATGTACGAACGAGGCACTGGCAAGTTGCGCTTGATTCCGGTGAAGGACGCGAAGGCGGATATAACTGGCCCTGTGCTCGAAAAGCACATTAGCCCCGAAGCTCTCCTGCAGACCGACGCACATGCAACTTTCGAGATAATCGGCGCACGCGGCAAGTTTGCCGGACACCGCATGATTAATCATCGCCGAAGCTACGCGATGGGTGAGAACCACACGCAGCACATTGAATCCGCGTTCTCATTGCTCAAACGCGGCGTGTACGGCACGTTCCACAAGGTTTCCATAAAGCACTTAGGCCGCTACTGCGAGGAGTTTTCCTATCGCTTCAATCGGCGAGACGAGCAACTGCGGATGTTCGATGGGACGTTGAAGAATCTCACGCGGGGCAAAGCATTGCGCTACAAGAAGCTCACTTCAGACGTATCGGCCTAGAGCGGTGTTTCAGCTTTCGATCTATCTTCTTGCGCGGTTGCGGCTTTGCCGCCAGCAGTTTTTCAAGAATGGTGTCAAACTTCTTTTTTTCTACTCTCATGTCGCGATGATAGCATAATGGCGGGGCTGGTGGGATTTGAACCCACGGACGTGCTTGCACACGTCGCCGCGATTATAGGTCGGGTGCACTTTCCAACATGCGACAGCCCCGCAATGAAGGGGAGCGATTCATGCAAGTCGCTCCCCTCAGGCCCACCACCGCGTCAGAAGGGGACGCGGACCTCAGTCAAAAACTTTTCAGTTGACTGGTGGGCCTCTACAGGGGTTCAATGACACGTGTAGCCTCCTTATCTGGGACGGCACATTTTTCGGCGGCCAGCGAGTTTGCCCTTGCTGGTCGCTTTTGTTTTTCTACAGTGGCTTAAGTTCCAAAATCACTCCCTAAAAACAAAAAATGCTTAATAGACAATTCGGGCAACTGCATGAAGCCCGATTTCTCCATTAAGCAGGGGGCGCTCGCAAGAAAAAACGGGGGAGTGTCATACAGACCACCAGACGAAAAACGTGCTTCGCGCAAGACCCCGATTAGTTCCAACGAGCGAACAAATCGCAACTGTGCACCAAAAATCAGTGCGGCTACAACTTAGAATTGTTTGTAAATCGTGTCAATAGAAAAACGTATGTTTTCAACCGGCCAATCGAATCTTTCTGTGGGAGAGTAACTTCGAACGGAAACTTCTATTTATGTGTCAACTACATAATCCAATCTTAAGTACCTGTAGCATCAAAGACTTACAGGCGATTCTACTCAATATTATCCTCTAAAGTATAGATAAACGAGTAGTACATAATGCAACGGTCTTGGAAACCGTTGTGCGCCCGTTGGATAACAGTAGCGACCCTGCAACGGCTCGGAACCGCCGCCAGGAATCAAGGCCTCGCGGGTAGGACAGCAACACTTAGCAAGTCTCATAGATACAGTTAGATACATGAATTGGCCACGAAGGCTGATCCTTTATATGTAGGCTTTGTGGACGGATTCCCTGGAATCGTCTGGCGCCTGCAACAGTCATGTAAACCGTTGTGCATCCATTGGAAACTGCAGCGACTCCGCGACGGTTTCAGAAACCGCCGCCAAGAATCATAGTTCGCCGGCATGAAGCGTGGCTTTCGGAGCTTCCATCACAGGCACTTCGCTCAAGTCTCCGCGTGCGGGCGGAAAGCGGGAGACGACGCCGCAGCGGCTGCGTTTTCACATCAACCGACCTCGCCGCAAAGTGGATGAGCCTTTCGAGTTTTGACCCAACAATTTTGAACAATTTATCGAACCTTTGTTACAGTTCTAACATCACATGGCAATGGATGAACGACACGGGTTGACTGTAACTTGGCTGCTGCTGACGTTTACGCTGCCCGCGAAACAGGCCAGTCAGCGGGTAGAAATTTGGCGAAAGTTGCAGCGTTACGGAACCGTGCCGCTGGGTAACTCGGGGTACTTGCTGCCAAACAATGCGGTGAATGAAGAGCGGTTTCAGTGGCTCGCCACCGCTATTCGGAAATACAAAGGCGACGCATCCATCGCGCGCGTGCAATCGATCGACAACATTTCCACCCCGCAACTAATTGAGCGATTTGCGGAAGCGCGCGAGCGAGAGTATCAGGAATTGATTCGCCATCTGCAGGAATTTTCTTCCCTGCCGCCGCAAAAGCAGGCCGTGGGTCGCCTCAGCCGGTTGCGCAGCCGTTTCCAGGAGATTGTCGAGGTCGATTTTTTTGGTAGCCCCTTGCAGAAACGTGTGGGGGAGTTGTTGTCGCGTGCGGATGCGGCACGTGTGGCGACGCGCATACCGGTATTTGCGGCGATCCATCCGCGAGACTACAAGAGTCGGGTTTGGGTGACCCGACCGCGGCCCGGCGTCGACCGTTCGGCATCGGCCTGGCTGATTCGGCGCTTCATTGATGGCAAAGCCCGCTTTGCATTTGCGCCCGAAGACAAAGTGCCGCCCGACGCGGTGCCGTTCGACATGTTTCACGAAAGAGGCTTCGGGCATCGCGGCGATGACTGCACTTTCGAGACCCTGCAAAAACAATTCAAGATCCGCGACCGGAGAGTCAGCGTGATTTCCGAAATCATTCACGACGCGGACATCGCTGACGGCAAATTCGGCCGCAAAGAAGGATATGGCATCGACGAAGTACTCAAGGGTTGGGCACGGCAAGGACTTTCGGACCAGGAACTTCTCGACCGCGGAATGCAGTTGATTGAGGGCCTGTATCACTCGCTCTCTTGAACCGTTAACGTTTCGGATTGGAGCAGATCGTGTTGAGCAATAGTCGTAGATATCTCAGAGCGATGACAGTCACTTTGATTCTGATGTGGTCCGTTCGAGCCACCGTCCTGGCGCAAACCAGCGAAGCAGCAAGAAAACCGCTCACGCTCGAAGAAGCCGTGGACTTCGCTCTGAAGAATTATCCGGCGGTGCGCGCTTCGCTGGAGCGAGTCAAAGCGGCGCAAGCGGGCGTGGGGTTAGCACGAACCAGTTATCTGCCTCGCGCGGACATGGTTTGGCAAACGAATCGCGCGACCGACAACAACATCACCGGACTGCTGCTTCCGCAATCGATTATCGCTCCGATTTCCGGCCCAGTTCCGATGGAGACTTCGAATCGCAGCGCATGGGGAAGCGCGGCGGGGCTGCTGTTCTCCTGGGAACCTTTCGATTTTGGATACCGGGGAGCAAAAGTAAGTGCCGCACGCGCTGCTCGGGATCAAGCCACTGCTGAAGCTTCGCTGACACGCCTTGATGTGGCCGCCGCCACGGTGAATGCCTATCTGACGGTGCTGGCTGCTCAGCGAACCGCTCGCGCCGCCGAGGCGGATGTGCAGCGGCGCGAGACGTTTGACAAGGCCGTCCGGGTGTTGGTGGATAATCAACTTCGCGCGGGAGCGGATGCATCCCGGGCGGACGCGGAATTGGCCCGCGCCAGAGTCAATCTAGCCCGAGCCCAGCAACAAGAGAAAATCAGCCGGGCAGCTTTAGCTGACATTCTCGGATTGCCGGACACCTCGGTCGAAGTGCAAGAAAGCTCACTCCCTGAGGCACCGCCCGACGGATCTCCAGAGACCACGCCCATCACAAACAACCCGATTGCGGAGGTACAGCACGCCCGGGTGGAAGAAGCGCAAGCACAGGTTCATATTTTGGACCGTTCCTACTATCCGAAACTCTATTTTCAATCTTCGGTGTACGGTCGCGGCAGCGGTTGGGATCCCGCCGGCAATTTCGAGGGAGGCACGATAGGCTTGGGCCCGGATCGTTCGAACTGGGCTGCCGGCTTGACGGTGACTTTTCCGGTATTCGACATCTTCGCAATTCGATCTCGGAAGGCAGTTGAATCCGCAAATGAACGCGCCGAAGCGGCTCGCTACGATCAAGACCTCCAGGACCTGACGGGGCAATTGCGGAAGGCTCAGGCTTCTCTCGAAGGAGCGCGCCAGGTTGCCCAAAATACTCCCGTGGAACTCGATGCGGCGCGTACCACCGAGACACAGGAACGCTCGCGTTACCAAGCGGGTCTCGCAACCCTTGTAGAGGTTGCCGACGCACAAAGCCTGTTGGTACAAGCGGAAACTGACGACGCGCTGGCACGTCTCGCTGTGTGGCAGAATTTAGCCGCAGTCGCCGCTTCGCAAGGTGATCTCCAACCCTTCTTGCAGTTTCTCCACTCCAAGACGCAAGGAGGGCCCTAGCCCATGTGGCTCATCCGCCTGGCTCTTAGGCGTCCGATCACGATCATCGTCATCGTAGTTGCGATCGCGCTCTCGTCGATCCTGGCGGTGGTGCGAACGCGCATCGACATTTTTCCCCCTCTCGATCTGCCGGTCATCTATGTCGCGCAACCTTACGGTGGCATGAGCCCACAGCAAATGGAAGGTTTCATTTCGTATTACTACGAATATCACTTCCTGTATATCAATGGCATTGAGAGCGTGGAGGCAAAGTCCATTCAGAGCACCGCATTGCTACGACTTAGCTTTCATCCCGGGACGAACATGAGCGAGGCGCTTGCGCAGACTGTTTCTTACGTCAATCGCGCGCACGCTTTCCAGCCGCCCGGAACCGTGTCGCCGTTTGTGATTCGTTTCGATGCCGGGACCTTACCGGTGGGCTATCTTGTCTTCTCCAGCCCATCGCGAACGCTGTCAGAGATACAGGACCTGGCCCTCAATCGCGTTCGTCCGGTGTTCGCAACCTTGCCGGGCGTTTCATCACCGCCTCCTTTTGGCGGGAACCAGCGGACGATCGTGATTGACGTCGATCCGCAGAAGCTGCATGCCTATGGGCTGGCACCAGACAACGTAGTGCAGGCGCTGACGACCGGCAACAGCATTCAGCCGGCAGGAAATGTCGACATCGGTGAAAGCAACGCCATGGTCACAACCGACTCGACCGTGACCCAGATCAATGATCTGCTGGATATTCCGTTGCATCCGGGGTCGGGGGCTTCCGTCTACCTGCGTGACATTGGCAGTGTCAAGGACACATCGGATGTTCTTGCAGGCTATGCGCTGCTGAATGGCAAGCGAACCGTCTACATTCCCGTGACCAAGCGGCCCGACGCTTCGACGATCACGGTTGTGAATGAAGTACGTCAGAATATCGGACGCTTTCAGTCACTCATCCCGGAAGACATCAAGATCACTTATGAGTTTGACCAGTCGCAGTATGTACGCGCCGCTCTTTTTTCGGTGCTGCGCGAGGGCCTCATCGGAGCTGGCCTCACAGGTCTGATGATCTTGCTATTCCTCGGTGATTGGCGAAGTTCCCTCATCGTTGTCATCACCATCCCATTTGCACTGCTGATGGCAGTGGTGTTGCTGCGGCTCACCGGGCAGACGATCAACATTATGACTCTGGGGGGCCTGGCACTTGCCCTGGGCGTGCTGGTCGACGAAGGCACAGTGCTCATGGAAAACATCCATGTGCACCTGGCGATGGGGGAGAAAAAAGCGCAAGCCGTTCTTGCGGCCAGCCGTGAAGTAGCGATCCCGCGCCTATTAGCGATGCTCAGCGTGCTGGCGGTCTTCCTGCCGTCCTTCTTCATGACCGGACCTGCGCAGTCGCTCTTTGTGCCCTTGTCGCTGGCGGTTGGATTTTCGATGGGTGCATCGTATTTGCTTTCGAGCACGCTCGTACCGGTTCTTTCCAATTGGATTCTGAAGCAGGAAAGGACCGATGCCGAACACCCAAAGGAACAACCACAAGAAGAACGGTTCGATCGTTTCCGTAGATGGTTCCAGGCAGCCCTGGAGCGGATGATGAAATTTCCCAGGTTGCTGCTTAGCGCGTACGCCGTAATCGCCGTGTTGATTATCGTGCTGCTCGGGCCCAGATTGGCCCAGGAAATTTTCCCGTCGTCGGCCTCGACGCAATTCCGTTTGCGGATTGATGCGCCCGATGGCACACGCGTGGCTGTGACAGAGGCCCTAGTCCAGAAGGTGTTGGCAACGATTACGCGAGAAGCGGGCGCTGGCAATCTCGATCTCACTCTCGGGTATATCGGAACGCAACCTTCTTCCTACCCGATCAATACGGTGTTTCTGTGGACCAGCGGACCTCAACAGGCAATCGTGAACGTTGGTCTGAATCCCGGAGCGAAGATTTCGCTGCGCAACCTTGAAGAGAACCTTAGACAGAAATTGCCGCAGGAATTTCCAGGTACGCATTTTTCTTTTGATCCGGGCGACCTCATCAGTCAAACGCTGAATTTCGGCGCGCCTTCGTCCGCGGAAGTCGCCATTACCGGTCCGCAGTATGCCGATGTCCAGAGCTATGCCAATCGCGTTCGGCAGGAATTGACAAACGTAAAAGAATTACGCGATGTCGAATTCGAAGAACCGCTTCGCTATCCAACGGTGAACGTTCACGTAGACCGGGTACTTGCTGGCCAGGTCGGCACCACTGCGAATGATGTCGGCTCAGCGGTAGTGTCTTCTACCGCATCGAGTCGCTTTGTTGCTCCGAACTACTGGCGTGATCCCAAATCAGGAGTGAGTTATCAGGTACAGGTGCAGGTGCCGCAACCGGCGATGACTTCGCTGAAAGATATTCAGGCCATACCCGTTAATAGCAGTACAGGGGCGCACCCACTCTTGAGCCAAGTCGCCGATGTGCAGTCAACGACCGTCCCCGGAGAGTTAGACCGGCAGAATGGCATGTGGATGATCATTGCATCGGCCAACGTCGGGAACAGCGACTTTGCACGAGCCGCGAAGGAGATTAATCGCGCAATTGCGAAGGCCGGCCAGGCGCCGCGTGGTGTTACGACCCAGGTGCGCGGTCAGGTGAACGCGCTTAAAGAGATCTTTGCCGAATTGGCCGTTGGACTGGCTCTGGCCGTGGTTGTAATTCTGTTGTTGCTCACCGCCAATTTTCAATCGTTCCGTCTCGCCTTGATCGTCATTTCCAGCGTTCCGGCCGTGCTGATCGGGGCCGTCCTGATGCTCCTGATTACCCGCACTACCTTGAACCTTGAAAGTTTCATGGGCACCATCATGGCGATTGGTGTCGCTGTGGCGAACGCGATTCTGCTGGTCACCTTCGCGGAGCAAAATCGCCGCAAAGGCGCCGATCCGATTTCTGCCGCACGATCGGCCGCGACTGAACGCTTGCGGCCGGTGCTCATGACGAGCCTGGCAATGATTGCGGGAATGATCCCAATGGCGCTTGCTATTGGTCAGGGCAGCGAGGAGACAGCTCCCTTGGGTCGCGCCGTTATAGGCGGTCTGTTCGCTGCCACGCTTGCAACCTTGTTCCTGCTCCCGACCGTGTTTGGCATCGTGCAAAAGCGCGCATCCCTCAAATCGCCGTCCCTCGATCCCGAAGATGCTGATAGTCCCTTTGCCCTCAATCCGGAGAAAGCATGAAAACCGTTATCCTCGTTCTAGCACTCTCGCTGTTCATCTGTGGCTGCAATGGCGATGCAGAGCCCGCAGCCAACAAACAAACGCAATCGGATGTGCAAACCGTGGAGGTCGTGCCTGTGATCTCACAGAAACTTGCGACTGTATTTACGCTACCAGCGCAACTTGTTCCATTCCAAACCGTGGATATCTATCCAAAAGTTACTGGCTTCGTGGACCTGATTCACGTCGATCGCGGGTCTCACGTACACAAGAGCGAGCTCATCATCCGGCTTTCCGCGCCGGAACTGGTCGCCCAGCGAGCACAGGCAGAATCCGCCTTGCGTGCGGCGGAAGCGCAATTGACCACGGCCCAGGCCAAGCTAGCATCAGACAACGGAACTTATCTGCACATGGCGTCAGCTGCCAAGACGCCCGGTGTGGTTGCAGAGAACGATGTGATGGTGGCCAGCCAGACAGCTTCAGCTGATCAAGGGCAGGTGCATTCAGCGGAGAACAATGTCGCAGCCTCGCGGGACGCTTTGCGCAGCGTAACGCAACTTCAATCGTACCTTAATATCTATGCTCCGTTTGATGGGATCGTCACTACGAGGAATCTTCATCCCGGTGCATTGGTCGGACCGGCCTCCGGCCAATCGGGAGCGATGCCCATTGTGCAGATTGTCGATACCACTCACTTGCGGCTAGTGGTGCCGGTCCCTGAAGCATACGTAGGAGAAATGCAAGGCGGGCAGCAAGTCGCGTTTACTGTGCCCGCCCATCCTGGTGAGACATTTCATGCACCTATTGCGCGGATTTCGCACGACGTGGAACCAAACACCCGGACTATGCCCGTCGAGTTGGACGTCCGTAGCACGGACGGTCGTTTGTCGCCGGGCAGTTACAGCAGTGTGAAATGGCCGGTTCATCGGGCAGCTCCAACGATGTTTGTGCCGGTCTCCGCAGTGACCAATGACCAACAACGCACCTTCGTAGAGCGAGTACGCGATGGGAAAGCGGAATGGGTCGATGTGGTCACCGGTCTGAGCGTGAGCGGCAATATAGAAATTTTTGGTGATCTCAAGCCTGGAGATGAAGTCATCCGCAATGCCACAGACGCGATTCGTCCAGGACAGCAGGTGAAGACCGGCTCGCCGCATTCTTAGCGTGCAGAACGACGGTTCAAGGAGGTGAATTTTGAAAGCGAAACGCTCTGGCCTCCACTCCAGCTAAATGAATTTCCCAGCATGTTTGCCCAATTGGCCGATCTACAAGGAGAGTGGTGATGATTACGAGACTGCGTTGTTTGACCGCATTTTGCGTTTTGTTGCTACCGTTCCTCGTCCGCGCTCAAGGAGTTACCACCGAGCCAATCGATCAGGCTTTGGGCCGCTCGGGTCAGAAATCTGGGGACGTCTACAAGTTAAGTTTTCCAAGGACCGATTTGCACGTTTCCGTGCACGGACTGGCGATCAAGCCCGGTCTCGCGCTCGGTTCGTGGGCTGCGTTTCTGGGCACCGACGACAAGGCGATGGTGATGGGCGATCTGGTGCTGTTGGAAGGCGAAGTGAATCCGGTAATGGCGAAATTGCGATCCTCCGGTTTTGAAATATCCGCCGTTCACAACCATCTCATGGAAGAAACGCCGCGAGTGTTGTACGTGCATTACATGGGGCACGGGCCTGCCGCACAATTGGCCACGTCGTTGCGCGCAGCCTTGTCAGTTTCCAAAACACCTCTCGAAAAGCCCGCGGCGGCCACTGAGGAAGCTGCTCCACCCGCGTGGGTGAAAACTTTGGAGGAGGCGGTTGGACGCAAGGGTACGTTCAAAGGTGGAGTGCTATCGTACGGCGTACCGCGCAGCGATGCCATCACCATGAGTGGAATGACCATTGCACCCGCCGCCGGCGTGGCGCAGGCCATCAATTTTCAGGCAGCGGAATCCGGCAAAGTCGCGACCACCGGCGATTTCGTGCTCACTGCAGAAGAGGTCAATCCTGTGATCTCCGAACTGCAAGGACATGATATCTCCGTGACGGCGTTGCACAGCCACATGCTCACCGAACAGCCTCGCTTGTTTTTTATGCACTTCTGGTCCGTCGGCAGCCCGGAAGCGGTGGGTGCGGGCATCAAAGCGGCCCTGAGTCAAGTCGCGGTGAAGTGAATATGTTCCGAGGAGACGCATAATGCGAACGTGTTTATTGTTCTTAGGTGTGCTGGTGGCTATGACGGGAGTCGCAAAGCTCCCGTCCTCGACGAGCGGGCCCACACTAAAGAAAGTGGCGGAGTTCGATCTGCCGGGACCGCCAGGCAAACGCTTTGACTACCTTACGATCGATACGGATGACCATTACTTGATCGCCGCGCATCTCGCAGCAAAGCAAACCTATGTCATCGACCTTGCCACGAACAAAGTCGTCGCCACGGTCACAGATACACCGGGCGCGGAGGGCGTCGAATATGTGCCGGACCTCCATAAGTTCTACACGTCGAACGCCTACGACAACACGATTGGCGTGGTGGATTTGAAACAGATGAAAGTCATCAAGAAATTGAAAACCGAAGCGAAACCGGATGGCAGTACGTACGCGGCTCCGTTTCACAAGCTCTACGTCTCAGACGAGCACGGCAAAGCGGAAGCGATTGTTGACGTGACCAAGGACGAAATCATCAAGACCCTGCATTTCGACAGTGAAACGGGAATGCCGCAATACGATCCGATCGCCAAGAAGGTCTATGTAAATCTCCAGGATCAGAATACTTTCGCCGTCATCGATCCCGCGAACGACGAAGTAGTAGGCCGCTATCCAGTCGGCCACTGCAAGGGAAACCATGGCATGACTCTTGACCCGGAACAGCACCGCGCGTTTCTGTCGTGTGAAGAAAACAATCTAATGACGGTGTTCGACCTCGACAAACACGAACCCATCGCCTTTCTTCCGATGGCGGACGGACCGGACGTCATCAAGTTCGATCCTGGCCTCAACCGGATTTATGTTGCCTGTTATAGCGGCGCCATCTCGGTGTTTCATCAGGACGATCCTAACCATTACACGAAGATCGAAGATTTCAAGGTGCCGCACGCGGTGCATACGCTCGCCGTGGATCTACAGACGCACCGAGTGTACGCACCGGAACAAGAAGCCGACGGCAAGCCAGTTGCGCGCATGGCGGTTTATGAAGCCGTCACGAATCGATAGCGGATTGCAGCATTCTTTCACTCAATGGCGACGAATTTGATCCCGGGCGTGCTCAGGACTCTGTCGCGTGACGGATGGCTTCTGTTCGTCACGCGGTTTGCACGGTTGTTTGCGTACGGTTCGCTCTCCGTCATTCTGGTTTTCTATCTTGTGGGTCTCGGACTCACGGAAGCCCAGGCCGGCCTCGTTCTCACGCTGACGCTTGCCGGTGATGTCGTCGTCTCCCTCTACCTCACAACAAGAGCGGATCGCATCGGACGGCGGCGCATGCTGATCATCGGCGCGATTCTTATGGCCGCCGCGGGCCTAGCCTTCGCATTGACCAGCAACCTGCTTTTCCTTGTCATCGCCGGCACGGTCGGCGTCATCAGTCCAAGCGGGAACGAAGTAGGGCCATTTCTCTCCATTGAACAGGCCGCTCTCTCCCACATTGTTCCGTCTGCTGCGCGCACAGAGGTCTTTGCGTGGTACACGCTCGCCGGTTCTGTGGCGACCGCCTTGGGCGCACTCTTTGGAGGTGGTTTGACGCAGGCGTTGCAGCACACAACGATGACGTACGTCGAAAGCTACCGCGCGGTCGTGTTTTTGTACGCTGCCTTGGGAGTCGCGTTGGCGTTTCTGTTCCTGTGTCTCACCCACTCAGTGGAAGTGAATCCCGCATCCAATGGCCCTGTCCGTCCCTCAGGCGTCGCGCACACTTTCGGAATTGCCCGGTCGCGCAACGTCGTTCTGAAACTATCGGCGCTCTTTGCTCTAGATTCCTTTGCGGGCGGATTCGTCGTGCAGAGTTTCGCCGCATATTGGTTCTACCTTCGTTTTGGCGTTCAGCCCGCCGCGCTTGGCGCGATTTTCTTTTGGGCGAACGTCTTTGCGGGAGTCTCCGCTCTTTTTGCTTCTCGCCTTGCGTCGCGCATCGGTCTCATCCGGACTATGGTGGTCACCCATCTTCCGTCGAACATTCTTCTTATCGCGGTGCCGCTGATGCCCAATCTCCAGCTCGCGGTGCTCGTACTTCTTCTCCGCTTCAGCATCAGCCAGATGGATGTTCCCACCCGGCAGTCTTACACAATGGCCGTGGTTCCAGCAGAGGAGCGCTCGGCGGCAGGTGGATTTACGGGAGTGGCGCGCACCACGGGAGCGGCCATTAGTCCGCTGTTCGTTGGGTTCATGTTTGCGCGGACTTCCTGGATCAACGTGCCTTTCTTCCTCGCAGGAGCGCTGAAGATTCTCTATGATCTGTTGCTCTACAAGGAGTTCATCAGCATTCCGCCCGTGGATGATTAATGTCCAGTTTAGGTAAGGTAGCGGAAGATAAGAACTAGCAACAAGCACCTCCGAGTCGGTTGGGGGGGCGTGCCCGCTGGACCCACGGTAATCAGGAAAAGGTGTGAATTACTCAGGACTCTTACAATCCGCGCTGGTGGCGCTTCTTAGAAATAAGATGCGCAGCATCCTAACGGTCCTCGGAATCACGATAGGGATAGCGGCCGTCATCTGCGTTGTGGCCATCGGCAAGGCGGGACAGGCGCGCGTCGAGCAGCAGCTCAACAATCTCGGGGATAACTTTGTCTGGATTGAAGCCGGCGGCCGGGCGGTAAACGGCGTCCGCACGGGCACGCACGACACCAAGACTTTGGTCATGGCGGATGCCACTGCCATCAAAAACCAGATCTCGCTCATCAAGAGCGTTTCGCCGAACGTGGACGATCCAGTCCAGGTCGTGTACGGAAACCAGAATTGGCATACATCTTATCGCGGAGTCTCACCGGAATATTTCGACATCAAGCGTTGGTACGTCGATCAAGGGGCGATTTTTTCGCAAGAGGACACGGACCGCGCCGCCGACGTTTGCGTCATCGGGCGCACGGTTCGCGATCAGCTGTTCGGCGTGGAAGATCCGGTTGGAAAAGTGATTCGCGTGAATGGTCTTCCCTGCAAGGTCGTGGCGACGCTGCATCCGAAGGGTTTGTCGCTGTCGGGGCAAGACCAGGACGATACGATCATCCTTCCTTACACCACGGCGCAAAAAAAGATCAAAGGGATTACCTGGCTCGACGACATTCTCTGCTCGGCCGTATCCCAGGATGCGGTGAAGATCGCGGGACAGGAAGCGACCGCAGTGCTTCGCGACCGTCATCATCTGCGGCCCGAAGAAGAGGATGATTTCAACATCAGGAATCCCGAGGACATCATTCAGGCGCAACTCGATGCGAGCAAGACGCTCACTATCTTGCTGATCGCCATCGCTTCCGTGTCTCTGCTCGTCGGAGGCATCGGCATCATGAACGTGATGCTGGTGTCGGTCACCGAACGCACGCGCGAAATTGGCGTGCGAGTAGCGGTAGGAGCGACCGAAGGGGCCATCCAACTTCAGTTTCTCGGCGAGTCCGTCATGCTCAGTCTGGTCGGCGGCGCCGCAGGTGTTCTCTTCGGCGTCCTTGGTTCTTATCTCGTAGGCCAAACGCTGCAGTGGCCCATCGAGATGTCGATACAGGCGGTTGTGGTTGCGGCCGTCTTTTCGATCGCAGTCGGCGTTTTCTTTGGATATTACCCGGCACGGAAAGCATCTCGTCTGGACCCCATCGAGGCGTTGCGGTACGAGTGACAAATCCCGGGTTGGTTTCTAGGAAGAGGAAATGAAGAATAGAGGCCGATGGTTAATGCTGGTGTGCGCGGCGCTCGTCGCGGGGCTCTTGCTTGCGTGGGCTCTGAACCGCAACACACCCGCGCAGCATTTCACCGCAAAGGTGGAGCGCGGCGCGATCGACGACGTGGTGGAAGCAACCGGGACGATCAATGCGGTCATCACGGTGCAAGTGGGTTCGCAGGTGTCGGGGACGATCGCGAAACTGAATGTCGATTTCAATTCGCGCGTGCATAAAGGCGACGTGGTGGCGCTCATTGATCCCGCTTTGTTCAAGGGCGCGCTGCTGCAGGCCGTGGCGGACTTGGAAAACGCCAAAGCTAACCTCGTAGCGGCGCGGGCGAATCTCGAGAAAGCGAAAGCTGGCCTAATACAAACCAAGGCCGACTACGATCGCGCAGTTCGATTGACAAAGGACGGCGTGATGAGCCAGCAGCAGCTGGACCTCGCAAAATCGAACTACGACTCGGCGAATGCATCGGTGGGTGCAGCCGACGCAAACGTGACACAAGCGCAAGCGCAAGTCAGCCAGAAGGACGCTGCGGTGGCCGTAGCGCAAACCAATCTGGACTATACGGTGATTCGTTCTCCAATCGATGGCACGGTTGTGGCCCGCAACGTAGATGTGGGGCAGACGGTCGCAGCCTCGTTGCAAGCGCCAACTATTTTTACCATCGCACAGGATTTGAAAAAGATGTGGGTGTACGCCAAGACGGACGAATCGGACGTGGGCAATATCAAATTGGGGAAGCCTGTGACGTTCAAGGTGGACGCCTTTCCGAAGGACACCTTTCACGGAGTGGTCAGCCAGGTGCGCATGAATGCGACCACCGTGCAGAGTGTGGTGACCTACGACACCATCATCGAATTCGCAAATCTGGAATTGAAACTGTTTCCGGGTATGACGGCCTACGTGACGATTCCCGTGGCCACTGTGGAGAACGTGGTGAAGGTGCCGAACACGGCCCTGCGGTACAAGCCCCCGATGTCCGGCGAGGAGATTCTCGCGGTTTACAAACAATACGGGTTCGAGACCCGCGATCAACCCGGTCGTGAAGTCGTATCCGCACCAAACGCCGGCTCGCCATCGGGACCGACGACAACGGCTCCTCGCGCACCGAAAGCGGATACCGCAGTAGTCTGGAAACTCCATCCAGACAACACGATCGAGCCGGTCAAAATTTCCCTTGGCATCACGGACCATGCGTTTACAGAAGTAACCGGCGTCCTCAAGGGCGAACTGAAAGAAGGCGAGGACCTCGTCATTAGGTCGGTCGTGGCGAAAGGTCAGACACTGGGCGGAATTCGCCGTTAAAGATCGGCGATTGGCAACGGATTCCATGGCACCTATGGCGGCACTCAACGAAATCGAAGTTGCACCCATTCCCTTGGGGGGAAGTGCGGTCATCGCCGTCGAAGACGTGCACAAGTATTACGACCTCGGGGAGACGCGGGTGCACGCGTTGCGCGGTGTCAGCGTCGAGGTCCAGCGCGGTGAGTTTGTCGCGATCATGGGTGCGAGCGGAAGCGGCAAGTCGACGTTCATGAACATGCTGGGGTGTCTGGATCGTCCGAGTTCCGGCCGCTACCGGCTCGAAGGAATCGACGTATCGCAGCACGACAATAAAGCATTGGCATTGATCCGCAATCAGAAGATTGGATTTGTTTTTCAGGGCTTCAACCTGCTGGCCCGGACGACGGCGCTTGAGAATACAGAACTGCCGACGCTGTACACCAAGATCGATAAGGCGGAGCGCAACAAGCGGGCGACGGAGGCGCTGGCGCTGGTCGGATTAGCGAATCGAGCCCAGCACTTTCCTTCGCAAATGTCGGGCGGACAGCAGCAACGCGTCGCCATCGCGCGGGCCCTGGTGAACCGTCCGTCGATTCTGTTGGCGGACGAACCTACCGGGAATCTCGACAGCCGCACGTCGGTCGAAATCTTGGAGATTTTTCAAAGCCTGAATGACCAGGGCTTGACGATTGTTCTGGTCACGCACGAACAGGACATCGCGCAGTTCGCCAAGCGGGTGCTGGTGTTCCGCGACGGGAAAATCCGGAAGGACGATCCCGTGGAGGGGAGACCGCGGGCCAGCGAAGTGTTAAAGGGGTTGCCGACACTCGAAGACTGAAATGGCTCTGCGTGGGGGCGCAGGGACACGTGAAAAACGCACGCAACTATTGGCACGGCTGTGCTTGCAGCGCGTGTCTCGTTTTCGCACTGTGCTCGCCGCCCGCGGGCGTTGCGCAATCTCGTTCGGCGGGATCGGCCCAAACTCTCCAGACCGAAGCACGGGTAGCTGAAGCCGTACCCGTCGACCATGCTCCAAAACTCGACGGAACGCTGAACGATCCCCTCTGGCTCAATGCCAAGCCGATTACCGAGTTTCGCCAGCGAGAGCCATTCGAGAACAAGCCGCCTACCGAGGAGACTGAAGTGCGCATCCTCTACACGCGGCACGCTGTTTACTTTGGCATCCGTTGTCGCGACTCCGAAGCCACGCGCATTGTGGCGACGGAGCTGCGCCGCGACGTAAGTCAGGATTTGGACGACCACTTCGAAATTCTGATCGATTCGAATCACGACCGCCGCGGAGCGTACGTATTCGAAATCAACCCGCTGGGCACGCAGAGCGACGGTCTAGTCGTCGAGGAGCAAGGCGGAAGCGATGGAGGCGACTTCGACCGGGGATGGGATGGAGTGTGGACCTCGGAAGCGCACATAGCTTCCGATGGTTGGACGGCGACGATCGAAATTCCCTTTACGACACTCAATTTCACCAATTCGAACGAAGTGATCTGGGGCTTGAATTTGAAACGGTTTATCCGCCGAAAGAACGAAGAGGATCTCTGGAGCGCTTATCGGCGAACGTTTGGCATTACCAAAGTGTCCGAGGCGGGAGATCTGCGGGGCATCAAGGACATCGGAAGCGGACGGCTGTTCGTCGTTAAGCCATATGGCCTGGCGCACTACGACAAGCAAACGGGACAAAACCCGCTGTTTCCGCTGACCGGTGGAATCGATTTGAAGTACGGCCTTTCCTCCAACCTGGTGTTGAATCTGACGGGGAACACGGATTTTGCCGACACTGACGTGGACCTTGAACCATTCAATCTGACACCGTTCAAAGTATTCATTCCGGAGAAGCGTCAGTTCTTCCTCGAAAACGCCGGCGTGTTTAATTTTGATATGGGTGATCAGGACCAATTGTTCTTTAGCCGCCAGATTGGCATTGATCCCATCACTGGCCAACAGGTGCCCATCAATGGCGGAGCCAAACTGACCGGCATCTTTGGTCGGACGGAATTGGGAATAATGGACGTGGACACTCGCTCCAGCGGTCCCAATCCCTACGGAAACTATTTCGTCGCAAGAGTGAAAGAAGCTTTATGGGCAGGTTCGTATGTAGGCGTGATGGGGATCGATAAGCGATCGGGCCATACGCTGGATAGCTTCAATCAAACGGGTGGCGTGGACACGCGTCTCGTCTTCCTCAAAGACTGGTTCGTTGACGGCCATATGGCCGGGACGCGATCCCCTGGCGACCCGAGCGGGGCCAGCGATGTAGGGGCTTCCTTGTCTTATCGCTCGAACTGGCTGGATGGAATCGTCGAACGGCGAAAAATCGGGCCAAACTTCAACCCGGAGGTTGGATTCATCGAGAGAACCGATTCCAACGAAACGTATGGGGATCTGACCTTCAAAGTCAGGCCCGCGATTCCGTCCATCCGCGAGTTGCAATTTGAGAGTTTCATTCTCCATGCGCCCGATACGCGCAACGAAGTTTCCACACAAGAATGGCAGGGCACGTTTCGCGCGGAGTTTAATAACGGGGCCTATACCGATGACGATATCGCGGACGTGTTCACGCAGCGGATTACCACGCCCTTTCACATCTACAAGAGCGTTTTCATTCCGAACGGCCTGTACCATTTTGCCCGGCATCAGCTGACTTACGGATCCGGGCAGGACCGGCGGTTTACCTATAATTTCTTCGAGCGCTGTGGGGGCTACTACGGAGGGACTCTCAATGAATTCCGGGTGCGCGCCAATTATCGCCCCACCAAGAAGTTCTCGCTTTCGGCGTCCGAGACCTGGGACCGGTTTCGCTTGCCGTTGCCCAATGGCAATTTTTCGGTCGCGCTGGCCAGCCTGCAGGGAAATTATTCCTTCAATCGCTTTTTGACATTCACCAGTTTGATTCAGATGGACACGTCGAATGCGCAGGCGGTGAGCGCGAATCTTCGGCTGCGTTACAACTACCGCCCGGACAGCGATCTCTACATCATCTATAACATCGGAACGCAATTTGCCAGCATCGCACCTGCGAATCCACCGCAAATCCGCGAGACTCGCTTCGCCGTAAAATTCACTTACTCTTTTTTCCCCTGATTTGTAGACCTGCTATCCAGAATGGAAAAGCGAGGCGAAACGCGATTTCGGGCTGTTAGCATTCGAGAAATTAGCGGACCGGAGCAAAGACACGAATTGCAGCCGATTCATTCCCCTGACGACGCACCGCCATCCCCCCTCTCCGCCATAGACACAACACTCAATGTTTATGCGGGTTTTAGCGCCTTGCTACTACTTTTCCCATGATGCGTACGATTTAATCTATTCGTCTAGTAAATATTAGAGAACCTGGAGATGGTTCGTGCAAATTAGATATGGCGGCAAGTGGGATCGTTGCTGCCCTAAATGCGGTGAAATCTGGCCGCTCGGGACGCGATCATTACCGCGGCCAAGCAATTCACACCTAAGGCCCTCTGCTCCCCTCTTGAGCAAAGTTCTAACCGGCGCTCGAATTCTGGCATCCAATAGGGCAGCGATAATTGCAAGAGGGGTTTGTTGAAATGCTAACGGAAGAAATTACGGAGGCATCTCGGCTTTCGGCCGCGTCGCGGTTTGAATCGCTTGTCCGGGTATCGAATGCGATCGGAATGCATCGAGATCCAAAGGAACTGTTTAGCGCGCTGGCGAGAGAGTTGCACCAGGTTGTTCCGTTCGACTATATCTGTGTGACGATTCGTGATGAGAAATCCAATACATTTCACCGGCATTCTATCGACGCGAAAACAGAAGCAGCTATCCCTCCAGACCCCGGCCTGACCATGGAGGAATCCGATGCCTGGTGGGTCTACCAGAATCAACAGCCTCTGGTGACCTCGCACGAAACCCACGACGTTCGGTTTTCCAAACTCCAAGAGATTTTAAAGAAGTACGGTGTCCATTGTCTGTGCACTCTCCCTCTAACGACAGCCCACAGCAAAGTCGGGACGCTCACCTTTGGCAGTAAGGCGTCGGATATCTATTCTTCCGAGGAAATTCAATTTCTCTCGGTAGTGGCTGAGCAGATCGCTCTCGCATTCGACAACGCGTTGCATTTTTATTCGTCGCAAGCCTCGCAACAGCAGTTGGTGAGAAAGAACGAGCGTCTCGGACTTCTGCTTGAATTGACCAATCATGTGGTTTCCAATCTCGAGTTCCGAGACCTCCTCCGAGCCGTCGTGGCGAGCACGCGCCGGGTTATGGGCTGTGATGGCGTTGGCATTACTCTTCCCGATATCGACAACACACACTTGCGGATCTATGCCATGGATTTCCCTTTCAGCGACGAATCCGTCCAAGAAGAGAGCCTTATCTCCATGGATGAAGATATCTCGGGAACGGTATTTCGCAAGGGCAAACCCTGGTGCGGTAGCGTCCAGGAGGCGAGACGGCAGGGAATGAAGGACACCGCGCGAGCCGAAGTTGGAACGGTCTCCATCCTTCCTCTTGTTAGTCGAGGTCGCGTGCTGGGCATATTCGGGGTGGTCAAATATCAGGACAACGCGTTCACCAGCGACGACATCGAGTTTTTGACGCAAATCACAAATCAAGTTGCCATCGCCGTGGAGAATGCATGCGCGTTTGGGGAGATTCGAGAGCTGAAAGACAAGCTCGCGCAGGAAAAGCTCTATCTCGAAGACGAAATCCGCAGCGAAATGAATTTCGCGCAAATCATCGGAAAAAGTGCTTCCCTGCGGCGTGTACTGAAGCAAGTGGAGACGGTCGCTCCTACAGAGTCGACGGTGCTCATCTATGGAGACACCGGTACAGGAAAGGAGCTGGTTGCGCGCGCCATCCATGATTTGAGCCCCAGACGCTCCAAACCATTCGTCAAGCTCAACTGCGCGGCGATTCCGACGGGTTTGCTGGAAAGCGAGCTCTTCGGGCACGAGAAAGGCGCATTCACAGGGGCCATCGCGCAACGGATTGGCCGCTTCGAAGTGGCCAATGGCGGCACGATTTTTCTGGATGAAATTGGAGAAGTTCCTCTCGAGTTGCAGACCAAACTGCTCCGCGTGCTGCAAGAGAGGGAGTTCGAGCGGCTGGGAAGTTCGCGCACGCTTCGAACAGATGCGCGTTTGATTGCCGCGACCAATCGTGATTTAGAAGCGATGGTGAGCGAGCAGAAGTTCCGATCGGATCTTTTCTTCCGCCTGAACGTCTTTCCCGTCCACGTTCCGCCTTTGCGGGAACGCTTGGGGGATATTCCCCTGCTGGTGCGGCACTTCACGCAGCAATTCTCCAGGCGTATGAATAAGGTCATCGAAACGATTCCTTCGGCCGCAATGGACGCCCTGAGCCGCTATCATTGGCCGGGGAACATACGAGAACTCCAGAATGTCGTCGAGCGCGCCGTGATTATTTCGACAGGTCCGGTGCTGCGAGTCGATGTTACCGATCTTAAATTTCCCAATGCTGAGCTTTCGGTTCAACACGTCACTTCTCCAAAATCGAAAAATGGCGGGCTTCACGATCTTCTGCAGGAAACGGAACGCCAGCAGATTCTGAAAGCTCTCAAGGAGTGCAATTGGGTTGTGGCTGGTCCCCACGGAGCGGCAGCACATCTCGCGATGAAACGATCGACCCTGCAGTTGAGAATGCACAAGCTCGGAATCGCGCGCGGTTCTGCATAGTCAAACCACTCGTTTCTTGTATCTTCCTAGCCGAGTACAAGTCTTTCCGCGTACCAGAAAACTGGCCTGTGCCACGAGGCTGGCAGCGCCACGCTGGCAGCGTGATTCAAAAAATCACTCTCCTGTTTTTTATCCGCTGGTAAATCAGTAAGTTCCGCGAACTTCGGAAGCCCGCGCACTTTGGCCAGCGCGATGCCTTTCTGTGCGTGGCATTAAGCAGGAAAGGAATGCGAATCCTGAATGGAGCGGATCGAATTTCCAATCACACTGCTTAGGAAAACGCTCTTGTTCTTCCCTCCGCCCAAACTGCGGGAGCATGCTCAGTTCTGTTTCATTGAAGCCAATGTGAGGCCCCGATGAGTGCAGGCGCAGCCAGTGGCCCGGCAGAGGAAATCTGGCGGCCCAAAGGCAACCCTTGGATCATTGCGGTGGCAGTTTCACTGGCGGCGTTTATGGAAGTGCTGGATACCAGCATCGCGAATGTGGCCTTGCCGCACATTGCGGGCAATCTGGGCGCTAGCAACGACGAGAGCACCTGGGTGTTGACGAGCTATCTGGTCTCTAACGCGATCATTCTGCCCATCAGCGGATGGCTGGTCGGATGGCTTGGGCGGAAGCGGTTCTTTTTGACGTGCATTGTGTTCTTCACAATCAGCTCCTTTCTGTGCGGGATCGCACCCAACCTTGCCCTGCTTCTTTTGTTTCGAGTGATGCAAGGCGCGTTCGGCGGAGGCTTGCAGCCAATGGCACAGGCCATCTTGGGCGATACCTTCCCTCCCGAGAAACGGGGGCTAGCCTTTGCGTTGTATGGAATCACGGCAATCTGCGCTCCTGCGATTGGTCCGACGCTGGGAGGCTGGATCACCGACAACTACTCTTGGCGCTGGATTTTCTACATCAATGTTCCAGTTGGCGCTTTAGCACTCGCACTGGTCTATCAGCTTGTCGAAGATCCACCTTACATGGCCCGGCTGAAGCAAAGGCTTTCCGGGTTCGACTTCATCGGATTTTCTCTCCTGACGGTAGGGGTAGGTGCCTTGCAGATTATGCTCGACAAGGGACAGGAAGACGACTGGTTCGGATCTCATTTCATTACGACTTTGGTTGTGGTCGCCGCTGTGGGCCTCGTATCCCTAATAATTTGGGAATGGTTTCAGAAAGAGCCCATCGTTGATGTCCGCTTGTTCAAGAACCCGAATGTCGCGGCAAGCAACTTGATGTTCCTAATGCTGGGAATGGCCTTATTCAGTTCCACTGTGCTCATGCCGCAACTGCTGCAGACCCTCATGGGATACACGGCACAAAAGGCAGGGATGGTGCTTTCCGCCGGCGCGCTGGTGGTGCTAGTCGTGCTGCCCATGGTAGGCAAACTTACCACGCGAATTCAGGCTCGCTATCTTTTAGCCTTTGGTTGGATAAGTCTGGCGACGAGCATGTACATATCGTGTAAACAGATCGATCTGCTTATGAGTTTCCGCTCGGCCACCGTATTACGCGTTTGGCAGTATGTCCCCGTGGCCTTTCTATTCGTCCCTCTCACCCTTGCCGGATACGTCGGCCTACCAGCGGAAAAAACCAACGCTGCCGCCGGGCTTATGAATTTCATGCGCAATATTGGGCAAAGTGTCGGGACATCCGCGGTCACGACCCTCATCGCTCGACGCAGTCAGTATCATCAATCCGTCTTGGCAGGTTATACAGCTTCGACTCGGTTTCACGAGGCTACCACAGCACTCGCGATGCGCCTGACGACTGCCGGCTTAAGTGTGGCTGCTGCTAAACAACAGGCACTGACCCGAATGTACGCTTTGGTTCAATCCCAGGCCGCAGTTCTCTCGTACATTGAAGTATATTGGCTGCTGGCGATGGCATCGGCAGTTATGTTCGTCGCCTCATTTCTGCTGAAGAAAAATGAACCAGGCAAGAGTGGGAATGTCTCGGCGCACTAGAAACACAGGCGAAATGCATGGTCGCCGATGACCTTTGCTCGCCAGGCCGCCTAGAAATCCTCGTTAGCAATCCCTCCTTTATTCCAAGATAACCCGTTTCAAGCACCAGAAAACTGGCACCGTACCACGAGGCTGGCATCGCCACGCTGGCAGCATGATTCAAAAAAAGACTCTTCCTGCTTGCTATCCCCTTGTAAATAAGTAAGTTCCGCGAACCTCGGAAGCCTGCGCAGTTTGGCCAGCGCGATGCATTTCTCCATAGCGTGAGGCGCCGGCCATGAATGGAATGCGAGGCGTGAATTCAGTAACGAGTTCCCGACCTCGATTTTCAGGAAAACACTCCCGTTCTTCCGTCTTGGAAATCGATTCCTGGATGCCTAGCAAAATCCAAGCTATCTCACCGGTCGTAGATCGCTTGATGCGACTGATTGAAGGATCGCAATGTATTCCGGGAAATGAGTTCGACGTCGAGTTGGCGCTCCGCGAGGCTCTAGGGAATGCCGTACTGCACGGCAATCAGGAAGACCCAGAAAAAAAAGTTCACATCCGCTGCCGCTGCGCGGCAGGCAAGGGAATTTCGATCATCGTCACAGATCAGGGAAAAGGATTCGACTTCGGAAAAGTACTGGCTAACGGCGTTACCGCGGAACCCGCCGCGCATGGGCACGGCATCCCGCTGATCGAAGCCTATATGGACGATGTGCATTTTGCGCGAGGCGGTTCTGAAGTCCATATGAGCAAGCATTCGCGAAGCGCGTCCCGTTCGTGAAGCTCAGGAGGCTGGGAGAGACCGAAATTGAGGCGGCAAACCGGTTGGTGGTCGAAAAGAGACCACCAGTATACGAGCACGAGTCATGGGAATGTTGCGAATCACGATCACTGAGACGCTGTCAGAACAAAAATGGACGCTAGAAGGCCGGCTCGTTCAACCGTGGGTTTCGGAACTGAAGTCCTGCTGGACCAGAACGGAAACCGCACGTCAGGAACGCAAGTGTGTAGTGGACCTCACAGCAGTGACCTTCATCGACAAGAGCGGGGAGAAGGTGCTGACCGAGCTAAGTAAAGAAGGCGCTGACCTGATCGCGGCCGGCGTTTACACCCGGCATGTCGTACACAACATCGAGAAGAAAAAATCGACGCGTCAGTCGTGAGGAAAGGAATGCGCCATGAGTAAAAAAGAACTGAACTGGTTATTGCAAACAATCAAGGATCCCGCGACTGCCAAACGATTCGTCTTCGCGCAGTACACGCGCGGCAGAATTTCATTTCGACTGATGGCCGAACTAGCCCGCAAACGCGGTTGGATCGGCCGCAGCACGAATCAATTCGCGATCACGACGGCCAGTTACCTAGCCGGGTTCACGACGACAGAATTTCCAATGGTTGTTGCCTGATAGGAGTGGCCGCATGTCCGAGCAAAATTTGCAGAATTATGAAGCCACAGAAACGGACCACACGGAACGCGCGATTGTGACAGAGGAAGGCTTTCTTGTCGCCGCAAAGGACGGTGATTCGGCTGCGTTCGAGATGCTTTGCAAGCGGTCCGCAAGCACGGTCCTCCATATCGCGCGGCGAATGATGCGGACCAAAGAGGACGCAGAAGATGTAATGCAGGAATCGTTTCAGCTGGCCTTTATTCATCTCAAGAGTTTTAAAGGCGGTGCGCGATTTTCAACATGGCTGTCTCGCATTGCGATCAACGCTTCCCTGATGAAACTGCGCAAAAAGAACCACTCGCGGGATGTGTCGTTGGATGAATTCGGCGAAACCGAACAGCCATCTGTTCGGTTGGAGGTGGAAGACCGAGGCCTGGATCCCGAACAACTCTATGCACATAAGGAGCGCCAGCGGATCCTTTTCCAGGCCATGAATGAGTTAGCGCCAGGAATGCGAAAAGCAATCGAATTGCGTGAGCTTTGCGAGCGATCGACCGAAGAGACCGCGCAAATTATGGGAATTTCCGTGAGCGCAGTAAAGGCTCGAGTGTTTCATGGGAAAAAGAAATTACGCGAGAGATTGAAGGATCACGTGGGGCCGGCTTGGACGTCCGGAAGAGACACTTCACGAATGATGGGTAACACGAGAGTCGGCCTGCAAGGTCAGGTCGCGTGCAACGCATGTGATTAACGCGAAGAGGAAGGGAGGCTCTCATGGTCACGCTTCTGCTCCTGGCGGTATTGGCGATTTTAGTGCTTCTGTGTTTCATCGGGCCGGATGTTATCGACGAACACCGCCACTAAAATCAGAATCGGCGACGGGAACGGGTAGACATTGCGCAACCCTCCACTGGCAGGTGTCTCGTTTTTTGGTTTTCAGCTAGCGGTAGGCTGAAATCCGAAGACAATTCACCACAATTTTCAACTGTGCAATTCAACCACGAAAGGTCTTCGGAATGACATCGGCCAGCAAGAGGAATGAGACTTTGGAAATTCACGCAGATCCCATTCAGCCTCACGCAGAGAATGCCGCTGAGAATCACGGACCGAATCACGACGAGATCAGGCGCCGCGCTCATGAAATCTACATCGAGGGCGGCAGTCTCCCAGGCCGCGAACTTGATGATTGGCTCAGGGCCGAGCGCGAACTCCGAAAGGTCGCTCTTTTCACACAAGACTGGAATCGTCTTAAACAACGCCGCCGCGATTCTGGAGACGGAAATTGAGATTCAGCACGCGGGAACTATGAGAAGGAAAAATCAATGTCGATCTTAATAATTTTGGCAATCGTGGTTGGCGCCCTGCTGACTGCAGCCATTACGTACACACCACGGTCGCGCAATAGCAAAGAACCTATCCAACTTGGCGTAGGCAGGAAGCTTCGCCCGTGATATTTCGAACACAAAAGGAGAAGACAGTGAGTTATGCCTTCGGCTTTCTTTATGGCGATGTATTGCGACTGCGGCCTGGCGCCATTCTGGCAGCCGTCGCCGCTCTCGGCATTCTTGTCTCGGGCTGCAACCGGGGCCAGGCAACAATTGCGCGTCCAGTGCCGGAGGTCGAAGTGGCCACCGTAGAAACGCGCGATGTCCCGACGTATAGCGAATGGGTAGCGACCTTGGACGGTTACGTCAATGCCGAGATCCGGCCCCAAGTATCAGGCTACATCATCAAGCAAAACTACAAAGAGGGCTCGCTGGTCCACGAAGGCCAGGTCCTTTTCGAAATAGACCCGAGACCCTTTCAAGCGACGCTCGATCGTGCCAAAGGCGATCTTGCGCAAGCCCAAGCTCAACTTGGCAAAGCAACTCTTGATGTAGAACGTGATACTCCGCTGGCCGAGGGCAGGGCCATCGCAAAGAGCCAACTAGACAACGAAGTTCAGGCCAAGCTCGGCGCACAGGCCTCTGTCGAGTCCGCCAAGGCAGCGGTTGAGCAGGCGCAACTCAACCTGGAGTGGACGAAAGTCACTTCTCTGGTAGATGGAATTGCGGGAATAGCGCAGGTCCAGATCGGCAACCTGGTCGGACCTACCTCCATGTTGACTTCAGTTTCGCAGGTGGATCCGATCAAAGCTTTTTTCCCGATCAACGAACATGAATATCTCCTCGCACAAAAGAAAAGCAATCCCATTGCTGGCAAGCATACCATCAATTTTTTCGGGACCTCGGTCAGACTGCTCCTGAGTGACGGCAGTACCTACTCTCAAACAGGAAAAATTTTGCTGGCGGACCGGCAGGTAGATGCAAATACGGGCACGATTCGCATCGTTGCCGCCTTTCCCAATCCCGGCAACGTGCTGCGTCCTGGCCAGTATGGACGTGTGCGTGTAGAAACCGAGTTGAAGACCGCCGCTCTGCTCCTGCCGCAAAGCGCCGTTGCACAGTCGCAAGGAAGCTATCAAGTGGCGGTTGTCGGCAGAGATCACAAAGTGAGCCTGCGCACCGTGAAGCCTGGCGCGACCGTCGGCACGATGTGGGTTATTGACGAGGGCCTTAAACCGGGTGAGCAAGTTGTTGTCGGAGGAGTGCAACAACTCAGGGAAGGAGCGCTCGTGTCGCCCAAGCCCGTACATCTTTCTGGGGAAGGAAACTGAGATATGTCCAAGTTTTTCATCAACCGTCCGATTGTGGCCATGGTGATCGCCATTCTGATGGTGATTGTCGGAGCAGTCACGATCGCCAGCCTGCCCGTGGCGCAGTTTCCGAACATCGTTCCACCGGAAATTCAGCTGCAGGCCTCCTTTGTCGGCGCGGATGCGCAGACTCTCGAGCAATCCGTCGCTACGCCCATCGAACAGCAAATTAATGGCGTGGACAATATGAACTATATGTATTCGTTGAACGCTACCGCCAACTCGCAAACCACCATGGTTGTGGACTTCGATCTGGCTACAGACTCGAACACCGATTTAACCCTCACGCAGTCGCGCGAGCAACTGGCTGCAGGTCAGCTTCCCCCGGACGTTAACACCTACGGAGTCACCATAAAAAAATCCGTGACCGCTCCGCTCATGCTGGTCGGCCTATTTTCCCCCAAGGGCACCTTCGATGCGACGTTCCTCGGCAACTATGCATACATCAATCTCAACGACCCCATCGCCCGCTTGTACGGTGTGGGTCAAACGCAGGTTTTTGGCGCCGGGCAGTATGCCATGAGGCTCTGGGTACAGCCTGACAAACTGGCGAAACTGGGCATGACGGTCACCGACATCGTCAATGCAGTGCGGGCGCAGAACACGGTCAATCCCGCCGGCCAGGTCGGTGGTGAACCGGCTCCGGCGAACCAGCAATTCACTTACTCGGTGCTTGCGCAAGGCCGCCTGTCGTCCCCGGAACAATTCGAAAACGTGATCGTGCGCGAGACCCCAGATGGTGGAACTGTTCGCGTGAAGGACGTAGCCCGCGTCGAGCTTGGCGCGCAGGACTACAGCATTATCAGCCGCTTAAACGGCAAGCCCGCAATCGTAATCCCGGTCTACCAGCTGCCTGGTTCCAATGCGGTGCAAACCGCTCAAGGCGTTCGAAAGCTGATGGCCGAAATGAAGCAGCGCTTTCCGGACGACATGGATTACGCCATATCGCTCGACCAGACCCTAGCAGTAACAGAAGGCATGAAGGAAATCATCAAAGCCCTTTTGATCGCCATCGCGCTGGTCATCCTTGTCGTCTACCTCTTTTTGCAAGACTGGCGCGCCACCTTGATCCCGCTGCTTGCCGTGCCGGTCTCACTGGTAGGCACGTTCATTCTATTTCCGCTCTTCGGATTCTCCATCAACACCCTTTCGATGTTCGGCTTGGTCCTTGCCGTCGGATTGGTCGTGGACGACGCGATCGTCGTCGTCGAAGGCGTACAACGCCACATCGAGGAGGGTCTTGCTCCCAAGGACGCGGCTCGAAAAGCAATGGAAGAACTCTCGGGCCCAGTCATCGGCATCGCTCTGGTTCTATCTGCCGTATTCGTACCGACAGCCTTTATTCCCGGCATCACGGGGCGGCTCTACCAGCAATTCGCCGTGACCATCGCAATCTCGGTTCTTCTCTCTGCATTTAACGCGCTTACTCTCAGCCCGGCACTGGCGGCTTTGCTGCTTCGACCTAAAAAGCAAACTCGTGGACTGCTCAACCGATTTTTTGGTTGGTTCAACCAGGTGTTCGGACGTGTCACGGACGGATATGTCCGTTTGTGTGGCGGCCTGATTCGCAAAAGCGTCGTAGCGATAGTGATCCTTGCGGTTCTCAGCGCCGCGGCCGGATTTTTTGGCAGCCGATTGCCTTCGAGTTTCTTGCCCGATGAAGACCAGGGCTATGTTTACGTCAATATGGACCTTCCGAATGCGGCTTCGCTTGAACGCACCAGCGCGGCAGCGAATCAAGTTGAGCAAATCCTCGCCAAGACCCCCGGCGTGCAATACACCACCAGCGTTGTTGGCTTCAGCTTGCTCAGCTTTGTCAGGACCAGTTACAACGCCTTCTTTTTCGTCACCCTGAAGCCCTGGAGTAGCCGCGAAACGAGAGCGGACCAGTTCCAGGAAATTAAGCAGCGCTTGAACCAGCAGCTCGGCAAATTGCCACAAGGAACTGCCTTCAGCTTTTCGCCACCAGCAATTCCGGGAGTTGGCACTTCCGGCGGATTTCAGTTCGTTCTGGAAGACCGTGCCGGGCGGGATGTCCCATTTCTGACCGCCAACCTGGATAAGTTCCTGGCGGCCGCGCGGAAGCGTCCTGAAATCGGCTCGATCAGCACAAGCTTTTTGCCGAGCGTTCCGCAAAAGTTCTTGGAGGTCGATCGGGAGAAAGTGCTGAAACAAGGAGTGGCTTTAGGGGATGTTTATCAGACGATTCAGGCTTATATGGGCGGGCTCTTCATCAACTACTTCAACGATTTCGGGCGTACCTGGCAAGTGTACGTGGAGGCTGAAGCGCCTTATCGCTCGAATATGGAAAATCTCGGACAATTCTACGTGCGCAACAGCGGAGGCCAGAGGGTCCCCCTGTCCGCGCTGACGAATTTTGAATCGCGTTCCGGTCCCGAATTCACGATGCGTTACAACGAATATCGATCGGCGCAAATCAACGGCAGCGCCGCTCCGGGATATAGCTCGGACCAGGCGACAGCGGCGCTGGAAGAAGTCTTCAAGCAGACCATGCCCCGTGAAATGGGCTTCGACTACATGGGCATGTCCTACCAGGAGCAGAAGGCACGGCAGGGAGTACCGGCGTGGGCGATCTTTGCATTGTCGCTGTTGTTTGTCTTTTTGATTCTGGCGGCGTTGTACGAGAGCTGGTCGCTGCCATTCAGCGTGTTGCTAAGCACGCCGGTCGCGGTGTTCGGCGCCTTCGTGGTGTTGTGGCTGCGCCGGGTTGTACTTAGCTCCTTCTATCCAGCTTACATGGTGCAAATCGAAAACGATGTGTACTCGCAAATCGGGTTGGTGATGCTGATCGGTTTGGCCGCCAAGAACGCGATTCTGATCGTCGAATTCGCCAAGGAGGAGTACGAAAAGGGAAAACCTCTGTTGGACGCCGCGCTCGAGGGAGCAAAACTTCGTTTGCGGCCTATTCTAATGACTTCATTTGCGTTCATTCTGGGCTGCGTGCCGCTCTGGATCGCAACCGGTGCCGGCTCTGTCGCCCGTCAGATCATGGGCACTACTGTAATCGGTGGCATGGTGGCCGCCACTGCCATCGCGATATTCATCATTCCGGCATTGTTCGTCTTGGTTGAGCGCCTGGCGAAAAGCCGCGGTGCCGCGCTCAGCCCCTCCGTTCCGCAGCCAAGCCCATCGGAGGCTGACTGAGGTGAGAAAACTGATCGCTGTTTCGCTGGTAGTGGTCCTTCTTTCGGGCTGTGCTGTGGGGCCCAACTATAAAAGGCCGAGCGTAGACGTTCCCGGTGCATACCGTGGGGTGTCGGCGCAACAGGCAACGCAGTCTGCGCCGGATTCCCTTGGAGATCTGAAGTGGTGGGAAGTGTTCCAGGACAAGCAGCTGCAACATCTCATCCATACTGCGCTCCAGCAGAATTACGATGTTCGCATCGCGGCAACGCGAATCCTGCAAGCCCAGGCGCAGGTAGGCATCACGCGCGCCGACCAGTTGCCGACGATCAACGCCGGCGCTGGGACGAACGATCAACGCTCCGCGCGCGCAAAGTTATTCCCTGAGTTCCAGACAAGCGCTCACGAGGTGGATCTCTCGCTGGCCTGGGATCTCGATTTCTGGGGAAAGTATCGTCGCGCCACCGAGTCCGCCCGTGCAAGTCTGCTGGCAACAGAATGGGCCCGTGAAGCCGTCATCACCACACTTGTGAGCGACGTTGCCGCAGCCTACTTTCAACTTCGCGAGCTCGACCTGGAACTGGAAATCGCGCGGCGGACCTTGGCGTCACGCCAGGACTCGCTGCGGATCACACAAATGTTAGCAAACGGCGGGGCCACGTCCATGCTCGACGTTAGGCAGGCAGAGCAGTTGGTGTTCACCGCGGCTGAGACTATTCCTGATGTGGAGCGGCGCATTGAGCAGCAGGAAAACTTCATCAGTACCCTTCTCGGAAATAATCCCAGTCCCATCGCGCGTGGAATGAAGTTGACGGAGCAACCGCATGCGCCGGAAGTTCCTGCGGGGCTTCCCTCTAGCCTATTGGAGCGGCGGCCCGACATCCGTCAAGCCGAAGCACAGTTGATCGCGGCTAATGCTCAAATTGGAGTTGCCAAGGCAGATTATTTCCCGCAAATCAGCCTGACCGCGAACGGCGGATTTCAGAGTTCAGCGCTTACCAGCCTTTTTACGGGTCCGGCTGGTTTGTGGAATTTTGGAGGATCGTTGGCGCAACCTGTCTTCGCCGGAGGAAGAATTCGCTCCAATGTAAGGTTCTCGGAGGCGCACCAACAGGAAGCTGCGCTCGTCTACCGGCAGTCCATTCAACAGGCTTTTCGTGGGGTTTCAGACGCGCTCATCGAATACCGCAAAGATAGAGAGTTCCGGGAGCAGCAAGAGCAACTAGCGTTTTCCGCTCAAGACGCGGCCCGGCTTTCCGAGACGCGTTATCGAGGCGGCGCCACGAGTTACTTGGAAGTGCTGACGAACGAAACCAATTATTTCAATGCGGAGTTGGGACTTGCTCAGGCTCAGTTGAATGAACTCCTGGGTCTGGTTCGTATTTACAGAAATCTCGGTGGAGGCTGGCAACAGTGATGTCTGGTGGCAATGATTGGATCGGCTTTCCGGTCAATCACCTCAGCAGAATGCCAGCGTCACGTCCTGTGTTTAGCTCGCCAGTTCTTTATTGTTTTCAACTCAAAAGAAAGTGAAAGGAGCTTCAAATGAATAGTTCAAGCAACCTGCTAGTGTTGGGTGTAACAGGACGAGTAGGAAAACTCGTTGCCAAACATTTGAAAAGGAGCAAGGCAAACTTTTCGGTAGGGTCCCGAAGGAAAGCGAATCTGGAAGAGCTTGCAGATCAATTTGGAGCGTCGCGCTTTATCGATCTCGATGATCCACGAACTTTCGATCAAGCGTTGAAAGACGTCACTGGGATTTTTCTAATAACTGGCTATACGGTGGACATGCTTGTGCAAAGCAAATCCCTGATCGATGCGGCCAGACGTCACGGCGTAAAGCATATCGTGCATCTGGGCGCATTCACGCGAGATCATGACGCCTACGCTACGGTTTTCGCCTGGCATCAGATGATTGAAGCATATCTTCGCGACAGTGGCGTCGCATGGACAAATTTGCACCCTAACATGTTCATGCAGAATTGGCTGTCACTATGGTCGATGAAGGGTGGAGTATACGGCGCATATACTTCTAAAGCCGTTGGGTTTACTGCTTTGGAAGACGTAGCCGAAGCTGCAGCCGTAATTCTCATGGAAGGGCCAGAACAACACAATGGAAAGGACTATTGGTTTTCAGCGGACGTGCTTACTCCGCATCAGGTGGCCGAAACCCTAACTGGGGCTACCGGCCGTAAGTTCACAGCAGCAGTTCGGAAAGCCGAAGGTTTCGAAAAGGATACCGTACAGCCTGATTCAGCGTTCGAACCAGCGTATGCAAAGGGAGGATTCGAATTGTTCGGACAGGTAGAGGACGGAAGAATGGCCTACATTGGAAGCGTAATAGACGATACAAAGAAGCTGCTAGGTCGCGAGCCATTGTTGCTAAGGGATTGGGCAAAACTACACGCCAATGAGCTTTTGGAGATTGCGGGTAGCTAATACTGGAGCGCCGGACCTCTTCACGACGACATCACGCTCAGCCTGGCGGAGATTGGTAGCGGCTTATAGCTATCTAGCTTCACGGAGCAACCGAGAATCTGCGTGAGAATTTAAGCGTTGAAAGACTTGCTAAACGAATGGGATGAGCTCACGCAATTTCACCCGTGTTTGTCTCCACGAAACGCGAATGAATCCAGGACAATTCGTCGATCGCATGCGCGTGGAGGCGGCACAGCAAATGATCGATAGCTCCGCGATGGGTCTTAAGGAGATCGCGGATGCTTGTGGATTTCAGACGCCGCCATGCGCCGAACGTTTCTACGTGTTCTCGGCATTACTGCCGGCGAATATGCAACCGCTTTAAGCGGTCGCAAAGCCGGACCGAAATGCATAGATGAAGCCAACGCCGGATATCTGATCACAAGTTGCATGCTGGTTGCACGGGGCGCGGCACGTGCGATTTCGACATAGCTACGACTTCGCAATGAGTTCTTATATCCTGAGGAACCCATTGCGAAAATCCGTCGAAGACACGCCGATGTCGGATTTTCGGGCACAAATCGAAACGAATCTCTTCGGGACGATCATCGTGACCAAGGCCGCTCTTCCGTACTTTCGCCAAAGGAAAGCCGGTCATTTTGTGCAGTTTTCATCGATGGGCGGCAGGATCGGGCCTCCAGGGCGTGGGCCCTATTCGGCTGCGAAATGGGGTGTCGAGGGTTTCTCAGAAGTGTTGTCGCGCGAAGTGGCGCCGCTAGGCATCAAGATCACCATCGTTGAGCCGGGTGGCTTCCGCACGGACTTCGCCGGCAGTTCCACCAAACTGAGCGAAGGAAATCCCGACTACGACTCGACGGTTGGAGCCACCGCCAGGTTTCAACGCGACTACAACGGTAAGCAGCCCGGTGATCCGAAAAAGGCGGCCCAAGCGATCGTGCGACTAACGCAGGAACAGAAACCTCCATTGCGACTGTTGCTCGGTAGCGATGCGTACAACGGGGCGGAGAAAAACGACCTGGCACGCCTGGAAGAAGCAAGGTCCTGGAAAGAACTCAGCCTGTCCACTGATTTCGAGTCGAAGCCCCCACACCCGGAGCGACCGAAGTGAACCTATCTTCGCGAAAACCCGGCCCACAGACGTGCCGCCTTTTCGCGCCGCGGTGTGTTCGAGAGCGGTTTGGAAAACCTCCATCTGGTCACATGAAACTGCAGGCTGCGCTGACTCCCACAGGGGAACGTCAATTCGGCAAGTTGAGCTTCTTCAAGAAAGCGGCAAATCGCGGGTCGTTGTGCAAGCTGTTCAGTAAGGGCTCCACTTTTGTAGACATCAGACCGGGATCACGTTGGGCATAAGCTCGGTCGAGCCACTCGAACGCCTTGTCGGTCTGGCCCCGGAGAGCGTAAACCATGGCGATCTCGGACGCATTACTTGCATGGTATTTCGTGATCAGCTCATTCAATGCGGTATCCGACTCCTTTTCCCGGCCAAGCGCGTGATACGTGAGCGCATACAGAAACGCACGTAGGGGAGCGTAGTGTACGCGGTCGACTTCAGGCAAAGCATCCTGCGGTCGCCCCTGCATAAGATAGATTTGGATTAACGCCGTACTTACATCGGATTTCAGTTCGAGAGCCTTCTTGCAATCCGCTGCAGCTTGGTCTAGTTGCCCCATAAAAACCTCGGTCTCCCCAAGCTTCGCCCAAGTGTTTGCATCGACCGGATCCAAGTCAACGGCTCGTCGGTTCAATTCAAGCGCTTCATCAAAGCGGCCGAGGATGGCTGCCGACCAAGCAGCAAAACCTAGATTTTCGGCGTTTGCTGGTTCGAGAGCAACCGCCCGCCGGAAGGAAGCATCTGCTCCAGCCCAATCGTAGTCGACCTGTTGCTTAATCCGTCCTATTTGGGCATGAGCCGCCACCAGGTCCGGGTTCAGTGCTAAAGCCCGCTCAATGGCCTCACGGGAAAGCCGCCGACCCTCTTCCATGGGAATTAGACCCTCGTCCGCCTGCCAGTTGCGTGCCCGAGACAGCCATGCCCAAGCCAATGCATAGGAGGGGTCAATTTGAGTCGCCCGCTCGAAATACTTCGCGGCAATGTCTGTGTCTTTGTCTGTTTCCCGCTGCCAGTGGTAGTACCCCTGCAAGTAAGCATCGAAGGCTTCTGGATTGACTGGGCGCGATCGCCCCACGTCTTCTTGTTGCTGCGAAGTCAAACGTACCCGAATCTCCCGGGCTACAGCCTTGGCTACATCGTCTTCAACATTAAGAGTGTCTTTCGCCGCATAGTCGTAATCCTGTGACCACAGGTGAGTTTGGTCCTTCACCTGAATCAGCTGCGCGGTAAGGCGTAGGTGATCTCCGCTTTCGCGCAGGCTGTTTTCCAGCACATACTGAACGGAAAGATCGCGTCCAATCTGGTCCAGGCGCACGTCCTTGTGCTTGTATCCCATAACGGATGTTCGTGCGATCACACCCAACTGTTCCGGGTTAAGCCGGCCTAACTGTGAAATCATCTCCTCGGTCAGACCGTCCGCTAGATATTCCTTATTGGGATCGCCAGTTAGATTCGCAAACGGCAGTACGGCGAGCTTCATTTTTTGCGAGCTTAGCGGTGCTACGTCCCGAAAGGGTCGCCAAGACACGTAACCGACAACGACCAAAATCACAGCACACGCACCCATGACGGCAGCTTTCCGCCAAAGTTTTGCCGCTCTTGGTTCCCGCCCACTTATTTGGCTTTCGATCCGGGGTAGCGCATCGGCGCGCGGTTCGAGTAAGTCCAGAGCGGCCGTCGAACTCTGTTGCCATTCGACTGGCGTTATCAGCCGGTATCCTCGCCGCGCCAGGGTTTCAATGTACTTGGGATGGTCGGCATCGTCTGCGAGTGCCTTGCGCAGGATCGCCATTGCAACGTTAATGCTTCGATCGAATTCCACCACGCTATCGTCCGGCCAAAGAATCTGCCGTATTTCCTGGCGGGTAACAATGTTGCCTTGGCGCTCGACCAGGATTCGCAGAATTTGGAAGGGCTGCTCGCGGAGCAGGACCTTTGCGGACGCAGCTTCTACGGCCGCCGTTCCGATCGAGACAAGTTCGCCGGTTTGGACGTCGAGCTCAAATGGTCCAAATCGGACTCGCTCGGACAGATTGGTCGACTTATTCACAGCGCTGCGGCTAAACTCCCTTGCGGATTCGAGTTAATACCACCTTCTAACCCATTCATCTGCAAATAGATAATAAAAAATAACCGCCAAATAATACCCAGATGTATTTACCGCCGAATCGGGAAAGAGTCAAAGTGCCGTCGAGCGGGCCACAAGCAGGAAAGCGCTGAGCCCGGCGAGGCAGGACCGAAGCTCTAATTTGGTCGGTCCGACAAGAAATGATTCAGTTTGTTGCTTCAAATCACAGATCCATCTGCTGGAATTCGGAAATGTCGAAGTTCCATGAGACAGGTATGGACGTTAAGGACCACCAGCTTCTTACTCGGGAACTCCGACGTCGCGAGGCCTATCTGGCCGAAGCCCAAAGGCTCAGCCAAACAGGCAGCTTCGGTTGGAATCCCCTCACCGGAGACATTGTCTGGTCAGACGAAACTTTCCGTATTTTTGAATTCGCCCCTTCCTCGAAAGTTTCATTGCCAATGATTTTGCAACGCGTTCATTCGCAGGACATGCCTTCGGTGGAAATGGCAATGGCCGCTGCTACCAGGGCAGAAGGAATTGACCTCGAGTGTCGCCTGCTGATGCCAGACGGGAAAATCAAATATCTACACGTTGTAGGAAAGGCGGAGAGCGGCGAAACCGGCGACATTGAGGTCATTGGCGCGGTAATGGATATCACGCAGCGTAGAGCCACGGAAGAAGCTATCCGGCGTAGCGAAGCTTATCTCGCCGAAGCGCAAAGAATCAGTCACACCGGCAGCTTCGGGTGCAAAGCCTCATCGGGCGAGATGTTCTGGTCAGAAGAGACCTTTCGAATTTTTGGATACGACCGTGACGTCAAACCCTCCGTGGAAGCAATCCTTAAACGGGTTCATCCAGACGACAAGGCTATGGTTCAAGGGCAAATCGATAGTGCAACCAATCAGGGTAAGGATTGCAATCTGGAATATCGGCTCTTGTTGCCCGACGATTCGGTCAAGCATGTCTACGTCGTGGCTCACGTGGTGAAAGATCAGGCGGGCAACCTCGAGTTTGTCGGGGCGGTGACGGACATCACCGAGCGCAAGGCTGCCGAAGAAAGGATCCGGAGGCAGGAAGCGGACTTCCGGCAGATTCTAGACCTCGCGCCCCAACAGGTGAGGGTATATGGACCCGGTGGTGAGCGTCTCTATGCCAACCGCATTGCGCTCGATTACTACGGCGTTAGTCTTGAAGAGTGGCGGCAAACAACCGGACTTTCTTTTCGCTCCAGTTTGTTCGTTCATCCTGATGACCGGGAACGAACGACGCGCGATTTCGATGCTAATCGCTCCAGTGGCTCCGCTTACGAGTCGGAACTCCGTTTGCGGGGAGCGGACGGGAATTATCGCTGGTTTCTGGCTCGTCACAATCCGCTGCACGACGACAAGGGACAGGTCAAGCGTTGGTATGTTGGGTTAACGGATATTGATGAACGCAAGAGAGCTGAGGAGAGGCTTCAGCAGGAAAACGTTGCCCTTCGCGAGGAGATTAACAAGGTATCGATGTTTGAGGAGATTGTTGGAACCTCACCGGCTTTGCAAGCGGTACTCTCGCGTATTTCCAAGGTCGCACCAAATGACTCCACGGTTCTCATAACCGGTGAGACGGGAACCGGCAAGGAGCTTGTTGCTCGCGCCATCCACCGACGATCACATCGTGCCTCACGCGCCTTCGTCAGCGTGAACTGCGCCGCGATCCCCCGTGATCTGATCGCCTCGGAATTGTTCGGCCATGAGAGGGGGGCCTTCACGGGCGCGACTCAGCAGCGCTTGGGCCGGTTTGAATTAGCAAATGGCGGCACGCTCTTCCTGGACGAAATCGGAGAGCTGCCAGCCGAAACGCAAATTGCCCTCCTGCGGGTTTTACAGGAGTACGAGTTTGAGCGTGTCGGCGGCACTCGTCGAATCCGCGCTGACGTCCGGGTGATCGCTGCCACCAACCGCGACTTGCAGGGCGCCATCCGTGCTGGATCTTTCCGGAGTGATTTGTTTTACCGCCTGCATGTTTTCCCGATTGAGATGCCTTCTCTCCGTGAGCGGAGAGAGGACATTCCCCTGCTGGTCGAATACTTTATCGATCGCTATAAGCGAAAAGCTGGCAAGAACATAAAGCGGGTCAACAAGAAGACGCTCGAATTGCTGCAATCATATCCTTGGCCTGGCAACATACGCGAATTACAAAACGTCATCGAACGATCCGTAATTGTGTGTGAAACGGAGAATTTTTCTGTAGACAAAAGCTGGCTATCGCAACAGCCTCGTGATACGAGGCTGGGATGTAAGCTGCACTTTTCGCAGATGCTGGCAGCTACAGAAAAAGAAGTAATCGAAGAAGCTTTGCGAGAAAGCCAAGGACGGGTTTTCGGACCGTCAGGCGCGGCCGCCAAGCTAGGGATTGCGCGTTCCACACTCGAATCAAAGATTCGATCATTAAACATTAACAAGAAGCGCTTCAAAGCGGAGCTTGGAAGCTAAGACTCCCTGCCAACATCGCGTGCCAGGGAACAATCGTGGGACCGATCCCTACACAAGATACAAAGCTCCCGCTCTTCGGTCGGCCGTCAATAAACACTCTCGCCTAGATTAGCTGATCCGTCCGCTCGTTTCGCCATTTTAGGCCTTTGTTCAGCCGCCGCTTCAGACGTTACCGTTACCAGCGCTTGTTCTGTACGAACCTTCGTCATTGTTGAGTGAGTGCCCATAGCTAGGCCGTAGCGCGGCAGATCCAGTTCAGGGTAGCTTGTCGAAAAAGAGATGAAGGACGGCAATCCGGCTATCGCGGGCAATGATGAAATCAGTTCCGGCGTAAGCTGGCGCCTCATCTGGGCGGCCCGCTACCCATCGGACTCGCCCACCGTTGCCCGTTTCCTCGGGTTCGGAAATTGGCTTATACCGAAAGTCAAGGTGGGTAGCCCTGATCGCGCCAGCGATGCGGTCGATTTCGTCACGGCCACGATAGACTCCCTTGCTGGGGTCGTAGAACACGCCATCTTCGGTGTGGAGCTTTTGAACGGCCGCTCGCCGGCGAGCGGGGTCATTCTCACCGAAGACTTCTTGAAGATTGCGGGTCAATAAGGTCGATATGCTGTAGGACATGTTTTCTCCTCTCGGATTCGCGTCACCACTTACTTAACGTTGAAGCGTTGCGCGGAGCGAAACGGCAATGGAAAAAACACCGCGAAGCTCGCGATTAGATTAAGATAGCTGTCTCTAGGATTGTGCCATCTCCCGAATCTTTCGCATCGCCGAGCTTTGGCGTCGGCTGGGAGTTTGACTAGAACACGACTGAGGACATGCGCTGTATTTACTGCAAAGCGGAAAATCCCCCCAACGCCGCTGCTTGTGGGAAGTGCGGAAAAGCTGTGCCTTCCTCGGAATCGACACTCGTCGGCAACGAACCACCCGAACAACCCGCGCCAGCTTCCAAATCGGAATTGCCGCAAGATGCGAACGCAGCCGCAAGATCTGTAGATCCACAGCAAGCATTCGTGGCCACTAAGACTCCGGCGACTCCCGAAGGCTGGTCGATCTCCAATAATCGTGCGCCCGCGCCAGCGATACCCCACGGAGAATTTGCCCCCGGCACTGTTCTCGGCGACCGTTATGAAATCATGGCGCTCCTGGGACAAGGCGGAATGGGCGCCGTCTATAAAGCGCGCGACACGGAACTCGATCGTCTGGTCGCGCTGAAAATCATTCGCCCCGAACTTACCACTAATCCCGAAATTCTGAAGCGCTTTAAGCAAGAGCTGATCCTGGCTCGTCAGGTAACCCACCGCAACGTCATTCGCATTTTCGACTTGGGACAAGCCGACGGTTTCAAGTTCATAACCATGGAATATCTGGAAGGCCAGGATCTTCGCGCGGTGCTGCGCGAACGGGGAAAGTTGGCGCCGGAAGAAGCGGCAAAAATAATTCTGCAAATCTGCCGCGCTTTGGAAGTCGCTCACGGCGAAGGCGTGATTCATCGCGACCTGAAGCCGCAAAATATTATGCTGGACGCGAACGGCCGCGCATATGTCATGGATTTTGGCATCGCCCGTTCCGCGTATCTCCCCGGCATGACCCAGACCGGCGCGCTCGTCGGAACTCCCGAATACATGTCGCCGGAACAAGCAAAAGGCGAGAAGCTCGACGAACGCTCCGATCTTTTTTCGCTGGGAACCATTCTTTACGAATTGATTGTTGGCCAGTCTCCGTACTATTCCGAAACTCCGCTGGCAACTCTCTGGAAGCGTATTCAGGAGCCAGCCAAGCCTCTCACCGAGATAGATCCAACTGTTCCAAAACCGCTAAGCGATATCGTCGCCAAAGCCCTCGAAATTGAGCCGGAGAACCGCTTTGCCAGTGCCAGCGAATTCGCGCAGCATCTCGAGCTGTGGCTGGGTATTTCCCCTTCGATGATCGGTTCTATCACCGACCAGGCTCTCGTGCCCTTGGTGGTGCAAAAACCGATTTGGAAATACACGGCGATCGCTGCCATGGTGCTCCTCCTCGCAGTCGCGGGTCTCGGCTTGCCAAGAAAGTTTTTCTCCCGTTCTTCTACAAAAGCCGCTCATCAACCCGTAAGCGTCCTCGTCGCGGACTTCACCAACCATACCGGCGATCCCATTTTCGACGACACTCTCGAGCCCATGTTTAACGTCGCGCTGGAAGGAGCCAGCTTCATCAACGCCTTCAACCGAGGCAATGCGCATAAGCTCGCAGCGCAGCTTCCGCACCCGACCGACAAGCTCGACGAACAGCCGGCACGTCTCATAGCGGTGAGCCAGGGCGTTGGAGCAGTCATTACCGGCGAACTCAGCCGCCGCGGCGACAAGTACAACATTTCGGCAACGGCCTTGGACGCGCAGACGGGAAACGTGCTCGCTCAGGCCGAAGCGACCGCCGCCAGCAAAGATGAAGTGCTGCTTACCATCCCCAAGCTTGCCGCTCCCATCCGTAAGGCCCTGGGCGATACAACATCGGAATCGGCCCAAATGCAGGCTGCGGGAGGTGCGTTTACTGCCGCCTCGTTGGAAGCCGTGCATCAATACGGCATCGCCATGAACCAGCAGTTCTCTGGCAATTTTGAGGATGCACTAAAATCCTTTGCTAAGACGGCTGAATTGGATCCGAATTTTGCTCGTGCCTATGCAGGTGAAGCTGCGGTGGCGGGGAATCTCGGACAATTTCAAGACGCGGAGAAATACGCCAAACTCGCCATGGGACATGTGGACCGCATGACCGACCGTGAGCGCTATCGCATTCGGGGCTTATATTACTCAACGACCGGCAACTGGCAGAAGTGCGTCGAAGAATACAGCGAATTGATGAAGCTATACCCGGCCGACAATATTGGACAGACTAACCTCGCCATTTGCTTCGCCGGCATGCATAAGATGCCGAGAGCTATGGAGGAGGCGCGGCGCGCCGTGCAAATCGCACCCAAGCAGGTGACGGCGCGCATGAATTTATCGCTGTACGCGTGTTATTCGGGAGATTTCCAAACTTGCCAGCAAGAAGCGCACGAGGTGCAAAAACTCAGTCCAATCTATGCGGAGGGCTACCTCGATCTGGCCTACGCACAGCTGGGGCAAGGTCAATTGCCGGAAGCAACCAAAACTTATCAGGAGTTGCAGAAGGTCAGTCCGAGGGGTGCATCGCTTGCCACTTTCGGCCTTGCCAATCTTGCCCTCTATGAGGGGAGATACAGAGAGGCCATCCAAATTCTTGAAAAAAGCGCCGCTGCCGACGTTGCCGCAAAAAGTCCTGACGGAGCCGCGGATGGTTTTGCCATGCTCTCTCACGCAGAGCTCTTCCGCAGGGAGAAAAAGGCGGCCGTAGCTGCCGCGGACAAGGCGCTAGCCAACAGTCAATCTCCAAAAATCAGATTCCTGGCAGCGCGAACATTCGTAGAAGCTGGCGAAACCGCCAAGGCGCGAAAACTGGCCACCAGTCTGGGTGCCGAGCTCCTGGCCGACCCGCAGGCCTACTCCAAATTGATCCTGGGCGAAGCAGCCTTTAAGGAGCACGAACCCCAGCAGGCACTGCAATTCTTGACAGAAGCCAAGAATCTGGCCGATATGTGGCTTGTGCACCTTGATCTGGGGCTCGTCTATCTCGAAGCAGGAGCCTTTGCGGAAGCTGATTCCGAATTCGACACCTGCATCAAGCGGCGTGGAGAGGCCTTGGAACTGTTCGACGACGGGATGCCCACCTACGGCTACGTTCCCCTCGTCTATTATTACCAAGGGCGCGTCCGCGAAGGCCTGAAGAGCCCCGGCTTCGCGGATTCATACCGCACCTATCTCGGTATCCGCGGCAAAGCGGGAGAAGATCCACTGCTTTCCGAAATCCACCATCGTCTAGGTCAGTAATCAAAATCAAGGTCCGGAGGAATACCTTGCGGCCAGCGAGGCACGCACGACGAGACTGCCTCGTCGCGCGGCCCTGCATTTAAGGATGCTCAAGTTCCGGAACGGGTCTCCGCGCGAGCCGGCAATTTCTCATTCGCACCACACCCAAGCCTTGGTTGACACTCGCCGAGAATGAGCAAAGTGCAGCGGCGCTCGAGTCTTATTTGCCACAAGCAGCCAAATTCGAAGCAAGACTTTCTCGAGTAGCACCGTTAGTCCCGGATGCGCCGGTATCGGTAATGACTGTTGTCACAAAATAAGTGTAATTGCCGCTGGTGCAACTGGCTGTCGTGTCTGTAAAGCTTAAGGTGGTTGGCAGCGGTAACGGCGTGCCCGCCAGGATCGGCTTTGTGGGCGTCGGTGGCAGCTGGGCGAAAGGCCCACCGTTCTTCGAGCGGTACACGTTAAACCCAGTAATCAGGCCTTGGGCAAATGTCGGCGGCGTCCACTGAAGTAGCGCAGAGTTCTGCGTCGAGAGGGTTGCGGTTAGCCCCGAAGGCTTACGGACAACGGAGTTGGCCGCGTGGAAGTCAATTTCTCCTACGCCCCCACCCACGCGACTGCTGCCTCCACCAACACGGCTGCTGCCTCCGCCTACTCGACTGCTCCCCCCGCCGACGCGGCTGCTGCCTCCGCCTACCCGACTACTGCCTCCACCGACGCGGCTGCTGCCTCCGCTCCAAAAGTCATTGCCGGTGGCGCCTACTTGCCGCAGGTCGATGTTAGACCAATCGTTATAGCCGTCTAAATTAGACTCGGTTGCGCCGTCGAAGTTAATATCTTGATTAGCTGCCCAACTAATGCTGCTTGCTGGGCCTTCCAAGCGATACATCGTCGGGTTCGGGTCAGTTAGTGGTGACAGCGGTGTGCCGTCACAATGGCTTGTCGCGGCACTGCCAACTAACGGCTTTATCGGAGAATACCACTTGGTGGTTGACGCGCCCGAGAGCACACCCGCGGCGGTAGCTACGTTCTCATGGAGGGTTGACAGTACTTCTTCGGAATAATCCAAATTCCCATCCAGCAGGTCGACTTGAAACATGTAATTCATCACACTCTGAAAGTTGGATTTGCAGTTGGCTTCGAAGGTGAACGAGTAGCCTCCGTCAGGCACGTTGTAAGTCCCATTCACGTAGCCCCCATTAATGGCAGAGCTATACAAGCCTCCGTGGGTTAATCCAATCGAATGCCCAACCTCGTGCATCAGTGTGCCGGATGCCGCCGGCACAGCCTGACCGTCCGCACCCCACAGCCCCAGGCTTACCAGTGAATCTGCACCGCCTACGTCAGAGACACCGGATCCGGTCCCCACAACTCCGGATGTAACCGAAAGAAATGGGTCGGTGTCCCTGGTCGGCGCGATCGTTGCATTGGCAGTGATGGTGAAAGAATTAGGTGAAGGAACACCGACACTCTGCACGAGGTAAGTCCCGTTCAGATTGGGATTGGAGATTGCGTCATTGATGGTGACTCGCGCATTCGGAGCGGTGTCACTGCTGCTCGTGGCCTTAGCGAGGCCGTGAGCGCTAGACGTTGTAAAAGTAACTGTGGTTCCCGAGACAGAGACGCCTGCCAAAGTACCGTCGGTGAGGGTCCAAGTCGGCGTTGATGAGGCGTTTCCGAAAATCACTTCGTGATAGCTATTGTTCCGTCCGGGCTGAAATCGCCTGACGCACACGGGTCCTGATCCTGCCACTCCGTTGACCGTTCGCGTGACACACGAAGTCTCGTCCGGATAATTCAGCGGCTGGCTTTTTAGCGTGGCAAAACCTGCTTTCCAGCCAACCACCCCGGCCTGGCCAGGGAATGGACAGTACTGAGGCGGCGAAGCGAGCGGGGCGTCGGTGCACGTTTGTGCCGGAATAGCGTGATGGACTGGATCAATATGCACGGTGACCTTCCCGTTTGCAGAGAACGCACTTGTGACGTTATTGATCGCGTTCTGATCAGGAAAATAGGAAAAGCCCCCTTTGTTCGGGTCGCAGTTGGGAGTGCCGTCCGCGTTCGCGCTGCACATGTAGTCGAGCTGTACGAAGGCGTCTTTCTGGTTCGCTGAGGCTCCAGTGAGATCGACCCAATTGGAGTCCCCCACTGCGCAGGTTCCCTGGCTGGTCAGCCCCAGGTTGGCCCGGGGATCGCAGTATCCTTGGCTTGCCTTCCACGTGTCCAGAATCCCGTCGTTTTTGCTATTCAGCACGGTGGTACTGAGGACAGCGGCACCCCAGGACACGCAGCCCTTGTTGCTCGACGACGGCACGACGACAATCGTCTCGGAAGAGTCGCTAGACTGAACCGCAGTATTCCCCTTGGGCAAGGTGGCGTAGGCGGGGTCATTGGGAAACCACGTTGGATTGTCCCATGAGCCGTTGTAATGGCCGGGGAACGGAGGGTTAGTCCCATAGAGAGAAGAGAGCAGCGTGCTGTGCAACAAAATTTTTCCGGTGGCGCTATCATAACTGTTTAAGGAAATTTGTTCATTCTTATTGGACTGACCATTCGCGACGATTGCGGTGAACTTGGCAATCGAGGTGGTCTGATCCCCAGGCTGGAAGAAACCCTTTAAGTTCTGAGTCGTAGTTAGCGCCGAATTGCTCGGGGCATACGCACCATCGTAAATGACAACTGCTTTCAGAGGAACATCAGGCGAAAGTACTCGATATACTATGACAAGGGTCGCGCCTAACAGAGCCGCGTTCTTATTGTCAGCCAGGCTCACTTGATAAGTGGTGTTCGGCTGAACGGTCCCGGTCAAATCCACCGGAAGATAGGCGCCCACGTTGGCCCGGTAAACTTGCATGGTTTTTGACCCATTGGCCGATCCCACACAGCCGCCCGCGCTCCAGGAAACGGGAGCATTGGGGTTACCCAGGCCTTCTCCGGTAATAGAAGAACCTCGGAAAAATCCCGCCTTCCCAGCTCCGCTCCCAGCGGTTTCAACCGTCGACCAATAGAGGAAAGCCGCCGCAACATCAGCTCCGACAGGCACCCGTTGAAGGGGAACATTCGAAGCGTAGGCTTGACCATCTGGAATTGTGATGGTGCCAGAGGAGAAAGTTCCGTCTGACGTTGCCTTCAGCCATCCGCCGACGACATAGTCTCCCGTTACAAAAAAGTTATTCGAGAATTTCAGTGGCTCGGTGGTCTGAGCTGAGCCTGGCTGGACAAATCCAAACCCTAACAGCAACGCTAATGCGATGATCGCAAGCACTAGTCGGCGAATCCGGGAAGTTGTGCCAGAAACTGGGTTGGCAGTCTGCATGGAAATTAACCTCTCTCACAAAGAGTTTTCTGATAGTGAACAACAAACTAGGGACGAGCATCACGGTTCCTAACGAACCGTTATTCACCAACTCGCGCGCTTAGCTAAGCTGACACTGAGGGGGACGTACGATGGGACAGCAACGAACCGACCGCTCTCAGAGCTGGGTTTGAGCTCCTCGCCGTTCTGCTTGATTGTAATTATGTTCGTTAAGAACCGCCGCGAAGATACTACGGTTCGACCGGCTTCGTCAAGGTAAAGGCGCCTACGCCGAATCATCCGCGCTCCCATTCCCGGCGTACATATAGGAGGCGTACATACAGATATATCAATTGGCAGAGCAAAACCGAGTGGAATCTTCCGGACTTGCGAGCGGCTCACAAAGCGGCTGCCAGCCCGTCTACCTTCGAGAGTGCGGCACGAGTCATATGGTTCTGCGTTTTTCGAACCCGTTCGAGCCTTTCACCATCGCGCCAAACCGCCGCCCATTCTTCAGGCCCAGTACCTCAAAAGTAAGCTCGACCACCTATGCCAAACGAACCGCCAGCGCCGCTTGGCGACAAAAAATTGACTATTCTGGGCAATCGGGTGGCGTTATCATCCGGGCTGACGAGGCCGTGTAACCTTACGTGGCCTTAGACATCTTGAGGAGCGGGGAAATACTGAAGCCAGTCCACAAGCCCCGAGTCAAAAACGAGCTTCAAGACGGTTCACCGTCCTGAGGGTGCAAATCGATCGCGAATCACTAAGAGGAGAGAACTATCATGACCAAGTCAAAAAAGAGCCTGATCGTCGGTGCGGCCCTCGCCGGATTGTTGGCGAGCGGCAGCGCAGTACAGGCTTCCAATCTGCTTACCGGGGCACGGTCTGGTTTGAGTGCCCAGGACCAGGGCAGCGACACCAAGTCCGAGAAGAAGGCAGCAAAGGAAAAGCACACTTGTAAGGGCCAAAACTCCTGCAAGGGCAAGGGTGGTTGCAAAGCCTCCGATAACGGATGCAAGGGCAAGAACTCCTGCAAGGGCAAGGGCGGCTGCCGGACTGATGGCAAGCCGATGGACGAGAAGCCTTCCTGAACATAGTTTCACGATCAGGCTTGTCGCTTAGGGGGCCGGTGCTTCCGGCCGGCCTCCACTTTACCCAGCCGCACTACCACCGTCATCTTTGGTTGGCCTGCGCACTGTCATTCCGAGCGAAGCGACCGAAGGTTCCGGCCTGGTCGAAAGGAATCTCTCTTCTTCTTCGATTGAAGCCCTAAGAGTAATGTTGCCGTCGACATCGCAGTGAGAACAATTCAGCGTCTTATTTTTTGAATTAGTCGGAGAAATCAGTGCCCGCGAATCGCTTCAACGGTTTTACAGACTACGGCATCGGAATCGGTCTGCGTTCCCCGCATTACCAGCACATCCTCACCCGCAAGCCGGTCGTCGATTGGTTCGAAATCATTTCTGAAAATTTCATGATCGATGGCGGCAGGCCGATGCACATCCTCGATCAGATTCTCGAGCAATATCGCGTCGTTCAGCATGGCGTTTCCATGTACTTCGGCTCCGCGGACCGCATCGATCGCGAACATCTCAAACGCCTGAAAGATCTCGTTAAGCGCACCAAAACTCCCTGGCTTTCCGATCATCTCTGCTGGGGCAGCGTGGACGGCCGCTACACTCACGACCTGCTTCCCATGCCTTACACTTTCGAAGCCGCCGCCAAGACCGCGCAAAAAATTCGCGATGTTCGCGACTATCTCGAAGTTCCCATCGCCGTCGAAAACGTAAGCAGCTACGCCGAATTTCACGTTTCCGAAATGACCGAGTGGGAATTCCTCAACGAAGTCGCCGAGCGCGCCGATTGTGGAATCCTCCTCGACGTAAACAATATCTACGTCTCATCGCAGAATCACAGCTTCAATCCTTTCGACTACGTCAACAGCGTTCCCGCCGAGCGCGTCGCGCAAATTCACATCGCCGGACACTCCAAATACGAAAAATATATTCTCGATACCCACGATCATCCGGTGATCGATCCGGTCTGGAAACTTTACGACCGCGCTATTCAACGCGTCGGCCACACCGCTACTCTCCTCGAATGGGACGATAGCATTCCCACCTTCCGAGAAGTTCATAACGAAGCTCTCAAGGCCAATCGCTTTCTGGCGAAGACCATCCTCGCCCGTGCTGTATGAGCCTCCTGTCCATTCAACGCACCATGGCCAAAGCGGTGATGCAGCCGCTCACGCCCTCTGAACATATGAGCAAGCGCGCTCCGAACGGCGAACCGATGGCCCAACACGCCGCCACCTTCATCAAGCCCAATGACCGCCTGACTTCCTTCGAACGCCTCGAGATTTACAATCGCCAATATTGGTGGCGCCTGATGGCCAGTTTGGCCGAAGACTTTCCCGGCCTGCAGGCCATCCTCGGCAACCGCCGCTTCGAAGCGCTCTGCAAAGCCTATCTGGTCGCCCACCCGTCGCATTCCTTCACTCTCCGCAATCTCGGACGCGACCTCGAACCCTGGCTTAGAAAAAATCCTCAATGGGCCGGCTCCAAACACGCCATCGCTCTCGACATGGTTCGTCTGGAATGGGCGGACATCGACGCTTTCGACGGTGCCTCATTCGAACCGCTGAAACCTGCCGAGATCGCCAAGTCCGCAGGCGGCAATCTGCGCCTCTCGCTGCAACCCTACGTGCACCTCTTGAAGCTCCACTATCCCGTGGATTCGTTGGTGCTTGAAATCAAGAAATTCAACGATGACACCGAATTTCTCAGCAACGCTTTCCGCGAACGCCGCAAACGTAAACGTGTTTTGGCCGTAGCCAGGCTAAAACCCAAAACTATTTTCCTCGCTGTCCATCGCTCCGACGATTCGGTCTACTTTCGCCGCATGACCGCGGAAGAATTTGGCTTGCTCGCCTCCATTCGAAACGGCAAAACCCTCGGCCAGGCCATAGACGCCACCTTCTCCAAGTATTCCAAAACATTTACTGCCGCAGTCGAGCAGGTAACCGCCTGGTTTCAAAACTGGTCCAATCTCGGCTGGTTCTGTGCTCCACCCCAAAAATCTGCGAAGACCCAAAAATCCGTGAAGAGAAGCTCTGCAAAAAAGTGATCGCCGCGTGATACCTTTTTGCTGCTTCTGAATCGATATTCAGTATGAATCCTCTGATCAACAAACTAACAAATCTTCACGACCGCTTTTTCGCGCTAGTGTCACTCCTGCAATCTCCATTTCTCTTGCTGGTCCGCCTATACTGGGGCTGGCAACTCATCGAAAGCGGCTGGGGCAAACTCCATCACCTCGATAAAGTCACGGAGTTCTTTACCAGCCTGAATCTTCCCATGCCCGCGCAAATGGCCGTCTTCATTTCCTGCGTAGAGTTTTTTGGCGGTCTCTTTCTCGCCATCGGTCTTTTCTCGCGCATGACCGCTCTGGTCCTCACCATCAACATGATCATGGCCTACGTCACCGCCGACCGCGAAGCGCTCCTCTCCTTCTTCTCTGATCCAGATAAGTTTTCTGCCGCCGCTCCCTACGTCTTTCTGATCGCATCGCTCATCATTTTGATTTTTGGACCCGGAAGACTCTGCGCCGACTATTTGCTGCGTCGTGTCACCCATCTTCCTAGTCCCACCGAAGTGGAACCCCGCACCTCCTAACCGCATCTTATGTATCCTGTAGTGGCCGGTCTTTAGACCGGTGCTTGGTTTTGGTTTTGATTTTGGTTTTGCAGTGCTGGGCTTTAGCCCGGCGGTTTTGCGGTTGTAGCGGCCGGGCTTTAGCCCGGCGCCTTTGCATCTGATTTCACCTCCGTCCAGGCCAGGAAGGAGTTCCGTGACCGGCGCTGCCAGCGTGAACTCATTTTATTTGCAAATATGTTTTTTCTTTTTCCTGCTAATGCTCGTCCCGCGCAGTCTCCGCGCCGAAACTAGTTTCACCGTCGAAGCTGCTTCCTCAAAAATCGATGCCACCGTTGCCGGCGACGCGCTGAAGGTCTCCGACGCGCAATTAAAACAGTGGGTGCAGAAAGCCGCCGACGCGGTCGTTGCTTACTACGGGCGTTATTCCGTACCCCATCTCACGCTGCAAATTCGCTCGTTCGACGGCCGCGGCGTCCGCGGTGGCCAGACTTTTTCCCGCCACGGCGGCTTCATTCGAATCGCCGTCGGCACCCAATCCAGTGAAGACGATTTGAACTCCGACTGGATGCTCACTCACGAAATGGTTCACCTCAATTTTCCAGACATGCAGGATCAACATCACTGGATCGAAGAAGGCATCGCCACTTACGTCGAGCCCATCGCGCGAATCCAAGCCGGACAATTCAGCGCTCAGCGCATGTGGTTCGAACTGGTTCGCGACATGCCCAAAGGTTTGCCCGAATCCGGCGACGAAGGCCTCGACCACACGCACACCTGGGGCCGCACTTACTGGGGCGGCGCACTTTTTTGTTTTTTGGCTGACGTGGAAATTCGCAAACAAACGCAAAATAAAAAAGGTCTGCAGGACGCTCTGCGCGGAATCCTGAACGCCGGTGGCGACATCCGCTACGACTGGCCTATCGAAAAAGCATTGCAAGTTGGAGACGACGCCGTAGGCGTGAAAGCCTTGCTAAAACTTTACGAACAAATGCGCGATCGTCCCATGCAAGTGGACTTGGATTCGCTCTGGAAACAATTAGGCGTTCGCATAGAAAATGGCGCCGTACAATTCAGCGACGACGCTCCGCTAGCCGTCATCCGCAAATCCATCACCGCTCCCAAACCGCAATCGTAACTCCAACTGGCTCCACCGCATTTACGTGTGTCTCGATTTTTCCAAATACGAAGCGTCCAACGCCGTCACCGAAGGACAACCCAGCAGTCGCAAAGCGCGATCAACATCGGCACGCAAAATTTCCAGTGCGCGCGCAACTCCCGCCTGTCCCGCCGCCGCTAATCCATAAGCGGAGGCGCGCCCGATCAACACCGCCCGCGCTCCCAGACACAAAGCTTTCACGATATCGCTGCCTCGCCGAACGCCGCCGTCCAGCAAAATTTCTGTGCGACCACTGACTGCCGCGACAACTTCCGGCAAAACGTGCAACGTTGACGAAACGCAATCCAGTTGCCGTCCGCCGTGATTGGAAACCACGACCGCCGCGGCGCCTTCATCCACCGAGCGCTTCGCATCGTCACCGGTGAGCACTCCCTTAATAATGATTGGTCCGCGCCAGATTTCGCGAATCCATTTCAGGTCTTCCCACGTAACCACTGCGCGCGACAGCGCTGATCCCACATCCATCAGCGACATCGGCCCTTGTTTCGGAATCACCACATTTTCCAACTTCGGCATCCCGCCATCGCGCAGGAAATCCATCAGCCATCCGGGATGTTCCAAAATATTCTGGTAATACGGAAGTTTTGCAAACAGCGATCCCGCAAACATTTCCGTCATGCCATTGCGAAAATCGCGTTCGCGCATTCCCGCCACCGGCGTGTCGATGGTTACCACCAACGCGTTGAATCCGGCATTTCGCGCGCGTTCGATTCCAGCTTCGGCAACTTCGCGGCCGCCCACTAAATAAAGTTGAAACCAGGCCGGACCCTTGGTGGCCGCTCGCACGTTTTCCAGTTTGTGCCCCGAAATTGTGGACAGCGTGTAGCCGGTTCCTGCGTTACCGGCCGCCGCGGCCGCTACAACTTCTCCGCCCGGATGCATCACGCGGCTGTAACCCACCGGAGCCAGAAATGCCGGAAAGGAAATTTCCGCTCCGAGCACCGTGGTGCGCGAATTGTATTCGGAAAATTTCACCGCGTGCCGCGGCCGAAACGTGTAATCGCAAAATACTCGGCAATTTTCCCGCAGCGTGATTTCATCTTCCGCGCCGCCATCCAAATAATCGAAGATCGCTTTCGGCAAACGCCGCTTCGCCAGCAACCGCAAATCTTCAATGTTTACAACTCGCGGTGACGCCACCGCCCGTGAATTCCGGCTCATCGATTCCCACTATCTCCAGACTTGCACATGGCTGTCTTGCGCGAGCCATAGTAACGCCTCTTCCGTAGTACAGCCACTCTTGGCTGTGCTTGGTGCCGTCAGCGCCATTGATTAGGCCGCCGAGAAACATTGCTCCTTGGTCTCTTCCCTCCAGGACCGTTCGCAAGCCGAAGAACCCAACACTGCGCAGGCGGACCGGCTCTTTCTTAATGTAGCGCCGGGCTTTAGCCCGGCTCTTCGCAGTCTAAGCGGGTATAATTTCCCCCATGTCGAACGTCGTAAACCACGAAACCATGCTCGCGGTGGCCATCGGCGAAGCGCGCAAAGGACTCGCGGAAGGCGGCATCCCCATCGGCGCCGCGATTTTCGATGAACACGGAACGCTCGTCGGCTCCGGCCACAATCGCCGTGTACAAAATGGCGATCCATCCTTGCACGGAGAGACCGACGCCTTCCGCAACGCCGGCCGCCAGCGCAGTTACAAAAGATTAACCATGGTCACAACGCTGGCTCCCTGCTGGTATTGCAGCGGCCTAGTCCGGCAATTTAATTTTGCGCGCGTCATCGTGGGCGAAAGCCGTACTTTCCAGGGCGGCATCGAATGGCTCCGCTCGCTCGGCATCGAAATCATCGATCTCGACTCGCAGGAATGCGTCACGCTCCTCTCCGACTACATCCAAAAAAATCCCTCCATCTGGCACGAAGACATCGGCGAAGACTGAACCCTGACCCGTTGTTCCGGACATCGCTGCCCCGCAATTCCGTTGTAGCCCGTTTCACCGGCATGTATGATGCGTTCACCAAAGGCCATATTCAGAAGCGCCAAACCAACATTCTGGAACCGTCAGTGAAGTCAGGAGCTTCATGCGCAGGTCCGTTTATTTCGCTGCCTTCATCCTTTTTTCATTCGTACTTCCCATAAATGCTCAAGAAAAATCCGCGCCCACTGTGCACACCTACTACATCGCAGCCGACGAAGTCGAATGGAACTACACTCCGCTAGGCGTGGACAAAATGATGGGCATGGAGTTCGCCGGCTACGCCAAAGTTTTCACCGAGCGCGGCCCGCGTCGCATCGGCACTACCTATCGCAAGGCGATATATCGCGAATACACGGACGAAACGTTCAGCAAGCTCAAAGCGCGTCCGCCAGAGTGGGAACATCTCGGCATGCTCGGGCCGGCGCTACGCGCAGAAGTGGGTGACACGATCAAGGTGGTCTTCAAGAACAATGCCACGCATCCGTTTTCCATGCATCCGCACGGCGTTTTCTACGCCAAAGATTCCGAAGGATCGGGTTACGACGACGGCTATTCGGGCGCAGACAAAATGGGAGTGCCGCCAGGAAAAACGCACGTGTATACGTGGGAAGTTCCGGAACGCGCCGGCCCTGGACCTAACGATCCTAGCTCGGTGGTCTGGCTCTATCATTCCCACGCGGATGAGCCGAAAGACGTAGAGAGCGGCCTGGTCGGCGTGATCCTCATCAGCAAAAAAGGCGCCGCCGGACAATCCGGCCGGCCCACTGACGTCGACCGCGAATTCGTCACCCTGTTCATGATCGTCGATGAAAATACCAGTTGGTATCTGCAGCACAACATTGATACCTACACCAGCGATCCCAAGCATGTGGAAAAACTGGAAAATTTTCCATCCGACCATCTGGGCAATTACAACCTTTTCGGCTCCGGTTTCGCCTTCGCAAATTTCAGAGCGACCGTCAACGGCTTCCAGTACGCCAATCTTCCGATGCTGACCATGAAAAAAGGTGAACGCGTGCGCTGGTACGTCGTCACTATCGGCGAAGGATTGAACGTGCACACTCCTCATTGGCACGGCAACGTCGTTGTGCAGAACGGCAAACGCACCGACGTGATTTTCATCGCTCCAGCGCAAATGGAAACCGTGGACATGGTCCCCGACGATCCCGGCATCTGGATGTTCCACTGCCATTTCGATGAACACATGCAAGCCGGCATGATGGCTCGCTACCAGGTGAACGAATAGGGGAGGCGCCTCCGGCTCTCGACATTCTCCGGTAGGGCACAAAGTATCGTGCCTTGTTTCTTTCATGTGCTTCCTGATCTTTCCCTTTCGCGTACCGCACCGGTCCTGGTTCTTTCCGCGTGCTCGTTGAATCGACGTGCCGAGTGGGACAGGCACTAGTGCCGCCCGTCGCGAGAATCAAATGGGCGAAGATGGCCGCCTGCATGCGCCGCGTGTGCTACAGTTTTTCCTGCGAGGCAAATGGATATGGAACAGGATGATCTGATATTTCTTGGGGCGGCCGTGCTGCTGAGTCAGATGGCAAGTCAGAAGCTGCCGGATCAGAGTGAGATCAAGAGTGCGGTGTCCACCGCCCGGGACCTACGGGATGAAGTAGAACGGCAGCACGAAGAAGCACGCGCGAAGAAGGAGCTGAAGAAACCCTAGCTCGCCGTTGCGGTTCACGGGGCTCCAACGCGTCATCTGCCGAGGGTATTCTCGAAAGATTTCATTTCGCGGGAGCTACAATGCCAACGCTTTCGCGTCGCCAAAACAGAAGTATGGAGTCCTGACGCCACTTCGCTGGCAAGACTTGTTTTTCTTGTGGTGTTTTGGCTCATCGCGATAGCCCTCGTCCACCTGTCATTTAAGTTTTTGAGGTATGCCTTTCGCCGCGAATCTCCCGCCGCGAGAGCCGTGACCTACAGAAAGAATGGGGCCTGAGTCGCGCCTTCGCGTGTGGCGTTCTAGTACTCCGCTGACCCAGTGCTTCCGCACTGGGCTAAAGTATGGCAGGCCTACGGCGCTTCGATCTTGTGGAGCAGCGTTTACGCCCGGGCAAGCTGGGCGCAGCATGCTGCGCCCCTACAAAGAGCTACGGTGCGCGTGAGCAAGCTTGGGTGTTGGCCTCGGCGGGCTGCGTCCGTACAGGGAGTTAGGAAAATTGGTGGCGGTTGGCGAGAGTGGCGGCGTAGGCGAGTAGGCGGGAGTCTTGGCCGCGGGGGGCAGTTAGTTGGATGCCGGCGCCGTTGGGGAACGGCAGCGTGACTACTGGAGTTCCTGCGAGGCTTAGTGGAGTGGTGTAGCAGAGGATAGTGGGGCGGGTTTGGGCGTGATCTTTGCGGGCTTGGAGTTTGCTGATGGGTGAGCAGGGCATGATCAGGAAATCGAACGACTGGAATAATTCGTCGACTCGATTGCGGAATTCCGCGTGGCGCTGGCGCTGGCGATTCACTTCTTCGGCGGTGAGCGATGCGCCCCAGGCCAGGCGTTCGGCAATTGCTTTTGGAAAGTGCGAAAAATCTACGCCGGGTCTCTCGGCGTGAACTGCCGGAGGGCGATCGGTCGCCTGGTGACTCGAAGCGGCGTGAATCTTGGCTGCTTCGCTGGCCTGAATTGGCGCGTAGATGGAAAGCGCGTCTTCCCAATATGCGGCGTCGAATGATTGGACGTCGGCTCCGCTGGCGCGCAGCAATTGCTGGCAGGATGCGAATGCGGCGAGGACATTGGCGTCGCAGTCGCGAAGAAATTCTGGAGAGATAGCGCCGATCTTTACTTGAACGTTGGGCGGAGCCAGGAAATTTGAGGCTGGGAAATTGGCCGCCTGGAAATTGTCCGCGTGAAGATTAGCGGCGCTCGGGAGCTGCAATCCGAATAAACCTTCGGCTAACAGCGGAGCATCGCGGAGGTCGCGAAAGATCCAGCCGAGGGTGTCGAAGGATTGCGCGAGGTGCACTCCGCCGCGCCACAGATCGCGATCCCACGCTAAACCGATGGACGCGCGATAGCCTGCTAGTCCGCAGAGCGCGGCGGGAACGCGGATGGAGCCTCCGGTATCGGTGCCGATGGCAGCGACCGCGGAGCCTTCCTGCACACTGGCAGCGCCGCCGCTGGTGGAGCCTCCGGTCAGCAAATTCGCATCGGCGGGTTGCAGGCAATCGCCGAAGTCGGGATTTTCTCCAGTGATGCCGTAGGCCAGGGGATGCAGATTGGTTTTGCCGGTGATCACGGCGCCCTGCGCGCGCAATCTTTTTGCGACGGCGGAATCTTGGCGCGCGACTTCATTTTTCTCGGCGTAGAAGCGGGTGCCGGCCGTCGTGCGAAATCCTTCGAGGTCGAAGCAATCTTTCAGCGAGATAGGGAGCCCGAAGAGCGGAGGTTCTTCTTTAGAGGGAAAGTCTTCCTTGGAGAATTCCTTTTGCATGCGCTCGGCTTCGCGCACAGTCCAATTTTCGTCGCGTGAAATGTATACGTTGCGGCCGGCATTTTGATTGGCATTCTTCAGCGCGCGCTCAGCAAGCGCGCGAGGCGAGGTCGCACCGTTCAGAATTTCCGTGCGCAATTTCTGCAGCGGACTTGCTTCTTTGGCCATAGCGCCAATTGTAACGGCAATGGCCGCAGTTCGAGGGCGATGAATCCATGCGGTGCGGATTCTCTTGCGGAACGGTTATTTGTAGAAGCGGAATTACCTTCCATTTCCCGCAGGCACAACGGTCGAAACCTTTTCCGGTTTTCTGGTGAACTGAACCAGATTTTCGGAAATTTTCCCCTTGCTCTGGTATTTCCATTGTTGCGTCAGGTGATCGTTATCGGAAAGAGTGAGCACCAGGCCGACCATGTGGTCGTCATCGGGAGTTTTCAGTCCGGTAACGCGAACCAGGGTAAAGGAAAGCTTTTCGGTTCTGCCGGTAGTGGCCTGAGCCACCATCTGAGGCTGATTTCCGCCGCTGCAGTAATGGGTGACCACGACGTGGTCGCCATCCGCCGAGTACATGGTAATCATGTCCGGCTCGTCGGAAGGCTGCAGGCGCTCCATCAGCGCAGAGCCGTTGGCGACCAGAGTGTAGGTTATTTTCACGGGACGGCCGCTGTTGAGGCCCTCCCACTCGCCCACCAAAGTTTTGAGCTTGTCGAACGCCGGCACACCGGCGGTGGAATTGTTTGCGCGAACTGCAGTGATGGAAAGAAGCGCCGCGAAAATAAAAAATGCGAGTTTACGAACCATTTTAACCTCCGGGGCTTTTGCACTGGCCCTGCTCGGCGAGACCCGTGGGGCGAATAGCAATGAACAATGATGCTCTCGACAGCGAGCAAAATCCAGCAAATCTCGCGGGTACGCTCTAGGCGAGAGCTTGCTTTAAATCCGCGATCAAGTCTTCGGCGTCTTCGAGGCCGACGGAGACGCGGACGGTTCCGGGTGTGACGCCGGCTGCGGCTAGTTCGCCGGGGCTCATTCTGTAATGCGAGCTGTAGATGGGAAGGACCACCAGGGATTCGACTCCGCCAAGGCTGGCGGCCAGAAGAAATAATTGGACGCGGTCGCAGAATTTGCGCGCTGCGGGCAATCCGCTTTTTAAATCGATAGCCAGCATCGAGCCGAAACCCTTCATTTGTTTTTTGGCGAGCGCGTGGTCGGCGTGCGATTTCAATCCGGGATAGTGGACATGTGCGACCTTGGGATGATTTTCGAGAAACTTTGCGATGGCCATGGCGTTGGCGCATTGCTGCTGAACGCGTACGCCCATGGTTTTCATTCCGCGGATGAGCAGAAACGCAGCGCCGGGATCCATCGAGCCGCCGAGATAAATGACCATGTGGCGGACGCGGTCCATCCACTTGTGACTGCCGGCCGCGGCGCCAGCGATGATGTCCGAATGGCCGGCCAGATATTTAGTGGCGCTGTGGACGACCATGTCGAAACCGAGTCGCAGCGGTTTCTGCAGGATGGGAGTTGCGAAAGTATTGTCAATGATGGAGACCAGGTGGTGCTTGCGGGCGAAAGCAATGGCTTTTTCCAGATTGACGAGACGCAGGGTGGGATTGGTGGGCGTTTCGACGTAGAGAACCTTGGTGCGCGGCGTAACGAGAGTTTCGATGCCTTGGAGTGAAGTTTCCACCTGGCGAACAGTGATGCCCATGTCCGGGAAAACGTCGCGCATCAGGCGATAGGTGCCGCCGTAAAGTTGCGCGGTGGAAATGACTTCGTCGCCGTGTTTTAGCGCGCCAAGCAGCGCGGAGGAAATTGCGGCCATTCCGCTCGATGTGACTACGGCTGCTTCGGCGCCTTCGAGGGCGGCGATTTTTTCCTCGGCGACGCCAAGAGTGGGATTGCCGTAGCGAGTGTAAATGTAGGCTTTGCTTTTTCCTTCGGCCCAGCGCTTCATTTCCGCGGTGGAAGAAAACGTGAAATTGGCGGTGCGACAAATTTCGGTGCCTACAGGGGCGCCGACGCCGTGCTTTCTGGGTTCTCCGGCGTGAATGGCGAGTGTGCGGGGGCCAGCATCTTGGCGGTGGTTGGGAGTTTTCCGGGTTTTCATGGTGCCACCATTTTGGAAGGCGAATTTGCCGCGGCAAGGACCAAATTGGCGTCGCACGATGGACCAAACGTATAGATGCACGGCCGTTGACAAGAACTGATTATAGGTCAATACTGATTGTGTCATGAATGATCTAATTCTACTGGCGGCGCTATTGGACGGGCCAAAGCATGGCTGGGTGTTGAAGAAGCTTGGCGGACTGGCCACTGGTCACGGCGATATGCATAACAATCTGGTTTATCCGCTGATGAAAAAGTTCGTAGCGGAGGGTTGGGTCCGGCGGCGCGCTGAAGCGGGGCATCGGGGACAGACACGCGCGGTGTATTCGCTGACGCTTCCAGGGAACAAGGAACTTTTTCGGCGCCTGAATCAATTTGGAGAAAAGGAAGCGGCTTCGGCGAATGAATTCAGGTTGCGGGTGGGATTGTTCGGGGCACTGACTCCGGAAACCAGAAAGCGAATTCTTGCGGAGCGCTCGAGGTGGCTTGTGGCGCGAGAAGAGCGGTTCGCCGGGCTGCGGCAAAATCTGACGGCGATAAATGCGGGCGCGTGGGGGCTGGAGGTTGTGGACTTCCTGATCGCGGAAGTGCGCGCGGAACGAAAATGGATCGCTGCGCTGGAGAAAAAATCAAATCAGATTGCGAGTTCTGGAACAGATGCTAAAAAGGCGGCATGGAGGTAACTATGCTCGTGGTGCAACTCTTCACAAGGGGATATGGCCACTCGATGGCATCGCTGCTGGTGCAATTGCTTCCAGCAGGGTTCACGTTGAATTCGCGGCAGGCTATGCACTTTGCAGAAGAAGCCTGGACGATTTGGGCGGTGTGGTGGCTGGCGATGGCGTTTTTCAGCAAGTCCACGAAGCGGCGCGAGAGCGCGGCACAACGTATCGAACATCTGCTTCCGGCGCTGTTGGGATTCACACTGATTTTTCGGGAAGGGTTTGGCGGAGCGTGGCTGACGCGGCCTATTATTTCCGCGAATCCATTCTTGTTATTGCTGTGCTTGATGGTGACGATTCTTGGATTGCTGTTCGCGGTGTGGGCGCGGCTGACTTTGGGAAGCAATTGGAGCGGCACGGTGACCATCAAAACCAATCATCAATTGATTCGACGCGGGCCGTACCGTTGGATTCGCCATCCTATCTATACGGGGATGCTGGCGGCATTGCTGGCGACGGCGATGATCCAGGGAATGCTGAGTGGAATGATTGGATTTGCGTTCGCCTTGGTGGCGCTTTATCGCAAAGCGCGGCGGGAAGAAGCGTTTTTGTCGCAGGAATTTGGGGATGGATTTCTGGAGCATCGGCAGCATACGGGGATGTTTTTGCCGAGGTTTTCGTAAGGGATGAAAGGCGGCGTGCGTTGTGAACGCCCCGGCCTAACGGAGCCGGGCTAAAGCCCGGCTTTACATGATGCAAAGTTGGCGACCCGAAGGTGCCGCTACACCCGACGAAGCGAAGCTTACGCTTCTTCTTCTACTAATTGTTCGCCGTGGGCGGACTTGTGAGAGGCGATCACCTTGTCGGCCAATTCGTTTGGCACAATGTCATAGTGGGAAAATTCCATGGAATAGCTGGCGCGTGCCTGCGTCATGGAAGTGAGATCCGTGGCGTAGGAGAGCATTTCGGCCAGCGGCACCTGCGCCTTGATGACTACCGTGTGGCCGCGAACTTCGCTGCCCGCGATGCGCCCGCGGCGCGAGCTGAGATCGCCCATCAGGTCGCCGGAATATTGATCCGGACCGTAAACTTCGACGTGCATGATCGGTTCGAGCAAAGCGGGGCGCGCGACCTTCATGGCTTCCTTAAAGGCGAGAGAACCGGCAATTTTGAATGCGATGTCTGACGAATCGACGTCGTGATATTTGCCGTCGTAGAGAGTGGCGCGAAAGTCAGTCATGGGAAAGCCGGCGAGAAAACCGCGGACGGCGGCTTCACGAATACCGCGTTCGACGCTGGGGATCCAGTTGTGCGGAATCGCGCCGCCGAAAATATCGTCAACAAATTCGATGCCTTTGTTGCGTTCGGCAGGTTCGAACTTGACGCGGCAAACGCCGAACTGCCCGTGGCCGCCGGACTGCTTTTTGTGTTTGCCTTCGACGTCGGCGCGTCCGCGAATGGTTTCGCGATAGGGAACTTTTGGTGGCTTGAGCGTGAGGTCCACATGATAGCGTTTGTGGAGTTTGGCGACGACAACTTCGATGTGCTGCTGGCCGGAGCCGGCGAGCAGAAATTCCTTGGTTTGCGGATCGCGAGAAAAACGCAGGGCGGTATCTTCTTCCAGAATTTTGTGGATGGCCACGCCGATTTTGTCTTCGTCGGCGCGGGTTTTTGGCTCAACGGCGAAAGTGATGGAGGGTTCCGGGATCTGCGCCGGTTTATAAAAAACCGGTGCGTTTTTATCGCCTAGCGTGTCGCCGGTGAGAGTGTCTTTTAATTTTGCGATTGCGCCAATGTCACCGGCGTGGAGTTCGCCGACTTCAGTCAGCGCTTTCCCTTGCACAACCTGAGTGTGCTGCATCCTTTCCTGGGTGCCGCGATTGAAATTCGTGACGGTAGCGTCGTTTTTCAGGACGCCGCTTTTCACTTTGAAATAGTTGATGCGACCGGCGAAGGGATCGGCCATGGTTTTGAAAACGAAGATGGAAAGCGGTTGCGCGTCGTCGTATTTGCGTGCGACGCGATTGCCCTTTCCGCTTGGCTCGGTGTAGCCCTCTTCTTCGTGCTCATCGGGATGAGGAAAGACGTCCGCGAGGAATGTAAGCAGACTGGCATTGCCGATATTGTGCGCGGCGGAAATCATCAGCACGGGAACGATTTTTTCGGCGACGATGGCTTTGCGCACGCCGGGAATCAGATCTTCGATGGGGATGGTGCCCTCGCGAAAAAATTCCTCCATCAACTCGTCGTCGCCTTCGGCAACCATTTCGACCAGGCGTTCGTGAGCTTCTTTGGCGTCTTCGGCAAGGGCCGCGGGAATTTCTTCAATCTTGGGTTTGCCGTCGCCGTCGGGAGTGTAGAAGTGCGCTTTCATGGCGACGAGATCGATGACACCGCGGAATCCGCGTTCGGTGCCGATGGGCAGTTGCAGCGCGACGACGCTGCGGCCGAACGCCTGCTGCAGCGATTCCATGGAGCGTTCGAAGCTGGAAAGTTCGCGATCCATCCAAGTGAGCACGAAGGCGCGGGGAATGTCGTATTCGAGGCAGAAGTCCCAATCTTTTTCGGTGGTGACTTGCGTGCCGACGTGCGCATCCACGCAGATCAGGGCGCAATCCGGGGCGATGAGCGAGGCCTTGGTTTCGTTGATGAAGGTGCCGTAACCGGGAAGATCGAGAAAATTAATTTTTACGTTCGCGCCGGAGCAGAGGGTGCAGGGCCATTCGGCATAGGCCAGAGCGGTTTGCGTGGATATTTTCCGGGCAATTTCTTCTTCGTCAAAATCGGTGATGGCTGTGCCTTCCGCAACTTTTCCCCAGCGCGGAGTCATGCCCGCGGTGAAGAGCAACGACGACACCAGTTGCGTCTTGCCGGTGCCGCCGTGGCCGACAATGCCAACGTTGCGAATGTCCTTAGTGAGATACGTCTTCATACAGACCTCCCAATCTGCGCCGCTCGTGGCGTGCAGGCGAGGTCCGTCCTGTCGCAATGGCAGGCGCGGGCCTGCGCCTGAGTGAGTTATCTGCTGGGGAAGGAGAGCGTGGCCGCTTGCTGTGCAGCGGAAATTCGCGCCGGCGAATGTCGCGCTGTTACCTGGGTCTCTTCGCGCCAGCTCAAAATATTTTGCGACGCATCGAGGCGAAGGACAATCGAAAAATCCCCTGGTCCGTTCTCCTGTTCGGGAAGCACACCGAAGTGTGCAACCCGCCGCGGATGCTAACACAGTGGAGTATTTGATGCCAACCATTGCGCCGCTTTCGCTGGCCCGGCAGTGGGCCTTGCTTAAACACCACTCAGGAAGTGCATTGAACGAATGAGAGGCAACGGCTAGGAGTACTGTAACAGTTCGGCTTTTCCACAGAACTTCCAGCACTTTTCTTTGAGGCCTTTCTTTACGGTGAAATAAAGGATTAATCTTGCGTTCCCAGCCTCGTCACAAAAGCCAGGTATGAATATAAGGTTCGCCCGGTCTAGTGAATGGATCATTCAGGAGGATGGGAAATGCATCGAGCAAAAAAGTTTTGGCGCAGTCTGAGGTCGGCCCTTAGCTGTGGGTTGCTGGCGATGGGACTCGCAGCTTCGGCTCACGCTCAATGTCAGTTGAATTCGCCTTCAGGCAAAATCAAACACGTCGTCTACATCGAGTTCGACAACGTGCATTTCACGCGCGACAACCCCAACGTCCCCTCCGATTTCGAACAGATGCCCAACCTGCTTAACTTCATCAAGCAGAATGGCGCTCTCGACACCGGCGATCACACCGTTCTCATCTCGCACACCGCCAACGGCATTCTCACCACGCAGACCGGCCTCTATTCCGATAACACGAGCATCTTCATCGCCAACAGCTTCGGGGACTTCTCGCCCGCCGGCACTGGCCTCTTTCCTTCTGCTTTTTTTTACTGGACCGACCTGGTCTCAGACATTACTCCCGCCACTGCGGACAACAGTTTCGCCCTCACTACTCCCGCCGGTTTGAATGTGCCCGCGCCCTGGGTTCCATTCACGCGCGCCGGTTGTGACGTTGGCGCTTTCTCGACCGCCAACATCGTTCTTGAACGCCAGCCCTTCGATGTGAAAAAAGTATTCGGCGCAAACTCCACGCAAGCCGCTGAAACCGGCAGCAACCAAGCCAACGACTTCACGGGCGTCGCCATCCACTGCGCGCTCGGCAGCGCCTTCTGCACACCGCAAAACAACGCCGTTAGCGATCTTCTGCCCAGCGAACCCGGTTCCTACACCGGCTATCAGGCTCTCTTCGGCCTGAAGTACATCGCGCCTGCCCTCGGCGGCCTCACCGATTACAACGGCGTTGCTCTAACCGGCTTCAACCAGCTTAATTTCGATCCCACACCGGCTCAGACTCTCGCCGTCGTCGAAACTATGCTCAAGAAAGGCATCCCCGTGGTCTTCGCATACATCGCCGACGCCCACGACAATGAAGAAGGCGCCACGCTCAGCCCGGCCCACACTTTTGGCCCAGGCGAAGCCGCCTATGTAAAACAGCTTGCTGACTACAACACCGCCTTCGGGACCTTCTTCGCCAACCTCAAAGCCGCCGGCATCGACCAAAGCAACACTCTCTTTATCTTCACGCCCGACGAAGGCGACCATTTTGTCGGCGGCGCTCCCAGCCCGGCAAACTGCGATGGCGCCAAAATCGTGAACGGCGCAGTCGTTCCCGATATCCCCTGCACCTACGGTACGAACGGCGTTGGCGAAGTCGATCTCGATCTCACCGCCGTCACCACCGCCGCTGGCGACTCCACTCCGTTTTCCTTTCACTTCGACGACGCCGCTACCACTTTCGTCCAGGGAAACCCAGATCCCAGTTCACCGGCCGTCCGCCATTTGGAAAAAACCATGACCAGCGTCAGCGCCGTCAATCCACACACCGGCCTGAGCGAAAACATCATGGGCGCGGGCCTCGGCACCGAACTCCAAGGCGCTGTCGTCGACAAAGTTGGGCAGAAACTGCTCCACATGAGCTCCAGCTTCGATCCCAACCGCGATCCCACGTTCACCATGTTCGGCGATCCCAATTTCTTCTTTGAAATTACCGGCAACACCACGCCAGTCGTCGGCCCCGGCTTCGCATGGAATCACGGCGACATTCAACCCGAAATCGCCCGCACTTACATCGCTATGGCCGGCCCCGGAGTGCGCAACATCGGCGTCAGCCAGCCCACCGACTTTTTCACCGACCACGTGGACCTGCGCCCGACCATGCTGTACCTGCTCGGGCTCAAGGACGACTATCAGCACGACGGCCGCGTGATTTTGGAAATGGTGGATCAGAACACGCTCTCCAGCAACCTGCACGCGCACTCTGAAACCCTGCTGCGTCTCGGCCAGGCCTATAAACAGATCAACGCTCCCTTTGGAGCTCTGTCGCAGAGCACCCTGGTCGTTTCCACCTTCGCCATACAGAGCAGCTCCGATGGCGATGCCGTTTACAACAAACTGGAAGCCAAGATCGCGTCGTGGACTTCGCAGCGCGATGCTTTGGCCTCGCAAATCAAGTCCATCCTGGAGGGCGCTGAATTCGGCGGCGTTTCCATCAACGAACAGCAGGCCAAGCAGCTCATCAGCGACAGCCAGACGCTGCTCGGTGAAGCGAGCGCTTGCGCGGCAAACTCTGCGAGTTGCGGTAGCTAAGCGATTCGCGATAAGAGTGGCGGCTGAGCGATCGTACTCAGCCGCCATTTTTTATTGGGCAAGAGGAAAAACGTCCTCGTAAGTTTGGTTGGCTCCTGCCATCACGGGCAAATATTCCTGGCGATCGGCTGATTTTCCGTCGCTCACCAGAATGTGATGTCTGCCCGCCGATAGTAGCTAGCGGCTTTTTTCGCCCGAATCCCGGCGCTGGTACCCGCTGCACGAGAGCACCGGCAGGCGAGGATACTTTGCAAAGCGCGAGTCGGTCTTGCTCAGTTCGCAGAGAAGGAAGGTTGAGCCCTTATTGGACTCGACAAGGCGAGCGTGCTGGCACTGCGAGCATAGCCCTGCCATCGCAAAGTTGGGATTTTCTGGAGGCATCACGTTCGCCTGATATTATGTAAGCAATTCTTCTGAATTGCGTGAGGCTTTTTTGCCGCAATCACGCTGCGCTGCTAAGCTTTTTTTCAGCATAGGCGATGACATTCATCTATCATGCCCGGCCGGCTGCGGAAGCACTGATTGTGGGATGTTTGCTTTTGCTGGGCTGTGTAGTGTCACCAGCGCAAACGCCAAACAATACCGGCCAGAATTCTCAAGTCAATCGCAACGACATACCCGATCAAATTACGGCGGTGCCGAATCGCCCGACATTTTCGACGACCGCGGAGTCGGTGCAGTCCGGGGTTTTCGAAATCGAGTATGGCATGGAGGCTGCCGAAGGCCACGAGAATATCAACGGGCTGCTGAAGTTTGGACTGACAAAGAATCTGGAGTTGCGTTTCGGGAACAATCCCATTGAGCGCGATGCGGGAGTGGCGGGGCGCGGGGATTCCGGCGCCGGTTTCAAGTACAAGATCATCGAGGAGAAGGGCTGGCACCCCACACTATCAGTGCTGTACACGGCTACCATTCCGACCGCCACTGCTAATGTCGGCGCGGGTGCGGTGGGCCATTCGGCGGGAATCCTGCTCAGCCAGGATTTCGGGAAGCATCATTTTGATTTCAACGAGACAGCGCAATGGCTGGGGCGGCCGGGAGCGAGCGGATTCGACCGCGATTATTTTACGGCGCTCGCGTACTCACACCCAATTACGGAAAAGTGGGGCGTGACGGGAGAAATTGCCGGATTCAGCCGTGCCAACACGACCACTCCCGCAACGATGACGATCATGGGAGCTGCAACCTATAACTGGTCCTCTCGACTAGTTTTGGACACTGGAGTTTATTTCGCGGCCTATGGACACCTGCCGCGAGCCACTTTTTTTAGCGGCGTGACGTACTCGGTCGCGGACTTATACCATCACAAAGAAAAAAAGAGGAAAGCACATTGAGCGGCTTATGTCGCGGTGACGAAGCTACCGTCCGGGTTTACATAGCCATAAGCCATGCGAGGCGTGTTGAAGGCAAATGCGGGCGTGCCGGAGCGATCGAGAAGGATGAGGCCGCCGGTTCCTTTGCCGCGATCAGCGAGGAGCTGTACGGCATCGGTCGCCGCGCGTTGGGCAGCGGCGAGATTATTTTCGGCGGCATGTGAATCGCGCCGCAGAAAATCCACGGCGGTTTTGGCCATAACAATTTTCATGATGGCTTCGCCGTAGCCGGTACAGGAAACGCCGCCTGCTTGCGCATCGGCGTAGCAACCGCAGCCGATCAGCGGAGAATCACCGACACGGCCGGGAAGTTTGCAACACGTGCCTCCGGTGGAAGTGGCGGCGAAAAGTCGGCCTTGCTGGTCGAGGGCTACGGCGCCGACCGTCCCCTGTTCGTGACCGCGATGATGTTCGGCGGCGTGTTCATCTTTGCTGCAGCGGAGATAGGCCTGCCATTCGGCTTCGCTGACGAGTTCTTCGGGTTTGCAGAGCGCAAGGCCGGAATCTTTGGCGAAACGCTCCGCGCCTTCCGCAATCAGCATCATGTGCGGACATTCTTCCAGGATTTTCCGCGCGAGGCGGATGGGATTCTTCAAGCGGTGTAAACCGGCTGCCGCTCCGGCGCGGAGTGAAGTTCCATCCATGACAATGGCGTCGCATTCGACTTGGCCATCACGATTGAGATGGGAGCCGTAGCCGGCGTCGAAGACCGGATCGTCTTCCAAGATAACGATAGCGGCTTCGACGGCTTCGAGCGCGGAGCCGCCGGAAGAGAGAATGCTCCACCCGACGGCTAGCGCGTTGCGACAGCCGTTGTTGCAGGCTTCGACGGCTTCGTCGGGAATGTCCCAGGCGCCGCCGTGAACGATCAGAGAGGGTTTCATCGCGAAGAGAATTGTAAAGGAGGATACGCCCGGCTCAAAAGCCGGCTGGCTGGCGCGACTTTTGTCTTATGCGCCTTGCGGGAACAAAAATTTCGGCTAAATGAGTAAGTCAAGGAGGAGAAGGAGCGGACCAATTGCCAAAAGGATGGCTCCGCGATTGATTTTACGGCGTGAGGGGCGAGCAAGACTTCTGATGAAGCAGCTGGGGCAGGCTTTACAGGAGATTTCCTCGCGGAGACCGCGACCCAGGCCAGAAACGGCGTGGAGCACAATCTTGCGGCGGACGGCACCCACTTCATCGTGCACCCAGACTGGAACATCGAACCGGTTGGTCCAGAGCATAATGGCCCCGCAGACAAAAACCGCGTAGCCAATTAATGCGAGCAAGCCGAGCGCTGATCCTGTACCCCAATACATACCGCCTCACTAGAACGTGAGATGCCTCAAAAGATTAAACGGCTGGACGACTGATTTGGTTACTCGGGTGATTCTACTATTCGAGCTGATGAATTGTCTGAAGTTCGATGACTTCAAACTCTTTGCTGCCCGCGGGCGTGGTGACCTGGACTTCGTCGCCGACTTTGCGGTTCAGCAGGGCGCGGCCGATGGGGGAAGTAGTGGAGATGAAACCTTTTTCGACGTCAGCCTCTTCGCTGCTGACCAGCTTGTATTCGATGCGTACGTCCTTCTGGGTATCAATGACCACAATCTTGGAGCCGAAACCGGAGCGGTCGGTGGGAATGTTGGTCAAGTTCAGCATGCCTAAATCGCCCATGCGCTTTTTTAACTGAGCGATGCGCGCGTTGACGAAGCCCTGGCGCTCCTTGGCATACTTGTACTCGGCGTTTTCGGAAAGATCGCCGTGCGCGCGTGCTACCGCAATTTCCTTGGGCAAATCCACGTTCAACTCGTGGTCGAGTTGGTCGATTTCGTCCTGCAACTTCTTTTTGATCTTCGCGATAGGGTCGGACATGAGCCTTCACCAAAAAAAGATTCGCGGGGGAGGGATGTATAAACCGCCCCCGCGCAGTATTAAGTATAGATGGGGAGAAATTGCTGGAACAAGCGCCGTTTTTACAGTTTCAGTGGACCTCGACGGTGACCTGTTGGGAGACGCTTTGGCCATCTGTGCCGGTCGCCGTCAGGGTGTAAGCAGTTGTTTTTAATGGCTTTATATCGACACAGAGGTTGTGCGATGGCCATACCTGGCCGGACTGTGGCTGCAGCGTGACGGTCTTCGCGTTGGCCACGCCGTAACAAACCTGGGCGGTTTCACCGCGACGGATCCTCGGCGTGGCATAGAGCATCTGGATGGCGAGTTCGCTGCCACCGAGTTGGTCGATGGCTGCCTGATCATTTTCGTGCTGCTTTTTGGCTTGAGCTTGTTCGGCGTGCTGCTCATAAGCACGATTTGCCTGATGGCGCGAAAGGAGAATCCACGCGACGTAGGCGGCGACGACGAAAATCAGAAGAGACGAGTACATTAGGGGATTCTTGAAAGGGCTTTTTTGCGGGGATTGGTGTTCGGAAATCACAATCATCCTTCCGGGCCGGAACCTGATACACCTACCAAGCTAAAGCGAAGTGGAAATTTCGTAAACAGAAAATCCTGGGTTCAGAATGAGCCAACATGCGGGTGCGAAGCAGAATGACTTTGCTCCGGAAAACCGTTCCTTTATAATCGCGCCCCTCTGCTCATGGCCATCGAAATGAATCCAGCGCAAGGCGAAAGTTATTCGGTGGCTGTGGTTATTGCCGACCCTTCCACATTTCCAGAAATGCGGCGCGGACTGCTGCCGGCGTTTCGGGCAACCCTTGCGGATACCGAACAAGCCATCAAGGAGGCGGTCGAGGACCCGACGCTGCAATCCATGTTGTTCGAAATGGAAAGCGTTGGCGGAGGTGCGCGTGACGGAGTGGAGGTGCTGCAGGAAATTCGCGCGATTCGCGACGACATCGTATTGGTGGCGATGACGCGTTCGCGCGATCACAATTTGCCGCTGCGCGCTAGCCAGGCCGGCGCTGACGAGTTCGTACTGGCGCCGGTAAATTATGAGGAGTTGCGAAGCGTGCTGGCTCGCGCCATCGAAAAGCGGGCCCACGAGATGGAAGGCCGGCGAGTTGTTCAGCAACTGGAAAGCAAATCGGCGTTTTGTTCGCTGATCGGCGCCAGCAGCGTAATGCAAAAGCTTTATCAGACGATTCAAGCGGTGGCGGACAGCAATACCACGGTAGTGCTGCGCGGAGAAAGCGGGACCGGGAAGGAACTGATCGCCAACGCGATTGTGCAGTCAAGCGACCGGGCGGGTCAGCCGTACATTTGCCTGAATTGTTCGGCGCTGCCGGAATCGCTGATCGAATCGGAGCTTTTCGGCTATGAAAAGGGTGCGTTCACCGGAGCGGATACGGCGCGCGCCGGGCTGATTGAGTCAGCGCAAAACGGCACGCTGTTTCTGGACGAGATAACGACGCTGAATCCTGGGCTGCAGAGCAAGCTGCTGCGGGTGTTGCAGGAGCGGACCGTTCAGCGGGTCGGGGGGCGGGCATCAAAGAAGATTGATTTTCGGCTGGTCTGCGCTACGAATGACGACCTGGAAGACCTGGTTCGCAAAGGGCAATTCCGCGAAGACCTCTACTACCGGATCAATGTGGTGCCCATTTTGGTACCGCCGTTGCGCGACCGAGACGGTGATGTGGCACTGCTGGCAGACCACTTTCTGCGTAATTACTGCGCGGCCGCAAAGAAGCCCCTCAAGACGGTACAACCCGAGGTACTGGAGATTTTGGAGGAGTACCCGTGGCCGGGCAACGTTCGCGAACTGGAAAATCTGATTCAGAGGTTGGTGGTGATGGTCAGCGGGCCGACTATCACGGCCGAACACCTTCCTCAAAACCTGATTCGGCACAGCGCGAGCGGGCAGGAAGCCATCCTGATTCCCGAGGAAGGCGTGGACTTCGATGCCGAAATGGAACGGATCGAAGTGGCGTACCTCACCGCAGCGTTGCGGCGCACGGGCGGAAGGAAGAGTGCAGCGGCGGCGCTGATGCAGATCGACGGGCAGCGGATGAAATACCTGTGCCGGAAGCACAAACTGCAGTGAAAAGGTGAAATTTTAACCTACGGGCGGTTAATTTTTAACCAGAGATGAAAAAATCGCTTGTAGCCAGCAGCCGCGGAGAGCAAGGAGAGACGTAAGTGATTTGTTTTCTATGCGGCCAGTTCGGACTGGGGCGAACGCGAACTTTGGCACGCATCCTGCATGGAGATAGATGTCTGCAATAAAGACAAAATTTTAAGGAGCGGGGTGCTTAACAATGTCCATCCAAAAGAAATCACTAATCAGCACTTTGAAGACGGCGAAGAAGGCCAACGTTGCGAGCGGCAGCACGCACGAAGTTGACGCCAAGGGCAGCAAGGTAGCTTCGATGCGCCAAGTGAATGCCAAGAATGCCATCAGCGCCAAGAACACTGTCAGCTTGATGAAGATCACCGCCAAGAATGCCATCAGCGCCAAGAACACCGTCAGCGCCAAGAACGCTGTCAGCCTCAGAAAGAATGTCAGCTTCAAGAAAGCCTAACGCGAAGTTCGCGCGGCCAAAACAATCCGGTCGCGAATGAAGATAAGGCGAGGAGGCGCCCAGCCCACCTCGCCTTTCTTCTTTTGAGAATTGATTCCGGCTTACCAGATTTTGCGGCCCAGCAGAATTCGCAGCGTGTCCAGCCCCAGTCCGGCCAAACTCTTCCGCTTACCATAAATTCTTGCCACGCCGACCATCCCCGGCTGCAGCCTGCCATCCGCGCCCGAGACAGCCAATTCGACCAAATAAAATTGGGGGGCATGAAGGCCCTTGAATTTGCTTTGATCCACTACGGTTTCGTCGCTGGATTGGGAAACCGGGGTGATGGAGCTGGCTCGAGATTGCTCGATTCCGATTACTTCTTCGACCTGCAGCTTTGCCGGCGCGCCTTCCCGCACTTTGTACATGTCGTATTCGGAAACATAGATGCGCGCGCGAAGTTTGCCAAGGTCGGCGACTTCCAGTAATTCGGAGCCTGCGGTGAGATAGGAACCAACACGGTCTTGTATCCTGGCAGTTAAGATTTTCCCGGAGATAGGGCTGGTAATATCGAGATTGGCGGCTTCCAGGTGTAGTTGCTCGGATTTGGCGGCAAGTCTTTCCCCCTCTTTAGCTGCAGCGCCGAAATCCCCGTAGTGCAGGGCGGCAAGGATGGCGCGATGAGTTGCCACCTCATATTGGGCCTGAGCTTCGGCGACATTCGATTGCAGTGGCAGGTTGCGGAGCTTTGCCAGCCTCTGCCCAGCGACTACGGACATGCCCTCCCGAACGTAGACATTTTCCAGCAATCCCGGAACGAGTGGACGGACAATGGCCCGCTGCGCAGGTTCCAATACGAAGTTGCCGGAGGTGGATTGATGCCATAGGGGGAGCAACAAGAATGCCAGCAGGGCCGCAGCGGTCAGAATGGAGCGGTGGGACCCAACCCAGGCACGCACGCGATCCTTCTTATCCAGATAAACGAGTTTCATAAAGTTCACCAGCAGGCGAATTCTAGATTTGAAAACGAGCAGAGCCACCCCATATTCTGGAATGAATGCCCATTCGGGACTGAAGTTCCTGGACACGTTTCCCGCAAAACGCGCTACGACGTAAAGAACCGTATAGCTATAGGCCCCGGAAAGTAGTGCGTAGACGGTGAAGCCAAGACGGCGGCGCTTTGGAACATAAGGCACTTCTACGGGCAGCCGCCAGATATTCCGTTTGACCCATCCGGCGAGATAGGCAGTTGATTCTTCTTTCAGTTCCGCGATCCCGATGATCTCGCACAACATGTGATAGCCGTCGAGTTTCATAAGTGGATTCCAATTCACGATCAGGGAGACGATGCCGGTAAGCATCATCATGAAGTAGGCTCCGTCGTGGACCAGAGTGCCCGGAGCGGTCAACCACCAGATGGGCGTGGCGATCGAACAGAGCATCAGCTCGGCCCAGATCCCGCCAAGTGCAATCACCAAGCGCTGCGAGCGCGTGCCCATCACCGCGCCTTCGGTGGTGTCGGTATAAAAAGCGGGAGTCAGGAAGATCAGCGCAAATCCCATGGCCGGAACACGGCCGCCGCAGTGCTTGCAGGCGTGGGCGTGCGCATACTCGTGGACAGCCACCACGATCATTCCCAGAGCGTAAAGTACCAGGATGTCGGCAAAGGTCTTGTCGGTGAAATTGTAAAACTGCGCGGTGTCACGGCCAATTTCTGACCAATGGCTTATGGTAATGCCCGCAGTAAAGGCAAAGGAAAGCAAGGTCAATACGGTGAACCAGCGGGTGTAAATAAATCGGGTTTTCGAATACAGCTTGGTGAGCCAGCGATCCGGATTGTAAGCCGGGAAGATAATTACGGACAGATCGGAGTAACGATTCTTGGCCTTCAGATTCTTGCGACGTTCTTCTTTGCTTTGCAGCAGCAACAGCACGTTTTTCTCTTGCGCGGTGCGGAACCAGAATCCGGCGTTTTCCAGCTCCGCGGAAAAATCGGCGACGGCCTGTTCATCGTAAAATTCGCCCGTCTGCTGCGAATAGAGCTCTGCGATTTCACGATAGCTGCGATTTCCATCAAAAAGTTGCGCCAAAGCCCATTGAGCGGGAGTGAGCCTGAACATGAAGCCGGAACTCGGCGTGTAAACGCGGACCACGCGCTCGCCATCCTCGAGATGTTCGCGAAAGGTGGCCTTGGGGTCAACGCGTGGCAATCGCTGCGAGAGAGCACGAGCCGGAATTTCCGGCAGCGCCACGTCCAAAGCTCGGGTGAGATTCATCGCAGGCTGGCGACGTGGACCACCACGGTCATGCCCGGCCGCAGCTCCTGATGGGCGCCAATTACTTCCGCCAGAATTTCGATGGTGCCGCTGGAAGGATCAACGACCGGACTGACTTGCACGACTTTTGCCGTGTTTTTGGACTCCGGTAAATCGGGCGAGGTGAGCGGAAGTTCCTGCCCCTTTTTCAGACGTCCCAAATATTTTTCCGGAAGAGTGAATCTGACGCGCAACGGGCCTTCGGCGGTCACCCAGAACAGGCGGTCTCCTTTGCTGACGGACTGCCCTTCGCGCACATAACGGCGAGCAATCAAACCGGAGAACGGAGCCATGACGTGGGTCTTTTCGGCCTCCAGCTCAAGCGAACGCTCTTCATTTCTGGCCGTATTGAGTTGTTCCTTGACCCGCATTATGTCCCACTGATCGGATTCCGCCTTGTACTGGGCATGCTGCAGTTGTTCCTCCGCGATCAATTTTTCGTTCCAGAGCCGCTGCGCGCGCACATAGTCGGCTTTGAGCACTTCCGCTTCGGCTTGCCAATTTTTCAAGTCGGCTTCGATGCTTCGGGTTTTGGCTTTGGCCGCTTCCAAGTTGGCGACCAGCTGGCGGTCGTCCAATCGCGCCAGAATGCCGCCGCTTCTTACGCGAGCTCCGGCGTCTACGGAGATGCTGACGACCATTCCATCGCGCTGCGCGGTGACGTCCACCTGGTGTTCTACAACGAGTGGGCCGGTGATTGCCAAGCCTTCGAAGCTGGAACCGCTAGCGGCTGTATGCGCAGGCGTCTCCGCAGGGATACTTACTACTGGGGCCGGCGTGGCGACTGGTGTCTCCGGTTTTGCGTCCCCACATCCAGAAAGGATGGGCACAGTAACAAATAAGACAAAGAATAAGTTGTGGCTACCTTTCATATAGTTCATCCTCACCAGCCGAACCAATCCCAGGCACGGGAATACAGCCACAGCACGGGCTTGCGAAACAGAACATAGCCCGAAGTGCGCCATCCCGAAGAAATCTTTCCCCGCCCTTCCATGCCAGAACGCATCGCTCCGTCATAGTTGGGAATCGCGACGCGCGCAAAAAATACTCTCGCGTCGCCCTGCACTTCGGCCTTAGGACTGACCACAGCGACCGTGCCGTGAAACGTGCGCGTGGGATAGCTATTCAGCTTGATGGCGGCGTTTTCTCCGTTGCGGAGCATGCCGACATCCGCGGCATCAATGGCCACGTCCACCATCGCGCTTGAAGTGTCTACCACCTCTGCGAAAGTTTCGCCGAATTGTAGCCTGCGACCTGCAAAGGTCGCCACATGTGGCGTAGCGACCACACCGTCGATCGGGGAGCGGAGCTGGGCGCGGCCCAAGAGTTCCTCGGCGTGCGCCACTTCATTTTTCCAATAGTCCGCTTGAACACGCTGAATTCCGCTCTCCGCGCCGTCATTGGTGGCCAAAGCGTGGTTCATTTGCAGCAAGGCGGCCTGGTATTTGGCTTCGGCGGAAGCCAGGGCGGAGCGCAGATCCCATGCGTCCATTTCGGCGAGTACCTGCCCGCGTTTTACCAATTCTCCTTCGCGAACAAAGACTTTTCCGACCACACCTTCGAACTCCGGCTGTACTTGGGCGCGCTGGGCTGGACCGACTGTGGCGTCACCCGCCAGGCGCATGGGAAGAGGCAAAACCACAAGGAATAACACAGCGGCGGCAGCGACAATCATCATGGAGACACGACGGGTTTTCTCGAGCGCCATGAACTTGCGCTTGCGTTCCAGCACCGGCTCGAGGACGGAAATGAACGGAACTTCCTTGTACATCTGGGCATTACGCAGGGCCACGGTGGCTTGTCCCGCGAGCACCTGCAGCAATTCGATGTGCACCGGTGAAAGAAAATCCGGATCGCTGCTTTCCAGGCTGAGAATTCCAACTCGCCCGGTATCGTCGTTCAGAGGCATCGCATAAAATCCGCGCATGCCGGATTCGGCAAAATATTGTTTGAATTTGGCGCGCGTCTCTTCGCGATCGCTGTCGATTTCATCGCCGTGTTGCCGCACGTTGACGATCTCTTCGGCTAGTGCCGCCCATTGCAAAATACCGTTCAACGGCGCGATGTCCGGTGCGTCGGCGTTTACCTGCGTGAGGCCGGTAACGGCGCTGAGCTTGAATCTGCCGCGCTGCTCCAACGCGATTGCCGAGCGCTCGTAAGGAATTACCGCCTGCGGCGCGTTTACGATGGTCTGCAGCATGCGCTCCAGATTCAGCGTGGAAGTAATTTCGTGGCTGACGGTTACCAACGTCTCCAATATTTCGACTTTGCGTTCGGCCATCAGCAGGCTGGCATTGTGCAGCGCCGTCGAAGCAGTTTCGGTGACGCTTGATAGCGCAAAAACGTCGTCGTCGTCAAAGGGTGTGGCATTGAGTTTGTTGATGGCTTCAACCACACCGACCAGTGCGCCGCGGTCCATGATTGCGACGACGATCAGTGACGAAACACCGTCCGGCGCGCTAGCAGTGCTGCGAGCACCAAGCCGCGGGTCGTCGGGGCCTACAATCAATACCGCTTCGCCGTCGTCTGAAACATTGCCGGGAATTCCTTCGCCCGGTTTTTGCACACAGCCTGCCGGCGTCGTCGGATCAAACCCCGATTGATGCATCAGTTCCAGGCTCTCGTCGCCGCGCAACAACCACAGATTGATAGCCGAACATTCCATCACTTCGCGGAACTTGTCGCTGATGATCGGCAGCAACTCGTCCATCTCGAGCGTGGACGAAAAAGACTTTTCCAGATCGTAGAGCTGTGTCAGCCGGCTGATAGAGGCCAGGGAGTCGTTGCGCTCACTTTCGTAGCGATGAGCAGCGCTCAACGCGAACGCTGCAACGTTGGCCGCTTCGTGCAGCTCTGCTATGTCCCCGTCGGTCATTTCATTTTCAAAACAGAGAATTTCCACCACACCGACGAGATCAGCGCCGCTCACGAGCGGCAAATAGGCTAACGCGCGTAATGTACGGCGGATATCAAGATGAGCGTAGTCTTCGCGCGAGAGATGGCTGCCAGAGAAAATGAGCGGTTCATGCCTCGCGGCCAGCTCGGCTAGAGTTCCCGTGCCGATCGGCACCGAAGATCCGCGGACCGTCTGCTCACCGCTCCAGGCACGGGGAATCCAGACTTCTGCCTCCCCGAGCGTGCCGGCGGTATAGATGTTCACCGAGCTGCCGGCGATGGATTCAGCCACGGTGCGCGCGATGATTCGCGCACGCGGAATCAACTCCTGCGCGCCCAGCAATTCACAAGAAAATGCCGTGAGGTCAAGTTTCAATCAGGGTCTCGGTGCGGTGACAGCGGCAACACCATCTCCGCCAGGTGGCATCGGCCCGCGGGGACGTGGTGGCCGTTTCGACCGACTTGCAAAATTGCCACCATTCTTCTAATTTGAGCGCGCACTGTATCAGACGGAAATCGCCCACGCAAGTATCCCGTTACAAGTCAAGGGCTTGAGACAGGGACTCGGTTCAAAGGAGCGGCCAGTGGAAATTGATGTACGCACACAAGACCAGGTGAAGATCATCAAGCTGCGGGGAAAGCTCAACCTGGGAGCGTCGCTGGATCGTACCAATGAAACGTTGAAGGACTTGGTCAACGCCGGAGAATCGCGGTTCCTGCTGGATTTGCAGGAAGTGCCGATGATCGATTCCAGTGGAATCGGCCTGCTGGTGCGTTACCTGACGGCGGCCAAACAGCATGGCGGTTCGCTGAAGCTTCTCAATCCATCAAAGTTCGCATTACAAACTCTTAAGCTAGTGAGAGTGTTGAGCCTGTTCGAAGTCTTCGAGGATCAGCAAGCAGCAGTGGCCTCGTTTCAGTAGCGTTCACAGCCCAAATACATTTTTCCTCGTATGGCCTGCCGCCTAGTCCGAGCAGCAAAGTTATGCCATGTATTGGGCATGGCGAGCAAGGGGTTTTGCGCCTCAAGTTGTGATCTTCGTTGCGCTGCCGTGGTTCTGTTCTTCGTTGTCTGCCCAGGTCCTTTCCCTACCAAGCTTGCCGCAGCGCGAGCATTTCCTTGTAAGCGTCGACGCGGCTGATCGCTGCGTGCTTTTACCAGCCAAACTATGCGAAGGCCTGCCAGAATCGCAGTCCAATGGCTCGGCCGCCGCACCCGCTTCCGCATCTTTGTCCAAAGAGCCCTGGACTGTTCAGCGGATCCTGAAACGCTTGGGTCATGATCAGGTCAGCATCTATTACTCGCCGCTGCGGGGAATAAACATAAAATGGGATGCAGCTTTCATCCTGGGCACAACGGCGCTGGCAGTCACAGATCGCCACACTATCGGCATCGTCTCGCGCGAAAACGAAAACATCAGCCGCAATATCTCTAATGTCGGACTCTACGGAACCGAAGGAACCGCAGGTGCAATATTCTTGACCGGGTTGATCACCGACAATGCCCACGCCAGGGAAACTGGATTCATCGCCGGCGAGGCGCTCTTGAACGCATACCCGGTCTACATCGCAATGCAATTGATCGCCGGGCGTGAACGTCCCGACCAGGGCTCCGGGCACGGAAGATTTTTCCAGAATCATTCCACGGGCACTTCGTTTCCTTCGGGCCACTCCATGTTTACGTGGACCACGGCCGCGGTGATCGCTCACGAGTACCCGCGTACCTGGGTCAAGATTCTGGTCTACGCCACCGCCGCTTCTGTCTCCGTCGCTCGCTACACTGGCAGGGAACACTTCGTGTCCGATACGGCGCTAGGCGGGTTCATCGGATACTTCATTGGGCGTCACATTTTCAAGATGCATTGCTCGATGGAATTCAGCGAACGCTGCATGAGGCCGTGAGCTATTCGCCGCTCAGGAATGCATAGCGGCATAGGAAAAGCGCAGACAAAATCCAGATTAGCGGACTAATTTCCTTGTATCGCCCGGAACCAACTTTGAGGAAGGTAAAGGACAGAAGGCCGAGGCTAAGGCCCGTCGCAATGCTGAATGTGAGCGGCGTCGCGATCACCGTCATGAAGGCGGGAAACGCTTCGGTGAAGTCGTCCCATTTCACGCGCGCAACCGAACCGCACATCAGCGTGCCGACCAGAATCAACGCCGGGGCGGTGGCATAGCCAGGAACGGCCGCTACCAGCGGCGCGCAAAACATTGCCACAACAAAGAGCGCAGCAATCAGCACATTGCCCAGACCGGTTCTTCCGCCTGCAGCCACGCCCGCCGCGCTTTCGATATAGCTAGTGACGGTGGAAGTTCCGGTAAGCGCGCCGGTAATGGTGCCAAAAGCGTCGGCGAGCAATGCACGGCTGGCGCGCGGCAATTTTCCATCGCGCAAGAATTTCCCCTGCTCGCAAACTCCTACCAGCGTTCCAACATTGTCAAACAAATCCACAAAGAAAAAGACGAAGATCAGTTCGCCGAGACCGATCTTGGCGGCGCCGGCAAGATCGAGTTTCAAAAATGTTCCCGAAGGATGGGGAAGAGAGAATAAATGCGCGGGCCAGTGGTTCACTCCCAGTGGAATTCCGGCAATCGCGATCAACAGCATGCCGATCAGAATCGCTCCGCTCACCCGCCGGGCCATCAAGATTGCAGTCAGCAATAATCCCGCAATGGCAAGTAGCACTTCACGGTCGGAAATTTTTCCAAAAGCCACCAGCGTTGCCTGGTTCGCGACGATCAGCTTGGCGTTGCGCAGCCCGATAAAAGCGATGAATAGCCCAATCCCCGCTGCAGTTCCGTGCTTCAGGCAATCCGGAATGTCGTTAACGATGTGCTCGCGAACTTTGGTCAACGTCAGCAGCAAAAACAAAACACCGGAAAGAAATACCACCCCCAGCGCGGTCTGCCAGTGCACTCCACGTTGAATCACAACGGAGTACGTGAAGTATGCGTTGAGCGACATTCCCGGCGCGAGTGCAATCGGATAATTGGCCCACAAACCCATCACTAGCGTCGCCAGCGCAGCCGACAAACAAGTCGCAAACAGCACGCCATCAGCCGGTATGCCCGCCTCCGAAAGGATTCGCGGATTCACCACCACCACGTACGCCATAGCCATGAACGTGGTCAGTCCCGCAAACAGCTCGCGGCGCACCGTGGTCTGATTGTCCTGCAGGTGGAAAATGCGCTCCAGCAAATCGCGTCTCCTCGAATTCGAAAACGGTGCGCCAATATAGGTCCGCGCTACTTCGCTGTCAAACGCGCTGCAAAACGGCACGCACTTTTTCCCCTCCGCGGTCTTGCTGCCCTGCTATGCTCTCTTTTCTCGAACCACGGGCGGTTGTTGGCGGAAGTCATCCAGTGCACGCAGGAATCTCCCCGGCGAAATGAGTTGCGACGCCCGGACAGTCAAGAAATTGCTTTGCTGAAGGAAACGAAGGAGTCTTCTCCGAATGTTCCGCACAGAAAAACCATTCGCCGCGTTGCTGCTCGCGCTTGCGCTGACTGCATCTTCGTACGCACAAACAAAAGCTAAGCCGACGACCACTGGCATGACGCCGCTCGAACGGCGTGCTTCGTTGAATTTAGAGGCGGCGCGCTCCAATCCCCTGCAATTGCGCAATTTGCTCTTTAAAATGCCTAAAGGCGCCGACCTGCATAATCATCTTAGTGGCGCGGTCTACGCGGAATCATGGATTCGCGCGGCTGCCGACGACCATCTCTGCCTCGATCCATCTGCCCTGCAAGGCACCAAATCCGTTTTCTCCAAGCCAGAGAGGGACGACTCGTCGTCCGTCTGCGGAAACGGACAAATTCCTGTCGCCGACATTTATAAGGACCAGGTTCTCTACGACGATTTGATTGACTCATTCTCCATGCGCGGATTCGTTCCGTCTCCCGGCGTCTCCGGCCACGATCAGTTCTTCCGCACCTTCGCCAGATTCGGTGGCACGTCGCACCACCATCTTGGCGAGTGGCTTGATGAAGTAGCGACTCGCGCCGGCCGCCAGAACGAGCAATACATCGAACTAATGCATACGCCCGAATTCGATCACGCCGCGAAAGCTGGCTACGAAATCGGTTGGCAGGATGACCTCGCACACTTCCGGGATGCGCTGCTGGCAAAAGGCCTTGGCTCGGATATTTCTGCGGCAAGAGAAGCCCTGGATGAAGCCGAGGCTTTACGCGCAAAGCGTGAGCGTTGCGGCCAACCTGACGAGAGCGCCGGCTGTAAAGCGCAGCTACGCTATCTCTGCCAGGTGTTGCGCGGCTTTCCCAAGCAACAGGTCTTCGCGCAAACCATTTTCTGTTTCGAACTGGCCAAGGCCGATCCGCGCTTCGTCGGAATCAACATGGTCATGCCGGAAGACGGCTATAACTCCATGAACGATTACGCCGTACAGATGCAGATGGTCAAATTTCTGCATCCTCTCTATCCCAAAGTTCATATCAGCCTGCACGCGGGAGAAATCGCGCCCGGCCTCGTTCCGTACGAGGGGTTGTGCTGCCACGTTCGCCTGGCTGTCGAACAAGCGTCGGCGGAACGCATCGGCCACGGCGTTGATGTTATGTACGAAGATCACCCGCACGAACTGCTGAAAGAAATGGCCGCGAAGCACGTCATGGTCGAAATCAGCCTCAGCAGCAACGATTTGATTCTCGGTATCAGCGGAAAAGATCATCCCTTTCCACTGTACCGCCAGTTCGGCGTGCCCGTCGCGCTTGCCTCGGATGACGAAGGCGTCTCGCGCATTGACCTCACGCACGAATATGTACGCGCGGTGCAAACCTACGATTTGCATTACATGGATTTAAAACAGTTGGTTCGCACCAGCATCGAACACGCTTTCCTGCCTGGGGACAGCCTATGGGCAACTCGCGACAAATTCAGTTCAACGGTCTCGGCTTGCTCGCACGATCAACCCGGCACAGAAAAACCGTCCGCCTCTTGCGCGAGTTTCCTGAAGTCCAGCGAAAAAGCGCAGCAGGAGTGGGAACTCGAGAAGCGCTTCCGCACATTCGAATCGGCAATGTAAAACTTCAAAACTCACATCAACCTGCCGCCGCAACGTCCGGTCGCTTCGAATAACGACAGCACGTTCGCTATGCTGAACAATTCCAAAATCTGCTTGCTCGCGTTCACCACTTCCAGCCTGCAGCCCCGCGTCCGCGCCGAAACGTGCAGCGTCACCACCGCCCCCAGTCCCGAGCTATCCATCATTGGAACTTCCTTCAAGTCCAGCACGACTCGCCCTTTCCTCCCGCACGCCTCGCGCATTGCGTCCTTCAACAGCGGCACGTTCTCGCTCGTCAGCCGCCCAAAGCATTCGACGACCGAGCAATCCTGCAGCTCTTTCCGCTGTACTCGAAATCCCCGCGCCGAACTCGTCGAATCGCTTGCCGCCATCTGCCCTCCGCTCTCTCGCCCAAGCTTTCTCGCTAGGTCACACCACTCTCTTCCTGATGGTGCATGGCGTTGTACCTCATTTCCAGCCATTTGCCCATAGCCCTACCTGCCTGGGCCCAGTGTTCCGAGCGCTGATTCACCTAAGAATTCTCTTGCTTTTCCTGCTATTCCAGTGTTACTATCTGTTTGCGTTTGTTGCTCTTGTATCGCCTTTGCGGTTGTAAAGCGGTCGCGGGTCAAACTCGCGGCCTTTTTTTGTGCCCGCACACCGGGTTTCAGGGTTTGTACTTGTAAACTCTGAGCTTGAACGGTTTCGGGGTTTGTACTTGCAAACTCTGATGCCGGAACGGAAACACAGAAAAGCAGCTGAAGACGGCCTGAGCTCTTAGGAATTCATCGCTTAGCGGTGGAAACCACGGTTCCGGTTTGCGGGGCACCAAATAGCTTTTTCAACGAAAAGAGTATAACGAAGTGAGCAAAGAACAAGGAACAGTAAAGTGGTTCAACGCCAGCAAAGGCTTTGGCTTCATCCAGCGTCAGACCGGGGAAGATGTATTCGTACATTTTTCCGCGATCCAGGCGGATGGCTACAAGTCGCTGAATGACGGCCAAGCGGTCGAATTCGAAGTCGTCCGCGGCCCCAAGGGCCTGCAGGCCTCGAACGTTCAGCCTCTGTAAACCGCGCAGGTTTCAGGATTTGTACTTACAAATCCTGACCTGAAAAGAATCTGTTCAAACGGGCGGCAGGAGCAATCCTGCCGCTCGTTTTCTTTTTGCGCCATGTCTTCCTATTCGCCGTGCAAGCCTGTTGCCCTTTCCGCAAATAAGCCACATCGATTCGATTGCCTCCCGTGCTCATTCCTTCCACGATGGGTCCATCAGTAGCAATAGAACCTAGAGCTTTCGGCAACGGAGAAGACTCAGGAACGCATGAGCGAGAGCACGATACTCAACCGGGAAGAGCTCGACAAACTGGAGCGCCGCGAGCTGCAGTTGGACCGTGCTTTCCGTGGTCTTGGTTCTGGTTCTCGCCGGCGGTCTTGCCACCTTCATGTATCCGCTGGTCTTTGTGCATCCCGAGGGCGGCAAGTGGACCATGCGGGTAGCCTTCTTCGGCTTCTGCGCTCTCACTCTGCTTTTTGTCAGCTATTTGATGGAGCGGCAGCGCACTGTCCGCAAATTGAAGCAGCATATTCTGGGCGAGCTGGAACGCAACATCGCGCTCAAACACCAGGCCGACATGGATCTTCTTGGCTCCATGCCCGATGCCAACCAATTCTAGGACCGGCTAACGATGGAATTCCGCCGCGCAATGACCATGCAGAAAACCCTGTCGCTGGTGCTGCTGAAATTGAACAAGGGCGCCAAAAATCCCGACATGGCCGCGGTTTGCAGCGCCACCGCCAAAGCGCTTTCGCGCCGCCTGCGTCCCACCGATTCGATCTTCCGCCTTTCGCCGGAAGTCTTCAGCGTGGTCTTGCCCGAAACCGATGCCATGAACGGCAAACGCGTCGCGGTCCGTTTGCAGGAAGAGTTGCAGAGTGCGCGCGCCGCGTTTGGCGTGGTCTTTGACCTCAACGTATATAACTATCCGGACGATGTGGTCAGCGCCCACGAGATGGAAGACCTGGTGAAGTCGCTGCTTCCTGAACAACAAGTCTGGGACGCCGCGGTTTCCGTGGCGGGATAAACGCCAAGAACTGCTTCTCGCATTTCGAAGTCGTTCTGGGAAAGTTCAGCGACGTCTGCCTGCCTTAGCGGCGCTTCTCCCTTGCGCACGCGCCTGCAAAATAGCCCGGAATATTATGAATGCAGGCAAGCCAATATTGATCGCTTCGCAGCGGCCTTCAAAATCTCGTAAGTCGGTACAGTTTCCCGGATAACTCCTTCAACAACCGTGTCAACACGATGTCTCTGCCGTGTCTCTGTCCACAACTCGCTCAGATGTCGAACTTTATTGGGACATTATTTGCGATTTTTTGGACCCTGGCCGTGGCAACGAGATTGCACTTCTTCGACGAATCGCGCCGGCAGAGCTACAGGATTCCTTGTACTCAGTTCTTCGGAGGATCTCAATGTCCTTGAAAAAGTTCGTTTGTCTTTTATCTTTTCTTTTGTTCTGTAGTGTTTTAGGTAGCATCGCATCCGCGCAATCTACAGCATCGCTCAGCGGCGCGATAAGCGACGCCACTGGAGCAGCGGTTCCGGGGGCCAATGTTGTCGCAATCAATGAAGCGACGGGCGTCTCGTCCACCACGCAAACAGATACAGCGGGCGCGTATCTTTTCCCAGGTTTGCCGATCGGAAGTTATCGCATCGAAGTGACAGCCGCCAACTTTCAAACCGCGGTAATTGCAAAGCTCAAACTCGATGTAGCAAGCGCGGTGACGCAAAATGTTCAACTGAAGGTCGGCGAAGCCAAGGAACAAGTCGAGATCAACGCAGAGGCCGCTCTGGTTGATACCAGCACGACCAGCGTCGGGCAGGTGCTCGGGGAAAAAACGGTGCAGGAAATTCCGCTGAATGGCCGCCACTTTACGGATCTCAGCCTGCTGACTCCCGGCACCGTGACGCCTCCAGCAAACGGTTTTCTGTCGGCGCCTCTGCGCGGCCAGGGATCCTTTGGAATCAATACGGCGGGGCAACGCGAGGACACGACCAATTGGCTTGTGAATGGAGTCAATCTGAACGACAACGTTCAGAACCAAATTACGTTTCAGCCCCCGATTGACACGCTGGCCGAATACAAAATTGACAATTCGTCTTACCCCGCGGAGTACGGGCGAAACGCGGGCGCTATCGTCAATCTGGCTACACGCTCCGGCACCAATGATTATCACGGCGAACTGTTTGAGTTTTTCAGGAACAACGATCTGGATGCGCGGAATTTCTTCAACTTCGCGGCCACCGGCCCGCAAGCACCATTCAAGCGCAATGACTTTGGCGCCAGTTTCGGCGGACCGATCAAGAAAAACAAAATATTCTTTTTTCTAGCCTATGAAGGGCTGCGCCAGAACCAAGCATTGACTGTGACCAGCACCGTGCCGAGCCAGAATCAGATTGCATCGGTGACGTCGCCCGCCGTTCAGAAACTGCTGGCATTGATCCCAGCGGCAAACTTCGCGCAAACCGGTAAGAATTTTACCGACGATCCCGCAGATCCAGCTACCTTCACCGGATTCAGCGGCGGCACGACGGCCAATGTTTCACTTAATCAGGGTTCAGCAGACCTGGACATCGAACTGACCGCAAAGGACCGTATTCACGGCTACTACGTCGTTCAGAAAGACCTGCGGCAAGAACCGACCGCGGGCGGCGCCATCGCCGCAAACATTCCGAACTTCGGGGACACTCGTGACGGTTTCCGACAGCTGGTGACGGTTAGCGAAGACCACGTTTTCGGTCCTTCGATCACGAACACAGTTCGTCTCGGCTTCAATCGCATTCACTTGACGTTTACTCCTAACAGCTCTTTGGACCCCGCTGCGTTTGATATCGGATTGCCTGCTGGCTCGCCCGTGGCAGTTGGTTTGCCATTCATCAACGCCGGAGGAACCCTTGGCTTTGGCGGACCCACCGGCGAACCGCAAGGCCGCGGCGACACAACGGTTGTGCTGAACGACGGCTTGAGCTGGCTAAAGGGCAGGCACAATTTTATTTTTGGCGGGGAGATACGGCGTTCCTACAACAACAATATTGCGTTCAATGTGGGGAGCCTTACGTTCAGCTCGCTGGCAAATTTTCTGGCTGACAGCGCGAACGCGTTCACGGATCAACTGGGTTCCGGCAACGACAGAATCCTGCAGCCATCTTATGACGTTTTCGCGCAGGACAGTTTCAGATGGAAGCCAAATTTTACGATCAACATTGGACTGCGCTATGCGTGGAACGGGACGCCTTCGGAAGCGCTCGGGCGATTCACAAACTTCGATCCGACGACGGGCACTCTGATTCCGGCGTCGCAACCGTACCAACAAGACAATCTGAACTTTCAACCGCGAATTGGCTTCGCGTGGGACCCTTTCAAGAACGGCAAGACGTCGGTGCGCGGCGCTTACGCCATTTTGACGCAAGCCCCTACGACCAATACGGTCGCGGGGTTGAGTGGAAATCCGCCGTTCGCGCTTCCCCTCTCCGCAAGTTCGGCGGTCAACGCCATTACCATCGAAGACCCTTCGGCTGCGGTGACTGGCGTCAGCATCGGCCCTGCGGCGATCAATCCCGGTTTCGACAATATGTACGCGCAGGATTGGAACCTGACGATTCAGCACGAAGTGACGGCCACGTTGGGGGTTGAAGTCGGCTATGTTGGCCTGAAGGCGACTCACCTGCAACTAAATCAGAACATCAACCAGCCCTTCGTCACCGATGGATTTTATGGTTCAACAAAGCCCTTTCCGACTCTTCCGTTGAACAGCCCTGAAATCCCGGCGCAATGCCAGGCTCCGAATCCTGTCTGCGGTCTGAACAACATCAACCAGGTGAACAGCGGTGGCAACTCCAACTACAACGCGCTATGGGCCACGCTGACCAAGCACATTTCGCATGGTCTCGAATTCCTGGCGTCATACACGTATTCAAAATCACTGGACTACAACTCTCTGTCAACGGGGGAGACGTACATTATTCAAAACGCTTACAACCCGCGGGGCGACTATGGCCCGTCAGAATTTGACGCCCGGCATCGCTTCGTGCTGAGCGGCTTTTATGAGTTCCCATTTCAGGGCAACCGGCTGGTTTCCGGCTGGCAAATGGGCATTGTCACGCAACTGCAGTCCGGCAATCCGGTGAATCCAACGCTGGCTATCGGTCCAGGCCCCGGAATTTCCTTGACCGTACGTCCGGACCTGCTGAGTGCCGTGAGCGGCACAGATAACCCAACGCAATACTTCACCAATGCGGCTCTGTGTGAGCCATTCGCCGGGACGCCGACGGGAGCGGCGCCGGTAATTCCCGATTGCGCAAGCGCGCCGAACGCCGCCTTCGCGGTACCTTGCACTTTCTCCAGCGCGCCGACGAAGCCTGGCGGAGCCACCTATCCGATCGTTGCCGGAAGCTGCCACCCCGGAAACTTGGGCCGCAACGCGATTGTTGGCCCGGACTTCCTGAACACGGATTTCTCAGTTACGAAAAATACCAAGATCAGTGAAAAAGTTACGCTGCAATTCCGAAGTGAGTTCTTCGACATTTTCAATCACCCAAACTTTGGCAATCCGATTCTTACGGCCACCAGCACTTCGTTTGGGATAATTCAGGGTACGCGTTTCCCGACTGGAGACTTCGGCTCCGCGCGGCAGATTCAGTTTGCCTTGAAGCTCATGTTCTGAGGGTGAAACCGCCGGGGTATCCTTGTGAGCGGCATCCTTGATGCAGAGTTAGTTTGCGGCGAAATCGGCACTGCCGCAGGCACACTGCGCTGCAAGGCATTGCCAAGGGAGAACGTTTCGCCGCGAAACGATTGACCGGCAACGGGAAGGCTCCGTAACATCAATTCATGCGGCTCTGGCGTACATCGTTGTTGTTGGTTGTTCTGACGCCAGCAGTGTTTGTGTCGGCAGCCGCCTCGAAAGCTCCGGCCAACCCGACCATTCTTGCCACAGCCGCGCAACCCGCTACAAGCCTACCCGCGCAGAACTCTGCTCGCCCGCAAAGCACATTGCAACTGGCACCTTTGCCGCTCTGGAGCCGCGACCGGCAAGCTCCAGTCTCCCTGCTTCCCGCGATTCCCGACGGCAAAACCCTGCTGATGGCCAAGGTGGAAGAGAAATTCGCCTCCGGCGAGCAGAACTTTAAAGCCGGCCACCTGGACGCCGCCCGCCGCGATTTCAATGACGCCGTGGACTGGATGCTCGAAAGCGGCTACGACCCGAACAGCGATCCGCGGCTGAGCGAACTTTTCCGGCATGTGGTGGATTCCGTCTACTCCTACGAATTGCAAGCCTTCCGCGCCGGTGACGGCTTCCAGGAAACGCCCGCTGTCCCCGCTCCCATCGACGAAGTTGCGGAGATGACGTTTCCGGTCGATCCCCGCTTGAAAGACCGCGCTGAGCAAGCTGCCAAGACCGCTTCGCATGACCTGCCGCTCACGGTAAACGATGAAGTGCTTTCGTTCCTGAATTTTTTCCAGACGCCGCGCGGCAAAACCATCGTCGAGACCGGCTTGCGCCGTTCTGGCCGCTACCGCGACATGATTTCCCGAGTGCTGAAGGAAGAAGGCGTTCCACAGGACTTGATCTATCTGGCGCAGGCGGAAAGCGCGTTTCAGCCGTTGGCGCTTTCGCGGGCGGGCGCGCGCGGCATCTGGCAATTCGTGCCCTGGCGAGGAAATGAGTACGGCCTGAAGCGCTCGTGGTGGGTGGACGAGCGGCAGGATCCGGAGAAGGCCACGCGCGCAGCCGCGCAACATTTGCGCGATCTCTACGGACTGTTCGGCGATTGGTATCTGGCCATGGCTGCCTACAATTGCGGCCCCGGGAACGTGCAGAAAGGCGTTGAGCGCACCGGGTACGCCGATTTCTGGGAGCTGTACCGGCGCAACGTGCTGCCACGCGAGACCAAGAACTATGTCCCCATCATTGTGGCCCTGACGCTGATTGCCAAGGATGCCGCGCACTATGGGGTGCAGACCGAACTCGACCAGCCCGTTCCCACGGACGTTGTAAAACCCGGGCGCGCGATTGACCTGCGGTTGGTGGCGGAAACCATTGATGTGGACACGGAAACCCTGCGTTCCCTGAATCCGTCGCTGCTGCGCATGGCCACGCCGGATGACCCTGGCTTCGAACTGCGCTTGCCCAAGGGCACGGCGCAGAGATTCTCGGCGGAGATTGCGGATATCCCTCCGGAAAAGTGGGTCAGCTGGAGACGGCACCGCGTCGAAGCGGGCGAGACACTGACCTCGCTGTCCAAGAAATACCACGTCACCGCACCGGCGATTGCCGCAGCCAACAGCCTGGGTCGTACCGATGTGCTTAGTCCAGGCGACAAGCTGATCATTCCGGCATCGCAACCGGTGGCCGAGACCAAGAGCCGCCTGGTGCGCTACCGCGTGCGAAAGGGAGACACCCTGGGCGGCATCGCCGACCAGTTCAGTGTCAGCCCGGAAGAGCTGCGCAAATGGAACGGGTTGAAGACGGCACGGGTGGGCCGGGGCATGGTTCTTCGCGTATATACCATCGGCGGCGCCCCGGAAATGGTGTCGGCGCGCAAGCGCTCCACGGCCAAAAACCCTACAGCCAAGAAGAAGACAAGTTCGAGCGTAAATACCGCGTCTGTGGCAACGCATACCAAGAAAACGCCGTAAGATAGGGTTTGGCTGCAGTTTGTTGTGCATTCCGCCGCCCGCGGCGCGTCCGTGACCCTCTGATTCGTGAGAATTACCGGCCCCCACGCAAATTGCGTGTGCCGGCGTTAGAATCCTTGACATTGCCCGCTGAATACGGTACCAAACCGGAAGTAAGCTGCTGGGCGAGCTACGATAATGTGCTGCGCCCGGCCCCGATACGTCGGGCTAGTTTCTCCCAGGGGAGGATGGAATGGATTTCGAAAAGGATCATTTCGACGATGAGACGGAGTTGTCTCCGCTGGAAGAAGAGGAAGCCGGCGATTCCGATGAAATCGTGGAAACCGAAGAGGAAGAATTGATCATCGCTGAGGATGATGGGGATGAGGAGGCACCGGCCAAACCGGCCTCCAAGCCGGCAGCCAAACCGGCTGCGAAAGCAGCGGCAAAAAAGCCCGCCGCTAAAGCAGCTTTAAAGGCCAAGCCCAAGAAGGCAGCCAAAAAGCCGGCAAAAAAATCCGCCAAGAAAAGCAAACCCAAGAAAGCGGCTAAGAAAAAGAAGAAACGCTAGCGGGATTTGGCATTGTTGGACTGGCCCGGGCAGGTGTCCGGGCCAGTTTCATTTTATGAGGGTCGGAGCGCCGAAACGGCATCAGCGAAGTTCGCTTGGCGCGTTCCAAATTGCCACGAATCTTTCCCGCCTCAGAATCGGTGCCACAGATACCACTGGCTCTCGTGACTCTTTGAGATACGTATCGTTAACGGCTTTGCCGGGAGCGAGTGGCGCCTCTGCGACCGGAACCGCGAATCACCAGTCACTAGTCACACATCACTGCATCTGCGCCTTCAATTTCGGCACCCAAGTAGCAAACGCGCTCATGTCCACAGATTCGATTCCCGCATCGCGCAGCGTGTCGCGCACGAAGCGATGCCGCTCGCCCCTCTGACAGGTTTGCGCGAGTCACTAGTCACGAAGCACGAGTCACTACACCAGCGGCTCGGACCAATTCTCCAGCGTATCCTTTACCTTGTGCAGGAATTGGTGCGCGACCGCGCCATCCACGACGCGGTGGTCGTAGCTCAATGTGACGTAGCACATGGAACGGATGGCAATGGAGTCGTTGATGACTACCGGGCGCTTTTCGATGGCGCCAAGGCCGAGAATGCCGACGTTGGGTTGGCTGATCACGGGCAGCCCGAACAAGCCGCCAAAAACTCCTGGATTGGTGATGGAGAATGTTCCTTCCTGCACTTCTTCCGGGCGCAGTTTCTTGGTGCGCGCGCGCTCGGCCAGATCGTTCATGTTGCGCTGGATGCCGAGGATGTTCTTTTCATCGGCGTTCTTGATGACCGGAACGATCAGGCCCCAATCGAGAGCCACTGCGATGCCCACGTTGATTTCTTTGTGCAGGATCATGTTGGTTCCATCGAGCGAAGCATTCAACGTGGGGAAGGCACGCAGACCATTGACCACGGCTTTTACAAAAAATGGCATGAACGTCAGCTTGGTTTCGTAACGCGATTCGAATTCGGTTTTGGCTTTTGCGCGCAGCGTGGCCACCTTGGTCATATCGATTTCGTCGACCGAGTACACGTGTGGAGACACGTGTGTGGAGGCCACCATATGCTCGGCAATTCTGGTGCGCATCACCGAGAGCGGTTGTACTTCGTAATTGCCGAAATACAAACGTTCGCGCGGGACGCCCAGTTGCAGCGCCGGCACGTATTGCGTGCCGTGCGCGGCTTGTCCGCCCGGGCCAGCAATGGGGGCCGGCGCTACCGGAGGCGGTGCCGGCCGCGATGGAGCGGGAACAGACGGTTCCGAATACGCAGCGGCGGCTCCCGAGGACCGCGCAGGAGTCTCGGCGACGTCGCTTCCGCCCGCGATGACGGCCTCTATATCCTCTTTGGTGATGCGTCCGCCGGCTCCGCTACCGGGTACACCGCTGAGATCGACGCCATGTTCCTTGGCCATGCGGCGAACGAGCGGCGAGCTGTGAATACGTGAGCCTTCGCGCGCGGGGGCGGATGCTGATGAGGCCGCCGACGCTGCAGGAGCAGCCTGGGGCGCGGGCACCGCAACGGGTCCGGGACGTGGCGCGGGAGCCGGTGATGGCGCGGCAGCTGGTTTTGAAGTTTCGGTCTTTGCCGCCGGCGCAGGCGTGGCTTGAGCGGGGGCTGCTGCTGCCGCACCGGCTCCATCGATCGTGGCCACGACGGTGTTGATGGGCACGGTCTGGCCTTCTTTTACTTTTATTTCTTTCAGGACGCCCGCGGTCGGCGAGGGAATTTCCGCGTCCACTTTATCGGTCGAAATTTCGAACAGCGGCTCGTCGCGTTCGACTTTGTCACCGGCTTTTTTCAGCCATTTGGTGATGGTTCCTTCAAAAATGCTTTCGCCCATCTGGGGCATTACGACGTCGGCTGCCATTGGAGTCTCCTGTAAGTACGACAAATTCCTGCGACTGTGGTCAGTAATCAGTTTTCAGTAATCAGTCAAAACTCATATCAATGCAAGTTCCTTGGCTTTACTTATTTTAGTACTTTCCCAGCACGCCGGATGGCCACCTGAAGGTGGCCGCTACAACCGCTAATACTTTGCCAGCGTGCGCGCTGCGTGCAGCACTTTCTCCTTGTTCGGCAGAAAAAATTCTTCGAGCGTCGGGGCGTAGGGCACTGGCGTATCGAGCGCGGTTACGCGCATCAGCGGGCCATCCAGATCGCCGAATGCGCGCTCACAAAGTATGGCCGCAATTTCGCCGGCAATGCCGCCGGTTTTGGTGTCTTCGTGGACTACCAGGCATTTGTTGGTCTTTTTTATGGAAGCGAGGATGGTTTCCTCATCGAGCGGCAGCAGCGTGCGCAAATCTATGACTTCGACTTCGATGCCTTCTTTCGCCAGGTCGGCAGCGGCTTCGAGAGAGGTATGCATCATCGCGGCATAGGAAATAATGGTGAGATGTTTGCCTTCGCGGCGGACGACGGCTTTGCCGATGGGCACGGTGTAGTCTTCGGCGGGCAACTCTTCCTTGATACGGCGATAGAGAAATTTGTGTTCGAAGAAAAGGACTGGATTGTTGTCGCGTACCGCGGACTTCAACAGTCCCTTGGCGTCGTACGGCGTCGAGGGATAGATCACTTTCAGTCCCGGCGTGTGCACAAAATACATTTCGGGATTGGCTGAGTGGAATGGCCCGCCATGCACTCCGCCTCCGGACGGTCCGCGAATAACAATGGGCGCCGGCGCGTTCCAGAGATAATGTCCCTTTGCGACGAAGTTGGTGATCTGGTTGAAGGCGCACACGATGAAATCGATGAACTGCATTTCGGCGATGGGACGCAGGCCCAGATAGCTCATGCCGCAAGCCGCGCCAATGATGGCCGATTCGCTGATGGGCGTATCAATGACGCGCTCCCAGCCGAAGCGTTCGAGCAAACCTTCGCTGGTTTTGAACGCGCCGCCGTAAACGCCGATGTCTTCGCCGATCAGAACTACAGCAGGATCGCGTTCCATCTCTTCGTACATGGCCTGCTTGATGGCTTCGAGAAAAGTGACTTGCGTCGCGGCCGCGAGTTTGGGACTGGTTTCTTTGGCTGCTGTGGCCATGGTTATCTCCCAGCCTTTCTCGCTGCAGGTTTGCCGGAAACGATCGCCGGTTTGGCGGATTTTTTCTGCGGCGGTTTATTTTTTATCCGGGCATTGACCGGAGCCTTCGCCGGAATCCTGGCTAGAATCTTTGCAACGGGTTTGGATGGAACTTTCGCCGCAACTTTCGCCGGTTTCACGGCGGCAGCGTCAATGTTTTCCGCAACCGCTTCAGGGACTTCGGTGTCCTTGGCGTTCTTGTCCGTGGCCGATTCGGTTTTTTCTTCGAGTTTCAGCGTGTCGCCGAAATGAATCGGAGCGCTGCCGCCGCCGGAACCTTTGCCGCTGCCAAAGCCCTGAACTGTCCAGACGGCTGCGACGCTCGATTTTGGCGGAGTCACTTCGGCAATGGGCCGCTGCCATTTCGGCGCAACTTTATGGCAATCGTCGCCGGTGCAGTAGACGCCCTGTTCGGCAAATTCCGCCGGAGGCATGGGGGAATTTTCCGCGAAGTCGCGCTCAGCGGAAAGCAACTTTTCGATTCTCTCTTCGGTTTCTTTTTTGCTTTTGTCGTCGAGCAATTTCTTGCTGGCCAAGAATTTTTCGTACAGCAGGATAGGATCACGCGCTTCCCAATAGGCGCGCATTTCTTTGGGAACGTATTCGGCGGGATCGTGCTGGGCGTGGCCGAGGCGGCGGAAGGTTTTTACTTCGATCAGGATCGGTCCTTCGCCGTTGCGGGCGCGATCCACGGCTTCTTTGGCCGTGGTGTACACCGCGACCACATCATTTCCGTCGACGCTATAGCTGGGAATTCCGTAGGCTTTGGCGCGGTCGGCCAGATTCTCAAGAGGAACCTGGCGCTTGACCGGTGTGGAATAGGCCCACTGATTATTTTCCAGAACGAGAACGAAGGGAGCTTTTTGTACGGCGGCGAAATTCAGGCCCTCGTGAAAAACGCCGGTGGAACTGCCGCCGTCTCCAATCCAGGTCATGGCCACGATTTTCTGGCCGAGGTAGCGGCCGGCGATGGCGACGCCGGTCATTACGGGAATCAAATCACCGAGCATGGAAATCGGCGAAACGATGTGCAGATTTTCCAGGTCGCCGAAATGGCTGGTGCCGTCCTTGCCTTTGGTGGGCGAATCGTATTTCGCCATGTGCTGCATGAAGATGTCGCGTGGCGGAACTCCCTTTACAAGCAACGCCCCGATATTGCGGATCATCGGCGCCAGCCAGTCTTTTTTCTCGAGGGCGTATGCGCTGCCGACGGAAACCGCTTCCTGTCCCAGACTGGAATACAAACCGCCCACGATTTTATTCTGGCGGAACAGTTTGACCATCATGTCTTCGACGGCGCGGTTGAGCCGCATGAAGTAGTACAAATCGAGATATTGCTGCCGCGTGAGTTCTTTGTTCATTGCGACTCCCAAAATCCGTGCTGCGCCGATTCGAAGCAGCGAATTCTTCAGGCGGAGACCGGCAGCGCCTGTTCGAATTGTTCGAGTTGCGCGAAAAGCTCCGCAGGCTGCGCGGTTCGAACCGTCAAACCAAAAGCTTCGCCAACGTACTTCGCCAGCAGCGGCCTGATCTCCGTTAGCGAAACATTCCGTTGCAGCAATTTTTCGAGCGACGTGGCTTTGCGGCCAGCGATGCCGCAGGGCACGATCAGTTCGAAGTAGCGCAGATCGGTGGCGACATTGTAGGCAAAGCCATGCGATGTAACCCACCTGCTGATGTGGACGCCGATGGCTGCCAACTTTTCGGGCGCCCGGTCGTTTGAAAGTTCGACAGCAGATGCCTCGCTGACGCTCGGAATGACAGCTGTTGCTCGATGCTCGGATTGCGCGCCAGCGGGTTTCACCCAGATTCCGGTCTTGCCCGGTTCGCGCCGCGCCGCAATTCCCAGGTCCGCCGTTGCGCGAATCATGGCTTCTTCCAACGTGCGGACGTACCAGACTACATCGCGGCGGATCGCGCCCAGATTAAAGATCGGATAACCGACGATCTGTCCCGGCCCGTGGTAGGTGATATCGCCACCGCGCGTAGTCCCAAAGTATTCGACGCCTTTTTGCCGCAAAACGTTTTCGGTGGCAAGGAGATTGGCGCGATTGCCGCTGCGGCCAAGGGTTATCACGTGAGGATGCTCGCAGAAGAGCAGCACATCCTCGATCGCGCCAGCCTTGCGCGCCGCGACTACGCGCTTCTGCAGCTCCCACGCTTCGGAGTATGGAATCAGGCCAAGATCGATGATGGAGCAAATGCTCATGCTGCAGCCTTCGTTAAAAGGTGACTCGTGGATTGTGAGTGGTGACTGTCGAAAAAGCATTCTGCATCATGCGTCATTGCGGTAGCCGATCTGGGAGAAACACGAGTCACAAGTCACCGGTCACTGATCACTAGGCACTAAACGTTAATCTGCAAACCGCGCACAGACGCGAAGGCATCGCCCATGGCTTCCCATACCGTTGGATGCGCGTGGACCATATTCATCAAATCGTCGATGGTGCCTTCGAGGTTCAATACGGCTGCGGCTTCGGCAAGAATTTCCGTAGCCAGCGGTCCGATGATGTGAATGCCCAAAACTTCGCCGAACTTTTCCTCGCTGACGACTTTGATGAAGCCTCCATGATTTCCCAGAATGGTGGCTTTGCTGTTCCCGACAAAAGGAAACTTGCCGACCTTCACGGCGTAGCCGGCATCGCGCGCCTGTTTTTCCGTCAGACCGATGGAACCGATTTGCGGCTCGCAATATGTGGCGTTGGGAATACGGTCCTTGCGAATCTGTTGCGTGGGTTTGCCCGCGATGTGGGTGACAGCGATGATGCCTTCCATCATTGCGGCGTGAGCGAGCTGTGGCATTCCGGCTACGATATCGCCGATGGCGTACAAACCTTTTTCTTCGGTTTCCATGTTCAGGCCGGCGTGTACGAAGCCGCGTTCCAGTTTCGCTTTGGACTTCTCCAAACCACAATTCTCGGTTAGCGGCATGCGGCCCACGGCCAGCAAAAGCCTCTCCGCCTGCAGGGTCTGCTTTTTTCCGTCCTTGTCGGTGAACGAAACGGTCACGCCCTTGGCGTCCTTTTTGACGCTTTCCACTTTGCAGCCGGTTTGGATTTGAATATTTTTCTTGCGGAAGGATTTGTCGAGTTCCACTGATATTTCTTCGTCTTCGACGGGAACGACGCGCGGCAGGGCTTCCAGAATCGTCACTTGGGTGCCAAACGAGTTGTAGATAGAGGCGAATTCCACACCGACTGCACCAGCTCCGACCACAATCAAGGTTTTCGGAATGTTCGGCAGTTCCAGAATGGAGCGGTTGGTCAAAATCTGTTTGTGATCCGGCTCGATGCCTGGGAGCGAACGCGCTTCGCTGCCGCTGACTATTAAAATGTTCGACGCTTCAATGGTGGTTTTCTTGCCGTCTTTCTCGACGCTGATTTTGCCGGGGCCTTCATAGCGTCCCCAGCCTTGCACGAATTCGACTTTATTTTTCTTGAAAAGGAACTCGATGCCCTTGGCGTGCTTCTTGACGATTTTGTCCTTGCGGGCCATCACGTTGGCCCAATTCACTTTCAGGCCGCTGACTTCAAATCCCAGCTCCGCGCCATTTTTGAAGTGGTCGTAAACATCGGCGTGATGCAGCAAAACTTTGGTGGGAATACAGCCGACGTGCAGGCAGGTACCGCCGAGGAAGGGGTCTTTCTCAACGACGATGGTCTTCAGGCCAAGTTCACCAGCGCGAATTGCGGCCACATAGCCGCCCGGTCCGCTCCCGATAATCGCTACATCGTACTTTGCCACTCGTAGTCTCCTTCCTGAAACCCGGAGGGGATCAGGCCGAAAAAACCATGCGCCAGACCGACAAAAAGCCGCCCGCGCCCTCTCGCGCAGACGGCTGCGTCTCGGCAAACAAGGAATTTTAACAGCGGTATGGGCCGCTCGCAACCCGCAGGGAACACGGGCGAGAGCAGGCTAGCGAACGGCAGCCCCACCCTTGCAAACCCCGCAAGGATGGGCCACGCACGGGCACAAAAAACGAATGTATAATGCCCGCAGTTTTCAGGGGCCAAGAAGGAAATCGTCGTTCAAGGAGAGACACATATGACACGCCTTCTCAGGAGTCTAAGCGTTTTCGTCCTCGTTTTAACTGTCACCGGGCTAGCTTCGGGCCAAAGTGATTCTCGGATCGGATCCTGGAAACTCAATGTTGCAAAGTCGAAATTTGACCCCGCCGCATCGCGCAAAAACGAAACACGAACGTACCAAATGTCGAACGGTGCAGTCATGGTACACGTAGAGGTTACCTTGAGTGACGACAGCAAGCAGGAGGTGTCATTTGACGCCACGCCGGACGGCAAAGATCACCCCTATCACGCTACGCCCGCGTTCTATGCGGATACATTATCCGTAAGACGCGAAGGCAAAGGATTCGTCGCAGAGAGCAAAAAGGACGGTAAACTGCTCTTCACTACGACAGACACTTTCTCTGCTGATGGGAAGGTTATGACGCTGACATCGAAAGGAGTGAATGCAAAGGGCCAGTCAGTCAACAGCGTCAGGGTCTACGAGAAACAGTAATCTTGCAACCGCTGCTGGACAGTTATCCGGGTTCCGCGGCCATAAGGCCGACGCTCAGGTAGAAGAGCGCTGCCTTGGGCGCATTTCGCCGTGCGCGATTCGGTCCCGTCCTGAGAAGCCCTTGGCACTCCTCCCCTCCTCAGTAAAGGCCAGCACTAGTCAGAATGGAACGACCGGCTCCGATTCGCAGCTCGTGGGTTACGCTGTGAATCGGAAGATCGCAACGCAGAGCCACATGCGAAAGGAGCCGGTCTATGAAGAGAGTAAAATTTGTTGGTTTGGATGTCCACGCGGAGACGATTGCCGTCGCGGTTGCCGAACAAGGCGAAGAAGTCAGATTCCTCGCAGTGCTTCCGAATCGCGAGGAGTCCGTTCGCAAGCTGGTAAGAAAGCTAGGACCATTGGAGCAACTGCGGTTTTGCTATGAGGCAGGTCCCACAGGCTACGCACTGTATTGGCAGCTGACGGCGCTTGGGGCGAAGTGCGAGGTCATAGCGCCGACGTTGGTTCCAGTGAAGGCCGGGGAGCGAGTGAAGACTGATCGGCGCGATGCGTTGAAACTGGCGCGGAGCTACCGAGCCGGGGACCTGACGCCGGTATGGGTACCCGATGCGGCTCACGAAGCATTGCGAGACCTGGTGAGGGCACGGGAAGCCGCCAAGAAGGATCAACTGCGAGCACGGCATCGCCTCAGCAAGTTTCTGCTGCGACACGGCCGACGGCCGCCGACGGGCGTGCAGCTCTGGACGCTCAAGTATATGGAATGGGTGAAGCGGGAAGTGCGCTTCGAACAGCCGGCACAAGAAGTTACTTTGCTTGACTACGTCCACGAGGTGGATCATGCGGCAGCACGAATCGTGCGACTCGATCTTGCGATCGAAGAAACTGTAAAGTCGGTACCACCCAACATGCGCATGGTGATCGAAGCATTGCAGGCGCTTCGCGGAATCGCCCAGGTATCGGCGGTGACGATTGTGTCGGAACTGGGAGAAATATCACGCTTCCCAGGAGCACGGCAGTTGATGGGCTACGGTGGGATCGTGGCCAGCGAACATTCCAGCGGAGAAAACACCCGCCGGGGCGGCATCACGAAAACAGGCAATGCACATCTACGGCGTGTGGTCATCGAGGCAGCGTGGTCCTACAGACACCGGCCAGGAATTGGTAAAGCTCTAGGGAAGCGACAAGAGATCGTTAGCGAAGAGATCCGAGAGATCGCTTGGAAAGCACAGCATCGATTACATGCGCGCTATCGAAAACTGACGGCGCGCGGCAAAAACAAAGGACAAGTGGTCACAGCGATAGGCCGTGAGCTGTTGGGTTTTATCTGGGCCATCGGAAGCAAGGTAGAAGCCGAGCAGAAAGCCCTACGTCCAGCAGCATAACGGAGAGTTTTCTTCTGAAGCAGGACGCTCAAAGGAGGCAGCGTGGATAGCGGTCGAGGTGCCCACGAAAAGGAGAACCCTCGAACCAGCTATGCGATAGATCTTCGGATCGAATGCGCGCCACTAGTCCGAGGCAGCTCCCGACGGATCACGATTATGCGGTTTCGACCCGCGAATATCAGAGTGATCAACCGTCGCAACAGCTATCTCGACCGCGATTCACGCTGCTTCCCAAAAGCTAGAGAAAAAAAACGGAGCCCCTAGTTGACAGGTCGTTCCATATCAGCTGGTTCTTCTGCCGCTTGTCGCTCATCGAGTCATGCGTCCCTACTGATCCTCCCTGCTGTTCCTCACTCACGTGAGTACTACGCCCGCTGCTGACTCTATAACGTCGTCGGCGTTGTCAAGACACACTTCGAACCATCGAGCCGCTGGCGGCTTCCGTCCCTTGCCTGCAGGATTCTTTTGCGGCTCTCGACCAAGGCTCGTTCCCTTGAATCCCACGGTGTTTTTACTTCCACCAACCATCTATTCGATCTTCAACTACGGACCATGATTCGTTATCCGAACTCCCCTTCCAGTTGCCAGGGGAGGCAGGGCGCTCCATCAGAGGTACGATGGACTTACGTCCACCAGGGAGATCTTCGGGCTACCCTGCATGCGAGCCGGCGGCACTTGCTGACTTGCTTCTCGCAGCTTCCAGTACAGCCGCACCGCCAACTTTCGTGCGATGGCTACCTTGGCCACCCCACTACCACGGCGGAACTTCAACCGCTGATAGGTCCGCCGTAATTCCGGATCGAATCGTGAGGCTGTCTGAGCGGCTTCGCCCAGCAAGTGTCGCATCATCGAGTTGCCTTGCTTGCTGATGGCACCCAGACGTTGCCTACCACCACTACTCTCCTCACTTGGATTCAGTCCCAGATAACTCACGACCTGCTTGCTCTTCTGGAAGCGGTTTACTGGCCCAGCGTCAGCACAAACCCACAATCGAAAAATCAGAATGCGGCCTCTAAGGTCCAGGGGGCCCAGGTACGTTGGTACCGAAACCAGAGTTCGCGGCGTACTCCCCAAATTGAACCTCGCGGGCTAGTGACGGCGTTGCGTGGAAAAGTCAAACTCAGTGAAGTCGAGAGTGGCTGGTGCGAAAGCGCTGATTGAAAAAAGCGAGCGCCAGTAAAAGCGGTGAAAAACGTGGTGATAGCAACGCTGGTTCTGTGCATGATTTTGATTCTGTTGAGCGCCGCGGGAAGCGAAACGCCGCAGAAAGCCGTGGTCAAGCGCCCAAGACTTTGATCTTCAGGCTGTTTCCCTCCAACCCCCACGCCCGAGCCGCCGGCACCCCCACCGGCGGCTCACTTTTTTTGCCCGTGAGCTGCAATTGACCGTTTGCGTTCGAGAACGTCCTGGTAAATGTTGAGAGATTCAGAGCCACCCGGGTCATAAAAATAAAAAAGGGGGCCGGTGCAAGCCCCCTTCTGTCAACTGACCCCCCAAAACCAGAACACAGTCGAGGTTGTGTTCCGGCCACCCCGGGAAGCCAATATTTTTTATTTGCGGGAGTAGAGTGCAAGTCGGGTGCCAGCGTCAGTTTCGCCGGCATTTTGAATTTATACGATTGAAACAATGGGAGTTAGCCGCGCGGGAACCATTTGTTATGGTCGGCGGAACGCCTGAATCCTACAAAATCTCACAGATGTGAGTAGTGCTCCTCCATTCTTTGGGAGAAGACGGCTTTCACTGGAGAGTTTGGGAGAAGAAAGACGACGAAACGCGTCACGCTGAGGAGAAAGTATGCAGAGTGCGACTCAACTTCCGGACTCAATTCCCGATTGTTGCGCGGATCGCCGAGGCAATGGTTTCACTAAAGCGTTCCACATCTTGAGCGTGTTCGGCTTCGACCATGACGCGCGCCAGCGGTTCGGTGCCGGAGTAACGCAACACGATCCGCCCATTGGCACCGAGCGCCGACTCGGCTTCGCGCAGCGCGTCCGCGACTGCGGGCACCTTCTCGAGAGGCGGTTTGCTCTTCACCTTCACGTTAACGATCGTCTGCGGATAATCTTTCAAGCCATCCAGCAGCACGTCAAGGCTTCCGTGCATCGCCACGAGTGAAGCCACTTTCACCGCCGTCAGCAAACCGTCGCCGGCGGGAGAATCGTCCAGAAAAATAATGTGTCCGGACTGTTCACCGCCCAGCGCGCTGCCGCTCTTGAGCATTTCTTCCAGTACGTAGCGGTCGCCCACGTTGGTCCGGGCCATTGTAATTCCGTCTGCGGCGAGCGCGCGCTCCAATCCCAGGTTTGACATGGAAGTTGCGACCACGCGATTGCCCGGCAGGCGGCCGGCCTTTTTTAAGAACCGGGCGACGGTTAACAGGATACCATCGCCGTTCACGATTTTTCCGGAAGCCGAAACAAACAAAGCGCGATCCGCGTCTCCGTCGAAGGCCACTCCAAGCGCGGCTTTCTCCGCTGGAACTCTCCGTTGCAATCTCTCCAGATGCAACGAACCGCAGCCTGCGTTGATATTTTTGCCGTCCGGTTCCGTGCCGATGGACACTACGTCACAACCGAGAGAACGAAATAGTTCCGGCCCCAGCCGGTACGCCGCGCCGTTGGCACAATCCAACACCACTTGCAAGCCCTTCAGATTCGCTCCATCCAGTACGCGGCTGCGGAGAAAATCCAGATATTGCGAATGCAACGAGTCATCGGTGGAAAGGCCGGCGCCTGGCCAAGCTTTGGCTTCGTGGAGGAAAACGTCCATTTCTGCTTCGATCTCTTCTTCCACTGCGTCGGGAAACTTCATGCCCTGGTGGGAAAAAAGTTTTACGCCATTGTCGTGAAACGGATTGTGCGAAGCGGAAATTACCACGCCGGCGTCGAAATCATTCTGACGGACCAGGCAGGCGACTCCCGGCGTGGTGAGCACTCCCGCAAAGGTCACCGGGACTCCCGATTCGCGCAGACCGGCGGCGAGAATGGACGCGATGTGCGGCCCCGATTCGCGCGTGTCCATGGCAATCAGCGCGCGCGGTGCGGAATGATTTTTGTGCAGATAGATTCCGAGCGAGCGACCAACCGCGTGCAGTGTCGCGTCGTCCAGAGGCGGTGTTCCGGGGACACCTCGGATGCCGTCGGTGCCAAAAAATTTCTTACTCATAAGGGAAAGAATCGTACCTGCAAACCTTACGTTGATGTGACCGCGGCTGGAAGCGCACTCCCACAGAAAAGTTTAGCACAGCGCTGTGCAGCGTCATCGAGTGCAAGCGCCGTTGGTCTCTGGAAACGTCACGGCACACGGTAAACTCGAGGGCTTGCATGGTGTGCTACCTTGAATGTCTGAATTCGATGGACGCCCGCCTGCAAACAACTGAAAATCCGCCGAAGGAAGCCATTCGCCCGGCCGGTTCGACCTTCAGTTTACGGGTGATCGCCGCCGCCATTATTTTGCTTTTCGCATATTACGCCCAGGGCGTAGTCATCACGCTGGTGCTTTCGATTCTTCTCGCGTACTGCCTCGATCCGGTGGTCGAATATCTGGAGCGGTGGCACATTCCGCGCACCATCGGCTCCATGGTGATGGTGCTGCTGTTGTGCGCGGTGATCGGCGCGGTGGGCTACGGATTGTGGACGCGTGCCTCGGATTTCGCGGAAAGCTGGCCGAAATATAGCGGCATGCTGCGCCAGGCGGCCAGTTCGGTTGAAGCCAAGATCAGCGGCATCGAACGCGGTGTGGATGGAACACCGCCGCAAACCGGTCAAAACAGGCCGCAATTCGAGCCGCCGCGCGACACCGGAATCGTCCGCAACTTGATCATCCGCAGCATCGGATCGTTGTACGCGCTGTTTCTGGAGGTCACGTTCGTTCCGTTTCTCGTTTTCTTCATGCTGGCCGGAAAACGCGAAGCCTGGCACGGCACGCTGCAGCTGTTTCCCGCTTCGCGGCGCACGCAAGTGAAGGAGATGCTGGAGGATTTGCGCATCGTCCTTCGCGACTACGTGCTGTGGATGAGTGTGGTCACCCTGATGGTGATTACGTTCAGCAGCGTGTTCTTCTGGATTCTGGGCCTGGATTATCCGATCCTGCTGGCGATTGTTTCCGGTGTTTTGAACATGGTGCCATACATCGGCGCGGTGCTTGCGTGGCTGCCGGCATTTATGCTGGCCCTTACCAAATGGCAGACCATCGGCTGGAGGTTTCTGCTGATCGCCGGTGTGCTGACTGGCATCCACATCCTTGCTTTAAACTTGATCGCGCCTCAGTTGGTTGGCCGGCGGCTGCGGTTGAACGCTGTGGCAATCACAGTGTCGTTACTTTTCTGGGGATGGGTGTGGGGCGGCATGGGATTGTTGCTGGCGATTCCGATCACGGCAACACTGCGGGTGGTTTGCGATCACACTGAAGCCTTAAGACCGATTGGGCGCTGGCTTAGCGCGTAAGACGTCATACCCTGCTGCCGTCATTCCGAGCGCGCCGACCGAAGGTTCCGACTTTATCGGCAGGAATCTCTCTTCGATTTACGACTAGTTCGCCGAACTCAACGTCTCGTTGCAGAACCCGAAAGCGCCGGGGGCACTTCTTCGCGAGATTTCAGGAAGCGTACTAGTTGCCATCGTTGAGGTTCCGGGAGTTTGGACCAGGCGGGCATTTTCTTTCTGACAACGCCATTCGTTAGCAGCCAGAACAATATTCCGGGAGTTGCGTTCTGCACCTCAGAAACTCGCAAGCTGGGGGCTTTCCTGCCGCCCTTGGCGTCGTCACCGTGGCACTCCGCGCAATGGTATTCAAAGAGCAATTTCCCGGCGGCCACCGCGTCACGATCATTTTCCAGCGGATTCGTGCGGTTCACCGCTTTTTCAGGCGCCTTGCGAAGTTCGGCGTACGTGTCAGCGCCCAAGTGAAATTGCAAGGCGTTGAATCCGTGTGGCACTGAAGCGGTGTTTGCGGATGATTGCGAGATCGCAAGCAGCATCGCGCAGACCAGCAGCGCTACGATCGCCGGCTTCATGACTTTGCACCGAACAAGCGCCGTACCAACTGATCGAAGCCGCTGATCTCGCGTGAAACTCCCCAACGCAACAGAAATTTGTGGCTGTTGTCATTCAGGCCGAATCCGGGAGAAAGACGCAGCGTCCAGCCGCTCGGCAAGTTCCAGCCGGCAACCGGCGCAAGGTAATGCGATGTATCGCGCAATCCGAAACTGTGGCGGTCGCCCAACCCCCCATACAGCTCCGCACCAACTATAAAATTCTGACGGCAGAAAGTGCAGCGCGTCGCGGAAGCTTTCAGCCCCAGCGGACGGCTTGCCGCTAGGGCGTAGCCAAATTCCCATGGCTCATTGGACAAGTTTTTCTCGCTAATGATGTTTTCGGAAAAATTCCAGCCTTTGGTGTTGCTGGAAAGAATCAGCTTCAGTTCGATCTCACGCTTATGTTCGCGACGCGCTTCTCCATTCGCGTCCGTGAAGTCCGCTTCCATATCATGGCCGACGATTTCCTTCAGCGTCTTGTCGGCTCCGTTGGTGTGTTCGAACTCGGCGTACAGCACGGGATTAATCCAGTGCTCGTGCTTCAGCACGCGAAAGCGATTTTCCCACTTGAATCCCGTGTACACCGTACTATCGTGAAACGTAGTTTGCGCGTCGAGGTAAAACTCGGTGGTCCACCAGGCTTTGACGCCATATTCAAATTCGGTCCAGTAGGAATGAAAATTGTTTCCGGCGCGTTGCGTGCCGAACGTCGAGAAATATTCAACCTCAAGGTTTCCGGGCTCCTCGAGATTATGGTCGTAAGCGACAAAGTATGGATTTTCCTGGGTAAGCGAAGGCTGGGAAAGAAACAGAACTACCATGCTGAGCAGAGCGAAAAGAGCCAGACGAACGTGGGACAAACAAAATCTCCTGTGATGAAGCTTTTTGGTTAAATAAGACTAACTTAGTCGTATATCAGATGCAAGTCATTTGCATATAGTTTCTGTATTTTCCCCTTGCAACATTTGACTCAGGCCCTATTTAGGAGCAATCCTGCTTCGGACCTGAGGTCAGGAACGCACAATGAACGCTGATTCCGTGATTCTGCGACTGTTTGAAGAAGCCTTCGAGCGAAAAACTTGGCACGGGCCCAATCTGTGGCAATCGCTGAAGGGAGTTACGGCGAAACAGGCGGCCTGGCGTCCTGGCCCGAATCGCCACAATATCTGGGAAGTGGCGTTGCACGCCGCCTACTGGAAATACGCCGTTCGGCGGAGATTGCAAGGCGGGAAGCAGGGATCGTTCGTACTCAAGGGCAGCAATTTTTTCCGGCGCCCCCAGCCCGGCAAGTTAACGGAAGCGCAGTGGAAGGCCGATAAGGCGATTGTGCGTCAGGAGCATGAAGCACTGCGCGGAGCGATTAAAGAAGTCCTTGCAAAACCGGTTTCAGAAAAAGTGTTACGCATGCTTTGGGGCGTGGCCTTCCACGACATTTATCATGCCGGGCAAATCCGGCTGCTGCGGCGCCTGATGGAAAAATAAAACGATCCGGCGCGCGTGGATTAGTCCAGCCAATCACTGACGACCTTGCGCCGGAGATGGATTCTCGTGGTTGTGCAACGCCCGCAAGGTATCGTTGAGGTCCGCGGATTCCTGGAACATGCGGATGGCCGCGATGCCAGCGGCTCCAGCCTGAAGACAGTTTTCCGCATTTTCCGGAGAGATTCCCCCAATGGCGATGACTGGAATCGCCACGGCCCGGCAAATCGTCGCCAGCCGATCCAGCCCTTGCGGCGGCCCATAGTTGGCCTTCGAGGGCGTGTTGAAAATCGGACTGAAGTAAATATAGTCCGCACCGGCCCGCGCGGCGCCGAGCGAGGCTCCCAGAGAATGGCACGAAACCCCAACAAGAAAATCACGCTTTTCGCTGCGCGACGAAAAAAATTCATCCCGCAGGCGGCAAGCTTCAGAAACCGGGATTCCGTTTTCGCTGAGGTGAACTCCGCCCGCGCCGCAAGCCAGCGCCACATCCAGCCGATCGTTCACGAACAGCCGTGTCGCCGCGCCGACTCGGGAAATCCGGCGCAAAGACTCCTGCGCCAACTCTTCCCATTCCTTGCCGGAGAAGTCTTTTTCGCGTAACTGGATCCAATCAGCGCCTGTGGCGGCAACGCGCTCCACGCTGGCAAATAACAAGCTGTGAGAGTCCGCAGAAGTGGAGAGCGGCAGGCTGCGGCGGTCCGTCACGTAGCAGAGAATTGGGCAAGCAGGGCTAGCGAGGAGTGACACGAGGAGCTTCCGGACGCGAATGTAACAAACCCAACGCGACAAAAATATCCAGGACGCCGAGGCCGCTGATCAGGCCTCTGACCGAAGGATGCAGGGCGAACGACATCAATGCGGGAAAGTGTATCAGGAAGTAGTTCCGTTCCCAGAAACTGGACCACGGCAGATACAGCAGTAGCGCTCCCATTTCAAAGCACAACACAATTATCATCGCCCGCAAGACTTTATTCATGAATGCCGGAAGACCTGAGAAGACGCTCGCGATCAGCGTGTGGTTTTCTGAAGAGCGGCGATACGATCCGCTACGCCGCGGTAATCAATATTCACCGCATATACCTGTGAAAAGCTCTTCAGCGCCGCATCCAGGTCGTTCGCTGATTCCTGGGCAACTCCTAAATCATACCGCAAGGCCAGCGTACTTTCCGCGTCAACGCCGGGAGTGCGCAGAGCGCGCTCGTACCAGATTGCTGCAATCGAGGGCTGACCCTTTTCCATGAACGCCAGACCCAGCAGGGTGCAGCATTGCATGGCGTAACGGAATGCTTTGCCCTTTTCATTGGCTTTGGCGACTTTTTGAAATTCGCTGATGGCTTCTTCGAGCAGTCCCATTTCGCGGAACGCGATGCCCAGGTTGTAATGCGTCTCCAGGTCTTCGTCTTCCGCGCCCATCTCGCCGATTTCCGCGCGAAAATCGTCGAACACTTCTTTCAGATGATCAGGTTCATTGGGCGCGGCCGTAGCTTCTGCTTTGGCCGCAGCGACTGGCGCATTTTCCTTCTCTGCTGGCTCGGAAAAAGAAGGCGTCAGTTCGCCAATGCCCAGTTGATCGATTTCATTTGCCAGGTCCGCCAGAAATTGGTCGGATGCCAGAACCTGTGAACCGTTCGACGCAGGTTGCTTTGCCGGCTCGGCGTTGGCGGGTGCTGCAGACTCCTCCGGCAACTCTGGCTCCGGCGTGAGGATGAGTTCGTATTCCTGATCAAGCTCAATTTCCGGAGCAGCTTTGGCTTGCGGCGCGGCCGCAAATTCCGGCTTCGGTGGAAGTTCTTCTTCGCCGCTTTCCTCAATGGGAATGATTTCGATGGTTTCTTCCGCTGCGTCTGGCGATGGCTGCGCTGCTGGAGGTTCCGCGCTCAATTCAGCGGATGCGTTACTTGAGCCTGCCTGCGGCTCTTCCACAGCAGGGTTCTCGATCGGAATCTCGAATTCGGAAACTTCAAATTCTTGTGGAGCAGCAGACTCGGGAGCCTGGTTCACCGGGGCAGCTTCCTTTGCGGCGCTGTTCGCCGGGGGAGCCGATTCGGTCGCCGCTCCATGCTCCAGAAGCGACGCCCACTCGTCGGACAAATCGACTTCGTGCACCGGCTTGCCCGGTTCCGAGGGCTTCGGTGGCGGCGGCACGCCTGAAGAAACTTGCGCGGGCTCCGCCTTGGGCTCGGCAGGATCTGCTTGCACCACCTTTTCGGCCGCTGCAGACGGTAGCGCCGCGCTTACCGCGGGAGCAGCAGGATTGGCTGCCGCGGAGATTTCTTCGTCGGAAAGACCAGCGGCGCGCTGGAATCTGCGGCGCAATTCACCGAATCGCTCCGCGCCAGCCGCATCGCCTTTTTCCTTGTGAATTTCCTCGAGCCGCGCGGCAAGTTCCGCTGTACGCCGGTCGTCGCCCGCGCCCAGCACAAAATCCAGAAGTTTTTCGAGCGTTGGAGTGTGATTAGGAGTGCGGCGCAGAATCGCTTCGAGCAGCCCGATGGCTTTCTGCGTCAATCCGTAACTCGCGAACAAATCCACATCGGTAAGCGATTGTGCGATGAATTTCTGCGTCTCTTCGTCCAGTTGCTCTTCCGGAATCGCAGCTGCCGCCACCCGCTCTTCGGGAGGCGTATCCAGTTCCGGCCGCAGCTTTGGCGCTTCCGGCTGTTGAATTTCCGCTTGCAGCGTCTCTTGAACCGGTTCCGGCTCTTCTTCCGGCGCCGGCAAGCCCATGCGGCGCAAAACATCGTTCAGTTTTCGCTTGCTGGAATCGCTTTCCGGCTGGCGGTCCACCAATTGTTCGAAAATTTCTTTGGCGCGCGGAAGTTGTTTGGCGGCAACCAGGGCATCACCGAGTTGCGCCAGAGCGTCCGGCATGCGGAAGGAATCGCTGGTCCGGCCATAGGAATCGACCAGCCACTCAAGTGGTTCGAGCCGACCGGGCATCTTGGCGACGAGTTCGTTCAGGAGCTTGGTGACCGCATCATGCTCTCCCGAATCGAGCATCGGAATGCGCAGCCGTGATACCAGCGCTAGAGTACGCTCGGTTTGCTCCGATTCCAGTAGGGTTTCCGCTACTTTTTGCGCCAGGCCGAAATTCTTTTCATCGCCATCGAACACCCGCAGGGCCAGCGCGGTAGCTTCGTCCCAGTTGGACGACTTGAGATATAAATCCAGCAGAAATTCGCTTTGCTCGCCGCCTTTTTCGAGGCCGGGTAGGTTCTTCAGAAACTCGGCGGCATCGGCGAAGCGCCCCTGCGAAGAGGCGGAGCGAGCTTTCACGGTAAGCGCCGCAGCGTTAGCCGGATCGAGTTTCAGCGCTTTGTCTGATTGTTTATCGGATTCCGCATGGTCGCCGCGAGCCAGCGCCCGTTGCGCCGCCGAAACGAAGGTTTCGACTGCTTCGTTTGGCTTGCCCATGGCCTGGTAAAGATCGGCCAGGCGAATCTGAATGCGAAGATTGTCGGGCTCCGCTTGCAGCAATTTCTTCAGCAGCGCCACGGCTTCGGTCTGCCGGTTATGCTTCAAATGAATTTCCGCCAGCTGTAAAAACAGCGGGCGGGCTTCGCTCATCACGCCTTGCTGCACGTACAGATCGGCAAGCCGTTCCAGCGGCTTGATCTCTTCCGGAGCCAGCTTTGCGATGCGCTTGTAGACCGCGATGGCCTTGGTCAAAAAACCGTCGCCGACGAAGATTTGCGCCAGGCGCTCAAAATATTCGATGGCCTGAAAGGTTTCGCCTTGCCGGATATACAGCTCGCCGATGGTCATTAAGGTGACCTGATCCTTCGGCTCATACTTCAGGATCAACTGGTATTCCGCAATGGCCTGGGGGACCTTGCCTTGATTTAGCAGTTTTTGTGCGGCTTCGACGTATTTGCTTTTGTTATAAGCCATGCATGAACCCGAACAACGCCCAATGCAACTTCAATCGTACAGCAATCAACTCAATGGCAACCGCAGCAAAACGGTTGGCAGGCGCTTCCAGGACTTTCTCCTCAGTTCTAGTGCCTATGAAAACAGACCATACAGCGGCCACCACAACCGGGCGGCTTCAAACACAAATCGACACGCGCCACCGCGAGGCGGCAGCACGCCACTCTTGTACGCTACAGGCGGGAGATAGGAGAGTCAACGCGGGCCATGCGTGGTGTGAGCAGGCAGTTATCCCCGTGGCGGATACGTCATTCCTGGGCATCATGCTCTGCCGAAGAGCCGTCAATCGGCCGGTCTACAGCGGCAGAGGTGTCTGGGTAGCTCCGGTTGACCAGCAGCGCGACTCGCGTACCGGTGCAAACGAATTGCGGTGGAGAGGCGTAGGGCCAAGGCGCTTGAGGGCTTCAAGGTGTTCCGGGGTACCGTAGCCCTTGTGCTGCGCCAATCCATATCCGGAGTAAACCAAGTCCCATTCGTTTATGCGCGCGTCGCGATGTGTTTTTGCCAAGATGGAAGCCGCTGCTATCGACACGCTCTTAGCGTCGCCTTTGATCAGCGATTTCTGTTCGATCAGCACGTCCAGATGCATGGCATCGAGCAAAAGATAGTCCGGTACGATCGAGAGTTGTTGCAAAGCGGCGGTCATGGCTTGACGGCTGGCCTGATAGATGTTCCAGGCATCAATGCGGGAAGCGTCGATCTCCGCCACGGCCCACGCGAGCGCGTGTTCCCGGATGCGCGGAGCCAGTTCTGCCCGCCGCTCAGGCGTCAGTTTCTTGGAATCGTCCAGGCCCACGATGCGGCGCTTGGGATTGAGCACTACCGCCGCGGCGACCACCGGGCCGAATAGCGCACCCCGCCCAGCTTCGTCAATGCCGGCGATGCGCGTCCAGCCAAGTTGCCGCGCGGCTCGTTCGAAACGGGATGAGCACATGCGCGTCATGCGTTGTTCGCGCAAATTCTAGCACGGCACAGCCGGGCAGTTCACGGCGAACAGAAGCCAATCTGCGCGCTTAGTATCTGCGTCTCTTGCGTGCGGTGCGACGGGCGAGACCATGGATATCTTTTAGCAACGCCGCCGCTTCTGGTTGCGACAAGCTGCTCATATGCTCCTCAAGGATTCTGGCGATTTTTCGCGCGGTAGTCTTCAATTTTGATTTATTGCTAGCCATATAACTCACGAGGATAATCAACTAATTGATCCTACGGCGGCGGAATAAAAGTTTGCGGCCACTCGGACACGATGATTTTTCCTTGGCATGTCCGTTCTAGGATTGGCGCGTAAAGTCCGCGGAATTCGCGGTGCCACCACTGATCAGTGGCTCGCTTGGTGGCGCGATCGGTGAACCCATATTGCCACACCACCGACCGCACGAATTTTGGCGGGGTTTGCGCAAACGGATTGGAACGAAACAGCGCAAGCACATCTGGAGAATTGCGGAGAAGTTGTTCTTCGGTTCGAATCACGAATGGATTCTCGCGCCAGGTTCCGAGCGAGGCGAACCACAAGTTCCATTCGAATCGCGGCTGGTACGGCGCGTAGATTCCCGGCGCTTCCTGCAAATCTTGCGGCTTGTAACGGAACGGATAGGCGGCCCAGTTTGCGCCGTCGTTCGAACCCTGAAACTCAATCTCATACCGCGCCCAGGTCATCCGACCGAAAAGCCCGTACGAATTTGCGATTCGAAGCGGTTCCAGCGCCGCCACTGGCTTCGCCGGCAACGGCAATCCCGGCGAGACCTGCTGCAGCATCAGAACTGCCATTGCGTAGAAAACCCACGTTAGGAAAAACGTCTTTGTCCAGAGCCCGATGGCTTCGAACACTTTCCAGATAGTTGAGCGCAATTCGAATGCGGCGACAGCATCAGTACCCGCGCTCTTCGGCGCCTCCTCAGCCGATGTCGTCAATGAAAGTGAAACTGGTTCGTTCGGCCCTTCAAAAGCGTTTAACAGGCTTGCGTGCCAAGGGCCGGCTGATGCTTGTTGCAAGCTTCGTCGAACTGGGTTGCACCAGCCTCCAGGAACAAATTGCACCAGGAAAATATCGTCCAAAAGAAAAACGCCCAGCGCCAGAACGAGATAGTTCAGAAAAGCATAATTTGCAGTCAGGATGATTCCCACCTGCAGGAACGTCACGAAGAAGAAACAGACAATTCGCGCGCGCCGCGGCAGCCATAGCATCCACGGTATCAACAATTCCAGGCAGAGAGTTACGAACGCCGTGGTCTGATGGAACCAGCGAGGAAACTGGTGTGCGTACCAGCCAATCCATGTCGGCAACGGGCCATTCTGGTAGTACTCATTCATAGCGCTCAGGTCGCGCCAGCTTGGATCGCCGCCAAAATATTTCGCTACCCCTGATTCGAAATAAATCGTGAACCACAAAAGTCGCAGCAAAAAGAGCGGCGCTCTGGCCGGAGGGTCTTGCACTCCCCAGCCTGGTTTCCAGCCGCGCGGTGCCAGAAAATAACTTATGAATCCCGCGCAAAGCAGCATGCCGTCCGATTGATAGCCGGAAAAATCCTGTGCTGCCGCGACAAAGGAAAGGAAGCAAACGAAACAAGTCGCCAGCATGCCGCGCGGCCAGAAATTCAGAATCAATAACACCGACGCGATCAAGCCGACCCAAGACAAAACCATGAGCGCATGATCGCCGCTGGCGAACCACAAGAGAGTCGGCGCGTACCAATATCGTGCCCGGCCCATAACCCTGGCAACTTCTTCAAGGTACGAGCCGGCTGGCAACAAACCTTGCGGCCCAAGCATTCCTCGGATCTGAAATAGCAGCGAATAGAACGCGGAGAAGTAGATCACGCCGAGCGCGCGCAGAAACAGCCACCGTGGTACAAGATGGCCCGGCGGTCCCGCGGGGCCATGCTCTACCCACCAGCCCGCCAGCCTTGAAGCAAAAGTCTGCATCGGCGAAATGATAACGCGGGAAGTCGCGGACTTGTGCGGTAACGAGCGTAGTTACAGACGCGGCAGTAAGCTTGTTCGCTTGGTCAGGACTTTTTCTCTACGTGCAGGCTGCAGGTGCCGTCCTCGCACACCGCGCGGTTCCAGCGATAGCGATTGCGCGCCATCCAGCCGTAAACTTTTCCTGCAATCCAGCGAATCCACGGAATCAGCAGAATCCACGCGACGAGCTTCCACCCAGGAAGCAACGCTCCAATTCGTGCCCAGGCATCGCTTCCGCTGAACACTTTGCCGTTCGAATCGACAGCTTGCATCAAGCGCAGCGCTTCGTCCCTGTTCACTTGGGGGAATCGTTGCTGCGCAGCCGGGTCGTGCAAGTCGAGGAATTCGATACGCTGAGCCTTGTCGAAACGCCGCGCACGCACTGCGCTTCCTCGGCATAGGTTGCAAGATCCGTCGAAAAGTACAGTAAGGTCAGCCATCGAAACGCGGCTCGCCATCATTTCATTTGAGTGTATCGCCAACGCTTCTGGTTACTCCGTTTTTCAACCGGAGACGCAAAAAAAGAGGCCCCTCGAATGGGCCTCTGTCACAAATTCAGATAAAAAATCCAATGGCTGTAGGAGCTTACGCCGACGTCCCGGAACCGGCCGCGACAACGGCCGCATCCACTTCCTCGCGAGCTTTCCCCGCTCTCTTGATGCGGGCGGCCTTACCGCGCAACTCGCGCAGGTAGTAAAGGCGCGCGCGGCGGACATGTCCCTTGCCAGTCACTTCAATGGAAGAAATCGTTGGCGAGTGCAGCGGAAAAATACGCTCGACGCCGGTGCCGAAGCTGACGCGTCGGACGGTGAACGTGGCGCTGGATGCGCGGCCCTTCTTCGAGATCACCACGCCTTCGAATGCCTGGATGCGTTCCTTGACCTTTTCGCCTTCGCCTTCTTGCAAGCGCACATTTACCTTTACCGAGTCGCCGGGGCGAAATTCTGGCAAATCTTTGCGCAGTTGCGCGTCGTGTAACTTGCGAATAACCGGATTCATTTTCCTTATTCCCTGCAGACCCACTCAGGCGGGGCCAGCTCTTCTAAGACAAACCGCAATTATACGTAATTTCCGCGCTTTTTCCTAGAGCGAATCTCGACTTAGGTTGCACCAGATTGCACCAACCCCGACTCCCTCCAGACTCTAGGCTGACACCGATCGGGGTGATTCGCGCTTGATGACGGTCTTCGCAAACTGTTCCATCTCCTCCAACTGCGGGCTAAATTGCAGCAAGACCAAATCCACGCCAGCTTTCTCAAACGCGTCCAGCCGCTCCGCCACTTGTTCCGGCGTGCCAACAAGACCCGACCGCAGTCCGCGGTTCGAAACAGAGTAGTCTTCAAGCGAAACGCGTTGTTCCAACTGCGTTCCTGCCAGCCAATCCTGGTAGTTGGCATAGCCCGCGGCGGATTGGTGCACGTCTGTAATTCGCCGCACCTCGTCCTCGGCTTCAGGTTGCGTTTCGCGAACCACCGCGTAGCCCGCAACTCCAAATTTCAGCGGCGGCAAATTATGCTTCGTTCGGCGTTCGCGAAGATCCTTGATTTTTTCGGCCACGCGATCCGGCGGATCGCCATGCATCAAGTATGCGTCGCACTTTCCCGCGATTAACTCCTTCGCCGCCGGCGATTCACCACCCGCATAAAGCGTCGGCCGTGGCTTCGAAACAGGCTTCGGCTCCAGGACGTTGTCTTCGATCCGGTAGTATTTGCCCGAATACGAAAAATGGTCCTGCTTCCAGGTGCCATCCAGAACGTCCAGCCATTCGCTGGTGCGCGCATAGCGGTCGTCATGCTGCTCGAACATTACGCCATACTTGCGCGCTTCGCCGGCCCACCAGGAAGATACGACATTCAGCGTGAGCCGTCCGTTGCTGATGTGATCGATGTTGGCCGCCTGCTTGGCCAGAAGCGCGGGCAAATGAAATGTCGGGCGCACTGCAACCATCAACTCGATGCGCTCGGTTACCGCGGCCAGCGCCGCTGCTGTCGACCATGCGTCCAGCGATGGCGCTTCCACTCCCTTGATGTCATTCAGATTCAGTTCGGCGATCAGCGTGAGATCGAAACCAATCTGTTCGCTGCGCTGCGCCAGTCTTTTCACATAAGACCAGCTCGCCTGCATGTTTTCGTTCTCGACGTTGCGCAGCCAGCCGCCAAAAACGGGAAGCCAGTATCCGTATCTCATCGCCGTGCCCCGCTTACAACTGGCTTCTCGTCCCGGCCTGAGCCTTGCCGAGCGGCTTCATGCCGAATGGCTTCTACAATCAAGAAATCAGCTAACCGCTGGTAAGGATCGAAGCCGATCACACGCACCGGATCGGCCACGAAATTCGAAAGTGCATTCACGTCGTAATAAAGTTGCCGCCCGGTGCGGTCGTCGGTCACGTATTCGATTCCGCCGACTTCCACTCCCGCGAGCGCCATAATGCGTTCGGCATCTTCGATTACTTGCGCCGTTGGCTTATAACCTTCAACCGTCATGCCGGTTCGCGGCGCATCCGCAGGGCAGGCAATCCGAGTTAACTCTTCGCCTTTTGTGCTTTGGCAAATGTCCGCGGGACACAAATTAAAACTTTCACCGGTCGTATGAATCTTGATCGCGTACAAATATTTGCCGCCCAGAACCTCAATCCGCGTAATTACGCCATCACGCGGCGTGAATGCCTCCTGCACCAACGCGGTCGAATCGATGCCAAAATACAGGCGATTTTCTTCCACGGCGCGGCGCAAATCCTCCGGTGAAGAGAATTTTTCGATTCCGGCCCCGCTTCCTCCGATGTTGGGCTTGATGACCACCGGATAGCCGATCGCCTGCGCGGCATCCAGCGCCTGTGAAACGTGATTGATCACCCGCGCCTTCGGGTACGGCAACCCCAGTTTTTCCAGATTGGTAAGCTGCTGTGCTTTGGAAATTTCATGCGCAAAGCCGCGATAGCCGTTCACCACGCGCACGCCTTTGGCCTCCAGGTGCGCCAGATAATTCAGCGTGTAGAAAATGCAGTGGCCCAGCCCGCGTTGCCATGCCGACGGACTCATCCGGTTGAACAGTAACGAGAATTCTTCTTCCGCGGACGCTGCGTCATATTGATGGTTCCTGGCGTCGATTTTCTTCCAAGCCACGCCACCCTCGTCCAGCCGCTGAAACAACGGGCGAAACCAGTCGGGATGTTCGTAGTAAATCGCAATCGGGCGCTGCAATTCGCGCCCTTGTTCATTCGCGCCGCCGCTCATTAGGCCCCGCTTTCAACTGAATTACTGCGCACACAGAAAAGCCGCTCTCATGAGCGGCTTCGGAAATCTTGCTATTTCTCACCGAATCTAAGCCGCTTGGCCGCCTCTCATTGGATGCCGAGGCAACGACAATAATTACCAGCCCGAGAAGCAGCTTTTTCCCCCGGGAATCATCATTGGCATGCCTCAACCTACCCTGTCGAATCTGACCCGAGTCTCCCACGGCTATTGCAATAACCGCAAGACCCGCCGATTTATTCCTTATTCGCAAGATTGTTTCGAGTAACGCCAGCTAAATCGGGCCGATTGCGCCGCGTTTTCTCCACAGCTCGCTCGCGGCGCCACTTGGCAACCTCAGCGTGGTTGCCTCCAATGAGCACGTCCGGCACTTTCCAGCCACGAAAATCAGCTGGCCGCGTATAGTGCGGGAAATCCAGCATGAGTTCCACGATAGTCTCTCGTAGGGGCGCTGGCTTGTCCTGAGCCGATCCCAAGAGATGCTGCACCCTGCCTGAGACTTCAGCCTCAGAGCCAAGCGGCGAAAACGATTCATTTTGCGAAGATGCCTCGTTCCCCAGCGCACCCGGCAGCAGCCGCGTGACCGCATCCAGAATCAATGCCGCCGGCAATTCACCGCCGGACAAAACAAAATCGCCAATCGATAGTTCTTCCGTGGCCAGATGTTCCGCCACGCGCTCGTCCACACCTTCGTATCGTCCGCAAATAAACAAAATACGCTCGAGCCGCGCATAGCGCCGCGCCGTTTCCTGAGTAAATTTCTTGCCCGCCGCGGAAAGCAGTACAATCGCGGTATTCGAATCAAACGCACGTTTCGCCGCTGCATCGCGAACTGGTTCGCCAAGCAGATGTTCCACGGCTTCGAACAATGGTTCGGGCTTCAACACCATACCTTCGCCGCCGCCAAACGGCCGGTCATCCACGGTACGGTGCTTGTCTTTTGTAAACGCGCGCAGATCCTGGACATGGGTTTCGATCAAGCCCGCTTCGCGCGCTTTGCGCACGATGCCATGCTCAAGCGGTCCGGCAAAAAATTCCGGGAAAATGGTAATCAGGTCAAAACGCATTGCGAATTAGTTTAACGAAGCCAGCGACTGATTGTCATTGAGCGGCGCGCAGCCGGGGAATCCAGCGCGGCACGCGGCGGCAATACTCCAGATATTGATCCTGCAGGGTACCCACAAACCAACCGTCCCGGGCACCAGCGCGGTGAAGACCATGGTCTTGAACAGCACCCAAAGAATTTTCCCAACGCGCATTTAAGTCACCGGGACTAGAGTTCGCGCAGGCCATCCGGCAAGCGAACTTCGATCCGACGGGCAGCAACTTCGATCATGGTACAAATATCTTCGGCGAGAGGCACAAGCAATTCGCCGCGCGAAGTATCCACCGCCAGCAGCGGCGTCCCGGGTTGCCCTTCACCTGGGAAATAGACGTCGCGCACTTTTCCGAGCAGCGCCGGAGCTTCTGCAAGCGAGCACGGCGAAGAACTGACTGGCGATGCGCTCGCAGCAAGCTCAAAAACCGAGCATCCAATCAAATCCGTCACAAAAAAACTTCCCGTTGGCACTTGCGCGCGCTGCTCAAAAGGAATCTGCACTTCCATCCCGCGCAACTTCTCCGCATCGTTGATCGAATCCACGCCTTCGAAATGAAACACCACTTTTCCGGGGTGATTACGGTCCACCCAAAATGCGCGCAACACCACTCCTCGCCGCGCTCCGGACTCCGCGCGTAGAAACATCTCTTTTATTTCAGGAAGCCGTTCAGGGAAGTCGCTCAATAACTCGGCGGCCACTTCGCCTTTATTTCCGCGCGCGCGCAGGATGCGCGCCACGGTCACAAACTTCTGCTCTGGGGAAATACTCATGCGGCCAGGCTTACTCTTCCAGGATCTCGAGCGTAAAGCGCTTGTGCAGTTTCATTCCAGAAGCGCCCAGCAGCGTGCGCATGGCTTTCGCCGTGCGTCCTTGACGCCCGATCACTTTGCCCAAATCCTCGGGATGCACGCGCAGCTCAACCACCGTAGCCTGCGGCCCGTCGACGGTCTCGACCTTCACGTCGTCCGGGTGATCCACGAGTGCCCTGGCGATGACTTCCACCAGTTCCTTCATTCCGGCACCTCCTCTTCAGCGCAGGCTTTGTAAGTAACAAACCCGCACCCCGTTCACATGCGGGGACCAAACGGATTGCTTCCTTAGATGCAGAACCCCCCGTTGCCGCAGGGGGGTCGCTTAAAAAGCCCAGAAATGCGATGCGCAAGGAGCTCTGAAATTACGCGATTTTCTGCAGACGAATAAAACTTTTCACTGTGTCGCTCGGTTGAGCGCCGGTTCCCAGCCAATACTTCACGCGCTCGGCATCCAACTTAATCTCGGCGGGCTTCTTCAGTGGGTCGTAGGTTCCGACCAATTCCACCACGCGTCCATTGCGGGGCTTGCTGCTCTCAATCACCACCACACGATAAAACGGCTTCTTTCTCTTTCCAATTCTGGCAAGGCGAATCGTTAGCACAAATACACTCCTCCTGAACCTTCAATTGTAACCTGCCAACCGCATTCTGAGCAATGCGATTCCGGGGTCTGCTGCGGATCGCCTGCTTTGATAAGGGCTTGCCTAATCCCTAGCATTATCCTATGCTTTCCCTAGGGGCTCCCTATGGCAACGCTTTATGTCGAAAATGTCCCCGATGATCTCTACGAAGCGCTCCGCAAACGCGCCCGCAGCCAGCGCCGTTCCATCGCCGCCGAAGTGATTCAGTTGCTCGAATCGAACATCCCCACCGAAAAGGTGCTCAGTTCCCGACGAAAGGCCTTCGCGGAATTGGCGAAATTGCGCTCGTCGCGTACGCCCTCGCCCGGACCCTTCCCTTCCAGCGAAGAGATGATCCGTGAGGACCGCGAACGGTGAAATTGTACGTGGTGGACGCCAGCGTCGCCGGAAAATGGCTGCTGCCTGGCCCTTCCGAGCCTCTTCAGCAAGAAGCGGTGAGTCTGCTTCGTCAATTGGTTGACGGGCAGGTCAGTTTGATTGTCCCGGATTTTTTCTGGATCGAAGTCGCAAGCATTCTTTGCAAAGCGATCCGCACCGGCCGTTGCACACGACCGACAGCCGAAATGGCAATATCTGCTTTGCGCCGTCACGAGTTAACTACGCTTCCCGCCTTGACTCTTGTCGATTCGGCATTTGATAAAGCCATTGTCTTTGGACGCAGCGTGTACGACAGCATCTACGTGGCACTGGCGCTGGAGACCGGAGGAAAACTGGTCACTGCGGATGAAAAACTCGTCAACGCGGCAGGCGCTTGTCTGCCCATCGTCTGGCTCGGCGCAATCTAGCCTGGGACCCCGGCAACACCGGTGAGGCAGACGAACTATCACGCTTATTCACTTCGCTCTAGTGTACGTACGGGTAGATCTCGTCGACTATCCAATAGTTCGTGAGCACAATCGCGAAAACCACTCCGGCCAGCCACAGCACCCATCGCCGCCGCTTCCACCCGTTACGAAAGGACGAACTTTGCAACGCGATGTCAATAAAATAGGCCGTACAGTAACAGGCGTTTGCGATCAGCCCGAGTAACACGAAGATGCCCAGCGAAGCCAGCGTAAGTGCCGGCCGGAAATGCGGCCAGGTCGCCACCACCCAGGTGAAGACAATCGCCACCAGCGCCAGATTGTAGGAAATTCGCCGCGGTTCCCAGAAATGCGCCGCATCGGCGAGCAGCTCTCGAAACGGAGCCGAGGAATGTTGAAAATCGTTGGAGGAATTTACGTGAGCAGATTCCATACGCGCCTCACGAAATGAATTCGGAGCGGTATGGCCAGCATACGGCGGTGCCTTCTCATTGTCAAGTACTTTTTATTGCAAAGTACAAGCCTGTCAATCAATTCAGCCGGTTCAATCCATTGAATGCGGCCGCCTTGTAGCATTCCGCCAGCGTCGGATAATTGAACACCGTGTTCACAAAGTACGTCACTTTACCCTTCAGCGAAAAAACGGCCTGTCCGATGTGCAACAGCTCCGCGGCTTCTTCACCGTAAATATGAACGCCCAGCAGCTCCAGCGTCTCGCGGTGAAAAAGCAGTTTCAGCCGCCCTTCCGTATGGCCGCTGATTTGCCCACGAGCGATTTCGCGATAATACGCCACGCCCACTTCATACGGCACGTCTTCCTGTGTCAACTGCTCTTCCGTTTTCCCGATAAACGAAATTTGTGGAATGGTGTATATCCCGTAAGGATACGTCGCCGGATCGCTTTGAATTTTCAGGTTGAAGGCGTTCGCGGCCGCAATCCGGCCTTGCTCCATCGAAACCGAAGCCAGGCTGGGAAATCCGATCACATCGCCAACCGCAAAAATGTGCGGCTGCGCGGTCCGGTAGTCGGCATCCACGTGAATTCGACCGCGCTCATCCGCAGTGACTCCTGCCGCCGCCAGATTCAATCCGTCTACATTTCCCTGGCGTCCAACGGCGTACAGCAGCGCGTCGCCCATCAACCGTTTTTTGCTCACCAGCATCGCCGCGACGCGTCCATCCGCCAGCTCTTCAACGCTTTCCACTTCCTCATTCAAGCGCATGGTCACACGCCGGTCGCGCATGTTGTAGGTGAGCGCTTCCACCATTTCAGTGTCGGCAAATTCCAGCAATCGCGGACGCTTCTCCACAATCGTCACACGCACTCCCAGCGTGGCGAACATGCACGCATATTCCACGCCGATCACGCCGCCGCCAACCACGATCAGCGTTTTCGGGATCTGCGTCATGTTTAAAATCTGATCGCTATCAATGATCGTCCGGCCGTTCACCGGCACCTTCGCATTGATCGCTGGCTTGGTTCCCGTTGCGATCAACACGTTGGCCGCTTCCAGTTCATTGCGGCCATTTCCGTTTTCCACCTGCACCCGATGCGCGCCCAGAAAACTTCCTACGCCATGCAGCAGGTCCACTCCATTACGGTGCAGTTGGTCCTGAATTACCGAAACTTCGCTTTCGATCACCCGCTGCACGCGGTAATTCAAGTCCGCCATGGTCACGGTTTCTTTCACTCGATAATTGGCGCCGTAAAAATTCTGATAATAAAATCCGGAAAGGTGCAGCACCGCTTCGCGCATGGTTTTGCTGGGGATGGTGCCGGTGTTTGTGCACACTCCTCCCACTCCGGCGCGTTTTTCGATCATCGCGACTCGTTTGCCGGATTTTGCCGCTTGGATGGCGGCGCGCTGGCCGCCCGGTCCGGAGCCGATCACAACCAGATCATACGCTTGCATTTAGGGCGTCCTGTGAGGCCAATTCGTCCGTGGGGTCGTCGGGGCCGGCGCTGCCTGCCGGAATAGTATAGACGGGTGTCAGGAGTTTGCTGCGAGTCTTCGTCGCGTGCGCGTCGAATGCAGAAGCCGCTTGCTGCGCCGCACGCATCAGATGTTCCTGCACCGAAACTCCGTGGCCGTTCCTGGCAACGCGCGGTCGGGAAAATTTTCCATCCGCGCCCAGCAGTCGCGCCGCACGTGTATCCGCCAGATACGCCGCCAGAATTTGCTCTTTTATCCGCCGTCGCAAGCCCTCGTCTTTCAACGGAAACAAAACTTCCACCCGCTCATAAAGATTTCGCTGCATCCAGTCCGCGCTGCCCAGGTAAATTTCCGGCTCGCCCCCATTTTCAAAATAAAAGATACGGCTGTGCTCCAGAAATCTTCCTACGATACTCCGCACGCGAATCCGGCTGCTCACTCCGCGCACGCCTGGTACCAGCGCGCACTGTCCTCGCACGATCAGATCAATTTCCACTCCGGCTTGCGACGCGCGATATAAAGCCTGAATCACTGGAGGATCGACCAGCGCATTCATCTTCACTATGATACGCGCCGGACGCCCGCGTCTCGCATTGCGCGTTTCGCGGTCGATGAGCGCAATGCAGTTCTTCGCCAGATCCCGCGGCGCCACGAACAGCGGCTTGTAGTTCGGCTGCTCCGCATACGCCGTCAGAAAATTGAACACGTTATTCACCGAAGCGGTGATCGCTTCATCGCAAGTCAGTAAACTAAAATCCGTGTAGTACCGCGCGGTCGATGGATTGTAATTCCCGGTACCCAGATGCGCATACCGCCGGATCGTTCCGTCTGGATCTTCGCGTACCACCAGCGCCAGCTTCGCGTGCGTCTTCAGCCCCACCAGCCCGTGAAACACCTGCACTCCCGCTTCTTCAAAGCTGCGGGCCCAGCGAATATTCGAAGTCTCGTCGAAGCTCGCCTTCAACTCCACCACCACCGTCACTTCTTTCTTTGACGCCGCTTCCAGCAGCGCTTGCGCAATCGGCGAGTCCGTGTTCGTGCGGTACAGCGTCTGCTTCATCGACAGGACGCGCGGATCGTGCGCTGCGGTCTCCACGAAATTCACCACTGCATCGTAGGATTCGTACGGGTGGTGCAGCAGAACATCGCCCTGACGCAGCGTCGCGAACATCGAATCCGCATCATGACCTACATGCACCTGCCGAGGGGCAAATGGCCGGTACTTCAAATCCGGCCGCGGCGTCTCTTCGTACAAATGAAACAGCCGCTGCAAATTCACCATGCCCGCCACGCGAAACACCAGCGGCTCGTCCAGTTCGAACGTCGTCACCAGGCGTTGCACAATCTCCGGTTGCGCGCCGGCTTCAATCTCCAGCCGCACCGCCCAGCCTTTCCGCCGCTGCGCCACTTGCGAGTCGATCGCTTCCATCAGATTGCGCGCTTCTTCTTCTTCCAGATACAGATTGCTGTTGCGCGTGATGCGGAACGGCGCCGACGCCAGAATTTCGTATCCGCGATACAGCTTCGGCGCGTATTCCGAAATGATTTCCTGCAGCGGCACATAGTGAATGGCATTCCCTTCCGCAGGCACGCGCAGCAGCCGAGGCAGCGCTCGCGGCACTGTGAGCACTCCGAAGTACGGTTTGCCGTTTCCTCCGCGCCTGCGCCGCAGCAAAAACGAAATGCACAGCGCCTTGTTCAACACATGCGGAAACGGATGCGAAGGATCAACCGTCACCGGCGTCAGCATGGGCTCAACCCGCCGGTTGAAAAAATTCTTGGCAAATTTCTCCGCCTTCGCGTCCAGTTCAGAAAATCGCAGCACGCGAATCGATTCCTTGGCCAGTAGCGGCAGCAATTCCTCGTTCAAACACTTGTATTGATCGCGCACCAGGCTGTGCATCGCCTGCGTCACCAGCGCCAGTTCTTCTTCCGTCGAAAGCCCGTCCGGGCTGCGCTCCGCCGACCCGTGTTCGATGCGTTGCAGAAAACTCGACACCCGCACTTCCACAAATTCATCCAGATTGTTCGCGGTGATCGCCAGGAACTTCACCCGTTCCAGCAGCGGATTTTCCGGATCGCGCGCCTCTTCCAGCACTCGCCGGTTAAAATCCAGCCATTGCACATGGCGGTTTAAGTAGTATCGCGGGTCGTCCAGAATCGTTCGGCGCATGGTTGTGCTCGCAATAAACGGTGCGAAATCCCTTCAATACATTCATTAATGGAAGCCCTAGTCTGGACGATTTTCTGTTACAGCCAGATGAACGCCAAGATGGACGCACGGATGAACGGTTGCTGCGCCAATACAACCGAAAAGTGTTGTAACATCCCTCGCCGCAGCCGCTCGAAGGAACCCGACTCCGCGATAAAACATAAGCGCTGCACGGTGCGCCATGAAACGAACATTCTCCACGCTCATATTAATCTTCCTGGCGGTAATCGCGCCGTCGCCGGCTGCACAATCGCAAACCGCTCCGCCTCTACTCATTTCTCCTGAAGTTCACGGCGATCACACCGTCACCTTTCGCTTCCGTGATCCCAACGCCAAAGAAGTCGCGCTCCAGCTCGAAGGTTCGCGCAAGCCATTGCCGATGCAAAAGGATGACCAGGGAGTCTGGAGCCTCACTACTGATCCGCTCGCGCCCGATTACTACGGCTACTCCTTCGTCGCCGACGGTGTTGCCGGCCTTCTCGACCCTTTAAACTACCGCGTCAAGCCAAATTTCCTGAATCGCGCCAACGAAGTCTACGTTCCCGGACCCGCTACCCTTTCCTGGGAAATCGGAGACGTCCCCCACGGCGAGATCCATCACCACTTCTACAAATCCGCGGTCGTCGGCGACCATCGCGACTTTTTTGTTTACACTCCGCCCGGCTACGACCCTCGCGGCAAGCAAACTTATCCAGTCCTTTATCTCTTGCACGGTTACAGCGACGACGCCAGCGCCTGGACCGCCGTCGCCCGCGCCAACATCATCCTCGACAATCTCATTGCGCAGGGCGAAGCCAAGCCAATGATCATCGTCATGCCCCTCGGCTACGGCGAACCCAAGGTTCTCGAGCCACATTCCGGCATTTTCCAGGATCCCGGCATCACGCAGCGCAACTTCGACAAATTTCGCGAAGCCCTGCTCACTGAAGTTATCCCTAAAGTGGAATCGACATATCTCGTAAAGAAAGACCGCAACTCCCGCGCCATCGCTGGTCTTTCCATGGGCGGCTCAGAATCTTTGCTCACTGGACTGAATACTCTCGATAAATTTTCCTGGATTGGCGCATTCAGCTCCGGCGGCATCACGCCAGAATTCGACAAGGAATTTCCGTCGCTCGACTCCAAAGCAAATCAACAACTCCACCTGCTCTGGATCGCCTGTGGCACCGACGACCACTTGGTCGAACTCAATCGCAATCTTCGCGCCTGGCTCGCATCCAAATCCATCAAGCACGCCGACATCGAAACCGCCGGCGCCCACACCTGGATGGTCTGGCGCCGCAACCTGACCGAATTCACCCAACTCCTCTTCCGCTGACGTGGTCTTGTCTTTTGTAGTGGCTGGGCTCGGGTGCGGGCTCTACTTGGAGCCCCAATAGATGGCAGACCGGTTCTTTGTTTGGTAACCGCCGCCGTAAACCTTCGCGCCTTGCGAAAAACGACAATCACTAACCTACGCGCGTCGCAAATATCTCCCCAAAAAACTCTCGAATCGCCGCACTCGACCGCGCATCCGCCAGCGCGTTGTAAGCCACCCCCGGTGGATACGGCCCGGTCTCGTGCGTAAAACCATGCATCGCGCCTCCATACGCAATCAGCTGCCAGTCCGCCCCCGCTCCATTCATTTCTTCCACAAACCCATTCACCTGCGCCATCGGCACATGCGGATCAATCGCTCCATGGCAAACCAATATTTTCGCTTTCACATTTCCCGCCCGCGCCGGCCGCGGCGTATCCAAACTACCATGCACGCTAGCCACCCCGGCCAACTCAGCGCCGCTTCTCGCCAACTCCAACACGGTCATCCCGCCGAAGCAATACCCAACCGCCGCCAGCCGCCCATCCACCAACGGCTGCGAAGCCAGCGTTTGCAAACCCGCCCGCGCTCGCGCGCGCAATTTCGCACGGTCCGTTCGAAACTCCATCAGCCGCGCCATAACCCGTTCGCGATTCCCGGCGACGCTTTCTCCATACATGTCGCACGCAAACGCCACAAACCCCTGCTCTGCAAACCGCCGCGCCCGCCCTTTTACATGTTCATCCAACCCAGCGCCGCCATGCGCCACCAGAATCCCCGGCCGGCGCCCAGTCCGCGATTCATTCCAAACGAACTGCCCCCTCAGCTCTGTATCTCCGTCAAGGTATTGAATTTCTTTCGACCGTAGCGCCATCTTCATGTCCTTTCGAATGACCGGTGCCTCGCTAAGCCGCGCGACAACCAAAGTGAGAGCTAGCCCCCCTGCACTCTCAAGTGAGGTAAGCTTATGAACCTCCGTTAGTAATTATACCATAGTTTCGATAAATAATCGATAAATAATCAAGGAAGCGTCCAGTGCCGGAACTGCGAGTGGAAAGTATGGCTGTCATTTCGAGGAGCGTGGGGACGAGGAATCTGTTTTTTGTTTGATCTCGCGGCAACTCTTGTCTTCGTTTTTGCCAAAGCGCAAACTAAATGTGAGCGCCGCATCCGCCAATTTCACGCGGTGCGCCGAGGATCACATGGTCGGGCCAATTCACACTCAAATAAATGGAAAAAGTAGCATCTTCGCGTCGGATCCGGACACAACTTTGCTCTTTGCGCTGCGCGAAGAGCTTGGGCTTACTGGAACCAAATACGGCTGCGGCGAAGGCCAGTGCGGCGCCTGCACCATTCTGCTGAACGGGACGCCGCGCCGCTCGTGCCAGCTTTCTGTTCGCGATGCCGAAGGAAAATCCATCCTCACCATCGAAGGCTTCGAACACAACGGCCAGCTGCATCCGGTGCAACAAGCTTTTCTGGATCAAGGCGCGTTTCAATGTGCCTACTGCACTTCCGGAATGATCGTCAGCAGCGTCGCTCTTCTGCAGACAAATTCCAATCCCAGCGAACCGGAAATCGCGCAGGCCCTCCAAGGAAATATCTGTCGCTGCGGCACCCATCCGCGCATCATCGCCGCTGTTCAACGAGCCGCCAAAACGATGCACGGAGCAAAATCATGAGCGCCCGTTTTTCCGTCATTCCGAGGAGCCAAGCGACGACCGAAGGTTCCGACTTTGTCGGAAGGAGTCTCTCTTCCTCTTCGATTGACGGGATCGAACCCGAACGCTACGAACTCCGTTCCAGCGCCATCCATTACTTCAACCTGCAGCGCCGCGATTTCTTCAAAGTGATGGGCGCGGGCATCGCCATTTTCACCGTCACCGCCAATGCTGCCTCCGCGCAGGAATCCGGTGCCCGCCGCCAGCATGGCGATCAGGACCAGCCCAAAGACATCTCCTCCTGGCTGCACATCAACGACGATGGCATCGTCACGGTCTTCACCGGCAAGGTCGAAGTCGGCCAGAACACTCGCACTACGCTCGCGCAATCCGTCGCTGATGAACTGCGCGTTCCACTCGCCAGCATTCGCATGGTGATGGGAGACACCGCGCTCACTCCATTCGACATGGGCACCTTCGGCAGCCGCTCTGCTCCGTATATGTCGCCGCAACTTCGCAGGGCAGCATTCGCCGCGCGCGATTTACTGCTCGCGCAAGCCGCGGCGGAATGGCAGACCACGCCGGACAAATTAAAGGCGAGCGACGGAAAAATCACCAATCCGGCAACGGGAGCGGCGTTCACCTACGCGCAACTCGCGCAAGGCAAAACTCTCGCCCACGATCTGCCCGACGCCGATCCCATAACTCCACCCGAGCAATGGACCGTCGCCGGCAAGTCAGTCCCCAAACTAGATGCGCGCGCCTTCGTCACCGGCCAGCATCAATACACGCCGGATCTGCGTCCAGCGAATTTGCTTTACGCAAAAGTCTTGCGCCCTCCCACCTTCGGAGCGACGCTCGTCTCTATTGATTTATCAGCAACACAAGCCATGCCAGGAGTCGTCGTCGTTCGCGACGCTGATTTTGTTGCGGTGGCCGCGCCCAACGAACGCACAGCAGAAAAAGCTGTCGCAGCAATTCACGCCCAATGGAAAAACACTCCGCAATCTTCCAGCAAGGAACTCTATTCCTATCTTAAAAGGAATCTCGACACCGAAGAAAACCAAAAGCCGCACGAAAAAGGTTCCGTCGCGAACGCGCTGGCCGCTGCATCTAAGCGCCACCAACAAACGTACACCGTTGCCTACATCGCGCATACGCCGCTCGAGCCGCGTGCCGCCGTCGCCGAATGGAAAGACGGAAAATTAACTGTCTGGACTGGTTCGCAACGTCCGTTCGGCATTCAGGAAGAACTCGCATCCGCATTTCACATTCCCAAGGATCAAGTACGAGTCGTCGTTCCAGACACCGGGTCTGCCTACGGCGGAAAGCACACCGGCGATGCCGCGCTGGAAGCCGCCAGACTCGCTCGCGCGGCAAGCCGCCCAGTCAAAATTGTCTGGACGCGCGAAGAAGAATTCACCTGGTCCTATTTCCGTCCCGCTGGCGTCATCGAAATCAAAAGCGGAATTTCCGCCGACGGAAAACTCACCGCCTGGGAATTTCACAATTACAATTCAGGCGGCTCCGGTATTCAGACTCCCTATGACGTCGCAAATCAGTTGATTCAGTTTCATCCCGTGAATTCACCTTTGCGCCAGGGTTCCTACCGTGGCTTGGCCGCGACCGCCAATCACTTCGCGCGCGAGTCGTTCATGGACGAACTCGCGCATTCAGCAAAGATCGATCCGTTCGAATTCCGCATGAAGAATCTTTCCGACCCGCGCCTGCGCGCCGTTTTCGAGAGCGCTGCAAAATCTTTTGGCTGGCCGCAGAAGAAACCGAAACCCGGACAAGGATTCGGAATGGGCGGAGGCTTGGAAAAGGGCGGGTACGTAGCAACTTTCGCCGAAGTCGCAATCGAGCAAAATTCAGGCGAAGTCCGCGTGGTTCGCGTCGTCACCGCGTTCGAATGTGGCGCTATCGTCAATCCCGATGGACTGCGCAACCAGGTCATCGGAGCGAATATCATGGGTTTGGGCGGCGCGCTGTTCGAATCGATCGAATTCGATAACGGCCGCATTTCGAATCCTCATTTTGCGCAGTATCGCGTCCCGCGCTTCCGCGATATTCCCAAAATCGAAGCCATCCTCCTCGACCGCAAGGATCTTGCTCCCGCCGGCGCTGGCGAAACTCCCATCGTCGGACTCGCTCCAGCAATCGGCAACGCCATCTTCGACGCCTCTGGCATCCGCCTCCGTGCGCTTCCGTTAGTCCCGCGCGGCCTCAACAATCAGAAAGCGAGCGCGCGACCCACCGGGAAAATGCAATCATCTATCGCATGAATCTCGTCGCCGCTTGCAGTCTGCGCGTCTGCGTTCTCAGTTTTATTTGCGTATTCCCGGGGTCGCATCCCGCTCCGGCTCAATCGCAACCAAAGGACCTCGCAAAGCAAATGGACAGTGTATTTTCCGGACTCGCTTCCGCTGATACTCCGGGTTTCGCTGTGCTGGTGAAGAAAAATAGAAAGATCGTCTTCGAAAAAGGCTACGGCGTGCGCGACTTGCGGAGCAAAACCGCGATTGACGCGCAAACCAATTTCCGGCTCGCATCCTTCACAAAACAATTCACGGCGATGGCCATCATGCTCCTGGTGCACGACGGGAAGTTGCATTACGACGACTCGCTAACCGACATCTCCCCGAAATTCCCGGAGTACGGAAAGCGAATCACGGTTCGCAATCTGCTGAATCACACCGGCGGTTTACCCGACTACGAAGATTTGATGGACGCGCTGGAAAAAACGAAGGCCCCGATCTGGTCGCCGGCAAAACAAATTCAAGACCCGGAAGTCTTGCAGTTACTGGAAAAAGAACCGCACGGCAAATTCGCGCCGGGAACAAAATGGGAGTACAGCAATTCCGGCTATGTAGTCCTCGGACTGATTGTTGCGAAAGTTTCCGGCAAACCTTTCGGCGAATTCCTGCACGAACGAATTTTCGCGCCATTGAAAATGAATCACACGCTGGTTTTCGAAAAAGGCAAAAACGAAGTAACGAATCGCGCGTTCGGCCACTCCAAAAAAGAAACTGGCTTTGTCGAAACTGATCAAAGTTCCACTTCCGCGACGCAAGGTGACGGCGGAATTTATTCCAACCTGGAAGATTTAGCCAAATGGGATGACGCATTGCGCAATCACGTTCTGCTGAGCGAAAAGGATTTTCTTCCCGCAATCACTCCGGCAAAATTGCCTCCGGGAGCGGAAGCAAAACTTGCCGAAGACGTTCCCGAGTCTTTGCACGGCAAAGCCACTACATACGGTTTTGGCTGGTTCCTGAATCCGCAAGATGCTCATCCGCTGATGTGGCATTACGGCGACACCATGGGATTCAAGACCGCAATTCTTCGCTACACCCGCGACAACCTAACGGTGATCGTTCTCTGTAATCGCACTGACCTCGATCAAGGCGCGCTGGCGCTTAAAGCCGCCCAAGTACTTCTTCCTGCGAAGTGAGTGTTAACGCGGCGGGCACGTTGCTCTTTCCAAATCCTATGGTTTCGCGACATAATGCCGGGCAGATGAGCGCTACCACTTGCAGTGGATGCGGAACGGCTACCCCGATCAATTCCCTGTACGACTTGAATGGCAAAGCGTATTGCGCCACGTGCGTTAAGCCCGCCGTCGAATCGGCCAAAGCTGGCGGACAGCCCGCCTCCATTTTTCCTTTTGCCAATCGGCTGCTTTGCGCGCGCTGCAATAGTTACTTGAGTGAAGGTGCTGCGTTCGTTCAATCGGGCCATCTTCGTTTCTGCGAACCGTGCGGCGCGATGGTGAAGGATTGGAAATATCCGCAGTGGTTGAGGCTCAGCTTTGCGGGATTGTTACTGCTTCTGGTAGTCGCTTTAGCGCATGGCAGCAAATATTTTGCCGCCGGAAAATCTTTGTACGTCGGCGAGCGGCTGGTGGAAGAAAGAAAGTACGCTGAAGCGCTTCCGTATCTGGAAAAAACCGTGAGCATCGCTCCGGCCTCGGACAAGGCCGTGCTGCTTGCGGCCAAGGCGGGTCTGCTGAGCGGCCATCCGGAAATCGCCCAGAAGGCGCTGCACGATCATAACAACGGTTATTTTGAAGACGCCAGCAAGCCGGAATTCCAGGAAGTCAACACGCTGTGGAATCGCGCGAACAAAGCGTTCGACGAAGTTGAGAAGGCGGAAAAACTGGAAGTGGAAGAAGGACGCGAAGTGGAAGCAGCGCAACTGGTACACGCGGCCGCTGCGGATTACCCACAGTATCCGCGTATCGACCTCGCCATGAATGCATACGACGGCGGAGTGGCATTCGCGAAAAAAGATTACGACACGTTTCTTTCTCTCGCGAATAAGAATTGGGATCTGCTGCCATCCGCATCGACTGCGTTGTCGATGGCCAGCGCGCTCGATTGCAAGTATGCAATTACCGGGGACGCGCAGTACCGTCAGCGCTCCGAGGATATGATGGCGACAGCGCGGAAAATGGCGGCTGGAGACAAAGAAATGATGGCCGAACTGGCGGAATTCGAAGACCGCCACACTTACCGATTACAAACGCGCCAGATTATTACCAAGAGCGAATACGACCGGAGATTTCGCAGCAGCAGGGAGAAAGCGCAGCAAAAGTAGCGGCAATAAATAGAGGAGGTGCTGATGTTTTTTATTCCCGGCCCGGTAATTGCCGCGCTGACTTTCCCTGGCGTGATCATTCACGAAGCGGGCCATTTATTTTTCTGCAAGCTTTTCAAGCTGCAGGTTTTTGATGTGAAGTTTTTCCGTTTGGGCAATCCTGCCGGCTACGTGATTCACGAACAAACGGAGAATTTCACCGCGCAATTTTTTGTGAGCATGGGGCCGTTTTTCGCGAACACGATTCTGTGCATTTTATTCTGTTCCGCGGCGTTTCTGCCGGTGTGGGAACTGAAAGTGTTCGATCCACTGGCATACTTTTTCTACTGGCTGGGGCTGGCGATCGGAATGCACGCTTTTCCTTCGACGACCGATCTTTCCCACCTCTGGGATCAGGCTCCGGCACTGGCGAAAAAAGGAAACATCCTGGCGATTATCAGTTTGCCGCTGGCCGGCGTGCTGGTGATTCTGAACTACGCCCGTGTGATTTGGGCCGACCTGGGTTACGGAATTGCCGTTGGAATTCTCGGTCCGCTGACGCTGTTTCGAGCGCTGGCCCGTTGACAGTCAGGCGAACTTTTTTCTTCGCAAAAACTAACTCCGCCTCACAAACGCGCAGACTGAAGCCTCTGCAGGGATCAGAGAGCTCCTTCGGCTGCAACTCAGGACAAGCCCGCTAGTTTGCCCAGGCCTTTCATTTTTGCGCGGGCGGCCATGCTGCCGTATTGCTTCATCATGGTGCGCATTTGCAGGTATTGCTTGAGGACCTGGTTGACGTCCTGGACGCTGGTGCCGCTGCCTTTTGCGATGCGTTTGCGGCGTTTGCCGTCGATGACGTTGTGGTCCTGGCGTTCCTGGTTGGTCATGGAGTTGATGATGGCTTCGACCTGTTTTAGCTTGCCTTCGTCGACACTGGCGTCTTTGGGAATATTTTGCAGCGGGCCTACTTTGGGGAGCATGTCCACCAACTGATCGAGCGGGCCCATTTTGCGGATCTGGCGCAACTGATCGCGAAAATCTTCCAGCGTAAATCCTTCCGTGCGCAGTTTGCGTTCGAGTTCGAGTGCGGCCTTTTTATCGACGGCTTGTTCGGCGCGTTCGATGAGCGACATGATGTCGCCCATGCCGAGAATGCGGGAGACGATGCGCTCCGGATAAAAACCTTCGAGGGCGTCGTATTTTTCGCCGAGGCCGACGAATTTTACCGGCGCGCCACTGACTTTGCTGATCGAGAGTGCTGCGCCGCCGCGCGCATCGCCATCGAGTTTGGTGAGGATGACACCGGTGAGACCAAGACGTTTGTGAAATTCTCCGGCGGAGCGGACGGCGTCCTGGCCGATCATGGCGTCAGCGATGAAAAGAATTTCGCTGGGCTGCAATTCTTTCTTAAGGTAGCCGAGTTCGTTCATCAGGTCGTCGTCAATGTGCAGACGGCCGGCAGTGTCCACGATGATGATGTCGCTGGCGGAAAGTTTCGCCTCTTTAATCGCGCCGCGAACAATTTCAAGCGGCTTATCGGTTCCCGCGCCGGGCCAGAGGCTAACGTTGATGGCTTTGGCGACTTGCGCAAGCTGTTCGCGCGCTGCGGGACGATAGACGTCAGTGGAAACCACGATCGGGCGATGGCCGTGTTGCGTCAGCCATTTTGCCAGTTTGCCAGTAGTGGTGGTTTTGCCGGAACCCTGCAGACCGACAATCATCCAGACAGAAGGAGGGCGCGAAGCGAAGAGCGGTTTGGCGTGTTTGCCGAGAAGTGTGGTGAGTTCGTCGCGAACCAGCTTGATGACTTGCTGATCTGGGGAGAGCTGTAGCATGACTTCGCTGCCAAGCGCTTTACCGCGAATGCTGGCGAGCAACTCGTCGATGACCGGGAGAGCGACGTCGCCTTCGAGCATGGCTTCGCGGATTTCGGCGAGGGCGGCGTCAAGGTGCTCTTCGGTGAGCTTGCCCTGGCCGCGGAGATTCTTGAAAGTGCGTTGGAGCTTTTCTGTGAGGTTTTCAAACATGAGAGATAGTTCTCAGCCGTCAGTATTCAGTAGTCAGTTCATTTTAGGCGGAGGAAGTTGGGTGGTCAAACGAATGGAAGAAAGTTAAATCCTAGAGCAGGAGTACTCCCGAAACATTTCGGAAGTGATCGTCAGAAGCAATCAGTGTGGCACCGCTTAATTGAGCCGACGTGTAGACAATAGCATCAGCCATGACAAGCTGATACTGGAGACTGGCGGCGGCCGCTTTAAGCGCAGTCTGCTCATCAAACAACAGCAGATTGTGACGAAGAACCTCGGAGGCGAAAGCATCGGCAACCAACTGCGAGTGCTTACGAAGAAGAACTTTCCGAACTTCGTAAATCACGATTGTGGGGGCCAGAAGTGGGCTCGGCGAACTAAAATAAGGCTCATACTGGTCGGCCTTGCTCCCGTTCGTGAGATACGTGTATTCGTGTGCAGAATAAGCTAGGAGCGAAATTCTGGCGACTGAAACGGTACAATTCTCATCTCGTGTTTTCATCTGGGTGCGCTGCGACGTCGGCTCTTAGGAGAGTGATGAAATATCTACTGGTACTACTAACTACGGTCGTTTTGTCTGCGAGCTCAGGCCGGATTTTGACACCAGTGCAGTCGGCACAGGCTGTGCATACGATCAAGGGGCCGGACGAACGGTTCAAGGCGGACATTCTGGTGGTGGTGGCGCATCCGGATGATGAAGGCGGGGTGACGCCGTATCTGGCTCGGGCGATTTACGATGAGCACAAACGCGTGGCGGTGGTGTTTGCGACGCGCGGCGGCAGCGGCGGAAATGACTACTCTCGGGAGCATGGTCCGGCCTTGGCGGACATTCGGGAGCAGGAAGCGCGTGCGGCTTGCGCAAAGCTGGGAATTACAAATGTGTGGTTTCTGGATGGAAAAGACACCGCTTCACAAAATGTACTGAATTCGCTGGCGAATTGGGGACATGGCGCGAATCTTGAAGCGCTGGTTCGAATTGTGCGGCTGACGCGGCCGGAAGTGATGATTTCGTGGCTGCCGGGGATTTTTATTGGGGAAAATCACGGCGACCATCAGGCTTCTGGAGTATTGGCCACGGAAGCGTTTGATCTCGCCAACGATCCGACCGCTTTTCCGGCTCAGGTGGCTGGGGCTTCGAAGCGGCTGGAAATTTATCTGGAAAATCTGACACCGTGGCAGCCGAAGAAACTTTATTTTTTCAGTGATGCGGATAATCAGAAACAGTTTGCGGGAACCGGGCCGGCGTATTCGATTCGCGAAGTCTCGCCTTCGCAGAAAAAACCGTACTGGCGGCTGGCGATGGATGCCGCGATGCCCCATTTGACGCAGTTTCCCGAAGAGATTCAGCACTTTTCCAAAATGAACGACGATGAACTAAACAAAATGATGAGCGATCCGAATGCGGGATGGTGGCCGGAGCCAATGACGCTGATTTTTGGGAAGGCGACAGTTCCTACGGAGAGGACGGCGGATGTGTTTGCGCCAGCGCGTCCTGAAGAAAATCATCCAGCCGGAACAGCGGGCTCCAAAGGTACATCGATTCCTTCCGCGGAACTGGGTGGACCATGGTTGTATTATCAGGAATTCCGCTGGCGGCATGGGGAATTTCCCGAAGCAAAGATGCCGGAGATCGGAGTGAAGGCGGGATCGACGTTGAGTGTCCCGCTGGTCGTCAGTCACTCTCCAAATCAGGAAGTAGAAGTGACCGTGACTGCACCGAACGGATGGCACATCACGAATGGCGCGGGACGGTTGCGGCTGCCAGCGGAGAATCGGACAGCGCTCAACGTAGAAATCGCTACGCCGGAAATCAGCAAAGAACAATTGAAAAGTGCGCAGCCGGTTGAAATCGTTATCGGAGTGGGCAGCAAGGGAACGTCAAGTGAAGTACGGTTGAAAGTGCTGCTTAAGGCGAGCGCGTTGGCGCAGTAGGCGAAAGCGGCGTCAAGCCGCCGCACTCCAAAATAGAGCGAGTAGAAGGCGTCTACTTTTTCGCTCGGGCGGATTCCATTTGTTCCCAGAAGGTATCGGGAAGCATACCCAGGTCGTTAAATTCGCCGGCTCCTTGCAGCCACTGGCCGCCATCAATCACCACACATTCGCCGTTAATGTATTGCGCCATGTCGCTGATTAAAAATGCGGCGAGGTTGGCGAGCTCTTCGTGGCGGCCGAAACGCTTCATCGGATTCGAATTGCGTGAATGTTCTTCGAATTGCTTAGAAGGAATGAGGCGGGACCAGGCACCCTCGGTGGGGAACGGGCCGGGCGCGATGGCGTTGAGACGAATGTTGTACTTTGCCCATTCGACGGCTAGCGACGTGGTCATGGCGAGTACGCCTGCTTTTGCGCAGGAGGAAGGCACTACGAATCCCGAGCCGCAGTTTGCGGCGGCGTAAGTGGTGGTGATGCTAAGGACGTTGCCCGGCTTTTTTTGTGCGATCCATCTACGAGCAAAAGCTTGCGTACAGTGAAACGAACCATTGAGCACGATGCTGACTACAGTGTCGAATGCGTTGGGCGATAGTTTTTCGGTTCGCGCCATGAAATTTCCGGCGGCGTTGTTGATGACGGTGTCGATACGGCCGAAGGCGGCGTCGGCTTTGTCGGCGGCGGCTTCTACGGCGGCAAAGTCGCGGACATCGCACCTGGCGTAGCTGGCTTCGCCGCCTGCCTTGCGAATTTCTTCGCAGGTTTCCTTCAGCGGTTCTTCGCGGCGGCCGATAAGGAACATTTTTGCGCCGAGCGATGCGAAGTGCAGGGCCATGGAGCGGCCGAGGCCGCTCCCGCCGCCGCTGAGGAAAATCGCGCGATTCTTCAGCAGATCATTTTTGAACATGAGTCACCGGCCTGCACTCTGAATGTCCGACGAGCGCCGCTGGCATTATAGGGCAGTAGCACAGGCAATCCTGCCTGTGTGTTTTGTACTCGATGCGGGCACCACTGCGCACAGACAGGATTGTCTGTGCTACTGGAGAGCCGACCTGAAGCACGGCACTACGCAAGACGAGAATTCAGAACAGGCCGGGGAGAAAGCGCGGCTTGGAGCGCATTGCGGCAGCGTACTGGGAATCGGCGAAGAGTACGCGTTCTTCGGCGGAGAGACGAAAAGCAAGAACGATGGCGTGGACGATGGCGCCGGCCAGCGCCGTAATCCAGGCAGTGTGAATGAGCGGCAGCGCAATCATTTCTACAAAGACCGCGGCGTAATTGGGATGGCGAACGTAGCGAAATGGCCCGGTGGTGATGACGCCAAGCTTCGTGGAGTCCATTACTTGCACGTTCCAGTGTTCACCGAGTGTGCGAATGACCCACCAGCGCACGACATTCGAGAAAATAAAAAGCGCGAGCATGGGAATGGCGAGCGCCGGTATGAATGGACGATGCAGGAATACGACTTCGGCGGCCGCACCGATCAAGACCAGAGTGTGAAACATCGCCATGCACGGGAAAACCGGATCTTTTGCCTTGGCACCGCCGCGGGAGGTTATCTCCCGCTGATGCTTTTTGGAAATACGCAGCTCGAAGATGCGCATCGCGGCCACGGCAATGAGCAAGGCAAGAAAGATGCTGACGCTCAACGGCATGTCTAGTTCCACTGCAGAAGGAGAAATTCCGCGCTGAAGCCCGGGCCGAAGGCCGCGGCCATGGCGATGTCACCTCTTTTGAGAGGTCGCTTTTCCAGCCACTCCTGCAAAATGAAAAGGATGGTGGCGCTGGAAAGATTGCCGACGTTGCCGAGAATGTCCCAGGACGGCTGCGTGTCACACTTGGTAAGGCCGAGCGCTTTTTCGACGTTGCCCAGCAAACGCGAGCCGCCTGGATGCAAAATCCAGCCGCGGATTTGATCGCGAGTAACGCCGTGGCGCGACAGGAAGCCGTCCACCAAGCCTTCAATTTTTTCGCCGATCATTTCCGGAACGTCTTTCGAAAGCAAAATATGGAAGCCGCTGTCTTTCAAATCGAATCCCATGGCGCCGAGGGAATCGGGAAAGGTGTAGGTTTCGGAAACGAGAATGCGCGGGCCGGGCGCGTCGGGCTTGCAACTGACGATCACCGCCGCGGCGCCGTCACCGAACAAAATCGAGGAGATCAAATTCGCTTGCGAAATATCCTTGCGTTGAAAAGTAAGCGAAGGGAGTTCCACCGCGATGATCAACACGTTGCCGTTGGCGCGCGATTGCAGATAATCGGTAGCGCGGCCCAGTGCCATCGCTCCCGCAGCACAACCAAGTTCGGTGAAAGGCATGCGGCGCACGTCGGAGCGGAAGCCCATGGAATTGATAAGGTGCGCGTCCAGCGAGGGAATCATGAAGCCGGTGCAGGACACGGTGATGATCATGTCTATGTCCTGTGGAGTCATTTTCGCGCGTTTCAGACATTCTTCCGCGGCGCGCTGGCCAAGTTCGATCGCGTGCTGCATGTACTCCTGATTGGTTTTTTCCAGCGAACGGGATTGAATCGTATAGTCGAGCGGAAAAATCATCCGGCGGCTGTGTACTTGCGCATTGTCCACAATAGACATCATGGCTTCGAGGCGCCGCTCGGGAATGTCAAACACCCGGCCCAGGTACAGCTTCACATCCTCTCGCGAAATCGTGTGCTCCGGCACAGCCGTGGCTGTAGCGACGATCGCGGAAGGCGATTCGTACCCGTTCTTGATCTGCGTCTTTTCGATGGAACTCGTCATCGTGGTCATAGTCGGCCGGAGAAGGTTGCTCCCGTCAAAGTCTTCTGAAGTTTAAACACAGTCGTAGTTAACTTGTTGCGCAGATGAATGCGCGTCACTCTATCCCATTTTGGCGGAATTGGCCGAGACTTTTTTTGTCAAATGCTCGCAATTAAAACCGCGAGTCCCTGTCCTTATAATAATGCACATCGCGCGAATCAGCCAGCCAGCAGTATTTGTCTTTGAGGCGCCATGAGGCGGTGCGTCTGATGCACTAGCTGGCAGCTTCCTGGCTGGCGCGAATTTCCTGCCAGCGGCGCGGGCGCTTGTTGTACTGCAAAACCTTTTTGCGCAGGCGGATCGATTTGGGTGTGATTTCCACGTATTCGTCGTCGGCGATGAATTCGATGGCTTGTTCCAGGCTGAGTTCGCGATGCGGGATCAGACGGATGGCTTCGTCGGCGCTGGAAGAACGCATATTGGTGAGCTTCTTTTCGCGCGTGACGTTTACTTCCATGTCCTGCTCGCGGGAATTTTCCCCGACGATCATGCCTTCGTACACATCGATGGTCGGCCCCACGAACAGCTCACCGCGCTCTTGGATGTTCCACAGAGCGTAGGCGGTGGAAACTCCGGCGCGGTCGGCGACCAGCGCTCCTGTCGGGCGAAGCGCCATTTCGCCACCGTACTCGATCCAGTCGTCGAATATGGAGTGAATCAGTGCTGTTCCTCGTGTATCGGTAAGAAGCTGGCTACGCAGGCCGATCAGCCCGCGCGACGGGATGCGGAAATCCATGCGGACGCGGCCTGAGCCGTGATTGCTCATCTTGACCATTTCGCCGCGGCGGCTGCCCAGTGTTTCCATGATGATGCCGATAAAGTTGTCGGCAACGTCGATGACCAGACGTTCCTGCGGTTCGAGTTTTTTGCCGTTTTCTGTGCGCACCACGATTTCCGGCTTGCCTACCATCAATTCGAAACCTTCCCGGCGCATGGTTTCGATCAAAATCGCCAGCTGCAATTCGCCGCGGCCCAACACGCGAAACGATTCCGGTGTATCGGTATCCTCCACGCGGATAGAAACGTTGGTGAGCAGTTCTTTCGCCAGACGATCGCGCAAGTCGCGCGAGGTAAGGTAGCTGCCTTCGCGTCCGGACAGAGGGCCAGAGTTGACGGTGAAAATCATGGCCAGCGTCGGCTCGTCAATGATCAGCGGCTCGAGCGGCTCGGGTTTTGCGAGGTCGGTGATGCTTTCGCCGATCTGAATTCCTTCGACGCCCGCGATCGCCACAATGTCGCCCGCCTCTACTTGTTCGGCTTCATCCCTGTCCAGTCCTCGAAACGTAAACAGCTTGGTGATTTTAGTCGGTTGCAGTTTGCCGTCGAGTTTGCTGATGCCAACTTCCGTCCCACGCAGCAGAGTGCCATTAAACACGCGCGCAATGGCGATGCGACCCAGAAATTCGCTGTAGTCCAGGTTCATGACTTGCAACTGCAAAGTTGCTGCCGGATCTCCCGCGGGAGCAGGAATGCGCTCGACGATGGCTTCGAACAGCGGCAGCAAATCCTTGGAATCGTCGCCTTGCTTGCGGTGCGCAACGCCGTCCCGCGCATTGGTGTAAATCACGGGAAAATCGAGCTGGTCCTCGGTGGCGTCCAAGTCGATGAAGAGGTCGTAGATTTCGTCCAGGACTTCGTTGGGGCGAGCGTCGGTGCGATCAATTTTGTTTAGCACAACGACTGGAGGAAGCTTCGCGGCCAGTGCTTTTTGCAGCACGTAGCGGGTCTGCGGCAGCGGGCCTTCGCTGGCATCCACCAGCAGGACAACACCGTCCACCATGCGCAGCGCACGTTCCACTTCGCCCCCGAAGTCGCTGTGACCGGGCGTGTCCACAATATTGATTTTGGTGTCGTGGAAAAAGAGCGCCGTATTCTTGGCAAGGATAGTAATGCCGCGCTCGCGTTCCAGGTCGTTTGAATCCATCACGCGCTCGACAACGGCTTCGTTGGCGCGAAAAATGCCGCTCTGCCGGAGCATGGCGTCCACCAGGGTGGTTTTGCCGTGGTCCACGTGGGCGATGATGGCAATGTTGCGTACTTTGTGACTCATAGTTCCGCTTTCAGTTCTAGTCTCTCAGGTGCGGCCGCAAAGCGGCCAGAGACAAAAATAGCTGCTGGAACAACCAGCAGCCTTTTACAAAACTCCCGTTACTCAGTGCGACCCAGGCAAACCCGGATCAGGAATTCTCAGGTGTGGCGTTGCTGGAATAGTTTACCAAATGAGTGGGATTCCGGCCAGAGTGCCATGCCTCTCCCCGCGTGTTTTGGTTTTCCAGAGTTCGTACCAAGCCAGGCGATTAAGGCTTACATACGCAATCGAACTGATTGACTGAAAATTTTCGGCATTCGTTGGGAAGCAGCCATTCTTGGCTGTATCCGCCCGAGTTCGATGTGAGTCGAAGCACAAACATTCTCATGCCGATGAAAACGCTCCGGTCAGCAGAAATAGCGATCGAATTGGGATACAGTTGGCTCGTCCATTTCGGAAGCTTAACTAGTTGCTGTAGGTCTCCAGACTTAGTGATGCTGTTCAAGCCTCGGTCAGAAACAAATAAGACTGTGCCGTCCGGCGCCATCGCATGCCCGCTTGGCACGCTATCCAGCTTAACGGTCCGCCGGAGGGATATATTGAGGCCATCTGGTTCGGAGAAAATGAACGCATTCCCGAAGTCCATCGTAGTGTGCGACAGACCGGACAAAACGAGGATGCTGTCCTCGACGCGGACTAGCGCGCGAATATTGTGCTTTACGATGCGCTTGGCCTCACTCCCGTCCTCATTTGTTAGCCACAGTCCTCCGCCCCATTCACCGGCATCGTATGCGATTAACCAAGAATTCTGGAAGTGCATTGCATCTCTCAGACCGGCGCTTTTGGTATTACCGGGCATCCCCGATTGCTTGGTGAATAACGGCGGCAATTGCTGTGCTAATGCGTCGTTGTGTTTCGTTCGAGGGAGGCGAGTAATAGCTATTCCGTCTCGCTCGTTAGCTACTTGCCAGTCATTTTGAGAGTAGTTGAAACATAGAGTGGTTGAATCGCTCACGTCCGTGAGTTTCTCGTTGGGATAGACGTACCACCCGTCAGGAGCCTTGCGCTTTGCGCCGACAGAATATTGCGCCGCCAGGGCTAGCGGCAAGACGAGGCCAACCGCCACGAATGGAAACTGGATCGTGAGAAATTTACGCCACGACATTACTTCACCCTCCGGAGCCGCTCAGCACCATCACATATTAGAACGACAGCAGTATCGATATCTTGCAAGAAAAGCTTGTTGCTCGATCGCTTGTTATGACGTGATATTCTTGCCCGACTCAAAAAATACAGTTTCATGCTCTTACAGGAGTCTTCATGCAATTGGAAACACAGCGCGCGCTTCGATTTTTTCGCATTATTTCAGCGCTATTGATTGTTGGTGCGCTCGCGTTGGCGGCTTCGGCGCAACAGGCGCAGCGGCCCGACTTGGCAAAACTCTTTGACAAGCGCGAAGTGATGATTGCTGTGCGCGATGGCGTGAAGCTACACACGGAGATTTACACGCCGAAAGACACCAAAGAGGCACTGCCGATGCTGCTGGACCGCACGCCTTACGGAATTTCCGCGCCGGATAAAGGAATGAGCCGTGCACTTTACCGCTATTCCGACATGTTTGCGGACGGCTACATTTTTGTTTTTCAGGATATTCGCGGGCGCTACGGCTCCGAAGGCAAATTTGAAATGCTGCATACCGCGCCCGATCCCGACGACCCAAACTCAGGGAAAGGGGGCGTGGACGAAAGCACGGACACTTACGATACGATCGACTGGCTGGTGAAAAACGTGGCCAACAACAACGGCCGCGTGGGCATGAACGGCATTTCCTATCCCGGCTATCTGGTCACCATGGGCATGGTCAATCCGCATCCGGCGCTGAAAGCAGTTTCCGAGCAGGCCTGCATGGCCGACACCTGGCTGGGCGACGATTACTTCCACAACGGCGCATTCCGCCTGAGTTACGGTTTCGAATACACCGCGCTGCTCGAAAGCTCCAACGAAAATTTCAGTTTCTCCTTTGATCGCTTCGACATGTTTGAGTGGTATCTGGGCTTGGGCGCACTTTCCAACGTCAATGCAAAATATTTTCACGAAAAAATTCCCACCTGGAACGATTTCGTGCAACACAGCAGCTATGACGAGTTCTGGAAGCGCCACGCGATCGCTTACACGCTGCATGAACCGACGGTGCCCAATCTAAACGTGGCAGGCTGGTGGGACCAGGAAGACTTCTTCGGTCCGATGATGACGTACGCGCGCCTGGAAAAATCCGACAAGAAAAATTACAACTTTTTAGTCGTCGGCCCGTGGAATCACGGCGGCTGGGCGGGCGGTTCGGGCAAATCGTTGGGTGAAATTCCATTTCACAGCGATACCGGCGTTTATTTTCGCCAGAAGATTGAAGCGCCGTGGTTCGCTTACTGGCTGCACGACATAGGCACCTTGCCAGTGAAAGAAGCGACGACTTTTCAGACTGGCAGCGACACCTGGACTTCTTACGATGCGTGGCCGCCGAAGGAAGCACAGACCAAGCATCTCTACTTTCAGGCCGATGGAAAACTCTCCTTCGACGCGCCGCAAACCGATGGCAAGGATGCCGCCGATAGTTACCTGAGCGATCCGGCGCATCCCGTTCCGTATCGTCACCGCCCGGTGGACATGACCTATCCTCAGGATCACCCGGGCGGCTGGTACACGTGGCTGGTGCAGGATCAGCGTTTTGTGGATGGCCGGCCGGACGTGCTGACCTGGCAGACCGGCATTCTGCAGGACGACGTGACCGTCGCGGGAAACGTCGCCGCTAAGTTATTTGCGTCAACCACCGGCAGCGACGCCGACTGGGTCGTCAAACTGATCGACGTTTATCCGGAAAAAGTGGACGAGGATTGGAAGCTATCCGGCTTCGAACTGATGATTGCCGACGAAATTTTCCGCGGCCGCTATCGCAACTCGTACGAAAAGCCGGAAGCGATCACACCGAACCAAGTCGCACCGTTTACCGTGAATCTGCACTCAACGAACCACGTTTTCAAAAAAGGGCATCGCATCATGGTGCAGGTGCAGAGCACCTGGTTCCCGCTGTACGACCGCAACCCGCAAAAATTCGTGCCGAATATTTTTGAAGCCAAGGAAGCGGACTACCAGAGAGCCACGCAGACGATTTACCGTTCGAAGCAATATCCATCGAGCGTGGAGGTGATGGTGTTGCCGTCGGCTGCCGCGAAGTAGCGCGGCGAGTGCAACGGCGCTACGTGCCTCGGTGCTAATATGTCATATCAAAGATCCAAGGTGAACGGAGCGAGGGAATCCCAAAGATTCCCTCGCTCCTGTACTCTCCGATTCAATCTGCTCAGAAAATCAACTTCAGACCAAGCTGCATGGTACGGCTGCCGCCGGTGAACTGATGGTTGTTGAGGAACAGCGGTCCGGCCGTCACGAACGGATACGCTGTGCTCAAGGGATTCGGATTTGTCGTTGAATCGATACTTCCATTGTTCGTCGGCAAGCCGATGCTGAAGTTCCTGTGGTTGAAGGCATTGTACGTCTCCGCACGGAATTGCAGGCGGATGCGTTCGGTGAGCGAGGTTGTCTTTAGCAGCCCGATATTCCACAGGTTCAGTCCGGGCGTCTGGATCGTGTCGCGTCCCACGTTCGATTTCGCTCCAACCTGCGCCTGGATGTACCTTGCGGTCGGATCATCCGCCAGATACCCGACAATGTTTCCGTCGCTGGCACAAGGGGAACCTGTCGGATCGGTGATGATCCGCGTTGCCCCACCTGCCCCATCGTTGCAGACGGCGCTTACGGTGCTCCCCGTCATCCCGACGCCATGCGGATTCAGGATCGTTCGGTCGCCAGCAACGTCACCGTTGGCATTAGCGTCACTACCCGATAGCGCTGTAATGGGTTGACCCTTTTGCGCCAGGTAAGTGCCGCTTACTTCCCAGCCGTTTGCAGCGCCCCGCACAAATGCGTTGCCCCTGCTCAGAGTCGGCAGTTCATACACCCAGGTCATGGTGAACTTCTGCGGAATATTCAACGCTGAAAGACCGCGCTCCAAGGGAGTGTTCAAGCCGTCTTCGGCCCGGCGCGGATTCACACGGCTGGTGAACAATTCGTTCGTGCCGTCGTCGAGGGTCTTTGCAAATGTATAGTTCGCCCGGAAATACAGTCCTTTTGTGAAGCGATGGATCAGGTCCACCGAACCCGAGTGATAAATGCTCTGTGCCCATGGCTGGAAGGTCGTAAACACAGAGCCGAAGCCGTCCGCGGCCAGGGGCGTGTTGTTGAACGAGTCGAACGTCTGCAGCGTGCTGGCGGGAGCGACCACAGTTGCCGGCACTTCGCTCGCGCTCAAGTACGTTGGCAGCGGCGTCAATGGCCCTCCAGGCAGGCTTGGAGAAAACGCAGATTGCTGGTTCAAGCGCACCTGAGTCGGCAAACTTACCGCGTGCGTACCGAGATAGCGTACTTCGATGCTGGTGTTCTTGTTAATTTCGTGCTGCACTCCCAGGCTCCACGTAAGGACTTTGGGTTCGACCTGGTCCGTGATCGTGCCTTGCGCAAGCAGCCTCGCCGTTGCCTGGTCCGTGGGCGCGAAGAAAGTACCCAAAGCGCCTCCCTGTAGGAAGCCTTGGCCGGACGCACACCAACTCGGCGCCGTCGGCAGGCCGCAAGCGATGTCTGGATTATTCTCGTACTGCACTTGCGGGGGTAGTTGCAGATAGGCAAAGTTGCTCGGCGTCACGTCAAACGCCAACCCCGCTCCGCCGCGTATCGCCCATTTACCGTTTCCGAACGGGTCATAAGCAAAGCCGAATCGCGGAGCAAAGTTGTTCTTGTCCGAAGTCGGTTTGCGGAAGAAAATGTTCAGCGCAGGGTCGTCCGCAACCGAATTCAGCACTTGCCGGTTCGAATCGCGCGGAATTCCGCTCCATTCGTAGCGAAGTCCCAGGTTCAACACCAACTTTCGCGTTACTTTGAAGTCGTCCTGCACAAACCAGTAGATCGCGCTATTGTTCGCCGCGAAGACGCCGCTGCCTTGTCCCTGCAGCGCGCCGTTTCCGCCGTCCGGAACCAGATCGTTCACGAACGACTGCAAACTTCCGTAGTCCCACTCCCCGCGCGCGCGGGGCAGGAATATTACCGGAACGATATAGCGCCGGAACTCTATCCCGGCTTTCAGCGTATGCTTGCCTCGTATGAACGACATCGTGTCCGAGCCCTGGTAAACGTTCTGTGTTCCGCCTTGCGGTGCGTTGCTATTTGGACCGACGTTGGTACCCAGTTCATCGATTTCAACGTTTGGAAAATTTGTGAACCCGGTTGGAATAGTGAGGTTCGGAAAATACGTTCGCGAGTAGGAAACCCTAGCATCGTTGATCAGGTTGGGCTTGATGGACCATGCATCCGTCAAGATGAACTTGTGAGCGCCGTTCTGTTCCGTGCCGTTGAACTGGGTCTGTGGCTGAGACGAGTTAATGCTGGGGGAGCGGAACCGGTCGTATAGATAGCGTGCTCGCAGCTGATGTTTACCCATATTTGCATCAATATTGGCGTTCAAATCATTCTGATTGAAATAGCTAGGCGCCAGTGATTGGAAGGTTCCCACATCAATCGGCTGTCCGTTGACGGTCACTGTACCCGTTTTCGTCCCTGCGATTGGGAATTGTGCCAGCGCTGCTTGCACCGCGGAGTCTGGATTCAACGCCAGGATCTGGGCAATGCCGTTTTGCGTGGGAACCTGAACGGTAGGGCTGGATGACGCCAGACCATTGTTTTGGTATTCGTAGGCGCCGAAGAAAAACAGTTTGTCCTTGAAGATTGGCCCACCGAGATCGCCGCCCGCACGGTTGTAGTCGAAGCGGTCCTGGTGTCCCCGCTGCTTCTGCAGGTTGTCCTCGGCATTGTAGTTGCGATTCTGGTTGTACCAATGCCCTTGTCCGTGAAAGTTGTTGCTTCCGGATTTCGTCACGATACTGAATTGGCCGCCGGCCGAATGTCCATACTCGGCGCTGAACTGATTCGCAATGAGCGTGAATTCCGCGACAGAGTCTTGAATGACCGGTGTCGCGGGCCCGTTGACGTCGGTGCGGTTGTCGTCAACACCGTCGATCGAAAATCCGTTAAAACGCGGACGGTTACCGCCGATCGAACCCCCTGAGCCGGCCACACCGCCCTGCTGCGTCGTCGTCCCCGGTGCGAACACCGCGAATTCTAATACCGATCCCCCCGCTGTGTTGATTGGAAGTTCGTTGGCGATCTTGCCGCCAAATGTTGTATCCAGATCGGACGACTGTGTCTTCACCAGATCAGCTCCAGCTTCCACTTCAACAACCGCTGAAACTGCGCCCAACTCGAGTTCGATCTTGGCTTCTGAAACCTGGTTCGAGTTAACGGCAATACCTCTTTGAACCGCTTTCTTAAAACCTTCTTTCTCCACACTCACCGAGTAAATGCCAACTAGCAAGTTAGGGAACACATACGTACCGTCGCTTGATGTTGCAGTAGATGTTTCCACTCCGGTTGCCAGGTTTTCGGCCGTCACTTTCGCATCTTGGATACTCGCTTGGCTGTTGTCCGTCACCGTCACGCGAAGCGTGCCGTCCAGTCGCTGTGCCTGCGCTACGCTGCCAAGCAACATATAAAGCATTGCTGCCAGTGCCACGGGGATTAATCTACGCATTGCTTTCTCTCCTTGGGAAGTTCACTCGTGCGATACGCCGCTCCCCTCTGCCCGGGCGCGCCGGTGGAGACCTGAGATTGGCGGTTGTGCACGAATTGGTTGACATGCGTGACGCACACCGGCGGCCAGTAAGTAAAATTTGTGTATCAATTTCGTCTCGCGCGGGTCTTACGGTCTATGTGCAGCGAATTGCGGGTGATGGATGATAGATATTTCGTTATCGAAAGGAACTTAACGTCGGCGTTAGTGGCAATTTATGAGTTTCGCCAGGTTTTTAAGGGTTTTTAGCTATAGTTTCTCGAAGGGCATACGGTCTTTCGTAATTCCGCGGGACGGAAGAGCCGCCTGCTGCCTGATATGCCTGAAACATTTTTGGAAATAAATTCGTAACTCTTCTAAACATTTCTGCCTTTTCTGCGTCTATTGGCTTAAGGGCGTGTCTATGACCTCGAATTTTAGCTCCACATTGGATCCCGCCATGGACCCAGGTTTCCTCCAGGAAGCGTCAATCAAGGCTCGTTATGTGCGTTTCGGCCCTTTTTGTATTGATCAGCATCGCCAGCAAGTCTCGCGCAGCGGTGTGCGGATACGCTTGCACGGCAAGGTCTATCAGGTGCTGATTGTACTGCTGCAAAAACAGGGAGAAGTGGTTACACGCGACGAGCTGAAACAAGCGTTGTGGCCGGCCGACACTCACGTCAATTACGATGCCAACGTCAATACGACTGTAAATAAGCTGCGGCAGGCCCTCGGGGAATCGACCGAGAAGCCTGTGTACATTGAAACCATTCCGCGGAAAGGCTATAGCTTCATCAGCGCTGCCGAATTTTCCGAAACTCCGTTTCCCGCGATTTCAGGCAATTTGCCGGAATCCGAAACTCCCAACGCCGCTGGTTCCGGCGAATCGTCTCAAGTCCAGGCTCCTCGTTCGAATAAATGGTTTACGGTGATTATTGTTGGGTTGATTCTTGCCGGCATGCTGTTGGGAGCGGGCGTAGCCACTTACTGGATTTCTCATTTCGCTCCGCAGCTACGCCATTCCGCTTTGCGAAAGGCGCCGTGCACCGCGGGCAGCAACGCCTGCTAGGATTTCGCGGCGATTTCGGCCAACTCGGCCTCGGCTAGTCAGTCTCGGTTAAAGATCAAGCCCTTCGTTCGTCCGGCGTCCAGACGGAATCCGCTCACGGCTCCTTTTGCATCGTGATCGAACAGGAACTCCAGCCCTTCCTCATCCACGTCAAAAGTGTCTTGCCCCACCGCGCGCAGCAGCAAGCGCTGCGAGGAACGGATCAATCCATCGCCGCTTCGAATGCTTTGCAGCACCAGCTTTCCATCTTCAACACCCAATTTATAGGTCGCAAGCAACTCTTCGCTCCTGAAGTTACCGCTGTACGCTCCTGATTTCTCAGATCCCAACGATATACTTTCTTTTGTCTGGCGTTTCGGGCGGTCCGCAGCGGAGGTTGGCTTGGGCTCTTTCATTTCGCCGGCCAGAAATACGTCCGCTATTTCATGCGCGCGTTTCTCCGGATTGGCGCTCGCCAGATTGCACAAGCACGCCACTGAAAAATGTTGCCCGGGAAAACGCAATAACTGCGCGCGGTAGCCTCCCCATGAACCGCCGTGGTCCACAAACCGCAAGCCGCGATAATTTCCCACGAACAACCCTTTCGCGTAGTCGAGCGTTTTCCCGTTGTTCAGTTTTCCAGGCTCTTCTATCTCTTCCAGAAAATCTTTCCCACCCACCTTGCCAGAATAGAAATTCTCATCCCACTTCAGAATGTCCTCCACCGATGTGTGCACGGCGCCATCGCCGGTCTGCTCAAAATAAGAGACGTTTAGCACGTAGCCTGTTCCCGCCTCCTTCGGGTCGTAGGCCATGGCGCGATTCGGCACCAGTTGTGTGTGTTCATCGCGAAAAACCGTTTGTGTCATCTGCAACGGCTCAAAAATATTTTCCGTGGCAAATTGGCGCAGTGTTTTTCCGCTGACCCGCTTTACAATCACCGACAAAAGAAAAAATCCCGAATTGCTGTACAGCCAGTCGCTGCCCGGCTCGAAGTTCAGCGCTTTCTGCCGCGCGATGATCGCGAGTGCATCATCGTCCGTCGTGACGCTATCGGTGTTCACCCCAGCCAATTCGAACAACGTCAGATAATCGCGCAACCCACTGGTGTGGTTAAGCAGATGACGAATCCTGATGGTGTGCCCATAATCGCGGATTTCCGGGAGATACTTGCGAATGTCATCTTGAACCGACAGCTTGCCTTGCTTTTCCAGCAGCAAAATACTCGCGGCAGTGAATTGTTTTGATGTCGAACCGATATCGAAGACCGTTCGCGGCGTGATCTCCACACCTTCTTCGATATTCGCCAGGCCATACCCTTTTTCGTAGATGATTTTGCCCGCGCGTGCCACCGCCAGCGCACATCCTGGCGAACCCGGCTTGCTTAAGTCCGCGAATACTTCGTCCGCGGCTTTAGCGGTTTTTTCTTGCGCGCCGGCGACTCCACCGGCCGCGAATATCATTGTCAACCCGACGATTACCGCCAATCCCTTGTTGCCATTCAACATGTCCGCTGCTCCTCCTGCGACTGCCCGCCGTGAGTCTATTCACTGCCGGCCGCACGCGCAATCTCTTTCCGCGTGACGTTTACTCTGCTAATTTTCTTGTCATGCTTACTGCCATCACCCGTGCTGTCAGTCCGGCGCTTGTCGAATGCGAACTTAGTTTCATTCCGCGCCAGCCAATCAATCTCGAAATCGCGCAACAACAGCATCACGCCTACGAAAAACTTCTTGGTCAACTGGGCGCCCGCGTGATTTCTCTTCCCGCGGAGCCTGCTCTGCCGGATTCCATGTTTGTGGAAGATCCCGCTCTGGTGTTGGAGGAATTAGCGGTCATTTTTCCTCTTGGCACGGAGACACGGCGCCGCGAAGCCGCTACCATCGCCGCTGCGCTCGCACCGTTTCGCAAACTCGAGCACGTCCAGCTTCCTGGAATCATCGAAGGCGGAGACATCCTCCGCATCGGACGGAAACTCTATGTCGGTCTTACGGCGCGTAGCGACGCCGAAGGAATTTCGCAACTCGCCGCCATCGTTGCCCTGCACGGCTATGAAGTCATCGCCGTTCCGGTTACCGGATGTCTGCATCTGAAGTCTGCGGTCACGGCGCTCGACAATCACACCCTAGTCGCCAATCGCGCATGGTTCGAATCATCTTTAGTGAAGGATTATTTGTGGGTTGATGTCGATCCCGCGGAGCCTCACGCAGGAAATGCTCTGACAATTTCCGATACCGTAGTGTTTCCCGCGTCCTTTCCTCGCACTCGGGCTCGCATTGAAGCGCGCGGCTTCAAAGTCATGCCAATCGATATCTCCGAACTGCAAAAAGCCGAGTCCGGGCTCACCTGTTCAAGTTTGCTCTTTGATGCCTGATGAAATCTTGGCTAAAACTATGGTCGTTGCTGCGGTTTGTCGTCCGGCTTCTTGATCAACGGCGTATTCTGCTCGATGCTTCCCTTTGGCAGTTCCGTTTTTAGTTCGCTGACCTGGTTTGCCAGCAAATTCACTTCTGTATCGTAAGTGCGGTATCCGGGAAGTTCTACACGCACGCGATGCTTACCCGGAGCGATTTTCATGGACCTGAACGTCCCGCCAAAATCTGCTGCATGCCCGACAAATTTTCCGTCCAGAAAAACCGCCGACCGCTCTGGTTTGATTTTCAACTTCAAGGTCGCAGTGACTTCCGGCACCGTCGCGCTAGGCGCAAGATGCAGCGATACGCTGATTAACCGCTTCTCTCCCGGCTCGACCACCACGTTCTGCACAAAGTCCACATACCCGGACTGCCGCACCGTCACTTCATGGGTTCCCGGCAGCAACATTATTTTCTTCGTTCCGTTCAACTCTTTCAGGTACCCGACGTAATTTCCATCAATCCATACTCCGGAATCGCGTTCCACCTTTGTTTTCCCTTCGAAATCAAGTTCTCCCATCACCTGATTTTGCGCCGTCACCGTTTTTGTGCCGCCCAGCATCACCAGCATCCACACCAAAACACCGATAGCGAAGCGCCAGCGGGAGTTCTGTTTTTCCTCGGCTGACCGAATACCGCGTCCGGGATTGTTGCGAATCAAAATCATTTGCCTTGGGATCTCTTCCACCTATAAGAGATGCACTCTCATAGCCAAAGTTAACTCTCATTTACCGCTCTATCCCTTGAGTCTTCTGCGGCTTAGCGGCGTAAGTGATTCGCTGTAGGCACGAGAGCCGAAACCCTCGGAATTTCTTACCGAGTGGAAAATTGCTCGAAGCCGGTGTCTATTTTCGCGCGCATACTCTTTCGCGGAAACACGCCTCGGACGATCTGATTTGCGCTTTGCGGTCGGCTTAACTCCGTGCTATTCTTTCTTTCGTGAGTTTGTCTCTTGCCATCTCGATGCGCCCCACCTCGACCGTTTCGCGGTCGATGTCGATGTCGTCCATTTCCATTACGACCTCCACCATCATTATTAAGACTAAGACTACGGGCGCTTCCGGCGAGGTCAGAAACAGCTAGCAAGACCAGCAAAGTTTCCAACCCACCGCCTGAAGCGACCTGGCGGTGGGTTTCTTCTTTTAACCCCCTCCAGAAACGCTACAAGCGGCGGCGAAAACCAACAGGAGTTGTCGCCATGAGCCCGGAAGGACAGCAAGAACCCGTCGCAGAACGCGGTAACGCCGCAATGTTTGTTCCTCCATTCGCGGAGCGTTCCAGTAAATCCGCGACTGAAACCCTCGCTTTCAAGTTTGGTGGAAGCTCGCTGCTCGGAGCTGAACGCATGCTGCATGCCGCCAGTCTAGTGCGCGACGCCGCATTTCATTCCAATGTCGTCGCCGTGGTTTCCGCGATGAAGGGAATCACCGATCGCTTGCTGACCATTGCGAAAACTCTCGAAGCCGGATGCCGCACCGATGCCTGTCGTGATGCGGAAAATACTCTTCACCGCCACTTGGCAGTGCTTCGCGATCTGCAACTCGATCCACAAGAGCACGAACGCGTCGCGCGCGACCTTGCCCTTCTCGGCAGGGATTTGCTGCACGACGCAAGCCCGGAAACGCAGCCTTCTCCGCTTCAGCGGGCTGCGCTCCAGGATCGCCTCGCTTCCTATGGCGAAAGATTCAGCGCTCGCCTTTTTGCGGCGGCGCTGGAAAAATCCGGTGTTCCAGCTGTGCCGGTGAGTTCTTCCGAATTCATGCTGACCTGCGATACTTTCCGCGACGCGGAACCGCAAATCGAAGAAACTCGCCTTCGTGGCCGCGAAATTCTTCTACCGCTTTTTGCGGATGGCCTCGTTCCTGTCGTGACCGGATTCATCGGCGCCACGCGCGACGGACGCGTCACCACTCTGGGCAGAAACAGCTCGGATTTTTCCGGAGCGCTCGTCGCGCACGTTGTGGATGCTGACGAGTTGGTGATCTGGACCGACGTGGACGGCATCTATACCGCCAATCCGCGCGAGACCGCCGAAGCCAAATTGCTCCACGAACTCTCCTACGACCAGGCGCATGCCCTGGCCGCCGCCGGCGCCAAAGTTCTGCACGCCAAGGTTCTCCCGCTGGCCGCTGAAACAGAAATGGTCGTTTGGGTTCGCAATACTTTCAATCCCCACGTCCGCGGCACCCGCATCGGCCCGGCGATGAAAAATAATTCCTCACCGGCTTCATCCGGCGGCTGCCATAATTCCAATCTCAGAGGTGAAGCGTGAGCACCGCGTCAAACGCTGACCACTCAAAATTTCAGCAAAAATTTCGAGCTGGCGTTCTCGGGGCCACCGGCGCCGTCGGACAACGTCTCGTCCAACTGCTCACCGACCATCCGTGGTTTGAGCTGACCGAGGTTGCTGCCTCCGAGCGTTCCTCTGGAAAAAAATATTCTGAAGCAGTGAAATGGCATCTCGACACGCCCATTCCTGCAGCTGCCGCTGGCCTCATCGTCAAAGATCTCGATCCCGCGCTTGATTGCGATTTTGTTTTTTCCGCGCTTGATTCTTCCGTCGCTGGTGCTGCCGAAGAAGAGTTCGCTCGCGCCGGCTATCCCGTGGTCAGCAATTCCAAAAATCATCGAATGTCGCCCGACGTTCCGCTGTTGATCCCCGAAGTGAATGCCGCGCATCTTGATGCCATCCCCGTGCAGCAGAAAAATCGCGGATACGGATCTGGCTTCATCGTTACGAATCCAAACTGCTCCACTGCCGGACTGGTTCTGGTCCTGAAACCTCTCGCCGATAACTTTGGCCTGGAGAAAATGTTTGTCGTCACCATGCAAGCCGTCTCCGGTGCCGGCTATCCGGGCGTTCCTTCACTGGACATTCTCGGCAACGTAGTGCCATTTATCAGCGGAGAAGAAGAAAAGATGGAAGAGGAACCGCAAAAACTTCTCGGCCGATGGGATGGCTCGCGCTTTGTCGAAGCCGGCCTCGGCATTAGCGCGCACTGCAACCGCGTGCCGGTGGAAAACGGCCACCTGGAATGTCTCTCGGTCAGCTTGAAAAAAGTCGCGACGCTTGGCGAAGTCCGCGAAGCGCTGCGTAATTTCACCGTCAGCGACGAACTGGCTGCTCTCCCCACCGCCGTAAGAAATCCCGTCGTCGTTTTGGATGAAGAAAATCGCCCGCAACCCCGCCGCGACGTCAACGCCGGAAACGGCATGGCGGCCGTGGTCGGCCGCGTCCGAGAATGTCCGCTCCTCGACGTGAAGCTGACGCTGCTCTCGCACAATCTTTTGCGCGGAGCTGCCGGCGCCGCTCTTCTCAATGCCGAGATCCTAGCCTCACGCGGTTTCCTTACCCGTTCTCGTGTTTCAGCTTCGGACATTTCCTCAGTCGTACCGGTTTCGCAAGAGACTCCCTGATTATGAGAGTCACCGTTTCCATCCCTGACCAAATCTTCAAGGATGCTGAGCGCCTGGCCCGGCCCTGCAGGAAATCACGAAGCCACCTGTTTAGTGATGTGCTCGAAGAATATCTGGCTCGTCGCGCGCCGAATAAAATCACGCGAGCCATGAACATTGCTCTAACCGAGATTGGAGAGAAAAATCTTGAATTTCCGACATTCACAGGCAGTCGGGTCTTGCCGGGCATTGAATGGTAATTTCTCAAAGCGGAGTTCTTCGCGAAATCTACGCTTACAGGAGTCGCTCTTGATTGAAAATGTTGAGACCGCGGAATACGTAAGCAGGCTCCTCCTTAACCTCAACTGTCAACTGAATGAATCCGTGGAGAGGGTCGAACGCGCTTCCTCGCCCGAGGAATTCACGACCTATCGGCGATGCGTCGGGAGGCTTATCAATTCAATTTTCGAGGATATCTTGGAACCATTGTACGTAAAGCATCCCGCATTGAAACCGAGTGAGCTGGAAACATAACTATTTCAAGGCATACGCCGAAATTTAACTTACGATTTTGTACTCAACGTTTTCTGCCATACAAAATGTCTCAAGCAATTCCTTCATCCGCTTTGCGGCGTTATCTAACGGCGATACACCGCCGAACGACACGATAATCGCTAACACATGTTTCGTCGCTTCGGTCACCATGGTTCGTTCGGAATCGCTAGTGGGACTGCCGTGCGGCCCCCTTGCATCGGAGAACAGCGGCAGATCTTCAAGGTTCAAGTCGTACTTGCCGATTCCTTTGTACGTTTCGCCAGCACGCCCGGCGCGAAATTCAATCGCGCCCTCAACATGCGCCAAATCGTAAAGTCCGACCGGCAACCGGCTTTCCACCGAAACCAAGTTGATCACGTCCACAACGTTGTTGATTCGCGGCATGCCTTTCCCGGCGATCAGACGACGCAACAACGCTTCCGCCGAGCCACGATATCGCGCGGGATCTTTACCCAGAGCTTTGTATCCCGCCCGCGTCGCCAATATTGCCGAAGATTCCAGCACTGCGCGCGGCTCAGGAAGCTTGGCAATTTTTCCTTCGCACAAGCGCAGTGCTTCCTCCAGCCCGGACGGAGTCGCGCCAGTCACAACCAATGCCTCGATGCACCCAAGCGCCGCCTTAGGGCACTTAGCCTTCAGTTCGGGAGCCATCCGGATTTCAATCATGCGCAGTCTCTAGAACGAGCATCATAGGAATGCTTTCCCTGCGACTGCAAACCAAATCTCATATGCAAAGTATTTTTAACAGCGACTGGCAGAGGCGTTTGCCAGCGCCGCAATCGCCGGTCACACGACGGCCTCACGCATGCTAAACTATTCGGACTGTAGGCTCGTAGCTCAGTTGGTTAGAGCGCTACCTTGACACGGTAGAGGTCTGGGGTTCGAGTCCCCACGAGCCTACCATTTGTTTCACTTAACAGAAATCACCAGACAAGAAGATGCAATCTCAGTCGGCGATTCAAGCGCCTGTTTTCGCAAATAGTCCCGAAGGGTGGCGCTGCGTTCATGCTGGGCAAGTCTATGGGGTTGAGACTCATTGCGGGATTCCGACCCGGCGTACCAAATCTTGGAAGCGAGGATCCGCATGTAAGCTGTCCAATGCTGGATCGACTCTCAGGTTGATCATCAGATCGTCACGTTCCTCATAACCTCTTTCCAACCATTTGAATGCGCACTCTTTATCACCAATGCGCACACACGCTTCCGCCACCAGCACAGGCTCTACGTAGTTTGATTTTGCGGTCTCTTTGTAATTTTCAAGCGTGCGCCGCCAGTAGCCTTGGGCGCCGGATTTGGCGAATGCTTCTTTGAGTTGCGCCATTTTCCTTGGTTCGGCCGCAAACAATTCGTCGGCCTTCAAGAATTCTTGAGCGGCTTTCTCCGAATCGCCCTGAAGGTCATAAACGTATGCCGCAGAGAAATGAGCCCAGGTCCATTGCGGTGCGACGCGAAGCAACTGTTCGGCACGTTCCTGGGCGAGATCCTCGCGACGGGCGAGAACGAACACCCAGATGGGGTAGTCCCAGTTCAACGGTGATGGACTGAGGCCAATGACTCGTTGAGCCTCAGCGACCGCTTGTTCTGTCTGGCCTCGAGCCACGAGTCCGCGGGCATGCCAGGAGTGAACCCAGAAGTAGTTCGGGTTCAATGCAATAGTCTGTTTGTACTCTTCTTCAGCCGCGGACCAGTTCCAGTCATAAAAAAGGTCAATCATTCCCAGCGTGCCGTGTGATTCCGATAGGGTATTGTCGAGCGCCAAAGCCTTCATTGCAAATTCGCGAGCTTTGGGGATGCGGTCCCGTGGACCTTGTGCCATCCCGGGAATCCACACCGCATATACGCTAGCCAGCGCGGCATAGGCTTTTGCGAAACTTGGATCCTTCTCAATCGCTTGTTGGAAGTAATTGACGGCCTTCTGCGAAGCCTCTGCGTTTTCTGCGAAATGCCAAGCAAAGCGGCCCTCCATGTACAAGTCCTGCGCCTCCGGATTCACAGACCGGGGAACCGTCAGCAGGTCTCGTTCCTTCTCGGTGATGCTGAGCCCAATTTCCCGCCCGACCGCCTGCGCGATTTCCCCCTGTACCGCCAGTGCGTCAGCGACTTTGCTTTCATAGCTCTCTGCCCAAAGATGGCGTTCGGGAGATGCTTGAATCAGATTTGCGGTGATGTGCACGTGGCTCCCCGATCGCGCCACCGTTCCTTCCACGATCGCATCCACGTCGAGCTCCCGGGCAATCTCCGGTAATGGTTTCTTGCTTCCCTTGTACTGCGTCGTGGATGTCCGAGAGATCACCCGCAGAGCACTGATCTTTCCTAAGTCCGTCGTCAATTCTTCCGTCATTCCATCGGCGAAGTAATCCTGGTCCGCATCATTTGAAAGATTTACCAGAGGGAGGACCGCAAGCGATTGAATACGCGGCGTACTGTGGCGCCCGAACAGGCGTTCACTCACCGAGCTCGAACTCAAGCCGGCGAGCGCAATTGCCATTACACACGCGAGGACCAAAATGCTCGCGCGTGTCCCGTGGACACGCGAGGCGGCTTGAGCGGGCGCCGGTTCCTGGGCCCCCGCTTCGACGGTTGCGGGTTCGTTTCTGGCGAACTCGGCAACATGCTGCGACATAGCTGCGGCGGCCTGCTCCGCGGGAGGCGTCGTCCCGTTTACTGGTCCGATGAACCGATACCCGATGCGGGGCAGCGTTTCAACGTAGATCGGGCACGCGGACGAATCGCCCAGAGCCCCCCTCAATTTGACAATTGCTTTATTCAAACTACGGTCGAAATCGACATAGACATCGGCGGGCCAGAGTCTCGTTCGAAGCTCCTCGCGGGTCACGACGTCACCCGGGCGATCGAGAAGAATCAGCAGCAGTTCAAATGGTTGGCGCTGGAGCTTTACCCGGGAGCCATTTTTTCGGAGTTCGCGCGTACGTACGTCCACTTCGAAAATTCCGAAGCGCAGGCCCCCCTGGTGTGACGAACTACTTGGCATGGGATTACTTCCTGGGCGGCCGCAAGTATATAACATCGGCTTTAAGGAAGGCGAACCTCAGAACGCCAGGCAATAAGTCGCGCCAATCGATTGTAAGAGCGGACGTTAGGAGGGAATAAAGAAATCCTCGCCGAGTGCATTGCTTTCCTTTGAGTTGCGACGCACAGTCCGCCGCAATGGGAACGGCAAGCGAAAATCCCCCTTTTCGGCGTGTTCCTTCATTCTGAGAAATCTAGAGGAGAGAGACAATGAATCGAATTATAACCAAAGTCTTCCAAACGCTCTTGGACCGTCGATTCCGCACCGCTTCCCTCGTTTTGGCGGTGTTGGGGCTGCTGTTCACCGCCGCCGGCGCCAAGGCCGGTGGTTGTGCCGTTCCTTACAAAGCTGGAGCCGCCCCCGCGATTCCTTTCGTCAGCCCTCACCCGGAGGGAGAGTCGAACGAGCATGCCACTATCGTGGGTTTATGGCATGTAATTTACACGGCAACTTACGACAATAATTTCCCTCCGGGAGGTCCTTACCCTCCCACACCCTTCCCATTCCTCGAATCCTTCAAGACCTGGCACAGTGATGGAACGGAATTTGAAAATGCGTTTCTGCCGCCTTCAGGCGGAAATATCTGCTTCGGCGTCTGGAAGGACTTGGACAAGGGCACCGTCAAGCTGCACCACATCGGTTTAATGTTTAACCCCGACGGCAGTATTTCAAGTATCTTCACCGTGGACGAAACGGATACGGTCGCGTCCGACGGCAAAACCTACAAAGGTACGTTCGATTTCAAACTCTGGCCTCCCAGCTACGATGCGGTAGGTGTGGGAACGCCAATAGCAGAGGTCAAGGGAACCACGGCCGCTACCCGCATCGCTGTCGATTGACAAATCTCTTGGCCGCGGTACACGAGTTGCAGAGATGCGTGAAGAAGCGCAGCGGGTGCCGCGCCTCTTCACAAACAATCCCTTCCAAGGAGCGGCCTTGCTCTCCGCTGCCCCGCTTAATCCTTCGCCCTCAGCTGTCGGGCTTTCAGCCAGCCCCGCCAGCCGCTATCGACCGAACCAGATCAACAAGTTCCAGCGCGGTTTCCCGGCCTACCATAGCCTTCGCTCACCACCAACAAATTGCCAATTGGATTCAACGCCGTTACCAGTCAAATCTCGCTGCCCCTCAGTCCGCTTTTGGGAAGTTTCGGCTTCAGCGATGTTTCCGACCGATCCTGGTTGGACGGGCAACTGCTCGGAAGCAATGCTGTCAAACCTCAGGGTAAGGCCTTCAGCCGTTATGAGACCGAGGGCCTATCCTGTTTCGTTCTCAAGACTCAGGAAACTCCGTACCGCTCTCCGTACCGTTGAAACTTCGTCTTACACGTATTTCGCCGTGCTTAGGCGGTCCCCGGCGCTCTCTAAGTCGTTCAGCGTATTGGTTAGCTGGCCTTTGACACGGTAGAGGTCTGGGGTTCGAGTCCCCACGAGCCTACCACTCACCATTTTTTCAGTCACCCACAGACAAGGCATTCCGAATTTCTGGCGGAACTCGACGGGATGCTGGGGGAATTACTCGAACTCCGATGCATCCAGGAATTTGTAGGCTAGAAATCCTTCTTCCGAGGCGACCCTCGTGGGCCTCAACCCGTTCTGAATCAGATGGCGCTGCTTACATCGACCTGACCGCTAAAGGAATGACCGTCCCGTTCGGCCGGCGCCACGTTGTTCGGAACTCCCGGTCGTAGGTCCATACCTTCAGATTTTTGTCGCGTCCACTGAGGATCGCAAGGCAGGCATCTGCCCAGTCTGGTTCATGGTCCGCGTACTTCGTGAGCCAGTCGAGCACTTCCAGGAAGAAGTCCTGCTCGTACATGACCGGAATTGGCTGCACGCTCAGATCCCGCAGCAAAGCCCGAAGCCGCTGCCGCTGGTTTCCATGCGGCAGATGAAAGCACGCTTCCGTCAGCACGGCATCGCAGACCGCGAATTCATTGGGGGCTAACGACTCGAGATGCTTCAAAGCCATCCGGTGCTTCGAGTCGCGTGCGTCGCACACGGCCACCAGCGGAGTAGTGTCGATCAGAATCACCGCCGGCCGGCCCCGAGCTTACGGAGAATAGCCACACGCGCTGCACGCCGATCGTAGACGTCGTAGTCGCGGGGCGGCAGGCCCGGAGGATCGGGGTATTGCTCGAATATCCGTCGGACGATGGCCCTGACATCTGGCGGGCACTCGGACCTACGCAGCGCCGCAAAACGTTCGTCGATCGCTTCCCGCACCACGTCCGACAGCGCCATGCCACGAGCACGAAGCGTCTGCGCCTTGCGAAGTCTGTCGGCGTCGAGCCGTACGTTAATTAGCCGAGAACTCATACTGTAAAGATAGCTTGTCTTTACAACAGCGTCAAGGCCATGGCCATGCGCTTACTATGTTCGGTAGAGATCACCCCAGCGAGATAGAAGGTGGCAAAGGGGATGGGGTGCAATCCCCTTCGCCACGGCATAGGGCAAGCACTTTTTCGGGTTAGGAGTTGGTCAATCGACGGTGATGCGGGTAGCGGCCGTAGTTCCCTTGACCTCGGCTATTGGCGTTCCCACGCCGACGGCATCGTAGCTGGGAGGCCAGAGTTTGAAATCGAATCTACCTTTGTAGGTTTTGCCGTCGGACGCAACGGTATCCGTTTCGTCGACGGTGAACAGGCTTGAGATACTGCCGTCCGGGTTAAACATTAAACCGATATGGTGCAGCTTGACGATGCCGTCGTCCAAGTCCTTCCAGACGCCGAAGCAGATATTTCCGCCTGAAGGCGGCAGAAACGCATTTTCAAATTCTGTTCCATCCGCATGCCAGGTCTTGAAGGATTCGACGAACGGGAAGGGTGTGGGAGGGTAAGGACCTCCCGGAGGGAAATTATTGTCGTAAGTTGCCGTGTAAATTACGTGCCATAAACCCACGATGGTGACAGGCTCCGTCGAGTCTCGGTCCGCATGGGGGCTGACGAAAGGAATTGCGGAGGCGGCTCCAGTTTTGTATGGAACGGCACAACCACCACCCTTAGCGCCGGCGGCGGTGAACAACAGCCCGACTGCTACCGACGCCGCAAGAGCGGAGAACCGCCTGCTCCGAAGTAATTTCAAGGTGATTCCAAGGATCTGATTCATTGTTCTTCTCCTCATAGTCGAGATATCGTGCAAATGCTTTTTCCGAGCCCCGGAGGGCAGCGCAAAGCAAAGTTCACGCAATTTGGTTGAAAAGGCGATTGGGCGCAATGCCTGGGTTCTTACTTCGGGTTTAATTAACTGTCACTAGATAAGTCCTTGAAATCAGACGCCTTTGCTGCAAACTCACACCCTTGACCGTACCTTCGCGAGGGTGCTAGCATCGGCGGAATTAACCGCAGAGAATGCGATTTTAGAATAATTCGCGCCTGGGGTGCCGGGTTGCAGTTCCAACTGGTTGGTTTGTCCGCCACCATCTGGAAAGTGAAAGTAGGCCATCCAGCCGCTTAGGACCGACGCATGCCTTTTTCTGTTCGCAAACAGTTCCCATCGTCCTCCCCGCGGTCCCAACGAATTGCCTTCGACAACTTCGAAGTAGATTTGCGCTCCGGCGAGCTTCGAAAGAATGGCTCTCGGATTCGCTTGCAGGCCCAGCCCTTTCAACTACTGGCTTTGCTGCTTGCAAGTTCTGGCGAAGTGGTCACCCGCGATGAGATTTGCCGGGATTTATGGGCCGCGGATACATTCGTTGACTTCGAACACAGTCTGGCCGCTGCGGTGAACAAGATTCGCGAAGCTCTGGGTGATTCTGCAGACGATCCCCGCTATATCGAGACGCTTCCCAAACGTGGCTACCGGTTCATCGGCAAGATCAGGCCTGAAGCGTCGGTAGTGATTGCCGTTGCGGAGACACAGCAGCCTGTGGAACTTGTGCCGGTTCCCCCGGCAAAGGTGTGGAGAAGCAGGATGTGGATTCTCGGATTGGTAGGGACAGTGGTCATAGTGGTGGTGGCAGTTCTCTTCGCCCGGCTGTCGCGCAAACCTGCGAATTCCCAGTTCGATTCGCAGATGAGTTCCGACATGCTGACGGTTGTTCCGTTCGAACACAAACTAACCTCAAATTCACCGGAAAATAGCGTGAACAGTGCGGCAGTCTCTCCGGATGGCAAGTATTTGGCCTACTCGGACAACACAGGAATCTATCTGAAACTCATTCGCATGGGTGAAGTCCACGCTGTACCCCTGCCTCCAAACTTCTCTGCCCGTGTTGACGACTGGTTTCCGGATGGTTCGCGTTTACTGGTCTCGCGCTGGGACGAACCAGGGAAGGCCGGCTTGTGGAGCATCTCGGTGTTCGGAGGCACTCCCCATCCCTTGGCCGATGACGCTTTTGGAGGGTCAGTGTCTCCGGATGGAGCGCACATCGCTTTCCGCCGAGTTTATACACCGCGCGGAGGTTCCTTCGTCGATCTTGGTCGAGAACAGTGGGTCATGCGTTCCGACGGAGCAGAGCAGATCAAGGTTGCGGCCGATAAGTCGGATGGCTCGGCGTTGGGACCGGCGACGTGGTCTCCCGACGGCAAACGGATCGCTTACATCCGGACCACGCGGAGGGACAATCCGCAGAATAGTTCCATCGAGGGGAATGATTGGCAGAACGCAAGAGCGGAGACCTTCTTTTCAGACCGCCGCCTTACTCCAGCGTTGCACTGGCTCCCCGATGGCCTCCTGATCTTTGGCCTTCATGAGAACAACTGGCAGGATTCAAGCCTGTGGACGGTGTCGCTGCAAAAATCTGGAAAAATTTCTGGCTCCCCGAAACGCATCACGCAAGGGCAAGGATCGATTGAGCACCTCACCGGAAGCGTGGACGGAAAAGTAATAACCTTCGTGAGCGCGCGTTGGTCGCCGAGCGTTTACATCGGTGCGCTGGCGCCGGATGGCGCACATTTGCTTGCGAACAGGAGGCTGACGCTCGATGAGAATGCGAACGAACCGTCTTCTTGGACACCGGATAGCAAGGCAGTCCTGTTTAATTCGGATCGAAACGGTACTTCAGAGATTTTCAAGCAGGCCACCGATCAGCCTTTGGCGGAAAATCTGATGACTGGCGCAGAGAATCTCTCGCTACCTAGATTGACGCCCGATGGTTCAGAGATTTTATATATTTCTACTCCTCAATCCTCCAGCCCTGAAACCCTGTCATCCATTTTCGCCGTTCCGGTAATGGGCGGAGCTCCTCGCTTAGTCCTACAAGACATCGGCATCTATAACTTGCAGTGTGCGCACTTGCCATCGACGATCTGCCTGTATAGCATCCCCCAGGGAGACACCAGGAAAACGTTCCGGTTTGACGTGCGGAACGGGAAAGCCGCAGCCCCCCCGCAAATCGATCCCCCATGCAATTGGAGCTTGTCGCCCAATGGTTCGCAACGAGCTGTCCTAGCTTTTAATAACCAAGGAACGATCCATCTGCGATCCACGTCCACGGGCAAAACGCGTGATCTGGTCGTAAAAGGATGGAACCGATTGGGAACCATCGACTGGTCCGCGGATGGAAAGAGCCTCCTGGTTTCTTGGCTTAATGACGACTCGGAAAGTGCCTTGCTAAGGGTCGCGCTCGATGGCAGAGCTTCCGTGCTGCTTCGCTCCAGAAACAACATCTGGGCAGTTCCGTCCCCTGACGGCCGACTCTTGGCTCTCGGAGAGGTTACCGGCACAGACAATGTTTGGGAGATAGAGAATTTCAGATAATCCCATGCGACAACCCCCAAAAATGCATCGCAGTCTATCGAACCCGTTTGTTCATAGAACGTATAAACAACGGCCAGGAAACTCCGTACCGCTCTCCGTACCGTTGAAACTTCGTCTTATACGTATTTCGGCGTGCTTAGGCGGTCCCCGGCGCTCTCTAAGTTGTTCAGCGTATTGGTTAGCTGGCCTTTGACACGGTAGAGGTCTGGGGTTCGAGTCCCCACGAGCCTACCATCGTTTTCAATCACTTAGCTGGAAGCCATAAAAAACTTCACCTGTAATTCTTCACCTGTAAATTGGTCTCATGCGGCTGGGTGTGTCACGTTCGTGTCACGTTCGTTGACTTGCTTCCTGGCAAAAACTAAGATACGCGGCGGTGGCTGAACTTTCCTCCTTGATAGGTCAAACGTTTTCGCATTACCGCATCGTCGAAAAACTCGGCGGCGGCGGAATGGGCGTGGTGTATAAGGCGGAAGACACCAAGCTGCGTCGCTCCGTGGCGCTGAAGTTCCTGCCCGAAGGGTCGGTCAAAGATCACCAGGTTCTAGAGCGCTTCCGGCGCGAAGCGGAAACCGCTTCCGCGCTCAATCACCCCAATATCTGTACCATTCATGATATCGACGAGTTCGAGGGGCAACCCTTCATTGCCATGGAGCTGCTGGAAGGGCAGACTCTCCGGACCGTCATCGAAAATAAGCCGCTCAAGATCGAGACACTGCTCGACTTCGCTATTCAGATTTCGGACGGCTTGGACGCCGCACACTCCAAGGGAATCGTCCATCGCGACATCAAGCCCGCGAACATTTTTGTGACGCAGCGCGGCCAGGCCAAGGTTCTGGATTTCGGCTTAGCAAAGCTGGTGCCGGGAAGAGGTCTTACGGTAGGGGCAACCGAAGGCTCAGGCTCGGCGAGCGCAACCCTCGAAGCTCTGTTGACTAGCCCTGGAGTGGCCGTGGGCACGGTGGCCTATATGTCGCCGGAGCAGGCGCGGGGTGAAGAACTTGACGTCCGCACCGATCTGTTCAGCTTCGGCGCGGTGCTCTACGAGATGGCTACGGGCCGGCAAGCCTTTTCGGGCTCGACATCCGCGGTTGTTTTCAACGCCATCCTGAGCCATGCACCCACACCCGCCTTCCGCGTGAATCCCGATCTTCCGTCCAAGCTTGACGAAATCATCAATCGCGCCATGGAGAAAGATCGTGACCTGCGCTACCAAAGCGCTTCCGATCTGCGGTCCGAGCTGAAGCGGCTGAAGCGCGACACGAGCTCAGGGACACCCACGGCCGTGGCGCCAGCGTCCGGCACGGTGCCTCTCGCCACAGGAGGCGGCGGAGCTGGCACAACAGTCGCGGCAGTAACAGACGGCTCAAGTGACCGGGCTCTAGCGGTTCATCTGGCCCGACGACACAGGAAGACTTTGCTCGGGGGCATGGCTGCCGTCGCAACGGCCGGCGCGGCTCTGGTGTATTGGCTTGTGCCTCCGCTGCCTGCGCCCAAAGTCTCAGGGTATGTACAAATCACTCGCGATGCGCGCCCCAAGTTTCTGGTGGGCACGGATGGGTCGCGCCTCTACCTGCAAGAGCAAGCCCAAGGCTTCAGTTTTCCTATCGCTCAGGTCTCGTCTGCCGGAGGACAAGTCGCACCTATCACGGCCTCGTCACCTACCCTGATTGTTTTGAATGTCTCGCCGGACGGCTCGGACCTCCTCGTGGCGGACAGACCTGGCACCGTCGCGGAAGGGCCCCTGTCGGCTTTGCCCGTCCTAGGCGGGTCGCCGCGCCGATTGGCGGATATCGCCGGTCACGATGGATCATGGTCCCCGGACGGAAAGAAGCTCGCTTACGTCAAGGGAAGTGAGTTTTACCTTGCTAACGGTGACGGGACGGAGTCTCACAGGCTTGCTTCCTTACCGGGCCGTGCGTGGGGGACTGCATGGTCTCCCGACGGAAGCCTGATACGCTTCAACGTGATGGATCCCAAGACGCGAATCAGTTCACTCTGGCAGGTTTTGGCCGACGGCACGAACCTCCACGCGATGCTCGCAAGCTGGCGTCGATCCACTCGCAAGAGTGATATTTCCGGCTTAAGTGGAGAATGCTGCGGCCGGTGGACACCCGACGGGAAGTATTTCGTTTTCGACTCCGGTGGTCAACTCTGGACTTTGCGCGAGAAAGAAAGTCTTCTGCGCAAAGTCGGGCTTGAGCCAATGCAGTTAACTTCAGGAGCAATCAATTACGGATATCCAATTCCCAGCAAGGATGGCAGAAAGCTGTTCGCGGTGGCGGGCCTATTGCGCGGAGAACTCGTGCGCTACGACGCCAAGTCCAAAGCCTTCGAGCCTTTTCTTTCAGGAATCTCAGCCCAGGACGTGGCCTTCTCGAAGGATGGCAAATGGGTAGCCTACGTTTCGTATCCCGAGGGAACGCTCTGGCGAAGCAAGGCAGACGGGAGTGACCGGCTTCAGCTCAGCTTTTCGCCGCTTTATGCCATGGTCCCTTGCTGGTCGCCGGATGGCAAACAGATTGTCTTTTTTGACTATCAGGGCGGCAAGCCGTCACGTATCTATATCGTTTCAGCCGATGGCGGCACACCTCAAGAGCTGATGCCTGGCTTTCCTCAGTCTCAGGCTGATCCCGTCTGGTCACCAGACGGCAATTCTGTAGCCTTTGGAGGAGTATTCACCGCGTTGGTTGGCATTCAAATCTTCGATCTGAAGACGCACCAAGTCTCTACGCTTCCCGGCTCCAACAAACTGTTTTCTCCCCGATGGTCGCCAGATGGGCGGTACATCATCGGCTTGCCCGTCGATTCGCTGGGCCTGAGACTGTTCGATTTCAAGACCCAGAAGTGGGAGGTGCTGAGCAACACGGCGGCTGGGTATCCTGTTTGGTCTCAGGACGGAAAGTATGTCTATTTCCTGCAGCAAGAGCCGGATGTGGGAGTGTTTCGGGTGCGAATCCTTGACGGAAAGGTAGAGCAGGTCATCAATGTGAAGGCGTTCCAGTTGACGGGCTACTGGGGCCAATGGCTTGGCCTTGCGCCAGATGATTCACCGCTACTGCTCAAAGATACCGGAAGCCAGGAAATCGTCTCCCTCGACTGGGAAGCACCGTAAAGAGAAAGCAGATTCTTCACATCCACGCGAAGCTTCTCCATGCGAATGGCGAATCTCTCAAGACGGCCTCAAGCTCGGGTCGGGCATTCGGATCTCGAGACGGCGGTCAGGGTGTCCACCTACACCGCGTCCGTTGACTTGCTAATTGGAGTTGATTCTAAAGATAAAACGTCTTACCTCTAATCGCATCGACCTGCTCGGTACCGTCGGTCGCGGCCGCCGCATCGCGACCTTTCAGACCAGCGGCAGCTGCAGCATCCGCCCCAGCTTTACCTTGCTGCTCAACTTTTCCGCAACCACAACCAGGACGGCTTCGCTACGCCCGGGGTAGTCGTCATTCCACTGCGTATGACAGGAGAAACAAAACAACGGCCAGGAAACTCCGTACCGCTCTCCGTACCGTTGAAACTTCGTCTTATACGTATTTCGGCGTGCTTAGGCGGTCCCCGGCGCTCTCTAAGTTGTTCAGCGTATTGGTTAGCTGGCCTTTGACACGGTAGAGGTCTGGGGTTCGAGTCCCCACGAGCCTACCATTTGATGCGGGTCCGGCCCGGAGACATAGGTGACAGATCGTACCGGAGACATAGGTTACACTTTTGGGCCAAAAGGGTTGTCGAGAGGCTGCAGAGTTTTTTCCTCCAGATCGATGTAGCCGAGATCGTACTCCATAAAGCTGACCAGCCAAATACCTTCTTCGACTTCTTTGATCCCCAGGGCCTGTCCTGCGAAGACCGTGCTGAGATTAATTTTTTTGCGGTGCAGACAGATGCGTCCGCAGTTGGTGACGTGAATGACACGGTCGTGAAACGGATAAGCAAGTTCTGGCAGGCCGGCATAGCGGCGGATGGCGGGAGTGTAGACTTCCGCGGGGCACTTCATGTCCAAGGCCTCATGGGGCCGCTCGTTGTTGAACTCTTCGAGAAAATCATCGAATTTGCTCTGCTGCTGCAGGCTGTTCCCGCCTGCGGGGCGCGTGGTTTGCGTTTTGAGCGTGAGGTGCATGCGTTCATGCCGGCCATTCTGCTGCGGATGACCGGGCTGGATGCGTTCGATGGTGATGCCCAGGCGCAACCACCAGACCGAGAGCTTGGAGAGGTTGAACAGAGAGTTGGGCGAGGCGAAGGGCACGCCGTTGTCCGAGCGGATGCTAGTGGGCAGGCCGCGCTCTTTAAATAAGCGCGCAAAGGCCGTAAAAGCAAGAGCTTCACAGGTAGATTCAAGGGCTTCACAGAGGAGGAGATAGCGCGAGGCATGATCGGTGACGGTCAGCGGGTAACAGTATTTTTTGTTGCCCAGCAGGAACTCACCTTTGTAGTCGGTGCACCACAGCTCGTTGGGCTCTTGCCCCAGCGACAAGGGCGTGCCTTGAGCATGATTGCGGCGGCGCCCTCTGCGTTGGACCAGGCCGTGGCGATCGAGCACGGCGTGGATGGTGCTGCGCGCCGGAACCTTCACCTCACAGGAAAAGCGACGCAGCAAGCGTTCGCGGATCTTGCGCGCGCCCCAGTAGGGTTTTTCCCGTTTGAGATTCAGAATGGCGGCCTCCACCTGCTGAGGCAGTTGGTTGGCGTAACGCCAGGGCCTGCGGGAACGGTCGGTCAGAGCTTCCAGACCGTATTCCTTGTAGCGCTCAAAGATTTTGTAACCGGTTTTGCGCGAGATGGCGAACTCGCGACAGAGCGCGACCATTTTCTCCCCGTCCAGCAAGCGCCCCACAAAACGAACACGTTCATCCATAACCGAACACTCCTTCCAAGGCATCGCTTCCTCCCCTAGGGGAGGAAGTGTCACCTATGTGTCCGGTACAAACTGTCACCCATGTGTCGGGTCGCTCAGCGATGGACTTAACCACGTTTTCGCCACCCTGTTTTTAGCCGCTCCGTACGGTTCTCCGTGCCGTTGAAACGAATTTTACATATATTTCCAGGCCCTTGCGCAGTCCTCGACAGCCTTAGAGTGGTGCTCACCAATAACTTTGCACACGCTTACCTGCATGCAGTCATGCAGCCTGACTTCGTTGACTTGTTTCTGCCCCCCAACCTAAGATGACCAGCACATGTCAGGCACCGGCTCGCTCATCGGCCAGACCTTTTCGCACTATCGCATCCTTGAAAAACTTGGCGGTGGAGGTATGGGTGTTGTTTACAAGGCAGAAGACACTCGGCTTCATCGCTTTGTGGCATTGAAATTCCTCCCCGACACTGTTGCGAAAGACCCACAGGTACTTGCGCGTTTTCAGAGAGAGGCGGAGGCGGCGTCGGCCTTGAGCCACCCCAATATCTGCACAATTCATGACATTGGGGAAGTAGAAGGCCAAGCCTTCATTGCGATGGAACTTCTGGAGGGCGTTACGCTGAAGCATCGCATTGCCGGGCGGCCCATGGAAGTCGAAATTCTACTGGCACTCGGCATCGAAATATCCGACGCCCTCGACGCCGCTCACGTGAAGGGAATCGTTCATCGCGATATCAAGCCAGCGAACATCTTCGTCACCGAGCGCGGGCACGCGAAAATATTGGATTTCGGGCTGGCAAAGGTAGCCAATGCGAAATTGGCTGGTGGCGCAGCCGACACCAAAGCCACGATCGGAGTGGACTCGGCTCAATTAACCAGCCCAGGTACCGCGTTGGGCACCGTTTCCTACATGTCGCCAGAACAAGTTCTCGGTAAAGAGCTAGATGCACGCACCGACCTCTTCTCTTTTGGAATTGTTCTTTACGAGATGGCCACGGGGGTTCTTCCGTTCCAGGGCGAGAGCTCCGGGGCCATTTTCGATTCCATCCTCCACAAGAATCCTGCCGACCCGGTCCGGTTCAATAGCCGCCTTCCCGTCGAATTCGAGCAAGTGATTCACAAAGCGATAGAGAAGGATCGCGACCTGCGCTACCAGAGCGCTACGGACGTGCGAACCGATTTGAAACGACTGAAACGCGACACGGATTCGGGCCAGTCGGCCGCAACCCACAGCGAGCCAACGGCTCTGGCAGTCGTTCATCACCCGGCGCGAAGCTGGGCTGCGGTTATGGCCGCAGTGGCCGTTGCTGCCATTTTGGTTTACTTATTCACCCGCCCACAATCTCCGCCTCGTGCGATCTCGACCAGTCAAATCACTCGCGACAATAACCGCAAAGAGGTCGTCCTCACCGATGGGCCCCGCTTGTACCTTCAGGAGAGGGTGAATGGACGTGCGGTATTGGCTCAGGTTTCGGCCGACGGTGGTGACGTAGTGCAAATTCCGACGTCCTTTACCAACGCTGGACTATTGGGCGTTGCTCCTGGAGCGCTCCTCGTAGAGTCCTTCACCGGCGAGGGAGGGATGGTGTCCGATGTGAATGGTCCGCTCTGGACTGTTCCGTTACCAGCGGGAGCGCCCCGTCGGATTGACAGTTTGGAAGCTTCCGATGCAACTTGGTCTCCCGATGGGCAGCAACTCGCCTATGTCCGCGGCGGGGCCATCTATGTCGCCCAGCACGAGGGCAGCAACGCTCGTAAGTTGACCACCGTTGACGGATTCATTTTTGCGCCGCGATTTTCACCCGATGGCAGCCACTTGCGCTTCTCGGTTCGCAATGTCGAGTCCTTCACGTCTTCCTTGTGGGAAGTGGCCACCAATGGCTCTGGATTGCGACCGCTGCTGCCCAGTTGGCACAAGGAACGAGGCGAATGCTGTGGATCGTGGACTGCTGATGGCCGCTATTTCTTTTTCTCGGCAGATCGCAACGGACGCTCCGACATCTGGGCCCTCGAGGAGAAATCCGGCTTACTCCAGAAGAAAAGCCAGCTTCCTGTGCAAATCACCTCCGGTCCTGTCAGCTATTCAACGCCGGTTGCTTCACCGGACCGTAGTCGTGTGTTTGTAATCGGCGAGCAGCCACGGGCTGAATTGCAACGCTATGACGCCAAACTGAAGCAATTCGCGCCCTACCTCGGCGGCGTTTCGGCAGGCGAAATTGATTTTTCCAGAGACCTGCAATGGATCGCGTACAAGGCGTATCCAGACAACACGCTGTGGCGCAGCCGCGTTGATGGCAGCGAAAGATTGCAGCTTTCCTCACCGCCTATGCTTGCCGCGATGCCGCGCTGGTCCCCAGACGGAAAACACATAGCCTTCGTCGGGGCAAGCCCTGGTACCGTCTTCAAAGTCTTCCTGGTTTCCTCTGAAGGCGGTAGCCCAGAAGAGCTGCTCCCCGGTGACAAGAACAACGAGGACGACCCTCAATGGTCGCCTGACGGTAGCTCGCTGCTCTTTGCCCAATACCCACAGATCGGGGGCGGAGATCCCAACAAGTACAGCATACAAAAAGTTGATCTCCGCACCAGACAGCTCTCTACTTTTCCAGGAAGCATGGGAATGTGGGCACCGCGTTTGTCGTCGGATGGGCGAATCCTCTGCTCCTACACCGTGGACGCGCACAAGCTGCTCCTTTTCGATTTCACGGCTGGAAGTTGGTCCGAACTCACGACTGGCGAGTCGTTGCAGTATCCCAATTTATCGAAGGAAGGCAAATTCATCTATTTCGAAGATATCGGTGAAAACGGTCCTGAACTCGCTCGCGTAAATCTCATTGACCACAAGCGCGAGCGCGTTCTAGGTGTGAAGGATATTCCACGTGTCTTTATGACGGAGTCTGGAAACCCCTGGAACGGCCTTGACCTTGACGGCTCGCCGCTCATCATGCGGGACGTTGGTATCCAGGAAATTTACGCTCTCGATCTAAATTTCCCATGATCGGTAAAAACATTCTCTAGTGCATGTCGTCGAAAAACTCGGCGGCGGTTGACCTGCCTAGGTTTGCGTACAACGGCCAGGAGACTCCGTACCGCTCTCCGTACCGTTGAAACTTCGTATTACGCGTACTTAGGCGTCGTTAGGCGGTCCGCGCCGCTCTCCAAGTTGTTCAGCGTATTGGTTAGCTGGCCTTTGACACGGTAGAGGTCTGGGGTTCGAGTCCCCACGAGCCTACCATTCTTCATGGTCGCCTTTCTTTACATCCCCACAAAGTCAGACCTCCGGTAAATTCTATGTGGGCTCTACCGACAATCTCGAACGCAGGCTTTCCGAACACGCGCGCGAGCACAGGCCTTCAACGCGCGGTCGTGGCCCGTGGATTCTCGTTCACAAAGAAGAGTTTGCTATGTTGCTCGAAGCTCGCCGGCGTGAACTTGAAATCAAGCGCTGGAAATCTGCGAAAATGATACGCGCGTTGATTGGTTAGAGCGGGCCGACCGGGTCGGCCAGGTCTGGGGTTCGAGCGCCCACGAGCCTACCATTCTGCTTTCCTGCGATGACTGCCTTCATATTTTTATCTGCATAATCGGCCGCACTTCGATACTGCCAAGCTTGGCCAGCGGAATTCCAGCGGCGACTTCGACGGCCTCGTCCATTCCGGCGGCCTCGATCAAGATGAAGCCGCCCACAACCTCCTTCGTTTCCGCGAAGGGTCCGTCCATAACCGCCACTTTGCCTCGCCGCACTCGAACGGTTCGAGCCGTCTCCACCGGCTGCAAAGCCTCGGCGGTAATGTAATGACTGTTTCTGCTCAATTCGTCGTTATAGGCCAGCGAATCGCGATTGAGCCTTGCCTTTTCAGCAGGCGAAAGAGCCATCAACGTTTTTGGCTCAAAGTAAACCAAGCATAAGAATCTCATCGTATCGCTCCTTGGACGTCGGTGACATCCCTATATACCCGTCGTTTGAGAAGCGCCCGAATCGACATTAGCGCGGCCCACAAATTCGTGGCACACCCGTCAGGTTGAGCCACCCTTCCCGCAATGCTATTCTCGTTCCATGGCGGATCCCACCACCATTATTTCGCCGGAGGCTGTTCCCTCGCCGGCTGTCGATCATTCCCGGCGTCAACTGGAAGCGCTCCTCGACGTCAGCGAAATCATCGCGCAGCATCGCGATCTGAAGACCCTGTTTCATGAACTGGCCGCCCGCCTGCATTCCGTCGTCGAATCCGATTTTTTGACTTTGGTTCTCCATGATCCCGTGAAAGACACCATGCGCCTTCACGTGCTGGAAACTCGCGTGCAAGGCGATAAGCCGGTCGGTACCGAATATCCGGTGGAAGGTAATCCATCAGGCTGGGTCTGGCAAACTCAGCAACCATTTATCGTTACCGATTTGGAAACGGAAACGCGCTTCCCCGAGTTTCTCGTTCGGCTGCAGGGTGCTGGAGTTCGCTCTTTTGCCATTCTGCCGTTGACCACCGCGCAACGCCGGCTTGGCGCTATGGGTTTTGGCCGGCTTCGCCCACAGGCCATTTCCGATTCGGACATTCGATTCATGCAGCGCGTTGCAGCGCAGGTGGCCGTCGCCGTGGACAATGCGCTGAACTTCCAATCCGCGCAGACCTCCCGGCAGGAACTCGCCGAGCAGCGCGATCGCCTGCAGGTCTTGCTGGACATTAACAATGTCCTTGTTACCAGCCGCGAGTTGAGCGATCTGTTTCGCGGCATTGTGACCGCTCTCACTCGCGTGATTCATCACGATTACACCAGTCTCGCTCTTCTCGATCGCGCCACCAACCGCTTGCGCATTCATGCATTGGACTTTGACGGTTCCGATACGCTCTTTGCGGGAAAAGAAGTCACCGTAGCGGTCGACGAATCGCCGTCCGGCCGCTGCATGCTGGCCGGCTCTCCTTCCATTTTTCATGGCGCCGAGCTGGACCAGTTTCCCGCCGAATTGGTTCGTGTGTTGCGCGAAAAAGGCATTGCGTCGGTTTGTTGCGTACCTCTGCTCAGCAAGGGCCAGGCGTTCGGTACTCTAAATCTTGCCAGCCGCCGTCTTGACGCTTTTACGGATGGCGACGCCGATCTTTTGAATCGCGTGGCGGCGCAAATTGCTGTCGCCGTCGAAAATGCGCTGGCCTTCAAGGAAATCGATTCGCTCAAAAACAAGCTGGCGGTTGAAAAACACTACCTGGAAGAAGAAATCCGGAACGAATTTAATTTCGAGGAAATCGTTGGTGAAAGCCCCGTCATCAGGCGTGCGCTCGCTCAGGTCGAGCTCGCCGCTCCCGGTGACACCACCGTTTTGATCCTCGGGGAAACCGGGACTGGCAAAGAGCTGATTGCGCGCGCCATTCACAATTTAAGTCCGCGCCGCGAACGCACCTTCGTCAAAATCAATTGTGCCGCCATTCCCGGCGGCTTGCTGGAAAGCGAACTCTTCGGCCACGAGCGGGGCGCATTCACTGGCGCGGTCAACCAGAAAGTCGGTCGCTTCGAACTCGCCGACAAAGGCACTATTTTTCTCGATGAGGTCGGGGACATTCCGCTGGAACTGCAGCCCAAACTCCTGCGCGTCCTGCAGGAGCATGAATTCGAACGTCTCGGCGCTACCCGCACCGTTCGTGTGGACACTCGCGTGGTCGCCGCCACCAATGCCGACTTAGGCCGCCTGGTTGCCGAACGCAAATTCCGCAGCGACCTTTTCTACCGCTTGAATGTTTTCCCGATTCAGATTCCGCCGTTGCGCGATCGCCGCGAGGACATTCCTCTTCTGGTTCGCTACTTCGTTCAGAAATTCAGCCGCAGCCTGAATAAACTCGTTCAGTACGTTCCCTCTGATGCCATGGACGCGCTGGTCGCCTATTCCTGGCCCGGCAACATTCGCGAACTGGAAAATCTTCTCGAACGAGCCGTCATTCTTTCTCCCGGCAAGGAACTTCGCGTTCCGCTCTCTGAATTGCGTAATACTCAGATCCCCGCCGTCGATGAAACTCCCGAAGCCATTTCCACTTCTGCGCCGATCGCTACTCTGGAAGAAGCCGAACGCCAGCACATCCTTCGCGCCCTGCGCCAAACCGAGTGGCGCATCGCCGGCCCGCGCGGCGCCGCCGCTCTTCTCGGCATGAAGCGCACCACTCTCCAGGCCCGCATCCGCAAACTAGGCATCCGCCGCCCAGTCTAAGCCCGCCGCACTCAACGACCTACTTCAACTCCGTATTCAACAAGTTCGCCAACCGCGCCCCTGCCAGCGCCACTCTCTGCTTCGCCAACTTTCCCGCATCCTTCTTATATTGCGTCGTCAACATGAACGGGCCATCTCCCGCTACGATTGGCGCCTTATATACCGTCTGCTGCGCTTCCGCGAAACTCTCGGCGATCCAGTCCTTCTCGTCGGACTTTGCCGCCAGCGCCGAGTCCGCTGCCGGTAATTTTCTCGCCGCCTTTACCACTGTATTTAAGTTGTTGTTCGTGCCCAGCAAGTCATCCCAAAACGCATGCAACTCACAATGCGCGCAACTCAGCTTCACAAGATTGCCGCCAGAATCGCCATTGGGATCGGTGCTGCTAACGCGCGTCGAGGCATGCAGTGGTTGATGAACATCGCCCACCAGATGCAACAGCCAAGTCAAATCGTACGACTTCTGCGGATCGGCGCTCGTGGAAGCAAGTACCGTTCGAAACAGCGCAATCCGTTCCTGCGCATTCGGCGTAGGAATCGCCGGCAGCGGCGTTCCATCTTTCGTAAACGGCGTATCAATAAAATGCCAGTACTTGTGCATCAGCAAATCGTCGTACCCGGTGTTCTTTCCCGGGTCAGGGCTGCCGTCCGGTCGATTTCCTCCCTGACTGCCGTCTTGTGTATAAGTCGAATCCCGCTTGATCCCGTCCGCCCAGGTGGCCGCAATCATGAATATCATCAGGTTCTTGTCGTCTGCCGATGCCCCCGGCGCTTCCTTATCCACTGTCGCCGACCAATCGCTATATTTCGGATTCAGCTTCAGCAACGCGTTGGCACGATCGCGCGTCGTGGGCGTCAATTGCTTGTACGCAATGTACGCCACCGTCATGTGTCCCCGGTCATTCCACGCGAACGCCTGCCCGCTCCACACTACTCCCAGCATCACACACACCGAGACCCTCAGCACCTTTGCCGTGAATTTCATGACCCCTCCGATCCTTGGTGAATAGTGCGTTCGTTCGCCAATTCGTTTCTTGCATTTTTTCATTAACGGCTCATTTCCGTTGCGCAACTCTTCGACGCGCACTTTCTCTCCGGTTTCGCGCCCACTCCGTGTAAAATTATCAGTTCAACTTCACCGCAAAGGGGCCACCCTCAAGGGCGAGCACATGGCAAACGTCAACACCAAGAAAGGCATCATCGGTATTCTCACCGGCGGCGGCGACGTGCCCGGCCTCAATCCCGCCATCCGCGGCGTCACCTTTCGCGCGCTCCGCGAAGGCTATCAAGTCATCGGCTTCCGCCACGGCTGGGGCGGCTTGATCGAAATGGTCCGCGACAAATCCTACGACAATTCCGAAAATTTTCAGCTGCTCACCGAGGACATCGTCAATCGAGCCGGACGCACTGGCGGCACATTTCTGCATTCATCGCGCACCAATCCCGGCCGCACCAGCAAAGCCAACGTCCCAGAACATCTCAAAAGTCAATACAGCGCCGAAAAAAATGATCTCACTCCCGAAGTCCTAAAAAATCTCGAATGGCTCGGCATTGACTACATGGTGCCCATCGGCGGCGATGATACGCTCAGCTACGGCGTGCGTTTGCATCAGGAAGGCTTCAAAGTTGTCGCCATTCCAAAAACGATGGACAACGACGTTCCCGGCACCGACTACTGCATCGGCTTCAGCACTTGCGTCACGCGCACCATTCAGCTGACCAACGACCTGCGCACTTCAGCCGGTTCGCACGAACGTTTTCTAGTCCTCGAAGTTTTCGGCCGCTACGCCGGCTTCACCGCCATGCTTCCAACCATGGCCGGAGCCGCGCATCGCTGCGTCATCCCGGAGCATAAGTTCGACATCGACAATCTCACCGAACGCCTGGTCTCCGACCGCCACAAAAATCCCAGCCATTACGCCACAGTTCTCGTTTCCGAAGGCGCCATGTTCGAAGGCGGCGAAATGATCTTCGAAAGCGAATCCGCTGACGCATACGGCCACAAAAAACTTGGTGGCATCGGCGAAATCGTCGCCGAAGAAGTCAAAAACCGCTCCGCCAAATTCAACAAGGGCAAAAAAATCGAAGTCATCAGCCAGAAGCTCGGCTATCTTGTCCGCTCCGGCGATCCCGACGCGCTCGATTCCATCGTGCCCATGGCCTACGGCAATCTCGCACTCGATTTAATTCTCAGCAAAACTTTCGGCCGCCTGATCGTCCTCAAAGAAGGCCGCTACGACAACGTGCCCATCGGCACCATCACCGCCACCAAGAAATTCGTCAACGTCAAAGAGCAATACAACACCGAGCGCCTTCGCCCGCAATACACCAGCTTCGCCAACAAGCCCCTTTTCCTAATGGGCTCCTAGTAGTCTTGCTTTTGTAGTGGTTTTGTAGCGAGCGGGTTTATCCCGCCGTCTTTCTTTTGTGGTCGCCCGTCTTCAGACCGGCGCCCTTTTCCTGTATCCGCTCTTCCCTCGTCCACCTGCCATCACGGCCAGCTATCTCTTTCGCACAACCCTCTTTCCTTTCCCGCCCCTTCCCCTCAGAATTCTTACCAGCCTCCCCGGCCGGACAACGCACAATATTTTCTCTTGCGCGTTCAGCCTGAATTCTGTTTCGCTATCAACATTCTGCCGCACGCCACCCCGCGCGCGGACCGGCGGTGCTCGATGTCAGCAACAACGCAACATCTTCTTGGCCAGCTCGCGGACGGCCGCTTCCCGCTCCGCAAACTTCTCGGCGTCTCGCCGAATTCCGCGGTCTTCCTGACCTCGGAACCCGTGCAGCCCGGCGATCCTGCTCCCGACATCGCCATAAAATTAATCCCCGAAGATCCTGCCACCTCCGATCTCCAGCTCAATCACTGGCGCGCAGCCACTGCTCTCTCTCATCCCGGACTTCTTCGCATCCATCATTTCGGCCGCTGCACCATCGACGGCTCCTCTTGCCTCTACATCGTCACCGATCGCGCCGACGAAGACCTCGGCCAGCTTCTCCCGCGCCGCGCGCTCACGCCCGACGAAACCAGCGGCATGCTCGCCGCCATCCTTCCCACACTCGATTTTCTTCACGAAAGCGGTTTCGTCCACGCCGGCATCAAGCCGTCCAACATTCACGCCACCGGCGACAACGTAAAACTCTCCGCCGACCGCATCGTACCTGCCGGTGAATCCGCTTCCACCTGGCCGCTAGCCGCTCCGTTCGCCGCTCCCGAATCCGTACTTTTTCCCGCGTCCGACATGTGGTCTCTCGGCGTCTCCATCTGCGAAACGCTAACCAAAGTTTTGCCGCAGCAACGTCCCTCCGGCCGCTTCGTACTTCCCGAACTCCCCGCTCCCTACGAAGAAATCGTTCGCTCTGCTCTCGTCGAAGACGTCACGCAGCGCATCACGCTCGACCAGGTTCGCTCGCTCCTCGATCCATCCTTCGTTCCACAGCGCAAACCCGCCGCCGCTCCCGCCAACGAACCCGCCACTTCTCACGCCGATCCCGCTCCAGTGGACTCACCCTACATTCGTCCGCCCGGCACACCTGACTCCCCGGAGTCCCTCATCGCCGCAGTCGAGCCGCCTTCCGCCGCATCTGCGCCCACGCGTCCACGCGTCGCCGCTCAACGCCAGCCACTTCCGGAAATCGATCCGCTTGCCGTGCCGCTTTCCCCGATTTCTCCCAACGCTTCTCCCAGCGCCTCCCACGCTGCAACGCCGCAACCTTCGCGTGCGCCGATTCCCGTCAGTTCGCTTCCGCAAGTCAACGCCACCATTGGCAACCCGCGCCGCGTCATTTCTCCCAATCCGCGGCCCCGCTCCAATAGACTCTTTCTAGTAAGTGCGACCGCCGCCGTCCTGCTGGCGATCATTTTCGTGCCGCGCCTGATCCTCCGTTCGTCCAGATCCACCGCGCCGAATTCCACCAACTCCAGCGCCACGTGGCCATCGCTATCCAGCGCTAACCCATCGCCATCTTCGAATTCCGCCAACGCCGCAAAATCGAACGCCAACTCTGCGCCCACTTCGCCCAAAAATTCCGCCGACCTGAATCCGCCAATCGCGAATTCCCCCGCAACAAACTCGCCGGCCACAAATGCTCCGTCCTCTGCAAACAAAAATTCGCGCACAAACAATCCCTCAACAAAATCCGAATCGCCAAGCCCATCGGCCTCGCGCAGCACGCCTCCCGGACTCGTAACTCACGCTCCGTCCAACGTAAATCCGGCGAACGTAAATCCCGCAGGCTCAGCCTCGTCCATCGCAACCCCCTCCATCCAGCGCAAAGTCCTTCCCGTAGTTTCCGAAAAAGCGCGCTCCACCATTCGCGGCAGCGTCCGCATCAACGTCCGCGTACAACTCAATCCCGACGGCACCGTCTCCTCCGCCGAACTAGCCAATCCCGCCGTCAGCCAATTCTTCGCCGACCTCTCTCTAAAAGCCGCCCGCCAATGGCAATTCGCCGCGCCCTCTTCCTCTGACGCCATGCCCCCCTCCACCGTAGTCCGCTTCGACTTCACCCGAACCTCCACCGCCGCCTACCTTCCCTAGGCTGCTACACACAGATCTGTGAACACTCTTCTTGTGTAGAGCGTGTCGCTTCCAGCTTCTTCCAGAATTGCGTTCTGATTCTTTCTCAGCGCCCTGTAGATTTGCATCATCGGCGGCATCCCTCCCGCCTCGCAGCATCGCGCCGGTACTCCGGCCGATTGGCTGGCTTACTGCAACGTCTCCGACTGCGACCTGACCGCCGGCGAAGCCAAAAAACTCGGTGCGACTCTCTATCAACTGACTTCGAGGACGTAGGGCGCATCTCCGTCATGGCCGACCCGCAAGGCGCCGCCTTCGCCCTCTTCAAAGCCGCCGCGCAACGCGTCTCCGCCTAATTTGGAGTGCGGCGGCTCGACGCCGCTTTTCCTATTCCGCCGCTTGCCTGTACGTATGCGCCGAGCGCCGCAGTCCTTCGGCTCTTGTGGCACAGCCATTCGTGGCTGTGCAGCCGTACGCCATTACCCGGACCACATAAAGCCTCACGAACCGCACTTGCAAGAACAAAGGACTTTAAGCCCTTTACTTGCCACACATTTTTAAAATTAATGTCAGCGCGACGCTATTCCCGTTTTGGAATGCCGCTCGTCCTCCCCAGACGCCTCGACGATGTACGGCGCACCAACCGCGGCGCGGCTCATCGCTTCGTCAGTGACCATCACTCACTACTCCCTGCTCACCATCCACTACTCACTACTCGCCGCCCTGTGCTACCTTTCCCCTTGGCCTCGCCGCCAAACGCACATGCCAACCAGAGTTCAAATCTACGGGCAGACTTATTCCATCGCCGGCGACCTCGATCCCGCCTACGTTCAGAAACTTGCCGCCTATGTGGATGAAAAAATGCGCGCCATCTCGGACGCCACCACCACCGTGGACACTCAGAAAGCCGCGGTACTCGCTGCTCTGGCCATTGCCGACGAGCTGCACAGCGGCCTGCGCGAACGCACCGAACAGGAAGAACTTCTGCGCGAACAAGCCGAGCGCTGCCTCACCCTCGTCGAACGCGCCCTCAAACAAACCGCGTAGAGCAGAGAGATTCCTCGTTTCGCTCGGAATGACCAGGTGCTGGGATGGCTATCACTGGCTCCATTCGGTTGGCGTGCGCTCCCAGCGGTGTTTTTGTAATTCGGAATGGAGCACTGCGGGCAGCGGGCCCTTGTCGCTGGCGGCGGTATTCGCTTCCACGTTGCGGATTTTTCGCATGCCGGGAATGATCGTGCTCACATCCGGATTGTTCAGAATAAATCGCAACGCCATTTCCGGCATTGTGGAGCCGGACGGAATTAAATGTTTCAACGCATCGGCGTGCTCCACGCTGCTGCGCAAATTCTCCGGAACAAAATATGTGCTGCGCCAGTCTTCTTTCGGCCACTTGCTGTCGAGCGTCAACGTTCCGGTCAGTGAACCTTCATCAAATGGAACGCGCGCAATCACCGCGACGTCTTTTTCGCGGCACGCGGGGAAAAGTTCGCCTTCCGGATTCTGGTCGAAAATGTTGTAGATCACTTGCACTGCATCCACCAATCCGGATTTCACCGCGCGAATTCCGTTCCACGGCTCCCAGCGGTTCAAGCTGATGCCAATGGCGCGCACTTTTCCGCTGGCGCGCAATTTTTCGATCGTGCGAACCGTGCGCTCATCATCCAGCCATTTGTCTTCCCAGGTGTGGTACTGGATCAAATCCAGCGTGTCCGTTGCGATGTTGCGCAAACTTTTTTCCACGTACTCGAAAACGTATTCCGGCGGATACGATTCATCGAGAGTGAAACCCCGCTTGGACGGCCACTGACGATTTTTCGGCGGCACCTTCGTAGCCACGTATAATTTTTTGGGCGAATTCGCGCGCAGCGCTTTGCCCAGCAACTCTTCGCTGTGGCCATCGCCGTACGCCCACGCAGTGTCAAAAAAATTGCAGCCAAGGTCGATGGCCCGCTGCAGCGCCGCCAGCGATTCGGCATCTTGCGAACCGGTCCATCCCGCCATGCCCCACATGCCATATCCAATTTCGCTCACCTGCCATCCGGTGCGTCCAAACCTCCGAAATTTCATGCGTTCGTCTCCTGGGAGGATTATATGACGCGGAACGCGCATTCCGCTTATGACTGTTGCGATTCAACTGTACCTCGGTACAGGCAGGCACGAAGGAAAGTGCTGCTAGCATCAATTAGCAAAGGGTATGGCCTTTTCGGGAGAAATATTCTGATGACGCGTGGTTGCCGCAGTTTGGTTGCATTGAGTCTGGCGTGCTGTGCAACGGCGACATTTGCGCAGCAGCACGCGGCGCAACCCGCCGAAACGAAGTCCGTAACGCGAGCAAGCGCTGAAACAATGCGTTTGACTACCAAGTCGGAGTATGCGCGCGAGAGTTTTGGCCAAGCAATCGTTTTGAGCGGGAATTACCGCTTGGATGAATGCCTGAAAAATCTGCGAACTGCGGTAGGCGAAGACGCAAATTTCGCGGCGGGATGGAGTTTGCTGGCGTACTTCACGACCGATGCGCACGAAGCGGCCGACGCGTTGGCGCACGCGCAAAGCCTGGTGGGAAAAACTTCACCAAGCGAAATGCTTCTTGTCCGCTGGGTGGCGGCGCAGAAACATAACGACCAGCTCGCGGCGATTTCGAATCTCAACGATTTGACGAAGCGAGAGTCCGGCGACAAATTCATTTTGTACTTGGCGGGACGCTGGTTTGTGGATCAGCGAGATCAGCAGAAGGCGATACCACTTTTCGAGAAAGTTCTGATACTCGATCCAGAGTTCACTCCTGTTTTGAACCGGCTGGGGTACGCCTATGCGGCGATGGGTGACATGGCGCATGCGGAAACATTGATGCAGCGTTATGTGGCGGCGATGCCGACGGATCCGAATCCAGAAGATTCCTACGGAGATATTCTTTTCAAAGCTGGCAGATACAACGAAGCGCGCGCACACTTCGAAGCAGCCTTGAAAAAAGATCCGCGATTTGGTCCTTCGCAACACGAATTGGGAGATGTGTTTGCGTTGCTGGGCAATCAGGATGCGGCGCGCGACGCGTATCACAAATCCGCGTTGGTGGCGGAAAATCCGCGGCGCAGCCTGGAATACCGGTCGTCGATTGCGTTGAGCTACGTTCGCGACAATTTGTACGGATTCGCGGATCGGGAATACTCATCGCTGGTGGCGGAAGCGCAGGCGCAAAAGTACACGGACCTTGAGGCAGGTTTTCACGAAGCGATGGCGCTCTATCAAACGGACGATCTTGCCGCGATGAAACATCTGGATGCGGCGGAAGATGCGATTCGCAAGGACCAGGACCTGGCGACGGTGACGCGCGACGAACACATGGCCACAATCCGGCGCTGGCGCGGAGTGCGTTCCCTGCATGCGGGAAACCCCGCGATGGCGGATGTATGTATTCGAGTGATGGAACAGAAGTACGAATCCACGGAAAATGAATTCATTGCCGATCAATTGCACGCATTGCGTGGCGCGTGGCTCGTGGAGCAAAAGAAATTCGCGGAAGCAATTGCCGAGCTGGAACAAACGAATGACGATGCGTTTTCTTTGCAGTTGCTAGCGCGCACCAGGAGGCAATCAGGCGACGCAACCGGCGCAGAGGCCGCGCTACGGCAACTTCTTGCCATCCACTCTTCGACGATGGACGCGGTGCTGGTGGTAGAACCGGCACGGCAACAGCCAGCAGTTTCTTCAGCAGCTTCGGTAAGCAAATAGCGATCGTTTCCCGCTTCGGATTATTCCTTCAGTTTGAGCTTGCCGGCGGATTTTTGTTCTTCGAGGAAGGATTTCAATTCTTCGGCGGCGCCGAGCAGGCGGGTCCATTGTTCGTAATAAAGAGTGACGGGGAAGCGTCCGAGGCCGTAGACGCTGACTCCGCCTTTTTCGCCGACGCGGAAATCGAGGGCTCCGCTGCGTTTTGCTCCGGATTGTTTTTGCAATTGTTCGAGTTGGGCTTTCAGTTCTTCGTAGGTTGGTTCTGACATTTTGTTCCTCCGCGCAGTGTCCAAGAAAGAATTTAACACAGAGGGCGCAGAGACACAGAGCGCTGACGAATTAATGCGGCGCTGGTGTGAGCGCTGAGGGTGTCGTCGTAAGTTGCGGGGCGGGCCACGCCGTACACAGCCAGGATTGGCTGTGCTACCTAAGAGAGAGTCACTAAACCTGGAGGCGGTCGCCTTCGCGAGCGGCTACTTCGTACAGAACGGGATTGATGAAGAAGCCCAGGACGAGGCGGGAGATGAGACCGGCGACGACGACGATGGCGAACGGTTTCTGCGTGTCGCTGCCGACACCGGTGGACATGGCGGCGGGGAGCAGACCGAGGCAGGCGACCAGGGCGGTCATCATAATGGGACGGAGGCGAAGCAGCGAAGCTTCTTGCGTGGCCTGGCGAATGGTGCGGCCTTCCAGACGAAGTTTATTGATGTAGCTGACAAGGATGACGGCGGTCTGCACGGAAACGCCAAGCAGCGCGAGGAGTCCAAGAAAACTGGAGACACTGAGGGGTGTGTGCGTGAGTTTCAAAGCGATGAGTGCGCCGACGGGTTCGGTGAGAACGACGCCGAGAGCGATGGAAATCGGAAATTTCAAATTGCCGTAGAGCGCAAAAAGAATCATGAAAATCAGGAACACCGCTAGAGGACCAATTATATAAAGCTGCGATTTGGCTTCCAGCAATTCGCTATATTCGCCGCCCCATTCCATGCGATAGCCCTCGGGCATGCGGACATTTTTCGCAATGTTCTGCTGGCCTTGTTTTACGATGCCTTCGAGATTGCGGCCTTCCACAGAAAATTGGATACCGATGTAGCGGGAATTATTCTCGCGATAAATAAAGGAAGCGCCGGAAGCCTGGCGGATGGTGGCGAGTTCGGAGAGGGGAATCTGCTGGCCGGCGGGAGCGGGAACCAGCAGATTGCCGATGTCGCGAGCGTTCGAACGGAATTGCGGCTCCATTCGAACCACCATATCGAAGAGTTTTTCGCCCTGAATGACCTGGGTGGCGGCTTGCCCGCCGATGGCGGCCTGAATGACGGCCTCGACGTCAGAGACATTGATACCATAGCGCGCGATTCTCGCGCGATCGGCGTCAATGATGAGGCTGGGCTGGCCGAGTTCGCGAACGACGGTCAGTTCCTTGAAACCGGGAGTGTGGTCCAGCACATTGCGAATTTCGACGGCCTTTTTTTCGAGGACTTCGAGATCCGGGCCAAAAACTTTTACGGCCAGTGCGGACTTAAGACCAGTGAGAGCTTCGTCTACAGCATCTTCAGCCGGCTGAGTGTAATTGAAGATGACGCCGGGATAGGAACTTAGTTTGCGTTCGATATCTTCTTGCAGTTGTTGTTTGTTGCGGATGGAACTTTGATGCCAGGTTTTGTCGTTGTACGGTTTGAGGCCCACATAAAATTCACAATTGAAAAAACCGGTCGGATCCGTGCCATCGTCGGGGCGGCCAAGCTCGGATGCCGTGACAGTGACCATGGGAAATTGATTCAGTATCTGGCGAACCTGGGGCGCGAACTTGGCGGCTTCTTCGAAGGAAATGGTGTAAGGCATGGTTGCGCGCACCCATAAGGCGCCTTCGTCAAGGTGCGGCAAAAATTCGCCGCCGATAAACGGAATGAGAAGAAGTGTGGAACCGAAGATGAGGACGGTGATGAGTATGGTGGACTTGGGATGATCGAGGCACCACTCGAGGCGGCCGGAATACCAGTCACGAATACTGTTGAAAATCCGGTTGGGTTTTTCTTTAACACCTTTGCGGAACCAGTAAGAAGCGAGAACGGGAACGAGAGTCAGAGTGATGAGCAGCGCGCCGACGAGCGCGAAGGCCATGGTATCGGCCATGGGGTGGAAAAGTTTTCCTGCCGGTCCAGTGAGAGCATAAATAGGCAAATAGCCGGCGATGATGACGGCTACGGAGTAAAAAATAGGACGGTCGACGTCACGCGCGGCGTGCAGCAGAACTTCGTGGAGTTTATATTCCTGTCCATGGCGCTCGCTGAGTTCGCGATAAATGTTTTCCACCATGACGATGGTGCCGTCAATGATGATGCCGAAATCGATAGCGCCGATGGAGAGAAGATTGGCAGCTTCGCCGGTGAGATGAAGAAAGATAAAGGCAAAAAGGAGCGCCAGGGGAATGGTAAGCGCGGTGATGACGGCGGCGCGAACACTGACCAGAAAAAAGACCAGAACGATCAAGACCAAAATCATTCCGCGAAGCAGATTGCCTTCGACGGTATCGGTGGTGACGCGGACAAGATCGCTGCGATCGTAGTAAGGACGGACCCTGACGTCGCGGGGCAGAAGAGTCTGATTGATTTCCTCGGTTTTCTGTTCGACGCCGCGCAGAACATTTTGCGTTTGTTCACCGCGGCGCATAAGAATGACGCCTTCGACCGCGTCGTCGCTATTTTTAGTTTTGTCCTGGAAGCCGAAGATGCCCAGACGAGGAGCGTGGCCGATTTCGACGTGCCCGATGTCCTTGATGCGGACCGGAGCGCCGTTATTGCTGGCGACGACGATTTCGCCGATATCGTCGGTGGACTTTACAAGCCCGAGCCCGCGCACGTAATAAAACTGCCCGCCCTGTGAATAGAAGCCGCCGCCGGTGTTGGCATTGTTGTTTTGCAGGGCAGTGACCACCTGCACGACGGGGATGTGGTAGCTGTAAAGGCGGCTGGGATCGAGGAGTACGTGGTACTCCATCGTGGGGCCGCCGAAACCGGAATCGTCTGCAACCCCGGGAACGCTACGGTACGCGCGTTCGATGATCCAATCCTCCATGGTGTGCAGTTCCATAGGCGAACGGTCGGGACTTTCGATCACGTAGCGGTAAACGAGGCCACTGGGACTGAAAAGCGGCGCCATGCTGGGAGTAACGCCCTGGGGAAGAGTGGCGTCGCTCAGGCGTTGGAAAACGAGTTGCCGGGCGAAATAAGGATCTACGCCTTCGTCGAAGGTCAGGCGGACGTCGGAAAGTCCATAGAGCGAGATGGAACGCATCACTTGCAGGCGCGGAGTGCCGTTCATGGCCAGTTCCAGCGGCAGAGTGGCGAGGCGTTCGACTTCTTCGGCAGCGTGACCGGGCCACTGGGTCACCAGCTCAACCATCGGTGGAGATAAATCAGGATAGGCATCGACCGGCATTTGCTGGAACGACCAAATGCCGGCGATCACCGTCAAGACGGTGAGCATCAGAACCAGAAACCGCTGGCGAAGCGCGAAATGTACAATGCGATGGATCATCGCTAGATACCGTTAGCTCCTGTTGGCTGCGCTACTGACGTCTAGTGCTGCAGGGAATTCATAAACTGCAGAAACAGGCTGCCATTGCCGGCTACGCGTTCGCCTTCTTTTAAACCAGTCTTGATCTGAACGCGGCCGTGATTGGAATCACCCAGAGTGACCTGGCGGCGGGAAAATTCAGTGGATCCGGACTGAACGTAAACAAAGGGTTCGTTTTCGGAATCGCGCAGGATGGCGTCATCGGGAACAGTGAAGACGTTTTGCAGAGACCCGGCGCGGACGGTGGCGGTGACGTACATATCCTTTTTCAATTTCTTGGCGGGATTCTGGGCGACGATGCGAGCCTGCAGGGTGCGCGTCGTGGCGTCGAGCGAAGGAGCAAGGTAGGAAATTTTGCCATGAAAAGTATCCGGGTAAGCATCAGTGGAAATTTCCACCTCTTCTCCGGAGCGAACGAAAGCGAGATCGCTTTGATAGACGTTGACCAGCACCCAAACCGTATCGGTATTGGAAATGGTGAAGCACTGAGTGGTGGCGGCTTGCAGAAGCTGGCCGGGACCGACGAGACGTTCGACGACTTCACCGGAGATGGGAGCGATGACGGGAATTTCCGAGGTGGAGGTGACACTGTTTCTGGATACGGCGTCGGGATCCTGGAGGCCGAGGGCGCGGAGGGCGTCGGTGGCGGATGCCAGATCGGCGTGAGCTTGTGCTTGAGCCAGTGTCGCCTGCTCAAGATCGGCTTCGGCAATGGCTCCGTGGGCGTAGAGATCCTTAGCTCGAGCGTAAAGTTTGTCGGCCAGAGCTGCTGCATCACGCGCTTTGATATAGGCGGAACGAGAAACGGAAAAGTCCGGGCTGGTGACGTAAAGAAGAGGCGCACCTCGGCTGACGACTTGCCCCGGAGTGGCGAGGATGCGCTGTACTGGTCCGCCGATGGGAGAAAAAACCGGAGCGGTTTCAAAGGCATTGTAAGCTACGGCGCCAGTCAAACGCAGAGTGCGGGGAAGATTCTCTTTGAGGACGGGGGCGATCTGGATGTGGGACATCTGCTCTGGGGCAATCTGAAAAGTCTGCGCAGTGTCAGCTTTTTTCTCGCTGGCGGTGTAGGAGGTCATTTTGGATTCGGATGTATCGGGAGCGCAACCGGAGCAGGCCAGGAAAGAAAACAGGAATAACGCGCTGATGGTGTTCGAGTAGAGAAATCGATTTTTGGCGATATGGTGGGTCATGGAAGATTCCTTGTGCCGACCGCCTGGCGCAACTGTTCGAGAGCGAGCATGTAATTGGCGAGAGCCTGGCGGTAAGCGAGTTGATTGGCGCGATAGGTGCGCTCCGAATCAAGAAAATCGAGAAGGCTGGCGGCACCGCGGCGATAAGCGTATTCGCTGATGTCGCGGGATTGTTTGGCCTGGTCCACGTAACCACCGCGATACAGCAGAACGATCTGATCGTTGGTGCGGAGATTTTCATAAGCGTCGAGGACGTCGGTAGCGACCTGTTGCGTGGTTTCGTTGACTGTTTCCTGGGCCTGGGTGATGGCGTAACCGGTACGCGCGATTTCGCCCTGGTTGCGATCGAAGATCGCCAAAGGAATGCTGAAGGAAACGGTGGAACTGTTGACCCCGCCGGTGTGCGAATAGCTTAGCCCGGCGGTGAGGTCCTGTTTGCCGATGGCGCGTGCCAGCGCTTCCTGGCTGCGGGCGGCGGTGACGCCCTGTTGCGCCGCGATCAAATCGGGACGAGAACGGGAGGCCAAAACTTTTAGTTCAATGAGGGATGCGTTTTCTGGCAGGTAATCCAGAGCGCCGGTGACTTCGTAATCGTCGGGAACCGATTCGAACCCGAGAAACTGGCGGAGGCTGGCGAGAGCCTGAATGCGATCGAGCTGGGCAGTGGAAACATCAGTTTGAAATTGCAGGAGCTGCAATTTGATTTTGAGGAAGTCGCCTTCGCTGATGGCGCCGGCTTTGAAGCGAGTTTCGCTGATGCCGACGGTGTTCTGAAAACTGTCGAGATCCTGTTGCGCGAATTGCAGAGTGGATTCGGCGAGAAGGGCGTTAATGAATTGTTGCGCAACGTTGAAAACCAGAGTGCGCTCGGAATCGGAAACCTGTGAGCGAGTCACGGAGGTGGCGTCTCGAGCAGCCTGCAGGCGGTGCTGACGTTTTTTGCCGCGTTCGAAGAGATAGCTGGCGCCGATATCGAATTGCGCGTTGTTGTCAAAATAATCGCTGTTGAAATTGCTGGGATTGAAGAGCGGGATAAATTGAGCGTCCCAGGCCAGAGTGGGATTGGGGCGGAGGTTGGCGGTGGTTTCCTGAGCCTGATTTTGCAAGATGGTGGAACGTAAGGCCAGTAGAGCGTGATTGTGCTGCAGCGCGAGACGAAGCGCGTCCTCGAGCGTTATGTGAGCGGAGGCATTTGAGTTTGGAGCGGGAGACACAGAGCTCGGGCCAACCGGCGGCGCCGGGGTGGCAGGCGGCGGTTCTTGTGCGGAATTGGACGTCGCCAGGGCCAGCAGCCCGGCGGCAAAAGCAACAACGATCCTCATTGCGAGGGTACCTCTTGGATCCGCACGATAGCGACGGATGATTCTTTAGTGGAAATTACGGAAATGCGGGGCAGAGACTAAAGCGACGGAGGGGCGCGAGGAGAAGTGCAGGAAAACGAGAATGATGCCGGATCGGCTGAGATACGTGGGACTTCCAGGGGACGGACAGCCGGCGCGAGCTCGACCGATAAGGACTGGACGGTAACGGCATGGCCAGCAGTGGCGCAAAGCTGGCAAACGTGAGAGCCGGAGGCCGAAGGATTGAAATCGCTGCAGAAATGAAACTGCGCGCCCAGCAGGAGCAACACCAGGCAGACGATCAAGAGCCGATGAGCGGGGGGCGGCCGGAGCATACAGATAATAGTATAGACCAAGATTAACGTCGGATTGCTCGATGAATCTGGGGTAGCGCTTCTTAAGGAACCATAGCCTAACCGGGCGCATCCAATACGGCCGGGAGATGTGTATACTTTAGCTGTATGACCAGATTTCACGATCTCGGTATGAGATGCAATTGGCGAAGAGCGGCCGCAGCGCTGCTCTGCCTGGCGCTGCTGTACTTCGCCGGTGGCGGCAGCTTCTTACACCAGCACAACGGCGGCCCCGACAATACCTGCCATGTATGCCATTCGCTGCATGCGCCTGCGCTTACAGTATCGTTTATTGGGATAGCATCGGCTCCAGCAATTTCGGGCTGGCACGATTCTGATGGGGATTTTGCGGGCATAACCGAAGAGTTTTCCTCCCTACGTTCCGGCCGCGCCCCTCCCTCCGCTTAAATTGCAGAAAAATCACGAGTAAATAACGCAAAAGCAAATGTTGTCCGTGCGGCTTGCTGCCGCGGATGACTTACCGCTCATGAAGCAGAAAGCCGGCCATTTTCGGGCTTCTGGCTGCTATTTGCAGCGGTATTGATTCACCTTCCTCACACATGCCCAAAGGGCACGGAGAAAATCATGTTAAAGGTTTTTCGCAGTGTTGCATTACTGGCGTTGGCTTTGGTTTTTTACGTTGGCGTGATTCCGGCGCGAGCGCAATTGGGCAATTCAGGATCAATCGAAGGCGTGGTAAAGGACGCATCGGGGGGAGCGATTGCTGGAGCAAAGGTGGAAATTTCAAATCCGGTCAGCGGTTTTACCCGGGAGATCACTACTGGTAGCGACGGCAGCTTTCGCGTGACGAACGTACCGTTCAATCCGTATCACATCGTGGTGACCGCCACGGGATTCTCGCCCTACACGCAAGACGTGGATGTGCGTTCGACGGTGCCGACAGCGGTACAAATCGGCATGAAGGTTGGCAGCGAAAACACGAGCGTCAGAGTGGAAGCGAATGGCGGCGACCTGGTGGAGGCGGAATCCACGTTCCATACGGACGTGGATCAGAAAATCATCGACAGGCTGCCGCTGGAAAGCGCTTCGTCTTCGTTGACATCGCTGGTCACGCTGGTGTCTCCGGGAGTGGCCGCGGACTCGAACGGCAACATGCATGGGCTGGGCGATCACGCAGAAAATTCGTTTTCGATTGATGGACAACCCATTACCGACCAAACCAGCAAAGTGTTTTCGAACCAACTTTCGCCGGATGCAGTGCAATCGATGGAAGTAATCTCCGGCGCTCCACCAGCAGAATTCGGCGACAAGACCAGCCTGGTGATCAAGGTCACGACAAAATCGGGGCTTGGCGTTACAACGCCTACGGGCTCAGTGACCGCTTCCTATGGAAGCTTCGGCACCAGCAATGTGGGATTCAATCTGGCGTATGGCGGCCAGAAATGGGGCAACTTCATTGCAACAAGCGGATTGGAGAGTGGCCGCTTCCTGGATGGTCCGGAATTTTCCGTGCTTCACGACAAGGGGAACGAAGAGAATATTTTTGATCGTGTGGACTACCAGGTATCGCAGAAGGACACGATCCACGGGAATTTCCAATACACGCGTTCGTGGTTTCAGACGCCGAACACGTTTGACAACCTGAACGTCATCGATTTCAACGGAAATAACGTTGGCAATACCGATCAACGCTCGAAGATCGGGACGTTCAACATCGCGCCGACGTGGACCAGACTGATCGGTTCGTCAGCGGTTTTTACGGCGGGCGCGTTTGTCCGCAAAGACCAATACAACTATTACCCGAGCAACAATCCGTTTGCGGATTTGGGGCCGATCAATTCGGAAACGATTTCGCAGGATCGCAAGCTTACCAACGCCGGTTTGCGCTCGGATATTTCTTACGTCAAGGGAATTCACAATATCAAGGCAGGCGTGACGTTCGAACATACGTTCCTGAGGGAGAACGATCAGTTCGGAATCATCGATCCCACGCTGCTTCCGTCGACTACGGACGCGCTGGGGAATCCTTGTTTCGATTCCACGACCAATATCGCGGTGCCGGGCACGCCATGCGCTACGCTGCTGCCGATCGACCTGACTCGCGGTGGCAGCCAATTCACGTTTCTTGGGCGCACGGACGTGAAAGAAATTTCACTCTACCTACAAGACACGATCAGCAAAGGAAACTGGTCCTTCAACTTAGGGATCCGGGGCGATTTGTATCGCGGGCTGAGTTCGACCAGCCAGGCGGAACCACGGCTCGGCATTGCGTACAACATCAAGCCGAGCAACACGGTGCTACGGGTGTCCTACGCGCGGACGCTGGAAACGCCGTTCAACGAAAACCTGGTGATCGCCACGACAGGCTGCAACGTGGACGTGATTGCCGCTTTGATTCCGTGCGTGCCGGCAAACTCGCCGCCGGGATTCCGTAACGAATTCCATGCCGGGTTGCAGCAGGCGTTCGGAAAATACCTGGTGGTGGACGGGGAGTACATCTGGAAGTACACGCACAATGCTTATGACTTCAGCGTATTGGGCAACACGCCGATCACGTTTCCAATCGACTGGCACAACTCGAAAATTCCTGGATGGCTGCTTCGGGCCAGCGTGCCGAACTTCCACGGACTGACGGCACTGGTGGTGATGTCGAGCGTGGCTGCACGGTATTTCCCGCCACAAGTGGGCGGCCTGGGAGTGACGGTTGGGCAGAGCGGATCGGTATTCCGCATCGACCACGACGAAAAGTTCAACTCGACGACGCACTTGCAATATCAGCCGTGGAAACGCGGGCCGTGGGTGGGTTTCAACTGGCGTTATGACAGCGGGTTGGTGGCTGGAGCGGTGCCAGACTTCGCGTCTGCTTTAGGATTCGATGCAGATCAGCAGGCGGCCATTGGCCTTTTCTGCGCGGGTCCGAGCGGACAAAGGATCTTTGCGACGCTGGCGTCTCCGCTCAGCAACGGGACTGGAAGCTGCGGACCGAATCCGACCGGCACGGGAGCCACGCGCGTGAGTATACCGGCGAACGGGACGGAAAACGACGACAAGAACCCGCCGCGCATCGCGCCGCGCAATTTGTTTGACGTTGCGGTGGGCCACGACAACCTGTTTCATGGCGATCGTTACCGCTGGAGCGCGCGAGTGACGGTGATTAACGTGACCAACAAAGAAGCGCTGTACAACTTCTTGTCGACGTTCAGCGGAACCCACTTTGTGAGTCCGCGGGCGGTGACTGGGGAACTTGGTTTCCACTTCTAAAACCGCCTGGTGGGATGAATTCGCGCGAGGCCCTTCAGTGCGAAAGGCCTCGCGGAAGCCTCATTGATTGAGTTGGTTACGAATCAGTTTGTTGAACTGGATTTTGATGCGTCTGCCAGGAAGTCTCTTCGTTAGATTTGGTGGGTGTAGTAGCGCGAACAGCTCAAGTCGCATCCAACCTGAACGAAAAAGGTAGCTAAAAACTTGCAAAGCTGAACGGGCAACGGTGCCCGATAGGTCGGTGGTACGTCCCGTCGGGGAGGGCGGCCGCTTTCAAAGCGGATTGCAAGGTAGACGGGTATGTTCACTGGCTGGACAAGCGTGTCTGCAATAGTGGTGAATGGGGCGGAACTAGTCGCGAGACAATTGGGAAGTAGCCAACAGTTTGGGAAGTACCCAACATTAAGGTAGGACTGTGTCCGAAATTCGATCCGTAATTCGTCAGGTTAGTTTATTTGAGTCCGCGACCGCTTCCTCTTCCGGCTGGAGAGGCAAATGGTTGCGAGAGGTGGCCGCAGCATTCGTGTTGCTGCTGGCTACCATGCCGGTGGCCGCACAGACGGCTGCAAGCACCGCGCAGAAGGCGCAGGCTGGGTCCATTCATGGAACGCTCACCACGACGCAGGCGGACAGTTCTGGCGGGCTGGCGGGCATTACCGTACAGCTAGCGGCAAAGCCGCCCGAGGGTAGCCCCTTGAGCACGGAGACGGATGATGCCGGGCATTACGAATTCAAGGACCTTCAGCCGGGGTCATATACGATCTCGATCAGCCAGTCGGGGTTTTCGCCGTTTACTAAGACGCTGGAAATCAAATCGGGCGAGGCGGCCGCTGTTGATATTCGTCTGGAGCTGCTGACCGTTGCGGAACAAATTGAGGTCACTGAAGCGACCCAGACGATCGCAACCGAGGACGCGACAACTCCGAGCGTGGAGCTTACGCAACGGCAACTGATTTCGCTGCCGACGGCGCAGGAAAAGATTCGCGAAGTCCTGCCGGTGACGCCCGGTGTGGTGAAAACGATAGACGGGAAACTGGACTTCAAAGGCTCGGACGAGTATCAGAGCCTGTTGCTGGTGAACTCCGCGCGGACTACCGATCCAGTGACAGGAAGCTTCGCGGTGCCGGTACCGACGGATGCGGTGCAGTCATTCAATATTTACAAGACGCCGTATAACGCGGGCCTGGGAAGTTTTACCGGCGGATTGGTGGAGGTGGAAACGAAACCACCAGACGATGGATTTACGTACAGGCTGAAGAGTTTTATCCCATCGGTGCTTGGGAAAAACGGAAGCATGATCGGGCTGCAGGAAGCGACGCCGGGAATCGACTTCAACGTGCCGATCATCAAGCACAAACTGCTGTTTTCAGAAATTTTTCAGTACGACATGAAGAAACGCACTGTGCGCGGACTGCCGTGGCCGTTCGACATCAGCAAGAAGCAGGGCTTCAGCACATTTACGACCGTGGAAGCGATTCTGTCCGAGAGGCAAGTACTGACCCTGACGGTTAACGCGTATCCGCTGCGGACGCAGCATGCGGACATCAACGCGCTGGTTCCGCAACCCGCTTCGAATGACTTGAATCAGACTGGCGAAACGTATGGATTGACGGACCGCTACCAGTTTGAATCTGGCGCAATCTTCAGCACGATCGCCCAATACACGCGGTTTGACAGCAATGCGCATGGGCAGGGGCTTGCGGACATGCTGATCACGCCGGAAGGCTATGGCGGGAATTACTTCAACCGGTGGTCGCGCAAGGGCAAGGAATTTCAACTGGTTTCCACGTATCAATTTGCGGGGAAGCAGTGGCACGGGCACCACGAAATAAAGGCGGGCGTGGATTTCGATCATCGCTCGTTTGCGGGAAACAGCAATTCGAATCCGGTGCAGATTTTGAATCAGGACGGGACGCAGGCGGAGCAGATTAGTTTTGTGCCCGGGATAGTGCAAAGGGCTTCGGATTCGGCGGTGGCCGAGTTCGTGCAAGATCATTGGGTATTGAGCTCGCACTTGGCTGCGGATTTGGGAGCGCGGCTGTCCAGCGAGACCAATGGATGGTCGGCAGCGGTGGCTCCGCGGGTTGGTTTGGCTTACTCACCATGGGAGAGCGGCAAAACCGTGATTCGTGCAGGCGCGGGATTGTTCTACAGCTTGCTGCCGCTTCTGGCGGGAGATTTTGCGGCCAATCCAACGCAAGTGATTACGCCATTCAATGCAGGCTTGCCGATCGGGCTGCCGGTGGCTTACACGAACGTGTATACGGCAGGGCAGAATCCGCTGGCAGGTGGTGCTTTGCCGAGCGGGCCAGATTCGACGCCACGGAACTTTACATGGAATGTTGGAATCGAGCACGAGCTGAAGAAAAACTGGATTTTGCGAGTCGGTTATTTGGACAGCCATACGACGTATCTTTTCACGGAAAATCCGTTCACAGCGCCGACGGGCCGGCAATCGTTTCTGGCTCTGGCGAACACGGGGTCATCGCATTATCACGAGCTGGAAACCGGCTTACATTTCGCGTTTCATCGCACCGATGAAGTAAACGTGACGTACATCTGGAGCCGCACACGCGGCGACTTGAATGAGCTTTCCGCAGTGCAGGTTCCATTTCTACAGCCGGTGATTCGGCCAAATGTTTACGGCATTTTGCCGTACGACGTACCCAACCGGGTAGTGGCCTGGGGGATTTTTTCTCTGCCCAAAAAGCTGAAGTTCAGCCCGATTGGGGATTTGCACTCCGGGCAGGCGTATTCGAACATTGACACGCTGCAAAATTATGTGGGGACGCCGAACGGACAGCGGTTTGCGACATTTTTCACGCTGGACATCAAAGTCTATCGGCTATTCAAGGTTCCGTTTGTGGGCTCGCAAGGCAAAGGTCATCACGTGCGGCTGGGCTTCTATTCGCTGAACGTGACAAATCACGGAAATTACAACGCCGTGTTCAACAATGTGACGGCGCCGAACTTCGGGCAGTTCGCCGGGTTTCTGGACCGGCGCGACGGAGCGGTGATTGACTTCGTTGACTGAGCAGAGTTTCCGTCCGGCTAAATTCACATATCCGATTATGACGATTCGTAGAGGGAGTTTGGCGGCTGCGCGCGGAAAGAATACAATTGGGATGGAGCGGTACTTCAAAGCAAGTGAGAGTGCGAAAGCCGTTTGAACCGTAATGAATCTCTGGGGTGCTGCGGACAGACAGCCTGTGTGCACGGCCTGTCCCGTTGGCGCGCTAAAAAGAAGTGGCGTGCGAACGGGGCAGGAAAGCCTAATGGTTGGCTCGTGGTGCCCACCTAATTCGGAGGTTCACGGCCTAGCTCTCCACGGCCGCGCAGTCCGCTCCTTTTTAGTTTTCAGTGGTCAGTAATCAGTTTTCAGTAAAAAACTCCCCGCGAGACTGATTGCTTTCACGTTTATATCTCTTGCTGTTCTACTTTGTGCGCATTGGGTATTTTTTGATCCTAGATGCAAAGGTTTGCGTGAAAACAGATTACTGAGAACTGAATACTTCCTTATGCGCGTACTTTTTATCGGAGACATTGTGGGATCGCCGGGGCGCGAGATTGTGCGCGAGCGGCTGGCCGATGTGGTGTCGCAAAAAAAGATCGATCTGGTGATTGCGAACGGAGAGAACTCCGCGTCGGGATTCGGGATCACTCCGAAAATTGTGGACGAGCTGCTGAGGTGCGGTGTTGAGGTGATCAGCGGAGGCAATCACAGCTGGGATCGCCGGGAAATCATGGAGTTTATGCCGCACGAAACGCGGCTGTTGCGCCCGGCAAATTTTCCTGATGGCAGCCCGGGAAGTGGGATGTATGTGGGAACGGCGAAGAGTGGCGTGAAGTTCGCGGTGATCAATCTGCAGGGGCGGGTTTTTCTTCCGGCGATTGACGATCCATTCCGCAAAGCGGACGAGCTGCTGGCGAATTTGTTTGCCGACGTGGCGTTTGTCCTGGTTGATATGCACGCGGAAACGACCAGCGAAAAGATCGCGATGGGATGGTATCTGGATGGCCGTGCGACGGCCGTTGTGGGCACGCACACGCACGTGGCGACGGCGGACGAGCGAGTGCTGCCGCAAGGGACGGCGTATATCACAGACGTGGGCATGACCGGGCCGCATACCGGCGTGATCGGCATGGACCGGGGGGCGATTATCAAAAAATTTCTGGATGGGCTGCCGGCGCGGTTCGAAGTGGCTGAGGGCGACGTGCAGATGAATGCGGTATTGATTGATACGGACGATGAGGGTCCGCGGAACAATGCGGGGCGGCTGAAGGCGAAGAGTATTGAGCGGTTGCGGCTGCGCATCGATTGAAGGGAGTCGCAGCCGACACGGCTTATTATTTTTCAGAGCACAAGAGCGGCAAAAGGAAGCAACCAAAAGGGTTATCCGGCAGTCTCACCCAACGCACGACCTCTGGCGCCCAAAAATCGGAGTGTACCCGGCCTTGAAAATTCTTGCGGTGATGTGTCTGTTGTTGAGCATAGCAGGAGCTGCGCGAGCGCAGATAGACGCGGACCTGGTGGCAAAGCGGCGGCTGTTTGCGCCGATGGGACCAGGGCTGAAGCAGATCCGCGAAGGCGCGGACGGAAAAATCTACGTGCTGGCGTCTCCCTCGCCCGGGCTGGTGGTGTATTCGCCCGAGGCACGCCGTTTGTTGACGATGCGAGAGGCTTCCGGTTTGACCGCGGCGGCGTTGACGGAAGCGAAAGCTTCCGGGGACGTGCTGGTCGAGTTCGGCGAAGACTTCGATATAGACGCCGACGGCACGATTTATATCGCCGACCGCGCGGCGAATACCGTGCAGGTTTATTCGAAGGAAGGGCGGCACCTGCGGACGATCGAAGTGAGAGCGCCGGTGGCTGTAGCGGCGATGCCCGAAGGGGAAATCGCGGTTGGAACGATGCAGCAGGAACATCTGCTGACGGTATTCGACAAGACGGGGCGATTGGTGCGCGAGTTCGGCGATCCGGAGCCGCTGACGGGACGCAGCGATCTGAATCGGTTTCTGAATCTAGGCGAGCTGGCGACGGATACGATGGGGCATTTATATTACGGCTTCAAATTTTTTCCTGAGCCGACCGTCCGACAATTCGATCGCTTCGGTTACGCGGGCGAAGATGTCACCTACACGGCGATTGACGCTTTTCCGGAGGCAGCAGCGATGCGCAGGGAGATTGCGCGGCAAGAAAGCCGCGGCAAAACGCCGGAATTCAAGCAGGTGATGACGGCAATGGGCGTGGAGAAACAAACAGGCGAAGTGTGGATTGCGATCGGGAACATGTTGTTGCGCTTCGATAAAGAAGGCAACCGGCGGGCGACGTTCCGGTTGTACACGCCACAAAATGCGCGGCTGGAGGCGGTGGCGATCATCGTCGAAAAAGATCGTCTGCTAATCGGCGGCGATCCGGCCGGGATTTACGAATTCGAACGGCTGGACAAGAAGTAGAAGAAGAATTTCTCGGATGAGCGAGGGTCGAAGGATTTGACGCACCAGATGCCGCGGGTGAGCAAGAGAAAAATGCCGCCGCGAAAATATATTTTACAAGCTGGCGGTTTTTCCACAGAGCGCGCGACGAAGATCTCTCCAGTTTTTGGCCGTGAGCAGGTGGGCGAGAATGGTGACATGGATTTTTCCTGAACGAATGCATGGAGTTGCAAGGATCTGCGCGCTTGCGCGGACAGTTTTGGTGCCTGTGGAAAAGTTGTGTATGCTGTGTGAACGTGGGCACGTGCCCTGCCATACTTTTTGCTTGCCCCCTTCGCGTCAATCGGAGAGAATCCCGCGCTGACACACCGAGGCGGTTCGGCGGTCGAGAGATTGAAAAGAACGCGCGCAGAAATCAGGGGCACGCAGACGTTCGCGCTCGGACAGCCTTCCCGCAGCAAAAAGTAATCACGAGGGCCTTACTTCAAGACAATTAAAGTCTTTCCACAGGATATGCACATCTGTGGAAATAGCGAGGATTTGGTTTTTCGTTCAAATGACGACGGCGATTCAATTGAGCAAAGAGCGCGAAGCGGCAAACCTGTGGGACAAGTTCCTGGAACGCGTGAAATCCCGCGTCAGCATCAATACATTTAACACCTGGTTTCAGCCGACCCGGCTGAACCGCTCGGACGCGGACGTGGTCTACGTGCAGATTCCGACGACGGTATTTCGTCAGGTGCTTACGCGGACGTACGGCGAGATTGTGAAGGCGGTTTTTCACGAACTGGGCGTGCCGGCGATGCGAGTGCAGTACGTTTGCACCGAGGAAGAGCCAGTGGCAGCTGTTGCAACGGCCGCGACGACGTCCACCAAACAATCCAAGCTGGATTTTGAGAGCAGCGATCATCAGTTGAACACGCGGTACACGTTCGACTCGTTTGTGGTCGGCAAGTCGAACGAGTTCGCGCACGCGGCTTCACGGGCGGTTGCGGAACAGCCGTCGAAGGCCTACAACCCACTGTTTCTTTACGGCGGAGTGGGCATGGGCAAGACGCATTTGATGCATGCGATCGGGCATACGATCAAGCAGCGGAATCCAGCGGCGCGGTTGAGCTACGTGAGTGCGGAAAAGTTTACGATCGAAGTGATCAACTCGCTGCGCTTCGACAAAATGTTCAGTTTCCGCGAGCGGTTTCACACAGTTGACGTGCTGTTGGTGGACGATATTCAGTTCATCGCGGGTAAGGAACGTACGCAGGAAGAATTTTTCCACACATTCAACGCGCTCTACGAACAACACAAGCAAATTGTAATTTCGTCAGACTGCCTGCCGAAGGATATCAACTCGATTGAAGAGCGGTTGCGTTCGCGTTTTGAGTGGGGATTGATTGCGGACATTCAGCCTCCTGACCTTGAAACTAAAATTGCAATTTTGCAGAAGAAAGCGGAGAACGACCGGTTTGTGTTGCCTGACGACGTGGCGGAATACATCGCTCGGGCGATTAAATCAAACGTGCGCGAACTGGAAGGCGCTTTGACGCGGCTGATGGCTTACGCTTCGCTGACGGGCGCTACTGTGTCACTGGCGACCGCCCAGCAAGTGTTGCGGAACATTATTGCATCGCAGGAAAAGCGCGTAACGATTGAAGTGATCCAGAAGCGCGTGAGCGAACATTTCAATTTGCGCGAACAGGATTTGAAGGTGCGCAGCAACACGCGCGCGATCGCTTTCCCGCGCCAGGTGGCGATGTACATCGTGAAGCAGTTGACGACGGCTTCGCTGCCGGAAATTGGCCGCCAGTTTGGCGGCAAGCACCATACAACCGTCCTGCATTCGATCAATAAGATTGAAGAGATGCGGCGCTCGGACAAAGAATTGAACCGCACAATTACCCGGTTGATGGACGCCTTGCAGTAATATTTTCTTTCCGAGTAACTCCATCTTGCATTTTTCCGCAGACGGATTGGTGTGTCCGTTGCGAACTAGCAACCTGCATAAGATTTTTTTCGAAAACCTCTTGTGAAGATTGATTGCATAAGCTGGGGATATTTTGTTGAAGGTTGAGGATAGAAACCTAGCGCGATGCAATTGGCGACAGTGTAGTGGAGAAATATCCGAGAAAGACACAATGAATGCACAACACATGATCGGTACAATCAGTTGACGGGCGTGGAAGTTGTAACGGTTTCCACAGATGCACAGCACTCATCATCACAACAAGGGATAAATTTTTTTAAAGAGCAATACATAGACTAACAATAAAATCCTCTGTTGTTGAAGTTGTGGCTGTGGATTTTGCGGCTTCGAGCAGGCAAGTCAGCGGGAGTGAGTAAATTAGAGCGTGACAAGTTTCCCACCAATTTCCACACGTAGAGGGGGGTAATTGTGTTCGTAAGCCTTTCGCCCGGAGCGAAAAACGAGTAAAGTACGCAGCAGCGGATCAGGCTCCCCAGGAAGGTGTAAATGTCTGCAACCGGCACGGTACGCGAGGAAAGCCAAGCGATGGAATTCACCGTAAGCAAATCGGCGCTGTTGAACGAATTGACGACGACCCAGGGAGTGGTGGAGCGGAAGACCACGATTCCGATCTTGTCGAATCTGCTGGTTGAAGCGCGCGATGGCCGCGTGACGATTACCGCTACGGACCTGGAGTTGAGCGTACGCACGTCGTGCGAGGCAAAAGTAAAAAAAGAGGGCGCCGGTACGATTCCTGCGAAAAAACTTCTGGAACTGGTGCGACTGCTGCCTGAGGGCGAGATCAAGTTCAAACTACTCGATAATCATTGGGTCGAGATCGTAAGCGACAGAAAAAAATACAAGCTAGTGGGAATGGCGAAAGAGAATTTTCCAGCGCTGCCTGCGATGCCGCACGTGCTGGTGCGGATTCCCGCGACCTTGCTTGAGGGACTAATTTCGAAAACAAAATTCGCGATTTCAATGGAAGAATCTCGCTATACGCTGAATGGTGGCTTGCTGATTCTGAAGCCTGACACGCTGGCCATGGTGGCGACGGATGGACATCGGTTGGCCCTGGCGGAAACAGACCACAAACTTAGCGGGCTAAATGGCGAAGTGAAGGTGCTGATTCCGAAGAAAGCCATGGACGAAGTGGAGAAACTTTCCAGCGCCGCCGGCGCCGATGCGCAAATGGATTTTGCGAAGGACGAAAGCCACTTATTTTTCCAGGTGGATCAGCGGCTGTTGATTTCGCGAATTCTGACCGGACAATTTCCGAACTACGAAGCGGTGCTCCCGCGCGACAACAACAAGTCCGTGGTGCTGGAGCGCACGGAACTAAGCGACGCGGTTCGACGCGTTTCGCAACTTGCGGACCAGAGATCGCACGCAGTGAAGATGGCGGTTTCGAAAGAGGGCATTGAGATTTCCGCTTCGAGCCCGGAGTACGGCGAAGCCAAGGAAACGATCGAGAAGGACTACAAGGGCGATGCGATTTCGATCGGGTTTAATTCCAGCTACGTTTTGGATTTTCTTGCTGCCGCAGCAGAGGGTCCGATCAGCATCGAACTGAAGGACGAGCAGAGCGCAGGACAGATGCGACCGCTCGCCGATGAATCGTATCGCTATCGCTACATCATTATGCCGATGCGTATCTGACCGGCTAGGACGGTTTAGCCTCGGTTTGCCCCCTGCTAATAATACTGCGAAGTAATTTTATATTTCGATAAACTAACCACCAAAGTAGAATTTCCCCTTGCCGTGTTTGATCTTCCACTTTGGAACAGCAAAGAATATTGCCATTTCCGGTGAAACAGATGCCGCAAGCAGCCAATGCAGCGATTATTCCTACCGCTCTTATCAATCAGAAGATCTATTTCTTGCGCGGGGCGCGAGTAATGATTGATTCTGACTTGGAATTGTATGGGGTAACGACGGCGAACCTGAATAAAGCTGTGGCGCGAAATAGAGAACGATTCCCGGAAGATTTCATGTTCCAGTTGAGCGAAAAAGATGAAAAAGGTTTGCTGTTCCAAATTCCAATATCAAAGAAAAGCGGCCGGGGCGGTCGTCGCTCGCTGCCTTTTGTCTTTCCTGAACAGGGCGTAGCGACGTTGTCGAGTGTGTTGCGCAGTTCGCGTGCGGTGCAGGTGAATGTGGCGATTATGCGGACGTTCGTGCGTTTGCGCGAGATGCTGTCATCGCACGAAGAATTGCGTCGCAAAATTGACGCGCTGAAAAAGCGCTACGACGCCAGATTTCGAGCGGTTTTTGAAACGATCAGGCAGATGCTGGCGACTCCAGTTGCTGATAGAAAAGCCATCGGATTTCACGCCAGGCTCGAAACGCGGACCAGGCCCGCTAAACAGGGCAATCCTAAACGTAAATAACAGAAAACACATATCTTATCGGCCGTTCACGCAAATTCTGGCCTTGAGAAAACAGGCCGTTTCAGCTATACTTTATGGGTTGTCGATTCGCAGAAAATTCCTACAAATCGACACGTCCACCACGGTATTCAGACCTAGAACAATGTGCTCCGCGCCAGGAGCATCGGGGCCTGACAACCTGGAGAAACGAACCTGCGGAAATTCTCCGCAGGGGAATAGTCTTCGCCGCGTCCCGGTGTGCGGGATGGGATGAAGCAGGAACTCTACGAGCCGCGGCGCTGCTTGCAGTGCTGACGGTCAAAGAGTAAGGCGTCGGTCAGTTAAATTTTGTGCGGGCCGCACGGGACGATTATTCGCATCCTTCCGCTATTGCGCCAATCTTGCTTCAGTACAGCCCAAATTGCGACGTTCGCTACGCGACTGCCGAGGATTGAAATTTGACGTGTGCGCCTGGAACGAGAGGATGTGGTCTGCACACAAAAAAGTTCGCAGCAGTTCTCGATCATTGAGAGATGAGGTTTCATGGGCGATAAAGAAAAAGAATTAGTCGGCAAAACCGCTGCCGGACATCAGTACGACGCAAAATCCATCAAAGTGTTGGGCGGCCTGGAAGCGGTGCGTCTACGTCCCGCGATGTATATCGGTTCGACGGGCGAGATGGGTTTGCATCACCTGGTTTGGGAAGTGGTTGACAACTCGGTCGACGAAGCGATGGCCGGTTACGCCGACGAAGTGAACGTGACTGTGCACGAAGACAATTCCGTTACGGTGGTTGATAACGGGCGCGGAATTCCGGTGGACATGCATGCTACCGAGAAGCGTCCGGCCGCTGAAGTGGTGTTGACGGTGCTGCATGCTGGCGGAAAATTCGACAGCGACACGTACAAGGTTTCAGGCGGTTTGCACGGCGTTGGAGTTTCGGTGGTTAACGCGCTTTCGGATTCGCTGGAATTGGAAATCCAGCGCGACGGAGCGGTGTGGGAACAGTCATATGAAAAAGGCAAGCCCACTTCGAAGCTGAAACAAACCGGGAAATCGCGCAAAACCGGAACCAGAGTCAAATTTCACGCTGATCCTTCCATTTTTGAAAAGACCGTCTACAGCTACGACACCTTGGCTACACGCCTGCGCGAATATGCGTTTCTGAACAAAGGACTAAAGATCACGCTCACTGATGAGCGCACCGAAAAATCGGTGGAGTTTCGCTTTACCGGCGGCATCGCGGAGTTTGTCAAGCATTTGAACCGTGGCAAGACCACGCTGCACGATTCTCCGATTTACATGGAGGGCAAGAAAGGCAGCGTCGAGATCGAGATCGCGTTGCAGTACAACGACACCTACGGCGAAAATGTTTTCGCATTTGCCAACACCATCAACACGGTTGACGGCGGCACCCATCTTTCCGGATTTCGGTCCGCGCTAACCCGGACGATTAATAATTTTGCGTCCAATGCGGGAATGCTCAAGGAACAGAAAGACGAAGTCAGTATTTCTGGCGATGATGTGCGCGAAGGTCTGGTGGCGGTGGTTAGCGTTCGTTTGCCACAGCCGCAATTTGAGGGACAGACCAAGGGCAAGCTCAACAGCGATATCAAGGGCGACGTCGAGCAGCTGGTGAACGAGAAACTGGGTGAGTGGTTCGACAAACATTCGACGGTAGCCCGCCGAATCATCGGGAAATGCATTGATGCGGCGCGCGCACGCGAAGCCGCCCGCAAGGCCCGCGAATTGACGCGTCGCAAATCCGCAATGGACTCGAGTGGTTTGCCGGGAAAACTTGCCGACTGCCAGGAACGCGATCCTTCGCGCTGCGAACTGTTTGTGGTCGAGGGAGAGTCCGCAGGCGGCTCCGCAAAGATGGGCCGCGACCGCAAATTCCAGGCCATTTTGCCGCTCAAAGGAAAAATCCTCAACGTCGAAAAAGCGCGTTACGACAAAATGCTCGGACACGAAGAAATCCGTGCCATCATCACCGCGCTGGGCACCGGCATCGGCAAGGACGATTTCGACGCCGGCAAGCTGCGCTATCACAAAATTATTTTAATGACCGACGCGGACGTGGATGGATCGCACATCCGCACCTTGCTGCTTACGTTTTTTTTCCGCCACATGAAGGAGCTGATCGAGCGCGGACACATTTATATTGCGCAGCCACCTCTCTATCGCGTGAAGCGCGGCAAGACCGAGCGGTACATCCGCGATGAACAGGATTTCGCGCGGGAACTGATGAAGCGAGCCACGGAGGATCACGTGGTCAAGGCCAAGGAAGGCGTCAATCTGGACGGCGCGAAGCTGACGACATTTCTATTGAACGTTCAGGAATACGAAGCGGCCGCCGCGAAACTAGGACGGCGTCTGCGCGAGCCTGCGTTAGTGGAACTGCTTGCCGAGAGTGGGCTGGAGAAGAAAACTGATTTCGAAGACAAAAAAGCTCTGGAAAAACTTCTGAAAGAGATCGACAAGGCCAAAATCAAACTGGAAGGCAAAATCGCCTTCGACGAAGAACATAGCCTGTACGAAATTCAGTTTGGCGCTCCACACAACCAGAAAATTAATTGGGCCGTGGCATCGACCGCGGAATTCAAGCGGCTGCGCGGACTGGCCAGGCAGATCGAAGAATTCAATCATCCGCCATTTACGGTGGCTCGCAATGGCACAAAAGTTTCGAAAGAGAAGGTTACCGACGTCTTGAATTATGTGATGGACGACGCGAAAAAAGACTTCACTATTACGCGATTCAAAGGCTTGGGCGAAATGAACGCCGAGCAGCTGTGGGATACCACGATGAACGCGGACACGCGGACACTTCTCCAGGTGAAGTTGGAAGATGCCGTCGCGGCGGAAGACATTTTCACGACGCTGATGGGTGAAAACGTGGAAGCGCGCAGAAAATTCATCGAGGATAACGCGCTCGAAGTAGTGAACCTGGATATTTAGCGAGTACCAAGCCAAACGATGGTGTACCAAATTGGTTGGACAACTTTGCCTGGCTTGCGCGGATTGAGCGTGAGCGATTTTCGCGCGGAGCCAACGGAAAATCCAGATACAGAGCGGGGAGTCGCGGTGGAATTTGCGGATGACGCGGCGTGTGAATTGTTCTTACAGGCTGCCGAAGCGGAATTCGCAGCGCGGCGATTTAGCAATGCCGCGGACGCGTTCGACACAGTGAAAACTTGGGTTTTGCAGCAGAAAGATTCCTTCCGGCAGGGTCGGAACCTTCGGTCGCTGAGCTCGGAATGAGGAATTGACACAGAACTGAGGGGACATGGCGGACGAAAAAAATACATCGATACTGCTTCCGATCGATATCGAAGCAGAAATGCGCAAGTCGTACCTCGACTACGCGATGAGCGTGATCATCGCGCGCGCGCTGCCCGACGTTCGCGACGGGCTGAAGCCGGTGCAGCGGCGCATCCTGGTGGCGATGAACGATCTCGGCCTGGCGTCGAACCGCGGCTATCGCAAGTGCGCAAAAATTTGTGGAGACACATCCGGCAACTACCATCCCCATGGTGAAGCGGTGATTTATCCGGCCTTGGTGCGCCAGGCGCAGGACTTTAACATGCGCTACCCGCTGATTGACGGCCAGGGAAACTTCGGTTCCGTCGATGGCGACCCGCCTGCGGCGATGCGGTACACGGAAGCGCGTCTGGCGAAAATCAGCGAAGACATTCTTGCCGATCTGGAAAAGGAAACTGTCGATTTCATTCCAAACTTCGATCAGACGCGTGAAGAGCCGGTGGTTCTGCCGTCGCGCATTCCTAATCTTCTGGTTAACGGCGCGAGCGGTATCGCAGTCGGCATGGCTACAAACATCCCACCGCACAATTTGCGCGAAATTGTGGACGCCGCGATTCTGCTGATCGAAAAACCGGATACTCCGCTGAAGGAAATCCTGAGAATTGTTCCTGGCCCGGATTTTCCGACGGGTGCGTACATTGCGGGACGCGAGGGGATCGAAGCCGCGTATCGCACTGGCCGCGGCAGCTTCACCATGCGCGCCAAGGCCGCCATTGAACAAGCCACCAAGGACCGCGAGAACATCGTCATCACCGAAATCCCTTACCAGGTGAACAAATCGCGGCTGATCGAGCGCATCGCGGAACTGGTGCAAAGCAAGAAAATCGACGGCATCGCCGACGTGCGAGATGAATCCTCGCGCGAAGGCATGCGCATCGTGGTGGAGCTGAAACGCGACGAAGAATCGCAACTCATCTTGAACAATCTGTACAAGTTCACTCAGATGCAGGAATCGTTCCACATGATCCTGCTATCGATTGTCGGCGGGCAGCCCCGCGAACTCGGCTTGATCCCGATGCTCAAGCTGTTCATCGAGCATCGGGTTGACGTGGTGCGTCGGCGCACCCTTTTCGAACTTCGCAAAGCGGAAGAGCGCGAACACATTTTGGTCGGGTACCAGGTAGCGCTGGATCATCTGGACAACGTGATCCGCGTGATTCGCGGGTCGGCCAGCCGCGCGGAAGCCAAGGAAAACCTGTTCAAGTATTTCACTGAGCAAGACGTGACGATCACGGAGAATGGCAAAGCGCGCAAAATCGAAGGCGTAAAGCTTGATGGGCGCAAGTATCGTTTTCTTGGCGCGCCGGAAATCGAAGCCGCTGGGCGCGGGGCTGCCACTCTCGGTCTCAGCTACATTCAGATCGACGCGATCCTTGAATTGCAATTGCATCGCCTGACGCAGCTTTCCATTGACGACATTCTGAAGGAACTGAAATCCATCCGCGATTTGATCGCGGAGTTGCGCGAAATTCTGACCAGCGATAAGAAATTGAAACAAGTGATTACCGCCGAACTGAAAGAAGTTCACAAAGCGTACGGCGACGATCGCCGCACGCAGATTGTGGACAAGGTGGAAGAGATCAAACTGGAAGATTTGATCGCCGACACCGAAATGCTTATCACGGTAAGCCACGCGGGCTATATCAAGCGGACCGCGACCGATACCTATCGCCATCAGGGCCGCGGCGGCAAGGGCCGCATCGGCGCGAAGACCCGCGAAGAGGACTTTGTTGAGCATTTGTTCATTGCTTCCACGCACAGCTACATTTTGCTGTTCACGTCGAAGGGCCGGGTGTACTGGCTGAAAGTTTACGAACTGCCGGAAGCTGCGGCCGCTACGCGCGGAAAAGCCATCAATAGCCTGGTGAAATTCCAGGAAGATGAGAAGCTCACGGCGCTGGTTGCCGCGCGCGATCTGGAGGCGGCGGATAAATTCGTCTTCATGGCAACGAAAAACGGCACGGTGAAAAAATCCACCTTGACGGAATTTTCCAATCCTCGTTCGACGGGAATCATCGCCATCAACCTGGACTCAAATGACGAGTTGATTGGCGCGAAACTCACCGACGGCAAACAGATGATTTTCCTGGCCAGCCACGAAGGCCAGGCCATCCTGTTTCGCGAAACAGAAGTTCGCGCCATGGGACGTAACGCCGGCGGTGTAAACGGCATGGATTTGGACAAGGAAGATTACGTAGTGTCCATGGACGCTGTGCAGCCCGATTTCGAAATCATCGCTAAGGAACGAGGCAAGGCCACGCAGAATCTCGAAGAACTCGAGAACGAAGACATCAAGGACTCGCTGACCACGCTGATGCTGACCGTGGCGGAAAAAGGCTATGGCAAGCGAACTGCGCTGGCGGAATATCGCATCACGTCGCGCGGCGGCAAAGGCGTAACCAACATGAAGACCACTGACCGTAACGGTTCGGTGGTTTCTACTCTGCAGGTCACGGAAGAATCCGACGTGATGATCATCACCGAACACGGCAAAGTGATCCGAGTGCATGCCAACGAAATTCGCGAGGCGGGCCGCTCGACACAGGGCGTGCGCCTGCTGAGGCTCGATGAAGACGATTCCATCGCCGCTGCAGCAGTGCTGCAGGAAGAAGACGAAGAAGAAAAGAAGTAGGTGGCGCCAGTGTTAGACTATTCGGCGCTATGAAAAATCTGCGCCGCTTCTGCTCACTGATCATTCTGCTGATTGTTCCGCTGGCGCTGCTCGCTGTGCGCGGCGGAGCTACCGCATCACCAGCAAAAACTTATCGCGTGTACGTCGGAACGTACACCGCCAAAACGAACAGCAAAGGGATTTACGAATTTGAGTTCGATCCTGTCACCGGGAAAATGTCAGCGGCGAAGGTGGCGGGTGAGACGAAAGACCCTTCGTGGGTGGTTGTCCATCCAAATGGTAAATTCCTGTACTCCGTGAACGAAACGGGCAAGGCCAGCACGGTCAGCGCGTTTACCATCGATCCGGACGGAAAACTTACTTTGCTGAATCAGCTTCCTTCGTTAGGCGAAGATCCCTGCTATCTCTCCTTCGACAAGACCGGGAAATTTCTATTCGTGGCCAATTATACGAGCGGCAATGTTGTAGTGTTTCCGATTCTTGCCGATGGCAAACTGGGTGAGCACACTGCGAACGTAATAGACCAAGGCGCTACTGGCCCAAACAAAGAGCGGCAGGAAGGCGCTCACGCCCACTGGATCAATATTGACTCCGGGTCCATAAGTCCTTTCAGTGGGCTCGTCTATGTTGCCGATCTCGGTTTGGATCGGGTATTGATCTATCAGTTTCACGGGACCACAGGCGAGCTCTCTGGGCCGAGAGTTTTCAGCACTTACTCGAATCGCAAATTTGACCCGTCGGCAATCCTGCCTCCTGGCACCGGACCGCGTCACGCCGCCTTTTCTAAAGACCATACTCGCATGTACGTCCTGGGCGAGCTAAATTCAACGATAACGGCCTTGCACATGGCCGGCACGGACGATTTTGTCCCGACTGCATTACAGAAAATTTCCACGCTGCCCGAAGGCTTCTCGGGGCGCAATGACGCGGCGGAGATCGAAATTCACCCTAGCGGACGTTTCCTGTACGCCTCCAACCGCGGCCACGATTCCATCGTTGCATATGCGATCGATGCAAAATCCGGAAAACTCACGCTGGTGGAAGACATCCCCACCGGAGGCAAAGAGCCGCGACATTTTGCGATCGATCCTACCGGACATTTTCTGTTGGCAGGGAATCAGCTTTCCGACACCATCGTGGAATTTCGCATCGACCAGGCAACGGGTAAACTTACGCCGACCGGCGAAGCTCTGTCCGTTCCTTCGCCTGTCTGCCTCACTTTTCTGCCTGCTGAATGAAGCAGCTGTACCGCGAGGCTTCTCTTTGCACGTCCAACTGATTTAGAATTCACATTCTTTTGTTTCACAGGAGATGTCATGAAACGTACGCTCGCGTGGGAGCTTGCTCTGCTCGTCATTTTTCTGGCATTGGCGGCGTCGTTTGCCAAAGCGGATGGCGAGACGCAGCCGGGGCGCGACGCGAAGCAAGCGGTAGACGAGAGCTACACCGCGAAGATGAAGAAATACACGACCGAGCCGTTTTTCACGTCGCCGCTGGTAAATTATTTGCCGGCTTCGAAAAATGTGCCGACTCCGGAAGCAGTGCTGGGCGACGTCGCGGGCGCGCCGGGAATCCTGCCGTACGCCGAAGACGTGTACAAATACATGCGCATGCTGGAGAAGGCCAGTCCACGTGTGAAAGTCTTCTCGATCGGGACGACCGAGGAAGGCCGCGAGATGATCGCAGTGGCAATTTCGTCCGAGGAGAATCTGAAAAAGCTGGAAGAGAATCGCGCGAAGCTGGCGAAGTTAGCTGACCCACGCACGCTGCAGATGAATGACGGCGAAGCGGACAAAATTGTTGCGCAGGCTGTTCCGGTTTATTACATCACGGGAACCATTCACTCACCGGAAACGGGCGCGCCGACTGCATTGATGGAACTGGCGTATCGCCTGGCGGTGGACGACAGCGCTTACGTGAAAGAAATTCGCGACGGCACGATCACGCTGATTACTCCGGTGGTGGAAGTGGACGGGCGCGATCGCATGGTGGACATCTACAAATGGCATCTGGCGCACCCGAAAGAGTTTTATCCGCCGCTGGTTTATTGGGGAAAGTACGTGGGGCACGACAACAATCGTGACGCCATGGGCGTGACATTGAAGCTCACTGAAAACGTGATGAATGCGTACGTGCACTGGAATGCGCAAGTGCTGCACGATTTGCACGAATCGGTGCCGTATCTATACGACAACACGATCGGCGACGGACCATACAACGCGTGGATCGACCCGATTTTGGCTGATGAGTGGCAGATGATCGGGGCGCGCAATGTTGCGGACATGACCAAGTTCGGCATGCCGGGAGTTTTCGCGCACGGCGATTTCGATACCTGGTCACCGGGATATTTGATGTTCATCGCGGCGCTGCACAACGGCATCAGCCGGCTTTACGAAACGTTCGGTAACGGCGGCGCGGACACTCTGGAGCGGACACTGGAGCCGGAGGAATACGCGCGCACCTGGTACAAGCAGAATCCTCCGTTGCCGAAAGTGTTGTGGTCGCAGCGCGACAACAACAACTACGAAGAAACTGGTTTGCTGGTTTCGCTGCACTACTTCAACGAGAACAAGCGGACATTTCTGAAAAATTTCTACATAAAGGCAAAACGCTCGATTGAAAAACCGAGCACCGAAGGACCCGCGGCCTATGTGCTTCCGGCTGATGAAAAGCGGGCGACGCTGCAGTTAGAATTGTTGCGCGTGCTGCAGAAACAGCATGTGGAGATTTCGCGCACGACGTCCGCGGTGACGGTTGCACTGCCGGTGAAGAAGGAAAAGAAAACCAGCAAGGCGGCAGAAAAAAAGGAAGCGAAGAAGGACGAGAAGCCGGAGCCGACGAGCAAGACGTTGCTTGCGGGCAGTTATGTGATTCGCATGGACCAGCCTTACTCGCGCATCGCGGACGCCCTGCTGGATCATCAATACTGGAGCCCTGAAGACCCGCAGAAGACGCCGTACGATGACACTGGCTGGACGTTCGGCGAACTCTATGGAGTGGAAGTGGCGCGGGTAACGGATGGAAAAATCCTGCGAGCTGCGATGGAGCGCGTCACGGAACTGCGCGCGCCCGGTGGAGTAAAAGGCGAGGGAAATGTCTTCGCGATTGAAAATCATGCCGAGCCGGCACTGGCTTCGCTCCGCTACCGGCTGAAAAATGCCGACATGCAAGCGGCGGAGGAAGCCTTCGAAGCTGGCGGAAGAAAATTCACAGCGGGAACAATTCTGGTGAAAGCCAGCGACGCTTCGCAACTGGATGCGGCAAGCAAAGAGCTGGGGCTGCAGGCTGTTGCGCTTAGCACCGCGCCGAGCATGAAATCGCACCCGCTTCGCGCGGCGCGAATTCTGCTTATTCATTCGTGGCTGGGAACACAAACCGAAGGCTGGTGGCGGCTGGCGCTGGATAAGCTGCAAATTCCGTACGATTGCGCGAGCACACAAACCATTGCCGGGACGCTCGACCTGCGCGAAAAATACGACGTGATACTTTTCCCCCCGGTTGGCTGGGGTGGTTCGCTGGAAAACATCATCAATGGCCTTCCGACGGATTGGGGAAATCCGCTGCCTTGGCAGAACACTCCGGAAACGCCGAACCTTGTCGGCCCAAATGATGCAACCGCCGACATTCGACCGGGGCTTGGCTGGGACGGCGTGGCGAAGTTGCAAAAATTTGTGAACGACGGCGGCGTGCTTTTAACAGTGATGGACACTTCGCAATTCGCCGTTGGAATCGGCATCACAACCGGTGTGAGCAGCAGCCACGCCGAGAAAATGAAAATCGTTGGCTCGGTGGTGGGAACCCGGCTGGTGGACGGCGCCAGCCCAATTGCGTATGGCTACAGCGAAAAGGTGGCTGCGTATTGCGACAATGGGCCGGTTTTTTCGCTGAGCAGTATTGCGGGTTCGCGCCGTAGAAGAAAGTTGGGACCGGAAATGGGCGAGCGCCCAACCGGACGCGGCACGAAAGACGATCCTGATTTTGCCGTGGGAAGATTGGGAATGGAAGCTCCCGAAGAGCCGGAAACGGAAGTTTGGGAAAATCCAAACGTCACGGACGAACAGCGATACAACAATTCGCGAGTGATTCCGCCGGCGATGCGCGCGCGTGTGGTGTTGCGTTATGCCGATGCCAAGGACCTGCTGATTTCGGGCCTGGTGGAAGGCGGTGGCGAGATTGCACAGCATCCCGCGGTGGTGGATGCGCTGTACGGCAAGGGGCACGTGGTGATGTTTTCCATTAATCCGGTATGGCGGGGCGAAACGCAGGGAACGTACTCGCTGGTGCTGAATACGGTAATGAATTTTGACAGCCTGAATGCGGGTCGTAAGAACGACGAAAAGTGAGACGTTAAGTTTGGCTCTTGTATTCGAACACGCGAAGAGGGCTGCTCGCTTCGCCTTGGGCTGACGCTTGGGGAATTGTCGGGGGTTTACTGGAAACCGTCTGAGCCAAAATCACATCAAAATAAGTGCTGCGCCTCGAACACCAGGAGTACGAAATGGTTCTGGTGACAGGTGCCACCGGTAACGTCGGAACCGAACTCGTAAAGCAACTCTGGGCTCGGGGTGCATCGGTCAGGGCGTTGGTGCGCAGTCGAGCTCATGCGCGAGCGATTACTCTGCCGGGATTGGACATCGCAGAGGGCGATTTCAACAAACCCCAAAGTATTGCACGCAGTCTGGTTGGCGTGGACCGCGTATTCCTTCTGATTCCTTCTTCTCCCGAAGTAGAAAAATTACAACGTAGCCTTGTCGATGCCGCAAAGAGAAGTAACGTGCGGCATATTGTGAAGCTGTCGCAACTGGGAGCGGACGAACGAGCCGACGGCCGTTTCCAGCGATATCACGGAGCGGTGGAGAGTTATATCCGCCGGGCAGGTATCCCTTTCACGTTCTTGCGGCCGAATTTGTTCATGCAAGGCCTGCTGAATTTTCGTTCCACGATTTCAGCAAAAGGCGAATTCTACGGCCTTGCGGGAAATGGCAGAGTGAGCATCGTGGATGTCCGCGACATTGCCGCCGTGGCGGTTCGAACGCTGACCGAATCCGGGCATGAGGGAAGGACTTACAACATTACCGGTCCTGAAGCGCTTACGCACACGGAAATCGCCGAGCAACTTTCCAAGGCACTGGGGAAACAGACTGATTATGTGGATGTGACGCCTGACGCGATGCGAGAAGCTCTGGTGAGCTTGGGGTTGCCGCCATGGCAGGCGGACGGCGTCATCGAAGACTACAATCATTATCGCCGCGGCGAAGCCGCGATGGTGACGTCAGCGGTGCGCGATGTTACGAAAAACGAGGCAATGCCATTTTTTCAGTTCGCGCAGGATTATGCGGGGAAATTCGTAGGAAGAGCTGTGAGCGTTTCCTGAATCGCGTCATTGATTTGCCTGACGCTTTCGGCGCCGCCGAAAAGGTCTATCAGACCTGCATACTGCCATTCGCTTGCCAATTGGGGTAGTTAGAGTACAATCCCCGCCATTATGGCCAAGAAGACGAGGCACGGCGGCGGCAAGAAGCGATCACGACCACGTGGCAGAAAATCCCGTAATAACGGAAAGTTGCCGAAAGACGCCGTGACGCTGGCGGTGATTCTGCGGCCGCGTGAAGGCCAAGCAATGATGCTGGAAGCGGAGTTGCGCGCGCTGATCGGGCCTACGCGAAGGGAAGAAGGCTGCCTGCGCTACGACCTGCACCGGTCGATTGAGGGGCCAGGCGCATTTTTGTTGCATGAAATCTGGGAGACGCGCGAGCATCACACGGCGCACACGAAGACGGGTCACTTTTTGCGTTGGAATGCGCGCAAGGATGCGTTGCTGGCATCGCGAGAAGTTGGTTTCTGGAAGCAGATTGTGTAGTGGCGTGGCTGCCATCGAAGAGAGATTCCTTCCGACCGGGTCGGAACCTTCGGTCGTTTCGCTCGGAATGACGAACCTATCTACCCCTGCTCATTGGATTTGGCCATGCGCACTATGGGGAGGGCGGCGCCGTTGCGCAGCGGGACTTCGATTCGTTCGACGATGTGGTAGCCACGGGCTAAGTAGAGTGGGACGCCCGTAAGCGTAGCGCCCATTTCGAAGCGAGAAAAGCCGGCGGCTCGGGCGGCGGATTCACAGGCTTCGAGAATCCTGCTGCCGATACCGCGACGCGCCCAATCGGGATGGATGAAGAAAGCGCGAATTTTTGCGGCGTCGGTCGCGGGATCCAGAAAATCTGGTTCGCGTACTGGGGCGTGGTCGCTCCCGAAGAGTGTTTTGCGGTGGCTCCAGCCGCCGCAGCCGACGATGATTCTTGCGCACGCGGCCCTGGCTTCAGCGACAAAGTAGGTGCCGTCGGCGACGAGTTGCGTATCGAGGCCGAGTAGCGTGCCGAGAGCTCCGTCGATTTGTTCTGGAGTGTAATCGTTTTTCTGCAAGACGCGGACGGAGGCTTCGATTAGTGCGCGAAGAGCGCGTTCATCGGCTGACGTCGCCAGCCGCAGCGAAATAACATTGGTCGGATTTGTCATTGACGACCCGAGACATCACAAAGTGAAATCGTAACAAAATTCGACAGTTAAGAATTCGGTGCGCTATGAGCCTGGCGGTGGAATGTAATAGCCGGGGCGGGTGGTGATTTTCTTGCCTGGCGCTTTGTCGGCGACGAGTGAAACGGAAATTTGGTGGTAGCCGAAGTCCTGGCCATCTTGGGAGCGAGATTTTGGCTCGTAGCTGATCATGTATTGGGAGTGGAGTTCACCGCCGATTTCGTCGATCGCGTTTTCGATGGAACGTCCTTTATAAGTGGAATAGTAGCCGCCACCCGTAGCCACTGCGCCGACTTCGAGAGAGTGCTTGGTCGCGGCGCTCTTTGTGTGCTCGACCAGCACCTTGGTCAGTTCGACCAGGTCAATGCCCGCGTTTTGCTGGTTGGCTTCGGTGGTGGGCGTTTGCACGGTGCCCGGAGGCGGAGGCATTCCAAACGTGCCGGGCGGCGTAATAGGAGTCGGCGCATTCTCGCGCGGCTTGGATTGCAGCTCTGCGCGCGTTGTGGACAGGCCAACGCTGAACATTGTGACGTTCTCGAGTTGGGCGCGACGCAAGACTTCACCGAGCCGCGCGTCGCTACCGGTATCGAGCGCCTCGGAAATAATCAGAAGAATGCGGCGGCCGGGCACTGGCGCTTCCTGAGTAGGCTTGCGACGGCCAGAGAGCATTTCCACGCCGGCGGACATGGCGTCAAAAAGACAAATCCCCGATTCGCCGGTTTTGAGTCCGGAAAACGCGGCCTCGATGGCATCGTGGCTGCGCGTGAAGCCCTGCAGTGTCTTCACGGAATCGTCGAACCCGATGACTGCTGCTTCCGCGTCGGGTCCCATGACTTGTTCGGAGAGAAGAATGCCGGTTTTGCGGAGTTGCGGGAGAAACGAATCCACACGAGAGCTGGTCTCAACGAGGATAACCAGCGAAATCGGATCGCCGCCGACGTCGAAGTGAGTGATCTTCTGCGGAACGCCGTTATCGGTGACAAGAAAATCCTGTTCATCGAGATCGTGCAGCATGGCGCCGTTGGCATCGCGTACGGTGACGGGCGTGTTAACCAGAGTGACCCGCGCAGTGATTTTCTCCAAGACGTCGGGTGGAGTAGGCTGAATTTTAGTGCCGGGAGGAGGAGGGGGAAGCGGGCCTTCCGGAGCTTGAGCTCTGACAGATCGGGCACCGATCGAGCAAAACAGAACAACAAAGACCAGAACCGTTGATCGGAGCAGTTTGTCGGTCATGCTGCCTTCTCAATCTTTGTCAGGCTTACACCGCGCACAGCCCGTTCACGGTAAACAAGAGTGGCGGTGCTACTGAGTGTACTCAATTCGACGCCGGTTGAGGCCGCGGCGTTGCCGCGATGGGCGACTGTACCTACAATGAAAGTTCGTCTAATCGGGGTTTGGGAGGCAGGGAATGTCCGCGAAGCCAGTGAAGCCGAAGCCGCAGCATGCGCCGAAAGCGCCGCACGAAGATCCGAAATTTCTGGAGAGCACTCCGGCAAGGCCGCTGCGAATTCTGGCCGAATACATCAATCCGCTTGCGCAATTGAAACGCGAAGGAATCGGCGACACCATTGTGATGTTCGGATCCGCGCGCATTCACTCAAGAGAAAATACGCTGGCGCGGCTGGAACGGCTGAAGAAAGCGAAGCCGGGCAAGAGCCCGGAAGCAAAAGCACGACACCGGCAAGCTTTGACGGCGGCGAAGAACGCGCTGGAAATGTCGCGCTACTACGAGGAGTGCCGAGAACTCTCGCATAGGATCACTACGTGGGCGATGTCGCTGGGCCCCAGGCCTCGGCGATTCGTGGTCTGTTCGGGCGGTGGGCCGGGAATCATGGAAGCCGCGAACCGCGGAGCGTACGAAGCGGGAGGAAAATCGATCGGGCTTTCCATCGAGTTGCCGCACGAACAGTTTGCCAATCCCTACATCAGCCCGGAATTGAGTTTTAACTTTCACTATTTTTTCATGCGCAAGTTGTGGTTCGCGCAGATTGCCAAAGCGCTGATCGTTTTTCCCGGCGGTTTCGGCACGATGGATGAGTTGTGGGAAATGATGACGCTTTTGCAGACAGGCAAATTACCCAAGGACAATTTGATTTTGATTTACGGGAAAAAATATTGGGATGAAGTGTTGAACTGGAAAGCCATGGTGCGTTGGGGCACGATCAATGAAGCCGAGTACAAACTGCTGCAGTTTGCGGACAATGTGGATGATGCGTTCGAAGTGATTCGTTCAGGACTCGAGAAATACCACATGGAAGTGGATCCAGTGCTGCAGGCGTATTAGCTCCGCAATCGTCACAGACCAAGCTTACAAATACTCGCCACAGGTCTTACCCGTTACGCTGTATAGCGGAGAGTCCCTGCGGCAAGGTACGTTCAGCCCAGCATTCGAACCAGCAATCACACACTAGGACTCGAACGGGAGAGAGCAACTATGCGACATCAAATTAACCTGGGAAACTGGAAATCGATTATCGGAACGTCGGTATTAGCCGTCGGTTTGACATTGTTTGCCGGAGCGGGAATCACTAAAGCTGATGATTGCCAGGAGCGCGTCGTCAGGGCGGATCACCATTTGCACGAGGCAATCGAGCACCACGGTTATGAGAGTAGACAAGCAGAACACGCGCGCGTGGAATTACACAACGCGCGGGAATACTGCTGGGGTCACTCGCACAGGTGGTGGGATGTGGAAGGAAACCGTTGGCACAGTGATCGCGACTGGGATGATAAGGACCACGAGCACTATCGCGACCACGATCATGATCACGACCGCGATCACCAGTAAGTCATAGTGATAAAGATTCAGCCCAACGATGAAAAAGCGCTCCGAGCGGACGGAGCGCTTTTCGTTTTAAGAGCATCACCTCGCGAGCAGTAGATTACGCGTTGATCAGTTCAACTGTTAATACCAACAGTTTGATCCTCCCCGCAGGAAAGAGGCGCCGCAACCTTTTCTGCAAGCTTGTGTTTCATATGCAGGTTGGGAGGACAAAATGAAACTACTAGAGAGAGTAGCTAAAAGTGGAGTGGCTCGAAAAGCAGTCTTGGGAGTCGCGTTGATGGGAGGTTTTCTGGCCTTCCTGGGAGCGGGCACGGCATCGGCAAGGCCGCGAGTCGTTGTGGGATTCGGCGGACCCGCGGTAGTAGGCGGGTATTACGCAGCGCCCGCGCCTTATTGGGGTCCAAGATATGTGGCATACGCTGGTCCACGATATCGCTACGGTTACCATGCGTATTACGGGCCACGCCATCGCTACTGGGATGCACGCGCGCGTTGCTGGCGCTAACCGCTAGGATCGGATCGGCTACACGAAATTGAAAAAACAGAAGCGCCCCGGGTTATCTTTCCCCCCGAGGCGCTTTTTATTTCTGCACCGAGCTTTTTGCGATTTTGTGATTAGCCGGCGACAGCCAGCGTCTCATCTGCAAACACCGCAGCGAAGCGCCGCGTCTCGTCCTGATCGTGCAGCAAGACAATGGGAACTACGCGAAGATAGCGTTTGCAAGAGTGGCACTGCGTGACTTCGCCTTGCAAATCCTGCATGAAGCCGTCCGTAAAGTGATACTGAGTGCGCTCGCGGCGGGCATTTTTCTGATCGCGGTGGCCGCAGTGGGGACAATGAAATTCTACGGTGTCCAGCTGCGGATCGCGGTCCAGAGCTGCCCAGCCGGTGCGGCGCACCCCGACTGTTTCGGGATTATGCCGTTCCATGGAAAGCCCTCCGATGACCGCTCAACGGCCATCCGTGAATTGGATCCACGTCCTCATGGAACAAGATGCAGCTGAGGGCTAAAACGTTACAGAAATCCTGTATTACGCGGAAAAGACGATACTTCTGGCACATCTCTCGGGCTGGGGCTTGTTCGTCTGCAAGTCTGGCTAGCTCAGACCCTTTGTGCCTGGGAGCTGCAACCGTGCAAACAATTCGGGGAACCGAACTACTCAGGCGGTGTCCAAGAGCATGAGGACGCGCGCACCTCACATCCCTGCGAGCGCCGCGCCAGAGACCACAAGGCAAATTTAAGCTTGCGGTAGCTGGCGCGGCAAAATCTGAAAGCTCGCAAAAATTCTGTTTGGAGGTGTGTGATGTCCAGCGAAGAACGAGTAAAGGCGGAGCTGTGCGCGGGCAGTTTCAGCGGGTGCCTGGTAGAAGGCGACGCGGAACAGAACGCGCGAGAAAGAAAAATTAAGCGCCGCGCGATTGTAATTTCGATTGTGTTGCAAAGCACGGCTTTAGCAGTATTCGTGATTGCCCCATTGTTTGCGAAAACCGCGGAATTGACGGAAAGAATTGTAGTGCCGGTTCCACCTTACCGAAATAGCCCGGCGCCACGGCAACCGACTCAGCCGTCAACCGGAACCATTCACATTGTGCGTTGTCTTTACTGCTTCGAGCCGCGCAGAATTCCTCCTACCGCTCCCACTCTCGAGCGGGAAGATGTACAGGGTCCGCCAGAAATTCCCGAGTCCATTGCCAATTCAGCCGTCAACGGAGACCCACGAGGATTGATCGGAATTCCAGACACTCGCCCGCAGAGACCACAGGTCGAAGACGTTCCGCACGAAAAAAAGCGAATCCACGAATCGCATATCGATCCGGCGTTATTGACTCGCCGCATCGAGCCGGTATTTCCGCCGTTGGCTCGACAAACCCGGAGAAGCGGCAAGGTGGAACTGCATGCGTTGATTGGGACGGACGGAAGCGTACAGGAACTACAAGTCGTGAGTGGCGATCCGCTGTTTGTCAATTCGGCGTTGGAAGCGGTCAGGCAATGGCACTACAGACCGACCTACTTGAACGGACAGCCTGTGGAAATCGACACGTTCATCACCGTGATTTACACGTTGCAGTGAATTTGTTTTCCCAACCAGGACCGTTGACGCAAGCGCGGCTGTCGAGCAGACGGAGCAACGGGCCCACGCCTGCCGCATGGGCCCCTTCTGCCTGCGCCGGGCAACCGAAGTCGAAGCCGGCAACGATCGAAAAAGGATTTCTCGCAAGATCGGGACGTGTAAAGTATTTCTCTATAAAGATAAATATGCCCAAAAGCCGAGATTTTTAGAGAAGTGGTTCTCCGGAATGACGCGCAATCTGCTCGCGCGTGGCGTCGCGAAGACGAACGACTTCGTGCCAATCGGACGAATCGGGTTCCATGGTTTTCGGCGATAGCGGCGACGAAAGCGTGATGGTTACTGCCGCCGGCCTTGGAAGGTATGTTCCATCGCGAAGGAAGTGCCTGGCGCCGCGGAGCGAGACCGGCACAACCTGGGCTCCAGTGCCAACGGCCGCATTGAACGCGCCGAGCTGAAACGGACGGACACCTTCTTCCGGAACGAAAGTGCCTTCCGGGAAAACAAAAACGGAATGGCCGCCGCGTACGCTGGATTCGATTTGTTGTGCGGCGTCGCGGCGCGCGTTGGCGTCGGTGCGTACAAAAGAAAGATGGCCCATTTTGCGCAGGAATGTACCGATGATCGGCATCCTGTGAACTTCGTCCTTTGCAATAAATCGGTAGGGAACTCCTAATCCCGTCATCAAGAGAAGCACATCAAAATAACTTGTGTGATTCGCAGCGTAAATTTTCGCGCCTGGCGCGTTCATGTGTTCCTTGCCTACAACTCGGACCCGCGTGCCCGAAAGGAAAAATAGAATTTTCAGCGCCGTCGAGGTGTAGCGTCCAGCGGCACCAGGGTCGCGGAAAAACAACAGCCCCGCCCACGCTGGAATGATGCAGAGTGCGAACAGGCCAACAAAATACAGGCCATACAGAATTCCCAGGCTGCGGCGCACACCTGCCATCGCGCCTTGAAATATATTCTTCAGCGTTCCCGATGTTCCGAGGCGCGCAATCTGCAGCCATGCCGGAGCTTTTTTCGCGCTGAGCGTTCCTCGCAGGTAAAGTTCGCGCGTTTCTTCACGCCGCAATTTTCCGCTGGACGTTTTGGGAATACTTCCTGGTGGAATTAATTCGACCCGGTCCGGCGGAAGTCCCAAGCCCTGCGAAACTTCCTGGGTGATCGCGGAGGCGATGGCCGCTTGACGGGATGGATCGCTTTCCCGCGACTCCGCCACGATCACCAATTTTTCCGTCCCGCTACTCGAATCCTTCAAACCGAACGCCACGATACAGCCCTTGCGTATTCCTGCGACGCGGCCCGCCAGTTCTTCGACTTCGTGCGGATAAAGGTTGCGGCCGCCCTTGATGATGATGTCCTTCACGCGGCCCGTGACGAAAAGTTCGCCGTCCGCGCGATAACCACGATCGCCGGTGTTCAGCCAGGCGAATTCGTCGCCGTCCGCCGGGCCAAGTGGAAATAGTTTTTCCGTTGCCGCGGGATTATCGTAGTAACCGCTGGTCGCGGACGGACCGCGAAACCACAGGAAACCTTCGGTGCGATCGGCGACTTCGGTGCCGCCGTCATCCACGGCCCGTATTTCATGATTGAACACTGCCTTGCCCGAGGAAACGAAAGCGATGGTCGCGGGATTTGCGGACGCGGGAACGGCGCGCCCTTGCGCGCTGAATATTTCCCGATCAATCACATCTATACGGGGACCGCGGTCGAGCGGCGGCACGGTGACGGCCAGAGTAGCTTCGGCGAGACCGTACACGGGCAGTTGCGCTTCGCGGCGGAAGCCATATTTTGCGAACCGTTGTTCGAAGCGCTCCAGCGTTTCCGGATTCACAGGCTCTGCTCCATTTAACGCAGCACGCCACGTACCGAGGTCCACGCCTTCCATATCTTTGTCGGCAATCTTTCGAACGCACAATTCGTACGCAAAATTGGGTGCGGCAGAAATCGTTCCGCGATGTTTGTGAAACGCATGCAACCAGCGTTCCGGACGCGTGAGAAACGCTAACGGCGACATCACACACAACGGAATACCGTAGTGTAGCAGCGTGAGCCACGCGCCGATCAAACCCATGTCGTGATAAAGCGGAAGCCAGCTGACGCCTACATCTTCTGACGTTAATTGCACCGCTTCGCCAATCGCGCGAATGTTCGCCAGTAAATTCGCATGCGTCAGTACTACGCCCTTTGGATCTCCGGTTGATCCCGACGTGTATTGCAAGAGTGCGATGTCGCTAGCCTTGCGCACGCGGCTTCCGGAAAGATGCGCGGGCAACGCGCCTGGCGCGGGTGGCGGAGCTTTGTCCGCGGCTGCCAGTAGTTTTTCCGCGTCGGCGACCGACTGCAACGAACGAACGCGCGGCTTCAATAATTTCGCGACGGCTTCCGCGCGGCGGAACGTCAGCAGCAAACAAACTCCCGCGTTATTGAGTATGGCCGACTGGCGCTCGGCGTACTCTTCGATACGATCGGCGCGAAACGGCGGATAAATTGGAACCGGAATCGCACCGGCCAGCAGAATACCTGCGTAGCAAACAAAAAATGCGCGCGACGTTGGCAACATCAGCGACACACGTCCACCGGCGGGAACGCCGCGCCGTGCCAACTCCGCGGCACAGCTTTGCGCTGCGGAGTAAAGTTCGGCAAAGGTCAGTGTCAGAGTTTTCTCGCCAGTGTCGGAATGTTCCGTAATGTGCAGGTGAGTGCGCTCGCCGTCACGCAGGGCGCGGTAGCGCAAGACCTCGACTAATGTCTCCGCAGCGAAGATATCTTCGCCCGCAGCAGCGCGATGCAGTTGATTGGTGGAAACCGAAGCGCGCAGAGCCGATGGCGCTTCTTCAGACTGCGCATCCTTACCAACTGCCGCAAGGACCGCTTCGGCGAGTTCTTCCGGCGTATTGATTTCCGCTGCGATGCGATCGGGAAGGCGAATGGCAAACTCCGCTTCCAGCCGCGCAAGTAGTTCCACACGTTCCAGGCTGCCCAAACCCAATTCGCGATCGAGATGCGATGAGGGACCGAGGATGGGCAAGGCACCTTCGCTGCCCAGTTCGGTCAGGAGGACCCGTAGCACATCCAGCACGCGTTCGCGCACTGCAGGACGATCGAGTTGTGCGCTGGCTGTAGCCACAGGACTCCAGACGAGGAGCTTAGCGCGAGGCTACCATGCGTTCACACCAATTTCTACGTGTAGAAAGCGCAAGTTGAAAATGTGAAGAATCTCATGCCGGCTTGGTTCCAGTCTGGGCCGAGACCGACTTTCCCGATGGAAAGTTCCGCGGCATCAACGTCGTGGAGAGGTCCACGCCAGACAGGTCCGCGCCCGTCAAATCCGTTTCTCGCAGGATGGCGACGCCCATATCCGCGCCGGAAAATTTTGCACCGGTCACATTGGCTAGCCGAAAATTCGCGTTGCGAAGAAGCGCGTTCTTGAAATTCGTATTCGACAGGTCGCAGCGAAAAAACTCCACACCACTCGCCTGCGCCTCCTGAAGATTCGCTCCGGCCAAGTTTGCTTCGGTTAGGTCGGTGTTGCGCAGGTCGGCTTTGCGAAGATTCGCTCCGGTTAGGTCGGTATGTGGAAGCCGGGCTTTGCGCAGGTCCGCCCCTTCGAGATTTGCGTTCGGCAAGAGCGCCCCGCTTAAATTTGCGCCGCTCAAGTCCGCACCACTTAAATTCGCTCCGCTTAAGTCCGCGCGTACGCCGCCGTCTTTGCCGGAGAAAAATAACTGGTGCGCTTCCAGAATTTCGCTCAGGCGCTTGCCGCCGTGCATGATGCTTTTTGTCTTTTTCAGTGCCATAGATGCCTATTCCTTGCCTGATTTTGTCGACTTCTATTTTACCGGAAGCTGCTCCGCTGTGATACCTCTTGACGGTCGATGGATTCTTCTTCGGTCGTGGGTCAGCAGGAGTAAACTGTGAGCGATGCGTCATGAAGCACACCAGGATGTCGCCGGCTGCAAAGGCTTCCGATATAGCTTTGCTCTTTTCCTAATTTTTACCTTAGGCGCGGCCCTTTCCGAGTCAGTATCGGCGCAAGACAAGGACGACGAGATCGTTGCGACGCTCGCCGGCGGCCGCGTGATTATTCACGCCACGCAAGAAAGCATTACCTTCGCCGCGCTGGACGAACCGATTGAAGCAGGCTCCGCGCCGCCGCGCGTGATGTCTGTAGACGGCCGCCACGTCGCGGTACTTTTCGGCTCCTCGGAATGGCGCATTCCGGCTGACCCCAATCCCATTCGAATGGACAAAGGTTATACGCGCGCCGGAACGTCGGACCCGCGCTATCAGGGCAGCTATAGCGGCGAAGCGGAAGCCGACCTTGAACAGATGGGAGTCGCGTTTCTGGAGAAGTTGACGCCACTTGCGGCGCGGCTACATCACAAACTGGATTTTCCGCCCGACCAGCCGCTTTTCGAATTGGTGGTGATTGGGTTCGGACCGCGCGACTACGGACCCGAAGTATGGACCGTGGAATACCGCATGTCGCAGACCAATATAACCTCACGTGGAGATTATTGGCAGACGCGCGTGCTGCGTCCGCGCTTCGAACAAATTTATCCGCCTGAAAAACATGCGCCGCGCAAGCTCGTCGAAACGTGTTACCCGGGTACATGCAAAGGGCCTTCCTTGCAGCAACTGCTCGAAGGCAATGAGCCGACTCTCGAAAAGCTTGCCCACTCGGACACAAAAGTCTCGAAGGCGGTATCGCTTATCAGCAACGGACAAGCGCAAAAGGCCGTCAGGGAGGAGGCCAACACTTTTCTGCGCGCGGCGATCCCTCTGATTTATCCAGACCGCCATTTTGTTATGGGAACTTACGAGGAAGAGCACGGGTTTCAATGGTTGGTGCCGCCTGCCGAGCCGATCGAACGAGTGAAACAGGACAAGAATCATCCAACGGAAGCGCCGTCGCTACGCCGTCGCGCTGACCCGCCGCAGTAGTCTTCTGCGAAAATCTTCTCGCAAAGTTAAGAGGAAGCTGCTGCCACCCGCTGAATTGCGTCGCCCGCGCGAATCGTTCCACCCTGCAGTACGCGGCACAGCATGCCGCGCCTACCATACATCTCCCGGCGCAAACCGGGACGCACCTTTTCCAGCTGGTCGCACGGTGTACAAACGGCGCTAACTTGCAGGAGAACGGTTTCGACTCGCAGCCGCAGCCCGAGTTCCAGGCCATTTACATTCAATCCTTCGGTGGTGATGTTTTCTCGAATGACGCCAGGTCGAAGTTCCATCGTATCCAGAGTTTCCTTGTCCACCAGAAGCACTTGGCGGCTGCCGCCCTTTCGGGCGTGCGCGCAACCTGCAAAACCCGAATCCGCGACTACGTCTGCCGTTTGGACTTCTTCGATGGAAAGCCTGCGCTTAGCCGCTCGGAACAAATGCGCGACGGAAGGCACGGTTTCAATCCCTGGCCGAGCGGGCTTTGCCCGGCCCACCGCCAATGTCGGTGCGATAATGCATACCGTCGAAGTGAATTTTCGCGGCGGTGGCGTACGCGTTCGAAAGTGCGGCCTCCAAAGTGGGCGCAAAGCAGGTGACACCCAAGACCCTGCCACCGCTCGTAACCAGAGCATCGCCTTGGTTCCTAGTACCTGCATGCAGAACTTTAACACCGGAACTATTTGTTACACCGGTTAGTCCATCAATCACTTTCCGAGTCTCGAATCTTCCCGGGTATCCGCCTGAGGCGATGACAATGCATGCGCTTGCACCCGGCTTCCACTTCCATTCATTTGGATCGAATCGCCTCGTAGACAGATTTACCAGTGCCTCCGCAAGATCAAAATCCGCTCGAGCCAGAATCGCCTGCGTTTCCGGGTCGCCTAACCGGCAATTGAACTCCAATACTTTGGGCCCGTTGTCAGTCAGCATCAGGCCAATGTAGAGAAATCCCTGGTAGCGGATGCCATCCGCTGATAAGCCATTCAGAGTAGGCTCTACAATCGTCTTCTCAATCGTCGCCTGCAATTCTGCGGACATCAAATCATCGGTCGAATAAGCACCCATTCCGCCGGTGTTGGGGCCGCGATTGCCGTCGAAGGCACGTTTATGGTCGCGGGTAGGAGCCAGCACCGCATATTTATCGCCATCGGTGACGATGATGAACGAGAGCTCATCGCCCGCGAGCGTCTCTTCGAGCATCACTCGCTTGCCCGCGGCGCCGAACTCCTGGATCAGCATCGCTCGCGTGACAAAATCTCGCGCCTCACTCTCCGACTGTGCCAGCAACACACCTTTGCCCGCGCACAGGCCGTCCGCTTTCACCACCACCGGGTAGGGAACGCTCGCCAGTGCGGCATAAGCTTCGTCTGGAGTGGCAAACTCGCCATAAAGCTTGGCGGTGGGAATCGAATGCCGCGCGAGGAATTGCTTTGCGAAAATCTTGCTACCTTCAAGCTGTGCCGCGATCTGCGACGGGCCGACGACCGCTAGATTCCGCATGCGTAGCGCGTCGCTTAAGCCACTGACCAGCGGCAATTCGGGACCTATGACCGTCAGATCCGGGCGCAGCTTTTCGGCCAGCGCCACCAGCCCGTCGACATCATGCGCTTCAACCGGAAGGCAAATCGCATCTTCAGCCATACCGCCATTTCCTGGCGCGCACCAAACCTTTTCCACACGTGGGCTCTCGCGAAGCTTCCACACCAGTGCATGTTCGCGCCCGCCGCCGCCGATCACCAGGACTTTCACAGTCTCTTGCCGGTTCCTTTCGAAATTCCAGCAATGACAATAGTCGCGCTATTGGCGGGTGTCAATGCTCTGTGGCACCGGCTGGGCGACGCCATAGGCCAGCAGTGTAACTCATTTATGTATTATATAGTAATATATTAAACTATTTATCTAGCTGAAGGCGTGCCGAGCTTAAACTTGGCTCAGCGCGCGAATCGGAATGGTCACACTTGCACTCGTAGAGGTGTCGGATGATGCCAGCATGTGGCACCGTCCATCGAAGATTCCGCCCGGGTCGATCACTAGGCACGGCGAATGAACTTCGCCCGTAACCACGCCCTTGGCCTGAATCTCGACGCGGCCTTTCGCGAAAATCACGCCGTCGTAGCGCCCGGCGATGACCACCCGGTTGCCTTCGATCTGGCCTTCGACCTTAGCATTCTCGCCAAGAATCAAAGTTTGTTCGGAAATGATATTCCCCTTAACGTTTCCGTCAACGCGAAATGTTCCCGTAACCTGCAGCGTGCCTTCCATCGTCACGCCCTGATCTATAAAGCCGGTCCACTCTTCGCCGCTGCCGTTGCTTGAACTGCCGGGCCATTTCCACGTCATAAGATTCCCACACTCCAAACTTCGCCTCGGCGTAATTTCTGCCGGTACTGTCACTCTAGCGGGATGCGCGGGCAAGTCAACGCGTCTGCAGCGGAGAGTTGTCGAATTCAACTACTGAACCAACGGGCAGTGCGGCGTTTCTTTTTTGGGAAAATTCTCTCCGAGGAATATCTCTCGCGATCGGTTACTTCATGCCTATTTCATCAGACGGTCGTAGAGTCCCATCAGCTGCGCGTCTTCATAGTATTCCAGGACCAGCTGACCCGGCCGCAGTTTTGTGCGCTGGCGCAACAGGATTTTCGTCCCAAGGTGGCGCTGCAATTCATCCAGTGCTTCGCGCACGTTGGGATCAATGTGCGGCTCGGTTTTTTCTTTTCGCCCTCGGGCATGGCGCGAAGCCAGGCGCTCGATGTGCCGCACTGTCAGACCGCCTCGTGCGGCGCGTTGCGCGTAGCGCATGCGCAATTGCGGATCAAGCACTGCCAACAATGCGCGACCGTGGCCGGCGCTGAGCTTCCCTTCTTCAATCCAATCTTGAATCGTAGGTTCCAGCTTCAGCAAGCGAACCGCATTCGCTACCGTGGCTCGATCCTTGCCAGTGCGCTCAGCAACCGATTCCTGCGTAAGCTGAAATTCTTCCATCAAGCGCTCAAACGCTCGGGCTGCTTCGATCGGATTTAAATCTTCCCGCTGGATGTTTTCCACCAGCGTCATTTCGAGCGCTAGTTCGTCCGAAACTTGCCGGATGATGGCCGAGGCTCTCGTCAACCCCGCGCGCTGAGCGGCTCGCCAACGGCGCTCTCCAGCGATCAGCTGAAAGCGATTTCCAATGGGACGAACTACGATGGGTTGGATGATTCCGCTGGCTTTGATCGAACGGGCCAGCTCATCTAATGCTTCTTCGCGGAAACGCGTTCTCGGTTGGTACGGACTGGGGTCAACCAAATCGATATCGATCTCCTGCGGTCCGGAATGTACCGGCTCGCGCGCCGGAGCGACGGCAGCTCCGCTGGGGGTCGCGGCTGTGGGTAGAGTTTGCGGCGCTTCTGCAGCTGGCGCGGCCGGTTCAGGCTCCCGAATGAGCGCTCCGAGCCCCCGTCCCAAGGCGTTTCTCGGCATTGGCAATTACCTCCTGGGCGAGTTGCGTGTAGCCCTCCGCCCCCTTACTATGTATGTCATAGAAAATAATAGGCTTACCGAAACTAGGCGCTTCTGCCAAGCGTACATTGCGTGGAATGACACTTTGAAAGATCTGCGCACCAAAAAAGCTGCGAAGATCCGTCGCCACCTGCCGGGATAGTGTCGTCCGTTCGTCGTACATTGTCAGCAGAATGCCTTCGATTTCCAAGTTCGGATTCAGCGTGCGCCGAATTCTCATCAAAGTGTCCAGAAGTTCTGATACACCCTCCAACGCCAGGTATTCGCACTGGATTGGAACGAGAACGGCGTTCGCGCTCACGAGTCCGTTCAGCGTGAGTAAGTCGAGTGCCGGCGGACAATCGAGAATGACGAAACGATAGTTGGGTAGTAGCGGACCCAAAAAAGCTTGCAGCCGATATTCACGATTTTCCGAGGTTACAAGCTCAACTGCGGCTCCTGCGAGGTTTTTGTCGGCGGGCACTACATCCAGGCCCTCAACTTGCGATTTTTGGATAATTCTATCGGCTGGCTCATTTAGAATTAGTGCGTGATAGAGAGTTCTGCGGGAGGGATCCTTTGCGAAGCCGATTGCAGCGGTAGCATTCGCTTGTGAGTCACAATCGACCAGCAAAGTCGGCTGGTCGGCGGCAGCGAGGCAGGCGGCAAGATTGACCGCTGTGGTGGTCTTTCCAACGCCACCCTTTTGATTTGCAATCGCAATGATTCTCGCCAAATCGCCTCCAGCTTTCAGCGTGGCGAAAATTTAGCAAAGTATATATTCGCATGCAAGATGTTTCACGTGGAACATACATGAGTTGTGGAAGAGTCCCGTTCGACCATGCGCCCGGAATTGTTCCACATGGAACACTTATTAGGCGCAGGGCTCGCTCATCAGCTGAAACTGTTCCACGTGGAACATCGACTGGAAAATCCAAGGGCCAAAACATCTATTCCGCGCGCGTACCCATTAACAAAAAGCGCTGCAATGACTTGGGAATGGAAACCGGCTCAGACCACGTCCACGAGGCTTGGGCACGGACCTCTTCCAGATCACGTCCGCCGAGCCAAAGCAACATTTGTTTGGCCGAAACGCTCGGCGACGCAGCCCAAGCCAGGAAATCGGGAAAATCCCCCAAAGCACGTGAACAAATCACGTCCAACGGAGCGACTTCCTCGCCTAGCTCCTCGTAACGATTCACTAGCACGCGTGCGTCCGTAAGTCCAAGTTCTCTAATGACTTCCGCGAGAAAGGTGGCTTTTTTAACATTCGATTCCACTAGGAATAACTGCAGATCTGGCCGGATAATCTTAAGTGGGAGGCCCGGAAAGCCACCTCCAGAGCCTACGTCGGCGAGCCGACAGTTTTCCACAGGCAGTAGGGCAGCGCCGTACATCGACTCACAGAAATGCCGATAGAGAACTTCCAGAGGATCGCGGATCGCGGTTAGATTTACCTTGTCATTCCAGGTCCATAAGATCCTTGTATACTGTTGAATTTGTTCGACTTGCATGTCATCTAGGTCAAGCTTAAATTCCTTGGCGGCGCGTTCGATAGCCTGTTTTGATGGAATGTGAACCGTACTAGTCGTCATAGTATTAAATTAACCGTGCTCGGAACGAAGATCAGCCTCTCCGCCCGTTCGAGTCGCAAAGTATCTCGCTCCAGCAATACCAGCCACGATGTCCAAAACTGCATGCCAGATTACCACGGGGAAAATACTACGGTAAGCGATTCGCACCGACGCGAAGAGGATTCCGAGAATTCCGGTTCCAACGCTGCCGCCTTTTCCCTGGTACAGATGCGCTGCGCCGAACATCAGCGAAGATACCGCGACGGCCATCCAATCGGAAAGCCCTGCGCCAAAAAGCGCCGCAATCACAAAGCCGCGAAAAATGAATTCTTCGCAAATCCCAGCGGTGGCCGCCAACATTGTAAAGAAGACGGTTTCCGTCGCTGACCGTGGGAACAGCCGCGCCGCCATCGCGCGAAGTCTTTCTGCCGCTGGATGATTCGAACCCGCCAGGCGCCGCAGGTTCATCCAATGCCCAAAGGCGATCACCGTTGCGCCAATCAAGCTTAATAGAACTGCTGATGCAAACCTCTCTCTCCCCAAGCCAAGCTGAGAAAACGTCAAACCTCGCGCCAGAGCTCGCCAAGCCACAATCGCTGCGAGCAGCCACTGGAACAGAATTGTCGAAACATATAGGCGGATGCGTTCGCGGCCTGAAACTTCTGGCCGCGCCATGAAATGGCGCATTCGCTCTCGTCCCCGCCACGGCAGAACGATGCTCAGAAACAAAAAAATCAGCCAGAAGTCCCAAGGCATTGTTCAAACACCGCCCAAAGCATCGTCGAACGCACCGCATGATGTAACCACGCCCGAGAAACAAAGCGCAACTCGCGCTGGCTACCGACCGCGCTACGCTGCGCAAAGTTTTCGCATCCTCTCTATAATGCTGAAGGACACAATCATAGCGCGCCAATAGGAGGCTCGATGACCGATCGCGTGAAGTTGACGTCGATGGCCAAGGCTGCTGGTTGAGCGGCGAAGCTGAGTCCCGGGACGCTGGACTCTGTTTTGCGGCAACTGCCGCGGCAAACTGATCCGAACGTGCTCGTTGGTTTTGAAACCAGCGACGACGCCGGAGTGTATCTAATCGATGAGAAAAGCGCGCTGGTGCAGACCGTGGATTTCTTCACGCCGATCGTGGATGATGCGCGCACTTTCGGAGAAATCGCAGCGGCCAATTCGCTTAGCGATGTTTATGCGATGGGTGGACGTCCGATTTCCTCGCTTTCGATCGTTGGCTTTCCCGAAAAAGCCGATCCCGAAATACTTGCGCAAATTTTGCAGGGCGGCCTGGCGAAAATGATGGAGGCAGAGTGCACGGTGATTGGTGGTCACTCGGTGCGCAACGAAGACGTTTTGTTCGGCTACGCGGTTACTGGTCTCATCAATCCCAAACGAATCTGGAAGAATGTCGGCGCGCGCGCCGGCGATGTTCTTCTATTTACAAAGGCGCTCGGCACCGGCGTCATCTCAACCGCTTTAAAGAACGGCAAAGCTGCCGCAGATGCCGTCTCCTCTGCGATCCACTCCATGAGCACTCTCAATCGATCCTCAGCCGAGGCCCTGCACGAGATCGAAGCACATGCAAGTTACGAAAACGCAATTCACGCCGTCACCGACGTTACCGGATTCGGCTTGCTCGGTCACGCGCGCGAAATGGCGCTGGGAAATCCCGCGAAGGGAATTGACACTATTTCGTTCGAATTCGACCACGCGCAGTTCACGTATTTGCCTGGCGCATTGCAAGCAGCCAAGGACGGCCATCTCCCCGGCGGGCTGAAAAATAATCGCGAATTCGTTGGTGAGTGCGCTGAGTTTTCCGCTAATGTTTCGCAGGAATATCGCGATCTGCTGTTCGATCCGCAGACTTCCGGCGGGCTGCTTATTGCGATCGCTGCCGACGCCGCTACCGATGCGCTCAGCGCTTTACAACGCCACGGAGTCAATGGCAGTAAAGTCGGCAGAGTTGCGCAGAAGAAATCACCTCTGGTCTACGTCGCATGATCATCTTCTCGAATAGGAAGAATTCCTAGGTACGTAGACCTTCCAAAATATGGACACCATCACACACGGCATCGCAGGCGCGCTGATCGCCAAAGCATTCGGCAAGGGCGACGATATGTTTCCAGCTAAACCGGTCACCCGCGGGCGCATTATCACCTGGTCGCTGATGCTCGCTGCGATTTTTCCGGATATCGACGTTCTGCGCGACATTTTCTCGCGTGATCATCTGCTGGTGATTACGTGGCACCGCAGCATCACCCACTCGTTGCTGATGCTGCCGATTTTTTCTTTGTTGCTTGCGGCGCTTACTCGCTGGATTGCGCGCAAATTCAAATGGGAAGCGCCATCCTTCGCAATTTTGACGCTCATCTTTGCCGTGGGAATCCTGAGCCATATCTTGCTCGATCTCGTCACCACGTTTGGAACCATGATCTGGTCGCCACTGAAATGGTCGCGCCCCGCCTGGGATTTAATTTTCATCGTGGACTTCACGTTCGCGGGCATTCTGCTGATTTCGCAGTTTCTCGCATGGGTTTACGGCGACGCGAAGCTTGCCAGGCTGCGCTCGCTGTTGGTGTGGCTGGTTTTTGTTCTGCTCACATTTTCCGTGGCTGCGCTGGCGCGGATTATCGGCGCTCCGATTTCTCTGGCAGCTGTAGGCGTGATCATCATGTTTTTGTCGCTGCTGATTTTGCTTCCGGCAATGCGCGGATGGGGAACTCGCATTCGCTTCGCGACCTGGAATCGCGCCGGCTTTATAGCGGCCTGCTTTTATCTGGCGCTGGCGATCGTCGCGCATCACAAAGCGTTCGAACGCACGCAGAAGTTCGCGGCGTTTCAAGGCGTTCAAGTTGAGTCCATCGGCGCGCTGCCGCTTCCGCCGTCACTCTTGAATTGGGATGGTTTGATTCGCACCCAGCGCGGCGTTTACGAACTTCGTACCGATTTGTCCCAGCCGTCGGGAATTCCCGATGGCGCCGATCCCGCTGGAACAGCGCAGGCTTCCTTTACGTACAAATATTTTCCGGACGCGCCAATGAACGATTTGATCCAGCGCGCACGGCAATTACCCGAAGTACAGAAAGTATTGTGGTTCGATCGCTTTCCAGTCACGCGGTTTCACAAGGAAGGAACCGAGGCCGTAGTGGAAATTCTGGAATTGCGTTTTCCGCCGATGCGGTCGGATCGGCCCGCGTCATTTACTTACCGCGTGCGGTTCGATGCTGATGGCAACGTCACTTCGCAGGGCTGGGAGACAAAATAGCAGCCGCCAGTTGCGCGGAAACTCAGTGTGCCGCTTTCGAATCTGCAGGATGAATCACCACCTGACGTTGCTCGCCCATTCCAATGCTTTCCGTGCGCACGCCCGGAAATTCCTGCAACGCCAAATGCACAATGCGCCGTTCGCGCGCGTTCATCGGATTTAATTTGAAAGGCTGCCGCGAACTTTGCACGCGTTCCGCGGCCACCCGCGCCGTCATTCGCAATTCCTCAATGCGCAACGCGCGATATCCGCCGCAATCCAAAAGCATTTTGTCCTGCCACGGAGGCTCGAGGCGCAACGCGCGCAACGCCAGATGCTCGATCGCGTGCAGCAATTCCGCTCCGCGCTCCAGCAACAGGTCCTTGTCTCTGCCACTCAAATCTGCAAACACTTCGGCGCCGCCGGTATCAGGAGCGGTGCCCGCCGCAAGTGTGCTCACGTTAATTTTTAAATCGAATTTTGCAGCGGCAAAAAGTTCACTCAAAAATTTCTGCAGGGACTCCGCGGCGGCGGCGCGATTCAGCTGGCCATTTTCAATTAAGTTTTGGGTCATCGGGGACGTGACGCGTCCCGATATTCTACGCGAGCTTGAGCTTCCGCGCCACACACACTCGCCACATGATGCGACTTCCAGCTCAGGATTTCTTGCCGCCCTTAGTTTTCACCGGCACTGTCACCGGATGTGTCCGATTCAAGTACCACTGCTGCCCGATGCCCACCAGGCTGCTGGTTAGAATGTAAACAGCCAGCCCGCTCGAAATCGGAAACACGATGAACATCCCTGCAAACGTCAGCGGCATGAACTTCATCATCATCTGCTGCTGCGGATCGGTGGACGTCATCGGCGTCATCTTTGACACCAGATACATCGAAGCCGCCATGATCACCGGCAAAATGTAATAAGGATCTTTCGCCGACAGATCGGTGATCCAGCCAAACCACGGCGCGTGCCGCATCTCAATCGCCGAACTCAACGCGCGATTCAGCCCAAACCAGATCGGCATCTGCACCAGCATTTGAAAGCATCCGCCCACTGGATTGATGCCTTCGCGCTGATAAATCGCCATTACCTCCTGATTCATTTCCGCCTTGCGCGGATCGTTTATTTTGTATTTCTTGTATTTATCCTGAATCGCTTTTATTTCCGGCCCAACACGCTGCATCTTCATCGTCGTCTTGTAGCTCGAGATGCGCAGTGGAAACAGCAGCATGTTGGCGATCAGCGTCAAAACAACGATGGCCCATCCCCAATTCGGAATGTAGTTGTGCAGCCACTTCAGCGCGTGGAACAGCGGATCCGCGATAATTTCCATCCAGCCGAAATTCACCAGCGACTGCAGCGGCGGATTCATATGCTTCAAATCGTCGTAATCCTTTGGCCCAACAAAAATCCGCATCGTCGTCGGTTGCCCGGAATACACCGCCGCCACCTGCGGCACCGGTTCGGCCTTGTCTTCCGTTTTTCCATTGTCCGTGACTTTGATCGTGTGCCAGGTTTTCCAGTAGCGCGTTTCGATCGTGCCCGGAGCCGCGCCCGCCGGAGCTAGAAACACCGCTGTGAAATAGCGGTCTTCGATGCCCGCCCAACTTTTGCCGCCTTGCCACAGCGCCGGTCCCCACTTGCCCTGATCTTCTAATTTCTTGTGGACAAAATCGTTCAGCTTGCCGCCTTCGCTGTAAAACGTGCTCACCGTCTCCACCGGAATCGGGTTTTGTACCGTGGTGTCGCCAAAGCCGCCCATCCAAGAAAGTCCAGCCGTAATCGGCTTGCCGTCCAGCCTAGCGCTGACTTCCGTCTGCACCACGTAGCTGTCGCCGAATCTAAAATGTTTCGTAACTTCCAGATGCCCGTCGCTCCAGGAAAAGTCCAGTTCTCCAGGCGCACTGATTGTTGCCGGCGCCTCCGAACCCTTCACGGTCGCCTGAAACAATCCGGAATTCGCTCGTTCATCGAGGTTCGCATCGCTAAGCGAAACGCTCAATGGCCACGCGCTCAGCTCCTGTGATGCGTCCGGATGCACCACGTCCAACACGCGCTGCGGTTTGGCGTCATCTTTATATTTTTTCAATTGCCAGCTCTTCACCACGCCGCCGCGATTGGAAAATTCCACGCGATACAGACTGTTTTCCACCACGATATTGCGTTCTTGCGATTCGCCTTTCGCCGGCGTTGGCGGAGTGGTCGCGGCAACGGCCGTAGCGGTAGGCGTGCTGGTCCCGCCAATCGGCGGAACGCGTTGTCCGGAATTCGCAGGCGAGCTTGCGGCGGGTTTATTTGTTTCCGGGGAAGGAGGTGGCGCCTTCGGCGCAAAAAATTTCGCCCAAGCGATAATCACGAACATGGACAACAGTGAAGCAACTAAAATGCGCAGTTCCGGGCGAAGGCCCTTGTCTTTTTGCGGCTCACTCACAAACGTATCCCGTCCTTAATAGTTCCGTTGATGGCAGCAGAACGGTCGATTTTCTGTTTTGCCGCGGAGTAATCGTTTTTCAGTTGCAGTTGCTTTTCGTCAAAAATGTTTTCGTAGGATTCATCCGGAATCGGATCAAATCCAAATTTTCCAGAGAACGGATGGCATCGCGCCAGCCGCTTGCTGCCCAGCCACATGCCGCGAAAAACTCCAAATCGCTCAATCGCCTGATAAGCATATTGCGAACACGTCGGTTCGAACCGGCAAGTCCCCGCAAACAGCACCGACAAATACGCCTTGTAACAGCGCAGCGCGAACAACGCGACGCGAACTCCCACATTCTTGGCGGCACTTGCGCCGCCGTCACTCACTTCCATTCCGGATGTAGTGCCGGGCTTCAGCCCGGCTTCCTCGATTTGTGGCAACTCCACCATCACACTTTCAGCAGCCGCACCAGATCGCTCTCCAGCGCCACAAACGCCGCATGTTCCACGTTCGCTTTCGGGTGAATTACGAAATCCCATCCTGCGGAAATCTCCTCGCGATGGAGCCTTACCACTTCTCGAATGCGGCGCCGGATACGATTGCGCGTCACCGCTCCGCCCAGCGCTCGCTTGATGCTGAAGCCAAAGCGGCTCTGCGGCAGGTCGTTCGCTTTCAGGAACACGGTGAAGTGGGAACTCGAGCGGCGCTTCCCGTTGCGGTAAACAGCGTCGAAATCCGCCTTGCGCACGATGCGCGCTTCTCGCGGATATTTCGGCCCTTTCTTACTCGGGCGTGAGGCGATGGCGTCCCTTCTTGCGGCGCGCCGCAAGAACTTTCCGGCCGCCTACCGACTTCATGCGCGCGCGAAACCCGTGCGTCTTGGCCCGGCGTCTCTTGCGCGGTTGATATGTGCGCTTTGGCAAAACAATCCTCCTTCATTGGTGCGTGCTGGCGGCGCCCATCACCCGATTAATAACCGACGAATTTCGCGCTATACAAGCACACACGGACCGCCTCAGCGGTCCACTCCGAATCATCAAGTGTACTTGCCCTTCCGCAGAAGGGTCAAGAATCTGTACTCGTTCAGTAGATTAGTGACACTTGGCCTTGCTGGTGTATTGCACTGTGCAATTCGATGATTCCAGGCTTTGAAACATGATTACTTTATGCCGAGGGTAACGCATCGCAGCGTCCGAGAGTCGAGCTTTCAGTCTATTTGCAAAAATGAGTGACTCTTTGCTTTCGGTAGTTTGCGGATTTTTTCAAAGAATTCAGTCTCTGTGATTTCAGTCGGCCACTCAAGACGGATGCTGAATCGCAGGCGTCGTTCTTCTATACGCTCGAGCTTGATTGCGCCAAGGTCAAGCAAATTGTTCATGTCACGAATCATCGCTTTAACCGAATTCTTCAGCGCCCCGTACAGGGGAGCCAGCAGCTCTCTTAGCTGTTCCCACTCTATGTAGTCTCGCCCTAACAGGATTTTCAAAATGTTTATCTGCCTTTCCGCTATAACTCTCTGCCGCGGCGAACGGAGCCGATAGAACAAATCGAACATAAGATTACGGAACAACTCCTTAGATATTTCGTGCTGAATCTCGGCGAGGAGCCGTTGGCTTTGGAGCGCGATACCTTTCAAAGCAAAAATTAGAAACGGTGTGAGATCGTGTTCTTGCTTGCGGGTCTCCGCTAGAGTTTGCAAATACGCAGTTTTTTCATCGTAATAGTAATTGGACATCGCGATAAAGGAACTGTCCCTTAGACCTGCTCGCTGAAGGAGAAGTGCTTCAACGGCGCGAGCTGTTCGGCCGTTCCCATCTAAGAACGGGTGCATTGCTGCAATGTGATAATGAGCCGCGAGTGCCTGAATTAGTGGATCGTGATCTCGATACTCGCGTAGCAGTGAATTTGCTAACTCCTTAAACGCACTCCTTACTTCGTCCCCTCCATTCGCTCCTCGATGGGGAGGCGTGCCAAATGTAACATTATGATCTTGGCCTCTGAGCTCCCCAGGCTCGCAATGGTCGTCATCGGCTCCCACAACCATCTGCCGATGTATTTCGCAAACCAATTTCGCATCAATCGGCACATCTCTTTGTAGTTCCGCGATCCATCTATAAGTTCGCAGTGCAGCTCGTGCCTGCTTCTGAGACCGCGTTTTTAACTGTTCGGGTGTCTCGCGCATCGCAGCGTCGAGTTCTCGCTCGGTAAATTCTGCCCCTTCAATACGAGACGTTCCTGCAACCTCTCTTTTGAGTTCCATTTGTTGAAGAGCCTCGACCCATCGTCGCTGATAGGGGATCGTCTTTAGGGATAGGACAGCGGCTTTTGCTTCGATAAGTGCACTCGATATCTTAACTGCATCGTAGAGGATCCATGAGCGTGGGAGCGAGTAACGAATCATTGCGTCATTTTCATTTCAAATCCATTTCCAGGTCAAGGATCTTTGCGCAATTCGTAACAAATTGTAAATAGGTGGTTTAGGAGTCCGCACCGGAATTCTAGCATCAAACCAAATCCGATCCATTTCCTGATAATTGCATTCGCTTTTTATTCGCTTTACAGCTGCTATGGCCTCTTAGCTGGAATCTTCAGTGCAAAGCGCTTTCATCCAAACCCCATCAGATGGCACACTGGGAACAGCGGTCCTTCCAGTTGCCGCTTTCTGGGTTGCCTCGCCGTTCTTTGCCGCCGAAGGGGCATAACGTGCTACAGGAGTGCCACCAATGGCCGGAGAAAAGCTGCGCCATCACTTTGGCGACTATCTCGTTCAAGCCGAAGTTTTTGTCTATTCCGTTCTTGCGATATTACTTTTCCTCGCCGCCCTCGCGACGATTTTGAACTCCGGCAAAATGCTGTGGGAAGGCTTGCGCCACTGGACTATCGCCCCGCAAACTTTGCAGCTACTCGATCAGTTGCTCATTGTGCTGATGCTGGTCGAAATTCTCCACACCGTGCGCATTTCCATCCGCTCGCACACTCTCATCACCGAACCTTTTCTCGTGGTCGGCCTGATTGCCTCCATTCGGCGCATGTTGGTAATCACTTTTGGAAGCCTCCACTCTCACCAAAGAAGGCTCCTGGACACCCGAAAGAGCCAGCATCTTCCGCGCCAGCATGATTGAGCTTGGTCTGCTCGGGTTGCTCGTCCTCATCCTGGTATTCTCCATAACCTTGTTGCGCCGGCATGCTCCCGAGCAAAAAGAAGAAGCCTCAGTGGGCGGAGCGTAACAGTCCGACACACCCCACTCGCGACAATCGAATCAATTCAGGCGCAGTTTCCGCAACCAATCATCGTATCGAGCGTCGCCGTGCAAATTCGTCCACTGCGGATCAACCTTCAAGTTCGGAATATACAGGTCGTGTTCATCAAACGCGCGCTCCAGTAGCGGGAACGCACGTTCTTTGTCGCCAAGCCTTGCATAGATCGCGGCAAGCTCCAGCTCAGATGTGGACGATCGTCCCCCGCTGCCGCGGGGATGGCTAAAGCGCTGACGCAACATTTCTTTCCAATAGCCGCGTTCACCGTCGGCTTGCCAGGCCAGGCGAAGAGCACGAACTTGGGCATCGCCGTCGCCAATTTGCGAAGCCAAGGCCTGCGCTTGCAGCAGCGCTTCGCCGATGTCTCCTGCCTGTTCTTCCGACAGGATGAGGTATGTCCTCGCGACCAGGAAATTGGGATCCGAAGCCAGGATCTTTTTGTACTGATCGATAGAATCCTGGTTCCTGCCCGCAAAGTAATGGGCTCGCCCGATAAAAGTAGCAATGATTGGCGAGAGTGGATCCAGCTTCTGTGCCTGCTCCAATTCCTGCAGCGCTTCAGCGTGTCTACCCATGGACATCAAAAGCGTCGCATAGTAATGGTGCCCCGTCGAATAACCCGGCCTCAGCTCGAGTGCTCGCTTGTACTCCCGTTCGGCTGTTTCCCAGTCATGGTCATGACTGGCGGTGATCTGTGCGATCGATGTGTGCGCTTCGGCCAGCGAATCATCCAGCTGCAACGCCTTCTCGGCCGCAACACGCGCCTTCGCGATTGCCTCGGGCGGGGACATGTTTCCGGAAACTGCCAGCACGAAGTAAGAATCCGCCAGACCGGCATACGCGAGCGCATTCGAGGGATCCTGAACCAGCGATTGCTGGAAGTACGTCACGCTGCGCCGCAAGTCTTCCGGAGACCGCTGGTTCCAGTAATAACGTGCCAAGAGGTACGTCTGCCAAGCCTCCACGTTTTCCGTGTATCTCTTTGTAAGCATCTTGGTTTGTTGCGTGCTCAGACGGACCTCCAGCTTTCTTGCGATTTCACGCGCGATGTCCTCTTGTACGCTGAACACATCCGAGACTTTGCGGTCGTATTGCTCTCCCCAAATGTGCGCGCCGTCCGAGGTGTCGATCAATTCCGCCAACACCACCATTCGATTTCCGCGAAAATCGATTTTGCCGATCATTACACTTTGCACGCCCAAATCTTGTCCGATCTGTTTGGGTTCGGCTGCGTGTCCCCGATACCGCATAACCGAGCGCAGCGAAATAACTTTCAACTCGCCCAATCTGGAAAGATGATCGATCGCACTCTCAGTGATTCCGTCTGCCAGCGATTCACTTTCTGGATTCGTGCTCGTCATTTCAAAGGGCAGCACCGCTACTGAATGAATTGACTTACTGAGCGGACTAGAATGAGGTGCGAGTAGCGCCACATAGAGCCCAGACGCAATTACGATGGCCGCCGCCAAACCAGCAAGAATCCGGAAGAACTTTCTTCGAGCGCTTGCAAGTGGATGACGATCTGCCGCGCCTATGCCCGCAGAGGTTCCACTCGGTCGCTCCAATGCGCCATTGTGATCTTCGATCCTTCCGATGAATCGATAGCCTCGCCGTCCGACAGTTTCGATGTACTTCGGGAGCTCCGCCGAGTCGTTCAGCGCACCACGAAGTCGCGCCACCGCACTATTGAGCCCATGGTCGAAGTCCACAAAAGTGTCGGTCGGCCACAGCTTTTGCCGAAGCACTTCTCGAGAGACGGCTTCGCCCGGGCGCTCCAGCAGCAGCGCCAGAATCTGCAGAGGCTGTTCCTGCAGCCTGATTCTCCGGCCGTCTTTGCGCAGCTCTCCGGCGTGGAGATCCACGCAAAAGACTCCGAAACGAACGGTGGAAATCGACGATGCCAGCTGAGCCATGGGGAGTTCTACTGTGGGCGGAGTTTATCACGTCTGCTGGGTCCGTATGTGGTGGAACTGATTAACTTTTCCGCCAAAAGATCGTCCGCCAAAAGATCGCCATAAACTACCTTTGTCTTCAGGAACTTAGCGCGTTACCCACTGGTGTTTGTGTCGTGTGCGCTGGTGCATTGCTCTTTTCCATTCACGATTGCACAGTCCGCTCCACAAGACGAGGAGAAGAACAATTTTCGCGGCCCATTGCCGGGGACTTCAACTTCTAACCAACGTCAATTTTTAACAACGAGACTGAAAAGGAGATCAACATGAAAGCTTTTGCGAGACTCGCGGCTGTGTTCATTCTCATTGGATTCTTCGTCGTAGGCCTGCATCTGCGCGACGGACAAATCCAACTCGTTCCGGCGGCTCGCGCTGCCTCTCATCCGGATGAGTTCTCACTTCATTCGTGTATGCTCAGGACAATTGAAGGATCGTTTGGAATCTCGAGTACCGGCTCCATCGTATCTGCCGGGCCAGTCGGTTTGGTTGCAGACGTTGGAGTCATTACCTTTGACGGAAATGGTGGCGCGTCGCAAGTCACCACCGTGAGCCTGAATGGCACGATCATTCCGAATAGAACCAGTCTTGCCGGCACCTACACCGTCAATCCAGACTGCACCGGAGAATTAGCCATCACGCTGCCAACGCCTACCGGCCCTTCACCTTCGAACTCGCATTTCGTCATAGTGGCGGGTGGCGATCAATTGCTGCTCATCAATTCTGGTGCGGGCAGAGTCATAGCCGGTGCCGCAATAAGGCAGCATTCCGGAAGATGGTAAGCGAATGCTGGTCACATGAGAGAACCTCGACGCGGCGCCCGCTATGAGTTCCGGTAGTGGGCGCACCCGCAACTATCGGCATAATGAATACGGGTCGTGATTGTGACAAATGACAGATCTTAGCCCTATCGTCGCTCGCGAGCTTACCTCATACCTTTTTTGTTTTGTACTCGTCGAACGCCGCAAGAAAGCTGTCGGCGTCTTTGCGTAGAACGAAATAAGGTGTCGAAAGACGGATCTTCGAAGGTGCGCCGCCGCGGATACGAATCTTTTTTTCTTTCCACATCCACTGCTCCGCGTCCGGCATTTTTAACGGAGCGATATTTACGGTGGAGATCGCGCAGCGTAGCGCCGGCTCCGGCGAAGTCCAGGAAACCGCTCCGCGCTTGATCATTTCGCTCAAAATATAATTTGCGTTGGCGCGGTGCCGCTTCTCGATGCGCTCCATCCCAATCTCATTCGCGAACTCGATCGCCGCGCGTAGCCCGCACAGTGTCGGCACGTTTGAACTTCCGATACGCTGAAATCTTTCCGCACGCAGTTTCGTATCGTCCCAGCCTTCTGTGGCGATCGTGTTCCAGACGCGATCAATCACTTCGTCGCGCACATACAAGAATCCTGTCCCCTTTGTTGCTTGTAGCCATTTGTGCGGGCTTGCCGAATACATGTCGCAGCCCAGGTCGTGTACGTCCAGCTTCATCATTCCCGGCACGTGCGCTCCGTCCACTGCGGACAAGATTCCTTTCGAATGCGCCAAGGCGCAAATCTCTTTCGCCGGCAACACCACGCCGGTCACCGTCGTGATGTGGCTGAAGAAAATCACCCGTGTGCGCGGCGTGATCGCTTCGTTGAAAAGATTCAGCACCGTAGCCGCGTCCGTTACCGGCTTTGGCAGCGTGATTTTCTTGATCACAATTCCATAACGCTTCGCCCGCAAATCCCACGGATGCTCGCCGCCTGGATGCTCCTGATCTGTGATCAGCACTTCGTCGCCGGCTTTCAGGTCCACGCCGTTTGCGATGTAACTGTTCGCTTCCGTCGCGTTGCGCAGCAGTGCCAATTCATCGCGTTTGCATCCGATAAACGTCGCCAGTGGATCGCGAAACTCGTTCCACGCCGCGTATCCCCAGATCGGATAATCTTCTGGATCGCTCTGCGCCATCCGCTCCGCATCGTGATAACAATCCACAATCGCCTTCAACACCGGCACAGGCGAAGAGCCTACCGTCCCGTTATTCAAATAAACTTCATCTTCCGGAATCAAAAACTGTTCGCGCAATGCCGTCCAGTACGCCTCTTCATCTTTTGCGTAAAGCGAAGCATCCGGCATCGCCGCCGGCGCTGGATGAGCCTGCTCTCCGTAAATCTTTGGAATAGGCACGGCAGCAGTCGCGGCAAGTCCGGTTAATGTCGCAAGAAATCCGCGTCGATCGGGCATCGAAGTCATATGTACACCTCCACACGTTCACCACAGCGATTCACTGCGCGGATTCTATGCGTTTCCCTTCCGCGTAACAACCGCTTCTCTTCCGCTTGCGCGGCATCGCCACTCGCACTATCGTACGAACGCTCTTCCAAGGAGACAGTTGATGATCCGGCGCTCACTTTATATTTTTCTGGCCTCCACAATCCTTCTGCACTCGTCCTCTGCAGCCGCACAAGAGAAGGCAACGTCCAAGCGAGCTGTAGAAAGGCGCCTCAAAGCAGTGGAAAAGGAGAAAGTCTCACCCGCCATCGAACAAGCCATTCACGCGCTCAACGCCGCCAGTGATTTCGCGCAAACCGCCGTCTCTCCCGACGGCAAAAAAATCGCCTGGGTCGAAGAACTCCGCGACAAAAATGGCGTGGACTCCGGCAACTCCGCCATTTTCGCAACCACCATCGAGGGTAAAACGCCGGCCAGCAAAATCACCGCCGCAAGTGTGCCACGCGCCGAAGCTGACATTGCTTGGGCACCCGACAGCCGCCGCGTTGCATTCATTTCTGACGCGCTCAAACCCGGCCAAGCGCAGTTGTATCTCGAAGACGCCGCCGGACGTGCGCCAAAACGCCTCACCGATGTGAAAGGCACTCTGTCTTCGCCAAAATTTTCGCCAGATGGAAAAACCATCGCGGCGCTCTTCACCGAGAACGCTCCCCGCGCCGCCGGCCCTCTCGTTGCCGAAGTGCCAGAAACCGGTGAGATCAAAGACGCTTTCTTCGAACAGCGCCTCGCCGTCATCGACATCGCCACCGGAAAATTGCGCCAGGTCTCTCCTGCCGACACTTACATCTATCAATATGACTGGGCGCCAGACGGACTGAATTTCGTCGTTAGCTCCGCTCTGGGCAATGGCGACAACAACTGGTGGATCGCCGAACTTTCCATTCTCGACGCGACGACTGGCTTGATGAAGCCCCTGTACAAGCCCTCTCTGCAAGTTTCCTACCCTGCCTGGTCCCCGGACGGAAAATCCATCGCCTTCATAGAAGGCCTGATGAGCGACGAAGACTCCGTCGGCGGCGACATTTTTCTGATTCCTGCAACCGGCGGCAAACCGCAAAATCTAACGCCCGACCGCAAGACTTCCGCCAGCTGGCTCACGTGGACCCATGATGGAAAAATCGTTGCCGGTGAATTCGCGCAAGGCGAATCGTCCATCATTTCTCTCGATCCCGCATCTGCAAAAATCGATTCACTTTATTCCGGCGCTGATCACGCAACTCTCGGCACGTGGGGTCCTTCTGCATCCGTTTCGAACGACGGAAAAATCTCCGCCGCCATCCGCAGCTCTTTCTCCGCTCCACCGGAAATTTGGGCCGGCCCCAATGGCGCATGGAAGCAAATCACGCAGCGCAACAAAGGCGTCGCGGCGGCTTGGGGCGAAGCAAAAAGCATCCACTGGAAATCCGATTCTTACCAAGTGCAAGGCTGGCTGATCTATCCCGCGAATTTCGATCCATCAAAAAAATATCCGCTGATTGTTGAAGTTCACGGCGGGCCCAGCGCGGCGGTCCTTTCCAGTTGGCCCAGTAGCGGCGATTTTGCGCTTGCCCTTGCCGCGTCCGGCTATTTCGTACTGCAACCCAATCCGCGCGGCAGTTTCGGCAATGGCGAGGCTTTTGCGCGCGCAAACGTGAAGGATTTTGGCTACGGTGATTTCCGCGACATTCTTGCCGGCGTGGATGAATCCATCAAAATCGCGCCCATCGATTCGAACCGCCTCGGCATCACCGGCTGGAGTTACGGCGGCTACATGACCATGTGGGCCGTCACGCAAACCAATCGCTTCAAAGCCGCCATGGCCGGCGCAGGCATCGCCAACTACCAAAGCTATTACGGCGAAAACAAAATCGATCAGTGGATGATTCCATTCTTCGGCAAATCCGTTTACGACGACCCCGAGGTCTACGCCCGAAGCTCGCCCATCACCTTCATCAAGAAAACCAAAACGCCCACGTTGGTAATCGTCGGCGACAGCGACGGCGAATGTCCCACGCCGCAATCCTACGAATTCTGGCACGCGTTAAAGACGCTGAATGTCGAAACTCAGCTGGTAGTCTACGAACACGAAGGCCACATGTTCATCAAACCCGAACATCGCCGCGACCGCATCCGCCGCACCGTAGCCTGGTTCGACGCGCATCTCCAGCAACCCTAAGCGGTTTTGGATCTCCGTACTCCTCGCAGCGGCCACCTTTAGATGGCCATCTTCCGCTGGCACCACAGCGATCCGCCTCAGAAACCGTTCGACAACTCCGCGCGTCTATCCCTACAATCGCGTGTTAACCACTCTTTTCTATCAATGAAGAGGTTTATGCGTCCCTACCTCGCCCAGGTCGTCGTAGTTCTTGTCATGGCCCTACTGGCCTTAATCGCAACTCCGCGCTCGTTCTGCGCCCAGGAACTTCGCGGCTCGCTCCTGGTCGATGTAGTGGACTCCTCCGGCGCCGCCATTCCCGCCGCGCAAGTCACGCTGGAAGAAAAGAATCTGGCCGCGCATAACGAGCAAACCACCGACACTCACGGCGAAGCCCGCTTCCCCGCTCTCTCTCCCGCCACGTATTCCATTGAAGTCGCGGCGAAAGGTTTCGCTCCGCAAACCCAACGCATTGTCGTCGCCATCAGTTCCCAGCCGGCCGTGCGTTTCATCCTCGCCCCAGAAGCTCTTCGCCAATCCGTCGAAGTCCACGATCGCGGCCCGTCTCTCGCCAGCAATCCTCTCGATACCGCCAGCAGTACCGTGCAAACCGTCATCACCTCCGACGATCTCGACGAAATTCCTCTTTCCGCGCGCAGCTTCGCCAACATCGCCATCATGGCCCCGTTCACCGCGCCCGTCGAGCCCTCCGATCCAACCAAAGCCCGCATCACCGCCGTCTCTTTCGGCGGCAGCTCCGGCCTCAACATAGATTTTTCCGTGGACGGCGGCGACAACAACGACGATTTCATTGGCGGCTTCCTGCAGAATTATTCTCCCGAAGCCATGCAGGAGTTCGTCGTCCGCTCCGCGCAATTCGGCTCCGACACTTCGCGCACTAACGGCGGCAGCATCATACTTTCCACGCGCCGCGGTTCGAATGACTGGCACGGCAGCGCCTCCTACTACTATCGCGGCCAGAATTTGAACGCGCGCAATCCGCTCGACAATCCCGAACCCGATCCTAAGCAGCCTTTCTCCCGCCAGAACGGCGTCGCCACTTTCGGCGGCCCGTTGCGCCGCGACAAACTCTGGTTTTTCTCTTCCTACGAGTACATCGACGAAAACGCCAGCGTCGCTTACAGTTCCACCTCGCAATCGCAATTCAACGCACTCGCCCAGTTAGCCTCCGGTGGCCTGATCCCCGGCATCAACTCCATCGCCGTCCCTACCAATGTTCCCGTTCCCTTTCGCGACAGCCTCCTCGACGTACGCCTAGACTGGGCGCAATCTGCAAATTCACAATGGTTTCTTCGCGCCTCTCTCGATCGCAATCACACGCAAAACGATCTCGTCCAGCAAGCCGCTCTGCCGTCCACCGGCTCCACCACCACTTCGAACTACTACAACATCCTGCTCGGCCAGCAATATCGCTTTTCGCCAAACTGGCAAGGAGCGCTCACTATCGAAGCCAGCAATTTCCATCACACCAAAGCTCGCAATTCCGATCTCGGCCTGGCGCTTGCCTTCCCATTCAGCGCAAATTTCCACACCACCTCCGGGTTCGAAACTTTCGGCGATAATCAATTTGCCACTGTCGTCTCCGCCTTCCCGGTCGAGCGCGACCAGCAAAAATATCAATTCCGCTATGACGTTTTTCACACCACTGGCCGCCACGCCTTCCGTTTCGGCGTAAATCTCATCCACGAACCCGTTCTCCGCGGAGCCCTCGCCGCCACTGCTGAACATCTAGTCCAGTTCACCGAAGATCCTTCTTTCTATCTCAACGATCCCGCGCAATTCACTGCTGACTTCAACTGCTCCCCCGCCGCTCTTCCAGACACAACTTGCACGGACACTCCCGCAGGCGACGGCACTTTCGCGCAATCTCTACGCCGTCTTGGGTTTTACGCCGAAGACTCCTGGCGCCTCACTCCCTCCTTCACCGTCAATGCCGGCTTGCGCTACGACACCACCTTCGGTCTCTTCACCGCCTCCGGCCGCGACCAATCGCAAAATCCCGCTTTCTCCACTCTCGCCGCCCTCAATGTCCCGCTCGTCGATGGTATTCCTCACAACTACCGCAAAGCCGTCGCCCCGCGCCTCGGTCTCGCCTACGCTCCGGGCGCATCACAGCACACCGTTTTCCGCGCCGGCGTCGGCCTCTATTACAACGACCTCGGGCAAAACGGCTGGGTGGACGCCTTCACCGCCGTCAATCAGCCCATCACGCCCTGCATCACGTATGATCTGGCGAATCCTGCCTGCCTTCCCAGCGGGGCCGACGGCGGCCAGGGCGCGCTCATCGATCCCAACTACCACACTCCCTACGCCCTGCAAGCGAGCGCAACGTTCGAGCACGAATTCACGCAAGGCTGGGCCAAAAACTGGCGCGTCTCTGCAACTTACGAACATCAGCAAGGCGTACATCAATATCGCCGCTACGAATTTATTTCAGGATTTTCCCTGCCCGCTGACTCGCCCAACATTTCCCTTTTCCGCAGCGACAATCGCTCCAGCTACAACGGCCTCGCACTTCAGCTCCAGCACCGCTTTTCAAATCGCTTCGAACTCACCGCCAACTACGTTCTCTCCCACGCCACCACCTGGGGCGCGGTAGTCGGCGAACTTTTCGATTACGTCAACGGCGTTTCCAATCCGCTCAACGCCTTCAGCCCCGGCGATCACGGCCCATCCGGCGAAGACATTCGCCATCGCTTCGTCCTGATCGGCACGCTGCAGCTCCCCTGGCACTTCGAAGTCTCCACCCTCTCGCAGTTCGAAAGCGCTCGTCCCTTCACCATCGCCACTCCCGCCGACATCGCCAACGATGGCTTCTCCGGCAACGATCGCGCCGTAGTCAACGGCGCGCAAACCTCCCTCGACCAATTCCGCGGCACGCCGTTCTACCAGGTGGATCTCCGTGTGAGCCGCAACATCAATCTTTTTCGCGAGCGTCTCCAGCTCCGCCCCTTCGCCGAATTCTTCAATCTCCTCAACCGCCAAAATCCCGGCAACAATTACGTAGGCGACGTCTCTGCCCTCCCCACTCCCGTCAACAACCTAAGCAACGCCACCACCTTCTGCCTCAACCCCGCCTGCACCCAAGCCGCCCCTATCACTAGCGCCAACCAACTCCGCGTCCCTGCCGGCGCCCTCGGCGACTTCTTCGGTCCCGGCACCACGGTCGGCATCCCCTTCGCCGCCCAACTCGGCTTTAAACTCACCTTCTAGTTTGGAGTGCGGCGGCTTGACGCCGCTGTGATCACCCTGTTTCGAAAAATCTCTCACGTTACAACCCGTAGCGTCTGCATTACCAAAAATCCATCTAGATTTGTAGTATAACGAGCTTTAATAGTCCGGCTCCAGGTAGCACAGCCAATCCTGGCTTCGCGCGATCCTGCCAGCGCCACACACCGACCGAAACAGCAAAATCGCCCGATCGGCCCTCGGGCTCTGCATTCTGCGGGTTCTTCTGAAGACTGCCGGGGGCTCCGATGTTCACGATCACTGCGATATTGTTTTGACAATAATTTCGCGCTTCGATACCGTGAGCTCGACGGCGATACTCGGCGATTACGGTATTGGCTAGGCACCACACTCTTTGTTCCTCAAACCAAATTTAGGCGTGAAATCGACGCGACGTGCGAAGTGGCCGGACCTCGCCTTTAGAGTCGGACTCGTCTTGGCGATAGGCTACGTTCTGGGCCATTACCTTTTGCCCTGCTATCTCAGCCCGCCCGAGCTTACCGATCACCAAAAATGGCTGGCACGTCCGAAGCTAGGACCGATGCCAAGCAACGGACTAGCAAAGGCGGACGAGCATAACTCTATACCCTGCCTGTTCATTTTTCTTTCCGATGCGCCTGATCAATCTGCGAGCTCCGGATCAGTGGCTGATTGCTTAACGCTCGTACCCGATGGCAAGAAATTGGACTTGCTAGAGCTCAACCTTGGCTCCGGGTTGCTGTTTCCTATCGAGACAGACTTGTACGTTGCGGGTTCAGTGCCTCTTGCCTTCACGAGGGCGTACTATCCGACCGACGATTGGGCGCAAAGATTTCAAGTTCATCTTCCTCACGTCTACGATCCTTACTTGACCGGGAGCCGTTTTCCATACACGTACTCGGACTGGCTTCTGCCCGACCGTCAGACCATCCATTTCGAACGGATTTCTTCCGGCACGGGTTATGCTGATTATGTCGCGGGCTTCAAGGGCTTCGATAGCTCATTCGCCAACTCGCGCATAGCCTGGAACGGCTTCGGCTGGGATTTGGCATTGCCTGATGGCAGTACGTATCTCTCCCCAGAAGCTTACAATGCCACTCGTCCCCAACAGGGATCACTCACAGGAATACTCGACAAGGACGGCCGCGAGGTACATCTCACTCGCGCGCAAAACGGCGATCTTCAGGAAATTAGTTCGCCCAGCGGGGATTGGATTCGCCTGGGATACAACGCGTTGGGGCAGATCGCGAAAGCAGCAAACAACTCTGGCCAATTTGTAGATTATGTCTACGATTCAACAAACCGTCTTCAGACGGTGCGCTATTCCAACGGACGAATCGTTACATACACATACAATCCGCAAAATCGCATTTCTAGCATTGTTGACCCTTCAAGAAGTATCCAGCTAAGCGTCGAATACGACCGTAGCGGTATGCCGTCCCGATTGACCTTGAACCATGAAACGATTCAGTTTCGATACTTCCTCGACCAAGTTGATAAAGCGAGACAGCGCGCGAACGCTCACGTTGATATCTTGAAGCCGCACGGAGAGGTCATTCGAATCCGAATTGCTGTTACACCGGATGGCTTGCATTGGACGGCTGAATAATTGGCCATGGTATTCCTCTACCGAGTAAGCGGAGGCGCCGCATGCTAAAATTTCCAATGCTCACCAAACCTCGAATCTTCCTGCATCTCGAAGGCGCCGCGATCCTCTCCCTGAGCGTCCTCTTCTACCATCAACTCCACGCCAGTTGGCTCAACTTCGCCGTCCTCTTCCTCTTTCCAGACCTCTTCATGCTCGGCTATCTCGCCAACGTCCGCATCGGCACGGCGGTCTATAATTTCGCCCATACCTACCTCACTCCGGGCATCCTGCTCGCGGTCACCTTCTTCGCCGCGAAGCCACAACTCCTTCCCATCACGCTAATCTGGACCGCCCACATCGGTTTCGACCGTCTCCTCGGCTTCGGTCTCAAATATCCCACGAATTTCAAAGACACCCACCTCCAGCACGTCTAGCTTCCAAAACAAAAACTGAAACGCTGGCTTTCGCATTTGCACTATTGCAATATAATCGCTGCATTACCCTCGCGCGAGGTTAATGATGATTCCTTTCGACGGCCGCTTCGCTCAAGACTACGTCTATCCTTTTGCCTTCGGCGCATATAACGCCGATCAGCCCCCACCAGGCTACACGCCGGGAACCGATGCTTTCGAAATTCTCGCCGATCTTTCTGCGGCCTTCCGCAGCCGTCTGGACAGCGCCGACCCAAAACACCGCAAACCTCTGCAGAGTATGCTGGACCATTCCCCGGCCAGAACGCCGCGTTCGTTTTTGACACCGGAAAACAAGCCCTCTCGGATAAAGTCCTAAACAATCCCGCGATCGCCTCCCATCTCAATCAGGCGGACAAGACGCAATTTGCTGGCTCCTCGGTCTGTCTTCAAGGCACCGCATCCGTCACTTTCAAGGCCGTCTTCAAATCTCTTCCTGCCATCATCGTCTTCGATGAGACCACCAAAGGCGGTGCCAGCCTGCTCACAAAATCGGTTTCTTCTTTCACTGTCTCTTGCGCCAGTCCCAATGACAGCTTCAGTTGGCTAGCCATCGGCAATCCCGACTGACTCGGCCTCTCAGCAACTCTGTATCCTCTGTGCCAAAACCCACCCGAGGTCATTTTCCCGGGCTTCAACTTTGTCTTCCCGCCGTCCTTCGCCCTATTTCCCTTTCTGTGCGTCCTTGACCGTCTTTTCCTCTGCCGATAAGCTACTCTTTTCCTTTGGGCTACGGAGTGCCCGGTTCCGACCATGGATACGATTCACGTAACTTTGCCCGATGGCAGCGTCAAAGACGTGCCCAAGGGCACCACTGCGTTCGACATTGCGCGCGGCATTTCGCCGCGTCTTGCCGACGCTGCCTTTGCCGCCAAGGTGTACTCGAACAACGGCGCGCTCTCGAACTTTGGCGATCCGGTGGATGACGGCGGCTACCTGGTCGATCTGCGCCGCCCGCTCGAGCAGGATCTCAAACTCAAGATTCTCACCGACAAGGACCCCGACGCGCTTTTTGTTTTTCGCCACTCCGCCGCGCATCTTCTCGCCGCAGCCGTGATGGAACTCTATCCCGACGTCAAACTCGGCATCGGGCCGCCCGTGGACAACGGATTCTTCTACGAATTTATGCGCGAACAGCCCTTCACTCCCGACGACCTCGCCAAAATTGAAAAGAAAATGCACGAGCTGGCCGCGCAGGATTTGCCGAATGAGCGCAAGTACATGCCCAAGCCCGAGGCGCTAGACTTTTACAAAAAATCCAACCAGATTTTCAAGTGCGAGCTAGTCGACGAAAAAGTCACCGAACCGATGGTTTCTTTTTACACTACTGGCAAGTTCATCGACTTTTGCCGCGGCCCGCACATTCCCTCCACCAAGCGCATTCAGGCTTTTAAATTGATGAGCGTCGCTGGCGCCTACTGGAAAGGTCAGGAAGGCAATCCACAGCTGCAACGCATCTATGCCGCTGCTTTTTTCACGCAAAAGGAACTCGACGCTTATTTGCATCGCCTCGAGGAAGCCAAGCGCCGCGATCATCGCAAACTGGGCCCCGAACTCGATCTTTTTAGCATTCAGGAAGAAGCCGGCCCCGGTCTGATTTTCTGGCATCCCAAGGGCGGCTTCATCCGCAACATTATCGAGACCTGGTTGCGCGACGAACTCATCAAGCGCGGCTACGATCTTGTCTACACCCCGCACATCATGCGGCTCGACCTCTGGAAGACTTCCGGCCACGCCGATTTTTATCGCGAAAATATGTTTGGCCCGGTGGAAGTCGAAAAAGCTGATTACCAGCTCAAGCCCATGAACTGCCCCGGGCACATCCTTATCTACAAATCAAAGCTACGCAGCTATCGCGATCTGCCAGTGCGCCTCGCTGAACTGGGCACCGTCTATCGCTACGAACGCAGCGGCGTCCTTCACGGCTTGCTCCGCGTCCGCGGCTTCACTCAGGACGATGCGCACATCTTCTGCATGCCTTCGCAAATCGAAGCTGAAGTGGAAGCCTGCATAGATTTCGCCTACGCGGTCATGAAGAATTTCGGCTTCGACAAATTCGAAGTCGAGCTTTCTGACTGGGACCCCCAACACCCGGAAAATTACCCAGGAAAGGCAGCAGACTGGGCTTATGCCAGCAACGCGCTTGCTGGCGTCATGAATCGCATGAAGATTCCCTACAAGCGCATGGTAGGCGAAGGCGCGTTTTACGGCCCGAAGATCGACATCAAACTAATTGACGCCATCGGCCGGCCCTGGCAACTCACCACCGTCCAATTCGATTTCAACTTGCCCGCGCGTTTTGAGCTCGAATACGTCGGCGATGACGGCGCCCGCCACCAGCCTCTGATGGTCCACCGCGCGCTGCTCGGCTCCGTCGAACGCTTCTTCGGCATCCTGATCGAACACTATGCCGGAGCTTTTCCGCTCTGGCTCGCTCCCGTGCAGGTCGAAATCTGCCCAGTCAGCGAAAAAGTCATCGACTACGCCAAGCACGTCCACGAGACTCTCAAAAATCACAACATCCGCGTGCATCTCGACGACCGCAACGAAAAACTCCCGGCAAAAATCCGCGACGCCCAACTGCAAAAAATTCCCTACATGGTCGTCGTCGGCCCCAAAGAAGCCGAAGCCGGCACCGTCAGCGTCCGTCACCGCAGCAAAGGCGACCTCGGCCCCAAACCTCTCGCCGAACTGGTCCAGTCCCTGCGCGCAGAATCCGACTCCCGTGCCATCTCGTAAAGAACGCTAATGCTGGATTTGCGCGACTCGCGATGGAAGAAGCTTTCAGATGCCTACGGCTCCGCAGGACACATCCCGGAGCTGCTCGCGCAACTCAGAACTGCTCGGCTTGGTCTAAACTACAGCGCTGAGCCGTGGAGTTCCCGGTGGAGTTCGCTTTGCCATCAGGGTGATGTTTACACCGCCTCTTACGCTGCGATGCCTCACATCATCAAGATTGGAAGCATTAGGGCGATTCGCGACCGCCTCGATTTCGTGCTAATGTCGGATTTGCTGAGCTAAGGCATTGAAGAATTCCCTATTTCTCCCGAACTTCTGTTTCTCCAGCCCGCCTCCGTGCCCACTGCGTCGCCTCATCTCTTCCTCTGCGTTAAGTCTTTTCTCTTTCGTCCGCGCGACCTAAGCTATCGAACAGCCATGCCGCTAACACGCCGAACCTTCCTGCAGTTGGCCTCAGCCGCCGCTTTCGCACCGTCCTGCCTCTCACCCCAACAATCACCACAAAAATCCGACGTCCCTCTCGTAGATCAGGTTCCTCCCATGCTCGATCATATTCTTCTCGGCAGCAACGATTTGCAGCGCGGCATCGACTTCGTCGAACAACACACAGGTGTTCGCGCAGCCTTCGGCGGAGTGCACCCCGGCCGCGGTACACAAAACGCGCTCCTTTCCCTGGGCACTCGGCGCTATCTGGAAATCATCGCTCCCGACCCGCAACAAAACACAGCGGACCAGCTTGCAGGTATGCTAAGGAAATTTACTGCTCCGCATCTCGTCGGCTGGGCCGCGCATCCGGGCGACCTTCAGGTGCTCGCAGCCGACCTCGCAAAAGCTGGAATCACCGTCGAAGGGCCGACCCCCGGTTCGCGCAAACGTCTCGATGGCAGCGTCCTCCACTGGAAAACTCTAAACCTGAAAAACGACGCCAACGGCCTGCTCCCCTTCTTCATCGAATGGAGCGCCGACTCCCCCCATCCGTCCGCCGACGCGCCCTCCGGCTGCCAACTCCTCCGCTTCGAGCTCCTCACACCAGACCCCGCCGCCCTCGCCAAGGCCACCGCCCCACTCAACCTCAAAGCGCCAATCGCAAAAGGCTCTTCGCCCCAACTGCACGCCGTCATTTCCGGACCAAACGGCCAACTCGACATCACTTCATAAATCGCAAAACTCCAAGAAACAGCGCTTGCGGACGATACTGAGCACGGTTTCTGCAGCTAGCACGACACCGCCGATTTTTTCCCAAAATGAAACGCTCTCGCCTCACCCATCACTACTCTCGTGCACCAACAACTCAGGGGCAAGACCTGCACGAACCATCCATGGGTTGAAGGCGTCAGGGGGCACACTAGAGGTGCGGTCACCAAATCTAGCTCGTGCCCCTGCTTGTCCAAAAGTGTAGCGGCTACCTTCAGGTAGCCATGTCTCTGGAGTGCGCCGGCACCAGCTGCTGCTTTCGCGCGGCAAGCACGCATTCAGGGAAGACTGCAGCCGTTGGCGCAAGCCGCAAAGCTCCGTCGCTTCGAACGGCATCTGCGCGTTCTCTTTCCTGCTTGCCGCCCGCTGTATCGGCCATGCTATACTTTTAACCCGTCCTCTGTCGGCTTTGCGCCGTCCGAGGCCGGAATGTTGGCAGTCTATTCGGGCTCCGGCGTACCCTGTCTCGGGGTACGGGGTTTGTACTTACAAATCCCGTGTTAAAGACGGTGCTTTTCTCAGCTAGAGGGGGATTTATCGCAGAACGGAATTTCCGGCAAGTGAGCGACAGAGTCCGTGTCAACGATCGGATTCGCGCTCGCGAAATCCGGGTGATTGACGAAGAGGGTGGCCAGCTCGGGGTAATGCAGCCGTTTGAAGCGCTGAAAATGGCTCGCGAACGTGGATTGGACCTGGTGGAAATTTCTCCCACCGCCGACCCGCCAGTTTGCAAGATCACCGATTACGGCAAGTTTCTCTATCAACAAAGCAAGAAAGCGCACGAGCAGCGTAAAAGCAGCCGTGGCTCCGCGCTGAAAGAAGTGAAGTTCCGGCCTGCCACCGCGGAACATGATTTTCAGGTTCGCAAGAACCAGATTATCCGCTTCCTCGGAGAAGGCCACAAAGTGCGCGCCATGATTTTTCATCGTGGACGCGAAATGGCGCATCAGGAAGTAGGCCGCGCCAAGATGACCCGCTTGTTGGGCGAAATTGGCGACGCCGGTTCCATTGAGACCATGCCGCGCATGGAAGGCAATGTCCTGGTGGCGCTCCTGGCTCCCAAAAAAGGCGCCGGTGCAGTGAGCACACCAAGCCGGCCAAATTGATCCAGAGCAACTTCTGCGGACGCATTTATTATTCCCTGAGGTAGGGTGGGTACTTCGCCACAAAATAGGAACTATAGTTCCGGTTTTGTGAATTGAAGAAAAAACGAGGATTTACGCAATGCCACGCAACCGATCGAAACCGAAGTTGAAACTGAAAACCCATCGCGGCGCCGCCAAGCGATTTAAGATCACCGCTACCGGCAAACTGCTGAGAATGCATTCCGGCAAACGCCACCTTCTGGGAACCAAGGCGCCAGGCCGCATGCGCAAACTCAAGAAGCTGACCAAGGTCAACAAGGCTGACAAGCTCAAGACCATGCAGATGCTTCCCTACGGTTTGAAGTAGCTCGACAAGTACTTTTTGATTTTCGTTGCATGAGCTGAATTCTTTGCGCAAGCAAATTGTTCGCGCTCTCGAAATGAAATGCAGGGCGTAGAAAAGGGCGTCCTGTACGCCGCTCTCGGTTTTTTCAGAGTGGCGATTCGTGCCAGGCAGCGCTACACGGGTGCCTGCCGGCCGAAACTGCCGCGGTTCATTTCGCGGCACAGCAGCACACACCGGAAACAAACCCGTTGCGCGACGCATTTTCTTTGTGTTGCCGCAACCCGTTTTGTTTTCAAAAAAATTGAACTGCCGAGACCTTTTTTGATTTTCGTAGTGCCGGGCTTTAGCCCGGCTCTCCTGATTCGAGAAGAGTCCGGTAAAAGGAGCAAAACCCATGGCTCGCGTAAAACGCGGTACCAAGCGCCGGGCACGGCGCAAAAAGTATCTCAAGAGGACAAAAGGTTTTTTCCTCACCAAAAGTAAGTTGTACCAGTCCGCGCAGGAAGCCGCCAATCGCGCGGATCGTTATGCGTTCCGCGATCGCCGCGTCAAGAAGCGCCAGTACCGCCGACTCTGGATTCAGCGCATCGGCGCAGCGGCCCGCTTGAACGGCCTCACCTACGGACAGTTGATTCACGGCCTGAAAGTTGCCGGAGTCGAACTCGACCGCAAAGTTCTCGCCGACATCGCGGTGAAAGACGCTGCCGGATTCGTGCTGCTCGTCGAAAAAGCCAAAGCCTTCGCGCCGAAACCGTCCGTGAAAAAAGCAAAGTAATTGCGGTCCGCGTTTTCGGGGAAAATGTTCGGAGGCGCGATTCGCTTTGTATCCGGTCGCTCCGCCAGCCGTCATTCCGAGCGGAGCGCCGCGGTTTTTGCGGGCGCGGAGTCCAGGAATCTCTCTTCGATTCCCCGCCGCTAGAATTTTTCAAGGTGCGCGAATCTTTGCGCCTCTTGCGATGTACTGTATCTTTCCATCATGCCGACCACCGACGGTTCGCAGGAAAAAACGCTCGCCGTTCTCGGCGTCACGCAGCCGGAGCAGCTCACTCCGATGTTCGCGCAAATTCGCGCCCGCTTTGACGCCGAATCCGCTGCCGTGCGCGACGAAGCCACGTTCAAACAATTTCGCGATGCCTGGCTCGGACGCAAATCTGGCGTGCTAGCTGGCATCACCGACAACTGGCTGAAGCCAGCGTCGCCTGAACTAAAACGTGCAGTCGGCGCCGGCCTGAACGAACTTCGCTCGCACGTTGACGCGGCAATTGAAGCGCGGCGGGTGGCGATCGAATCGGGCTTGCAAGAAAGTTCAGTTACAAAAGATCGTGTCGATCTTTCGCTGCCCGGAGTTGTTCGTCCCGTCGGTTCGCGCCACCTGATTCGCCAGGTATTTCAGGAAATCGAAGATATTTTTGTGTCCATCGGATTTTCGGTTGTGGAGGGTCCGGAAATTGAGACGCCGTATTACAATTTCGAAGCGCTCAACATTCCGGAATTTCATCCGGTACGCGACGACATGGACACTTTTTATGTTGAGGCGCAAGACGCGAGCGGAGCAAAAACCGCTCCGGGTTCGCTGTTGCTGCGCACCCATACTTCGCCGGTGCAGATTCACGCCATGGAAAAGCGCCAGCCGCCTGTGCGCGTGATTGTTCCCGGCAAGGTGTATCGCCGCGACAATCCGGACGCCACGCATTCTTTCATGTTTCATCAGATCGAAGGACTGGCGGTCGATACCGACATTACATTTTGCGACTTCACCGGCACCATCGAATATTTCGTCAAACAATATTTCGGCTCCGGCGTGAAAACACGTTTTCGGCCCAGCTATTTCCCTTTTACCGAGCCGTCGGTGGAATTTGATGTTTCGTGCATTTTCTGTGGCGGCAGCGGCACTGGCGCCAGCGGTGCGACCTGCGGAAAATGCAAAGGCTCCGGCTGGATCGAACTATTCGGCGCAGGCATGGTGGATCCCGCGGTGTACGGCTTCGTGAATTACGACGCGACCAAAGTCAGCGGCTTCGCTTTTGGAATGGGCATGGATCGCCTGGCGATGCTCAAGTACGGCATTGATGACATCCAGGTATTTTTTCAGAACGATGTTCGGTTTTTGAAACAGTTTCCGTGAGCGTTTGTTGGGAGCACGCGGAAAAAGCAGATTCCTTCCGGCAAGGTCGGAACCTTCGGTCGCTTCGCTCGGAATGACGATTGATTTGTATGTCAGGAATAATTTGAATGAGTTTTGCTGACGCCAAACAGCGCTTCTCGAATCGCGTGGCGGACTACGTTCGCTACCGCCCCGGCTACCCGTCCGCCCTGATTGACCTTCTGCGCGATGAATGCGGGCTGGGAGCCGATCATGTGGTTGCTGACTTAGGTTCGGGCACTGGAATTCTTACCGAACTTTTCGTTAACAACGGCAATCGAGTTTTCGGGATTGAGCCAAACGAAGAAATGCGCCGGGCCGGTGAGGAATTTCTTTCCGAATATAAGAATTTCTCGAGTGTTACAGGTTCCGCGGAAGCTACAACGCTGCCGGACGCCAGCGTGGATTTCGTCACCGCAGCGCAGGCATTTCATTGGTTTGAGCCGCTGGCCGCGCGCCGCGAATTTCTACGCATTCTGAAACCGCGTGGATGGGTCGTGGTGATGTGGAATGACCGCAGAATTTCAGAAACGGCGTTTGGACGCGCTTACGAAGATATTCTCGTTCGTTATGGCACCGATTATACGCGCGTGAAAGAGGCGTATCCCGAATCGCACGACATGGAGAGTTTTTTTGGAAAAGGAAATGTCCAGCGCCGCGAACTGCCGAATTTTCAGGAATTTGATTTCGACGGACTCGTCGGACGCTTGCGCAGCAGTTCTTATGCGCCAAAAGAGAGTCACGTGAATTATGCGCCGATGATGGCTGCGCTGCGCGAACTTTTTGATGCGAATCAAAAATCCGGCCGAGTGCGCATAGAATACACCACGCAGATTTATTTTGGCCGCCCGGACGCAATGAGGAATTCGGTATGAGAGTCGTTTACCTCTGGCTGAAGGGTTTTGTGGACGTGAAAGCGACAGCTCAGGAACTGGCCGCGAGGCTGGCGCTGCACGGGACCAACGTAGCTAGCGTGGAGACGAAGCCGCTCGGTGGAGTGATCGACGCGGAGATTACTTCCAATCGTCCGGACTGCCTGGGTGTTTACGGAATCGCGCGCGAGGTCGCTGCGATTTACAAATTAGACTTCAAGCGTATTGCGTCGAAGCCTGCGGAGTCTTCGAGCGCGAAAGCGAGCGAAGCAGTTTCGGTGAAAATCGAAGCGCCGGAATTGTGCGGCCGCTTCACGGCGCGCGTGATCCGGGGCGTGAAGATTCAGCCGTCGCCCACATGGTTGCGCGAAAGGCTCGAAGCCGCGGGAGTGGCGTCCATCAATAATGTCGTGGATGCGACGAACTACGTGATGCTGGAGCTGGGCCACGCGCTGCACGCGTTCGATTATGATCTGGTGCGCAAGCATTCGATTGTGGTACGCGCCGCGAAATGCGGAGAAAAAATCACGACGCTGGATGGCGTCGAACGTAGTCTGGATCCAGCGATCTGCGTGATTTCGGATGGAGACGGTTCGCGTGCCGTGGGCATCGGCGGAATCATGGGCGGCGGCGAAACGGAAATTTCGTTTTCGACCAAAAACGTGCTGATCGAATGCGCGTGGTTTGAACCGGTGGCAATCCGTCGCGCTGCTCGTTTCCTTAAACTGCACACCGAAGCTTCGACGCGCTTCAGCCGGGGCGCCGATCCGGAAATGGCGGAGCTGGCTTCGCGGCGCTGCGCGGAATTGATTCTGCAGCTTGCCGGGGGCGAACTTCTCGGTGGCCTGGTGGACGTTTATCCCGGCAAGCGCGTGCCGAAAAAACTCGCGCTTACGCGCGCGGAAATTCTTCGCGTGATGGGCGCGGACGTTGCCGACCGAGAAGTCGAATCCATTCTCGGCGCGCTGGGCTTCTCGCCGGTGCGCGTAGACCAGAATCGCGGACAACTCGGCTCGATTCTGGCCACATGGGAATGCACGCAGCCATCGTGGCGCGCTGACGTGGAACGCGAAATCGACTTGATTGAAGAAGTCGCGCGCATTTACGGACTGGACAAATTTCCGCCGCGGCTGCCGGCCGCGCGACAGGGTGCTGCACGCCTTCCGCAGTACGAAGCGGAATCGCGACTGCGCGAACGGCTGATCGGGCTCGGTTACCGCGAAATCGTGACCATTCCACACGTCGCGGAAGATCGCGACATTCTGTTCCGTCCCGATGGCGTCATTCCCGCGCGGCTTGCGAATCCACTTTCTGAAGAAGCCAACATCCTTCGCTCCAACGGGACGGTTTCGATGGCTGCCGCGATTGAGTGGAACCTAAATCGCAGTCAACGGAATGTCCGGCTATTTGAAATCGGGCGGCACTACAGGTTCGCGCCAAACAACAAAGACGGCGCTGCACCGCCGGTACCGGTAGAAACTGTTTTTCTGACGCTCGGTGCAACCGGCGAAGCACGGCCGCAGGGACTTTACGATTCTGCGCGGCCATTTTCGTTTGCCGACCTGAAAGGTGATCTGGACGCCGTCGGAGCGCTGAGCGGCGGCTTCGCGTGGAAAGATGGTGGAGCGGATTCGCTGCATGCCGCGAAGCGCGGACGCATCGTGCTCGGCGAAAATGAATTGGGCTCCGCAGGCCAGCTCGCGAAGCGCGTCGCTGACAAACTGAAATTTCGCCAGGAAGCTTTCCTTGCTGAAATTATTCTCGGGCCGTTCTACTGCAAATATTACGGAGTTAAGGACGCGCGCCGTTACCAGCCGCTGCCGCGTTTTCCGGCAGTCGAACGCGATTTTTCTTTATTGCTGGCTGAAGGCACCACATTCGCGGAAGTCGGCAAAGCAATTCGCGCACTGAATATTCCCGAGATTGATTCGATCAAAGCTGCCGATCTGTTCCGCGGCAAAAATGTCCCCGCCGGAAAATACTCGCTGATGATCCGGGTCACTTTCCAGAGCCGGGAAGCCACGCTGACGGACGCGCAGATTACGGAGTATTCGGCGAAGGTCGTGAATGCGCTGCAGTCAAGCGTCGGCGCAACACTTCGCGCAAGCTAAAAATATAGAGTTCCGCAAGATCACTTCAGCATTTCCCAATCCTCTTCAGGGAAGACCGGGCGGGGTGCCGCACGGCTCGTGAGGTACACTTAAGACGTGCGAAAAGAATCAAAAGCGAGTCTGTTCCTGCTCGCGGCGGTTATCGCTGTGGATGGCTGTGGGAAAACGCACGCCGAAACGAAGACCAAGCCGGAAGCGCCCGTCAGTGCGCCCCATGCCGCTGCCACGCAGGATTCTGGCGGCAATGCGATCCAGTTTGTGAAGAATCCGGATGCCGCGCCGGCGTTTCAGTTGAATGATCTGGATGGAAAGCCGCTGTCGCTTAGCGAAGCCAAAGGCAAAATTGTTTTGCTGAATTTCTGGGCGACGTGGTGTGGACCGTGCCGCGCGGAAATTCCGGACCTGGTGGATCTGCAAAAGCGCTATGCGGACAAGCTGGAAATTATTGCGCTGGCGACGGATGAGGATGATGCCGACGAGGTCCGCAGGTTCGTGCTGGAGTCTGGAATCAACTATCGGGTGGCGATGATCTCCGACGAAGTCCGCCTGGCCTATGGCGGAATCGCGGCGCTGCCCACTTCCTTTGTGATTGATCCGCAAGGGCGCATCTTGCAGAAACATGTTGGCCTGAACGATCCCGCGATTTACGAATTGGAAGTGAAGGCCATGCTGGGCCTGCCGGTGGATGCGAAGGTGGAATACTTCGAGGATAACGGACAGATTTTTTTGAAGAATGCGGAACGCGCGACGGAGCTTCCCGGCGTGGACTTTTCGAAACTCAATGCGAAACAGAAAGCGGTTGCATTGCACCGGATGAACGCGGAATCGTGCGACTGCGGATGCAAGCTGACGTTGGCGCAATGCCGCATTAATGATTCGGGTTGCCGGGTGAGCCTGGCGCTGACCGCGAAAGTCGTCTCGCAGGTGGCACGTTCTTCTGCCACAGCTTCCGGCGCCAAGAAGGCAATAGCCGTGCCTGCTTTGCCCGACCGGCAAAGATGAGTTTCCCGCGCATTTCCGCATTTGGGATACATTTGCCTTCTTTGCGTTACACACGAGCCGCCCTTCCGCTCAAATGGCGCGCCAGGACATGCGATTTGTCCCTGACCGCATGAATACCAAGACAATTTTCTTTCTGCTGCTGATCCTGAGCGCGACGGGGTTCATTTCTCCGCCCCTCGCGTTGTGCGCAGGAATTATTTTTGGATTGGCATTTGCGCATCCGTTTGCCGCAGACAGCCGCGCCCTGGCGCGATTTCTGTTGCAGGCGTCGGTGGTGGCGCTGGGATTCGGGATGAATCTGCACGAGGTTCTGAAAGCGGGGCGCAGCGGATTTTTATACACCGCCATTGGCATCAGCTTCGCGCTGTTGACGGGCACTTTAATCGGGAAACTGCTGGCGGTTCGTGGCACGACTTCCTATTTAATTTCCACCGGCACGGCGATCTGCGGGGGAAGCGCGATTGCGGCGGTCGGACCGATTTTGCAGGCGAATGACGAAGAAATGGCGGTTTCGCTCGGTACAGTGTTCATTCTCAACTCGATTGCGCTGCTGATTTTCCCCGCGATCGGTACGACGCTGCAGCTTTCGCAATCGCAGTTCGGATTGTGGGCCGCGCTGGCGATTCATGATACGAGTTCGGTCGTCGGCGCCGCATCGCGTTATGGCAACGAAGCGCTCGTGGTCGCTACGACGGTGAAGCTGGCCCGCGCGTTGTGGATTGTGCCGCTGGCGCTGGCGACGGCCGCGGTGAAGCACAGTAAATCGAAAATACAGATTCCGTGGTTCATATTTCTGTTTTGCGCGGCGGCGGTAATCAATACTTATGGTCCACCGGAGCCGCGGCTATCGCTAATGTTCTTTCAGTTGGGGCGGCTGGGACTGACGGTAACGCTTTTTCTGATCGGTACCGGAATATCGCGCGCGACGCTGAAGGAAGTCGGATGGCGTCCTTTAGCGCAGGGCGTGCTGCTGTGGATTTTGGTTGGAGTTACTTCACTATACTTCATTCGAATCGGGTGGATCGCGTTGTAGCCGGATCCGGCTTGCAGATGGCAGAGGGCCCGCACTACACTCGGTGCGACCGCAGCCCAGTGGTCCGAACAAATTCCGCTGCGAAGGAGCTTCTGCCATGAATCGCCGAATTGGAATGGTCCTCGTTGCGCTGTTGATCGCGGGAAGTCTTACGTTGCACAGAGCGTATTCGCAGTCGTCCGGACAGTTGCAACGCAAGGCAATCAAACTGCCGAATAAGTTTGTGAACGCGCCCTTCAGTGATGGAATTGTTTTCGGCGACACGGTATATCTTGCCGGGCGCATCGGCATTGATCCCAAGACGGGAAAGGTGCCGGAAAAAGTCGAGGACGAGATCAAGCTGCTGCTCGACGGGGACAAAGAAGTTCTGGCGCAAGCGGGAATGACCATGGACGATCTCGCGTACGTGCAGGTGTTTTGCACAGACTTGTCGCTGTTCGACAAATTCAATCCGATCTACAGGACGTATTTCACCAAGGACTATCCGGCGCGCGCGTTTATCGGCGCGGGATCTCTGCTTGCCGGTGGACACTTTGAATTGCAGGCGATTGCGGTGAAACACCAGTACATGATGGGAGTGAAGGACGGCAAACCGTAAGTCCGCGGCAACGGCGCGCCGAGTTAAGGCCGAGGATTCGCTATTGCCTTTTGAAAACTTTGCGCTTCACGTCCGGCCAAAATTCGCTCCAGGCGTTGCTTGAGATCTCTGCGAGAACTCCGTAAGCGCTTCGCGTGAGCGCCGAACTGGTGTCGGCCTCACTGCTCACGCGCCAGGTGTTGGAAAGAAAATTGTTTCCGGGGATCGCGATGTATCGAGCGTAAGCTGGCATGACCTTGCCCTGACGATTACGCGCGGCGAATGAAAACAAGAAAACATTGCCGAGGCGATGTGCGAAGGGCAAATTCTGATTTCGTACGTAGCGTGGGTCTTCCCCCCATATGGCGCCAAGGCCGGCTTCAATCGTGTGGCTTGCAGCAACGCCGGTGAAACGCATTCCGTAGCGCTTGGCAAAACCATCCCAATGTGGCCCGTACTCCTCGGGATGATCGCGAGCAGTTCCAATACCCGCCGTAAACGTCCCAATTAGAAAACTCTGCGGCCCAAACGTTTCCCTCGCGGCCCACTGTACGCGCTCCTTGCCGGAAATCATTCGGTAGGGCGCCTGCGCGGAAATTACTTTGAGGTTTTGTTCGACTGGACCCTGGGGCGCATCCGGAGCGTCGGGTTTTAGTTGAGCGCGGCTGTGCGAGCAACCGAACGCGATCAAAAAAAAGAATGCGACTGTGTGCAGAACACGGCGGGGGCGGCGCATTTGAGCGAAAGTCGGTACTCCGGCGCAGATTTGTGGCACAGATGGCAGAGAGTATTGTGAAGCAAGAAAGGAATAGCGTCTGCAAGAAAATGTTGTTCCGTCGAAGATTCGGGTGAGGAGTCGGCGAGGAACAGCCTAAAACGTCGGATTCCACAAAGCCTAATAGACCATATATTGGCACTATATATCTGTCAATATAGTGTAAGTATGCCCATATGTGGTCGTATTGGTGGATATCAAAATTATCGAGAATCTGCGTAACTCACTATAAATACGGTATTTAATCGATGAATGAAATTTAGCATAGTCTGGAGGCGGTCTTGCATCTAACTCGTCCACAAATCAAGGATCCTTTATGCTAAGAATTACGACTGAGAAAAAACGCTCCAAAACCGTCCTCAGTGTAGAGGGGCGCCTGGCCGGCACACTGGTCGGCACGCTCGAACAATGCTGGAAGGAGCTTAGGGCCGCTTCCCCGCAAGAGAAGTTTCATGTCGATCTATGCGGGGTCAGCTTCATCGACGCTGCCGGGAAGATGCTGTTGCAGGAGATGTATCGCCAGGGAGGGCAACTGGTGGCCGATGGATGCCTGAATCAGGCGATCGTGAAGGAAATTATTGGACGGCAGAAAGTTGCAAGCCGCGGCGACGAGGGCAAAGACAATAAGGGCACGCCGATCATTTTCTATATCGCGATACTTAGCCTCCTTCTCGGGGCAAGCGGAGCAACGGCGCAACAAAAACCCCAGGAAAAACCGGACACGCCGGCGAATACGCAAGCTTCTGGGGAGCCGCTCCGGCTCACGTTGGATAAAGCGGTTAATCTGGCGCTCAAGCAAAATCCGACTGCGCAAATTGCAGTGCTGCAAGCGGCCGAGGCGGTACAGGACAAGAACATCGCGCGCGCCGGTTTGTTGCCGCAAGCGGATTTGAAGGGCAGCGACTCGGTTCGCCGCATAAACCTGCAAGAAGAATTGGGAAGTGCGATCCCATTTCCGGGAATTCCGGGCCACGTTGGTCCGCTGAACATTTTCAATGCGGGGCCCACGTTTGGAACTCCCGTGTTCGATTTGACGCTGTGGAATCGTTATCGCTCGGCGAGAGACAGCGCGAACGCAAGCAAGGCGACGAGTCTTTCCACGCGAGAGCAAGTGATTCTGCTGGTGGTCTCGCAATACATCGGAACGCTGCGGGCGATGGCGACAGTGGAAGCTTCGCAATCGCGCGTGGATTTGGCGCAGGCGCTTTATGACCAAGCCGCCGATTTACAAAAAGAAGGCGTGGGTACGGGTATCGACACGTTACGCGCCAACGTGGAATTGCAGAACGAGAAACAGTCATTGCTGGTAGCGGAAACAGATCGCGATTCTTCGCTGTTCGGCTTGAGCAGGTTGTTGAATCTCGATCCTCGCCAAGAGATTGCGCTGAGTGATTCATTGAGCTTCTTCGATACTCCGCAGCCCGATGTAAACGCCAGTCTGGACGAAGCACTGGCGACGCGGCAGGAGTGGAAAGCGCTGGATTCGCAGGTGAAAGCCGCGGAGCACGACAAGCGGGCATCGCAGGACCTGCGGCTGCCGACGCTACGCGTGGACGGAAATTGGGCCTACGAGGGCACGCGGTTGAACAACGGAATCCCGGTTTACAACTATCAGGCGAGCTTCGATTTGCCGCTGTTCACCGGGGGGCGGACACACGCGGAAATAGTGAAGTCGAACCTGCAGTTGAAAGTCCTGGACGAGCAAAAAGCAGACTTGCGCAATCAGATTTCGTTGGATGTGAAAACCGCATTGTTGAACTTGAAGTCAGCGCGAAATCAGGCGGCGGTATCGACGTTGGGTGTTCAGCTTGCGAAGGAGGAAGTGGATCAGGCGCGCGACCGCTTCAAAGCCGGAGTGGCGAACAACATCGAAGTGATTCAGGCGCAGGATGCGTTGGCGCGAGCCAACGACAATGAAATCGCGGCCCTTTATCGCTTTAACCAGGCACGAGCGGACTATGCGCGCTCAATTGGCCAAATGGAAAAGGTTTACGCGAAGTAAAACGCGGCACTAGGTCAGGGAGAGGAACCGGGGAATGAGCATTGAGATCGAAGTCGGCTTGGAGAACGCTTCCAAGGTAAAGCCAACGACAGAGGAGCTGAAGCTCGAGCAACCGGCGCCGAAAGGGCTGGCGAATCCGAGGACCAGGTTTCTGCTTTTTGGCGGCGGACTGGTTCTGCTGGTGGTGCTCATCAGCGTGTTCCTTTATTTCAGCGACCGCGAGAGCACGGACGACGCACAGGTGGACGGTCACATCACGCAAATTTCGTCCAAAGTTTACGGCCGTGTGGGCGAAGTCCTGGTGAACGACAACCAACAAGTTAAGGCTGGCCAGACCCTGGTGAAACTCGATCCCCGGGATTTGCAGGCCGCGGTGGATCAAGCCAAAGCGCAACTGGCTCTGGCGGAAACAGACGCGCAGTCGGCAGGCGTGGACGTACCCAGAACGCAATTGAACACGCAGAGCGGAACGTCGAGCGCTGACGCGCAACTAGCCTACTCGCAGGCTGATTTGATGCGCGCGCAGAGCACTTACGATCAGGCGCGCAGCTCTGATCTGGCCTATGCGCAAGCCAACATCGAAAAGAGCAAAGCGAACGCGCTACTTGGACAAGCGGATCTGGAGCGCTACCGGCCGCTGATGGAAAAAGGCGAAATCTCGAAGCAGCAATTTGACGCAGCACAGGCGAACGCTGATGCCACAGCCAGCGCGCTGAAAGCCGACCAGGAAAAACTGGCGCAGGCGCAGCGCGGGGTTGAAATTGCGCAGGCGCAACTCGATGCGGCCAAAGCGCGTGTCGATCAAGCGAGAGCCGGCATCATTTCCGCGAAAGCCGACACCAAGCAAGTGGTGATGCGGCAGGCGGACGCGCAAGGAAAAATTGCCAAGGTGCAGCAAGCCAGAGCGGCGCTCGAAGCAGCGCAGCTCAATTTGGAATATACGACGGTCGTCGCGCCGGTTGATGGCGTGGTGACCCACAAGCAAGTCGAAATCGGACAGATTGTGCAGCAGGGTCAAGGGTTAATGGTGATCGTGCCGCTGCAAGACATTTGGGTCACTGCGAATTTCAAAGAGACACAACTGCGCTCGATGAAGCCGGGCCAAAAAGTCGAAGTGACAGTGGACACCTACGGCAAGACTTTTCCGGGGCATGTTGATTCGATTGCTGGAGCGACCGGCGCGGTGCTGAGTCTGCTGCCGCCGGAAAACGCGACGGGGAATTACGTAAAGGTTGTGCAACGCGTGCCGGTAAAAATCATTCTGGACCCGATTCCGCCGGACAAGGCGATTTTGCGGCCGGGAATGAACGTGGTGGCGACAGCGTTCACCAATTGACGATCACGATTTGATGCGGCAGGAAGTCCGCAGATGAGGAAAGGATTTCGAGGCGCAAAGTGAGAGACAGGTTTCTATCGAGATTGCGGATGCCGGACGGTTCGATCAACCCCTGGGTGATCGCCGTGACGGTTACGCTCGCGACGTTCATGGAAGTGCTGGACACTTCCATCGCCAACGTCGCGTTGCCGCATATTTCCGGGAGCTTGTCGGCCAGCGCGGACGAATCCACGTGGGTTTTGACGTCATACCTGGTATCGAACGCAATCATCCTGCCGCTGTCCGGGTGGTTTTCAAGTCTGATCGGACGCAAACGGTTTTACATGTCGTGCGTGGCGCTGTTCACGGTGAGCTCGTTTTTGTGCGGGCTGGCGCCAAGCCTCGGCGTGCTGGTGCTCTTCCGCATTTTGCAAGGAGTAGGCGGGGGCGGTTTACAGCCAAGCGAACAAGCAATTCTGAACGACACATTTTCCATCGAGAAGCGCGGCATGGCGTTTGCGGTTTATGGCATTGCGGTAGTCGTCGCGCCGACGATTGGGCCGTGGCTGGGCGGATGGATCACCGACAATTTTTCCTGGCGCTGGATTTTTTACATCAATGTGCCGGTGGGAATCATCTCTCTCATATTGACGTCGCTGATCGTAAGCGACCCGCCCTACATGCAGCGGGCAAAAGCGAAAGTTAAAGACAGCTTCCGCATCGACTACATCGGCATCGGGCTGATCAGCCTGGGTCTGGGCAGCATGCAGATCATTCTGGACAAAGGCGAACGAGACGACTGGCTATCGAGCGGATTCATTCAAGTGTTCTTTGTCCTGATGATTGTCGGGATTATTGCGGGAATTCTCTGGGAGTTGCGAGAAGAGCATCCGGTGGTGGATTTGCGGATGTTGAAAGACAGGAACTTTGCGGTGGCGACGCTGGCCATGTTTTTCCTCGGATTTGTACTGTATTCCAGCACGGTGCTGATTCCCCAGTTCCTGCAGGAAATGATGGGCTATACGGCGGAGCTTGCGGGGCTGGCACTGTCCCCAGGCGGCGCGGTGATCATGTTCATGATGCCAGTGGTGGGAATTCTGGTGTCGCGAGTGAACACGAAATATCTGATCGCCTTCGGCTGCACGATATCGGCGCTGTCGCTATTCGTGATGGCCGGCTGGAATCTGCAGATTGATTACCGGCACGCGGTTCTGGCGCGGATGATGCAGAGCTTCGGGCTGGCGTTCCTATTCATTCCGATCAACGTGTCGGCGTTCTCGTTCGTGCCGAAAGAAAAAACCAATATGGGCACCGGCATCATCAACCTGGCTCGCAACATCGGCGCCAGCGTGGGAATCGCCACGGTGACGACGTTGTTGCAACGGCGCACCCAGTTTCACCAGGCGCAGTTGATGGAGCACGTGAATCCACTGAGCCTGGCGTACCACAACACGGTTGCGGGCACGGAGGCGAGATTACTACTGGCCGGTTCGAGCGTGTACCACTCGGCATCGCAAGCTGCCGGGATGGTCTACAACACCGTGCAGCGCCAAGCCGCGATGCTGGCTTTCGTCGACAACTTTCACATGCTGGGAATTGTTTTCTTCATCGTGATTCCGGTTTTGATGCTTTTGAAACGACCACCAAAGGGAGTGAACGCGCCAGTGCACTAGGGAACCGCTGTAAAAGGGGCTGAAATATTTTGGAGTCGAGTTTCGTAATAAATAGGGGGAACAATGGCAACGCAAGTGGCAGTGGGAACAGAGCTGAACGAAGTAAAACTGATCCGCGCGGGGCAACGGGGTGATTCGCAAGCGGTGGAAACGTTATTTCGCCGCTACCAGCGTCCCTTGTTCCAAACCGCGCTACGTGTACTGGGCAATGCCGAAGACGCCGAAGACGCGCTGCAGGATGGACTGCTCTCCGCATACCGCAACTTGAAGCGGTTCGAAGGGCGCTCGCAATTCTCCACGTGGCTGACGCGCATCGTGATCAACGCCGCGCTGATGCGGCGGCGCAGTGCCAAATCGCGCCCAGCGGTTTCGCTGGACGAAAGTCCGCGCGAGGACGAACTGCCGGCGAGCGAACGGTTCGCGGACGATGGTCCGAATCCGGAGCAAGTGTACGCCGGGACCGAGCTGCGTGAAATGATTAACGAAAACCTTGACGAACTTTCTCCGCTGCTGCGCACGGCGTTCGTGCTGCGCGAAGTGCAAGGATACTCGACTGGTGAAGCCGCGAAGAAGCTCGGCGTCACTGAAAACACCCTGAAGGCTCGTCTGTGGCGCGCGCGTCACCAGATGGCGGAGCGGCTGGGCCGTCGCCTGAAGAGGATGAAGGACGATATGACGGGAACCATCGGCGATCCCGATTGCGCCTACTGCTGAAGATGAAGTAAGGAAGTAATGACGGAATGAAGTAACGAAGGGTCGGCAATATTTCGCTGGCCCTTTTTTATTGCTGCGCGATCTTAATGGATGCCAGCGTATTCGGTTTTGGCTTCTTTCAGGATGGGAATGTCCGAGTCAGCATCTTTCCAGAGGGCGAGAAAATCCTGATAGGCAATTTTGGCTTTGGCCGCATCGCCAGAAAGCGCATAGGCGCGGCCTAAACCGAGATGCGCGAGTGCGCCGATCGGGCCGTTGATAACAACGCCGCGGTGTTCGAGAATTTTCTGATATTCCAGAGCCGCCTCTTTGCCCTGTTTGGCCATTCGGAACGCTGCCGCGCGGAGATAAACCGGATATAAAGACATCGAGATTGTGGTTCCATTGTTTGGCTGCCCCAACTCGTATGGCGCTGCCGGCTCCAGCTCGGCGATGGCTTTTGCGGGATCTTTGCGCAGTAGCGCTTGTTGAGCACGAAGCGAGGGCAAGTAGGTGAATTTCACCACCGTGTCCTCGGGGAAGCGTTTTGCAAAATCATTCAGCAGAAGTTGCAATTTGGAACTATCTCCGGCGAACGCGTACGTAATCGCCACGACAAATTGCACGTCCCTGCCATTGGTCATGGCCAGAGCGGCAGCGGCATGTTGCCTGGCTGCATTAGGATCGTCAAAAAGTGCCTGACGCAGGCCAGCTTCCGCTTCGTAAAACCCTGCGGTTTCTTTCTCGTCTGCGCGAATCGCCGACGCCACGGCTTGTCGCGTTAGCTCGTCGGCCTTGCGGACCTGTCCGGCATAGGCAATCGTATCTGAGTGCATGGCCAGCAGGGTGTCTTCGATTCCCGATTTGCCTGACGCCCAAGCCAGGTGTTGCGTCATTCCCGCGGCATCATTTTTCAGAAATGCCAGTTGGTACAACACGACCCGCAAGTACGGCGAATCCAGTTTTTTCGCTTGAGCTTCTTCACCAGTAACTCGCGCCTCGTCCAGACGGTTCAGACAGACAAATGCACCGGCGAGGTTGGAATAGTTCAGGCCGCTGGGGTTCAGACGGAATGCGTCCTGTGCTTCGGCGAGGGATTTTTCATAATGGCCCAAACTTGCGGCGATGGAGCCGAGGTTGGTGTAAGGGATTTCATCGCGCGGATAACTCTGCGCCCATGCTGCGTAAGCCTGGCTGGCCTTTTCTAGATCACCGGAGACGAAGTTGTAATAATGAGAGTCGATGTAGAGCTTTTCGCGTTCGCTGGCCCTGTCACGCAGGTCATAGGCCTTTTGCGCAAACTGTCCGGCGAGGCCTGGTTCCGCAATGTTGTTATAAGCGGTGGCGAGACCGGCGTAGGCCATGGCGAAATTTGGATCGAGCTTGATGGCACGCTGCAGAGGTGCAATCGAGCCGGCGAAATCGTTCGCGCCGGTCATTTTACGGCCCAGGCTGAACGCTTGCAGAGCTTCGAGCGAAGACGTGGATGCTTGCTCGACCGGCGTGTCGAATTTTTTAACGGTGCTGAGCGATTCACCGAGTTTGCCGCGAATGTCCGAACCTGCTTTGGCCAAGGCGTCGAGCACATGGCTCTTGTCGTTCGCTTGTTCCTGAGAGCTCGCCAGCGAATCGCCAGTGGCGCAGTTAACGGCTTTCAGGATCAGCGTGTACGCGTTGCCTATCTGCGCAATGGAGCCATTGAGTACGGCAGTGCTGGAAGTGCGTTGGCAGACTTCGCGCGCGATTTCGGGAGTAAGCCGTGCGTTAGGCGACTGCTCCATAAGCTTCAGCGTTTGTTGAATGCGCTCTTCTGTGAGCAGACTAAGGAATGGCGATTGCTCCAGTTGCACTTCGAGGCCTTGGCGCAGTGTGCCGTCAAAGACGGAATCGCCCGTGGTGTTGGTGAAATCGGCCAGCACCACCGTATCTTTTTCAGACAACTTTGGTGTGGCATGCGCGCGCCAATAACCGGCCGCGGCAAGCGCGGCAACCGCAGCAGCTCCGGCAAGTATCATCATATTGCGACGTGAACCGCGAGCTAGCGGACCGTGGGTTGACGCGCTTGACTGAGTGGCCACGGCCGCGGTGCGGCGACCGCTGGAAATTTTCCTGGTGCCAGACGAGGATGGCGCCGGCGCGTCGTCTTCTTCACTGGATTGCTGAATCATGGAGCGAGAGGAACTGGTTTCGCGTTTCAGGCGCTTCAGATCGGCGCGCAAATCGGAAGCGTGCTGATAACGCAGCTCGCGATCTTTTTCCAACGCTTTATTGATGATGCGCTCGAGCTCATCCGGCACTTCGTCGTTAAAACGAACCGGGGCAGTCGGAACTTTGTGGAGAATCGAATCGAAAATCGCGGCTGATGTGTCGCCCTTGAAAGGCAAAACGCCGGTGGCCATTTCGTAGAGCACAGCGCCTGTGGAAAAAAGATCGCTGCGTGCATCGAGTGTTTTGCCGAGCGCCTGCTCGGGCGACATGTAGGCTACCGTGCCGACTGCGCTGCCCGGGCTGGTCAGGTGGTCTTCGGTCTGTCCGCCGTCGTTGGTCACTCCGGTTTCGCCGTCGACACTCAACTCAGCCAATGTCAGTTTAGCAAGCCCGAAGTCCAGAATTTTCGCGTGACCGCGTTCGGTTACAAAAATATTTGCGGGCTTGATGTCGCGATGAATGATGCCTTTGGAGTGAGCGGCGTCGAGGCCTTCGGCAACATCGATACCGATTTCCAGCAGGCGCTCCACTTCGAATCCGCGACTGGTGATCAGGTGCTTGAGCGTCGAACCTTCCATGTACTCCATCACGATGAAGGCCCGGCCGTCGTGCTCCTGGATGTCGTGGATGGTGCAGATGTTTGGGTGGTTCAAGGCGGAGGCGGCGCGCGCTTCGCGCTGGAAGCGCTCCAGAGTATGCGGATCTTTGGCGACGTTGTCCGGCAGAAATTTGAGCGCGACGAAGCGGCCCAGTTTGGTGTCCTGGGCCTTGTACACTACGCCCATGCCGCCACCGCCGAGTTTTTCGATGACCCGATATTGGCCTAAGGTTTCGCCGATCATGGCTGGATTGTGCGGTGGAAGTTTATCTGCAGGTGTGGCGCGGAGTCAAAGAATTGCTGCCTCAAATGGATGATTCGGAGCTGGCGGGTGTGTAACCGCCAAGAATCCGCAAGAAACTGGTTGCGGACTGTAGCTCATTCAAAGCTTGCTCGAGCTGCGCAGGCGCATCAGTTTGTACATCGAGGAAGAACTGGTACTCCCACGGGCTTCCGTGAATAGGGCGGCTTTCTATTTTCAGTAGGTTAATGCCGTGACGTGCGAACGGCTGCAGTGCGGCCAACAATGCACCCGGCCGATGCGCAAGGCGTAGCGCCAGAGACATTTTTAAATGTTTCGGAGGACGATCGCAGCGCCGGACCGACAATTCCACCATTAAATCCGTTACGGCAGGAGAAGACGCGGCCGCCGAGTCAGGTGGCAGGCCGGTTGGGCCTTCGCGCTGCACGGGAATCAACAGCACGAAGCGAGTGAAATTCTCTGCGTTGTCCTGAATTGATTCTGCGAGGATGACTCCGCCATAGCGAATTGCTGCCTGGCGTCCGGCGATGCCAGCGGCGGATTTGTCTCCGCTCGCGAGAACGTCGCGAACACTGCCGGCGGTGTCTTCGGCTGGAATGCGCTTCAGGTCGGGACGGGACAGAAAAAACTTTTCGCACTGCGCGAGCGCCATAGGGTGCGACGAGACGGACTTAAGGCCTGCGAGCGTCGCTCCTGGGCAGCCAATCAGATGATGTTCGATCGGCAATATCGTTTCAGCGAAGATCTCGAGGCGGCTTTCGAGAAGCAGGTCGTAAACGCGTACCACCGATCCAGCCAAAGAATTTTCTACAGGAGCCAACAGAGCGTCGGCGGCGCCTTCTTCAATTGCACGGAAAGCCGAATCGAATGTTGCACGTGGGACGGTCGTGATTCCGTCGCCCAACAGCTGGATCGCTGCGGCTTCGCTGAAAGCGCCATGCTCGCCCTGGAACGCTACACGCGGGCGCGATGATTGTGAGTTAGACATGCAAGGACTCCTGATAGTTTTAACGGTTTGCGGACAAGAAGCAACTGCGGCCAAGATGAGCACTAGTTTGGCTTGTCTGGGGAGGACGATATCATCGCAGGCGCTGCTAATTGTTGCGCCGAATTTTTCCCAGCCGCGAAAAGGGGCGTTATAATGTTTGCGATGCCCTTCAAACTACCGGCGCAAGTCCGTCCGCAGCCCAATGAATACGCTGCGTTTTATGAAAGTTATGTGTCGCTGGTTCCCGGAACAGACATTTTGGGTGTTCTGGAAGCGCAGCGCATGCTGATGACGCAGCTCTTAGGCGCGCGCAGTGAACGCGAGGGAAATTTTCGTTATGCTCCCGGCAAATGGACGGTAAAAGAAGTGGTCGGGCACATCATGGACACCGAAAGAGTTTTTGCCTACCGGGCGCTGCGAATCTCACGCAACGATAAGACGCCCTGCGAGGGCTTCGAGCAGGACGATTACGTGAAAAACGGCAATTTTAACGAGCGCACGCTGGTGGACCTAGCCGAAGAGTTTGCGCAGGTACGCGGCGCTTCGTTGGCGCTGTTTCTGGGTCTGGACGGCGAGGCCTGGCAACGCCGCGGCATCGCCAACAAAAACGAGGTCACGGTACGCGCCCTCGCCTACATCACTGCCGGACACGAATTGCATCACCGGCGCATCTTGGAAGAGAAGTATCTACCCGCGATTCCCCGCGCATAGATTCCGTTCGAAATTTCTGGAGCTGCCCCCCTATTACCGGCTTTCCCAAACAAGGAAAAACACGGCAAGAAAGCAGAAAGCAAGACACACCGAGCCGATCAATATTTGCCCCGCATCCGCCGTGAGCGGATGCGCGAATGCGTCGTACAAAAAGATGGCTCCGAGCGCCAGCGGAAAAAACCAGAAAAAGAGGACCGAATGTCCGAACCGCGCCAGCGCGCAGCGCTTATCCCGGTGGCATGTCCATCCGCGGCCACTATGCGCTATTCTGTCTGTTCAATTCGAGACCCGAAAAGAGAGCAGACGACAAGCCAACATGCACGATTTGAGTTATTTTCGCGAGCACCTCGATCTTTTTGCCGAAATGGCGAAGCGCCGCAACACCACCCTGGATTTGGAAGGCTTTCGCGGACTGGATAAGGACCGCAGGGAACAGATCACCGCGAACGAGCAGCGCAAAGCGAAGCGCAACAAAGCCAGCGATGAAATCGCGCGCTTGAAAAAAGAAAAACAGAATACGGATGCGCTGATCGCGGAAATGAAGCACGTTTCCGAGCAAATCAAACAGTCTGATGAACGCATCGCCGAGCTCGACGCCAGGCAACGCGAGCTATTGCTCACCATTCCCAACATTCCTCATTCGTCCGTGCCTGACGGAACGAGCGCTATGGACAATGTCGAGGTTCGCCGCTGGGGAGCGCCGCCGGTTTTTGATTTTCAAGCTAAACCGCACTGGGAGGTTGGCGAGCGCGCAGGAATTTTGGATCTGCCCGCCGCCACCAAAATCACCGGCGCGCGGTTTGCCGTTTACAAGGGTTGGGGCGCCAGGCTGGAACGCGCACTGGCAAATTTCTTCCTCGACGTGCACACCCGCGAACATGGTTATACGGAAATACTTCCGCCGTTTCTGGTAAATACCGCATCGCTGATGGGCGCAGGGCAGTTGCCGAAGTTCGCCGCCGATTTGTTCAAGATCGAGAACACCGATTTCTGGCTGACACCGACCAGCGAAGTCGAACTGCACAATTTATATCGCGACGAAACTCTGCCGGAGGAAAAACTGCCCATTCACGTCACTGCGTGGACCGCATGTTTTCGCTCCGAAGCGGGTGCAGCGGGGAAGGACACTCGCGGCATTTTGCGCCAGCACCAATTTCAAAAAGTGGAACTCTTCAAATTTACGCGACCGGAAACCAGCTACGGGGAGCACGAAGCGCTGGTTCGCAACGCGGAAACCATTCTGCAAAAGCTCGGACTTCACTACCGCACGGTGCTGCTTTGCGCCGGCGACATGGGCTTCGCTTCTGCAAAGACCTACGACATTGAGGTCTGGTTACCTTCCAGCAAGGAGTTCCGGGAGATTTCTTCCTGTTCGAACTGTGAAGCGTTCCAGGCACGACGGGCTGGCATCCGCTACAAGCCAAAAGCAGGCGGCAAGAGCGACTTCGTACACACGCTGAATGGTTCAGGGCTAGCCGTGGGCCGCACTTGGATCGCCGTTGTGGAGAATTATCAAAAGGCTGATGGCTCAATCGCCGTGCCGGAAGTGCTGTGGCCTTATATGGGAACTGACGTCATTCCAGCCGTACCTCGGAATCTGCGAGCCTAATTCGCAAAAACGCCAAATGTAACTCTATAAGTACATGATAATAATAGGCTTGTGGTAGGCTTCCTCACTTCCTGCCTTCAAAAAGTGTATCTGTTGCGTCGCGCAAGCTATTGAAATCACACAATTTCGTTTGACGGGTGCTTTTGTGCTTGCATACACTCGGCTCGCCGCGTCTCATTAGAGATATAGTTGATTTGGGCATTTTCGGTTCAGGGAGGGGCGCAGGCAAGCGCTTCAATGGTTATGGGCTTTTTGGGTCGTCTTATCAGATTTGTATTTTGGGTCTTGATCGTGTCCTGGGTAATCAGGCTGGTCGGCCGTTTGTTAGGCGGTAGCAGACCAGCATCGGTCGGGGCAGCGGGGCCAGTCGCGACGGATGATTCAGCGACGCGTGGCAAACGGCTGGTCAAGGATCCGGTTTGCGGTATGCACCTGGCGGAAGAACTGGCGCTGCCAATGAACGCCAATGGCGAGACGCAATACTTCTGCTCGCAAGAATGCCGCGCGAAATATGAAAGCAGCGTTTTGCAGCGCGCCGCGAACGGTTGAATCACGAGCTGAGATTCTGGTCTTGCAGATTTTTGTAGTCGGGCCCGCAAGTAAGCCGTAGACATACGACAAGCTTTTAAAACGAACGCGTTTAAAACCACCGAGAAGAGGAAAGGACCGACGCCGATGGCCACGGTCGTAAAGCCGGCAGTGCAACCGATGGTGCCGCGGATTGCTCCGCGCGAGGATCTGAATCCATTCCGAATTGCGCAGATCCAGTTCGACATGGCGGCGGAATTCCTGAAGCTCGATCCGGGACTGCGGCAAGTGCTGCGCACGCCGAAAAGAATCCTGGAAGTTTCGTTGCCGACCAAGATGGACAACGGCCAATTGCGCGTCATGACCGGATTTCGCGTGCAGCACAATATTTCGCGCGGTCCGGGCAAAGGCGGCATCCGTTATCACCCAGGCGTGACGCTCGATGAAGTGAAAGCGCTTGCGGCGTGGATGACCTGGAAAACGGCTGTGGTGAACGTACCGTTCGGCGGAGCCAAGGGTGGAATCATTTGCGATCCCAAGCGCATGTCCAAAAGCGAATTGGAGCGCATGACCAGGCGGTATGCGAGCGAAATTCTCCCGTTGATCGGCCCCGACCAGGATATTCCCGCGCCCGATGTATATACCGATTCTCAGACTATGGCCTGGATCATGGACACCTATTCCATGATGAAGGGCCACACGATTCCGGGCGTGGTTACCGGGAAGCCGATTTCGATCGGCGGCTCGCTTGGCCGGGCGGAAGCTACTGCGCGCGGCCTGGTGTTCGTGGTCGAAGAGGCCTGCAAGTTAAAGAAAATTCCGCTGCGTGGAGCGAGCGTGGCGATCCAGGGATTCGGCAACGCGGGAGCGACTGCAGCGCGTCTGCTTTTTGAGAAAAAGGCGAAAATCGTCGCACTGAGCGACACGCGTGGTGGCGTGACCAATCCTCGCGGCATCGATCCGATCAAAGCGCTGCGCTATAAGGAGCGTTCCGGAACCGTCGTTGGTATGCCGGGCGCTTCACGCATTTCCAACGATGACCTGTTGACTATGAAGTGCGACATTCTGGTGCCGTCCGCGCTGGAAAATGTGATTACCCTGAATAACGCCGAAGCTGTGAAGGCGCGCATCGTGGCCGAAGCCGCCAACGGCCCGACAACTCCGCACGCCGATGAAATTCTGGCGCGGCGCGGCATTACGGTGCTTCCAGATATTCTCGCCAACGCCGGCGGAGTTACGGTCAGTTACTTCGAATGGGTGCAGAACCAGGAAGGTCTGCTGTGGGATTCCGACGAAGTGAATCTCCGTTTGCAGAAAATCATGGTGCGCGGTTTTCATGAAATGGTGGAGACCATGCGCAAGCACCACGTCCCGCCACGCGCGGGCGCCATGATCCTCGCAGTCGGCCGAGTCGCCGAAGCCACCTTGGTGCGTGGTCTGTTTCCCTGAGGCGTTCAAGGGAATCGCTGGACACATCGAGGCATTAATTCTATTTGAGCGCTGAGATTCTTCTTGCGCTGGGAAAATTCCACGCGTAGATTCGGAATTGCCGGTACGTTCCAGCGATTTGTGGAGCGTGACCGGCAATTTTCGTCGCAGTAGGCCGTAGAACGTTGTCGTACAAGGAAGCCAGATCAACGATGAGCACTAACGGACACACAACAGCGGCGCCGCCGATCTTGCTGACCATCGCGGGATTCGATCCATGCTGCGGCGCGGGAACAGTTGCGGACCTGAAAACTTTTGCCGCGCACGGCTGTTATGGCGTAGCGGCGATTACTTCCATGACGGTGCAGAACACGCAGGGCGTCGAAGCCGTGCACAATACTCCCAGCGCCGAATTGCGCGGGCAACTGGAAATACTGGTGAAGGACTGCGAAATCGCGGCGGTGAAAATCGGCATGCTCGGCAATCGCGGCAACGCCGTGGTGATTGGAGAATTTCTGGACGCGCACAAGTTCGCGCATGTGATTCTCGATCCGGTGATGAAATCTTCCTCGGGCACCGAGTTGCTCGACGCCGGTGGCGTGAAATATGTGGCGACCGAATTAATGAAGCGCGCCAGCGTGTTCACCCCGAACGTGCCAGAAGCGGAAGTCTTGACGGGACTTGAGATTAAAGATGTTTCCGCGATGGAAGCTGCGGCGCGAAAGCTGGTGGAAATGGGCGCGCAAGCGGTGATCGTGAAAGGCGGGCACATGGAACGCGCCGTGGACGTGGTGTTTGACGGCAGCGAACTGGTGCAACTGGGCGGCGACAGAGTTAAGACGGAAAACATGCATGGTACCGGTTGCACATTCGCGTCGGCGTTGACCGCGCAACTTGCCGCCGGGCGCGGATTGATCGAGGCCGCGACTTTGGCAAAGGCCTACGTCACCAAGGCTATCGAGAAAGGCTACCCGATCGGAAAAGGCCGCGTGCCGCTGGATCATTTTTATCGTTTGAAAATCGAGCCGCTTGCGCGCGGCACTCACGAGTTGCCAACCCATGGCATGCATCCCGCCGAGTCGGGCCACTGATACTCCGCCGGAGACCATTTGATGAGCGCGGTATCCGGTTACTGACGGCGATAGACAACCTTGCCCGCGACGACAGTCGTCATGGGAGCGCCTTTGAAAATGCGGCCGTCGAACGGCGAATTGCGCGATTTGCTGGGCGAATCGTTTACGTTGTAAGTCCATTCGTGCGTGGTGGAGAAAATTGTGACGTCGCCAGGTTGCCCGGCGGCGAGTTTGCGTTCCATACCCAGGACGCGCGCAGGCCCTGCGGTGAAGAGTTCCACCATGCGCGCGAGCGAGATTTTTCTGGTGTGCACCAACTGTTCCAGCGTCAGTGCAATCGCCGTTTCGAAGCCGAGGATTCCGAACGGCGCGCGATCGAACTCCACGTCCTTCAGGGCGGGCTCGTGCGGCGCGTGATCGGTGGCAATGACATCAACCGCGCCGTCGGCAAGTCCAGCGATTAACGCATCGCGATCTTCCCGCGCAGCCAGCGGCGGATTCATCTTGAAGCGCGAATCGTATTTCACATCTTCATCGATCAAAGTGAAATGGTGCGGAGTCACTTCGCAACTAACGCGCAAGCCTTGAGCCTTGGCCGCGCGCACCTGCTCAAGCGAACCTTTCGCGGAGAGATGCGCTACGTGCAGACGCGCTCCAGTTAGCTGCGCAAGCTGAACATCCCGAGCTACGCAAACGGATTCCGCGGCTGCGGGCATTCCGCGCAAGCCCAAACGCGTAGACGTGACGCCTTCGCGCATCACCCCACCTGCGGCCAGTGAAACGTCTTCAGAGTGTTCGATCACCGGCAAATCGAGCGAGCGGCAGTAGTCCATCACCAACCGCGTTAGGCGAGCGGTCGCGATTGGCTTTCCGTCGTCAGAAACCGCGACGATGCCGGCTTCTTTCATCGCGGCGATTTCCGCGATCGCCTCGCCCTGGCTTCCGATGCTGGCGGCGCCAATCGGCCACACACGCGTCGCGCCAACCGTGCGCGCTTTGTCCACGATGAAGCGCGTGATGGACGCATTGTCATGCACCGGCTTGGTGTTCGGCATGCAGCAGACTGCAGTGAAGCCGCCGCGTGCTGCGGACTTTGTACCGGTCTCAATGGTTTCCGACGATTCCTGTCCCGGCTCTCGCAAGTGCACATGCAGATCGATAAACCCGGGCGCTACGATCATTCCGACCGCATCGAAAACTTCCGCATCCTTTAGCGCGGCGAATTTTCCGGGCGTTGCGACTTCTTTCACCAACGCGCCATCGAGAAGAACATCCATCGCCGCATCCGTTTTCGATGCGGGATCAATCACCCGGCCATTTTTGATCAGCAACATTTTACGAGTCCTTGCCCTTCGAAATCGGCTGCTCAGTGCTTCGGTCCGTCGCGCGGCGATTGTGCGTCGCCGGTGTGCCGGGAACCGCCTGCGCAGCAGGATGCGCCGCGCCGCCTTCCACTTCGCCGGCCGTCAGCAAATACAGAATCGCCATGCGTACCGCCACTCCGTTGGTGACTTGTTCCAGCACGCAGGACTGCGGGCCGTCAGCAACTTCCGGAGTTATTTCGATGCCGCGATTCATCGGCCCGGGATGCAGGACGAGCGCGTCCGGTTTGGCACGCTTCAGCCGTTCGGCGTTCAGCTGGTATCCGTGAATGTAATCGTTCGCGGATATGGACGCTTCATGTTGCCGTTCCGTCTGCACGCGCAGCATGATGATGACGTCGGCGCCTTCCACGGCTTCTTCAATTTTGTAAACACTGCGGATCGCCGTGCCTGGAGCAATTTTTTCCAACTCGTGTGGTACCCACATCGCCGGACCGCACAGCGTGAACCGGCAACCAAATTTTCCCAGCAGATGGATGTTCGAACGGGCGACGCGCGAGTGGGAAAGATCGCCAAGGATGGTGACGTTCAGATTCTCGATGGTACCTTTGCGGTCGCGAATGGTCAGCGCATCCAGCAAACCCTGCGATGGATGTTCATGCGTGCCGTCGCCCGCATTGATCACCGGAATGTCCAGACGGCCCGCAACGTAATCGGCCGCGCCGGATGCGGAATGGCGCATCACCAGGCAGTCGGGCTTCATGGCGTTCAGGTTGAACGCAGTGTCGAGCAGCGTTTCGCCTTTCTTCAGGCTGGATGCTTCGGCCTGCAGATTCATGGTGTCCGCTCCGAGCCGGGACGCTGCGGTATTAAAACTGATGCGCGTGCGGGTGGAAGTTTCAAAAAATGCCAGCGCCACGGTTTTTCCACGTAGCGTCGCAAGTTTCTTTAGTGGATGGCGCTGAATTTCCTGGAATGGTTTGCTTTGATCGAGAAGAAATGTAAGCTCGGCCGCGGAAAGCGGCTCAAGTGCTAGAAGATCACGGAATCTGTAGGTCACAACTTTTTACCTCAGGGTTTGTAAGTACAAACCCTGAAACCCGGGCCGTCCGTTCTTTGAACTCTACAAAAGACATCGCTTCTATTCTACCCGGTCCACCAAAACCACGCGCTCTTCGTTATCTATTTCGCGCAACCGCACTTCGATAATTTCGCTGTCACTGGTTTGCACCACGCGGCCCGTGTATTGCGATTCGATGGGCATTTCGCGATGCCCGCGATCGATCAGCACGCACAGCGAAACACGGCGCGGCCTGCCCAGATCGAACAGGCCGTTCATCGCGGCACGAATGGTTCTTCCGGTATAAAGCACGTCGTCCACCAGCACCAGGTCCATGCCGTCCACGCCGAAGGAAATATCGGAAGACTGCAGCACCGCTTGCGGCGCAACCTTCGAAAGATCGTCGCGATACAAAGTAATATCCAGAGTGCCTACCGGAACTTCCACGCCGTCAATGCCGCGCATCGCTTGCGCAATTCTTTGTGCCAGAGGCACGCCCCGCCGGCGAATGCCGATCAATGCCAGATGCTTTGTGCCACCGCTTTTTTCCACGATTTCATGCGCCAGCCGCTGCAGCGTGCGGTCGATTTCCGCGGGTGACATCAATTGCGCTTTTTCCACGATTTTCATTGCGCGGAATTCTAACACAAGGAGGGTCTGCAAAGCGTGTAACCAACTGTCAATAAAATTACATTTCACGGCATGCTAGACTGCACCACGACACGAAAGGTAAAACGAATGAAACGGAAACTGCCCCTGACGGTGTTTGTAATGTTGCCATTCGCGGCGAATTTGTGTGCTGCGCAGACTCCGCATGTTGCGCCGCCGCCGCACAATACCCATCGCGAGGCAAAAGAAGTTCCGGCGTCGAACGCGCGGCCGAAATTGCTGGTACTTCTGGTGGTAGACCAGATGCGCGGCGACTACGTGGATAAATTCAAGGGCCAGTGGGCTGGCGGGCTGAAACGCCTACTTGACGAAGGGGCATGGTTTCGCGATGCCGCTTACCCTTATGCTGCAACGGAAACTTGTGTGGGGCATTCGACAATTTCGACCGGTGCTCTTCCGGCGACGCACGGAATGATCGCCAATGCCTGGTGGGATCGCGATTCGCAATCCATGGTCACGTGCACTGCTGATCCCAAGGCCAAAAACTTTGCTTACGCGGGCGGCACAGCTAGTGGCGGCGATTCCGCCTGGCGCATGCTGGTTCCGTCGTTCACGGATGAATTGCGTTTTCAGGCAGGCGGAGCGACCCGGGTAGTCACATTTTCGCTTAAAGCGCGAGCGGCGATTTCCATGGCCGGCCACAAGGCGGACGCTGTCACGTGGTTCGACCACGGTTCGTGGGTGAGTTCGAACGCATACGGCTCGATACCGTTCATCGAGGACTTTGTAAAGGCGCATCCGATGAAATCGGATTACAAGAAAACCTGGCGGCTTTCGCTGCCGAAGGACGGCTACTTTTATGATGAAAGAGCACTGGGAGCGGAAATACCCGATGGATGGGAAGCCATATTCCCTCACGTTCTCCGCGGCAAGCCGGGAAGCGATCAACCCGACGAGGCATTCTACAACCAGTGGGAAATGAGTCCGTTCGCGGACAGGTACCTGACCAAGCTCGCTGAAAACGCCGTGGATCAATTAGGTTTGGGAAAAGGTGGCGGCACCGACTTTCTTGCCGTGAGCTATTCCACGCTGGACCACGTCGGCCACGCATTCGGACCGCGCAGTTGGGAAATTCAAGACACACTCATCCAGTTGGATAAGGACCTCGGGGAATTATTCTCCCATCTGGATGCAAAGGTGGGTCGGGGGAATTATGTTGTTGCCCTGAGCGCCGATCACGGCGTCGCTCCAATCGCGGAAGACATGCAGAAAACTGGCGCATACGCCGGAAGACTGCGCATTCCCGAAGTGCAGGAAAAAATTGAGAAAGCGCTTGAGTCGTTCGGCTATACAAAACCCGCCGTTGCCCGCATCACAAGTTCCGATGTGTATCTTTCGGCCGGAACCTACGACAAGTTGAAATCCGATCCCGTGGCGATGCGTGCCGTGCTCGGTGCGATTCGCAGCGTCCCGGGCGTTGCGGAAGTTTTTCGCGCCGAGGAATTGCAGGGTCGCCCGGCGACGGCGAGTCCGATTCGAACGGCGGAAGCGAACAGCTATTTCGAGGCTCGCAGCGGCGATCTATTCATCGTGCCCAAGCCTTATTGGCTGGCTTCGGGCCGCGCCGACAAGGACTACGGCACAGACCACGGAACGCCTTACAACTACGATCAGCACGTTCCTGTGTTGTTGATGGGCTGGGGCATTGAACATGGCGAATTTTTTGGGCGCATCACTCCTGTGGACATTGCTCCGACTCTCGCATCGCTCTGCGGCGTCACGTTGTCAACTCGCGACGGACGCGTACTCGCCGAAGCACTGAAAAAGCCACCCGCCGCAGCAGTTCCAGCTGTGACCGACTAAAATTCACAGCGGAAAAAATCACACTTGTCGTTCCGAGCGAAGCGAGGAATCTGTTTTCTGTTGCCGTCGCCGATACCGAGCAGAGAGATTCCTTCGCTACGCTCGGGATGACGGCTGAACTGTGAAGCGGACTTCGTGGTATCCTTCTGCCCGAAGTGACCTCCCCAAGCGCTGCCAACCCCGGCCGATCTCCGGCTGATGTTGACCTGAGCGTTGCCATCGGCACGCTTCGCCTTCGCAATCCCATCATCGCCGCCAGCGGCACCTTTGGTTACGGGCTGGAATTTGCCCATCTGGTGGATCTGAACCGCCTGGGTGGCCTGGTTACCAAGGGACTCTCCCTCCAACCGATCGAAGGAGCGCCGGCGCCTCGCTTGTGCGAAACTCCTTCGGGCATGCTGAACGCCGTGGGACTTCAGAACGTTGGTGTACGGGCTTTCGTCGAGCAAAAACTCCCTAAATTGCGTAAGTTCGACGTACCGGTGGTGGCCAACGTCTTCGGCTACTGTCAGGAAGACTACGTGGAGGTGATACGGATCCTCGAAGATGCCGACGGACTCGCCGGCTACGAACTGAACATTTCCTGCCCGAACGTGAAGAAGGGTGGGCTCCAATTCGGCAACGACGCTGGCGCGGCGGCAGAAGTAACCCGAGCAGCGCGTAAGGCCGCCAAGAAACGGCTCCTATGGGTCAAGCTCTCCCCTCTTGTTGCTGACATTGGACTTATGGCTAGAGCTGTGGCAGGCGAGGGTGCTGACGCCCTAACTGTGGCAAATACTTACCCCGCCATCGCGGTAAACAATAGAACCCGGAAATCCCGTTTAGGGAACCTGACGGGCGGCCTGAGCGGTCCTGCCATTAAGCCGATCACGCTCCGGTTGGTCTGGGAGGCCTGCAAAGCCATAGAAACTCCTGTACTTGGCCTCGGGGGCATCGAGACGGCAAACGATGTGCTTGATTACATCCTCATGGGAGCGACAGCCGTACAGGTCGGCACGGCCAGCTTTACTGACCCCAAGGTCAGTGAGCGACTTTTGGCCGAGCTCCGCCGCGCGTTTTTCGACAGTAAACTGTTTAATATCAGTGAGTTAAGAGGTAAATTTCTGACAGAAATTGGTTGACATAATGATGTTTTCCTGCTACACTTTTTTGGAAGTTGTAGCAAAAATACAACACTATGAAAAAGCCACTCTTCATGATCTGGGCTGCAGTACGCTGGGTGCCACTGATGTTCCTTATCGCACCAGTGATGGAAGCACCTCTCGTAGCCTATAAGACTGAACCTGCCAAGCCGATTAAGACTTGGGTTGGCAACGCCAGCTGGTATGGAACCGAGTTTAACGGCCGCAAGACGGCCAACGGGGAGCGGTTCGACTGTGAGTCCCTCACAGCCGCCCATCCCAACCTTCCCTTCGGATCGATCGTTCGCCTGGTCAACCCCCGCACTGGGCAATTTGAGCTGGTTCGCATCAACGACCGGGGTCCGTATCAGGAAGGACGCGAAATTGATGTATCCTATCGCGTAGCCCGAAAGATCGGCCTGATTCATTCGGGCGTCAGCCAGGTCCGGCTGGAGCTTCTGGACGTTCCCAGGAAACACTGACCTCCCACATGGGCCAGCGGAGGTCACCAAAACAGTGACCTTCGACGCTCATCCGCGCAGCAGTCTGATCGTAGCTCTGGACTTCGACTCTTTGTCGACGGCGCTGAAGTTTGCCCAGAAAATTTCCGACCTGGTTGGCATGTTCAAGATCGGCAATCAGCTGTTCACCAGTGCCGGCCCTGAAGCCGTCAAACAGATCGCTGCCCTTGGCAACAGCATTTTTCTCGATTTGAAATTTCACGATATTCCCAATACTGTCGCCGGAGCCGTGCTGGGCGCTGCCGCCATGCCCGGAGTGCAGTTAGTGAATGTGCATGCCCTGGGCGGCACTGCGATGCTCGCAGCCGCCGTTCAAGCCGTCAGCGCGGGTGTTCCCATGGGCGCCGACCGTACTCGGCTGATTGCGGTTACTGTTCTAACCAGCATGGATCACAAGACCATGCGCGAGGCGGGTATCGGTGGCACGCCGCTGGCGCGCGCAGTAAAGCTTGCGCAACTAGCCAAGAAATGCGGAGTGGATGGAGTCGTAGCCTCGGTGCAGGAAGCCAAAGCCATTCGCAAAGCGTGCGGCCGCGAATTCCTGGTCGTTACGCCCGGTGTTCGTCCCGCAAACAAATTGGCGGCCGATAAAACCGCCAGTAAAAAAGACGATCAAGCGCGCACCGCAACTCCCGCGCAAGCCATCAAAGCGGGCGCGGATTACATCGTGGTTGGCAGGCCGATTATCGCCGCCGATGATCCGCGAGCCGCCGCGCAGGCAGTCGTGGATGAAATCGCCTCGGCAAAATAATTTTTGCGCCGCGATTTGACCCGCCTTCTCATTTTCCGTAGCATCCAGCCATAGCGGCCAACTATCCGCTTCTTCGTATCCCTTCATGCCAAACTCCACAAAAAACATCATTGTCGGCACAGCCGGTCACATTGACCACGGCAAATCGTCACTGGTCGAAGCTCTCACCGGCACGCATCCTGACCGCCTGGAAGAAGAAAAGCGCCGCGGAATCACGATTGATCTGGGCTTCGCATTCCTGGAAGAAGGCGGCGTGCGGTTTGGCTTTGTGGATGTTCCCGGTCACGAACGCTTTGTCGGCAACATGCTTGCTGGAGCCGCCGGAATCGACCTAGTGCTGCTGGTAATTGCAGCCGATGAATCCATCAAGCCGCAGACTCGCGAACACTTCGATATTTGCCGGCTGCTGGGAATCCAGCGCGGGCTGATCGCGCTAACGAAAGTTGACCTGGTGGATCGCGAGACGCTCGAGCTGGTTCGAATGGAGTTGGACGATTTTCTTCGCGGCTCGTTTCTGGAAAATGCACCGGTAATTCCAGTCAGCGCAAAAACGCGCGAAGGCCTGACGGAACTAACTCAAGCTCTAGTTACACAAGCCCGCGAAGTCAGCGGAAAAGATTCCCAGCGCAATTTTCGCTTGCCGATTGATCGCGCCTTCGCCGTCAAGGGTTTCGGCAGCGTCGTAACGGGAACGTTGATCAGCGGCCACGTTTCCCCCGAGGACGAAGTCGAATTGTTTCCCACCGGCGAAAAACTGCGCGTGCGCGGCGTTCAGTCCGGCGGCAAGAGCGTCGATCGGGCGGAAGCCGGCCAGCGCACCGCCATCAATCTCGCCGGCATCGATCACCATTCTTTGCAGCGCGGCATGACGCTCGCTACCTCTTCACGCTTTCGCGCCACTCGCAGGCTGGATGTGAAGCTGCGGTTGCTGCCCGGCGTGGGCAAACTCAAAAACCGCGCCGTCGTCCACTTTCATGCTGGCTCGTTCGAAACCATGGCCGAAGTGGCGCTGTTCGAACGAACGGAATTGTCCGCAGGTGAAGATTGCTTCGCGCAATTCCGGCTACGCCAATCCGTGCTGATACTTCCCGGCGATCCCTTCATCATCCGGCAGTCGTCACCGCTCATCACGATTGGCGGCGGCGTGGCGCTCGATCCGCTTCCGCGGCGTCCCCGTGCCCGCGAAGCTTCGCGCAGCGAATTTCTGCAAGCCGTCGAACACCATGACAAACCGGGGATCCTTGCCCAACTCACCCAGCGATCTTTGTTCGGCCTGCCGCAATTGGAAATTTCCGTGCGCACGGGGTGGACCGATACGGAAATCCAGACAACCGTGCAGACCATTGTTAGCGGCAAGAGCGCCCGTCTGATTCCGGCGGAGCCAGCTATCTTGTTCGCGGCCACGTCATTTGAAGAACTGTTGAAAAAAATCACTGAACGCGTCGAGCGTTTCCACAAAGAGAACCCGCTGCAACCCGGTGTGCCTCGCGAAGAGCTACGCGCCAACCTAGCCCGCAGGCTACGTCCAGAAATTTTTCGCGCCGCGCTCGAAGAATTGGCCACGCAGAAAAAAATGGAGCTGCAGGGCGAACTGGTCAAACGCGCCGGTTCGCAAATTTCTCTCTTGCCGGAAGAAGCCAAGGCCAAAGAACAGATTGAAGCCGCATTCGCTTCCGCCGGGCTCGCAGTGCCCTCCGCCAAAGAAGTGCTGGCCACACTCTCGATCGAGCCGAAACGCTCAGAAAAGTTGCTGCAACTCCTGCTGCGTGAAAAGGCGCTCCACCGGGTTACTCCTGAGCTGATCTTCCATCGTGAGGCGCTGGCCCAACTTCGCGTAAAACTCGCCGCCTACAAAAAGGCGAAAGGCGAACGAATCTCGGTGCCGGTTTTTAAGGAGCTGACTGGCATCACCCGCAAATACGCCATCCCCCTGCTTGAATATCTGGACCGCGAACGCGTCACCCGCAGACAAGGCGACGAACGTGTCATTCTTTGATTTAGTGGGTTTTTTCGCTGGATCCCGCCTTTTACGGTGGCGCGTTGGAGTGGCAACAAAGTTCATGGAATTTCTAACGCACTGGCTCAGTCACCTTAGTCAGAAGAGGCCGCCGTAGGATCGTGTTACAATGTCTCATGGCGCTGCCTTGCGCTGTGATCGCAAGGTTCTCTGTGGCTTTACAAAGAGGCGCGAAAGGTAGGTCGGACATGTTTGAGAGTCCTTGGCATCTATTGGTACTGGCTGCGGTGATTATTATTCTGTTTGGTGGTCGCAAGATTCCGGAATTGATGCGTGGCATGGGTGAAGGTGTTCGTGGTTTTAAAGAAGGAATGCAGGGTAACCCTCCGTCCCAGAATGCAAATCCCCCGGCACAATCCGCGCCAGGTGAAAAGCCTGCCGAGCCGAAGCCGCAAGCCTAAACGACCAGCACAACAAATTTTCTGATTCATAGGGCGGCCCTCTGCCGCCCTTTTTATTTCTAAGGGGTATTGCCGGCCTGAGTCCTATTCTTCCAACCAGCCCAACTCCGCCAATTCCTTGCACAACCGCGCCAGCGGCAATCCCACCACGTTGAAGTAGCAGCCATCAATCCGCGGAATAAACCGTCCGCCAAGTCCCTGAATTGCGTATGCGCCGGCCTTGTCAAACGGCTCGCCCGACGAAAGGTACTTCACAATTTCGTCTTTCGAGATCGAAGCAAAATGCACGTGCGTAGTTTCAATGAATTCGCGGCGCTCGATGTCCGGCAACCGGATCAGCGCAACCCCGGTCAGCACCGAATGCGTCCGACCGGAAAGTTTTTCCAGCATTTGCCGCGCGTCTACCGAAGTACGCGGCTTGCCAAGAATCGCCGCTTCCAGCACAACGACGGTGTCAGCGGCAATTACGATCGCCGGACCCAGCGCACGCGCCGCCACCAGTTCCGCCTTTGCCAGCGCCAGTCGCCGCACCAAATCATGAGCCGATTCGCCGGGCACCGGCGTTTCGTCCACCGCCGAAGAAAGGACGGAAAATTGCATCCCCGCGGAACGCAAAATCTCCGCGCGGCGCGGCGACGCTGATGCCAGTATCAGTTTCATCGCATTCTTCGAGAAGAATACTACAGGAGCTACAGGACTACCGACTCCTGATATTCGCCAAAGACGCCGCGCAGCGCGTCGGAAATTTCGCCGACGGTAGCGAACGATTCCACCGCCGCCAGGATCGCGGGCAAAAGATTTTCGTTGGTCCTGGCGCGCCGTTCCAGGTCCGCGAGCGCCGCATTCGTTTGGCTTGCGTCGCGCCTGGCGCGCAGCGCCTGCAATCGCGCCACTTGCTCGCGTTCGAGTGCCGGATCGACCCGCAGCGTGGGAATCTGCCGCTCTTCTTCCGTCTGAAATTCATTCACGCCGACAACGATCTGTTCTTTTGTTTCCACCGCCCGCTGATAATCGAATGCCGCCTTTTGTATTTCGGTCTGTACAAAGCCAGAGTCAATCGCCCGCAACATTCCGCCGAGCGCGTCGATTTTTTCCAGGTAAGCCTTCGCGCCAGCCTCGATTTGGCTGGTCAGCGATTCGATCGCGTACGAACCAGCCACCGGATCGATAGTGTTCGCCACTCCGGTTTCATGGGCAATGATCTGCTGCGTGCGCAGCGCGATCAGCGCCGCATCCTCAGTCGGCAGCGCCAGCGCCTCATCCAATGAGTTCGTATGTAACGATTGGCATCCGCCCAGGACGGCCGCCAGCGCTTGTATTCCCACACGCACGATATTGTTCTCCGGCTGCTGCGCCGTCAGTGATGAACCCGCCGTCTGCGCGTGAAATCGCAGCGTCAACGAACGCGAATCCTTCGCGGCAAATCTTTCCTTCATGACCTGCGCCCACAATCGCCGCGCCGCCCTGAATTTTGCAATTTCCTCCAGCAGATCATTGTGCGCGTTGAAAAAGAAGGAAAGCTGCGGCGCGAAATCATCCACAGCGAGCCCTGCATCCAGCGCGGCTTGCACGTATGCGGTTCCATCCGCAAGCGTGAACGCCACTTCCTGTATCGCCGTCGATCCGGCTTCTCGGATGTGATACCCGGAAATCGAAATCGTATTCCACTTCGGCACTGCATCTTTGCACCACGCAAAAATGTCGGTCACGATGCGCATCGCCGGACGCACCGGATAGATGTAAGTTCCCCGCGCGATATATTCCTTCAAAATGTCGTTCTGGACCGTTCCCGAGAGCTTCTCGAGCGACGCGCCCTGCTTTTTCGCCACCGCAACATACAAGCACAACAGAATCGCCGCCGTCGCATTGATGGTCATTGAAGTCGAAACAGTTTCCAGCGGTATTCCCTCGAAAAGTGTTTGCATGTCCTCGATGGAATCGATGGCCACGCCAACTTTTCCCACTTCGCCCGCAGCCAGCGCATGGTCGGAGTCCATTCCGATCTGTGTCGGCAAGTCGAACGCCACGGACAATCCTTTTTGTCCCTTGCTCTGCAGATAGCGATAGCGCTTGTTGGATTCCGCGGCAGTGCCGAACCCCGCGTACTGCCGCATCGTCCACAAACGGCTGCGGTACATTGTCGGATAAATGCCGCGCGTGAATGGAAATTCGCCCGGGAAGCCTGGGTGCTCTGCGGCATCATCGTCGCGCAGGTTGTCTTCCGTGTATAGACGTTCCACCGGCAAACCGGAGATGGTCTTGAACATCGCCTTCCGCTCCGCCGTTTTATTTTTGTTGGGATCAGTCATTAATCGCAGTCGAAGTATCTGCCAAAACTGGAAACACGAACCCTAGCGAATCTGCCGCGAACGCCGAAACGAAGTCCACGCAAAAATCCCCATCACAACAGCCACGCCGATCGCCGCAAACACCAGCCAGTGCGCGACATCACGTGTCCAGGCGCGAATCGCGCTCTGCACCCACACCAGCGCCAGCAACGCAAACATCCCACCCACGATTTCGTGAAAGATCTGTCTCAGCGTGCGCCAAAATCGCGCAAAACCGCCTTTCGCGGCAGCCTGCGTAGCAGAAACTACAATTTCACCCATATCTTCATCTTATCGTATTGGCAGCTTGCGCGAAGCGCGCGCTTTATCCCCGCCTGTACTAATGGGCCTGTGAACCGTTTGGAGACAACGCCCGCACTCGCACTTGAATCACGCGTAACGCAGTCCTACAATTCACATTGTGGTTGGGGAGAGCGACCCTTGCAACTTGACGATCACCTTAAAAACCTGCTCCGTGAGTTGGGACACGCTATCAACGATACGGTTTCGGATTCCGACCGCATCACTGGCGCCATCGCTGGCGTTCGCGCACATGGATATGACATCGTGCTGAAGCTCGACGCCACCATTGGCCTGGCGCGCCGCGATGCCTCCGGCAACCAGGATTCGAAACTTACCACGCTCGATCGCCGCTTCCTGGAATCGCTGCGCATTCAAGTGGATCAGGATTCTTTTAACGAGCCTGATCTCGAACGCAGAGCTGTCGCCAAGCTCACCATGACGCCGCAGGATATTCGCTTTCTGAAATCACTTCGCATCGCCACGGAAGACCCGGAATGAAATTCGTTTCACAATCCGCTTTGCTTCGTGGTGTGCTGGCCGCCGGTCTCATGGTATTGGCAGGGTCAGCGGCGAACGCCCAAGTGCCAGCTTCGGTCGCGATTCCGGTGATAGAAACTGCTGTCCCCATAGTTGTAGGAACTCTGAAGCCGAACAAAGGTCCGCAACCTCCAAAGTTCGAGGGCACGGTAGTTAACGCCACCATCGCTCAAATCACCGTCCGCGCCCGGGGAAACGATATGGCCATTCAAACTTTCCCACTCGCTCCGGACGCTTCCGCCAAAATGCTGCAGATCATTGACAAAGGCGGTTATCAGTACGGCGACAAAGTCACGGTATTCTTCGACCCGGAAACAAAGAAAGCTCTAAAGGTCAAAGGTAAACCCTCAAAGGCCGGCTGATTCATCGAGCGGCTATGCTTCGCCTTCCAGTTGTTGCCGGCACGTTTTATCCCGACAATCCTCTAGCACTCACTAAGCAGATTCAGGATTTCGCGCGTCCCAACCTAGTACCGGAAAAAATCTCCTGCTGCGCCTGCCTCGTGCCCCACGCCGGCTATATTTATTCGGGACATGTCGCCGCCGCAGTTTACGAGCGCATTGTGCTTCCCAAACGCATCATCATCCTCGGAGTTCGCCATTTTCCTCACGGCGAGGAAGCCGCCATCCTGTCGGAGGGCGCATGGCGCACTCCGCTTGGCGACGTTTCAATAAACGCCGATCTCGCGGCGAAAATTTCTCACGCTTGTCCGCTGCTTCGCGAAGATTCCGTCGCCCACGAACGCGAACATTCCATCGAAGTCCAGTTGCCATTTCTGCAGATACTCGATCCGGGCTTCACTTTTGTACCCATCGCTCTGGGCACCATTCACTTTGACCAGCTTGTCTCGATCGGAGAGTCGCTCGGCAAAGTTCTCGCTGTTGAACCCGACGTGCTCCTTCTCACCACTTCCGATTTCAACCACTACGAAGATGACGCCACCACGCGCAAGAAAGATCGTCTGGCCATCGAGCAGATCCTGCGTCTCGATGCGCGTGGACTTTTCGACGTTTGCCGTAGAGAAAACATCTCCATGTGCGGCCTCGGTCCAACCGTTGCAATGCTGAGCGCGCTCAGAGTGACCGGTTCGAACCGAGCGGAACTCGTCAAATACGCAACTTCCGCGGATGTCTCTGGCGACACCGGTGCTGTAGTTGGCTATGCGGGATTGTTTTTCCGTAGCTCCAACAATCCTGTTTGAGCGCTGTCGCTCTGGAATTAGAAAATTTGAAACCTCGAACTGTGCTGTGACGCGCTGTTTCACTAATAAAAAAGAAGGCCCCAAAAATCGGGGCCTTCCCTCGACTTTCAACATCCAACAAAAACGAAAATACTTCGCTCAGTGTGGCCGGCCACCACCGCCACCGGAACTACCGCTCGAAGTCCTGCCGCTCGATCCAGAAGAGGCAGTCGCAGAACCTGAGGAAGACGCCCTGGGTGAAGAAGCGCCAGCACCACTCGACGCGCCACGCGAACCTCCGCCGCCACTGTACTCGTTAAACGCTCGCTCCGAGGTCACAGATCGCGGCACGCTGGGAGGTGGAACCGTCGCCCTCACTGGCGCCACACTTCGCGCGCTGGGAACAACTTCCCGCTGCCCCTCGCGGCCTCTGGCGTGATCCGCTACCGCCGGAACCTCGCTCGTCGCGCTCCCCGAACGGTTTTGCTCCGGCGATACGCGAATTCCCGGTATGCCTTGGGCTGTCGCTTTCGAATTTTCCGCGTTTACAAATCGCCGTTCCGCGCGATCGTACACAATCGCTGAGCTTCCATCGCCAGTGGTGATTCGCGCACTGGCCGCCCCGTTCGATGCCATCGTTCGCGCCACGCGAGCGGGAGCGCTCGTTTCCGCCAGTTGGTTTTGCATCACGTCGCGCGCCGGAGTCTTCTGCACTTTCCAGCGATCGGTGCTTTCCGGCGTCAGCGTATTTGTAACTCCGCGCGGCGTCACCGCAAACAATCCTGCCGTCAAGTTCAGCGGTGTCTTGCCTTTCACGTCCAATGGGTGTGATGGCACGATTCCAACTGTTCCTCCAGCGGAGCGCATCCACACTCCAGTCACTGGCCTCCACCGCCCAACTCCGCCCCCTCCGAAAGACCCACCGGGACTCCAAACCCAGCCCACCCCCGGCCGAAATAGCCACCCGCCGTAGTGATACGGCAGCCAGCCCCAAGGCTGGCCTCCCAGAAAGCTCCAACCGAACGCCGAATCGTAGTACCAAGAGCCAAAATCAAATGGCGACCAGCCAAAGCCCACTCCATACGGCCGCCAGCAATTTCCATATCCCGCGACAGGGAACCACGCGCCGTAGGTGTACAAATCGCCAAAACCCGAAGCGTATCCAGAACCCGAGCCGTAGTCGTAAGACTCAGCATATTGCGAACCGGCAGTCGTAGCAGTATTGAAGCTTTGAATCTTACCGGACGCCCACTGGTCAAAATCATCGTTCCCCGGTGCTTGTTCCACTGTCGCCGACTCCGGTTCGCCCGCTTTCACCGAAAAAGCCTGATTCTTCTGCAGCGGCGTACTCTTTCCTTTGGTCAACGCCGTCAACTTGCCATGCAGCACATCCACGTTGCTGCCGTCGTCGAAATTATTCATTCGAAATGTTGTTTTCGACTCTGCCTGCACGCTGAAATCGCCGCCGGTCACGCTGAAATAATCGCTGCGAGAGGGATTTGCGTAAAACTCTGCCGTCCCCTGGCGCAAAATCAGTCGCGTGGTGAAGCCGCCGTCTTCGCTCGAAAGGTCATAGAACTCCAGCACCGTATTTTCTGAGAGAAACGCCATAGCGCCGTTTTCAAATTCCACCACAGCCCGGCCCTGGTCGGTCGCTAGAACGTAACCCTGCCGAATCGGCAAATTCAGCACGGCAGCTTCCCAGCCTGGATTTGCGTCCGCTGACAGCGCATCGCCTTTCACATCACGCGCAAACCGCACGTCCCCCTCGACAAGGCTAAGCCGCACAATTCGGGCATGGCTGGAGTCCGCAAGCGCGATTCTCGCGCCGCTTCCGGCAATGAACATCAATACGCATGTGGCTGTTAGGATTCGCTGAAGGCCGGTCATCGGTCACCCCCTGGAGTGACGCTCACTAAGTTGGACGCCGCGGATTCTCCTGCGGTTACCCACTCTCCCTGGAACCTTGTCAACAGATGGTAACAGAACCGTTCCGTGCACGGGCGACAGTCAAGTTCTAAAATGCGTGGATGGGCAGCGTCTCATCCTCGACTTTGCCCAATGTATCGGATGGAAATTTTGCGTCCGCGGATTCTTGACACTCCGCATGTGAAACATTAGTTTCGTTCTAGGGGATGTGCCTGTCGTTCCAGCGCTGTTCCTGATGATCCAGAAGTGTGCGCGGCAAAGTTTCGCGCCCCAGGGAGATCGCTGAAGACTCAGGTTTCCGGGTTTGTCTGACAAAGCTCAGACGAACACTGTGCACTTGGAAACTCTGAGTTACTTCGCAGTGCAGTCCTAGGTTTGGGGGAAAAGCATGCGTCGCAGTTCGAAGTGTATACTCGTAGTGTTTCTGTTCGCTCTTTTCTTGCTAAGTTCAAGCCACGCGCTCTACGCTCAGGGCGGCGCCACCGGCGCCATCAGCGGCCAGGTTGTGGATTCCTCCGGCTCCTCGATTGCCGATGCCGAAGTGCAAATCATCAATGCCGCTACCGACGCGCTGGTGCGCAAGGTTCCCACCACCGCCGAGGGCAACTTCGTCGCCACACTGCTGCCACCCGGCAACTATTCGGTCGTCGTGAACAAGTCCGGATTCTCCGAAGCCAAAGCCGACGGCATCGAAGTTCGCGTCACCGAAACCACCAGAGTTACCATCGCTCTCAAGCCAGGTTCTGTCTCCGAAAAAGTCGAAATCACCGCCGAAGTCACCAGCGTCGAAACCACCAACGCCACCACTGGCCAGTCTCTCGGCACGCAAACCATTCGCGAGTTGCCGCTAGCCACACAAAATTATCAGCAACTGCTTACACTTTCCGCTGGCGCCCAGGGTGAACTCAACGCGGCGGCGCAACTCGGACGCGGCTCCGTGAAGCTCTTTGTGAATGGTCAACGCGAAGACAATAACAATTACCTGATCGAAGGAATTTCTGCCACAGATTACAACGTCGCGCAAGCCACCTACGTTCCCCTTCCCAATCCTGACGTGATTCAGGAATTCAAAGTGCAAACCTCTCTCTACGACGCCAGTCAGGGGCGCAACGGCGGCGGCAACGTCAATGCCATTCTAAAATCTGGCAGTCGCCAGTTTCACGGCGATGCCTACGAATTCTTCCGCAATGATGTTCTCAACGCCAACGACTTCTTCCTCAATCGCGAAGACCAGGCGCGCCCGGTGATCAAGCAAAACATTTTCGGCGGCAGCCTCGGGGGCCCGGTCGTCAAAGAAAAATTCGGCTATTTCTTCGTAAATTATCAGGGCACTCGCCAGCGCAGCGGCCTTTCTCCTGGCACTTTCATCAGCACCACCATTCCCTCGCTTCCGCTCGACCGCTCGGATGCCTCTATCTCCCAGGCATTTTTTGGCAACGCCACCACGCCGATTGATCCTGTGGTCAGCAAGCTTCTCAATTTCAAAAGCGGCCAGTTTGGCGGAGCCAGCAACGGCTTCCTCATTCCCACCAGCAATCCCGCTACCGGAGCTTTCGCAATCAGCACGCCAGGTAAATACACTGACGATCAATTCACCACCGATTGGGACCGCGAATTCCGCGGCGGCCAGGACAAAGTCTCTTTCCGTTTCTTCTATTCCAATTCCGAAACTTTTCTTCCCTTCGGCGGTGGTGACTTGCCTGAATCTCTCGGCAGCACGCTGGCCAGCAGCGTCAGCTCCACCTCCCTCAACTTTCCGTTCGACACTCCAGTTCACGCGCGTTTTTTAAACCTGACCGAAACTCACCTCTTCTCGCCAACACTGGTAAACGAATTTCGCTTCGGTTTCGTGCACATCAACGATGTTCTCGCCAACGTTCCGCCGGTCACAACATCGGATTTGGGCATCGACCGGCCCACCAACAGCGTCACTAATTCCATCTACAAGTTCGTTTTCGCCAGTTCCGGATTTGAAATTGGTCCCGCTCCTTTCGGCAACCAGTCCCAGGAGCAAAACAATATCAATCTGGTGGATACCGTGAGCTGGGTCAGAGGCGCTCACGTCCTCCGCTTCGGAGGCGAATTCACCAACGTCAGCCTTGATAAAGACTTTCCCCAGGTTTTCAATGGCGAGCTCTTCTTTACCAACACGCCGAATGGCAATACCGACTTTCAGAATTTCCTTCTGGGCACGCCGGAATTCAGCTTCGGTGGCGGCGGCCTCTCCAACCATGAATATCGCTCCAGGGACTTTGCCGTCTTTGCTCAGGATGACTGGAAAATTCGGCGAAACCTGACCCTGAACCTGGGACTGCGCACGGAAGTCTTCGGCGCATTCCATGATGATCTCTGCCACATCGGCAATCTCGATCCCGCTTTGGCGAATGCGGGTCAGTTTCCTTTCATCTACCCATCTTGCGTTAACAAATTGAACTTAGCTGGATTGACTGGCAGCGGAAATGGCACCACGTTCAACAATGCCTATTCCACCGGACTCGGACCTCGGATCGGCCTCGCCTACGATCTTTTCGGACGTCACAACACCACCATTCGCGCCGGCTATGGCATTTATTACGTTCGCGAAGACGTCGGCACTGCAGATCAGCTTTCGTTCCAGACGCCGTTCTTGCCTGTGGCGTTCGGCGGTGGCGCCCCCGGCTGCTTGGGCTCCTACTTTTCGGCGACACCGCTGTCTGGATGCCCAAATCCGAATCCAAACGCATTGCCGCAGGCCGGTACTTTGGATCCTACCTTCGTGCCATGTCTAAACGTCTTTCAGGGCTTCCCTGGCGGCGATACGACCCAAGCCGCCAACTACGGAACCGCCACCGGAGCAGCCTGCCCAGGTCCGTTGCAGACTCTGGGAATCTTCGGTCTCGCCGTTCCGCGCCACTTCGTTGTACCCAACACTCAACAGTGGAACCTGACCATTCAGCATTCTCTCGGGCGCCAGTGGGTTCTCGAAGTCGGATATATCGGCACCAAAGGCACGCACCTTCGTGAAACCCGCGATGCGCTGCAATCGCAGGACGCGTCCCCCAGCAACCCGGTCGTGGTGGATGGCAACAACATAACCGCCAATACTTTTGCCAATGCTATCGCTCGCTCCCGCGCCCAAGGGATCAACGGCTACAACGGATTCCAATTGTTCGCCAACGATGCGTACTCTCACTACAACTCATTGCAGACCACCGTATCGCGCCGTTGGGCCGCTGGCTATTTTCAGGGCGCCTACACTTTTTCGCGTTCTACGGACGCAACTTCTACCGGCAACACTGCATTCAACAGCGCATTCAACGACGAATCAACACTCGCGGCGTCACGCGGACTGTCCGATTTCGACCGCACCCATCGCCTCGCCGTCAGCTACCGTTACGATTTGCCGTTCTTCAAGGGCGCAACCGGTTTGCAGGGCGCTTTCCTCGCGAACTGGGCTATCAGCGGCATTACGATTATTCAGTCGGGTTCGCCGTTCTCCGTTCTGGATTCCGGCGCGGGCAGCGCGTTTCTCGGATTGGGATCCGCCCCGGGAGTCGAAACCGCCAGTCTTGCGTCGGGCAGCTCCATCTCCAGCGGCCTCAGCAACGGTGACATCCATTCACGCATTGACGGCTACCTGAATCCAGTTGCCTTCGTCACTGCCCCGCTTCTGTACCCGGCCCAGTGCGATCCCAATCAATCAGATCCGACAATCTTTCCCAATTCCAACTTCTGCACCACCGGATTCGGCAACCTCGGCCGCAACACTTATCGCGGCCCAGGCCAGCAGAACTGGGATTTCTCGTTGATCAAAAACATTCGCCTGACCGAGCGCCAGAGCCTCCGGTTCACTACCGACTTTTTCAATATCTGGAATCACGCCAATTTCTCCAATCCGTCTGCAACCGATGTCGAAGCGATTGGCTTGCCCAACAGTCCGTTCGGCAAAATCACCAGCACCTTGGGCACGCCGCGCCTGATCCAATTCTCGCTGCGCTACGCCTTTTAGCCAAACATTCGTCGGACCGCGTGGCAGGGCGCGCGATTCAATTCGTGCCTCAGTTTGGGGTGCGCCGGCTAGCCGCCGCTTTTGCGCTTCGACCCACTCGCGCCACCTTGCGATGGGATCGCTTCTCGCAGTATCACCAGGTTCGCTTGTATTCTCTCTTTCAGGAGTTATCGAAAATGTCGGCCACTGCACGCATCCCGCTTCTCGAACGCCATTCCGCCTCCCCCGACGCTCAAAAAATCTACGACGCGCTTCTCGCAGCACGCGGCGTCGTTCCCAACATGTTTAAAGTTCTCGGCTACCGCCCGGAAATCGCGCAAGGTGTCGCCGGATTTCTAAAACCACTTCTGTCCGATGGCGCGCTTCCCGGTTTCTACAAAGAACTTATCGCCATCCGTATCTCGCAGCATCACAAAAGCGCCTATGCCACACGCGCGCATAGCATCTCCGCCCGGCAAAAAGGCGCCACCGAACAACAAATCGAAAGCGTCGCGAATTTCGAAGCTGGTCCGTACACGGAAAAGGAAAAACTCGGATTCCGCCTGGCTGACCGTCTCCACCGCGGGCCGGACGCCATAGACGACACCTTCTACGCCTCGCTCAAGCCCGGCTTTACCGACCCCGAACTCATCGAACTCTTTCTCACCGCTGCCGCCTTCGAAATGTTTCCCCGTTTCATCGACGGCCTTCGTATTCCCGTTACCCCGCCGCCCGCCGCCAAATAATTTGATGATAAACTTTCATCCATGTCCCAACGCCGCATCGCAACCCGTGTTTCACAATTAAACGGCGAAGGCGCTCTTTCCGTTTTCGCGCGCGCCAAGGAACTCGAGCTCCAGGGCCGTTCCATCATCCATCTCGAGCTCGGCGAACCCGATTTTCATCCTGCCGCTCCGGTCGTGGACTCGCTCCGCAATGCTGTGGCTGCGGGCCGTGATCGCTATTGCGCCACCCGCGGCATTCCCGCGCTTCGCGAAGAAATCACCCACTATCTCTCGCGCACCAGAAATCTTTCCATTTCACCGGAACAAGTCCTCGTCGCTCCCGGCTGCAAAATGGCCCTCTCCCTGGCCATGATGGCGCTCATCGAACCCGGCGACGAAGTTCTCTACCCCGATCCCGGTTTCCCAATCTATCCATCATTCACTCGTGGCCTCGGCGCAAAAGCTGTGCCCTTCAGCCTGATCGAGGAAAATGAATTTCAGCCGGATCTCGATGAAATCGCGGCGAAAATCACCGGCAAAACTCGCGTCCTCATTTTCAACTCTCCCAACAATCCCACCGGCACCGTCTTCGACGACCAAGCGCTCGAAGGCATTGCGGCACTGGCCATCCAGCACGATCTGTGGGTTCTCACCGACGAAATTTACGCCCGCATCGTTTTCAACGGTGATTACAAATCCATTTCGCTTCTTCCGGGAATGGCCGAACGCACCATCATCATCGACGGCTTTTCAAAAAGTTTTGCCATGACCGGATGGCGTCTCGGCTATGCCGTCGCCCCCGTTCACGTCATTGATGCCATGGACTTGCTCGTTCTGAACACTTTCACTTGCGCCGCCGAATTCACCCAGGTCGCCGCAATCGAAGCTTTGCGCGACTCCACCAACGCCGTTGGCACCATGGTTGGTGAATATAAGTTGCGGCGCGATCTTTTCGTTCACTTCCTCGCAAAAATCCCCGGCTTCCGCTGCCATTCTCCGGAAGGCGCGTTCTACGCTTGGGTCAATGTAGAAGATACCGGCCTCCCCGCCGAAGAAGTGCAGAAAATCCTTCTCGAAGAAGTTGGCGTTGCCGCCATCGCTGGAGCCGCTTTTGGCGCCGAAGGAAAAAACTATCTCCGCTTCTCGCTGGTCAGCGCTCGCCACCTTCTCGAAGATGCTCTCGACCGCATCCACCGAGTCTCTGTAAGATGGCGTGCCATGGCCGCGCGCCACTAACTATCCGGTAGTGGCCGGTCTCTAGACCGGTGATTTTTCTTGGAGATTTTGCTTTCGAACGGTTTCAGTTTTTCCGAGGGATCAAAAAAATGAAACATTTGTTTCATCTGCTGGCCGTTCTCCTTTTCCCGCTCTGCGTCGCCGTCTCTGCACCCGCGCAGTCCTCTCCCTACCCCGGAGCCGACCTGCCCCAAATCTACGACCGCCTACTGCTAAAAATTAACGCCATTCCCATCTACGACAACCATTCCCACCCGGGTTTCCCTGACGACACCGACGTAGACGCCATGGCCTCCCCTCCCGACGAAAGCAGCGTTCTTCGTCTCCGCGACGACAATCCCGAATTCGTCGCTGCCTCCAAATTTCTCTTCAACTATCCTTATGATGACTTCAAGCCCGAACATGCCAAGTGGCTCGCCGATCGCAAGAAGGCCGCCGAAGCAGCCGGCGGCCAGACCTATTTCGACAGTATCCTGGACAAGCTCAACGTCGAAACCTGCCTCGCCAACCGGGCCTTCATGGCGCCTTACCTCGATCCCAAACGCTTCCACTGGGTTTTCTTCGTCGATTCTTTTTTCTATCCTTTCGACAATCATGATCAAACCGCCAGCACTCCCGATATGGGCGTTTATATTCCGCTGCAGGAAAAAATGCTCAGCCGTTACAAGAAGCAGATGAACGGGCGCGGGCTCTACTTGGAGCCTGCCAAGGACAAAGAAGCGCTGCCCTCCGATTTGGCCGGCTATGAAAATTTTGTCCGCGATACCATGGCCGACAATCAAAAACGCGGCGGTGTCGCCATCAAGTTCGAAGCTGCATATTTCCGCACTCTTTATTTCACCGATCCGCCGCGCGAAAAGGCTGACGCCATCTACGCGAAGTATCATTCCGGCGGCATGCCTACCGCCGAAGACTATCGCCTCTTTCAGGATTATATTTTCCGTGTGATCGTCGATCAGGCCGGCAAGCTCAAACTGCCCGTGCACTTCCATAGTGCCGTCGGCATCGGCGACTATTTCAGCCTTCGCCAGGGCAACGTCCTCAATCTTGAAAACGTTCTGCGCGACCCCCGCTACAAAAATGTCACCTTCGTGCTCTTGCACGGTGGTTGGCCCTACGAACGCGAAGCTGCGCTCCTCACCGCCGTAAAAAATGTTTACCTCGATACTTCTCTTCAGTCCGAGATGCTCTACCCCTCACAATTCAAGAGCGTTCTCAAACAGTTGCTCACACTTTACCCGGACAAAATGATGTTCGGCTCCGACGCTTTTCCGTTTAACGACGCTCTCGGGGCCGAGGAAAGTTTCTGGCTCGCGGTACACACCAGTCGCACCGCTCTCGCCGGTGCTCTCGCCGAACTGGTCAGCGAACACGCCATCGGCGAAGACCAAGCTCTCGAACTCGCGCACCTTTACCTGCACGATAACGCCGCAAAATTGTACGATTCTGTTAGCGCCGCTCTTCAGAGCGGCAACGGAGGCACAAAGTGAGCACCGCACCCTCAGGAAGTCCCGAACCAAAATACATCGCCTGGAATCAGGTCGAGCGCGAACATCTCAACCCGCTCGTCGATCGCGAAATGGTTTGCGGCCAGCAAATTATGCTCGCCCGTGTCTTCCTGAAAAAGGACGGTCACGTCCCGCTCCATCATCACCACAACGAACAGCTCACCTACATCCTTGAGGGCGCGCTGAAATTTGCCATTGATGGCAAGGAGATCGTCGTGCGCGCCGGAGAAGTTCTCTGCATCCCCGCCAACATGCCGCATGAAGCCTGGGCGCTCGAGGACACGCTCGATCTCGACGTCTTTACTCCGCCGCGCGCCGACTGGATCAACAAAACCGACGACTATCTTCGTCACGGCCGCTAAGTTCTTTAGCGTACGATCGTTTCAAACTTGTGTCGCGAATCCATCTGCTGCCCGGTGTTCCTTTTCTGCTTATGATTCACGAATCGCCATAGACAAAACACCCGACTCTTGTTTAACGTAAATGGGCGTGGCCAGCTCCACCCCGGGGTTCGCCCCCTGAAGGATCGCTAAATGAAAAGGTTCGCACTCGTCACATGCTTTGCTCTAGGGACCTGCGTCTCGCTGTCCGCCCAACAGTCGTCCCTTTTGCTGTTTCGTCCTGCTGCCCAGCCATCCGCGTCCTCGCCCGCGTTCAACTTCACGCTCGTGCCCGAGCTTGCGATTCCGGCCACACCTTCGGAACCTTTTGTTTCTCCGTCGCCCAAACTCGCTCTCCCGGACGCGCCGGCTTTACCGCAGCGCTCCATCTCGGATGAAGAAGGCTATCGCTGGGATCTGGCCATCGGCTACGAATATATTCATTTCAATTCCTCGCAGTTCACTGCAAATCTTAGCGGCCTGCATACCGACCTGACCTACAACCTCAATTCGTGGCTTGGCCTAGAGGGCAACGTAGTCTCTGCCTGGGGCGGTCAAATCGGTGGCGAACGCACAAAATACGTTCTCTTCGCGGCGGGCGGCCGCGTCGGTCTGGGACCTGTGCGCAAACGCTTTTCCCCTTGGGCTCACGCGTTGGTCGGCGGCGTTCATCTGAATCCCCAGGTCGCTCGGGAGAGCAAGAACAGCTTCGCCGTTCAGGCCGGCGGCGGTGTTGACTGGGCCTACACTTCGCGCGTCGCGATACGCGCTGAAGCCGATTACGTCCGCTCCACCCTCTATTCCAGCTCGCAAAATAACGTCCAGGTCGGTCTCGGCGCCGTAATCCACTTCTAACCGCATGACGCCCGCCTGGTGATTTCGTACTGCCCGGCCTCTTACTTAAAACTCTTCCCCAACCCCGCCGCCCTGCGCAACGGCCGTGTCCAATCCATCGCTGTGATCCACGCCGCCTCCCGCGCCGTCCTGATCACCCGCGCCGCCGCCCGCGTTCAGCTCTTCAGCGCATTCCGCTGAATCACTGTCCGGTAAACGGCTTCGCTGTCGTAAAAAACGTAATCATGGCTGGCAGCCAACACTCTACCGAAATAATTATCACGAGGTAAATATTAGAGTATACAGTAACGGTTACTTACTCTGCTGTTAACAGCCGAAGCCAGCGTAACCACGCGTATCCCGGTGCCGCCTCGAATTGCGCTTGTAATCTGATAAGCTCGCTTGGTACCACCGGCACCGTACCGCTTCTTGCTACATGACCTGAGAGGGAAAACAGATTATCGCGATGCAGCAGCGAATCTCCACATCTGACCGATTTAAGAGCCTTCGTAACTTAATACAAAAGTTAAGTACCGAGAGGACAGCGAGTCGCGGTCTCGCAATCCTGGTCGCATATGCGTTGCTTAGAAGTCTGGTCGATGCCGCCACTAAACCTTTTTGGTACGACGAAGTAATGACGTTCATCGTCACACGGCAGGCGACCGTATCTCGGATCTGGAGTGCGCTCGCAAGGGCGGTCGACGGCCAGGCCCCGGGCTTCTACCTCATCGAGCGTCTCTTCGCCCCCATCGTCTCTTACCAAGAGATTGCATTCCGGCTCCCGTTGATCTTCGGCTTTTGTCTTACGACGGTGTGCCTATTCCTTTTCGTGCGCAGGCAATCAGGCGGCGCGTACGCTCTGGCTTGCGCGGCCATACCTCTGGCAACGAGTTTATTCCATTTCTATGCGACCGAAGCTCGGCCCTATAGCTTGGTGGTGGCGTGTGTCTCGATCGCGTTGCTGTGTTACCAACGCGCACCCGCCCCCGGCTGGATGCTTCTCATGGGTTCGATACTTGCCGTCTCATTGACCCTGAACTACTACGCGGTTTTCGCTCTAGTTCCATTTGCACTGGCAGAGTTTGTTCTACTACTGAGCGGGCGCCAGCTCAGATGGCCTGTGTGGCTGGCTTTGGCGTGCGGCACCATTCCACTCGCCCTTTTCTGGCCACTGCTCGCGCAGAACAAAAAATATTACGGTGCGCTGCCTTTTGCAAACCCAAGTCTCAGCGCCATTCTGCACATCTATGGTTCAATCTTTGGTGCGTCTCCACCCTGGGGAGTGGCCATCGTCGCTGTGATGTTTCTCTCCATAGTCGGCATCATTGTATTCCCGAAAGCAAATAGAACTGGAACCGAGAGTCAAACAAACACCTCGCTCCATGAGCACGTACTCGTACTGACTCTGCTGGTTCTACCGCTCATCGGTTATTTAATAGCAAAGATCATGCACGCGGGAATGAGTGAAAGATACGTGCTTTCAACTGGGCTGGGTGTCCCGCTCGCTGTAGCGCAAATTCTACCTAGGCTACAACGCCGTAGCCTGGCCCTTGCAGTCGGTTTTGTGATTTCGCTATTGGTTACACAGGAGGCGATATTCTGGAAAGCTCATAAAGGCCATCTGACGCAATTCGAATCGCCAGCGGTTTCTGTCGAAAGCTTGGTGGGCTCTGCTGGCTACCCGGATATGCCCGTAGTCGTGTCGGATGGATTAGATTACCTGCCAATTGCCCATTACGCGACGCCTGCAATGGCAAAGCGCTTCGTCTGCTTGGTGGATGTGCCAGCCTCTCTCGTTTACGCCGGGGATGATGTGATGGACAAGGAACTTATTGTTCTCCGACCCTTTGCACCTCTGCAGATTCCGGACTTCGTGGATTTTGCCTCACAGCACCATACTTTTCTACTGTACACATCGAACGGCTCTGGGGGAGATCCACACGACTGGTGGGTGGCCAGGCTGCTTCGAGACGGTTACGCGTTGCGACTCGTGGCCGCCGACCATCGTCGGAACGTATTTCTGGTAACTCACTTCGACGAAGCCCAGCGCAAATAGTGCGTTATGGCTCGAGCAAACCTAATATTGTTTCCAAATCACGATGAACGCCGTGCGACCACTTCATCTGGAGCGAGAAGTTGCAGCTGATATCCAAAATCCCCAAGAAGATTACAGCACTTGTCATGAATTTCCTCTCCGTGAGTGGCCAAAAATATTATGGGTCTAGCTTTTGAAATTAGCTTCCGCGCGCCGGTGAGGACTTCATACTCGGCGCCCTCCACGTCTATTTTCATGACATCTGGCAATGGCTTCCCACTTGCCACGAATGAGTCTAATGAAATGCTTGGTACTCGGATTGGTCCGTTGCTCGATATCTTTCCGAGACAAGAACCGCTCCCAAATTCGAATTGAACGATGCCATCGGCGTCGCTCACGGCTTGAGGAATTACTTCACAGTTTGAGAACCGGTTCGCCCGGATATTCGAGTTTAGATAAGACAAATTCGCAGTCGAAGGCTCGAAAGCAAAGACTCGACCATTGATTCCCACGGTTCGACACGCTAGGACACTATAAATGCCAACGTTCGCCCCGATGTCATAAACGACGTTTTCGCGTGATAGGGCGCGATGGAATAATTCATACTTTTCGCGTTCATACGTGCCTAACCAGAAATTGGGCATACCTGAACCGGCCACCCACCGAATTCCGCGTCCGGGTCCCTGGAGGATTGGAAGAACGGCCCGCTTGGGGACAAATCGGGTTAAAGGGGCTACAAGCCAGCCCAGCGGAATCCGTTTCTTTGCGAATGGGACGAGCATATTCTCTAACTTATAGGTCAATCCGCCCCGGGCACAGGCGTTTTTAGCTCAACCAGATATGCCGAACCACGACGTTGAAAGCCAAGTAGCCGCAGTTGGTCCCCGTCGTGCACGAGCCGCGCAGGCCACCAGTCGAATCTCGAACCATTGGAATAAAGTAGAAAGGTCCGATGCTCCGCGGCGAAGTGAGCAAAATCGTTTACAGCTATCGTCGGCTCGCACGACCTCAGCGCTATCACAAGCTTGTCAACCGTATCGGTTCCTGCATATTTCGCGGCATTGGTGGGATCCGTCAAAGTAACAATTCGGCGCCGGAGCTCGGGCGGCGCGTAGTGCCAAAACTCCACGAATGCGCCCGCATCAGAGATGACGATGGGCAAATCGGCATAACGGGTTGTGTCAGCCAGGTTGGCAATTGGTTCGACAATATCGGCTGGCGTTTCCCTGTGGCCCAATGACCTCCAAAACCCGAGTTCCTGCGATCCAATCGCCAACCCAACGAACATCGCAGCCACCAGCACGCCCTTCGGTTTGACCCGTCCGAGCACGTAACCCACCGCTCCCGCCGTTCCCAGAATAGCGGGGAGAAAATAGCGTTCCACAAACGGGCCGTGCGTCAATTTAGCGACCACGTAACCGACCATCGGCAAAATAATCAGGCCCAGAATTAGCACTCGCTCAGCGGCGCGTGTTTCCGGCATGCCTGTCGTAGCTTCCGTCTGCGGAGCCCATCGAACCACACCGACCAACATCGCTAGAATAGCAAGTCCCGCCACTGCCGTGCCCCACGGTGACTCTACCCGAAAGAACGTTCCGTATGTCGCTGAAACGTCATTTAAGGCAGCCTTGGCCCAAAAATGCGGCCCCCAATTCTGTCTCAACAACATGAGCATCGGCCACGAGGCTGCCAAAGGTACAAGCGCCGCGAGCAGCGCCACCCATACGCCAAACCGGACCCGCTTGGTTTGGTAGACAACCGTCAGTTCTGCGAGAAAGAAAGGCAGGAAAACTAACACCGCGTAATAGTGCAGCAAGGCTGCAAGAAGGAGGCTGAGGAATAGCCCAGTTACCCACGGAGCGGCAGGTGTGCGTTGGTAACACACCAGAGCCAATGCGATACAAGCCGTCACAAGACTATATGGCCTCGCTTCCTCCGCATAAAGAGTGAAGAGCGGCGTGATCAACAACAGTGCCGAGCAGAGCAACGCACGCGGCCCGCCGTTTCGCGTTTTGACGAACGCGTAAACGAGCAGTAACGAGGCTGCAAATCCGATCACCGACAGCAAACGATACGCAAGGAGCTCATTGGGTATAAACCACGCTACGCTCCGTTCGATCAGATAAAAAGCCGGCGGATTGCCGTCTACCCCTCGTTTTAGCACGCTCCAGATGGCCGAAAGGTTTCCCTGGTGGCAAACAACCTGCGTGAGTACTTCATCAAACCAAAAAGGCTTCACTGCCGCATAAACCACGCTCCTTGTGACCGCATAGACCACCAATGCAAGCAAGCCCCATGGAGTCGCATTTTGCAGCGCATCCCGCAGCGCGTCGTACGGCTCCTGCGTACCTAGCCGATACCACTTTCTCAATCCCCGCGCACCGATCGTGATCTCACTCATCTATTGCCTGCATTCGCATCCCCCCTGCTTAGATTGCGCTTTTAATTTCCAGCAAACTTCCCACGCCGCTCTCCAAACGGCGCTCATTACACTCTCTCGAACACTAACAACACCGTGCTTCCGGCCAGCCGGTACATCGGCAACAAAAACAAGATCCGCTTCAGCAGCCTTACCGAGCCATTCATTCCCAGGCCGTGGGATGTACCACGGCTCCGGCGGACGCAAGTGTGATCATCCAATACCGCATGCAGTAGTCAAGTTTTTATAGTGGAACAAGCCAACCTCGGTGCTAGGTCGGGCCGCTAGATGTTGTAACATAGGCATCCCCAGCAGAGGGTTTTCCCATGAACGAAACCGCTTCTCAGCCTCAAGCCCCTCAGTGTCCCCACTGCAGTGGCAAACAATTCTTCCGTTCGAAAAGAATCGGCGTCAAAGATTGGTTCTTTCGCTATGTGTTGTTTCAAAACCCTTATCGTTGCGCTGCCTGCGACGGTCGCTTCTTTCGCTCCAGCCACGGCCATCGTCACAAGGAACAACTGCACCATCGCTTCTAAGGCTAACCGCGCCCGGATGGTCGGACACCAAGCTGTCTGGCAGCGGGAATGGGACGAGGACCGATCAAAAAAGCTCGGCGTCTCAATTCCTGAGGTACCGCTCGTTGATGAGATAGGTTCTGCGCCAGTGGTTTTAACTAGACCTTGTACTAAACGCCTATTTACAGGTTGCAATAGTGGTATGTTCATAGTATCTGCCATAGGTATCGCTAAAGGTATTTAACAATAGGGGTACCCCGTGATTATCGGAGACCGCTTGAGACAACTTCGCGAAGCCAAGAACTTGTCGCAAGGAGATATTGAAAACCGAACTGGGCTGCTTCGTTGCTATACGTCCCGCGTTGAAAACGGACATACAGTTCCGTCTTTAGAAACTCTTGAGAAATACGCTCGTGCACTGGAGCTACCGATGTACCACCTGATGTATGACGGTGATGGGCCGCCCGTTCCACTCAAACTACCCACAAACGCTTCAAAAAATAGCTGGGAAGCATCTCCATCCGGTGTTCGGTTGATGAGGAAGCTGAATCCGTTGCTCGCTAAAATGAATCACGCCGATAGGAGCCTGATTCTTTTTCTTGCTGGAAAGGTGTCCAAGAAAGACCAAGCCAACAGCAAGGAGTAATTAGGTTTCGGCTGGTGCCGAACCAGCCGGTCCAATTCTGCTGGTGTTATACTGTCGCCATTAAAATGTCTCATTACTTGCCATGAAACTGTCGAAGCTCGTGCCGCCTCCGTTCAGAGAATTTATCCGACGGCGGCTGACGATTTACGTCTATACCTACGGATTTCGCCCCTCGAAGTGCATCGCGGAACAAACCGTCAGGTTCATGCATTCCGGACGCTCGTTCAACGTCAAAGCCGACCACCGGACCGCGCTTTACGACATGATCACCGAAGTTGTGGACTACGACTGCTATCAACTCAAGGAGCTTGAGTGGGAACCGGGCCAGAATCGCCAGATCGTTGATATCGGAGCCAATGTCGGTGTGACGGCACTGGTGCTCTCGCAAATACCCGGAGCTTGTGTCGTATGCTACGAGCCTGACAATGGGAATTGCGATTTTTTGCGCAGCAATATTGAACGAAATCAAGTCTCGAACGTCAGCGTGGTGCAGGCGGCGGTCGCTGACTTCGACGGCGCGCTAGAGTTTCAGATGGACGCTGAGAGTACCGGAGGGCGGCTGCTGGCCGGGGGAACGGCGTCGTCCAAGCCAACGGTCAAGGTTGACACCGTTTCTCTGACCTGTGTGCTCGAACAATTCGGCGATCAACAGGTTGACCTGATCAAATGCGACTGCGAGGGTGGCGAGTATTCCATCATTGAACAAATGACGCCGGCGGTCGCTGCGCGCATTCGCAACCTATCGATTGAGGTTCACGATCTCGATTCGCGGCGCAACCTGCAGACGATTTCGGCCAAGCTTTCGAGTCTGGGGTTACAAGTGTCCTGCATTCGCGACATGTGGGAACGTTCGGCTTTGCATCTCCTGCTCGCGAGGCGGGATTGACGCAGACATCACGACTGGCAGCCTCAACTCGCGAAATCCTCCTAGCCTTTCTCCTCTTTCGATGGGAAAATCGAATAGCCTAATGCAAACAGCATTCACGGCTTGCGCTCGACTTACAGGATGAAAGTCACCGCGTATATTCCATGCTTCAACGGCGCTTCCTTTCTCCCGGGCACGATATCCGCTATTCTTAACCAAACGCACCCGCCCGACGAATTGCTCATCATAGACGACGGCTCGACGGACAACACTGCTGAGATGGCCACAAGATATCCTGTCCGCGTGATCAGCCACGAGAAAAATAAAGGTCTCGCTGCCGCGCGCAACACCGCTATTGCAAACGCCCGATACCCCTTACTGGCTGCGTTTGACGTCGACGCCGTTGCCGACCCGGCTTGGCTTGCCTCTGTGCTCGATGCTTTTCAAGATACCCAGGTCGCTGGCGCTGGTGGTCGTCTCCTAGAACACTATCGTGACACGCCGCCAGACCTCTGGCGCTCACTTCAGCTCGGACAGGATCTCGGCGAGCTTCCCATCGTAATCTCCTGGCCTATGCCCAAGCGCCTGGGCGGCTTCGGCACAGTCTTTCGCACAAGCATCCTCCGCGAAGTCGGCGGTTACGACGAGCGCTTTCGCACCAACTATGAGGACGTGGACATGTGCATTCGTGTTCTGCGCGCTGGGCACAAACTTATCTTCGAGCCGCGCGCCGTCATGCGCCACATGCGCCGCGACACGTTCTCGTCCATTCTCCGCACTTCCTGGCGCTGGGATTTTTATATTCACTACTTCAATAGCGGGTATAATCATATTTTTCTGAAGCTGCTTTACAATTTTCGGTTTGCGCGTGTTCTGATCTGGCAGCATGCCGCAGCCCACCGCTATTCGTTGTTTTCTCTCGACGCCGCGATGCCTTTCGTCCACTGCTACCATGATCTGCGTTACCACTTCTCCAGCCAGCATCTTCCCCCCGTTGTTCCCGACCCGGACTCAGCTGTGTACCCGCTCTATTTCCCAAGGCCTTTTCGCGGCCTCTTGCGTCGCTCCCGCGCTGCACGGTCGGCAAATCCTTCTTCCCCAAATCCGTGACTAAGCGCTGTTCCTTTCGCCGCGCCAGGCTTTCTGCCGTTACGTTGTGGGCAATGATTGATTCCCAGATTTTGCTTCAGGAATTCTCGGTCTCGCGGGGAAGGTTCAAAGCTACGCACCCCGCCTTTCTCCCCACACATTTCGCCGCCAGTACGCTGTACAGCCCGTGGTGCGCGCCTATATCGAATACCACCATCTCCGGCCGCAGATAGCGCTCAACGAACTTAAGCTCTGCGCTTTCGAAATCGCCATTCAACAGCCGTTCGTCTAACGACCCCGGACCAGCGAGCCACCATGCTCCGTAGGAAAGTCGCACCGGCATAGCAGGTACGTGAAACGTCCGCATCGCTATTCTTGCCAGGGTCGCGTATTTTCCGTGGTTGGATTTGCTTAGAAATCTGCTTACCTTCGCCCGCGTATTGCGAAATTCGCGCGGTTTTTCCTGGGCTCCGCATCTTCGCGCATCAGGCTATTCCTTGCTTAAAGATCGCTCCCAACCGTTCGACGTCGCTCTTCTTAATCATGCCCGACCACCAGCAGCCCGCAAAATAAATCAGGCCCGCCACCAACAGCTTCCAAACGAAATTCGCGTGCCACGATGGAAAGGACACAGCAATCCCCACGGAGAGCAAAAATGGCCACAGCGCGATTCGCAAACCCTGCAGCGCCAGCCGCCTCGCATCAGTAATGAACATCAGATAAACTAGCCCGGACGAATAGCTCACAACGGTCGCCCAGGATGCTCCCAACGCGCCAAATTTTGGGATTAGCACCAAATTCAACAATATATTGACGACTGCGCCTAACGCCGCGCTTCCGGGCAAGTGCCTCTGTAGTCCTTTCGCAACGAGCGCGTTCCCGAGTGCCTGAAAATAGAAGATCGGCACCTCCGACCAAATCAGCACAACCAACAAGCTCGCCGTCGCCAAATATTGCTTCCCGTAAAACAACTCGATCAGCGGGGCCGCCACCGGCGACGCCAAGGCGCACGCGGCAAACACGACCACCATCAGGAATCGGTACGTTTCTCCTAAATAACGTTTGAATTTCTCCTCATCGTTCGCATTCTGCGCCAGCGCCGGGAACAACGATGACATCAGCGCGACCGGCAACGCGCTGAACAATTCCGTCAACTGCACTGCGATCACGTAGGGACCCAGCACCCGGTCCCCGCTCATCTTGTGCAGCATCACCTGGTCGATCCGGTGATAAATCCCAGACGCTAGCGTCGTCAGCACCAGCGGCAGTCCTGCTCGCAGCATCATCCATGCATCTTCCCGTATAAACACCCATTTTCCTTGAATCAGGCCGGTCTTTTTTACGCTCCAGACGACGATCGCTGCCTCCAGTAGTCCGACCATCGTCCGCGCGACAATTACTTCGTAAAATGCCGCATTCCGCATCGCCAGCAGCACCACCGCCACCAGCCACAGCAGTTGCCGGATCAATCCGGTGGCCACCGTGTACCACAGCTTCATCTCCACCTGGAAAATCACACCGATGAATTTCACCGGCGACATGATCAACAGGTCCACTGCCGCTATCGCGATTAGCCAGCGCATCCCGCCCGCATATCCAAACAGCGGCGCGGCCGCCGTCGCCATCAATGTTCCCAGAAGCGAAAATCCCAGCACCGTCAGCCGCGCAGTATGAAAAATTTCCGCCGCCTGATGCCTGCGCACTGAAATTTCCCGTGCCAGGATCTGTTCCAGGCAGAATGTTGCAAAAAATCCGTACAGCGACAGGTACGCGTAGATCGCCCCGTACTCGCCTAGTTTTTCTTTTCCCAAGAATCGTGCCAGCAGGATCGATGTCCCGGCCGATAGAAAAATTCCGACGACTCTTCCCACCAGTTGCGCAGCCGTGTTTTGAAACACCTGCACGCCCAGGCTCGGCTTCGGCGCCTTCGCCCTCTCCGCAGCCCCGTTCCCCGCCGTCTCACCCGCCGGTAACGCCAAATCGCTGGAAATGGTCCCACCTCCGCGAATCGTTGCCCATCTTTTGAAATACGGCAATGTTGGATTCGTCCGTGTTCAGTTCCTGAAAGTCCGCGCGATTCGCCCGCACAAAAGACGCCACCGATTGAATGCTTGGCATCCACAGGTCATCGAAAATCACAAAGCCCCGGTCAGCACATAGGCTCGCGTACAGATAAAAATCAGTCAGCACGTCGTCGAACCTGTGGTTGCCATCAATAAAAATCACGTCAAACGAAGCTTTCTCTCTCGCCAGATCGGTGGCGGCCCGGTCAGACCGTTCCGCTAAGTGCCGAAAAATACCACTCGCCCTGGTCGCCTGCACCGACGCCAACGCAATTCCATGCCACACCGCTTCTTCGTAGGGGTCTATGGAAGTTACCCTTCCGACGCCGTTCTTCGTTACCGCCGCCAGGAAAAAAAGTGAACTGAATCCGTAACAGGTGCCAATTTCCAATATTCCTTTGGGCTGGATCTTGCGGCACAGCTCAAACAGCCAGCGTCCTTCGGACGGCGAAACCTTTACATTTGGATCAATCTCATGCCGCTCTCCGTCCGTTCCAATTTGGGATTCGTTCCTGTACAAAGACAGCAACGCCGATCGAAATGGCTCATCTATAGATTGCAACGCCTCCTCGGGGCTAACACTAGCGGCAGTTCGATGGAACAGCCGTCGTACAACCCGCTGGGGATCACTAGCTAGACTCGATAAAGACACCATTGGCCGAATACCTCCTATTTTTTGACCGAAAAGTACCCGTGGCAGGGTGCGGGTACGCCACTTTGAAATGCAGCCCCACTCGATCAATCGTCTGCGGAGCTGACATGATGTTTAAGCTACAAAAATCCGAGGCTGGACAGACCCACTATAAGGGTAACAAACATATCCAGAGTCGTGCGGAATTCACGCCTTCAAACTTCCATCGCCATTCAGCGAAAATGTTCAACCCTTCCCGTCGCTGGATGCGGACGCTGCTGCTCCCGGCGTCTGCGTTTTCGGAATATCCACCTTTGCAAATCCCGGCACCGGCACCGCCCCTGCCCGCGCCCGCTGGTACCACTTTTGCGCTGCAAGCCACTGCCGTCCGCCGTAAAACCAGCGGGGAGGAAGCAGCAGCGCTGGTGCCATCGAAAGCGTCCGAAAAACTTTGCTTCTTGCCGGTGCGTCGGAATGTTGCACCCGGTAAATCGTGCGTTCCGTCTGGAATGTTTCCCACGGCCAGCCGCCGTCCAGTTTCAATCGCAGTTGCGCCGCCTCCGCTTCCACAATCTCCAGCATCGTCTCCACCGCGGCTTGCGGAGCGCCCGTACCTGGCAACGAAATCCGCAGCGCTGCCGCCAACTCCGCGATCACTTTCGCTTTGCGTCGTTCTCCCGCTTCGCTCGCTCCGCCGCTCAGATACAGACTTCCAGCGTGCACCCGGTAATGCGTCAACGCGTCCGGCAAAACCACGAACGGCGCCAGCGCCGCGGCCATGGTGAAAAGATATTCGTCGGCTTCAAAAATCAGCGCTTCCGGAACCGGCAGAATTTTTCGTGCCAGCTTCGCTCGCAGCGCCAACCGGCTGGTGCCGAAATAGCAGCGGCTTAAGCGGAAAAAAGCAGCCGCCGAAACATCGTTCACCTGTAGGCGGGCCCTCGCGCCGGGCAAAATTGTTTTTCGCGCGCCATTATCGAACGACTCGATGAACGCGTGCCCGATCATACCGAGGGCGTGATCCTCGGCAAATACGTGCGCTATCTTGCGCAATTTTCCCGGCGCCCACCAGTCGTCGCCATCCAGAAAAACAATCACTTCGCCGCGGCATTCCGGAATTCCCGCGTTGAACGCCGACGCCTGGCCCCCGTTTTTTTTCCTGATCAGCCGCACCTGCGGTCCATACGGCCGCACGATTTCCGCCGTGCTATCCGTCGAGCCGTCATCCACAACAATCACTTCGCGCTGCGTTGCAGGAAAATCCTGCACCAGCACGCTGTTGATCGCGGTCTCGATCAACCGCTCGTGATTGTACGTATCAATAAGGACGCTGAGATGCACGTTTGCGAGATCCTGAGGCCAAGGCGCTCGCCCGCACCGACTTAATCCAGCTTGCGGGCCAGACAATACAAATACGGACCTGCCAGTCTGCGATATTTTACATATGGCAATGCGGCCAAAGCTATCGCAAAACAAGCCGCTTGTTTCGCCCGCCCCAACACTTGCACCGCGCGCGTGCGCAGCGACGGCCGCACGCCGTTCCGTTTAACTATATGCAGGGTTCTGGGCGGATTGGTGCGGGAAGAAGCGCCGAGGGACGCAAAAAACTCTAGAAGTTTTCCATCATCCACAAGTTGGAGTCGAGGTTCCAGGTGTAAATGGCGAGGTGTCGGCCGTCAGGAGACGGCAGCCCAAAACAATTATCCTGATCGCCGTGGCATTTCCACAACAGCGTGGCCTTGCCAGTTAAATCGAGGTGAACGATCTGGCCGCCGCCTTTTGCGAAGCTCGATACAATCAGGCCTCTTCCGTCCGCGGTCCACCGGACGAGGCGAAGGCGATTTAGCTTCCCGGGTTGGAGCAGCTTCGTTTGCTGATTCGGCAAGGAATGGATTGCGATGGGCCCGAACCGACCAAGCGCCGCAGTCAAGCGCGTGCCGTCCGGAGAGATATCCAAGCCCAAGATATGCTGCTCTACGTCGTCGGCCTGGCCTCTAAGGTCAAATCTGGCGAGCTCGGAGCCGCGTCCTCTGGCCGGGTCAAAGGACGTGATGATCATTTGTTTGTGATCGTCGCTTTGCTCCGCCACTGCGCACAAGTCAGAGGGAGGCTTGGCACAGGCGATTCCGCTTCCCTCGCGCACTTTAAACAGCAATTCTGGCGTACCACCGGTGAGCAAAACCCGCAAGACTTGGACCGGTTCACCATCGGTCGTTGGCCAAATCTCAAGAATCAACCACTTGCCATCCGGGCTGGCAACAGCATCTTCGTTGAGCCCTCCTATCGTGGGAGCAACGACGGGCACTAATGTATCCGAATTCAGATCTCGCTTATAAATCGCGTAACGATCACCGCGATTTTGCACAACGATGGCCGTCTTGCCATCCAGCGTCCAGCTCGAGATTGCGTCCTCGCCGCCTTCTTCCCAAGTAAACCGTCGAGAGTTGGTGATTTTGCTTCCGCCCGAGTCGAGATCGACCAAATATGTGGAGCCGCGGCCGGAAGATTTCAGGAATGCTACTCTCTTGGCGTCCGCGCTTACGCTCGAATCAGAGATCCACCGACCGGCCCAATTGGTCAGCCGCCGCGCGGGTTCGACGAGTCCGCCGGTGCGCAGATTGAGACGTTCGATCCAATAGTCGCCGGGAGTGTCAAATCCCGTGGTTAGTCCCTGCAGAGGGTCCGAATAAAGGAGTCGTCCGTCGGGCAAAAACAAAAAGTCACCCATTGTCTTTCGCGCAGCTGGCGGCAACAAGGTCGCCTCCCGGCCACTTTCAATGTCGCGAGTTCTAATAGAGTCTCCTGATTCGTCGGTCGACAGGTAATAAACGGATTTGGTATCCGGAAAAAATCTTAGACAACAAACGGCACCGGTATCGCCAACTTCGAAGAGTTTGCGGGGCTGCTCAGCGTTAGGTCCCATCAACCAAAGTTCTCGGTCTCCAGGGTTGCCTTTGTTCGCTGAGAAAGAAACGGAAGAGCCGTCAGGAGAAACCGACCAGGAAACGGCATGGTCGCGCAGCCTGTGAGGCGCTCCGCCAAGAATCGAAACAGCCCAAACACTGGAGCTGGACGATGACCAGTCGTCTTTGGTCTCGCCGGCGGGATGAGCATTCGCTACGAAACGCGTACTGTCAGGAAACCACGCCGAAGAAGGAATCTCCCACACCACATCATTGGCGTTAAGGCCCTCCGGCGCAGCAACCGAGTGTGTCTCGTCGGTCGCGATGAGTTTCACGTGCATGCCCATGGTGTCGCTGAAAGCGAGGTACTTGCCGTCCGGCGAAATCGCGCCACTATTCACCGGATTGTCCGGCGAATTAACGGTGAGCTGGCGAAACTTCGGCTCAAGGACGGGCGCGGGAGACGGCTGGTGCCTTGCATACCAGAGAACCGCAGATCCAATCAATAAGATCGAGGCGGCACCTGCGGCCCATTGGATCCACCTTGGCCGACGCGTTTCGGTCCTGATGCCCGTTACTTTTGTGGAAGCGGTGAGCTCTGCCAGCGGCGTTCCCTGATTTTGAGTAATCGGGCCTACGGCGGCAATGGTCGAAACGTTGTGCCCAGGCGAACTAACTTGGACGGGGGCGATAAATCGATAGCCTCGACGCGGTAGAGTTTCGATGAAGCGAGGCCTTTCAGCACCGTCCGCCAAAGCACCGCGGATCTGGTTGATGGAGAAATTGATGCCGTGTTCAAAATCGACAAACGTTGATTGGGTCCAGAGGCAGCGCTGAATTTCTTCGCGAGTGACAACAGTTCCAGGATGCTCTACCAGGAGCAGAAGGAGCCGGAATGGTTGCGGTTGAAGTTTGATCAGGATACCGGATTTGCGCAGTTCGCCAGAGGCAGGATTCAACTCGAACGGGCCGAAAGAGAGATTCGGCAAGTTGGGCAGGCGGGGTGGAATTGCAACCATAAAACTAATGGAGAACGCCGAGTGCTGCGGATTCTATCAGTTTCAAGAAACATAGTGCACGGGAATTCATCATCGTTACACCAGCAATAAAGGTTTTCCTTTCAGCGGCTTGGGGCCTAACCAAAAACTAACCAACAACCCACACCGCGCCCATTGCCACGTTGCCGAAGTGATTCTACTGTGCGCCTCATCCGGGAGAAGCACCGTGAAAAAATCTCTGTCATTCCTGATTTCTGCCTGGAGTTTCTGTCTTCTGAACGGTTGTGGCGGGGGCAGCACCACGCCTCCACCTCCACGTCCTGTTGTGGCGACGCATTTCTCAGTGGTGGCCGCGAGCTACATTGCCACCACCGGAACGCCCATAAACATTTTCGTTACAGCGATAGATGTTAATGGAAATACGGTCACGGATTATGCCGGAACTGTGCATTTTACGAGCAGCGACGCTAAGGCGGTACTGCCGGCAAATTCTCCGCTGACCAACGGCGCAGGAAGTTTTTCCGCGATGCTTAACACTTCTGGAAGCGAAACTATCCTAGCAACTGACACGGTTTCAAGTTCGATCACTGGCATGTCGAATGCCTTCCAAGTGAGCGGACCAGTGACACACTTTTCCGTCGCGAACGTTGCCAGCAGCGCTGCCACTCGCGCGCCTGTAACCTTGTTTGTTGCGGCGCTGGACGCATCAAACAACGAATCTGCTGCCTACGCGGGCACGGTTCGCATAACGAGCTCGGACAAGAACGCTATCCTGCCGCCGAACGGGCCGCTGCATGCCGGAGATGGGAACTTCCAGCTCACGTTTGGAACAGCCGCGAATGATACCGTCACTGCTACCGACACGGTCACAAATTCTATTACCGGATCGACCACGATCGCTGTCACACCAACACCGTCGCCTGCGATCTCTTCGGGACCTCCGCCCAATGGAACGGTCGGCTCGAGTTACGGCGGCAGCAGAACGGTATATGAAAGATGTCCGGGAGCTGTCGGTCCTGGAAGAGGGCAACCGTGCGTTCCGTGCGTCCCGAACACGCTAGCGGGTTGCGGATCCAGTCTGCCTAGTTGCGCCACGGACTCAATAACGGCATGCGTCTTGACTATCGTTTACAGCGGCTTTGAGCTGACCGCTACCGGTGGCATTCCGCCATATCAGTGGAGCGCCTCGTCGTTGCCACCTGGCCTGAATTTGCTATTCAAATCGCCTAAAGAGTTGATTAACGGCACACCGACGCCAGGGACGGCGGCCACGTACCAAGCGATAGTTACACTGAACGACTCCGGACAGCCGCCTGCGCCGTTTTCAACAACCTATCGGGTCGTAATCAGCAATCCGCCGCCCCCAGTCATTAGCAGCACGCCTTTGCTTCCCGGCGCAACGGTAAACCAGCCATTTAGCCTCACATTCTCGGCAACCGGCGGTCTGCCGCCATATCAAAACTGGAAAGAAACGGGGACGCTGCCTGCCGGCATTGCGCCGATCACAGCCGACGGCGTACTTGCCGGGACGCCCACAATGACGGGATCGTTTCCGATCTCGATCACGGTAGAGGACTCGCTGGGGCAAGTCTCTGCCGCACAGGGTTTCAATCTTCAGGTCTATCAACATGGCTTCAAAAGCACGGGAGCAATGGGAGCCGCACGAACCAAGCACACCGCCACATTGTTAAAAGACGGAACGGTCCTGGTTGCGGGTGGCGTCAGTTTTTCGAGCGCGGAGATATATGATCCGACCACCGGAAAATTTACGCCAACGGCAGGCAGTATGAGCGTGGCCCGATACAGCCACACCGCTACTCTGCTGGCCGGCGGGAAGGTACTGATCACTGGAGGGGGAGGACTCAATGGCGATCCAGTGCTGGCGACGGCCGAACTATTCGATCCGAGCACTGGAATGTTCGCACAGACGACGGGAAACATGAGCGTGGCGCGAACCGCTCACGACGCAACTTTGTTAAGCGATGGAAAAGTCCTGATTACCGGCGGAGGTTCCACCACGGCGGACGTGTTCGATCCGAGTATCGGAATCTTTACGCCGACTACGGGCAAACTGGTAACCGAACGCGCCAACGATACAGCGACCCTGCTTGCGAACGGGAAAGTACTCATTGCGGGTGGGTTCAGTACGAGCGATCTCGCGACGGCCGAACTCTATGATCCGGCGACAGACAGCTTTTCAGCAACCGGCAGCATGGCCGTGGCGCGAGCCGGACCTACGGCGACTCTGCTAGACACAGGAGCGAACACAGGCAAAGTGCTGGTAGCTGGAGGCTCGGGATTCGCGAGCGCGGAACTATACGATCCAGTGCTCGGAACTTTTTCGGCGACCGGCAGCATGGGAGTTGCGCGCTTCGAACACACGGCGACGTTGCTTACTGATGGAACCCTGCTCGTGGTCGGAGGGTCGGACGCGAGCAGCAATATCCTGGCGGCCGCGGAGCTTTACGCGTCGAGTGGGGCATTCACTGGGACGGGGGGGCTGCAGTCCGCCCGTGAATCGCACACGGCGACGTTGCTGAAGGACGGAACCGTGCTGGTGACGGGCGGAGTCAACACCAGCGGGATACTTGCGACCGCCGAATTATATCAATAGTGCGACCGGATATCGATCGCAGTGAAAAAGCTTGCACCCAAGGGAAGATAACGACCGCGGCGTAATGTCGCGCCGGCAACGCCACGGTGCAATCGTTGCATCTCGCTGCGCGATATCAGCTGTGCCTCTACACACACGACGGTTCTAAAGCCACAACACGATTGAGATTTGCTGATTGGAACTGGTTGCGGAGGAGCGCGAAATTCGAATCGCAGCGGATGCTATGCTGGCCCTGGTGTAAACCGGAAACAGGAGCGAATGGCCGAGACTGCAGAGCAGGAAGAGATATTGGGAAAACCTGGCGACGCGGCTGGAAAAAGAGCAGGTTCGGCACGGCCCGAGGCGCTGCGCGCGCGGTGGCGCTGGCTGGTGTTTGCGTTGCTGGTAGCGGTTATTCTTTTTTTCGCGGCGATTCGCTGGCGGTTGCGCGAGATGCCGCTGGAACGGGATGAGGGCGAATACGCTTACGCCGGGCAGTTGATTCTGCAAGACATTCCTCCGTACGAACTTGCCTACAACATGAAATTGCCGGGAACGTATGTGGCGTACGCGGCGATTCTGCGGACTTTTGGAGAGACGGCGGCTGGGATTCACGTTGGGCTGTTGCTGGTAAACGCTTGCACCACGCTGCTGATGTTCTTTTTGGCGCGGCAGCTGTATGGAGATCTGGCGGGAGTGACAGCCGCGGCGAGCTACGCGCTGCTCTCGACGAGTGAGGGAGTGCTGGGTCTGGCCGGACACGCAACACATTTTGTGGTGCTGATTTCGGTGGCTGGATTTTTGTTTCTGGTCTCGGCTAGAAAATCCAAAAATCCGGTGGCGTTTTTTTTGGCGGGAATCTGCATGGGACTGGCGTTTCTGATGAAACAGCCGGGAATCGTATTCGTCATATTTGGCGCGCAGGAAATGGTGTGGAGAGGATTGAAACAATCATCGCGGCGCTGGATGTTGGCAATGCGGCTGTCCGTATACGTGATGGGCGCGGCGATTCCATATGTGATTACGTGCGCCGCACTCTATCGGGCGGACGTGTTCGGCAAATTCTGGTTCTGGACGGTTTCCTACGCGGGGCAATACGCGACGTCCACAGGCTGGACGCAGGGTTTGCAATATCTGCGCGAAGTCACGCCAGATCTCTTCTTCGGGGCTCCAGTAGTGTGGTGTTTTGCTGCGGTCGGGCTTATTGCATTGCTCGTCGAGCGAGGGAAAAGCGCCCTGCTGAGCTTCACGGTCGGGTTGCTGGGCTGGTCGTTCGTGGGAGCAAGCGCTGGACTCTACTACCGCAATCATTATTTCATCCTGATGCTTCCGGCAGTCTGCCTGCTTGCTGGGAAAGCGCTGGCATGGAGCGTCGAACAGCTTGCGCTGATTGTTCGAATCAACCGGTACCGGCTGCGTACGGTTGGCGTGGCGCTGTTTGCGTTAGGATGGGCGCAGGCGGTGTACGCGCAACGAGCGATTTTCTTTGAAATGAGTCCCGAAAAAGTAGTCCGCCACGAATACGGAGGGAATCCGTTTCCCGAAGCGATCGAATTCGGGAAATATATCCGCGAACATTCCGAGCCGGAGGCGCGGATCGCGGTGCTGGGTTCGGAGCCGGAGATTTATTTTTACGCGCAGCGGCATTCGGCTACCGGCTATATCTACACCTATGGGCTGATGGAAGAGCAAAAGTTCGCGTCACAAATGCAGCAGGAGATGATTGACGAAATAGAAAACGTAAAGCCCGAGTATGTGGTGAAGGTGATGGTGCCGGCATCGTGGCTGCGCAAGGCGAATTCAGACACGGCTATTTTGTACTGGGCGGAGAAATATATCGCAGACAATTACCGCATCGTGGGAGTGGCCGACATCGCGATCGAGACTACCTACCGCTGGGATGAATCCGCGGAGGGATATCGTCCGGTGTCGAAGTACAGCGTCTATCTTTACAAGCGGAAGATTTAGGTAGGTCGCCGGAGTTCCTTTGATTGAGTGGCACCCGAACGTATGAATGCCCGCCGCGGATGGCGGCCGCTACAAGAGAGGCGGGATCAGTCCGCCGCCTCAAAAACGCCACATGACTCAATGCGTCTGCGCGACTCCGGTTAGCTCGGAATCAGCGATGGTGCTGGCAGAGCTGAGATAGGTGTGCGAGATGCGGTCGTGCCAGGTCAGTTCGTCTTCGTCCCACTGCGACCAGAGAAAACCGAGGAAGAAGGTCCCGGCGGAAAGCATATACCCGGCGGCGCGAAGCAGAAACTGGCGCGGCGACGGCTCTTCGCCGGAGAAATCCACGACGCGGAGACCACGCAGCATCATGCCCGGAGTGGTGCCGCCGAAAACGGTGAAAAGCGAAAAATATTGTATGTAGACGATGGCAAAGGACGCTGCGTAAACCGCCGCCGTCAATTTGCTGAATGCAAAGTGTCCGCCAAGCGAGCCGAACAGCGCGAGAAATCCTCCGCAGGCGAAGAGCAGGCAAGCGGCGTCGATCAGGCCGGAAAGGCGGCGCTGGTCCATCGAAACGACGGGATACAGGCCGGAGTGTTGAGAAATGGTCGGCTGCGCCAGATCAGGCGAAGAATCGGGGGGCGCGTTCGAAGCTGGCGGAATGGAGACGTCGATAAACATTTGCGCTTCGTCGGAAGCGCTGCGATTAGCAGTACGGCCGATGGCGATGGTGAAAGAAAAATCCTCGGCCAGCACTGGAGATTCGGCGACGGCGACAGCCGCGGCTACGGATGGCGAAATGGACGAAGCTGTAGAGGGCTGTTCGAACGGGAGTTCTGGCTGGCCGCCGTCGGGCGAATTCTTTCGCCTGCGCGCGCGATAGGAAGCCACACGGTTGGCAAGTTCGCCGCGCCAAACCGAATCGGCAGGCTCATCCAACGGGTAATTTCCGCGGGTCGGGTGCGCGGAAGATGCCGCTGACGAGGCGGCCTCCGATAGATGCGAATCACAAAAACTACAGACGCGTACACCTGATGGGAGTATCGCGCCACACTGCAAGCATGTTTTATTCACCGGTAAGTTTTTGCGCTGCGGACGCTTCCACTCCGGCGGAGTGAATCAGAACGCAGGATAGCACAGGGAGAAAAAGTCAATGAATGAAATTGCAGTGCGCGTTGCGAAAGAAGAACGGCGTCAGGAGTTAAGGCAACATCTGCTGTGCCAGCAGATCGCGGCTGAAGGCGATGCGGCGGCCGAGAGCGACGGCGGCAAAGTACGTGCAATGGGCGCGCTCGTTGTCTGTCCATTGCTTAAGGGAAGGCACCACCAACGCCAGGGTGGCGCGAACAAACTTCAGGAAATGGTAATAGGCGCCCACAGCGCGCAACGAGCTGCGATCTTCGGGGCGATCGGGACAAAGATTGAGAATCTGGATGACGCGCGAGAAGTCGTCTGGCGAAGCGGCTCGCGAAATGCCGGTAACTTCCTGGACCTCGATGGGCAAGGGTTCCTTGGCCGATGCCGCGATCAACGAGCGGCAATAGGAGACAAAGAACTGCAGCATCAGCACCAACGAACAAACCAGTATGACTGCGGCCATCATCGTGGGATCACCGCCAGATTAGAAGGAGCCAAACGAGCCTCTTTAGGAATGCGCGCGAAGGCGTAGGACCACGCGCAAGGCAGAAAACATCCGATCACTGGATTCAGCGACTGAAACATGGTGCCCATGGACGGATAGAGATTTCGCAGGGCATAGTTCGCCGCGTAGAGGCTGAAGTAAATGCCAAGAGACAGGACCAACTGGATCAACTGAGCACGAGTCTCGCGCAGCTTCAGGATTGCCGCCCAAAGGATGTAGGTCAGAACCAGGCCCACAAAGTAAAGGTTCTGGGATAGCTCGAAGACGAAATGCGATAGCAGCTTCGCGCTGGATTGCTGAACCACGGCGAAGGAAAACAGAGCCGTCGCGGACAAAAGAAACAGCGCGCCAAACTGAACATAACGACCGACATGCAGTTCATGGAAAACTTGCGAATAAAGACTACTGAGCGCGAAGAAGAGAAGGATGGTAAGCAGGGCATCGGAATAGTAATAAAAATAAGCGTAATTCGCGGAAAGCAGGCCGTAGTGATGAAGAATCTCGAAGCGAACAACGCTCGCTATAACTTCGCAAGCGACGTAGAGATTAAGCAGGAAATAGCGGCGGATGGAGTTGGAGCGATACGCGCACACCAATACGGCCACTTCCATGAGTGTGCAGAGGAACCAAACTGCATATTGCAACGGACCGGGCACGCGTAGCTTCCTAAGAGTATCCGCGCCCAAGTCCATTCAGCGATCGATTAAACCGCTGATTGGAAGTAACTTACTTCCAGGGCGACGGAGGCGTTGGTGCTCCGCCATTCTTCCAAGGCGACGGAGGCGTTGGTGCTCCACCGTTCTTCCAGGGTGATGGCGGCGTTGGTGCTCCACCATTCTTCCACGGCGATGGTGGCGTAGGAGCTCCACCGTTTGCCATGATTACAGAGCCGTTGCCGCTACCAGCGACAGCGGTTTTCAGGCCCATCGCGCCGACCAGGATGACCAGCGCAGCGACGACCGTCAGTTTCTTTGACATTGTTCCTCCGAGGAACACAGCTATCCCGGAGGTACTGTACCGTTTTAGACACCAATGTCAAGAGGTCTGACGAGCAGACCTGTACTTTTTTGCCGAAATCAGCTCCAACCCTGGTGACCGGCCTTTTGAGCCAGGCGGCTAGGGCGGAGTGCTGTCGACACCAGAAGGCTACGGGTTTGGAGTGTGTTGCACAACAGTACAGTAGTACTAAAACTGGTGACACGGTGGGCGGGCCAAAAACGCCGGGGTAAGCGTCGTAGCCTGAAGATTGCCGCACAGAACCTGTCACAATGACGCAACGGCATCGACGAATGGCCGGGGAATGTCTTCTCTGGCCCAACCAGCGAATGCAACAGCACTTGACTCAATTGGAAGCCTCTACGTAGGATAAAAGGCTGCCTTTTCGCCGGCGTAGCTCAGTGGTAGAGCGAGGGTCTCATAATCCCTAGGCCGTGGGTTCGATTCCCCCCGCCGGCACCAGAATCAAGAAGAACATGAGCGGCGATCCCCCGAAAAGAGACCAGTTAGACCGCCGGTAACGCGTATGAACAATAGCCGCGATATAGCTCGGCTAAATCGTTTTAGTGAGCTACAACTGGAAAGAGCCGACGTTGAAAGGTAGAATAGCGCGCCGTATGAGTGAAAAGTCATGCGCGGTTCAATGTCCTGCAGGAAGCGGCGAGACCCGAGGCTTGCGGCGTGAGCCGAAATAGGCTGAGCAGGCGCGAGTGGCTGAGACAGGCGAGCCTGCTGGGTGCCGCGGTCCCACTGGCTTTTCCTTCGTACCCAGCTCTGGGCCCAGGTCAGGGCCAAGACCTCGTTCAAGAGCCGGAGAAGCTGTTGCCGCGCGATCCGGCACCGGGATTGCCGGCGAAGCTCTTCTCGTTTGATCCCTCCCTTTATCGGTTTACGGCAGACGAAGACGTATTCCTGGACGAAGTCGAACAGGCCTGCTTTCTGTATTTTTGGGAGCAAGCCAACGCCAAAACCGGGCAGATCGAGGATCGCGGGTCAGCCGATGGCGGAGCTCCGCGCAATGCCTCGAGCGTGGCCGCGACTGGCTTTGGTTTGACCGCGCTGTGCGTTGCAGCGCGACGGGGATGGGAGGAAGACGCGGCGGTGCGCGATCGGGTCCGCAGCACGTTGAGTTTCGCGCTGAAAACCGTCCAGCACCAGCATGGGTTTATGTATCATTTCGTTAATGGAGAAACCGGCCAACGCATTCTGAATTCGGAAGTATCGCCGATAGACACGTGCCTATTCTTATGCGGCGCACTCACCTGCCGCGCGTACTTCGACGACAAAGAGATCCAGGGACTGGCGACGGAAATTTACGAACGAATCGATTGGTCCTGGATTCTGCATGGCGGACAGACATTTTCCATGGGATGGATCCCGGAGCAGGGCTTCCTGAAATCGCGCTGGGACACTTACAGCGAAATGATGATGATGTACCTGCTGGGCTTCGCTTCCCGCACTCACCCGCTGGCGCCCGCGGTTTGGAACGAGTGGCAACGGCCGCGTTTCGAATTTGATCAAGTGCCGTATATCGGCGCTCACGCGCCCCTTTTTGCTCATCAATTCTCGCATGCGTGGTTCAATTTTCGCGGCTTGCATGACAAGTACGCCGACTATTTTGCGAACTCGATCATCGCCACCAAAATTCACAAGATGTGGTGCATAGAACTTGCGGTGCGCTTTCCGGACTATTCCGAGGATTTGTGGGGAATTTCGGCGTCGGACTCCGAGCACGGGTACGCCATCTGGGGCGGTCCGCCGGCCATGGGCAGGATAGATGGCAGCATCGTGCCGTGCGCGACGGGCGGGTCGCTGGTGTTCATGCCCAAGGAGTGCATTCGCGTGCTGCAAAACATTCGCGAGAAATTCGGCAAGCGCGCTTGGAAAAAATACGGTTTCGTGGACGCCTTCAATCCGCTGACTGGCTGGGCGAGTTCCGATGTGCTGGGCATCGATGCGGGAATCACCTTGTTGATGGCCGAGAATGCCCGGACCGGTTTCGTGTGGGAGCAATTTCACAAGAACCCGGAAGTGGGCAAAGGGCTGGAATTAGCCGGTTTTCTGCCCAACGCAAAAACCTAGCCCGCAATTTCGGATTGCCCCCAAAGCAGCGGTTATGACAGACTGCCCGCGCAAAGTGTTCTGCAGTCCACCACAAAGTAATCCGACAAATCAGGTTGAGGACGGGATGGAGAGAACTGTGCCGTTGCCTGCAATGGTGTTTGTGAATCCGGCGGCGGGCCGCGGCAGCGCGGGGCGCGAAGTCCCGGAACTGCGTGAAGCGTTCGCGCGGGGGAAATATCCCGTGAAAATTGTGGAAAGCGCATCCGCTGGCGAACTTCAACGTGCAGTGCAGGCCGCGGTTCGCGAAGGATGTACGACGTTGATCGCCATGGGCGGAGACGGCACACTGCAGTTGCTGGTTCGCCAAGTGATTGGCGGCGATGTTCAAGTTGGCGTCATCCCAGCAGGAGGCGGCAATGATTTTGCCGCAGCGCTGGGCATCACAAAGAATGTGGCGCAGGCGGCAGAAATCATTGTGCGCGGAAAAACGCGCTGGGTGGATGTGGTGCGGGTACGCAATTCGAACGGATTGGACGCGATTTATCTGGGTGGCGGCGGCATGGGGATCGATGCCGAAGCTTTGCGTTACGCGAATGGAAGCTTCGCGAACTGGCCGGGCAGGCTGCGGTATGTGGCGTCGGCGATCGCTGCGCTGCGGGGATATCGCGGCGCTCAGGTTCGGGTGGAATTTCCGGCCGGAGATCTGCCAGCGATCGAAAAACTAGTGTTGCTGGCAGCGGCGCTGAACACGCCCACATTTGGCGGAGGATTGCGGCTGGCGCCGGATGCGTTGTTGGACGACGGGCAGCTGGAAGTGGTGATGATCGAAATGTTGCGTAAGCGCGAAGTGCTGGCACTCGTCCCGCGCCTGCTACTCACCGGCGAATTGAAAACAAAACGGATCGTTCGAATGCGTGCCGCAAAAATCAATCTGACCGCGGAGAAAGAAGCAGGTTTTCAGGGAGACGGCGAACTGCTCGGGAAAACGCCCGTCGAAATAGAAATCTTGCATCGAACACTGCGGATGCTGACGCCGTGAATTGTTGGCGGGAGTCGCTGCCGCGGCGACTTATTCTTTCTTGCGCTGCAATTTCAGGTTGAGCACGATGTCCGTACGGCTCTCAAAACTGGAAATATTGCGCGTCTGCGATTTCGCCCCTTCTTTTTCGGCGTACAGTTCGTATTCGGCGTTGGGGTCAAGTCCGCTGAAGCGATACTCGCCCTGATCATTGGTGATGTTGCTGCGGACCTGATTGGAGTGAGTGTCTTTCAGAAAGACCACGGCCGAGTGCACTGGATTGTCGGACTTATCCTGGACAACTCCACGCACGGTCTTCAGCTGCGAAGTATGCTTCTTGTCCTGAGTCTTATCCTGGGCGATCAACGAGAGCGCGCAGAAAAATACGATAAAGGTTGCGACAAAAACTCTGTAGCGGCCAGTCATGATTTTTTGTTTCCCTGATGTTCCATGCGAAAAACCAGATCCTTGTAGCGGTCACCGGTTTTGGCGTCCACCGGAACAGTCTGCTCGGCAAAACCTCTGGCGCGAACGGTTACTTCGTAGTCCGCGCCCATTTTGACACGAACGGCGAAGTCTCCACGAGAATTGGAGACAGTCTGCCAGCGGAATTTTTTCTCGCTGGAGCGGCGAATGTGCAGCTCCGCGCCGGGTAACGCCAAACCTTCCCGGGTGAAAACGGTGCCGCGAACGAGAAAATCATCAGAATGGCGCGCCGCCGACTGTCCGGGTTTCTGTTTTGAAGTGGATTCTGCAGACGAAGGCGACTGCGTGGCAGGCGGCTGAGGAGCTTGCTGCGCGCCAAGCAATGCAGCGAAGCAAACCAACAGACCAGCGATCAGAATGGAATCAACAAACCAGAATCGCACGGCGCACTTCCCGGCGGCCTTGGGGAAAAGGTATTTCACGTTATTGAGATGCCGAACAGATCGGCCCCGATGCACCGCGAAACGAACTATTCCTCGTCCTCTTCTTCGTCTTCTTCGGCCTCATCCTCGTCTTCTTCTTCGTCCTCGTCGGCTTCGTCCTCATCATCCTCTTCCTCGTCCTCTTCTTCATCCAGGTCGTCGGAAATAGGGTTGAGATGGACGGGATGCGTCTGGGTCACTTCCAATTCGGATTCACACTCTGGGCAGCTCAAAATTTCGCCCTCCTCGACTTCGTCCTCATCCACATCTATTTCGGCGCCACAATCGGGGCAGCGAATCACGGCACGATCCTCCGTAAAAATATTCGCGGGGCGGAAACCGTGGAGAATCGCGACCGCCACCGACCATCGTATTATATACCGTGAATGTGGACTCAAAGTACAGATGAGGGCAAGTTGCGTTAGCGTACAAATAAAATGCAGTCGAACATAGTGGGCAACGAAGAAAGCGGGGCGGAATGAGTTCCTGGCGGGAATATCCGGAAAGGCCGATCGTGGGCGTGGGCGGAGTGGTGATCGAGGACGAGCGGGTGCTCTTGATTCGAAGAGGCACCGAGCCGCTGAAAGGGCAATGGTCGATTCCTGGAGGAACGCTGGAACTTGGCGAGACGCTGGTGGAAGGAGCGGAGCGGGAGTTGAAGGAAGAGACTGGGCTGGAGGTCAGCGTGCTGGACTTGATCGAACTGTTTGAGCGCATCAATTTTGGCCGCGGCGCGGACGAGGCATGGACAACCCTAGAGGAGCGCAGGCGGCCGCGCTTTCATTTTGTGATCGTGGATTATTTATGCGAGCGGATTTCCGGAGACGCGGTGGCCGGAGGCGATGTCACTCACGTGGAGTGGGCGACCGAAGACCAACTGGAGAAATTTTCTTTGACTCCCACAGCGACACGTGTGATTCGAAAAGCATTTTCGCTGGCACGCGCCAGGAAATAAGCTCAACAAATAACCACATCACGGCGCGCGTGTGATCTCGATGTTGCCATTCGAGTTTTGCAAACCTAGAGTGCAGGAGCCGTTACCGATTACGCCATTAAGGTTATCGCTCCCCATCGTGCCTGTGGCCGTGATGGGCAATTCCGTGTTGATATGGCCAAAGGATGTGTGCGCATTCACCTTGTAGCCCGCATTGCCGGGAACGCGCACAACAATGTGGGAAAAGGAAGTTTTTAGAACGATGTCTTTGCAGCCGGAGCTGGAAGCCGCCGTAACGTCAATCGCGCCATTCTGATTGTTCACAAGAATTTTTCCGCCGATATTTTCCAGCGTAACGCCCGAAAACGAGGTGTCCACCGTGGCGTCGCCTTCCACGCCTCTTGCGCTGACGGCGCCATTCGAATCCTGCGCGGTGAATTTCCCTTTTACGTTTTCCACGTGCACGGAGCCGAAAGAAGTCTTGGTGTAAAGGTCGCCTTGAATATCGCTCAACTCGATTGCGCCGTTGCCGGTCACGATGTTGGCTCCATTGTGCAAATGGCTGGCGTTGACCGTGCCGAAGCTGGTGGTTGCGGACACCAAGCCGCGCGCCTCGGAAATATCAACGGAACCATTGTTGTTATGCACCGTCAGCGTTCCGCCAATGCGAGCGGCCTCGACGGCTCCGAAGCTGGTTTTCAGTTCGGCATTTGCGGACACGTCCGAGGCGTCGATTTTTCCATTGCTGTTCGAAACCGAAAGACCGCCGTTAATGTTGCGCACGACGACTTCGCCAAAGGAATTGTTGATCGTGGAATTTCCGCCGGCGCCGGAGAGAGACACCGCGCCGTTGCCCCCGGAAATTGTTGCCGCACCGCCGATCTGCGAAACTTCGATTTCCCCGAAACGATCGCGCACTTCCAGGGTCCCCTTCACGTTGGAAACCTTCACGGCGCCGTTGTTATCGGTCACTGAACAGTTCCCGGAAGCATTCGCGAGTTCGATGCGGCCAAAAGAATTGACCAGCTTGGCGGCGCCGGCATCGCGAACCGTCAAGACTCCGTGCCCATTTTCAATCTGCGACCAGCCGTGAACGCCGGAAACTTCGGCGTTGCCAAATTCGTTGTGCAACCACAGCGGGGCGTCGGCGGGCATCGCAATGTCATAGTCCACCGAATAGGAAGTGCGGCCGCCAATGCGGATGGATGGCAGATAAGACTTTGTGTCCGGATAAATGGTGCGGACGTGCACACCATCGCCCAATTCGCGCACTTCAATCTGGATTTTCTCTGCGAAGCGCTCGGCGTCCTCGTCATTGCGGTCCTGCACGCGGATATTCGCGGAAATTTTCAGTTCGTGGCCGGAATCGCCGTGGATACGCACTTCGCCGAGGCGGTGATCGAGGCTCAGGCCCTGGTTGCCTGACAGTGTGATGGTCTTTTCGAAATGGCGCGCGACCTCCCGCTGAGCAGGCTCTCTGCCGAGCGCAGGCACGCCGGCGGAGAAAAACAAAGCGGCGAAACAGAGCCAGGCTGCGTAACGCGGCGCGCACAAAAATAAATTGCTGGGAGCTGGGTAACTCACTGTTTGGCCTCCAAGACCTGTTCGAGCGTGTCCTGCTTTTCGTGATACATGGCAAGCAGTTCGCGGCGCACATGGCCGTTTGCGGGATTCATGCTTGCCTGGGATTTCAAGTCGGCGATGGCGCTATCAAGGACCAGAAGCTTTTCGCGATAGTTGGCCAGCAGCGGCGCGGACGAATTCTGCAATTGCGGACGAGCCTGCGCGTCGAGCTTGTCGATGGCTTGCTCGTAGACGGCTTCGGCGCGTTCTACGTCGTTCACCGCGCGATCGTTCAAGAGCGCCTGGTTTTGCTCAACCGGCGAGGTTCTCGGATTTCTCAGAAACCAAACTGCGGAGGCCGTCAGCGCTATCAGAAGCAGGGCCACTGCGGCGGTTTGCCATTGCAAACCACTGAAGTTCCATGACCTGAAGAATCGCTGCCAACCGGAATTTTTCGTCGCCACCGATTGTTGCGCCAGCGCTTGCTCGATCCGCGGCCACAACGCAGGCGAATCCCATTCCTGATGAAGTTCGCTCGCCGCCGAGGACAGATTTTTCCATGCGCGAAGTTCCTGGGCACACCCGGCGCAACTCATCGAATGATTTTCCAGCGCGGCCCATTCTTCCGGCGTGCCATCGAGGAAAATTCTTTCGCGATCGCTGCATGAAATATTCATGGACATTACCTTGCCTCCGCTGCGCTGCTGCGCGGAGCTTCCAGCATCTGGCGAAGGGTTTTTTTCGCCTGGAAAAGCGTGTTCTTGGACGCGGCCTCGCTGATTTCCAAAATCGAAGCGATTTCGGAATGGCGGAAGCCTTCCATTTCGTACAGCAGAAAAACGTTGCGCTGGTGGCGGGTCAATTGAGATAAAGCGCGCTCGATCGCGATGCGCAAGGTCGGATGGGCCGATGCGGCGCGCGGTTCGGGATGGGTGGGAGTTTCTCCTCCGGGCTCATCTTGAGCGACTTCTTTTTTCCGCATGCGGCTGCGGCGCGCGTCGTAACAGGTGTTAATCAGGATGCGAAATGTCCAGGTGGCAAAACTGGATTGGCCGCGGAAACTGGCAATGCTGCGTTGAATTTTCAGAAAAGTGTCCTGCACTGCGTCTTCCGCTTCGCTATTGTTGCCGAGCAGATTGCGGGCGACGCTCTTCATTCGCGAACAGTGCAAACGATACAAGCGTTCGAACGCCTGCAAGTTGCCGGACTGGCAACCGGCAGCCAGAGCCGCGTCATCCATCGCCATTGCTGGTAAATCGGCGGCAGGCGAGGCAGAACGCTGCATAAATTCCGGTCGTTCCAATCTCACCTCCTGATCGCTCGGCTCATTTTGACGCAGGGTTTGCAAGTACAAACCCTGTGACCCGGGGATTTTAGCTCCCCAAGGCAGCGCAAGTCGCATGGTTCCCATCTGCGTCTCCTGAGGTATAGACGACGCAACCCCGGGAAACGTCAGGGTATGTGCCTGGCGTGGTGATAGGAGCAACCTGAGGAAAAGAGGCGATTTATCGTCTGCCAGATGCCGTGCACGGCACGTTTGTGTGCAGCGACAAACTCACTTAAAACGCTTCGCTGGCCAGTTCCTGTGGCAACGCTCCGCGCGTTCGTTCGCGCTTGGCGAATTCTGCCAGCGCGGCACGAAGGTCGGCGACCGTGAAATCCGGCCAACGCTTATCCAGAAAAACCAGTTCGGCAAACGCACATTCCCAAAGCAGAAAATCGGAGAGACGCTGCTCGCCGCCGGTGCGGATCAGAAGGTCCACATCGGTTGAGCCGCCGCGGGAAATCTCTGAAAGCACCGCCGAAAAAGATTCCAGCGACAGTTCCGTGGCTTTGTAATAGCGCCGAGCCGCAAGATAAATGGATTCGCGCGCGGAGTAATCAATCGCCAGGCGCAAGTGCAGGCGCGTGCCGCGAGCGGTAGCCGCCTCCGCGTCAGCAACGGTCTGCCGCAGCGTTGCGGGAATGCGGTCGCGCCGTCCGATGATGCTGATGCGAACGCCATTTTCCACGCAGCGCGTGGTTTCGGTCAGCAAGTATTCGTGCAATAGCCGAAGGATGCCGTTCACTTCTGCTGGCGGACGCTTCCAGTTGGCGGAAGAAAGTGCGAAGAGAGTAAGGGTGTGAATGCCAAGTTTGGGAGCTGCTTCGATGATCGAGCGGCTGGCTTCAGCGCCCGCACGATGCCCGGCGGAGCGCGGCAGTCCGCGATGCGTGGCCCAGCGCCCGTTGCCGTCGGTGATGATCGCGACATGCAGTGAAGGCGCCGGCATCACTGGTGGCGTACTCAGAATGTGCTGCAGAATAACCTGCTGAGTGTTCATGTTCGTGTTCCTTCTCCGCCGCGGAGAGTCCGTATAAACAACTTTGTACGGTAAAGTATGTACACAAATTTTTTTATCCCTCGCGCGTCGCCCGGATCAGCGCCTCCATGTGATTCAGGTAACGCTCGAGAGCTTTGCGGCCAGCCGCGGTGAGCCGATATTCCGTCTTAGGCAAGCGGCCATCGAAAGACTTCGTGCATACGATGTAGTCGGCTTCTTCCAGTCGCCGCGCGTGCACGCTCAGATTGCCGTCGGTGGTCTTCAAGAGTGCTTTTAATTCGTTGAAGGTAAGCGAACTATTGACTGCCAGGGCGCTGACGATGCCCAGGCGAATTCGCTCGTGAATCAGGCGATCCAGGTCGGGGGACACCGCTTCGCGATTCTGCCCTTTGGGACCCAGCGCGGTGCCGCGTTCGCGTGCCCCGTGGTCGTGCCGAAATGTGGATGACTTTGACATGCCGACCTACCGTTAGCCTCCGTACCGCTGCGCGATCCAAATTCCGAATCCGATCTGAACGAATCCAAAGCCGAAAGCCATAAACAAGTCGCCCATAGGGCGCGGAACGAACAACGCCGCCCCGCCCAACAACATCAAGCACAGCCCCATGATGGGAACCACCCGCACCGAAAACGAGCCGGCGGTCACGATCGCGGCCCCATACAGCAGCAGCCACATTCCGGGAAGCAGCGCGTGCAACCCAGCGTGGGCGAGAGCGAATGTAAGCAATCCGCCGACGACCACGGGCGGCGCGAAACTCAAAAGAAATTTGCGGCCGGGCCCGGAAAGCAACCTGGCGTTGGCGCGGTGCGCTTTGGTGACAGAAGCTGGAGCCGCAATTGCGACGGCGACGAACGCCTCGATCAGCCAGATGGAAAGCCAGCGTTCCGCGTTCGGCTGGTGTGAGGCGGAATAGGCCGCAACCAGAGCCGTAACACCCATGGCTACACCGCCCCATCCTGGCACGGCGGTAAATTCGCCGGCGCGTTCCATGGTTTCGCGGATGTAGCGAAGATGATCGGCCGCACGCGCATCAATAGGAATCGGAGCGCGAGAAGCGGATCGAATGGGATCGAGGAGCGCCATGGCAAGAAGCGTAGCGGAACCGCGAATCGCTGTCAAGTACTTTATAATACAAAGTAAAAGCAAGCAAAACCGGTAAAACTCCTATTTTCCCTTCGCATAACGGCCAAGCAGCGCATTCCAGCGAATCGTAAACACGTCCACGAACATCAGGACGCTGTCGCGCATCATGTTGATCTTGGTGGCCGGCGAATGCGACCAGCGCACGGGGATTTCAATGGACTTCAGCCCGTGATGGCGCGCCAGGTACAGCAGTTCGGGGTCGAAACCGAAACGCTCGATACGCTGTTGCTCGAAAATGACGCGGCAGCGTTTGCGGCGGAACGCCTTGAAGCCGCATTGCGTATCCACGAACGGAAGCCACAGAACGATACGCACGATACGATTGAAAACAATCCCGGCGAATTCGCGGAACGGCGATTCGTGCACTTCGATGAGTTTGCGATTCATCGCCCGCGAACCGATGGCCACGTCGTATTGCTGCAGCGCGGAAAGAAGTTTGTCGGCTTCTTCGATTGGCGCGGAAAGATCGGCGTCGGTGAAGAGCACGTATTCGCCTTTTGCTTCCATCATCCCGTGCCGCACGCTGTAACCCTTGCCACGGTTTTCGCCATTTTTCAGCACGCGAAGATTCGCGATGCGATCGCCGAAAGATGCGGCAACTTCGGGCGTGCGGTCGGTCGAGCCGTCGTCAACCACCAGCACTTCGCAGCTGCGCTTCGAAGCGTTGACGTACGCGGCGATCAGCTCCAGAGAACGCGGCAGACGGAGTTCTTCATTAAAGGACGGAACGATGATGGAGAGCTGAATTGACGACGCCTGGCTTGTAGGCGGAGGACTCGTCATCGGTTCACGCCGGATTCCGCGAAAGCGTGTTTTTCCCAGGCGCCAGTGTTCAGAATTTCCTCGATTTGCGAAAGGGCGAAATCACATTCTTCATCACGATTATAGAAATGCGGCGAGATGCGGATCCCGGCCAGCGGGCGATAGTCCACCAGAATGTCTCGCGCCAGCAATGCGCGGCAGACTTCGAAAGCGTGCGGACAATCCACAGACACCGTGCCGCCGCGTTCCGCGGGATTTTCCGCGGTGTTGACACGCCAGCCCCGCGCGCGTGCGCCGTCGAGAATGTGCGTGGTCATGCGGACTGATTTTTCTCGAATGGCATGGACGCCAACCTTATTAAGGATTTCGAGGCCCGGTTGGCATGCATAAAGCGCGGGAATGTGCGGCGTCCCATTCAAAAAACGGTACGAATCGTCGCGCGAATCGATTGCGCCCGGTGCGAACGCAAATGGACGGCGATGCGCGAGCCACCCCGTCAACGATGGCCGCAATTTTGGCCGCAGATCTTCGCGCACGTAAAGATAGGCCACCCCGGGGCCGCCGCAAAGCCATTTTAAGACTCCGCCAACGGCAAAATCGCAGCCCAGTTCGCGCACGCCGAAAGGCACGGTGCCGGTACCCTGAAATACGTCGAGAATTACATGCGCGCCGACGCGATGTGCTTTTTCGATGATGGCTTTGGCGTTGACGATGAACGAGCTGCGAAAAAGTACCAGCGAAATGGGAACCAGCAGCGTGGTCTCATCAATCGCCGCGAGAAACGGTTCCAGTTCGAAGCGAATCGAGTTGCCGCTGGGCACAAGCTCGACGCGCGCACCGTGTTGCCGTTGCTCGTGATAAAAATATTGCACCGACGGAAATTCCAGGTCGGTCATCACCACTTTGTTGCGCGGCCCGCGAAAATCAAAACAGGAAGTAATCACCGCCTGCGTGGTGGTGACATTTTGATGCAAAGAAATCTCGCTCGGGCCGGCGCCGATCAGCGGAGCAATCTGGTCCGCCACTTTTCCCGGAAGATCCCACCAGGAATCTTCCCAGGCGCGAACCCCGCGTTCGGCCCACGCATCGCCGTAAACGTGCAGAGAATCGTAAACGCCGCGGGGCATCGCTCCCAGCGAATTGCTGATCAGATACGTCGAACGGCCCAGAATTGGAAATTCACTCCGCCATTTAAGAAGGTCATCCATTTGCAGCAGCTCCCGCCGGGGCTTTGCGCGAACGAAGCTTTCTCCAAATAAAATAACATACGGTCAGGAAGACCAGCCACGGCGGGCCGGAAAGCAACGCCACGTGGAAATCCGCGATCCACCAGGTGGAAGCGAGCACCGCCAGCAGGGCAACGATGCCGAAAATGGAGCTCCAGATTCCCAGCGGAGCGATGCGCGCAATAACGCGATTTTCCTTTGCCACGCGCAGGCGAAACGCGATGTGCGTCGCCAGCGTCATCAGCCAGATAAATGGTCCGCCAAAAAACGCCACGCCGATCAGAAACAGGAACGCCGTCTGCTTCAGCGTCTGCGAAAGCAACAGCGCAACGGCCATGCCGATACTGGAGACGAGAACCGCGGCCACAGGCATGCCGCGTTTGCTGAGCCTGCCAAGGAACGGTGGAGCGAAGCCGCCTCGAGACAGCGAAAAAAGCATTCGCGCAGTGAAATAGAGATTGCACAGCGCACTGGAAAGCGCCGCCGACAGTACGACGAAATTCATGATGTGGCTTGCGGCGGGAATTCCGGCGCGTTCGAACACGCGCACGAACGGACTTTGCCCAAGACCGATTTCCGTCCAGGGAACGATGCCCACTACCAGCGCCAGTCCGCCCAGATAAAAAAGCGCAAGGTAGCCGAGCGTGCGGCGCAGCGCGCGAGGCACCGCGGTTTTCGGATCGGCTGCTTCGCCTGCGGTCACACCGACAATTTCCAGTCCCAGAAAGCTGAAAATGGCCATCACCACGCCGAGTCCAACTCCTCGCCAGCCATGCGGCGAAAATCCGCCATGCGCGGTGAAGTTCGTCAAGCCGATGCGGGGAAAGCCAATTCCGAACAACAGCATTGCGCCAAGAATCAAAAACGCGACGATGGTCACCACCTTAATCATCGCGAACCAATATTCGATGGACCCGAAATCTTCGATGCTCATCGTGTTGATCAAAATCAATATGGCAGAGAAGCCGCCAACCCAAATCCAGACCGGCACGCGAGGCGACCAGAAATCACAATAAATCGCGGCGGCAACAACTTCGCTGCCGATGATCATCACCAGGCACAGCCAGTAGGTGTAGCGAACCGCGAAGCCGGCCCACGGGTGCAGATACATTTCCGCGTACAAGCCGAAGGAGCCGGCGGCGGGATGCTCGACCGCCATTTCAGCCAGCGCCCACATCACGGTCAAAGCAACCACTGCTCCCGCGGCAAAACTCAGAATCACGGCGGGGCCGGCAAGCTTCACGCTGATCGCGCTACCGAGAAAAAGTCCCGTGCCGATGGTGCAGCCCAGGCCGATCATCGCGACCTGACGCGACGAGAGCCGTTTGTGCAAGCCGGCTTCGCGCTTGGCGGCGTCCTGCTCGATTTCCCGTGCGGCGTCTCCGGCTTCAGGAGATTGCGAAACGGCTACAGCCGGTTGCTCTTCCAGGTTTGCGCTCATTGCGCTGCATCGTAACAAACACGCCGCGCAAAAACCTAATTAGTAGAATTCCATCGGGCCACTCACTCAGTTCCCGATTTTTCCACTTGCGAGATGCGAAGATGTTGGCTGTCACAGAAAAATTTTGCTTCAAAAAAGCACCTCTCAGCGCGGAATCTGCATCAGATTTATATGCCGACTGCCGCGCCTAACCCGAGTCTGACTTCGCGCGAAATACTTTCCGCCTGGCGTGGAATCCTGAGCGGAAGCGCGCCCATGTTGTCCATTGAAATTACCCGTGAGTGCCCGCTCAGCTGCCCTGGGTGCTACGCCTATGGCGAGAGTCATTTGGGCGGAAACGGCGTGACGCTTCGCGAACTGAATGACCTGCGCGGAGACGCACTGGTGAATGGCGTGGTCGACCTGGTGCGAAAGCACAAGCCCATGCACGTTTCGCTGGTGGGCGGCGAACCTTTGGTGCGGCATCGCGAACTCAGCCGCATTCTTCCCGCGCTCAGTGAAATGGGCGTGTTCACACTGGTCGTTACCAGCGCAGTGATCCCAATCCCGATCGAGTGGATGAAAATTCCGCGTTTGCGGGTCGCGGTTTCCGTGGACGGGCTGCCTGAAGATCACGACATCCGGCGCAAACCGGCGACATACGAACGCATTCTTAAAAATATCGAGGGCCGCGAGGTCAACATTCATTGGGTTGTGACGCGTCCGATGCTGGCGCGCCCCGGCTACCTGGAAGAATATGTATCTTTCTGGAATGCGCGCGCCGAGGTCAATCGCATCTGGGTGAGCGTTTACACTCCGCAAATTGGCGAACAGAGTGCGGAAATGCTTATGCCGAATGATCGAATACTCTTGGCGCGCAGCCTGCCTTCCTTGGCGAAGCCGTACCGCAAACTTTTGGTCACCGAGGGGATGGCCGAAGCGATCGTCCATCCGCCCAGCAGTCCGGATGATTGCCTTTTTTCCAAGATGTCCGCCAATTATTCGGCCGATCTGCAAAGCCGCGTGGAGCCTTGCGTTTTTGGCGGCTCACCGGATTGCTCGCAGTGCGGTTGTTCGATCAGCAGCGCCTTGCACTGGATCAGGACGATTAAGGTCGCTGGTCCGCTGAAGGTCGATCACTTCGTCCGCGGTTCGATCGGCGTCGGCAAAATTATGAATCGCCTGCGAACCCGCTCGATACAGCCGCAGCGATGGGATTCCGGCGCTGCGAAGCCTCCGGCTGACCTGGTGCAAATCCAACCCTGACCTGCGTGGCTTGACCTGCATAATCCCGGTCAGAGTGCACGAAACACTTCGCCGCTGGCAGTTTCCCTCACAAACTTCAGTACAGCTGCACCTGCACGCACGGACAGTCACCGCTGCAACACGACTGTACTTCAGTCCAAATTCCCACCGACGTGCGAATCCGCAACAATATGTGCGTGACGGCCAAGCAGACCAAAACCGTTGCGGAGAATGTCATGAAAGCCGTACTGGCGCTGATCGTCATTTACGTAGGAACGTTCCTGGTTGCCATTCAGGGAGCGTCGAACACCTCGGTGGAAGCTTCGGAGCAGAACAGCGCGCAGGCCGGCGCTGCGATCGATCCGGTGAAAGAAAAAGAGATTCGTTCGCTGCTGGAGCTGATTGGTGCGCACGATGCGATCCAGGATGCGGCGAGTTCGGCGACCGAGCAGTACCGCCAGAAGATGCTGGAGACTTCGGCGAATAACGACCGCGCGCAAGTACTGACGAATGCGTATCTGGCGGAATTTCAGAAGAAATTCGATGCGGATTCCGTTACCAACCAACTGGTTGGAATCTACGACAAGCACTTCACGGAAGACGAGATCAAAGACCTGCTGGAATTTTATGGGTCTCCGCTGGGGCAAAAGGTAGCGGCGGAAACGCCCAAGATCACCCGCGAAGCACAAGTCGCTACGCGGACAGCCAGCGCTCAGGCGGCACGCCTGGCCTGGCAGGATCTTCGCCGGGAGGGGGCTCTACTTGGAGCGCAACGAGAATCTGTTCCAAATGCCGGAGAGAATTTCCACACGTTCAATACCCGCCGCAATCCCAACGCTAAGGCGCCAGCCCAGCCGCAGTCGCAGCCGACGGGCACGCAACAAGCCCTCGGCGATTCGCAACAGCCGTAATTGGGATCACCTAGCTCCACCGCCCGCTTAAGCCACCATACTGCCCGGTCGAGTTTCCCCTCATCGCGCCAGATGCATCCAATGTTGTTCGCTGCAACCTGGTTTCTTTCGCCTTGGTAGGCGCGGCGGTACCAGTAGAGCGCCGCCTTCTCGTTAGCGCGGACGCCGTTTCCCTGGTCATAAAAGCTCGCAACTATGTTGAAGGCAGCGACCATGCCAGCCTTCGCGGCTGCGAGAAAGAGTCGGAAAGCGGTCCGGAGCTTGCCTTGACTCCAAAGCTCATCGGCCTGCTGATAAAGATGTTTCGCTTCGACTCTGAGCGCCATATGCCCAGTTTCGTTGCTACTTACGGATAAAGTTTATGCCACGGCGAATAGTATCGTCCTACTCCAATGTTAGTGTATGGCAGTGTGTAGCGGCGGATGGCGCATGCTTTCCCCCGTCTTCTGGGGCAGCAAGTGTAACTTAACATTGTTCGCTAGTGTCTACCCGTCAAGTCGAAGAATGTCTTAGTTCCATAATTCTGTCACCTCTTAACGGCAACGCGCCACTACAGGGCAGTACCTCTTTCGGCAGTTTGGCAATGACGTTTGAGGATGCCCCGCGTTGCACTCATACAATGGAATCAAGGGATTCAGGCCGAGGCGATGCGCTGCCCAAAATGCCAATTCGATCATGAGTTGCAGACTACCGAGTGTCTGAAGTGCGGGATCATCTTCTCGCGGTATCGAGCGGTACTTGAGGCTGCGGCGCTCGAGGCTCAAGAAGCCGCTGCTGCTCCCGCTCTTGTTGCGTCCCAGCCCGTCTCATCCCAGCTTGTTTCATCCTGGCTTGTCTCATCCCGGCTTGTCTCTGGGAATGAGCCCGTTCCTGGCCGAGATGATGCGCGGGAGTTGAAGTGCCGCATTTTCGCGGTGCCGCTGGCGTTGCTTTTGGCGTGGGTGGTGGCGCGGACGGGCCTGCGCCTTGCGGCTGGCATGCTGGCCATGGTGCTACACGAGAGCGGGCACGCCATCACCGCTTGGCTTACCGGCCGGTGGGCAGTACCTATGCTGTGGGTGACCATGCATGGGGAGGAACGGTCCTGGGGGATCGTTGTTGGTCTGGCCGCTGTGATTTGCTTTGTGGGATTTTTGGCGTGGCGGGCGCAGCGATGGGGCTGGTTGCTTGCGGCGGGCGCGGCGCTGCTGGTGCAAATGATATTTCTGTCGCTGCCGGCGGAATCCGCGATCGTTTTTGGCGGAGATGGCGGCGCAATGGTGCTGGGGACGATACTGATGGCGACATTTTACGCGCCACGGGAAAGCCGGCTATATAAAAGCTGGGGCCTGCGCTGGGGACTGCTGGCCATCGGAGCGCTGAGCTTCCTGCACGTTTTCCTTTTGTGGACCGGGCCGTATGAAAATCTGCCGTTCGGCGAGATCGAGGGAGTGAACCTGTCTGATCCAAGCCTGCTGACGGAAATGTACGGATGGTCGGTTATACAGCTGGTGGATCGCTACGTCCGGCTGGGCAGGATCTGCCTGGTAGTGCTGCTGGCGTTGTATCTGTGGGGATTGATATCGGCGTATCTGGAAATCCCGCGGCGCGCTTTGGAGCGCGAAGGCGTCCTGGCAAACCGCTAGATTCGCAGAGCGTTGGTTCTTTCGGCTACGTCTTTATCCCGCACTCCAAGTGCTCAGTCGAAGCATTTCTTAATTTTTGCGACTATGCCGAAGGTGTGCCGTTTTGGCGTGTAGCACATGCCTTCCCTTGTTTCTGTAGGCAGAGCGTAACTGACCGTCGTAGAAGCTAATCGGTTTTTTCACCTCTCCGTATATACCTGGTCAATTTTGAGCTTTAAGGTCCAGGTTTCGGTCGATCCTTGTCGGATCCGCATACGCCTGCATCTTGGTTCTGAACCACCATCGCTCACGAAGACATCATAGACGCCGGGTGGGAGTGACGTCTCATAAGGTCCCGCTGTCGAGCTTTTCAGAACAAAAGACTTTTCGGAATGATACTTCCAGACAAATGTATACGTGACTAGCGGGAGTATGGTCGTCGTTTCCCTATGTCACGAGGACGACTAGAGCGCCGTCTTCAGCAGGACTAACTCCGTAGTTGACGCTGTGCGTCGGCAAAAGAGCGAGCAAAAGTAAGACGGTGCTTAATAATCTTAGACTCAGAATATTCATGGTAGTCCTTTTAGTATCACAAACTGCGGGCCTGGCGCTGGTCCGAGTGGCTCTGCAGCCTGCGGGAAGTTGCCGGAACTCACACGTAAAACCGACGTATGGGGCATCCGCCGGACGAAGTCAACCCTAAGACCCGCCCTCACAAACCGGGGACTGGGCACCCTACGTGTTTTTGAAAAGTTTGTGTGGCCGAGCTCATAGAACGTAACGTGAGAAAGCGGCGAGCTTAATCTGACGCCTGGGCAAGACAGGGCGCAGCGGTACTGCGCCCCTACAAGAAACTTCACTGCGATCCGATACTCGCGCGGGAATCGGAATCGTTGACTACGGACCAACTCTTTCAGTCGAAGCGTTTTTTGATTTTTACGTCTATGCCGAAGGTGCCGTTTTGGTCGCGGAGGGCGACTACGGAGACGTTGCGGTTTACGTTGTATTCGACCTGGATGATTTGCTGCTGGGTGGAGCTGACGTTGCTCACGTAGGTGATGGTGAGGTTGCGGGCGATTTGTTGTTCGACGGTGACACGGGCGGCGGCGTTTTGTTCGGAACCGGTGGAGGCGACTTCGGCGAGGCCCGGATCGACGCGGAATCTGGTGATGCCGAAAAGTTTTTCAAGGCGGCCACCGACCTGGCTGGAAATCGCTTCGGAGAGTAAGGCCGAAGCGCCGGTGCCTACGCCGCCCGATCCTGTGCCGGTGCCACCGCTGCGGACTTCGGCTTCGGTGCTGGTCTGGCCCAGCGCCAGCAGCGTGATGATGTCGTTGCTCGGTAAGGGCGGATCGGAGCGGTAAGAAAGCGACACCTTGTTTGCGGGGCCGCTGAAATTCAGAGTGATTTCGTATTGTTGAATGGTGGTGGTGGCTTCAAAGTTGATTTCCGGATTCAACTGAAAAGGATTGGCAAAGTTCAAGTCGCCGCGGGCCACTTGATAGCGGCTGCCGTGGAACATCAAGTCGCCGGAAAGAACGTGGATGTGTCCGAGCAAAATGGGATGCTCCCAACTGCCGCGGATGCGCAGATTGGCGTCGGCTTCGAGTTCAGCGTTAGGCCACTCCATGCGAGCGTCGGGAGTGGAGACCGCTTCCACATCAAAGACCAGGTTGCGCAAGAAAGTTGAACCGGTGGCTGGGCCGGCCGCGCCTGGACCGCCGCCAAAGAGCGCTCCGGCAGTTTCCAGGCCGCCCGCCAGATTGACGCGTTCCATCTGCACGCGTCCGGAGAGGACGCCGCCGTCAGGGGTTCCGGTGAGGCGAAGATTTCCGGCCACTTGCCAGCTCATGCCTTCGGGGTAGCGGATGCGGGCGCTGTCGGTGTGAGCGGAAATATCGAAGCGCACCGGGCGGTCGGCGTAGTACACGCTGCCGGTCAGCTTTAATATTCCGCCGCCAACCTGCGCGCTGACATTGTCAAAGAAGAGCCGCGAAGCATCGAAAATCAGATCGCCCTTAATCTGGTTGAGTCCAGTAGGAAAATCGATGGCGCGTGCGCTGGCATTATCTATATGCACTTTGCCGGTGACGCGTGGGCGATCGAGCGTACCTTCGAATGCTGCGTTGATTTGAGCCGGCCCGCGCGCATCGAGGTCGGGCACGTAGCCGCTTAGGAGGCGGAGGTCCAGCGCGCCGTTGAGATTGAGGTTGAGAGTGCGACGGCCGGTGAAGAGTACGTTTCCGGCGATTTGAATGTTGGTGTCGACACCTTTAAAGATGGCCGGGTCAATCTTGAGTTCGTCCTTCGACGATCGGAAATGGACCGGACCGGAATTTTCCAACTGCACGTTGGCGTAATTCAACTGCAAGCGCGTGAAGTTTGCGTCCACTACCAAACTTTCCGGATGCTTGAGATTTCCTTCAACGCCGACTTCGCCGTCGGCTGTTCCGTGCCCGGTAACGTGCTGAACGTGAAGCGCCGCGAGCAGAAAGGGATCAAGAACGATGTTCTGCATGCTGACTTTGCCGCTGAGCGGATAAGGATCGGTGAGCCCAAGTGTATAACCGCCGGACAAGCCGCCATTGGCCATCGCGGAGTGCAATTCGAGTCTTGCGGTGCGGCCATCGGAGTGGAGATCACCGTCGAAGCTACCGATAATTTCCTGGCCGACACGGAAATCCACCACGCGAAGGCTGCCGTCTCCGGTGAGCGACTTATAGGGGCCGGCGGCTTTGACACGGAAAGTAAGCTGGCCGGCAATCGGGAAGCGTTGCGACTGGATTTTTTCGACTTTATCGAGCGGCAGTGCGGCGCCGACAAGGTCGGCGGAAATATTTTGGCTGGAAAATTGGTAGCCGAGCGAACCAGTGATGATGCCGGCGCCGCGGCCGGCTTCATTGCCGGGTGCGAAGACGCGCAACTCGGCATCGCTCACGCTGGCTTGATCCTGCTGCAAGCTGAGCCGGCCACGCAAACGATTGAACTCGACTCCGTACACTTTTCCTTCCGCGAGATCGAAAAGACCGGTCAAGGTCGGTTGGGCGCGAGTGCCGCGTCCGTGAAACTGTCCGGTGAGTTGGCCTTCGACAGGATACGATTCGCCAGACAACGCGAGTAAGCTGCCCATCGGAACTTTTTCAAGATTGGCGTCGGCGCTCCATTCGTTTTCAGGACGGAAGCTCCACTTATCGAGATCGAGGCTGCCTTCCAGATCGGCTTGCATCGCGCCGTAGCGCAGCTGGCCGCGCGCGAGGGAAAGTTCGGACGGCGAATAGACGACGTCGCCTTCGACTAAATCGAGATGCGTTCTGCCGTAAACGATTCGTTCGCCGCGTACGTGCCCCGCGAAGACCGGCTGGCCCAGCGGCCCGGTCATTTTGCCGTCCCAGGTGGCGGCTCCGCGAATATGAGGAGCGATTTCTTCAGGGGTGCCGGGAGCCACTTCTTCGATGGATTGAATGAAGTCGCTGAAAGCTTCGAGTTCGCCGCTTTGGATATGCAAATCGAGGATTGAATCGCGATGGCCCATCATACCGCTGGCGCGAATGTGGTTGCCGGGCGTATCAAATATGGCGGAATCGAGAGTTAGAATTTCCGGGTCCTGCTGGTAGGAAAATTTCCAGTCGGCGGTTACCGGGAGATGTCCGGCGGCGACTTCATCCGGTGCGGTCCAACTGGATTGGCCGGAAACCGAAAAATGGTCGAAGGCACCTTTCCAGGTTTCGACGGTATCCGCGGACATCACCGAGTCCCAATGCAGACGATCGATTGGAAAACCGCGATGATCGATGGCGGGAAGAAGTTGAGCGATGCGGACGCCTTCGACGCGAGTTTGCGCGCGGAAATCGAGGCCGGGGAGGGTCATGGTGACGCGGCCTTTCACCGTGCCGCCAAACGCGAAGGCCGCGAAATCGCGGACGTCGACACCGTTTTTGTCGAGCTTGTAGGTGCCGGTGCTGCGCAAGCCGCCCTGGCGAAAAATATCGTAATTCAAGACAATCTCAGAACCGGAATATGTTCCGGTACCCTTCAATTCACCGCCGGCAAAAGTGCCTTCGCCACGCACATCCACTTTTCCGGTCGGAGTCATGGGCGCGCGCAAAATTTTGCGGAAATCCACGAGATTGACCCAGCCGCGGTAGCGATATTTCCATTGCGGCAACTTGAAATCAGACATCTCGGCTTGCAAATCGATGCGTGAAGTGGCGATCGCAAATTGACCTTGCTCGACGTTGAAGCCGTCATGCCAAAACGTGAATTTGGCCGAAGCGCTGATGGGCAACGGGAGAAAGCGCTTGTCCGTGAAGGTGATATTTTGCCAGTCGAGATTTCCGGCGTAGAGCGGGTGATCCTTGCTGCCGGCGCCATCGAGTGTGAGGCGCAGATTACTTCCTTCTAGAGCGAGGGGAGTTTTTACGTCGTTATAAAGGACCCAGCCGTTTTGCAATTCCAGATGTTTAACGCGCAATGCGAAAAGTGTGTCGCGCTGCGGTTTTGCGGATGCGCGCGGCGGCGCGGGAACATTGGTGGAGCCATCTTTTTCCACGCGGATGTGCACATGCGGCTCGTGCAGAATGAGTTCGGAGAGCGACACTTCGCGGCCCCAGAAAGAATCGATGTGCAATCCCGCGCGAACTTCTTCGCAAGCGAAGAGCGGCTCGGTTCCGAGTGGTTCTTTGCCGTGGATCACCAGACCTTTTACGGAAGCATGCAGCGCGAGCCATTGGATGGAAACGCTGCGAATCTCGGTACGGCCGCCGGTGATGGCGTTGATGCGGCGAATTGCGATGCGGCGAAGCAGAGGATTACCGGAGCCACTTCCAAAAAAAACGCACGCGGCAATCAGCGCGAGCGTAACGTTTGCGGCCAGCACCCAGGCAACATGGCGCAACCATCTCCATTGGCGGCTCCATTTGCGGCGCGGGGTTTGCTCGCTCACGATGGATTCTCTCCGAGCATTTTGGTCACGTGAATACGCGCGCGACTTTCGTTCAGCCAGCGATCCGCCTGCTCGTTGATTCCCTGCTGCACCAAAGCTTCCTGAATGTAATCGTGAGCGGCATCGAGGGAGGGCGGATTCTGCCCGCGGGCTTTGGCGCGCGGCAGGAGAGCGTTCTGGTAAAAAGCTTCAATGGCCTGCTCGTTCACCTGCACAGAAGGGCGGAAACGGGAATCGAGGTAGTTATTCAGATACAGCTGGTCGGCAGAAATGCGCCGCACGTCGGCCTCGCTGAGACCGGCAAGCTTTCGCCGCGCCGCAAAGTCGTCCTGCGAAGCGAAACTCTGCTGCAGCCGCTGCACGGCGCGGTCAATTTCCGCTTCGGTGGGCTTCGGAGTGCGCGCTGCGACGGCTTCATTGCGTACAATCCACTGGTCGATCAAGCGATCCAGAATTTGCGCGTCGCTTTCGGATTTTCCGTCCACCAACATCTGGTAACGAGAGAGAATCCGAACGTCGCTCAGCAGAATGATATCGTTTTCGACGCGCGCCACCATCCGGTCTATCACTTCTTGCGCGCGCGAGTTTGCTTGCGCCGGCTTTGCTTGCGCCAGACCGCAGACACAGAGAATCGCCATGTAGCAGGCCCATCGCGGTTGGCGGGCGCGGTCCATCAGAACGAAGACCCCAGACTGAAGAATACCTGCAGGCGCGGCAGTTGGGTGGATTGATATCCGAGCGAACCGGTAGGACAAGTGGTGGTGGTGGTTCCGCTGGGACAAGGAATGGGGATCACGAAAAACGGCCGGTTTATCTGATAGCCGAGATCGACGCGGATGGGTCCGACTGGCGTCGCGTAGCGCACACCCACGCCCACAGTATGCGAAAAATAATTCAGTTCGTTGGTGCAGTTGAAGAGGCATTGCTTGGGGTTAGCCGGATCGAAGATGGGCTTTGGAGAAGACCAACGCAGCGTCACGCGATCTATTTTGCTGAAAACGTTTCCGCCGTCGTAAAAAATAGTCCCACCGAGGCGCGTGCCCACATAGGGCAGATGCATCGGAAAGCGGAATTCCTGGTTAAAGACCAGCAGAGCCTGACCGCCTACCGGGAAACCGGTGAGAGCATCGCGAGGCCCGGCCTGGTTCAAGGCGAAGCCGCGCAACGACGTGCCGCCTCCAGCGAAAAATCGTTCGGGAAGAGGAATAAGGCGTGGCGGAGGTGCTTGCGTGGAGGGCGGAAAAGTGAGGGAGATGGTGTCGCGATATGGAGATAAAACGCCAATGCGAAAGGAACGCGCGAAACTGAAACGCCGCTTGATGGGATGATAGGAAGAATTCTGGTAAACGAAGCGCAGGAAGCTGGCGCTGGAGCCGAGGTAGGTGTCGGCAACTCCGAAGTCGGCACTGTTGAGCCAGCCTCTGCTGGCATCAGCGGGATTGTCGCGGGTGTCGCGGACCCAGGAAGTGCCGAATTGAGAGACCAGAGTGGGCTGCTGAAAAAGGGGAATTTCTTGTGAGGGAATATTCAAGTTGGAGACGGCGATCTTGCGGAAGCTGTAACGATAGAGCAGGGTGGTGCGAGAAGAAATGTGATCGGTCATCTGAACCGAGCCTTCGTAGCGCGATTCCGAAAAAGTATTGATGTCCTGGGTTTTTTCGGCGTAGGCGGTGGCCTGGACACTAAGATGTGAACTCCCGAAAGTGTTAGGCACGCTGTAACCGAGCAGCGCCCGGCCTTGAAGGGTGCTGCCACGGAGTTTCAGCGAAAGAGAGTCGGCGCGACCGGTAAGATTAAGCTTGCTGATTTCGAAAATGCCGCGCGGCGAAGCCTGCACTTCTCCGCCAGTTGGACTGGTGGTGCTGGCCAGGCGCTGCACTTCAAATCCTCCGCCGTATGCGATGGTGTAGCGTTTTGCTTCTTCCACCAGAACGACCAGATCCTTGTCGGTATCTGTTCCGGTGGGATTTTGCGGCGAGATGGTGACGCGATTGAAGACGCCGAGATTGTAGAGGCGTCGTTGCGAGTCAACCACCTGGCCCTCGCGCAAAGGCTCAGTCGGTTTCACGCGGATTTCGCGCCTGACTACGTGTAACCTGGTGTGGTTCAGGCCAGTGACCAAAACCCGGTGAACGTGAATTTGCGGGCCTTCGTGTATGCGATAAATCAGCCGTACGGTCTTGGAGACAACCGGCGCAGTTTTCTTTTCGGCGCGAGTCTCGCTGGTTTTATCCTCCAGTTTTTCTTGTGCCGGATTGCTTTTTGCGGCGGCCGCCGGTTCCTCGGTTGGCTGAACTTCCGATTCGAAGGTAGCCTCGGGAAATCCTTCGTTGAAATATTGCGCCAGAATGTTGGCGCGATCCGTGGCTACGTTAAAATCCGAAAAAGGCTGGCCCGGCAGCGACGCCACGACGCGCAGTAACTCATCCTTGGCAAAAGCCTGATTCCCCTGAATGCTCAGATCCGCTACGCGGGTTTGCAGGTCTTCCGACACCACAAAACGGATGAAAACATCGCCCGTCTTCTGCCGGTAATTGTCCTGAATCAGCGCCGCGACCGTCGCCGCCGGGAAGCCATTGGCCCGGTAAAGATTTTCCATGGATTGCCGATCGGCTTCGATCAGCCGCCGGCTGAAATGGCCGCGCGAGCCGAAAGCCGCTTTGTAAATCTGCAACCGGCTGGACAGCAGTTCGTTGTCAAAATAATGATTGCCGGTGATTTTCAGGCCAATCAGTTTGTGGCGATCTCCGCGTTCGATTTTATAGGTGATGACCAGTTCCTGGCCGTGCCAAGTCTTGGTCTGCACCTCGCGCGTTGCCGAACTGTATTCGACGCTGGAGTCGAAATAGCCGCCTCTCTCCAGCCGCTCACGAATGTTTTTCTTGCCTTCTTCCAGAAGGTCGGGATCGACAGCCCCTTCCTGGAAAATGGGAACCAGTTTTTTCAGGTCGCCACTGGACAGCTTGGCCCCAGTGGCTTCGATCTTGACGCGCGCGCCTTCGGAAACATCCAGCGTCAGATCCACGGTATTTTTCGCGCTGTCGTAGGCTTCTCTGCGCACCGCGGCGCGGCCGCTCAAACGGCCTTTCGAAACCAGGAATTTACGAATGCGGTTGGTGCCACTCTGAATTTTGCCGTTGGTAAGTTCCTTGCCGGCTTTTAGTTTGAATTTGGCCGCGATCTCGGCCTCGGGGTATTCGGTGTTGTTGGTCAAATGAATCGCGCCGACGCGGACACGGGCGCCCGGCTGGATGTGCACCACGATGTCCATTTGATGTTCAGCGGGATGCGGCCGCAATTCGGGAGCAACCTTCGCGAGGTACAGGCCCTCCTCCTGCAAGCGCGTCTTCAGCCGCTCGACGGCTTCATCGAGAATTTCCTGACGAAACGGATCGCCAAGTGTGATCTGCATGGCGGCCAGCGCGGAGGCTTCACTCGGCGGAGCTTTCAATCCGAGAATGATCACCTGATTGAAGAAGAGATTTTCGTTGACGATGAAGTCGATCTGCGTTCCGCCTTCCGCAGGCTCGGCCACTGCCCGAATATCGGCGTAATCGCCGGTGCGGTAAAGGGACTTGAGGCTGGCGGCAACTTGCTCGCGGTCGAGCGGTTTGCCGACCTCCACACTGATCACGCCATCGGCCACTCTCAGAACTTGACCACCGGCGGTGATCACGCGGACGTTCTTCACCAAGGGAGCTGCATTTGGCGAAACAACATTTTGCGCAGGCATTTGTTGGGAGCAAAGTCTTGCGGGCACTCCTCCGCAAAGGAACGCCGCGAGCATTGCCCCGCAAAGCCTTCTCACGCAATCCGCCCTCATGCTCCCCAATTGTCCTGACGAAGCGTAGCACAGGGGCGTTGCCCGCCCCGCGCGCTCTTTAGAGCTGTCTTCTTTGGAGCTATCATGGGACGAGGCACATGGCTCGCTTCAAAGAGGTCAATCGTCCTGCCTATTAACCCCGTTTTTGAAAGATACTCTCGCCAGATTCTATTCTCCGGCATGGGCGAAGAAGGCCAGCGCAAGCTCCTTGCGTCGAGTGCCGTGATTGTGGGCTGCGGCGCGATCGGAGCTTCGACCGCGCAGTTGCTTGCCAGAGCCGGGGTGGGACGGTTACGGGTCATCGACCGGGATTTTGTGGAGCATTCGAACCTGCAGCGCCAGGCCCTTTTTGATGAAAACGATGCCAGCCAGTCTTTGCCGAAAGCCATGGCCGCCGAACGCAAGCTCCGGCAACTGAATTCAGAGGTAGAGATTGACGGCGTTCTGGCCGACCTGACTCCGCAAAACGTCGCAGAGCTGCTGGATGGATTCGATCTGATCCTGGATGGCACTGATAATTTCGAAACGCGTTTCCTGTTGAACGACTTTGCGGTGCAGGCGTGCCGGCCTTGGATTTATGCGGCGGCGGTCGGCAGCTACGGTTTGACGTTCGTCATCCGCCCGGAAGTTACCGCATGCCTGGCGTGCGTACTGGAAACTCCCGATGCCGGATCGCTGCTGGAAGAAACTTGCGACACCGTCGGCGTGATCGGACCGATCGTGAACCTGGTGGCTGCTCTCGAAGCAGCCGAGGCTCTGAAAATTCTTTCTGGCAACGCGAACGCCCTGCACGGCCAGTTGCTTTCCTGCGATGTGTGGAGCGGCAAAATGCAGTCCATTGCCATTATGCGCGATCCACGATGCCGCGCCTGTGTTCGTCATGAATATTCTTATTTAGATGGCAAGGCTCAACCACATATCACTCTATGTGGCCGCGACTCGGTGCAGATCCATGAGCATCGGCGGTCGCTGGATCTGGCCGCGCTGGCCGAAAAACTTTCGCTGGCTGGGATCGCGGTCAAGAAAAACGACTTCCTGCTTAAATTTGGCATTGCGCCTTACGAGCTGACTGTTTTCGCGGATGGCCGTGCGATTTTGAAAGGCTCGACGGATCCTGCCATCGCCCGGTCGCTGTACGCGCGATATGTTGGCGCCTAAGCGCTTGCGGTAAATTCCGAAATCGCAAAATAGGAAGAAGTCCACGCGGCGAAATTAGCGGAAGGCACCAGTGCGGCCCGGAGAGGAACGCATGTTGGCGCGATCGAGATTTTCGCGCAGATTCATCAACGTAAGAAATGTGCTGAGGATGCGGGCCTTGAGGTCGTCGGTTAGCGGCATGCCGCTGGTGGCCACGCGCGCCAATTTTTCGCCGCTCTCAGTGATGAAGCGCATGATTTCGCGTTGCCGCTCGTGTGGCGCGTTGCCCAGCGCGGTTTCGCGGCGCATTTCGGAACAGCGGCCTTCCAGCGAAAGCGTGTAATGCAATACGCAGAGTTTCTGCTCGTCTAACGCGGCGGGAGTGGAACTTTTGCAGCCTGAAATTTGGCAAGGATTGGGCATAGTCGTGTCTAGTTGAAAAGGTAACAACACCGTCGGCGAAAAAGCCAGCGCTCCGGCTGGCAATGTGCGCTTGGCGTCAGCCTGCACTTTTGGCCATGCCCTCGGGAATTGGCAAAAATGCATTGACAGTATTATTCAGTTGCATGTATTTTTATACAGGAGGCCCGAAACGGCCAGCGGAAGCATGGGAAGCGCAAAAACATTTCGTCACGGACAGATCCTGCGGCTGATTACATCCGAACGCATCGCCAATCAGGAAGAGTTGCGCCGCCGGCTGTACATGCAAAGGCTGCGCGTGACCCAGGCTACGCTTTCCCGTGATTTGCAAGAACTGAAGCTGGTGAAAACGCCTGAAGGCTACCGTGCGGCTTCGACGCTAGCCGAAGAAACGGCTCCGATCGCGCCATTGGCGCGTGCGCTGAGCGAGTTTCTGGTGGACATCCGGCCCGCGGAGAATCTTTTGGTACTGAAAACGCCGCCTAGCGGCGCGCAGCCTCTGGCCGCGGCGGTGGATGGAGCAAAATTTCCGGAAATTGCCGGGACCATCGCCGGCGACGACACGGTGCTGATCATCACGCCGAATAAACGGCAGCGCGAATCGCTGCAACAAAAGATCGAATCGTTCGTCGGCCGGCCGTTGCGTAGCCGCGCTTCATAAAATGAGGGACTTAAAGAACATTGCGGTCGTAGGTGTCTCCGGCTATACGGGATTTGAGCTGGCCAAAATTCTTTTGCGCCATCGCGAAGCCCGCTCGCTGACCTTTTACGTGCGCGAAACCCAGGGTGCGCATTGCCTGACAGAACTTTTTCCGCAGCTGCGCGGCTGGGGCCAGGCGCCGGTTCGCACTTTGTCGCTGGACGCGATCGCTCAGAGCGGAGCGGGCACGGCTTTTCTGGCGACACCGCATGAAGTTTCGGCGGAAATCGCACCGCAACTTCTGGACGCGAGTCTTCGCGTGATTGATTTGAGCGGCGCTTTCCGTTTTCACGACATGGAAACTTTTCAGCGCTGGTACAAATTACCGGCGCCGCATGCCGCGCGATTGAGCGAAGCCGTCTACGGGCTGCCGGAGTTTTATGCAGCGCAAATTGCGCGGGCAAAACTGGTGGCGAATCCCGGCTGCTATGCGACCAGCGTGATTCTGGCGGTTCGTCCATTGGCGGATGCGGGCTGGATCGCTGCCGGCTCAACTGTTGTGTGCGATTGCAAGTCTGGCGCGACCGGAGCGGGCAAGGAACTGCGGCGCGATCTGCAATTCGCCGAGCTGGACGAAAATTTCAAAGCGTACAACCTTTTCTCCCACCGGCACACGCCGGAAATCATCGAACACGCTGGAATGCACGAATCGCAAATTATTTTCACAACGCACTTGCTGCCGCTGGCTCGTGGCATTTTGTCCACGATTTACGTGACTTTAAGTGAGCCGCAATCACCGGAAGCCGTGGAAGCGCTTTTCCGCAAGGCTTATGCGGGACATGCGATGGTGCGCATCTGGAAAGCGGGTGGTTTGCCGGAGTTGCAGCACGTGGCGCACACAAATTTCGCGGATATTGGCTTCGCACTGGATTCGACCGGCCGCCGCCTGGTGATTGTCAGTTGCCTGGACAATCTCGGCAAAGGCGCGGCGGGGCAAGCCGTGCAGAATTTCAACCATCTTCTGGGAGTTGAGGAGCAAACAGGACTGCAATGAAAATAGTCATAAAATTCGCCGGGGCCTTAATGGAAGATAAAGGCACCGTACAATCGCTGGCCGAACAAATCGCACCGCTGGCCGCGCAAGGCCACGAAATTCTGGTAGTGCACGGCGGCGGCCGCATTTTCACCGCGACGCTGAAGCGCTTGGGCATCGATAGCAAATTTGTGGCCGGACTTCGCGTGACCGATCGTGACACCCGCGACGTTGCGGTAATGGTTTTTGCGGGACTTCTAAACAAACAACTTGCGGCGGCAATTTCCGGGGCCGGCCGGCCGGCCGTCGGGATTTCCGCAGCGGACGCGCAGTGTTTTCTCGCCGAACCGCTTGTTCACAATGACGTGGAAGGAAGCCTCGGATACGTCGGCTACCTGACGGGAGTTAATGCGAAGCTGCTCGAGACTTTTTGGGAGGCAGGCATCGTGCCGGTTGCGGCGTGCCTGGGACTTGGCTCTGACGGTGAACTCTACAATATTAATGCCGATCACATGGCCGCGGCTTGCGCGGAATATCTGCAAGCCGATCATCTGATTTACCTCACCGACGTGCAGGGCGTTCTTGACGGCGACAGAATTCTTTCCGGCATCGCTTGCGATGAAATCGGCGATTTGGTGCAACGCAAAATTGTTTCCGGCGGTATGGTGCTCAAGCTGGAAGCCGCAAAACGCGCGCTCGAAGGCGGAGTGCAAGGAGTACACATCATCGGCGGAGCAACTCCTGGCGGCTTGCTTGCTGCCGTTCGCGCTGCCGAATCCTCCACGGTGTTTGCGGATGAAGTTCCCGGCACACGAATTCTTCGCGAAGCGATCCCTGTTGACGTTCGCGCGGCTCACGTGGTTCATTCCGCCGCTCATTCGGCCGCATAATGCGCAAACCTAAAACAACTCGAGCCGCTGCGTCTGTTTCGAGAGCGTCTGGCAAACGTTCCACAGCGGAGCCTGCACGCTCGTTGCCTGCGCTTAGCGACGCTGATCAATTTTTGTTGCCGACGTATAAGCGTTCGCCGATCGTGTTTACACACGGGCGCGGCGCGTACGTTTTCGACTGGACCGGCAAAAAATATCTAGATTTTCTCGGTGGCATCGCCGTCAACGCGCTGGGCCACGCGCACCCGCGCATCGTCAAGACCATTCGCCGTGAATCGGCGCGCGCCCTTCACTTCTCAAATCTTTTTCATAATGAGTTTCAGGGGCCGCTGGCCCGCAAACTGGTGGAATGGTCCGGCCTGGACCGGGTTTTCTTCGCCAATAGCGGCACGGAAGCAATCGACGGCGCACTGAAACTTGCGCGCCTCTGCGGACGTCCCGCCGAAGGTGCTCGCGCAAACGCTCGCGCGAAAACCCGCATCCTCGCCATGAAGAATTCTTTTCATGGGCGCACGTTCGGCGCGCTCAGCGTCACCGCTACGGAAAAATATCGCGCACCGTTTGAGCCGCTGGTTCCCGGAGTCGAATTCGTCCAGTTCAACGACGTTCCCGATCTCGAATCGAAATTCGACGAAACCGTCTGCGCCGTAATTCTCGAAACCATTCAGGGCGAAGGTGGAATTTACCCGGTCAGCGAAGAATTCTGGGAGCGCGCTCGCGCGCTCGCCAGCGAACACGGCGCTCTGCTGATCGCCGATGAAATTCAGTGTGGCCTCGGCAGAACCAGCCGCTACTTCGCTTATCAAAACTTTTCTTCCAAACCGGACATCGCTGTCATCGCCAAACCGCTCGCCGCCGGTCTGCCGCTCGGCGCAATACTTACCAGTAACGCCATCGCGTCGCGTGTCTCGCCCGGCCTGCACGGAACCACGTTCGGTGGCGGCCCGATGATCTGCGCCGTCGCTCTGGAATTCCTGAAAATCGTTGAAGACGAAAAACTTCTGAAAAATATCCGCGCGCGCGGACTGGAAATTCGCGCCGGGCTGGACAAACTCAAATCCAGATTCGATTTCATCAAGGAGATTCGCGGCGAAGGTTGCATGTTCGGCGTGGAACTTTCCATCGAAGGCGGACCTTTCGTCACGGAAGCGCTCAAGCGCGGCCTGCTCATCAATTGCACGCACGATTTTACGATTCGCCTGCTTCCGCCATTTCTCATTACCAAGGCGCAGGTGCGCGAATTTCTCCATCTGTTTGAAAAAATTCTTTCGGAAACCCCGCGAGTGGTCCCGGCAGCGGAATCTTCTTCATCGAAGGCTGCGCTGCCGGCCGCCATGTCCGCGGCGGCGACCGCGTCGCGGGCGCTTCTCAAGAGGTGAAAATGGCAACTACAGCAATAGAAATTCCGCTTCAGCAGTCCAACGATCTCCTCACCGGAGCCGAATGGAGTCCCGCGCACGCGCGCGAGCTACTGGCACTCACATCAGACATCAAGTCCAATCCGGCACGTTACGCGGAAACTCTACGCGGCAAATTCCTGGCGCTGATTTTTGAAAAGCCCTCGCTGCGAACGCGCGTCACGTTCGAAGTCGGGATTCAGAGCATGGGCGGCCACGTGGTTTTTCTCGATCACACTCAGGCCCGTCTCGGCGAACGCGAATCCATCGCGGACGTCGCGCGCAACCTGGAACGCTGGGTGCACGGTATCGTCGCGCGCGTGTACGAACAGCGGGTCCTCGATGAAATGGCGGCGACGACCGATATTCCTGTGGTCAACGCGCTTTCCGACAGGTTCCATCCGTGCCAGGCGCTGGCCGATTATTTCACGCTGGAGGAAAAGTTCGGCGCTCTCAAAGGTTTCAAGCTGGCGTACGTAGGAGACGGCAACAACGTCAGCCATTCGCTGATTTATCTGGCAGCGCGGCTTGGCGTGCATCTGCGCATCGCCACGCCGGCAAACTATGCTCCGGACGCCGATGTCGTGACCGACTCACGCCGCGTAGCCAAAGAAACCAAAGCAAAAATCGAACTGTTCACCGACCCGCGCGACGCGGTCGAGGACGTGCAAGCCGTTTATACCGATTCCTGGACCAGCATGGGCTTTGAAGCCGAAGAAAAAGTGCGCAGCGAAGTCTTCAAGCCCTATCAGGTAAATCGCAAGCTGATGGCACTTGCCGAGCGCGACGCGGTCTTCATGCACTGTCTGCCCGCGCACCGTGGCTATGAAGTGACGCCGGAAATTCTTGACGGGACACAATCTGTGGTTCTCGATCAATCGGAAAATCGCATGTACGTGCAGAAGGCGATTCTGCACACGCTGTTTCGCTAATTTGCCGCGAACTTTTTGATTAGATTTTTCCATTGCCGCATTGCGCGCAAACATCGAACCAAAGAAAGAGGGGCTCTTGAAAACGTCTGCACCTAAACCGAAGAAAGTGGTCCTTGCCTATTCCGGAGGTCTCGATACCTCAATCATTATTCCGTGGCTCAAGGAGAATTACGGCTGCGAAGTGATTGCCATGATCGGCGACGTCGGCCAGCAGGAAGACCTGGAAGCCGCACGCAAAAAAGCTCTGGCCACCGGAGCCTCCACCGCATACGTCGAGGATCTACGCGAAGAATTCATTCGCGATTACATCTGGCCGACGCTGCGCGCCGGTGCCGTTTACGAACACACTTATTTGTTGGGCACGTCGATGGCGCGGCCGGTGCTCGGCAAGCGGCAAGCCGAACTCGCGCTACAACTCAGCGCGGATGGCCTCTCCCACGGCTGTACCGGCAAAGGCAACGATCAGGTTCGCTTCGAACTGGCCTACAAGGCTATAGCGCCGAACCTGCAAATCATCGCGCCGTGGCGCGAGTGGGATATCGATTCGCGCGAAGACGCCATCGCCTACGCGGAAAAACACAATATTCCCATCGAGCAGAGCAAAAAAAATATCTATAGCCGCGACCGCAACATCTGGCACCTCAGCCACGAAGGCGCGGAACTCGAGGATCCCGCGAACGCACCCAGCGAAGCCATGTGGCAATGGACCGTTGCGCCGGAAAAAGCTCCGGACAAAGCCGAAGAAGTGGAAATCGGTTTCGAAGCCGGCACTCCGGTTTCTGTGAACGGCGCGAAGCTTGGTCCGATCGAATTGCTAAACTTGCTGAACGAAATCGCCGCGCGTCACGGAGTTGGCCGCACCGATCTCGTGGAAAATCGTCTGGTCGGAATGAAGTCGCGTGGCGCATACGAAACGCCGGGCGGCACACTGCTCGTCACCGCGCATCGCGAACTCGAACGCCTGACCATCGATCGCGAAACCGCGCATCTGCAACAAACGCTCGCAGTTCGTTATGCGGAACTGGTTTACAACGGCGTGTGGTTCTCCACGCAACGCCAGGCGCTGGATGGCTTCTTCAACGTTTCGCAACAGCGCGTCACCGGCACTGTCGGCCTGAAACTCTGGAAGGGCACACACAACGTCACCAGCCGCAAATCGCCGTTCTCTTTGTATCGAGCGGATCTGGCCAGCTTTACCATGGGCCGCTACAACCCAAAGGACGCCGAAGGCTTCATCAATCTTTTCGCGCTTCCGGTCACTGTTCGCCCCAAAGCCAAGGCCGAAGGCGGCAACTCTTGAAAAAGTTCTCAGTTGTCAGTTCACAGTTTTCAGTAGGAAGCGCCTTGACCGTTCTGGAAAGCTACAGGATTGTTCCGGGAACTGATTACTGAATACTGAGGACTGACTACTTCCAATGACCGAACGCAAAGACAATAAACTGTGGGGCGGACGGTTCGAACGCGCTCCCGACGCCCGTTTCGACGCCTTCCAGCGCTCCTTTGCGTTCGACCGCCGCCTATTGCCCCACGAAATCGCAGTGGACCGTGCCTGGGCCAAAGCGCTCGAGCCCATCGGCATCTTCACCGCAGCCGAAGTAAGGCAAACACTCGCCGCGCTCGACAAAATCGCCGAGCGCGCACAATCCGATCCGGCATGGGTCGAATCCTTCGGCGCCGATGCTGAAGACGTCCACCACTTTGTCGAAAAGACGCTGGTCGAAGAACTCGGCCCTCTCGGCTGGAAGCTGCACACCGGCCGCAGCCGCAACGAACTGGTCGCCACCGATTTTCGCCTGTTCGTGATCGATGCTGCGTCAGAAATCAAGCGCGGTCTGTTTGGGTTGATCAAGGCGCTGCTTATGCAGGCAAAAGCCAAACTCGGTGTGCCGATGGCAGGCATGACGCACATGCAGCACGCGCAGCCGATTCTGCTTTCGCATTTTCTGATGGCCCACGCGGAAGGTTTCACCCGTGACATCACGCGCCTGCAAAGCGCCGCCGCCAGCGCTGACGCTTGCCCCATGGGTTCGGGCGCGCTTGCCGGAAATTCCCTCGCCATCGATCGTGCTGCCATTGCACGCGACCTCGGGTTTTCCAAAATCACCGCGAATAGCCTGGATGCCGTCGGCGACCGCGACTTCGCGCTCGATTATCTGTTCGCACTCTCGGGTATCGCCACGCATCTCTCGCGGCTGGCGGAGGATTTCGTGCTCTTCGCGTCGCAGGAATTCTCCTACGTCGTCCTTCCCGACGAATATTCGACCGGCAGCAGCCTGATGCCGCAAAAGAAAAATCCCGACTGCTGGGAACTGATTCGCGGCAAGACTGGACGCATCACCGGCGCGCTGGTTGGGCTCCTCACCACATTGAAAGGTCTGCCTACAAGCTATCAACGCGATTTGCAGGAAGATAAGGAAGCCCTTTTCGCAGCGCACGACCAGGTTGCGGTCATGCTGGCAGTCGCCGCAGGCGCTATTAAGGCAACCAAGTATCGCGAAGACCGCCTGCGCTCCGCCGCTTCGAATCCTGCTCTGCTGGCCACGGAAGCCGCGGACTATCTCGTGCGCAAAGGCGTGCCATTTCGGCAGGCGCATGACGCCGTCGGCAAGGTTCTGAAAGAAGCGGAGCGTCAGCAAAAAATGTGGACCGAGTTGCCCTTGGATGAACTTCGCAAGATTTCTTCCGCGTTCGACGGCGATTTCTCGATTGGCCTAACCGTCGAAGCCGCGCTGGCCTCAAAAAAGGTTCCCGGCGGCACATCGGTTGACTCAGTTCGGGCCGCTATTGCTGATCTGGAAAACCGCCTGCTCAGGGAAGCCTCCGCGAAATGAACCAGCCGCCACCAGAATCCGCACTGCCGAAGGGCTTTCGCTTCGCAGCCACGGCTTGCGGCTTAAAGAAAACCGGTGCGCTGGACCTCGCACTAATTTCCAGCGATGTTGCAGCTTCCGCCGCGGCAGTGTTCACGCAAAATGTAGTTGTCGCTGCGCCAGTCATTCTTTCGAAGAAAAATCTGCGCGAGTCCAAAGGCCGCATGCGCGCCGTAGTCGTCAACGCCGGCAACGCGAATTGCGCAACCGGCCCGCAGGGCGACAACGTCGCGCAACGGACAAATGAAGAAGCCGCTCGCAGAATGTTGCTCGCTCCCCAGGAATTATTTGTGTGTTCGACCGGCGTGATCGGTGTACAGCTTCCCGTAGAAAAGATTCTTCGCGCGCTACCGTCGCTCGCCCGCAACCGCCGCGCGTCCGCGCGCTCTTTCGCCGAACTCTCACTTGCCATCTGCACCACGGACACGCGTCCAAAGACCGCGTCGGCAACTTTCAAAATGTCCGGGAAACGGATCCATCTGGTCGGCTGTGCCAAGGGGGCTGGAATGATTCATCCCAATATGGCTACTACGCTCGCCTTTGTCGTCACCGACGCAGCGATTTCGCCAGCGCTTCTACAGCGCACTTTGCGCGATGTTGTCTCGCGAACCTTCAACTCCATCAGCGTGGACGGCGACACCTCCACGAATGACACATTACTGGTTCTCGCCAACGGCGCCGCTGGCGCTCCGTCGATTTCCAACGGCAGCAAAGCGCATCGGCAATTCACCGCCGTACTCGAAGAAGTCTGCGGTTCACTCGCGCAACAAATCGTCGCTGACGGGGAAGGCGCGCAGCGCGTCATCGAAATTGAAGTTCGCGGCGCGAAGAGCGAATCCGCCGCGCGCAAAATTGCCGAAACTATCGCCACTTCCCCGCTGGTAAAGACCGCATTCGCGGGCGGCGATCCCAACTGGGGCCGCATTTTCGCCGCTGCTGGACGCGCCGGAGTAAGATTCGATCCTGCGCTCGTAGAAATTACCATGGCCGGAATCAAAGTGCTGCGCAAAGGCCAGCCGCTCGCGTTCAACGAACGCGCCGCTTCGAATCGTCTGCTCAACGATCACGTTCCGATTGTGGTTGATCTGCACGCCGGAAAATCGCATGCTCGCTACTGGACGTGCGACTTCACCGCCGAATACGTGCGGATCAACGCCAGTTATCGTACCTGAAAATTATTCCGCCGCCGTATCCCACTCCCAGTCCACAAACTGTTCCCGTAGCGCAATTTTCTTGAATTTTCCAACGCTGGTGCGTGGAATCGCTTCCACAAAAACGAAAGCATCCGGCAATTGCCATTTAGCAAAAAATGCTCCCAGAAAAATTCTCAACTCGTCTGCAGTCGCGTTCTTCCCGTCCTTTAGGACCACAGCTGCCAGCGGCCGCTCCTGCCACTTCGGATGAGGAATTCCCACCACGCACGCTTCTTTCACCGCCGGATGTCCCATCAGCGCATTTTCCAGATCCACCGAGCTGATCCACTCGCCGCCCGACTTCACCAGATCCTTCGCACGGTCGACAATTTTCACCACGCCATCTTCATCCACCGTCGCCACGTCGCCGGTTTTAAACCATCTATCGTCCGTCCAGCGATGCGCTTGATCGGGCGATTCGTAATAATGCGAAGCCACCCACGGCCCGCGCACTTCCAACTCGCCAGGAGTCTCTCCATCCCACGGAGCTTCCTCCTCTTTTCTGCCGCGAGGCTCTCGCGGCCGCGTAATTCTCAATTCCACAAACGGCACCGGCCAACCTTGTTTCGCGCGCGCCTGATATTTTTCTTCGTCGCTCCAATCGCGCATATGCGTTTTCAGATGCCCAGCCGTTGCCAGCGGCGTGGTTTCGGTCATGCCCCACAAATGCAGTATGCGAATCCCAAATCCATCCAGCTTTCGAATCAGTTCCAGCGGCGGTGCGGTACCGCCACAAATCACGCGTACCGGCCAATCGAATTTCCAACGTGTGGGATTTTTCTCCAGCGCATCCAGAACTCCGATCCACACCGTCGGCACGCCTGTCGCCATCGTCACGCGCTCCTGCACCATCCAGTCCAATAAACCTTCCGGCTCAACATTCGGGCCGCTCAACAAAAGCTTGCTGCCGGCCATGGTGCAGGAATAGGGCAGTCCCCACGCATTCGCGTGAAACATCGGCGCAATCGGCAGAATCGTGTCCTGATGGCTGACGGCGAATGCGTCCGCCGCGCATTCCGCCAGCGAATGAAGCACCAGCGCGCGATGCGAGTAAATCACGCCCTTGGAAAATCCCGTCGTCCCGGATGTGAAACACATCGTCGCGCCGTCGTTTTCATCAATTTCCGGAAAAGCAAAGTTCGGATCGCCAGCGGCAAGCAATTCTTCATAATTCAAATATTCATCCGCCACCGCCCCGCAGCCATAGGGAACCACAATCACTTTTTCAAACGGCGCGTCTGCCCGAAGTTTTTCAAACACCGGCAGCAACACATCATCAATCAAGAGAAAACGATCTCCCGCGTGTTTCGCAATCGTCGCAATCTCGGCCGGATGCAATCGCAGATTCAGCGTGTGAAGAATTCCGCCGGCGCACGGCACTCCGAAAAACGCTTCCAGATGGCCAGCGTGATTCCACATCATGGACGCTACCCGGTCGCCTGAGCGCAATCCAAGCCCGCTTAATGCGCTGGCCAGCCTGCGCGCCCGCTCGCTGAATACGCGGTAATTCGAACGAACCACCGAACGGTCCGGCCGCCGCGACACGATCTCGACTTTTGCGAATTGCTTTCCCGCGCGATCCAGGATCGTTTTCAGCGTCAGCGGAAAATCCATCATGGTGCCGCGCATCGCTCTCCTCCGCCGTACCGGCAAGAGCGCGCATCGTATCACTATTTTCCATGCATTGTATTTATACAGGCCAGGCTTGCTGGCCCGGGGGGTAAGGGAAATTCTCATTGCAAAAAGGGTCAATTTCCGCGACGATGCCTCTGACCGCTGGAGCTCCCGATTTGTGTCCCCAAGTGGCTCCGCACTCCGGTTGCCGCAAGGATCCCGGGTTTCCAGCGCGCTCCGCGACATGCATCTCGGTTCCGGGCAAAAGGAGTCCGTAAGTGAAGAAGCTTTACGTTGGGAATCTTCCGTTTTCCGCCACGGAAGATACGTTGCATGAATTTTTCTCGCAGTCTGGTGTCAACCCCTCGGCAGTCAATCTGATTCGTGACCGTTTTACGGGCCAATCTCGTGGTTTCGCTTTCGTCGAAATTTCCAACGATGAAGAAGCCGATCGCGCGGTAAATTCCCTCAACGGCCAGAACTTTGGTGGACGCAATCTGGTGGTCAACGAAGCTCGTCCGCAGGAGCAGCGCGGCGGTGGTGGTGGGCGCGGCGGTGGTGGCTTCGGTGGCGGTCGCGGCGGACATGGTGGCGGCGGTGGTGGACGCGGTGGTGGTGGCGGACGCGGCGGCGATCGTGGTGATCGGGGTGGTGGCGGCGACCGTGGAGATCGCGGCAATCGCTGGTAAGCCTGCTAGTTCATTCAGTTCGCGGCGCGAATCCTAGCCGGTGCCGCTTTCGACCCTCCTTAATGCCTATCTTGCGGTAGCTTTGCCTAATTCCTCTCGCACCGGCACACTGCTCGTTTTAACGCCAGGAACTCGCTTCTCCCGTCGGCCAATCGCGGATGCCGAATCGCCGACGTTAGCTCGCGCCATGATCCGCTCGCAGCCTTCACCAACTTCCTCTCGCAAACTTTAATCCGCAACTCCATCCTCATTTACGTGTTAGAAACATCGACGCAGGAAAGTCACCAGACTTACCGCTTCTGCAGTATGGTTGCGCTTGCGATTGTCATAAAATTTCTTGCTTCGGCACTAGATTCGCTGTATCCGTCTCCAGGAACCTTTTCGGAAAGCCAGGCATCCAATGTTGCGAACGAGCCGTAAAGACAAAGAGAGCGAACTTCCGGTGAAGCCGGACAACGCTTTTGAGAACCGTTCGCAAATGTTTATAGCGATGACCACCTGGCAAAAACGCGATTGGCGGCAATTCTACGAATTGGCGCGCCGTCCCTGGCGCCGTCATCGTCCGCCTCGGCCTGTCTATCCGTCCGGGCTCAATCGTGTTGCTCCGGCGCAAGGTTATAGTCTTTCTGAATTGGACGACGCAGGAGTCGATCTGGACCTCGCCGAGGCGCTCGGTCTTCCCGTGGATGCTGGTCGCATCGGTGTCTACGGCCCCAATGTCACCGTTCTGCGCGAATTCATCCGCTCCTCCCGCCAGCCGCTGTAGCTCTCAGCGAAAGGTATTCTTCTTTCTTCAACCCTCACAAGGTGCGCTATTTCCTAGCCTCGAAGTCGGAAACTAGTTGCTTAAGCTCTGGCCCTGCCGGAAGTTTGGCTGGTAGAAAAGGCCGCGAGATTGGGATTTTTCCCAGCGGGTTTTGCAAAAGCCTAAGAACTTCGTTAGCGGCAATTTCCTGGTATCTGTAAGTCTTTTCGGAAATCCGTACTTTTCGCTCCAACGTGTTGATTTCGCTCTGTCCAATCCGCGCCAGCCCGTCGTAATGCCAAATGGAGTCCCTCTCAAACGTCGTAATCAAAACACAGTCTTCCGGAGTTGGATTCTCCTTCAGGTACGCGATGCTTTTCCTGGTCAGTAGCAGCGGAACATAGCAATCCTCACAGCCCTGGGGCGTACCCGCCAAAAACAGGTAGTAGCCATGGCGGTATGACGGATCATGCACGTCGGTCTGACCCGTTCCTGTCGCACCGCCGGCCGCCAGCAAGACTCCCATCGCGACCATCAACCGCAAGGTGCGTGTGTATGTGTACATAGACTCTCCTTCCCGATTGCTTTGGTCCGATACTCTTTAATGTTCCTGGCTTAGCGCTACTGATTCACCAAAGCGCTGCCACCGTAGCCTCCTTGAACACCGGCGCAGGTCCGTTCTGATGAGACAGATGAATTGCTGCAAGATTTGACTTAACGGCCGTATCGTATATCACTGTGATGCCTCCGCCTTTTCCGTCCGATCCGCGCAATCCATCGTGGCCGTTAAAGCCGTCGTGCCCGCTGTTGCCGTTAGGCGTTCCTATTCCGCCCGAACCTCCCCGCCCGCCGCGGCCTCCCGTCCCGCCGCGTCCTCCGTCGCCACCGTCCGCTTTCACAGTTAACGAACCGCCTTGGGGGTCAATCAGATAAAATTTTTGCTTTCCTGCCGCGGATACACTGGCCTCCATCAGCGCCTGATTTCCCGGATGCAACGTCAACCTTACTTGCACCGCCGGCGCGTCGCCGCCCGGCTTGCCGTTGTCTCCGTCCGAACCATTGCCACCGTCCGAGCCGTTTCCGCCCGGCGAAGGATTGTTTGGATCAATGGAGCCGGAACTTCCGCTGCTTCCGTCCAGTCCGTTCTGCCCATCGAGTCCATTGGATCCGCGGCCGCCCGAAAAATTCGCGGAAAAGGCGATGTTGTAGCGAAACGGTACCTCCAGCTCCGTCTTCACATCCGGATGGCTCGCTACCGTGATCGTAACGTGGCCCAGTTTGCCGTCGCTGACTCGTGGATCCTTCGCAAGCGACAGCACTCCTTTGTTGCTGGCCTTCACCACGTCGGCTGTTACCTGCAGGTCTTTCCATTGCACTTTCCCTCTGCCCTGGCCTTCCGTATATAGGACTGTCCCGTTCGGTTCAGTGATCTTTGCAACCAGCGGTGATTTCTGGCCCGGAGCGATCGCTGGTCCCTTCGGCAAACTCGCTTCGATGGAAACCACCGGCGTTTGCGTTAGGTCTACTCTCCAACCCATGCGCACTTTCATCGCGCTGCATCCGCTCAGCGTTTGCAGGCATAGCAGGGTCAGCACGAGCCGTCGCAACTTGCTCCTTTTGTGTGTGCTCTTAAGAAACTTCGCCCACCATGCGCCCGACCGCACCAGCACACAAACACACAATCCAGTCATCGGTCACCTGTATATGAGCTTACGATTCAGTCACAAGTATTGACGGACAGCGCGCTCTTCCCGTTTCGGGACGCAACGCTGCATGCCCGGTCAATCAGCGTTTCTCACCGGAGGGTACGGCATTTTTTACTTGCCTTTATATTAAATGTATAGTACCGTACCGCTTAGGTAAAAACGCGTTTAGTTTGGCCAGCGTGAAAATCAACCTAACTTCCCTGTTTTGATATTCTTATCCCGTTGCTGCCGTTAACCGGTTTGTTCTGATGCTCTTCACTTTTCTGGATTCTTTGCCTCCTTTCTTTTCATGCGGTTAGGGACAGGCACAGTGAGAGGAAGGGGGCTAAGCCGGATACAGGCCAGAGTCCACTGCCCGGTGCCCACGGTGAGGGACGCGTTCCGTTTGTGACCCGCCGCGAATCGAAGTAACATAAATAGTCACCCATGGCCTCTCCCTTCAACATCATCTCCGACGCCGCGCCGCCTCCGATGCCATCGCCGAACGCCCATCCGCGCCCGGACTGGCTCCGCGTCAAATTCCTGGGCGGCGAACGCTACCAGGATCTCAAGCGCACCATGCGCACTCTCGATCTGCACACCGTTTGCGAAAGCGCTCGCTGCCCAAACATGGGCGAGTGTTGGGAACATGGCACCGCCACCTTCATGATTCTGGGAGATATTTGCACGCGCGCTTGCGGTTTTTGCGCGGTTCCCTCGGGAAAGCCGGTCGGCCCTCCCGATGAGGACGAACCGCTGCGAGTGGCCGAAGCTGTCGCTCGCATGGGCCTTCGCTACGCCGTAGTCACTAGCGTCAATCGCGATGACCAGCCCGATGGCGGCTCGCAAATTTTCGCGCGCACCATTCAGGAAATTCGCCGCCGCGTTCCCGGCTGCAAAGTAGAAGTCTTGATCCCCGATTTTCGCGGAAACTGGGATGCGCTGAACACCGTTCTCGCTGTTCGACCCGACGTGCTGAATCACAATACCGAAACCGTGCCGCGGCTTTATCGTCAGGTGCGCAAAGGCGCTCTCTACGAGCGTTCGCTCGAACTCCTCAAGCGCGCCAAGCAAACTCATCCCGACGTCCCCACAAAAACCGGCCTGATGCTCGGCCTCGGCGAAGAAAAATCCGAAGTTCTCGCCACCATGCAGGATCTTGCCGCGCAAGGCACCGACATCCTCACCCTCGGCCAATATCTTCAGCCTACGCGCGAACATCTCCCCATCGTTCGTTACGTCCATCCGGATGAATTTTTGGAATATAAATCTTTAGGCGAGCAAATGGGCTTCAAGCACGTAGAAGCCGGTCCTCTGGTTCGTTCTTCCTACCACGCTTTCGATCAAGCCGAATCCGCCATTCGCTAGCTGGTACGCTACCAGGCGCAAGCGGCTTCAGATTCGACTAGCTGCGGCTTTTCACCCCAAGAACCGTCAGGCCCAGACCCACTACTAGCAATAACACTGAAACGGCTGTCGGTACCGTCGCCGTCTTTTCTTCGTTTACGGTCGCCCGCACCGGCCCGAAATGCGCCACTTCTTCTGTCTTGTGGTAGGTGAACACCGGATGAAGCAATCCAACGATTCCAAGAACGAAGAACAATAATCCCACGATCAAAAGGACTTTCTTCATGCCCGCAAAATAGCACACGCTGACAAGGCGATGTAAGCAGGATCCACTTATTTCACCGTCGCCCAGTCGGTGAACGGCACCGCACGCCCGCTGCGAATCACCGTCGCTGTCACTGCTTCCAGCCCGGCATGACTGCGGCTCGAATAGTCCAGCTTCAATTGCGGCCCCAACCCCAGATCCATCTGATGAATCGATTCCATGGCGCGGATCAATCCTTCGCGCGTCAAATCTTTCCCCGCGCGCTTCAGCCCTTCGACCATCACAATCGCGTTCACAAATCCTTCCAGGCTCACAAAGCCTGGTTGCGCGCCAGGAAAATATTTGGCCAGCGTCTTGCGGTACATCGCTACCGTCTTCAGTTCCGTCAGATAGTAAGGTGGCACCACTTGGGTGATCACCATTCCGTCCGCGTCCCCTCCCGCAAGCAAAATCAAATCGTCCGTTCCCACAAACGACACCGTCAAGAACAGCGGTTTCCATCCCTGCGCGTGCGCCTTTTTCAATATCGGCGCAACCGTATTCGCTGGCCCCACGATCACCACCGCTTCCGGATTTGCCGCTCTTACGCTCTGAATCGCTTGTTCCGCATCGGCCGTCTGCCTCGGGTACGATCCCACCGCGACCGGTTCCGCCCCTTTTGCCTTCAGCGCCCCTCTCACTCCATCCAGGACCGCTGCACCAAACGCGTCATCAGGATAAATCACGGCGATCTTCTTGTATCCCAGCGTTTTCCAGAGTCCTTCAATCTGCTCCCGCGTTTCAATCGCATACGACGCCCGTACATTGATCACCCAGTGCCGCAGCGGCGTGTATAACGTCTGTGCTCCGGTGAACAATCCCACCACGGGAATTTTCGCTTCTTCCGCCATCGGTAAATATTTCACCGCTGTGGGCGTGCCCACGAAAAATCCCAATGCAAAAACATTCTGGCTTTCCAGCCGCTTAAAGCAGGCCTCGGTTTTTGCCGGGTCGTAACTGTCGTCGTAGGCCAGCAACTTCAGTTTTCGGCCCGCAATTCCGCCTTCGTCGTTGATCAGGTCGAAGTAGGCCTCCGCGCCTTTGATTTGCTCGCTGCCCAGCGCGTGCGAAGGCCCTTCCAGCGCCGAACAAGATCCAATCAGAATCTGACTATTGGTTACGCCCGGTGCCGTTTGGCCCAAGCTCTGACTGTTTGTAATCATCACCACTGCCAGCGCAAGAATCGCTGACCACACCGTTCGCAATTTCCAGTTCACAGCGCCTCCTGCAGGTAGGGACTTCCAATACTTCCGGGTTGAGGCTCCCCTTTTGCAATACTCTCTCACGATTTTACTGCGCAGGCATCAGCAATCGGCATGCGAGTTTCCTTCTCTGAACGATGGAAGGAGCAACGCAAAACGCGTTTTCCGGCGCGGTTTTCACCTCTCCCAAATGGCCGCTTGTAAATGAATTGGGCCAGGAGCAAAATGCGCCAGCCCTTGCTATGTCTAAGCCAGTAACCGACGAGTCTCGCAACCTAGTCGCATTCGCGCCGGCGCTGGTACTGCTCGCGATCTGCGTCATGATCAATTACATTGATCGTGGCAACCTCTCGGTTGCGGCTCCGCTGCTGAAGCGCGAGCTGGGTCTTTCTCCTGCGCAGCTGGGCATTCTGTTCGCCGCATTCTTCATCACCTACACTGCAATGCAGTTTGTGATCGGATGGTTGGTCGACCGATTCGACGTCAACCGGATTCTGGCGGCCGGATTTCTAATCTGGTCTCTGGCCACGGCGACTACCGGCCTGCTGCGCGGGTTTGTCTTGCTGCTCGCGATGCGCCTGATTCTGGGCGTTGGCGAGTCCGTTGCGGTTCCCGCTTCCTCAAAAATTCTGGCGAAGCATCTTTCGGAACATCATCGCGGATTCGCCAGCGGTGTTGTGATGTCTGCTTTGCGCTGCGGGAATGCCGTGGGCACTTTCGGCGCCGGATTCCTGATGGCCAAGTATGGCTGGCGGCCCGTATTTATCGCCATCGGGCTGCTCAGCCTACTGTGGCTGCCCGCCTGGATGAAATGGATGCCACGCCATCCGATCTCCGTTGAGAGTTCCATCGCGCCCGTTCCTGGGTTTGCCGAAATCTTCAAGCAAAAATCCTTTTGGGGCACATCCGTCGGCCAGTTTTGCTGCAATTATCTGTTCTATTTCATGATTACCTGGCTTCCCACCTACCTGGTGATTGAGCGGCATCTCTCCATGGCAGCGATGGCGCGAGTCGCCGGGTTGTACTATTCGGTGGATGCTGTTTCAGCCATCGCTACTGGTTTCCTGCAGGACTTCTGGGTTCGCAAGGGATTTACGCCGACGGTCGTGCGCAAATCAGCGATGGCGCTGGCATTTTTCATTTCAGCAGTCGCCGTGCTCGGCTGTGCTATCGCTGGTCCGCAAACATACTTATATTGGCTGATGGCGGCAGGCGTCGGTTGCGGCATGACTTCCCCTGGCATCTTTACATTCTGTCAGACCCTCGCCGGTCCGCAGGCCGTCGGAAAATGGTACGGTGCACAAAATGGTTTCTCCAACCTTGCGGGCGTAGTCGGGCCTAGCCTCACGGGATTCGTTGTGCAAGCGACCGGCAATTTCGTTATGCCGTTCGCGATAACCTCTTTTCTGTGTGTTGTGGGCGCCCTGGCCTGGGTGTTTATGGTCGGTCGCGTCGAGCTAGTCGATTGGACGCCCAAAAGAAAAGCATCCATTGCCCCTGCCAGCGTCGAAGCCTAGCGATCGGCTATTTCTCATTCGCTCGGGGGCGAAAGAGTGTCGCCGCAAATAAAAACGCCTGCACTGGTGAGTGCAGGCGCCAAATTCCGAATTCTAAAATGGGATTTTACGCGGTCGTCGCTGCAGCCGCTTTCTTGGCTGCTTTTGCCGCCTTCGCCGCCGTGGAAGCCTTCCGCCGGCGTTTCGTCTTTGGCGGGGTCGCAGGCGCTTCACCGATCAGCTCCGCGGTCATGATGCTGGTCACGAACAACTTGGGTCCGTGATCGTCAAAATCCACCGCTGTGCGCTCTCCGTCTGAAGAGGTCACAATCCCCAATCCATAAACGCCATGCTTGATGGTCTGGCCTTCTTGCATTGATTGCACGTCTTCCTCCTCGCTGCTCGCTCGACTTGATTATTTTTTCACTGGCTGAAACTCGTTAAAGGGGGCGGCTCTCGGCCCAGCGATTTCCGCCCTCGTTACGCAGGAGTACGATTAAATGCTGGTTACGTTCTCTGCTTGCAGACCCTTCGGACCCTTTTTCACTTCGAATTCCACCGCTTGTCCTTCATTCAGGGACTTGTAGCCGTCCATGGTGATGGCCGAGAAGTGTACGAATACATCTTCTCCGGTTTGACGTTGGATAAATCCAAAACCCTTCGAAGCGTTAAACCACTTTACTGTTCCTTGTTCCTTCACTGCTTGACCTCGTGTCGCGTGACACCCGTTGTGGCTGGGATCATCGCTGGAATTGCATTGCTTCTCTCGGTCCGTACTCGGTGATCTGCGCCGCAGTTTTGCTGACAGCCATGACCCACGCCGTGACGCCCTTTGACCACAAAAAAAGACTACAAATTTGTGCTTGCAGTCCTCTTGAGCGATCAAAAGGTATTACAAGAGCAACAAACGCTACAGTAAGAGTAGCACAAAAAGGTATGGTTGTCCACGCCAATTCGGGTCGTTTATTGCCTGTAAGTTATTAATTATAATGGACTTGATGGGATTATTGGGGCTACCGGTCTTACTCGGATTCGTCAGGATGCAGACTGGCGCCTTCGCCCCCAACTACCTTCTTTTCCCAATATTTCCGCACCCAGGCTTCCCAACTCTTGCCTGCCGCAGGATCGCGTCCGCTGAAAGCCAGCGCTGCGATGTCCGAATACGCAATTTTCAGTCGGCTGCCGCCATTCTTCGGCAAAATCCTTGCAAACGAACCACTTAGCGTCGTTCCGCTGACTCGGTCGAAAATGTAGCCTTCAAGTTTGCTCCCGTCTTTGTGCGTTATCGTCACGTCGCCGCGATAATCGAACGCCTTTTCCAGCGCTTCGCGTAATTCCTCCTCGGTCGCCAGCTCCGGCACCCATCCCTCGATGCCTTCGCGCACGCGGCCCGGCGCTACCTCAAGTTTGTCCGCTTCCGTTTGGAACGTGCCGGCTCCCGCCGAGTCCTGCCGGTCAAAATGTGTCGGAACGCTCACGCCCGCGTCTCTTCCATCTGGGTCTTGCTGGCTTCGATCTGTACCAGCGGATTGAACGCATGTACTGGCTTCACGGGCTCATCAAGCATCTCTAATGCGTCCGCGTCAGCATAAGTTGTGGACAAACCGGACTTTATTGTCGCCCACAGTCCCCCGAGCCCGCTGAACGTGTGATCCACCGCTGAAGCTTCGTATCCGCTGTGCACCATGCAGTTCGCGCACTTCGCATTGCCCGATTCCGTCCCGTAGTTGTTCCATTCGACCGATTCCATCAGTTCCTTGAAGGTGTCCGCGTAGCCGTCCTGAAGCAAATAGCACGGCTTTTGCCAGCCGAACATGTTGTACGTGGGCATGCCCCACGGCGTGCAGGCATAATTCCGCTTGCCCATCAGAAATTCCAAAAACAATTTCGATTGATTGAACTGCCAGCTTTTCTTGCGGTTCGAAAGGATGGCGCGGAAGAGTCTCCGCGTCCGCGCGCGTCCCAAAAAGTGCTTCTGGTCCGGCGCTTTTTCATAGGAGTAGCCGGGCGAAAGCATCATTCCTTCCACTCCCAGTTCCATCATTTCGTCAAAAAATCCGCGCACGCTCTTGGGATCGGCGCCGTCGAACAGTGTGGTATTCGTGGTGACTCGGAAGCCGCGTTTGACCGCTTCGCGTATTCCTTCGATCGCCTGTTCGTAGCCACCTTCGCGGCACACCGAAAAATCGTGGTGTTCTTTTTGCCCGTCCACGTGCACCGAAAAGGTCAGGTATTTACTTGGCGTGAAGAGGTCGAGTTTTTCTTTCAGCAGCAGCGCATTGGTGCACAGATAAATATATTTTTTCCGCGCAACCAGTCCTTCCACGATCTTGTCAATCTGCGAATGCATTAGCGGTTCGCCGCCCGGAATGGATACCATCGGCGTTCCGCACTCATCCACGGCCTTGAAACATTCCTCAGGCGAGAGCTCTTGCTTCAAAATATGCGCCGGGTATTGAATCTTCCCGCAGCCCGCGCACGCCAGGTTGCACTTGAACAGCGGCTCCAGCATCAGTACGAACGGATACCTCTTCCGCCCAGCCAGCTTCTGCTTCAGCAGGTAAGTCGCAACCGTCCACATCTGTGAAATAGGTACTGGCATTTCGCTCCCACGGCCAAAATCTCAAATTGCACAGGGGAATACCGCAATCCGGCAGAATCCCCCAGCCCTTCATATTTTACCTGAGACCGAGCCCTTTTTCCTCGTTCATTTCCCGGTCTTGTTTCGATGCAAATCGGCCTAAACTTGTGGCATGCAATGTGCCTTTTTCCCGTAAGGTGCGCGGCATGCCGTGCCCATTCTAAGGTTCGTGCGAATCGATCGATAACGCCCATGTCTCGCGACTCACTCCTCTCGCTCTTCGCCGAGTTTGAACGCTTCCAAAGCGATCGCGCCATCGTCTATTCGCGCGGATACCGGCGCAATTCCTGGAGCTACGCTAAGCTCGCTTCGACTGCGGCGCTCTTCGCAAACGCCCTGAATTCCCGCGGCATTCGAGCCAACGAGCGCATCCTTATATGGGGTTCCAACTCCGCCGAATGGGTCGCCGCCTTCTGGGCCTGCCTGCTCGTCGGAGCCGTCGCCGTTCCCATGGACGATTCCGCTTCTCCTGATTTTGCGGCGCGGGTGATTCGCGACTCCCAGGTCAAACTGATTGTAGCCTCCCGCGCCAAGCCGATCCTCGATCCAGCCATTCCCGTCCTCGTACTGGAGGATTTGCCCGACATGGCTGCGCAGCATCGCGTCTTCGTAACCCAAACTGTTCCCCGTGAAACACCCAGGCCGCTCTATGACACTTTGTCCAGCGAACCGCTCACCCGCGGGCACATCGCGGAGATCCTGTTCACCTCCGGCACCACCGCCGAACCGCGCGGTGTCGTCCTCACGCACGGAAATTTTCTCGCCAACCTCGAACCGCTTGAGCGCGGCTTGCAGCGTTATCTCAAATACGAACGTTTGCTCCACCCGTTGCGCTTCATCTCTCTGGTGCCGCTTAGCCACGTCTTTGGACAATTCATGGCGCTCTTCGTTCCGCCGCTTCTCGGCGCCACTGTAGTCTTCGAAAATTCCACCAATCCCAGTGAAATTCTCCGTACTATCAAACGTGAGCGCGCGACACTTCTGATTGCCGTCCCGCGCATGCTCGATCTCCTGCGTTCCGCGATCGAACGCGAAATCGGTTCGCGCGGCTGGCGCGGCTGGTTCAGCAAAAATTACGCCGCAGCCGAGACCCAACCGTTCCTCCGCCGCGCCTGGCGTTTCCGCCGTATTCATCGCCTCCTCGGTTTTCGCTTCTGGGCTTTCCTCTCGGGAGGGGCAGCGCTCGGCACCGACACAGAACTTTTTTTCAAGCGTCTCGGCTTCGCCGTAGTGCAGGGCTATGGCATGACGGAAACCGCGTCGCTCGTCAGCCTGAATCATCCCTTCAGCGCCGCCGAAGGTACCGTCGGCAAAATTCTCCCCGGCCGCGAATTCAAGCTGGCCGAAGACCGAGAAATTTTGGTTCGCGGCGAAAACGTCTCTTCTGGCTATTGGGAAAAAGGAGCGCTTCAGCAATCTTCGGAAGAAAACAACGGCTGGCTGCGAACCGGCGATCTGGGTGAACTCGATTCCAACGGCAACCTGAAATTTCGCGGCCGCAAAAAAAATGTCATCGTCACCTCAGCCGGCCTCAACGTCCACCCCGAAGACCTGGAAGCCGCCTTGAAAAAACAGCCCGCCATCCGCGACGCCTTAGTCATACCGATCAATCGCGGTCAAAACGCCGAACCCTGCGCCGTGCTGCTTCTAAGAAATGAAGCAAAGGAACTAGAGGAGGCAAAGGAAGTAAAGGACTCGGAGACGTCTGCCATCAACGCAACCGGCAATGCGGCGCGAGACGTCGTCATTCCGAGCGCAGCGAGGAATCTCTCTTCGACGTCAAGTTCAACCCCGCATCCAGCCGACAGCAACTCTTCGTCCTCAACCTCCTCTAGGTCCTTAACCTCCTCCACCTCAGTCAATTCCGCCATCGTCGCGGCGAACGCCACCCTCGCCGACTACCAGCAGATCCGCACCTGGCTCCTATGGCCCGAACTGGACTTCCCCCGCACGCCGACCGGCAAACCCCGCCTGGCAACCATCGCTGCCCGCGTCGCCGAACTTCTTAATGTGGCGGGCTTCAGCCCGGCCTCTTCGCCTTCCGCCCCATCGCAAACCTATCCATTAGCCCAACTCCTCTCCTCTAACTCCTTAACATCCTCTACTTCCTTAACTTCCCTCTCTTCCCTCGACCGCGTAGAGCTCCTCTCCGCCCTCGAACACCGCTACAACGTCGAAATCAACGAGTCCGCCTTTTCCGAAGCAAAATCCGCAGCGGACCTGCAAAAACTAATCGCGCGACCTGCTTCTCAACAAGACGTCGCCGCAAAAAATTCCGACGCCTACCATTACCCCCGCTGGACGCAACGCGAACCCATCCGCCTCGCCCGCCTGATCATTTATTACGGGCTTGTCTGGCCGGCCACGCAAATTCTCGGCCATCCGCGCGTAGTTGGCCGCCACCACCTACAAAATCTCAAAGGTCCGGCCATCATCGTTGCCAATCACATCACCCGCCGCGCCGACATCGGCCTGATCCTCACCGCACTCCCCGCGCGTTTTCGCCATCGCCTAGCCACCGCGATGGGAGGAGAATCTCTCGTGCGCATGCGTACTCCGCCGCGCGAATGGTTTTTCGCAAAACGCTGGGCCTATCAACTCGGCTATTTCCTGGTTACCGCGCTCTTCAACGTTTTCCCGCTTCCCCAATTTTCTGGCGTACGGCAAAGCTTCCGTTTCGCCGGCGAATCCGCCGACCGCGGCTACTCCGTCCTGATTTTTCCTGAAGGTGTAGTGAACAACTCCGCCGACGGCCGCATGGCTCCATTTCAATCCGGCATCGGGCTCTTAGCAGAAAATCTCGCGCTACCCATCATCCCCATGCGGCTCGACGGCGTCTGGCAAATGAAAAAAGAACACCGCCGCCTGGCGCGCCTTGGTGAGATCACCGTCCACATCGGCGCCGCCGTCACGTTCCCGCCGAACACTCCCGCCGAAGAAATCACCCGTCAACTTCAATCCATCGTTAGCTCTTTATAGCCGCGGGTTGATCCCGCGGACTCTTTTTGTTTTTTGCGGGCATCATGGTCACGGTTGCCCCACCTGGTGCACTCTCGATACCGCGCCGGTCGAATATCTGGCCAGATATAACTCGCCCGTCTGATCCTCTCCGATCGCCGCCATATCGCCGCCTGACACACTCGTCAAATCTGTCCGCGTCCACGTCGTCCCGCTTTTCGTCAAAGTCCACAACCGCCCGCTGCTGAAGTCTCCGAACACATACGCTCCCACCAGCGCCGGCATTTTTGTCCCGTGATACACGTGCCCGCCGATCACCGTGACATCACCTTGCATGTGATCGTAATCAAAAATCGGATCCGTTAACGTGTTCCCAGTCTGCGAGCACACGGTCGAAAACGGATGCGCCCCCTCGCGGATATTCCATCCCAGGTTCGCGCCGCCCTGTTGCGGCGTCAGCATGTCCACTTCTTCGAACTTGTCCTGCCCCACGTCGCCGATCCATAGATTTCCCGTCGCGCTGTCGAACGAAAACCGGAAGGGATTACGCAATCCATACAGCCAGATTTCATCGCGCCCGTTCTGCCCCGCAAAAGGATTATCCGGCGGAATTGCGTAATTCAAGCCAGCCGCTGGCGAGGAATCCACATCGATTCTCAGCATCTTGCCGAGCAGCACGTTGATGTTCTGCCCGTTGCACATCGGATCTCCGCCGCTGCCACCGTCACCCAAACCAATATAGAGAAATCCCTCTTTCCCAAACACCAGTCCTCCGCCATTGTGATTCGCAAAGGGCTGGTCCACCGTGAACAGAATATTTTCCGTCGCCGCATCGGCAACATCCGCATTCGATGCCGACGCCGTGAATTCCGCAATTACCGTCTGCAACTGCCCGCCAATCGTGCGCGTATAATTCACAAAAAATCTGCGGTTCTGCGTGTACATAGGATGAAACGCCAGCCCCAGCAGGCCCGTCTCGCCGCCGCTCGTAAATCCGCTGCGCCCCGTTACATCCAGAAACGGCGACGAAGCCCGCGTTCCGTCACTGTGGATGATTTGAATTCGACCGCCCTGCTCCACCACAAATAGTCTGCCGCTCCCGTCGTTCGGTTGCTGCACATCCTCAGGATTTGCAAATCCTTTCGCCACCTGGACCAGATCGAACGTCGCCGGCGTTGGTGGTGGCGTAGGAGTTGGCGTCGGCGCTACGTTGGAGCTTCCGCCGCATCCAGCCAATACAACCAGCGTCATCCAAATACCTAAAACCAGGACAGAATGTTGTCGTTTCGAATTTGCGACACGGGAATCCATTCGACACCCCTTGCTTGAGTCTGCGGCTGGCGATAAACGCTTCACTTTGAGGTAGTTTGTCCTCTCTAGTCTAACCCGCACCCTGGCCGCCCGTGTTTCTCGGCGATGTCACCACCATGTAACGCGACGGCAATTTCATGCCGCGCAGAGAACTGTACAGCGCGCGACACGACATCTTCTCCCGCCGCGCTTAGCGGTAGATTTTCAAATGCTTCCGCATAAAAATCGCCGCCTGCGGATTTTCGTTGTACCGCGCGCAACGCTCATACCCATTTCTCTCATACAACCGCGCCGCCGCGGCCATATCGCTGGCCGTGTCCAGATAAATCCACGCGTATCCCGCCTCTCGCGCGAAATTCTCCACTTCTTCCAACAAACGCGCGGCGATTCCGCGCCCACGAAAGTTTTCCCGCACGTACATGCGCTTAATCTCCGCGCACTTCACGTCTTCAGGTCCGAGTTCTTCGGGGAGCGGCAATCTTCGCAGCCCAACGCATCCCGCCAGCACTGCTTCGCCACTCGCCAGCCACAGTCCCCGCCCCGCACCAAAATATTCTTCGACAAATGTTTCTCGGCCCTCGCGTAGCACCACGCCCGCCACTTCAAAATATTCTCGAACCAGACAAAACGCCGCATCCGCTTCTTCCAGCCGCGTACGCCAGATCGCAACATTTCCAATCTGATCACCCATGCGCCGCAGTTTCGGCCATTTTGTCCTCAGCAAAAGCTCCATTTTGGCGACTATCCAATCACAAACCGTCTTTCGTTGACTGTCCCCTGCCGCCTAACTAGAATCGTGCCCTCATGCCGGATTCTCCCAGCCTGATCGGCCGTAGCGTTTCGCATTTCCGCATCGTCGAAAAGCTTGGCGGTGGCGGCATGGGCGTTGTCTACAAAGCGGAAGACAACAAACTGCACCGCTTCGTTGCGCTGAAATTCCTTCCTGATGGCATCGCTGCTGACTCGCAATCCCTCGAACGTTTCCAGCGCGAAGCCCAAGCGGCGTCCGCCCTGAATCATCCCAATATCTGCACCATCTACGAGATCGGCGAAGACCACGCGCATCCCTTCATCGTCATGGAATTCCTCGACGGCCGCACTCTCAAACACGCCATCTCCGGCCGTCCTCTTCCCCTCGACGAAGCCCTGCCTTTCGCCATTCAGATTGCCGACGCTCTCGACGCCGCTCATTGCAAAGGCATCATCCATCGCGACATCAAGCCCGCCAACCTCTTCGTCACTTCCCGCAGCCAGGCAAAAATTCTTGATTTCGGTCTCGCCAAGAATATCACTCCCAAATCCGCGGTTCCCGCAGAATCCACTGCCGCCGAAGGAGGCAAGGACGACGATCACACCCTCGACGCCGCCAATCTCACCAGCCCCGGCACCACTCTCGGCACCATCGCCTACATGTCGCCCGAACAAGCCCGAGGCCGCGAACTTGATCCGCGCAGCGATCTTTTCAGCTTTGGTGTCGTCCTCTATGAAATGTCCACCGGGCGCCCGGCATTCGGCGGCAACAGCTCCGCCGAAATTTTCGATGGCATCCTCAACCACGCACCGGTCGCTCCGCTCCGTCTCAATCCCAGGCTCCCGCCAGAGCTCGAACGCATCATCAACAAATCTCTCGAAAAAGATCCGGCGTTGCGCTACCAGCACGCTTCTGATTTGCGCGCGGATCTGCAACGCCTAAAGCGCGACACCGACTCCGCCCGCTCCGTTTCCGTCTCCGAGCCCATGTCCACCACCATTTCGACGTCAACCACCGTCATTCCGCCCAGCCCTTCCCCTGCCGTCATTCCGAGCGAAGCGAGGAGTCTCTCTTCGACGTCAGCCGTCACTCTCAAATCCAAACGGACGCTACTTCTTGTCACCGCCGGGCTTTTCCTGGCCGTCGTCGCCACCGGTTTCTACTTCCTGCGCGGTCGTGCCTCCGCGAAACTAACCGACAAGGACACCGTCGTCCTCGCCGACTTCACCAACACCACCGGCGAACCCGTATTCGACGGCGCTCTACGTCAGGGCCTTTCCGCCCAACTCGAGCAATCTCCATTTTTGAATCTTCTTTCCGACGAACGCATTGCCGATACGTTGGGTCTGATGGCCAAGCCAAAGGATGCGAGGCTGACTCACGAACTGGTGGCCGAAATCTGCCAGCGCACCGCCAGCGCCGCCACCATCGAAGGCTCAGTTTCCAACATCGGAAGCCAATACGTCCTGGGACTGAGAGCCGTGAATTGCCGCAACGGCGACTTGCTCGCCCAGGAACAAGTCACCGCCCAAGGAAAAGAACAAGTCCTCAAGTCGTTGGGAGAAGCTGCGTCAAAAATCCGCGAAAAATTGGGCGAGTCCCTGGCCTCGGTGCAGAAATATGACGCCCCTCCCGAAAATGTCACCACCCAGTCCCTCGAAGCGCTCAAGTCCTACGGCCTCGGGTATCAGGCTCAGATCGTGAGGGGCGATTATTCAGCAGCCGTGCCTCTTTTCCAGCAGGCCATTAGCCTCGATCCGAACTTCGCCATGGCTCACGCTCGCTTAGGCACGGTATTCAGCAATCTGGGACAAATGACGCGAGCCGCCGAAAGCACGCGCAAAGCTTTCGACCTCCGAGATCGCGTTAGCGAGCGCGAACGGTTTTACATTACGTCCCATTATCAACACTTCGTCACCGGCAACCTGGATGCTGCTCGCAAGGTTTACGAGCTATGGGCGCAGACCTACCCGCGCGACGATACTCCTCCCAACAATCTCGGCGTCATTTACAATGCACAGGGTGGCTTCGAACGAGCTGCTCCTGAAACCCGGGAAGCTCTAAGGCTTGCACCCGGTAGCGGTTCAAGCTACGCGAACCTTGTGGATGCTTACCGCTTACTCGGCCGGATCGACGAGGCCAAAGCTATGGCCCGCGAAGCTCAGGCTCACCAACTGGAAAGCCCTTCTCTTCATCCTCCCCTCTACCAGATTGCGTTTCTGCAAGGTGACTCCCAAGGGATGGAGCGCGAAGCTGCCGCAGTGATGGGAAAGCCTGGTGTGGAAGATCTTATTCTCAATCTGGAAGCGGAAAGCGCCGCGTACTCGGGCCACTTCAGCAAAGCTCGTGAGATCACCCGTCGCGCCGCAGATTCCGCTCTTCGCGCAGACGAAAAGGAAGCTTCCGCCAGCTACGTGGCCCTCGCCGCAGTCCGGGAAGCCTTCGTGGGAAACTCTGCGCAGGCCGCGCAGTTCGCGCTTTCCTCTCTCGACTCCTCGAACGGCAAGGACGTGCAGGTCATGGCGGCCATCGCCCTTGGCTTGAGTGGCGATGCTGCACAGGCTCGGCGGCTAGCCGATGATTTGGCTCGCCGCTTTCCGGAAGACACCCTGATGCAAGTCGAAGGCCTGCCGATGATCCGCGCTAGCGCTTCTCTCGGCGGAGGCCATTCCGCCAGCGCCGCCAGCGCTGCGCTCCACGAACTTGCGGCAGCCAGCCTGTACGAAATCGGCAATTCGAATACCGCTGGTGCCATCAATTTCTTCCTTTATCCCGCATATATGCGCGGTGCCGCCTGCCTCGCCGCTGGGCAAGGTTCGGCAGCGGCGTTCGAATTTCAGAAAATTCTCGATCGGCCCAGCGTGGTATCCGACGAAATCATTGCTCCGCTTGCTCACCTGGGTCTCGCCCGCGCTTACGCCTTGCAAGCTGGAGTATCTCCTGGCCTTTCATCTTCCAGTTTATCGGCCGACCCTGCCGTTGTCGCAAAGGCTCGCTCCGCCTATCAGGACTTTCTCGCCATTTGGAAAGACGCCGATCCCGAAATTCCCATTTTGAAACAGGCCCAATCCGAATACGCCGCGCTCCAATAACTACGCCTCCTAGGCCTTTACCGCCTGACGGAATTCACTTGACAAAATGTTGTCGTTATGGTATACATATGCGTGTTAACTCGGCAGCCAATGCTAACGGGGAATGCGCGGTTCCGCGCGTTGATTGAAAACACAGCCACTTTAAGTCCCGCATTTGCCGCACTTACCAAAACGTTGCCAAACCGCCGCTGCATTGTGCAAATAACTTCTTTGCTTGCCACCCTTACAAAAAGCACGCCCGCAAGTCCTTTCCTTGCCACACATTTTCAAAATCAATGTGCACCGCTCCCACCGATGTTCCGCACAACTCACCAATCACCTCTCCGGCCCTCCTTGCCGTTCTGTGGCACAATAATCTGTTGCTCGACCGCTTCGCGGTCGCTCTGACAAAGGTCTGAACTCATGGCAAATAGAACCACTCTCGAAGCCGAACGCCCGGCAAAGTCCAAATCCACCAAACGCAGCGCCAACGGCAACTCCGCGTCCCCGGATCGCGAACGCGTTTTCGATGCCTTCCGCCGCTGGGGCTACCTCGAAGCCAGCCTCGATCCGCTCGGCTTCCTCGAGCCACTGAAATCGCGCGACCTCGACTTTTCTGGTCCGGACGCAGACGCCGCACGCGCCATTTATTCCGGCAGCATCGGTGCGGACTTCATGCATCTCATCCAGCCCGAGCGCCGCCGCTGGATTGCCGAGCGCATGGAATCGCCCGGACCCGAAACCGATCGCGACGTAATTCTCACGCGCCTGGTGCGCGCCGATCTGTTTGAACAAGTTCTGCAATCGCGCTATCTCGGCACCAAGCGTTTTTCGCTGGAAGGCGTCACTTCGCTTATTCCGCTCCTCGACTCAATTCTCGATGCTGCTGGCGAACACGGCGCCGTCGAATCCGTCGTGGCTATGAGCCATCGCGGCCGCCTTAACGTCATGGTTCACACCGCGTGCAAAACTCCGCATGAAGTCGTCGCGGGATTTGAAGACGTGGACCCGCGCAGCGTTCTCGGCGCCGGCGACGTGAAGTATCACATCGGCGCAACCGGCCACTACGTCACCGCGCACGGAAAAGAAATTGGCATTCACCTGGTCTCAAACCCCAGCCACCTGGAAGCCGTGGACCCCGTCGCCGTCGGCCGTGTCCGCGCCAAACTTACCCGTTACGCCGGCGGTTCCACCCGCTTTGACACCAACAAAGTTGTGCCTATCGTCATGCATGGCGACGCAGCTTTTGCCGGACAGGGAATTTTTGCGGAAACGCTGAACTTCGCCGACCTCACCGCTTACACCGTCGGCGGCACCATACAGATCATCGTCAACAATTTAATTGGTTTCACCACACGGCCCGTGCAGGAACATTCGGCGCGTTTCGCCGCCGATCTTGCCAAGCGCCAGAACGTGCCTATTTTTCACGTAAATGCTGAAGATCCTGACGCCGTCGTCCGCGTCGGACAAGTCGCCGCGGACTATCGCGCCACCTTTGGCAGCGACGTGGTCGTCGATTTGATTGGTTATCGCCGCCACGGCCACAGCGAAGTGGACGATCCCACTATCACGCAGCCGCGCCTCTACGAACGTATAAAGACGCACCCGCCGCTTTGGAAAATTTATGCCGAACGCACTGGTGTTGACGCCGCAAAAACAGTTGCGGCGGTTCGCGCCGAATATGAAGTCGAGCAGACCAAGGCCGGCCAGCTCAAGAAAACTCCTCATCTTCGCAAGTTACCGGATTATTGGTCAGCGTATCATCGCGGAAAATTCCGTCCCGAGTACGAAGTAGAAACGGGATTGTCCGCGGAAAATATCGCCGAGCTGACCGACGCGCTGGTCCGCGTTCCGCCCGGATTTCATGTCCACCCGAAAATCGTGAAGTTGCTCGAACAGCGCGCGGAAATGGGCCACGGCAAACGCCCGATAGATTACGGATTCGCGGAATCTCTGGCTTTCGCTGCTCTGTTGCGCGAAGGAACGCCGCTCCGTCTGACTGGGCAAGATACGCAGCGCGGCACTTTCAATCAGCGTCACGCGGTCTTAGTGGATACCGAGTCCGAAGACACTTATATTCCGCTGGCCAATCTCTCGCCCGGACAACCCTTCTGCGAAATTTATAATTCTTCGCTGTCGGAAGCCGGCTGCCTGGGCTTTGAGTACGGTTTCAGCCGCGACTATCCTGAAGCTCTCGTTTTGTGGGAAGCGCAATTCGGTGATTTCGTAAACGGCGCGCAAGTCATCATCGATCAATTCATCAGCGCCGGCGAAGACAAGTGGGATTTGCCATCCGGCGTGGTCCTGCTTCTTCCGCACGGATTTGAAGGGCAGGGGCCGGAACATTCCAGCGCGCGCATCGAGCGTTTTTTGCAACTGGCAGGCGAAGACAACATTCAGATCTGCCAGCCCTCGAACGCCGCGCAATACTTCCACATGCTCCGTCGCCAGGCCCGCCGCCCGTGGCGCAAACCGCTCATCGTTTTCACGCCAAAAAGCATGCTGCGCCATCCCGACGCCAGCTCAAATCTTCAAGACTTTGCGGCGCCGCATTTCCTGCAGGTTGTTCCCGATCGCGATGTAACTGACGCCAAACACATCCTGATCGCCAGCGGCAAAGTTGGGCACGAACTGAAAGCCGAGCGCCGTAAGCGCAAGGACGCCACCACCGCAGTTCTATTTCTCGACCAACTGTATCCACTCCCTAAAGCAGAGATCGCGGCTGCACTTGCGGCTCATCCGAACGCCCGCGAGGTCATCTGGGTTCAGGAAGAGCCGCGCAACATGGGCCCATTTTTCTACGTCATGCCGCGTCTGGCGCAAATTGCCCAGGAACGCGGCTTGAGCCTCCGCTCGGTGAAGCGCTCGTCCAGCGCCAGCCCGGCCACCGGCTCTGCGAAGGCTCACGAACTGGAACAAAAGACGCTGCTTTCGTTGGCATTCACCACCACTTCAGGTGACTGAACAAAATTCACTGTTGCTGCGATAGCCAGTTGCGATAAGCCGCCTGTTCGGCGATATAATCTCGCAACCAATGCCCTTTGCCGTAGATACGCAACTTGGCCCATACAAAATCATTTCGCTGATCGGCGCCGGCGGAATGGGCGAAGTTTACCGCGCGCACGATACGCGATTGCTGCGCGACGTGGCGCTGAAAGTCTTGCAGGAATCCTTTACCGCCGATTCCGATCGGCTGCGCCGTTTCGAACAGGAAGCGCGCGCGGTCGCTGCGCTGAACCATCCGAACATTGTTTCCGTCTTCGACGTCGGCGTCGCCGATAAAGTTCATTACATCGTGACGGAATTGATTGAAGGCGAAACGCTGCGGCAGCGCATTCCTCCGCAGGGCATGCCCACTCGCAAAGCAGTCGAGTTGGCGGTGCAGCTGGCCAACGGGCTGGCCGCTGCGCACGATCAAGGCATTGCACATCGCGACCTGAAGCCGGAAAACATACTCATCACCAAAGACGGGCGGCTGAAAATCCTGGACTTCGGATTAGCGAAGTTGCGCCGCTCGCATGCGCAGACCGAAACCGTGGACGGCATGACCGCGGCGGAGACTAATGCCGGCATGGTGCTGGGCACGGTCGGCTACATGTCTCCGGAGCAGGTCCGCGGCGAGCCAGCGGACCAACTCTCCGACATTTTCAGTTACGGCAGCATTTTGTACGAAATGATCAGCGGGCAGCGCGCATTCAAACGCGCCACTGGCGCGGAAACCATGACCGCGATTTTGCACGAGGAACCGCAGGAACTGACCTCGCGCATCGGTGTGATTGCGCCTGCGCTCGAACGCATCGTGCGGCATTGCATGGAAAAGCAGCCGAAGCAGCGTTTTCAGTCGGCACGCGATATTGCATTTGATTTGGAATCAGTCTCGGCCACTTCTACGACATCGGCGATAGCGCCCGCCGGTGGAGGCAGGGCCGCCGCGCGCTGGATTCGTCCGGCGATGATCGCCACTCCAGCGCTTGCCGCAGGATTGCTTCTCGGTGTATGGCTGCATCCGAGCGCGCCAGAAGCACAACCGAAGTTACATCGAGTTACCTTCAGCCGGCTGACAATTTTGACCGCGCGATTCACGCCGGACGGGAATTTGATCTACGGCGCTTCGCTGGAAGGCAGAGATCCCGAACTGTTTTTCGCACAGAGTGGCAGTGTGGAGTCGCGGCCGATTGGAATGCAAGCTACAAACATTCTTGGGGTGGCGCCGAACGGCGAGCTGGCGGTGCAGACTAATCCCATCCTGACGCAAGGATTTCAGTATGAAGGAATGCTGGCCAGGGCGCCGCAGACGGGCGGAGCGCCGCGCGCGATCGCTGGGTCGGTGGAGTTCGCCGACTGGGCTCCCGACGGTTCACTCGCCGTGGTTCGCCGGGTCGGCGGAAAAATTCGTCTTGAATACCCGCTCGGGAAGGTGCTCTATGAAACTGCTGGTTGGATCAGTCACCCGCGCGTTTCCCCGGACGGCTCGCAAGTCGCGTTTATTGACCATGCTTTTGCCCGCGACGACGCCGGCTCGGTGGCCGTCGTTGACAAGTCCGGGCAAAAAAAGACTCTAACCACCCTCAATTTTGTCAGCGCTCAAGGGCTGGCCTGGCATCCGCTACGAAATGAAATCTGGTTCAGCGCGACTACATCCGGGTCGAGTCGCGCGCTATACGCTGTAGCGCCTGGAAAAAAGGAACGTCTGGTCTATCTTGGAACGGGAACGCTCACGTTGCACGACATTTCAAAAGAAGGACGGGTACTATTTTCGCGAGACGACTGGCGCAGCGGCATCATTGGACTCGGACCCGGCGCTACCAAGGAACGCGATCTCAGTTGGCATGATTGGACTGTCGGCCGTGACATCACCGACGACGGCAAGCTGATTGCCTTTGACGAAACAGGTGAGGCTGGTGAAGAAACCGGTGCGATTTATGTGCGCGGAACGGACGGTTCGCCGGCGGTGCGTCTGGGAAATGGGGCGGCTCCAACGGTATCGCGCGACGGGAAAAAGGTGCTCGCGATGGTTCCGGACGGTCACGGTAAGCGCCAGCTCACGGAATTTCCGACGGGTGCCGGTGAAACGCGCAGCATCGCCACCGGCGATGTGCAGGTTCAGAACGCTTCGTTTTTTCCCGATGGGCAAAAAATCCTGGAGCTCGGCAGCGCATCAGGAACCAACGGACTAAGGTTGTGGGTACAAGACGCAAATGGCGGAGTGCCGAAACCTATCAGCCCTGAAGGCATTGACTCTCAGATCAGCGGAACTATCTCGGCTGATGGCAAACGAGTGGTGGCGAGAAATCCCGAAGGAAGCATCACCATTTACCCCGTGGACGGTTCGACCGCGGAGCGGGTGCCCGGAACGAAAGAGGGCGAGCGGCCGGTGCGCTGGATGCCGGATGGCAAGAGCGTTCTGGTGGCAGCACCAGAATTGCCAAACGCCATTTATCAGATCGAACTGAGCACCGGGAACCGAAAACTTTTTCGAACGATGTCCGTTCCAGACGGACTGCGCGCTCAGGATCTCGCCAGCCCGATTTTCGCTCCAGATTTCAAGAGTTACGTATATTCGTATACGCGGATTGTGTCCGATCTGTATGTAGTGGAAGGCTTAAAGTAGCTGGAGTAGAGGCAAAAAGCCGATTTTGCATATTCATCATTCATTCACATTCATGTAAACGGCTCGTTATGCTTGACTTGCAACACTTATGCTGTGTTAAAGCCCGTTCACGGGACCCTAACTCAGAAAGCTGCCTACCGCATTCCAGCTGGCTGCGATACACTCGCGCCCAGCCACAGACCGGTACGCTCCAACCGAATGAAACGCATCCTTATTATTGAAGACGACCGCGATATCGTGGAACTGGTTCGGTACAACCTCGCCAATGAGGGCTTTCAGGTCAGCGGCGCGAACGACGGCGTCACCGGGCTGAGCACTTTGAAAAGGTCTCCGCCGGACCTGCTTTTGCTGGACCTGATGCTGCCCAAACTTTCCGGCCTGGATATCTGCCGCGAAGTGCGCAAGGACGAATCGCTGAACCGCCTGCCGATTCTGATGCTGACCGCGCGCGGCGACGAAGCTGACCGTGTGGTGGGCCTCGAAATGGGCGCGGACGATTACGTCACCAAGCCGTTCAGTCCGCGCGAACTGATTGCGCGAGTTAAAGCGCTGCTGCGGCGAGCGGAGCCTGCCGTGGACACTCCGCGTACCATCGAAATCGGCAAGTTGTCCATCGATCCTGCGTCCTACCGGGTCAGCTATTCGGGAAAAACGGTGCCACTCAGTACCCTGGAGTTCCGTCTGCTGTACTATTTAGCTTCGCGGCCGAATCGCGTCTTCACGCGCGATCAGTTGTTGGATGCGGTGTGGGGCACGGATCGCTTCGTCACTCCGCGCAGCGTGGACGTTTACGTGCGTAGGCTGCGAGAGAAAATCGAACCGGACCCCGAGAATCCGCTTCATTTGAAGACTGTCCGCGGGGCGGGCTACCTGTTCGAGACACGTGCGGCGTAATCTATTCACAAAACTCGCCCTGACTTTTGTTGCGCTGTTGTTATGCGTGCTGGTCGCGGTGGATTTTTTCGCGGACCGCGTGCTGCAGCGCGATTACGAACGTACCGGCTTTGAACAACTGCTGGCCATCGCGCGAATCGCGCAGGCCGATCCTCCGCAACTCAGTTCGCTGCCTCCCGAGAAGCCGGAAGAAATTTCCTCACTACAAACGTGGATGCAGCACATCGCCGCCAGCGGCGCGCGGGTAACTGTCGTCACCGCGGATGGACTGGTGCTGGCCGATTCGCAATCCGATCCGCGGACCATGGAAAACCACGCTGGCCGCCCGGAAATTATTCAGGCGCTGGCCCAGGGCAGTGGCCGCTCTATCCGCCACAGCGCCACCATCAATCGCGATTTGGTGTACTACGCGGTAGAGCAGACATCGCCTTCCCGGCAGACCTACATTCTCCGCTTTGCCCTTCCGGTGGAAACCGTGGGCCACGTATTGTCGCCGTTCCGGCGCAGCCTGTGGCTGTCGTCCGTGTTGATCCTGGTGATCGCCGGCATGCTGGTGGTGCTGGTTGCGCGAAATTTCTCCGATCGCATTGAACGGCTCACTGCGTTTTCGCAGCGCGTGGCCGAAGGCGACTTCCGAGCGCAGCCTTCCGACGACACGGGAGACCCGCTCGATGTGCTGAGCAGGTCGCTCAACCAGACCGCTTCGCGATTGGATCGCACCATCCGCACGCTGACCGAGGAACGAAATCTCTCCTCCGCGATTCTGGGCAGCATGGCGGAGGGCGTACTGGTGGTCAACGCGGCGGAACGCGTGGTTTTTGCCAACCACAGCTTTGCGGAAATTCTTGATATGAGCGTGCCGCCGCAGGCGGGAAGCGGGCTGGTCGAGTGGGTACGGCAAACGGAATTGATCGAAGCAGTGCGCAAAGTTCTTGCGGGCGAGCCTCGCGTGGAATCGGAAATCGTGACCGGAACGCTGCGCCAGCATTATTTCGCCGCGACGGTAGCTTCGGTGCGAACGACGGGCACCGACGGCGCGGTGCTGGTGCTGCACGACATTACGGACTTGCGCAAGCTGGAACGGGTGCGGCGCGATTTCGTGGCTAACGTTTCGCATGAATTCCGTACGCCGCTGACGGCGATTCAGGGATTCGCGGAAACATTGCTGGCGGGGGCCATTGATGATCCGCAAAATCGTGGAAGATTTCTGGAGATTATCGTCGAACATTCGCGCAGGCTGGCACGGCTGACGGAAGACCTGCTGATGCTTTCCAAGATGGATGCGGACCGGCTGGAATTTGAAACGCGGCGGATTCCGGTGGCGGCGTTCATTGAGAGTTGCATAGAAACCGCGGAGCCGCGTGCGCGCGACAAGGACCTGCGTTTGTCGGTAAACCGGGCGGAAAAAATTCCCGACATTGCGGGAGACCGCCGCCGGCTTACTGAAGTGCTGCAGAATTTGCTGGACAACGCGATCCAATACACTGGGTCCGGCGGACAAATCATGGTGAGCGCCGGCATAGAGGACTCAGAGGTTGTGATTACCGTGTCCGACACTGGAATCGGCATACCACAGGCCGAGCAGCCGAGAATTTTTGAGCGCTTTTACCGGGCAGATGTGGCCCGTTCACGCGAAGTGGGTGGTACAGGATTGGGACTGTCTATCGCCAAGCACCTGGTGGAAGGCCACGGCGGACGCATCTGGGTGGAAAGCGAAATCGGGCAAGGCTCGCAATTCCATTTTACCGTGCCGATTTTCGGCGCGGAGCGGCTGGCTGCGCGAGACGGAAGCAAGTAGAGCGGTACGGGTAGCACTCTCCGGTTTTTAACTCCCTGCTCATCACTCAGTAACGTAAACCTGCGAAGCTTCTGCTACGAGCACTGAAAGATTTGTGCTCCAAAGGAAGCGTCCATGGGATCTGGCACGGGGCTGACGGAAACTGTTCTCTACGACACGCTGGTGAATTACCTGATTTCGATGGCGCGCACCGTGGAAGGCGCAATGAACCGCGCGTTGGAATCGATTGTAAGCGTGGACCATCCTAAAGTTTCGGCGCTGGTGGGCGAAGTGTTTTTGCTGGAGCCGCGCATCAATGAAATGGAGATCGTGATTGACGAACATGCGATCCGGCTGCTGCGGCGCGGGGCTTTCACTGATGATGAGATGCGATTGATTGTAGCGGCGCTGAAAATCACCAATGATCTGGAAAGAATCGGCGACCTTGCAGTGAATTTGGCAGAACGCGTCACAACTTTACGCGAAATGCCCGGTTCGCAGCCGCCGGAAGAGCTCGAAGCGATGACCATCGCGGTGCGGGCGATGGTATCGAAGAGTCTGGGCGCACTGATTTTTCGCAACGCGACGATGGCTGCGCAAGTGCTCGAGAGCGACGACCTGGTCGATCAATACCGCGACAGAATTTTCGAACAACTGCTGGAGCAGATGACCAAGCAGACCGCTCAAGTCGTTCCCAGCATGCAATTCATTCTGGCGACGCGACACCTGGAACGGATTGCGGACCACGCCACGAACATCGCCGAGGACATTATCTACTGGGTACGCGGGCTGGATGTGCGGCACGGTCGCGGATTGGGCGTTCAACCGGCGCAGCCGGGCGTTACAACGTCGCTGGCGGAGGTCACGGAAGATTCACATGGCCTTTATTCGGATGTGACCGCGAAGCCGGATACTCAGCACGTTTGATCTTCAGTGTTCGGACCTACCATGGGGATCATCGCTCCCCTGGCGATGATCCCCTCTCCTCCCTCCTGCATATCAGGAAAACTCAGTCAGGCATCCTATTGACCGCAGCGGAGAGTCAAATTATTGTGGAAGTGTCTGTATTGATTGAAAAGGGCGCTCCGAGCAGCATGATCACCTCTGACACAACCAGCCGGCGAATTTCTGTCCCGCTGTGGCAGATTCTTACGTGTGTGTTGCTCGCCGGACTGTTTCTATATAACCCCTTCCTTGCGACCAGCAGAGCTTCAGATAATTTGACGGTTTGCCATCCAGCAAGCCACCGCGCCACCGTCGGTTGCTCTGAACTGGAACAATTCGCGCCACCGAACGATACCGCGCTCGTTGATCTACCCGATCTCACTGACGTGCAAGAATTGATTCCCCGACTCACCGCGATGCATTCGACTGACCGGCAATATGCTGAACAAGAAGAAATAGTTGCGACTCCGCAGACGGGTTTCTCCTCTAGTCTGTGGTTCCGGCCGCCGCCCGTATTGTAAAAAGCAGATCCCCAGACAAGCGCAGGATGAGCCCGGCGAAACCGGGCGAACTATACTCAGGGCCCAGGAATAATTCTGCAGGTGTCTGCCGCGACGGAAGAGGCTGGCGGCGCGAATACCGGCATAGCGAACGGACTGGAAAAAATGTCTCGCAAAAAACTGATTTGGATTGTGGCGGCGGTCGTTGCGGTGGGAATCGGCGCGTGGCTGTGGTCGGGGCACGCGGCCACGGAAGCCGATGATCCGGAGCATGGCGCCGTGGGTGACGCGGTGGTCGCCGCGGTGGCGAAGGTGGAGCGTGGACCGATGGAAAATACGCTGACCATCGCGGGCGAGTTCAAGCCGTTCCAGGACGTGGATGTTCACGCGAAGGTGGCGGGCTACATCAAGAAAATCTACGTGGACGTGGGCGATCACGTGAAGGGCGGCCAGACGCTGGCGGTGCTGGAAGTGCCGGAGCTGGCGGCTGAGCTGACCGGCGCGGATGCGCAAGTGCGGCGCGCACGGCAGGAAATTCGCCGCCAGCAGGGAGACGTGCAGCGCGCGGAATCGGCGCATGCGGCAGCACATTCGATGTACATGCGATTAAAGCAGGCTAGCGAACAGCAAAAAGGACTGGTGGCGCAGCAGGAAGTGGACGATGCGCAGGCGAAGGATTTGGAAACGGAAGCGCAGGTTTCCAGTGCGCAGGCGGCGCTATCGGGATCTGAGCAGCAGCTTGAGGTGGCCGATGCAAATCAAAAGCAGTTTGGCGCGCTCTCGAATTACACGCGAATTGTAGCTCCGTTCACCGGAGTGGTGACGATGCGGTACGCGGATACCGGTTCGCTGGTGGCCGCGGGGACCTCGTCCAGCACCCAGGCGATTCCAGTGGTTCGCATCGCCGAAATTGCAAAACTGCGGCTGGTGCTGCCGATTCCAGAATCGATCGCCGCGCAGATTCACCTGGGTGATCCCGTAAAAGTGAGAGTGCAGGCGCTGAATTCGGACATCACCGGCAAAGTCTCGCGGTTCGCGGACTCGCTGGATCTGCAGACGCGCACCATGGAAACGGAAATCGATTTTGACAATCGCGACGGCAAACTGATTCCCGGGATGTACACGGAAACGCAACTGGCGCTGGCGCAACGACCCAATGCGCTGAGTGTGCCGCTGGAAGCTGTGGCGGAAAACGGAAACGATGCAACGGTGCTGTTGGTGACGCCGCAAGGTACGATTGAGCAAAGGAAAGTACGCCTCGGAATTCAGGGAAAATCGCGGGTCGAAGTGGTGGCCGGGTTGACGGAAGGCGACCGCGTGGTAATCGGGAACCACAGCCAGTATCGCGAGGGAGAAAAAGTACAGCCGAAGGAAGTTGCGCCGATGAATCCGAATGGCGGAGGCGCGAGCTAATGTCCAGATTTTCGATACGGAATCCGTTTTTCATCATGGTGTGCTGCCTGATCACCGCGATTGTGGGAACGGTGACGCTGGTACGTATGCCGGTGGACCTGTTTCCACCGATCAATATTCCCGTCGTGGTGGTGGCGACGTTTTATTCGGGAATGCCACCGCAGCAAGTCGAGACGAGCATCACCAATCCATTCGAACGGTTTTTTACCCTGGCCAGCGGAGTGGACCACATCGAGTCGCGCTCGCTGCCCGGAGTGAGCTTGATCAGAATTTATTTTCAGGCGGGGACGAACGCTGACGCGGACCTGAGCACCATTTCGAATTTGGCGATGGCGGACTTGCGGCGCCTGCCGCCCGGAACGTTACCGCCGGTGGTGCTGAAGTTCGATGCGTCGAGCCTGCCGGTCTGCCTGATCACGTTGAAAGGCGAAGGACTGAATGAGACAGAGTTGCACGACCTGGGGCAGTACAACGTGCGTAATCAGATTGCGAATGTGCCGGGTTCATCTGTGCCGCAACCATTTGGCGGGCGCTACCGGCAAATCATGGTGTACGTCGATCCGCTGAAATTGCAAGCGCATCAACTAAGCCCGATGGACGTGGTGAGGCAGTTGAATCAGAGCAATCTGATTTTGCCGGCGGGCGACGTAAAGATCGGGCCGTTCGATTACAACTTGTATTCGAACAGCCAGGCGCCGACTGCGAAGTCCATCAATACCATGCCGCTGAAAACGGTGGGGCAATCGTCGGTGCTGGTCGGCGATATCGGCAAAGCCGTTGACGCGGAAGCGATTCAGACCAACATCGTGCGCGTGGATGGTCAGCCTTCGGTGTACCTGCCGATCCTGAAACAGGGCGGCGACACCAACACCATTGCGGTGGTCGAAGGAATCAAGAACGCGCTGAAGCATCTGGTGGACATTCCAAAACAACTGAAGACGCGCGTGGTGTTCGACCAATCGATTTTCGTGCGCACGGCGATCGACAATCTGATTCACGAGGGCGGAATCGGCCTGGTGCTGACCGGACTGATGATTCTGCTGTTTTTGGGAAGCGTGCGCGCGACGGCGGCGGTGTTTTTGTCGATCCCACTTTCCGCGCTGGCCGCGTTTTTGGCGATTGGCGCCGGTGGTGGCACCGTCAACACCATGGTGCTCGGCGGACTGGCACTGGCATTTTCCCGTTTGATCGATAACTCGGTGATCGTGCTGGAGAATATTTTTCGTCATTTGGAAATGGGCGAGTCACCCGAAGTGGCGGCGGAAAAAGGCGGAAGTGAAGTGGCACTGGCGGTGCTGGCGGCTACGATTGCTACTTCGATCGTGTTCTTTCCAGTGGTGTTTCTATATGGAGTGAGCCGATTCTTGTTTGTGGCGCTGGCGACCGCTGTGATCTTGTCGCTGTTTGCGTCGTACATGGTCGCGATGACCGTGGTACCGCTGTTCTGCGCCAAGTTAATTAAGAAGCACCAGGCGGACGAAACAGTTGGTGAAGGATCGATCGAAGCGCGCCTCGGCAAAATCTCAAAGAAATTCGACGCGCATTTTGGAACAATGCTGGAAAAGTATGACCGGACGCTGGCTACGGCACTGCTGAAGCCTGCGGCCACGGTACTTGGGCTGGTCGGAGTGTCGTTATTGTGTTTCGCGCTGTATCCGTTACTGGGTGTTTCGTTTTTTCCGCGCACCGATCCCGGGCAGTTTGTGATCAACCTGAAAGCGCCGACTGGTTCGCGGGTGGAATTGACGGAAGACTACGTGAAGAAATTGGAAGACATCATCCGCGACGTGGTTCCTAAAAATGAATTGCAAATCATCGTATCGAATATTGGCGTGACGCCGGACTTTTCATCAATCTATACCTCGAACTCCGCGCCGCATACGGCATTCGTGCAAGTGAGCTTGAAAGAGGGGCACAAAGTTGGAAGTTACGAATACATGCGGCGAGTGCGGGGCCGCGTTGCGAGAGATCTGCCGCAACTGACGACGTATTTTCAGTCGGGTGGACTTGTGGACGCGGTCATCAATCTGGGATTGCCCGCGCCCATCGATGTGCAGGTGAGCGGAAGCAATATGCAGCAGACGTATGCGGTGGCTTCGCAACTGGCATCGAAGATCCGGCAATTGAAGGGCGTGAGCGACGTGTTGATCCCGCAGGATATTGATTATCCCGCGCTCGAACTGGACGTGGACCGGGAGAAGGCGAGCCAATTGGGACTTTCGCAAAAAGAAATCGTGGACAACGTGATTACATCGCTAACCTCGAACGCGATGATTGCGCCGAACTACTGGATTGATCCGAAAAGCGGGAATCCATATTTGCTGACGGTGCAGTATCCGGAAAATGCGGTGAGCACGTTGACCGACCTGAAGCAGATTCCTCTGCGCGGACCGAATATTTCACAGCCCACTTTTCTGGATAGTGTGGTGAAGGTGAAAACGATCGCTTCACCGACGGAAGTGGACCACTACCAGTTGTTTCGCGTGATTGATTTATATATTTCACCAAAAACGGAAAATCTGGGGACGATCACGCCGCAGATCGAAAAAATACTAAAAGACATGACGATGCCCGAAGGCGCGCGAGTAACGCTGCGCGGTTCGGTGCAGGGGATGCAGTCTTCGTTCAAAAGTTTCGGCATCGGGCTGATTTTGTCGGTGGTACTGGTGTACCTGGTGCTGGTGGCGCAATTTGCGTCGTGGACCGATCCGGTGATTATTTTGCTGGCGGTGCCGCCGGGGCTGGCAGGCGTGCTGTTGTTTTTGCTGGCGACAAAGACGACGCTGAACGTGATGTCGCTCATGGGTGTGGTGATGATGGTGGGCATCGTGGTTTCGAACAGCATCTTGATCGTGGAATTCGCGCGGCATCTGCATCACGAAGGGAAGCCGCTGAAGGAAGCCGTGTCGGTGGCATCGCGCTTGCGACTGCGGCCAGTTTTGATGACCTCACTGGCGACGCTGTTGGGCTTGATTCCGATGGCGTTGGGAATTGAAGCGGGTAGCGAACAGTACGCTCCTCTGGCGCGCGCGATTATCGGCGGATTACTAGTGTCGGTGGTGGTGACGGTATATCTGGTCCCGGCCGCGTATCTGATCGTGCATCGCAAGGAAGAAGACGCGGGAGCGGAGGTACACGCGTGATGCGGCCGACTTTTCTATTACTCACTCTGACGGCGTGGCTCGCGGTTTGCGCAACCGGCCAAGAGAGCAGCAGTTCCTCCGCAACGCAAACCTCGGTCTCCGCCGCGCAGGGTACCGCGCCAGCAGGCAATTCTTTGACGCGGCGACAGGCGGAAGCGCTGGCGCTGAAGAAGAACCCGCAAATCACGGTGGGGAAGTTGCGCGCGCTGATGGCCGGGCAATTTGTGCGAGAACAGAGGTCGGCGCTATTACCTACCGCGTATTTGAGTTTAACGGGAGTTACGGCGAGCCCGGGAGCACGCATCTCGGCTGGCGCGCTGAACAATCCGATCATTTTTCCGCGTGCGGCGACGGGCGCGACGGTCAGCCAGTTGATTACCGACTTCGGGCGCACGACGAACCTGGTCTCCAGTGCGGAGTCCTCCGCCAAAGCCGAAGAAGAGAATTCCGCCGCGACCACGGCACAAATCGTATTGACGGTGGACCAGGCGTTTTACAACGCGCTGGAGACAAGAGCGCTGCTGCAAGTAGCGCAGCAGACGATCGATGCGCGGCAGTTGATGGTGAACCAGATCAATGCGCTGACGCAGGCAAAATTGAAATCGGACCTGGATCTGAGCTTCGCCAATGTTGACCTTTCGCGGGCCAAGTTGCTGCAACTTGAGGCACGGAATAATTACCAGACGTCGCTTGCCGTGCTCTCCGCGATTCTGGGATACCCAGACCAGCAGCAATTCGAATTGGTGGAAAGCACCAGTGCTCCGGAACAGCCCGACGCAGACGTGAATCCCTTGATCATGGAAGCGCTGCGCCAGCGGCCGGAAGTTTTGGCGCTGCAGGATCAAGAAACGTCGGCGGAAAAATTTGGGCACGCGGAGCATGACCTTTGGCGGCCGACGGTGAGCGCCTTGGGCACGGTCGGTGTGGCGCCGGTTCGTAACGACGCTTTGCCAAACTGGTATGGCGCGGTGGGCGTGAACATTAATATTCCGGTGTTCAACGGATTTTTATATAACGCGCGGGCGAAAACGGCCGACCTGCAGACAGAAGCTGCGAAGCAGCGGCTGTTGGACGAGCGCAACAACATCGCGCGGGACGTTCGAACCGCGTGGGAGCAATCGCAGCAGGCGTTCGAACGGCTCGGGGTCACGCAACAGCTTCGCGAGCAGGCAAATCTTGGGCTGAATCTGGCGCAATCGCGCTACAACCTCGGGTTGGGCTCGATTGTGGAGCTGGGCCAGGCGGAACTGCAGAAAACCGAGGCGGACATCACGGACACCGACGCGCAATACCAGTATCGCTTGACCCGGCTGGTTCTCGCTTATACGATTGGCGCGCCGAAGTAGGCAACTTCCTCGACTTGGTACGCTAAGAGACGCTTGGGGGAAACGGGCGACGGTATCGAACAATCCCAGGGGCCGTGCCGAAGAGCAGCTCCCGCCGGCACTCTTGCAGCGAGTGGCAGCCCTTGCGTGTTGTAGCCAGAAAAAATAGGAATCGGCCGTAAACTCCGGTATGTCAGCGAGTTTGTCTGTAACAATTCGTGTTACAGGATATTCACATTCGATTGACGTGCCAGTAAGACGCTCCCTCTACGTTTACCTGCGGGGAAGGTTCGCAGACTCACCGGTGTCTTCATTACATAAACTGCAGTAAAAGAGAGAGGCAATGAGAAAAACAGCAGCTATGATTTTGTCGCTATTCCTGGTGTCCGGAATAGCATTTGCGGACACACCGAAGGACGGTGACCCGCAACCGGCACAAACCGCAAAAACCAAGAAGCCTGCAAAAAAACCAGCAGCCAAGTCTGCGACCGCCATTCTTGCCGAACAGGTGGAAGCGTTGCGGCAGTCAATGGAGGCTCAACAGCAGCAGATTAAGCAACTGCAGGACGAGCTAGCGAAGCGCGACGCGCAAATTGGCGACGCGAAGAGCGCCGCCGCAGCGGCGGATGCCAAGGCCAGCGAGGCGGACGCCAAAGCGTCGGCCGCCGCCAGCAGCACCGCGGACGTGAAAACCACCACGACTACGCTGAGTTCCGACGTTTCCGACTTGAAACTGAGCAATGAAGCGGTGAAGGGCGCGGTGGCCGATGCCCAGAAGAAGATCATCGCCGGCGAATCACCGGCGACGATTCACTACAAGGGTATTTCCATCACTCCGGGTGGTTTCCTCGAAGCCGCGACGGTCTATCGCACTCGTGCGACTAGCGGTGATATCAATACGCCGTTTACCGGCATCCCCTTCAACGCCGCCGATCTCTCGCATGTCAGTGAGAACAACTTCACCGCCCGCCAGAGCCGTTTGACGTTGCTGGCTGAAGGCAAGATTGGCACGGCAAAAGCCAGCGGCTACTACGAAGCGGACTTCCTGAGCTCAGGCACCACTTCCAACAACCGCCAGAGCAATAGCTATACTTGGCGCACCCGTCAGGCTTGGGCTCAAGTCGCCTGGGAGAACGGCTGGTCAGTGACCGGCGGTCAGATGTGGACGTTGGCCACAGAAAACAAAAAGGGCATCCAGAACCGCGGGGAAGCGCTGCCACTGCAGATCGATCCGCAGTACGTCGTTGGCTTCACCTGGGCGCGCCAGTATGGAATGCGCGTGGTGAAGGACTTCGGCGGCAAGTTCGCGCTGGCGGCTTCGATTGAAGGTCCGCAGACCACCATCGGCGGCCGCGGCTTCTCGACCGTCACCACGATTAACGATGCCGCTGCGCCTGCGACCATCGTCACCTCGGGCGCTACCACGGCTACAACCGGAAACTTCTTCATCAACGCCCCAGGCGCCGGCGGCGGTCTATACAACGCCTTCGACGCCAACGGCTACACCACCAACAAGGCTCCGGACTTGATCTTTAAGGCCGCTGCCGACCCCGGCTTCGGCCACTACGAGTTGTTCGGTATCGTGAGCTTCTTCCGCGACCGCATCTATCCTTGCGGCGTGGTTGGAACTAATGCGAGCGACACGAATCCTCCGCTGGTTCCGACCAGTCTCAGCTGCGGTTCCGCGAAGCCAACCACGGTTAGCAGCTTTGGCGCAACCAATGCGAACACTACCGGCGGCGGTATTGGTGCCAGCGCTCAGTGGTCGCTGTTCCATAAGAAGATCGACTTCGGTGTGAAGGCTGTCGGCGGCGACGGTATTGGTCGTTACGGATCTTCGCAGCTGGCTGACGCAACGGCCCGTCCCGACGGGACCTTATCGTTGATCCGCACCGCACATGGTTTGGTTCGGGCGGAATGGCACGTGACTCCAAAGTTTGACCTGTATGGTTACTGGGGTCCGGAATACGCCTGGCGCGCGGGCTACCAGGGCTACAACAGCATCAGCATCCTGAAGACGCCGACCATTCAGTTGGCGGGAGGGACCACCATTCCAGCATCCACGACTACCACCTTTACCCTCAACTCTATCGGTGGTTACGGCAACTTTGCCGCGAACAATACTGGCTGCGCCACGGAAGGCGTGCCGATAAACCAGTTCAACCCCTCCTCCGGTTCCAATTGCGCAGGCGACATTCGTCTGATCCAGGAGGGAACCATTGGTTTCTGGCATAAGCCTTACGCCGGCCCGAAGGGCCGAATCCAGTGGGGCGTGCAATACTCCTACATTTCCAAAGTCGGATGGTCCGGAACGGGAGGCGGTGCGTCGGCTGCTCCGATCTCCCCGAAGGCCATCGACAACATGATCTTCACCTCTTTGCGCTACTACATTCCGTAGATCAAATGTGAAGCAGGCTCGTCCCGACTTGGGGGACGAGCACAAAGGCGGCGCTCGAAAGGCGCCGCTTTTCTTTTTTTGGTACGCCGCGCATGCTCGACAGCTTGGAGGTGCAAGTCCTCTTCACAACCTGATAGAGGTGAAGTGATAGCGAAGCGCAAGGGCGTCGCTGCGAGGCGGGGTCTGAAGGAAGCGTGGAGCAAAAACGCGAGCCAATGTACAAGAACCGAATCTGAGGCGTGAGTGTCGGGCGAGCGGGCCAATGATCGCGAAGCCCATATCTATCAAGGACGCAAAGCGTAAATTCGGTGGTTGTGCGTGGAAAGCAGTCGAGCTTATCGCGGGAGATCTGTTGCATGTCTCGGATTCGGGACTGAGCGTGGAGTAATTCACGCTGATCCTGCAGCAGAAGTCAGCAGCGGGCGTAGTACTCACGCGAGTGAGGAAGGCCCAAACAGTAAGAGTGAATAGTAGAACGTCGAACTCACGGGTGGCACTGCGCCAGCCAATCAGCTCCGGCTGAGCTTTACAGGTTCAGAAGACGGTGAAGCCGAAACGGAAACCTGCAGAGCGGCGAAGCCCTTGTGGCGGACGACGACTCGAACCTCCGGCCCGCAAGGGCTCAACTTGCTGAACCGCCGTATGCGGACCCGCCTGTACGGTGGTGTGGGAGGGGCGAGCAGGTGACTGCTCCCCCTATCCCGATTGACTGAGTTAGATTTCAAATCTATGTACAGACAATGCTAAGGATTGTGGATTGATGGAGTTCCGGGATTCAACCAACTCTGAAGCGACTGTAACACTCCTGTAATACTTCGCCGCCAAAATGGCAACGACGGAACAGGGTCCCAATACCAGCCTGATAAAGGTTGGCCGGCCAACGGCCAACTCGTGTGGAGAGAAATGCTAATGAGAAGAGTCGCAGGAATGATTGTGCTTGGTCTGGCGCTGGGTGGTCTGGCGCTGGCGCAGAGTTCCCTCCTGATTAATGGAGCGGGTGCCACATTTCCATATCCGATTTATTCCAAATGGTTCGATGAGTTTCACAAGAAAGATGCAAATCTTCAGATCAATTACCAATCTCTCGGCTCGGGCGCGGGAATCAGGCAAGTCACCGAAGGCACAGTCGATTTCGGTGCCTCCGACGGCCCGATGAATGACGAACAACTGAAGGCGTATCAAGCGAAACATGGGTTTCCCATTTTGCATTTCCCAACCGTGCTTGGCGCCGACGTGCCCACGTACAACATTCCCGGCGTTTCCGCCGAGCTGAATTTTACCCCGGACGCCCTCGCCGGAATTTTTCTCGGACGCATTTCGAAGTGGAATGATCCGGCCATTGCCAGCGCAAATAAAGGTGTGAACCTTCCTGGAAACGATATCGTTGTGATCCACCGGTCGGATGGCAGCGGCACTACTTATATCTGGACGGACTATTTGTCCAAGGTTAGCAGCGATTGGAAAGACAAAGTCGGCAAAGGTACTTCGGTGGCCTGGCCCGTGGGACTTGGTGGAAAAGGCAACGAAGGCGTTGCCGGACTGATTAAACAAACGCCCAATGCCATGGGCTATGTGGAATTGATTTACGCCATTCAGAACAAAATGCCCTACGGAAAGGTAAAGAACTCGGCGGGGGATTTCATCAAGGCGGACCTGGCGAGCGTTAGCGCCGCTGCCGCTGGCACGATCAAGACCATGCCCGATGATTTCCGCGTATCCATCACCAATGCACCGGGGAAGACGGTCTATCCGATTTCCAGCTTCACTTGGTTGCTTGTGCCCAGCAAGTTTTCTGATGCTAAGAAACGCGACGCTCTAAAAACCTTCGTTCAGTGGATGCTGACCGATGGACAGGGCTTCGCGGAAAACCTCGCGTACGCCAAGCTTCCGTCTGAGGTCGTTGCCAAGGAACAGAAAGCGCTCAGCAAGATTCAATAACGTGTCCGCAACCAGCACAAATTTACCGAGCGCGGGTCCCGTAGCGGCCCCGCGCTCGTTTGTTTCACGCCTGCGACAGGGTGATGAGGTTGCCAGGCTTTTGACGTTTTTGTGTGCCGCCTCGGTTGTGATTATCACCGTTCTAATGGTGCTTGAGCTATGGAAACAGTCCGTGCTGCCACGCCATCAGTTCGGGTTGAAATTTTTTGTGACTCGCCTTTGGGATCCAATCTCCGACCAGTTCGGCGCTTTACCGTTCATTTATGGAACCCTGGTCACCGCCGCTATCGCGCTGATCATCGCTGTTCCTCTGGGAATCGGGGCAGCAATTTTTTTGGCTGAACTCGCTCCTTTGAAGATTTCCGATCCGCTGGAATTTCTGATTGACTTGCTGGCCGCGGTTCCCAGTGTAATTTACGGTTTTCTCGGTTTTTTCGTTGTCGTTCCTATCATGCGGGACTGGCTGGAGCCTGCATTGAAGAAGACTTTGGGCTTTATTCCGTTGTTCCAGGGTCCGGCCTACGGCATTGGCTTTTTCACTGCCGGAATCGTACTGGCGATCATGGTAATTCCCTACATCATCTCCGTCTCGCGCGAAGTACTTCTTGCCGTGCCGCGCGACCAGCGCGAGGCCGCTCTCGCACTCGGCGCTACCCGATGGGAATCCACCTGGAAAGTTGTAGTTCCTTTTGCCCGCGGCGGCATCATGGGTTCGATTTTCCTGGCCCTGGCGCGCGCCCTCGGCGAAACCATGGCGGTAACCATGGTGATCGGCAACACGCCCACTATCAGCGCTTCGCTGTTTTCTTCCGGCTACTCCATCGCCGCCGTAATCGCCAACGAATTTACTGAAGCCACGGGAGACCTTTACCTTCAGTCGCTCGTCGAGCTCGGCCTGGTACTCTTCCTGATCACGTTTATCCTGAATGGCTTGGCGCGACTTATGATGATGCTCACCACGCAAAAGGGCAGCGGAATGGGGCAGGCATGAACTATCGTCTGTGCTGGCGGAAACTAGTGAGCGGTTTTATGCTCGCAATGACCGGCGTTTGCGCGCTGGTGGCCGTTTCAGTTCTGTTCTTGATTCTCGGCTACCTTGTTTATAACGGCGGTCGCTCAATCAACTGGGACTTCTTTACAAAACTGCCAGCGCCGGTTGGTGAAACCGGAGGAGGAATGGCCAATGCCATCATCGGCAGCGCCAAGCTTCTTTTCCTGGCCACCCTGTTCGGCGTTCCTCTCGGGTTTTTCGGAGGAGTTTATCTTGCGGAGTTTAGCGGCAGCAAAGTGGCATTTACGGTGCGATATGCCGCTGACCTGCTTAATGGCGCGCCGTCCATAGTGATCGGAATTTTCGCGTTCGCTGTCGCCGTCCGTCCCTTCGGCCATTTCTCGACGCTTGCAGGCGCCTTTGCCCTCGGAATAATGATGATTCCCATCACCTTGCGTAATACGGAAGAATTCTTGCGAGCTGTGCCGCGTGCTCTCCGTGAGGGTTCCATGGCCCTGGGCGCCGGCAAGTGGGCGACGATTGCTCGTGTGGTCGTCCCTGCCGCTTATCGCGGAATTCTGACCGCAATTCTTCTGGCCCTTGCCCGCGTAGCTGGAGAAACGGCGCCGCTGCTCTTTACCGCTCTGGGTAATCGTTATTGGAGTCCCGGCGTGAGCCAGCCGACCGCATCCTTGCCTGTAATGATTTACACCTACGCACTTTCACCTTATGAGGATTGGCAGCGCCAGGCATGGGCCGCGGGTTTGGTGCTGCTGGGTTTGATTCTGATTGTCAACATAGTCGCGCGGGTGGTTCTGTCCCGGGGAGCAGCGGTACCGAGGTCCTAAAACATGTCAGCATCTACGAGGCCAGGATTGTCTGTGAACTTAAAACCAACCGGAATAGCGAACACCAGCCGCGAAACTGCTGCGCCCGCCTCCATGCGCATGAATGTTTCCAAGGTGAATTTCTTCTATGGGGAGAAGCAAACCCTCTTCGATATAAATTTGGGCATTGCCACTAACCGCGTAACCGCCCTGATCGGCCCATCCGGCTGCGGCAAGTCTACTCTGCTGCGCACCTTTAATCGTATGCACGAAACCGTCCGTCACGCTCGCCTGGAAGGCGAAATATCGATTGATGGGCAAAATATTCTCTCCCAGGACGTCACGCAGCTGCGTCGAAAAATCGGCATGGTCTTCCAGCGCCCGAATCCTTTCCCGAAATCTATTTTTGAAAATGTCGCGTACGGCCCCAAGATCAATGGCGCCAAGGCGCCCATCGCGGAGATCGTGGAAAAAAGTTTGCGTCGCGCGGCGTTGTGGGACGAAGTAAAAGATCAGCTGCATAAATCAGCCTACGAGCTTTCCGGCGGGCAGCAACAGCGTCTGTGCATCGCGCGAGGGTTGGCCGTCGAACCGGAAGTGCTCCTTCTGGACGAGCCGTGCTCCGCGCTCGACCCCATCAGCACCGCCAAGGTGGAAGAATTGCTGGTGCAGCTTAAGGATTCCTGCACCATCGTCATCGTCACCCACAACATGCAGCAGGCCGCCCGCGTCAGCGATTTCACCGCGTTTCTTCTGGTCGGCGAATTGGTAGAGTTCAATCCGACGCCGCAACTCTTTACTACGCCGACCGATCCGCGCACGGAGGCATACATCACCGGACGCTTCGGCTGAGAAGCGTACGCGCGCCGGGCATCAGCCGTCACTCCGGGCGCAGCGATCGAGGGTTCCGACCTGGTCGGAAGGAATCGCTCTTAGAATTCTGAGTCGAAGCGCAATGAACGAAAGGACTCCATGGAACGCCATTTCGAACGAGACCTGAATGAATTGAAAGAACGCCTGCTGTGGATGGGCAGCCTGGCGGAGCGCGCCGTGCATCAGGCGGTGCACGCGGTGCTGGATTCCGACGAACAGTTGGCGAAGCGCGTGCTCGACGAAGAAGGCGCGATCAACGAGCTGCAATTGGAGATTGACGACCGCGTCGTGCAACTTTTGGCGTTGCATCAATTGATGGCCATGGACCTGCGCTTCGTCCTGGCCGTTTCGCGCATCAACAACGATCTAGAACGCATCGGCGATCAAGCGGTAAACATCGCGCAAGGTGCCATGCGTATTCTGCGGCACCCACGGGTGAAGCCTTACGTGGATTTGCCGCGCATGAGCGAAGTGGCGGAAGAAATGATGCGCGATGCGTTGAACGCCGTTGTGCGCCGCGACGTGGACCTGGCGCGCAAAGTTTTGATGAGCGATGACAAGGTGGATCACTACCGCGACCAGATTTTCCGCGAACTGCTGACTTACATGATGGGCGATTCCAGCGTAGTGTTTCCGGCGTTCGAATTGATCCTGGTGGCAAAAAACCTGGAACGTATCGGAGATCACGCCACCAATATCGCCGAAGACGTGATTTACCTGGTGCAAGGCCAGGACGTGCGTCATCCCGCCGTGGATCGCCGCTAAACCTTCGTAATTTGCGGCGAACCTCTCCTGTAAAACAAAATTGACATTGATGCGATGAGGCTGGCGGTCGAGATCCACCCGCCGAGCGTGCGATCCGTGGTGCGGGTAAAGTCCATGCACAGTTCCGATTCACCGGCGGGAACCGGAACGATCATCTGCGCTGTTCCTTCCGAATGCGACGCTGCCACCGCTTCGCCATTTACGGTGATGCGCCACGCCGGATATTTCAGCAATCGAATCGTTACATTCGCTGGATTCTTGCTGACCACACGAACTGCGCGATGCTCCGCATTCCATTTTTCCACGATTACGACTGGTTCGTTTTGCGCGAGCGGAGCGGAGTCACGACGCAGGACATAAGCGCGCGCCTGGCTCTGCGGCAGGTCCGCGTGATCATCTCCCGCCGGATCGTACTCGTCGGTGCCTTCGAAACCGATGCCATCCTTTATCGCCGCCTGCAGCGTCGGCATATCCTCTGTGTCCCACCAGGCATGTTTCACCGAATAGTACGCCGAAGCAGCGATCGTCACGGCAGCCAGGAAGAACCACGCCCAGCGCAGCGATCCGCGCGCCGCAGCCGCCGTAAAAATCAGCGCGCATAACGCAATCATTGACATCCATCGCCAGGGAAACTGCACGAAGCGCAGCTCCGGTAAAAATCGCCATAGCACATTCGTAACCGGAAACATCAGAACGATGGCGGACAACGAGAGTACCGCCAGCAAAACGAAATGATTGGATTTCAGATTGCCCGTGTTCGCACGCGAAATAGTGCGCCAGGCCGTCAACGCCGCGCAGATCGCCCACAAAGCCAGAAGTACCGCGATGTGCGACGCGATGCGATTGAATGCATCGTGCTCCGCGTCGGAAGTTTTTGCATAGAGGAAATTGTCAGCGGGCGTCAGTCCGCCATAAAGCGCCGCGGAAATTTGCACCCAGCGTTGTTCGTAAATTGCGGGAATCAGATAAAACGAGGCCAGTCCGAATCCCAGCGCCATTCCCGCCGCACCATTTATTAGCACGCAGGCAGAACGCTGCCGCAAAGCGGCCACGATAAAGAGCAGCGTGACACTATAAGTCGCGATGACTGACGCGGGCGCATTGGAAAGCCAGACTGCGCAAAATGGCATCGCGAAGAGAGCTATTTTGTGGAATTGAAGGTCACTTGCGCTCGGTAACAATCCAATCAATCGCAGAGTCGCTAGCATCAGAAGCGGAAAAATCGCTATGGCCAGCAGCTCCGCGAAGTCGCTGCGCATATAAATGATGAGCAAGCTGTAGGGATTCGCCGCAAAGCATGCGGCCCCTAAAAGCGCCGCGAATCGCGAATCGGCAATTCGGCGAAAGAGCGCGTAAGCGGAGAGTCCGGCAAATGTCTGCACGCATCCGATAAAAACCGCCGCCACCGATTGCCAGGGCAGGATCGTTCCCAGAAACGCGCCGAAGACCCACGACAGCGGCGGATAAAAAATAAATCGCGGCTCGCCAAAACCGAAATTGGCCCACTCCGTCCAGCGCGGGAAAAGTATGCCTTGTTTCCACTGGCCGGCGGCATCCAGCCACGAGGCCATGTGAAAGGCAATATCGTGTCCAGAAGCGGTTCCCAGACGGAAAAAAGGCGCCAGCAGGGCCAGCGATACGCTCGCTGAAATCAAAACCGCAATTCCCCATTCGCGAACGCGATGTTGTGAAGAGTATGTTGAGAGTGGAAGCGGCGAATCGCTCATCTGTGTGCTTGCGATTGTAACCGGAAGGCAATTCGTTTCGCGATGCTCTCTTGGAGTTGGACCGCAAATTTACTTGCGCAGCTCTTGCGACAGATAAATTAACTGCCCGACGTGATGATAGGCGTGCCCCGCGCAGCGCAAAAAAATGGCAAAGCGCTCCGCAGCTTCGGGCTCGCGCACCGCGGAGTACGGTTGTATCCAGTCCTCCGTGGACTGGTCTTCAATCGTCGCGATCACCATCGCAATCGCACGATCAAACGCGGCCAACACTTCGGCTTTTGGCTTAGGCTCCGGCTCGTTGAATTCGCGATCGCGGTCTCGCACGTAGCCGTTGCCGGCGACTCGCGCCCCGATGTAGTAACTCAAATTGCCGGTCATGTGAAGCAAGACGTGGCCAACCGTATTTCCGTGCGCGAACGGCCGCTGCCAGAGTTGTTCGTCGCTCAGCGGATCAACCCAGTGATGCGTCTGTTCGCGCACCATCACGTAATAATCCGAGAGATACTTGGCGATCACTTCGGGCAGGTCCTTCATGTCTTCTTACCTCACCGGGCGTTCGAACCAAACCATGGTTCATTTCGGGTTTTCGTTCTTGTAAACCACGCCTTCCTTCATTACGAAGAAAACATGTTCCGTCTGCCGAATGTTTTGTACCGGGTCGCCGGGCACGGCGACCACGTCGGCAAGTTTGCCAACTTCCAGCGTTCCGATTTTATTTGCCAGTCCCAACAAATCCGCGTCGCTGGAAGTTCCAGCCTTCAGCGCATCAATTGGCTTCATTCCCAAATCCACCATCTGGTGGAATTCTTCCGCATTGCGACCGTGCGGATAAACCGCGGCGTCGGTTCCCAACCCGATCTTGATGTTCTTCACGAGCGCTTTTTGAAACGTGAGATGTACGTGCGCGATGGCGTCTTCGGCCTTCACCTTGATGGCCGGAGGAATCGGAACTCCTTTTTGGATCTGTTCCGTCAATCCCTGCACCGCCATCAGCGTCGGCACGTAGTAGGTGCCCTTCTGCTTCATCATGTCCAGCGCTTCATCGTCAAGGAATGATCCATGCTCGATGGAGTCAATTCCCGCGCGAATGGCGCGCTTCGCTCCTTCGGCGCCATGAGCGTGCGCCGCGGTTTTAAGCCGCAAAGCATGCGCTTCATCCACCAGCGCGTCCAGTTCGGCTTGCGTCAGTTGCGGCGTGTCCACGGCGTCGGCCAGCGAAAGCACGCCTCCCGTCGCGCAAGTCTTGATGATCGTCGCGCCGTACTTGTGTGCCAGGCGAACCGCCCGGCGTGCTTCATCCGGTCCGTTGACCACGCCCACTTCCGGCCCGGTCTCTGGACCCAGCGCTCCCTCGCGGTATCCGGTTTCGTCGCAATGTCCACCCGTCGCGCCGATAGCGTGTACCGCCACAAGCATGCGAGGCCCCGGCACGACGCCGCGTTCGATCGCATTTCGCAAGCCCGCGTCCAGATAATCCCGCGAACCGACGTCGCGCACCGTCGTGAAACCGGCCAGCAAAGTGATTCGCGCGTTCACACTGGCGTCCAGCGCCATCTCTGGAATCGGCTTCCGCAATCCATCGAGCGCAGCCCTCGCATAATCCTCGCGATACATCATGGTCAGGTGCGTGTGTGCATCAATAAATCCGGGCAACAACGTGGCGTCCCCCAGATCGATCACTTCCGCGTCGTTGGGCAAATTCGCTCCGGCTCCGACGCCCGTGATCTTGCCGTCGGCAATCACCACGATACCGGGCGCAACGATCGCATTGCTCTTTCCATCGAACATGCGCGCTGCTTTCAATACGTAAGACTTCGAGGGTTGTTTCTGTTGCGCAAATGCCGGCAATAGCAGCAAAAAACACAACGCCGTTAACACCATAACTCTGCGAATCATGGCAATCGCCTCCGATGATCGTTGCGAAAAAACCGAGTGCCCAAAATAGCTTGTCAGCAGGAAATGTCAAGGTGATCTGGTCGAGCGCTCGCACCCTCCCATTTCGTGAGCGTTCGCGCGACTAGCGAAAAATTCGCAGAACGCCAACCATCGGGAGTGGTCCGCGCCGCTGAGATCTCCGTTTTGAAAACGTCCATCTGAAGGAGTCTTCTATGCGCGCTAACGTACCACGGGACTGGACCAAAACTGGCTTGTTTTCAGCAATTTGCGTGGCGCCCGTGGTGGTTTTTGATTGCACCAGACGCAAAGAATTACCGTTTACTCTGTGAGAATTTTGTTAGAATCGTCCCGGAGCTGAAAAGGGATGTAGTCTCCTGCCGGGAACCCACTCTTCCCTCACAGCCTTCCCTGAACGCCGCCAGCTCTCCGTCTGGATAAGGTTTGTCAATTTTACTGGAGTTTCTTATGGGCTCAAGAACCAACCATTCGCGTTCCTTCTTCGGTTACCGCTGGGCGGCCATACCGCGTGATTATCTGGCGCGGCGCCGCTATTTCCGAAAGATTTCCAATGTGCTGATGATCCTTCTTCTCAGCCTGATTGTCGCCGGTTTCATCATCTACACCTCGAATCCCGGTGGGTTCAGTTCACCTGCTGGACGCTAACTGGCATTTGGTCGGTTCGAATCCGCGTCTCGAAGTTTCGCCGAACTTGCGTGAAAATCCTGACCATCCATTCGAAGCATCACGGCTCACAGCAGGCTCACATCATGGTTCCCTATACCTCGTTTTGCTCAGGCCTCATCGTGTGACGCGACAGAAATTTGCCTGTTGCGCAAAAATCGGCAAGGATAATGGCAGCGATGTTTCAGGCAAAACGAATTGATCCGCAATTGCTGGAGTCGTACCGCTCGCAGTCCGGCCAGACGATTCACGCGCTTTCCCAGGATCGTCCGCTGCTGCTGGTGCTTCTTCGCCATTTTGGTTGAACCTTCTGCCGCGAGGCGGTCGCCGAGCTAGCGAAACTTCGTTCTCAGATCGAAAAGCAGGGGACGCAAATTGCGTTCGTGCACCTGGGCACCGAAGAGCGCGCTGCGAAATTTTTCGCTCCCTATCATTTGGACGATCTGCCGCGCTTCGCTGATCCCGAGGGCAAGCTCTACGAAGCCTTTGGACTGACCCGCGCCGAATTGCGCCAGTATTTGAACCGCGAAAGTCTCTATCGTATGTTGCTGTCCTGGCTCCAAGGTAATTTTGCCCTCCTTCCCGCGGGCGACGTGCAACGCATGCCCGGTGCGTTCCTCCTGCAAAACAGTCAGATCAAGAACGCATTCCGCCACAAACTGGTTTCCGATCGTCCCGACTATCTGCAGCTTGCCACCGCCGCGTAATCCCAGCCGCTCGGTTGGACCCAAGCCAAGTTAGACTCCAGGTGGATTTGTGTTGGCCCGCAACCCGCTCTTGCGCCAAGCCGCCGACTTGCCGCACGATATTCACTTCACCTACAACCGTGAAGAGTCGAATGTAGCTGCATTTGGTCAGCGTTACCGGGAGAATCGCGCGGGGGAGCGGGCTTTACTTGGAGCCCTCCATACAAAAGGAGCGGGCTCTATCTGGAGCCCTCCATACAAATGTCCAACGGTTCGGATGTTTTTATTATCGGCGCAGGGCTTGCCGGCCTCGCTTGTGCTCGCCACCTCGCCGACGCCGGAATATCTTTTCAAATTATTGAGGCTTCCGACGGCATTGGTGGTCGTGTCCGCACCGATGAAGTCGAAGGATTTTTGCTGGACCGCGGCTTTCAAGTCCTGTTCACCGCGTATCCCGAAGCGCAGCGCACACTCGATTATCACGCTCTGGATTTGAAAAAATTCGCTCCCGGTGCGTTCTCCTGGTTTGCTGGACGCTTGAACAAGCTTGTAGATCCCTGGCGCACTCCCGGCGCCTGGAGCGAAGCTCTGCGCTCTGATTTCGGCGGATTTTTTGACAAGCTGCGCATCCTGCGGCTCCGTTCCAGCCTTCGCAGCACTTCCATCGACCGGATTTTCAAGCGCCCTGAACGCTCCACAAAAGATGCTCTAGCCGCCGCCGGATTCTCCGACGAATTCATCCACCGTTTTTTTCGCCCCTTTTTTGGCGGCATTTTGCTCGATGGCGAACTGAAATCCTCCAGCCGCATGTTTGAATTTATTTTCAAAATGTTAGCGGAAGGCGATATCGCTATTCCCGCGCGCGGTATGGGAACGATTCCCGCTCAAGTTGCTTCGCACCTGCCGGCAGACACCATCCGCTTGAACGCGCACGCCGAATCGCTGCATGAAAACGAGCTCACACTTACCGGCGGAGAATCTTTGCGCGCTCGCGCCATCGTGGTGGCCGCGGATGGCCCTTCCGCCGCGCATCTCGTCGGCGAAGCTGAACCCGCTTCACGCAGCGCCTCGTGCTTTTACTATTCCACTGACGAGCCGCCGATTCCACATCCCATGCTGGTGCTGAATGGCGATGGCGCCGGCCCTGTAAACAATTTCGCGGTCATCAGCCAGATTGCTCGGTCCTACGCTCCTGCCGGCAAGTCGCTGGTCTCCGTCAGTGTGCTCGGCACACAACAACTCACCGACCAGCAGCTGAGCGGTTTTGTGATTGCGCAAATGAAAAATTGGTTCGGTCCGATCGCCAGCTCCTGGCGCTACCTGAAGAGCTACCGCATTCCGCATGCGCAGCCGCAACAATATCCCGGCGCGCTTGAGCCGCCGCAGCGCCCGGTTCGCGTTCGTCCGGGCATTTACGTCTGTGGAGACCACCGCGACAACGCTTCCATCAATGGCGCGATGCTCAGCGGACGTCGCGCAGCCGAAGCGGTCCTTGCCGATTTGTCCCGCTAAACCGCGGCTGCTCCGCAAATCTTGGGTCGCGGTAGTTTCATTCAGGAACATTTTCCACAATTTTCTTCTCATCTATCCATTCGTACTATTGACGATAGAACTATCCGTGAGGAAACTCGCTGCATGGCCCGTTACGCCGCGTTTCTTGGCCGTTTTGTAGATGTGCAGTATCGCGCCGGGGACATTTGCCTTCCTGCCTCCGGAACATTCGTCGCCGATTCCGGCCGCTCTATCTTCCTTGAACAACACTACGAGCAGCATGGTCAGATCAAGAATTTCCGCTGGGAAATCCCGTATCAATGCATTCTTCGTGTGGAAGAATCGGAAACCGTTCGCGAAGCTGCAATGGAAAACCCGGTGCGACGGGACGAATCTCCAGCCTCTGCCGGTCGCGAACTGCACGCCGAGTTACACGCCAAATTACGCGCAAACGCAGCGCACGCGTCTGGTACCGCTGCCCTGCTCCCTATTGCTCAGCGCCCAAAAACCGCCTGAGCTGTAATAGCTGCCATTAAACTCAAAACAACTTCAACGCAAAAACTGTTACTCCCGTCCTTCCGACCGAGGGTACCGATTTTGTCGGAAGGAATCTCTCCGTGCTTTCTGCGGCCATGCAGCGCTTTCGTCTCTGCGATAGACTGAAGTTCCAACGTCGCCAGCTACATTCAACTTCTGGAGGCAATCTTGCCACAACCTACTGTCAGCTTCATCGGACTTGGCCTCATGGGCCGTCCTATGGGCCACAATCTTCTGAAAGCCGGATTTCCGCTGGTCGTGTGGAACCGCACCGCGTCGCGCGCCAATGCTCTTGTCACTGCGGGAGCGCGGCTCGCAGCTTCTCCCAAAGAAGCTGCCGCTGCCGCCGATGTTCTGATCACGATCGTTAGCGATCCACCTGCGCTGGAAGAGGTTCTCTGGGACTCTGGGTCGAACGCCAACGAAGAATCCAGCGGCGCTTTTGCCGCGCTGAAGAAGGGCGCAATTTATATTGACTCCAGCACTGTTTCGCCCGCGCTTGCGCGCAAAATTGCGGACGCTGCAAAGTCGGCAGGAGTTCGCTTTCTGGACGCGCCGGTCACGGGAGGCACCTGGGGCGCGGAGAAAGGCGAGCTACTCTTTATGATTGGCGGCGATTCGCAAACGCTGGAGGCTGCGCGGCCCGTCCTTTCCGCCATGGGCAACAAACTTTTTCACCTCGGGCCCAACGGCGCGGGGCAAACCGTCAAGCTGGCCATGAATTTGCTGCTGGCTCTGCAGGTAGACGCGTTCGCCGAAGCGCTCGCGTTGGTCACCGGCGCGGGCTTTTCCGGAGAAAAATTGGTCGAAGTGATGCAAGCCAGCATGGCCCGTTCCGGCGTTCTCGACGTAAAAGCTCCGGTGATGCTGAACGGCGACTATACGCCAAGTTTTCCGCTGCGCCTGATGCACAAGGATATGAGCCTGGCTCTGGAACTCGGCAACCAGCTTGGCATTCCACTTCCCGCTGCAGCCGCGTCCCGCGAAATCTACAACTCCGTCAAGGGCGCCTCCAAAGAGGATCTCGACTACGCAGCCATCTATAAGTATTGGTCGAAATAGTCGGCTGGACAGCTTCATCGGAGTCATGGTATCCGGTCTTTATATTGTAAGATACATGTGAAGAAGTAAGGCACAGGTCACCTTGACTTACTTTATTGCCCGAGTATACTCTACTTGAGAGGCTTCCCTTGAGCCACGAACAAGCTACTGTCACTAGCAAAGGCCAGCTTGTCATTCCGGCGCGCCTTCGCAAGAAATACTCAATCCGCAAGGGCACCAAAGTCGCGTTTATCGAAGAGGACAACCGCTTGATCCTTCAGCCCATCACCAACGAATTTATCCAGCGCATCCGCGGTTCGCTGAAGGACAAGCCTTCCGCGCTCGAATTCCTACTCAAAACCCGACGTGAGGAACGTTATCGGTGAGCCGCTTCGTGCTAGATGCGAGCGCGATCATCACGATTTACGAAAACCGAGGTGGCGCGGAAAAACTGGCGAAGCTACTACAGCAGGCCAGCGACGGGAAAGCCAAATTGGCGATGAGCGTCGTAAATTGGGGCGAAACCTACTATTCCATCTGGAACACATCGGGTGCCGGAGTTGCGCGCCGGATTATCGACGAGATCGCCCAACTACCAATAGGCATAGTCCCCGCGGATCAAGAACAGACCCGTTTCGCCGCCGAACTCAAAGCGCAGCATAAACTCCCTTACGCCGACTGTTTTGCCGCGTCCCTGGCGCTGCTCCAACACGCGACTCTGGTGACCGCCGACTCCGACTTCTCACTGCTCAGGAGAAAGCTCCCACTTCTGCTGCTCTCCTGAACCCATATTCTCTGGTGGCGGCACCTGACAGTTACGGCTTTGCGTTGGGGGAGAAGAAGCCTATGGGCAGGTCTTTGGCGGTGCGGAGGCCTGCGGGGGCGTCGAGGATTACCGGGATAGAGTTTACGGCTACGGAGGCGGTGGCGATATCGCCGTGGGAGCCGCCGGGAATGGTCAGGCTGATGTTGGGGTGGCCGGTTAGGGTTACAGTGTCGGCTGGGTCTTTTGCGCCTACGTACATTTGCAATTCCATGTAGATGACTTCTTTGCCGTTGGAGAGGCCGCGGGCGATTTGGTGAACGCCGGCAGCCTGGCCAGCTTCTACCGTGAGATATTCGGTTTGCACCCGCTCGGTGGCGACCTTTGGCTCGATCGATTCGGTAATTTCGTCTACTGTGAAGCCTAAGGCGTCCGCGACCATCGCTACTGATTCGGGCAAGCCTACGTGCTTGATGACGCCTTCGCTAACTTTTTCGCGGAATTCTTCAACGCTCAACCCCGCGCCGATTTTTTTCTGCAAGGGCAATCGGCGTTTCGATGCGTCCACGATGCGCAACGCCTTGGCGTGTTCGATGCGCTGCGAAACCGCTGCCAGCGTAATCAGCAGCTTGTCCATCACGAAGCCCGGATTCACGCCAGTACCAACCAGCGCTACGCCCCAGTCCTTGGCTTCTTTATCGATTTTATCCGCTAGCTCCGCATTGGCGCGATAGGGATAGGACAATTCTTCGCAAGTTGAAACCACGCACGAACCGGCTTTCAAACATTCGATCAATTGGTCGGCCACTTTTTCCAGCGAGGACGAAGTGGTATGCATCACGATGTCCGCCGCCTGCGACAAAACTTCTTCGGCGTTGTCGGTAACTTTTACGCCCCACGGCGAGTCGCTTGCTCCCACTACTTCGCCCAGGTCGCGCCCGACTTTGGCGGGATCATTGTCAATCGCTCCGCAGATTTCAACCGAGGCCTTTTCCCGCAGCAGTTTGGCAATCGAAGCGCCAATCGGCCCAATCCCATACTGAATCGCGCGTATCTTCTTTTTCACCTGGATCTCCGTCTTCGCAATCGCGAAGTCTCCACATTGAAGTTCGACGCTCACTAACGAATTTTTGCGCGCAGCGAAACTTATAAGATAAAGGATTCAGCCTGCGCAGGCAATCAATTCACATGCATACGAAGCGATTCCGGCCGAGGCGGGGGGACGGAGATAGCTGGAAGCTTTCGAGGCTGGCGCGTCACAGCCTTGCGGATTCATAATGTCTCAGGCAGAGGAAACTGCCGGGTGTGCTTGATGAGGCGGAGCAAAGTACCAAATAGTTGGCCTGAAACAGTTATCGAGGAGGTGCAGCATGCCAGCACGTAAATTGGCAGACGATGAAATCAACAAACTTCTCAGCCGCATGCCTGGATGGCGACTGCTTGCCGGGAAACTTCACAAACAATATGAGTGCAAGGACTTCAACGCCGCGTTCGGCAACATGACCCGAGTGGCGCTGGTTGCTGAAGCCATGAACCACCATCCGGAATGGTCAAACGTCTGGAACAAAGTTGTTTTTGACCTGGTCACGCACAGCGTAAAGGGCATCAGCGATCTGGATTTTGTGCTGGCGGAAAAAATCGAGGAAATTTTCTCCGTCCAGACCGCGAGCCGCGCGACTTCCGGCACCTGACTGACGCCGCGTGATTCACAGCGACTTTACAACCGACGGGGATTCGGCCGTGCCGTGATTGTGCAAATTATGCCGAGCGTAAAATGATCGGAGCGCACCAGCCGCGGAGCAAATTCCGCGCGCGCCTGATAACAACTTTCAGATGGATAGCGGCGCTCGCCGTTTTTGCAATTCTCTTTCATTTTCTTCCCATCGCTCAACTGCGCACCGCGCTTGCCAGCGTTCGACCGATTCGTCTTGTAATCATTTTGATTATTTATTTGTGCGCGCACGCAATTGGCATCGTCAAATGGCGCATGGTCGTGAACGCCGCAGGTTCGCAGCTCAATTTTTCGACCAGCTCTCAATGCTATCTCGGCGGACTGTTCGGGACACTTTTTCTGCCGTCCATCATTGGCGGCGATGTGGTTCGAATCGCGGTGGGTTTGCGGCGCAGCCCGCGCCCTGCAGCGGTTATCGCAGGCAATGTTGTGGATCGATTCATTGACGTGGCTGCGCAAGCCACGCTAGTGGGGATAGGATTAATTTTGCTGCCGGGTTCGCTTCCGGAACAGTTCAGCGCAATGGCGCGTAAGTTTCTTCTCATCGTCGGCGGAATCTCGCTTGTCGTTGCAGTCGTGATTTTCTCGCTAAGAAAACTATTATTTACTGGCCGCTCGCGGCGATTTCTGCGCAGGCTGGCGCGCTTACGTCACGCGCTACGGTCGGTGCGCGAACGTCCACAGGTCCTTGTTACCGGCTGGCTGCTTGGTTTGTTTGTACAGGCGACTTTTATAGTGCTGAACGCGCTTTTAGCCATCTCCTGTGGCCTGTTTCTGCCATTGCGGGTATGGCTATTCGCGTGGCCGCTGGCCAAGATTGCCGCGCTGCTTCCACTCACACAGGGGGGCATGGGCATCCGCGAAGCCGTCCTGGTAGGCTTGCTTTTGCCGTTTGGCGCCCGTGCGTCGCTGGTGCTGGCGTCGGGCCTGGCGTGGGAAGGCATTATCGTAGCTGGGGGGCTGATTTCCGGGCTTGCCGCGTTTCTCCTGCGGCGCGAGGATCGGGCTTCCCCGCGGACCGATTCGCCGCAACGCCAACATCCCACTTGAACAGGCGCGCAGCGCCAGCCAACACTATCTTCCCCTTTCAAAATATAGATTCGCTTAGAGGACTGCCTCTCCAGTCTCGGTAATGCGGTTGTGTTGTTGCATAGCCCAGCTGCGCGCCAAGAACCTGGTGTCGCGCTCGCGAATTCGTGCGCTGAAATCTATTCGCGCAGCGCGAAAAATGCCAACGAGCGGCTGCTTTGCGACTGCACGCAAAGGAAAGACCGATGAATTCCAGGGTGATGGCCATAGGTCCGGCTAATGAATCGGATTATCACCGGCAGCTGGCGCAACTCGATTCGCTTTACCGCAATTCGCCCAACGGAGTCGCGCCTTTGCGAACAAAAATACTCCACAAATAGCGGTGCTGGACGTGGTGATGCCGCGACTCGGCGGAACAGCCACGGCGGATAAGCTGCTCGTGCGATTTTCCGAACTGCGAGTGATCTTCACCAGTGGATATTCGCGCGACCGCGACGAACGCAGCGCGAATCTTTCGCGAGCGTGGTATCTGCAAAAGCCCTACCGCGCAACGAGACTGGGAAGATTGGTACGCGACATCTTGGACGGCGAGACCAAGCCTACCAGTTCGTGACACGGTTCGTGACAAGGCAGGAGCGCGTATTGCGGCTTCGCGGCGCGCGGTGGCTGAGGCTACACTAAAGCGTGCCTCCGCTCCTGGAACTTGAAAATGTGACCGTAATTCGCGGTGAACGCGCTGCCCTGCGAAATATCTCGCTGCGCATCGAATCCGGCGAGCATGTGTGCATCCTGGGGCCGAACGGCTGCGGCAAATCCACTCTGATCAAGACCATCACACGGGAACGTTATCCGCTGGCGCGGGAAGATTCCGCGATGCGCATTCTGGGGCGCGAGCGCTGGGACATTTTCGAACTGCGCACGCGCCTGGGAATCGTTTCGCCGGACCTGCTTGCTTCGTGCACTACGGATTCAACCGGGCGGGACGTGGTGCTATCGGGATTCTTCAGCAGCACGCGGATCTTTCCGCATCACCACCCGGACGCCGATCACTTGCAGCGCGCGAATGTGGCTCTGGCCCGTCTGGGAATTGCTCATCTGGCGGAGCGGCCGCTGGTACAAATGTCATCGGGTGAGGCGAAGCGCACGTTGATCGCGCGAGCGCTGGTCCATCGGCCGGAAACGCTGCTGTTTGATGAGCCATCAAGCGCGCTGGATATCGGCGCGCAGTTACAGCTGCGCGAGACTATGAGCGAGCTGGCTCGCTCCGGCCTGGCCATCCTTCTGGTGACGCATCATGTCAGCGAAATCATTCCGGAAATCGATCGCGTCATTTTGCTTCGAGACGGGCAAATCCTGATGGATGGTCCCAAGCTTGAAGTGCTTACAAAGGAGAATCTCAGCGAGTCGTTCGGGGTGGACGTACGCATCCATCCGCATGAAGGCGCGTTCCACATCTACTAATCATGCGACACGCGGCTGCATACCGGGATTTCGCTACCGTTTTACAGCGAATCCTCGGGAACCTATGCGCGCCGAACTAAATCCAACCAGTACGGAGTGTGATGGAGGGCTGTCCTCCGCCTAAACTCGTCCTCCCGTTAACCTCCAGTAAGAACCAAAACTCGGAAGGCAGGTGTATATGAAATTTCTCCATGCCGCGGCATTCGCGGTGGTGCTATCGCTCGCGAGCGTTCCAGTGTTGCCGGCGCAAGAGCCGGACCAGGAAAAGGAAAAACCAAAGAAGCAAGACGAGGAGAAAAAGAAACAGCCGTCGGAGAAGGAAAAACCGCAACCCAAACCTGACGATAAGGCGAAACCTGAGACCAGAAACGAGAAGGACAAGGCGAAACCGGAAACTGACCGGCGCGACCAGGCGCAGCGGCAAGACGATCGAGCGCGGCAAGAGGATCGGTCGGCGACTCACGAGCAATCCAGCCGAAACGACGCGAACCGAGGCGGAGGCCAGGGTCACCGGATTCCGGAGGAGAAGTTCCGTACCAGTTTCGGCACCGAGCATCACTTTCATGTGGGGCACCACGACAACCGGCGTTTCGCATACGGCGGCTACTCGTTCGAATATGTGGACGCCTGGCCGGCGGACTGGTCGGACGACGACGATGTTTACATCGTGCTGATCGGCGACGACTATTACTTGGTGGATATGCGCCATCCTGACGTTCGTTTGCGTCTCATACTCGTAGATTGAAATCTGTTGCGGCGGATTAGGATTGAACTCGCAAAAGCGCGATGCGGCCGAAAGGCCGCTCGCGTTTTGTTTTTTTTTCATGGCTCTGAGTACGCGGAGAATCACAACGGAAGCTTTTCAGGAAAATTCAGATGGATTAATGCGCAATGGGGAACTTACTTGTGTACGGGCTTGGGTTGCTGGGTGGCGGTGCGTGCTTCGGGATTTCTTGGCGACCAATCCTCCGGAGGAAACGCGACGCGCCAGAATTGCGGCCTGCGTGCGGAAAATTCCAGGCCGATTTCCGCTTTGTTGCCGCGAACCGGACCGAGAAACACCACGCTACATTCCTGCTCTTCCTTGGTGATGTTGTTGCGCAGAGTTAGCAGGCTGCCGCTGGTGACGCGCGCCTGCACCAAAACAAGCGCACCGTGCGCGTTGATGGCCAATGTATCGGCCTCTTCGTCAAATGGCTTGCCCTGAGTATCGATTCCGTGGAGTCTAACGCTGACTTGCATTAGAACGCGCTGGCTTCTGCGCCGCGCTCCGGCATTGGATGGATTGCTAGGTACTTGCGACATAAGCGACTCTCTTTTCAGACTATAGCGCAAGCTCGCGAGAGGCGCGAAGCGATGCTAGGAACTCGCTGGGAAAGGGTAAACAGAAAGAATCAAGAGCGCTTTTCCATTGGGATGTAGTCGCGCGTCCCATGGCCGAGATAAATCTGACGCGGGCGCGCGATCTTCTGTTCGGGATCCAGCAGCAATTCCTGCCACTGCGCGATCCATCCCGATGTCCGCGGAATCGCGAACAATACCGGGAACATGGTCATTGGAAATCCCATGGACTGATAAATCAAGCCGGTGTAAAAATCCACGTTGGGATAGAGTTTGCGCTTTACGAAATATTCGTCTTCGAGGGCGATGCGTTCGCACTCCAGCGCGATTTCCAGCAGGGGATTCTTGCCCATCAATTCGAACACTTCGTAGGCCACGCGCTTGATGATGCGCGCGCGCGGATCGTAATTCTTGTAAATACGGTGGCCAAAGCCCATCAACTTGGTTTCGCCGGCCTTCACACGCTTGATGAAGTCGGGAACTTTCTGCACCGAGCCGATTTCCAGCAGCATGTGCACAACTTCTTCGTTGGCCCCGCCATGTAGCGGGCCATAAAGCGCCGCGATTGCCGCCGCTGTAGCGGAATACGGATCGACATGCGAGCTGCCGACGCCGCGAATCACGTTGGTCGAGCAGTTCTGTTCGTGGTCGGCGTGCAGGATGAAAAGAATGTCCAGCGCGCGCTCCAGCGTCGGATTCGGCCGGTAACGCGTCTCCGTGGTGCGGAAAAGCATGTTCAAGAAATTTCCCGGATAGCTCAATTCGTTGTCCGGATAGACGTATGGCATGCCGAGCGTATGGCGATAAGCGAAAGCCGCGATGGTGGGCATCTTGCCGATCAGGCGGTAAGTCTGCTTGCGGCGCGACTCTTCGTTCAGGATGTCTTTGGCGTCGTGATAAAAAGTCGAAAGCGCGGCAATGGTGGAAATCATCATCCCCATCGGATGCGCGTCGTAGTGAAAGCCATCGAGAAATTTCTTGATGCTTTCGTGGATGAACGTGTGATGGGTGATGTGCCAGGACCAATCTTTCAACTCTTTTTCGGTCGGCAATTCACCGTGCAGCAGCAGGTAGGCGGTTTCGAGATAAGTACTTTTTTCCGCGAGTTCCTCGATGGGATAGCCACGGTATCGCAAAATTCCCTCGTCGCCATCAATGTAGGTGATGCGGCTGACGCAGGAGGCGGTGTTGTTGAAAGCCGGGTCGTAACTCATCATGCCGAAATCGCGCGCGTCAGTCTTGATCTGGCGCAGGTCCATGGCCTTGATAGTGCCGTGCTTTATGGGCACGTCGTAAGTCTTGCCGGTGCGATTGTCGGTGATGGTCAGCGTCTCGCGCGGCGAGGACGCGGCGTCGGTTTTCGTGCTGCCGGCAGTGGAAGTCAGGGAATCCATCGGTCAAACCTCACAACAACCCACTCTACACCAAAGGAGAAGAGCACGAAACCCTGGGGAGAAAATAGAGCGAGGCAGAGGCTGTGAAAAGAAGAAAACAAAGGGTTTAGAGGATGCCGTGTTGCTCTAGATGTACCTCTTGACAATAGTCGTTATAACGAGTATTATCGAGCCATCGCATCAGGAGGCCAGGATGATTAACATTCGTAAGAGCAACGACCGCGGCCATGCCGACCACGGCTGGCTCAACACTCGCTTCACATTTTCCTTCGCCGAGTACCACGACCCGAAACACGTGCAATTTCGAACTCTTCGCGTGATGAACGACGATCGTGTTGCGGGTGGCGGAGGATTTCCAACGCATCCCCACCGCGACATGGAAATCGTCACTTATGTACTGGATGGCGCGCTGGCGCACAAGGACAGTATGGGCAACGGCTCGCTGATCAAACCGGGCGACGTGCAATACATGAGCGCGGGAACCGGTGTGGCGCACTCGGAGTTCAACGCGTCAAAAACTGAACCGGTGCACCTGTATCAAATCTGGATGTTCCCGGACAAACAGGGGCACACGCCTGCATACGACCAGAAGAATTTTTCCGACGCCGAGAAGCGCGGAAAGTTGCGGCTGGTGGTTTCGCCCGATGGCCGGGATGGCTCCGTGAAAATTCGCCAGGACAACGAACTGTACGCGACGATTCTCGGCGCCGGCGACCGGGTGAAACATCAACTAAAGCCGGAACGGCACGCTTACGTGCAGGTGGCGAAGGGCAGCGTCACGTTGAACGGGAAGACGCTGGAAACCGGCGATGGCGCGGAAATTTCCAAGGAGAAGGCGCTGGAGCTTGCTGGCGTCAACGAAGCGGAAGTGCTGCTGTTCGATTTGGCTTAAAAGGTATCCACCCAAAATGAAGAAAGCCCGGCAACAAAGGCGCCGGGCTTTTTCTTGTTCGAGATGCGACTTATATCAGGTGGACGCTGACTCGCGCTGACGATTGCCCGAGTCGAGTCTACTTATGCCTTCGCGGCGACGGCTGGCGTCTTGCTCCAGGTTGATATTGAGAAGATCAAGCCGAGGACGATGGCGATTACGATTGCCAGCAAGCTCGAAGCTAAGGAAATTTTCGCGGCCATCAGATAGACGATGCCCGTTACCACCATGACTCGTACGCGGATTGCAGTCAGAAGAACCGGATCGGAAAGCCGCTCGCGAAGTTGAGCGGAAACCGGCTCAATGACGGAAGGAAGTGCTGCCCGGATACGCTTCATACGTGGAAGAATCAGCGCAAATCCAAGAACCAGCGCAATGAAAATAGCGATCAGCGTGGCGGGGATCCAGCCTTGTTTCATGGCGCCGGAAAGGGAGGCCAGGTATCCGCCGGAAAGCAGCACCACGCCCAAACCAACGCCAGAGAGCGGCGGGGAAACCTTGAAGACGCGTAGCCAGGAGCGCGCCTGCTCCGTGGTGGCGGCGTTGCGAAAGAGCGACGACGCGGTCCACTCAATTCCATACGCGATGAACAAAGACACCGCGCCCAGAAGATGAAGAAAAAGTACGACGGAGAAAATGGTCACGAAGCACCTCGATACAGAGATGTAGCGGGCCGGCGAGTGAATACGCGTGATATGGAACTAAAATTTCACGTGCTAATGTCGGCGGCGTAGCGCCAGAGCTCCGGTTTTCAGCCACGCTTGCGCTGGAATTCGCGCATAAAGCTGGTCAACGTTTCGACGGCCTCAGGTTCTATCGCATTGTAAAGTGAAATGCGCATGCCGCCGACGGAGCGATGACCGGCAGTACCAGCCAATCCGGCCGCGGCAGCCTGCTTGCCGAATTCCTTCTCCACGGTTTCATCGGAATGGGTCGCAGCTGATTGTCCGTTTGCGCCTGCGACGCGGAAGACCACGTTCATCAGCGAACGCGAGCCTTTTTCGACCGGGCAATGATAGAAGCCGTTGCTCGAATCAATCGTATCGTAAAGAAGTTTAGCTTTGCGATCGTTGCGCTTTTGAATTCCCGTGAGTCCGCCTTGCGATTCGATCCACTCCATCATCAGCCCCACGATGTAGACTGCGAAGGTCGGTGGGGTATGGTACAGCGATTTTTCTTTGATATGCGTGCGGTATTGAAAAATGGTTGGAAGATTCTTGTCGGCTCGTTCGGCCAAGTCTTTGCGGACAATGACCACGGTTGCGCCAGAAGGACCAAGATTTTTCTGCGCGCCGGCAAAAATCAATCCGAATTTCTTCACGTCGAGTGGGCGCGAAGCAATGTCTGAAGACATGTCGGCGACGATCGGCACTTCGCCGGTTTCCGGCAAGGAATGATATTGTGTACCTTCGATGGTGTTGTTGGTGCAGAGATGAACGTAGGAAGCGTCGGGTGAGAACGAAAGTTCATCTTTACGGGGCACTCGCGTGAACTTTACCGGCTCCGTCGTTGCAGCGACGCGATGCGCGATGCCTTTCTTCAGTTCCGTCAACGCTTTCGCTGTCCAGGTTCCGGTATGAAGCAGATCCACCGGCTTGCCGGGCAAGCATAGATTCATCGGCGCGATCGTAAACTGCGCGCTTCCTCCGCCCTGCACAAAAATAACGCCGTAGTCGTCCGGAATCGCCAGATGTTTGCGCAGGCCTGCTTCCGCGGCAGCATTGATGCTTTCGAATTCCGGCGAACGATGGCTCATTTCCATCACGGACATACCGGAACCGCGCCAATCGAGCAACTCTTCGCGAATTCGCTCGAGGACCGGCAGCGGCAGAGCGCTGGGGCCGGCGTTGAAATTTAAAACACGGTTTACGGATGTGGCGGAAGCAGTGGATGAAGGCACGATCTGGAATTCCTCTCTGTGACGATTCGGTGTTGCCTCCCGACGGGAATGTGCGCATGTCGGCAGCACTACAGAATATCACGGCGCAGCGTGGCCGCGGAGCAGCGTTGTCCGTTTACGGGTAGGAAAAAGCAGGAGTAAAATCGCTGCGGAGGAATTCGGCGCCATGAAGCGACGCGAATGGATGCAGAAAGGCGGAGCTGCGACGTTTGCTGTGCTGGCCGCTCCTTATGTGAAAAAATCATACTGGCCGGAGACAAAAGTGGATTGCGTGTTTGAGTTGTCGGTGATTACCGATGAAATTTCGCAGGACTTTGGACATGCGCTGGAAGTAGCGTCGAAGGAGTTTGGGCTTGGCTATGTCGAGTTGCGCGGCTTGTGGAACAAGAACATTGTTGCACTAGATGAAAAAGAAGTCGCCGAGGCGCGCAAATTGCTCACGCAGCATGATTTGAAAGTTACGGACATCGCCAGCCCGCTTTTTAAAGTGGACTGGCCCGGCGCGCCGCTATCGAAATACAGCCCGAAAGGCTCTTCGTATGGAGCAAGCTATTCTTTTGCGCAGCAGGACGAAGTGCTGGAACGCGCGGTTGCGGTAGCCAATGCGTTCGGAACGAAGAAGGTGCGGATGTTTGATTTTTGGCGGCTGGATGATGACAAACCATATCGTGACGCGATGGACGCGAAGCTCCGCGACGCTGCAGAAAAGGCCGCCAAAAAAGACATTGTGCTGCTTCTCGAGAACGAATATGAATGCAACACCGCGACAGCTCCGGAAGCTGCGCGCACACTTTCTCATGTCACTGCAAAAAATTTCTTTCTGAATTGGGATCCGGCTAACGCAGCAATGCGCGGAGACAAAGTGTTTCCTGAAGGTTACGCGCTGTTACCCAAAGATCGTATCGGCCACACCCACCTGAAAGACGTTAGACCAAAGGCGGATGGAACCTATGACTGGGAATGTATGGGCCGTGGCATCATTGATTACGCCGGGCAATTTCGCGCGCTGATGCGCGACGGTTACCAGGGCACGATGAGCCTGGAAACACATTGGAATGGCACGGGGAACACGGAAGAATCTACGCGGCAGAGCATGGCCGGCACAAAGACGTTACTTCGCGAAGCGGGAGCACTGAAATGAACGACACGCAAATCGTTGTAAGTAAGACTTCACGCCGGTCGTTCCTGAAAGTCGTCGGCGCGGGAGTGACGCTGCATTCTACCGCGGCCAGTTACGCGCGGATCCTGGGAGCAAACGATCGCGTGCGCGTGGGCGTGATCGGATTTTCGGAGCGATTCCGCGATGCGCTGCTGCCTGCTTTTCAGCAGCATGCCGCCTCAATGAATTTTGAATTCGCCGGTCTCAGCGATATCTGGAAGCTGCGCCGGGAAGAAGGTCTGGCGCACCTGAAAAAAGTGACTGGGAAGGACGTGACGGGCGAGCGGAATAACGCTGAGCTTCTTGGCCGGCCGGATATCGACGCAGTAATGATTGCCACCGCCGATTTTCAACACGCGCAGCATGGCGTTGCCGCGATGCGGGCAGGAAAAGACGCTTACATCGAAAAGCCGCTCGCACATACCATGTCAGACGCTCAGGACATTCGGCGCGCGGTGCAGGAAAGTGGAAAGATCGTGCAGGTAGGCACGCAACGGCGCAGTGCTGGGAATTATCAGCGTGCCAAGGACTTCATCGCGTCGGGAGAATTCGGCGACATCGTCAGCGTCGAGATGACATGGAACGTGAATCAGCCGGGACGGTGGAGACGTCCAGCGCTGGTCGAAAAATTGCGCGAAGAAGACACCGACTGGAAATTATTTCTCGGCAATCTGCCGTTCGAACAATTCGATCCACGGAAGTACATCGAGTATCGCCTGTTCTGGCCGTATTCCTCGGGAATTCCGGATCAATGGATGGTCCACCAGATTGATACCGTGCACTGGTTTACTGGATTGCCGCATCCGCGCAGCGTGGTTGCCAATGGCGGCGTTTATCTCTGGCACGACGGCCGCAAAAACTGGGACACCATGACCGCAGTGTTCGACTATGGACCGTTGAACGATGCGACGAAAGGATTTCAGGTCGTGTATTCCTCGCGGCAAACCAATTCAGCGGGCGATGTGAAGGAACTCTACCATTCGAACGGCGGAACGCTGGACCTCGACAAGAACATGATCACCGGCGAAGGCGGGCTCCAGGAAAATTACGCCAAAGCGATGGGCAGGAAAGCTAATCAGTTGCGTTCGCGTGCGCTAGTTGAGAAATCCGGCGGAGTAGAAAGCGGCGCGCACGCCGGCGTGGATGAAGCGACCAGCGGGAACGTGCGCAACTGGATGGAATGCGTGCGCAGCCGGAAGATGCCCAATGCGCACATCGAGGCCGGGTACAGCCATTCCGTCGCGCTGTGTATGACGATTGCGGCGATTCAATCCGGCGAACGAGTCACTTTCGATGACGCGAAGCAGCAAGTGCTAGTTGGCGGGTCACCCTGGCCGCGCGCATAAGAGCGATCCCTTACTTCGCTCGGAATGTCGGAGTTGTCCACTTTAATCGAGTAGCGCGAATTCCACGCGATGGCGCATGGGGTCGATGCGTTCGGCGCGAACTTTGACCCGGTCGCCCAGCCCCCACCGGCGCTGTTTCGCTTTTGCTGCGCCGCGCCCGCTGCGCGAGCGATCCGGCCCGCCTACCGCGACGATTGCGTGATCGTGCTCGCGATACATGCAGCGCGCTCCGGCAGCTTCCTCGAACGCGTTGATCGGCAATAGTCCTTCGACGAATACTTCGAACAATTCCACAAAGCATCCGTATTTCTGTACCGAAATAATCAGTCCTTCGTACTCATCGCCGAGATGTTCTTCCATGAATTGCGCGGTCTTCCAATCGCGCAGTTCGCGTTCCGCGGACGCCGCGCGCCGCTCGGCCTCGGAAGTTTCCGTAGCAAGTTCTTCCAATTGTTTGTGGCTGTAAACGACAGCTTCTGCTTGGGGAGCAGGATGTGGATCGGCTGGCGCGCTTTGTTGCGGATGGGCGAGCGCCCACTTCAGCGTGCGGTGTACGATCAGATCAGGATAGCGACGAATGGGCGAAGTGAAATGCGCGTACTCGTCGAAGCCCAGCGCGAAATGACCTAGCGCGTCCACCGCGTATCGAGCCTGTTTCAACGAGCGCAGCATCAAATAAGAAACGATGCGTTCTTCCGCCTTCCCGGCGAGTTTCTTCAATAATCGCTGATAGTGTTGCGGCGTGATGCTAATTTCTTCCGTGCCTGGCAATGTAATTTTCATTCCTCGTTCGCGCCCGTGGCCACGGGAATCAGGGCGGCCTGCTCTGGCCGGCGCAGGAACGCGCCCATGCTTCACGGCAACTTCTCTACGATGCAAATCTTCGACACCCAGCGTGTAGCCGAACGCCTTGGCCATTTCTTCGAACTCCAGCACTTTTCGGGCGTCGGGTTTTTCGTGGACACGATGCAACGTCTCGAGCCCCCGGCGCAATAAATATCCCGCCACCGCACGATTCGCTGAAAGCATGAACTCCTCGATCAATCGGTGCGCAATGTTCCGTTCGCTGCGCGTGATGTTGGTCATCTTCTGGTCGGCGTCGAACTCGATCACCGGCTCCGGCAAATCGAAATCAATCGAGCCGTGTTCGTTGCGCCGCGCATTGAGCAGGAGCGCCAGAGTCTTCATGTCCTGAAAATGATGAACGAAGGGAGCGTAACGCGCGCTGGTCTCCGCGTCGCCTTCGATCACTTTATTGACGTTGGTGTACGTCATGCGTTCCGCGGAACGGATCACTCCAGGCGTCATTCTGGATTCGCGCATGCGCCCAGTGGCGTCAAATTCCATCAGGCAACTCATCACCAGCCGGTCTTCTTGCGGTTTGAGCGAACAAATGCCATTCGAAAGCGATTCGGGCAGCATCGGAACCGCGCGGTCAATGAAATAAACGGAGGTTCCGCGAAGCCGCGCTTCGTTGTCCAGTGCGGTTGCCGTTCGCACGTAATGTGCGACGTCCGCGATGTGCACTTGCAAGTGCCAGCCACCGTCCGCACGCCGTTCCACATACACGGCATCATCAAAGTCGCGCGCGGTTTCTCCATCGATCGTGACGATCGGCAGCTTACGAAAATCTTCGCGCCCTTCCAAATCGCTTGCATGAACCGGTTCCGCGCGCCGCTCCGCCTCGTTCAACACGTTTGCGGAAAACTCATGCGGCAGATGATGTTTGCGAATTATGATTTCCGTATCGACGCCCAGATCACCGGGCTTGCCGAGTATTTCGATCACCCGCCCAACCGGTGCGACACCGCCCTTTGGAAATCGCATCAACTCGACGTTGACGACAGCGCCATCGAGTTCCTCGATTCGACCGATGCGACGCGCGCGGCCGGCATCCTTCGCGTGTCCTACGCCCAACTTTTCTCGCAGCGACGCTGTGAGCTCATCGCCCGGCGGAATTTCCACTTGATGCTGAATGCGCGTGTCGTAGGGAAACACCACATTGCCACGCGGCCCGTAGCGAAAGAGTCCGACCACCGTCGGATGCGCACGATCGAGAACTCGCACGATGCGGCCTTCCGCTCGCTGACCTGCAGGACCGGGTGAAACGCGGCCGAGATTAATCAGGACATGGTCGCCGTGCATGGCATCGCCGACGGCGTCGCGCGGGATAAATACGTCGCGATCCAGCTGCGGCATGGGCTTATCCGGAACCACAAAGCCGTAACCGTCCTGATGCAGGATCAAGCGGCCGGAAAGCGAATTACGACCATAAGGAGTTGCAGGGGACGCGTGCGAAGGGCTCGATTCCTCGGGTTGGTTGCGCGAAGGCTGGTTTTCCCGGCGCTGGGAGGAAAGTACGAATCGCCCGTCGGTTAGTTCGACTATCGCCTTTCGTTTCTTCAACTTACCTAAAATCTTGAGCAACGGACGCTGTTCGGATTTGCGCAACCTTAGCCCTCTCTGAAGCTCCGAAAGCGAAGCTCCATCGACTCTAAGTTGCAGAAAACGCAGGATGTTATCTACGCTAAGTGCGGAGCCCCGGTTCATGCGATTGTCTTTGGCCTTCCCGGCGTCGTCTTCATAAAGATTTTATAAGGATTCCTCATTTTTTTTCGTTTTGACCGAAACGATTTTCCGTTTTCAGCGGTTTAATAGCTAGGCCAACACACGACCGGCTGACCACCCTCCGTCAAGTCAGCCGGCTTCCCTGCAAGGGGAAAAAAGGGAGGCGGGAAGACCTGGCCCGCCTCCCTTTTACTTCTTACCGCAAAATTTTGAGCTCATCCCGGTAATCGTTCAAACCAAAAATCTGATTCAGCGGAATGTTCCGCGCTGCATATTACAATGACCTGCCACAATAGCGAGCGCATTCGCATCCTACTGCGGACACCGCTCGCGCGAATTAAGGTCGCTGCAATTTCTTTCGAAACGAGGCTGTCACAGGCATGGCAGAGAGAATACTCGTAACCGGTGGCGCTGGCTACATCGCAAGCGTGGTTGTCGCGCAACTGCTGGATCGCGGTTACGAGCCCGTCGTTTTCGATGATCTCTCGCATGGACATCGTGCCGCGCTTCATGCTTCGGTCAGACTCATTATCGGTGACATCGCCGATCGCGCGCTGCTCGATCAAATCTTTACCGAGTTTCAACCGCAGGCGGTAATGCACTTCGCGGCGTTCATCGAGGCCGGCGAATCCATGCAGCGGCCGGAAAAATATTTTCGCAACAACACCGCGAACGCCCTCACGCTGCTGGAAACGGTTCTCGCGCATGGCGTGCAACGGTTCGTCTTCTCATCCACCGCCGCGCTTTATGGCAGTCCCGAGAAAACACCCATCGAAGAAGATGCTCCTTTGCAGCCCACCAATGCCTACGGCGAATCGAAACTGCTGGTGGAGCAGATGCTCGATTGGCTGCATCGCATTCATGGTTTGCGATATGCCTGCTTGCGTTATTTCAACGCCGCTGGCGCCGCCGGAGCCCAGGGCGAAGATCACCATGCGGAATCTCACTTGATTCCCATCGCGCTTCAGGTGGCGTTGGGCCAGCGCGAACACCTCGCGATTTTTGGCACGGACTATCCGACGCCGGACGGGACCTGTGTCCGCGACTACATCCATGTGAGCGACCTGGCTGCGGCGCACTTGCTGGTGCTCGAAGCGCTCAAGGAAAAAGATCAGCTCATCTACAATCTTGGAAATGGCAAAGGGTTCAGCGTGCGCGAAGTGATTGACACCGTTCGCAGAGTTACCGGCCACGCGATTCCCGCGCAAGAATCGTCACGCCGCGCAGGCGATCCCGCCGTACTCGTCGCAAGCTCGGAAAAAATCAAGCGCGAACTCGGCTGGAAACCGGAATATCCCGGCCTCGAAACAATTGTCCGCAGCGCGTGGAACTGGCGCCAAGCGCATCCGAACGGCTACACCTTACAAGACTGAAGCCGTGCACTCGCGCACATAGTTGCGATGTTCAGGGCTTTAAAGTAAATTCCGCGTTCCGAGTTATGGACTGACCCGACACACGATCGCGCACCAAAACCTCCAGGCTGTAGCGCCCAGGCGCAAACGCGGAGAGTGGAATAAGCCGATTCACGGTAATCTGTTCGCCGGTCTGATGCATGGAGTCGGAATTTTCCGTCGTAGTCCAAATTTCCCGTTGTTCTTTGAGCAAACGGTAAGTGACATAAACACTCGACCTGTGAATGGCGTCATCGGATTGCAGATTATAGATCTGCAAAAAAAGCCCGAGGCTCTCAACCGCTGTAAATTCTCGCGAAAGCCGCGGCCGCACTTTGTACGAGCCAAAAACAAAGGGACCAAGCCCCAATTGTCCGGCAGGAACGGACTCAATTTGATCGGCAATCACCAGCGTGCTGGCGCCCAGCGTTTCGTCTTCAAACCGCGGCACGCGAAGGGCCGTACCTATGACGCCCACGTTACCGCTTTCAACATCCTTTACAACCACGTCTAGTCGATAGAGTCCCGGCCGGAGCGGGACCGCTTTTTGAAAAATAGATGCCTGCTGCAATGTTTTCTGAAATAAGGAATCGGGAACATCGCGAGAAATCGCTTGTTCAAAGGTTTGCACGACTTTCCCGGAAGGTGTGGAAACGCGAGCGTAAAGATTGAGCGTCGCGGACTGCACACCTTTGTTCTCGCGGTATGCCATTTCGCGATTGGGAATCTGCAGCGTGATGGGTACAAGGACCGAGTCGTTGGTCACCCGCAAGTAGTCCACGGCGTAGTCAACCTGCATCGGATTGCGAATCAGGCGCGAAGAAACCACCGCAGCCAGATCCTTCAAGTGTTCCGGCGGGCGCATGACCCGAAAATAGCGATCGAGGGTTTCAAATTCGCCCATGTTGGCAGGAACCGCACCGATTGGCACAGGCAGCGTTGTGCCGTTGGAATTGGAAAACCGTTGAGTCTTATTCGCGCCAGACATCATTTCGGAGAGGCTTAAGCCTGCGCCGGGAACATGCGCGAGAGCGTCCTTCTCGCCCGGATCACGCGTCAGATGAAACTCGCCCGAGCCGCTTGGATCCACAAATTCCAACTCGATGTTGTCGCCTATGTCCTCCAGATGGCGATAGCGCCACAACTCCCACGGATACGTTGTCGTCGAACCGCCTCCTTGCCACATCGGTCGGTCATATGTTCCGCCGGTAGGGTGAGTCTCGATTTCGTCAGGTGGGCCCCACAAGATATAGATATGTCCGCGGTCCGTTTTCCATCCTGGAATGCCGGAAGAGAAATGCTCGTTGGCATAGGCAATGCGCCGGTAGTGTTCTTCCTTAAAGGAGTTTTCACCCAGCTCCGGCTCGGGATTTCTCAAGTCCCAAAAATGTTCTATGAATTGATCGCGCTCTTCGTTGGTGCCAAGTTGCACGTAAGCGGCGCGCTCTGCGGGGGTAATAATGTACGGCACATCGTTGTCCAGCCAATCGCGCTGATCGTTGGACAGTTCTTTGCTTGCCTTTTTTTTCTGTTTTTGCGATTTGTGACCTTCAGTTTTAAATGACGGATCACCAGGCGAAGTCTGCTGCCCCACGAGTGATGCAAGAAGAATAAAATTCGCGGCTACTGCGATCGCGCAGTTGCGGAATAGAACATCCATGAGGACACCCCTGCGAACCTAAGACTTAATTAGCGCGGCAGCTTACCGCATCCACCCCTCGACGGCGCGCACGTCCGCTGGCGTCTTGGAATCGCAATCATGGTCAGAGGTTGCCCGAAACTGCCTTGAATTAGAAGGTGGTCAAGGCTGTTTTTCGAAGTAGGCGAAGGTGATGAAGTGGCCGCACGGATCTTTGATGCCGATTTCGCGGGAGCCATAAAAAGTTGTGCGTTCGGGCAAATAGACGTCCATGCCGGCGGTTGCGGCTCTGACGGCCGCAAGATCATCGACTTCGAGGTACAGAAATGTCGGACCTTTGCGAATGTCGGCGGCAATTGCGGGAACATCCTTGTCCACGCTGGCAAAGGATTGGTACATAACTTCAGCGGTGCCCTGTTGCAGAATGACGAAAGCCAGTTTGTCGCCATCGGGGACTTCGACAGTCCTGATGAATCCAAGGTGCTGCGTCCAGAAGGGGAGCACCGATTCAATTTTTTCCACAAAAAGGACGGGAGTAAGTTTTTTGACGGGCATGAGTTTGCTCCTTGCAACGGTCAACTAGTCTCATTTAGACTAGTTGGAAGGAGTACCGCTGTCAAGGAGCGGCCATGAAGAAAGATTCCCGCGAACTGAAGGACCTGATCTCGATCGGACCTGCGATGTTGCGAGATTTTGCGTTGTTGAAAATCCGCACGGTGGGGCAACTTGCGAACCAGAACCCAAAAAAACTTTACATCAAATTGGGACGCGTCGCGAAACATCACCAGGACATCTGCGTACTGGATACATTTCAAGCGGCGGTGGCGCAGGCACGCAACCCTCGCTTGCCTGCGGAGCAATGCCAATGGTGGTGGTGGAGCAGCCGGCGAAAACAAGAAGCCCGGAAGACGGGGCGCAAGTGAATGGCAAAAGCAGGTGTTAGCAAACTCTCGACCGCAGACTTGGTGCTGCTCAGTTTGCTTGCCGAAAGGCCGATGCACGGCTACGAGGCAAACGCGGAGTTGGAGCGCCGCCAAGTACGCGACTGGGCAGGAGTTTCGCGTGCGCAGATTTATTATTCGCTGGAAAAGCTGGCACGGAACGCCTTGCTGCGCACGGTAAGTTCAAGAGAAAGCGCCGAAGGTCCAGAACGCCAGGTTTTTTCAGCGACGAAAACGGGCCGAAACGCACTTGCCAATGCGTTGGAATGGCCGGGCTGGACCAATCAACGCGAGAAGCCGGCATTTCTGACCTGGATGGCGCTCTCCTGGCAGGCCCGCAAAGGAGTTTTCCCGCGGCAACTGGCACGACGCCGGAAATTTATCGAACAGGAAATCCTCCGGGAAGAAGGAACGCTAAAAGCGATTCGCAAGGAAGTCGGCCATCGCTACCACGAAGCGATTTGGATGGTGGCTCTGATCATCGGCTCACTTGAAAATGAGCTGAGATGGCTGGCCCGTGTTGAGCGTGAGATCCGCCGCCGCGCGCCAGCCAAGCACGTAGGATGACTACTTCTGTTCCCGGAAATCGGCGGTACTCAGCCTGTGTAGGTGAAATATCGTTACATATATTAACGATAGACCCGTGAGCTGCCTGGCCGCGCAGATTGCTGTTTTTCCCGCCAGTTGAGTTACACTCTGTTTTCATGTTTTCACCGCGCCCGTCTGAGCAGCTTAAGGCCATCCGCACCCGGCTGGGGATCACCACGCGCGAGGTTGCGGAACTAAGTCAGAAGCTCGCCGATACCGAAGGCAATCCTGAATACGCCATCTCAAACGCCTGGCTCACACAGGTGGAAAATTCCGATTCCGTCCCAAGTATTTTCAAATTGTACGCGTTGAGCGTCATCTTTCGCATTAAATTTAATGACTTGCTGATGCTCTTCGGCGTGGACCTTCAGAAAATCAATCAACGGCAATCCGAATTGCAGTTACCGGATACCCATCTGGTACAGATGGAAGTTTACGATCCGGAGCGCACCGTATCTTTCCCAATTCGCTTCGATCGTTCGTTCGACATTGACAACACAAATCTCTTGAACCGCATGGTGGAAACCTGGGGTGAGGTTCCAATTTCACTGATCCAGGGCCTGGACCTTCGTCACAGCCTTTATGGCTACGTCGGTCTGCAGGATTTCACGCTGCACCCGTTGCTGCGCCCCGGGTCGTTCGTGCAGATCGACCAGCGTGTCCGAAAGATCCGTCCGGCGCGGTGGCGCACCGAGCATGACCGTCCGATTTACTTTGTGGAACTGCGCGAGGGCTACGCCTGCGCGTGGTGCGATCTTCAGGACGGCCACCTGCTTCTATTGCCGCACCCGCTCTCTCCGGTAAGCGTGCGCCGTTTCAGCCACGGAGTGGAGGCAGAGATCGTGGGCCAAGTGACGGCAGTGGCAATGCGTCTGACGGACGATCCGTCTGCCGCAGCAGATGAAGCCGCAAAATTGCCAAAGCGATCTTGACGTTCGAGACAAACAGCTCAGCGATGGTCGGGTCCACTTCCATCGGGATTGCCACTCGATAAGGTTCGAGCTTCTGCCAGGCATTCAGGAAAGCAGCCGGCTCTTCCCGGGACGATTTCATGTACTCCTGAATTTCATCGCTCAATTCGCGCAGCGGCATGGCGGAGACCGCGTGGAAAGCCTCGACGTGGGCGTATTGCAGCGCCTTGGCGGCTGGGCCGGCGCTGAACCGCGAGGCCAAACCGTCGTGATGGTACAACCCGGAATTATAGTCGCGGGTCGAAGCGATATAGATCAGCCGTTCGATCGCGGTCGGGATCCTGCCAAGCGTGCGGGAAGATAGGTCTTCGTATGCACTGAGCACGTCGGCAGGGAGAATCTTGGATTGCATTTATCTAATGTTCCCTTGGTCGCTCCAGCGCTACACGGGGGTAGCAAAATCCCCACCCGAAATCACTACGCTGCCGCGCCGGGCACCGCGCTTGGCCCAAATCGTTTCATGTCCGACAAGATCGCATTTGTCCACAGCGCCCATTTTCGCAGGCCTGCTGGACCAAAGATAAAAACGCTTAAAGCGAGAAACTCGAAGAGCGCTAACAATTCAACGTACTGCAGCGCGAGGCGAATTTCCGCGGACACGCTCAGATCCTTTGCATCTCGGGCACGGCGCACGTGCGCTTGCATGATGCCTCTCGCTTCAGCCGTTTTCCGGCCGATCCACCTAAGAGCGATTCGCTTGCGTTCATAAGCCAGCAACTTTTGTACGCGCGCATCACCCAGGGTCTCGACAAAACGCTGATCGTGGTCGCCAAAAGCTTTCAAGAAGATTTCGAGATTGATCGCGTCGTCCACGGTGCTGTTCCGGTTTTCCTGTGAAAACGCTTCTTGTGGCTGGCCGCCAAAATCCAGATCGGAATCAGCCTGGAATGACCGAGCAATCATCGCCACCAGCGCGAGCAGCAGAAAAATCGCGGCAGCTAGAGATAGATAGATCATCGTATCTCCAGCGAGCTTCGTACGTCCGCCTGCGTTCTGGCGAGTTGCTCGCGTGTCCGATCAAAAATCTCGTCGTAGGAGGTTTGCATCGGCGCTCTGTCAGCCGCGGGCTGCACAACGCGAAACCAGAGAAACGCCGTCCACACGCAAAGAGCGAAGAAATACGCTGACGCTTGGATATGGGAGGCAAGGGACTTTGCCGTTTCACCTAACCGTTCCAGATACGTTAAGTTTACGACGCTGATCGCAAGGAACAGTCCGTAGCCGAAAATGATTCCCCGCAAGTTGCGGCCGATCGGAACCTGGTAACGCAGGAACAAGAGCAACAGCGAAAGAATTACGGCTATTTGCACGAATCGCATGTCGCGTTCCAACTGCACGATAAGCGAGACCGACCAGCCCATCGTTCCTTGCATCGCGGTAAGCAGCACCTTGCCGACCGTCAATAAAAAAGTCGCAATCAAAGCGGCTCGCGCCAGCTTGGCGGCTCCGGGAAATTGCGCGAGACCAATCCAGGCAAACTCCAGCACCACCGCGCAGCCTGCAAACACTGCTATGAATTCAGTGGACCAATAAAAGCCCGGATAAAAAGTTGGACGCAGATGTGACACAACGTAGGAAAGAATCTCTTGTGCCAGGATGAACGTAACGTAGGAAAAAAATAGCGGGTACACACCCGCATTCCGCGTGCGCCAGATTCGCAATATCAGCAACGCTTCGAGGGTAATGCCTGCTATCCAGATAGCTTGGGCGAACATGGTCTGAGAAGTAAGCGAGACACAGCTTAACAGGGTTGAGGGAAGATTCCACAGGTATCTTCCCTCAACTCAAGAAACAAGTTTTGATATTTCACACGCCGTAAAATGTCACCGTCCCACTCAAAGGAATCGGCGGCATCGGACGGGTACCGTCAGCGATTGTGACCGGGGGCATCGGACGGGTACCGTCGGCGAATGTCGCCGGTGGCATCGGGCGGGTTCCATCGGCGATTGTGGCTGGGGTTGACCCGTTGCTCTTCTGTATCGAATTCACATTGAATAGCGAACATGCGGCCAGGACCGCCATCCCGGCGATAACCAATAATGCTTTTTGAGCGTTCTTCATTTCGTATCCTCCTGAAAGGAATCGAGCAATTGGATTAGGACTAGCGCGGCATTAAATACTCCGCGCACGTGGAGGATAGGTGTGAGGTTAGGAATCGCTTAAAAATTCGTATTTGCGGTTGGAATCACAAGCAAAACTTCTTTTTTATTGCAGATCGTCCTTGACGACCCGCAGACACAATCACACCTGCCGCTGAGACGGCACTTTTTCCTACTGCGAGCATCGCGGAAATTCCCGCGCCTTCATTTCCACCTTGCGAAGGACAAACTCGTTCTGTTCTGGCTCGCGCGCACTCTGCATAAGTGGCAGAACAAGCTGTAGTTAGCCGCAATCTCGAAAAGTGATTTGCGAGAAGCGCTCCTGCCCGGGGGCGTTTTATCGAGTTTGCCGAAACCAACTCAATAGTTAACGATGCTGCAAATTAGACTCTATTCGGCGGATACAGTGTTTGCCGTATCGCGATCGATCCTGTTCGTAATTGAAACCACGCATCGCTTTTGCCCTATTTTGAAACGCCGTTGCACCAGAATCTGCAGTGGCGCACGTGTTTCTTTGTCGACACCATGACAGATCCGCTGAAGAGGAGACGATGCGACTGGAACGCGGTCAAGTATGGCGCTGCATCAATCACGTGTGTGGCGCGGAAATTCAAGTAAGGGAACCCAGCGCGATCACAGACGGCTCCAATCCCCGGTGCAGCTGCGGCAGCATGATGAAAATGCCCTATTCCAAGCCGCGACTTCGGCGTTTCGAAGCAACCGAGGAAGTAAAACGTCTTCTGCAGTTTGCTGTCGCGCTTCGCTAGTTGACAGAGAGGCTCGCCGCGAAGAAGGACTCTCCGGCGTTCACTACGACGCGCAGGGAGTCTGGGTCTGAGGGTGGCAAATGATTAGTCGTTACTGGGAACTCGTGCTCGCATTTGTCATTTTCCTGGCCTCTCTGGGTGCATTTCTTATTTATGACTCGCTTACTAGCTCCTCCCGCTCAGGATTCGACCTCGAAATAATCATGGGTGCATGCTGCTGTTCCCTCGCATTGATCTTGTCCTACAACCTGCTAGTGCAACTGCGCGATTTCTCCGCCGAATCGGACCAGCACCAGCAGCAATGAAGTTGCGCTAAGAGCATCTTAAAAGGCGAGAGCGGTTCCCATACAATCTAGGAACCGCTCTTTCGCGACTAGCTGACCAGAGTTCGCCACTGCGCTGTTACGTCTTGCTTCCAGTTTCCTTTGGCATCAGCTTTTTCAGCGCTGCTTCGCCTTCCGGTCCCAGCGGCGCTAATGGCAGGTGCGTTGACGCCGCCGTGCCCGATCCGCCATTCGTCGGACCGAAGAAACGCATCGCCGTAGCTGCCAGTCCGTCCAGCGCTCCGCCGCCATTGCCGCCGCCAGTCACCAGCACGTCCGGCATGAACTTGGCTTTGCCCTCAGCGAGCGCCGCAACTACGTTGACGATCGCCGTCGCGTTCGAACCAAGCGCTTCCACCTGCGCGCGATAGCCGCGTGCGCGCGCCAGTCCGACCGCCTCCACTTCGGCGCCCTTGGCCGTACCCGTCTGCCGGATGTATTCGGCTTCACCGGTGGCCTCCGCGACGCGCGCATCAGCATTATTTTTCTTGATGTTCACGCCAACTTTGGAGCGCGCCAGATCCGCCTGCATGTCCGCAGTACCTTTGGCCTGTTCCATCTCGATGCGCTGATCCTGCGCCGCTTTCTGTTTCTTGAACGTTTCGATTTCCTGGTTCGCGACTTCGCGGTGCGTCAGCACGGTCACCATGTCTTCCGGCAAAATGACGTCCTGTATGTACACACCTTTCGTCTCCACCTGATATTGCTCGAGCTGCTGGCGAATATGATCGAACGCTTCCACCTGTACTTGCTGTCGCGTTTCGATAAAGCTGATCGCCGGCATGCTCTGCAATGAATTCCGGAAGTGGTTACCAACCGCGGCCTGCAGAACTTCGTTCACCAGATTGCGCATGGTGCCGACCATCGAAATCACACGCGGCGCTTTGGTGTCGGAAACGTGAATCTGCACCTGCAAATCTATTTTGAAGACGAATCCTTCTTTCGACTTCGCCACAATCTGCTGCAATTGCGCGTCCAGATTGTGGGCTTCGCTGACCGCGTCAGCCCAGTTCAGGTTGAGAATGGCGGTCGGCACGATTTCCGATTCGTAGCATCGCGGATTCAGCGGATATTTTCCGGTACGCAGCGGTTCCTGCCACACACCGCGATGCCCCGGCCGAACCAGCGAGCCATACTTGAACTCCTCGCCAGAAGTATCTTGCGTGGCCAGCCCGACGTAGGCCTTGACCACGGCGACTTGACCCTGCTTCACGACCATCATCGGCACCAGTTCGACGCTGACCAAAAACGGATTCAACGCGTAGGCACCATAAAGCAGCGGGTCATGCTGCAAACCGATGTGCCCTCCGTGATCCAGGAACGCCTGATAGTCCTGATAATTGTTATGCAGATGATTCTTGCTACCAAGCAGCGCTTCGATAATCTGCGCGTCGGAAGTAGTTCCACCGGGCTGTTCGAGTTTTTCCACGTCGGCGTATCCGCCCAACCGGCTGGCCAAATCGCCGGACGGTAGCGGGTCACCTTCATAAGTCGTCACAATGCCGACGTAATCTTGCGTCGTGCCGTCCTTGCCGCGCGGCTGCGGCTCAATGCGTACCAGTTCCAGTTGATCCGATTTCAACCCGAGCGAGGCTGGCATCAACTCTCCGCCGCGGCCCATCTTCGCGCGCAACTCCGGCGAAACCGGAACTCCGTAAACGCGGTTTCGCGTAAGAATCAGAAAGCCCAGCGGGTGTACCGGCACCAGCGATCCCGGAGGCAGGACCGGACGTTGCACTCCCTTCTGTCCGCCGAGTTGCACGAAGCTGCGCAAATCGGAAAAGTTGGCGAACTCCTTTTTATAGATCGCGGATTTTGCGCCGATGGGAAGCGGGCTGCCCACCTGCGCGATGACTACGCCGATTTCACCGGCCGGAACCTGCACCCAGGGATATTTGTCCAGTGAGTAGATGGCATAGGGCATCCAGCGCAGGCCGGGCATCAGCAAGTCGGCTTGGTAGCCGGCTTCTCCGTTGAACGCCACCGGATTGTCCTTGGTCAGCTTCTTGAACGAAAAACGTTTGGTGACCAGGCCCACTTCGGTAGGCCCGATTTTGTGAAGCGATGCAGCCATTGAAAACGCTGCCAGCACCACAATAATGAAAAGAATCGGGTAATGAAAAAAAAGCGCGAAAATCGGTTCGAGCACAGACATACACACACCTCCGTGGCGCCCAGCGCCCTTTTGTCTTGCCTTGTCTAAGGGAGTTACATGTTTCGGACGCGCAAACTCTGCAAGGTTGCAACGCGCCTGTCAAGTACAGCACCAGTACGCAACTTAAAGGCGCGCATTTTCAGGAGGTTACGCGATGATCCCTTAGAACATAGGTTTTTCCATTTACTGGATTGGCGCGCATTTGGTGCAAAATTAAGCGCCGTAGGCGCGGCACAAACCGGCCCTCGAAGCCCGTCAACCCAACACAAATCTTGGATCGTATTCCACGCCATGCTTCTTCAACAGCGCGCGAAATTCGTCCGCAAAACTCATCTTGCTGTGTTGGGCGTCCTGATTCTGTATATACCGAACCACCGCCGGAACATTTGACGCGCTGACGCTAAACGCTCCATACCCTTGCTGCCATTCGATCATCGTCCATGCCTCCGATGGCAAGCACGAGAATTCCTTGTTTCTTGCAAATGCCGGCTGTATACGCCCAGAGCTTCGCGCGAAATTCTGCCGGAATGGTCTTGCGGCGTTCTTTGCTGCTGAACACGACGTGCACCACGTTCTGAGAATAGGAGTGGGACCTGTGTCGCACCTCTGGTGCTGGTTATACTTATACATTACGTACCCAGCGTTTCTGCGCTGGGCTAACTTTTACCGCGCTTACGGCGTTGTAGAACGAAAAGCGAGGGACAGCAGACGGAACGTTTTCTCTTCCAATCACATTGACGCGAATGAATCTCGAGTCTGTAATCGCACTCTCGAAGAATCGGGAACAATATCGAGACTCGATACAACTTGATACAATGCGTGCATGTCCACGCGAATTTGCGTGTTCTTGCTGTGTCTTCCGCTGTTTGTTCAGGACTCTGGCAGTCCGAATCAAGAGGGCCGGGCGCAGGCGGCGCGCCTGCGCACACTTATTGAGGCCGCGCCGAAGCTTCCGTTTAGAGCAACGGAAGTCATCGTCCAGCCGCCCACGGCTGATTGGGAAACGGGCATGGTCTCGTCGATCGCACTCGATAGGAAGGGAACTTTGTATCTCCTACAACGAGGAGAGAAGGCCGACCCGGTCCTGGTCGTGGATCGCCAAGGCCACTTGCTGCGTTCCTGGGGAAAAGGCCTGTACAAGATTCCGCACAGCATTCGCATTGACCCGCATGGCAACGTCTGGACAGTGGATGCGTCAAGTTCTGTGGTATTGAAGTATTCTGCGCGCGGCGAGAAACTGATGGAAATCGATGTTGGCGGACAACCAGAGAACTCGGGGAATGCTTTCAACGGAGCGACAGACATCGCTTTCGGCCCAAACGGCCGCCTCTTCATTTCCGATGGTTACGGAAACGCCCGCATTCTTGAGTACACGGCCGACGGAATGCGCGTCCGCGAATGGGGAAGCGCCGGCACCGGGCCGGGACAATTCGAGCTGCCGCACTCGATTGTGATTGATGAGAATGGAATCATCTACGTGGCCGATCGCGAGAATGGGCGGATTCAGCGGTTCGATCTCGATGGCAAATATCTGGGCCAGTTCGCAAATCTGGGCCGCACCTATTCACTGCAGTTGAGCGGCGGCGCTCTGTGGGCTGGAATGCAACCGCTTAACGAGCCGCCGGGCGCTCCCGGGTGGCTGGTGAAGTTGGATCGCAAGACCGGCAAGATTCTGGGATATGTGGAGGTCTCAGACAGGGGTGCCCTTCACTGTGTCGAAGTCAGCGCAACCGGCGAACCGATTACGGATCTCGCGAATCACGTCGAGTGGTTTAAAGCGCGCTAGACACGTTTCTCTTCCAATGACATTGACCCGATGCGAATTTGAGTTTCGAGTCTATAATCGCACTCTCGAACTTTTGGGGAACAGCGGTCTGTCCTCGGAAAATCACCCCACCTCGGAGGTTCCATGAAGCGAGTCACAGGCATTGGCGGCATCTTCTTCAAAGCTAAAGACGCAGCGGCGCTACAGGCTTGGTATAAGCGGCACCTGGGAATCGATGTGCAAGACTGGGGCGGCGCGGCGTTCACCTGGGCTGACGGTGACGGTAACCCGGTTGCCGGAACAACCGCATGGTCGGTCGCGCCGGCAGAAAGCAAGCAGTTTGCTCCCAGCAGCGCATCCTTCATGGTCAACTACAGGGTGGAAGACCTTCACGGATTGGTTCAAGTCTTGCGCGAAGAAGGTTGCAACGTGCTGGAAAAGATTGACGACTCCGAGTATGGGAAGTTCGCCTGGGTCATCGATCCCGAAGGAAACAAGGTAGAGCTCTGGCAACCGCCTGCTGGCCAATGAGCCGGGTTTCAGGGTTCGACCGGTAGCACTGCTCGCCACTCGCCACTGTTCCTCTACAGACTGAGTGCGCCGGAGTAGACTACGCGGGCTTTTGCGGTGTCGCCGCGCTCGACTCTGCCAATTTGGAAAAATTTTTCGCGACGGCGCTTCAAATCCGTTTCCACTTTTTTGACGTGAGCAGACGGCACCACCAGGATCATCCCGACACCCAGGTTGAACGATTCCAGCAGCGCGTCGGAATCCATTTTTCCTACTTTTGCCAGGTACTTGAAAATTGGCAGCACCGGCCACGACGCCAGATCAATCACCGCCTTCACACCGGCGGGAAGTACGCGCGGCAAGTTGCCGGGAATGCCGCCGCCGGTAATGTGCGCAAGCGCCGAAATCCAGCCGTTCGCAAGGATGGTGCGCAACGCGGGAGCGTAACAAAGATGCGGCTTCAGCAATTCCGCGCCGATTTTGTTACCGACTTCAGCCACATACGTATCCGATTTCAATTTCGCCACTTCAAAAACCAGTTTGCGCGCCAGCGAGTAGCCGTTGGTGTGCAAGCCCGCGGACGGCAATGCCAGCAGCGTATCGCCCGGCTGCACACTTTTCCCGGTGAGCAACTTTTTCTTTTCCACCGCGCCAACGATGAATCCGGCCAGGTCGTATTCGCCTTCGCCGTAAAATCCCGGCATTTCCGCCGTCTCTCCGCCGATCAATGCGCAATTGGCCTTGCGGCAGGCGCGGCTCATTCCATCGACAAGCTGCTCAACCACGTGCGGATCCATTTTTCCTAGCGCCAGGTAGTCCAGGAAAAAAAGCGGCTCCGCGCCTTGCACCAGAATGTCGTTGACGCAGTGATTGACCAGGTCGCCACCCACGGTGGAGTGCACGTTCATGGCGATGGCGACTTTCAGCTTGGTGCCGACGCCATCCGCGCTCGAAACGAGAATCGGTTCTTTGTATTTTTTCTTGTCCAGCTCAAACAGCGCGCCGAAACTGCCGATTCCTCCGAGCACTCCGTTTGTAAAAGTACGCGTAGCGAGATGGCGGATACGGTTTTTGGCGTCCTCCGCGACAGCGATGTTCACTCCGGCGTCTGCGTATTTCATGGGTGTGCTCGCGCTCATCATTCGATTATATTGCAGAGCGACGAGAGAGGGTTCGCCACTAAGCTCGACCGTTTGGCGGCCTTAAAAAATGTGAAACAACCGCCTCCACCGCACGGTGCTGGGATGGATGACTCCGTTCAGGTACGCCAAAAAGCGTTCACCGATTTGCCCGGGCTGCCATGCTTCAGGCGATGCATTCAGCGACATATAAATCAACACCGGCGTTCCAATAATGTCGTTGCGCGGCACGCAGCCCCAGAAACGCGAATCGTAGGAATTCTGCCGGTTGTCGCCCATCGCGAAATAGCAATTGGCTGGCACTGTATACGGCATCTTGATATCCGTATTCTCGACGCGCTCCGTTTTTCCCAGCGTGTAATCTTCCAGCAACTTTTGCCCGTTAATCCACACTGCGCCGTCATGGATGTCAACCGTATCGCCCGGCAATCCGATGGCCCGCTTCACGTAGTCCGGCTGCGTCGGATCGAATGGCGGCTTGAAAATAATAATTTGCTGCCGTTTCGGATTTCTCCACAGCGGCACATGCAGGTTGGTGAACGGAATTCCCGCATCGTATCCCACGCGGCTCATGATCAGGTGATCGCCGATCAGCAGCGTGTTTTCCATCGAGCCCGAAGGAATCACGCGCGCTTGCCCGATCGCTCCGTTGATGAGCAGAAACACCAGTCCTACCCAGAACCACGCGATGATCTCGCGCCGGACCTTCTGCTCCATCGTCAATTTTTCTTGCGGTTTGTTCTGGACTTTTTCAGCCTTCACGGGTTTCACCGGCGCCAGCCTCGTACCTTGAGAAGGCCGGCCGCTCGACTACTAGAATAACCGAAACAGCCTGCGCCAGCGAATTTCGCTGGGATGCAACACCGCGTTTGCATAAGCGAAAATACGGTCGCCGATTGCGCCCGAGCCCCATGGCTCCGAAGGCGTGTCAATGGACATGTAAATCATCGCAGGCGTGCCGATAATATTTCCGCGCGGAATGCATCCTTCAAAACGGCTGTCCAGCGAATTGCCCCGGTTGTCGCCCATCACGAAGTAGCAATTCGGCGGCACGGTGTATGGCAAAACCTTGGCTTGGCCCGCAAACGCCGCGCGAAACATCGCCGGCTCGCCCGGTTCTGTCCGGCCAACGGTGTAGCTCTCGCGCAACCGCGTCCCGTTGATCCAAACTGCTCCGTCGCGCACGTCCACCGTTTCGCCCGGCAGCCCGATCACTCGCTTGATGATGTCCGAGTTGTCGCCGGGAATCACCGCCCGGAAAATTACAATTTGCCCGCGCTTGGGATTTCTCCACAGTGGCAGATGCAAATTCGTGAAGGGAATTCCGGCATCGTAGCCCACACGGCTCATGATCAGGTGGTCGCCAACCAGCAACGTGTTTTGCATGGACTCGGAAGGAATTACTCGCGCCTGACCAACCGCGCCGTTGATCAACAGAAAAACCAGGCCCACCCAGAACCAGGCGACCGCCTCGCGGCCGACCTTCTGCTTCATGGTCAACGCCGGCTGCTTTTTCTTGCTGCGCTTTGCCGCTTGTTCAGCCTTCACGTTCCACCGTCACAGTCGCCGGCTCGCCCAGCCTGCCGAATCCAGAGTCCTCGCGAACCTCAAGTTGCACCAGATCGGTCGGATAATTTCCCGTATAGCAAGACGTACAAAAGTTGCCTGCGGTGTCATTTACAGATTGCCGCAGCCCGGCCAGCGAAATGTAACCCAGCGAATCCGCGCCCAGGAAGCGGCAAATTTCCTCTGGAGTGTTTGAGGAAGCGATCAGCTCTTCGCGGGTCGGCGTATCCACGCCGTAGTAGCAGGGCGAAATCGTCGGTGGACAGGAAATCCTTACGTGCACTTCTTTCGCGCCGGCTTCACGCACCATGCGGACGATTTTGCGGCTGGTGGTTCCGCGCACGATCGAATCGTCAACGAGAATTACTCGCTTGCCTGCCATCAGCCCGCGCACCGGATTCAATTTCAACTTTACGCCGAAATTGCGAATGGCCTGCGATGGCTCGATGAATGTGCGTCCAATATAGTGATTGCGAATCAGTCCCATGCGGAACGGAATGCCCGACTCCATCGCGTAGCCGATGGCCGCAGGCACGCCCGAATCCGGCACCGGCACTACCAGATCCGCGGCCACCGGATGTTCGCGCGCCAACTGCCGGCCCAGCGCTTCGCGGCTGTCATTCACACTGCGTCCAAATATAGTGCTGTCCGGACGCGCGAAATACACATGCTCGAAAATGCAGAATTGTTTCGGCTTTTCCGGCGCGAAGTGAATGGACTCCAGGCCCGACTTTGAGATGCGCAACATCTCTCCCGGTTCGATCTCGCGCACATACTGCGCGTTCAACAAATCGAAGGCGCATGTTTCGCTGGCAACAATCCAGGCGGTTTCGCCGTTCGGCGTGGTGAATTTTGCCAGGTTCAGCGGACGGAATCCGCGCGGATCGCGTACTGCATACAATTCATCCGGGGTCAGCACTACCAGCGAGTATGCGCCTTCGCATTGATTCAAGGCGTCGCCCAGCGCTCCGGACAAGTTGCGCGCCTGTGATTTCGCCAGCAGATGCACCACGACTTCAGTGTCGCTGTTGGTCTGGAAAATCGATCCGCGATGCTCGAGCTTGCGCCGCCACTCTGCGGCGTTGGTCAGATTTCCATTGTGCCCGATGGAAACTTTGCCTTTGTTGCAATCGATCATGATCGGCTGCGCGTTCAGCAGGGCTTTATCGCCGGCCGTCGAATATCGCGTATGCCCGATCGAAGCGCCGCCCGGCAATTTGTTCAGCACGTCGGGCTTGAAAATTTCTTCCACTTCGCCCATCGCGCGATGCGCGTACAAATCTTTCCCATCGGTCGAAACGATACCCGCGGACTCCTGCCCGCGATGCTGCAACGCGTACAGGCCCAAATACACCAACTTCGCCGCTTCTTCGTGGCCGTACACCCCGACCACGCCACAGTGGTCGTGAAAGTGATCGTCGGTGATGTATACGACGCTCATCGTCTACGCAGCTCGCTCTTTATTGGCTGCTAACACAAACTCGGCGCGAATCGGAGCAGCAAACAAACAAATCGGAACCAAAACTGTCGCAGAAAGCCAAACTAGATTGACAATTCCCGGATTGGACGCTAAGTCCGAAATTGCTCCGACGAGATTCCAAATCACAAGAATCATAGCCAGCACTCGCGAAAGCGAGTTTCGTCTGTATAAGCCAAAAGCGGTGATCAAATACACGATACCGAAACCCAATCCCTCAAGCGCGTCAAGCATTCGCCCATAGCTACCGGGACTCGCTTCTCCAGGTATCTGCAGACCCGCGAATAGCGCACCCGATCCGAGCAGATATAGGCCGCCAGCGGCAATGAAGACCATGAGAACGACAGTGAATAGAGACTTCAGCAAATGTTTTGTACCGCTGCAGTGAGTGTGCGTTCCAACGAATTGGCCCAAACGTCGCGCAGATTTTCGACCGGGGAATCGATAATTGCGCGTCCCTTAAGTTCGATGCGCAGCGAACCGTTTCCGGTGACCTGGCCGATTTCGTGGGCAGCGACGCCGTATTGTCGCGCAATTTCCTGAAGCGCGGCAAGCTTTGCCGGAGATACGCTGACCACGCAGCGGGCGCCTCGTTCGGCAAAGAGCGCGAATTCGGCGGGTTCATTGCCATTGAGTTTGACCGCGGCACCGAGCGAAAAAGAACCGGTCTGAAGACCGGCCGCTACAAAAGCAAAACAGGACTCCGCAATCGTGACAGCCAGTCCGCCATCGGAAATGTCGTGAGCCGATACAACCGTCGCGTCCATCGCTAACGCCACGAGACAATCGATCAAACGTTTCTCCGCTGGCAAATCAATTACCGGTGGCTCGCCCGCGACAATTCCACCGACGGTTTTCGAGTACTCGCTGGAGGAGAATTCCCTGGCCAGCGGCAGAGGGAGAGATTCCTCGCTTTGCTCGGAATGACGGGTTGCGGAAGATAGGCCATTCAGCAGAACAATCACGTCGCCCGCATTGCGAAAAGCAATTTTCACTGCGCGAGAGGCGTCATCTAAAATCCCCAACACGCCGATCACTGGCGTGGGATAAATGGATTTGCCCAGCGTCTCGTTATAAAAGCTGACGTTGCCGCCGGTAATCGGCGTGCCCAGCGCTGTACATGCTTCGGCGATCCCATCAATCGATTGCGAGAACTGCCACATGACTTCCGGCTTTTCCGGGCTGCCGAAATTCAAACAATTCGTGGCCGCTATCGGACGCGCACCGCTAGTCGCAACATTTCGCGCGGCCTCCGCCACCGCGTGCATCGCGCCGAATTTCGGGTTCAACTGGCACCAACGGCCATTCCCATCAGTCGAAAGCGCCAGGGCCCGCATCGTTTTTCCGTTCGGGCCGTCTTTCTCCGATTCTTTGATCCGCACGACCGCCGCATCGCTCGCGCCTGGCCCCGCCAGGGTATTGGTCCGTACCATGGTGTCGTACTGCTCGGTAATCCATCGCTTCGAAGCAATCGCCGGTGACGCCAATAATTTTTTAAAATTGTGCGTCAGGTCCTTTCCGTCAGGCGCAAATTGGAACCAGTTCTTTTCGCTCTCAATTCGCGGGGCAGGCGCAGCCAGCGGTCTTTGATACACCGGCCCCTCCTCGGCCAGCGGATGTGCGGGAATTTCCGCCGCCACTATTCCATGATTTTTCACGACGGCCAGTTCGCCGTCTTTCACTTCGCCGATCACTACCGCGTCGAGTCCCCACTTCTTGAAAACGTCCAGCACTTCTCGCTCGCGTCCGCGTTCCGCCACCAGCAACATGCGCTCCTGCGACTCGCTGAGCATGATTTCGTACGGCGTCATGCCGGTTTCGCGCTGCGGCACCTTCGCCAGATCGATCTCAATTCCCGTCCCGCCGCGCGAAGCCATCTCCATCGTGGAGCAGGTGAGCCCCGCTGCGCCCATATCCTGAATTGCCACGACCGCGCCGGTGTGCATCGCTTCAATGCACGCCTCCAGCAGCAATTTCTCGACGAACGGGTCGCCCACCTGGACGTTGGGCCGCTTCTGTTGCGATTCTTCGGTGAACTCGGCCGATGCCAGCAACGAAGCGCCATGAATTCCATCGCGCCCGGTTTTCGCGCCAACATAAATCACAGGATTGCCGAGGCCCTTGGCCTTGGCCAGAAAAATATCTTCCTTACGGGCAATCCCCAATGCCAGCGCATTCACCAGCGGATTCTGCGAGTAGCACGGCTCAAAGCAAACTTCTCCGCCGATCGTCGGAACACCAAAACAATTTCCGTAATTCGCAACTCCGCGAATCACGCCGTCCAAGATTCGCCGGTTCGCCTTCGCTTCCTGTAGCGCAGACAATCCTGTCTGCGTTCCGGCCGTCGTGGCGACAAACGCACTTCCGCGCGCGCCGGCCATTCCATTTTCCGTAATCGGCCCGAATCGCAGCGAATCCAGCACCGCGATCGGCCGAGCTCCCATGGTAAAAATATCTCGCAGAATTCCACCGACGCCAGTCGTGGCTCCCTGGAACGGCTCGACGTAACTCGGATGATTGTGCGATTCAATCTTGAATGCCGCGACCAGCCCGTCGCCGATGTCCACCACGCCGGCATTTTCGCCCGGTCCCTGCACCACCAATTTCCCGCGCGTCGGCAGCCGCTTCAAATGCACTTTGCTCGATTTGTACGAGCAGTGCTCGCTCCACATCACGGAAAAAATTCCCAGCTCGGTAATGTTCGGGTCGCGCCCCAAAATTTTCTGGATGCGCGCGTACTCTTCCTTCGTGACGCCATGCTCCGCCGCAATCTCCGGCGTCACCTTAATTTCCATGCTGGCTGTCGCCATCATTCCCCTTTGGAGTGCGGCGGTTCGCCGCCGCTTTTGCAGATGATCGGAATTCCCACACGCAACCACGGCGTGCGTGGCACCCGAAGAAAAAGTTCATCCTGCTCTTACGCCGTTGCCTTAGCCGCTCCAACCAACGCTGCGACCATCGACTGAAAAATCACCAAGCCATCCTTTGAATCGAGCGCCGACTCCACCGCGCGCTCGGGATGCGGCATCAACCCCAGAACATTCCGTTCGCGGTTGCAGATGCCTGCAATGTTGTGCATCGACCCGTTCGGATTCCCGGCCGCGTCATCCGTGCCTTCCGGATTGGTGTAATGAAAAATTATCTGGCGGTTTTTTTGGAGCTCGGCCAGCGTCGCCTGGTCCACGTTGTAGTTACCATCACCGTGCGCAATCGGAATTTTCAAGATCTGTCCTTTGTTCGCGGCGCACGTGAACGGCGTATCCGTCTCCTCCACGCGGATATACACATGTCGGCAAATAAACCGCAGCCCCGAATTCCGCATCATCGCGCCAGGTAGCAGCCCTGCTTCGCACAAAATCTGGAACCCGTTGCAGACGCCCAGCACCATCCCGCCGGACTTCGCGAAGCTGTCGAGCGATTTCATCACCGGCGAAAACCGCGCAATCGCGCCGGTCCGCAAATAATCGCCGTAGGAAAATCCGCCGGGCAGAATAATGGCGTCGCAGCCAGCCAGGTCTTGCGACTGGTGCCAGATAAAGTCCACAGGTTTTTTCAGGATATTTCCGATGGCGTAAAATGCGTCGTGGTCGCAATTCGACCCGGGAAAAACAACGACTCCAAATTTCATGGTGCTGTAGCTCCCGATGGCATTTGGGGAACTCCTACTTTAGCACAGACGCCGCAGTCGGCTCTGGCATCTCTACCGGCGAAGCGATTCCGGTTCTGTTAAGAACGGATTCACGACAACGATCCCATCCAGCTCTTGTCCCGCTGGCAGATCCTCGGTCAACAAATACTCGCATCCCGCCGCTTTTGCTGCGGCAAGAATCAGCGCATTCCAAAACGAAAGTTGACAACGGTCCTGCAGTTTCCAGCTCCTCTCCAAAATCGCCAGGTCCATGGTCACCGGTTTCCAGGCCAGCAAATCGCGAACCTCGGCGCGCGCCTCCTCACGTTTGTTCGGCCAAATGCGCACTAGTTGCGCATAACACTCCTGCAAAACCTGAAAGCTGAGGCGTCCACGACCGGTCCTCCACAGCTCCTTACGCCAGGCGATCGCCGCCATCTGTTTCACGGCGTCTCTTTCATCTAGCGCGTAAATGAAGACATTCGTGTCAACGAAGATTGGCGCGGTCATGAACTTCCTCACGGGTCAGGTACTTTCCATCGCTCTTGCCGAATGGCTTCCGCGCCAGCGCGCGTTTCATCGCTCTTTCGTAGTTCTCCTCTTCCGCCATTCGCTGACGCAACATTTCACCGACCAGACGAGACACGCTGGTGTCTTTTTTGGCAGCTTCAATGCGCGCCCACCGCGCCACTTCTTCTTCTAAGGTGATGGTGATATTTTTCAACCGCGCCATGGGCATCTCTGCTCCTTCCGTATTGCACGAAATCAGTGTAGCACGGTATTCGTGTAACACAAAAACAGTGTGTTCAAAAAAGCTGTACCACGGATGACTGATCGGTTGAAAAATTTAGCTTTTTGGAGGAGGAGGAGTTTTCGGGGAAACCATGCTGGCGCTCGCTGCTCCGGCGGCAGCGCCCACCGCGCTATCCAAGCCGAGAACATTCACCAGGCCGGAATTGGACGGCACGATGTACTTGGTATTTTGCGCCAGTGTATTGTTCAGCACTTCGAGGCGGCGCATGACTTCCGCGCGGTCCTTGAAGAAAGTTTCCGCTGCGGTCGAAACCAGGCGAATCGCTTCTGCCTCGGCGTTGGCTCGCGTTACACGAGCCTGCGCATCGCCTTCCGCTTTCAGAATTTCCGATTGTTTCACGCCTTCGGCCTGCAAAATCTGGCTCTGCTTGAAGCCTTCCGCTTCCAGGATCGAAGCGCGCTTGTCGCGTTCCGCTTTCATCTGGCGCGACATGGCTTCGGTAATATCGCGCGGCGGATCGATTTTCTGCACTTCCACGCGCGTCACTTTCACGCCCCAGCCGTTCGTGGCTTCATCCAGCACGTGGCGCAAATTGGTGTTGATCATGTCGCGCGCCACCAAAGTTTCGTCCAAGGTGCGATCGCCAATCAGGTTGCGTAGGTTCGTTTGTGCCAGCGTGGTGCAGGCGTAGCCAAAATCCTGCACTTCGAACTGGCTTTTCACCGGGTCAACCACTTTGTAGTACACGACGGCATCGACTTCAACCGTGACATTATCCTTGGTGATCAGTTTTTGCGGCGGCACGCTGATCACCTGCTCGCGCATGTCCACGCGAATGATGCTGTCGGTAAGCGGCATGATGATGGCCAGTCCTGATGGCACCAATCCGTGAAATTTTCCCAGCCGCATCACGATGCCCTTTTCGTATTGATTGACGATGCGCGCCGAACGAGCCAACAGAATCAATCCAACCAGCAGAGTCGCAATCAATAGCGCGGGCAGAAAAAATGTGGCATCCATGAATTTTGGTCCTCACTTCACTTTCAAAGTTACGCCTTCCACGGAAACGATCTGTACGTCCGCGCCAATTTCGCGCGCAGGATCAGTGGGCTGGGCAAGCTCGGCGCGCCATTCTTCGCTGCCCACTTTCACGATGCCGCAGTCGCGCTGGCCAATGCGCTTGGTGACCACACCCATTTTCCCGACCACCGCATCCACATTCGATGCCTGGTCCTTTACATACAATTTTGCTTTCAGCCAGCGGCGGAACAGCGCGAAGTACAGCACGGCAAAAAACGCGGTGCTGATCAGGCCGACGTGCCACGACTGCGCCAGAAGGCCGATGATCCCGCCCGCGGCGAGCGACGCTCCCACCAGCGCGAGATCGAATCCGGTAAGCGCGCCAAGCGCCAGCTCAGCCGCGATGCAAAGCACACCCGCGATAACGAGCAGCCAGTTCACCCAGTTGCCCACGAGGACTCCTTCAAGAGGGACACGTGCAGCGCACGATAACACTGCGGTGCACGCGTTTCAATATTTCTTGCGAAGGTAGCGGAAACAAAAATTCAACACGAATAAAACTCAGGGTCAACAGATTCAGCGGCGCTTGCCGCGTCTCTTCCGTGATTTCCTCTTCGAAGGTTTCCCGTGGGCGCTGGTAGCCAATGCGCGGCGTTTCTTCGCGGCCCAGCCTTTTTTGTTGAGTTGATGGCTGCGCGCAACGCCCAGCGATTCCGGAGGAACATTTTTGGTGATTGCGGAGCCTGCGGCGATGTATGCACCATCGCCGATTTTTACCGGAGCAACCAGCACTGAATCGCTACCGACAAAAACGCGGTTGCCGATCGTGGTCTGATGTTTATTTACGCCGTCGTAGTTGCAGGTGATGGTACCCGCGCCGATGTTGGTTTTCGATCCGAGCCTGGCATCTCCGATGTACGACAGATGTGGAACCTTGCTGCCTTCGCCGATCACCGCTTTTTTGGTTTCCACAAAATTTCCCACGCGCGCTCCGACTTTCAGATGGGTGCCAGTTCGCAATCTTGCAAATGGCCCTACCGTAGTCCCATCTTCAAGGCGGCTTTCTTCAATCAGCGAATGCGGTCTGACCGTAACTTCGTCATCGAGAACCGCATTCAGTAAAACGCTCCCCGTTTGGATGATGCAGCGTTCGCCAAGTTTTGTTTTTCCCAGAAGCTGCACGCCCGGTTCGAGGGTGCAGTCTTCTCCAGCCGTTACGTCGGGATCGATCAAAACAGTTTCCGGCAACTGGATCGTCACGCCGACATCCATCAACTCTTGGCGTTTGCGTTCACGGAAAATGCGATCCACTTCCGCGAGATCGGCGCGGGTGTTGCAGCCAAGAACTTCGCGTGGATCCGGCGCGATTTGCGCAAGGACGGTTTCACCTTTTGAGGCCAGCTCCGCGATCGCATCCGTCAAATAAATTTCGCGATGCTTATTGTTTGGTTTTACATGCGCAAGCGCCGGCCACAATTTAGCTACAGTGAAGCAGTAAATGCTGGAATTAATTTCGTTCAACTCCCGCTGTTCTGGAGCAAGTTGCGAGTCTTCGACGATGGCGCCGACTTGCCTTTCGCTTTTGCGCACAATGCGCCCGTAGCCGCTCGGGTCGGCCAGCACGGCGGTAAGGATGGTAGCGGCGGCATTTCCAGCGCGATGCGTGGCGAGCAGGGACTTCAAAGTTTCCGTTCGAACCAGCGGTGCGTCACCTGGGAGCACGATTGCGATTTTACCGTTGCCCAGCGCGCGCTTAGCTACCAGCATGGCGTGACCTGTTCCATTTTGCCGCTGCTGCAGCACGGTTTGCGATTCGAACGACTCGACGACGCTCGTCACTTGTTCCGCCTGGTGACCCACGACGGTAACGATACGTTTCGGCTTCAACGGCAAACAGCAACGCACCACATGTTCGATGAGTGGACGTCCGCCGGCCGGATGCAATACCTTCGCCAGAGAAGATTTCAGGCGGGTACCTTTGCCAGCAGCCAGAATAATGATGACAAGGTCTTTATTCGGCATAGTGCGGCCATTCTCTCCCGCCCCCGACGCTTTGACAATCCCGCACGATACTTTTCGTAAAGATTTTCTCTACCGCGCCGTGTTCCGCGGTACGCCAAGGGGCCTCAATTGCGTGATAGACGAACTAACCGATTCCTTATACATTCTCGGCACACATTCAGTCTGACTGGGCAAATAACCCGGAGGAACGGCCTTTGAAGCAATGCACAAACTGCCGCGGAAACCTGGCTGATTTTGTGCCCTTGTGCCCCTATTGCGGCGTGTCGCAGCCAGTGCCGCAGATGGCGACAGCGCAACAGGACTGGGCGCCGCCGCAAAGCAGCAACAAAGCGACCGCCAGCCTGGTGTGCGGAGTCCTGTTTTTGTGCGCTCCGGCATCCATCGCAGCCATCATTCTCGGCCACCTCGCGCTGTTGGATATCAAACGCAGCGCCAACCGAATGACCGGCCATGGACTGGCCATCGCAGGCCTGGTGATGGGCTATTTGGGAATCGCGCTCACGACCATCTACATCGTCTTTGTGGTCTTCATGGTTCGAACAACTTTCAGCAGAGATATTCCCGCAAACGAGGCGGCCGCTATCACAACCATGCGAACGTACAACCAGGCGCTGAAAGCGTATGCGGCGAAGTGCCCGCAGCAAGGTTATCCAGCGACGCTCGTGCCATTGGGGCCCGGCCCGGGAAATTGCATGCGCGCGAATCTGACCGACGCGCGGCTCGCAGTGGCTTTACCGGTGCGACGAGGCTACATGTTTCAGTACACAGCCGGAGTCCAGGGAGCAGAAAACGTAACGGTCTTCGCATTGGTGGCACGACCGGTTCAACCAGAAATGACTGGCAAGCGATTCTTTTTTCTGGACCAGGGCGGAGTGATCCGCGAATCGGCCACGCAAAATGTCGGACCCAACAGCAAACCGCTCGGCGATAGCCAGGAGGTTCAGGACAACGATGAAGACGAGGAACCTGAAACGAACGGCCCGCCGAAACCGGACCCTGAAGACATGAAGGCCATTTCCGCAAACGAAACGGCCGCGGTCTCAAGCATGCAAATGTACAACGGCGCGCTTCACAAGTACGCGAAAAAATGTCCGCAGCAAGTCTATCCGACGACGCTGTCACCGTTGGGCCCAGGAGCGGGCGACTGCAGTCACTCCAATCTGGTGGATTTGGCGATGGCGGGCAACAATCCGAAGCGCCAGGGCTATGTGTTTGAATATTCGACCGGAGCGACGGGTAACGAAAAAGTGATGGTGTTTGTGCTGGTTGCGCGGCCAGCCACTCCGGGGCTTACCGGCATGCGCTATTTTTACCTGGATGAAAGCGGAGTGATTCGCGAATCGCCGAACCAGAACATTGGCCCGAACAGTGAACCGTTGAGCAATCACTAGCAGTGCGAGAGGAACCCCATGAAACAGTGTCCCAATTGCAACAACAACCTTGCTGATTATGTTCCGCTATGTCCGTATTGCGGAGTGGCTCTTGCTGCGTCGCCAGTAGGAACCGCACAGCCGACATGGAGCGGTCCGCAGCAAAGCAGCGGAAAAGCGACGGCCAGCCTGGTATGCGGAATTCTGTTCTTTTTCTGGCCGTTTACCGCAATCGCTGCCGTTGTCCTAGGCCACATCGCGTTGTCAGAAATCAAGAAAAGCGCGGGGCGGCTAGCAGGCCATGGAATGGCGATGGCTGGCCTGATTTTGGGCTACGCCGGCGTGGCGTTGGTTCCATTCATATTGATTATCGCGGCGATTGCGATTCCCAATTTGCTGCGGGCGAAAATGGCGGCGAACGAAGCCACCGCTGTGGGAACACTGCGAACGTACAACACGGCCATGGTTACCTATGCGGCCGAATGCCCCAAGATCGGATACCCCAAAGATTTGCGAAGCCTTGGACCCGGACTATCGGACACGGACAAGTGCGCGCACGCTGATTTGCTCAACGCGCAGTTGGGCACGGCATTGCCCGTAAAGTCCGGCTACCACTTCCATTACCAGCCCCAGGCGGATGCCGGCGTTGTGATGAAATACACTCTTGCCGCAGACCCGGTCGCACCGGGAACTTCGGGTGTGAGGCATTTTTTCACTGATGAGAGTGGCGTAATCCGATTCAGCTTGGGTGACGAAGCAGATGTGAATAGCGCACCACTCATGTAAAGTGGCGAACCCGGGAATCCAACATTTTCGTGAAGGCGAACTAGTCTGCGGCGGGAGCTTCAGCCATAACGCGGCTTTCCGCGAAGGCTTCTTCTTCGGTAGTGATAATCCAGCTGGAAGAGTCGGCAAGCAATCGGCTGACCAGTTGGGTGTGAAGAGCATGCCCGGCTTTGTGGGCTACCACGCGGCCTAATAACGGCAGACCGACAAGTGCTAGATCGCCAATTAGATCGAGCGCTTTGTGACGCCCGAATTCGTCTGCATAACGCAAAGGGCCATTCATCACGCCATCGTTGGTCAGTACGATGGCGTTGTCGAGGGAGCCGCCGCGAATCAAGCCCACGGAGCGGAGCGGCTCGATGTCACGCTCGAAACAAAAGGTGCGGGCGCGGGCCAGCAAGTTGCGAAAGGTGTCCGGAAGGACGACCATTTCGATTTGCTGCTGGCCGACCAGGGGATGCGGAAAATCGACGTAGCATTGCACGCGAAACTCGTCGGCGGGATAAATGCCGATGCGACGATCCTGTTCGATGACTTCAATAGGGCGAATGACTTTAAGGTAGCGGCGACGGCGACGCAGGCGGCGTATGCCAGCCTGATCCAAGAGTTGCAGGAACGGTTCGGCCGAACCATCGAGGATCGGAACTTCGATGGAATCAATGTCAATGAAGATGTTGTCGATCCCTGAGGAGTAGATTGCAGCGAGGAGATGCTCGGTGGTTGAAAGAAGTACGCCCTGCTTCATCAAACTGGTGGCGTAGCTGACGCGTGCAACGTTGCGGCCACTGGCTTCGATCGGGAAAAGGTCAAGGTCGGTGCGGCGAAAAACGATACCGCTATCAGCAGGCGCCGGTAATAGCCGAACATGGCCGAAGACCCCGGTGTGCAGGCCGACGCCTTCAGTTGAAACTTCGTGTTGAATCGTATTCTGGAACATGGGGGACAACTATAAAGATTAGCATGTTTTGCACCAGAGTCTCAGTTCCGTTATGTCTTTATTTTCAGTAGGTTACCTTAATAGCTGCAGCCAACAGTTCACTTGGTGTGGTAAAAGCACAACGTTTTGGTTGATCGATGTGGTGATTCGATCGATCCTGGTGGAGTAGGAAAAGCCAAGTGTCCTTTTGCGTTCTCGGCGCGTCAAAACAGAGGTCGGTGTATACTTTTCTAATCTCGTCGTTGCTCTGTAAAGGTAAGCTCGCTGTAAGGAAAGGCCAAGAATGAACCGCACTGCACGAATCCTAATCCTCGCACTTTCCGTGGTGGTGTTTTGCTATGCCGGACTGGGACACGTCCTGGGGCAAACGCACGAGGAACGAGCGTACAAGTCGCTGACGGTTTACGGCGAAGTGCTGCAAAAGGTGCAGCAGGATTACGTGGACGAACCGAACATGCATTTGGTGACGGCCGGGGCGCTGCACGGTTTGCTGGAATCGCTCGATCCGGAGTCGAGCTACCTGACACCGCGGGAATACACGGAATATAAGCAGAAAATGGCTAGCACCAATCCGGGCGATACGGGACTGACGCTGAGCAAGCGCTACGGCTATGTGATTGTGGTTTCGGTTTTGCCGGAAAGTCCCGCACAGAAGGCGGGCATCCACAGCGGCGATATTTTTGAGTCGGTGGCAGGATTCACGACGCGGGAAATGTCAGTTGGACAGGCGATGAACTTGTTGCGTGGGCAGCCGGGAAGCGGCGTGAAAGTTGGAGTGATCAGGCGCGGAAAGAACGATCCGGAACAAGTGGACCTGGTTCGTGAAAAGCTCGCACCGGCAAAAATAGTGAGCCAGAAAAATGACCCGGACATTCTGGCGTTGCGACTGACAACGCTGGAAGCGGGACGCGCGGACGAAGTGAAAGCGCAGTTGCAGGATGCGGAAAAGCAAGGCGTGCACAAGGTGATTTTGGATTTAAGGGATTGCGGACGCGGACCGGTTTCGGAAGGATTGGCGGTTGCGCGGCTGTTTATTTCGAATGGAAATCTGGCCACGCTGCGCGGCCAGACGGTTTCCGCCCAAACATTTGCTGCCGAACCCGGGAAAGTAGTTTGGAAGGGCCCGGTGTCCATCTTGATCGATGGAACGACCTCCGGAGCGGCGGAAGTGCTGGCGTCCGCGATGGTGACTGTGCACCGCGGCGATGTGGTGGGCGAACGGACGTTCGGCCTGGCTTCGGAGCAGAAGCTGATCACCGTTCCCGATGGTTCGGCTTTGATTCTGACGGTGGCGAATTACTACAACGCCGGCGGAAAATCAATTTTGGAAGAAGGCGTGACGCCGGCGGAAGTGGTACGGCAGGAAACGGTAGCGGTGGATGACGGCGCGGACGACGACGATTCTGCGGCGAGCGGCGGACCGACCACGGCACCTGCGGAGCCGAAGCCGCTTTCTCCCGAAGATGCGGTATTCAAGAAGGCCGTGGAACTTCTGAAAACGCCGGCGAAAAAAGCCGCGTAATTTCTCTGTGAAGTCCAGCGGCGTGCCCGCGAAAATTCTTTTCAGAATAAAACTTAATCTTCCCGGTATACACGAAGCTTTATTTTTCGCGTTGTGCGTGGTCTTGTGCTTCTGCGCGATTGGATGCAGGCGGCAACGTGCGGGGAAGTTGACGCTGGCGCAAGTACATCAGGTGACGCAGGAACTGGCAAAAGCCGCATCGGACGCGGCGCCGAATGGCACGTTGATCAAGACCCGACGCGCCAGGAATGACATAGCTGGCGGCGCCGACGAACTGTACATCGGACTGCATGGCAACGCCGCGGCCAGGGATAAACTTCTGCAAAAACTGGAAGCCGTCGCGATGGTGCATCGCTTGACGGTGGAGGCCCCGACGCCGAACGGCAGTTCATCGCGAATCACGTTGCGCAGTGCAGGTGTTGCGACGCATCACATCGAGATTGAAGTATTGAGTTCGCGCGCGGCGGCAAATAACGAAAATCTACCGGTGGGAACGGCGCGGCTGGCGATACTGCTGGATGATCTGGGCAGCGATCGCAGCTCGGCGGACGCCATCTTTGCGTTGCAGGTTCCGATCACATTGTCGGTTCTGCCTTATCACGCGCATTCACAGGAGATCGCGCAAGAAGCTCGCAAGCACGGGTGCGAAGTGATGCTGCATTTGCCGATGCAATCCGTGGCGAATGAAGCGCCGGAGCAGCAGGAGCTGCGGCCAGGGCTTCAGCGCGAAGAAGTGGAAGCAATCGTTAGCAGCATGCTGGAGTCCGTGCCGGAAGCCGATGGCGTGAACAACCATCAAGGTTCGCAAGCCACTTCGAACCGTGCGCTAATGGATGAATTAATGCCGGTGCTGCGCGATGCCGGAGTTTTTTATGTGGACAGCCGGACCACTGCGGAAACCGTGGCGTACGATACGGCGAAACGCAATGGCGTGAAAACGGGGTTTCGCAACGTGCCGTTTTTGGATGACGTGCAAAGCAAAGCGGCAGTGAAGCGGCAATTGCAGATCGCGATTCGCGGAGCGAAGGAAAAAGGAGAAGCCATTGCGATTGGCCATCCGCACGCGGTCACGCTGGAGGCGTTACGGGAAATGTTGCCGGAAGCGAGGAAGCAGGGCGTGCGCTTGGTGCTGGTGTCGGATGTGGTGCACTAACGCGAGGAATCGATAAGCGCCGGTCTTAGAAAGCGACGGCTACACAGGCGAGGCGGCCGACTTGCGCGCTGGAAACGCTTTGTGGATGAAGAGCGCAGCGGCGGCCATGGTGACGAAGCTGAACACGCTGCCCTCCGGGCCGACGGTGCCTCCAGTGAGCCACATCGGGCCATGAAGCGTGGCGTTCGAAAGATGTCCCGGAAAAACAGCGCCGCTATTGGGAACGGAAAATAAAAATGTTTCGCCGAAATCGAAAGCGGCGTGCCAACCAACGACGAGCCACAGATTGCCCGTACGTTTAAGCGCAAGAGCAAAGATCAGCCCAATCATGGCCACGCCCGCAGCGCCGACCCATCCTTCGCCCTTGTTACTAAGATGCACCGCTCCAAAACCGAGCGACAGAATCCAGGCTGCCGGCCAGAAGCCGATGCCATCTGCAAGGGTGAATTGCAGATAACCGCGGAAAGTAAACTCCTCGAACAGTCCGACTACGATAAAAAAGAGCGCCCAGTACAAAGCCCACTTGAAAATGGCGGGTCCGTGAAGATTCAAGCTACCGAGGGAGTAGCCGCCGAAAGCGGCGATGCAACTCATGAGGACGACGATTTCGCTTACACCGAGTGCGCAGCCCTGCCAGAATCGCGTCCCGAACAACGAGTGAAGCGGAAGGCCGTAGTCTCCGACTGGGCGTCGCTCCAACCACGCCATGAAGAGCGCGGGAAGGAATACGACAATGAAGAGCAGAGATTCCTGGAGGAAGATCTGCCAGGGCGCCGGGTCAGAAGTTTTGGGTACGTGAAACATTTTGTCCAGGGCGAGATTCACCGCGAAGCTGAGAATCAGGATTAGGAGTATGTATAGGACCATGCGCCAACCCGAGCGCAGGCCGCGTTGGTGGTAAAAAACTGTGTTCAGCGGCGATCGAGCTAACGCTTCGGGAAAGAGGGGTTGGTTGTCCGGGGAATTTTCCGGAGAGAGGGGCGCGTCTTCGTTGTCCATAAAAAGATCCAGCTAAGTCTCGCGCACTCGTCACCGAAGCACAAGCGTATCTAGCGCTGAGCAGCAGAAGTTGCCGCCACGTCCGTAGAACGCCTAACGAGAAATCGAAGCCGCGGCTGCTCCCAAAATATGCAAGGATTTCGGCTCTTGGAGGAATACCACAAATCGCAGATTTTCGCGCTTCCAGGAGGGATCGAGGTGGACGGTGGCTTTGACTTCGGCCGGGGCCGCCGAATCCGTTTTCGGAATGTGAATGTTCGTCAGCGAACGCAAAACGGGCGCATGCGAAAGACTGCGGCCTTCGTTTTCACCGCGAAGAACATTTGAGGAAAGCCCGCGCTCGGTGACGGCGAGCAGGAGCCGTGCGGAGCGCGCTTCGGGCGGAGCGTTCTCAATACCGATAGAAAACTCAGCGGCCTTTGCAGAAACGTCGACGGTCGAGAGGTGGACAGTGGCATTGGAGACTTTTGTTGCTTCGAGGATATCTTGCCGAGCTTGGCGCGAGGAACTACCGACAAGTTCGCGGCGACCGTTAACGACCAGTTGAGGCGTGTACACGCCGTCGCGCCCAAAAGATCTCGCATAATCTTCTTGTCGCGCTGTCCAATCGTGGGAGGAAAAGGGGTCGCGCCAGCCGAGATTGTCCCAGTAGTCGACATGCTCCTCAATCGCGATGATTTCGGCATTGTTGACATGACCCGCGTCGTCAAGTTGTTTGAGAAAAGCGTCGGCAGGAGGGCAGCTGGAGCAGCCCTCAGAAGTGAATAATTCCAGAACCACCGGCTGCAGATCGGACGATGGTGCAAGGGCAGCTTTCGGTGCCTCTTGGTGAGATCCTGCGAGTGTCTTGACGGCTACTGAAGCGATAAAGATCACGACAAGCAAGGCTGCGGACTTCGCACGCATGAGAATTCCCTTTCTCGGAGCCGGCGCTGAGCAACGAACATTAGATAGAGGAAAAGTCTAAAGGTGTCGATTGAAAACGTATCGATTGACTTCGCCTAACTTGAAGAATAGCGTTAACCAGTTAGCGAGGGGCGGCGTTTGCCCCAGGGGGTGTAATATGGGCTCTTCCGGTACGAGTTCGACAACCGCCAACCGGCTGTGCCTCGATTTCGCCAATCTGCCTTACACTTCCGGCGATCCACTGCCTCACCAGACTTCCTGGCTAGAGCTGATTGATTTTCTGGCGGAGAAGAGCGTGATTTCGGGCGCTCGAATTGAAGAACTTAGGACCCTGACGGAAAATGATCCGAAGGCAGCAGGAACGCTGTTGAGGCAAGCGGAGCGGCTGGGAAGCGCGATGCGATCGGCGTTTGCTGCGATGCTCGGGGCTGAAAGTATAAAAAATGAGTGGACGGCGCCAATCAACGAGATTCTTGCCATCACAGAAGGGCATGATGAACTGCAATCCGACCACGCTGGCGGCTGGAAACTGGGCTTCCGCGCCAGGCATGAGGGACTCGAATGGCTGTTGGCGGCGATTGCCCGGTCCGGAGCAGAGCTGATAGCCGAAGGCCCAAAGAGCGGCCTGCAGCGGTGCGGCAATCCCAGCTGCCAGTTGTTGTTCTACGACGATTCAGTGACCCACCGCCGGCGGTGGTGTTCGATGGCGCTCTGCGGGAATCGCAGCAAGGTGGCGGCATTCGCGCGACGCCACGGCGGGGAGAAAGCGCGCGCGCAACACGCTTAACAGGACGCGCGTCTTCGCGTCGTGGCAACCCGGTCACGAGTCTAGAGAGCTTCCTTCAGACAAGGTCGGAACCTTCGGTCGCTTTCGCTCGGGATGACGGCAAGGAACCCGATACCTACCTTTGTTCCTTAATATATTTCGGCGGCTGGTGTTTTGCCCACGGATCGTAGCTGTGTGCAAAAACCAGACGTTCGGCAAGCGGCGGGTGCGAATACATCCAAAAAGTGATGAATGCAGGCGGGTTCGGGTCAGCAAGATCGATTTCGCCGAGAGCCTGGAAGCCGTGCGCGGCGACCTGCGCGGAGTTTGGCACAATTCCATGAATTAATTCCAGACCGAAGACGTCGGCGGCGTGCTCCTGAGCTCGGCTATAGCCGTTGATGACCGGCGAAGAGAGAAACATGATGCCCTCAACAATGAGCAACAAAACCGCTAATGCGCCCCAATCCTGTGGGCCATAGACCTTCCAAACGTTTCCCCAGCGCTCGAGCATGGCGTGAAGCAAGCAGTACCCTGCGTACAAAACAATCAGCGAGACCACCGCGAAAAAGAGAAAGCCGTTTCGAATGTGATTGAGGACGTAGTGGCCGGATTCGTGGCCAAAGATGAAGAGCGTCTCCTGCGGAGTCAGCTTCTGAACGGTGTTGTCGAAAATCACCACGCGTTTGGATGCTCCTAGCCCGGTAACATACGCGTTAATTTCGTTGTTTTTGCTGCTGGCATTCATCAGAAACATGCGATCACGGGGGATTTGCAGGCCCGCGCGTTGCGTCAGTTTTTGCAAGTCGGTAGCGAGCTGGGGATGCTGATTTGCAAGCGGTTCGAACTTATAGAAGAGGGGATCGATGACAATGGGCTCAAGAATGAAAATTCCCAGAATAATTGGCAGCGATGCCAGCCAGAAGTAAAACCACCAGCGATGCGGACTCTTTCGAATGACCAGGAAAAGAATAAGGCCCATCAAAGCGAGAAATCCGAGTTCGATCGATGCCGCTTTGGACCAATCCAGGAACCAGGAGCCCCAGCCCTGAACGGATTGCTGATAGTGCAATGAAAGTCCGTGCCAGGCCATGTGCACGGGAAGATCGGCAAGATCAAGAACCAGCGCCAGCGCCGGAATAAAAATGAGCCCCTGCAGAAAGCGATTTTCCGTCGTCTGCTGGGCAAAATCCCGGATGCGCGCAACGAAGCCGAAACGCAGCGCGGATATTAGAACGACAAACCCGATGAAGACGGAAAGAAAATAGAGCGAGTATCCGGCGCGAGAGTAGGCCACGGCTTTTTCATAACGATCGTGGGAAAGCGTATAGCGGTCTACATCGTTGCTATTGGAGGTGTCCGGCGCGTTGGCGGGCGGCTCGATTTGTTGAGGAGGCGGCGTGCGAACCGTCGGGGTTTCCTGCGCCAAAGTTGCATGCGGCGATACGAGCTCAACAAAAATCGACGAAAAAACGATTAGAAGCAACGCATACACGATGCGTTGATGCGGCATGCGTTTCTCTCTTTTCATTTGGCAACAACTCGCCACGCGGGCGTGGCGAGTATGCAGCACATGGGGTTGTAACTGCAACTTCCCGAGGGCGCCGGGCGGGACGCAAAACTAAGACCGCCGCCTCACTATGCTTAGATGGTTGCCGATCCGATAAGGAAAGCAGGAAAAAGAAAAAATTGAGATAGGTGATAGGTTCTAGGGATGAGCGGTTTTCAAACAATAATTTCGCACCGCGCCGGACGTAGCCAGGCTGGCGTGGACGATGGAGGTCCAGCGTTCTAAACGATGATGATGGGTGCGGTGAAAGAGATAGGACACTCCGATCGAGGCAACGGTGGCGGCGGCTTCGATGGACGCAAAAGCAGCGTGATTGTCCACAATGTCGTTGGTGAGCAGCGCTTCGTTGCGGCCGCGGCGACGAAAATTGAGGGTGGAGAAGTAATCGAGAGTACGGGAAGCGCCGACGGTGGCGAAGAGCAGATCGTTTTCGCGATCCCAGAAAGGATGCTCGAAGGATGGCGGTTTGGGCCGGCCATTCGCGTTCTTCGAACTAGGTGGCTCCTGAGACGGATCGCGGGAGGTGCGAATCCCCAATGAAGGGGCGTCGCTCGCACAGGCCGCGAGGCTTGCAGGTGAATAAAAGGCAAGACCTGCAGGGATGAGGAGTGGCGGAGAGAACGGCGTCCAGGAGCGATTTTCGCAATCTTGTACTTTCGGCAGATGCAGCAGGGATGCGCTCTGCGATGGCGGTGCGCCGCACGCGACGTTGCCAGTTAACAAGAAAACAAGCCCGAAGATAGGGACGGCAGCGAAAACTAAAGCGATAAAACGCGACGACGAATGTGACGCTGACTCGAAATCGAAACGTAGCACTTTTGCGGTTCCTTTCCGACGTTTGCTGCGATTGAATAGTTTAAGTCATGAATGGTGGGGGCGCACCGTATATCGGGCTTTGATGAAAGCCGAACAACCGTGATTCGGCTCAAGCCGGGGTTTTCCGTCCGAGCGTAATTCATTGGAGGCAGAGTGGGGATACTGCGTTGCGCGGAGTGAGTCCGCGGCGTATTTTGGGAATATGGGCGCTAAGCGGGAGATTTGTATGTTGATAGGAAAAAACAATATGTGCGTGACGGTACTCGCGACCGCGGGTTTGTTACTGACTGGTCTGTGTGGATCGGCCCGGGCACAATCGCAGGGTGATTCGGGGCCATCGGTAGCCGAGGCGGCGCGAAAAGCCCGCGAGTTGAAAAAGGAAAATGCCAAGCCGCCGCGGACTATCACCAACGACGACCTGCCTAGGGGCCCCGCAGGGGACGTGGCCAACGGAGCTGTTTCGCCGACTCCTACAGCGAACGGCGATGAGGCTGCTACTCCAACGGAAAACGAGGGCGGCGAGAAGAAACCAGCCACGGCTGCCAACGATGAGCGGGCCAAGCAAAAGCAGGCCGAGAACGCGGCCGCGTTGGAACGGGCCAAGAAGCAACTGGCGACGGCGCTCAGCGAATTGGACATAATGCAACGGAAGCTCGCGCTGGACAGCGACAGCTACTATTCGAAAACGAATTACGCGAGCGACAAAGACGGCAAGGCAAATCTAGATGACGAAGCGCAACAGATCAACGAGAAGAAACAAGCCGTGGAAGAGCTGAAAGCGCGGGTTGCGGAGCTACAAGCGCTGGTTGGCGAACCGGCTGAAAACGAGTCCAACCAATCTGACAAATCCGACAAGTCTGACAAAAACCCGCCGAAACGTTGAGCGCAGATAAAATCCAGGTGCCAGAATTCCCATCGTTGATTCGGCGGAACCGTCTGTACTCGCCTATACTGGTTGAGGCAGCGCGACATGGACCGGCCCTTCGAAACTGAATTCAGCGCACTCTTTCCCGAACGCAGATCACTCATCCCGGATAATTTCAACAATTTTGCCGTGTCTGGACGCCGGGTTCTGATTACCGGAGCGGGCGGAAGTATTGGCTCAGCATTGGCGCGAAAGATTTTGCCCGCATCGCCACAGCGACTGATTCTGCTGGATCATTCCGAGCAAGCGATTTCTGAACTGCGGCGCGAACTCGCCACCTGCGATCAAATGGAAGCAGCGCGATTCGTTCACGGAGATATACGAGACGACGAGCTGGCGGAAACGCTGTTGGCAGAGGAAAAACCCGATTTTATTTTTCACGTTGCGGCCTTCAAACACGTTCCGCTGCTTGAGGCAAACCCCTTTGCAGCGATGGAGAATAATGGGCTGGCGACTTGGCGGCTGGCACGGAGCGCGGCGAAATTCGCGGTTTCGCGGCTACTGCTGATTTCGACGGACAAGGCCGCAAACCCGCGCAGCATGCTTGGAGTTTCGAAGCGGCTGGCAGAACTGGCGATCCGGAGATGGAATTCGCTGCGCGCGCCAATGAGTGCGTTGCGACTCGGAAATGTCGCGGGTTCGAGCGGAAGCGTCTTGCCAATCTTCCGCGAGCAGATTTTGCATGGCGGGCCTGTCACCGTGACCCACCCTGAAGTTACGCGATATTTTTTGACGATGGACGAAACTTGCGCGGCGATTGGCGCACTGGCGAATTTGCCGGATGCGGCGGGGTTGTATTTACCAGAGATGGGCGAGCCCGTTTCGATTTTACAGGTCGCGGAGCGAATGATCCACGTTTCGGCCGCAGTTGCGAAGAATTATGCGGAGATTAGCATCAAGATCACGGGGTTGCGGCCCGGCGACAAGTTACACGAGGATCTGCTAGCGCATGGCGAGACTTTGGGAACGCAAGCGGCGCCGGGAATCCGAGCGATACTTGGAGAAAAAATTCAGGCTGAATCGCTGCACGCAAAGTTTCTTAGGTTAGAAGAAATCACTGGACGACGAGATCTTCCGGCGTTACGTGAAATACTGCGAGAAATTGTACCTGAGTATCAGCCGCTCAACCGCGCGATCGCACCGCCCGCGAAAACACGCTCGATAGCCGCTGCAGGAGCCGGCGATGACTGACGCGCGCCGGCGCATCGCAGTGGTCACGACATCGCGCGCGGATTACAGCCACTTGTATTGGCCGCTGCGATTGTTGGCGGAAGATTCGCGCGTGGAGCTGAAATTAATTGTGATGGGCGCGCATCTTTCGCCGGAATTCGGGATGACGATCAGGGAAATCGAAAAGGATGGATTCGCAATCGCCGCTCGGATTGAATGTTTGCTGAGTTCGGATTCGGACGTAGGAATGGCCAAGACCATTGGCGTGGCGACACTAAGCCTGGCGGACACGTTGGGTGAAATGCGGCCGGATATCCTGCTGTTGATCGCGGATCGTTACGAAATGCTGGCTCCTGCGGCGGTGGCCCTGGCTCTGCGCATTCCTATTGCGCATATCGAGGGCGGAGAAATCAGTGAAGGCGCCATAGACGACGCTGTGAGAAACGCGCTGACGAAAATGGCCCATCTGCACTTCACGTCCACGTTTGCGGCCAGAGAGCGAATCATCGCGATGGGCGAAGAACCCTGGCGCGTGACGCGGGCTGGCGCGCCGTCGCTCGATCATCTTCGCAGATCGAAATTATTCAGTCGCGAAGAACTCGAAGCGAAATTGGCGATGCAACTGGAAGGATCGGCGATGGTCATTGCCTATCACCCGGTGACTCTGGCCGCGGACACGTTGGAGGAGACGGACGAATTGTTTGCGGCGTTACAAGCAACCGCCGGGCAGTTGATTTTCTGCTATCCAAATTCCGATGCGGGAAGCCGGGCGCTGATTGAACGCAGCAAAGAATTTCTTGCAGCGCGGGGGAGCGGGCGGATTTTCGTGAACCTTGATGCGGTGACTTATTGGAGCTTGCTGCGAGCGGCCCAGGTTTTTCTCGGAAATTCGAGCAGTGGGATCATGGAGACTGCCTCATTTGCGGTGCCTACGGTAAATATCGGAGAACGGCAGCGCGGACGGGAGCGAGCGCCGAATATCATTGATGCGACGGCGAATCGCGAAGCGATCCTGAGAGCCATATCGGATGCGCGGAGTCGAGAATTTCGCAACTCGCTGCGCGGAATGGCCAATCCGTATGGCGACGGAACAGCGTCGGAAAAGATTTTGCAGGTTTTGACGACCGCGCCGCTCGGACGAAAATTGCTCGCGAAAAAAGCGCTGCCGCCGAAAGCGGATCACGCGGGGAGCGCGACATGAGAATCCCGCTCTCCGGGCCAGACATCACGCAAGCCGAAATCGATGCGGTAGCTGCCGTGATGCGCAGCGGGCGATTGAGTCTGGGACCCAAACTCGATGAGTTCGAGGCCGCGCTCGCAGATTACGTTGGAGCGCGATATGCGGTAGCGCTGAGCTCTGGAACAGCCGGATTGCACCTGGTGGCGAGAGCCCTGGGAATTGGCGAGGGCGACGAAGTGATCGTGCCGTCGTTTACGTTCGTTGCCGTCGCCAACGCGGTTCGCTATGAACGAGCCGTGCCGGTGTTCGCGGACATCGCTCCCAAGACCTTAAATCTCGATCCTGCGGCGGTCGAAGCCGCCATCACTCCGCGAACGCGCGCCATTCTCGCGGTGCACACGTTCGGTGTTCCGGCAGAGCTGGAAAAACTTGCGGCCATCGCCGACAAGCACGGGTTGATTCTGGTCGAAGATGCGTGCGAGGCGCTGGGAGCGGAATGGCGCGGCAAAAAAGCGGGAACGTTCGGGCGGGCTGGAGTGTTCGGCTTTTATCCCAACAAACAGATCACGACAGGCGAAGGCGGTGCCGTCGTCACGAACGACGAAAAGTTGGCGACGCGACTGCGCTCGATGCGAAATCAGGGCCGGCGCGCCACAGGCGAATGGCTTGAACACCAGGAGATTGGCTACAACTACCGGCTTTCGGAGCTGCACGCGGCAATGGGGATTGAACAAGTAAAGAGGATCGAGCCAATTCTTGCGCGGCGCGCCGAGATCGCGCGCGGGTATAGCGACAGACTGGCAGCGTGTGGCGAATTGCTGTTGCCGCTTTCTCAACTCGCTGACGGAAAGATCAGCTGGTTTGTTTACGTGATTCGCCTTGCGGAGAAATTTTCGCGAGCACAGCGCGATGCGATCCTGGAAGCGATGAGCCACCAAGGGATAGCTTGCGGCCGGTATTTTGCCCCGATTCATTTGCAATCGCCTTACCAGGTGGACGGATTCGAATTGCCGGTTACCGAGCATGTGGCAGACCGGACCATGGCTTTGCCATTTTTCAATGCCATTTCGGAGGGCCAGCTTAATGAAGTGTGCCGCTCGCTGCGTGAATGTGTTGAACGGGTTGCCAGTCGAATGAGCGCGGCGAGAAGCTCGGTGCGCTTTTGACGCCCCTAGGTTCCGGAAAGTAAACCGATTACTTTGGTTCCAGCACCAGCGGCAACCCATTTTTAGGATTGCCGATCACAACGACCTTGGTGTTGGCGCTTAGCGCGAGTTTTTCCGTGGCTTCGATGCCCTTCCATTCCAGCAGTTGCGGGCTGATGCCCTGAGCGACAATTTTCTGGAAGTCGGCGATGCCCTGCGCTTCAATGCGCTTGCGCTCGGCTTCCTGTTTTTCTTTTTGCAGGATGAAACTCATGCGCAGCGCGTCCTGTTCGGCCTGCTGTTTGGCTTCGATGGAGCTTTTGAGCATGGCGGGCAGTTGCACATCGCGAAGCAGCACCGCTTCGACGATCACCCCGCGCGCGGCAAGCTGTTTCGTCAAGTCGTCCTGAATCTGCTGCTGCACCAATTCACGCGCGTTGGTGTACAGAGCGTTGGCGGTGTGGGACGACGTAGACGCACGGATGGCGGCGCGAAGGGTGGGTTCAACGATTTTTGCCGCGTAGTCCGCGTTCACCGTCTGAAAGACTTCCGCAGCCTTGTTCTTGTCTAGCCGGAAGAGCAGGGACGTATCTAGGGCCAGGATTAATCCTTCATTGGAAGGGACGTTGGCGCTTTCCTTTATGGACTGAGTCTGCACGGAGAGTCTCTGCACCGCCTTAAGCGGATTGATCAGGTGAATGCCTTCGCTTAACGTTTCACCGGTAACTCTGCCAAAGAGGGTCAGTACACCGACGTGTCCAGTAGGAACAGAAGTGACGCTGGAGTACAGCAAGATCAGAATCAGAACAGCGACTACGATTGTAAAGAAGCGGCCCCGCAAGGGTCCGAACCCCTGCATCGTATTAAGAGAACCGCCCAAATCAAAACTTCCGCGTCCTGTAGTGGTCAATGAAGTAACCTCCGTCCGAGCTGGATGGAACTGAGTGCTTTCAGGTTGCAGCCATCATCTTATGTTGGCGGGAGAAGCGCAACGTGCGCCGGGGGTGAAAAAATTCGCGCCAGTAATTGTTGAAGCTTTCACAGGAAATCCACACTCCGGCAACCCTACCCCTATATCTTGTGTGGTTTGTTCTTGACACCACTGATTTCCCGCCTCACAATTCGCCGTATTTGCTGCTTCGATCGCGCGGCGAACATGAGTCCGCGCGCTGCGACCACTGGGGGAAGCACGATGCAATATTTGCCGGGGTGGACGGTGCAGTGCATCAATCAGGAATGTTCCGCGCGGGGGCACTGGCTGCGTGCACACCTCTCCGGCCCCAATGCGGGCTTGGAGTTCTGTCCCAGTTGCGGAAGTTCCTTGCAGACAGTACCGCCGCCGATCGGTCCGCGCCTTCGCATGAGGCCGCGTTCGCTGACAGCGCGACCACTGCGGCCCAGGCCCCGATAGATTTTTTTGCTGGCGTCGCGCCATCATAAAAAAGACCGGAGGCGGTGTGCTCCGGTCTTTTCGTCTTTAGCACCTGGAATTGACACTTGGCTACGACAGCGGCCCTCGATGTCCTTGTAATGTATAAGGACGCAAAACTGCCACGAGTCGCGTAGTTTCTTTTCTTTGTCTCGCGGTCGCGAGAACTAGGCCCATCCCTTGTTTTTCAGAAGTGTTGATTCTAAAGATGGAGCTTAAAGTCTTTTGTTTTCAAACACTTTTGCAAGTGATGATTTTAAAGGATTTAGTTTTGATGAAGAATGAATTATCTAGTATTTGTGAAAAGCTCGATAGGTACAGGAAGTGCATTTTTACTTGCGATGAATATTACCGCAGGTCCAGTAAAATTTGTTATGTAGAAGGTCAGCTCTCGATCAAACCTTTTGCAAGCATTTCTTCGTCGCTAAGCCACAGGTCGGGAATATTGGCGGAGCCGAGGCGAAGGATATCCTCGAGGGCGCCGCGGACTTCGCCGCGGCGGAAATCTACGCCGATGCGGTCCAGAAGATCCAGCAACTGTTGGGCGCCTTCCGCGAGAAGCGGCTTCGGCCTTGCGCCAACCGCATCGAGACGATGGTACGTCAGCACATACACCGCGTGAGGCCCGCTGCCGTGACGGACGATGTGAAGAAAAGCCCGCGTCTGCGTCTGCGGAGTCGCGACGTCTGGCGTTAAAGCGGTGCGGGGGGCGGAGGCGCTCATCGCGTATCTCGCTCCAAAATTCCCGGCATTCTCAACTGCACCCGCTGGTACTGCCGCAGTTTTCGCATTTGTAGCAGGCGCCGTTCGGCACCATCAACATGCCGCATTCGCTGCAGGTTGGTGCGCCTTCGTGGGCGTTGCTTGGAGTTCGGGAGCCGGCCGGATCGGACGGCTTAATGGCTGGCGGCATGGCCAGGGTGGTTTGCATGGGCGCGGTTGTAATCACTTCCGGCACCGTGCCGTTGAGCTTAAGGTAGTCGGTTGAGATGAAGCGGCCGCCCAGCCAGCGCGCGATGTAATCGAGGACCGAGGAAACAAAGCGGATGTTGGCGTTGGCGGTGATGCCGCTGGGTTCGAAGCGAGTGTTGAGGAGCTTGTCCACGAATATCTTGAGCGGAACGCCGTACTGCAAACCGATAGAAATGGTGAGCGCCAAGCCGTCCATGACTCCGGAAAGGGTCGAGCCTTCCTTGGACATCTTGATGAAGACTTCGCCGGGGCGATTGTCTTCGTATAGGCCGACCGTGATGTAGCCTTCGTGGCCGCCAACGCTGAACTTGTGCGTGACGGAAGCACGTTCCGCGGGCATTTTTTCGCGTTGCGCGCGGGCGAAGAGTTCGCGCTGCATGGGTTCGACGACCGAGCTGGCGACGGAGGCGGCAACCGCAGCTGCACCCTCGATTTTCTTTTCGTCTTTCTTTTCGCCACCCGCATTCAGCGGCTGCGACTTCTTGGAATTGTCGCGATAAATGGCGACGGCCTTGAGACCGAGCTTCCACGACTCCATGTAAGCATCCATGATGTCTTCGATCGTGGATTCTTCCGGCATATTGATGGTTTTTGAGATGGCTCCGGAAAGAAATGGCTGAGCCGCAGCCATCATTTTTACGTGGCCGGTCCAGGTGATGGAGCGGCCGCCGCCCATCGGGGCAAGCGAGCAATCGAAAACTGGCAAGTGCTCTGGCTTGAAATACGGAGCACCTTCCACTTTGCCATTCTTGTCAATGTAGGCGACGATTTCGCTGGCCTGTTCCGGTGTATAGCCGAGTTTCGTCATGGCTTGCGGAACAGTGTTGTTGACGATCTTGATCAAGCCGCCGCCGACGAGCTTCTTGTACTTGACGAGAGCGAGGTCTGGCTCGATGCCGGTGGTGTCGCAATCCATCATGAAGCCGATGGTGCCGGTAGGAGCGAGAACGGTGACTTGGGAATTCTTAAAGCCGTGCTCTTCGCCTAGTTTCAAGGCGTCATCCCAGGAGTGTTGTGCCGCAGCCAGCAGATCCGGCTGCACGTGGGCCGGATTGATGCCGCGCATGGAGTCGCGATGCATGCGGATGACGTCGATCATCGCTTCGCGGTTCACAGCGAAGCCCGGGAACGGGCCCATTCTCTCGGCAACGCGGGCAGACTGCGCGTAAGCCTCGCCGCACATCAGCGCGGTTACGGCTCCGGCAACGTCGCGGCCTTCATCGGAATCGTAGGGCAGCGCCATGGACATCAGCAGCGCGCCGAGGTTGGCGTAGCCCAAGCCGAGCGGCCGGAAATTGTGCGAGTTGTCCGCGATTCTTGTGGTGGGATAGCTGGCAAAGTCCACCAGAATTTCCTGCGCGGTGATGGTGACGTCAACCGCGTGCTGATAGGCTTCCACGTCAAATTGGCCGCTGGTGGTGACAAACTTCATCAGGTTCAACGAAGCCAGGTTGCAGGCCGTGTCGTCCAGGAACATGTATTCGGAGCATGGGTTGCTGGCGTTGATGCGCGCCGTGGTCTTGCAGGTATGCCAGCGATTTACGGTTGTGTCGAATTGCATGCCGGGATCGCCGCAGTGCCAGGTGGATTCGGCCATCTTGTAAATCAGATCGCGAGCGCGCAGCTTTTCGGTGGGCTGGCCGTCGGTTACGTTCTTGGTCCACCAATCTTTGTCTTGCTCGACGGCACGCATGAAGTCGTCGCTGACGCGCACGGAGTGGTTGGCGTTCTGGAAAAAGATTGAAGTGTAAGCTTCGCCATCGATGGCGGAATTGTAGCCTTCACGGATCAGCGCGTGGGCCTTTTGTTCTTCCTTATATTTGCACTCGATGAATTCAACGATGTCCGGATGCTCTACGTTAAGAATGACCATCTTGGCGGCGCGACGGGTCTTGCCGCCGCTCTTGATGACCCCGGCGAAAGCGTCGAAACCCTTCATGAAGCTGACTGGCCCGGAAGCGATTCCGCCGCCGGAGAGGGTCTCTTTGCTGCCTCGCAGCGCGGAGAAATTGGTGCCTGTGCCCGAGCCCCACTTGAAGAGCATGCCTTCGGTGCGGGTCAGGCCCATGATGGATTCCATGTCGTCCTGCACGGAGTTGATGAAGCATGCGGAGCATTGTGGCTTGGACTGCACGCCGACGTTGAACCATACCGGAGAGTTGAATGCCATTTTCTGTTCGACAAGAAGATGAGTCAGTTCGTCCTTGAAAGCGTCGCGCGAGGCGTTGCCGGCAAAATAGCCGCCTTCAGTACCCCAACGTACGATGGTGTTCACCACGCGGGCAATCAGCTGACGTACCGAACCTTCGCGATCCGCAGTGCCGGGCTTGCCGTGAAAATACTTGCTGGCGACAATGTTGGTCGCTGTTTGCGACCAATTCTTGGGAACTTCCACATCGTTCTGGCGAAAAATTGTGGCGCCCTTCTCATTCCCGATCAGGGCCGTACGCTTCTCCCATTCGACCGCGTCGAATGGCGAAATCTTTCCGTCAGTGAAGAAGCGCTCAAATACCAATCCACTCTGCGCCGCCATATTTTCGGGCGTTCCCGCTCCCACCGATTTGCCATGAATTGCCGGCTTCACCGTTGCCATCCTGTTCCTCCAAGCTCTTGGTTCCCAGTGGCTGGCCGGGGGAACCCTATCATTTTACTCCTCTGCGGTCGCAGAGGTCATGCGCGTGCCAGTTCCCCTGAATTGCTGCGATTCGTAGTTCCGTGGAAGCCGCCGGGCTTCACAAAAGTTCGCAGCACGAATTTTGCGGCGCCAAGTAGTAGCGTCCGCAAACGAAAATGACCTGCCATCGGCTGTTGGTCGGTCAGAGCCTCATAGCAAGCCTGCCACTTCGCGCGAACAAAGCGCGGAGCAGTTACTTCGCGCTGGATTTTATTGCGAAAAACCCGGGTAAGTTTCGTGGTTAGACCGGACTTGATCAACCTCGACTGGGTCCGTCTGGCGCTTCCACGATCCCCCGAATCTGGAGTTGCAGTATCAACGGCAGGAAAAATCCTGTCAAGAGAAAAACGCAAAATGTGGATGAGATTTTCTCAAAGCGCCCATATCTTGTGGTGCGTATTCCGATGCCGGATGATTCTGCGGGCGCTCATCTCAACAGAAACGGCCGGCAAAATTCTTGTAACTTATTTATGAGAAACCTTTTAACTCTTGTCCGCCGCAATCGCAATCGCAAAAAGCGCGCGAGATTTTTCTTTCACAGATTTCAAACTTTTTTCAACAGGTCACCGATGAACTTTTCCCGACCCCAACTCCGCAAGCACATGCCGCGAATGAATTTTGTGCCGATTGCGCCGGCAAACGTCCCTATGTACGTTACCGTTCGGCCAGAGACGGCAAAAGCTTTCAGGAGAATCGCAATTTTCGTTTTGTTCTGAAAAAAGATTCTGCGTTTTTGTTTTGCGATGCCACGTAGACGAAGCGAATCACCGTTGTTTTACTGCTTTCTTTTGCTGTCAACTGGCGATAAGCTTTTTGCATCCAAATATTTATGGCTCGCACCTTAGCCGCGACGATTTTTTTAGTGTTCAGCGCGTGTGCGTTCGCACAAGAACGTTCGTCTGCTCCCATCGCGCCGCCGGTGATTCGTTCGGCGTACGGCGAAAAGCTCCGGTTACCGGGTCTGCCGAATGGCGGACGCGTGAACGATGTTCTTTATCGTGGTGCGCAGCCGCACGCAGCGGGAATGCAGGAGTTGAAAAAACTTGGGGTTACGACGATTGTGGATTTACGCGGCGAAAATCCCGGGCTAAGGGATTCCGAGAGAGAACAAGCGGAATCGCTGGGAATTCGTTTTGTCAGCATTCCGGTGAGCGGATGGGCTCCGCCCAGCAATGACCAGGTGGCGCTATTCCTGGCGCTGTTTCGCAACAATCCTAAGGAAAAGGTTTTCGTGCATTGCCGCTTCGGCGACGATCGCACGGGAGTTTTCGTTGCTACCTATCGAATGGCTTACGAGGGCTGGCCCGCGACCCAAGCCATGAACGAGATGTATTTTTTCGGTTTTAACGGATTTTGGCACCCGTCCATGAAGTCTTTTATTCGCGATTTTCCGGCGCTCTTGAAGACCGCTCCGGCGCTCGTGGAGTATAAGCCGAGCAATCCAGGCGATGGTAACAAAATGAAACAATCCGACGCGCTCGTCCCTAACTCTAAGTAACCTCAAATTTTTCAATCACTTCTGAGAGTTTCCGTCCTAGTACCACAGTTTGGCGTAATTCGGAACTTTCGCTTCATTTGCCTTTACCGCCACCAATCGTAAATTACATGCACGAACGGAAGGTCCCCCATGCAAGTCGGACGTTACCAACTCTTTGAAACTCTGGGCGTGGGCGCCACCAGCCGCGTAGTGCGCGGATTCGACCCGATGATCGGGCGGCAAGTGGCGGTAAAGCTGTTTCGCGCCGAGCTCGCCATTGGGGAAGCCAGAGATCGCTTTCTGCGCGAGGCCCGCGTGGTTGGCCAATTGACCCATCCCCACATCATCACGCTGCATGACATGGGAATCGAAGAAGCGTCACAGACTCCGTACCTGGTGATGGAGTTTATTGACGGCACTCCGCTCGATCGCATTCTTGAAAAGGGCACGTTGCCACTGCCGCGCGCCTGTGCGTGGATTGCACACGCGGCCGAAGCGCTGGAAGTGGCGCACACCCGCGGAGTGATCCACGGCGACGTGAAACCGGCGAACATCCTGATCACCGCGGACGGAAGAGTGAAGCTGACCGACTTTGGCATGGCGCGCGTTGCAAAGCGCGACACCGGCGATTCTCCTTTGCTGGGTACGCCGGCGTACTGGTGTCCGGAACAAATCATGGGCCGGCCGCAAGACGCGCGCTCGGATATCTTTTCGCTGGGCGTGGTGCTGTACGAAATGGTCACCGGCACGCGGCCATTCGAGGCTGATTCCCTGCAGGGAATTTGCAATCGTGTGCTGTCCTCAACTGTTACCGCGGCGTCTCAACTTCAGCCATCGATTCCAACTGGTTTTGATGAAGTTATCGCGGCATGCCTGACGAAGAATCCCGATGCGCGGCTGTCGTCGGGAGACAAGTTGGCGCAGATGCTGTATCCACTGGCAAGACGCAAAACGGCAGTCGTCAGTGCTCCGCCACAAACCAAGGCGGTCGCGCCGTCAACCCTCCGTGATCGCGCCTCGCGGCTGCTGCGATCCGCTTAAGTTCAGCTCAAAAGAATGCTGGATCCCGGAACTGAAATAGACATTTCGGACGCGACGATTGCTGTCCTGAAGGCCAGCGAACGAGCGTCGAAAGAAAGGCGTGGGAAAAAATTTCCCGGTACTTCCGTCCTCAGGTTTTTCAGGACTTAAGGCCCATTTTGCGACGGCTGGAGGTCTGTCACGCTTGCCCTCGACGTGGAGAACTGTCCCGGTCCACAACATGACACAGACACGCTATGAGTTCGTAAGCACGATCGGCGTCGGCGCCACCAGCCGCGTTGATAAAGCGCACGACACGCTCATCGACCGGACTGTGGCCATGAAAACGTTCGGGCACGGATTCGGCTCCGAGGAGCTGCAAAAGCAGTTCATGCGCGAAGCGCAGATATTGGGGCGTCTTTCACATCCCAATGTCGTTTCCATCTACGATTTGGGAACGAACGAAGACGGCTCGGCCTACCTGGTGATGGAGTTCGTGCCCGGCAAGACGCTGGAATCCGTGATGGCGGCACAAGGCGCGTTGCCGCTGGCGCGCGTCGGCGTTTGGGCGGGCGATCTTGCCAACGCCCTGCATCGCGCACATCGCGCGAGCATCGTGCACGGCGATGTGAAACCGGCAAATATTTTCGTGACAGATGAAGGTCACATCAAACTGGGCGATTTCGGAATCGCGCGCTACGCGACGCAACTTTCCGGCACCGGAAAGCTGGTCGGAACTCCTGCTTATCTCTCGCCGGAGCAAATCAAGGGCGAAGCCCAGGACCACCGGTCGGACATTTTTTCGCTGGGCATCATTCTGTACCAGATGGCCACCGGGGTTCGTCCATTTGATGGCTCGTCCGTAACCGCTGTGTGTGCGCAGATCGTAGCGGCAGAACCTGCTCCACCGTCCAAACACAATCCGCAATTGCCAAAAGAATTCGACCGCATCGTGATGCGCTGCCTGGCGAAAGATCCAAACGCCCGATACGCTTCCGGCGAGTCATTGGCCGCTTCGCTTTACCCGTTTGCCAGAAGCAAGGCCGAGGCGGCGCCCAACCGGTTTGATTTTTCATGGTGGAAGCGGCCACTGCACGCGCGCGACAAGTGGATTGCCCTTGCGGCTTGCGCTACAGCGATTCTCGCTATCCCAGTCGCCCACAACTGGAATGCAGGACGTAACCACAGTAATTCAGTCGTTTCCGCGGCCAGCCTCTCCACTGGTCAGCCCGCGGATTCGACGAGTTCGCCCCTGGAAGCGGGACTTCCAATCACTGGCGGCCCGATGGCCATTACAAACATCCCGAATCTAAATGGAGCCCACGGCGAAGCGCTGAGTCGTTCAGCGCAATCTCAGCGGAAACATCTCAAACAACGTACGGCTGGTCACGACAAGGGAGCTCAGGGCGCCGGCCAATCCGCATCGGGAAATGCGGCGGAAACCCGCGGCGAAAATTCGGCACGCACGCGCGAAACTTCCAATCCGGATGCTGCGATTACTCCTGTTCACACGCCAGCGACTGGACAAGTGGCTCTGAACATAGAAATTGCTTCCGCAATCGATGGCGAGACGGTCGCGATCTACGCGGATCAGCACCTGGTTGCGACTTCTCCGTTATCGGTTACCGCTTCGGGCGAAATGCTTCATCTGGAACGGTCGCTTGCCGCGGGACCGCACGAATTTCGCGTGGCCCTTTATCGCCCGGACCAGAGTCTCCATCTGGAGCGCGGCGGATTGGCCGAAATACAAAGCGGCAGCGCGAATTTGCTTTCGATCAAGGTCGTCAAGCACGCCAAAATGCTTGTGAAGAAGGATGCCGCGCTGGAAATTCTCTGGCCTGGAGCACCGCCACTGAAAAATTCCAGGCCGGCTGAAACCCTCGCCGATGCTTCCGCTTCGCAGCCTAACAACAAATAAAGACTGCGTGAAGTCCCCGTCTAATTGTAAGAAAAAGCTGCGGCCGAGACCCGCACGCACTTAAAGTCTCGAATGATTTGTGGTGATCCGCAATTATTCGTAACGAAGCGCTTCCACAGGATCGAGTCTTGCGGCTTTCATGGCCGGCCACACGCCGAAAATCAGGCCAATCGAGACGCTGACAGTCACGCCGAGTATCGCCGCCCACGCCGGTACAGTGCCTTGCCATTTCAGCGTGGCGCGAATCAATAAGACCAGCGCATTCACTGCAATCAGGGCGATCAGACCGCCGGTCCCTGTCAGAGTCATCGCTTCCAGCAGGAATTGCCAGGTAATGTCTTTGCTCTTCGCGCCGATGGCTTTGCGGATGCCGATCTCGCGCGTGCGCTCGGTGACGCTGACCAGCATGATATTCATCACGCCGACGCCGCCAATCAGCAAGCCGATGCTGCTCAAAACAATGGTTCCGATGTACACCATAGCCATGATGTTGTGGAACTCTTCTACTGTTTGAGCCGCAGTTCCGATCGAGAAATTATTCTTCGCTTCATAAGCCACATTGCGGCGCCGGCGCAAAATTTCCGTGACTTCGTCAACCATCGGGTCAAGGAAACCTGGATAGGCCTGCACCCGCATGTTCAATTCGTCAGCCGACGGATAGGTTTTTTTGAAGGTGTTGAAGGGAATCAGCACGCGGCGATCCTCATCACCCATGCCGAAGCCGCCTTTGGGCTTCTCGACCACGCCGATCACCTGGAAGTCGGTGCCGTCTATCATAACGTCCTTGCCGACGGGATGGCCCTCAGGGAAGAGCACCGGTGCGACGTTTTCGCCAAGCATCACAACTTTTTCCCGGTGCAGGTCGTCGCCCTCGCTGATGAAGCGCCCCTCCAGCGTTGCAGCATTGGCGTATACCTGGCCAAAATTTGGCTGAACGCCGCGGAAATCAATCGCCGTTACTTCCCCGGCTTTTGTCCGCACAGTGTGTGCCTGCATCCAACTGGTTTGAATGAATGCCGTGACGCTCTTTACCGACCGGCCGCCTTCTTTGATGGCTTCGGCATCTTCGATCGTGAGCGGTTTGCGAAGCCGTTCCTCGAGAGGAGCGCTGCCGCCGTGGAAACCCTGGTCCCACTTGGAAACGAAAGCGGTGTCCGCGCCGAATTGCTTGATGTTTTCCTGAATCTGGTAATCGAATCCGGTGATCAGCGCCGCGACCAGCATTATCACGCTTACACCCAACACCACTCCGAACACTGTGAGTCCGCTGCGCAGTTTGTGCGCGCGCAGTGTGTCCATGGCCTGCTTCAGATTTTCGCCGTGTGCCTGCGCCATGCGCTGCTCCTATCCGTCCGCCCGCAGTGCTTCGATGGGGTCCAATCTTGCCGCGCGCATCGCCGGATAGATGCCGAAGAATAATCCGACGGCGGTCGAGACAATGAGCGAAAGTACCACCGCCCCCAGCGGCATCTGCATGGGAATGGAGGTCACTGAACGACCCAAAGCAACCAGCGAATAAGCGGTTATCACTCCGATCACTCCACCCACAGCGGCAAGCACGCCGGATTCGGTCATGAATTGCAGCATGATGTGGACCTTGCGCGCTCCCAGCGAGCGGCGAACGCCAATTTCACGGGTACGCTCGGTGACACTGGCCAGCATGATGTTCATGATCACGATGCCGCCGACCACCAGAAACACACTGACCAACCCGACCGCGACGGTCGCCAGCGTTCCCGTCAATTGATGCCAGAGCGCCATAATTGAATCGGAGCCAAGAATGGCAAAGTTGTCTGGCGCATCGTAGGGCAGGTGGCGGCGCGCGCGCATCAGCATGCGGGCCTCCTCCTTCGAGGGTTCCATCATTTCAGAGCTGGGCGACTGGACGAAGATTCCGACCCAGTCATTCTGTTTGTGAAATTCCCTCTGGTAGGTGTGGATCGGCATGATTACGAAATTGTCTTGCGACTGCCCGAAGGCGCTGCCGATGGGGGTCGCTACTCCAATGACTTCATATTCATGCGTTTCTGCGCGGAGCGTCTTGCCGATCGGGTCCACGTTCGCGAACAATTTGGCGGCCACGTCGGTGCCGATAAACACAACCTGCGAACGATGTTCGTCATCGGCGTCTGTAATCATGCGGCCTTGCGCTACGCCGATGTTGCGGACGTCGGTGTAGTTCGGAGTAACGCCCATCACATCGGTTCGCTCGAGCCGCTCGTTACCGGCTTTCAGGTCCATGTTGCGGTCGTCCAAGGCGGCGACGGCATTCGCGGTCTTCATGTTGTCGCGTAAATACTCGAATTCGTCCATGGTCAGCAGGGGCCGTTTTTGTGCTTTTACCCACGCGTCGTTGCTGGTGATGATGCCGAAGCGATCGACGATATAGACGTTCGCGCCCAAATTGGCGACCCGGTCCGCGACGTAAAAGTTCATCCCGGCGACAACGCTCATCACCACTACCAGCGTCGTTACGGCCAAAATCACGCCTAGAAGCGTCAGGAAGCTGCGAAGTTTGTGAGCCCGAAGAGAATCCAGCGCCAAACGAAAAGTCTCAAAGAAAGCCACCAGCGAGCGGCGGATTCGGACCAGGCGCGTGACATGATCGGCTGCGTCGGCAACCAAAGTAACCTGATTTAGTCCTTCGAGTGGCGTGATACCCAACTTCGTTTCTCCCCGCTCTGTCTCAGCGGAAGGTTCCGTGTCTTTAATACGCGCGACAACACCCTTTCGTTCCTTATTAGACGTTAAAAACATGTGATTTGCTTTCCGGTGCTCGCCACTTTTATCGCAGGGAGTAACTGGATCAGGCTTATTGGTTTTGGCTAAGCGGTAAACCTTTTGTTTTTAGTTACTTGCGGGATAATGACGGCCCGGCGGCGCTTCTACCAGATTCTACTTCTTGACCGATGCAACACCAGATACTACTAGAGAATCCTAAAGGTTTCAGTTATTTGAGTTAAGGTTTGTCCTTGGGAGCACTGATTTGAACCTGTCCTCGCGAGTTCTCTTAAGCGTGACCAGCCTGGCGGTGATTGCCGGTTTGTCGCTGCAAGACGCTTTTACCAGGGCCGGAGAAACAAAATCTGCCGCTGCGCCTGCGACCCGCGAATTGATGGGACACGTAGTGGACGGCTTGAAACAGGCAGAAAAGGCACAATATCTTTACGAGCGCATTGAACGCGTGGAAACGCGCAAGCTCGCGAGTGACGCCGATCCCCTAAGTGTGAAAGTCTCTCGCGTGATTCCTGCGGGAACCGGTATGGCCAAAATCCCCCTGGCGCCAAACGGCCAGCCAAACGACCTTGATGCCTACCGCGCCGAATTGGACAAAGTGTTGAAGGCGCTTAGCTGGGCGGTCGAGTCGGGCCAAAATCAGCACGAGGCTTATCAGAAAATCCAGAAAAAAGAAAAAGAACGCGAGGAGTTGATCGACGCCACGCGCAACGCTTTTATTTTGACTTTTGTCAGCCAGGAGACTCGCGGCGAGCGCACGCTTTCGAAATACCGCATGGAGCCAAACCCCGCGTACAAGCCGACCAATCGAACCACGTCGATCTTTACCAGGGTCAAGGGCGTCTTCTGGGTGGACGACGCGGCGCAGCAAATGGCGCGCGTAGAAGGAGAAGTCACCGAGGACATCTCGCTGGGCCTCTTTCTGGCGAAAATCTATAAGGGCAGCCGTTTTATGCAGGAACGCTACGAAGTATCGCCGGGAATCTGGATGCCTTCGTTTTCACAATGGGACTTCGACGGCCGAAAGTTCTTTTCCAATTTTTCCGTGCATGAGAAGACGTTTTACACTGACTACAAACGCATAGGCGCGCCCGGCGAAGCCATACCGCAAATCCGGTCGGAACTGGCTCGTCTCGACGAACGGAAACTAAAGCCGAGCGAAGCTCGACAGTAAATCGTCCGCGACTCCCGAGCGCCTGGAATTCCATTCGAAAATGTCGTCTGTAGCTTTCTTTCACATGGCAATCGCGCTTACAATCCATCCTCGTCGCTCGATTCTGATCTGGCAAGTATTTTGGGCGATCGGAGTATCCGCATCTACTTCCTCGGCATTGACGTTGGCACTGGCGGCACGCGCGCTCTGTTGATGGACGCTTCCGGCGGTGTCGCGGCATCGGGCACTGAACAACACCAACCGTTTGCTTCGCCGCATCCCGGCTGGGCGGAGCAGGATCCGCGCGATTGGTGGCGCGCCTGCGGCGTCGCAGTAAAAAAAGTCCTGCAGAAATCAGCCATTCCCGCTGAAGAAATTGCCTGCATCGGCTTTTCTGGCCAGATGCATGGCGCGGTTCTGTTGGACTCCGCCGGAGAAGTCGTGCGCCCCGCGCTCATCTGGTGCGACCAGCGCACCGAAAAACAATCGCGTGAGCTTGCGGAAAAATTCGGCACTGACCGGCTCATTCAGCTCACCTGCAATCCGCCGTTGACCAATTTCACTCTGACCAAAATTTTGTGGGTGCGAGAGAACGAGCCGCAACTTTGGGCGCGTGTGCACCACGTCATGCTGCCCAAGGATTACGTTCGTTTCCGTCTCACCGGCGACCGCGCCATTGATCTTGCGGATGCCAGCGGCACGCTGCTGCTCGATGTCGCAAAACGGGCGTGGTCCGCGGAAGTGCTTTCCGGCACAGGCATTGAGAAGAATTTTCTGCCCACGCTGTATGAGTCACCCGAAAACTGCGGCAAGCTGAACTCCGAGGGTGCTGCCGCGACCGGCTTGAAAATCGGCACGCCGGTTGTTGCCGGCGCTGGTGATCAAGCGGCCGGAGCAGTCGGAATGGGCGTCGTTCGCGCAGGCGTTGTGAGCGCGACCATCGGAACTTCCGGAGTGGTTTTCGCTGCCACCGATCGTCCCGCGCTGGACCCGCGTGGGCGTCTGCATACGTTTTGCCATGCCATTCCCGGACGCTGGCACGTTATGGGCGTCACGCAAGCGGCGGGATTATCGCTGCGCTGGTTTAGAGATACTTTTGGAACTGCCGATGCCTCCGCAGAAACGAGCGGTCGCGACCCTTACGAATTTCTTTCTGCAGAAGCCGCCACCGCACCGCCCGGCGCCGAGGGCCTGCTCTGGGCGCCATACCTGATGGGCGAACGCACGCCGCATCTTGATCCCAACGCGCGCGGGGCGCTGGTCGGCATCACGCCAGCGCATCGTCGCGAGCACATTCTTCGCGCTATTCTCGAAGGCGTTGCCTTCAGTCTGAAAGATTCCTTTTCGATCTTTGAAGAGATGAAAGTTCCCGTCACTCAAATTCGCCTCGGCGGAGGAGGCGCCCGTTCAACGCTTTGGCGGCAAATCCAGGCCAACGTTTACGCCCGCGAAGTCGAACTGGTCGCCGCTGAAGAAGGCGCAGCCTATGGCGCCGCGATTCTCGCCGCAGTCGGCGCTCGCCACTTCTCTTCTGTTGACGATGCTTGCGACGCCGTCGTCCACGTCGCCTCACGCGTCAAACCGGATCCGGTCTCCTCGGCCCTCCTGCAGAAAAACTACGCCACCTACCGTCGCCTCTACCCCGCGCTCCGCTCCATCTGAAAGCCTAGCCTGTCCCGCTCGATGTGCCGCTTAGGCAGCCTTTGTAGCTGGCGACTCCACTGCCACCGGGCTTGTAAATATGACGGCATTGGGAATGACAACACGCCTCCCCTCCTTGGTGCTCACGATCGTCGCGCGTGACTGAATGTCATGGACCGTTCCCTCGATGCCCGTAACGCTGATGAAGTCGCCCAGTTGAAACGGCTCCTGCAAGAGGAGCAGAATCCCCGCCAGAAAGTTCTGCAGGATATTCTGAAACGCAAAACCAATGGCTACCGTGCCGACGCCAAGCAATTTGATCAGGTCGGCGGCCTTGAATGACGGAGCAACCACGGACAGCGCGATCAGGAATCCCAGGGTCAGGATGCTTGTCTGAACCAGGCGAGCCATCAGCAGTGAAATTCCTTGATGCTTGCGCTGCCGTTGTATCCAACGGTGCGCCAGAGCCTTGCCACCTGCCCCAAGGACCAGAAACCCAAGGAAAATAAGAATGGCCAGGAGAAGATTCGGCAGCAGCGAAATTGCTTCGTTGATGATTTTAACGGCGGTGTTCCAGGCGTTGGAAAAATCAATAGGCATGAAGCCCCCCTTGAGAACGTCGCGAGGGCCAGTTACAGAATAATCATTCCTGCGGTGGCGCGCTAATACCCGGAACAGGGTACACGATCGCGCGCCGACTCTCACCAACGCCGCAAGCGGAGAGTCGTCGTTCTAGTTTTCTTTGCGTCCCGGCCGGAAAATGGTGCAATAAACGCCGCCCAGAATAATCAGCAAGGCGCCCCACCAGACCGGAGCGTGCAGTTCCGATAAGACTGTGTTCGGCGGATGGGGCCACTCGAACAAACCGCTCCCTAGAATCATCACTCCGTACACGAGAAATAGCACGCCTACAAAGAACCAGACCGGAATGATGTGATGTTTTTCGCTCATCGTTTTTCTCTCAACGGCTTTTCGCACGCCTACCAGAAAATAATTTGCAAAATTGCCAGCACCACCAGAGACACGGCTCCCCAGAACGCCGGTCGGTGCAGCAGGCTCGTGTGTTCTTCCTTCGCCTTTTCCGTGAGGCTATAGACCAAGCCGCGCAGTTCCGAATCCGGCCGCGGCTTTGTCACCATGGTAACCAACACGGTGACCACCACGCAGGTGACACAAGACCATAATGACTGGAACATATCCTGAGCTAGTCCCTGGGCATTCGGGTTAAAGGCGAACAGTCCCACCCACAGCTCCGCCGATCTTCCGAACAGCGGCAATTTTCCGTGCATCAGCAGGAACATGCTGACGGACGATGTTGTTCCAGCCAGCAGCCCCCAGAACCCGCCCTCCTTGGTCACGCGCTTCCACAACATTCCCAGTAGCACCGTGCCGAAAAGCGGCGCGATGAAAAATCCGAACAGCGCTTGCACATAATCCATGATGCTGGCGAAACCCATCACCAGATACGCCGTGCCAATGCTGATGAATACGCCGATCAACGTGCACCAGCGGCCCATGGAAACGTAGTGCCGGTCGGGCGCGTCCTTGCGGATGAATGGCCGGTACAAATCGTAGGTCCAGACCGTAGCAAACGCGCTGACGTTGCCGGCCATTCCCGCCATGAAGCCCGCCACCAGCGCCGTGATGCCGAGTCCGAGAAGCCCGGGCCCGCAATAGCGCGCCATCATCAGCGGCAGCACTTTGTCATACGAGAACTCTCCTGGCTGAAGGCCGCTGGCCGGATGCAAGTGCATCGGCAACACAGCAAGACCAAGCAACCCCGGAAGAATCACGATCAGCGGCACCGCCATCTTGAAAAACGAACCCAGAACCGGAGCCAGTTTTGCCGAGCGAATATCTCTTGCGGAGAGCACGCGCTGCACGACCAGGAAATCGGTCGTCCAGTAGCCCATGGACTGCACCATCGCTAGCCCAAACACGATTCCGGTCCAGTGCATGCCCATTGGGTTGTTTTGAACGTGGCCGAGGTTACTCCACATATGCGTAAAGTCCTGGCCCGGGAAGTTGTGCTGAATGCGGGCGACCATTCCTTTCCATCCGCCCGTTTCGATCAAACCGAGTATCGGTATGAGCAGCGCGCCGAACCAGATCAGGAAAAATTGCAGCACTTCATTAAAAATAGCGGAGAATAGCCCGCCGGCTGCTACATAAATCGCAACCGTCACCGACGAAACGAAAATGCTGAAATTCATATTCCAGCCGAGGACGACTTCCATTACCACTGCCATGGCGTACATGTTCACGCCGGACATCAGGATGGTCATCAAGGCGAACGATACTGCGCTAAGGCCGCTGGCGGCGGTTCCATAGCGAAGTTGCAGATAACCGGGCACTGAGTGGGTTTTGGAAATGTAATAAAACGGCATCATCACCAGGCCGAGAAAAATCATGGCAGGAATCGCGCCAATCCAATACCAATGCGCGGCGAGAATTCCGTACTGATAGGCGGATCCGGCCCAGCCGAGAAGCTCCAACGAGCCGAGATTCGCGGAAACAAAAGCCAGTCCGGCGACCCAGGCGGTCATTTCGCGCCCGGCCATGAAAAAATCTTCGCCCGTCTTGGCGAATCGCTTCAGATAAAAACCGATGCCCAGCACCAGCGCGAAATAAAAAACAATGATCGCAAGATCCACCGGCGCGAGGCGAACCAGCCGCTCCGCTACCAGCATTCCGAGTGTCGCCGTCATCGTCGCCTTTCCAGTTATGGATTCGTCGCGCGCGAAACTTTTGCGGTTTTTTGCATACTGGTAGCAGCACTGCTGAAAACTACTTCACCGAAAACTTGTAAATGGTTTCGGATTGGAAGTCGTTCCCGGGACGAACCACCGCTGATGGGAAAGTTGCATGATTTGGCGAATCCGGAAAATGCTGCGTCTCCAGGCATAGTGCGCCGAATTTTTGATAAGCACCCCCGATGCCCTTGCTCGAGCCGTTCAGCCCGATCGCCATATAAATCTGCACGCCGGGTTGGGTGGTCCACAATTCCATCTGGCGCCCGGAAACCGGGTCGTAAAGTTCTCCGGCTTTGCGCAGCGTGCCTGCTTCGCCATTCAACACAAAGTTGTGATCGTAGCCGCCGGTGGCGGGAACTTGCGCGTACCGTTCGCCGATCGCCGTCGGCTTGCGAAAATCGAAGGGCGTGCCTTCAACCGATTTCAATTCACCAGTTGGAATCAAAGTGCTGTCCACGGGCGTGTAGCGATCGGCATCCAGTTGCAACACGTCCTTAAGAACGTCGCCACTGCCCGCACCCGACAAATTGAAATAGCTGTGATTCGTGAGATTCACCACGGTAGGCTTGTCAGTCGAAGCAGCGTAAGTAATTGTGAGAGCATTCTCGTCGGTGAGTTCATAAGTTACGTGGACGGTCAGCGTTCCGGGATAGCCTTCCTCGCCGTCTTCGCTGATGTAAGTGAATTTTACGGCGGCCCCATGCGCCAGTCCGACTGGCTCCGCCTTCCACACTTTGCGATTGAAACCGACTTTGCCGCCGTGCAGCGAATTCGGTCCATTATTGATGAACAGCGAATATGTCCGGCCGTCCAGCTGAAATTGTCCCTTGGCGATGCGGTTGGCGTAACGGCCGACGGTCGCGCCAAAATACGGGTGGTCGCCGAGGTAGCCAGCAAGGTTGTCGAAGCCCAGCACCACGTCGGCATTCTTGCCGGATTTGTCGGGCATCCAGAGTTCGCTGAGCGTCGCGCCATAGGTGATTACTTTAGCGACGGCTCCCTTGGTGTTGCGAAGCGTGAATTGCTGGATTTCCGTTCCGTCGGGCAATTTTCCGAAAGACGTTTTTTTGACGCGCTCGACTTTTCCGGAGTCGCTGCCCGCCGCCGCGGACAATCTGCCGGGAAGCACCATCATCGCGAGAAATGCCAGACACGCCACGCAGCGGAACACCGTTGTGCCGTTCATTTTCTTGGTCCTCCTGAAATGTTCGTGGAGAGATTACTACGCATCGGCTGCGATTGCAGAGCGTATTGTACCGGCGCGAGAAGTTCAATAGAGGAGACGAGTGCAAACGGGCAAAATCACCGGCCGATCGTTGTCCACTTGCTTTTCGCGAATAATCTTCTGCGCGGCAGCTTGGGAACCACGCTACAGGTGTGCTAACTTTTTTTGCTTATGACTAAGCGCATCGGCGTGCTCCTGAGCGGTCGCGGCTCGAATTTCGAGGCGCTCGCTGACAGCGTTTCCGCTGGCCGCATTCCGAACGCGCAGATTGCGATCGTCGTCAGCAACCGCGAAGGTGCGCCAGGCATCGATCGCGCACGCGCGCGCGGACTAGCAACTCGCGTGATCCCGTCCAAAGGCCTGGAGCGCGAGCCTTACGATCGCCTGGTCGTTGCTGCTCTACGTGAAGCGAATGTAGAACTCATTTGCCTCGCGGGCTACATGCGCCTGCTCTCGCCGTTTTTCGTTGCGGCGTTTCCGCAGCGGATTCTGAACATTCACCCGTCCCTGCTTCCGTCATTTCCCGGCCTGGAATCGCAAAAGCAGGCTCTCGATTACGGAGTGAAATTTGCCGGCTGCACGGTACATTTTGTGGACGAAAATTTGGACGCCGGGCCGATCGTGCTACAAGCCGTCGTTCCGGCCGAAGATAATGACAGCGAAGACAGTCTCAGCGCGCGCATTCTGAAAGAAGAGCATCGCATTTATTCCGAAGCGGTGAAAATCGTGCTCGAAGGAAAATTCAAAATCGCAGGCCGCCGCGTAATTCTGATTCCATGACCCAGACCAACTTCAAGCCCGTTGATGAACAGCTCGCTTACCTCAAAAAAGGCGTCGCCGAAATCATCCCTGAAGATCAGCTCAAAGCCGATCTCGAAAAATCCCGCAAAGCCGGCACTCCGCTGCGCGTCTATCTCGGCGTGGATCCCACCGCTCCTGATTTGCATCTCGGCCACACGGTAGTCCTGCGCAAACTCAAACATTTTCAGGATCTCGGCCACACCGCAGTTTTTCTCATTGGCGATTTTTCCGCCATGATCGGCGATCCCACCGGCGTTTCCGAAACGCGCCCTCCGCTCACTCGCGAACAGGTAGACGGCAACGCCAAAACCTATCTTGACCAGGTCTTCAAAATTCTCGATCCGCAAAAAACCGAAGTTCGCTACAACAGCGAGTGGCTCGGCAAAATGTCCGCCACCGATGTCGTTCGCCTGTGTTCGCATTACCAACTGGCACGCATGCTCGAACGCGAGGATTTCCGTTCGCGCCTGCAAAATAACCATCCCATCTCCGTTCACGAGCTTCTATACCCGCTGCTCACGGCCTTCGACGCCGTGTCCCTAGAATCCGACGTCGAGCTAGGCGCCACCGAGCAAAAATTTAATCTCCTCGTGCACCGCGCGATCCAGCGCGAATACGGCTTGCCCGGCCAGTCCATTCTCACCATGCCGATTCTTGTCGGTCTCGACGGCTCGCGAAAAATGTCCAAGAGCCTCGGCAACTACATCGGCATCACCGAACCGCCGCAGGAAATGTTCGGCAAGCTGATGTCTATTCCCGACGACCTGATGTGGAACTACTACGAGTTAGCCACCGACCGCACTCCGCCGGAAATCGCCACGCTAAAAAGCGAAGTCGCATCCGGCAAACTCCATCCGATGGACGCAAAGATGAAACTCGGCGAAGAAGTCGTCTCGACCTTCCACGGCCCCGAAGCTGGGCGGAAAGCCGCCGAGAATTTTCAACGCGTCTTCCGCGACCGCCAGGCCCCCACTGAAATGAAAGAAATACTCCTCAGACGCGTACCCGGCGGCGTGACGACGGAACGTCGCACGAGCGCAAACGTGTTTGAGGAAAAAACGATCCCGCTTTCATCAGGACTTGTTAAGTGGTCGAAGCTGCTTGCCGATTTGGAAGAAATTGCTTCTACCTCCGAAGCGGAGCGAGTCATTAAACAGAACGGTTTCGAGGTGAACGGTCGAGTCGTCACGGATCCAGCTGCCAGGGTTAACGTCGATAAGCCCGCCTCCTACGAAGTACGGGTCGGCAAGAAAAAATTCCTCCGCATCACCGTGGAATGATTTCACGAATCACCAGTCACTAGTCACCAATCACTCCTTCTATTCGCCTCCGCCAATCTCGTCAAAATAAGCCGCACACTCCACCAGTTTGGCCTCGGTGCCATCGTGCACTGCGTACCTCGCGTGTTTGCCGGGGTCATACCCATTGCGCCACAGCGACGCGCTGCCATGCACGCCTTCTTTATTCAACGCGTAGAAATAAATATGAAACGTATTCAGCTTTTTCTTGTCGTTGTTGTAATTCCGCGCCACACGATGCAGCGCTTCCAGGCACGCATCGGTCGGCGACAGTCCCTTGCGCATCATTTCCACAATCGTATGCCCGCCGGAAATCTTGATGTTCTCTTCGCCTTTGCCGGTTGAGCCGGCGCCGCCCACATCGCCATCCACATATAGGCCCGCGCCGATGATGGGCGAATCGCCGACGCGCCCGGGAATTTTCCACGACAATCCGGAGGTGGTAGTCGTGCCGGAAATTTCCCCTTTCTCATTCACCGCCAGGCAATTGATCGTTCCTGTCGGCGGATTGGCAATCACTTCGATTGCCCGGGCCATTAGCGCTTCATCGTGTTCGCATATGTCCGTGAGGCGCTCACGAAATTCCGGCGAATTCAAAGCGCCGCGCCTTCCTTCTGAAGCTATTTTTTCTTCGGTACGTGCGGCCGCTGAGCGGCCGACCCACTCCGGACTGTCAATTCCCGGCCTCCAGTTGAACGACGTGGAAGCCTTCCAGGCCAGCCAGATTTTTCGCGAATGCTCCGTCAATAAATTTATCTCTTCAAATCCTTCATCCACGGCAAAGCGACGTGCTCCATCGCCAACGATCATGGTGTGATTGGTGCGTTCCATCACGGCTTTCGCAAGGCGCGCGACATTCTTGATTCGCCGCACGCTGGCCACCGATCCCGCGCGATGCGTCGGCCCGTGCATCACACTGGCGTCGAGCTCCACTTCGCCTTCTTCGTTCGGCAATCCTCCGTAGCCGACCGAGTCGTCGTTCGGATCGTCTTCGACAACCGTTACCGTGGCGACTGCTGCGTCCAGCGTGTCGCCTCCGCTCTTTAGAATGTCCATGCCTTTCTGCAGCGCGTGCACTCCGTTCGCGCTCGAAATCATGACGGGCCGTTTACCCTGAGCGCTTTGCGCGAAGTGCGCTGTTCCGTTCGCCCCTGCCGCTGCAAATAAATTCGTGCTGCCTGCTGCTGCCGTTCCCGCCATCGAGGTTAAGAAGAATCTGCGACGTGACCACAAGCTCATGCGTTCCTCCACAGTGACGCTCAATTGCGAAGCGTCACTATACACCGGCGTTTCTGCCCACGCACTTCATCCTCGACGTGCAACGCAACCCATAAGTATCTTGACTCCGCGACAACGCCGCGAGCAGAATCAGCCACCACCACATGATCCGTCTGGATCGCATCACCAAAGAATACGATCTCCCGCCTGACCAGCCGGGCACGCTGCTCGCCGCTGACCAGCTCTCTCTTTCCATCGCCGCCGGCGAAGTCTTCGGTCTGGTCGGTCCCAACGGCGCCGGTAAAACCACCACGCTCAAAATCATCTGTGGATTGCTTCTGCCTACTTCCGGTTCCGTCACCGTCGATCAGGTGGACGTTTTAAGCCAGCCGGATTTGGCGCAGCGCCGTCTCGGTTATCTCTCAGATTTTTTCTCCGTCTATGACGAGCTGAAAGTCTGGGAGTACGTGGACTACTTCGCGCGTGCTTGCAAAATGCCGCCGGAGCGGATTCCCAGTCGCGTGCGTGAAGTCATCCAGCAGCTCGGCCTCGAATCCAAGTACGACTCTTTTGTCGGCGGCCTCTCGCGCGGAATGAAGCAGCGCCTCGGCATCGCGCGCGCCGTGGTCCACGATCCGCCCGCGCTGGTTCTGGACGAGCCTGCTTCCGGCCTCGATCCCAAAGCGCGCCACCAACTCAAGGAACTGATTCGCCGCCTCAATCGCGAAGGAAAAACCATTCTCATCACGTCCCACGTTCTCTCCGACCTCGAAGAAATCTGTACCTCGCTGGCCATTATGGAAAAAGGCAAACTCCTGCGCTCGGGAAAAATTGCCGATGTAATGCGCGACGCAGGCCGCACGCGCCGCGTTCGCATCCGCCTGGCGGTCGCCGGATTTGCCCTGAATGACTGGCTCAACTCGCGCCCTGGAGTTAATGAATTACGCGCATCAGGCGATTCCGCCGAATTCGTTTTCCCCGGCAGCGATCTGGAGCTGGCCGCGCTGGTTCGCGACGCAATCACCGCAGGCGCGCCGATTTGCAACGTGGAAGAGCACACCGAATCGCTCGAACAGCTTTTCTCGCGCCTTTCCAGCGGAGAAGTGATGTGATGGGCCTGTCTTCCAATCCCGAACTGCTGCGCAACTTCCACGCTCAATTGCGCCCCAGAAAATTAGCCTCCGTTGCCGCCATTTGTGCGGCGCTCTCCATTTGCGCTGCTTATTTCTTTTTCAAGATGGAAGAACCCACTCCGCGCGAGTGGGCGATGTCGCTCCTCAAACTCACCGTGATCGCCCAGGCATTGGTTCTCGGCGCCGGCGGCAGCATCGCCTGCCTCAACAGTATCTTTCGTGAAAAAGAACGCAACACCTTCGACTTTCAGCGCGTCAGCAGCCTCACATCCTTTGAACTCGCCATCGGCAAACTCTTCGGCGCTCCCATCCTGATGTATTTCGTTTTTCTGTGCCTGATGCCGCTTTCCATTTTCGCCGCCGCGATCGCGGAATGCCGTCTTTCGTACTATCTCGCTGCTTACGCGGTCTTACTTGTCGCTTCTCTCGCTTTCCATACGCTTAGCCTGTTGATGTCCGTGCTCTCCATTCGCGGCTCGCAGACCGGCGCCATCATTCTTGTCCTCATGCTGTTGTGGATCACTTGCTACGGGGGCGGAATTTCCTCAAGCACGCTGTTCCGTCTCGGCGCCATCGGCCCGGTTTTCTCTAGTGAGCTGGTGTCACAAAAGTCTTGGCGTGTGAGTGATCTCGAAAAACGTTTCGACTACCGTGGATATGTCTACGAAACCAACAACGGTATGACTGACGTGCTGTTCGGCAAGCACGTCCACCACTTTCCCGTGCTTCTTACCATCGACGCCGCGTTGGCGTTGTGGTTCTTCCTTGCGATTGTGAGGAATATCAAGCGTGATCCCGCGGAATACGAAATCTATTCGCCGGCACAATCCCTCGGCTTCGCCATTTTTCTCAGCTTGGTGTTCATGGCTTTTTTCAACTGGCGTGCCAATGACGATCTCGACGGCGCTGCATTCCTGCTCACGTTAAACATGGGCGTCTTGACGCTGCTCGGTTTGACCCTGCTGCGCAACCGTCCGCGCATGCGCCGGATCATCCGCCAGCATGGAGGCGCACCTTCATGGCTCGATGACAGTTGGCCTTCGCCTTTGCTGCTGATCGCTGCGTTCGCCACCGGCGTGCTGGTCGTGATCGGTGCGGCCTTCGCTCGTGTGCCGGGTCACGCTCCCGGCTTGGGTTTTCTTGTGGCGCGCGTAGTGTTTTTCGCGTTGTGGCTGATGCGCGATCAGCAATTTCTGCAGTGGGCCACTTTGCGTAAGGGGCGCAATGCGTTGGTAATGGGCGTCGTGTACTTGCTTATCTTTTACGTCTGCGCTTCAACCTTGCTCTTCGCTCTCGGCTGTTTCGATTCTGAGCGCATCGCGTTTTCTGCGTTCTTTCTGCCCAGCGCCGTCTACCACCTGGACGCTAGGGCATGGGCAATGCGCCCGGCAATCTGGGCCGCGGCAGGTTTGGCGCAAATCGGAATCATTGCGTTCTTATTTTATTTTCAGCGCAAACAACTGGCGGACTTGACGGAACATCCCATCGTTCCTGTCGCTCTCGAAAAGCAGCTGGCTTCGTAGCGCGAAGTCTTCGCTTGAAGAATTAGCGCGCGGGCCAGGCCGGAAGTTCTCGCCGTCCCAGTAAATGCTCCGCAGCCCATCGGCCAAGATAGACGCTCAGCGCCACGCCATGTCCGGAAAATCCACCCAGCACAACAACATTTTTGCTCTCCGGGTGCGCGCGGAATGTCGGCATAAAGCCTTTCGTGGTGAGGATCGGGCCACCCCAGCGATGTGTGATTCGTATGTTCCTCATCGCGGGATGCAGGAACCGCACGCGCTTTTCCAGCGAACGTAGCCGCGCCGCGGGTTCGCCGCGCCGGACATCAAATCGCTCCAGGCCGCCCCACAATTTCTCCACGCCGGCCTTGGCCGATTTCGCTCGCATCGCGTCTTCACGCAAAAATTTCCCAAATGCCGGCACCAGCCCGCTGCCAAAAATCATTCCGCCATTTTTCAGCATCCGGCCCCACAAGTACGGAAAATCCACCGAATAAAACGGCCGGCCTGAGTCCATTCCCAGCGCCGCGATTTGTTTTCTTGTCAGAGGAGCAGTGGCAACCGCAAACGTCAATCGCGGTTCCGAAGAATCTTTCGACGCGTAAATCTTCCCGGCCAATTCGCGCGAACCGGCATTCGTCGCCAGCAGCACTTTCTTCGCGGTAACAACTCTTTTCTCAACCCCGCGCTTCAGCTTTCGTTCGACGTGCAGCCGCACCGGATCAGAAAACTCCACGCGCACAACTTTCGCCTCTTCCGCAATCTGCGCACCAGCGTTGCTGGCGGCTTGCGCCAGTCCGGAAACGACTTTCCCCGGATTTACCGTTCCTCCGGGAAATGTTCCCACGGCTCGGACCCTTCCCGAATCTTCCCAGTCAATCGGCGAATTCTTCAGCGGCTGGACCTTTTTGCCTTCCATCGACTTTTCGTGGCGCGCTATTTCCCACACGCCCGGCAATTGCAACTCGGCGTCAACGCGCAAGTCACGCATAATTTTCCGGTAGCCGCGCAATACGTTTCCCAAGCCAGGCAAATCGCCCGCCGCCGTCTGTGCCAGAGCCATGCCTCCCGTGCGTCCGCTGGCTCCGTTACCGATACACTCTGCCTCCAGCAGCAAAACAGTTTTCTTCGGAACCAATCGCGCCAGCCACGCCGCTGTCGAAAGCCCAGCGAAGCCTCCACCCACAACGGCAAAGTCCACATGCTCAGGCAAAGCCGTTCCGCGACTTCGAAACCTAATCTTCCAGGGAGTCTCGCCCCAATCTGTTTTTCTTTTCGCCATAAGGCCTTTCGATGCCCCAACCGCCCTGTTGGTTCGCATAGGCGATAGCCCAAGAAGGGGGCGTGAGAACGGAAATCGTCGGCCCTGTATCCGGTTTGATCCCATTTATTACCGTTCAATCCTCATTTTTCCCCGTTCAATGTATTTGCTTTCGGTGTCGTACCTTGCATGATACCTTTCGGTCGTAATTCCGGTTCTTTCAAGAACGAGCCGGGCCATCGCAAACGACGACAGAGAAGGCAGTTTGGGCGTCCTTTATCATCTGCAGTTACGGAAAAAGGGGAGGGGGGTACCCAGGCTGGATTCGACAGAGTGCCGCTCGTTACGAAAAATGAAAGCTCTATTACTCTGCCGCGCCCAACGGCAGGAAGTACTGAGTGCCCTTAACGGGGTCCTGCAGCCGCCGCAGCAACTGTTGTAAATCCTCGCTACGCGCCACGAAATCGATTTCTGAAGTATCGATGACCAGCAGGTCGGAAGCCTCGTAGCGGAAAAAGAAGTGCTCATACGCGCGCGAAACTTCTTCGATATATTCCGAGGAAATCTGATTTTCGTCCTTCAGCGCTTTTTTCGCGATGCGCGTTTGCAAAACTTCCGGCTTGGCTTGCAGGTAGATCACCAGGTCTGGAGGAGGAATATCTCTGGCCAGTGCTTCGTAATACCGCTCGTAAAGTTTCAGCTCTTCGTCATCCAGATTCAGGTTGGCGAAGATGCGATCTTTCTCCATCAGGAAGTCGGAGAGCAGCGGCGCCGGTGAATCCGCGGCAAGCGCCTCGCGCAAACGCTTTTGCCGCTCGATCAGGAAATACATTTGCGCGCGCAAGGCGGATCCTGGTTGCTCTTTGTAAAATTCGCCGAGAAAGGGATTGTCCTCGCAATCGTACACGCGACGGGCATGCAAACGTTCGGCAAGAATCCGCGCCAGCGTGGACTTCCCCACGCGCAACGGCCCTTCAATGACGATATGTTTCGGAGCGTGAGGACCACGCTGCGGTTTTGGAGCGCGCTTGGCTGAGGAGGATTCGTGCGCGGTCATTAGCTTCCACGGGCCGAATCGCGTGACTGTCGCCGGCCGTGGCAAGAGTATAGCAGACAGGAGCGATACAAAAACGACGCGGAGCGCGGCAAGGTCCCTGCATGCCAGCGCTCCGCGCACTCCTCGACAAAAATAAATCCTGAGCGCGATGTATTTCTATCGCGTCAGCATCAGCACAACAAAAGAATCGGGCTTCATCTTTCCGCGCCGCTCTCCGGCCGCCGGAGCATCGAAGTCCGCTGCTGGCAGAAAAATATTATGCGTCTTTAAATCCAGCGCCATGGTGCGCGCGCTCTTCTTGGTCGGCACATTTTCAACTGCGCTGAATTTGTCCGGAGAATCTTCGTGAACCACGGTCAACGTGCCTTCTCCATTCGAGGAAAAAGCATAGTCCGTGCCAGGATCGAACGCGTTTGCGTCGGTTCCGTCTCCGGTCGGCACAGTGCTAACAATCTTCCCGGTGTCCGCGTTTACGATGGCCATCATTTTGTTGTCGCAGCCCACAAAAAGCCGCCGCGTCTTCGTGTCCATTGCAAGTCCGGATGGTTCGGTGCAGGGAGCCAGCGGCCAGCGATGCAAGACCGTAAGTTTCTCGGCGTCAATGTGCGCGAGCTGAGACTTGTCCTCCACGTTGACGTAGATTGTGCCTTTCCCGTCGGCTGCGGCAAATTCCAGCTTGCCGCCCACCGCGATGGTGCCGGCAACTTTGCCATCCGCCGCATTTACCGCGGTGATGTCGCCGCTGCGGCCGTTCATGGCAAAGACGCGCTTCGTTGCTGGATCGTAAATGATGGCGTCGGGATTGGTTCCGGCGGGGATGGTGCCCAGCGTCTTAAGCGTCTTGAGGTCAAACATGGTGATGCTGTTGGCGCGACCGTCGCTCACGAATCCGTGGCCGGACTCAGACGCGATCGCTATCCCGTGAACTCCTTGCGTATCGGGAATGTCGCCGACGACGGCTTGGGTATCCGCGTCCAGCACCACCACGTGCGTGCCGTGCGAAATGTAAACGCGCCGCGCTTCCGAGTCCACCGTCGCGTAATCCCAGAAACCTTCGCCGCCCACGGGAATGGTTTTGCTTACGTGATAGCCGCTGGCTCCGGCGGGCAGTGCATAAGAAGTCCTATACGAAGTGGCGTGCATCGTCACCGTAAAAATTGCCACGGCGAAAACCGAACCCGCCGCCAGCACGCTGGCTCGTCCACATTGATCAGTCATGCTAATCCTCCGCCCCGCGCGATCAAACGCTACAGGGAGGAACCCACCATATCGCGATGCAGATAAACCGTGGATAAACCGCGAGCCTCGCCAAAATGCAAATTCCCGCTCACTTTGGGTGGATCCGCTGGCGTTGCGTTGACACTGTTTCCGACGGTTCGCTACACTAGAAAAGTTCGATCCGAGCACTAACCCTGCCTATACGGATCCCCGGTAGCTCAATGGTAGAGCATTCGGCTGTTAAATTTCACACGAACCGTTGATTCCGCACTGTTTAACCCTGGAATTGACCTCCGAAAACGGGCAAGTTGGACCCAGTTAGGACCCCAAAATTTGGGCTTCTGATGTAAATCGTCGGCTGTTGAGAGTGTGTGCCCCACAAGAGTTGTTGGTGCGCCGCCGGTGGACTTAATGGTTGGCACTCAGACTTGCGACGAAGCGCTCCAATTCGATCGCTCCAACTCCGCTCGCGAGATTTCTAGATATATACAGCATTTGAGTATTCTAAGATGTAAGTTTAGAGTACTCAACACTGGAGGGACGGTCTCTTTTTCGCAATCCTTGCATTAGGCTGTTGTCAGGCCTCCGAAAAAATGGCGAGCCGGAACAATTCCGAAGAGCAGCTGCCAAGCTCCCTCCTCTGGTCGTGCCCCAGCTATGCCTCACACATTAGAAGTCAATTTATCCGAGGCGTATCTGTTGCCCAGCGATAATCCTCCATTTTCTGGTTGATTATCATCAGCCTAATCTGCTGATGTATGGTCATCCAGAACATTACGGATCAGCTTCTCCAAGCCCGGGAAGCCAACTGCGGTATCTCCGACGACGACCTCGTCTCGCAGCTTCGGCGACGCACCGCACCGCACCGCACCGCACCGCTGTCTTCCCCCATTCAATCTCCACAAGAGCCCGCGTCCGCCGCAACCACGGGCGGCTTCCTTCTAACGGCTTAATCGAACGCGCGAAGAGCACCGTGCCTGCCGGTACTCCTTCCCGAAAAACGTGCGTCCGATTGAGCACTAGCGTCACTCGGACTGAATCTCAAACTGCAATTGGCGGTCCCGTACGTTGGCCTGACGGGTCGAACGGAATCTCTATTCCTCGGCAAGAGCCGCCAGCGGCGATATTTGCGCGGCGCGTTGCGATGGTACGAGGCAGGCGGCGAGACACACTACGGTCGTCACGCACGCGGCAGCGGCGAGGACCGCGACGCTAAGCGGCGGTACCTGGAAGAGCAGCGACCGCATCGCGCGGCCCGCCTGCCATGCCCCGATCAAGCCCAACACGGTTCCGGCGATTAGCAGGCGTAGTGAGAGTGCGAGAAACTGGATTCGAATCTGCCCGGGTTGCGCCCCCATGGCGATCCGTACTCCGATTTCGCGGCGGCGCTGTTCCACGGCGTAACTTAGCGCTCCATACGTGCCGATAGAGGTGAGCAACAAAGCTATTCCTGAGAACAGGCCAGCTAGCAGCGCCGGCGAACGACGCGCGACCAGACTGTCGCTAATGCGAGTGTCCATCGATCGGACATCATCGACTGGCACGTTCGCGTCGATTTGCCGCACCACCTTTTGTAGCGTCAACGCGAACGATTCCGGTGGCAGGCTCGTGCGGACCGCAACGAAGACGCTGTCACCGATGCGGAAAGCGTAGGGATAATAAATCGCGCCCTGGGCTTCGTTTTCCGCGAGCCCCGCTTGTTTCACGCCACCAACAACGCCGACGATCGTGAATGTCTCGGCATCCTTTCCCTCTTCGGAGCCGTCCCACAATCGTTGGCCAATCGCGCTGGCGTGCGGCCAGTAGTATCGCGCGAAGTCTTCATCCACAACGCAGACTCGCTCAGGCCGACGTGAATCGTCAGCGGTTAGGAATCGTCCTGCCCGCAGGGAGAAACCCATCGCACGAAAATAGTCCCCGGCCACTCCGTAAGAATAGTGCCCTCGCACGGATTCGCCAGGGCGCCGAACGTGACCTGCTACCGTGGCAGCACTTTTGCCGATGTTGCCACCGAAAGGCACATTGTTGACCACGCCGGCGGACAACACCCCCGGTAGGTGGTCGAGTTTGTCCATCAAGCTTTCCACAAATTTCAGGCGTCCTGCCTCCGGGTAGTCTGCCCACGGAAGCAAAATTTGTCCGGTCAGGACGTGGTCCGACCGGAAGCCCGGAGAGACGGCCATCACGCGCTGCAGACTGAGGCCGAGGAGACCCGCTCCGGCCAGCAGAATAAACGCCAGGGCAATCTGCGAGACGACAAAACTGTGACGCAGGATTTGAGCGCCGCGCCCGCTCGTGCCGCCACGGCTCTCTGAATGAAGCGCCTTTCCAAGATGCCGCCGAAGATGGAACCAGGCGACGGGCATCGCGAACACGATGCCTAGGACGATGGCTGCGACCAGGCCGACTAGTGCTAATCGCACGTTGAAAACGATGCCATTTCCCAGGGGCAGGCGATCAGCCCGCAACCCGCGCAGCAGCTGGATTCCGCCGGCGCCGACGGCGAGCCCGAGTAATCCTCCGGCGAACGTGAGCAAGGTGGTCTCGACGACCACTTCGCTCACGAGGTATCTCCAACCTGCGCCCAGCGCCTGGCGAACGGCTAGTTCTTTAACTCGGCCGCTGGCACGGATAAGAAGCAGGTTCACGAGGTTGACTGCGCCAATCAAAAAAAGAACGAGTACGCCTGCCTCCAGCAGCAGCAGCGTGGGACGCACGGCTGCGACGTGGTCCGCCCGCAATGTCACCACCAACGAACGAAAGCCCGCATCGGCAATCGTCTTGGCCTGCGGGTCGTCGACTTCCAGTGCCGCGTTTTGTGCGTCGATCTCAGACTGGGCTTGTGCCAGTGAGGCCTCCGGTTGCAGGCGCGCAATCATTTGGATCACATTTCCCCCGGCATGCCGCCGCGATGGCGCGCGATCTTCCGGCCGCGATGCCAGCGGCAAGAACACCCGAGCATCGGAAGAGAGAAAGTGGAAGGTGGGAGGCAACACCCCGATCACCGTTCTGGGAACGCTGTTTACCCGAATCTGCTTTCCAATCAAGTTGGGATCGCCGTTGTATTGTTGCCGCCAAAACGCGTCGGAAAGAATCGCGACGTGGTCGGTGTCAGAAGTAGTTTCCTCGTCCGTGAACGTGCGCCCGATCGCCGGGCCGAGCCCAAGAGTAGAGAAAAAATCCGGAGACACGCGCATGGTCTGAAGGCGCTCCGTCGAGCCGGGCTCGCCGACGATCTCCGTTCCGTAGCTGTAGATCGAGAGCGAGGCGAAGGCAGGAATACGGCCCCGGCGTTCGTAATAGTTGGTCAGCGAGGACCCGTCGCGAGCGACGCCAGCTTTCGGATAAGTATTGAATATCATCATGAGCCGGGCCGGCTCGGGAAAGGGCAGGGGGCGGAGCAGCACCGAATCGATCACGATAAAAATCGTCAGATTCGCGCCGAAGCAAACGGCGAGCGTCAGAAGAGCGGTAGCTGTAAATGCCGGGGTCTTCCGCAATAATCGGGCGGCGTAACTTAGCTGCCTGTGAAACTCGTCAAAGAAGTGCATGCCAAAGGCTTCCCGGCAATCAGCTTTAATATTGATAGGGTTGCCGAGTTCTATCCGTGCGCGGCGAGCCGCTTTTTCCGGCGAAAGCCCGGAGCGGACCAGTTCATCAGTGTACTGCTCGATATGGAAGCGAAGCTCCTCGGACATTCCCGCTTCGAAATCACGCCGCCAACTGAGCACACGAAACAGAGAATGTAAGCGCTGGAACATGTCACACCTCATCTGACCTTGCGTTCAAGGCCGCGGCAATCGCAGTTGCCAACCGGTTCCAGCCGGCCGTTTCCTCACGCAAGCGGCGACGCCCTGCAGCGGTCAAGGTGTAATACTTCGCCCGGCGGTTGTTCTCGCTCTGACCCCATTCAGCAGTGATGAGACCGTGATGCTCCAAGCGGTAGAGGGCCGGATATAAGGACCCTTGTGGAATATCCAGCGCACCCTTTGAGATCTGGCGTATGCGCAACAAGACACCGTAGCCGTGCAACGGTTTCAAGGAAACCGCCTTGAGAATCAGCATATCGAGTGTACCCGGGAGTAGTTCCGCGGCTTTGTCCACTGTGCTGGTCTCCTAGTTCAACTAGGAGTGTAGCGAATCTCTCCTAGTTCGACAAGGAGAATGCGCGAATAACGTCACCGGCAGGATGCCACAAAAAAGGGCGCTCGCGCTTGTGGTTGGATTGCCGTCAAGAACGAAGCCGGAAGCTGCCCGTCATACGCCGGCAGCCGAGATAGCCCTGATGCATTCATATATGCTGGATCAAGTTCGTCGTCAGAATCAGACGAGTTCGCGCTAGAGTCGCCGTGCGATAAGGATTCCGTCGCGGCTATTCGTGCGCCTATAATTCGGCGGTAGGGGGCAAATGTTCACGAGCAGAGTCTTTGCCGGATGTGCTGTTGTCCTGCTTGCGGCGAGTGGTGTCGCGCAGGAGCACCAGAAGGGAAATGGTGAGAAGCTGGGTGCGGTGCACTTTGCTACGTCTTGCAATGCTGAGGCGCAGAAGGAATTCGATCGAGCGGTAGCGCTGCTGCACTCCTTCCAATTCAATCAAGCCATTCAAGGATTCGACGCGGCACTCAACAGTGATCCGGCTTGCGCCATCGTGCACTGGGGAATCGCACTCAGCCAGTGGAGCAATCCATTCGCTGCTGGCATGAAGGCCAACAGCCAGCTACAGGCGGGACGCGAAACCGCGGAAAGGGGCAAAGCTGCTGGCGCAAAAACGGAGCGTGAACGAACGTACATCGCGGCTGTCGCCAGTCTGTACAGCAACTTCGAGAGCACGCCACAGCAAGCGCGTTTGCTCGCCTATCGAGATGCTATGGAAGGTCTCGCGTCGAAATATTCCGACGATCAGGAAGCGCAAATTTTCTATGCACTAGCGCTTGCGGCTGCGGAAGAGCCGACGGACAAAACCTACGCCGCGCGGCTCAAGGCGGGCGCGATCCTGGAGAAGCTATTCCGGCAAGAACCGGACCATCCCGGGCTGGCGCACTACATCATTCACACCTACGACGTGCCGTCTCTGGCGGGAAAGGCGCTTATCGCCGCGCAGCGTTATTCCGACATCGCGCCTGATGCGCCACACGCGCTGCATATGCCGTCACACACGTTCACGCGAGTGGGCTACTGGCAGGACTCCATCGACAGTAACCGCGCCGCCGCAGCAGCTTCCCGTCGCGTGGACCAAACGGCAGAAGAGCTACACGCCAGCGACTACCAGGTTTACGCCTATCTGCAGACGGCGCAGGACGAGGCTGCGCGCAAGGTGCTCGAGGCACTCCCGGAGATAGCCTCACGGTTCGATCCGAGAGTGGTGATCAGCGGCGCGGCGGGTCCGGACGCCGGATACTATGCTTTGGCAGCGATTCCCGCGCGCTATGCGGTAGAGCGTCGCGACTGGCAGCGGGCGGCGGAGCTGCAGCCACAGGAGACTCCGTTTCCCTACGCCGATTCCATGACCTGGTTTGCGCGCGGCATAGCAGCGGCCCGGCTGCATGATACGGCAAAGGCCCAGGCTTCGGTCGCTGCGCTGCAGGACATCCGTACGCGTCTGGAGAAGGCAAAGGAAGACTATTGGGCTGGGCAAGCTGAGATCCAGCGCCTCGAAGTGAATGCCTGGAGCTCATTAGTAGCGGGACGTAAGAACCTTGCGTTGACCCTGATGAAGTCGGCAGCCGAGATGGAAGATGGTACCGACAAGAAGGCAATTACGCCCGGGCCGCTTGCACCTGCGCGCGAGCTTTTCGGCGAGATGCTGCTGGAGATCAACCAGCCCGTTCTAGCGCTGGAGCAATTTGAGGTGACGCTAACGAAGGAGCCAAACCGCTTCCGAGCGGTGTACGGCGCGGCCCGCGCCGCGGAACTCAGCGGCAACCACGAAGCAAGTCGCAAGTATTTTGCCCAGCTATTGAAGATATGTGAGCACGCTGACAAGCCCGCACGGACGGAGGTGCTGGAGGCGAATAAGGCAGTTTTGGAGAATTAGTGCCTGATGCGAAGGCTTCACGCTCGCTGAAAGCAAAGTACACCTCGAACACTTGATGTATTGTCGGCAACCCTTCCCTTACCGGGATTACGGAAGGGTTGCCCGTGATCCGCCCGCAACCTGCGCCAAGCGCCAAATGGAGCTTCATACTTCCCACGACGGGAGTTTGGGGAGCTTGCGAGCCACCGTCGTTGGGTTCGTAAATTCGGCGGTAGGGGGTCTAGGTGGCGGCTTTGGTCTTGTCGTACTGCTTCCATTGCTGTTGTGTTTCCACTATATACATCTCATTACCGTCGGGGTCTTCGAAATGGGCAGCCTTGATTTCTTTGTCGTCAACAATTGGACCGACGAACTTCACACCCTTTTCCTTCATCGCTGTAACCGCTCTCTCGATGGATTCCGAGACTTCAAATCCGATGGTGATCGAACCCTTTCTTCCGGCAGGCGATTCTTTGGAAGCTGGATGCAAACCTACGGTCATCCCATCATCGGTCTTGAGGCTCGCCCAATGATCACCGAACCGGTATTCCAATTTCATCCCCAGAACCTCGGTGTAGAACTGGACAGCCCTATCCATATTCGAGACAAATATAGTGACAACGGCCATGGCTCCTCCTTGCGAGGCCAAATTGACCCCAACTCTAGGTTGCTAACTGCCTTCGCGCAAGTGCCATTTTGCGATGGAAAAGGTACCATTTTGCGAAGAAGTTCAATACATGGCTAAGCATCCACCATCACTGAGAATGCCTTCAATTGCGCTTGAATGTTTCTCTGGCCCTCTGCATCGACGACTATTCCTCGCTCTAAGTCAACAGATTCTGTCTTCTCACTTTCAAAATGGAGACCGTCTGCCGTCTACTCGTGCGCTTGCAAAAGCGTTAGGGATCTCTCGCAACACCGTTGTGAGTGCCTACGATAAGTTGGCCGAGGACGGTTATACGATTTCAAAAGTCGGCTCTGGCACCGACGTCGCGCTGGCTCTCACGCGCATGTCACGCCCAGCGACCAAGCCAAGGGAAGGAATGAAGGGCGGTCTCAGCCTCACCGGAGTTCTCCGACGGTCTCATTATCCTGTCCGGAGTGCGACTTTTCAGGACCGCGACGGAAACGCTCTTTATCTTTTCGCGGCAGTTTGATTCGAGCTACCCACACGGCAGCTTACCAGATGGCGACTCGGAAATTGGAATTACGCGGCGACATTCCAGCGACATGGGATCGCGGTCCACAACTCCCTTGCTGCGGAATCCGACGGAAGTGCGCCATTGCTCACAGCACGCGGGAGCGAATTGTCGATTTCGGAGACGAGCGTGCGGTGGACTGGGCATTTCTCGGCAATCTTAAGCAGCTTCGAGCGTTGCTCTTGGGTTAGCCGCCCTGCGAATTCGAGGTCGCTCTCGATGTGGTCAAGCATTCCTTCTTTGGTTTCGCAATCGGCGCAGTCGGCTGCGTGAATCTTGCTGTGGCGTAGCCTAACGGTGACTGCTTCGAGAGGCCAGCTCTTGCGTCGCGCACCCGTGTCGGCTCCGCCGGCAGCCGTCTGCCGTCAAAGGATGTCGGCCCGCAAGAATCTCCTGCGCAAATCCTGCCGCGCTCCCGCGGACAACCACTTCATTGCGGCACGCGGACACAGAGAGCATGCTGGTTGACGCGGAACTCCATCTCCCCCGAGTGATCACCATACTTTATGGAGATTCCTAAGCCCTTGGAGGTAGTCATCCTTTTCTAGCCTGCTCTCTACTCCAAATTCTGTCAGGATCGTGATCATCTGCCCCAGAGGAAGCCCGGCAAGCTCCGCAGCCCTGCCCAGGGAAGCCTCTCGCGGTGGCACTGCCTTGTCGGATCCAGGATCCCGATCGCAAAGGGAAAGTGGAGTCCGGCATCGGCCACACGAAGAGAACGGCGCTCAAAGGGATGCGCTTTGAGAGCCTAGAAGAAGCACAAGCGCATCTCGACCGCTGGGAAGAACGCTGGGCTGACCGGCGCATTCATGGCACCACGAAACGCCAGGTTGCAGCCATGTTCGCGGAAGAAAAACCGCACTTGCTGCCACTGCCGCTCGAACCCTTCCGCTACTACCAATACGGAGAACGCGTGGTCCATCTGGATGGATGCGTGGAAGTGGAAGCTGCCTACTACGGCTTACCGCCAGGATGGATCGGGCGTTCCGTGAAGGTGCAATGGGACGCGCTGCACGTGCGCATCCTGCATCCGCACACCAACCAACTTCTTCGCGAACATCTGCGCCAGAAGCGCGGCGGATATCGCATCGAGGAAGAAGATCACCCCAAGAAAATGCCGCTGAGCACGGCGCAGCTCTTGCGGCGCGCTGCACATGCAGGCACCCAGACTGGCAAGTTCTGCCAGCTGCTGTACGACCGGCAAGGAGAGACAGCCATCCGCCGCATCCTGGGTGTGCTTTCCCTGATGAAGAAATACGGAACGGCGGCAGTCGAAGATGCCTGTGCTGCTGCTCTGGACATCGCAGTGTACGAATACCGTTTCGTGCGCCGTTATCTCGAGCGTCGCCCGCACCCACAAATGTTCTTACGTCAGATCGATCCTCTGATCCGTGAACTTACCGTGTATCGGGATTTCATCAATCTCAAAATCAAGGAGCAACCAGAATGAATCTGATCGAGCTAAACCGTGCTTTGCGTCAGCTGCGTCTTGGAGGAATCGCTGCCGTGCTGGAGACGCGACTGCAACAAGCGCAGGCAGAACCGATGGTACCTATCGACTTCCTGTCCTGCCTCGTGTCGGACGAACTGAGACGTCGCGGCGATCGACTGCTGGAACGGCGCCGGAAACAAGCGCAATTTCGCGATCCACATCGAACCCTCGACAACTTCGAATTCAATTTCAACAAGAAGATGAATCGAAGTCTGGTCTTCGATCTAGCCACGGCTGCCTTCGTTGGCCGCCGTGAGGATGCGCTTTTTTTTGGGTCCACCCGGCACCGGCAAGAGTCATCTGGCCCAAGCGATCGGACAAGCGGTCATCGGCCAAGGTTATCGGGTGATCTACCGCGAAGCACACCTCCTGCTCGAGGAAATCGCCGAAGCCACCCTCGACGGAAAACGCAAAGAACACATGGAACTGCTGGCTACCGTACCACTGCTCATCATCGATGACTTGGGGATGCGAAAGTTAGGGCCCACAGCAGGAGAAGAGCTGCTGGAGATCGTCATGCGTCGTTATGAACGAGCCAGCACACTGCTCACTTCCAACCGCCCTGTGGAAGACTGGGGCAAACTGCTCGGTGACAGCGCCGCGGTCACCGCCATGCTGGATCGTCTTCTCCACCACGGCCACATACTGAAATGCGGACCACGGAGCTGGAGAACGAAAACAGACTTGCTTGATCAGGAGAAAGCAGGATAAATAAGGATCACGTCCTGGGCCACACCGTTGGCCGGTTTTGAAGTGACCCCAGTTGGCCGGTTTTCAACTGACCCCCGAGGGGTATTCCGAATCGTACGATCATATGAAACAGATGGACGAATCTGGCGATGCCACGCGACACCTCCGTGCGTGGTACAATGGCTTGGTGGAAGTCATAACCAAAAATCGGAATATTCTCGGTGGAACTCCCGTCTTTCGCGGAACAAGAGTGCCGATCCAGACCCTGTTCGACTACCTGGAAGGCGGAGAAACGCTCGAGGAGTTCCTGACCGGGTTTCCTACCGTTTCGCGTGAATCGGCTGTCGCTGCGCTCGAGGAAGCAAAGGAACTTTTGCTCTCCCGTTCTTAAGAAATGCGCATTCTGATTGATGAGTGTATCGACGAGCGATTCCGGAACTCTTTTTCTAACCACGACTGCCAGACGGCCCGTTACGCTGGGCTGGCTGGACTGCAGAATGGCGAGCTCCTTACGGCCGCGGAAACAGCGAAGTTTGATGTTTTTCTCACCGTAGATCAAGGTATCGAATACCAGCAAAATTTAGCGGGCCGAAGTATCGCAATTATCATTTTCCGTACGAAGTCGAACCGTCTGAAAGACCTATTGCCACACGTCTCCGTCTGCCTTGCGCACATTGAATCCATTCAGCCTGGCAAAATCGTTAGAATCGAGGGCTAGTTCGAGTTGGATCCATCGCTCATAGAAAAATTCGAGCGAACACATTCTTTGAAATAGTCCGACACTACCGGAACGATTCCGCCTTATTGTAGACAACGAAGCCGCGCACTTTCCTGTCAGGTTCGCGTCAGCGCTCCAGCTGCCGATCGCTCATAGATACTGGCGTGATGCTTGTTATCAAGAGTCAGCTCGGCGGCACGACTCTCTTCTCGAGCGATTTAATAGATTCCTGCACTTCTTGTTCTTGGTCTGGTTCGAGATAAGGAAAATTGCGGATTGCCCTCAGTGCTGCGAGATGGGCCACATAAACTGCCACTGCACTGGGAACCTGAATATCCGGCTTGACCCCGACCCCTTCCCAGTTTGTCTTTGTCACCGGATTAATGGCTAGCCCGGTCGGGACGAAGACTAAAAAGTCTTGAGGAAGCTGAAACACCCGTCCCGGGTTTGCTCCGCCACCCGTTGCCTCACCGACTGTGGTTGCTCGTTGAAGTGATTGAAGGTCGTACGCTAACTCTTCGGCCCCGGAAAAGGTGTGATGCGAAGTCAATCTTGATGCCGATGAATCGAAGCTGTACCAGCGAACTGCGTGGGACGTTCACCGGAGCTTTTGCAAGCGAAGGGTTACCTTTCATTCTCTAAGCCGAGCGCACCAGTATTGCCAAGTCTTCCGAGAGGACGGTCTATTGAGCCTTCTGACAAGGGCCAGCTTACCTTGACGCTGAAAATCGACCGTCCCGGCCCGCCTCCGCGCAGTTCAATTTTGGCCGATCTGGTACTAACAGAGAAGATGAACTGCGCTTTACTGACGACGATCCTGTAGCGGGGCACGTCAGATTCAGAGGCGTCCTCACAGATACTGGTCTTGTAGGGATTGCTCAGGTCTCAAACGCAGAGGATAAGGTAACGGCATTCGGAAGCTGGTCTTTGAAGAAGAATTAACTGGGCCTGAGGTGGCTCTATCTTGATGTTTGTATTACAATGAAAAAAATGAAGTTGCACGGTTCCCCGGTAGCTCAATGGTAGAGCATTCGGCTGTTAACCGAAGGGTTGCTAGTTCGAATCTAGCCCGGGGAGCCAACCTTCCTCTTTAGTTTCATCGTGCTACAGCAACGTTGATAACGACGTTGTTTGGGTGCAAATCGCAATTTTGGGTGCAACATCGGGTTCCGAAGCTGGAATTTCAAATCCGATGTTCACCTGGTCGGCGATTTTTCTACGGAACTGACTATCCTCTTTAAGCAATGAGTAGCCATCCGTGATCGTCTTGTTCGCGTGGCCTAGCCAAAAGCGAATCAGGTCTTCCGGGGTTCGCTGCATGCGTAGCATGTTGTCCGAAAACGGCGAAACGCATGGGCGCCGGCTTTAGCGTGTCCAAGCTTTTCCAAGATTGGGTGCAAGGAATCACTCAGGATGTTCGATGGTGACAGAGCCGCCCACTCTCGGTGCAAAAGAACAAACCGGACTTCCTGTTACCGATGAACTGAACGAGCATTCGGGCGATCGACGAATGGAGGTCGATTTCCCGCCTGGCGTTCCCCGTTTTCAGGAAATTGTGGACCTGGCCGTTCCATGCCTTTTGCCTGAGATGGATGGTTAGGCCAGCGTCGAGGATGTGCTTGTCGATTTCTAGCCCCAATACTTCGCCGATTCTCATGCCACTTGCGGCACAAAGGGCATAGAGCGCCCGGTATCGTCCTGCTGCTTTCTCCCACAATTGCGGTCACCGTCTCGCCCGAAAAACTAGGCCGATGCTGGTCCGTGACGATAGGCAGGTCCATGAAGTCATGGTTCCACTGTCGGGGATAGAGCTGTTCCCCGTCCTCATTGACCGCGGAAGCCACCACGCCTTGACCACCTGAACCACATTGATGATCATTTTGGCTGAAACTTCTCCTGCCACCATCTGTGCTACCAATTCGGTCGAAAAAATCGTGCCCAAGTCGTATTCGTCGCGGTCAGGGTCGTAACCGCTAATCTGGACAACTTCGGAGACGCAGCACCCTCCCGGGTCGTCGCATTCCGTCCTGCTTAGAATCTCTTAATCTACGCAATATAGCGTTGAATAGTTGACTCTGCGTTGAATAGGTGTCACAATCTACGCGTGAGATGCGTTGAATGAGTGCATACATACATGGCCTGCCGGATTGGCCGCAGTTTCGCTGGGACCGTGAAAAGCTCGGCCCCCTACTAGCTCTCATTCATTATGAGCAGGGGCGTTTGTTCGGACGCATGGAGAGTTTAGGTTTCAAAGCACAACAGGAAGCAGTACTGAAAACACTCACAGAGGACGTGCTCAAGAGCAGTGAGATCGAAGGAGAACGGCTGGACCCGGACCAAGTACGTTCCTCGATCGCACGGCGCCTGGGTATGGACATTGGTGGGCTCAAGCCGGCCGACCGGAACGTGGAAGGTGTCGTCGAGATGATGCTCGACGCCACGCGCCGGTACGACCAGCCGCTAAGCGCGGAACGATTGTTCGGGTGGCACGCATCCTTGTTTCCAACAGGTCGAAGTGGCATGAGTCGGATTAGAGTCGGCGGATGGCGCGACGACAGCAAGGGCCCGATGCAGGTTATTTCTGGACCGATGGGCAAAGAACGTGTTCATTTCGAGGCGCCGTTGGCCGCGCAGCTCGATTCCGAGATGAACCGTTTCCTGGACTGGTTTAATGGTTCATCCGAAAGCGATTGGGTCGCGAAGGCCGGGCTCGCGCATCTTTGGTTCGTCACCATTCATCCTTTTGACGACGGCAACGGCCGCATCGCTCGCGCGATCTCGGATATGGCGCTCGCTCGGTCGGAACGAAGTTCGCAGCGGTTCTATAGCATGTCGGCTCAAATTCGACAGGAGAGTGCGGCCTATTACGAGATTCTAGAGCGGACCCAGAAAGGGACGGTGGATGTCACACCTTGGATGAATTGGTTCGTGGGCTGTCTGGGTAGGGCGATTGAAGGCGCGCAAACTACACTCGGAACGGTTCTTTCGAAAGGACGCTTTTGGGAAGCTGTCGGGGATTTCCCGATCAACGAGCGGCAGCGCCTGGTGCTCAACCGTCTCCTAGATGGTTTCGAGGGGAAACTAACCACAAAGAAATGGGCGAAGCTCGCAAAGTGTTCGCATGATACGGCACTGCGCGACATAGCTGCGCTGGTTGAGCGCGGCATACTTGTGCGAAATCCAGAAGGCGGCAGGAGCACGAGCTACGCGCTTGCCAGCATTCCCACCAAGGAAGAAGACGCCATAGCCCGAAGGAATGAAAATAATGCCTGAGCGTATTTACTTTGATACGGTGGCCTTCAGAGAGGTTGGGAAAACATTTGGGAAGACCACATTAGCGGCTGATCTTCGAGAAAGAATGGTGATTTCGCCGATTACGGCTTTTGAAGTCATCTCCCGACTAACCATAACGAATGCGGACGAAGTTCTGCGTTAGATCCATGCTGTCTATAACTGGACGCAATTCACATTCTGGTTTCAGAAGCCCGCTCCAGACGACGGATTCACCAAACGGATGGAGAAGGCCTTCAGTAGGCGCCTGAGTTTGCGGCCGCGCCATCTGCCGGTGATGCAATATACTTGCTGTCTAGTTGCTACTTCTGAAGGGTCTGGCTTTGAACTAAAATGTTCCCGCGCTAACAAACCGTAAACTTCGATATCTGTTCCTGTTTTCTCAGAAAGGGTCACGATGCCGCTGGTACTCGACCTGCGCGAAAGGCTTTCCCATGCTGGCGTGCCGCTTGTTCATCCAACATCCGAACATGTGGTACTTGCGAACGTCTTTGGAACGCTGAAGAACTTTTCTGCCGACGCTGCGATCAACCCCTGGGTCGAAGCTGTGACCTGCGCCGAATCCGTGCGATCAGACTTGTGGAAGTTCGGCTTTTGGGAAAAGCAGCCCAGACCGATTGGTGTCGTTGGCGAAGGCAGCACTGAAGTTGACCTGGTCTTAGAATCTGACAAATGGCTTGTGTTTCTCGAAGTGAAAATGGATGCTCAAACCGAGTCCCGGCACCAGGAGCGACCCAGAACGCAATCAACTACTCCGAAACTTAGACATCGGCTATCTCCGGGCACGAGAGGCCCGCAAGCTTTTTGCTGTAATTTACGTTACTCCCGATCAGTCGAAACCAGACATCGTTTCACGACTTCGTACAGAGGCTCGTGCCTTCCCAGCTAACATGGATGTTGATGCCGGCGATGTATGCGCGTGCTTGTTCTGGAGTTCTTGGAGCCTAATCGGAAACTCAATACGCGCTGCAAATGCGTCCGAACTATCTGCTGGTCGGGCCACGGCTTCCAACAGTCGAATTGCCTCTGGTAGATTTTGTGGGGCTCCCAATCCCTTGGCGTGCATGATTCCGAGGTTTAGAACGGCACGGGAAGTACCCGCAGCCGAAATAAGTATGAGCGCCTCGCTGTAATCCACGGCCACATCGTATCCGTCAGGTAGCTGATGCCGAGCACCGTCTGAGCAGAACAGCTGCCTGCTTTTGCCCTGCGCCTCAGTCCCACAACGACGCCTAGGGGGAGCGAAACGATGCGAAGCCAGCCGCTTCCGCGAAAGGCCAGTGGCACTTCAGAAATTGTTCTTTCGGTTTTTGCGATTTGGCGCAGAGCCTGGCGTATCAATTTGTTGTTACTCCCCAGCGGGGATTCCAGTTGAATCCCCGCTCTCGCGTTTGGCTATCCTGAAGCGTAGAGAACGGCGGATTGCAGGTTGTTTTGGATTAAAAAGGGCTTCGTTGCGCGTTGATTGCCTGCGACGAAGCCGTTTTTATTTTGTAGGCCCAAGGCAGAGGTCCAGAGGTCAGCACGCAGCAGCGAAATAGCCTGGGGAGTGGTAATGCGCGAATGGGGCCGTCGAGGTCGAAGCCGCTGCCAGTGCGGACGGGGCAACGGGCTGTGAGCAAGGTGGCAGTTTTCCAAAGCGAGCAGCAGCAGTGCATAGATGAATACGAAGAAAGTGGCGGTGGTACGCACGGCGGGATCGCTGCGGACCTGAGGTTGCCCGAAACCCAGCAGAGTTTTTTCGTCGCGAAAGTTGAGTTCGATCTCCCAGCGCCACAGGTAGGCTTGCAGGATTTGCTGCGGTGCTAAGGCGGGATCGCTGGAAATCAAGTAAGCGGGATTGCGATAGCTGAGGTGGGCGCCTCTTCTGAGTCGGTAGGCAATCGGGCGGACGATCAGGAGCGAGAGTTGGCGTTCGCCGCCCGCGTGCTTCCAGCGCAGGGGAGTGATGAATTTGATGTCGAAGTCGTGGACGTTTCCGGCGGCAAAGGCTTGCAGGGTGGTCCAGGGAATGGATTCATCGCGACGCCATTGTTCGGGAGTGGGCTGAAGCTGACCATAGCAGCGATGACGGCCACGTCCGTGGTTTTCCTCTTCGGCGGTGGGCAGTGCATAGAGGCGAGCGTCCTTGCGAATCCGGCCGATGAGGGTGGTGCGCGGAGGCAGATCTCGCAACACGGTTCGGTTGGTGAAAGTGGCATCGGCGCAGACCAGCAGCGGGCGAGTGGCGCCGCCCGTGACTTGATCTATGGCTTGCCGCAAATGAGTGAGGCGTTCGGCCCCGCGGCGGCTGATGGTGGCCGCAGCTGAAAGCGCACGCCAATTTTGCCACTGCTGGGCATCGGCGCGGCGCGAGGGTTTGCGCGGTGAAGGCGCGTGCTGCAGGTCAACAGGAATGGCACGGGCCGAACTCGCGGGCGCGGTGGGATGCTCGGGCAGGGCCAGGGAAATCTGCAGGAAGCGACTAGCCCAGATGAAATTATCAGCAAAATGCGGTCCCAGCGGATCGCGCCGCCAAGAGGTGCCGGCGATGCGGTGCCCGCGCTTGCGAATCAGCGTGTCATCGAGCAAGGCCACCACGGGGCTGGTGGGCGGCAGGGTTTCCAGCACGCCATTCAGTGGGACCCGCCATAGAGCCTGGGGATCGAGACGCTCGCGTTCAAACAGACGATAGGCCGCTGACCAGTCGCGGAACTGTTGCCCGGCGGTACACAGCAAGCCGGACAAGGTGTGGCGGCCCAAGCAGGTCAACGCAGACAGACCAAGGGCGCGCGCCCGCTCCGCAGAGCGCTGCTGCGCGAAAGCCACGCGCGCCTGATCGAACAGCGCATTCCAACAAGCCATCACGCCTTGCCGCGTTTGGTTTTTTTTAGCGTCGCGGTGGAAACCTTGCGACGACGGAGAAGTAGACGGTTCTTGTCTTCCACGATCCACTCCACGATCTCCCCGCGTTGAAACTCCATGGCTTGGGCCACGGCGGAGGGGAAGTTGATATACCACTGCTGGCTTTCTTTGCGTTGGATGAGTTGCACTTTGGTGGGAAAACCCATAAAAGCACCTCCTGCAATCTAGTCATATAACTAGATACACAGAAACACAAGAAGAAGTTCGCAAAGGATGTCGTGAGTGCACTACGGGAGAAAAATAGTTTTCGGACTAGTCAAAGGGCCAAACGCGAGAGCGGGGATTCCAGTTGAATCCCCGCTACAATTGAAATCCTCCGCGCCCCTCGGTGTGGGCGCCCCGCACTCCCCTCTATTTTCCCCGCCGGAAGCCCCGTCGCGGCCCTCTCTGATGTCTTTTTCCTCCTGCAAAAACTCCCGACCTTGTCGCACAAGGCCAATGCCGACGAAATCAACCAATTATCTATTCTCAGAGACTGGGTTTGCGAAATCGCTGTCCCTCCTACAACCGTTCTTGTATTACACCTCGTAATACATTAAGATAACAATCCGAGGTAATGTTATGCCATCTCCAGTGACTTTGAGGGTGGATAAGGAAACCAGGCTACGGATCGCCCGTATTGCGCGCCGCAAGCAAGTGTCCTCCTCGGAGGTGATTCGCCAGGCGATCGAGACATGGATCGAAGAGCAGGAACCAGCCGGATCGCCTTATGAAATGGTCTCGGACTTGATTGGAATCGTCCACGGCGGAAACCGAAAACGCTCGGCGGGCGCGGGACGTCAGTTCGCCCTTCTGCTAAAGAGCCGACGGGGCTCCCGGTGATCTTGGTGGATGCGGGGCCTCTCGTGGCTCTCGTGGATGCAGATGATCAGTACCATGAGCAGTGCGTGTCGACTCTCAAGAGTTTGCAAGAACCTCTGGCAACGGTGTGGCCACCGCTAACCGAAGCGATGTACCTGTTAAACGATCTACCGGCAGCCCAGGAAGCGTTATTGGAGATGTTGGTGAGGAGGGCGGTTGAGCTGCTGCCGCTTGGTTTGGGCGATTTGCCTCGCATCCGTGAACTTCTGCGGAAATATGCCGATCGTCCGATGGATCTTGCAGACGCAGCGCTTATCCGGATTGCCGAGCGAGAAGGTATCCGCAAAATATTCACTGTGGACAAGAGAGACTTCTCAGTTTACAGGATCCATGGTCGAATCCGACCCTCGATCGTACCTTAATTAGCATGCCATGTCAGCAATTACACATCGGTTATCAAGAGCCCTCGATTCACTCTCCCTAATTCTTGAGTTAAGTTGGTGGACGTGACCGGGATCGAACCGGCGACCCCTGCTTGCAAGGCGCGCGCTCTCTTAGAATACCTGTGCACTTAGACCAAAAGATTTTCTGTCTTAGAGCGCGAACACTTTGTGGTGCACTCTTGGTGCACATTAGCGCTGGATAAGCCGAAGGGCATAAGCCAGTCTGTTTCTGCGGCATCCGCGACGGGGGTGCATGCACTAGGCGTACAAAATCCAAAGTCTGTTTTGGTAAAGGAGACCATAACAGCAGCTCTGAATGCAACGAATGTGAGTCCCGGTCATAAATGAGTCGAGGTTGAATATTTATCTGTGATTAGATGGACTAACTGTTTAACTAATTGAGACACCGTTTCGTGATGAAGTCGAGCCCCTCGCTATGCGATCTGAATTTAGGGCCTAACTACCGTTGTTCCGGTTCCACCTCGACGATTATCCGACTTGACTCCCCACAACGGGGCTTCTCGAAAGTCAACGAGACTTCACCGATTTGCGAGGTTAATCGGGACTTGTAGCAACTCTCGCTATGCGGCAGAAGGGTTGGCATCCATCCCGCAGCCATTGTCACGCACGACCACGCGCAATCGGCGGGATCGAGAATTTGACCGCGAGCTGTGGATTTTGAGCAAAAAACTGACAGGCATATACTTCCAAACTGGGGATTTCGCTTCTGTTCTGTTGCGCATTATGACCGAACCAACGACTCACCTTCCGCTGACTGCTTCGCGGGCTGACCAGGTATTCCCGACGCTGACGTCGGCGCAAATCGGCCGAATCGCAAGTCACGGTTACGCTCGTTCAACCAAAGCGGGAGATGTCTTGCTTGAGCAAGGCGACAAGAACATACCGATTTTCGTCGTAATTTCCGGCGAACTGGAGACGGTGCGCCCTTCCGGTGCTCATGAAACATTGATCGCACGTGTACCGCCGGGGCAGTTTACTGGCGAAGTAAACACGCTTTCCGGACGGCGTGCTCTGAACCGCATCCGGGCCCGTGTAGCCAGTGAGGTCATCGAAGTCAGCCGCGAAAATGTGTTGGCACTAGTGCAGACCGACGGAGAGTTGAGCCAGATCCTGATGCGTGCTTTCATTCTTCGCCGGGCAGAATTGTTCGCGCAGGGCCTAGGCGACGTCACCGTTGTGGGGTCCAGCCACTCAGCTGACACGCTCCGCATCAAGGAATTCCTGGCTCGCAATGGACACCCTTGTGCCTACATCGATCTCGATCGCGATGCTGACGTACAGAGCCTGCTCGATCACTTCCACGTTTCTGCGTCCGACATCCCAGTGGTGATATGCCGAGGCGAAACTGTGTTGCGTAATCCCACCAACCAGGAGGTTGCCGACTGTCTCGGTTTTAACCAGGCTGTGGACCAATCTGAGGTGCGTGATCTGGTAATAGTGGGCGCAGGACCAGCGGGCCTAGCTGCCGCGGTTTATGGTGCATCTGAAGGCCTCAATGTCCTGCTGCTGGAAACGTACTCGCCGGGAGGTCAAGCTGGCTCCAGTTCGCGAATCGAGAACTATCTTGGCTTTCCTTCAGGTATTTCGGGAAATAGTCTGGCGTCCCGAGCCTACGCACAGGCACAGAAGTTCGGCGCGCAAATGCTCCTCGCGAAAGGGATGCGGCTCATCTGCGAGCATAAGCCTTATGTCGTCGAATTAGCAGATGGCGCTCGAGTCCCGGCGCGCGCCGTCATGATCGCTACCGGTGCGAAATACCGAAAACTGGCCGTCGAGAATCTTTCACGGTTTGAAGGTGTTGGAGTCTATTACGGTGCAACGTTTATCGAGGCTCAGCTATGCAAGGACGAGGAGGTCAGCGTCGTTGGCGGTGGAAATTCGGCCGGTCAAGCGGCAGTGTTTTTGGCTGAAAGCGCAAAACATGTTTTCGTGGTGGTTAGATCAGACGGGCTGGCAGACACTATGTCGCGCTATCTGATTCGGCGGATCGAGGAAACTCCGAACATCACGGTCCTTCCGCATACTGAAATTGTCGCGCTCGATGGCACCGAACACCTTGGGCGTGTGACTTGGCGGAACGGGCAGAGCGGCGAGACCATCGAGAAGAGCATTGCTCATCTATTCGTAATGACGGGAGCTATTCCGAACACGACGTGGCTTGAGGGCTGTGTCGTCCTGGATGCAAAAGGATTCATCAAGACCGGTTTTGATCTTTCCGCGGATGAGCTGCGTGCCGCGAACTGGCCACTCTCGCGCCGGCCGTACCTGCTCGAAACCAGTTTGCCGGGTGTGTTCGCCGCCGGCGATGTGCGCGGCGGGAACGTCAAGCGTGTTGCGTCGGCAGTAGGCGAAGGTTCAATCGCGATTCCCTTGGTCCATCAACTTCTTCGCGAATAACCTGTGCCCAGGTTGAGCAGGGGCTGGCAATCCAATCACGCAGCGACGGGCAGGTTGGGTCGAGCACTACGCCCGTAAGCTAAATCCGAGGAAGAGCGCAATGCTGACCAATTCCCTCCAGCGGACTGCATAGATCTTGAGAGGCACCGGACGCCATGGTGCGCATTTCACTTCGACGAGAAACGTAATATGCGTAGATGTAATCTACCGACGGTGTTGCCCTGTGCGACATCACACGAGGTGATCGGTGAGGGGTTGAAGACGCCGGTACAAACGGCTGACACAAACATTATTTCAATTTTGCTGTTTTCGCAGCCTCCACAAACGCAGCGATCGTGGCTGAAACGCGTTCTTTGCGGTAGGCGATCACAATCGGCGGAGGCTGGGGCACCGGCTTCAGAGGACGCAGCACGGCGCGCTTGCAAGCGATACGGCCCAAGCTTTGATAAAGAACCGCCACTCCACGCCCCGCTTCCACCCCTGCAATAATGCTTTCCAAGTTATCGTATTCCGCCACGATTTTGAGAGCGGGCGTGTAAGGCGAGAATAGCTTCCCGAGCAGCGCCCGGTACCGTCATGCGATTGTGGTGGCGAGAAAAGGACGCACTTTAAGCGTTCCCACAGGATTAGTTCGGAGAAGCTAGCACTTCGTCGAAGTAGTTGATCAGCGCCCGGCGCGGTTTGTTCTTCAGGTCCTTGAGTGTAATTCTCCGTTCAAAGGAACTGTTGCCGGTGAGGCGCACTCTCCCCAAGAACACTACCTTCCCTTCCTCCAGCTCCAGGTAAACCGGCACCAACATGCGGAACTTGTCATCCACGTTAGCCTGAGTTATTTTGAGGCTCATTGCCATGCCTCCGTTTGTGTCGGTCTCAAAATTGGCGTAATCCAGCTTGTAGGCGGGGAGCTGCGTGCCATATACGTATTCGTTGAAAAACCAATCCATCTTCTTATTGCCTTCGGCGTCCATATCCGGAGTCATATGTTTTTCAACCATGGCTTTGAACTCTTCCGTGGTAGCGGCTTTGCCACGATAGGTGTTGACGAAATCGTGCATCATGGCCTTAAAGTTTTGATCGCCATTGCTGGAGTCACGCATCATCATTCGGATCATGTGCAGGACGTATGCACCTTTGGGATAAATGAGGCGGCGGGTAATTCCACCACCAGTGCGTGAATTGTTGGCGCGGTAACCCATGGTTAAGGGACCCACATCGATGGCCCGGAACCCCTGAGCGTCTCGCTCCAGCAGCAGGTCACGTTCGTCGTTCCAGAAGGTGATGAATTTCCTGGGATCCTTTTCGACCATGCTGAGATATAAAGACGCCGACATGTCCGCAAAACCCTCGCTCATCCATTGATCGCGGCCGGAATTAAATCCCACTGTGTGGCCCCACCATTGGTGGGCCACTTCATGTGGCGTCACTACCTTCCAATAGCCACGGTCGCCCCAATCCAGGCCTAATTGATGGCGCACCGTAGCGTCGAAGTAATAGCAGATGGGAATCCACACTAATTCCGGCCAGGACTGGCCAAAATTGCAGGCGGTCTGCTGCGTCAATTGAAGGTGCTTGAACAGAGACGGGCCGAAGTAATCGTTATAAACCTGAACTGCAAACTGCCCTTCAGCGCCAGCGGTTTCGGCAATATGACCGCGAATTCGCTGTCCTCGTTCTTGTCTTCCTGGATAAAAGCCAAGGGCTGGCCTTCGGCGGCGACGCTCTGAACACGCAACGAAGGGAATAAGTCCAACCCTACCACCCGCAGCCCCTCGCGCAGCGCCACGAAGGTGGTGGTTGCTTTTCCGGAAAGACTGCCACTTTTTTCAAAGGCTGCGTCCAGTTGCTGATGCTCGATGCGCATGGGGATTCCGAAGCCGCCTTTGGGGTGGCTGTCGGCAAGATTGAAGGAAGCCCAATGACCCCATTTGTTTTCGTTGTAGGTCCGGAATTGGACTTGATCGCGGCCGTCGTTCGGTTCGAGTTCGAAGATTTCCTTGTCCTCGTAGCGCTTGCCGTGGATGAAAGCTAGGAAAAACCCGCGGGGATTCGGACTCATCACCTCCGCCAAAATGCGAGCTTCCAAGTTCCATTTGATCTTGTGGCGGGTTGTATTCTGACTGTCCTTTAATGGTACCGCGTCACACCCTGCGGTGGCCGGTTCGCCAGCTTGCTTGATTTCCTCGTAGGTTTCATCGGTAAAGCGGAGCACCAGGCGATCGAATTTTTCAGCAAATTCATTTTCCCTAGTGAGCAGTTTGAGGCTGTTCCTTTCGCTTTCGAGCGGTGCGTAGAGGGAAAAGCTGCCGTCGCCCCCGAACACCGCCCCAGTGACCATTCCGTTCACCGGCTGCACAAAGCAGACCGTGCCGGAGTTCAAATGAAACGTGCCGACATCGCGTTTGAGGTCGAGATTCTTGACGCTGACCGCTTCGTTGCCCAAAGTGAGATTGCGAAGCGCCTGGTAAGCGGAATCGGAATTGGTACCTTGCGGAGCCGCAGTCTGGGCAGCCACGCTTGCGGGCAAAATCGATCCCACGCCGCATAGATAGCAAACCGTCAGCAGGCGATGCCGAACGCGGTATGCCATGAAGTTCCCCCGTAAATAAGAAGTCTAGTACGCAGATGATTACCGCGTGCCCTTATATCACAAACCATCGTGTACAGGGCGCGACTTCATTTTCCAAAATGGCGGGGGTGGAAAGGGTGGAACTGCAGCGAGGCAGGAAGATGTTCGGGTGGCGGCCGGGATTCGGTCCGCGCCTAGGATGGAACAACCTTGGAACAGGTGACAGAGAAGATTGACGACCCTGTGGGCTCTCGGGCGACGGCTGAACAATGACTTGCGATTTTGGATTCTCAAGCTGTTAACCGAAGGGTTGCTGGTCCGAATCTAGCCCGGGGAGCCAAATCTTTTAATCTGTTAGCGAAGCCTCAATGCACTCCTATGATTGGAGCATCGCTCTTTCGACGGAGCGCTAGGAAGTCGCGCCTATCTGAACCTTACGTTTTTTCCTCAAGGTCCCCGCAGAGATCAACGTGATCAGTAGTCCTACCGGGAAAGGCTCCAGGAATGTGAGCGCCGAGTTGTAGAGGGGATTCCTGTAATTTTCCTTCAACACGTTAAATTCGTTGATCTTTGCTTGAATCACATCTGCTGTCGCCCCGGCCGCCCGCAATCTTTCTATCGTCTGCGCGCCATAGTTATCCATAAAGTCCGGCATGAACTTGAAGTAAATGATTTCCCATGTAGCCACATAAAAGACGCACGAAATCAGTGTGATACCAATTCCCACCAAGAATGCCTTTCCGAACGTGATCTCACCATTCTCGACATTCTCTCGATAGGACCGGATTCCGAAAAACACCAGCATGAACGAGAGCACGATGGCCGTGTAGCCAACAATCGCCCCTTTGGTGGTTCCGATTTTGTGGAGAAACGGTAGCGTCGAAACCATCATCAATGACGAAATTGCTCCCGATATCAGTCCAAAGATGAGAATGGTTCGTTTCATGGCTGGGCTCCTTTAAGTCCGTGGGTTTGCATGAATTCAGGAGCACCATACCGCATCAGGAGAGGGGCTTGTCGTCACCCTTTTGGATGATTTTGCCATTTGCGGCAAGAAATCACTCTTTTGGAGGACCTTTTAGAGCAAGAGGTCCAGGGCAACAGACCGAATTCCTAGCCTAACTGAATCATGATATTGACCATTGTTTCACCCGTCGCCGCTTTCATTGCGAGCTAGCCTTTCGCCGCCGCTGCTCGCTCTGCTTCATCATTGCGTTCAAGTCCGCAACCGGCCGTAGTTCAATCGGTCCAAGTCCATATTTAAAGCCTGGAAGCTGTGCGACGAGCTGAATGGCGTGATTGAGGTCTCGCGCCTCAAGGATTTGAATGCCGCCGAGGTGCTCCTTGGTTTCCGCATAGGGGCCGTCGGTCGTCGCGACTTTGCCATTTTTCCAGTACAGAGTCAACGCGGTATCCGGAGGCTGAAGAGCTACTTCGGCAACCAGACGCCCGTTGGCGCGCAGATGGTCATTGTGCTCAAAGCATTCGTCGAGCACGGCGTTTCGTTCATCGTCGGTCATCCCTTCGAATTTCCCTGGCTCGAGGTATCCCAAGCAGATGAATTTCATCAATTCCTCCTCGTTTCCTGGGTCGCAAGGGGAGGGCGCGCCGGGAAAATCATTCCGAGCGCAGTGCTTGTATGACGTCGACGCGGGCGGCGCGTGCCGCCGGGAGCATCGAAGCGACTACCGCGGCGCCTAACAGCACAAACGCAGAAACGATCACGGGCAATACGCCCGGCATTTTTAAGCCGCCGAAATAACTGCCCGCCACCCGCGCGACGACGAACCCGAACGCCGCGCCCGCCAGAACGCCAATGGCAGCCACCACGACGCCTTCCGCGACAACGCCTCTGAGCAGACTTTCCGGCTGTGACCCAAGCGCCAGGCGGATGCCGAATTCGCGTGTCCTCGCGCTGACAGAAAACGCAAGGACGCCCGCGACGCCGACGACGGCAATCAGCAGCGCGACTACTGCGAACACGCCAAAGACCAGGGAGTTTAAACGGTCTGGCGCGAGCACCTTGGCACGGATGTCTTCGAGAGTGGCGGCGTGCTCTACGGGCTCATCGGCGGACATCTGCCGGATAATTTTCGTTACCGGCGTTACCAGCGCATAAGGATTTGCGGTGGTGTGGATGAAGAGGTGGCCGCCGAACATTCCGCCGTCGGCAAAGGAGCCGTAAATAGCGGAGGTGGGTTCCGGAACAATATGCTCGTCGTCCAGATCGGCGGCAACTCCAATAATGCGGTGCGGCGCGGTAACGCGCGCCTTTTCTTCCGCGGTACCAGAAACATACTCGAGCACCGGATCGGTCCAGTAGACATGCCGATTGATCGGGTCCTGACCAGGAAACATCTGGTGAGCGAGAGTCGCGCTGACGATCACGACCGGCTCATGAGCCTGGTCATCGAGCGCGTTGAAATCGCGCCCGGCAATCATGGGAACGCCGAGCGCGCTGAAAAAGCCGGGAGAGATGGTACGCCACAGCGCGCGAGGATCGTCTTTGCTATGGACGTGACCATCACCAGAGAATTGCAAACCTATACCGAAGCCGCCGCCGGCATCACGCCAGGGAGCGATCATCCCGACAGCCGTCTCGGTGACGCCGGGCAGCGCATCGATTTGACGTACCGATTCCTTGTAAAAATCGACGACTTGCTGAGGCGTTTTTCCGTTGGACGGCGCTGGAACATCAATGGCCAGGACGTGACGCGTATCCACGCCGGTCTGAGTTCTTTGCAACGCGATCAGCGTAGTGATCAGCATGCATGCGCCCGCCAGGAGCACGAAAGACGCCGCGATTTGCGTGACGGCGAAGATGCGCTGGCGGCGGCTGGTGCTGCTGGTCATGCGGACGCTGCCGCTGGCGAGGTTCATACCGTTCGACGCGTTCATCGATGGCAGCCGCGGCACAAATGCCAAAATCACGGCCGCGATGATTGCCAGCGCCACTCCCACCCAGAGCATGCTGAAATCAACCGTCAAATCCAGGGCGCGAACGGAGAAGCGCGAGGCGTATCGGGCCAGGATGGTGACCAATGGCTGCGCGATCAGCACGCCGATTGCCGCGCCCGCGCCGCAGAGCAGCAGGCTTTCGGCTAACAACATGCGGCGCAGCGTCCAAGTGCTGGCGCCGAGCGCGGCGCGGATCGAGAGTTCGCCCTCGCGGCGAACCGTCCGCGCGAGAATCAGGTTGGCAACGTTCGAGCAGGCGATAATGAAGACGAGGCCCGAGGCAGCGAGTAGCACGAGGAGAACGGTGCGCGCGCCGGAAGTAATCTGGTCGCGAAGCATCTTCGCGTCGATGCGGAAGCCGCCGTTATCGGGATACGCATCCGGGTGATCCTTCTCCATGGAGGCGTAGACGGTGCGCAACTCGTTGCGAGCCTGGTCGAGAGTGGCGCCGGGAGCAAGCTTGCCGAAGAGCTCGGTCATGCGATGGATGCGGCCGGTGACCATGGTGGCGGAAAGATGATGCGGGCTGATGACCAGGTTGCCGATAATCTCGGTTTCCGCGGGATATGGCACAGAGGGTTCAAGGACGCCGATGACTGTGGCGGAACGATCGCCAATGCTGCTGAGGCGAACGGTTTTGCCAATCACATTCGGATCTTTTTTGTAAACGGTGGACCAGAAACGATAGGTCAGTACGATGACACCAGGGGCGTCGGCACCGCCGTCTTGAGGTCCGACCAGACGGCCGAGAATAGGACGCAGACCCATTACATCAAAGTAGTTGCCGCTGACCACACCGCCATGAACTCCGCGAGGTTCACCGAGTCCGACCATCGTAAAGTCCATCTCCGAGAAATCGCCGAACTCGCCGACGGAGCGGACGCTGCCCTCGAGGTCCTGGATCTCGGGCACGGAGAAAGTGGTGTTGTCCTGTCCGCCGGTTGGCGCGCTCTGGCGGATGTACACGAGGCGGTTCTCGTCGCGGTTGACCAGCGGCTTCAGCAGGACTCCACGCACAAGCGTGAAGATCGCCGCGTTCGCGCCGATGCCGAGCGCCAGCGTGAGAATCACAATGGCCGCAAGCCCTTTGCTGTGCATCAGCGAGTGGAACGCATTTCTTAGATCGCGGAAAAATGACATGCTTCTTTACCCCCTCGGCTCTTATTGGGCCGGCATTGCCGGCAGTGTGCCGCTATCCTATTACAGGCGCATCTCAGCGGCGACGTCGTCGCCGTACTTCTTTTGGATCTCCTTTTGCGTCTCGGGATCGAAGTCGGTCATGTCGAACAACCGGCGGACTTCGACCATTTCGTTATCCGAGCCGGGGATACGCGAGGCCCATCGAGCGCCTCTTCGCGCGACTTCACCTGAATAATCCAGAAGCCGCCGACCACTTCTTTGGTTTCGGGAAACGGTCCGTCGGTGACTATCGACTTTCCGCCTTTGAAGGTGACACGCGCGCTCATCGTCGCGGGAGGGGTCAGCCCGTCCAGTGCGAGCAGCACGCCGGCTTTCCCCAGTTCCTCGTTGTACTTGCCCATTGCATCCATGGCTTTGAGGTCGGGTACCCAGCCGGGCTTTGCGGTTTCGTAGACTTTCGGAAACATGATCATCATGAAACGCATGGTGTTCTCCTTGAGTGTTGTTCGGGCAGCGTATCAGGGCCGCTACTTTTATATAAGAACCTGGACCGCGCTGGCCTGGAAAGTTGCGAGGCGCCGGGTGCGCGGTGCGGCTCCACTTACTAGTCGAACGGTGTGACACGGAATCGACACGCGATTTGCAGATTTCTGTGCGTGACGCTCAGTTCTTTTCGGGGGCCGGCACGAAGAAAATCTCTCGCACCTCGACCGGGAAACGGCACACTTTAGCGCCCTTGCGCGCCCAAGCCAGCACCTCGTCCATATCAGCGCATTCCAGTATCCACAATCCGCCCACATGTTCCTTGGTCTCCAGGTACGGCCCGTCGGTGACGAGCAGCTCACCGTTGGGCTGCGGCCGTAGTGTATGGGTCTTGCCTAGGCCGCCGGCAAACTTCCTGACGCCAGCAACGATCATCTCGCGATTGAGCGCGTGGATCTCCTCCACCATCGCTTTGTCCTGTGTGGACGGGTCAAAATTGTCGGGGAGGTAACCAGAAACCAGATATTGCGGCATTGTGTGTTCTCCTGTAATGGTGTTCGAGCCAGCAGCACAGTCTTGCGCCCTGCATCTTCATTCTATAGTCGTCGCGCACTTGAAAAATCGACAACGACTCCATTTTTTTTATTTCAGCTGGCGGATCCGCTCTTGCAAGAACTGCCTCTCCGGTTCCTGTTGGGTCAGCGCCAGAGCTTTCTCATAAGAGGACCGAGCCTCAGCCGTCCTGCCGAGCCTGCGGTACATATCGGCGCGGGCGGAATGCGCCAGATAATAATCGGCCAATTCGCCCTGTTCCAACACCGCGTCGATATGTGCCAGTCCAGCCTCTGGACCATCGCACATGGCAATGGCCACGGCCCGATTGAGCTGTACAACCGGCGAAGGCTGAATTTGTGCCAATCGGTCGTAAAGGGCAACAATCTGTCGCCAGTCGGTCGCGTCGAGCGATTTCGCCTGCGCATGAACCGCCGCAATCGCTGCTTGCAGCGTGTAGGAGCCGAAGCTGCTCGACTTCAGGGCCTTCTCCAGCAACGCCACTCCCTCCGCGATCTGTTCCCGGTTCCAGAGCGAGCGATCCTGGTTCTCCAGCAAGATCAGCTCTCCGGTCGGCGATGTTCTCGCGGCTTGACGGGATTCGTGCAGCAACATCAGGGAAAGCAGCCCCATGATTTCTGGCTCTGGACGGAGTTCGGTCAGCAACCGGCCCAGTCGAATCGCTTCGCCGGTTAGCTCGGCCCGCGTTACCTCTGCTCCCGTCGCAGCCGAATAACCCTCGTTAAAGACGAGATAGATGACGTGAAGCACGGCGCCTAGTCGCTCCGGCAATTCCTGCGGCGTCGGCACCTCATACGGAATCGGTGTCTCTCGGATTTTTGCCTTTGCGCGCACAATGCGCTGGGCCAGCGTACGCGGAGTGGTAAGGAAGGCCTTTGCAATCTCCTCGGTTGTCAGGCTGCACACTTCACGCAAGGTGAGCGCAACGCGCGCTTCCGGCGCTAGAGATGGATGGCAGCAGGTAAAGATGAGACGGAGGCGGTCGTCCTCGATTTCCTCATCCTCGTGAGTCGCCTCCCCGGAGAGCGCTTTACCGATGCGCGCCTCATCGATTTGCGCTTCGGTGTGGAGCGCGAGGTCTTTCTGTGCGCTGTCAAAGCGCGCCCGGCGGCGAATTCCGTCTATAGCTTTGAAGCGCGCGGTTGAAATGAGCCAGGGCCGCGGTTTTTCCGGTACGCCGGAATGAGGCCAGGTGTCCAAAGCGGCGGCAAAGGCCTCGTGCATGGCCTCTTCGGCGACGTCAAGATCTCCGAGGAGGCGCACCAGCGTGGCAAGAATCCTGCCCGATTCGGACCGGTAGAGCGTCTCTATGGTTCTACGGATCTCTTCGGGAACCTTCAGAGGCATGCACGTCAAACTAACAAACGAACCTACTCCACACAACTGCGCCCGGCTCGCGGCTAGGTTCGGCACAACCTGCTCGATCGCGGTACTGAGCTTGAACCGCATGGACAACTCTTGAGCCACTCGAAAATAGTACGCCGCACGTTGTGCCGCCATTGGAACGAAGCTACAGTAAATAACCAGTACGAAACCATCGTAGCCTTCATCCAATGGTGGGAGAAGGGCTGAACCATGGCTGATTCAGCTACAGCAAGAAAGATGACGCGGCCAGGTGCGTCCTTCGCGCGCCGCTATGGGTTGGCTTTCGTTTCGGTCGCCGGCGCTCTATTGCTGGAGCTTCTGTTTCACTACTTCAATCTGCCTCATCCGTTTGCTGCATTTGCGCTGTCCGCGATCGCGATCACGTTTTGGTACGGCGGCACGAAGCCCGGCATTCTGGCAGTTTTGCTTTCGTCGCTAATCCGCGGCTATATCTTCGAGGCCGAAACCAGCAGCCTCTCACGCGTTCTTTATGAGCTGGTGTTCTTGATCTTCGCCGTACTCATGATCTGGGTAAGGCGGAAAAAGGAAGCTCTAGAGGTCGAGGTCGCAGACCGAACCGCAAGGTTGATTGCGTCGAATGAGGGATTCCGCAGGGAGAAAGAGCAGCTCGATGGATTGTTTGATCTGTCGCCCGACGCCGTAATCCTGACCGACGCAGATTTTCGCGTGTTGCGGGTCAGCAAGGAGTTCACACGAATCTTCGGGTACACAGCTGAAGAGGTTGCGGGTCGGTGGCTTCCCGACTTAATAGTCCCCGGGGAATTGCGCACCGAGTCACTCAAGAACAGGGATCGGTTGATTTCGGGAAACAAAGTCGAGTTGGAGACCATCCGGCAACGCAAAGACGGTGTTCGCTTTGACGTTTCCGTCGTTGCCAGGGGCATTTCGCTTGGCTTCGAGCGGGTAGCCGTCTGCCTCATTTATCGAGACATTACCGAGCGCAAGAAAGCAGAAAGAGAACTAAGGAGGAGTGAGGGTTACTTAGCGGAGGCACAGAAATTGACCCACACCGGCAGTTGGGCCTGGAATGTGCGGACCGGCGTTCTCTTCTGGTCGCGAGAAATTTTTAGCATTTATGACTATGAATATCAGGAAATGGGCCTCACTTGGCCACAATTCCTTGAAAGAGTTCACCCGGAGGATCGCCCACGGATCGAGCAGAGCGCAAGAATGGAGGCCTCTGGAGAAGAGTGGTTAGATTCTCAGATTGATTTTCGAATCATTCTCCCGAGCGGCACCATAAAACACGTCCATTCTGTCGCTCATCCTGTCAGGGATGACTCTGGTGAGATTACCGAGGTCGTCGGCACCGTCATGGATGTGACCGAACAGTGGAAGGCCCGAACAGAGTTGGAGAGAGCTTTCGAGGAAATTAAGCGGCGGACGGAAGCTCTGCAGCGGAGTGAGGGTTATTTGGCGGAAGCGCAGAAATTGACCCACACAGGCAGTTGGGCGCTGCAGATCCCTCAGATGGAAAACGTCTATTGGTCAAAAGAGATGTACCGGATCTTCGGCCTCGATCCTGAGCCTCAGCCACCATCCTTCATGGAGGTAACCCGGCGGCTGCACCCGGAGGACGTGCCTTATCGCACGCGCGTGTTCGAGCAAGCCATTCGCGACAGGACTGACTTTGAGATCGAGTATCGGCTTCTTCTGCCAAATGGCGCAACCAAGTACATTCATGTGGTCGGTCACCCGGTAGTGAATGTTTGCGGTGAGGTCATTAAATTATTTGGAACGGCGATGGACGTCACCGAGCAGCACGAAGCGAGAGCGGCTCTGCAGACTGCGTTTGAGCAAATAAAGGCGGAGGAAACGGAGCTTCGGCGGATGACCGACGCCATCGCCAGTTATATTTACGTGTTGCGACCGAATGGGACGGCCCTGTATGCAAATCAGACAGTGCTCGACTACACCGGTCTGACTTTGGAGGACGTGCAGAAAGAAGACCAGCGCGCACGGGTCTTCCACCCCGAGGATGTGGAAAGACTGCGCGAGCAGCGCCATGAAGCGTTCGCACGCGGTAAGCCTTTTGAACTTGAGCAACGAGCGCTTGGAAAAGACGGTAGCTATCGGTGGTTTCTTATCCGCTTCAATCCCCTTCGCGACGACGAAGGGAACATTATTCGCTGGTACGCGACTGGGACGGATATTGAGGATCGCAAGCGAGCCGAGGAGAGAGTGCGTGACGAAAACCTTGCGCTCAGGGAGCAAATCGATCAGGCGTTCATGTTCGAGGAGATTGTGGGAGCGTCTCCGGCCCTGCAAAGCGTGCTCTCGAGCATCGTTAAAGTAGCCCCCACCGATTCTACGGTGCTCATCACCGGCGAGACCGGCACCGGCAAAGAACTGATTGCTCGCGCCATACACAAGCATTCACAACGTTCGGGCCAGGCGTTTATTAGCGTAAATTGCGCATCGATTCCTTCCTCCTTGATCGCGTCGGAGCTGTTTGGTCACGAGAAGGGCGCTTTCACTGGCGCGGTCCAGCGCCGGCAGGGCCGCTTTGAACTGGCACACTCAGGTACGATCTTTCTAGATGAGATCGGCGAACTTCCCGCAGAGACCCAGATTGCGTTGCTGCGAGTACTGCAGGAGCGGCAGTTCGAACGAGTGGGAGGTAACCGAATCATTCCCACCGACGTTCGCGTCATAGCCGCAACCAACCGCGACTTAACAGCCGCCATTGCCGCAGGGGCGTTTCGGGCCGATCTATTCTACCGGCTCAACGTTTTCCCGATAGAGGTGCCTCCTCTGCGCAAACGGAAGGAGGACATTCCGATGTTGGTGGAGTATTTCGTAAAACGCTACGCGGAAAAAACCGGGAAGCAAATCTGCAAGATCGACAACAAGACACTAGAGCTGTGCCAATCGTACCCGTGGCCGGGAAATATCCGCGAGTTGCAAAACATTGTTGAAAGATCGGTGATCTTGTGCGGCGGCGACACTTTTTGGATCGAAAAGGCCTGGCTGGCACGTGCGTACCCACCGCGGCAGGAATTAGCAGGTCCTTTGCCAGACACTCTCGAGAAACAGGAGAGAGAAATTATCGAAACGGCCCTAGCTGAAAGCAAAGGGAAAGTCGCCGGCCCAGAAGGTGCGGCAGCAAAACTCGGAATCCCACGCTCGACGTTGGACACGAAAATTAAGCAGCTGGGGATCAAGAAACACAGATTTATCTCTGAGCAACAGTAAGTCACCCTCTTTCAAATTCCCGAAAATCCGGCACTTACCGGATTTTCGTCATCCAATTTCTTCTCTAAGTCTTTCGTTTCAGTGCTTTGCATGTGGCCCCAGTGTTGCACCTTCCTCAACCGAAAGCCGATGGCGACACTGCAGCAAGCACCTCGGCTGACTGGGCCAAACAACATAACGATGACCTTGAGGATCGAGCGATCGGTGCGGCAGGGAATCACGGTTTTTACGCTAAGCGGGCATATGAAGGCGGAGGGGGTCGCGGAGTTGAAGACACTCTTTGCTACGGACTACCGAACCATCATCTTGGACTTACGAGATCTGAGGCTGGCAGATCGGGACTCAGTGAGGTTTCTAAGAGATTGCGCGGCAGATGGGATGCAGTTTGAGAACTGTCCGGCGTATGTACGCGAGTGGATGGACAGGGAAGAAGATTGAGGGAAGGACGGCGTGGCACTGCCACGGCTCGGGTTGGGAGGAGGAGGTCCATTGTGACGATGACTACACTTTTCTCAGTGCAGGATACCGCAGCAGTTAGCGATCTTCGAGCGTGGAGCGAGGAGCAGCTGATGGCAGCCGCCAAGACCGGAAGTCGAGCCCCCTTCGGAGAGCTTTGCGAACGCCATGGCAAAAAAGTGTTCCGCGTCATTTATCGGATCATACGAAATCGCGAAGACGCGGAAGACGCTACGCAAGAGTGCTTTCTGAATGCTTTCGTCCATCTCAAGAATTTTGATGGAAGATCGCAATTTTCAACCTGGCTGACCCGCATTGCGATCAATGCCGCCTTGATGAAGCTTCGCAAAAGCCGCGGAGCGCGAGAAGTTCCCATAGACCAGCCAAATCCGTCGTCTGAACCCGTAGCGCAACGTGAACTTCGGCACGAGGCTCCCGATCCGGAAGAGTGTTGCTCCCTTCGTGAACGGAAACAGATGGTGGAGTCAGCCATTTCGGGGTTGCGGCCGCGAACTCGCAACGTTGTTGAGCTTATCCACTTACAAGAACACTCCATCAGAGAAACTGCAAAGATTCTGGGGATTTCGACGGGGGCCGTAAAGTCACGAATGTTTCACGCGAAAACCGCGCTGCTTCGCATGCCCTTGCTGCAAAGTGTCGGCAGCTGCAATTGTGCCAGGCAAGCGGAGTGAAGAGGTGTCTCAATGACAGCCACAATCAAGGGCGCAATTTCCCGTTTTGCGCGAGCCCAGAGCGAATTCGATTCGCATCCGATGCACTTCCTCAATGAAGACGTGGCGTCCGTGCCGGTTTCTGGCATCCCGGAAGAATTTCGTAAGCTATCGCGTTACTTGCCGGTGATCGTGCTTGTTCCGAAATCGGCTGTTCATAATAAGACGAGCCAGAAAAAGCCGGGTGCCAATAAGTCCATCACGCGCCTCATCGAGACCGGCGATGTCTGCTTGCCGCTGGATGCAGCGAAGGCCTGGTTGAGAAATCCCATCGCCACAGACACGTTTGAGTTTGGAGGAGTGACAGGATGTTTTTCAACGATGGAAATTCATCGCAATGGTCGGCCCGTTATTCTCACATGTAAGGAATTCAAGACGCTCGCGTATCTGATCAAAAACCCGCGGAGAGTGATCTCACGGGAAGAGCTACTCAGTGAAGTGTGGGGATACGCGAACTATCCTTCTACCAGGACTGTCGATAACCATATTTTAAAGTTGCGCAAAAAACTGGAAACAGAGCCTGCCCGTCCCAGGCACTTTCATACGGTCCATAGCTCTGGTTACAAGTTCCTGCCCTAGGACCAGTATCCGACGGTCCCGAGAGGCTTGCGTGTCACCCACAAACATCGCAAAGGCGTGCTCGAGTCCTCTATGAGGAAATAATGCCCGAAGTACAGCAGTGCGCAAAGTGCGGCCGGAATATCGAGCGTGGAGAAGTGTTCGTCAAGTTCAAAAATCCCAATCCCAATCAGCCGCCCCTTTTCTTTCACCATCGCGGCGGAAGAAATTGTTATTGGGAATACCTCCGCGACCAACTTCTCAAAGTTCAGGTTCACGGCCGGCAACACATTCAAGTCGCCGCTTCATATAGAGATTAAGAATTCTGGATCCGCCAGTTCATCTCGAGGCCCTGTTCCGAGTAAACAAATCTGCTGGGCGCGGTGACCTGAAGGTCTTGCGCCGAGCGCACGATGGCCTCGGCGAAATTCTTGCCTTGCGACCGTTCTAGAAAACCGGCCTGCGAGTGGGCCACGAGAATTTGGGTGACGTGATTGATGCGCCATTCAATCTGCCGGCTCCGCGCGAAGCGCAAATGTTTCCGGTTTGCGAGTTCCGGGTCTTTTGCCTCCTTACGATTTCCTAACAAAGACTTCAGGACTTTCTGACCCGCGTTTTCCTACGATACGAACCTGATCGCAATTCACCCAGAAAGAGGAAAAGCGGTGTTAAACAATTCACAGAGTGTTGATCAGGAGTCTGTTGGCCACTGTAGTTTGTGCGGTTGCGTCACGGAACTCGTTGAACTTCCAGGAAGACTCGGCAGGTTCTGTCTGGAATGTAGTGGGGATGTGGCAACGGCCATCCTGTTGACCACGGAAATAGATGCCGCGACGCTCTCCGGTAGGGATACGAACGAGTTGGTGTCTGAATTTGCGCAGATCAGCAGCCGGATGCTGGAACGAGCGCAATCCGCGGAATTGGGATTCTAAGCGGACGGCCAGATGGCCTTCCCGAACTTATGAAATCTTTATGAATCGCTCAGGACTTCCTGATGGCCGTATCGCTATGTTGGTTTCCGGAATAGGAACAAATCCGTGAGTCTCATTCGGCGAATTGCGAAAGACGAGGCCCATCGGAAGATAGGTTCCCTCGGGCCATGGTCTTCATCCTCGAAGTAGCGGTTGGCTTTCTTGCCTGCGCCTTCTTCCTTTTTGTCCTGTTTCAATGGGCGCGGGACACGAAGCGCAAGATAGCGGCTCGCACTGCAATGGATGAGGAAGCCAGCGAGACTAGCGGGAAAAAACGTCTGGAGACAGGTGCTTCGGCATCTACAGAGAAGCGAGACCGCTTTTCGGGCAGGCCACGCCAGATGCACCGCGAGAAGGGCTCGCGCGGTTGCCGGCTTGGATGCGACGAATGCGAGCGGGCTCGCGCGGTTGCCGGCTTGGATGCGACGAATGCGAGCGGGCTGCTTATGAAAAAGTTGCCAGATCGTTGCGGCCAGGCAAATAGAAGCTAGGAGAGAAGAATGCGTATTTTCGAATGGAAGAAATTTGTGTGTCTCATGTTGGTTGGCTTGTGTTCCGTAGGCTCGGCGCCCGTGTTTGCGAACGATGATGGCAAGGACAATCCCCCGGCCAAGCCGGCGGCAGCGAATATTGAGGCGCCTGCTCCCTTGACGGCGCGCGAGCGCATGCTGCTGGATCGAGTGGATCAACTGGAAAAGCGTGTTGCCGACCTCGAAGGTAAGACGAAAGCTACTGCAGCTTCTGGTGCGGACGCGGCCGCGAACCAGCCGGCCTCAACCACTCCCGTAGCCTCGACTACTGGAGTGGCCGCACCCGTCGCAACATCGGGCGCCACGCCAGCGGGCCCGGATCTGTTTGCGAAGGGCACCACCACAGGAGTTCAGCCGCAAGCCACAGACAAAGGCAAGCTGGCCTCAGGGAAAGCGCCAGCGAGCGAGCCGTTTGCGTTCGCGGATTTTACGTGGCTGAACGGAAATCCCCGAACCAAACAAGTTCCGCTGGACACAAAATTCTTCACACCGGAAATCAGAGCTGACGTGGACTATGTCTACGACTTTGCCCATCCCAAGGACGACACGATCGGCGGTTCGAGCGAGATTTTCAGATCCAGTGAAGTGCAAATCACGCAGCTGGGCGTCGGCGGCGACTTTCACTACGACAACGTGAGAGCGCGGCTGATGACCCAATTCGGTTTGTATTCGGAGACTACGCCGCGCAACGACGCGAGTCCTGCGCGCGGCCAATGGAACCTGGCCGATGCCTATCGCTATCTTTCGGAAGCCTACGGTGGCTACCACTTCAACGTGCTGCATGGAGTGAATGTGGATGCGGGTATCTTCGTGTCGTACGTCGGCTTGTTCAGCTACTACCAGTTCGACAACTGGGCTTACCAGCCTTCGTATGTTTCTTCCAACACTCCGTGGTTCTTCAATGGTGTGCGCGTGCAAATCTTTCCGACTGAACATTTGAAAATCGAACCGTGGTTCGTGAACGGTTGGCAATCCTATGGGCGATTCAACAACCGACCGGGTTTTGGAGCACAGATCCTGTGGCGGCCGAACGGATGGCTATCGGTTCTGGGCAATCAGTACCTGTTGGGGGAGGACGCGCTGAATACTCCTGGTCGCGTGCGCTATCACACGGATGACAGCATTCAGATCAAGTACTACGACAAGCCCGAAAATTTTCTGGACAAGATGGCATTCTCGCTTACCGGCGATATGGGATGTGAGCATGGCGGCGGTGTCAGCTGTGCCGGTAATTCCGCCAAGGGTCCCAAGCAGAGCTTTCTGGGATACATGTTTTACAACCGATTCTGGTTTGACAATGACCGCTACGGACTGACCATTGGCGGCGGACAAATCAATAATCCTGGGCGGTACCTGGTCTTGCTGCCACCGATCAATGGAGCCACTGCGGCTTCGGGAACACCGTACTTCACGGAAAATCCCGGTGATCCCTACAAAGCGTGGGACGTGTCTGGAACTTTTGACTGGATGCCAAGCCAGTACATCACTTTCCGGTGGGAGTACAACCATCGGGCGGCGAACGTCCCGTACTTTTCAGGATCGGGAGGCGTGACGCCTCCGGGTGGCAATACGGGAACACCGGGATCTCTCGTGTGCCTCAGCGGTTTCACAACTTGCAATGGATCGCCAACAAACACCTGGTTCCCGGATCTTCGCAAGACCGAAAACCGCGCGACTATTGCGATCCTCGTGAAATTCTAAACGCGGGTCGTATTTCGATCTTGGCGGCATGAAGCAAACGAGGAAGGAAAAGGCAACTCATGTTGGACATTGTTTTCATTGCAGCGACCGCTCTATTTTTCGCAGCTGGAATTTTCTACGTTCGCGGATGCGAACGATTGAGGTAGGAGTGAACCTATGACTGCAGGTGACGCCGCTCTGTTGGTAATTTGCGCGCTGCTTTTTGGCTATTTGCTGTACGCGCTCTTGCAAGCCGAGGAGTTTTAGTCGATGACCGCGAATGGCTGGTTTCAGGTTGCATTGTATCTACTCGTGATCTTCCTGGTGACCAAACCGCTCGGCGTTTTCATGACGCGAGTGTTCAGCAGGGAAAAAACCTTTCTCGATCCTGCACTCAGACCGCTCGAGAAACTCGTGTATCGGCTGACAGGTGTGGACGAGAAACGTGAGATGCGTTGGACGGAATATGCGGTCGCTATGCTTCTGTTCAGTGGCGTGTCCATGGGTTTGCTCTATCTCATCGAGCGCACGCAGAAATGGCTGCCGCTCAATCCGCAGAAATTCGGCAATCTGGAACCAGGGCTGGCATTTGGCACGGCGGCGTCGTTCACAACCAACACCAATTGGCAGGTTTACTCTGGCGAATCCACGATGAGCTATCTCACGCAAATGGCGGGGCTCGCTTATCACAACTTTGCTTCGGCTGCGGTCGGCATCGTTCTTGCGATCGTAGTGATCCGTGGGATCGCGCGCAAAGAAACGGACAAGCTCGGAAATTTCTGGGTCGATACGACGCGTTGTCTTTTGTGGGTACTGCTTCCGGTCTGCTTGGTGGGTTCGCTGATCCTGGTGTCCCAGGGCGTCGTGCAGAATTTGAAGCCGTACACAACCGTTGATCTGATTCAGCCATACACGGCTCAGGTCACGGGTGCCGACGGCAAAATCTCCACGCAAACCGTGACGCAGCAAGTGATCGCGCAAGGGCCGGTGGCCTCACAGGAAGTGATTAAGGAATTTGGCACGAACGGTGGCGGATTCTTCAATGCCAACAGCGCTCACCCTTTTGAAAATCCGACTCCGTTGTCGAATTTTTTCGAAATGGTGCTGATTTTCGCCATTCCGTCAGGGCTTACCTACACACTCGGTCGAATGACGGGATCGCAGCGCCACGGCTGGGCGGTCTGGGCGGCCATGGCCGTTTTGTTTTTGGCCGGTGTAACGACAGCCTATTGGGCGGAAGCTAGAGGCAATCCGCTTTTAGCCGGCACCGATCAGCATGCCAGTACGTTGCAGTCGGGCGGAAACATGGAAGGCAAGGAAGTGCGGTTTGGCATTGCGAACTCGTCGCTCTTTGCCACGGTAACGACGGACGCCAGCTGTGGCGCGGTGAATGGCATGCATGATTCCTTCACGCCACTCGGCGGAATGGTTCCGTTAATCAATATCATGCTCGGCGAAGTTGTTTTTGGCGGAGTTGGCGCTGGGCTTTACGGAGTTTTCGTTTTCGTTGTGCTTGCCGTGTTCATCGCCGGTCTGATGGTCGGGCGAACGCCGGAGTATCTCGGCAAAAAAATAGAAGTCTATGACGTCAAGATGGCCATGCTAGCCGTTCTTATTTTGACCTGCACGATTCTGATTTTTTCCGCCATCTCCGTGGTCAAGCCCTATGGCACTGCGGGAATTACCAACCCGGGTCCGCACGGATTATCGCAGATCCTCTATGCGTACGTTTCCTCGACCGGAAATAACGGCTCGGCGTTCGGCGGGATCAACGCCAACACCATGTGGTACAACACCACGACGGCCACCGCGCAACTGCTCGGCCGCTTCTTCATGATTATCCCGGTGCTGGCCATCGCCGGAAATCTTGCCAAAAAGAAAATCGTGCCGCAATCGGCCGGCACTTTCCCGGTGACTGGCGGCTTGTTCGCCGGTCTGCTGGTCTCCACCATTCTGATCGTAGGTGCTCTTACATTTTTTCCGGCTTTGAGTCTTGGGCCGATTCTCGAACATTTGCTGATGAACGCAGGAAAGGTTTTCTGAGGTATCTATGGACCCGGTCGCTCAAATCAGAAAGAAATCGCTCGCCGATAGTGCCATTCTCACGCGAGCCATTTTCGATTCGTTTCGCAAGCTGAATCCCCGCACGATGGTCAAGAATCCGGTGATGTTTGTGGTCGAAGTGGGTGCGGTCTTGACCACGATCCAACTCACCTGGAACGCACTTAACCATGCGGGACACTTCGGCTTCGGGCTGCAAATCACGCTCTGGCTCTGGTTCACTGTTCTGTTTGCCAACTTTGCCGAAGCCATGGCCGAAGGCCGAGGCAAGGCTCAGGCCGACACGTTGCGTAAAGCACGGGCGGAAACGCAAGCGCATCTCCTGAGCTGCGATGGGAACATCGAGGTTGTGCCCAGTTCGAAACTGTGCTCCGGTGACATCGTGGTTGTCGCCACTGGCGATTTCATTCCCGGAGACGGCGAAGTCATCGAAGGCGTGGCATCGGTGGACGAGTCGGCAATCACCGGCGAGTCCGCTCCGGTCATTCGCGAATCCGGCGGCGACCGCTCGGCGGTCACTGGCGGCACACGCGTACTGTCCGACGAAATCAAGGTCCGCATCACATCAAATCCAGGAGAAACTTTCCTCGATCGCATGATCAAGCTAGTCGAGGGGGCGTCGCGACAGAAAACTCCCAACGAAATTGCACTGAACATCTTGCTGGCGGGTCTGACGATTATTTTCTTACTGGCGGTGGTGACGCTGCAACCGTTTGCAATCTATTCCGGCGCTCCGCAAAACATCTTCGTCCTGGTCTCGCTTCTGGTGTGTCTCATACCGACCACGATTGGGGGACTGCTGTCAGCCATTGGCATTGCCGGCATGGACCGCATGATCCAGCGAAACGTCATCGCGATGTCCGGACGCGCGGTCGAGGCGTCGGGCGATGTGGATGTGCTGTTACTCGATAAAACCGGAACCATCACCCTGGGGAACCGCGCCGCGACGCAATTCTATCCCGCGCCCGGCATCGAAGAGTCTTATCTCGCCGATGCCGCGCAGCTTTCCTCACTGGCCGACGAAACACCGGAGGGACGCTCCATCGTTGTACTGGCGAAGGAACGCTACAAACTCCGCGGCCGCGATCTCTCCTCGCACGGGACCACTTTTATTCCATTTTCCGCCCAGACCCGGATGTCCGGTGTGGACATCGACGGCCGCGAAATTCGTAAAGGCGCCTTGGAAGCGATCAGCCGCCTCAGCAACGGTCATGGCCATAACATTCCAGAAGCCCTGCAAATCTGTGTGCGGGACATTTCGAATGGCGGCGGAACGCCGCTGCTGGTTGCCGAGAATGGCCGCGTGCTCGGCGCCATCGCGCTCACCGACATTGTCAAAGGCGGAATGAAAGAGCGCTTCGACCATCTCCGCGCCATGGGCATTCGAACCATGATGATTACCGGAGATAATCCGCTGACGGCCGCCGCCATCGCGCGCCAAGCCGGTGTGGATGATTTTCTCGCCGAGGCGAAACCCGAAGACAAGATGGCGCTCATCAAGCGCGAACAAGCCAAAGGAAAACTCGTCGCCATGACCGGCGACGGCACCAACGACGCTCCCGCGCTCGCGCAAGCGGACGTTGGTGTGGCGATGAATACCGGCACGCAAGCCGCAAAAGAAGCCGGCAACATGGTGGATCTCGATTCGAATCCCACCAAGCTGATCGAGATCGTCGAAATCGGCAAACAGCTCTTGATTACGCGCGGTGCTTTGACGACCTTCTCCGTCGCCAATGACGTGGCGAAATACTTCGCCATCATCCCCGCGATGTTCGCGGGTGCGTTTCCGGTGCTGAATCTGCTGAACGTGATGCACCTCCGTAGGCCGGAATCGGCGATTTTGTCGGCGGTAATTTTCAACGCGTTGATCATTATCGTGCTGATTCCATTGGCACTGCGCGGCGTGCGCTATCGTCCGTTGGGCGCGGCGGCTCTGTTGCAACGCAATCTGCTCATCTACGGAGTGGGTGGAATTATCGCCCCGTTTTTCGGAATCAAACTGATCGACGTATTGCTGACGTACCTTCGAGTTGTTTGAGGAATTTATGAAAAAGAATCTATTGATCGCTGTGTGGTTCACCCTGGTCACTACCGTAATGTTTGGAATTCTGTATCCGCTCGCCGTGACAGGTTTGGCTCAGGTGTTGTTTCCCAAGCGGGCCAATGGCCAGTTGATTGAAAAGGCCGGTAAGACTGTGGGATCGAGAATCATCGGGCAGTCTTTCACCGAGCCCGGTTATTTTCATTCCAGACCGTCCAACGCCGGTACGGGTTATGACGCGACCGCAAGCAGCGGTTCGAACCTTGGGCCCACGAATAAGACGTTGATCGACCGCGTCAAAGCCGACGTTCAAAAAGCGCAAGCGGAAAGTCCGTCCACGCCTGTTCCCGTTGACTTGGTCACCACTTCGGGCTCGGGACTCGACCCCGAAATCTCTCCCGCCGCCGCGGAATTCCAGATACCGCGTATTGCACGAGAACGCGGCATGAAAGAAGGGGACGTGCGTACGCTCGTACGGAAACATACCAGGGCCCGCGACCTGGGCTTCCTTGGCGAACCGCGCGTAAACGTCCTGGAATTGAATCTCGATCTCGACTCTACACATCCCTTGCGATGAACTCTAGCTTGTGCCGAGTCGTGCCTCCGAACCAACATTCTTGCCGTATCCCTAGGTTCCCCACAAGTCCTGCAATTCCGGGCACGCGCATTCCGACCATTACCCTCTCACTACAATGCTTCGCGTAACCGGCTCGTGACCCTGATCACAGTCGTCTGTGACCCTTTTCACGGTTGCAAGTCCGCGCCATGCGCGACTCTGTGGATACCAGGCGATGGCTGGTTTCGGACAGAAACCAACTGCCAGCCTGAGTTAGAATCGGTCTGAAGGAGAACGATCATGCCTTCTGCTTCCACCACCGGAACAGCCAAGGCTGCCGGGTCCACGCAGCCTCTCTCTCCCGAAGAATTACGCAAAGTTCATGCCTACTGGCGTGCCGCGAACTATCTTTCGGTCGGGCAGATTTATCTCTTCGCGAATCCCTTGTTGCGCGAACCGCTGCAGTTGAAGCACATCAAGCCTCGCCTGCTCGGGCACTGGGGCACTACTCCGGGGTTGAATTTCATCTACGTCCATTTGAATCGCCTGATTAAGAAGCATGACCTCGAGGTGATCTACGTCGCGGGTCCGGGCCACGGCGGTCCGGGCCTGGTCGCGAATACCTACTTGGAAGGAACTTACAGCGAAGTCTACCCGCACATTCCGCAAAACGAAGAAGGTTTGCAGCATCTCTTCAAACAGTTCTCGTTTCCCGGCGGCATTCCCAGTCACGTCGCTCCGGAAACGCCGGGCTCGATTCACGAAGGCGGCGAACTTGGTTATTCGGTCGCGCACTCCTATGGAGCGGCGTTCGATAATCCTGATCTGCTTGTGTGCTGTGTGGTTGGAGATGGCGAAGCAGAATCCGGGCCGCTGGCCGCGAGTTGGCATTCGAACAAATTTTTAAATCCCGCGCGCGATGGCGCCGTTCTTCCGATTCTCCATTTGAACGGCTACAAAATCGCCAATCCCACGTTGCTCGGCCGCATGGATGACGCAACGCTCGCGCAACTATTCACCGGCTACGGCTATAAACCGCATTTCGTCGAAGGCCGCGAACCGGAAGCCATGCATCAGCTCATGGCGCACACCATGGACGTCATCCTCGACGAAATCCGCAGCATTCAACAGGCTGCCCGCAGCGGAAACGCTTCTACTCTTCCCGTGTGGCCGATGATTATCATGCGCACGCCAAAAGGTTGGACGGGCCCGAAGATAGTTGACGGAAAGCCGGTCGAAGATACCTGGCGCGCCCACCAGGTTCCTGTCACCGACTTCGCAAAGAATCCCGGTCACGTGAAAATGCTCGATGACTGGATGAAAAGTTATAAGCCAGAAGAACTTTTCGACAAGACCGGTAAATTCATCGCGGAATTTGCGGAGCTTGCGCCGTCCGGTACCCGCCGCATGGGCGCCAATCTTCACGCCAATGGCGGATTGCTTCTCCGCGATCTCTCGATACCAGACTTCCGCGATTATGCCTTTCCGGTAACCAAGCCTGGAACGGAATTTGCCGAATCGACTCGCGTGCTCGGCCAGCTTCTGCGCGACATCATGCGGCGCAACGCCGAAAACAGAAATTTCCGCGTCTTCGGCCCCGACGAAACCGCGTCCAATCGTTTGGACGCCCTCTACGAGGTTACGGACAAAGTTTTCATGGAGCCCATGCTCGCGACGGACGAGCATCTTTCGCACGACGGACGCGTCATGGAAGTTCTCAGCGAACATATGTGCCAGGGCTGGCTCGAAGGTTATCTCCTCACCGGGCGACACGGATTTTTTTCCTGCTACGAAGCCTTCATCCACATCATCGACTCCATGTTCAATCAGCACGCCAAGTGGTTGAAGGTCACCAGAAAAATTCCCTGGCGCCGGCCGATCGCTTCACTGAATTATTTGCTCACGTCGCACGTCTGGCGCCAGGATCACAACGGTTTCAGCCATCAGGATCCCGGCTTCATCGATCACGTGATGAACAAAAAAGCCGACATCGTGCGCGTTTATCTGCCTCCCGACGCCAACACGCTGCTCTCCGTCGCCGATCACTGCCTGCGCAGCCGCAACTACGTGAACGTGATCGTCTCCGGCAAACAGCCGGCATTGCAGTATCTCGATATGCAATCGGCGATCGAGCATTGCACCGCTGGCCTCGGCATCTGGGAGTGGGCTTCCAGCGACGCGGGCGTCGAACCAGACGTAGTGATGGCCTGCGCCGGCGATATTCCTACGCTAGAAACATTGGCCGCCGTCGATTTGCTGCGTCAGAATTTTCCCGACATCAAGATCCGCGTCGTCAACGTAGTTGACTTGATGACCATCCAGCCCTCCACCGAACATCCGCACGGTCTCCCTGACTATGAGTTCGACTCGATCTTCACGACCGACAAGCCGGTCATCTTTGCCTACCACGGCTATCCGTGGCTGATCCACCGTCTGACGTACCGGCGCACCAATCATGACAACTTCCATGTCCGCGGTTACAAGGAAGAAGGGACCACCACGACGCCGTTCGATATGACGGTTCTGAACGATTTGGATCGCTTTCACCTCGCAGGGGATGTGGTTGACCGCGTTCTTCGCCTGCAACGCGTCGGCGCGCATTTCAAGCAATTGCTGCGCAACAAACTCGTCCAGCACAAACAGTACGTCCGCGAATATGGCGACGACATGCCGGAGATTCGCGACTGGAAATGGCCCTACTAAGTGAAAATACTGGTGCTCAATTCCGGGTCGAGCAGCCAGAAGGCCTGTCTCTTTGATCTCGCCGCACCGCTTCCGAATGATCCACCCGAACCGTTGTGGGAAGGCAAGCTCGAATGGCGCGAAGATCGTGCCATGCTCGAAGCTCGTACCGCCTCGGGCGCAGTCATAAAAGAAAGTGTCGAGAGGAGCGAGCGCTCTGCCGCGACTTCGCAGCTGCTCAGCGAACTGGCCTCCGGCAAAACTCGCGTGCTCGAATCACTATCCGAAATTGACGTCGTCGGCCACCGCATTGTGAATGGCGGCCGCTCTTACACCCGCCCAACCGTGATTACCGCCGAAGTAAAGTCCGCGATAGAAAAAATGGCCGTCTTCGCCCCGCTGCACAATCGTCTCGAGCTCGACGGCATCGCGCTCATCGGGAAACTGTGTGGTGCTGTTCCGCAGGTCGCCGTATTCGATACCGGCTTCCACAGTGGACTTTCCGATGCCGCCGCAATCTACCCCGGTCCGTATGAATGGGCGGAGCAGGGAATTCGCAAATTTGGTTTTCACGGAATCAATCATCAATACTGTGCGGGACGCGCTGCTCAAATCCTGGGCAAAAATATTGCCGACCTGAGACTGATCAGCTGCCATCTCGGAAACGGCTGCTCGCTCGCCGCAATTCGCGGTGGCCAAAGCGTTGACACTACCATGGGATTTACTCCGCTGGATGGACTGATGATGGGAACGCGTTCCGGCTCGGTCGATCCCGGCATCCTTACCTATTTGATGCGCGAAAAAGAACTGGACGGCAAAGCGCTGGACGAGATTTTGAATTCCAAATCCGGACTGCTTGGAATATCCGGTGTCTCCGCTGACATGCGCGAAGTCATTGCCGCCCTGAAGGGCGGCAATCAACGCGCTCAACTCGCGTTCAATATCTTCGTACACCGCTTACGTGCCAGCATCGGCGCTATGCTCGCTGCCCTAAACGGCGCCGATGCCATCGTCTTTACCGGCGGCATCGGAGAAAATTCGGCCCAGGTACGCGCCGCGACTTGCGGCAACTTTTCTTTTCTTGGTCTGGCGCTCGATCCGACCAAAAACTCGGCGAAGCCTGTCGACATTGACATCGCAACCGCAGAATCAACCGTCCGAATCCTGGTACTTCGCGCGCAGGAAGACTGGGCCATCGCCCGCGAATGCTGGAAACTTTCATCCGCTGCAAAAACAGCGTTCTGAATCGCAGGTACAGATTACGCAGTTCAGGAGCATCGAGCACGATGAGGGTTGACCTGAAAGAGCGCGGGTGGCTGGGCTCCCGCTCCTGTGGTTTCTACTTCGCGTGCTTGAAATATTCAACCTGGCGCAGCCTCTTTCTCGCAGCTGCCTTGCTCTTGTATGGGCCGCCCAAGTTTTTTCCTTTGCTCGATGTGACCTTGTAGCCTTCCTTCACCTTTTTGATCATTTCACCCTCGCAATTTTTAACGAGGACGTGGCCAACTCGTGGCTGAATTTCATCCGCGGACGAGGACTGGGGCAAGGAGCATGCGCGACCACGTCGTAAGCGGTTGCCCGCTCCACACGCGCGACGGCGGCCGTAGCCGTATCCACGCAAATTCCAACGTCACTAAGTCTGCGCCATAGGGTCGCCATCGCAAATAAGTATCAAACGGTATGCCTCGCATAGCACGCGGCCCTCGAAAGGATTGCCCCTTATTTGAGCCCCAGCCGCGAAGGCGACCCAATCAGACTGTTTCCTTCGCTCATCGGCCGCAATAAGTCGCCACTGCTGTTTGCTGAGCCCAAGCTTCTTGAATTCTGCGAGCCAAGTGATCCTTCAAGCAAAAATCCCCGTAGCGCGATGCTGCTCGTCCAGGTTCGTTCCAGCGCATCCACATACGCCGTTTCATTTTCGTAAAGCATGCGCTCCAGAATCAGCACGCGAATAAACGACGCGGTCATCAGGCCGTACTGCTCGACCATCAGTTTGTAGGCGCGTTCCAAACGCGGAAGAATCTCCACGCGGTACTTGTCGGCGATCAACCGCGAACTGCCGTAATCTTCGCCATACATCGCGAAGCGATTGCGCAGCTCCAGTTTCGCACGCCGCACTTCTTCCCGCGCCGCTTCAACGCCCGCGCCTTCGGCTGCGATGGCTCCTTGATTGCGATCCCACAGGTGCAACTGCACGCCGACTTCGGCAAATCCCTGCAGTCCGACTTTGCGATTTTGCGAAGCGTCGAGCGATTCAAGATTTTGTTGCAATCCGCCTTGCACAATTAAGTCCGGAATGGGCTCGCGCTTCGCCCGCTTCAAAGAAGCTTCAGCACGTTCAACATTAGCCTGCGCCGAGCGAATCGCCGGGCTTTCCCTAAGCAGCGACGCCAGCAGTTGCTCTTGATCCACGGGCGGCAAGTCCGCATCAATCCGTCCAGCGACACCGCCCGCAGGCAACGATGGAACGCCAACCACCGAAACCAGCGTGGTCCATTCGCGCCGCAACATTTGTTCAGCAGTCCCGACCGCAATTTCCATGCGCTGCTCTTCCGCCTCCGCCTCCAGAATCTCCGTCTCGTCGGCCTGGCCGACGCGGCCCAGTTGCCCAACCACTCGAGCCGTACTCTGCGAAATTCCCAAAATACTTCGCTTCAGCGCCAGCCGCTCTTGTGCTGCAAGCACGCGGTAATACGCCATGCGCACATCATTTTCAACTCTCTGGCGTTGCGCATCCGCTTCAACTTCACGCTGTTTTTCTTCCGCTCCGCGCACTTTGCGATCCAGTGCAAGCTTTCCGCCCAGGATGATCGGTTGCTGTACGAAAAATCCTTGTTCGCCCCCGCCGTACGATCCTCCGCGAATTTCATCGCCCTTGTATCCCACCGTCGGGTTCGGATACAGCCCCGCCTGCAATTTCTGCGCGCGCGCCGCTTCAATCTCTCGTTGCGCCTGCGCCAACGTTGGATTGTGCTCGCTCGCCATTTTCTCCAGATCTTTCAACTCATAGATCGGACCGGAAACCACGCGTTGCGAATCTCCCAGCCGCGGAAATTGCGGCATCACCACGGAAATCTGTCCGTGATGATGCATTTCCATTTCCGGCTGCTCTGCCATCGGAAAGAAAACCTCCGGCCTCTGGTGTTGCGGTTTCTGGTCGCTCCCTTGTTCAGGTTTTTTCGGATCAGGAATAGGCGCGGTCGTTTGCGAAGACGCCACGTACGCTCCCATCGCCATCAGCAAACCCGCCAGGCTCGCATGAAAACATTTGCGTCGCACACTCATCGCGAGCCTCCTTCGGGATGCGCATGCACATGTTTCTGCATCACTGCCGGAACCGGCGCCACATAACCGTTGCGAACATCGTTCATCAACAAGTCATAGAGATCCGGCGGCAGCACGCGCACCAGCGTCATCATTCCCATCATCATCGCGCTCCAGTTTCTCGGCAGCCCGTTGTTTTGCGGCTTGGCCACCACTTCATCCATGCCCATGTCCATGAACGCATCTTGCGGAAAGCCAGGCACTTTATTGGCATCCGCGGCTATCGGCGCATGATGTACATGTTCGAACCCGACGTGATCGGCCAACGTCTGCATCTGGCTCAACGCGCGCTCGTCCTCGGTATCGGCGGTCATCATCAAGCGATCTCCCAGCAAATCGCTCATCGCATTCATATTGTGATGCGGCATGTGGCAGTGCATCATCCACTCGCCCGGATTATTCGCCACAAACTCAATGTCCCGCGCCTGCGCCACTCCCACCAGCACGGTGTTTGCAGGACCCCAGATCGCTTGCGGTTGCCGCCCCGCCTCCGAACCAGTAACTGCAAACGTGTGTCCATGCAAGTGAATCGGGTGATGGTCCATCCCCAGATTTACAAAACGCACGCGCACGCGGCTTCCCAGTCGGACCACCAGCGGCGTAGTCATCGGACTGCACGTTCCGTTAAACGTCAGCCAGTTCCACTCCATGTTCGCCGTATTCGGTACCGTGTTATTCGGCAGCACGGCCCACTCCTGCAACACGATTCCAAAATCGTGATCGACCGCCGGTGTGTGCGCCCGTTGTGGATGCAGAATAAATAGCCCCACCAGCCCCATCATTTGCTGCATCGGCGAATGTGAATGATAAAAAAACGTGCCGTTCTGGTGGATCGTGAATTCATACGTGAACTGAGCGCCAGGCGCGATCGGTTTTTGCGAAATATACGGCATGCCATCCATCGCATAAGGAATCTCCAGCCCGTGCCAGTGAATCGCTAGTGATTCTGGCAAACGGTTCTCAAGAACAATTCGAACCCGGTCGCCTTCATACGCCTGCAGCGCCGGCCCCGGCGACGTTCCATTGAATCCCCAGCAATCGATCGTCTTCCACGGCGCGATTTTTCTTCGCACCGGTTCTGCAACTAGTTTAAAAACCTTTATTTCACCGTCCATTTTGTGGGCCAGAACCGGCAGGTCCGGCGTCTGCACCGGCACTGGTGGACTCGTGGTGCGCGAAGAACTCGCTCCGCTCTTATTGGGTTTCTCGGTCCATTCGCCAGCGACGGAAAGCTCCCCAGCGGAAAGAGTTCGCGCCGAAGCAAACATCCCAGCTCCCGCTAACGCTCTGCGTATGAATCCACGCCTGCTGCTCATATTTTCTCCTCGCAAAACTAAATAGCCGAACTTCCATAAGTGGGTTGGTTGTTATGTGCCAGTAGATCCAGACACCAGCAAACGTGCACTGACGCTGCATCCAAAATGAACAGCCTGGCTTGATGGTCTTTGCTAGATGCGAAGGGGTAGCAGAGGCGGGCCGGAACTTCTGTTGGTACCAGAGTTTCCGAAGAAGAAAGAATGCTGACAATCGGAACCCGAGGCAAGACTATCGGTGCAAGTCCTCTTGAAGAGGACGGGAGCGGCTCCGATCGGAGCATCGAGAGAAAAAGCGCTTTCCTTCAGTGCTTGAATCTCAGACAGGCTGTCGCAGTCAGACTTTTCACTCAGACTGTTCCCCGCTTTGGCAGGACATTCAACACATGCAGCGCCGTGATGATCGGCGTGTTGGCTGGCGTGCGTCGCGGTTGGCCCGGACTCCATTTCATGATGATGGACGACGCTACCCGCTACAGGTGCGGACCACTTACAAGACGCGGCGCAGATCAAGGCGGCACCGCAATCGGTTCCCGACAATACAAGCACCAGGACCGAGGTCAATAGTTTAGTACCCATTGAATTTTCGAGCATACACCTGATGCAGTCCTCACACAACTTTCACCCGCAAACGGAATTGCAAATTCCGATTCGTACTTATTAAATCAAAGTTTCTCCTCATTCGTTTTACCTTCGACCCCTCAAAGCGTATGCTATGCGCGAAGCGAAGGGAGCCGTTTTAATGAAGCTTGGGGTTTTTTCGCCGGTTTTTGTGAATCGTACTCTGGATCAGGTAGTTGCGAAGCTACGTTCTCTCCCCGGTGTCAGCGCCATCGAGTTCGCCACCGGCGGCTGGCCCGGCCGCGACCATGTGGAAGTTGATTCCTTACTCGCTAATCAGCATAAACTGGATGATTTTCGCTCCCAGATTCGCGATGCTGGCCTCACCATCAGCGCTCTTTCCTGCCACGGCAATCCCATGCACCCCAATCGCAATGTGGCCCGCGAACACGACGAAGCATTTCGCAAATCGGTAAAGCTTGCCGAGAAACTCCAGGTTCCGGTGGTAGTCACTTTTTCCGGTTGCCCCGGCGACAGCGACGAAGCCAAGTGTCCCAACTGGATCGTCGCCCCCTGGCCGCCGGAATTTCTCGAGACTCTCGAATGGCAGTGGGACAAAAAGGTTCTTCCCTACTGGCAGGAAGCCGGTAAGTTTGCCGCCGACTACGGAATCAAAGTCGCCATCGAGCCGCATCCGGGCTTCGTTGTTTACAACGTCGAAACCGCTTTACGCCTGCGCGAAGCCGTGGGCAAAAACATCGGCGTGAATTTCGATCCCAGCCATCTTTTCTGGCAAGGAGCCGATATTCCGGTCACCATTCGCGCTCTGGATGGCTGCATATTTCACGTACACGCAAAGGATTCCGCTCTCGATTCTTCCAATGTTGCGCGCAACGGCGTCCTCGACGCAAAAAGTTATCGTCACATGGCCGATCGCTCCTGGATTTTCCGCACCGTTGGCTGGGGCCACGACGGACTCGTGTGGAAACAGATCGTTAGCGCCCTTCGTTTGACCGGCTACGATTACGTCATCAGCATCGAACACGAAGACGCCCTCGCCTCGGTAGACGAAGGCCTCGAATCCGCCGCCGCTTTTCTCTCTCGCATCGTTCTCCGCGACCCTCCCGTCGAACCCTGGTGGACCTGAAATTTTCCTGTAGCGGCGCAGTATATTTAGCGGTCGAGGATTGCGTCCCCGGCCTGATCGAATTTGTCGTACTTTTTCTGTAATTTTTTCTGCGTCCTTGGCATCAGCCTTTTAAAGAAGTAGTCACATTGCAGTCACCTTCCATTCGCACAAGTCAGGCGAAATATAGCTCGATTGTTAATTCGTCTCGGGCGACGTGTCCTCTGAGGGTTTTAAGATCGCTCGCCTCTCCCGGCACCGAGACCCTGATAAGGGTGTGTCCCATGCGCAATTTTATAAAATCATTCGCACTGGTGTTTCTTTTTACGCTCGCGCACGTTCTTTTCGGAACCATTGCACTAGCCCAAACTGATCGCGCCACGCTTGAAGGCACGGTCATGGATCCGAGCGGTGGCGTCGTCAGCGGCGCGGCGGTGCAAATCCTGGCGGTTGAAACACAGTTAAGCCAGCAACGCACCACCAATACCAATGGTCAGTATCGCTTTCCCGGAATCAGCAACGGTGCATACACGGTTTCCGTTTCAAATCCCGGATTCAAAAGCAAAGTGATTGAGAGCGTTGTTCTTGAGGTGGGACAAACCCGCACCCTCGACGTCGTTCTGCAGATCGGAGACGCCAGCGAAAAAGTTGATGTGGTAGCAGAGCTGGGCCCGGCCGAGCGCAGCAGTGCGGAAGCCGCCATAGTGATTGGCACCGATCAGATCGCCAATCTTGCTGTGAATGGGCGTGATTGGTCCGGATTGACTCTGCTAGCCCCCTTTGCACAGGATGATGGCGGAGGCAATCAGCGCACCATTCGTTTCGCCGGTCGCGCCATTGACGACAACAACTTCAATTTTGACGGTGTCGATGCAGGCGGCATTCAGGAGCAAGCGCAAAAATCACAGGTGCGATTGCAGATTTCCGAGGATGCCGTGGCCGAATATCGAGTCAACACCGCTCTCTATGACGCCGAGTATGGCACCCAGGCCGGCGGCCAGATCAACGTCGTAACCAAGTCCGGCACCAACGATTTTCACGGCACGGTTTTCGGTTATCTGCGAAATTCAGTCTTCGACGCACGCAACTTCAACGATTTTGACTTGAACGGCAACCCAGCCATCCCCCCTTTTCGCCTTGGCCAATATGGCCTTACAGTCGGCGGGCCGATCCAGCAGAATAAAACATTCTTTTTCCTCAGCTACGAGGGATTGCGCCAATTGCAGTCGACAAGCCAAGTCGCGACTGTGCCCTCGGCTTTGCTCCAGGCGGATATCCTTGTCAATGGCAGGAACGGCAATGGTCCTTCTCCCCAGATGTGTTCCATTCTCCAGGCGTTTCCTTGGCGCACTTCCACCGGCACCTTAGGCCCCTGTGCCCCCAAAATGGTTTTCCCCGATGGCGCCTTCGTGGCTTTGGACTCTGACACGGATCAATTTACTCACGCAACGCCCACAGTCATTCACGAAGACACAGCGCTAATTCGCATCGACCATAAATTCACCGATAAGACTACGCTTTACGGGCGCGCGCAGCGGGACATCTTGCACTCCGATCAACCAATCAGTCCGCTCTTCGACCTGCAGCACATCGTCAATCACCCTGCCAACTATTTCCTGGCGCTTCAGCACATATTCAGCGCAAGCTTGTTCAACGAGGCCAAGATTTTCGTCAATCGCTCGCCGTACCACAATCCTCAGGCCAGCGTGCTTCCTTATGCGGTCAACACCGATAATTTCACCGGCATCAACGACAATACGGCCGACATTGAAATTGGGACCACCTTCGGCTTTATAGACAATATCACTTGGACTCACAACACCCACACCTTCAAGGCCGGCATGGAAATTCGCCGGATTCGCCTCAATCAGGGGCAGACCGCCGACAACGTGCTCACCTTCGGAAACAACGACAGCCTCGTTGCGGCCTCGCTCACGAAGCTGAATTTCATCGCGCCCTGGTGCTGCCATAAACTTCGCCGAACTATGTACATGCCTTACTTTCAGGATGAATGGAAGGTGACCCCTACCTTCACTGTTAATCTCGGCGTTCGCTGGGACTACTACGGAGTTGCCAACGTTCCGGACAACCGCACGACGGTCTTCGACCTTAATCAGTTTCACGGCGCTTGCCTTGGCTCTGGCTCATTCAACACTCCTTTTCCTGTGCCGATAAACACTCCGCCTTGTCCCCAAAATCCTGCTCTGTATGAGCCGAATTACCGCAATGTCGATCCTCGCGTCAGCTTTGCGTGGGCTCCTTCCGCGCTCCATGGCAGGACTGTCGTTCGCGCCGGCTTCGGCATCTACAGCGGTGCCGCACAGAATGACGATCTAAACGCTGGCCTTGAAAGCGACACGTTTCGCGCATCCGTCGTCGCACCACCGCTCACTCCTGCAATTCAGCAGGAGATTCCCGATTTATCTGCGTTTACCGGCACGGGCGGTTTCTCTAATACAGCAAATCACCCGCGTGCTTTGCAGCGCGTGGGGCGCAGAGACCAGTATGTCGAGACTTGGGGCTTGACAGTGGAACACCAACTGCCGGCCGGGTTCTTGTTTTCCACGACGTACCTCGGAAGCCACGGCGTCCACTTGTTCTCCCGAGGCGCCGTCAACCTATGCAGCATTCCGGTCGTCGTTAATCCGAATAATCAAGATTGCTATCGGCCTCTGGATCAGTTCTTTCCCGACCCGGCACATCCGAACGATCCTACCTTCACGATCGATCCCTATGGTTCGGTGGACTACAAGAGTGATACCGGGCAAAGCACCTATCATGCATTGTTCCTGTCTCTCGAAAGACGGCTAGCAAATGGCCTGTCCTTCCAGGCCCACTACACTTTCTCTCATTCCATCAATGATGGTGCGGTTGGTGGCGGAGAAGCGAATGGACAAGAAAACGTTGATTGCCGCCAGTGCGACAAAGGACCGAGCGTCTTCGACGTTCGCCACAACGTTACCGTGAACGCCGTTTACGAACTCCCGTTTGGACCTGGCAAAACGTATTTGAACGATTCCGGTGCCATCGGGAAAATTGTTGGTGGCTGGGAGCTCAGTAGCATCGGAACCTGGCACACCGGTCACCCCTTGACCGTCAAGTTGGGCCTCGGCGGCAGCATCGTCGCGCCCGGCACTTTGTTCGATGGTCTTTCGCAGACCTTCTTACTCCCGGATGGCAACGATCAGACCGATCAGCGCCCTGACCTCGTTCCCGGTGTCCCAATCTTTCTCCCCGGCGGCGGAAAAAATAACATGCCCTTGATCAACCCCGCCGCCTTTCAGGCGCCGCCCACCGACGCCAACGGAAATTTCACTCGATTCGGCAACGCTCCGAACGGTATCGCTCGTGCTCTCGATATCTGGCAAGTGGATCTCGCGATCATGAAGAACACAAAGTTAACGGAACGCTTCACGCTTGAGTTCGGAGTGCAAGCTTTCAACGTCTTCAACCATACACAGTTTGGTGATCCTGGCAACCTGACCCTCGACTATAACCCGGCAAACTTGGGTAGCCCCACGCCTAACAATTTGAATGCCCCTGGCGATTTCGGCGTTATCACCAATACTGTAAACGGCAACGGGACCAACACCGGCACCGGATTGCCGCGACAACTTCAGTTCATGCTGCGGCTCAAGTTTTAGGCAATCCCGATAACCATTCGAGGGGGCGGGAGTTGCGCCGAGCCTCGATTGCTGCCGCATGCTGTGGACATGTGGCCCTGGGGAAACGATGCGCAAAGCGCTCCTTTCCCGGATTTTCTGGCAAGTCTGCCTTGCGAATTCACCGTGCGTTTAGCTGCGGTTAGGTACAGTTCGCGAGTTACTCTGCATCATCTAACGGTGACCATTGCGTCAAAGCCTGTTTTTTCTGATTTTCGTGAGTTTGCTCGTTTTTGTAGCTGCCCAAGGCTGTTCTTCGCGAAGAGTGCCCGCGAAAACCGAAACCACCGCGGTCCTCGTCGGAGCCGGCGACATCGCCGATTGTCGCGACCTCTCCGGAGCCGAAGCTACCGCAAACCTGCTCGACAAAACTCCCGGCACTGTGATGGCCGTCGGCGATCTCGCTTACCCCGACGGCACCGCCGCCAATTTCGAGTGCTACGATAAAACCTGGGGCCGCGTGAAAAATCGCACCCGCCCTGCGCCCGGAAATCACGAATTCCATTCCGCCGGCGCCACTTATTATTTCCAATATTTCGGCCAAGGCGCCGGGGATCCTGGCAAAGGTTATTACAGCTACGAGCTCGGCACGTGGCACATCGTCGTCCTGAACAGCGAATGTGTGGCGGCGGGCGGATGCGACGCGGATTCCGTTCAGGGCAAATGGCTGCGCGAAGATCTGGCCGCGCATCCCGTAGCGTGCACCCTCGCCTATTTTCACAAGCCGCTTTTCAGTTCCGGCGGCACCCACGGCAACGACCTGCTTATGAAACCTCTGTGGGACGTTCTCTACCAGGCCAACGCCGACGTAATCGTCAACGGACATGACCACGATTACGAACGCTTCGCTCCGCAGAATCCTGATGGCACTGCCGATTCCAGCCGCGGCATACGCGAATTCGTCGTGGGAACCGGCGGCAAGAATCTTCGTCCGTTCGGAGTCGTTCGCGCGAATAGCGAAGTCCACTCCCTCGAAGCGTTCGGCATCTTGAAGCTGACGCTGCTCCCCGGCCGATACCAGTGGGAATTCATTTCGCAGCCTGGCAAATCCTTCACGGATTCCGGCGCCGGTACTTGCCACTAGCTTTTGCAGGCGCTATGCAAATCGCGCGTGCTTGCGGCCATCACGCGCGACTGGCCGCGAGCCGGCGATGAGGATATCTACCAGTCTCCTGGCGCTTTGTTGCCAGTCGGGGCTGGACGCCTCGTTGGACACTCCAATCAAGGCCCGAAGTAGGTCGAACGGTTCGAGGTCCTTACGTATGTCGCCGCTCTTGATGGCCCGTTGCACCAATGCATGAATCGCCTGATGGATCTGAGCGTAGGAAGCTGCGAAAACTTTCTTGGGATCTCCGATCAGGGTTTGCAGCGCAGGGGCGATGATTTTTTTCGTCTCGATGGCATCAACGAACAGCAATAGCCACGCCCGCAACGCATCCATCGGCGGCATGATTTGCGCGAACCTCCGCTCTGCCGCTGCTAACTTTTCCAGCTCAGATCGATAAACCGCCTGTAGAAGTTCCTCGCGCGTAGGAAAGTGGCGATACAAAGTCCCCGGCCCAACGCCCGCCTGTTTGGCGATGTCGTCCAGGCTGGTATTTGCGCCCGACCGGGTGAACGCCTCCTTGGCCACTTCCAGAATGCGCTCGCGATTGCGCTGCGCGTCCGCGCGCGGCTTTCGCCCGGGAGGCTGGGAATGTTTCTTAGGCACGCCAAAAATCCATATAACCGGAGACGGTCTCCGATTATCCAAGGATTCGGAGGCACTCTCCGTTTTATCGAAATCGTGGCCGTCCGTCAATCTCGGTTCCCCCAATAAGGAATCGGACCGAATCGAACCGCCAATACAAGGAGCAAGACAATGGTTGATGTATTTGGAGCGACCTCAACAACTGAAGACGTTTTGTCCGGCGCGAATCTGCGCGGTAAGCGCATCCTGGTCACCGGCGTTTCTGCCGGAATCGGCGTGGAAACGGCGCGGTCTCTGGCCGCGCACGGCGCACATGTCGTAGGCGCGGCACGGGATTTGAAGAAAGCCAAAGCGGCAACCGCGCAGGTGCGAAAGGATGCTGAAGCCAATGGAGGAGGTTTCGAGTTGGTCGCGCTAGATCTCGGCAGCCTGAAGAGCGTGCGCGCCTGCGCCGACATACTGCTCGCAAAGGGTGAACCCTTCGACGTGGTCATCGCCAACGCCGGCGTGATGGCCACTCCGTTTGGCTACACGTTGGACGGTTTTGAAACGCAATTCGGCACCAACCATCTCGGTCACTTTGTTCTCGTAAACCGGATTGCACCGTTGATCCGTGCAGGAGGAAGGTTGATCAACCTGTCGTCCGCCGGTCATCGCATATCCAACGTGGATCTGCAGGATCCGAATTTTGAGCGCACCCCCTACGATCCGATGCTTGCCTATGGCCGCTCGAAGACCGCCAATATCCTTTTCGCTGTTGCTTTCGACCAACGGCACCGCAAGCGTGGCGTGCGTGCTGCGGCCGTGCATCCGGGAGTCATACAGACGGATCTGGGCCGCTACATGGACCCGGGCCTCCTGCAAAACTTGATTCAGCAGATAGACAAACAGCTTACAGACGAGGGCAAAGGGCCGTTTCAGTGGAAAACCATTCCTCAAGGAGCTGCAACTTCGGTGTGGGCCGGTGCGGTCGCTCCGGCTGACGAGATCGGCGGCAAATATTGTGAGAACTGCCATGTTGGGCAAATCGCGCCGGACGGCGTGACCATCACCGGCGTAAGCGAAGGAGTGCGCGGCTATGCGCTCGATTCAAAGAATGCAGAGGCGCTTTGGCAGAAAAGCGAAGCACTCGTAGGAGAGTCGTTTTAGCGATTCCAGTTTTTCAGCAGCCCAATGCGAAGGGCCTAATGCGAAGGAGGATCTATGAAGGTATTTGTTACCGGAGCAACTGGCTTTATCGGTTCAAGAATCGTTGAGGAATTGATCAAGTCGGGCCATCAGGTACTCGGCCTCGCCCGCTCGGAGGCAGGTGCGAAGTCGCTTATCGCCGCTGGCGCCCAGGTCCATCGCGGTGATCTTAAAGACCTCGAAAGCCTGCGCAGCGGAGCAACCGCCGCGGACGCGGTGATTCACACAGGTTTCATCCACGACTTCTCAAACTTCGCGGAAAACTGCGAGATCGATAAGCGCGCCATTGAGACCCTCGGCGCGGCGCTCGAAGGCTCCCAGCGGCCACTGCTTGTCACCTCCGGGATGGGAACGGTAGCGCAGGGGCGCGCGTCTACGGAAGAGGATGCTCCTCTACCTCCCTCTGGCTCGTATCCTCGCGCTTCGGAAACGACGACTGAAGCACTGCTAAAGCGTGGCGTACGCGCCTCGCTGGTACGCCTTCCCCAGGTTCACGACACAGTTAAGCAAGGTCTCATCACCTACCTGATCGCGATCACCCGCGAGAAAGGTGTCTCGGCGTACGTCGGCGATGGACTCAACCGCTGGGCGGCTGTGCACGTCCTCGATGCTGCTCGCCTCTACAGACTGGCGCTCGAGAAGCAGGAAGCGGGCGGCCGATATCATGCGGTCGCCGAAGAGGGGGTACCAATGCGGAACATTGCTGAGGCCATCGGCCGTGGCCTCAAGGTGCCGGTCGTTGCCAAATCGTCCGAGGAAGCAGCAGGCCATTTCGGCTGGCTGGGCATGTTCGTTGGTCGCGACCTTACCGGTTCGAGCGTGCAAACACAGCACCGGCTGGGATGGCGCCCAACCGGGCCGGGACTGATTGCCGATCTCAAACAAATGGGCTACTCGGAGACCCTTGCGGGTAGCGTATCCGCGTCGACGGCGCGCGCATCCCGTTAAGTGACGGAGACGGCCCGAACTGAAAATAGAAAACCGGCGCGGTTCCCCGTCGTCGCGTCACGACGCCGGGCAAACGCTGTGTTAGGAGAGCAAAACCATGCAAATCAAAGATCACGTATTTATTGTCACTGGCGCTTCTTCTGGGATTGGGCTGGCGACGGCAATCGCTCTGTCTGAACGCGGCGCGAAAATCGCCCTCCTGGCCCGCAGTGGCGATGCACTGCAAACGTTGTCTCAGCAGCTTCCCGGCAGTTTGCCTGTCGTGGCCGACATGACCAAGTTTGATCGTGTGCGGGAAGCGATGCGTGCCGTTCACGACCACTACGGCCGCATCGATGGGCTGGTAAATAACGCTGGGCGCGGCTACGCGGCCTCAGTGGAGGAGATCCAGCCCGAGATTTTCGACGAAATTTTCCATCTCAATGTTTTGGGGCCGATTGTCGCTATGCAGGCTGTGATTCCCGTCATGCGAGCCCAGGGCGGCGGGAGCATCGTCAACATCAATTCCGGAACCGCGTTCATGACTGTTCCCCAATACAGCGTTTACTCGTCTTCGAAGCGCGCGCTTCTTGGCTTCAGTCTGACGGCACGCGCCGAGCTGGAAAAGGACCGCATCGTCGTCAGTGAGGTCTATCCGTTTATCACGGCGACGAACTTCGGCAAGAACCGAATGGGAGCGCCCGGCGGAGGACCGGCGGCCAGTTACGCCGATGGCGACAAGCCCGAATTCGTGGCCGGTCTGGTTCTGCAAGCCATCGAAGAAGGCCAGGCTCAGTATTTCGCGAACGACCGCATCCGCAAAATGGCTGCGGTCGCCGGCTAGTCGTCGCTTGGTCGCGGCGCTAGGAAAGCGGAGAATTTTTTGGTTGCTGCGAGGCCATACCAAGTATTAATTGCAGATACTTATTTATAGAGTTACTAATTCCGTGTTGTCATCCGTTGTACGTTTTGCTTCTCAGGTCCCGCGGTTCCGGCCTGTCCTTGGCTTCGTTCTTTCACTCTTCTCAAAAACTCTCCATAAGAGTGTGCCGGATGCCTACAACAAAACAAAGGGCTTATCCTCCAGGGATTTCACTCTTTCTCATTCTTTTCCACTCTTGCAGAAATAAGTCCTGTATTTGCAAACTCATCCGAAAAGCACCCGGGGGTAGGGGTATCGACCTGACGTAGCTCCAAAATGGAACAGGCCCCGCAATTTCACGTTTTACGCGCTGCGCACCGTCTCCGGATGCCGCTGCAAGTGGTAGTGGATGGTAGGTGTAAAGACCAGAGAAAGGACCATCGAACTGAGCAAGCCGCCAATCACCGTTATCGCAAGGGGTTTGAGCATCTCAGATCCGGCGCCAAGACCGATGGCCAGCGGCAACATGCCCGCGACTGTGGCGATAGCGGTCATGGCAATGGGCCGGAGCCGTCGTCGGCCCGCTTGCACCATCGCTTCTTCTCCGGATTGGCCCAGTGCGCGGAACCGGTGCTCCGCGTCCAGCAGCAGAATGCCATTTTTCGCCACGATGCCGACCACCATGATCAGCCCCATGAACGACGCAATATTAAATGTCGTGCGCGTGATCAGCAGCGCGAACAGCGCGCCGAAAGTGGAAAGCAAAGCCGACGCCAGAATCGCCGCGGGCGCGGAAAAAGTCCGGAACTCAAAGAGCAGCACAATGAACAAAAGCAGCAACGCCAGAACCAAAACTTTCAGCAGGTCGCGAAAAGATTTTTGCTGCTCCTGATAAGTGCCGCCGTATTCGATGCGAATACTGGAAGGGAGATGAAGAGCATTCACCGCTTTCTGCACCGCGGCGATTCCGGAGCCGAGCCCCACGCCTTCGAGGCGCGCCGTTACTTGCATCAACCGCTGCAGATTTTCGCGGCGAATTTCCGTTTGACCGGAATCGGTTGAGAGCGTCGCGAGCGAGCCGAGCGTCGCGGTTTTTCCGGTCGAACTCAGCAACGGCGTGTTGGTCATTTGGTCCACGGAGCTGCGATTCATTTCCGGAAAGCGCACCCGAATAGGATAGACACGATCGTTCAAAACCACCGGAGTCGCGGCTGGTTCGCCTTCGAGAATTGCTGACGCGTCAATCGCGATTTCTTCCGGCGTAAATCCGGATCGCGCGGCAGTGGCGGAATTAATTTGAAACGTGGAAGCCGGTCCGCTGATGGTGTTTTCCACGCCATCGAGTACGTCCACCACGCCGGGAACTTTTCCGATGGCCTCGGCAACTTTCGGCGCGGCCTGCAGCAGCAATTGCGGATCCTGCGAGTACAGCTTGATAACCACAGGCTCCGGCTCGTTGCTTAGGTCGCCAATCATGTCCTGCAGGACTTGTACGAATTCGATGTCAGCGGCAGGTTCCGACTTTTTAATTTCTGCGCGCAGGTCGTTCATGATGTCGTCAATGTCGCGCTGGCGTTTCGATTTCAGCCGCACGGTAAAGTCGCCGCGATTGGCTTCGGTGACCGCTGCCAATCCGAGTTGCAAACCAGTGCGCCGCGAAGTGTTTTCCACTTCCGGCGTTTCTTTCAGGATCGCATCCATGTGTTTCAGGATGCGGTCGGATTCGCTCAGCGAACTTCCCGGCGGCGTGTAGTAATCGAGAATAAATCCGCCTTCGTCCATTGCTGGCAGTAAATCGGTTTCCAGAAAGTGGTAGCAGAGCCCGGTGAGCAAAATGATCGCGACGCAACTTCCGGCCAGGAGCAGCGGATGGTGCAGAACGCGCTGCATGAATCGCGCATAAAAATTAACGATGCGGCCAAAAAATCCGGAGAGATGCGCTTCCTCGGCGGCCAGCAAAGCCGCGGGATCAATATTTTCTGTTCCGGTATTTTCTGCCGTGGCGGCCGGTTTGTCAGCGCCATGGTTTTCGCGTTTGTCTTTCAGCAAATATTGGCTGAGCGTCGGTGTCCAGGTCATCGCCAGAAAAAGTGAAACCAGCAGTGCCACAGTCATGGTCACTGCGAGCGCGCGGAAGAAAGAGCCGGTGACGCCGGCGATGGAAATCAGCGGAAGAAAAACCACGATGGGAGTGATCGTCGAACCCAGGAGCGGAACGGCCATTTCGCGTAACGCGCTGGCAATCGCCTGGAAACGGTTTTGCCCTGCGTCGCGATGCAGAACGATGTTTTCCAGAACCACGATGGCGTCGTCAATCACCAGGCCGACGGCGGCGGCCAGCCCGCCGAGCGTCATCAAATTAAAACTCTGCCCGAAAGCTTTCAGCGCGATGCAGGTAAGCAGAAGAGTCGTGGGAATCACCAATCCGGCGATGATGGAAGCGCCCCAATCGCGCAGAAACAAAATCAGGATCGCGACGGAAAGAAGAATGCCGATCAGAACAGCGTCACGCACGCTCGAAATGGAATCGCGCACGATGGTGGATTGATCGTAAAAAGGTTCCAGATGCACGCCGGGAGGAAGGCCGGCGCTGAGCGATTGAATCTGCTGGTGAACTTCATCGGCAACGGAGAGCGTATTGCTGTCCGGCTGGCGATTGACGCTGAGCAGCACCGCGGATTTTCCGTTGGCGGTGACGATGGTGTAAACCGGAGCAGCGGAACGCGCGACGGTTCCGATATCGCGCACGCGAATGGGAACTCCGGCCGCGGAAGTTTTGACGACGATCTGGCCGAGTTCGTCCGGAGATTGCACACGGCCGCTGACCAGGCTGAGTACAAGTTGGTGATTATTTTCGAAAAGGCCCGGCGAATCGATGAGATTGGTTTTTTTTACGCCGTCCAGAATATCGGCCACTGTCACTCCGGCGGAAACCAGTCGCGCTGGATCGGGAGTGATGTGATATTCCGGGACCAGGCCGCCCTGCACGATGACAGAGGCCACGCCATCGAGGCGATTGAGTCTGGGCTTGATGTCGTAGGTGGCGATTTCCCAGAGGTGATCCGGCGAAACGGAATCGGAAGTGAGGCTGTAACCCAAAATTGGAAACGTGGCGAAGGTGAGCCGGTGCGTTTCGAGTTTGGCGGTGGGAGGAAGTTCGGTTTGCATGCGTGCGACCACGGCGTCCACGCGCTGCAGCGTCTGCACCATGTCCGCGCTCCAATCGAAGAAAAGATCGACTTCGGCGGAGCCGCGGCTGGTGATGGAAAGAACCCGCTGCAGGCCGGGAACGTTGTTAACCGATTCTTCGATTGGTCTGGTAATGGTCACCAGCATCTGGTCGATGGGCATGACGCCGTTGTCCACGCCAATGACGATACGGGGGAAATCGGTGCTGGGAAAAACCGAAACAGGGATGCTGAACGCGAGATACCCGCCGACCAGCGCCAGGCTGATAATCAAAAACAGAACCGGCTGGGAAATTTTCTGGAACCAGTACGATTTTTCCGACGATGGTTTTTCTTTGCAAGGAGAAACGGTCTGCTCCGGCATGCGCGCTACTCCTTTTCCGAGCCGGATGGTTTTGCTTTGTCGGCGGGTTTCTTGCCGGATTTGTCTGGAGATTGTTTGTCTGCCGAGCCGGTCATTTTCTGGTCTGCCTTTTCGCCAGCTTGATCCCCGGCTTTGTCGCCCGATTTATCGGCGTCTTCGCTTTTTTCCGGAGCTTCAATTTTAATTTTGGTCTTGTCGGGCAATCCGTATCCGCCAGAAGTGACGACGGTTTCGCCGGCATTTACGCCGCTGGTAATCTGGGTTTCGGTGACGCCGCGAATGCCCAGCTGCACGGTTTTTTGGTGCGCGACATTATCGGAGCCTGCGACGAGCACATAACTCGCGCCGTCATTGGTCTGAAAAATGGAGTTGTTGGGCACGATCACCGCATCTTTCGCAGTGGCAGCAGTGATGGAAATTTGCACAGTCATGCCGGGCCGCAGCGAATCGGGTGGCTTGGGCGCCTGGACCCAAACTTCGATGGTGGTGCTGCCGGGATCGAGCGCGGGGCTGACCAGACTCAGCTTGGCGGGAACGGGATCGTCATCCCCGGCAATTTTAATTTCCGCTCGGGCACCTTTTTTCAAGCCCGCGGCTTGCGCCTGCGAAATGTGAGCTTTTGCAATCAAGCTGGTGTTGTCCATCACCGTAAGCAGCGGCTGATTGGCGGTGGCCAGTTCTCCGGCATACAACGGACGGTCAGTCACTACACCGTCGATGGGACTCTTAATGTAGGAATAACTGAGGGCCGCTTCCGCGCCGAGAAGTTTTCCTTTTGCGGCGTTGAACTGGCCGCCAGCCGATTTGACCGCTTGCTCTTTGCCGCTACGGCGCAAATCGTCCAGAACTTTTTGCGCCTGCTGATACTGGCTTTCCGCTTGCGCCAGAGCTACTTCCGCGGCGTCCAGCTCGCGGCGGGGCAGCGCGCCTTGCTGGAAAAGTTCCTTGCGGCTGTCCACGATTTTTTTCTGCGCGTCGGCCGCGGCCTTGGAAGACGCGGCATCGAGTTCGGCTTTCTGAATTTGTTCCGGAATACTAGAAGCAGTGGAAGTAACGTAAGCGCCTTCGGCCTGCTCGTATTCACCTTTGCTTTGCGTGGCAGCAGCGGAGAGATCGGCGTTTTCCAGAACCGCCAACAGTTGGCCTTTGCGAACACGGGCGCCGCGCTGTACGGCAAAAGATTTGACCGTAGAAGTAATTTTTGGCGAAACGACGGCCTGCTGCAGCGGGAAAACGACCGCTTCGGAGGTGACGATACGGGAGACGTCGCCGGTTTTTACGGGCGCGGCCTGGACGGAAACTTCCGGCACCACTTCAGCTTCTTTTTTCGAGCAGCCTACAAAAATAAAAAGTGCAATGGCAAATGGCAGCGGCGAAATGAAAAGTTTCATTCGGGGATATATTCGATGGAGCCAATCAAGGCGCAAGGTCATGGGCTGGTGAGCACTCCGGTGAGAGTCTGCAGATTGGCAAGAGCGACGCGATAGCGCACCGCTCCGTCATGATAATTATTGCTGGCCTGGACGTAGGCAGTTTGCGAGTCCACGACTTCAAGCACCGTGGCTTCGCCATCTTTGTAGCGCAAAGAGGTGAGGCGCTGGCTTTCCGCGGCAAGTTCGGCGGAACGCGCCAGTCCGGTGAGTTCGTTGAGCGCGGTTTCGGCTTCGGCGTGCAGCGACTGAATTTCCGCGATGAGTTTGCGTTGCGAATAAGAAAGTTCAAGCTTGGCTTGCTTCTGGTGAAGCTGGGCTTGACGAATACGGTCGCGCGTGGCGCCCCAATTCCATACGGGAATGTTGAAGGTAGCCAACGCGGATGATCCGAGATTGTCCAGATGTTCGCCCTGAAAAAAACTGTGGGTTGCGAAACCCGGCGCGTCAATGCCGTAGAAATAATCGAGATTGAGCGAGGGAAGATAGCCGGCCCGTGCGGCGGCGACTTCGTTGGAAGAGATGTGCACAGATTCGAGAGCGGCGCGCAGATCGGGATTGTCGCGCGCTGCTTGCTGTTGGACTTCTTGGAGCGAAGGAAGGGGAGCAGTGGCGCGAAGATCGTCGGTAAGAACGAAATTGTCCTGGACGTTCGGGAAAATTAAAACCGCCAGATCGAGCCGGGTATTCAATAGCGCAAGCTGCGCTTCCTGAAATTGTCTGCGGCGATCCTGGGCCTGAAGTTCGGCTTTGATGGTGTCAGCGTGGGCAACTTCGCCGCCATGTTCCAGTTGTTGCGTCAGCTCGAGAAAGCGATTGCCTTCGCCGGCCGCGCGCGTGGCATCTTCCAGCTTGAATTGCGCGGAGAGAGCACTGAAATAGGCCTGAGCCACGGTGACCACGAGCCCGCGCGAAGCAATTTCCGCTTTGGCGCGCGCCAGAGCAGCAGCCGCGGAAACTTTGCGATAGTTTGCCAGCCCGGCGAGGTCGAGGGATTCGTGCGCATTGCCCTGGCTGGTGTATTCGTGCACCGCATTGTTGGCGATGAAGCGCACGCCACCGTGCTGGTTGCTCTGCGTGTACAGATATTCGTTGTTGAAATTCACTTGTGGAAGAAGTGCGTCGCGAGCGAGGGCGCGATCGATGCCGGCGGAGCCGGCTTCGGTTATAGCAGCGTTGTACACAGTACTGTTTTTATGAGCCAGAGCGAGCGCGGAGGAAAGAGAAAGCTGCACCGGATTGTCTTTATTATCCTTGGGATCGGATGAAGCGGCCGCGGCATTCGCGGCCGGTTGCGGCGCAGGAGCTTCGGGTTTTTCCTGAGCGCGAGCGAAAGAATGTGATGAGGCGGCGACAAACGCCAGAACCAGCAAAGCTTTGAGCGCTGTGCTCAGGCGAAGATGAGAGAGAGCATGCACGGTTTTTGTGATGCGATTCGAACCCGCAGAATCGACTGCGGAAACACTACCGAAAACGAGATAAATGCACGATTAATCAGTTCCTGTAGCGGAGTTGGGAGATTTAGGTAGACGTGCAGTGAATACTGTACCCGCAGAACTGGAGCTGGTGAGCTGCAGGGAGCCGTGGTGAGCCTCGGCAATCCATTTGGCAATAGAAAGACCCAAGCCGGCGCCGCTGTTGGGATTCGAACGGGAACGAGCCTGGTCGCCGCGAAAGAATCGCTCAAAGATGCGGGGTTGCAATTCGCCGGGAATGCCCGGGCCATTATCGGCCACGGAAATTTCAGCGGCATCGCCGTTTGCTTGGGTGGTAATTGCGACCGCGCCGCCGTTTGGCGTGTATTTGATGGAGTTGTCCAGAAGATTCATGAGCATGCGGCGGACGAGGGATTCGTCGGCGACGATGGGGAACTCATGATCTGAATCCGCCGAGAGCGAAATGGATTTTGCCGCGGCGAGACTGCGCATGGATTGCACGCAATCGGAAGAGAGTTCATCGAGATAAAATTCGCGGAGCGTTACCGGATACTGGCCGGCGTCGGCGCGCGAGAGCGTGAACATGTCATCCACCACGCGTGACAAGCGGCGCGCTTCCTGATGGAGAATGCCGAGCGATTCGCGATATTCGTCAGTGGAGCGAACTTCCTTGGAGAGGGCAACTTCGGATTCGCCCTGCAGAATCGCGAGGGGAGTGCGGAGTTCGTGGGAAGCGTCGGCGATGAAGCGGCGCTGGCGTTCGAATGCGGCATCGAGACGGTCGAGAAGGCGGTTGAAGGTAGCCGCGAGGCGGCCGAGTTCATCTTGAGGATTTTGAATCGGCAAACGATCGTGAATGGTGAATTCGCCGATGTGATCGGCCTGCGCGGACATGTCGGCGACAGGCGCGAGGCTTTTGCGTGCCAGAAAATAGCCTCCCGCCGAGGCCAGGACGACGGTGAAAGGAATCAACCAACCGAGAGCGATGCGAATATTTTCGAGAAGCGCGCTTTCCGGATGAAGCGAGGCGAGAATCACGAGCTGGTAGGAATTCCCCGCAGCGGAAAAGGTTCGCGCGTAGCAGCGAGCGCCACCATGTTTACCAGCAAAAGAGCGGAAGGATTTGGATGGAGTCGCGAGTGCAGCGAGGCACGCCTGCACCGCCTCTGAAGTGAGCCGTGGATTTGGCTCCGCGTGAGCCCGCTGAACGGCGCTTGGCAAATCGGTGGACGTTGCAAGCAAATCGCCGCTCGCAGTTAGCACGGCAAAGGTGTGGCCGGGATATTGATGTTCGAGCATGGATTGGCGGGCGGCGGGCGTGATTCCTTCTGCCCTAGGTGCGTCGGTCAATTCCGCCTCGAGGGTAGCGAGAAATGAATCGGAGAGCTCGACCAGGCCGGCATCGGTGCGAGCCAAGACGCTTTGCTTGACTATGAAATAGATGACCAGAGAGAGAAATAAGAGTGTGCAGGTAAGGACGGCGGCGTACCAAAAGGTGAGGCGGCTGCGAACAGAACTAAACATCGTACTTTTTGCCTGGCGATTTCGATTTGTTGCGCGATTGTTGCTGGGCGGATTGTTCAGAAGAAGCAGATTCTTCACTGATACCGAGCATGTAGCCGGCGCCGCGCTTGGTGTGCAGTAGGGGAGTTTCCCTGGGAGCGTCAATTTTGCGGCGCAAGCGATTGACGTAGACTTCAATCAAGTTGGAGAAGGGGTCGAAGTGTTCGTCCCAAACATGTTCGGCAATTTCAGCACGGCCGACGATACGTCCGGTGTTGCGGACGAGATATTCAAGCAGCGAGTATTCCTTGTGAGTGAGAGAAATGCGGCGATCGCCACGAGTGGCAACCTGCGCGGCGGTATCGAGAGTCAGATTCGCGACGGACAATTGCGCAGGCTTGAGTTCTGACGGCCGGCGAAGAAGAGCGCGCAGACGGGCGAGGAGCTCGCGAAATTCAAATGGCTTGGTTAAATAATCGTCGGCGCCGTGATCGAGCCCGGCGATGCGATCTTCGACGGCATCGCGAGCGGTGAGCATGAGCACGGGGATTTTAAGTCCGGCCTGGCGCAGGCGCCGGCAAACTTCAAAACCGCTGAGACCCGGGAGCATGACGTCCAGAATAATTACGTCGTAGGAATTGATTTCAGCCTGTTCCAGAGCTTCGGGGCCGGTGGCCACGGTGTCAACGGCGTAGGCCCGCTCTTTCAGGCCCTTGGCGACGAAGCGCTGCACGCCGGGATCGTCTTCTGCAATCAGGACTCGCACAAAGGCATGATACGCGAAACGCTGAATCGAAGATGGTCGAGTTTAATTGTCTTACGACAGTGCAGGGGCGGTGCTGCCTCTGACGATTAATTCCGGTTCCACGACGATGCTTTTTGGATATGCGGAGTTTTTTGGGCTGCTGATGCGGCGAACCAGAGTTTCCGCCGCAGTCATTCCCATTTCGCGAAGAGGCTGGCGAATTGTGGTGAGGCCGGGATTCTGAAAGGCGGCGCTTTGAATGTCGTCGAATCCGATGACCGAGACATCTTCCGGGACTCTTTTCCCCACTTCTCTTAGAGCGCGAATTGCGCCCAAAGCGGAAATGTCGTTGAACGCAAAAAGCGCGGTGAACGGCGAAGCTGTTCGTAACAATTTGCAGGTCACGTCGTAGCCAGGCTGCGGCGTCGGCGATTCGCTGTCCAACTGGGCTGTCAAATTGTCATCGACCGCAAGTTTCACTTCCTGAGCCGCCGTGCGCATGGCCTTCCAGCGTATTTCGGTATCGGAACTGAATGCTTGTCCCTTGATGAAAGCAATTTTGCGATGGCCGAGATCTTTCAGATGATCGAGAGCGAGGCGCGCGGCCTTGCTGTGATTCAGAGAAATATTGGTGACGCCGGGAAGATGCTTGTGGCCAGAAACGGAAACGATGGGCACGGCAATGCCGGGCTGGCAGAGAGTGTCCACCAGAATCAGGCCTTCCACGGCGCGCTGCTGCAGCAGGCGGGGATATTCCTCGATCAAATCGTTGCGGTGGCGATGGCTGACGACGAAATAAAAGTAGCCTTCCTGTAGAAGATGATCTTCGATTCCGGAAAGGACCAGCGCGGCGTAGCCTTCGCTGATTTCCGGCACGATTACGCCAACGGTGAAGCTGCGCTGCTGACGCAGCATCCGCGCCATCACGTTAGGACGGTAGTTCAATTCACGGGCGGCGGCGCGAACGCGGGCCTGAGTGTGATGGGGGATGGACTTGGCGGCGGGCGAGCGGTTCATCACCAGCGAAACGGTGGCGACCGACAAGCCCAAATGGTCGGCCAGTTCGCGAAGATTGACTTTCTGTTCCGTGGGCTCCTGCGGAGCGGAGCTTTTATGGGGTTTGGCGCGTGCCATGGGGGTAATGGTTGCGTAGTCTGGCACAGGTCAAAGCGTGCCGCAAGGCATGCGCGACAGGCAAATGCGTGGAGCCGGTTTGGCAAGTTCGGCGCTGCCGGAACCCGCTAATAAATCGATTTACCTAAGGCGAATCATGGAGTAAGCTGCTGGTATAGTTTTGCGGAGAAGCGGGGGCGCTGCCGGTCCAGCCGATTTGTTGGCGACCCCCTGTATCATAGAGCGAATCTTTTCAAGGGGCCGAACCTTTTCCGAGCAGACACTCTTTCATACGAAGGTGCGATCATCTCACACAAAATAATTCAGCGGCGCAAAAACGCCGACGTTACCGGTTGCGGTCGCAGCCGCAGCTTCCTGGTGTCAGTTGTTTTTTTCTTTGGTGCAGCCATGTTCGCGGCGCAGATTTCGCGCGCACAGACGGCGGCACCGCAAATCAAGGGCGAGGTTGCAAAAGCGAATCCGCTGAACACGCCGGGCCTAGATGAAAAAGTGGAAGCGCTGCTGCAGAAGATGACACTGGAGGAGAAGATCGGCCAGCTGGTGCAATATTCGGCCGGGCAGGCGACCGGGCCGACTTCCGGAAGAACCGACGACCGGGACATGGTTCGCAAAGGACAGGTCGGCTCACTGTTTAATGTAACCGGCGCGCGGGAAACCAATGCGCTGCAGCGGCTCGCGGTCGAGAATTCGCGCCTGCACATTCCGCTGATTTTCGGGCTGGATATAATTCACGGGTACCGCACGACATTTCCGATTCCGCTGGGATTGGCCGCGACCTGGGAGCCGGAAGTGGTCGAAAAAGCCGCACGCGTGGCGGGGCTGGAAGCGTCAGCAGGTGGAGTGCGCTGGGCATTTTCTCCGATGGTGGATATTGCGCGGGATGCACGCTGGGGCCGCATCGCGGAAGGAGCGGGGGAGGATCCGTATTTGGGAGCGGCGATGGCGCGCGCGTTTGTCCGTGGCTATCAAGGCGAACGCCTGGACGCGGTGGACAGTATTGTGGCGTGCCCAAAACATTATGTCGGATATGGAGCCGCGGAAGCTGGGCGGGAGTACAACGCAACGGAAATTTCCGAGCATACGTTGCGGCAATACTATTTGCCGCCTTTCCACGCAGCCGAGGAAGCGGGGGCGGTAACGTTTATGTCCGGCTTCAACGCATTGAATGGAATCCCGACGACGGCAAATCCATTCACGCTGAAGCAGGTCCTCCGGAAAGAATGGGGATTCCGGGGATTTGTGGTGAGTGACTGGAATTCAGTTGGAGAACTGCAAGCGCACGGCATCGCCAATGACAGCGCAGCGGCGGCGCGCAAAGCTCTGCTGGCGGGCGTGGATATGGACATGGTCAGCAATTCTTATCATCGCAACCTGCAGCAATTGGTGGAGTCCGGGCAGATTGCGCAGCGCGACATTGATGAAGCAGTGCGCAATGTACTGCGCGTGAAATTTGCGATGGGACTCTTCGACCGCCCTTACAGCGACGAGAGCAAGGAATCGCCGGCGATGCTGCGGCCGGAGAGTGTGGCCGTCGCAAAGGTTGCCGCGATGCATTCGCTGGTGCTGCTGCGCAACGAAACGGTCTCCGGTTCGCCGATTCTGCCGCTTTCGGCGAAAGTCTCTTCGGTGGCGTTGATCGGGCCGCTGGGCGACGATGCCGGGAATATGATCGGTTCGTGGGGAGCATTGGGACGAGCCGCGGACGCGGTGACGTTGCGCCGCGCGTTAACGGAAAAACTGGGCGATGCGAACCTACATTATGCGAAAGGCGCCGGCATTCTGGATGGAGCGGACAGCGACATCGCAGCCGCGGTGAAGGCGGCGCAGAACTCCGATGTGGCGATTGTGGCGCTAGGAGAAAACGCGCCGACGATGACGGGCGAGGCCGCTTCTCGTGCGCACTTGGGATTGCCGGGGCGGCAGCAGGAATTGCTGGAAAAAGTTGTCGCGACTGGGAAGCCGGTGGTGCTGATTTTGTTCAGCGGACGGCCACTGACGCTTCCCTGGGCGTTCGAACACGTGCCAGCGGTGTTTGCCGCGTGGTTTCCGGGAGTGCAAGCCGGCCATGCGGTTGCGGATGTGCTGTTCGGCGCCGCTGCACCGACCGGGCACTTGCCACTGAGCTGGCCGCGCGACGTCGGGCAGGAACCACTTTACTACAACGAGCTAAACACCGGACGCCCGATGGACGATCCGGAGCATCCGGCGGAGAAGGGCGAAATGAAATTTATCTCGCGCTACATTGACGAGCCGAACTCGCCGCAATTTCCGTTTGGATATGGCCTGACGTACACCACGTTTAGTTATGGAGCCACGCAAAGCAGCGCGAAGCAATTTGCGCTGGCGACTCTGCAGAGCGCGCTTGCGGATTCGTCACGACAGCCGGCGGTTCTTTCGGTGAGCGCCGAAATTACGAATCGCGGCACGCGGGCCGGAGAAACTCTGGCGCAACTTTACATTCGTCTCGAAGGGACCAGCGTGGCGATGCCGGTGCGAATGTTGAAAGGCTTCCAGAAGGTGACGATTGCGCCCGGCGAATCGCGCAAAGTGACCTTCGAAGTTGGTGCCGAATCGTTTGCGTTTTGGGGCGCGGAAAATAAGTTTGGAGTGGAACCCGCTCACGTGACCATTTGGATCGCGCCAGACAGCTCGGCCGGGGAAAGCACAACTTTAGAAATCACCAACCACTGAGCCCGAACACCGGAACTCAAAAGTTTCCGGTACGCTGGCGCACGCTCAAAAAATTCAGACAAAAAAAGAAGCTGCCAACCGGGACTTGATTCGTGTCCACAGCCGACAGCTTCCGGGGTGGCGAAGAAGACCGGCAGGGGTTAGTCGCCGTCGATCTCCTTCTGGGTTAAAAGCTGAAGCGCGCCTGCGCCTCAATGATGCGGCCAGCGAGGGCACTGTTCGCAACGGCGAACGCCGTATTTCCGCCCGACACGCTCTGCGTATGAGTAACAGGGTTGACCTGGATGTTGCCGATCTGCTGAGCACCCAGCGGGACGAGATTGAGTTGGTTAAACAGGTTGTAGAAGTTGGCACGGAATTCGAACTTGGCGTTTTCACCCAAGACGCGCAAACGCGGCAAACCGAAGGCCTTGCCTAAAGTGGCGTCCACTTGCGAATACCGTGGGCCGCGGAACGAGTTGCGGGCTACTCCCGGGGCGGGAGGAATGCCGCCAGCAGTGAGATCGGGTGGCGCGAAAAAGGCGCTGGCGTCGCCGCTGAAGTTATTGCTGCCGGTTTCGAAGCCAGCATTACTCATATCCGAGCCGACGCCGCCCAGAAACGCGGCAGGGCGCACGGTACAGTAATTGCTGTTTGCGAAGACCAGGCTGCAAGAGTTCGGAACACCCTGCACCTGCACGTTGTAAAAAGGAGTAAACGGGAAGCCGGTGTGGGCAGTAATGATGCCGGTGATGGTCCAGCCGCCAATAATTTTTTCCGCCCAACTATTTGAGCCACGGAAGATGCGCGGGGTCCAAATGCCGTAGATCTTCATGGTGTGACGAGCGTCGTAGTCCGAGGGCGAAAATTCGGCCTTGCGGTCAAACGGATCTTCGCCTGGTGTGAAGTCTCCGCTGAAATCGCCAGACTGGTTGTCTTCGGCCTTGGCGAACATATATTGCCCATCAAGTTCAAAGGTGCTGGAGAACTTGTGGTGCAGTTCGACCAGCAGCGCGTTGTAAGAGCCATTGCTGTCGTTCGTGAAGCGTTGGAAATTCTGAATTTGCGGATTGAGATCCTGGAAAAAAACCAGATTGAGATTCTGATTGCGCGTGTAATGCCGGCTCAAGCTACCTTGGTAGCCGACTGAGAAAATCCAGTTGTGACCGAGGTCGTATTGAGTGCCGAGGGAGTAACGATAAGTCACGGGCGTAGGCAGATTGTGGTCAAAACCAACCAGGCTGACTGGCGCGCCGCTGGCAGGTAAGTTGGCGGAGTTGAAAGTGAGAACAGTGGCCGGATTGGTCGGGTAGCCATTGATATCCGTGGGGCTGCTGGAGGGCGCATAAAGTATGTTGGACCCGAACAAGTTGAAACCGGCGACGAGCGGAGGATTGCTACGGCCGTTCAAGAAGATGGCTTCTTCCGCGCGGCTATAACCGACGCCGAATCCGCCTCGAATCACCAGGCGGTTGTTCATTTCCAGATGGGCGAGGGGAAGCGATACTGGACTCCAGGCGAAACCGATCTGCGGTCCCCAGTTGTTATGGCTGGCGTTGTAGAGGTTGCCGCCAACGCGAACGGAGGCACCGGTGAGGGGTGCACTTGCTGGGCCGAGCTCAGCGACGTCGAGGTTGCCATGCTTTTCGTAAATCGGGCCGAAGTACTCGTAGCGAAGGCCGATGTTGAGAGTGAGGTTGGAACGAACTTTGAAATCATCCTGAACATAACCGGCATAAGTGTTGGTGCGAATATAATGACGGGTTTGGGTTAGAGCGCCGGTCAAGGGATCGAAAGTGGCGTTTTCCTGATTGGGAGCGTCGTTGGCAAGATCCCAAAGATTCGGAAAAAAGTACTGCGGTAAAGCGCCGCCGACGTTGGCGTCGGTGTTTTGATCGCGGTACAAATCAAAACCGAACTTCAGGGTGTGGCGGCCCATGACTTTGGTGGCGCCGTCATGGAAGTTATACGAAGTCTTGTAGAACACGCCGGGGCCGTTGGCTCCGAAGATAAAGGTAAAGCCGCCGATGTTGTTTCCCAGGTTGTTGTTGATGACGTCCTGAGGCAGGCCGAATGGTTCCTGCGGATTGGATTGCAATTCATTGAAATACCAGCGCGATACGTTGAATCGGGCTTCGTTGAGCAGGGTGGGCGCGAAAGTGTGATCCCAGAGAGCAGTGGCGCTCTCGTTCACACGATCAGAGTGCCAGAAATTCGCAGGCCGCGCATTGCCGTTGAAAAAATCGGAATCGTTGGGGACATAATAGACGCTGAACGCGATGAGGTCTTTGTGGGTGGCCTGAAAATCCACGCGGCCGTTGTATTGAACCTCGGTATTTTTTGTCGGGTTGCGAGTCTGCACGAAGGCAATGTCCGGAATGCCATCCAGTCCGCCACCCACACCAAATGGGGTGCCAGCGGCACCGAACGTGGCGTCGGCCGTACCTAAAGGACCTTTAATGGGAGAACCAATGTCAAGACCAGTAGTACCGATGGGGTTGCAGTCGACTCCTTGAGTGAAACCCGCCTGGGAACATGGCTCAGGAATGATTTGGTTAATAGCGGTGCCCTCGCCCCGGAAACCCAGCAGAGCGGAAGCAATGCTACCGGGGGCGGCCTGCGTCAGGAACTGCGGAGTCTCGGCCCAAGTGTTGTTTAGGGCGACTGAATTAGCTCTGATCGTTTCGTAGGAGAAAAACGCAAACAAGCGATTCTTAATAATGGGTCCGCCGACGCTGCCGCCGATTTGATTAAAGCGGTTCGAGACGCGATTGACCGCGCCGATACCCTGTCCAAAGTCGCGCTGAAACGCATTCAGGCCGGGACGATCAATCTTGATGAAAAGACTGCCGTGGTAACTATTCGTTCCGTTTTGCGAGACCACTTCGACCTGCGCGCCGCTGGTTCGCCCGTACTGCGCGTCGTAAGAGTTTGCGGTTATGCGAATTTCCTTGACGGATTCTTCATTTGGCGTGATTACAGCGGCACCGCCCCAGTCAAGGCTGTTCACGGAGACGCCGTCAACCTGAAAGCTGTTGGCGGTGTTGCGCTGGCCATTCGCGTTGATCTGCACCTGGTTTTCGGTTTGAAAGATTGACGCGGTAGCTGTTGTGCCGCCAGGCCCCTGGCTGCCAGGAAGGTTTTGCGAGCCGCCACCTACACCGTGCGCACCATCACCGAAGACACCGGGGGCAAGGCGCAAGAGTTGGAAGGGATCGCGGCTAAGCGACGGGAGGTTTTGCACGGCTGTACTGTTCAGCGTGCCCGAAATGTTGCCATTTTCCGTCTCCAATGCGGGAACGGTGTCGCCGTTGACGGTCACCGACTGAGTGACCTCTCCTACTTCCAGGGTTACATTGACGGCCTGGGTTCGCTCGCCCGAAACCTCGACGTTCTCCAAGGTTTGCCTCTTGAAACCAGCCTTTTCGACTTCAATGCGGTAATGTCCTGGCGGGAGACTAAGGAAGTTATACACCCCAGACTCGTCGCTGGAGACCTGAACAGTTTTGCTGGTCTCCAGGTTCGTTAACGTGACCGTTGCGGCGGGTACGGTATCCCCCTGCGCATCAAGAATGACTCCTTGGATGGCGGCGCGGTACTGCGCAGAGGCTCCAGGCAGTAAGACGGCCAACCAAATCAGACACAGCAATCCCCTAAAAACTACTTTCCCAATTTTCATTTTCCCACCCCTTGAAAGGTCGCCGGCGCGGGCCCTCGTACCCGTGCCAACCCATCACTAAAACGGTTAAGTACTACTGTTCGAGAATATAGTCATGTAAAATCTGGTTGTCAACGATTGTTAATTTCGATGCTTTGCGCCTGCCTATTCGTAACAATGTGTGGCAGGAGTTCGAGGCCGAAATCTCGTTAGAATAACGTTTCGCAAGCGATTGGCATGTATACAAGGAGTATTGCGGGGAAAGAAGCTCATGCTCCATTCGGCACTCGAAGTAAATTGGTTCCGAAAGCGATTTGTGCGGATGGCGACGGGCTACAGACTGTCCGTCGCTGTCGCTGCAGTAGCCGCCTTGCTCGTCCTAAGTGCGGCTCCCCGCAGCGTCGCGCAGACCTCCTACTATCGCCACATCTTTTTTGATAACGGGCCTCGTGCTTCGACCTACTACTATTCTTCCGGCAAGGCGGTCGAACCGAGCACGCTCGAGATTCGCGACAAAAAACTCCCGCTGAGCTCTGAGGTCTTTTTCACGCCGCCTAATTCGCTGCGAATTTCCTGGACATCCAAGGCGGGTGGTTCCTGGGCCGCGCAGATCAAAGTGCTGGAGTTCCGCGATCGGGAAATCTTGTTCGAAGGAGACACACTTTCGTTTTGGCTGTACTCCGGGAAGGGAATTGCGCCCTCGGCGCTCCCGGCGCTTCGTTTGCACGACACCAATCGCGGATTTTCGGAGGCAATTCAAGTCGGCGAGTTTTCCGGGAGCATCCCGGCAAAGAAATGGACGCGAGTGCGTATTCCCTTAGCCACAGTCAGACCCGGGTCGGTAACTTCGTTCGATGCGCATCGGCTCAGCTCGATGATTTTCGAACAAGGAGCGGCTGACTCCGCGCCTCACGTTTTGTTCGTGGATGAGGTTCGAATCGAAAATGCTTCCGTGCCGGCTGTGGACGGCAAATCCGCGGCGCCATCGCCCAAAAATCTGCAAGCGCGGGCCTATGAACGCCACATTGATTTGACGTGGGATTCGGACTTGACCTGGGACTCGCTGCGGGATTCTTCTACTTCCCGTTCCGAAAAGGACGCAGCCCTTGGGCGATTCATCATTTACCGTTCGTTTGACGGTTCGAACTTCGCGCCCATCGGGATGCAGACCCCGGGCGTGTACCGTTACACGGATTTTCTGGGCAAAGTCGGCCAGAAGGCTTATTACAAGGTAGCCGCTTCCGGCGCGAACTATCGCGAATCGGCTCCGTCGGCGATCGCTTCCGCCACAACACACAGCATGAGCGACGACGAACTTCTAACCATGTTGCAGGAAGCTTGTTTTCGCTATTACTGGGAGGGAGCGCATCCAGATTCTGGCATGATTCGTGAAAATCTTCCCGGCAACGATCGCATCATCGCGACTGGGGCCAGCGGATTCGGCATCATGGCGCTGGTCGTGGGAGTGGAGCGCGGATTTATCACGCGCGAGCAAGGTGTGCAACGGCTCAACAAAATCACCACGTTTCTGGAGAAAGCACCGCGCTATCACGGAGCGTGGTCGCACTTCATGGACGGCAGGACGGGGCAGTCGCTTCCGGTGTTCGATGTGATCGATAGCGGCGGCGACCTGGTGGAAACTTCATTCTTGATCCAGGGACTTCTCGCGGCGCGCCAGTATTTCAATCGCTCGACGCCGCAGGAAATCGAACTCACAAAGCGCATCACGCATCTTTGGGAAACGGTGGAGTGGGACTGGTATGGCAAGTCGGCGGACGGTGACGCGCTGTATTGGCACTGGACACCGCAGTGGGGCTGGTTCATCAATCACCGGCTCACGGGTTTCAATGAAACGATGATCGTCTATTTGCTGGCGATCGCTTCGCCTACACATGGCGTTGCGCCGGAGCTTTATTACACCGGATGGGCCGGGCAATCGGAGGCCGCGACACTTTATCGCAAAGGCTGGTCAGGCTCGTCGCAAGGCGAGCGCTACGCGAACGGAAATAGCTATTACGGGATCAAGCTCGGTGTGGGAGTTGGCAGCGGTGGGCCGATATTCTTTGCGCATTATTCGTACATGGGATTCGATCCACATTCGCTTACAGATCTCTATACGAATTATTTTGAGAACAATCGCAACCTTGCGCTGATCAATCGTGCTTACGCGATTGACAATCCTGGCAAACACAAAACCTACAGCGCCGATGCCTGGGGACTTACCGCCAGCGATGGCCCGAAAGGCTATGTTCCCGAGGCGCCCGATTTACAGGACGACAAAGGAACGCTGGCACCTACTGGAGCGCTGGCGTCATTTCCGTATACGCCGGATGCTTCAATGGCGGCGTTCAAGCATTTTTACCGCGATCTTGGCGATCGTCTTTGGGGCAATTACGGTCCAATTGATGCGTACAATCTTGATGAGGATTGGTGGTCGCCAATCTATATGGGATTGAATCAGGCGCCGATCACGGTGATGGTGGAAAATTATCGAACTGGGCTGGTATGGAAGCTGTTCCAGTCGAATCCCGAGATTCAGGCCATGCTGAAGAAACTGGATGCTACGACCGCGGACCTGCGAGCACACGAACAGAAGCCGGTAAATTAATTCGAGCATCTGGCCGTTCGGGAGCGAGCATGGGTGCATAAACGAACCGCCGCGAGCTCTGCATTGGTTTCACCGGTGGCGAGATAGTCCCGCCAGGTAGGTGATGCATACGATGTTCCCGTAATTGATCGGTTTGTTTCGAAGAGTCAAAGTGAAGTTGGATTCGGAGTAGTTCCAGGGGAATTATCGGCGTTCACGAATCCGCCTTGTCACTCAACGAGGTAAGTCAGGTTCGTAATTCGTATAATGTTTTTCGCCTGCTGGTCCACATTGATGAGCCGCAGTTGACAATCCTGCTTTTTGGCGGACAAATAGACGCCCACCAACACCCCGAGACCAAAACTATCCAAGTAGGTCATGTCTTTTAAGTCCAACACTAGGCGCTTGGTTTGAGGAAGTAGACCGTGCACCGTACTCCGCAGCCCTTCGCAACTCGTATATGTCAGCTTGCCGATGCATCGAACAAACGTTTCTTCTGGAGTGGTCACAGTCTCGAGCTTTAATTCCGGTTTTGCGGATGGCGTTTGTGCCATTGAAGAACCTCCTGAGCCTGAGGTTTTGAAGCAAACGTCCAACCTAAACCTTGGTCGTTTCAGGTCGCCGAAAGCTGATTAGTGAAGCCATATCCAGCGAGGTTGAAATCAGCTCTACAGATTACCGATACCATATGCCTAGCCGTGCTAAAGTCAAGCCAGAATTACAAAGCTTGAAGAGAGGTCAGGTTGACTTGAAGAGAGGTCAGGTTGAGTTGTTCTGTTTGTTCGTGCTTTGCCTTAATGACGCTGTGCAGTTGGGGCAATCGAATCCTTCGCCCACCGCCGCTAACTATCATAGAATCAGAAGGTTAGTTCTGTTAGGGCTCGTAGCTCAGCGGTTAGAGTAGCGGACTCATAATCCTAAAATTGCCCTGCAGGACTGTGCACCGAAATGCAGTGCCGCGCAAATGTCCGACTATACGCACCTTGTTGCACGACCGCGCTGCGGAGTGCACTTGCGCTCAAACTCAACTGACAGCAAAACTGACACAGAATCGAGATGCAGGATACGGCTTAGTTCGATGACGGTTTGACGGAATAATTTTCGAGGGCCGCAAGGACCGTGTCCATACTGAACCCGGCGCGGTGCTTTGGTGTCAGACTCGTGCGGCTACGATACCGAGTGATAAACTCTTCGCCACAGTCGATAAGTACGGCGACCCGGCCGTGGTCGAAGCCGACATCAAGCGGCTCGATGATTGGGTTGCCAGCCTCCGCAAAAGAAGAAAGTAGTTCCAGCGTGTCGTCGATCGCTGACTTTCGCGAATGTCGCTGATCGCTGACTTTTAGTATTGTCGCCGATCGCTGACTTCGCTACAATGTCAGCGATCGCTGACATTGTAGCGGGAGGGGCAAATAATGCGTGTAAGGACACCATCCGAACTAGGAGCACTTATCAGAGACTATCGCACACGCCGTAACCTCGACCAGAAATCCCTCGCCGCGACCGTGGGCGTCAGCCGCCAGTGGATCGTCGAGATCGAGAAAGGCAAGGCCAGGGCACCGCTTGGCTTGGTTCTACAGACCTTGGGAGCGCTCGGAATCGTGCTCGACGCTCAGCAGGAAACTTTCACAAGCCCCAACGATAAAGATAAATCTCACAGCGTGGACGCTTACGTCGACATTAATTCCATCGTGGCTCGTGCACGGAAGAAAAGGGAATGACCAAAGAACTCATCGCTCTGCTCGACGGGAAAGAGACTGGCCGCGTTGCGCGCGACAACCGCGGCAAGCTCACCTTTACTTACAACGAGCAATGGCGCGATGCGGCCGGGGCGTATCCGCTTTCGCTCTCTATGCCGCTCACACTGGCCAAACATCCCAACGCTAAGATTGACCCGTTCCTGTGGGGCCTTCTACCAGACAACGAAATCATCCTCGGCAATTGGGCGCGCAAATTCCATGTTTCGGCCAGGAACGCCTTCAGCCTGATCGCCTGCGTCGGGGAGGATTGTGCCGGAGCCGTGCAGTTTGTCCAGCCGCTAAGGCTTAACGCAACCTTAGGCGCGGCGGTCCCTGCCGTCGAGTGGCTCGACGATAAGGAAGTTGCCCAACGCTTGCGTGCCTTGCGTGAGGACCAATCTGCCTGGCGCGTTCCCCGCGATACTGGCCAGTTCAGCCTAGCAGGCGCTCAACCAAAAACGGCTCTGCTCTTAGAGAACAAGAAATGGGGTGTGCCCTCCGGCCGCATTCCCACGACCCATATTCTCAAGCCGCCGTCTGGCGAGTTTGAAGGCCACGCCGAGAACGAGCATTTCTGCCTGGAGCTGGCACGCGCTCTCGGCCTGCCCGTTGTGGATTCGCGCATCATGCATTTCAAGGACGAGATCGCAATTGTCGTCGAGCGTTATGATCGCGCCCGCGTTGCCGGTACGCTTCACCGCGTCCATCAGGAGGACATCTGCCAGGCTCTCGGCATTCCACCGACACACAAATACCAGAATGAGGGAGGCCCCGGCATCCGAGACATCGTCGACTTGCTCGGGGAGAATTCGAGCGCACCAAGAGAGGATGTCACGACCTTTCTCGATTCAGTTGTGTACAACTGGCTCATCGTCGGAACGGACGCCCACGCGAAGAACTACGCACTCCTGATCGGTGCGGGCGGGCGTATTCGCCTAGCCCCCCTTTATGACGTAGCCAGTATTCTTCCGTATTCCGACATCAACATAGAAAAGGCCAAGGCATCGATGAAAATCGGCGGCGAGTACAAGCTGCGCAACATCCGGGCCTATCACTGGCGCAAACTTGCGGCCGAACTCAAATTCGACCCGGACGTCATGCTCCAGCATATTTCGGACCTCGCAGGCCAGACCGCAGACCATGTTTCTGACGTGAAGCGGCAAATGACCAAGGAGGGTCTGAAACACCCGATCATTCCCCGTCTTGCCGAGGCTGTCGCAAAGCGCGCGGCTGCGAGCCGTAAAATGATCCAGGCCGCCTAACTATCCCACCACAACCGCGGGCTAAAGAGAAACTGCGACAGCGAACCAAGTGAACTTTCGGTCGCGGTCTTCTTACCTTAGCTGCTGTCGAACTCCTTGGAGTAAACAAACGCGGCCCAATCAACTGAGACCACAACTAGCACCGAGGGTGTGCAGCAAGAAGGCGAGCAAGCCGGTCATGCCTTCTAAGGTCTTTCAGGTTAAGATGTTGTAGAAGCGGCGGGCTCGTAGCTCAGCGGTTAGAGCAGCGGACTCATAATTCAGAGGGCTGTTTTGATTGGAGTTGAAAATTTCTGATTATATATGCAGTGTCAACCTCTTACGCAGACCGCGTGTTGATTGGTTCTGATTGCTTCTGCCCCGATTTGAACCGAAAACCATGACACTTTTATGACACTCTGCTGAGCACCTGCATTCGGAAACCTCGCATGCCAAAAAATCCGGACGAGCTTTACAGTGAAATAGTGCTTCGAATCCTTCAAGCATCCGAAGCTTTGATTATGTTCGCAGCCGTGATGGAAATCGGTTTGAAGACCGGCTTAGCGGATATCATCAGCATAAATTCCAACTTCACAAAATCGTTCTTACGCTCCGTGGGAAGAACTGGGAAGGTTTCTAGCGATGATGAGAGCGAATTGACGTCAGTAGAAAAGCGATTTCAGGAAGCCCTTACTGAAAAGAGTGTCGCCAAGATACGCGCTGTTTTTGATGCTGCCTTGCTGGTTTTTGCGCATTCATTGCTCGACGGAGTAGTAACGGACCTATGTTGGACGATTGCGAAGCGTGCCCCGAAAGAGTGGGAATCAATTTTGACGGACAGAAAAGTGCCGCTTTCGAGAGTTAGTCAGCAAACTTATACAGAGCTGTTGGATTCAGAAATTGAAAAGTATCTGGAGGAGCTAGACCGAAAATCTTTGAGGGAGAGGCTGGATATTCTGTTTGCCAGATGTAAGCCGACGGATACATGGATGTCCGCGCACTCGGATTACAAATATGACCCAGACAGAATTGCGCGCCTAGACGGCCGAAGGCACGACATTATCCATGGTGATGCTCTTGGGAAACCATTACCTGATGCCAAAGAAGAGTGCTTTTACCTGCTTAGCACGGCGCTATTCCTAACAGACCTAATTGCGTTTCGTTACTCTTTCGAGTTCGATAGGGAGCACCTCTTTTCCTTCATTCCTTTTCTACCGCCAAATTGACTCAACGACGGCGTTACAAGTAATCAGGCCAGCGTTCGTCGAGATTTCCATTGGGCACCGGCGGAAAACGGAAGGGCGAATGGAGGCCAAAATTCGTGTATTTTTTGGTTTTCTGCGGTTATGGTCCTAATCCTACAGAAAAATACCGCAGATTTAGTGCTACGCCCGCAGCGAGGCGCCTCAAGGGTCGGGTCAAAACCGGCCATGCGTGGTCACTTCAAAACCGGCCATATGAGATGGCCCGGGACGTGATCCTTATTTATCCTGCTTTCTCCTGATCAGGCAAGTCTGTTTTGGTTCTCCAACTCCGCGGTCCGCATTTAAGGATGTGGCCGTGGTGAAGTAGACGGTCGAGCATGGCCGTGACCGCGGCGCTGTCGCCGAGCAGTTTGCCCCAGTCTTCCACAGGGCGGTTGGAAGTGAGCAGTGTGCTGGCTCGTTCATAACGACGCATGACGATCTCCAGCAGCTCTTCTCCTGCTGTGGGCCCTAACTTTCGCATCCCCAAGTCATCGATGATGAGCAGTGGTACGGTAGCCAGCAGTTCCATGTGTTCTTTGCGTTTTCCGTCGAGGGTGGCTTCGGCGATTTCCTCGAGCAAGAGGTGTGCTTCGCGATAGATCACCCGATAGCCTTGGCCGATGACCGCTTGTCCGATGGCTTGGGCTAGATGACTTTTCCCGGTGCCGGGTGGACCCAGAAAAAGTGCATCCTCGCGGCGGCCAACGAAGGCGGCCGTGGCTAGATCGGTGCCATCGGCTCTGTTTGAGCTTGCTGCAGCCGCGTTTCCAGCACAGCAGCGATGCCACCCAGCCGTAACTGTCGTAAAGCTCGATTCAACTCGATCAGGTTCATTCTGGTTGCTCCTTGATTTTGAGATTGATGAAGTCGCGATACACGGTCAGTTCACGGATCAGGGGATCGATCTGACGTAAGAACATTTGTGGGTGCGGGCGACGCTCGAGATAACGACGCACGAAGCGGTATTCGTACACTGCGATGTCCAGAGCAGCAGCGCAGGCATCTTCGACTGCTGCCGTTCCGTATTTCTTTATCAGGGAAAACACACCCAGGATGCGGCGGATGCTGGTTTCTCCTTGCCGGTCATGCAGCAGCTGGCAGAACTTGCCAGTCTGGGTGCCTGCATGTGCAGCGCGTCGCAACAGCTGCGCTGTGCTCAACGGCATTTTCTTGGGGTGATCTTCTTCCTCGATGCGATATCCGCCGCGCTTCTGGCGCAGATGCTCGCGAAGGAGTTGGTTGGTATTCGGATGCAGGATGCGCACGTACAACGCATCCCACTGCACCTTCACGGAACGCCCGATCCATCCTGGCGGTAAGCCGTAGTAGGCAGCTTCCACTTCCACGCATCCATCCAGATGGACCACGCGTTCTCCGTATTGGTAGTAGCGGAAGGGTTCGAGCGGCAGGGGCAGCAAGTGTGGTTTTTCTTCGGCGAACATGGCGGCGACCTGACGTTTGGTCGTGCCATGAATGCGGGTGTCGGCCCAGCGCTCTTCCCAGCGATCGAGATACGCTTGCGCTTCTTGCAAGCTCTCGAAGCGCGTCCCTTGGAGCGGGGTTCTTTTCGCATGGCCGACGCCGGACTCCACTTTCCCTTTGCGATCGGGATCATGGCCCGGCAAGGCAGAGCCACCACACTGTAGTGAGCGAGTACATCTCGAAACAGCGGGTTGAGGGTGGGATCGTAGATATCAGGAACCGCCACGCCTTCTTTCAAGTTGTCGAGAACTACTACTTTCGGACAACCACCAAGCCGCCGAAATGCTTTCTCATGCAGCTCGGCCCAGGTGCGTGCACTCGATCGCCAAGTCAGCAAGCGCACCGATTTGCGGCTGTACCTTGGAACTTCGCCGCAAGTCTGCAGCTCCCCAACCAAGAGGCGGCCTAAACGAAGACGCCGCCACGAACGCTCCCACCAGCGGTCTTCCCGACTTCCCATACATCGAAGAGACAATCGAACAGGGCGGAATCAGCATCGGAGTCATTCCTCCGCTCACGGACTGTATCGCAGTGGCTCACGAGGGGCGAAACACCCTGGCCATGCTGAAACGCCGAAATGGTGAATCGCTGGCTCAGCTGTTGTCCCGCCTGGATCTCGCCATCGCCAGGGCTCATACTGACGACATTTTCACCGACGAGATCAACCCGCCGGCAAAATCGCCGCGCCCCTAGCAGCTGCATCCCTCCGACACAAGACGGCCAGCAGCGAACGCTTCCTGCGGCACACTTACCAGCTATGTGGCGGGCTTTATGCCCCCAACTCATAGAACGCACGGCGCCCTTTAGCTTGCATCAAAATTGCGTCTCATTCACAGGTTTTGGAGTGCGGGGACACGGCTTAAGGCGACGATAGCCTCAATTTCGCGTTTTCTGCGGGGTATGAGCCTATCGCGCCGCTAGATATCATATGCAATATCTACTTCTTAAGTTATCATGGCTTCTAGAATGCCCCTAGAACGCAATTAGACGCCCGTACACGCATTATTCCCCTTGCTCAGGGGTAAAGGGCTTAGAAACCATGCTTCTGTACCATCTGACAACAGTAAGCCATGTATTTTCAAGTAGTTAGACGTGGTTTTGAATGATTATCCGATTTGGGACCCATATTAACCGCTTTATTTTCAATTAGTTAGAGAGGCTTCAATTCTATTATACCCGAAAAACCGGCTCTGCGCCGAGTTTCGCTCCAGATGAATTCAATCACACAGTGGCAATGCTCAAGACGATTGCCCAAGACATCTATTTCTACGAAGAGATGTTCGCATTTTCTACCTGCGGGAATCAGCCATCTGCGCCGAACTGGAATTCGGCCAGAACTCCTAAGCCTCTAGGCGCGGATCGGGAACCGGGTAGCCAATTGCGAAATGGTAGACGACTTGTCCCAGCTCAGGAGACAGCCCCAGATACCGGTTCACTTGCTCATCGAAAAACGCACCGATGCCTGTGGCGCGCAGGCCGAGCGCCTCGGAAGCAAGATATAGTCGTTGACCAATAGCTCCGGCCTCGAAATGCACGTATCGATATCCACGATCGCCGTAACTGCGCGCAGCATTTTCAAGATCGCCGATCATGGAGAAAGCCAGGCAAGCGTTACCCGCCAGGTCTTGCCCCAAACTGAGGGCCGCTGCTGCCAGGCGCTGGTCTCCTTCCTTGATTTTCTCGAGCTCTGCGCGTTCCGGCCAGTAGCGGTAAACCCCCGGCGCCAAGCCTGCAACGCGGTGGACGTATAGATAGAGGTGGACGAAACGAGCTGAAGCGAAATCGGCGCAGAGAGGCTGCTTGGTGGTTGCGAGGAGAGTCGCAAGTTGCGAGAGGGAGATCGAACCGTCACCACCTTTGAAGTCCAGAGCGGATCGCCGGTTGCGAACGACTTCACCGAAGTTGCGGCTTGTGGAGAGATGAGGCGGCAGGTTGATTTCGCCGCGGCCGGATTCCATCGGCTGGCCTAAAGTGGGGACGGTGGATTCGTTGCTGAGCTTGGTGGCAGCGTGAATTTTCTCGATAATAGGAAAAGGCACTTGCTCTTCTGACAGGCGGTTGGGCTGACCAGCAAACGGAATTGTCTCGGTGGGATCCAGCGTCCTCACAGGAATGGACGGACCATGAAGCTCGACGATCAACATGGGCCATTCGTCCGGGCTGAGGAGACTCACTTCAGCTACTCGGTCATCCGAGAAATTACCAAGTGCAAAGCTTTCGCAACCGATGGATTGAGCGGCAAGGACAAGTGACTGCCAGGCATGGCCAATGTCGTGTAAGCAGTAGCGATAGGCGCGGTTTTGGTATTTCCAGGCTTCGCGCCAGGCAATGGTGGTCAGAACGAAAACTAGTGGGGTAGAGGTGTCGACAAGTTTCCCGCAAAAATTCCCGATGGCGCGTTGTTCCGCCATGTGGGACGACGGACGGTAATGATAGAGACCGTCGGGCCAATCGACGAGGCCACCAGTGGAGAAATGAAATTCGGTGGGGTGGAGATTGCCGGAAGAAGGATTCACACGAAGTGCGTATGTATATCCAGTTGACGGTACTCGTTTGGATGCGCTGATCGAAGCGGAATAGAACAGCAACTGCGAAAGAAAATTCGCGCCGTCCCTGGCTGAAGTATTTCCTGATTTGCCTTTGAGTACATCAAGAGCTGAAATCCGCGGAGCGGGCGGATCGGCTGACAAGTCGAGAACGGGTACGCCCTCATAATGCCGAAACGGATCGGGCATATTCGCCCAATCGAGATAGTGCTGAGTTCGCCGCAGCGATTCGGTGCTGTGTTTCGTCAACTCATGGTATTCGCGCCAGGTCATATCAATATCTCATCCGAAAGAGCGTATCAAATGAAAGGTTTCGATTGCCCAGCGTGGTGGCCGGCGCTGGAATTAACAGGGCCCGTGCCTAGTAGACGCTTGCCGAACGAGTACCATCGCGTTCGGGCGAGCTGACCAACGCGCGTAGAATGGCTGCCGTGAGGTGCTTCCGTAGCAAACCGAGACAGCAGCGAGGAGTAATGGGACTGTCCAACCGACAGGCTGGCCGCGCGGGTGGAAAGAGCTTCTGGTGTGGAATCGGCGGAACTTTTGTCGTGCAGACCGCGTAACTCATGCCGGACAGGGAGACATGAGATGAGGAAACGAAACGCACGTGAACGCCGCAAAAGCACAGTCACCTCGCGTCGGAGCATGTTAGCGAGAATAGCCCTAACTGGAATAACGGCCCTAGCGGCGAATTCGCTCTGGGGACAGGAAAAGGCGCAAAAGGACACAAGCAAGGACAAGGAATTCTCGGTCACTGTGCAAGGCCCAGAAACCGATGCCGGATTGATCGTCAGCGCACGGGCCACCGCCAAAGAGGTCGGCCTGCCCATTTATCCGGGATCGATACCTCACAAAGATCAAGGTAAGGACAACGATACTCCCGCAGCAAAGCTCGGGCTGTGGGGCACGTCGTTTGGATTCAAGCTCGTTGTGTTAAAGATGGAGTCGAAGGACACACCAAGGAAAGTCGCCGACTATTATCAGAAGGCATTGGCCAAGTACGGGATGGTTCTCGATTGCACAAACGCCGACCAGCCTCAGCATGCGAAGGACGAGAACTCCGAAAAGCTCACCTGCGGTGACGACAAACCGGAACCGGGAGGGATGCTCTTTAAAGCTGGGACCAACGAGAAGCAGCACATTGTTGGAGTCCAGCCAAAAGGAACCGGCGTAGTGTTTCAACTGCTATACATTGAGGCGCGCGGAGAAAAGAAGAAACCCGCCTGAATCTTGATTCGATAAAGAAGCGCAGGAGAGGATTGCTACAAACTGAGCAAATTCCATCCCAAGTCCCGGACAAAATAACAGGCGTTTTCAGGGGAGAACGAACACCAGAATAGCCGCCCTTGAGAGTTTACCTACAGTCTGCAGTGTTCCATCGGCTGTACTGCATAACTACTTGAAACTTAAAAGGCTTAGCCATGAAAAAAGAAGCCTCGGAACCAAGAGAGACAAATCCTAAAAGACCAATCTAAAGTCTCGGCCTCGAAAATGCGTTCCCGGCGCCCGAGGATCTGATCGCGTGAAGTGAAAGAAGCCGCGATAATTTGAAAAATTACCAGCCGTATCTCACCTAAGTGAAAACTTGCGTCCTTCTTCAAAACCCGCAAGCCAAGCTACCTTCATCGCATAGCCAATTATGTTTGCGCTTCCGGAGACTTTGTTCTCTTCCAATCCTCTCACAATTTTTTCACAGATTATGTCTGCTTTTTCTTTCGTCAGAACGCTTTCCATTTCCAGCTGATGATCCATGTCGTCTATCCCTCAGTCTTTGATCGTGATGTTGTCAACGCGCAACCTGGTGATGAATTTATCGGCAATCACGGGGTGGAATTCGCTGTCTTCGTGAAAATTTGAATATGACTCTGTGAGGTTGCTTTCAGAAAAAAGAGAGTCAGGGTGCCACTAAAAGAACTCAGATTCAGCGCCACGCCTGCGGCGAGCAATACTTGCAATTTGTGCAGGCTTTGCAAGGGTCTGCACCGGTACAGGTAGCAAAACTCGCCCCAGATTCTCGGTCTATCGGATACAGTATTTAGCGCAACAAAATCGAATAGTCATTTCTGTGGACAGTTGCGCCCAAAAACGAAGCACTCGACTTCTTGTTCTAGCTGCGGACTCCATTGGCTGTGTTCATCACGCTCTTTGTTGGGGTTAAACGACCACGGCAAAGCCAGACCATATTTTTGCTTCGCGATAAACTTTAGTCTTTCCAGCACGGTTTGCGCGTCCGGCTTGAGGTCTGGCCATTGGTCCTTGGTTGGTGAGGTGGAGAACTCCCCGACAATTCCTGGAAATTGGGGTGAGAAATTATGCGCCGGTAGTTTGCGCTTATTCTCGGTATAAAAATGAAATTGGTTGATATCGGCATTGATGTTTGCTGTTTTCAACGTCTCAATCCGATTGAAGCCAATGGTAGGTTTGAAATTGAATGAGCGAACCATCGACTTTCCGTCTTCAATGAAAGCCTTCATCGAATCTTCCTCTATCGGAAGATTTTTCGCACCGTGAGGATGCCAATTGTTCGTTACCCATTCCGGCTCGTTGATGAGGTCCCACGCATAGATCGTGCTCTGGTATGACTTCGCCGCAACTTGCAAGAGCGGCTGCAGTGCGCGCTGGAGAAAGTCCGTCTGCTTGGTGGAATCGTTAATCGCCTGGGCGCGCCCTTGTTTGATAAAACCCTTGTCGGGAGACGTAGCTTGGGCATCGAGTGAGAATATTTGTTCGACAGCATAGATGCCGGGTTCGCAGAAGTGGAAGTCAACGATGACTGGCATTAGTAACACGGGGGGAGGAGACTTGGCGTTGCTCGCCATGAATCTCTGGAGAAGGGTCTCGAAGTGACCTAAGAACTCCTGGTTGAGGTCCGGTGGCCTGAAGTTCCAAAGTCCCGAACCTGAATCGAACTGCGGGGCGTCGTTGCCTATTCCGTAGGTAAGGCCGTCGCCGAGTATGAACCATCGAACAACCGAAATTCCAATCTGCTTAAAACGCGCCAGGTCACTGTCAATCCTGGCAACCCAACGGGGATCCCCGCTGCGCCAGTCAGGCGGAGGCGTTCCGAAATCCCATCCGTAGTCTAGCCACGGATAATTTACGCCGACCTGCACGATACACTCCTATAAGACAAGACGCTAAGCCTGCCAACACGAAGCGAATGCGGCCTATGGCTCTTTGAAGTTTCCCTTATTGTCGACGGAGCCGAAATCAGGTTTCCACGTGTTGCCTTGCATCTCTCCGGGCACCCACATCTCGGTGCCAGCAGATGGAGCGCTGTCGCCCGGCACCCATTTGCCATTTGAATCGAGGGCGAATTTCTCCCAAATAGGAAGTAAATCGTCGTCACGCAGTTTCAATAGGGTCGTCGGAAGTTTGAGTTCCCATGGGTCACCTTGCGGAACCGCATCGCTGTCCACACCTTCCTGTGCCTTGATCTCATCGCTAATTGGGAGGTAGAAGGAATCCGAAATGCCGTTCAAGCCGCCGCCGCCCCAGATCTGGCCAGTCATGAGGTAGAACAAGGCCAAAGGTTCCAACTTCGGGCGAATTGGAACGACGACTCGCGCCGCACCGGCCCGGAGAAAACTCAGGAAATCTTCGTCCGCATCGGTTCGTAGCAGCTTGTTCTGCCAGACGCTTTTGCGAGACCAAAAGTATGGGTAGTAGAGATAAGTCATGTTTTCCCATTCAAAGGCTTGCTCAAAGAACCGAATGTATTCGCCTTGGCTTTGCGCCGAAGGCGTAAACCCCTGCAATGGCAGAAACTGATTGTTTGCGTCGATTGCATTGAAATCTGATTGGCTAAATAGCGCGTCGACGTATTGAATGTTTGTGCCAGAAAGAATTGCCATGCATCCCTTCTTCAATTCCATTTGGGCCGTTTCTTTGTTGATGCTTGCGTTCTCGCCGCCGGAATCTTGGTTCGCACTCTGGAAAGTCTGTGCAGCCTGTTTGTCAGCAAATCCACTCAGCAACTTGAGATACGCTTGCAGGATTGCAGCGTGGGTGCCAACTCTCCACTGTTCGAGCGCAGAGTCCGTCCGGCGGCAAAGGATATCGACGTTTACGGCAAAGTCTTTGGCCTGCCGGCTCTCGATCGAGAGCGAGATGTTGCCGACTTCATTGGCCGCTTGCCCTGCATATTGCTGGACCGGTTTAGGCAAATTCGGGTCGATTGTTGTGGTCTGAGGTTGCAGATTTTGAATATCCGCTGGAGCTGCTAGGAGATTTTTGCCAAGCGAAGGGTTTGCGCCGAAGCTGCAATTAAACTTTCCGACAAAAACCTCGAGATACTCGTCGCCATCTATGTTGTCGTCGCTTTCGTTGCCATTGAACGCGCCCTGCACAGTGATTTGAAGCGCTCTGTAACCAGTCGGAATCGTTAAATCCTCAGCGTGAATCGGATTTTTGTCGCCGCTGTCCACATTGATTGCGACACCTTTGGAGATCGTCAAATATTCTTCTGGAGGCGCGGTTACGCCAGAAGCGCCGTACTTAGCAACATAGTCGGCGTAGTAGGCGGGGAGACTAGCGTCAGGACTATTCGATACAAGACTCAGATCGCCAGATGACACTGGCCGAGTAACGAGGGTTGAGAGGAGGGTTCCATCAGCATTTAAATCACTCGCGGGATTGATTGGAATCCATGTTGTGGCGTCTGCTGGATTTTGCTTAAGTACGAAAGGCTCAGGCGGTTTCGGTGCTGATGTTCTCGTCGCGTCGTTCAACGCGTTAATGAGGTATGCCGCCGGTTCTGGAATGATGAGGTCGATCAGCATTCGCTGACCGTAATTGAACACTTGCGCCTCGTAGACCTTGTTAAGCCACTGATATAACCCACTGATGTTCTTGGTACCGACGCTGCCACTGTTTTGGAATTCGTGCTCTTCGGTATCTCCAAACGTTTCGGTTCGACGCACGATTTCTTGCTGCATCACACTTTGCGTAACGTTCTTCACCGCCCTGCTGGTAACGTCCTTGGCATGATCCACTGAGGATTTTGTACTTTGACTCTTAGATTGGCTGTAAGCAAAGCTTGCATTCGTGTTGATCTGCACCGTTCCGTACTTCGCCGAGAGAGTTAAGCCAGCCTGGGCACTAATGTTTTCGTTGATTACGTTCTGGGCTTCATTGGTGAGCTCGAATTTCTCAGTGGTATCGAGTTCATCCGTGGTTTGTGTAGTTGTTGTGGTCTGGGTCGTATCGGTTTTGTCTAACGTCAGTGTGTGATTGGTCGTGTGCGTTCGTGTTTCGCCCAGCAGAATGTTTTCGATAGTGCCAATCTCACCTAGCTCGTAGCGTTTTAGATTCTGCTTGACGATTAAAAGGTCGCCCATTCGGGGATACGGGATGTCCGTTCTCAACGGAAAGATAGCTGGCGGCAGAAGGATTGTTTTCTGCAGGGCGCTTTGGATCTCGCTCAGGCTGTTCAACAACGCGTCATTTGCCGCAATGCGATCCGCTAAATCCATCATGCGCCTTATGTCCACCAACCGGTCCAGAGGTAGACGGTGCAGTTCCGGCAGGAGCACGATGAGAACGATGCTGTCTTCGATGTTTGTCCGCTCTGCTTGAAATTCGGCGCTTCCGACGAGCGAGCTAGCTGACTGAGAAAATGCTGTCTGAACCATGTTCGCGAGGTCGGCGAGCTGGGTCTTGTCGGTTGAACCTGAAACAGCCTTAAGGAACGCATCAAATTTCGTGCCCAAAGGGAGTTGCCCAGGATCGCTAACGAGGCTCGTCCCATTTGCTTTCAGAAAAGCGCGAGCGGCTTGTTGAACTGCTCGTGGAACATCGTTTGGACTTGGCTGTCGAGGCGGCACAAATGTCGCCGGTTGCGCAGCAGCAAGTACCGCACGTGCTGCACTAATGGCGGCAAGCGGGACATTACTCCCAAGCGTGGCTGACGGTTGGCTCGGAGGAGCGGGTGCAGCTGGTAGTGGGGTAGCGGCTGAACTACGGGCGGACATTAGCTGTCGTTGCAGTTCACTCTTGGGTTCGGTCAAATCCAGCGGGCTGTCCAAAACGGTGTTGTCCGGGGGCCTCAAAGCCATAAATCTAAATATTTCATTCATCTTAGGCTCCTCGAGCTGCGTCGAATTAGTTCAATTGATAGCAAGTTGGGTCAGCGCGATGCGAATGAACAGCCGTGGCAAGGCTCCGAGTTTGGCTGTACAAGGCTCCTCGTGTTCAGATTCGTAGTCCTTACAGCATCCGAAGGTTCGTGACCTGGCTTCAAATGGATCGTTGGGAATTGCTCGCAGAACGGCAGTTCAAGGACTGCTTCGCACAATCGCTGAGAGCAGGCTTACGACCAGTAGTGTTGGCAACCGCCAAAGCGTTTCACGCAGCATGGAAAATATTTGTGATTTCGGCAGACGCCAGGGCTAGTACCGGATTAATCCGACGGCAAGGAATTTAGTCGTCTAAAACATGAAGCCTGCTAGAGCCAGGCAAAATATAAGCAACCCGATGAACAGCAGCACACCTGATAACTGCAGGAGGCGCAAAGACCATCTAAAACGAATGTTGCGATGCCGCTCTTCCGCTTCAGCAATGGCAATATCTGAAGGTTTCGAGCCCTGCACCGCACGATTGCGAGCGCGATGTCTTAAAGCGGTGAGATGATATGCGAGGCTGTCTGACGAGGTATAGCGGTGCAGAAGAGCGGCACCTGCAGAGAGAGCCGCGCATATCGACGCCGAAAGGAGCAGCGTACTCATGCGATGAGGAACCGCCGAGGGTTGTCCTTTCGGCAGATACACTTTCAGCCAAACGGCAGAAAATCCCGTCAAGACCAACAAGGAGAGTCGCAAGAGTTCAGCAGAAAAGGCCTGATAACCTTCGTTGATTTTGAGATCTAGCTCGAACGCGTCCCGATTGACGCTCACTTGTCCAAGGGTCAGCTTTTGGACAGTTGGTTCAGACATATTTCCTCCGTAGTTCTTAATTCTTCGATGTGGGTCCGCCACCAATGCTCGCTCCAATCCCATTCCGCAGGGGTTCTTCGCATTCGTGAATCTCAGGACACGATGGTGTACGGCGGATCGAATTCTGCGACGCCGGCGTGGCGTCCGGCGATCCATCTAAGTACGTAAACCACTTCGGGATTTGTCAGGCCATGCGTCGCTGCATTCGGAATCACTTCTAGTAAGGAATGGGCGGCCAAATCCTTGTAGTAATCGATATCCGGCTCAACCAGAATGCAGTTCAAGCCGTCGATACTCTTCTTGTCGTTCTCGTGAAACGTAAGCTGCACATTCGCTTCTCCAAATTGGATCTGCTTCCAACTTGCAGTTGCACCGGGGTGGAAAAAGTTCGACTCTGTCTCAGGTGCGAACTGCTTTTGAGCCGCAGCGAGTCTTACTTGCTCTAGCAGCTTTGGATCGCAATACGCGAAGAAACGGTCCTGAGCCAGGCTTTGATCCCACTTCAATTGACGAAGGTAGGCGAGAGGGTTCCCCTCTGGCAAATGAATCTCTTTCATCGCCGTGGTGATGTTCAGCAGAGCCGCTAGGCTCAGCGGCTTGGTCTCCATGAGATTTGCGTAGCGTGCTTTACCTTCAGAGTCGCTCAGGTCACCTGTAAGAAACGGCAGACTTGCTTTAACCCAGTCCCAGGTCGCCGGTGCAAAATTGGGGTGACCGTCTTTCGGAATGAGCAATAGATCAAGAACAGTGTCTGTGGTAGGCGAAAGATTCACCGGAGTGAAACCAGCCTGTTTATAGCCATCCGAGAATGCGATGACCGTGTAGCTATCCATGAAATTGTCGTGGAAATCGAATTCGCATTTCAGCGTAGGGCTATTTCTCTCTACTTCCACGACCTGATTTTGATTGGCATCGATTACACGATACAGAACGTCCTCGTCTGCGGGGAAAGGATCGCGCGTTCCGTCGAAGACGCGGATTTGCAGCGAACACGTATTGGAAAGCCCGGCGGACTTTGCTTTCACAGGTAGGCTGGAAGATTTCTTGGAATTGGGCATCGAACCCCTCTCAAGGTTGAAACTGTTTGCCGTCTGAGCGTGTATGCTCTGAACTCAAGGTCAAGGGGCGGTATCGAGATCCACCCACTGCCCGTTGTCTTGAACTTCGATCTTTGTAATGGGATGAACCTCCCACACCGTAGCTCGTTGCGTGCCAATTACATTTATGTGCTCTAAGTCATACATCAACCAGCCGCTGATTCGAACCTGCGTCTGAGAGTCTACTAATGGGCCGAGCATTGAGGTCGTCCACTTGTGCTGCGGCCGGGTACGAGGCGTAGTTTCGACGATGATTGCGCTTTTGATTTGCTGTGCCGGTGAATCGGTGAGATAGATATGCCAATCAACTTCATTATCCCCGGTCAAATGGCAATTCGTAGATTCTCCGCTCCCGCTGCTCTCAACGTTGATCTTGTGAGAAAGGAATCCAATCACTCTGACGGGCGCGGTCACAAAGTCGCTTATTCGGTCGGAAGGCAGGCTCTTGAGGTCGTTCCAACCTATATCTACATAGTCGGAGTCGCCCGGTATATCGGTGCGATTCTTATTGGTGTTAAGCGCCTTGGCCGTCGCGTTCGTGGCATCCCCAGTTGGGCCGCAAACTTCGTTACCGTTTTCAATCAGCGGCTCCCCTACCGCGGTCTTCTTTGCACTCATAAGCTGCGAAAAGAGATCGCCTGACGGTGCCGGGGGAGTCGTGACTACCGCTGGTGGAGTAATCGGTGGGGTAGGGGTCGGCGTCGCTGCAGGCACCGTAACGTTTCGTGCCCACACCCAGCCTTGCTGACCATCCGGCGCAATCACATGGTAAAAGCCATTGGTCTTGCCCGGCGCCAGGAGTTGAAGCTGAGCGCCGACCTTGAGACTCTCAATGATGTCACTGGCGGTCGATGCGTCGGAACGAAGGTTCACATTGCGTTTTACGACGGCCGTCTGAGCCATCGCAAGACTTGCCCAGAGCAGGCAGAGGACGAGAAGGTGTAGCAGCCGCTTCATGATCATACCCCCTAGCCGAGTAGTGAATCTTACGAGCGAATCGTTTCAATAATTTGTAGTAGTACGCCTTAGTCTGGGCGTACAGCCGATTCAGACTACTTGCACACTCCGCATTTTCCGCCTTCTTTTGCACAGTGCTTGCAATACTTGCAATTCTTGCAAGCATTACAAGGGTCCGCACCAGTGCAGGTCGCTGCGAAAATATCTCGCGCCGCCAGATTTATCAGAACTATTGCCAAAATGATCTGAGCGGTGATTAAAAAGGATTTGGTTTTGAGCATTGGGTAGAACCTCCGAGTCAAGATTTGGGATTAGTGCGGATTCCGGACGATGCCGATCAGCGTTCCGGGCTGATGCCGATCACTCATTCCGGGCGATGTCGATCAGTGATTCTGGGGGATGCCGATCACTCATTCCGGGGTGATCCCGATCAGTTTGATCAGGATCGCCGGAAGAGTGATTACGATGCCCGGAACGGTGATCGCGATCCCCCGGAACGTTTTCCACAGGGCGAAATGACGCTGGACATCACAGAAGGCAAGCTGTTTCTCCATTTGATTTACGGGGAGACCGAGTGCCAACCAGGAGATTGTCCATGCGCAAGATCAAAGAAGTGCTCCGCCTTCGCTTCGAACTAGGATTGGGGCAGCGGGCCATTGCCCGTGCTTGTTCCATCAGCCAGAGCACGGTTCATGAATATCTAAAAAGAGCCGAGGCGGCCAAGGTTCCGTGGCCGCTGCCAGAAGGTTGGGACCAAGAGAGAGTTGAAACAGCACTCTTTGGAGAGCAGCGATTCACCGAGCAGTTTCCCGAACGTGTCCGTCCTGACTTTCCTACTCTGCATGCGCAGTTACAACAGCATCGCCATCTGACGCTGCAGTTGGCTTGGGAAGAGTACCGACAAGTGCATCCGGAAGGATACGGCTACAGCCGCTTCTGCGAGCTCTACGGGCGATGGCGCAAAAAGCAGGATGTGGTTCTTCGCCAGGAACACCAGCCCGGCGAGAAGGGTTTCGTCGACTGGGCCGGAGCCACGATCCCGGTGCACGATCCAGTCAGCGGAGAGATCCGGCAAGCCCCGCTGTTCGTGATGGTGCTGGGTGCGAGTTCCTACACCTACGCCGAAGCCACCAGAGATCAGCAACTGGCCGCCTGGCTCAGTGCGCACATGCACTCCTTTGAATATTTCGGAGGAGTGCCGCGGCTTCTGGTTCCAGATAACCCTCGTACCGGAGTGAGCCGTGCGTGCCGCTACGATCCGGATCTCAACCCCACCTACCAAGAGTTTGCGATGCACTACGGCGTGGGCGTAGTGCCGGCACGTCCCTACCGTCCGCGAGATAAGGCCAAGGTAGAAGTGGGAGTGCAGATCGTCGAGCGCTGGATCATCGCGGCCTTACGTCATCACAAGTTCTTCCGGCTGGAAGAAGTAAACCGTGCGATCCGGGAACTGCTCGAACGGTTGAACCAGCGACCGTTTCGGAAGCGCGACGGATCGCGCTCCAGTGTGTTTGCGTCCCTGGAACGAAGTGCGCTGCGCTCGTTGCCGGCCGAACGGTTCGACATGAGCCAGTGGTCCCGTGCCCGTGTGAACATCGATTACCACATCGCCTTCGACGCCAACTTCTACAGCGTGCCTTACACGTTGGTGCAGGAGTTGATGGAAGTGCGAGCCACACCGACCACCGTAGAGATCTTTCACCGGGGACAACGTGTGGCTTCGCATCTCCGCGGTCGTGGACGAGGTCAGGTGCTCACCGAGAAAGAGCACCGGCCGAAAAGCCATCAAGCGCATCTGGAGTGGACGCCTTCGCGCATGGTGTATTGGGCCGAGCAGATCGGACCGAACACCGCTCGACTAGGCTCAGAGCAAAGTCTTTCAGCAGAATGTCGTTGTCTCGTTGTGATGCATTTCGGTAAAACTTAATCAACGAGCGGGCCCGCATCAGGACGCTATCGAGCGCGGTAAGGTTTGAAGAGGGCGTACCAAACCACCTCTTTAGATACGTCAAATTCTTTGCTGGCCAAACGGTGAAGACTCATACGGTTAGGCGGCTCGAATTGGTAGCCCTTTGATACACCCGCTAGTAATAGAATTCGATTCCTCTCGCCGTCTGACAAATTCTGTTTGGCACTAATTGGTCCTTCTTTTTTCCGCGTTTGCTCTCTAAACTTCGGCACGCCATGCAAAATCCTAACCCAGAAGTTTGCTGAATCGGCCGTTTTTCTGCGCAGCGCGCAGAAGCCACCATCCAATCATCGCCTCAACGATTAAATACGCAGTAGACACATACGTTGGAATTCGACGCGTTAGGATCCCGGAAAGATGCGCCCGCTTTGTCCCTGCACACCTGCACAGAAGGTTGCACCACATCGCGGCGACACACATCGCACGACACATCGCAGCGACACATATCGCAGCGACATTGACTTGTTTCTAATAGCACAATAAGATGCACGCCAGAGAAGGCTCCCGCTCATGATCGGCCAAGTTCTAGGCCACTATCGCATCGCCGAAAAGATTGGTGCGGGCGGTATGGGTGTGGTGTACCGAGCACGCGATGAACGGCTGGATCGCGATGTGGCTCTAAAGGTCCTTCCGCCTGAGATGCTTGCTGATATCGCCGCGGTTAAGGCATTTCGCGACGAGGCTCGGGCGCTTTCAAAGCTTAACCATCCCAATATCGCCACGATTCATGATTTTGACATGCAGGATGGGCTCAACTTCCTGGTAATGGAGTACATTCCGGGCACGACACTCGACCAAAAAATTGCAGCCGGAACATTCCCCGAGAAAGAAGTTGTTCGCCTCGGCGTGCAGTTAGCCCAAGGGTTGGAGGCGGCGCATTGCAAGGGTGTGGTCCACCGAGACTTAAAACCCAGCAACTTGCGCATTACGCCCGATAGCCGGTTAAAGATCCTCGACTTCGGGCTGGCGAGGCTGATGGTACCTGCAGACCAGGACATCACGCGAACCTCACTTGAGACTCACCCCGAAGCTGGAACGCTTCCCTACATGTCGCCGGAACAGTTGCAAGGAGAGCCCGCCGATGTGCGGAGCGATATCTATTCGTTTGGCGCAGTGTTGTATGAGATGGCGACTGGCCAGCGGCTGTTTCCTGAAAAGCATGGCCCACGTTTGATTGACGCTATTCTTCATCAAACCGCGCGGTCACCACGTGAACTCAATGGCCAAATCTCTCTGGGAATGCAAAGCGTAATTCAAAAAGCTTTGGACAGGGAGTCGGAACGCCGGTATCAGTCCGCAAGAGAGTTGCAGGTTGACTTGGAGAGGTTGTCTGTGGGTCCCGCCGCATCCCAACCAACGACAGTCCCGGAACCTTCAGGGCCTCTTCCCTTAGAAATCGCCCACGTGCTCTTCATGGACATTGTGGCCTACTCAAAGCTGCCAATGGATCAACAGAGACATCTCCTCGAAGAGCTGCAGAAAACTGTGCGTAGGACTCTGGAATTCGCTCGGGCGAAATCCGCCGATAAGCTGATTTCACTTCCGTCCGGCGACGGTATGGCCCTCGTTTTCTTCGGCGATCCAGAAGCGCCATGTCGTTGTGCGCTGGAAGTGAGCCAAACTCTGCGAAACAGCCCGGAGACTAAGCTGCGGATGGGTATCCATACTGGCCCCGTGTACCGAGTGGCGGATATCAATGCCAACCGCAACGTGGCCGGAGGCGGCATCAACATCGCTCAGCGAGTCATGGATTGCGGCGACTCGGGCCACATCCTGGTCTCCAAGACAGTGGCGGATGTCTTGGCGCAAGTGAGTCGCTGGAATGGCTCGCTCCATGATCTTGGGGAGGCTGAGGTGAAACACGGGATACGAGTTCACCTGTTTAACCTTTATACCGAAGCAGCCGGAAACCCCAAGCTTCCCAAGAAGCTGTCGTCTAACAGCCTGTTGAAAATCTCATTTTCTTTCGCCGCGCGCCCCACGTTTCGCGTTTATAAGCCCAGCGCGGAGTTCATTTGACGCGCATGCGATGCGATCCGTTGGCCCGCGTCGAGAAAACTGTTCAGCTCGGGCCATCAGGCCATCAGGTTTCGCAATCGGCAGAGGTTGTAGGCGGCTCCCGTGAAGGTGAACAGCCACCCGACCTTCTCGATCCCTCGCAACTTCACTTTCTTTAGCATCCCGACCATCTTCATCCACCCGAATGACTGCTCCACTCGTTTTCGCTTCTGCTGGCTCACTTCGTAGCCCGGATGTCGCGCGGTCCGTTGATCGATCGCGCTCGAGCGGTTGGTGTCGTTTTGCGCAACGTGTGGAGTGATGTTCATCCTCCGCAGTTCTCGTACGAATTCCTGTGTGTCGTAGTTCTTGTCGCCGCCCAATGTAACGCGCTTTCTGCCGGGGATCGCTTCCGCCATCAGCATCGCCGCCTCTCGTTCCGCTCTTCCATTGGCCTCGGTCAGAAAAGTCTGTACCAACAACCCGTTACGATTCTCCATCAATACATGTCCCAGGTAGCTCAGCTTGGCCTCGCTCCCTTTTGATTTCTTGAACAACCGGGCGTCGGGATCGGTCGTCGATGCATGCGTTTCGTTCTTCCGCCTCTCCCCGTGAAAATCTACATCCCCTCCTGCTTCTGGCGGGTTGCCCCTCCCATCCTTCCGCCGAAAACTCTTCTGGCTCGCCCAGGCCTCGATCAGCGTTCCATCCACCGTAAAATGTTCATCTGACATAAACGGCTTGGCGCGTTCTATCACCCGCCGGAAAAATCCTTCCGCGATCTCTTCGTTCAGCAAACGCTCTCGATTCTTGCTGAACACCGCATGATTCCAGACTTCCTCATCCATCTCCATCCCTACAAACCACCGGAACAGCAGGTTGTACTGCAGTTGTTCGATCAGCATTCGTTCACTGCGTACAGAATAGAAGATCTGCAACAACAGCGACCGCAACAACCGTTCCGGTGCTATCGACGGACGTCCCCCACTGGAATACAACTTCGCAAACTGCGGCGACATCTCCTTCAGAATCTCATCCACCAGCTTGCGGATCGGTCGCAACGGATGATCTGCCGGAACTCGCTTTTCCGGGGAGATGTAACTGAATATTCCTTCTTGCTGGTCGTCGTTGCCGCGCATTCAATCGTCTCCTATTTCTACTATTTCAATCAGACGAGTTCTCTGCATTTAAAGTTGCAATTTGCGCAGGATTCTTTCAACAAGCTGCTCGTGCGGCGCGCGGACGGTATCGGCGTTTATCACGCATGTCGAAAGAATCTGGTCTATCCAAATACTTTCGCTGAATTTCTCTGCTCGCTTAGGTAGGATTCTGTCATGCCTGAACTCGTGAGGAACAAATGGAACCCGAAAGAGCTCGGTACGTGCTTCGTTACTACGATCATCTGATGACGGTGCAGGAACGACGCGCACAAAGACATCTGATGGGCACCCAAAAGGCCACGCGCGGACGTTCAGATGCAGCCGCCCAAAGTGAGGCTAGAAATGGCTCACGTCCTTCGCGCGAATTGCTGTCGAATGATCCAGAGGTCTTGCAACTAGCAAAGGACGGAGTTGATGCGTTTGAGGCGCGAACAGCCAAGAGGATTCTCGATGAGCACAGCAACCAAATCGCCTTTAATTGCTGTCCTCGATGTGGCGCGTTGGCGAAGACACCTAAAGCCAGACAGTGTCGTTTTTGCAGATACGACTGGCACTGAGTCGATTAAGAAAGCAAAAGTAGCACCTCCGATAGCTGCGAAACCGGCCATTGATTCCAGGCCAGATTCATAAACCTGAAATGAGGAATCCACCGCCAACGAAAACCGGATTTTTCAACAAGCTGCTAATAGAGCCTCTCACAAATCGGACTCGGGTAAGGTGGTAAGAGGCACGCGATCTGGCACCCATCCGAAGCAGCGCAGCGGCATTTCCTCTCCGCCCGAGCGCAAGAGTCGATCAGATCCGGACCACGCGCAATCTGTGAAGCCTTCAGAGCCGCAGAGTGAGCTACATGGGCGTTTGAAGGTTTCGATCCGCAATGTAGCTCTCTTATTCGGGGTAGCCGTTCTAATGCTAGGCGTCCTCGTCTTTGCGGTGCCATCGGTGCGACGCGGAATCTTTAGCGCCACCTCCGAAAAAAGAGTGTCTCCACTTGGTATTCCACCACTCACAGAAGGTAAATACCTGGCCGTGCTCCCCTTTGGCGTCGATGGCGACCCGACAACGCTTGGGTCCATCGCCGAAGGCTTGAATCAAGAACTTTCCGCGAAGCTTTTGGCGTTGCGGGACGTGACGGTTACATCAGCTCGAGCAGCCGAAGGCGTTGATCTACGAGGTGACCCGGTGACGATTGCGCGCTCCCTGGGTGCAAATCTCATCGTTCGCGGGACGGTGCAAGGAGATGACAAATCGATTCAAATCACTGTGAACTTGGATGATGTGACCAGTGGCCGGCGCCGTTTCAGTCAAAAGTTTCCCGGCATGAGAAGGGATCTGCTTGGCCTGGAAGACCAAATCTACACGCGGATACTGCGAGGCTTGGAGTTGAACCCCAGCGGTGAAGAAATGGAACGCGCTGCAACTCGTCCTACTGCGGATCCTGAAGCTTACGAACTCTATAACAAAGGGCGTAATGCGTATCGTGGCCACCCAGATGTCAACCAGGTCAAAACCGCAATCGGATTTTACGAACAAGCGTTAGCCAGAGACGGATACTTCGCATTGGCGCATGCGAGTCTGGCTGACGCGAGCCTTAGAATGTACGGGGAGACTCACGACGCAATTTGGATTCACAAAGCGATGGGCGCGGCGGAGCAGGCACAAAAATTGGATGACAATCTCAAAGAAGCGCATTTGTCTTTGGGAAGGATCTATAGGGAAACAGGAAAGCGGGAGGAAGCGATCAAAGAACTCACGCGTGCTCTACAGATCTCGCCAAGATCAGACGACTGTTATCGTCAGTTGGGACGGGTGTACGTGGATGCTGGAATGGAGGACTTGGCGATAAGGTCTCTACAAAACGCGGTTACCCTCAATCGCTACTACTGGTCAAATCAGAATGAGCTGGGAGATGCCTATCTGCAATTTGGAGAATACGCGAAGGCCCTGGCTGCCTTTCATCGCGTCGTCGAACTCGATCCGACAAACCCCATAGGCCACCAAAATATCGGTGCTACTTACTTTGCGCAAGGAAGGTACGAGGAATCTATTCCCGAGTTTGAGAGCGCTATTGCAAACCAGTCGTCTACCAGCGCCGAGATCTATTCGGATCTGGGTGAAGCCCTCCTATACCTGAAACGGTATTCGGAGGCTCTCGACGTTCTTCAAAAATCCGCGCAGATGCATCCGAACGACGAAGTAGTTATTGGAAATCTGGCGGACGGGTATCGCTGGTCAGGACAGCAAAAAAAGGCGATGGAGACTTACGATAGGGCAATGTCTCTGGCAAACAAAGACCTTGACGTGAATCCGAAGGATGCGACAGCCCTTGGATCTTTGGGCCTATACCATGCGAAGAAGGGAGATACTTCTCTGGCGCAGCACTATATCCACCGGGCCCGCTCTATTGACGCCTCGGACGTGCAACTCATTTACGATGAGGCGGTGATACGGGCCCTAGCGAATGAGCCCGAGCTGGCTATGGAGAGCCTGAGGTCTGCTTTGGCGAAAGGAATTTCGGCCGAGCAGCCGATGCTTGATCCGGAATTCATCAGCCTTCGGGACAACCCTGTTTTCAAAAAGCTAATGAGCGATTCTCTTCAAAAATCGAAGTAGTGAAATCGAGGAACCTTAGGCTAACGGCTTGGCCTTCGCCGCTGGCAAAAGAAACCCATGCCGATTACGAGAAGCAAAAGTGAGTTCGGCTCAGGCGCAGTAATTGCTTGGGCATCTAGGTTTCCGCCAACCAACGCTGACCAGCCGCCCGAGTCATTTGGATCGGAACTCCCCGACGAGTTGAGATTGATGAAAAACAGAGAGCCAGCGGCGATTTCGCCGCCAGAGAGCACTATTTCTATGTTTTCTTTGTGGTCAAAAGTACTGAGTATCGTCGTAGGACCGCATTGACTAAAAACCGCCCTGGAATCCGCGGAGGTAGTAACGCAACTTACCGTATCGCCCAGGGGTATGACTGCGAATATGTCTAGCCCAATCCAGTCAGCACCGCTGGTATTCTGGCAGTTCTTGATGCCGCCGCCCTTCCCGTTCAAATGTATCTTGAAGTCCAGCCCACAACTATCAGGACTACCGGGATCCGATCCATGCCCGACAATGATTCTGCCGTCAGAGGGAATGCCGTCGGCATGGGCGGAGATTGCGACAAAACATACCAAGGCTATCGCCAGACACACGTCACGCAGCTTCATGAATGAACCCCCCAGGAGGCTATCGACTAACCCGAGCAGTTAGATGACCATCGCTTAATAGTGACTTACTTAATTAAGTACTGAAGAACGAATAGCTTGTGAGAAAGTTTTTCCCACCAGATCTGGCCGAGAAGTTATTAGTCGAAAAGTTTGCGAACTTTATCCGTTTTGATGCCAATTATCCAGTGGGCACCTGCCGCCCGAGAAACACAGGCCGCGACGGTTCCATCCTCGATGATGGTGCGTGAGCCTTCGAGAAGCATCCAAAGACGCCTGGCGAGCTCCGCAAGATAACGGCTGATTCGGACGAATGCGCGGCCGGCGCTGCATACGTCGGGATCAAGCTTTTGAGAGCAGCGCAGAACACCCCCCGAATACTGTGTATCATCGTGACGTAAGACTCCCTCGTGATTTTGTGAGTCTGCATGAGGGAGTGGACACGTCAACGCCGAACGGACGTCTGGTCTTCGGGATCTTTGCGTGATCGCAGAATTCGAAAGGGAATTGATTCGCGATCGTGTCAAATCCGGATTGGCGTTTGCACAATCACGGGGGAAGCGTCTCGGCAGGCCTCGAGTAAACGTAGATCGGCTAAGAATTGCCACGCTTCGTAATGAAGTAATGAAGGGCGCTCCTGGGCGGAGATTGTGACGTCTTGGGAATATCCAAGAGGACCGCACAACGAGCCGTTCTTAGCTAGCCCAAAAACCTGCTTGAACCTGTTCCTGCAAGCAGCTGATTCTTCTCAGCGCGATCTCTAAAGATTGAGAGCGCCCAGAATCGCCAATAATAGGGAAAATGAAACTGAACATCCTCACACTCGTCATCGCTCTACTGGGATTAAGCTTCCTGGGAATCCAATACGGCAGCGAGCCGTGGACTCCCATGCGAATTGCTGGTGCGGTGATTGGGCTGCCATCGCTGGCGCTTCTGGTGCTCGCCCGGATCGAACTAGGTAGCTCCTTCTCCGTCCGCCCGAAGGCTCAGACCCTCGTAACCCACGGCCTTTATTCTCGAATTCGCAATCCCATCTACGTTTTTGGAGCTTTGGTGGTCGCGGGGGTACTTCTCTACCTCAACAGGCCGCGCGTTCTATGGCTTTTCGTTGCGATCATTCCATTGCAGATTTATCGAGCACGCCAGGAAGAAAAAATCCTTCAGTCAAGATTCGGGGAGGAATATCAGCAATATAAATCGCGCACATGGTTTTGACACATTGGATGACCTGGCGGCAATGCTTCCGAAACTCCGAGTAGCAAAGCCGCAACTGATCTCGGCCCAGGTCCTGCATTTTATGCCCCCAATCGCAGTCGGGCGTTCCGCAGCGAATTACGAACGGTTTCATCACGAGCTAAAGTTTTTGCCTCGCCGCCCTCATCACTAGGCGATAGCATGCACGGATGCCACTCTTCGTCTTCGGCATGAGCATCGCAGAACCATCTGCCGCATTTCGCGCAGTGAACGGTCGCCAGATAATCGCACGGCTCGTCGCTAGGCGAGGCTGTCTGACATAAGCGTTCACTTTCTTCTTCCATCAATTCCTCGTTCGGGGATTACGCGTTTTTTTGCCGGAAAGTGGCGTGGTGTTAACACTAGAGTTTATCGTGTGTACGGTCTCGTACCTTAAATATAACTTGACATGGGATAAAACGGCGTCTATAAGTGCGCAACCCTTCGGTCTCGTTGGAGGTCCTTTTGAGCCAAACTCCGCTCTTGGTTCGACTCTCTTCTCTGTTCTTCTCTCTCATTCTGATAACCCCTAGCGCCGAACCTGCTCCGCGAATCACGCTTCGCATTCAGCAAACCACGGCAGCCAGCTCAATCACACTACAGAGTGCTCTCGCTGCACTCTCCCCAAACATTGCGATCTCCGATGTGAGTCTCACCGGCTCCATTCGCCGCATCGCAGGCTCGGACGACGAATCTGGCTCCGCCACTTTGAAAGCACTTTCCTCCGGAGACGCTCGCTGCGATCTTTCTCTTTCTTCCGGCACAGTGAGTGAAATCTACTATGCGCATCCCGACCTACTAGGCAGCATTCGCCTTGCTACTACCCCGATCACTCGCGTCAAATATTTCGACACCGCTTATGCCCCTTTTGGAGAAACGTACGCTTTCAGCGGCACCTTGGACGCCGCCTACACCGGCCAAATGGACGACACTGCCCAACGCCCGGATACCGTTGGCGGGCTATACGATTTCCCTGCGCGCGAGTACAGCACGCAAGGGCGCTGGCCCTCTCCCGATCCTGCCGGGGTCGCCGCAACGTGCATAAAGGATCCCCAATCGCAAAATCGCTATGCCTATGTCCGCAACAATCCCATCACTCGCGTCGATCCCAACGGCATGCAAGAAGGATTTTGCGACGATGGCGATCCCTTTTGTTGGATATGCCAGGATCAGCCGTGGATCTGCAACCCGCCGCCTCCAGGATTTGGCGGTGCAGGCGGCGGTGGTGGCGGTGAAACACCCAAACCAAGAACATTCCCTTGGCCGTTGCTGCCGGTAGGCTTCTTTGGAGGCTGGCCGCGTATTTCCATAAGAATAACTGTTACTACATATAAGCTTGACAGCGGGACGACGGGCATATGCCACTACACGTCATTTTGTCCCAGCAAGCACGCGACTTGTGGTGAAGGCGAGGTGGTTGCGATAGGCAACTTTACCAAATGTCCCCCCTTTCTTGTTTTCAAATTCCTTGTCCCAAGGGTGGATAATTATTCAACATGTTTAAACGTGGGCGAGGAACACGAGGCGTTCTTCCCCGAGCCCTGTTCCTAGAAGTGCGCAGGGAGGCCCAGTTCATTATGACAACTTCAAAGACGGTGACAATATGCGCAGCACTACTAACAACCGGACTGGCACTCCGGGCGGTTCTGCCCCACTCCAAAGGTTTGTTTTTGCTTCGAGGAAAAATCGCCTATATAGTACCATATAATAAACTAGCATTTTGGGTTTGTGTCGGGGCGGGAATTGCGATAGCGCTTTCTGCGATGGCCCGCGTTATGACGCGCGACCTCGGTTTACGATGAGAAGACTGGAGACGCATCTAACCGAAAGGGACAGACGGGACGATTTTCGGGGGCGCGGGAGAGACGGGACGTTTCCCGCTATTCTTCGCTGCGACTCCGCTTCTGCATAGTGCCGCTCGGGGAGCCGCTGGCGAGGAGTTCAATCTACTCGTGCTTTTGCTCATGTGGGCCTCATTGGGCGTGGGCCTTCGTTATCGCTTCTTACCTTGATACAGGACTCGATATTCGTCGGGTTTGCCGTTCCCAGTCGTCCGAACTCTCGCTGCCTCAACTGTAGCCGTCGGGTCCTTACGATGCGCTTTCTCTCCCGCCGCCTCTTGCGTACCGCCCCGAGTAATGACTTGTTTGTTCCGAATTGCCACAGAGCCGCTTCTCTCGCCCGGTTCGATGAAAATCTTTGGCATGTTCTTTAGCCTCCTTTGAATGTGTTGCGACCTATCCCAGTGGACTCACCCTCGTGCCTTAAGGCTCGAATTGAAGATCGAACAAAATGCTCAACAACTGTTGAACCACACCTCGATAGCCGCGTATGTCCGCGTCGGTAGGGTTCACGGTGGCTCTTTGATGGGTCAGGCTGTTTCTCACGTTGTAGTAGTAGTTCGCTTTATCTATCAGTTCGTCCGGGATCGCGACTTTGGTCCTGACCAGTTTGACGACTTCCGTTCTCTTTTCGAAAAGCGCACTGATTTTTGTATTGGTGAATTCGTGAGGTGGAAAAAGTCTTGGCCGATTGAGAGCCGTTAAGAAGGTGGGAGACTCAAGAATTTGTTGCTTCAGAGACCAATATAAGTCGTAGGAAGGTGAAAATGTCGTCAGAACTACGCGAAAGAAAGCATGACAATACCAAAATCAAGACCCTTCGAAAGAAATATCCCGGTTTCGCTGAGGGGGAAATCAGGTCCGATGCGACCCTTCGGACGCTTAAGGACAAACTCGGACTTCCGAACAGCGCGTCCTTGAATGATGTTCGGAAAGAACTTAAGAAACCAGGAAAATAGCGCCCAAGCCGAGTGTGTGGCGTCTATGCAAGTGGAGCGAATTCCTATCGCTCGACGAATGGTCTTTTGATTCGTTCTGTTCGGATTTGAACCGATAACCATTACACTTTTATGACACTGCACTATTTTGGTGCAATCGAATCTTTCGCTCAGAGCCGTTAACTAATATAGAATCAGGAGGTTACTTCTCGGTGGGCTCGTAGCTCAGCGGTTAGAGCAGCGGACTCATAATTCAGAGTGCTGTTTTGATTGGAGTTGAAAATTTCTGATTATATATGCAGTGTCAACCTCTTAGGCAGACCGCGCGTTGATTCGTTCTGATTGCTCCTGCCTCGATTTGAACCAATAACCATGACACTTTTATGACACTCGACGGTCTGCAGGCGGAGCGCCTCGATAGTTCGCATCGGAAGGGAAGTTCAAGTCTTGAGTTTTTCGTACCAACCTCGGTCTACTATTTGTGCGCTAATCCACTTTTCCACGGATAAAGGAGCTTGAGGGCCGAATTGCCCGAAACAAAGCTTGCCGTGCCGATTGTTCGTGAAGTAGGTTCGCCACACAAACCACTCAGCTGTTAGGTCGCCCAGGCCTTCGCATAAGACCGCCACATATTCGCTGCTGTCGGCGGCTGGCGCCGCTGTTATTACATCCCGTACAATCGCCCAAGAATAGGCTGGCTCATTTGGAAAGCCTTTTCGCTTTCGTCTAAGCGTGTTTCCGATAGTCAACGTTCGTTTGCCTTGCCACAGTGGCTGTGCGACAAAGGTGTTGCCTGAGGGGTCGTTAGCATTCATCTTTTTACCTCCTGCGGATTCAATGCTTTTTCTTGCAATACACAGCACAACCGAAAGAGACGCCCAGGGCCCGACCTTAAATCAATTGATTCCGAACATCTATCTTCACGCCTAAGAGAGGGCGAAAATACGCCGCAGTTAGACTCATTTCATGCTTTCAGCGGGTACTCCCTTACTCCCCTATTCCGCAACAAAACAATGCAGATTCAGTGTTACGCCCATGGCTAGGTGGTCTACCAACCTTCCTGTGGCTTTTCAGCCAACCCTTTCTTTTCTCTGATGACTGGCTTCATGGCTCATCGAATCCTGCCCTCGTGACCGAGCTTCTTTCGGGTCTTCCAAGTCATCCAACCCGTGGTGCAACACAGGATGAAGCTGCCTACGATTCCGAGGACCACCAACGACGTTTGCGTGAAGTCGGAAGGTTTCAATCTCAACTTTACAACTGCGTATATGACCAAACAAACGACGCCGGGAATCACCGGCAAGATATAACGAGAGAACTCCACAAGATTTTCCCACCCAGATTTCGGATGATTTAAGCCGCGCCCAGATTGTTCCCAGCTCAAAACTTTAGCAAAGTCCTTCGCCTGTCCAGAATTCTGCGTCATTGCACCTAGCGCATCGCGCACTCCCGGCGCCACTATCTGGATGATATGTTGGCTCATGTTGAAGACAACGTGTTCGTAGCGCAATTGAGTCAAACCAATGAAATAGAAAAGGAATGAAGCCCACAGGAATACGCGCTCGAATTTATGGTCAACTATGAATGGCCCAGCCGCTAGCAGAAATCCAACCGCCGTAAGGGTCAGGCTTGTGGTCAAATATGCGGCTGAAAGAGTAGTTAAAATCTCTGACCGCAACGCCTTATATTCTTCTAACCGTGCACTTACTTCTAATTTAAGTTGTTCTAAGCTGTTCGGATGGCTCATACCTACCTCATCGGAGAAGAAGCGGCGCGCACCCGGAGCTTACCGCGTGGAGTATGGTCCACTGGCCGTCTCTGTATCCGAATACGACTTTCGCTACTCTCAACTCGCCGGTGTCAATGTGCGAAATTATTTGGTCGAGTTTGGCCAAATCGGACTTAAAAAGCGCTTCAATCTCCGCTCCTGCGGGGTTTTCAAGGAGCACATGAACTTCAACAAAATCCCCCTTGTAAAGAGCCGTGAATCTCAAATCGAGGAGTTGAGGCGCGGATGATTTTTGTCCTTGGTAGCGCTTGATAAGCGTTTCTTTCAGTCTGTCATAGAGGTCTTCGCCGAGCTTTTTCAAAAACCCAGTTGCGATGGCACCCACAGCAAATATACCGGCGGCGATTGTTAGTGTCGAAACCGGTTCTAACGCCTTCTTTACAACCGGAGAGAACTGAGACCTTTGAGATAGTGTTCGCAACTCCGACAAGAAACGCTGACCGTCTTCAGTGCTATAGCTCCTGTCATACTCAACCTTGAAGGTGGGTATATCGTCGGTCGCAATTTCTATGCTTCGCCCATCACCCGCCACCAAATCGGCTGCGTCACCTTCTTCGAAAATCTCAACAGTAGATTCTATGGCGCGCTCGCCGTCCTCTAATTGAACTACTTCCGAAAAGATAATTCGGCCTACCGGTGGTTTCCGCAGGTCATGCTCGACGTTAAGCGGCAGGTATTTTCTGTTCATCTCCACCGCAACGGGTTCGAGACTGTCCGGGTCACACCTTTCGCCGTGTAAATCTGGATGGCTGGTAATAATTGTTGCTTTCACTCTTCGCATGAGATTCGTTCCTCCGCACATCCTTAAGACAAGGACACGCTGGTCTCTGAACTTGGTTACTTTACGGACGCTCCTCTCGGTAGCGGTAACGAATGAGGGCGTGACGTGTCATGGTTCGAAAGTCGTCTGGGCTGCAAATCACCGCTAAACCGTTCGAAGCGCCACGACCGATGACGACATCCTGATATGGTCCAACTCTTAGGTTCGCGTACTCTGGAGGGGGCGTGATACCTACGGGCAACTGCTTTCCGGACCGGTCTTTGATAATACTCGCCATCGTTCCGGTTTTGCCTGTTCCGGCACTCACGAATTCTACGGTTGCGTATCGGTCAATCAGCACTAAGGAACGTCTTCGCGTTTTGCCAGCCGAGTGACGCGCCGTGAAGCCGATCTTCACGTGGTAGTTCCTGCCACCATATGCGGCCGTACCTTCGCGCACTTCGGAGAATTTCTCCTCGTTGCCATCCGGCCACCTATGAGTGAAATCCGTCCCTTCAATCAAACTAATTGCCCCATCTAACTGAATAGAGTTCTGGGGAACAGAAATCGAACCGTCCGTGGACGCTTTGTACGCGTTTAGGTCTGATTCAAGTATCCGGACGTGACCTGCAACGTTTTTTGCACGAAGGTGCCCTTCGGCTATCTCGTCTTTCATTGCTTGGACCGGTACCTTAAAGTGGTCCGCAACTTCTTCCAACGTGTAAACCTTTTCGTTGAACATAGGTTATCCCCGCTGCGTTACACAAGCATCTCACGTTACATATTGCTGGTCAAGCGACAAGCGCAATTCTTGTTAGTTATGCTAGATACCCTTTCCAAGCAGAAACGGGCAGTTACGTCCCGATGCTTCGTCTAACGAGCAGCCACCGCACCATCTTCGTCATTTTCTCGTTCTCTGCGGGTATGACCCTAAATCGAACACAAAAATACCGCAGATTTAGTGTTACGCCCGCAGCGAGGCGGTCCACAACCCAGGGCGACCTTGAGTCTTTGGAGACCGAAGGCTTATCCGCTAGGGACTTTCTTTATCAGCTTCGTTTCGATATCGGCGCGGAAAAATACACACGTATTCAAGACGTCGATGAACTGTTTGAGCGACAGTTCAATGGATTGGTCGAGTGCGAATTCGATTTCAAAATCCTCAGCTCCCAGCATTAGGGCCGCATTCGCAGGTCCGGGTTTGCCGAATTCGGCCAGCACTTCTCGTTCTCCGTCTTTGAAAAACATCTTAAATCTGCGCCCCTGAATGAAGAGCTTGTCTTTTGACGGGTTGTTGCAACGTTTTTTTGTAACTGTCCCGTTGTCGTGTTCGAGGCAGTTCCGCGCATTGTTAAATGACTCTACGTGGCTCTCAATTTGCAGGTGCTCTCCGCACAGCGAAGGCACCGTGGAAATAAGTTCTGGCAGGTGGAATCTACGAGCCTCCATGCGAAGTTCTGCCTCGTGTTTTTGAAGATTCAAAGTCGGATTCGTTGCTAGGCGCGACTCAATCGACTTGAATACAAAAAATCGTTCCAGAGTGGTTCTAATAGTCTTGTGTATGCCCCCAAAACCGTTTAAGAGTAGCCATCTCTTGAAGGAATTCTTGCTTTCCAGCAGTCCTTGTTCGTAGCCGCCGAACGAAAGGTTTATGAACTTCAACTCTTCTGGAGTTGGGCCCGGGAATGTATCTATCCTCTCGGCTAGCCGAAGCCCGATGAGAACATTCGTATGACAACTTGTGAGCAATTGATGGAACGGGGCCAGGACATAAGCTTGGTTCAGTGTCGTCATGGACTGTCACAGGGTTGTAACGGCTTCGTGGCTCCTTTGAGAAATTCCTCGCCACGCAATTTCGTTCACACTCTTCATGGGGATTAGGACGCGTCGCCCGATTCTAACTGTTCGGACGGCCTTCAGCGCAATATGGTTGTAAAGAGTCCGGGGAGAAACTCTTAGTAGGCGAGCCGCTTCGCGAATCGAGACGGCTTGTCTCGACGGCTCAGCGCCGATTCTTGGCGAAGGCTGATTACTCAAGGTCTCCTGTGTTCTGAGGTTCCGGTTAAGTTCGTCACGAATCGAAGCGCGAACTTCCCGCACGATGGCTTGAGCAAAAGAGTCCAACGAAACTTCCTGCCCCTCTACGACGAATCTGATTTCGACGTTTAGCACGATTGCCTCCTTTTATCCGTGCGCGTCCCAGACGAAGCGACACGCAGGAAATGCTTTCTGTCAGTTTGCCTCTAAGCGTCTGGCCTGAACGCATGGACGAAGTGTGGCGTGTCGCGATGATGGCCATTGTGGACACATCGATGAGTGTCCACGAGCGAATAGATGGACACTTCGGAGCAGGCCTTCTTAGTTATATAAACATCTATATAGTAGTTGAGTTATCAATACTTCAAGAATGACCCTAGAACGCAATTAGACGCCCGTACACGCATTATTTCCGGCTCTCTTGGGGTAAGGGCTTAGAAACCACGATTCAGTGTCACTTTTGCGGTATAACTCATTTGTTTTCAAGTAGTTACCGGTGATTACCGGACTCGGCATGTTGGATAACTACTTTAGTTTCAAGCAGTTAGAGGTGTTGAACCGCGAGAATATCGTCGAATCGGGGGCAGCAGGATTAATGCTGCCACGAAAACAACGCAGATTCAGTGTTACGCCGCCGCGAGGGCGGTGTACGAGTCAGCTGGACCGTTTGCGAAAGTCAAATCAAAGACCACGTTAGAGCGCGATAACGTCACTTAAAGTTGACCTTTCATCGGATGCTTGCACTGCTAAGCGTGAGCGTCTGTGCGCGAGGCCGACTTGAATTTCTGTAAGTGCTTAACAATAAAGGGGGGCAAGTATCCAGTTTTTGGAGCGGCGCGTGCACATAGGCCTGTGTGGCAGTCTGCCCGGAGGTATGCATGTACAGTTTCAATCGAGCCCGCTCTACCCAGCTATTCGCTCTGCTTGTCGCCATGGTTGGCTTCATTACTGACGGAATGGCGAACGAAAAAAACATGGGACAGGCTGCCGTGTCTGCCGAAACGTTGAAGGCGTACGCCGAAGCCAGTTCCTCTAGCAATCTCGTGGCGCTATTGAAAAAGGGAGAAGTCGTCAGCATTATTCTCAGGATTTCGACATCTGGGGATGACTGGTGCCGAATCGTGCTTCCGGGTGAGAGCGGGCTTACGGGGTACGTGCCTTGCAAATCGCTCTCATCCATCACTTCGGCCAGACTAGCATCGGGAACTGACCCGACTCCGCCTGTCACTACTGCGGTTGTTCACAAGGAACCTATGGCGCCGCCGATAACACCTAGTTCACGACTATTGTCTAACAACGATATTTCCGAGATGGCTAGCTCAGGTCTTTCCGCAGAAGTGCTCATCGCTAAAATTAAATCGACTGCGTGTGATTTTGACACAACTCCAGCGGCGTTGAAAAATCTGAAGGCTGGTGGTGTACCGGACAAGGTAATTCTGGCCATGGTCGAAGCGCCAGTTGGGCAGCCCAAAGGAGTGCTTCCGGCGCCGGCACCCGAGACATTAAGTTCAATACCACCATCTCCCACGCCAGGTCCCAGCGACGGCAAAACTCGAGTGCTCGTCACAGACAGTCAGTCGTGGGAGAGCCGCGGAGGCTCTTCGGCTGGTGGCAGTCGCAACGGGTGGGGTAGTTCCAGCTGGTTCGCTGGTGGTGCTCGACCTCAGACTGCAGAGATTATTAAGACCTTGAATCAGCGGTGTCCGGAAATAACTGTGACGAACCGCTTGGACAAGGCAGATTTTGTGCTTACGCTAGACCACGAAGGTGGAAAAGGGTTGTTGCAACATCACAATAAAATCGCGGTATTCAACAAGGACGGAGACGTAATTTTTAGTAAATCGACAATTTCGCTCGGCAACTCTGTGAAAGATGCTTGCCAAGTTATATCACAAGCAAAGAAATGACGCAGTCCAGACCGCATCGTGCTTTTTGAATCCGTGTTCTGGTGGAACGAGTTGAATGTTATCGAGAAGGCTCGGAGGTCTCATGACCCGTGTTTCCTCATTCATTTTGACGGTTGTGATTCTCCAAGCGTTCTCTGCGCTGGGAATCGGTGGCGTCACGCGCGAGCGGCAGCCACAACTGTATCTGACGATTGACCAAGTAATGTCCGCACAAGAACTCAAGGACTCCGGTGTAGGTGCATTGTCCTTTGCTCAACGCCAGGTATTGAATGCGTGGCTCAACAACTACACCGAGCGTGTCTTGAAGGTCACTTCAGCGCGAGCAGAATCCAACCGCTATGCTGGTGTCGGCAGTGGTCATTGGATTAAAGAAGTCTCTAGCAACGGGGCGTATATCACGCTTGAAGACGGCTCACTTTGGGAGGTCAACGAATTAGACCGGATTGACACGGGTCTTTGGCTCGCAGTTACCAATATAACCGTGATATCGAGCAAGGAGCCCGTCGGTCAATTTCGATACGAACTATTGAACACAGAGGATGGCGAAAAGGCACTTGCTCGATACCTAGGGTCACATTAATCCGCTATGAGGTCTTAAGAAATGCGTAAACGACTACTGTTGAGCTTCTTTCTGGTCCTAGTTCTTTCGACCCCAATTTGTTCGCAGCAAAAGCTATCTGCTAAGGATGCCAAAAATCACATTGGTGAGAATGCGACGGTTTGTGGAGCCGTAGCGAGCGAACACTTTGCGGCGAACTCAAAAGGGCAGCCCACCTTCATCAATCTGGATGAACCTTATCCAAAGCAAGTTTTCACAATACTGATTTGGAGTTCAGACCGCTCCGCGGTCGGGCAAGTTCCCAAGAAAGTATGTGTTACTGGGACAATTTCCTCGTACCGTGGAGTTCCCGAAATTGTCGTTCGAACACCAAACCAAATAGGGCCAGGATAAAGCATCATTTACGATTCGGGTTAGGGAGTCACGGGCCGGAAAGTCATATTGTGAGTTGGGAGAAAGAAATGAAAAGAGTGCTTAGAATTGTCGTCTCGATGTCGGTTCTTGGAATGCCGATGGTAGCGAGCGCACAGAAGCTCACTGTTGTGGCGGTGTCGCATAACACTCGGGAATTCGATTACACGACCAGTACTCCACAGACTTCAAATACAAACTGTACCGGGAACGACAGCTCTGTTAACTGCAGTACGACCACCTACGGCGGTCAGACACAAACAAACGCAGTCTACAGATTAAATGAAATCGTCACGTCGAATGGCATCCGCTATGTCTTAACCCGAACAGCGCGTTGGCGTTGGAGCTCATTGGATTGGTTGACCGATGGAGAGTCATTTCCGGCCGAAATAAAAGGAAAGAATATGTACATCACCTGTCATAAGGGCGGTAATCAAGGCAAGAAGGAGACCATTAAATACCAAATTCTCGACATCCGCCCGGTTCAATAACGACGACCGCCTAACACTAGCTAGCTAACAAAGACGCTTTCGTTGTGCCACCTAAGCAGTTGCGGGTCAGGACAAAAGGAGTTCGATTCAGGAACCCCTAGCTTCATTCCGTGCATCGCGTAGTATTCCTTCCCATTGTTGAATTCCTCTTTGATTCTCTGACTAACCTCGACCTTGTATTCAGGCGTGACAGTTAGGTATCCCCGGTCGAACAGCGTGTGGAGGTCTTGCCGAAGCAAGAGGCCATTGCTTACGATGTGCTCCCCGCCTTTCGAGTAAGGCTTGATGTGAGCCGCGTCCAGGACGTGCAGCACGTGCGAGCCGCTCATAGCGCATGTTCTCTTGTAGACATCCGTAATCAGAATGCGAAATGACCCTTGTCCTAGGCGCGGAAGAATTGTCTGAGGTGCTCCGAATTTAGGTTTGCCGGACAGAAGGGCAGCTTCCTCCTGTGGGACGAGATGTTTAGCGCGCAAGACTGATTCGGCCCGGTCCCAGAGAGATTTCCCAGGCTCCGCCTCAGCTTCGAATCCTTTTCCTCGGACGATTTGCTTTTGCCAGTTGGGAAGTGGTATCCAGTCGCTTCTATCAAAGAAAAATGGTGATTCGAGCAGGATGCAACCGATTGAGTAATCCTCTTTAGGATTTGGTACCGACCTTCTGTATTTCTCAATGCGGACTCTCATCTCGTCTTGAGTTCTCACGCCGTTCTTCGTCTCAAACGCAGACCAAGCGAGACTGAACGGAAGGATGCTGTGGTGGCTGAAAAATCCTCCGCCAACAATGAAATGGTTCGGGCTATGCAGCTTGAATAAAAAGGGTTCGCCTGGAAGAAGGGCCTTGAAGTCAACGGTTCCGCTCGGTTGCCAAAAGTTAACTTCATCGAGTGGACCGAGCGTAGAAAGGTAAGAAAACCAATCGCTGTCGGTAATGGCAATAAAGAAGCGCACGAGATTGTCAACAAACGGGACGAATTCTATGCCAGTTCCAAGAGAAAATGACAGGTGTTTTTGGTGGAGAACGAGCACCAGAAAAGCCGTGCGTTTCAGATTGCCCACAGTCTGCGGTGCTCCATGAGCGGTCTTGCGTAACGACTTGAAACTTCAAGTCTTAACCACGCGAAAAGAGGACTCGGTATGGAGAAAACTAAGAACGACCAGTGCACTTAAGATTTCGGTATCGAAGGCTGCATTGAGGCGCAGTTAAAGCACATGAATTCGTGAAGTGAAAGAAAGTAAATTCCGTCAGAGAAAGACACTCGAGGCATGCATCAGGCGAGTCGGCGAGTCCGCCGCGACGAATACAGAAAACAGCTCATGATTCCTGAAAACGATTCACAATTGTTTCAGGATGTCGGCGTACTTCCTAAACAAAATGCGGTCGAGGAGAGCTGCCTGGATACCCAGCGGTTCAGCGACTTTCTCCCTCAGTTCCTTTTCAATTTGTTTGTAGATGTCATCGGGGCTGACTTTCACTCTCACTTTTTTCAGCACGCCATATATCCGCGCATCTAGAGCCATACAGTTCTCGGCCAATCGCAATTCGATTAGCGTGTCACGGGCACTCTTATTTCCATACCCTTTCAGTGTTGCGCGCAGGATGTCAATCCTCTTCTCTTCGGTCTTGCAGCTTGCAATCTGGTTCTGAAAGAACTGCTTTGGTCCACCAGCTGCCATCAAGATTCTGAAATTCTTAACCGACGCCTTCGATTTCCAATCCTTCTTCCAATCGGTTCCGACGTACCTGACGTTCAGCTTCACGAACAATTCGTGCAGGTACCTCTGCAGGTCAGCATCCGTTTGAAAACGACTCAATCTTTTGACCGAGACCTTGTTTTTCATTTTGGAGTTGTGTTGCAGCCGGTCGCCGGGTTCCGCTCTGCCAATCACGACGACCTGACCCAAAACCTTTCTCCAGAGTTCCTCGTCGGTCAACCTATTCCAAGGTTTGCGCAGCTTTACGCGGTTTTTGTACCGCCTTACAGCTTTTCGCAGTCGAGCGGCTTGGAGGTCGGGGATGAAGCCATGCATGGGTACGAAAGGTACCAATAGTAACGTTGCTTGGCAATGGCAAAACTCAGATACAGGAGGTCATGAAAAGGACTGTTCAAGTTAACGTAAAGATGAGCCCAGATGACTTTCAGCTGTTGAAAAAGGCCGCTGAAAAGAAGTGGCCGGACGCGGTGATGACGAATTCAGGGATTGTGCTGGGACTGGCAAAAATTTCAGCCAAATTGACTTTGGTGCGGACCAAAGGTCAGTGACTGGCCGAGTTTCTCGTTCCTGCCGCCGAATAGTTGTTAAGAAGGTTTCAATGGACTCAAGAAAAGGTCGAGAAGAAAAGAGAAATCGAGAAATCGATGCAATGGAGGCCGAAACCAATCGAAAGTGGAAAGAGCTCCGTAATTCTAAGTTTTTTCTTGCAGAGACCGAGAAACTTACGACACTTCTGGAGGACGCGCTTAATCGGTGCCCAGATTATCTGAAGAAGTTCTTTCGCAATTTTGGGTACCCGGCAGGCAGACTAGGGAGCGTTCGTCGTTTCTTGATTGGGGCTCCAGATTCAAATACACGACAAACGCTTGAATCCTATCTCCGGTATGTCGGTCGCTTCGGCGTGCTGCTGAAGCGTCGGAACCGGACACCCCGTTTTGAGCCGTATGCACTGATTCCTTGGGGCTCAACCTTTCATGTACGTATTAGAAGGGGCCAGTTAGAGCCAATAGTTCCGCATCCAGATAGCGAGGAGCCATACGTCTATTTGTTTGAATCTGACCCCAAGCGCGTGCCGAAGTATCTCAAAAAATTAATCCAGTCAGGACAGGCAAAATTTGTCGAGATAGATGATGAAGATGGTTCGACAATTCTCACTCGGCTCGAATTATTCGCGTATTATCCGGAAGGCATCACCTTTGTAGTTCACCGGGCAGAACAGCCATACCTCATCTGCTTGGTCGGAGAGAAGGTAACAAATGAAATATGGAGAAAAGCCAACAAGGCCGTGACAGCATTTCAGAACGAATTGGTTGGGAAAGGAAGAGCAGGGAGGCCACTGGACACGAAGAGGTTCAAAAAGGCTTTGCGTCTCAAGAAGCAACATCTCTCCAAAAAAGAAATCGCCTCGGCTCTGAGCCATGGTGACAGTGAAAAAGATTTTCGCAGTGCTCAGACCTATTACATACAAGTAGAGAAATTGGTCCGCTAAGAAATTCCGACGTAATTTACTGCCCTTCCTCAAAAAGCAGACGGATTTTCCTCAATCACTTCCGATTGAGAGCCTTCATCAAATCCTGCAAAATCATCGCGCGTTGAACCAAGAATTATAGGCAAGCAGAGTCAGAGAGGTGCCTTAATGAATGTGGAAAAACTGCGCGAAGGTTATTTGGAGTGGCTGTCCCGCTACAAATGGCAATGGTTCGCCACTTTAACATTCCGTGGTTCTCCTTCGCTTTCGAAGGCCGACAGTATCTTCCGTTTGTGGATTGATGAAATTAGAAGCGCTGTCGGAACTGGTTATTTCTCTTGGTTCAGAGTCACTGAACGTGGCGCTTTCGGCGACAACTTGCACTTCCATTTGTTCGTTGCTGGCATGCGCGACTCGAGTAAATGGCACTGGTTTTTCCGATGGGAGGAACTTGCCGGCGAGGCTGATATTACCTATTTCATTTCTTCCGGCTGGGCCTTGGAATACTCCATAAAAACGTTGCGCACCGATGTTGATTTTGAGGTTGAGTATGAATTCTGTGACGTGCCATGAATTCAACCAACGAACTGACGAACTCATTCTCTTCTTCGCAGGATGACCGTTTATTAACCGTTTCGGAGGCGGCTGATTTCTTGCACATCCGGCCCGGGAGCCTCTATCACTTGATATCCCAGCACCGGATTCCAGTGATTCGTATCTCTTCGCGGTGTGTTCGCTTCAGTCGGGTGGTACTTCAAGAGTGGATTGAAAGCCTGAGCCAAGACGCCGATGAATTCTCGAACGGCGATAGGAAATCGACGTCAGCGATTCGCAAACTCAGAAGTTCTGTAAACGCACTCGGCCATAAGTAAATCAAAATCTGACTCTAGTTAGGAGCGATAGAAATGAAAGCAGAAAAGAAAGGCAAGTACATATATATCAGACTGAAATTGCTGCAAAGGCCTCGTCTTTCCTCATCCGGCCAAAGCATCTTGTTTGCGACGACTCGAGGTCCACGTCCATCGAAACTTAAGTTTAGGAAGCAGTTTGCACATGTGATTGCGCACGTATATATCCCTGCAAACCCGGATGCATGACGGGAGCGAGTCAGATTTAGGTTGCCCTCGGCGAATGTTTCATTTTTTCTATAGCCAGAGGTCATAGAGAAAATGAAGAACGAAAGAAGAGTTGCTATTTACGGAAGAGTTTCCACAAGTCTGAAGCAATCACCAGAAATGCAAATGCGAGAACTAAGAGAGTATTGCAGAAATCGAAGATGGAAAGTTACGGGGGAGTTCATTGATTCCGGCATTTCCGGTGCCAAAGATTCGCGGCCACAGCTTGACAAGATGATGGCCGACGCACATCGCAGACATTTTGACATTGTTGCCGTCTGGAAGTTCGACCGCTTCGCTCGGTCTGTTTCGCATCTGTTGCGCGCGCTAGAGACGTTCCGCTCACTTGGCATTGAGTTTGTTTCGTTGTCGGAACAAGTCGATACAAGCACCCCGACCGGGAAAATGGTGTTCACGGTGCTAGGTGCGGTCGCAGAACTAGAAAGGTCGTTGACCGGAGAAAGAGTTAGGGCCGGAATTCGAAACGCAAGAGCCAAAGGCAAGCGGCTAGGGAGACCGCCATTGCGAGAACTCTCAGCAGGATTAGTCACGAGGGTCAGATATGACAGACGCCAGGGCGGGATGAGTTTCAAAGGGCTAGCTGAGAAATACGGGATTTCAGTGTGGACGGCATTTCACGTTTGCCGGAGAGCAAAGGGTTAGAAAATTGAAATTTTCTAATGCGATGCGTGGACCTGAGAAATCGCCGGATTTGCTGGGTTTTTTGACATGGAAATTGACGGGGTTTTCTAATCCTCGCGATTTCTCGGAGAGGTGAGCGCAAAGTGGGGCTGTATCGCAGGTATCCGGGCGGGCCTTATTGGATGTCGTACACAGTGGATGGTAAGCAGCACTTCGAGGGTACGGGAGAAAAGAACCGCAAACGAGCCCAGCAAAAACTTGACATACGGCATGCCGAAATTGCTCAAGGCCGCTTCGACCTCCTGAAACCCTCTCCTAAGCTCGGCGAGTGGTCCGAAAAATATCTTAAGCGCATAAGTCATGACAATACGCGCAGACGGTACGCATCGAGCCGAGAGAACCTGCTGACGTTCTTCTCGGAAGAGACGCTCCTATGCCATATCAGTGCTGCGAGAATTGAAGAGTTCATTCGTAGTCGGCGAGAGGCGAAGGTAAAAGCTGCGACTATTAACAGAGACCTGCAGTTTCTTTCGCAGATTCTAAAGCAGGCCGAACGTGAGCGCATGCTTGCGCGAAGTCCTTTCGACCTTGGACAGTTCCGTCAGAATGAGAGCAAAGAGCGACGGAAACCTCATATTCTTACGTGGGAAGAGCAAGAGAAATTGCTGAGTGTTGCTCGACCACGCATTCGGGCACTGATTTTGCTAGGTGTTGAGACGGGAATGCGAACCGGAGAGATGCTCGGACTGCGTTGGGATGACATAGATTTCTTGAACAGCGCCTTGCTGGTGGTGAAGAGCAAGACCGCGGCAGGAGTAAGGATTGTGCCACTGTCGGCAACTTGCAAAGCCGAGCTGCTGAGGTGGCGCAGCCTGGTTGGTCCAGAGCACTCTGAGTGGGTTTTCCCAAGCTTTTCGAACAAGCGGCATAAGCTGCAAGGTGGTCGAAAGGCTTGGGCAAGTACGCTGAAGAAAGCTGGCCTTAGCTTTCGGCCAATATATTATTTGCGTCACACTTTCGCATCGCGCATGACGGCAGCAGGTGTATCACCAATTACGATTGCCCAAATGCTCGGGCACAGTTCTTCTCAAATCGTTCCTCGGTACGCCCAAGTGCTCGATGCGAACAAGATAGAGGCACTTAAAAAATTAGAATTATCTCGGCAGACAGCAGCTTTGGAAGAGCCCGCTCCACAAGCCGTTGTTCAAAACGACCTGACGCGCCACTGACCAGGCATTAGCACCATTTTGGAATCCCCATGACGAAAGATATGCCTCCACTTTTCGATTGTTGCGGTGTGAGAGCCAGCATTTCGAGCCGCAAGGCTTTAATGGCGTTTTGAGCATCATGCATGATTGCAGCGTCTTATTGTCTTATGAGCTTGGCGTATTCGTCCTGGGACACAGCGGTTTATCACCGGCAGGCATTGCATCGCGAATAGTAATTCTTTGACATCTACTCAAAACTGCAACGTTAAAGGCGGGCCACCTTTAGTGTTATAATGAGATAGTACCTCATGGAGTAACCAAGCCCATGGAGACCGTCTCAGTTCAGTGTGAGCCGTTTTCTGCTCGCTCTCGGGTGTCCGCCTAGATGGGCTATTTTTCGGACCACTACAACAGTCTTCGCTTCCCCATCAGTGGCCCTGGTGGAGCGGGCTTCAGACCTGCCCAGATAGCCGCGATACACTCCGTCTCGGCGCATTTCTTTAACTCAAACCACTCCGCGATTGTGACGATGCCTACGGGGTCCGGCAAAACAACGGTGCTAATGGCGCTAGCATTTGTCTTAAAAGCTCAACGCGTACTAATCCTTACTCCCAGCAGATTGGTCCGAGAGCAAATCGCGGAAAACTTCGATGCCTTGGTGGATTTGAAGAAGGTGGAAGCGCTTCCCCTTGCTCTACCTACTCCCCGGGTGTTTGCCACTGAAGGCATCATCGATTCAAACGACAAATGGGAGGAATTACGTCAATACGATGTAGTCGTAGCGACAGTACCGAGCGTAAGCCCAAGAGATGGAGTGATACCGGCACCACCGGATGATTTGTTCGAATTGGTGCTGGTTGACGAAGCTCACCACTCGCCTGCAAAAACGTGGAGCCGACTTTTGGACCTCCTGCATCGTGCAAAACAAGTTCTATTCACGGCGACACCTTTTCGCCGTGATGAAAAGGAAATCAAAGGGAAACTAGTATTCACCTACGACCTCCGCCGGGCATCGCAAGACCGAGTGTTTGGAGATATTACGTTCCAACCAGTGGAGCTTGGAAATGCTCCATCCATTGACATAGCTATTGCCCGTTCGACAGAGGCCAAGTTTAGAGAAGACCGCGCAGCTGAACTCCAACACCTTGTGATGGTACGGACCGACACCGTTGCACGCGCGAAAGAACTCAAAAGCATATATGACGACAACACAGGCCTTAGACTTGCATTCGTCAGTGGCTCTCACACTCTTACTCATGTGAAAGGGATTATTACCAAACTCAGAGCTTTCGAGCTCGATGGAATTGTCTGCGTAAATATGTTTGGAGAAGGATTCAATCTGCCAAATCTTAAGATAGCGGCCATTCATAGCCCTCATAAATCACTCGCTATCACGCTCCAGTTCATCGGTAGATTCGCGCGAACCGCTCACGAACACATTGGTGGCGCTACATTTTTGGCAGAACCGACGAGCAGTAGTGAGGAATTGGAAGACCTTTACGAAACAGGCGCCGTGTGGCGTGACATTGTGCAGAACCTCGCTGCCGGGAGAATTGAAGCCGTGAGGAGAACCCGAGAAGTCATCGACAGCTTCGCCATCGATGCCGCGCCCGACATGCAGGATTTTTCCCTGTATACGGTCCAGCCGTATTTCCACGTCAAGATATTCTCGGTCATGGATGGTGCTGACGTAAACGTGGAACCGAAATTTCCTGGCAAAATGCAAATAATCTTCAGAGGTGTCAGCGACCCTCATGGCGCCGCCGTTTACCTCACTCGAGAGGCCATTAGGGCGGACTGGTCCGGCGATGACCGATTCGTGAACATAGCCTATGACCTTTTGGTCTTTTACTACGACTCAAACTCAAGGCTGCTATTCATCTGTTCTTCCCGCCGTCAAAACGAGCTTTACAACCGTTTGGCCAAAGCAATTGCCAACGGCAGGCCTCGAGCACTTTCCAATACCAGAATCAACCGAGTGCTAAATGACCTCGAAGATGCAGAATTCTTTAGCGTTGGCATGCGCAAACGAAACCAGTTGGGCCAGTCCGAGTCGTATCGAATAATAGCTGGGCCGACAGCTGACAAGGCTGTCCAGCCGACGGACGCCAGGACATTTGACCGGGGCCATTGCTTCGGAAAGGCGCTGGAAAATGGAGACAGCATCACCATTGGAGTAAGTATTGGGTCCAAGGTATGGAGTAATCGATATGACAGGATTCCCGAACTCTTGGATTGGTGCAACCGTCTCGCCAATCGAATTTCGAGCCGCAATTTGCAACCGACGGGCTCAGGGCTCGACCTATTGTCCACTGGCGAGGAATTAACTGAAGTACCCGATAGCATCATCGCGATGACTTGGCCGGCAGACCTTTACGAAGAGCCGCTAATAGTAAGTTATCAAAAGGCAAATGGGGAGATGGCGACAGACAATTTGCTGGATTTCGAGCTCAAAATCATCGAAAGCCGACGGGGCCACCTAATCTTTTCCGCCACAAATTCAGAAGTCGAGTGGCAAGGCCAGTTCTCGTTCGATAACGGAGATATGTTTCAAGCTGCTACCGACCATGAGCCAGATATTATCGTCCACTATGGAAGTGAAGAAATCTCGGTCGAGGAATACTTGAACGAAATCCCGCCCCTCATGTATCGGTCGGACTTGTCGGCGATTCAAGGACAAACCTTGTCTCCGACTCCGCTCGCCCTCGAACCTTTTCCAAACGACTCGTTTGAAGCCGTCGACTGGCGAACCGCGAACGTAGAAATTACCTCCGAGAAGGTACCAGCAGGTGCGGGTCAATCTATCTTCCAGTGGTTAAGGGCACGTCTGATTGGGTCGGATACCTCAGTCGTCTTCTGCGACGATGGGGCCCTCGAGATGGCCGATTTCATTGCAATTCGCGAAACCCCTCGGGGGCCGCGAGTAGAAATGTATCACTGCAAAGCTAGCGACGCGGATGCTCCCGGGAATCGCGTCGAGGATTTACAGGAAGTATGCGCGCAGGCAATCAAGTCATGCGTCTGGCTTCGACCTGACCAATTTCTTAATCGACTGAAGCACCGTGCGACCTTGGCGAGCGTTCCGGGCTATCAAAAAGGTAATGAAGCCACTGCCATTCAGATACTGACCGAACGACCACGGCAAATTCAATTCGACGTCTGCATCGTTCAACCGGGAGTCGTACGAGACGACAGAACCGAACCACTTTCGAATCTACTGGCCGCCGCACGAAACTACCTAATCGATGATGTCAACGAATTTCGGGTAATCGGAAGCGAACGAGTGGAATGAAAACAAAATGTCTATTGGTCTGTTTTGACACCGAATGACAAGGCATCACATTGTTTAACAGAAAACTCGACGGTAACCGCTGGATGACCCTGACTCCCGACGCGAAGCTGGCATTTATTGTTGGATATGTCGAGGGGCTTTACCAAGGTCACTGTTTTTCCACTTGGGGACTGTCCGATATCGACATAGATAACTGCTACATCGACGTTACGCAATCGTTCGAAAGTAATTGGAATCAGTTCATTGCGAATGTTAAGTACGAGCGTTTCGTCGCCGAGGTAGATTCCTTCTACAGCGACGAAAGGCACCGAAAAATATGCCTCTTTAACGCGGTGTGGATTGTGATGAACCTGATCAAAGGCACTCTCGACGAAGTTCGCAAGAAGGCGATGATTGATGCTTCTATCGAAAGCGGCAGTGAGTAGGGTCATTCTTTCAAACGCGAGCGAATTTTGGTTCTGATAGAATCCGCGCATGGCCGACCAGTCTCAGTTCGAAAAGGATGTGGCCGCCCTCCGTTCCCACGTAATCGATGGAATCGAAGATTTGAAGTCGAGTACATATAACATCAGTCTGGATATTCAACGAACGAATAAACTTCTCCGCCAGTTTCTAATCGTCGGTGCCGTAATACTGTGCCTGATAGCCGTGCATGTGATAAGGCATTGGTAGGGGCCGCCGCTGGGATTTCTGTTGCTGCCAATCCAACGTATTTTGCTGCGTCAACGGTTTGATTCCATACGCCGACCAGACCTTCGTTGATTTCCTACCCTGTGTATTTTACGCAGGTGGATTGAACCCACGAACAGGTTTCGCCCACAATGCCTTTCCAATAACGACAGACGCGAGAAGCGCGTAAAGAACAAGAACAGTGTAATCGACAATGGTGAACACCTTAGGTCCACCAGCCACCAGCATTTGGCGAACTGCCCAAAGTCCAACAAAATATCCCAATGCTTGGAGAGCAAAGGCTTTAACTTCGGATATGAACGCGTAGTAGATGGCACTTCCTACCGTAACGACAAGCAAAAAAATTGAAAGTGCCTTGAGAAAAAACGGACGCTGCAAAAGTACGGCAAATACCCTGCTCCTCGCGTCTGGATGGTCTTTCAAAAACTGTTCTTCAAGCTTTAAGCCTTCGGGCGTAGCGCCCAATCTTTCACGCGCCAGGAGTTCACGATTGGAGGCACCTGTCATAACAAAATTTGGCGCTCTCAGATACACTGCGGTGGCACTGGAGTCGAGATAGGAAAAATCTTTTTTGTTTGGTGACGCGAAGAGTACTGAAGAAATCCTTCCGATGACAATGTATCGGTCAAACGGGTACAACTTGGAGTCTCCTATTAGCGTGAACTCAGCCTCTGAGGCAGGAGGAGGGGTGGCTGTAAAGTTCTGGGCGGGCGACGCGAAAATGGGGTCAAAGTTGCTCAATGCGAGAAATCCGATGCCTTCGAACGTCGGAGCTAAGTCGGTGGTCTGAAGCGGCCCGACGCGAACCTCCAATTCATCCATCAGGAATCTGCCATTAATCGGTCCTTTTATCTTGGGGAGTTCAACAAACGCAAATCGGTCGATGGCCATTTGAACATTCGCGCGCGCCTTTCCCGCTACTTCATCAACGGCCAAAATATTGACGATGTACGATGCCGCAGACGAGTGCAAAACACCAAAATTCAGAAACGAATCGGTTGTCTCTTCTTGATAGCTAATGAAAACAGTCCACGCAACTGTCCCGATAAACGTTAAAGAAAACGCTATCGCGAGAAAGCGGCGGACGAATATGATGTTCAAATCCGGCCCTCTCGAACGTCAAAGCCGACTACCTTTGTGCTGTTCTCGACTTTCGTTCGTGAAACGTATTTTTGGCCACTGATGCTCTCGTAATCGCACTCCAATTCATAATTGGTGGGCACTGCGGCCATCTTCACCTTGGAAGCCGTTTGTAGCGAAATGGACTCTCCGACTCCGACGTACGGAATGAAGCCGCCAGTTTGCGCAAAGCGGTGAAGCGTCCACCTCACTTGCAATGCTGGGCCTGTTCCGATGTTGGTAATCTCCAACGTCGGCCCAATATTGACGCCAAGCCGACCGTCCATGGCTTCACGAACGCGCTCAGTGACAACAGCTACGTCAGGTGCAGCGGGCTCTTCGCTTCGTTTAAGCGTGAGGACAGGTTTGTGAGCAGCCTCAGCTTGAGTGGTGGACGCCTGTGCGATTTTCTTTGTGAGGCGAACGTATTTGAACGTTGCTGCTGTCAGGGCAAGCGTGAGGAGAACAATTGCCACTGCTGTAACTGCCTGCACAGCGGCCGCGTTAGAATTTAGAAATTGCCACATCTCAGGTTTCAAGTCCGGCGTTAGCTACGGTAGACCTTGACGCGGTGGCACTCGACCATATCAGGCGTTTGTTCCGTGATTAGCGGGAGAAACTCTGCTGGCAGATTCGTAAGTTTCATAAGTTGCTCACGCATTGGGTTGTGCAGGTTACTTGCTTCCCGGTAGTAGTCGAGCAGAACATTCCCGGCGGGACCAATCAGATATGCGGTCAGATATCTCGTGTCTCCGGGATTTCCACCAGTTGAACAATTTGCTGCTTCCCACGTTCCCTTTTCGACGGACACTACCGCAGTGCTCAGGGGTACGTAGCCATTATTGGGGTAAAACCGCAAAACTTTGAGGACAAATCCCTTTGGTAGAGCCTTCTTGATGGAGCCACGCACCGTTAGATGATTCACGTGGTCTCCGTCTTGGGGGGACGTTATTGTTATACCGTATTTTTTGGCCTTCGGAACGTACGCGCCCATCCGATAGCTCAAAACAATCCCGACAACAGCCATCAATATGCCCGCGGCTACAGCCGTTATCCTTGCCGAAGGCTCCTGTATCGGGAACCAACCCTTGTAGGTGATACCTGCCGCAAGGCCCAGAAGCAGCATGGCGACCCCGAGAACAATGAGCAACGTCGGGACGCTGTCCAATAACTTCGATGCGATGTCGGCTTTTGAATCCTCGGACATAGGAGAGGCAGATACTATGCGTGGAAGGTACTCCTAGGCAAGCAATTTTTACTGCATTCAAATGCGAGACCAACGAGTTGATTCGTTTTGCCGGGACTTGACTCGATTCGAACCGATAACTATGACACTTTTATGACACTGCACCATTTCGGTGCAATCAAATCTTTGCCCCAACTCTCGTAACTAATATAGAATCAAGCTGTTACCACTCGTGGGGCTCGTAGCTCAGCGGTTAGAGCAGCGGACTCATAATCCGTTGGTCCCAGGTTCAAATCCTGGCGGGCCCACCAAAACATTCCTATTTGTGATTTTTCCTCAGGGGCGTGATCGAGACTCGTCCCGTTTTCTAAAATATTCGCTGCGAAACTACGATGTGGAGGGGCTTGGATCGTCGCAGCCGACGTATTCCTGCAAGACGCGATTTCCCTTGTACTGCAATTCGTCGTGAATGCCGATTTTCGACGTGTAGTAGCCCTGCACTGTCATTCGTTTCAGCTCAATAAAGAAGCGCACTTCGGGAAGATCGGTCATCTCGATGTGATCGGAAAGTACGGTCAGCAGCGAAATCCTGTCTTCTGCAGAGGCATTGACGAAACTTTTGCTGTGATAGTGCAGACTCATCACATCAATCAAGTGCAGTCCGTCTCGCCACAACGCCTTCTGATTTTCGTCGAAACCTTCGCGCAACACCTGATCAATGTAGTCGGCAACTTTGGCGGCCTTGGCTCCGCCAGAGTGATCGTCGGCCGGAATGATCGTTTCGGACAACTCTTCGAGCAAGGCATGCTGCGCCGGAGTGAAGAAATGGACTAAAGACTTGGTTTCGGCGACCTTAGAAGTACTTGCAGGCGCGGCCTTGGTTTCGGTTTGCAGCGTTTCCCCAGACACTGCGGGAACAGGCAACAAGGAGGCGCCGAGAATGCCAGCGGAAGTTTTCAGCCACTGACGGCGGTCCTGCCTCAGGTTGATGGCATCATCTGTAGACATAGGCTTAGAGATTTCCTTTCCGCAATTCATCCGCCAGGTAATCGCAGGAACGCCAGCACAATGCCATGATCGTCCAAGTGGGATTCTGGCAACTGGCATTCACGAACGCGCTGCCGTCCACCACGAACAAATTCTTCACATCATGCGACTGTTCGAATTGATTCAGCACCGAAGTTTTTGGATCGTTGCCCATACGCGCGGTGCCGAGTTCGTGGATGGACCACCCTTCGGTTAGCACGCGGCTGTTGACATGCACAATTTCGAATCCTGCGGCTTCGAACATTTCCTGCGCCGTTTCCTTCATGTCCTCGGCCATGCGGTGCTCGTTATCTCCAAACTTATAGTGAAAACGCAGCGATGGAATGCCCCACTTGTCTTTCACCGCGGGATCCAGTTCGACAAAGTTTTCGTAACGCGCCAAGACTTCGCCAAACGCACCCATGCCTATGAATGCGCCCTGATTTTTGCGAACCTCTTCCTTAAAGTCGGCTCCAAAGCCGTGCGTGTCAGTGCCACGCGGAAACATGGTGCTGCCGCTACCGCCTTCAAATCCGTAGCCACGAATGAATTTGGGATGTTTTTCGGCCAGGTTGCGAAATCTGGTGAGATAAAAGCCTCCAGGTCTTCCGTCATCAAGCGTCGGGGCTTTGCCGACAAGGTCTTTCGCGCGACCAGCTATTCCAGGCCCCATGATGTGCTCGCAAAAATTGTGGCCGACGTGCCCGCTGGAGTTTGCCAGGCCGTTCGGATGCAGTCGCGACTTCGAGAGTAACAAAAGCCGTGCGGACTCCAGCGTGGACGCGGCAACGATCACTACTTTCCCACGCACGTGATAATCCTTCAGGGTTTGCGAATCGATGAAATGTATGCCGCTGGCTTTTCCGGTTTGCTGATCGATGGTAATTTCCCGCACGGTCGCATTGGTGCGTAAAGTCAGATTGCCAGTGTCCATCGCGGGATAGATCAGGCCGGTCGGAGAATCGAACGCGGCGTGAATGTCGCAACCGCCTTTGCGTTCGCATGCGCCGCGCCCGTAGCATCGGCTGCGATATTTGTTGTGCTTGAGCCCATCGCTGGTGACACCAGCGCGATATTGCGTGAGCACCCGGTCCATCTTTTGAATGCCGTGTTTCAAGGTCAGTTCCGCGCAGTTTAATTTTGTCGGGCGCTGAAAAATGCTGTCTGGCAAGTACGGCAAGTTTTCCTTCACACCGGTAATGCCCAGATATAGATCAACCTTGTCGTAGTAAGGCGCGATGTCGCTGTAGGTGATCGGCCAGTTTTCGCCAAAGCCGTCTCGGTCTCTGGCCTTAAAGTCGTAATCGGACAGGCGCAGCGCCAAGCGTCCCCAAATGTTTGTCTTGCCGCCCAGGCAGCGCGCGCGGACCCAGGCGTAATTAGTTCCGGTGAAAGGATTCTGGCGTTCGTCCACCACAATATTTTTGACGTAGTCGCTGCTGCCGACATAACTGTGCAGATGCTTGGCCTTTTCGAAGCCAGCTCCATAGGGAGGGTTGCGGATGGTGTACTCATTGAAAGTCAACGAGTGCGAATCGGGCGGGAGAAATCCGCGATGGGCATTGTCATAGGGCCATTCCATCGAACGCAATTCCTGCTCGATCGGAAGTCTTTTTCCAGCTTCGAGCAGCAACACCTGCAATCCGTGGCTCGTGAGGACGTGGGCAGCCATTCCGCCCGCCGCGCCAGAACCGATGATGACCGCGTCGTAGAGTTTTTTGAGATCTACTTCCTGCTCTGGCATCGAGACAATCTCCTTGGAATAGCGGAGTTGCGATTATGCCAAAGAATGCCCGGCATGTTTCGCAATAATGTTCTGCAAATTTCGCCGTTTGGGGTCGCTGAACGGTGCGCAATCCCTTTGAATGGCGTTTAATCCATCGGCAGCCCAACGTAATTTTCCGCCAGGGTTTGCGAGGCGGCGCGCGAACTGGTCAGGTAATCTAGTTCGGCGATTTGGCGACGCTGGTCGAATGGATTGTCGTTCGCGAAGCGGTGCAGCATGGAAGTCATCCACCAGGAAAAGCGCTGCACTTTCCAGACGCGGCGCAGGCAGATTTCCGAGTAGCGATTGAGCGGTTCCATTTTTCGGGTTTTGTAGAATTCCCCTAACGCGCGGGCCAGCACGCGCACGTCGGCTACGGCCAGATTCAATCCTTTGGCTCCTGTTGGCGGAACGATGTGCGCCGCATCGCCAGCCAGAAACATTCTACCGAACTGCATCGGCTCAGTGACAAAGCTGCGCATGCCGGTCACACCTTTTTGGATGATCGGGCCTTCCGTCAGCTTCCACCCGTCCTTTGTTGCCAGCCGCTGATGCAATTCCTGCCAGATGCGTTCGTCAGGCCACAGCGAAAGATCTTCATCCGGTTCGCACTGTAGATAAAGACGGCTGATTTCGGGCGAGCGCATGCTCAACAGAGCGAATCCGCGATCGTGATTGGCATAAATCAATTCGTGCGAGGAAGGCGGCGCCTGCGCCAGAATACCCAGCCATCCGAAAGGATAATCTCGATCGTAAGTTTGCAGAGCGCCGGCCGGGACAGACGTACGGCAGATGCCGTGGAAGCCGTCGCAACCGGCAATGAAATCGCATTGCAACTCTTCGGCGGCTCCGTTTGCGCGGAAATGGATCGTGGGTGAAGCGCTTTCCAGTCCGTGGACGCTGACATTTTCCGCTTCGAAAATAATCGGCTGGTTCGCGGCCAGTCGAGCGGCAACTAAATCCTTGATCACTTCGTGTTGTGCGTAGATGGTGACGCACTTGCCGCCGGTCAGTTCGCGAAAATCAATACGATGCCCGCGCTTTGCGAAGCGCAGCTCGATTCCGCCATGTTGCAGGCCTTGCCGCTGCAGCCGCTCGCCCACTCCGAGTTCGTGCATCAGGTCAACGGTGCCTTGTTCAAGTACGCCGGCGCGGATTCTTTCTTCGATGTACTTCCGGGTATGCAATTCGAGGACCACGGATGCAATCCCCAGACGCTGCAGCAATAGCGACAAAAAAAGCCCTGCGGGACCGGCTCCGACAATTCCGATTTGAGTGCGCATGTTCCTTTGAGAACGATACGCTACCCGCCGTTGCGTTTCCATTGCAGCCACGGTTCGGCGCGATCGATCGCCTTGAAAATAATTCTCGTTGCGCCGTCGTGAATCCCATACAATGCCGCGCTGGCAGAGCCCAATTGCGGAAAGGTGGCAGCCATGCGGTTGAACACAATCCTGCTTCGAAGCACGGTAGTCGCTGCTCTGGGCGGCTTGCTTTTTGGATTCGACACCGTGGTGATTTCCGGAACAACACAAGCTCTGACCGAATTGTTTCACCTGACTCCGTTGGCGTTGGGCGTAACGGTTTCGAGCGCACTGGCCGGCACCATCCTTGGTTCCATGCTCGCGGGAATTCCCGGCGATGCCTACGGACGCCGGGACAGCCTGCGGATTTTGGCAATTCTCTATTTTATTTCTGCAATTGGGTGCGGGTTCGCCTGGAATTGGACGGCGCTGGTCGTTTTTCGCGTGATCAGTGGCTTGGCCATTGGCGGATCTTCAGTGCTGGGTCCGATGTACATCGCGGAAATCGCGCCGGCAAAATATCGTGGACGGCTGGTCGGGCTGTTTCAGTTCAACGTGGTGTTCGGGATTCTGCTGGCCTATCTTTCCAACTACGTGATCGGCACTTTGAACCTCGGCACGGCGGAATGGCGCTGGAAGCTGGGCGTCGCTGCGCTGCCCGCGGCATTTTTTCTGCTGATGCTGTTCGGTATTCCGCGCAGCCCGCGCTGGCTGGCGAAAAAGGGTCACATTGACGAAGCGCGGGAAGTGCTGCGCATCACCGGTGAAGAAAGCTACGACCAGGAATTGCAGGACATCGTAACGTCCATTGACGCGGAGCATCACGCGGGCGACTCGCTCTTCAACGGCAAGTATGGCTTTCCCATTTTTCTGGCTGTCTCGATTGCCATGTTTAATCAACTTTCCGGCATCAACGCGATTCTCTATTACTTGAATCAGATTTTCGCGCAGGCCGGCTTCAACAAGGTTTCTTCTGATCTGCAGGCGGTTGCCATCGGAGCCACCAATCTTATTTTCACGATGATTGCCATGACGCTGATCGACCGTATCGGCAGGAGAAAACTTTTACTGACGGGGGCAGTCGGAACAACTTTGTGCCTCGCAGGAGTCGCGTACGTTTTTCTGTCGCATCGCCACGAAAATCTTCTGGTGGCGCTGCTGGTCTGCTACATCGCGTTCTTTGCATTTTCGCAGGGCGCGGTGATCTGGGTTTATATCGGGGAAGTTTTTCCAAACCGGGTGAGAGCTTCGGGGCAAAGCCTGGGCAGCTTCACGCATTGGGTGATGGCGGGAATTATTTCCTTGGGTTTTCCAACCGTCGCGGCAAAGTCGGGTGGCTATCCGTTTGTGTTGTTCTCGGTGATGATGGCGGTACAGTTTTTTGTGGTGCTGTTCTGGTATCCGGAAACCAAAGGCATCACGCTTGAGGACATGCAGAAAAAACTTGGCATCGCCTAGCTTCACCCAGCGGAAATGGTGGGCCGGACTCTGCCCTTTATTTCGTTAGCTTTTCGATGTAAAAACCAAAAGGCTCCAGGGTCACGGTGTGCCCGTCCGCTGCCGACGCGCCACTCGCCAGCGCCTGCTTTGATTTCGCAACGGCAAACCCCTGTGGGGCGAGATCAAATTTGACCGTCTGTTTTCCGTTCGAAAAATTCAACATCACCAGGAACGCCTCGTTCTTGTATCGCCGCAAGTAAGAATAAACATTCGGGTCGTCGTTGTTCACCGAAACATAGTCGCCTTCAATCAGCGCCGGCTCCGTGTGCCGCATCGCTAGAACTTTTCTGTAAACCGAGAGAATCGAATTTGCATCTTTTTCCTCCGTTGCGACGTTATGTGTTTTGGCGCTCGGCGGAACTGGCAACCAGGGTTTGCCCTCTGTAAATCCTGCATTCTTGCCGTCGGTCCATTGCATCGGGGTGCGTTCGCCGTCGCGCCCTTTATCCGCTGGCCAACTCAATTTTCCTACGGGATCCTGCACTTCGTCGCGCGATTTGGGATCATTGTTTTCCATTCCCAGTTCCTCGCCGTAGTACATGATGGCCGTGCCGCGCAACGTCAAATAAAACGCCGCCATCAATTTCGCAATTTCGTCGTTGTGCTTGCCATCGGCGTAGCGCGTGTATGACCGCGTGATGTCATGATTGGTGATCACGTACACCGGCCAACCACCCGCGGAGTCCATCGCCGCCACGTGTTTGCGATAGGTTCCGGCGGAAAACGGCAGTCCATTCAACAGCAAATCCATCGGCAGTTGCAGTTCGTCGTTGTGGCCTCCGTAATATTCCTTGAGCTGGGAAACGTCTGACGTCCACGTTTCGCCGATCAGCACTGCGTTGTATTCGTCTGCTACTTTGCGAAGACCTTTCAGGGCGGTGTGCACCTCGGGAAGTTTTTTGTTGTACTTTTCGTCCATGTTGGGGCGGCCGAATTTGTCCTTGCCGGGAATCACTGGGTTGTCTTTCAGTGCCGGATCTTCGAAAAGAGTATCCACGGCGTCGAGACGGAAACCGGAAACACCGCGCTGGTACCAGAAACGCGTGGTGTCAAACATCGCTTTTTCCACCGCGGGATTTCGCCAGTTCAGATCCGGCTGCTCGGGATAAAAATAATGGTAGTAATACTGTTTCCTCGTTGGATCGTATTTCCACGCCGACAGTCCAAAGGTGGAAAGCCAATTGTTCGGTGGCTGGCCGGGGCCTTTGCCGTCTCGCCAGATATACCAATCGCGATGCTCCGATGTTCGCGACGCCTTCGAATCCAGAAACCATTTGTGCTGGTCGGAAGTGTGGTTCACCACAAAATCCAGAATCACGCGGATGTTGCGCTTCTTGGATTCAGCAGAAAGTTTGTCGAAATCCGCCATCGTGCCGTACATCGGATCGATCGCCTCGTAATCTGAAACGTCGTAGCCAAAATCCACTTGCGGGGAAGGGAAGCAGGGCGTAATCCAGATGGCGTCCACGCCGAGTGTCTTCAGGTAATCCATTTTCGACGTGATGCCGCTCAGATCGCCGATGCCGTCGTTACTGCTGTCGGCAAAGCTGCGCGGATAAATTTCATAAAAGACTGCGTGTTGCCACCAGGGATGGCCCTCGGCGTCCAATTCAGGTTTCTGCCCACTGGCGCCCGAAACAAAAAAAACTGCCACCAATACTGGAATTGCTAGAACCTTTGCGCGTGCGGACATAGCTCCTCCTCGAAGCAGTAGTTCCCGTATTAATTGTGCGCGCTTACCTTTCGCGGTTTCTGTGTCTGACTGAAATGAATTGTGATCGTTTGACTCTGCGATTCAGAAGCTCCACTGGCAGAGCTTCCACTGGCCGTTGCAAACGTTTCTTCGATCGCGCCGTCGGGCGTCAGGCGTGCGCCATCGATTGACTTGATCTGCTCTTTGCCCCAGACGGCGAGCTCATAAGCATGACCCGCAAGTCCTTCTGTCTGCAGCGTTAAAGTGTCGCGCGAATCAGTCCATGTTTCAGAAATGATTCGCAAGCCCTGGCTCGCGCTACCCAAAGTCGGAAGGTGCGGCTCATAGGTGATGGCGAAATCGTTGCGAAGGGCGATCCTCAGAGTATTTCGGCCCGATGCCAGACTCGTCTGCACGGCCACGTGCTGATCGCTGTCATGCGCCTCGATACGGAACAGTACCCGCCGCCCATTTAACGTAGCGCTGAGAACTTCCGCCCTTGGACTGACAGCTGGCCGAAAATCCATCTTCAGTTCGGCGCCACCCGGATGGTCGGCGATCACCGTAATTGCATCGGCCGTCCGTGAAAAATGCAAATCCAGCGAATCATTCCCAACCGCTATGTGATGAATCGCGAAGTTTTTCCAGTACTCTGGAGCGTGCGGAGTAAAAGTGAGCGTGTGAGCCTGTGCGTCAAACTGCAGTCCAAACATTCCGCGTAGCATCGGGTTGATGACCATTGCCGCGGACCAGATCTGGTGCGGCGAACTGGTTGAAAGCGGCTGGTAGTAATCGCCGGACAAAACTTCCGTCACGTGCCCCGGCGATCCATCGAGCGCCAGCAGCGCGTTCGCGCGCAAATTATCGTAAGCAGGCTGCGGCCGGTGATAGCGATATTCCGCGACGGACGCCCACCCTGTGAAGAGCGGCCACACCGAGCCGTAGTGATACCCGCCGCCGCTATATTTCGGCGCGCGATTGGAAATGATGCGCATCCCCCAATCGGTTTGGTGTTCGGGCTTTGCAAGCTCTGCAATCGTCTGCTGCGATTTTGCCTCGTCGGTCAGGCCGAACCACATCGGCACAGTCGTAAGAACTGTCGGCTCGTCCACACGCTTGTTGTCCCGATCCACAGCAAACGCGAAAAACTTTTTTTCGGGCGACCAGAACGCTTCGTTCAATTGCTGCTGTTCTTTTTCGAACTCTTGCGTCAACGATTTCGCTTCCGCGTCTTGTCCCATCAGCTGGGAAAGGTGAGCGAGCCCGCGAATCGCCGCCACCGCCAGTCCGCTGTGATAAAACTCACTTTCGATCGGCAGCATTGGCCCACCTTCGATCCAGCCGTGGCCAACGCCAAAATTCTTTGGAAACCCGTTCGCGTCATAAGTGGAACGCAGAAATTCGTAAGCCTTGGCGATGTGGTCCCAATTTGCTTTGGCGAACGCCACATCGCCGCTGCTCGTAACGTAATCATCCACCGCAGCAATATAGAGTGGCGTTGCATCCGCCGATGCATACGCATACGGATAGCCCTTGAACCAATCCACAAAACTCGCGCCTTGCGCAATCTCGTGTGGAATTTTTCCATCTTCGCGTTGAAACTTTGCAATGAATTCCAGCGCAGTCTTCGTGGTCGCAAAATCGCCTTCGCTATTCAGAGCCAGTCCGCTCCAGAGTGAGTCTCTGCCAAAAAACCACGCAAACCCTGGCCTATAACTTTCTCCGGAGGCTCGATAGCCGGCAATCAATCCGTCTCCCATGGTCGGATTTGCGACCAAACCCTGAATCAAACTCACGCGTGACCAGTCGTAAGCCTTCTGCAGCTCTTGGTCAGGGAGTTCCATGCTGGTCGTACGTTGCAAATATTGCTGGTAAAATTCCGCGGATTCTTTCCAAAGCCGCTGGTAATCAGATGTAAGCAGGCGATACGTTTTTTCTGCTTCGGCGCGGCCATTCACTGAGCCGGAAATCACGATGATTTTGGTGTCGCGGCCCTTGCTGGTCACGCCCAGCTTCATTGAACTGATATGCGTCCCGCCGTAGTTGGTCTCGTATTCCAGTTGCGGTTCCGCGGCGGTCGGTGATCCAGCCAGCGCGGCAAATTTCTGGTGGTCCTCGCCGAACACGAATCCACGGAAGTCGCCGCTCCAAGCAACGTAAGTTCCGCCCATGGACGCCGGCCACTCCAGCTGAAAATCGCGAATGAAACTTACTTGCAGTTCGAGCGGCTGCTCGGTCTCCACTTGAATCTCAATCACCGCTCCAGGCTGATCCACAGGAACAAAAAAAGTTTCGCGAATCGAAAATGTGTCTCCCGTGTACACCAGCGTCGTCGATTCAGGATGCGCGATTACGGTTCGAACCAGCGTCTCAGCGGGAATTTCGCGTCCTTCGGTCAAAATCGTCAGGCGCAGGTCGCGCAAAATCTTCAGTGGATAAACCCACGTTTCCACTTTTCCCGATTCGTTCCCCAGCAGGCCCGCGCGCTTTCCGACCGCCGCAAGAAATTCCCACGGTCGTGCCGTGCGCGATATTTCCAGTTTTTTCGGTTCATCGCTGGCCTGCACCGATTGCTGGCCAGCATGGATAGCAGCCGAGCCGCACGAAATCACAAGTAAAGCCAACGCCAAAAGACGAACTATCATCGAACAAGAACGTCGAACGGCTAGTCGCATTGTCATTTGCATGAGAAACTTTTGAGCAGCGTGCCTCGCTTGCAAAGCTCCGCTGCGCTGTCTATAAACGAAACGGCCAGAGTGTAGCACGCGACATTGCCCGACAATAGCCGGTCCGTTTCGGGCCCGCTTCGGAAAGGGTTCGCTCGATTGTTTTTTCCGCGCCGCAACTTCCTTAAGTCGCTCAGCCGTTCTGCGCTCGTGCTGTCGCTGGAGAATATCCTGGGGGGAGTTCGTCCACTCTTCGCAGGACGAGCGCAATCACCCGTCGCATCGCAAAAGCCGACCGCGTCTGCCCTCACTCCGTCTCTTGGCGTCAACTTCCTCAACGTGGCCAAAGAATCCGGCCTCAGCGCAAAAACAATCTTTGGCGGCGAACATAAAAATAAATATTTGCTCGAAACCACCGGCTGCGGCGTCGCTTTCTACGACTACGATAACGACGGCTGGCTGGATATTTTTCTGGTCAACGGCTGGCGCCTGGAGGGTTTTCCGAAAGGCCAGGAACCGCATTCGCACCTCTTCAAAAATAATCGCGATGGCACTTTTACTGACGTCACCGCCGCAGCAGGCCTGGTACACACCGGCTGGGGACAAGGCGTCTGCGTCGGCGATTACGACAACGACGGCTTCGACGATCTTTTCGCCAGCTACTTTGGCAAAAACGTTCTTTATCACAACAACGGCAACGGCACTTTCACCGACGTCAGCGAAAAGGCCGGCGTCGCCGGCAACGGTAAACGCTGGAACTCCGGCTGTGCCTTTGTCGATTACGATCGCGACGGCAAACTCGATCTCTTCGTTGCGAATTACATTGATATGGATCTGGCGACCGCGCCGGTCCCCGAGTCCGGCCCCTGCTTATATAAAGGTGTAATGGTCGCGTGCGGCCCGCCCGGGCTGATCGGCGGCAAAAATATTCTGTATCACAACAATGGTGACGGCACCTTTAAAGACGTCTCCGAATCCGCTGGAATTTTTTCCGCCAACGGCACGTATGGCCTCGGCGTTCTAATCGCCGATTTTGACAACGACGGCTGGCCGGATATTTACGTTGCCAACGATTCCACCGCCAGCGCTCTCTATCAAAATCTGAAGAATGGAAAATTTTCCGACATCGCGATGGAAGCCGGCTGTGCTCTCAGTGCCGACGGCAAGCCACAAGCCGGCATGGGCGTCTCCGCGGCCGATTACGATCTCGACGGCAATCTCGACATCGTAAAAACAAATTTCGCCGGAGATACGCCTTCGCTGTATCACAACCTCGGCAGCGCCACGTTTGAAGACACCACCTTCAATGCCGGACTCGGCAAGCACACGCAATATCTCGGCTGGGGCTGCGGCTTTTTTGATTTTGACAACGATGGCTGGCCGGACATTTTAATCTGCAACGGCCATGTGTATCCGGAAGTTGAGCAGCTCACCACCGAAGCCGGCTATCCGCAGCGCAAATTGCTTTACAAGAATTTGCGCAATGGCCGCTTCGAAGACGTTTCGATGAATGCAGGGCCGGGAATCTCCACGCCATCTTCTTCGCGCGGAGCAGCTTTCGGCGATTTCGACAACGATGGCGACATCGACGTGGTGGTCAACTGTGTCAACGACTACCCGCAATTACTCCGCTGCGATTCTTCGTTGAAAAATAATTGGATCAAGATCCGCACCATCGGCACAAAATCCAATCGCAGCGGCATCGGCGCACGTCTCCGTTGCGTCACCCACGTTGCCGGCGAAACAAAACCGCACCAGCAAATTGACGAAGTGCGTAGCGGCGGCGGCTATTTCTCGCAGAACGATTTGCGCGTGCACTTCGGCATCGGCAGTGTCGAAAAAGTCGATCTCCTGGAAATCCGTTGGCCCAGCGGCCAACTCGACGCATTAAAAGACCTGAAGCCAAACCGTCTTTATTACGTAACCGAAAGTCAGGGAATCACGCGCACGGAAATTTTTCCGCCGATCAAACACCCCTGAAGCCTGGCGCGAAACGTACAAGCGCACCGCGCTCAGAATCCTTCCAGCAGCCACACGTTCGAGCCGCCAGTCGACTCCCACATCGCCAACTTTTTCCCGTCGCGCGAAGGAATCGCCCAGCCAATAAACGGTTTGTCGCCTGGAACAACGGTCTTAAGATTTCCCTTCAGGTCGATGCTGACCAGCGCGCGTGTTTCGCCCCGCAAAATTGCGCTAGCCCAGAAGCTTTTTCCGTCTGCCGCCCAATCTATTGCCACAATTCCTGCCCACTCATTGATATGAATTACCCGTTCACCTCCGTCGGGTACAGACACCAATCGAATCGTCGCATCCCGCGAAACCCTCGCCTGTCTGCATAGCGCCAGCAGTTTCCCGTCAGGCGATAGCGTCCAGTTGTAATCTGCCCATCCCGGCTCCGCGGTTCGAAAGAATTCTTTCGTGGCGCCGGTAGCAGCGTCGAACTGCATCACCACCAGCGAGTTTTTCTCAAATCTGCTCATTAAGCACACTCGCGAAGGCGCCCGCGCACACTGGAAATTGTTGATGCCGTCAGCCTCCAGCAGCAGTTGCCCGGTCCCTCCTGTAATTGGGGCGCGCATCAGTCCCACTCGCTCTCGTTCGAATCCTGGAGACCGCGGCGACGGAGTCGCATTTTCCGGGTGCGTTGCCTGCACGTTATACAAAATTTCAGTCCCATCCGGATTCAATCGCAGGATGCTGGGCGAGTCGTGACCGTCCACTAGCAAATCCGGTGAGGCAGCCCCAACCCGCTGGCGATAGATATGGAACTTGCCATCGCGATCTGAAACGTACAAAACTGCCTTGCCGTCCGGAGTCCATTCGTAAGGCCGGCTGCGACTCTCGTCTAGTGTCAATCGCTGCAATTTTTCCAACCTTTTGGACTTCGCATCGATGTCTGCAATATAGATTGTGGGCGCGATATTCGACCTCAAGAACGTCAGATGCTTTCCGTCAGCGGAAATCTCCGGTCGCGGTTTGTAGTCCGGCCCAGTCGTCACTTGTACCGGTTTTCCCCACGCTTTGCCGCTCTGCTCATTTACGTGAACCGACCACACGTTGGATTCGGAGTTCGAGTTCTCGTCGTCACGCGTGAAAAAAATTCTGCCGTCGTGGCTCCAGGCCAGGCCGCCGTCCAGCAGGTAGTCCGCTAACATAACTTCCGTTTGCCCGGTCGCCAGCTCATAGCTTTCAATCTGTGCTTCTTCGGTTTTTCCCGGCCAGTACGTCGCTTTCACATATGCCAGCCGTAGCGCGCCGGGAGACCATGTGAGTGCATAGGAAAATCCCCCGATCTCCCGCAATTTGCGAGGCTGGCTGCCATCGGCATTCATCAGCCACAGTTCGGAGCTGTTAATTTTTCCGTCGCCCACCAAGTAAGCGATCTTGCTTCCGTCTGGCGAAACCGTTCCCGCTTCGGACTGCTCAACCAGCTCTCGCGGAGCACCACCGAGTATGGAGACGTTCCACAAACTGGATTTTTCTCCGTCACCGGCTGCCCCTCCGACCAACACATGACTGCCATCGGGAAACCAGCTGACCGAATGCGCCTTAAAGTTCGCTGGCAGCGCAAGCTGATGAGCCTCCTCACGGTTTACTTCGCGCAGGAACAGTCCTCTGGGGTCGGTGTATGCCAGCAGGCGTGCATCGGGCGAAATCGTCGCCCGGAAAATGGGCACGTCCGCCGAATTCGCCGTCAGCCGCAATTCGCGCGGCACCACGGGTTGCGCGGTGCGGTGTCCGGCATGCCAGCCAACCGCAACACAGACCGCGATCAGGACTAAAGTTGCTGCGAGCCAACGCGCGACGTAACCAGGCGTAGCTGTAACCTTAGTTTCCATTGTTCCATTAGCCGGAACCGCGCCGGCGACGGGCGCCATAAACCGGTACCCGCGCCTAGCCAGCGTTTCCACGAAACGCGGATTGTCCGCTGAATCGCGCAGCGCGTCCCGCAACCTCTTAATGGCCGCGTTTAGGCTATGGTCGAAGTCCACGAAGGTATCCGCCGGCCACAGCCGCCGTTGCATCTCCTCGCGCGATATAACTTCTCCCGGGCGTTCCAGCAGCATCGTCAGCACCTGAAAGGGCTGCTCCTGTAGCTTGATCTTTACTCCGTTCCGGCGCAGCTCACCGGCATGCGGATCCACTTCGTATACTCCGAACCGCACCACGCTTGCCGTATTTCCGTTGAGCCCAGTAGCCACTTGAATTCACCCTGTTCGCTTACTTAGACGCGCGCAGCTTGGCATCTCTCTTACTTCTACGTACGCGGCCGCAATCCGTTCCGTTACAAGTTGTTAAAAGGCTCCCTTTTTCGTGTCATCTCGCTTCGTAACACCCTGCAAATACGCCCCTTAGCCCGTCACCTACGTTTCAGTCTCACGTTACCCGTCAGGCCTTGAGGCACGCCGGCACCCGCCGCACTTTTGCGCATTCCAGCAAGGAGCGGGTTCATGAAAAACGCAGCCGTTGTTCTTTTAGTTCTGGCAGGCATCAGCTTCCCACAGACAATGCCCGCCCATGAGCGCTCCCAGTCCTCGCCGGTAAGCCTTACTGTGTCCGTCTTTAATGACGCTGGCGTGGAGTCATCCGTCTGGTCGCAGGCGCAAAGCCGCGCCACGGAAATCATGCAGCGCTCAGGAATAGCTTTGACTTGGCTCGGTTGCGGGTCTCCAGCCGGCCGGATGCCCGATTCGAATTGCAGCGCGATCTCCTACCCCGCGCATTTGTCCGTGCGCGTGGTGCCCAAGGTCAGTCCGGTGAAGGGCGGCATTTTCGGACAAACATTTCAGGACGCTGCTGGCGAAGGGAATTATGTGCTGGTTTATTATGCTGGCATCAAGGCGTTCAGGGCAGCCACCACCGTCCCAACTGGCGAGTTACTGGGCTGCGTGATCGCGCACGAGCTGGGACACCTTTTGCTCGGCACCGCTTCTCACTCCCCAAATGGCTTGATGTCCAGGGTTTGGCAGGATGCCGAGTTGCGGCAGGCTACGCGTCGTAACCTGCTCTTTACCAATGGCGAGGCAGAACGCATGAGGCTACACTTTGCCGCAGCAACGGCCCGTCTGCAAAAAACGCCCGAACCGAAATACGCGATTTCCGGAAAATAAAATCCCCACAAACGCAAACCACGTCAGTGCGCGGCTTTATTGATCGCCGCACCCGAACCCTCTTTCAAATTACGGATTCCGTCTACATGCAATCCCGTGAATTTTTCCGTCAATCCGCTTAGCCAGCGAACCTCAACCCATTCCACACTTTCATTTCGCCCAAGGCCAAAGTGCGCGCGCATGTCGTTATTCGAATCGTAGCTGGAGCCGCTGCGCACTTCATCCACCAATATCCTCTCGCCTGCCTTGACGCGAATCTTCGCCCCAATCCCATCGCGATTTGATTTGGTTCCGATAGTTTTGAATGCGATCCAGTGATTTCCGGATTTCACCTGATTCACCAGCAGGCTGACGGGAGCGTTCATGTTGCTCACCACCGCAGACATTCTTCCGTCGTTCCACAGATCGCCCACCGCCAATCCGCGTCCTGATTTCGCGGTGGTGATGCCCGGACCTGCACTTGCTGAAATATCCTCGAATTTTCCGTCGCCCTTGTTGTGATACAGAATCCGCGGCTCCTGATAATCGCTGCCGAGATGTTGCGTATCAACTTCGGGATAAACGTGTCCGTTAATCAACAGCAAATCCGGCCAGCCGTCGTTGTCGACGTCGATAAACATCGTGCCCCAACCCAAATATTTCGTGTACAGCCCCAATCCCGCCGCAAACGTTACGTCATCAAAGGTGCCGTCGCCGTTATTGCGATAAAGCGTTGCGGTATCGTCGGAAAAATTCGTCTTGAAAATGTCCAGGCGTCCATCTCCGTTGTAATCGCCGATGGTTGATCCCATTCCCGCTTGTTCTTTTCCGTCTTCGTTAAACGCGGCTCCCGCCACCACTGCCACGTCCGTAAACGTTCCGTCGTGATTGTTGTGATAGAGAATGCTGGGCGTGCTGTCGCATGCGACAAAAATATCCGGCCAGCCGTCATCGTCGAAGTCCAACGTGGACACGCTGAATCCGTAGTGCCCATTTGTCCGGTCGATTTGCGCCTTCTTCGTCACGTCTTCAAACGTGCCGTCGCCATTGTTGTGATAAAGCAGATTATTTCCCCACGGCAATCCGCGCGGCCCGCACATCACCGGAACGCCCTTCCACATGCACGACGCTCTTTCGCCCGGGCCCGGAGCCGTTCTGATGTCAAAATCCACGTAAGTCGCTACAAATAAATCCAACTTTCCGTCTCGGTCATAATCCACAAATGCGCACCCGGTGCTCCAAGCGCCATTTCCCGCGACATGGGCTTTTTCGCTCACGTCGGTAAACGTTCCGTCGCCGTTGTTGTGATACAAAACATTCTTCCCGTAATACGTCACGAACAGGTCTTCAAACCCGTCGTTGTCGTAATCTCCGACGCAAACTCCCTGTCCCCATCCTGTGTGCGCCAGTCCGGCTTTTTCCGTCACGTCCGTAAATGTGCCGTCGTGATTGTTGTGGTACAGATGATTCGTTGGCTGTTTTTTCCCTGGAAGCGGATCGAGGGTCGTTCCGTTCACTACAAAAATATCCGGCCATCCATCGTTGTCGTAATCAAAGATAGCCACTCCTGTTCCCGTGGTCTCAAGAATGAATTTTTTGGTATCCGCGCCGCCAAACGTGTTTGCCGCGCTTAGTCCGGCTTTCGCGGCTTCGTCCACGAAGTAAGCGATTTTATTGGGCTCGGTTTTGCCGGAGCGATCCGAGGTCTGTGTGTACGCCGGACGAACCACGGTACACGCCAGGAGAATCACGCACGCCATCACGCTCTTGAGCCGTGGAGGAATTTTCATCAACTCGCTCTCCGATTCTCGCCCATCAATTTGCATACTTGAAATGACACATTCCTCTATAAAAGCGGCCGCCTGAGGCGGTGGACGTTTTTTGCGTCGCGTTGCGATGTCGCGTTCATGCTGGACTATAGCTTAATGCTAGTATGAAATTTCTCAGTCCGCATATCATTCGGAGGGCGAAAACCGTTGTTGATACGCGCGCGCAGGATGAACGGGAAATGCTTTCTTCTCCTTGTTGCGCTGCTCACATTTCCAATGTTGCTGCCAGCACAGGCTTCTTCGTCCGCAAAACATCCTGACAACAACCGGGCATTTTCGGAAGGAACCGCGGCTTTGCAGCGAGGCGATCTTGCCGCAGCGCGCGCCGCTTTCACCAAGGCGATTCACGAAAATCCGCGCAACGCCAAGGCCGCCAATGCTCTCGGTCTGGTCATGCTCGCACAAAACGACGCCGCTTCCGCGATTCCGCAGTTTCAGGCCGCGCTTCGCATACTGCCAGCTTTTGTAAGTGCGCGAATAAATCTGTCCAATGCGCTGCTGCAAACTCACGATGTCCAGGGCGCAGTAAAGGAAGCGCGCTCCGCCGTGCGCATTGCTACTAACGAGCCGGACGCGCACGTTGCCCTGGCTCGCGCGCTGGAAGCGGCGAACGATATCGACGCCGCTGTTGCCGCGATTCGCCGGGCGGTTGAATTATCGCCTTCGCGCTCCGATCTGCATGACGACTTCGGCACGCTTCTCGCGCGGCAAGATAATCTTTCCGCCGCCACCGGGGAATTTCATAAAGCGCTCGAACTAGACCCGCAGTTGCCCTCGGCGCTATTTCATCTGGGCGTTTTGCAATTCGAACAAAAGCAATTCGAACCGGCCAAGAAATATCTGGCTCTTGACGTCGCGCTCGATCCGCAGAATTTTCTCGCGCTGAATTTTCTTGGCAGGAGCCTGCGCGAATCAGGAAACCTTCCGGAAGCCATTTCCGCTTTCCAGGCTTCGCTCAAACTTCAGCCCGCCCAGCCGGACATCTTGAACTTACTCGGGTTATCGCTGCAGCGCGTCGGCAATCCCGCGGATGCCGCCGTAGCTTTTCGTGAATCGCTAAGTATTCAGTCGCAAAATGCCGAGGCGCAAAATAATCTGGGCCTGGCTCTTCTGCAATCCGGCGATGGCGACGGAGCTATCGCGGCGTTTCGCGCCGCATTGCAAATCCGTCCAGGCGATTCCGGCTACCAGGGCAATCTCGGCGCGGCCTACTTGCAGAAAGCGGATTATGCCGCTGCGACAACCGTATTTCGCGACGCGCTCGCGACAGCCCCCAATAGCCAGCTGCTGCACTACAACCTGGGCCTGGCGCTGAAACTTCAAGACAAACTTCCCGAAGCTGTGGCGGAATTGCGCGCTGCCGAAGCCATCGATCCGTCTCAGCCGGATTCTCCTTACACGCTCGGGGTAACGCTCTGGCAAATGGGCGATGCCGATGGTGCGATCGAGGAGCTCACCAAGGCCACCCGCGTGAAGCCCGACTACGCAGAAGCCTTCTACACCCTGGGCACGGTTTTAAAACAACAATCGAAATTTCAGGAAAGTGCCGCGACGTTGCGTGAAGCCATTCGCTTGCAGCCGGATTTTGCGGGAGCCCACACCACTCTTGCGGCGGTTCTCCGTCAACTGGGAGATACATCCGGCGCGGCCAGCGAATCCCGCGCCGGCGCTGAACTCGCCAAACAAACCACGAACTTGCAGGCCGCGCTATTCGCAACCAACTCAGGCCGCCGTCTCCGCAACGCAGGCGATCTGACCGGCGCCATCTCACAATTCAGGGCCGCAATACAATCTGTTGCGGACTATGCCCCCGCGCATTTCGAATTGGCAATTGCGCTGCGTCAGGCCGGGAAAAAAGAGGAAGCAGCCGCGGAATTCCAAAAGGCTACTGCGCTGGATCCCAAGCTCGTCGTACCGGCACAATAATCAACTCCGTCATTCCGGGCGAAGCGAGGAATCTCTCTTCGATGTCAACTGCAGCTAAGCGTCGTGGTCGAAGAGATTCCTCGCTCGGGTAAGCACCGTTCGCAAGGACGGTCGCGCATAACAGCCATCAGCCGTTCAGCTTCGGCGCATATTTCAATTCAACACCCGCAGCGCCACCAACGACGACTCCACCGGCACGCCTCGCGCCACCTTTACGTGGATCACCGCTTCGAACGGCTTCAGTTCACTGGCCTGTGTCACGTTCATCTTTTTCAACAATTCGCCCAAATAATTTTCCCGTGTGACGTACTCCACCGCAGCCTGTGTCCCGATTGTAGTAGTACCGGCCAAAATCAATTCCGAATGTTCTGGATTGATGCCCTTCACCAACGCTACCACCGCGTAATCGTCTGCAAGAGAAGTGTTGGTTGGCCCTAACACGTATTTTTCTGCCTCGCCTTTTCCCGGGTGCACGTTCACGATCTCCACGTTCCCCTCTTGCGGCCCGCTTTCCACTTTCTTAAATAGAAATTCGGTGGTGCTCGGGATTTCCAGCAGCGTCAGATTTTCCGACGGCGATCCCATGAAAATCAAATCGTTGTTTTTGGCGTCATCGAGAGAAAACAGGCTGCCGCGCTTTACTCGCAGCGATTGATGCAGCTCGGCGAAGACCACATCCAGACTGTGTACCGCCAGGACTTCTCCCACGCCTGTGTAGTGATCGAGGATCGGCGATTTCGCATCTTTCGCCGCAACGTAATAGCGCATACCGGTATTCGGCCGGCCGACAAACGCGGCATTGCTGAAGATTACCCACGGCTCTTCCGGCCCTCGCACAAAGCCCTTCCAAAATATACGAATCGGCGCCGGCGCCGAAATTTCTCCGGCAGCGTTTGCAGAAGAAGAGGGCGCGCCCATCTCCCGCCGGTTCCACGACAGCCACCCTACCACCAGCAACGCAGCGATCAGCGCGACACTTAGCACAGGCACCAGGTAACGCCTTTTCGCTGCGGCCCCGGCACTTTCCAGATGATCGTTAGCCCAAGTTCCGGTACCGCTTCCGTTTCCGTGCGCCACCGCTGCGTTCGCCCGCTCGTGGAACGCTACGGCATAGCTGCCCTTTGGCAATTCCACCACGATTCGATCCGTCGTGCCCTCGGTGTTGTAATACTCCGCAAGCTTGGTTCTTAACCTTCCTGCCTGCACCCGAACCATCGAATCCAGCTGTGGATCAAAGTCCGCTTGCCTGCCAAAAACCTCCGTCGCAATTTGATATTCCTTGACTGCCGTTCCCGGATGCTCCAGCGCTTGCTTTCCCAGATAGCGCAACAATTTGCACAGAGACTCCGACCCATGCAGCGCATGGCTCGCCACGAGCTTTTCAATTTCCGCCTGGAATAGGGTCCGTTCTGTCACTGCAACTCCTGTTACGTTGATGTAACAGGAGACTATCAACTCGCCCATCTCCTTGCAACAGTTGCGTTTACCTGATGTAACCGTATCAGACGCAGGGAGACTTGCCTCTGTCCGGCAAAAAGCCGATAACTTGCATCACATTTTTCGCTCGAAGTGTTCCGGTGCGAAAGGATGCGCAGGGTGTGTGTCGTTCGCTCTTTTGCTTTAGCGTTGACTCCGCCCAACATTCGCGTCCTCGGTCACTCCGAGGTCAGCAGTACGGTGCAACTGAGCGGCTCCAAATAGAAGGTGCGCCATTGACGCGCCGTCCGTTCTAGTTTTCCTTTTTCAAAATGGTCGAGGCCTTTGGGCTTTTGTCTTTATTAGCAAAGTTCTGTTGCGCGGCTGGGGTAGCTGACGTGATGGACTCGGCGGTTTAGTTCAGGAGGGGTGGAATGAGAAGGCGTGCGTTATTCGGCTGTTTCGTGGTTTTTTGTCTAGTCCTCGCGATGTCCGCACCAAATTCCTCGGCTCAGGCCGTTTTTGGCAGCGTCATCGGCACGGTCACCGACGGCCAAGGCAACGCTGTCGCCGGAGCCAAGGTCACTGTAACCTCTGTCACCAAGAACACCGTATTCGAAACAACTAGCAACGATAGCGGCAATTTCTCCGTCACGCACTTGATCCCGGACAGCTATAAGGTGCACATCGAGGCCACGGGATTCAAGAGCTACGACGTCCCTAGCGTTGCAGTAAGCGCCGACTCATCCGTCACGCTCGACGCTCCGTTGCAAGTTGGCTCGGTTTCGCAGTCCATCGAAGTGACCGGCGAAATTCCTCAGCTCAAAACCGACCGCGCCGACGTGGACGTCGAGTTCAGCCAGAAATACGTCGAAGACCTTCCAGTTCTCAACCGCAATTTCACGAACTTCGAATTGCTGTCGCCCGGTACGCAGAAATTACCCGGCTTCAGCCACGCGGCCACGGAAAACCCTCAAGGCGGCGGCCAGATTCAAGTCAACGGCCAGCACTTTTCCGGTACAAACTTTGAACTCGACGGCACCGACAACCAGGATCCCATCCTCGGCATCATCGTCGTTAATCCCAACCTCGACGCCATCGGTGAAGCTAAAATCGCTCTCCAAGATTACGACGCAGAGTCCGGCAAGGCCACGTCGGGTTTGGTGCGTGTCCAGACCAAGTCCGGCTCCAACGAATTTCATGGCAGTGGTTTTTATTTCTTTCGCGACAGCGAACAGGAAGCCCGCGATCCCTTCACCAACGCGCCTGGCGTTCCACTTGCCGCAGCCAACTGGAAGCAATTCGGCGGCGCTGTGGGCGGACCCATCATTAAGAACAAGCTCTTTTTCTTCGGCGATTATCAGGGAACCAAACAGCAGCAAGGGATTACCAATCAATATACGATTCCAACCGCTACGGTTCTCCAGACTTGTAACCCGATGACCAACACTACCGGTACTTGCGACTTAAGCGAATACTTGGCCGCTTTCGGCGCTGCCGGTCAGATATTCGATCCCAGGAGTTCAGCTAGCCTCGACGGTTCAGGCCGTACCGCCTTTCCAAACAACCAGATCCCCATAGCGGACATCAGCCAAAATGTCGGTAACGTGCTGGCCTTGTTCCCGGCACCCACCACCCCCGGTGTAAATAGCAACTTCGTGTCCACTGGCGCTGGTCCATTCAACCAAAAATCCTTCGACACGCGGATCGATTACAGCGCTCCGCATAACTATCAGGTCTTTGGCCGATTCAGCCTGGACTACTTCTCATTGTCAGGTAAAGGCGGACTTGGTGCTTTGGGCGGCTTGGGATTTGGTCCCGGTGGCTTGAACGGTAGTTCCAACGTTCACAACTATAGCCTTGCCAGCGGCTTTACCAAACCTATCGGTTCAAAGTGGCTAACCGACTTCCGTTTCGGTTATTTCAAATACAATCCGCAAACGGCTTATTCCGACGCCGGCGCAAGCCCCATGGACGCTCTTGGCTTTCCGGGACTCAACTCAGGCCCCGGTGTGGTGGGTCCTCCAACCACTGGCGGCCTGTCCGGGTTTCAGTTCACCAACAATGGCGGTGCCACTGGCGCGGGTAATGGCAGCCTCTCCTCATTCGGAGATGGTTTGAACATCGGCCGTTGCAATTGCCCTCTAACTGAAAGCGAACAGCAATTCCAGTTCGTCAACAACTGGACGCGCACTCAAGGCAACCACACCATCAAGTTTGGTGCGGACATCCGCTACGCCGAAAACCTTCGTGTACCTAGTGACGCCAGCCGTACCGGTCTTTTGAATTTCGATTCCGGTGACACCTCCAATAGCGGGTCTGGGGGCTTGGCGCTCGCCTCATTCTTGTTGGGCGACGTAACATCCTTTCAGCGGTTCGTCTCTAGCAGTTTGGACGCCGCGGAACGCCAGAAGCGCTGGTTCTTCTATGGCCAGGATTCCTGGCGCGTAAGTCCGAAATTCACTCTGACTTACGGTTTGCGCTGGGAAATCTACTTCCCGGAGACCGTAAACGGTAAGGACAAAGGCGGATTTTCCAATTTGACCGAAGGCGTGATCCGCGTTGCGGGCGAAGGCCCCATTGGACTCAACGGCAATGTCGACAACACCTATAAAGCATTCGCTCCTCGCCTGAGTGCCGCTTATCAGTTCGATTCCAAGACCGTCATGCGCCTCGGCTACGGCCGCGGCTTTGACATCGGCGTGTTTGGCTCTAACTTCGGCCACGTCGTGACCCAGAACCTGCCGGTTCTGGCCAACCAGACTCTTTCCGATACCAACCTGGACGTCAATGCCACCAATAATCGCAGCGCGGTATTCACCCTCAACCAGGGCCCGCCAGGCTTTAGCTTCGCCAATATTCTCGGTTCGATTTCGTCCGCCGGTACATTGCCACTCTTCGGTCCGGACGGCACCGTTCAGCCCCGTACCCGTCCAACTGTGCAGCGCTTGCCTACTATCGATCAGTGGAACGCAACCGTTCAGCGCCAGCTCAGTCCGACAATTAACTTGACTGTCAGCTACATCGGCAACAAGGGAACCCACGTGTTCGCGGGCACCGGCCCGTCTTACAACAACAATGAGGCTGCCGTGGGCGCGGGTACCGATGCTTATCAGTGCACGCCTAACCCCGCACCTGCAACGACGTTCGACTGCAAACAGTCCTTTAAGCCGTTCTTGCCGCAATCCGACCGTCGTCGCTTGTTCCTGAATGGCGTTCCCGCTTTCAGCTATCCAGGATTTACCACCCCTAGCGGTCAACCGCTCACTTGCTGCGCTGTTGACACTGCTTATTTCGGCAACGATGCCGACAACAAGTACAACGCTCTCCAGATCAAAGCCGAAAAGCGCACCAGCTATGGGCTCCAATTCCTGGCCCATTACACGTTTTCTCACGCCTACGCTTATGACTCCTCGTATTTTGATGTCAACAAGAAAGTCGCCTGGGGTCCCAATCCCTTTAACCGCAATCAGGTCTTTGTGGCTAACGTGATTTATGAACTGCCGGTCGGTAAGGGCAAGAAGTTCATGAGCGACAGTGGTCGTGTTGCCGATTTGCTGATTGGCGGTTGGCAGGTCACTAATACTCTGACCTACGGAACCGGATTACCTTTTACGCCCAGCCTCGCAAACTGCGGACAAGTGTCTGATGCTGGCCCCTGCCGTCCTGACGCAATTCCTGGGCAAAAGTTGCACGTCGGAAAGACTACCGCCCCGTGCGATGCCACAAATCCAGGCGCCGGTAATTGCACCTATTGGTTCACACCGATAACGACGCTCACCCAGAACTTGCCGGAAATTGCGAATTCGCCCACAAACATAACCGGCACGAGCGATTCTTGCCAGACCGCCCGTCCGACATCTGGTCCTTTCGCCCTTCCCGCTTGCGGACAGATCGGCAACGTCGGATTCAATTCATACCGCGGTCCGCATGCGTTCTACGACGACATGGCGCTCTCGAAGAATTTCACTATCACCGAGCGCATCAAAGCGCAATTCCGCTTCGATGCTTACAACGTCTTCAACCATCCGGTTATCGGCGTCAGCAACAGCTTCAATGGTTGCGTCGATTGCGGCGTAGGTTCTGGCCGCATCAGCGACATCGAAGCCGATGCCGCCCCGGGTTCGCCCGTCGGCATGCGCCAACTCCAGTTCGGATTCCGTGCGACTTTCTAACCCCTAACACCCCAAACAAAAACGGGGAGCCCTCGCGGGCTCCCCGTTTTTTATGGTACGCCGCGCATGCTCGACAGCTTGGAGGTGCAAGTCCTCTTCACAACCTGATAGAGGTGAAGTGATAGCGAAGCGCAAGGGCGTCGCTGCGAGGCGGGGTCTGAAGGAAGCGTGGAGCAAAAACGCGAGCCAATGTACAAGAACCGAATCTGAGGCGTGAGTGTCGGGCGAGCGGGCCAATGATCGCGAAGCCCATATCTATCAAGGACGCAAAGCGTAAATTCGGTGGTTGTGCGTGGAAAGCAGTCGAGCTTATCGCGGGAGATCTGTTGCATGTCTCGGATTCGGGACTGAGCGTGGAGTAATTCACGCTGATCCTGCAGCAGAAGTCAGCAGCGGGCGTAGTACTCACGCGAGTGAGGAAGGCCCAAACAGTAAGAGTGAATAGTAGAACGTCGAACTCACGGGTGGCACTGCGCCAGCCAATCAGCTCCGGCTGAGCTTTACAGGTTCAGAAGACGGTGAAGCCGAAACGGAAACCTGCAGAGCGGCGAAGCCCTTGTGGCGGACGACGACTCGAACCTCCGGCCCGCAAGGGCTCAACTTGCTGAACCGCCGTATGCGGACCCGCCTGTACGGTGGTGTGGGAGGGGCGAGCAGGTGACTGCTCCCCCTATCCCGATTTCTAATGCTTTTTTTGGAGTGCGGCGGCTTGACGCTGCCTTTACGCTTTATGCCCTCTCGCCAAATCCGAATTTACGCACGCACCGCATCGCTTCTCCTCACTCTCTTTCCGTTCTTTCAGTCACCAGCAAGTGCGCAATCATCGACTTCAGCCCAACCCTCCCCGCCATCCATCGAAGAAGTTCATCGCCTCACCGATCAAGGCAAATTCGACGAAGCCCTGGCTTCTCTCACTGAAATTTCCAAATCCGATCCCGCCCCAAAAAATCTCGCGCATGAATTCGGCGTTATCTATTACCGCAAAGGCGACTACGCCAACGCCATCACTTCACTGCAACGCGCCACCACGGAAAATCCCGATGACAAGGAAGCCACTCAGCTCACCGGCCTTTCTCTTTATCTTTCCGGAAAGCACGCCGAAGCCATTCCTTATCTCGAAAAAGTTCAATCCTGGTATCCCAGCGCCAGTGTGGACGCTTCCTACATTCTCGGAGTCGCCTACATTCAAACCAAAAATAACCCCAGCGCCCGCGCCGCCTTCGCAAAAATGTTTCAAGTCCCGCCCGATTCCGCCGCTGCCTATCTCTTCACCGCGCGCCTGCTGCTCCGTCTCGACTTCGGCCCCATTGCCGAGGAATACGGCAAAAAAGCCGTCGAACTCGATCCCAGGCTTCCGCTCGCGCATCAACTCCTCGGTGAACTTTATCTCTATCAATCCAGAATTCCCGAAGCCATCGCGCAACTCGAACAGGAACTCGCCATCAATCCCGGGGATCCCGCTGCGTACTACAAACTCGCCGACGCCTATTCCCGCGTCCAGAAATTCGACGAAGCCGAAAAACTCTTGCAGCGCTCCATCTGGCTCGACGCAACTTCCACCGGTCCCTACATTCTTCTCGGCAAAATTCTTCAGAAAAAAGGCGAAACCCAACTTGCCGTTCGCGCGCTGCAACGCGCCATTTCCATGGATCCCAACAACGATATCCCGCACCACCTTCTCGGTCTCGCTTACCGCGATCTCGGCCGCACCGAAGATTCCCAGCGCGAATTAAAATTAGCCGAACAACTCCTCTCGCACGCCAATCCCAAACAAACCCCATGAGCCGCAACGCAAATGATCGGCTCTTTGTTTTTGGTAGTTGTAGCGGCCGCCTTCTGAAGCGGGCGTCTTTTGGTTTCTGGTGGCACAGCCATTCCTGGCTGTGCTCTTTGATCTGCTTTTCAGTGGCCGGGCCGTTTCCTCAACCATGACCGCCGCCCCCACCCCCCGCCCCATCGTCGTAGGCCTCGGCGAACTCCTCTGGGATCTTTTCCCCAGCGGCAAACAACTCGGCGGTGCTCCGGCAAATTTTGCATACATCACCGCGCTGCTCGGCGATTCCGGCATCGTCGCCAGCCGCGTCGGCGACGACCGTCTCGGCCAGGAAGCCCTCTGGCACCTCAAGTCCTGCGGACTCGACCTCAGCCGTGTTCAGCGCGATCTCGTTCATCCCACGGGCACCGTAAAAGTCGAAGTCGATTCCAAGGGCCAGCCCGAATATCAGATCACCGAAAAAGTCGCCTGGGATTTCCTGGAATTCTCCGAAGACTGGATTTCGCTCGCTCGTTCCGCGCATGCCGTCTGCTTCGGCACTCTCGCGCAACGCAATTCCGTTTCACGCTCCACCATCCGCGCTTTTCTTTCCGCGCTTCCGTCCTTCGCTATCGGCATCTTCGACGCAAATCTTCGCCAATCCTTCTTCACTTCGGAAATCCTGCGTGATTCTTTGCGTCACGCCAAAGTTCTCAAACTCAATCACGAGGAATTTCCCCGCTTCCTCGATCTGTTGCAAAGCCCCTTGAAGAATTTCGCAAGCGGAGCAAGTGGCTACTCCGATATTTCCGCCGCTCGCTGGTTGTGCGGCGAATTCGGTTTGCGCCTGGTTTGTATCACTCGCGGGGCCCATGGCAGCATTCTAGTCACAGCCAACTCCCACCACGAACACGCCGGCTTCTCCGTAAAAATCGCCGACACCGTCGGCGCCGGCGACGCCTTCACCGCCACCCTCGTCCATCACGCCCTGCGCGGTTCTTCTCTCGCCGCCATGAACGCCGCCGCCAATCGCATGGGCGCCTGGGTTGCCTCCCAAGAAGGCGCTATGCCCCCCGCCGATCCCGCCATCCTGGCCGAAGTCCGCACCACTCATTCCTAACCTCTGGAGTCGCAGCGCTTGTGTAGCAGCGACTATGTAGCGGCGGCTTCATGCCGCTGTCTTACTTTCCCATTCTTTTCAGCTTCTCTATGCCTCTGTGGTGAATCCTTCTTTCTTTTTTCCTGCAATACTTTAGGATACGCGCTCCTCGTTTCTTACCCTTTGTACTTCCTCCACGTGCAGCATTCCCCCGATAGACCGTTTCGCTCTGCTACCTCACCGTATTGGGTACGTCCGCAGTGTGCTCCACGCCACTGCCCCAGGAGATGAATCTATGAAAATCGCAGCATTGGTAATGGGTTTGATGCTTGTCTCAGCTGGCGCTTCGCTTGCCACTGCGCAAGATCAAGATCAGGAAAAGAAAACTACTCACCAGAAAGTTCGCATGATCACCGGCTGCCTGGAAAAAACCGGCGACTCCAATGAATATAAGCTCACCACCGCCGCCGGCAGCACTTGGGAAATCAAAAGCGATGCCGTCAATCTCGGCGAACATGTCGGCCACACCGTTCGCGTCACCGGCACCGTTCGTAATGCCGCCGCTCACGGCATGAAGGAAGACACCAAGGAAAAAGCCGCTGAACACGGCGTAAACAAAGACGAAACCGAGCACGGCCATCTCGAAGCCACCGCCATAAAACACCTCAGTGACTCCTGCAAAAAGTAGCGTTCTGCCAGGCTAACAGCGCAACCGGCAGGGACCGCTTTTTGCTCACAACCGAACAAAACACAAACGCGTGGAGCTGCTGCTTCACGCGTTTGACTATCGACGCTCCGGATCAGGCAGTTACACGGCCTCGTCTTCTCCACTGCAGATTCGACCTCGCCGCACCGAGCCGTTGCGATCTTACCTCTAAGTGATTTTCATGAGCTTTCGCCGGCCGCAGGCCCTAAAGGGCAGTTACAAAAAAGAGGGAAGGGGGTATCCGGGGGCTACCGAGTTCTGCGCGCTGCCAAAAAGGAACAATAGTTCCTGTCCGTCGATCACTGATGCCAGCACGCCCACACAACTTTGGTTGGTTCTACTGATTAGCTCGCTGGCGCAGTTCCGAGCACTGATCTCTGTTCGATCTCTGCTGGCTCCATTAATTTCCCACTTCCACCGGCATCTGCTCTTCCGCCAGCCTTTCCGCCATTGCTTGCGGCAGGTCGTGTAGGAACACCAGAAACACCCCGTTGGTCCAGCCGAATCCCACAACATTGATGTTGTAGCCGGCCTTCACCGTCGTCTCGGAAGATCGCGTCACCGCATTGTACTTTTCCCGGATGGTTCCATCGTGACGGAAGTTCTGCGCCACCATACTCGCGAAGTTGTAGCTGATCCGGTCCGCGTCGGTGTTGAATCCGTACTTGCGCATTCCTTCAATCGCCAAAAGCTGTGTCGGCGCCCAGGCGTACGGAAAATCCCACTGCCCTTCGGTCTCGTACGGACTCATCACCAAACCGCCCGGCTGCTCCAGCTTTCCAACATTCTTCATCAGCGCCGCCGCCTGCTCCTTGGTCGCCAGCCCCGCCCACATCGGATAAAACGTCGTGATGTATTCATAAGTCGATCGCTCTTTGCGGTCAACGTTGTAGTCGAAGAAGAATCCGCTCTTCGCATCCCACAAATATTTCTGAATATTTTCTTTTCGCTGCTCGGCGCGTTTTTTCCATTCGCCGGAATTTTTCGCATCACCAAGCGTCGCGCTGATTTCTTCCAGGTCTTTCTCATATTTAAAAAGCAGGCTATTCAGGCACACCGCTGCGTAATGTTGAGTGGCCGCGCCATGCGGACCGAATCGAAACGACACGTCGAATCCCGATTCTCGCATCGAACGGTCACCTCGATAGAAATCGCGGCTCAGCGTAATCTCTTCCGCTTCATCGCATCCCGCGCGCTCCATCGTGGTCGCCGCATCGCAGATCTGCACGGAATAGCGCCTGCCAACCACGTCGTGCGCCGGTTCTTTCGCGTCTTTCACATCCTTTGCATCGGGCGCGCCATTCGTTGCAACCATCCTGCGCACCAAATATCCGCGATCCTGTTCCGGATGATTCAGAAAGTACGCCGCCACTCTGCGATAGTGATCGGTTTCATCCTTCAGACTTTCCGGCGCAGGCACGTCGCCAAAGTCGTAGTAGCGCGCCAAGCCAGTATTCCCTGCGAGATGCGGTTCCCGCACCCACATCTCCCAATCCTTCGCAGCATACCCGTACGCCCGCTGCAACCATTTCTTGTCGTCATTTCCTTTCGCCTTCTCGGCATCGTAGACGGCAAGAATCATGGACGTCAAAAACGGAGGTTGCGACCGGCTGAGATAGTAACTGCGATTCGCGTTCAAGATCGTCCCGTAGTGCTCGATCTCGAAGAAGAAATTCTCGACCATCCCGCGCGCCAGATCGATGCGCCCTTCGCGAACCAGTCCCCGCACAATAAAATAACTGTCCCAGCCGTACATTTCGTTAAATCGTCCGCCTGGCACAACATATTTGTGTTCCAGATAAAGCAGTCCGGGAGGATCGAGTTTGCTGGTATCAACTTGTCCAGGGCGGGTAATTGTTTCCGGCAGCGCTTTCACCTGTACGTGGCAGCGTCTCTGCATTTCTTCCACTTGCGCGGGAATCGGCACATCGGCGGGAAGATACAGCACGGAATGCTCGGCGAGTTTCGGGTCCACTACGGTTGTGCAGTCTTCCATCGATCTCGTGAGCGTGTCCCAGGATTTCGAAATGTAGCTCAGGATAGGTTCGAGGCCCTTTGTCTTAGCGGTTTCGGTCTCGTCGCGGTCTCCAGCAAATACGCCGGCAGGCAGCACGATGCAAAACAGCGCAAGCGCAAGAAGCATCCGGCGCCAAAAAATAGAGTTAAATTTTGTCATTGTGATTAGGCTCAGCCAGGCCAAATTCCGAAAGCTAGGATATGGCCAAGATATTGAAAAGTAAAGGAGTTAGTTGAGGATTGCTGGCCAATCAGTAGGTGCAATTTTGCGCGCTTGCGGCGCAAAATTCAGGCCGATTTTCCGCACGAATCCAGGCACCCTTCAGCTGTGTCCGCCACCGGAAAGTTCGCGCACGATATTGCCGACAAAACCCTTCGCGTCGCCAAAAAGCATCAGCGTGCGATCGAGATGGTAGAGCGGATTTTCAATTCCGGCAAAGCCTGCGGCCATGCTGCGCTTGATGACCATTACGGTGCGCGCCTTGTCCACATCCAAAATCGGCATTCCGTAAATCGGACTGCTGGTATCGCTGCGCGCGGCGGGATTGGTCACGTCGTTCGCGCCAATAATCAGGGCGACGTCAGTTTGCGGAAAGTCGCCGTTGATTTCATCCATGTCCAGCAATTTGTCGTAGGGAATATCCGCTTCGGCCAGCAGCACGTTCATGTGGCCGGGCATGCGCCCAGCGACGGGATGAATGCCAAATTTCACGTCCACCCCGCGCTTGGTCAGTGCGTCGTAGAGTTCGCGGACTTTGTGCTGCGCTTGCGCCACCGCCATTCCGTAACCCGGCACGATGACCACTTTGTTGGCGGCGGCAAGGATCGCGGCGGCTTCCTCCGCGGTTGCGCTTCGAACCGGCTTAGCTTCTACTTTTCCCGCGACCGTGGTTTGTTCCTGACCGAACGCGCCAAAAAGCACGTTGGTGAACGAGCGATTCATGGCTTTGGACATGTTCACGGAAAGAATGAAACCGGAAGCGCCGTCCAACGCGCCGGCGACAATCAGCAGTTTGCTATCCAGCACGAATCCCATCGCCGCCGCGGAAAGCCCCGCATAGGAATTCAAAAGAGAAATCACCGTGGGCATGTCGGCACCGCCGATGGGCACAATCATCATCACGCCGAAAATCAGGGGGATCACCACAATCAGCGGGAAGAGCGACATGCGCGAGGGATCAATCACCAATAAAACCGCAACGATAATTGCGATTCCCAGCAGCGAAAGATTGACCAGATTCTGTCCCTTGTAAGTGATTGGGCGTTGCGGCAGAACTTCTTGCAGTTTTCCGGCGGCCATCAAGCTGCCGGTCAGCGTGAGGGACCCCAAAATAATTTCCAGCGAGAGCACCGCCATCATGAATTTCGGAACGGCAGGAGCGCGCAAATAAAATTCGGCAGTGCCGACGAGTGTCACGCACAATGCGCCGAAAGCGTGGCTCAGAGCCGTTCGCTGCGGCACGGCAGTCATTTGCACGAAACCGAGAGGGACGCCAATGACCGTGCCAAGCACCAATGCAATCGCGATCCAGGTGTAATCCACGATGCCGTGATGGAGAAGAGTGCCGACGACGGCAAGCAGCATGCCGATTTCGCCGGCACGTACTCCGCGCCGGGCGCTGGCCGGGGAACTCAACCATTTCAGCGACAGAATAAACAGCATCGCAGCGATCAGATAGATCGTCTCCAGAAGAAGTTGACTGTTCAGGAGCGCTCTCATGCTTTTTTGGACCCGCTGGCCTTGAACATTTTGAGCATGCGATCGGTGATGAGAAATCCGCCAACGATGTTGCTGGTGGCGGCGACGATGGCGATGGTGCCGAGCACCTTGGCCAGAGTCGCGTGATGCTCATGGAATTCGCCAGCCAAGATGATCGCTCCAACCACCGCAATGGCGTCGAGAGCGTTGGTCAGCGACATCAAGGGCGTATGCAGCAGCGGGGAAACGCGGCGAATCACTTCGAAGCCGATGAAAGCGGCAAGCATGAAAACATACAAACTGGTGAGCAAATCGAGCTTCATTCGCTTCAGGCCCCCTTGGGCGCTTGCGCTGCGAGAGCAGGCAATCCCAGAAATTCGCGCACCCGCGGGTTCACAATTTCTCCGTCGCGAGTCAGTAAAGTTTCGCGGTGAATTTCGTCCGCTTCGTTAAATTGAAACTTTCCGTCTTTCACCATGTTCAACAAAAACGCGGACAGGTTTCGCGCATACATCTGGCTGGCATGGTAGGGAACAGTGCTCGCAAGATTGGTCTTTCCGATGATGGTGACGCCGTGTTCGACTACCGTTTCCCCGGCGTGCGTGAGTTCGCAATTTCCACCGCGTTCCGCGGCAAGATCCACGATCACCGAGCCAGGGAGCATGCGTGCCACCATTTCTTTGGTGACCAGTAGGGGAGCTTTTTTCCCGGGAATCACCGCCGCGGTGACCACTACGTCATTTGCCGCTACCGCGTCGCCAAGCAATTCGCGTTGCTTGCGATAAAATTCTTCGCCCTGCGCGGTGCCGTAGCCGCGCGCATCCTGCGCGTCTTTGGCTTCGATCGGCAATTCCACGAATCTTCCGCCGAGGCTCAGCACTTGTTCCTTTGCCGCCGGTCGCATGTCGTAGGCGGAAGTGACCGCGCCGAGCCGCCGCGCCGTGGCAATCGCCTGCAAACCGGATACGCCGACGCCGATGATCAGTACACGTCCCGGCGTGATGGTTCCTGCCGCAGTGGTCAACATCGGGAAAATTCGCGGCAGGGTATCGGCCGCGAGAATCACCGCCTTGTATCCACTCATAGTGGCCATGGAGGAAAGTGCGTCCATGCTTTGCGCGCGTGTGGTGCGTGGCATCAATTCCACCGCAAAAGAAGAAACTCCGGTCGCGGCCAGTTCCTGAAGGATTTGCAACGAGCCGAGCGGCCTGAGGAATCCGACGAGAATTTGTCCGCGGCGCATCAGCGGCAAATCCGCGTGGCCGGTTTTATCGTTGGCACCGTCGCAAAGAACCTGGGTGATGATTTCCGCCTGGGAAAAAACTTCCGCGCGGCTGGATGCGATCTGTGCGCCTTTATCGGAATATTCCGTGTCCGGATAGCCCGCGGCCGCGCCGGCGCCTGCTTCGACCAGCACTTGCAGCCCGGCTTTAGCCAGGTTGCCGAGCACTGCCGGCACCAGGGCCACGCGCTTTTCGCCGGGATAAGTTTCACGAGGCACGCCGACAATCATGAGGAGGGTCCGCCTAACGCGATAAACCGCCAGTAATAAATCGATTTATCTGTGTTTAGAATGGCGATGGCCGCCAAGGCTGGAGTCCTGATATGCGCGTGCCGTGGACTCAAATGTTCTGCAAACCATGCGTCAGAATCCGAATCAAACGCTGTCATCCCGTGTACACCAAACCCGCATTCTATCCGCTATTCCGGGAATGTCCAACCAAAAGCTGAGGGAGAAAAGTTAGAAGTCTTAAGTGTAGGTTTTAAGTAAGAGAGGACGGACTGTGTGGGAGCATGGGTGCTTATGCGTGTGGAGCGTGGCGTGGGCGACACCGCGCACAGGGTCGAAAATCACTGCGCTTGTGCTTGGCTGGGTTGAGGATTCGGTGATTCGATCCGATAGCCGAGGCTTCGGAGTTGTCGGATCATTCTTGCTGTGCGCCTTTGCTTGGATTGCTTGGTGACGGCTGGGCCTCGTTCTTCGTAACGAACTCCCTGGTATAGGATCAACCAAATCAGGCGGCACTGTCGATGGGCAATGGCCCCGATGGCTTGATTATGTCCCAGGCGCGGGACCGAGCGGCGGTACACGATCTCGAAGATACTTCCTTTGCTTCTGGCTGCGGCGTTGGCGCACTGATTGAGAACGCGCCGCATGTGGCGGTTACCCTTGGGAGAGCGGTGGCTGTAGTTCACTCCCGCGCTCTCGTCGTCTCCCGGGCATGCACCCACCCAGGAAGAGAGACATTTCGCGGAAGGAAAAGTCGCCGCGGTGGGACCGACTTCGGCAATGATCTGTTGTGCCGAGTCCACACCCAGACCGGGCACCTCTGCCAGCCGCTGGACGGCATCCTGGTGCGGATGGAGCAGACTGGCCATCTCTTGGTCCAGTTTGTCGATCTGCTGCTCGAGGAATTGCAACTGCTCCAGCACCATCTTCAGCAGTCGTCGGTACACGGGCTTGAGTTCCGTGCAGGCGCCGAGCGCATCACATAGCTGTTCCGGCGTGGCTCGCAACTGTTTATCGGCCAAAGCGGCCAGAGCCGCAGGATTGGTTTCGCCCTCCGCCAGTGCCTTCAGCATGCGTCGTGCGCTTAGGCCCAACAGATCGGAGACGAAGCTGGACAACTTGATATGGGCCTCTTCCAGCAGAGCCTCCAATTGGTTCTGCAGCCGCACTCGATCGCGCGCCAGTTGGTATTTTCTGCGCGTCACTGTCCGCCACAGACGTTGCTCGGCATCGGGCACAAAGCTCAGCGTCAATTCCCGCGCTATCAGCCGCTTCACCAGACGTTCGGCGTCGGGGAAATCTCTTTTGCGTCCGCGCCGTCCGCGATTGGATTGCGCCTGTGCCAGATGCAGCGTTCCCGACTTCCGGCTTGCGCCTTCCTGCTTCTCCCGTATCGGCTTCCAGTAGCGTTCCAGCGCTTCCCAAACTGGTTTCCAATATTGCGCCGTTGATTCCATGACCACTCCCTCGACCTCTTGCTCGATCAACCATGTGGCCAACGATCGCAGTTGTTCGGGGTTGCTGCCAAACATCCGCCGCTCAAATTGGAACTCGCTTTCGACTTCAACGTTGGAGACAACTACCGCCAGCATCTTTTTATGAACATCAATTCCCGCTATCCTGTAGGACATAGTTCCTCCTGGCGGGAGCGGAGAGCGTGCTGCGGTTACCTTAACCAGGGTCACGGGCTATCGCCGCTCCCACAGGGGAAAACAACGACGCCCAATTATTCGCTCAAACATGCACGCTCCGGATCAGACAGGCAGACGGCTTCCACTGCTCCACTGTGCGCTCGACCTCGCCGCTCCGGGCCGTTACGATCTTAACTCCAAGTGATTTTCATGAGGTTTCCCCGGCCGCAGGCCCTAAAGGACAGGCAGGATTGCCGGTGCTACCGGAGGACGCGGATTATTCCATGCCTTTGTAAATCTGTTGCGCTTGCTGCAGGCGGTGGAGAACAAGTTCTTTTTCCTGCGGGGAATTCCAATCCGGATATGCCGCTGTTATTTCGATGGTCCGTCCGATCCACGCGGCAAAATATTTGGCGTCTTCAGGGGAGCGAGGTTTCGCGCCGGCAACATCTATGTAGACAGGGCTGGTGGTTGCGTACGCGTAATTATCCATCACCGGGTATTGCGCTTTGTCGCTCCAGGCGCGCAGCAGGCACCAGCCGCTCTCCTTGACGGGAATTGTTCCCTTCACGTCCGCCCAATCGAGCGCGGGATCTGACAAAAGTTCTTTCGTCACTTTTCCGTTGCAAACAATTTCCAGATGGCCCACCGGCACAATCGACCGCAACCGTGCCGTGAAGGGTATGGCTGTCTGTGGCGCATCAAGTTTCAGCTCGCTGCCGACGATTTCTCCGCCCAGCATAAAGTTGATGAGTGGTCCGTTGGTTGCAAATGTTCGCCCGCGCTTGAAGCCATCCGTCCAGGTTTCCAGAGTTGAGGGCCACGAAGGGACCCACGTATATACCCGGTCAAATCCGACCATTCCGCGAATGGGAGCGGCATAATTCGCCGTTGCATCCGTCCCGCCGCCCGCGGGAATTCGATAGCCCAAGTTCAACAATCGATACCATACTGCCGCCGTCGATTTGTGATCGCTGAAGCCAACGATCTCCATGTAGTCCAGTTTTCCGAGTGCGACATCGATTGGCAATTCGTCCGTTATGCTTTGCGCGGGCACTGCGAACGGATTTGGTTCTTCATCGAACGGATGCACTTCTCCGACCAACGCTCCTTGCAAGTGAGCCATGTCATAGACGTCCGCGTTCATCGGATACAAACTGGCGGCAGCCGTGTTCGGATAGCCGGCATATCCGGGCAGCAGGAGACGCTCCCTCAGGTTTAGTAATCCGCGGTGGCCCCAATAGCTGGTGTGAAATTCCTGGCCAAGGATTATCTGATGGTCGGGATCGCGGAGATCGTCCGGCCGATCAAACTGAGCGATGTCCGGGAAGCGCTGCTCTTTATTGACCACGAGGTTGTTCACGACGTCGATGTCTTCGGCTTCCGCCTGATCCACAAGCGCGTACCGGTCATTTTTGTAAGTTCCGCCGTAATTGCCGTGAACGTGCAAGTCGCTACTCATCCATCGGCCACTACGATCATCGATGGAACCCAGCAAGCGGAGTTGAAAGGTTTGGGCCGACACACCGGTATTGGTGACGAGGACGTTGCGCGTCTCCGGGACGTATCTTGGGCCACGCGAAACTTCGATGGTTAGTTTTCCCAAGGGCACTTCCACGTCGCTTCGCCCGGCATTGCGGAACCGGTTGTAGAAGTAGTGGGCTTCAAAAGGCCGTTGACTGCGATCGAATCCATCATCGGCATGAATCCAGTTCTCGAGAGGACTACAAAACCGTCCCGATGCGTCAGTCACGGAAATCCTTGCCAGGATATTCGAACCTTTCTCATCCAGGACTTCAATATCCAAGGGCCTGTGCGGACGCAGATAACGACGAGAGGCGACGACGATTTCTTTTTCGACTGCTCCGGGAAAAGACTCGAACACAAGTTGAGTGCCGTAACGGCCATCACTTTGGTTTGAGATAAACGCAAGCCCGGTTCCATCCGGCGACCAGCGCGGGTTGGTGTGATCGAAATCGCCGTATGTGATTGGGAAAGCATCGCCGCCGTTTGCCGGCATCAGCCACAAGTTATGCCATTGGCCGCCGAGATAGGAGCTATAAACCATGCGCGAGCCGTCGGGTGAAAAATCGGGGCGCGCTTTCCAGTTGGTTTCTTCGTAATGGATTTCGCGCGCGGGTGCACCCGGTTCCGATTTCATCTTCCAGAAACCGCCAGTGCCGTGAATATGGCCTTTGTTGGAAATGAAAAAGATTTCCTGGCCGTCGCGAGTCCAGACGGGATTTATTTCAGTGTCGTACTGGCTGTAGTAGTAGCGGGGCAGATCGCTTTTAGTTTCGCCGGTGAGCCGGACGATATTTTCCAGTTTCCCATCGCGTATGTCGGCGCGAAAAATGTGAAAGCGTTTATTGAATTGCGTGGAAACAAAAATGATGCGTTTTCCATCGGGCGACCAGCGTGGTTCCACGTTCACGGCGCCGCCGCTGGTTAATTGCGTTGTCTTGCCGGTCGCGACATCCAGCAGCCACAGTTCGATCGCATCGTTCTGGTATGAGACGTAGATAATGTTTTTTCCGTCCGGCGACCAATCCGGCTGATAGTCGTAGCCAGGACCATCGGTAAGCTGCACGGCTTCCTTCGAATCGAGCTTTTGCCGCCACAGTGAACCCGCCATCGAATAGACAACTTCTTTCGAATCCGGCGCCCAGGAAACACTGCTCGGGCCGCTGGTTAGTTGGGGCAAATAGAGTTCGCGATAGTAATAAGGATGCGGAAGATCAATTTGCGGGAGGACCGGTCTGCGCTGGGCGGCTAGCGGCAAAGACAGGATCAGGAGTGGCAATAGAAAAAAGCAGAGGCGAACGGCTGCTGAGGGGAGGTGGGTTGCGTTGAGTTGGCACAGTGGCACGGGCCAAGTATCGTGGGTTCGTAAAAACGACGCAAGCCCTGAGCAGGTGCGGAAAGTCTGGATAAAGGTTGAGTCTTGAAAAAATTTACGAGGGTTGCTGAGCAGGGTCGTCAATGCGATCGAGCATCTCGCGAACTTTTCTGCCGAGAACAGTGGGACTGAACGGTTTTTGCAAGAACGCAGTGGCTTGGTCAAAATTCCCATCGCGGATGATCGCGGCGTCGGTGTAGCCGGACATAAAGAGAACGCTGATGCCCGGCCGCATGGCGGAGATTTCATCGACCATTTGGCTGCCGTTCATTCCGGGCATAACCACGTCGGTTACGACAAGATGAATCTTGGCTGGATGCTGCCGGCAAAGCTGAATGGCGGTTTCCGGATGGTCTGCAACCAAAACGCAGTAACCACGCGATTTGAGGATTTCGACGGCAAGTTCGCGAACCAAGGGGTCATCTTCGACCAGCAAAATCGTCTCTTTACCCTGCAGAGCAGTTGAAGCCGGAAACGGCGACGCGATTTCCTGTTCGTGTTCGAACACGCGAGGAAGATAGACCTTGAACGAGCTGCCTTTGCCGATTTCGCTATGTACCCAGATGTAGCCGCCGCTCTGCTTTACGATTCCGTAGACCATGGAAAGTCCGAGACCGGTGCCTTTTCCCAGTTCCTTGGTGGTAAAAAACGGTTCGAAGATGTGGGCCTGGGTTTCTTCATCCATACCCGTACCGGTATCGGAAACAGCGAGCATGACGTAGCTGCCCGGCAATGTTGCGAGATGCGCTTGAGCATAGGATTCATCGAGCTCCACGTTCGCGGTTTCGAGAGTCAACGTGCCGCCGTTGGGCATGGCATCGCGCGCATTGATCACGAGATTCAGGATGACTTGTTCCATCTGGCCGGGATCGGCCTTGATCGCGCCGATATTTTTGGAGGTGATGGTGACCATTTCCACATCCTCGCTGATCAAGCGACGCAGCATGCTATCGGTATTCGAGACCAGGGTATTGAGGCTGAAGACTTTCGGTTGCAGCACTTGCTGGCGGCTAAAGGCGAGCAATTGGCGCGTCAGCGAGGCGGCTTGCTCCGCAGCCTTGGCGATGTGTTCCAGCTGAGGAAGAGAGGCGCCAGCAGCGGACTTGCGCTCGATGAGCAGGTCACAATAGCCCTTGATGACGGTCAGAAGATTGTTGAAGTCGTGAGCCACACCGCCGGCCAAGCGGCCGATGGTTTCCATGCGCTGCGCCTGGCGTAACTGGTTTTCCAGCGATTTGCGTTCGGTGACATCAACGGAGATACCGATGATGTAGCGAGGAACGCCTTTTTTGTCGCGGAGCAGGTACAGATGGAGGTCGGCGAAGACACGCCGGCCGTCGCGCAAGATGTAACGTTTTTCGCGGCGGTCATATTCAAGCTGTCCGGAAAGCATCTCTTGAAACTTCGCGGCGTCAGCAGCGCGGTCTTCAGGATGGGTGAGTTCATCGAAGACCGCGATATTGTGCAGGCCGTCTTCACCGAGGCCCAGCATCTGGCGGCAAGCGGAATTGGACGCTACTACGCTTCCGTCTTTTCCGAGCACGGCCATGGCTACGGGCGAGCCGTCGAAGATCGTGCGGAAGCGCTCTTCGCTCTCGGCTAGAGCTTCGATGGCGTGGTAGCGATCGGTGACGTCCAGGGAGCTGCCAACCAGGCCGACGATGCGTCCCTGCGCGTCGCGAAACGGGCCCTTGGTGGAAAGATAAGTACGCGTTACGCCTTCGACCGTTATTTCTTCCTCGTGAGTTTGCACCATGCCGGATGCGACCGTCTGACGATCACGAGCGACGATGCGTTGAGCCGACTCAGAAGGCAGAAGAGCTACGTCGTCTTTTCCGAGGATTTCCGCGGCGCTCTTGCCGAGCGATGCGGCACCCGCGGAATTCATTAGCAGGTAACGGCCCTGCAGATCCTTCACGTAAGTGGCGGCGGTGGTGCCTTCAATGATGGCATTTAATAATTGATGCTGATCGCGAAGCGCTTCAGTGCTGCGGCGAAGCTCGCCGTGCGTGAGCAGCAGGCGGGCGTAGGAAGTTGCGAGCGAGAGGAGTACGGCAAGCGCGGCAATCTTCAGTTGAGTCGGAGCAATGTTTGCCGCCATCAATACCACGAGGACGGGAAAAATGAGCGGCAGGACGTGGGTCAGCAAGAGTCTTGGCCGCACCGCCGGTTGTTGCGAACGCTGCTGCATTGGCCGGGGTAGTTCGGTCCAACTGGCCGCGGTATATAACGGGATGAGCCACGGAATGCTCCACACGAGATCGAACCAAGCGCCGTTAACTTGTGCAGGCAGGCCGATGGCAAAGTACAAGTCCGTGAACAAGGCCACCGCGCGGAAGGCGCCGATTCCGATGAAGAGCTTTCTGGCCTGGTCATCATGCAGCGAGAATGCGCGGGCAAAGAAAGCCGTCGCGACCAATGCATCGATTGCTACCGACAAGCGATAGCCGGAGCCAGAGTCGGGTTGAGAGCGCAGACCGGAAAAATAGAAGTAGATGAGGACGAAAACGATGGCCACTTGTCCGAAGTCCAAGAGCACGCGCCAATCGATGCTTGCGTGTTCGTCCTCAGTATCGAGGAAGAGGCACATAACGAACGGAGCTGACCAGGCCACGTAGAAAATATCGACGTGCCAAAGACCCTTGGTCGGTAAATTCAAATAACTTCCGTAGTAAGACCCAAGCGCCTGGCCGACACACCAAAGGAAAAGCGCGGTGGCAGAGAGTTTCCAAAAGAGGCGGCCGAAAGCCAGCGAACGTCGGATGGCCTGCAGACACGCGACGAAAACGAGGATGCCGAGAAGGAGTTGCACGATGTCGGAGAGAACCGGGCCGGGCCATGCGTCACCGCGCCACTCCAGAACCGCTGCATGGGCGGCGAGAAGCGCGAACGCAAGGTAAAAAAGATAGCGACGCGATGTCATGGAAGCCCTGAGAGGGTCAATTCTTATATTTTATGGCAGGAATTCCGGGCGAAGGATTATTCGCGGTGGCTGTCCTTCAATCAGTTAAGCTGCTTGCATGTGAATAAATATCGGAGCAGTTAACGCGTTGAGTGGAAGACCGGACCTTGGGCTACGGAGCAACAGTGCGGAGGTCAGGCCAAGCCGAGTTTGGTCAGAGGCAGCTCTCTCACGCGTTTTCCTGTGGCCGCAAAGATCGCGTTGCATAACGCGGGAGTAAATGGTGGCACGCCGGGCTCGCCGATTCCGGCAGGCGGGCGATCATTCTCAACCAGGTGGACGTAGGTTTCGCGCGGGGCGGTGTTCATGCGCGCCATAGGGTAGGTGTCGAAGTTGCTTTGCTGGATGACGCCGTTCTTGGCGGTAATTTCTCCGTAATAGGCGAGGCTGGTGGAAAATGTCGCGGCTCCTTCGAACTGCTGGCGCGCCATTTCCGGATTGACGATGGTTCCAGCGTCTACCGCATAGTCGGTGCGCGCGACTTTTACTTTGCCATCTTTGTCCATTTCGACCTGTACCACGGCGGCAACGTAAGTCAAAAAACTGCGGTGAATCGCGAGGCCCATGCCGAAGCCATTGCCGTTTTTCTTTTTGCCCCAGCCGGCTTTTTCGGTGGCGATTTCCAGCACGCGCCGGAATCGCGCGGTGTCGATCGGATACTGCTCGTAGTCGCCATCGTAATTGGTGTAATCCTTGGGCAATTCGGTCTTGGGGATAATCCGGTCCGGACCGAGCAGCGCCAGCACGTAATCGCGCGGATCTTTTCCTGAGGCGTGCGCCAGTTCGTCAGCAAAGGAATGTTCGGCGTAGGCGTGAAAGACATTGCAAACGCTGCGCAGCCAGCCGATTCGAACGTGGGTCTTGGCTTCGCCATTTTCGGCACGATGGTTGGGAATGGCGTACGGCAGGTCGCTCCAGCCCAGGCCGATTTCGCCGGCATCGGCGGTCAGAGAGCTGGCGTCAAAGGTGGAAGCGATCGGCGGGAAAGTGCTGCGCTGCAACCATGCAGTGGGTTTTCCGTCTGCGCCGAGTGAAGCTTTCAAATACATAGCTGCCACGCTGTGGTAGGTATCGAATTGAATGTCGTCTTCGCGGCTCCAAACAACTTTTACCGGCTTGCCGGATTTTTTCGAGAGCACCGCGGCTTCGACCGCGTAATCGGGAAACGACTTACGGCCAAATCCGCCGCCGAGCAACGTGACGTTTACGGTCACGTCTTCCTTTTTGAGGCCGACTGCCGCAGCCACAGCGTCGCGCGTGCCTTGCGGGTTCTGCGTCGCGGCCCAGACATCCACTTTGCCGTCTTTGTAGTGAGCCAGCGCCGCCGGAGGTTCCATCGAAGCATGCGCGAGCATTGGCGCGTAGTATTCCGCTTCGATAATTTTTCCGCCTTTGCCAAAGGCCTCATCCACATTGCCAATTTCGCGCACTACTTTTCCCGGTTTGCGTGAAGTGGCTTGCAGTTCCGCCTTGTATGGATCGGACGAATAAGATTTGTTTTCGCTGTCGGTCCACTCGATTTTCAGTTTTTTCTTGCCCTGAATCGCGGCCCAGGTGCTGTTCGCGAGTACGCCGACTCCGCCGTGAGCCTGAAAAAGTATGGGCGGCTTGAAAGGATCAATGGTCGCGGTCTGCTTGACTCCGGGCACTGCCAGCGCCGCTTTGTCGTCCACCGATTTCACAGCCGCGCCAAAAACAGGTGGATGCGCCACGTTCGCGTAGAGCATTCCATCCATTTGCGTATCGATCCCGTAGGTCGCTTTGCCGGTGATCATATCTTTAAGGTCGTAACTGGCAACGCCTTTGCCGATGTAGCGCCACTCGCTGCGCGGCTTCAGCTTTAGTTCTTCTTTTTTGGGGACGGGGAGTTTTGCCGCCGCCGTCACCAGCTCTCCGTAGCCGATTTTCTTCCCGGACTTGGTGTGCAGCACTTCATGCACTCCGGTCGAGCACTCCGCTTCTGGCACGCCCCATTGTTGGGCAGCCGCCTGCACCAGCATCAGTCGCGCGGAAGCGCCGGTTTCACGCAGCGTATCGAACGAACCGCGGACCGAATGCGAACCGTCGGTATCCTGATCGCCATATTTTTCGTCACCGGTGGCTTGAACGATTTTCACTCGCGCCCAATCGGCATCGAGTTCATCCGCGATAATTCGCGGCAGAGCCGTCCTGCTGCCGCTGCCCATCTCTGAGCGGTGCGCGATCGCATAAACCGTTCCATCGCTATCGATCGCGAGGTAAACACTGGGTGAGAGCGGCCCCTTCAGACCGACGTCGGCAACACCGTTGGGCGTCCCTGCTGCGCCGCCCGCGGCGAACACATCGCCAGGAAGGTAGCGAGCCGCCAGGACGAAAGCTCCCGCGCCAACTATCCCGCGCAAAAAATCGCGCCGCATGCTTCCAGTTTTATTTTCAGGCAAAGAAATGTTTTCGACGGCGATCACGGAACCCTCCGCTTTTTCGGCGATTTCCAGATGATTATCCTACCGCAATTTCGATTCGCCGCCACCCACCGCGGCGCTTTCCGTCGTAGGCAAGACTTTCCCAGCAAAGTTTTCTGATGTCGGCGATGTGCTAGGACTTTTTCCAAATTCCCAATGCCCGCCGCAAATCCACTATCTGCCCCACGTGATATGCATTGTGATCCGCCAGCACCAGCGCTTCTCGCAGCACGGTCTGGCCATCTCCCCACGGAAGCGCAGCATGTAAATCGGTGCGCGTGTTGGTGACCAGCCGGACCATCGCGCGCAAGTCACTGGCAACCGACTGAACGCTCTTGGTCCATTCCGCGTGATCACGCGGACCGGGAGTCTTCGGCCAATAGCCTTCTGGAAAATCGGGCGAAACATGCTTGGGATCGCGGCTGAATTCAAGGATGTCCCACTGCGCGATACGGATGTGCTCCAGCAATTGCCAGGGGGTATGCTCGAGCCCGTTCGCGTAAGCTGCGCGTTTCGCGGCAGGAAAATCAGCAAATGCATCGGCCAGGGTGACGTGCGCGTTGCCGGCATTCAGCAGTTCAACCAGATGCTTGCGCAGCGATACATCTGGATTGGTCTTATTTCCGGCTGGCTTTTTTCTGGAATGTTTAGTTTTTGCAGCCGCCATTTCTACTTCTCCGCCACCACCACCTGCTGCGGCAATTCCGGAACCGGATGCAGGCTGCAATTCTTGAATCCTGCGGCGCCAAACATTTTTTGATATTCCGCAAAGGTATACGCCTCCCCGGCATCGGTGTGCGCCAGCATGACCAGGCTAAAGGCAGCGGCCATTGGCGGGGTCACGCGATCTGGGTTGGGAACAAACTCGACGGTGAGAGCCTTGCCGCCCGGTTTGAGTGCGGCGTGAAAGCGGCGCAACAGTTTTTCGTTGGTTGCCGGATCAAAGTGATGCAGGAAGTTGGTGATGAAAATGTAGTCGTAGCCTTCGCCCAGGTCGGCATCAAAAGCGCTGCCGGGCCGCGTCGAATACCGGTCGGAAACGCCGGCCTTCGCGGCATTCTCTTTGGCTACTTCCAACACTGCCGGCCAATCGACGGCGGTGACATGCACGTTGGCAAGATTCCTGGCGACGGTGACGCCGTACATCCCATGCCCCGCCGCGATGTCCAGCACGCGGATGGGCCCGCTGCTCGGCGCGAGCATTTGCGTCAGCACTCCGGCCATGGGCACTGCCATGGCCGACATCGACCGCGCGAAATTCACCCAGCGCGAATCTTCCGGTTTGCTGTTATCGCCGATCTCACTTGCGGTGCCGCCTTTGCGCACCGACTCAGTCAGGATTTGCATATTGTCCAGGTTCTGACCACTGACCAGAAACTCCGCCATCCCTCCCATGTATGCGGGCGAGCGTTTGTCAAGAAACACCGCCGAATCCGGCGTCAAGGCATACTTACCATTGTCCTTGATCAGGAATCCCTGAACCGTCAGATAGTCCGCCAGAATTCGGATTCCGCGCTCCGCGGCTTGCGTGCGTTTGGCGAGTGAGGCGGGTTCGTTTGCGCCTTCAGCGATGGCGGTAAAGAGGTCTACCTCTATGCCGGCTTTCAGGGCGAAAGTCTGCTGATAGCGCGTCAGTGCATCAAAGATTTTTTCCGGGCTTGGTCGGGGCGCGGCTGCGGTTGACATGAAATATTCTCCCTCCGGTTTCTCACCGGCGTATTGGGTTAACTGCGTTGATTAACGACGCGCCGCGGGGAGCGGGTACAAAATTCGTCGCTCTCTTTTATACGCCTTTTTGCAATGAGGTGTTCAAGAGATTCTGCCAGGAACGAACACCGGTGGCGGGCAGTTGTCGATGAACGCGTTTGTCAGAATTTGATGAAAAGCAGAATTCACGAAATCGGAAAAAACTCGAGGAGCGGGTAAAAGGAGAGAGGCGCTCGGTAGTCTCTCAAGCGCCTCCTCTACTGCGTCAACGTAAACCGTACCTCACTGGATCACCTCCTTCTCGGCAAAAACGCCGATGTCGACCAGATGTCGAATGTTCCGAGTATAGCGCGGGATCGGAGAGATGTCAGAACGAACGTTCCCTCAAGCAGTTTCACTTGCAAGGTTACGGCGTTATACGGGACTTAGGCCCGTTACCGATACCAAGTCTCGCGCAAATCGTGCTTGATACAGGTCTGCGAACCTTCGTCCCATCCTCCACCCTTGGGTGCCAAATCAGGATGTTCGCCGAAGAACCGCACTGCTTCTGGCATTAGGTCGCATACGGAATCGCATCCCGACAACGACCGCAGACAGCCGAAGTCCAATTGGCTCGCCATATGTCGTTGACCTTTGGCGGAAGACGGGGCGAACCAAATTCTCCACGCGTCCCCACTACCGCTCTTCATGTCCAGAATCCCCGTTTCGACCAAATGCTGCCTATCGTCCGAAGAGAAATCGAGAGACGCAGCATCTCGCTCGAACTCACGCGGTTTCTCCGAGAGGCGCCACATAGCTCCGAGCCACATACGACTGCCTTCCACCACCGTCTCCGCCTGTACGCCTACAACCCGGTGCTGCTTGATAGCTATTTCACTGGCAACAATCCATATTCGGAGACCGATGTCCCTTCTAAATCGTGAACTCAAACCCCTTCCTGTTGCATCGGCAATCACTCCGGATTTGCTGCCCCAAAGTGTAGGAAATCGCCACGGGTTGGTTTCAAGAACGTAGTTATAGTCTTCATGAGCGCCAAGCTGAACGTCCCAGCGATGACCACCAAAGCGTTCGAGCAGCGGCCTGATGGAGTCCTCACTGTCACCGACGTTCACGCTTTGAATTTTATTCAGCATCTGAGAACCGCGCCGAACTTGATAGGCGAGAAGCAACCGAGCAGTTACGTAGCAAAGGAACAAGACCCCAATCGCGACCGCCAACAGGCGGGCAGCTCCAGCCAGTCTTCTTCTCATATGGTCTATGACACCATCTCAGATTGCTTTGTTCCCCTCTATTCTGGCGGAGGTTGGATTCGGCCTCAACTCCCGTGTAGTCGGGAAACCGTCTATTTGAAGTAGTACTTTACTTCTACGAAAACGGCGTTTACCAGGACCTTGCCGTCCCAATGTGCATCAATGCTCTTTCCCGATGTAATGAAATGGGTAATTTTCCTTTATTTCAGTGTTGTAAGTCTTGGCACTAATTTTGAAGAAGACATGGTCGGGTAAGTAGTTCGGGTCGGCATCGAGGTTTTTCTTCGTATCTTCGGTGGTTATGACAATTCCGGCAGCAGCGTCGACAGTTGTAATTGCTAAGAACACCTTGCCCTGATATTTGTTCTCCGTTGCTTGGTAGGACGTTTTCTTGGGGTTTGTTGGGCTGAACGTGAGCAGAGCCCCGTTCTGCCGCCAGTGCCCTTCATCTGTTAGAAGAACGCCCACATGCTCGCGGTCGATTACCTTGTACCGACCGTTGGCTGCGAGTTTTACATAAGTAGCCGCTACACCGTGCTCCGCTTTAAAATAGCGCGTGTTTTGGGCGGCACAGAGTGTGCAATGGAGTAGAGTTGCGAACAGGACGGAGGCGGCGAGAATTGCGTATTTTTTCATGGACCGAAAATCAGACTAGCATTTCTGATTTAGGCGGGAAACTGTTCTACAGTTCAGTTGCTTCTTGGCAGTCAACTCCCGATTTGTCGCGTTACCGGACATGTGAGTCGACTTAAGGAGAGAAGGTAATTTTGCCTCCCACACGTGTCCGGAGCTGCTGAAGAATGGACTTCACGCGGTCGTCCTCGTCGTAATGCCGACCGCTCATGTCGGCAGAGACGTGGGCCATCCCCTCATGGAGGTCCACGTTGAAATAAGCGATCGCAACTCCGTCGGCTGATTGCAAAAGCCAGGGATTTTCCTGACCGGGCAGAAGCCGTCGAAGCTCCAGGATCGCCTGGTCACACGATGCAATGTCTTCCAATAGGTATGACTTCATAAAAAGAAACCACGACTCAAGGAATCACTCTGTCGTCGGTTGCCTCGCTCGCTCGATTCTATCCCAACACAGTTTCCTAGGGCTTGATTAGTTTGAATGCATAGGTCGAAGGAGGAGCGCTTGGTGTACAAAAAGCTGAACTCAGCGACCCGCTGATTCAGAGACACCAAGGAGGCTCCCCATGGAGACTATGTATTACATCGGACTGGATGTGCACAAGAGGACCATCAGCTACTGCGTGAAGGACGTGAGTGGCCGCGTTTGTGCAGAAGGCTCTATTCCCGCCACACGCTTTGATTTGGATCGCTGGATGAAAACATTGCCACAGCCGTGGACCGCGGCGATGGAAGCCACGGTTTTTACCGGGTGGATCTACGACCACCTCAAGCCGCATGCAGCGGCACTGAAGGTGGCCCATCCGCTGATGCTGCGAGCGATTGCGGCGGCGAAAAAGAAAAACGATCGCATTGACGCGAAGAAGATTTGCGATGCCTGCGCTGTGATTTTCTGCCGGAGTGCTACATGGCCTCGACGGCGATTCGTGAGCGGCGGCGCACGCTACGCTACCGCAACCTCCTGGTCCGCCAGATGGTGCAGATGAAGAACAAGATCAGCATGCTGCTGATGGAAGCAGGCGTGAGCTATAACAAACAGAAGCTGCACAAGGCCGGCTACTTCCGCGAACTGCTGGCGACCAACCCGGATATCAATGAGGGACTATGTTCGCTGCTGCGAGTGTGTCGCGAGACAGTAGTGCGCCTGCAGAGAACCGAGAGTGCGCTGGTGCGATCCCTGGAGCGCGATTCATTGCTGGTGGAACGCGTGGAGCGGTTGATGACGATTCCCGCCGTGGGGCCGATCACGGCGTTGACTTGGGCGCTGGAAGTTGGCGAAGTGCAGCGCTTTTCCTCGATCAAGAAAGCCATCAGCTACTGCGGGTTGTGCGGCGCAGAGAAGAGTTCTGGTAGCACGGTGCAGCGCACGCCGCTGTCGAAGCAACGGAACAAACATTTGCAGACCACGTTGATCGAAGCGGCCAAGATGGCACCGCGAAACAGTCCGGAACTGGCCATGCTCTATGACAAGGAAAAGCAGAAAGGCAATGCCAATCGCGCAACGCTGGCGGTAGCAAGGGAGCTGGTGGCCTACCTCATGGCGGTCGACCGTGGGCAGAGGAATTTTCAGGTGGTAGAGACGAATGACTGTATCGCTGCGTAGAGCATGGCGGTGAACAAGGAGGATTTCTTCGACGCGTAGCCTGCCAGGTCTTGCCTTTAACCCGACTGGGCGAAGGAGCGCAAGCTCTGGATGCCTCCGTTGATTAGTTTCGAGACTGGCAGGAAAACACAAACTCAATCTTCTGGGCAGCCAGAAAGTTGCGCCAGCAAATGGAAGTCTGGTTCTTCTAGCAAGAAGAAACCACGGCTGAGAGGCCAACACACGCGGAGAAGAACCGAAAAGAATTTACACCCGCGCTCCTCCGAAGCGCGTCGGGAGAGTTTTTGCCCTCTTGACAAAGACCTATCATGGAAGTCGGGTTACCGGACAAGCGTTTTTTGGCCGGGCCACTTGCCCGCTGAGCGCGTCAATCATGAGTTACGCAATCACGTAGGCTAAGGTTTGTCTGCCATCCGCTTGAGGCTGTCACCGATTCCCGTTAAGAGGATAACGATCTCGATGAGCGCCCACTCGATGGTTCTGGAGTGAATAGGAATCCTCGCTGAGGTCTGAATGTTCTTTTGTTCAAGCTGTTCCAACTGAAAGTGCCTCAGGTGCTCGATGTCGATTGCCATCGGGGATTAGCTCCTTCCGCGCTTAATTTGTGGCCGAACTGAAGCCAGCGCAAAGAACAAGAGCATTGTAAGCCACTGATGACCCACTGAGGCTGGACATTGCGAACCATGCAAGAGTTTTTGACGCGATCCAATTGTCTGGGCTTCGATCTCAGCGTCGTCATTTTGCTTGACTCGCCTCCAGCTCAGAGTTAATTTCCATCGGTCCCCAGCCGTGTCCCGAGACCGCGAGCCTGCAACGTGGTTGACCTCAGCCTAGCGCAAGCTGCATCGCTGGTCGCTTTCGAAAATCTGGCAGAACAAGAAGGAGATCTATGATCCGGTATAAGCACGTTGCGGTTTGTTTTGTCGCTGTTCTGGGGTTTCTTGCGTCCAGTCCGTCGTCGCGCGCACAGGAGCCAAATGATGCCGAACAGGGGGCCCAACAGCGGGCGCAACAGCCGATGACCTATGAAGGTACGGTTGGCGGGTTGCGCGTGATCGAAGAAGGCCAGCCTCCGGTTATGATCCACGCAACAGCAGAAGAGATGAAGCGGTTCCGCGAAGCCAATCCGCATGCGCGGCCTGGTCAGGTGCAGGCGGCCAGCACCGCAAATGACCTTTCCTACCATGGCGGTATCGGCGGCATCGGCGTTGAAACGCGCCCCAAGGTCTATTTGGTTCTTTGGGGCTCACAGTGGAACGGCAATGATCCCAGCGGCGAGGCGGCCATTCTGGAGAACTTCTACAGCGGTGCCGGCGGCAGTTCCTGGCTAAATAGCGTCACCCAATATTGCCAAGGGGTAGCCACTGGTACCGTCAGCTGTGGAAGTTCCGGGACGCACGCCGGCAATCAGACCGGAATTTATGCCGGAGTCTGGGCGGACAACGCGAGCGCTGCGCCGTCGAAGCCGCGCCAATCGCAGATTGCAGCTGAGGCCGTACGGGCCGCGGCACACTTCGGTAACACGACCGCCACCAGCAACGCCACCGTCCAGTACGTGATCGCCACCTCGACGGGGCACAGCTCCAACGGATTCAAGACGCAATACTGCGCCTACCACAGCGCCACCAGCTCAACATACGGAAACGTCGCCTACACCAATCTGCCGTACATCACCGACGCAGGCGCAAGCTGCGGCGCAAATTTCAACGGACTCGGCGCCAAGGCCGGTATAACGATCGTTTCCGGACACGAAATGGCCGAAACAATCACCGACCAATTTCCCAACGGCGGCTGGCTGGATTCCAGCGGCGCGGAGAACGGCGACAAGTGCGCGTGGATCTCATCGGGCCAGGGCGCTTCGGCGGACATCAATCTTTCCACCGGGACGTTTGCGGTGCAGTCTCTTTGGAGCAATGCCTTCAGCAGCGGTTCGGGTGGATGCGTCCTTACGTATCCGTGACCCATCGGACTGGTGAGATTTTGGTCTGTTTCTTGAGACCCGATCTCTCCTCCTGATCTATTTGTGAAAGCAGATCGAGCCGAATCTCAAGGCCGGCGGCGCCAAATGCATCGCCGGCCTTTTGTCTTCTGCGTCTTTGATCGTGGCAGAGAAAATTGGCTCGGACCTCGCGGAACGTATGATCGAAGGCTGTCGCAAGGTTGAGCTGGAGATTGCCGGGGCCGACTCGCCGCAAGCGGCAGCGTGCTCCTGATCACCTTCGCAACGTTGTCGAGGCCCGCCAAGTCAGGCTGAATGTCCGTTTACGCGTTCCTCGGTTGCTTCGGCTCACCGCCACTGGCATACTTTCGCTTCCCAGTTTTTTCACGAGGCCGATCTGATGAAGCGTGAAGTCCATCGCTGGTATTCGCACCGCTTGGGCTTCGACCTTAGCGTTATTGTTTACGGCCACTACGGCTCGCCGCTGATCGGATTTCCGACTAGCGCCGGCGACGAATGGGAACTCGAAGGCCAGTCGATGATTGGCGCGCTAGCCGATTTCATCGATGGCGGTAAGTTGAAGTTCTACAGCGTCAACTCGATTAACGGCCTGAGCTTTTACAATAAAGGCGCGCACCCGTTTCACCGCAGCTATGTACAATCCGTATTCGATTCTTACCTGCGAGAAGAAGTCGTCCCCTTCGTCTGGGACAATTGCCAATCGCCGGGCATCGCCATCTCCACCATGGGCGCGTCGTTCGGCGCGTATCACGCCGCCAATTCGCTCTTCAAGCACCCCGATGTAATCAAACGCTGCTTCGCCATGTCCGGCGTCTACGACATGAAAAATTTCATGGACGGCATGTTCGACGACAATTTTTATTTCAATAATCCGGTGGACTATCTTTCCAATCTCAGCGATCCCTGGGTCTATGGGCAGCTGGCTTCATGTGATATCCATCTCTCGACCGGCACCGGGCAGTGGGAAAATTCCGGGCCCACTTATCGCTTTTCGGAAATCCTGGCCAGCAAAGGCATTCGCCACTCCCTCGACAACTGGGGACCGATGGGCGGGCACGACTGGCCCTACTGGAAACACCAGATGCGCGAATACGTTTCGCATCTTTTCTAGCGTTCTCGTCTCGCGACAGTAGTGCTCGTCGCGGGTCAAACTCCGTCCGCGTGAAATTTGAGCTAAGTTTTCGGATAGCTTGCAGATGCTCTGTGCATCATATTCGAGAGCATGGAAAGCCTTATCAAAAATCGAATCGCCGATTGCGATTGGAACTCTATTTCCGCGCAACTCTCGGCTTCCGGTTTTGGACTGACGGGACCAATTCTCACGACCGAGGAATGTGACCGGCTAGTTTCTCTTTATGACGAAGAAACGCACTTTCGTAGCAGGATCGTCATGGAGCGGTTTCGTTTTGGTAAGGGCGACTATAAATATTTTCGCTACCCGCTGCCAAAGATCGTCCAACAATTAAGGGAAGCCACGTATCCTCGACTCGCGAAAATCGCGAATGAATGGCGAACGGCGCTTGGTGACAAAGGCCCGGAATTTCCTGCAACTCACGAGGATTTTCTTCACCAATGCGGGCGCGCCGGACAGAATTTACCCACACCACTGATGCTTCACTATAAAGCCGGCGGCTATAACCGCCTGCACCAGGATATTTATGGGGAAATCGCGTTTCCGCTGCAATTGGTGATGATGCTCGGCCAGCAGGGACGGCACTGGGAAGGCGGCGAGTTCGTGCTAGTCGAAAATGTTCCGCGGGCGCAATCGCGAGTACAGGTGATCACTGCGGCTCAGGGTCACGGAATTGTTTTTACTACCCGTTATCGGCCGGCAAAGGGCGCCCGCGGCTTTTTTAGAGTGACGCTAAGGCACGGAGTCAGTCCGGTGCGGTGCGGCACAAGATACACTCTCGGCGTTATCTACCACGACGCAAAATAAAGCGCCTCGCGAACTCTTCAAACTAACGTGCGTGGCTTTGCCGGGTACGTGCGGCTTTCTGGCTGGCCCGCCGCAGTCCTGCTTTTCCCTTTGTGCGAACTGCCTTCATAGCAGCATTGCGCAGCGACGAATGCCCACGCCGTCTGGCTGCCTTGCGTTTCTGCCGCGAAAGCGCGGATTTCGAGACACTCGATTTGCTTTCTCTCTTTAAAGCGTTTTCGGTTGCGCGCGAACGCCTTGGTGAGACTGCTCGGCTTCCCGAACGTCCCTTCGAAAGGTCCCGTTCCGCCTGTTTCCGTACGCGAGTCGCCGAACGGCCTGCCTTAGGGGGCGGCAACTTCACGCCGGCGCGGCGCGCTTTCGACAAACCGATCGCAATCGCCTGCTGTGGCGATCTTGCTCCATGCTTTCCTTCGCGCACGTGATGCATCTCTTCGCGAACAAATTCTCCGGCTTGTGTTGAAGGCGATTTTCCTTGTTCTTTATCGTGTTCTGCTCTCTCGGTCGTTTCCTGTTCCGGCATAATCGTTTCCCTCTTTCGCGCGGCCAGGTGCGTTAATTCGAACCTATCCCCGCCGCACGATCGGGACAAGTCGGCAGATTCCTGTACGGCGATGAGTTGCTTTTATGCGGTTAGAACTTCAGGCCAGGCCCAGGTGGTCCATTTGGTAATGACCTTTGGCTATAATCTGATCGCCGTCGATCCATACATCGCAATTGCGCGTCAGAACGTCGACGTGCGTTTTCGATTTCCAATCGGCGTGGGTCTGGCTTCCGTAAGGATCGCCGAACGCGATGTGTACTCCAGGGAATTTTTCATCTTGCAGCAAAATACCGATCATTTCCGATAAGCCGAGGTTAGTTCCGAAAGCCAGTTCGCCCACGCGGTCGCTGTTCTCATCGGTGTGGCAATATTCCCAAAACTCTTTTTCCAGGTCCTTGCGCGCGCATTCCACGCGTGTCAGCCGTCCGCCTTCAATCGTCAACTTCATCGGGGTCGGCTGCAAATCGCCATATTTCCCGTTGAAATAATCGCCCGCCGTCGCGTCGCACACAAACGTGCCGTCCACGGTCGCGGGCGTAGTGAAAACTTCGCCCGCCGGCAGGTTCGACCAATAGCGCGGACTGATCAGCCCGCTGGTTTTCACCCAGTCAAGTTTGCGATCGAAATGCGCAGCGAAGGAAGTGCCCGCTTCGGTTTTCACGGTTAGAGTCTTCGCGCGCAACATTCGCTCACGCAATTTGTCGCTAAGCTGATCAACCAGCTTATAGTCCGCGCGCATGCCTTGCTGCATGATCTGCGGTGTTACACCCACCATGTGCGCGTAACGAATGCGCCGCCGCTCGATCACTTGCACGATTGCCATTCGCGCCGTGAGCTCGCCAGGTTGCGGATTCATCGCCAGAATTCCCACGTCCACTTTTTCTAACGCTTCCAAAATCGGCGCCGGAGCAACTCTGAGCGGCCTGGGGCCAAAATCCTCCAACAATAATTCCGTCGTAGTGGCATGTACGTTTTGCAACGCAGCAGCCAAACTGGCCGCCACCGCCGCGCTTTGGGCGTCCGCGATAAGCGCGACGCGCTCGCCCGGTTGCACCGTCAGGCAAGTTTCCACGGCGTTCTTTGCGCCCGGCATCAATTCTGGTTGGGAATCCCGGAAAGCCATCACCATAATTTTACAGAGGATTCGGAAAATTGCCACTCGCTGGCATTTTTTCTGTTTACTTTTCAGTTGTGCGGATGCACGCGAAACGACGGGACCTGTCCGCCGCCGCTGGTCACATTCGCTAGCCCTGTTGCACTCAAGCGCGTCAAAAAGCCGCTCATTTTGCCGCGAAAAAGATATGGCGCAAAGTCCACCAGCATGTCGCGAAATTCCACTTCGCCGTCGGGCTGAATCCACGGAAACACTTCGCGCCGGATCGGGATTCGTTCCTGCACGATCCAGCAGCCTTGCGAAGGAGCAATTGCTGTTTCGATTGCAGTGTCCCACTCTCCTTCGCTGGACTCCCATCCCAATTTTACGCCGGTGCCACCGTACTCGTCGCTCGGCTTCAGCACCAGGTTTTCCCTGGCGTTCCGCAAAAATGCCAGCAGTTCAATCGAATCGCCGTAATGCGATGTTCGCACATCCGCCACGACGCGCGTCCACGGCACATGCTTGCGAATCACGTCCCGCTCACCAAATGAAAACAGCCCATCGTTTCTTTCATCCGTAAGGACCGCGAAAAATGCCTTCACGTGCGGAATCTTGCAGCGGAAATGATTCGCCACGCATACCGCGTTGGCGGCCACTGCATCCACCAGCGCTTTGCACTCCGCCGCGCGCGCAACGATGTCATTCATCAACACCCGCCGGTAAACCAGATCGATCTTTTTCCCGTTGGCGACCAACTGCCTGCCGTCAAAGTGCAAGTCGCGCGGATCAGCCAGCTGCACCTGCAAGCCCATCTCTTCAAATCGTTCTTTTAAAATTTCGAATTCCGTCCACGTGGGCACTTCCCGCCAATCGGTGATCAGCATCTGCGGACGCTTCGACGTTCCGCCCCAATCCAAATAACTCGCCACCAACGCATCCAGCAGCTTCGCGCTCAGCGGATAGCTGTGAATCTGATAGGACTTCGTGAATTCCCGCATGACTGGCAGTTTGCGAAAAATTTGCGCCAGGGTTTCCGTGTAACCCGCGCCTGCCGGCGATTCGCCATTGTATTCCGCGAATTTCAGTGAATCCGGCAGCAGAAACGCATCCAGCCGCGAAGCCGTGCTTGCTGGCCCGGCAATTTTTCCCAACCCTACCAAGCGCAATTCCTGTTCGCGCAAATGGAATTGTGCCAGCAGCGCCGCATCTTTTATCGCCGCATCGGTCACGCGTTCAGCCAGATTCGCCATGGTCTCGGCGACGGCACGCACGCGTTGTTCATCCTCCGACGAGAGAAAAAAAGGCCGCAAGAAAGGGCAGTGCACGCGATTGCCAAAGGTCAATTTCGCATCGCGCAACTCCGCATAAAAGTCTTCCGTGAATTTCGGCGAGATCCGCAGCCTGGCCTTCAGCAGCTTGTGCCACTGCTCCGCGGCCGCGTTCGAAATATCGCCAACCGGCGAAGTTGGCGCCGCGCCCATGCTCATTTCGTTTTCGCTCCGCTCGGAGTTTCGCTGGTGGAACTGCCGCCCGCCGGAGCCGTTGCCGATACGTTCCCGGCCGCGGTTTGTGCCGCGGCCTTCGGCGCTCCCGTAAATCCTGCCGCCGCTCCGACGCCCAGCATTTCTTCCCAGCGCGGCCACGGATTCGACGGCGCTCCATTCAGTGCGCGGTCAATCACCAGCCGGGCCATTTTTTCCACCACCATGTCGAAATAAAAGTGTGTAATCCGGTCGCGCTCAAAATCCGGCGCCGGATTCAGGAAATCAATCGCATACGGCACATCGCCCTTCATCGCAAACTCAATCGTGTTCATCTCGTATCCCAGCGCCTGATTGATAGTCTGCGCATCTTTTACCACGCGGGCGCCCAGCGCCGGCGACAAGTATTCGTGATCCACCCGATATTGCCGCGCCTTCGGATCGTAATGCACTGGCACAATGTCCATTTTTCCGAACGTAAAGCACCGCACATATTTGTCGAAATCAATAAATTCCTGCAGCGTCATGCAGTACGGAGCCGTCTTGTCGTACGCCTCCAACAACTCTCGTTTGTCATGTACTTTGTAAACGTGTTTCCATCCGCCGCCGGAATATGGTTTCAAAATTGCCGGCCGTCCTATAAAGTCCAGCAGTCCGTCCCAATCGATCGGATGCTCCAGGTTGTGCAGCGATTCGCCGGTGATATCCACGTCCGCGGGATAGCCTTTTTGCGGTAGCAGCACTGTTTTCGGAATCGCAATTCCCAGCTTCGCCGCCACCGCGTAATTGAAAAATTTATCGTCCGCAGTCCACCAGAAAGGATTGTTGATTACATAGGTCCCCTCCATCGCCGCGTGTTTCAGATACCCGCGGTAATACTCGACCTCATGCGAAATCCGGTCCACGATCACGCTGTATCGTGGAGGCTCGCCCATCTTCGTTCCGCCCAGCTTCACAAATTCCGCCGCCACTCCGTCTTTCGCGCCCAGTTGATTCACGCGCGCAATAAACGCCGGCGGGAACGAGTATTCCCGCCCACAAAGCAATCCAACGATTTTCATCTCTGCGCTCCGTAGCAAAGCAATGCTGGTTTTGTTGCAGCAGGGCCGCTATCACTGCCCACTGCTCCTCTCAATTCACCGCATGCGACGAGGATCTCGGTTCCATCGTACCCGCTCGCGTCTCAGCCACCACATGCTGCACTACCGCGCGCAAATCGCCGGTCTGCTCGAATACTCGCAATTGCCGCTCCGCGCTGGTGCCCTCGTGCAAAATCGTATGCACGTAATTCACCGCGCTGCGGCTACCCAAATCGTCCACCACGTCATCCACCAGCTCCAGCAATTCCGGAATCAGCCGCTTCATCGGCACTTCCTGTTCCTTGCCGAAGTCGATCATCTTACCTTCGATCCCATAGCGCGCCGCACGCCATTTATTTTCTTCAATCAATGCGCGCTCATAAATTCGCCAACTCTGGTTGGTGGTGTACAGCCGGTACAGCTTCACGATGAGCGCCTGCGTCAGCGCCGCAATCGCGCAGGCCTCTTCCACCTTTGTGGTGACGTCGCACATGCGGAACTCCAACGTGCCAAATACCGGGTGGGGCCGCACATCCCACCAGATTTTCTTGGGATTATCAATGCAGTTCAGGCGCACCAGCAGATTGGTGAAGTTTTCATATTCGCTCCACGAACGAAAATGCTCCGGCAATCCTGTTCGCGGAAATCTCCTGAACACCGTTGTTCGGTAGGACTTCAGGCCGGTATTCCGTCCCATCCAGAATGGCGAACTGGTGGAAAGCGCCAGCAGGTGGGGCAGAAAATAGCGCACCATGTTCATCAGGTCGATGGTGGTTTGTTTGTCCGGCATCGCCACATGGATGTGCATGCCGAAAATCAGCAGCGACCGCGCCAGTTGCTGCAGCTCCTCCACAATGTGTTCGTAACGCTCGCCCGGCGAAATCACCTGGTCGATCCAGCTCGAAAATGGATGCGTTCCCGCCGCCGCGACTTGCAGCCCGGCGCGCTCCGCTGCGGCGATCAATTCGCCGCGCGTCCTGTGCATCTCGATGCGCAACTCGCCCACGTTCTCGCAAATCTGCGTTCCGGTCTCCACGATGGACTGGTGCATTTCATGCTTCACCTGGTCCTGGATCGACGGTGAAATTTCGTTCACCAGCTGCATCACGTGCGAACGCAGTTCGCACGTCGCTGGATCGATGATTTGGAATTCTTCTTCGACACCGATGGTGAAGCGGTGAGCCATGGCTGGCCCTCCGTTCGCGTCAACCGCTCTGCAGTTGCCTGGCTGAAACGCTTAAATGGGGACCCCGCCGAGGTATCATACCCCACTTCCATCGTTCTCGCGGTGTCCGTTAGGTTGGCGTTTGGCTGGATCGAGCGGGATAAATCAATTTTCATTACGCAACGTGGTGCGCACCTTGGCTTGTTCCGCGGTCAGTTTTATGGCTATAATAGCCATATCGCAAAGGCATTCCATGCGCACCGTAAACATAGCCGAACTCAAAAACAGCCTCAGCAAATACCTGACATTTGCCAAGGCCGGCGAAGAAGTCGTGATTCGCGAGCGCAATCTTCCTATCGCCAAGCTCATCCCGTTTACTCCGGGCGACGCTGAGGATCAGGAATTGCTCCTTGTCGCTGCCGGCAAACTGCGCCTTCCCGCTGTCCGCCTCGATCTTCGCCAACTCTCCAAAATCCGGACCGGCGTACTCAAGGGCAATAAAGCAGTTCATGCCCTGCAGGCCGATCGCGAAGGTTCGTGAGCAAAACCACAGGTTTCTGGGACGCCAGCGCTCTCGTCCCGTCGTGTGTGCACGAGTCTTCGACTCGACAGGTGCAGTCTCTTTTGCGTCGATTTGCGCCCGTCGCGTGGTGGGGAAGCGCGGTGGAAATCGCAAGCGCCGTCTTTCGGCTTCACCGTGCCGGCGACCTTACCGATGCCGGGCAGCGCGGCGCGTTAGCTCGTTTACAGCTACTGTCACAGGGATGGCGCGAAATTCTTCCCACCCAGCAACTTCGCGACGTCGCCGCTCGCTGCCTGGAAATTCATGCGCTGCGATCCGCGGACAGCTTGCAACTCGCAGCAGCGCTGGTGTGGTGCGACCATCGCCCGGCCCGCCGCCATTTTATCTGTGCCGACCATCGCCTCGCCGCCGCGGCCGAGACCGCCGGCTTCACAGTGCTGCAAATTCTCGTCGCATCTTAAGGACGAGGCTATCGCATGCAGGTGTTCAGAGATCCTCGCCAGCTGCGTCGCTACAAAAAAGGCGCCCGATTGCCATGCGCCCTTAATCGAACGATCCGAAATTAGAGAGAAAAAATGCGTTAAGAGAAGTAACAGTAATCTTCCCGTCAGGCGAGACGTGGAAGAAAGAAAAATCACAGGGAACCGATCTACGCAGCGCCCATAGCTCGCCGCTGTTGGAAACATTCGCGGCAAAAGACGGGGCGGCCTTGCGTCGGGCGGAACGGGACAGTGGTTTCCTTTCCGCATTGCGAACAGCTGGTTTTGGTTTCAGCACGCATTGGGCTGCCGTTAGCGCCGCCGGGCGAGGATTCCGCGCGCTTGGCCTTGCAAGCCTTGCAGCGCTTGGGCTCGTTCTTGAAGCCCTTATCGGCGAAAAACATCTGTTCGCCAGCTGTAAATACAAACTCGGCGCCACACTCCGAGCATTTCAGAACCTTGTCATGGTATTCCATGGAAGCGTTCCCCCCTGAGACCCCAATTGGAAAGGGAACGCGCAGAACTTGGCACGAAGGACTGGATCACACAGAAATAGCACTGTGGACCGGGGAACCGGCTGGGCTCCTGGGGCCTTTGAGCGTATCTGCTGCTTACAACTTCCGTTCACTACCTGACCGGGGCCTGAATCACGGAGCGGGGCGCCAAGCTTTGGACGAACCGGGACCTGAATTAATCCAGTTCGCGCCGCTGCTTTTTGCGCAGACGCTTCCGCGAAAGCGCTTCCTTGGCCCGGCGTTTCTCGCCGGGTTTCATGTAGAAGCTATGCTTCTTGATTTCCTTGATGATGTCTTCCTGTTGCACCTTGCGCTTGAAACGGCGCAGAGCATTTTCCAGTGACTCACTCTCTTGAATAATGACTTCAGCCACTTAGTTAATTCACCCCCAATCCGGTTAGGATTGGTTTTCGTCGGAAACCTGGCTCTTCGTACGGCTGCGGGCCGGTTTCCACCGTTCTCATTATCGCACGCCGAATTGCCCGGTCCTAATACCCGGTTCGGCAATGCAGCCAAATTTTCAGGCGGTTACACCTTTTATCGAGGACAATCTATGGCCCACTTTCTAATCAATTCAGGCCGACGTGTCAAGCAATCTTTACATAGCCTCGACTGTGGCCCTCCTAAACTCTTGAAGCCCACGCTTTGTTGTACCCGGCCATCCGCATTGAATTGGGGCCAAGTGCTGCTAAAATGGCGCGGCTAGTGAGATGGGCGCCGCAGGGAGCCAACCATGCAGGACATGCGCGATGCGTTAGTGGTGCTGTTGGCGGGTGGGCAGGGCGAGCGCTTGTGGCCGTTGACGCGTGATCGCGCCAAGCCTGCGGTGCCATTCGGTGCGCTGTATCGCATCATTGATATAACCCTTTCGAACTGCGTCAATTCAGGATTGCGCCGGGTTTTTGTTCTGACGCAATACAAAGCGCTGAGTTTGAGCCGCCACGTGCGCGCGGGCTGGTCCGGCTTGGCGGGCTTGGGCGAATACATCGAAATCCTGCCACCGCAGATGCGTGTTTCGAAAGAGTGGTATCAAGGTACTGCCGACGCGGTCTATCAAAATATTTATTCCATTGGCAGCGAGCGCTCTAAGTTTGTCTTCATTCTATCCGGCGACCACATCTATAAGATGAATTACGCCAAGATGCTGCAGCAACACATCGATTCCGGTGCCGACGTAACCGTCGGCACCATCCAGATTCCCACGCACGAAGCCGCGAAACAGTTTGGCGTGATCGAGGTGGATAAGGATTGGCGGATCGTGGGTTTCGAAGAAAAGCCCGCACAGCCCAAAGAATCGCCGCACAATCTAGGCCAATGCAATGCGTCCATGGGCATCTATATTTTCAACACGCAATTACTCATCCCGATTCTGCTGGCCGACGCGGAAGATCCCAAATCACATCACGATTTTGGCAAAGACATTCTGCCGCGGATTATCGCCAGGCATCGCGTGTTTGCGTACAACTTCGTGGACGAAAACAGCAAGACTTCGCTGTATTGGCGTGACGTCGGGACGGTCGACGCTTATTACGAAGCGAACATGGACCTGGTAAATGTGTCGCCGGTGTTTAATTTGTACGACATGGCGTGGCCGCTGCGCACCTGGCAACATCAATATCCACCGGCAAAATTCGTTTTTGCCGATCCGGAACGTATGGGCGTGGCCGTGGATTCGATTGTGGGCGGCGGGTCGGTGGTGTCGGGCGGCCGAGTTTCGAAGTCGGTGCTTGGCTACAACGTGCGTGTGAACAGCTACTGCGACGTAAGCGACAGCATTTTGTACAACCACGTGAATATCGGGCGGCACTCGCGCGTTCGCCGCGCCATTATTGACCGCCACGTGAATCTACCGGAGCACACGGAAATTGGCTATGACTTGGAAGCCGACAAGCGACGCTTCCACGTGACGGACTCCGGAATTGTGATTGTGGTCCGGCAAGAATCGCTGATCGAAGAGCCGGAAACCGCGTAATCACCACAAAGCAAAATTATTGCCAGTTACTGCTCCAGCTAACGATATTTCTGCATCCAAAGACACAGACTCAAGTGCTGTTATGATTGTGTGGTGATTTGCTGCAGAGGCGTGAACAAATCAGGCGGGAAGGCGGCAGGAAAGAGCAGTGAATTCCAAGAAAAAACACCCATACACGAAATTCTGCAGCGGAAACACGAGGATTTCGATCTGCACAGGCGTCACGCAGGCTCTTGCCGTCGCGAGCCTGCTGCTCGCAGCCGTTCCGGCTCTGGCAAGGCAGACTCCCGATGTTGCGGGCCCAAATGGCAGCGAGCCTGCGACACAGGGAACGACAGTAGCCGGCGCGCAACCGACCAACCAGCGGGTGCCCGCGCAAGAGCAGTTGGCGCTGCGTATCAGCGGCAGAATCGTCGATCAAACTGGAGTCGCCGTCGTCGGGGCGAGAATTGCACTGGCCTGCGAAGAGTCTTCGCAGAGCCAGGAAGCGCTGTCTGCCGATGACGGGCTATTTACTTTTGCAAACGCCAGGCCTGGATCATTTCACCTCACGATCACGGCTCCCGGTTTCGCGACGCAGGAATTCTCTGGAATTTTAAGCTCCACGGAAAATTTTACAGTTCCGGAAATCGTTTTGACGGTGGCGAGCGTTAGTACCGAGGTGCGTGTCGTACCTCCTTCGCAGGTCGAGATCGCGCGGGAACAGATCAGGGAAGAAGAAAAGCAGCGCGCGCTGGGCATCATCCCGAATTTCTATGTGACTTATATTCCCGACGCGGCTCCTCTGACGCCGAGGCAAAAATTCGGCCTAGCCTGGAAGTCCATGGTGGATCCCGTCACGTTCGGCTTGACCGGAGCGATTGCAGGCTTGCAGCAGGCGCAAAATGATTTCGGCGGGTACGGGCAAGGGGCGGCAGGGTTCGGCAGGCGCTATGGAGCCGTGTACGGCGACACGGTGACAAGCACGCTGATTGGAGGCGCCATACTGCCGTCACTGCTGAAGCAGGATCCGCGTTATTTCTATAAAGGAACCGGCAGCAAACGGTCGCGGCTACTCTATGCGATCGCCAATTCCGTGATTTGCAAAGGCGACAACGGACATTGGCAGGCAAATTACTCCGCCATTATCGGTGGCCTCGCCGCTGGCGGCATCTCCAATCTCTATTATCCGGCGAAAGATCGTGAAGGCGCGGAATTGACGTTTGAAAACGCGCTGATCGGAATCGGAGCTACCGCCGCCGCCAACGTTCTGCAGGAATTTGTCATCAAAAAATTCACGTCGAATGCGCCGAAGAGCGATCCAGGCAGCAGCAACACCAAGCCTGCAAGCCCGATCGCGAAGATGTTCAACTCGTTTGTCCATGAGGGGTATTAGGATTTTCCCGCGTCTCTATCTGAGAATAAAATCCAAACCAAAGCGTTATCGGTCTTCCTGCTGTCGATAGGCGAAATCTCGCCCGCAACCGGCACAGTTGATAAAACTGCTGCGCCACTCTTGTACAATATTGGATTCTAATTGCGCTGAGGAGACTTATAGAAATGTCCACGAAGATTGTAAAAGTGCATGCGCGGCAGGTGATTGATTCGCGCGGAAATCCTACGGTTGAGGCGGATGTAATTCTGGAAGGCGATGTATTGGGCCGGGCTGCGGTTCCAAGCGGCGCTTCGACCGGCGAGCACGAGGCATTGGAATTACGTGATTCGGACAAGAGCAAATATCTCGGCAAGGGTGTACTGAAAGCGGTTGCCAATGTGAACGGTGAAATCGCCAAGGCTGTGGCGGGATTTGATGCGTCCGACCAGCGCGGACTCGATCACAAAATGATCACCCTGGACAATACGCCGACGAAGTCGCGGCTCGGTGCGAACGCAATTCTGGCGGTATCCATGGCCGCTGCCCGTGCCGCTGCGGCCGCCACCAAGCAGCCGCTCTACAAATATCTTTCGAAATATTCGAGCGACCGCAGCGCCAATCTGCTGCCTGTTCCGATGATGAATATTCTGAATGGCGGCGCCCATGCCGACAGCTCCGTAGACTTTCAGGAATTCATGGTTATGCCGATTGGTGCGTCTTCCTTTTCCGAGGCGCTGCGCTGGGGTGTCGAGATTTTTCATGCGCTCAAGTCTTCGTTGAAAAAGCGCGGCTACTCGACCGCGGTAGGTGACGAAGGCGGATTCGCGCCAAGCTGTAAATCCAACGAAGAGGCAATTCAAATTGTGCTGGAAGCGATTGGCGCTGCCGGTTACAAGCCGGGCGAACAGGTGAGCATCGCGCTTGATCCGGCATCGAGCGAATTTTTCGACAAAGCCAGCGGCAACTACATTTTCAAAAAGTCAGACAAGAGTGCGCACTCTTCTGACGAGATGGCCGCGTACTGGACCAGCTGGACGGAAAAATATCCGATCGTTTCGATCGAAGATGGCATGGCGGAAGACGACTGGGGCGGCTGGAAAACGTTGACGCAGTCAGTGGGAGCAAAAACTTCCAAGAGAAAGATTCAACTGGTCGGCGACGATCTATTTGTAACGAATACGGAGCGCCTTTCGCGCGGCATCAACGATGGAATCGCTAACGCGATTCTGATCAAGCTGAACCAGATTGGCAGCGTGACCGAAACTATTGACGCCATCGAACTGGCGCGCAAGGCCGGATACAATTCGATCATTTCGCACAGGTCCGGCGAAACCGAGGACACCTTCATCGCGGATCTTGCCGTAGCGACGGCGGCGGGACAGATCAAGACGGGGTCGGCTTCGCGTACCGATCGCATCGCGAAATACAATCAACTGTTGCGCATCGAGGAGCAACTCGGCTCCGCGGCGCGCTTTCCCGGTAAAAATATTTTTGCCTGAGTTTTTGAATTGTATTTACCCGGCGGTTGAAAAGGGAATCGATCTTTATGCAAGGGGCAACTCCCTTCGCGCCAAACTATCGCGTACGAATGGCCGACGCCGACGACACGGAAGCGCTGGTTGGTCTGATTAATGCCGCCTTCGCGGTGGAAAAGCCCATTATCGATGGGGATCGAATCGATCTGGAACGCTTGTCCGACCTCTATCACTCCGGAAAATTTTTGTTGCTTGAAGAAAACGGCCAACTGGTCAGCTGCGTGTATGTGGAAATCAAGGAATCGGGGCGCGGCTATATCGGTTTGCTGGGCGTTGAGCCCGGCCGGCAACGAAGCGGGCTGGGCCGCCGCATGATCGAAGAGGCCGAGAAATACTTAAAGAGTGCCGGATGCGAGTTCGCCGATCTTCGCGTGATCAACGTTCGCGCCGAACTACAGCCAATTTATGAAAACCTGGGATATTTGGTGACCGGTATCGCGCCGATTCCCGATACCATTCGGCTGAAAATTCCCAGCTACTTCACGGTGATGTCCAAAGACCTTGGATAATTACGTCGTTCGCGCTTCAGCCGGCGACTCGATGTAAACTTCACTTGGTCTTTCGTGAGGCTCCATGAAAACTCTGTGCGTGATCACGGCGACGTTGTGGCTGGAGGTTCGCTGGGCGCGCAAAGCGTCGCGCCCCCAACTCAAGCTTCTTCGAATCCCACCGCGAATGAAATCATCGAACAGATCAAAGCACACGTCGGTGTTCCGTGGACCGAGCCCACAGTGGATACGTTCAAGGCCGGCGATCCGCAGAGTCACGTGACCGGCATCGCTGTAACCATGATGGCGACGCTGGATGTGTTGAAACGGGCCGCCGCGAACGGACTGAACCTGATCATCACGCATGAACCCACGTTCTACGACCACATGGACAATCCCACGCAGCTACCACAGGGTGAAGACGACCCAGTTCTGAAAGAGAAGCGAGCGTTCATCGCAGAACATCATCTGGTGATCTGGCGATTCCACGATTACTGGCACCGGCGCAAACCGGATGGCATCGAAGCAGGAAATGTACATGCGCTGGGCTGGGAAAAATATCAGGATCCGGCGAATCAATATTTATTTACGATTCCGGAAACGACGGTAGCGAAATTAGCGGAAGAGTTGCGCATGAAACTGCGCGCAGCAGTGCCGCGCATTGCGGGCGACCGCGAAATGAAGATTACACGCGTGGCGTTCAGTCCCGGGTCGGCGGGATTTCATCGCGAAACTGGCGCCTTGGAAATGCCGGACGTCCAGGTACTGATTGCCGGCGAAACGCATGAGTGGGAAACCGTGGAATATGTTACGGATGCGCGAACCGAAGGCCGCGCGAAGGCGCTGATCCTGCTTGGCCATATCGCGTCCGAGCAAGCCGGCATGGAGGAATGTGCGCGCTGGCTCAAGACATTTATCGCTATGGTGCCAATCGAATTTGTGCCGACGGCCGACATGTGGACGCCGCCGGTGACTGCAAAACCGACGCGTTGAAACGGCCAACACCCGCGTTTGTTTCGTTGGCTACCGTCAGATAGCGACTACGGCTGCAATTTTTTGCAGCGCGGCGTCTTTTGCCGCCAGCGCCAAATCCGGTTTGCCTTGATTTTCCGCGTGTATGAAAGTGACGTCGGTCAGGCCGATAAACCCGAGAATGTGGCGCAAATACGGCTCCTGAAAATCGAACTGCGCGTATGGCGTTCCAGGCGCGTACGCGCCGCCACGCGAAGTGAAAACGTAGACTTTTTTGCCCGTTACGAGCCCTTGGGGCCCGGATTCTCCGTACGCGAACGTCTTGCCGAAGCGCACCACCTGGTCCAGCCAAGCCTTGAGCCGCGCTGAGATCGTGAAGTTGTGCATGGGGTCGCCTATGACGATGACGTTCGCCGATTGAAGTTCCTCGATCAACTTGTCCGAGTATTGCAACGCGGAGCGGTGAGCGGTGGTGTGTTGCTCTGGGTTGGAATGCGCTCCGGCGATCCAGTCATCCGTGACCAGCCCGAGTGGGGAACTGGCCAAATCGCGGTGAATTATCTGCCCGCCGGGCACTTGTTGTTTCCAGTTCTCTGCGAAATGCGAGGTGAGCTGGTGCGAGACTGAATCTTGCCGGGGGCTAGCGTCAATTTGTAAGAGTTTCATATGGGTTCTCCGTGGATGAAGGGCTGCATTCCAGTAAGATGAAGCGGCCAGACAGGTAGTTATAATAAATAACTACTATCTAGAAAGAATTTAATACGATATAGTATGTTAGTTGTACTTAAGTAACTGCCTTGGATTAGCTTGTGGACTGGCCTGAACAAAGTTTGAGAAGAGATGACGCATCCAAACAAGATGACAAAAACCGTGCCACTTGGCTGTCCTGAGACTCCCATCCCGTGCGCGACGGGCGGACTCTTGGCCATTTTGACGCGCCCGTGGACGATGCATATCCTTTGGATCCTTGGACATGACGGCCCCACACGGTTCGGCGTGTTGCGGCGGAAAACGACCGGAATATCGTCGCGTGTTCTGGCGGAGCGGCTACGCATGTTGGAAGCGCGGGGGTTTGTGTACCGCACATACCAAGCGACGATTCCGCCAGCGGTTACTTATGGGCTGACGGGCCGGATGGACGAGATGCGGCCGGTATTGGAGCAATTGGATCGCCTGGCTGGGATTTGGTACGAGGAAGACCGACGGGCCGGGCGACTGCCTGCGATTGAGGCGACCGAGTCGCCCGACGCGGAAGTGGCAGCGGAAGACCCGCCTTCCCGGTAATCGCCAGAACACAAAGGATAGTGTTCTCAACAACTGTTTGCGGCACCAGCGCATCAAGTCCGACTAGAATCAGGGTGGGTCCCAGCCATGTTGATGCGCCGTGTTGCCGGTCTGTTTTTCTTCGCCGCCGCCGTTCTGGCGTCGGGTGTTCCGTGGGATAAAGCTCCCGAGCAGTGGACGCTCGCCGATGTTTTCCGAATTCTGCAGAATTCTCCGTGGAGTCCGTCGAAATTTTCCCTGGAATCGAATTACACGCAACGCACCACCAATTCGCAATCCGGCGTCGTCGATGATTCGAGGGTGAATGGGCGAAACACTGCCGTCGTGCCCGGCGTAACATTGACGCGTGGCCATCCGCTTCCCGCGGTGACAGTGTTGTGGTGGTCGTCTAAAACAATACGTCTCGCAGAAGCGAAAAGAATCGAGGCACGCGCCGGAGCGAAGGGCGCGGTCGCAAATGTGGGTACTGATCCACTGTTGGACTATGTTTTGACGGTCGAAGGCGACGAGCCTCTACGTATTTTGCGCGATGCGCGCGAAGATTTGCGCGACACCGTTTTTCTTGAATTGGAAAACGGTGGAGTGCTGGATCTCCTCTCTGTGAAGTATGTGGAAGACGGCGACACCGACGTGGTGCGCACCGAAATGCATTTTGCTCGGTTGCTGAACGGTGAGCCGGCCATCGATCCCGAGTCCGCGAAAGTTATTTTCCATTGCCGCGCCAATGCAAAGAAGGAACTGCAGAATCGCGAAAACGCGCTGTCCTTCCGCGTGGAATTCAGCCCCCGGTTAATGAAGGCGCGCGGCCTGCCGGATCTATAGGGCCGGCACGCGGCTTCGCGTCATTTGTGATTGGGTTCGCGGCCCGGTATGTTGGTAGACGCGACGCAGGCCGATGCCAAAATTCGAAAAACACATCTTTATTTGCATGAATCAACGCGAAGCGGGCCATCCGCGCGGCTGCTGTGATCCCACCGGACAAGGTGAATTGCAACGTCTGTTCAAGGTCAAGCTGGCGCAGCGCGGCTTGAAACTGGTTCGTGCGAACAAGTCCGGCTGCCTGGATCAGTGTGAGCTTGGACCGACTGTGGCTGTCTATCCCGAAGGCGTCTTTTACGGCGGAGTTCATCCCGAGGACGTGGACGAGATCATTGAATCGCACATTTTAAATAACAAACCGGTCGAGCGGCTGCGCATCCCCGACGAAATTCTCAATACCACGCACCAGAAATCCGGCAAAGATTCCTGACCGATATTTGACGATTGGCCTTTTGCATTTGTAACTCTTCAGGCAAAATACCGTGTTCGTTGTCACCTCAGGGGGAATGATGAGAATCCGCGCGCTCGTTATCGCTTTGATTTTTGCTCTGATGCTGTTTCTTCCAGTTCGCAAGACCATGATCGCGGACCAGCCAGTACTGTCCGGGTTTTCCGCGGAATCTTCTCATGCGGAGCGCCAGTGGGAAGAAAAATTCAAGGCCATTCCAAGTCCGCAACTGATGCGCGAATACATGCAGCGGCTGTCCGCGCGTCCGCATAACGTCGGCACCGCGTACGACAAGGACAACGCCGAGTGGCTGGCGGCGAAATTCAAGGAATTCGGACTCGACACGCATATCGAAACGTTTGACATTTTGTACCCGACGCCAAAAGAGCGCGCCGTCGAGCTGGTCGCTGGCGGACCCAAGTTTGTTGCGAAGTTGCAGGAACCTCCAGTCTCAGTCGACCCGACTTCAAATCAACAGAGCGAACAATTGCCAACGTACCACGCCTATTCGATCGATGGCGACGTGACGGCGCCGCTGGTGTTTGTGAATTACGGCATTCCGGAAGACTACGAGCAGCTCGATCGCTTGGGCGTTTCGGTCAAGGGCGCGATCGTGATCGCCAAGTATGGCCATTCCTGGCGCGGCATCAAGCCGAAAGTCGCGGCGGAACATGGCGCCGTAGGCTGCTTGATTTATTCCGATCCGAATGAAGATGGATTCAAACAGGGCGAAACTTTTCCGGCGGGCGCCTGGCGTCCCCGTGATGGTGTGCAGCGCGGCAGCGTGGCCGACGATCCGATTTATCCGGGTGATCCGTTGACACCGGGTGTTGGCGCCACCAAAAATGCGAAGCGCCTGGATTTGAAAGATGTCCCGGTCATTACAAAAATTCCCGTGTTGCCGATTTCTTATGGCGACGCAGAACCTTTGCTGGCGGCAATTACCGGAGCGGTAGCGCCGCGAGCCTGGCGCGGCGGTCTGGGTATGACTTATCACGTCGGCCCAGGCGCAGCTAAAGTGCACTTGAAAGTGAAATCGGATTGGAGTGGCTTGAAAACGATTTACGACGTAATCGGAAAAATTCCCGGAACCACGAACGCGGATCAGTGGATCATTCGCGGCAACCATCATGACGCGTGGGTGAATGGCGCGGAAGATCCGATTTCCGGGCTCGTCGCGTTGATGGAAGAGGCGCGCGCCATGGGCGAACTGGCGAAAGCGGGGTGGAAGCCCAAGCGCACCATTATTTTTTGCGCGTGGGACGCGGAAGAACCAGGCCTGATTGGCTCAACGGAATTTGCCGAAGAACACGCCGACGACTTGAAGACGCACGCGGTCGTGTACATCAATTCCGATGTTAATGCGCGCGGATACTTCGGAGCGGAAGGTTCGCACACGCTCGAAAAATTTATCAATGATGTGGCGCGTGATGTCCAGGATCCGGAGACGAAACTCTCGGTCTGGAAACGCGCCCAACTACGGCAAATAGGACGGCCAGATGAAATTTCCGAGCGCCAGGAAGCGCGTGCGCGCAGCGATTTGCGCATCGGCGCGCTCGGCTCAGGTTCTGACTATGGAGCTTTCCTTCAGCATGACGGAGTTGCTGCGCTGAATCTGGGCTTTGGCGGCGAAGACGGCGGCGGAATCTACCATTCGATTTACGATGATTTCTACTGGTTCACGCATTTCAGCGATACGGATTTTGTGTATGGCCGCGCGTTGGCGCAGACCGCCGGAACCGCAATCATGAGATTGGCCGATGCGGATTTGCTGCCGTTCGAATTCAATAATTTTTCCGACGCTATGCAGACTTACGTAAAAGAACTTAAAACCCTGGCGCAAAAATCGCGCGATGAGATTATCGAGCGCAATCGAGAGTTGGAAGAAGGCGTGTTCGCAGCGATGACCGATCCGCGCGTGAAGTCGGTGCCGCCAGCGAAGGAGGCTGCCCCGCCTTATCTGAATTTTGCGCCGCTCGACAATGCGACCGACGCACTCGCGCGCGCCAGCGCAGAATATCGCAAGGTTCTGGAACGTGCGAGCGCCAACGGCGGAGCCGCGATCGCCAAAACCTCGCTGGCCGAAGTGAACCAAGGCCTGATGGAAAGCGAACACAAGCTCACCCTGGAGCAAGGATTGCCCGGACGTCCGTGGTTCAAGCATTTTGTGGATGCCCCCGGCCAGTACACCGGATACGAAGCAAAAACGCTTCCCGTAGTGCGTGAAGCCATAGAACAAAAACAGTGGAAAGAAGCTGATGCAGGAATCGTGGTGACGGCGAAGGTTCTGGAAACGGAAGCCGCGCACATTCTTTCCGTCGCGCAAAAACTCGACGCTGCTCTCCGTTGATTCTTTCTGAATAAGATCAGTGAATAAGAGAGGCTGATATTCCGCTCTACAATCTCGCCATCGTTGGTTTCGGCAATGTCGGTCGCGCGCTTTTGCGGCTCCTGGTTGCCAAGGAGACCGAGATGCGGCGCCGTTATGACGTGCGTTGGCGGCTCACTGGCGTGGCCACTCGGCGCGCGGGTTGGGTTGCCGATCCCGACGGGCTGAATCCGATCGCGTTGTTGAACGGCCACTGGCCGGAGCGTCGGGGCGCTTCTCCGGCTCCGCAAAATATCTTGGAGTGGCTGGAACAGTCGCGCGCCGATGTCTTTTTCGAGAGCAGTTCGTTGAATCCGCAGAGCGGGCAGCCAGCCACCGATCACCTGAAAGCCGCGCTAAATCACGGCGCGCACGCGATTTCCGCGAACAAAGGCCCGGTGGTCCACGCCTACGAGGAGCTGATGACGTTGGCGCGCGAGCGCGGCAAGAGATTTTTGTGTGAAGCAACAGTGATGGACGGCGTGCCGATCTTTTCCATGTTTCCTTCCGGACTGCCCGCAACTGAGTTGCGCGGATTTTCTGGCGTACTGAATTCCACCAGCAATGTCGTGCTGACGGAAGTGGAAAAAGGATTGTCGTTCGATGACGCGGTGCGCCGCGCGCAGGCACTGGGCATCGCGGAAACCGATCCTTCGAACGACCTGGATGGATGGGACTCCGCGGTGAAAGTGGTTGCGCTCGCGATTATTTTGATGGGCTTACCGGTAAAGCTGGAACAAGTGCAGCGAACGGGAATTCGCGAACTCAGCGAGGAAAAAATCCGCAGCGTGCGCGCCGCGGGGATGCGCTACAAACTTGTTTGCCGCGCTGAACGCCGCGGAATGGGGGTTGATTGCCAGGTGCGGCCGGAGCTTCTGCTTGCCAGTGATCCACTGGCCAATCTTGAAGGCTCCAGTTCCGCCATTCATTTCGATCTGGACGTTTTTGGGTTGTCGCTAGTCGAGCACAACCCCGGAATTGACGCCACCGCATACGGTTTGCTCGCCGATTTCTTGCGCGCGGTTCGCCCGGCAGTTTAATTTCCGCCGGTGCGGAAATTCTTTGCATACGGAGGAGTGGCCAGCGACGTGTCGCAGCGCTCATCGCGAATCGGTGTATCTGCCACCAGTCGCAGCGGAACGATCCCCGCCCACACCTGCAGCGCGTAATCCTCGGCATCGTCTTCCACTCCGCCTACGCGAACTTTCGCGGATACCTCAGTCAACGGCAAGCGCAGAATCGTTGTCGCCTTCAATTCTTTTTCGTTCGGCTGGCGCGCGTCATTCCAGCGGCCGGGTAGGATTTTTTCCGTGAACGCGTGCAGCGCCGCCAGTTTTGCAGCGGGCTCGTCGACCATTACGGCGTTGCCCAGCGCCACCACCGATCGATAGTTCATCGAGTGATTGAAAACGGAGCGTGCCAAAATCAATCCGTCCGTGAGTGTTACGGTAACGCAAACGTTCAATCCCGTACCAACTCCGCGCAGCATGCGGCTGGCTGCCGATCCGTGGAAGTAAATCACGTCCCCGACCCGCGCGTACATCGTGGGAATCACGAAAGTCTGCCGGTCCGCCGTGAAGCCGACATGACATACGAATCCTTCGTCCAAGATCTTATAGATCGTTTCGCGATCGTAAACGGCGCGCTGCGGCTCGCGCACGATGCGCGTCCGGTCGGTAATGGCAACATTTTCGGGCATGCGGTTCCTGGGATAAATCGTGGCGCGAAGCGAATCCTGTTCTGGACTGCTGGTTTGATTTTTAGCCGGCGCCAACGCGGCATGTATGAACTTATCTTGCGATGCTAGCACGCCGTGGTGTTTTCCCGTTTACACGACTGTGAGAAACTAACTGTTTCAACTTCGTGGCGAGGACCTAATGAGCACACCCGCTGTGCATGAAGCAATCTCAAAGACATTCGATATTGGCTGGGTTCGCGAACAATTCCCATCTCTGCAACTGAAAGTGAACGGCCAGCCAGCCGCTTTTTTGGATGGCCCGGCAGGAACGCAGGTACCGCGCCAGGTGATGGACGCGGTGCAGAAATATTTTCTGGAGGCAAACGCCAATACCTACGGAGCGTTTCTCACCAGCCGCCGCACCAATGAAATAATCGGCAATGCGCGAGCGGCGATGGCTAATCTTTTCAACTGTTCGCCCGAGGAAGTCGTCTTTGGGCAGAACATGACCACCATCACGCTGGGACTGGCGCGCGCGATCGGTCGCGAACTCAAAGCGGGCGACGAAATCCTGCTGACCGTTCTCGATCACGACGCGAACTATTCGCCCTGGAAAGTATTGGAAGAAAAAGGCATCGTGATTCGCACCGTGGACATTCGCGAATCGGATTGTACGCTCGATCTCGAAGACCTGACGAGCAAGCTCAACACAAAAACAAAGCTGGTCGCGGTCGGCTACGCGTCCAACATCGTTGGCACAATTAATCCAATCGCGGAAATTACGCAGCTGGCGCACGCAGCCGGCGCCATGATTTACGTGGATGCGGTCCACTATGCGCCGCACGGTCCGATTGACGTGAAGGCGCTCGATTGCGATTTTCTGGTCTGCTCGCCTTACAAATTCTTCGGTCCGCACATGGGGACTCTTTACGGAAAGAAAGAACATCTCGAGCGCTTCAAGCCGTATAAAGTTCGCCCTGCGACGGATTCGATTCCTGAGTGTTGGGAAACCGGGACGCAAGTGCAGGAATTGATCGCCGGAATTTTCGCCGCTGTTGAATATATTGCTGAACTTGGCCGCCGCTGCGATCCTTCCGCAAAAAATCGCCGAGAATCGTTGCTTGCCGCCTATCGTTCAACGGTCGCCTACGAGCGTACGCTGGTAACAAAACTAATTGCGGGCTTGCTGGCAATTCCCGGCCTGCAATTCTTCGGCATCACCGAGCCCAGTCGATTTGCCGAACGCTGTTCTACCGTTTCTTTCCGTCTAGCCAAAGGCACCGCAACCGATGCCGCAACATTCTTGGGCGAACGCGGCATCTTCACCTGGGACGGGAATTTCTATGCGCTCAACCTGACCGAACGCCTCAGCGTCGAAAAATCAGGCGGCGTACTCCGCGTCGGTCTGGTTCACTACAACACCGCGGAAGAAGTCGACCGCCTGCTGACCGCCCTGAAAGAATTCTGCGCATCGTAAGAAGTATCCCCGAGGAAAAATGACCAAGCGACCGAAACCGATTGTGTTGACTGTGCTGGACGGCTGGGGATATCGCGCGGAAACCAAAGGCAACGCGATTGCCCTCGCGCGCAAACCGCACTACGACCAGCTTATTAAAGATTTTCCCAATACGTTGATTCAAACTTCTGGGCCTGCAGTCGGCTTGCCCGAAGGACAGATGGGCAACAGCGAAGTTGGCCACCTGAACATCGGTGCCGGACGCATCGTGCACATGGACATCACGAAAATCGATCTGATGGTAGCGAACAAAACGCTGGATCAAGTTCCGTTGTTTCAAAATGCCATGGAACGCGGTCGGCAGCGCCAGCTGCATTTTCTCGGACTCCTGAGCGATGGCGGCGTGCATTCGCACATCCAGCATCTATTTGCATTGCTGGAAATGGCCAAGCAGCACAAAGTGGAAAATGTTTTTGTACACTGTTTTATGGATGGGCGCGACACTCCACCGCATAGCGGACGCGACTTCGTGCAGCAATTGCAGCAGAAAATGCGTGAACTGGCGGTCGGGAAAGTTGCGACGCTGGTTGGCCGTTACTATGCGATGGACCGCGACAACCGCTGGGAACGCATCGAACTTGCCTATCGCGCGATGGTGCACGGCGAAGCGGAAACGCGGACCGCCGATCCAGTCGCTGCGCTGAACGCAAGCTACGAAGCGGGTGTAACCGACGAATTCGTAAAGCCGATCGTTGTGGTGAATGAAGCGAGTGCTGGCGGAAAACCTGTCGGACTGATTCGCGATGACGACGCGATTATTTTCTATAATTTTCGTGCGGATCGTGCCCGGCAAATGACCTACGCGCTGGCCGCGCCCGGTTTCGACAAGTTCGTAGACGCCAAGCGGCCGAAGAATCTTTTTTACGTTGCAATGACACAGTACGACAAGAACTGGCCGTGGCTGCAATCGGTGATTAAACCGGACAAACTCGAACAAATTCTCGCGCAGGTGTTTGCCGATCTGAATTACAAGAATCTGCGTACTGCGGAAACCGAAAAGTACGCTCACGTGACGTATTTCTTCAATGGTGGAGTCGAGAAACCTTTCTTTGGCGAAGAGCGCATCTTGGTGCCGTCCCCGAAAGTCGCCACTTATGATTTGAAGCCCGAAATGTCCGCGCAGGGAATTACCGACACGGTCGTAAACGCGATCGCGAAAAGCGATTTCGACGCCATCATCATGAACTACGCCAACGCGGACATGGTTGGCCACTCCGGAAAGCTGGAAGCCGCGATCAAGGCAGTGGAAGCGGTGGATGCCGGGCTGGGCACAATTTTTCAGACGCTCAAGCCGCGCGGAGGCGCGTGGATTATTACCGCCGATCACGGCAACGCGGAAACCATGATTGATCCTGTGACTGGTGGCCCGCACACCTATCACACCACCAATCCTGTGCCTCTTATTCTGGTGACCGAAAACGAAAAGCTGCAGTTGAAATCCGGTGGTGCGCTGCGCGACATCGCTCCCACGCTGCTCGGCATCCTCGGCCAGAAGCAACCCTCGGACATGACCGGCACGGACCTGAGAATTGTGGCAAAATAGGAATTAGCCGGAGTATGAAGCAATGACTCACCATCATCTCGAATCAGGTGAGCGGCGTGCTGACATGGATATGGCCGCGCTGATCGTGACCGGCGGTCCCGCTGGTGCGATTGTCGCGATCGCAATTCTCGCAATAGCATTCGTTGCTATGCCCGAAGCGCGTCTGTTCTTGTTGGCGTCGGGCAGTCTTGGGATTCTCGTCGGCTTAATTCTCTGGTGGAAGCACCGCTGATTCCTTCCGAATGAATCGATCAAGACCTGCAGAAACAAAATTAGTGATTTGCGTGTGGCACCCGTTTTCGGAATGGCGGCCGAAGCCGGTGCTGGCAAACTCGATCCGCGAACGCTATCCCGAAATGCGTGTGCTACATTTGCCGAACTACGACACACTGCCGCTGGAATTGCCGGACACAAATATTTTCGTCGGCTACTCGCTGCGCGCTGAACAACTCATCCATGCCCGCGAACTGAAATGGATTCACTCTACCGCTGCGGGCGTGGCGCAACTGATGTATCCGGAGTTGCGGAAATCTGGAATTACCGTCACCAATGCCCGCGGAATTTTCTCCGTACCGATGGCCGAACACACCATGGGATTGATTTTGGCCTTGGCGCGCAATTTTCCAGACGCGGCCCGCTACCAGGACCAATCGAAATGGTCGGTGCAGGACCTGTGGGACAAGCCACAACATTTAACGGAAATAAACGGCAGCGTGCTGCTGATTGTCGGTTACGGATCGATCGGGCGTGAACTGGCAGGGCGGGCGAGAGCATTCGATATGCGCGTATGGGGAGTGACGCGTTCGGGCAAAGGCGATGCGACGCATGCGGAAAAAATTCTTCCTGTTTCTCAATTAAACGCAGCGCTTCCACACGCCGATTACGTGGTGATTTCCGCGCCAGAAACTTCAGAGACCAGGCATTTGATGGGAGCCGAACAAATTGCGCGGATGAAACGCGGCGCGCGCCTGATCAATGTGGCCCGCGGATCTCTATTGGACGAAGCCGCGTTGTTGAACGCGCTGTCGAGCGGCACCCTGGGCGGTGCAGCGCTCGACGTCACCAGCACGGAACCTCTGCCGCCGCAGTCTCCACTTTGGCGCGCGCCAGATCTTTTCATCACGCCGCATACCAGCGCAATCAGCGAGCGGCTATGGCTGCGCGAGACAGAATTATTCCTGAGGTTGCTCGATGAATGGTTCGCGGGGAAACCACTCTCCAATTGTGTAGATTTTTCGCGCGGCTATTGATTCCTAGTCAATGCCGGGTTTAGGCGCCACGTAGCCTTCGCGCGCGTACACGACATATTTTTGTTTCTTGCCTTTTTGATCCGTAACCGTGAGTGGAGATCCGTCCGGAGCGACCAGATCTATTTTCACTTTGCGGAATTTTCCGTCGCGATTGCGGTTGGTGGGACTGTAGGTAAGGCTGTATTGATTGCGCAGAAACGACGCAACTTGCTGGAAAATCCCCGGAATTTCACCGCTGAATCTCGGGAACCAGGCAAATCCGCCGGTTTCTTTGGCGAACGTTTTCATCTGATTTTCATCCTGCAGGAAGTCAATTTCGCTTCGGTTGCTGCCACGGATCTCTTGCGTAAGCATCACAACCTGGCTCATGCCAACGATAAAAATCGGAACGTCCGTCTGGTGCAGCGCTTTCATCGTTTGATCGTAAGTGTGCTTCGAAAAAGTGTCGCGCCCAGTCGCTACCAGCAGAATAGATTTCTTGCCAGGTACGTCCTTCAGGCGGTCCACCGTGTCCAACAGCGCGTCGTACACGTTCGATTCACTAAAGCCGGGGAAATATAAGTGATAAAGGGCGTTACGGACTTCGTCTTTATTTTGCGTGAAATCCACTTCCATTTTGGGCCTCATGTCGAACGTCACCAGAGCCACGTAGTCCTGTGGCTTTAAATTCGGAAACAACGCGTCGGTCCAATACTTCGCCAGATACGAAAACTGGCTGTAATAGCGCGCGCTGAATTCCATCACAATAACCATAGTGATGGGAGCGTCGGACGGACCGAAATTGGTCACGGTTTGTGGAACGCCGTCTTCGGACAGGCGGAAATTCTCGCGCTTCAGCCCGGTAAGGATATCGCCGTGACTGGTGGTGGCCACAACGTCCATCGTGACCACCGGAACTTCCACGGCGATCGAGAGGCCGCCATCCTGCGGCTTCTGCGCTGGCGGAGTTTGTGCGGCTGGTGGCGCAGGCTGTGGCTGGCCGCCGGATTGAGGCCCGGTAGGCGCTTGTGCTGAGGCCACACCAACGCACAGCGCCGCCATGCATGCGGCAAGAAGCCAACGGCGAAAAACGTGAGCAGCAATCAAGGAAACCATCCCGTTCATCCCATCCCCCATGTACTCCGCGCGCGGCGTGCCAGCCGCCGCGTTCCATCTCCGCGCGCCTCGCCGGCGCGACCGTGGAACTTAGGAACGCACAGCGACAGCAACGGCTGGGCGCTCACTAATGGCATGTTAGTATGAAGCAGAATTGCCGCAAAACGGTTGCTAATTGGTCGCGTAATGTGCGATTCAGGCCCGACGAGGAGAAAACACAGTGATTCGCACGCGAGTCCTGAAGAATCTGCTGTTTTGTGTGCTTTGCCTGGGAGTTTTGCCCTTAGCGAGCGCACAGGTTCCGGGCATGGTGCCGCCATCGGTGGCCCAGAGCGCCGCGCCGCTCGGCGACACTTCCGCACTGGCGCGGGAAGCGACAGGATGGCTCGCGGACCTCATCAAGATTAACACCACGAATCCGCCCGGCAATGAAGAAGCCGCCGCAAAATATATTGCAGCGATTTTACAAAAGGAAGGAATCACCGCGGAGTTACTGCCGCTGGCGCCGGGGCGAAGCGGCCTGGTCGCGCGATTGAAGAGTTCTGCTTTCTCCGATCCCTCCAAGGCTTTGCTGCTGGTCGCGCACATGGATGTGGTGGGAGTGGAACGCGAGAAGTGGACTGTTGATCCGTTCGGCGCCGTGCCGAAGGACGGTTACATCTATGGTCGCGGCGCAATCGACGACAAGGGCATGCTGGCGGCAAACCTGGCTGCGTTTGTGGCGCTGAAGCGGTCCAACGCGCGGTTGAACCGCGACGTGATTTTTCTGGCGACGGCAAGCGAAGAGGGTCCGAGCGATGCCAACATCCGCATACTTATCTCGAAATATTGGGACAAAATTGCCGCCAAATTTGCGATCAATGAAGGCGGAAATGTTTTTGTCAAGGGCGGCAAAGTGCAATACGTCGCGGTGCAGGCGAGCGAAAAAGTCGCCCTCAATGTTACGGTGACCGCCAGAGGAACGTCCGGGCACGCGTCCATTCCGTTGAAAGACAATGCTGTGGCTCATGTGTGCGCCGCCGTGGAAAAAATCAGCAACTACACCGCACCTGTGCATTTCACCTCCATCGTGCGCCGATATTTCGAAGGTATCGCGCCGTTTCAGGACGACGAAGTCTCGAAATGGATTCGTTCCCTGGATACTTCGGATCGTGGCGAGCACGCAGCCCGCGTGATTTCGGAAACGAATCCGATGTGGAACGCCATGCTGCGGGATACGATTTCGCCGACCATGCTCACCGCCGGCGTGCGCGCTAACGTGATTCCTTCGGTGGCCACCGCAACTCTCAATGTCCGGTTGTTGCCCGGAAACACCATCACCGCACTGCTCGGCGAGTTGAACAAAATAGTAAACGATCCGCAGGTAAAGCTGGAAGTGCAGCCCGATGGAGGGTTAGCGGCGCCGGATTCTTCACTCGAATCGGACTTCTATCAGGCCATCGTTAAAGCGTCGGCGCAAGAATTTGCCGGAGTGCCGGTGGTGCCATTTCAATCGACCTGGGCGACGGATTCAGCGCAATTGCGTCTGCACAATGTGCAGTCCTACGGACTGGTGCCGTTTCCCCTGACCGACGACGACATCAAGCGGATGCATGGCGATGACGAGCGAATTCCCGCCGCGGCTTTTGCCAAAGGCGTGGACTTGATGGTTCGGCTGCTGAACGAATTCGCAGTTTCGCACTGACCTGTTTCGCCTGAGGCGAAAGCGCTTCTGGTTATTCCGATCGCAGCGACCGAAGGTCCCGGCCTTGTCGGAAGGAATCTCTCTTTCTTGTTTTGATGATCGCGATGACTTTTCGACACTCCAAAATCGTCTGCACCATCGGTCCGGCATCGCGCGATCCACGGATCCTGAAGCGGCTGCTCGAAGCGGGCATGGACGTAGCGCGAATGAACTTTTCCCATGGCAGCCATGCCGAACACCTGAGTTGCATGCAATCGTTACGCGCGACGGCCAACAAGCTTGGCAAAACGATCGCGATCCTCGCCGACTTGCAAGGACCGAAGATTCGCACCGGCGCTTTGGCCGGAGGCATCCCGGTAACGCTGCGCACCGGGCAGAAATTCACCATTACCACCCGAAAAATTCTGGGCGACTCGACGCGCGTGAGCACGATATTTCTGCCGCTACCCAGAGAAGTGCATCGCGGCGACCGAATCCTTTTGTCGGACGGTCTGATTGAGCTGCGCGTCGAGTCGGTTCGCTTGAAAGACGTAAATTGCCGCGTGGTGAATGGCGGCGCTTTGGGTGAACACAAGGGAATCAATCTGCCCGGAGTGAAGCTGCGCGTGCCGGCACTGACCCCGAAAGACAAAGCGGATTTGAAATTCGCGCTGACGCATGGCGCCGATTACATCGCGGTAAGTTTTGTGCGCCGGCCGGAAGATGTGCTGCTGGCGAAGCACTTGATCCGCCGCGCGGGAAAAGAGACTCCCGTCATAGCCAAACTGGAAAAGCCCGAAGCCATCGAAAATCTGGAAGGAATTTTGCGCGTTTCCGATGGCGTGATGGTGGCGCGCGGCGACTTGGGCGTGGAGATGAATCCGGAGCAGGTGCCGGTGGTGCAGAAAAATATCATTGCCCGGGCCCGCGAATTCCGCCGGCCGGTGATTACCGCTACGCAAATGCTGGAATCCATGACGGAGAATCCCCGGCCGACGCGTGCCGAAGCTTCCGACGTGGCCAACGCGATTTTCGATGGTTCGGATGCCGTGATGCTCTCCGCGGAGACTGCCAGCGGAAAATATCCCGTGGAAGCGGTCGGCATGATGGCGCGGATTATTGAAGAGGCGGAAGGCAGTATCCCGGAATTTGCGCGTCCACAAACTCAAGAAAAATTGAAGGTAGCCGAAACCGTGGCCGAACTGGTGTGCCACGCTTCCCGCGAATTGCACATGCGCTGGATTGTGGTGTTCACGCACAGCGGATTCACGGCCCGGCTGATTTCGCGCTACCGGCCGCGGGTACCGATTGCAGCCTTTTCTCCCGAAGCGGAAACGCGGCGGCGCCTGGCTTTGGTGTGGGGAGTGGCGCCGCTGGCAATTCCGGATTTGCGTAAAGTGGACCAGTTGGCGGAAATCTCAGAAAAGCGATTGTTGCTAGAAAAACTGGTGCGCAAAGGCGACGTGATCGCGATTGTCGCCGGAACGCCGATGGGCGTGCGCGGCACGACCAACTTCATGAAGTTCCACGTGATTGGCGGCACACTGGAATAAATTTCCGGCGATGGAATTGACGCAAGCGCACCAGACAGATAGCATCTGCGGGATTCTCTTACCTTTCCAAAAGGAAAACATGGCTATCAATCCTGGTCGGCGGGAGTTTCTTGCTTCGATCGCGGCGGTTTCGCTGTTTCCACTGGAAGAAGAGAAGCCGGAACTGATTCTGCACAACGGAAATATCGTGACCGTGAACTCACGAGAGCCGCGTGCGCAGGCGGTGGCGATTTCCCGTGGCAGGATTTTGGCGGTGGGAAGTGACGCGGACGTATTGCATCTCAGCACAGCGAGCTCCAGAAAAATTGATCTTGGCGGAAAAACGATGTTGCCGGGATTCATTGATGCGCACTCGCATCCAGCCGCGGCGGGAGTAATGCACCTGCGCATGGTGGATTGCGATTTGCGGTCGATTTCCGCGATTCAGGCGGCACTGCGGGAACGCGCCGCGAAGACTCCAGCAGGCGAATGGCTCCTGGGTTTCAAGTATGACGATACCAAGACCACTGACGGTCGGCCGCTAAGCATCAGCGACTTGGACGCCGCCGTCCCGGATCATCCCGTCCAGATCGAACATCGCGGCGGACACACGGCGTATTGCAATTCGCTGGCGTTGCAAAGGGCCGGGATCAACGACAAGACTCCTGATCCGCCCGGCGGAAAAATTGATCACGATCCCGCGACGGGAAAATTGAGCGGACGGGTTGCAGAAAGTGCGCGCGCCATTTTGCAGAAAGCCATCCCTCAGACCTTGACCCGCGACGATCATCGCCAAGGCGTCAAGCTGATTTCGAAAATGTTGGCCAAAACTGGCATCACCTCGGCGCACGAAGCGCAGGGAACGCCGACAGACCTACTCGCATATCAGGACGCACATGAAGCAGGCGAGCTGCTCTATCGCGCCTACTGCTTCCTCAATTACCGCTACATAGATTCGATGCTTGCCGCCGGCGTTCGAACCGGATTGGGCGATGAGTGGGTGCGAGTTGGCGCAATGAAGCTGGTGTGCGACGGCTCGATTTCCGAACGCACCGCTCGTCTCTCGACCGCGTATGAAGGGCGTCCAAACGATTTTGGAATTCTGGTGATGACTGAAGAAGAGCTCTATACCTATGGCCGTAAAGCGCATCTGGCGGGATGGCAAATCGGCACGCATGCCAATGGCGACGTGGGGATTGATACCACTTTGCGCGTCTATGAACGGCTGCAGCGGGAAAATCCGCGCCACGATCCGCGATTCCGCCTCGAACACTGCAGTGTCATCAATGATGACCTGGTGCGCAGAATAAAAACTCTCGGCGCGATTCCAACGCCTTTTTCCACTTACGTTTATTATCACGGCGAAAAAATGAAGTATTACGGGCCCGATCGGCTGAATCATATGTTTGCGCTGCGCACTTTCCTGGACGCGGGAATTCCCGCGACGCAAGCTTCCGACTATCCGCCTGGAGAATTTATTCCCATGATGGCGCTGCAATCGGAAGTAACGCGCACCGACATCAAGGGAAATGTGTGGGGGCCGAGACAGAAAATCACCGTGGAGGAAGCGATTCGAGTAGGGACGATAAACGGCGCATACGCTTCGTACGAAGAAAACTTGAAGGGATCACTGGAAGCCGGAAAAGTTGCCGATCTGGTGGTGCTGGGCCGCGATCCGTTGAAGGAAGATCCGTCCACCCTGATTTCGATTCCCGTCGAGCGAACGATGGCTGGAGGCCGCTGGACCTTTGAGGCCTAAAGAAAATTCCGGATGCGCGGCACAGCGGCGAGTTGCCAAGTACAAATAATCGCGAATGATTGCAGGCAAGTACACGTCTTGCCGAGTTCTGCTACAGGAAGATGCGGATTGCTGGAAACGGCGGCCGGCTAGTATCAAGGCTGAAGAGGTATCGCCATGACCACCTCCGCAGTCGTCGCAATTGTTGTGGTTGTAATTGTCGCCGTTATCGGCGTCGCCTTGCTGATTGTGAATCAACGTAGCAAAAGACTTCGCGAGCGTTTCGGTCCCGAATACACGAGGACTCTCGAAGAGACCGGCAGCAGAATGCGCGCGGAAGCAAAGCTGCAAAAACTGCAAAACAGAGTCGAGCACTACAAGATAGCCCCCCTATCATCGGAAACCCATGCCCGCTTTGTCGCGGACTGGCACAAAATCCAGTCGCGATTCGTTGACGATCCCCGCGGAGCGCTAACCGATGCAGACCGGCTGATTCAGGAAATTATGGCCACTCGCGGCTATCCGGTGGCCGAGTTTGAGCAACGGGCCGCGGATATTTCCGTGGATCATCCGCTCGTAGTCGAACAGTATCGGTCCGGGCATGAAATCTCCTTGCGCCATGCACAAGGGCGCGCCAGCACGGAAGATATGCGCCAAGCCATGATTCACTACCGCGCCTTGTTCGCTGAGTTGGCCGATGAACCCGAATTGAGCCGCACTGCCGGCGCGCGGACCGCCCGCGCCTAAGCGTCGCCCGCAGGTTCCGTAACAAAGTCAGCAACGAAATCTCAGAGAAACAGGAGCGCTGTATATGAGTGACGACATCAAGAAGAGCGAAGAGTTGCGAGGCCAGCCGGACAAAGACCTCACCACCGCGGACTTGGCCGCAGCCAGGCAACGAACAGCTGCAGACGCAGCCCGCGGCGCCAGCCAGGGCACCGCAGTAGTGCCCGTTGCAGCTCCCGCCATGTCCCAGGAAACGGGGCCACTTTTCTCCGGCAGCGAAGCCAACGAACTTCGCGGAAAGTGGGACGCGATACAAGTCGGCTTCGTGGATGAGCCGCGCCGCGCAGTCCAGCAGGCCGACAACTTGGTGGCCGGAACAATGAAGCGGCTGGCGGAAATCTTCGCGGAAGAACGCGACAAGCTGGAAAAACAATGGGACACGGGCGAAAACGTTTCGACCGAGGATTTGCGCGTGGCGTTGCGGCGTTACCGCTCATTTTTCAGCCGGCTATTGTCGGTCTAGATCGAGGGGCTGTTCTCAATTGACCCAGCGGTCGGGGCGGGACGGCGGTTCGTTTTTGTTTTTGTTGATGTACACTTCGAATTTTTTGCGGTTGCGCTGATATTTCCAGTCGGACATCTCGTTGCGCAGCCGGAAAAGATAAGAATCGCGGCGAAGGAAGAGATAGCCGATCAACATGCCGCCGAGGTGGCAGATGTGGCTGACTTTGTTGTCGCCCAAGCCGAAAGTTCCGAGAAACGTAATCGCCGCCATACCGGCAACAATCCATTTCATTTTGATCGGAATCGGAATCGGAATGATATAGGCACGGCGATCGGGAAACAGAATGGCGCAGGCAATCAGCACGCCGAAAATTGCGCCGGAAGCTCCGATGGTCGGCACGTAAGAGTTTTCGCGCCCCCAGAGCATAGGCACAGTGTTGACCACGACGTTCAGCAGTCCCGCTCCGACTCCCGTCAGAAAGTAATAGCGTAGAAAACGATTCCGGCCCCACACTAGTTCCACTTCGCGGCCAAACATCCACAAGGTGAACATATTCACGAGGATGTGCCAGATGCTGTTGATGTCATGCAGAAAAAGATAAGTAAAAGGCTGCCAGATGCGGAGAAGCGGAATAACGCCAGCCGGGACCAGGCCGAACCATTTGAGCAGCCAGTTGTAGCCCCCAACCCCGCCAAAATAATGAATAAAGGCTTCGAGAATGTACACAGCGACATTAGCGATGATCAGGAGCTGCACACCCGAAGTGATGTAAAAATCGAAGCTGATCCGGTGAGTGCGTACGCCGGTGCGGGATGCCATGGCTTTTTCAGTTTACGGTTGAAAAGCGTGGGAGTAAAGAAAGAGGTTCAAAAGTAACCTTTGCACGCTGTTCTTTCGTTCAGTCCAGTTTCTTGCGGGCGAAATAAAACAGAGAGGCGCAGAGCATCAGGAACATGATGACGCCGAAAATGGATTGCGGGTGAGTGGGCATTGGCAGCTCAGCGGAAGGTGCTGCAATGGAGGGCCAGCTCCTGGGGCCGAAGGAGAGCCAGTCCGGCAGCCTTGACAGAAACGTGCCGGGTTTGGCGGCATCGGCGGCGACTCGCAGAACAATTGCCAGCAATCCGAAGACGCCTCCGGCAGCGATCAGCCCGGAGGAAAAGAGAGCGCCCGGACTGGCTTCCGATTCGTCCTTCTTTTTCGTCGTCGCCTCCACCAGCAGGCGCACCAAACCTCCCACGAACATTGCTCCCGTGGTGGCGATGGAAAGGTAAGAGCCGGTGGCGAAAGCCAACGAACGCACGCCGAGAATTTCAACGGCGATGACTAGAGCGACTCCCATCAAAACCAGACGCCACGGCAGGCGCTGATTGAGAATGCCATTGATGACCGTGGCCATAAGGCGAGCTTGCGGCGCGGGGGCGGCGGCACTACCGATGCCCTGCGACCACTGCAAATCGATATGCTGGGTGGCGGGGTCGTAGAGATATTCGCCGTCGGGAATTTCATGTGAACCGAGCGCGTTGATGAGCAGATATTTTTTGCCTTGATGCTCGAAGGAGTCACTTTCAATTTTGGTGCCGCTGGGAAGCGACTGGATATTGAGAGGAATGTTGGTAGGGATGTATCGCTCCAGACCTTTGTTCATCAGGTTGAGGGTTGCGCCGATGGCGATGGTGGAGACAGTGACACCGATGAGCAAGCCATATTGCTGTCGGCGGGGCGTAGCGCCGACCAGGTAGCCGGTTTTCAAGTCCTGCGAAGTGGCTCCCGCGATGGCCGCGGCGATGCAAACAAAGCCGCCGATCATGAGCGCGAGGACCGCGTAGTTGGGAGCAGTCCAGCCGGCCACGAAGAAAATCGCGCAGGTGGCCATGAGCGTGGCGATGCTCATGCCGCTGATCGGATTGGAAGAGTTGCCGAGCAGTCCGCTGATGCGTCCGGCGACAGTGACGAACAGAAATCCAAAAACAACCACGAAGACAGCAGCGAAAAGATTCTGGTACCAACGCGTCGCGGCATCCTGGATGGGATGGAATGTCAGGAGAATCCAGATCATAGCGATGATCACGATGGAGCCGACAATCACGGTACGCATGGAGACATCCTGATCGGTTCTTGCCGCGCCGCTCTCGATACCGGCGGCATTGGCCGCGCCCTGTGCGCGTACATCTTTCAGACCGGCGCGCAGCGCGGAAATAATGGTGGGCATGGTGCGAAGAAGAGTAATCAATCCAGCCGCGGCTACGGCGCCTGCGCCCATGGGACGAATGTAGCTGCTCCAGATCTGGTCCGGCGTCATCTGAGGGATAGGAATGGTAGACGGATAAATCGGAGTGTTGCCGGCGAGCTGCCCGTAAAACTTGATCGCGGGCATCATGACCAACCAGGAAACGATGCCTCCCGCAAAAAGAATTCCCGAGACTCGCGGTCCGATAATGTAGCCGACTCCGAGATATTCCGACGTGATGGCGGCGCGGAAAGAGGCGCCTGGATACCAGTTCGGGCGTGCCTCGGGCTGCGAGGTCCAGGCTTGCATGGTGTTCATGAAGAAGGTGTAGAGGCCGCCGAGGCCCAGTCCCCAGAAAACGCGTCCCGCAAAGGATCCGCCGCGTTCGCCCGCGACCAGCACATCCGCGCAGGCAGTGCCTTCAGGGAAGCTCAGATTGCCGTGCTCTTTCACAATGAGCTGGCGGCGAATCGGAACCATGAAAAGAACGCCCAGCCAGCCACCCAAAAGCGCCACGGGGAAGATTCGCCAAAACGTGAATTCTTTCCCAAAGCCCAGAAATATCAGAGCCGGGATAGTGAACATCACACCGGCGGCCAGCGATTCGCCCGCCGATCCGGTGGTCTGCACGATATTGTTTTCCAGAATCGTCGAGCGCCCAAACGCGCGCAGAATACTGATCGACAGCACCGAGATCGGAATGGACGCGGAGACCGTCAGGCCCGCGCGAAGTCCCACGTACACCGTGACCGCCCCGAACAGAAGCCCGAACAGCGCGCCGAGAATGATCGCGCGCCAGGTGAATTCGGCCAGCGATTCTTCGGCGGAAATATAAGTGCGGAATTCGCCCGGAGGCGCGGTGGAACTCCAGGGACGCTCGCTCACAAAATCCTCCAGTTAACGTCGGCAACCTTGCAAATGAAAAAAGGTGCGCGGGGATTATGCCGCACCAACGGGGCATTGGGGAAGGGCATCGTTCGCGACGGGGCTGAACCCGCCGTTCTCTTGACAGCAGCTTGCTAACAGGATACTTTCTCGCGATATCAGGTACTTAGCTTACCAATAAGTACGATGCCGAACCCAGCCTCGAACCGCCCTGTGAATGGCAACGTGTCCGCAAAAGGCTGGGTGTGCGCGCGGGCTAGTCAAAATCCCAGGAGAAAACTAGTGAACACCAGACGATTCGCGGCGGTGTGTACGTGCGTTTTAACGTTGACGATCGCCAGTCTCTGGCACGCGCCGACCGTTAACGGCGACGAGTGGCAGCCGATTTCACCAGAAGAACTGAAGATGACCAGCGTCCCTGAAGCACCAGGCGCAGCAGCGGTGATTCTTTATCGGCAGGTGGACCGCGACGACGGAAGAGCGGCCCACGAGAATACTTACGTACGAATCAAAATCCTCACCGAAGAGGGCCGAAAGTACGCGAACGTGGATATTCCGTTTTTGAAGGAACAAGGGAATATTCACAGCGTTAAAGCGCGCTCGATTCGGACGGATGGCTCGATCGCGCAGTTCGACGGTAAAGTATACGAACAGACGATCGTGAAAGCGAAAGGTATCAAGTATCTTGCCAAGACATTTTCACTGCCCGATGTACAAATCGGAACCATCATCGAATACAAGTATTCGACTGATTTCAACGAATCGTATGTCTACGATTCGAATTGGGTGCTGAGCAACGAGCTGTTTACCAGGCACGCGAAATTCTCCCTTAAACCAAATCCGGATTTCTCCTTGCGCTGGAACTGGCCGCAAGGACTGCCGAAGGGAACCGCGCCGCCCGAACAGGAGCACGGAGTAATCCGCATGGATGTGCAGAACATTCCGGCCTTTCAGGTGGAGGATTTTATGCCTCCGGAGAATGAACTGAAGTTCCGAGTAGATTTCATCTACAGCGATGAGACTTCACTGGAGAAAGACCCGGCCAAATTCTGGAAAGCAGAAGCCAAAAAACAGAACGGGCGAGTGGAAGACTTTGTGAACAAGAAGAAGGCCATGGAGCAGGCGGTTTCGCAGACCGTGGCGTCGGGAGATTCGCAAGAAGTGAAACTGCGAAAAATCTACGCGCGCGTGCAGCAAATTCGCAATATCTCATACGAGACGGAGAAATCGCAGCAAGAACTAAAGCGCGAGAAAGAAAAACCTGCGTCCAACGTGGAGGATGTATGGAAGCGCGGCTATGGCTATGGCCCCCAGATTACCTGGCTATTCCTGGGGATGGCGCGGGCGGCCGGGTTTGACGCGTCGCCGGTCCTGGTGGCCAGGCGCAGCGATCACTTTTTCAAGCCCGGAATTATGAACGCGCGCCAATTGAACGATAACGTGGTAATGGTGAAGCTGGACGGAAAAGATTGGTGTTTCGATCCGGGGACGGCATTCACGCCCTATGGAATGCTGCCGTGGTGGGAGACGACTGTAGCGGGGTTGCGGCTGAGCAAGGACGGCGGAAGCTGGGTCGAGACGCCGTTGAATGTCAACACGCCTACCAAAATTGAACGGAAAGCGGACCTGAAACTGGACAGCGAAGGCACCTTGAGCGGCAAACTTACGGTGACTTATTTCGGCTCGGAAGCCCAAACATTGCGAATGGCGGAACGAAACGAAGACGAAACCAGCAGAAAGAAGTTGCTGGAAGATATGGTGCGTGAAACCGTGCCTGTGGCAATCGATCTCGATCTGGTGAACAAGCCCGATTGGAGCAGTTCTTCGCCGTCGTTCGAGACGCAATTTACATTCAAAGTTTCCGGATGGGTCGCGGGAGCAGGGAAGAGGGCGCTTCTTCCAGTCGGACTATTTTCTGTGCCGGAGAAAAATGTGTTCGATCATCCAGCGCGCGTTTATCCAGTCTATTTTCAGTACGCATACCGGAAAGTGGATGATGTGACCATTGAGTTGCCGTTGGGCTGGAAGGTTTCTTCGGTCGCGAAACCCGTTGACCAGGACGCAAAGGCCGCCGCTTACACGATGACCGCCGAGGACAAGTCCGGAACGCTGCATTTAACCAGAACTCTTCGCAGCGATCTGTGGATGGTGCCTACGGAAAATTATCCTGCCTTGCGAAATTTCTTTCAGCTGGTGAGAACCGGCGACGAAGAGCAAGTGGTACTGCAGCCCGGCAGCAGCGCCGCGGTGAACTGAGATGAATAAGAAAATTGCCCTCGCGTGCATGATTGTATTGGCATCTACCGGAGCTGGAGTCGCCAGAGCCGATGCTCCGGCGTGGATGCACAACCTGGTGAATGCACCTCTACCCGCGCACGACGACAAAACCGATGCGGTGCTTTTGTACTCGGAAGAGATTTTGACGGTGCAATCGCAAGACAAGCTGAAATTAACGTTACGTCAAGCATACAAAATCCTAAGGCCGGGCGGGCGCGAGCATGGTCTGGTATTGGCGCCTTTCGACCAGCACAGCAAGGTGACGAGCATTCGAGGCTGGTGCATCCCGGCGCAAGGCAAGGATTACGAGGTAAAGGACAAGGACGCCATCGAAATTTCCATACCGAGAATTAACGGAAGCGACGAGATTTCCGACGTGCGCGACAAAATGCTGCAAATTCCCGCTGCGGATGTGGGAAACATCGTCGGCTTTGAATACGAAAAGGAAGAGTCGCCCCTGGTGTTGCAAAGCATTTGGAGGTTCCAGGGCCAGGACCCGGTAAAGGATGCGAAGTTCACTCTGCAACTTCCCGCGGGCTGGGAATATGTTGCTTCCTGGCGCAATCATTCGGAAATTAAACCAACTTTAGCAGGTAACAATCAGTGGATATGGACCGTAAGCGACGTCAAGAGAATCCGTCCCGAAGAAGAGATGCCGCCATGGGCGGGCGTCGCGGGCGAAATGACTGTGACTTATTTCCCACCGGGCGGAGCGGGAAATCGTGCCTTCAGAGACTGGAAGCAAATGGGTCTCTGGTATATGGATCTGACTCAAAGCAGGCGAGACGCTACGCCCGAAATCAAGCAAAAGACGGCGGCGTTAACCCAGGGAATGTCCACCCCGTATGCCAAGATGGCGGCATTGGCCAAATTCGTACAGCAAGATATCCGCTATATTGCGATTGAGTTGGGCATAGGAGGATTTCAGCCGCGCCCCGCAGCGTATACTTTTCAGCATCGCTTCGGAGACTGCAAAGACAAAGCCACGTTGATGGGCTCGATGCTGAAAGAAATCGGCGTTGACTCGTATTATGTGATCATCAATTCTGAACGCGGTGCGGTGGATTCCTCCACGTCCGCGCAGAACGCTTTCGATCACGCCATCATCGCTGTTCACCTGCCGGAAGGCTCGAACAATGTCGCCCTCGTTTCGGTCGTGCAGCATCCGGCGTTAGGCCGGCTGCTTTTTTTTGATCCCACGGACGATCTCACGCCGTTCGGGCAATTGAGCGGCAGCCTTCAGGGTAATTATGGCCTGCTGGTAGGCCCCGAAGGGGGCGAACTGTACCGCCTTCCGACTTTGGCAACCAGCTCAAACGGGGTTACGCGGACCGCCTTGATGAGTCTGGAGGCCAACGGAAACCTTACCGGTACTTTTCAGGAGAGCCGAGTCGGCGATTTGGCTGCTTCCGAGCGAGCCCGAATCAAGCTCACGACCAAGGATACGGATCGCGTGAAAGTGATCGAGGGGCTGCTGTCACAATCCCTGGCTAACTTCTCCGTGACCCAGGCCACCATGTCCAATCTGCAGGACACAAGTCAACCATTCGATCTGAACTATTCTATTGTGGTCCAGCGATACGCCAAACCTGCGGGAGACTTGCTTTTGGTCCGGCCCCGCTTGATCGGAATTAAAGCGAGCGGTCTTTTGGAAACAAAAGAACCCCGCGAGCTTCCTGTCATTTTACCCGGTCCGCAGAAAGACGTCGATCGATTCGAAATCAAGATTCCGACGGGTTTCGAAGTAGACGATTTGCCTCCGCCTGTCGACGTCGAATACAGCTTCGCAAGCTATCACAGCAAAACCGAGGCAGCCGGAAACGTCCTGAAATACACAAGAACGTTTGAGATCACGGAACTCAGCGTACCCCTGGAGAAGATCGATCAGTTGAAGAAATTTTACCGCATCATCGCCGGCGACGAACGGAACACCGCAGTGTTGAAGCCGATCACGCACTGAATGGCATGACTTGGGCCCCGAGGGTATCACCGTCGGGTCGTTCAGGATTGATTGTTTCGTTTCAAATAGCGGAACCGCAGCGACCACGCAGCAGTTGAATCTCCAACTAAAAAGCTGACGAAGCACAGCGCCAGCACCGAATGATCCAGCGACGCTCCGAAATATTGCCAGAGCGGCGCGTGTGCCCCGGGATAGTTGGAAGAGAACAGCAGCGTAAGCATATACAACAATCCAAACGCGCTTGCTGGTCGTACCACCAAACCGAACACCAGTGCCAGGCCAATCGCGAATTCGCCGTACGCCACCAGAAACGCGATCGCCGTAACGTGTGGCAGCACCAAACCGCGCAGCACTGGAACCATGAATGGGTACGCGCCGTCTTCCAGAAATTTATTGATCCAGAACTGAAATCCGCCGTGCAAAGTGAATTGCGTTCCAAACACTTTATATTGCCCAAAAATTAAAAATAAAATCCCTACCGAGATGCGCAGCAAAGCCATCGCTCTTTCGTTCGCGGATTGTGAATCGGTCGCGGCGTTCATTTTTGGCTGGTTGAGAATAATTGCTTGCAGAGAAGTACCGGACGCAAGAGCTAGCCGAGCTTCGACAGTCGCTCGCGCACCAGGTCGCTGAGCGCTTTGCCGTCCACGGTTTTTCCTTCCAGCGCGGTCTTTGCGCTTTTCACAACTGCTCCCATTTGTTTTATGGACGTCGCGCCGGTTTCGGCGATCGCCTTGTCGATCGCCGCATTCATTTCGTCTGCCGAAGCGCCGGCGGGAAGATATCCTTGGATGATGGCCGCTTCTTTCGTTTCCTTCTCGGCCAGTTCAGGCCGATTTCCCTCCGTGAATTGCTCGATGGACTCCTTGCGCTGCTTCAAAATCGTTTGCAGCAGCTGAATGGATTCGGCGTCGTCCAGTTTGCGCAGCTTTTCCACTTCCTTCAGCTGAATTGCGGACTTCACCATGCGCAACACGCTGAGTTTGAAGTCGTCGCGCGCCTTCATCGCCACCACAATGTCAGTCTGGATCTGCTCTGCCAGCGTCATCGATTTTCCCCTGCATGAAATATAGCAGTGCCGACGAACCGAAGGCCAGCGAGCGCACGCATAGCCCGCGTCAAAAGAAAATCAGGAAATTTCTGGCGGCGATTCTGGGCGGGCCGGAATGGAAGGATAACTTTTTCGCGGAGCGAATCCGCGAGCATACTCGCTCGGCGTCACCCGCATAATCTTTTTGAAATGCCGAGTGAAATGACTCTGATCCGAGAAGCCCACCAGCGGCGCAACCTGTCCGGAATGCATGCCTTTGCGTAGCAACTCTCTGGAGCGTTCAATGCGCACATGAATCTGGTACGCATGTGGCGGCAAACCGATTCCATCGGCGAAAGACCTGACCAGATGGAAACGGCTGATGTGAGAAGCCGCGGCGAGTTCCGAAAGCGTGACTGTCTCGTTGAATCGCGATTGCAGAAGCTCTTTCGCGCGCCGGATCGCAGCGTGTGCGTGCGAATGTACTGCATTGCGTGGCGCCTTCTCCACGTAGCCAAGAACCAGCGCCAGAAATTCCACAAAATTAACTTGCAGCCCCAAAGTATCCTCGCCGGTTTCCATGGACAATGCCATTCGTTCCAGCGCTGCGAACAGAGCCGCATCGGAAACCTGAGCTACGCGCAGATGCGGCACGCCGGGAATCCCCGCTTCGCGCGCAAAGTCGCCAACAACCTCGCGATCGATAAAGAAAGTCTTGAAATTCGAGGGTTGCAACGCGGACTTCACGCAATGAATTTCGCCCGGCTCCATCAGGCCGATGCTGTTATCGCCGGTGAAGTTCGTCTTCCCGCGATAACTCCACGTTGTTGCGGCTACCGAACAGGCGCAAACGCAATAGCGTTCATGAAATAAGCGCCAGATGCGGGAATTGTTCCTTGCGACCAGCAACTCCACGCCGCAAAGCGAAGTCGTACGGAGATACGTCAGAGAGGTGGCGGAGCCCGGCGGGCTAGGCATACGAAACTCCTATTAGCTTTTATAGAACAATCAATTTAGAACAGCAATAACGTTCTATCGCGAATGTTCCTGAAACGCGCAACGTGGAAATAAGTCCACTCGACCGCTCAAGTGGCGAAGCATTCTAAGAAAAATGTCATTGCAAGTTGTTATAGGGAAATCATGAAAAAACCTGGCCTCGGTTTGCTCCTCGCGGTAGTCGCAATTCTGTCTGGTTGTGGCAGTAGTTCGAAGCCCATTGTTGTCACGCTGGCGCAGGCTAGTCCGCAAGCACTCGATTACGGACAATCTCTCTCTATTTCCGCTAGCGTGGCCAATGACGCCATGGCTAAAGGTGTGACCTGGACCGTATCTGGAGCAGGCACACTCACCGGCCAGTCCGCGACCGGCGTGACATACGTGGCTCCAGCGCCTGGCGGCGCTATGGCCGCGACCAGCGGCATGATCACCGCCACCTCAGCGACCGATCCCACCAAAACGTTTTCGCTGACAATGAACGTAACGGCTCCGCCCTCCATCAGCACCACGACTCTTCCCGCCTCCGTCGAAGGAACAGCCTACACGCAGGCCGTCGCGAGTGCAGGCGGCGCAGGCACGCTCGCTTTCACTGTAAGCGTCGGCGCGCTTCCGCCGGGTCTGAGCATGGATTCAAGCGGCCACATCTCCGGAACCACCACAGGTCCAAATGGAACTACAAATTTTACTGTGAAGGTTACAGACACCAGCTCCGGTGGCGCCATGTCCGCAACGCAGGCGCTAAGCATCCTCGTCAATTTGCCGCCAGCGCCCTCGATTACCACCACCACTTTGCCCGCTGCAGTCGAAGGAACAAACTACAGCCAGCCGGTCGTCGTCGCCGGTGGACTAGCTCCGTACACGTTCACCATCAGCGTTGGCGCCTTGCCTGTCGGACTCGCCATCAACGCCACCACCGGAGTAATCTCCGGCAAGCCTACAGGTCCGAACGGAACCTCCAGCTTCACCGTCAAACTCACCGACAAGAGCAATCCCGCGCAAACCGCCACGCAAGCTCTGAGCATTCTCGTCAATTTGCCCGCGCCTCCCTCGATTACCTCTACTACGTTGGCCGCTGGCGTCGAATTTGTCGCGTACAACCAAACCGTGCAAACCACCGGAGGCCTCGCGCCGCTTACATTCACCATCAGCGTGGGCGCTTTGCCTGCCGGACTCGGAATCAATGCCAGCACCGGCGCAATCACCGGCACGCCAACCGGTCCTAACGGAACCGCCAGCTTCACCGTAAAGGTCACTGATTCCAGTAATCCGGCGCAATCCGCCACACAAGCTCTCAGCATCTTGATCAATTTGCCGGCCGCGCCGTCCATCACCACCACTACGCTTCCCGCGGGTACCGAATTCGTCGCTTACAGTCAAGGTGTCACGGTCACCGGTGGACACGGCGCACTCACCTATTCCATCAGCGCTGGCAGCCTGCCTGCTGGCTTGAGCTTGAACACCGCCACCGGTGTGATCAGCGGGCCATCGCCGTCAGGTCCAAACGCTACCGCCAGCTTTACTCTCAGAGTCACCGATTCCAGCAATCCGCCGCAAAGCGCCACGCAGGCTCTCAACATCGTAATCAACCTGCCGACCGCGCCTTCCATCACCACAACTTCGTTGCCCAACGGCAGCATCGGCTCCGTCTACAACCAAACCGTTGCCGAAACCGGAGGCCACGGTCCCTTCACCTGGAGCATTTTCAGCGGCGCGCTTCCAGCAAATCTCGGCATTAATTCAGCGACGGGAGCGATCACCGGAACGCCGACTGCCAACGTAGTCGCCAGTTTCACGGTACAAGTCACCGACTCCAGCAATCCGCCGCAGTCCGCGCAAAAAGCGCTGACCATCACCATCGCTGCGGCTCCGCTTTCCGTTAACACAACCGGATTGCCATCCGGAGAAATCAACGTCGTCTACACCGGTGCCATGTTGCAGACCACCGGAGGCACGCCTCCAGTCACGTGGGCAGCATCGCCAACCACGCTTCCAGCCGGATTGTCGTTGAACGCCAGCACCGGCGCCATCACGGGAACCCCCACGGCCTCCGGCACCACTTCATTCACTTTCACCGCGACCGATTCTTCCGTTCCCAGCGCGCAAACCGCCAGCAAATTCCTCAGCATTCAAATCAATACCGCGTTGACCATCACCACACTCTCCGTGCCGGGCGGCACTCAGGGCACTTCGTACAATTTCAACTTGGGCGCCAGCGGCGGTGTTGCGCCATACACTTGGACCCTCGTCACTCCAGGCACCGGCTCGCTTCCCGCAGGCATGAACGCGATCTCGTCCAGCGGTCAAATCTCCGGCATACCGACCGTTTCCGGCACGTTCCCATTCACCGTGCAGGTAGCCGACAGCGCAGGCGGGGTCCAGACCGCCAACTTAAGCCTCGTCCTCGCGGCCGCTCCGGCTCTTTCCATCACCACCACTTCGAGCTCTCTACCTCAGGGCACTCTGAACGCGGTCTATACATCGACCAATCTCAACGCCAGCGGCGGTATTCAGCCTTACACCTGGACCGTTGTTCTTCCCGGCACCGGTCCGCTTCCCACTGGACTTTCACTCAGTAGTAGCGGCCAGATCACCGGCACCACTACTGCCTCCGGTGCCTTCCCGTTTACGGTTCAAGTTACAGACTCCGTCAGCGGAACGGCGCAAGCCAATCTCAGCATCACCGTAAACGCCGCAGCCTGCGCAGGCTATGGCACCGGCAACGAATCCACCTTGCATGGCTCGTACGCATTCCTATTCCAGGGGATGGTCGGTACCGGAACGCTCAGTCCATTCGCTGCGGCTGGCAGCTTCACTGCCGACGGAGCCGGCGCTGTCACCGCCGGCGAACTTGACTTCAACGAGTCCGCTAATGGCGGCGGACAGCACGTCACAATCTCCGCTGCGGGCAGCACCTACAAGCTTGGTTCCGATAACCGCGGCTGCATGTTCCTGTCTCTCGGCGGAAACAACAAGGTGGTGTTCCACTTTGCCGTTGGCGGAATCACCTCTGGCGTCGCTTCGAAAGGACGCTTCATCGAATTTGACGACACCGACGGCACCGGAACTCGCGGCTCCGGCATCCTGCGCTTGCAGACCGTCGCCGATTTCGGTGTCAGCCACCTCAACGCGCGCTACGCCTTCGGCCTTGATGGCACGGACACCTCCGCGGCTCATTTCGCCATCGCCGGCGCCTTCAACGTCAACACATCCACCGGCGCGATCAGCAACGGTTTCGCCGATTTTGACGACGGCGGCTCGGTCACCAGCGCCATCACCGGCGCCACTGGAAGTATCGGCACAATTTCGGTCACCACCGGCCGCGCGATTGGTTCATTCAACGCCGGCGTCGGAGCCACGTACAACTGGGTCTCCTATGTCGTCAACAAAAATGAACTCTTTATCGTCTCCACTGACGTGCCGGCGGCGGCCACACCGATCGTCACCGGCCGCGCCATCGTCACCAGCAGCGCCTTCACCAATTCTTCCGTCAGCGGAAACTACATCATCCATCTGAGCGGCAGTGGCAGCGGAAGCGCCAGCGTGGCCCTCGGTCTGATTAATTTGTCCAGCGGCAGTCTGAGCGGCACACTTAATAATTACGACCCCGGCAGCGGCCCTTCCACCACCACCATCGCCCCCGGCACTGCCACCTATACGGTCAATGCGACTTCCGGCCGCGTCACTACCACGGGCACCGGCAATCATCCGCCCGTGTTCTACTTGACCACCGCCACCGATGGAATCTCGGCCTTCATCATTGGCACCGACGGCTCCGCTTCCTTTGGCTTGGCCGACTTCCAGCCGGCCGCGACCTACTCCACCAACTCGCTCTCCGGCAACGGCGGCAAATTCTTCTTCGGCGAAGACGATCCCAGCGACAACACCATAGACAATCAGGTTGGCACCGTAACCATCACTCCCAGCACCGGCGTTGTCTCCGGCTCGCAAGACAGCAGCGGCCCCAACGGCCTGCAAACCGCCAAGGTCATTTCCGGAACCTTTGTCGTCACCGCCAACGGCACCGGCAACCTCGGCTCTGGCACCGTCCTCATCACCAACGGCACCAAAATCTTCTTCATCGACGAAGGGACTGGCGCAGCAGCCAAAATCTCCGTCGTCGAACAGTAGAAGCCAATCTCTCCCAACAGAAAAAGGCCGGCGCTTTCTTTCGCGTCGGCCTTTTCTTCTTTGGTACGCCGCGCATGCTCGACAGCTTGGAGGTGCAAGTCCTCTTCACAACCTGATAGAGGTGAAGTGATAGCGAAGCGCAAGGGCGTCGCTGCGAGGCGGGGTCTGAAGGAAGCGTGGAGCAAAAACGCGAGCCAATGTACAAGAACCGAATCTGAGGCGTGAGTGTCGGGCGAGCGGGCCAATGATCGCGAAGCCCATATCTATCAAGGACGCAAAGCGTAAATTCGGTGGTTGTGCGTGGAAAGCAGTCGAGCTTATCGCGGGAGATCTGTTGCATGTCTCGGATTCGGGACTGAGCGTGGAGTAATTCACGCTGATCCTGCAGCAGAAGTCAGCAGCGGGCGTAGTACTCACGCGAGTGAGGAAGGCCCAAACAGTAAGAGTGAATAGTAGAACGTCGAACTCACGGGTGGCACTGCGCCAGCCAATCAGCTCCGGCTGAGCTTTACAGGTTCAGAAGACGGTGAAGCCGAAACGGAAACCTGCAGAGCGGCGAAGCCCTTGTGGCGGACGACGACTCGAACCTCCGGCCCGCAAGGGCTCAACTTGCTGAACCGCCGTATGCGGACCCGCCTGTACGGTGGTGTGGGAGGGGCGAGCAGGTGACTGCTCCCCCTATCCCGATTGTGCCGATTCTTTCTTCGGGTGCCCCACACGCCGGTTTTACATGTAGGTCTTGGGGGTTCGCGTTTTCTTCCGCAGTTTGTTATATCCCTGGGAACGCCGATATCCAGATCGGCCAGTAGCCCCATTCTTACGATTTCTGTAAGAGTGAGTCTTTCTTTCGACTTTTCTTTTCTGCGCGGCCCACGCCGCTCTCTGATCGTCATTCCAACTCGGTCGGAAGGAATCTGCTTTTTTCTTCAGTGGGCGAGGGCAAAGACATGAATGGCTAGATTGATTTGGGTGCCGCATCCCTTTTGATTTTCAAAGGATGCGGGTTTAGACTCGAACCCGAGCTATTGGGTACAGAAGAGAGATTTTTACACGCGATTTTCCTTGACTTTCTAGTAACTTCCATGCTACTATTGGCATGTGGTTAGCGCGAGACCTCCTGTACGCCTTCCGGCATCGCTCCACACTCCCGCGCACACCGAAAAATCCCGAAACTCCTTTCCCTGCCACACATCCGAAAAAACGTGCCTGTAACTCCTTTCCTTGCCACACATCCAAAAAACGCCGCCGTAAGTCCTTTACTTGCCACACATTTTCTAAATTAAAGTCCCGCGTTCCAAATTGGAACGCCTCTCTGCCTATCCTGCTATCTCAAGGCATATTTCAATCTTCACCGCCCGCCGCTTGCAGTTCATTTTCCTATCCACTACTCACCACTCCCTACCTCCTTTATTTCCTCTACCTCCTTAACGTTCTCTACCTCCTCTTTCCGCTACAATACTTCTGGCGTCTACCAAGAGCACAAAAGGGGAGTCATGAAGGTCATCGTAGCGGACAAGATCAGTGAACGCGGCATCGAACTCCTGAAAAATTCGGGACTGAACACCGTGCTGACCAGCAAAGAAACCATCGTAGCGGAATTGGCGGATGCGGATGCGCTGATCGTGCGCAGCGCCACACGGGTAACACCGGAATTGCTGGACAAGGCGCCCAAGTTGCGCGCGGTGGGCCGCGCCGGCGTTGGCGTGGACAACATCGATTTGCCGGAAGCCACCAAGCGTGGCGTGCTGGTGATGAGCACTCCCGGCGGCAACGCGGTCAGCGTCGCCGAACACACTTTTGCGTTGATGCTGGCGCTGGCGCGGCAGGTCCCCAAGGTGGACGCAGCCTTGCGCGAAGGCCGCTGGGAAAAATCGTCGAGCGGCACCGAACTGCGTGGCAAGACCCTGGGCCTGATCGGATTGGGAAGAATCGGTGGCGAAGTCGCGCGGCGCGCCGAAGCTTTCGATATGAAAGTAATCGCCTACGATCCCTACATCAGCGAAGCAGCAGCCAAGGAATTACAAGTGGAGTTGGTGTCACTGGACAGACTTCTGGCCGAAAGTGATTTTGTTTCCATGCATAGCGGGCTGAGTCCCGCGACGCAGAAAATGATCAATGCCAAGTCCATCGAAAAAATGAAAAAAACCGCGCGTATCGTGAACGCCGCGCGTGGCGAATTGATTGATGAAGTTGCGCTGGCCGAAGCGTTGAAAAGCGGACGGCTCGCAGGAGCGGCACTCGACGTTTTTGTGGAAGAGCCGCCGAAAAATTCTCCGCTCATTGGTCTACCGAATGTAATTTGCACTCCGCACATCGCAGGCTCGACCGCGGAAGCGCAGGAAGAAGTCGGCACACAGGTGGCCGTGCAGATCCGCGACTATCTGACCGATGGAATTATTCGCAACGCCGTGAACTTGCCGGCGCTCTCCGCCGATCAGTATCGCCGCGTGCGACCGTATCTCGAACTGGCGGAGCGGCTTGGCTCGCTGGTCTCGCAAGCCACCGCCACGCGCCCGGAGCGGATTCGCATTCGTTACGCAGGCGAAGTCGCGGACGTCGGAACACATCTTTTGCGCAGCGCAGTCCTGGCCGGTGTTTTGAATGCGGTGCTCGACGAAAAAGTGAACGTAGTGAATGCTCCCGCAATGGCCGCCGCACGTGGACTCACCGTGGAAGAAGAAACCCGCAAACGCGAACACGCATTTCCCAATACGCTAGAAGTTTCCTCGCTCTCAAAAAAAGCCGGCGACAACGGATTCACCGCCGAAGGAACAGTATTGTTCGACGGTTCCCCGCGCGTGCTGGCGATCGATGGAATTTCCCTCGAATCGCAATTAGGCGGAACCATCCTCTATCTCCGCAATCATGACGAACCCGGAGTCATCGGCCAGGTCGGCAGTACCCTAGGCCGCCTCGGCGTAAACATCGCCACTTTCGCCCTGGGCAGACGCGAAGCGGCACGCGGTGCCGAAGCCGTCTCGCTGGTCAGAGTGGACGGCCCGGTACAAGACACCATCCTGAGCGATATCCTGCAAATAAAGGCCATCACCGAAGCCAAACTCCTCCGCTTTACTGATTAACAAAAAGCGCGCGCCTCACAGGCGCCCGGAATTTGAATAAATCGCAAGATTTTACATATATTTAACCTCAATATCCGGAACTTACGTTGACTGCATAACTGCCTAATGCTAAATTCCGCCCAGCGGATTGTGGTTTCGGTGGGTTGTGTGCGAGTGGTGCCGCCAGATTCTCACCAAATGCAATGTCGGTGTCGTTTCGCAATGCATTGTTTTTTGTCACCCCGATAAGTCGAGAGCGGCATTTATCAGTTCCATGGAGGATCTGTGTATGATCTCGTCTTCACTGAAGCGTAGTCTTCTGCTTTCGCTTATTTCACTTCTTTTTACGGCGCCGGCAATGTGGGCCCAGAACGTGGGGAGCCTTCAGGGCACGGTAGTCGATCCCGCAGGGGAAACTATCTCCGGCGTACAGGTCAAGTTGGTCGATTTAGCGAATAACACGGAGCGCACAGTTGAGACAGATACCGGTGGGGCGTTTGGGTTCGTGCAACTCAACCCTGGAACGTACCGGCTGGAAGCTTCGAAGGACGGATTCCGGACCCACGTTGAGGAGCGCGTTTCGGTGCTGGTGGCGACGCCAACGCACGTGGATATCAAGTTGGAATTGGGCTCCGTGAACGAGCAGGTAACGGTAGAGGCGTTGGCGACGCCCGCGCTGAATACCCAGGACGCGACAGTGGGGAATTCTATAGGAGAGAGAGAGGTGAGTTCTCTGCCGTTCTCCGCGCGCAACGTAGTGAATCTGCTGACGCTGCAGCCGGGAGTGGTTTTTACAGGACAGTCGGATACCGACAAGTTGTCGCAGGGTTCGATAGCGACGCTGGACCCGCGCGAAGGGGCGGTTGACGGAGTGCGAGGCAACCAGACGAACGTCACCGTGGACGGAATCGATTCGAACGACTGGCAAAATCAGGCAGCGTTTACCAGCGCGCTGCCAGTAACACTGGATTCGGTGCAAGAGTTCCGGGTGACCACCACAAATGCGAATGCCACTAGCGGTGTGGTGGGCGGACCGCAGGTCGAACTGGTGACCAAGAGCGGTACGGACCAGTTTCACGGGAATGTGCGTTGGTATTACCGGACGTCGGGTACCGCGTCGAATGATTTTTTTAACAATCTGGCTATGCCGCTTATTCCTCGAGGCAAAGACCAGCGGAATATTCCCGGCGGGTCGCTGGGCGGGCCAATCTGGAAGGATCGCATTTTCTTCTTTGTGGACAACGAAGAGAGGCGTGAAATCGTTACAGAAGCTTTACCAATACCGCGGCAAGTGCCTTCGGATGCGCTGAAGCACGGAGTGCTGGTGTATGACTGTACTAATGATCCGAGCTGCCCAGGAACGCCTACAACTGTGGTTGGAGCAGACGGCACCGCGGTTACGGTGCCAGCCAACGCGTTTGGCCTGTCGCCTGCCCAGTTCCAGGCCGCCGATCCGGCGGGGATTGGCATCAATCCCGCGATGCTTACTTATCTGAACCAATTCCCCGAGGGCAACAATCCGAACGCGGCGCTTGATGGAGGTTTTGCATTCAATGCGCTGAGCTTCAATACTCCAGAGGCGACTCTAAACAACATTTATACGGCTCGTCTGGATTTTCTCCTGACGAAAAACGGGCACCACGCGATCTTTTGGAGAGGCCAGCTGGAAGGGCTCAAAACCGACGTCCTGCCAGCGCAATTTCCTGGTGGTCCGTCCGCCTCGCAGTTGCTGAACAATAGCCGCGGATTTGCGGTGAATTACCAGGCACAGTTGAGCCCTGCAATCGTTAACACAGTGCGCTACGGCCTGACTCGAATCGGCGTGGCGCAGTCCGGCACCGTGGGCGCAAGCTTCGATGTTCGCAGCTTTACCGATGTGCAGGATTTCGCGGCGCGGCCATTGGCTCGTACCGTGCCCGTTCACGAAATTAACGACGACTTGAGCTGGACTCGCGGGCGGCACACGTTCCAGTTCGGCGGGTCGTTGTTCTTTGTGCGCAATACAAATACCAACGAATCGAATTCTTTCCCCGCGTTTGACGTGAATAACGGGTTCTGCATCAACTTGTGCACGGATTTCAATCTTACAGGAGTGCCGGCACCAGCTGACCCGACCTCCTTCGTTCGGGCCTTTACGGCTCTGACCGGATCGATCACGGAGGTGAACGCAACGATTTTTGCGACCCCGCAGGGTTCGTTTCTGCCGCCGGGAACTCCCGAGGTGCGACACTTTGCGGAGAATCTTTTCGAGGGATATTTCCAGGACAGCTGGAAAATAAAGCGCAACGTCAATATAACGCTCGGCTTGCACTACACATACGAGACCCCGCCCTGGGAGACCAAAGGATTCGAGGTCAGGCCGACGACCGATATTCTGCAATGGTTCCAGCAGCGCGAAATCAATATGAACAACGGAATTCCTTCGGATGCTTCACCTCTTTTGAGCTGGGGTTTAGCGGGGAAGGCTAACCACGGGGCTAACTCCTGGTTTGATCCAAACTACAAGAACTTTGCTCCGCGAGTGGCGGTAGCTTATACGCCGAATTTTGAAGGCGGGCTATTGAACTCGCTATTCGGAAAGGACAAATCGGTGATTCGCCTGGGTGCGGGAGTGTTCTATGACCGAATCGGACAGGCGCTGGCGCTGGACAGCGACCAAAACGGTTCGCCCGGGACGGCGACAGCGTTGACCGATGGTTCGCAACAATTTTCTCTAGCCACCGCGCCACGTTTTTCAGGGAGCTGCACGCTCGCCGGTGGATGCACAGGCCTGCCGGCAGTTGGACAGCCCTTTTTCGACGTTCCAACAGCAGCTTCTTTCCCGTTCATGCCCGCCGCAGACACAAGCAATCTTGGGTTTGCAGTGGATCCACATCTTAAGACCCCTTACTCGATCCATTTGACGGCGTCATTCCAACGGCAACTGTCGAAAGGGGTGGTGCTGGATGTCGCGTATGTGGGCACGTTCGGCCGGCGTTTGCTTGGTAAAGCAGACTTCGCCCAGTATTTAGATATCAAGGACCCGAAGTCTGGACAAGACCTCTTTAGCGCGTACCGGCAAATAGCCGTGCTTGCTAACGCAACACCGAACGGTCCAGCCGGAATTGATCCGCGCAACATTGCCGCGCTGCAAGCGATTCCCGACATCGCTTTTTTCAATGATTTGCTGCCCAATATGCCGGCATTCGCAGCGGCTGCGAAGAATAATCCGGCCTACGCCTCATTGACTCCGACGCAGGCGTTCTATGCGTATACGGTGAGATCGTCAGGAGTAGGAAACGGAGCAGCGAGTTGGTCCTGCGCACTGTTCGGGCTTGATACGTCCTCAGGCCCGGGAGGATTGCCTAGCCCGTGGAATTCCACGATCGATCCGCAAGGAGACGGATTTGTGCTATTTCAACCGCAGTTTTCGCAACTCGGCGCGTGGACGAACTGGGCGAACTCGAACTATCACAGCCTGCAGGTGACGGTTAAGAAGACGGCTGGTTTTGGAACGTTTGCGTTCAATTACGTATTCTCGAAATCGATCGACAACGATTCTTCGGCAGAGAATGGCGATCTGATTCCGGGTCAAAATGGAACGGTACAGGGGCTGATTCAAAATCCATTTGATTTAAGACTGAACCGTGCGGCTTCGGATTTCGATTTGACGCACAACTTCAATGGATTCGCAGTAATCGACTTGCCGTTCGGACACGGGCACAAGTGGCTGACGAACAGCAATGGCATTGTGAATGCCGTGGTGGGCGACTGGCAAATAACTGATACAGCCCGTTGGCGCTCCGGTTTCCCGCTAAGCCCTAGCAATGGTTTCAATTTTCCGACAAACTTTTTCCTGACCACGGCAGGTACGCTTACTTCTTCAATACACACCAGCGTTACGCGAAATGCGAATGCCGCTGGGCCAAACCTGTTTTCGAATCCTGACACGGCAATAAACGATTTCGGTTTTACCTTGCCAGGATTGCCGGGCTCGCGAAACAGTTTACGGGGGCCAGCTTACGCGGGACTGGACATGGGAGTTACCAAGAGCTTCCGACTGACCGAAAGGATGAAGCTGCAATTCCGCGCGACGGTATTCAACGTGTTTAACAGCGTGAACTTTAATGACGCGAGTGCCTCGCTCGATCCAACTTCGCCAGCAACCTTCGGTATCCTTACGTCAAGCGCTTTGACGAAGGGCTATAACAGGGACATGGAGTTTGCGATCCGCCTGGAGTTCTAAGATCCGCGCAACTCTTTTCAGGAAGGCCCCTGGATTTTTCGGGGGCCTTCTTTTTTTACCTCGTAGAGAGCGATACCCTGTGGACTTCGGCGGACGTTCGATTACATTCGATGGAGCAGGCGTTCGATCCTGGTGCCGAATGAATCGCCATGTAGAGAAGAGAATCAACCGAAGAGAATTGCTGGGTTCACTTGTTGCCGGCGGATGGCTGCTGCTTGGCTTCGAGGAATTGGCGTGGGCAACCTTAGCAGCGCAGGCGGGAGCTAAGAATTCTTTTGCGGGAGGCAGGCAGATTGGGGTGGTCGAGTTTTCGCATGAAGCGCTGGTGGCGATGGAGACGGCACTGGGAGAGGGACTTGATGGACGGATGTATACGGACTTATCGCGGCTGACGCCAGAGGCGCCGATTACGGCGAGCGAAAGTTTTTACATTCGAACGCGGGCTTCGGCGCTGCTGCACGAGCAAGAGAAGTGGATGGTGCAGCTAAATGGATTGGGAACGAAGGCGGTCGAAATCGGTGCTGCGGAATTAAAGAAAATGGCGCAGCCGATGGGCGTTCATGTGATGGAATGTGCGGGCAATGCGCGGAGCGTACATTTCGGGTTGATGAGTGCCGCGGAGTGGTCAGGGGTACCGCTAGTGGAGCTTCTGGAAAACGCGAAGATGAAACCGCAATCGGCACGGATTTTAGTATCAGGATTTGATAGCTATCCCACAAAATCCGAGAGCTCCCAGCCTGGGGCGAGTTGGGTGTTTACCTGGGACGATCTAAGGATGGCGCGAGCCTTTCTTGCAACGGAGATGAATGGCAAAGCATTGACGAAAGATCACGGTGCGCCGGTCCGATTGATTGTTCCCGGATGGTATGGATGCGCTTGCATAAAATGGGTGAACGAAATCACGCTGGTAGATGATGGCGCTGAGGCGACTTCGCAAATGCAGGAGTTTGCCGGGCGAACCCAGCAACAAGGCGTGCCTAAAGTTGCACGCGAGTACAAGCCGGCGATCATTGAGCAAGCGGCGATGCCGTTGCGCGTGGAAAAATGGCTGGTGGACGGAAAAATTGTGTACCGCGTGGCGGGCATTTTGTGGGGTGGTTCCCGCACTGTAAGTGGTTTGGAGATTCGATTCAATCCCGAGGAAGAATACGTTGTGGTAGAAAGTTTGCAGCAGAATGTTAACGATCCGTGGAGTTTCTGGACGCACACGTGGAATCCGAGGCAGCCGGGAACGTATTTGATGCGGCTACGAGTTAAAGATCCGCAAATCGCTGCGACCCGGCTGAATGCGGGGTATTACTTGCGGTCGGTGGAGATTGCGGAAATCTAGTAGGTTGCACTGGGCGAATATGAAAATAGCGGAAGTAGATCGCCGGAAGCAGGATGGGTTGCCAGTTTTTTTGGCGCTCGCGATTTGGGTCTTCTTTTTGAGCATAACGGTGGAATGTGCGCGGGCGCAGCCCCAGCACATGAGTCACGATGCGGCGGGACCTGTGCCGCGGGAAATTTTGGAACGCCCGGTCACACTGAAACAAGGGATAGGCAAAATACATGAGCCCGTGAGCACGTCTTCGCCAGAGGCGCAGGCTTTCTACGATCAAGGAGTAGCTTATCTAAACTCGTTTGTGTGGATTGAAGCGGCGCGTTCGTTCCATCAGGCATTGCGACTGGATCCGGAGCTGGCGATGGCGCAACTGGGATTAAGCGATGCGTTCGTAGGACTGCAGGAGCTTCCAGAAGCGCTGGAGGCTTTTCAGAAAGCACGATCCGGCGCGGAGAAAATGAACGACACGGAACGGGCGCGGTTGATGATTCGCGGGCGGCAACTGGAATACCTGCGGGACAGCGGCGATATGCAGAAGTACTTTGCGTACCGGCAAGCCGTCGCGGACGCGTTGGAACGAAGCCCACAGGATCCAGAGTTGTGGATTTTGCGCGGTTTTGCCGATGAAGGATCGCCGCTGGCGCATGGGCAGGGCGGTGGCGTAGACACAATCGCGTTTTACGAAACAGCGCTGAAGTTTTCTCCGGACAGCTTTGTTGCGCATCATTATTTGGCGCATACGCTGGAAAACCATGGTCCGGTGAAGCAGGCGCTGGAGGAAGCACAGACTTATGCCCGGATGGCTCCGGCGATTCCTCATGCACATCATATGGTGGGGCATAATCTACGGAGGCTGGGGCGCACCGAAGAGGCAATTCAGGAATTTCTGAAAGCGCAAGAACTGGAGAACGCCTATTACCGCGCGGAGAATATTCCGCCGCAATATGACTGGCACCATGCGCACAATCTGCAACTTCTCGGGTTGTGCTATCAATCGCTCGGGCAGATGAAATTGGCAGAGGCCGCACTGCGGGAAGCTTTTCGATTGCCGGCGTCCGTCGATTTGGCGGAGTTTAACCGAAGAGCATGGCCGCAATTTTTACTGGACCGGGAACGTCCGCAGGAAGCTCTGGAAGCTGCGCAAGAGATGATCGCGCAAAGTGTACACCCCATGGGACGGCTGGCGGGGCATAGCCTGGCGGGGCAGGCGCATCTGGCGATGAACCATGTCGAGGAAGCGCGGAGCAGCTTGGCGCAGGCGGAACGGGAAATGGAGCAGCTTCCGACGGCAATTGTTAAATTACTTCCGGACGCTGGACTGCTGCATGCGGAAATCATGGTTTATGAAAAAAACTGGAGTAAAGGGAACGCTTTAGTCGAAAAGCTGCAGGATGAAATGATCGCAGTGCCCGGGCCAGACGCGTGGAGCGAAGCGCTATTTCGGCTGGAATCCATTGCCAAGATGGCGCGGCGAGTTGGCGATTGGGAATTGGTTGAACACACGGCTGAAAAGATGATTCAGCATGATCCCAGCTATGCCGGGGGATATTTTGCGATGGGCTGGGTGGCGGAGCATCGCGGGGATGCCTCCATGGCTCGGCAGACGTTTGCAGCAGCCGAAAAACTCTGGAGCAAAGCTGATGCCGACGCCCGATCGTCTGAGAGTCGTGAGCGTTAGAGACTGAGGCGGAAGGTGATATACGGCGCAAGAATGATGCAGAGTAGTTTTATTTATAAATCGAAACATAATATTTAGTTCATAGATGTAATGACAGGCTCTTCCGGTATAAAACTGAAGAAGTTGTGTTGACTTACGGCTCGATTCGTCCTAAAAATTGTTCAATTGAATCGGGGGCTGTGGGCAATTCGGCGGTCTTGCGCGAACCCAGCGTTGCCAGAGATTCTGCCGAAGTGCGATCGCTACTTGGTGTGCGCCAGCGGGCAAGACGAAGTTAGCTACATTCCATAAAGAAGTCAGGTGCGGAAAAGGAGTCTTTCATGCTTCGGCATAATAAAGGCCTGTTTGGCCTTTCTATCGTAGTGGTGATGGTGTGCTTAATTTTTAGCGGTGCAGTGATGGGGCAGGGTGGAACGACCTCAGTACGCGGGATAGTGACGGATCAGAATGGCGCTTCGGTACCGAGCGCAACGATCACGCTGGCGAGTCCGGCCATCGGAGTGACGCTCACGACGGAAACGGATAAAGATGGCGCGTATCAGTTTGCAGAGGTGCGGCCAGCTACGTATACGCTGACGGCGCAGGCACCCGGATTCGCGAGCTATAAGCAAACGAATCTGCAATTGCTGGTCGCGACTCCTGCGACGGCAAATATTAAGATGCAGCTCGCGAGCGTGGCGACGACGGTGGAAGTGGTTAGCACGGCGCAAACGATTAATACAACGGACGCGACGATTGGGAATGCATTCAATCAGACGCAAATTTCCGCGTTGCCGTTTGAGGGGCGAGACCCGGCGGGAATTCTGAGTTTGCAGCCTGGTGTGGTGACGGTGGCAGATCGCGGCCAAGTGGATCAAAAGGGCGATAGCAGGGGAGGCTCGGTAAACGGCGGACGAAGCGATCAGACCAACCTGACGCTGGATGGAATTGACAACAACGACCAGACACTAGGGACGGCGTTTGTTGGTGCGCTACGAACCACGCTCGACTCCATCGAAGAATTTCGCGTAACGACGACTAATGCCGGGGTGGACCAGGGGCGTTCGTCCGGCGCGCAGGTACAGTTGCAGACCAAAAGCGGCACCAACGATTTTCACGGTACGGCGTACGAATACAATCGCCCGACAAACACAGTTGCCAACGATTACTTTAATAAGCATGCGGAACTTACCGCAGACGAGCCTAATAAACCGGCCCATCTCGGTCGCAATACGTTTGGGGGGAGTTTCGGCGGTCCAATCAAGAAAGACCGGTTTTACTTCTTTCTGGCGTACGAGGGACAACGCACGCGGGAGAATTCGCAACAGCTCCGGCAGGTGCCAAGCGCATCGCTTCGGGACGGCGTGCTGATCTATCAGTGCGATTCGACGGATCCGAACATAAAGGCCAATTGCCCGGGAGGTTCGGTAAATGGGTTGAGCGGAGCTTCCTACAATGTGCCGGCTCCAGTGACCAATGCGGATGGAACGGTTACCGCCTATCAGGGACTTAATCCAGCACAGATCGCGAGCATGGACAGCTGCACCGCGGCCGCGTGTCCGTGGGGGCCGGGCGTGAATCCAAACGTGATCAATACGCTGAACCAATATCCACTGCCCAATACCAATCAGGGCGCAAACAGCGATGGGTTCAACTACCAGGGATTTACCTTCTCCTCGCCGGCCCCGCAGAAGCTGGACACATACGTAGCCAGATTGGACTACAACATCACGCAAAGCGGCACGCAGCGCATTTTCGCGCGGTTAGGTTTGCAGAACGACCATATTGCACAGGGACAATGGTTCCCGGGTCAGCCGGCGCAGGAAGTGGACACCAACAATTCCAAAGGCGTACTCGGCGGGTATACGTGGATCATCAGCCCGAGCAAAGTAAACAGCGTTCACTATGGATTTATTCGGCAGGGAGTTGGCCAAAATGGAGCATCTACGGACCCGTTCACGCGCCTTCGGGGATTGGATACACCGGTTGCCCGGACGCGAACGACCAGCGTGATCGTGCCTGTACATAACATCACAGATGATTTCAGCTGGACGCGTGGTAAGCATACGCTGCAGTTCGGCGGAAACTACCGGCTGGTAACAAATTTTCGCAATTCAGACGCCAACTCATTTAGCGATGGCCTGACCAATAGCGCGTTCTTGCCTGCGGGCGGAATTGCCAATCAAGGTGGAACTCTTGATCCTGGAGCAAACGGTTTTCCTGGCGTAGACGGCAATTTTGCGAACTCGTATGACTTCGCTGCCATGGCGCTGGTGGGTTCGGTCACCGAACTCGATACGACCTACGTACAAAACAAGAACGGTCAATTTCTGACGCCGGGATCGTTCGTTGGCCGCCATTTCCGCGACAATGAACTCGAGTTTTATGGCCAGGACGCCTGGCGGATCAAGCCAAACCTGACGTTCACTTATGGATTGCGCTATTCATTGCTGCAGCCACCTTACGAAACGGATGGCAACCAGGTAAATCCGAGTATCAGCCTGCACGATTTCTTTAATACGCGGATGAAGGATATGGTCCAGGGCATATCGTTCAATCCAAATTTCACGATGGATCTTTCTGGCCCAGCGAATGGCAAGCCCGGATATTGGGGGTGGGATTATAAGAATATCGCACCGCGCATTTCGATGGCGTACTCGCCGGGATATAAAGACGGTTTATTCGGCAGTTTGTTTGGCGGCCCGGGTAAGACTTCGATTCGTTGGGGCGCAGGCGTCTATTACGATCATTTTGGCCAAGGCACAATCAATACTTACGACAGGCAAGGGTCGTTTGGGTTCATTTCCACGAGCACTTTTCCTCCAGGATTTGTTGACCTCACTACGGCGCCTCGTTATACCGGACTACATGATTTGCCGCCGGCCATGATAGTGCCCCCGCCGACAGCGGGATTTCCGTCCATGCCGCCTTCCGATCCAAATTCCGGAGGTTTCGCGATCTATTGGGGCTTGGACGACAAGATGAAGACGCCCTACTCCTATGGGTTCGATTTTTCTGTTACGCGCGAGCTTAAAGGTGGCTTCACGTTTGAGATAGCATATGTAGGGAGGTTAGGCCGACGTTTGTTGCAAGAGAAAGATTTAGGACAGCCCTTAAATCTTTTCGATCCGAAGAGCGGTATCGGATACTTCCAGGCCGTCACTGCTTTGGCGAAAGTCTACCGGCAAGGCGTTACGACCAACAATTTTAATCCTGCAAGCCTGCCGGCAAATGTACAGCAATACTGGACGGACATGCTGCAGCCGTTGCAGCCGGGCGGGGCGTACCAACTGGGAGTCGGTTTGGGTGCGACGCAAGCTGGATGCAGGACGCCTGGCCAGCTGATTAATTCAACCACCAATCCGATCGTGGCGGTGTATGACCTGTTCTGCGTAGGCAGCACGAATGAGACGACGCCGCTTTCGGTGTGGGACATTTCGGGAATTCCAGATGCGAACCTAACCGACGCGAGTGGAAATCCAATTCCTTACTTTCCAAAGAACGGACAGTTTTCATTCTTCCAGGCACAAGACGCATCGCTATTCACTTGGACGTCTTCCGGACGCAGCAACTACAATGCGTTGCAGGTAATGCTGCGGCATCGCGCCACCCATGGGCTGACATGGGATTTCAACTACACCTATTCGAAGTCGATCGACATGACTTCCGATGCAGAAAGGGTTTCACTCTTCGAAGGAAGTTTCTTTGGAACGGGCGAAATCTACAATCCATTTGATCCAGGGTTGTTCCGCGCGGTTTCCGACTACGACATGACTCACCAGATCAACACTAACTGGGTGTACGAACTTCCATTCGGCCGCCAGAAGCGGTGGGGGAGCGGATGGAACCATGGTCTGGAAGCGATTGCCGGCGGATGGAGCTGGTCGGGTCTTGCGAAGTGGAGCAGCGGATTGCCATTCGGCGTGCAGAACGCTCTGGTGTTTCCGACTAACTGGGAGCTGAATGGTTTTGCCAACCTGGTTGGGCCGAAGCCAAAGACGGGTACTTTCACGGATTCAGGCGGTGACGTGAATATGTTCCAGAATCCGAGCGCGGCGATTTCCGCATTCGATTTTCCATTCCCAGGTGAAGTGGGACAACGGAACAACTTTCGTGGCCCGGGTTACTTCGGGATCGACATGTCGCTGAACAAGAGTTGGAGTCTGACGGAGCGGCAGAAAGTCGCCTTCAACTGGAGCGTATACAACATCACGAACTCAGTGCGCTTCGATGCGTTCAGTGTGCTGCCAGAAATCGATATCGCCGGTGGATTTGGAAAGTATTCGCAAACACTGACGCGGCCAAGGGTAATGGAGTTTGCGCTGCGATACAGCTTCTAAGACGGGAAAAAACCGGAGCAGGAGGCCCGCTGGGACGCAAGTTTCCGGCGGGCTTTTCTGTTTGGATAAAGACATCCTGCCTTATGGGCAATATGCGAAATTTGATCCTACGGGAAAATCTCCATTTCAGACGTTTGTGCCTGATCGTCAGCCGGGTCGAGCTCGTTCTGAGGTGCATTCATACCGCAATTTGAGATTGAAATATGCAAATTGATGTATGCAAGAACTTGTGTTGACTTCCATCGCGATTCGTCCTAAAACTTTGTGCAATTAAATTGGGGCTGTGGGCAATTCGGCGGTCTTGCGCGAACCCAGCGCTGCCAGAGATTCTGCCGAAGAGCGATCGCTACAGGGTGTGAGTCAACTCACAAGAGAAGTTAGCTCGAATCCATAAACGAAAGTCCGGTGCGGAAAAGGGGTAGTTTATGCTGCGGCATGTTAAAGGCCTCCTTGGCCTTTCCTTTGTAATCACGCTAGCCTGCCTGTTTGGCAGTACGGCTGTTTGGGGTCAAGCGGAAGCGCGGCTGACCGGAATTGTAAAGGATACTAGCGGTGGGACCGTCGCTGGTGCCCAGGTCACTCTAACGAATGAAGCGACGAACGTAAGTAAGAAGGCTACGACCGATGCAGACGGGAACTATCTTTTTTCGCTGGTGGAGGCGGGAGATTATCGTCTGGCCGTGGAGCACTCCGGGTTCAAGAAATACTTGCAGAGCGGTATCACTCTGGAAGTCAACCAAAACGGTCGAGTGGATGTCTCGCTGGAGATAGGGCAACCTAGCGAAATTGTCGAGGTCAGCGCAGCAGCCCCGCAAGTCGATACGACTAGCGCGGTACTCGGTAAGGTTGAAGACACGAGGCGCATTCAGGACCTTCCGTTGGTGGATCGCAACACATTGCAACTCGGACTTTTGCAGGCGGGGGTTTTTGCGCCGGATCCGGACGACGGTTCCGGGAATCCTTTTAGCGTCAGCGGACAGAGGTCGGAATCGCTTACCTTTCTACTCGATGGGGCGGACAATACGGATTTTCTGAGTAACAACATCGCTGTGAATCCGAACCCCGACGCTGTGCAGGAGTTCAAAATCCTGACCAATAATTATGACGCGGAGTTTGGGAGAACGTCAGGCGGGATCGTCAATCAGGTAATCAAATCAGGAACGAATCAAGTTCACGGGTCGGCATTCGAGTTTTTGCGCAATGACGTGCTCAACGCGCGCGATTACTTCTTGCCGCCGGACCAGCCCAAGGCATCGTTCAAACGCAACGTGTTCGGTGGAACAATGGGCGGCCCGATCAAGAAGGACAAAACATTCGTTTTCGGCGCTTATCAAGGCGCCCGGCGACGCGAGGGCCAGGTCTTGCCGCAGTTGACCGTGCTTAGTCCGGCGGAAAGGACGGGAGATTTCGGTGAGCTTTGCGGCAGTGCCAGCGATTTTAATGGTTCGGGAACGTGTACCAACCCGAATGGACAGCAGTTGGTTGACCCCAATGGCAACCCGATTCCGTTTAACAAGTTCACGCCCAATCCCGTCTCCGCAGCCTATATTAGTAAATATTTGCCATTGCCAACGCCTAGTCTCGCGTCAAGCAACGGGTTCATCTCGGCGGCAACGGCAGCGATCGATGAAGACCAAGGTATCTTACGAGTTGATCATAACCTGACTAGCCGGGATGTGCTCTCTGCGACCTATATCATTAACGATGTGCGCGACGCCTTTCCTTTCGCGATCAATAAAGGCGCCTCGACAGGCGGAAACCTGCCGCTGGGGTCAGGTTTCTCGGACACGGACCGAAATCAGATTCTAACTTTAAGTTGGTCGCACACATTCGCGCGCGGTTGGGTGAATGAATTCCGAGTTTCCGCAAACCGCACCGCGAATCTTCAGGCCAAGCCGACCGATACCACGAGTCCTTCCGCTCTTGGATTCACCAACGTCAACCCCGACGACGCAGGAGGAGTGGCTCCGCCGATCATTTTCACGCCGGGATTTAATATTGGACCGTCGCCGCAGGGTCCGACGAAGCTGCACGATATGACCTATCAAGTGCAAGACCACGTCACGATTCCTCATGGCCGGCATGAGTTCAAGTTCGGAGCCGACGTTCGACGTGTGCAGAACAATTTCAATTTCGATTTCTTCAACAACGGGAGCTTTACGTTTGGCGCCGGCGCCAATGCGCCTCAACAGAATGGCACGTTTACGGGGGACGCCGCGGCGGATTTTGTTGCCGGTTTTCCGACGAACTTCTTCCAGTTCTCCAGCGCCGTTTACAATATTCGCACGACCTCTCAGTATTACTATTTTCAGGACACTGTAAAGGTGCTACCTCGACTCACTCTCACGTTAGGTCTGCGCTACGAGTACAACAGTCCGCAATACGACGTACACAACAACATTATCGGCTTTTTCGGCCCCGGGGCGCAGTCGACGGTATTCCCCGATGCGCCTCCAGGAGTTCTATATCCTGGGGACCCCGGAACACCGAATCGTGCACTCGTATATCCTGACCGGAACAACTTTGCCCCACGGTTCGGATTCGCCTGGGACATGTTGGGCAACGCGAAACTTGTGATGCGGGGAGGCGGGGGCATCTTCTATGACATAGAAGATGGCGCGCTGAATCTACAGTTCGGAGGGCAGCCACCGTTCGGTGATGTTTCGAATCTGAACTTTGGATCGTCTGATGTTACTTCCTCGCCGAACTTCATGGCTGATCCGTTTACGCCCATCGGTTTGCAAAATCCGTTTCCGTTCGCCGCGCAGGGACGGGTGGGACAATTTTTTGTGCCGAAGATATCGTTTGCGTTTGTGACTGATCCGCACTTCCGAACGCCGTACTCGGAAAACTTCAACTACGGATTTCAATACCAACTTACAAAAAACACAGTGGTTGAGGCGGTTTACGTGGGAAGCTTAGGGCGAAAACTGATCAGCTCGATCGACGTAAACGCGCCACTTCCCAGCATCGAGTTGCAGCAACAAGCCAACTTTGGGTTTGTGAACGAAGACTGCGCCCGCCCGTTCGCCGGATGCGCGGACCCGACCGATCCAACCGGCAACCTGCAGAACATCAGCACGCTTGACACGAACAAGAGCAACGGCATCTCGGCGAGCCATGAGTTGCAGTTGACTCTCGACAAGCGGTACAGCCATGGTTTGTCGTTTCGAGCGGCATACACATTGTCCAAGACAACGGATCTTACTTCTGGCTTCCGCTCGCGCTCGTCTACATACACGGACCCATTCGATCCCCGCCTCGATCACGGTCTGGCCGACTTTGATGCGACCCATCGTTTTGTCCTCAGCGCAAGCTGGGAATTGCCCCTATATCGACGGTTTCGAAACAATGCCGTGATGAGAAACGTCGCAGGAGGATGGCAGGTGAATACGATTGCGTCCTTCCAGAGCGGGCAGCCTTTTACCATCTTTTCCAACAACGACAACAGCTTTCAGGGGAATTTCCTTGATCGTCCTGATCTCGTAGGAACTGTCAGGACGTTCGATCCGCGCAGGCAGAGTACATTTTCGGCTGACAACGCAACGTGCGCAGGATGGAGTGGACCGTTGACAGGTAACTTCTACTTTGATCCGACAGCTTTTGACTGTGTCTCTCCGGGGAATAACCCGATCGGTTCCCTGGCCTCGTTTGGCAACCTCGGGCGAAATACTTTGCGCGGACCGGGAATTAACAATTGGGACATTTCCTTCATGAAGAAATTCAAGTTCACTGAATTCCGGTCGCTGGAGTTTCGGGGAGAGTTTTTCAACGCATTCAACCACGTTCAATTCCTGAATCCAGACAACCAAGGCTTCGATTCAACTTTCGGACAGGTAAGCCAGACTCGTGGACCGAGGCTAATCCAATTCGCGCTTAAGTTTTACTACTGATCCTCGCCTGGGCAGCGAGGGAATTCGGCATCAAACTGCATCGAAGACGAAGCGTGATCCCGACCCGATGCGCTGACAGCTGACCTTGCTATTTGTGCTATGCTAAGCGTTGGCGCAGCGGTGGGGTCTTGTGCTCGCGGCGCTGATTTATACATTGCTCAGATGTCGGGGCGTAGCGCAGCCTGGCTAGCGCGCCTGGTTCGGGACCAGGAGGTCGAAGGTTCAAATCCTTTCGCCCCGACCACTCTAATTCGAATCTCAGTCGGCGCGAAGGTACAACTCGACTCGGTCGGTAGTCCAAGTGCTGACGCCGCTGCCAAAAAAATCCTGATCTTCGGTCCAGATTGGAAAATCCAGCAACAAAGCCACTGACACGATCGGCCAGTCGTCTGGATCGGTGGCAGGACACGCTCGCGGGCAACCTTCTCGTACTCTTCATACAGACTGCGATCCACGGATTGGACGATGTCACTGACCTGATCTAATACCGACAGGCCAAGTGCGGGATCAATTCTGCGACGCTTAGCAATTTCAGGTATGTATTTTCGGGCGTCATCAAAGCATACGTCGGGGCTGTAGAAGCTCACTTCCTCTTCGTAAGTTTCCAATAGTGCCCGTACACGGACGCCAAAGACGGCACGCAACAGAATGTTTGCGTCCAGCACTAAGCCCCTGCGACGCGTCATTTACGCCCGCCAGCGCGCCTCGCGCCACACCACGTAACTCAGCTCTTCGCCCCTGTAATGTCCGGTGATTTTCCAGCAACCGAGGGTCGGAATAAAAATCCCGGCAACCATAAATGCATGTTCGCGGTTATTGGCCCATCCGACATTTGCATGTGGGTCAGTGGACAAGGGAGGCGCGGGTCCGTCCAGTCGTTTTCCAAGAATCGTGAGTTCCGGTGGGTTTTCACTGCGCCAATCGTAACCTTTGCTCCACCAGAAGAGCTTCTGGCGAAATCGGGTGTCCTCTGGAGTGTAGTGCGGTAAGCCCAGCCAAGTTCCGCTTCTCGGTATATCGGTCCATAGTTTCGGCGAACCGACCCAAACAAGACCGTTGGACGGATAGGGCGCTGGCGGATGGAACAGCGGCTGCGATGGTCTAGGCTCCTCGACAGTTCGGGCCCTGCTCTGAAGGCCTGCAGGTAAGCACCGATGGGATACCTACGCGACACAAAGAGGCCGCGCCTACAAGAATCGCAACTGTACGCAACATCGTTTGCTTTTTCCTCCTCCAAGCAGGACGCCTTCAGACGGCTACCTGTTAACAACGAAAGGAAAACAGGAGGTCGGTGCCCCGAGGCTCAAGGTTAGAAGAAAACTGCTGGAGAAAGTCTTTTCAGAAAGCTAGCCCTTCGTTGCCTCAGCAACAGCCTCCTCGATGACGGTGTCCGCGACACCGTGACGACGAAGACTGTCCGCCATGATTGCAACCGGATCGCCTTCGATCCGGGCAAGGTCCTTGCGAAGCGACTGTGCGATGTAGAAACGGATAAGGGGTTGATAACCGCTGAACCCAAGTGCGGCCGAAACTTCTTTCAGGTTCTCCAAAACATCTTCTGGCATACGGATGCTGATCGAACTCATCGGCCGCGGTTTTTCGAACCGCTTCTTTAGACGCTTATTCATGCTCATAGATTTTTCTCTCTTCCGTCGTTGCGGGCCTGGCCGAAATGATGCGGATGGTTCCTTCCTGGCGCACCACATGCACAACAAAGAGCAGTCGCGAGCGTTCGGTGTATCCAATCGCTCCTTCTCGTGCTTCGTCCTCGGCGGTTGCGTGCACCAAGCGGAAGAACGGGTCGAAGAAGATCTCGCAGGCTTCCTGGAAATTTACATTGTGCTTGCGCCGATTGATGGCTGCCTTCTCGGAGTCCCAGACAAAGGTCTGCCCGCGCAGCTCAAGCCCAGTGTCCACGAATGACAGTGTATATACATTGCATGTACGCGTCAAGCGGCTTACCAGACGCTCATCCCAGAAGGTCGAAAAGGACTTGTCAAAACTTGTCAATCCTAAAACGGTCCAAAAACCAATAAGTGACGCCAGGGCACCGACTTATGTAATTTTATCCGTTGGTTCGGGACCAGGAGGTCGAAGGTTCAAATCCTTTCGCCCCGACCACTTTTCTTAGAATCAGCGATTTACATCATACGAAAATCCGAGGAGTGCCTAGTCCGCAACCAAGAGGCTAGTGGTTCAAATCCACTCGCCCCGCCATTATTTTCTCTCGCGATTCAACGCGTGACGCCGCGCAACGGTAACCTTTGAGATATCCCCGAATCTCACATAACGCCGCCCGGGTAGCAGGATCCTAGAAACTAAGAATTTAAGGTCCAATCAAGGGGGGTACTCATGAACTGGAAGCATGCTGTCTTACCCGCAATCGCTGTTGCGTCTATGGCTATGGTGAGTATGGCGCAATCGAACGACTTTAACCCATTCAGCGGCCAGGCAGGATTTGTATATACGGAAACGAACGGCGCGAACAACGCAGTCAGAGTGTACAACAGGGCAGCCAATGGCTCGCTTGCCCTGGCGGCCACCGTGCCCACAGGCGGATCGGGCGGTGGAGTGGTGTCGGTCGGCTCGCAGGGCGCCCTGGCGCTCAGCCAGGATGGGCGATGGTTGTTTGTAGCCAACGAAGGTGACGGTACGATTTCGGTGATGGAGCGAACCGCGTCAGGCCTGAAGGCAGTCGGAAAGGTTTCCACGGGCGGCATTCTCCCGGTCAGCATTACAGTCAGCCGGAACCTGGTCTATGTCCTCAACGACGGAGTACACGGGGCGTCGCCAGCACAGCCGGCAAGCATCACGGGATTCTTCTTTGACAATTTTAGAGGTGCGCTCGAGCCCATCCCGAATTCGACCCGCTCACTGAGCGTCGCGTCTCCCACGGTGCCGGCGGCCGGTCCGCTTGCGGCGGAAATCCATTTCGACAATAGCGGATTGTTCCTGTACGTCGGCGAAGTCGGCACCAGTCTGATTGATACATACTCCGTGAATTTTGACGGTACCCCTAGCGAAGATCGGATCCAGAAGTCGTTTGGCGATTCTCCCTTTGCGTTTGCCTTCGACAACCGGGGCAATCTGTTCGTCACCGAAGTCCGTGAGGCGGAGGGAATTGTAGGCACCAGCGCAGTGACCTCGTACGAACAGAATCGCGAGGGGATCCTGAATGCGATCAGCGGTTCCGTGCTGGATTCTCAGACGGCGGCTTGCTGGATCGCCATCACCCCGAACGGCCGGTATGCCTACGTGGTGAATACGGCCAGCGCAGTCATTTCCGGTTACCAGGTGGGCTTTCGCGGAGAACTTTCGCTATTGGGCAACGGCGTTACCGCCCAGACCAGCGCTGGTCCGCTCGATAACGCCTTCAGCCGCGATGGCCGCTACCTGTACGACGTCACGTCGCGCACCGCCATCCTCGGATTTAGAGTGGAGGCCGATGGATCGCTCACTTCTCTCGGCCTAACCGCGACAACTCCCGCCGGCTCCCGAGGGCTGGTCGCGGATTAAGTCATAAATCACAAGTGAATGGCGGGCTGCCGATCGTAAGAAGTATTCCTTGCGCGGCTCGCCATTCTGAAAACTTCTTGAGCGGCCTGCTCTGTGCTGGTTTGCCATGGGGCGGGCTGCTGTTTTCTTTTTTGTCTTGTCCACTGGAAAAAGCCTTCCGCCATGTTTGTTGTTGCAATCACCCAATGATTTGCGATTTGGCGCTTTTGCTAGCGGAGAATCCAGTTCGCAGCTTTGGTGGCGAGGCGGTCAAGGGCGACGACTGACATTTCGAGGTGATCTTCGCGGGTGTCTTCGATTTTGTTGTGGCTGATGCCGCGCAGCGATTGTACGAACATCATCACCGTGGGAATTCCTGCGCGGGAAACTTCGGCGGCGTCGTGAAGCGGGCCGGAGGGCATTCGATGCGAGGCGCCGGAAACTTCGCGAACGTCCTGATCGCAGGGCTCAACCAAGTGGTGGTCGAAGGCAATCGGTTCGATGTTCCAGATACGCGACCATTCCACCGTACATTTTTCTTCGGTTGCGAACCGCCGGCTCGCTTCCTGAGTTTCCCGGAACATCTGGGTGGGAACTTTGGGATCGAGATCGCGGTGATCGAGTGTGGCTTCACGGCGGCCGACCGCGGCGGTGACGATTCCGGGAAACGGTTTCAGGCTGCCCATGGTGCAGACGGCGTTGGGATGTGTGCGGGCCGGGGGAGCGTAATCTTGGAGGCGCATCGGCTTGTTATAGGACGCGGTGTGTAAGTTTTGACCCGTGCGCTGAACCGCGTTCGCATGGCTCCTGCGTGTCGCAGAAGTGGGAGCAAAAGCCTTCCGACCGTATTCGTCGGCTACACGGAAGTCATCCCTCGCCCCGACCACTTCCTCCGGATTCAATTGCTGCAGTTTCAATCCCCGAATTCTTTGGCGAAAAGCGAGCTCTAATAGAGAATTTCTTTTTCCCCTTTTTGCGCGATCAATGCCTGGAACGTGGCGACTATTTTGTCCCGCCGGGCCATCACGCCGCTTAATTCCTCCTTGGTCAGATAGCCTTTGGTTTTTTCCGCCAGCTCACCGGCGTTGAGCGCTTTCAGTCTCTCTAGGAGCTGCCGGTCACATTTAACTAGATCCTTCGGCGCGCGCAGTTCCTTGTTCCTACGGAAAGCTCGGCTGAAATCGACGCGCCAAACGGTCCAGTCTTCACCAATCAGCACATTGGTTAGATTGGGATCGGAGTCGTAAACCAGCTCATCGAAGACGCGGATGCGGAACATTTGCCGATTCCACTTGTCAGGATCAGGGGGTTCGATCTTCTTTTGTACTCGGTCGGCGTCGTCCATCTTCACCGGGAGCCACCAGCTCAGCGAACCAGTCTTTCCCTGCCATTTTCGCTCGACATAGACCGGTATCATGTCGTCAAAGCCCACAAGCTCGGCGAGCCTGTAGGCCGCGATGTTGTACTTATATGAGTCGACAAAACCCAGTTCCACCTTGCCGCTTTCCAGCTTCATTTCCGCTTTATGCTCATCGATTGGCTGGAATGAGCCATCGTGTGTGAGGGTGCCGTCGCTCAGAGTGAGTCGCCACGGATGAGTCACGCCCTTGCTCGACGGCTTGCTTTTTACTATTTCGGCCGTTTGAAGAAAATGCTTAATCTGTTCCTTGCTCAGCGGCGCGTCTTCCCCTGCACGAGCGCCAAGCGAAAATATCACGCCGGCAACAATAACGAGTACGCCTTTAACCGCCGCTTTGCTCAACGTGGCCATGGACTTTTCCTCCGACAATTGGCCCATACTGTACGCCCAACGCGCGCACAATGACAACATCAATCGCCTGGCGCGAAGGTATCATAGCCCTCGCCCGAGATTCTTCTTTACACTTACCCATCGCCGCATTATCCTCTGCTACCGGATACCTGCCTTTGCAGTCGGTCGAAACCCTATTTTTATCTAACTGGAGGACGCAATGAAGTCTTACCGGAATTTGCTTTCCGTAGTTCTCGCAGGTGCACTCTTTGCCGCCATGCCCCTGGGCGCCAAACAGGCCACGTCGGAAACGAAACCGGCACCCACTGCGAAGAAAGAAACAAAGTGGCAAGGCCACGTCGTCAGAATTTACAAAGACTTGTCGCAGATGGACATCCGCGGTGGCGTTAACACACGGGCAGAGGATCTCCGCAAAATCGCCTACGACAGCTCTACAGAATGGACCAAGCTCGGAAAACCGGGAGAAATGGACCAGGTCAAGGAAGGTTCGTTCGTCATTGTCGTTGGCCACGTGGATGACAAGGGCGTCTTGCACGCGACTCGCATTGATTTGCGTTTGCCCCGCTGATCCTTTCAGATTCGCCGTACCGGAGGCCTTTTCTGCTGGGCGGCGTTCGAAACTCTCGATGCCGCCGCGGGCTTCCGAGCGCGAGACATTTCGCACGACCCTCTGACGTGTTACGGCTTCGCCGCCGTTGCGAGCCGCAGCTTTGCCGCGCGCGCGGTTTCGCGCAGCAGCGGATCCGGATGCTCAAGGCACTTGTCCAATTCGGTTTGCAGCGAGATCATTCCGAGCGTCCCTATCGCGTAAGCGCCGCAAGACTTGAGCCACGGATCATCGCTCGCAACTAGTTCTGCAACAGCTTGTTCCCGACTCTCCACTTTTGCGTGCACCAGTCGCTCCGCGATCGCCGCTCTCTCCCGCGGGCTTACCTTCCCGTCCAACAGCGGCACCAGCACTCCGCGCAATTGCGAATTCAGGACGTTCTCCAAAAACTCCAATGCGTTGTCATAGACCGTCACATTGTTCGATTGCAATCCAAAATGCACCGAGTGCAGATCCAGGTGCGGATACAACAGTCCCAGCAGGCGGAAAATTCTCTCTAGTTCCTGCCGCATTGCTTCACTCATCGCTCGCAGCACCGCATCATCGGAGTCCCCGGGAACGCGCAGTGATTCCGCGATTTGATAGGAGCGATAGTGGCCCATAATTTCCGCCGCCAGAATCGTCTCCAACCTTTGCACGTCCAGTTCGATTTCAGGGTGCACCTGGTGAATTTTATTTAGCGCACTGATCATTTGAAAGCGAACCGAGGTGTTTCTTTCAAGAAGGTGATCTGAGAGCGCTTCAGCTGCCGCAGGGGTTCCGATGCTTGCCAGTATTGGCGGGACCGCACGCCGGGCATCAGTCGGCCGCGAGCAATCAACCAGATAGCCGCCCAGTAGGCCAACCACCGGGTCTCCGAATTTCGCAAGTGCCTGCGCCGCCTCGTTGCAGAGTTCGAGGTTCGAAAGATACCCGATCAGAACCGGCGCTAGAGAAAGTTTTCCAAGCGTTCCCACCGAGCGCATGGCTTCGCATTTGACGGGAAAAGCGGCATCGCCCAGCAGCGATTTGAGTAAGGGATCGAACGAGTCCGGCAGTTCGCCAAGCAGGCGCGCGACTTCTACGCGAGTGCGCTGCCCTTCCTCGCCGGCCTCGCCCGCCATTCCGTTCAGGATTTGACTGGCCGCTTCTAGTCTTTGCGCTTCCCCAGGTCTCGCCAGGAATGCCGCCACTGCCGAACGCACCGAATAATCAGCGAAGTCTCCAACTTCTGCGAGCAGAGCGAGAGGGTCAATGTGCGCGTGGTAGACAAGGTACAGCATCGCTTCGGTTCGCACGTTGCGATCGGGATCTTTCAGCAGCACCTCGATGGATGGCAGAACAGACTTGTCGCCCGCCGCGCTCAGTACCTCCAAGGCTTTTTGCCGAACCTCCGGTGCCGGATGGCTCAGCAGCCCGCGAATCACCGGATGAGCGGCGCGCTGCCGCTCCACTCCGAATAAGCTCAGCGCGTAAAGAATCTCTTCCGGATCAGAAGCAAGAATTCTGCTCGTCAGGAAATCCATCGTGGAGCGGTCGAGGGCCAGTGTAGAAGCCTGTTCGACATCGAAACGGTGCTGGCTGATGGAGTCCTTGAGCAGGGCAACATACTGTTTGCCCGCCACGAAAACAGCGGCGAGCCACACTAATGTCAGCAGTAGCACGATCCAACTGATTCGCTGCGGCGCCCAGTGCAGCTGAGTAGCAAAAATAAGCACTACCACTCCCGCAAGTCCGTCGCCCAGTCGCCATACTACCGTGTCTATAAACCACTTCGCTTGCAGCTTGACGCTGTGCGGCATCGGCAAGTACAGCAATTCGATCGTGGATCGGTCGATCGAATAGCGAAGCACTTGATCGCTTCCTTTGAGGAACAGCGCTGCGCCAACCGTTCCCAGGACCAGCACTCCTGCCGAGCCTGCCAGCACCACCACCGGCAGAACGAAGAGCATGGGGCCGATGCCGAAACGCCGGAGCAGCCGAGTGCTGAGCAGCAACTGAAAAAGCAGGGCCAACAGTCCGGCGTAAAAAAAGAAATCGCCAAAAAAGATCGCCAGCGCATCTTTGCCTTGGGAAAACTGCTTGGCAAGAGCCTTGAATTGCCAGCCGGTCAACGTGGTCGTGAACGAGGAAATGCAAATGACCGCAGCGATGGCGCGAAGATAGGTGGACGAAAAGACGGAGCGCACGCTGTCACGCAAGTTCCTTTGGCCGGTTCCCGCCACTCCAACCGCTCGATCCCTTTCGGGATCCAGTTTCAGTTGGCCTCCTTTCGAAAGAACCGCCATCAGCCCCGAACAAATCAGGAGAAGCGCTGCCATACCGATCAGCAAGCTCTCTGTACCAAAAGCCTTGGCCACGAATTTTGAGAGGTAGCCCGCGAAAATCCAGCCACAAATACCACCACTGCCCACCATTCCGAAAATGCGTTTTGCTTCACGCGTCGTCAGCAGATAGTTGGCCAGAGTCCACACTTGAGTGGGTGCCAACACTGCAATGATGCCCACCCAGATGTAGAACACCGGATAAAGCCACGCGGGAAAATAATAATGCGCCACGAGCCAGAAAAACGCACATCCGGCGGCAAAGAAAAGAGGGCTCCACACCAGCAAGCGGCCCAGCGAAGTCCGCCGCCCCAACCGCAAGTATGCCGCCGCCACGAACCCGACGAGTACGCCACTGGCAATGTCTGCGTACGGGAGTTCCACCGCCGGAAATTGCGCCAGAAACAATGCATTGCTCGCCACTTTGCCGACGACCGCTGCGCTGATTGTGAGAAACAGGCAAGAACTTAGTAGGACGCCGCTGCGTAGATCCCCCGGCTGAATATCCAGAACCCGTTCAATCCAACGGTTCATCCTTTGACCCTTCCTGAATGGCACTGCTTCTGTCCGTCTACTTCTCTTTTCCCGTAGACTCGACAGATTTTTCCTCGAAAATTGATTCCTGGCTGTCCAGATACACGCCATTGAATTTGCGGCCAGCGAGGATTTCCAGCGCCGAAGCCCGCCCGCCACGCCAATAAGTCGAAAGCATACCGGTGTCTATTAGGAATATCCTTCCTCCGAAACGACATCGGATGTGCGCAGTCCTCTGTACAGTGTGGGCCACGACGATATGCGTTGCCTCGTATACCGCCAGGATTTTCTCTGTCTGCTGTCTGCCTTCCTCCTCGCTCCATTCGTCGTAGCCGCGAAACCACAACGGGCCGTCTTCGCGCATGCATAGCCAATGCCCTATATCGGCCAGCCGCGACATCATGCTTTGCTCTTCCTCATCCGGTGGCGTTTCCGCTGCACGGTCCGCAAGGATTTGCGCCTGTACAGCCGCCGCAGTTTCCTGGAGAGTAAAAAATGGCAAGATCACCCGGTGCGAGACCAGATACCGCTTCGTTCTGTCGAACTCGGCAATTTCCTGGCGCACTTGCGAGCTTATTTGTTCCAGCTTGAGCGAAATCAGGTTGGGCGATATGCCGCCGTGCAGGAAGATAACTCCTCCGATCTTTACCACCGCCGCATGTTGCCTCACCCACTTCCCGTACACTCCGGCTAGATCCAGCGCTTCTCGATATTCCAGAAACCCCGCCGGATGCTTGGCCATCCATTCTTCTTCCGTTGCCGGCAAAGCCGTTTGCTGGATCGCTTTCAGCAACTTCGTATGGCTCGTGTACCAGGCCGCATAATCCTGATAGGCCGCTTTCCGGCGCTTCTCGGATTCGCCATCCGCGAACTCCGCGTAAGTTTCAGCGGAGACATAGCGCAGGTCACCCAGAATATTCATCACTTCGTGATTCCCCAGCAATGGCATCACTTGCCCGCCGGCTGCTTCGGCTTCTCTCTGCAGCCGGATTAACAGGTCCATTGCCTCGCGCCCCTTGTTGCCGCGATCGATTACGTCTCCGGTTTGCACCAAAATGGCTTTTCCGCCTGCCCAGTGGTTCTGGGAGTCCGCTAGCCCCAACTCCTTGAGCATCAGACAAAAATCATCAAAATCACCATGCACGTCGCCAATGGCGATCACTCGTTCTGGTGTCTTGTCATAGCGATTTGACGCGTTCGTGAGGGCGAGATCGATAACTAGCACAATCAATAACAGCAAACCACAAGCTCTCCGAAAAACGGTCTGGACTAGACGCTCTCGCATCTTGCCGTCTCCTTTTTCGAGGATGAAGCGGATGAATGGCGCGACGTTCGCAGCACACGGCGTGCTTCCCCTGAACGAGCGCGTGCCATGTTAGGTCCCTCGATCGGGCAAGTCAATCTCACACAGTTTCTTCGGAACTACGGCTTTCCCCGATAAGCTCGCGTCGAGTTTCAACTGTCAACTGCGGGCTTGTGTACCATGTGGACCAACTGAGGGCAAGTTTTGTGAGCTGGACGGGTCGTAAGTGCGACACCTGAAAGATTTTAGATTTTTCGACTCCGTGGTTCGGGACCAGGAGGTCGAAGGTTCAAATCCTTTCGCCCCAACCACTTTCATCAATAACTTACTATCCTTGATCAAGGCAATGACCTCCTGGTGAAATCCCAAGCGGCCGATAATTCGAATTCCACGAACCTGAGAAACGTAAAACCTGCTCTCTATGGACTTACGCGAAGAAACCAAGTTTTTTCAGCCTTTCGGAGAGTTCGATGTATCCCACGTACGAAGTGATCTCTGCGATCGCATCGACGTCAGTAGTTGGCCGAACGTCCGCGGCTGCTCGGTCGGTAACAAGGAGGCCCGTCGAGCAGCCTCCCACAAACACGAGCTCGCCAAGAATCGGCCTCAGCAATTTCGCAGCGTCAACAAGGAGCTGGTAGTTAGGATTACCCATGCTGCGTTTTCAATCGCCGTACGAGCTCCTGCTCGGCGATCTTTCGCTCCCGCGCGCGCCCGTCCCGGATCGCATCCACGAGCGACAAGAGTTCATAGAGTTTCCGGTCGCGGAGTGCGGCCTGCGGGACCTTTTTGTAAAGAGGTTCAAGCCCGACTCCGCGGGTATCTCCTTCCGGCCATGGCCAAACCGGGGGAAGCTCATCCCGCGATGAGATCTCACTCTTAAGGGGCTCCGCAGCATAAGATGTCGGAACGCCCCTCGTCACTTCGCTATGCTCGGCCGGGAACGCATATTTCAAGCCGTGAATCAGGAATTCTTCGAGTGCGGAAATGTTCGGCCGGTCTTTCAAACTTGGGCCATGCAAGAGTCGTGATTTGCGTAGGCGACCGATCGCCCCATGCACCTCGGAAGGGCTAAGACCGAGCTCATTTGCGAGAATTGAGATGGTCGGACGTGCTTCGGGATACGCACAAAGTTTGAGTGCGACCACGACGTCTTGAGGCTTTAGGTTCACTCCCTCATTCTATATTCGCGATTCGCGAATAGCAAATGGTTTAACGAAACACCCAAATACAGCTTGTAACTAACTGAAATATATGAATTTATGCTAGGAATCAGCCGATTATTTTCATTCGAAGGAGAGCTGATAGCAGCCATTCGCCTCGTCAAAACATTCGCAACTTACCGAGGAACTTGTCCAAACTTGTCCAACAGAGAGCGGCCCGAAAAACGGTAAGTGACGCCAGGACAGCGACTTAGGTTAATTTAGTCACTGGTTCGGGACCAGGAGGTCGAAGGTTCAAATCCTTTCGCCCCAACCATTTATAATAATTAATATATAATATTATACAATTGATAAGATATAAAACGCGGACAAGTCCTCCGAAAGACCTCCTTATGATGACGTAATCGCGCCAGGCTTAAGGACTTCGTTCTGTAGCCCGACGAGAAGGATAACAATTGGCGAGGATTCAGACGATCACAATCGCCAGGCGAGGAAAGGCTGCGCGGTAGAGGCCGCGATCCAGGGTGAGAAGGCGGAATCCATTTTGGACAGCATGAGCTCCTATCAAGAAATCGGCGAGTATACGCCGACGGCCGGGCCCCACCTGTTCTCGCCGGCGGGCGACATAAAGCTGGAATGCCCGGCCAGCAATGCGCCAGACGGCTTCATCTAGATTCCAGTCCACCGAAATTCCTGTCTCCCTGCAGAAAGAATCAAGAAAGGCTTCATTCCGGGAAGGAGCGGCGAGAAGTTCCGCAAAGACCGGCGCCGCTATGACAAGGCTGCCGCGCCCAAGTGCGTCGTCAAGGGCGGAACGCGCCAGCGTGTTCAGGGAATCATCCTCGTTCCAGAGGGCAACAAGGATATTCGTGTCAATCGCGGTGGTCATTGCCCGCGCAGTTCACGGACCCATTGCACGACGGCCTTTCTGCCGCGACGAATGCCAGGGCCCCCGATGCCGCGATATTTTTCAAATGGACTCTTGGTTCGTACGGGCCGGACGCGGAATCCGGTGCCATCTTTCTCGAAGAGCAGCTTGTCTCCGGGGCGAACGCCCAGAGCGCGTCGAATCTGATGGGGCACAGTGATCTGTCCCTTGCTTGTAATTCTTGCCTGCTTCTTCACAGCCAATCCTCCGTTCCTTACTTTACCATGTTACTCCTTACTTGTGGAAATGCGAGAGTACTATAGTGCGCGTGACTTTTAAGAATCTAGCGTGTTGGAAATAAGGGGACTAGGAATGGACTTAGAGAAAAATTCGGACAGTGCCCATGCCGAAAACAGAGTCCGCGGGGCGAAAGAGTGCGTGCCACTAAGCGTGAGGAAGGCGCGGGAGAGGCGCAGAGAGTCGTGGCCCTATGTTTGGATGAATTTCGCGTCGCTGATCATTCTGGTGGTTAGTCTGGCGATTGTTTGTTATCGATCGGGGCGCACAGGTAGGGAATAGGTTTGAGCGGACAGGCGACAGGATAAAATCCGCCCGCTCAGCAACTCTAAAGGAAAGCGAGACTTCAATGTCGAAATGGATTCTTGCGTTGGCATTGGCTTCAACCGCAGCCGCAACTATTTCAGTCGGCTTGGCGCAATCCAATAAGACGCTCGTAGGTACGTGGAAATTGGAGTCCGCGACGATTACCACGGATCGAGGCGAGGTTCGCAATTCGTGGGGTGCGCACCCGATTGGCTTTCTGACCTACACCGAGGATGGTCGGATGAGCGCCATACTTACCCTTGACGAGCGCAAGCCCCTGTCCGTCTCGGATTTTATCTCCGCTCCGGCCGACGAAAGAGCTGAGGCGTTTGCGTCCATGACCGCCTATGCCGGACGCTACACATTTACTGAAGAAAAAGTGGTTCACCACGTGGAGGCCGCCTCGACGCCAAACGATGTCGGCACCGATCTGACGCGCTTGGTCAAACTGGACGGGGATCGGCTCACCCTCCTGGTGGCGAAACCCTATCTGCGAGGCGGAATCATGGTTCGTTCCCAAGAACTAATCTGGAAGCGACTGAAGTAGGCAGGACTCTCAGCACGCACCTGCACAGCAATGACTTAACGGGCAAGTGGATTTACTTCCGAATTGCCCGCTATCCCAAAGAATGGACGTCTGGAGTTCTCACGTGCTCAGGACGGAATCCGACTCCGACCACCCGCGCAGGGATTCGGCGCAAAACTGGGAAATGCCGTAGCAATTTGAGCGGCCAGCCGACTCTCAGGGGTTTCGAACTGCCCAAGACGTGCTTGATCACATTGTTTTGCACCATGGTTTGGAGGCGCTGCGTAGCGCGCGTTGGGAAATCCCTGCGCCGCTGGACCACCTCTAATTCACTGCCCAACGAATTCTGCCGCAAAAGTTTGTCTCCCAGGAGATTTGCAGTGGCCACCGCGTCTTGAATCGCGAGATTGATGCCGACGCCGCCAATCGGTGACATCGCGTGCGCAGCATCGCCGATGCACAAGAGGCCTGGCCTGGACCATTGCTCGAGACGATCGACTGCAACAGTGAGCAGGCTGACTTGCTTCCAATCGCGCAGCTCCGTGACGCGATCGCGCAAGAATGGTTCGAGGGAGACAATCTGTTCGCGGAACGATTCCAGCCCTTTCCGCCGGACGTCCTCTCCCGTGCCTTTGGGGATGACGAACGCGCATTGCCAATAATCCTCGCGGTTGAGCAATACCAGCATCTTGCCCGCGACTATGTGCCCGAAGGTTTGCCCTCGGTCCGTAGGACGCCGGCTAATTCGCATCCATAAAACATCCATCGGCGCGCCAAGATTGATTACTTTCAGACCCGCGCGTTCGCGAACGATCGAATGCCGGCCATCAGCACCAATCGTAAGCGGCGCGCGAACCTCAAGAGGGCCACTCTGGGTCTTTGCGCGAACGCCCGCAATGAATCCATTCTCTTCGATGAGATCGATTACTTCCGCCTGCATCATCAAATGAAAACCGGAATAGCGGCTGGCCTGTTCCTTAATGAAATCGAGGAAGTCCCATTGCGGCATCAGGGCCACAAACTTGCAGTGAGTGGGAAGGTGCGTGAAGTCCCCAATGGGAACCGTCTCGTTCTCTATTTGACCCGAAAGCTCGCGTATCTCCTGATGAGGAAGTTTGAGGAAGGCGTCGAGAATATGCAACTCATGCATCAGCTCGAGAGTAGAGGGATGAACCGTGTCTCCGCGAAAATCACGGAGAAAATCGGCATGCTTCTCCAGCACGACCACATCCACGCCCGCGCGGGCGAGAAGTAGGGCCAACATGATACCGGCCGGGCCACCTCCGGCAATACAGCAGCGAGTGCGGATCGCCTCATCCATGCGAACCATTATGCCTCGAAGTGAAGGGCTGCTGTGCAGGCGGCATTCCGTCGTTTGGTATCAGTGAGTTATGGCAGGGTGTTCTTGGTGTCTTGGTTCAGCCTGAAATGGAGAGCGACGTTCTCCGTTAGTGAGTATTCCGCCCTTCGGACGGAGGAATTTTTGATCCGATGGAGGTTGGGCGGCGCAAGAACGCCCCCGTTCATCATCTCGATGAGCCCACCGGCATATCCCTTGGCATGGTTGCGTCCCCGCAGTACCCGCTTCCGTTTCGCCCGGCAAGATTATTGTAGCTCCGCAACGACCTGCCGGTTCTCAACATCCGATGGCCCGTGATTCCGCCAAAAACCTGACCGGACCAGACCCGAATCGCGAGTGTAATCGCCTGATAGCGCCAACCATAACCCCGGCTCTGATCTCCTCTCCGTTATACTGACTGGACCATGCGCAGCGAGCTTCCGACACTGACCCGCCGCAGTTTCCTCAGCGCTGCTGCCGCCGGAATTGTTTCTAGTCCGATATGGGCGAAGGCCACTACGGCGCGCGTTTCGGATTCCCAATTGCTCAGCGATATTGAGCATCGCACCTTTTACTTTTACTGGGAACGTGTGAACCATAGCAACGGCCTGATGGCAGATCGTTGGTCGACGCCGGCCGCTTGCAGCATCACGGGGACAGGCTTCGCTCTAACTGCTTGGCCAATTGGAGTTGAGCGCGGTTGGATCACACGCAATCAGGCACGAGACATCACGCTGCGGACGCTGCAGTTCTTTGAGCAATTACCGCAGGGCGAACAACGGTCTGGCACCGCGGGCTATCGTGGCTTCTATTACCACCTTATCGATATGGAGACCGGACTACGGTTGCCAAATTGGGAGCTTTCAACGATTGATACCTGCTGGCTGCAAATGGGCATGGCATTTGCGCAAGGCTGGTTCGACCAGGAGGATGAGAAGGAAAAGGAGATCCGTGCACTCGCGCAGCGTCTGCTGGATCGCACCGAATGGGATTGGATGCAGGCCAATAGCACGGGCGGCAAAGCCATCTCGATGGGCTGGCACCCAGAGAGCCGCTTTATTGAGCGAAATTGGGATGGCTATAACGAGGGCATGGCGCTGTATTTCCTCGCGCTCGGCTCACGGTCTCACCCGGCTAAGGAGGGCGCCTTCGAGGCCTGGACTGCGCCCTTCGCAAAATATTGGCGCGGAGAAGGTGCGAGCCGCTACCTCTCTTTTGCGCCACACTTTGCGCATCAATATGGGGCCGTGTGGGTTGACTATCGCGGCATCTTTGATGCGACCACGCGCGCAGCCGGGTTTGACTATTTCGAGAATTCCCGCCGCGCCACCTATGCGCAGCGCAACTATGCTATTGCCAACCCCATGGGTTGGGATAGTTATTCCAAGGACATCTGGGGCCTCAGCGCCTGCGATGGACCAGGTGATCTAATCATAAATTTCAAAGGCAAGCCGACGCAGTTTTATGGCTATGCGGCCTATGGGCCGAAGGGCATGCCCGACGAGGAAGACCATGGCACCCTTGCCCCCACCGCCGCGGTAGCCTCGATTCCCTTTGCACCCGAGATTTGCATCCCTGCGACCTGGGCCTTACGCAATTTCCAAGGTCGGCGGCTTTACGGCAAGTACGGTTTTTTCGATTCGTTCAACCCTAGCTTCCGTGATACCCATGTCAGCCTTAGGTCAGGCAGCGTTGATGGGCGCTTAGGCTGGGTTGACAATGATTATCTCAGCGACAATCAGGGGCCGATTCTAGGCATGATCGCGAATTACAAAACGGGGATCATCTGGAACGCCACCCGCAAAGTGCCCAATCTGGTGCGTGGTTTGAAGCGAGCAGGCTTTACCGGCGGTTGGTTGAATGGGGCATAAGATCAACCACCGCGACTCGAACGGAACATATGAAGACGAGCGTCCGCGCCGCCGTGGAAGTGATGTTTCAGCGTAGGGCGTCAGTGTCTCACAACGGGTCAACTATTGATAAATCGCGATATCACTTATCTACTGGGGGGCAAAATAGCTTTCCTTGCCTGTCCGACATCGCGGTGGCTGGCCACTTCGCTCGCGGGCAATGAACTGCGGACCATTGTCTGAGGTGATGCGAGGCTTCGCTTCTGGGTACTTTTCCTTGGCGCGTTCGAGCATGACTTCGACATCCGCTTCCCGCAGCGACTCGGGAAGAAAAACGACTAGGCCTTCGTCGCGCTCGGTGAGCGCGAGAATTGCTCCTTCAAAATGATCTCTTTCTCAAACATCAATAAGCAGTATGGCAAGCAGCTGCTCTTTGTGGATGCTTCGTTCCAGTTGAATCACGGCGAGAAAGTCGGACTGGTGGGTCCCAATGGGGCGGGCAAGACAACGCTTTTCCGGATGGTGGTCGGTGAGGAAACTCCCGACGAGGGCGCGGTCTCTGTCCCCAGGAAGTTGACGATCGGCTACTTTTGCCAGGACGTCGAGGAAATGCAGGGCCGTTCGGTTCTGGATGAAGCGATCGCAGGGAGCGGACGTGTCGGCGATCTACACCACGAACTCGAAGCCTTGCAGCGGGAAATGTCCGACCCTGAAAAGGCTGATGACATCGACCGCATCCTTGAACGCTTCGGTCATGTGCAAGAGGAGTACGAGCATTTAGGCGGTTATGCGCTCGAATCGCAAGCCCGCGAAGTGCTCCACGGCCTGGGATTCAAAGATGATCAGATTGACCGCGACGTGGGCGCCCTCTCGGGCGGATGGAAAATGCGGGTTGCGCTGGCACGGGTCCTACTCGGAATGCCGGATGTATTGCTGATGGACGAACCAACGAACCACCTCGACATCGAATCCATCATCTGGCTGGAGCAGTTTCTCAAGTCATTTCCTGGCGCGCTGCTCATGACTTCGCACGACCGCGAGTTCATGAATCGTCTGGTCTCAAAGATTGCAGAGATTGATGGCGGTGAAATCATCACATACTCGGGTGACTACGACTTCTACGAGCGCGAAAGGGCGGTGCGAGAGAGCAATCAGCAAGCAGCATTTGCCCGGCAGCAATCCATGCTTGCCAAGGAGCAGCGCTTCATTGATCGTTTCAGGACGCACGCGGCCAAAGCGGCCCAGGTGCAGAGCCGAATTAAAGCCTTGGACAAGATCGAGAAGATCGAACTACCGAAGAAACGCCAAGTGGTGAAGTTTGAGTTTCGTGTCCCTCCGCGATCCGGCGAACAGGTGGCCGTCCTTGAGAATCTGCACAAGAGTTACGGCCCGCGTGTTATTTACGAAGGGTTCAATCTCACCATCCGCCGCGGAGAACGCTGGGCCGTCATGGGGAGAAACGGCGCGGGCAAGACCACGCTGCTCAAGATGATTGCTGGAGCCAGTGCTCCAGATGCGGGAAGCGTGCGGCTCGGCGCCAGCCTGTATATGGGCTACTTTGCGCAACAATCCCTGGACGTGCTCAATTCCGATCTCACCGTCGCCGAACAGTTGCAACAAGATTTTCCCCAAGACGGTCTCGGGTCGCTGCGGAACCTGGCGGGAGCATTCCAGTTCTCCGGCGAAGATGTGGATAAGAAGATCCGCGCACTTTCCGGCGGAGAGAAATCGCGGCTGGCAATGGCGCGCATGTTCTACAACCCGCCGAACTTCCTGGTGCTCGACGAACCGACCAATCACCTCGATCTTGCGACCAAGGAAATGCTGGTGGACGCCCTGAAGGATTTTGAAGGCACCATGATCTTCGTATCGCATGACCGCATGTTCCTTCGCGGTCTGGGTTCACGTGTGCTGGAACTGGGCGGTGAGAGCGGGACGGACCGCCATCCCACGGTTTATCCAGGGTCATACGTTGAATACGTGCAGAAGCTTGGACATGAGGCGCCTGGGATCTATTTCTAGGTTTTTGTGCAACGACTCGTCGGGTGGATTTCGAAGCCTCCGTCGCAGCTAGAAACCACTTGGCAGAGAAGATGAACCAAGGAAAGGGACTTGGTGAGAGTCGCCACCTTCAACATTAACAACATCGACAAGCGACTCGACAACCTCCTGGCCTGGTTATCCAAAGCGCAGCCGGACGTCGTTAGCCTCCAAGAGCTCAAGGCGGAGCAGGGGGCATTTCCCGTGAATGCCCTTCGGACTCTCGGGTACGAAGCAGTCTGGCAAGGGCAGCGCTCTTGGAACGGCGTGGCCATTCTCGCGCGACACCATGTTCCCGTGCTGACCTGCACAAGCTTGCCGGGAAATCCCGAAGATCATCAAGCTCGCTATATTGAAGCGGCCGTTCACGGAGTGCTGATCACTTCCATCTACCTCCCCAATGGGAATCCGCAGCCTGGACCGAAATTCAACTACAAGTTGGCCTGGTTTGAGCGCTTGATTGCCCACACTGCCGAACTCATGGCGAGCGGCGCCCCCGTGGTGCTGGCCGGTGACTACAATGTCGTGCCGACACCGCAGGATATCTATCCGACTCGGTCGTTGGATAACAACGCGTTGATCCAACCCGAAAGCCGGAGAGCCTTTGCGCGTTTGCTGACTCAAGGTTGGACTGACGCGCTGCGGAGGTTGCAACCGGACGGCCCACTCTGGACATTCTGGGATTACAAATTTGAACGGTGGCCCAAGGACAAAGGCATGCGACTCGATCACTTTCTGCTCTCACCGAATTTGTCGGTGCGGCTCGTGGACGGCGGTGTTGACCGATGGGCGCGTGGGCAGGAAAACGCGAGCGACCACGCGCCAGCATGGATCATGCTCGATCTCTAGCCCAGAGTTTTCAAATGACGAGATGGACTGGAAGGTCAAACTCCATTGCAGGCGCTCGGTGAGGGCAGGAACGTCGCGGACGTTGTTCGAGCTGCGAAGACCTATGGCGAACACGGAGCCTGAGGAATGTACAACCCGCCAGATCTCGCCAGCCGCGAGGCGTTGATCCATGATGTCGGCCCGATTTATTTTGGCAAAGAGATGTCCCATCGCTGGGACGCCCCGGCCGGAGAATATGGCGTTCTCTATCTTGGCTCCGATCCTTTTTGTGCGTTTATGGAATCCATTGGACGGGGAGTGCTCAGAACGCGGTTGGTTCCAGACATCCAGGTTCAGGAAAGAGCGCTACACAGGTTCGGACCACCAAGCCACTTCGCCGGAGATCTGGTGTCCTCGGGAGGCCTCACTCGCATCGGCGCAGAAGGTAGTCTGTCCAGTGGGAGTGGGTACAAGAATTCGCGGCGCTGGTCCAAGGCATTGCGCGATCACCCTTCGAAACCGGACGGCATCTTCTATTCCCGGCACGATCCTAGCCGGACTGCGTGCGCACTTTACGACCACTGCGCTTCGGCGGTCGAGGTCGCCGGACCATCGGCGCGATGGCACGCTGACGCGCCCCTCTTGGGAAGTATCTTGGATCACTATGGGTTTAGCCTTTAATAGGAATTTCTTCCTTCGCGAGAATTTCAGCGGTTGGATCGGTCGGAAGAATTGCGAACAAACGTGCGAAGACGATTCAGGTCAGCTCAACGGCCCCTCTCTGCGGTGGATCTTGGCATACCTGTAATCGTTTCACGAATCATTTCACTAATGGTTCCACAAATCGTGTTAACGCTATGAAAGTAAAGGATAAAGAAGGCGCTGTCGCTCGTGTATAATCGTTTCATGGCAAGCGATGTTGTAAGCGAACTGAACCGCGGGGTCATACCTGCGGCGAGCCTCCGAGAGCGACTGGGTGTGTCGCCAGCGACGCTCATGCGCATGGTGAGAGAGGTCGGGCCGGAAATCCTGCGCATAGGTCGAGGTAGGGCGACGCAATATGGCTTACGTCAGGTATGGCCGAATCTGGGCAGTTCACGGTTTTCTCTATTCCGAATAAGCGAATTGGGCACAGCGGCCTCCGCGGGGGAACTCATAACGCTTGCTGCCCATCAGACAGCCTGGATGCCTATCGCCATGGTCGTGAGTGGGCTGCCCGCCGAATTGGCTGACGCTCGCCCTTCTGGTTTCTTGGGCCGACATTTCGCGGCCGCTCACGCTGATCTCAGGCTACCGCCCCGATTATCGGACTGGTCTGACCATCACATTTTGCTCTCGATGTCTCGGCGGGGACAAGATTTACCAGGCAATTTGATTGTCGGCGAAGAATCCTTCACTCGATGGCAAGAACTCAGGCCTGTTTCGAGAAGCCGGAACGATTACCCCGCTCTTGCAGAGGCAACCATCGCAGGTCATCCGCCGGGCTCCTCGGCAGGAGGGGAGCGGCCGAAATTCGGAGTGCTGGTTAAGGACCACCATATGCTTGTCAAGTTTGCTGGACGCGGAGGAATTGGCGATGCCGTCGGTAGGCGCTGGTGCGATCTGCTGATCTTAGAAGGAATTGCTTTGCAAGTCGTAGCCTCACACGGAATACCGGCTGCACCTACCAACGTCATCGAAACACCCGACTATTCGTTTCTGGAAAGCGAGCGATTCGATCGGGTGGGGGTGCGCGGGAGGATCGCAGTCTTAAGTCTTGCGGCTGTTCACGACGATCTCGCTGACTCGTGGGCGCGCGCTGCCGCTACACTGAAAGATGCAAGACGTTTGAGCGATGAAGATACCCGACGGCTTTGTTGGCTTGACGCTTTTGGAGCGCTCATCGCAAATACGGATCGGCATCAGTACAACATTCTTTTCTTTACAGAAGGTTCTCAATTGCGCCTGGCTCCAGCATTCGATCAGGTCTCAATGCTGTATGCGCCTACTGCTGATGGCCAAATTCCGCCGCGCCATTTTATGCTGCCGTCCGCGACTGCGAATACATTGGAAGTTTGGGAGGATGCACGCGAGGCAGCGCGGCAATTTTGGGAACGGGGAAGTGAGGATATGCGGCTGTCGGATGATGCTCGGATGTTCTGTGCAAGCAACATGAAGCTCTTTGCGCCATAGGCGGAAGTATAGCCCGTACCCGCAGATCACGGTGGGAATGGATCTTGGATGAGGGCGCGGTGGTTTCCATGGTGAGTATGCGGGGGAGCGGGGCGGATTTTGCCACGGGAGGGAACAGGTTACAGGGAACAGGGGACAGTAGAGGGGAGCCGCAGGTTTTAGGGTTTAAGTCCGTTAGGTTTTAGGTTAGGGATTAGGCGGGCCTAGGGCCGAAGGGCTATGGCCGAAGCTTGTGGGGCCGCCGAAGAGCTGGCGCCGGTTGTGAATTAATGAGCTAGGCTGTGGCGTCAGTGAAAAGGCAGTGGTTAGTGACTTGGGGACTAGTGGTTAGAGAGCGAAAAGCAAGGGCAAGAGCGAAGAAAATTCGGTTGTAGCGGGGGCCTACGACCTACTAGGGCGCCAACCATTTGTTTAGCTCCCCCGCGTTGAACTGATATTATCTCGCTTAATGCTGAGTCTGGAGATCGATCAGACACGTACGTTGCTCAAGAATCGGGAGAGCTACCATCTGTGAAGATCCGAAAACGCAAGCCTTAATTGCTTGGCTTAAGAAGTACACAGATTCGAATGCGTTACATACTGATGTGCTGAAACACGTGGCGCAGCTTGACGGCCGCTGCGAGCCTTCTGATTTGAAAGAGTGGAACAAAGGTGTCTTCCTTCAAATTCCGACGGCGGCATCTCACGCGCTGGACTCCATTTTTTCCGGAGCAGGGCCGCAGGATTGGAACGCGATTCGGGAAGTGGCGAAGGTTCTCCTCGACAAGAGGGTTAGAAACCATCAGCAGCGAATAGACGGAAGGCGCGAAACGAGATATGAACCTCTACTATGCGATTTAATTCGCTTTGTGGAAAAGATTAGTCCTGGTTCGTGGTGGGACGTAACCGCATACGAAAGCGAGGAAAGCCGCCCAGAGGACGATTGGCGACTTGGAAGCCTGTATGCGGGCCTAACCGTGCTTTGCCGGGACATGCATTTGTTCTTGAACGAGCAGCCTGCTTGCGGCATCGAAAAGCTGCCACTATTTGACGATGTAATCGCTGAGGTGCGAAGTGACCAATCACTTGCAGGGGAGATTGGGTTTCCAAACTTCACGAAGGAAGAGGCCGAGTTGCTGCCAAGGGGACTTGCTGCTGAGCTGTGTCGCGAAAGGGTGACCGTCGTGGCAGGGGACGAGGAGCTATGTCGCGACCTTGAGCTATTGAAAAAACCTGACATCGTTTACGAATGGACGATCATACCCGGCAAGAAACTGTTCATCTCCTTCATGCGAACTTCGAAAAGCCGTTTAGAAACAGCGTTAGCCGACGAGCGCAGGTTCTTCGAAGAGGCCAGAATAGGGAAAAAAGAGATTCCCTTCGCATTGTTCGAGGCGATTCTGCAAAAATGCCTGAGGGATGACCATCCGTTCTGGTATCCCCTAGCGGTCTATTTAGGATTCCTCATAGATCAAACAGGTTTCCGAAAGTCGTATTAGCGTACATATTCTGCCTTTATCTATACGCGTTCGGAATAGAGATGGATCGGGGTAGAGTCGGTCGGTCTCACTTGATAGTAGTTTACGTTCGCTGATTTCCCGTCCAGTTCAAGAAACGCGAAGCCGTGGTAGTAGTCGATTTTGTCGTTCGCTAGCTCGACTTTCTTGTTCCAATCCGCAAGAGGCACACCACCCTTAGTTTCTAGACCCGATCCCTTGGCATAGGATTTTTGACTCGTGAAAACGGGAATCGCCGAAGCCCCAACACAGCGTCCTCGTTGAAGGCCCATGTACGGCTCGTAGACAGCCAAATTGTGTTCGTGGCCCCAGAACCAGATTTCGACTTGCGGGAGCAGATCACCAATCACTGAATCAAGGTTGGGGTTATACCCGTACTTCTTCAGAAAGCCGATTCGGCCCACGGACGTAAATGGCGAGAACAGTTGGTGATGCGAAAGGAGAATCGTTCTCTTTTTTTCTTTTCTGCCTTGGACGATCCGTTCACGATGCCACTGAACCTCGGCTTCGTGCAGACTGGTCATTGCGCTCCCCGCCAGCAACGGGCTGTTGTCGCGATTCCCCGTATCCATCCCAAGCAACTGCCAATCTCCATTATCCAGACAAAAGTAGCTTGCTTCCTGGCCGAGGTTTTGAATCAGCGAGTAATAGGCGTGGCCCCCGGAATACATGTCGTGGTTTCCGCACAAAGCGAAGATCGGGAACTTGTCACCAAAAGCATCGCGACATATTTTCCAGAAGTTGTCTTCCATTTCGAGGTTGGTCCCAGCGTAATAGACGTCGCCCAGGTGGATTAGAAGATCTGGCTTCAGCTTGCGAACCGCATCGAGGAGATTTCGCGCGGGCAGCTCTCCAGTGCCCCAATCTCCGATAATGGCGATCCTTTTCCCCGGCAGACCTCTTATAACATTCCGGCCTTCAAGATATGGATTCGTTTCACGCGCCAACTTTGAGGCCACATACTCTTCGACGCATTCACTCCATCCAGGAAGATCACAGACTGACTTCCTGAGCCGGGCACGGAGTTCCTCCGACCTCGGTCGATTGAAGGTCAATTCGGCCCACAAGAATTGAGCGGCAAGTTTCGCGCAGTCGCCGCCAACGTCTTCGACCTCGGTGAAATCGGGTAGCGCCTCTAACGCCGCGTTCCCAGTTTCGATCGTTCTTCGTGCGTACCCATGAACTGCGTGCACGGGTGCCGATAACCGGCGCACAATCTGTTCTGCATTTTCCTTTGTCGTCTCAAGCCGTCTGCGAAGAGAATGCGCCGCAGATTGCCACAGCGAAAGAAAGGGATCACGGTACGTGTATTCATCGGGGAAGTTATCGCTAGACCTTGAGCGTCGGGTGTCCACTATTGATTACCTCCATCTTATAGGCATCGATAGGGTGGATAATATCACCGACCGGGGTGAGTCGGGATGATTCCGCTGAATGGGACGCGGCCCCGGACTTATTTCAACAGCACCCTAACGAGTCGCGACTAGAGCCCAGGCAAAATTATCAAGGCCACTGGCACAGGGCAGTTAGTTCAAGAAGGTATGAGGCAGAGTTCGCAATTGTCTGTTTGTATCTAGAATATCGACTATGACCATCGATAGGCTTATAGAGTCCCTGCCATCGGGCTTGTGGAAGGACGATCTGGTTGGGCTCAAGAGGGTAACTGAGGCGGTCTCGATTCCGCGGCGAGAGAAAAAATGGTTGGAGAATGAGATCCTGGCCACGCAAAAGGCGGCTAAACGCGGGAGGCTTCTCAATCTATTGACTTTGGCTTTGGTACTCGATCAGGCGGTCTGGTCGGAATTCGATGCAGTTGTTTCAGAAGCGAATGAGCGACGGTAAGAACGATATTCTCAGCGAGCGGCTGGCTCAAGTGTTCCAGCATGCTTCTTGGACGGCCAAGCACGACCTGAGCTACAAACACGGAGGTTTGCAGGGGGACATTGACGTTATTGCGATTGAGGGAGACGCGTTGTTCGTATTTGAGTGTAAGAATTCGCTGCATCCTTGCAGCACGGCCGAGTTGCGCACCTCTCTTGACCACATACTGCATTCGCAGCAACAGCTAGACAGATTCAGAACGTTGCTACTATGAAAAAGTATTCGGCGCCCGCATTCTGACCATGGGTGACGGTAACGCGCCTCCGTACCTTCAGCTTGCGAATATCTGGATGATTCTGAACGTCGGGGGCGGGCCGACCCCGGATAAGCCGACGGTAACGCTCAGCGTCCCCGACCCAAATCACATCAACAGCTTTATGAATTTCCGCGTTGCGGATATTCAGGCGTGCTACGAATTGTGGAAAAGTCGCGGGGCCGAGTTCCTGACGGAACCGATCGCCAAGCACGGCGAGATTCGCTGCTACATTCGCGATCCGGACGGCTACATCATCGAGGTCGGACAGAGCACCGATCTCAAGTACGGTTAAGGCCTAGGGTCGAAGGCCAGAAGTTTGGAGGAGAAGAGTAGGCCTAGGGCCTGTGGCCTGAAGTTTAGGCCTGAGCTACGAAGGTTACGGAGTCTGCCATCGAGATTACCCACGGGCAGTGCGCGTAGTCGACGATGCGGTCGATCTGTTGGCCAATGATCTTCAGGCGCACCACGGACTGCGGAGTCCATGTGTCCGCAGCACGCTGCAAAATGATCACAGCCGGTTCGCCGTCTACTTCGCCCGTAGCCAGTTTCCAGGAAATCGCCCAGCGTTGGTAGTTTCTAAAGTAGGGAGCCTCTTCCAGTTTTCCCGCAAAGGCGTCGGCCACAGTGAGGCGAGCGTCGGCGCTAATCAATTCACGCACCCCGTTCCAGTCGCGGCGGTTGAAGCGATCCACGTAGAGTTTCATTATCCTGGCCAACTCAGGGTCCACGGCTCGAAGGGGCTTTGGCGAAGCAGGAGCGGCGGCCAACTTTTTTCGGCCACGATTGAGGGCAGCCTTGACCGCACCCAGCGTAGAGTCCACTAATTCCGCGATCTCCTCGAGCGAATAATCAAAAACGTCTTTCAGCAGGACACAGGCACGTTCCTTAGGAGGCAGGTTGGCTACAAGGTGTTCGAAGGCACGACCAAGACCAAGCAGCGGTGCTTCCGTTGGCTCGACCGCTTCCGGGACCATTGCCGCAGTTTCGGCTTCGATCCGAACGCCGCGTTTCCTGAGCAAGTCGATACAACGATTGTGGGCGATGCGGAACAACCACGGCTTCAAGGGACGGCTGTCGTCAAATTTGTCGAGTTTTCGATAAGCCTCAAACAGGGCCTGTTGCACCACGTCTTCGCCATCCATGACCGAACCTGTCATTCGCGAACAATAGCGGTGCAAGGTCGGACGGATCTGCGTGATGGTTTCGAGAAACGCCAGATAGCGTGCTGCAAAGGGACCGGACTGGTTCAGATCTTCCGTATCATTCATATCGCATCCATTCGCTTTCGAACCCTTCACCCGAGCGAGCCGCAAGGGAATTATTTCACCTCCGCCTTTCTCGCCAAACTGTGATCGACAGGGATCCTCACGATTGCAAACGGAATACCCCCATCATCCGAGACTTGCGGGAGCGGCGCATCCGCGGTGTTCCCGCCAAGCATCGCGTTCTCGTAATCCGGTGCGTACACCATCATGTGTGGAAGCCAGTGCCCAAAAGGTCCCAACACTTGATCGGCTGACCACATGTACCCAAAGCTGACTTGATCGCGCTTTGGGAGTCGACCGTTCTCATAAGCATGCTTCACTGCGTCCGCAATTTCTTCCGGTGTCTTGCCCTGCATTCCCAGCCTGGTTCGGAATTCGTAGTAGGGCAGAACCGTTTTGACTGCTTGTGGATTGAAGCAGATCGGCGCCAGAGTTTTCGGATCGTACGAGATGGCGTCGCGAACCTGGACCGGAGTAAAGATCGGAGCTGCGGTGAACCCCCTCATCACGAGGCAGACCAAGCCGTTGTCGCCGTGATGGACTGCTGCGAAGCCATTCCTGGTGAACACTTTGATCGTGGCGCGGTCTGAAATATTTGCAGGCGCGGCACTCTTGGCCAGGGCGATTTCCGAGGCTTGGGGCATCAGATACTCCTCGATCGGCGGATATTTGCGCGCTTGCGGCTTTGACGTTTGCCAGTGAGCAGCCGGGACAAAGAGGGCTCCGAACAATGCTACGTGAATCCATGCGTTTCTCACGGTGGTCGCGTCTCCCTTTCTAAAATCTCTCTTGCCTGCTGCTATTACGGCTGCCAGAGGCGTGAGGATACGCGGTCGGTGAGACAGGCCTAGCAGCTTGTTGAAAAATCCGGTTTTCGTTGGCGGTGGATTCCTCATTTCAGGTTTATGAATCTGGCCTGGAATCAATGGCCGGTTTCGCAGCTATCGGAGGTGCTACTTTTGCTTTCTTAATCGACTCAGTGCCAGTCGTATCTGCAAAAACGACACTGTCTGGCTTTAGGTGTCTTCGCCAACGCGCCACATCGAGGACAGCAATTAAAGGCGATTTGGTTGCTGTGCTCATCGAGAATCCTCTTGGCTGTTCGCGCCTCAAACGCATCAACTCCGTCCTTTGCTAGTTGCAAGACCTCTGGATCATTCGACAGCAATTCGCGCGAAGGACGTGAGCCATTTCTAGCCTCACTTTGGGCGGCTGCATCTGAACGTCCGCGCGTGGCCTTTTGGGTGCCCATCAGATGTCTTTGTGCGCGTCGTTCCTGCACCGTCATCAGATGATCGTAGTAACGAAGCACGTACCGAGCTCTTTCGGGTTCCATTTGTTCCTCACGAGTTCAGGCATGACAGAATCCTACCTAAGCGAGCAGAGAAATTCAGCGAAAGTATTTGGATAGACCAGATTCTTTCGACATGCGTGATAAACGCCGATACCGTCCGCGCGCCGCACGAGCAGCTTGTTGAAAGAATCCTGCGCAAATTGCAACTTTAAATGCAGAGAACTCGTCTGATTGAAATAGTAGAAATAGGAGACGATTGAATGCGCGGCAACGACGACCAGCAAGAAGGAATATTCAGTTACATCTCCCCGGAAAAGCGAGTTCCGGCAGATCATCCGTTGCGACCGATCCGCAAGCTGGTGGATGAGATTCTGAAGGAGATGTCGCCGCAGTTTGCGAAGTTGTATTCCAGTGGGGGACGTCCGTCGATAGCACCGGAACGGTTGTTGCGGTCGCTGTTGTTGCAGATCTTCTATTCTGTACGCAGTGAACGAATGCTGATCGAACAACTGCAGTACAACCTGCTGTTCCGGTGGTTTGTAGGGATGGAGATGGATGAGGAAGTCTGGAATCATGCGGTGTTCAGCAAGAATCGAGAGCGTTTGCTGAACGAAGAGATCGCGGAAGGATTTTTCCGGCGGGTGATAGAACGCGCCAAGCCGTTTATGTCAGATGAACATTTTACGGTGGATGGAACGCTGATCGAGGCCTGGGCGAGCCAGAAGAGTTTTCGGCGGAAGGATGGGAGGGGCAACCCGCCAGAAGCAGGAGGGGATGTAGATTTTCACGGGGAGAGGCGGAAGAACGAAACGCATGCATCGACGACCGATCCCGACGCCCGGTTGTTCAAGAAATCAAAAGGGAGCGAGGCCAAGCTGAGCTACCTGGGACATGTATTGATGGAGAATCGTAACGGGTTGTTGGTACAGACTTTTCTGACCGAGGCCAATGGAAGAGCGGAACGAGAGGCGGCGATGCTGATGGCGGAAGCGATCCCCGGCAGAAAGCGCGTTACATTGGGCGGCGACAAGAACTACGACACACAGGAATTCGTACGAGAACTGCGGAGGATGAACATCACTCCACACGTTGCGCAAAACGACACCAACCGCTCGAGCGCGATCGATCAACGGACCGCGCGACATCCGGGCTACGAAGTGAGCCAGCAGAAGCGAAAACGAGTGGAGCAGTCATTCGGGTGGATGAAGATGGTCGGGATGCTAAAGAAAGTGAAGTTGCGAGGGATCGAGAAGGTCGGGTGGCTGTTCACCTTCACGGGAGCCGCCTACAACCTCTGCCGATTGCGAAACCTGATGGCCTGATGGCCCGAGCTGAACAGTTTTCTCGACGCGGGCCAACGGATCGCATCGCATGCGCGTCAAATGAACTCCGCGCTGGGCTTATAAACGCGAAACGTGGGGCGCGCGGCGAAAGAAAATGAGATTTTCAACAGGCTGCTAGGGCCTGAAGTGGAATGCGCCGACATACTAGGTTTTAGGGCACAGGTTATAGGTTAGAGAACAAGGGCAGGCCACTGGACGGGCGGACCGTAAGACTTCCGCCGCTTCGCACAGGGTCAGTAGTCGGTTTCCGTTGATTGTCGGGTTTTCTGTGTTGCTCCCGTCCGCAATTCTTTTCAATCCTTAACATTTCGTCCTCACTCTGCGTAACTTCGACCCGGATTCTGGCGACTCATCACATCATCCTTGCAGTCCCCGATCCCAGCGAGCATTCTGAGACCGAGATCAGGTTAGTCTCTCGCCAAAGATGTGCGAACGTATCTCGCAACCCTGGCGCATTTCGCGCCCGGGTTTTGCCGTCCACGGCATTCCGGGAGGAACTGATGGACCGAAAACTATTTTCCGCCGATGCTTTTCTAGTAGTTGCCGTGATTTGTGCTTTTGCGGCGGCACTTCATATGCGGGCGCAAGATCCCAAGACACCGTATCCCCGCATGGCACCACTCGATCAGTACCTGATGCCAGACCGCGATGCTGAAATTGCCTTGGCGCGCAGCGCGGCTCCCGACGCCATCTCGCGCGATGCCGACGTCCTGGTCCTGGGAAGGCATGGCTACGAAACCGCAGTTAAGGGTAAGAACGGCTTCGTGTGTGTGGTGGAGCGAGGGTGGATGGGCCCATTCGATGGCGAATTTGCCGTTAATTTTTGGAACCCAAAACTGCGAGGCCCGCTCTGCTTCAATCCGCCGGCTGCCCGCTCCATTCTGCCGATGACCTATAAAAGAACGGAGATGGTATTGGCCGGTCAATCCAAACTTCAAATCATCGAGGGCATCAAGACATTCATCAAGGAAAAGCTGCCGGCTCTGGAGCCTGGAGCCATGAGTTTCATGCTGTCGAAAGAGCAGTACCTTAGCGATCACGGCCAACACAACTGGATGGCTCATCTGATGTTTTACACTCCGCTTATGGAAGGTGCCGCTTGGGGTGCCGATACGCCCCACTCTCCCGTCATGCTGAATCCGCAGTTCCATGGCCATCCGGAACCCATCGACGTATTCATGATTCCCACGGGCAGGTGGTCAGATGGAACACAGGCGCCGATGCCAGAATGATTCGGGCCGCACAGAGCGCGTTGTTGCCGGTCTCCAGCCCGGCCATTGTCACAGTCACGCGGGCGCGCGGTTAGCCCGCGACGAAAGTGTCTGCGCCAATCCAGAACTTTGCCAGGGTTCTCAGGTTGCTCTTGTAAGTGCGTGAGACTGTGTATTCTCTGCCCCCTTTGATGCGGAGCAGGTACTCTCCCGTGGTGCAAGGCTGAATTTCCTCCACGAAGGAACTGTTCACCAGCACGGAGCGGTGAATTCTTATAAATCCGTACAATTTTAGCTTCTCCGCCATCGCAGAAATCGATTCTCGAAGTAGGTACGATCCTGAAGCCCGCTGTAACAATACGTAATTGCCTTGCGCTTCGATCATCACCACGTCGCCCGGATCGATAAAAAGAATCCTTCCTTTGGCCTTGATGGCAATTTTCGCTGACTTCGACAAGAGTTCTTCCAGTTGAGGCAGTAGTTTCACCAACTGCGCGGTCCGCTCGCTTTCCGTTCTGCGGAACGCCATATCCAGCGCTTCATGGATACGATCGTTCGAAAAGGGCTTCAGGACATAATCAACGGCATGTTTCTCAAATGCAGCAACCGCGTGCTGATGGTGCGCAGTGACAAACACAATCGATGGTATCGGTTGCCGCCGCTTGTTTAACCGGTCGGCCAGCTCGATTCCCGATAATTCCGGCATTTGAATGTCGAGCAAAAGAACGTCATAAGGCTTCTTTTGCAGTAATTCCAGCGCGTCAACAGCATCGTTCGCGCAATCGAGGACTTGAATGTCGTTTCTCGCTCGCAAGGCATTCTTGAGGGAGCTTCTGGAAAGTGGTTCGTCGTCAACAATCAATACCCGCACAATTTCTCCCTCCACTAAGCGTGTAAATTCGAGGCCAGCACTTCTTTCAACGCCTCCTTCGGTTGACCGATCGCCGGCAACACAAGAGTCGCGATCGCGACGCCACCGCTGCCTTGGTCGAAGCAGAGAGTGGCTTCGTCCTCGTAAAGGTGCTTCAATCGCGCTCTCACATTCTGGAGACCCAACCCCATCCCTGCTTGCCGCTTTCCTCCCACGCTATTGCGAATTGCTATCTCCAGCATGCCTCCCGCCCGCCGCGACGAAATTTCGATCCATCCTCCTCCGCGGCAGCAAGCCACGCCGTGGAAAATCGCATTTTCCACGAGCGGTTGCAGGATCAGCTGTGGCACGAGTAATTGCCGTGCGGCGGGGTCAATTTGCCAACGCACCTCAAGTCGGTCTTCCAAACGCATTTTCTCCACGCCGAGGTAATCGTCGACAAACTTCAATTCCTCATCGAGGCTAATGACATCGGAGCTGGCACACTGCAATGCAGTGCGAAGCAAGTTAGAGACCTTGAGAACCATGGTCTTGGCGCGCTCTTTCTCGGTGTCAATCAGAGCTGAGATTCCCTGCAGCGTATTGAATAGGAAATGCGGATGAAGCTGACTCTTCAGGGCCTGGAGCTCGCTGGTGGCAAGCGCCTGCTGCAATTCAAGTTCCTGGTCCCTCGACCGCTTAAAGTACTCGTACGCATGCGCGGCCGCCAGAACAATGATGTAGTTCCAGCTTATCTCGGCAAAAACGGAAAAACCTGTAAGCAATGCGTGCAACGAGCGCTGGTCGAACTTCTGAGCAGGAATATTCCAAGGCGGCAGCAAAACCCAACGCAGACTCACGCAGGCGATGATGTAAAACACGATGCCAACAACATACCCGGCTACGCGGCCAAACCGAATCGGTTTGGTGATCGGATAGCGGTGCACTATCGCGAAAACCGGAGGCGTCACGAGCGCCGCGGCCATTAAGAATCCGCCTTCGACCAGGAGTGCGGTCCAGTACGATGTGCGGAGCGCTCTTTCCCAGAAGTGGAGCTTGTCCTCTCCCGCAGCCAGAGAAGCAAGACCCATCCAAAACAAGATGGACCACAGATAGGCAAAAGCGACCCGCGAGACCTTTTGCGAATTGGGTTCCATGCAACCGATTGTATCCGGAATTACAAGAAGTGAAGATAGGAAGGTACGAAACGACGGAGATATGCTCTGACCATACGCGCAACCGGGTTCAAGTGAGCCTTACCCCTGTCACTCTTAGATGTCACCCCATGCTAGCCGATTGGTGATCTCTGGCAATAGCGCCGCTTCACGATGGACGATGCATCAGCAGCACAATTCCTACGCCGATCAATACTCCACACAAAAGAATCGCCACGCCCAAGCCATTCTTAAAAAACGGCGCAAATCCTCGGCTGATTATTTCTCTAGTGATGATCGACGATGCCTCTTGTTGCGCTGACCGCCCGTCCACGGCGTCAGCCGGCGCTATCGTCAACACGCCGGAGGTCTTCGACAGTTCGTTGCCGGGCTCGACGTTGCCCAGGAAGCAATATCCCTGCCGAGGTATCGTCTCCACGTACATCGGGTTTTCCGGCGAATCTCCCAGCACCAGCCGCAATTTATTTACTGTGGTATTTACGTTGGCGTCATAATTCACGAAGTTGCCATCTGGCCACAGCCGCACGCGCAACTCGTCGCGGGTCACAATTTCGCCGGGCCGTTCAACGAGTGCCAACAATACTTGGAATACCTTAGATTGGATGCGGACTCTCGATCCTTCCTTAAACAGCTCCCTGCGTTGCAGATCAACCTGAAACTGGGCAAAACACAGGTACCGGTCTACTGCTTTCGTTTCGCTCAGTTGTTGCCTGCTAGTGCCTAAAGTCGAGCTGGGCGTCATCGGCGTTGCCATGGATCCACCCTCCCAAGTAGATTCCGCGCGTGGTAATGAACGAGACAGACTCTTCGTGCTGCCATACAGCCGTCCCGCAAGTTGTTTCTGAGATGAAAGAGAAGTCGAGGGAATCCAGCACAGACTCCCTCGCTCATTCGAAACCGTCGAAGCGGCTACCAGATCAAGCGCAAGCCCAGCTGCATCGTTCGGCTTCCGCCATTGAACTGGTGGTTGTTCAGAAACAGGTTGCCGGAGGTCACAAAAATATATCCGGAGCTTAGGGGATTGGCGTTCGTGTTCTGGTCGATCGTGCCGTTATTTGTGGGCAAGCCGATGCTGAAATTCCGGTGGTTGAAGGTGTTATAAGTCTCGGCGCGGAATTGCACCGAGAAGCGCTCCGAGACTTTTGTGTTCTTAAGCAGTGACATGTTCCAGATGTTCAGACCTGGTGTGGACACCGTGTCTCGTCCCGCGTTTGCTTTGGCTCCTACTCCAGCTTGGATGAAACGCGCCGTGGGATTTGCAGCGACGTAGCCGACGATATTGGAGTCATCGCCGCTGCCGCAGGTGGCGGGATCGGTGACGATACTGGTTGCACCGCCGGCTCCGGCGTTGCACACAAAATTGACGGTGCTGCCCGTTAGGCCAACTCCTGCAGGATTGATGATGGTGCGGTCGCCCGCAGAGTCTCCGTTAGCGTTCGAATCAACCCCTGACAAGGGAGTTACCGGCTGGCCGGATTCCGCCAGGTACGTGCCTCCCCATTCCCATCCGTGGGCGAGTGCCCTCACAAACGCATGATCGGTCTGCACGTTGGGTATTTCATACAGAAACGAAAGTGCGAATTTGTGCCTGATGTCCAGGGCTGATAGGCCGCGTTCAGCTGCAAAGTCAAAACCGTCCTGAGCCCGCCGTGGATTGACGCGGCTGCTGAACAATTCGTTGGTGGCGTTGTCGATGTTCTTCGAGTAGGTGTAATTCGCCCGGAGATAAATTCCGCGAGCGAAGCGGTGGATGAAGTCGGCAGACCCAGCGTGATAGATGCCGCTACCGATCGGTGGGAACGTGGTCAAGCCCCCCAGGAAACCGTCTGCCGAGAGGGGCAGCGGATTGAAGTTGTCAAAGCTCTGCAGCGTGCTCGCCGGGGTCACCAGCACCGCCGGCACGTCACTCGGACTGATAAAAGTCGGAAGCGGCGCGATGCCCCCGCCTGCAACATTGGGGTCAAACGCCGACGCCGAATTCAACCGCTGTTGCACCGGTAACTCCAGACTGCGAGTTCCGACGTAACGCACTTCGATGCTGCTGTTGCGGAATAGTTCGTGTTGCACGCCCAAAGTCCAAGTGATGACCTTTGGCGACACATGATTCGGAATCAGCGATTGGGTTGCGGCTCGAGCGTCTGTTTGCGTCACCGGCGGAACGTTTACCTGCAGCAATCCACCGAATTGCAGGAATCCCTGCCCAGCGGTTGGATTGGTTGGATTGGCCGCGTTGAAAGTAGCGCACCACTGCGGCGCACCAGCCAGCGCGCAGGTCAGGCCGGGGTTTTGCTCCGATTGCAATTGTGGCGGCAAACTGTTGATCGCGAAGTTGTTCGGATTGACGTCGTAGGCAAGACCCGCGCCACCGCGGACCGCCCACTTTCCGTTTCCTCGGGGATCCCAGGCAAAACCGAGCCTGGGCGCAAAGTTGTTGGTGTCCGGTTTTGGCGCGCGGAAAAACAGCCCAAGCGCCGGATCGTCCGAAACACCGTTGATGGCTTGCAAGTTTTCGTCTCGAGGCACGCCGCTGTACTCATAGCGCAGTCCAAGGTTCAAGGTCAGCCGTTGGGTTATTTTCCAATCGTCCTGAACGAACCAGTAGAAGGCATTGTAGTTGTCCGCCACGCTACCGGAACCAGCTCCGCGAAGCGCGCCGTTGGCGCCGGTCGGCACGAAGTCGTTGATGAACTGGCTCAGCGATGCGTAGTCCCACTCACCCCGTGCGCGCGGCAGGACATTGGTCGGCGCAACGTATTTCCGCGCTTCCACACCGAACTTGAAAGTGTGCCTTCCGCGGATGTAGGAAATATTGTCAACCCATTGATAGACGTTCTGCGTGTAGCCTGCTGGCGCAAGGCTGTCGGGCCCAAGATTGCTCCCAAGTTCGTCGACTTCAACGTTTGGAAAATTCTGAAAGGCGGTGGGCACCAGAAGGTTCGGCCCGTTCAGGCGTGAATACGACGTACGGAAATCATCGATCACACTGTTGGAAATCGACCAGGCGTCGGTGAAAATCACTTTCCTCGGATCCTCGCTGTGCGTTCCCAGAAACTGCGGTTGTGGTTGCGATGAATTGAAATCGGGTTCGCGGAGTCGGTCATAAAGAAAACGCCCGCGCAGTTGGTGTTTTCCCAAGCTGGCGTCCACATTGACGATAAAATCGTGTTGATTGGCAAAATTCGGCGCGATGGACTGAATCGTACCCACCGGGATCGCTTGGCCGTTTACCTGCACTGTTCCATTCGCGGTTGGCGCAACCGGGAATTGCTTTAGGAGGTCGGTGATCGCGCTGTCGTGCGCCAGCGACATTAGAGTCGACAGTCCGTCGGCGGTCGGGGAAGAGAAACTGGGGCTCGAGGATGCCAGCCCGTTGTTCTGGAATTCATAAGCGCCATACACAAAGAGTTTGTTGTGGATGATCGGCCCGCCCGCACTCGCTCCCGCCCGGTTATAATCGAAACGATCTTTTTTTCCGCGCTGCTTTTGCAAATTGTCCAGGGCGTCGTAATTCCGGTTGCGATCGTATCCCCATCCGGCGCCATGCCAGTTGTTGGTGCCGGACTTGGTCACGATATTGAACTGGCCGCCCGCGGAGTGTCCGTTTTCGGCGCCGAATTGATTCGTCAGAAGCGTAAACTCCGCCACCGACTCCTGAATCACCGGCTGCGTCGGACCATTGGTATCAATCTTGTTGTCGTCGACCCCGTCAATCGAAAATCCGTTGAACCGCGGACGCGTTCCGCCAATCGATCCGCCGGAACCCAGCACACCGCCCTGTTGTGTAGTCGTTCCTGGAGCGTACACCGAGTATTCCTTTACATCCCCGCCAGTGGTATTGATGGGAACGTCCTGCACGGCGCGTCCGCTGAAGGTCGCTTCCAATGTTGAGGTCTCCGTCTTCACCAGATCCGCGCCTGCTTCGACTTCGACTGTAGCGGACACGGAGCCGAGCTCCAGATCGACTTTGGCCTCCGTTACCTGGTTCGAATTCACAATGACGCCTTTTTGCACCGCTTTCTTGAATCCGTCTTTTTCTACCGCCACCGTGTACGTGCCGACTAACAAATTTGGAAACACGTACGTCCCCGAACTCGAAGCCGTCGTGGTCAACCTAACTCCGGTGGCCTCATTTTCCGCGGTTACCTTGGCTTCTTCGATACTGGCCTGGCTTTTGTCGGACACCGTCACGCGAAGCGTTCCGTCCAAACGTTGCGCCCGTGCCGCACCGCCGAGCAATATACAAAGTACCGCTGCCAGTGCCATGAAGATCAGTCTGCGCATTGCTTCTCTCCTTCAGAGCTATCGAATTGGTTTGCTCATATCGCACGCAGCTTTTTCCACCATCCGCTGCAGCGATAAGCGTGGGAGGTGCACGCAGCACTCCACTCAACAAATTTAATTTGCGATTGTTTTTCAATGACTTGCGAAATGATATTTCTGAGCGGTTATGAGTTCACGGAGGAGAGCCAATGCGCTTCATCGCAAGATTTCGGCACTTTGCATCAAAGAATTGTCGTATGGTCACGACCCATCGTTAACTGACAACTGACAAAGAAACTCATCAGCAAATTCCAGATTCTGGAAGCCGCGCTTCAGGAGTAGGCCTTAGGCCAGAAGAGTAGGAAAAAGGGCGCCCGCGTTTTTGCCGCATTTGAGCCAGATGGGGGAGCAGGATGAGGCGGTGTTGGTGTTTATTGAGAAGAAGATGGCTTCTGGGCTAGGTGATAGGTTTTAGGTTGTAGAAGAAATTGAATCTTTGTAGGTCGCGTGCTGTCTGCCTTCTTCTATCCCGTATTCCCTAACCCCTAACTAAGCCTATTTTGTTAGGGCAGGGGATTAGGGAACAAGAAGTACAACCAGCTACGAGTTTTCTTCGAATCCAGCGATATCGTGTCTTGCGTCGTACGTCGGAGTATTCGAGCATCGGTAGAATCCCTTTCGGATATCCGTCTGAGTGTTGGTAAATTCTTGCTGCGGGTTCCGCTCCATCGGTAGGGTTGCCATCGTAAAACTCAATCTGACATCGGGTGCTCATTGTGCTTTTCCTCTTTTCCGCTTTTTTCAGCTTGAAAGAAAGAAGCAAAAGGCCTTGCAGCCTTTAACGGCGCTCTCATATACATTGACAAAGACACATAAATAGTGGTATTTAGTGATTGTATATGAGAACTGTTAACCAACTCGTTTGCACGTACGCCTAGAACGACACACAAATAGTGAGTCTTAAGCAGTCTATATGAGAGCCATGAAACCCAGAGTTTCGCTAACGCAATTTGCCCAGTCCTCGCCTCTCTTTACGCTTGAGGAGCTGGGCCATCGCTACGGCAAGAAGAAACCGACCCGTTCAGTCCGCAATATGCTTTACCGGCTCAAACGCCAGGGCCGAGTCCGACAGTTGACGAAGGGAGTTTATGCCGGAGGTCTTGCCACTGCATCAATGAACAGGTACAGCGTACCGAGCAAATTGCGAAAGGACGCTGCCGTCGCATTTCACTCTGCCCTTGAACTCCACGGCGTAGCGAACCAAGTGTTCCAGACCGTCTACTATCTCTCAATTCGCCCACGCAAGGACGTGATCTTTGACCGTGTGACTTACCATTGTGTTGCACCGCCCCGCCAACTAGTGCGCGCGCATCGACTGGATTTTCAAGTCGAGTTGAGCCGTGACAAAGCCCGCGTCACGGGTAGAGAGCGATCTATAGTTGATTGCTTGGCCTTCCTTTCATATAGCGGCGGAGTAGAGGAGCTAGATCGTTCGGTCGCAATGCTTCCTTCCTTCGATTTTGACGTTGCTCTCGAATACCTCAGACTTCTTCGCATGCCTTGGCTCTACGCACGACTAGGCTTCCTCTTGGACCGCCACGCCGAGAAACTCTTTTTCAAAGGCAAATCGCGGGATGCTTTTCTCAAGAGGCTTCCGCGAGGAGTCGCGTATTTAGACCGGAAGCGTCCAGGTAATCGCTGGGTTCCCACCTGGAATCTCATGGTACCTGAGACGCTCGCTCCTTCAACTGACCACGTGGTGCGCACGTGAAATTGGACGCGGCCTACGTCAAGCGAATCGCAGACGCTGCTGGATTCGACGCTGTGCAACTGGAAAAAGTCATCCGTCTCAGGTAACTACTCATCGAATTTCGCAAACATCCTTTCCTGCGCGAACGATTGGTTCTCAAGGGCGGAACCGCTGTAAACCTTTTCTATCTTGAACTCGCCCGCCTCTCAGTGGACATCGACTTGAATTACATCGGTCAACAGGACCGCGAAGAAATGCAGCGAGAGCGCCCGGAGATCGTTAAAGCAGCCGAGCAAATCAGCAAGGCGCTTGGATACAAAGTGCAGAGAAGTGCCGACGACTATGCTCTTAACGAATGGTTTCTGACATACCAAAACCACGCCGGTGGTTTCGACCAAATTCAAATCGAGATTAATTTTTTGATGCGCGCGTGTGCGCTGTCACCCCAATTACGCCAAGCCATATCAATCGGCGATGAGGCGGCGTGCGAGTTTCCCGCCCTGGCAATCGAGGAACTGTTTGCAGGAAAAATCCGGGCGATGATTGCTCTCTTTGGGTTGGGAAACCTTCCGCGGAACATGCAGCAAGTGGAGCCCCATCGGCTTTACGAGACCGCGAGCGCAATTGATTAGCGCCGTGCGAGTACGCACCAGGACATGGCGGGCACGAATAACAGATAACCGCCACGGCCGTCCCACCAATCGAAGATGATCGCATTCGTGTGGTTCAAAGAAACCAGCGCAGCCGTGGCCGTTACTCTGGCGAGGCTGGCCGTTTCAATTCGAAGCGATCTGTCGTCCGACAGTACGTCACTCCTGCCATGCGCCCGATTGCCCGCAGTTTGTCGGGATCGATCTGAAAATTGTTCATAATGCCTTCGGCCACATGAAATCGCAATACCTCGCCAATGACTAAATTCCCGCCCATCGGTTTATCGCTTACGGTCACAACTTGCAGTAGCCGGCACTCCATCTGTACGTGGCTCTCGGCCACGCGTGGCGGCTTGACCAACTCGCTGGTCAGCGGAGTCAATCCGGAAAGTTCGAACTCATCCACCTCAGGAGGCACGGTTGCCGAACACCGATTCATTTGTTCCACAAATTCTTCGGAAACAACGTTCAGCACAAATTCCCGTGTGTCCAGCACGTTTTTTAGAGTGTCCTTCATGGCCCGGTCCCTGCCTGGCACCGAGGAACAGAAGACGACTGCCGGCGGATTCGAACTAGCTACGGTAAAAAAACTAAAGGGCGCGAGATTCTTCACGTTGCCGGTGTCCACCGTCGAAACAAACGCAATTGGGCGAGGCACAACTGCCCCGATCAACAGTTTATAAACGTCCGCCGGCATCATGCTCGTGGGGTCAAAGCTCGACATTCTGTTTTTCCTCATTCAATAATCCTTTGATGGCACTCCCGGATGGAACGGCAGCCATTACTCAAGCGGAGAAAAACACGACACCCGGCGCGCTGCATCGGCCTGCAATTCTGCAACTGCAGAATGCGAGTTCACGCTCGCCAGAGACCCCATGCCGAACGAAGAATCGCCAGGCCTCTTCACTTACTTGCCTTCGCTCCGCGAGGCGACCGCCTCTCGGTGGCCACGACCATTTTGCCGGACCAGCGGTTGGGAGATGACAGATGCAGCCCGAACTGGTCCAGAACGCGAAGAACGGTCTGATCCACAAGTTGGTCAATCGTTTTCGGTTGATTGTAAAACGCGGGAACCGGAGGAAAAATCACCGCGCCCATGCGAGAAAGCTTCAACATATTTTCCAGGTGAATATCGCTTAAAGGCGTCTCTCGCACTACCAGAACGAGCTTACGGCGCTCTTTCAGTACCACGTCGGCGGCGCGGTGTACCAGCGAATCGCCATGGCCTTGCGCGATAGCGGCAAGCGATCTGACGCTGCACGGGCAGACAACCATACCGTCGGTTATGAACGAACCGCTAGACACGGGCGCACCTTGGTCTAAAGAGCCATAATGTCGCGACGCCAACTCCTGCACCTGCCGCACGGAGTAAGAAGTCTCATGCACAAGCGTGCGCGCGCCCCAATTGCTGAGCACCAAATGCGTTTCAATGTTGGCCTCTTTAAGAACCTGCAAGAGACGCACTCCGAGAATTGTTCCCGTGGCTCCGGTAATACCAACGATCAACCTAAACGGATGTTTGGCCATAATGCAGAAATCCATTCACCCCTTTAATTCGCGCAACTGCGAGTGTAAATGTCGAGTGCTCGAAAATGTGTGCTTAGCGAATACCAAGAAAAGGCCAATAGAAAGGCACGATCAAGAGCAGGACCAACGACTCGATCACGGTAACACAAAGACCGACGCGAAAAACGTCGCGGGCCTTGAAATAGCCGTAAGAATAGCCGGCAACCAGAACTCCCGACTGGTACACAAAAATCTTGCCCCCCGCCGCAAACGCCCAGATCAATCCCAGCGGCAGCGGATGAATCCCGTTGGCGCGGGCAAAGCTCATTAGACCCGGCATGGAGGTGGCAAGCATGCTGATTTCGTTTCCTAAAAAGATGTGGTAAATAAAAGCGGTCCAATACGGAACGACGGCCAAAGCAAAGGTGCTGCTGGTCACCAACGGGCGCAGCCAATCAAACATGATCGCGGTCATAGTGTGGAGGGCGCCGGTTTGCACCAGAACAGTTCCCATGCTGATGGCTGTAGCCACAAAAAAAACGGGAAGATAATTGAGGCGCTTCATGTCGTCCTGATTCAAGATCCCAACGCCGGGAACGCACGCCAGTAAACCTATCCCGATACCGATAATCGCAGGCGAAATGTGGTGAATCAGGTCCGTCATCCATAACGCGATGGCCAACAGCATCAAGAAGAGAGCTCTCTTCTCCATTCTCGTCCATGGCCCCATGCTATCGAGTTCAGTGCGAAGAAATTCCGCGCCACGCTCCAATGCCGCGTCTTCGGGTGGGTACAGCCATGCGACCAGTCGCCAGATTGCAAAGATCGTAACGATGGCACAGGGGAAAAAAGCCAGCAGCCACAGGCTGTAATACACATGAATATTGGCGCCATTCTCGATCAGGCCACGTCCAAGAATGGTGGAAGGCCCCGCGATCACCATCTTGTCGAAACAGCCCGCCGTATAAGTCAAAGTAATGAAGATGCCTTTTCCGATGTTACTTCCTTTTCCCAACCTAAAAACTTCCATCAAACCGAGTGCAACCGAGGCCATGATTACGACACAAGCGATCCCCGAAGGCACCAGGAAGGTCAACAGAAAAGACGACAAAATGATTCCGAGAAGCAGACGCGAATAACTTGCACCCACTCGTTGAATGACCAAATAAGCCAGTCTGCGCGCCAAGCCGGTCTTGGTCGCCATCATTCCAAAAAGACCAGCTCCAAAAAGAAACCATGGTGTTTGGTCGGCAAATCCGCTGAAGGCAACGTCGAACTTAACGACTTTTAGCACCCAAAACAGATAGCAGCCAACGAGCCCGGTTAGCGCATGGGGAATCGGTTCGGCGATCCAAGCGACAATCATGAAAGCGGCGACGGCCAGCGCGTGCTTAGAAGTCGCATCGAAATTAAGCGGAGCGAACCACAGGATCACTGGTACCGCGACAGCCAGAATGCTGCCAATGATTTTTCGCGTAGAGATTCCGAATTCGTTCGCTCCGTCAAAATGCACGGCCGATTGCGCGACCTCCGCCATTAGTGTTTTCCTTTTGTCGTAGGTTTCCCTGCTGCGTCGCGCACTCCGCTAGTAGCTCCGACCGGTTCGCCGGAAGCAGCGCCATTACCGTTCGTTGTTGGTTCGGCGAGGATCTTGCCCCACTTTGCTTCCGCGGAACGCCGGACTTCAGGGCTTGATTCCGCGACGGGAGGAAAGTCTTTCATCCATTCATAGGGCCTGCAGGCATCAATGACGGCCCGCGAACTGTGCCCGCGCTGGGCCATGGGAATAATTGGATCGAGCGATCCGCTCCAACTGCGGCGGATAATCTCGATGTCGATCTCAGGATTGGAACGGGTGGTCAGCGCCCAAAGAACATCGTTGGTGTTTGTCACATCGATGTCATCGTCAACGACGATGGTGTAGCGACCAAGGTAGGCGCCAGCATGACAGTATGCGGCGATCATCCCGGCTTGGCGCGCATGCCCGGGATAGCGCTGTTTGATGGAAACAATGGTCAGCAGACGGCTTCCTCCGGCCTCGTGGCACCAAACGCCAGTCACGTCCGGAACGCCCGCCTTTTCCAATTCCTGCCAGATCAACGCCGAGCGCATAAAGCAGCGCATGTAGTTAAATTCACAAGGTGGCCGGGTCGGCGGCGCGCCGAGAATAATGGGATTGTTGCGGTGATATAGCCGCTTCACTTTCATGGTCGGTTCCGGGCGCATGTTGCTGGCGTAATAGCCGGTCCACTCGCCAAACGGTCCTTCGTTATGGTCTTGGCCTGGAACTGCTTCGCATTCGACAACAATTTCCGAAGAAGCCGGGATGGGCAAACCGGTGTATTCACCCTTGATTACGGGAACCGGGTGGCCTTGAAGGCCGCCGACCCATTCATACTCGGAAACTCCGTAGGGCACTTCCATTCCACCGGCGAGATAAAGCAAAGGGTCATGTCCGAAAGAAACCGCCAATTTGCAGGATTGCCCTCGCGCAAAATATTTTTCGCGCATGATGCGCCCTTGTTTGCCTGGCGAGATGAAGAATCCGAGCGTATCGTGGTCGTGGACCATCACGCGATAAGTTCCCAGATTGACCCAGCCTTCGTCCGGATCGACCGTGATGTCCACCGAGCCCGTGCCGATGTAGCGTCCGCCATCGAGTTCATGCCACTTCGGGCTGGGGAACTTAAACATGTCAATATCTTTGCCCTCGATCACGTTTTCCATGACCGGGCCATCCTTAACCACGTCGGGCTTGAGATATTCCAAGTCGGTGATGTGTTTCTTGATGTCTTTCACAAACTGCAGGCGGGTATAGTTCGTATCCATGTGCAAGGTCATAGCCAGGCGCTTCGTGGTGTTGAGGGTGTTGGAGAGTACGCGATAACCCGCTCGATAGCCCTTTATATGATCAAAAAGCAAAGCGTGACTCTGTTCGCCACGGTGATGGCCAAGCTCGGTGACCGCGCCAATCTCGACGTCCCAATCGGCGCCATCAATTTTCTTCAGTTCACCTAACGCCTCCGCCTCTCGAATCCAGCCTCGCAGGTCTCTGCTTTCCATGTCCTACTCCTTGTGGTCGCTGCCTAAGTTCTGATTCTTTTGTTCAAATAAATCAGGCACCAGGAAACTCAAAATTCCGTTCCTGACGCTGTCTGATACATAAATTTCTCCATCCGTTGGGTTCAGGGCCAGCCCCACTGGGTGTAGAAGTCCACTAAAAGGTCCGCGAATCATGGCGCGTGGCGGGACGTCACCGTTGTCGGTGATATTCCAAATGCCCACGAACCCGAGCGTAGGATTCAACCAAGGATCATCGGGCACCGCCTTGGAAGTTTCCTTCAGGGTCACGCCGGAGTACAGATTGACGTGCAGATGATTGGATGCCGCCAAATAAATTCTTCCTTCATAAAATTGCATTTGCCACGGTTCGTCGGTGATGCCGGTCTTGCGACCGGCGATGCGCGCGCGCGGAGCAACATTTCCGTCATCGGTTCGGTTGAAAATCAGGATGTCTTCCGAATTCGCAACCGCCATTAAATTCTGTACCGGGTCTACCGCGATTCCGACCAGATGCCCGAGCTGGGTCTGCGGACCAATAATCATGCGAACAGGAGCGGCATTTCCATTCGCGTCCCACCGGAACACGTTGATCCTCTTCCCGGTAAGACTGGCGACGAGAATCTCGCCGTGTTCGAGATCCAGGCTTACAGAATGCGGCGTGACCAGCTTTGTGCAGGAACCTTGAATCACTCGAATCGGTGGCTCGTCTCCGTTGGCGCTCCCGCGAAAAACCAAGATCGCGTCAGCCAGTGCATTGGGAACTACGATTTCATCATGCACCGGGTCGTAAGCCAGGCCGTGAATTGTTCGGCCAAGCTTGGATCCTTGTCCGGTAATCACTCTTTTCGGCGCCATGTTTCCGTTTGCCATCCTGGCAAATGCCGCCACACGCGGCTGGCTGACTCAATTGGGTACCAAAATTTCTCCGCGCTTGCTGTCGTATGCCAGCGCCATGGGATTTCCGAATCCGGGCGTCGGAGTGCCCAGCGGCGCGCTGCGCAGCGAACGTTTCGGCGCAATATTACCGTCAGCGCCGCTGTCGAACGCCAGAGCTGTGTGGTCGCCGTAGTTCGAGATCCAGATTTCGCCATTTTTGCCGTCGACCGCCAAGCCCATCGGGCGGTTGATGCCGGTATGATCTCCGCGAATCACGCGCACGGGAGCCACGTTTCCGCTCCGCTTGCGATCGAAGATCAAAATGGAATTGTCGCCGTTATTCGCTACGACGATCGTGCTGTGGACGGGATCTTCGGCGATGCCCATCGGCCAATCGAGTTTTGTAGCATTTCCCTGAATCGTACGCAGTGGTGCTTGATCGCCCTTGGAGGTTGAAGAAAATATCGCAATGGACGGCGGACGAAATTCTCCGGTCTCGTTTGCCGTTTCTGTGTTACTGGGCGCCGGAGAACACCCGCTGCCGGTGTTTTGAATGACACCGCGGAAATTACCGTGGCTGGCAACGCCGATCTCTCCGTTCTTGTCGTCCCAATAGATTCCGTGCGGGTCGGCCAGACGCGTTTTGGGTCCGCGAATCACGCGCAATGGAGCTTCGACGCCTTGTGCTTGTCTTCGATAGAAAACGACCGCATTGAAAATTTCGGCGGTCACGGCGAGTTCGTTGCTGGTTTGGCCGAGGGCTAAGCCCCAAGCCTGATGGGGAACCGATAAAACGCGCGACGGCTTGGTATTGCCATTCACCGCATACGGCATTACCACCACAGTATCTTCGATGTCGTTATTCGCCGTGTAAATTTCCTGCCGCTGTGAATCCAAGACCACCGACGCGACCATCCCGATGTACGTTGCGGGGCCGATAATGTGGCGCATCGGGACGGTTTGCGTGCCTTCCAATTTGTTCTGCGAGCGATCGTAGAGGAGCAAGCTTTTTCGATTCGGGTCGCTGGCCACCACGAGGTTATTTTCGGGATCGACCGCGATTCCATTGAGCGCGGGATATGGATCGGCGACCATTCGCGCGGCCGGAATATCCTCCGGAAAAGGCTGGGATCGGCGATCATCGGAAGAGGAACGGGCAAACGCAGCGCACGATACGATCCCGGTCAGGGCAAGAGCCCAGGCCGGGAGTCGTTCCGTCATGCGCCGCGCCCTCATCAGAAGGTGAATTTTATGCCCAACTGAATCTGCCTGGATGTAGTCAACGTGGGCTGTTGCAACACACCGGCGGACGCCAGCGGCACACCACTGCCATTAAACACCGCGGTGGTCTGAACTCCGAAATTGGTGTGGTTCAGGCTATTGAAAGCTTCCGCGCGAAACTGAACCTTATATTTTTCCTGGTGGAAGGCGACGTTTTTAAACAACGAAAAATCGAGGTCCGCGAAACCCGGGCCGCGCAAAGTATTCCGGCCAAGATCGCCAAGCACTCCCGGAGCCGGGAACGAAAAACAGTTCAGATTAATATAGTTATCCGGCTGTCCGGAATTTACCGGATTTGTCGAACAACCCGGCCCAGGATTGAAATTAGGCCGTTGGCCGCCGGCGCTGCTGTTCACGCGGCTATTTCCTGTGAACGCCTGGTCCGATGTCAACTTCACTGTAAAAGGAACTCCCGAGTGGACGGTAAAAATTCCGCCAAGCTCCCATCCGCCCAGCATAGCGCGCGGCGCACCGCGAAGCCCTTCCGAAACCGGGATATTCCACGTGCCGTTCAATACAAAGTTGTGGGTGATATTAAAATCCGAGACGCCGTTCTGAAGGTTCGGAACGAATGCGTATGAGGGGCCAGCCGTATTCAGATATTCGTTGTCGCTGAAGGTGGCCGAGCCCTGGTCCGTACTCTTGGACCAGGTATAGGATCCCTGGAAGGCAAACCCGTGGTTCATCTTCTTGCTTACATTCACGAGTAGACCGTTATATTTAGAATAATCTCTCCACAAGGTTCCGACGATCCGCCCGAAATTGGGATTGATTCTCTGAATATTACTAACCTGCTTTTTAAAAGTGCTTCCCGGAGGAATCGGAAACATAAGCTGGCCATCGGGCAAGAACGTAACCTGAGATAGTGGAACCTGGTCCATATCTTCAATGCCCAGTGGAACGTGCACGGCATGCGATCCGACATAACCAATGGTCAGGGCTGTGCTGGAGTTGAGCTGCCTCTGAATTGAAAAATTCCATTGGTCGTTGTAGGCACGATGCGGATTGGCCTCGACAAAAGCTACGCGGGCGGTATTCGGAGTGAGCAAAGCAAGTCCTTGATTTGGAAAATCATTCGGCGAAGGTGCTTGCGCCGTGCCTTGCAGGAAGAACGGCGCACCGTGGGTACGGTTGATGAACAGGTAAGGCAATGGAAGTATGTCATACATACCGAACGACGCCCGAATTGAAGTTTTTCCGCTTCCGGTGGGATCCCAGGCAACTCCCACGCGTGGGGCGAAGTTTCGCTTGGTGGGATTATTGAAAAAAGCGCCTCCGACCCTCGGGGCTGGATCGGTCAGGTTGACGAGCGTCGCGACTTTGTCGTTCTGTTCTGAGACCGGCGTGGACGTTTCATAGCGCAGGCCCAGGGTGAGGGTCAGGTTCTTCCGAACGCGAATGGCATCCTGAGCATAGCCTCCAAAGACATCGCTGCGCAAACCGCGCGCCCCGTTTGTTCCGGGAAAATCCGACGTGAAATCGGCGGGACTGTTGGTCAAAAGATCCTGCACCGAATTGTAATCCCACTCCCCTAACGGAATATTGGCGGAATTGAAATTGTCATCAATTCTGTCGAATAGAAAACCAAATTGAAGTGTGTGCCGGCCGCGGATAATGCTGATATCGTCGGAAGCCTGGTAGGAGGTGAAATGAAAGTTATCCGAGCCCGACGCGCCGAGACCTCCGGCAGTCGACAAATTGCCGGCGGTTAGTACTCCCACTGGCACGTTTGGCAAAAAACCCAAGCTTTTGTCGGTGACTAGAGGAGAGATTGCCGAAACGTCCTGGGAATCCGCAGCGAAGGTGCGGCTCACTCCTATACGCGCCGTATTCACGATGGCCGGCGTAAAACTGTGTTGCAGAGACATCGTGAAGTTGTAGTGATTCGAAGGAGAACCCAGAAGTTTTTGATTGTAAAGGTCCGGCTGCACAAGCGCGCCAGTGTCCCACTGAAAGCTGGCCGAGAAGTGCGTCTGATCCGAAAAGTTGTGATCGAACTTGCCCACCGCGTAGTACTCATGCCCGGTTTCCGCCCCCGGAAACAGGAAGAACGCTGTCCCATCGCCGTTATCCGGACCATTGGCAACCGGAAAGAGCCCTAAATATGGAACGATGCTGGCAGCGACAGGAACGGTAATGTTACCTGACCCGTTCGGATTGGGAACGATCCCGTTGCGAGCGTCGTTTGAAAGCGTCAGCGACTTCTCCGAAATGCTGAGGTCCTGGTTGAGTCCCTCAAAGCTCCCAAAGAAAAACGTTTTGTCTTTCACGATGGGCCCGCCGAGGGAACCCCCATATTGATTGCGATGAAACGGCGGCACACCGCCCGGCGCGTCAAAAAAATTGCGCGCGTCCAGAGCACTATTCCGGAAAAAGCCGAATGCGTCGCCATGCAGCTGATTGCTGCCCGACTTGAAAATCGCGTTCACCACGCCGCCAGAAGTGATACCGTATTGCGCGCCGTAATCGCTGGTCAAAACCGCAAACTCCCGCACCGCGTCGACACCCAGATTGACATTCAATCCGCTTCCCGGGCTGCCGTTCGCATAGTCGTTCACGATCAGACCGTCGACCAAGTACACGTTTTCGGTAGGACGATTCCCTGAAATATAGAGATTCTCTCCGTTGCCGCGCGCCGCGCGGGAGTTCGTGGACACTGCGCTCGATTGCTGCTCAAGACCTCCGATCACGCCAGCCTGGAGAGTCGCCAATTGCAGCCAGTCGCGGCCATTGAGAGGAAGTTCACGTATCGTGGCCTCGCCCACGACTCCGCTGACTGTAGCGCTCGTCGTGTCAACCTGTGGAGTGTCTTCCGTGACTACCACACTTTCCACCACTTCGCCCACAGTAAGCGAGAAGTTCACGCTGAGGTTGGCGCCGACGGTCAGCACAATTTCCTTTCGCAGTTGCGTCTTAAAGCCCTTGAGACTGGCCTCCGCCTGGTATACGCCGGCCGGCAAACTCAGGAACTGGTACGCGCCATCGCTATCGGTGCTCGCACTTCGCGAGGCCCCTGTTTCGATACTTTTGAGCGAAACGCTGACGCCGGCGATGGGAGCTCCACTTTCGTCGTGAACAGTACCTTGAATCATTCCATTGGTGGTTTGTGCGCTCACGTTGCCCGGAACTACATGCAGGAAGAACGTGAATGCGGTCAGGCTTAGAATAATTCGAAGATAAACACCAGTACGCTTCATACCATTGCCTCCAACACCGTTTGCAACTGCTGAATTGCAACCTCTACTCGTAAGGTCGGCCGCTGGCATCATCTAAGAGATGGTTGCCCTGCACAGGGTTTTCCCCGAAAAAACTCTGGCACGGAATAAGTGAACATCCCGTTTCTAACGCTATCGATGGTGTAGATTTCGCGGTTGCGGGTGTTGATCGCTACTCCGGCAGGCCAAACAAGTCCACTGGCGGGACCTTTAATCACTGCGCGCGGCGCGACGTCGCCATGGTCCGAAATATCCCAAACTGCAATGAATCCGAGCTCCGCAGGGTTCCATGGCGAGGGCGACGCCGCGTCAAATCGATACGATTCGGTGTTGTTCTTGACGGCAACAAAAATCTTTCCTTGGTTGGAATCCACTTCGACCTGCCGGATTCTCACGATTCCGGTGTTCGGTCCGGCAATGATTGCTTTCGGGGCCACGTCTCCCTCGTCCATCCTGTTAAAAATGAATAAGCCGGTCGTTCCTTTGCGGCTGTAGCTTGAAGCCACAATCAGATTTCGCGCCGGATCAACCGCCACTCCGCGCACTTCGTCCAAACCTGTTTTCGGTCCACGGATGATGCGCAAGGGCGCAGCGTCGCCCTGCGCGTCCCTACGAAAAACCAAGATGTCTTTGCCGCCGTCTTCACCTACGATAATTTCGCCATGCGGCACGTCCACCGTCACCGTTTCCGGGCGAAGTATTTGCGTATGCGGCCCCTGAATCATTCGAATTGGAGCTTCTTCTCCCTTGGCATCACCTCGGAACACCAGCACCGCACCGGCAAGATGTACCGGCACGATCATTTCGTCGTGCACCGCGTCGTAGGCAATGCCGTGCATCGTGCGGCTCAGATGCGTTCCTTGTCCTTCAATCACTCTCACCGGACTCATGTTTCCGTTTGCCAACCTGGCAAACACCAGAATTCTGGGTACGCTTACTCAATTGGGAACGAGAATTTCATCGCGTTTCGAATCGTAGGCAACTGCGCCAGGGTTTCCGAATCCCACCGCCGGAGTGCCTGCAGGCGCGGTACGAACGATGCGCTTTGGTGCAACATTGCCTTGCGCCGTGCGCGCGAATACCGCGGCCGTATGCTCGCGGTAATTGGTCACCCAGATCTCCTCGTTCTTCGCGTCGATGCTCACACCCATCGGACCGGAGAGCGCCGTCCGGCTTCCGTGAATCGCCCTCATGGGCTCCACGTCCCCCTGATCGTTGCGATGGAAAATCAAGATGGAATCGTTGCCGTAACTCGCGACGGCGATCTCATCGTGGACCGTGTCCAGGCTGATGCCCATCGGCCAATTGAGGTCTGTCCGCTTTCCCTGGATCTTGCGCAGGGGAACTTCATCTTTGTTTGCTTCACCCGAATAAGTGGTTATCGAAGGCAGATCGAACCGGCCGCCTTTTAGTTCCCCTTCTAACGATTCCGCTCGCGTCAGAGGCGCCCAGTTGCCGTGGTTCGCCACGGAAATCTCGTTGTGTTTCTCATCAAAGGTGATCCCGTGCGGATCGCCCAGGCCCGTCTTCGGTCCGTGCAAAACTCTCAAGGGCGCATCTCCCAGTGAGGCATCCCGGCGGTAAACAACTACGGTGTTGGCGTGTTCGACGGTGATAGCGATTTCTTCGCGTTGGCGATTCAATGCCACACCCCACGACCCGTGCGGCACGAATAAGACCCGCTTTGGCTTCACATTTCCTTCGGAGTCGTACGGGAATACCTCCATCCGATCTCCGATGTCATTGTTCACCGCAAAAAGCTCGTGATTTCCGGGGTCCAAGGCGACACCGGCGACAAACATCATCCCGGTAGCCGGACCGCGAACTTGCCTCCTGGGTTCGACTACGCCGGAGGAACCGCTCCCGCTCGTTCGGTCGTAAATTAGGAGCCCTCCGCGATTCGAATCGCTCATCAACACTCGGTTGTTGTCCGGGTCCACCGCCACGCTGTGCAGACTGGGATAGGGGTCCGCCAAAGATCGGACCGGAACGATGTCGCCGCCAGCGATGCCATCAAGTTCAGAAGCATCCACGGTCCAAGGCCTCGAAAGCGTCTGGGTGGGCGAACAGAGTTCGGTTGATTCTGTGAGCGCTAGGGGGTATTCCAGATTCATAGAATCAGTGGGCAGGGATAACAGCAAACTGCCGATCAAGCCGAACAGCAGGCCCAGACCTGCGCCCAGCTTCGCCAGAGCTCTCAAGGATTCCGCAAATCTTCGCATTTACATCTCGATTGACAGACACCGAAATCGCGACCAACTTCGCCCGTCTGGAAAAAACTGCTGCGAGCGCCCTTTTGTCCTGCGGCGTTACACGAAGCGCGCTGAGAGTTTGGATTAATATCAGACCATTGGTAGGGTGTCAAGGAAAAATTGCTGCGCGCTATTCGATTTCTCGATGATCAGGCAAGGCTCGGCTGGTGCTCGCGGGGCGACTTCCCAGCAAGATCCGGCAAGTGGAAGGTCAATCAGCGGACCATTGTTCGGATGAGCGAGGTGTCGGGGAGAGATCGAACCGACCGACAACAAGATGCCAGAATATGACAAAAATGGGCTGAGCGTGGGGCTCTGAGCAGCGATCGGCAAGACTCCGAGAAACGGCTTTGCGTGAGTTTTCAAGACGTACTGGATCCCGGCAGATCACAAACGATCAACCACCGACCAGAACCAGCCTTCCTGCTCGGCCTCAAACATAAATATTTTGCTGCTAGTGCCCTTATAAGAATTGCGATTTCAAGAAACTAGTTGGTCTAACATAAGACCCCGTGATATAGTCCGCTTTCGAAAGCTTATTCTCAGGGTTAGGAGTCGCATGGCACGTCCGGATCTAGAAACCCCATTCAGCATCACTGGACTTGCACGGCCGCGCATTCATGAAGCCGTCGCCGACCAGATTCGGCAAGCCATTTTTAGCGGGCTACTCACTCCCGGACATAAATTACTGCCCGAACGTGAAATGGCCGAAAGATTTCAGACCAGTCGTCTAGCACTGCGAGAAGCGCTTCGCGCTCTCGAAAAAGAGGGCATGATCGTCATCAAGCGCGGCTCGGGCGGTGGCGCGTTTGTGGCCGACTTTGATAATGCTTTGCGCGCCCTATTGGATTCCCTAAACACGGTTGTGAAACTGGGGCAGGCAAAGAGTGCTCACCTGACCGAAGTGCGAGCGATTCTGGAGCCGGAAATTACGCGACTGGCAACCATTCGCGCTACTCCTGCCAACATCAAGGCCATTGAGGATGTGGTTCTGGCCCAGGAAAAAGAACTGCAAGCGGGAGAACTCAGCCGCATGCTCGACATGGAATTTCATCGCCGGGTAGCCGAAGCGGCGAATAATCCGGTCCTCAACATCGTTGTAAATGCGGTAAACGAATCGATTCGCGACGCGATCTTCCGGTCAAAACGGAGCATGGAGATGCGCACCCGCGTTGTCAGATACCATCGCAATATTCTTGAAGCTCTACAGAGTGGCGATGCCGCTCGCGCGAAAGCTGTGATGACCGAACACGTCGTAGATGTGCAATGCCATATCGAGACCACTGATCATGAGTGATTTGATTCCCAGGTTGTCGCGGGAAAAGTTGCATCCAGAGCTCGAAGCCTTTTTGCAGCCGCGCATCGAGCGGTTAGGCTACCTGGGGGAGTTCTTCCAGTGTACGGCCCACCAGCCCAAGGCGCTGCTGTCATTTCTGGAATTCACCGACCACTTGAAGCACGCGTTGCCCAATAACTTGACGGAGGTCGTGTCGCTTACCGTGGCTCAGTTGATGAACAATCGTTACGAGCGCGTACAACATGAGCGGTTGTCTTTGAAATTGGGATTCGGCGAAGACTGGCTGCGTGAAGTTCTGAGTCTGCTGGGAGACCGAAGAGGTCATCTGTCCGAGCAGGAAGTCCTGGTGCAGCGGCTTGTGGTGGCGGCGATTAATCGCAAGGGACATGACGTCACGCTAGAATTGGAAGCGGTAGTCGGGTCGCTGGGTCCCGCGACCACCATCGCAGTTTTAATGCTTGTCGGCCGATATGTATCGCACGCCCTGATCGCAAACGCGCTGAATCTGACCGCGCCGGTGTCGTCGCCGTTGGAGATGAAGCTGTGACCGCGTCAGAAGACTTCGCCTTGTGGATTTCTGAAAGCGACGTTGTTTCCATGATGGATATGGGAGAGGCCATTTCCGCTCTCGAGGCTGGGCTCCGGGCGGAGGCCAAAGGCCACGCGCAAAACATGATCAAAACTCACGTCGAGTGGAATGCCGGCGCCACCCTGCATGCCGTTGGCGCAGTGTTTCCGGAACGCGGGTACGCCGGCACCAAGACTTGGCCCCACACCAAGAACGGAGCCACGCCCCTGCTGGTCTTGTTTGACTGCAACAGCGGACAACTCAAAGCCATCATCGAAGCCTTTGCGCTCGGACAATTGCGCACGGCCGCAGCTTCCGGCGTTGCGACGCGCCTCCTGGCTTCACCCGGTTCGGATGAATTTGCAATCATCGGTACGGGTAAACAGGCAATTACGCAATTGGCAGCCGTGCTGGCAGTCCGTCCAATTCGCCGAATCCGGGTCTTTAGTCCCAATGCCCAGCACCGCACTCAATTTGTCGAGCGCGTCAGAAACGAATTCGCAGTGGAGACGGTTGCGTCTTCCAGCGTGCGCGAAGCCGTGAACGGCGCGTCCATCATCACGATTGTGACCCGCGCCACCGAGCCCGTCCTTAGCGCCGACATCGTGGAGAAAGGCGCACATATTAATTCGATCGGCGCGATTGTGCCGAGCCGCGCGGAAGTTTCGGGCGATGTTCTCGCTCGAACAACGCAGCTCGTCACCGACAGCATTCCTCAAGCACAAAAGCTTTCTCGCGAGCTGATTGAGTTTTTTGGCCCCCCTTCTGCGAAATGGGACGCGGTGCGGTCGCTCGCCAGCGTCGTGGCTGGCAAGTCCACTCGCCTAGCCAGCGACGACCTTACGCTTTTCAAGGCTCTGGGCGTGGGAATTTCTGACCTCTCCCTGGGCATTGCAATTTATGAGAGAGCCCTGCACTTGGGGCTTGGCAATAACATTCCGCAACCGCGAAAAACTTCACCGCGCTTACGGACAACAGAAGCGGCAAAGTCATATAGAGGAGCATGACACATGGAAGCGAAGAGCTTTTATTTTGCAGATTGCACGGGTATAACCGAGAAGAAAATTGAACTCATTCCTCCTGTAGTCATTCCCAAAGAGGCCATCGACGCTGAAGTTGCGCGGCTGGCGAGCTTGCCTGCACCAGCGAATGGACGGCGCGAATCCCGCGTGGTGAATCCTTTGACCGGCGTTGGAGATGGATTAGCTCCCGGCATTGAAGTGTCCATTTCCGTGTTGAAGCCGGGCGAGCGGAGTTCGCCGATCCGCCACAATTCCTCTCTGGTGAATTTCTGCATCCGAGGCGGCGGGCGGACCACGGTTGACGGTAAGAATATCCACTACTCTCTGTATGATGTTTGGACGACTCCGCCGTGGGTGGTCTACGAACACCAAAACGACACCAACGAAATTCAGGTTCGCTTAACCTACAGCAACGCTCCGTTGCTGCAAAAGATGAAGGTGTTCATCGTCGACGAGAATCCGCTGGCCGAAAGCTCGAAGACCAAGAAGTTCAAAGACGAGCACGCCGCGGCGCAGAGCCCGTTTGGCACATTCCCGATTTCGGATGACGGCGCGCAGCTGATGCCCTACGAAAAACTGATCAGTCCAGACGTGGTCAAACACCATCCTTTGTACTTCCCATGGAATCGCGTGCAACAAGAGTTGAACAAGCTGGCGGCTCTGGGCAAAACCTACCTCGGACGCCGCTTGTACCTGCTCTACAATCCCAGCACTGGACACACCAACGGAACGACAAGCAACTTCTTTGCCGCCATCACCATACGACCGAAAAATATCGTTGATCGCCCGCATCGCCACGTCGGTGCGGCGGTGAACTATTACTTCGCCGGCAAGGGATTCAGCATTGTCGAAGGCCAGCGGTATCCATGGAAGGCTGGCGATTTGATGTTCTCGGCCCCAGGTTGGGCGGTTCATAATCACGCCTCTCTCGACGAAGACGTCTATGAATTGACGATCCAAGATAGCCCCTTGAACATCTGGATGGGCTCCCTGCTTTGGCAAGAAAGCCTGGACCAGCCCATCGAGTCTCTGGGAGCGAACGAAGGCTTCTCGACCAACCGCGCCGCGTAGCGCGCCTTGATCTTCGGGCCGCGCGTGCTAGATACCTGCGCAGCCGGGAAAGTGATCTTGTTATGATGCCTCTCAATGGGAAGTTTCTGTGTGGCTCCTATCCTCCTTTGCTGACGCCGTTCCGGAACGGCCAGCTCGATCTGCGGAAGTTTGCCGAATTGGCAGAGCGTCAGGTTCGCGAAGGTTCGCACGGAGTTGTCGTTTGCGGAACAACCGGTGAACCAAGCAGCCTCACAACCGATGAGCGAACCGAGCTGGTAAGAGTCGCCGTGGACGTAGTTGCGAAGCGCGTTCCAGTCGTGGCGGCAACGGGGTCGCAGTCCTTCGCCGAAACAGTTGAACTGACCAAACAAGCTGAGCATGCTGGCGCCGATGCGATTCTCGTGGTTACTCCGTACTACTGCAAACCTTCGCAGCGTGGACTGGTGGAATATTTCGTTTCCGCCGCCCAGCGCACTGCGCTCCCTTTCCTGATCTATCATATTCCAGGACGTGCGGCGGTGTCTGTGACTCCTGCTACGGTGCTGCGGATCGCCGAGCGCTGCCCGAACCTGGTAGGAATGAAACACGCCTCCAATGATCTGGAATTCGTAACGAAATTACTGACTGATTTAGGGCCGGAATTCCGCATCTTCTGCGGCCTTGAAGCGCTTAGCCTGCCTATGTTGGTCGTAGGCGCAAGGGGCCTGATGAATGCCGTCGGCAATCTGGCCCCAACCCGCGTCGCCGCTCTCTATCAAGCGGTCGATCAGGGCGATCTCGAAGCAGCTCGCAAACTGCACGCTGCGCTATTTGAGTTAAATCAGTCCATCTTCCTCGACACCAATCCCGTTCCTCTTAAATATATGATGAGCCGGTTGGGTCTGCTCGATTCTCCAGAGTTGCGGCTCCCCTTGGTGCCGCTCGATGAAGAGCAAAAACGAATCCTGGATCCGATTCTGGCTCGCGCTGGGCTATTGCAGGTTGCGGATGCGACGGCGAACTAGCATCTTTGTTCTGCGGCGTTGGGAGCGGTGCACTTTGAACCGGATCGGGCGACTTCCGAGACTTTGCCTTGTCCTGGTTTTCTTGTCTGCCGCACTCTTACTCTTCACGCCCCGTTTATACGAAGAATCGCGACGCCCCTCTTCCGGAGTTTCCGAAGTTATGCTGGCTGCTTCACTCCCGGTGCAGATGTGCCTGGCTCCGCGGTTCGCCGAGCCCGAAGCTTTCGAAGAATCATCGTCGATCGGTGGCGAACTCCCGCCGGTTCGGCTAGTGACTGATCCATATCCCACTTTCAACGGAATCGCACTCGATTCGACAAATGGCCGCATTGCGATGAGCGACGAAAACCGCAAGAGCGTTGTCGTATATGATCGGGCAAATGGCGATAGCCGTTCCTCTGTTACCCCGCCTCTTCATCAGATCATCGGTCCTGATTCCCAGATAGGCTACATTGCAGGAGTCACATTTGACCCGGCACACCGCGAAATTTATGCGGTCAACAACGATCTCGATGATCGCATCGTGGTATTCGACGACGAGGCACACGGCGACACGAAGCCCAAGCGCCGGTTGTACGTTCCCCATCAGGCGTGGGGCCTATCCCTCAACTCCGCCGCGGATCAGTTTGCTATTTCCGTTCAGCAACTCAGCATGGTCGCGATTTACCGCCGCGAAGCCGAGGGCTTGGAGGCTCCGTTACGCATCATTGAAGGACCCGACACCGGCTTGGCCGATCCGCACGGCATTCATTGGGACGTAAAGAATCACGAGATCGTCGTCGCGAACCACGGGAATTCTTCCGTGATCGCGTCGTACTCTGCTTACGATGCTGGCGTGTCCAGCCGGGCACTGTCTGTCGGCGGCCATTTCCTGCCACCTTCGCTTACCGTGTTTCAAGACGGGGCCCAAGCCAATGCGAAGCCGCTGCGCAGCATTCAAGGCGAGCACACCCATCTGAACTGGCCGATGGGAATTGACGTCGACACGGAGCATGACGAGATCGCGGTCGCCGACAATGGTGACAACTCCATTCTTATATTTCGTCGCTCGGCAGCCGGTGACGCTGCGCCCGTACGAATCATACGCGGCCCTCGTACCGGAATCGTAAGCCCCATGGGTGTTGCAATTGACGTAAAGAATGATGAAATTTGGGTCGCGAATTATGGCGATCACACGGCGGCCGCTTATTCGCGCACTGCTAACGGCAACGTGACTCCCAAACGCATCATTCGCAACGCCCCGCAAGGCACGCCCTCCGGCGGCTTCGGCAATCCGTACGCCGTTGCTTACGATTCCAAACGCGATCAGCTGTTGGTACCGAATTGAGTAAGCCAGCCGCGCATTGCGGCGTTTGCCAGGTCGGCAAACGGAAATGCGAATCCGGTAAGGATTATTGAGGGGCAGTCTACTCACTTGAGCAGAACCATGCATGGTCTGGCCTACGATGCTACGCACGACGAAGTCGTCGTGCCGGTTGCGCTGGGCGCAGCCGTGTTGACTTTTCGCGGCGGCGCGCAGGGCGAAGAACCGCCCATCCGGTCAATCCAGGGTCCCAAGACGCACTTGGTCCGCCCGCATACACTCGCTGTGGACGAGAAAAACGGCGAGATCATCGTGGCCGACACCAGCAGTCGCAGCCTGCTCGTCTTTGCGCGGGATGCGGACGGCGACGTGCCGCCCAAACGCATTATTGCTGGACCAAAGACGGGCTTGCTGTTCATCGTAGGCGTGGCCGTCGATCCGGTTCATGACCGCATTGTCGCAGCCAGCGCTTCGAGCGTTCGCGGAGGTACAACCGGTTTATTTATCTTCGGCCGCACTGACGATGGAGATATCCCTCCCCACGGAGTGATCGCTGGACCCCGTACGGGAATCGTTCGCCCATGGCAACTGGCGGTGGACGCAACGCTAGGAAATGTTTTCGTTGCAGCCATCAACAACGAAAATCACCCGCCGTATGCGCTCGAGATGCCCAGGAAAGACCTGCCCCCGGACGCGGATCTTCCTTCTCCGTGGAATACTGGAGCGCCGGGATTTGTCGGTATGTGGAGTATCAACGACAACGGCGACGTTGCACCGCGCGCCATCATTAAGGGCGCGGGCAGCTATCTGGTGCATCCTGCCGGTGTGGCCATTGATCCGAAAGCAGGAGAAATATTCGTCACCGACGGCGTGCGAAACGGCCTGTTTACTTTTCTCGCGCCGAAGTTTTTCTCCAAGCAAACGAACTCTGCGGAGAAAGCTGCCGAAAGTTCCCGACGGAGTAACCACTGATGGCATTCGTGAGCAGGACTGCAGCGTGTTTAAGCAACGGGCTCAGCGCCCACAGACGCCGGATAATTTATTTTTTAGGCTTAGCCGCGATGATGGGGAGGGTCGTTCGTGCAAATGACCAAGACCATGTTCCGCCGCGCGCCGACGCTCCGCTTATTTTAACGGGAACCATTGCCGTGCCAAATGTGGATGGCCGCATCGACCATTTTGCCGTAGATCCGGGCGGACGGGTGTTCATTTGTGTTATAGGCAGCGACACCGTTGAGGTCCTCGAGACCCTAACCGAAAAATCCATACATACAATTACTGGAGTGCCGCACCCCCAAGGTGCGGTGTACGTTCCTGAATTCAAGAAACTGTTTGTGAGCAGCCGAGATGGCAAGCTCTACGTCTACGACGGAACCTCGTACCAACTAATCCAATCTCTGGCTTTTGATGATGACGTCGATAACCTTCGGTACGATGACGTCAGCAAACGTGTTTACGTAGCTCACGGTGAGGGAGAGACTGCGGGCATCGCGGTCATTAGCGCCGAAACGAATCAACGTCTCGCGCAAGACTTTAAATTGGGTGCCCATCCCGAATCGTTCCAACTCGAAAAAGCGGGACCCGCAATTTTCGTGAACTTGCCTGACTTGAAACAGATCGCCGTGATCAATCGCGTCACACATGCGATCACGAAATGGCCCTTGCCCCAACTGGAGGGAAATTTTCCGATGGCGCTCGATGAAGCCAACCACAGGCTATTTGTCGCCAGCCGCACGCCACCGCGACTCATTGTGCTTGATACCGTGTCAGGACATTTGATCGCCGCGATTCGCTGTGCCGCAGACGCGGACGACCTCTATTATGACTCCTCTTTTGAGCGCGTCTACATTCCCGGAGGGCAAGGGTTTATCAGCGTCTTTGAACAAAGCGACGCGGACCACTATCGACTGCTGGCAGAAATTCCATCGGCTTTGGGCGCGCGAACGGCTGGCTATGCGTCGAGGATCGGCAAGAAGGGCCGTGACCGTTTTTATCTCGCGGTTCCGGCGCGACCCGGGCACAACGGCGCGGAAGTTTGGATCTTTCAGGCGCAGGAGTGATCTTCAGTACCGGTGCATTCTTGGCTGTAATCTTTGGCGGACTGCTAGATGATGGTGAGACGCATAAAATCAATTCATAGAGAGGAAAAATGAACGCCACGAGCAACTTCACTCACAGTATCCTTGAGTGTCTCAAATCACTTGTCCGGGAGCAGCGGCGTCGGCAAACCTTCGCCATTCTTGCGACCATTGGTTGCAGTTTTGGTTTGGCGGCCTTTTCGTCAGCCAGCCTGCAGCGTTTCCCCGCCTACGCCACAATGAGCGGACCGAATTTTCAGGACCAATCGACTCACGGCGCGACCACTCAAGAAGACACCGACCTCTCGGGCAAGACTCCCGATGAGTTGGCCGCATATGTCTTCGAACGTCATCACTGCAATGGTTGTCACACGACGGGGGCGGGCGGAAAGCTCGGATTCAATGATCGAGGCAAAGCGGTTGGCAAAAATTTTGAGGGTTGCATCGCGCTGCTTACTTCGATGAACGTCATCGCCCAGGTGAAGCCCGTGAATCGCACCGCCGAGGAAAAACATAAAGCCGAACGTTTCCAACAATTCGGTTGCACCACCTGCCACCAGATTGTGCCGGGAAAACTCGGACTCACAGAGTATGGCAAGAAGCTGAAATCGATGCATATGGCTTGCACGGATGTGGAAAAAATACTCGCGAAGTAGTCTAGCGATCCTTAAATGTTCTCGAAACGTTGTCGAGGAGAATGATTTATGCAGGATCGAAGGCTTTGGACCACGTTGTCTGTCCCTCTGTTGTTGATGCTGCTTACGTCCGCGATCGCGGATGCACAACAAACGACCATGGCGCCGCGGACTCAGGACCGCCCGCTGCAGGATCGAATCGACTCGATGGAACGTGCCCAGCGGGACGAATGGCAAAAGCCGGACCAGGTCGTCAAGGCACTGCGCTTGAAAAACGGCGATATTGTCGCCGGCATTGGCGCCGGAAGTGGCTATTTCAGCCGCCGGTTGGCTCAAGCTGTGGCGCCCGACGGTAAAGACTACGCCGTGGATCTCGTCGCCGATATCCCGGCGTATCTCAATGAACGCGCCGGCCGTGAAGGCTTGCACAATATCACTACCATGTTTCTCGGCCTACCTGCTAAAGGACATCGTCTAGTCTGACTTTACCTAACCGCCGTCTTCGGTACCTTGATTGTCCGAAATATGACGTATATTTCGGACAAAAGGCATAATGCCATGAAAAAGCCTAGGGGCTCAGAACTCAAAACTCAGGTCCTGCAGCAGATTCTCAACGCACCAGGAAACAAGGTCTGGACTGCAAGCGACTTTACAGCACTTGGTAGCCGGTCGGCGATTGATAAAGTGCTGCAGCGCCTAGTTGCGACTGGAAACCTTCGTCGGATTGATCGGGGTCTGTATGACCGGCCGACGAAAAATGAACTGACAGGCAAGCCAGCGGTGCCCGACTATCGCGCGGTGATTCGCGCGGTCGCGCGAAGAGATAAGGTCCGGTTGCTACTCGATGGGATGACTGCAGCAAATGACCTTGGCCTGACGACCGCTGTTCCGGCCCGAATCGAAGTTCTAGTGGATGCACGACTGAAGCCGATCCGGATTGGAAATCAAGTGATCCACTTTAGGACCGCCGCTCCGAGCCGGCTGTTCTGGGCGAGTCGGCCAGCGATGCGGGTAGTTCAAGCGCTTTATTGGATGCAAGACATACTCTCTCGGAAAGAAGAGCGGGAGAGAACAATGCGAAAACTTCAAAAACTACTTGCTGACAAGGACCAGGGGGAGGTAATTCGTGAGGATTTGCAAAAAGGATTTTCGGGCGTGCCCATTTGGATGCAGCCACTAATCGGCGAACTCATCGGCAAAGTTCACCCAGAGGTTAGGGCCGAAAGAGTGAGGGCGTGAACGAAGGGTTCAAAAAGTTTCTGTCGGCATCCGAAAAGGATCGCGCTGACGCCTTTCTTGCCGCGTCGCAGCGTCTCGGCGCGAATGTCCAATACGTCGAAAAGGATTTCTGGGTATGCTGGACGCTCGACGTCCTCTACCACGGCCTTCCGGCAGGAGGTCCGCGTCTTCTGTTTAAGGGGGGAACTTCACTATCGAAGGGTTACGGTTTGATCAACCATTTTTCCGAACACATCGATATCACGGCGTTTCGCGAGGACCTCAAGCAGGCGGCCAGCGCGGAGGAGCTGGAAGGGCTGAGCGGAAAAAAGAGAAAAGAGAAGCTTGATGCGATTCGCGACGCCTGCCAGGCATGGGTCCAGGCCTTACTGCGTGATGGCGTGAGTAAGCGGGTGGCGGAATTCGTCGCAGAGGCGGGGCGCGTAGAGCTCGATGATACGGACCCCGATGGGCAGACCCTGCTGGTGTTCTATCCAAGTATCGTGCGCGCGGAGTCGGATTACGTTCAACCAGCGGTGCGTATTGAATGCGGAGCGAAATCGGCGCTCGACCCCCACGGCGAAACAACGGTCCGGCCGTATATCGCTGAAGAAGTCACGGAGCTAAAGATTTCCGTGCCCAAGGTAACGACGATCGAGGCCACTCGCTCATTCTGGGACAAAGCGGTGATCGCCCATGGGTTACGTCGGTGGTTTGAAATACGAGGCGAGCTTCGCCGGGAGGGACAGCGGATATCGAGACACTATTATGATCTGCATTGCCTCGTTAATTCCGCGGTGGGGCGACGGCGCTGGCCGCCGAGAATCTCGCCACGGATTGCGTGAGGCATGCACGTCTCTTTTTTAATCGTCCGGATTTCGATCTGGCTACCGCTCAACGAGGTTCATGGGGCATCGAGCCAAGCGCCGGAATGCTGGCGCGTTTGCAGGGGGACTACGAGAAGACGACGCCAATGATTTTTGGCGCTGCGCCTACATTCGAAGAGATCATGGCTTCGATGAAGAAGATCAACGATTCTGTAAATAAGGGGTGAAGACAGCTGTCTCTAGTGAGACAGGTGAGCGTCCGTTGCGGCGATCGTTTGGAGGTAGTGAGCTCGAGCGCAGTCAAAATAGTAGCTATGAAGCTGTGTCAGTGAGGTGCGAGTGCGAGGAAACACATTTTGTGAACGAACGCTCCGGCGGTACGGCTCGGGAACTTGTCCAAACTTGTCCAACAGAGAGCGGCCCGAAAAACGGTAAGTGACGCCAGGACAGCGACTTAGGTCAATCGCCGCCTTGATTCTCGTGATTGCGGCCATCGACTGGCGCGCCGAAAATAAAAGTGGCGCGGCGACTTGAACAGATTGCCCGTTGCCGGCGTATATTCCGGGTCCACTTGCGAGTGCATACTGAATGGGTTTGTCTCATCAGTGCTCGTTTTTCACTTCCTGCAAAAAACGTACGACCTTTTCTTCGTACTCCGCCGGAGCATGACCGAGAGCGGACGCATGCTCCGCCCCATTCACGACCCACAGCTCTTTCGGTCCACTCGCAGCCCGATAGATTTGCTCGGCGTGGCGACAGGGAATCGTGGTATCTCGTGTGCCGCAGACCAAAAGCACAGGAAAAGGGCGACCCGCCACGGCCTTCTCGGGAGATATGTCATCGGGGTCGAATCCACCAGTTTTTCCGAGGGCCTTCATTGCAAAAATAGACGCGGGACGAAACAGCGTCTCGCCGAGAAATGGACTGAAATGCAGACCTGCATAGTCATAGCTCGCTTCGCGCAAGTCCGCGAATGGGTCTTCCGCTACCACGCCTTCGATGCGTGGTTCGACGACCGCCGATTGCAGCGCCACTGCTGCGCCCATTGAAACACCGAGTGCGTAAAGATGACTGACTTTTTCCGTCGAACACAATGCGTCCACAACGGCGACAGTGTCGTGCCGTTCTTTCCAGCCGTAGGTAGCCATGTCGCCGCCACTCTCTCCGTGGGCACGGGAGTCCATCATCACGACGCTGTAGCCGTGGCGCAGCAAGAATTCGGCGTGGCCGAGGATACCTGTGCGATTGTCTGAAACACCGTGGAACAGAAGCACCCAATCACCTTTCGGCAACAGAGGACGGATTTTCCAGCCGCGCAATTCAACGCCGTCGGGAGCCCGGACGTTGAAGTCTTCCTTGGCGGCGCTGGACCGTTTCAGCATCTCCGCGGTCTGTTGGAGGCGCTCTGGGTTCAAACGCATAGGATGGAGAAGACCTGGGCCGATGGCGCGGCCTACCAACCCGGCGCCCACCGGAGCTAATAAAAGCAGGGCGATGACGATGTAAGCGAGTGAGCGCATAAGGGACTCTGAATTATGTTACGAAATTGCGAGAGCCAATGTTTCCTCGCTGAGGGACATGTGTTACGAACGAGCGCCGAGCGCCACGCACAGCAGGCAAACTCCTGATTTGTCGCCAAACCGGACAAGTGCCGTTTCTGCTTTCCCGCTGAATTCCACTTGGGCGATTAGCGTCCAAGTGAAATCGGAGCGAAAAGCAGATGCTCAAATTCCAACGATTGCATGAGCGACGGCGGCGAGAACCTCATTGAGGAAACGAATCCCTCGGGAGGCGTCGTTGCTCGCTACGCTCAGGGCCTAAACATTGACGAGCCACTGGCGATGCTGCGTTCTTCGGTCACAAATTTCTATCTAGCGGACGGGCTCGGTTCCGTCACGTCGTTGAGCAATGGGGCAGGCGCACTGGCCCAGACCTACGCTACATCTTCTTCGATGGCGGAAAAAGAACACGTTCTCCGCGTACAAGAGTTGCTCTCGGGCACAGCGGGCTGGCCTCAAAGATTTCGCATACACGTACACGCACCCTACCCACGTGATGCCAAGGACATCTTCGGAACACCTGCTCGGGAGGCAATCGAGCAAGCGATTGAATATTTAACGTCGCCTGGCCCCGAGCACGGAGTTCGTCATTCGGCAGTCGAGATCCTCACTGAACAGCACTGCGCAGCTCATCACCGACGGCATGACCATAAATTCACAGTGTGATTTGTGCGTCAGAGTGCCGCAGTTGCCGCTGCACGACAGCCGGGGTTGCACCGTCCGCAAGCAGGGAGCTAGCCGCGCCGTGTCTCATCGAATGGAATCCGCCGCGGGGAATCTTCGACGCATCCAACAGCGGATGTAGTTGTTCTCCCGTGGCTTGTTCGCTGAGAATGGTCTGTCGCGTCTATTCACAAAGAGCAGGTCAGTCTTGCTTTCACGCCTCTGGAGATGAACACGCAGTCGTGCCTCGAGCTCCGTGGGCAAGTCCGCACTGCTGGCCTTAGACTTCACTCCGCCGACGGACCGCGTGGCAGCGTCAAGGCTCTGCCTGATACGGATGACGTGCTTACCGGGCTAGAACCGCTTTGAACCGGGGGAGCCCGGCTGGCCGCCAATTGCGTCACAGGAGCGCTCTAGATGAGAAAAGAAGGGCCGCCGAAGCGGCCCTCATCCCGTTGATTTTAGCCCGGAGGCGATGGGCTAGAAGGTCAGATGTAAGGCAAATTGAATCAGGCGCGGACTGCCGAGCGTCCCCTGCACGACTCCTGACCCGAACGCCACCTCGCCGTCTCCAATCGGCCCCGAACCCGCCACGGCAGGGATATTGCCGTGCCAATTACAGGAGAAACCGCCTGGGGCAGTTTGCGTGTTGGGACCGAAACATGGATTCAAGCTGAGGTTGCTGTTGGGAGCGTCAAAGCTCGGGTGGTTGAAAAGGTTGAAGAATTGCGCGTCGAAACGCAGTTTATATCGCTCGGTCAAGTTGAATTTCTTGAAAAGAGTAAAGTCGAATCGCGTCTGGAAAGCACCACGGAACGCATTCCGCGGAGCGTTCGTAAATCCCGTTTCGGAGAAATCGCAAGCAGCCGTCGGTGAAGCGTTGTCGGTGGTTGGTCCGCAAGAGGGTACTCCGTTCGTCCCCGGCGCATTGATATTCACCCCAAAAGCGCAAGCGTTGATTGGCTGGATGGCTCCGCCGACGCCTCCCGTCGCGCTGGAGCAGTTCGCGATGTTCTTCTTCGCATCGGCCAAACTGCCGCCAGGGATGGTAAGCAGGGGGTTGGTTATGAAGTCGTCGCCGGCCCCATAATACTGGCTGGCTACGCTCCCGGAAAAGTCGTAAATGCTGTACGGCAGGCCGCTTTCTGCAATCGTGACTCCAGAAAAGCCCCAGTCGTTGACAACGTGTTTGACGAATCCATCGGATTTCGTGAATTGAGGAAAGAGGTAGGTGTAATTGATCGTAAACACGTGAGTGCGATCGAATCCCGAGCTGCCGTACGCAGTCCTGGGCCGAAGGGGGTCGTTGCCATTGAAAAAGAGGCCCTCAGAGATTCCGCTTCCCTCGTCCAACACGTGCGACCACGTGTAAGAAGCGTTGATCGTGAGGCCATGGCTAAAAAGCTTCTTCACACTGAATTGCAGCGCTTGATAATTGGAGATTCCTTCGGCTTTCCAGAAATCCGAATTGGGGTTGTAGCCAACGAATGGCACACGAAGCGCTGTGTTGCCATCCGCACCGGTAAACGAAGCAATGGTAGTCCCCACTTGCTCGGTGAGCAGGACTCCCGACCCGCCATTTGCATCCTGAGCTTGGTATCCATACGAGTAAATCTGGCCGTTAATCGGATTGGTGGAGGTCGCAATTCCCGGCTGGTTGAAGGGAATGGGCAAAAGCAGGTGCTGACCATGATTACCTACATAGCCCAAATCGAAATACAAAGTGTTGAAGGGTTGCCACTGCACATCCAAGGTCCAATTTTCGGAGTAAGGCAAGGTGTTGCGCGGATCGTAGCCCCCAAACAAAAATGCAAATTCAGGGGTTCCCGTTGGCGAGCAGGTGGGTGTCACAGGCTCGGCGCAGCCACTTAATGCCGACAGGTTATGTACAAGCGCTGCTACCCCCGTGAAATCGTTGGGCGGCGGTGGCGGCGGAGATGTGCCAAATGGGTTGTTGCTGAGGCAGCCTGGCCCCGAACAGGACGTGTTGAACGGAACGCTAAATGGCTGCTGAGTGGTCACGCCGAACGGACCGCTTATCCCGATGCCCGCGCTGGGAGAAAGTTCACTGAAGAACTCGCCGCGATCCGCATACAAACCGAAACCGGCTCGCAGCACGACATTCTTGACTAAGCTGGGACTCCAAGCCACACCGATACGCGGTTCCAACAGCCACTGGCGCCCAGTGAGCGTGGAGTCACTGGCGCAAAAGCTTGGCTTTGGCTTAACCCCGCAGAATTGCTTGTTGTTTCCCGCGACCACCAGCCCGATGTTATTAATGGTATCGGAGGGCAAGTCAAAGGAGTAATCCTTCGTGTAAAAATTTGTCAGCAAGCCGTTCTTCTCAACCAGCGGGCCGTCCCAGTCCCATCGAAGGCCAGCGGTTATGGTGAGATTTGATTTCAGTTTAAAACTGTCCTGGACGAAGAGGCCTGTTTCTTTGGCACGGAAGTAACGGTTCGTCTCGCCATTTAAGAGTAGTCCCCCGCCGCTCCTTCCCCCCATGGTCCCTGTGGCGAAATCCGCGAAGGTGCTGAAGTTGAAATTGGCTACCTCATTTTCGCGGTTGATGACGTTCAACTGGCCGTACTCTCCGCTGAACCCGAAAGACACGGTGTGTTTTCCGTGTACCCAGTTATAGTTTGTGCCCACCTGAAAGTGGTTCTGGAACTCTCCTGCGTTGGCGAAATTGTTGGAGGGGCCGATGTTGAGCCCATTGCCGGTTGGGGAACTCACATCGCCGATAGCGACGCCTGGAAAGAATTTGCTTCCCAAAACGTTAACGCCGAAAGCGGATGGACTGAATTGCTGAGCCGTAGTTCCATTAGCAAAAGCACGCAGAAAACCGAATCTCTGTTCCCAGGTGGTGTTGGGGGTCAAAACTGTTGTATTTTCCAGCGAAAATACCTGGCTCCCGGCTTTAAGAGACTGCGGGAAGCCCAAAACCTGACTGACGGCAAACGGAGCGGTGGAAGGGTCATTTTGAAAGTAGTACTTTCCGGCAAGCCGGTCTTTCGTGCTGATAATGTAATCGATATTTCCGTTCACCTGATTGGCAGTGAAGGTGCCTGGGGGGCCTGATATTTGCGCGTTGCCGCCGACTTGTGAGATTTTCGTCGAGTCAAAAAGAGTCGCCGATGGAATGACGAACTGGCCACCTGGCGTCTTTAGTTGCAAAAGGTTCAGTGCGGCTTGATCGATCTGCGCCGCATTGACGCCTGCTACCGCGGCAATTCCGGCAGCGCTGCGGTCACTGTTGAGGCATGTGGCTGCGCTAGGATTCCCAGGATCCAAACAAGGAACATTGACAAACTGTGTCGAACCATTGGTTGCGTCGGAAATCCGCTGGCCCTGATAGGAGCCGAAAAAGAAGAGTTTGTCTTTTTTTATGGGCCCGCCGATTGTGCCGCCAAAAACGTTTCTGTGAATCGCCTGGCGCGGAATCCCGGCAGCGTTAAAGAACCACTGATTAGCATCCAATCCCGTAGACTGGTGGTATTCATAGACTCCGCCGTGAAAATCGTTGGTGCCGGATTTTGTCGCGACCGATACGTGCGCGCCGCTATTCGCACCTTGTGAAACACCATAAAGCGAAGTATCCACGCGGATTTCTTCAATTGTCTCGGGTGGAGGCGCGGGCATGCCCTGCCCAATGGCGTCAAAAACAGACGTGTTCGTCCGCACCTGGTTTGCCGCACCAAATTGCTCGTTGGTGTTCAGAACGAAGCGGCTCTCCCCGACCGAACTTGACGATAGTCCGTTGAAAAGATTGGTAGAAGTGACCGAATTAAAATTGAAACTATTGCTTGTGTCGCGTTGACCATTGGCAAAGATGTTCTGATTCCCGAGCCCGGCGTTGGTGCCGGAGCCGCTGAGGAAATCCGCGCTGACCCCCGGCGACAACAGCGCCAATTGCGTGAAGCTTCCGGTTCCGAGAGGAATATTCTCGATGAGATCGCTTCCGAGCGTATAGCCGTTGGTGGTGTCGGTCTCGTTGAGCAGAGGGGAGCCGGTAACGGTGATCGAAGAAGAAACAGCTCCCGGTTGCAGCGACCCGTTGACGGTGGTGGTCAGGTTTCCTCGAACCTGAACCTGGGAGTGGACTTCCGTCTGAAATCCGTCCTTGGTGAACGTAAGGGAGTACGTGCCCAAAGGCAGATCAATGAATTCAAAAGAGCCATCAGTCTTGGTGGCCTTCTCCAGTTGCAGGTTTGTGCCAAGATTTTTGACAGACACTTTAGCGCCCTGTACGACCGCTCCGGAAGCATCCGTCACCGTGCCGTTGATCGCTCCCAATGTCTGCTGCGCGGAAGAATTGGATCCTGCGAAAATTACAAGTAAGAGTACTGCCACTGCAGCATTCAGTTTCTTAAGCATGGATTCCCTCCTCAGGTGAGGAACTGCAAACAGTTCGAACACACACCGTCCGGTCGACCTGGGAAGCCTGGACGGACTACCCGGCAACTGCGCCTGCCGGCTACTGCCAAGGAAAAATTCAGCCTACCTTAACTAACCAACATGTACTGACCGAGGCACCCTTGTTAAGTTGCCGCGAATATTAGCCGAGGAAGCAATCGGCCGACAAGCTGAAAAATTCAATGCAATCAAGACAAAAAGGTGGTCGGGCGCATTTTCCACAACTTTCTCTCAACGCCCGCGCCTTTACACCGCACCTCGGATTGTTTGCTCTGATTCAGCTATGTGGAATGTAAACGAGCGGTTCGAAAAGAAGGCCATCGACAGCCTGGCGGCACAACTGACGAATATTGGGGCGCCTGGAGCGATGGCGATGAGGTTTGCGCCGATGGAGTTGAAGAAGATGATGCCTACGACCGTGGTTCCGCACTAGTAACCAGGAAGCAATCCCAAGGTAAGGGTTTCCATTGGCGGCGATGACGAAACACACCTGACATTCAAGACGCGGCTCGTGCCCGCGCATTCGGCTGGAGAGGTTCGCGTCTAACCGCCAGGGTCCGCCCGGTTCCCATCGCTTGGTGAATGAAGTTGAGGAAAGTTGCGACGACGGGCGCCAAGAAATGCTTTATGCTTCCGATAAACCCGCTAAGATCGGTCTTCCTGACGTATGGCGTTTCTGGCGCAGAATGCCGCCCACGGTTTTTTCTTGTTGGCATCGTTGTAGAACTTGGCTGTAAAAGCGACCGTCATGCCGCCGGAAATCTGTCACGCTTGCAATAGGCAAAACAAGGTGAATTCCGACCACACAGAGTCAACGACTTTTTAAGATAGAGAAGGACCGTGCGGATGACAACCAGCGTGACACGAGTTTGCGAGTGGCGTTCCGCAGGGTCAAGACAATGCGCCGCTGATATGCAATCACACGACAATCATTGAAGCGGAAGGCCGTCGCAACAGCCGCGGCTACGAGCGCATGAAGTGGAGGAGCGCCTTCACGTCGTTTTCATTGGCGTCGAGTGTACGGAGCGCGGCGAGATACTGTGCGCGCGCGTCGCCTTCCGCAACGAGGTTTGCTCCTACTCCCCAGGTGAATTCCGGCTGACCGTACTTTACAGCGAGTACGTCGGTCATCATGCGCGCGTGGCGGCCGTTTCCGTTGGGAAACGGATGGATTTTCGAAACAAGCTGGTGATGAAAGCGGACGAAGCATTCGTCGAACAGAAATGCCTTGTGTTCCAGCCAATACTGAACGTTGCCGAGGAGTTGTGGGACGCGTTGCAGAATGTCGCGGGGATCACAGCCAAGGTTCAGTTCATGCTTGCGATAAGTTCCCGCCCACTTCCAGACTTGGTCGAACATTTTGGCGTGCAGTGTGCGGACGTAAGACTCGTCCAGTGGGTTTGTTGAGTTCATCGTGCGACTGCTGAACGCCCACCTTTGCGCTTCGAGAATGTTCAACGCCTCGTATTCGTTGAGTTCTTTCATAGTGCTGATTTTCGGAATCAGCTGTTCGGCTTCTTCCGGGCGGATCGGGGTGTTCGCATCGGAGTATTGGTGATTGAGGATGAAGTTCATTTTGTTTTGCCGCGATGCAAGCGCCGCTGAGCTTCATCCTCAATCAGTTGAGTGGTGTTTTCAGGTTTCTGGTCTTCGAGCGCCATCGTGCGGACGACGCGTAGCACATCGCGAGTAGCGCTTTCGCGCGCCGAGCGTTCTGCGAGTTCTTCGAACGAGCCGGACTTCGGGACAAAGCCATAGATAAGGTCGCATCCCATGGCTTCGGCGACCTTACGCAGGGTCGCCAACGTGATGCGGTCGGTGGCTTCCGCGCGCTCGAACATTTGAACATTTTGCCTCGGCACGTGCAGACGTCGACCGATGTCGGCTAGACTGAGGCCGAGGGCTTCGCGAACCCCAGCGATCCACCCCCGGGAGGGACGAGGGGGCAGGCTTTTGGCTCCCGCAAAGCTGCGGTCGAGTTGGGATCTTCGTAGGCTTCTGAATTGCTGGTTCATAGATGTTCCGTCACAGTATAATATGACATATAGAGCGTCAATGTCAAGTTATAAGATGACATTATTGCGCATGGCGACACTCTATAAAGTGACAGCACCAAGCGTCACTCGAACAATCCAGTCAAAATCGCAGATATGAAACACACTGGCTCTGTGAGGTGCGAGTGCGGGGAAACACATCTTGAGCGGGCAACGCGGGAGATCAGTCATCTTCAGTCCGACGGAAGCCATGCGAAAGAACTCGGGCTACTGAGGCGGCCGAGTGTTCTGCAATTCTTGATAAAACTTCTTCAGAACAAAGAAAGCTTTCTTCTTCTCACCTTGCAGCGTTCTTCGCGGACTCCGGAAGTCTAATGACATCTTAATTGAGGATTCTACTTGCGTCCTCGGCTACAATCCGCCAGGCATTTCCCCGCGCTGCGACTACCAGTCTGCAACGCAAGACCGAGCAGTCGGATTTTGTGCGAGAGGAGCAAGTCAAAATGGACATGACACGCCGACAATTCGCCTTGGCTCTTGCCGCTGCCACCTACCTGCGGCCCTCTTTGTTCGAGCCACTTTCCCCATCAGGAGTTCCCCGCGGCGTCGTTCCCGGCCGAGTTACTTGGGCGCACGATCCGGCGGCTGTGACGTGGGATGGCACAGGTTCGTGGTGGACCGATGCCCACAACGACCAGTCTGTAATTGACCGCATGGTTTCCCGGTCCATTGGCGGTCTTACAAATCAAAAAAACGACGCCCAGGCATGGAATTCCATCTTTGAATACTTCAATCGCACTCATGGGCGCGGCAAATCCGGATACCGTTCTGGGGAGAAGATCGCGATCAAGGCCAACCTGAACAACACAACGGATCATGGCACGATCGAACGCCTGAACTCGTCGCCTCATATGCTGCTCTCGCTGGTCCGGCAATTGACCGGTCCAGGCCGGGTGCCGCAACCAGCGATCACCGTCTTCGATTCGAGTCGATGGATCCCCGGCAATCTCTACGACAAAATTCACCATCAATTTCCGAATGTCAGGTTCGTAGACCATATCGGAGGCGATGGACGAGTAAAGGCCGAGTTCAAAGCCAACGCAATCCCTTTTTCTGTGGAAAGCAACAACGCTAAGGGACTCGATACCACAGTCGTCGAAGCCAGCTACTTAATTGACGCTGCTGTATTGCGAGCGCACGTGAGTTCAGGCGTGACACTTTGCGCGAAGAATCTGTTCGGTGCTACGAGTATCAATACCGACTGGCGCAAGAACGCGCACGACGGCTTTCACCACAACAACGATGGTTCGGCAAGTTACTCCGCGTTCACAGATTATTTGGGTCATAAAGACCTTGGCGAAAAAACCATGCTTTTTATTATCGATGGGCTCTATGGAAACGACAACGTGGATGGTCCACCTCATCGCAAGTGGAAGATGGCGCCCTTCAACGACGCTTGGCCCAACAGCATTTTTATGTCGTTTGACGGCGTAGCGATCGATTCGGTCGGCTTCGATTTTCTCACTTCGGAATGGCCCGACCTTCCAGATATCAAGAATGCGGATAACTACCTGCGCGAATCTGCGTTGGCGCATGACCCGCCTTCGAAGACTCTCTATGATCCTGAACGCGACGGCATCCGATGCCGCAGCCTGGGCGTACACGAACATTGGAACAATGCGACAGACAAGAAGTATTCGCGCAATCTCGGAAAAGCGCACGGGATAGAGCTTTTCCAAGTGTGAAGTGCGGAACATACTTGAGCCGTACAGGGAGTCAGGATGAACCGAAGAGCATTTTCCCTATGCTTCGTAGCAGCGTTGATGCTTCCGGCAATCGCGTTTTCCCAATCCTTCTTGCGCCAGTATAAAGGCCTGCCTTATCACGACGGCCGCTATCAGAGCGGCTCACAAAAAATACCTGGACGAGTTTTGTGCGCCTACTATGACCTGGGCGGCGAGGGGGTCGCGTATCACGACAGCGACCCGCAGAATCACGGTAGCGGAGAGTTGAACCCGGCCGATGGGACCTACCGCAACGAATTTCGTATCCACGAGGGAGTGGATACGTCCTACACGAAGTTCAACCGCAAGCCGGATCCAATAGACGACAACCCCTTTAACAAGATTGTTCCCCCGGCAGACTTGCCCTACGTTGGCTGGACCGAACCCGGAGAGTGGTTCAACATCACGGTAGACGTCACACACGCGGCAACATACGCGGCCGATTTCCTGTACACATCGAATCGTGGCGGAACAATATCAGTCGACGTGAACGGAAAGGACGCGACGGGACCTCTGCAGATCACGACAACGAACGATCCTGCCGATCCGCTGGCCTGGCGTCAGTGGCACCACTGGAATCTGGCTTGGCAACTTTTCCAAGTTCCTCTCAGCAAAGGCAAGAACGTTCTCACCGTTCACATATTGACGAACGGCAGCATGAATCTGGCTTATTTCGATTTCCAGCCCCTCCACAGATGAAATACAGCCGCTAGCGATGCAACTCCGTATCACGGGTAATCCTGTCGCACGGGGCACAGTGACAGCGCAATAACTAGTATGTCCGCCATGTTTTCTTCGGCAGGCAGAGGTGCAGAGTTCCGTTTACGGGCTTCACTTCTGCCAGAGCTGGATTTATTTCTTGGCAGAACTGATGGACAGATTGTACATCAGGACCGCAATTCGCTTCGCCGAAGCGTCTCTTTCTGTTGCGAAGCACCACCAAACTGTGAGCGGTCAGACTCAGGATGGTGGTCACCTCCGGGTCCCGCGGGCAATCAACAACCAGTGAAAAAGTCGCTGCGTCGAAATCATCTTCGCCGCGCCAGAGTTCCTTCTCGGCAGTGAGCCAATCGTCAAGTCCGAAACCATGCTTGTGCTCGCGTTCTTCAAAAATCTGATAAGCGCGTTTTGTGATTGTTGACAGTATGATTTCCTGATGACGTTCCTCGCTGCTTTCAACTGTAATAACTGGAATTCCCAAACACTTTCGGATTTCTCCTTGCATTTGGATACCTCCCTTTCAATGCAACTTCGACACCCGGGGCGGCTACTCGACCGTAATGATGCTACTCAGCGCCAGGAGCCGCTGCAGTCTCCGCAGGTCAGATGGAGCGGCGTCTGAAACCGCACAAAACTCCAGTCTATCGTTTCGCCAGTCGATCCATTGATAGCCCTGGCGTGTGCCCGCATGCGCGGAGTCATCTGATTCGCGTGTCCGCCAAATAAAGACGTTGAAAACCTGATCGCGGCTGCGATAAACGAGCGCGGCGACCGCCTGGCCTTGAACGATATCCACACGTCCACCCTGCAGCGCGAAACCGTTGCCTGCGAAATCGCGGACCGGAAAAGCAAATTTCACCTTGCTATCAAACCAGGCCTTTAGGACAGTGGGGTCGGCTGAATTGACATTCGTGATCTGGCCCGGCAAGAGTGAGCGCAGGTGAGCATCCACAATCTCCGCTGCGAATTCGGCTTGATAGTCCTCCTCCTTGCGAACGCCAGGAACTACGCGCCAGACGATTAGCGCAAGTAAAACCATAGCGACAGCTGCTGCTAGTCCGCGCCAGCCCGAGAGCGGCGACGGCCTGGTTTCAGGCGTTCTTAAGTGGATGCCAGCGCGAATCTTCAGCCTGAGCGACGCCGGTGCAGACTCGTATAGACGCGCGTGTTTTAAAGAAGCACGGACCGAACTCATCGCGGCCAATTCATCGATACAGTCGGAGCAGCGTGCAAGGTGATATTGGAATTCGGCTGCGCGGTTGAGGCTCAGTTCACCGTCGAAATAGCTCTGAAGGAGAGCGTTGTCAAGATCACAGCTCATGCGTAGTTTCTCCTCCGGCATGTTTTGCCATAGCGGACTGCAATTGACGACGGGCTCGCGAGAGCGAAGACATGACGGTGCCGATCGGAGTCGAGGTGATCTCGGCGATTTCTTTGTAGGAACACCCCTCCAATTCGCGAAGCACAAGGACTTCACGGAAACGGGGCGGGAGCGTATCAAGCGCTTCCTTGAGGTGCTCGCGATCATCTCCCGCGATCGCGATGGATTCTGGAGTTGCGGAAGATTGCATGTGCAACTCTTCGTTGAATTCATCAGTCATGTGCATCCGGCGATTCTTCTCCAACCACGTATACGAAGTGTTGCGAACAATCTGCAAAAGCCAGGCACGCACATCGCCGCCGTAAAAGCCGCCGAAGAAGCGAAAAGCGCGAAGCACGGCTTCCTGGGTCACATCTTCCGCGTCGCTGCGGTTGGATAGGATCCAAGCCGCCAGGTTAAATGCAGCATCGAGGTGCGGAAGCACCAGCTGCTCGAAGCGCGCCCGATCTTCTGCTTCCAACACTTCCAGGCCTTTCCCGCTATCACTGAATGTCGTAAGTAAAAACCGTGCGGAGACTGGATTTATTCTGCCCGCCCGTTGTTTTGTGATGGACGACAGCGAAGAATTTAGATTGCAGAGTCGGGAATAAGGCAGGTATGGCGACAGTCTAATAAAACAAATCCCAATCCAACCGGCGGCGTGAGCGTACTCTAAGGCGCAAAAACTCGCGCCGCTGCCTCTAATCCTTTCAGTTAGACGCCGAAACAGGCTGGTGCGCGCGAGATGGCGATTTCTGCATGAAGAACTAGCTATTTACCGGACCGCTTCACCCCCGGCAAAAAGAGCAGCCGCTGTGGAATATTTGGGGGGCCTAGCGCGTCTCCCATAGTGCACGCCGGCTCCTAAGGCTTGCGGCAAAAACTGGGGGGAGCGGAAAACTATGGCCAAAAAGAGCAAAGACGAGATTTTGCACGATCACAACGACGATGGAATCGACAGAAGAGGTTTTCTCAAATGCATGGCGTGGGCTGGGACTGGCGCGCTGTGCGTGATGGAGGGCGGAATCCTGAAGTCATATAGCTTGAGCCGCCTGGGAGAAATCAGCGCCAAGGAAATGGCTGGCGAACTCAGCTTCGTGCAGATCAGCGACAGCCATATGGGGTTCAACAAACCCGCTAATCCCGATGTGGCAGGGACGCTGAAGTCGGCCGTCGAGAAGATCAACGGATTGAGCAGGACGCCGGAGTTCATGCTGCACACCGGCGACATCAGCCACCTTTCGAAACCGGAGGAATTCGACACCGTCGATCAGATTCTGAAAAGCGCGAGCGCCAAGGACGTGTTCTTTGTGCCTGGCGAACACGACGTGCTGAATGACGACGGCAAATCGTATCTGGAACGCTACGGGAAAAACGCCAAGGGCGGCGGGTGGTACAGCTTTGACAAGAAGGGCGTGCACTTCATGGGGCTGGTGAACGTGATGAATCTGAAGGCCGGAGGACTGGGCACGCTGGGCCACGAGCAGTTGGAATGGATCGAAGACGACGTCAAACACCTGAAACACAGCACGCCCATCGTGGTGTTCGCGCACATACCGTTGTGGTCGGTATACCCCGAGTGGGGCTGGGGAACGGAAGACAGCGCACAGGCTCTGGCATACCTGAAAAAATTCGGCTCAGTAACGGTGCTGAACGGACACATTCACCAAACCATGCAGAAGGTGGAAGGAAACGTGACGTTTCATACGGCAGCGTCGACGGCATTTCCGCAGCCGCAGCCCGGCAAGGCCGCCTCGCCGGGACCGATGAAGGTACCTGCAGAGCAGCTGAAGAGCGTATTGGGAATTACGGACGTGAATTACGTGCAGGGCCGTCAGGCTTTGGGAGTAATTGACTCGACGCTGGCGTAAGCAGAAGAAAAATCCGGAGAAAGAAAGTTCGTTCTTAGCAAAGCCGGAAGGAAAAAAAGGAAGAGGATAATGATTAGAAAAACCGCATGGATTATAGGTCTGCTCGCAACCGTGGTGGTTGCGACGTTGCTGCTGTCGGCGGCTTCGCCGCGAGGCTCAGCCCAGACTGCGGAGCCAACAACGGCGGAAGTGAAAGTTGACAATTTCAGTTTTGGGCCGGCGACCTTGGCTATAGCTGTCGGGACGACCGTCACCTGGACAAATCGTGATGATATTCCGCACACGATTGTCAGTACCGACAAAGTGTTCAAGTCCAAGGTGCTGGACACGGACGAGAAGTTCTCGTTTACCTTCGCCAAAGCTGGAACGTATCCGTATTTCTGCTCCATCCACCCCAAAATGACGGGCTCGGTCGTTGTGCAGTAAGCGGCCAACCAGCGTAAATCCCTTGGCTCAGAATGGCTGGAGGCTTGGGCCAGGTCTATGAATTCTTGTCTCCTCCAAGACTCACCGATCACGGCACGTTACGCGCGATTCGGTCCCTATCATATCGATCAGCAGCGGCGGCAGGTTTTTCTTGATAGCGCTCCGCTGCGCTTGCCAGGCAAGGTCTATCAGGTTCTGATCGTACTGTTGCAGAAGCATGGCCAAGTCGTCACACGGGAGGAGCTGCGGCACGCTTTGTGGCCGGACGGCACGCACGTGAATTACCAGACAAATACGAACACCGCCATCAACAAACTTCGACGGGCTCTCAGCGAATCCGCAAACAAAGTCTCTTACATCGAAACGATTCCTCGCAGCGGTTACCGCTTCGTCGGAACCGTGGAATTTTCGGAAATTCCGTTTCCAACGATGGGGCCGGAAAATTCGCCGGCGCCAGGGACTAGCAACTCTGGTCTTCACCATGACGCAGCAAAGAGTGGTAGGTCACGTTCGTATAAGCTGCCGACCAAGATCGCTGTTGCACTGATTCTGGTCGGCATGCTCCTCGGCGCAACCGCTGCGACCTATTGGATGACGCACTTTGCCTAACGATGATGCAAATTCTGCGACATGACGACTGGGGGAACGGGAGCGAGAAAAGAATTTTGGCCGTTGCCCGATTCCTGTTTGCATCGTTCGTATCGCTTCGGCTCTTTATTGTCATCTCGATTGCCGCTGCAAATTTGTCTTTGCCGGCATCCGCTCAATCGGTTGTCTCGGATGACGTAAAACATGACACTGCGGGGAAGACCATTCAGCTGGGGCAATCCGTCCACATCGACGTGAACCTGGCGCTGGTCAACGTCACGGTGACTGACCCGTATGACCGCGTGGTCACCGGCCTGGAGCCCGATAATTTCCGCGTCTTCGAAAATAACGTCGAGCAAGAAATACAGTATTTTTCTTCGGAAGACGTAGCGATTTCCATAGGTGTCATCTTCGACCTGAGCGGCAGTATGGCCAACAAAGTAGGCAAAGCCAAAGAGGCCGCGTTGCAGTTTTTCAAGACTGCCAATCCTGAGGATGAATTTTTCCTGGTGGGTTTCAACGAGCGCGCAGAGCTTATCAGCACGTTCACAAATAGTGCCGACGATCTGCAGAGCCGATTACTGTCGGCTTCAGGGAAAGGCCGCACGGCACTTCTTGATGCGATCTATCTGGGGCTTAGTGAAATGCGCACCGCTCGAAACGGCAAGCGAGCCTTGCTGGTCATCTCCGACGGAGGAGATAACAACAGCCGGTACAGCGAGAAAGACATCAAGCGGCTGGTGCGGGAGGCGAATACGCAATTGTATTCCATCGGCATATTTGAGCCGTTCGAGAATCGCAGCCGCACTCCGGAAGAACTCAATGGGCCCTCTCTTCTTAATGAAGTTACCGAACTCTCCGGCGGTCGCGCATTCAGTATAGAAAATATAAATGACTTGCCGGACGTCGCTAGCAAGATCGGCTCGGAGTTGCGCAATCAATATATTTTGGGATATCGGCCGAGCGATAAGTCGCACGACGCGCGGTGGCGCAAGGTTAAGATTAAGCTACGAACTCCCAGAGGACTGCCGCCGCTGAGCGTTGCCGCGAAAGCGGGCTACTATTCGCCCGGCCTCTGAGTTTTGTTCCGCGGTGATCCACGTCTGAGTGTGTACGGATTGAGTGCCCGGCGTTCTGCTCTCAAGAAACTTTGCTCGTCTCATGGTCTGCTTCAGGGAAGCCCACGCGGCGCAAAAGGTCTTTAAAACGCGCGTCCGAGCGAAGCGGATCGAAGCCTGGCCGAAGCAGCACTCCAGGATTGAACCGCTCCTCGTAGCCTTTTTCGAGCCAACTCATGGCCTGATCTTTGTCGCCAAGAGCCGCGTATACGACGGCAATCTCTGAAGCGTGTGAATCACTGCGGTCCGAACCTTGCTTCAAATTGCCCAATAGCTTTATCGCGTCGCTCCTCCTGCCGGAGGCGACGTAGGCGCGAGCCAGGTTCGCTATGCAGGTAGCACTGCCGCTGGACAGTTGTACTGCTTTTTCCATCTCGACAATGGCCTCAGCATTCATGTGCTTCTGGAGATAAGCTTGCCCCAATTGATTGTGTGCGACAGCGAAATTGGGATCCATCTCGATGGTCTTTTGGCTCTCGGCTATGGATTCACCATACGAATGCGCAAGCACAAGAAGCTCAGCCAAATCAGAACTGATGATCAGAGAGAGTGGATCCAAATTTTTTGCTTTTCTCATTTCCACGATCGCCTCGTCGTAGCGGCCCAGCAGGCTCAAATGCCAGGCGTACCAATGATGGGCAGTTGCGTAACCGGGATTAAGCTCAATGGCGCGACGGAACTCCTTGCCTGCGGAGTCGAAATCCCAGTCGAAGCCATCCAGGCAAAATGCCAGCGAGTTGTGAGCTTCGCCGAGCGTACTGTCCAGTTCCAGAGCCTTGATTGCGGCCGCCTTTGCCTTAGGGAGCGCCTCTTTGGGAGTCATCACCGCGTACTGCCAATCTCCCAATAAAGCATAGGTATCCGCCAAACCGGAGTAGGCTTCCGGATACTTCGGATCCTCCTCGGTTGCCTGCTCAAAATAAGCCAGGGCAGCCTGCAAACTGTTTGCAGTTCGCTTGTTCCAGAAATAGCGTCCCTTCAGATACGACTCATAAGCTTCGGGGTTGACAGCTCTTACGGTTCTCAGCGCAGCTTGCTCCCGTGGACTCAGATTGATTCGAATTTGATCGGCGATGGCTTTAGCCACTTTGTTCTGAAGCGCCAAAGTGTCCCGCAACTCGCCTTCGTAGCTTTGCGACCATAGTTCCTTGTCGGTCGAGGCCTCGATCAACTGCGCGGTAATTCTGACCTGGTCGCCCGATCGAAGTACCGTACCTTCCACCACGGCGTCTACGTTCAGTTCGCGCGCGATTTGTGGCAGGGGTTTGCGTGCGCGTTTGTAAGCCATCACTGAGGTACGCGAGATTACGCGGAGCGCGCTGATTTGGCCGAGGTCGGTGATCAGCTCGTCGGTCATGCCGTCGGCGAAGTAGTCCTGCGAAGCGTCTCCGGAGAGGCTTTCTAGCGGAAGGACAGCCAGGGAGCGAATATCCGGAGAGGACCGATTCCAGGAACCAGCCTTCCAAATGCCGACAGATGCGATTAGCAGCAGGGCCAATACGATCGTCCACCTTCTCCACGATCGTGGCGACAAATAATGTTTCGGAGTTGTGTGCTTGCTAGCAAGATCGGGGCGATCATGGCTCTCGGGCGCGGGATAACGCTGGCTTGGCATCTCCGGGCTGCTTGCAGGGGCCACGTCCGCAATTTTGACCTCTGCAAGGAAACGGTAGCCGCGACGAGCAACCGTCTCCACAAAGCGGGGACTCTCAGCCGAGTCGCTGAGGGCCTCACGGATTTTGTTGATGACTTTGTTAAGCCCATGGTCGAAATCCACGAAGGTATCCGCGGGCCAGAGTTTTTTCTGCAGTTCTTCGCGAGTAACGATCTCGCCCGGATGCTCAAGCAGTGTCGCAAGCACTTGGAAGGGTTGTTCCTGAAGCCGAACCCGTACGCCGCGTTTGCGTAATTCGCCAGCTCGAGGGTCAAGTTCAAAAACCCCAAAGCGAAGCCTACCGCGATATGGATCATTATCTGGCATGCGACGCGACCGGCAAGTCTAGGGGAGTCTACCACCGGGCGGTAACTGCCGGAACGTAAACCGGGGGACCATTCCACATAAGCCCTCCACCGACTGAGAGTTAGAAGGGGACCTGCAATCCAGTGCGAAAGAATTGGCCGTCCATTGCTTCGTGCTCCTGTTCCAACGAAAGTGGACCCTGCAAGGCGCCGTAATCCCCGGCACCGCTCGAACCGGAGGCTCCCATGCCTGAGCAAAATCACCTTCCCAGCTTTGAGCAGGCCGTGCTACCCCACCTCGACGCCGCGTACAACCTGGCGCGCTGGTTGACGCGCAATGAGCGGGATGCGGAAGACGTTGTCCAGGAATCGTACCTGCGCGCTTTCCGGTTCTTCGCGGGCTTCCGCGGCGGCGACGCACGCGCCTGGCTCATGAAAATCGTCCGTAATACTTGCTACACCTGGTTGCATGCGAACCGGCCCCTGCAAGAGGCCACGGAGTTTGACGAGACCCTTTTCTCTCCTGATTCTCGGAGTCCAAATCCAGAAGAAGCTGTGCTTCGCAATGATAGAGGCGCTGCAGTGCGAAAGGCGCTGGAAACGCTCCCGCCGAATTTTCGCGAAGTTTTGGTTCTGCGCGAACTCGAAGGGCTTTCCTACAAAGAGATCGCAGATATTACGGGAATGCCCGCGGGAACTGTGATGTCGAATTTATCGCGTGCGCGGGATCGGCTGCGTCGAGTTCTAACCGTTCCTATGAGCGAAGATGCGGTGTCAGGTCCACGGCGAATCGCGATTGCGAACACATGATGTCCGGAACTCGGATGAAGACCACAAGATGTCTCGAAATTCAAGATTCGTTGAATAGGAAACTTTGAAATGGTTTGGACTCGATTCTTGAATCATTCACGATGACCGGCGTGACCGCTCTGGCACTGTCGAAGCGATGCCGAAGAAACTAACGACGCTTCGCCAATTCTGATCTGCAAACATATTCCGCCAAGGCGCTGCCTGCATGGGGCTCTATTGAATTCCGACAAAGCGCCGAGCTTTGATCGCCGCTCTCCGGATGCGCGAGAATTCATTTCGCGATCAACGTAGCAAATCTTTGCTTTTCCTATGCAGGTATTTTCATTAATATCATTTAGCTTTAGCGGTATCTATAAGCTCGATGATTATTGAAAGCAGCTAAACGAATGCGCCCTGCAATCGCACGCTGGTTGAGCTGCCTTGCGTCAGGACGATTCTGTGGCGAGGGCTTGGAGTTCGTCGACCACCTTCGTGCTTATGGGAAGGCTTCGGCATGCTTTCAGTTCCTTGTTCATAAGTATGGATTTTGGCTGGTAAGAGGTGTTGATGGGACCAGGGTCGAAATCAGCTAACGAGAAATTTGCCAATTCGAGGGACCATGGGCATTTGCTCGGGAACGTTCTCGGTCGCCACATAATTTTCTGTTTGCTGGTCATCTCGTTGTACCTACTGCTTAATCAACCGCAAGTCATCATGTTGTCCAGGCTTGGGCTCACTGTCTGGTATCCAGCCACCGGGCTTGTTCTGGCGGTGATGGTGGTAGTAGGTCCTGGATATTTCCCGCTGATGGTCTTGGCGGGTCTGCTGGCCGGGGGAGTGATCTATCACCAGCCGGTTTGGTCTTGGAGCGGACTGGCCACCGCAGTATTTGGATCAGGGAGCTATGCGGTCGCGGCCTGGTTGTTGCGAGGCCCGCTACAAATCGACTTGGCGCTACGGCGACGGCGCGACGTCGTGCGATACATTGCGGTGACGCTGGGAGCGGCTGTCTTCGCAGCTGCCCTGGGGACCGCTTGTTTAGCCGCGGACGGTACGATTTCGTGGGCTCAGTATTGGAGTTCCGCGTGGGCATGGTACGTCGGCGACGTTGTGGGCTTGGTTGGTTTTGCGCCATTTCTCCTCATTCATTTGCGTCCACAAGTTTTGCGGATGCTCTCGCCCGCTCATACGAACAACACGCAACCGGGACAACGGGCCAGTAGGAAAAAGGCGCCGACGTTCAGAGACGTTTTAGAGGCCTTTGGACAATTCACCAGCATGTTCTTGGTGCTCTGGATTGTCTTTGGGCGAACATTGGGGAATAGGCCTGTCTACTACTTAGCGTTTGTTCCCATTATCTGGATCGCTATGCGCCACGGAACTCGGCGCGTCGTAAGCGGGCTGCTGATCTTTAATTTCGGAATCGTGATCGCGCTAGAGCTGTACCCGGTGCCAGAAAATTCACTGACGAATATTGGATTGCTGATGCTGACTCTTTCGGGGACAGGGCTGATTGTTGGAGCCGCAGTCAGCGAGAGACACCGGATAGCGAGGCAATTGAGCGAACGCACTGACTTTCTGAACTCACTTATCGAGAACAATCCCTTAGGGATTGTTGTTCACGATAGCGATGGCCTGGTGCAACTTTGCAATGAAGCATTCGCTAACCTGTTTCTCTATAGCCGCGAAGAGGTTGTCGGACATTTGCTTGATCCCTTGATCTGCGTACCTGGCGATGTGATGGGGGCCAAGACCTTGATCACGCGGTCTACGTCCGGAGATTCGCTGCACGAGAACGTAAGCAGACGGCGTAAAGACGGGAAGATTCTGGATTTGGAGCTACATGCCGTCACTATTTCCCTTGACGGTCAAGAGGACGGCGCCTACGCGATCTATAAAGATGTGTCAGAACAAGTGAAATCGGCTTCGAGAGCCAAGGAACACGCGGAGTCGCTCAGTCGTTTGGTGACTGAACTCCGCCTCCGCGGCGAACAGATGACGGTACTCAATGAAATGAGCGATTTGCTGCAATGTGCGGCAACGAGCGCGGAGGCACACGCCATTGTAGGGCAGTTCGCCAAGAGACTTTTTCCAATTTCCGCCGGGGGGACGCTCTTCATATTCAAGTCATCCAGGAACCTGCTGGAAGGGGTGACGCATTGGGGGAACGGGGGAGTCTCGGAACAGTCGTTCGCTCCCGACGCGTGTTGGGCGCTTCGCAGAGGGCAGCCATTCTGGAGCGAACACCCAGGGGGAGTGGTCATCTGCTCGCACCTGAGTCCGGCGCCCGGGAGCAACTTATGCATTCCCTTGGTGGCCTTGGGCGATACGTTAGGTGTTCTGTATATTCGGTACGCCCTAAACGAGAATGCCAACGGAGCAGAAGCCTTTGAAAGCCTGCAGGAATCACAGCAACGGCTGGCCGTAGCCGCGGGCGGGCGCGTCGCACTTTCCCTAGCTAACCTACTGCTTCGAGAGACCCTCCGCGATCAATCGATTCGCGATCCTCTGACAGGATTGTTCAACCGCCGCTTCCTGGAGCATGCTCTGGATCGAGAGCTGCAAAGGGCGAAGCGAAAAAAACACTCTCTCGTCGTGGTGTTTCTCGATCTCGATCATTTCAAGCGATTCAACGATACCTACGGGCATGATGCCGGAGATGCGGTGCTGCGATCGATGGCTGGGTTGTTTCAGAAACACTTCCGAGAGGACGATGTGGTCTGCCGCTACGGCGGAGAGGAATTCGCGTTCATTCTGCCAGAATCATCTGCGAAGGATGCAGCCAAGAGGGTGGAGGATCTTCGCCAGGCGGCGAAGATTCATCGGATCACTCATCGGGATCAGGTCATGGAGCTGGTCACATTTTCCGTCGGAATCGCTGCGTATCCGGAGAACGGATTGGCCGCTGAGGAATTGCTGCACACCGCTGACAGCTGCCTCTATCAATCAAAAGCTAATGGCCGGGATTGCGTGACGGTGGCTAGTTCTCATCAGCCATAAAGTTCGATTCGGTCAGGGGCGGCTCGATCGACCACACGCTTGAGGGCGGAATTTCCTACCGGCTGAATCTTGACCTGGCTTGACCTTAATCGCAAATCCACCTTGCGGTAAGCGCGTTTACCAAGGCTTGCTTTTAACCGAAAAAGCAGTGCTCCGCAAAGAAGGTTTGTGGAGACAGCGTCTAATTATTTGTTATTGGAGTCGGTGCCGCATCCGGGCCGGGTTCCTGCTGTTTATTCTTGCCCGGCGCAGTGGCCTGCGGCGGCATCACCAGGAACATCACGCTGCCGCCCAATTCTTCCGCGAATTCAGTGGGACTGTTGTCCAGTTTGAGGCGGATCCCGTCCGCAGAGCGATCGCGCGGCGCGTCCGCCAAAGCGCAGTTTACCTGCAACACGGCGCTCATCGGCATTCCCGAAGCAGGCAGCAGGCGGATCCGAAATAGCGCCAGGCCGCCGACGGGTACAGGATTGAGCGACATCGGCGATGGATTGGGGCGGAAGCCTGGAACTCCTGCAGCGATGCCACGTTGCCGAAGCGCATTCGGCGCAGGGCCGTATGAATCAAAACTAAGGAGTTGATTCGAGGTCCAGGCACCAGTTTCGAGCACGGTGCCGTTCGGAGCTTTGTGGGTAAAAGTGCCGGCGGCACTTACGGACTTGCTTTGCGCGTTGAATGTGCCCGCGCCGGTGATTTCGTAAGTATCGCGGTTTACCGATTTGGCGCCGGCGGGGCAATTGCCGGACTCGCAGAGAAAGCCCGAAGCCACCAGAACGGTGTACTCGGGAGCGAGATTCTGGGCGGTCAGCGGAGCAGCACCAAGAAACAGGGTCAGGATCGGCGCTACAACCAGCGTGACATTCAACTTCGCAAAGGTTCGGATAAGGCTGCGCATAGTCATCACTTTCTCCGCTGCCCGGCTGCCGCTCCGTAACCAGGGAGGAGGCAGCCAGACAGAGCGGCTCATTTAGGGTGTTATGGTTTCTCGACGAAGCCGTGCTGAACGTTACTTGCGTCGAGGTACATCCCGATGACCACTCCCGCCGGATTAATCCCAGTGACCTGAGTAGTACCCTGCGCCGCCTGGGGGTCGTTCACCGACTTGACGGTGCCGCTGGCGGAGCGCACGAAGCTGGTTATTGTGTTAGTGCAAGAATTTGGGCCGCAAACGAAGTTTTGCACGTTACCCGCTACCGCTCCCGGCGAATTGATGGCCGCGGCACTGCCGGAGGCTCCAAGCTGAGGAGTGTCGAAAACGCTGAAGGTGCCGTTGCTGGCGCGAAGGAAGACGCGAAGGTCGGAATTTTGCGTGGTGTCAAAAAAGAATCCGCTCACAATTCCGCTGTCGTTGATAGAGCTAGGCGAAGTGCCCTCGAAGAAGGACAGGGCGGCGTTCGGAACGTCGAATGTAGTGAACTTGCCGTCGATGGTGCGCAAGAAGCCATGCACACCCCCGTTCGAATCAAAATAGCTGCCCAGGATCGTCCCGCCCGGCGTTATTGCCGTGACGTTGGGGACGAAAAAGAACGTCAGAAATGCGGGCGGGAACTCAATCAAGGTGAATTGGCCGCTGGGAGCGCGAAGGAAGATCTTGGGATTGCCGTTGGAGTCAAAAAAAGCCCCCGCGATCGCGCCTGTGGAATTGGCGACAAATCCGTAGGGGAATGCGCCAGGGCTGGGAATTTCCACCGTGGTGAATGTGCCGTCCTTGGCGCGCACGAAGATGTGAGTGCTGAAGTTCGCATCTAAGTACCCGCCCACGATCGATCCTTGTGGGGTTATGGCAACAGGAAAAGTCGCGATGCTCGCCGGGGCGTCGAACGACGTGATGGCGCCGTCCGCGGCGCGCACGAAGCCGTGTGTCGCGAAGTTCGCATCGAAATAATTCCCGGCGATCTGACCCGCCGGATTGATGCTGGTGGAGGTGGTGCCTTGGGATCCCGCTGGATCAAACGTGGTAAAGGTTTGGCCCCAAGCAGAAGGTTGTGCGGCAATTGCGAGCAAGGCAAGCAACATCCCTGCCACGGTCCGAAGGTGGGTTCCAGACTTCATGTGAGATCTCCTAATTTTGGATTTTCTGATAAGCGGAGCTGGGTTCAGGTCGGCTTAGGAGAAGGGGACAATTGCGTGCCGCGAACCGTATTCTGGTTATGCCGCAGGGGGTCAAGCGTTAGACGACGATTCCGACCCTGGGCTGGCCCGATATCTATCCCTACTGATATAAGCGGAAATGGCGGATGAAAAACCGCAAGAGCGAAAAAGAATATTTGGTCAGAGACGCCCAGAGGGGTTAACCTCTTGCACCGTCTCTGGGAGACATCCCGTACAGCTCCTCCCCGCTCCCCGATGGGGAAACACTAAAGTCAGGTTAGTGCCCAATGGGAAGACCCTCGTCTAGCGAAGTCTCGCAACTTCTCCAAGCCTGGAACGATGGCGACGAAACCGCGCTCGAAAAGCTCATGCCGTTGGTGTACAAGGAATTGCACCGCATGGCGCGGCACTACATGGCTCGCGAGTCGCCCGGCCACACACTTCAGACCACCGCTTTAGTGAACGAGGCTTATGTGCGTCTGGTGGATTCCGGGCACAACAATTTTCAAAATCGAATCCATTTTTTGGCTGTGTGCGCCCAGGCGATGAGGCGGATTCTGGCCGATTGGGGGCGGTCTCGTCGGGCCCTAAAGCGAGGAGGAAAGATCCCGTTGCTTCGCCTGGACGAGGCTTTGGACGGGGGGGAAGCGCCGGACTTGGATTTCGCCGACTTGGATGAGGCGCTTAAGGCCTTGGCGAAGGTGGATCCGCGCAAGAGCCAAGTGGTAGAGCTGCGCTTTTTCGGCGGTCTCAATCTGGAAGAAACGGCTGAAGTGCTGAAGGTTTCCAGCGACACCGTGATGCGCGACTGGAAGATGGCCAAGAATTGGCTGCGTTGCGAGCTGAGCGGGGAGAGCTTGGATGGAGCCTGAGCGTTGGCAGAAAATCGAGCGCTTATATGATTCCGCGCTGAACGAGGAAAAAAACGCGAGGGACGCCTTTCTGGAGCAAGCCTGCGGCGAGGATGTTGCTCTGCGCCGGGCCGTGCAATTGCTCCTGGCGCAACACGAGAAGGACGACAGCTTCCTCGAAGTTCCGGCGATGGAAGTCGCAGCGGAATACCTGGCCCGTCAGGCCGACGCGGTGTTCTCCGATCCTCTGGCGGAGGCAGATTCTGATACATCCGGATTGGACGCGACCTATCCCACCGCCGATTCTGTGGCCGGCCTGACGTCCGCGGAACAAATATCCCTGGGGCCGTATCGGTTGCTGCAAAAGCTGGGCGAAGGCGGCATGGGCAGGGTGTGGCTGGCGGAGCAGACTGCTCCGGTACGGCGGCAAGTGGCGGTGAAATTAATCAAGGCCGGCATGTATGACGATTCGGTGCTGAAGCGCTTCGCATCCGAACGGCAATCGCTGGCCATTATGGACCATCCTTCGATTGCCAAGGTGTTCGATGCGGGCACGACTCCCGACGGCCAACCATACTTTGTGATGGAGTACGTGCCGGGCGTTGCTATCACCGATTATTGCGATCAGAAACGGCTGAACATCCGCGAACGCATCGAACTATTCGTCAAGGTGTGCGACGGCGTGCAGCATGCGCACACGAAGGCCATCATTCACCGCGACCTGAAGCCCGCGAACATCCTGGTGACCGAGGTCGATGGCAAGCCGTTACCGCGGATCATCGACTTTGGCCTGGCCAAAGCGACTACCCCACTGGCTCCAGATGAAGCAATGCTGACGCGGCTGGGAGCATTTGTGGGCACGCCGGGGTACATGAGCCCCGAGCAAGCAGATACCAGCCTGCAGGACGTGGACACGCGCACGGATGTGTATTCACTAGGTGTGGTGTTGTACGTCCTGCTGACCGGCTCATTGCCGTTTGATTCGAAGAAAAACGTCAATGAAGTATTGCGGCAGGTGCGCGAAGTGGAACCGCCGCGGCCCAGCACCAAGATCGCATCGGACAAGAAGTCCTCCACGGGCAGCGCGGAGAATCGGGGGAGCGAGCCGAGACAGCTTGCGAAACTGCTTCGCGGCGATTTGGACTGGATCACCATGAAGGCGCTGGAGAAAGACCGGAACCGGCGCTACGGAACGCCTTCGGAAATGGCGGCGGACATCACCCGATATCTGAACTATGAGCCGGTGGTGGCGCGGCCAGCAAGCGCCGCCTACCGCCTGCATAAATACGCGCGCCGCCACCGCATCGCTGTGGCTGTGGCTACCGGACTGGTAGCCATGCTCGCCGCCTTCGCCGTAGTGCAGCGCGTACAGTTGCAACGCACCAGGCTCGAGCGTGACCGCGCCAACCGCGAGCGTGATCGCGCCACTCGCATCACCGACTTCATGACGGGCATGTTCAAGGTGTCGGACCCGAGAGAACAGCGCGGTAATAACGTTACCGCCCGCGAGATTCTGGACAAAGCGTCAAAGAACATCGAGACAGGGATGGCGAAAGACCAGCTCGCTCAGGCTCAGATGATGCAGGTCATGGGGACCGTGTACCACAACCTCGGACTGTTTCCCCGCGCAACTGAGCTTGAGAAGGAGAGCCTGGAAATCCGGAAGCGCGTCCTGGGAGCGGACAATCCGGAAACACTTGCGGTGATGAGCGACGTGGCGAATGATTTCATCGATGAGGGGCAACTCGCCGAGGCGGTGAAGTTAAGCCGTGAAGTGCTAGACCGTCAGCGCCGAACCCTGGGGCCAGAGAATCCGCAAACACTGGCCACGGTAAACTATTTGGGGGACGCGCTGTTCGAGCAGGGGCGCTGGGACGAAGCGGAGAAGATTTATCGGGAATTGATTCCGCTCGCCCGCCGGGTACTGGGGCCGGAAAATCAGAACACATTGACGGATATGAGCAACCTGGCGCTTTGTCTTAACCATCAGGGGCACTATATCGAAGCGGAAAAACTGGATCAGGAAATTGTAGACATTCGCCGCCGTGTGTTGGGTCCGGAACATCCGGACACACTGTTGTCGATGAACAACCTAGCGTATGACCTGTATCGGGAACATCGCGCGCCCGAAGCGGAGAAATTTGATCGTGAAGCGTTCGACATTCGCCTCAGAGTGCTTGGGCCGCAACATCCAGATACCTTACAGTCGCTGGGAAGCGTCGCGAGTGACTTGTTCCTGGAGGGTCGCTACAGCGAAGCGGAAAAATTGGATCGACAGGCGCTCAGCATCTACCGGAGTACACTTGGGCCCGAGGCCAATTCTACCCTGACTACCATGGGAAACCTGGCGCATGTTCTGTCTCGGGAAGGTCGTTACGCCGAGGCCGAGAGGTTGGCCAGAGATGCCATCAAAATCGGCCGCCGCGTCGAGGGGTCAGATTTTAGGAACACGGCTTGGAAGGTTTACCTCCTTGCGGGTATCGAGGCTCGCAAAGGGAATCACTCAGAGGCACTATCGCTTTTGCAACAATCGCTTGACCACGGTCTGCCCAAAATCCGGGCGCTCGAAATGGAATATGACCCCGACCTCAAGTCGCTGCACGATGACCCGCGCTTCATCACCATGGTCGCCGACGCCAAAGAACGTGCGGCGACAACCAAGACATCAGAATAGAGTGTTGAATGCGCTCCTCAAACTGGACACCCCGCGGCAAAATCACTGAGGGATTTTGGCAACGCCAACAGGCAGAAATGGCGGGCTGAAGAGGCGGTACAAGGGGAGTGGTCCGACCTAAACCAAACCCCCTGGACCTTTGCGTTTCTCAGCCCGGTCTTATCAGTTACCATACCCGCGGGTGTGCGCACGACGCCGTGGATTCCCGTTCTATTCTGATAGTCACCGACGATCGTGCCTTTATCGTTGATGCCGTAAAAATCGGTGTACCCCGCAGTGGGCGCATCCAGCTTTTCCAGTCAATCAGAAGCATTCTCTTGAGTAAGCTCCGGCGCTGCGTTGCAGGTGAGGTCTCAACCTCCCATTTTCCGGTCGCGCCTTCGGATATTGTCTTTTCCTGTTTGTGGGCAAGATGTATCGGGGCTTCTGGCCGATGCCGGGCGCAGGAACTCTCTGGTGAGCGGAACCTGCTGCAATTGTTCATCGATTTGTTCTCTCGCGTGATTGTCCAATGGCAGGTCGCGAGCCAACTCCGACCATGCGCGCACAGTTTTTTCAGCGGTTTCATACGCCGTTTCAACGACCATGTACTTTGGCAGGCCTGCTTTGACGGCAAACCTTTCAAGAAGGGTCTGATCCAATTTTCCTGGGTCTTTTTCTTTAGCGATGGACAAGCCCATTTCGCGGTCTTTGATGTAGGCGATCGTAGAAACGAAGTCGTAGCCCGGCGCGAGATGCGGTGTCCGAGTATCGGGGTAGGTGACAGACCAGTTTTTCAGATGCATGTCTGCGTTGCCGATCGCTGCGTTAAAAGTAAGGCGGCGGATAAATTCCGACACAGCGTCTGCTCCGAGAAAGTTGGAGATGTCGCGTGCCATGTTGGTGTAGCTGTAGTGTTTGTATTTGTCGTGCGGAAACTGGTGGTAGATCTGATTGAAGTCTTCCATATGAATCTTTCCACCTTCCGGTGTGCGGTCGAACCTTCGCACATACAGAGAATTGCCTTTTTCTTCGGCAAATTCTTCTGGCAGCCCCTCGATTTGATTGGTGGGAATGAGTCCGGCTTCGGCGACCTCGATGCCGACGGCGGCGGCAAGTTTCATCATAGAGTATTCATTTTCGGGAACCAGGGCGAATCGAGGCGATGGGAGCTTGATGATCCAAGCACCGCCACGTCCCTCTGCGGGAATGGCGAGTTGCTTGCCGGGGCTGCCGATCGCGGAGAACTTCAACTGCACTCCAGCGAGCGAGAAGCGGAGGACGCGTTCCTGTCGTCGCTTTGACTTTTCCCTGGCGCCGGCATCTTCTGGAGGAAGGGGTTCGCCTTCTGAATCTTGAGCGAGGACCGCGCCAGGCAAGTCGGTGCCGAGCAGCCAGAGAAGAGAGAATTCGCGGACCTGTTTGACTCCTGCGGTTTCGGCCAGATATTCACGGAGACGGCCTTCGGGCAAAAGATTGGAGAAAAAAGGCGGAACCTTGGTTTGCACCTGTTCCGGATCGACGATGAGGTTGCGATTTTCATCGTAGAAGCTGAGGCTCAATACTGGCCGGTCACTTGTTCGAATGTAGTTGTCATCGAAAACGAACAGATTCTGGTCGTAGGGAAGATTCGTAAGTGTTCCCACACGAGTCTGGTTAAGCCAGATTTCGAGAACCGTGGGACTATTCTTATCCGACTTCGGCATCGCTATCCTCCGGTTCACTTCCGAGGAGCCGCCTGGGCGGTGTGCTCAAGGGGGGTTCGATTCCGCCCTTTTGCTTCGCGAGGAGATGACGAACAGCGGGGAGGAGGGGTTTGGGGATGAGCACGGGTTCCAAACCGAGGGCATGCGCCGTCTCGACAAGGGTAGAGAGTCGGATGTCGCTGGCGCCGCGTTCAATCCGTGTAATTTGAGACTGGGTAACCCCGAGGCGTTCGCCCAGTTCTACCTGGGATAGTCCTTGGCTCTTTCTCGCTTCGCGGAGCTGGACGATTATATCGTTTACGCTGTATATCGCCATAATATAGAGCATATAGGATTTTTTACAGGCAGTCAAATTAACTCTTATATGCTGTTATTATCACATATTAGCGCGTATTAGATGTGTTTAGCTAGGTGGCGGGAGTGAACAAAAGCTGCATCTTCAGTTTTTTAGGCTCTCACTCGAGCTGGCGCGATTGACCACCTCCCATAAATATGGGAGTATGACCTCATGAAAACCACTTTGGAAATTCCCGATTCCATCTTTCGTCGTGCCAAATCCGTTGCGGCCGAACGCGGAATTCCTTTTCGCGAATTTGTCACGGAAGCGGTGAAGGACAAGCTGGTAGCCGACGCCAAGGCGGCGGAACAGCCTTGGATGGCTGCTTTCGGGAAGCTCCGACACTTGCACAAAGAAACCGCGAAAATTAACCGGCTCATCGAAGAGGAGTTCGAGCAGATTGAGGCCGAAGATCGACAATGATTTTGGACACGAACGGCCTTTCCGCCATAGCAGAAGGTGCGTCGCGCCTCGAACCGATCCTTCGAAAGGCGACCCAAATCGCGGTTCCGGTCATCGTCTTAGGCGAATACCGATATGGTATCCAGCAGTCACGCGAGCGGCAGCGTTACGAACACTGGCTTGTTGAATTCCTTCCAACGTATAGGATTTTAAACGTCGATCAACAGACAACAACCTCCTATGCCGCCGTTCGAGGTGAACTCAAACGAGCCGGAACCCCGATTCCTTCCAATGACCTTTGGATTGCGGCTCTCTGCCGCCAACACTCTCTTCCGGTGTTGAGCCGAGACCGGCACTTCGATCTAGTCCCTGGACTCCGCCGCATCGATTGGTGAGCAGGGTCGGTGCCCCAAGGCTCAAGGTTAGAAGAAAACGTCTTTGCAGAAAGCTAGCCCTTCGTTGCCTCAGCAACAGCCTCCTCGATGACGGCGTCCGCGACACCGTGACGACGAAGACTGTCCGCCATGATTGCAACCGGATCGCCTTCGATCCGGGCAAGGTCCTTGCGAAGCGACTGTGCGATGTAGAAACGGATAAAGGGTTGATAACCGCTGAACCCAAGTGCGGTCGAGACCTCTTCAGGTTCTCCAAAACATCTTCTGGCATACGGATGCTGATCGAACTCATCGGCCGCGGTTTTTCGAACCGCTTCTTTAGACGCTTATTCATGCTCATAGATTTTTCTCTCTTCCGTCGTTGCGGGCCTGGCCGAAATGATGCGGATGGTTCCTTCCTGGCGCACCACAGGCACCACAAAGAGCAGTCGCGAGCGCTCGATGTATCCAATTGTTCTTTCTCGTGCTTCGTCCTCGGCGGTTGCGTCCACCAAGCGGAAGAACGCTCGCAGGCTTCCTGGAAATTTACATTGTGCTTGCGCCGATTGATGGCTGCCTTCTCGGAGTACATACAAAGGTCTGCCCGCGCAGCTCAAGCCCGGTGTCCACGAAGGTATGCCGGTTTGATCTGGCGACCTTTGGATCGTGGTACGAGCGTTTTGATATTGCGCTTTCATCGGTCAGAAAAGAAGAACGATGAACGTCTGGTTCAGGGTCATTCGTTTCGATGTTGGCTCGGGTTGATTCCTTGGGTTGTTGCGGTTCAGCGGTACTTTTTGTGGGGCAGCCTGTCCTCCAGTTCTGTTTGCGCTTTCTCGACGGTATAACGGGCGTAATATTCCGGGTTGGTCTTATCTGCGGCGCGATATTGCGCTATTTGGCGGATGACCTGTTCGGGATCGTCACCGCGGGCGAGGGCCCGTTTGGCGAAAGCCCAGTCGTGTTCGGATTGGCTCAGATTGGTCCTTGGCGAGAGCCTCGATTTGCCACGTTTGCCGTAATTCTGGCGCGGGGAGTCGGGCGAGTCGATGTGTAGTTTGAAATCACGAAGATGGTAGGTTTCTGTAGATTCTCTGTGGGCCTGGACATAGAAGTTCGTCTCGTACTTCTTGTTGGCGAAACCGGGGATTCGCAAAACTCGAGTCGCGTCGGTCGCCGCGGGATCACCGCTGAATTCGCGCGCCATGGCATGCAAGAGGCCTTCCGCCTCTTCGAGATTCATACCTTCGACTTTCCACACCACCTGATGCTTCTCGGGCGAACTATTCAGCACGTAATTAGGGTTCGGCACGAGGCTGGAATTCTCGATCGCTTCAAGGGCTGCTGAGCCCCCATGGTCCAGATCGAGATAGACATGTTTGATGGACGCAATCTCCTCCTTGGTCCTGGTTGCGGCATCTTTTTTGAGTGGGTTCATTCCGATATAGATATCCGAACCGTTCGCGTTCTTGTAGCGAAGCCAGGCCTGAAATTCCGGGCTCGCGGCTTTCTGTGCGCTGGTGATGCGTTGGATGGTTTCGCCGAATTCCCGGTTGAGCACCAGCATGGCAATGCGGTCGGTGTGCGCGAAATTATCGAGAATATATTCTGGAGCTGACAAAAGAGACGGCCCCGGTTTTTCGCCGGGACTCATAGCAGCTCCTTGTGACTATCGAAAATGATGCCGCAGTTGAATTCATCGCGATCGGGATCGTAGCCGTGGATTTCCACGACTTCGGAGACGAAGCGCCGACCGGGGCGGCGTTCGAGGTGCACGACGACATTGACGGAATCACCCAGGTTGGTCTTAACGGCGCGATAGGGCAGATCCACACCGCTCTGCAAAACGCAGCTGGTGAAGCGGGCCAAGGCCTGCCTGGCGGAGGTTGCGTGCACGGTGCAAAGGCTTCCCGCGTGACCGGTGTTGAGAAGCTGCAAGAGATCGAAGGCCTCGCTTCCACGTATTTCACCCACGATCAATCGGTCCGGCCGGTGGCGAAGCGATGCTTTCAGAAGATCACGAATGGTGACGGCCGGCAGACCGTTTTGCGGTTGCCGGGCTTCGAAACGGACAAGGTTGTCCTGCCCCATGTGGATTTCGGAAGTGTCCTCAATCAGCAGGACTCGCTCATCGCAGGGAATGAATTTTCCGAGGACATTGAGCATCGAAGTTTTTCCCGAACCGGTAGCGCCGGCGATCAGGATGTTCTTTCGAGCGAGAACGTAGCCTTCGAGCCGGTTAGCCAGCCAACGGTCCAGAGTTCCTGCTTGAACCAGGTCCTCGACGCCGAAATGCCGGGCGTCGAACTTGCGGATCGTAAGCGTCACGCCATCCACGCTGCACGGTGGAATGACCGCTGCCACGCGGCTCCCGTCCGGCAGCCGCGAATCGAGGATGGGTTTCGATTCCGAAATATCGTCGCCCAGCCGCCGCGCGATGTTCTTGACCGCGACCATTAAGGACTTCTCGCCCAAACTGACGCCTCGAACCGGCTCGATGAATCCCGCCTTCTCAATGAAGATGTGATCATGCCCGTTGATCATGACCTCACTGATCGCATCATCGAGAATCAGGTGCTCGATGGGTTTGAGAAACGGCAGGATGATTTCAAATCCATTCATTAGAGTTCTCCGTCCGCAAGCTGCCGGAAGTACGATTTGTTGACATCGTTGTAGTAGGGCTTGAGGTAACAGAATGTCGGCGGCATCGGGTTGGTGCCGTCATAGGCGACGGTTATGGACTGTGCGTTGCGCAGCTCCATGAAGTCCTTCACGTCGAAACGGAGATCGTGATGAGGGCTGTAACTTTTCGAAGCGGTGATATTCGCTTTATGCGACATGGCTTTGCCGGTCAGCAGGCTGACCCGGGCATCGTGTCCGCTCTCGGACAGGTTGTAGCTGGCCTTCAGTCTGTCCTCGCGACCGCAAAGTTCGCTGGCCGTGCGTGCAGAGAAGTCGTCTGAAAGGGAGAGAAAGATTTTTGTGCGAAAGGTTTGCAGCAGGGTGCGCCACGATTCGCCGGGCAGTGCGGACTTCAATGAACTGATGCTTTGCGTGGCGATGATCGGAATGCATCTTGGTTGTCGCGAGAGGCTGAAGAATTTTTCATCGCCGATCGGCTCACTCTCGCCGACCGTGGCGAAATGCTGATATTCATCGCAGAGAAAAAGGACCTGCCGGAAATAACTGTCGGGATTGTTTTCCATCACCGGCACACGATTGAGCACGGCCCGCTCGAAGTCCAGCTTCATCATCACGCCAATGGCTTTCGCCAGACCGGGATTCATGCCAATCGGAAAATTCAGGCCGCACACAGCTCCGCTGTCTATCAGCCAGGAGAACGAGGGCAGCGGTTTGCCGAATTTGAGGTCGACGTTGGCGTGCGGGTCATAACACTCAGCGGGTGGACAGAAGGTGCGCTTTACGTCCGGGTTGTCATCGAACAGCGAGAGGAATACGGAAATACCTTCGACAATCGAGCTCCTCAGCTTGGGCTCAATTCTTCGCCAGTCGTGAAAAAACCACCTGCGGACCGCTTCGAGCTGTGCTTTCTTTTGCGCTGGAACGGGATTCTTACGGGAGGCACTTTCCGCCTCCCATTGGATGGCCTTGGCTTTCAACACGGCGGCGAGACCAGGCGTCAGGGGCGAGCGGTAGCGGTTTGATTCCGTGTCCAGCCGGAACGGAAACGGTTCGAGGTCCTTCGCATACTTCAGATATTCTTCTTCCCAGAGCGACGCCGAATCCGCTTCCAGCAAGCGCCGTTCCGCTTCCTTAATTCTGCTTTCCAGTAACTCCGGATTGATGGCGCATTCATAGACATCGAAGAGCGTGACGTAATCGAAAGCGACTTTGTGCAGCAGGATGATGAACTTGACGAGGTTGGTGTAAGCCTGCTGCCAGAAGGGTTCCTTGCCCCGGCCGAACAGATTATTTAGAAGCGAAGCGATGTTGTAGGCGAGCGCGTAAGCATCGAGGTCATTGTGAAGAGGGTTGTAGCGGTACTCGGAAGTGAAGCCGATTTCGATGTAGTCTTCAGCGCGGTGGTGCCGTTTGAGGATGTCGTATACCCTCGCACAGAAATCTCCTTTCACTTCCAAAATGAGTCCACCAACGCGCCGGCCTTTGTCCGCAGCCCTGTAGGCGAGAATCTGTTCGGCGAACGGATACATGCACGCCGCCGTTTTTCCCGACCCGACTGCGCCCACGATGGCGATGCCGGTAAAAAGCCCACGTTCTGGGATGGCGAGCCAGCGTGGTGTTTCCGACGGCTCTTGTGTGCGCGGATGGTGCAGCTCGCCAACAATAAGCGAAAGTTCGGTTCGTTTCGCTGGGTCCGGGTACGGGGGCAATTTGCCGGCGCGAGTCTTGCGGGTAGCCTTGAGCGCGAAAATGTACACCCCAGAAAACAGGATGGAGTAGGCGATGTACGGCGTGGTGTAGAGGAAGAGGGTGTAGGAGTACTTGAAAAAAAGAAAAGCGGGCGAGGACCGAAGGGCCATGACCTGGAGGAAGAGATTGGCAACCGGGAATGGCCACAGAAAATAAAGGGCCATTCCGGTGGCCGCCGCGAGGATACCGGCGAGGAAGTGCCTCGCCTGAAGAAACCTTTCAATCACGCTCGTGCCGCCTGCGCAGCAGCGTGACCTGCCTTCTGGACACTGGGCGTCTGCTGTTGCTTGCGCCAGCGCCGGAAGTCGGCGTCCCTCCAAAGCACCATCTTGAGCGCGGAGTTCACCACATGATCCGGCGTGCTGGCGATGAACGCCGCGTACTTCGCGACGGCCACCGCGATTGGCTCCTGCAACTCGTACTCGCGTTTCACCATCTCCGGCGGTTTGTTGATGATCGACATGTGCTCTCCTTCCTTCTACTTTCTCTTTGGCCTAACTGGACTCGGGGGGCAAGACACCTCGTGAGCCATAGGCTTTCCCAGTTCTGTGTTTTGCCCATGTGCAAAATCAATCGTCGCGTCTTGCGCAACCGCAGGGCTCGCAATAACTTCCGTTCAGCGCAGAGTGAACCGCGTCTTTCATGCGCCGCTCACTCCGTGCCGGTGGGTTTCGTCGAGGGGTGAGCGCCCATTCCGGACAAGATAGGTGTCAAAGAAAACGGTTTGTTCCGGAATCGGCTGGGAAAATTCGATCCGCAGTTCCTGCTCGGTAATCCGGCCCGCGATCCATGCCTGGTAGAGATTCTCGAAGCGATGGCCATGAAAGCGCCGCCGCGCGTCGTTCAGAAACTCAAAGTCGGCGGTCACCGGCACGACGTACTCGTGCCTCTCCCACTTCCGGCGAATAACGAAGTAGCGGAGGATTTCGCCGGGCACGTCGGATTCGAGCGGCTGCTTGACGTTCGAGCGGAAGCGCTCTTCGGCGCGGCGAAACTCGGTAGCGCGCGGCGCAATGTAGAGCAGACGAAACGACTTCAAGTGCCGGAAGAGCCCTTGATAAGCGGCCAGATGCGCAACAAAACTCGACAGGCTTCCCGTGCCGGAATCTACAAAACCGAAGGTGACCACCGGCGAGGCACCCGGGATGGGGGCCGCGAGAAACAGTGGAAACTTATCCACGAAATAGCGGATCGTCGGATGGCTGCCAGGAGCGCCCTCGTAGATCTTCGCAGGGAGAACGTCCTTCGGAACGGCGAGAGATTCGCAGAAGAGATTTAGCTTGTCGCTCTCGGTCTCCAGAAAGTCGTGATCTGGATTCTCCAGAAGAAAGTCCATTTGCACCAGGCGCGTGCGGATGTAATCGAACGAGTGCCGGCGGCGATTGCCGACGTTATCCTTATCAATACGTCCGTAGATGAGCCGGGAAAAGAGATGAAACACCGACCCCTTGCCCATGTAATCGCGCATGGTGGCATGAGCGTGTTTCAGGAGCTTCTGCGCGAAAGACATGGAACGCTTCCCAGGATGGACGCCGGCAAAGGCGTTGAAGTGGCGCAGAGTGAAGTAGCCGGAATGCGTCGCCACGATGTAAAGGAAGCGGGCCTCTGGTTCCGTATAGCCCAAAGCGGCAATTCGTTCGACTTGTTCCTGGGGCATTTTCATAGCGATAAAATCTCCGCCGTCAATTCACGTTGATCCAAAATCCTCCTAAGCTTTGAAACATCATCTGCACGAGCGTAAAGCGAGAATCCGGCGAGCACCTTTTCAGCGAGATTTCGCCCGCGGTAGTGACCGGTAGCCAGTTCGAGGTCCACGCGAGCTCGTTCTCCATCGCCAGTTTGGTATTCGATTCGAACGTCAGGCACGGGAATTTTTCCGCGCACCGCTTGAAGCCCATGCTGTTCGGCGACACTGCGTTGGCTTTGGGCGGAAGTGCGATCCGGATCGAGTTTCGCGAGGTCGTGATAGACCCGTTTTTTCAATTCGTAGTCGAGAACGACGCGCAGGTTTCGGCCTCCCTGGCTTTCGATCTTCGCGGCCGCTTTTTGATAGAGCCGGTAGAGGTCGGCGTCGTGATGGGCCTCGCGGGGTTTGCTGAAGCCGTGATACAGGGCCTGACCCTTGCCGGCGCTCTGGGTTTGCGTGAGAAAGCGATGACCGTTCTTAGTAAGAGTGAGCAGCCGGCGGGAGCCCATTTCCTCGTGAGGAACCGACTTCATTTCGACGAGACCCTGGCGAAGAAGATTTTCCACGTCGGGCCTCATGCGAACGTAGTTGCCGTCATAGACAAATTCCGCAAGATCCTCCCTGGCTACGGCGCGGAATTTCCCGAGTTCCACCAGCGTTACCATTTCGGAGGTCCGGAGGCGATAGGTTCGGCCACGCAGTTCGTGGACAGTCCGAGTTTCAACAGAGCGTTTTCCCCGGCGGTCTGGCTCGCGGCTCGCCGATTGCGACGCATCGTTCGATGTCTGCTCACGCGCCTCATCGGCCTTCGATGGATCAGTGGTGTTGGGCTCCCGGTCCTCGGAAGCCGCCGGTGGCTCCAGATGGTGTTCGGGTTGGTAGCCTCGGGACATTTCAATCGGTCTCCTGATCAAGCCAAGGCGCGGGCAACTCGGTCTGGCCCACGTGAAGCTGCTTGTCGAGGTGGGTCAGTTTTCGTCCGGTGTCCTTCAAAAAAAGCTTGCGGATGAGAACAAACGCAGTGGCAAACACATTGGCGGCCAAGACTGCGACGTACACCAGGATGGGTGTGGCGTACGCGCGCCAAAGAATGAGTTTGTAGGGAACAAAAAATTTCAGCTCGCCCATAAGCCAGAAACCGAGTGCGATCAGGATGGCGATGGTGATGAGCAGGACGTTAGCAATCATCGGGAGGCTCCTAGAAAAGTGGCCAGTTCTTTCCCGGACAGCAACCAAGGCCCGCCAGCAGCACGCCTGGAGTGTCGAGGACTACGTCTCTTCTTCCCCCTGTGGTCCTCCTGCCGGCGTGCGCCACATCCCTGCCCATCGGTCGTGGCCTGCCGAGGTTGGGCCGATGTTGCCCGGCGCCGGACCTCGACTGCTTCGCTCCGGATTGGCGCGTGAGGAGTCATTTGAACGCCTGGTCTTCGCGGAAATACGTGACGGTCATGCCGAGAGGGTTGATCGGGATCAATTCGTTAGGGAGGTTGGTCTTGAATACGAAAACAAAGTTCGCGGTGTAGAGATCGCGTTTCAGTTCGCTACGGTCGGCGGGCGAGTAATACACCATATAGAAATCCACGCGGGCGCGATACGGCGGGTCCTGCATCTGTTCCAGTGCGACTTTCTTCACATCGATATCGATCTCGGGGGCGGAGGTATTGGTGAGGAATTTCCGGATGATGTCGTCCTTGCGGTAGGCGTCGAGAATACCGGTAGCCAGCTTGCCGTCGAGGAAGAACAGGGCCTTCGCGAAATCGTTCTGGATGGTGTAGCGGTTCCGCCGGTAATACAGCGAGCAAAACTGCGAGAGAAAATATTTCGCCTCGGCATCCTGCGGTTTGTATTCGAGGTGGTGGTAGTTGATGGCCTCGGCGCGGCCCAGATCGTCAATGCGGATGACCAGAGGGCGGAAGTTTTGAAAGGTGCGGATGGTGCGCAAATCAATCAGCGCCAATGCGACGCAAACCATCGACAGCAGCGCGAGGGCAATCTTCAAATAGGTATTGGTCACCATGGGATCACCACACGATTCGAGATACAGGCGCTTGGCGTCATGAAAGGTGTTGTCGCCATCCATCAGGACTTCCTCCTTGCGACAGCGGCGGCCGCCGCTTCGAGCAATCCGGCCGAAGAGCCACCGGCGGTGCCGCTGAAAATATGATTGGTGAGAGCGGGGACTTTCAGAAGGGTGTAGATGGAGGCGAGAAAGGTAATGAGGAGGACTGGAAACCAGGCCAACAGCTGGACGGTGGAAAGAGCGCCCGCTGGCGGAAGGCGCAGAGCGCCGAGGATCAGATTCCCGATCACATACACCACGGCCGCAGCGACCACCTGATAGAAGGCATATTGGAGGAAGCAACGAAACCAGCCCCAGAAGAGCCACTCCATTTTGGGAACGATAAAGAACGGAATAAAGACCGGGCCAACCAGCACACAGACGGCGGTGGCGATGAAGCCGTAGGCGATGACGATGAGTGCTGCGGCCTGAGCGGTCGCAAGCAGAATGATCACGGCCATGTAAATCGCAGTGCCGAGGAAATCTCCCCAACCGGGTGAATCCATGCGGGACTGAAAGTCCGCGATCTGCGCCACGACGTTTTGCAGTTGCGCCTGGTCGATTCGGCTCGAAAGAAAGTGTGCTTCATCGGTGATGAGGTTGTGGAAGCTGGTTCCCACGCCGGGAATCGGCGTGCTGTAGTAGTTGACCATGGCGAAACCAAAACTGATGGTCAGGAGAAGACTGGCGAAGTTGTCGAACGGGAAGGGCTGTTTGCCGCTTGCGGCAGAGAGCGCCGACTTTACGCCGAACCAGACGATGAGGATGGTGGAAAACATGCGAAAAAGGTTCTGGCCCATGGCGTCGAAGAAGCCGAGATTCTGCGTGAGCAGATTGTTGATGGCCTGAAAGATGTACTGCAGGAAGTCAGTCTGCACAGGATCGGCTCCTTCGCCGTGGGTTTACGGTGTCCGCAGGCTCACGGCATGCGGAAGTTTTCGAGCGAATCGGTGATGGTGCTTGTGACCTGGCTCATATTTCCGGCCAGGCTGGCTTGCCGGGAAATATCGGCGTTGATTGCCCCGGTGCTGGCGTCGCGTTGCTGCTTGGCGATGATGGTCTGTTGTTCGAGAAGCGACGCCAGGAGTTTGTTCGAATCCTGCAGGGTGCGAAGGGTCAGGACTCCCGCCGCGTTGATCTTATTGAGGACGGAGACTTCGCTGTTGAGACCGGAGTCGCTTGAGAACGAGTCCTGTTCGAGGTTGCCCATCTGCGTCTGGATATTCTGGGCGCTGCCCCGGATGGAGCCGATGGTGGCCATGGCGTTTAGGTTCGCGCCGTCGACCAGTTGGACCGACGCGTATTGGGATTCGACGCGTTCGAGTTGCGAAGCGTCCATGCCGGAAAGATGATCGCGGCTATATGGCAGCAGTTGGGTGGTGGACCGCTGGTAACCGCTGTTGATGTTGGGCAGCAGGCCGGTGTTGATGCCGTTAATCCAGGAACCGGTGTTTCCGAAGGTGTCGAGCGAAGAAACATTGCGCCACTGCGAAAATAGCGCGCGGTAGCGCGCCGGCATGTTCTGGATCGAACGTGCCATCTGCGTGGCCAGCTCGAGTTGGGAAGTGATTTTGGCGTAGCTCTTCTGCAACTGCAGGAGGTGCTGCTGGAGCTGGTAGTACCGAAGCAATGCGTTGTGGTAGTTGGTCGGGTCATACACGATCCCGCTTCCAAATTGCGCGGAAGCGGTAGCAACTCCCAGGGCCACCACGAGCAAAGCAAGCAGAATTTTTTTCTTCATCGAACTTTTATCCTTTCGAGCCTTCATAAATCGGAAGGCATTTTGTGATTGTGGTAGTCGGGCAGGGCGAGATCGCCCGACAGATAGACTTTGACGCGATGACCCTCGCGAATCGTGACCGTGGGCAGAATGTTAAGGAACTTGTCCAGAATCTGCGCGGACGACTGGGCCATGCTTCCCGCAAGTCCTTGACGCATAAGATCGGTGCTTGACGACGTGAACGCATTCCCGGTTCCGGCTTCGGCGACGGCTCCGAGAACACCGATGGCGAGCGAAACGCCGAAGATGCGCAGGTAGTGGTTGTTGACCTGATCGCGCAACCCGGTGTCGCCGATTTGGTTCAGGCCTTTGAAGCGGTCTAGGCTAATGGAGAAGCCGTCGGGCATGAGCAGGCGGTGAAAAGCCACAGCCAAACGCTTTTGCCCGAGGTTGTCCACCCGCAAGGTTTCACCGAGCAGCTTCGATCCTGCAGGGATTAAGAGATGCTGGCGGTCGCTCGAGTAGACATTGGTTGAGACCAGACACTCGACGGGGCCAGAAAACTGGCCGTCGAGGCGGTTGATCAGAACGCTTTCCAGGATGTTTCCTTCAAACAGCACGTAGGTTTTTCCTGCCGCCGCATTGCCGGCGCCAGCCGACGCGGCGGCAGGAGTCTGGATTTCCTCCTTTCGGTCAACGGGTGGTTCCGCTGCATCCTTTTTCACGGGAGCGGGAAAAGAAGCGGCCATTAACGGGACGGAATTCGACTGTATTTCTTTCCAGGGCTGAGCGATCTGAGCCAATTCGGGTGCAGGGGGAACAGAATTCTGCTCGCCGGCAGGTGCCGTAGCGGCAGCCACAGGCTTGCGGTAACTGAGAGCTACGTTCGACGAGAAAAGCGAAAGATACTCCCGCTTCTTGCGCTCTGCGCGGATGACGTCTTCCGGGCGGTCGGCGGAGCCATTTCCCGCCGCGGCGGACTGCTGCGCTTGCGGCAAGTCCGGCGTCGTGGTGTTCGCAGGATGGTTCGGCTGCGCGAGAGCGTTCTCGGCCACCAGCTGCTCCCGCTGCAGCTCCTGAATGCGGTTCTGTAATTCGGCGATTTTGGCGTCGTTGACTTCGAGTGGGGCCTGCACCATAGGCGCGGGCGGAATTGCCTTGGCCAGAGGCTGCGGTTTTTTGCCACCGGTCAGCCACATAATAAGGACCATCACCAGCGCCAGGCTAATGAGCAGCCAGGACTGGACATTTTTCGGCAGCAGGCCAGGCGGCCTGGGAACATGGTCTTGCACTTGATTCGGCTGGTTCATAGCCGCTCCTTACCTCGCGGAAATTTGCCGAGTAAATGGCAGCTTCCTTTTGCCGATGGCGAGGTAGCCGCTGTCGAGGATCTTGGGAGCGATGTACACGCCGTTTTCGAGCTGGAAGCTGATCAGGTTTGGTTTTCCGTCCTTCATTTCGTACAGCGCCGGTTTTTCGCGAGCGGCACACTTGATGTAGGTGAAGGTGTCGTCGTGATAGATGGTCGAAACGAGAAACGGTTCGCGCGCGGCTTTGCTGTCGAGGAGGTAGTCAAACTGAAGTTTGGTCGCGTAACCCGAGCGGAAGCGATTGACCTGCTCGCCTGCCTGCGCTTGCACGGCGCGTATCTGCTCTGCCGTCTGCGCGCGTAAAGCTTCCAGCTCTTTCTTGTATGCCTCTGCCTCGCCGGCACTTACATAACCGCGTAGTCCGCTTTTGCCGGCGACGCCGGAACCTTCCTTGGGCTCCACAAAAATCTTGAGGTCGGGTTCGGCATTGGGATCGTTGCTGATCTCGATCAGCACAAACGAAAAGACGTGTCCGCTGGCGGTGATGAGATTGAGGTTGCTGCGGATACCGGCCTGGGCCGGGTGGACGTAGCAGAGGTTGTGCGAGCCGTTGATGATCCAGAATTCCTTGTCGCCGGTGGTGAAATCGAGAATCTCCTCGTCATCGGGTAGCACGATCAGTGTCGAAAAGCGCAGCTTCGCGCGGACCGGGACGATGTCTTCTTTGCCGTATTTCACGACCCGTGCCGCTTCGCTTGCCGCCCGCTCGGGCGCCGCCGCGAAGACCACTGCCATAAGCAGCAAAGGCCAAACGCGAACCGAAAAGCGGTACCACCGATTCTCTATCGCTAGTTTCATCGAGTTGCTCCTTGTTAAGAACGATTTGTGTTACTGGGAACTTTGCTCCTGATCTGCAAACAACTGCACCAGCCACTGGACGGAAAGAAGCGAACCTGGCCAATCGCTCGAGCGCGAGCGGCAGGAATATGTACAGCAGGGCGAGCGCAAGGCGGAGAAAGCACAAGGTTCACGGCCGTCCTCCGGCCAGCACTTCGAGTCCGCGCTCGAAACCGTAGGTTTCAAAGGCCTCTCTGCGTTTCTTGTTGTCGTAAGGATCGTTGGTGTAGAGCCAATAGCTTTTGGCGTCCACGGTGAGATTGGCGACCTTGGCCAGTTCCGGCGTCTTGATCAGGAATTGCTGTTTCGGGATGAGGCTCGCGATGAGTTCGACTTCGCTTTCATTCAAGTGAAACTGCCGCCGGTACAGGTCGCGGTCCATGTCGGGATTGGCGAGAAAGATTTTGGTGGAGCAGCTTTCGACGATGACGTCGAGGATCTCGGAACGCTTGAGTTCGTCGAGCGATTGCGTGGAGAGCACCATGGCGGCGTTGTGTTTTCGCCATGTCTTGAGGGCCTCGACGACATACCGCTGAATACTGGCATTCTTCAAAAACACCCACGCCTCGTCGATGAAGAAGGCTTTGAAGATGGAGGAAATCTGCCGATCGGAGATGAGCGCATTGGCGCGATGCAGGATGTAGAAGAGCAGAGGCTCCAAAAGCTCCGGGTACTGGCTCATGCGCTGGAAGTCGAAGCACTGAAAGCGGGAAAACGAGACCGTGTCCTCGGCATGGTCGAAGAGGAATCCGAACTGACCACCGCGCGTCCATTTCGCGAGTCGGCTTCTAAGATCATGGCCGAGCGTATTCGCCAATACCCCCAGAGTGCGAAGCGCGGGATCGATCGCGTACAGATTTTCGATCTGGTGATAAAGATCGCGGTCGACGGCAGGGTCGAGTTCACCGGTTCGGGTTCCTTGCAGCAGGACTTTCAGGAAGAGAGCGAGGAAATCGAGATTTTCTTTGCTAGGCGGGAGAGAGAACGGGTTGATCTTGAAATTCTCGGATTCCAGGCCAACGCGGACATAGGAACCGCCGAAAAGCTGAGTGAGGCTTCGAAAACTCCCTCCCAGGTCGAAGATAAAAGTGTGCGGGTCATATTTCTGCAAATTGGTGATGAGGAAATTGAGGAGGAACGATTTCCCAGCCCCGGTCCGGCCGAGAACCATGCTATGCGCGACATCGCGGTAGTGCAGGTTCAAAAAGTATGGCGTGTGATGATTGGTTTCAAGGACCGCCAGGTATTCCTGGCGGAGATGCCGGTTGTGCGACTCACCACCATGCAGTGTAAAGAGAAAGGAAAAGTCCGCGTAGTTGGTATTCAGCAGATACAGATAACGGAGGTTAAAGACGTGGTTGCCGGGAACCGCAGCGAGAAATGCATTGAGCAGGTTGTATTTTTCTTCATAGAGCTGGGCGTCATGGACGCTGAACACTTTATAGAATTCAGCGCATGCACGGTCGACCTTGGCCGGGTCGAGGTCATAGATGACGACGGTCAGTGAAAACTGGCCGAAGTAGTTCCCGTGCAGTTCGATCTCCTTAGTCCCTTCCCCGAGTTCCCGGACCTGCGACTCCTTCGAATCGTCAAGCAGCGTGTCTTGGGCGGGAGCGTCGTTCAGGCTGACCTGGCTGAAAAACGAACGTTTGGTGTTATGGAAATGCCGGCGTTTGGCTTGGATGTTGCGCCTGGTCTTGCCGGGGTCTTCTTTCTTCCATTCGGTGACAACGTAGTAGTTGGCTTCGACTTCAAGCAGGCGTTTGAAAATCAGCGGAAAGCTATGTGCAGAAGGCTCTTTCAGCGTCAAGACTTTCACGTAGTAGTCGTCCACGCGCAGATGGCCGCGGTGGCATTCGAGTTGCGATTCACAGAGGTAGTAGTCGAGAAACGTGTCGTGCTTGAGTTTGGCGAGTTCGATCTTGTCGGGGTGGAAGTTGAGGGTCTTTTTGAGAACGCGGAACGCTTCCTGCTTGCAGAGAATGCGAACCGGAAGAAAATCGCTGACCTGGAGCGTAAAGCTGCGCGCTTTTTGCAGCAGGGCGGCCTCAGCTTTGCTGATTTCGGCCCCCAGGACCAGGACTTGTTTTTTGGCAAAGAGGCGAGCGGACAGTAGGGCCAGCGCCTTTTTGGGATTCGATGGAAACTGCGCAAGAGCGTTTCCGAGCGATTGTGAAATCTGCGATCCTCGATGGAGAATCACGTAGTAAATGGATAGAGAGAAAAGCGTGTCGGCCTTGCTCGCGAGATAGGCGATGCGATTCTCGATCGCCGCGTCCACAACCGGGTTGCCGTAGAGTTTGTAGGGGATGGTCTCGTTGTTTCGTTTGAACAGGTACTGGTAGACGCGATAGTCGTCACCAAAGAGTTTTAACGCGGACTCGAGCCGCTTCGTCAAGGCATCAATCGCTGTTCGGTCGAGGCACTCGTAATCGACGCCGCGCACTTCAAGAACCAGACCGATCTCGCCGGTCTTGGTAAGGAACACTTCGGGGCCAATGAATCCATACAGATTCACGCGCTCATTGAGCGAGCCGGTCTCCTGGTAGTTCTTGATGATGCGTTTAAGCCTAAGCATGGCCATCCCTGCGGACAACGATCGGGGTAAATTTCATCGGGTCGTATTGGCTGCGCAGTGCGGCCGCTGTCAGCAGAAAGCGCAGAATTTGCGGGTCGGTTTGCGTGGCCCAGCGGGCCAGGAAGTAGAGCAGCGCGAAGATCAACACACCGCCGAGCAAGCTATTGAGCAGGTTGAAGGTTCCCGCCCCAAGGCACATGGCGAAAAAGAAGAGCTTTCGCTCGGCACCGAGGATGGTGAGGGGCCGGGAGAGTGAACGATGTACCAGGTTGATTCGTCTCGCGTTTGCCATAAGCGCTCCCCGACTCCAGATTCAAAAGCCCAATCTCACGGAAAAAGCCAAGCCATAAAGTTGACGGCAGCGATAGCCATGCCCACGCCGAAGAGAACGCCGGCGAGGACGCGTTTCGAGCCGCCTTCGCCGAAAGCAAAGGTGAGGCCAGACACCACGATGGCGACGAGCGAAAGGCCACGCGCTATGGTGCTGGTGAAGGCCTGCTGCAGGACGTTGACAGCGTTCTCCCACGGGGAAGCGCCTTGCGCGAAGAGCGGAGCGGCGGCAACCAGGCCGACGGCCAAAAGGAAGGCGGCGCGGGTGAAACTTCCAAAGAAAGGAATGCGCTTGATCTTCATGGAACCTCCAGAATGGATTTCGAAGCACGATCCCGAGGGGGGATTCACACGCCGGAAGGCCAAGGCCCGGCGCGGTTTCCCCGCTCCTCCGGCTTCCGCAGATGCCGCGAGCGATCCCGCCGGGGAGCCCGGCATAGCGGGCCTTGGCGCGTTCCGAAGGAACTTCCGCGTGAACTCCCCTCTCTATACCTAATCAGCGGAAGAAGGGAAAAACGTGTCGCCGAAAAGCGAAAATATATTTCGAGGTGACTGCGACACGTTTTTGAAAGAGAGAGGTCACGGTAGAGAACGGCAACAGAGAGACTGCAAAGCAAAGACCTTGATAGACACAAGCGGATCTCACGCGCTGTTCCCGCGATTGCGATGGGCCAGTCTTCGGAGCTTCCCGAGCAGGCGCTTGAGCCGCTGGCGCTTGGCATTTGAAAACGCGCCGTTTTCGGCTCCGCCTTGAAGCTTGAACTGGATAAGATCGAGTTCGCCGGGCGTGAGCGTTCCGCCTTGCACGGCGCGGCCGAAAAAATGCCGCAGGAGCGCGGCACGCTCGAAGGAGTCCGCAGCGGATTCGAAAGAGTTCGTTTCCTGGGGATCCTCGGGCCCGAGAGCTTCGAGCGGAGACTTCGCTTCTCGGGCCGCCCACTCGAAGGTAGCGCGGCGCACGTTGCGGGCAATGGCCCACGCGAGATAGGTGTGGCGCTCCCGAAGACGCGCGGAAGCGAGGCAGGCGAAGAGCGCACCGAGGGCTTGCTGCGCGGCGTCTTCCCGGGATAGCGCGGGATAGCGCTTGCGCACCCGGCGGAGGGTAGAGTGCAGCACGGGGAGAAACAATAGGAGGAAAACGCTGTCGGCAACGTCACCGGGAAAGAGGGCCCGCGCTTCGAGGAGCTCGCCGAGGAGCGGGTCGGACGAGGCATTCCCGTTCAGTGATTGCAAGTGCGACAAGAGATCAGCGGCAGTCCGGAACACGACTAGACGCGGAGACGAGCAGAGAATGATGCGGTGACGTTCCTGGTTGTCGGGGTCGGCAAGCTCCGCGCGAAGTTTCTCTTCAATCAGGCAAAGCGGGCAATGGCAGTTCGGCCTCTCGTTCATGACCGGTCTCCAGGCGTTCGGGAGGTACGGTGACAGAACGGGCGACAGGCTCTGCCGTATGGCTCTTTCGCGGTGATGCGGGGGACGGCATCCTGCGCGTGCACATCGTGAGCAGGAAGCTGCGGCGTGTGTTGCGTTTTCGGAGTTTGGCCGGTATTCCGGCCAAGACGGTGCGCAAAAAAATAGCCTCCCGGCAACGCCGGGAGGCCCAGAACGAGAGGCGCCCTAGAACGGCATTTCGCCCGGCGCGGCGGCTTCCGCGACCGGATCCGTCTCCGGCTGGGGTTCGCCGCGATCGAGCTTGCGCACGACATCGGCACGAATGGACCAGGACGTGATCTTGGTCGTCGCCGACTTCTTGCCCTTGCCGTTCGGCCGCTCGTAGGTCGAGCTGACGAGTTCGCCTTCGACGAAACGTGAGCTTATGAAGAGGAGGTAATTATGCCGAGCAGATGTGTGGAACCCTTGTGAAAGTTGCCCTCGACCCGATTCTTGCTCCGCATAATAATGCGCACGCCAGAGGAATAGCCTGCTTGTTACGGGCTCTAATCGCGCCAGAATAAATCGGCCTTCGTCCACTTGACGGTCGCTCCAGGATATTTCCTTCTCGAGATTATTTTCATGGTTCGTTGTGGTTCGAAGAACCATGGGCTATTCGTAGCGCAGGGCAACCATGGGGTCTACGCGTGTGGCGCGGCGCGCAGGAAGGTAGCTTGCAACCATAGCGACCACCATCAAAAGCAGAGTTACAGCAACGAGAGTCTGGGAGTCGGTCGGATGAACGCCGAACAGTTGACTCGCCAGCAATGGTGTGGCAAGCAGAGCGGCAACCAGGCCGATGGCAACCCCTGCCAATGACATCAACAATCCCTGCGAGAGGATGAGGCGCAACACGTCCGCGTGCTGGGCACCGAGGGCCATGCGGATGCCAATTTCGTGGGTTCGTAGTGTCACCAGATAGGCAATCACGCCATTGAGGCCGATGAAAGCCAGAACCAGCGCCAAGGCCCCAAAGAGCGCAAGCAGAGTTACCGCGAATCGTCGGCGGGCGAGCGAGACCGCCACGAGTTCACTCATCGTGTTGATGTCGTAGACGGGTTGTTCTGCATCCACCGCGTGAATCTCCCCCTGCACTGCGCCGATGAGAGCCCGCGGGTCTGGCGCGGTGCGCACAACCAATGTTGTTCCGCCATAACCCGGCACATAGAACATTCCCTTGGATTCAACGGCCAGATCACTATCGTGGACATCGCCCACGATTCCAATGATTGTGGCCCATTTTCCTTCTTCCCAGCCGATTTCCGCACCAAGTGGGTCGCGGCCCGGCCATAAACGCTTTGCCAAGGCCTCGTCAATGACGACTACCGCTCCAGGACCGAGAACATTTCCCGAGCGCATTTCCTTCTGTTCAAAAAGACGCCCATGAATCAACGGAATCCGCATCGTTTCGAAGTAGCCTGGCGTTACATACATATCGTTGGCGTGTGGCGTCGGATCGTGCGCCCCTGCGTGGCGGTCACGGATTTGGAAGATCACGTTGTAGCCGTACGATGAAAACGGAACACCGCTCGCAAACGCAGCGTGTGTGACTCCTGGGAGATTGGAAACGCGATCGACAACTGCGTCTGAAAATGCTTTCATACGCCCGCTGTCCCTGTACTTCGCGGGAGAAAGCGACACATTCATCGTTAGCAAGTTGCTGGGATCAAATCCCGCGTGCACATCGAGGAGCTTCGCGAAACTTCGCAATAGAAGGCCCGAACATACGAGCAACACGAGCGCAATCGCAATTTCAGATACCACAAGCGTGCGGCGCAGACTTTGCTTTCCGCGACCGGCCCCGCTCCCTCGTTCGCCTTCCTTGAGTGTTTCAGCCAGGTCAATCCGCGCTGATTGAAGTGCAGGGATAAGGCCGAACACGATACCTGCCAGGAGCGTTAGCGCGAGCGCGAAGCCCAGAACGCCTAGATCGAGCCGAACTGTATTAACATGAGGTAAATCCCTAGGGGCCATACGAATCAACACGGCGATACAGGCCCGCGCCAGCAGTAGACCCAGCGCCCCTCCGGCAATCGAGAGCAACAAACTCTCCGTCAGAAGCTGCGAAACAATGCGCGCGTGCCCAGCGCCGATCGCAGCGCGTATGCCGAACTCCCGCATCCGCGCGCCGTTTCGTGCCAAGAGCAGACCGGCGATGTTGGCGCAGGCAATCAGCAAGACCAGTCCGACCGCACCCAAAAGGATGTAGAGCGGCGTGCGCGCGTCGCCCACCTGCTCGTCCACTAGGGGACGCACTTCCATGCCGAACTTAGCGAATGTACTGTCATTGAAACGCGCAGCCTCGGTTGCCATGCCTGCTCGTGCCTGCGCAAGTGTCACGCCCGGTCGAAGCCGCGAGATCATGTCATAGGCCAACTGCCAGCGATTCTCCTCCGAGAATGATTCCGGAGGGAATGCCGCAGGTATCCAAAGCTCAACATGGGGATACAGCAGTTCGAGGCTTTCCGGCATCACACCGATTATTTCGAAGCTCCCTTCCACCAATTGGTAAGTTCCGCCGGCTGGATGCAACCTCTTCCCAATTGCATTACGATCGCCGCCGAATAATCTCTGCCAAAGATCATGGCTTAGCATTACGACATGCGAACTCCCATAGGTATCGTCGGCTGCTGTAAAGGTGCGGCCGAGGATTGGATTGATGCGCAGCACGCGGAAGAGGCTCGCGGTTACCTGCATGGCCTCGACACGCAGTGGCTGGTCCCGGCCAGTGAGATTGAGATCGGCCCGCAGCAAAGCCGCAGAAGACTCGAACAGGTCTTCTCTCTGACTGAACTCACGAAACTGGGTAGCCGAGACGCTAGCGCGTGGCAAGTTCAACATTGGCAGTTGATCGTGTAAAACGACGACGCGTTCGGGGTCGCGAACCGGGAGTGGGCGCAGAAGAACGGCGTTGACCATGCTGAAGATGGCAGTGTTGGCGCCAATGCCGAGGGATAGGGTGATCACGGCGACGATTGTAAAGCCAGGGCTCTTGGCCAGCATGCGGATTCCATAACGGATGTCTTGCCAGAGCATTCCCATTTAGCGCCTCCGCCTCTACCGTACCAGGGCATCCCGACCATCGGATTGTAGACTGCATCTATGCCTTTCGTGGCGGTCCACCACCGACAGTGCAGAATCGAAAGCGTAGACGCATCAGGCGTCGCCCCTTGCCTTTCGTGCCTGCCATTGCCCCTGCTTGCCGATGAGGGCTTCGAGTTCGGCGGCATAGATTTCCGCGCGCTCATAGAGCCGCGCGTTCTGGATGGCGACGGCGGCGGAAATCGCGAGTGACTGGGCGACGCGGAAGTGTTCCGCAGTGAAGGCACTGGGACGCGAATGGCCGACCGAGAGCAGACCCAAGACGCGTTCCGAGGACGGACGTTCGGTTGAGGCGAGGAGTGGCACACAGATCCAGGAGCGCACACCTTGGAGGACGCCTTCGTCCTCCCAATCGTTTTCTTCGGCTGTGTCGGGAACGAAGGTGCTTTTTCGTGCCACGCGAACGCGTTCGAGAAACGTCTTTCGCTGGCCCTCGAGCATCTGCACCGTCTTCGCCGAGGTTCGGGCCACGTAGAGGCAGTCGTCTTCGGTCAAGACCACGCTTGCGTTTTCGTAAGGGACAACTTCGAGCAGGGAAGCCATGAGCGTATCGAGCACCGCGTGCATGCTGAGGTTCTTCGTCAGCGTGAGGGTCGAGAGCCGTAATGCCTCGGCTTCGGCGCGAGCTGCCTCGGCCGCTGCCAGGTGTTTGGCAATTTCGAGTTCCGCCTGCTTGCGCTCGGTAACATCTTGTGCGATGCCGACGAGGCGCGGAGGAACGTCACGAGCGTCACCGGCCCGCGTGCCTCTACTCCAGATCCAGCGGGAAACTCCGTCCGCGCGCACGATGCGGAACTCTTCGTCGAACTTTCCGGTAGTGCGAGCCTCTGCAAGCTTGGCGAGGAAGCGGGCGCGATCCTCTGGGTGGATCAGGGCTTTGTAGGAAGAGGGGTTTTCGCGGATCTCGCGGAGGGAGTGCCCGGTGACGGCCTCGTAGGCATTGCTGACGTAGACGACTTCGTTCGTATCCGCTGTTAACATCCAAACTATTTCCTGGACATGATCCGTCACTTCTTGGAGGAGTTCCTGGCTCTGCCGTAGCGAGGTTTCGGTCACGTGCCGTTCCCTGCCGGCATGAAGCAGGTAGTAGGCGTGCAGCACGAGGGTGCAAACGAGAATCAACGGAATGACGGCGAGAAACAGGCGAGATTGCCGATCGCTTACAACGACCGATAGGGCGAAGAACACAATTCCTGAAACGAGCAGGGACAGCGAACCGATCCAGAACCACCGCGGTGGAGGTTCCGTGGGCAAGCGCGTCTTCGGAAGAAACGAAGCCATGGGCATCAGAAGAGAACGGACCGGAGGAACTGTGTATGGTTCCTCTTTGTTTTCGTGAGCGTTTGGTAGCCATGCTACGCGCCGCCGTTCCATGGAGTCAAGACGACAGGACGGGAGTTGAAGTGGTTGCTTGGGCGTCGAATTGGACGCCCCATGAAGGGGCGGCAAGCTTTTTTCTGGCGACGCTGCTTATATCTTTGCGGATTCGGGCGCAGCGACGATCGCAGAGTTGCCTGAACCGGCTTCGGATGAAAACATCGACGTCGCATGGGTCTCGCACTGGGAAGGCGCTTGGTCGGATGCAATGAGTGAGTTAGCTCGCGAACTCAAAAGCGGACCCAAAGCTGGATTCACCGATGGATCTAATCCAATCCATGACGGCGCGCCAAGTCTCCGCAAAACCCGAGAAGATCGAGAACCGTTTGTCCAAACGTTGCAGGAACCGGATGCCGCACAAAAGAAGAATGCAGACCCCACAGGTCGCGATGGCGGAGCCGATTGCGGCGGCCGACGCAAGACCTAGCTTGAACGCAATCCATCCTGCGGCCGATACGCCATGATGGGACAGCCACGATGAAACCGAAACCACGGCGCCTTGCGCGGTCGAGCCAAGAAGCTCGATGATCTGCTGGGGCAGCACTATTGGGACTACAGCGCTCGCAACCGTTGTGGCGGTTTGACGGGTGAGTCCCAAATTACGTGGCGCATCTCCCAGAGTCAGCGCCTCCTTTAGAGCTCTTGCCATCTTGCCGATTCCTGATACCAGTTTGCAGAAGTACTTCCAAATACAATTCGCAATCCGTTTCATCTTCGTCTCTCCTTATTCGTTCCCAAGAGGAGAAGAATGATGACGTCCAGCAAAATAAGTGACCATCGGGCGAACGATGTACTGGCGTCCGGGTTGTTTCGACAAGCGCGAACTATCTGTACCTGCAAATTTCATCTATTTTGCTGTTTTTTCTTTCATCGAAAAAACACTTCCACCCGCATCGGAAAGGTTGTAGTTTCACGTCGAGTTTTCCTGCGTGTCCTCTCCGCGGTCTTCGGAAGGCACATTTGAACCGACATGAGGTCGCGTGAGTTCTGGAGCACCCGAACGTCTATTGTGGTTTCCGGCGATTGCGGGACGGCGCGTGAGCGGAGCATCGGAAGAGCAAGCGTCCCGAACCGTGCCCTCCGACGTGATGGACAACGTTCGCTCTTATCTTCGGATCACACAGGCTAGGCCCAAGTTGGTGAAGAACTATTTTCGCGAACGCTACGTCCAGTACGCTGCCCGCTGAGGTAACGGCGATCAATTCCTTTCTTCACTTGCTCGGGGAGTTCTGAGTAGCGCAGCCCGTTCAGCTCTCTCAATTCTTCCAGACCGGCGAGCTGGAAGCGGTCCCTGTAGAATCGAAGATGGCTGTCATTCTCTGCAGGCCATCCATGACCTCGTATTTTGAATACTCCACTTCATAGAGGAAAATCGGAGGAATAGGAACGTTCATAATGAACGATTCGATCAGCCGGCTTTGCTTCTACCGGTTCCATCGATGACGCCGCTGAAAATCAGAATTGAGCACGTACGCTTTGCCGTCCTCATACATCCCAACCACGCTTGGCAGCGGATAACGAGCTTGTTCCGTAATGATGCGAACTTCGCCTTTGACGTACTTTGCGTTGATCGACTTCCTATCGCGAGGGACAACGGGACTTCCCGTTCCGAAGTCCAGCGTAAGTTGCTCGCCCTCGTAGAGTCCGGTCATGGAATAACTTGTCATTCGCTCGGTTCCTAAATCGTAAATTGCTCGCTCGGTGGGCAGTATGCCACAAATTACGGACGGAGGGCGTGCGGCGTGGAAGAGCAACCGGAAATTCAGAGCCAGGCCGTAGAGAATCAAGAGTGGCTGTCGGAAATGCATCGGCACGGCTCGACCAAAAAAAGCTAACCCTTACTGCTGAGAAACCGTACCAGGGTGACGTGGAGAACAGGCTCCAGGTGACGCGGGTAGAGGACCGCACGGGAGGAGACAAATCCGGACACGCAGCCTTCGGCAGCTCAGGCAGCTTTTGGAAGTTGGCACTTCTCTGCGATCCGGTTTGCTAGGCTTTGGAATTCCATGTAGCAGGTCTGCACGAGTTGCGCATAGCTTCCGAGGGCGCCATCCGCCGGGCGAAGGTCAAACATAGGCTTTCTCGCTTCCTGCGCCATGGGCATGAGGCTTCGATAGTTGCGAAGGACTGCCAGACAATTGGTATCTTGGTCGCTCGATCGCAGCCCCGGTAATGGTGGAATTCCGAGTGCCGATTCCTGGTAGAGGGCGGGGATCGTCTCCAGCCAACGATGGTACGCTTTCACCGGACGATCGAGTCGAACAGCATGTTGCAAAACAACGTATCCGGCAGGTTGTAGCTCGCCTCGCGCCACTGAAAAGCTTATGTCGTCGGAAGCAAGCTCGCGTGTACGTCCCCACAGCTCCTTCCAATTCCTAATGGCAGGGCCGAGATTTTTGAGGCCCTGCAATGAAAAGAGGTCAGCTGCCAAGGGAACCAATAGATAATCGGCAGAAAGCAGAGCTGCTCTGTTGATTGCCCCCAAGTTCGGACCAACATCCAAGAGAAATAATACCGCTCCGGTGTCCTCTGCCGCCCGTTGGATGATTCGATAAAAGGAGCTGGTCGTTCGGAGCGCTGCGGGATCGCCGCTCAAACCCTTTATCCAGCTCTCGGACAAAGTGTCTTCGAATCTGGTCAGCCCGATGTCTCCGGCCAACAGCCACAAGCGGTTGGCAATCTCTATCGTCGAAGGCGGCCGAATATCTTCTGCTCCCCGAAGGATCGGCTCAACGCAGCTCAGAATCGTTTCCTTGTCGCCGCCCCATAGTTCTTCGAGAAGGTCCTCCTCCAGAAATGTGGAGGTGAGATTGGCTTGCGGGTCCAGATCTACGGCAATCGTCGGATAACCAAGCCTGGAGAACATGTACGAGAGATGATGGACCAACGTGGTCTTTAGTGTTTTGGCTGCGCAAGCGAAGACCGCGATGCTCTTCATCGGTTTCATCTGCAATTAAGAAAACAAGAAAAAGGGAAGACCGCAACCGAACGAGATTACGGGTATCGCGCTGGACTAGACGCCGCTGATTGTCAGAACCCGCTCCGCTAGAGAGGCAGGACGACTAGATTGGGAACCAAGCGAAAGTGGCGAACGTTTAGCGTGAGCACCGCATAGCCAAGATGCAAGGCAGTGGTGCCGATGAGAAGGTCTTCGAAGGCAATACGAACGCCTCGGGCCGCTTGCTCTCCTTCGATTCGGCCAGCAATGCGCGCAATTTCGAGAGTCACAGCGTGAACCCTCAAATCGCGACACAATTCATCAGTGAACGCCCGGCGACGCTCGCGATCTGCATCGTTTTTTGCACGATATATCCCGTGCGTAACCTCGACGACAGTGACCGCAGAGAGCCCCGATTCAGTTTCTCCATGCGTCGCCTGCACTCGCTTGAGGATCTCCCGGACGCTGTGGCCCACACGCTCGCCAGCAATTAGGATACTGGAATCAAGGATTATTCCCATCCCGACAGGTCACGCGGCGTGCGGCTGTTGATAATTTCTCTTAGGTCGGAGGCAAAGGCTTCATCAATGGTCGGTTCGTAGCCGAGTTCGCGTGCGTGGGCTTCTGCAAGGGCAATGGACTCAGAGAGCAAGAGGCTGCGCGGGGCTTCCGCAGCGCGCACAATCGCAACAGGATATGTATCGCGGTCAATAATGATCTCCGCGCCCTCATCGACGCGTTTCAAGAGCGCTGCGACATCTGTGGCAGCGGCTTCCGCTTCCGACATATGAATTACATTTTTCGACATGATGCCCACTAAGGCTCAACGACAACTTTTGCGATTCGATGAATCAGTTCCAATTGCTGGGCAGTGCATTTGCTCAGCAAAGCGTCCATTCGCTTCTTGATTTCGCGCGTGTCTTCTTCTCTTTCGAGAAGCAAGAGCGTGCTTGGCGTAACTCCGAGCCCTCTGGCCATCGCAACGATCGTGTCGAGACTTGGCACCTTCTTCGTGCGCTCCACGTCTCCCCAATAATTGCCCGTAATATCGCCCAGTTCTGCGGCCCTCTCCAAGCTCAGCTTGGCCGATTTCCTGAGTTTTCGAACGCGCTGCGCAAACAAGGTTCGATGTTTAGAACTCTGCACAACCAAACGATAGCGGGTGAACCGGGCGTGTTGAACAAGCGATGGAGTGTTTTTGTAAGGAGGTCTAAACTCTATGGCGTTGTATTAATAGTGGGTCAACTTCTACAGAGTTGTTTGCGTACTCACGAACGCTTCGAGAGGTTATATTGAGCCGCGACCTGGGCAATACGATAAATGAAGTCTAGTTGGCCGTCGTCAAGCACATCTAGCAGAGAATTCAGGCGAGTTCGGCTCTCGCCGCCGACATTCTGCTCGTCAAACGCGAGGAGTCTAGAAACTGTAATGCCTACACCGCGCGCAAAACCGTAGAGGGACTCGAGACAGGGTTCCTTGATATTTCTCTCGACGTCTCCCCAAAATCCAGGTGACAAACCACCTAGTTCGCTTGCTCTTTCGATGCTGAGGTCGGCAGCCAAGCGAAGGCTGCGGACGCGATTGGCGAATGCTTCTTGAAGGTTCACGGTTGCCATTCCTGGCAAACGATAGAGGTGAATTGAGGTGTTAACCAGATGCTATAGCGGTTAATTTTGTTGAATTTTACATTCTATAGAGTTATATATGGTTCATTGTGCCATCTAAAGAATTGATCGGCGTTTATGGGTTGAGGACGGAGTTGTCCAGCTCCTTTGCAGCCGCCCGTTTTTCGGCCCTTCCGCTTTCCAACGAAAAAGGGGCGGCTACACCTCTATATAAGGATACGGTCGCGGGAATAGCCGAGCCCTCCGACGAAGCGCTGATCGCCCGGATGCGCGCTTCCAAAACTAGCTTCGGAGAGACGCGCTAGAAATGTCCAGTTCCTTCCCAACCGCGCGTTTTCCCGCCCTCCCTCTCGGCAAGGATCGAGCGGCAGCCGACCGCTCGCATAAGGACAGCATTGCACCGACTGAAGAAGTCTCCGACGGGGCGCTCCTTGCCCGGATGTGTACAGACGATAAGGAGGCCCTGGGCCTTTTGTTCCGGCGGTATGCTCAACTGGTCCACAGCATCGGCAAGAGAATCCTCCATGACCCCGCGCGAAGCCGAGGACTTTGTGCAGGAGCTTTTCCTGCACCTTTTTCGCAAGGCGCACCTGTACGACTCTTCTAAAGGACCGGCGCGCGGCTGGATCGTGCAGACGAGTTACTACCAAGCGCTGCGCCGAAGGGTTCACCTCAGCACTCGCCCGCACTATGGGTCGATGGAATTCGACGAAGTGGAGGCGCGCGACATCGCGGCACCTCCGGTTGCCGGATACGACCGGTCGGGCGAGGGGCTGTTCGGCAGGGCCCGCTGGCGGGAATTGATTGAGTGCTTGACCCCCGACCAGTGGGAGACCTTCCGCCTGCATTTTTATGAAGGCTACACCTTTGAAGAGATTGGCGAGATGAGGAATCAGACGGTAGTCAGCGTGCGCCACCATTTCTACCGGGGCCTCGACCGATTGAGAAAGCGTCTCTTCGCCAGTGAATTGCGCGATCGTTAAACAATATGGTAAAGATGGAGGCGTCACTAGGAAGTCAAGGTGCGGTGACGTATGAGTCCGCATGAAGAGTTTCTGGAATTATGCGCGGCTTCGACCGCCGGTGAATTGACCCAGGAAGAGCGCCGCAAGCTCGACGACCACCTATTGGGGTGTGCCGCCTGCCGAGAGGTTCTCAAGCAGCTCCAGGAAACAGTAAAAACAGCGGTCCCGGCTATCGCCGCCGGACTCCCTCAGGATGACCCGCAGCCGGATAAGTCCTGGTCTCAGGACAAGGCGGAGGCGGCGCTGTTTGAGCGCTTGTCCAAAGAGGACAGCCAAGCCGGTTCCCGACAAACCCAAAAGTTCCAAAAAGATGTAATCAATGATACGGAGTCTTCCAATCGTCGTGCTCATTTTCCCTCCCGGTTCGGGTCGGGACAGCTGTGGATGACTTACGCAGCCGCCGTTTTGCTCTTCCTGGCACTCGCGATTTCAGCGTACCGCGTGGGCGTCCGCAAAGGCGTAGAAGTGGCGACGAATGTGCCAGCAACCCGAGGGCAGGGAAAGGACTCCCTAGAAGCTCAGCTGAGTGACCTCAGTCACGACCGCGATACTCTCCGTGCGCAGCTTGCCGCACGTGACAAAGCGATTGACGATCTGAAACAGCAGGTGGAGCGGCTCAAGGCTGCGGAGAACGACCGCGTGGGGCAATCGGCTGCCTCCCAAAAGGAGCAGGAGAGCCGTCGTGTGGAACAAGAGGCAAGCGCAAACGCTCATCTTGCGGACCTGCAAAAGAGACTCGATGCCGAGGAAAGAGCGCGTTCAGAAGAGTCCTCCCGTGCGGCGACGCTGGAAGCCAAGCTGGGAGAAGTAACGCAGGAATTGCGCGAACGTGACCAGACCGTTGCAGCTCAGAGCCCGGCAACTGCAAAGCCGAGAAGGGACCATAGAGCAACAGCAGACTCAGCTTGCCGAACAGAAAGAACTGCTGGGTCACGACCGGGACATTCGGGAATTGATGGGGGCGCGGGAGCTGTACGTTGCCGAGGTTATCGACGTCGGAAAGGACGCGGCAACCAAGAAATCCTACGGGCGCATTTTCTTCACAAAAGGGAAGTCTCTGATTTTTTACGCCTACGATCTCGACCGGCAGCCAGGTGTCAAGAACGCAAGCACATTCCAGGTTTGGGGCCAGCGCGGGCCCGACCGAGAGCAGGCTTTGAAACTGGGTGTTCTCTACGAAGACAGCGTTTCGAAGAAGCGGTGGATCCTGAAATTCGACGACCCACAGAAGCTCGCGCAGATCGACGCCGTTTTCGTGACCGTGGAACCGAATGGCGGCAGCCCCAAGCCCAGCAGTAAGCCATTCCTCTATGCGTATCTGAAGGTCAATCCCAATCATCCTTGAGCGAGAACGCTCCGGCCCTCCTTGCAGAATCCCATCCATCGAAAGACAGTCGGCGGCACGAAAATTCCTTTTCGCATGAAAACTCCGACGAGGGCGTGTCATGAGGCGCCAGGAGGACTTTCGTGCGTGTGAAACGGGGCGTGTGGCTTTTGGTGTGTCTATTTCTTGCAGCTAGTTTGAGCGTTGCGCAATCACCGAATGGGACGATCAGCGGAATCGTTCTCGATCCTTCAGGTGGCGTGATCGTTGGGGCTAACGTACTGATCATCAATAATGCCACGGGGGTTGAGTATCCGGGCAAGGCGAACAGCGAGGGCTATTATGTGGTGCCCAATATTCCTCCTGGAACATACCGCATTCAGGTTGCAAACAGTGGATTCAAGACCATCATCAAGCCGGACATCGTCGTGCATGTAGAGGATGCGCTTGCAATCAACTTCACTTTGCCGATCGGGGCCGCATCGGAAATTGTCACGGTTGAAGGGGGCGCGCCGGTCATCAACACAGAAAACGGATCTGTCAGTACGGTGATTGACCGCAATTTTGTTAGCCAACTGCCGCTAAATGGAAGGAGCTTTAACACATTACTTCAGTTAACTCCTGGAGTGGTCATCGCTCCTTCAAACAGCTCTGGGGGAAATCCAGGACAGTTCAGCATCGCAGGTCAGAGAACCGACTCGAACAATTTTTCAGTAGATGGGGTTTCGGCAAACTTCGGGGTATCACTCGGCACGAATGGTTTCATGGGCGCAGCCGGCACAGGTAGTGCGCAAGCCTTCAGCGTTCTAGGTGGTACAAGTAGCTTGGTATCCGTGGAGGCATTGCAAGAATTTCGAACTGAGACATCCTCTTATGCGGCGGAGTTTGGGCGGCAACCTGGAGGACAGGTGATCCTGACTACCCGCTCTGGGACGAATGACCTTCACGGCGGTGCCTATGAGTATTTTAGGAATAACGTCATGGATGCTAACGATTGGTTTGCGAGCGCAGCCGACAAACCGCGTGCGCCAGAGCGCCACAACGACTTCGGCGGCTTCCTTGGTGGACCAATCTTCAAGAACAAGACGTTCTTCTTCGCTTCGTACGAAGGAGCTCGCCTAAGACTTCCTCACACAGAACTTATCAACGTTCCATCAAGGTTTGCACGGACGGAAGCACCAACCGCTTTGGCGCCATTTTTGGATGCCTATCCCCAGCCCAATGGGTCACCAACATCGCCCACTGCCTACACGGCGCCGTTCACAGGAGTGTGGTCCAACAGTAGTACACTCGATGCTGGGAGTATTCGGCTCGATCACACTTTCAACGATCGTTTTTCAATGTTCGGTCGTTACAATGAAGCGCCTTCTCAGGGACTATCGCGGACACTTAGTCTGAGCACATTGCAGCACAGTCAGGTCGACACCCGAACCGTAACTCTTGGGGTCAACATGGTGTTGACGCCCGTTATTGCAAACACTTTTCGCGGAAATTATTCCAGCCAGAGTGCCAATACCGTTTATTCGCTTGATTCGTTCGCTGGTGCCGTTCCCCCCAATCCTTCTTTGTTTCTCGGTTCACTGTCAAGCGCTGACACATTTGCAGCATTCAGTGCGAATGACTTGGGCGGAGCTGACTTGCAGTTCGGCCCTCAGGCGAGAAACCACGCAAAACAGTTCAATGCTGTTGACGATTTGTCGATCACAGTGAATACACACCAGTTCAAAGTAGGGGCAGACTATCGAGCAATCTTCACAACCACAGCACCCGACAAGAATGAAGTGCTCTTCCTGCCGGGTCTGTTGCAAGCCTTCCTGTCGTCCGGCCAAGCGGAACTCATAGCGTTAAGTTCGGCTAAGGCTCAATTCGTCACTCAGTCGCTTTCGCTCTATGCGCAGGATACGTGGAAAGCTTCGCCGAGGTTCGCGGTGACTTATGGGGTCCGCTGGGAATTGAGCCCTGCGCCGACGCCTCGTGGATCAACGTCGTTTGCCACCTGGGAGAATTTGAGCAATCCATCGCAGATCTCTCTCGCACCCTCTGGAACCTCACTCTGGGCCACAACCTACGGTGATTTTGCGCCGCGCATCGGCGTCGCTTACCAGCTGAATAAGAGTGGAAGCTTCGTTATCCGAGCTGGCTGGGGGCTCTTCTATGACCTCGCTGTAGGTCAGGCCGCAAACGTTGCCACCACGTTTCCGAATAACGCCCTGCTCGTTACACCGAACGTGGCACTTCCGGCAACAGATTTGACCCCTTTCTTGCCTGTGATATCTCTCCAGCCGCCGTACAGGGGCACCATCTTCGCTTTTTCACCGGACTTGAAACTCCCGCGTTCGTACCAATGGAACGTAGCTTTGGAGAAATCGTTTGGAGGGCACCAGGTAGTTTCAGCAACCTACGTTGGTCAAACTGGGCAAGACTTGCTCAGAACTGAAGGTCTCGCAGCGCCAAACTCCAACTTCAGGCCAGGAACGCTATTTCACCTAACCCAGAACGACGCGAGTTCGAATTTCAATGCTTTGCAACTGCAATACCGAAGGCCGCTAGCATCGCGCCTCCAAGCACTTCTAAACTACAGCTGGTCGCATTCTCTGGACACTACGTCTGACGATACGATCGACGCCATATCCAATATCGTCATCTCTAATAAGAACGATCGAGGTTCCTCCAGCTTTGATGTGCGGAACAGTTTTTCAGGAGCTCTTACGTACGATGTCCCGGCCGCCGCCAAATCGGGCCCATTATCCATCCTGACAAAAGATTGGTCCCTTGACGCGGTGATTGTCGTGAGAAGCGGATTTCCCTTCAACGCGGTTGTGTTTACCCAGGGCAGCATAGGATCGGTATTTCCCCGCCCCGATCTCGTTCCCGGTCAGCCCTTTTGGATCTCATCCATAGGCGCTCCCGGCGGGAAAGTTCTGAATCCTGCGGCATTCACGGCCCCTCCCGCAATGCAACAAGGAACCGAAGGACGGAATGACATCGCTGGCTTCGGACTTACTCAAATTGATTTCTCCATCGGCCGCAGGTTTCCAGTTACCGAACGACTTAACCTGCAGTTCCGGGCGGACACCTTCAACCTCTTTAATCATCCCAACTTCAGCAATCCGCTAGCCCAAATTAATGGCAACCCCCTTTCTTTCCAATCACAGTCCATGCTGAACCAGTCATTGGGTGGTCTAAACCCGCTTTTCCAGGAGGGTGGGCCCCGATCTCTTCAGTTGTCATTACGGCTGTCATTTTGATGAACGCAGTGAGCAGGGGAGTTTTGGCAGCCGCTGTGAAGGCATCTAGGCGGTTAAGATCATTTGTCATGCTTTCGGCACTGGTAGCTACTGCGGCTGACTCCCAGCGCAGCGCTGATTATCATTCGCTGCAAATTCCCGAAGTGGCGGCGACGAAGCCACGGCCCATAACACCCAAGGATCTTGCGTTACTTCGAGATATCGACACATTCAGCCTGTCCCCAGATGGAAAGTTCCTTGCGATCAACGTGCGGCAGGCGGTTCTTGAAACCAACAGCTACCGGACGGCATGGTTTGTAGCTTCTACTAGCCTGTGGGGACGCCCCCACAATGTCGCAGATGCCGGCGAAGCACAGATGGTCTTCTCCCCCGACGAGAGCACGTCAGGTGAATTTCAAGCGAAACCAGCCCAGTGGTCACCTGACAGTATGTGGATCGCCTATCTCGTCAAAATAAATGGAGTAGTTCAAGTTTGGCGCAGTCGACGAGACGGGAATGCTCAAGAACAGGTAAGCCATAACCCCGCGAATGTGGTCGACTTCATGTGGAGTTCGGACGGATCTAGAATCTATCTCAGTGTGGAAGGCCGAACACGAGAGGAAATCTTGCATGCTGAACGAGAAGAGGCCCGGCACGGGTTCTTGCTGGACGAGAGGTTCCATCCCGGTCGCCAACAGTCCCGTCCGACGCTTGCTAGAAATAGCGATCTCGACAAGGCCTCCGAGCGTTGGGGAAGAGGTAGACACATCTGGGTTTGCGATATTGCGCGCGGCATCGAGCGACTGGCCACGACTTCGGATTTCGAAGGCATAGCGCAAATTAGAACGAAGACAAATCTCACCTACATGCGATTGGCAGATGAGTTGAAATTATCGATTCCATCTCAGGCCAAATTCACTGCAAACCAAAGGTATGTCACATGGCTGGATATAGCGCGGCGAGATGACATGGCGTTTTACCCGGAGCTTAGGGTGTTTGCCGCGGAGTCGCGGTCCGGTGGCGACCCAATTCCATGTACCGCAGAGCCGTGCACGGGGCGAATTCAAAACATTTGGTGGAGCGGAGACGACAAAGAAGTAGTTTTTGACCGGGCGGAGGGTGTGAACCATGCTAGCCACGCGCTGTATGCGTGGTCACCCCTCGAGGGCCGCGTGAGAAAAATCCTCTTCACAAACGACCTCCTTCTTGATTGCACGGTTTCAGAATCCGGACTGGTCTGCCTCCGGGAATCACCGACGACACCCCGGCATGTAGTATCGATCAGTCTCGCTGATGGTGTCGACTCGACACTATTTGATCCGAACCCGGAGTTCCATAACATCAAGTTTGGGGAGGCAGAGCGACTCGAGTGGACGAATGAATTCGGCCACTCGGCCTTTGGATACTTTTTGAAGCCGCTCAATTATGTGCCAGAAAAGAAATACCCGCTTGTCGTCGTTACGTACCGAGCCTCGGGCTTCCTCCGTGGCGGCGTTGGGGATGAATATCCTGCGCATGTGTTTGCCGCAAACGGAATCGGCGTCTTGTGTTTTGATAAGCCCCAGGTGGAGGAATACCTTCCCCCTGCCAAGGGTGTTGCCGAAATCATGCACGCGCTGGATCACGATCTACTCGGCCTTCGCAGTGAGGTGTCTTCTCTGGAAAAAGGTCTCTCAGTTGTGGAAGAGAGTCGACTGGTAGATTCAAATCGGATTGCTCTGACCGGACTCAGCGCCGGTGCAGAGATAGGAATGCACAGTCTTCTTTACGGGAAGAGGAACTTCGCGGCGGCAATCTTGAGTTCAACATCCTGGGACCCAATTGACTTCTACATTTCACCCGACGATACCAGAAAGCTATTCGTGCAAATGGGAAGAGGTGTTCCCGAGGGGCCCGACGGAGGATGGTGGCGAAAAGTTTCTCCTGCTTTGAATGTCGATAAAATCCACACTCCTATCCTAATGAATGTAGCGGACCGGGAACTCATCTGGTCGATTCAAACGATCTCGAGCATGAAAGAGCATCGGAAGCCCCTCGAAGTCTTTGTCTACCCGGATGAATGGCACGTAAAAGGATGGCCTTCACATCGTTACGCCATCTACCTGCGAAACATCGACTGGCTGAACTTCTGGCTGAAGGATCAGGAAGATACGGATCCTTTAAAGGCTGAAGAGTACGCCCGCTGGCGCGGATTGCGCAATTTACAGAAACAGAATTACCAATCAGGACGGCTCGACCGGTCTCCAGGGCCATAATGATGCTGCGCCGAGCGGGGGACGTCAGCCCGAATTTCGGGTACGCGGATGCAACTCTGTTCTTCACAGTCATTGCGGTCCCCGAAAGGGCTGCCAACTCAATAGCTGGTCTTAGGTTGAGATGGCGCTCTTCGGCCCTGAATGGCCTCGACTGTAGACGCTCGTACTGTAATGTTGAGTCTTGTGTATTTCATTGAGATCAACCCGCTCTATCGTCGGAGCGCCAGGAGAGCCCGGCGCTCCGATAGGCTACTGCATACTACTCATCCGCTTCATACGCGGATGGGGCCGTCGGCCGACTGTCTATTTCGTGCGGCTGACCGGTCTTCAACGTACTTCCTTGGATGGCATTAACCGCACTGGCGATTAGCACCACCTCTGGCTTTGCATATTTCATTTCAATCACCTCCCATCTGTTTTGGCGTTCTGCTATACAGCTAGCTAGCTGAACTCGCTCTCAGAAACGGTCTGCTATGAGCTTCTTTGCACAGCGTTGCGCAGAACCTCGGGACATCGTCTGGGCCTCCTCGGTCAATAACGTTTGGTTGCGCAAGAGCCTCAACCAATACTCGACGTTGACGGTGCGGACTAATGGCACGATCGCAACGGGCGCACCATGCCGGGCTTTCTGCACAGCTTCACAAAAGTTCTCGGAATCCACAATTCCAAGAGAGCTAGTAGCCATGTGTTTGCTCGTTTCAATCAAATTAGCCCATTCACTCGTGATCGCGATGATTGGTGCGCGGGCTATAAACGCCTTGCGCTTTCTGCTCAGTAGCTCATCGGGAACAATGCCGACGATGGCGCGGCGCATCAAGGAACGTCGATGTCCTGGACGGACGACCTGTTCACGAGGAACGGAATACATGAACTGCAAGAGATCTCGATCAAGATACGGATAGCGCTTCTCGTACAGGGAATCCGACAGGAGCGCTGAACACAGCAGCTGCCTTCGCAACGCGTTGATCGCGTTTAGATTTTCTTGAAAGCTTGGTAAAGGTCCGAACAGCTTGAGCCTTCTCTCATATCCATGCAGGGCCATCCGATTGCGACTGACGAAGCCGGAATTCAACCAGGATGCCGGGCGCTTGTAATCTGGGACCCCTACGAGGGAAGAAGGAAAGAAACCTCTTAAGGCTTCGAAGAGCAAATGAAACCACGGGACTTTCTTGACCAAGGCCCAGGCCTTCAGCTGATGGGCGAGCGTTCGGAGATGGCCCCTTGCAAGCAGGTCTCCGAGTTCGGGTGCGGGTGTGGGGACGCCACCGGTGACCTCGTCACCGCCGATGCCTGAGAGCACGACACGATTTCCTTGCGACACCATGCACTCCCAATATTGCCTTTCGATTTTATTGAGGCGATTGCAAGATCCTGGAGTGGCAGCGAAGCGATCACACTTTGACTGACTTACCAAGGATTCACGTTTGCTGACATCGATGTGGCAGCCGGTGCGGCCGCGTTTTTCTTCGACTTTGGCAAAGTAGGGACGCTCGTTCCAGTTGGGTTCGGAGTCGTCGTAGTAGGAGATGGTGTCGAGGCGCGGAGTTTCGGCGGCGCCACGGGCGATGATGGTGTCCGCCATGCAGACGATGGACGAGGAGTCCATGCCGCCGCTGAGCTCGGCAAGGATGGGGCTGTCGGAACGGAGCCGCGACGGACGGCTTCCGCGAAGACGGCGCGAAAGTGTTCTTCGTATTCGGCGTCGGTACGGTAACGGATTCTTTTGCGGGATCGAAATCCCAATACTTGGTGACGGCGTGCTTGCCGTTGCGTATGAAGCACGGAGGAGGACGGCGGAACGGAATGGATTCCGACGTAGGGCGTCAGATGGGCGGCGGGAAAGAACGAGAACCAGCCGGCGATGTACTCTTCGTCAGAGCGAAAGAGTTGCCTGCGAAGAGATACGAGCGGATCGAGGATGGTGCTCCAGGTGACTTGGTCGTTGTCAATTGAATAGTAGAGATGGCGAGTGCCGATGGGATCCTTGGCGAGTATCAGGGAGCGCGACTGTTCGGGTTCCAGATGGAGAGAGCCCAGTCGCCGATCGAGCTTGGCGAAGCAATCGGTCCCCCACTCTTCGTAAGCTGCAGAGACGATTGAAACGTCCGTGGAGCTGACCGGTTAGAGCATTGCCGCAACTGGTCGATGAGTTCGGCGCGATTGTCCAAGCGGCCGTCCCAGGTGATGACTGCACCTGATTCCGTGACGTGAGGCTGAGTTCGCGACGGGATTCCTTCGTCGTGTGAAATGCACGATACAGGATGCTGATGCCGGCCTTGGTGTAGGAGCCGCCATCATCCGGGACCATAGGGAGCGATGACCGGTTTCACCTTTTCGAGATAGTTCCGGTCCACCGGTTTGCCGTCGATATTCCATCTTCCAAACTGGACGCTCATGATTGTTTCCTTCGCTCTCGAATCTGCAACTGAACCCTGCTAGCACCGATCCAAAACTGCATACATTTCGGGCGTGTACGGTTTATCGTTGACGACGCGGCCATCGACTTCGACCCACGCGTGGGCCTTGAACGGCATCTGTTGCGCGCCGATGACCATCTGTGCCGGCACGCCGTACTTCTTGAGCAGACATGCTGTGGCCGCGGAGCGTTGCAGGCAGAGCGCTTCCTTCCAATACCAGATGCAGGCCATGTCGATGGCAGAGTTGATGCGTTCGATCTGCGTCGGGCTCTGGCGTGCGCGCTCCTACTGGATAGTTGCGAACCTTGTCGTAAAGCGCCGCGAAATTGCCACGCGCCAGGTACAGGTCGAAGTAAATCAGTTTCAAGTACGCTTTCAGCACAAGAAATGACATGAGAAACCCTCTCCTTCACACCGGCAATTGCAGTTGATCGCAGAGAAAAGCCATTCGATCCGTCAGTGCTTCAATCCGTTCGACTCAAAGGGAGCACGGGCGAATGCCCGCGAAACTTGTTGTAGTCGAGGAATATAGGATGTTCGGAAACATTTGCGGCCTGCAGCCGAGCTGTCATCTTGCGGGCATGGAGGGGATTGCAGTTCCGGTCAGCGTCACCGGAGACGATCATCGTGGCGGGATAGGACACGCCATCGCCGAACCCGGTGATAGGGAGAGTACTTTGCGAGGGCGGCGAAATCGTCCGGGTCGTCCGCGGTGCCGAATTCATCTTTCCAAACGTGGGCATTGTCAAAGAGGTGGTATCGCAGCATGTCCAGCATCGGAACCATGCAAACCACGGCACGGAACAGATCCGGCCGCTGCGTTAGTGCAGCTCCTACCAGCAGACCGGAGTTCGAACCGCCGAAAATCGCGAGCTTTCCTAGGAGCGGTGCGACCAGTTTCGATGAGCCATTCGGCGGCGAGAAAGAAAATCGTCGTAAGCCGTCTGACGGTTGCGCCGCTTGGCGGCTTCGTGCCATGCAACTCCGAATTCCGATCCGCCACGAATGTTCGGCAACGCAAACAGGCAGCCGCGTTCCATAAGGAAAGCGACGAAGACGCTGAACTGCGGCGTCATGGACACACCGTAGCCGCCGTAAGAGGTCATGATTGTCGGATTGCAGGTTCCGTCGAGAACATCGCGCCGACCCACAAGGTACATGGGAACTCTTGTGCCGTCTTTAGACATGAACCAAATCTGGGAATGGCCATAGTCTGTACGGATCAAAGGGTATGCTGCGCTTAGCCCAGAGCGTTCGGCTGGCGCTCTTCGCCGAATAGCGAAAAATCGCTATGGGTTCAGTGAACGATTCCGTTTCGAGGAGAAGCTCGTCGCTGTCTGGCGAACCTCCAACGATTCGCAGAGTTTCGTCACTTCGGATGGGCAACTCACCCAGCGCTTTGCCGGAGAAGTCGAAGATGCGGATTTGATGAGTCATCTCCTTCATGTAGGAGACAAAGATGCGGTCACCTACGATGAGCCAATTGTTGATGGGTGTATCGGTGTCTGGGACTATGTCGATCCACTCATGTTGTCCGTTGTCACGAAGACGGATTTCGACGATGCGACGATTCGGTGCATCGCGATCGGTAATGGCGAGAATCCTGTCGTCGAGCAACTGTAGGCCAAGGGAATAATCGATTCCACGGAAAATCGGATTCGGTCTCGCGTTTCCGTCGAAAGGCTTCAGATAGATATCCGTGAGTGTTTTTTCAAGAAATCGATGTACGAGGAAGACAAGACGTTTGCCTTCGAAAAGAGACCGAGCCGAATTTTCTCGTCTTCACCGGCAAAGAAAATCTCCTGATCTTCGCTGGGTGCGTTCCAAGAATATGTTGGTATGCGGCGCGATAGAAAGGCCGTTTGGCGTCCAGAGCTTCGTGAACGTAGTAAAAACTTTTGCCGTCCGGCGCGAAAGCGAATCCGCGTAAATACCCGCGAGGGAGAAAATCGGGAAGACGTTTCCGGGTTGTCAATGTCGAGCAGCTCAAAGGTTCCCGTTCTCTCTCCCCCTTCCTTCACTTCATATAGAAGCAATCGACCGTCAGGGGAAACTCGAAGCGGTTTTACGGCTGTATATTCGCCGGTGCCCCTTTCGCGTGGGTCAATCAAAAGGTGATCCTCGCCGTCTGCACCGTCACGCATGTAAATGCAGGGCTGTTCCTGGTCGGGAAGACGCTTGCGGAAGAAGTAGCGGTCTCCGACTTTCTGGAGGGAGTCATAGGTTTCAACGGCAAGGAATTCCGCGGATGCGCTGGCGTATAAGTTCGCGGCCTGGAATCGCATCCAGGTAGTTGCGCGCGTAACGCGTTTGTTCTGCGATCCAAGCGCGCGTGCGGGGAGAGTCCTGGTCTTCGAGCCAACGGTATGGGTCGGCTACGGGAACGCCGTGCAGAAGATCCGTGACCAACTCGATGGGAGAATGAGGCGGAGGCTCCATCAGCTTGGGCATGACACGCTCCGTTCCGGGAGTCCACGGGCTTCGCGCTCCATCCGCCGGGTGAGACTGCGCAGATAACCCGCAGTGCGCGGTTCCTCGAGTTTCCGCGGGTCCGTCCACAGATCGTTTCCCGCCGCGCACGCGAATACGGCCACGAGAGGCGCAACTTCGAGAGCGCGGCGGATGTCACTCTCGGAAACAATCGCTCGCCACGGGGAGGTATAGCGAGCGATAAAGCTGCGTTTCCTGTGAGTGGTCTTGTCCGAAGGTTCGCCTGAAATGTTCGAGCAGATACTCGAAAGTGAGGAAGGGATGTCCCACGAAAGCCTCCGCCCAATCGAGAAACACGCAACCGGTGGGGGAACAAACGATATTTCCGGGATTGATATCCAGGTGTCCGAGGGTGGTGGGGATGCCTGTCTCTTCCAGAACCGTGAGAGCGTCTTGGACTCTTTCGGAGAGACAACCAAGTTCTTCGCGGGAGAGCGCCGCGGGCGGTACCTTGGTTTGGCGTTCCATCAATTCGCCCATGGTTCGAAAAAAGGGTTGCACAAGATCCGCGAGCGCCCAGGCACGAAGATCACGGGCGCCGGGATCGAGAAGGTGCAAACTCCTGCCGAGCGAATGGATCTGCAATTCCGCAAGGTCTGCGGCCGCGGCTTCCCAAGACGCAAGCGCAGAGCATTCTTGAAGGAGAGGTCCCTCGGCCTCTCGCGCAAGCCAGCCGTTCCACTCCGGCCGCGTGGCGATGATTTGCGGTATGAAGCGAGAGAAAGAACGGGCGAGGGCGAGCGTGACAGGATATTCGCGCTGGTTCGGAGCGCCCACGGCCTTGAACCAAATGGCGGGCCCATCGGTTTCAAAGCGGATCAAGCTGAACGTGGGGCAGGCATTGAGCTGGCGGAACCTGCCGTTGAGATGAAGTCCGTGAGGTCCGATTTGCTCTTGCACCCATCGCTGAAGATCGAGGAACCAGCCAAGCCTTCCGAACGGTCCGCGCGTCGTGTCTTCGGTTTGAGCCATGGATTGCGCGATGGCCTGCCGCACCGCTTGAAAGTCACAAGGATCGCCGAAACTACTCTCGACCAGGCTGTCGACAGCCACCCATTCCTTTTCGCGTGGAGCTTCCGCGTCTGGACGACATGGCTTCCATGATTTCGTAACAGATTTGCTCGGAGCCTGATTCCGCAGGGGGAGCCTCCAGCGAAGACACCGATACGGCGTCAATGCCGTAGGTTTCGCTGAGAGCAGCGGTGAGGTTTTCCGCGACTCTTTGCCAACGCGGAATTTCGACCTCAGGCAGAGTGCGATGCGTTCCTTCAAAGCCAAGAAGGACCTCGGGATTCTTTCCCCTGTAGGAGAATGATGCGGCGGGTCTCGCGTTCTTCGTGTGGTTCCATGCGCACAGGGATGCTCCAGACTCAGGTGAGGGAATTTTCGTCGCGCACCGTCAGCAGGTGGTGCTTCTCGAGCGTTTCGAGAAACTCACGCACGTCCGTTTCTGCCGTAGCGCGGTCGATCCCAAACTCACGCGCGAGTTGTTCCGCGATCTGGGGCTCCGCAGAGCCTTGCTTCAGGAGTTCGAGGATTCTCGATCCGACGAAGTTGAGGCGGAACATCTGCCCGTGGAGGATGTCGAGGACGATACCGCCATCCTGGCTGTGCGTGGACCGTACGTTTTCCGCAACTCGCACGATTTTGAATCCTTCCCGCAGTTTGCGATTCACTCGGATTCCACGCACATTGCCACTTGCGGCGTCCGATAGCCAGAAACATCGCAAACTGTTCGAGATTCGGTCATGCAAGCGAATTCCCTAGGCAGGACAACAAGATACGGATAGCAGGAGACGAAACGAGTTTTGGGGGAGTGCGCGGATTCCGGGCCTAATCCGGTCCAAGCCAGTGAACCTGAGCCCGCCGCCCGCAGGAAAGGGCCCTGGATTTCCAGGCAGTTACGCCTCAGAGCTGTCGTCGCTTCTTGGAGTTACCTTGACGTTTTCGTCGCGAACGATTTTTCCCGCTTCGAGGACGATCACGCGGTCCGCCCAAGCAACAGAAGAAAGGCGGTGGGACAGCAAGACAACGGTTGAGAACGGAAGAAGGAGCCGGGTACGGTCGAGAACGATCTGTTCTACCGCCGCATCCATCGAAGAAGTTGCCTCGTCCAGGATCAGAATGCGCGGCTTCCTGAGGAGCGCCCGGGCCAGGGCGACGCGCTGCCGTTGTCCGCTCGAGAGGCGCGACGCTCCTGGACCCAGCGGTTGTTGGTAGAGCAAAGGAAGGCTCTCGACAAAAGCCGTGAGGTCCACGGCATGGAGTACCTCGGCAAGCTCCTCTTCTGTCGCCTGGACCCGTCCCAGGCGGAGGTTCACGGCGAGCGTGTCGTCGAATAGGACTGGCGTGGCCGGGAGATAGGCGGTTACCGAGCGCAACTCTTTGAGGCGAATCGCGCGAAGATCTACCCCGCCGTAGGATACGTACCCTGAATCCGGATCGTACAGGCGGGCGGCGAGCTTTGCGAGCGTGCTCTTGCCAGCCCCGTTTTCTCCTACCAGTGCCACGCGTTCTCCGACGGAAATCATGAGTCGGGGGATATGGAGAAGCTGTCTCTCGCCAGGGTAAGCAAACCGGAGTTCGTGGAACTCGAGGTCCGAGGAAGCACCGCAAGGCAACCGAACAGCGTGTGGACTTTCCTGGATCGTAGGCACGCAGGGCCAGCGCGGCACAGCACTTGCCGGATACTCGAAAACGTCCTCTGCGCCCGCGCATACATCTCCATGGCCCCGCTCAACGGTTCGAAGAGTTGGGCGAGGTAGCTATAGAAGGCCACCAAGCTTCCGATGGTGAGATCTCCCCGGAGCACCCTGACGCCGCCGTAGCCGAGGATGGCGGAGATGGCCAGGACGATGGCGAGGTTCGTGAAAATGCTGAAGAACACGCCGGTCCGTGCGAGCCGCAGTTGCGAACGCGCGGCCTTGGCGAAGAGTCGGTACGCCTGGCGCTCGCGGCGGGTTTCCTGCTGTAACGACTGAATCTGGACGACCGAGGGAGCGTGCTCTTCGAGGAACGAGTTCACTTCGAGTCGCTTGCCTTGCAGATCGTCGGCATGCCGTCCGAGGCGCTGGCGAAAGTGGTGCCGGGTCACAAGAAACACCGGCACGAGGGGCAGAACGATGAGGGTGAGGCGGAAGCTCAGTGCGCCCATCGCAAAAAGAGTGAGAGCGGTCGAAAGAAGCGTTCGAAGGATTCCGGGGAAAAGATCGGAACCGAGATAGGCGATCTCCTCCACGGGTTCCCGGAGCGGATAGAGTTTTTCTCCCGTCGGGGTGGCTTCGTGATAGTCGGCCGAGAGGCTGTCGAGATGTTTCAGTATTTCGAGGCGAAGCGCCAAGACGATTTTTTGCGAGGCCGCGACGGTCAACCAGCTTCCGAGACTCGTGAAGACGACGCGTCCTTCATAACTCAGGAAGAGAAGAGCCACGGCGGAAACAAGCAGCCACGCGTCGCGCTCTGGAAGAATGCTGATCGATGAGCCATCGGAGGACGAGCGGGCCGAGAAGTCCGAGCGCGCTCCCGAAGGTAAACGCCAGGAAACTCGCGGCGTGCAGGGTCCACACGGGACGAAGCGCGGTCGTGAGCCAGCGGAGTTCGACGGGAACGAGATTCGAAAGTGAGCGAAGAGAAATGGGATTCAGTCTCTTCCTCCCAAAGGCGAGAACGATCAGAGTAGGAAAAGTTCCTCCGCGGGCGATAGAGAAAGGAGCAACTGTTCGGGTTTCGGTCATCCTCCTCAGGAATACTGGCGAAAATACACGAACGAAATGCGCAGGAGCTTCCAAGGAGTGCGCAGAAAGCGGTCATCTGAGCCGTCGGAACAACGCCGTGACCTCGCCAACCACTTCCGCATCTGTTCCATTCCGAAGCATCTGGGGGCGAGAAAAGCCGTCCGCAAACGGGTGGACGACGAGCGTGCTGCCTTCGACGCTGCAGCGCGCCACGAGGTAGGTTCCATCCCGTAGCAGGAGAATGTAGAGCGGCTGCTCCCACAGGGATCCTCGTTTCAAGAAGACCGGCTTCTTCAGGCGCCGGTTCACGGACACGAAAACGGCGTCCTTCAGATACGGATGGAGCGAAGCCTTCCTGCCTCCAGTCCAGAACACATCGCGCAGCGAAATGCCGGGAAGGCCCGCGACCGTGGACAACGAGTGGCGCAGAAAGAGCGGAATCTCCTGGAACTCCGCGATGAGCGACGACAGAAAGCCTGGATTCTTTTTGTCTCTCGCGGAAACATCGTTCGCCGTCCGTGGGGAATCCGGTGTTTCACGGCCAACGAGTTCGTCCGGAATGGGTTCGTTACCGGAATCCCCGATGTCGAAGCCGGCAGCAACGAGAAGTTCCCAAAATCCAAGCGAGTAAAGAACGCATACGGAGATGATCTTGTGAATATGGATGGGAAATCGAGGACCCGTCTCATAGTCTGCGAGTGATCCGGGAGCGCAGAAGTATCTCTCATCGCCAAGCGCCTCGGCGATCCAACGGCTCTTCGCGGAGGCGTTGCGGATGGAGAGTCCGCTACGCAATCGGGCACGTGCGAGAAGCTCACCGAGGCCTGGCTGCGTTTCGTCCTTAGGGAGCGGTTGCGGTTTTACAAACTTCATCGAAGCGAGGAGAATTTCGGGCCGCGCAGTCTTAAAAGGGCGCAGTTCCCAGTCCAGGACTCCGAGTATGCGGGCTTCGGAACCAAGCCGAAGTTCCGTTTGCGCATAGGGCAGCGCCATTGCGCGGAGTGTGATTCTTCCCTTGGTTTTCGCATGCAACCGGCAACACACGATTCCCCGGCCGTGCTGCACGAGAAAAATACGCTCGGAGTTTTTGCTCTGCATGCTTTGCAGCAATTCGCCGACTCCGCGCGTGTCCGCCCGCACGATGCTGCCCGGCAACAAGTCAGGAAACGCGAACGCGTCCTGCCGGCCGATCTTGGCATAGACAAACGGCGAGGGTTCGGAAGCGAGAAGCGAGTCAGCCCGTCGTGGGTGAACAGCGGCAAGAAGTTGCCCGAGTGGCGCGACAGCGGGAGGGTCGGCATCACCGGTTACGTCGCGAAACCAGTCAATCCAAGCGGCTCGGTCGTAGGTGGTTCGGTCCAGGAGGAAAGTCCGCAGCGAGGGAAACTCGGCCTGGAGGCGCGGCACGTCATCGAGCTGGAACCCGAAGACGGCCAGCCAATCGGCAGGCCGGTATTTGGAAATACGGCTGAGCGCGAGGACTTGCTCGATCCTTGGGCTGTAGCCGGGAAGGCCGAGATCGTAATAGAAATCGTGGGGCACAAGGTAGTGCGGGGTCCTCGGGTAGCGCAGGCGGACTTCGCGTGAAACCTCGGAGAGCGTGAGACTCCGGGTCGCGAGGACCCGCTCGACGCGTTCCGCGGTGCTGTCAACGTGGGCGCGGTTCGAGAGAGATTGGGAGCGAGACGCCCGGCTGCCTTTCATGTCGGGAACCCTTTTCTTGCCCGGAGCTGAGAGGCACGCGAGTTCGCTGCAGGTCGAACGTCAACGAAGGGGACCCAAGTGGGGAGCGGAATGTTGGTTTGGCCGGGATACCGGCCAAACTGGAAGCTAACGGGGGAGGGAAACCAGAGCAATCAACTACATGGATTGAATATGATTATTTGCTAGACAATAATTTCCAGAACTACTTATTATGCGAGGCAATGGAGCCCAGCGATCCTACGCGCTCCCCGGGCGCGAAGCTAAAAGAGTTGCGCGGCCGTCTCGGCCTCACTATCCGGGATGTCCAGGAGCGCAGCATCGCTATCGCCGCCGACGAGGACAATCTGGAGTACGTCATTTCGCATGCCTGGCTAACCGGCATCGAAAATGGGAACGGTGTGCCGAGTATTTTCAAGTTCTATACCCTCAGTTCCGTTTACGGCCGGTCGGTGCGAGAACTTGTGGGCTATTACCACGTGCGCATCGGGGATATCGGACTCGAGCACGCCAAGTTCTCCGCCCCAAAGACGCACCTCCTTGGGAGTACGCATGCAACGGATTCCGAGACGCTGACCCTTCCGCTGCGTTTTCGCGGCGAAGGCGTACTCGAGAACACCAACCTGCTCTCGAAGCTGGTGGCCATCTGGGGCGACATCCCGGTGGGCCTGTTGGAGCGCTTGAGTCCACATCATGCCCTCTACGGCTACGTCGGTCTGAAAGACTTTACTCTCTATCCGTTGATCCGGCCGGGAACGTTCGTGCAGATCGACGTGAACCAAAGAAAGGTTCTGGCTGCTCCCGCACACACGATAGAGGAGCGTCCAGTCTATTTTGTGGAATTGAGGGATGGGTACGCGTGCAGCTGGTGTGAGAGAAAGGAAAACCTGCTGCTGCTCCTACCCCATCCTCTCTCTCCTGTGAAAACCCGGCAGTTAATCTATCCATCGGAAGGGGAAATCGTGGGCCGCGTCACCGGCGTGGCCATGCGCCTCGCGAGAATGGTCCCAGCTCCCGCCGGTCCCGTGGGCCCTTGAACAACCGAGAAGAAGACCGGTCAATCCCCCGAATTTTCTTCCCTGGCGAGCGACTCGGTAAGAAGATTCATGTCGCCCGAGTACAAAGAAATATACTCACTCGATGAACGCAGGGCCTCGGTTTCGCGCACGCGCTCGGCGGTCTCTGAGCGACGTCCCCCGAAGTGCAAGAGAAGATGTCTCTAGGAAGGGGAACGACAATGGTTTCGGTTGTTCCTGCATCTGAGGCAGAGCAGTCTCAGCTCGAGGTTCTCCGCTTTCTGCGCGACGAGCCTCCGTCGTCCGTCTACCAACAGGTGAAGAGATCGAGTGTGACGAATCGAATTGGCGTTTTTGATGTAAAGAGACGGGAGTCGCGATCATGACCACCATTTACGAATTCTTGAATGCCTGGCGCGAACTAATCATGAAGGTATTCGGCGAGTATCCTCCGGCGCGTGCGCTCATCACTATCTTGGCGGTCGGTACGTTCTACGGGTTGCAAACAGAATGGCGGCGGAGACAAATGAAGTCCAACCTGCTGCTGGTCCGGGTGCGCTTTTGCTTGGACGCTTTGCTGACCTCTGGGCCTCGTTCTTGGTAACGAATTCCCCGTTGCAATATCTTCCAGACCAACGACAGACTGTGGCCCGTCCCAACTCGGGCGGAGCCACGAATGGCCAGGTGTTTCCGTTCTCCAAAATTAACTTCTATAATTTATCTTCCAGTTCTTTGCGGTCCCTGTCGGACCTAATCTCAACATCGATATCACGCTGAGCTTCGGTAATGACCGAGGCTACGTTGGATACTGGATAGTCCTCGATGTGCGTAGCGCAGAACATCCTGTCCGCTAAAGAGGGTTTGCTGCATCCGATAACGGAACACTTAGATTGTGGTGACATAGCGTTAGTCCTTCCTACTTATCGTTTTTTCTTCGCGTGGAACTTGCGTTTCTTCTTGATCGCCTTAAACCCTGTTGGCCTCTTGCGGTGGTGCGCCGCTACGTCAGGTACGCCGTAATCCGACAAATGCGTGGCGCAGAACATCCTGCCTTTCAACGGACGACGCGGACATCCGGGGAATCTACACAATTTAGTCTTCGGCGACATAACCCGCCTCTACTTTGCCGGAGCCATAGGAGCAGCTGGCGGAATTGTTGGAACGGTTGGGTGAACCGAGTGCATTAGGTACAACAACATGCATGCGACCAGAATCATTGCGACGGCGAGCAGAATCTGCGCCCAGCGAAGCCGGCTCTGTTTCGTCGCCGCGACCCTGCCTTGTGCCTCAATGCAATTCCGCCAGATTGCAATTCGCTCTTTGACGTAAGCCTTCTGGGCATCTTCGTCCAAATCGTTTTGGGTGTTTGTCGAAATGAACGTGATGTGCCCGAGACTTAACGGAGGTGGGATTTTCTCGGTCCACATACTCCACAAGCAAAGGCCTACACATACCATCAATAGAATGGTGACGGATGTAAAGACCCATATCCCGGTCTGACCGATCAGCCCCAGGAGGTTCGACAATTGATCCGGCTTGACCATGGCGAGCAAGACGCCGAGGAAAACGCCAGCAATCGTGCCCATTTTCTGCGCCTTGTCGTCAAGCCCTGAAATGATGCGGACGTTGTCCTTATAATTTTCGGGAGCGACCACCAGCGCGTCTTTTAGCAGGTCGAGCTTAGTGATTAATGGAATGGTTGCCATTGTTGGGTAGCTTATATCACGGTGCGAGACTTATGGTTTGCATGTGTCGAAGGTTCAAATCCTTCCGCCCGACCACTTCTTCTTTCTCTCGAATTCGCCATTTACGTTGTGTTTTCGAATTCCGTGATCCTGCGATTCCAAGAGTAGTTGGCTGCGTTTTGAAATTCACTATGCTGGGTTTCTGACTTTCGTTTGGCTTACTTATCGCGTCCGCGGAGATGGCGCCGCGCCGCGGGAAACTGAAATTTACTTCACCAGGCAGTTGCGGGTCAGAAGCGTTTGTGGAATTTGCCGTCTACGGCGAAACCGCCGTTTTCGTCTCGCGTGACACTGGTGGACCAGCGCTTATTGAACTGATATTCACCCTGTATCAGCTCTCGCTGGGTGGAGGTAACGTCGGTGGCGAACGTGAACAAAAAGTTGTTGGTGACGCGCTTTTGCATCGCGATGCGGGCGCCGGGATCGGCGTTGTTGCCTCCCAGGGTCGGGTCGATGGACAAGCTGGAGAGGCCAGCGAGCTTTTGGATTCCGCCGCTCAACTCGCTTGCAGCTCCCTGAGCCAGAAGCGAACTCGCTCCAAAACTGGAGGGCGAAGCCGCGGCTTGCTGGGCGGTTTGTCCGCGAGCAATCAGATTAATGATGTCAGCGGTGGGCAACTGCGGGTCGGAAACGTAACTGGTTTGAAGTTTGTCAAGCGGTCCGCGAAATGTCAGGCTCAGGTTGTATTGTTTTATCGTACTGGTCAGCAGTACGTTGAGGACGGGTTCAGTGCGGTTGGGATTGGCGAACTCGATGATGCCGCGTTCAATCTGGTAACGCTGGTTCATCAGGAAGATATCGCCAGCCGTGAACTCGGTTCTTCCGAGGATCACCGGGTCCGCGACGCTGCCGACAACGTGCAGGTTGGCCTGTCCCTGCAGGCTTACGGCGCTGCTGGTCAGGTTCAGATCGCGTGCAGTTTGTACGGCAATATCCAGCTTGACTTTGTTGGCCATGCCTTGGCTGGGAGCGGATTCCGAACCCGATTGAACTTGCCCGGCGAATGTCGCCATGTCGAAATTCTTGGTGAAGCTCAAGCTATCGATGAGTACGCGGCCGTTCAGAGTGGCTGCCTGACTGGTACCGGCCAGATTGAGGTCACCGCTCAGAACGGAACGGATCGCGTCCTGATATCGGATGCGAACGCTCTTGGCTTGAAGGGCGATATTCATTTGAGGCTGTGGCCGGTATGCGATTACACCTCGCGCAGAAATCTGTCCACCTCCCGATTCGCCCGCAAGTTGCGTAATCGTGACTTGGTCTTTGCTCACATCGAGGACGCCGTTCAAATTTTGCAGGCCGACTGGCGCGTCGGCGTGGGTCATGGAAACGTTTTGTAAGCGCAGCTGGCCCTGGACCGTTGGGTGACCGGTCGGACCGGCGGCGCGAACATCAAGCTGCAGCTTGCCTGAACTTTGCAGATCACTCTGAAAGAAACGAAGCAACTGCATATCCACGGTGCCTACCGCGGACAGCGTGACCGGAGCGGCGCCTTGCAACGGAAGCTGGCCTTGCAGCCGCAAGGTTGTGTCGGTTCCTGAAATTTCGGCGGGGTCGAGCGAAACGATCGAATTCGCATAATGCAGGCGAATGGGTTGTGCATTTCCCAGCTGCAGACCTTGGTACTCCGCTTTTAGAGTTGGAATGATGACCTGCGCTTGCATGCGATTCCTGTCATCGAGCGGTCCTTCGGCGGATGCATGCACTTCCACAATTCCGCGCGGGCCGTTGCTCTTGGCTGGAGCGTACAGCGCCAACAGACCTTCGATGGGCATTCCTTTGGTGTCCAGGCTGGCCTGGATGTAGTGCCCGTCGCTGATATTCAACGTCGCGCGAGCTTGGACGGAAGTCTGCACAACTTCGGAATCCAGATCCAAATGCGCCTGACGATTAGCGACATTGATGTTGGCCTTGATAGCGGAAATAGTTGTTTGATGTACCTGGAGCTGAGGAATTTGAGCGCTGAATGTTAGTTGTGGATCGTCCAGGGTCCCATGTCCGTCGGCGCTGACGGTTAATGCGCCTGCGATTCCCAGGTTTCTTTCCTGCACTGCCTGAAGCTGGGCCAGGTTGATTGCCGAAGTGTTGAGTTGCAGTTCGTAGCCTTTGCGTTTTGGGTAGAGAACGACGTTGGCTTTTAAGGAGCCCGCCGGCGCGCTCATTTCTAACGACGAGGTGAGTGAGTCGCCGTTTCCTTCGGACCGAACCGACAATTGTTGCAGCGACTGTCCATAGACATTTGCTTTCGTTAACCGCAGCGATCCTTTTCCCGCCGGATTCACTTGAGAACCATGCATCGAAAGATCGACGGAGAGATTGCCAGAAATGGGATAGTTAAGCCTGGCGAGTTGCAGCAGCTGATTGATCGCAAGATCGCGGGAACTCACCTGCAAAGTAACGGGGCTCGAAGGAAAGTAATGCCAATTGGCGAGGCCTGAGCTCAGAGAAAAATTGATCGAGCCCTGTTGGGCATTTACAAGAGAGCCATTCCGGATGGAGACTCCGGACTTACTGGCTTGTAGCTTGAGTTCCAAGCTGCGCCACTGGGTGTTGTCGACTTGGAGGTTCCGGCCGGCGAGCTGACCTTGAATATGCGGGCCATTGAGCGGGCCCTGGACGAGTAGCTGCAAATCGGCGGCGCCGGCGAGATTTACGGGAAGTGCAGACGCGGAGTTTGCGGGCTGTATCGATCCCGCGCTCTGCGATGCGGCGACAACAGTATTCATTTCGGTTAGGTCGGCAGTGCGCGCTTGTACCTGGAGATTCAAGGTGTGGCCGGCTGTCCCGTTTATTTCGAGACGCGTCTGCGGAGTGTGCACAGATGTGTTGGTTAAAGTAGCGGTTGCGGATCGGCCGTCATAGCTGACGTGAACCTCGCCATCGACGGGGACAGGTCCAGACGCGGCGTGCGTGCCGGTGAGCGCAGCGTTCAGAGTGACGTCCGAACGAGCCTTCATATTTCTTACGTTACCGGTCCAAGCAGCTTCAGCAGTTCCGCTAACCTGTCCGTCTATCGGCATCGCGTCGAGATGCGCAGCTCGCAAGGCGTCGTTGGCGGCATTCAACGAGATCGCCCGCATGGAAGCGTGGACGCTGGCAATCGAGTCGGCGTCAAGACGCTGCATGGTGGCCGTCGCGGTTACATGTCCTTGCAGAAGGTCTGCTTCCAGTCTGCGAACATCGAGGTTTCCGTCGAGAAGCTTGAACTCGCCGTGGATATTGCGGACGACGGTGGTCAGGTCGGCGGTGTTGACCGCCAATTCTCGGCCCTTCAAGACGCCATCCAGAACCAGCGCGCGTATGGCGGGCACATTGTCCTGCTGCTGATAGCGCACGGAACCCGCCAAGGTAACTTCACCAGCGGGAATAGAAGCGTTCTTGAGAGCGGGCCGGGCGTCTTGCGGATGCAACGTGATCTGGTAAGAGCCACTGGCGAACGGTTGCGAATAATTGCGTACTTGTCCTTGCAATTCGATCGTTGAAGAGGCCACTTTGAGCACCAGGGGCTTGAGTGTCAACTCGGAAGGATTTGCATTGAAGCTGGCTGTCAGATTGTGGGGAAGAGGCTTGGTGTCACCGTACTGGATGCGCCCACCGCGATAGGAAATATTGCCATCGTAACCTTTTCCAGCGAGCTGAGCCTTAACTTCAAGTTGTAAATCGTGGAACTCGGCGTCCAGTGGGGTTTTGGCGTCGTTGTAATAGATTTCGCCATGCTCAAGCAGAACATGTTGGATTCCGAGATCGAACGGATTTGTGGAAGTACTGCCATTCGATTTCGGAATCGTTGGAAGATTCGTGGTCCCGTCCTTGGCTACCTGCAGATTCACGACCGGATGGCGAAGGATGACTTCGTTCAGATCAACCTTTTTTCGTAGTAGCGAAATGATTTTCAGCCGAATCGTGAGTTGGTCCGCCTCCACGAGCGGGTGCGCGGACGGCTGCTCGGTGCCGCGAACCGTAATTCCGTAAGCGTCAGCGGAGAGCCGGGAGAGATGAAATACAAAATTCCGGACCCGTACTTCCGCTCCCGTGGCCTCGCTTGCGCGTTTTTCAATTTGCGCGAGTAAGTATTGCTGGAATCTCGGGCTGCTGAGTACAAGATACCCGGCCACGCCCAGGACTGCGATAACGGTTACGAGGACTACTGCGATCCATCCAAGTCTTATTTTCAATTTTCTTTGCCATGTCACAGCAGCACCTTTTTGCGGCCTTCAGAACGCCTGGCCCAGAGTGATATAGAACTGGGTGGCCGACACTCCGGTAATAGGATTCAGGTTTCGTCCGATGTCGAAGCGGACAGGCCCTACTGGAGTCTTGTATCGGAGCCCCACGCCTACCGTGTTTGTATAATTCTGAGCGAAATTGCTGAAGTTGATCGGGCCGTAGACGTTGCCGCCGTCGTAGAAAACGGCAGCGCCCAAACCCTGTTTGATACCCAAGGGAAAACGCAATTCTGAATTGACGATGAAGAGCTGACGGCCTCCGACGGGTACCTGAAGATTTACGCAGGTCGACTGGTCGGCTGGGTTGGTGCACGCCGGGACCGTGCGTTGCGGTCCCGCGCCGTTGATCGGAAACCCGCGAAGAGTGGTTTCTCCTCCGGAGAAGAAGCGTTCACTAGTCGGCACGTCGCTGTTGTCGAACGCTTTGGACAAGCCAAGGGTGACTCTGTTTGCCCACACCGTCGGGCCGATCGGTTTGTAGTAGGAAGCCTGTCCGAGGAATCGCGCGAAATTGGCGCTCGATCCTATCGCCTTTGGGGTGATAGCGAAGTCCAGGGTCTCGTAAAAACCGCGGCTAGCGTCCAACGGTTTGTCGCGAGTGTCGCGAATCCAAGTGGCGGAAAGTGTTGAAAGCCGGATGCGCTGATCCTCGGGCAACACCAGTCCTGGAATTAGCAGGTTGGACAGAATGGTTCGGCGGAAGCGGTAACGGAGTTGAATTCTGCGCGTTTTATCTTTGTTGAGTGGTTTTTCCAGTTGCCAGGATCCTTCCGCGAGGCGCGCCGCGAATGTGGGGTTCTCCGTGGTGCGCTCGATCGACGCGCTAAACAGGGAACTCCAGCTAGACGCTTTGAAGTGCGGCTGGCTGTAGGTGGCAACGGCACGCTGATCCAGGCGCGAGATCAGAATAGAAGCGGAGGCGGATTCTGCCAGGCCGCGAAGATTGTAGCGGGTGAATGTGATCGAGCCGCGAGGGCTCACGAATGTTTGTTCCGCAGCCGTGAAATTCGGTGCGCCGCTGGTAATTGGCGGCAGGCCCGGAAGAGCGATTGTGCCGGAGGGAATATTTCCTCCGCGGCGGGCCACTTGCAAGCCGAAGCCGTAGGTAACTTCGTTCCTGCCGGCTTCATGCAGCCTAACCAGGACATCTTCGCGGGTTTGATCAGCGATCGGGCGGCGCGAGTCGAGACTCGTCCAATCGAATACTCCGAGGTCATACAAGCCGCTCTCTCCAGTCAGCAAGGCGCGCTCACTTAGCGGGGCTTCGGTCGTGATGTTCGCGGTTTTCTTAATGAGCGATGGGCGCGTTTTCTTGTTGCCGAGAAGAACCACTTCAGCTACTTGAACCTGCTGTTTCTCGGTGATTCGATAAGTCACATCTACGCGGTGCGGATTGTCCGGAAAACGTGTGACCTTGGAGTCGAACTCGGAATTGAGAAAGCCTCGGTCAAAGTATGCCGCCATAATGTAAGAGCGGTCGTCAGCCAAAGCTTTTGGCGAAAATGGCTGGCCGGAGCGGAGCCGAAGACCGCCTTTGGGCGAAAAAGTTGCAACGGGCAGGCGGGAATTTCCCTCAATCGTGAGGTTATCCACCAGCGTTGGCGAACCTTCGGCGATTCGAAAAGTGATGTATACCTTGCGTTCGCGATCGACAACGTCCGGGTCAATCTTCACGTCTTCGTAGCCCTGGTTCTTGTAGAACTCTGTAACCGAGGCGACACTTTGACGAAGCAGCTTATTGCTGAACTTTCCCCGGGAGAGTAGAACCAGGCGGTGAGGCTTTACCGCGACCTGGCGGATCAGAATGTTTTTAGCGAAATGGTTGTTCCCCTGGAAAGCGACGATCTCGACGGTGTGGCGCGATCCGCGTTCGACCTTGTAGATCACCTCGATGTTTGCAGCTTGGTTTTGCAGATTCGCCGTTACTTTCACATCGAAATAGCCCTTGCCCTGAAAAAAATCGATGAGATTCCGCCGGCCCTCTTCCACCAAGTCAGAATCCACCGTGCCCTCAGAAAATATGGGGATTAGTTTTTTCATCTGGCGGTCGCGAAGGAAAGGAAGGGCGGAAAGTCTCGCACCCGTGACTTGCACCTTGACGATGGGGCCAGGCCGGGCATCAATAATAACGTCCGCGGTGTTGCTGTCTTTGTGATATTCGGGGTGATCGAAGCGAACCTTGCTGGCGAGGTGATTTTCTTTGGCCAGCTGTCGCTTCATGCGCGAAATGGCAGAATCGATTCGTTTAGGAGTGTACGGTTTGCCGGGCTTGAGAGACTCACCCATAACGGTTGCACGGAGGGTCCGCGTTGCAGCGAGGAGACGATCTACTTCGCCTGGATCCGGTCCTTGAATTTCTACTTTTCCCAGCCTGGTTCGTTTTCCCAAATCGATGTTAAAGGTGACGTTGGCCAGCATGTGGGTTTCATCGAACAGGGATTGCTGTTGCAACTGGGCTTGAAAGAAGCCGGCGGAAACCAGAAATTGATGAAGATTGTCCTGAGCCTTTGCTACGAGATCTTGTTGGTACGGAGTTTGGTTCGGGATGTCGACGACTTGCAAGAGCCTGGTGTAGGTAAAATTCTTGTTCGCACCCGGGAAATCGAAAATTCCAAAGTACAGCGCGGGCTCGAGGGTAAAGGTCACGCGCAGGCCGCCGGGGTCCGGTTTAATGTCGACTTCTACCTTGCTGAATCGTCCAGTTGCCTGCAGAGCGGAAACCGTATTAGTCACCTTTGCGTCTGAGTATGGTTGATTGGCTTGCTGTTGCACCAAGGGTCGCAAGGAATCCAGCGAAATCTTCGGATTCGCGAGCAGCTCCACTGCAGCGACTTTCTGACCTTCATAAGAAACCTTGTTGCTTTGGCTGGACTGCTGGCACTGGGCGTACGCAGGCCACGCGAATGCCATGAGAATCAGAATGACCCAGCTGCGCATAGTTAAGGGGCTCGCAGTACGTATCCGTCCAAATCGATGCCATCGCAAGACGACTGAAACGAAAACTGCGTGCCGGGCGTTGAAAATTCATCCTGGCCTCAACTGGACATGGCCTACAGTTAGTCTAGGTCGTGGCCGGATGGCCGCAATCCCGTGAATAATGTAAACACCCGAGACGGCAGCCGATAACTTGCTGGGCGATGCCGAAGAGGGAAGCGCAAGGGAATGCCTGCCTGCAATCCGGCAGCAACATGCATAATCCCTAGTATGGTCAGCTTTGCGTTGGTCGTAGAGAATCCAATTGAGCTCAATGGGTTTAAGCGCATTGCGTGAAGCTTTTGGCGTTCACTTCTTGGTCGAGCCGACCCAGGGTATTGACCGCATATCTCGTGTAGAAATGTAATGGTTTCTCCGTCCGCGAGTTCCCGCAACGTTGAGAGCCACTCAGTTGAAGCTGGGGCCGGGCGGATTTCTGCCTCAGAGAATGAACAAAAATTGTGGGCGCGAGCCGGACGAGGACCGCGTTTGTACTTTAGTCCCAGGGCGATTTCGACGTTGCTCAAGAGCGCCTATTTGGAATGGAGCAGGGACAGAGCGCCTCGGATGGCAGCTGCATTGGCTTATTACACTATTTTTTCACTGGCTCCCCTGCTGATCATCGCGGTTGCCCTTACCGGCCTGGTTTTTGGAATGCAAGCTGCGCAGGGTGAGATTTCCGGACAAATCCAAGGGCTTGTAGGCCGAGACGGCGCGAAAGCGATTCAGGCTTTGATTCAATCGGCACACAAACCTGTTCACGGCGTCGTCGGAAGTATGATCGGCGTGTTCGCATTGTTCTTGGGCGCTTCCGGAGTGTTCTGCGAAATGCAAGATGCTCTGGACAGCATCTGGCACGTAAGTCCGGACACGAAAGCCGGCGTTCTATGTGTAGTCAAGGAACGTTTCCTGAGTTTTGGCATGGTGCTCGGGATCGGGTTCTTGCTTTTGGTTTCTCTGTTATTCAGCGCGCTCTTGGCCGCCGCCACCAAATATCTTGGGGGCATGCTTCCGATTCCAGCGGTCTTGTTTGAATCGTTCGATTTTCTTTTTTCCGTGCTTTTCATCACAGTTCTATTTGCAATGATGTTTAAATTCCTGCCAAGTATCAAAATTGCTTGGAGCGACGTGTGGATCGGAGCGTCGCTCACCTCTTTGTTATTCACCGCCGGCAAATTTATCATCGGGTTTTATATCGGGAAGAGTGTGTCGGCTTCCGCCTACGGAGCCGCCGGTTCTTTGGTAGTGATCGTCGCATGGATTTATTACTCCGCCTTGATTCTGTATTTTGGCGCGGAATTCACGCGAGTTTATGCGAGCACGGTAGGTTCGAAAAGCAAAGGAGAGGAAGTAGCGAGTCGCAGCGAAGATTCGTTGAACCGCGCGGCAGCGACGTGAATGGTTGCGTTTGAATCAGTTTCCGCGCATAGCTTGGCGGAATTCCCAAAATGCGACGCAAAAAGGAATTCCACAACCAGGGAAGAGAGCTAACTGACGCGATTGCGATGCCCATTATTTGGGCCAGTGAGTCCAGCGCGAAGTTTACAGGTGGCCCAGCACGCCCGATTCACTTCCAGGCAGCGCGGGTACTGCACCCAGAAGAATTGTAAGAAGTGCAGCTTTCGTCCGCCTTGCGCAGAAGCGTGCGGACCTCTTCGTCTGTCAGTTGCGGAAAATGTTCATAGCAGAGCCCAACCGCCTGAAACGACGTCGGAGTTTCTAGACAAATGATTTCGTCTACTTCGTTTCTGAGTTCGTGGCACGTTTCGCTCGCAGCGACGGGCACCGCGACGATGATACGTTCAGGACGCTCGAACCGCAGTCCCGAGACGGCCGCACGCATTGTGGAACCGGTTGCCAGGCCGTCGTCAACGAGAATAATTGTGCAACCTCGAACGTCCGGACTTGGCCGATCGCCGCGGAAAGCTCGTTCGCGGCGCGCAAGCTCGTGGGTTTCTTCGTCCGCCACTGCTTCGATAACGGATTGAGGAATCCGGAGAGCCTCGACCACGCGTGGCTGCACTATTCGCACGTTCCCGCTGGCGACTGCGCCCATTGCCAGTTCTTCCTGCCCCGGAACGCCCAACTTTCGAACCACGAAAACGTCCAGCGGCAATTTCAGAGCTTGTGCAATTTCAAACCCAACCGGAACTCCGCCGCGAGGCAAAGCGAGTATCGATACGTCTGGACGGCCAGCGAAATGGGTGAGTTGGCAAGCCAACAACCTGCCAGCCTCGGCGCGATCTCGGAAGCGTTGCATGAGGGCATTATCGTTCATCGATCACCTGGCCGCCAAATACGCCATGACCGGTGAGCAGGAGAGACGCGTTCTATCCAGCGATTAACTTATAGATTTCGCTTTAGCTTGTTCTACTATTGCGCGAATTTTCGCTCGTTTACCTATGCCGCGCGGACCCGGCTTGCAAATACCGTTTTTCACTGTGAGCGAACGTCGATTGCCATTAGTTTTTCTGGACAAGTTTTTCTGGACAAGCTTGCTCATTTGGTCCTGCTGTTGTAGCTTCGTGGCGCGATTTTCGAGGAACAAGAATGGCCAGATTGCCCCGCGTTGCGGTTATTGGCAGTGCCAACACAGATTTGACGACTTTCGGTGATGCGTTTCCACGGCCGGGGGAAACCATTTTCGGAAAGAGCTTCGATTTGGGATTCGGCGGCAAGGGCGCGAACCAGGCGGTGGCGGCGCGGCTGTGCGGCGCAGAGGTTGTGATGATCGCCAAAGTCGGGAACGATCTGTTTGGCGAAGCTACCTTGAAAAATTTTGCCGCGTTTGGGATAGATACTGCACATGTAGGAATTGTGAATGGCGTGTCCAGCGGCGTTGCGCCGATCTTTGTGGAGCCGAACGGGCAAAATCGGATCATCGTGGTGAAGGGCGCGAACGATACCTTGAAGCCCGCCGATGTGGATGCTGCTGCGGAAACGCTGCGCAACGTAGATACCATCATTCTGCAATTCGAAATACCGCTGCAGACTGTGTATTACGCGGTCCGATTTGCCCGGAAAAATAATATTCGCTGCATTGTGAATCCGGCGCCGGCGTTGCCCGCGCAGTTGAGCGAGTTGGCTGCGGCGGACTATTTTGTTCCCAACGAAACAGAAGCCGAGGCGATTGCGGAACTACCGGTGCACTCGATTGACGATGCGAAAAAATGCGCCAATGCGCTGCTGCAAAAGGGCTTCGGGAAAGTGATTCTTACTTTAGGTGCGCGGGGATCGCTGTTGGCTAGCGCGGAAGAGGCAGCACTGATCGCGCCGTTTGAAGTGACGCCGAAGGACACGACCGGAGCGGGCGATGCGTTCATAGGAAGTTTTTCGGTGTTTCTGGCGGAAGGGCTGCCGGAACGGGAGGCGCTATCGCGCGCGAATCTTTACGCCGCGCTTTCCACGCTGCGTGTCGGGACGCAAAAGTCGTTTCCTACGCGTGCTGAGTTCGAAATTGAATGGAGCCGGCGCCGCGAAGGATAGGGGGATTCCTTCCGACAAGGTCGCAACCTTCGCTCCCCGTAAGGCGCGGGGTAGGCGGAACGACGGCATCTCCCGAGAAGATTTTCACGAGAAGGATTGTGGTTTAGAGGAGAGCGAATGTTTGTTTTGCAGAGTTATGCGTTGGCGGTGGTGTTTTGCGTGATCACCATGTTTTGCTGGGGTTCGTGGGCGAACACGCAAAAGCTCGCGCGCAAAGGCTGGCGATTCGAACTGTTTTATTGGGATTACGTGATTGGGGTGCTGCTGTTGTCGTTGATTTTGGGACTCACGCTAGGTTCCCATGGCACGGCGGGGCGGCCTTTTCTTGAGGATTTAGCGCAGGCTTCTTCTTCCAGCAAACATTCCGCACTGCTGGGCGGCGCGATTTTCAACCTGGCAAACATTCTTCTGGTTGCCGCGATTGATATCGCCGGAATGTCAGTGGCGTTTCCGGTGGGCATCGGTATCGCGCTGGTTCTTGGCGTGGTTCTGAATTACCTAGCCGATCCGATCGGCAACGCGCCGCTGCTTTTTGGCGGAGTGCTGCTGGTAGTGCTGGCAATCATTCTGGATGCGGTCGCATACCGTAAATTGCCGGGCGGCACGGCTGGAGTCAGCACGAAGGGACTGGTGCTTTCGGTTGCCTGCGGATTGTCCATGGGATTTTTCTACCGCTTTGTGGCCGCCTCCATGTATGCGGATTTTACACGGCCGGAAGCCGGAAAGCTGGGGCCGTATGGCGCGGTGTTTGTTTTTGCGGTGGGGATTTTCCTCAGCAATTTTGTGCTGAACACGCTGATGATGAAAAAACCGTTCGTGGGGACTGCAGTGACCTACGGTGATTATTTCAAGGGCGGTTTAGGGACGCATCTTACCGGCATTCTTGGCGGGATTATCTGGGGAGTAGGAATGTCGTTCAACATTATCGCGTCGGGACGAGCGGGGTTTGCGATTTCGTATGGGCTGGGGCAGGGCGCGACGATGGTTGCGGCTTTTTGGGGCGTGTTCATCTGGAGAGAATTCCGGACTGCGCCTTCCGGCACATCCAAGTTGATTGTTTCCATGTTTGCTTGTTTTTTGCTGGGGCTGGTGTTGATCATCATGGCGCGCACGTCGTAACGATTTGGGATCGCGGCGGCGCTCACACAGAATCACAAGGGAGAGGATGTTTTTTATGAAATGGGTCTATCGCGTATGTGTGCTTACCGTTTTGATCGCTGGGTGTGCCCTCGCGGGGCTGGCTCAAGGGAAGCGCAAGGTGATTATTGATCAGGATGCAGCAGGACCGGGCGGCACGGATATGCAGTCGATCCTGGCGCTGGTGAACTCGCCGGAGACGGAGGTGTTGGGCATCACGGTGCTGACTGGGGATGCGTGGCGCGATGAAGAAGTTCAGGGCACGCTGCGGCTGATGGAGATTATTGGGCGCACGGATATTCCCGTCGTGCCAGGCGCGGAGTTTCCGCTGGTCAACAGCAAGGAATACATCGAAAAGTGGGAAAAGATTCACGGCAAGCTGATGTACCAGGGCGCGTGGAACCACGCGGTGGGCCATGCCGTGCATGGACCAAAGGAAATTCCGCCGATGCCAGAGGGCAATCCGACCACCAAGGCGTTAAATGAAACTGCCGCGAATTTTCTGGTGCGCATGGTCAGGAAGTATCCGCACGAGGTGACGATTTATGCGGCGGGACCGATGACCGATCTGGCGATGGCGCTCGCGCTCGATCCGCAGTTTGCGGAGTTGAGCAAGGAGCTAATCGTGATGGGAGGAAGCATTAATCCACGCACCGAAAATCAGGAATTCGCCCTTTCGCCCTCGCACGAATTTAATTTCTGGATGGATCCGGAGGCTTCGAGTGCGGTGTTGCATGCGCGCTGGCCACGGGTGGTGGTAACGACCGTGGACATTTCCGTGAAGACGTTGATGGGCAAGGAATTGATCGAGGAGATAAAGAAGAGCTCAACGCCGGCGGCACAGTATGTGGCCAAATACGCGTCGGCGAATTTCTTGTGGGACGAACTGGCGGCGGTGGCATGGCTCGATCCATCGGTTATTACGGCTTCGAAAAAGCTTTATATGGATGTGGATACGGATCGCGGGGCCGGATATGGGAATACTCTGGTGTGGCGGCCGGGCTATCAGCCGGGAGCGGGGGAAATCCTGGTGGAAGTACAGGACGATTTGGACAAGGCGAAATTCTATAAGGAATATGTGGAATTGCTAACGCGGCCCACGCCCGGTGCCAAGAATACGGCGGGGAATTAAAGTGCGATCGCGAGGTTCAAGCATCACTAAAATGATTGATGGATATTAATAAATTTTGGTAATAGAAATCGGAAAAGAAATCGCCGGGTCTTGACACAACGGCGAATGGGAAGTAATTTCTTCGCACAGCATTTTTACAAAAATTAAGACATGGATCGGTCGAGGGCAGCGTCGGATTTTGAGATTGGTTCGATTGCTGATCCCATAGGCAGACTCTGATTTATGTATTGGGCGACCGCGGGAATGGGGGAGTGCGACCTGCGGCGTTTCGTGCGTCACGGATACGTTAAGTTACAGCAACTTTGAATAAGGATTTCGATAGTTGGGGTTGTCACGAGGGGTGAGGAAATGAGCAAGAGGATTATTTTTGCGGTGATTGCATGCGTTGTCGTGCTCTGTTGCGGGCAGAGGACATTTGGGCAGGCAACGGGAAGTTTCCAGGGAACGGTGACGGATAACTCCGGGTCGGCGATTGCCGGCGCGTCGGTGAGGATTACGTCGCAGAATACGGGAGCGGTTCGTGAAGCCACGACGGATGATTCTGGCCACTATGTAATTGCTCTGTTGCCGGTATCGATTTATACAGTACATGTAGAATTCAAAGGATTCCAGACTACGGAGAGCAAGGATCTAAGGTTGCAGGTGGATGAGCACCGTGAATTGGATTTTGCGTTGGCGCCAGCCTCGGTCAGTTCGAGTGTAGAAGTCGTAGCCAATGCGGTGGCTGTCGAGACCGCCAACCCTTCGCTCGGGCAGGTGATTACCTCGCAAGAAGTTGCCCAGCTTCCGCTGAACGGGCGCGATTTCGTGCAGCTCGCGACGCTCACTTCCGGTGCTACCACGGAGACCAGTCCCAACAGTTTTTTTACGCAAGCAGCGAGCAGTGAGGTTGCGGCGCGTGGCTCCTTCTCTCTTTCCGTCGGCGGGTCCCGCCCGAACAGCACGGATTGGCTTCTGGACGGTGCGGACAACAACGAATTGACCGCCGGCGGTATCGGAACCTTTTCTTCGATTGACGACATTCAGGAATTTAAGGTTTTGACCTACAACTACTCCGCACAATATGGCACCCGTGCCGGTCCTACCGTCCTGGTCACCACGAAATCGGGTTCCAACGACTTCCACGGTTCGCTATTCGAGTTTTTGCGCAACACCTCGTTGGATGCCAAGAGCTTCTTTGCCCAGTCGCCGGAAAAGTTCAACCTGAACCAATTTGGAGGTTCCATAGGCGGGCCGATTCGCAAGAACAAGACCTTCTTCTTCGTGGATGGCGAGCAAAAGTATCAGCTACACGGCATAACCTTCACTGGCTTGGTTCCTAGCGCTGCTATGCACACCAGCGCCGCGCAGCCCTTCGCGGATTTCAGCTCCGACGCCTTCGGGAGACAGGTTTCCGCCACTTCAATCACCAACCCCTATACGGGCGGCACCCCTTTCCAGTGCGTTGGCAGTTCCAACGGTGTTCCGACGGCAGTCAATGCCGACGGCAGCCAGGTTGCCGGCGCTGACTGCGCTAAAATACCTGCCGCCTTGGTTAACCCACTCGGTGCAGCCTTGATAAATCTGTACCCACTGCCGAATGCCGTTAGTGACGCCAACACCGCCAAAGGTTTCAACTTCGTCAATGAGCCTGTACGCAGCCTGAATGAAACCAAGTTCGATATCCGCCTGGATCACACTTTCTCCAGCAGCGACAACCTCTTCTCGCGGTTTAGTTACGATCAGGCGGTTTCCTATGTGCCGGGAGGAGGCGGTGTCGGCTCCTTTGCCGAGGCTAGCGCGTTCGGCAGCAATCAAGGCATCAGTAACCACGGCCGCAGCGTGGCGATTGGCGAGACCCACGTTTTTTCTCCCACAACCGTAAACCAAGTCACCTTTGGCTATAACCGCATCTTCAATTACATCACTTCCCAGGGCACCGGGAGTTGCGCCTCCGCCAACCTCGCCGGCATCGGGATTCCCGGTGCGAACCTAGGCTGTACCGGCACTGCCGGCAGCGCCACGTGCACAACTGGCGCCTATAGCTGCGGTCTGGTGTCGGTCCTGTTCACCAACGGGTTCTTTTCGCTCGGCGATCGCGGTTTCACCCCGTTTCAAGGCGGCACCGATATCTTTTCCTTTAACGATGCCATCGACCTGATTCGTGGCAAGCACGACATCCATGTTGGAATTGATTTCCGCGCGAATCAGATGAACGTCGGCACCGAAGCCTTCCAGGATGGCTTCTGGATTCCCCTTGGCATTTTCTCCGGTAATCCCCAAGCCGATCTAACTTTAGGCTACACGAACATCTCCGAGCACGATCAGACCTTTAACGGCCCGGTCACCGGCCGCCGCTGGAAAATCATCCGCCCGTTCGTGCAAGACGATTGGCGTATTACCAAGGATCTGACCCTTAATCTCGGTTTGGCCTGGGACCTGTCTACACCCATCACCGAATCCGCCGGGCGCATGGCCGATTTCCTTCCACCCACCATCGCCACTGGCGCGAACGCCGCTACGGGCGAGCTCCTTGTTGCCAATCAAAACGGGGTCAGCGGCTCCGCAGGAATAAATATGTATTGGAAAGATCTCGAACCGCGCATCGGCGTCGCCTATAAAGTCCTTGGCAGCGACAAGACCGTAGTTCGCGGGGGCTTCTCCATCTATCATGATTCCGCGTGGAGCCAGGGCGCGCAGGGCCTTTGGCAGAACCCGCCGTTTTTCGCCGAGGGCGATATCTTCCAGTTCGGCGGCTGCCCAGTTTCTACACCGTCCGGCGGCACTCCTGCCTGTGGCGCGGGCGGCAACGTCGTCAGCATATCGAGCGGGTTTCCAATTTTTAACACTCCGCCGACTGTTTCTACATTCTCGGGAACACTCTATTTCCAGCCGCGGGATTCCCGGCCCGGACAGGTCTTGCAGTACAACGCCAACGTCGAGCGCCAGCTGCCGGGCAACATCGTACTGACGGTGGGCTATGCCGGCTCGCACGGCAACCACATTCTGGTCGCCGGTAACGCCATCGACACCAACGGTCCCTCCGGTTGCGGTTCGATTCCGGGCTACACTTTAGGCTGCGCAGCCGGTGGAGCTCCCTTTATTTCGCCCTTCACTCCGCCAAACTTCAACGCCATTCTGGAATTCGGAGACATCGGCAGGACCACTTACAATTCCTTGCAGATCAAGGCCGAGACCAAGTCCAGCAGGCACGGCGTCTACGCACTCGTTGCCTATACCTACTCCCACACCTACGACAACGGTCTAAGCGATGGGCTTGGCTCCGAGGTGAGTGCGCCCTATTTCCCGCTTCCCAATTGGCAGAATCTCGATTGGGCTCCTTCGCAGATCGACCTCCATCATAACTTTGTAGCCAGTGTGATCTACGACTTGCCCTTCGGCCGGGGCAAGAAGTTCGGCAATAGTTGGAGCAACACGACCGACTCGATTCTGGGAGGATGGCAGCTGACATTGATCGAAAGAATCACCTCCGGCTTTGCCTTCCCCCTTATCGACAGCCTGAACAATTCCGGGGTCTCCTTCAACACGGGCGGCAATGGCCTCAACCAGAACCGTCCTGACCGGGTGGCTGGCTGCAATCCCTACGCCAACCAGACCAAGACACAGTTCATAAACCCGGCCTGCTTTACGCAGCCTGCAGCAGGCGAACTTGGAAATGCGAGCCGTGTACCCGTCTACGGTCCGGACTTCGTCAACACGGACTTCTCGGTGATCAAGCAGTTCAGATTACCTTGGGAGAATATGGGCCTGAATTTCCGGGCGGAATTTTTCAACCTGTTTAACCACGCGCAGTTCGGTCAGCCGATCAGCGATATCAATTTCGGTAATCCAGGTACTAATACCAACACAATCGGCTTCGGCTCAGTGAATTCGACGGTCAACAACCCGCGGCTGGTGCAATTTGGATTGAAGCTTACGTTCTGAACCAGTTCGTGAGCAGCACAGTTGGAAATCAAAAGGCCCGCCAGCAATTTGGCGGGCTTTTTGTCGGTTCGTCTTCCTGGAGATCCTCATTGATGATCATCAACAGAATCTGCATTTCACTGCTCTTCGCGATGGTCGCAAGTCCAATGTTGTGGGGGCAGCCGCGGCGCAAAGTGATTATCGATCAGGATTGCTCCGGCCCTGGAGGCAGCAATCTGCAAACGCTGCTGTTGATGATCCAGTCGCCGCAAGTGGAGGTGCTCGGAATCACTGTGGTGAGCGGGAATCAGTGGAGGGACGAAGAAGTCGCGCATACTTTGCGCCTGCTGGAGATCATCGGCCGTACGGATATACCGGTGATCCCCGGCGCGGTTTTTCCGCTGGTGAGGAGCCATCAAGAAGCGATGGCATGGCAGCAACGCTACGGGAAAGTGGCTTTTGGCGGCGCGTGGGATCCGCGCTGGTGGCACGAGCCATCTGTAATACCGAAACTTCCGGAGGGAGCGCCCGCGACTCAGCCTGCGGCAGAGGATGCCGCGCACTTCCTGATCCGGATGGTGCACAAATATCCGCACGAAATAACGATCTATGAGGGCGGGCCGATGACGGACCTGGCACTGGCGATCGCCATCGACCCGCAATTTCCTGAACTGGCAAAAGAACTGGTGTTTATGGGAGGAAGCCTGCGCCCGGAAACCGCGAATCCTGAATTTGCAAACAGTCCGCGGCACGAATTTAATTTCTGGTTCGATCCGGAGGCGGCCGACCGGGTTCTTCGCGGCGGGTGGAAGAAAATTATTTGCACGCCGACGGACATTTCGGTGAAAACGCGGCTTACGCCTGAAATGGTTCAGCAAATTGCAAACAGCGGAACGCCGCTGGCGCAATACGTGGCCCGCTATTTTCAGCCGGGAATGGGCGCGGATTACATGTGGGACGAATTGGCGGCGGCGGCCTGGATTGATCCGACACTGATCACAAAGGGCGAAGTCTTGTACATGGGCGTGGATACCGATCGCGGTGCCAGTTACGGAAATACCCTGACGTGGTCGGAAGAATCGAAACCACAAACTGACGTGCGACAGGTGGAAGTGCAGATGGATCTGGATCGCGCGAGATTTTATCGGATGTTCGTGGAGTTGATGAGCGCGGCCACGTCAAAAACGGCGACTCCTGTTCATTGAACACAACGGAAGCTTGCGGCGGTTTACGTCTACTGCGAACAGCTATTCCAACTGCTTTAATTCTTCCTTGGCCTGAGTGTGATCCGGGTGTTCTTTCAGAAGCTGCAGGAGTATAGCTTTTGCTTTTTCGCGATTGCCTTCGATGGAATAAACGCGCGCTAAATTCAGATAGGCCTGGTCGTAGGCGGGCGCCAGGCGGATGGAATCGGCAAAACTTTGTTTGGCTTCTTCGGGACGGCGCGTGCGGAGATATAGGATTCCCAAGTTGTTGAGCGCTTCAGGGTAGGCAGGCCGCGCGAGCAAAGCCTTTTGCAAATATTCGTAGGCGCGACTTGTATCGTTGGTTTGCGCATAGACCATCGCGAGGCCGTAATTCGCCTCGGGATCATCTGGATCGAGCGCAAGAGATTTTTCCAGTGTGCGCTTGGCTTGCGGCCAATCCTTCTTCTGACGGTAGGCGTTGCCAAGGTTTTGCAGAGCGATGGAATGTTCGGGATCGGTTTGCAGGGCGCGCTCGAAATGTTCGATGGCGACATCTGTTTTGCCTTCACGCGCAGCCAAAATTCCCAAGTTGTTCCAGGCGTTGGGTAGAGTGCCGGGATAGCCGGCATGAAGTTGCAGAACGCGCTCGAAACATTCGCGGGCATCGCTGGTCTTTTGCTGCTGCAAATACGCGCTGCCGAGGCCGTAGAGGGCTTCGGCGCTTTCCGGGTTGTCCTTGAGGGCTTGTTGGAAATAAAGTTGTGCCTGTTCGAAATAGCCGCGGTCGAAAAAGCCGAAGCCAAGGGAAAGATAGTTTCGCGCAAAGTCGAAAGACGTATGCAGTCCGGCAAAAGGAAGAGCTTTTGACAGTCGCTCCGAATCGTTTTGCGGCAAGCCGTGGAAATCCGCCTCGAATTGCTGCGGCGAAACTGAGTTCTGGTAGATCTTGACGATGTTTCCGCGCGGATCGATGAGGAAAGACAGAGGTACACTCATGTCGCGATGACGGTCGAAGATTTGGCGGTAGAAGAGATTGTAGGTGGCGACGACATCCGGTGTAGCTTTGAGGATCGGGAAAGAATGAGCTCCCTTGGGGAACTGCGTTTTGTCGCCGCCTGGGTTTTGTGCGCTATCAACGTCGATTACGAACAGTTGCAATCCCTTTTTCGCCCACTCTTTGTGAAATCCTTCAAAACGATTCAGGTCTTTTTCCGCGGCAGGTGAGGATGCGGAGCAAAAATGGAGAAGCACGGTCTTGCCGCGATGAGTTGAGAGATTGTCTACTTGTCCGGCGAGGTTCGAAAGAGAAAAATCGGGCGCGAGCACCGGTACGAGGAGCCAGGTTTGTATTTCCCGTGGAAGAACTTCGGTTTCAGGCGGACCTGACGGGGCAGGCGCAATGCCCGCCGGTCTTGCGAATGGCTCTACTCGCGATGGAGGCAGTCCTTCCTCGACCCAGATCCGGTGATTGATGGGCAAGTCTTGCAGCTTCTGAGAGAGTCCGCTGGGCCAATCGATGGTGGCTTGAATCGCTAAGTTTGTGGATCCGAGACCGAAGAACATTTCCTTCGTATGTTGCGCGAGGAAACCTGAACCGATTCGAAGGGTGCGAGTTTGGCGGCCATTGGGCGTTTCGATGGTGATCCTGGCGCCGATCGCGTCGCGATTACTTTTTCTACCGGTTAGGCGAAACGAGATGGCGGGAGGCAATTCGGGCAAGATGTTTTTCAGGTACAGCAACTGCGGGCTGTTGCGATTTTTTAAGATCACTTCCAGCCGGCCATCGCGATCAAAATCGCCGAGCGCGAACGTTCTACCATCTTGCAGAAAATCCAGACCGACCAGTCCTGAAATGTCGGAGAAGCTGCCGTCGCGGTTGTTGAGGTAAAAGACGTTTCGTTCGAAACCGCTCCAGGTGTAGTCGGACCGAATGAGTTCGTTGATTGCGTTCCAAGCTTGTTCGTATTCGTGGCTTGGCCGGGGCTGGCTGGGCGAATTGGCGACTACCTGGCGCCAGAAAAAACTGTTGAGGTCGTCTCGAATGCTGCCGGAAACCATTCCGTTGGCAACGTAGAGATCCGGAAAACCGTCGTGATTGAAATCCCACGCATCGCTGGACCACGACCAGCGGCCCATTGTCGTTCCGGATTTGGCCCCTACATCTACAAAACCTCTGCCTGCGTTTTGAAAAAGGCAGTTGCCCATGGCGTGTTTCCGATAGAGCGCACGGATGTTTTCATCATCGTTGCGATGAAAGTTGTCTTGTGTCGAAATGCGAATTCCCGCCGCGGTCCACATATCGGCAACGTACAGGTCTTCGCGGCCATCATTATCAAAATCCAGCCAGGAAACACTCATTCCCGCGCCGACATCCTCGACGCCTGCTTCGCGCGCGTCATCGGTAAACGTGCCGTCGCCGTTGTTGCGATAAAGATTTTTGCGTCCGAAATCGTTGACCACGTAAAGATCAGGTCCGAGATGATCGCGATCGTCGCCCCAACTGCAACAAAAACTGAAGCGGGTATTATTTTTGTCCAAGCCAGATTGTTGTGTGACATCGCGAAAAGTTCCATCACGATTGTTGCGCATCAAAAAATTTGGCGGACCATTATCGGCGTCGTAGTACGGCATGGGATAGCGATATTGGTCGGTGCCCTGGTAATAAGCGTACAGGCAAAAATAAATGTCGAGCCAGCCGTCGCGATCATAGTCCGCAATAGCAGCACCGGTGAAGGTGCCTTGCGGCGGAGTGGTAAATTGGAAAGCGTTCGGCTGCAAGCGAAATTTTCCGGCACCCTGATTGCGGAACAGCAACGGGCCGCTGGCACGCACGACGATCAGATCCTGACGGCCATTGTTGTCAATATCAGCGAACAGCGCACACGCCGTGTTTTCCAAAACACCTACACCCGTGGAGTCGGTGATGTCCTCGAAAGTGCCATCGCCGCGATTGCGAAAGAGGCGATTGGGGAGCCCAGCAGGCTGGCAGATGTAGAGGTCGTCGAGGCCATCGCCGTCGATGTCAGCGACCGAAACTCCGTTGTGGCCGTAGATATCTATGCCGCTGGCGCCGTCGAGAACGGTTCGCCAGTGGTCGATTCCGGGAACCAACTGCCCCGCATACGAAATATTGCCGGAAAATGCGTGTGAGGTAATGTCCTCGAAAACCGGCACCGAGACTCGTGCCCGTTCTTCGTCGAGGGCTCGCCATTGCCGCAGGCGAATTTCACCGGAGGGATGCATCTCCCACTGAAGTTCCCAGTGGCCGATGCGTTGCTCACGATGAGAACCAGGAACCACGCCGGCAAGTTCGAAGCGGATAACGGTTATGTAGGGAGCGGCCGCCCCTGCCGGTAAGGCCGGCTCGGATTCGCAGCGAATACTGACGATCTGAAACTCTGCGGTTATGAGTTTGGAAAAATCGGACAACGAAGACTGCAACTCTGCAAGAAAGGATTCGCTCTTTGACGCTGGCGTTTGCGCGTATTGGACTCGCCACACTTTAAATGGCGATGCGTCGTTTACTGTCGTCATCTGACCGGCTTTCAGAGAGCTACCCAGAAATTCGACCGCCATCGCGTTGCGCAACGCAGTGGTCTGTTGCGGGGAAACCAGTAATTGAGAACTCCACTCGGTAAGAATGGCAGCAATGAGGTCTTGAACTTTCTCGTTAGGGAATTCGTCGAAGCCCGCAGGAAGTTTGCGAAGCATCGCTTCGATCCCTCTTTTCAGGCGGTATTCGGGATGGAGTTGCATTTCGCCTAGTGTTTCTGGCGGTTCGAAAGCGAGAGGTGACGCGAAACGAGGCAGAAACGAACGGAAAGAAATCCCAGCGGGCAAAAATGCCAACGAGGCACTCTGGCAATATTGGAGGAATTTGCGGCGGCTAAGATCGGCGGAACGGCTTTTCTTCCACGGCCTGCTCAGACAGATGGCTCCCTGCGAATCTCCGGAGGAAGGTGCAAAGTAGCATCGCGAATACGACTCGTCAAGTTTACGTTGTGGAGTGAGGTCAGGAGACTACGGTCTGCGTGGGTTCAAGCATAAGACGCGCCGCGCGCGGGAATCTGACGAGGAAAGTCGTTCCGAAGGGCGAGGTTTCTTCGACGATTACGGAGCCACCGTGGTCATGAATCACTTTGCTCACGATAGCCAGTCCCAAACCCGTTCCGTTCGACTTGCCAAAGCTGACAAAGGGATCAAAAAGAGTAGTGCCAACGGAAGGCGGTACTCCCGAGCCGTGATCCGTGACCCGAACTTCGAACAGTTCGGGCGATGACTGCATAGCGATCTCGATTTCGCCTTGCGTCTGCATGGACGCTTCGCAGGCGTTCAGAACTAGGTTAAAGAAAACGCGTTCGATCTTCTGCGGATCGAATGTGCCGTCCATTTCCCCGGATGAATGGATGGAGATGGTGCGACTGCGCATTTCCACGCGCGCCCGAACCGCGTCCACCGCACGGCGCATAATCTGGTCAATTGCCGCATGCCGGGGTGAGATCGAGCCTTCTTCCCGGGAGAGCTCGCGGAGGGAATCCAGCAGGTCGGTCATTTGCTCCGAGGCCGTTTTGATTTCGCAATAAATCTCGTCGCGGTTGAGCCGCAACTTTTCCGCTTCGTACAGGAATTCGGCGTTGGCGACCACGGCAGCGAGATAATGGCGCAAATCGTGCGATATGGAGCTGGCCGCTCTGCCCAGCGCCGCGATTCGTTCAGCGGCGAAACGCCGCTGTTCAGAAGTACGGAGTTCGCTGCGCATTTTGGAAAAGGCTTCGCCAAGTTCCAACACTTCGCTGCTGCCGCGGAGGTTGATGGAATATGTATAGTCGCCCTGGGCCAGGGCGCGAACTCCAGCCACCAGATTATCGAGCGGGTGAGTAATGGTTCTTGAAACGAAACTGAGTAGAAGAGCGGCAAGCACTATCGCCGAAAAACCGAGAATCAGAATGGTGCGATTCAGCCGCGCCAGGAAAGCGTTTGCCGGCTGCAGCGACATCATCACGTAGCATTTCACGTCGACAGCCGGGCCTTCGTGCAGCAAGGCTGTGGCAGCCTGGTAGGAATTCGTGCCCAGGAGTAGTTCGCGCGACCCCGGGGTAGTGTCCCAATCGGGCCGCATTTTGCTCTGCAGCTCTTTCTCTTCCGCAGGAGAGAGTGTGCTGGCGATAATTTTATCGCCGGTGGCAAGAGCGATTTGACTGCCAGATGCCAGAGACAATTGGCTCGCTACGATGGAATCAATCTGATAGCCAACGGCAATGATGCCAACCTGTCGCTGATTAGTCCCGTTGCCTGCAAAGATGGCGTGCAGAAACACCCGATAGAGCTGGTCGTTGCTATACCACCAAGACGCGCCGTCGCCCTGTTCGATGGATTTTTTCAGGTCCGCTTCTGCGAGAGTGGCGTCCCATCCGGACTTAGACATGTGAAACCCGAAGACCTGCCCGTCCGGGCTGGCAAGCACGAAAAGCTGACTGCCGGCGAGCTTCCAGAAGGGTTCGGAGGCGTCCTGAATCGTCAGGGCATGCTGCGTCGCCAATACCGCCTTGAGCGTGGGGAGTTCAGCCAGCATGGCTGCGGTGCGGGAAAGTTCCAGATCGCGCTCTCGTTGAACGCTTTCAAACGCATGCAGCGAAGCGTCTGCTCTCTGCCGAACGCCATCCGCCACTTCAGAACGGACCAGATAGTGAACGACTACCAGAAGTGATCCGAGCAAAGCGCAGATGATCACCAGGGAGGCAACGAAAAGCTGCGTTCGTAATCGGAGGCGCGCCATGAATCTCCAGGCAAGGCTATCTTACTTCCCGGAAACAGGCTCCAAATGATCGGGCGTGAATTTATACCCGGAGCCGTGCATGGTAAGAAAATAGCGCGGATTTACCGGATCTGGCTCCAATTTTTGCCTGAGACGGAGCACATGGTTATCCACCGTTCGAGTGTTCGGATAGTTTTCGTATCCCCACACCTCATTCAGCAATTCCTCCCTGGAAATAACCCGGCTAGGAGAATTGGCGAAGTACTTCAATAGCTTGAATTCCTGTGCGGTCAGAGTGAGGGACTTTTCGCCGCGCGTTACGACCATACTGGTAAAATCGATCTGATTTTCGCCAAAGGACAACAATTCGTGGCGCGTCCCGGGAACTGCCGGGACGGGGGTCTCGGCCAGTTGGCCGTTGCGGCGCATGGCGCGGCGCACCCGCGCTAGTAACTCCTTGGGGCTAAAGGGCTTAGTCACATAGTCATCTGCGCCAAGCTCAAGTAATAGTACCTTGTCCTCCACTTCGTCGTTGGCGCTTAGAACCACTACGGGCACCAAAGCGGCGTGAGCCTTGAAAGCGCGGCAGACTTCCTTACCAGGCATGCGTGGAAGCTTCAGGTCCAGCACAACTACGCTGGGCGTTTGCTTGCGAAAACTCTCCAAGCCAGCAATACCGTCCGAAGCGATCTCTACCGCTAGCCCATCCGCCTCGAACAGGCGTTGCAGCGTCCGTTGCATCGGCCGACTGTCTTCCACAACTAGTACCGTATCCATGCGATCCTTTGGGCGATGCTCGGGAAAGGACAAAAAATGTCCACTCGACGCAAAGGCCTCTTGAAAATACGACGCAATATTATACAGCCGCCTGCCAGATTCGGACTCGGCTTTCGATTCTCGCGCGCAGGCAAGCGCTTTTTGCGCCGATAGGGAAATTTAAGAGATTTTGACGCGCGTCTTGTCGGCGGGCTGTTGGCTAATTGTCAACAAAATGTAAAATCACTAAGGTGGATGCCTCATTTGCGGTGGATTTCTGAGATTTATGGCCGGTCGTAATCAGGATTGGGGGGCGGAACATAGTCCAGCCCATATTTGTTCTTGTGGGTAGGTGTGAAAGTGGGGTTCTGGAGGACCTCAACCGGACCGATCTTCCGGGAGGAGTCCGAGACCCTAATCACGCGAGTCAACCCTTTCAAGTGCTCGGGCGAACTGCGCTCGTACCAGACGGTCAACTGATACTGCCCATCGGGAACGTTGCGGATGATGACGTTCCCATTGCGATCAGAAAGTCCGAAATATGGCGTATCGACCGAGACGACAACCGCGCTCATGTCGGCGTGAATGTTGCAAAAAAGAAAGCTGACGCCGGGCCGGTCGAATCGCACGGAACGCTTGGTGCCTGCTTCATAGAGGCCCAGGTCGAAGCGCCGTCCATCGTACAGGGAAAAAATATTGTGGAAGAAAGGATCTTTATTGGGAAATTCAACCACCGTCCCGACTGGCACGATCAAAATGTGCGGCTCGAATGTTTTATTGCGTTGCACCAGTTGCGGAGGATTTTGTAACTTGACAGAATCTGGGTCCGCGCGTTCCGTGTGATCAAGAGCTGTAAGCCAGACCGCGACGTTGGAAGCGTCTTGAATCCTGTCTGCGGCCGTCCGGGAGACATTCGCCGTCGCTGCCTGCGAAACGACAATATTCACGATTACTGAGTTCCCCTGCGCCCGGACCTGCGCACCGCCGGCGCAGGCGACAAGGAAAAAGATCACACGGAAAACCTTCCAGGCTTTGTTCATCGTACCGTTGGTTTCAAAACGCATATCCCAGACTGAGACCAATCTGATTCGCGGTGTTCGCATTGCTATCCAAAGTGTAGGTCTGCAGCCGTCTGTACTCTACCGAAAAGAGCACATCGGAGCGCACTCGATATATAAAATTCACAAACGGACTCTGGTTTCGCGAGAGTAAGGAACCATAGTAGTGAGCGCTGGCCGGGAAATACCTCAGTTCGCTTGCGAAAGGATTATCCTGGCCGTAGGCAAAGTTTACTTCGAAATTGGCTTTGGGTTTGAATTTCAATTGCATCCAGCCTCCCATGGAGTCGAGGCCATAGATGCTCGTATCAGGATTAGCGAACGGCCCTGAAATCAAAATGCTTTGGCCGATCCCTCCGCCCAAGCCCCCGACCGCTCGTCCCCGGTAGAATTCGCCGGTTAAGCTGAAAAAGTTTCCCAGCGGAAGAGTTACATCGGCCAGCCCGGCCCAGCCATCTACGTTTCTGCCGAAGCCCCAGTTTTGCCGTCCGTAGTAGCCACCCGCTCCGAGAACCAGGTCTTTTCCAAATGTTCGCCGCACATAGGCGACGTGGGTTGCGTAAGCCGGCTGTCCCGAGCGCTCTCCGGCGGTAGGCAAACGATAATTTTGTTGTGGAATATCGCCGGTGAGCGAGTCCAAAATGCCGGCCTGAAATAATAGTTTTGCGTTGTTCGAAAGTGCGACGCGATGTTCGATTCGAATCTGAGGCGTCCAGCTCCACAAATTACCGGTGTAGGAAAGGGCAGGAATTGCGAGAGACGAAAGTGTTGTTGGAGTAAGCGGAGCGAAGAACAGGGAATCCTGACCCGCAACCAGTGAAGTATCCGACCAGTCCAGGCGTATCGTTCCCGTCCGCAAGCGCACAATGCCGAATGCCGCGCCATTTGAGGTGCGCGGAAAGCCTCCGGCAAAGTCGAATTTCACGTTCGCGCTGGTGCGTGCGCCCGCGATGTCCGGCCCAAAGGCTTCAATTCCGATTTGCGATTGCCGCAGCGAGCCCGAGAAAGATCCCGATGATCCGGTAGCAACAGCAGGGGTGGCAATTTGCGGAAAATCCAAATTGTCAACAAAGCCTCGGGTAACCGCGGTGTTCAGAAGAACGATTCCTGACAGACGTACGCGATACTTCGAACCGCTCTCCACTTTGGTTTGACTCTGCTCGATGATTCTGTCGTTCAACAAATTCTGATCGTCTTCCAGCTTGGAGATTCGCTCTGGCAAGGAAGCTTCCGGCGATTGCTGACCGATTGAGGAAGACGAAGATGACAGAGGCGGGGCTGGAGCTGACTCACCTGCCTGCTTCAGGCCTACAATTTTCGCGGCCAATTGCTCTCTGGTCCGATTCAGTTCGGCGCGAAGCTGCTCAGCCTCCAGCAACGATTGCTGCTGGGCGGTGCGCATTTCAGTCATCTGGGAACTCAGCGTCTGCACCTGCGACTGCAGTTGGCTCACCGACGCCATTAAGGACTTAAGCTGGGAAGCCAAGTCGCTTGAAGGAGAGACCTCGCTCGCGTTTTGGCATTCCGCGACGAATGGCAGAAAGGCCAGAAGGCTGACAGTGAGAAGTACTTTGACATGTATTTGACGATGCCAGTTTCTTTGCATTGTGTACCTCTTTGACGGCTCTTACAAAGCTTTGGATACCCGGGTGTTTCGGCAAGGAAGTTCCCTTGACTTGCTCTCAGGGAACGACGCCTGCTTGGTCGTAAGCTCAGGCCTTCGCCGCACGAAAATTTCGCCAGAAACAATCAGTGTCTTGCGCCAGTCAGTTTCTCATAGCATATGCAATTAACCGGTCATTCCGCGAGCCAACCAACTCTTTGATGCCCGTACGATTCGAACCATATTCGGACCATATACGAGATGCCGGGAGATGCATGCTTCGCCACAGTTGGATGCTGAAATTCGTCCCAGCGCAATATTAATATTCCCGGAATGCTTGCTATAGTGTGACACCACATTCGGATTTTCTTGGACACCAGGATGGAACTTTCAAGGACTGATCCGTCGCTCTACAACTCTGATCTGGCGCCGATTCCGGCAGAGAAACGCTCCTGGGGCACCTACAACTACGCGTCGTTGTGGGTGGCGATGAGCGTGTGTATTCCCACGTACATGCTGGCATCTGGCCTGATCGCCGGCGGCATGAACGCGATTCAAGCTGTGTTCACTATTTTTCTGGGAAATCTGATTGTCTTGGTACCCATGCTGCTGAACGCGCATGCCGGAACGCGTTACGGCATCCCGTTTCCGGTTTTTGTGCGCGCTTCTTTTGGAGTGCGCGGAGCGAACGTTCCCGCGGTGTTACGCGCGCTTGTGGCTTGCGGCTGGTTCGGCATTCAAGCATGGATTGGCGGGCAAGCCATCTACTCGATGTTGCGTATCGTGTGGCCGGGCGCTGCGAGTGTCCCGGGCGCCAGTTGGATTTGTTTCTTTCTTTTTTGGGCCATCAACATGATGGTGATCTGGCGGGGCCTGGAAACGATCAAATTCCTGGAAGGCATCGGCGCGCCGTTCATGCTGGTGGTGGGACTACTGCTTCTTTTCTGGATTACGCGAAAAGCCGGGGGATTCGGGCCGGTGCTGCACACCCAGAGCAAGTTTCACAGTACATCTGAATTTGTACGGTTCTTCATTCCGGCGTTGACCGGGATGGTCGGATTTTGGTCCACGGTGGCATTGAATATTCCCGATTTCACGCGTTATGCCAAGTCGCAACGCGCGCAGATGGTTGGGCAAGCGCTTGGATTGCCAACGGCGATGACGCTATACGCGTTCATCGGGGTCGCGGTAACTTCGGCGTCGGCGGTGATCTTTGGCGAGGCGATCTGGGATCCGGTTGTCCTGCTTGGACGATTCAATCAGCCGATCGTGGCGTTAATCGCGCTTGTTGCGCTGTTGCTTGCCACGCTGAACACCAACGTTGCCGCGAACGTTGTGTCTCCTTCGAACGACTTCTCCAATTTACGTCCCAGCCTGATTTCCTTTCGAACCGGAGGGCTGATCACCGGCGTCGTCGGAATATTGATGATGCCGTGGAAATTGATCGGCGATTTCAGCGCTTACATTTTTGGCTGGCTGGTGGGTTGTTCGGCCCTGCTGGGACCGATTGCGGGAATCATGATTTGCGATTATTACCTGGTGCGTGGGCGTGAGCTGTCGGTGGAGGATTTGTATCGCCGCGGCGGCGCGTATGAATACCGTGGCGGCTTCAATCCAAGAGCGATAATTGCTTTAGCCTGTGGCGTAGGCGTCGCGTTGATCGGGCTTGCCCTGCCAGCCGTGCGTTGGCTTTACGATTATGCCTGGTTTATCGGCTTTGTGGTTTCTGGCGGGCTGTACTTCCTGTTGATGCAAAGGTCGTTCGTCCAGCAGCAGCTCCCCTTGTTGAAGTGAGTTTTTGCCCTCAGAATATCTGTTTGCAGGATGCCTTCTTGGCTTCGGCCTTCTTTCATCCCGAGCGAAGCAGTCTTCTTTTGATTTAACGAGTAGGAGGATGTGTTGACGAAGTTTCCGCAGAGCACAGCGCGCGAGGATGCGCTCGGCGAACTTCTGCCGCCGTTGACGCAAAATGAGGCCGCGGTCGAAGCGGCGCGGTGCTTAATGTGTTATGACGCGCCCTGCACGCATGCCTGCCCCACGCATATCGATATACCGAAGTTCATCAAGAAAATCGCCACGGAAAATCTACGAGGGTCTGCTCGTGCCATCCTAGAATCCAATCTGCTCGGCGCTACTTGTGCGCGGGTGTGTCCGGTGCAGGAATTGTGTGAAGGCGCTTGCGTGCTCGGCGCGGAGCACAAACCGATTGCTATCGGACGCCTGCAGCGACATGCGATGGACTTCGCTTATGGAAAGGGAATCGATCTGTTTCAGCCTGGCAAAGCCACTGGCAGAAAAGTGGCCGTCATTGGCGCGGGGCCCGCGGGACTTTCTTGCGCGGGAGAACTCGCGAAGCGCGGACACATTGTGACACTGTTCGAAAAGCGCGATTTGGGTGGCGGGCTGTCAACCTACGGCATTATCGGGCTGCGCGAACCGGTGGAAGTGGCCATGGCCGAAGTCCAAATGATCGAAAAGCTTGGCGTGAAAATAGAAACTGGAAAAGAGTTTGGCGCCCATCTTTCGTTGACCGATTTGAACGCAGATTTTGCCGCGGTGTTTCTTGCTGTTGGGCTAGGCGCGACTCCAGCCCTAGGCATTCCGGGCGAAGATCGCATCATTGATGGATTGGAGTACATCGAACAAAGCAAAGTGGACGCGGGCAACCTGATGATTGGCGACAATGTGGTGGTTGTCGGGGCCGGGAATACGGCGATTGATTGCGCGACGATTGCCAAGCGGTTGGGCGCCAGCCGCGTAACCATGGTTTACCGGCGCACGGAAAATGAAATGACAGCTTATCCACATGAGTACGACTTCATCAAACGCGAAGGTGTAAATTTTTCATTTTTGACGCAGCCCATTTGCGTGCATTCGGAAAACGGCACGGTGAAATCATTGGAGTGCGTTCGAATGAGCTTAGGAGCGACGGACGCGTCCGGACGTCCCTCACCGCAACCGTTGGCCGGTTCTGAATTCTTGCTGGCCGCAGATCAAATCGTAAAAGCCATCGGGCAGCAGAAACCGTCGCTGGCCTCACGGCTGAAACTCAAAACTGAAAAGGGATTTATCCAAGTGAGCGCGAATTTCGAAACAAGTTTGCCGGGGGTTTATGCCGGTGGCGACTGCATCCGTGCGCGAGGCGCTGCTTCTACCGTGATGGCAGTGCAAGACGGCAAGCTGGCGGCGCGGGCGATTCATGAAAGGCTGGTGGCGCGTGGCTGACCTGAGCATCAATTTTGCCGGCATTCGTTCGCCGAATCCGTTCTGGCTGGCCTCCGCGCCGCCGAGCAACTCCGGAATGCAAGTGCATCGCGCGTTCGAAGCGGGCTGGGGCGGCGCGGTGTGGAAGACAATTGGCGCGCCAGTGCTGAATGTTTCGAACCGCTATGGTGCGTGGCACTACGGCGGCCAGAAAATGCTGGCGATTAATAACGTTGAGCTGATCTCCGACCGCCCGCTAGAGGTGAATCTGCGCGAAATCGCGGAAGTAAAGCGTGCCTGGCCGGACCGCGCGGTGATTGTTTCCGCGATGGTGGAGTCAAAACCAGAAATCTGGCACGACATCATTCGCCGCATTCAGGATACCGGCGCCGATGGAATCGAATTGAACTATGGCTGCCCGCACGGCATGAGCGAACGCGGCATGGGCAGCGCCGTTGGACAGGTGCCGGAATATTGCGAGCAGATCACGCGTTGGGTGATGGAAGTTGCGAAGATTCCGGTGATCGTGAAGTTGACGCCGAATATTTCGGACATTGTCATGCCCGCGCGCGCGGCAGTGGCGGCTGGAGCCAATGCCGTGTCGCTGATCAACACGCTGAATTCCATCATTGGCGTGGATCTGGACACGCTCGAGATCACGCCGAATATTGGCGGCAAAGGAGGCCATGGCGGTTACGCCGGCCCTGCCGTAAAGCCCATCGCGCTGAATATGCTGGCGGCGCTTGGACGGGATTCGATCGTTGGCGGATCCAAGATGCCGATTTCTGGAATGGGTGGAATTTCCACATGGCGCGATGCGGCGGAGTTTTTGCTTCTCGGCGCGGGAAGCCTGCAAGTGTGCACTGCGGTGATGCATTACGGCTTCCGAATCGTGGAAGATTTATGCGACGGCTTGTCCAACTGGATGGACGAAAAAGGTTTCGCGAAAATTTCCGATGTTGTAGGTGGCAGCTTGAACCGCGTTTCGGACTTCAGTAATTTTGATTTGTCGTTTCGCGCGGTGGCGCGCATCGATCAGCAAAAGTGCATCCGCTGTAATCTTTGTTATGTCGCGTGTAATGATACGGCTCACCAATGCATTGACCTGATCGCGAAGGATGGCCGCGTAGTTCAGCCACAGTCCTACGACATTCAAGCGAATGGGAAAGACGAAGCTGTGAATTCGCGTCCCAGCGTTCATGTGCGCGAAGCGGACTGTGTCGGCTGCCGGCTCTGCTTTAATGTTTGTCCGGTGGAAGATTGTATTCAAATGATGGAAGAGCCGTCGGGACGGCCTTCCATCACGTGGGGAGAACTCTCAAAATCACAACCAGAAGTGACCGAGGACTGGGAGAAGATGAAAGCGTATCGAGAGAAGATGAGGATTGAGATTCATTGAAGTCGGACGGAATGACGTTCTAGCGGAGTAAGCGATGGCATTGCTGATTCAAAACGGAGAAATTGTAACCGTGGGCTCGCGCGCGCACGGCGATATCTACGTCGAAAACGAAACCATCACGCGAATCGGCAAAAATCTTGATGCGCCTCCGGACGCGGAAATTATCGACGCCACCGGCAAGCTGGTGTTTCCAGGCTTTATCGATCCGCACGTGCATATTTATCTTCCTTTCATGGCGACGTTTGCGAAAGATACGCACGAGACGGGCAGCATTGCTGCGCTTGTCGGCGGGACGACCACGTATATCGAAATGTGTTGCCCCAATCGTAATGACGATGCGCTCGAGGGTTACCAGCTGTGGAAATCGAAAGCCCAAGGCAAGAGCGCGTGCGACTACGCATTCCACATGTCGGTGACCAAGTTTGTCAAGGAAACGGAATCGCAACTGCGGCAAGTTGTCGCGGACGGAACGGCGTCATTCAAAATTTTTCTGGCTTACAAGAATTTTTTCGGCGTGGACGACGGGGAAATGTACCAGACTGTGGAACTCGCGAAACGCCTCGGAGTCATCGTCACCGCACACTGCGAAAACGCGGAACTGGTGGCGCGACTGCAGCAGAAATTACTCGCTGAAGGCAAGATTGGCCCCGAATGGCACGAACCCAGCCGTCCCGAGTCGGTCGAAGCGGAAGGCACCGGGCGATTCGCGACGTTCCTTGAAAATACCGGCGCGACTGGCTACGTGGTACATCTCTCGTGCGAGAAAGCGTTGCGCGCGGCGCTGGATGCGAAATCGCGTGGCGTGAAAATTAATGTGGAATCAGTGCTGCCTCATCTTTTGCTCGACAAGTCGGCCGCCGAGAGGCGCGGAGTGGAGGGCATGAAGCACGTGATGTCGCCGCCGCTGCGCGCGAAGCACAACCAGGATGTGCTATGGAACGCTCTGAGCTCCGGTTCGATCGACACCGTGGGAACAGACCATTGCCCGTTTGACACCGAGCAAAAACTTCTTGGCAAGGATTCGTTCGTCAACATTCCCAACGGCATTCCGGGAATCGAAGAACGCGTCAATCTTTTGTACACGTACGGAGTGAAACGCGGTCGGCTGGATCTGGACCGTTTTGTGGACGCAGCCAGCACTCGAGCTGCAAAGCTGTTTGGACTTTTTCCGCGCAAAGGTACGATCGCGGTCGGCAGCGACGCGGACCTGGTGGTCTACGATACCAATTACCGCGGTACGGTCAGCGCCAAGACGCAACACACGAACAATGACTACAATGGTTTCGAAGGAATGGAAATCGAGGGCCGCCCATCGGTGGTAACGGTGCGCGGCAAAGTGCAAGTACGCGAAGGAAAATTCGTCGGGGAACGTGGGCGCGGCAGGATGTTGAAACGCGAGCCAGCGCATTTCTGATTTTCATCCATTTATGAGCCTGAATCCAAAACGCACTGTGGCCGAATTGAAGGAACTTCGCGCTCTCACGGGCGACGAAAACGGCGCCCAGCGCGTGGCTTGGACGGACACCTGGTTGAAAGCGCGCGAATGGTTTGCGTCGAAAACTAAGGCACTTCCTGTCGAGCAGCACTTCGACGCGGCTGGAAACAGCTGGGTGACCCTGCAGGGCGAATCCGAAAAGGCGCTGCTGCTCGGTGGGCATCTCGATTCGGTGCCCAATGGCGGTTGGCTGGATGGCTGCCTGGACGAGCTTGCTGGTTTCGAAGTGTTGCGTCGGATTGCCACGGAATTTCGTGGGCGTCCGCCGGTTACAGTTCGCCTCGTGGATTGGGCCGACGAAGAAGGTGCGCGATTTGGCCGCAGCTTACTCGGTTCTTCGGCGTTTGCGGGAACTCATTCCATCGAAGCCGATCGCAATCGCACAGATCGAGACGGCGTGAAACTGCAAGACGCTCTGCGGCGCTGTGGCGTCGAGATCGACAAATTTTCTGATGCTGAGAAGGAACAAAAAAACGCCGCCGCGTATCTCGAATTACACATCGAACAAGGACCGGTCCTGGAGCGAATGGGACTGCCGCTCGGCGTTGTTCTGGGGACCAAAGGCGTTGAGCGCCACAATATTACTTTTCATGGTCAGGAGGCGCATTCCGGTTCGACGCCGATGAACGCACGGCGGGACGCGCTCGCCGCAGCAGCAAAGCTCGCCTTGGAAATTCGCACCATCGCCAAGAAACACGAAGACGCGGTTTGCACCATGGGCAGCGTCAAAACTTTTCCCGGCATCGTTACCGCAGTTGTGGGCCGGTGCGAGGTCACGTTGGACCAGCGCGATTTGGACGCGACGGTGCTCGCGAAAATGTATCGCGAAGCTCAGGAAGCCAGCCAGCGATTCGCCGAGGAAGAAAAGTGCACGGTCGACTGGTCACGGCTATGGAATATCGAACCAGTGCCGTTTCATCCGCAATTACTCAAGTTGTGCGAGGAAGCGATTCGGGAAACCGCGGGAACTTCCCATTCCATGCCCTCCGGCCCGTTGCATGATGCGGCGGAAGTCGCACGAGCGGGAATTCCGACCGTGATGATGTTCGTGCAATCGCTGAAAGGCATCAGCCACAACAAGATTGAAGATACCAAGGAAGAGCATCTGGAAATGTCGGTGGTGGCGCTCGATCGCCTGGCGTCCAAAACGATCGATTGGATCGTCAAGCAATGCTGAACAATTGTATGATTGCAGTGGCTTAAGGAGATACGCCCGCTATGGACTCGCATTCTCTCAAAGTGGTGCAAGAAAATCGCGACTACACCATGTTCTCGTGGTCCGTTCAAGCGACAGCTAATCCCATTCACATGAAGCGCGGCCAAGGCGTCTGGTTCTGGGACGGCGATGACAATCGCTGGCTGGATTTCAGTTCGCAGCTTATTAACCTGAATGTGGGTCATCAACACCCCAAAATGTTGCAAGCAATCAAGAAACAGGTGGATGAGTTGTGTTTTGCTGGACCAGGCTTTGCAACGGAGCCCCGCGGCCAGCTCGGCAAAAAACTCGCTGAAGTCACTGGCCTGGCGAAAACATTTTTCACCTTGGGTGGCTCTGAGGCCAATGAAAACGCCATGAAAATGGCGAAGCTGGTTACCGGCCGCGATAAAATTGTCACGCGTTATCGTTCTTATCATGGCGCTACGATGGGTGCGATGAGCGCTTCCGGAGATCCGCGGCGCTGGCCGGTCGAGCCCAGCCTTCCGGGAATCGTTCGCGTTTTCGATCCCTACTGCTATCGCTGCCCGTTCGGGCAAAAAGTGGAAACCTGCCATCGCGAATGTGTTTCGCATATTGAAGAAGTCATCCGGATGGAAGGTCCTAACAGCATCGCGGCTATTCTTGTGGAAGGCATCACCGGGTCGAACGGTCTGCTTGTTCCTCCCGACGATTATTATCCGAAGCTCCGCGCGCTCTGCGACAAATATGGCATCCTGCTGATCACCGACGAAGTAATGAGCGGATTTGGCCGCACCGGTAAATGGTTGGCTACGCAACATTACGGAATTCGTCCCGATATCGTGACCTGCGCCAAGGGTCTGACGAGCGGTTACCTTCCACTCGGTGCGGTGATCGTTTCGGATTCCGTTGCAAAATATTTTGAAACCAACATGCTTTGGGGTGGACTTACCTTCAGCGGTCATCCCGTTTGTTGCGCGGTGGCCGTCGCCAACTTGCAAATTTATGAAGAGGAAAGAATTTTTGCCAACGTCGAACGGCAAGGGCGCTACCTCGCCGCACGCCTCGGATCCATGAAGGAGAAGTATCGCTGCGTGGGTGACGTGCGCCACAAAGGGCTTTTCAGCGTCCTGGAGCTGGTGAAAGACAAAGCGACGCGCGAACCCTTGGCGCCATTCAATAGCAGCAGTCCGGAGATGGCTAAACTCGCGGCGCATTTGAAGAGCAAGCATCTCTATGCGTTCAGCCGTTTCAATATGTTGTGGGTTTGTCCTCCGCTCATCATCAACGAGGAGGAACTGCGCCAAGGTTTGGACATCGTAGAGGAAGCGCTGGCCGTGGTGGATGCTATTCTATTTCCTACATCAGCGGCTCAGGCCACGGAAGTTCTGGCGCGCAGTTAAACAAAAACACGGCTGACTTTTATCAGGATTGGCGGTAGCCTGCTGCCCCGCGCGAGTTCAATGCGTCTAGGTCACGGCCCAGGCATCGGGTTCTTTTCTCACGCCTCGCAAGAAATCAACTGTACTGACGGTCTAAGGTGTTCGCTGGATTCTAGAAAATAGTTTTTGCGCTATATGCTTCGAGCGCTTCGGCTCGAACTCACCTGGTGAGAGGTTTTGTGACTCGAATTCTGATTGCAGAAGACCGCGAATCCATGCGCACGGCGTTGAAGGCTATTTTTGTGATGCGGCCGAACTGGATTGTTTGCGGCGAAGCTCAGGACGCCAAAGAAGTGGTCGCGAAGGCGACGGAGCTGCGTCCCGACCTGATCGTGATGGACTTCAAAATGCACCATTCGGACGGCATTACGGCCGCCTCCGATATTTTGCGGCTTATGCCCGCCATTCCGATCGTAATGTTCACGTTGTATAAGACCGATGAGCTGGAAGCTGCCGCCAAAATGGTCGGAATACGATGTGTCATCGGTAAAGAGGACGGCGTTCGTACCCTGCTTCGCGCGATTGAAACGGAATTGACGTCACAAAACCAGGTACGACAGGCCGAACAAGTGAAAAACACAGATCCCGCTTGATGGTGGTCGACCCGAAAGTCTCTATTAACTCCCATAGGCTGATTGCAACTTCATAGGGCCGGCTATTATTGTTCGCAGCCGAGAAACCAGTGGCAATTGTTGATGGTTTCGCGCAAATACAGGGTTTCAAGTATGTATTTGTTGCTGGCGCCAGGATATTTATAACGGCTAAGTGCAGGTTCTTAGGGAGTTTCGTTCCGAGAAAAACGGTTTCGGGACTGCCAGTTGTCCCGTGCCGGATGATGTCCCGCTCGCTGAATGACCCTGTGTAGGACATGCGTCAAAAGACGCAAGAACCTCTCCATTATGTGTATTTTGGTGAAAAGCACATCGTCGAATATCGCTAATACCGAGGATTCGAACCAAGTGCGGAATGCCCGATTTTCACTCGCTCGGCACGACACTTTTATTTGTGAACTATTGAACGCCAGCGAAGCGGATGAGCTTAGGAGCGGGCGATGAACCGGGTATTGGTCGTGGATGACCACACCGTCATTCGAAAAGGAATTCAAAACATTTTGCGAGGTTGGCCGGAATGGGAAGTCTCGGGTGAAGCGTCGAGCGGAGAGGAAGCTATCGAACTGACCAAGGCATTGCAACCCGATATCGTGCTGATGGACATCTCGATGCCCGGTATGGGCGGCCTCGAAGCCACGAAGTTGATTCGAAAGACCTGCCCGCAAGCAAAAATATTGCTGCTGACCTTGCATGACTCTCCGGAGTGGGCCGAAACGGCTCTCCGTGCGGGGGCTCGCGGTTATGTGTTGAAGTCTGACTCGGAAAGAGAGCTGCTGAAGGCTCTTACCGTGGTGGCAGGCAACGGCGTTTACGCAAGTCCAACTTTAGATGCAAATCGCATGAAGAAAATTATTGGCGAAATGGGTTTGGTGGATTAGCGTTTTCACGCGATGAGATATTAGCGATTCAACCAGATTTCGCTCTAGATGAGCATGTAAAACACAACGCCAATGTGCGAGGAGTGCCGGCATGAAACGTATTGAGCAGGATGGCGCGACGGTGCGAACCGCACCAACCAAGGGTTCCAAGGTGCCATCGGTAAATGGCGATCTTGGTGGCGCAGAGATTAGCAAAGCTGATCTCGGCGCGATTCTCGTCAGCTTGCAAACCATGCGCGACGGTGATTTCTCCGTGCGTTTGCCCGGAGTCTGGACCGGCGTCGGCGGAAAGATAGCCGACACTTTCAATGAAATCGTAATTGCCAACCAGCGAATGGCTCAGGAACTTCGCCGCGTCGGTCACGTCGTCGGAAAGGAAGGCAAAACCAAGGAAAGAGTTCGGTCGTATCAGCCGCGCGGCGAATGGGGCGAGATGGAAGTATCGCTCAATACGCTGATTGACGATTTGTTGCGCCCAACAACAGAGGTAACGCGCGCCATCGCTGCTGTTGCGCAGGGAAACCTTGCCCAGACGGTGCAGTTGGACGTGGACGGCCGCCCGCTCCAAGGAGAATTTCTTCGCCTGGCGAATATCGTTAACACCATGATTCAGCAGTTGAGCGTATTTACGGCAGAAGTCACGCGCGTGGCCCGCGAGGTGGGTACGGAAGGCAAGTTGGGCGGGCAGGCGAAGGTGCCGGGAGTTGCCGGTACATGGAAAGATTTAACTGACAACGTCAACTTGATGGCCAGCAATTTGACGGGCCAGGTGCGCAACATCGCGGAAGTGGCGACGGCGGTGGCCAGCGGCGACCTCTCCCGGAAAATCACGGTTGATGTGCGCGGAGAAATTCTGCAGTTGAAGGAAGCCATCAATTCGATGGTGGACAAGCTACGCTCGTTCGCTTCAGAAGTCACTCGTGTGGCGCGTGAAGTCGGGACGGACGGAAAACTTGGCGGCCAGGCGGTGGTACCTGGCGTGGCGGGAACCTGGAAGGACTTGACCGACTCCGTGAACGCGATGGCCGGAAACCTTACTGCGCAAGTTCGCAACATCGCTGAAGTCACCACGGCAGTGGCACGCGGCGACCTGTCCCGCAAGATCACTGTCGATGTGAAGGGCGAAATTCTAGAGCTGAAGAACACGATTAACACGTTGGTGGACCAGCTCAACGCCTTCGCGGGCGAAGTCACACGCGTGGCGCGCGAAGTCGGTACCGAAGGCAAGTTGGGCGGCCAGGCACAAGTCCCCGGAGTCGGTGGAACTTGGAAGGACCTGACGGACAACGTGAACTTCATGGCCAGCAATTTGACTGGCCAGGTGCGCAACATCTCCGAGGTGGCGACGGCCATCGCCAGTGGCGATCTGTCGCGCAAAATCACCGTCGACGTGCGTGGCGAAATTTTGCAGCTGAAAGAAACGTTGAACACCATGGTCGATCAGCTTAACCGTTTCGCGGGAGAAGTAACCCGCGTAGCGCGCGAAGTCGGCAGCGAAGGACGTCTCGGCGGCCAAGCCAACGTGCCCGGCGTGGCCGGAACCTGGAAGGACCTCACAGATTCCGTGAACTCAATGGCTGGAAATCTGACGGCGCAGGTCCGCAACATCGCCGAAGTGACCACTGCCGTCGCGAAAGGCGACTTGTCGCGCAAGATCACCGTCGATGTGAAAGGCGAGATTCTTGAACTCAAAGACACCATTAACACCATGGTGGACCAGCTCAACGGATTTGCTGGCGAAGTAACTCGCGTGGCGCGCGAAGTCGGCACAGAAGGAAATCTCGGCGGACAGGCTCGAGTTCCGGGTGTCGCCGGAACATGGAAAGACTTGACTGACAACGTTAATTTCTTGGCCAGCAACTTGACTGGTCAGGTGCGCAACATCGCTGAAGTAGCGACTGCGGTAGCCCGCGGCGACTTGTCACGTAAAATCACAGTGGATGTGAAAGGCGAAATCCTCGAGCTGAAAAACACCATCAATACCATGGTGGACCAGCTCAACGCGTTCGCCGCGGAGGTGACTCGCGTGGCGCGCGAGGTCGGGACCGAAGGAAAGTTGGGTGGCCAGGCGCAAGTGCCGGACGTCGGTGGCACGTGGAAGGACCTGACGGACAACGTGAACTTCATGGCCAGCAACTTGACTGGCCAGGTGCGCAACATCGCGGAAGTCGCAACGGCAATTGCCAGCGGCGACCTTTCCCGCAAGATCACCGTGGACGTACGCGGCGAGATTTTGCAATTGAAAGAAACGCTGAACACCATGGTCGAACAATTGCGTTCCTTCGCTGCGGAAGTCACCCGCGTGGCACGCGAAGTGGGCAGCGAAGGCAGATTGGGCGGGCAAGCCAATGTGCCGGGAGTAGCAGGCACCTGGAAGGATCTAACGGATTCGGTCAATTCCATGGCGCTTAATCTGACGGCGCAGGTCCGCAACATTGCCGAAGTCACCACCGCTGTGGCGAAAGGTGACCTGTCGCGCAAGATTACGGTAGACGTAAAGGGCGAAATTCTGGAACTGAAGAACACCATTAATACGATGGTGGACCAGCTCAACGCGTTCGCCGGCGAAGTCACCCGCGTGGCGCGCGAAGTCGGTACCGAAGGCAAGTTGGGTGGCCAGGCGCAAGTACCGGACGTCGGTGGAACCTGGAAAGACTTGACCGACAACGTGAACTTCATGGCCAGCAACTTAACTGGTCAAGTGCGTAACATTGCGGAGGTCGCGACGGCAATTGCCAGCGGCGACCTTTCCCGCAAGATCACCGTGGACGTACGCGGCGAAATTCTGCAATTGAAAGAAACGCTGAACACCATGGTCGAGCAATTGCGTTCGTTCGCCGCGGAAGTCACCCGTGTGGCGCGCGAAGTGGGCAGCGAGGGACGGCTCGGTGGACAGGCGAACGTACCCGGTGTCGCGGGAACCTGGAAGGACCTCACCGACTCAGTCAATGCAATGGCAGGAAACCTTACCGGACAGGTCCGCAACATTGCCGAAGTCACCACCGCTGTGGCGAAAGGCGACCTGTCGCGCAAGATTACCGTGGACGTAAAGGGCGAAATTCTCGAGCTGAAGAACACTATTAATACGATGGTGGACCAGCTCAACGCCTTCGCCGGTGAAGTCACCCGCGTGGCCCGCGATGTCGGTACGGAGGGTAAGCTTGGCGGACAGGCGCAGGTTCCGGGAGTTGCGGGTACGTGGAAGGATCTCACCGACAACGTCAACGTGATGGCGGCCAACCTCACTGAGCAAGTCCGCGGCATCGTGAAAGTCGTAACGGCCGTGGCTAACGGCGATCTCACGCAGAAATTGATCGTCAACGCCAAAGGCGAAGTTGCTGCGCTGGCTGAAACGATCAATAACATGACGCGTACTCTGGCCACCTTCGCCGATCAGGTCACCACTGTGGCCCGTGAAGTCGGCGTCGAAGGCCGCCTCAGCGGACAAGCCAACGTTCCCGGCGCGGCAGGAACATGGAAGGACTTGACCGGCAACGTAAACCTCCTTGCTGACAACCTGACCAACCAGGTGCGCGCCATTGCGGAAGTCGCAACTGCTGTAACCAAAGGCGATTTGACTCGTTCGATTCAGGTGGAAGCGCGCGGCGAGGTTGCGGAATTAAAAGACAACATCAACACCATGATCGATAATCTGCGCCTGACTACCGACCGCAACAAGGAACAGGACTGGCTGAAGACTAACCTGGCGCGGTTCACCGGCATGTTGCAGGGACAGCGCGATCTGGCAACCGTAGGTCGCCTGTTACTGTCGGAATTGGCGCCTCTCGTTAACGCACAGCAAGGCGTGATTTATCGGATGGAAGCAGACAACTCTCCAGGCATGGCGCTGCTTTCGTCCTTCGCTGACAACGGCGAAAACGGCCACAAGAAACATCTCGAACTCGGCGAGGGCCTTATCGGCCAGTGCGCTTCGGAAAAGCGCCGCATGCTGATTACGGAAATGCCCTCGCACGCCGTGCCCATTCGCTCCGGATTGTTTCAAGCCGTTCCACGCAACATCATCGTGCTGCCGGTCCTTTTTGAAGACCAGGTTAAGGCGGTCATTGAACTCGCCTCTCTCAGTGATTTCACAGCTTCGCAGCTCGCATTCCTCGAACAGCTCACTTCGAGTATCGGTATCGTGCTGAACAGTATCGAAGCCACCATGCAAACGGAAGGACTGCTGGAACAGTCGCAGCAGTTGGCAACCGAGCTGCAAACTCAACAGAGTGAACTGCAGCAAACGAACGAGCAACTTGGCCTCAAGGCCCAACAGCTAGCCGAACAGAACGCCGAGGTCGAACGCAAGAACCAGGAAATCGAGCAAGCCCGGCGTGCTCTCGAGGAAAAGGCCAAGGAACTCGCGCTTACTTCCAAATACAAATCGGAATTTCTTGCGAACATGTCGCACGAACTTCGCACACCGCTCAACAGTATTCTCGTGCTTGGGCAGCAGCTCAGCGAAAATCCGGAAGGCAACCTCAGCCCAAAGCAAGTCGAGTTCTCGCGAACCATTCACGGCGCGGGAACGGACTTGCTCAACTTGATCAGCGACATCCTTGATTTGTCGAAGATCGAGTCCGGCACTGTGTCCGTGCAGGCGGAAGAAGTATTTTTCTCCAGCTTGCTCGAAATGATCGCCCGGCCTTTCCGTCACGAGGCGGAAAACCGCCGGCTTACGTTCGAAGCATTCGCCGACCCCGAGCTGAGCCAAAGCCTGGTCACGGACGCCAAGCGTTTGCAGCAAGTGCTCAAGAATCTTCTTTCGAACGCGTTCAAATTCACCGAACAAGGTCAAGTACGCCTGTCTGTCTTTAAAGCTGTGGGCGGCTGGACCGCGCACCATCCGATTCTTAGCAAGGCCGAATCGGTCATCGCTTTTGAAGTCGCAGACACCGGCATCGGCATCCCTGCCGAAAAACAGCGCATTATTTTTGAGGCGTTCCAGCAGGCGGACGCCGGCACCAGCCGGAAGTATGGCGGCACGGGTCTCGGTCTTGCCATCAGCCGTGAATTGGCAAGCTTGCTCGGCGGTGAAATCCAGTTGCGCAGCGCCACCGGCGCCGGCAGCACCTTCACTCTTTACTTGCCGCAGATGTATGCTGGCCCAACGTCAGCCGTTCCATCGTATAGTCCGTCACAGCCGATCGCGCTGCCTGCTGTGCCTATCACAACAAAAGTTCATCAAATCGAGCGCGTCACCGATGATCGCGAAGACGTACATCCGGGCGACAACGTCATGCTCATTGTGGAAGACGATGCTCATTACGCACGTGTTTTGTGCGATCTCGCTCGAGACGCTGGATTTAAAGTCTTGGTTGCAGGCACCGGCGCCGAGGCTCTTGCACTCATCCGCGAATTTCCGCTAACGGCCGTCTCCTTGGATGTTTTTCTTCCCGACATGCTTGGATGGACCGTTTTCAATCATATGAAATTGGAAGCGGCGACCCGCCACATTCCAGTACAGGTCATAACGCTTGACGAGGATCGCAGACACGGGCTCTCGCGTGGCGCGTTTGCTTTCCTTACCAAACCCATGAACCAGGAAAGCCTCGAGGCTGCGTTCATTAAGATGAAGGAATACGCGCTTCCACGACGGAAGCGGTTGTTGGTGGTGGAAGACGATCCTGCGGAACAATTCAGCATCCGTGAACTGCTAGGCCACCATGACATCGACATGGAGATTGCGGATTCGGGCACGGCAGCGCTGCAGGCCGTGCGCGAAAAATCATTCGATTGCATGGTGCTAGATCTGCGATTGCCGGACATGTCCGGATTCGAAGTGCTCGAGCAACTGGGCGAGTACCAAGGATCCAGCGACCTGCCGGTGGTAGTTTTTACGGGCCGCGAGCTTTCCCTCGAAGAAGATATCCGGCTTCACGAGCTGGCCCGCAGTGTGGTGGTCAAGGATGTGGAATCGCCCGAACGTTTGCTGGATGAAACCGCTTTATTCCTGCACCGTGTCATTGCGGATCTGCCGCCGGAAAAGCAAAAGATGCTGGACCGCCTGCACCACTCCGATGACGCATTGGTCGGCAAGAAAGTGGTGGTCGTGGACGATGACGTTCGCAACATTTTCGCGCTGAGCAGTGTTTTAGAGCGCAGAGGTATGACCGTCCTCTCCGCAAGCACCGGTCGCGAAGCTATCGCTCTTCTGGAATCGACCCCCGATGTAGCCATCGTCTTGATGGACATTATGATGCCCGAGATGGACGGCTACGAAACGATGCAAGTAATCCGGGGCAATCCAGCTTTCCGGCGGCTGCCGATCATCGCTCTCACTGCCAAGGCTATGAAGGGTGACCGCGAAAAGTGTCTCGAAGCCGGAGCTTCGGAATATCTGGCGAAACCGGTTAACACGGAGCAATTGCTATCTGCTTTGCGGATGTGGCTGCATCGCTGAAGATTAGGTGAAGTACGTGGATCCGAACTAGCCTGGAGAGAGGCCAGCCTTCTATGAACATCACGATCGGCACCAGCGCCGTTAACATCCTGATGGTTGATGACCAGCCTTCAAAGCTGCTCAGTTACGAGGTGATGCTAGGCGAACTCGGAGAGAATCTGGTGAAGGCAGCGTCCGGCCGCGAAGCCCTCGAGTTGCTGCTGAAAATGGATTTCGCGGTTGTGCTGATGGACGTCAGCATGCCCGAACTCGACGGATTCGAACTGGCTGAAATGATCCGGCAGCACCCGCGATTTCAAAAAACCGCGATCATCTTTATTTCAGCCGTGCACCTCACTGACCTAGACCGCCTGAAAGGTTATGAACGCGGCGCTGTGGATTACATTTCCGTTCCGATTATTCCAGAGCTGCTGCGCGCCAAGGTCAGTGTTTTCGCGGAACTGCATCGCAAGGCTCGCCAGCTGGAAGCGATGAACCAGGAACTGAATCGCCTTTCTAATAGCTTAATGACCGCCCAAGACGAGGAACGGCGGCGGATCGCACGCGAGCTCCACGACGGCCTGGGTCAAGACCTCGCGGCTGCAAAAATGATGCTCGGCTCGTCGAATCAGCCGCAGCAATCTCGCGACGCCAGGGACCAGGCCTTGTCCGAAGCAAATTTGATGCTGGATCACGCAATAAAACAAGTTCGCACGATCTCACACCTGTTGCATCCGCCACTTCTGGATGAGATGGGTCTATTATCGGCCCTGCGTTGGTATACCGAAGGATTCCAACAGCGCAGCGGGATTGAAACCCGGTTGGAAGTTCCGCAGGAGTTCCCGCGGCTTGGAGCAGAAGTTGAAACCGCAATCTTTAAGATCACCCAGGAATCACTGACCAACGTTTTCAGGCACTCCTCCGCTCAGCGTGCCACAGTGCGATTGCAGGAAAGTGATGGCCGGGTTTCCGTCTCCATAATCGACAACGGCAAGGGCATCTCTGCCGATCTGGAAGCGTTGCGACCAGGTAGCTACGGCATCGGCCTCATTGGCATCAAGCAACGCGTGCAAGATCATGGCGGGCAGTTCGTACTGCGCAACGCAAACCCCGGCACCATGCTGGCAGTGACGATTCCAATCAAAAGTGCGCGTGGTCAGCTGAGTCAACCAATCACCGCTTACAGCTCAAACGCCTAGTTCTGCTCCCTGGCCACTTCAAAGTGCTGTTCGCTTTCTAATTCCGGGTTTGCCCGTTCTTTCAATGGCGATGCGCCACCTCTGGGGATAGAGGTGGCGCACATCGCGAGCGGGGCGTGCCTGGCCGTCTTTTGAGAAAATCAGGACGTGATGGCTATTCAGTTCGCTTGAGCCGGGCTGCCTTCCGGATTCCGCTTAGCGCGCCTTGCTTGTGCGAGCAAAGCCGCGAAACCCAGTGCGAGTGCAATAGCCCAGCCTTCAACCGGGTTCAACCGTGAAACCATGGACTCTTGCGTGGCGATCGGTTTGGCGATCGCAGCGAAATTGCTGGTGCTGGAGTTCGGCACCGAAGCTTTCAAGTCGTTCGCCGCCGGAGCGGCCGCTGGCTGCTGAACCGACTCAACGTTTGGACCTTCATTCCAGCGGGTATTTTCAATTTCCTGAGCAGGCGCGGAACTTGCCAAAAACAATGCCGCTGCAACCCCGATCATTATCGTGTGCATGCGAAAAATCTTTTGAATTTTCATTGGCCACCTCGTTCGATTCTTTTCATTACCGCTCAACACTGATGACAAGTGCAGGCGCAATGCCAAATCGCCGAGAAAATGGCCTTTCGAGAAAATTATTTCATCTGCTTGCAAAAAAAGGAGTTGGCGCCGTCGAGAAGAGATCACTTAATCGCAGCGCTGCACCGCGACGTTCGGAATGCTATCCACCCGGTTATGAATATGCGCGCGAGCACGCCGCGGTCATCCAGCCGCGAACTTGGCCGTTAACGCCGCAGCCTCAGTAGCCCTTTGCAATCTACAGAAAACAAATTGGGTTATTGTTACGGTCGAAGGATCTGAGGTCTCCCGCGCGAACTGCGAGGTGCGCGCTAACTGTTCGGATAGCCGCTCTATCTTTATGGATAGGGTTATTAACTTGGGCTGGCGGGCTTCCGCTGTTGGCGTTAAAATAACCGCCTCGCAATGGCTTTCGCCCCAGCGGTAAGCTCATCACGAAGGAAAAGGGCCGGACCGTGGCAACAAGACTCCAGGCAATCAGCGGTCCGCTAAGAAAATCCGAGTTCCTGCTTGACGCAGCAGTCACAATTGGCCGCGACGCCGGAAACCAGATCCGAATCGAAGATCCTGCGGTTTCCCCACAGCACTGCAAAATTGAACTTCAGGACAGCGGGGCAATTCTGTTTGATCTGGACAGCCACGCCGGCACCTTCGTCAACGGCATTCCGGTCAGACAGCGTGTACTCAAGTCGGGGGACGAAGTAGCGATCGCAGACTCCGTATTTCTGTTCACGGCTGAAGAGTCCCGCGGCGTGCCGAGCAGTCCGCTGCAGATGGGCGAGTCCGAAGCGCTGGATGTAAGAGCGCTCGAGTTTCAGTCGAACGAACTCTTGAGCATGGACCCGGACTCGCTCGCGGCGCTTCCGCAAGCGGCGCGGATGGTGCGCAACCTTAATGCGCTGCTGCAAATCTGCAGGGCCATTGGCTCGCTGCGCGATGAGGAATTGCATCCCTGGGTATTGCTGGGGATGATTTTTGATGTAATTCCCGCCGAACGCGGAGCCATTCTTCTTCTGGAAGAAGACTCCCACGAGGTTCGCTCGCAGGTAGCGTGGGATCGCGTCTTCGGACCGGAGCATCCGGTACACATCGACGGCGGAATTGTGCGGCGAGTGATCGAAGAAAGAATTTCGCTGCGGGACAGCGGCGTTGCCAGGCAGCAGTTCACCAACTCATCCGAGAAACACGAGAAGAGCGCCAATGACCAGAAAAGTCAGCAGCTGGCGCTTCTTTGCGTGCCGATGCTATCAAAAGACAAACCGATCGGACTCATCTATCTGGAATCCAGCAGCCCAACCACGGTGTTCACGGAGAACGACTTCCAGTTGCTCGCAGCCATCGCCGGGCTCGGAGTAATTGGTATTGAAAATGCCCGCAAGCTTGAGCGCCTGGGCAGCGAAAATCAGCGTCTTCGCGCCGCCGTCAGCCTTACCCACGACATGGTGGGAAGCAGCGCGCGCATGCGCGAGGTCTATCAGTTCATCGAGCGAGTGGCTCCAAGCGACTCTACCGTTTTGATCCACGGCGAAAGCGGAACCGGCAAAGAGTTGGCGGCTTGCGCGATTCACAAAAACAGTCCGAGAAGGCACCAGCCATTTGTCGCGCTGAATTGCGCGGCATTAACCGAGACTTTGCTGGAAAGCGAATTGTTTGGCCACGAAAAAGGCGCGTTCACTAGCGCCTTCAGCCAGAAAAAGGGTTTTCTGGAAGTCGCCGAGGGCGGCACCATTTTTCTGGACGAGATTGGGGAACTTTCTCTGATCCTGCAGGCCAAGCTGCTGCGGGTTCTTCAAGAACGGGAGTTTGTGCGCGTCGGCGGGACCCGTCCCATCAAAATCAACGTGAGGTTTCTGGCAGCGACCAACAAGGATTTGCAGAAGTGCGTGCGTGAGGAAAAATTTCGTGCCGACCTGTTTCACCGCCTGAATGTTATTGCTATCACCATACCCGCCTTGCGCGATCATCCCGAAGACATTCCCGCGCTGGCGGAACATTTTTCCGCCCGTCATGGCCGCAATTGCAATCGAAACGTGACCGGAATTTCCGATGAGGCGCTAGCCTGTCTCACTCAATACGATTGGCCGGGCAACATCCGCGAACTCGAAAACGCGATGGAACGCGCGGTAGTTATTGGCTCCTCCGATCGCATATCGGCGGAAGATTTGCCGGACACGATTCTGGAGAGCGGCAAAGGCGGAGAGAACGCCCCGGCCAAATATCACCACGCCGTCCGTAATTTGAAAAAACAACTGATTTTGAACGCTTTGGATCAGAGCGGGGGGAACGTTACAGAAGCCGCGAAAATTTTGGGCGTACATGCCAACTACCTGCATCGCTTGATGCGCAACTTTGCCTTGCGTCCGGCCATGAGGAAGCAGACTGGGATGTGAGGTACGCCGCGGACAGATTTTCAGAGCCGCCACCATCAATAATGCACGCGAATTAAAACTCGATATACAACGCGGGACCATCGAACCGGGAAAAATTGCGACTCTGGGTTCTGCCGAAAAAAAGAAAGACCAGCTTCACGGAACAGTTGGTCGTCGATTCGGGGAAATGATCTGCCATTCCCGACAAGGTCTGTTTATGGACACCGGCATTTGCGGGAACGGACAATTGCTTCCCGCCGCCGATCAGGACTTTGCCCAGTTTTAGGTGTTATTCCGTGCGCAGCGCTCGCATCGGTTCGATGGAGGCAGCGCGCCAAGCGGGAAACGCGCAGGCTAGCACAGCGACAAGGAAGAGTACCAACGCCGCCAGGAGAAGCGTGAGGGGATCGCGCGAACTGCCACCTCCCCAGGCCGTGACGATGCGACTGAGAATCACACTAAGGCCCAAACCCACGGCAACACCGATTCCCAGTGTGGCGGCAGTTGAGGCAAGCACCAGCTGAATCACGTTTCCGCGCTGCGCACCGAGCGCCATGCGAATGCCAAGCTCTTGCGTTCGCTGCGTAACCACAAAGGAGACCACGCTGTACAAACCGGTCGCGGCCAGCGCAAGCGCCAGAAATGCAAATAACCCGAAGAGGGTGGCGATGAAACGTTCCTGTCCCCAGCCTTGTGTATCCAGCCGCCACGCGAGCGTATAGTTCGGGGAATCGGCAACGATGAATTCGGAGCTGATTTCCCGTAGCCGCTGGCGAACGGAGCGAATTGTTGCCGCGGGATCACCGCTGGCGCGGACAAAAAACACCTGGTCCGGAGGGAGGACGAACGTGTATGGAAGAAAGATCATGGGCTTCACCGGGCGCTGCAAACCATCGTTCTTCGTGTCACCCACGACTCCGACCACTTGCAGCCAATCATCCGGCGCTTGCGCGAATACAAAAGACGCTTGGTCAAACTTGAGCATCGGGCTGCGCACGCTTTGGCCGAGTGGGTCGCGGTCAGCGAGATATTCTCTTACGAAAGCCTGATTAACGAGTGCCAGATGCGCCGCGTTCATCACTTCAGTTTGCTCAAATACCCGTCCGGTTAGAACCGGAACGTGCAGAGTGGAAAATAATTCAGGACTCACGAGGGCCAGAACGGCCTCAGAGTCGGTCAGTGTCGGTTTGCTCTGAATCTCGACTCTGGCCCGGAAACCACCAAACGGCGGAAACCACGACGCAGAAATTCCGGCCGAAGAGACTCCCGGAGTTTGTTCAAGTGCCAGCCGCACAGCTTCCTGGGAGTTCAGGCGTTCTTGCCATGACGGTTTTGCGCCTTTGGGCAGCGTTACATCGAAAGACAGAATGTGGTCCGGGTCGAATCCCAGCGGCATATGGGTAAGCGCTATGAACGATTTCATGGCCGAACCAGCTCCCGCCATCAAAAGAAGTGTGAGCGCCACCTGTCCAGCAATGAGAAGCCGGTGCAAATTGCGACTGCGAGTGCTTCCGGCCATTTTGGTAGAGCCGGATTGAATCAAGGGCCCGAGCTGCGGCTGGGAAAGTTGCCAAGCTGGCGAAATTCCAAAAAGAATCCCCGTTAGCAACGCAACTGCGGCGCTGAACAGCACCACCATGCCATTCACGTGGATTGCGGCTTCATGTGGAAAAGAATAATAGGGCAACATCGTGGAGACGGCTTTCGTTCCGCGGTAGGCAACCAGCACGCCGATTGCCGCGCCCGTGACTGACAACAAAATCGATTCGGTCAGCAGCTGGCGGATCAATCGGCCGCGACCCGCACCTGAAGAAGCCCGCACCGCAAGCTCATGCTGCCGCGCAATCCCTCGTGCCAGCAGCAGGATAGAGACATTCCCGCAGCCAATCAGCAATAAGACCACCACGGCTCCAAATAAAAGCACCAGCGTCCCAGCAAAGCGGCCGAGCACTTCTTCATTGAGGGTGACGATCACGGCCTTTCTGTCTTGCGGATAATTTCTGGGATCCTGTTTGGCGAAATTGTCCACGAGGCTCTGCAGCTCCGCCGTCGCGACTGGAAATTTTGTGCCGGACTTTAGCTTGACGAAGGACAGCCAATACTCGTGCGGATCAGCGGTGGGATTTGCCGGAAGATAAACGTCCGAGTCGCCCCAGGTGAAGCGTTGCGGCACTACACCGATGATCGTGTATAGGGCGTGGTCCAGCTCGATCGTTTTGCCCACGATCTCGCGGCTGCCGCCGTACTGCCGCTGCCAGAATAAGTAACTCAACAACACAACCGGAGCGGCATTCGCTCCTCGCGCGTCGTCGGACGTGAATTCTCGCCCCAACTGAGGGGGCACACCCATATAAGCAAACAAATTTGGGGTGTAGCGTCCGACCTGAACGGTGACGGGGAATTCAGCCCCGGTCAGGCTCTCTTGCATATTCCTCATCAAAAACACGTCGTCGACCGAAGGGCTCTTGCGAAGATCCTGATATTCCGTGCCATTGACCAGCAATAGAGGACCGCGCCCGGATTTGTCGCGCAGCTCGACGTGCACCATGCGATCCGCGTCTTTGTAGGGATAGGGATCGAGGAGAATCCCGTAGACCACGCTGAAGATGATGGTAGTCGCGCCTATTCCGAGGGTCAGGGAGAGCACGGCGGTGAGAACAAATCCAGGCGACTTACGAAAGAGGCGAAACGCGTAGCGAATATCCTGCAAGAGGTTTCTCATGAGAACTCCTTAAGAAACGACGTATCGGGTTAGACGACAGTCGTAGCCTGTTGGTCGCTCGCACAGAAATGAATACGCGCCGGCGGACGGAAGGTTCCGTCTAAACTGAATATTTGCCTCCAGCAGTACGAAGAAGAGCGGCCGGGCGGCGAGTACGCTTAGGACATGCAGGTCCCGAACTTCTCGATCACACCCAAGCCAGTTACGCGAGAGAGGTCAGGCGGCAGTCCTCCCGTGGGCCCTCCAATCCTGAAGGTGCTGCTTAAATTGATGACGGAGATTGGTTGAAGGTTTCTGCAAGCCACAATCTCTACGAGCGGCGATCGAAAATGGCCCCAAGACTCCATAAGTAGGAGCGCACAACGTCAAGCCTGTACTGTGATTCCCGTGGCGAACTGAGACGTTCGCTTTGCAACCTCGGAAATCGCTCATACATCTCAGTAACAGCAGTTCGCAGCCGCGTTTTTTAGTTCCAGCCTTAAAGCTTCTCGCACGCTTTTTGTTGCCCAGCCCAACGCAAAAAAGGGGACCTGTACCGTCGGGCGGTGTTATCTTCGCAGCATGTCCAGTTCCGCTTCGGCGCAGTCTGCGAAACTTACAAAATGACGCGCCGATTCATCTTCCTAGCGTTATCCCTCGCGACGTCCTCTGCGGCGCTGGGCCAGCACGCCCGTCCAGCCTCTGCGGAAACGGGACCGCGTCCCATCGCCAGAACCGAGGGTCGCAAGATTTTGGCCGCCATTCCCACGGTAGACTCCGAATCCGAATCTGAAACGGACTGTTCTCATCTAGTTCACGACGTTTACGAACAAGCTGGCTTTCCATACGACTACGCCAGTTCGCGGGAACTCTATATCGGCAGCACAAATTTCACGCGCGTGCGCGCGCCCCAGGCGGGAGACCTGGTTGTTTGGCGCGGCCATGTCGGCATCGTCATCGATCCCAAAGAACACTCCTTCTTCAGCTTCGTGCGTTCCGGTCCTGACACGCAATTTTATGACTCGTCCTATTGGCGGTCGCGTGGTATCGCTCGTTTCTTCCGCTATGTGGCCGAGAAACCGCTCCGTTCCTGCCCCACGCTCGAAGCCACCCGTCACGCGAATCAACAACCTCTTCAGGTCGCTACCCGCAGTTCGGAGAATCGACGACCTTCCGCGTCTGCGTCGAATTCTGCCCCTGCAGCTGAGACCTACAATTCGCCAACAGTCGAAATTCCTCGAGACATCGTTCTGCACGTCGCCGGGAAAAATCCTTCGCCAGACGAAGTCGCAGCTGCGTTTGTCGAAATGAATCAGGATTCCGGTGAATCCCTGCGAACGCGCGACCTGAACAGTCTCGGCAAACCCATAATCGTCTACCGCGAGGTACGCGTCTCAGAAATACAAATCAAGGGCAAGCGCGGAACCGCGCTCGTTCGGATCGAATCGTTAGGCGCTTCTCCGGATATGCAAATGGACCCACAGCTTCGCTGGAAAGAACAGTCTCTGGCGCTCGAGAAGACGAAAAGAGGCTGGGTGATGAGTTCCATCCAGGAAGCTGCTTACGTCAAACGTGAAGTCGCGTTGCAAGTCCTGTCGGCTCGGCTCGCGGAGATCGCGCAGAATACGGACGGCACTCCCGCACAGGAACGCGAGCAGAAACAAATCATTCGCTTCCTGAATTTGCTGGTTTCCGGCGATTCCAGCGCCGCATCAGCGCAGAGTAATTAAACGCCAAAGCATGCGGTTGGCCTTCGCGGCCTCTTGCGTTTCTATCCTCAGCTATCGTGAACCACACTGTTTTCCTGATATCTTTTTCGGCGTTGACGTTGTTTAGGAAGGCCGATTTGCCCAAGGCTTTCCCGTCCACGTTGTATGTGAAATTGAGAGCAGGAGCTCTGAATTCATAGCGGTGCCTTCGACGCGACGACTCCGAGATCGGCGATGTTATCGCCTTTTTTCAGTGAAGGAACAGCGTTCACGTGAAGGACCACGCCGGCTTCGGGAGCGCGTGGTTCGAGGGTCACTTTTCCGAAATAGTCGGTGACGTAACCGAGCTTCATGCCTTCCTGAACATATGAGCCGCGCTTAACCAGCGGATACCAGATGCCAGGGCCGTCTGAAATGATATCAACGGTCTTCTCCAGCCAAACTGGATTTTCGATGTAATGCGGCGCGCCGGGCAGCATTTTCAGGGCGCGCATGGTGCTCAGAGTCCCGTTGATCAGGAGCGCCACGTCATCGGTTTCGACCGTGCCGGCATACCCGGCTTCTACAACAATCGAAGGCTTTCCACGCAGAGAAGCCGTGTTGTCAAGATACCGGCTGGCCCCAAGATCGGATGGGCGGTCGTGCCAAATAATGATGTGATCGAGGCCGAACGCGAGAACCATCTGCTTCGAGATCTGGTCCTGAGAGTCTTTGCCGGTGGCTCCCCAGTAGGCGTAGGGCCGGAGGCTCTCGTCGAGATCGCCGCCGTGATAGTCGATCAAGTAGTCCGAGCGATCCACAACCTGTTTGGTGATCACGAAGGAAGCACGGTCCGTTTGCGTTCCATCGGCTTTGCCTGGGTAGAAGCGGTTCATGCTCTTGTTATCTACCGGATTGACGTGCGGGACCTTTTGTTCGAACGAAGCTATGTTGACCAGCGGAACCAGGATGACCGTGCCCGAAATCTGAGCGGGGTCGAGATCAACGATCAGTCTTTCGACGGCAATCACCGAAACGTATTCCGTCCCATGCGCACCGGTCACCAGGGCAAGGACCGGACCCGGCTTGGCGCCATTCACTACGACGACGGGAATGTTCGTTCCGGCATCGACGCCAGCGGGCACTTCGAGGTAACCGGTCGCTTTCTGGCCAGGCGCGGCAGAAGCGGTGCCGACGGCGAAAGGCGTTCGTTGAGCCATGGCAACGAATGGTAGGGACGGGATGATGAGGGAGAGGACAAAAAGACGAATTGAGCGAAGCATGAAACCTCCTCGGAGCGGATCCTCGGCAAGCTCAGGGCGACCAGCGATTGGTTCGGACCACGATACACATCGCGATACACAATAACGATGTCTAGGACCTACTTCCAATGTTTTCGGGTGTCGTCATAGCTATGAAAATCTGCCGGGCTTGCACGGTTATCTGGAGATGCAGCAGCTCTAAAGGGCCGGATTGACTCTCCAACACCGCTCATTCGGTCCTGCAATGATTTGGCGGCTGCGCTATTTTCTTGTGGCATAGCCGTTAGGATGCGCAACGTGCCATTCCCAGGCGGTTTGCAAAATTTCTTCAAGGCTTGCGTACTTTGGCGTCCATCCCAACTCACGACGGATTTTTTCTGAGCTTGCGACCAAAACCGGCGGATCTCCCGGACGTCGCGGTGATTCGACAAATGGGACTTTTCGGCCCGTGATACGCGCCGCTGCGGCGACAACTTCGCGCACGCTGAAGCCGTTGCCGTTGCCGAGATTGTAGACATGGCTGCCGGAGCTATCCAGTGCCCGAAGCACAGCGAGATGCGCGGCAGCGAGATCGTAAATATGTACGTAATCCCGCACGCACGTTCCATCAGGCGTCGCGTAATCGGTTCCAAAGATGTGTACTGGCCCGGTATGGCCAAGCGTAGCACGCAAGACGTTGGGTACGAGATGCGGTTCGGGTTCATGGTGTTCACCGTGACCGTCCCACGCACCGGCTGCATTGAAGTAACGCAGCACCGCGTAGCGCAGCCCGTGAATGCGATGAAACCACTCGAGCATGATTTCGCTCTGCAGCTTTGATTGGCCATAAGGATTTACCGGACGTTTTGCGGTCGTTTCCAGAATCGGAATGGAATCGGGAAAACCAAAAACCGCGCAGGTCGAAGAAAAAACAAATTTCGAAACACTATTGGCAAGGCAGGTTTCGAGAAGCGTGAGCGTCGCGCAAGTATTGTTCTGAAAATATTTTGCCGGCTGAAGCATGGATTCGCCGACTTCCGCAAAGGCGGCAAAGTGCATCACCGCATCGAAGTGATTAGCGGAAAAAAGTGTTTCAAGACAGCCGCGGTCGCCAGTATCGCCAACCACCAAAGGAACGCCATCCGGCAGCGAACTACGGTGTCCGCGCGAAAGATTATCCAGAACGGTCACCTGGTAACCGTGTTGCAGCAGTAGACGCACCGCGGCCCCGCCAATATATCCCGCGCCTCCGGTAACCAGAACGTGTTCCGTCATTTACGCGCACCCGACAAAAAGAGTTGTTCCGATGAGAGCACGTAATGGTCCCAGGACTGAACGCCCGGAGCAGATGACATAAGGTGCTCGCTATAGCTAACCTTCAATACTCGAACCAGTGGGAACAACCACAGCAGCGGCAGACAACCTGAAAACAGAGCCGGCCAAAGGGCAGGCCGGATTCGCCGCGCACGCGGTGACAGTGCAATCTCTGCCGCGCCGAGCGGAACCAGCGAAAACACAGCGTGGTAGTAAAGATTTTCTGCCAGTGCAGAGCCAACCCCATCAGAACCATCCAAAGCGCGGCCGAAAAGGGTGGTCAGAGCGATCTCCTGGAGACAGGCGCAGGTGACCCGGTCTCAGAACGTCATGGATTCTTTTACATACCGTCGCGAAAAGGATAACTGTTGAAAAATCATTTAGGAAGTACGGAGAATCGTTAACCAGATTTGTGAGACGAGGCCCGACTTGTCCGCGGCTGGGTGACACCGCGCACAGGCGAGCGCCTGTGCTACTTCGGAAGAAGCGGCCTGGAGGCCGCGCAGACGTCTAGCGAGTACAAGGAGAACAACTGGTCAGGAATTTAGAAACTGGCAACCCATAAACTTCCCCTACACTTAAACCATAAACTCGTATCGATTCTATTAAGCATTTCCCGTATTTTGCAGAGCTGGGCAAATTCCAGGTGAGATGGAAAGAATGAAGAACGAAACGGGTCAGCATAGAATCTCGGTGGTTGTACCTGTTTACAACAGCGCAGCGGTTTTGCGACTGTTGGTGAAAGAATTGGAAAAAGTGCTGCCAATGTATTCGGAAGGCTTCGAGTTGATACTGGTAAACGACGCGAGTCCGGATCATAGCTGGCGGGTGATCACGGATCTCGCAAAGGAAATGGCGTGGATTCATGGAATCAACCTGATGCGCAACGTAGGTCAGCATAATGCGCTCCTGTGCGGAATCCGGGCCGCGAAGTACGAAGTCGTGGTGACCATCGACGACGATCTGCAGAATCCTCCGGGCGAAATTCCAAGGCTCCTGGCAAAATTGCAAGAAGGATTCGATGTTGTTTACGGAGTTCCCGAGTACCAACAGCATGGCTTGCTTCGCGATTTGGCCTCGAAAATTACCAAAGTTGTCCTGCAAAATGCGATGGGAGCGGAAATCGCTAGGAATATCAGCGCGTTCAGGGTATTCCGCACCGAGGTGCGAGAGGCATTCCAGCAGTACCGCGGGCCTTTTGTGTCGATTGATGTACTGCTTACCTGGGGAACCACGCGGTTTGGAGCTGTGCAGGTGCGGCATGAGCCCCGCCGGGAAGGGGTGTCTGGGTACACTTTACGGAAGCTTATTCTACACGCATTGAACATGATGACCGGATTTAGCGTCTTGCCGCTGCAGATTGCAAGCCTGATTGGCTTCGCGTTCACCATCTTTGGGCTGTTGGCGCTTGCGTTTGTAATCGGACGGTACTTAATACAGGGAAGTGCGGTGCCCGGGTTTCCGTTTCTTGCGTCGCTGATTGCGGTATTTTCAGGGGCGCAGCTGTTTGCTCTGGGAATCATTGGGGAATACCTTTCGCGTGTGCATTTCCGCACCATGGACCGGCCTCCCTACACTGTGCGCTCAACCGCGCCCGAGGAGTAAGATGAGTTCCGGTTCCGTCTGCGGCTATTTGGATTGGGATTCCGAGTTCTTTGGACGGCGCATTGCGCGTGTGAATGCCTCCCGCATAACGGACGAATCAATCACCGACATTGACGCATGGTGTAGCGCGCACAGAATTGAATGTCTATATCTCCTGGCGGATTCCGCCGACCCGCCGACAACAAAACTTGCGCAGGAGAACGGGTTTCGATTCGTGGACGTCCGGGTCACCTTAGACGTTCGCAGCACAAAGGCCTGTGGGTCTGGCGATATTGCGACCGGGGATGCTGTACGAAGAGCGACTGAAGCCGACATCGCCGCGCTTAAGGCGATTGCACGGCGTAACCATCGAGATACGCGATTTTACTATGACGGAAATTTTCCGATGCGGCGCTGCGACGAACTGTATGAAACATGGATCGAGAAGAGTTACCGCGGATGGGCCGAAAATGTCCTGGTTGCGGCCAAGCAAGGAGAAATAGAAGGTTATATCAGCTGCCATGTCCGCACTGCTGTAATCGGCCAAATCGGCCTAGTAGGAGTCGCCGAGAAAGCGCAAGCGCGGGGCGTAGGGACAGAACTTGTCGCGAAAGCCCTTCGCTGGTTTTCCGAACAGGGAATCGAAGTTGTGAGCGTGGTTACACAAGGCCGGAATGTGCCCGCGCAGCGCCTCTATCAAAAATGCGGATTTGCAACGCGTTCGGTAGAGCTGTGGTTTCATCGATGGACTGCCGATGCGCTAGAGAGCACGTCACAGAGTAGATGACCATCATGCGCATACCTTTCAATCGTGCGGGTCTTGTCGGAAACGAGTTTCGATATATAGCTCAGGCGCTTGAGGCCGGGCACATTTCCGGGGACGGCCGGTTCACCGTGAAGTGTCACGAACTTCTGGAAAAGGAACTTGGTGTCAACAAAGCGCTTTTGACAACCTCGTGCACGCACGCGTTGGAAATGGCGGCGCTGCTGCTCGACGTGACGACCGGAGACGAGGTTATCGTGCCTGCGTTTACGTTTGTCTCCACGATTAATGCGTTTGTGCTACGCGGCGCGCGGCCAGTCTTCTGCGACATCCGCGCAGATACGCTGAACATCGATGAAGAAAAACTTGGAAGCCTGATCACGGAACGCACCAAAGCGATTGTCACGGTACATTACGCAGGAGTTGGCTGCGAGATGGACAAAATTCTAGACATCGCTGAGAAGAGAAGGATTGCCGTCGTAGAAGACAACGCGCATGGACTTTTCGGGAAATACCGCGGCAAGCATCTGGGGACGTTCGGCTGCCTGGCGACGCAAAGCTTTCACGAAACGAAGAACTTCACATGCGGCGAAGGTGGCGCGCTTTTGATCAATGAGCCGGGTCATTTCGAACGCGCCGAAATTATCCGAGAGAAAGGCACAAACCGTAATCGCTTTTTCCGCGGACAGGTAGACAAATATACCTGGGTCGATCTGGGATCGAGTTACCTTCCTTCCGATGTTCTGGCGGCATTTCTATTTGCGCAATTTGAGCATCGAGAGCAGATTCAATCCAACCGTCGCCGTATTTGGAACTACTACCGGGAACATCTCGAGGAATGGGCCAGCCAGAATGGCGTGCAATTGCCTTTCGTGCCGGGACATTGCGAACAACCATGGCATATGTTTTACATGTTAATGCCTTCCCTTCAGATTCGGCAGGGGCTTATTGCCCATTTAAAGGCGCGCGAAATCCTCAGTGTATTCCACTATTTGCCGTTACATCTATCGGAGATGGGGCGGCGATGGGATGGACGGGAAGGCGATTGTCCAGTGGCAGAAAGCGCGAGCGAGCGCTTAATTCGTCTGCCGTTTTATAACGAGTTAAGCGAGAGCGATCAGGAGCGCGTTGTTTCGGCAGTCAATGAGTTTGTTTGTGGATAATTCCGGCAATCCAGGGCCTCCTCCGCAGCCAAGCGCTTGGAAGTCGTACGATCCTAAATTTTTCGAACACCTTGCCAAGATCGAAAGCAAGCATTTCTGGTTTCGCACACGGAATCAAGTCATTGCGACCCTTGTTGAACAAATAACGAAGCATCTGCCAGATGGTTACCGAGTGCTGGAAGTAGGATGTGGAACCGGCAATGTCTTGCGCGCATTAGAACAGGGATGTCCGCGCGGGATCGTGGTGGGCATGGATCTATTTGCGGAAGGTCTGGCGTTTGCGCGTACGCGAACCTCTTGCGCTCTTGTGCAAGGAAATCTTGAGCAACCAGCATTTGGCGTTCAATTCGATGTGATAAGTGCTTTCGATGTCGTCGAGCATCTCTCCGACGACCTCCAAGTCTTTCGTTCGATCCATTCGATGTTAAAGCCCGGCGGGACCCTTTTACTGACAGTGCCAGCCCATCAATCGCTCTGGAGTTATTTTGACGAAGTCGCGCACCATTGCCGCCGTTATGAACCGATCGATCTGCGCACTAAACTCAGCCAGGCTGGCTACGAGATAGAGTTTCTTTCCGAGTTTATGGCGAGTATTTACCCACTCATGTGGTTCGTGAGACGCATAAAGTCAAAATGGCGCCGCGACAACTCCAAGTCCGGGGCATCCGAGTTAGAGCTTTCCATGGAAGAATTGCGCATCGTTCCACTTGTGAATGGGCTACTTACCTTTCTGCTGAAGCAAGAGGCGAGACTGATAAAATCGCGACGCGTGCTGCCATTCGGAACATCAATAATAGTCGCGGCAAGGCGGGCACGCTGAAAGCGAGATGATGCCACCGCCAACAGAGCGTCCGGGCTCGCCCAAGAATTACATTTTCGCGCTTTGGTCCGTATTCCTAACCACGCTGGCGAGTGTTCCTGCGTACTACCGGATGTTTACCGGATTCTCGTCCTGGGACGACGAAGGCGCGCTGATGGTCACCGTCAAGCAGTATCTGAGTGGCATGAAACTCTACAATCAAATCTCAGTTCCCTATGGTCCTGTATATTACTTCTATAACCACGCGCTCCGAACGCTGTCCGGGACACCTTTGACCCACAATGTAGTCCGTATGAGTTCGCTGATCCCTTGGCTACTAACTGCATTTGTGTCCGCTTGGATCGGTTTTCGACTTACTGGTTCCCTGGTAGTGTCCTCCGCCACACATCTCTTGGTGTTTCTTACGTTGGCGAGTTTTTTCCAGAACGAACCCGGCCACCCTCAGGAATTGTGCATTCTCCTGCTTGTCTGCCTAGTGGCGGCCGGCATCATAGCTTCGATCCCACGCTGGGGTTTGCTGGGAATGATTTTTCTGGGGGCGCTTCCGGCTGCCCTAATGTTAGTCAAAGTTAACATCGGAACTTTTGCGTTCCTTGCAACCGCTCTGGCGATCTTGGCGCATTCTCCCAAAACCAAATTTTCCCGACTCGCCGTCAGCGTAATCGGAGCTGCGTGCGTCTTTCTTCCGGCCATTCTAATGAAAGCGCATATGGACGATCCACCCACGCGCCTCTTTGCCTTTCTCGTCACCGTCTCGATAATGGCCGTGTTGCTGGTTCTTTTCAGAGGACCGCGCGCGGGCTTTCCGTTTCGCGACTCTTTGATTGCAATCGCCGCCTTTCTATTAACATTCATTGCACTGATCTTTGTTTTGAAAGTGCAAGGCGTCGCTCTAACTCACGTGCTGCATGCACTGCTGCTCGACAACCTCGGTCCGTTTGTTGTCCATAGTTCTTGGTATATTGCCCTGCCTATCCCGCTCTGGCGCCCGTGGTATTTCTGGGCTATCGGTGGGCTCGTTATGGCTGGATATTTCTCTTGGAGCGCTTCGGAAAAGGACCGGAGGGAGAATTACCTCTCAATTCTAAAACTACTACTGGCTATCTTGACAGGGGTTGTTTGCCTTCTCAAAGTCTCGCGACTTGGATTCGTGCTCTTCGTTGTCCTGCCTCCGCTTTGTTGGATGATCCTGTATGGAGGCCCCGAGAAGGACGGCGAGTCGCAAGCTTTTCCAAGAACTCTGCTCTGCATGGTTACCGTATTGCAATTGCTTTATGCGTATCCAATTGCTGGCAGCCAATTCCATTTTACCCAAACCTTACCCGTCATCGTGGCCATGATTGGCTTGGGTGATGTTCTAGCGTGGCAACAGAAAAAGTATCGTACCCCTAACCCGGTAATTCTGGGCACCACTACTGCAATATTATTGCTTTGCATAGCGGCATCCTACGTTGTGATCGCTCGTAGGGAACGCAAAGACTACGATTCCCTGCCTTCCTTGCAGCTTCCTGGTTCCGGGAGAATCCATCTTCCAGAGGCGCAGGCACGGGACTACCGCTGGCTGGTGCGGCAACTCGACGATCATTGCGACGTATTCGTAGGCTTTCCCGAGTTTCCGAGCTTGCACATATGGACGGAAAAAGATCCATTAGATGGCATGCAGATGGACGACTGGATGTTAGCTACTTCCGGTCAACAACAGATGAAGGTGTCCGCGATTCTTTCTGAGCATCCCAATGCTTGCGCAATCTCTAATCTCGCGCTTGTGGGTTTCTGGAATCGTTCCCACCAGGATCTAGAACAGCAACCGTTGGTTCGCTACCTCCATAAGAATTTCAAGATTGTAGGGGCGTCAGGTCAATTCTCCTTTCTGGTTCGGAATGAACGGGATGTTACCCTCGCGTCTAATCCTTAGCTAATAGGCCTCCCGTCCCTATTCAATGGGTGCAACTGAAATGAGCACGCAAGTCGTCCGGCAGATTGCCACAGCGATATTTCAGAATTCTAGAAATCAGATTCACTCTTTTTCGTTTGAGAATGCCCATAATATTTTCTACCGCAATCGTCACAGAAGTACGGGCGAATCCCGAAGAGAGTAGATAACAACCAGTCCATAATCCCTTTGCGCCGGGTTCTTGAAAGGGTATGGCTGCCACACTGGGGACAGCTGTGTGAACGTGAACTCTTAAAATGGATGTTCATCAGAAATCGTTGCCTCGGGAGGATTGTCGGAGCCGACTAAAATCTACCACGATGGGGCGAGCAAGAGAGTTCGGTCCACCGACACGAATCGTCGAATTGGCATGGAATGTGCCTCTCTATTAAGGCTAGCGGCCTGCCCGAGGGAAAAGTGTATCCCTCCGTGCACGATTGGACTTCCATGACTGACTTTCTGACGGAAATGAATCAAGGGCCTTTGGTGGTGCCTCACCAGGTCGAGCGCACCGGGATCCGGCGCGGTTTGCTGGAAGATCTGGCCCTAAAGATCCTTTATCTCAACGGTGAGATGACCCTCATTCAGCTAAGCGATCATCTTTGCTTGAGCTTAGGAGTGGTGGAAGAGATTTTCCAATATTTCCGTAAGGAACGGCTGTGCGAAGTGAAGGGCATGTCTGGCGGAACCCACCGGATCGCCGCCAGCATGGAAGGCCGCCAGAGGGCTGCGGACCTGCTGTCACTGAATCAGTACACCGGGGCAGCGCCAGTGTCCCTAGCGGACTACGTTGCGCGCACCAAGCACCAAAGTATCCAATCGACGGGCGTGCGTCCGGAACAACTGGCGGAAGCTTTCGAGCAATTGGTGCTCGGCGACGACATGCTCTTGCGCGTAGGAACTGCCGTAGTTTCAGGTACTTCGATGTTCTTGTATGGGCCTCCGGGAACTGGCAAGACAAGTATCGCCAGCCGAGTCACGGCAATCTACAAAGACTATGTCTGGATTCCCTATGCGGTGGAGGTGGACAACCAGATCATCACTGTTTTCGATCCGGGCGTTCATCGGCGGCGGCTTGAGTCTGAGATCGAAGACTCTGATCGTCGGTGGGTATTGTGCCATCGGCCTTGCGTTATCACCGGTGGCGAGCTAACCGGCGAGATGCTGGAGCTGCAGTTTAACCCTGTCTCACGGTATTACTCTGCGCCGCTGCAGATGAAGGCGAATAATGGCATCTTCGTGATTGACGACTTCGGCCGGCAGCGCATGCGCCCGCAGGAATTGCTGAATCGCTGGATGACAGCACTGGACCAGCGCATCGAGTATTTGTCGCTTCCCGGCGGGAGAAAATTCGAGATTCCCTTTGACACGCTCGTAATCTTCTCGACCAATATCGAGCCTCGCCAATTGGGAGATGATGCTTTTCTTCGCCGCATTCCGAACAAAATTAAGGTAGACTTCGCCTCGGCCGAACAATTTATCAAAATCTTCCGGCGCGAATCGGAAGAAGTGCGCGGGCTGCCAGTGGACGACGACGTTTTGGATTTTCTGGTTGATCACCTGCAAAACGAAATCAGGGTACCGCTTTCGCAGTGCTACGCACGCGATCTACTGGACCAAATCTTCTGGGCTGCGCGTTATCTGAATGCCAAGCCGGAATTCAACAAGGATCTGGCGAAATGGGCCTGCAGCAATTACTTCTTTTCAGGGATGAGCACGGGAAAAGAGTAAGAAACAATCACTGACTGCGATAATTCCCTCAGAATCTGTATGAAAGTCGAATAGAAGTCTGCTGCCTGACGTGCAGCCAGTATCTCTACAGATGTTGAGTCGTTGAGTCTTGATTATTGCTTTTTGTCCGCAGGAACTTCCAGGTAGCCGACGATTTGATCGCGGATAACTTTAGTTGCCACCAGTTCCAGCGGCGAACTGTTCTTTGAGACCACGAAGACCACTACTTCGTTCAGGACTCGGTCCTTCAGCTCGATGCAACGGTCCTCGAAATAGACGCACACAGAATACCGTTGGCCCTTCAGATCGACCGATTTCAATTGCAGCGTGACTGGGCCTACGGGCATGCGGTTATTTCCGCGCATCAATTCGAACGGAAGAGCTTGCCGGCGCGATTGCGAGAGCAACTGGTTCACGGCTTCGCGAGTTTCCGAAAGCTCGTTCTGCTGCTGTCCGACGACGCCGACGACGTCCGCGAGGCGATCCGTTGTGGCCTGCCAGGCTTCGTGATTCGCATTGATCTCGGTTTGGATGGCAGCTGTGTTTTGACTTGCGATCGGGGTCGTGGTGGGAGGCGCGGAGTAAACAACCGGCTTTCGTTGCGCAGGAAGTGCGCTGGCAGCTGCAACGTGGTAGACGGGTTTTGCCGGAGCGGATTTTTTCTCGACCACGGGAGCTTGCACCACTGGCGCAGGGGCTTCTGGTTTCACGGCTTTGTGATGTTTTTGCAGTTCCTCAATGCGCTTCTGCGAATCGGCGAGTTGCGCTTGCAGTGTCTCCACCTGTGCGTTGGCGGACGCAATCGCGTTGTTCTGTGAGGCCTGCGTGAAAACTTTGTATCCGACAAAGCCCGCCAGTCCCAGCGCCACCACTAGAAATATCGCGCCCATTGCTTTCGGTGCCTGGGTACGTTGCGTTTCCGCACCGGGAGCAAAAACCTGCCGATCGAATTCAATTCCCGCCATGATGCCTCCAAAATCCCTCGAACAATTTTCGCTTACAGCTTTTGCACCCAAAGTCCGGTTACAGCCTAGTAAGTTAGTGAGTCGCCGCGGTTACGCGTGCCGGATAAAACGCATCGAGCTTCACTGCGAGTTCGCGTGTCTCGTGTGGCAAAAGGTCGACCGAACGCTTTCCAGTCTGGCCTCGCGAGCCGCGCAATTCAATCTGATATTTGCCAGGCGACAAAACCAGCAGCATCGGTGTCTTGCCAACGATTTTTCCGTTGATCCAAATCTGGCCCTCAACTGGAGTGGCGCGAAGAAGCAGCTTACTGGCATCTTTCCCGGCCGAAGCTTCAAGCAATTTCCGGTTGGTCTCCTCCGCGGGCGGCCCAGCGGACGCAATCAGATGGGGAGACGACGAAGATGGAGACGTTGAAGCAGAGGCACCAGCTCCGGCAGCTGGAATCTTGGGCATCGTTACCGCTTTCATGGAGCTGCCAACGCCCGCCGATACCGAATTCGCCCCGGCAGCTTCGGCAACTGCCTGACCCCAGGCAGAATCCGCGAATGCTGCGCATAACACGAGCGCAGCGGCCGGACCGAGTACTGCAAGTTTCTTCAGGGCCCACATCTGCAGGGAGGACATTGTAAAGACACCTCTCGGGGCGAAAGCCTGGTTCAGGGCGAAACAACTGGAGCAGGACTGCTACCAAACTCTTCGGCCGCCTGAACTGAAGTTAGCCGTTTGTTTTGTATATCTTGTGGGACGAACAAGCTCCGCCCGAACTGACGATGTGCATCCGCCGGTCTCTAATATCTCACAAAGTTCTTTCGGTTCTGTACTCATTCGGAGACTTTATCCGCAGAAATTCGTGGAAAACAGGGAATTAGGTGTGTTTTCATGGTTGGAAAGGTTCGTGCATCTCACATGACTTGGTTCGGTGTATCTGTTGGCCGAGATTCGAGCGGTCATGCGGATTCAAGTCCGTGCCAGGATGCGAGCTTGCTTCCCTTGAAAGGTTCCGTGATTTTTGACCGCAAAGCCACCGGTGAAGGACTTTTCCAGGCGAAAAGTCTGCTAGATCCCGTTATGCCGACAGGATCCGCCGTGCGCCATGCCAGACCTCCTGCGCGGCAGCCCGAATTCTTGATGGCTCCAGACTTCTTTCGCACCTCGGTGTGGTCGCGCATGGGAACCCTGCTTTCCCGCTATCCGGTTCACTTAACGCTGATCTCGAGCAAACTTTTTCGCGATGTGCCAATTCGCCCTCGCCGATTCGCCGCAAAGCAAATGGCAGTTTCCGCAACGCTTCATGCCTGCGCTTTTTTTGTGTTGCCATTTCTGCTGCGCTATTTTCCCTTTCAGGTAACGCAAGCCGCAAACATTCCGCCAAGCGATCCGCACGTGCTTTATTACACTTTGGCGAATCCTGAGCGCCATTTGAAGGCGCCGACGATTCGGCCTCCGGGTCCCGGATCAACTCCGGGAAGCGGCACCATGCCCGAGCTGCCGCCGGTTCCGGGAGCATCCGCTTCGCATGCTGCATTGTTCGCCGTATCGCATCCCAAAGTTCCGGACAACGATCACCAGACGATCTTGCAACCGTTGACTCAGCCGGACCTGAAAATGAAGGCGGACTTGAAGCTGCCGAACTTGTTCTTGAGCAAGCCCCAGGCTCCGAAAGCTCCCTTGCAGTTCAATCCGAAGTCAGTGAAGCCGTTGCAGCGCACCACCCACGAAGTCACTACCGTAGCGCCAACTTTGACTTCCGCCACTGTTCAACAGCCGCTTACCGATGCCTTGTTGGCGACAAATCAAAATCCCAGATTGGCAGTGCCCATCGGCGCGGCGCCCGCGCCAAATATGCCGTCCAGAGAAAATGGTGCAAGCGCTAACGTCGGAGCGCCAGAGTTTGAGGCCACTGGCACGCCTGGCCAAGGCTTGTTGATTTTGGGCGTGAATCCTGGAACTTCGGCAGACATGGTTGCGCTGCCGCCCGGAAATCGTTATGGACAATTTTCAGTCGAACCTGGTGGAAACGGAACCGGTGCTCCCGGTGGCCAGCCCGGCGGTTCTCCAAATGGAGGAACCGGCGGAGGCGCGGGCGGCGGAAATGAAAGTACCGGCGTTGGCTCAGGCACTAGCGGCGGAGGCGGCGGAGATTCCGGTGCGCCCGGAATCGTTAGCGTTCGTGGCAACGGCGGAGCTAGCGAAAGCCTTGGAAGTCTCCAGCCGGAGCGCGTGGCGAGCATGGTCTTTGCGATGCCAAAAATTTCCGGCCCACGCCACGACGCCTTAATGGTCGCGGCCGGTCCGATGGGTGGCGGCGGCCTGGATGTTTACGGCGCCCTGCATTGCGGAAAGATCTACACCGTCTTTCTGCCGGCGGCGGGCAAAGCTTGGAGCCTGCAATTCTGCCAGACCAATGCTTCCGGCGCGCAGCCAGCCCCCAAAGCCTACGCCAATGTCGTCCACATGGAGCAAGCTCTGGTGCCACCTGAAGCCGAAACACGTTTTGATTTTAAGCGCACCCCTTTGCCCTTCGAGAAACTGCACAAGTACGTCATTCTAAAAGGCCGAATCGACGAAGACGGCAAAGTGGCAGATCTTAAGATTTTTCACGGTTTGTCTGACGAAATGGACGCCGCCGCAAAATTGGCATTCAGCCAATGGACATTCAAGCCTGCGGTCAAGTCCGGAAAACCGGTGAGCATTGACATCTTGGTCGGAATACCATCGGATCCTCCGAAAGGAGCGGCCGCCCACTGAACCGTAGTAGTACTAGAATCAACCTCTATGTAAGCCACGTAAATCCAGCGGCTTTCGGGAAACGAAGGTAGTACTGTCTCCCATGTATGGAAAAATTTTTCACCAATTTTCCTTTCTTGAGATTCAGGACTAGCGCAGTCCGCCATTGTGCAAAGGTCTAACCTTCGTTTTATCTGTTGGTTACAGCTGGTATGTGCCTTGTCGGGGCGTATCAAAAACGGCACACGGCATGCTCCTATTCGCTACAGCTAAATACGAATATCGCGTATTCTGGAACGCGAAATAGCCTACAACCGTCTTCCTCAGCTCGTGCCGCGCTCTTCTCGTCCTCGCTCGCGCGTGCGCAATTTTCGGGCGGCTAGGCTTAGAATCCTTTGTCACTGTTTTCAGCGCTCTCGGCTTTCGGGCCGAGGCTGAACAGCTTCGGTCTTGGAGAAAGAGTTCGTGGAAAAAGAGCTCCTACAGATTTCTTTCCTCAGCCATGACAGCGGACTAGGCGAAGCTATCGCACGAGCCCTCGGCGACGGATTTTCCCTTCGAACCAACGGTTCAACCCGCGTTGATCAACTTCAGGAACTACTCTCTTGGTCCGATGTAGTGTTGTTGGACTTGCGTCAGTCAGCGGAACAAGCCGACGAAACCGGTTTGCGGTTGCTCGACGACATCAATGCTCAGCCAGCTCATCCGCCAACGTTAGTTCTGTGCGATGCCGAAAATCGGCCGTTGATGCTGCGTACGATTGAAAAAGGCGCCACAGACAGCATCCCGAATCCTCCCAATATTTTGGAATTACGGCTCCTCTTCCGCCGCGCCTACCGTATGTCCGCCGCGGAACGAGAACTTCGCCATTTAAACGCATTGCAAACCAGCGGCCGCAGATTGCACGGCCTGCTGGGAAGTTCGCCTGCCATGCAGGAATTGTTCCTGATGGCCGAGCGCATTGCGCCCTGCGACGTAAACGTTTTGGTTACAGGCGAAACCGGAACTGGCAAAGAGTTGCTGGCGCGCGCCATCCATCATGGCGGCTCTCGCGGCTCGGGTCCGTTGGTAGCCTTCTCCTGCGCTAATCTTCCCGAAACCCTTGTCGAAGATGAACTGTTCGGTCACGAAAAAGGCGCCTTCACCGGAGCGTTTTTGGCCCGCCAGGGCCGCGTGGAAGCAGCGAACCATGGAACGCTTTTTCTCGACGAAATCGGCGACCTCGGTTTGGGCCTGCAACCAAAACTGTTGCGCGTCTTGCAGGAAAAGACTTTTGAACGCTTGGGCAGCAACAAAACCATCCAGGTTGACATTCGCCTGATCTCCGCAACTAATCGCAACCTTCAGGAAATGGTTCAGCAGGGCAAATTCCGCGAAGATCTGTTTTATCGCTTGAACGTTGTCGAACTGCGTTTGCCGCCTTTGCGCGAACGCCGCGACGACATTTCTCTCCTGGCCCATCATTTCCTGCAAAGGTCCTCCGATCTGTTTCATAAAAAAGCACGCCGTTTCTCTCCCGCCATGATGCAGGCGCTCGAACAATACAACTGGCCGGGAAACGTACGCGAACTCGAAAACGTCGTGCAGCGCGCGGTGGTTCTCTCCGACGGCCATACTCTCGAGCCGGCTCAACTGCCCGCATCGCTGCGTGCGATTGTCACTGTCGAAGAACCTGTCGTGCAGCCAGTCGCGGCCGAAGCCGAACCCGAATCGCCGCTGATGTCCTATGAAGACGAAATTCGCCGCTTCAAGCGCAACCTGATTCTTCGCACCTTGCGCGAATATGGCTGGCGCAAGGCGGAAAGCGCTCGCGCTCTGGGTGTGGCTCGCGGTTACCTTCACCGCTTGATCCATCAACTTGAAATTCACGAGGAAGAAACGGATATTCCGGAGAAGGAATCGGACACTTCACCCCTTGGGCCGGTAATGTAGGGTGCGGGCTGTACTTAAGAGCCCGTCTAAGGCAACGAATTTGCGCAGTGTTGTGAAGCTTGGCCAGGACCAGCTTGGTCGCAAACATTCCTGAAATGCCAAATCAATTGGAGCGCGCGGACTTCGCTGCTGGGCTTGGCGATGAACTCATCTCTCTTCTGAAGACTCTGCAAAATGCTGATGGCGGCTGGGGCTTTCACGCCGGCGAACCAAGCCGCGTTGAGCCCACCTGCTGGGCGCTGCGCGCGCTTTCCGGTCGCACAGAAGCTCAAGATGCGGGAAGTTTTCGCAAAGGCGCAGGTTACCTGCAATCCACGCAACTCCCGGACGGCTCATGGCCGGCCTGCGCGGAAATGAGCGCTGGCAGTTGGATTACGTCACTGACTTGCTCGGTTCTTGCGGCGGACGGCCAGTCTGCGAAGAATGTGGCCGCGGGGTTGAAATGGCTGTGCAAAGATTTCCCGCGCGACAGCAGCCCGTGGATGCGGTTTGTGCAAAGACTGAGCCCGAAATCGCACATCCATTCGCAGAATGATTCGTACCGCGGGTGGGGCTGGACTCCCAAAACCGCCAGCTGGGTCGAGCCGACTGCGTTTGCGTTGATGGTGTTGCGCAACGCGTCGGCGGAACAATTACCCAGGAATGCTGCTCAGCGCCGCGATCTGGCGGTGGCACTGCTTTACGACCGCATGTGCCCGGGCGGTGGTTGGAATTGTGGCAATCCACGCGTGTACGGCGTGGATGGCGACGCCTTGGTGCTGCCTACGAGTTGGGCTCTGCTGGCTTTGCGCGATGCGCCCGAGAAGCCGGGCCGTGCGTTGAGTCTGGCCTGGCTGCAAAAGGAATTTGCGAAAATCGAAAGCGCCGCTTCGCTAGCCGTGGCGCAAATGACTCTCGAAAACTATGGATTCGAACGTCCGCATGCAAGGCGCGAATTGCAGTACTGGACCGCGCAAGAGCTTGGCGGGCAGGGAACTCATGTACTGGCCTGGGTCTGCCTGGCGCTCGATCCCGCGCGCGGCTGGGCTCCCGCATCCCCAACCATAAAAAAAGATGGAGCGGGAAAAACGTCATGAGCCAGCGCAATCGCGAACTCATTCCCTCTTTCTCGCGACCCGCCTCCCGCGTGATGATTCGCAAAGCTGCGCGCTACGAACAAGATCTGTTTGGGCTGATTTACGAAAGCCTCCACGAATTTCATTTGCCCGTAAAAGACAAAACAATTTTGTTGAAGCCGAATCTTGTCGGCCTCGACCCGCAAGGCGTAATGAACACCCATCCCTCGGTTATCGCGGCAACCCGCGAAAGCTTTTTAAAGCTCGGCGCTGCGCGAGTCATGATCGGAGACGGCCCGGCCATGGACCGCGACACTCAGGCCATTCTCGAATCCGTTCGCCTGAAGGAATTTACCGGCAAGCTCGGCAAGGATTTTTGTGACTTAAACATTGACGACGTTGAACGCGTGCCACTGGAAACCCGCGCCACCCGGCTGAAAGAATTATTTCTCCCGAAGACGGTACTCGGAGTGGATTTTCTCGTCTCCATGCCTAAGCTGAAAACTCATCACTGGGCCGGCGTCACTCTCTCGCTGAAAAACATGTTCGGTATCGTACCCGGCAGTTGCTACGGCTGGCCTAAGAACGTTCTGCACTGGGCTGGCATCGACCGCTCGATTCTGGACATCAATGCCGCGGCCAGGCCGGACTTCGCCATCGTGGACGGCATCCTGGGCATGGAAGGGAACGGACCGATACAAGGTTCCCCAAAAGCTGCAGGAGTTCTCCTTTTCGGTGACGATCCGGTGGCCGTCGATTCCACGGCCTGCCGCGTCATGGGCCTGCTGCCGGAAAAGGTGGACTACCTGGCGCGCGCTGGCACTATGCTAGGCCACATAGAAACCTCGAAAATTCAACAGCTTGGCGAAGGAATCGAAGCCGTTCGGACGCCGTTTAGCGTCCTCCCCGAATTTGCCCGGCTGGTGGCGTGATGGATTTTCAGCGCCAGCTCGCCATCCCGGGTTTGGCATGGCAACTGCCTTTATACCTATTGAGGAAGGTCTCGAAGGGCAAAAGCAGTCTCTCAATGTGTACACTCGAACCCGGACTTGGTTCGCAGCTGTATTGACCGGGCTTTAGCCCGGTGCCTTTCGAAAGCTTCGACTGAGTCTGGCGCGGCAACTGTGGCGGCGGGGAACCAGATTCCCAGTACGTTTAAAGCTTTAGTTTTTCGAAAATTGGTACAACGGAGTTGTTGCGAACCGTTCCCTGGCAGGAGTAAAGTAATGCCACGAATTTCAAAACTCACGTTCGGAAGGCTGTCCCCGCCGGACTTATATCCGAGTATTATTACCGAGAAGTAATCAAATGTTCTTGAGGTGGAGGCGGTTATGAAACGCAAGAACCAACTGGGCCAGGTATTGTTCGGTACTGCGGTCGCGATGGTGGTGTTGGCCGGCTTTGCCGGTCTGGCTATTGATATGGGCACCCTGCGCTACCAAAAGCGCTTGCAGCAGACGGCTGCCGATGCCGCAGCCATCGCAGGCGCGATAAACCTTAACTTTGGATCGGGTCAAGTCGCTGGCGGGCAGGCGGCCTCGGCACAGAACGGCTTCACGGACAACAACGGCGGCGCTGGGTGCGGCGGCGGTGCCGTCGGTTGCACCAGCGTCCAGATCAATCGCGGTCCATTGACCGGTCCGCACGCCGCGGACGTGAACTATGTTGAAGCCATCGTCACGGTCATTCAGCCCACCTATTTCATGCAAATTTTCGGTGTGAACAGCAGGCCGGTCACGGCCCGGGCCGTTGCCACCAACGTAGTCGGAGGAACCAACAGCAATTGCCTGTATACTTTGGGCCCGCCCACAAATGCCATCATTGGTATTGACGCCACCGGCAACGCCAAGATTATTGCGCCCAACTGCGGAATTGCTGACAACGGCAATTTAGATACCACCGGTAATTCCTATACCATCAAGGCCAAGACTCTTTCCGTGGTTGGATCATGTATCGGTAGCCACTGCGGCAGTCCCGATGTGCAATGCTTTTCTGCTCCCGCCCCGAGTTACACCTGCCCGACGCTAGGCGGCTCGGCCGGTACGCAAGATCCGACCAAGAGCATGAATCCGCCATTGACGCCGCCCTCGCAGCCAGCCGCGTCTCCGAGCTGCCCTGACCCTGCATGTAACTACTCGTCCCCAAGTTGCCCCGCGGGTGGGTGCTTGCCCGTAACGATCCAGCCGGGAACTTATAGCTCAATCACGATCGGGAAGAACTCGAACGTGATTATGGCTCCGGGAATCTATTACATCAATGGAGCCAGCGCCCCCAACGCCGGGCTAAACTTCAACGGCGGTGGGACGCTTACCGACGCTGCGAATCCCGGCGTACTGATCTATTTCACCAATGGTTCGACGATCAACAAGGCCGTCGGCGGCGGCAACAATCCGGACATCGATTTGTTGCCCATGACTTCTGGAACTTACGCCGGAATGCTTTTTTACCAGGATCCCGCCGATACCGCGACTCCCTATTTCGGCGGCGACAATAACAGCACTTTTGACGGCACCATCTATATGCCGACTGCCACGCTTACTTTTTACGGGAATGGCACCGAGACATTCAACGGCACGGTTATCACTTACTCTGTCGCCACCACCGGCAGCCCGATCGTCAACTTTGGCGTGTCTCCCGCCGGCGTCCCAATACCAGCCTTTCTCACACAACCCATTCTGGTGGAGTAGATCCATGTCGCCAACAAGAACCATGCGTTTTCCCAGGCAAAGCCAGCGGGCAACTTCAAGAGGCGTGACAGGGTCCCAATCCGGACAGGCCCTCATCGAATTGGCATTTGTTCTGCCCATGCTGCTGCTGCTCTTGCTCGGCGTGATCGAAATAGGAAGATACGCTTACATCGCCATTCTGGTCGGCAATGCCGCGCGCGCTGGCGCCGACTACGGCGCGCAAAACAGGACGCTCGATACCGCAGGTATCCAGAAAGCAGCCCAGTATGATTTCGCTGGCTCCACCAACGGTAGCCCCGGTCCCACCAACGGCCAGGCGTACACCTCGCTGGCGGTGGTCTCCTCGCAATCCTGCGGATGTGATTCCGGCGGCACTGTCACCCCTTTCGCTTGCTCTACTGATCCCGATAGTTGTGCCGCTGGGTCGAACTGGGTCGTGTTTGTTTCAGTGACCGCCTCGGGAAACTTTAGTGGGCTATTCAACTACCCGGGGATTCCGAGTCAGTTGATCATTTCGAGGACGGCCATAATCCCGGTCGGCTGAGAGGTCGCGTCACTAAGATCATGAAGAAATCCTTAACCTTTGCTCGGCCTAATCACCGCGTCGCGTTTTCCGCCAGGCGCGGGGAACGCGGCGCCAGTCTTGTCGAATACGCCTTTATTGTGATCCTGTTTTTGTCTCTGCTTTTTGGCATCAGCGCTTTTGGTCACGCCCTCTTCGTTTATCATCATCTCAGCAATGTGGCCCGCGAAGCCACCCGATATGCTGCCGTGCGAGGGTATAACTGCGACAAGACACCAACTGGATTTCCGAGTTGCACGGCTGTCAACTCAGCATCTAGCACTGCTGGGCCTACAACGTTGGCGGACGTCACAGCTTACGTTAAGAGCATCACCCCGCAGAGCATTGATCCCAATCAGCTGACGGTCAACGCTTGTGGCGTATCAGGCCAGCCTGTTTGTGCTGCGAGTTCCGCGGTCGGGCCAGCGGTTTGTACATCCGACGTTTTTGACGGCAGCACTCCTCCTGTTCTGTTGCAGCCGCAGCAATTGAACTTTCCGGGCTGCACAGTCATGGTTCAGGTGGCCTACCCGTACACTTTTATCTTTCCGCTTATGCCAACCATCTCGACCACCACCGCGCCCTGCACAGCAGCGGGATTTTGCTTGTCCAGCGAATCCCAAATGATCATCGTCCACTAAAGCTGCGGTTTCACTTCTTCATAATCTAGGCTTCCTTTGTTTTTCTGCTACTTGCGGATAAAGCCTACGGCGGTGGGACCTCCCTGGGAAGTCGCCGTTCCGTCCACAAAAAGCGACTAACCGGGCCTTCCCTACGCGGTCGCACGCTCCTCGCAGACAGATAAGTAACGTGATTTCAGTAATATGCAACGCGCGCTCGCTCAGCAGAATGGACGTAAACATGCTCCAATCCTCCCCGAGCCACTATCTCCTATGAGCGAACAACAGACAGCGATTCCCCCGGACCGCGGCCTGACGGCAGCGCCCGATACATCCGATACGAACCATATGGCCAATGCCCCGCCGGGTGCAGCTTCAGATTCGGCCACACACGCCTCCAAACTCCTCGAAGCCCTCAAGTGGGCGGTCTCCTTCCCCGCCATGCTTGGCGCCATGCTCGTCGGCCTCGTTTTTTATCATGGCCGAACGTTTCCCGTTGACCCGGATTTGTGGTGGCATATCAAAGTCGGTCAGGATATTTTCCGCACTCATCACTTACCCACAAGCGATCCATACTCTTTCACGGTATTCGGAACGCCTTGGATAGCCTGGGACTGGCTAAGCGACGTAGCGATTGGGCTGGTAGGTAAGTTTGGTCTACAGGCCCTCGATGCGTTTCTAATCCTGTTTGGCAGCGCGATAATGCTTGCGCTCTATTACTACGCCTTCCTTCGCTCAGGTAATTCAAAAGCCGCATTTGTCGCTGTGGCTTCGCTTTCGACCTTTGCTTTCGGCAACTTCAACCTTCGTCCTCAGATGTTCGGTTACCTTTGCCTGGTGATCACCCTGATTGCGCTTGAACGGTTTCGCCAAGGGCACCCTCGTTTCCTGTGGCTTCTCCCTCCAGTGTGTTTGGTCTGGATCAACGCCCATGGTTCCTGGCTAATCGGGCCTTGCGTAATTCTCCTTGTTCTGGTTTGCGGGCTCTTCGAATTTCGTATGAATAGCGTCGAGGTTGTTCGCTGGACGCCGAAGCAGCGTCTACAGCTTGAACTCGCCTTCTTGGGCTCTCTCCTCGTAATTCCAATCACGCCGTACGGGACGCAACTCGCCATACGTCCTTTCCTCGCCGCTTCGGCCATACCCATCGGCGTGCAAACTGTCATGGAATGGAAGCCCATGCCTTTCGAAATCGCGGGCGGGAAACTATTCCTCGCGATATTGGTGGGAGTGTTTGTGCTCCACACGCTTTACCGCTTCACATTTCGGCTTCACGAGTGGATTCTCGCGCTGGGTGGCATCGTAATGGCGTGCCTTCACGTGCGATTTGTGCTGCTCTTCGTGCCGTTTTTCGCGCCCCTTTTCGCAACCATGCTCGCCCGCTGGATTCCGGCTTACAATCGGCCCAAGGATAAGTTCGCGCTCAACGCCGTGCTCATGGCGGGAGTCGCCCTTGCGATGCTGTGGCGTTTTCCGACTCTCCCTGACTTGCAAGAAAAAGTACAACGTACGTTTCCTTCACGCGCCGTCGCCTATCTTCGCACCCATCCATTCCGCGGACCGCTTTTTAATACTTACGCTTATGGCGGCTATCTGGTCGCGTTCCTGCCGGAACACAAAGTATTTATCGATGGACGCGAAGATATCTACGAATTTCAAGGAGTGATGGGCGATTACATTCAGGCCACCGACCTTAAACCGGCCGCGTTTTGGGTCCTGAAATCTTATGATATCCGCACATGCATGCTGTATCGCGCGGAGCCGCTGGCTATCGTCTTGGACAATCATCCAGCCTGGCAGCGTGTCTACAGCGACGACAGCAGCATTATCCTGGTTCGCAAAGATTCTCTGGATGGAACTGCCGCATTTCTTGCAGCCAAGTAAGCTGCCTTCCAGCGGCACCCACGGCCCAATTCGATTCTTTATTCTGAGTCTTTCAAAGTATCGGCCACAATTGAGACCCCTACTCTGGAGCGCCCTTGCGCCGGAGACACGTTTTAGTCGTACGTGCCGCAGGGTCGGATCAGCAAAGACAAGCGTTCGGAAAACAATGTCTCCGCCTCAAATTGAGACACCATGATGAAAGCTCAACTGTAACCTTTCGCAGCACGGAGAGACCCGGAAATGTAACCTGATGGAGCCTGTCTTCCTTCGTTAAGGCTCCTTGCGCGGTGTAAATCATTAAAATGCAGATAAATCTAATTAAATCAATAGCATACGATTCCATTGGAAGCGCGCAGGAGTGGCGCTACAGGTGCATATCTATAGGCCAAAGCGGTACCTCCCTGCACCGCTTAGACTTTAATTCTTGACTGAGAGGAAACACCAAAAATGAAAAACCTAATGATTCGTTTGTGGAAGGAAGAAGAAGGCCAGGATTTGACGGAATATGCTCTTCTGTTGGTCCTGCTGTCGTTGGCGGCGATCGGCGCCCTGGGCACCCTCGCGACCGCGATCAACAGCGTGTTCACCAGGGCCGCTGGCAACCTCAACACGTAATCGGGCTTTTGATCGAGGGAAATAGATTGAGTCGGTATAGTAGCAGCCGCTGCGTAACGGTATCCAGCGGCTGCTGCGTTATCGAAGGGACGTAAGTTTCCGGCAATTCTACAAAAAGGAGCAGGGTATGAAGAATATCTTTGTACGTTTGTGGAAGGAAGAAGAAGGCCAGGACTTGACAGAATACGCGCTTCTGTTGGTTCTGCTTTCGTTGGCGGCGGTCGGTGCCCTGGGCACTCTGGCCACGGCAATCAACAGCGTATTCACCAGCGCTGCGGGCAACTTGAACACCTAAAGCGGCCGGCTAGCTGCAGATGTACAGGTCCATCGGCGGCTTGACGAACTGGAGAACACGCAAGTTCATGCATGCAGCGCAAATCATCTGGACTTTTACACTGGCATTGACACTCTCCGCGGCTTTGCTGGATTGGCGCTCGCGTCGCATTCCCAATTGGTTGACGGTTCCAGGCCTGCTCTCCGGGATCGCTCTACATGCGGTTCTGGAGGGCTGGCACGGCGTAAGATTTTCCCTGGCGGGCGCTGGCCTGGCACTGATCGTTCTTCTACCGCTGGTTCTGCTTCGCGCGTTCGGCGCGGGAGATTGGAAGCTGATGGGCGCGGTCGGAGCATTCCTCGGATGGCAACTTTTTCTGTTTGTGCTGCTTGGCAGCATTTTCGCCTCGGGAATTATGGCCATAGTTCAGATGTACCGGGTGGGACGGGTAATGGAAACGCTTCGCAATACGTGGACATTGCTAAAAGGGTTCTTCTCGTTCGGATTGAAGAAGCACCCCCAGATATCACTTGATAACCCTCGCTTGCTAAAGTTGCCTTTTGGTGTTGCCGTTGCCGTCGCAACAATCGTATGCTGCTGCGCAGCGTACTGGCCGGCTTAGAACTACCGTGGTGCCGACATTATTGCGCATAAGTGTGTGCATTAGGAGATATTACTCATGAATACGAATCGCCTGCTTATCGGTCTAGTAATAGCGCTGGTGGTCGCATTCCTGCTGAGCAGCTTTGTTTACAAGCAGTTCCAAAAGGCTTCCTTCGTCAAGCCGACGGCGAGTCAACCCCTGGTAGTTGCCGCGGTACCGCTTCCTTTGGGCACGCGCCTGGATTCCTCGAACACCCGCCTGATTCAATGGCCCGCTGATCAATCAGTAGCCGGAATGTTCACGCGCGTGGAGGATGTCGCCAACCGCGCGATTATCACCCCACTGGCAGCAAACGAGCCAGTGCTGGAGGCCAAGCTCTCCCCTAAAGAATCGGGCGCAGGGCTGCCGTCAACGATTCCCGAGGGCATGCGGGCAGTATCAGTTGCCGTGAACGACGTCATCGGCGTTGCCGGCTTCGTGATTCCGGGAACCATGGTGGACGTGCTGGTAACGGGAAGAGTGATCGGGACCAATAGCGGCGACAACGTTACGCGCACGATTCTGGAAAACGTTCGTGTGATGGCCTCCGGGCAGAAGATCGAACCGGACCGCGAAGGCAAACCTCAAACGGTCGCGGTAATCACGCTGCTCGTGACTCCCGACGAAGCCACCAAACTGACCATGGCGAGCACCGAGGGAAAGATCCAACTCGCGCTGCGTAACACGATCGACACGAAAAAGAACGATCCGAAAGCGGTGATGCAGACGGCCCTGTTCTCGCCGGAAGGCGCAATGGTTAAGCCGACACACACAACTTCCGGGAAAAAATCCACTGCTCCGGCCCCGCCGCCACCCTACGTGATTGAAGTGATTACCGGAAACAAGCGAGAGAACAAGTCGTTCCCGAATTCGAATCCGCCGGAGAAGCACTAAGAGAAAACCATGACAGGACAACTACAAATGACGAATGTATTGCGTTTGTCCGGTACCGTTCTTCTGGGCGCGTTGACCTTCGGCGCATGCGCGATCCTGGCGCAGGACGCGGCGCCGGCCGCAAGCCCCGCACCCGCGACCACGGGATCGCCCGTGGCGCAAGCACCCGCGAGCCAGGGCCCGGAATCCTCCGAGCCGCAGACTCTGCATTTGTTGGTCGGAAGATCCCTGGTGATCACATCGCCCTCGCGCATCAAGCGCGTATCGCTGGCCGATCCGGAAATTGCGGAAGCGATCGTCGTCAGCCCAACCCAAGTGCTGGTAAACGGCAGGAAGCCCGGAGGAGTATCCCTTTTGCTCTGGGACGAGGCCGACCAAAGCCAGGCGTTCGAAGTGTCGGTAGACATTGACGTTCTTGGGTTGAGCCAGAAGATTCACGAAGTTTTCCCCAACGAGAATGTCCATATTGACACCTCAAAGGATGTGGTGATCCTGTCGGGCAAAATCTCTTCCTCCGTTGTCGCGGATAAGATTCTTGAGGTAGTGAAAGGTGCCGCGCCCAAAGTAACCAGCATGATGGAAATTCCGCCAGCTCTGACCGGCGAAATACTGCTTCAGGTGCGGTTTGCGGAGGTGGATCGGTCCGCACTAACGGAGCTCGGATTCAACATCCTGTCGACCGGTCTCGGCAAAACGATCGGATCCATCGGCACGCAACAGTTTGGCGGGACGCAAAGCTGGAATATAACCGATACTTTCCCGGTGCACGGCCCGCAGCAAAATGCCACGACCGGGGCGCCACCTTCTTCAACGTTCACCACTTCTCAGACCATTGCCAACGCCCTGAACATTTTCCTGTTCAACCCGAATATTCACCTTGGGACCGTGATCCAGGCGCTGCAATCCAAGAATCTCTTTCAGATTCTCGCCGAGCCCAACTTGATGACGGAATCCGGCAAGGAAGCAAGTTTCCTAGCCGGCGGCGAATTTCCCTATCCGATTGTTTCGGGCTCGGGAACCGGCATTCCGACGGTTTCCGTACAATTTAAGGAATACGGAATTCGCCTGAGTTTCGCGCCGACGCTCAACGCGGACGGAACGATTCACCTTAAGGTCAAGCCAGAAGTTAGCACTCTCGATTATTCGAACACGATAACCATAAGCGGGTTCCTGCTTCCGGCCATCTCCACGCGCCGGGTCGAGTCAGACATGAGCCTTGCCGACGGGCAAACGTTTGCCATCGCGGGACTGGTGGACAATCGCGTCACAGAAGTTATGTCGAAGATTCCTGGGATCGGGGATATTCCGATTCTCGGAAAGCTCTTCCAAAGCAAGTCACTAAATAAGACCAAGAACGAATTGCTGGTCATCGTGACGCCCCATATCGTCCGGCCGCTGAGTCCAGATCAGGCGCCACATGGACCGAACTTTCCCCAACCCTTTTTGGATCAAATCACGCCAGACAAGGCTAAGACACCCGGCTCAAACTGAGGCCGCCTGAACGGAAATTTGGTATGTTTAGCAATAGTTCGAATGCAACGGGAAATAGGCCCTTCAAGAAATGTTGACGGCAGCCATCGCAAGCAGTGACCTGACAAGTTCGGCGCAAATGCTGGCTGGACTCGAGCAAACTGGTCTGGTCAGTTCAGTGCTGCAGTGGGTCGTACCGACCGATCGTTTGCCGGACTCCTCCGAAAATATGCCCGACGTGGTTTTTCTTGACCTGGCGCGAGACCCTGATCCCTTTTTCACCTTCGCGAATCAGCTTCGCCGGATCAAGCCGACCGTTAAATTGATCGCGTGTTCGGCTGCGGTTCCTCCGCAACCCAGCCTGCTTCTCGAGGCCATGCGCAGCGGAGTGCAGGACTTTCTCGGCAAACCGGTGCAAACGGAGTCGCTAAAAGATCTCTTACTCCGGATTGCAGAAGATCTACATACCAAGGATTTCCGGTCACAGGACAAGCTCATCGTGGTCATGGGTGCAAAAGGCGGCGTAGGAGCCACAACGGTAGCGGTAAATCTAGGAGTACAGCTTGCTACATTCGCCAGAAAACATACGGTGCTTCTCGATTTTGCCCGCCCACTCGGCAACGTGCATTTGCTCTTGGATCTACATCCGAAATTTGGTATTCGCGACGCAGTTGAGGGGTTGGATCGCTTAGATAGTCACTTCCTGTCTGCGTTGCTAACCAAGCATAAGACCAAGCTTGAATTACTTGCCGGAACGACGCAGCCGGAAGAGTGGGAAAAGATCGACGTCAATCTGCTCGATCGGATCGTAAATGTTGCCCAAAATTCGTTCGATACCGTGCTGCTCGACATTGGATCTCAGTTTTCGTCCGAATGGGGCTCCATCCTTCGCAGCGCTCGGATGATACTGATTGTTGCGGAGGCGAATGTTCCTTCCCTGTGGACGCTGGAGCGTCGCTTGCTGGCGCTGAAGGGATTTGGCATTCCGCAGGATCGCGCACGCATTATTATCAACCGCTGGCATAAGGGTGATGATGAAGTGCTCAGGAGCATTCAGAAGGACATTAACCGCCCAATTTTTGCTAATCTTCCGAACGATTTTCGTAAGGCCAGCCAGTCTGTGAACCTCGGCACTCCACTGATGGAAAATCACAATAATACGTTAACTAACCGCTATCGACAGATCGCGGGCCAGCTTGTAGGAATTGACGTACCCGTGGATGAGAAGAAAAGTCCCCTGTCCGGCTTCTTCTCTTTCCCGACAAAGAAGTGAGGTAAACCATGTCACCGATTGTAACAACTACAGCGCGTACAGACTTTGGTTCTGTCAAAGCTGCCATTCATCGAAAACTGATTCAGAAACTGAACCTTGACAAGCTGACCGACGTTAGCCGTGAAGAAGTGCGCCGCGAAGTGAGTCTCATTCTCGAAGGCATCGTTCATGGTGAATCCGCGCCCATGAACCTGCAAGAGCGTGAGCGCCTGGTGCAAGAGGTTCTCGACGAAGTATTCGGGCTTGGACCGCTGGAACCGCTACTGGCCGATCCGACGGTTTCCGACATTTTGGTCAACACCTATAAACGGGTGTTCGTTGAGCGCAAAGGCATGCTGGAGCCGACCAACGTGCAGTTCAGGGATGACGCCCACTTGATGGGAATCATCGACCGTATCGTGTCCGCGATCGGACGGAGAATTGACGAATCATCACCAATGGTCGATGCACGCCTGGCGGATGGGTCTCGCGTCAATGCGATTATTCCACCGCTCTCCGTTGATGGACCTTGCCTCTCGATTCGCCGCTTTGGACGGCAGCGCATCACGGCGGAGGACTTAATTCAAAATCGCTCGCTCACGCAGCCAATGCTCGATCTCTTGCGTGGGTGCGTGAAGGCTCGGCTAAATATCCTCATCTCCGGAGGTACCGGCGCCGGCAAGACGACTTTCTTGAACGTACTTTCTTCGCATATCTCGAATAAAGAGCGAATCGTAACGGTCGAAGATGCCGCCGAGTTACAGCTGAACCAGGAACACGTGGTGCGTTTGGAAACGCGGCCGCCCAACATTGAAGGTAAGGGTCAAATAGCGCAGCGTCAGCTGGTGATCAATTGTTTGCGTATGCGTCCGGATCGCATCATCGTTGGCGAGGTAAGAGGCGAAGAAGCGTTGGACATGCTGCAAGCGATGAACACCGGTCACGACGGATCGCTCACCACGATTCACGCGAACACGCCTCGTGACGCGCTGGGACGCCTGGAAACGATGGTCGCGATGGCCAACCTGAATATTCCCGAAAGCGCCATCCGGCGGCAGATTGCGTCGGCAATTGACGTTGTTGTGCAGGTCAGCCGTCACAGCGACGGAACTCGCAAGATTATCAGCATTGCCGAAATTACCGGTATGGAAGGCAATATCGTAACCATGCAAGACATCTTTATTTTCCGGAAACGCGGAATCAAAGAAAACGGGGAAGTGCTCGGCGAGTTTCTGCCAACAGGCGTCCGGCCCAAATTCGCCGAAAAGCTATTGGTGTCGGGCATTCATTTTCCGACCAACATGTTCGAGGCTGCACCGAATCACTGAGGAGCTTGTAATGGGAGTACTAATCGCCATCTTGACGTTCCTGGTTGTTGCCGTCCTTTTTCTTGGCATCTGGGTTTTTGCCAGCGCCGAGGGCAGCCAGGAACAGATTCGCAAACGCATGAGCGCGGTGCACAAAGCTGAACGCCGTGGCGACGTTGGCACCGGCTTAAAGCTGGTCCGTGACGAAATGATGAGCGGTGTGCCTTGGCTCCATCAATTGATGCTTAAATGGGCGTGGTCAACGAAGCTTCAAGACTACCTGATGCAATCGGGCATGACCCTTAAACCTGCCAAACTTCTGGTGATTAGCGCGATTTTGGGACTGGCGGCGTACTTTGGCGCTGCTTATTTCCTCCCGCACTTTTATCTTACTGTTCCGATCGGCATCGCCGTAGCGTTGCTTCCAATTGCATTTGTCGCGTTTAAGCGCAGCCGCCGCCTACATAAATTTGAGGAACATTTTCCAGAAGCACTGGACCTGCTTGGCCGGGCTGTTCGCGCGGGACATGCGTTTACGACCGGCCTCGAAATGATCTCGAAGGAATGCCCGGAGCCACTGGCCGGAGAGTTTCGTACAGCTTTCGAAGAGCAAAATTTCGGACTGCCACTTCGCGATGCTCTTCTTAACCTCTCCGAGCGCGTTCCTATTATTGACGTCCGATTCTTTGTGACTGCGTTGCTTATCCAGAAAGAGACCGGCGGAAATCTTGCCGAAATTCTTGACGGTCTCGCGCGCGTGATCCGTGATCGTTTTCGCATCTACCGCGAGGTTCGAGTGCGTACCGCACAAGGCCGTCTGACTGCTGGAATTCTTATCGCGTTGCCCATTTTCATGATGGTGGTTCTAAGCGTCTTAAATCCGAAATACATGGGCATACTTTTCACCGATCCAAAAGGGCCAGTTGTGCTTGTCACGGCTGGCGTAATGCAGCTTATCGGCTCGGCGATCTTGTGGAAGATAATCCACTTTGAAGTATAGGGAGAAAGGAGGGGACGCATGATTTGGTTATTGACAGCGCTCACATTTATCGCCACTGCCGGAGTTGTGGTTGCGCTTGTTTATGCCTTTTCTCCAGGTGAGGTGAGCATAGCAACGCGTCTCGCGCGCCTTGCCGGCGTTACCGGGCCAGTACAAGACGAACCGAAATTTGCCGACCGCCAGAAAGAACGCGTGCGCGACACACTGGCGAACGTTGGTAAGATGCTGCCGGCTCCGGCCACGGATAAAGCGACTCGAACGCAACTGCTGATGATACGTGCCGGGTATCGCAGCCCGGAAGCTCTTCTGGCGATGCGTGGCGTGAAGTTGGTTTTTCCAATTGCACTGCTTTCGGCTGTTTATTTTTTTGGCCTCTACCGTATCAACGCTTTCTTTATCCCCCTGGTTGCATTTGCCCTGGGATATCTTTTGCCCGATATGCTGCTCACTTGGCGGGTCAGCGCGCGACAGAGCAAACTTCGCCGGGGTCTTCCAGATGCGCTTGACCTGCTTGTGATCTGCGTTGAAGCGGGCTTGGGATTGGATCAGGCGCTGATGAAAGTCTCGCAGGATATGAGAATCGCGCATCCGGAACTAAGCGAAGAATTGCAGTTCGTGAACCTGGAGATGCGCATTGGAAAGACTCGTATTGATGCGCTGCGCGAACTTGCCCGCCGTACCGGCCTGGACGACATCAAGGCGCTTGTAGCAATGCTGATTCAAACGGAGCGTTTCGGGACCAGCATTGCCCAGTCGCTACGGGTTTATTCTGACGACATGCGCATCAAGCGCCGCCAGCGGGCTGAAGAAATGAGCGCCAAGACATCCGTCAAGATGGTCCCACCGCTGGTTTTTTTTATTTTTCCGGCTCTGATGGTTGTCATTTTGGGCCCCGCGATTATTACCTTGATGCACCAACTGAGTTCGGGATTCGGCAGGTGAGATCGATTTTTCCGGACGCCTGCACGTAGGGTTTCCGGCTATTCGAAAAGGAGAGAAACATGGACAACGTAACGCTAATTCGAGTCGTGGCGGGAGTTCTTGCTCTCGTCGTGCTCGGCATTATTATCTGGCGTCGCAAGCGTCAGAGGATCGACTGATTTTTCTGACGAATAAGTAAATAAGGAATGAGAAGTCCCTGCCGGTGTCGGCCGGCAGTTGTCACGGAGAAAAAATGGCGGGCAGTAACGGCAATTACAGTCGGTACGTGTACGTGTATAACAAGACGCGGGAGACCTTTGTGGCCACCGAGGCGGCGGTTGCGGACAATTATTTCCGTCGCCTTATCGGCCTATTGGGAAAGACCAAGCGCTGGGCCAAGCTCGGCCGCGGGCTTTGGATTATCCCTTCCCGTGGCGTGCACTCCATCGGAATGCTCTTTCCGATCGACCTGGTCTTTCTCAACAAAGAGAGAAAGGTTGTTCACGTGGAAGAACATTTTCGCCCGTTCCGTGTCTCCAAAGTTTCTCTGAAAGCGACGAGTGTTCTTGAATTGCCGCCGCATACCATCTATCGGACCGGCACGCAAGTTGGCGACGTTTTGGAAATTACTTCGATTCGCTAATCTTTGTTTTTTGGGGGGACCCGGCAGTCCCTTTGTCGCAGCAATCTCACATTCTAGCTGCGCCCGCCCCGCGCGCGCCAAAATAGTTTTCCCCTCAAATCACGACTGCTTTTTAATTGCTGGTGAGATTTCGAATTAATAGCCAAAGATTCGCAGGCCGTTCCGCAAGCCGTCGTACGAACCACGGATACCAATAATCGCCATATGCGATCAACACGCCTGAACGCCAACCATCTGCCGCCAGGCGCTCTTGTTCCGCCCGTTGAATGCCGTATAGCATTTGCACCTCGACCTTATCGCGCGCAATACGGTTAGCAGCGGCGAAATCGGTGATGCGATGAATCAGCGCAGGGTCGTGAGTCGCGAATGCTGCGCGGCGCACGTTGCCTTGCACTTGTTCTCGAAGTAAGTTCTGCGCCAACAGTAAATAATTTGCGTTGATTGCTTCTTTGCTTTGAATCGCGGCGTCCGGCGGCTCGGCATACGCGCCTTTTACCAAACGAATTGTCGGTTTCATCTGGCTTAAGGTTTCTATATCGGCTGCCGTCCTATGCAGATAAGCCTGCAAACAGATTCCGGAGTTCGGGTAATCCGCGAGGAGCCGGGTGTAAATTTGCAGCGTGGCATCTACGTAACCGCTTGCTTCCATGTCTATCCAAAGTGTTCTCGCGGGGTGCTCTACCGCAAGCAGGCGGCGCAAATTGCGCTCGCAGATTTCTGCCGAAAGATCGAGTCCCAATTGCGTGAGTTTCACTGAAATTTCCACGTCCAGATTTTCACCGCGGATTTTTTCCAGCACGCTCCGATAATGCGCCGCGACCTTTTCCGCTTCCTGTTCGTCGGAAACGTTCTCGCCGAGATGAGTCAGCACCGCGGCGATGTTTTTTTTCTTTAACTCACGCGCCGCGGCGATCGCGTCGCCCAGTGTTTCACCAGGCATAAATCGCGAAACGCTTCTCTTCACAAACGTGTACCGGCTGGCATGTTCTCTCAACCAGCGATTCTGTGATGCTGCCAACAGCAATGCGCGAGTCGCGCCCATCGGAAGCCTCTGATGTTCAGATTACCAAGTTT
>CAVSYC010000007.1:0-231835 GCA_963732135.1 uncultured Acidobacteriota bacterium
CGGCCGACTGTGGTCTGGATGAATTGCCGTTCCATCTTCACCGGTTCGGTGTGCGTGACGTCCTGGTTGTCGTAAGCGGTGCTGAGGTCGATCACTTCGCCGGTGTAACGCAGGCGAATCGGAGTGAGCAACTCGACTTCGCCGGCTTCCAGAGCGAGGACAACTCATCCGAGCCGCCGATTACGCGGCCTTCGCCCTTGGCGCCGGGCTTGGACTTGGTCATGTAATAAATGCCGAGCACCATGTCCTGCGACGGCACGGCAAGGGCAGCCGTGCGCCGGGGGACAGATATTTCGCGAGCTGAGCATCAACACCGATGCTTCGACTTGCGATTCGGGCGATAGCGGAATGTGTACCGCCATCTGGTCGCCGTCAAAGTCCGCGTTGAACGCGGTGCGAACCAGCGGGTGAATGCGGATGGCCTTGCCTTCGACCAACACCGGGTCGAACGCCTGAATACCCAGGCGATGCAGCGTGGGAGCACGGTTAGCATGACCGGATCTTCGCGATCAGTTCTCGGAGTGCCAGACCACCGGCTCCTGCTGTTCCACCATTTCCTTGGCTTGCTTGATGGTGGTGCAGTGACCTTGCGCTTCGAGCTTGTGATAGATGAACGGCTTGAACGGTTCCAGCGCCATCTTCTTCGGCAAACCGCACTGATTGAGTTTCAGCTCCGGCCCGACCACGATGACCGAACGGCCGGAATAATCAACGCGCTTGCCGAGCAGGTTCTGGCGGAAGCGTCCCTGTTGCCCTTCAGCGTGTCGCTCAAAGACTTCAGCGGACAGGTGTCGGTTCCGCGCAGCACGCGGCCACGGCGGCCGTTGTCGAACAGGGCGTCCACCGCTTCCTGTAGCATGCGCTTTTCGTTGCGGACGATGACGTCCGGCGCGCGCAGCTCCATGAGCTTCTTCAAGCGGTTGTTGCGGTTGATGACCCGGCGGTAGAGATCGTTCAAGTCAGAGGTAGCGAAACGGCCGCCATCGAGAGGCACCAGCGGGCGCAACTCCGGCGGAAGAACCGGGATCACGTCCAAAATCATCCACTCAGGCTTGTTGCCGCTCTTACGGAACGCTTCCAGAACTTTCAGGCGCTTGGCGAACTTGATGCGCTTTTGCAGAGAAGGATCGTCCTTCATCTTCACGCGCAGTTCGTCAGACAATTTTTCAACTTCCACGCGCTTGAGAAGTTCTTTGATGGCTTCCGCGCCCATACGCGCTGTGAACTGCCCCGGATACTCCTGCTGCAGCTTGCGGTATTCCTCTTCCTGAAGAACTTGCCGTTCTTTCAGGATGGCCACTTCGCCGACATCCACCACAACAAATGCTTCGAAGTACAGAATGCGCTCGAGATCGCGCATGGAAATGTCCAGCAGGTAGCCGATGCGGCTGGGCAACCCCTTGAAGAACCATACGTGCGAACAGGGTGACGCCAATTCGATATGGCCGAGGCGTTCACGGCGAACCTTGGACAAGGTGACTTCGACGCCGCACTTGTCGCAAATGACGCCGCGATGCTTCATGCGCTTGTATTTGCCGCACAAACATTCCCAGTCCGTTACCGGACCGAAGATTTTTGCGCAGAATAGTCCGTCACGCTCGGGCTTGAACGTACGGTAGTTGATGGTCTCCGGCTTGGTGACTTCACCGTGGGACCAGGAACGGATTTTCTCCGGGCTGGCCAGGCTGATGCGAATGGAATCAAAATCAGCAATCAGACTTGCGCGATCATAGGGGCTGCTGCGATACAAGGTTGTTTCCTCCCTGCTTTCGCCTCGCGGCGAAAGCCGCGGTCCAGAACTCTTTCGAATCACCAGACCGGCTGAGAACCCAAACAAAACTTCTGAGACTTTTTAAGTGTTGCCAAGATGGAGCGTCCCGATAGAATCGGGACGCCCCTTACCATGCAATGCTTTAATCGGCTGCCTTCTCGCCGGCTTTTGCCGCTTCATCAACTCAACGTCCAGGCACAGCGACTGTAACTCGCGCACCAACACGTTGAACGATTCCGGCACGCCCGGCTCGATCCCCGGCTCGCCCTTGACGATGGCCTCGTAAATCTTCGCGCGGCCATAAACGTCGTCGGACTTCGCCGTGAGCAATTCCTGCAGGATGTGCGCTGCGCCGTAAGCTTCGAGCGCCCACACTTCCATTTCGCCGAAACGCTGCCCGCCGAACTGCGCTTTACCACCCAACGGCTGCTGCGTGATAAGTGAGTAGGGACCGATGGAGCGAGCGTGAATCTTGTCGTCCACCAGGTGCGACAGCTTCAACATATAGATGTAGCCGACCGTAACCGGTTGGTCGAACATGTCCCCGGTCATGCCATCGAAAAGATTGATCTTTCCGGCATGCGGCAAGCCTGCAACTTCGAGCAGGTGGCGAATTTCCGTTTCACGTGCGCCGTCGAATACCGGCGTTGCGAACGGAATGCCCTCGCGGAAGCCGTCGGCCATCTCCAGCAACTCATCATCGTCCAGCTTGGAAAGCGTCTTCCAGATGGTGGTCTCCGTGAAGACTTCACGGAACCAGCGGCGAACCGCTTCGGCGCGAACTTCCTTGCTGAGCAGACGCTTCAAGCTGTTGCCCAGTTCCTTGCCGGCCCAGCCCAAGTGCGTTTCGAGAACTTGTCCGACGTTCATACGCGAAGGAACGCCGAGCGGATTCAAAACGATTTCGACGGGCGTGCCATCCGGCATGTACGGCATGTCTTCATCCGGAACAATGCGCGCAATGACGCCCTTGTTGCCGTGGCGTCCGGCCATTTTATCGCCGATGGAGAGCTTGCGCTTCATGGCGATATAGACCTTGACCAGCTTGATTACGCCGGGCGGTAGTTCGTCGCCCTTCTTCAGCTTTTCCTTGCGCTCCTCGGTGATTTTGCGCAGCACGTCGATCTGCCGTGAAGTCATTTCTTCGACTTCTTCGATCTTTTCGATCAGCAGCGGATCTTTTTCGTTGAGCTTCAGTCGCTTCAGGTTGCGCGTCGAGATTTTCTCGATCAGCTCGCGCGTCAGCTCCGTGCCCTTTACGAGCAGGCGCTTGTTGGTCTTTTCGTCGTGCAGGTCGGCTTGGAGAATTTTCCCGCCCAGTAAATCCGAAAGGCGCTTCAGGCGCTCATCGGTCAGGATGCGGATTTCGTCGGCCAGGTTCTTTTCCAGCTTGAAAACCTGCGCAGCTTCGATGGCCTTATGGCGTTCGTCTTTTTCTCCGCCCTTGCGGGTGAAGATCTTGACGTCCACGATGGTGCCTTCGATGCCCGGCGGGCAATAGAGGGAAGCGTCGCGCACGTCGCCGGCTTTTTCGCCGAAGATCGCGCGCAGCAACTTCTCTTCCGGTGTCAACGTGGTTTCGCCCTTAGGCGTAACCTTGCCGACCAGAATGTCGCCGGACTTGACGACGGCGCCGATGCGGATGACGCCGCTTTCGTCCAGGTTGCGAAGGAACGATTCGCTGATGTTGGGAATATCGCGCGTGACTTCTTCCGGACCCAGCTTGGTGTCGCGCGCTTCGATTTCGTACTCTTCGATGTGAATCGAGGTGTAGTAATCCTCTTTCACCAGTTTTTCGCTGACGAGAATGGCGTCTTCAAAGTTGTATCCGCGCCAGGGCACGAACGCCACCAGCACATTGCGGCCGAGAGCCAGTTCACCGCGGTCAGTGCAAGGACCGTCGGCAAGAACCTGCTGTTTCTTCACGCGGTCGCCCACGCGAACGATCGGCTTCTGGTTGATGCAAGTGTTCTGATTCGAACGCTTGAATTTGGTCAATGTATAGATGTCCGCGCCAACTTCACGGCTCAATACGCCGGAGTGGTCGGACTCCACGCGAACGATGATGCGCTCGGAGTCCACTTGATCCACGATGCCGTCGCGTTTGCAGAGCACGACTGCGCCGGAGTCGCGCGCTGTGACGCGCTCCATGCCAGTGCCGACCAGCGGAGCTTCTCCGCGAATCAGCGGTACGCCCTGACGCTGCATGTTTGAACCCATCAACGCGCGGTTAGCGTCGTCGTTTTCGAGAAATGGAATCAAGCTGGCCGCGACGCTGACCAACTGCTTCGGCGACACGTCCACATAATCCACTTCTTCACGGCTCTTCAGCACGAAGTTGCCGGCCTGCCGGCAATTTACGAGTTCGGTGGTGATCTTCAAACGATCGTCGAGTGAAACGTTGGCCTGCGCGACCACGTACTTGTCTTCTTCCCATGCGGAAAGATAGAAGCAGTACGGCTCGTACACGACCTTGCGGCGTTTCAGTTCGTCGTTGAGTTCTTCTACGCGGTCTTTCTCGATGATTTCGCCGGCCTTGAATTCGCTGTCGCCCGCATTCACCACCTGCACGTAATCAATGATGCGGCCAGCCTTTACCTTGCGGTAAGGCGATTCAATAAAGCCGTAGTCATTGATGCGCGCAAAACAGCTGAGCGAGCTGATCAAGCCGATGTTCGGGCCTTCCGGCGTTTCAATCGGGCAAATGCGGCCGTAGTGAGTCGGATGAACGTCGCGCACTTCGAACCCTGCGCGTTCACGGGAAAGGCCGCCAGGTCCAAGAGCCGAAAGACGCCGCTTGTGCGTAATTTCGCTCAAAGGATTGGTCTGGTCCATGAATTGGCTCAACTGCGAACTGCCGAAGAACTCGCGAATCGCGGCCATGACCGGCTTGGCGTTGACGAGGTCGTGTGGCATGGCAGTGGACATTTCCTGGTACACGCTCATCTTTTCCTTGATGGCGCGTTCCATGCGGACGAGGCCGATGCGAAACTGGTTTTCCAGCAATTCGCCAACGGCGCGAACGCGGCGGTTGCCCAAATGGTCGATGTCATCCACCACGCCGATGTTCTTGCGCAGCTTCAGCAAGTATTTGATTGCCGCGACAAAATCCGGCGAATCGAGCGTGCGATTGTCGAGTGGCGTGTCGAGCCCCAGCTTGATGTTGAATTTCAAGCGGCCGACGCGGCTGAAATCATATTTGCGCGGATCGAAAAACATTCCGCGGAACAGATTTGTGGCCGTCTCGAGGGTTGGGGGATCGCCCGGACGCAGTTTGCGGTAAATTTCGATCAGCGCTTCCTTCGAGGAACGGATGGCGTCCTTATCCAGGGTGCGGGAAAGCACCACGCCGATGTCGTCGCGCTCCGGGAAGAACACGTCCACTTCCGCGATGCCGCCTTCGGCAAAGGCCTGCCAGATTTCCGCGGTCAGCGGCTTGTTCGACTCCAGCAAAACTTCACCGGTCTGCCGGTTAACGACGTCGGCCACGGAATAGGCGCCTTCGAGGTCCTGCAACGCAGCGCGAGCCTGCGTGATGCGGGCCTTGATCATTTCCTTGAAGAGATTTTCGTTAATGCGCTTGTGCGCACCGACGATCACTTCATCGGACTTCGGATTCCGGATTTCGTGCGTCAACTTGCGATCGATCAGTCCTGGAGAGACGTTCCAGAACATGTCCTTATCGCGAAGGGAAATCCGCTCCACCTGATAAAAGGTGCGCAGAATGTCTTCGTTGGTCTTCATTCCCAGCGCGCGGAGAAAAATCGAGCCCAGGAATTTACGCTTGCGGTCGATACGCACGTACAAAATATTCTTGGTGTCGTACTCGAACTCCACCCATGATCCGCGGTAAGGAATAATCTTTCCGAGGAAGTAGCTGCGGTTGTTCGCCGATTCGAAAAACACGCCGGGGGAACGATGCAACTGGCTGACAATGACGCGTTCCGTGCCGTTGATGATGAACGTGCCGTTCTCGGTCATCAGCGGAATATCGCCGTAGAAAACTTCCTGTTCCTTGATGTCGCGAATGGTTTTCGCGCCAGTGTCGGGATCCTTGTCGTAAATGGTCAAACGAATGGTGACCTTCAGCGGCGCGGAATAGGTCATCCCGCGTTCCTGGCATTCGTTTACGTCATACTTCAATTGCATGGCGACCGGATCGCCGCACTTGTTGCAGAAGGTCGGCGTGTTTTTATTGAACGTGCCGCACTTGTGGCATATCACATCACCGGTCTGATACGGATTGGTGACCACGCTGGCGCCGCAATTGCGGCAAGTCGCGCGCAGGTGATGCAGGCCCTTAAGATTGCTGCACTTGCACTCCCAGTTGCCGATCGCGTAGTCCACGAATTCCAGTTGCGACATCTCGCGGAAGTCTTTGATCGGAAACACAGATGTAAATACCGACTGAAGCCCGCCATCGTCGCGCTCGCTCGGCAGTAAATCCATCTGCAGAAAGCGCTGATACGACTTCATCTGGACTTCAATCAGGTTGGGAATCTGAATCGCGCTCTGAATTTTTGCAAAATCCAGACGCTGCCGTTCCCGGACGTGCTGATTGGTGTTAGACATTCTTGGTATACCTCGTTAACTTGGCCGGCTGAAACAAAACAGCCGTCAATATCGGGCGAATCCAGTTGGCGCACAGAGAGACCAATAGCCGTCGCACTGATTGACTTGCCCAAAGTCAATTAGCACACGGCCACAGCCTGTCCCTACGGGACATTCCAGGTTGTAGTAATACCGAGCCTCGACGTGCGTAAGAGAAGTCCTTTGGCGCGGCACCCTCGAAAAATGCTTCGCGATTCCCGCGAACGAGAGCCGCACCGCAATCCAATTTCTTTCAGCCCCAACATCCCCGCCGAACGCGGCCACAGTGTGTAAGATGCATCTGCGGCCGCAAAACTACTTTGCGCAACGGCCTTACTTAACTTCGACCTTCGCGCCCGCGTCTTCGAACTTCTTCTTGATCGTCGCGGCTTCGTCCTTGCTCACGCCTTCTTTCACGGTCTTCGGCGCGCCATCGACGAGGTCCTTGGCTTCCTTCAAGCCGAGGCTGGTGACTTCGCGAACCGCCTTGATGACATTGATTTTGTTGCCGCCCACTTCGGTGAGAACCACGGCGAATTCCGTCTTCTCTTCCGCAGGGGCCGCAGCGGCCGCGCCACCGCCGCCGCCCGCCACAACCGTGGCCGCCGCCGCCGATACGCCGAACGCTTCTTCCATTTTCTTCACCAGGTCCGACGCTTCAAGAAGCGTCAGTCCCTTGATTTCTTCCAGAATCGTGTCCACTTTAGCCATGACTGCTTGTTCTCCTCTCAAGAACCTATTAATTAAATTTTTCTGAGCCGTTGCGGTTTGCGCCGCGCAACTCAAAATCCGTGATTCACCAACTAAACTTGTTCAGTCTTGTCGCTGAATTTATTCGCCTTGATGGCCTCGTTCACCGTGACCGCCAGATTGCGCGGCAAGGCATTCAGTGTGCTGGCAATTCGTTGCGCCGGCGCGTTCAACAGGAACATCACCTTGCTGATCAATTCTTCCTTGGACGGCAAGTTTGCCAGTTGTTGAATTTCCAAAATGCTGATTACGCGACCTTCCACAACGCCGGCCTTAAACTGGAACGCCGGAACATCCTTGGCGATCTTGGTCAGCGCCTTGGCCAACGCCACGGCATCGGTTTGCGTGTACGCAATGGAGTTGGTGCCGCTCAGGTTCTTCAACAATCCCTCGGCGGCAGTACCCGCTCCAGCTCGTTCGGCTAGCGTATTCTTGACGACTTTATATTTGCCGCCGGCAGCCTGCACGGCGCGCCGCAGCTTGGTGTCGTTTTCGACGGTGATGCCCTGAAAGGTCGACAAAATAACCGTCGAAACCTTGGCGAGCTCGGTTTTCAGTTTGTCCAGGTCTTGCTGTTTTTCACTGCGCTTTTTCATAATGTCGTTTCCCTTTTTTAGCTCAGGGTTTGTAGGTACAAACCCTGAACCGCTTACGCGGCGGCTGCCAGGGTCTCCGCCTCCGACAGGTCGATCAAAATTCCCGGACCCATGGTCGAGGTCAATGTAATTTTCTTGACGTACTTGCCTTTTGCCGCGGCTGGCTTGGCTTTGAGCACCGCGCCGATCAAGGAATGCGCGTTTTCCGCCAGTTTTGCGGCGTCAAATTGAATTTTGCCGATCGGGCAATGCACGATTCCCGCTTTATCCACGCGGAATTCCACTTTGCCGGCTTTGGTTTCGCGGATGGCTTTCGCTACGTCCGCTGTGACTGTTCCGGTCTTCGGGTTCGGCATCAAGCCACGCGGACCGAGCACTTTGCCCAAACGTCCGGCGGACTTCATCATGTCCGGCGTAGCGATTACCGCATCGTAATCCGTCCAGCCTTCCATGATTTTCTGCACCATGTCGTCGCCGCCCACAAAATCCGCGCCTGCTTCCTGTGCCTCGCGCTGTTTTTCGCCGCTTGCCAGGACCAGCACGCGAACCGCTTTGCCCAAGCCGTGCGGCAGAACCACCGTTCCGCGAACCACCTGGTCGGAATGCTTCGGATCCACGCCAAGATTGAAAGCCAATTCCACCGTCTCGTTAAACTTGGTGTGATGCGTCTTCTTGATCAGCTCGGTCGCTTCGCTGAGCTTGTACGGACGCGCTTCCACTTTCTTGCGCGCGTTCTCGACGTGTTTTCCAGCTTTCTTTATTGCCATGCTTTCTGCCTCACTCGATCCCGCTTCGCCTCAAACTCCTCAGGCTTCCACGACTTCCAGACCCATGTTCTTGGCCGTGCCAGACACGGTACGAACAGCGGACTCCAGATTCGTGGTGTTGAGATCGACAAGCTTTATCTTCGCGATTTCCTCGACTTGCTTTTTGGTCACCTTGCCGACTTTGTTGCGATTCGGCTCCGGCGAACCCTTGGCAATTCCTGCGGCGCGCAACAGCAACACCGACGCTGGCGGGGTCTTGAGGATGAACGTGAAAGTGCGGTCGGTATAAATCGTAACCAGCACCGGAAAAATCATTCCATCAGGTTCTTTCTGCGTTTTGGCATTGAACTGCTTGCAGAAATCCATGATGTTGACGCCATGGGGACCGAGCGCGGTGCCCACTGGCGGCGCAGGCGTGGCTTTACCCGCGGCCAGCTGCAATTTAATCGTCGTTTGTATCTTCTTTGGCGGCATATCCCTTTACCTCTAAACCGTTCTTGAAATTTTCCATCCTGCCAAGCATTGCCGGGGCTAACGCCCCTGGCCTACAAAACCTTCCGAATCAGCCCAGCTTCTCGACGCTGGCAAAATCCAGTTCCACTGGCGTCGCACGCCCAAAAATCGTTACCGACACTTTCAGCCGGCTGTGGTCGTTATCGATTTCTTCCACCGTGCCGTTGAAGTTCGCAAATGGTCCGTCCACGATGCGGACTTGCTCGTTGCGTTCGTAGACCACTTTCGGCTTGGGACGATCCTGCGGCGTATGCACGCGGTTGATGATTGCGTCCACTTCCGCTTCTGAAAGAGGCGAAGGCGAAGTCGCCGAACCGACAAAGCCCGTCACCCGCGGCGTATTGCGTACGATGTGCCAGGTGTTTTCGTCCAGATCCATTTCCACCAGCACATAACCCGGATACGACATCCGCGAGGAAACCACTTTTTTGCCGCCGCGCACTTCCACTACGTCTTCCATCGGAATCAGCACGCGGCCAATCTTGTCCTGCAAAGTGAACGCAGCCACACGGCTTTCCAGGCTTTCCTTGACCTTCTTCTCGAAGCCCGAATACGTGTGAATGATGTACCACTGCATGCTCATGGATCGCTGGTCCTTTTTCAGTCAGAGTTTATAAGCCTGCCTACCGCGGGCAGGTACAAACGCTGTCCCCTTTACGCGCCGAAACGCTTCAGCAAATAGCCCACTGCTCGCGCAGCGCCCTGCTCGATGAAGTACAAATAAATCGCAAAAAACGCTACGGTTGCCAGAACTACTCCGGTCGTCGAAATCACTTCTTCGCGGCTCGGCCAGGTAACTTTCTTCATTTCCACGCGTGTTTCCTGAATAAAGTCGCGCGTGTTCTGTACCGTCCCAGTGATCTTATGCGTCAGCTCTGAGCCTTTTCCGCTCGGAGTTTCTTCTTTACTCATTTTGGCCGCCTGCGTCGCCATTACTTCCCTTTCCAACTCGCGCGAGAATTCTCTTTCGCGCCTCCATGAAACTCTGGCAGGGGAGGAGGGACTCGAACCCCCATACCCGGTTTTGGAGACCGGAGTCCTAGCCGTTGGACGACTCCCCTAAAAACAATTCCGGTCCTGCCGCACCAATCCGCGAAGAAGCTACTTCACTTCCTTGTGCGCAGTCTGCTTGCGGCACGTATTGCAAAACTTCTTCGTTTCCAGCCGTTCGGAGTGTTTCTTTTTGTTTTTTGTCGTTGTGTAGTTGCGGTTCTTACAATCCCCGCACTGCAACGTGATAATTTCCCGCATTTCTGAATTCCTCTTCCAGAATGTTTTTTGGAACTGCCAAACTACTCAATAATCTCCGTGACCGCGCCTGCGCCGACGGTGTGGCCGCCTTCGCGAATTGCGAACCGCAAGCCCTTTTCCAGCGCTACCGGCGTGATCAGCGTCACTTCGCAGCTCACATTGTCTCCCGGCATCACCATTTCCACTCCCGTCGCCAGGTGCATATCCCCCGTAACGTCGGTGGTGCGGAAATAAAACTGTGGACGATAGCCCGAGAAAAACGGGGTGTGCCGCCCGCCTTCTTCCTTCGTCAATACGTATGCTTCCGCCTTGAACTTGGTGTGTGGCGTAATCGAGCCCGGCTTGCAGATCACCTGCCCGCGTTCCACATCTTCTTTTTCCGTGCCGCGCAGCAGCAACCCCACGTTGTCGCCCGCCAACCCTTCATCGAGCAGCTTGCGGAACATTTCGATCCCGGTAACCACTTTCTTCTGCGTTTCCCGGAACCCGACAATTTCCACTTCTTCGCTGACCTTCACCTTGCCGCGTTCCACTCGGCCCGTCACCACCGTGCCGCGTCCTGAAATCGAGAAAATGTCTTCAATCGGCATGGCGAACGGCTTGTCAATGTCCCGCACCGGCAGCGGCACATTCTTGTCCACCGCTTCCATCAATTCGTCAATCTTGCCTTCCCACTTGGCATCGCCATTCAATGCCTGCAAGGCGCTGCCGCGCACGATGGCAATGGTGTCGCCAGGAAATCCGTAGCTCTTCAGCAATTCGCGTACTTCCAACTCCACCAGTTCCAACAACTCCGGATCTTCCACCATGTCGCACTTGTTCAGAAAAACCACGATTGCCGGTACGCCGACCTGACGCGCCAGCAAAATGTGTTCCCGCGTCTGCGGCATCGGACCGTCCGTCGCCGCCACCACCAGAATCGCGCCATCCATCTGCGCCGCTCCGGTAATCATGTTCTTGATGTAGTCGGCATGTCCCGGGCAATCCATGTGCGCGTAGTGCCGGTTAGGTGTTTCATACTCCACATGCGATACGGCAATGGTGATGCCGCGTTCGCGCTCTTCCGGAGCGTTGTCAATCGTATCGAACGCGCGAAACTGCACCTTCGGATTATGCTTCGACAAAACTTTGGTGATCGCCGCCGTCAACGTGGTCTTGCCATGATCAATGTGACCGATGGTCCCAATGTTCACGTGCGGCTTACTGCGCTCGAATTTCTCCTTGGCCATTTTCTTTCACCCTTGTCGCCCGCCGAGGCGGGCAAGAATCAAGAATCTGACTGCAATCCGGCCAGCGCATTAGCCAGCGCCTGCCGCGAAAAACTTTTGGAGCGGGGGACGGGATTTGAACCCGCAACCATCACCTTGGAAGAGTGAGACTCTACCGTTGAGTTACCCCCGCCCATCTCTTCCCCAAAAACTTTCTTGCACAACCCGTGCGGTTCGCGAACCGCACGCCACGCCTTCCGGAAATTCTGGAGCCTGGGACCGGGATTGAACCGGTGACCTCGTCCTTACCAAGGACGCGCTCTACCAACTGAGCTACCCAGGCCAAGTCCGTTTCGCTGCCCTGATCGCCGCAACAATACTTACTGCGGCGCACTTCGCCCCTTCGGCTGTTATGCCGAAATTCAGACCGCCTTTGAACAACGCATGTGGTTGCCCTGCGGTTTCTACTACTACCCCTGCTGGCTCTCAACGCGGACCGTGTGAATTCAAGAGAGAGCCTGGTGGACGGGGAAGGATTCGAACCTTCGTAGCCCGCAAGGAGCGGCAGATTTACAGTCTGCTGGTTTTAGCCACTCACCCACCCGTCCCAGTCTTGGTCTTTCAGGGTAACCACCAACTTCCTCGCCTCAGGACTCGCAAACAAAATCCTGAAACCCTGAAAAACGGTGGGACGAAACTCCTGTCCCAAAATCGTTTGACTTCAAACACTTATGCACGGACTCGGCGGAAACACAAAATGGACTCGTGTCTGAAGACACCAGCCCGTTCAATTTTGTTTACTGAATTTCGCCGCCTCGCTCCCTGCCGAACCAGTGGTGGAGCTGGCGGAGGGAATTGAACCCCCGACCCTCTGATTACAAATCAGATGCTCTACCAGCTGAGCTACGCCAGCGTCGTTCAAACCGAGTAAGAATAGCAGATGAGGCACGCGAATTGCAAGCGGCCGGAGTTCAGTCCAGCACGCCCACTGCCACCGCTGTGGAAAAACCGCGAGCCGTTTCCATGTCTGCGACCCATCTAACCATTGTATTTTCTATCATTTACAGATAACACCAGCGAATTCCTGGCTCCTCTGCCGGCACCTTGTGCAAAATCGCAAAATTCTCCCAAGATTGCCCCGGATATTTAGATGATTTTGCAGCCTTCCAGTAAGATGCACAGGGTGGCCGTTACGCAACAAGCATGACGTTTACACGTTCAAGAAAAATTGTCCTGGTCTCCTCGACGGCTGTTTTGTTTCTCGCAGGACTGCTGCTGGCGCTGCATTTTTCGCGCGACCTCGATCGTTCGGCGCGCGAGCATCTTCTGCGATTCGTTCCGGCCGAAGCAACCGCAGTGATTTATGTGGACCTCGACGAACTGCGCGCGTCTCCCTTTCTCGCTCAACTTTATGCCTGGGCTCCTCGCTCCAGCGAAGATTCAGAATACGCGCAGTTCGTTCACGACACCGGATTTTCCTATGAGCGCGATTTGCAGCGGGTTGCCGTTTCGATCTCCAATCAGGGCGCAGTGACAAATATTTTTGCGGTCGCTGACGGAAAATTCGACCGCAAGAAAATCGAAGCCTTTTTTATTCATAACGGAACATCCACGCAGCCAGGCAAATGGACGGTTTTCCGGCTAAACGCGACGGCGAACGGAAAACCTCTTTTGTTCACCTTTTTGTCCAACGACCGCGTCGCGTTCGCTAATTACGAGAATTTTTCGGCGGCACTTTCCGCCGCACCCAGCGATTCATATCACGCGGAGTGGAATTCGCGTTTCGAACGCCTCGCCGGCTCGCCAGTCTTCGCCGTGATTCGTCAGGATCCGGCCATGCAAAATGCATTGAACGCGATTGGCCCGGGAGGCTATCGTTCGCCGCAACTTTCCGCTCTACTCGGGCAACTCCAGTGGATTTCGATTGCAGGAAAGCCCGACGGCGATGAATTGCGCGTGGTCGCAGATGGCGAATCCGACGCGCCCTCGGTAACTTCTCAGTTGAATGAGCTTCTTCAGGGAGTGCTGCTACTCGCGCAGAACGGACTGAATGACCCGAAGCTGCGGCAAAAGATAAATCCCCAAGAACGAGACGCCTATCTGGAACTGTTGAAAAGCGCCGACATTCAGAAAATCGATCGCGGTGAATGGAAATCGGTCCGTGTGGTGCTGGAGATTACACCGAGATTTCTAGACATAGCGCGCGCCGCTTCTATCGCTGTTCCGGCGGATCAAACGTCCAGTCAGCCGGAAGGTCGGCAAAAACCCGCGGCGCCGGCAAAATCGAAAAACCGGAAAAGTAAATAATCGATATGGAAAATCGATGCGGGGAAGCCAGCTTAGTCGCCGGCTGGCGTGGACTTCATATAACGCCACGGATTAACCGGCGCATTGTTCACGCGTACTTCATAGTGAACGTGAGGACCGGTGGAGCGGCCGCTGATGCCGCAATAACCGATCACCTGCCCGCGCTTGATCCGCGAACCGGTAATGGTCGAGAACGAAGAAAGATGCGCATACCAGGTGGTGATCCCGAAGCCGTGGTCCACCACCACCACCCGTCCATAACCTGCGTGATTTTCCGCGCTGATCACCACGCCGTCCGCTGTCACATGAACCGGCGCGCCATAATCCGAAGCTACGTCAACTCCGGTATGAAACGCGCCCTCACCGCTGAACGGGTCAAGTCGTTCGCCAAAGCTATCCGTGATATGTCCCAGCACTGGCCAGATCGAAGGCGTATAGCTCGAATCCGCAAAACTGAATGAAGGCATCAAGCGCAAACCGCCCGATGAAATAGCGATCGCTGCGGCATTCTTCTTCAAAAAAGTATACTGCTCCACGGAGCGATCGAAGGCATCTTCAGCGGTTACCGGATTATCCGATACATCGAAAGCTGCCGGATGATAGCGCAGTACTCCGTAGGTCATGGCCACTTCGGTAGCAAGGGATTGCAAAGAATCGAGTCGCTGGTTGGTATCGTTTACCGTGCTTTGCAGTTGGTGGTATTGAACTTTCAGCGTTTCCTGCTCGTGGCGCAGCGCGTTGTAATTGCCAACCTTCCAGAGCATTCGGGTATAGGACCCAGCTGCGGCGACCACTGTGATCATGCCGATCAGCGCAAGCACGACCAAGCCGTGCAACGCGTACGCCGGAACGATAACCTTGCGAAGCTTCCCCGGCGTCGAGGCAATGAAGAATGTATAGTTCTTCCCTTTGATCACAAACAGGACCCTTAGACCCTTTCTTTCCGTGCGATTGCGGGAATTATCCCGGTTCCCGCGACTGAACTGTTCCGAACCGCCTACCAAATCTTTTAGGTGTGACCCACAAGCAGTCAGCCCGTTTCAAATCTGAACCGTGAGCTTTGGTTCGCGACCGTCTCTATACTAATTTTGGAAGCTGTACGCGGTCAACCCTGTATTTCGGTGTATTTGGGACAGGCGGTGAATTCCTGTTCAACTGACCGTACGGACAGGCGAGTGATTCGCAATCTTCTTAACCACATCAGAATAGGGATGCAGCGCAGCTATACTGAGGCGACGACACCAACTTGGAAAATCTCCGAAAGCTCGGCGAGAAGGCAATCCTCAATCGCATATATGAGGGCTTAAGGACTATTTCGACTGACAAACGCAAGACCTCGTTGCGCATCGGAATCGGCGACGATGCGGCATTGTGGGACCCTCGAGTTGGCTACGAAACGATTCTGACTTGCGACTGGTTCCTGGAAGGAACGCATTTCCTCGCCAACCGCCATCCGCCCGAAGTGGTTGGGTACAAATGCCTGGCTCGTGCCGTCAGTGATATTGCCGCCATGGGTGGTGAGCCGAGCTGCTATCTGCTCAGTTTGGCCCTGCCGGACACCCATACTGGCGAATGGCTGCGCAAATTCCTGAAAGGCTTGCGCAAAGCTTCGCGAATGCTGAGGTGCCCCATCGCCGGAGGTGATACGAGTCGCCGCAAGGAAATCCTCATCAACATAACCGTGATCGGCGAAGCCCGACGCGAGCGAGCAATTCTTCGCAGCGGAGCACATCCGGGCGACGCCATCTTCGTAACCGGCCGCCTCGGCGAAGCGCAGTATGGCTTGAGACTTCTGCTCGAATCCTCGAAACGCGTCTCGTCCGGCGACAAACGTCTGCGAAAACATTTTTACCCAGAGCCACGGTTAGCCGTGGGTTCATGGCTGGCAGACCACGGACTCGCCACTGCAATGATGGACTTGTCCGATGGCCTGTCGAGCGACCTGTCAAGACTTTGCGAAGCGAGCGCAGTCGGCGCTCGCATCAGCGAACACACGCTGCCTCACGTGAAGATCGAAGGAAAATATGCAAAGGAATTCGCTGCGACCGAATTGGCGCTGCACGGCGGCGATGATTACGAACTGCTCTTCACGGTAGCAAAGAAGAACGTGGGACGAATTCCGCGTACGATTGCTCGCGTACCGGTAACCCGAATTGGCGAGATCGTATCGGACCGGCGTGCTGTTTTAGAGCGCAAAAACGGCGTCGTCACCGAACTGAAAAATCAAGGTTGGGATCCGTTTCGATGACACCAGCTGGTCGCAAATTTTTGTCCAAATCCGTCGTGCCTGTCCACAGAGACACTGTATGGATACAGAACAGCACTACGGACAGCAATTTTGCCTCGCTGGGTGCTGAACAATAACGGTTCGCACGAGCAGTTGTTTTGCTCTTCCACAAAATCTAAAATGAACGCGTTGTTGAAGCGCGCTGTGTTCGCTGAACACCCCCTCTCTCGCTTCGATCACAAACATTAGCGATAGCTAAAAGCGATTTATGAGGAGGAGGTGTGAACTCCGCTGCTCACGCTGAAGTTCACCTAACCCGATGGAACCCCGGTCTCTGGCGCGCTGCACTACGCGTTTTCCACTTCGCTGCTCACGCTGGGTGGAAACGTTCCGCTGGTGAATGGCCAAGCAACCTGCGCGCTGGTGGCATCGCCAAATGTCGTTGGTCTGATCGGTCAGACGCAAGTAGCTCTTAACCTTACCGACGGAACGGGAACCATGGTCTGGCAAATTGCCATGGGATTGAATCCTGCAAGCGCGGATTTGTCTTCGGTGCAAAACTCAACCCTCAATGTCGTTTTGACCAAACCATAAGTTTTCTCAGAGCAGAAGCGAAGTCGCCGCGGCATCACGCGCGGCGACTCTTTGCTTTGCAGGACCACCGTGGTCAGTTTGAAGTAGGCTGAGCAGAGTTCAAGGCAGAGGTTTTTGCGGGTGGCGGCGCTGGAGCCGGCGGTTTGGCGCGCGGCGCACCGGGTTCGTCCTCTGTTGGCGCCGTGTCGGGAGTATCCACATGAATTACGTGTTCCAGCGCCTGCTGTTCGAGCGGCACCACATTCTGGAAATCCAGCACCGGCATTCCCGCTAATCCGTTCTGCATGAATTCCAGCCACACCGGGAGCGCCGCGCGAGCTCCGGTTTCCTTTTTGCCCAGCGAAATCTGCTTGTCGTCGTATCCTACCCACACGCCGGTAGTAATCTGCGGCGTGAAGCCGATAAACCAGGCATCGGTATAATCTTGCGTTGTGCCGGTTTTGCCTGCTGCGGGCCGCTTCAGCGCCTTTGCCGCAATGCCCGTACCGAATTGCACCACCTCTTCCAGCATCGCCGTCATGGTGTGCGCCACTTCCGGCGGAATCACTTCGTGGATTCCCGGGTGCGCTTCCTCGAGCAAGGCGCCGTCATAGTTGGTAACGCGGCGAATCATGTGCGGATCGATTCGAATGCCTTCATCCGGAAATACCGTAAACGCTGAAACATGCTCGATCAGCTTCATGTCCGCAGAACCCAGCGCCAATGGCAAATATGGCGGCAACGGCGTGGTAATGCCAAACTTTCGCGTAGTCTCTACAACGCTGTTGATGCCAACTTTTTCCGCTAGCTTCACAGCAGGCACGTTGCGCGAACCGGCCAGCGCGCGCCGCAACGTAATATTCCCTTCGAATTTTTCGTCGTAATTGCGCGGCGAGTATGGCTGGCCGCCGCTGATGGTCGTAAATGGCGCGTCCAGAATCGTATCGAACGGCGTAAAGCCCTTGCCAATCGCATCCGCGTAAACGTAAATCTTGAATGAGCTGCCCACCTGCCGTACCGATTGCGTCGCGCGATTAAATTTCGAGTCTTCGAAACTGTAGCCGCCCACCAGCGCCTTGATTTCCCCGGTCGGGTTATCTATGGCCACCATCGCGGCCTGTGGAGCAGGCTGCTGCTCCAACTGAACGCGCGCCGTGGATTCACGCAATTCCTGGATGGAAAACTGCGCCAGGTCGCCAACCTTCAACAGCTCCGAGGGTTTCTTGCGTCCAGTCCACGCGAAATCGCTTGCTGAAATCACCGCGCGGTAACTGCCAATCTTGATGGTGGCGTATTTCTCGTCCACCGCCATCACCAATCCCGTGACGTAACTTCCCTTTTCAATCGCGTGCCGCCAGTCATCGTCCTCGTAACTATCCAGCGTGCCCAAATTATCTTTCATGATGTTCGGCAAACCGCCGCGCCAGCCGTGCCGCCGGTCGTAGGCATGCAGCCCGTCACGCACCGCAAGATTCGCCGCTCGCTGCATCGCAATATTCAGGGTGGTATAGACACGCAGTCCCCGCTCGTGCACCGCTTCGGTGCCATACGTCTGTTCCAGATACTTGCGAATCTCCTCGAAGAAATAGGGCGCCAGATCGTTGCGCGGATATTGCACATGCAGACCAAGAGGCGTCTTTATCGCTGCCGCTTCCTCTGGCTGGCTGATTTTCCCTTCTTCCAGCATGCGGCGAAGGACCAAGTTGCGGCGCGACAACGCGGACTCCGGATTGAGCAGCGGCGAATATTTCGGACCATTGACCATGCCGGCCAGAAGTGCGGCTTCCTGCAGCTTCAGGTCCGTGACTGGTTTGCCGTAATAAAATTGTGACGCTGCCGCAAATCCATAATTGCCATGCGCCAGGTACACCTGGTTCGAGTACATGGTGAAAATTTGCGGCTTGGTATAGCGCCGCTCGATCTGCAGCGCCAGCAGCATTTCCTGCATTTTGCGGCGGAAGCTGCGGTCGCTGCGATCGAGAAAAAGATTCCCCGCCAGCTGCATGGTAATCGTGCTGGCGCCTTCGGCTTTGCGCCCCTTCAGCAAATTGCGATAGGCCGCGCCCGCAATGCGCGGAAAATCAATGCCCCAGTGATCTTCGAAGTGCTGGTCCTCGATCGAAGACACCGCGTTATAGAGAATTTTCGGACACTGCTCGTAAGTCATCAGAATGCGCCGCTGCAGCGCAAAACTGGCCACCATCTGCCCATCGTCGGCGTAAATTTCCGTGACTACGTTAGGCCGGTAAGTTTCCAGCGCGCGAATTTCCGGCAGGTCGCTGGCATAGACGAAAAGTAGTCCGCATCCAGCGCCAAGCGCAATAGAGCAGAGCAGCAGGAACGCGATGGCGACACGGTCGATCAGTTTCCAACCGCGCAAGCGAAGTGTGATCGGGGGCAGGCTTAGCATCAACAGAAAATTCTAGCGCAACTGCGGCAACTCCACGGACCGACGGAAGGGTAGGTTTCCATGCCGCAATTGAAGCTGGCTACGAACTTTGCGGTCCCGTCCATGGATGCGGTCTGCGCGCTTCCTGAAACGCAAAAATAGTTACTAATACTGCGACTGCCGCCAGTGCCCCATCGCGCAGAACCGTCATTCCAGTGAGCGGTTCCGGCGTGCCGAAACAGCCGCAGTTAATTTCCATGTGCAACAAGTATGCGCGCGTAACTACGGTCAAAAATCCCAGCAGAATCAAGGCAATCAACGATGCCCAAACCCGCAGCCGCCAGCCAATCAGCAGCAGCACTCCCAAAACCATTTCGGCGATCGGCAGCGTATGCGCCACAAATGCCACGCCCGCCGGCGGCAGCACCTTGTAAGAGTCCACCTGAAATGCAAATGTCGAAAGATTGGACGAAAGCGAAAACTTCAGCAGGAAAAAAGGCCAGAAATGCTGGTTCGGCAGGAACAGCTTTGAATAGCCCGCGTAGATGAAAATCCCGCCAAGCAACAACCGTCCAATCCAGATCACGGCGCGCCGAAAATTAAGAGGACTGGTCTGCATCATTCGTGTATGTCCGGCCAAACCTATTTCTGGGAAAGCAGCTGATCGAGAAACTGCTTGAGGATGTCATAGCTCATCACTCCGGCATACGGATATGTCTGGCCCTTGCTGTGAAACACCGTCGTGGGCGTCTGGTTCACTGGAACCACCTGTCCGGCTTGCTTGTCCTTGTCAATCAGCGGCTCAAGCGTCTTGCCGTCCACCAGGGCTTGCACTTTTTTCATGTCCGCCGCGCTCAACACCGCTGCAACGGTTCCTTTGACGTCGCCGTTGGCTTCCCACTTTTCCTGATTCTGAAATAGCGCTTGTTCCACGGCCTCAAATTTACCGACGTGCGCTGCGGCCCGCGCATAGCTCGCCGCTACGCGCGAATAGGCGTGCATTGGCAATGGAAAATCACGGTGAATCAGGTAGACCTTTCCAGTGTTGACGTAATTATCCATCAATGGTTGGTTGGTAGTCTTGAAAAGCTGCTTGCACGCCGGGCACTGGAAGTCACTGTAAACCTCCATCGTCACTGGAGCCGTCTTCGAGCCAAACGCACAGTGCGGGTCCACATCCGAAATTCCGGAACCCTGCCCAGGCATTCCTGCAGAAACTGACAGAGCCAAAACTCCCGGCCCCAAGCTCGCCAACAGCACCGTCAAACTCGCAATAAGACGCCGACGATTCACGAATTCCCTCCAGATGAACCCCACCCTATATGTCACATTCTACTCGAAACCCACCTTTTCGCGCTCCCTGCCGATTCCTTTCGGTTCTACTGTTGCAGTGGCCCGCTTCCGAAGTGGGCGCCGACCCAGAGACTCGTCGCCAACAACCATCTGCCGCATTGCTCATCAAAAAAGAGCGGGCCGGTTCGGATTTGACTCCAAGACCGGCCCGCGGCGCCTTCTCTACGCCGCGCTGTTGGATGCCAAGAACTCGCAATTAGTTTGTTCTGAGGTGCCCGGACCCTTCCACACCAAACGCTCCACCAACCGTTCGTAAGCAATTGAATCTGAAACAAATACACTCATCATCAACAAGCTTGACATTAACGCACTCAACCTTTATACTCGCTCCTGCATCGAACCGGTTAGCGAAGGACGCTTCCCGGTGCACGCGCCGAAGCTTCCACCCGGAAGCAACGTTCGATTCGCAGATTTTGCCTTATCCATTGAGGGAGATTCAATATGAGTAAGATCATCGGTATTGACTTGGGGACCACGAACTCAGTCGTCGCAGTAATGCAGGGCGGCGAACCGGTTGTCATCCCCAATCAGGAAGGCGCTCGCACCACTCCATCAGTGGTGGCTATCACAAAAACGGGTGAGCGCCTCGTCGGCCAGGTCGCCAAGCGCCAGGCCGTGACGAATCCCGAAAACACGGTGTATTCGATCAAGCGTTTCATGGGCCGCCGCTTCGACGAAGTCGGCACGGAAATGAAGCGCGTTCCTTATAAGGTAGTGAAGGGCGATCACGATGACGCCCGCATCGAAATTTCCGGCAAGATTTATAGCGCGCCCGAAATTTCCGCAATGATTTTGACCAAGCTCAAGAACGCTGCTGAGGATTTCCTCGGCGAAAAAGTCACCAAAGCGGTCATCACCGTTCCCGCTTACTTCAACGACGCGCAGCGCCAGGCCACCAAGCAAGCCGGCGAGATCGCGGGCATGGAAGTGGTCCGCATCATCAACGAACCGACCGCGGCCGCGCTGGCATATGGCCTGGAAAAGAAGACTGACGAAACCATCGCCGTGTACGACCTTGGTGGCGGCACCTTCGATATTTCCGTCCTCGAAGTCGGCAGCGGCGTCGTGGAAGTGAAATCTACCAACGGTGACACCCACCTTGGCGGTGACGACGTTGACCAGCGTATCGTGGACTGGCTTATTGACGAGTTCAAGAAAGCCAACAACATCGACTTGAGCAAAGACCGCATGGCCCTGCAACGTCTGAAGGAAGCCGCGGAAAAGGCCAAAATCGAGCTCTCTCAAATGATGGAAACGGAAATCAACCTGCCATTCATCACTGCGGGAGCCAGCGGCCCGATCCACTTGCAGGAAAAACTGACTCGCACGCGCCTGGAACAATTGATGGCGGACTTGCTCGACCGCTCGATGAAGCCCGTACAACAGGCTCTAGAAGACGCGAAACTCTCACCCAGCCAAATCGAGGAAGTCGTGCTCGTCGGCGGTTCCACACGCATCCCGAAAGTTCAGCAACTGGTCCGCAACTTCTTCGGCGGCAAAGAGCCTCACAAGGGCGTCAACCCGGACGAAGTCGTGGCAGTCGGCGCGGCCATTCAGGGCGCGGTGCTTGGCGGTGAAGTGAAGGACATTCTGCTGCTCGACGTCACGCCGCTTTCTCTCGGCGTCGAAACTCTAGGCGGCGTGATGACCGTGCAGATCCCGCGCAACACGACCATCCCGACGCGCAAGGTTGAAACGTATTCGACCGCTTCGGACAATCAATCCGGGGTCGAGATCCACGTGATGCAGGGCGAACGCAAATTTGCCAAGGACAACCGTTCACTCGGAACCTTCAAACTCGACGGCCTCCCGCCCGCCCCTCGCGGCGTGCCGCAAATTGAGGTTACATTCGATATCGACGCCAATGGCATCCTGAACGTTTCGGCTAAGGACAAGGCCACTAACAAGGAACAGAAGATCACCATTCAGTCCTCTACCGGCCTGACCAAGGAAGAGGCGGAAAAGATGCGCGTCGAAGCCGAATCGCACGCCGAAGACGATCGCCGGCGCATGGAAGAAGTCGAGGCCCGCAACCGTCTGGACGGTATCGTGTATCAGGCTGAGAAAACGATTAAGGACAATCGCGACAAGCTGCCCGAGGCCGACGTGAAGGCGGCCGAGGAAGCGCTCGAAGAAGCCAAGAAAGCCATGAGCGACGGCGGCGAGGGCAACACCGCTCGCATCCGCACCGCAACCGAAAACGTGGAGCGCACGCTGCACAAGATGGCGGAAACGCTCTACAAAACCGCGCAAGCCTCACCGCAGGGCGAAGCTGCCAACGCGGCCGGTGCTGGCGCTGCTCCAGGTGGCTCGCAAGGCCAGGCGAGTGGAACCGGAAAACAGCCCGGCGATGTCATTGATGCGGAATACGTGGACGTTGACGACAAAAAGCAGCCCAACTAACCGATCGCCACAAAATGTGCACTATAGTTCCTATCGGCTGTAGTGCACATTTATAATTTTATTGTTTTCAGTCGCATAGAACATGCCGACCACAACCAAAACCGACTATTACGAACTATTGGGAGTCTCGCGCAAAGCCTCCGCGAAGGACATTCGCGCTGCTTTCCGTAAACTCGCGCGCAAATACCATCCTGACCTGAATCCCGGCGATAAAGCGTCCGAAGAAAAATTCAAGCAGTTGCAGGAAGCCTACGACGTCCTCTCCGACAGCAAAAAACGCCAGATGTACGATCAGTATGGTTTTTACAGCGAGAATGTTCCGACCGGCGACTACGGCCAGGGCGGGCCAGGCGGCGACAACGTTAATTTCGATTTCAACGGCTTCGATTTCAGCGGTGGCAGCGGCGGCACAGGGGCCGGCGGAGGCGCAAGTTTCCGCGATCTCTTCAGCCAGTTTTTTGGCGGGCGCGGCGGTGCGGGCGTGGAAGAAGAAGCCGAGCCGGGCAGCGCGCTCGAATACAAACTGGAAATTGATTTCTGGGATGCGGTCCGCGGCGGCGTAAAAAAATTGCAGATCACTCGCCTGGACACCTGCGAAACGTGTCACGGTACTGGTGCGATCGGCTCTCCGCAAACCTGCCCGACTTGCCACGGCACCGGCACCGTCCAGCAAGCTGCCGGCAAAATGCGTTTCAACGTGCCCTGCAGCCACTGCGGCGGCACGGGAAAACTCCGTACCGCATGTAAGACCTGCGGCGGCGAAGGCCGCCTGAGGCGCACTGAAACGATTGACGTGCGCATTCCCGCAGGCGTCGCGTCCGGAGGTCGCGTGCGAGTTCCCGCAAAAGGCAACGCCGGAACCATGGGCGCGCCTGCTGGCGATCTGTATCTACTAGTGGAAGTGCGTCCGCACCCGTTCTTCGAACGCCGTGGCAACGACCTCTACACCAAAGTTCCTGTCACGGTAAGCGAAGCCACGTTGGGCGCAAAAGTCGAAGTTCCGACCATCGATGGCCGTTCGCTCGTAAGAATTCCGCCCGCCACCAATAGCGGCAGCACGCTACGGCTGCGCGAAAAAGGCGTGCCGAACGCAAGAAGCGGCGCGCGCGGCGACCAATACGTGGAAATTCAAGTAGTCGTGCCCAAGCCGACCGACGAGCGCGTCCGTAACATCATGAAAGAATTGGAAACGGTGGCGCCCGACGATCCGCGCAAGGATTTGTTTACAAAGGCAGGAGTTTGAGTGTAGGGGCACGATATATCGTGCCCTCTGCCAAAAACTACTATGTCGCCCAGACGAAAAACCCGCGCCAAAGCCGGCTACATGATCAGCTCGGTGGCCGAACTCTATAAATTGCATCCGCAAACCCTTCGTCTTTACGAACGCGTGGGCCTGCTGAAGCCGTCCCGCTCCGAAGGCAACACCCGCCTGTACACCGACGAAGACCTGCAACGCCTCGACGTGATCCTCACGCTGACTCGCGACATGGGCGTAAATCTCGCCGGCATCGAAATCATCCTGAACATGCGCGAAAAAATGCTGGAGATGGAAAAACAAATGACAGAATTCGCCAGCGTAGTCCAGCAGGAACTCTCCCGCGTAGCCAACAACGTCTCCAACGAAAAACCGTCTCGCCACGCCATAGTCCCCACCCGTGGCCGCGTCATCAGATAACGAAAAAAAGCCGGGATTGCCACAGAATCACATCAGAGCCCACAGAGGAAAAGCTGTTATCGGGGGCTTTTCGTTAAAACCTCGATTCTTTTCTTTTTCTCTTCCTTCTGATTTTCTCGCTGCCCTTTGTGACTCTGTGGCAATCCTTCTTTCTTTTTCTTTCACAGAATTCCACACGACGCACACCTTGCCGTTCGTCTGCCACGCCCGTATGCTCGTTCTACGATGCCACTGGAAAATTGCCAATTCTGCCAGGGAACCGGCTGGAAGCTTGTCGCCCGCCCCGACGGCCCCGGAAAATTCGCCGTAGCCTGCGATTGCAGCACCGGCGAACGTGCCACGCTGGTGATGGAGCGTGCCCGCATCCCCAAGCGCTACGAACATTGCGACTTCGAAAGCTACAGCACGGATGTCGGACAAACTCCCCAGCACGCTAAATCGCTAAAAGAGGCCAAGCTCCAGGCAACAGGTTTTGTGCAAAATTATCCCGGAGCCAGCGAAAAAGGCCTGCTGTTAATGGGCCCGTCCGGCGTAGGGAAAACACATCTCGCCGTAGCCGCATTGAAAGAACTGATACGCCGCGGCCATCAAGGAATGTTCTGCGATTACCGCGAACTGCTGAAAGAAATCCAGGCCAGCTACAATCCGCAAAGCGAATCCACGGAAATGAAAATCCTCGAACCGATCCGCAATACGGAAATTCTAGTTCTCGACGATCTCGGCGCCAGCAAACCGTCCGTCTGGGTTCTCGACATCATCGGCCTGGTCCTGAACGCCCGCTACAACGAACGTCGGGTAACCATCCTCACAACAAATTATTTTGATGAATCCGCCGCCACCGAGCCTGCTCCGAGACTGCCTAACGGTCAGCGCGTGAATGTAGTGAAAGAAGACTCGCTCGCCGACCGCATTGGCGCCCGCATGCGTTCCCGCCTGTACGAAATGTGCCGCACCGTAGAAGTTCTCGCCCCCGACTTCCGCCGAGAAATCCGCCAATCCACCCGCGCCCGCGCGTAGACATGCGCCGCGATGCCAAAGAGCAACGACTGGAGGCTCTTGAACGCGATTTCAGGCCGCGGCTGATCGCTGTTCTTCGCGAATGCGCTGACGGGCGCTACGGATTATTCGGCCAAAACAACCATGGCGAATTAGCAAAATACTATGTCTGGCCCGAAGCCGATGATCTTAAACAGGCTGCCGAAGAGATTAACTCGCTGCGCTCAGAGTTCGGACAGCCGAATCCTCTCTCCATCAAATTCCTAGAATATTGTTCGATGCGCGGCCAGAATGTGAGGGGCGAACCAAAACTTGCTCGCCAGTTCCTAAGTGAAATCGGCGCGGGGTGAACTTCGCTTGAAAGCTCACAGTTAAAAACGCTCTATTTTCACTTTGCGGAGCTGCAAAAGAACTGGTCCGAGGACTAATCCTGCAAACCGCCCGTTGACCTAACCCGTTCCTGTTTCGTTGACACACCTCCATTCTGCCCTGTATTCTTGCACGGTTGCAGCGTTCGCAACGCTTGCAGCATCTATGTGTCCTGTGGCCGTAACGACCACTAGTCCTTAGTAAAATTAGGGTTTGCAATAACAAACTCTAAGACCAGTAAAGCTGGTTTGCGATCCGGTCGGGGTGGCCGCAGTCGCCTCACTTTGATCGCTTGAATCAGCACCCTTGCATTACCCATCGGGGCAGTCCCCAACAGGGAGTCCGCAAGGAAGTATCTCGAACACGCTGGCTTGGCCGCGCCCAATCGTTTTTCGGTGCAGCAGGTCAGAAATCCAACACTTGGGATAAAAATCCCGGAGGCCGACAACCAATGTTTTCCGACCACGATAACCCAGTGACCGCAGCCGCCGCAGCGCCTGCCCACGAATCGCAAGGAGCACCTCAGGCATCTTTGCAGGCAAGCTCGCAGGATAATCCGGCGGAGCAGCCAAACCCAACGGCTCCGGAGCAAAACGCCACGCAGGAGACGCCGTCGCAGCGGAGCGAAGAAGATCCGAAGGCGGAAACGGTCTCGGAAACGACGGCAGTGACTCCACCGGCAGCCGCAGAGGTCCATGCAAACGCCGAAGCGCACGCCGCGCAATCCGCGACCGACGCCGAAGCCGCCGCTGCCGCCGAGGAAGCCGCCAGCACCGAGGAGATGAGCAAGCTGCTCGACCAGTATGACGAGCAGCACGAATCGCCCGCCAATAACGAAATTATCGAAGTAAAGGTTATCGCGTACACGGAACATGGCGTGGTGGTGGACATCGGCCAGAAGATGGAAGGCTTGATTCCTGCCGCCGAATTTTCTGAAACGGAAATTCCCCGCCCCGATCCCAACGCCACCATCGAAGTGCAGCGCACCGGCGAGAAGAAAGACGGCTACGTCATCGTCTCGTACCAGAAAGTGCTGCGCCGCCGCACCTGGGAACGGCTCGACGAAGCATACAAGAACAAGACTACGCTCACCGGCAAAGTAGTCGATCGCATCAAAGGTGGAGTTGTAGTTGACGTCGGCGTTCGCGCGTTTCTTCCCGGCTCGCAATACGATCTGCGCCCCACGCCGAATCTCGACGCACTGGCAGGGCAGGAAATTCAAGTCCGCATCACCAAGCTGAATCGGCGCCGCGGCAATGTGGTCGTGAGCCGCCGGGCAATTCTGGAAGAGGAACAGCACGCCAAGCGCGGCGAATTGATGCAGTCGCTCGCCGAAGGCCAAACCATTCACGGTGTCGTAAAGAATGTCACTGAGTACGGCGCGTTCGTGGATCTGGGCGGCATTGACGGCCTGCTGCATCTCACCGATCTGAGCTGGGGCCGCATCAAGCATCCTTCAGACGTGGTGAAGCCGGATCAGGAACTCGACGTCATCATTCTGAAATTTGACAAGGAAAAGCAGCGCGTTTCGCTCGGACTGAAGCAGCTTTCGCCCGATCCCTGGGTCAACGCAGCGGAAAAATATCCCGCAGGCGGCAAGTACAAGGGCAAAGTCGTTGGCGTAGTGGACTACGGCGCGTTCGTCGAACTCGAAACCGGAATCGAAGGCCTGGTGCACGCCACGGAAATGAGCTGGGCGAAGAAATCCGTCAATCCATCGAAGATCGTCAAGGTCGGCGAAGAAGTAGACGTCGTGGTGCTGGACATCAAGCCTAGCGACCGCCGCGTTTCGCTCGGTATGAAGCAAGCGATGCCCGATCCATGGCTGCTGACCGCCGATAAGTATCCGGTCGGCACTGTCGTTACTGGAAAAGTCCGCAACATCGTCGAATTCGGCGCGTTCATCGAGATCGAAGACGGCTTCGACGGACTAGTGCACGTCAGCGACGTCAGCTGGACCGAGCGCATCAAGAATCCGCACGAGGTCTTCAAGAAGGGCGAACCGGTTACTGCAAAGGTCCTGCGCATTGACGAGGACAACCGCCGCGTTTCCCTGGGCATGAAACAGGTGAACGACATCTGGGGCGATTGGTTCAAGCAGCATCGGGTCGGCGAAATCGTGAAGGGCAAAGTCTCGCGCATCGCCATGTTCGGCGCGTTCGTCGAGCTGGGCGAAAATATCGAGGGCCTCTGCCACAACACGGAAATCACCGATCGCCGCCGCGGCGACGATGGCAGCGGCATGAACCGCACCTCAACCGGGCCGCTGAAGAGCGCGGGGCCGCTCGAGCCGGGCAAGGAGTACGACTTCAAAATCATCAAGATCAGCCCGGAGTCGCGCAAAATCGCGCTCAGTTACAAAGCCGCGGTCAAACAAGTCGAGCGTCAGGAAATCGCGCAGTATCGTTCGACCAGCAAGACTTCCTCGACTGCGACCATCGGCGACGTGCTGAAACAAAAACTTTCTTCACGTTAAATCAGCGTCATCTATATGGGGGCCGGTCCACTGTTTGACTGGCCCCTAATTTTTTGTTTTACCTGCGGGCCGGTTTAGTGATAGGAAGTGTGCAACCTTTATTACCGAGCTTCCCGTAAGCCCTTCCCTGTCATGGGTCTGCGGCGTATCATCTAGGGACTAGCGAGCGAGGCGTGGCCACGATGACCAAGCAACCGACGTTGACGAAAGCCGATTTGATCGAAGAAGTGTTGAAGGTCACGGAACTGCCGCGCAAGGAGTCCGAGACCATCGTCGAAACTATTTTCGACAGCATCATCGAAGCCATTCAAAAAGGCGAGAAGATTGAAATCCGCGGCTTCGGCAGCTTTCGTACCCGCCAGCGCAAAGGCCGTGTGGGTCGCAATCCGAAAACTGGAGAGAAAGTGGAAGTTCCCGCCAAGCGCATTCCCTTCTTCAAGCCCAGCAAAGAACTGAAAGATTTTGTAAATAGTGACGAAGCCGCCGCGATGACTTCCGCAGCAGAAGCCGCCGGCGCCAGTTCCGGAAACTCGACTCACTCCTGATTTTGCGATTTCTTTTCGACGCAAAACCCCTTCCGTGTTTTAAGCTTTCCCTCGCGAGGATACTCACTCAATGGATTTTCTGTGGACGCCGTGGCGCTACCAATACATTGCGCAAGCCATCGCCGGCAAACAGCCTGAATGCATCTTTTGCGATGCCGCCGCTCGCACCGACGATGACGTAACGCTGATCGCTCATCGCGGCACATCGTGCTTCGTGATTCTCAATCTTTATCCCTACACCTCCGGCCACGTCATGGTCGTGCCATACGCGCACGTTGCGGAGCTTTCCCTGTGCGATGCCGCCACACTGAACGAAATGATGCAGCTGGCACAGCGCGTCGAAAAAATTTTGCATGCCCTGTATAAACCAGACGGCATGAACTATGGAATGAATTTGGGACGCGCGGCTGGCGCCGGCGTCACGGGCCATTTGCATCTGCATGCCTTGCCGCGCTGGGTGGGCGATGCAAATTTTATGACCGTGACCGCGGAAACCCGCGTGCATCCGGAATCGCTAGCTACCACCTACAAACGCTTCAAAGAGGCTTTCGCCGAGCAGCCGGCGAAATCATGAAATGTCGTTCTTATAGGGGCGCAGTACCGCTGCGCCCGGCACGCCCAGGCGTAAAATCGTTCAGCCGCTCCACAAGAATTCCCGGTCGCTGCGTTACAATATCAACGTAGCATCGTCATTCCGACCGCAGCGACCGAAGGTTCCGACCTTGTCGGAAGGAATCTCTCTTAATACGGGGCCAGCGTGAATCTCGAACTCACCGAAGATCAATTGTTGCTGCAAAAGACCGTTCGCGAATTTGCCGAAGCGGAAGTAAAGCCGCGCGCCCGCGAACTCGATGAGACCGGGCACTTCCCACGCGACTTATTTGCAAAAGCCGCGGAACTTGGCCTGACGGGCGTGGCCATTCCAGAAGACGAAGGCGGCGCGGGCTTCGATCACATTTCCTACAGCATCGTGATCGAAGAGATTTCGCGCAGTTGCGCCTCCACCGGCGTAATTCTCTCCGTGCAGAATTCACTCTATTGCGATCCCATTCACCGCTACGGCACCGACGAACAAAAAAAGAAATTCCTTCTGCCATTCGCGCGCGGAGAAAAAATCGGCTGCTACGCGCTGACCGAGCCGCAAGCCGGTTCCAACGCGGCAGCGCTGCAAACCAAAGCAGTAAAGAAAGACGATCGCTACATTCTGAACGGCACCAAAGCGTGGATCACCAACGGCGGCGCGGCCGATGCCGCGATCGTTTACGTAAATTCGGAACCATCCAAGGGCGAAAAAGGAATCACCGCGATAGTCGTGGAAAAAGGCACGGCGGGATTTAAAGTCGGCAAGGAAGAAAAGAAACTTGGCATCAGCGCCACCGCATGCAGCGAACTGGTCTTTACCGATTGCGAAGTGCCAGTCGCAAATCGTATTGGCAACGAGGGTGAAGGCTATAAGGTAGCGCTCTCGACGCTCGACGGTGGCCGCATAGGCATTGCCGCGCAAGCCGCAGGAATCGCATTGGGTGCGTTCGAAGCCGCTCTGAAATATTCCAAGGAACGACTCGCCTTCGGCCACCCCATCGCGGAATTTCAGGCCATACAATTTATGCTCGCCGATATGTCCACGGAAATTGACGCCGCGCGGCTGCTGATTCGCAAAGCGGCATGGAAACAAGATACCGGCGCACGCTTCAGCATGGACGCCGCCATGGCGAAACTTTTCGCCAGCGAAATGGCCACTCGCGTAGCCCACAAAGCGATACAAATTCACGGCGGCAACGGATACAGCCGCGAATATCCCGTTGAGCGCAACTACCGCGACGCACGCATCACCGAAATTTACGAAGGCACCAGTGAAATCCAGCGCCTGGTCATCTCCTCCTGGGCGCTGCGAAATTCCTAACGCTTCGTCAGATGGGTTTTCCGCCGCAGCCTTAGCTGAACCTCCGAACAGGTAATGGATACTTCACCTCCGGGCCACTACCGGTTCACTCTTGGCATCGTCGTCGCAAAATAGATATGACTTCCAATTTCGTGGGCAGGTAAAACTGCGCTGCTCGCGCCCTAAGGACTCACCATGCCTCACAAACTATTGACCGAAATAGCGGGACTGCTGGTTCTGCTTCACGTGGCTTCCCCTCTACTGCTCCGCGCAACGTTCCGTTTTTCCGGCCACTGTAACCCTGTTCCGGTAGATCCCGGATCGGTTCCACCACTCGTGCAGGGACTCGTTGGACGCTGCGCGCCCAAGTTTGAATCGCTGGGTTTTTCGTTCTTGGGCTATTTTGATCTCGGCTCGCTGGCGACAAATACCCGCAGCTATCTGGCGTATTTCGTGAATCGTTCCTCGGGAGTGTTCGCCAACGTCTCTGTTGTCGCCAGCCCCGCAAAAACCCTGGGCTATTTCGAGTTTTCCTCCAGTTTTACAAACGGACTCACGTTGGACGTGAATACCAACAAGATTGTTTCGCTTACGCCGCCCCGGCTTGGCTTCCGCGTCTTCCGCTTCCCAGAAGTTTTCGATCCCGTACACCTTTTCCACATTCATCGCGCCCTCGTACAGAAATATGCGGCGCAGCTGCAGCCGCAACTTCCGCCAGTGGGACAGGAATCCACTCGAATCAAATTGCAAATCGAACAATACGGGCCGGAACAGGCAAAGGCGGGTTACATGTACCTTTCTAAGGACGGCCAGACCTACCGACTCACATGGAAGGGCTCACTGATCACGGCATGGAAGTCGCTTTGGCCGACCTCGATGGTCCGTACTTGGATTTACCGTGAGCAAATGAAGACCGAATTGCGTGCACTGCGCGCAAACCCGGTGGCGACAGCGAGAATCGCGTAATCTCGTGCGCGAGCTTGGCTCCTGCTTCAACCGTTGTATTCTGTCTGGGTGCTGCAACTCAATAGCATTCTCGATTTCGATCCGGAGCGCGACGACGAATTCTTCTCCGCGCTCCCACCGCTTCCGGCGGTATGCCTGATCGAACCGCGGCAATCTTCCGCCCAGCCGCTCTTCATCCGTACCCAGGATTTGCGCCGCCGCCTGCAACGGCTTCTCGGCCCGCTCGATCCCACCAGCAAGCGCCTGAACTTGCGCGATTTCACAAAAAGCATTCGCTACCGGCGGACCGCGTCTGCATTCGAACAAACTTTCGCCTACTACCGGAATGCCAGAGAACTTTTCCCGGAGCGCTACCAGGAAATGCTGCGCATCCGCCCGCCGGCCGTGCTCAAGGTGAACCTGCGAAACGCCTATCCTCGCTGCTACGCAACGCGAAAGATTTCCGTCGCGCCGAATGGTGAGCCATCCGGCGGCGTTTATTACGGGCCATTCCCTTCCCGCAAAGCCGCCGGAGCTTTTGCCGAACGTGCACTCGATCTTTTCAAAGTGCGCCGCTGTCAGATTAAGATTCGTCGCGATCCCACTTTTCCCGGCTGCATTTATTCCGAAATGAAAATGTGCCTCGCGCCGTGCTTCGCCGGATGCACGAAAGAAGAATATGACTTCGAAGTGCAGCGCCTGGTGGCATTTCTGGAAACCGGCGGCGCTTCGCTGCGCGAAACTCTCGAGGCCGAACGCAACCAATCCAGTGAAGCAATGGATTTTGAAAAGGCTGCGCTGCTCCACAAAAAGCTCGATAAGCTCGATGACGCCCTGCGGGGGCAGCCTGAACTTCCCCGCCGTTTGCAGGATCTCAACGCCGTGATTTTTCAGCGCAGTTCTGATGACCAAACGATTGGCGTTTATGAAGTGCGAGCCGGAAGAATCGTCGAGCCTTTCGAACTGTCCTTCGCCTCACTCGCCGGCGAACCTCGCTCCGCCGAGCAGCTCCTTCGCCAGCATCTTGAACCAGATCAAGCTCGCGCGACCAGCAATCAATCCACCGCACCTCAATCCGTCATTCCGCCGGTCCCGCGCCTCGCGGGAAGCGCAGCGGCCGAAGGTTCCGACCTTGTCGGAAGGAATCTCTCGAGCGCCGCCAGGCCACAAGCCGACCTGTCCGAACATCTCTGGCTCCTCGCCCGCTGGTTTTACAGCAATCCGCGCCACGGCGAAATTTTCTTTCGCGCAAATGCCTGGCCATATCGGAGAATGATGCGGGCGTGTGCTCGGCTGCTCGCGCCAACCGAGGCGAAACCCAGCTTGCTGCGCCAAAATAAAGCGCCACAGCAAAACAATTTTCCTCAGCCCGGCGAAGAAAGAGAAAAAAACTCATGAGCGATGGAGCAACAGCGGAAGGCACCAAGCGCTACGCGGAATCCTTTCGTGGCCGCGCCGCCGATGGACACTTTCGCGAAGTTCACGGCCTCGTTCTATCGTCCATCGGCATCGGAACTTATCTCGGCCAGCCCGACGAGCGCACCGACGCCGCATACACCGCGGCGATCGTGGCGGCCGTGGAGAGTGGAATCAACGTCGCAGACGCCGCTATCAATTACCGCTTTCAGCGTAGTGAACGCAGCATCGGAGCGGCGCTGGTGCAACTCGAGGCTAAAGGCTATTCGCGCGACCAGCTGGTGCTTTGTACCAAAGCAGGCTATCTCACGCCCGACGGCAAAATGCCCGCTGATCCCAATCAATATTTTTTCCAGGAATATATTCAACGCGGAATTTTTTCCGCCAAGGACATTGCCGCGGGAAGCCACTGCATCGCTCCGCGCTTTTTGCAGGATCAAATCTCGCGCAGCATGGCTAATCTTGGCGTCAATTGCATTGATGTCTTCTACCTGCACAATCCGGAAACCCAACTTGGCGAAATTTCAAAGGTGCAGTTTCTCGGCCGCGTCCGCGAGGCATTCTATTATCTGGAGTCAGCGGTAAAAACCGGCAAAATTCGATTCTACGGCGTGGCCACCTGGAACGGATTCCGTCAGGACGCGCGCGCACGCGACACTTTGCAGCTTGCCGAACTCAACGCCGTCGCTGCAGAAATTGCCGGAGACAGTCATCACTTTCGTTTTGTACAGTTGCCGTTCAATCTGGGAATGACCGAAGCTCTCACTCTCGGCAATCAATCCGTCGCCGGGAAAACCATGACCGTCATGGAAGCTGCCGAGGAGTTGAACATCACGCTGGTCGCCAGCGCTTCTCTCTTGCAAGGGCAGGTGGCCAGCGGTCTGCCCGCATTTGTCGCCGAAGCGTTGGGCCTCGATTCGGACGCCGAACGTGCATTGCAGTTCGTGCGCTCCTCACCGGGGATAACAACCGCACTGGTCGGAATGTCCCGCCAGGAGCACGTCCAGGCAAACGCAAAACTGGTCAGCATGCCGCCCGCGACTATCGACCAATTTTCCAAGCTCTTCTCTCGTGGCCAGTCTTCATCCTGATTGGCATCGCTCAGACTTTCTCAGCTCGGGCGCAGCATGCTGCGCCTTGAACGCCCAGATTAGGACCAGGCGACACCTCTCGCTCTGCTTCAATATCGGCAAGAAAAAGGCTTCAATCGCGACCAGGGGCGCGCGCGACGTTGTGCATCGTCAGTTGCAACCACTCTCGAATTGCTTTTCCCAACTCATCAATCTTTCCGGTGAAAAAATGGTCCACACCATCCACAACCACCAGCTCATTCTCGCCCGGCAGCGACGCCACCATCTGTCGCACCTTCTCCACATCGCCATGCTCGTCGTTCGAACCATGCACAAATAACTTCGGCTTGGCGCATTCCTCCAGGTATGAAAAATCCGAGTTGTTCACCGGCGCGCCAATCCCGATCAGCTTTTCCACTCGCCCATCTTCGCAACCCGCACGCAGCCCCACCCAGCATCCAAAACTGAATCCTGCAACCAGCAGTGGCGTTCCAGGAAATTCCCCAGCCAGAAACTGCAGCGCCGCACGCACATCATCCAGCTCCCCTCGGCCTTTGTCATGATCGCCTTCGCTCAATCCAGCGCCGCGAAAATTAAATCGCAGCACCGCAATGCCCAACGAGTCCAGCGCTTTCGCGGTCTGAAAAACGACTTTGTTGTGCATGGTCCCGCCAAAAAGCGGATGCGGGTGGCATACCAGCGCGGCCATTCCAGGCGCGCCCGCCGGAGGCGTCCATAGCACCGCTTCAAGATTGCCCGCGGGACCCTGCAAAAAGAAGTTCTTCGATTCGTGCGTTGAGCTCATCGGCAGCTAAAACAGTCTACATGAATCGAGAAGCGGGTTTCGCCTCGATTGCTCACGGCTTCTTTTTCCGTACCGTGATGCAAAGCGTTTCGTTTCCCGCTTCCATTTCAATTCCGGTTACCTGAGTTTCCCATTCTCCGTCGCCGCTCCACGGCGCCTCACCGCCGGCGTCAAACGATACCAGCAGGCGCTGGCCAAAAGCGTATTCGCGATTCGTCACGAATTTTAGTTTGTCGTGCGACACTTCCAGGGTCATCGTGTCCTCGTGCCAGGGTACGTTCTGCGGCCGCACGCGAATCGGCAAAGAAACTTTGTTTCCAGTTCCGTTCTGATTCTTGTCTGCCGCGCGCTTGCCGTTCCCCTGCGTGCGGGCCTGCGCAGCAGCTTCGAATCGCATGGCCACGTTCCAATATGGCAACTTTTCGTCGCCCACCGGCCAACACCGCACGACTCGCGCCACCGTTTCCGGCTGCGCCCCCGCGGCCTGCGGATCGTACGGAATTGTCACCCATAACGGATGCCCCACGCCGTGAGCTTCGTTGCAGGCCAGCAGTAATCCGCCCTTGGACACATTTACTGTCTCGCATTGGTCCGTTCGTTGACCGAGAGGCGCAGACCACCTGAGCCTCGCCGGAAGCTGGAGTCGTACACGGGGATGTAGGCGGCGCTGCATTGCAGGCACGCGTTCTCATTGCGGATGGGCCGGGGTCTTCGCGAAGTATATTCCGGGATTGACTATCCAGGCAAGCTTTCGTACTAGTTCTATCTTACCCGCTACCGCAAAACCGTTACGCCGGCGTTCCGGAATTAGCCGGTAGAACTTGTGCAGGGTTCGGCAACCCACTGTAACGAACGTAAGGAAGGTACTAGAGCTAAATTGCTGCAATTTAGCATTGCAGTCTCCCATATACCGATGGTACGGTTTTGCAGTTTTCCAGCAGCCAGGAGTGCCATGCCCGACGGAGCAGACCGCCGCGAAGCTCGCCGATTCAACATGACTTTGCCGATGCGGCTTCTGCCGCGCGATTCGAATTCTCCCGAGCTTACGGCACAAACCCGCGACGTCAGTTATCGTGGACTCTACTTTCTTGCCGCGGCTCAGTTCAAGCTTGGCAGTTCCATCGAGTTCGTCATCACCCTGCCCGAACAAGTCACCCGCTCCGGCGACGTCAACATTCGCTGTCATGGCGAAGTGGTGCGCGTCGAACCAACTCAAAATGGCCGCATGGGCATCGCCGCAAAAATCGACCGCTACGAATTTCTCCACGCCGCCTAGTCGCTACTTACGTTCCTTCCCACTCCGCAAATGAGTACAATCATCTCGACTCGCTTTTAGCAGGAGACTCCATGTACCACTACGACGCTGCCACCGCTCTCGAAGAATTGCAGGAAGACGCGCTCCTCCCGCACCCTGTTAAGCTTCGCGATATGATCCTCCGTCACCAGTTGGGCGTCGAAGACGCCAAATCCATCAATCATCAGTTCCAGGATTACCTCGTACGCTTTGGCGAATCGCAAAAAATTGCCCGCGGCATTCTGGAAAAGCTCGCCTCCAGCGCCAGGAAATCGGCATGATTTCTTCCTGCCATATTGGCATTGCGGGCGAAGCGACCAAAGGTTCCGATTCGGTCGGAAGGAATCTGCTTTTTGCCGACAACTTCGCGCATCCCACAGCCAACTCTCCCGTCGTATGACGCACAAACCTCGCGTACTCTTGCTCTCCGCTTCCTCTGGAGCCGGCCACGTTCGCGCCGCGCAAGCTTTGGAAAAAGCGTTTATCGCCCGCGGCGATTGCCAAGTCGAACACATCGACGCGATCGATTACGTCAGCAAACTTTTTCAACGCGCTTATGACAAAAGTTACATCTCCATGGTCCGCCGCGCTCCCGATTTAATGGGTGTCGTCTACGAACGCACCGACCAGCCCTGGCAGCATCCGCGCCGCCGCCTCACGCTTGATCGCCTGAATTCTCAGCCCATGATCCGCCTTCTCAAACGCGTCCAGCCCGACCTGTGCGTAGCCACTCATTTTCTTCCCGCGGAAATCATCGCCTGGCTAATCGCAAAGAAGAAACTCCGCGCCAAAAATGCCATCGTCGTCACCGACTACGATGTGCACGCGATGTGGCTGTGCCGCACCGTTGGACGCTACTATGTCGCACTGCAGGAAGCTGCCGAGTACCTCGCCCGCATCGGCGTGCCGCGAGAAATTGTTCGCGTCCCTGGCATCCCAATCGATCCACTCTTCGCCGTTCCGCTGGACCGTGCCGCCGCCCGCTCGGCCCTAAACCTCGATGCAGAATCTCCTATTCTCCTTCTCGCCGCCGGTGGCTATGGCATCGGCCCGCTCGAACAACTGGTCCGCGATCTTTTGGCTCTGCAAAAACCCTGGCAACTCGTGGCCATCGCCGGCAAATCCGAAAAAATGAAAAAACGCCTCGACGAGATCGCCGCCTCTGCTGGCACCTTAGCGAATGACTCTCCTCGCCTCGTTCCCGTCGGCTTCACCACCCAAATGGATCAGTACATGGCCGCCGCCGATCTTCTCGTCGGCAAAGCCGGCGGCCTCACCACTTCCGAAGCTCTCGCCCGCCATCTCCCCATGGCGCTCATCGAACCCATCCCTGGCCAGGAGTTTCGCAACGCCGATCATTTGCTTGAAGCCGGCGCGGCCATTCGCTGCAACAATCTCCCCGCAGCCGCGTGGAAAATCGCCAAACTCCTCAACGATCCCGCCCTCATAAACAAAATGCGCGGCGCAGCAGCGCAAATGGCCCGTCCTACCGCAGCCGCGGATATCGCGGAAGATTCCCTTCGCCTGCTACACTGATATTTTGTGACTCAGTTTCAGAAATCCGCTGATTGGACAGCCCGCTAGATGCGACGCCACACCCTGATGATCGACGCCGACGACACCCTATGGGAAAACAATGTCTTCTTCGAAAAACTCATCGAAGATTTCATCACCCTCGTCGAGCCCTGCGGTTACGCCCGCGCCTACATCCGACACATCCTCAACGAAACCGAGCGCAAGAACATCCGTCAGTACGGCTACGGCGTGCGCAGCTTCGGCCGTTCCCTCGAAGAAACTTACCTTAAGCTCGCCGACCAGATGGCCAAGCGTGAAACCCTCGCGGAAATCCACACCCGCGTCATCGAGCTCGAAAGCACCCCGCCACAAATTCTCGATGGCGTCCCGGAAACGCTCGCCTACCTCACCGAGCGCCATCGGTTGATCCTCTTCACCAAAGGTGAACCCGCCGAGCAATCCGCAAAGGTTCAGCGCTCCGGCCTGCAGGGTTTTTTCGAAGCCATCGAAATCGTCCCGGAAAAAGACACCGTCACCTACACGGGCCTGGTCAACAAACACAAAATTGTGAAGACGCAGGGCTGGATGATCGGCAACAGTCCGCGCAGCGACATCAATCCCGCCATGAAAGTCGGCCTCAACGCCGTCTACATCCCGCACCAGCACACCTGGCACATGGAACACGAACCAGTCATGGCCGGCTCCGGCAAGCTCGTCATTCTCCCGGCCTTCCGCGAACTCCGCTCCCACTTCTAGTTTTTTCTTGTTTTTGTAGCGGCCGCCTTCCCAGGCGGGCGTTTGTTGCTGTACCGTAGAACAATTCACTTGCAGTTCGCCGGCCCGACGGAACCTTGCTCGCTCTTTTGCGCCATCTGCCGGTACGCCGCCAACACCGGCGACTTCGCAAGCCGCTCCGGAAATTTCCGCACATACCACTTCATGTTCGGATGAAGAAATTCCTTGTAATGGAACGCCTTCATTTCGTGGATCGCCTCCGCCGCCGTCCATCCATCAAACGCAATCCGGTATGCGGCCACGAACATCCCGTCGCGATCGCCGCCAAACCAGCAATGTATAAAAATCTTCGGCCGCGGACTTGCGGTCATCAAGGCAAAAAACTGTGCCATCTGTTCGTCTCGCGGCGCTGTCCAACCCGTCCCCGGAATACTAACCAGCCGCATTCCCCGGGCCTCCACATGCGTGCGTTCTTTCTCCATCAACCCGTGCCGTTCGCCACGCAAATCAACAATCGTGTCAATCCCCAGTTTCTTCAGTTCCTCGATCCCTTCCGGCTTCGGCTGCGCCCCGCGATATAAATATTCATCAACCTTTCCGAAATCCTTGATTCCCGGAACAACCATCCTCTCCGCAAGAGCGTACTGATGCGGCGAAGGAACAGCACTCTGCCGCGCGGCACACCCTCCGCCAATTCCAATAAAAATTAACAGCAAAAAAGATTCGACCAGTTTCTCTCTACGCATCACCACATTAGATGCGAGAACGCTGGACGTTGGGTTTCATGTCCTCAAGTCTGCCGCGATTCTAGACTTGGGGATGTGCATTTGTGATGTAATTATCACCATGGAACAGGCTCAGTCTAGCCCGCGCTCAATCGTGGGCGCGATCATCATAATCAGTGGCCTCGCCGTGTCCTTCCTGCTCTGGCTGCTGTACGTCCATCACGCTTCGGCCGATTTCGCCGGGCGCTGGATGTTTCTACCGGCTCTCAACGCGCTTCTGAACGGCCTCTGCGCGATTACTCTCTGCGTCGGATTCTATTTCATCAAACACCGCAACATAGGAGCGCATCGCGCCAGCATGTTGCTGGCTTTCGCCTTCTCTTCGGCTTTTCTCGTCAGCTACATCGCCAACCACGCGCTGCACGGCGACACAATCTTCCCCGGCCACGGCTCAGTGCGCACGCTGTACCTTTCCATTTTGGCCAGCCATGTAATCCTTTCCATCGTCGCTCTGCCAATGGTGCTGACCACGTTTTTTTTTTCGCTTACTGGTCGCTTCGCAATGCACCGCCGAATCGCGCGCTTCACCTTCCCCATTTGGCTCTACGTTTCCGTCACCGGCGTGGTGGTTTTCGTCTTCCTCAAAGCGTACGCCTACTAGTTCGGTGTTGATCTGGCCCTGATTCACACATCGCATCGCGATCAATCGGGCTTTTTGCCCGCCCACCCTCGAATACAACTTTGAGCACATTCTCTCGCTTTAGTACCGGCAGTCTATCGTCAAGATGGGGCTCGGCCTGCCAGGCTACTTCAGGGCGGCACACAATTGCAGCGGGATGCCGTGCAGCAGATCGCGACGAGGGAGGAATCTCCATGAGTCTCCGGACAATAACTTCCCTGACGGCTTTACTTATGTTCGTGCTCGTTTCCGTGGTGCACGCGCAGGCACCGGTTCAAACTTCGCCCCAGGCGACGGTGCCAGGGCCAGACAACGACTTCAATTCTCTTCGCGACCCTGCCGCCGCAGGAGATCGGCAAGCGCAGTTCGCCCTTGCAAACTACTATTATCGCGGCGACGGCGTTCTTCATGACTACCCCCAGGCTCTGCTCTGGTATCAAAAGTCCGCTAGTCAAGGCTTCGCTCCTGCTCAGACTCAACTCGGCAACATGTATCAGCATAAATTCGGTGTGCCGCGGGATTACAAGCGCGCTCTGGCCTACTATCGTTCGGCAGCAAAGCAGAACAATGCGCTCGCAGAATACGATCTGGGCGGGATGTACGAGGATGGAGTTGGCGTGAAGCGTGATTACAAGCAAGCCCTGGACTGGTACCGCAAAGCGGCCGACCAGAATCTCGCGCAGGCGGAAAAGCAGGTCGGCTACTTTTATCAATGCGGGTATGGCGTGAAGCAGGACTTAGTCCAAGCCCATTCCTGGTATCTCCGCGCCGCCGGCCACGGCAACTCCGACGCCGAAAATCAATTAGGCTTCTTTGCTGAAGAAGGGTGGGGCCAGCAAACGAACTACGCTGAGGCTCTCGTCTGGTTTAACAAAGCCGCGGAACATGGCAGCAACGACGCCCAGGAAAATATCGGTTATATGTTCGAGAATGGCATCGGTGTGCGAACCGATTATGCCAAGGCCATGTCATTGTTCGCCGAAGCCGCGGCGCACGGAAACAGCAACGCGGCAAATCAGATCGGCTGGATGTATCAGTACGGGCAGGGCGTAAAGCCCGATGATGCCGAGGCCTTGAGTTGGTACCAATTGTCTGCCGGCCAGGGCAATATCCACGGCCAAAGGAATCTTGCCGATTTTACGTCCGATCTGGACGAAAACGGCACGTTGCAAAATGCCACCGCGCGTGTCAACGACCCCGCCCTCGCGAGGGCTGAGCGCTGGGTGAAGATCGACGATCTGCAGCGCCGCATTGCCGGTTTGGAAGGCGACGCACAATACCAGGACGATCTTGCCTACCAGCTCGAACATAGCGGCAAAGGCAAAAACGACGCGATCACCAAGGTTTTCAAGGCGATCGAAAGCGTCCCGATCACCAAGTATCAAATCGAGGCGGCAAAAGATCGCGCCGAAGCGGCACAACTGCGCGCGGAACTGGCTCAAATCGAAAGCGAAAACCAATCCGCGGCCAGCATCCCTGCTCCCTAATTCCGGATCTTGGACAGCGTAGCGCGTTCGTGTACTTGACGCCCGCCTCGCGCGCCGCTTGGTCTTCTCTGCGAATCTCCGCGTCCTCAGCGCCTCTGCGTTATCTTTTCTCTTTCTCTCTCTCCCTCAACGCGTAATCACAGCGATCAACCGGTCAATGTCCCGCTCATTGTTGTACAAATACGGCGACACCCGAATCTTCCCTTCACGCAAACTCGTAATCACATTTTCGCTTCGCAACTTGTCGTATAGCTCCTTCGTCTTTTCCGGCGTCCGCCCCTGAAAACATCCATAAGGACCGCGCCGCGCCCGCTCCCTCGGACTCGCCACCACGCAACGATCCACCGGCAGCCGCGAAAACAGTAGCTCGATCAATTTGTGATTGTGCTCCATCACCCTCTCCGCCCCCGCGCGCAGCACCAGCTCCAGTCCCGCTTCCAACGCCGCCAGGTTGTAAAAGTTCGCCGTCTCCGCCGCATCCCATCGTCGAGCCGCTTGCGCCGGTCTCGGCGGAGCCGTCGCCAGCGCCGCAAAATTGTCCGCGCCATCCGCCGCCATCCAATAAAACGGTCCCGGCCGCATCTTCGCGAGCAGCTCGCGCTTCGCAAAGAAAAATCCCGTGCCAAACGGACCCAGCAGCCACTTGTATCCCGCGCACACCAGAAAATCCGCGCCCATCGCCTTTATGTCCATCGGCACTGCGCCGCAGCACTGGCTCACGTCCAGCAACAACAGCGCACCCTGCGCATGGCAAGCCGCCGCCAACCTTGCGGAGTCAATCAACGTGGCGTTATCGAACCGCACCATGCTCACCGAAACCAACCGCGTCTTTGCCGTCAGCGCCGCAATAAAATCTTCCGCAGCGTGAAAATCCCCACTCGGCTTGACGACTTTCACCACAATCCCCTCGCGCTCCTCCATCGGTTTCCAGGTCGCATATTGCAGCGGAAACTCCCCGCTCGCCGTAATCACTTCATCGCCCGGCTTCCACGCCAACCCGTAAGCAACCGCGGCCATTCCCGGACTCGCTCCGGAAGTCAGCGCAATTTCGTCCGCCTCCGCGTTAATCAGCTTTGCAATCGCAGCCCGCACCCGGTTCGGCACATCAAAAAACGCCCCATCCGGTAGCTGGTGCGGCGCCTTCTTCCACTCGATCGCATTCTGCAAGGCCTTTACCGCCGCCTTCGGCACAGGACTCTGCCCCGCCAAATTCAAATACGTAGCCCCCTCAAACTCATTCCACTCATTCCGCCAATCCACTGCTCCCTCACGATTCTTTGCCGCAGGATTGATCGCTGTCGCCATATCTTTTCTCCTCTTTTTGGAGTGCGGCGGCTCGATGCCGCTTTGCCTTACCTAATCTTTATTCTTCGCAGAGGCGGGGCTTCGCCCCACGCACAGTAGCCAGCTTAATTTCCCCTCTTTAGGGCATCGCAGCTTCTAGTTCATCCCGAGCAGCCACAATCCATTGAAGATTCCGACTCTGTCGGTAGGAATCTCATCGTGATCGCTCCCATCCAACAACAGCCCGACAAGCCCAAGTCGCCGCTTTTGAAACTCGCCTCACCTCTATCCTTCCGATGCCGCGCCCCGCCCACAAGAGCCAATTTGGGAAGGGCGAAGGAGACCCTACCCTAGCCCACCACTATGGTGTCTAATTCCATACGCGCGATGCACATTCCGCAGTTCATATTCGGCATCTGACACTGATGGGTACTTTGACCTCCGGACTAGGAGAACACTGGAATTTAGTCCAAACGCAGCGACGCTTGGCCGCCGCACCTCTCGGCTTCCGACGACGGTAACTGACGACCCGCAACCGTACACGCGCCCCGCTCGCACCTAAAATGCGCTCTCAAGGTAAAATAGCGCTGTAGCTTCAAGACCAATGAGGGCGAAATGAGCACAGGAGCATGGCCGAAGGTTGCAGTGGTGGGAGCAGGGGCGGTCGGTGGTTACTTCGGCGGAATGCTTGCCCGTGCCGGTGCCCCGGTAGTTTTCATAGGACGCCCGGCATTCGTTGACGCCGTGAAACAGAACGGATTGTTCCTCGACACCGTTCAATTTCAGGAGCACGTAAAAGTCGAGGCCTCCGCTGATCTCGCTGCCGCTCGCGGAGCGGAAATTATTTTGTTTTGCGTAAAAACCACGGACACCGCGGAAACTGCCCGCGCCCTTGCAAAAGTACTCGCGAAAGATGCCGTCATCGTCAGCATGCAAAATGGAGCGGACAACGCGGAACAAATCGAAGCCGTTTCCGGCCTGAAGGCGTTGCCCGCCGCGGTTTACGTCGCTGCTTCCGTTCCCGCACCTGGCACGGTAAAACACGTCGGCCGCGGCGACCTGGTTCTCGGTCCGCAGAATGAAATCACGGAACGCATCGCAGCCGTTTTCACCCGCGCAAAAGTTCCTTGCCGCATTTCGGAAAATCTTTCTGGCGAACTTTGGACCAAGCTGGTTTGGAATTGCGCGTTGAACGCGCTCTCCGCACTGGGCAAAGTCACCTACGGCGAAATTCTTGCCAGCGCCGACGCGAAACAACTTGTTGAAACAACTGTTTATGAAGTTCTCGCGGTGGCAAAAGCCAGCGGCGTCCAGCCCGCCGGACTCGAAGATCCAAAAGCCGCTCTGGCCGGCGCTTACAAAGTCGCCGAATCCATGGCCGCAACACGCAGCTCCACTTCGCAAGACATGATGCGCAACAAAAAGACCGAAATCGATTCGCTGAACGGATTCATCGTCCGCCGCGCCCGCGAACTAAATGTTCCCGTGCCGGTGAATCACGCGCTCTTCACGCTGGTAAAACTCGCGGAAAAGAGTTTTCAGTAATGTGCTTAACCGTCATCCCGGGCGAAACGTCCGGAGGTTCCGACCTTGTCGGAAGGAATCTCTCTTCGATTGCCGAGAGACGAGAATGCCCGCGCGACGCTACTGCTGCTCCGGAGCGTGGAATGGAATATGCACAATCGCTTCCAGGTTCACCGTCTCGCCCTGGCGCTCCGCCGGACGGAATTTCCACTGCGCCAGCGCGCGCACCGCGTTCGCGTCCAACAGCGGGTCGATTCCGCGCACGACCTGAATGCTGTCCACCGAACCGTCACGGCGAATTACCGCGTACAAAATTACTTCGCCTTCGACGTGTTCGGCCATCAGCGTCGGCGGATATTTCGGATCCACTTTGTGCAGCGGCGACGGCTCGGCAATTTCATCTGATGTTTTCATTTGCGGCCCGGTTGGCGATGAATGCATTTCCGCAAAGTTCAGAATCCAGCTTCCGGTGGCGCTGTTCAAATTCGGCATGTTCACGTTCATCGAGTAAACCCGCCGCCGCGCAAAAATAACTTCCGGCTTCGCTCCCGGCGCCAGCAACGCAAAATTTGGCGGCCCGGTTTGCAGTTCCGGTTCTTGCGAAGCGCGCTGCGCCTCCGCTCGCGTGTAAACCGGGCGCGAGGACGGCATGGCAATTTTCCCCGCGCCAAGACCGGAAGTAACATTCGCGCTGCGCGGAGATCCGCCGGAAATACTCACGCCAGTCGAGCTGGTTCCCGCTCCGCCCGCGCTCGCTCCCGAATTTCCGCCGCTGCTTGGTTTCGCATCGGGACTGCCGCCGGGCGTTCCCGGCTTTTTCCCCTCCGGCGAAATCGCCACCCGCGCCGCTAAATTCCCTGGCGGTGGCGCGACCGGCGCCGGCGGTCCCGGCGTAGCGGAAAGCGCAATCAGCGTTTGCGCGCCGCCATTCGAAGCGCTGAGCGGAGCGGAAACTTCCGGCGCGGCATCGGCTTCGCCTTCCTGCTTTCTTTGCGAAACTCGCGGGGCGACGCCAGCGTTGATTTGCAATTTTGGGCGCTCCGGCCCGGCGTTGTTCATCGCCAGATTTAACTCTTCCGTGCGCTGTTCGCTGATCTGCATTTCCGGAGCGGGCGCATTCGAATTGACTTTGAAATGCTTCTCGCGCGGGTGCAATTTCCGCAAAGTCTCCTGGCTGATTTCAAGATGGGGGCGCGACGGCGCAGCCGATTGCGCCAGCTGTACCATGTTCGGAAGATTCTGCTGAAGTTTTGGCGCCAGCGGCGGCGCGGACGGATTTATCAAAGTTTGTCGCGGGTGCGTCGGATGCACCGGGTCGGTGAAAATTCTTTGCCGCGGATGGAACGCGTCCCCGCCATCCGGCGCAAGCGACTTATTTTGTGCGGCGCGCGGAACTGTTTTTGGTTTTGCAGCAGGAATTTCAAGGAGCGGAAAATCCTCGATTTGTCCGGACCAGGTGAGTTGGGTGTTGGCGAATGCGGGATTTGTTTTCGGCCCGGAAATTTGCGGCAGCGGCAGGGCGATAAACGCGATGTGCCAGAGAGCCGCCGCGACAATTGCGCGGCGCGGCAGGCGGCGTTCGACCCAGACATCCTTGAAAAAACCTGCGGAGAGAAGATTTTTGGAGAGGCCAGCGCGGCGGAACAATTCCGCGAAATTGCTGGCGATACCCTGATGGAATTGTCCCCAGCCGAGTTCGAGTTGCGGTTCGTTCGAACCGTGCAAGTCGAGTGCTGAGGCGGGCGGAGGGGCCTGACCGAGCAGGTCCAAGGGATTATTTGATTCGAACGCAGACATGCGATTCTCCATTATACCCCGTTAAACGTAATTTTCGGCTGGACGGTCGCAATTATTGGGTGGGTGAAATAGGCGCGTGCTTCGAATAGGAGATAGATGACGGGACCACGCAGAAAGTTGTGTGGGTCGGTGCACGGCGACAGAAAAAGCAGATTCCTCGCTTCGCTCGGAATGACGAGTAATGGGCCACTAAGCAAGTCTATAGAAGCTGAGGGAGGCGTCGCCTTGGGTCAGGGTGCGGAATTGCTGGAGGGAGCCGACGGAATTTTTCAGCTGGGATTTTTTGTGGTGTTCGGCGATCAGGATTGTGGATTCTGACAGCAAAGAAGAATTGGAAAGAGCATCGAAAGTCAGTTCGTAATCGTTTTTGTTGGCGTAGGGCGGATCGAGAAAAATGAAATCAAATACCGCGGAACGGTTATCTTTTGCGGCTGCGTATTCGGTTTCGAGTTTTGCAAGCGCTGAAGTGACTGCCGTGGCAATGATCCGCGCTTCGGCCTTAATTTCCAGTGAGGCGAGGTTTTCGCGGATCAGACGGGCGGCTGCGGGATGATTTTCTACGAAGACGGCGGAAATGGCCCCGCGACTGATGGCTTCGATTCCTACTGCGCCGGTTCCTGCAAAAAGGTCGAGGAAACGCGAACCGTCCACGCGCGGGCCGAGAATGTTGAAGAGAGTTTCGCGAAGCATGTCGCTGGTGGGACGGAGCGCGAGACCTTTGAGCGACTTCAGCTGGCGCGAACGGAATTTGCCGGCAATGATGCGCATGCTCAGGCAACTTCCCAAAACTGAAGGCGGAAAACGTTTCGATCGGAAATATTCTTGCGAGTCATAAGCATCAGCCAATCTGGGCGAGATGATAGCGGCGCTGCCATTGGGCGGGAAGGGCGCGCAGAGTTTGTCGTAGCTCTTCGCTGCGTTGCGAGTCTTCGGCCAGATCGAAGGCTTCCTTGCGAGCGGTTTCCAGGAATTCGCGGTCACGCAGCGGATTGGCTACGTGGAAACCCATTTCGCCGGACTGGCGAGTGCCAAAAAATTCGCCCGGGCCGCGCAATTGCAAATCGGTTTCGGCTATTTCGAAACCGTTGGCGGTTCGAACCATGGTTTCGAGGCGAGCGCGGGCGTCGTCTGTCATTCGAAAAGGCGCGACCAGGATGCAATGCGATTTCTGTGCGCCGCGTCCGATGCGTCCGCGCAACTGATGCAGCTGGGAGAGACCGAAGCGTTCGGCGTGTTCGATGATCATAACGGTGGCGTTGGGGACGTCCACGCCGACTTCGATTACGGTTGTGGAAACGAGGATTTGCGTTTCGTTTTTTCGAAAGGATTGCATCACGGCTTCTTTTTCTTCACTGGACAAACGTCCGTGGAGCAGGCCGAGTTTCAGTTTTGGAAAAACTTGTTTCGAGAGGCGTTCGAATTCTTCGATGGCGGCCTTGAGTTCGAGTTTAGATTCTTCGATCACTGGGTAGACGATGTAGGCCTGATGGCCTGCGGCAGCTTCACGGCGGAGAAACTCCCAGACTCCAACGAGGTGCTGTTCGGTGGTGGTGCGGGTTTCGATGGGCGTGCGTCCGGGCGGCAATTCATCGAGCACGGAGACATCGAGATCCCCGTAAAGGGTAAGCGAGAGCGTGCGAGGAATTGGAGTAGCGGTGAGAACGAGAACGTGCGGGGAATGGCCGCGGGAAGCGGCTTTATCCATGAGCTTTTTTCGTTGCAGCACGCCGAAGCGGTGTTGTTCATCAATGGCGACGAATCCGAGGCGCGCGAAAGCGACGTTGTCTTCGATGAGGGCGTGGGTGCCGACGACAAGTTGGGCTTCACCATTTGCAATGCGCTGGAGGGCAGCTGTTTTTTCGGCATGTTTCATGCCGCTGATGAGGAGTTCGACTTTGTAGCCAGACTTTTCGAGGATACGGCCGGCGGAAAGAAAATGCTGCACGGCGAGAATTTCTGTAGGCGCCATGAGAGCGGCTTGGCAACCGTTTTCGATGGCGATGACGGCGGCCTGGAGAGCGACGATGGTTTTCCCACTGCCAACATCGCCTTGTAGGAGGCGATTCATAGGAACAGGCCTTTCGAGGTCAGCGGCAATCTCCGCGAGTACCCGTTTTTGCGCGGCAGTGGGCTTGAAAGGAAGCATTTTTTTCAAGGCTTCGCGGATGCGGTCTTCGCGCAAGTGGAACGCGATGGCGTCGGCTTTACGGGCGAGTTTGCGATTGAGTGCGAGACTTAACTGGTAAAAGAAAAATTCCTCAAAGATGAGTCTTTGCTGGGCCGGAGAGCGGAATTGGTTAAGGGCGTCCACGGATTCTCCGGCGGGCGGGAAGTGCGTGTAGATGATGGCATCGCGGCGCGAAGGAAATCCTAAGCGAGCGCGGATCGAGGCTGGAAGGAGATCGGGAAGATGCGCGTCAACTTGTTGTAGCGCCGCGTAAGTGGCGCGGCGAATGGAACGCGTGCCGAAAGTGCCGATGGCTTCGTAAATGGGAACGATGCGGCCGACTTCGGTGGAGTCCTGGCCTTCTTCCGAATTGGTTCCGCTGAGAAGTTCGAATTGCGGATTGATCATTTCAATGCGGGCGGGACGGAGGCGGTCCACTTCGGCTTTGCCATGCAGCACGAGAAGTTGCCCGGGTTTCAGACGGCCTTCGAGATAGCCGCCGTGAAAAAACCTGCAGGGAAGCGAACCGGTATCGTCCTGCACGAGAAGGTGATAGATGGCGTCGCGTCCGCGCATGCCGCGAACGGCCTGACCGCTGGCGACACGGACGCGCAGCGTAAAAATATTGTTGGGGCGGACGTCTTTGATTTGCGAAAAGTGCAGGCGATCTTCGTAGCGGAATGGGAGATAGCGGAGAAGGTCTTCTTGAGTGTGGATGCCCCGTTTGGCGAGCAGTTCGGCGCGCTGCGGGCCTACACCTTTGATCATCTGGACGTTGGTTTGCAGGCCGTCGGGCATAAAGGGAGTTATAGCCGAGAAGAGGCGGGAGTACAAAAGGCGAGGACGCGATCAGTTTCCGATACCGCGTAAATCAGGACTTTGCGCCGACTTGTGCAAGAATGTAGTCCATGCGAGGTTCTCGTCCAGCGTGCCTTCTCATTTTGCAGTTCCTCGCCATGTTCCCACTGGCAGCTTCCTCGACAAAAGACGAGGGCGGACTGATTGATGGGACCATTGCGTACGAAGACGGCAAACCCGTCTACGGAGCGACGGTCTACGCGGTTCCTCTAGGCAAAGCATTGGGCGCAATAATCCCTCATGTTAACAGTGACGAAAGCGGGCACTTTAGCATCCGAATTGCTCGTTCTTGGTTTGGTGACTTCGCGGTGGCCGCCAAAAAAGAAGACGAAGACTATCCCGATATGAGTCAGCAATTTTATAGTGACGGAAAATTGAAAACAGTTGCGCTCAGCGCGAAGAATCCTTCCCGAAGCGTTGTAATTCAACTTGGACCCAAGGGAGGAGTTTTACGCGGCACCGTCGCAGATGCATTTACAAACGCACCTCTGAGTCCTTGTGTTGAATTCAGAAGAGCATTGGAACCGAATAACTTTTTAAGTGGGAGCGGGTTGGTCAAACCCAGCTACAAACTGCTAGTGCCAGCAGATACGGATGTTCTAGTCGCAATTTACCTTGATGGTTACAAGACTTGGTACTTTCCGGGAACGGTGGTCGTTACAAAAAGGCAGCCGGTCCGTCTGAAGCCTGGCAAGGAGCTAGCCGTCGATATTCGATTAGAGCCCGATGCCAGCGCCAAGAGCGGTTGCCCGATTGGCCTCAACTCCGACTAAGTCGGGGAATCGGACCCGGTCACTTTCGCGTCAGATTCCACTTGACGCCCTTCCCGAGACGGGGCACGAAAACGACGTGAAAGTTGGGAAACGGAAGTAACAGGAATGTTTGCAAGGCATCCGAATAGATAGACCGGGCGGGTGTCAAATGAAAGTGCCAAAGAGATTCCTACGGAACTGCTCGCTGATTGTGTTGCTGTCGTTTAGCGCCATTCAGCTTGCGCAAGCGCAAGAGAAAACAGGCGGGCAGGCGACCGCGAATTTCGACGAGATTCCCATCGAGAAGTGCGACGTCTTGCCGGTGGTGCGGGTAAGAATCGACGGGGCGGAGATGCGCTTCTTACTTGACACGGGAGCCACAACAATTTTGAACCTGAGCAGCTTCACCTCCGGGCGATCGAAAGAGATTCAAGTGACGTCGTGGAACGGAACGGCGGCGACCAGCGCACGGGAAGTGCGCCTGCCAGAACTGAATCTAGGCAGCCATCAGTTGCACGGTTTAAGACTGCCAGCGATCGATTTGAGTCCCATCGGGAAGGCCTGTGGGATGCGCATTGACGGAATACTCGGCGTCGACCTTTTGGACAAAATGGGAGTGACGATCGATTTGCGACGGCAGGTGGCTTCTTTGGCGCCAGAATCGAGGGGGCCGGAGTCGAACGATGCGCGAGCGATGTACGCGCAGATGGAGTCCGCAATGCACCAGTGCGCGGAAGCATTCGAGCAGGGGAACGCGAAAGTGCTCGAAGAATGCTTCGATCCGGAAATCGTTCTGTACACGCCGGACGGAGAGTATCACGGGCGGAAACAAGCGGTTGCGTATCTGGAACGCCGGTACATGAAATACGCGCCCAATCTCGGCTACAGGATGAAGCTGCAGGACGTAAAGAGTTTTGGAGACGCGCTGTGGTACTCGTATGAGTATGAGATCGAAGCGCCGGAGGAGCGCGTGGTTGGGCATGGGATGTCCATGTGCAGGCGAGAGCACGGGCGGTGGTACGTGCTGAACCTGCACAATTCACTACGAGAAGCGGATGTTGCGGCAGCGAGCGCTAAGAAAAACTGATTAGCGTCGAGCGTGATCCTGGCTGACTGGTATGTTAAAAAGTCGAGTCGAGCTTTGAGCATTTTGTGGCGGGCTAACTTCCTGCCTGAGTCACTTCTCCTCGATCGTCAAGTGGATTTCTTTCATTTCCTTAATTTCCGTAATCACAATCGCATGCGTCCCTGTCCGCTCAAATACGGTCCCGCTAGCCCGCACGTATTTGCCGACGAATGGCATCAGTTTCTGTCGCTGGTCGGTGTCAGGCATTTTGGCAGAGATGGGGAAATACAGATGACCATCACTGGTCAGAATCACGAGCGGCGAACCACCCTTCACGCAGTCCGTCACGCATTTGAGGCTTAAGCGAGTCGAACTTGAATCGAGGTTCTGAATAGGACAGGCAACATCCCTAAGCAAGCCCTCGATGGTTGCTTTCGAAACGTTAGCGCGGTCGCCGGCCATCGAAGTGCTCTGCGGAGGATGAGACGCCGCCAGGATCGAAATGGTCCCGCAGACTGCCAGCAAGCAAACACTTAAGAATCGGCTCATCGGTTCTCCTTTTTCGTTGGGCATGAAAAGGTACGACTAAAAACACGAGGCCGCAAAAAAACGCGGCCCCGTGGAGAATTCTCAAATTGGCGGATTATTGTTTGTCGTAAACGGCGGTGCTGGTTACTTTCTTTCCGCTGGCGTCGGTGCCGTTGACGGTTACGGTGCGGGACTTGCCGTCGGCCGAAACGGCGATCTTTCCGGTGGCGACAGCCTTGCCATCCTTTTTGTTGGCCAGTTCCATGGTGCGAGCGCTGATCTTCTTGTAGGAACGGGTGTCAGCGGTAGGATCGCCCGTCAGCGGATAGTCTTTGCCGTCGAACTTGCCTGTCCATTCGTTGTGGGTAGGTTTGCCGTCGGTGCCGACACCGTCAACCGTGACTTTCACGCTGTCGCCGGCTGCTTCGTAAACGACCGTGTGGTTTTTCGGAGCGCCGGCGCTGAACTTGGACTTGGCCTCGTTGAGCTTCCAGGTACCCATGTTTGCGTCGTCAGCGGCCAGGCATGCCGAGGCGGCGGCGAACAACATTGCGAACGTCAACAAGCAAATCATTCTCTTCATCGGATTCTCCCTAATGCGATTTTTTTCGTTTAGAACAAGAGGATTTTGGGGATGAATGGCCCCAGTTGGACCCTAGTGGGGCGAACGATAGCACCGTGGCGCCGTAGTAGCAAATGAATTTGGGATGCCGCAGCGATGCGTGCAGATCGAAGAGTAAGAGAGATTCCTCGCTGCGCTCGGAATGACGGTCAAAGAATCCCGTGTTGTGGCGAAGCATGTATTGCAGGCCTGGGCAAGCTGGGGAACAGCGGTGCTGCGCCCCTATATGAAATGCGACGGCGGTGTCGATTGCCGAGCGTTAACGTCGGAGGAGCAAGTCCAGAGTGATTTCGCTTTTTGCGCATTCGGCTGCGGTGATGGGGCGCAGATCGAGATCGTAAAAGCGATCGATGCGGGAGAAATAGTTGGCGAGCGTTTTGAAAACCGTGGCGGGCTCGATATTGGATTTTTTCCAGTAGTCTGGCGCGAATTCAAGCGCGAGAGACTCAGTACGGGACAGAGTTTCCGAGCCTCCAGCGAATGCGAACGGCTCGAATCCCTCGACATCAATTTTCATGAGCGTCCAGGACTTCACTGCTGAGTCTTTCAGAAGATCGTCGAGGCGGCGCACAGATACGTTGATGAATTTTTTGCAGGGTTCGAGATCGACCAGGGAGTGGCGGCCGCGATTGGCGCGTTTGTAGATACCCATTTTGGCGGTGCCTTCTTCGGAGCCGACAGCACAGGCGTGGACGGTTACGTTCTCCAAATTGTTGTTGCGGAGATTGGCTTCGAGGAGCTGGCGATTTTGTGGTTCGGGTTCGATGGAAACGACTTTTCCGGCGGGCCCGGCAAGTTTGCCGAGGAGGCAGGAAAAGTAGCCGATGTTGGCGCCGACGTCGAGAAAATTGCCGCCAGGAGATTTTGAATATGTGTCGAGGAGATATTTTGTGAGGCCGGGTTCGTGCTCGCCACGGCGATAGAGGCCGCGACCGACGCAATCGCGTTTGTAGCCTTGCATGCGCAGGCCGAGTGGCAGGTGGCGCGCGGTGACGGTATTGCGGAAGGGGTTGGCGCACTCTGCCCAGTAGGCTAGGCCGCGGATTTCGTAGCGAACGCGACGGTTCATCGAGAGATTATAACATTTGGGACTTGGCCGCGAATGAGTGGGGGCAAAGAGAAAAACAACCACGCGGAAAATGATAACGCGGAGGCTCTGGATGCGCGGAGAAAAGCCCAGAGAGATTCCTTCCGACAAGATCGGAACCTTCGGTCGGTTCGCTCGGAATGACGGATTGGAATATCGGTGGCCAGGGACGGCGAGCGAGGTATTGCGCGGCTAGAAACACATTGGGGGCAAGGGTTACTTGCGTGAGTGAGGCGCGTATGAATAGAGTGGGTGTTCATTGCATGCGCGGTAGAAGCGGCGAATAAAGAGCGGAGGCACGGGTGGCTACGGTGCGATTGAGCGGTCGGGAAAAACGGGCGTTGGTTCTGTGGGTGCTGGCTGGGATTGCGGGGCTGTGGTACGCGCAACGGCATTTTTTTGAGGCGTTCCCGGAAGCGTCGGTCAATTTTAAGGTGCCGCGCGAGGAGGCGCTGAAGCGGGCGCGGAATTTGGTGGAGTCGCTGGGACCGAGCATGGCGGGATACCGCTCGGTGATCGTTTTCGGCGTGAACGATAATGCGAAAACGTATCTGGAGCGCGAGGTTGGGCTGAAAGAAGCCAATCGCATGATGTCCAGTGAAGTGAACGTGTGGAATTGGGATGTGCGATTTTTCAGGCCGAATCAGGAAGAAGAGTATCGCGTCGGCGTAAGCCCGGAAGGAAAAATCACGGGCTACGTGCACAAAGTGCCGGAAGCCAAGGCCGGAGGTGAGCCGAGCCGTACGGAAGCGGCGAAGACGGCACAGGATTTTCTGACCGCGAAACTGGGAAAGAATGCAGCCGACTGGGATTTTCTTTCCGAAGAAGCGAACAGCGAGAAGAAACCGAACCGCACGGATTGGTCGTTCACTTGGGAAAAGCACGGATTCCGCGCCAAGGACGCGCCGGAACGATTGCAGATCGCGCTGCATGGCAACGACATTGGCGGAGCGACCGAGACGCTGAAAGTGCCTGAGCAGTGGGAGCGCGACTACGAGCACCTGCGTTCAACAAATATTTTCTACAACCAAGTGGCTGTGATTCCTTACCTGATTTTATTTGGCGCGTGTCTGTGGATTGGAATACAACTAACGCGCAAGGGACAAACCAGCTGGGCGCTGGCACTGCAGCTAGGAGCGATCGTTGCGGTGTTCCTGACGGCGATGCAATTGAATCACTGGCCGCTAGACCTCTATCAGTACAACACGAATTCCGCGTACGGAAGCTTTGCGATACAGCAGGTGTTGGGCGCGCTACTATTTGGGATCGGATCGGCGCTGACGGTGACGCTGGTGTTGCCGGGAGGCGAGCCGCTATATCGCGCCGCGAAACCGCAGTTTTTGCGGTTGCGGCAGGCGTTCACCTGGCGCGGGTTGCGGAGCAAGGAGTTTTTCTCATCGTGCATTGTTGGATTGTCACTGGCCGCAGCGCAGATGGGATTCCTGGTGGCGTTTTATCTGATCGCAAACCATTTCGGAGCGTGGGCGCCGCAAGAAGTGAACTACGAAGATTCGGTAAGCACGGTGATTCCGTGGATTGGTGGAATTGCCATTGGATTGCTGGCTGCGACTAGCGAAGAATTTCTGTTCCGCCTTTTTGCGATTCCCCTTTTGCAGAAAGTGACGAAGTCGAACGTGATTGCGGTGATCTTGCCGGCGTTTTCATGGGGATTTCTGCATACGGCATATCCGAACGAGCCGCCGTACATTCGCGGACTGGAAGTGGGCCTCATCGGGATCGGCGTAGGAATCGTATTTTTGCGGTGGGGAATTCTGGCGACGCTGGTGTGGCATTACACGGTAGATGCATCGCTGGTGGGATTGCTGCTGATTCGATCGAGCAGCCCGTATTTCCGCATTAGCGGCCTGGTGGTAGGGCTCGCAGTGGTGTTTCCTCTTGGCATTGCAGTGTATTCGCGGTTGCGGCGAGGCTCGTTTGAAGACGACGCGGATCTCTTGAATGGCGCGGTTCAGCCGGGTGGGGCCGCTGACTCGGTGCCAGTACCGGAAGCACAAGTGGGCACGTTACTGGCAGGCGAGCCTATCGCAGTCGCGACGCGAAGCTATCGCGCGCTTTCCAGCAGCATGATTGGTTTTCTCTGTGTATGCATTGTGTTGGGCGGAGTTGCGGCGTGGAGGCTGAAGCCGGCGCGGTTGGGCGATTCCCTGAAATTGAAAGTGGACGCGAAAGAAGCCACTGCGCGCTCGGAAGAAATACTTAAACAGCGCGGAGTGGATACGAAGAGCTATAAAACGGCGACCGTTTTTTTGGATGTGACCGATTCGACTGCAAACGAATACCTGCGCGAGAAGATAGGCGTGCCGGCGTTGAATGAGATTTATGAGAAGAGAGTGCCTGGCGGGCTATGGCACGCACGGTTTTTCCGCGATAGCCAGGCCGAAGAATATTCGGTGGTGCTGCGGCCGGATGGAACGCTGCATAGCGTGCATCACGACTTGCCGGAAGCGGCAGCCGGTGCGTCGCTTTCGAAAGAGGATGCGCTGGCCGAGGCGCAGGAATTTTTGCGCACGAACAAAAATATCGACTTGTCGCAGTGGACACTGGTGGAGGCGACGTCGGAAAAAAAGCCAAAGCGGCTGGATCACAAACTGATCTGGCAGGAAAATCAGGCGCTCGACGAAACGGGGAGCGAAGCGACGGTGGATCCTGCGAAACATGCGTTCCAACGGATACAGCTCTCGGTGTTGGGAGACGAAGTGACCAGCTACCGCACATTTATCAAGATCCCTGATGAATGGGCACGGGAGCGCGAACAGCAGTCCGTGACGCGCACAATTTTTAACTTTTTACTGCCGTTGTTGATGATTGGATTTGGCGTAACGGCACTGGTCTTTTTTTTGCGGGAAATCAAGTCCGATTTGATGAAGGAAGTCCCGTGGCGACGATTCGCGCTTTGGGGACTGTACGGAGTTGTTGCATACCTTTTGGTTTTCGCCTTTGGAAACCGCGTCGCGCAGGCGTTAAGCCAATATTCGACAGCGATTCCGCTGAAATTCGCATTCTGCGCGCTGGGCATCGGATTTCTGGTTGGAATGTTTTTCTTTTTAGGCGCGATCGTGCTGCTATTCGCGATGGCGTGGTTTTTTCTGCGCCAGGCGTTCGCGGACAACGATTTTCCGGGTTGGCGCGGGATGACGAAAAATTATTATCGTGACGCATTGCTGATCGGAGCGGGTGGAACGGCGGCTCTGGTTGCACTGAGGCGTATTTCTGATTGGGCGTCCATGCACTGGCCGACGCAGCACCAAGCGCTCAGTGCATCGTTTGGCAACGATTTTGACGCGGCGCTGCCGGCGGTTTCAATTTCGGCCGCGGCGATCCTACACGGATTGCTGCTCACGGGAGCGATCGCAGTGGCGGCAGCCTTTATTGCCGCGCATTGCAAATCACCGATCGTGCGCGGACTGCTTTTTGTGCTGGCGTCACTGGCGATGGTGGCAGGTTGGGGAAACTCGGCGGACTTCTTCAAGCAGTGGATTGGCGGCGCGGTATTCCTCACATTGATGGTATTTGGAATAGCAAAAGTGGCACGGTTAAACCTGCTGGGATATTTTCTGGTGCTGGCAATTCCGCAGCTGCTATCGGGCTGCGTGGAGATGCTTGCGCAACCAGACGAGTTTTACCACGTGCAAGGCATCGAGTGCGTGGCGGCGTTAGGAATACTACTAATCTGGCCATTGACAGCATGGCTCAGGTCCAAAGAAACGCCACAAGAAAGTTCAGCCGCATTGCAAAGCCGATAAGTTTTGAAAATTGTTGCAAAATTGGGTGACAAGGCTGCCCGGGCCCCAGCGCCGGAAAGCTTTCCTGCCTCCGAAACAAATAGCCGCTGACATTCGTTGTATGTCATAAGAGAGGTGGCTGCTTACCTGAGGCGCGGAAGTGCGTCCAAATTGGATGACACCGCAGCGCTGCGTGTTTAGCCGACGACCCCGTTTGTTTGTAACGCTAGGAGAATAAACGGATAGCGCGGTTCAACACGAAGAGAAAGCGAATATGCCACTTCCCCATTGGACGTTGGCTTTGGCTGACAACGCAGGCAGGTCCGGCGGATCAGATGCCGTACTGGCCACGGTGACCTCCTTGGCGGAACTTGACGAACGGTCCCTCGTCATCGAGGCACAGGCCGGGAATCGCGCGGCTTTCGAGGAATTGGTGCGCCGGTTCGACCGCGACGTACTGCGTCTGGCCATGAATTTGATGAAGCGTCCGGAAGACGCTCGGGACGTTTACCAGGAAGCCTTCCTGAAGGTCTATCGCAATCTGCACCGCTTCCGCTTCGAATGCAGTTTTTATACCTGGCTGTACCGCATCGTGACCAACGTGTGCCTGGATCATTTGCGGCGGCGGCAGGCACGCCCTGAAGATCAAGCTCCCGAAATACATTTGAACCGGCAGGATGAAGGCTCGCGCGATTTTTTTGAATTTCAGCGCGAACTGCGGCCGGGACTAGACCCGGAACGGCGGTTGATGGGAAACGAGATTCGAACGCGGATCGCGAAAGCAATGGAGCGGCTGTCTCCGCGCGAGCGAGTTGTGTTTGAAATGAAGCATTATCAGGGATTAAAATTGCGCGCGATTGGTGATGTGCTGGGCACTACCGAAGAAACCGTGAAGAATTCTCTTTTCCGGGCGACGCGAAAGTTGCGGCACGAACTGGGAGAGCTGCGATGAGCGCGAGCGAACACAAATTGAGCTGCGCGGAAGTTGGACCGCTGCTGGTTTTTCTGGCCTGCGACGAGTTGACCCTAAACGAACGGGCCGCAATCGAAATGCACCTGGAGAGTTGCGCGGAATGCCGCGCGCTGCTTGCGGAGGAGGACGCGTTTCAGGAATGCCTGGCGACGATTCCACAAACTGCGGATGAATTGGATCGCAGCGGAACTATGCTGGCGCAATGCCGCAGCGAGCTTGCCGAATCGTTGGACGAGATGGCGGTTCCAGCGGAGCCGCAACGGTGGCAGCCGTTCGGACTGGTGCGGCGGTGGATGGCGCTGCGGCCGGGATGGAGCGCCGTGGGACTTCTGGCAGCGGGCGCGATTCTTGGCGTGCAATTGTTGCAATGGCTGCCGACCGACAGCTCGAACCTGACTGGCAAAGCCGTAACAGTTTCGGCGGCACCGAAAGTTTCTGACGAGCAGCTGGCGAAGATGGCAGTATACGGAATCAACTTCGCTCCCACCACGGATGCCGCGCCGGGAACTTTTCAAGTACAACTTCGTGCGGAGCAGCCGCTGGTTTTGTCAGGGAACGTAGATGATTCGGATATGCGGCGCGTTTTGACGTACGTGGTGAAGAACAGCGACCGGTTTGACGCGGGAGTGCGGCTGGATTGCCTGGACGCGCTGAAATCGCGAATCCACGACGTGGAAATTCGCAGCGCACTGCTGGACGCAGTTCGCCGTGACCAGAATCCCGCGGTGCGAATGAAAGCGCTGGAAGCGTTGCGCGACGTGGCCGGAGACGAAGATGTGCGCGATGTACTTCTGCAATCGCTGGACCGTGACGCCAATCCTGGAGTCCGCGTGGAAGCGGTGAACTTGCTGGTGCGTTCGCTGGAACTCGAATCGGGTTCCAGGATGGTTGTGGCAAATGAGCCACCCGAACCGCCTGATTCCGATATGCCAATGATGGCTCCAAATGCGCCAGCGGTTGCGCTTGGCAATGCCGAGCCGTCGGTGCAACGCGTGGTGCGGGCTTTGGAAGACTTGCAACGGCACGATCCGAACCGCTATGTCCGCCTGAGAAGCGCAGCAGCATTGCGCCAGATCGGCCCGCCGGATGTGCAATAAAGAATTTCCAGCACGGGATTCGGAAAGCAAAGAATGTTACGAAGGAAAACGCGGCGAGTTTCGGCCGCGGATGAATCGGCTTGGCCGGGAATACGAATGAAGACTTTCTCCACGTTGGGCACCGCGCGCGCAATGGGTAAGGTCTGCCTTTTTGCGGTCCTGGCGATGCCCTCCGCTTTTGCCGCTGAAGATCCGGCGGCGATCATCGTAGAGCCAGCGAAAGGCACTGAGCCTGTCCCCGGCGGAGCACACTCTTCAAGAGACCTCAACGGTGTTTTGAATACCGACGAAAATCTGACGCTGCATTTAAATACGGACTTGGGTTCGGTGCACGTTGTTCCGCTGCAAAAAGGCGCGCCGCCGGTTGTTCGCTATTCCGTACATATAGAAACCGACGCGCGTGACCCACTGGCCACGCAGCTCCTGGAACGCTACATCTTAAACGCGAGGAATTCGCCGTCGGGAATCGAAATCACAGGCAATTTACCGCAGCAGGTTTCGCGTGGTGCGAACAGCGCACAATTCTGGGTGCATTTCGAAATTTCGGTCCCAGCCAGCTATGGCCTCGATATCAGCACGGGGGCGGGTGACATTCTAACGTCCGACGTGGGTGGAATGGCGACGCTCGAGACCGAGGGCGGGAATATCGTTACCGGACAGCTGTCGACCAATCTGTCGGAATCATCGCAACGGCATACTCACTCCAGAATGCGAGCAGCGGCGAAACTGCAGACGCAGGGCGGACACATCCAGGTGGAAGGTGCAGAGGGAGATTTGAATGCGTTCACCGCGGGCGGTCACATCAACACCGGTTTTATTCACGGAGAGGCGATTTTGCATTCGGGCGGGGGACACATTCGCGCGGCCGGAATTGGCGGCAAGGCGGACCTGACGACCGAGGGCGGAAACATCACGGTTGGCAAAGCCGGAAGTTTCGTGGCAGTAAAGACTGGCGGCGGACAAATTGATTTCGGCGAAGTGCGCGGTTCGGTGCATGCGCAAACGGGCGGTGGCGGAATTCGCGTGATGTACGTTTCCGGGCCAATGGATGTGGAATCGAGCGGCGGCAGCATTTGTTTGACGAGAGTCTCAGGTTCGGTGAGGGCGGAAACGGGTTCCGGCACAATCACAGCGTGGATAAATCCTGAGTCGTCGAGCGTTGTAAGCAATGCCGCAACGCATGCGGAGAGCGCAGCGGTGAGCTTGAGCGGAGCTTCGCAGCTTGTTTCCGGCGAAGGGGACATCATTGTTTTTCTTCCGCGGAATCTGGCGGCAAATATCGAAGCGATTGTAGAGCACGGCGGAGAGCACCGCATTCAAGCCGATCCGGCGCTGGCTCTGCAAATTGGCAAGTCCGCGCAATCGAACGGGCCGATGAAAGCGGTTGCGGCGCTGAACGGCGGCGGTCCGATCCTGAAGCTGAAAACTACGGGCGGAAAGATCAAGCTGCAGTACCTGGAATCGGAACCAGCGCTATGGGACGCGATGATGCGCGATCAGAGGGCGCGGATGGAGCGTGATCTTGCGATGACGCCGGTGGCTGCACGCGCGATGCAATGGCCGGAAGCGAACCCGGCGCCTAATCCTGCGCCGGCGCCAGAGCGATACAGCGTGTGGCCGGGTACCTGGGTGGATCGAATCGAAACGCGACTTCTTGGTGGCGTGCGTGAAGACGGAGACGACTTCCTGAAACGCGTGGTATCGGCGCCGCCGCCGGGATATCCGGAAGTGGCGCGCAAGGCCGGAATCGAAGGCGTGGTGCGGCTGCAAGTGCGGCTCAAGCAGGATGGGCGCATTGAAGTGGAGAAGCTGCTGGACGGCGATACGGTATTGGCGGACGCGGCGATTGCTGCGGTCAAACAATGGCGCGGCAAGCCGGTGGCGATGGACGGAAAGCCGGTTGACGTGATCTCGACGGTAAAGTTTGAATTTCATTTGCGTTAGTTTTGTTAGCGGCAAGGATATGAGAAGTACGGGGTCCGGGTTGTTCTTCTGGAAAAAGTGGAAGCATGGCGCGGTTTAACAAAGTGAATCGCACGATGAATCCTCGAAGGGGAGCGTTTATGAAACTTCGCAAGATGATCGTTCCGGCGATGGTGATGGTGTGGGCGCTGGCGGTTGCAGCCGTTCCTGGCTTTGCCATCAGCAAAGACTTTAATCAGTCCTATCCGCTGCAGCCAGGCGGCACGTTTGATTTGCAGAACGTGAATGGAACCGTGGAAGTGCAGGGTTGGGATAAGGATGTAGTTGAAGTGCACGCGGTGAAGACCGCGAAGCTAAGGGAGTCCGACCTGGAGCGGGTTTCCATTGATGTAAGCGCCAATGCGGGCGGAGTCTCCGTCGCCACGCGCTATCCGCAGAATGAAGGCGTGGAAGTAGCGGTGGAATACACGATCCATGTGCCGCACGGAGCAAAGCTGGAGCATCTGGGCACGGTGAATGGGACGCTGCGCGTGGCGGGCGTGGATGAGGTGGAAGACCTGCGCACGGTCAACGGCAACATTGAAGTGTACGGAGCGGACAGCACGGTGCATGCGCGTACCACCAACGGAAATGTGCGGCTGGAACTTTCGCATGTGCACGGTGTCGGTGGGACGCTGGCGGAAACCACCAATGGCTCGGTGGTGCTGGCGCTGCCGGCGAATTCGCAAGCGGATCTGGAAGCACGTTGCTTAAACGGAAATTTTCTTTCCGAGCTGCCGGTTGAAATGCAAAGCACACTGAAGCCGCGTGAAATGCGGGGAAAACTGGGGCAGGGCGGAGCACCGATCAAGTTGCACACCGTCAATGGCGGGATCCGCGTGGTGGCGCTGCGGACGACTGTTTGAAGAAAATTGATCGAAATGCGCTGGTTGAAAATACGGTTTGAAAACGCGTGCGTCTAAAAGCGCAGGGGAGGACATCATGAACACAAAAAATATTTTATTGGCCGGCGGGGTTGCAGCGCTGAGCATCGGACTGATCGCTTTGCCGGGTAGATCCACGTCCGTTCAAGACGCGCCGCAGAACGCGCAGGAAGCGGTGCCACCGGCCGCTCCAGTGCCGCCCAATGTCAGAACGCATGTGAGAGTTATGCAAATGCCGCAGGGTGGAGCGGTTCTCAGCGGACCAGGCGACGAAGGCGACGGAAACGTGGCGTTCGCTTTCGACGATGAAGGCGGAAGCTGGCTGGGAGTTGAAACGCAGGAAGTGACTGCGGAAAAAGCCAAGGAACTGAAACTCTCCGCGGAGCGCGGAGTGGTGATTGGGAAAGTGCTGGAAGACAGCCCAGCAGCTAAGGCTGGCTTAAAAGACGGTGACGTCGTCACGGAGATCAACGGGCAACGCGTCGAGGGTACCGTGCAGTTCCGGAGAATGATCCACGAGACTCCCGCGGGACGCACGCTGCAGTTGACGGTATCGAGGAACGGCCGCACGGAAACGGTTCATGTGACGCTCGGAAAAATGCAAGAGAGCCGCAAACATTTCATGACCGGGATGAACGCGATGCCGCAGGCGTTTCAATTCCAGATGCCGGAAGTCGCGCCGATGCCGGGAATGCCAAGTCTTGAGTGGGATGGCGGCAACTTCCTGGCGGGCGGTCCGCGGCTGGGCATCGATGCGGAAGACATCAGCGGGCAGTTGGGAACCTATTTCGGAGCGCCAGACGGCGAAGGCATTCTGGTGCGGGACGTCAATTCCGGCTCGGCTGCGGAAAAAGCCGGGGTGAAGGCTGGAGACGTGATCACTTCGTTGAATGGCGAACGGATTCGCGACGTCGCGGAATTACGCTCGAAATTGGCAGCAACGGGCGAAGGAAAAACCGCAAAGCTCGGAGTTCTGCGGAGCAAGACTGCTTTGACGCTCGACGTTGAAATTCCGGTGATGAAGAGCAAGCGGGTTCACAAAATGGAAATACGGACCAAGATCTGAGCCGCAATTTATCGCAGGCAAAGGTTCGAACGAAAGGGCTTCCCTGTGACCAGGGAAGTCTTTTTGTTTTGCCGCAACGACGCCGCATGGGCGCCGAGGATTCGCTCATGGATCGGCATTGCGGCGATATTTACGGGCGAGACGGAACGGCCGGCGTAATGCTTCGGCGAAGGGCGATGCCGCCCCGGCATCGTGCGCCCAGTCATCTTCAGTCGTGGAAAAAGAGAGCCGGGCAAGATAAGCGGCGCCAGAAAAGACATTCCCACGAATCCTGAAGCGGAACCACGCGCGCTCGCCAATTGATGGAGCAGCGCTGCCGGCATACGGCAACCATTTTTCGATCTTCTCAGCGAGCCGCGGGCATGAAGAATCGGCCGCCACCTCATTTTTCATTTCCTCGGGAACGCGCACGCCCAGCAGACGTTCCGACAGCAACAACGCAACCCTGAGCATGCGTTCGGCGCCGACATCGGCAGCGGCCCGGCGAACGCTCCTCCAATCGAGCTCCGGGCGATTGTGCACGATGGCGGCGATATCGGAAATCCACATCAGCCGCCCCCAAAAATGCTTGGCACCGTGAATCGCGATGAGCACGAATTCGTGTTCTAGCGAAAGGGCCGGCACCTGCTGGCCGTCCAGCGGCAGAAATACTCTCTGCTGAAAATAGGCTTCGATCGGCAACGGCAACGGAAAATAACGAAAGCTGTCTTCGGTGTGCAGTTCGAAAATGATATTGGTGTGGGGACGGCGAAAAAGATATTCGCCGGGAATTCTGCCAGCGCGAATCGCTGCGGCAGGAACGCGGGATTCATATCCGCCGGCAATCAGCATTTCCGCGGAGCGCCGGATGTCGCCATGGCGAACGAGCAGATCGAGGTCCACATACTGGCGCGCGGCGGGATCGCCGTAGGCACGAAGCGAGAGCACCGGCCCCTTTACGACCATGGACTCAAGCTGCGATTTGCGAAACAGTTCCAGGATCCGGAAAAGTTCCGCGGTCATACCGAGGGTAAAGAGAAGTTGCGAACGGTGACGAGAACGAAGCGAATCGAGCAAGGCAGCGGAAATCTGCGCATCCGGAATGGTGCTGAGCGCCGCCGCGAGGTGCGTGATCACGCCGTGCTCATACGCGAGCCGGAATAGCGATTCTTCATCGCGAACCTCAGATGCAAGCGCGGATATTCTCGCCGTATCGCGTGGCAGCGAACATGCCTGCAGCAACAACGGCCAAGCAACGCGCATAAAATCGCTTCCAAATTGAGTTTCTATGGGCACTCAGGCTCCGGCCGCGTTTAGTGTACGCGAGAACAGGGCGTGGGAATGCTAACGCGAGTATTTTTCAGCAATCTCGGCGGCTTGATTGAATGCATCCTCTACGCGGCGAAATACGTGGGGAAACTTCCGCGCAGCTTCGCTGGCAATTTCCTCGAGAGACCGTTTGCCGTCGATGGCTTGCAGTATCCAGCGCTCCGCCAAGCCTGATTCATCGAGAACTGGAACAAATCCCGTGGCCCGCTTCTGTAGCAGCGATGGGGGAAAGAGACTGCTGTAAAAGCTGGACTGCACAAAACGGATCTCACCGTGTTCCGCGGTCGCGGGAAGGCTGGTTTCCCATTGCCAGATGTAGTCTTTGCCCACAAGGTGCGCACGCAATTCAACGCAGCACATTTCCCCTTCGCGCAGAGACACCGGCTCAAGCCAGGGTAGGAACAGATTGCCGTAGACAGTCTCCTCCATGCGCGGTTCGGTGGAGTAGCCGATGTCCCCGGTTAGCCGCGTTCGAAACCACACGCCGAGGCCGTGCCCAACTCCCGCTTTTGCGATCGGCAGATGGATTCGACTCTCGACATTCGTCTTTGCTCCTGCCACATAGTCCAGAGCGTGCCACGCTCGCGCCTCCGAAAGCACCTGGTCAGGCTTGATGTGATACCGCTGAACGGCATTCAGCACCAGCGGAAGCCCGATCGACAGATCCAGTTGCGGAATCGCTTGCCACGCACCCGCGAGCTGTTGATACGCGCCCGGAAGTTGCACCACGGCGGCAAGAAGCGTATCGTGCGCCGGCAACAAGCAGCCGCCCTGCGCCAGGAAGCGGTCGCGCGCGTCGGTCAGAGTGCCGACTGCGTCCGCGTAGAGCGGCACAACTCCGCGAATATCGGAAATGATCACGTTTACGCGCTCGGGAAGATGGATCTGGCGCGAATCCCCCCGCATAAAAATAATTTTGTCGGAGAACCCATTGGCCGCGGCAAGTTGCCGGCCGAAGTCCACAACCCCGTTCATGTCGATCGCATAAACACGACGCGCGCCAGCTTTGCACGCCAAAAGCGCAAAAACTCCGGGACCGCAACCCAGGTCCATGACGGCATCATTCGGCCGAACACACTGTGCAATAGCGGCGCAATAAGCGTCCATGCGCATCTTGTCAGAAAACATGGCCGCAAACTGCTCAAGGCTATACATGATTCGCAGCAGGTTTCAGAGCGGAGTTGCCGCGCGGGTCAATCAGCCGGAGCGTGTGGCTCTCGATGAGTTCGGCGAGCGCGCCCAACCCCGCCGGATCGCTGCTTGGAATGACCTGGAAACACTCGGTCGATGCGATAAGCCTGGTCAAGACGTCAAACTCCTCCGCTCGCTGGCGCCTGTCAAGATACCAGTTCATGTAAGTATTTTGTACGAGTCGTAGCAAAAACTCCCGTTGCGAAATGGGCTCGACCGACGGCGTCGAATCCTCAGCAGAACGTTCGCCAAGAAGAAAGATCGCGGCCAGGGGCGCGGGACTTGAAGCAAATTGCGCACGCGAACCGTCCAATGACAGAAAACGCTTCTCCCAGCCGGCCACCATCAAGGGCAAAGCATCGCGGGAAGAAAATAGGAAGGCAACGGAATCGGGCCATAGGCAGACACGCGGATACGCCGGAAGCACGTGATAGTGTCCTCCCGAATCGGCAAGAGCGCATACGTCCTCTCCCAAAACGGGCCAACCGCGAAGTGCAAGTGCCGCCGCGGTCGTTGATTTGCCAGAGCCGGCCTCTCCGACCAACGCGATCGCGCGACCGTGAAACGATACAGAACTGGCATGCAGAGTCACCGTTCCGCGCTGGCGCAGTACGAAACCCATAACCGGACCTAGCAGGTAAATGCACAGATCTTCGTAACACAATCCTGGTCCCGGCTCGCCCCAAATGCGCGTAGCGGCATGATCCATCAGGAACCGCGTGCCATCGCTATATGCCAGTTGGAAGAATCGCCGGTCCGCGAATTCAGAAACGGCGAAAGCGCCGTCGCCCGGAAGAAAAGCCGAAGGACGAACGCGCACCGCTGTGACCGCAAGAGTTAGGGCTTGTGTGACCCAACTTGGGACGGCAGCGAAATGTAGGCAGATATCGGGAGAGGACACGCGCTCAGGCAAAGGACGAAGGCCTGGCACCGGGAGGTCCGACTCCAGGGTCAATCCGTAAGTGCGATAAGTCTGTCTCACGGGTCTAATTAAACCGGAGGCGCGGCTTGAACAGACCGTTTACTACGTAACCCGTCTTTGCGCTCGCCGATGCGCCGTCTTTCATTCCGCGAACATGGTTCGCAGTAGTCATTTCTGTCAGACTTCCATACTTCGACAGTTTGGGGTACTCGTAAACCTTCTTACCCCGGTTTATGGGTGACCAGTTTCCCTGGGCGACTGTACCGAATAGAGATTTGATTATCAACGAGTATTAGCCAATATCGGCGCTGCTGGAGTAGTTGCAGAACCCTGTCGAGCAGTTCAAAGACCACAGCAGTCAAACGAGGCAGTACCGCGCGACAACAAGTGCTTTAAGCGAGTTAAACAAGGCTTTTGTACCGTGGTCGAAGCGAGGGCAATTTTAGTGGCAAGCAAGCAGGCTGGGAAACGCTAGCGAAGTCCGGACATAACTAGGCCGTCTTCGTGTTATTGGCTCCGCCGTCCATATTCGATTTTGTGCTACTGTTTGCCCCGGTCATATCTGTGAGGTCGCCATACACCACGAGTTTGGGTTCGCGATAGCTTTTTTTGTTCGGCAACGCACGCGAAGAGTTCATGAGTGTTCTGCCCCCTCATAAACTGTACCGAACCGAACCATATTTATCAACGTTTTCTAACCATCGTGCCAGCGACAACGGTCGTAGATGTAGATAGAGCGACTGATCGTTTGATTGACGCAGATTCTTAATGAGCGATTTATAATCAACTAAAGAGTGAATAAGCGGTGGCGGGTCATCCGTGGGCACCGGATTAAAATTACGCAACGACGTGTGAAGGAGCAGAGCGTCCTGGAGCACGGGAGTCTTTGGACGAAGTCGAATTTCGTCCGGCAGAATTCCAATTTGAGAACGCCGCAACAAGAATTTCTCCATTGCCCAGGGAAGCGGAGGGATGCGTAACAAAAAGCGCGCCAGCCGGCGATCCATGAACGGGACACGCAGCTCCATGTGACACGCGGTCCAGGTGGGTTCGAGCGCCTCAAAAACATTGCCGACCCGCAGGTCATTCATAGCATTGTAGGCTCGCGTGTTGAAAGGATGAGTGGTCTGCGGCGGTGCAGTCATCTCGCGCCAACGCTCTTGGGTCATAAGACGGCGTTCAAAATCTGGAGCGAACCATGGCGGATAAAAATAACTAGTAGCGGGCTTCCCGAACAGGTTCCGTAAACCAGAGCGAATACCGGCGCCCAATGGCGGGAGTTTTCCCTGCGAAAGAACGTATCGGGTAAATGCGGATGCGGCTTCAAAGGACCTTCCCGCTTTCACCAGAAAGCGAAGATATGGCATAGCTTGCAGGCGAAGAAGTTCATCACCGCCCATCCCAGAAAAACCGACGCGCGACGTCAAGGCAATCCGCCGCGGATGTGAAAGAACCAGCACCGCATAGGGATCAAGAAGAGGCTCCGGCAGAAGAGCGGGAAACTCGTTCCAGCCATCAAATGGCAGCACCCGTCCGAGATGTGAGACCTGGCAGGGGATACCGAGTTTGGCGGCAAATCGAGAGGCTATTGCGGATTCCCGATCGTCAAAAAGGGGCTGAAAATCGACGGAAAACGCACGCAAATGGGGCTGCGCCTCGACAGCAGATGCCTGGCGAAGTTTCACGGCCACGGCTGCCATCGCCGTCGAGTCGAGGCCTCCACTGAGGAAAATTGTGGCGTCGACGGAGGGAAGGCGATCACGGACAGCCAGTTCCAGCAAACGAATGAACTCAGTTATATATTCTTCTTCCGACCCCATGATCAGGAGATCTTCAACCGGCATATTGACAATGCGGCGGATCGAGAGACCCTTTTCTGAGAATTCAAGCAGATGGCCCGGCGGCAAGCGCTGAACATGGCGATAGACACTCCCGCTATGATTCTCATTGGGAGAACCGAGCAGAAAATTAGCAAGAAATTCCTCGTCCAACTCCCGAGAAATCGAGGAAACCGCGAGAACCGCTTGCATGGTGTTGCTGAAAACTAGAACGCCGTCGCGGTGTGAATAAAAGAAAGGACGCGCTCCGGTGAGATCACGAAAGGCGATGAACTTGCGCTCTCGCGGCTTCCACAATGTGAAACTGAAGTCACCCTCGAATTCAGGGAACGCAAGTTCGCCGAATTGGGCGAATGCGTGGAGCACCAATTGTTCGCTGCTCGCAGATGCGGGGAGTTCCATACCATGCTGAGCGAGCTTCCGCTGTAACTCTTCCCGGCCGTCGCAGCGCGCATCGCCTAGAAACCACGTTTCGCCGTTCACGGTACACGGTTGCGACGGCTCTTGCGGCGCGGGGCCGGTCTTCAACAGTGAGAACGCAAACGAAGCTCCAGGTTGAAGAGTTTGCTGTAACGCGTCAGGGCCGCGGAAGGCAATAGCACGGGCCATATGCGCAATGGATTCGCGGTCCCGTTCGGTGGATTCCGCGTCCAGATCAAGACGAACGATTCCTGCAAACCCGCTCACGAAGGCTCTCCGGAGAGTTCTTCCGCAAAGGCTGCGTAGTGCAAGTGAGACGCGTCTGGCTCGCCGAGCGCGACGTCCTGGCGTTCGACCCAGGCGTGCGCAGTGAACTTTTCGCCGTCTTTGCGGACGCCGATGCGGAATTGCGTGGTTACGCTCTGTCGAGCCAGCAACCACCACAGGGAAAGCGACCGCTCAAGACAGGTGGAAGGAATGGGAGAGTTTCGAGCGGCGGCCAGCACCATGCGTGACATCAGCGCGCACAATTCATCCGCCGCGACCGGCGGGCAGTTTTTCCTGGGCGGGATGAATTTCTGCAGCGCGCGTTGCGTGGCGCCAAAGCCGCGCACTCGCAAACTTATTGTAAGCACCGGAAGTAGAACCACGGCCCGCAGGAAAAATCCTTTTGCGGGGCGCGGCAGCGCGCTAAACCGTCGAAGTCGTGCCCACATCGGCGGGTTGCATCGCGATCAAACCGTTTTCGACAAGATGATCCAAGAGATCGGATAAGTTGGATCGCAACGTTTTCGGATCCACGTCAAATTCTTCAATCAGCTGGCAATAAGCGGCCTCAATCGTCGGCGCGGAGGTCACCAGCTGCCACATGCGCGTGCCGACTGAATCCAGTCCGAAATATCTTTCGGTATGCAGATTGAGCAGCACCGATTCCTGATCCAGAAAGCGGATCAGTACGTTCGCGGGAATGGTTACGCGATCGCCGAACGAAATCATGCGCAGAATTACACCTTTCTTCGATTGGGAAGCCGCCGGGCTGGACAAGGCCATTTAAAGATTGCGACTCCGCCGTACGCACCTTTCGAGTATTGTAGCGTTCCCAGTCCTGATTGACTACGGCTTCTCAGACACAGATTGCGCGTGCCCGCACCTTGTACTCAAGCGCTGGAAACGCTATAAAAACCCGATGCAGGAAGCCACTCCGCCCGCCGCCATCGTCCTAAACGACCTGCAGAAATTTTACGCGCCATCGCGCAGCGGTATTCGCGCATTTCTTCAACCGTTCGAGCGCGCAACGCGTCCGGCGCTTAAAGGTGTGACTTTCCAGGTCAACCAAGGCGAAGCGGTTGCGCTTTTGGGAGCGAATGGCGCTGGAAAATCAACCATTCTGAGAATTGTGGCGACGCTGCTCCTGCCTACGCGCGGGCAAGCGTTTGTTTCCGGGCACGACACGGCAAAAGATCCGCGCGCCGTCCGTCGCAGGCTCGGCTATCACGCGGGAAGCGATCAGGGTTTCTACCCCCGCTTGACTGGACGGCAAAATCTTGTTTTCTTCGGCCAGCTCAATCATTTGACCCGAGCCGAAGCCGAGCAGCGCATCGCGGAATTAAGCCAGAAATTTCATATTGCGGATGCGCTGGATCAGCAAGTGCGTACGCTTTCTTCGGGCACCACGCAGCGCCTGAGCCTGGCTCGCGCATTGCTCCACAAGCCTACCGTGTTACTGCTCGATGAACCCACGCGCAGCCTGGACGCAATCGCCGCAGCCGAGTTCCGGCGCTTCCTTTCCACGGAAGTTTTGCGCGGCGCAAAAACTTCCATGCTCTTCGCTTCTCACGCGCTCTCGGAAATCGAACAGCTTGCACATCGTGTTGCGGTGATCCATCAAGGTGAGCTTGCCGCATTCGATACCGTAGCCGGTTTACTCGCGCGCACAAAAACTGCCAATCTCGAACAGGCATTCTTCCAACTCACCGGTTCCGCGGAACTGTTCGAACGCCTCGACCACCCTGGTGGCTCCGGCCATATCGGCGGTTTCGAACACCAGGAGCCGGCACGGTGAGCCGTTGGCGTGAACTGTGGTTATATTTCTGGCGCGACTTGATGGTCGCGCGAACCTATCGCATTCCGTTCGTCATGGACGTCATCCAGGCGTTGTTCGGCGCTACCATGTTTTTTTACGCGGCGCGATTTGTGGATAGCCCGCAACTGCAGAGCGCCTTGCCGCAGTCCGGCAGCTACTTCGCATTTGCCCTCGTGGGTTGGGTGTTCTTCGACTACCTCGGCGTCGCCATGGACACCTTCGACCAGAGCCTGATGGAAGCCCGCGATTCCGGCACGCTGGAGCATCTACTCGTCAGCCAGACTTCGCTTCCCCTGATGTTGGCCGGCTCCGCGATATATCCGTTTCTAGTCACCACGCTGCGCATCGCGATCTATCTGATTTGGGGCGCGCTGCTTTTCCATTTCCCGCTCGGCGCAGCAAACTGGATCAGTGTCGTCGTCGTGCTCGTGGCTTCGCTTCTTTCCTTTTCAGGGCTGGGCATTCTGTCCGCAAGTTATCTATTGTTGTTCAAACGCGGTAATCCCGCGAAATGGCTGCTCATTGGTTTATGGGGAATTGCCGGCGGAATGCTTTTCCCCGTGACTATCCTTCCCGATTGGCTGCAAATCGTAGCAAAGCTGAATCCCATGGCTCACGCACTAAACGCCATGCGCGCGGCACTTCTCGCTGGCGCTCGCCTGCCGCAACTGCTTCCAGCCATCGAACTCTTGCTGCTGTTCGCGACGGTCCTGCTCCCGGTGTCCATGCTGGTTTTTTATTGGACCCTCGAGCGCACAAAAATCACCGGCACGCTTTCTCACCGCTGATTCGAGCGTCTGCAAATATTCCGTGCATTTCGAGCGGACAAAAAAGGCCGGCGATTCGCCGGCCTTTTTTCTTTCCTTACGTCAAATTTCAGGACTTCTTTTTCTTAGTGGTCACACTGGTCGCAATTCCCGGAGCAATCTGGTTGAGCATGTCCAAACCCTGCTTCGCTTGCTGGCCCCACGGGCCATTGGGATCAAGCTCAATCGCATGCTGGTAGGCTTCCACGGTTCCTGGCTGCACGTCTGGGACATCTTTATCGCCAACCTTTTTGAATCCCATCGAGCCCACCAGCACCGTGCCCAGCAGATACCACGACTGCGCGTTTTTCGGATCAAGTTCGGTAGCCTTTTTGAACGGCTCGATCGCATCCTTGTATTTATTCGCGTTGTACATGGTGATTCCGAAGTTGCGCCAGGCTTGCGCGGCTTGCGCCGGATCAAGTTCCGCCGCTTTCTGGTATGACGCGGAAGCGTCGTCGATTTTGCCTGCGCGGCCTTGAATTCCGCCGAGATTGTTGTAGTACGCGAAGGACGGTTTCAATTCGATTGCGCGCTTGTAGGCGGCAATGGCGTCGTCTGAACGTCCCGCCGCATCGTACGCGTCACCAAGTCGCGCCATGATCAGTTGTGCGTTCGGATCCTTTTCAGGCGCGGCTGCCTTCGCCGCTTCGAATTCCGTGACGGCCTTCTCGTTCAACGAGGTCACGTTGGGTTTCAAGGCTTGGCGTTGGTCGGCCGGCGCTTTCATCATGGCATCTTTCGCTTGCTTCGCCTGGTCGAGGGCCGCAGTCCCCGCGTCGAAGTGCACCTTCATACCCTGAAACTTTTGCTTTTCTTCTTCCTGTTTTTGCTTGGCGGCTTCGTATTCCTTGCCTTGTTTGCCGACGATGTCCTTGAAATTCAAATCCACCGGAACGGTCTGGCCGGCCCCCGCCTTTACTTTCCCCGGAACATAGGGGTCCTTCTGTCCGGGTAAAGCAACGCTGATCGAGTATTCTCCGGAGCGGATATTATTGAACGAATATTTTCCATTCTTGTCGGTCTTGGTTTCCGATTTGACGCCTTGATCGCTGACGATTTGCACCGGAATGTCAGCCCAAGGCTTCCCGGCTACGTCCATAATCTGCCCGGCGATCCCCGCATCTTGCGCAGCGGCGCGAGGCGCCCACGCCGTCAACAACATCGCCCAAGCCAGACCTGCCAATGCCCACGAGTATGCGAATCTCTTCATGCCTGATTCTCCTTTTGCCTGACTGGCACTGCCTTAGCCCCTGCAATGACCAGATGCCCGATCGTCACCTTGTGAATTTTTCTTGAGGGCCGCAGAAAAGCTTTTACCCAAAGCTTTCCGCGATACGCGCCCTATTATCACCTATCCTGCGGCAATTCCAAGAGCTGGCGCCAATTCTAGCTCCGGGCGCCGACCGCCCGCCTGTATGGGATTGGGTCCGCGATTCCCGCTTCCGAAAACGCCCGCAAACGCAGCAAACAACTGTCGCAAACTCCGCACGCCTCTTCTTCATTCTGATAGCAGGACCAAGTCAAATGCAACGGCGCTCCCAGTTCCCTGCCCTTGCGGATGATTTCACTTTTTTTCAAGCGAATCACCGGCGTCACAATTTCAATTTGCGTTTCCGGTCGCGTGCCCACACGAATCAGTTCCTGAAACACCCGATAGTATTCCGGCCGGCAATCCGGATATCCGGAACTATCCTCCGCCACCGCTCCGATGTAAATCGCCCTCGCGCCAATCGCCTCCGCCCAGCTCACTCCGACCGATAGAAAATGCGCGTTGCGAAACGGAACGTACGTTACCGGAATTTGCTTTCCATGCGATTCCGCAGTGCCCAGTTCGTTTTCTGGTACCGCAATGCCGACATCCGTCAGCGCCGACCCGCCGATCGCGCGGAAGTGATCCAGCCGCACCATCAGCCGTTGCGTGACTCCGCAAAAATCCGCGATCTCGCGGAACGCTCGCAGTTCGCGTGATTCCGTACGCTGCCCGTAGCTTGCGTGCAGCAATGCGACATTTGCAGCGCTGTGCTCCTTGCACGCGATCGCGGCACAGACGCACGAATCCATCCCCCCGCTCAACAAAACCACCGCTTTTGCGCTGCCCGTCACCCGATCATGCTCCCGCACCTCGCTTGTTCCTTACTTCATTACTTCCCTACTTCTGTCTTCTAAACTCCCTGCGTCGCCGGATGCCAGATAAATTTGTGCAATTGCAATCCCAGCCGCACCGGCAATCCATCCGCAAGAATCCATTCGACCAGCTCACGCGGCTCCAGTCCCGGCCACTTGCCGTTCGGGTCTGCAAACGCCGGCGAAAACAGCACCTGCTTCACCCGCGTAGCCAGCGCGTGCTCCCGCGTAAAATCGCGCGCGAATTCGTAATCCCGCCTCGTGGATAACACAAACTTAATTTCGTCTTTAGCATCGACGGCTTCCAGATTTCGCGCATCAAACGTGTCCGCTTCTGCGGAGTCCGGACACTTCACATCGACAATCTTGATCACTTCTTTGGGCAGCCTGCCCACAAATCGTTCCCCGCTGGTTTCAATCATTACCGTATAGTCCCGCGCCAGAAGCGCGTCCGCCAAGGGATAAATTTCTTCCTGCAACAGCGGCTCGCCGCCCGTCAACTCCACCAGCGGCACAGTCGCCGCAGCACCGGATTGCTCCGCCGGGCGCCCGCACAGTTCATCCACACGCGCCAGCACCTCGTCCACGCCCATTTTTTTCCCGCCATGGAATGCGTACGCTGTGTCGCACCACGTACATCGCAAATTGCAGCCTGTCAGCCGCACGAATACACAGGGCAAACCCGCGCGCGTCCCTTCGCCCTGCACTGATTTGAATATTTCCGTGATAAACATCAAGGTCGCTTCTTTATTCTATTTCCCAATTTCCATTTTCTAACTTCAGCTGCTCTTCGCGGCAGCCGTCTTCTTCTTGTTGCGCCGGCCCAGCCACCAGATTCCGCCAAAGAAAACAATCATCGCTCCCGCCAATCGCCCATATCCCGGCGCCACACCCATGTACCAGAAAATCAGAATGTAGCCAGTCGCCACCAGGAATGCCGGAATCAGGATGATCAGGAATCCGCGATTCATCGCTACGCTTTCCCCGGACGAAATTGCGCGCTCGCCGTATCTGTCTCCCATACTGTAACTTCCGTGATCGCCGCACCCGCGGGCAAGCCCGTCAATTGCCGCTGTGTTTCATCGTAAAAATATTTCGCTAAATTCTCAGCAGAAGGATTCACCGTCTTAAACGCGTCCAGATCATTCAAAAATTGATGGTCGAGCACTCCGATAATCCCCCGCAGCACCCGCTTCAACTCCGTAAAATCCACCAGCAGCCCGATGTTATCCAGTTGCGGCCCCGCTAGCGTCACCTGCACGCGATAATTGTGCCCGTGCACGTTCTCGCACTTCCCGCGATATCCGCGCAGTGCGTGTCCCGACGAAAACGTCTCTTCTACACTAACTTGAAACATTTAGCTCAATTTCCTGCATTTCCCATGCGCGAGCGTCTTCAGGATGGTGTGCGGCAGCCCCGCACTCTCACAGCGTTTTTGCCGCTCCCAGAAACCGCTGCACCGCGTCCAGCTCGTTGGTAGTCGCATACTTCGGCAGCGACTCCATAAAAATTTTACCATACGCCATCCGCTGAATCCTGTTATCCAGCAACGACAACACGCCGCGATCCGTCTTCGCGCGAATCAACCGCCCGAATCCCTGCTTCAACGCCAGCACCGCCTGCGGCACCTGATACTCCGCAAACGCGTTTCTGCCCTCTCCATTCAAAGCACTCACCCGCGCCGCAACGATCGGATCGCTCGGCACCGCAAAGGGCAGCCGGTCTACAATCACGCAGGAAAGCTGTTCTCCCGGCACGTCTACTCCCTGCCAGAAACTCGCGGTCGCAAACAGCACCGCATTCGGCGTAATCTTAAATCGTTCCAGCAAAGCCGACCGCGGCGCGGTCCCCTGCAACATCAACGGATACGGCGAACGCGCACTCACTCGCTCGTACAAATCCTTCATCTGCGCGTAGCTCGTAAACAAACAAAACGCGCGCCCTTCACTCAATTCCAGCAACCTTAAAATCTCGTCCGCCGCACGCGAAGCAAATCCCGCGTCTCGCACATCGGGCATCCGCTGCGGCAAATAAAACAATGCCTGTTCGCCATACTGAAACTCCGGAGGCAGCGTTCGCTCCTTCGCATTGTCCAGCCCCAGCCTCTGGCGAATGTAATCAAAGCGATTCCCGACCGTCAGCGTCGCCGAAGTCAGCACCACCGTGTCGAACTGTTCGAACAGCCGCTCCCGCAGAATCTGGCTCACATCAATCGGTGTGGCAGCCAGAAACACGCCTTTGTTTCGCCGCTCGTACCAATAAACAAAATTTCGTTCGTTCGATTCGAACAGGAAACTCAGCTCTTGCCGCAGCTCAAAGCTACGCCGGCCCAGCCGCGTTAATTCCTCCGGCTTCTGCGTCAGCGCCGCAAACTCCGTCTCCAAACTCTTCAGCGCATCCGTCAGTCCGGTGTACGCTTCATGATGCTGCTCGATAAACGCTTCCCGTTCAGCGCGCGAAAACGGAAACCGCCCATCCCGCGGCGGAAACGACTCAAAAAACGTACGGCTACGTTCGCGCAAACGCTGCGTACGCCGCAACAACGCTGGCGACCCAATTTTCAAAATCCGCAAAGTCTGATCCGCATCGCGCGCCAGTTCCTCAAACCGGTAATTCGAAATCTGCCGCCCAAAATAATCGCTCGCCACATCTTCAATTTCGTGCGCTTCGTCAAACACTACCGCCGAATACTCCGGCAAAATGCTCCCAAAATCGTCATGCTTCAGCGCCAGGTCCGCAAAAAACAAATGATGGTTGACGATAATGATGTCCGCTTCACGCGCACGGCCATGCATCGCCGTCACAAAACACTCATTGAAGTCCGCGCACTTCTGCCCCGTGCAGGTATCCCGCCGCGCATCCAGCCGCGCCCACAAATCCGAATCGTCCGGCAAAAACGTCAGCTCCGCACGGTCGCCCGTTTCGGTCAACTTCGCCCAGTCCCGCATCTGCCGGAACGCGTCCAGCTCTTCCATGCCTTTCAACATCGGCGAATCGGCCATCTGGTGCAGCTTCGAACGGCACAGGAAATTCGCCCGCCCCTTCATCACCGCCACCTTCAACTCCGGAGCAAAATGTTTCTTCAGAAACGGAATATCCTTCTGATACAACTGCTCCTGCAGCGATTTCGTAGCCGTAGAAATCACCACCCGCCGCCCGCTGCAAATCGCCGGCAGCAAATATGCCAACGTCTTCCCCGTCCCGGTTCCCGCTTCCACAATCACGTGGTGCTTCGTCTGAAATGCGTCATGCACCATCTCCGCCATTTCCAGTTGCGCAATGCGGTGTTCGTATCCGCCAATCATCGACCGTTCGAGCAACCCTCCCGGCCCAAACACCTCCCGCATATCCACCTGTACCGCCGCTGGCACGCCAGAGTCGTCGCGATCGTCGCTCACCACCCTAGCTTTCCGTGGCGCCACCGCAGCCTCTTCTTCGTCAAACGAAACGTACCGCCGCTCTGGCGCATCCGCCGATTCGGCCAGCGCACGTTTCTTAAACGCAGAATTTTCCGTCGTCTTGTTGGCGCGTTTTGCCAATCCCATCCACCCTTCACTCAAAATCTGCGTATCGAACAAAAAACGATAACACATAGGAATAATCCGCGCTCTCGGGAGGCGTTCGCTGCGTTTTCTGTTTCTGTAGCGGCCGCTTTCTGAAGTGGGCGCTTTTGCGTGCGGCAGCCCAGCTGCCGCTTTTTCCTCGCCAATCAAGTCGCCAGGCCCGGGAAGGCCAATCTCCCGATTGGCGTTTTAAATGTAGTGCCGGGCTTTAAGCCGGGCTCTGTCGATGCCACTCACAACCTAGCGCGCGCCGGCCCCACTCGCCCAAATTCCACGCCGTTCCAATTCCGCCCGATCCCACTTTCCCGCAATCGCCGCCGCTTCATATGTACTCTGGCAAAAATCCAGCAAAGATTCCGCCGGATTCTCCGCCGCCCGCACATCGTCATACATCAAAAAATATTCGCCCTTCTCCGCATGATAAAACGCCTTCTCCGGCCGCACCCGATATTCCCTGAATCCTACCGGCTCCGGCACCGCATACGCATAAAATGCCGCGTCCTTGATCACCTCTCCGTCGCCCGGCCAGAATCCCACACTGCTGACCTCATGCGAGTAAGCGTCTTTCATGAACCCCTCAGCTCCCGGCCGCCCCGGCGCTGGCCTCCCGGAAAATCGCGTCACCGCCAAATCAAAGCTACCCCAGAAAAAATGTACCGGACTGCTCTTCCCGATAAATCGCGAACGAAATTCCCAAAAAACATTGTTCACGCTAACCAGAGCCCGCCAGAACCGGTGCGCATACTCCGAGTCATACGACGCGTGACTCTCATCCAGAGTGAATCGCACCGGCCGCGGCACTTCTACCGGCATGGTCCACATCTTCACGTCAATACCCAGCGAATGTAGCGCACCCATCAGCTCCGCATAGAATTCCGCCACCGTACGCGGCTGCAAACGGAGAGCTCTCACTTCGCCCTCGCTGGTGATGATCTCCAGCGAGTGCGCGATGAAATCAAATGTAATTTCAAAAGCCCCATCCCGGTAAGGCATCGGCGACGTCGTCAGCCCTCGCGACGTCACATAAAGCGCCACTCCCCAGCAATGATTGATCGGCGGACATAGCGCCAGCCGCACCTTGCCAACGATCTGCGTCCACATATGCAGCGTCGCATAGGTATCTCTCCACCCTGAAAGCGGCAATGCGGGCCAAGCCGTGGCATTTCTCATGAGAGTAATCTCCGCGGGAAATTCGCTGGAGTTAGCAGCGACTCAAATCTCGTCTAACAATCAAGCGCTGGGCCTTGACTCGGCAGTTTACATCATTGCTTTGCACCAGGCTTTTGCCTTATTGCGGCTCGCAGTGCCTCTTCTCCTTCTCTGCGTTGAATCATTTCTCATCCTTCTTTCTCATCCTTCTTTCTCGTCCTCGGTGTCTCCGTGACGCTGTGGTGAAATCCTTCTTCTCTTTCCCCTGCGGGACTCTGTCCGCCGTTCGAACCATAACGTGGTCGTCAACTATTCTTATTGATAAGTAAATCCACCTGCGCGATGATTGGCTGTTGTCTAATTCAAGCCAGCGGGACTGGCTTCTGCCGCTCTTTGACAATCCAGTTGACAGGCTGACGGAGTCCTTCAATTTCAATACCTGCAAGAAGCCACTCCGCTAAGGTCCTTTAGATCCCATACTTACGAATTGAAGTCTCCGCAAGTCCTTTAAAATGAATACTTACGCAAACCAGCTGTTGGGGGCCTGGATTTAGCACTTGCGCACGCAAACTCTGGAATTTACACCCCGGTCAGGTCCGTCACACGCAAAATTCTATCTGGGGATGTTGTATTTGCCGCTTCGCTGCTCAAGTGTCCCCGGCGAGGCGTATTCTTGGGGCTATGTGGGGTGTTCCTATGATTCGCCAGACTTCAGCAGCCACGGTTCTAATTTTCGCCTGCCTATTCCTGGCATCGTGTAGCGGCGTTCCCGGAGGCGGGTGCACCGCGAATTGCGGCGGCGGCAACGCCAGCATCTCCCTGGTGCTGACCGCAACTCCGCCCAATCCCACTGCTCAACTTTCGATTCAAACGTTCACCGCAACCATCGCCGGGGTCACTTTGACTCCTGCCACCGGAGCCGCCGTCAACGTCACCCTCAATTCCAGCGCGTACATCGCCGATTTTAACCGGGTCACCAGCGATTCCACTTTGCTGGCCGCGCAAGTCTCTGTTCCCGCCGGCAATTACACTCAGGTGACGGTCACTTTTTCCGCCCCGCGCATCACCGTCTGCACGCAGGCCAATCCCGGCGTCCCGGGCTGCACCCCGGGTACCCTGCAGTCAGTCACCGGAGCGGCCGGTACAGCTACGATCTCGACCAATTTTTCGATTGCGGCAAATCAACAGTCCGGCATTGCGCTGAACGCAAATATCGGAAACGCTCTCACGCTGAACGGTCAAACGGTTACCGCCGTCAATCTCGGCGCCGCGAACGTCTTCAGCGCCACCGCTCTGCCGCCGGCTTCGACGCTAACCGACCTCGCTTCCGGTGAACTCTCCCACGTGGACGACGTGATGGGCCTGGTCACCAGCGTAAGCGGTTCGACTCTGACCATTCAGACTTCCACTCGCGGCAACATCACTGCCACCGCCAACTCTTCCACGGAATTCAGCGCTGATTGCACGCCATTGGGTTTTGCGCTGGATTTTACCTGCGTAAGAGCGAATACCACCGCAATCGTGGATACCTTGCTGAACGCCGACGGCACCCTTACTCTGGTTTTTTATCAGCCGCTCCCCACGGGACTTTCTACCGGCGATCTGCTGGAAGGAGTCGTCGCCAGCGTTCCGAATTCCGTGACTGGCCAATTTACCGTGGTCGTCACCGACAGCGTTTTCGCCAGCAGCGGCAGCCTGCTGAGTGGACAAGTACACCTGGGCGACCAGATTGTGCTCACGCTAAGCTCGCCAAATCCATTCCAGATCGTGTCGAAGGGATTGCAGTTTCCTAACGGGAGCGCGTTTCAAAATTCCACCAGCGTGGCTGATATTCTACCCGGCCAGACCGTCGCGGTCGCGGTGTCGGCATTCACTGCGCAATCCGGCAGCACGCCGGGTACCGCCAGTTCGCAAAACCTTGCTCTGCGCTTCACCCGCTTTACCGCCGTCATGAGCAGCCCAACGCTGCCCGTGTTCAATGCCACGAATTTTCCACCGTTCTTCGGCTTGGCGACCGGGCAGCAATTCCAGACCGCCAGCGGACGCCTCAGCCTCGACGGCGTTTCCGATTTGACCAGCATCTCCGCCGGCAGCACATTCTCCACCACTGCGCTGTACGTCGGCCCGCCGGTCGCGCCGTCATTCTCGGTGCTGAGCGTTCGCGCGCATTGAGCAAATTCGGCGGCTGAAAAAGGCAAGGCCGAATCGAAAAACCGATTCGGCCTTCTCTTCTCATTTTGAAATTACTTACTACTGATCAAGTTTTAAACTGCCGCGCCACCAGCCGTCAACGGAGTGAGTGGCGCACTTGGCGGAACGTATGGCGCCTGCACTGGAGCCGGAGGCTGGAACCTACGGTACAGCGCGAGCGAAATTGCACCCAGTCCCCACAGCGTAACCGCCACTTTCAAAATCCATCCGTAAGGCGCAAGCGTGCAAATTCGAATCAAGAACAAGCCCACCAACATTCTCCCCATAAGCGGCCAGGTTTGTTTGGTGGCTCCAAATATCCATTGACCGACCAACGCGCCGACCACGGGTTGCGCCGCGAAGACCGCTATCAACCACACAAAGAATGTCGAGATTCCGACGAACATGCCGACCAGAGTCACAACCGCGATCAGTGCCCCGATCCACACGCCGAAAAACACGAGCAGGCCCAGGCCCAGCGACGCACCCACATTTTCAGCCGCGTTCACCGCCTCCTGCGCGAAGCTCGGCGCCAGAAAAAACAGCATCATGCCATACAACGCGAACGCCACGATCAGCACTACCGCCCAAAACGCGGAAGTCTTGCCGAATTCGTTGCGATGCCTGATGTGTTTTGTGAAATTTACTTCCGACGCCAGTTTCGCTTTTTTGGAAACCGCGGGCTCCTTGTCGCCTTCAAACTTTATTGGACCGTCAATCTGTGCTGAATCTTCGATCGTGAGCGTTTCGCCTTTTTCGGTCACGCTCCCGCCGATGCTGCCTGCAATGCGGGTCGATTGGTTGAAAATTAAGAGATCGCCGCCCACTTTTCCGTCAATGCCCAAAGTCTGTGAGAACGAGGTGACCGAACGGCCTACGCTGCCGCGGCTGTCAATATTGACCACTTGCGTCCAAGTCATGAGGTTGCGGCCAACCGTACCGGAGATGGTGACGTTGTTACAAGCGCCGCGCACGTTGCCGTCCACCTGGCCTTCGATGCGCCCGGTCTGCACGAACAGAAACACATCGCCGGTTACGTGGCCGCGAATCGTGGCTTCCTGTGCCCAGACGTACAAATCACCATCGATCGTGCCATCCACGCTGATTTCCTGGCCGGTGGCGTAGACATCGCCCTTTATGGTCTCGTCCTTCGAGATTTGGATACTGGGGCCGTTCTTGAATTCGGTCGCGGCGGCGGGCGGGCCGGACAGCATGGCCGCAGCGCAGAGTCCGGTCAGCACCAGAGCCAGCGCTGATCCGCGGCGAAACCGTTTGCGCGCCACAATTACCGCAAAACCACCAAGCGTAACGAGCGCCAAAATCTCCACCAGTGAAATCATCGACTGCCACCCCTTCCAAAAGGAACCTTGAAAAATTAGCAAGCTTAATAAACTTGTTCCGCCGAACCCGGCTTGTTCCAGGCGTTGTTCCCACGGCTCGATGTAGCCGGTGTACATGGCGTAAACGGCGGTGGCGGCGAGTCCGAAGACGACCATCCAGACCCACTGCATGGAGCGGTGCACGCGCTCCTGGAAAGCCGCGACACGCGCGGGCAAGGGCTCTTCTTCTTCCAGCATGGCGCGGGTCAGAAGGCGCGATTCGCGCTCCATCGCGCGCAGCAGCGTGCGGCAGGCGTCGCAGCTTTGCGTATGCGCGGACACTTCCAGCGCGCGCACGCGTTCCAGTTGCCGTTCGAGGTACAGCATGCAGGTCATCTCGTCGAGATGGTCTGGCGCTCCACGCTCTTGATCATTCAGAGGCGAGCTCATCGGGCACCTCCCGCCGCCATCGCTCCGGTGCCTTCCAGCGCCTGGCGCAATTCATGCCGAGCCCGCAGCAGCACCACGCCAACAAAAGCGCGGCGCACGCCGAGCGAATCAGCAATTTCGTCATAACTCATGTCCGAGTAATAGCGCAAGACAAGCGCCATGCGCGCCCGCGAACCCAGCTTGTCCAGTGCCTTGCGGACTTCTTCGCTGGTGCGCTTTTCGATCAGTTGGTCGAGTTGATTGGGGTCGGGGTGCTCGAGTGGCAGAGTTTCCAGGTCATCGGTTTCCTTGTCCTGGCGGATTTTGCGGCGGCGGAGCATGTCCCAGCAATGATTTGCGGCCACTTTATAAAGCCAGGAAGTAAAAGGCCGGGTGGCGTCGTATTGGTCCAACTTGTCTCGAATCTTCATGAAAATTTCCATGGTTGCGTCTTCTGCATCTTCGCGGGTCGGAAGAGCTCTGCGGCAGAAACGGAAAATGGCCGGAGCAAATTCCCGGTACAGGTCACCCCAGGCCTCGGCATCCCCTGCCCTGGCCCGGGCGACGATTGCGCCCGACTCCCTTGCTTCCACCGCGTTCATCCGGCCTGGTTTCTGGACGTCCATAGGTTAGTACGCAAGCCAACCGAAAAAATTACACTGCGGATGGGCCGCTACTGGCAGGGCGATGCCAAATAGGCAAAAGGAGGCCGTCAGTGTCGCCAGCACTTTACCAGATTCGGGCAGAAATCAGGTTGGCCAGGAAAGGCGAAGCGGACAGCCAAGAAAAATGGCCTCCAAGGAGAATCTGGAGGCCACGGGAAGAGTGTTTTGGGTTGTATTGGAGCCTAAAAGGTGAATTTGGCTGCGATTTGCAGCGTTCGTGGTCCCCCGCTGCCAAGAAACGGGTAGCCGATCCCGACGTCGCCCGTGGCGGTCAAGCCGAGAGTTCCGCAACTGCGACCTGCCGCGACGGTAGAGCAAGGACTCGTCGCCAGATTGTTGGCAATTCCGTTTACTGCGGCGTCGGCGATAAATGCCGGCAGGTAAGGATTCGCAAAGTTGGGATGATTTAGCAGGTTGTAGGCTTCGAAGCGTAGCTCCAGCTTGAGCCGCTCGGTAATTGCCGTGTTCTTAAAAATAGAAAAGTCAAACTGACGGAAATTTGGGCCAATCAAAGAGTTGCGACCTTCGCTGCCAAAGTGCCGCGAGCCAGGTACGCAGGTGGAAGCCGAGCTATCGAATGGGGCAAACGGAAATACGGCGGTCACTGGCTGCGGAGTGCAAGGCACTGCGAAGGAAGTTAGGTCGAGAAAATTACGAGGGTCGCTCGAGTAGTGAATCGGCCCAACCACATCAGGGCGGCCGAAGAACTCGCCGCTCCCATCAAAGTCATCTTCGAAATTGTAGTTAAGCTGAAACGGTTGCCCGGATTGGACGGTAACGATGCCGTTCACGCCCCAACCATTTTTGAGCTTCTGCCAACTGCCGGTCATTGTTGGAAATTCGTAAATGAAATTCCATGTCAGCCGGTTGCGGATGTCGAAGTTCGAATTTCCCCGATTCAGGCGAATGGGCGCGGTGCTGTCGTTGGGCTGAGCAGCGTTTGGGACGAAATCCTCGCCATCGCTAGCGTCATCAATGGAGTGGGACCACGTGTAGTTTAGCGTGGAGGTTACGCCATGCCATCCGTTCACGCGGAAACTGGTCTGCAAAGAGTTGTAAATGGAATTGGCGGAGCTCTCTTCGAAGTTGAAATAGGTACCGGCGGAGGTGTAACGACCCGGAACGCTTCCGTCATTGATGCAATTGCAACCCAGATCCGCGGCGGTAATTTGCGCCTGGCTCGGCTGATTCAGATCGCGGAAACGGAAGAGCTTGTGTCCTTGCGAGCCGACGTAGCCGATTTGAACGACCATGTGTTTGGTCAATTCCTGCTGGAGATTCAGGTTGTAGTTTTCCAGGTACGGACTGCGGATGTTCTGATCCACACCAAAACGGTCGCTCATGAGCGATGCGAAACCGTAAACCGGATCGACGGTGTTCAATGCGCCGCCAAATAAACCGGCCGAGGAAATCGGATTGAGCGCGGAAGGGTTGCCGGTGTATGCCGGCCCTGGATCGAAACCGCTGTTGAATGGAAGATGGCCCATGAACAGGTCCTGCGAGAAGGCGTCATAAAACACGCCCCATCCCGCGCGCAACACGGTCTTGCCTTTTCCGGTGACGTCCCAGGCGGCGCTGACGCGCGGCGCCCAGTTGTTGTAGTCGGGCTGGTAGAGGCGGCCGTTTCCCACCAGAATGTCAGCGCCGGTAGTCGGATCGAAGTTGCTGAAGTTGCCGTGCTTTTCCTGAACGATGCCGAAATAGTCGTAGCGCAGACCGAAATTCAGGGTGAATCTCCGGGTCATGTGAATACTGTCCTGAAAATATCCGGCGTAGGAGTTTTCAAAGGTGTTGCGGTTGGTATTGCCCTGGCGTTGCGAGCCACCGTCAGGCACACCGCCAATAAAATCATCCAAATTATCGAAACTAAGAGTGCCGCGGAATCCGCGATTAAAGATTTGCGAGACGGAAGTGCGGCGATACTCATAACCGAATTTGATGTCGTGTTTGCCCGCTTTCCATGAAATGCCGTCGATGTAGTGCCAGTTGGTATCGACGCGCTGGCGTGGATCGCCATTGTCGGCTCCGAGGGGAGCGAGGCTGCTTCCCGGTCCGCTGATGGAAATCTTTGGTAACCCGAAATTGTACTTGCCGGCGTTGGGAGTACCGGGCGCGACGGTGTTGAGGCCGATCGAAGTGGGATCGAAGCTGCGGTCCTGCGGAAAGAAACCTTCAGCGAAGCGGTTCCAGCCGATACGGGCTTCATTGGTGATGGATGGAGTGATGGTGGAAACGTAGGAGATTGAAATCAGCTGTACACGCGTGGGCGTCGCCGTATTGAAGTTCGGCAACAAGCCGCCGCCAACGAGTGCGAGTGGAAAGCTCTGATCGCTGTCGCCGATATAGTAGCGGCCGGTGAGCAGGTTGTTGGCATTGAAGCTGTGATCGATCTTCACAATCGCGCTATCCACACGGTTCGAGAAAGGCGTGGCGAGCGAGATGTTGCTGCCCCCGAGGTTGTAGCAATCGTTGCTGTTGCCTGGAGTGGGCCATGGATTAGTGGCGAGGAGATTGGCGATCACGGGATTTACCACACCGCCGTTGTTAGCAGTGGCGGTGGCTATGTCCTGCGCGGTCGGCACGCAGGCGGTGCTGCTCTCGGCGCCTTTTTCGCGTTCGCCTTCATAGTCAACAAAGAAAAAAGTTTTGTCCTTGAAGATAGGCCCGCCGAGCGCGCCGCCGAACTGATTGTTGTGGAAAGGATTTTGCTGCTGGGTGGTGTCGTTGAAATAGTTGCGAGCATCGAGCGCGTTGTTGCGGAAGTAATCGAAACCGGAGCCGTGAAAGGCGTTGGTGCCGCTCTTGGTGACGATGTTGATGACGCCGCCTGCGCTGCGGCCATATTCGGCTTCCGAGTTGGAGAGTACGCGCAATTCCGCGATGGCTTCTAGCGGAAGAATCGTAGCCGGCGTTCCGAAGACGCCGGCTTCATTGATGGCCGGATCGTTGCGATAGCCGTCATTCATGTCCGTGCCATCGAGCAGGAAATTGTTGGAACGACCGCGAGCCCCATTCACGGAAAACACGCCGAACGAGCCGGGGGAATCCGTAATCTGGTCCGGGGAGCCCGCAACCCCAGGAACCAGATAAATGAGCTTTTGGTAGTCGCGGCCGTTGACCGGGAGATTGGTGACGATCTTGGATTCGATGATACCGCCGAGGACGTTGCTGGTGGATTCGACTTGCGGGAGTTCGTCGCCGGTGACTTCGATTCTTTGCGAGACTTCGCCGGCCTGCAGCGCGACGTCGGCTCGCACCTGGCTGGAGACTTCGACCTGGAGGCCAGTGACCACGCCCTGTTTAAAGCCGGCCTTTTCGACCGTGACTGTGTAGGTGCCAATGGGGAGTTCGGGCACGGAGTAAGTTCCGTCTTCGCTGGTGGACACGGTGCGCGAAAGGCCGGTATTGACATTCTTGACGGCGACAGCGGCGCCAGGGATAGCGGCTCCGCTGGAATCGGTGACGGTGCCGAGAATGGTGCCGCGGAAGGTCTGGGCGCTCGTGGCGCTGGCGAAAGATAAAAGAATTGCGGCCAAACTTAACAGGAATGCAGATTTACAAATGCGGAAGCACACCTTCATCGAGCTCTCCTCAAAATTTCGTGTTTTCATAAGCCCCCCAGAACGTGGCCAGGCGGCACCCCGTTCCCGCGCCGGCAAGTTCTTCTGATTCAAGAAGAATAAAATGTGCACTTACACTAGTCCGTACGACGCAAAGGCGTCAAGCCAACGATTACGGCGTGGTTCTTTTGCGGCAAGGCTGGCGTCCCGGGCTCGGTCGAAATCGCGCCGGAATCGGTCGAAAGCCGCGTTCCTCTGCTACACTGGAGTATTCCAAAACAGTTGCGGCGTCTCGCTGAGTCGCCGGAGTAGTCTGTCCGTTCGAATGAAAGATCGAGTGAGAGAAAAACTTCCATCGCTGGTGATTGTCGGGCGGCCCAATGTGGGCAAGTCCACGTTGTTCAATCGGCTGACCGGGACGCGGCGCTCGATTGTGACCAACGAGCCGGGGATTACCCGCGACCGGATTTATGGCAAAGCGGAATGGCGCGGCAAAGCCATTGAGATTGTGGATACGGGCGGAATTATTCCCGACGACAAGGCGTTGATTCCAACGGAGATTTTTAAGCAGGCGCGGGTGGCGTTCGAAAAAGCGGCGTTGCTGGTGCTGGTCGTGGACAATCAGGCGGGAATTACTCCGCTGGATCAGGAATTGGCGCAGATGCTGCGCGGGACGGGCAAACCGTTTGTGATTGCGGTGAATAAAGTGGATGCGGTGGGGCAGGAGTCACAAGCGGCCGAGTTTCATCAATTTGGCGTGAAGATTTTCCCGATCGCGGCGGAGCACGGCACGGGAGTTGACGATTTGCTGGACTATGCGCTGGAAGTGATGTTGGCGCAGGACACCGTGCATGCGGAAGATTCGCCGGCGCAGGAAATTACGGAGATTGCGATTATTGGACGGCCGAATGTTGGCAAATCTACCTTGTTGAATCGGATGGCCGGGGAAGAGCGTTCGATTGTGTCGCCGATACCGGGGACCACGGTGGATTCGGTGGATACGGATGTGGCGCGAGAAGGGCGGCACTACCGCTTTGTGGACACGGCGGGTATTCGTCGCAAGGGCAAGACCAATCTGGTGGCGGAAAAATTAAGCGTGGTGATGGCCAAGCGCGGATTGGAACGCGCTGACGTTGCGCTGCTGATCGTGGATGGCGAAATGGGCGTGACCCAGGGCGATGCGACGATTGCGATGTACGCAGAAGAGTCCGGGCGCAGCGTGATTATTGTGGTGAACAAATGGGATTTGGCGATTGCGGCGGCACAGACGGCGGCGAACCGCGAAGGCACTTCGGCGCGCGGTAAGGCGCGGCGCGCGGCGGACCGCAAGCCTCCGACGGAGATTATCGATAAGGGCCTGCTGCTTTCGGAGTACGAGGAAATTATCCGCAAGAAATTGAAATTTTTGAGTTATGCGCCGATTGTGTTTTTGTCGGCGAAGACCGGAGAGCGCGCGGACAAACTTTTTCCGCTGATCGATCAGGTGGCGGCGGAACGGAAGAAGAAGATTTCCACGCCGGAATTGAATCGTTGGCTGAAGACGATTGATTTGCAGCGTGGGACGCTGCCGAAGGCGCGGCCGATCCGGATTTATTACATCACGCAGGCGAAGACGGCACCGCCGACCTTTTTGATGTTCACGAATCAGAAGCAGCCGCTGCATTTCGCGTATCAGCGATTTTTGGAGAATCAATTGAGAGAGGCTTTTGGATTCGTGGGGACGCCGGTGCGGTGGGTGCAGCGGATCCGGAAGCGGAATGAGCGGGAGTCGGGCGGCGGAGACGAGGAGTAAATTCGAGAACGCCCGCCTCGGAAGGCGGGCCCTACAACGGCAGAACAAAGTGCTAGTATTTGGCCATGGCGAATAATGGGGCGGGGGCGCAGGCTTCGCTGGATTTGGAGGGTGGGCTGCGCATTGGAGATGTCAGCCGGATGACCGGTGTGAAGGCGTTTGTGCTGCGGTACTGGGAGACGGAATTTCCGATGCTGGAGCCGGAGAAGCGCGCGAACGGGCGGCGGTATTACCGGCAAGAAGATGTGGATTTAATTTTGAAGATCAAGAGGCTGCTTTACGACGAGGGCTTTACGATTGCCGGCGCGCGTCGGCATTTGCGCGAAGGCGGTACGGCGGGTACGGATTCGGAAACGGGCGCGCCGATTGGTCCTGGGTATGGCGCAGCGCAGCTTTTGAATCGCAAAATGCTGCTGGATATGCGCGATTCGCTGCGCGCGTTCTTGACGCTTCTCGAACGGCGCTGATTCGCGATAGAATGTTTGTTTGTCGGGGCGTAGCGCAGTCTGGTAGCGCGCACGCTTGGGGTGCGTGAGGTCCCCGGTTCAAATCCGGGCGCCCCGACCAGAATTCTTCCCAGGATGCAGTTTTTTGCCTCGTTCTTGCCCCTGTTTTGATTGTTTTTCGGCCAACGCGATTGAATAAGCCGCATATTTTACTAACCAACGATGATGGGTATAGCGCGGAGGGACTGCGCGTATTGGCGGAGGCGTTGGAGGATTTTGCTACGGTGAGTGTGGCGGCGCCGTTTGCGGAACAGAGTGGGGCAGCGCAATCGTTGACGTTGCGGCGGCCGATTGTGGTGCACCCGAAGCGTGAGCGACACTGGGCGGTGGAAGGGACTCCGGCGGATGCGGTGATTGTGGCGCTGCACAAATTGTTGCCGGAGCGGCCGGACCTGGTGATTTCCGGGATTAATCACGGCGCGAACATGGGGGAAAACGTTTATTACTCGGGAACGGTCGGTGCGGCGCGGGAAGCAGCGCTGCATCATATTCCGGCGGTGGCGATGTCGCTTTGCGCGCGGAAGAGCGAGCAGAATTTCGCGAACGCGGCGCGGATCGCGCGTTCGTTGGCGGAAATAATTTTGAAAGAGGGGCTGCCGGATCAGGTTTTGTTGAATGTGAATGTGCCGGAACCGTGGAGCGGCGGAGTGCGCTTCACGCGGCAATCGAAAAAAATTACACGCAATCAGTTGAGCGAGGGGAAAGATCCGAAGGGGCGGAATTATTATTGGATTTTCGAGCAGAAGATTGACAAGGACATCGAGCCGGATACGGATTACGCTGCAGTGTTTGCGGGCGATGTGAGTATTACGCCGCTGCATCTGGACCCTACGGATACGGAATCGTTGACGAGCCTGGCGCATTGGGCGGAAAAGCTGGCGGCTGTCGCACGCAAGTAAAAGACGCAACAACACCTTTCGAGCGCGCGACCCGCGGTAAGTCGAACCAAAGAAAGAGCGCAGCTGAAGGTGCGCCTCCACAAAAACGGCCGAGGGCGGGCTGGCGGGTGTGCTACACGTGTGCGGTGCGTTAGGATTGGCGGCGATGACGGCGGCGAAAATTTACGATGTGGCGGTGGTGGGCGCGGGAGTGTTTGGAGCGTGGACGGCGTTGCACCTGGCGCGGAGCGGGAAGCGGGTGCTGCTGCTGGATGCGTATGGGCCGGGGCATTCGCGGTCGAGTTCGGGCGACGAATCGCGAATCATTCGAATGGGTTATGGTGCGGATGAAATTTATACGCGATGGTCGATGCGTTCACTGGCGAAATGGAAAGAGTTGTTTGCGTCCACGCATAACGAAACGTTGTTTCGAAAGACAGGCGTGTTGTGGTTGGCGGAAGCTGGCAACTCGCAATTGCGGGCGACGAAAGCAGTTCTGCGGCGGAATGGCGTGGAATTTGAGGAGTTGGAGCACGACGCGATCTTGCGCAGCTATCCGCAAATCAATCTTGAGGGAATTGCGAGCGGGATTTATGAGCCGGAGAGCGGCGTGCTGATGGCGCGACGTGCGGTCGCGGCGGTGGTTGCGGAAGCGGTTCGAATCGGAGTTGATTTCAGGCTCGCGGCGATTGCGGAACCCCGCGGGAATGGCGCGATCGAAAGTATTGCGGGCGGCACCCGAGAAAATCTCGCCACAGAGCAATTCGCGGCGAAACAATTCGTTCTTGCGTGCGGTGCGTGGCTGGCGAAGCTTTTTCCGGAGATTTTGGGCGATAGAATTTTCCCGACGAGACAAAGCGTTTTTTATTTTGGAGTTCCTGGTGGAGACGAGCGATTTTCGTCCCCGGCTTTGCCGACATGGCTGATCAAAAATGACGAATGTTATGGAATGCCGGACCTGGAGAGCCGGGGGCTGAAAATCGCGTTGGACAAACACGGAGAGCGGGTTGATCCGGACACGCAATCGCGAATCGTGACGCCAGGAGAAGTGGACGAGATTCGGCGTTACGTTGCGTACCGGTTCCCTGCCCTCGGGGATGCTCCGATTGTGGAGACCAGGGTCTGCCAGTACGAGAACACTTCGAATGGCGATTTTCTGATCGACCGGCATCCGACGCTAAGCAACGTGTGGCTCGCTGGAGGCGGTTCCGGACATGGTTTCAAGCACGGACCGGCGGTTGGCGAGTATATCGCGGGCCAAATTCTCGATAAGGCCGAGCCCGAAGAGCGCTTCTTACTGGGCAAGAAAGAGACCGTACAACGCCGTACCGTCTACTAGACTTTGCAGGCTTTCGCCGATTCTCAGTGCCCAGGAAACTTATTTCGCTGCCGTGCGTCTTTACCAGAGGTAACGGTGTGTGTGGCGGTCCCTTTCCACATTGATTTTTCAGTAAGGTCGGAGGAGTTATGGCATTGCTTGTTCGAAACGGTATTCGGCAGATAGCTCTCGCGGCGGCCCTGCTGGCGGTAGGTTGGCAGGGCGCACAGGCGGCGCCACCTTCGGTCGAACTGAAAGTTCCAATTGAGTACTACAAGCTACCCAACGGATTGCGCGTGGTCCTCTCACAGGACCACACCGCGCCGACGGTTTGCGTGGCGGTCTATTACCGTATTGGCTTCCGGATCGAACCGAAAGATCGCACTGGTTTCGCGCACCTTTTCGAACACATGATGTTCCAGGGCTCGCAGAACCTGGGGAAAATGGAGTTTATCAAGCTGGTGCAGCAGAACGGCGGCATCCTGAACGGATCGACGCGATTCGATTTCACAAATTATTTCGAAATCCTGCCATCGAACAAACTGGAAACGGCGCTATGGGCCGAGGCCGATCGGATGGGCGGACTGGCGGTTACCGAAGATAATTTAAAAAATCAGCAGGGAGTGGTCGGCAATGAAGTGAAAGGCGCTGTCATCAACGCGCCATATGGAGGATTTCCATGGCTGGACATGCCGCAATACGCGAACACCAACTGGTATAACGCGCACAATTTCTACGGCGAGCTGAAGGACATCGAAGCGGCGACACTGCCGGAAGTACAATCGTTCTTCAAAACGTACTACGCGCCGAACAACGCGGCGCTAGCGATCGTAGGAGATTTCGATGCCAGGCAGGCGCGGCAGTTGGTTGAAAAATATTTCGGCGGAATCAAGGAGTCGCAGCTCCCCGCGACTCCCGACTTGACGGAACCCACGCAGGAAAAAGAAAAACGCACTACAAAAGTGGATGCGCTGGCGCAGCGTCCGGCGGTTGCGATCGCATATCACATGCCGGAACGCAATACTCCTGAATATTACGCCATGGGCTTGATCGACCAGATCCTGATTGAAGGCGACGACAGCCTGGAATATCAGGAACTGGTGCAGAAGAAAGGATTGACGGCGGAGGTCGAAGGCGGAATCAACTATCTGGGCAACATGTTCAATTACAAGGGTCCGATGCTGTTCATGGCAGATTTCAAGACTGATCCGGGGACCTCGCCGGACACGGTCGTCAAGGCGTGGGACGATCCGATCGAAGCTCTGCGGACCAAGCCGATGTCCACAGAAACGCTGGATCGCGCGCGAGTAAAGCTGCGCTCAAGCCTTTACGACAGTATGGGAGCCATAGGCGGATTCGGTCTGGCCGATCTGCTGGCGAGCTTTGCGTTGTTCGATGACAATCCCGCGCGAATCAACACGCTGGTTTCTGAATTCGAGAAAGTTACGCCGCAGCTGGTCCAGAAAACGGCGCAGGAATATCTGCGTCCCGAGAATCGCACCGTGCTGGTGTTGGAAACCAAGTCCGCCGAAGCGCCTGCCGCGCCGGCGAAAAATTAGGAGAGCGGACATGAAGCCATGGCTGGACATTAAGGCAATCGCAACAGTTACCGCGGCGTTTGTCGCAACCTTCGCGCCGTCCGCAATTCCTGTTCTCGCGCAGCAGAAGCAGACTCCGCCACCCGGCGGCCCGCCTAAACCATTTACCGTCCCGGCCCACGAAACGTACGAGTTGCCAAACGGGATGAAGGTGACGCTGGTGCCGTACGGGAATCTGCCGAAAGTCAGTTTAAGCCTGGTAGTGCGCACCGGAAATTTAAATGAACCTTCCGACATGCCGGGCCTCGCGGACCTCGCTGGCAAATTGATGAAAGAAGGAACAACCAGCAAGAGTTCCAAGCAGATTGCGGAAGATTCCGCGAACATGGGCGGAGCGATTACTATCACGATCGGCGTGGACGAAAGCGCGATAGATACGGATGTGTTGAGCGAATTTGGTCCGCGCGCGGCGACGCTGCTGGCTGATGTCGCCGAACATCCCTTATTCCCTGACTCCGAATTGCCCCGCCTCAAGAACGACGCCCTGCGCCAGCTTTCAATCGCCAAATCCGTTCCGCAAAGTATGGCGTTGGAACGGTTCCGAAAAATTCTGTATGGCGACCATCCGTACGGGACGGTGTTTTCGACAGAAGACAGCATCAAGCGGACGACGGTTGCAGACATCAAGAAATATTACGCGGGGAACTTTGGCGCGGCGCGCGCGCATTTGTATGTTGCGGGGCGGTTTGATTCCGGCGAAATGAAGAGGGCCGTGGCAACCGCTTTTGGCGCATGGGCCAAAGGCGCCGTTCCTTTGATCAACACGCCAACAGTGAAACCGCAGCACGTTATGGATGTGATGGACCGCCCTGGAGCTGCACAGTCCACATTGATTGTGGGAATGCCAGTTCCGCCTCCGACGAGTCCCGATACGATTCCGCTCCTCGTCACCAACGCTTTGCTGGGCGGTTCCTTTGGTTCGCGCATCACTTCCAACATTCGAGAACAGAAGGGCTACACGTATTCGCCGAGAAGCGAAGTTTCGCGCCGTTATCACGATGCGTATTGGGCAGAATCCGCGGACGTGACCACGCAATTCACCGGCCCCTCGCTGAAGGAAATTTTCGGCGAAATCGACCGCCTTTCGAAGGAAGCTCCCAGCGATGCCGAGTTGAAGGGAATTCAGCGTTACATGTCGGGATTATTTGTGATCCAGAATTCGTCGAGGAGCGCCCTCATTAACCAGTTGCGGTACGTTGATTTCCAGGGTTTGGGCGAAGATTACCTAAAAACGTACATACAGAAAATCAACGCGGTGACTCCCTCGGACGTGCAGAAGCAAACCGCGGAATACATCAAGCCGGACCAGATGACCATCGTCGTGGTAGGCGACAAGGCCAAGATTTCGGAGCAACTGGCGCCATTTGCGCCCGGCACAAAGTAGCAATCGAATTCGAAGCGCATTCTTAAACCGCGCCGGGACGGGGATGACGACGGCGGGAGACTGTAGCGCTGCGGCGGCCGCGTTTTGCTTTTTCTTGATAGAGATGGGCGTCCGCTTCGGACAGTAATTTCTCGATGCGCTCGCCGTGCCCGCGATAAACGCTGATTCCAATACTGGCGGAGAGCGGCGGCTTTTCCGGATCCATTTCCATGACGTGGCGGATACGGCTGGCCACGCTTTCCGCCTCTGTTTCTTCCGTCTCGGGCAAGACCAAGGCAAATTCGTCCCCGCCATAGCGGGCGGCGGTGTCAATCGCGCGGCAGTGAATGCGCAAGATGTCCGCGACGCGGCAGAGAGCGCGGCTGCCAACCAGGTGGCCGTAGGTGTCGTTAATTTTCTTCAGACCGTCGAGATCCAAAAGCAAAACGGAAAAAGGCCGGTTGCTGCGGTTGGTGCGTTCGGTCTCGCTTTCCAATTCATCCAGAAGGCGGCGATAGTTGGCCAGACCGGTCAGGGGGTCGCTGACGGCGAGATGGTGTACTTGTTCGAACAGCCGCGCGTTATCAAGCAAAGCGCCACCGAGCGCGATGGCGTAACCCATAACGCTGAATCCCTGCGCCACCACGAAGGGGGCGTCCAACAAGCGCTGCGACTGAGAGCCCGCCAACTGCGCGGCGAAATTCATCCAGGCAGCAACGTAGATGGAGCGGTCAAAGGCGGTAAAGACGTTGTTCAAGCGACGGCGATACCAAATGACGGCGATCAGAAAGAGCACACCCGGAAACAGTTGCTGGGGCGAAGGAATAAAAGCGCCGGGATGGGGGGAAACTTCCGTAGGGAGCCTGCGGAGCGCGACCGTCACCAGATAAGTCAGGGCCATGACCGTCAGTAAGGCGCCAGCGATTTCGGCCTTGGGCCGGCGAGAGCGGGGCAGAAAATGCTCAACCAGCAAAGCGACTACGAGCAGTAGGGCGAGAATCATGCGCCCGACCCACAGGGCGACCGGCGCCCAATGAATCTGCAATTGCTGCTCTGCGGGTAGCTGGAAAAAGAGCACGCTGGAGCCGGCCAGAACCGCTCCGGACAGCAGGAATCCGGCGCCCAAGATAAGCGAAATGCGGTCCTGGGTGCCCTGAAAGCGAACCAAGGTGACGGCGGAAAAGACAAAGGCCAATACGCCGGTTACGACCTGAAGGTAGCCCTGCAAAGAAGGGTCGGCCTGGAGCGGAATCGGACGAAGCCAAAGCGCAAACAGCAGGATGAGCAGCAACGCCACGACGTGCCAAAAGACAGGAGTGGCTTCCCAACGTTCCGAATTGAGAGGTACGTCGCTCATAAAGACAGCAGCCCACCTGGGAGTTGGGCGCTTCCACTAAGTTAGACTGCCGTACGGTGGAGCACGTTGCCGATTTTACTGTATGTTGCCCGCTCGGCAACTGGCCCGGAGAACAGCCGAAGAATGTCCTAGTGACCACGAACAAAAGACAGAATGGAGTTGCACGAGAGGGATAAATTCAGCACAATCATGGGCATTAAATCGTTTCAATGAATGGGATTGCGAGGAGTGGATGCCCGCTACCAGGAGATCCAGTTGAGTAGCGCCGTCACCATGGAAGCGCCGCGACTGCGGCGAACGCTGACGTTATGGAACCTGGTGATCATTGGCATTGTGATCATTCAGCCCATCGCGCCCATGGGCCTATTCGGCATCGTCAATAACGCTGCAAAGGGTCACGTAGTAACAACCATTTTAATCGCCATGGTGGCGATGCTCTTCACGGCCATCAGCTACGGAATGTTGGCACGCGTGTACCCGAGTGCCGGCTCGGCTTACACCTACGTAGGACAGGAAATACATGCCGGCCTCGGCTACCTGACCGGCTGGGCGATGGTGATGGACTACATCCTGAACCCGCTGATCTGCACCATCCTGTGCAGCAAGTTGACGCAAAACATTTTGCCGGAAGTGCCGTACTGGGTTCTGGCGGTGTTCTACGCGGTCGCATTTACCGTGTTGAACTTGCGCGGAGTAAAAACATCTGCACGCATCAACGATGTGCTGGCCGGAGCCATGACCATCGTGGTGATCGTTTTCTTTGCCTATGTCGTGCGATTCCTGATTCAGCTGCACTTTTACGGACCGGGCTTTTTTACCAAGCCCTTCTACGATCCGGCAACTTTCAATCTCGGCCTGATTTTTCATGGAACGTCCATCGCGGTACTCACATACATCGGTTTTGATGCCATTTCGACATTTTCTGAGGAGGTGGAGAATCCGAGGAAAAATATCTTACTGGCGACGGTACTGGTTTGCGTGGTGACGGGCGTGCTGGCTTCGCTGGAAGTGTACGCCGCGCAGTTGGTGTGGGGCACAAAGCTGTTTCCCGCGGATCAGGTGGAGTCGGCGTTTCCGCTGGTGGCGCGGCAAGCGGGCGGATTGTTCTTATTCCAACTGCTCAATTTCACGATCCTGGTGGCGAATATTGGTTCAGGCATGGGAGCACAGCTTGCCGCGGCGCGGCTGCTATATGGCATGGGACGCAACGACGCGCTGCCGAAGTCATTTTTCGGGAAGATTACTGCGAAGAGTCACATTCCGGCTAACAACGTGATTCTGATTGGCGTGATTGCGCTGGCTGGTTCGTTTCTGCTGACGTACGAACGCGGAGCGGAAATGCTGAACTTCGGCGCATTCATCGCATTCATGGGCGTGAACGCAGCGGCGTTTGTTCACTATTTCTGGCGTGCCGAAAAGAAGACTGCCTGGAGCCTGCTGTGGCCGGTATTGGGTTTCGCCATCTGCGCATATATCTGGTGGAACCTGAGCGTGCCGGCCAAGGTGTTGGGCTCGGTATGGATCGCAGTGGGACTTATTTACGGAGCCTGGAAGACATCGGGCTTCCGAAAAACGATGTCCTTTGAAGTTCCAGCGGAGTAGAGGGCCGTGAAAAGCGCGCCATTGCAATCGGGCACGGATATGCCGGATGATGCTGCCACGAACAATCTCGTGAAGCGATCATCCAGCAAGTCCAATGCGGTGACGATGAGAGACGTCGCGAACCTGAGCGGCTTTTCTCCGGCCACGGTTTCCATTGTCTTGAACAGCGCACCGCTGGCGCGCTACATCGCGCCGGCCACCAAGAAGAAAATCGAAGAGTCGGCACGCAAGCTGGGCTACCGGCCTAACGCCATGGCGCGGTTTCTGCGCAGCAAGCGAACCAATAGCGTCGGCGTGATGTTTTTTGACATCACCGATCCCTTTTGTACACCGATCCTGCGCGGAATCGAAAATTCATTGTTTCAAGCGTCCTATCTGCCGCTGATGGCGGACTCGCACAATCAGCGGAACCGGTTCGAACGCTACCTGGAAATGCTGCTGGACCGTCACGTGGAGGCGCTGATCGTCGTCGCCAACTGGCTGTTTGTGGATATTCACTTGCTCGCCGATTTTTCCAAACGCAATATTCCCGCCGCGACCATCGGCTGGGAATTTCCCGGCGATACCGTAAGCTCGGTGATGGTGGACAACGAAGCCGGCGGGCGGCTGGCGCTGGAACACTTGCACAAGCTCGGTCATCGCAAAATCGCGTTTATCCGTGGGCCGAAAACGCTGATCGATTCGGCTCCGCGTTGGAAGGGCGTACAAAAGTTCGCACATGCCGTGGGATTGGAAATTGACCAGAGCCTGGCCATGCAGCTCGACGAAGAATTCGATCCCAATTCGAGTTTCGAGGGCGGAGTCCGGTTTACGGAGGAGCTGCTGCGGCGCAAGAGGAAATTCACGGCGCTGTTGGCGTTCGACGATTTAACCGCGCTGGGAGCAATTCGCGCACTTACCAAGGCCGGTATAAAGGTGCCAGAGCAATGTTCGGTGATTGGATTCGATGACGTGGCCATGTCCGCGCTGTCGGCGCCGTCGCTGACTACAGTTCGCCAGCCACTCGAAGCCATGGGCAACCTGGCGGTGAACATCATCATGGAAGGCATCAACGCCGCGCAGGAAAAGCGCGACTGGACCATCACGCACCACCGAGTCGCGCCGGAACTGGTGATACGCGAGTCTACGCGGGCAATTTCGTTTTCTGGCGCCGAGGACAAGTGACAGGGAATTTACCTTCCGTCCAGAAGTCTGCCACACTTTTCCTTGACATTTGCCCTAAGGCAAAGTAATTCCACTACGCTAGTTCCCCGCCTTCGAGAAGCCGCTGACGCGCAAGCTGGCTGAACCCGCTGGCGGTTCCCAAAAGCACGCATACCGTGGCGGCAAGTTGGCCGCAGCCTGCGAGGTTCCTGTGACTTGGACGCAGAACTACGATCCGTTTGGCCACTGGTGGCTGTCCACATTGGTTGCGGCGCTGCCCATCGTGGTGCTGCTGGGACTGCTCGCTGGTTTCAAGGTTCGCCCGCACATTTGCGCGATAGCCGGCGCGGTAACCGCTTTGCTGTGTGCCGCATTTGTTTTTGGGATGCCGGCCAAGCTCGCGGCGGCCAGCTTTTTCTATGGAGTTGGATTTGGCGCATTGAAGATCGTGTGGATCGTCGTGGCGGCTGTGTTTCTCTACGACATCTCCGTGGAAACTGGCCAGTTTGAAATCATGAAGGAATCGGTAGCGGCGATTACGCCGGACCGGCGATTGCAACTGCTGCTGGTTGCTTTTTGCTTCGGCGCGTTCATCGAAGGATCTGCTGGATTTGGAGCGCCAGTCGCCATTGCCGGGGCGTTCATGATTGGACTGGGATTCCGCCCGTTCCAAGCGGCCGTTTTGAATTTGATTGCCAATACCGCGCCAGTTGCGTGGGGAGCGATCGGAACTCCGGTGCACACCTTGGCCGCGGTTTCGGCGCTTTCGGATGGTGATTTGAACAAAATGATCGGCAGGATTTTGCCGTTCACCGCAGTGATCGTTCCCTTCTGGCTGGTTCGAACCATGGTCAGTTGGGAAGAAACTTTTGCAGTGTTACCGGCGATCCTGGTGGTCGGATTTTCGTTCGCAGGGATGCAGTATTTTTGGTCCAACCATGTGGACAGCAACCTGGTGGACATCGCGGCAGGAATTTTTTCCCTAATTGTGACGGTACTTTTTCTGCGCTTTTGGCGGCCGAAAAGAATCTGGCGGTTCGCCGAAGAACGTGGCTCCGATTCGAACGCAGTGCAAGAAGCCAGCGTGCGCGACACCATGGGAGACAAGTGGAGCGTGGATCGCGCTTCATCCACCGACACGGCCATAACCCACACGACCGGACAAGTCATGCGAGCCTGGATGCCGTTCGCGATCCTTTCCATTTTTGTTCTTTGCTGGGGCCTGCCAAGCATCAAAACCGCGATGAACAAGGCCACCACGCCGGCATTCAGCAGGGGCGGTTGGGACGTACCTTATTTGCACAAAGCGGTGTTTCGTGCGCGGCCCGTGGTGGCAAAAGCTGGAGCGGAAAATGCCAAGTTTGATTTCAACTGGCTGACGTCCACAGGATCGGGATGTTTTCTTGCAGCGCTGCTGGCCGGAACGCTTTTGCGTGTAAAGCCACGCGAACTTTTCCGCATCTTTAGGAAGACCTTGTATCGCATGCGATTCGCGATCATTGCGATGTCCTGCATGCTGGGCCTTGGCTACGTCACGCGATATTCAGGAATGGACGCAGTCTTAGGTCTGGCGTTCACGCGAACAGGCTGGCTATTTCCCTTTTTCGGAACGTACATAGGATGGCTGGGTGTAGCACTCACCGGGAGCGACACTTCATCAAATGCGCTTTTCGGAGGATTACAACGCATCACGGCCGAGCAGTTGAACCTAAACCCAATTCTGATGGGCGCGGCGAACAGCGCCGGCGGCGTGATGGGGAAAATGATCGACGCGCAGTCCATTTGCATCGCCACCGCAGCGACAAATCAAGTCGGTAGCGAGGGCAGCATTTTCCGGTTTGTGTTTTGGCACTCCGTGTCTCTGGCAGCAATCGTGGGAACGATCGTGATGCTTTACGCGTACGTGTTCCAGCGCTTCGTACCCGGCGGATTTGTCCCCGGGCATTGATCACTCGCCGATTTAGAGCGGCCATTTGACTCGGGCTTTTTGCGGCCTGCTGCGTGATGTCAACGGAGATTGCCGGAACTCCTGCTAACATGACGAAGGAAGATGGCTCGAACGCAAAATCCGGTGGCGGAGGCGTCCACAGTTCTGGCACAGAACCTGGTCGAGACACTGCATCGCGAGCGCGTGATTCCACGATTTGTTGATTCGTACGTGGTGGACAACGGTCGCCACGCGTTGCAGGTGCATGCTTCGCTGTACCGCGATTTGCTTGCCATTCTGCAGCGTGAAGCGTTGCTGGCCGCCTGCGTGCGGGCGCTGGAAATCGCGTCCACAGAGACAATTCTCTCCAGCAACGGGAAACAGCGGGTGGTTGTGCGCAAAGGCTCGGATACGTTCCGTCGAAAATTTCTTTCGGCGCTGGCGCGCCAACAGAATTGGAACGCCGGAGATGCGCTCGATTTCCAATCCGATTTGCGGATGTACGAAGACTTGCTGCGGCGCGCTGCCGCCTCCCGGCGTCCGCGCAAACCCTACGAAGCGGCCAACCATCCGTTCGTGGATCGTTGCGCGTTCTTACTGGACTCGGCGTTTCTGGAAAAAGCCAGGCTGGCCGCCAGCCGCGCCCTGGCCAATCTGGAAGACATCGCCGCGAACGTTACGGCCGCGGCCCTACGCACGAAATAGCGAGGCTATAGGGCAGGCGCCGTTCAGGAGTTCGGTTCGACCAACACTGCAGTGCCATACGCCAGAACTTCCGTTACTCCCTGCATGACTTCCGTCGCGTCGTAGCGAAAACAAACCACGGCATTCGCGCCGTGTTGCGCCGCGTGCATCAGCAACAATTCGTAGGCTTCTTCGCGAGTCTTCTCGCAAAGATTGGTCAAAATCGTGATGTTGCCGCCCACAATGGTCTGCAGCGCGGCGCCCAGATTTCCGATCACGCTTCGCGACCTCACGATAATCCCGCGCACTACTCCGAAGTTGCGAACGATATGGTGACCCGGCAGCTCCAGCGCGGTGGTTACCATGGATGAATCGACTCGGCCCGGCATTGGATTCTCCTCTCGGCGGCAGCCTGGTTGGTGTCACGGCTGCCATTAACCGCTGCGATTCTACCTGTTCACGAGGCTGCTGCGCGAGTCTGCGGCCTTTGCTATCCTCGACTGACATGCAGAATTTGTTTATTTTTCTTGCCCTACTGCAGATTCTCATCGGCTTGTACCTGGTGTACCAGGCCGTGAAATGGCTGGCGTATGTGCGTCGCCGCGCTGGAACCGACCCCGGCTTCTACTCGCCGCGTACTGCCGTAATCTGTCCGTGCAAGGGAGTGGAACCGGGACTCGAACGAAACTTGACCGCGCTTTGCGAATTCGATCACCAAAATTATGAAGTATTTTTTGTTTTGGCATCTGAATCTGATCCGGCTGCAAGCATCGTAAAACGTGTGGCGGCTCAAGCCCGCGGGAAGGGCCATGTCATCTTCGCCGGGCCTCCGCAGGATTGTGGAGAGAAGGTTCACAATCTCCGGAGTGCAATTCAACAATTGCCGGAAGAATTCGAGGTTCTGGTTTTCGCCGATTCCGACGGCAGGCCCGGGCATGCATGGCTGCGCCGCCTGACCGCGCCGCTGACCGACTCCAGAATTGGCGCAACGACTACGATGCGCTGGCTGATTCCCAACAACAATGCCCTGCCAAATTTGCTGCTGGCCGCGTGGAATGCGCCGATTCTGACCATGCTCGGCGAAGACACTGCGAAAAATTTCTGCTGGGGAGGGGGTACGGCAATTCGCAAGATCGTCTTCGAACAGAGCGGCGTACTGGACGAATGGCAACACTCAGTTAGCGACGATTATTCGATGACCACTGCATTGCACCGCGCCGGCCGGCCAATCGTTTTTCTTCCCGAATGTTTAACGGTCTCCTACGTGGAAACGGATTTTGCAGGTCTAATGGAGTTTACAAATCGCCAGATTCTGATCACCCGCGTGTATTCCACAAAAATGTGGGCCATCGCAGGCGCAACGCATCTTTTATTCTGCGTGACCGTCCTATTGGGAATTTTGTTGACGCTCGGGGATTTTTTCGCCGGAAGACCTTCGATGCAGTTCGCGGCCGCTACGTTCTTACTCCTGCTACTAGCCTCCATCCGCGGAGCGTTTCGGATCATGGCCGTACAGGAAGTGTTACCGGCATTGAAGACGCAAACTCAACAACAGTCCTGGATCCATTTGCTACTCGGGGTTGGGATTCCCTATTTATATTCGATAAATTTTCTAGCATCGACCATCAGCAGAAAAATTCGATGGCGGGGAATCCGTTACGAACTGATTTCAGCGCAAAAGACAAATGTTATCGGTCGATGAACGATATTCGTATTTCGTAAAACTGTAATGTGTGTAGAAATTTCCACAATACAGCATGGAAAATTTTCGCGGACTATGAAATTCCTACCATTGCTTCTACAGAGAAGCCAGTACAAGAGTCCATAACCCTACCGTTCTTGGGAAGTTCTGGTACGTCACTTTGTGTCAATTATGGTCCTATACTTGCACTCCTAGAGCGCCAGTTCGGTTCGCTTGCAGACGGACTTGTTTTGCACTCCTTCTCGCGTCGCTGCGCAGCCGTCCTGTGGCTTAATGGGCAGGACACCCACCCTTAGTCCCGGCTCAGATGCCGTTCTCGAATTGGCTTAATTCAACGTTAGCCTCGTTCCGAGGTGCAGCTACATTTTTCAAGGCAGGTCTGGAGCGATTCCGGCTTGCGAACGGAGAGGTTTAAGTGAGAATGATCCGCAGAAGTGCGCAGGTGCATTCCGTGCGTCCCCCCCAGCTTGCGACCGCCCGGGAGAAGTATTTTTTTTATGAGAGGAATACTGGGGTTTCCCATTTTCACGTAGAAACCGACGAGCAAGGCCGCTTTCCTGTCGAGCAAGCCGCAGGTTTGCTGGCCATGCATTGCATGGTCCGCAACCAGACTCCCTCCGACTATGTGGTTTTAGTCGAAGCGAACCGAAGCCACCTGGAGGATCTAGCGGAAAAAGCCCAGAAACTCCTGGATGCGGGACGTGCGGTTAAATCGCATGTCAAGCTCACGCGCCGTGAAGAAGAAGTTCTAAACGGAGTCGTGCGTAGCCTGGCGAACAAGGAAATCGCTGCTTCGCTCAATCTGTCCGAGCGCACCGTGAAATTTCACGTGTCGTCGCTGCTGGCTAAGTTCCGGGTTCGAGGCCGGATGGAACTGGTCCGCGAAGCAGCGCAGATTCCTGCTTCCGGCATTCCGGTCGTTGATCAACCAGTGGCTACGCGGGAAGCGCGGCCGTTCGTTTCTCGGATCATGAGCTACCGCCGGCCGGCTTCGCCATCTCTGGTGTCGCTATCGGCAAGGGAAGCAATCGCACAATAGAATTGCCGTACCTCCTTGGCACTAATAAAAAAAGCCCGTGACACAGTCACGGGCTTTTAATTTTTCGCGGATATTCAAGATCTAGCGCTTCGCTGTTTCGTACAACTCGGCCGCCTTATCCCAATTCACGACGTTCCACCATTGCTTGATATATTCCGCGCGCACATTCTGATATTTCAGGTAGTAGGCATGCTCCCAGACATCCAGGCCTAACACCGTCTTGCCACCTGCGACACCCAGCAGATACGGCGTGTCCTGATTCGGCGTCGACTCAATAGCAAGCTTCCCTTCCTTTACAACGAGCCAAGCCCAGCCAGAACCGAACCTGCCCAGGCCCGCCGCGGCGAATTTTTCCTGAAACCCGGAAAATGATCCGAAGGCCGAGGCAATCGCTGCGCCTAGATCCCCTTTGGGTTCGCCGCCGCCGCCTTTTTTCATCAATGTCCAGAACAGCGAATGGTTCCAGTGGCCTCCGCCATTATTGCGAACGGCCATGCGAATCGATTCGGGCACGGCATCCAGATTCTTCATTAAGTCGTCGATGGATTTCGATTGCAGGTCCGGATGTCCCTCCAGGGCCTTATTCACGTTGGTGACATAAGCTCCGTGGTGCTTGTCATGGTGGATTTCCATCGTTTTTGCGTCAATGTGGGGCTCGAGCGCGTCAAAAGAGTACGGCAAAGGCGGCACTGTGAATGCCATGGGTGAGTCCTCCGGTGTGAAATTTGTTTTGGATTTCCCGGGGCCATCCGCCGCCAGCAAACTGACGGCAAATTTTTCCGCTCCCAGCAGAGCGGCCCCGGCGATGCTTCCGGCTACAAGTAAGTTCCTGCGATTCACAAAGAACTTTCCAGCGCGGCGGGCCGTTGTGATGCCTGTAAATTATACTTCCCGGCGCTTCCTACACTCAACTCCGGGCGGGGAAAGATCCCGGGAGCCTGGCGTTTCCTTGTCGTTGGATGCGCGAGAGCGACCAGCGGGCAGATTCAGCGATCACGGCGTCGCCACATTCCGAGAGGGTTTGTAGCGTGTTCGTAATCTCTCGTAGCGTGTCCGGATCTGACTGGACGCTCTGATTGCCAAGGGCAATGCAAGCGTTGCGCACCAGGCCTTGCCATTTTGTTCGCTTGATCGGACTACCGCGAAACAATTCGCGAAATTGCTCCTGCGTCAGACTCGCAATCCTCAACAAGTCCGGCAAAAACAGAGTCTCCACCTCACGGCTTGTATCATCGAGTGCTGCGAGCGCCCGCGGCTTGAATTCAGCCAACTGAGTTCTCGGCGATTTCCGGTTCCACGGGCAGACATCCTGGCAGATATCGCAGCCGAAAACATGCCGCCCCATGGCCTCGCGAAACTCTTCGGGAATCGCGCCGCGAAGCTCAATCGTCAAATACGCGATGCAGCGGCTGGCGTCGAGTACGTACGGCTCGACAATCGCCTGCGTCGGACAAGCATCCAGGCAGGCTCGGCAGGTTCCGCAGCGGTCTGGCGGGGGAGCGTCCGCCGGGCCCAGGGTCGGCGCCAGGGGCAGACTCGTAAACAGCACGCCCAGAAAAAACCACGAGCCGAGCGACTGATTGATCAGGAGAGTATTTTTCGCCAGCCAGCCAAGCCCGGCATATTTCGCAACAGCTCGCTCATGTACCGGGCCAGTATCCGCGTAAGCACGCACTTCGAACGGCTGGGAAAAATGTTCGCGCATTTCCGCGGCGAGAGCGTTCAGCTTGGTCCACAACACTTGGTGATAGTCATCGCCCCACGCGTAGCGCGAAATCCAGCCGCGCGGCTTGTGGTCGGCGCCTTGATGGCTTTCCGTATCCGTCGAATAAGGCAGGCCGGAATTGTAGTTCAGCGCGCATACGATCAGGCTGCGCACTCCGGGCATCGGAACACGCGGGTCCAGGCGGCGCGGGTCTTGCAGATACTTCATCTCGCCCGCATAGCCGCGATCGAGCCAGTCCGAAAAGTGTTCAAGCTCGGAAAATTTCTCGGCCGGCGCAACTCCGCAGCCGTCAAAGCCCAGCGCGCGAGCCCTTTCGCCGATCCAAGCGGTCTCAGCTTTCGGCAATAAAGAATCGTTCATCCCAATAAGCGTGCCTGATTTGCCGGCTGCTTGGAAAGGCGCGGCAAACAAAAAGCCCCTCGCTTCTGGCGAAGGGCCAAATGATCTCCCTGCAAAATGGCAGAAATAGAGCGCTTACCCTTGTGGAACGACGTTCTCCGCCTGCAGACCTTTCGGCCCCTGCTTGACTTCGAACTCGACCTTTTGTCCTTCATTCAGCGACTTGTAGCCGTCGCTCTGAATGGCGGAAAAATGGACGAATACATCCTCGCCCGATTGGCGTTGAATGAACCCAAAACCTTTCGATGCGTTAAACCACTTCACGACACCTTGCTCTTTGCTCACGGCATTCCCCTGCTCTGAATTCGCTCTCAGGAATGGTGCTTTCTCACTGGCTCGGTGTGCCTCGTCGGGGCGACCACTGGGCCGGCGGAAAACTTCCTTCTTGAACGCGGCGCTATGCTGGCACAAATCGGCGCGCCAGTCCAGAAACTTTGCAAAACTAATGGAAGGTTGGACTCATTCAAAGCTGCGTATCGCGGTGGGTTCGTCGGAATACACTTCAAATACCGTGTAAAGCTTAGTGATCTGCAGCAGGTCGCGCACCTTTTTCGTAAGATGCAGCAGTTTCAGCTCTCCACCGCGCGTCTTGACCGACGTGTACGCATGCACCAGCTCGCCGATACCGGAGCTGTCTATGTAGTTCACGTCGCCGAGGTTGATCAGGATTTTGGTGCGGTCGTCGGCAAGCAGTTGGCCGATGGTCTTACGAAGCAGTGCGCTTCCGTCGCCCAGAACAATTCGTCCGCCCATATCCACAACGGTTACCGAGCCGGAATCTCTATATGTAGCGTGAAGCGACATGGCGCACACTTAAGCTTCCTCTTCGCTGTCAGAACCACTGGACTGGCCATTACTGTGACCATTGCCTGCGCCCGGGAGCCGCTTGGCCATTACGATCTCCGCTCCGCCTGTAGTCCCCGGCACCACATCAAACTCGTCCATGAACGCGCGCATCAGGAAGATGCCACGGCCAGAGGTACTCAGTATGTTCTCCTCGGCCAGTGGATCCGGCACATCACTCAGCTTGAATCCTTTGCCCTCATCCATCACATGGATGACCAGCTTCTCCGGCGTAATATCAACCGCCAGGTGAATCTTCTTTTCCGGGCGCTCCTGGTTGCCGTAGTGGAAGGCATTGATCACGCCCTCGCGCACACTCATTCCGATGCGGTAGCACATCTCCTCGTCAAAACCGGCGGATTCCGCCACCTTAAGACACATCTCCTCCGCCAGATTTACGCTTTCCACCTGCGTATCAAGAACAACTTCCATGTGCTTGTTGTCCTGCGTCATGAATTTGGTCGGCCGCGCCTCAGAATTGCCCGATTTTCAGGCGATGTATGGGTAACATACTGCGCAGCATTGCGTCAATGGAGAGAGAGCAGCAGCAACTCCGCGCCGACCCTCCGCGTAACACCTTAGGCCCAGTATGACCGAGACCAGATTCGCGCCTGATGCTATGTATATAACGTACTCAGATAAGACAGATCAGTCGTTGCTCGAGCATTGGCCGGTCAACGGGTCGGCGACCTGGCAGATAAATACAAAATTCAGCTTTAACCAGCCCATTCACTTTCCAGCTTCGGGGGCCGCAGAAGAGTTTGCATCACCACACAATACTGTTCCGTTTTTTCCCGCAAAGCCGCGACTTGGTCCGCTGTCGCATTGGGAGCGATCACATTGAAATGCAGGCGAATACCTGTAAACCCGACCGACACGTCTTTTGCGATGCCCAATGTCCCCCTCAGGTCCAGCTCACCTTCTACCGTCACTTCAATCTTCTCGGTCGGCACGGCCATCGCCGCTGCGACCATCTGGCACGTAATCTGCGCACAAGCCGCCAGCGCTCCAAGCAACAGATCGCCGGAACAGGCGCCAGCGCCGTCACCGCCAACGCCCTTGTGAGCCTCGGCATTATAGATGGCGCGCCCCAGATCGACCGAACATGACACCGGTACATCCGTCTGAACGCCTTTCGCCCGCAACGTGATCCGGGAGGCAGTCGGATCGTTACGATACTGATCTTTCAAAGGCTTCTGCAATGATCGAAGGTCCATGGCAACCCGTTTCTCCCATTCTTTTCTGGCCGGCGCGGCATCGGCACTAGCCTTCATTGAAGCCGCTCCAATTGCATGCTAGCATGCCGGTTCCTAAGGTGAATCTGCATGCCCAAATTTGTAATCGAACGAGACGTTCCAGGAGCTGGAGACCTGACCGAGGCTCAACTCCGCGAGCTCTCCAAAAAGTCGGTACAGGTGTTGCACGGTCTGGGTCCCGAGATTCAATGGCTACACAGCTATGTCACGGGCGATAAAGTTTACTGCGTCTACCTCGCTCCAGACGAAACCATCATCCAGGAGCACGCAAAGCGCGTTGGTATTCCCGCCAATCGAATTTCCGCCGTTCGCCGGCTGATCGACGCCAGCACAGCCGAATAACATACAGCGCTTGCGCTGAGCGTCGCCTTGATCACGTGCGACGTCTTCCTGATAGACTCTGTCACATTCTCCCGAACACACCAACCCCCGCACGAATTCATCTCTCGCTCTCTACCTGTTCTTCCGGACAGCGGAAATTCTATCCCTCGGTACAGTAGACGCCGCCGCTGCATGGTTCTAAATCTAGAGCTCACACAAGTTACGTCTGGGTGGTTTAGCGTTCAATCGAAGGACGAATTGCGCCATGAACTTTATTAGACGCTGGCGGCACGGTCCCGAAAAAGACCAGGAACAACTCCTGGTGCGCCTCTGGACCATGAATAGCATGAATGCTGATGCCGACGGCCAGCTGACGCGTCCGGCATCCACCTTGGCGTTTGACGCCAGGGCGGAACTAAAACCAAGCCTCAAATTTCTTTCGGGCGCGGAAATAGAAAAGGCAGTTACGGAAGCCGCTTACGAAAATCAGATCGCGCACAATTTCAGAAAACACATGAACGACGGCCGGCGCGACGGTTAAGACTGTTTTTTCCTATCACCGCGCCCTAACGCGGAGCACCCGATACAGCGCAAGAACATCATCCACGGTCACAATTCCCAGCAGTTGATGCACATTCGCCCGGTTCACCACCGGCAACGCATCCAACCCCGCCGCTCCCATTCGGTCCAACGCGGTGTTCAAGGAATGGTCCGCGTGCACATGCGGGAAATCCTCGTTGGGCGCAATCAGGTCGCTAAGCTTTTTTTCGGCATCTCCATTCTTGGCCGCCGCTTCAATCACTTCACGCCCAAGCACGCCAATCACTCCCTCATGCGACACCACGGGCCACGCGCTCAAGGTACTCGCCTGAGTCTTCGCTACCGCATCGCGCAAAGTGGTGTCCGCAGTCAGCGTTTCAGACGCCGCGCGCATCGCCTGCAGCACTCGTCTATTTCCTTCCAGCGCTCTCGATTCCGCGGTCGGCAGATGAATTCCATCCTGATGTGCCAGCACTTCGTAGATCGGTTCTTTCTGAAATCGTGACGCCACAAAAAAACTCACCAGGTTCGAAATCATCAGTGGCACGATCACCGCATAGTCCCGGGTAATTTCAAATATCATCATCACGCTGGTCATCGGCGCGCGCACGATTCCCGCGAATGCCGCTCCCATTCCCACCAGCGCGTAAGCGCCTGATGTTGCCACGTGATTTGGAAACAATGAGTGACCGACGGTGCCAACCACTCCGCCCAGCATCGCGCCCAGAAACAAACTCGGACCGAAAATACCGCCCGCATTCCCAGAGGCATAACTTACCGCGACCGAAACCAGCTTCAGCACAAGAAGCAGCGCCATCAACTTCCACACCATGTGGCCGTTCAATGCATCGCCCACGTGCTTATATCCGACGCCCAATGATTGCGGCACGAACCATCCCATCAGACCTACCAGCAGTCCTCCGACGACCGGTTGAAACCACAGCGTCCAGCGTGGCGCGGCAAGAAACTTTTCCCGCAGCCCCAGCAAAAGTCTCGTGAACGCCGCGGAAATCAACCCGCCCGCCACCCCCAGCACCGCATACAACGCAAATTCCGCCGGATGCACCAATTGATATTGCGGCGCCTCAAACAGCGGGTGATTGCCAAGCAGCAACTGTAAAACCGCCCATGACGTCGCTGACGCCAGAACCACCGATCCCAGCACTGGCGCGTGCAAATCCCCCACAACCTCTTCCAGCGCAAACAGGACTGCTGCCAGTGGCGTATTGAATGCGGCCGCGATCGCCGCCGCGGCCCCGACCGGGATCAGTGCCTTCACCCGCTCCGGACCAAGTCCAAGTTTCCGTCCCAGCAAGGACGCGATTCCCGCGCCCACCTGAACCGACGGTCCCTCACGCCCAAGTGGAATTCCGCTCGCGAGCGTTGCCGATGTGCAAAAGAATTTTCCAAAAATCGTTTTAGCCGAAATTCGTCCTTCGCGTGCGTACAGTGCGGCTTTCGTCTGCGGAACTCCGCTTCCTCGCGCGTTCGGGAAAAATCGATATAGCAGATACCCCATTCCCAGCGAACCGACCGTGGGAATCAGCACCCGCCGCCACGCCGCTCCTGCTGCCGGATACAACCTCGCCCCAAACCGCTCCGTCAACAGGATGAATGCAACGACGATTAATCCGACCAGCGCGCCGATCACTAACGTCAAGACCAGGAAAACCTGTTCCTCGCGTTCCGTCATCAGGCGTCGCCAAAATCCGGCGCTGCTGGCGCTCGTTACTGCAGTCGGTTGGGTGCTCACAGGTTTTCTTCGCTTTTTCCGCCCACGCTGGGTTACTTGAAAGCTACGTTTTCGTAGCTGGCGGTGGATTGGATTTCCTTGTCGTTAGACCTGCTATACGCTGCGTATCTTCTTGCTTCGCGCTACGCTTCCCTCGCGCGGCGCGGCGTTTTGCAGCCGTCCGGCGTTATTTCGACTTCTTCCGTCACGAAGCAGCGCATCGATCGCCTTCACCAGTTCCCTGCCGCTCGCTCTCAATTCGCCGATTCTCTGCTGCACCACTCGCTCCAACAACTTTTCACCACGCGGCAACAGCGAAACCAGCACCTGCCGGCGATCTTCTTTGCTCCGAGTCCTGCGCACAAACCCTCGCTGCTCCAACCGGTCCACCAGCTCCACCGCGCTGTGATGTTTCAGCGCCAGCCGCTCCGCAAACGTCTGAATTTTGGGTTGCACATCCGGCGCCAGTCCCCGGATCGCCAGCAACATCAAATATTGCTGCGGTTCCAATCCAGCGACACGCGCCGCTGCGTCGCCTTCCTTCAAAAACAGCCTGATGCGGAAGCGCAGTTCCGCCAGCGCCCGGAATTCCGTCGAGCTGATCTTTTTGCTCATGGTACGATTCTATCGTGTAGCGATATGTTTTGCCAATCTCATACGCAAAAGTATTTCCTGCAGGGATGCGGCATGCTGCGCCCAAACTTGACAAAGACTAAGACTAAAAGGGGGTTGGATCGCGGAAGGATCAGAAGAAAAGTGGCTACAAGACCTTCCTAAACGCCTTCTGCGTCTTGTAATGCTCGTATCCGTTGCGCAGATAAAAGCCATGCGCCCGCTCCCGCACCACATTCGACCTTACCGACATGCTCTTGCAGCCTCTCGTTGCCGCCCATCGCTCCGCAGCCGCCAGTAATTTTGCGCCGGCTCCCAGGCCGCGCGTATTTTCATCCACCACTAACCCATTCACTTCCGCGCGCAACGCCACTTCGAGAAGCGGCGACACGCTCACATGCAGCCAGCCATTCACTTCAGACCCGGACTCCGCGACAAATATTGCGTGCAGCGCCGCGGGACGCACCCGTTTCATTCGTTGCGCAATCTCCGCTCGACTAGCCGGATATCCCAGCTGACCGCTTAATTCAGCCAGTCGCCCCGCATCGCTCAGCCGCGCCCGGCGAATCTTGACTGGCCCCGTATCAGAATGTTTTTTCGGAATCGAGAAGGATTGTGACCGGACCTTCATTGACCAGCTCCACCGACATCATCGCCTGAAAAATTCCCGTCGCCACCTGTAGGCCCAATTTGCGTAAAGCCTCGCAAAATTCTTCGTACAGCGTCTTGGCCAGCTCCGGCGGAGCCGCGGCAATAAAACTTGGCCGCCGTCCGCCTCGCGCATCTCCGTACAACGTAAACTGCGAAACTACCAGCGCCGCGCCCTTCATATCCAGCAACGACAAATTCATCTTGCCATTCTCATCCTCAAAAATGCGCAGGTTAGCGGTTTTCTCCGCCAGCGCACCCGCCGCCGCTGCCGTATCGTCACGCCCGACGCCCAGCAAAATCATCAAGCCCGCGCCGATTTCACCACTCGTCTCGCCGCCAACACTGACTCTGGCGCGGCTCACCCGCTGCACCACTGCTCTCATCAGCACCTTTTGATTCTCTGCCGCGTGTGTTCACCGATCACTGAAAAACTGATTACTGATTACTCGCTTTCGCCGCCGGCTTCCGCGGCAACATCTCCGGCAATTGCGCCACGTTGTACGCATACACCGCCAGCACCTGCGCGCCCTCCGCCAAATCGTCCCACTTCACACGATCCAGCGTATCCGCCTGCGAATGGTGATCCTTCTCGTAGTTTGCCACTTCCTGAATGCACCACGAAGCCGGTACTCCTTCGCCGTCGAATGGCACGTGGTCGCTGCCGCCCTCCGAGCGCAAACTCGGCTCCGCCAGCCCGATACTCTTGTCTTTAGCGAGCGGATACAGCACGCGGTCCATCGTTTCCCGCGCTGCGTAATTGTGCATCAATCCGATCGTCAGCACTTTGCCCGTTCCCGTGTCATGGACCAGCACTCCGGAAATTTTGCTCAACTCATCCTTGTGCGCCGCCACGTATGCTTTCGATCCATTCAGCCCTTGCTCTTCGCCAGTGAACAATACAAACCGAATCGTGCGCTTCGGCTTCACTCCCGATTTCACCAGCGCCCGCGCCGCCGCCAGCACCGCCATCGATCCCGTTCCGTTGTCCGTAGCGCCTGTTCCCAAATCCCAGGAATCCAGATGCCCGCCGATAATCACTACCTCATCCGGCTTCTCGCTTCCCTTGATCTCCGCCACCGTGTTGTACACCGTCACCGGCTTCCCGCTGAAGCTCGTCTGAATGTTGACCTCCGCTTCCACGGGGCCAGCATCCAACAATCTCCACAGCAGGGTGGCATTCTCTCGCGTCATGTACGCCGCCGGTAACACTCCCGGCTGGTACTCGCGCGAAAATCCCGTTCCCATGTTCAGCAGCCCGTACCATTTCTCCGACACCAGCAGTACCGCCGCCGCGCCTTCCTCTTTTAAAAATTTAGCTTCATCCGCCAACATCTGGCGCCGGCCGCGGAAATCCAGCAACGCCATGTTTTTCGGATGATCCAGCGGCAAATTGCTTTCGGCAAACGGCGTCAGCATCGGATTCGACGGCCCTTCCGTTTCGCCAGGGCGGTCCATCAACACAATCGCGCCCTTCAGCTTCCCGCGATATTTCTGTAACTCATCCAGCTTTTGTACGCCCACGCCAACCACTGCGCCCCGCACCGACCCGTTTGTGCTCGGCGACCATCCCGCCGCCGCCAACGTCAACACGTGCTCCGCAGGCGTAATCACCCTGCCCATCGCAGGACCGCGCGCCCAGCTATTTGCAATCGTCCATGGCTCCAGGTGCGCATTCTCCAGGCCCAACGCCTTGAATTGTTCCATCGTCCAGTGGCTCGCCTGTTCCAGTTGCGGCGAACCCGTCAGCCGCGGCCCAAGACGGTCCGAAAGATAGGATAAATCTGCCTGCAACTGCTCCTGGTCCGCTTTCACATGCGCAATCACCTTCGCGTCCATCTCCGTCACCGGATCGGGCTGCGCAGCCTCTGCTTTCGCAACCGCTTCGGAAGGTTGATACGGCAGCGGCCGCCGCGGCAACATCGCCGGCAGTTGCGCTGTGTTGTAAGCCCATGCCGCCAGCACCTGCGCGCCCTGATCCAAACTGTCTTTCCACACTTTGTCGAACGTGTCGGACTGGCTGTGGTGCGTTTTCGAATATTCCGCCATGTTTTGTATGCACCAGAATCCCGGCACTCCCGCATCGTCGAACGAAGCATGATCCGTGCCAAACGACCGCGCCATGCTTGGTTCGAGAAGTTTCAGTTCCTGCAAGGGCGCCAGCACCTGGTCCACGATTTCCCGATCCTGATAATTGTCGTGCAGCCCCAGCGTCAGCACTCGGCCCGTTCCTGTGTCGTGTACCAGCACGGCGGAAATTTTTTCCAGATCGTTCTTGTGTGCTTCCACGTACCGCTTCGAACCGACTAACCCTTCTTCTTCGCCGGTGAAGAGCACAAATCGAATCGTCCGCTTCGGTTTCAAATTCAATTTCGCCAGCGTCCGAGCGGCTTCCAGCACCGCCATCGAACCCGTTCCGTTGTCCGTCGAACCAGTTCCCAAGTCCCACGAATCCAAATGCGCGCCCAGAATCACCACCTCATCCGGTTTTTCGCTGCCGCGAATTTCGCCAACTGTGTTGTAAACTTCCGCCGGCTTGTTGCCCAGCGTATTCGTCATTTCCATCTCAATCGTCACCGGGCCGTGCTTCAGCAGGCGCCAAATCATCCGGTAACCTTCACCTGTAATAAACGCCGAAGGAATCGCGCCAATATCAAATTTTTCTCCGCCCACGCCAGTCATATTCAATAGCCCGTGCGGTTTGTTCGAATCGCGCAATACCACGGCCACGCCTTCCTGCTTGAAAAAATCATTCCGCGCCCGCGCTGCTTCCACAAACGCCGCAAATGGAGATGGCGGCGCAGGCTGCCCATTGATCGGCGGCGGCGCCTGCATCGCTCGTACATATTCATCGTTCACGTCTTCCGGCTTCGGCGGCGAAAGCGCTGCCGGCTCCTGGTAAATCACCACCGCGCCCTTTAACTTTCCGCGAAACTGTTCAAACTCCGGCTTCGTTTTCGCATCGAAGTACACCACCCGTCCGCGTACCACGCCAGGCGTGCTCGGCGACCATCCCGCCGAAGCAATCGTCAACGGGTGTTCCGTCGGAGCCACAATTCGAGCCTTGGCCGTGCCCCTTGTCCAGGAATGTGCGATCATCCACGGCTCCAGATGCACGTTCACCAGCCCGTACTTCTTCATCTGCTCCGCAGTCCAATCATTCGCCTGCTTTAGTTGCGGTGACCCCGTCAGCCGCGCTCCAATACTGTCCGAAAGATATTCCAGGTTCTGCATCGCTTCGCTATGCTCGCGCACCTCGCTCAAAATCTGCGCGTCGGCGGCTGCGAATTCGTTCGTATCCTCTTCCGCCGTGGCCGCAAATCCCCGCAGCGCCACCACTCCCGCCACCATCAACACGCACAACATAACCGTCACCCGATTAAAACGCATTCCACCCTCACTTTTTGGAGTGCCGCAGCTTAGCTGCCGCTTTTCCCAGCGCATCTTGCGCACCACATCCCCATTCATATTGCCGTGAAAAACAGGAACTATCCCTTCGACGTACGCAGCCGCTCTTTGCGTTTCGTTTTCTTTCTCGCGACTCTCGTTCGGCGCGCTGCCAGCTTCTTTAGCACCCCGCCCCCACTGCCGCTTTTCTGTCTCGGCGCCCGCTGGCAGACAGGGCAAAAATGGCTGCTCCGTCCAGCGACAATGATTCTCTTAATCGCCGCCCCGCAGCGAAAACATTTTTTCCCTTCTCGCCCATACACCTTATGGTGCTGCTGATAATCTCCTTCCACGCCATCAGCGTCAACAAAATCAGAAATGGACGATCCACGCATTCGAATCGCCTTGCGCAAGATTTTCTGCAAAGCGCTTAGCAGAGTCGATGCTTCCGTTGGCTTCAAACTGGCGCCCGATTTCGCCGGATGTATGCGCGCGCTCCACAAACTTTCGTCCGCATAAATATTCCCAACGCCCCGCAACACCCGCTGGTCCAGCAGCAGCGCCTTGATCCGCGCGCGGCTGCTTCGAACGCGCCGCGCAAATTCCTCAGCGCTTACCAGCAGCGGCTCCGCGCCAAATCGCAACAACTCCGCCGCCAGCATTTCTCCCGCAAGATACGCCATCCGCCCGAATCGCCGCGGATCGACATAACGCAATTCCCTGCCATCATCCAAAACAAACGTCACATGCGTATGCTTTGCCAGTGGCTGTTCCGCAAAATGCGGCGCGAGATTTCCCGTCATCCCCAAATGCACCAGCAGCGCCTCTTGAACCGCCGCGTCCGGAGTTCCATTGCGATCCGCCGCATCCCTCGCTGTAGCCGCGCCCAGTGCATCATTCTTGCTCGCCAGTTGCAACAACATGAATTTACCGAATCGCTCCACTCGCGCAATCCGCCGCCCGGGCAACTCCCGCTCAATCGCCGCCGGATCATCAATAAAATCCGTTTTACGCAACGTCACGGACAAAATCCGCCGCCCCGCCACCGACCCCTGCAGCCCGCGCGCAACTGTCTCAACTTCCGGAAGTTCCGGCATTACTCTTCCTCTCGCCTCGAAACAAAAGGCGCAACCGAATCCGGTCGCGCCCCAGTTCTTTCCGTACACAATCTCAGATCGCGGAACAAAACTAGCACGCGGGCCGAGGCTTGCGCTGATTTCTGGTCTCTGCTCTCTGACTACTCCTTCTTCTGATAATCCGGATAAGCCGGATGATCCGGCACCACCACCGGATGTTCCTTCAGCGCTTCCATCGTCACTTGAACCGCTTTCTCCAATTGCGCATCATGTCCCGCAGCCACCGACGCCGGATCATTCTCCACCTCAATATTCGGGGAGATGCCGCGATTCTCCACTTCCCACTCGCCATGCAGCCCATAAATCGCCACACGCGGCGAAGTCACTCCTCCGCCGTCCATCAGCGGCGGATACTTGTAAATTCCCACCAAGCCGCCCCACGTGCGCGTGCCCACCAACGGCCCGATTTTGTCTTGCTTGAACATCCAAGGCAGTGCATCGCCACCCGATCCGCTCATCTCATTGATGATCATCGTCTTCGGTCCGTAAATCTGCGCCAGCGGAGAACAAAATTTTTCTCCCTCCCGGGAAATGGCGCAGTTGCGCAGCGGCCGTTCCAGCAGATCGATAATGTAATCTGCGATCGATCCGCCATGGTTGTACCGCTCGTCAATCACCGCTCCCTGCTTGCCGATCTGTGCAAAATAAAACCGGTTGAAGTTCAAATATCCCCCGGTCGAAGTGTCCGGCACATGCACGTACGCCAGTTTCCCGCCGCTCAGTTCGTCCACTTTGCGCCGGTTATCTTCTTCCCACGCCCGGTTGCGCAGCGGAAAGTCGTCGCCCAACGGAACGACCGTCACTTCGCGTGCGTCCTTGCCGTCCGGCGATGCACTCACTTTAATTTTGATCTGCTTGCCGGCTGTGTTTTCGAAATATTTGTAGACATCATTCGGCGGCCGCACGTCAACGCCGTTCACTTCGATTAGATACTCGCCCACCTTCACGTCCACTCCCGGCTGTGTCAGCGGAGCACGCAACTCCGGATTCCAATTCTCGCCGTTGTAAATGCGCGCGAAGCGGTAACGGCCGTTCTCGATTTTGTAATCCGCGCCCAGCAAGCCACCTTTCACTTCCGGCGCTTTCGGAATATCGCCGCCGCCGACAAACATGTGGCCGACGGTAAGTTCGCCCAACATTTCCTCGAACAGGTGATTGATGCCGGCGCGGCCACCGGCAGCCTGCACGAATGGTGCATATTTTTTCTCCGCCGCCGCCAGATTCAGTCCGTGCCAATGCGGATCGTAGAAAAAGTCGCGCTGGATTCTCCACACCTCGTGGTACATCTGATTCCACTCCGCTCGTGGATCGACGTATACCTCGAAATCATCCATCTTCAGCGCGCCTTCGCCGGGTTTCGGCGCCGCCGCTGTCGCGGCGATGAACCAGGCCGCCGGCCCTTGTCGGTACAACACTTTTTCGCCGTTCGCCGAAATTGTGTAGCCACTCACGCCATTCAGGAATGGCTCCGTTTTGCGCGTGGACAAATCGAACTTGCTCACTGTTATTTGCGGCGGCCCTGGCGGGGAAATTGCCGGAGTTTCCGCCACGTACAGCACGCCCGCCTTGCCCGGCGTCAACTCGATATAGTTCGACGCTTTGATCGGCAGAGAAACAATTCTTTGTCCGATTCCGTCGAGATCGATCGTCACCTTTACCGGCTCTTCTTTTTTCTCATCCTTCTTTTCGTCTTTGCTCTCTTCCTTCTTTATGTCCCTCTTATCCTTTTTCTTATCGGCTTCCTTGCCTTTGCCGGATTCTTTTTCTTTATCCGCATCCTTGGATTTTTCATCCGGCTTTGCTGCCCCCACTTTCTCGTCGTCGCTTTCCGGATCCACCGGCGAAGGCTCGCCCTTCTTCAACACCACCGCATAAACATTTCGCGAAACCGGATGCTGGTAGCTCGTCAAGTCCAGCCATCCCGCGGACAGCCCGAAATCCGTGCTCGCCCCGAAATAAATATATTTCCCGTTCTTGTCAAAGACCGGGAAACGCACGTCGCTCAATCCGTCCGTTACCTGCGAAACTTGTCCCGAATCGATCGAATATACAAACGCCGCGCGGAAATGGCTCGGCAAAAACCGCGAATATGTCAGCCACTTGCTGTCAGGCGACCACGCCGGGTCCAGCGCGTACGTCGGGTCTTCGTACAAATCCGTGTCTACCTTTTTCATCGATCCGTCTTTTTCAATGTCCAGGTACCACAAGTTCAACCGCTTGTCGGTGAACGCGATTTTCTTGCTGTCCGGCGACCAAGTCGAGCCGTAGAAATAAGACGGTGGGTTGCCCAGCGAAATTTTCTTCACCGTACCCAATCCCGATTGATCCACCAGGTGCAGCGCATATTCACCCGATTCATCGGAAAAATATGCGATCCATTTTCCGTCTGGAGACCACGCCGGATCGCGATCCGCCACGCTCGCCGACCGCGTCAAATTCCGGATGTCGCCTTTTTCCGCCGGCACCGTCAGAATTTCTCCGTGCGCTTCGAACACCGCGCGCGCTCCCGTCGGCGAAATCCCCGCATTCTCGATCTTGTCCGCCACTTTTTCCCAATGCCCGCGTGTCGCCGGCGAATCTCCCGCAACACGGATATCCACATGCCGCGCTTGCCCGGATTTCAGGTCGTATACATAAATTCCGCCGAACTGTTCATAAGCCAGCGCATCTGGCCCCGCCGACAGCGACTTCAAATCGAAACTTTTGTTCTCCAGCACCTGCTTTACTTGTTTGTTTTTTGTGTCGTAAGAAAAAATCGTGACCGGGCCATTCCGGTCAGACAGAAAATAAACCGTATCTCCAACCCACACCGGACTTGAATCATTGGAATTCTCGCGCGGCACCTTCTGCAGCTCCAAATCCTTCAGCCGCACGATGTACACCGGAGTCGTCTGTCCGCCGCGATAACGCTTCCATGCCCGCTGCCACTGCAAATTCGGTACGTACGCAAGTTCCGATCCGTCCGGTGAATACGTTCCTTCCAGAGCCCGCCACATCGGCAACGTCTCCACCACTCCGCCTTCCGCTGGCACGGTATACAAACGCGTGATGTCCGCGTAAGCGTCGCGTGTCGAAACAAACAGAATCCGTTTTCCATCACGTGTCCATCCCGCTGGTACGTCCTGCCCCGGGTGCCACGTCAACCGCTTCGGCTCGCCGCCGCTCGCACGCATCACATACACGTCTTGATTTCCGTCGTACTCTCCGGCGAACGCGATCCACTCTCCGTCCGGCGAAAATGCCGGGCTCGATTCGTGCCCTCCTGTAGTCAACTGCCGCGCTTCGCCGCCTCCGCGCGGCACGCTCCACAAGTAACCGCCGTACACAAACACAATTTCAGTTTTATTAATCGTCGGCTCGGTCGCCAACAGTGGCGCATCCTCCGCCGCCATCGCCATTCCAGCAAACACCAACAAACAGCCAACCAAGAGTGCCAATCGAATCCGCATCATTCCTCCAACTCTCAAATAGTAGCTACCAAATCTCATTTCGCTTTTTGCGTCCACGAGTCAAATTCAGAATGAGCCAGTCTCACTGATCTTCCTCTTCGCTGGTCTCTGCCCCTTCACTTCGCCCCCGGCCAAAACCCCGGCTCGCTGATCTTCCGCGAATCCTGTTGCGTCGCATATTTCTTCACGCTCGCGCCAATCTCCGATGCTTTCCCTATCAGCATAAAAACCACATTGTCTTCCGGAAAATGCTTCGCAATCACCTGCTTCGCGATTTCCGGCGTCACCGCGTCGATCCGCTCTTCCAGCTTGTTGATTTCGTCGTCGCCCAGCCCATAAAACTCATTGGCCGCGATTCGCTTGGCAAGCTGTTCGGAAGTTTCAATCGAAGGCGGAAACTGTCCCTTGATGTAGGCCTTGGCCGAGGCAAGCTGCTCCGCCGTCACACCGTCTTTGTGCAATTTCGCCAGCACCTGCAAGGCTAAATCAATCGCCTGAACCGTAGATTCATTTTTTGTGTAACTGTAAATCGCAAATGCCCCCGGTTCTTTTCGCGAATCGAAAAACGCTGCCGCTCCGTATGTCAGCCCCGATTCCACGCGCAACGCTTCATTCAAGTCCGACGTAAACCGCCCGCCGAAAATCGTGTTCACCACGCGGATCGCCACCCGGTCCGGATCGTTTTCCGCGGTCCCCACATTTCCAAACACAAAAAAAGTCTGTGTTGAATCCGGCTTGTCCACCAATAGAAGTTTCTTGCCTTTTACCGGCATCGGCGCCGCGACGGCCGGCAAGGCACTCGGTTTTGCCGCCCAGCTTCCCAAAGCCTCCTCGATTTTTGCCCGCATTTGCGCGGAGTTGAATTCTCCGGCGATCGCAAGAATCGTATTTCCGGGCGTGTAATTCGTTTCATAAAACTTCGCAATCGCGTCCCGCTTGATGCGCGCCAGGGAAAGCTCGTCCCCTCCTCCGGGCCGCCCGTAGGGATGCTTGCTGAAAAGATAGCCGTAGTAATAATTCAGCGCCACCGATTGCGCTTCGTCCTTCGCCGCTTTGATTCCGTCAATTTCCTGTGCCAGCAATTTATCCACTTCCGTTTGCGCAAACGCCGGATGCAGCAGCGCATCGGAAAAAAGGTCCAGTCCCTTGTCCAGATCCTTTGCCAAAAATTCGCTCGATATCGCCGAATAATCCGTGCTGGCATCCGCGCCAAATTCCGCGCCGATGAAGTCCAGGTCTGCGGCGAATTGCTGTGCGCTGCGCTTTGCCGTGCCCTTGCGCAGCAGTCCGGCGGTCACTGACGCCAGGCCCTCCTGGCCAGCGGGGTCCGCAACCGAGCCGCCTTTCACGATCGCCGCAAAATCCACAATCGGCACACCGTGTTTCTCCATCAACAGCAGCGTCAATCCGTTTTTCAGGACAACTTTTTCATGCGGTGGCAGCTTTAACGTCTGCGCGCTGGAAGTCCAGGCAAATCCCACCAGCAAAACCGTACTCACAAAAAAGCGCAATGTTTTTATTTTCCGGTTCATTGCTTTGCGCTCCCTTGGTCCCCGTTATCCGGAATCAGCGTCGCCACGGTGCGGTTGTTTGCGTCAAAATATTTCTGTGCCACCCGCTGTACATCTTCCTTGCTCACCGCTGCATAATTCTTCGCCGCGTCAAAAAGTTTGCGGTAATCGCCGAAGAACACTTCATACGTTCCGATGGTATTTCCGCGCCCGTTAATCGTTCTCATCTGGTGGTAAAACTCCACCAGCCGGATATTTTTCGCCTTCTCCAGCTCCAGGTCGCTGATCGGCGCTTTCTTCACTTTGTCCAGCTCGTCATACATCGCCGCTTCGCATTTCTGCGGGTCAACTCCCTGCTTTGGCTGCACTGCGAAAACCGTCAGTGTCGGATCGAATGCCGGCGCTTGCGAAGCGCTCACGTCCAGCGCGATCTGGTCCTTGTCTACCAGCCTCTGGTACATCCGCGAACTTTCACCCTGCACCAGCACCGTTCGCAACACATTCAACGCGTAAAAATCCGGACTGTTGCTTTGCGGAACGTGGTAACCCATCATCAACAGCGGCAACTCTGCCGGCTTATGAACCACCAGCCGGCGCTCGCCCATTTGTTCCGGTTCCACCGTGGTCACCGGCGGCGGTGGTGCATGTTGCGGAATGGGCTCGATGTATTTTTCGCACAGCTGAAAAATTTCTTCCGCCGTTACATCCCCAACCACCACCATCGTCGCGTTGTTCGGCGCATAGCCCATTTCGAAGTGATGCTTCAGATCATCGATCGTCCAGTGCTCGATGTCGCTCATCCAGCCAACCACCGGCCACTGGTAAGGATGCGCGATGAACGCGGTCGCCTTTAATTGCTCGTCCAGAATTCCGCCATTGTTTGCGTCCACGCTGGTGCGCCGCTCCGAAGCCACAACTTCCCGCTCCGAAGCAATTTTCTTGGGATCGAAACTCAAATACTGGATACGGTCCGCTTCAATATCGAAAATCAGATTCAGCGCTGACCGCGGAAACCAATCCTGGTAAACCGTTACGTTCTGCGTCGTGTACGCGTTGTTCGAAGCGCCATTCGCCTCCATGGCCTTGTCCAGATCGCCCGGCCCGTATTTCTTCGCGCCGTTGAACATCATGTGCTCGAAAAAATGCGAAAGCCCGGTCGTTCCGGGACGTTCGTTCCTCGATCCGATTTTGTAGAAAATATATAACGCGACGTTCGGGATGCTGTGATCCGTCTGCACCAGCACTTTCATCCCGTTCTTCAACGTCTTTGTGGCCACCGGAAACTGCTGTGCTTCGCTCTGCGCCTGTGCGCCCATCGCCGCGGCTGCGCACATCACTCCCAGCACCAATCCACGCAGCCCTACCATCATTCTGTTCATGGAACCACCCTCAGGGACCTTCCCAGCTATTCAGACGTATAAACTCCAGAAAATGTTCTAGCAAATGCGATTTTTCTGTTGGGCGCGGCACGACCGCAAAATGTCCGCACGCTCTTCGTCCTAATTCAACATTCTGACTACTCTGTCGCCAACCCAAACACCCGCACCGGCCCTCCCGATCCGCCCTCCAACTTGATCGGCGCCGCAATCAAAAACGCTCCCGCCTCCGGCAAATCCTTCAAATCCGCCAAATTTTCCAATTGAAACACTTCCGCGCCCAGTACCAGGTGATGCACCGGAAAATCCGGCGAATTTCCCGGGTCAATGCTCAACGTGTCGCAGCCTAATCCGCTGATTTTTCGCTCCAGCAAGAATTTCGCAGCGTCCAGCGAAAATCCCGGAAAGTGCATTTTCCCGTTCGCATCCTGATTGCGATATCGCGCAACATCCGGCCAACGCGACGCCCATCCGGTCCGCAAAACCACAATCGCTCCCGCCGGAATTTCCCCGTGCTTCTCTTCCCACGCTTCGATTCGTTTCACCGTCAATTGATAGTCGGGATTGCGCTCAGCCTCGCTTCGCACGTCCAGAATCACTGCTGGGCCGAAAAATTTCTCCACCGCAATCTTGTCCACCGTCGTTTTTCCCGGCGGAAAATGCGCCGGCGCATCCATGTGCGTTCCGTAGTGCTCCAGCATCCAGAAGCTGCGCGTGAAGTAACCATTCTTTTCAACCGTCGCGTTTACTTTCGCTTCAAACGCCTTGGCATCTCCCGGCCACGCCACCAGCTTGTCGCTCAAGGCGTAACTGAGATCGATCACTCGCGTTTTGCCGCTGGCAATGTCTTCGAGCTGTGGTTTTTGCATCGGATTTTGCGCGAGCGCAATCGGTCCCGCGCAGAGAAAACAACAGGGCAGAACCGCCGCGCGCAGCGCCGTTCGAACGGACAACGCCATACATCACCTCATCGCACGCGGCTGGCACACGTGCCATGGTGCGAAACTTTTCAGGGGAGCGGTATTCCGGGCGTCGCCACGATTCCCGCCATTTTCAGGATTTCCACATACTCCGCGTCGCTGATGGGCGAAACGATCAGCCGCACATTCTTCAGGAATTTCACCTTCCGCAGCGCCTGGTTCGAACGCAACTCCGGCAGCGTCACTTGCCGCGGCAGTTTTTCAAACGCCCGCAGATCCGCCACCAGATTCTTGCCTTCCGAATCGTGCGGGTCGGGATACGGATCGCGCGACACTTCCGCGATCGAATAAAACGACCGCTCCGGCGCGGAGTGGTAGCACAGCACCCGGTCGCCCTTGCGCACCTGTTTCAGCGCCCGAACCGCGTCCGGTTTCGAACCGGCACCGTGCCACATTTCCTTGCCCTTCACGAACAGGGTGTCCCAGTGGTAGTGGTGCGGGTCTACGGTAAAGATCCAGTAATGGCGAGTCGCTGTCGGAGTGGTCATCGAACCCGGGTGGCAGGATTTGTACTTGCAAACCCTGCTTTCGGCTTTGGTTCGGCGGTACTATACACGGCAGAGATTGCAAAACCAAACAAAATGTGAGGGTTACAGGAACTTCAGTGGAAAAAGTACTGTCCGGCGTTCGAATCGGCGCCACTTCAAGTCTAACTTGCTTATTTTCTGGCAATTGCGGGCCTCAGGCGGCGCTCACAAACACTTCCTCGCCGCGAACTTCCACCGCGTAGCATCCCACTCCGGCGTTGGGATTCTGCACCGCTTTTCCCGTGGTTACATCGAATTGCCAGCCATGCCATGGGCAAGTCACCACCTTGCCCTGCAGTTGCCCTTCCCCCAGCGGCCCGCCTCGGTGCAGACAGGTTCCACTGATGGCGTACACCGTCCCCGCCACATTCGCCAGCGCGATCGCCTGTCCTGCAACCTGCACTTCCTTGATCGTCCCCGCCGGAATTTCCCCAATGCTCGCCACTCGTTCGAACGCCATTTTTCCCCCAAAATATGACTGCTTAGCAAAACGCGCTCTTCATTCTGCTTTTTCGTGGGCAGTATAACCGACCACCGTAGCGCTCGTCATTCCGAACGAAGTCGCCGTCATTCCGAACGCAGCGACCGAAGGTTCCAGCCTGGTCGGAAGGAATCTCTCTTCGATTGCAGCGTCACCGATGGCGCGAACAACAAGCGCACCCTCAGTCCAACTTGGCAATGTGCACGCAATTTCGTCCGGCGCGTTTCGCTTCGTAAAGCGTCTGGTCCGCCTTGCGCACCAGTGCGTCAAAGTCCTTGAAGTTACCGCTCTCGCTGCCTGCAATTCCAAATGTCGCCGAAATGTTTATGCTCTTCCCGGCGAAGGGAAACGACAGCGAGCAAAACAGCTCACGAAAACGGTTGATGGCCAGTTCGATGTTTTCGCCGCTCACATGCGAAATCACAATCAGAAATTCGTCGCCGCCCAGCCGTCCGCACATATCCGAAATACGCGTCAACCTCTTTAAAGTATCGGCAAAGGTTCGCAACACCGTGTCGCCGGCTTCGTGCCCGAACGTATCGTTAATTTCCTTGAACGAATCCAGATCACCAAGCACCACCCACACCGAAAATCCATGCCGGGCCGCGCCGTTCAACTGTTTGGCGGCCCATTCTTCAATGGCGCGGCGGTTCGGCAGCCCGGTAAGGACGTCGGTGCTGGCTACTTCGCGCAACAGCGCGCTTTTCTGTTCTAGTTGGCGATGCAAATCAATAATCCGGCGGCCGACTCCGATGCGCGCCAGCATTTCGCTCGAGTCAAACGGTTTTACGAGATAGTCATCCGCGCCGGCTTCCAGTCCTTTTACCACGCCGCTCTTTTCGGTGTTGCTGGTCATCAGAATGATGTAGGTGTACGGCGCTGATTTGTCGGCTCGTACGCGTTCGCATAATTCCAGTCCTGAGAAATGCGGCATGATCCAGTCGGTGATGATGATGTCCGGAATTTTTTCGCTCTGGAGGCGCAGCGCTTCGCTGCCATTGCAGGCGAACGAAACGGAATATTCCGGCCGGGACAACATATCCTCAAGAAGTTTGCGATAAACGGGAGAATCGTCCACTACCAGCACTTCATATTTCTGCGCAAGCACAGTCATATGCTGAGTTTCGGAAATGAACTTTCGCGCAGTTCTTCCGGGGGCTGCGGACGCTGCGATTTCTTTTTCAATGTCGGGGTTTGTAAGTACAAACCCTGAAACCCTGACTGTAGCGAATTACGGATGGGTACGAAGAGGAAATAAAAGCCGGCGTTGTCGCAACGGTTACAACTTTTTCCGAAAGTACCGTGTTCTGCGTGAGCGGACAAAAAATCTAGACGGCGCGGCCGCAAGCTCCGCAGAAATGCGCTCCAAGCGGACTCAGCGTTCCGCACTGCGAGCAGAAACGGCCTCCGCTCGCTGCTGCCGGCACATAGTGAACATAGCGCGGGCGGTCAGAAGCAATGGCCCAGATAAACGCCGCGACCCATCCAATCAACGTCCAACCAAGAAAAAGATTCAGCAGAAAAATACCGGTGGCGTCGGATTTATCTCTGCCGATGATTGCCGGCAGGAAATAAAGAACCACAACAAATAGGAGGCTGAACATGAAACACTCCTTGCAGCTCGAAGGCTACCGCGTCCTTCCTATCTCTTATCTACGCAAACCATCGTCGCAAAGTTCCGCCGGTCCTAGCGACCAGCTTTCGCGTCACGAGCCTCGTTGCGTCGCCTATCTTCCACCTGAGGTAAAGCACTAGACCGATCAAAGCGGCCAAGAATGTGATAACAGGCCAAAGTCCGTGCTCGGCCCACGCCGACCGGAGGTCCCAAGTGGCCGCGTTGTCCTGGAGTAAGAACCTCTGATTCTTCTTACGCTCCCTGCACCTTTACCAGGAGTTCGGCGAATTTTTGTTTGCGTTCGGCCTGGTCTTTGCCAGATTCGGCTTCGGCTAGTTGGGTAATGTTCATGCTGCAGAATTTTGGCCCGCACATGGAGCAGAATTTCGCTTCCTTGTAGAAATCGTCGGGAAGCGATTCGTCGTGCATGGCGCGAGCGGTTTCGGGATCGAGCGAAAGCTCAAACTGTTTGTTCCAATCGAAGAGGAAACGCGCGTAGCTGAGAGCATCGTCGCGATCGCGTGCGCCGGGACGATGGCGCGCCACGTCGGCGGCGTGCGCGGCAATTTTGTACGCGATGACGCCTTGTTTGACATCTTCGGCATTTGGCAGGCCGAGATGTTCTTTCGGCGTGACGTAGCAAAGCATGGACGCGCCGTGCCAGCCGATCATGGCTGCACCAATGGCGCTGGTAATGTGATCGTATCCGGGAGCAATGTCGGTAACCAGCGGACCCAGCGTGTAGAAGGGCGCCTCATGGCACCATTCCATTTCCTTGTCGACCTGTTCTTTAATTTTGTCGAGCGGAATGTGGCCGGGGCCTTCGATCATCACTTGAACGTCGTGTTCCCAGGCTTTTTTAGTGAGTTCGCCAAGAACTCTCAGTTCGGCAAATTGCGCTTCGTCGCTGGCATCGGCGATGGAGCCGGGCCGCAGTCCATCACCCAGCGAAAAACTGACGTCGTGCTTCTTGAAAATCTTGCAAATTTCGTCGAAACGTTCGTAGAGAAAATTTTGTTGCTTGTGATGCTCCATCCAGTGCGCCATCAAGGAGCCGCCGCGGCTGACGATTCCGGTGATGCGTTTGCGTACCAGTGGAACGTGCTGGCGCAAAACGCCGGCGTGAATGGTCATATAGTCGACGCCCTGCTCGGCTTGCTCTTCGATAACTTCGAGCATCAGGTCCATGGTGAGATCTTCGGGACGGCGCACGCGGGAGATCGCTTCGTAAACGGGAACAGTGCCGACAGGAACGGGCGAAGCGTCAATGATGGCTTTGCGAATGGTGGGAATGTCGCCGCCGGTGGAAAGATCCATGATGGTGTCCGCGCCGTAGTGCACGGAGTGGTGCAGCTTCTTTAGCTCTTCGTCGATGTTGGAAGTGGTGGCGGAATTTCCAATATTCGCATTGATTTTGCAGTTGAATGCGATGCCGATGCCCATCGGCTGCAGATTGCGGTGATGAATGTTGGCGGGAATGATGGCGCGGCCGCGGGCGATTTCGCTGCGAACAAGTTCGGGCTCGATTTTCTCGCGCTTGGCGACGAAGAACATTTCTTCGGTGACCACGCCTTTGCGCGCCAGGTGCATCTGCGACATATTGCGACTACCGTTCGCGGCGGCTTGATCGTTTTCGCGTTTCTCAATCCATGCGTCACGCAGTGCCATAAATCCCCCAGAGCGAGCGCACTGACCGGACGGTTCGGTGGCGGGCAGAGATCCGTGTCGCTCGTAAAGACGAATTATGGCATCGGGACAAATTTGCGGCAACCGAAGGGAAGGATTGCCACCGAGTCGCAGAGCACACCGAGAAAATCTGGGGATAGGAACTATAGTTCCTATTTGGTGGCGAAGGGCTTGGGTACCGGGTGCGTTTTTTGGAACAACGTGTAAACACGGGACTTATTTCTGCAAGAGTGAAAAAGAATGAAAAAAATGGAGTTAACGATTGCGATTTTGCGGACACCTTTTGGAAATGTGGAGAAGAGCGGGGAAAGAGACGCAATCTAATGAAGAGGATGCAGAATTCACGGAGAATTTGGCGATGGCTCGGTCGAATACATTGTCTTAGGCGGGCTGCAAGTACAGCCCGCACTCGTTAGCATGGGAGTATAGTGGCTCAAAGTAATAGGCATCGAACGGGGAAAAATCGGGGTTGAACGAGCGTTTTTGGGATTGAATGGAGCGGTTCGAACGGTCAGTGCGGAAAAAAGGCTCCGGCATTGGGGCCCCTCGGCCGAACATCACACAGGCCGAAGAAATCAAAGAACAATCTTCGCTCGCCCCTGTTTGATCACCTGGGATTGCTTTTGCCATGCGGCTGCACCTTTACCGTCACGTTTTTCGCATCGCGCGGAGCGATTTCGACCGCTTCGGCGCGTTCGCGGAATGGTTTGAGGACCGCCGCGTTAGACCACTCCAAATCCCAGCCGTCTTCGATCGCGATGAGCAGGTAGCTGCCAGGAAGAATGTCTCTGAGTGCGAAGGTCCCGTCGCTGTCGCTCTGATCCATGCGGAAATCGTCTTCGAGATTTTCGCCCGAGGCAGGTACCAAGAGAACCAGCACGCCGGCTTTGGGCTTTTCGTCGAGCTGAGCGGTGCCGGTGACCTGACCTGTTCCGTCGGCGAGGGTAATGGTCAGTTGGACGTCTTGCGTGCCGTCAAGGGTCAACTTGCGCCCTGCCAGCCTGGCGCCGGACGCGGAAATCTTTTGCACCGGCGCAACGCCACGCGAAGAACTGACAAAGAGTTTGTAGGGACCGCGCTGCACCGACGGAAATAAAAAGGCGCCGCCCTTTTGCAGCTCCGTGGATGTCGTCTGATTATCATCCGCGACAAGGGTTAATTGCGCGTGTTCCATGGGTGCGCCGGCCGCGGGAGCAATTACGCGCCCTGAGACTTTGGCGAACGGTCCGGCCAGGCTCGCGTCCAAGGTATCGCTGCCCGCGACGTTCGCGGTGAATGTGCGGGTACCTTCCGGCCGGTTTCGGCCCGCGCCAATGGTGAACGTGATCTCTCCGGGAGGAAGCCCGGCAACTTCGAATTCACCCGGCGATACCTGCCCAGAAACCATCGGGAAGCCAACTGCAAACGAGCCGAAAATTTTTCGGTTTACGCTTACAGCGGGGTCGCTCGGATCGTTTGGGTCAACCGGTATGTTGGTAAGGATTACATGCGCGGAGGGCACGGGCTGCAATTGAATGTTGGCTTCTTCCTGACCGCCGGCAGTTACGTTCAATTCGCTAGCGAAACGATCATTGAGCACGCCGGGATAGAAAGTGACCGGATAGACGACGTCCAGGAGCGGGTTGGGCTTAAATTCGATTCTTCGAAAGGAGGAAACGAAATTGACGTTCTGATCAGGTTCGGGCTCGCGTCGTTGGGTAAGTCCGGTCTGTGCATACCAGGGCTGCGCTTGAACGACGACATAGTATTTGCCGGCGGGCAAATGGGCGCAGCGGTACTCTCCAAGGTCATCGGTCTGGATTTGTGTCTGCACGAAGGTGGCTCGGGTTCCCTGGGTGTTGGAATTTGTGAAAAGCTGGACGACGGCGCGGCGGACTGGGTCGCCGTGCTCGTCCGTCACGCGTCCATGAATCACTGCTTGAGGATACAACCGGAACAAGAGGTGCTCAGAATCCAAGCCAGAACCGACCGCAATTGCGGTCGAGAATACTCCATGCTGATCAAAAGCCGCGCGAACGTAACCGCGGGCCTGCGAAGAAAGCAGATATTTTCCAGCTTCTAGTCCCGCGAACCGGAAGCGGCCGTCTTCGCCGGCGATGGCTTTCAGTTCGTCGTCATTGACGCTGATTGACAACTCGGCATGCGGCACCGGAGCGCCGGTAACGGCGTCCACGACGACGCCAGCGATGGGATACAGCTGTGGGGCCTGCGATACGTTGCTCCGAGGAGGGACGCGCTGCTGAACGGGCATCGCCAGGAACAATAAGATAAAGGCGATGATCACGGCCGCGACTCCGGCGGTTCCTGAATTTCCAGACGAACGGCGGAGTTGTCGCCGGGCTGCAAAGTAACGGGGATTGCGTGAACCAGATATTTTTCCATGACGGCCGGATTGCGGTATTCCAATTCCGAGGCGTCTCTGAGCGCGAGCAATTGGTAGGCGCCTGGCGCGAGGTTAGAGACAGAGGCGTTGCCGTTATAAATGGGCGCGAGAATTGAGCGCCGCGGATATTCTTGCGCATAAACGACGAGACTAGCGGCGCTGGGGCCGCTGGTCAAAGTGACCGTGAGTTGCGCGCTGTCGCTGCGCAGGGTGACCTCGATGGGAGGAGGCGCCGTGCCTGGAGCGAGGGCCAAGTCGTCGCGTAACAGATCGACGCTGCCGCATCGCAGAGACGCCACATAACCGGGCGTCATGGGTGTGGCCGTGACGGTATAAATTCCCGGAGTGAGGTTTTCGAAGCGGGTCGGGTATCCAAGAGCGCCGGGAGGAGGAGGTATCTCGAGTCCCGAACCTGAAATAGGAAAGTCTCTCTCCACAAGATTAACTGAAACCTGATTGACGTTGTTGGAGCCGGGATCTCGCTGAGTTTCATCGCGAAGCTGTGCGCCAACGGAAATACCGGAGCCGAAATTGAGAACCAAGCCGCTGAGATCGCCGTTGACGTGGATGAGTAGCGTGGCGATGGAAGGCCTAAAAGCGGTAGCAAAGACCTGATCAGGCTCTTGCCCGATGGCCATAGCTGAGAGCAAGTAAGTTCCTGCGGGAACCGCGGGTATTTGAAATTCCCCTGTTTTGGGATTGACTCGAGCGTTGCTCTGGACCGGTTCGCCGGACGAATTGATGAGGTTTATATTAAGAGATCTCTCCGGGTTCGCGGGGCGTACGATCCCCGCCACCTCAAACACGCGTTGGCGAGCATAGGTGTGGTTTATCTGCAACTGGGCACCAGCGTGGATTGCCAGAGCAGATGCCGAAGAAACGTCCGACGCTCCGGGATAGAATTGCAAGCCGTAACCTTGCTCGGCGTGAGTTTTCCGTTGCAAGGTGGTGAAAACTCTGTCGCCGCGATTTGCGGGGAGAAAAGCCAGGTAGTAGTTGCCGGGCAGAAGTTCCGCAATGCGAAAGTTCCCTTCGTCGTCCGTGGTTGTCTCGCCAGCCGATTGAAGCTCAGTGCGGCCGTCCGCAACTTGCCGGCGCTGGGTGCGGACAGTGACTCCGTCGAGAGGCTCACCGTTCTCATTTTTCAGCTGGCCGAAAATGATGCCCTCGGGAATGAGCTTCACGACGACATCGCCATTGGCAGGAACCGCGATCCGAGGAAAGAGGGTGGGCTGGCCCCAGCGACCGAGATCCTGTTCGTTGAAGAAGCCAGGTTTTCTGGCAGTGACGGAGAGCTGGCCGCGAGGCAGGTCTGTAAAAACGAATGAGCCGTCGGACTGACTGAATTGAGTTTCGTTGGCCGATAGTTGTACAAGAGCTCCGTTGATGGGCTCGCCCGTGACGGAGTTGATGACTTTTCCGCGAAGCTCGAAGCGGTCAGAGGCGGATTGCGTTGCCGCATGAGTCGATAGCAAAAGGCCCAGAGCGAGGAGTGCAACTAGCGGGAGGCGGGCAGCAAGTCTTCGCAGCATGACGGTCGCTCGAGTATAACTTCGGATGCCACTTTATCGCCTGGCAGTTGTTCGGCTGAACCGTGCCGTTTAATCCCCAAAACGCCCATTCAGGCTCGAACTCCCCCTCGATGCGTTTCTTTTCGAACGGAAGGGGCGAAAATTCTTCGCCCGCCCGCAAGACACCTTAATCAATAGGCGCTTGCACTGGAGGCGAGGATTGTGTTTCCGAAGCTGGAGGAGGGGGCCAGAGTTGCGCCGCCAAAATTGGATAGCGCGGAGCGAAGAAATAAATAGCGTACGCCGGAAAAAAGACAACCGCGGGAACGGAAATGAACGAAGCTGCAAACAGAAAAATGGCGAGCGCCACACACCCCGCCAGCACGGCCAGGGCGATGGTGTAGAAAGTCCAGGTCAATCCTGCCGCTTTGCCGGCGAGCACCGCGAGCAACCCAAAGCCGCCAATTGGAATGAGGAGCACGAAGAAGATCATCAGCGTGATCATGCCGAAGGCGATGGCTGCAGCGATGGCCAAGACGATCTTCATACCAAGGTAGCTTGCGTAGCCACCCTTCTCCGCTTTAAGCCATCCCCACAATCGGCGCCATCCTTCCATTGCGCTGATGTCTTCCAGCGCCATTTGCGGGACGACAAAATCCTTGGTCATCACGTGGATGACAGCGAAGGCCAGAATTAACGTGAGCAAGAGCAGCAAAGCGAAGCAGCCACCGAACACAAGGGCGAGCACGTGTTCGCCAGGATGAGCGAACCAGTCCAAGTGCCAGGCAAATGCCGCCCCGAGGCCAAGAAGAATCGCGATGGCCGCAAAAAATGCCAGCATCAATAAAATCTGCCACACAAAAAGCCGCAGGCCGTGGCGACCGTGACGATTCCATCCTTTGCGGATATGACATTCTCTGGCAATGACGCTATCGAACAAAATGAACCGCATGACGCTATTGATGTAGGTGAACAGCACAAACAAGATGAGTCCAGCGACTATGAAGAATGTGATCAGGCCAGCAAGCATGGCAGGGTCAAGTCCCAACGCCGAACCAAGAGATTGGTGTGAGCCGTGCGGGTGACCCGTGGATGGGAAATTGTAATTGAAGTTGCATCCACCGGAACCCATCTCGCCAGCCAGCAAACCGACAAACGCAAGACGAACCCATTGGGCGAAACGGAACGGTCGAAAGAGCTGCTGTTTGGCATGCTGAAACGCAGGAGTGATGAGGTCAACCGCAGAGGCTGGCAAGCATGCACCTCGATTTTCCTGGCTCGGTTTCGAGAGGGTACTGTGAGGTTAATGTAAGGCGATGTCAAGCGTTGCGGTTGGAAGCGGAATTTCATCGAGGGACCAGCGGCGACCTGTGAGGAGACTAGGATCGCGCTTTTCGTCGGGCCCCGACTAGTTCCAGGTTGGCGACGATTCGGGAATTTCGCGCAAATTATTCACAAGCCGAGGAAGTGGCGAAGCGAACCGAACGCAATGCCCAGCAGTATCAGAGGAACGATCTTCAGTTTGAGTCTCTGGAGCACAAAAAGCGAGAGCAAGGCCCAGACCAGAGAGATTGCATCGAGTTGCTTGAGACCGACGACTCCTGATGGAAAGATCACTGCCTTCCCCAGAAAAAGCGTCAGTTCAAGAATCGCGGCGACCACGACAGCGGTGATTAGCCCCAGGGCACCTTCGATTGTGGGCTTGTTCTCTGTTCGTTCCACCAGCGGCGCACCGGCAAAGACGAAGAAGAAGCACGGCAGAAACGTATAAAAGGTAGTTGCCACGAGGCCTAGAGTTCCCATCCACAATGAGCCGTGGAAGTGGTTGTACGCGGCTATGAAGCCGACAAAAGCAACTACTATGATCAGAGGGCCCGGAGTCGTCTCCGCCAGCGCGAAACCGTCCATCATTTGGAGCCTAGTCAGCCAGTGAAGCTTCGATACCGCGACCTTCGCCACGTAAGGAATCACGGTATACGAGCCACCAACGGTCACCAAGGCGGTCCTAGTGAAGAACAGTGCGAGGCCACGCCAAAAATGGAAGTCAGCGACAAAAATGTAGAAGAATGGCAACGGCAGAAGCCAGAGGAAGAGGGCGCTCGCAGCTATCTTCAGAGCACGCTTCAGCAGAGGAATAGGTTCCGAACTGCTATGGATGTAGTAACTTTCTTCATCGTCTCGAGCGGCTGCTTCCCCAGTGTGGTGCAAAAGACCGGGCTGCAACATTCCCAGGGCGATCCCAAGAACAACGGCGCCAAACATCACTACGAGCAGCGAGACATCAAAGAAGAACATCGCTGCAAACGCAGCAACCGCAACGGCACATTGCACGCTGCCGCGCAGGGCTCTCTTGGCGACTCTATGCAGGGCAACTATTACCAGAGCGATGACGACGGGCTTTAGCCCATTGAACATCGCAGCAATCCACGGCAGGCTACCGAACCTGACGTAGACAACGCTCAGTGCCAGCAGAACAAACATGGAAGGCAGCACGAAGAGTGTTCCGGCAACCATGCCGCCCCGCTTGCCATGCAGTTTCCACCCGATGTAGATGGCAAGCTGTTGCGCTTCCGGGCCGGGAAGAATCATGCAATGGCTCAGGGCATGGAAGAATCTTTGGTTGCTGATCCACCGCTTCTTCTCGACCAGCTCGTCGTGCAGGATGGCAATGTGAGCGGCGGTACCGCCGAAGCTGATCCAGCCGAGCTTGCACCAGAAACGCAGCGCTTCCCTAAAGGAAGGTCGCTGCAGCGGCTGCGGCTTGTCCCTCACCTGCGGCGCGCGTGCCAGGTTCCGAGAGCGAGATTCCGGCAAAAGAGCTCTCATAAATTTTAGGACTTCTTTTGTAACTCCCACGACATTATAACATCATAATGAGTGCACGAAGGCGTTCAAAGCCCACTTTTGGCTTGCGCGCGTTCGAGAAGGATCAAAAAAAGAGAGGCCTTTTTGCATATGAACCAACTTACTCAATCATTGGAAAGGGAAGGCAGCAGCCGTTTTGTATTCTTAACGAGAGGCGTTGCATTGCTGGCAAGACCTTCGGTGGCTCGTTGGGCTCCTATTCCGCTACGCCTGATTGTTGGCTACGGTTTCATGGAGCATGGTTTCGCCAAGCTGTCCAAGGGGCCGGAAAACTTTGCCGCCATACTGCATACGATGGGCGTGCCCGCGCCTCATCTCATGGCATGGCTCACCATTCTGACCGAGCTCATCGGGGGTGTAGCCGTCCTGCTCGGAGCATTCGTGGCACTTGTAAGTCTGCCGATGGCTGCGGTGCTGGTGGTAGCGATGCTGACTGTCCATCTTCCCTATGGGTTCAGCTCAATCAAACTGCTGAATGTAACGGCCGGCCGGGCCCAGTTCGGGCCGCCGGGCTACGAGCTTGATCTGCTGTATCTTGCCTGCCTTGCGGCGCTCGTATTCGGTGGTTCTGGGCCAATGGCGATCGACGCTTACCTCAGGAAGAAGTTATAGCGACTCCAACGCGCCGCGTAGGATATCCGTGGGAAGCCGACTCAGCGGGAAGCCTTCCGGACCAGGCGCGTCACGAACTGGACCAGATCGCCTCTGTAGTGCAGCTTCTCGTAATCGACTGGTCGGCCGCCTGTCGAGTAGGAAGTTCGTTCAATACGGAAGATCGGGCTCCGTTCTTTCACCTTCAGCGCTGCAGCGACCTCGCTCTCGGCCGCCACCGCGTCCAACTTGTACTCGGCCTCAATCAGCGGAACGCGGTACTTGCGTTCAAGAAGCGAAAAGATAGGCTCGACCTTCAAATTGTCGCTGATGACTTTCTTGCCGATTTCCAAGGGAAGGTAAGTCTCATCGAAGGAGAGGGGAATACCATCCGCAATGCGCACGCGACGAATTCTGACGACACGTTCGCCCTTTGTCAGTGCGAGATGTTTTGCTACGGCCGCATCGGCAGCCACAATTTCTTTAGCAATCACGCGGGCCGTGGGCTTGCGGCCAAGAGCGTGCATATCCTCCACAAATCCGCTCAGTTCTGTAAGCTCGTGCGCGATCTTTGGCGCAGCAACGAATGTGCCCTTGCCGCGACGAATTTCGACGAGGCCACGGCTCACGAGATTCTGAACCGCCCGGCGAACGGTAATGCGACTGACCCCGAATCGGGCAATGAGGCTGTCCTCGGTCGGTAGTTGATCACCGACTTTCCGGTCTCCGTCTGTTATCTCGCTTGCGAGGACCGATTCGACGCGTGAATAAAGGAGAGAATCGTGCGCGGCTGACATGAGGGACATTATAACGTCGTATTGACACAAAGCCCAGACGAGGACCAGAAGCACTTCCCAATACTGATCTTGTGACCATAGGCACCGACTACTTCCGGGTTGCCGAGGATTCGTTCAGGATGCAGAATTGAAAAGTTGCCGCGCCGTTTCAAGACGCTCTTTTGCAAAAAGGGGCGTAACACTTTCGGATTCGACCCAGCCAGGACAACACAGGGAGGAGAATCCTATGCAACTTCAAAGCTACTACTTCAATGCGTATCACAACCTAAAGCTGAGCCGCGATGACAAAGGTGTGCTGGTTGCAGAGTTCCACAGCAACGGCGGGTCGTTCACCATGAGCGCGCAAGCGCACACGGAATTTGTCGAGGCCTTCTACCGGATAGCGCAAGATCGAGCGAACAAGATCGTAATCCTCACGGGAGCGGGAGGGGACTTCATCGCTAACGTCGAATGGTCCTCGTTCGGCGATGTCGCCGATCCCGGCGTTTGGAGCCAGGTTCACGACGAAGGCGTGCAGGTGTTGGAAAACATAGCCAACATACGCGTCCCGGTCATCGCGGCTATCGAAGGGCGCGCTCATGTGCACTCAGACTACGCGCTACTTGCCAGTGTAATTGTGGCGGCAGATGGCGCGACTTTTCAGGACGTGGCGCACTTCTCCGCGGGCGTTGCGCCGGGTGACGGAATCTTTACCACCTGGAGTTATCGCGCTGGAGCAGGACGAGCGGAGGCGTTCCTGCTCAATCCACAGCCACTCCCGGCGCGTACCGCGTACGAATGGGGAGTGGTTGCCGAAGTTGTGCCGAACGGTAAGGCGCTCAGCCGGGCACGGGAATTGGCCGAGCTGTACCTGAAGGCTCCTGAAGTGACGCGCCGCAACACGCGCGTGCATTTCATCCAGCCCTTGAAGGAGCGCATCGTGCGAGAAGTTGGCTATGGACTGTCGCTCGAAGGAGCATCGTCTGCTGCGCTCGTGAGATCAATGCAAGCAAAGAGCGAACCTGTCGCACGGAAAGGAAAATCCGCATGAAGACACAGCTGGAAGAATTTGACTTGGTGATTCTCGGCGGCGGCACGGGGTCGACAGTCGCCGCGTGGACTTTTGCCGGCGAAGGCAAGCGCGTCGCCGTCGTCGATCGCAAGTATATTGGCGGCTCTTGCCCCAATATTGCTTGCCTTCCGAGCAAGAACATTATCCATAGCGCGAAAGTTGTGGACTACTTTCGCCGGAGCAAAGAGTTTGGTGTTGCGCACGATGGCTTCACGATCGAGATGCCGGGCGTCCGAGAGCGCAAGCGCAAGATGGTGCGTGGGCTGAACGAGATGTATATGGAGAATTACCGGAAGACGGGGGCCGAATTCATTTTAGGCACGGGACGGTTCGTTGCTCCGAGGACTGTGGAGGTCACTTTGGCCGATGGGAGCGCGCGTCAACTGCGGGGCGCGAACGTGATTGTTAGTACGGGCACGCGCGCCGCTTTGGAGGCAATTCCTGGCCTTGCCGAAGCGCAGCCGCTTACGCATATCGAGGCTCTGGAACTCGATGAGATTCCCGAACACTTGATTGTTGTCGGTGGCGGCTACGTCGGAGTGGAGATGGCCCAGGCGATGCGGCGCTTCGGCAGCAAAGTGACGGTGATTGATCGCAACAGACGATTGATGTCCAAAGAAGACCCGGACATATGCGAGGCTCTTAACCGCCTGCTGGACGACGAGGGCATTGCTGTTCACCTGAACGCGCGGATCAAAAGCGTGTCTGGAAAATCGGGAGACTCGGTGACCATTGGGTTCGAACAGAATGGAACCGATAGGACAGTGACGGGAACTCATCTGCTTGTGGCCACCGGCCGCAATCCGAACACTGAAGCACTTGGATTGGAGTTAGCCGGTGTCGGACTGACCGACCGTGGATACGTCAAGGTCAACGAGCGGCTGCAGACCACCGCGCCGGGAGTGTGGGCGATCGGCGAGGTCGCAGGCAGCCCGCAGTTCACGCACATCAGCATCGACGATTTCCGCGTGGTCCATGCCAATTTAACCGGCGGCAACCGCGTGACCACGGGCAGGCAAGTCCCGTATTGCCTGTTCACCGACCCCGAACTGGCTCGAATCGGGTTAAGTGAAACAGATGCGGAGGCTCAAGGGATAGCGTATCGCCTGTTTAAGGTCCCAATGGAAAGCAACTTGCGTGCACACACACTTTCGGAGACGCGCGGGTTCGTAAAAGCCCTCGTGGAGGCAGATAGCGATCGCATCCTCGGGTTCACGGCCTTCGGTGTCGGCGCGGGAGAGACTCTGGCTGCGGTGCAGGTGGCGATAATTGCAGGGCTGCCCTACACCGGGCTGCGCGATGCGGTCCTCACTCACCCAACATTGGCCGAAGGCCTTATACCTCTGTTTTCGTCTGCGGCGACGGCGCACAGCTTTGTGGAAACGCGAAAAGCTCGGATCTCCGCTGCGTGAGTAAACTGCAACAGCAACCAAGAATAGGAACTCGTAACGATAGGCGTGGAACGATGGCCTGCGTGTAACGCGGTACACACGTAGGACTAGCTTCATCCTCCACTGGAGATGGAGAACCCGACGCGAGACAAAATCTGCCGAAAGTGCTGATTTGATCGCAATCCCTTCCACTTGTGGTCGAGCAGAAAGGGCATGTGCACGTCACGATCCTCAAATGCCTGCTCGAGCCATTGCAACGCGCTTTCGGTCTCGCCCAATCCTGCAAACACCAGCGCGACGCTATAGGGCGGGACATAGCGCTTTGCCTTTTGTTCCAGCAGTTGTTGAATCTTGGCCTCTGCTTGCGCTCTTTCTCCGGAGACCGCATAGACATAGCCAGCCAACGACAAAGCTTCCGAATTGCCGGCGGAAAACTCCCAGGCCGCATCACAAGCCGCTAACGCCTCGCTGTACTTGCCCAGCTGTTCGTAGGACTTCGCCTGGCAGATGTGCGCTATCCAGAAGCGCCATTCGATATCGAGCGTCGCACGGAATTGCTCTATGGATGCCTCCAATTTTCCCGCCTGGTAGAGAAACTGGCCGTACATAGTATTCGTGATTAGCGAAAAGGGATCGAGCACCCGCGCCTGCTGAATCGTCTGCAAGGCTTCATCATGCCTTCCGACATTCGAAAGAACATGAGCGAGATAAAGATGGGCCAGGAAATAATTCGAATTCAGGCTGATCGCTTTTCGCGCGGCCGCCTCGGCTCCTGCAAAATCCCAGTCAAACCAAAACTTGATTGTTGCGTCAGCATTGTGAGCTTCCGCTGACTCTGGATCTAGTGCAAGTGCACGGGCGACGGCGGCTCTCGCCTCGGGAAAAACGTCCCTGGCAGGTACTTCGCTGGTAATCGCCGCTGACAGTGTGTCTGCCAGCCCTGAATAGGCCATCGCGTATTCTGGGTCGCATTCCGTTGCCTTGCGAAAATGCTCAGCTGCCTTGAGCAATTCAGGCGGCGTCAGCCTTGCCCAGTGATAGCGTCCGTGTAGATAGTGATCGTACGCTTCCCGGTTTACGGGCCGCTGGTTTCGCAGCTGCCGTTGGCCTTCAGGGGTCAGCTCAAGTTGCACATGAGCAGCGATGGCCGCGCCGACCTCGCCGTGTATGTCGAGGATGCTTTGTGAGGGGCGGTCGTAATTTTCCGCCCACAGGTGAGTCTGGTCACTTACGCGGATCAACTGCGCCGTAACCCTCATACGGTCGGCTTCGCGACGAACGCTGCCTTCGAGCACGTAGTCCACGCCCAGTTCCTGGCCAATTTGGAAAACGGATTTGTCCGTCCGCTTATAGGCCATAGAGGAAGTGCGCGCGATCACGCCCAAGCGCTGCGGAGACATTTTCCCGAAGCGCATGATGGTTTCCTCAGTCAAGCCATCGCTGAAATATTCCTGCCCCGGATCACCGCTCAGGTTTTCGAAGGGAAGCACTGCCAGCATGATCCGCGGCCTGCCAACTTCTTCGTGCTGTGATGTAATCGCAGTCGCGAGATCCGTCCTGCTCCTGAAGCGGTAGCCTTTACCCTGCACTGTCTCGATGTACCGTGGTTTCTCCGGGTCTTCGCCGAGAGCGCGGCGAATCTTTCGGATTGCCGTGTTGATGCTATTGTCGGTATCGAAGAAAATATCTTTGCCCCAAAGGCGTTCGATAATTTCATCGCGGCTCACCAACCTTCCGTTTTCGCGGACCAAAAGGATCAATAGGTCCATCGGGATGCGTTCCATGCGCACTGACTTTCCAGCGCAAGTCAGTTCGTAGCGGCTCACATCTAGAACGAACGGGCCCAGCAGGATTCTTTCGGAAGCCATGGTGCTCCGTCGAAGAGGAAGTTGCGCCATTCTACAACTTCGCGGGCAGTTTACATACGCGTCCTACAGGGAATGTACATGCGCTCTCCATTGTGTGTTGTGTCTCCAAGCTGCACGATAAGCCGCAAATCTGGGTGAGGCTCAACGCCACACCACAAAATCTGGAGGCACCATGAAATTCCGCGTCTGTTCTTTTGTATTGCTCCTGGCCCTGGCTTCATCGTCAGCAGTGACGGCCAACGCCAGCTGCAATAATTCAACCATTAAAGGAAGCTACGCCTTTACTATCCACGGGCAAATCTTCACTCCCAATGGACCGCTCCTTGTCGATGGCATTGCCAAGACTACCTTTGACGGCAACGGCAACCTGACCCAGGTGGACGCGGTCGCCCAGAACGGCCAAATTACGCAGGTCTGGCGTCCTGGCACCGGTACGTACACTGTGAACTCGAATTGCACGGGAACGATGACCCTGATGAACGAAGGTCAGGCGCCACTCCATCTGGCAATCGTAGTAAGCCACTCTGGCGATATTATCCACATCGTTGTCACGGACCCGGGGATAGCAGTCACGAGCGACGGTGAACGTGTTCTCGCTCCTCGCGATGACGATTAGTTTCTTCCGAGAAATGTAGCTCGACAGAGCGGGGCAGACGTTTGCCCCGCTCTAGGTTTAGGCGGAGGCGGTGGAGGATTTTAGGAGGATTTCGAGGTCGTCGGGGTGGATGGAACAGAGTTGAGCATCTTCGCGATCGATTTGGTTGGTATGGATCAGATGGACCAGGGATTCTTCGAGGGTGAAGGATCCCTTCTTTTTTGTGAGCGGGATTTCTTGGTGCAGGTGCTGCAGTGCATTTTTGCGGACGTGATGGCGGGCGCCATAGCCGACCATGAGCAGTTCGGCAGCGGGGATGCGGCCTCCGCCTTTTCTGGGGAGCAGAATTTGCGTGTGGACGGCGGCGAGGGCCATGGCCAGTTCCTGGCGAATCGAGGGTTGCCGCTCGACTGGAAATGAATCGGAGATGCGGGAGATGGTGGAGGCGACGTCCACGGTGTGCAGCGTGGAGAGGACGAGGTGGCCGGTTTCCGCGGCAGCCACCGCGATGCGCATGGTTTCCGGGTCGCGCATTTCGCCGACTACGATAATGTCAGGAGCCTGGCGCAGCGCAGCGCGCAGTGCCGTGGGAAAATCCGGCGCGTCGGTGCCGATTTCGACTTGCTCGATGACGCTGCGAATGTGCTGATGCTCGTACTCGATGGGATCTTCGATGATGACGATGTGGCGGGCTTCGCGATGATTGATGTCGTTGATCAGCGCGGCCATGGTAGTGGATTTACCGGAGCCAGCCGCGCCGCCCAGCAGCACCAGCCCGCGCGGCAGCCGAGCAAGATTTTCGACGGTGGGCGGAAGGTGAAGTTCCTTGAGGGAAGGAACTTTGTTGGGCAAGGCGCGAATGGCAGCCGCGGCGCGGGAACGCTCGCGGTGCAGATTGATGCGGAAGCGGCCGAGTCCTTCTATGCGATAGGAAGAATCGGCGATGCCGGTTTCGCGGAAACGATCGAGAGCGTGAGACGAGAGCGCGGGGAGCACCGACTCTTCGATTTCCGCGCCATCGAGAAGGTTCGAGGAAATTTTGCGGACTTCGCCATCCACGCGAATGCAGGGCGGAGCGCCTTCTACGAGAAGCAGATCGCTGCCGCGGCGGTTGAGCAGGCCGGCTAGCCAGCGATCCAGGCGCGTGGTTAGAGTGGAATCGTCGGACGCTTCCGGGCTGGCCAGCGAACGCGCGACTTTATCCAGGTCATCCATGGCAGCACCAAACTTACGGCAACGGGGACACGAGAGTTTGCCGTAAAACAAGGAAGCGGTCTAGTAAAAGATATTTAATGGTCTGCGTTCTTCTCCCGCCGAGGCGGGCAATCGGCATAGGGGAAGTGGTCGCCCACTCGCCCCTGCCACACGACCGGACATGCGGGTCCGCATCCGGCGGTTCGGCGGGTTGAACTAACCATGAGCCGTGAGCTCGGGAAGCCCGAGCGAGGCGAAGTAAGCGTTGGACAGAGCGATTTTCAGTGCTGGAGTGTTCGCAAGGTGCCACGGTCCATCGGAGCTACCCGCCGTTTTCGCGGCGTCCTGCGCAGCGATGCCGCGCTGGCGGAGCTCCCGATATCTTGTGGTGCCTCGCTTCCACTGTTTCCACACCATCGACCGAAGTCGATGTCGGAGCCATTTCTCCAGCTTGGCGAGCACTTCCGGTGTTTCGCATCGTCCGAAGTAACCGATCCATCCGCGGAGATACTCCGCTAAGTCATGGACCATTCGGACGAGGCTTATGCCCCGTGTCCGGCTTGTGAGTTCCCGAACTCGCTCCTTGAACCGAGCCATCGCTTTCGGCGCTAAGCGCCTCTTCGGTGGCTTGTGATTCGTGAAGCTGAACCCCAGGAATTTCCGTTCCCATGGTCGAGCCACCGCACTCTTCTCCCTGTTCACTCGCAGCTTAAGCTTCGTCGTGAGGAGTCTCGTTACGCTGCTCATCACTCGTTCGCCGGCTCGCCGACTACGGACGTAGATGTTGCAGTCATCCGCATATCTGGTGAACCGATGTCCGCGTCGCTCTAGCTCCTGATCCAGTTCGTTGAGTACGATGTTCGATAGCACGGGCGAGAGAGGACCACCTTGCGGTGTTCCTTCCTCAGCCGGACTCACCAGCCCGTTCTCCATTACTCCGGCTCGCAAGAACGCACGAATCAGTTTCAGCAACCGCTTATCGCTGACCCTTTCGGCGATCTTCGCGAGCAATCGGTCGTGGTTGACCCGGTCGAAAAATTTCTCGAGATCCAGATCCACCACCCAGCGGTAGCCTTCAGCTTGATACTGCTGCGCCTGCTCCACCGCTTGATGTGCCGATCGCCTGGGTCGAAACCCATAGCTGTGTTCAGAGAACGTTCCGTCCCAGCTCCTCTGCAACGCCTGCATCACCGCTTGCTGGATGAACCGATCCAGCACCGTCGGAATGCCCAATTTGCGCACTCCACCGTCCGGCTTCGGGATTTCCACCCTCTTCACAGGTTGTGGTCTGTAGGTTCCGCTGAGGAGTTGTTCCCGGATGACTGGCCAGTGCTCTTTCAGGTGTCCAGACAGTTTCTCGACGGTCATCCCGTCGATGCCTGGACTGCCTTTGTTGGCCTTCACTCGTCGTAACGCCTGCTTGCAGTTTTCCCGCTCGCAGACTTCTTCCATCCACTGCTCGCTAGTCGGACTTTCTGCTCTGCGCTTCGCCAACTCCGATTCGGTCCCTCCCTCGAAGGCCCTCGGGGCTGCACCCCTACTCTCCTCCGGGAAGACCAGACAGTACTGGCTTTTCTGCCGCTTGTCGGTTGTTGAGTCGCGCCGCGTACTCATCGCTCCCTTTATCCCCTTGCGGGGACCGTTCGGGCCTTCACTGCTTGCGCAGCTACTACGCCCTCTGCTGACTTCTGCCACCGGATCAGAGACGATCTCTCGCTCCTCAGTCTCGAATTCGAGACCGGTAGCAGATCTCCCGAGGTAAGTTCGACCGCCTTCAACGCGCAACCGCTGGATTTACATTCAGTGCCCTTGATGGATGTGGGCTTCGCTGCCATTTGCCAGCTCGCCCGAACACTGCCTGCCTCACATCCAGTTTTTGTTCATCGGCTCGCGTCTTTGCTCCACGCTTCTTTCAGACCTCACCTCACGGTTCGGCCCTTGCGCTTCGCTATCACTTCACCTCCATCTGGTTGTGAAGAGGACTTGCACCTCCCAGCTGTCGGACATGCTCGGCACACAAAAGAAAACCGTGGATGGCTGCCCATCCACGGCTCTCTGCACCTTTGTGTTTATCTTGGAGGAAAGCAAATTTTAGCGACGGAAGCCGCCCCGGCCGAATCCGCGGTGACCGAATCCGCCACCCCAGAAGAAGCCTACTGAAGGCCCATAGTAGCCATAGTAGGGGTAGTAAGGTCCGCAACCCCAGTAGGGACTGCAACCTGCATAATACGGCGGGTAAGCAACGGGGTAGCCGCCCGCATATCCATAGGGACGCTGGCGAGGCGAGCGTCCAGTGTTGTAATCATCGGAACCGGCGGGCTGGAAGGCCTGGCGGCTGTTTTCCGTTGAGATGACGATCGGCTCTTTGATGCGGAAGCTCAAACGGGCTTCCGGACCGAGTACGGTGGGCTTGCCGCGCGTTAGCAGAACCGCTGCGATACCGGCGGCTGCGCCCGCGCCCGCTCCGATGCCGGCGCCTTCACCGCCATTGGCTGCGGCACCGATGATGGTGCCAACTCCCGTGGTGCCAGCGATCGCAGCGGCGTCAGCTCCGTGCGAAGTACCGGCGGAACCATTCCAAAGTTCTGTGACCAGCGGAAGTTGCTGGCCGTCAACCACGGTGAGTTCGGAAAGTTCGAGGCCTAGCTGCGAGACGCCCTTGACGCGTCCAGCCTTCTTAGCTGACGTGACCGTGCCGACAACTGTTTCGCCGCGGCGCGCGACGACCCAGCCGTTCACGACGATGGGCTGATCCAAGCTAGCGGTGAAGCCTTCGCCAGCGTGGCTGTGATCGCTGGATAGAGGCTCATTGAGACGAATAAAAATGACCTTGCCAGCCGGAATCGTAATCGTTCCCGGAACATCGCCAACCGCTTGCCGGCGCTGATACTGGCGGCGATTGCGCTGCTGCGGGCCGGCGTCACCATTGGGATTCTGGTTCTGATCCTGATCCGGCGCGGCTTGAGCGTCCTGATTATTTTGCGGGATGTTGTCGCGCGAGATCACACGGCGCGTGTCCCGTTGCGGAGGCGGCGCGTTCTGGTCATCTTGAGGCTGCGCTTGCTGTTGATCGGAGTTTGGCGAATCCTGCGCAAAGGCGCGTGGGGAGATAAAAAAACTCAACGACGCCGCGACAGCGAAGAGCGAAATCCAGCGGGCTGTAGGCGAAGAACTAACTTTCAAGGGCTGAGTTAAACTAAATGTTTTCAGTACGTTATCCATTAGGTGTCCTCTGGCACCCGGACCTGGTCCGGAGATGCCACTGTGTATAACACAATTATTGGATGGAAGTTGCGGGACGTCGGATGCTTGAGATCGTGATAACGGACGTGGGATGTGTCGGATTGAGAACGAGCTAATGTTGCTGGGGATCGGGCATTCCGGGACGGGATAGGTCAAGCAAGGGGTTCGGCCAAATGCAAGTTGGCGATGACTTCGCCGGCGAGTTGTTCGGGCGAGTGGGATACGTCAAGTGCAAGAGCGTCGCGCGGCTCTTCGAGATCAGCGAACTGGCCGGCAAGAATAGACTCGCCGGCGAAGTGACCGTGACGAGCTTCGATGTGGTGGCGCATCACTTCGTAAGTTCCGCGGAGATAGACGATGCGCATGTCGAGCTCGGCGGAGAGCATGTTGCGGTAGGACTGTTTCAGGGCCGAACACGCCAGGACAACGTTTTTTCCTGATTGGGCGAGGCGCTGAAGTTCTGTGTGGATGTTTTTGAGCCAGGGAAAGCGGTCCGCGTCAGTGAGCGGAATGCCCTTCTTCATTTTTTCGATGTTGGCGGGCGGATGAAAATCATCGGCGTCGAGAAAAGCCCAGTGCAGCCGGGCCGCAAGCAGCTTGCCTACGGTGGTCTTTCCTGCTCCAGTTGTACCCATCACTAGGATAACCATGGAAGAAACGCGCGAATCGCCTGGTCAGGAGCGGCGGAGAGTGAGCAGCGAAATTTCCGGAGGCACGCCGAGGCGGACCGGGGCGCCGACAGTGCCGAGTCCACGATTGACGTAAATTGCCGCATGCGGACCGTGCAGCGTGCCGGCATGCAGGAATTTTTGCGAGGCCACAGTCTTGGCCGGAGTGAAAAGAGGACGCATGTACAGGCCCGCGACATAGTCGGTGATGAAACGTGCCGGGCTCAGACGATGATCGAGAATCTCGACCTGAATCTGGCCACCATGGGTGTGGCCGGCAAGAGAGAGTTCAACGCCCAATTCCGCGGCGCGGTTAAAGGAATTAGGATTGTGAGAAAGCAGAATGTTGGGAACGTCTTTGCGGATCAGCGGCTCGATGCCGATCAAGGTGGAAACTCTGCGGCCGCCGGGAGCGCGTTCACGCTGGTAGTCGACGCCGATCAAATTCAGTTGCGCGCCGTTGAAAGTAAGCAGCGCGTTTTCGTGGCGCAACAGCTTCATTCCCTGCTGTGCAAATAATTCCTGCGCGCGATCTTCGGCATCTGCATAAATCTCGTGATTGCCGTTGCAGCCGTAAATGCCCAGCGGAGCGGACAGCCGGCGGATTTCTTCGATACATTCTTCAATCGGATCGCCGGCGCCGGTAATGAAGTCTCCGGTGACCACGGCAAGATTGGCACCAAGATCGTTGGCCATGTCAACGGCGCGGCGGACCTCCGCACGCGGCATGTAACCACTCATGTGAATGTCGCTGATTTGCGCGATGGTCATGCCATCGAGAGCGGCGGGAAGATTGGAAATTGGAATTTCCACGCGATGAACCTGATAGTTCAGGCGCTCCGCCGCGAAGCCATACATCGCTCCGAGGAAAGGCGCGGCGCCGGCTGCGGCGGTGGCGGTTTTGAAAAAGTAGCGGCGGCCGGGATCGACGGGCGGTTCATCATCGCCGGAGGCCGCGGCAGGCTGGTAGCGCGTTTTGAGGAATCGCCAGACGCGTTCCATCCCGTGAACGCATTTCACCGCCAGATACGCAAAGAAAGCGCTGAAGAACCAGAGCCCGGCCAATACATTCAGAAAAGTGCCGCGCGGGATGATGCTGCCGTGACCGTTGCGAAGCGAGTCCACCAGACTGACGATAATCAGAAGAAGTCCAACCACATACAAAAAGCGAAGTCCGATTCGCAGCGGCCGCAGGCCCCAGCGGTTGCTCCAACGCCAGAGCGAGCGATACCAGAAGCGCTGCGAGAGAAAAAGCACCACCAGGAAAGACAAGGCGATTGTGGTACGCAGAATAAACCAGGAAAGCTGCACTCGACGGAGCCTCCAGCAAACTCCCTTTAGTTTAGCACGCGCCAGACTTGAACCGGGTTTTAGCCAATTTGGACGTGCGCCAGGTGGTTACTGTGAGTAAGATGCTGGCGGCGGAGGTATCGTCAATATGGCTTACATTCAAGGCGGACAGCCGTCGAAGCATGCATCGTCCCGCGATGGCGTTCGAAGCGGTTTTCTGCGCAGGCCGGGACATCGGAGGAGAGAGAGATGAATCGCAACAAGTTTCTGACCGGATTGTGTCTTATGGCGTTTCTGGCTGCAGTGCCCGCATTTGCACAAACAGACGCCAAACCTAAGGAGCCGCCAAAGCCCGCGCCGGGGCCTTCAGCCGCGGTGCTTGAACAGTGGAATGACGTTGGACGCAAATTGATTGCAATTGCCGAGGATTTGCCGGAGGACAAGTACGACTATAAGCCGAATCCGGATAGCCGGACGTTTGTGGCGAATCTGCTGCACGCTTCCGCTTCGATGTACTTTTTTACCGATTCAGTGGAGGGGAAAAAAGCGCGGTATGGCGACGACCCGAAGCGCGATGAGCTGAAAACCAAGGCACAGGTAGTGGCGTTTGTGAAGAAGTGCGTGCAGGATGGCGCGGACGTGATTAAGGCCAAGGGCGACGCCGGCATGTCCGCTTCGGTATATGCCGGTGGTCCTCGGATGGCGCGCGTCGACGAGTTGGCGTACGGACTGATTGAACATTCCGGGGAACACTATGGGCAGTTGGTCGTTTATTACCGTGCAAACGGACTGGTACCGCCGGAATCGCGCCCGAAAAAGTAATCTTTCAAATAACAAGCGTTATAAGCCGAAGGAGATTGAATCTTCTTCGGCTTCTTTATTTCTGATAGGCAGAATTAACTGGCGGTGGCGGACGCTGGTTTGCCGAGTAAGAGGGCTTTGAGTTGCGCGGGATCGCTGGTTGGCGGGAAGCACGCGTTGCCGGAGCACACCAGCGCGATGGCTTTATCGCTTGGCAGATGGGGAATCGTTTCGCGAAGAGCGAGCGGCAACGAAGCTGGCGTTGTTCCCGGCAAAATGCGCATCACCGATTTGCCCAAACGAAAGATGGAGTTGGCCGTGGCTTCGAGCGATTTTGCGGCAGCATCGTTTGGTGGACCGGTAATGACGACCTGCGTGGGATGGTGCGCGAAGAGTGTCGCGGCTAGTCCGTAGGTCGCGGCGAACATTCCGTATTGCGGGGCGATGCCGGCAAAGGCTTCGAGTGTTTTCTGCGCCCATTCCTTATATTTCGATTCGCCGGTGAACGCGTGCATACGAATCAGCGCGATCGCGGCCACGGAATTCGCTCCCGGAGTGGGCGAATCCTGAAATGGTTTGCGACGAACTTCGAGGCCACCCATCGGCGGAGCGTCGGAGGAGCGATCGAAAAATCCGCCGCGTTCGGTGTCGCCATATTTTTCGATGGCGATATCCATGGTGCGTTGCGCGGCGCGGAAATATTTCTCGTCGAGGGTTGCCTCGTAGCAGTCGAGCAAAGCGAGCGCTCCGAAAACCTGGTCATCGAGAGATGCGTCAAGGGCAGGTCCGCCGATTCGATGCGTGAATCCCTTCGCTTCCGACCACGCCTCGCGAAGCATACGATCCATCGTTTTGAGCGCGAAAGACTGGCAGTCTTTCCTCAACCGTTGGTCGTATAAGATCCGCGAAGCTTCCACGTACGCTGAGACGAACATCGCGTTCCAGGATGCATACATGGTTTTGTCGACAAACGGGGCGGGGCGCTCGGCCCGGGCCCTGAGCATCTTGGCTTCGGCTTGCAACTTCATGGTGACAACATCGTCGGCGTCCTTGCCGAGGATCTCGGCGATTTCCTTAAATCCTCGCGCAATCCACAAAACATTCTTCGCAGGATTGTGATGCATCTCGCCTTGCGCTTCGACGTCGTAGTAGAGCTCAATGACCCGAGATTCTTCCAGACTTAAGACCGCGCGAACTTCGTCCAGGGTCCAGGTGAAATAATCTCCGTCGTCATCTAATGAGACGTCGGCATCCTGGCTGGCGTAAAAACCGCCATTTTCCTGATCGGACAAAACCTCATTCACCCACAGAACAATACCCTGCGCAAGTTCCTCAAAAGAAGTTTCCCAGTCGTGCTTTGCGCTGACAGCGCGGGCGTGCAAATAATTCTTCAACAGCTCTGAGTTGTCGTAACTCATCTTCTCAAAGTGCGGGACCAGCCATTTTTCATCGACGGAGTAGCGGTGAAAACCGCCAGCGAGCTGGTCGTAGACTCCGCCACGTGCCATTTTTTCCAGCGTAGTCTCGGCCATCGCAAGAAGATGCTTCTCCTTGGTTTGCTGATAGCGCTCGAGGATCAGGTCGATCGAGGAGCAATGGGGAAATTTCGGCGCTTTGCCGAAGCCGCCGTTGCGAATATCGAAAAGCTGCGTGAGTGAACTGATCTGCGAGTCCACCACAGCGGCGTCGAACGCGCCGTGCGCGCCGGTAAAGGTTTCGGCCTGCGCTACAGCGTCGGAAAGTGACTCCGCCGCGCGGATCAGCTCCGGACGCCTATTTTTGAATGAATCGGCCACCGCCAGCAGCACGCGGCGAAATCCGGGACGGCCCATCTGATCTTCCGGCGGGAAATAGGTGCCGCCAAAAAATGGTTTTCCGTCGGGCAGCAAAAATCCCGTCAATGGCCAGCCGCCTTGCCCGGAAATGGCGCTGATGGCGGACTGATAGCGCGAATCGACATCGGGCCGTTCGTCGCGATCGACTTTAATGGCCACAAAATGTTCGTTAATGATTTTGGAAATTGCGGAATTTTCGTAGCTTTCGCGATCGATTACATGGCACCAGTGGCACCACACCGCGCCGATGTCGAGAAGAATCGGCTTGTCCTCGGCTCTGGCGCGCGCGAACGCTTCGTCGTTCCATTCGTGCCAGTCAATCGGCTGGTGCGCGGCGGAGCGAAGATAGGGACTGGCTGAGTGTTGCAAGCGGTTCGAAGAATGTTCTGTCAAGAATGTGCTCGCTCAAAAATGGTAAGGATTTATTTTGCGTCGCGGCGCCACGATTTCTATTGCACGGTGTCGCCGGGGCCGGGATCGCGCGGATCGATCGGCTTGCGTCCAGCGAATCCTTCATCCTGGCGGTGATAGTAACGAATGCGGTCTTCGCCCAGCTTCCAGCAAAGATAAACTTCTTCGTTGTCGATGATGGAAGGAAAATCCAGCAGACCGACGTCCAGATCCTTGATCACGCATCCGGTTTCAAGAATACGATCCAGCGAACTCTTGAAACTTTCCGCAAGGCGTGTGTGTTCGCGGCGAAGTTTTGCCAGCGCCTCGTACGGCACGATCACTCCACCCATCATCATGATGCGCGCGGCAACTGCGGAAAGATCGTTGTCCAGGCCGGAAAGTTTTTTGCGGCACTCCATGGCTTCCACCAGAAACGGCTCCAGTTCGCGGCGCGCACGTTCAGCTTCAGTCAGTGTAAACAACCGTTGCTCGGGCTCCGGCGTATCGTCCTGCGGAAGTTCGTCGTCTTGATCGGCCATGATTTTCCCCTGGAGGCTGATGGGGACTGTTTGTAAGGCTAGCGCAAAGAAAGCATGCGGTCGAGTGCGGCGCGCGCGAATTTTCGTGTGTGCTCGTCGACGGAAATCTGGTTGACAAGGTTCCCCGCGCCAAGATTTTCCAAAGCCCACAGCAGATGAACGGGCGTGATTCTGAACATGGTGGTGCAAACGCAAACGCTCGGATCGAGCGACATCACCTGACGATCTTTTAATTCTTTGCTCAGGCGATTCACCATGTGAATTTCGGTGCCCACGGCCCATTTCGATCCGGGCGGAGCGGCCATGACGGCGCGGATGATGCCTTCGGTCGAACCGATTTCGTCCGCGGCTTGCACGACTGCGAATTTACATTCGGGATGAACAATCACGCGAATGCCGGGATTTTCGCGGCGCACTTTCGCGACTTGCTCTGGCGTGAAACGCTGATGTACGGAACAATACCCTTTCCACAAAATCACGCGTGCTTTGCCAATCGCCTCCGGCGTGTTACCGCCAAGTTCCTCGTAAGGATCCCAGACGATCATTTCGTCCAGCGCAATACCCATGCGGTAGGCGGTGTTGCGTCCGAGGTGCTCGTCCGGTAAAAACAAAACTTTCTCGCCGCGTTCGAATGCCCATTTCATCACCGCGGCGGCGTTCGAACTGGTGCAGACGGAGCCGCCGCGTTCGCCAGTGAAGGATTTAATTGCCGCGGTGGAGTTCATGTAGGTGACGGGAATAATTTTGCCGGTGTCGGTAACGCTGCTAAGTTCGCTCCAGCACGCTTCGACCTGGCCGATGTCGGCCATGTCCGCCATGGAGCAGCCAGCGCTTAAATCCGGTAACACGACAACTTGATCGCCCCGGCGCAAAATGTCGGCGCTCTCGGCCATGAAATGTACGCCGCAAAAAACGATGTATTTGGCGTCAACTTCTGCGGCTTGCTGGGAAAGCTTCAACGAATCGCCGCGAAAATCCGCGAACTTCACAACTTCGTCGCGCTGGTAGTGGTGGCCGAGAATCACCACGTCCTTGCCGAGCCGGGCTCTTGCAGCCGCGATGCGCTGGTCGAGCGAATTGTCCGGCACCAGCAGATAGCTGTCGAAATCACAACCCACGCCTTTTTCGATTTCCGGCGCGCGCAAAGTTTCCGGCTGCTCGATTCCGATCAGCTGCGTCGAGTTCAGGATGGTGGTCAGTTCGCCCATGGTGTGATTGTGATGAGTGTGCTGGCCCTTGTGTCTGGCGTTGGTTAGATGAACCGCGCGCTTCGCGGGTTAGTTAGAATTGCAGCCCCTTAGCCGCCAATAAAAACCATGCTACGCGACGGCGATACGAAGTCCGGTTCATTGATGCGATGGCCTTTTTCTTTTTCGTTGACGACGGAGCGGATATAAATTGCCAGATCCCCGTCGCTGGCGTTTTCTCTGAGCAATCCGCGCAAATCATGATCTTCCTTGCTGAACAGGCAAGTGCGCAATTTTCCGTCGGCGGTCAGGCGAATGCGCGAACAATGTCCGCAAAACGGCTGTGTCACTGGAGCGATCAATCCGATTTCGCCGGGCGCGCCGTCCGCGAAACGGTATTTGCGGGCGGTCTCGCTGGGTTGGTTGGGAATTTGCGCCAGCGGCCAGCGTGCATGAATTCGCGCGTGAATTTCGGAAGCGGGCACCATCAACTCGCGTGACCAGTGGCGGTCCGCGTCCAGCGGCATGAACTCGATAAAGCGCATGATCACGCCGCGTTCGCGGGCAAATTCAGCGAAGGCTTCGACTTCGTCGTCGTTGAAGCCGCGCACCAGCACTGCATTGATTTTTGCCGGGCCGAGACGCGAATTTTGCGCCGCCGCGATTCCCGCCATTACCGAAGAAAAAGTTTTGGTACGCGTGATTTTTTCGAATTTTACCGGGTCGAGGGAATCCAAGCTGATGTTGATGCGCTTCAACCCGGCGGCAATGAGGCGGTCGCAACGTTCGGCCAATTGGTGACCGTTGGTGGTCATGGACAAGTCGGGGAACCCAGTTTCAGACATACGCGCGATGAAATCCTCGACGCCCGGCCGCACCAGCGGCTCGCCACCGGTTACGCGCACTTTCTGGATGCCCAGACCGTGAAATACGCGTGCCAGCCGTTCGAGTTCCGGCCAGGACAGAATTTTATCGTGCTGTTGATAATTTTCCGGATCGGCGGAACGGCAATAGATACACCGGAAATTGCAGCGGTCCGTGACCGAAATTCTCAAGTCGGTGATTTGCCGGCCGAATTTGTCCTGCAGAGTCACGTTTTCGATCGCCTAAAAAAGCAAAAGCCCGACTCGAATTGGAATCGGGCGCACACCAGCAAATGTATTTCCGGCGTTGCGCTCCTTTCCAATCCAGCCATTTTTTAAAAAGGCCGGCGCGATGCAGCGTCTTGCCACGTCGCGTGCGGGAGGCTCCGGCGTTTCCGCCCTGAACCCTCATCCCGAAGTTCCGGGATCGCCGGAACGGCCATGGGTTGTCTCCCCCTGCAGGCCGCCTCGGTCGGAGCTACAAGTAAAGTCTACGCCTGCCGGCAGTTCGCCGCAAATGCGCGTAAACGGTTCTCCGGCCGGCAATTCACGTAGATTCGTACAGATTCAATACGTATTAAGTCGAATTGACTTAACGGAGTGAACCGTATTGAATTATTGCTTATGCTGGCCCGCCGCCGCTAGGGTGTCTTTGCAACACTGCAACCAGGGGATTTCACAATGAATCTGCATCGATTGTTGATCGCTGCGTCCAAATCCGGTTTGTACGAGAACGCCCGGTCGAGCGCATCCCTGACGCGGCGCATGACTTTGCTGATGCTGCTCCTGGCAGCGTTCTTGCCAACGGCGCACGCGCAAATGTCTGCAAGCATAAAAGGTATCGTTACGGACGCTTCCGGCGCGGCCGTCCCTGGCGCGATAGTTACGGCACAAAATACCGAAACTGGCGCGATGCGCAGCGGTGCCACGGACGATTCGGGCAGATACCTGGAGCTGGCGCTGCCGGTTGGCGAGTATGAAGTGCACGTTACCAAAGCGGGTTTTCAAGATGCGATTCGCACCGGGATACGTCTGGTCGTAGGACAGGAAGCCAGCGTTGACCTGCAACTGCAAGTCGGCGCAGTCACATCAGAACTAACGGTGAGAAGCGATGCGCCAATCGTGAGCGTGTCGACAAAGGACATCAGCGGTCTGGTCGGGGAACAGGCGATCAAGGATCTTCCGCTCAACGGGCGCAGCTACGATCTGTTGCTCCCCCTCAACCCTGGGATTGTGAATTTCACTTCGCAGAAAACCGGCGGCACGGGTATCTCGAATTCCAGCACGGCAAATAATTTTTCGGTTTCAGGCAATCGTCCGCAGCAAAACATTTTTTTGCTGAATGGAGTGGAGTACACCGGCGCGGCGGAAAACAACATGCAGCCCGGTGGGGCCAGCGGCGAACTGCTCGGTGTCGAAGCGGTGCGTGAATTGAACGTGCAGCGCGACAACTACAGCGCGGAATTCGGCAAACACCCCGGCGGCCAGGTGATCATCGTCACGCAGTCCGGCAGCAACCAGTGGCACGGTTCTGCTTTCGAATTCCTTCGCAATAACGCGCTGGACGCGAAGAATTTCTTCGACCAGAACTCGGCTCCTCGGTTCCAGCGCAATCAGTTCGGAGCGGCCATCGGAGGGCCGATCAAGAACGACAAAACGTTTTTCTTCGCCAACTACGAAGGTTTGCGGCAAAACCTGCACCAGACCTCCGCAGCGTTCGTTCCGGACCTTCAATCGCGCGCAGACGCCGCGCCAAGCGTGCAGCCCTTGTTGAATTTATGGATCACTCCATCAGCAAGCGATCCGGATTTCAGCACGCCTAAAAATCCAGACGGAATTGCGGAAGTATTCAGCAGCCCGCTGCAGACCATTCGTGAAGATTTCGGGACCGTGCGCGTCGATCATAATTTTTCCGGAAAAGATTCGCTGGCGGGAATTTATACCATTGATGATGGCGGTGACGTGACAGCCACACCGGCGAATCCTTTCAGCACGGACATTCTGAATTTGCGAGCTCAGGTTTTCAGTCTGGAAGAAACCCACATTTTTTCGCCGGCACTCTTGAACCTGGCGCGCGTCGGCTATTCACGAGCCGGATATTTTTTCAATGGCGAGCCAACGCCGGGAACACCGGCCGCGGGTGTGCCAGGATTTTTGGTTGGGCATCAAGTCGGCGCAGTGGTGGTGGGAGGCAGCGCCGCGTCGAATCCGCAAGCGTCCATCGGACTGGCCGGCAGCAACAACGGCAGCAATCTGAGCATTGCGCGCAATTTGTACACTTATGAGGATCGCGTCACGCTGAGCAAAGGCCGTCACCAACTCAGTTTCGGCGCATGGTTTCAGCAATTCCAGTCCAACGAAAACATCGCGCTCAGCCAGTACGGACAAGCCACTTTCTCCAGCCTGGCCACTTTTTTGCAAGGCACTACGTCCTCGTTCCTGTACGACCCGGCGCCTACGCCGCTGAAATGGCGTTCGCTGTTCGGAGCGTTTTATGCCGAAGATGTTTTTCGCATCAGTCCCAGGCTGACACTTTCGCTGGGTTTGCGCGATGAATTCTCCAGCGGTTGGAACGAAGCGCATGGCCGAGCCGCGAATTACACATTCACCAACGGCGTGATTTCTACTGACCCGCACATTGGAGGTTCATTTTTCACGGACAATCACGCGAAATTTTTGCCGCAACCGCGCATCGGCGTCGCGTGGAGTCCGGTCGGCAATAAGACCGTGCTGCGCGCAAATTTCGGAATGTATAACGACTTGCAGGACGCGCTCGGCTATCGCGCCGATCAGAATGCGCCGTTCAATCCTGTCTATACCATCCCCAACCTCGCAGTGAGCAAGTTGCCAATCGATCCCGCCGCGGCTCTGAATACCAATGCCAAATTAGTCCCGGGGGGAGTGCAACCGGATATGCGGACTCCAACTTTAATTTCGTGGGCGCTACGTGTGGACCGCGAAATTTCTCCGAATACTTCGCTGACGGTCGGTTATGTCGGTTCGCATGGCTATCACGAATTGATCGGCGTGGACGCTAACGAATCGCTGCCCGTGATTTGCCCGGCGTCGCCTTGCCCGGCGGTTTATCCGACCGTCGATCCAACTGCTACTCCGCCGGTCACAGTTTCCACGGGGTTTCCGGTTGGCTCGCCATTGGCGGGTGCTCCAGTTCCGGCTGGATCTTTTTTCATTCCTGCTGGGGCACCGAAAGCGAATCCCGCGATTGCCAATACCTGGACCTGGTTCTCCGAAGGCACAAGCAGCTATAACGCGTTGCAAGTGGATTTGCGGCGGCGCTTCAGTCACGGTCTTTTGCTGCGTGGCGTTTACACTTTTGCGAAAACTCTGGACGATGGGGATTCATTGAATCAGACGACCGCGGGGAACGCTCCCGGGCTGGTCTCCAATCCGCTGAATCTGGCTGCGGACAAGGGACTGGCGACTTTCAACGTCGAACACGTAGGGGTCGTCAACGTTCTTTACGAATTGCCGTTTGGCCGCGGGCAACGTTTTGCAAACGACATCGGCGGCTTTGCAAATGCGGCCATCAGCGGCTGGTCCCTCTCCAGTATTATCAGCGCGCAAACCGGATTTCCGTTTACTCCACAACTCAGCTACAACCCCTCCAACAACGGCGACACGCGCAATCCGGTGCGGCCATTTCTGAATCCCAATTTCACCGGCCCGGTGGTTCTCGGCAATCCGAACCAGTGGTTCAATCCCAATGCGTTTATCGCGCCGCCCGCAACCAGCGGTTTTTACGGAAACGTTGGGAGAAACACGTACATTGGCCCGGGACTTACGACCTGGGACTTTTCGGTGTTGAAAGACACCCGGCTGCGCGAGCGGCTGAATTTGCAATTCCGCGCCGAAATTTTCAATTTGCTGAACCACACGAACTTCAATACGCCCAACCTGATCGTTTTCACTCCGCCGACCGCCACCAATCCAAGCGGCCTGTCCGGGACGGCCGGCGCCATCACCAGCACCTCCACCAGTTCACGCCAGGTGCAATTCGGGCTGAAGCTGCTCTGGTAAGCGATCTGGCTGATGAGTAGGGGTGGTTACGGCATCTACTGGCCCCAACTGGATGAAGACTTAAGACTCCTCCGAGGTGCTCCTGCGCCGCGTATTAGCGCCAAAGCGTAGTTGGCATGGCTCTTCCTTGCCTCACCCGAAGCGATAAGAGTCTGTGATAGAGTTTTGCGACGCCATGCGCATCTTTATCCTGGGAGCCGGAGCGACTGGCTCACTTCTGGCACAGATTCTGGAACGGCAGGGCCATCACGTGTGGTGCGGCGACCGTGATCCCGACCGTGCACGGCGCTTCCTCGGCAAAAAAAGCCCGATTGCCATTTCGCAGGTGAATGCGCGAAATCTGCACGGCATCGTACGCGCCGCAAGAGGCTGCCAGCTGCTTATCAACGCTTCAGCTTCGGTCTTCAACGAAATCGTCCTGCGGGCCGCGCTGCGCTTGCGGTCCCACTATCTGGATTTGAGTTCGCACCTGACGCGCGATCCCTTCCGCGCCGAGCAGTTTCGCTACAGCAAACGCTTTGAGGAAAAGAACCGCGCCGCGGCGATCAATGCAGGAGCGGCGCCGGGACTTACCAACCTTCTGATCAAGCGCGCAGCCGACCTTTGCGATGAAGTTGTCTCCGCGCAGATCCGCCTCTATGAAAGCTCTGAAAGCGACGATCCCATTTCGCAATGGTCGCCGGAAGTATCATTTGACGAAGCAATTTCGCATCCGCGCATCTATCGCGACGGAAAATTCAAGCTGGCAAAACGTTTTTCTGAGCTGGAGAAATTCCGCTTCATGGATCCCGTGGGCCCGGCGCGAGTTGTCCTTGCAGCGCAGGACGAAATCGCAACGCTGCCGCGCTTTATTGCCATGCGCGATCTGGACGCGAAAATCGGCGGGAATGAAATCGACCGTCTGCGCCGCTGGCACAAGCAGGGCAAACTCTCCAAGTCGCGCGGCATGGCGCGGCGGCGATTTCCGGAGACGGCGTCGCCTCGCGCGATTGCCAAATTAATCCGCCAGGGGATTCTGCAGAACGCGCGGTTCGCGGCCGCCGTCCTGGTTCGTGGCATTCAGCGCGGCTCGAAAGAGGATGTACACGTGCTGATTCGCAGCGACGTGCTCTTTCCGTCGCTTTACACCATCCGCCGGCGGGGACTCTTTACAACACCCGTCGCGTTTGCAACCGCCCACGTGGCTGCGCAATTTGTGAAGAATTTTCCCCGTGATGAATCCGGTGTCTTTGCGCCGGAGAGCCTGCCCGTGGAAATTCGCCGTGAAATCCTGGCCGGAGTCCGCTCACAGGGACTGAAGATTCTGCACAAAGTCACGATTTTGAAAACTTCGGAAGAAGACGAAGAACAGATCTAGCGCGAACATTCTTTCCGAGTCGCGCACCCGCTGATTCTCTTCCTACGGCCGCGCTTCAAATACCAGATTGAACGGAGTCTGCGTGGCCCTGCGGAAGCGTGTGAAGCCGCCGGACGTCACCACGTTACGTAACCGTTTTTCACCGGCTTGCGCCCCGAGAGCCAGCCCGACTTCCTGAGAAAGCGAGGCGGGTGTGCACAAAAGAGTTGACGCTCCATAAAATGCACGTCCGATGGGATTCAGATTGTCCTCTATTTTGTCTCCGGCAAAAGGTTCGACGATCATCCAGGTGCCATCTTTTTTCAGGCTGCTGTGCACATGCGCGGATGCGCCCGCCGGATCACCCATGTCGTGCAGGCAATCGAAAAAAGTCACGAAGTCATAGTCGCGCCCCGGATATGTTTTGGCCATCGCCACCTCGAATACTATGCGATCGGCCACACCGGCGTCTTTCGCTCGTTGTTTCGCGGTTTCGATGGACTTGTCGTGATAATCGAAGCCGGCGAATTCCGATTTCGGATAGTGTTTGGCCATCAGAATGGTCGAAGCGCCGAGCCCGCAGCCGACGTCGGCGACACGTGCTCCAGCTTTCAGTTTCGCATCCACTTCTTGCAACGACGGAATCCATGCGCTGACGAGATTCGCAGCGTAGCCGGGACGGAAAAATCTCTCGGTGCCTACGAAGACATTTGCGTGGTGCTCGTGCCAGCCCATTCCCTTTCCAGTTTTGAACCGCTCCTCGAGTTGATCCTTGGCTTGAATCGCGCCCAGGGCCACCTGAAATGCACCGGGGAGAAATGCCGGACTATTGTCGTCTGCGAGTGCGAACGCTTGTTCTTCGGTTAAGTAAAATTTATCGCTCGCTGCTTCGTAGCTCACATAGCCGCCTGCCGCCTGGCTGCACAGCCACTCGCGAACATAGCGTTCCGTGGTTCCGGTGCGCTTCGCAAGCTCCGCGGATGTCTGATGGCCCCCGGCAGCCAGTCCTTTATATAGACCTAGTTTGTCGCCGATGGCGATCAGCGCGGCGTGAAACGTGGCGCCAAAATCTACAATTCCCTTGCCCAGCAATTCATGAAGTTTTTGCTCGTTGATAGCCACAGTGGTGCCTCCGTCGAAGAAATGCTGGACTCAGGCTGGGAAGAAAACCTGTTTGCACGAATTGTAATTCGCAAAAGAAGAGAACACAAGGCAGTCGCGCACGGTCGCTTCAGCAGCAACGGCTTACGTGTGAATATTTTTTTTGCAACTGCGAAAGGTAGAACTCCTCGGGCGTCAATACGGCGACGCCGCGGAAATGTTTTGCCTGCGACATCAGATATCTCTCATACGCGGCGTCACCGCACCATTCGCGAATCCCGCGCCAGACTCGCAGCAATAGAACCCTTACGTGAATCTTCGAGTCGCGGAAGAAAATCGCCATCAGTCGCCCTCCGCTGCCGCAATCCACGTGCTACGCACATAGGGAGTCTCGTGCAGTACCGGCTCACGCTTTCTCATCAGGAGCGTGGTCCATTGCATCAGCGCTTCCACCAGCAAGACCAGGATCATGATCGCCAGCACCGCAGTCACCGCGGCATCCAGGCGCTGATTAAAGATTAACCGTTGCGTTTCCACAATTTTTGCTGCAGGAATCTTTCCTGCGGCGATCTGCGCGGCCATCGCGTTCGCCGCGGAAAGAAATCCGATGCGCGGATTGGCCGCGAAGATTTTCTGCCAGCTCGCGGTCATGGTGATAATCACCAGCCAGGTCATCGGCGCCAGCGTCACCCAGATCCAGCGAAGCTTGCCCATCTTCAGCAAAATCGTCGTGGCCACGACGAGCGCTACGGCTGCCAACAGTTGGTTCGAAATTCCAAACAGCGGCCACAACGAATTGATTCCGCCCAGCGGATCGATCACGCCTTGATACAGAAAATACCCCCACGCGCCGACGATCAGGGCACTCGAAAGCAAGACTCCAGGTAACCAACTGGTGCGCCCAAACGGCTTCCACACGCGGCTGCCCAGCTCCTGCACCATAAATCTGCCCACGCGCGTGCCGGCATCCAGCACCGTCAAAATAAACAGCGCCTCGAACATGATTGCGAAGTGATACCAGATGCTGAGCAGGCGTTCGCCGCCGATGGTACTGGAAAAAATCTGCGCCATGCCTACTGCAAGAGACGGTGCGCCGCCGGTGCGATTGAACAATGTTTGTTCGCCGACGGCGTGCGCGAGAGCACTCATCGTCGCCGGGTTCACTGCATAGCCCCAACCGGAAATCGTCGCGGTCGCTGCTTCAGCCGTTGCGCCAACCACCGCGGGTGGCGAATTGATCGCAAAATAAACTCCGGGCGGCATAGCGCAAGCCGCAACCATCGCCATTACGCCAACGAACGATTCCAGCAGCATCGCTCCATAGCCGATGAAGCGCGCATGGCCTTCGCGCTGGATCATCTTTGGGGTGGTGCCGCTCGATATCAGCGAATGGAAGCCGCTGATGGCACCGCAGGCAATAGTGATAAAGCAAAACGGAAAAATCTTTCCGGCGAACACCGGTCCGGTTCCGTCCACAAATTTTGTCAACGCGGGCATGTGTACTTCCGGGCGCACAATCAGAATTCCCGCCGCGAGGGAGAAAATTGCGCCGGCTTTGATGAACGCGCTCAGATAATCGCGCGGCGCAAGCAACAGCCAGACCGGCAAAGCCGACGCGGCAAAGCCGTAGGTCATCAAAATGAAAGCCAGCGCGACGCCGCCAAAAGTAAATGCGTGTGCCCAGCTTGGTGATTCAGCGACCCACTGTCCAGCGACCACCGCGAACATCACCAGCGCCACGCCGATCAGCGAAGCTTCCAGCACTCTGCCCGGCCGCAAGTAACGCAAATAAAGCCCGAGCAGCAACGCGATCGGTATCGTCATGGCCAGCGTGAAAGTCGCCCACGGCGACGATTTCAGCGCATTGACGATCACCAAAGCCACGACACCCAGCAGAATCACCATGATCGCCAGTACCGCGATTTGCGCGATGACTCCGCCGCGCTTGCTGACTTCATCGCGCGCCATTTCGCCCAAAGTTTTTCCATCGCGCCGGATCGAGCAAAATAAAATAATGAAATCCTGCACGCATCCCGCGAACGCACAGCCCGCAATCAGCCACAGCGTTCCCGGTAAATATCCGAATTGCGCGGCGAGCGTCGGGCCAACCAGCGGGCCGGGTCCTGCGATCGCGGCAAAGTGATGTCCGAACAAAACCCATTTGTTGGTGGGCACAAAATCGCGGCCGTCATCCAAGCGTTCGGCGGGAGTGGCGCGGGTGTCATCGAGCGCCAGCAACTTTGCGGAAATAAATGCGGAGTACAGCCGGTACGCAACCAGGTAGCAACAAACCGCCGCCACCACGAACCACGTCGCGCTGATGGCTTCGCCGCGATAGAAAGCAATTTTGGCTAGCGCGACTGCGCCGCCAATCGCAATCGCCAGCCAGGCGCCGATCGCCACCAGCTGTTTCACTTCGCGGCGCCTTTTTGCGTAGCCGATTTTTGCTCGATGCTGGCTTGAATGAATTGCGTCAAATCCTGCTTGAGTTTTGCCAGCGATGGCTGATGCACGTACATCATGTGCCCGGCTTCATAGTATCCGCCGGAAAGATGCGAGCGCAGCGACTCATCGAGACTCAGATGGTCGAACGTATATTCCGCGGCAAAAAAAGGTGTCGCCAGATCGTAATATCCTTTTCCGACAAACACGCGCAAAAACGGATTTTGCGTCATGGCGCGGCGCAGCGTCTCCGCAACATTCACGTATTTATTCTGGTAGGATTCGTAGCTCCACGGCTGCACGCGGCCAGTCAGATATTCATAAAAAAGATCGCTCTCGAACTTCAGGTCGCCGCGCACGTAATCGTGAAATGTCGCCGTGTATGGCCCGACAATCGCCGCCAGGCTGGGATCGTACTCCGGGCGCGAGCCGGCTGAGTCCTCATCGATGCCAATAAACCGGCCGTCCAGGCGCCCCACGGTGCGGCGCTGGTCGCGCAAGAGTTCCTTGTCGAAACGCTGAATTTCGATACGCAAATTACTGCGTTCGATGTACTCGGCGGACAGTCCACTGAGCCGCGAAAGCTTTTGCGCGATTTCCGCGCGCCGCGTTGCCGGCAAATTGTCTCCACTCATCAGCGCGTCCGCGTATTCGTGCGCGGCGAAGCTGCGCGACTCGTCAACCGCTTTATGCAAATCGCTTTGCAGGTCGGGTGGCAATTTCTTGTGATACCAGGCAATCGCCGTGTACGTCGGCAAATAAAGGATGTACGGCAGATCGTTGCCGGTATCGAATTCCGCGGTTTGAAAATTCAGGATCGAGGAAATCAGGATGATTCCGTTCAGGTACATTCCGTAGCGCTGCTGCAAATATCCAGACAAGCCCGCAGCACGCGTGGTGCCGTAACTTTCCCCGGCGAGAAACTTTGGCGAAGTCCAGCGCTTGTTGCGCGTCGCGTACAGCCGGATGAAATCGCCCACCGACTCGATGTCTTCCTCGATCCCATGGAATTGTTTCGGCGCTTCGCCGGGGACCGCGCGGCTGTATCCTGTCGAAACCGGATCGATAAAGACCAGATCGGTCACATCCAGTAGTGAATATTCGTTGTCCACCAGTTTGTAGGGCGGCGGCAGCAGCGCGCCTGCGTCGCCCATTTCCACGCGCCGCGGTCCGAACGCGCCAAGATGCAGCCAGATCGAAGCCGATCCGGGCCCGCCATTAAACGTAAATGTAACCGGGCGCTTCGCCGAATCGCTCACGTCGTCTCTGGTGTACGCCACGTAAAACACGCTGGCTTTCGGCGTGCCGTCTTCCAGCTTCAGCAAAATTGTTCCGGCCGTCGCGGTATATTTTATTTCCTGCCCGCCAATTTTGATCGAGTGTTTCGTCTGTACAACTTTTTCTTCCGGCTTCTTTTCGTCCTTCGCTTTGTCGGACTTGTCGCCAGATTTTTCCGCGGACTTTTCCGCGGATTTTTCCGCCACCTGTTCTTGCGGTTTCTGCGCTCCGGCATGCGAAGCGGCAAACGTCGCAAGAATTCCGGCAATCATCAGTGAAGCGAGTCGAGACATCGGGACCATCCTTTAATAAATACGCCACATACCGCGCACCGCATCGTATGCGACTCTCTGCGAAGCGTCAATTTGACATCTCCGGCCTCCCTGTTCGAACCAGGCGGTTGTCTCAGCGATTTTTTCCGCCTTTCCGCGCCGCATGACACAAATCCGACAAACGTTCTACGAATCTGAGATACCTCCATGACACCGCTTTGCCTGAATTTCCCTACCCTCATGCTTACGAGCCACTTCGAACGTGCTCGGGTGTCCCGCCACAGAGTGTGGCTGGAAGCAAGCTGCGCCATAAAAAAAGGAGAGAGTCAACATGAAAGAATCCAGTATGGGGTTTGCAACTACAAATCCCGAATCCAAAGGTGGAAAAGCAGGCTCCGATCGGCGGTCATTCCTGAAAAAAGGAATGGTCGCTGGTGCGGTTACGGTGGGCGCAGGCCTCCTGGTCGGCAGCTCTTCTGCGCTAGCACAGAACGGGAAGAGCGAAAAGAATGGAGGCCTCACTAAAGGAGATGCCGCGATTCTTCGATTTCTGGCAGCAGCAGAAATCCTGGAGAGCGACCTTTGGTTGCAATATCAGGAGCTTGCGGGCACCCAGGACAACGAAGTCTCAACTCTGGCCAGCCAGCTGATTCCTGGCTATCCGTCTCAGCCTACCGGTGGCAGTCCTCTTTACACCGCCGCCGTCGCGCAATTGGATTCAGACATGGCGCAGTACATTCACGATAATACCGAAGACGAACTCTCCCACGAGACCTTCATCAACGCATATCTCGCTTCCAAGGGCGCGGACACCATCAGCCTCGACCAATTCCGCACCTTGCCCAGCAGCAAAGCCACCGGCGCCAACCAGTTTGGCCGGCTTACCAACCTCACGCAGCTTTCCGTGGACACCAGCTGGTGGACGCGCTTCCGCAGCCGCACGCAGAATCCGGACCTCGGCGACACATTTCCGCAGGCGCTCCCTACGCTGGCCGTCGGACAGCACACCGCCATTCCGCGCTCCGATGCCGATCTGAGCAGCTCCAGCCATCTGCAAGCCATCGCCAACACGGCGGGCTTTCACTTCGCCACCATCGAGCAGGGCGGTTCGAGCCTGTATCCCTCGCTCGCGCAGCGAGTCACCCACCCCGAGGTGTTGCGCATCCTTCTCAGCATCGGCGGAACGGAAATCATGCATTTTCAGACCTGGCAGGATAAAGCAGGCAATGCTCCCGATACCACCGACACCGATCCGGTGACCGGCGTGAAAGTCGTCTTCGATCTGATGAGCGCATCCCGCTTCGACACTGAGGACTTCCAATCCAATCTGATCATGCCGGAGCCAACCGTTTTCCTGAACAAAACTTTTCCGGCCGTCTCCATCATTCGGCCCACGGAAACGAACGGCGCCGCCATGGGCGCTGTGCAAGCGCTCACGGCTGACGGGCTTTTCATCGGTCAGTCAAAGGAGTTCTTCCAGCTTCTTACCGAACTGGCGCAAGAAGCGGACGCCGCTCGGCACGGCGACTAAGCCCAAGAACCTCGCAAAACTCCCACATATCTTTCGGCCCTGGCAAACAGGTGCATCCAAATCAAACGCCGGGGCCGAAAGCCTCCCAGTTCATCCGCCACTCGAACCGTGCGGCCACGCTCCGAATCCAATTTGGAAATAATTTCAGAGGGCGGTGAATTTCAGGAGAGGCAATAAATCGCGGAAGATTGTTGCGAGATCAGCGCAGAATGAAGCCCGGGTTGCGGCGGCGGGTGAGAGCTTCTTGCGCACGATCCAGCCTTGCAGTCTTGGCCAGTCTGCGCCGGTTGGCCAGCTGTGGTGTTTTGTCCATTGGCCTTTTACGCTGGCATACCAGTAGCTTTCGTATTTTTTGCTCAAGCGTTTTTCCTGTTGTGCGAGCCATTTCGGATTTTGCGCGAGGCGCGGTTCGGCTACCAGCGCGATGGAAGATAATTTACGCTTTGGCTCGGCGTAAATGCGGAATCCGGCGGTCACCGTATCAGACGAAATTCCTGTATAGAGTTGCCCGCTCTTCATTTCACCGGGCAGCGGAACACCGAACTTCAGATACATGTGCGGATGGTAGGGCGTTTTGTCTTTTGCGAAACGGATGTCGCGGTTGATGCGGGAAAAATTGCCGCCGTGCCGTCGCATGGTGTCGAATCGCGAATCCAGTTTCAGCACCGCAGGCGATAATTCCTCGCACAGCCGGCGGAATGGCAGCACCACCGTTTCCTGGTAGCGCTCACGGTTGGCGTCCATCCACACTTTCTTGTTGTTGCGGCCAAGTTCGCGGAAGAACTGGAATATTTCTTTGCTGAAGATCGGTTTTGTCGCCGCCATCGGTCGCCACTTTCCCCGGGCAACAGAGTAGCGCATTCCCAATTGCAGTCAATTCGACTATGCTTTTCCGCTGCTGCGGATCGACTTCATTAACATAGATTTATTCTGCAAAGGACAGGCGGATGCGACTTTCTACCACACGGTTGACCACATTGTTTACGGCATTTCTAATTTTCGGGGCGCTGGGATTTTCTGCGCTTTCTTCAGTTCGCGCCGACGAAAGCAAATCTGACAAGAAGGAGCCCTGGAAACCGGAAGACGTGATCTACGCCGAGTCGGCCGCTCCGCAAACGCGAATTTCTCCCGACGCCAAGTGGCTGGTGTGGGTGAAATCCACCGGCGACAAGGACAAAGACGCTCGCGTGTCGAATTTAATTTTGTCGAGCCTCACCGAAAACAAGGAAATTCCGCTGACGCGCGGCAGCGACAACAATGGCCAGCCACAGTGGTCGCCCGACGGCCAATTGATCGCGTTCACCAGCAATCGAGCGCGCTTCGGCGCCAAGCCGGAGACGACGCCCGTGCAGATCTGGCTGATCAATCCGCATGGAGGTGAGCCGTGGGTGTTGACCGAACTTGCGCGGGCACCGCGCCATGTTGCCTGGATTGATAAAGACACGATTATTTTCAGCGCGCAGGAAGATCCGGCACTCTACGAGCAGGAGATGAAAAAGAAGAAGGACGATTCGGAAGTAGTGAACGACGCGGAACACGAGCCGCCGGTGCGGCTTTACAAGATCGCCGTCAAGGACAAGAAAATTACGCGGCTGACCAACAATACCGATTGGATCGGCAACTGGTCGGTGTCCAAGGACGGAAAATACGTCGCCGCTATTCATGAGAAAAGTCTGCACTTCACATTCGATCAGAAGGTTCCGCCGGCAACGATTCTTCACAACTTGAACGACGGAACCGAGAAGGCAATCTTCACGGAAGGACGGGTGCAACCGCGCGGATTTGAATGGCTGCCGGACAGCTCCGGTTTTTATGCCTGGGCGCCGTTTTCCACACATGCGAAATTTCTGACTGCGACGATTGAGAAATTGTATTTCTTCGATCTCGGCAACGGAAAGAGCGTACAGATTCCGCTGGATTGGGAAAACGGAATTGGATCGGACCTGGCGGCTACACAGGACGGCTTCGTGGTGGGACTGGCGGCGGGAGCGCGTTACGAGATAGCCCGCTACGCACGGACAAAGTCCGGAGATGGATGGAGCTGGAAACGCGCGGCGCTCGAAGGCGAGCACGCGAAGAACATTCAGTTCTTTGAGGTGAGTGAAGACGGCAAGACGATCGTGTATTTCTATTCGACGGCGAGCAAGCTTCCGCAGATTTATCGCGCGCAGCTGGATGGAACGAAGATTGTTTCGCCGCTGCAATTGAGCAAGCTGAATGAAGGGTTGGTGAAGAATCGCACGTTCGCAAGAACGGAAGTAATTCGCTGGAAAGGAGCGAACGATGAAGAGGTCGAGGGAATTCTGTACTACCCGGACAATTACGAAGCGGAAAAGAAGTATCCGTTGATTACCGCGATTCACGGTGGGCCTACTGGGCACGATTCTGATTTGTGGGAAGACAACTGGGCCTATCCGATTAATTTGTTGACGCAGCGCGGGGCTTTTATTCTGCGGCCCAATTATCACGGCAGCGGAAACTACGGATTGAAATGGGTCGAATCCATTTGCTGCGGAAAATACTATGACCTGGAAACTCCGGACATCAATGCCGGCGTGGATTATTTGATCACGAAAGGATTGGTTGACCCGGATCGCGTGGCGACGCTGGGTTGGTCGAATGGATCCATTTTATCGACCAGTTTGATCACCACCTATCCGGATCGCTACAAAGTGGCGAGCGTTGGCGCGGGCGACGTGGAGTGGATCAGCGATTGGGGCAACGTGGTGTTTGGCGATTCCTTCGATTCGTATTATTTCGGAAAATCTCCGATGGAAGATCCGGAGCTGTACATCCGCAAATCACCGTTTTTCAAGATGGACAAGGTGAAAGCACCGGTGCTGATTTTCCACGGATCGGCGGACACCAATGTTCCGCCAGCGCAGAGCTGGTCATTTTTTCGCGCGCTGCAGTACTACGACAAGGTGCCGGTGAAGTTTGTGGTGTTCCCCGGCGAGCCGCACGGCCCACGCAAACTGACGCATCAGATGCGCAAAGTGGAAGAAGAAGTAGCCTGGTTCGACAAATATTTTTTCAAGACTACGCCCGCCACGAATGGTGCGGTGAAAAAGAACTCTCCGCTGGAAGATTCGCTGCGGCAAAAGAATGCCAAGGCCGTTGGCCCTCTTTATGGCCAACAAATTACCTCTAAGCTCCAAAACAAATCGGAAAAATATTCAAACAATATCCTGATTGTTCCAGAGATTGTTCGTCACAATGATGTTGAGATTGGCCGGTTTGAAGTTACGCAGGAACAGTACTCCAGTTGTCGGGAAGGCACGCGGCGGCTCCCCCACGAAGTCCGGGACCCGGCGGGTTGGACCCACGATCCCAAAGAGCCTTACAACCTCCCAGCGCACCACGTCACCGTCGAGGACGCCAAATCGTACGTGGCATGTTTGAGCAAAGCAACCGGGCAGACCTGGCGGCTGCCGTACGAAGACGAAGTGAAGGAATTGTATGAGCATCGAGAGGGCGAAAACACGCTCGATTACTGGGCGGGGTATGCGCCGAATCCCGAGGATACGGCGAAGTTGCGTGAGGCGACGAGGAAGTTGAACGGCTCGGCGCCGTTGTTGAAAGAAGTGGGCAGTTTTCATGGACTGGGTAAAGATGACGAAGATCCAATTTACGATTTGGGCGGCAACGTGGCCGAGTGGGTGTTGACGCGCGCCGGCAAAGGAAAAGTGATCGGTGGCAGCGCGGATTGTCCGGCGGATGCGAAGTCGAATTGTACCCCGGCGCCGGAGTACGTGGGCTTCCGCGTTGTGCGCGGCGAAGCGAAGCCAGCGGCGAACAATTCGAAGTGACGCACACATCGAAGAGAGATTCCTCGACTGCGCGGGCCTTGGTTCGCTTCGCGAACAAAGGAGAAGTCGGCCCGCTCCGCGCGGAATGACAGTGGTGGGATTGGCGTCCAGATTGGCTCTTGTGACATCGGTGCGCTCCACATAGCATCGAAGAAAGATGGCTACCTGAAGTTAGCCGCTACAAAGACGACGACAAGAGCTGGGCTGAAGCCCGCCTCTACAAAAGCAAGATACGGCATACCAGCGTGAGGAATTGATGAGCACATTTACACCTACGGAACGGACGCAAGTCAGGCGGCTGCCAAAGCGTGGAGCTTATGACCACGAAACGGTTTTCAAAATATTGGATGAGGCGTTTGTCTGCCATGTGGGATTTGTGGTGGACGGGCAGCCTTATGTGATTCCAACTAATTTTGGGCGAGTGGGCGAGACTTTGTATTTGCATGGGTCGGCCGCGAGCAGAATGTTACGTACTTTGAGTGAAGGGATTCCGGTTTGCGTCACCGTGACGCTGGTGGACGGGTTGGTGCTGGCGCGGTCAGCGTTTCATCATTCGGCGAATTACCGGTCGGTGGTGGTTTTGGGGACGGCGCGGCTGGTGACGGAGCCGACGGAAAAGATGGAAGCGCTGCGGCTTTTTACCGAGCACATCATGAAGGGGCGGTGGGAGCAGATTCGCCAGCCGACCGAGCAGGAATTGAAGGGCACTACGGTGCTGGCGCTGCCGATTGAAGAGGTTTCGGCAAAGGTGCGCACGGGAGGCCCGATTGATGATGAAGCGGATTATGAGCTGCCGATTTGGGCGGGGGTTCTGCCGCTGCCGGTGGTGCCTGCGGTGCCGATTGCGGACGCGAGGTTGAAGACAGGCATCGTGGTCCCTGAAAATGTGTCGCGATATTCTCGGAATGGCGCTTCTAAGCGGTAAGTTTTTAGAGTCGAGAATTCGAGAGCACTGGCAGACGATGGCGACACGATTCGGATCAGACCGCAACTAACCTCTGTGGGTATTTAGTAGGTTATGCGACGCCGATAGAGTGGTGGGTACCCCCTCCCCCTTTTTCCGTAAGTGCTGGATCTAAAGGGCTTACGAGCTGCGTCTTCTGTAAGTATTCATTCTAAAGAAGTTAGCGAAAGAACTTGGAGTCGATCGCCCACAAAGGTTTTGGGCATCGTAGATTCATCCTAGAACATGTCGAGAAGCATCCGAACGATGTAGCTAAGCTGACATCAGAGCACTTCAAGATCACTCGTCAGGCGGTCAAGAAGTATTTGAGGCGGCTTATCTTCGAGAAATCCCTCACTGAAACCGGTGAAACGCGAAAACGTGCTTATAAGCTGGCTGCACTAGTCGAGTGGCGAAAAATCTATACAATCACGCCTGAACTTGAGGAACACGTATTGTGGGATCAGGACATTTCGCCTGTATTGCAACCTCTACCAGAAAACGTTATCGATATTTGGCACCACGGTTTTACAGAGATGCTCAACAATGCCAAAGATCATTCAAGTGGGACGATGGTTCTTGTCAAAATATCCAAGACGGCTGTAACTACCGAGATGATGATTGGCGATAATGGGATAGGAATATTTAAGAAGATTCAGGAGGCTTTTAACCTGCCCGACCAGCGCTATGCGATTCTTGAGTTGGCAAAAGGAAAGCTCACGACCGATCCAACCCGCCATACAGGGGAAGGAGTATTTTTCTCGTCTCGAATGTTTGATCGTTTCTCAATCGGCGCAGATAAGACATATTATGGCCACAGGATAGGACACGATTCGGATTGGGTTTTAGACTGGGGTAATGCCGGAACTACGGTGTTCATGGAGCTGAGTAATCATACCGCGAGAACATCTAAAAAGATTTTCGATCAATATGCTAGTCCAGATGGAGATTACGGATTTAATCAGACCGTTGTCCCTGTGAATCTTGCGCAATCTCACGTTCGCAGGCTAAAAGGGTGGTCGCTAGACTCGAATTATTTAAGACCATCCTCCTTGATTTTACCGGCGTTCCCACAATCGGACAGGCTTTCGCAGATGAGATTTTTAGGGTATTTGCCAACGAACACCCAACCCTTTCCATACTCCCCGTCCACGCTAATTCAGAGGTGCAGCGAATGATTGTCAGAGTAAAGCAGGGGGCCGCCGCACCTATTGCTCAGGTGGCTACTACAGAGAACGAATCTTAATTCGTAGATTGTTTTGCGATCGATAGGCCAATTGATTTACATCTTCCCGTTTTGACTTTTTGCGGGCATTCTTCGGGGGCTTTCGCTTTGCCTTCTTTTTTGCCATACGAGCACAGTAGCACTGGCCGCCAAACAGTCAATCCGGCCTGAATTTCAAACTGCTGACCCACTACCGAAGAGCCGCTCCCGACCAAGTCGGGACAGGCGCCGCCCGGCACTACGTTCGGAGCAGTCGAGGGGCGAGTTTTGCCTACGCGTCCAGAGGCTGGCTTCGAGTTTTAGAAACCACTTCAGGCAGTGAAGTGTTTGAGTCGGTGAGGGTTGCGTGGAGCGTAACAAAAGTGGCTGTAGCGCCAGGCGCCCAGCTCAAACCAAAGCTAATAGAGTTGGGCTGGCGCTTTGTCAGAGAGCTGAGCGGCCATGCCGGCGGCATCCCAGTTTTGCCAGGCTTCAACGAAACGGCCGTCCTTGATACGCACGATGGAGGTACCGGTGATGTGGGCGATTTTGCCGGTGGCGATGTGTTTACATTCGGAGGACCAGTGAACGCAGGCCAGGTCGCCTTCGGCCAGGGCAAGCACCGGGGAGATTTTGAAATCGGAAAATACGGCGCGCAGGCGGTCGTGGAATTTTTCGAATTCGGCGGGGCCGCGAATGATCTGATCGCCATCGTAGAGTACGCCGTCGGGAGCGAACAGCTGCGCGATGGTATCGCGATTGCCCTGGTTCCAGACTTCTTCGAACCAGCGGATGACGAGTTGTTTGTTTTGATCGAGCGAAGTTACGGCGGAGGCGGACATGAAGGGTCCTCCTTGTAAATATCGGTGGAGTATACAGGAATGCGGGAACGGCGTTCGAAAAAGACGTAAACATAACGCTGCGACGCTGAGATACGCGGAGACTCGGAAGGCGGCCGCTACATGGGCAGGAGCAACCTTGCGAAGAGATGATGGCGCTCTAGTGCTTGACCTACGGAAAAGCGGCAGCGGGCTGCCGCACTCCAAAGCCGGGCTGAAGCCCGGCACAACAAGTTAGTGGCAGCCGCAACCGCCGCCGCAGCAGCCTCCGCCTCCGCTGGATGGGCCGGAGGATTTTGTGGAGCCGCCGGCGACTGCGGAGCTGAAGACAGAGAGCTGGATCGTGGCTTTCTTGCTGGAGCATTTGGGGCAGGAGATTTCCTGCTGGCGGTTGATGACGATTTTTTCGAATTGGGAGTTGCAATCGTCGCAGACATATTCGTAGATGGGCATACTCGGTTCCTTTTTTGGAGTCTTTATTATAGCAATTTTCAGCGTCTGGCGTGGCTTCGACCTTGAAGCACCTGAGAGAAAGATTTAACGCAGAGTTCGCGGGCATAAGAGCGCAGAGGGCGCGGAGACGGCAAGACCGAAGAACGAGAGTCGTGTAACGGGATCAGGTGAAGTAGAGGCCACCGTTGGGGTTGATGGTTTGGCCGGTGATGAAGCTGCTTTCGGCAAGCATAACGGCTACGCGCGCGACTTCATCCACTGAGCCGAAATGTCCCATGGGGAGGCGATCCGGGGTGAGGGCTGGCAGGCTAGCGATCATGTCGGTTTCGATTAGGGCGGGGGCGATGGCGTTGACGGTGATGCCTTCCCTGGCGAGGAAAGACGCGTAAGAACGGGTGAGGCCGAGGATACCGGCCTTGGAAGCGGAATAGTGCGGACCGACGATGCCGCCATATTGAGCGGCTACTGAGGAAAGATTGATGATGCGGCCCCAGCGTTTTTCGCGCATGGCGGGAAGGGCGCGCTGGCTGACGAGAAAGACGGAAGTGAGGTTGACGCGGATGGTTTCGTGCCAGTCGGCTTCAGTGACTTGCGCCGGAGAGAGTGCGCTGGCGATGCCGGCGTTGTTCACGAGAATATCGACTGCGCCGAGATTTTTTTCAACTTCCCCGAAGAGGCGATCGACTTGAGCGGATTCGGAGACATCGGCCTGAACTACGATCGAGCGGCGACCCAATTTTTGGATCTCCGCGGCAACGGATTGCGCGGTCTCGGCTTGCTGGCGATAGTTTATCGCGACGTCAGCGCCGGCATCGGCAAGAGCAAGTGCGATGGCTTTGCCGATGCCGCGACTGGCGCCAGTGACGAGGGCGATGCGGTTTTGTAATGAGGGAATTTTCAAGGAGACTAATCGTCGCGGCGAACTTATAGGATTTGCGAAATCAGTGCGGCGCGTCGGGACTTTGCAGAGCTTCGTAAAGAGCGACACCGGTTGCAACGCCGGTCACAATGATTGCCAGCAGCAGGAAGTGGCTTTTGCCGGCCTTGAGCGGTGGTCCCCCCTGGCGGGTGCCAACGCCGCGCGGGCCCTGCGCGTTTTCCGCGGCGTAGTAGGATTCGGGATCAAGAATCACGCGGTAGGCCATGGCTTCCGGGACGATCTGGGTTTCGCCGTCAACGGTGATGGCCAGCGAACCGCGGTTGCTGCGGACCTGTAATTCCTTTTCGTTAATATAGCTCACTTGTGCAACGGTGGGCCGATCGGTCTGGGCACGGATCTCCGCTTTGGACGCGCGCAGCAGAAAAGCTTTGGCGTTCGCAGTGGAGAAAACGACGGTGCCAGCTAGTAATGTGGCGGAAGGAACGCCGGCGCTAACGTCCACAGCAGCGGAGCTGGCGCTGGAAAGCATGAACCGAGCGGCTCCCGCGCGTACTTGAAGGCTGCCAAATTTTTCGGTGCTGAGATGATCGCCGCCAAAAACCGTGGAACCGGAAGATGCAGTAGACGCGCCAACGTGCGCGCCGGTTGCTGACGTGATTGTGCCAATCGCCGCGGGCGTCGCGCCATTGACCGGTATTAGAAACAGTGTATACGCCACCACCACCGCAAGCACTGCTCGTGGGCGAAGCATTTCCCCTCCCGGAGGGCTGGTAAGAGAATACTCACGACATTGGTAAGCGTCAACGCTATTCGCATACTTAGTGTGCGGTATTTCCAATTGTTAACACTTCCTTTACTGGCAGCGCGAGGCCTGTCGCTGTTACAATGCGTTGACAAAAACTGGCGGGTATAAGTACAGCTCGCGGTTTTATTACTGGCGGGCAGCAAGTGCAGCCCGCAACTATTTTCTCGGCAGGCTGTAAGAGTACAGCCCGCAACTTTATTCTTGGCAGGCTGCAAGTACAGCCCGCAACTTTATTCTTGGCAGGCTGCAAGTACAGCCCGCACCCTTATGGCGGATTGGAAACAGATTACGGCACGGATTCGACGCGCTCGTGGCAGCAGAGATCCTGCTGGACAGCTCCTTTTGCTGTACGAAAAAACCAACGACGCGATGGTGGCCTTCGAACTTGGCCGGCATTTTGAAATAGCGAAAGACACGGAGAAGGCGCTGCAGTGGTACTTGACCTCGGAAAGCAAGTTTCGTCGTGGCGATTGGAAGACGAAGGCACGCGAAGCGGTGGTGCGAATGGGCGGCGAGTTGCCGCCTGATTCCGAACCGGTTGAAATTGCTGCCACGCAGAGTGCAAAAGCCGACGCAACCCGAGAATCGGTCGCTATTTTGATTCCGGAGCCGACAGTTCCATTCGAACAGACTGCCACTGCTTTTGAGTCACTGGTCGCGGCGGGCACGGAAGAAGCGCCGGCTCCTGCCTCCACGGACGATTCGAGTGTCGGCGCCGACAAGAGACATCGGCGACGCGGACGTCGTGGCGGCCGCAATCGCCGGAAAGCGGCTTCGCCGCAAACGTCGAGTGAATCTCGCGGTACGGCCAAGCCGGCGGCGTCGCGTTCAAAGACGGCAGATGAGCCTGTGGAAGCGGCGAGTGCTGAGATTCTTCCGCCGCGCGTGGTCGACAGTCGCGCGATTCCGCGCATTCCGGTCGAACCGGTGCCAGAAAGCGGCGCTCCGGGGGTTAAAGGCCGTTTCGGCGACCCCGGACTGGCGTCGCGTTTATCGCTGCTGGAGATGCAGCTGCGCCGGCTGCTGACGTGTCCCGCGGTGAAGATCGACGAGGCGGCGCATGCGCCTGCGGGTCCTGGCGTATACGTGCTGACCGACGACGACATGACGACCTATTATTACGTCGAAGCTTGCGATACGTTGCGAATCGCGATCGGCAGCCTGGCGCGGACGGGAATGTCGCGGCGCGGGAACACCAATCTGAAGGCGCTGCTCGCCGAGCATCTTGGAATTGCTGAAGCACGCGTAACAAAATATCTGAGCGAGCATTGCGTAGTGCGGTGGCTGCAGCTGGATGAAGGCGCGGTGAACTTCTGTCACTTCGCAATTGCAGTGCTGCGGCCTAATCTAAACGAATAACGGAAACTGGGCGGAAGTGGTGGAGCGCTTCCCAAATCGGGAAATTTTCGTCATTTTGCGCCCTATTCGTTACCCCTCTCCGGATTAGGCCAATCCCCGTTTAATGCTATTAATCCCCGTTCGACCCCTGTTTTTCCCCGTTCAATGCAACTTCCTAGCCTGGGGTGCTGGCGTCTGGCAAACTACTGGCGCCGAAAGACTTAGGCCCGTAACGCAGGGCGTGTTACGGTTTTTATTGTCAGGGTTCGTAAATACGAGCCCTGAAGCCGGAAAAATGGCCTCGGGGGGTAGTACAAAGGGGCCGAAGAGCATCAAAACAACGTCTCAACGTCAGCCTTAATGTTTGCCGCGTCAAGGCTTTCTGCGAGCTCTTTTAGAGTCTCGCATCTTTGAAAGTGAGGGTGGAGGTTTATGCCGAACTCAGTAGGCACGCAAATCGCGAGGTCGATCGATTGGGTCCTTTGCAAGACAGCAGCTGTGACCTTCAACAGCATTCAGTATTTCAACAAGCGCAATCCGAATCCTTCGGTTACGCCACAGTGGTCTGACAAGCCTCTTCTGAAGTCATGGGAAAAGTCCAAGCCAACGCTGGGCTTTCCGCGCCAGACAGATTCGCTCTGTCCCGGCTGCGTGAAGGAAGCGCGCGAAGCCATCATCGCCGGAAAGAAAGATTGGCGCGATTTGATGAGCGAGAAGGTTGGAGAAATTAAGGCTCAGATCATCGAGCGCGATGGCCAGGTGTGGATGGTGAAGGACTGCCCGCTGCACGGGCACTACGAAGACATGATGGCCGTCGATTCGAAATGGCTTAGCTGGATTGAAAAGCAATATCCCGGCCGCGATATTCCCGCGCACAATGACGAAGACTTGCACAAGCACGGCTCTTCGACTGTTTTGTACGGCCGCGGTTCGGTTTTGACTGTTGATTTGACCAACCGTTGCAACATGATGTGCGATCCCTGCTTCATGGACGCCAACCAGGTTGGCTATGTTCACGAACTTGGCTGGGACGAAATCAAGGAAATTCTCGATAACGCGCTGAAGATCAAGCCGCGCCGGCAGATGTCGGTGCAATTCTCCGGCGGCGAACCGACCATGAGCCCGAACTTCCTGGAAGCTGTCGCTTACGCGCGGAAGATCGGCTACAACTCGGTGCAAGCCGCGACCAACGGAATTGAGTTCGCCAAGAGCAAGGAATTCTGCAAGAAGGCGTTCGAAGCGGGTATGCGTTACGCGTATTTGCAATTCGACGGCATCGGCAATGATGCCAACGGCCATCGCCAGATCGGCAACCTGTTTGACGTGAAGCTGCGCGCGATTGAAAACATGCACGAAGCCGGCATCGAAATCGTGCTGGTGGTGACCATCGTAAATAACGTGAACAACGATCAGGTGGGCACGGTCGTGAAGTTCGCGATGGAAAATCCCAAGAAAATTTCGTTTGTGAGCTTTCAGCCGGTTTCCTTTACCGGGCGCGACGAAGACATTACTCCGGAGCGGCGTTTGCGCCAGCGTTACACGCTGTCGCACTTGGCGAAGGATGTCAGCGCGCAGGTCGGCAAAGTCGAGCCGACGCGCGACTGGTTCCCGATTTCGTTTATTTCGACCTTCGCGGGATTTGCGGACATGGTGAAGGGCAACGAATCGCAGTGGGGTTCGCTGTCTTGCGGGTGCCACCCGAACTGCGGCGTGGGCACTGCGCTGATGATCAACAAAGAAACCAAGGAATGGGCGCCGGTACCACGCTTCCTGAACGCTACTCAGCTGACGGCTGACGTAACGGCCATTACTGACGCGGCTCGCGGCAAGACTTTCTCCAACTTCATGATGGCAATGGCTCTCCTAAAAAATTATCAGCCGTTTCAGGGGCCCAAGGGCCTCAAGCTCTACGACCTTTTCAAGAAATTTGACAAGACTTGGGCGCTGACCAAGAAATCGACGACGAAGTATGGACGGACTTCACCTGAGCGTACTTATGAAGACGCCATGAAGCGCCGGCAGACGGACCCGTGGAATTTCCTGTTCATCGCGGGCATGTGGTTCCAGGATTTATTCAACTACGATTTTCGCCGCACCGAGATGTGCATTATTCCCTACGCCACGCAGCAGGGCGAAATCAGCTTCTGCGCGTACAACACCGGAGTGGGTTGGCGACAGATCATCGAAAACATGCACAAGAACGCGACTGTAGCCGAGTGGTACAAGAACCACGGCAAACACGAAATTTACGCCAAGGGCAAGGCGGTCAATCTGCAGAGCTTCGAACATTCACTGGTGATTGACGCCAATGACGCGGCTCGCGTGCGCAACCTCGAACACGATGTGCCTCTCACCGCCGCGGAAGAAGATCGCGCGCGCCGCAAGAAGGCTTACGAAGAACAAGCCAAGGTTCGCGCTATCTACGAAGAACTGGTCCTCAAGAAGCCGCAACCGACAGTGGTGCAGATCGGTTCGCTGACGGACATTAAGCAGGCCACTCCAGCGAACTTTGCCAATGCGAATAAGCCCGTGAACATCGCGCCGGCTCCCGCACCAGCGGAACAGGCCGAAGCTGTCGCCGGCGACTAGTCGCTAACTACATGTTTTTCCATGAGGGGGCACAGTTCGCTGTGCCCCTTTGTCGTTCACGATCTACAAGTTTCCCATCTACTATTCTCTGTTGGTGACGGTACGTCTTCTATTAAGATCGGTGACAGTTATGGAGCGGCTCCTAACAGACGCAGTTATTTTCGCGAGCGTGACGTTCCCGCTGGTCTGTATCTCTTGGGCATGGTTTTCCTTTCTTATGGGAGAAAAACTCTCTATCCCCGGATGGCGATTCGCGAGCTCCTTGATCAGTCTGTTCCTCGTTTCGGCCGGAATGTGTTTTGGAATCTTCGCTCTGGGCTACGCGTACATGCGGCCCGGAAGTGATATCTACCCGCCGCGAGCCTCGGTTACGGCAATGGAGATCTCGATGCTGCTCGGCGTTACTTCGTTGGTCTCGGGCTTGGTCGCGAAATCGAAGACCCGAATTGGGTTGTTACTATCGTCCAGCAGTTTGATCTGGTTTTCGTTTCTGACCGCGCTCTTGCTTTCGCCCTAGAGCTCGATCAAAGGGCGGCGATGACTTCGATTTCTACTAATGCGTCTTTGGGCAGGCGGGCCACCTGGACGGTGGAGCGGGCGGGTGGGGCAGCTGGAAAAAACTTTCCGTAGGCTTCGTTCATGGCGGCGAAATCGTTCATGTCTTTGAGGAATACGGTGGTTTTCACTACGTGATGAAAATTGGAACCGGCCGCTTCGACGATCGCTTTGATGTTTTCCAATACGCGTTCGGTTTGCTGGCGAATATCGCCGCCGAGGAATTCGTTGGTGCGCGGGTCGAGCGCGACTTGCCCGGAGGCAAACAGGAAGCCATTCGACTTCACGGCCTGGGAATAAGGGCCGATCGGTTTTGGGCCTTTGTCGGTAAGAACGATATCTTTCATGGTGTAGCCTCCTGAGCGGTAGTTTCCTGCCTTGCGGTTGATTGCGAATGCATTGTACGAAAATCGTCGGGAACGCCGGGACGCTTGATCCACTGGCGAACGAAGGGCCCGATGTCCTGGTGAGATTCCTCCTCGACAGCGGAAATCAGATCGTTGACATTAAAGCCGCGCCTCCTGCGGGCAAAAAGCATGTGTTGCAGGGCCTTCTGAAAAGTGTCGGCACCAACGCGATCGCGCAGGGTGTAAAAAAGAAGAAAACTTTTCGCGCGAGAAACCGCGAGATCATTGTTGGATTCCGGCGAGGCGTGCTCAGGGATTTGCGCCAGCGCACGGCGAATAATCTGTTCGCGAACTTGTGGACCGGCGGAGCGCTCGAGTGCGAGCGCCGTGGCAAAAGCGGGAAGCGCGGACATCGGAGGCTGTTGTTCGTAGAAGCCTGGATTTTGGCCGTAGCCGAGCCAACCGGACGCCAAAGCCGGACCGGCAAGTGCTTCGGGCCGAGTGGAGGCGGCACGAGGGTCGAACAAAATAGTGTCACGGGAAATCATTTCGGCGGAGTCGCTGGACGATTGTCCATACAGCAGCATTCCGTAAGCGGTAGATCGTTGCGAGAAACAGCCGGCATTTTCCGGACACTCGACAATCCACAGCGTAGGCCTGCCCTTGTCGCGAGTGGCAAAAAGCGAATCGTAGGTGGCCAGCGTTTTGGAGAGCGCCTCGGTAGTCTGCTGAAGTTGTGCGCGGCTGACATCGGTGCGGCTCCAAACGCGCAGTGGCCGATTACCCTGAAGGCTTGGGCGGGATTCGCGGTAGCGGCCCGCCACCACGAAAGGATTCAAGTCCGCCGCTGTCTGTTGGAAGCGAAACTCTATTTCAGCGTTTTTCGCGGAGTGTTTTTCCTTGCCGCCGCTGGCATGGACGAGAAACCCGGTTGGTACGCGGACCACGAGGTCCCATTTGTTTGGCGGCACACCACCGAAACCGAAAAGGCCGCGGGCCTGGGGGAGCGCCGGCGTCCAGCCCTCGGCGGGAAGGTCGAACGCATCCGGAGTAAAACCGAGCGCTCCTTCCAGAGCCGTGGCGGAATGCAGATTGTATTCGAAGCGGACAGTGCGAGCGTCGCCCATTGGCCAGGGCTTCGCGAAGCGAAGAATTGTATCGCGGGCGTTGACGAGCGAAGTTGCCAGAGGAAGTTCGGCGCCGTCCCACAAAATTGTAAATTCAGTGGGGCGAAAACGACGTCCGGGAAGATGGACATCGAGCGAATCAAGTTCGCGCGTGCCGGTATTTCTTAGATGGTATTCGGCCACAATATGAACGAGAGGCTCGGCCTGGGGCCGGAAGGAGACTTGAATTTCCTGCTTTTCGACGCGATATCCGGGACCGACAGAAGCAGCGCAACCGGCGAGGCAGCATGCCGCGAAAAACAGCAGAGTGCGGGAGAGAAAATTAGCTGTAAACGAGCGCGCCACGACTTGAAGATTGTAGCGGGCAATGGCGAACCTGCAAAGGCTGTGTTCGAATGGAACCGAAACCGGACGATAAAAGAGCCTCAGCGGCGATGCGCACGGGCGCGTGCGCGAATAAAACCGGTGCCACTGTGAGCGAAAGCCTTTTCGCGAGCCGCGGCTTCGGCATCGGCCTGTGCATCGGTCATGCCGCTCTCGATGCGCGCGACGATTTCTTTTTCTGAGAGTTCGGTATTTTTCAAACGACCGATCTCGGCGCTGGACATTGTGGGCAGACCCTTCATACGGCGTTGCAATAGCAGTTGCACGGTGGGATCAGACAAGCCGATCAGGCGAAGCATGACGGCATCTCCACTGAGGGAATCGAGTTGGTCGTTTTTTGCGATGGCAAGAATCTGATCGTCGGTAAAACCTGCGCTATTCAAGCTTTTTGCCGCCGCGGCACTGGTAAACGGATGCCGATGTTCATGTGCCGCCGCGACCAATTGCACACACACTTCGTCGCTGACACCAGAATTCTTAAGGGCAACCAGTTGATTGACTTCGCTGTCGCTGACGTTGAGTTTCTTTAGATCTTCCAGGCCGCTCGACCACATGCCGGCCTTGTCCAGTTGCCGATAGTCAGTAAGTGGATGGGAATGGCAGCCGGCAAAAAGGCCAGGCAGCAGCACCAGCATTGCGAGGCGCGGGGTGTTGCGCATGCCTTTAGTGTAAGGGTTCGAGGCGGCCGGTATGTGGAGTGTGCTTTCGCAGATACCGGCTGAAAGGACAGGGACCGAATCTAGTCGCCGGAGGGTTGATAGACACGCTCAACGCCGTGCACGCCGGAGATCTTGCGTATGTTGGCAAGAATGCTTTCCAATTGACGGCGGTCGGCGATTTCGAGACTGGCTTCGATGCGGGCATTCAGGCGGTCGGGACGGCTCTCCAGATTGCGAATGTTGGAGCCGGCGCCGCTGATGACCGCCGTGATTTCGGCGAGCAGGCCGGCGCGGTCTTTGGCGCGAATGGCGAGTTGAACCGGGAAGGTAGCGGCGCTATCGCCACCCCACTCGACGGCAATGCGGCGTTCGGCCTGGTACATAAGATTTTGCACGTTGGGACAAGTGCGGGTGTGCACAGCCACTCCCCGGCCGCGGGTGATGTAACCCACAATTTCATCGCCAGGAATGGGATTGCAGCATTTGGCGCGGAAGACGAGCAAATCGTCGTGGCCCTTGACGACCAGCGGCGCTTCGCCAAAACCCAGCATGCGCTTTACGGTTCGAACCAGCGTGGGCTTGGTATCGTCAACATCGGTTGGCGCCGGTTGAGCCGATTCGCCCAGAACCTTAGTGAGAACCTGCCTGGCCGAATATTTTCCAAAACCGACAGCCGCGTATAAATCCTCAGGCTTGGAAAGGCCCCACTCCGCAGCAGCCTTCTGCAAATCAGCTTCAGGGATTTTTTTCAGGCTGCGGCCGAAAGCGCGCGATTCCTTCTCGAGCAGCTTGCGCCCCATTTCGGTGGCTTCTTCACGTTCGTGAAGATTGATCCAGTGGCGGATTTTGCTTTTGGCGTGAGAAGACTTTACGAAGCTGAGCCAATCGCGGCTGGGACTATGGCCTTTTTGTGTCAGAATCTCGACCACGTCGCCGCTGGAAACCTCGTGGCGAAGAGGGACCATGTGGCCGTTCACCTTTGCGCCGACACATTGGTGGCCAACTTCGGTATGGACGGCGTAAGCAAAATCAACCGGAGTGGCGCCGGCAGGAAGTTCGAGGACGCGGCCTTTCGGCGTGAAGGCGTAAACTTCGTTGGGCGCGAGATCGACTTTTAAGGTGGTAAGAAATTCGCCGGGTTCCTGAAGCTCCTGAGACCACTCAATCAACTGGCGCATCCAGATGATGCGCTGGTCATCATCGCTGGAGGGCTTGCCATCCTTGTATTTCCAATGAGCGGCGACGCCTTCTTCAGCGATGCGATGCATTTCCTGAGTGCGGATTTGCACTTCGAACGGCTGACCGGCGTGAATGACGGTAGTGTGCAAGGACTGATAAAGATTGGGCCGCGGCATGGCGATGTAGTCCTTAAAGCGGCCCGGCACCGGGCGCCAGATGTGGTGGACGACGCCGAGCGCCGCGTAGCAACTGCGTTCGGAATCGGTGACCACGCGAACGGCAAGCAAATCGTAAACCTGTTCGAGGCCGCGCTGCTGGCGCTCCAGTTTGCGGTGCAGCGAACACAGACCCTTCACGCGGGCTTCGAGCTCCGCGGGTATGCCATTCTCGACCAGCTTGGTGCGAATTTCGGCCTGGACCTCTTCCAGAAATTTATGATGCAGCGGTTCGTTATCGCTGACTTCCTTCTGCAGAGCTAGGAAAGAATCGGGTTCGAGAACGCGGAAGGAAAGATCCTCAAGCTCATTGCGGATAATGCCCATGCCCAGACGGTGGGCGATAGGCGCATAGATCTCGAGCGTCTCGCGCGCGATGCGCTGTTGCTTGTCAGGCTCGAGATATTGGATGGTGCGCATGTTGTGCAGACGGTCCGCCAGTTTCACGACCACCACGCGAACGTCGTTAACCATGGCCAGAACCATCTTGCGAACGTTTTCGGCCTGGCGCGCCTCGGGAGCCAGCATGTTGAGGCGGCCGATTTTGGTTACGCCTTCGACGAGACGGGCGGTTTCTTCTCCGAAGCGCTCCTGGATGCGCGAGATTGGGAATTCGGTGTCTTCAATCACGTCATGGAGAAGGGCGGCGGAGAGAGTGGTCGAGTCCATGCGCATGTCGGCAAGAATGTGCGCGACCTCTAGAAGATGGGTGAGATACGGATCGCCGGAACGGCGCAGCTGATCGCGATGGCGCTCAGCTGCGATTTCGTAGGCGCGGCGGACCAGCCAGGGATCGTCGGAGGGGCGACTCTTCTTGAGCTTGTCGAGAAGTTCGTCCAGACGGGCGTCCAGCAGGCGCTCGGTGCGGTCGCGATTGAATTGCAGCGGCAGATTGGCAGAGCCGGACATCCATTTATTTTACGCCTGATGAAGCGGAAGGGCGAGTGCCACCAGGCGAGAGGCGACCGAAATGAAAAATGGGGCGCCTTGTGTGGCGCCCCAGAGTGCAGCGATTTATCGCTACGGATTCGATCTAATTGGAGGTGGTTGGAGCAGGTTGCGAAGCGCGCTTCTGCTTCACTTCCTTCACTTTATCCACCAGTTCGTCGGCCTGCTTCTGCAAAGAGGCGCGCTCGTCAGCGCTCTCGACGGTGTCCGCTTTGCGGCGGTAGAGAAGATTGAGATAAGCCATCGCGTCATCGTAGTCGGGACGGATCGAGATGGCCTTTTGTAGATCGGAGACGCCCTCATCGATCAGTGAACCATATTTGGACAGATATTCGCCACGAATCGCCGCGGGAAGCGGATCGGTGTCTTTCACCTGCTTGCGAATATTTTTCTCGTTGTAATCCTTGCGCATCTCAGCGTTCGCGCGGAAGGCCAGGGTCCAATCAATCACGCCGATCCAGTAATACGGTTCGGGATCTTCGGGCTTCAGCTGAATGTGTTTCTGATGATAGCTCTTGGACTCTTCGAAGAGCTTGGGATCGAAGGGCGTTCCGGCCATCTGAAAAAGAATAGAGCCAATGCCGTCGATCGCGCTGAGGTTATCGGCATTGCTCTGGAGAATTTCCTTAAACTCCGCGACGGCCTGTTTGCCGATATTTTTATTCTGCTCGGAGGGAGCGCCGGGGATGTATTGGCTGGCATAGGCGGTGGCGAGATAGAGACGAGCGTTAAGGAGCGAAGGATCCAAATCCTTGGCTTGCTTGAAATCCTCGACCGCAGCGTCGTATTGTCCGTTCTTAAAGGCCCCCACACCCTTGTTAAGAAGGTCGCGAGCCTTAAGTTTGTTGCAGCCGGAAAAACCTGCTGCAAACACGACCAGCGCCAGAAGAGCCGCTGCCCGACGGAACGAAGATGCGGACGAGCGAGCGTCCGTGCGTGCAAGCGATGCATGAGTCATCGAAGCGTCCATCCCTACGCTGCGCGGCCGCTAAACGGGCCACGCGAGAATTCAGATCCGCCCTGCGCGGGCTATTCCATCACAATCAGCGCTGTTGTTCCAGTCCTGGAGTCAACAAGCCGACAGAAATTCCCGAACCATGCAGTACGTCAATCGCCCGGGCGACAGAAGCGAACTCTACAGGAGCCTCGCCGCGAATGAAAGCAACTTTTCGGGCGCGCTCCTGGTAGATGGCTGCCATCCGATCGGCCAGATGATCCCAAGCAACGGGTTCCTGATTGATCCGGAGGCCGCCGTCGGAAAGCACCTGCAAAACGACAATACCTTCTACCGGATAGCTGGACGACTGGGCAGCCGGCTGGGGCACTATCGCGTCCAGGCCCTTCTGCTGATGAGGCGCGCTCATAAAAATAACGAGCAAAACCAGCAGTATATCAATCAACGGAACGACATTCATTTCAGTGTACGTTCCGCGGTTCGCACCGCTTACTTGCATTCCCATCATCCACCTCGCAAAAAGATTTACCCGGCGAGGAGGACTCTCACAACCCTGCGAAAAAAGCGCTGGCTGGCCACAAAAATTCGCGGCAGCTACTGACCGGCTTCGAGCTTTGCGGTGATTAAGCCGACTTTATCGATTCCGGCGCCCCGCATGATGTCAATGGCGCGAGCCACTTCTTCAAAAAGCACTGCATTGTCGCCCTTGACGAAAGCGACCTTTTCCGCTCGGTCCTTAAAGATCTCTTCAATGCGCGGGCCGAGGCGATCCCAGGTGGCGTCTTCGTTGTTGATCTTGACCTTGCCGTTTTTGTCGATCTGCACGACAACCGTCTTGTTTTCCAAATCCTGATTCTGCTGTTGATTTGGATTGGGCTGCGGAACAAGTGTGTCCATGCCCTTGGGCGTCAGCGGCGTAATGACCATGAAAATGATCAGCAGCACCAGCAAAATGTCGATTAGCGGAACGACGTTCATTTCCGCCATCGCACCGCCCTTATTTTCACCTACGCTCATCCCCATTGCGAGTCTCCTGTCGGCTTCATCCCTGCGAAGGACTTAAGCCTTTGTGCCGCGCCGGGTGGGAGCCAGCGCGGCATCGGAACTTCCTGCATCGGAACTTTTCTCAACGACTTCCATCAACGAATGGTACAACACCGCATTGCAAAAAGAACCTCAGTCACCGTTCGGATTCTGGGTTGGCGGTGGCGGAGGCGGCGCACCACCCTTCTCATTGCGTTCGGTCAGCAAACCTAACTGATCCACACCGGCAGAGCGAATTTCGTCCACGATGGCGACAACGTCGCCATACTTGGCCCGAGCATCGCTCTTCAAGTACACGGTCTTGTCCAATTTGCCGGAAATGCGGTCTTTCACTTGCCCGGACAAGTCGGCCTTTTGCACCTGGGTGTTGCCAAGAAAGATGTTTCCGTCGCGAGTAACAGCCACAACGACGGCGTCTTCCTTATCGGCGTCCTGCATGTCCCGGGCGGTGTTGGTGCGCGCCATATCCACCGGCTTGTTCTTCTGCAACATGGGCGTAACGACCATGAAAATGATCAGAAGCACGAGCATGATGTCCGCCATTGGAATGACGTTCGGCGAGGACATCTGGCTGCCCACCTGCGGCTTGTAGCGGCCGCCGCTGGACTGAATTGATCCTCCGGCCATAGCAGACCTCCTTTATGAGATGAGCGCCAGGCGCTCAGTTAATCAGAAATGTGACCGCGATGCGGTCACATCCGCCGATTGCCGCTTACTTCTTTGCGCCACGACGAAGGATGAAGTAGTTGATCAGTTCCATCGAGGAGTTGTCCATCTCGACGTCGAAAGCTTCCACTTTGTTGGTGAAGTAGTTGTACGCCCACACTGCAGGCACGGCAACGATCAAGCCGAACGCGGTGGTGACGAGAGCTTCGGCGATACCGCCGGCGACTGCCGACAGACCGGTCGCGTGGCTCTGTTCGATGCCCTTAAACGCGTTCAAAATTCCGACCACGGTGCCGAACAGCCCGACGAACGGCGCCGTCGAACCGATGGTGGCAAGGGCGGAGAGTCCGCGCTTCATTTCCGCATGAACGATGGCGACGGAGCGTTCCAGACCGCGCTTGGCGGCTTCGACAACGTCAGCATCAGAAACCTGCTGGGAAGCGGATTGAAATTCGGAGAGGCCAGTTGCGACCACCTTGGCGATGTGACTCTTCTTGTTACGCTCTGCGATAGCGATGGCTTCGTCCAGCTTGCCGTCTTTCAGAGCGCCGGCAACCTGCTGCACGAAAATGCGCGATTGCTTGCGCGCGGCGCTGTACATCAGCGCGCGGTCAATCATCACGCCGAACGAATAAACGGAAAGAACGAAGAGAGTGATCACAACCAACCGGGGCAGCAAGCTCATCTGTCCCCACATGGTCCTCAGATCCCAGGTTGAACCGGTGGTCTGAAGGAACATGGCGGCGTAAACGTACAAAGTGGCTACCATTCGTTTTGCTCCTGTAGGCGGGCCGCTAGGCGGCCATACCTTATAAGTTCCGCGTGACCTGCGGCGTTGTTCACGCCACTTGCCAACGAGTTACTGCACAATCTGTGTTACTCGGAGCGCCACGCATGTCCCACGACCCGCGTGGCGCTCCGTTGTTGCTACTGGTTCAAAGAGAAAATCACGTCGATGGTGGTATCGACTTCAACGGGTTCACCGTTGAGGGTGGTCGGGCGATATCTCCACTGCCTTACTGCGTCGAGCGCAGACTGCACCAACAGTGGATGCCCTGAAATTACTTCGAGTTGCTGCACGCTGCCGGCTTTGGAAATGATGGCGTGCAAGCGCACGGTACCGGAAATGCGCGTCTGGCGGGCAAGCGGCGGGTACACCGGCGAAACTTTGTTGATCAGGGATGCCGCGGTCACTGCACCACCCTGACGAATGCGTGTCTGTGTAGGCTTAGGCGGAGGTGGCGCACCACCGACTCCACCAATCACGCCGCCAATTACGCCGCCCATCTGGCCACCTGGAACGCCTCCCGGTACACCACCGGAAACGCCCATCGGATCAGGTTCGGCTTCTTCCTTAATGATTTTGATGTCCTTCGGGATGACCTTCGGCGCAACGAGCTTTCCCGCATCGATCAAGTGAACTTGCGGTTTCACCTTCACAACCGGTGCGGCGGCAGGCGGCGGTGGTGGCGGTGGCGGTGGCGGAGGTGCGATCAGCAAGGTCGCCAGGCTGGCCCTCGGCAGCGCTTCCGTATAAATCAACGGGATCAGAATTAGAATCGCAAGAAATGCCGCCTGCAAAACCATCGACAAGACCACTGTCCACGGCTTGTTGGTCTTTTTTGATTTCGGATTGGAAACAACCATTTCTTCAAACATGGTAATTACCTCCTCCCGGCTGGCGCCAGGCGCCTTGCGGCGCCATCACCATTCCGGGGTTTGTTTCCGGCTGCGGGTCCGGTTCCTGCCGTCGCCTGCTGGTCCTTCCAACGATGCCACCAGACCACCAGCGGAGCAGCAATGCCAAAACTGGAGTACGTTCCTACCACAATCCCCACCACCAGGGCAAAGGAGAAAGCGCGAAGCACCTGGCCGCCCATCAGGAAAAGTACGAGCACGGTGAGGAAGGTCAGACCGCTGGTAAGTATCGTCCGCGATAACGTTTGATTGATGGACTTGTTGACGACCACGGCAAAATCTTCTTTGCGCAGCAGACGATTGTTTTCGCGGATGCGGTCGAAAATGACGATGGTATCGTTCATTGAATAACCAACCAACGTGAGTAGCGCTGCAATCACGGTCAGAGAAATTTCATAATGCAACAGAGAGAAAAAGCCCAGCGTAATCAAAACGTCGTGGAATACTGCCAGGACGGCGGCTGCCCCGAAAACCCACTCGAATCTGAAGGCAATATATAACAGCATGCCGCCCAAAGCATAGAGGGTTACGAAAACAGCCTGGCGGCGAAGCTCGGCGCCAACTTTCGCGCCCACGATTTCCGCACCGCGGATGGTGAAACTGCCAGAACCGTAAGCAGTATTCAGCGCGGCAATCACCTGGGCCTTGCTGGAATCCTTCGCTTCGTCGGTTAGATCTTTCTGCCCGACGAAAATGACGTATTCGCTGGAGCTGCTGGACGACGCAACGTCGCTGATACTCTGAATCTCGGTGTCGCCCAACCCCTGCTTACTCAAGGCGCTGCGCACGTGGTCAATGTTCTGAGGCTGCGCAAATCGCACATCCACGTTGGTTCCACCCTTGAAATCAATGCCGTAGTAATTGCCGCCCTTGAGGAAAATCGATGTCCAGCCGATGAGCAGAAGCAGAGCGCTAAGCGCGTAGAAATATTTCGCTTTGCCCATCCAGTCGATATTGGGCTCTTTGAAGAACTCTATCATGCGGATTCTGCTTCCCTTCCTTAGACTCCAGCGAGTGCCAGTTTGTTCCCGGTTCGCCGGTAGTGAACGAAGGCGTTTAATCCGCCATCGTCTCCCGAAAGCAACCTAGGACCAATCCCACATTCCACCTAAATTTAAGTAGGAAAGAGGGGTTATACGTCCTAGTACAAACGCAAAAGCTGGTCTGACTTAGATACTTAATTCGGCCTGACGGTCCATCTTCGCCAGGTGATACTGGAAAATTGTTTTCGATACATAAACCGCGGTGAAGATATTTGCGACCAGACCGACAACCAGGGTGATCGCAAAGCCGCGGATCGGGCCCGTTCCAAAAAATCCCAAAAATGCCGCGGAAACCACGGTCGTCACGTGCGTGTCGATGATGGTCAGGAATGCTTTGTCGAAACCCGCGTCCACCGCGGAGGCCGCCGACTTTCCGTTGCGCAATTCCTCGCGGATACGCTCGAAGACCAGCACGTTGGAGTCAACGCCCATGCCGATGGTAAGAATCACGCCGGCGATTCCGGGCAGCGTTAAGACCGCGCCCGACATGGCCATGAACGCCAGCAAAATCAGCAGGTTAAACAGCAACGCCACGACAGCGTTGGCACCGGAAATCCGGTAGTAAACCACCATGAAGAGCATCACCACGATCAAGCTTAGCGCCGAGGCCTGGACGCCGTGGCGAATGGAATCCGCACCGAGGGATGGGCCGACCGTGCGTTCTTCCAGATACTTGATGGAAGCAGGCAGCGCACCGGCACGCAAAACCAGCGCCAGATCATGCGCCGACTCCTGACCGAAGTTGCCTTCAATCATTCCGTTGTCGTCGATTCTGCCGTTGATGACGGGAGCGGAGTACACGCGGTGCTCCAGGACGATTGCCAATTGGCTGCCTTTATTTTGTTCAGTGAAGGGACCAAAGCGATTCGCGGCTTCCGAAGTCAGCACAAAGTTCACTTGCCATTGTCCGGGGTTATTGGTGTTGCGCGATTCAGTAGCGTTCTTAAGATCGCGACCGGTCACAATGGGCGCGCGGCTGACCAGGTACACCACTTCGCCTGATTCCGGAGCACCACTGGCCGTGCGGGATTCGTTTCGTCCCGGCAGCAATTCCGTTCCAGGCGGAAGAATTCCGTTGTGCGCCCCAAGTGCTTCGGACTGTGAATTGTACGTGCGCGGGTCTTCCACCAGCCGCAGTTCGAGTTGGCCGCCAGCCTGAATGACGGCCTTGGCGCGTGTGGGATCGCCTTCGCCCGGCAACTGGACAAGAATTTCGTTTTCGTTGCGGCCGCGCAATTGAATCGTGGGTTCGGTCAATCCCAGTTCGTTTACGCGTCGCGAAATGGTTTCGACCGACTGGGCCATGGTGGAGTTCTGGATGTCGGCGATAGCGGTGGGACGAAGCGTCAGCGCGTAGCCGGAATTTTCGCCCGAGGCCGGAGCCACTTCCCATTGCGCGCCGTATTGCTGCTGCACGAAATCGCGGAACGCGGCGGCCTGATTCGAATCCACGTTACGCACCAGAATGTGGGTATCGTCCAGCCGGCGGATTTCGTCGTAATGGATATTCTTGTCGCGCAATTGTTTGGTCAGCCGGTCCACCATCTGGTCGGTTTCCTGGGCGATGGCTTCCTGCACTTGCACTTGCAACACCAGGTGCGTGCCACCTCGCAAGTCCAGGCCGAGGTGGATTTGCTTGTTCAAATTGTCCTTTACCTGCGCGAGCGACGTTGGAAATGTCGGCAGTCCGAACAATCCATAGATGCAAAGAAGGATCACCACCAGGATGAACAGCGCTTTCCACTTCAGATTAGGATTCATGATTGGGATAGACGGCTGGAAATCCGCCGCGAATGGAGTCGACCGCTTCGCGGTCGCGAATCAAATTGACTGCTCTGCAGTCGCGAAGAAGATAGACTGCCGTTCAACAGCGAAACCATTTGCGCCAAGACGGGCCAAGCGGCGTTAGCTGGCATTTTCTTCCGCCTCTACCTGTGCAATTGCCGAGCGCAAAATGCGAATCTTTACCTGGTCAGCGATTTTCAGAATCACCGTGTCGCCGTCAATGCCGCTGACAGTGCCATAAATTCCGCTGCTGGTGACCACTTTGTCGCCGTTCTTCAGCTGCTGCAGCATGGCCTGCGTCTTTTTTCGCTGGCGCTGCTGCGGAAGGATGAGCATCACGTAGAAAATGCCCATTACGATTACCATCATCACCAGCGGGCTGCCGAGAATTCCTCCGGGCGTCGCGCCTGTCTGCCATAGAAGTGCTGCCATCATCGATCGTTTTCAACTCTTCCCGTTAAGATCAGCCTTGTCCATCACCAGAAAAGCTCCGGACCAGGCTGCCAGCCAAGAAAACTCGCCACTCGCCGAGGGCTAGCCTTGCTCCCTCGCGTTCCCTGCGGATGAATTCTCTGTGCGATTCTCCGAAGAGGCCGGTGCGCCGTCGGCGCGTATTCATGCCGGACCTGCCGCGTAGCGCGCCCGAACATCGGACGAGAATTTCACTAGATTCCCAAACCCGATAGCCTCGCGGATTTGCCTCATTAAGTCAAGGTAAAAGTGGACATTGTGGTGGGTGGCCAGGATGGCCGCGGTGAGTTCTCCGGCGGCGAACAGATGCCGAAGATACGCGCGGGTGTAGCGACGGCAGACGCTGCAGGTGCAGTTCGAATCGAGCGGTTTCTGGTCCTGTGCGTAGCGAGCATTTTTGATTAAGACGCGCCCTTCGCTGGTATAGATGCACGCGTGCCGCGCGGCGCGTGTGGGCAGCACGCAATCCATCATGTCTATGCCGAGAGCAACGTAATCGGCAAGTTGTTCGGGACGGCCGACGCCCATTAGGTAGCGCGGCTTGTCTTTTGGCAGGAGTGCCGTCACTTCGGCCGCCATCTCACATGTAGTTTCGTGCGGTTCGCCGACCGCAAGCCCCCCGACGGCATAACCAGGAAAATCAATTTCGAGCAACTGCCGCGCGCTTTCGCGGCGCAGGTCGGCGAACGTTGCGCCTTGCACAATTCCAAATTGCCACTGTGTTAACCGGCCGTTTTGCTGGGCGCGTTCGTGGAAATAATTTCGTGCGCGCCTGGCCCACTCGGTTGTTCGCTTGAGCGCGGCTTCGGCTTTGTCGCGTGGGGCAGGCGTCTCAATACATTCGTCCAGCACCATGGCGATATCGGAGCCGAGCGCGAGTTGAATTTCCGCGGCCTTTTCCGGCGTCAGCAGATGCTCCGATCCATCCAGATGCGATCGGAAGCGCACTCCGTCGTCGGTAATTTTGCGAAGTTCGGACAAGCTGAAGACTTGGTACCCGCCGGAATCGGTGAGTATGGCGCCGTTCCAGGACATGAATTTGTGCAGCCCGCCAAGTTTGCGGATCAATTCGTGGCCGGGGCGAAGGTAAAGATGGTAGGTATTGCCGAGAATAATCTGCGCGCCGAGTTCTTCCAGCGCTTCGTTGCGCAGGCTTTTTACCGTGGCCTGGGTTCCGACGGGCATAAAGACCGGCGTCTCGATCGGACCGTGAGGAGTGTTTAAGCGGCCGCGCCGCGCTCCGGTGACATCAGTTTTGTTAATTTCAAACGAAAAGTTCACTGCTCATATTGTATCAGGAGAAAATCCAGGCCAAACCCGTGAAGAAGCACATAAAGGTGAGCGATATTCCGATCGCAATTCCGAGGGATTTTCCAAACGAAAGTTTCTTTGGATCCACAGCCGCGAATCCGATGGCAACGAGGACGAGGCTCCAAATTGCAAATACATCAAGAAACGCGAGAGGCACCGTTTGCCACGGCGCCAGGTCATTGCCAAAAATAACGGCAAGATTTGATGCTAAAAAATTCTCAGGGTCAATGGACGCTGGTTCCTTGAGAAACACCACGGGAATCGAGATCAGTTCCTTAAGCCCCACAGGTAAATGGGCGAATGCGGCAATCGCGAAAGCGTTTGCAAAGGTTAATCGCGCACCAGCAATCAGCTTGAAGGCTCCGAGATAAATGGCACTCATAATGAGTAACAGGAGTGGCCATCCCACAACTCCGCGAACGTAGCGAATCACTTTGGAGCGCTCCGCGCCCTGTTGGTACGCTCGTGCCTTTTGAGCGTCGTCGAGCTGTTCAAATTGCCGCGCCGCAAACTTACTTTTGGAAATCTGGTCCTTGGTAACTTCAACCCAATCAACGTGACGCACCAACGAGACGCTCAAAGCTATCGAGATGGCGATCAGAACAACCACCGGGGCAATCCAACTGGGACGCCGAGCAATGTCTTCGAACGTTGCCTTCGGTGAGAAGAAAACGCCGACCAAGCGACCAATCGGACCGATAGCTGCGGGCGCCTCAGGCGCGATCACAGGGGTGGTGGCCATCGCATTTCCTCCCAATCACAGGACACACGTTTTTCCTGACAATTGCTACGCTGCGGACGGCACAAAAATATCACTAGTGGCAACAAAAAGGGAATCCTTGCGGGAGCTTCTAGCGGCAGTGCGTGTGGCGAATCGCCGAAGCACCGGCAAAATTGTGCGAAAAGTTGGAGTCGCTTTGCCGGGACTGCACTCCAAAAGAATACGGGCGCTAGCGGTTCTCTAGCGGAATCACGAATTTCAAAGCGCTGTGAGTGGGCGAAAATCCCACCACTTTCACATCCTTGAGCCCGGCTTTTCTTCCCGCGGCAATCACATCGGTTTCGGTTATATCTTTTCGCCCTTTGGGGTACATAATCCACAACGCCTCGGCGCCCCTTATCTTCATGGCAAGTTTCCCGATCGCAGCCAGCGCGCTCTTGTCGTCCGCGGCGAAAAACGTTTGCTCAGCCCCTGCGGCATTTTCTATTCGAATGATCTCGGCACTGGCTGCTTTCAATTCCTTCACAAAATCGGCTGGGAATTCTCCCACTAGATGTACCTTGTTTCCCTGTTTCACGCCGAGTTTTTCCACTCGCGTCTTGGGATGCAGGATTTTCTCGCGCCACTTTTCCGCCGCAACCCCCACCTCAAACGTCAGCGCGCCGTCTTTGGTAGCAACGCGCAATTCTCCGTTCGCAGCTTTTACGTCCCGCATTTCGCCGAAAGCGATTTTCACGCGGTAATCTGTGCCGCGAAAAATCAGTTCGCTCGTCTCCAGCAGAATTTTCCCTTCATAGCGTTCTTTTCCCGTGCGCACGGCGCCTTTTAGTTCATTGCCCACAAGCTGCCTCCGTCAATCGCGACTGCGCGCAACAATACCGTAAAAAAACCGCCACTAAAAACCGATTCCTGAAAACTGTAAACTATAAGGTCGCCATGTCCACGTCTCCCGCCACCGCTCCCGCTCGCACTGACTGGTCGCTGATCTGGGCGGCGCCCGGGTTCCGCTATTTTTTCTTCGCGATGTTCATTTCTCTTTTTGGCAGCGGAATGAACTTCGCCGGCGTCAGTTGGCACATCCTCGCGCTAACCCATTCCACCGTCAAGGTCAGCTACCAGGTGATCGTAGCAACAGCGCCGGGGTTGCTGATTCCTTTTATCGGCGGCGTGCTGATTGACCGCTACGACCGCCGCTATCTTGGCATCGCGCTCGATTTGGCGCGCGGAATCGCGGTTCTAGCCACCGCCTACGTCGCCTGGCGCGGACATCTGGAACTGTGGCACCTGTATCTGATCACGTTGATTACCGGCACTGGCTCCGCCATGTATTGGGCCAACGTGAACGCGCTGGTGCAGGAAGTGATTCCGGCAAGCCAGTTTACAGGCGCAAATGCCGCCGTGGTGATCGGCGTACAAACCGGGATGCTTTTTGCCGGAGCGCTGGTCGGCTTTATCTACGACAACGCCGGCATTGCCGGAATTCTCGGCATCGACGGCCTTACCTATTTCGTCTCCGCGTGGTGCCTTTACAAGTTACGCCAAGGCTACGTCTCGCCTCGCGATCACCTAACAAAATATCCGCGCGAATTCTCCACCACAACTGAAGCAACCGCGGAGGCGCTGGAAATCGCCGAAATGCCCGAGGTAGCGGAGGCCGGACTTTCACTGGCGGTTTATTCCGACCTGCGAGAAGGCTTCGCATATCTGCGTACCCAGGCCAGTGTCCGTGCGCTCGGCATCACCCATTCCATTCTGATGGCCGGAGTTGTCAGCGCCAACGTTCTGGTTGTAGCGCTGGCGGCGGATATTCTGCACGCCGGCGCGCGAGGACTCGGTTTTTTGGAAGCAGGCTGGGGATTTGGCGCGGTGATCGGCGGTTTGCTGGCCTCGCAATTGCCTCATCGGCTGCGCATGACGTTATACGCTTTCGCCATCGCGGGCCTGGCGCTCGGTCATTTGGCGATGCCGTTCATCACCTTTGTGGTCGCGGCGGTTTTTTTTCAGATGCTGTTCGGATTATTTCGCGCGTTTTCTGGCGTGGTGGCGCAGGCCTCGCTGATGCACATTGTTCCGCGCCAATTTATGGGGCGCACGCAATCCGCCATGGCCATCCTGACCACGATACTGCAGCTCTTGATGAGTTTCGCGCTTGGCTGGATTTCGCAGCAGCTCAGCATCTTCGCGGGATTTGCATTCCTGGCCCTGATCTACGCGCTGGGCACTCTTTCGGCTTTTCACGCTCGCCATTTGCTACGGGAGAGCGCTTCGTAACATGCTTCGCGTCATCTTCGAAGCAAGTCTTTAAAGTAAGTCACTCATGGACGCTGTGTCTTTCCTCTCCCGATAAAACAGTGCATCGGTTCGCCGCGCTCGTGAATCCAACTTTCAATGAATAAGCTCTTTTGCCCTGATAACTCGCAGTCTACCCTGGCCAGTGAACGCATTGCGCCGAATCCCATTGCATCCAGCCGCAAAGTCTGGCAAAACATGGGCCTCATGCCACAACGACCACCCTTGCAGATTTCCGTGCGCCTGTCGGGCCACACCACCATTCTCGATCTCACGGGAGAGATTACGCTCTTCAATTCCCCTGAGATTCGCAAAGCTCTGATTGCGCAATTGCGCGACAATCGTGTTCCCTACCTTTTGCTCAATATGCTTGGCGTGCCTTACGTGGACAGCTCCGGCGTGGCCTCACTGGTCGAAGGACTAAAGATTTCTCGCGATCTCAAGTCGCGCTTTGCGCTCTACGGTCTTTCCAAATCCGCGAGAACGGTTCTCGAACTGACTCATTTGCTCCGCATTTTCGAAGTGCACCAGACGGAACAGGAAGCTTTGGAAGCACCGCAGCCTCCACCGTTTGACACAGCTGCCCACGGCGGAGGCAAATAACGAAGCGGCTTCTGATTTACGATTCTGAAAGCGGCTTTCAACAAAACTCAAAATGCTGTCCACTCAAGCCATCGGAACGGCCACCATCGACGCGCTTTCATACATCGGCGGCCTCGCGCGTCTTAGCGCGCACGCAACGCGTGCCCTGTTCATGGACATGTTTTCTTCCCGCCGCCTGGCCTATGGCCGTGCAGTCCATCAGGCCATGGCCGTGGGAATCGGCGCGCTGCCGATCCTCTCCTTGATTTCGTTTTTTATCGGCACCATTCTTGCCCTGCAAGCTGCATATGAGTTGCGCAAATTCGGAGCATTGCAGTTTGTGGCCAGCGCCGTTGCGATTTCCGTTTCGCGCGAACTGGGACCGCTCATGACCGCCATTCTGGTCATCGGACGCTCCGGTTCATCCTTCGCCGCCGAACTCGGCACCATGAAGGTCAACGAAGAGATCGACGCCATGGAGACCATGGCCCTCGACCCCATCCGCTTCCTGGTCGCGCCAAAACTTTTCGCCATGCTCCTGATGATGCCTTGCCTCGCGATTTGGGCCGATTTTATGGGCTTTTTCGGCGGCTCGGTCTTTGGCATGATGGCCGCCGGCTTTACTCTGAAGAGCTACTTCATAGCCACCATGGATGCGCTCGTTCTGCGCGACGTGGTTACCGGCCTGATCAAGAGCCTCATGTTCGGCCTCGTGATCACCGCCGTCGGATGCCAGGAAGGCTTGCGCACCGGTCTCGGCGCAGAAGAAGTCGGCCGCTCTACTACTTCTGCCGTCGTCAAATCGATTTTTCTGGTAGTGATGGTGGATCTGGTGTTTACTGCGCTGTTCTACATCAACGCGAAACCGTGATGCCGATGCCCGACGATCCCAAACCGAAAGCGACTCCGCGCAATGTCATGCAAGGCCCTGCGATTTCGATTCGCAATCTGCATGTGGCTTATGGGGAACGCGAAATTCTTCACGGCGTTACTTTTGACGTTCCCGCGGGAGAAACCGTGGTGATTCTCGGCGGCTCCGGTTCCGGCAAAAGCACGCTGCTGCGCACGCTGGTCGGACTCGAAGTTCCCACCAGCGGCGAAATTATCGTTCGCGGAATGAATCTGCAGAATCTCTCTACCGCGGAGTGGCGCGAACTTCGCCAGCACATCGGCATTTCGTTTCAGAGTGGCGCGCTCTTCGGCTCCATGACCGTTGGCGAAAACGTTGCTCTTCCTCTAAACGAACACACCGATCTCGATCCCTCTACCATCGAAATCATGGTTCGATTGAAGTTGAACGAAGTCGGTCTCGACGGCTATGAGAACTACATGCCGGCGCAACTCAGCGGCGGAATGAAAAAACGCGCTGCCGTGGCTCGGGCCATGGCCATGGATCCGGAAATTCTCTTTTTCGACGAGCCGTCCGCCGGCCTTGACCCCATCATCGCGGCGGGTATCGACGAACTCCTTCTTAAGTTAAAAGAAGCCTTCGGCATCACCATCATCGTCGTGACGCACGAACTGGCCAGCGCTTTCCTGATCGCCGACCGCATGGTTCTGCTCGACAAAGGCCGCATCGTTGCCAACGGCACTCCCGCCGAGCTGCAAGCCAGCACGCAGCCGCGCGTGCGGCAATTCCTCGATCGCGTCGCGGAGCCGGAACTCAGCCAGGAAATTGACTATTTGCAGATGCTGACTGGAGAAGTGCCCCGGGAGCGCCAGTGAAGCCGGCCAGCGTTTCGACCATTCCCGACGCCAGCCGTTCCTCGCAATTTTCGCTTGGCCGCCGTGCTATACTCCCAAAACTTTCGCCGCGATTCGCACTTCGAATTGTGTGCCGAGCTGCACGTGAGCGCTTTGCATTAGACAGGTCCGAACGTCCATGAACTCCTCCTCGACTCGTCGCCAGGAAGCCATCGTCGGACTCTTTGTCCTGATCGCTGCTGCCCTTCTCATCATAACCGTCTTCTCGCTCACCGGATTTTTCAATCGTGGCGACGTTTTATATCGTTCATTTTTCAAGAATGCTGGTGGTTTGCGCCCGGGCGGAGAAGTCCGTTATGCCGGCGGCCCTCCTATCGGGCGCGTTGAAGAAGTGCGGCCTGATCCGCACGACGCCAGCCGTATGGAAATTGTTTTTCGTGTAAAGCCGGACGTTCCCGTCAAGACCGACAGCATCGCAACCATCAGTAGCAATAGCCCGCTCAGCGACAATTTTTTGGGTATTGTGCCCGGTAGAGACGCGCGAGCCCAACCCGCGCCTTCGGGTTCCACGCTCAAGTCGAGTGAGTATGTGGGCTTCGGCGATCTGGAGGCCCAACTCGCCGATCTCGCGCCGCAAGCCCGAGTCCTATTGGACAATCTTAACCAGCGCATCGTTGAACTGCAGACCACGGTTGCGCGCGTCAACGATGTTCTGAACGACAAGAACCGCGAAAATCTGAGCGCCAGTCTGGGAAACGTCCGCGGCATGCTGGATGAAAATCGCAAGCCCCTGCATTCGACCATCACCCATTTCGACGATGCCAGCGCGCGTATTGCCCCGCTGTTGGATGATTTGAAGAAAACCAACGCCGACGCGCAGAAAACGATCAACACTCTGGAAGGCACCATCGCGGAAAATCGCACCGACCTTCGCCAGTCCATCGAAGAACTCCGCCACATGTTGGATACCGCAAACAACGTGACCGACCAACTGGACCGCACCCTGAACGCCAACGGCGAAAACATTGACGATATCCTGAGCAATTTTCGGCAAGCATCGCAGAATTTGCGCCAGTTCACGGAAACGTTGAAGCAGCGGCCATATACGCTGCTGCGCTCCGCGTTACCGCCGGCGCATATACCCGGAAGAGCTCCGAAACCGGATTGAGGGAACGGAATGAAACGTATCGCGATGTGGATGACAATTTTTCTGGCTTGCTTTGCCGCAGGCTGCGTATCCGCAAAGTCCCCGCGTTATTACCGTCTGAACCCTGCCGGCGTCGCAACTCCTTCCAACACCGGAAATACTTCTAACGCCGCGCCATTCCAGGTCTCGATTCTCGTCGGCAGGTTGACTGCTCCCCGCATCCTGCGTGACGACCGTGTGGTTTACGGCATGAGCGATGTGGAAATGGGCGTTGACGAATACCATCGCTGGACCGAGCCGCCCACCGAAATGATCGAAGACCTTCTCGTTCAGCGGCTTCGCCGTTCCGGTCAATACAAATCAGTCCAACGCGTTTCCAGCACCGCCCGCGGCGACTATCTTTTGCGCGGCCACCTTACTTCGCTGAACGAAGTTGACGATCCCGCCGGAATTAAGGCGCGCTTCAATATCCAGTTGGAACTGTTTGAACAAAAGTCTGGCAGCGTAGTCTGGACGAGCAGCTACTCGCACGACGAGCCCGTCGAGAAGAAATCCGTCACCGCTGTCGTTGAATCGTTGCAGAAAAGTGTCAACCAGGGACTCGAGCAGCTTACCGCCAACCTCGCGCAGTATTTCGCTTCCCGTCCTCCGCAATGATTTCGCGGGCGATCATGCGCCCCCGCTAGCAGTTGTAGGGGCGCCCACTGCCGCGGGCGCCGCAGCTTGCCCAACCGCGAAATCCTGGAGTTTCGCAATGTGCGACGACTGAAGCTGTCAGCCGCGGTTCTTGGTCCCGGCCGACCAAGCGCGGACCGAAAATCAGATTAAGCAGCGGGTGGCGGGGCGGGCGGCACCGGGGACGACGAGAGCGGAGTGATGCCGCGCTTGCCGAGGAGTTCGACGGCGGCTTGATTCAGTTTCGTTCGCAATTGAAAGCGCTGGTTCGCTTGCGTGATGTAGCGCACAGAAATCTCAATGCCTCCAAGCACCGGCTTCAGATTGACGGAAGGCTCCGCGCTGAACGAGCCGATATCCCGGTTTCCCGCGGCAATTTTCAGTTCCCGCTCGGCTTCTTTCGTATTTTCGTGCGTCGCTTCCAATACCTTTTTTTGAATCGCATCGATCACCGGGTAAGGGTCTTCGCCCGTTGGCAGCACCACCTGCAATTCATCCCATAGCCATTGCCCAGCAGTCGAGAAATTGAAATAGTGTCCCTCAATCGCGTAGTTATTTGTAAATGTCACGCGACGGCCCGTCGGATGTCCGGAGTCGGCCCAGTTCCCGGTCTCCAGCAGCACCGTGTGAAACAGTCCTATTTCCACAACTTCGCCGGTTACGCCATTGATTTCCACCCAATCGCCCAGGCGGATTCCGTTCTTCCCCATCAACACAAACCAACCAAGAAAACTGACAATGAAATCCTTCAGCGCAACCGTGAGCCCGGCGCCTGCGAGGCCCAGGAATGTTCCCAACTGGTTCGGTGGGCCGAAGATCACCAGTAAGATCAGCAGGACCGCGAACACCTGAACCGAAACGGTCGCTGTCGCGCGCAAGGTTTGCATCTGGCGCCGGTCCAGCTTGGTGCGCCCTAACAGTTTCTCCAGCCAGGTGTGGAAAAATACGCCGATCAGCGCGATTCCCAGAATAATCGCCGCACCGATCAACATACGCTGCACAACTGCCCGCTGGCGGTCGGAAACCAGGTCCACCCACTGTCCGTACAATTGCGAAAGCTCTTTTTCGTTGTCTACACGCTTGTCCAGGCTGGTCAGATTGCGCTGGTCGGCAGTGACCGCTCTGGTCGTAGCCAGCGCCGCCTTGGCATCCTCGGCGGTTCGCGTTTTGCGCACGCTTTCCGCGACCGAGGACGCCGCTGCTTCGCCCGCAGCCACGCCGTTCACCGCATTGGAGGACTTCGAATGTGCTGCCAGTTCCGGCGATTTCAATTTTTCCGCTTCGATTTGCGCTGATAACGCGTTGTGCTGCTCGGTCAACGACGCCACAATCCTGTCGGAATCGCTTTTTGCGCGCAGCAGCAGCCTTTTCTTGGCGTTGAGCTCCAGCCATCGCTGGACGCGGTGCACTATGCCAAGTTTTTCCGGCGCTTCGGTTGGAAATTTCTGTTCGGTTGCGCTGCGCGCCTTGTCCGCCGCTTCGTGCTGCTCTTTCATGTTCTCAATGCGGTCGCGGAGATTTCCGCCTGCATCCGTCAAATCGCGTTTCGCGTCGTCAACATCGTTGCTCGCAACATCGAGGTTGGCGTTTGCCAGGTCGAGTTGGTCCTGAAATATGTCCTTCTTGGCTGCGCCAGCCTTGGCTACTTCAGCAGTAAGCTGGTTCACTTGCGTCTGCAAGGCTTGTTGAATCTTCTGAGCCTTCTGTAGCCGGGCTTGAATCTGTTTTGCCTGGGCAGAAAGCGCGGGTGGGTGCGCTGCCGCATCCTGCAGCGCAACATTGAAAGACAGGTCGAGTTCGTAGTCGCTCAGCCGCAGCGCTTCCTTGGCCAGCGCCTGTTCCTCGGGTGTATCAGCCAGCTGCGCAAGTTGCTGCGCATCGCGCAAAGGCGTCTGGTCCACTGGCGCGCCTTGAGCCGCAATCGCCTGCTTCTTCTGCACAGCCGCCGACGGATGGTCTAGCGCAAAAATGCCGTACGCCGTCGCTCCCAGCGCAACAATCAACCCGCCAGCTGCAATTTTTTGTGCGGTCCGCATATCCTGTCTTGTGGCTGCGGCTATTCTAATACGCAGCCGTGGGGGATCGGGTCGAGTTTCAAGGTCCGACGCGGACGAGGCCTGAAACAAAAACGCCCCGTCAGCGGGGCGTTTCTCACTTTCAACTTTTACCTTCCGGCTGTCAACTTCATTCTCATAAGTAGTCGCGCGAAGGCCCTTCAAGGAACGCCCGCAACTTCCGCGAACGCGAAGGATGCCGCAGCTTGCGCAGCGCTTTGGCTTCAATCTGGCGTATCCGTTCGCGCGTCACCGCGAACGACTGCCCGACTTCCTCGAGTGTGTGCTCGCTGCCGTCGTCCAGTCCAAACCGCATCTTGATGACTTTTTCCTCGCGCGGCGTCAGCGTCTTCAACACCGAAGATGTCTGTTCCTTCAAGTTCAGGTTGATGACCGCGTCGGACGGCGAAACGACAGCCTTGTCTTCGATGAAATCGCCGAGGTGCGAATCTTCTTCCTCGCCAATCGGCGTCTCCAGCGAAATCGGCTCCTGCGCAATTTTTAAAATCTTGCGCACCTTGGAGACTGGAATGTCCATGCGCTTGGCGATTTCTTCGCTGGTCGGTTCGCGGCCCAGTTCCTGCACCAACTGGCGGCTGGTCCGCACCAGCTTGTTGATCGTCTCAATCATGTGCACCGGAATGCGGATCGTGCGTGCCTGGTCCGCAATCGCGCGCGTGATCGCCTGGCGAATCCACCAAGTCGCGTACGTGGAAAACTTGTATCCGCGGCGCCATTCGAACTTATCGACAGCTTTCATCAAGCCGATGTTGCCTTCCTGGATCAAATCCAGGAACTGCAATCCGCGGTTGGTATATTTTTTCGCAATCGAAACCACCAATCGCAGGTTAGCCTCGATCAATTCCTTTTTGGCTTGTTCCGCTTCCGCTTCACCGCGGTGAATAAACGTCAGCGTGCGCTTCAGTTCCGTCAATCCGACTTCGCTGGCGTCCTCGATGTCTTTCAGTTCCGAGCGCCGGGTGCGCAATTCCTTGCGCGCTTCCGCCGCCACGTCGCCCTTCGCCACATCCGCGCGCCGTTCCAGGCGGCCCGCTTCGCGTTCCAGCGATTGCAGCCGCTCCACCGTCCCGCGCATTTTGTCGATCAGCCGCTTCTTTTCGAACGGATTAAAGTCAATCCCGCGAATTTCCAGCGAAATCCCCACGCGCGTCCGAGCTACATCCCACTTCGCGCGGATGTACGAACGCTTTTTCGCTTTGGGAGTTTTATCGAGCTTAACGGCTTGCTTCAGCGCCGTATCGTAAAGTTTCGCGATCTTTTCAATGTACTTCAGCGTCTGCTTGGTTTTGTTGGCGATTTTTTCTTCGGTGAGCTCTTCATCGTCAAACTGCACGATTTCTTTGATCGACCGCGCGCCTTTGCGCAAATCCTCGCCAACCGCAATCAGCTCTTTAATCACGATCGGCGACCGCGTGATGGACTTCATCACCACCAGTTGCCCGCGCTCGATGCGCTTGGCAATCGTGACTTCGCCTTCGCGCGTCAGAAGAGGAACCGTTCCCATTTCGCGCAAGTACATGCGCACCGGATCGTTGGTTTTTTCCATCGATCCCGGAGTCAGATCCAGGTCGCTCCCGCCTTCTTCCGCGTGCGCGTCGTCTTTTACCGCTCCATCGCGCTCCGTCTGCTCGACGGACAACTCCACCGCACGCGCCGCCTTCGCCGCCGCTTGATCCTCATAAATCTCAATGCCGTTCCGCTCGAAGGTCGTCAGCAGATCGTCAATCTCTTCCGAGGAATGTACTTCGGCAGGAAGCGAATCGTTCACTTCGTCATAAAGCAAATAGCCGCGCTCTTTGCCGACCGCAATCAGCGCCCGTACTGCTTCGTATTTTTCTTCAAGACCCTGCGCCACAAACTCCTCCAAAAATCTTCGTAAATCGTCGCAAAGGCTTTCGCGTCAGCACTTCAGGCTCTCCGCCGGGCGTTGGGAAAAGTTTCCATCTGACCGCAAAGACGGTCAAGGCAACTGTCGCCGCAATCCGGACCGCAATCTGGTAGTAAGACACCTTAGGCGTAACGCGCAACCGCACGTGCGGGGACTCCGCCCCTGTTCACCAATTTAACCCTTGCGATATAAATTGTTGTGAAGCTCGTTGCGACGCGCCGCCGCTTTTCGCTCGCCCTCTTGAATCCAAAGCGCTGCCCGTTTCACGCTCTGGAGGGCCGATTCCGCCGCTAACTACATTAGTATAGATGCAGTTAGGCCGAAAATCGTTACCCGTAAAACCTTCCTACGCTACAAGGGTAACTCCCGGCTCGTCAACATTTTACTTGTGGATTACTGTGGAATCGCCAACCTGGCTCAGCCCGAAGCCGCCAGCCGCCTCATCAACTCCTGCTTTCGCGTCAGCAACTGTGTCATCGCCGCGCCTTTGGGGTTGGCCTCAATTCCCCGCTGCACATCCGTCAATTCCCGCTCAATCTGTTTCCGCGCCAACGTATCCAAACAACTCTGCGCCTCTTCCCACGCCGGATCCTGCGCATCTTCAAACAAAATCTCAAAAAACAGCCGCCGCTCGCGATCCGCCAATTGCGCACCGACTTCGGAAGCATGGAACGGGGCGCCCGAAAGCGTCGCCCCAATCAATGCCGCAAAAATCTTTTCCGTTTCCAGTCCCATATGCTGCTGCGAAGCCTGCAAATGCTGCGCCAGCTCCCGCCGGAACCCTTCCGCCTCCGCCAGCATTCGAATCAGTCGCCGCTCCGCCGGAAGCGCCGACTGCCGCACCAGTTCCGGCTGCACTTTCACTTCGCTGCGCCGCTCGCTCGCTGCCTTGCTCAGGGCCGCTCGCAATACCGGCTCTTCCAGCCGCAACTGCTGCGCAATTCGTGTCGCCCATTCCGATCGCAAAATACCGTTGGGAATTTTCTGCACGTACGGCAAAAGAAAATTCACAGCCCGTCGTTTCCCTTCTCCCGTAGTCAAATCCATCTGGCTCGCACGACGAATCAAATAGTCCACATAAGGCGAAGCGTCCTTCACCTGCTTCAAATAAGCTTCCGCACCCTTTTCGCGAATATACAAATCCGGATCAGCCTTTTTGTCGCCCACCGCCGGTAGGGCCAGTACGCGAACCTCAAAATCCTGCTCCAGCAACGCCACCAGCGATCTTTCCGTAGCCGCCTGCCCCGCGGTGTCAGGGTCATAATTCACGATCACCCGTTTGGTAAACCGCCCCAATAATTTAATCTGCGATTCCGCCAGCGCGGTCCCGCAACTCGCCACCACATTGCTGATTCCCGCGCGCGCCACGGCAATCGCGTCCATATAGCCTTCCACCAGAATTGCAAAATCCGCGCGCCGCAGCGCATCCTTCGCGCGGTCCAGGTGATACAGCACATTGCTCTTCGAATAAATCGGCGTTTCCGGCGAATTCAGATATTTTGGCTGGTCCTCGCCTAGCGCCCGCGCGCCAAACGCCACGATTTTCGCGCTCTCATTCGCAATCGGAAACGTAATCCGCCTTCGAAACCGGTCAAACAGCCTCCCGCTCTGATCCCGCGAAATTAGCCCGGACTCCACCAAAGTTTTTTCCGGATACTTCCCCCGAAAATGCCGCAGCAATAAATCTCCGCCGCTCGGCGCATAGCCAATCCCGAACCGCGCAATCGTGTCTTTATCTAATCCCCGATCTTCCAGGTACGCCCGCGCCGCCTTCCCTTCCGGCGTCCCTTCCAGCTGCTTCACAAAAAATGTCTGCGCCTCGCGATGCATCTCCACCAGCAACGCGCGCAATTGATTTTCCTTGCGTTCTTCCGGAGAACGCTCTTTCGGCCGCGGTACCGCAATCCCGCATTTCTCCGCGACGATGCGAATCGCCTCCGGAAACGCGCACTTCTCCATCTCCATCACAAATTTGAAAACGTCTCCGCCCTGCCCACACCCAAAACAGTGATAGATCTGCTTCGTCGGATGCACATTGAACGACGGCGTCTTCTCTGCATGGAACGGGCACAACCCGCGAAAATTCTGCCCAGCCTTCTTCAGCGGCACATATTCCCCGATGACCCGGACAATGTCCGCCTGCTGCTTCACCTTCTCCGCGAATGATCCCGCTTCCGCCATTTTCGACGCTTCGTTCCCCTTTTGCAGTGCGCGGCCCGACGCCGCTTTCTTCGACTCTAGCTTCTCAACTGCACCAGGGTCACAGCCTTCCCGCCCCGCTCTTCCGATTCACTTTCACGACTCGCAACAAGTGGATGCGTGCGAAGGAACTCAGAGAGGCCACGACGCAAAGCTCCTGTCCCGTGCCCATGAATAATCCGCACGCTCGGCAAATGAGCCATCGCCGCGTCATCCAGAAATTTATCCACCTGCTCCGTAGCCTGCTCCACCGTTTGCCCAATCACGTTAATCTCATTCGAAACGCCAAACCGCGAAGGCGAACTAACCGATCCACTCGCGGCGTTCGCACTAAGAGTTTTTCCGGCAGGCGCCGACTCCACGCCAACAATCTCCTCCGCCGCAATCTTCATCCGCAGCGGCCCCGCCTCGATCTCCGCGTTCCGTCCCTCCATCCGTCGCAAAATCACCGGCTTGGAAAAGCCCCGCACACGAATTTTCGCCCCAGCCTGCAGCAGTTCCGCTGGCACTGGCCCCGCGTCGCGCGCGCCAATTCCCAAATCCGCCTGCGATTCCGAAATCGTCTGCACTACGGCCGCATTCAATTCTTCCCGCGCCCCGCTTCGCACCTCGCCCAATTTCCGTCGCGAAGTCTTCTCAATCTGCCCGCGCAACTCGCGCTCTTTCACCGCTTCCACCACGCGCGCCACATTTTCTTCAAATCGCTTCTGCATCTCGGCAAACTGCGCTTCCAGTTCCTGAATCCGTTTTTGCTGGCGTCCCGCCCACTCCGTGCGCAATTTCGCGCGCTCTTCTTCCAACGCATGCCGCTCTTCCACCATTTGCTTCTGCATGCGATCCAACTCTTCACGGCTGCGATGCAAATACGCAATCAAATCCGCCGCCTCGCGCGATTCCGGCGAAAGCAGCGCCCGTGCACGCTCGATGATTTCCTCCGACAATCCCAGCCGCCGCGCAATCGCGATTCCGCTCGACCCTCCGGGCACTCCCACCATCAACCGGTACGTCGGCCGCAAATTCACATCGTCAAATTCCACCGCGCCGTTCAACACGCCCTCCGCCGTCGAAGCATACGCCTTCAGCCGGTCATGATGCGTCGTTGCCAGCACCAAACATCCCTTCGCGCGAAATTCCTCCAACAACGCCACCGCCAGCGCGGCTCCTTCCTCGGGCGCCGTACCGGTTCCCATTTCATCCACCAGCACTAGCGATTCAGGCGTCGCGGTCGCCAGAATCGATTTCAAGTTCAGCATGTGCGCCGAAAATGTAGATAAATCCGCCGCGATCGACTGTTCATCTCCAATATCCACCAGAACATGATCGAACAACGGCAGCACTGCCCGCTGCGCTGCCACCGGAATTCCCGATTGCGCTGCGAGCGCCGCCAATCCCACCGTCTTCAATGCCACCGTTTTTCCACCTGTGTTCGGCCCGCTGATCACCAGCAATCTTTCTTCGCGATTCAACGATAGATTCATGGCCACAATCGCGCGGTTCTCCCGCTTCAATTTATCTTCCAGCACCGGGTGCCGCGCCGCTTCCAGCCGCAGCTCGCCGTCGACAGAAAACTCCGGCAAGGCTGCATCAAAATCCCGCGCAAATCTGCCTCGCGCAAACACTCCGTCCAACAGCGCAACCGTTTCTGCCGCTGCCACTAAAGCCGGCCGCACTGCCTGCAACCGTTCCGTCAATTCCCGCAGCACCCGCAAAATCTCCGCCGCCTCATCTTCCGAAAGCTGCACCAATTGATTATTCGGTTCGATGGTTTCAAGCGGCTCCAGAAACACTGTCTGTCCCGTACCACTCGCTCCATGCACCACTCCCGGCGTATTCCGCCGCGTCTCCGCGCGCACCGGAATCACATACCGTTCATTCCGCAGCGTGACGTAGTCTTCCCCCGCCTCCGCATTCCGCGAACGCAAGATCTGCCGCAGCGTTTTCTGAATCGAGTCCCGCGTCTGCACCATGCTCAAGCGAATTCGCCTCAGCGCCGGCGACGCATCATCACTGATGTCTCCGTTCGGCAGTACGCTCCGCCGAATCGCGGCCAGCACGTCGCGAAAATCCCCAACGCTCGCGGCGGACCCGTTCAACAAAGGAAATCTCGCCGCTTCTTCGCGAAATTGCCCTCTCAGCCACGCCGACGTTTCCAGCAGCGAAGCCGCATCCAGAAATTCCGCCGGCTCCAGCGCCACTCCAGTTCCCGAAATTTTCTCCAACCAGCTCTGCGGGTCAGCCAACCCGCCAAATCCCAATTCATTTCCGCTTCGCAACCATTCGCGCGCTTCACGAATCAACGCAAACTGCCCGCGCAAGAATTCCGCATCTCGCGAAAACGCCAGTGCCTCCACTGCGCGGCGCCCGGGCACACACGTAGTCCGCAGCCGCAACAACTCCCGCAGCCTGTCAAACTCCAATACCTCTTCCGCTCTTCGACTCATTCTCCTCTTGCCTTCCTGTAGCAGCGGTTTTGCGCCTTTCTTTCTTTCTTCCGTTTCTCTACTCTGCGGGTGCCCCACCCTTCGTTTTCAAGGGTGGGGCTTTTTTTCCTTTTTTCCTAAACCCTGCGTCGCGGTACTCCTCACTCCCCCAGCCGGCTTCCCTTCTCTCGTTACTTCCTCACTTCATTTCCGCATTGCTTCATTACTTCCGATTTCTCTCACTGCGCCTTCACGCAACAAGCCGCCCCCGCCGCATCAAACTCCTCCATCATCGCAATACTCAACGCATCCAGCGCATCGGTAGCCTCATGCCCCTTCGAGCCCATGTTGTTGCTCATAAACGAAAACACCAGCCGTTTTCCGCTAGGCAAATCCGCATAACCCGATCGTGTCCGCACATGCTCAACCGACCCGGACTTTGCGTGCAGCTTCCCGTCGGCGATGCTGTTCTTCATGCGGTCTTCCAGCGTCCCATCGATTCCCGCCACCGGCAACGACGCGAAATACGCTTCGAACCACGGCTGCTTCTGCGCGTACAGCAACAGCGCCACCAGTGCTCGCGGCGTCGCCAGGTCATGGCGCGAGAGCCCCGATCCATCCGTCTGCACCACATCGCCAGACGGAATTCCCGCGACGGTATAAAAACTCGCCGCAAAATTTGCCAGGTCTTCCGGCGTAGTCCACGCTCCGTTCTGCCGCGCTGCCGTCCGCAATAACATTTCCGTGTGCAAGTTCTGGCTGATTTTGTTCACCAGCTTTACCGAATCTCCCAGCGCAACCGACCGGTGCTCGACCAGCACCAGCCGTTTCTCTCCCTCCGGCGCGCCCGGAGGCAAGGACAACTTCCGCACCACTCCATCCACTTTGACCCCGCGGTCTTGCAGCAGCCGCTTGAGCATCGCCGCCGCGTGCAGCGCAGGCTCCTGAATCGCCAATGTTAATTTTCGCGGAGAGCTTTTCGCTGGCAACGTTCCTAAAACCGTCACCACGTTCGAACCGGGTTCGCGCTTCAGTGTCAGGTCAGGCTTCACTCCCGCCGCCGACGTAATCACCTGATTGTCCACCGTGAATTCCGGCGCGTCCGGCGAGACTACCGCGTTCACTTTGTCCCCGGCTTTTTCGCCCGCGGTCAACGTCAGTTGCACCGTATTGTCGTCCACCACGATTGCTGAAATCGCGGCTCCGTACTCCCACACCATGTCGTCAATTTCCCATCCGTTCGGATAGCGTTCCCGCGGAAAATAGCTTTCGTCGCCAACGATATCGCCGGAAATTTCTTTAATTCCTTTCGCCGCCAGCGCATCTGCCATTTCGGCGATCACTTTCTCTGACGGCCCGTCGAATTCCTCTTTCAACAAATACGGGAACTTGCGGTTCGAAAGATTGGGATCGCCACGGCCCACCAGATAAAGCGGGCCGGACAGTTTTCCATTGGCGTCGGGCTCCGTCGTGGCTTCAATTGTCGTTCGAAAGCGATAGTCCGGGCTCAACTTCGCCAGCGCCAGCGCCGTCGTAAACAATTTCATGTTCGAAGCCGGGACAAAATATTTGTCCGCGTTTTCCTCGAACAGCACCTGTCCGCTGCCGCCATCGGCAATCAGCAATCCCCAATCGCCTTTTGCCGGCTGCCCGCTTTCCAGAATAATTCGCGCCCGTGCCGCAAAAATCTCCGCGGATGAGAGCTTCGGCGCTGTCTGTTCACCGCCGGGCCCGGCATCGCGCACAGGGCTTGCGCAACATTTGTCCTGGCTCTTCTCCGCGCTTTGCCGAACGCTGCCATTCGGTCGCTCAGCTTCTTGCCACTTCCGTGCGTCCTGCGCTTGGCCGCTGATCGCGAAAGCAATCGCCATCGCTGCACAGAACAGTCCAATTCGAACGCTTCGCGCGTTGAACATATACCCCGCTTCTCTCAGCTGGAATATTCTCGTCAAGCCAAGTATATTCCATACGACACGGAACATTTCCTCGAAGCGCGCGGCCCTCCAGCGTCGCTCGACTTCGATACCGGATTCGGGACCCTGCTCACGCGATATTGCAAACATCCCACTCTGCGGCTCATAAGTTTCTAAGGAGAAAGAAAATGAAAAAAACACTGGCCACGTTCCTGGTTTTAGCTCTCGGGCTCCCGCTGGGCGCACAGGATAAGTCCGATAGTAAGGAAGCGGACCGCCTGGAAAACTGCGGCACCGTCATCAAGGAGATCATGGATATTCCTGATGACATTCCGCAGGACCTCATAGACAAAGCCGAGTGCATTATTGTTTATCCATCCGTTCTGAAAGCTGCATTCATCGTCGGAGGCAGCTACGGCCGCGGCGCCATGGTATGCCGCACCGGACAACATTTCACTGGCCCTTGGAGCGCTCCAACCATGATGGCTCTGGAAGGCGCAAGCGTCGGCTTCCAGCTCGGAGGTCAGGCCACTGATTTCGTTCTGCTGGTCATGAACCCGCGCGGTGCTCGCTCCATTCTTTCCAGCAAGGTTAAGCTGGGTGCAGATGCCTCCGCTGCGGCCGGTCCCAAGGGTCGCAATGCGGAAGCTTCTACCGACGTGACCCTGCGTGCTGAAGTCCTCACCTACTCGCGCGCTCGCGGCCTTTTCGCCGGCATCTCCCTGGCTGGTTCAACAGTTCGACCGGACAATAGCGCCAACGAAAGAGTTTATGACAAGAAAGTGGAAGCTCAGGACATCGTATTCAAGGGCGCGGTCCGCGTTCCACCGCCGGCTAGAGCCATGGTCGATTATCTGAACAAGAAAACCCCCAAGAATCTCTCCGACCCTGATTCGCTCAAGTAATTATCAATATTATTTGCCTTCCGGTTTGCGGAAACACAAAAACGCGTCTTACCTCCGGGCAGAACGCGTTTTTTGTTTTCAATAGCAAGTTGCCCCAACATGACTTATAGTCATTTATGAGCATCAGTCATGAAACGCCGCTCTTTTCCTGCTTTGCCCTCGCGCAGACGCTCCGTCCAATCTCGGCGCATCCGCCGCAGTGCCGAACTCCGCGAACGCCTGTTCCGCGCGGCGCTGCTGCTGTTCGGCGAAAAAGGTTATGCCGAAACCACCGTCGAGGACATTACCGAAGCCGCCGATGTCGGCAAGGGAACTTTCTTCAATTACTTCCCGACCAAGGAACACATCCTCATGGCATTTGGCGAAATGCAGTTGGGAAAGCTGGAGGCCGTTGTCCGCGACGCCAAGCAATCTGAACTGCCCATGCGGGATGTGTTGCGCATGCTCGTCCTGCGCATGACGGAAGAGCCCATCCGCAACCCGGCCATCGTTCGCGCGCTGTTACAGGCCAATCTTTCTTCGCTGCGCGTCCGCGGAAATATGCTGCGTATTCACGATCGCAATCGCGCCTTGCTCGGGCAACTGATCCGACATGGCCAGGAACGCGGCGAGATTCGCACTGATCTACCGCCGGAAGAGATTGCACAGGTCTGGCGGCAAACGATTTTTGGCACGCTGCTTTTCTGGTCGCTCGCTGGCGACACCTCTCTCACCGAGCGCATTGAACAATCTCTGAGCGTGCTGTGGACCGGAATTGCTTTTCGTTCATCCGCAAATAATGTAAAGCGCCGCCAAAAAACCGGAGACCTAGAATGAGATTGAAGCCGGTCATCGTCGCGCTCCTGGTGATCACCGCTGTCGTGGCGATTGCAGTTTCTTTCGGCGGATGGTTTCATCAGGACACCGGCTTGCAGGGTTCCGGCACCGTCGAAGCGCGCAACATTCGCGTCGGCTCCGAAGTCGGCGGCCGCATCGACAAGGTTCTGGTGCGCGAAGGCGATATTGTCAGCGCGGGACAAGTCTTGATCACTTTCGACGAGAAGGAACTTCTTGCATCGCTCGCACAATCCCGCGCCAACGCGGAAAAAGCCAAGCGCGGATTCCGCCGCGAGGATATTGAAGAAGCTCGCGCCGCTGCTCTCCAAGCCAAAGCCGATTACGAACTTAAGAAAAATGGGTATCGCCGTGAAGACATCGCAGCCGCCGAAGCTGATCTGGATCGCGCAGCCGCCGATGAAGTCCGCACGCGGCTGGATTTTCAGCGCTATGACGCACTCGCGCAAAAAAGTGAAGTTTCAAAACAGCAGCGCGATACCGCTGAAGCCAACTGGAAAATGGCCGCGGCGCAGAAAGACAATGCCGAGCACAAACTCGACGAACTGCAACACGGCTACCGGCCCGAAGAAATCGCCAGTGCCCAAGCCCACTATCTGCAGACCCAAGCCACTCTCGATAAATATGTTCGCGGCAATCGGCCGGAAGATATTGACGCGGCGAAAGCGGCCATGGCCTACGACGAAGCGCGCTTTCGAGAACGTCAGGTCCTCGCGCCGGGCAATGCCTCCGTGGAAGTTCTCGACGTGCGCCCCGGCGATCTGATCGCGCCCAACACGCCGGTTGCGACCTTGCTCGAACGCGATGAAATCTACGTGCGTATCTACATTCCGGAAACTGAAATTTACCGTGTGCGCGTCGGACAAAAAGCGCAAATCACCGTGGATTCCGTGGGCAAACAGGTTTTCGACGGCGCGGTCGAACAAATCAACCAGCAAGCGGAATTTCTGCCGCGCAATGTGCAGACGCGGGAAGAAAGAGTGCATCAGGTCTTCGGCGTGAAGATTCGCATCGCCGACTCGTCTCACCGCGTACTACCGGGAATGGCCGCGGACGTGAAACTTTTGGGCGAAAAATAGCCATGGCTGCAAATCCACCCAAACCGAACGTCGCAACGGAGGCATACAGCGCCGCTGATGCGCCGGATCCCGCGATTTCCGCGCGCGGCCTGGTAAGAAAATTCGGGAACTTCACCGCAGTCAACGACGTAAGTTTCACCGTCAAGCGAGGCGAAATTTTCGGATTCCTCGGGCCCAACGGCAGTGGCAAAACCACCGTCATCAAATTGCTGACTGGTCTGCTTCCGCTCAGCGGCGGCGAAGCCAGCGTGGAGGGTCTCAACGTCCGCACTGAAGCCGAGCGGGTGCGCGAGCGCATCGGCTACATGTCGCAGAACTTCAGTTTGTATCCCGATCTTACCGTCACGGAAAATCTCACCTTCTACGGCCGCATTTACGGACTGAGTCCGGAGCGGCTGAAAAAGCGCATGGATAACATCATCCAGATGAACGGCCTCGCTCCGTACTTGAATCGTCTTGCGGCGCAACTTTCCGGCGGATGGAAACAACGCCTCGCGCTCGGTTGCGCAATGCTGCACGAGCCGAAACTTCTTTTTCTCGACGAGCCCACTGCCGGAATCGACCCCGTCGCGCGCCGGCAATTATGGGATTTGCTCTTCGACCTTTCCGGACACGGCATCACTTTCTTTGTAACCACGCATTACATGGATGAAGCGGAACGCTGCAGCCACGTCGCCTATATTTATTTCGCAAAATTGATCGCCGACGGCACGCCGAATTCCCTGCGCGAACTTCCCGACGTCACTCCCGAAGAAACCATCCGCGTTGAAATCACAACGCCGGAAGTAACTCGCGCATTGAAAATCGCGCGGCAAATTCCCGGCATCCGCAGCGCCACGATTTTCGGTCAATCCATTCATGCGCTGATCGAAGAACATTTCGACCTGGAAGACCTACGCGAGCAATTGCAAAAACAAGGCATCGTCGTCGCCGAGATTCGTCCGCTGGCACCGAGTCTCGAAGATGTTTTCGTCGAGCTGACCTACAAGAATCAGGCCAATGGAGCGAAAGAAACCGAGGCCAACCGTGCGTGAAATGTTCCGCGGCTTCCGCGCCGTCTTCTACAAAGAAACGCTGCATGTGCGGCGCGATTTCGGCACCTTGTTCTTTTCTTTGATTATTCCGCTGTTGCAAATGTTGCTCTTGGGATACGGCATCGACACCAACATCCGACAGATCAACACCGTGGTCTTCAACGCCGACGGCCGCCAGGAAAGCCGCGAACTTCTCGACCGCCTGAAAAACTCCGATACCTTCCACGTAATCCGCTATGTGCATAGCGACGGCGAAATGAACAACATGATCATCGCGGGAAAGGCCCACGTTGGCATCAAGATTCCCGTCGATTACTCCGATAAATTGCTGCACCAGATGAGCGCGCAGGTTCTGGTGCTGATTGACGGCTCCGATTCGTCTGTGGCGGGCCAAGCGATCAACGTGACCACGGCGATCGGTCTTGACGAGTCGCTGCGCCGCGCGCTGGTTAACAATGAAACCTTCGCCGTGGATATGCGGCCAAAATTGCTCTTCAACCCGGATTCGCGTTCGCCGAACTTTTTCTTGCCTGGGCTTACCGCCATTCTGCTGTTAAACGTGACCACGTTCCTGACGGCATTTTCGATCGTGCGCGAAAAAGAGCGTGGCACGCTCGAGCAATTATTCGTCACGCCCGTTCGCCCAATGGGATTGCTGCTGGGCAAACTGTTGCCATATCTGGGCATCGGTTTTTTCGAGCTGTGCATGATTCTGACCTTCATGCGTTTCGCATTCCAGGTACCGATTCACGGCAACGTAATTCTGTTGGCGTTTCTCTCGCTCCCATACATTTTTGTCTCCTTGTCGCTGGGAATCCTAATCTCAAGCAAAGCCAATTCGCAGTCCGAGGCCATGCAGCTGGCGTTTTTGACGATTTTGCCAAGCATCTTTTTTTCCGGTTACATCTTCCCGCTCGAGACAATGCCCAAGTTTTTCTATGCACTGAGCTATCTTGTCCCGGCGCGATATTTTATCGATATTACGCGCGGCGTGATCCTGCGCGGCGCCACCATCGTCCATTTGTGGCCCGATGCCCTGGCTCTTTTTACCATGGGCACATTCCTGCTCTTGATCGCCGCGCGACGATTCCAAAATAAAGTCATCATGGCGTAGTTCGCTTCGCGTACGAAGGCGCGCGCCCGCAATGAAAGACCCGCAAGAAAGACGCGGACATGGAGTTCGTGCCGCATAAACCGATCCGGTACCCGCGCGCCTGCTTTGTGTTTCCTCCAAGCGCGGAGTATGCTGCCGAGTCATCGCACGGATTCAGCGGCGACATTCAGAGGAAAAATTGTGACCTGCCCGATTTGCGAAAAGCGCAAAGCCACGCGGTATTGCCCGGCGAAAGGCGAGCAGATTTGCTCGCTGTGTTGCGGAACGGAGCGCGAAGTCACCATCAGTTGCCCGGCGGATTGTTCCTACCTGATTGCTGCGCATCGCTACGAAGACGAACACAAGCGTGCGATGCCAGCCGACACACCGTTCATCGAAGAACGCTTGCCTCAGGATATTTTGCATTCGCAACAACAATTGATGAGCCTGCTGGCATTCCAGATCGCGAAATTCACGAGCACCGAACCATTGGCAACCGACCCGGATGCGCTGGCGGCAATTGGGGCACTGGCCGCAACTTACAAAACGTTGCAAAGCGGTTTGTTGTACGAAAAAATTCCGGAAATCCCGGTGCAGCGGAACTTGTATCTGGCACTCACGAAATTTCTGGACGACATCAAGAAAGAAGCCGCCGAAAAGGGCAACTCCGGCGCGGTCAAGGATTCCAGCGTCTTTCACGTGGCGATATTTCTCTACCGGATGGGAACGCTACGTTCGAACGGCAGGCCGCGTTCGCGAAGGTTTATCGAATTCTTGCGCGCACAGTTCCCCCAGACAGAACAACCACAGAGAGAGGAACCGCGCATCATCGTTCCGTGAAACGCAGGAAATCCGGGCATAGCAACCCTCTCCGATTGTTTTGTTCGCCTTTGTAGCGGCGACCTTCAGGTCGCCATTTTTGGCTCGTCACACCGACGGCTAGAGAGCCAGGGACAGTTGCGGGGCTGGGGCGATGGGACGCTTGAGCTGTTCCCAAGGCCGGAACGAGAAGCCCAGTCGCGACTTGATGCTTGCGAGCCGCGCGGCGACCTTTTGCCGGTAGGGTTCGGGCGCGTAGGCATTTCGCGAATACCACGATTCGTACTGCCGTGTAAGGCGCGGGAATTTTTCGCGCAAGAATGGCAGAAATTGTTTAGCGGAACTCGGCATGAGGAACAAGACTCCGGAGGAGATCCAGAGCGCGCCGGCCTCTTTTGCAGCGGCGGCGAGCGCTTCGAGTTCGCCATCGCGATCGGTAATGCCGGGGATTAATGGCGAGGCCAGTGCGCCTACCGAAATGCCCGCTTCACGAAGTTTTCGAATCGCGGCAAGGCGCAGAGCCGGGCGAGGGGCGCGCGGTTCAAGCATCCGCGCGAGACGCGGTCGCAGCGTGGTGACGGTAATATCCACGTAAAGCCGCGAATGCTTGGCAATTTCCTGCAACAAGTCAATGTCACGCGTGATCAGGTTGGATTTAGTGACGATCGAGATACTCAGGCCGCAGTGGCGGGCAAGTTCCTCAAGGCAGGCCCGGGTCACGCCATATTCTTTTTCCGCAGGTTGATAAGGATCGGTGGCGGTGCCGATACAGATGTGCTCGGGAACGCCCTCGCGGCCAGCCGCGAAAGAATACTTGGTCGCGATATCGCGGGTAAGCAACACCGCAGCGTCCTTCTTCACAAAGATTTTCTTCTCGAATGCCAGACTATCCAGCTCCATAAATTCGTGGGTATAACGCGCATAGCAATATTTGCAGGCGAATTCGCAGCCGCGATAGGGATTGATGGTCCAATCGAAGGGCACCCGCCCAGACTCGCACTTATTGAGGATGGATTTCACCGGCAGCAGGAAGTATTCAGGACGCTCTTCTGAAGTGCGGCGCGTGGCTGCAGCAGGCGAAATAGAGGCGAGGCGGGCGATGCCGACCAGCGGCGCGGCACGGTCAGGTGCAGCGCCTGGCACAGCGTCTGTTGCGGCGTTGGCCGCAACAAAGACAGCATCCTTCCGGAAATCCTGCGCTCTGCGGATCGAATCTCCGCAAGAAGCGGGAATGGCGGACGGAGGGCAATCCGAGCCGCCACTGTTTGAAACGCTATCCGGAACGATGCTGCCCGGACCGTGGAGCGGGGCACGCTCGCTGGTCCGTGTGTTCGGGCTATGATCAGGGCAAACAGGAAAGAGAGAAGCTGAGGAGAATGGAGCGCGGCGGCGGATAGGAAAGCCCGCCGGTTTATTAGATGAGGAAAGAACTGGAGACATAGCCCACCTCGGTACCAGGAGAGTATTTCGCTTTTCTTTCGCCTTGTCAAGTAGTTTTCGCTTTTTCTTCGCGTCACACGTTAGCCGTCATTCTGAACGAAGCGGGCGAAAGCGTCGGGACGCGCAGTGAAGAATCTCTCTTCCTCTTCATTACTCTAGTTCGAGTTCAGTTGGGCCGCCGCACTCCACGAGGCCAGATGCGCAGTGAAGCAGAGCTAGTGGAAGTAGAAGAGCATCGGCGTAAAGCCGCTGCTACAATTAACCCGAAGCGAAGTCTGAGGCAACGATGCCCCAAAAGAAAACCCGGTTAAGCAATAAAATTCGAGGCGTTCGCTGGTTGTACACGTTGATGATGGCGATCGCGGCGCCAGCGATGGGGCAGACGCCCGCAAAGCCGGCTCCGCAAGCGCCAGCTACCGGTGGGGCGCAGAAGAAACCGGGCGTTGGGCAGGCTGCCCCCGCTCCGGCTGCGCCACAGTCGAAGCACTTTCCGATTTTGCTGATCGCCTCGGGAGTCGAACCAGGCTGGAGCGTGCGAATCGGAATGAAGGGGGCGGAGCGGCTGGAGCGGGCGGGATATCCGCCCATCACGTTGGAGCCGGGCGAAATCTCCGCCGATGATTCCGGAACGGCCTGGACATATCGCGCGAAGGACACCGGAACTGGCGCGGATGTGACCGTGCGACTGTCGCGCGAAGCTTGCACGGAGGGGTCCTCGGAAACCAAATATTCGTTTCGCGCGATAGTGACGCACGCGCAAATCGGCGCGCTGAACGGTTGCGCGAAAATTGCCGCCGAAGAATTCCCGGAATTCAAGCAAAAGAATCTGGACGAAGACGATCCGGAGAAAAAGAAAGTGGTCCCGCCGCCGATTACTGGATTCAAGGCGCCAGTGGCGATGGCTTTTGTGGACGCGGCGGGAAAAGTGGTGCTGGTACGGAGCGGTGCGGCAAAAATTGTGGCTCCCGCGGGATATCAGCTCTCACTCTCGCACGATGGCAAGCACCTGCTGTTCACGCGCGATGAACAAGGAAAAGACCGCACGATTGTGCTGTATGACGCGGTGAGCGGAAAAAGTACCGAGTTGATGCGCGGACTGGTGCAGCGAGCGTTCTGGTCGCCGGATGATTCGCGCATCGCGTTTATGAGGTCTACCGGGCAGGACTGGACAGTGTGGACGATGCCGGCGGGCTCGCCGGACAAAGCACTGCAATTGAGTACGGGTGGGGTTTGGGCGCTGCATGGATGGTTGGACGCGCACACGGTGCTGGCTTCCGACGACACGAAGCTTTATTTTTTGCGCACGGAGAGTCCGCCAACCGCGATGGCGATCCGCGAAGTGTATGGCGACGCATACGAAGTGATGAGCTCGGACACCATTCGCGCGAATCCGGCAAATCCGGATTTGCTGATGGTGACAGCCTATGTTTCTCATCCGAAAGCGGGAATGCCGACTGATCCGCACACTGGCATGGGCGGCGTGGCGTTTTTGTATGACTTGAAATCGAAAAGGCGCGTGGACGTGACTCCGGCAAACGTGTTTGCACAAGATGCGGAGTGGTCGCGCGACGGCATTCAGATTTTCTTCACGAACCGCGAGAAAGCGCCGGTGGTTTGCAGGGTTTTCTGGGACGGGTCCGCCTATAAGCGGGTACGCGCGGGAAGCAGCCTGGTGGTCGGAGAGTAGCTGTGGCAAACATAAAATCTCGCCGCGTTCGAAACGGTGATTCTTTCGTCAAAGCTTGGCCGGCAACATTGCGCGCTGGCAAGATTGCCTGCGCTAAGCCCCTAGCCCTTTGGTACAGGTAGCATTTTGGCCGCCGCGCACAGCGAGTTGCGGCTGGCGCAAGACGCGCGAATTACACTTGTAGTATGGCGTCCCCTCTCCCGGTAGAACCGAAGCAGGTAAATATTCTGGTGCTCGACCAGGAAGGCCCCAGCGCGACTGCGCTGCGGCAGGTGCTGGATTCCGAAGGCTGGCGCGTGCGGGTTGTCTCCGACGCCAAACTCCTGCTGACCGAATTGAAAACCGGCGAATGGTCGCTGGTGATTGCGAATATCGCGCTGCTGGGCGTGGATTCGCCGGGCTATTTGACGCTGCGCGAACTAGCCACCGTTCCGGCGGAAGAAGGTGGCCGATTGCGCGGGCTATTTCTGGTGCCTGAAATGGCAGGAAGCCAGTTTGTGGGCACGCTGGAACAGGCGCGGCTGCCGTATGTGCTGCGGCCGTATCACCTACACGATTTTCTGGAAAAAGTGGGCGACCTTCTGGTCGAAGTGAACGCGATTGCGGCGCCGTTGCGTCAAGTGCGTTACGAGTTTGGCGGCTTGCGAAAAAAGAAGCGCGAAGCCAGCCGTACGACCTCTATGTTCGCATCGCGTGAAGAATATTCGTACTCGGAAGAAGAGTTGGCGGAGTACGAGAAACAAGAAAGCGAGAGTTCGCGTTCCAAGCGTGTAAAGCTGCGCACCAACCTGGGCGATCCGCTGCGCTGAAATTCTCTTTCCTATTCTGACGCAAGAAGTAACGCGAGAAATTCACATCAGCTGACCGGGAGTTTTGTAGCACAGGCAATCTTGCCTGCGTGCGAAGTTGCCCGCGCCACAACGAAAACCACGCAGACAAGATTGCCTAAGCTACTGAAGAGCACGCACGACGCTGGGATCCGTGGAGCTTGCGAGAAGTTCGCTTGCGGTTGCCGGCCAGGATGGATGTTGGAGTTGAGGGGCGATTTCGGCCAGCGGCGCGAGAACGAACTTGCGCTCGAGCATGCGCGGATGCGGGATTTGCAGTTCGGGAGTGTCGAGCGACAGATCGCCGAAGAGAAGAATGTCTATATCAAGGAGCCGTGGACCTTTGGCGAAGGCTTTCTTGCTGCCGAGTTGCGATTCGATGGAGCGAAGAGCACGGAGGACATCGATAGGTTGGGAATTGGTTTCGCCTTCGACGACGCAATTCAAGAACCAGGGTTGGTCAAGATAATCGACCGGTTCAGTTTCGTAGAAGGAGGAAACTTTTTGTGTGTGAAAGTTTGCGGAGGGGAGTGCGGCGATGGCGGCTTTAAGGTTCGCTGCGCGATCGCCTAGGTTCGAGCCGAGTGATAAATAAATGTTTCGGAGCTTCATGGAGTCATCCGGGCCCGGACCAAGCAAAGAAGAATATTGGTCCGTCATTCCGAGCGAAGCGAGGAATCTCTCTTATCGAACAAGAGAGATTCCTCGTCGCTTCGCTCCTCGGAATGACGGCTGAAAAGCAAATTTCCGCAAGAAGTGAAACCGCGCCGTCTCTGAAGTCATCCTAAGACTTCTAATTGGCTTTCAAAATAGGCGCGGCTGACGGCGCGGCAGTTCCCTTTCAAAATATTGGTAGGCGCGTGGCGTTGCTACCCGGCCGCGCGGCGTGCGATCGATCATGCCGATCTGCATGAGGTATGGCTCGTACATTTCTTCGATGGCGTCTTCTTCCTCGGAAAGGGCGGCCGCGAGCGTGCCCAGGCCCACAGGGCCGCCAGCGTATTTGTCGAGCAGCGCAAGCATCAAGTTGCGGTCAACCTCGTCAAGCCCGCTTTCGTCCACGCCAAGCATGGCGAGAGCTTCCTGCGCAACACTGCGCGTGATTTTTCCGGCAGCGCGTACTTCGGCAAAATCGCGAGCGCGACGGAGCAGCCGATTGGCGATGCGGGGCGTGCCGCGGCAACGGCGCGCGATTTCTTCCGCGCCGCCTTCTTCCATCTGGATGTTCAGAATCTTTGCGGAGCGGTTGATGATGATGAGCAAATCTTCCGGTTCGTAAAAATCGAGGCGGTGCACAATGCCGAAGCGCGAACGCAGCGGCGCGGTGATCAGGCCCGCGCGGGTAGTGGCTCCGATCAACGTGAAATGATTCAGATGAAAAGGATGGATGCGCGCACCGGGGCCCTGGCCGATGACCAGGTCAACGCGAAAATCTTCCATCGCTGGATAGAGAACTTCCTCGACGGCGGCCTGCAAGCGGTGAATTTCGTCCAGAAAAAAAACTTCGCGCGCTTCAAGCGAAGTGAGGATGGCGGTGAGATCGCCTTTGCGTTCGAGCAGCGGCCCGGCGCTGGTTTTGATTGGAACGTTCAATTCGTTGGCGATGATTTGCGCCAGCGTGGTTTTACCCAAACCGGGCGGCCCGTAAAGCAACACGTGATCGAGTGCCTCGCCACGATTACGCGCGGCTTCAAGCGCGATCGAAATATTTTCCTTTACGCGTTTTTGGCCGATGTATTCGTTGAGAGTTTTCGGGCGAACGCTGGCGTCAAGACGCAGATCTTCGTCGTGCGCAGCAGCGGAAACAATGCGTTCGGGGCGGTCCGCGCGGGCAAAATCGTCCCTATTTTTATATGACGTCATACTTTTTGCGGTTCCGTCCGCCACAAATCCTCTGATCCGATTTCGCACACCACGCAATTGGCACGATTAAAATTCAACTTCCGGCAGCGGCATGCTTCCCTTGCCCGCTCAATTCCTGCAGCGCGGCCTTCAACAATTTCTCGAAGCTGGAAACTCCGACCGAACGTTTGCCTTCTGCGACGGCATTTTCCGCAGCGCGTCCATCGTAACCGAGATTGGTGAGCGCCGAGACGACATCGGCTTCCACGCCGGCTTTCGAAGCGGGAAGTTTTTCTTCGGCAACGGTGACAGCTTCGAGCTTGTCCCTGAGTTCGACCACCATGCGCTCGGCGGTTTTACGCCCGACGCCGGGAATTTTTGTGAGCCGGGAAAGATCTCCGGTGCGAATCGCGGGAACCAGTTCTTCGACGCTCATGCCGGACAGAATTTTCAGCGCCAGCGACGGTCCGACGCCGGATGCGCCGAGAAGCAGTTCAAAAAAATGTTTTTCGCGCGAAGAAAGAAATCCATAGAGCGAAAGCGCGTCTTCACGAACGTGAGTGTGAATCAGCAGCGTGACTTCAGTATGGAGCTCGCCGAGCGCGGCATAGGTGGATAGCGGCACGGCAACCAAATAGCCCACACCGCCGACATCCACCATGACCTGGTTGGGGCGTTTATCGGCAAGCCTGCCGCGCAGCTGTCCAATCATAATTTCCTAATTGCTTCGTCCGTCTTTGCAGGTGCTTCGTATACGAAGCAGGCGTCAGTATTGCCGCTTTCTCTTCGCCCGTCAACGCATCGCTGGGTAAGGTTACAGAGAGGGGAAAAGTGATACACCCCTGTCACCCACCAAGCAATTTCGGGTTCGCGGAAATATAACTACGGGGCTCCGGCCTTATAGGGCCGCCCGAGAAATCGTTTTCGACAGTTGGCCGCAACAAGAATTCGGGCCGTAGGCGGTATCTTCGCGCCCAGTGAGGCATCTGCGACGATACGTTGTTTCCAAGATTCGCAACAGACGGTGAGGGTTTAATTGCGTGGACCGGTTCGATCAACTTGCCGTCGCGAGGACGCCGCGCGTGCCAGACGCAAACCGCTTGCGCGCCAGTGCAAGCACCGTCAGCAATCCCGCCAGCAACAGAAAATTGCTGCTCGGCTCAGGTGTCGCAACGGACGCAGACTCTACTTCCACACGAACGTCGTGCGCATCGTAGATCACATCCAGCACTAGATTGTCTCCCAAGTTCGTCCCGGTCACGGTGCTGAACGTCCCGGTGTCGCTCAGGAATGTCATCAAAATAAAAGAATCTCCAACCATTGGGTTAGAGCCACTCAAAAGACTCAAAGCCAGCGTCCCAGCCAGACTCGCCGTTCCGCTCACTTTAAATAAGTTGGCATTCGACCCGTTCAGCCATCCCACTTGCTCCGCCAATGTCCCCGCCGACGTCTGCGTGTAGTTCCCATTCAGCGTGAACGTGCCCGTTGGATTCCCAGGCATCATCATCCCCGCCATCGTCAAATTGCCATTCAGAGTCCCGGTGCCTGAAAGCGTTCCGCCCTGAAAATTCGCGCCGGTCCCCGTAACGTTCAACACTCCGTTCACCAGCGTGCTCTCAGCGCTCTGGTTAAACCTGCCTTTGGCGGTCAACGACGACGTACCGTCGATCTGAATTATCCCAGTATTGTTGACGCTCCCGCCCACGATGGCCGAGCTTCCAGTCATCAGATTAATGACCGGCGTGACTGGGCAGCCAAAATTGGAAGTGCATCCCTCCACGACCGTCTGCGTTAGATCTTTTCCAATGTTTAGCGTGCTGGAGCCAGAAATTGTTGTGACTGTGCTGCCTGTGGTCGTAAAGTTCCCTCCCACATTCAGCGCACTATTTCCATCTACGGTAACAGAGCCAGAGCCGCTACTGGGCGCTTGGTTGCTAAAATCGCCGTTCACATTCATTGCGCTCCCATGAGAAACTGCGAGAGCCGTGCTTGTTAGTCCAAATGAATTCTGCGTATACGCCCCTAGAACCGTCAACTTGCCGCCATTCGAAACGGTGAGCTCGCCAGGCCCGTCCCCACCGAACAAAGCAAAGTCGCCGCTCACTTTCATCGTGCTGGCGTCAACTGTCACCGTTGACTCACTAAATTCAAGCGTTCCTCCAATGTTGAGCGTGCTCCCGCTGCGCACTTCCAAATCATTGAAGTTACCTGCGCTTAGACCTACATTGGTGGACAGACTTGCCCCATTCTCCAGTTGCAACTTTCCTTCCAGTCCCAACGAGCTCAGATTTGTCAAAGCATTGTTGTTATTCTGATCCACGATCTTAGCGTTCGGTCCGTCAAGCGTCAGAGGCATACCGAATGACAAAGCCAAAACATTGGCGCCATCGAATTTGAGCGTGCCCTGCAGATGAATCCCGACCGTCGGATCTCCAACGCCGCCTGCCGCAACACCCCCCAGAGTTCCCGTCGTCGGGTCAAAATTCTTGAATGGTCCACCGGTAATATTCAAAGTGCTCCCCGCGTTGACGACCAGCAATTCTTCGATATCAACGCCGTTACTATTCGGTGTAATGGTCATAGTTCCGCCGCTCACCGTGACGGAACCAATGTCGAACTGCGCATTACTCATGGCTCCGCTACCGTTGACGGCCAATAGAGTCAATTTCTCCGTGCCCGTTGCTCCGGTAATCAGGCTGTTTGCCCCGAGCATGTTGATGTTCGTTGATGACGTATCTGAGAATGTCGCAAGGCTGCCGCCTCCCGCCACCAGGATCGTTCCGCCCGACGCCACATTGATGGTTCCTCCGCCCGCGGCGGTACTTCCGCTGCTCGACTGGAACGTCAGCGTCTTGCCAGCTTGGATGTTCAACGTGTTCTGCGTATCCAGCTCCAGATTCGCGATCGTCGCATTAATATCCATATTGACTGTCGCCACTCCGGGATTTCCATTGCTGATCAGCGCGTTGAAATTGCCGTTAGGCACCCCGTTGTTCCAATTTGCGGCATTGCTCCAATTACCCGTGGTATCAGTCCACGTACTGTTGGTTTGCGCGGAGGTTCCCGCCGCCAGAACCCCACACAGCACCGCCAAACACAACGCGCTACCTAGTCGCACAGATGCGATCAGGTCACTCAAGCCTAGTTTGTTCATGATCTCTCCACCAGAGAGGCACGATCGGGCACACGTTGCGCTGCCACGCCGTGTAAATCCGAGCAATGCGCGTTCCGTTGCCGAGTTGGTAGCACGGTGGGTTAACTAACTAAAAGTAAAGCGGTTATTGAATGGATATAATAAGGAGAGCAAAGAGGGTATCGAATGTTTTGCATACTTTGGGAAGCGAATGGGCCGCAGCTTAAGGACACTGGATATTTCTCGGGGTTGTGCCCGGATCACCAGCCAACCGGAAGTTATTCCGAGTCAGAAGGCTCGCCGTGGGAAGTCGCAACCAAGCGGCTACTAATACTCATATTGTGATCCTATCGATGGCTTGCCTAAAGCTGGATAGTGTCTGACGGCGACCGGGCGCACTCGCCAGAATCTTGTAAACGGTTTTTTGGCTCAAGCCTGATTCTCTGATTAACCGTCTAACGCCAATGGCAAACCATCTCTTCCGCTCCGAAGGATCGGCAATCACCAGGTTCGTCCGTTTTTCATAAACGTAGATATCAGAATCAATCATGCTTGGATCTTCGCCTTGTTCCCAACGCCGATCCGTTTCTTTGCCGACAGGAACGAGCCTGCCAGCCGTGATTCTTGCCCTCTGCAATAGGCCGCGAGTTGTTCCCGTGCAGGGAGTTCCATCGGGAGCGAGTGATTTCACTTCCGGCTTCCCCAAGTATTTGCGAAGAAGAATTCGAAAGGATTCGGGAACTACGCTGTCTTGATTTAGCGTGGGTTGCATGGAGATTTGATAAGGATCTACGGCGAGGATTTACGGGCTTGAGCGGAATGGTGCAGACGGCGCTCAAAGAGAATCCGTTTTCCGGACATGTGTTTGTGTTTCGCGGGCGCCGAGGAGATCTGATCAAGATGTTGTGGTGGGACGGCGATGGGCTGTGTCTTTTTGCAAAAAGAATCGAGCGAGGAAAATTCACGTGGCCACAAGCGACGAGCGGAACGGTGGCACTGACGCCCGCGCAGTTATCCATGCTGCTTGAAGGAATCGATTGGCGGCGTCCGGTACGCAGTTATGATCCGCAGATGGCGGTGTGAGAGAAAAGATTTTTTCTATTTTCTGACGCGTTTTCATCATGCTGTAAAAACGTGCGATATGTTCGCGTGCAATGAATACCGCCACACCGCGCGACCTCGATCAACTCGATTCCGAAGCATTAAAGGCACTCATCCTGACGCTGCGCGAGCAACTCTTCTCGCATCAGAAACAGCTCGCTTCGCGCGATGAGGAAATCGAACACTTGAAGCTGCTGATCGCAAAACTGCGGCGCCAGCAGTTCGGCCGCTCGTCGGAGAAGCGGGAACACCAGATCGAACAGCTGGAACTGCGGCTGGAAGAACTAGAAGCAAGGCGAAGCAAAGAAACAGCTGCAGTGAAGGAACCAGCCCCACCAAACACCGCGGCAGCACGACCTGTACGGCGACCGTTGCCTGATCACTTGCCACGCGAAGTGCGAAAGATTCTTCCGAAGCAAGAAGCTTGTCCGGACTGCGGAGGTAAGCTGAAGCATCTTGGCGAAGATGTTTCGGAAATCCTGGAATACGTGCCAGCCAGTCTCAAAGTCATCCGGTACGTTCGTCCCAAGCTGGCTTGCGGATGTTGCGATCGCATCGTGCAGGCCGAAGCGCCGAGCCGGCCGATCGAGCGAAGCATTGCTGGGCCTGGGCTGCTGGCCCACGTGCTGGTATCGAAATACTGTGACCACTTGCCCCTTTATCGCCAGTCGCAGATCTTTGCTCGTGTCGGCGTGGAGTTAGATCGCTCCACCCTGGCGGAGTGGGTTGGCGCATCCAGCCGGCTGCTCGCACCGCTGGTCGAAGCGTTGCGGCGTCACGTGATGGCTGCGGAGAAACTACACGCGGATGACACGCCAGTTCCGGTGTTGGCCCCAGGGTTGGGCAAAACCAAAACGGGGCGGCTGTGGACGTACGTGCGCGACGATCGTCCCGCGGGAGACATCACACCAGCCGCGGTGTGGTTCGCGTATTCACCGGATCGCAAGGGCGAACATCCGCAATCTCACCTGAGCAACTTTACCGGCACGCTGCAAGCGGATGGTTACGCAGGCTTTGATCAGATCTATGAAGCGGGGCACATTCAGGAAGCGGCGTGCTGGGCGCACGTACGGAGAAAGTTTTACGATCTCGAGGTTGCGCACAAATCCCCCGTTGCGTCTGAGGCTCTGCAACGCATCGCGGCGTTGCATGCCATCGAGAAAGAAATCCGAGGACGTCCGCCCGACGAACGGCGTGAGGTGCGCAACACACGCAGCAGGCCGTTGCTGGAATCGCTGAAACAATGGCTCGAGGAAACCTTAGGGAAACTCTCGAGAAAATCCGATACGGCCATGGCTGTTCGTTACGCACTCGGACGGTGGGTAGCGCTGCTGCGCTTCTGTGATGACGGCGGCATCGAAATCGATAATAATGCTGCGGAACGAGCGTTGCGAGTCGTGGCTCTGGGCCGAAAGAATTTTCTTTTTGCAGGTTCCGACGGCGGTGGAGAAAGTGCAGCCGCGATTTACAGTCTGCTCGGTACCGCCAAGCTGAACGGAATCGATCCGGAAAGTTATCTACGGAATGTGTTGTCCCGTATCGCGGATCATCCGATCAAGCGCATCGAGGAGTTGTTACCTTGGAACGTCGCCGCAAGTCTGCAGCTCCCCAACCAAGAGGCGGCCTAAACGAAGACGCCGCCACGAACACTCCCACCAGCGGTCTTCCCGACTTCCCATACATCGAAGAGACAATCGAACAGGGCGCGAGGGGCGAAACACCCTGGCCATGCTGAAACGCCGAAATGGTGAATCGCTGGCTCAGCTGTTGTCCCGCCTGGATCTCGCCATCGCCAGGGCTCATACTGACGACATTTTCACCGACGAGATCAACCCGCCGGCAAAATCGCCGCGCCCCTAGCAGCTGCATCCCTCCGACACAAGACGGCCAGCAGCGAACGCTTACACTGAAACAAATCGACGCGTGTTTAAAACGAGACTTCTCACTCCCCGCGAATCGCGTTTGCGAAACTAAATCTCATGACGGCATGGCTCGCATAAACTGGTAGCACCTAACTTAATAACCGTGATATACACTTAACGCATTTCCCTGGCAGCCACTTGCGACGACGGAGCCGTTGAATGAAACGAATTCATTTTTGTGTCCTTGCATTGAGTTGTCTGTTGATTCCAGTCTCCCTTAGCGCTCAAGTTGTTGACACCGCCGTTTGCGACATTCTTTCCAATCCGCAGTCGTTCGACGGGAAATTCGTGCGCATAAAAGGCACGGCTGTCGCAGGTTTCGGAGAATTCGCTATCAATGGAAGCGGTTGCAATCAGGCCGTCAACGCGATCTGGCTCGCCTATCCGGAAGGGAGCAAAGGCAAGGCCGGTCCCGCGACCTTCTTGCGGCTGCAGCTAGCCAAAAATAATCCTGCAGTAATCAACAGCGTCAGCCGGGCGACCGTCACTCTAGACAAGAACAAAGACTTCAAAGAGTTCGACAAACTCTTGTCGACTCCCGCAAAGACCGAAGGCCTGTGCCCAGGTTGCGTCAAGTTCAGCGTGAACGCGACGTTCGTCGGACGGTTAGACGGAACAAAAGACATCGGGTTGCAACGCGACGCTGCCGGCAAAGCGATTGGGGTGAGTGGTTTCGGAAACCTGAACCGGTACAGTGCGCGGCTGGTTCTCCAATCCGTCTCCGAAATTACTCCGCAAGAGATCGACTATGCCAAGGGCGGTGATGCTGCACCGGCCGATGCCACACCGGGAAGCCATCAATTTGTTCCCGGTTATCCCACCGCAGACCAGGCGAAACGCGCCGTCGCGGCTTTCGGTGGGCCCGGTGAGCAAAATGGAGTTGAAGTTGGTTTCGGCACGGCAAACGAAGTACCTAAAAACGACAGTGCAAAGTCCACCGCAGATTCGCCGGATGGAATCGTTTTCGACGTCACGATTGATGGTGACAGGTTGAAAGATACCTTGATGCAAATTGCCATGGCGCATCAGGGAACTCACATTGCCGACATTCGCAGCACGGAACCAGGATTCGCGACTTTGCCCCTTTACGGTCTGGAATTCCGCGCCTGGCAAACTTGCGTAATCTCCGCGATAGGCGGCAAAGCCAAATCTCTCGTTTTGCCGGGCGGCTACGTGATCTACAACCAAGTTTGGCCGAAAGCCGATTTGGGAAAAAATGTAAACAACGGCATCTCAGAATTTCTCGCGAATTGGGCCGAAATTTCCAATCCGCCGAAACCGTAGTGCCCAATACAATTCAAATGGACGGTAACGGCGTTATCAGGCACTTGCAATATACTTCGTCTGGACACTATGAGTGCGCGGCGCATACTGAAGCCTTCAACAATCATCTGCATAGCCTTGGGCGTACTCCTTCTTATATATATTCGCCCGGTTACTTTGCTCTCTATGGTTTGGTGGAAGACTCGGGCGAAGCCGGAATTTTGGATGGTGCCAAGGTCATTAGCAGACTTTTCCATCGAGCAGACCGCAGGACGAAACTTCACGTTTTACGGATATCAATTCGAAGCGCCTTGGACCGATGTGAAGCGCGAGGAAGATCTCAAAAGCATGGAGCTAGTCTATTTTTCAAATAATCTCTTCATCATGCTTCACGACCCGGCACAGAGTGTCAATCAATTGAAAGTATTGACAAGCGAAGGTACTGAAAACGAAGCTGGCCTCAAAAGACTTTTCGGCGAAGAAGCAACGCGCTCAAACTATGCGCTGCGCTCTAAAATTCTGAATCTGACACCCCGCGATATACACTTATCTTTATCAAGGCAAAAAATGGTCTCAAGTTCAGTTCTCCTGATGCTAAAGCCGATGTGGACGGGCGCTTTACAGGGCGGACTATACTCATTCCAAACCGAATGGCTACGGGGGTTCCAGCAAGGCGACCCCACGCGCGACAAGACAGTCACTATCGACGCCTTTGATGCACACGACCACGAAATTGAGCTTTCCGTTGGGCGGGCACAAGGTGCCAGCCAAAACGTTACGCAATCGGAACTCAATCGGATTATCTATTCGTTGCGCCCTATTCTTGCGAGTCAGGCCGAATAACTCCTGGTACGTCGCGAAACCGGAAGAGTTCCCCGCACCGAAATCAACTTCGGCGATTTCCGCGTTTATCAAGCAGTATGAGGAATTGTGAGGGATATAATGGGTTTGTTCTGCAAGCTTTTGGCTTTGAATCCGTTCTAAAATACGGCTATCTCCCTGAAACGGTTTTTGCAGTCGTTCATTTCGGTGAGTACATGAAACTCTGGTTCATTACAGCATTGCTTTTCTTGGCGGTCCCACAGACTACTCAACCGGACGCGGTGCTTGAGCGCCTTGCCAAAGTTGAGCGATTCGCTTTTGGTTCCTTTGAATTCGCTCTTGTAAATGCCTCCAAAGCTTTTTCACGGCTTGCAGCTGCTATCGTCGCACCAAGAGCGAATTTGATTGGCGGGCAATCTTTTCGTTTAGAAAGTGCAATGCCTACGGTGACGACCTATGGCCAAAGCGACTTGGCATCCCATGGCGGAAGCGGTGAACTACACGCTCAGCCAATGGGAGGAACTAACAGTGTTCAGCAGCGACGGCGCGGTGCCCATCGACAACAATGTGAGTGAACGGGAGATGAAGCGTGTGGTTCTGAACCGCAAAAACTCGCTGTTCGTCGGAAACCCGCGCGGCGGACGGACGGCAGCGATTCTGGCCAGCTTGACCAGTAGCTGCCGCCGCCACGAGATGGATCCGCAACTCTACTTCATGCAACTGCTGATGAATCTTCCCTCGTGGCCGGCAAACGACATCGACGCCTGGCTCCCCGATCGCTGGAAAAAAGCTCACGCTGCCAGGTGCGAGGCTTTGGAAATACATCCTCTCGATTCCTGAAAACTGATAGAGAGGGTCGTTTCAGGCTGCTTACTAGCGATAGATTTCCTTGCGATGGCCGACGCGAAGGACAAGAACGATCAAGCGGTCGTCTTCGATCTTGCAGATGAGCCGATAATCGCCTACACGGTATTTGCAGAACTCTCCAAGCCGCGAGCCGTGCAACGCCTCTGCGATGCTGCGCGGATCGTCTAGTTTGGCGACTCGTTGATGCAGGAACTTCAGGATGCGCTTGGCCTGTGACGTGTCGAGTTTGCCGAGTTCCCGCTCCGCTGACTCAGACAGCTCAACGTTGTAAGCCATGTCGCTTCATGACTTGCTTCAAGGGGATGGTCCGCTCTTCACCGCTGCGGATGCGTTCCATGGCGCCTTCAGCCAGATACAAGTCCTCGATCTCTTCCAGGTGCTCGAGGATGGCTTCCCGGACATAGTAGGTCTTGGTGCGCCCGGTACGCCGGGCAAGCTTCTCCAGGCGCTTTTCGATGGACTGCGGAAGTCGAATGGCCAGCATAACTACCTCGCTATACAAGTATATCACAACGTTTACTGTGAGACGCGAACAACACTGCGCACGCTGATTGACGAGACTCGGCTCGTGATCGTCGTGGAAGGGACAGAGGCCCCGAGTTCTTGGAGTTGACTCCGCGCGCCTCGGCCAGACGTTCCATGGGGATTACGTTCCGCAAGATGCGGTTCACGTAGCGCTCACCTTCAAACAGGCAATTCTGCCCGGATTTCTGGAACCCGTTTGGAAACCTCCTTCGCACTGGACGGTGGCCAGAATCGGAAAAGAGCAAAGGCTAGCAGTCCCCAGCACGTAAGGACCAAATTGAGCCGGAGCGCAAGGTCAGCCAGCCGAGCACATAACTCATCGCGAGGCACAAGCTGAGGCGGGAAGTCAATCTTAGAAGAAGCTCGTAATCGCGTGTGGTCGTCTGGAAATCGCTCAGAAAATGAAATGCGCTCCAGGCTAACCCGAGCAGAAAGATTCCTCGCATGAGCCCAAATCGTTGAACAAAACGCGGCTGCAGATAGCCGCGCCAAATAACCTCCTCGAAACCGGCAGCGAGGAGGTACCAGAAGTGATATGAACTCGGAATGTGAAAATACGATGCAAAAATGGGCGGAGAAAATCTACTAAACTCAAAGACCGCCCAATGAATTCGGTCCGACAAATAAGCGGTCAAGTTTGGGAGTTTCCGGAAGCCGAGTAAACTGCCGCAACTGCTTCCATCGATCTTCTCCGATTCCAGTTCCGTACAAACTATTTTTTAGCCCTGAGGGGCTTCACCTCGAGAAGAAATGTTCGATCTGTGGCGCCGTCGTAAAGCCCCGAACGCCTTGCGGACATCGTCCCGGGGAGGTCTACGGCGGGCAGCTTTGCGGTCGAGTGATCACCGATGGAAGGATCCTAGGAGTGGCCTACGTCGAGAACCCGGCCCAAAAGTATTCCGTGCTCTTTGCCAGTGATCCCAAGACCGGAGAAGACAAAGACAATTTTAACTATGCGACAGTGCGGTACGCTGCAGATCGGCTGAGAAGGCCGTTTGACGACTGGGACGTCGAGAAGACGACACGCACTTGGCCGCATGCAAGGTTTCATCATGTGGGGCGTAACGAGCCTTGTCCCTGTGATTCGAGGGCGAAATACAAAAAATGCTGCCTGCGGAAGGATGGAGTAACGCTTCCTCACATGGAGTTTGCATTTGCAACCCCACCACCGATAGATTGCCCGACTGACCTATATGCATAGCAACTGAGGGCACGAATCCCAAGCAGCCCAAGAACGTTGATACGCCACGACGAGGGTGTTTCACTTTTCCCCGCCCTGTAACCATGCCCGTC
>CAVSYC010000008.1:0-90294 GCA_963732135.1 uncultured Acidobacteriota bacterium
CGGACATGGGTTCGATTCCCATCGCCCGCTCCAGTTACCTTGGGTCCGGCCCGGAGACATAGGTGACAGATCGTACCGGAGACATAGGTTACACTTTTGGGCCAAAAGGGTTGTCGAGAGGCTGCAGAGTTTTTTCCTCCAGATCGATGTAGCCGAGATCGTACTCCATAAAGCTGACCAGCCAAATACCTTCTTCGACTTCTTTGATCCCCAGGGCCTGTCCTGCGAAGACCGTGCTGAGATTAATTTTTTTGCGGTGCAGACAGATGCGTCCGCAGTTGGTGACGTGAATGACACGGTCGTGAAACGGATAAGCAAGTTCTGGCAGGCCGGCATAGCGGCGGATGGCGGGAGTGTAGACTTCCGCGGGGCACTTCATGTCCAAGGCCTCATGGGGCCGCTCGTTGTTGAACTCTTCGAGAAAATCATCGAATTTGCTCTGCTGCTGCAGGCTGTTCCCGCCTGCGGGGCGCGTGGTTTGCGTTTTGAGCGTGAGGTGCATGCGTTCATGCCGGCCATTCTGCTGCGGATGACCGGGCTGGATGCGTTCGATGGTGATGCCCAGGCGCAACCACCAGACCGAGAGCTTGGAGAGGTTGAACAGAGAGTTGGGCGAGGCGAAGGGCACGCCGTTGTCCGAGCGGATGCTAGTGGGCAGGCCGCGCTCTTTAAATAAGCGCGCAAAGGCCGTAAAAGCAAGAGCTTCACAGGTAGATTCAAGGGCTTCACAGAGGAGGAGATAGCGCGAGGCATGATCGGTGACGGTCAGCGGGTAACAGTATTTTTTGTTGCCCAGCAGGAACTCACCTTTGTAGTCGGTGCACCACAGCTCGTTGGGCTCTTGCCCCAGCGACAAGGGCGTGCCTTGAGCATGATTGCGGCGGCGCCCTCTGCGTTGGACCAGGCCGTGGCGATCGAGCACGGCGTGGATGGTGCTGCGCGCCGGAACCTTCACCTCACAGGAAAAGCGACGCAGCAAGCGTTCGCGGATCTTGCGCGCGCCCCAGTAGGGTTTTTCCCGTTTGAGATTCAGAATGGCGGCCTCCACCTGCTGAGGCAGTTGGTTGGCGTAACGCCAGGGCCTGCGGGAACGGTCGGTCAGAGCTTCCAGACCGTATTCCTTGTAGCGCTCAAAGATTTTGTAACCGGTTTTGCGCGAGATGGCGAACTCGCGACAGAGCGCGACCATTTTCTCCCCGTCCAGCAAGCGCCCCACAAAACGAACACGTTCATCCATAACCGAACACTCCTTCCAAGGCATCGCTTCCTCCCCTAGGGGAGGAAGTGTCACCTATGTGTCCGGTACAAACTGTCACCCATGTGTCGGGTCGCTCATTGGGTTTTCTACCAATGACTTAGCGATTTGTCGCGGCGGCAAAAGGCGGCAATAAGAAAGAACGGAGCCTCAAGGGTGGCACCAAGAGCTCAAATTTTTCTAGGCGATTACGGGTTGCCGACCATCTGCTCGGAGTTGAGTGCACGTAGTACCATGGTCGGCTAGGGCATATTCCAACGTGGGCCTTAGCGATGTGACTCGAAGACGAGTTCCACGCCGGATTGGCATCCGATAGATCTATTTCTGATTTCTCTGTGCGCTTCCTGGCGGATGAAAATGAACGCCGCGGAGAGAGTGTATGAGTTCCACTGGTGCAGCGGCCACGGCCCATGCTCGGACGTTTCAAAGGGAACGAAGAGAGCGCCTTTTCTATGTGATCGCCTGCGTCGTGATGCTCGTCGGCGTGGCAATCGGCTTTCACGTGTTCTACCTGCACGGCCTCAACGATGCGGGACAACCAGTTACGCAGCAGAGTGCTTCTCTGGTTTACGTCCATGGCGGACTGATGACCTGCTGGATGGTGCTTTTCGCGCTGCAATGCGGCCTTGTGACAACGGGCAATCGCCGTTTGCACATGAAGCTGGGAATGGCTGCCGTCGTGCTTTACGCGGTCATAGTTCCCATCGGGGTCTTCACGGCTCTGCTGCAGATCCGTTACGCGGATCCCAGCTCCTTCCCACCCTTTGGGCCGTATCGTTTTCTTACCCTTCCGCTGGCTGAGGTTGCCAACTTCACGTTCTTCATAGGAGCCGGTTTTTTATTTAGGCGCACCTCCGAGCGGCATCGTGCCTTGATGATGATGGGTACGTTATCGGCCGCCCAGGCCGGTATAGGACGCATCGGCCCTATGCGGAACCTATTTTTTCGAGCCAGTCACGCCGCCTTTTTTCCTACCTTCTGGGGAGCGACGGTCACGGTCGTTCTTGTCCTGTGGCTGGTCAAGCTGGCCATGACGCGCCGGCTGGATCGTTCTTTCGACGTCGCTGTCGCTCTTTTTATTGCCTTCGGTCTGCTGAGCAGCTATGTCTCCACGATGGCCTGGTGGATCCAGCTCGCGCATCGGATAACGCAGTAAGAGGGCGGGGAGACAAACTGGAATGATCGGCAGTCGTACAAATGCTGCTGGCGAGCGTCTCCGATTGTGGACGAATAACGGGCAATCTTCCGTAATCCGATAAATGAAGGTTTGGCGACAAGCCTGGCCATAGTCTATGTTGCGTTCCTCGTAAGTCTTGGCTACGATGTAGGTACGTTTCTACATTAAGGACGGCTTTCATGGCCACTACCAAACTATCCAGTCGAGAGTTTAATCAGGACACCAGCAGGGCGAAGAGAGCGGCCAAACGCGGTCCGGTCTTCATCACTGACCGAGGACGTCCGTCTCACGTGCTACTTACTGTTGAGGAATACCAGAAGCTTACCGAGGGGCAGAAGAGCATTGTGGACCTGTTGGGAATGCCACAGGCCGCCGAAGTTGAATTTGAGCCGCCTCGCATGAAAGGCAACCTCCACCAGCCGGCAGATTTGTCCTGATGTATCTCCTCGATACTAATGTAGTTTCCGAGTTAAGAAAAGCTACGAAGGCGGATCGCGGCGTCAGAATGTGGGCCCAGGCGCTTCCGGCTGCGAGTCTTTATCTATCTGTGATCTCAATATTGGAACTAGAGATAGGAATCCTGCTCATCGAACGGCGTGACCGGAAACAGGGTGCGGTTCTTCGAACCTGGATGGATGGCCATGTTTTGCCCGCCTTCGACGGTCGCATCCTTGCGATTGATACTGCTATTGCCCAGCGGTGCGCTAGGCTCCACGTGCCCAGTCCTCGCTCTGATCGTGACGCTCTCATCGCGGCCACTGCCCTTGTTCACGACATGACGGTTGTGACGCGAAATGTGCATCACTTTCAGCCCACGGGTGTGGCCGTCGTTAACCCCTGGCACTCCTGAACGCATTTATTCGGGGCTTCGGCTCAATTGATCCTCTGACTGTTCTACCGCGGGATAGAGAGCGCTATCAGAAAATCCGGCTTCATCGGCTGCCCCATCAGAGAATGTCTGTTCGGACTTGTATCCGGGAATAGCACCAATGGAGGAGTGAAATGCCAACAAAACAATTCCTACAAACATTTGTCCTTCTGACCATGATGCCATCTGCGGTTCTCTGGCCGCACGCGGACGCTACAATATTCGAGACACTCGCACCTTCAACTCCTAGGAAGTGATTAGGCACGGAACACCCTTCCCGGCTCCACTGTGAGGGCGCTTCGAACTGAAGCAATGGACGCCAAGGAGCACATTGCCAAACTTGGCAGGGTCATGACTCGAAGCGGGTGGCAACGCCTTTCGCCGTTCCGCACAAACACCACCAGCGCAACTTCAGAGATTCCAGTCAGCCAGGAATAGCTTATGACCTCCCGGTGTGTATGTTTAGATTAAATCATACACAACAAGTTGCAGCCTGATAAATCAAGTCCGCAGCGAGTTTTACAAGCAACGTTCTTTGCCTTGAGCTGACAGTGGGTTGATTTTATGGTTCGGAGCAAATCACGTTCGGCAAGCGGGAGGCACAAGTCCGTGCGCTGCGGGGCGTTTCACAATCCTTCGAGCGTGGCACGCTTTCGCTGGTTATGGGGCCCTCTGGCAGCGGGAAAACCACGTTGTTGTCACTGCTTGGCTGCTTGTTATCGCCCGACGAAGGCACGGTGTTCATCGAGGGCGTCGCGGTAAACGGATTGAGTGAAACAGAGAGGACAGCTGTTCGTCAGAAGAAAATCAGTTTTGTTTTCCAAGCCTTTCGACTTTTTCGCTCGCTTTCCGCGATTGACAATGTCGCACTTGGCTTTGAGCTTCGTGATGCGACGCTGCCTGGCCGAACGGAAATGGCAAGAGATCTACTCGTTCGATTCGGTTTGGGAGATAAGCTCAACCAAGAGCCCAACGAACTCAGTCCCGGGGAAAAGCAGCGAGTTGCAATTGCGCGGGCTTTAGCCGGAAATCCTCCCATTCTTCTCGCAGATGAGCCGACCGCATCTCTGGATGCCCAGGCTGGAAGGAACATATGTCAAATTCTGCGAAGTCAGGTTGATAACGACGGGAGAACGGTGGTCGTCGTGACCCACGATCCGCGATGGCAGGAATTCGCAGATCGCACAGTCACTCTGTGCGATGGCCAACTAGAACCAGAAGAGAAAAAGCTATGACTGCTCGCAGCAGATGGAGCATTGGTGGTTCCGCGATGGTCATGATCCTTGTGGCTGCCGCGTTCTTAGGGACTTCCCGGAACAGGAATTCCGTGCAAGCTCGTGGAATATCCTCTGAAAGTGCGGCTGCGACTGTTGCGTTTGCCTCCCCTGGAAGGGTCGAGGGAGCCTCGGAAACGACACAGGTGGGAGCTGCTGCGGATGGCATCCTAAAGGCTGTCTACGTGAAAGAAGGTCAGTTCGTAAAAAGTGGGACCCTACTTGGGGAGATCGGCTGCGATGATTTGCAAGCGAGTTTGCAAACCGCTGTAGCCGAAGCGGATGGCGCACGTCAGACAAGAACCCGAATTCTGAGGGGTGCACGTGATGAGGAGAAGAAAATAGCGACTGAAAAGACGGCAGCTGCCCGGGCAACATTCGAAGAGGCTAAGTCGCGGCTCGGCATGCAGCGCGCTCTCTATGAAAAGGAAGAGATCTCTCGGGCTACTTATGATCAAGCCGTCCGCGATCTCGGGGTCGCAGATGCTAACCTGCAAGCCGCTGTTCGAACCGAGGAGTTACTTGCCGCGCCTCCCTTGCGAGAAGAAAAGGCGCGAGCTGACGCAGAGGTGCTCGCGGCCGAGGGCCGCGTGCGAACGGTCCAGGAACGTATCGCAAAGTGCGCAATCCTTGCTCCGATCGATGGAACGGTTTTGAGGGTTTATGCCAGGAGCGGCGAATCATTCAGTACAGTCACTCCCCGCCCTCTGTTCAGTCTTGCGGATACGTCGACGCGACACATCAAGGCAGAGGTAGATGAAAGGGATGTAGATAAGCTCTCTGTTGGACAGAAGGTGATTATCCAAGCTGATGCCCTCGAGGGCAAGAAGCTCCAAGGCTCGGTTACCAGGATATCTGCGATGATGGGCAGGAAAAGCATAAGCACCGGAGACCCGTCTGATAAGAGTGACCGCGACATCCTGGAAGCAGTGATCGGCTTGGACGACGACACTCGGTCCTTGCCAATAGGTCTTCGAGTCACCGTGCAGTTTTTGACTGCCAGCTCGCTGAAAAAATAACCAGTACTGTTAAAAACTCACAGAGAAAATGCGGATAGGCAAGAGCTGACTAGACCACCCAGGAGCAGCTCCACCAGATCGATATGGAAGGCTTGGGCGATCTTCTCGGTATGGACTAGAGGAGAGCTTCTCGGCGTTTCTTTTCGGGCGAGTGTTTGGCTGAAACTATTTCCGGGGCGAATCATCGAACAGCTTGAGCTGAGTTGTGCAAAAGCCTTGACACAAAGAAAAATGCAAATCCCGCAGAAACATGCAAAAACGAGCGTCTCCTGCAAAAAAGGGGCGCTTCGAGTTGTGTTTCAACTCCTGCTCATAACCATAGGCTTGGCGTTGCCGGTGAAGGCCCGGGAGCAGATTACGCTCACGGCGTCCGATGGTGTAAAGGTCTATGCCGACTTCTATCCGGCCGGCAGCAATTCGCAGCCTTACATTCTGTTGTTCCACCAAGCTGGATCGAACCGCGCTGAGTACGCGCCAATTGCCCCACGGCTGGTCAAACTGGGTTTTAACTGCCTAGCGATCGACCAACGTTCCGGTGGTTATCTCTGGGGCCAACAAAACGAAACCGTCCGCCACGTAGGGCATAATGGCGAGTACTTCGATGTTCTTAAAGACATGGAAGCGGCCTTGGCCTGGGCCAGGTCGTCTGGAAACAATGGCAAAGTCTTGGTCTGGGGAAGCAGTTATTCGGCAGCTCTCGTCTTCGTGCTTGCTGCGGAACATCACGATGAGGTCGCTGGAGTGCTCGGCTTTTCTCCGGGAGAGTATCTCGACTCTCCGAACGCGGTGCATGAGGCCGCGGCCAAAGTGACCGTTCCCATCTTTGTGAGTTCGGCAAACGATCACGACGAGATCGCCGCCGCCAAATCCATCCTTGCCGTTGCGCCGGCGCAGAAAAAGACCCAGTTTGTCCCCCGCGTTGCCGGTGTGCACGGCTCTTCGACACTGCGCGAGGACAAAAATCGCGCCGGCGAATCGGAGAACTGGCGGGCCGCGGAGGAATTTCTCGCCGGGTTCGAACCAAAGAAATCAAGAACCGAAGGAATCCCGCGGGCAATTAACGCGCAGTTTGTGTACTTGCAGCGGTTGTATCGGAAGCGACCGCGCCCTAGTAGTTATGCAACGCTACACCAGGAAGTTTGCGATATCTGATACCGTGCTCGACATCGGCCAAACCGCGCCCCCAATTCCTGGACTCGATCTGGGGAATGATCTTGCGCTTATCGTGTTTTTCGAAACGGACTGCCCGACGTGCCGGCTGGCCGTCCCCTACCTGAACAAACTGGCTCTTGGAGCGCGAGTGATTGGTATTTCCCAGGATGATCAGGCGGCGACCAACCAGTTCACTCAACAACTAGCAACAGTTTTCCCCGTGCAACTAGATTCCGGCTTGGCGCTGTCCCGTCGCTTCGATCTGACCTTCGTACCCTCGCTGTTTCTGCTCGGTCCCGGCGGCCGCGTCCTGCGTTCGCATTTCGGTTTTGACAAGTCAGTGCTAAATGCGATTGCTGTCCAGATGCACTGCGCGCCGGTTGCCGAAGAGTTCGACGGTGCACCGCAAAGCAAGCCCGGCTGTATGTCGAGACACTTGGAACCGAAGGTCGGAGGAGAATTCGCGCCGGCAGCCGCGATCGGCTCCGCGCAAGGCCTTCAGGCCTCTGTCATCGAAGTTCCAGACGCCGAGGACCCGTTCGAGTATTGCTTCCGCACGTTCGGCGACGCACTGCCGGTGATTCCTCCGACGCCGGAGCGCATCGCTCGCATGCTCAGTGCCGTGGCGGTCGACCGGAGCGAAATAGTTGCCCGTGTGCCGCCTTGCTATGGGGAGGCCACGGTCGAGAAGATCGCTGCTAACGCGGTGATGGCGGGCTGCGTTCCGGAGATGATGAGGGTGTTGCTGCCGCTAGTTCGCGCGGTGTGCGATGAGCGTCTCAACGTGCATGGCGTTCAGGCCACCACGCACTCTGCGGCGCCGCTGGTCATTATTAATGGGCCCATTCGAAACGAACTCGGGTTCGCTTACCGCCAAAACGCCTTCAGCAACGTTGCTCGGGCGAACAGCACGCTGGGGCGAGCGCTGCAGTTGATACTTGTGAACATCGGGGGTGCGCGGCCGGATGGAATCGATATGTCCACGCTCGGAAATCCCGGCAAGTTTTGTTACTGCATCGCCGAGCACGAAGAGGCGAATCCGTGGGAGCCGTTCCACGTGGAGCGCGGGTTTCAACCCCAGCAAAGCGCCTTGACAATATTTGCGGCGGAAGCTCCGCACGGCGTCAGCGAGCACACTGCGCGCACGCCAGAGCAGGTTTTGAAGTCGATTTCCTACGCGCTCGCGACCGTTTGGACTTATCGGGCCTGCCTCGGGTACGAAGCGATTGTAGTGCTGGGTCCCGAGCACGCGCGAACCATTCATCGAGCCGGTTGGATCAAGCAGCAGGCACGCGACTTTCTGTTCGAAAACACGGGCGTTCCGGTTCGAGCATACGAGAACGCTCCCGACGCAGAGGGCAGCCAGCTGGTTTCGAAATATAAAGAGATCCTGATCGACGGTGAGCGTTGCTACCAGAAATTCCGCTCACCAGACTCGATTCGCATCATCGTAACGGGCGGGACTGCTGGGAAGTTTTCCGCGGTGATCGGGAGCTGGGCTGCCGGGCCGCGCGGGAGCGAAATGGTTACGTATCCCATTTGAACCCAAGGCAGCGTATTCTCGGCCGCCTGGCGGCTGAAACTGCTTTGCTTGAAAATGTTTTCTCAAGAGACACAAAACAACTCCCGGAAAGGAATACAAATGGCGATCAGATTAATCAATCCGATGAACGAAACTCCGGTAAAGGTATCGCGGCCGCCTGAACGGCTGCCCACTCTGCACGGCAAGACCGTCGGTCTGTTGGACATCAGCAAAGCTGGCGGTAGCCTCTTTCTTGATCGACTGGAGACTCTGCTGCGCGAGCGGTTTCACGTGGCAAGCTTAATACGCGTGATGAAACCCACGTTCGCGAAGCCGGCCCCGGTCGAAATCATTGAGCAGCTGAGAGGGGTCGACGCGGTTGTCGAAGCACTAGCTGATTGAGGGTCGTGCACAACGTGCAGTTTGCACGATACAATAAATCTGGAGAATTTGGGAGTGCCTGCGGTAGCCATCGCCACCGCGGAGTTCCAGACGGCTGCACGGGCCCAGGCTGCGGCGCTCAACCGTCCCGATTTTGACGCGGTCTACGTAGCGCATCCCATACAAGACCAAACCGCTCAGGAAATTGAGGTTCGGGCGGATGCTGTTCTCCTCGAGATTGTCGGTCGTCTGACCCGGGCGTGATTCCGGAGAGGTTGAGCGGACGTCGCTAAAGAATCCGCGCGCAAGTCGTTCTTGCTCGGGATATCGAACTTTGCGAGGATAGACGCTCTTAATGCATCGGCACTGAGCCCCGCTCCTCGCCAAAGGTACCAATTGAATAGGTGTAATCGGTACTTTCCTCCGGAATATTGCTTTGTTCCCAGATGTTGCTTTGTTCCCCGTCCGTTTTGCCACACCACCAGCGAACGAGTTGCCACGTGCTTTGCCTATCGCAACCTTGCTATTGGGCGTCGCCTGTTCCAGAGCGGTGGTCAGCGTCACCGATAATGCTGGCTCCTGGAAGCAGCCCGCCGCCGGGCGTGAACATCACCGAGCACTCGACGATAATAGGCGTTTTTGTGATCGTGACGTCGCCGTCGTGTGCCGCATTATCGATGTCGGTCTGCGACGTCAGCACGCGTCCCTGGCGCCCAGAGTTCCATGCGACCAAGCTGACCTGCCATAACGGAGAGTAATTGGTATCGGCGTTCGCAGGACCCGCCGGATGGGGCGCGGAGGCCAGCACATTTCCTTGCTTAAAATTGCTGAATACGAAGATGTCGTCGACTGCAGGAGAGTTCGGGAGCGTGCCGAAGTTCGTAGGAATGAAGTTAGAATTGAACCCCTTGGCGACCTGTTGTGCGGCGGCGATGATCGCTGCCGGAGCATTCGGGTCGACGCCTACTTCGGGTGTGATGTAGAGCGCCTCTGCCCCATTGAAGAAACCTTTTTGTAATGGCAGGACGACTCTCGGCGGCTCCGCCTTTTGTCCGCTGCCGGTACTGTTCTGCGCGCGAGCCGGTGCGAGGCGTGCCGCAAGCGAGTAAAACGTCAGTGCCACGAAAGCTACGAAAAGAGCTTTTGATCCTAAAGAAGATGATCTAGATAGTCGCATTGGAGTCTCCCGAGAGAGTTGGAATAGGTTTCTTGGGCCGGTACCGGTGGAAAGCCACCGGTAAGTGATGGGACTCGCGTCGCGTCAAAAGGTTTCGACTAGTGCATTTCAGAATCTGCGGCTGAATTGGGAGCGCAAATACTCGAAACGATCCGTCGCGGCTACGTCTGTTAGTATTTTGAGTTGCGGTTTGATCATTGACATCGCGATGAGACGCCGGAGATGGAAATGGACGACTTGTATGCAATCAACGTGGTTAAGACGGAATTCCGGGAGGCTTTCAACCTGGCGGATGCGTCCCGGATACTGGCGATTACTGACCCAGACCTGGTTAGTTTCTCCGACGGCCAACCGAGCGAATTTGGCGAGAGCGGATTGGATGCCCTGAAGACTCGGCTGGCGAGTCTATTCGAACGCTTTACAGCAAAGCTGTCGGCGATTTTCATTGAAATTCGTCTGCAAGGAGACATTGCCTATGATTATGGATGGCATGAGTTAACGCTGGCGCCCAGGGACGGCGGTCGCCCGATCCGGCGCAGAGATCGCTATGTGGATATTTGGAGGAGAAACAAGGAAGGCGATTGGAAGCTCTGGATGTATATGGATAACCAGGACATCGCTGATCCGAAGCTAGAGTGAACCCTTCGGCGAAGGTGCAAGTTCACGGAAGCTTTTGAATCTTTTTGTGAAGCCGCTTGCTAAACCCGTCAGGCATTTGAAACACCCTTCCGTCACCGACCAGCCCTACGATGTTTCGGGTTCCGTCGAGTACCGCCGTGCAATGCGCGCAGACTTTGAAATGCGCCTCCATTCTTTCACGTACCTCGCGAGAAATCTCTTCATCAAGGTAATTGGAGATTTCACGCCAGACTTCGACGCAACTGATTTCGATGGTGGCCATTCCAGCCCGCTTTCTTACCAAGCTCTCACCTTCCGATACGGTTTTCCTTTAATCCAAGAACCGTCGATCCCAGGAGCCAGGCTATCTCTTAAATGCAACCGCGCACGGTGAAGTCGCGTTTTTATGGTTGCTTCCGAGACGCCGAGAATACTCATCGTCTCTTTGATGCTCAACTGCTGAAGGTCGCGAAGGACCAGCACCTCGCGATAAGCGGGGCTGAGCGCGCTGATGGCATTCTGCAATGCTTGCCGCACTTCGTTTTCTTCCAACAATTCGGAAGATATGGGGCGCCAGTCGGCGTAGTCTTTCGGTCGATACTCACCCTCTTCGTTTTGCTTTTGCTCATCGATTGAGTCGTAGAGATGCGAACGCGCCTTCCGCAGTTTCATTCTCGCTTCGTTGTAGGTAATTTGCACTAGCCACGTGCTGAATTTTGATTCCGAGCGGAAACTAGCGAGGTTAGAGAATGCCTTGAGAACGGCTTCCTGTGCTACTTCCTCCGCGTCGGCTGAGTTTTTCACAACTGAAATCGCGGTCACGTAAATCATGCGTTCGTAAGGGCGTACCAGCTCGTAGAAAGCTTCTCGCTCTCCGTTGCAAACGCTCCTTATAAGTTCAGTCTCGTTAGGCCGCACTTGCGAATTCATGCTCATGTTGCCAGCCTATCCACGATCGATATTGTTGTTTTGGCCCGACCAACTCGTCTACCGCTTGTCTCAATGACTTCACCCGGAGGCCGCGGCAGACACTAACTCGAACGACGAAGAAAGCTGGATGGCCTTATGCAAAGTGCGATAAAGGGGGCAGCGCATCGCGTAAATGCCATGCGTGCGCGCGACGATTGCTCGGGTCTGTTCAGGCGCCACCAATCGCATCGCTACATGGATGCGGCGGATGACAAGCACGCCCTCCTCCGTCTCGACTTCCCCCGTAACTTCGGCAGTGAGTTTTTCCGTTACTGGCATCGATTTGGCGCGCTTCCAGCGCACCTCCGAAGGTACCCATCATTCAACCAACGGTCGCCAGTTCCGCGCCTCGATGGGCTATTTGTGATCGGCCAAAGCAAATGCCGGCGCGCGCTGGCCGACTTCTAAGCCAAAAGATGGAGGAACCGCTTGGTTGGCTGGCGGGTTTTTTTGGCCGACACGAAAACCAAACAGTCCAAGAAAGAAAAATATGGCAACCGCGATTTTCATTTCTGCTCCAAGCTTGAGTTCGCTTTTTCCCGTTCAGTCTTCTCCACCGAAGACTCGCCAGACTGATGAGATTTCCCAGGAGCCGAAAAGTTACACGCCGGTTTCTAATTCACGGGAGTTTCAGCATCTCGGTTCCCGTTAGGCATTACGCCCCCTTCCTACCGCTTCGCACCGACCAGCGAGAATCTTCTCGGCAATTCTGGAAACCTTGTCGCGAAAACCCCATCTCATCGTTTGTACGCGTTTTGAGGAAACGGGCGTTAAAGGCCGGTCTCGCGTAATCAAAAATCGAGCGCGGCACGGATCAGCAACAAGAACCCCAACGTTTGATAGGAGAAATGATGAAAATTACATTCGCGAGTGTTCTGCTCACACTCATTTGCCTTCTTGGACTGAGTGCGGCAGCCATGGCTGACATTCGAGACCAGATTCGTGTAACACTGCCCTTCGAGTTTGTGGTCGATGGCGAGACGTTCCCCGCCGGAACATACACGCTAAGTACTTTTTCGGATGATAAATTCGACGGATTGGTCCTGAGCAACCATGACCATCGGATGAGTGTGTTTGTCCACCCAATAGAGATCAAAGGCGCTTCCACCGACAAGCCCCAAGTGAGTTTCCAGCGCGTTGGGCAACAGCTCTTCCTGACCAGAATTCAGACCGCCTACGACGTCTATAACATCCCTGTGCCGCGCTCGGTGATCATGCAGTTCGCAGACCGATCCCACGGCAAAGAGACCGCTTCAGAAGGCTCCAGCGGCAAGTAGGTCATCACTCGTTTGAAATATCGTGAGGGAGTTCGGGGTGTAATCTCCCGTGCCTGTTCATGCCCGATTCCCTTGTCAGTCCGCTAAGTCACGAATCCGTTAAACCGCTTTCCGTTTTTTCATCAGGCGATCGAGAAATTCGCTTAAGGGAGATTTTTCACGTGAAGTCAATCCGTGTTGGGCCGCATATTACGCAAGCAGTGAAACTTTTCGTTAAGAACAAGACCAAATGGCAAGTCGGATTATTCATGACCGCCGCCTTGTGGTCTCTTCCGGCTCTGGCGCAGGACAAAAACGAAGTCGGGCTGGTGATCGGTGGGATCGTGACACCAAGCCAAACTTTATCTCCAGGTGCAAGCCTGATAGCGCCGGGCGGGACAGTACTCCCTACTCGAGATATAAGTTTCGATTCGAGCTTGACGTTGGGAGCCGAATTCGATCGAGAGTTTGTCCGTAGACAAAAGTTTGCAGTCGACGGCGGCGTTGATTTCCTGGCATCTCCGCTTGATGTGAAACTCAGTCAAAAGTCCCAGAATGCTATCGGTGAATATGCATTCATTTTTCTCACTCCCCACGTCCGAGTGAAGTTCCATCCAGACGGCGCGTTTTCCCCCTGGTTGTCGTTTGGTGGAGGTTATGCGCGGTTCCTCGAAAGCGTGCCCCCTGCCGCGTCCTCGTTTCAGCGGGGCACAAATACTAGAACCTTAGTATTTGGGGGTGGGATCGACACCCGAACAGTTGTCCATGTCCTAAAAATACCGATCGGCTTCCGGGTCGAAGTGCGTGACTTCTATTCGGGTGTGCCCAACTACAACCAAAGGGTCACCGGGAATTTGCAAAATAATCTGGCGTTCACCGGCGGATTGTTGATCAGGTTTTGAGACCCTCACTTGAGTTTCCCCACGAGGCATGACTCCAGCACTGTCTGGTCGTGTCGCTATCCGCCGATGAATCCCGCTTCTCGTCGGAAACTCTTTCGCAAGACGCGAATCTCATCTCCGGGCGCGTTTGATTGAGAACTAAAGCAAGGGCGTTTCCTAAATCCGATCAGTTCGCTGCGTGACAGAGATGTGCTCGCGTTCACATCAACGAGACCATCCCTGCCGGCAGCGTTTCGTAATGAAGTGTGTGAACAGGGCTGTGTAAGAGGATGCGAGCTTTGTCGGACGGAGAGATCGCATTTGGCTGGTGAGCGCAAAACTACAGGGCATGACTTTGTTCGTTGATCACGATTGCAGCGGAAGTGTCTTAACGGATCGGCGCACCGGCTTATACGGGACGACAAATCGCGCGGAAAATGATGCGCGCCGCGACCTTACTAGAGCCAAGGAACAGGTCTTGATCAGGAGGGTTCTGGGGGGCGACAAGGATTCATTCCTTGATCTCATCCAGCCTTATCAACGTACTGTCTACGCGACACTGGTTTCTATGCTGGGAAGCAGAGAGGACGCCGAAGATGTAACCCAGGATGTACTGCTGAAAGCGCTGGCGCGTCTTCATCAGTTTCGGCAGGAATCGGCCTTCGGGACCTGGCTCGTTCAGATTGCGATCAATGAGGCAAGGACGTGCAGGCGAAAGCTGAGGCACGGAAGGATGCTTTCGTTGACTAACGGAGCTGATGACGGCGGAACGTACGTCCCTAAAGACTTTGAGGATTGGCGGGAGATGCCTTCAGAAGCCTTGGAACGTTCAGAGATTCGCGATGCCCTGGCAAATGCCCTGGCTCTGCTCGAAGAACACTACCGGGTGGCCTTTATTCTTCGTGACGTGAACGAATTGAGCATAACGGAAACTGCCAACGTTTTGGGAATTACCCGAGGCGCTGTAAAAACACGCCTCCGGCGCGCTCGTTTGATGTTGAGGGACATTCTTTTGCCGGAGCTGCAGCAGCGTGGCCAGGTGGCATTAGCATTCAAAGAGGCAAGGAAAACATGGGAATAACTTGCGAAGAGGTTTGGCGGGAGATCTCGGACTACGTCGATGATGAGCTAGACTGCAAACAGAGAACTGCTCTCGAATTTCATTTCGCAGAATGCTGCCACTGCACTGCGGTTCTTGAAGGGACCCGCAACATTATTCGTCTATATCGCGATGAGCGCACTTTGGCGCTGCCGGAAGGCTTTCACGATCGACTGCGCGGGAGACTGGACCAGAGACCGAGTCTGGGATCGGAAGAGAGAATTCACGCCTCGCGTCGCGCTGTTCTGGCCTGGGCTTTGACAGCAGCCGCCGCAGTTCCGTTGGGCTTTGTTTTATTCTCCATAAAACGAATTATGTTGCCCCGACTGGGACACCAGAGTCCATCGGATTCTCCCGATCTGCGTGCGGTTACGGGGCTTGTAGCCGTATCCCAGGACGCGCACGACATGACCTTTCACATTCCAAGCTGTTCGCATTTGCATGGCAAACCCAAATTTCTCCAAGTCGAGGAAGCCATTCGCGAGGGCTATTCGCCGTGCCCGATTTGCATACGGACGTACGCTCGACGGAACAAAGGTTAGCCTGCTCGGAGCACGCAAGCCTGCATGCTCGCGCACACCGTTAGCTGGATCGCCTGTGCCTGCTTATGTGATGTTCGCGAAAGAGTTTCAGTCCGGTATAGCTCTTTCGGCTCCACGAGATTGAAACCTTCTAAACTGTCGAACATCTCAGTTACCGACGCGCGCACTCAAAGGGGCCATGCCCTTCTCTCCTGCGCCCGTTTCAAAATGCCGAAACCGCCTGAGCAAACAGGTTTTCCTTTCTTTAAGCCGCGAACCAGCAGCCCGTCACCGGGAGGCTTTCTGTCAGGTCCCGCGTGCGCAACGAGTTTTCAGTTGGACTTGTAATTCCTCCAGAATTTATCTGACGAAAAAATATATTTATGCTTGGAAACTTTCCGCTGACTCGTTAGTCACATTGCCGGGCTCTCTTCGGGAAGTTTTCTAGAGATTCTCTGAAGGGAGTTGCCGTGTTTCATTGCAAATCACAATTAGGGGTGTGCAGGATGAAAGAGTGGTCAGAGACTATTCACGGTTTGTTGTCGTTTGCGATTCGTTTTCCGCTCGGTCTATGGGCCGAGGCCGGAAATTTTAGTCAGATGCAGATCCTGGATAGAACCAGGCTGTCATTATCCATCGCTAGAGCGGCTCTATTGCTGGCACTGATTGGCAGTCCAGGATTCCTCATGGCCCAGAACATCGTGACCGGAGCCGTCACAGGCACAGTTACGGACCCCTCGGGCGGGATAATTGCCAACGCCACGGTGACTCTCAAGAAGGCTGCCACCGGCGAGACTAACGTCGCCGCCACCAACGATTCCGGTATCTATCTCTTTTCCTTTCTGAAGCCGGGCGACTATACATTGACCGTCGAACAGAAAGGCTTTCGCACCATGAACTCCAAGATTCAGGTTCAGCTGGGCCAAACCGCAACTGTAAACCTTGCGCTAGTGCTCGGCGACGCCAGTCAGGTGGTTGAAGTTACTTCTGGGACGGCCCTTCTTCAGACTGAAGACGCCAATATCACAGCGAACGTTTCGAATCGTGAAATAGCCAACGTTCCGAATCCGGGTGGCGACCTTACCTACAATGCGATACTGACTCCCGGCATTACCGGCAATACTTCCAGCGGTGGCGGGTTCGGCAACTTCAGCGCTTTCGGGTTGCCTGGTACGTCCAACCTGTTCACAGTAAACGGCAACGACTACAACGATCCGTTTCTTAACCTTAATAACTCGGGTGCAAGTAACCTGCTGCTCGGTTCCAACGAGGTAGAAGAAGTGGCTGTGGTGGTGAACGGCTACACGGGACAATACGGCCGTCAAGCTGGCGCGCAAATCGACTACAACACGAAGTCGGGTACCAACTTGTTCCACGGCGACGCCGTCTACAACTGGACTGGCCGGGCACTCAGCGCAAATGATTTTTTCAATAATGCCGGCGGTGTTCCGCGTCCGTTTGAGAATAATAACGCCTGGGCTGCGTCGATCGGCGGGCCGATCAAGAAAGACAAGGCATTTTTCTTCGTTGATACAGAGGGGACCCGCTATATTTTCGGAACCAGCCAATCGGTGAATGTGCCTACTCCAGCGTTCGAAGCATTTACGCTAGCCAACATACCAGCGACGGCGCAGGCTTTTTATACGAATGCATTCAATCTCTACAACAATGCTCCAGGAATCTCCAGAGCGGTGCCGGTGGCGAATAGCTGCGGAACCCTCGGTGCTATCCCGGGATCCGCGAACACGTCTTGTCTGGAGACGTACCGCACCTCCGTCCCCAACGGAAACAACGAGTGGCTGCTCACGGCGCGCATCGACTATAACCTCAGCGAAAAAGACAAGGTATTTGGCCGCGTGAAGTTCGATCGCGGCGTACAACCCACCTATACAGATCCTATCAACCCCGCCTTCAACGAGCATAGTGTGCAGCCCCAGGATGAGGGCCAGTTGAACTATACGCATATCTTCAGCCCGCGCGTGGTGAACAACTTTATCTTCTCCAACCTGCTGTACTCCGCGTTGTTCAACAGCCCGAACTTGAGCGCCGCGCTTACGCTCTTCCCTGGCAATCTCGTTTCGTCGGATACAGCTCTGACCCCCTTGGGGTCTGGAGCAGGACAGTTTCCTTTCGGCGTCTTGTTTCCGCAGGGCCGCAACGTCGAGCAGTGGCAAATTGTCGACGACCTGTCCATCACACGCGGGAATCACGATTTCAAGCTGGGCGTTAACTTTCGGCGAGACGACGTCAGCGATTTTACGGCTGGCGAACTCCCGTATCCGGCGATAACCACTTCTCTTGGCGGTTTCGCGAATGACACAGTCACGTCCTCGGCCGCTGAGCGTTTCGCCCTGCATTCGGAGCAGCCCATCGCGTTTTACAGCCTGGGCTTGTACTTCCAGGACCAATTTCGCGCTTCTTCCAAGCTGAGACTTACGTTCACTCTCCGCGCTGATCGCAACTCTTCCGGCGTTTGCCAATCGAACTGCGCGACATTGCCAGCCTCGCCTTTTGAGCAGCTGTCTCACGACTCGACGATTCCTTACAACCAGGCTTTTATCACGGGACGCCACGGCATCCTTCCGAATGTGGAGAAGATAGTCTTCCAACCGCGTTTTGGCCTGGCATGGACACCATTCGGAAACAATACCGTGATTCGCGCTGGAGTGGGTCTCTTCACCGACCTCTATCCGGGCACAATTCTGGACGCCTTCACGACCAACTTCCCGCAGGTGACCAACTTTAACTTGCCTTCCGGAGCGGTTGCGTTTAATGAGACTGGAAGCGGTGCGAGTCTTTTGGCCGGTTGTAACACGGCATTCCAATCCACCTACAATTCGGGTGGAACGGTTGGTAGCTTCTTGAATGCCGCTCCCGCCGGATGCACGGTGCCAACGCTGCAAAACACCGCCAACAGGATTCTCAATCCCAAGTACGTTGAGTGGAATTTGGAGATTCAACATACGTTCGGTACCCGGACCGTCGTTTCAGCCAACTACGTAGGAAACCGTGGCTATGACGAGCTTCTTAACAATCCTTACCAGAATGCCTTCGGCGTGTTTGGTTTGCCTGCGACGGCGCCAGACGCCCGCGTGGGAACGGTTCAGCAGCTGACCAACAGCGCCTACTCTAATTACAACGGAGTCACAGTCTCGGCGCAGCAGAATATCTTGCGTGGCTTTACCGGCCGGATTGCGTATACGTACAGTCACGCCTTGGACGTTTCTTCCAATGGCGGAGTCCTTCCGTACAGCTTTAACAACAGCATCCTCACGCAAATTAATCCGTTTAACCCTGCGGCAGGGTATGCCTCGGGCGACAATGATCTGCGTCACAGCCTCAATGCCAGCTACGTTTGGGAACTCCCGGTTAGGGCCAGCAATCGCTTGCTGAATAGTGCGATTGGTGGCTGGACGGTATCGGGGACGTTCTTCCGGCGCTCCGGGTTTCCGTTCAGCGTCGTTGACGGAGCTTTTACCAGCACCCTCGGCGCAAATAATCTGTTTTTAAACGGCAGTCCAGTCGCCACGGTGTTGGCGCAACCCATAAGCACCGTGCAGACAAATTGCTCGAGCGGTGCCGTGAACACAAGCAATCCGTGCTTTACTACCGCACAGTTTGGCGCGGCGTCCGATTTCATCGGATCGCTGGGACGAAATGCTTTCCGCGGGCCAGGTTATTTCAATACTGATCTTAGCTTGCGGAAAAACTTCAAGCTAAATGAACGGCTCAACCTACAGATCGGCGCCAACGCCTATAACGTTCTCAACCATCCCAATTTCGCCAATCCGGTGGCGAACACGGCCAACTCCACTCAATTTGGAACGATCATCAGCACCGTCACGCCGGCAACGACGCCTTATGGCGCCTTCGCCGCCGCCGCTGTTGATGCGCGGATCGTGCAGGTCACCGGCAAAATCACGTTTTAACGTAAGGAGCTTCGCCGTTTGATACCACTCCCGGATTCGGTACTGTGCCGAAGCCGGGAGCTCCACTCAGAATGCTCCACCAGCGCACGACTCAGTATGGATTCTTCTGCAAATTATTTTGTGCCGGCAATCCCGGGAAAGCGAGCCAGGAATATGAATGCAGCTAGTCAAAGTTTGCCTGCGGAAACGAAGTTTGCGACGTCGCTATTGCGAGCCGAGGCGACTTCATTGGAAAAAGTGGGCATGCACGTCTCACGTTATGGGCTAGTGATCACGCTTTTGCTCATTGGCGCTCTCAAATTCACCGCTGATGAGGCCCACGGGATTCAGCCCCTGGTGGCGAGCAGTCCGCTGATGTCCTGGTTGTATCGAATTTTCAGCGTTCAGGCCGTTTCCAATCTGATCGGAGCGATCGAGATCGCTGTCGCCGCCTTGATCGCACAGCGCCCGTTCTCGGCAAAGCTCTCGTTCATTGGTAGCATCGGAGCCGTCATCACCTTCTTGCTCACAGTGAGTTTTCTCTTCTCCACGCCTGGGGCATTCCATTTCTCTCACGGGTTTCCAATGCTTGGGGATGCGGGCCAATTCCTCATTAAGGACCTTGTTCTCCTGGGCGCATCGATCTGGACTGCCGCGGAAGCACGGAAAGAAATTTAGCCGTTCGAAATATCGGTCATTGGAATGCCAACCACTCTCCGGTGCTCGTCCCGAGTTCCCAGCCTTGGGAGCGCTGTACCTGAAGTAAGGAACTGGACGCACCATGAAAACTAGCATGATCAAGACTCGCCTTTCAGCCGCTCAGCTCATTCTTCTCTTGCTCTTTGGCTCAGTTATTTTCGGCTCTCCCGCGGCTGCATCCGCTCAGTCGCTCGTCTCCGATGATGTGAAGCACAACACGCCGGGGAAGCCCATTAAGCCGGATCAGGCCGTGCACATCGACGTAAATCTAGCACTCGTCAATGTCACCGTCACCGATCCGTATAACCGCATCGTCACCGGTCTTGAGCCAGATAACTTCCGCGTATTCGAGGACAACATCGAGCAGGAAGTCGTTAATTTCTCATCCGAAGATGTTCCGATATCAATCGGTGTCATCTTGGATCTCAGCGGCAGCATGGCCAACAAAATCGGCAAGGCCAAGGAAGCCGCCTTACAGTTTTTCAAGACCGCCAACCCAGAAGATGAGTTCTTTCTCGTCGGTTTCAACGAGCGCGCTCAACTTCTCAGCGCGTTCACGAGCAATGTCGAAGACTTGCAGAGCCGTATGCTCTCAGCCTCTGCGAAGGGCCAGACCGCGTTACTCGATGCCATTTATCTGGGACTCAGTCAGATGCGAAGCGCTCATTCCGGCAAACGAGCGCTGCTGATCATTTCCGACGGTGGCGATAATAATAGCCGCTATACCGAGAAAGACATCAAGCGACTGGTGCGAGAAGCGGATACGCAACTCTATTCGATCGGCATCTTTGACCCGCTCGAAAATCGCGGTCGAACGCCAGAGGAACTCAATGGACCCACACTGCTCAACGAAATGACAGAATTAACCGGTGGGCGTGCCTTCGCAGTGGAGAATCTAAACGACCTGACCGACATCGCTGCAAAAATTGGCGCGGAATTGCGCAACCAATATGTCCTGGGCTACCACCCGAGCAATCGCGCCCGCGACGCCCGCTGGCGCAAGATCAAGATCAGACTGCGGACTCCCAAGGGCTTTCCGCCTCTCAGCGTTTATGCAAAAACAGGCTACTACGCGGCCGCCCGTTAGGTTGGCGAATATCCGGTCCACCTTGAACTTCAGAAACCTTTAGGCACCTCGCGACTCTCATTCAATGAACGGAATATTCTTTTCCGGGCATACGGGATCGCCCCTGGGGGATCACAGCAGGAGGTAGTTTTCCCAGACCGGGCAGCGAGATTCGCGAAGAAGGCAAAGAGTGCCGGACGGAGTTCCGCATCCCATTCTTATCAACAGGAGAACTTGAAAATGACGAAAACTACAAAAGCGATGCTCACAGGTGCGGCGTTAGCGGGATTGTTCGCCGGAACCGGAGCTTCGCTTAAGGCTTCGACTCTGCTGCCCTCGCTGAAGACTTCCTTCAGCGCTCAGGACCAGGGCCAGGAGGGCGACAAGAACGTGAAAGAAAAGCACGCTTGTAAGGGCCAGAACTCCTGCAAGGGCAAGGGCGGTTGCAAAGCCAGCGACAACGGCTGCAAAGGCAAGAACTCTTGCAAGGGCAAGGGCGGTTGCGCGACCGACGGCTCCAAGCCACCTCAGGGGTAGTTTGAAAGTAGACGCGGTCCGATGTCGAGGGCTGGGAGATTTCCCCTGGCCCTCTTTGTTTAGTCTACGGAGCGAAAAAGAATATGCCGGAGAATCGCTTTAATGGATTTACGGATTGCGGGATTTTTAGGACCTGGACAACTCTGGGCTGGTTTTGCAAGCCAGAGAAAAACGCGAGCGGCGAAAAATTCCGCGCCGAATGACCTTAAGCAGACATCAGGAGTAAACTGAGGCCCGTGCGCGTGGCGATTGCCCAATCCGCCCCTGTTTACTTAGACAAACGAGCCAGCGTGGCAAAGGCCCTCGGTCTGATCGAGCAGGCAGCGAAAGCGGAAGCTCGACTGGTTGCATTCGGAGAGACTTGGCTGCCCGGTTATCCCGTTTGGCTCGATGTTTGTCCGGGCGCGGCGCTCTGGGAAAACGCTGCCGCGAAAGATGTCTTCGCCAGGCTTAGATGTAACTGCATTACTGTTCCCGGCGAGGAAGTGAGCACGCTCAGCGAAGCGGCGCGGCAACGGTAAAGCCCAAATAGATTTTCATGGTGCAACAGAATACCTTGTCGATGCCTGCCCCGGCGTATCGCAATGATCCGATGTGAGGATAGCTAGACCGACAGGCAAAAGCGGTGTGCCTTCGCCACCAGCTACCACGCGCTTAACGAGATTCGCGACATTCAGAAAAGTTCCAGAGCCGAGGCGAAATAACTCTCTCTATTAGTTAACTTAATGAATTATTTAGAGACAATGCAAACCGCCGAGCGACACTTAAGCAAGCACGCATCGCACCTGCCAGTATCAGCCGCAGAGAAGGGCAGATTTGGAAACCTCGTCGCGACAAGCGCATCTCATCGTTGTGCACATCGTAAATGGAAATGATCGGTGTTAGCAGAGGTGAGGGTTATGCTGCGGCGAATTATTAGGTCAGCACTTCTGGGTGCACTGACGGTGGGCACCGCTTGGGCGCAGAGTCCCTCGCCAGCACCAGACCCGGCGAAAGTGGAAGATCGATCTGGCCCGTCAGACAAAGGGCAGCAGCATCCCGTCGACCAACAGGACACTGTACACCCGAGGAATTCAAAAGATGATGTCGAGGCCATCGGCACTCGGAAGGTGGGTAAGGGTCCCAATTTCTACTCGTTGGAAAAGGAAATTGCGCTCGGTAAACAACTGGCGCAAGAGGTGGAGCGCTCGTCGAAACTTATCGACGACCCAGTCGTCACTGAGTACGTAAACCGTGTCGGGCAAAACCTGGTGCGAAATTCGGATGCGCGGGTACCATTCACGATTAAGGTGATCGATTCCGACGAGGTCAATGCTTTCGCTCTGCCGGGAGGATTCTTTTACGTAAATAGCGGTTTGATTCTTCGCGCCCAAGAGGAGTCTGAGCTGGCGGGCGTCATGGCTCACGAGATATCCCACGTGGCTGCGAGGCATGGGACGAAGAACGCGACCAAGGGCCAGATACTGCAACTCGCCACTATTCCCTTGGCCCTTCTCGGTCCCGCTGGATTAGCCGGGTACGGCCTCTATGAAGGTTTGAACATCGCCCTTCCGGTGACGTTCTTGAAGTTCAGTCGCGACGCGGAGCGCGAGGCGGACTTCCTAGGCTTACAGTATATGTACAAGGCCGGGTACGACCCGAACGCCTACATTACTTTCTTCGAGCGAATTCAGGCTGATGAGAAGCGTCGCCCGGGCACCATCCCGAAGGTGTTTTCGACTCATCCGCCGACCCCCGAACGCATCGAAAATGCGCAGAAGGAAATTGCACGGATTTTGCCGAACCGGCCCGAATACATTGTCACGAGTTCAGAATTTGACAGTGTGAAGGAGCGGCTGCGCAACATCACATTTGCTCGCAAGGCGCAGGACAACGGACCCGGCAAACCCACTCTTCGCACCAGGACTGAGCAGTCCAAGAAGCAGCCTAGCGGCGACAATCCCAACACAACCGATGACGACCGGCCCACCTTGAAGCGGCGCCCGCAAGATTCTCCCTGAGCCCGCATGGCGAATGGTAAATCTGAGGGACCATTCAAGAACACCTCTTTTCGAAAGAGACGTGTGCAGATCTCTCTCGATTTCTGATTATGGCCATCGCTCCGGCTGGAAACTTCCTAAGCCTTCCTAAGACATCGAGCAAAATTCCCAATAGCAGATTTCCCATTGTTGTTGGGAAAACCTCGATTTGGCACTCCGGCTCCGCTTTTCTTGTTGACAACAAAGAGGGTTGAGATTTGAGCGCGTTGGCGATAACGCGCTGCATGGCGACTCGCGACCGATTGCGGGACCGAGGCCCGTTTACTGGCAGCCATCTCCATGTCGCAGTCGACTACTGATGCATGCGTGACAGGAGAGCGGTGTATCTGGGGTCCTGGCGGACGGAGTCGAAAAGGGGGTCGACGCGGATCAGCACCATGTAAATACAATGGCTGTCGAGCGCGTGTTGAAACGAGTGAAAGGCATGGTCGAGTTCGTTGACGCGAAGATCGTCGACGCCTATGTAGTAAGGGGTACAGGAACGCGCGGAGGTGCTGAGAAGAGCGCGGCTGCGGGCGGGCCAATAGGACTGCCATCCGTGCCGCTGATACACGCTACGAAGACTAGCGATGTCGACCTGTGGATGGACAGCGTGCAACGCTATCAGATCGTGCTGCACAGCCTCGTCGCGGTCGCCCTTCTGCTCGTAGATGAGACTGATGTAGTCATCTATGCTCCCGGGCTGGTTCTCCATCTCGGCGGCACGCTGTAATTGGGCGAGTGCGGGATCATACTGGCGGGCAAGGTAGAGAGTAGCGCCCAGCCGGCGGTTGACGAAGAAGGATAGCGGATCGAGTTGAAGTGCGCGGCGCATGTGAATGACGGCATCCTGCGGGCGATTTGCGGCGTCGAGATAGGTCGCATACTTGAACTCGGCAATCGAGTCGTTGGGATTGAGGGCGATGCCCCGGGTAAGGTTCTGCTCGGCTGCCGCCCCGTCCCACTCGTAGATGGTTTGAACGCTACCAAGCTCGGTGTACGCTTCGCCGTTCTCGGGGTCGAGTTGGATGGCGCGCTGGGCGGCGGTGATCGCTTTGGGCATGAGCTCTTCCGGCGTGCCAATATCGAAAGCGCTTGCGGCATCAAGCGCGGAGGCATAGCCGGCGTAGGCGGAGGCGTAGGTGGGGTCGAGGGCCATTGCCTGCTGGAAGGACTCGAGGCTGTGAGAAAAATCCTGTTTGTTGAAAAAATAGCGGCCGCGGAGATAGGCGTCGTGAGCGCCGGCGTTGACCGGCGCGCGCGGCGTGGGAGGATCGAGAATGAGTCGGGCCTGGGTGGCGATCTGCTGGGCGACGCTGGCCTGGAGGAAGAGGACATTCGAGGCGGAGCCTTCAAAGGATTGGGCCCAAAGGTGGTGGTCCGTGCGACCGTCGATAAGCTGCGCGGTGATGCGAACGCGGTCGCCAGAGCGCACGATGGAGCCTTCGACGATGGCCTCGACGTCCAGCTGGCGGGCGATGTCGCGGAGTGGGCGGCGGGAGCCCTTGTCGGCCATGACCGAGGTGCGGGAGACCACGCGAAGGTTGGGGATACGCGCGAGCTCCGTGATGAGTTCGTCGGTCATGCCGTCGGCGAAGTACTCCTGCGAGGCGTCGCCGGAGAGGTTGTCGAGGGGGAGGACGGCCAGCGAATGGATGGCCGGGGCGGGGCGGAGGCGTTTGGCAGCGACCAAGCCGACGACACCGAGAAGAAGCAGGCAGAGGGCCAGGATTGCCGCCATCCTCGGGAACCGCGGCCTGCGTAACGTGGGGGCGGCCTGTGGTGGTGCGGAAGAATGGGTTGCGGCCGGTTGGGGGGCGGGAGCGGTCTCGACGTGGGCGATGAATCGGTAGCCGGCGGTGGGGACGGTTTCGATAAACCGGGGCTCACGGGAGTCGTCGTCCAGGGTTTTGCGCAGGAGGCCGATGGAGCGGGTGAGGGCGCTTTCGGTGACGACGGCATCGGCCCAGACGGCGTCGAGCAGCTCTTGCTTGCGGACCAGACGGCCGCGGTTCTGGATGAGATAGAGGAGCAGGCGGAGGGCCTTGGGCTCCAGGGGTACCGGTACGTCATCGGCAATCAGGCGGAAGGTAGCATCGTCTGCCTGAAAGCGATCGAAGCGGAAGATCACTGCGGCTCCTTTGCGCTGCCCGGAGTGGAAGTCTTTCTGCGTCAATTATGAACGAAGTGCGCGAGTTTGAGAACAATCATGGTTCCATGCGAGTTCCATCAAGACACGGTGCCGGGTCCGCAGGTATTTTGGCGAACACACCGAGCCCAGCGCGAAACTGCGGAACGACGCCCGGCGTCAGAAAGAATCATGGAGACTACCAAAAATGTACATTCGATTGCAGCGTAACTCATTTCGTCTGGCCTGCATGGCAATTGCGATTGCCCTGCTTGCGGCCGGGTCTCAAGCCGCCCGTGCGGAAACGGGCGATGTCTACGTCTTGACAAATCAATCGGCCGGCAACTCGATCATGGTATTCCATCGAGACGCCAAGGGCGTCTTGACGCTGGTGGGCGACGCGGTGCCGACTGGTGGGAGCGGGAACGGCTCCGGACAAGCCACAAAATCCGGACAAGCCACAGTAGCCGACATAGCTCCGCTGGCCTCGCAAAACTCACTGGTGCTCAGCGGCGATGGGCGCCTGCTGTTCGCGGTGAACGCGGGGAGCAATTCAGTTTCCGTGTTTGCCGCATCGGGAGACGATCTCACCCTCCTGAATACTGTCTTATCCGGGGGCGCTTCTCCCGTCAGCATAGCGGTACAAGGCGACCTGGTCTACGTCCTGAACGCCGGCACTCCCGGCACTCCCGCCACTCCCGGCATCACTCCGAACATCTCCGGTTTTCGAATCGATGCCACGAATCACTTGGTCTCGCTAGCCGATTCCACGCAAACCCTGCCGCCAGGCGTACGGTACGCGGCCCCGGCCCAAGTTTCCTTCAGCCCGGATGGGAGCGTCCTCCTGGTCACTGAAAAAGGAACGAGTCGGGTTGACACTTTCGCTGTAGACCGCGGTTTGGCCCAGCCCGGTGTTGCCTTCACTTCCAACGGGGCGGTGCCTTTCGGATTGGCGTTCAGTTCGCATGACATGGCCATCGTCTCCAACGCGAATGCACCACCACCACCCGCGGCACCGTTTGGATTTTCCTCGCTCACTTCTTACCAGCTAACTGACGACGGTAGCCTCACAGTCGTCACCCCGGCACTGAGCGACAAACAATTCCTCGCTTGCTGGGTGAACGTCCCGAATAACGGCAACTACGCATACACATCGAATACCGGCAGCGGAAGCATTTCCAGTTATACCATCTCTTCCCGTGGCGACCTGGTGCTGCTCAATCAAGCGGCGGCCTCAATCAACGGGGCACCCGTTGACATGGCGTTCAGCAATAACAGCCGCTTCCTTTACGCAAATGACGGTCTGAATGGCGCAATTGTCGGATTCCGCGTTGCATCCGATGGGAGTCTCACTCAGGTTACCAGCGTCACCGGGGTGCCTTTCGGCTCGGAAGGAATCGCCGCGCGATAACCGCAAAACCGCTCCTTGTGGCAGGCCGGCGGCCGGGAACGACCGCCGGCTTTCGGCGACTCGACCAGACTGCAGATCGTTCCGCCAACCATCGATACGGCCAAAAACTTCAGCCATGATTCTTCTATCCGAATCCCGGTGTGCACCGGGACGAGAGCGCCCAATCAACCCTTCGGTCTAGCTTGCGCCGACCAGCGCCACCCGCGAGCTGCTCTCGACACGAACGATCTCTGGATATGCTGTGTTGGTTCTCAGCATCCAGTACAGTCGAATCGCCAACTTCCTTGCTGCTGCCACTTTCGCCACTCCCTTGGCCTTGCTGTGGCAGCGATGCAAATACTCATTCCGCTGATCAGAGTTTAGGTCTCCTGCAGCACCGGTTAGGGTTCCGCGTACCCATCGAAAGCTTCGCGGACGATCTCCTGCACCGACTCTACTTCGCCGTCGGTAAGTTTTGCGAATTCGTTTTCGCGTCGTTGCCGGCCGAGCGTCCAATTGTTCTTGCGAATGTACAGAACAAGGTTCTCCGCCATGCGATCCGGCATTTCGACAGTGTCCATGAGTAAGGCGTAGGAGAAAACGTCTCCAACGCATCGAGACCACGCGCGAATGGACGGCTGATCACCTGGCTGAGTGCCGCTTCCAAACTGCTTGATTGTTCAGGATCCGTTAAGAGACGCCAGTAGGCAGCAAAGATCTTCCCCGCATCGCTCCAATGATACCGATACTAATTTATAATATGGATTCGGAAATTCCTTCATGACTGAATCAAAATGTCGCGATGGCCTACTAGTTTGATGAAAGTAGGCGGAGTCCTGTGCCGATCAGATTCCCAAGCTTCGCAACACCAGTCCTGCAAGTACGCCGCCAGCCAGCGGACCCACAATCGGAATCGGCGCGTAGCGCCAATCAGAGCCGCCTTTTCCGGCGATTGGCAGGATCGCGTGCATGAGTCGCGGGCCAAAATCGCGTGCCGGATTTATCGCGTATCCCGTTGTGCCGCCCAGGGAAAGTCCAACTCCCCATACCAGGCTCCCGACAAGATACGGGCCCAGACCACTGGCCAATCCTCCTGCAGCCACGGCCTTGGAAAAAATCGCGCCGACCACAAACACCAATACAAACGTGGCAATGACCTCGCTCAAAAGATTGGGGATCGCGCTGCGAATTGCCGGCCCGGTGCAGAAACAACTTAACTTGACGTCCTTTTCCGCCGTTTCTTTCCAGTGCGGCAAATAATGCAGCCAGACCAGCGTCGCTCCCGCCATTGCTCCCAGCACCTGCGCAATAAAGTACGGCAAAACTTTTTGGAAGCTCCCGGCACGCACGGCCATCGCAATCGTGACCGCGGGATTCAGATGCGCGTCTCCGCTCCGGCACGCAATTGCCACGAAAACTCCGGCCATTACTGCGAATGCCCAGCCTGCAGTAATCACCATCCATCCGCTGCCTTCGGCCTTCGATTTCTTCAGCAGCACGCCCGCCACGACGCCATCGCCAAGCAGGATCAGAATCATCGTTCCCAGAAATTCTCCCAGCCAGGCCGAGTTCATCCAGTTCTCCGTCCCTTCAGTTTTCCGTCCAGTCGAAAGATCGTGTCACCGCTTTTTTCCAGCCGCGATAAAGCCGATCGCTGTCGGCATGCGCCATTTCCGGTTTCCAAATGCGATCGGACTTCCACTTGCTGCGCAATTCTTCCACGCTGCTGTAAAAGCCAACCGCAAGTCCGGCGGCGTAAGCCGCGCCCAGCGCCGTGGTCTCCTGCACCACCGGCCGCACCACTTCACGGTTCAAGATATCCGCCTGAAACTGCATCAACAACTCGTTGCCAACCATTCCGCCATCCACGCGCACGCTTTTCAGTGATATCCCGGCGTCTTTCTCCATGGCCTCAACCACGTCGCGCGTCTGGTAAGCCGTAGCCTCTAGAACCGCCCGCGCCAGATGTCCCTTGTTCGCATAACGTGTCAAACCCGCAATCACGCCACGCGCCGAATCTTTCCAATACGGCGCATACAGCCCGCTGAATGCCGGAACAAAATAGACATCGCCGTTGTCTCTTACGCTGCGCGCTAATGCTTCCACGTCGGCGCTCTTTTCGATCATTCCCAGGTTGTCCCGCAGCCATTGCACCAGCGCTCCGGTGATCGCAACACTTCCCTCAAGCGCGTAATGTGCCGGAGCACTGCCAAATTTATACGCTACCGTTGTAAGCAATCCGTAAGTTGACGGCACCATGCGTTCACCGGTGTTCATCAACAGAAAGCAGCCCGTTCCGTACGTATTTTTCACTTCGCCCGGATGAAAACAGGCCTGTCCCGCCAGCGCCGCCTGCTGATCGCCAAGTATCCCGGCGATGCGCACCCCCTTCAGTGCGGGAATCGTTGCTTCGCCATATACCTCGCTGCTGGATTTCACGGTCGGAAGTAAATTTTCCGGAACTTCGAACGCTTTTAACAACGCCGCATCCCACTGTAGCGTTTTCAAGTTCAAGAACTGCGTGCGGCTTGCGTTGGTGATATCCGTGACGTGTACTCCGCCATTCGGGCCGCCTGTCAGATGCCAAACGAGGTAGGCATCTATGGTTCCGAATAACAATTCGCCAGCTTCCGCTTTTGCGCGTGCGTCGGCAACGTGGTTCAGGAGCCAGCGCACTTTCAGGCTGCTGAAGTAGGTACTCAGCGGAAGGCCTGTCGCTTCGCGAAAACGATTCTGTCCGCCATTCGAAGCGTATCGAGAGACCTCATCCGCCACGCGCGTGTCTTGCCAAACGATCGCATTGGCAATCGCTTGGCCCGTTTTTTTGTCCCAGATTACGGTCGTTTCCCGCTGATTGGTGATTCCCACTGCCGCCAGTTCGCTGACCGAAATGCCCGCGCTTCGCAGCGCTTGTGCTGCCACCTCGTTTGTGTTCCGGATAATCTCCGCCGGATCATGCTCTACCCAACCTGGCTGCGAATAAATCTGCTGGTGCTCTTTCTGCGCAACGCTCGCCATGCGGCCATCGGCGTCGAACACAATGAACCGCGTGCTAGTCGTCCCTTGATCGATTGCTCCAACATACGCTTTCATTTCTTGCCCTCGTTCAAATCGAGCTCATTCAGGAACGCTTGAATTTTCGTCGCATATTCCGAGACCGCATCTTCTCTTTGCTTTGGTCCCCAATGTTTTTCCTGCGCCAGCAGTTCCGCCACGCGCGGCGCCACTTGCAACGCCTCTCGCCAGCCACGAAATTGCGTACCGGTTCTGCGCGCCACAAGATCTTCGACTGTTTCCGCCATCTCGTAGCGAATGCAAAATATAATTTCCGCCTCGATTACAGACGACCCCGAAGCGATACGCTGTTTCCAGGATGGATTCTCGTCGATCGTTTCCAGAACCTTCAGCGCCCGCGTGCCGAATTTTGACGCCAGATGCTGCGCGACATCGGCGGGGAGAGAATACTCTTTCTCGATCTCCTTTGAAAAATCTTTGTCATAGCCGGCCGCGCCCGCCAGCGGATACTGCTTAGTCCTGTTCGATGTCACTGGTCCGCCCATTTCGCGTTGCACCGCGTTTATCGTGTCCTCGGCCATTAACCGGTGTGTCGTCCATTTGCCGCCCAGAATGCTGATCAATCCGCTCGAACTGTCGAGTTCCACCTCGTGATCGCGGATCAGCTTGCTGGTCGCGGTTTGCCCTCCAGCTGCCGCCACTAGCGGTCGCAGTCCGGCCATCCCACTGACGGCCTGTTCACGGCGCAGCGGAGTCTCTAGGTACGGATTCAGTTGCCGCAGTAAATATTCCGCTTCGTCTTTTGTAACCACCATCCTGGTCGCCGCGGTTACTTCGTCATCGGTGGTTCCGACCAGCAATCGCCCCTGCCACGGCACTGCGAAGATCACGCGGCCATCTTCGGTGTGAGGAACCAGCAGAGCGTCTGTCACAGCGAACGTTTCAGCGGGGAACAGCAGATGCACTCCTTTACTCGGGCGCATTCTTGGGGCAAGCATCGGATTGGCCAGCGTACGAATCCTGTCCGCGCCGGTTCCGGTAGCATTCACAAACTTTTTCACTGAAACAGAGAACTGCTCTCCGGAAAGTTCATCGCGCACCGCTGCTGACGAAAGCATCCCTCGATCGTCCTGTCCAAACCCAATCACTCGCGCATAGTTGAGCGCCGTCCCACCCGCCTCTACAAAAGCTTCGATCAGCGCCAGATCGTAGCGTGCGTCGTCAAACTGTCCGTCCGAATAACACACAGCCCCGCGGAGACCTTGCGTCTTCAGCCCCGGCATACTCTTTAGAGTTTCTTCGCGGGATAAAAAGCGGCTCGGGAACAGGTTGCTCTCCGCTGCAACCGCGTCGTACATCTTCATTCCGACCAGATAGTAGGCGGCACGCGCCCACGAATACACGGGAACCACAAAGTGCGCAGGATGGGCGAGGTACGGCGCGTTCGCCAGCATATAGAGTCTCTCGCGCAGCGCATTCTTCACCATCCGGTACTCTTCCAGGTTGAAATTCTTGATCGCTTGCTCCAGATAGCGGACTCCGCCGTGAACCAATTTTGTAGAAGCGCTCGAAGCTGCCGAAGCAAAGTCACTCGCATCCAGCAAGATCGTGCTCAAACCTCGCAGTTGTGCGTCCAATGCACATCCAGCTCCGGTAGCTCCTCCTCCGATTGCACAAACGTCGAACGCCTTGGTCGCCGCAGAAACTTTTTCCTCAGTTCTGTGTTTCATACTTGATTGTCCAATTACTTTCTCTTGCGAAGGCGATAAGGCGCATACAATATTGGGGGACTACCTGAAAACACCCGCGCCGCATCTAATCACAAAGAAACAACGAAAGGGAGTGAAGAATCATGAACGCTATAACTCGCACTGCAGCTGCGCTGGCCGGGTTTTTGGGGCTGGCTTGCTCCGCGGCGCTCTTCGCGGACACGCCTGGCAGCGCTGCTTCCGGCAACAGCACCATCACCGTTACTGCCATCGGCAAAAAGAATGCACCGCCACCATCCGTATCCAAGGGTGACATCCAACTCACGGTCAACAAAGAAAGAAAGCAGGTTGCAGGTTGGGAAAAAGGAGATTCGCTTAGTCTCGCCATCTTGATTGACGACTCTCTGGAGTCCGACGTAGCCAACCAGTGGAATGAGCTCAGAGAATTCATTATGGCGCAGCCGCCAAATACCGCGATTGCGGTCGCGTATGCGTCGAATTCGCAAGCAAACATCGCGCAAGATTTTACGACCGACCATGCGCTTGCCGCTAAAGCACTGCGCATCCCGCTCGGGCGGTTCGGCATTGGCTCCAGCCCGTATCTTGCTGTAATCGACTGGCTGAAGCGGTGGCCCTCACCGGGCGGACGCAGTTCACTCTTGCTCATCTCTTCCGGGATCGATTTCTTCCGCGGAGCATGGGGGCCTTTCTATCCGGATCTGGACACCGTAATTTCCCGGGCGCAGCGCGAGAACGTCAATCTCTGGAGCATTTATTATCCGAGTGTCACACATCGCGGCCATGCATTCGGACTGGTCAATCTCGGCCAGAATAATCTCAGCAAGATGACCGACGAAACTGGAGGAGAACTTTACTACCTCGGCTTTGCGGCTCCAGTTTCTTTCAAGCCTTATCTCGATGAACTTCGCCTACATCTGAACAACCAATATCTCCTCAGCTTCGCAGGAGACGGAGGGGCAAAAGGCAAGTACGTTCGTGTCCAGATCAAGAGCGAACTCCCCGATGTCGAGTTCTCTCACGCGAATAACGCATACATCAATCCGTCGAAGTAAGACTTCCGCCGAAAATTGACTCGATTTGCAGGCTCTCCTTTCGTTGCGGAGAGCCTGCACTTTTTTGCGGCACCTTGTTTACGCTTTTGAGCCGAACTACACTACCTGCGACCGCCGCGCGGCAGCGGTTCGCGGCGTTGCTTGAAACGATTTAATACTGGAGTATCTCCATGCACTGTTTTCGGCCGAAGCAGCGTCTTGCCTTCTTCCGTATGCATTCTGCCTCCGCTCGGACGATCTTCCGCCCGTTTTCAGCAGTTGTTCTCAGCGCCTTCTTATTCTCAACCGCTTCTCCCGTTGCGGCGCAAACCGTTCTCAAAGACGGTTGGAAAGTTCAGAGTTCTGCGCAAGTCTCCGCGCCCTCCAGCCATGTATCTGAACCTGGGTTTTCTACCCACGGTTGGTATTCGACCGCTGCGCCCAAGACGGTTTTCGCGGTGCTCGTCGAAAATGGCGTTTACAAAAATCCTTACTTCGGCATGAATCTCCGCAGTTTTCCCGGCGTTGCCTATAAGATCGGCGGTCAATTTGCCAATGAAGAAATGCCCGCCGACAGTCCTTATGCTGTGCCGTGGTGGTATCGAAATGAATTCGAAGTTCCCGCCGCCGATAAGGGCAAACAGGTATGGATGCAGTTTCGTGGCATCAACTATCGCGCTGAGATCTGGATCAATGGCAAAAAAGTTGCCGGCTCTGACGAAGTGGTTGGCGCGTTTCGCCGCTACGATTTCAATGTGACCGAATTCATTCGACCCGGTGCGAAAAACGCTGTCGCGATTTCTGTTTCAGCGCCAAAGGCGGGCGAGCTTGGCATCACCTGGGTGGACTGGAATCCGACGCCGCCGGATAAAGACATGGGTTTGTGGCAGGAAGTCATCCTCTCAACTACTGGTCCGGTTGCGTTACGTCATCCCTTCGTTGAAACAAAACTCGACTTGCCGAAAGCTGAAATCGCGCACCTCACTGTGCGTGCGTTTGCGAACAACACCAGCTCCGAGCCAGTGAAGGGAACTCTTCGCGGAAAGATCGCAGGCGGCGGTCTGTCCATTGATTTCGCGCAGGCGGTGGAACTCGCCGCGAACGAATCGCGTGAAATTACGATTTCGCCGGACGCTGTTCCGGCGCTGAATCTCCTGCGCCCGAAACTTTGGTGGCCTTACCAGATGGGTGAACCTTTTCTGCATAGACTGACGGTTGAGTTCGTCACCGCGCAAAACGCAATTTCAGATACGCAGTCCATCCACTTCGGAATTGTCCAGACCGATTCCGAATTGACTCCCGAAGGAAACCGCTTGCTGAAAGTAAATGGCAAACCAGTGCTGGTTCGCGGCGGTGGTTGGGCGCCGGACATGATGCTGCGCGTGGACGAATCCCGCCGCGAAGCGGAGTTCCGTTACGTGAAGGAAATGGGGCTGAATACCATTCGCCTCGAGGGAAAACTGGAAGACGAATCCTTCCTGGATCGCGCGGATCGCGAAGGAATTCTCGTGATGGCCGGATGGTGCTGTTGCGATGCCTGGGAAAAATGGGGCAGGTGGAACGAAGAGAACAAACAGGTTTCCGTCAATTCGCTGCGCGATCAATTGTTGCGCCTTCGCCAGCATCCCAGCCTTCTGATTTGGCTCAACGGCAGCGACAATCCGCCTCCAGCGGACCGCGAACAGGCCTATCTCGAAATCGAAAAAGAAACTCACTGGCCGAAGCCCGTCATTTCTTCCGCCACCGCGAAAAAATCCGAAATCCCGGGCGACACCGGCGTGAAAATGAGCGGTCCCTACGATTACGTTCCTCCCGATTACTGGCTCCTCGACACCAACGCCGGCGGCGCCTACGGTTTCAATACCGAAACCAGCCCCGGTCCGGCGGTCCCGCCTCTCGATGAGCTGAAAACATTTATTCCGGAAGACAAACTTTGGCCGATCAGCGATGTCTGGAACTTTCACGCTGGCGGCAGTCAATTCAAGAACATCGATTTATTTACCCATGCCCTCGAAATGCGCTATGGAAAAGTAAAAGACGTCGCCGACTACGCGTGGAAATCGCAAGCCATGACCTACGAAGGCCAGCGCGCGATGTTTGAAGCCTACGGCCGCAACAAATACAAATCCACCGGCATCATTCAGTGGATGCTGAACAACGCCTGGCCCAGCCTTATTTGGCATTTGTACAGCTACGATCTGCGCCCGGCCGGCGGGTACTTCGCCTCAAAGCTTGCCCTCGAACCCGTTCACCTGCAATTTTCCTACGACGACCGCACGGTGGCCGTCGTCAACAGCACGCGATCCCCGCAGAACGCGCTGAAAATCGTTGCGAAGCTCTACGACATCGCTGGCGCGGAAAAGTTTTCCCGCGAAGCTAACGTCGATGTCGCCGCTGACGGCGTTGCGAAATCCATCGCTATCCCCGAGCCCGCGGACATTTCGACGGCTTACTTTTTGAATCTGCAGCTTTTCTCGGCTACCGGCCAGTTGCTAAGCCGCAATTTTTATTGGTTATCCACCAAGCCCGATGAATTGGACTACGCAAAAACCGAGTGGTACTACACGCCGCAAACCAGCTTCGCGGATCTATCCGCGCTACAGGATTTGCCGAAAGTCGCCGTCCGTGGGACGCTTCGCTCCGCTGCAGGCAGCGCGCATGACGCGGCGTTTCAGGTAGCCGCAGAAAACACCGGCAAAAGCGTAGCTCTCCTCACGCGCCTCCGTCTCGTAAAAGGAAAAGACCAAGCCGAAATCTTGCCCGTCTTCTGGGAAGATAATTACATTTCATTGCTGCCAGGGGAAAAACGGGAAGTGACGGTACGTGTCCGTGAATCCGATCTAGCTGGCGCCCATCCATCACTGCTCGTGGATGGGTTCAACGTCTCCGTGGCCAGCGCGCAGCTTCTCGATAAATAAGTTCTGCCTCTAAGCCAGCCGCCCTCGCGCATATTCCGCGTAACGCCCTGAGGGCTCCAGCTTAAGATAAACGTTCCAGTGATCGCGAGCTTCGCTCTCCGCATTCATTTTTTCGCACACAATTGCCAGATTGTAATGCGCGTCGGCGTAATCCGGATCGATTCTCGTCGCCAGGCGAAGTTGCTGGCGCGCTTCATTCAGCCGGCCCAGGTCATCGAGAGTGCTCCCGAAATTGAACAAAGCCACAGCGTTGCTCGGTTCGACGTGCACAGCACGTTCGAAATATTTCGCCGCGTTTTCCAGGTCCCCTTGCTCGTACGCGATCGTTCCCCGGTTCAACAGCGCTTCAACATTTTCCGGTTGCAGTTCGATTACGCGCTCGTACTTCTGCGCCGCCGTGCCGCGCGTCGAGGGATCGCTGTCATATTCCAGCGCCATCGCAAAAATTGCCTTCGGATTTTCCGGCATCGCCAGCACGTTGTCGGCAAGCTCTTGCGTTCTGAATGTCAGCAGCAGTTGCCCTGACAGCGGCTCCAGTCGCGAGCCTGCGTCTTCCACCAGAATATCTTTGCCGTTCGAAACGATGCGCAGCTCGTTCAGCGGGGTTTTGATTTCGGATAGTTTCTGGTTTAGGGCCTGCAGCGAACGCCGCATCCGCACTGGCGATACGCCTTTTTCCATCAATTGCTTGGCGGTTTTTACGTTGATCAAATCGCGGAAGTCGTATTGCGTTTTATTCGGTTCGAGCGATGCTACCAGTTCCAATCGTTCCCATTGCGCCAGTTGCTTCTCGGAAACGCTCAGGATTCTCAGCACGTCGGCGCGGCTAAATCGATCGGTCGCCATGGAAAGACATTTTACGCTTTCTTGATTTTCTTGGCATCCTTGGCCGCGGCCGCAGGCACGGCGCGTACTGGCGGCTTCTTCGGAGCCGTTCGTTTCTGTTCCAGGCTCTTCTTCAGAGCGTCCATCAAATCGATTACCGGCGCGCGCACCGGATGCGTGACTGGCGCGACTTCTTTGCCCTGCTGCTTCGCCGAAATCAGCGTCAGCATACTCGCCTGATAATCGTCCTTATATTTCTCCGGTTCGAATTTGGCCGCAAGATTTTCGATCAGCTGCGTGGCCAGCTTCTTTTCCGCGGCACTCACCTCGACGTGATCCTTCGCGCCGTACTCCGCCACTTCGCGGATTTCGTTTTGGTAGAACATGGTGTGCAAGGTCAGGCCGGTCTTGCCGTCGCTCTTATGCGGCCGGATGATCACCGTATGTTCGCGCTGGTGCATGGTGAGTTTTGCGATCGCTGAATAGTTGGAGTCCTGCAGCGCGTTCGTCAAAAGAAAATATGCTTTCTTGCCCTCGGGCTCAGGCGTCATGTAATACGACGCGTCAAAATACAGCGGGTCGACCTCGTCCAGCTTCACGAATTCCAGGATTTCCATGGTCCGGCTGGAGTCCGGTTCGATCTCGTCCAGCTCGTTTTCTTCGAACAACACATACTGGTCTTTGTCGTACTCGTAGCCCTTCACGATTTCGTTGCGCTCTACCTTACGGTCGCACACCGGACAAAATAACGGCATCTTGATGCGCGACTTGCAGACCGAATGTAATTGGTTGAGCGAAATCCGTTCGCTGCGCGCGGCCGAATACAGGCGCACCGGGATGGATAACAGCCCAAACGACAGAAACCCCTTCCAGACAGTAGTCGCCATGTGCGTCTCCGGTCCTCGCAGATGAGGCCAGTATACTCTGGATTTTGAACATCCCGGCGAAATAGTGCCGCGACCGTAAACGCGAGGGTTTCCTCTTAAATTATTAATCAGTACATTCAGATCGGCGGCCGTGTGGAGGCTTTCTATTGCACGATGCCCTTCGCGAAAACCGTCTGTGGGCTGTTGTTCGCGTTGTCGTTGACCACGATCTTGGCCGTTTCCTTCGTGCCGCTTGGGGCGGACGGCTTCAGGGTAACCGTGAAGGTACAACTGCCGCCTGCCGCCAAACTAAGCGGACTAATCGGGCAATCGTTCGTTATTGTGAAGTCGCTGGCATAGGTCCCGGTGTACTGGATGCCGTTCAGCGCGTTAATCGTATACGGGACACTGTCGTTGTTCATGAGGGTCGCCGTAAGCTGCGGTGATGTCATGCCTTGCTGCAATACGCCGAAATCCAGGCTGCTCTGGGAGAAGCTCAACGGAGCGATGGTCGGCACAACCGCCGTAGTACCGGCGTATAGTCCCGTGTACCCGGCGCCCATGTCGCCAAAGGCCAGATAGTTCTTTTCAGACTCTGGCGTACCCGCGGGATCGGAATTATCCAACGCGTTGACATGCGCCGAATTGTAATCTCCCGCAGTTACAGGCGGAAACGCGCTGCCAGTGGTGTTCGCCGGGAACTGGTTATAAACAGCCGCTCCCCACTGCCAGTTGAAGCTGACTCCCGGTGTGCTGGTCGAGTAGGCTGCGTTCCACACCACGTTCTGAATGCCGCCAGGGAAGTTCATCGGTACCTGGAAGGCCAGTCCGTCGAAGAAGCTGTGAAGGTTGGCGTTCCCCTTGACGCTGGACATCGGAACGAGCGTGGACCACCGGTTGTTGGCGGCATCCCAACTCGTGCTCGCGGAAGAAACCGTCGATGAGAACGTGATCACCGCGTTGGGAACCGCCAACGTATAAGGAATGCCGTTCGCGGTGAATGTGATGGTCGCGTTCGTTACGTACAGTTTCACGCTGCCACTATTCGGAAGCCCCTGCACGTTCGCCCCGCTGCTGTTAAACCAGATGAACTGGTTCATATTGATCGCGGTCTCAGCAGCGTCGTAGTGCACTGCAGTATTGCCGCTGGAGTTGATGGTGCTCCCAACGATCGATCCATAGAAATGTGCGCCGCCGGAAATATTGATAGCCGCGTTAGGCGCATACACCATCGCGTAGCTGCCGGTGCCTCCGGAAAGTTTGAACGCCTTCGAACCCGCATAGTAGAACTGCAGGTTGCTGGTGACTCCGCTGGGATTGACGATGCTGCCACCGCTCAGATCCAGCGCTGCGCCGCTCGTGCTGAGTGAAGCTCCCGCCAGATTGATGATTACCGGGCCGGAGTCCACGTACAGAATACTGTTGCCGCTCAGTGTCAGGCTGTTGAAATTGTAGGTCCCAGCCGACAAGTGCAGCGTCGTCCCGCCGGTAGCGCTCAAGTTGCCGTATCCGCCTGATGCTAGATTCACAGACTTGCTCCCGCCTGCGCTGGTGCAGCCCGAAACCGTCCCGCAGCTTCCCGAAATGTTCTGCGTCGTGGTTGGCGGAGCCGGGCTCGGCGCCGGAGGCAGCGGGTAATTGACAGCTCCGGGTAGAGCCTTCAGACCGGCGGTTGCCTGAGCCTTGCCGCTGGTGCTGAGTCCAGTCATGGTCTTGCTGCTGCAATTACCGGATCCGGCCACCGGCGAATAAATGGCGCCGCTAACGACCGGGTTGCCGCTCAGAGTGGCGTTGCCGTTCGTCCCGACGTTGCCGTTATTCGTCGAACCGTTGTAGCTATCCACCGTCCCGTTGCCGCTGATGCTTACACTGCTGCAGCCGCTGGCCGTCGCGAACAGCGCGTAGGTCGATAGCGATCCGACACCGCTAATCGAACTGGTGCCCGAGCCGGTGAGCGATGCACTTTGCAAACTTCCCGTCACATTCCGATTGTTGTCGGTTAGCGCGATTAACGCGCTCGCAAGGCCCGAAGCGTTCGCCGGTGGAGCGAACTTCACAATGAGCACGCAACTACTCCCTACTCCGAGCGTCGAAGGACTAATCGGGCAGGCGTTGGTCTGTGTGAAGTAAACGGGGCTCGTATTCGAATTGGTGAACCCAATCGAAGCGATGGAAAGCGCAGCGGTAGAAACTGGCGCGTTGAAGCAAGTGGAGCCGGAAATACCGCTTGGGCCGTTGCAAACCGTCACGGTCTGCGCGCCACTCATGGTGCCTCCTTGCTGGTTGCCGAATGACAGGTTGGTCGGCGCAAGTGTCGCGATGGGTGCCGGGTTGACCGTCTGAGTGACCGCACCATTGCTTGGCACGAAGTTTGGATTGAAATTGAGATCCGCCGGGTTGTTATTGAAGCAGGCAAGGAGGTTATCTGTGCCCACCGTATTACCAGGACCAACTGGCAGGTTGGGGGTGCTAGTTGCAGCCTGTTGACCGCTGCCAGCAGTGGTCAGAGGCTCGGTGTCGAGCAGAGTGCTCGTGCCTAACGCCGCGCACGTGGCCCCGCCTGCGGAATTGTAGAAGCTCACGTTTCCTGTTGGCGGTGCCTGGTTGTTGGTATTGCTCACAGTCGCCGTCAGCGTCACCACATCTCCCCAATTGGAGGGGTTCAGCGAGGAACCGAGCGACGTGCTGGTCGGAGCCGGCGAAATCATGAACATCGTGCTGTTCATGCTGCCGCTGTGATTGGTATCGCCGGTAAACGAGGCGCTGGCCGTCGCAGTTCCTATATTTAGGTTGTTCATGTAGCCGACTGCCAAGCCTTGATTCAGATTGATGCCGGTCACATTCGCGGAGCAGGGCGACTGCGCTATTCCGTTGTAGATCACTCCCGCTGGGCAGGTCACCATAGTCGCAGAAGTAGCTGGTGTGATCGTAATTGCCACGTCGCCAAAAGTTGCGTTGTAGTCAACGTTTCCGGCGAAGGTCCAGTGCGCCGTACCTCCCGGTACGTCGGTGAACGTCGCTCCCAAGCTCAGCAGCGCACTCAGATCTTCGTTCTTAACGCCCTTTGCTGTTCCGCCCGCGCCGTGCGAAGTTCCGTCATATTGCCCGGAGAATCCAGTCACCATGACCGTTGCGTTTGCTTTAATGATGACATCTTGAATTATCGTATTGGCGATGTCGTTGTAGTTCGCGGTTCCCACAAATATCCAATAATCATTGCTGTAGGTGCCCGCATCGGTGTGCGTGGTGTGGCTCACATCCACCGTGCCTACCGTGACTCCTGTCTCGCCGTTAACACCCGTAATCGAAACAACTAGCGCGGTATGCGGATTGCCGTCATACGTCACGCTGTACGGAGTGACCGATATATTGGCATTGGCTTTCTTGATGATGTCGCTCACGGTGCCGGTGGCGTTGTAATAATTGCCAGTGATATCGGTGAAGTTCCAAGTGTCGGTCGTGGCGCCCGCGTTAGTGTGCGTGGTGCCGCTCAGGTCCAGTCCGGCTAGAGCTTCGTTCTTGACTCCGGTCGCTGTGCCGGTCGCGGTATGCGCATTGCCATCATAGGTCACATTGTAAGGAGCGACTGAAATGTCAGCGTGGGCTTTCTTGATGACGTCATTGACGATGCCGTTGGCGTCGTTGTAGTTGGCGCCACCAGTGAAGGTCCATGAATCGGCCGTGTATGTACCAGCATTCATGTGCGTTGTGCCGCTAAGGTTCAGGCTGGCGCTCAGGTCCGCTCCGCCAACTCCGGTTGCGGATCCGGTTGCCGTGTGCGGATTGCCGTCGTACGTGACGTTGTAAGGCGTGACGCTGATGTTGGCCGTGGCCTTGTTAACGGTGACGGTGCCACTTACGTAGGTGAATTTGTAGTTCGTTGCGGCAGCTCCGGAACAGCTGGTGGTATAGCTTCCGCCGGCGTTGCTGGCAGGCGTGTAGTTCGTCACACAGACGGGAGCGAGAAATCCATCCGCGCTCGTTTGATCTTCACCAGAGATGAATCCGCTGTAGCTTGGCGTAACCGTCGGAACCGGATCGCCGTACGTAACAGTCGGACTCGAAGCGGTCACCTGGACATAGACCGCCTTGATGACGGCGGTCGTCGTTGCGGTGTCCGAAGAAAGCACGTAGTCCAAGGCCTTCGAGCCGGTCAAGGTCAGGCCGGCCACGGTCACTGTTTTTCCCGTTCCAACGTTCTTGGTATCAAAGCTGGCGGTTCCGGCAGTCAAGGATACGTAAGACTCGTCGCCGCTCAGGACGCCGATCAGGGTTTCGTTGGTGATCGTCGCGTTGGTCGTTCCGTCGTATTTCTTGTCGCTCACAGTAACGACAGGAGTGAGCGTCACGGGCGCGACCGTTAGCAGTGTGCTGCCATTGATGGCTGGCGCAATCAGGCTGGTTGCGGCGATTGTGGAGCTGCCCACCTGCAAAGCGGACGCTTTTCCAGTCTGATCGATTGTGGCAACTGTGGTGTCGCCGCTGGTCCAGCTCACTTCGTCCGCCGCGAATGCTTCGAGCGACGAACTCTGACCGCTTGAACCGTCACCGGCGACGTAGATCAGGTTGCCGATCGTTACTGGTTCGGACTGCAGCCGCGCCGTATGCAGAGACGCCTTGTCGGTCCATGTGTTGTGCGCCGGATCGTACGCGTGAATGGAACTGCCATCCACGACGTACAGCACGTTATTCAACACTGCGGCAGAGGCGTCACCCGCGGCTTGTGCCGGTACGCCGACCACGGTCCAACTCGCACCGTCGAACTTCTGCACAACCGCGTTGCCGCCTGCCGCGCTCACCACGTATGCTGTGCCGTTTATGACTCCGCCGCTCGCCGGGCCTTCCGGAGTCGCCAGCGAAGCTCCCGTGCTCCACGAATCGGTAGCCGGGTCGTAGATTTCGGCCGTGTTCAGCGGCGTTCCGCTGCCGTCGTTGCCGCCGAGGACATAGATCTTGCCATTCAGCGAGATCGCGGCGGCATTGCGGCGCGCTGTGAAGCCTGTCGAACTGATCGCGGTCCAAGCGTTGGAGCTTGGGTCGTACACTTCGGATGATGCCAGCACGGAAGTGCAAGCCGCATCGCTGCATCCGCCGAAGACGTAGATCTTGCCTGCCAGAGACGCCGCGCGCGCGTTCGAACGCGCCGTGCCCAGGTTGGCGACCGCGGTCCAGCCGGTGCCATCGCTCATCGGGTCATACACTTCCACCGTGTTGCTCGGCGTCGTCCCAGCATTGGCCAAACCGCCGATGGCATATAGCTTGCCGCCTGTTTCAGCGGCAGCAGCGCCCGCTCGCGTGGCGGACAAATCGTGCAGGACGTAAGTCATGCCGCCAGCATTGGCGAGATTGCGCTGCATGGCGCTCGCGAATGTTCCTTGCGCCGTAAAGGTCTGCATTGCGCCGTACGTCACGGTTGGCGTGCTCGGATTTACCGCAATCGTGCTCAGCGGATCTGTGATCGTCAGCGTGCCATCCACAAAATGGATCGAATAATCGGGCGAGGTTAGACCGCCGCAATGAATTGCGAACGTTCCCGCCGGAGCGCTCGCGCCAGCTGAAGTACAGGCCAGCGTTCCCGTTAGCGAAGCCGGTGTGTCGCCATTTACGAAGCCAAAGTACTGGGCATCAAACGTCGGGTCGCCCGCGCCAAACGCGCGCGTCTTGTCATTCGCCGCGACGTACAACGGCACCGCCGTAATGGTCAGCGTTCCGTTCGTGCTGGCTACGTCGTAGTTTGCAAGCTTGCCGTTCGGATCTTTGAGAGTTGGAATAATTGCGTTCGCGTCGGTCGGACCGTAGACTCCGGCCGCGGTTGTGGTGGCCGCAGCACTAGCGTAAGTCGCCGTGATTCCATCGCCCGCGACCACGCCGGTCAAAGTCCCAGTGAACGTGGGGTTCGCCTGGCCATAGGGGCGCGAGGCGTCCGCCGCAGTCACCGTCAGCGTCGCCTGTTTGATCGTGAGCGTTCCGCTACCGCCGCCCGAATAATTAGCTTGGGTGACCATCACCAATACCGTGTAGGTGCCGGCGGCAGTCGGCGGAACCGGCGATCCGTTATAAGTAACTGTGGCCGAGACGAGCGGCACGATGCTGATCGTGGCCCCGTGCGGCTGCCCGTCGTAGGTCGGCATCGGATCGCTGATCGTTACCGTGACCTGGATTGGATCGATAGTTTCGGTGCCGACGATAGGAGTGGCAGTGTAGTTCGCGTTGGTCAACGAAGCTGCCAAGGAGTAGCCGCCCGCATTAGTGGGTGCGGTGACGCCGCCGTCATAGGTAATGCTCACGCCGGTCAGATTTGCCGGCGAGGTGATTACGGTGACTGGCTTGGGCGCACCGTCGAAGGTAAACGTGGTCTGTCCAAAAGACAAAGTCGCCTGTGCCTGCTGAATTATTTCCGTACCGGCGATGGGCGTGGCGGTGTAATTCGGATTGGTCAGCGAAGCTGCTAACGCGTAGCTGCCCGCATTTGTTGGCGCAGTCGGGCCGCTGTCGTAGGTGATCGTCACTCCGCTCAAATTTGCCGGAGAGGTAGTTACCGCTACCGGCTTGGGCGAGCCGTCGTAAGTAAATGTCGTGGTGCCGAATGACAGCGTGGCCTGGGCCTGGTTCACGTGCAGCGTCCCAGTCTTGCTGCTCGCATTGAAACTGTTTTGCGCGGCATAACTTGCGGACAAGGAATGGTCACCGGCATTGGGCGTCGTGATTGTGAACGTTGTGGAACCGTTGAGCAGAGCCTGGCTTGCCGCAGGTCCACCATCCACCGATAGCGTCACATTCCCGGTTGGCGTTCCGGCAGACGAATCTACGGCGGCAACAGTCACGGTCACCTGCCCGTTCGCACCAAACGTAATCGTTGGAGCAGAAATCGAGGTCGTGGTATCCGCGGATTTAACTGTCTGCGAAAAAGCGACCGAGGTGCTGCCGATGAAGTTGCCGTCGGAATTGGTGTAGACCGCAGTGATCGAATGTATAGCTACAGAAAGGACGGACGTCGTCAGCGTGGCCTTGCCTGCTACGACCGGCTGCGGCGATCCGAGCGCCAACGCTCCATCCATAAATTGCACGCTGCCCGTGGGCACGCCGGAAGTTGGCGAAGTGTTAGTCACCGTCGCCGTAAACGTCACAGGCTGTCCCGAGAACGAAGGATTATTGCTCGAAGTCACGGCCGTGGACGTCGCCGCCTTGTTCACCGTAAGCGAGACCGATCCGCTGGCGTTGTTGTAGTCAGTCGTATCCGTAGGCACAAAATTAACCGATAGCATTTGTCCGGCGCCCGCGTTCAGAATCGTGCCGATCACTGGATTGTATGTCGGCGTTCCCGCCACCGGCACGCTCACTCCGTTTACTATCGCTATGAACGAAGCGTTCAATTGAGTCGCGCTCAGCGCTGTGTTGTAGGTGATTGCAGCGGGAGTCGCCCAATTCACAGTGGGCGTCACTTTGGTCACTGTGAGGGTGGTGCTGGTGTCGCTCGCGCTGTTGCTGTTGGCATCACCCGAATACGTATAAGTAATCGTGTAGGGCGATCCGGAAACTGGCAAAGTGTGCGTGTCAAAATTTGTGGAGAAATTGTTGGGGTTACCGCTCAGGGGCAGCACTGGTGAATTCAGCGCGCCAATGTGAATCGTTACCGTGCCAGGCATCATCGCAAAGCCATTTATCTGGCCGCCCAAACTGATCGAAGCCTGCCCGAAAGAAATTGTCTGTGAAGCAGTCAGGCCCGCGAACGTTGCAGTAAGTTTGTTAACCTTCAGAGTGAAATTTTGTGTAGCGTTAGTTCCGATTCCGTTGCTCGCAGTGATGGTGATTGGGTAGCTGCCGACGGTGCCCAATGCCGGCGTTCCGCTTAGAACTCCAGTCGTCGTATTTAGTGTTACACCGCTCGGGAGCGTGCCGGTCTCGCTGAACGTTGGCGCAGGGGAGCCGGTCGCGGTGACGGTGAACGTTCCGGCGGAATTTACCGTGAACGCTGTGTTGTCGGCACTGGTAATCACGGGGGAAATTCCAACCGTATGTGGGACTCCGGCGGACGTGCTAGCGCTGTAATTCGTGTCACCGTTGTATTTCGCAGTGATGGTCTTAGAGCCCGTCGTGGTCGAGGTTAAATTGCAAGTGGTCGCCGCGACCGTTCCCGTGCAACTGTCCGTACCGTCTGTCACCGTAACGGTGTCCGTTCCCGGGATCGTGCCGCCGCCCGGCGACGTGATCGCTACGCTGTAGTTCACTGCATAAGACTGGTTCACGATGGAGGCGGTTCCTAACGCGACGCTGTTGGTGATCGTGGTGCTTGTCGCGGCAGCGTTCACCGTGTGCGGCGCGTTGGCTGAGGTGCTGCCTGCAAAGTTGGTATCAGCCGCATAGACCGCGGAGAGCGTCTTGGCACCAGCCGCCGGGAAGGTGATCGAGCAGGTGCCCACAGCTACCGTAGCCGTGCAGGAGTCTCCCAGTCCGTCGCTGACCGTGACACTACCGCTCGGTGTGCCGCTCCCGGGCGAAACTGGTGTCACCGTAAAGCTTATGGCGACTGGCTGGCCCACCACGGACGGATTCGGCGTATGCGTGGTAATCGCTGTCGTGGTTGCCGCCTGGTTTACCGTTTGGGCCACTGCCGAAGAAGTACTGCCAGTGAAGTTTGTGTCCGCGTCATAAGTTGCGGTGATCGAATGTCCGCCGACGGCAAGCGTCGTGGTGCTGAAAGCTGCAGTGCTTCCCGTCAGACTTACCGTAGCCAGCGTGGTCGCGCCATCCTTAAACGTTACGTTGCCTGTCGGCGTGCCCGCGCCTGGAGCGATCGCAGCCACCGTCGCCGTAAACGTCAGCGGCTGGCCGAAGACTGATGGGCTAGGACCGGTTGTCCGCGCAAGCGTCGTGGTCGTGCTGGCCTGGTTCACCGTTTGCGAAACTGTGTTGGAATCGCTCGCGCCGAACGTGTTGGCGACCCCGGCGTAAGATGCGGTCAAAGAATGCGAACCGAAGCTCAGGTTTGAAACGCTCAGCGTCGCCACACCTGAACCGTCCAACGTTCCGGTGCCGAGCGTGTTCGCGCCATCTTTGAAGGTCACCGTACCGGTCGGAACCGTTGTCCCAGCGGTTTGCGCCACTATCGCTTTCAACAGCGTGCTCTGTCCGAAGACCGTCGGGTTGGTTCCGCTGGCCAGCGTGGTCGTCGTGTTCTCGACCACAACCAATGTCCCAGTGCCCGTTGCGGTGCCAGTTTGGCATAGGCCGCCACCTTGGCCCGCAAGAACAGTGAACGGGAAGGAGCCCGGCGGCGTTGAACTAGTCGTCGTAATCGTCAAAGTCGAATTCGGACTAGTGTTTGTGACAGAACTCGGACTGAACGATGGGATCGCACCTGCTGGTAGTGCCGGCGGCGTCTGGATGCTCAAAGGCGAAGTACAGGCGTTCCCGTTGCCGTTAAATCCGACCGTAACCGTATATGTCGCGCTGCTTCCCGGCGCGACTGGATTGGGAGCTTGCGTTCCGACCGCCACAGTGCTGGGTTTAGAATCGGTGAACGTGTTCTGAGCCTGAATGCCTGAAACGCCGCCAACGGCCGTCAAGAAAAAGCGAATATCCTCATCATGCTCGTCCGGCGAAAACTGATTGTTGAAGATATTTCCATGGGAATCGGCAATCGCGGTAAACGGCCCGTGGCTGTCGTAAAAGGGCGATTCAACCATGGTCAGTGACACCGTTTCGCCGGGCTGCCAGCCCGAACCGGTAATCGTTACGATGGTGCCCGGCGCGTAGTCCGCCGCATCCGTCTTCACCGTCGCGAATCCGTACAATTCCGCGCTGTTTACAGGCACTTCCGCGCTTGATCCTCCTGTGGTCAGCAGCACTCCATCCAGGCTTAGTGCTGTCGAAGCGGAATGCTGCCGCGCCACCGTCATCGCGCCTGTCGCTGCAAACGCTCCCGTCCACGGCGTGAACGTCTCCACCGTGTTCGTTTCGTTCCCATTCGACGTCCCGCCCAGAATCAAAACGCTGTTGTTGTTCGGCAGCAGAATGGCCGTATGATCCCGCCGCGGCGCGGCCAGCGATGATCCCGGGGCCGCAAAACTTCCCGTCGCCGGATCGTAAATTTCCGCCGAAGCTACATCCGCGGTGCCGTTGTTTCCGCCCACCACCAGTACCCTGCCATCCAACAACAAAGTCGCCGAATGACCTACCCTTGGCGTCGTCAACACCGGCCCCGCGGAAATCGTATTTGTCGTGGGATCGAAAATATCGGTCGTGTTCAGCGGAACAGTTCCGTTCGATCCTCCCGCAATCAACATCCGCCCATCCGCCAACAATGCCGACGCCAGCCCCATACGAGGCGCGGAGAGCGTCCCGGCAAAACTGAACTGGCCTGCAACAGGATCAAAAATTTCTATCGTTTGACTCGGAGCGCCACTGTTTTGCCCTCCCGCAATCAACACCCGCCCATCCGCCAGCAATGCCGCCGTTGCATTCGCACGTGCCTCAGCCATCCCGCTCGCAACCGGAGCCCAGGTATCCACTCCCGGCGTAAAAATTTCTGCCGAATTTGTTGCTGCGCCACCGCCAATCGCTCCGCCTGCAACCAGAACGCGCCCGTCCTGCAGCACTATGGCATTGTGTGAAGCTCTCGCAATTCCCATCGGCGCAACCACTGCAAACGTGCCGTCTGTCTCAAAAGCTTCCGCGCTGTTCGTGGGCCCATTCGCATCGTTTCCACCGGTAATCAGGACGCGATGGTCCTGCAGCAGCACCGCCGCAGCTCCGCTGCGTGCCGCCGTCATCGACCCGGCAGCGAGCCAGTTTCCGATCGCCGGTTGTGTGATGGTGCCTTTTACAAAAATTCCCGCGGCAAGAATTACGATTGCGATGAAGGCAGCTACGATCGCAGAACGGCGCATTGGTATGCTCCCGGCGGTCGCGGGCTGGGTTCGCCCGGACAAGCTCTACCGTTGGCTGAGAGTCAGGCGTTTCCGCTTGCTCGCTCAACCTTGAATTGAAATTGGCCTTATGAAAACTTCCTGGCGCGGGGGACGCTGCCAGACAAAAATAGCTGTTAGATACAAGAGCACGCGATGCGCCAGGAAAACAGGGACAGAAAATCGCGATTGGTCCGAGGTATGTACGTGAAAACAAACAACCTGAGCCTTTATGAGGAGCTAAGGGTACTAAGGCAGAATCGTCAACATCTGTGCGCGCCATCATTCCTCATGCGCACCAATCAGTTACACCGTAAGTAGAGTCTTGTCGTTTCGGTCAGACAAATGCGGCTGGATAATTTTTGAATTGTCTCGGCAATGTAAACAGCAGCCTCGCAGGCGCGGCGCTTTTAGAACCAATCCGACCGGTAAGCAATCCACCAGGAGAGCGCCAGAATCGGAAACGTCGCAGCCACCGCCCACCAGAATGGCAGCGTGAAATCGGCGACTAGTCCTAGGCCGGCAAAGCTCAGCCAGAATATCTTTCTCTGCATCTCTACAGCTTACTTCGAACCATGCGCAAATCCATCCGGCTTTCCGAATCGTCACCCCTGCCCATACCAACAATTATTGTGTCGCAAAGTGATGCACAAAAATATCCAAGAATGGTGTATAGTCATGCTATGAGAACCAACATTGACATTAACGAGAGCTTGGTTCGCAAGGCCAGAAAGCTCACGGGCCTCAAAACGAAACGGCAAATCGTCGAGAAAGCTTTGGAATTGCTGGTTCGTTCAGAGAGCCGGAAGGGCGTTCTGCAATACTACGGCAGTGGTATTTGGCAGGGGAGTCGCAAAGCCATGCGGAGAAACCGGGTTTGATCTTGGTGGATAGTTCCGTTTGGATTGATTTTCTCAGCTCGTCTCCTTCCTCTGCCGCAGCTGAATTGCGCCGTATGATCGCGGACGCAGAGCCCTTCGCACTTACCGGAGTGGTCGTCACGGAGATTCTGCAAGGTCTCAAGCGTGACGTTAGCCGCCTGGAACACTATCTGTCGCAATGGGAAATGCTCGAACCTAAGGGATTTTCAACCTATCGGAAAGCGGCGGACATTTTTCGGGCCGCAGGTGCGAAAGGCGTCTCCGTCACCACCACCGACGTTTTGATCGCGGCGATTGCCATAGAGCATGGCGCCACACTCTTTACCCTGGACCAGGACTTCACGCGAATCGCCGGCACCGTCCATCTCCCTCTCTACGTGTTTTGACGCTATCCTCTTCTCGGCCGCATCCTGTGGGACAGTTCTGGTCATCGCCATCTGGTTGTGAAGAGGACTTACGCTTTCGGGCAAGCAACAAAAAAAAACGGAGCGCGACTTTATTCGCGCCCCGCCTTTAGTCTTTACCGTTTTGCAGTTTGTCTTAGTGCACGGCTCGAGGAGCATCCGCAGGCTTCGACTTCGGCCCCGCGGACGGTGGCACCACCGGGGCTATGGGTTCCTTCTCCAGCGCATTTTGCAGCACTTCATCCAGCGTGTGCACGTAAGTGATTTTCAGGTCGCCCAGCAGCTCCGGCGGAAGATCCGCCTTCGCGTTCGGTTCGTTGTCGGCTGGAAGGAGCACTTCCTTCACGCCCGCGCGCTTGGCGCCCAGCACTTTTTCTTTGATTCCGCCAACCGGCAGCACTACGCCAGACAGCGTCATTTCGCCGGTCATCGCCAAACGGTTGCGAATCGGCCGTCCGCTCAGCAAGCTCACCAGTGCAGTAACCATCGCGGCTCCTGCCGATGGGCCATCCTTCGGCACCGCGCCCGACGGCACGTGGATGTGGATGTCCTGCTTGCGGAAGAAGTCCGGATCGATTCCGTATTTCTCCGCGTTGGAGCGAACCCAAGTCAGCGCCGCCGTCATGGATTCCTGCATCACCTCGCCCAGATGTCCGGTCGTGGTGAACTGTTTTCCGCCGCGCATCCGGCTCGCTTCGATGAACACAATGTCTCCGCCAACCGGCGTCCACACCAGGCCTACCGCGACTCCCGGCTGCTTGACGCGTTCATCGATTTCGCGTTCCGTGCGGAATTTTGGTACTCCCAAGAATCCCCGCACGATCTCAGGCGTCACGATCATCTTTTCCGTATTGCCTTCCGCGATTCGCCGCGCCTGTTTTCGCGTAATCGTTCCGATTTCGCGTTCCAGGTTTCGCACGCCGGCTTCTCGCGTAAAGCTGTGAATGATTTCCTGCAAGCCCTCCTCGGTGAACTCAATCTGTTCGCCGATTTTTATTCCGTGTTCCGCGGCTTGCTTGGGAATCAGGTATTTGTTGGCAATGTGGATCTTCTCTTCTCCCGTGTAACCGGGCAGCTCGATAATCTCCATGCGATCGCGCAGCGGCTCCGGAATTGGATCCATCCAGTTTGCCGTGGCGATAAAAATCACCTTCGACAGATCGAACGGCACATCCAGATAGTGATCGCGGAATGTTGAATTCTGCTCCGGATCGAGCACTTCCATCAGTGCTGCCGACGGATCGCCGCGGAAGTCGCGTCCGAGTTTGTCCACCTCGTCCAGCATGCAGACGGGATCGTTGGACTCCGCGCGCTTCAGCCCTTGAATGATCTGTCCGGGCAACGCGCCGATGTACGTCCGGCGATGCCCGCGAATTTCCGCTTCATCGTGCATGCCGCCCAATGAAATGCGCACGAATTTGCGCCCCATTGCCCGTGCAATCGATTTTCCAAGCGAAGTCTTGCCGACTCCCGGAGGTCCAACGAAGCAAAGAATCGGCCCTTTCATCCCCGGCTGCAGTTTTTTCACCGCCAGGTAATCCAGAATCCGTTCCTTTACCTTTTCCAGGTCGTAGTGATCTTCATTCAGAATGTCATGCGCTTTCTTGATGTCGATCTCTTCCGCCTGTATGCCGGAAGATTTCGCCCAGGGCAGCGATGTCATCCACTCAAGATAGGTGCGCGAAACCATGTACTCCGCCGAAGCTGGCGTCATCTTGGCCAAACGCTTCAGTTCACGGTCGCACTCTTTCTTGGCTTCCGCCGTCATGCCGGCTTCTTCGACCTTTTTGCGCAGCTCATCGATTTCCGCCGCACTGTCGTCCTGTTCGCCCAGCTCCTTTTGAATCGCCTTCATCTGCTCGCGCAGTAGGTATTCGCGCTGGTTCTGGCTGACCTGCTCTTGTACCTGTTCGTGAATCTTGGAGCGCAGTTCCAGCACCTCAAGTTCCTTGGAGAGTTCGCGAATCAGCGATTCCAGCCGCTTGCGCACGCTCGCCGTCTCCAGCAATTCCTGGCGCACCAGCGTCGAGAGCGAGGGCAGCGTGCCGGCTATAAAGTCCGCCAGGCGTCCCGGATCGTCGATGTTTGCCGCAACCTGCTGCAGGTCATCCGACAATTGCGGCGAATGTCCTACCACGTCGCGGAACAAATCCGACGCGTTGCGATGCAACGCTTCGAGCTCGTTATCTTGATCGCCCAAAATGTCGGGCATCGGTTCCACTTGCGCCGTCAAAAACGGCTTCAGTCCCAACAAGTCAGTGATTTGAAAGCGTTGCAGTCCTTCCAGGAAAATCACCACGTTGCCGTTCGGCATCTTCACGGTCTTGTGTACTTTGGCGAATGTGCCGACCTTGTGCAGATCCGCCGCCGCGGGATCTTCCACGCGCGGATCGTGCTGGGCGACTACTCCCAGGACTTTGTCCTCGCCCTGCAATGAATTGATCAGTGCCAGCGAGCTTTCGCGGCCAACCGTCAGCGGAAGCACCGCGCCCGGAAACAGCACTGTGTCCCGCACGGGCAAGATCGGCAACTGGTTCGGTATCGAAATTTTTTCAGCCATTAGGGTTCCTCAGTTCCGAGGCGGTATCGGTATTCAGAAAACCGCCTTTGCAATCGTTAGATGCAGTCAACACAAAAAGGGTACCGCACAATGCAGCAAACCAAGTCACAAAATCTTAGTGTCTTACGCTAACAGTCTGTCATCATTCCGATTTCCCGGCAAGACCCGCATCAAGTCATTAATTTTCTGATACTTATGGAAATCGATTCTCCAATCTCTTTCGTCAGTGTTTCGTGCTGAATTTCCGTAGTTCTTCTGATTCCTTCCGGAACTTACTCTTTACAAAGGAGATAGCTTCTTCTCTTGATCCCACCTCTCCATTCAACTGTGCTTCCTCGACCGCCGCTAGAATCCTTCCCACGAGCGGTCCGGGCTTATATCCCAAGTCCAGCACGTCCTCTCCGGTAACAAGCCTCGACGGCCGGACTACTTCCGGTGGCGTCGTTCGGATAAAGTCGGTCACGAATTCGTACGCCTCCAGGTTCCGATGACTCGACAGACAGTCCAGCCGATGCAGCGCCAAGTGTTGCTCGAACCGCGCAAGTCGTACGAATCTCTTTAAGGTCGCCGGCTTCATGCGTTCAACATCTTTGAACTTCATATGGTGTTCCACAAGCGAAAGTATCTGCTCTGTGTCGTCATTGGAAAATCGCAGCCGGCCCAAAATCAGCTTACCGATGGCCAATCCCACCTCCACGTGCCCATCGAAGCGTATTCGGTCGCCCGTCTCTCGCGCTGAACGGAACGTCGCCGGTTTTCCAACATCATGCAGAAGCACGCCCCAAGCCAATGTCGCCGGACAACCGGCCGGAAGTCCTTCCAACATCAGCAACGTGTGGGTCCACACATCCCCTTCGGGGTGATACTGCGGCGGTTGCTCCACGCCCTTCATTGCCGCAATTTCAGGCAAAACAATGGAAAGCAGCCAGCTCGAATCCAAAAGCTCAAATCCAGTCCTAGCCGCGCCTTCTGTCAGCAGTTTCGTCAGCTCGTCGCGGATCCTTTCCGCCGATACCTGGCTGATCTCTCTTGCGTGCTTGCGGATCGCCGCAAACGTCTTGTGTTCGATCTCGTAACCGAATCGCGCTGCGAAGCGCACCGCTCGCAGCATGCGCAGCTTGTCTTCGGCGAACCTGCGGTCCGGCTCGCCGATTGCCCGGATAATGCCCGCTCGCAAGTCAGCCCGCCCATCGACATAATCCAGTATTTCGCCGGTGTTGTGCCGCATCACCAGCCCATTGATTGTGAAGTCTCGCCGCTTCACATCTTCTTCTGGGGAGGTGGCATACTGCACCCGGTCCGGGTGCCGCCCATCGCTGTAGCCAACGTCGGATCGAAACGTCGCCACCTCGACCTTGGCTCCGTCGCGTTGAACCAGAATCACCCCAAATTGCGCACCAACCGTTATGCCATCGGGAAAAAGTGTCAACACTTGTTCAGGAGTTGCGCTGGTAGCCACATCGTAATCTGCAGGCTCGCGCTCCAGCAGCAGATCGCGCACACATCCGCCGACCAGAAACGCCTGCAATCCTGCGTTCTGCAATGCGTCGCAAATTGAATTTGCCAGCTCTCGTGGCTGCATCAGGAAATTATGCGCTTAGGCGGCCGGAGAAAGTAGCCGCTATTCGCAGCGCAGAATCAGGCAGGTAATATCATCGGATTGCTTCGTAGTGCCCACAAATTCATCCACGCGCTGCATCAGAAACTGCAGCGAAAGCTGCGCATCCCAATCCGGCAAATTGCGTATCGCCGCGATCCATCGTCCGTCGGTAAACTCTTCGCCACTTTGATTGAACGCTTCCACCACGCCATCCGTAAAAAGAATCAAGGCGTCCTGCGGCGACAGCTCAACTGTTCCCGTCTTGTAATCAGCGTCCGGCGAAATTCCAAACGGCATGCCGCCGACTTCCAGTCTTTCGATTCCAGAATTCCCTTTGCCATTGTGCCGGCGGATTACCGGAGCATTGTGTCCGGCATTCACATAGGAAAGTCGTTTCGTCGCCGGATCGTATTCACCCAGCACCGCCGTTGTGAAGCGCATTCCGTCCAGACTGTGGGCGCACGCATAGCGGTTCAGCCGCAGTACCAATTCTTCTAGCGGCACGCCCTGCCTCGCGATGGTATGCAGACTGGCCTGAAACGTGGCCATCAACAGCGCCGCGGGTATGCTTTTTCCGGCCACATCGGCAATCGCCAGAAACAGTTTTCCGCCGTTTCCTGCGTCTTGCAGCGGGTAAAATGCGTCGTAATAATCGCCGGCCACCGAATTTTGCGGCCGCGTGTGAAATGCCAGGTTCGCGCCGCCGACCCCAGGGGATTTCGAAGGCACCAGCCAGCTCTGAATCTCCCGCGCGATTTCCAGATCGCGCTTCATCGTTACTTTGTCGGCCAGCTCCAGGGAGAGGAGCAGCAGGAAACACAGCGTCGCAATCAGAAGATAAAGATTCCTGTCTTCCTGCACCAGCACCGAAAGCAAAAGCATGCCCAGCGCAATAAAGAAGAAAACGCGGCGCGCCGGCGTCATCTTCATCAACAACGCCCAGAAAGCCTGTTTGGCTATTTGTCGCGGACGTCGCCAGCGTGGAAGTTCGTTGATGCTCTGCCAGTCCACATCCTTGCCGTAAAATCCGTAACTGGCCTGGGCGTCGGCGGAAAACTGCGCCCACAAATCGCTCAGCTCTTTGCCCTCGCTGATGCGGTCCCACAAGCCATCGCCCCGGATTCTGCGCTTTGGCGCGGGCGGGATCGGTGGTGGAGCTGCGGTCGTGGACATGAAATCAGTGTAACGCAGCTCGGCGCGATTCTTCGTAACACTGGGCCCTTCCTTCGTCCCCCAAGTAGCGCAGACCATCCTGTCTGCGCTCGGTGAAAGCCTCGCCCAGGCTAGAATGGTCACTAAGCCCGTCTCGTTTATCCGTTTTTTCCAACCGAACCGCCGAATTGCACTTTATCGAATCCGAATCGGTCACGCAGTGCGTCAGCCGCGCGCGTCAATTTATCCAGCTTCGCTCGCCGCTCCGGATCGAGCAAGTCCAGTTGTTGGTTTCCGTGCGTCAGGCCGCTAAGCGCAACTCCGATCAGTCGGACTTTACGCCGCGGATTGCGATGCTCCCGAAACAGTGAAAGAAAAACCGCGAACGCGTCGGCATCAAATTGCACTGGATCGTTCAAAGTTTTCGATCGCGTGTAGGTGTCAAAACCCGTGTAGCGAATGGTAATCGTCAATGTCCGCGAAGAAAGCCCGGCTTCGCGCAGACGCTTGCAAGCTTTCTGCGAGAGATGGCTCAACATGGATTCCATCGCCGTCACCTCGCTGGTATCTTCGCCAAACGTATGATTCTGCGAAATCGATTTTGGCTCCGCATCCAGAACAAATTCGTAGGAATCTCCGCCACGCGCTTTGCGATAGAGCGCCGTTCCCCATTGCCCGAATATTTTTTCCAATTTTTCTTGCGGATAATTTGCAAGCTGGTGCACATATTCAACTCCCAGCGCACGCAGCGCACGCTCGGTCACTCCGCCGATGCCCGGGATCTTCCGCACCGGCAATTGCGCAAGAAACCGTGGCTCTTGTCCCGCAGCAACCCACAGCAGGCCACGCGGTTTCGCCTGCTCGCTGGCTACTTTCGCCACCAGTCGCGTGGAGGCCAGTCCTGCGGAACAGGGCAGCCCGGTCGTAGTTGTAATCATGCGCAGCAATTTGTGCGCGGCGGCAAAAGGCGGTCCATGCAGCCGTTCGGTTCCAGCCAGATCGAGATACGCTTCGTCAATCGAAACCATCTCCACGACGGGAGAGAATTTCGCCAGAATGCTCGCCACGCGATCGCTCCACTCTCCGTATTTCGCATGGTGCCCATCCAGAAAAATTGCATGCGGGCAAAGCTTCCCGGCGGTTCGCAGCGGCATCGCCGACTGAATTCCAAATTTTCGCGCTTCGTAGCTTGCCGCCGAAACCACGCCGCGTTGATCCGGCCTTCCGCCAACTACCACAGGTTTGCCGCGCAACTCCGGCCGCTCCAGCAACTCCACCGAAACAAAAAACGCGTCCATGTCCACATGTAAAATGGTGGTTTCCGGCGGCAACGCCGCTTCATCGTGCTTTGCCCGAAATCGCGCCAAATCCGGCATGCCCCAAGCCTACGCCTGGGAACCTATATCGAACAATAGGCGAAAGTTATTTGCAGGCGCTTATGAAAGTTCTGTACGTTCAGCGCAGAGCACCCGGGGGATGCCGGCTAGGTCGTTGGTGACGCCCGCGTTGGCCCACTGCCGCGCATCGACGAGAGGCCGCACGGCGGGCAGGGAATCGTGGCCAAGTTCGAGGACCAGGATGCCACCAGGTTTAAGGTGCGCCGCGGATTGTGTAATCAGCTCCGCGTAAAGTTCGTAGCCTTCTTCACCACCGAACAGCGCAATCGCCGGTTCGTGATCGCGTACCTCATGCGTAAGTGTTTCCGCGTCGCGCCGCGCGATGTACGGTGGGTTGCTGACGATCAGATCGAAGAGCCGTGGCTGCTGGCTTCTGATTTGTGACTCGTGAGTTTCGGCCGGGTGCGGGTTGCCAAGCTGGGGCGCAGCATGCTGCGCCCTTACAACAGAAAGTTTTTCGAGGAGGTTGGATTCGAGGAAGGTGATGCGGTCGGCGAAACCCAGGTGGGTGGCGTTGCGCTGCGCCACGGCGAGCGCCGCATGGGATATATCGAGCGCGTAGAAGTTTGCCGCGGGAAGCTCCTTGGCGAGAGCCATGGCGATACAGCCCGAACCGGTGCCGATATCTGCGATCAGTAAGCCCTTGCCGGACATATTTTGCGATTGTTCGGCGCGAAGATCACACAATGCGAGACGGTCCAGCGCGACTTCGACGACGTGCTCGGTTTCCGGGCGCGGTATCAGGACGTCTGGATTAACTTCGAATTCGAGTCCCCAGAATTCCTGTTTGCCGGTGAGGTGTTGCGTGGGTACGCCAGCGGCTCGCCGTGCGATCAGCGAAAAATAATTTTGCGATTCGATTTCGGTTAGCGGATCTTCGGGATGAGAGTACAGCGAGGTGCGGCTGCGGCCGGTGGCGCGAAGCAGAAGCATTTCGGCCGCCAGCGTGTGCGAGGAAATGTTTGCGGCGCGCAGTTGCGCGATGCCTAGCTTGAGTGCAGAGCGAACGTCCATCAATCAAACTTCGGCGAGTTCTTGCTTCAGGCGTTCGGCTTCGTAGTGTCCGGAGAGGCCGTCAACGAGAGCAGCGAGCTTGCCTTCCATCACGTCGGTTAGCTGGTGGAGTGTTAGCCCAATGCGGTGATCGGTAACACGGTTCTGGGGAAAGTTGTAGGTACGGATTTTCTCCGAGCGGTCGCCGGTTTTGATCTGTCCGCGGCGCTCCGCGCCCAACGCAGCCTGCTGCTTTTCCAGCTCCATTTCATATAGGCGCGAGCGCAGAACGCGCATGGCCTTGGCGCGATTTTTGATTTGCGATTTTTCGTCCTGCTGCGAAACCACCAGCCCGCTGGGTAAGTGCGTAATGCGAACTGCGGAATACGTGGTGTTGACCGACTGGCCACCAGGGCCGGAAGAGCAGAAGGTGTCGATGCGCAAATCCTTGGCTTCGATCTTGATATCGATGTCGTCGGCTTCGGGAAGCACTGCTACGGTTGCCGCCGAAGTGTGAATGCGGCCCTGGGTTTCCGTTGCCGGGACGCGCTGCACGCGATGCACGCCGCTTTCGTATTTCAACTTGGAATACACTTTGTTGCCGGCGATGGCGACGACGACCTCTTTCAGCCCGCCCAATGAGGACGGCGAACTCTCCAGAATTTCCACTTTCCAATTCTGCGTCTCCGCGTAGCGCGAATACATGCGGAAGAGTTCGGCGGCAAACAGAGCGGCTTCGTCACCGCCGGTGCCGGCGCGGATTTCCACGATGACGTTCTTGTCGTCATTGGGATCTTTCGGCAGCAGCAGGAGTTTCAATTCGCGTTCGACGATTTCCTTGCGCTCCAGCAATTGCTTCTCCTCGTCGTGCGCCATCTGCTTCATTTCCGGGTCTTCATTTTCCAGAACCATCTGGTGCGCGCCGGCCAGATCTTTTTCGATTTGCTTGAACTCGCGGTGCTTGTTGACGATTTCGGCCAGCTCCGAGTGCTGTTTGGCCAGCTTCTGAAAGCGCGCGGAATCGGCTACGGCTTCGGCCGTGGAAAGCTGTTGGGTCATTTCTTCGTAGCGATTGCCAAGCTGATCGAGTTTTTCGGAAAGCGTGAGACTTGCCATTTCTTAAGTCCTTTCCATGCTTTGTTACGGCCCACGCAAAGTGGCGAGTGAGAAGTGATCAAGAAGTCGGGAATTGAAGCCGCTTTAGGGAGGTGGTGCTAATGGAAAGTAGAAAATCTCATGGCTACTACCATAAGAATATCGCCAACTCAGGGTTCGACGCAAATGCCGTTTTGCTGGTTTGCTGTAAGATGAATCCCAGTGATTGCATGCGGCCGCGGCGCATAAGGCTTGGATGATGGCAATAGAAGAAAATCTCGTGGATGAACTGCAGCCCGCGCAAAAAACTGAGCGCGTTGCGGATGCGGGATTCTTGTGGGATTTTTGGTATCCGGCGGCGCGCAGCTCGCAGATTCGCGGACGCGGTCTCATGAAGGCCATGCTGTTGGAAGTGCCGCTGGTGTTGGGGCGGAGCGATGACGGCCGGGCCTTTGCGATGAGGGATGCTTGTCCCCATCGCGGGATACCGCTTTCCTACGGACGATTCGATGGCCAGAGCGTGGAATGCAGTTATCACGGATGGAAGTTTGATGGATGCAGCGGGCAGTGCATGGAAATTCCTTCGCTGACCAGTCAGGACAAGTTGAAAGTGGAGCGGATCTTTGCAGGGCATCATCCGTGCCAGGAGCGTGACGGGTACGTTTGGGTGTACATGCACGAGCCGGCGACTCGCCCGGCGGTGAGTGTGCCGAGTGCGCCGAAGCTCGCTACATTCAGCGAAAAATATAAGACCACGCATCTGGCCTGTGACTTGCCTTCGCACATCGACCACGGAATTATCGGCCTGATGGATCCGGCGCATGGGCCGTTCGTCCATCAATCGTGGTTCTGGCGAAGCCAGAAAAGTATTCATGAGAAAGCGAAACAGTTTGAACCGATTCCGTTCGGATTTCGCATGAGCACGCATTCGCCCAGCAGCAACAGCGCGCCCTATCAGTTGTTGAAGAAAATGACCGGCGCTCCAGTGAGCACTACCATTGATTTTATTTTGCCGAATATGCGCACGGAAGAAATTCGCAGCGGAAAGCTGTGGTTTTCCAGTTTGACGACGGTGACTCCAGTGCGGCGAGATTTGAGCCGCATCGATTTTGTGGCGGCGTGGAATGTGCCGCTGCCGGTGACGATATTCCGGGCGTTCGCGAAAACATTTCTGAGGCAGGACCAGGAGACGATGATCAAACAGGCGGAAGGTTTGAAATATAATCCGCGGCTGATGCTGATTGACGATGCCGACCGTCCGGCGAAATGGTATTTCGCGTTAAAGGCGAATTTGATTGAAGCGCGGCGGACCGGTGAAGAAATGGTGCACCCGATGCAGGGCCCGGTTACGTTGCGTTGGCGGTCCTAGTGGAATGTTGCCTGAAGACTCTCAAGCGTCGATACAGATGGAACCGTGAATTTTGCTGACGCAGGGAAGAATAAATCCTGCCTGTTTCTCTTCCACGCTCAACCCTTCTTCGGTTTGCATATTCACATGGCCTTGCAACAAGCGGGTAGCGCACGTTCCACAATGGCCTTGTCGGCAGCCATATGGAATCGAAATGCCCACGGTCTCTGCAAATTCCAGCAGAGTCATGTCCGGAATCAGCTCAAACTGGAATCCCGAACGCAAGAATTCAACAAAGGGAGCTGATGTTTCCGCAGACGGATCTGGAATCGCGAGGGGAGCTTTCCCGCCAAAACTTTCCTGCTTGATGCGATCCGTCGAGACGCCTTGTTCCTTAAGCAGTTCAGACGCATGCTGCATGAACGCCCCGGGGCCGCAAAGAAAAAAAGTGGGCGAGCGGAAATCAAGAATTTGCTCCAGCAGAAACTCCTTCTCTACCCGGCCTTTATTGCCGGTCCATCCAGCATCGGGAGCGCTCAACGTGGTGATCAGCCGGAATCGGCCAAGTGATCGGCTCAAACGAGTCAATTCGTCGCGAAAAATGATGTCCTGTGAAGCTCGCACGCAATAGATGAGGGTGACAGGCACATCGAGCGCGCGCTCTTCAATGTAACGCAGCATCGCCATCATCGGAGTAATACCGCTGCCAGCTGCGATGAGAACGATGTCGCGGTGGGCTTTTTCATCAAAAAAGAACTGTCCGGCAGGCCCGCTGGCCTGAATCACCATTCCAGGCATCGCTCTCTCATTCAGGAAATGCGAAACGTATCCGTCTTTCGTCCGCTTCGGAGTGATTTCAACATAGTCCGTTTTAAGCGGAGACGAACAGATCGAATAGCAACGAAAAATCTGCTTGCCGTCGATGTTGAGGTGGAAGGTGAGGAACTGCCCTGGTTTGGCGATCAGCCGCTTGCCGTCTTGAACGCGAAAGCAGAGCGTCTTGGCGTCGTGCGTTTGCACTTCGCTGCGGATCAGTTCAAGAGAAAACGTGTCGGAATGTGATTTCACAACAACCGGTGGCGATGGCTGCGAAGAAGTAGATGGCGATGGATTGCTGGCCGGTGAGCCTGCGGGGCGAAGAGCCAGGCGCACGAGAAAAATGCAGAACAGGACAAGGAGCAACGCCGAATATTTCACAATCGAACTTGCGGGACTCATTTTCCCGAGTGCGTATGGCAACACACGGATAAAGACCAGCACCGCCGAGATGGCGTAAATTGACAATCCAATCGGTAAGAGGGCCGAGTGATGGTTTTTGTATTTCCGCGCAATCAGTACCTTTACGAAGAGTAGCGGAGCGAGCAAAATCGCCAGATCCATGTGTATGGCCGCATCGCCAGCCAATGCTTCTGGCGAGCCTATGAGACGCTTGCTCATAAACCAGACCATCACCGCGAACAAACCAATGAACAGATAGCCGCCGGCGCGGTGCAGTGCGATTGCTCGCGCGCGTATCCGCGCCGCTTGCGCTGGACGAGAACTCCCCAACATCGTGATGACGTTCAAAGTCGCCAGCGCGACGAAGAAAAGACCCAGGGAGACGCTCAAGCCTGCTTTCATGATGAGGTTGTCTCCTTTTCAAAATAGATTTAGTCGCGGCCGTTCTGAAGCGCGAGCGCTTTCATGGTTCACCGATCGACGTCCCGGTCGCCGCAAAGATTGCGACCAGCAGCACGGCAGCAAAAACTTTCATTTAACCGGGTCTTGATACGGAGGGAAGAAAGCTGCGGAGTCTCTTCCGTTTATGGCTCGATTTACGGCTCTACGACGAGCTGGCCTTTCATTCCGCCGTGCCCGATTCCACAACGATTGCAGCAATGGAAGGAGTACGTGCCTACTGTGCGCGCCACGAATTCCACAACGGTCGGCACTCCCTTTTCGAGCTTGAAGCAGTCTTCATTCGAGCTGAAGACAAGGCCCGGTCCGCTCTTCTTGTCCGATCCGTCAGGGCTGAGATTGATCTTGAAGCCATGCGTCTTATCGAGAGACGTGATTCTTAGCTGAATCTTGGCGCCCCGCTTTACGCGGATTGGCGATGGGCTGTATTCATACTTCTTTGCCGAGACCTCGATGACCTGTACTTCCTGGTCCGTTTGAGAAGTGTTCGCCACCCGGGCGAGGCCGGCGGTGATCGTAAGTCCGCTCAGCAAGAACAACGACGCAATCCGAAGTACGTTTCGCAATTTAATTCCTCCACGAAAGCAGCAAGAAAACGAATAACCGATCCTGTGCAGTAGGTTTTAGTAGTCCGAACTAGAAGAATCCTGGCCTCCGCCGCCAATTACCGGGCAGCTGTCGAATTCCTTCCAGGTCTCTCTACCTTTCAGAAATCCGCCTTTCAGCTTTAGCAACAACACCCGTTGGAACTGTGCGCCGCTCTTACCGGATGTTTGGCTGTTAAGGCATACGAAAATTCCGGATTTCTGCGCTTCCAATACTTCGATCGAAACTTTTGCCGCGCCTTGCGGCGGATCCAGCAGTACCTTCTTTTCGTCGACTTCCCGCGTCACATATCCATAATCGCCGAATGTTTTTTTGCTTTTTACCAGCTTCGGCCGAATCGCGGACGGAAGGCTTGCTACGTCCACTTTCTCGAGCACGAACGCAGCTACCTTCTCCGTCGGATAAGCCACATCGTTTCCTGCGAATACCAGTGGTGCGAATGCGAAACCGATTACTCCATACAGTAGCTTCATAATTTTTCCTCTGTTTCTGGACGACGTCCTTTTCGGGCGAAGTCCTAAGTCTGCTTGCCGCGTTAGCCAGGACCGTTTACGCCACTCAGGAAGCCTCCCAGGTGCGCGGTCAGACCGACGATCCCAAAAGCCAAAACTTCAATTGCCAAGCGATAATTCGGTAAAGCCTCTGGCCGTTTCCGGCCGCGCGCGTGCACCCACCACACCAGCCAGATCAGTACTGTCGACACCAACGCGAGAACCAGGTGTTCGAGTAGAGTGCCTTTCAATTTTTGCCCCTCGAGTGCGAACTGCCAGGCCAGGATGCCGGTGGCAAGCACCGGTACCGTTGAAATCGCCGCGACGAGAAAGTTGAAGTAGGCCGCTTCGGCCAATCCGCGCCGCTTGGTCTGTTGCGCCAGAAAATCGAACAGCACGCCGGCCGCGAACAGTGCGATCGGAAAATGAATCAACACCACATGCTGCGCGTGCTTTGCTAGCAACACGGTTTTAAGATCGAAAGGGTTTACGCTCATTGGCCGCTCACTGCACAACGACCGAGCCGGTCATTTTCGGGTGGATGGAGCAGAAGTACGGATACGTTCCTGCCTTGGTGAAGGTAAACGAGAATTTTTCGTCGGTATCCAGCACCTTCGATTTGAATACCTTGTCCGTACTGACAACCGTGTGGGGAATATCATCCCGATTTGTCCAGGTAACCGTCGTTCCGACAGCTACAGTCAATGTCGCCGGCCCAAAACTGAAATTATCCACTTTCACTTCCGCGCTTGCGGCTTGAGGGGGCGTCGCTGAACTGCGCGGCGCGCCCGCCGAAAACAACAGCGTCGCAGCCATTACGGTTGCGAACAGACCGAAAATCCATACAGTTTTTCTAATCATTATTTTTTCCTTTTTTTCTTTCCACGATATGCATTTCAGAGAATCTCGTCGGCCGATTCCATCGTTGTTGCGATCGCGCGAAATGCCGTCTTGGTTCCTTTTGCTCTCAAGCGCCGACGCTCATCATGGAGACGCGTTGATCCGCTAAAATATTCCGTGCCACCCTGTTCTTTTTTGCGGAGGGACGAAGCCGTTAAGTGATCAGTCATTGGACTGACCATAAATGCAGAGGCATCTTGCGCGAGTGCGTCCGTTGCAGTCGCGGCAGAAAAGCTTGGAGGCAGCGGCGCAAGTGGTAGCCCTTATGGAGTACGCTCGCGCCGCCGTTTAGTGGGATTTGTACTATTAGACCAGCGCCGTGCCTGCCTTATTCCATTCCATACTCTCTTCAATCGAACTCTGAAAATTTGTCTCAATCTCGCGAACAGCGCTTAGCCGAGAGATTGCGATACCAATCTATGTCCTTCCGTGGACAAAAACATTACACGCGGCTTCCTTGCATCACGGAATAAAGCCCTATGGGGTGTAGTCAACCTGACCAGAGCGCCTGAGTTTTTATTCCAGGCCTCTCCGAAGGCTCGGAATCGGTCCGCAAAAAGCGGATCGCAATTCCGTCGTCCGTTTGCCTTGTGCTGAGTTTAGGTGCTGTCCGCTGGAGGACCTGTCCTGGTTCTTACGCTTGGCAAGCTGCTCATACCACTTCGGAACTCGATTAGCGAAAAGGAGACGCAATGAAAGAAAAGGGAAGTGTCTTTAGTGGTTCGAGAAATCGCCGTTCCTTTCTGAAGACCGGAATGGTAGCGGGAGCAGCGACCATCGGCACGGCGATGCTGCCTGCCAGTCCGGTTGCCTTCGCCGGAGAAGAGGACGATCACCGGCCAATCACCAAGGGCGACATCGCGATTCTGACGTTTCTGAGCGCGCTCGAACAGGTCGAGGCCGATCTGTGGATTCAATACGCGGAACTTGGCGGCGCCACCAATCAGGGTCTCTCCCCCATCGATTTGCCGTTTGTCGGGGGCCTGGCTCCCAATTACATCACCGCTCTGGAGGTGCTCGACGGCGACATGCCCCAGTACATCTCGGACAATACCGACGACGAGATCAGCCACCACCGTTTTCTTAACAACTATCTGGCGTCGAAGGGCGCCAAGACCATCGACCTGAGCGAATTCGCTACCCTGCCGCCTAGCCAGGTAACAGGCGTCCCGCAAAACGGGCGGCTGACCAACTTGAAGCAACTCACCGTGGACACCACCTGGTGGACGCGCCTGCGCAGCGAAAACGCCAACCCCGATTTCGGCGGCACTTTCGAAAATGCAGTTCCCGATCTTGCCAAGGGCCAGCATCCCGCCATTCCCGTAAACGACGGCGACCTGGTTCTGAACGCCGACGGCAGCATCTCCAACCATTTGCAGGCGATCGCCAACACCGCCGGTTTCCACTTCGCGTTTATCGAGCAGGGCGGCAGCAGTTTGTATCCCGCGCTCGCTCAAAAGGCTTCGAATCTGGAAGTCTTGCGGATCCTTCTCAGTATTGGCGGCTCCGAGATCGCGCACTTCCAGACTTGGCAGGACAAGGCCGGCAACGCCACCAACATCACCGACGGCAATCTTACTTTTCCCAACCTCAACAACGCGGTCGATCCCAACACCGGCGCCAGCGGCTCAAACGTCGCTGACCTGTTTCAGACCAACCTGATCATGCCCGAGCCGACATTGTTCCTTAACGAAAAGCTCGGCCCGGTTTCCATCATTCGGCCGACTTCCACTCAGCAGGGTGGCGCCGTGGCTTCCGTGAAGAGCTTTGTTGATGATGGGCTCTTTCTCGATCCGGCAACCAATAAAAACACCGGGATCGTGCAAGTGCTTTTCGCTCTCGCGGAAAAAGCCGATGCCGCCCGGCGCACCTTCTAACCGGGAACAACCGGGGCGCAGTGTGGCCGGTCCCCCAGCCAGCGACGGTGTGCCCTCATTCCAGCAAAATATTTTATCGATTGCGCGGAATTAAATAGGGCCGGTCGCGGTCTAGTCAGAGTAAGCACGTTCGAGGGCGGCGCGGTTTTGTGGACTCTCTCCCCGCGCCGCCCATTTTTTCGCCACGCCGGATCTTTTGTAAACGCACTTGGAATTTTCTATTACCGGCTGTGGTTTAGCTATTTGGAACAACGCTCCGGACCGGCAGCGCCGCGCCGTTACCACCCGGATTGCAAACCACGAAGGAGAAACACAGATGACCAGGATATCGACTACTTTGGCCCTGCTTTGCGCGATTTTTCTGCAGCCGGTTTGTAGTTCTGCTTCACCTTCGCCTCATCAGGCTGCTGGAGGCTCGTCCCTTCAGCCAGTGAACTCGGTCATCCAGTGGAACAAAAACCTCTTGGCGATCGTGCGCACGCCTGGCGCTCAGTCGCCTACCATCCACCCGACCAGAAGCTTCGCCATCATGCACGCGGCAATCTACGATGCCGTCAACGCCATTGATAAAACGCATCGGCCATATCTGGTTCGTCTGAATGGCGCGCCTCGCAGCGCGTCACAGGATTCGGCGGCAGCAGCAGCGGCTCATGAAGTTCTTGTCGCTCTGTATCCGGCATTCAAGAGTGCCCTTGATGTCGAATTTCAACAATCCCTGGCGCAAATTCCAGATGGCCCGGACAAGGTTCAGGGTGTCAGCATTGGCCAGACGGTTGCCGATAGCATCCTGGCTCTGCGAAGCAACGACGGCTCAAATGCTCCGCCTATTCCCTATACTTTCGGCCAGGCTCCCGGGGATTATCAATCGACGCCCCCGAATTTTCCGCCCCAACCGCAATTCACGCATTGGTCTCACGTAACTCCCTTCACCCTGCGAAGTGCGAATCAGTTTCGGCCCGGCCCTCCGCCCCTTCTGACCAGCGATGCGTATAGTGATGCCTTCAATCAAATTAAATCGTTGGGAATTGCCGGCAGTACAACCGCAACTCCAGATGAAGCACTGACCGGGCAGTTTTGGAATGGCGCTATTCAAAACTATTGGAACGAAATTTCGCAAACCGCCTCGTTGGCGCACGATTTGACCACCGCGCAGAATGCCCGCTTGTTCGCGCTCCTAAACCTGACTCTTGCAGACGACGTGATCGCTTTTTACGACGCCAAATACACCTACAATCTCTGGCGGCCGGTGACCGCCATTCGTGCCGGCGATGCCGACAACAATCCTGAAACAGCGGGCGATCCGAATTGGCTCCCGGAAGCCGGCAAGACCGCTCCCGACCCGTCTTATCCCGGAGCGCACGCAGTCGTTAGCGCCGCCGCCGCGGACGTGCTGATTTCTTTTTTCGAGCGCGACCATTTCGATCTGACCGTTACTTCTGAAGTTCTCCCCGGAGTAGAGCGTTCGTTCACCAGCTTTTCCTCGGCTGCCGAAGAAGCGACCTTGAGCCGCATTTTCGCCGGACAACATTTCCGCTTCGATTTGACTACCGGCCAACGACTCGGCCGCGAAATAGCCGACTTTGTGGTGGATAACTTTCTGGCACCCGTACACCGCAAAGACGAATCCGACGATAGGTGATTCGAACGAAACCCACGAAGCCCGTCTCCTGCTGCGTGCCCTGAGCGCTCGCTCGGCCAGATTGCTTGCAAGTCTGGCCGTGCAGGATTTCACGGACTCCAAATCATACCTGCCGCAAAGATGCAGGCAATTGAGCGTTTGAGAGAACGCCTTGCACCCAGCCGGTAGCGGATTCGCGGCAAGCTCTTCCGTAGATGGCTATCACCGTAGCTCCTTTCTACGGCATCTCCCCAGACAATCTGAAGCGGCTCATTCCCTTAAGAATGCGTTACTCTGTAGTGACGCGCCCGGCGCGCTTGTTTACCCAGCCCGGGGGGCAAGTCATGAGAGTGATTCCGAGGTCCTTCAAAATTCTTGCACCGGGAAACTCCTTGCAGCGCAGAACTGCCTACAGTCTCGCGCTGGTGAGGTTGATCCTCGCGCCGGTCATTCTTCTCGCGATTTACTACCTCTTTCGCATGGGATGGATTGTTGACCGCATCGTGAATGTGGACGCTCCCGCGTCGGCTCTTGCCCAACAAGCGTCCATCGAAATGTTGGAAGCGCGTCGCGCTGAACGAAATTTTCTGCTGCTCCATGATGCGACCGACCTGGCGGCGAACCATGACGCCGTCTCTAAAGCCGAGCAGACCCTGCAGGACATTCAAAACCTGGAAAGCAACGACATCGAAGCCGTGCAAAAAGCTTCTCAATCCCTCGCACTGTACCGCCAGCAATTCGCCGGAGCAGTCGCCGCTGTGGACCGCCCAGGTCAGACCTCGACCGACCGTATCCAGACAGTGGTCCGCGACTATGAACGCGATTTGAACGATCTCTTGCAGCGCTCACGGCGCGTCACCCGCGAACACTTGGTGGAAGAACTTCGTCAGCGCGTCAATTCATTTGAGGACCAGATCTCCAAGACGACCGAGGAAACCAATCCGGATTTACAACGCCTCACGCAGGATTTGCAAAATTCCAGCGACCAGGTTCTCCGTCGGACTGCTCAATTGGAAGCGGTGAATTGGACGCGCGTAAAAAGCGACCACGCCCAGGCACGAAATTTGTTGCGCGAAGCGGAATGGGCGCTTTCGGTCGTTTCCGCACTCACGCTGCTCATCAGCATTTGGGTCAGTTACGTTCTCCCGCGCCAGGTCGTCAAGCCGCTGTTGAGCCTGAAGGAAGCCATTGATCACGCGGCGGCCGGAAACTATGAAATTGAATTTGACGTGGAAGGGAAAGGCGAAATCGTCGACTTGGTCGACGGTTTACGGCGAATGTTGGATTCACTGCGACTGAAAGCGCAGTCGGAAAAAATTTCCTCGACTCCATGATTCATTGCGGCACCGGCCACGCCGAAGCCACGCCAACATGCTTGTCCGCTCCGCCGTAATAAAACAGCCACTCGTTTCCTCTCTTCGCCATACCTTCGACGAACACCACGTTTGCCACTTGCCCGTTTTGCTCCCATTCTCGTTCTGGCTCGAATACTGGATCTTCGCTCCGGTACAACATCTTGCGCGGATCATTGCGGTCAAATATCGCGACACCCGTGCGATAAACCAGGTGATCATCCGCGCCATTGTAAATTAAAATAATTTCGTCACGCGTGATAATCGGCGGTGGCCCCGGTTCCACTACCCGCGAATCAAATTGTCCGGGACGTCTCGGCAGCACCGGCTGGTCCGTCTCCTCGTTCCAATGCAGCAGGTCCTTCGAACTGGATAGTCCGATCTGGTCGGTTTTGTCCCAGGCCGTTCCAAGCCAGTACATCCAGTATTTTCCGGCAATTTGTTCCGGCACAATTGCCCCCGATTTCGTCCAGCCGCGATTCCATTTTCCTTGGTACGCCGGAAGAATCACCCCGAGCCTCTTCCAGTGGACCAGGTCCGTCGATTCCGCGAGGCAGAGTTGCGCGTCTTTCCGGTTGTACGCAGTGTAGGTCAGGTAGTAACGATCGCGCAGATGCACCAGTCGCGGATCTTCCACGCCTCCGCCTTTTTCGTAGTCCGATTCCGGGCCGAGCACAGCGCCGTATTTTTGCGTGAAGTGAACTCCGTCTGTGCTTTCCGCGTATCCCAGGCGCGAAGTTCCCGCAGCGTCCTGCGCACGAAAGAGCATCACAAATTTATTATCGCGCACTAGCACCGCCGGATTGAACGTCCCCGCACTCTCCCAACCAGCTCCGGTTGGCGACACGATCGGCGTTTCGCTCACACGTTTCCAGTGCCTGAATACAGTCTCCGTTTGCGGTCTTATCGTAATGCCAGGAACAAGACAACAGGCCGCCAGCGCCAAGACGCAGAATCTCAGCGAAAAGCAAAACATCGCATTCTCCGAAGCCCCTTCATTGACAGTGATTGATTCCCATTAGCAAAGAGAGTTGCGGCGACTAACCGAGCGTCCCCTGCAATACTTCACGGAGCACTTCTTGCTTTTGTGGCTCCAGTTTTTTTCCGCGCGAAGTTAAATAAAAAACGTCGATTGCTTTCTGGCCTTCCGTATCAATCAGCGCTACCTCAATGTTGCAGTCGAGCCGCGCCAGCGCCGATCCCATGTCGTACAACAATCCCGCGCGATCCTGAGTCACAACTTCCAGTAGCGTGCTGTGCGCCGAGGCCGCATCGTCAAAGTTGACTCCGGTCGTAACAGCAACCTTCGGTGGGCGGGCCCTGCTGGCCGATTCGCGGCTTTGCAGCAATGGCTCTAGCGCCGCTTTTCCGCCGAGTACGTCGCTTAGGCTCGCTTGAAAGCGCTCGACTTCGCTCGGATTTAATTCCAGGGTGCGATGCAGATCGGTAAAGTGAAATGTATCCAGCACCACGCCAGCTGCATTCGCAAAAGCATCGGCCTTGATAATGTTCATGCCCCAGGCAGCAAGCACGCCTGCAATGGTCGAAAAAAGTCGCGGGCGGTCCGCGGTCAGCAGCGTCAGGGAGAATCCGTGGCGCTCCGCTTTCAACTCCGTCTGCAACGGCGCGCTGCCAAGCTTACGGTACAGCAGGAAATGCCCCGCAATCTCCGCCGCCGAATGTACCGCCAGATAGCGCCGCGGGAAGCCGTCGAGGAACCGTTCGATTTCCATTTTTGGCGCGCCGCCGGCCGCGGACTGAATCTGTTCCAGCAGCGAACTTTCGTCCGACGCGTGCAAGCGGTCGCGGTCCAGGCTCCGGCTCAGGTGGTTTGCCGTCGCCACAAAAAGTTGCCACAGCATTTCCGCTTTCCACGGGGTCAGCGCTTCCGGATTTACGGCATGAATGTCCGCATAAGTCAGCAGGCACAGCCGTTGCAATCGCTCCAGTGTGCCCACCGTCGCCGCGAACGCCGAAACCGTTGCCGGATCAAAAATATCGCGCCGTTGTACCGTCGCGGACATATCGAGGTGGTGTTCGATCAAAAATCGCACTTCGGCTTCTTCTTCGGCTGATAGTTCCAACCTTGAAGCCGCGCTCGCCAACGCCGTCAAACTCCCTTGCACGTGATTTTCCACCGGCATCCCTTTGCCGATGTCATGCAGCAGCAATGCAAATACCAACAGATCGCGGCGCTCCTGCATTTTCCAAATGGGCGCGAACGAGATTCCCCTCGCGTCGGGCGGCTCCGCCAGTGCCTGCAAGTGTTCAATAGTACGCAGCGAATGCTCGTCCACCGTATAGCGATGATAAAAATCGCGTACCACCAGAGAATCAATCGCACGCATCTCCGGTAATATCTCCATCAGAATTCCCAACCGGTGCATCGGTCGCAACGCCATGCCCGGATAATCCGCCGCAAGAATTTCTTTCAGCGTGTCCCAGCTCATAGTCTGATTTCGCGCGGCCAGCTCGGAATGCGACACCACGTAGTTGATAATGCGCTCGGCGTCGCGGCTCAGCACGATGCCTGTGCGCGCCGCCTCGGTGAAAAGGGAATACACGATGGAGCGGTCTGCCAGTGCCGGCTGGTCCAGAATTTCAAATTGTCCGCTGCGAATCGCAAAATGCGCTCCGCTGGGCGGTTGTTCCGCCCGCGTCACGCTCCTCGCCGCGCTGAACAAACGTTCCCGCAGCGAAACCGGCTGCGCCATCCTCTGATCGAGATAACGCAACAACTGCCGATTCAGTGTGCGCGCGTGCCGGAAATACAGCCGCATCCATTCCGCGGCGTTCCGTTCGATCCCATCGCGCACGGAAAGCGATCGCTTCGCCGCCTCTTCCTGCATTTCGTAAGTCAGCGTGTTGTCGTTGCGCGCGTTGCCGTAGTGCAGCAGGCAGCGAATCGAACTTTGAAACTCCACTGCATCTCGCGCTGATTCTTCATCCGCGGCCGTCGATCCCCGCAAATCCGGCCGGTCTCCCAAGATCTGCCGCAACCAGAAGGCTGCCTGATAATCCCGCAGCCCTCCCGGCGCTTCTTTTACGTTCGGCTCCAGGTGAAAAATCGTATTTCCGTAGCGCGCCAGCCGCTCTTTCGTCAGCCGGTGCAGCTGGAAAAAAAGGAACGATCGCGATTGTTTTTCGCTGGGCGGCAGCACCCGCTTGTCCAGCTTGTCGAAGAGTTCCTGATCTCCGGAAAGGAATCTGCGATCCAGCAGCGCCAGATGGAACTCCGCGTTGCCTTCTTCAATTCGTTTGCACTCGTCGATTGTCCGCCCCGCGCTGCTCACGCGGAATCCCAGATCCCACATAGTGCGCGAAAATTCGGAAATGAACGGGCGGAACTCTGCTTCGGTTTTTTCGCTCTCAAATAGGAAAAGAATGTCCAGATCGGAAAAAGGGAAGAGCATCCTGCGCCCGTATCCACCTAGCGCCAGCAGCGCCAGTCCTTCGTTGGGCGTATCGTGCACTTTCATTACGTCGCCGAAAATCTGTCGGATGATCTGGTCCGCCAACTCGCACAAAGCGTGCAGCGTCTCTTTGGCGCTCGCTCCCGCATCGAACTTCGCGCGAATCTGCTGGCGTTCCGCTTCAACTTGCGGGGCGACGATATTCAATGGTTTTGCAGGTCCTGCCATTTTCCTTGCTTGAGGCGGTCCCAGCGGGAAGCCGGGTCGGGTGGCGGTAGACACAAGCTCAGAGCGCGCTTTCGCCGCGTTCTTCATTGCGGATGCGGATCGCCTCTTCCACCCGCGATATAAATATTTTACCGTCGCCAATCTTTCCTGTCTTGGCGGTCTTCAGGATTGTGTCCACCACGGTATTCACCAGCTTGTCGGGCAGCACCATCTCCAGCTTGATTTTCGGCAACAGGTCCACCGTGTATTCGCGCCCCCGGTACACCTCGGTGTGCCCCTTCTGCCGCCCGTGCCCGCGTACTTCGGTCACCGTCATTCCTTCAATGCCAACTTCGCGCAGCGCGTCTTTCACCGATTCGAACCGTGATGGCTGAATGATGGCTTCCAGTTTCATCATGGATTTTCTGTCTCGCCCTCCGCAGCGTCCCTGCGATTTCCGGTTTCCAGCAATTTAACTAGGACTCTAAGTAGTAGGCTTCTTCGCCATGCTGCGAAATATCCAACCCTTCCATTTCCTGCTCTTCGTCAGCCCGGAAGCCCGTAACCAGATCCGTGATTTTCAGAATTACGATGGTGCCGACCAGTGCAAATCCCCACGCGATCAGTACCCCGACCAGTTGGTTGCCAACTTGCCCCCAGTGGCCGTCCCGTCCGCCCACCGGATTGCCCGGACCAAAAATCGGATTGACGATTTGCTGCGCAAAAACACCCGTCAACAGCGCTCCAAGCGTTCCGCCCGCGCCGTGCACGCCAAAAGCATCTAGTGCGTCATCATACCCGAAGAGCGCCTTCACCCGCGTAACCATAAAGTAGCAAAGCACTCCCGCCGCCAACCCGATCAACATCGCCGGCATAGGTCGGACAAATCCCGCCGCAGGAGTAATTGCCACCAGTCCCGCCACTGCTCCCGAAATCGCGCCTAACGCGCTGGCCTTTCCATTCTTGAACCACTCCGCCACGCTCCATCCGATCGCCGCCGCCGCCGCTGCTAAATGCGTCGCCACAAACGCGCTCGCCGCCAATCCATTCGCCGCCAGCGCGCTTCCCGCATTAAATCCAAACCATCCCACCCACAACAAACATGCTCCAATAAAACTCAGCACCAGGCTGTGTGGCGGCATCGGCTGCTTGGGAAATCCAGTGCGCTTGCCCATGTACAGCGCGCACACTAGCGCGGAAACGCCGGAAGAAATGTGTACGACGGTCCCACCCGCAAAATCCAGGCATGGGAATCTTCCACCTGCAGCATTCAGGAATCCGCCCTTTCCCCACACCATATGCGCCAGCGGCGCATACACCACAAAAAACCACAGCGACATGAACAAAACTGTGCCGCTGAACTTCATCCGTTCCGCCGTCGCGCCCGTGATCAGCGCCGGCGTAATCACCGCGAACATCATCTGGTAAATCATGAATGTCAGGTGCGGAATCGTTCCGGCATAATCCACGTTTGGATCCATGCCCACTCCGCGCAGAAACGCGTGCGAAAAATTTCCGATGATTGGCCCATCACCGCCAAACGCCAGGCTGTATCCCACTAGCGCCCACAGCACGCTGATCAATCCCATCATCGCGAAGCTCTGCATCATGATCGCGAGAGTATTCTTCCGGCGCACCAGCCCGCCGTAAAACAATGCCAGCCCGGGCCCGGTCATCATCAACACCAGCGCCGCGCTGGTCAGCATCCACGCGTTGTCGCCCGCGGCTTGAGCTGCGGTCACGCGCTGGTCCAACTGTGCCAGTTTGTCGCTAACTTCTTTCGAGACTTCTGAATGAGAGGCGGTGTTCGCTGAGGCGGGAGAACTGGCGGCAGGAGTCTGCTGCGCGGGGAGGGGAAGGGCCAGCAGCAATACACCAATCGCAAACCAGCAACACAAAACCGCGCGTTTCATCACTCGTAGCACTCCGCTGCGTTGGGATTGCACTACCGGGGAACGCCCATCTGGCATGCGGCATTATACGCATCCGCCGCAGTTCGCTGACTCCGAAATTTTAATTTCCACGATTCATTTTTCCGATAGCAACGAGGACGTTCACCTGCAGTCAGGCACGCCCATTCAGGCCCTGGTCGGCGCCGCGGGTGCCCCACACGTCGGTTTTACGTGTGGGTTCCGGCCTGCATTCATCTGCCTCTATCTCCTCTTCTCTCCGCCTTCACTTCGCGCACATACCGATCCGCATCCCGGGTCGGCTGCGGAATTCGCGGCCCATCACAAACCGAAAGCGTCAACCGCAATGCCGCCTCCAGCGAAATCCGGTGCCCCTGCGAGACGTACATGGGTTTCACGCCGTCTCGCGTCCGCAACACTGCTCCAATTCTCTCCGCCCCATCCATCATCGGCGCCCACTCTCCCTTTTCATTTCCGACTGGCTCATGCTTCCCGATCAAAATGCTCTTCGCACATCCAATCGTCGGCCGATCTAGAACGATCCCCAGATGCGTAGCCAGACCCATCCGCCGCGGATGCGCATATCCCTGTCCATCGCAAAACAATAAGTCCGGCATCTGCCGCAGTTTGCCAAGCGCGGCCAGCAACGCCGGAATCTCCCGAAAACTCAAAAATCCCGGCACGTACGGAAACCGCAGACGTACTTCCGCATGCGCCCGCTGCAACTCCTCCATCTCCGGGTATCTGTAAAGCACCACCGCAGCCATCGCGCGATTCGCCTCTCGCAACGCTGCCCACCTGTTTCGGCTGGCCGCAAACGCCTGCGAACCCGTCAGCACAAATGCCGCATCCAGCCCCGCCACCGTACGGATTTCCTCGAACTTGTCCTCGCCGATCCACCTGTCGCGCAATTTCTCCTGAATCTTCCGCGCTTCCGCGATCCCGATGTCCCATTTATGTTTCAGTCCCAATTTCATTTGCCTGTACTGCCTGGCCTCCGGTTTCCAGGCTTGTTTTACAAGCCCTGATGTGACGAAGTTGTCTTACAAACTCTGGCATGACATGTATAATGCCTTCTTGCATCAAACTTTTTTTTCGGGTTCCAGGGTTCCAGACCTGTACCCGCAAGAGTGAGATGCGAAAGTTGCTACAAATCCTGACATAACAATATGACTCAACACGCTCCCATCGAAATCAACGTCCGCGCACAGGACGGAATACGCATATTTGACCTGCATGGCCGCCTGACCATCGGCGATTCCAGCGATCAGCTCACCAACGCCCTCACTTCCGTTCTTCAGGAAGGCGCACGCAAAGTCATCATCGACCTCAACGGCGTTCCGCAGATTGACAGCTCCGGCATCTCGACGCTGGTCCGCATGTCCGTTTCCCTCGGCCGCGAAGGCGGAAGTCTCCATCTCGTCTGCAAACCCGGCCGCGTCCTCGACGCCCTAACCGTCACCCGCCTCGTCGAAGCCATCCCCACCTTCGACACCCTCGCCAAGGCCCTGAAGTTCGACCGGCCCGCAACCGGCACGGCGTCACACTAAACCGGCCTTGCTCCTGGGTCCCACTTTCCGTGCCGTTATCGGCTATGTTACGTTCGAAGTATGGTCCATCCAGTCAGATCATCTTTGCTTGCCGCGTCCGTTTTGGTCGTGCTTCTAGCGTCTCTCCCCGCCAGCTCCGATTGCCAATCCCTCGACCTTCTCTTGAATAAGTCCGACAAATCAAATCTCGACTTAGCGGCGTTGCATGTTGCGCAAAAGATCCAAGAAACCAAACTCGCTGAGGGGCAGCCAACGGTTCTTGTCATCGACTTCTATCGCGGTTCAGCCGGAACGTCCTCACTCCTTGGCTCGCAAGTCGCAGACCGCTTCTCGGCATCGCTAACAGATTTCGCGAGAGGATTTCGCGTTTTGGACCGAAATGTTCTCAAGAGTTTCTTGAGCCGAGAATGGACCACGCTTGAATCGCTTCAGAGCAACGGGGTCTGTCTGGGAATTGGACGCGAGGTAGGCGCGACAGGCGTCATTACCGGCAAAGTATTCGAAGAAAACGGCTTCATCGCTCTAAGAATTCACCTTGTGGGCTTTGGCCCAGCTGGCAAAGACGACGATGTTTTTAGCGACCACGATGAAAATGCCCGACTAACCGAGACCGAACAGCTAAGGGACCGGCTTTATCAGCGAGGCCACGACTATTCCCGCGGTCCGGACCAGATACCGGAAGAGCCGGGAGTGCTGCGCTCGGGCGTCGATGGAGCCGGTATGCCCTCTTGCTTGTACTGTCCGGTTGCGCAGTATTCCGATGCTTCCCGAGCCGCGAAAGTTCAAGGTACTGTTGTCCTGTCAGTTGTTGTGACCAACGAAGGAAAAGTGGACTCAATCTACGTGGTCAAGGGAGCGCCCTTTGGCCTGACCTCGCAAGCAATAAAGGCAGTCCAGAACTGGAAATTCCGACCGGCGCAAAAAGACGGCAAGCTAGTTTCTGTTCGCCTCCCGATCGAAACCACATTTCGTCTATTTTGAGAGAGAGCAAGACTTGAGCGAGGATTTAAGGGACAAGGCATTACTTATCACCTAAAACTTATAACTTATCACTGTCTCGGCTACCCGCTTTTCTTCAACTCCGCCAGCACAAGCTTGGCGACCTCCTTCAACGTCTCAAACACGCCCGCCCCCGTAATCGCCACGCCTTCCAGCACCGGCTCGCCCTTCTTCTGCAAGTGCTTGGTCAACACATCCACCGGTAGCGCATTCGGCAAATCGCGTTTGTTCAATTGCAGCACGTAAGGAATCGTGTCGAACTTCAGGTTGTGCTCTTTCAAATGTTCGTGCAGGTTTTCCTGGGTCTCGAAATTCGCGTCCAACCGCTCTTCCTGCGAATCCGCCACAAACACCACGCCGTCCGCACCCTTCAAAATCAGTTTGCGGCTGGCCTCATAGAAGACCTGCCCAGGTACTGTATATAAATGAAAGCGCGTCTTGAATCCGCGCACCGTTCCCAGATCCAACGGCAAAAAATCGAAAAATAGCGTGCGGTCCGTCTCCGTCGCCAACGAAACCATTTTCCCTTTTTGGTTCTGTCCCGTGTGGTCGTAGATCCACTGCAGGTTGGCGGTCTTTCCGCCCAGACCTGGACCGTAATACACCAGCTTGCAGTTAATTTCGCGCGCAGGAAAATTAATGAAAGGCACTTGTCTTAACCCGTTTTAGTTCCAAGACTTATAGCACACGCGCCACGCCCGTCCAAAATGCGCCATCATCCCGTGACTAGCCGCCATTCCGAGCGTAGCGAGGAATCTCTCTTCGCATGCCAAATCGTCGACACTTCGCGTTGCTCTAGTAGTCTCCGCGACAATCCCCATCTCCGCACAGCCTATTTTTGCCCGCTGCTCCCGTCTGGTAACGCCACTCCCGATTCAACTCTTCGATTTGCACACTTACAACACCGGACGCACCAACTCCGCCTCGCACTCCGGCGCATAGCCGGACATCGTCGGCTGTCCAACCGCAATCTTGCTGATCGAAAAACTTTCTATCGGTCGGGCTGCAAAAACTGCTGCGAACTGCACCAAATCGCTTGGCAGCGCGTTCCCCATGGACGGCGTGCCCAGCAATGAAGGGAAAACCCGAAACAAATCCACTCGTCCCGCTCCGCTTTCTACACTCATCGTAACTACATCAAACCGGTACAACAGTCCGCGCAACTTGCCCATGCTCGTTAAGGAACAATGCATCGTCCAGAAAATCGGCTGCGATGACGAGGGAATCCGCAATTCCTCGCCGAACCGCAATCGTTCATGCGCCAGAGTTTCAAACCGTGTAAAACGCGGGGCCGCCCGCCTTTCCAGAAGCAAATTGTATCTGCCCAGCGCTCGCGTGTCGTACCACCGGTACACCTCGCCCCACATTGCCGGTGTTTCCATCCATGGATGACGCCCATCGATGGCGAAACCGTCAAAAACGAGGAACCGTGGGCCTTTATCCCGCACCCAATCCGCATTCAGCTTGTCCAAATAGGGTGTGAAAGCCGAATATCGCTGCAACACCGGGTATAGCACTAAATTGAGATCGTCCACGACGGCGTTGTTGTACCCCATCGAAAGCGACGCGATTGGCTCGTGCTGCACGATCGCTTTGATCTCGGGTTCCAGTCTATTCTCGGCCGTATATGTTCGCTGCGATCTGGCATTTAGCTCCTGCCGCAAACTGCCGAAGTTCATCGCACGCCACGCGAGAAGCGGCCCAGCGATACCCGTAACCCTGACGATCGCGGTTTTTTGCCCCAGTCCGGTCGCGTAAACGTGAGAAACAATTAACAGCAAAGCCACCGCGATCGCCGATAAGCTTACCGTAGACCGCCCGTCCAACTTCACGGAAATCGCCACTAGCCCCAGCGCAACCGCTACAAAACCGAACACATACATAATATGTAAGTCCTGCCGCACCGTGGCATGCTTCACGTTTATTAAGAGCGGCGCGGCAAATAGCAGGCCCAAGAAGATCGCTGCCCGTCGCTCGACTTTTGCTAGCACGATTATCGCGAGCACCAGAAGCCCCGCCGCCGCAAACACTGCCTGCAGCTCTCGACCGCCGCCCGGCAAAGCCATTGCCACGTTGTATCCCGTTGCCAGCTCCAAACTAGATCGAATATAGCTAGCAAACGCGGACCAGGATCCGATCGAGACCCAGTAACCCATTCCCGATACGAATGTCGGCACGACCGCCGCGAGCGCCATGTCGCGACGCGCCCCCGAACCACCCTGAAGGGCACGAGCAATTACAAATCCGCCCAGCACACCAGCGACCAGCATCACACCAACGAATTGAATCAACGGAAAAACGCCCAACATCACCAGCGCGGTCACATAGCGGCTCATGCCTCCGCGCAGATGGAATTGCACCAGCAGAATCAGTCCGCCAACGAATAACAAGCCTCCCGGCCCTAGCGGATTGGGCAGGTGGTGGTATTGCGGCCCAGAAAGCCCGACAAAGAAAGCGAAAAAGGCTAAATTTTTCAGCGCTGCTTTCCCGCGGAAAAACACGTCCCACAGGATCGCGCACAACAAAATCCAAAGCGCCGCCTGAAAAAGCAGCCCGGCAGCCAGGTTATTTCCGATGTCCATGGGTGCCGCAAGATATGCCAGCGGTCCCGAAGTCCAGGCGATGTCGCGTCCGAACACCAGATGATGATCGACGCCATAATTCAGCGCAAAAACCCAGGTATTGTCCCAATCGTTCAAATTAAATGGCCAGTATCGGACCGGACAAAGCACCATGAGCAGATATACGAACAGGACCGGGCGCACGGTGTAATTGACTACACCAAGCAGCTTTTTTGGCGGGAAAGCGTTGAACATTCTACGTGGAACCCCAAGTTGTGCGGCGCCACACCAGTCTCCGCGACAACCCCACTCGCGCCCAGCCCATTTTTTCGCCGCTGCTCCCGTCTGGTAACGACTGCCAGTCGCCGCTCGCTCGGAAGTTAGCGCGCGCGGGCATTTTTGCCTTGACTTCTTAGTGTATTAGTAGTATATTAACCGTGTGTTTATCTGGTCAGCTTCCTGGCCCCAACCCTGTGCAACAGATTAAACTCTTTCTTTTGATAGGCTTGCGCACTTTTGGGCGCGCCGAAAACCGTAACTATTCTGTTTTCAGACAGTTGCGCACACATGAGGGCAAAACACCCGGGGTGGCTTACCCTCCCTCTCCATCGGGGGCCAGGGCTTTCATACCACGACACACTTACATTTCTCCACGCGTTGACGCCCTACCGCACGTCTGCTAGAGTGCCTCGCATGGTTAAGGCCAAAAAGTCTTCGTCGAGCTCTTCGGTTCGCCGCAAAGGGCCTGCCAAGCCGCAGAAAAGAAAGCCCTTAGCTCCTTCCCATCCGCCGCAACGCGGAGGTGTCGAAATGGTGGATCCTCTCGTACAAGCCCAGATGAAGATCTACGACGAAGCTCTAGGCCTTTTTCATCAACAGAAATTTCAACGCGCCAAACAGGAACTGGAAAAAGTCATCGCCGGCCCCAGCAAGGAACTTGCTGACCGCGCCCGCATGCACATCAAAATCGCCGAACAGCGCATGAAACCTTCCCAGGAACAAAATCCGCGCACCTTTGAAGAGCATTATCAGCGCGGCGTGGCCATGATGAATCTTGGTCGCTGGGACGACGCCCGCGAAAGTCTGGATAAAGCGCGTAAGCTGGCTCCAAAAGCCGATCACATCGTGTACGCGCTCGCCGCTCTCGATTGCCTCACCGGTGAAGCCGATGCCGCGCTGGCCAATCTGAAAATCGCCATCGAATTGCGCGGCGCCAATCGCTACCACGCCCGCAACGACGAAGATTTTGCTTTCCTGCAGGAAGATCCCCGCTTTACCGAACTGCTCTATCCGGAAAAAGACGGAGGCTACTAGCGTTGTATCGTGCTGCGATATATTCGGCGCGAGTGTTTTGCAATCCTTTCCCGGCAACCTTCGTTCGCGTTTCTTCTTCTTACTAACGTGAAGTCAGCGGTCCACTTTCTGGCGTCTTTGTGAAAAAAAACACTCGCCGATCTCTTTCGTCAACGCAGGGAATTCGCGTGGTTGCTCTTGGCGGCGGTACCGGACTGTCCGCGCTGCTTCGCGGACTCAAACTGCAGGTTGTCCCGCGCCACGATCCCTATCCCACCGCGCAGCGTCCCATCGTCGACCTCGCTGCCATCGTCACCGTCACCGACGACGGCGGCAGTTCCGGCCGCCTGCGCCGCGAGAATCGCGTTCTTCCTCCGGGAGATATTCGCAATTGCATGGTGGCGCTCTCCAAGGACGAAGCGCTGCTCAGCCGCTTGTTTCAATATCGCTTCAGCGCCGGCCGCGGCCTCGCCGGACATAATTTCGGCAATCTGTTTCTCGCCGCCCTTACCCATGTCACAGGAGATTTTGCCGAAGCCGTGCGCGTTTCCAGCCGCGTGTTGGCCATTCGCGGTCGCATTTTTCCTTCAACTGTTTCCAACGTCACGCTTGAAGCCGTTCTCGAAAATGGCCAGCGCGTGCACGGCGAAACGCGTATCTCCGCCAGCCGTTCGCCCATTCGCAAGTTGACGCTCGTTCCTCCCAACGCCCGGCCGCTTCCCGAAGCATTGGATGCCATTCGCGAAGCCGACCTGATCTTGATCGGGCCTGGCTCGCTCTATACCAGCATTCTTCCCAATCTTCTGATTCCCGATGTCACGCGTGCCATCGCGCACTCGCGTGCGCCACGCGTGTACATCGCAAACCTGATGACGCAACCCGGCGAAACCACAAACTACTCCGTCGCGGAGCACCTGCGCGCGATTCAAAGCCACGTCAAACCGCGCATCGTGGATTACGTCGTCGCTAATCGGCAAAAAGTTTCGCCTGCGGTTGCGCGCCGTTATCGCAGGCAGGGCGCTTCGCAAGTCACGGTGGATTCGGACGGTCTGCGCAAGTCCGGCGTACAACTGTTGCTGGGGAATTTACTCGAAGAACACGACAAGATCCGCCACGATTCCGCGCGCCTAGCGCGACTGCTGCTCGACGAGTTCCTTCCCCGTACCACGAAGCGGTAAATGCGATTCCTTGCAGCCAGATATTTTCAAACACCCGCCAGGACTGCGGAATTTGTTTCTACCTTGAAGGCTTGTAAATCTTCGACATTCCTTTTCAGCGAGGCCAAGCGATGTCCACATTCGGTTTGATCGAGTACCAAGATGCAAGTCCGGAAGTGCGCGCGGTTTACGACGACATCATGGCCACGCGCAAGACCGACTGGATCAATAATTTCTGGAAAGCGATTGCGCACGATCCCGCGCTCTTGAAACGCACCTGGCAAGACATCCAGGAAATCATGGCGCCCGGCGCGCTCGATCCGCTGACCAAGGAATTGATCTACGTGGCGGTAAGCGTGACCAACAATTGCAGCTACTGCATTGCATCGCATACCGCTTCCGCGGTGAAAAAAGGCATGACGCCCGCGATGTTCAAAGAGTTGCAAGCGGTGATCGGCATGGCCAACGAAACCAACAAACTCGTAACCGGTTATCAGGTGGTGATAGACGAACAGTTCAAATTGCCGTTTGGCCCAGCGAAGTAAGACGCCGCTCTCCACACGTCCGTCATTCCTAGCAAAGCGATCGAAGGTTCCGCCCCCTGTCGGAAGGAAATTCTCTTCGATGGGTGAGTCCGACCTGTCCCTTGGGACAGGTGTTTCCTCCGTAGTACGCGCGTACTATCGCTGCTGTAGCCGCGCCAGGCCAATCTATAAAGGACAAGCGGCGTGGAGTTTCCTCCCAGGGAACCGTCCGACAAAATTCGCAGAGCAAACAGGCACCCATGGCTCCAGTCACAAAAGAACCAGAAATATTGAGTCCGACGCAAGCGAGTACCGGAACAACTCCACCGGCCGGTGCAAAAGCGCAGCCCGCCGCCGCGGAAATTCCCGTAACCGTGAACGGCGCCCGCAGTGTGGAGGGCACTGATCGCCGCGAACCATTCTCCGAAAAAACCCAGACCGTTCTGGTTTTCGCCAATGGCGGAGTCATCCGCCTTTCCTCGCCAGTGTCCTCGGGACAATTGCTGTTTTTGACCAACGAAAAATCAAGAAAAGAAGTTGTTTGCCAGGTGGTCAAATCCAAGAACTACAGCAGCGTAAGCGGCTATGTCGAATTGCAATTTACCGAAGCCGCGCCTGAATTCTGGGGAATTCGATTTCCCAGCAGCGAATCGCCAGCAAGCGTTCCTGCTGCCGCCAATCCGCTGCCAGCAATCCCCACGGCCAAAATTCCGCCACCTTCGGCGAAGCCGGTGGAAGTTGCAGCCACGAAAACAAATGAAGCGAACAAACCGGCGCCGCTCTCACCAAATTCAATGTCTCCAGCGGCTACAAGAACTACTCCGCAACGGGCGCAACTTTCCCAGCAATTGCCAGCCTTCGCTGCGGACAAGCACACGGATACCAGGCCGAGTCCGGTCGCAAAGGAACAAAATTTATCGGCTGTTCCGAAAATTCCCACGCTGTCGGAATTCCTGACCCACGGCCAGTCGGGTCCGGAGCTGAAACCTGAACGCGTGAAGCCGGTTACTCTGCCCGAAGCCAAGCTGGACGCAGCGGCAAAGACCGCGCGCGACGCCGATAAGAAAGAATCGCTGACCAGCTTACTGGTTCCGGCGGCAGCGAAGGAAAATCCCGCCCCGGGCTCGTACACATTCGATTTTGCCGCCGACGAAGTAAAAATTCCGGCGTGGCTGGAACCCCTTGCGCGGAATTCCTCGACGGTTTCCGCATCGTCCGAAACGAAAATTCCGGCAACTCATGATTTGGACGCGAAAGCGCCGGACGCCAAAGAAATCGTCGCGGAGCCCTCTGACAGCTTGGCGCCAGACTCCGATTCGAATGAACAGCAGCAATACGAATCGCATTCACAGGAACACCTCGCGCAAGATTCGGATCGGCAAGCTGTCTTCACACTCGCAACAGACGGGCCCACGCCGAATTTCGGTTCATCGCTTGCACTTGACAATAAATCCGGCGGGGCGGAAGCCAGTTCGAAGGGAGGGGTTGCGGGACTGAAATTCGGATTGCTTGCCGCAGGATTGGTTCTAACGGTGAGTGCCGGCTGGTATTGGTATTCGAATCAGCAGCAAAGTGTGGCGGCGAGCGGAACGGCGGCAGTACCGGCAATCTCCGGCACGACTGCAGCAAACGCACCTTCGCTCTCAACTCCGAACGGTTCATCCTCGAACGCGACTGCTTCGACCGGAACTGCTTCGACCGGAACATCGTCGCAGCCCGCCAAATCGGCTCTTCCCAATAACGCAGCAAGACTGGACACGAACCGTGCCGCGACGAGTGCCCAAACCATTCGCACCGAAAGTAAGGAATTAGCAGCCACACCAAACGCAGCGCCGAAACCCGCGGCAACCAACGACACCGTAGAAGCGCTCTCCGTCCCAGAGAAAAAACCGGCGTTGGGCCACGTGCGGCTGGCTGCGCCAGTGGTTGGCAAGCGTGACCTGTCTCCTTCCAGCAATGGCGATAACAATGTCGCAGACTCAGCCCCGTCACTCGGCGGCAGCGCTATCTCGCCGGCTGACTCGAGCGGCGTCAACATGCTTGCCACCAGGAGCAACCAGCCCGCGGCTCCGATTACCGTAGGCGGCGACGTAAAGCCGGCGCGGTTGCTTAGTACCGTCGCTCCGGCGTATCCGCAAATGGCGCGAAGTCAGCGCATCAGCGGTGACGTAAAAATCGACGCCTTGATCGACGCAAGCGGCCGGGTCTCAGCTACAAAAATAATTTCCGGGCCGGCGTTGCTGCATCAGGCGGCACAAGACGCTGTACGGCAATGGAAATATCAGCCGGCCACATTGAACGGCCAGCCTACGCCGATGCACCTCACGGTGACCGTGCAATTCAAACTGCAGTAGAAAAACAGAACAGCGACAATAGAAACTGCGAGAGTGGCGATCGAAACGCCGCCTTTACATGGTGAGCACCACGCGAAATTGCGCGTGGCCGCTGAGCATGCGCGCGTAAGCGTCGGCAGCTTTTTCCAATGGAAATTTTTCGATCATGGCACGCACGCCGGTAAGCGCGGCAAAACGCAAAGTGTCTTCGGAGTCGCTGGGAGTGCCGGCGGCCCAGCCTTGCAGGCGCTTGCGGCCGAAGATGAAAGCGGCGCCGGGGATGGCGATGGGCTCCATATCCGCGCCGACGACCAGCAGCGAGCCGTTGCGGCCCAGCCCGTGAAAAATTTCTGACATGGCTTTGGAACTCGGGGCGGTGGCGAGAATGACGCGTGCGCCGCCTAATTTTTTCAACTGTTCGGCCGCGCTGCCGTCGTTACTGTCAATATAGTGGTGCGCGCCAAGTTTTTTCGCGAGCGCGGCGTTTTCCGGGCCGCGTCCGACAGCTGCCACTCGATAGCCGAATTTATTCGCGAATTGGATGCCCAGATGGCCAAGCCCGCCGATACCCTGCACGGCAACCAGATCGCCGGGACCGGCGCCGCTGTGGCGAAGCGCATTGAACGTGGTAATACCCGCGCATAGCAGTGGAGCGGCTTCGGCAGCATCCAGCCCCTCCGGAATCCGCGCAACTGCTTCGATGGGCGCGACCATATATTCCTGATAGCCGCCGTCATAAGTGATGCCGGTGATCTTCATGGATTCGCAGTTGGCGAAATCGCCGTCGCGGCACGCGGAACAAGTGTTGTCCTGCCCGCCGTGCCAGCCCACTCCCGCGCGGTCGCCTTTTTTCCAACTGTTCACTCCGGAACCGACTTCATCAATGACGCCGGCGATTTCGTGGCCTGGAATGCGCGGGAATTGCAGACCCGGCCACCCGCCTTCTTTGGTCAAGACATCGCTGTGACAAACGCCGCAGGCTTGCACCTTGATGCGAACCTGCCCTGGTCCCGGAGAGGGAATCTCCCGCTCGACAAATTCAAAATCACCTTTGGCTTTGGAAACTTGTGCCACTTTCATTTTTGCCATTTGTGGATTCTCCTGTCAGGTGGGTACGACCGTTGGATGCGGATCAAAATCGCATGGGTATACTTTTCTGGCGGCGTGCAGGTTCTGGAAGCATTCGCCGCATGGCAACTTGCGGGCAAGCGGAAAGGATTCGTATACTGACGGCCCGGCCTGGTGACGGCATTTGCAGGTGGGTAGCCTGCTGATTTTTCAAAAGTGTCACCGGCCCATCGGAAGAAAATAGCTGCAACCGTAGTCGTGTATTGGTGTGCAAGCGGCGAAGCGTAGCCGTGCACGGTGAGCGAATAAAGGAGCGTTTGGGATGTCGCAAGGGACTGCACCGGAAGAAATGAATGTGTACCAGAACGCCGAGGCGCGTTTCGAAGAAGCCGCCAGAAAGCTGGGGCTGGAGCAGGGAATTTACCGCTATCTGAAATATCCCGACAAGGAAGTAACGATGTACATTCCCGTCGGAATGGACAACGGGACCCTGGAAGTGTTCACGGGATATCGTGTGCTGCATTCGACAGTACGCGGACCGGGCAAAGGTGGAATCCGTTTTGCGCCCGATGTGAGCCTTGACGAAGTGCGCGCGCTGGCCGCCTGGATGACCTGGAAATGCGCGTTGGTAGATATTCCGTTTGGCGGAGCGAAGGGTGGCGTGATCTGCAATCCGCAAAAGATGTCGCGGGGAGAGCTGGAGCGTTTGACGCGGCGGTACACCGCGGAACTCTCCAGCTGGCTGGGGCCGGAGCGCGATGTGCCCGCGCCCGATGTCGGCACCAACGAACAAACCATGGCCTGGGTGATGGATACCTACTCAATGCATGTCGGTATGGCCACGACGGCTGTGGTTACCGGCAAACCGATCGAACTGGGCGGCTCGCGCGGCCGCAAGGAAGCCACCGGCCGCGGAGTGATGATCTGCGTGGACCAGGCGGTCGAAAAGCTGGGAATGAAAAAAGAAGGCTGCCGCACGATTATCCAGGGATTCGGAAATGTCGGCTCCATGGCGGCCGACCTGATGTCCAAGGCGGGGTACAAAATTATCGGCCTTGCCGATATAGGCGGGGGTCTTTACAACGAAAACGGGTTCGACATCCCGAAAGTAATTGATTGGGTTACTACCCAGAAAAAGCCGCTGCAGGACTTTCCCGGCGGCGGAACCAAGATGAGCTCCCGCGACGTGTTATTCCAGCCGTGCGAAGTCCTCATTCCCGCGGCAATTGAAAACCAGATCACCGAGAAAAATGCCGCCAATGTACAGGCCAAAATCCTCTGCGAAGGCGCCAACGGCCCGACCACCTGGCAGGCCGACGCAATTCTGGACGCAAAGGGTGTCTTCACGGTGCCGGACATTCTAGGCAACGCCGGCGGCGTGACCGTCAGCTACTTCGAATGGGTCCAGGACCGCCAGGGTTTCTTCTGGCGCGAGAGTGAAGTCAATGAGCGCCTGATGGACATCATGGTGAATGCGTTCGACGTGGTCGTAAAGTACGCGGAAACGCACAAGGTCAATAACCGTATTGCTTCCTATATGGTGGCGATCGACCGGGTAGCCAAAGCGCTAAAATTGCGCGGAATCTACGCCTAAGCAGGTTCATCGGAAGCAGCCCGAACCCCAGTGCGGCCGGCCTGCGTGTGAAAAAATTGAAATAATTTAGTTGCAAAATTGCCCGCACCGTAGATAATTCCGCGCTGGGAAGGAGTCCGCAATCGTGCGCCCGGACTCAGACTTGGCTGGCACTCACAAAAGCGAAAAGCAGCACCGGCGCGAGCTTTGCCTGGTGGGCCGGTGGATGTATGAGCGCGGCTATATCGTCGCGTGCGAGGGCAATCTATCGGTGCGCCTCACCGATAACCGCATCTTGACCACTCCCACCTGCATGAACAAAGGGATGCTCGAGCCAGAGGATCTGGTGGTCGTTGATCAGGAAGGCCGTCAGCTCGAAGGGTTACGCAAAGCCTCTTCCGAAGTGCTGTTGCACCTGCTCTTTTACCGGTCGCGCTGCGACGTAAACGCCATCTGCCACGCCCATCCTGCCACTGCCACCGGATTCGCCGCCGCCGGCCGCGCGCTGGATCAGGCGCTGTTACCGGAAGTCGTGATCGGACTTGGCAAGATCCCTTTGGTGCGTTACGCCACGCCGGGAACACCGGAATTGAGCGCCGCGATCGAGCCTTACGTGCAGAACTACGACGCGCTGCTGCTGGCGAATCATGGCGCGGTGACCTGCGGGCCAGATCTGCTCACCGCGTTTTATCGCATGGAGACGGTCGAGCACACCGCAAAAATCACCCTGGCCGCGGAGAAAGCCGGTACGCCAAAGCTTTTCTCCAGCAGAGAAGTGGCGAAGCTGATGGCGGCACGCGCCCGCTACGGCGTACAGTCTCCCCCGGGCGGTGGCGCCGATCTGCCGGTCACTAGCGATGAAGAAGAAAGCGTGACCGACCAGATTACCCTCAAGCGCGACGAACTGGATGCTTTGATCGAAGACGCGGTACGCAAAGACCGCGCCCGGCGATAACGTCGATATCGGGGAAGACGAGCTCCCGTTCCGTTTTTGCCCGAACCAAGTTCGAATAAAATAAGATTCCTTCTCCGGAGAAAACCCGATGGATGACGCACAGGCGCTGTTCGAATCGATTCGAACCGGCGACGCGGGCAAAGTGCGGGAACTTGTCAGCGCGAATGCCAATCTGGTGAACGCACGGAATCCGCAAATGCTATCCGCTGTTCTGATGTCGTGTTATCAGGGGCGAAAGGAGATTCGCGACCTGTTGATCGAAAAGGGCGCAACGCTGGAGCTGCACGAAGCCGTGGCCGCAGGAAATCTCAATCAGGTCAAGGAATCGGTGGAAGCCGAGCCAGCGCTCGCGAAAAATTATTCGCCGGACGGATTTCCGCTGCTTGCATTGGCGGCGGCTTTCGGACATGAAGACGTCGCACGCTATTTGCACGGCAATGGCGCGGACATCAACGCCATCGCGACAAATGGTACGGGATACTCCGCGCTGACCGGAGCAGTCGCCAGCGGTCACGCCTCCATTGCGAGATGGCTAGCGGAGAGCGGTGCGGACGTGAATCATCGCTACGCAAAAGGACACTCGGCACTTCTGGAAGCCGCCGCCAACGGAAAACTTGAAATCGTAAAGACGCTGGTCGCCCACGGCGCGGACTCGCACATGCGTACCGAGGGCGGCCAGAATGCGCTGAACTTTGCGCAAGAGCGTGGCCACAACGAAGTCGCCAAATATCTGCAGGAACTTGGATTGACCTCGTAATCTAGGAAACACCCGCGCCTTGGTTTCCTATCAGATCGTAAAGTGCCCGTGCGTTCAGGGCCAGTGCCGTCGGATCATCTTGTTTTGGGAACACCGCATCCACGCCCTGAGCCAGGGCCTCCTTCTCAATCTCCAGACTCACTTCTTCCGCTACCACCAGAAGAGGAAGATTGGGAATGTGTTGTTTGAGCGCGTTAGCCACTTGCAGGTCATCCGCAACGGCCATTTCGAGAATCGCAATGTCAGGTCGCAGGGCAACCGCTTCGCGAACTGCCCCTTCGCCCAGTTCGGCTTTCCCGCACACCTGAAAATCAGGCTGCTGGTTCAGGTATTCAAAAAGCCGTTGGCCAAAAGCGGGATCGTCGAAAGCCAGAAATACACGAATCACAAGGCCTCCTCTAAGCCAGATCGTAAAGGCGAACCGGTGTGACGCGGGCGTTTTAGAAGACGAGGGAATTAGGCTGTCGGTTAAATACTTCTAAATTTCCATACTAGCAATCAGGTTTTTCCCGTACAAAAAGTGTGGTAACTAGAACCTTCTGTTGAAAAGTGGGTAATGGTATTACTACGCGGCGTTCGCTCCTTGGCTTGCTTTTACAAAAGCCACCAACAGACGAACGCAATTGCGCAGAAAAAAACGGCACCGAAAATGAAGTTCTGATTCCTTCGGTGTACGGCGGTGCGCAGCGTCAATCTGTTTCGTAGGTCCACGTTGAAGTAATTCAGAGGAGGATATCACACAATCACCAGAGCCTCTGCAACCGTGACCTGGTCGCCGCCGGCCAAGCGGGACTTTCAGCGCACACGCGATGGAACTGAGCCCTCATTAGGTGCAAAATTTAGTAACGCAGGATTCGGGCACCTAAGGCGGCGGTGAAGGGATCGATGCAATCCATCCGGGAAGAATGGGGACCAGTTCATGGCGGACAGAAGTCAAGTGGCTGACAAGCACCCAGTGGCTGGATGGCTCAGGGCTCTTCGTGGTTGCCCGAGAGCACTAGGGTGTTTGACGATGTGCCTCTGGGTGTTTGGCACTGGCTCACTTTGCGCTCAATCGCTGGCGGTGCGGCATCCCGAGGGCGTGACGCACGGATTTTTGCTGTTGCGCAGTCTGGACAACGAAACCCTGGCCGTGGGCGACCTGATTCAGAACAGTAACGGTGATCGAGTGACCAGCCAAACGATTTTTCATTTTAAGGACGGCTCGGTGCAGGACGAACGAGTGATCTATTCGCAGAAGCGCAGGTTCCGAATGCTGGAATACCGGCTTTCGCAGAAAGGCCCGGCGTTCAAGACGCAGACGGAACTGTTCATCAACGGAACGTCCGGGGAGGTTGCGGTGCACTCGTGGGACGAAAAGGGTAAAGAAAAAGTAGAGAACAGCCGCGAAAAACTTCCGGCGGATCTGGCCAACGGCATGATTCAGATCTTGGCGAAGAATTTGCCGGCGGATGGCTCCGCAACGCTGTCGCTACTGGTGGCCACGCCTAAACCACGGCTGACGAAACTGGAAATTCGCCGCGAGGGCGAGGACCCTTTTGTGGTAGGTGGAAGCAGCCGCCGCAATGTAACGAGATATGTGCTAAAGATCAGCATTCCGGGCGTAGCTGGAGTTGTCGCGCCGTTGGTAGGCAAAGAACCTCCGGAAATTCACGTGTGGGTGATGGAGGGCGCGGCCCCGACGCTTCTAAGGTCAGAGGGTCCGCTGTACGTAGGTGGGCCGGTGTGGCGGATCGATCAGATCTCGCCGGAGTGGGCGAAAGAAGCGCGCAAATGAGAAACGTTCTTGTGCGGGCAGAGGAGAACGTATCTGTCACTCGCACTAGCGATGCGTTG
>CAVSYC010000009.1:0-24456 GCA_963732135.1 uncultured Acidobacteriota bacterium
TCGGCGAGGCGCACGAGATTTTCGCTGAGCGGCGGAAGATATTCTTCCCAGGAGCGGACGCCGCCGCGCAAAGGAAACTCGGGATACTGGCGACGCATCAGGTCTTCGAAAATTACGCCCATGCGGGCCATGACTTTGAGATTGCGGACGACGGTATCGCCGATGCCCTGGCGGATGGATTCGGATTCGGCGACGAGCGTTTCCATCATCTGCAGCATTTTGGGGCCGAGGTCGGGATCGTCAACGCCAACGCAGAGATGATGGTGGCCGCGTTCGCGCATTAAGTTGCGGATGCGTTCGTCCATGGTGACGCCGGCGGAAGCGACGAGCGCGGGCATGCAGGTGACGATGCCGTGATAGCGAGAGGAAACCATGTAAGAAGCCTGGCGAAGGATGGAAACGAGCTGGTACATGTCGTAATCGTCGGAGGTGAAAATCGGGAGGCCCGGAATTTCAGCGGCGATAGCGCGACAGGCGACGGCGTCGAGGCGTTCGGTGGCGGCGAGTACGGTGAAGACTTTGTGTTTTTGTTGGAAGGCGCGCGTGGAGGCGACGAAGCCGTCGACGTAGTGCTTGAACTTGCGGTCATTTTCCGGGCCGGACGCGTGGAAATAAACGGTGCGATATTGGCTGTCTTTGTAGGCGCCGGTGGTAACGCGGGCGATATATCTTGCGATGGATGCTTTGACGGGCCAGACGAACGGATGAATTGGGCAGAGGATGAGGACGGGCGTTTTTTCGTCCCACCCGGCATCGCGCAGGGCTTTGCGGCCGTAGGCGTCAGGATGCGGTTCGAACGTCCATGCGGTGTCGGTGCCAAGTTCGGTGGAGATGCCGAGTTTGCCGAGGACGGTTTGTGATTCGGGATTGCGGGTGATGACCAGCGAATCGTGCACGAAACGCGCGCACATGTCCGAGATGAGTTTGTCCATGTGGCCGGCTTCGGCTCCGTAGCCGATGGACAATTTATTTTCGGAGGAAGCGAAACCGAGCGAGCCGATCATCATGGTGGTGAGGGCGTTGGCGAATTTGCTTTTGAACATGGAGCCTTCGCAGGCGACCACACCGTGATTTTCGCGGGTTTCGCGATAGAGGAACGGCGGAAAAACATCGGGCAGGAAAACTTGCCGCGTGCCTTCGAAGTAGCCCTTGGTGCGATCGAAATTTTGCGTCATAACGCTGAAATCCACGTTTTCAGCGCCGAGAACATGGCGGATCTGGCGAAGCATTTCGTTGACGCGCACATCGGAGCCGGTGTTGCGAGTGCCGTTGTATCCGGCGAACAGGAGCTTGAGTTTTTCGCCGGGCTGCCAGCGAATGCCGCCGCCCATCATCCATTTCAGGCGGGTTAGTTCGATGAGTAGGCCGACCCAGGCGACGAGAAGAAAATCGGTCATGCGCGCGCTGCTCCGCTGGTGCTTCGCACGCTGGCATTCTGCAATGGCCAGGGTCTGGCGGGATAGCGAAATTTATTTTCGCGGCTGAATTTCAGAAGCGGTTGCGCATAGCTGGAGAATTTGGCAGGCGTTTCGCCACCGAGTTCCGCTACCACGCGGGAATTGTCGAATACGGTGTTCCAGACGAGATAAGGCCAGAAAACTTTCAGGAGCGAGGCGCCGCGGCCTAGATTATTTTTCTTGTGAGAGAGCCAGTTGACGGTGCTGGTGAAAGTTCCACCCAGCGAGGGCAAGTATTTGGGATGCGAGCCGCCGGCTTGGGCGAGAGCGTCGGTGAGTTCGCGGTAAGTCTGCGAGCCGGTGCCGGAGGAAAGGTGGTAGCGCGGATATTTTGGCGCGTCCTTTTGGTGGATGGCGACGATGGCTTTGCCGACGTAGTCTGCGGGAACGATGTCAATGCGATCGGTGGGCTTCAGAGGAAGAACCGGAAGACTGGCGAGAACGCTGAAGGCCTGGACCATGTCAAATTGCGTGGTTTCGGGACGGCGGCTGTCGCCAAGAACGATGGCGGGACGAAAAATCGTGCGCGGGACATCGGGGAGCAGTTGGTGGACCATGTGTTCGCAGAATTTCTTGGTGCGAGCGTAGGGATCGTAATCTGAGCGCGCCCAATCGATGGCGGTGTCTTCATGGACGGTTTCGTCCTGGCGAGTTCCTGCAACGGCCACGGTAGAGACATGCGAGAAGCGGCGCAAGCCGTGATGATCCTGCAGGCGGCGGGCAAGTTGAATGACTTCGAGCGTGCCGCGCAGGTTTACATTGAGGCATTGCTTTTCGGACTTGCGATTGAGTGAGGCGGCGCAGTGGATTAACGAGTCCGTGGATTCGACGAGCGAATGATATTGGTCATCGGCGAGACCGAAGTGTTCGCTGGTCAGATCGCCGAGAAAAATCTTAGCGCGAGAAGAGATCTGTTCATAAAATTCAGCAAATTCCATATGCAGCTGCAGAGAATGCCAGAGGCGTTCGCGCGCTTCTTGTTGGGTTTTGGCACGCACCAATAGATTCAGAGAGTCGCGATGGCCGCGAAATAATCCGGTGGCGAGGTAGCTGCCAAGATATCCGGTTGAGCCAGTGAGAAAAATCGCCATGGCGGCTTAGCGATTCTCCCCGGTGGCGACGGCCGCTGTGGCCGAAGGCTCAGGACCCCATCCGACGTCGCGGGGCGGACGAGATTCGAGCGGGCGGCCTTCCATCAGGGGATAGCACCAGCGGCGCAATGCGGGGACGTGGACGTTGATCCAGTAATCCCACCAATCGATGGCCTCCGGTTCGAAAGCAAACGCGCTGCGTTCGTCTTCTGGAAGCGCAGCGGAAAGCAGCCGGGCATTTTCGCACTCGAATACGTGTTCGTTGTGCAGAATGAAAGGCTCGTACAATTCGATCAATTTTTCGGCGCGATTCAAGTCGCGCTCGGCTTTTGCGAGCGGCGATTTCTTGAAACGCAGTTTTTCGGCGGCGCGATTGATCCCGCTCACCACGGCTTTCTGCATGGGAATCGAGAGGCGCTCATAGCGCTGCTTGGAAACGGGAATGGTTTCGAACTTCACCTTGAGCCAGTGCTCAATTCCCTGCTGGGTGCGATAGTGCTTGCGATGAGCGAGGCCGGTTAGTTCGATGCTGCGGCCCATGTCGCAGGGATTGATGCCGGAAGTGGCGAGCTGGTACATGCGGGCATTTTTCCGCTCGATCAAAGCAGCCGCGATCAGCGTCATGCCGCGGCAGACCATGTCCACGGGGATGACGTCGAGGCATTTTTTCGCGTTCGAAGGTAGTTGGCGAAAATTGGTGCCGAGCAGATAAGAAAGCGGGCCAGAAGTATTGATGCCTTCATTCCAACCGCTGAAGGGAGTGTACTGCGAGCTTTCCACGATGGAAGGCCGAACGATGGCGATCGGCAGACCCTTGCCGTGGCGAGCAAGGATGGATTCGCCGAGGCTTTTTGTGAAGGTGTAGGTGTTGGGCCAGCCGAGATGCTGAGCGCGGCGCATGCCAACGCGGACCAGCTTGTTCCTAACCCACCGGCTGCGATTACGTTTGAGTACGCCATCGAGTTCGCCAGCGGCGACGCGGGTTTCATCGGCGCCGCGACCCAGGGCCTGACGGCGCAGCGCGCGTGCAAGCTCGGTACTCTCCGAGCGCTCTTCGATGTGCTGCATGGTTTCGCGCAAAGAGGCGATCTCGCGCTCGGCATCAAAGTTTTTGACATTTGCGGGGTTGTAGCCGTCATGCAAATCTTCGGTGACGCGTCCGTCGCGCATGCCGACCACATAGCAGGTGGAAAGATGCATGAGCGCAGAGTGATCACTGATGCGAATAAAATGCAAGAGATGCTCGGCGGATTCGACGTTGGAAGAAACGGCGTCGCGCAGATCGGGATTAAAATCGGTCAAGCCCGCGCTGTTTACAACCAGATCGAGCGATTTCGCGAGGCGCGCGCGTACTGCTTCCTCCAGACCCAGACCGGGCTGGCTGACATCACCTTCGACCACGTCTATCTTTTGGCGTAAGAATTCGCCCAATCGCGCGCCATATTGTTTTTGTAAACCATCGAGCGTGGGAGACTCTTCGACAATTTTCTCGAAGCGGCGTTGCGCGGTGGTGGTGCGGTTGCGGCGAATCAACAGCGTAATTTTGCCGATGTCGGGAATCTGTTCGAGCAGGTCTACCATCCAGACCTTGCCGATAAAGCCGGTCACACCGATCAACAGGATGTGTTTGTCGGCGAGCGCGCGACGAACGCTGAGGCAGTCGACTGCAGGAGCGCTTCCGAAGGGTACGACGGCCGGCCGGTTCACTGTGATACTGCGGCGGGTTTCTAGCATTCCCTGCAAGAGTTGTCCCGGCTCGCGCAGCCCTAATTGCCAGACCAGCGCAGCCTCCTGAATGCGGCCATCGGCATTGCCCGAAGCAATCCAGGCAAAGGGTCCACGAGGACGCACCACCGGCCACAGCAAACGCCCGGTGGCAATGCCGTCGCGGAATTCCATGCGGTTGGCAATGAAATGCTGTACGCCAAGATGGCGCGCGAGCGGCCGGAGGACATGGTCGAGCGACTGACCGACCAGAACAATTTGCTGGCCCTCTGCTTGAGCGAGCCGCAGGGCATCTACAGCTTTTTTTTGCAGGCGGGGTTTCAAAAAGTATTCGAAATATTCTTCGCCGAGCAGGTCCAGGCGATCACGGGTAACGCCGCGCAGCAGCATATAGAGGAGCCGGGTGGCGCGAGTTCTTCCCGCGAGATAAGCGACCGGACGCAGCAGGGTCATCAGAGCCATTCCGGTGCGACGCCGCCAACGTTCGGCAAAACTCTGCGCGTTCCAAGTAAAGAATCCGACTTGGCGAAGGGCGCTTAACTCCAAAAAGGAGCCCTCTACGCGCCAATAGACCGGCGCGCCCGCGGGTACGCGAGGCTGAACGCTTTTTTCGTTTGGAGAAGTCTCTGACATGGCGGGCCAGTGCCTAGCGGCGCGCAACTCGCAAGAGTTCACTCGTCTGCAATGCGTATGACAATTTGGTTTCTACCGGTCCCGTTGATGGCCTGGTTGCTATGCCGAGGCTGCGACTATCCCCTGCCATTTGTTGCCTTTGCAGCGGCGCCCGGCAGCTGATGAATTTGCTACGTTAACATCCCAGAGGCATCTCCCGCAAGGCTGGACGGGAGTTTGAGAATTTTCCTGCAGGCGCAGTGTGATGACAATACTGGCGGAACAGCCGGGCCGGATGCACTCTCAGAGCGACTGCTGAGTCCGATGGCCAGAATGAGCAGGGCAGCGGCCGCGGAACTGGCGACGATCTCGGTCCATGGCACGCCGCCGCCAAATACAGGCGCTGACGACCGTGAATGAATCGCCGCGGCAACGATGGCTGCCAGGTACAACGGGATAACCCGAAGCAAGAGGAACCGCACGTCAAAAAACGGGTAGATAAACTTGAAAGCCAGCCACAGTGTGGCCTGCGGCGTCACGGCAAGCAGACTCAACAGCGCCAGACGCTCAAGAAATCCGAGGCCTCCGGTAAGCCGCAAGATGCGGTGAAGTCCGAGGACAATCAAACCGAATGCCAGCGCCACAGCGCAAGCGGTGGTCAGTGACTGGCTCGATGAAGTCAGCGCCAAACTCAAGAAGGGCAGCAAGGCGGCCTGTCCCAGAAAAACAATGGCGAGAGCACCGGTCAAAAACTGATCCGCGCGCAAGGCGATGATCAGTGTTGAGAAAAAGAGCGCGAAAATGAGAGCTTCCCAATGAGCGGGGAAAATGGCGTGCGGCTGGACCATAGCCATGGCCTGCAGATACGAAATGGAAACGACATGCAGGGGCCGCCCGAGCCAGAATCCCAGCAGGGTCTCCGGGACGAAAAACAACAGGAATTGCGCCGTCCAATACAACGGATAGGCGGACGCCAACCCTAACATTAGCAAGCGGAATAGACGCATTTCTGCCCCTCAGCAGAGCCGAAATTGTGAACTTATGGGATGGAATTTGCAACGGCCAGTCACGAGCGTCGGGAACTGCGAGGTTCGTAAGAGAAGAGAGATTCCTCGCTTCGCTCGCAAGGACGGCTTTTCCCCGAGTTAAGCCTGTTGGCGAGTGCGGGCTGCGGTTCTAAACCCCCCAGCCGTAGCGTTCGGCGTGCTCCAGAGTGCGCTGCATTTCTCCGTGGAGGATTTCCATAAAGCCAGCAGTTCCAATGGGTTTGGAGCCGGGGCCGGCCAAATCGGGTGTGCGGAAACCGCCACTCAGGACGCGCGTCACCGATTGCTCGACCCAGTCGGCCTCGAGATTCAAGCCAAAGGCATCGCGGAGCATCATGGTAGCGCTCAAAATTGAGCCGATAGGATTTGCTGAGTCCGTGCCCGCCAGCGTGGGAGCGGAGCCGTGGATTGGTTCAAACAGCGGTGCGCCCGAGCCGAAGCTGGCCGACGGAATCAAACCTATCGAGCCAACCAGGGCCGCCGCGGCATCGCTCAAAATATCGCCGAACATATTGGTCGTCAGCAGCACATCGAATTGCGAAGGTTTCAGCGTGAGCTGCATGGCGGCATTGTCCACGTACATGTGCTCGAGCCTGACGTTCGGATAGACACCGCTCATGGCGGTGACGGTGCGCCGCCAAAGCTGCGAACTGGTCAGAACATTGGCTTTGTCCACCGAGCAGAGACGATGAGAGCGATTTTCCGCGCGAGCAAACGCGAATGTCGCGATGCGCTCAATTTCCGGCGTCGAGTAGGATTCCGTGTCCCAGGAACGTTCGGTACCGCCTTCGGTGCTGTTGCCGCGTTCGCCAAAATACATTCCGCCGGCGAGTTCGCGAACGATTTCCAGATCGAGATCGCCGAGGCGCTCCGGTTTCAGAGGCGACATGCTGCGCAGCGGTTCCAGCACCTTTACCGGCCGCACATTGACATACAGCCCCATGCCTTTGCGCAGGGCCAGCAGGCCGCTCTCTGGCCGCCTGCCAACGGGCAATGAGTCCCACTTCGGACCGCCGACCGCACCGAGAAAAACGGCGTCGGCTTTGCGGCAAGCGTCGATCGTTGCGTTGGGAAGCGGTGTGCCGGTTACATCAATCGCGGTGCCGCCGACCGGATGTTCTTCAAACTGAAAATCGTGATGGAATTCGCGCGCACATTCTTTCAGCACGTTGGCAGCGGCAGCCGTAACTTCCGGACCGATGCCGTCGCCGGGCAATAATACGATGGACTTTTTCATGGTTTCCCTAACGCGGCAGCATTACGTGACATCATACGCGATAAATCCGTGTTGGCATTATGCCACTATGCCGCCGAAGTGGCCTCAGCAGGCACGGCGGAAGCGCCGCGCCGGATCACTTCGTGGGCGATGCCCAGAATATCGCGCGGGCGTACCGATTTCGATTCGTCGGCAAGAGCCGTGACGCGGCGATAAATTTCCGCGAGTTCGGCGTCGGTGGGTTCGAATCCCAAGTCGCGCAAATTGCTGCGCAGCGCGTTTCGTCCGGAGTGCTTTCCCATCACCAGCGACCGCGATGGCACGCCGACAGTCTCCGGCGAGATGATTTCGTAGGTCAGCGGATTCTTGATGATGCCATCCTGGTGTATGCCTGCTTCATGCGCGAAAGCATTGGCGCCGACGACTGCTTTGTTTGGAGCGACCACTGCACCGGTAACTTCGGTAAGCAGCCGGCTTGCCGGGAAAAGCTGATCAAGCTTGATGTTAGTGGTGACGCCGAAGCTGTCCTTGCGAACCGCAAGAGCGACGGCAATTTCTTCGAGCGCGGCATTGCCAGCGCGTTCGCCAATTCCGTTGACAGTACATTCGATTTGGCGGACGCCAGCGCGCACAGCGGCCAGCGAGTTCGCTACTGCAAGGCCGAGGTCGTCGTGACAGTGCGCACTCAGCGTAATTCCCTGCTTGTCGCCGAGAAATTCGCGCACACGGCGGAACATTTCACCGTATTCCTCGGGCACCGCGTAGCCCACCGTGTCCGGCAAATTCAAAATGGTTGCGCCGGCGTCCACGGCGACCTTGCAAGCCTCGCAGAGATAAGCAAGATCCGTGCGGCCCGCGTCCTCGGCGGAAAATTCGACTTCAGAAACGTGCTGGCGGCCGTAACGAATCATGGAGCCGATGGCTTCGAGAGCTTGCTCGCGCGTCATGTGCAATTTGACTTGGAGATGCAAATCGGAAGTGGCGAGAAAGATGTGAAGGCGGGAAGAAGCAGCTGGCTTTAGGGCCTCGACTGCGGCGTCAACGTCCAGTTTCTTCGCACGCGCAAGCGCGGCAATCGGCACGTCGCGGACTTCGCGGGCGACGGCCTGCACCGCTTCAAGATCGCCGCGTGATGAGATGGGAAATCCCGCTTCAATAGTGTCTACGCCCAGCCTGGCAAGTTGCCGGGCCATGCGGATCTTCTCGTCGGTGTTCATGGAGAAGCCTGGCGATTGTTCGCCATCGCGCAGAGTGGTATCGAAGATGCGCACTACGTCCATGGGATAGCCTCGGCAACCAGTAACGCAGAGTTTGCCCATGCGGGTCAAATTTATCTTTATTCTCCATTCGATAATTCTGGCTTATACTGCAGGGTAAGACTGCGGTCGCAGTTTACGCACCCCGGGAGCGATTCCTCGCTTCGCTCGGAATGACGGTTTTGTGTAGTGGAATGTGAGCAGAAGTGGGAACGGGATGAAAAGGGATTCATGGATCTGAGTGAGTTACAGGTTTTTTTGACGGTCGCGAGGGAAGGCAGCTTTTCGCGAGCTGCGGAACGGCTGTACCGCACGCAGCCGGCGGTCAGCTTGACCATTCGCAAGCTGGAGGATGGCCTGGGGCAGCCGCTTTTCGTACGTGGCGCGCGTCCGGTGCGTATGACCGACGCCGGGACGCTGCTACGTGACTACGCGGAGCGCCTGATCAATCTGCGCGATGAAGTGAAGAAAGGTCTGTCGGAACTGAACGGACTCAATCGCGGCGAATTGTCTCTAGGCGTGAATGAAAGCTCGATTCATGCGCTGTTGCCGGCGCTGGGGCAGTTCAGAAAGCTTCATCCGGGCATACAGATTCGTGTTCACCGCATGTTTTCCCGCGATATTCCGCACGAAGTGATGAATTACCGGCTGGATCTGGGCGCGGTTTCATTTGTGCCGCGCGAAGCGCAACTGCAAGCCACGGAAATCTTGAAAGATGAACTGACGCTGGTAGTGCCGCCAAAACATCCACTCGCCAAGCGCAAAGAAGTGGACGTGACTGACCTTGAAAACGAAAGTTTTGTGGCGCATAGCGTGGAATCGCCGTTTCGGCGGCGGGTGATTGAGTTGTTCGGACGCAATCGCACTACTTTGAATATGCCGATCGAAATGCCCACCATTGAAAGCATCAAGCGTTTCGTACAAATGGGTATGGGTGTAGCCATTGTGCCGCGCATGTGCGTAGCCTGGGAAATCGATCACGGCTGGATGAAAGAAGTAAAAGTCAGGCAATTGAACTTGCCGCGCCACGTGTATTTGGTTTCGCGGAGAGGCGCACGCCTGCCGCACGCCGCCGCCGAACTGATTCGCTTGCTGAAAACCGAGTAGATTCGGTTCTTGATGGAGCGGGACGATCGAAGAGGAAAGAGATTCCTTCCGACAAGGTCCGAACCTTGGGTCGCCACGTTCGGAATGATGGTTCGTTGGCGCGCATTGCTTCGACCGGAATCGTTGGCATATAACTGTTGGCGGGGCAGCGACCGTGGGAAAAAATCAGTTCGCGTTCACAGCGTTTCTAGTAGTCGTTGTGGCGTTCATTGCTTCCAGCGTCGCGCGCGCGCAGACGCCGCGCTGGACGGAAGCAAAGGCAAATGAGTGGTATTCGCAACAGCCATGGCTGGTGGGCAGCAACTATGTGCCGAAGTCGGCGATCAACCAGCTAGAGATGTGGCAGCGGGAGACGTTCGATCCCGCGGAGATCGACAAGGAATTCGCCTGGGCGGAAGCGATGGGCATGAACACCATGCGGGTGTTCCTGCACGACCTATTGTGGGAGCAGGATTCAGCGGGTTTTCAGAAGCGCATAAACCAGTTTTTGGAGATTGCAGCGCGGCATCACATCCGGCCGATTTTTGTGCTTTTTGATTCGTGTTGGGATCCTTTGCCTCATCTTGGCCCGCAACATCCGGCGATTCCAGGCGTTCACAATTCGGGATGGGTGCAGAGTCCTGGCGCGGGCGCGCTAGCGGATACGGCTCAATATCCGCGTCTGCACGATTATGTACGCGGCTTGATAGGCGCGTTTGCGAAAGACGACCGCATACTTGCGTGGGACGTTTGGAACGAACCGGGCGCCGATAACGCGGATAGCTACGCGAAAGAGGAGCTGAAGGACAAAACGGCGCGGGTTGCGAAACTATTGCCGCAAGTATTTGCGTGGGCGCGTGAAGCTAATCCCACGCAGCCGCTGACTAGCGGAGTATGGGCTGTGGATACGTCAGCTGACGGCGCAAACCTTGGCGAGTTGCAACAGATTCAATTGCGCGAGTCTGACGTCGTCACATTTCATAATTATAGCTGGCCGGAATTTTTTAGGCGGCAAGTGCTGTGGTTGAAGAAGTACAACCGGCCCGTGATCTGCACCGAATACATGGCACGGCCGATGGGAAGCACCTTCGATACCATACTGCCCATCGCAAAGCAGGAGAGAGTCGGAGCGATCAACTGGGGTTTTGTCGCAGGAAAGACGCAGACCTATTTGCCATGGGATTCTTGGGAGCGCCCTTACGTTTTAAGCCAGCCGCCAGTATGGTTCCACGAAGTGCTGCATCCGGATGGTAGGCCTTACCGCCAGGCCGAAGTAGATTTGATTCGCGAACTAAGCGGCAAAAAGTAAGAACCACGAAGCGCCTTGTGCGCCAACTTCCTTTCCTACGTTGGTTTCGACTATTCTTGGCATTCGACTATGACTAGTGCTTTGCTGATTCTGGGCATTGGATTCTTTTTGGGGATGCGACATGCCACTGATCCCGACCATGTGGTGGCGGTGTCGACCATTGTCAGCCGCGAGAAATCGATCCCGCGCGCAGGAGTGATCGGAATTCTTTGGGGAGTTGGCCACACCATTACTATTCTGGTGGTTGGGGCAGCGATCATACTTTTTGGAATTGTGATTCCACCGCGCCTGGGCCTGGCGCTGGAATTTTCCGTGGCGCTGATGCTCATGCTGCTGGGCGTGCTGAACCTGACCGGCGCAATGCGCTGGATCAGCCACAAACTTTCTCCTACGCATCCCGATTCACTTGCAGCGAACGCGAGCCAACATTCCCATGTGCACTTTCATGGCGGAAAAATCCATGTTCATCCACATTCGCATGAGGTTGACGCGCAGCACCACGTTGAGGAAATCGAGCCGCCACACTGGCTCGCCGAACCGTTTGTGAAGCTGGGCTGGTTTCATGTGTTGCGGCCGCTGCTCATCGGAATCGTGCACGGGCTGGCCGGCTCGGCCGCGGTGGCATTGCTGGTGCTCGGAACGATCCGGGATGCGCGCTGGGCGATTTTCTATTTGCTGCTTTTCGGTATTGGCACGATCGTCGGAATGACGCTGATGACGCTGGCGTTTGCGGTGCCGGTTACGGTAGCCGGGAGCCGGTTTGCATGGATCAGCCGGAGCATGGTCACGGGCACGGGCGTCTTAAGTCTGGCGTTCGGACTGGTTGTGGCTTACCAGATCGGCATTGTGGATGGGCTCTTCTCGTCGCATCCCTCGTGGACGCCGCACTGAGGTGGCCGCGGCCGGGATTGCGAGCTCAAAACGATACATCACTCGTTTCGTCCTGGGCGTGGCTTCAGTCGCGCACCGCTAGCAGTGGCTGTGCTAGTGGGAGACTAGATTGCAGAGGCTTCTTCCACTGTGACGAATGTTGGCAGCAACTTCACCAGGCCGGAAACCTGCATGACGGCGACGCCTTGTGGAGTGAGAGCCGCCACCGCGAACTTCTGCGATTTGCTCTTCCGGTGCACGAAAAGCTGAACCAGAGCGCCCACGCCGGCTGAATCGAGGAAGGTCACGCCACTCATGTTCAAGACGAGCTTGGCAGCCTCGACTTGCCGAAGTTCCTGCAGAAAGCCGCTGACGGTCTCCAGGCTCAATTTACCGGTTAGCTGCGCGACCATCGTTCCATTACTGGTAGGGATCTGGGCGATGTCCAATTTGGCAGTTTGCATAAGCCAAAAGGTTATCGCGGTGAGCATTTCGCGTCCATAAACAAATTGTTACAACTCGGAAACATGGTGCGCGGCCGAGGAATGGCGGGCGCGAGGGCGGCGATGTGGAAGACCAACGGGAGCGGGCTCCCGCACTCCATAAGAATGGTCGCGCGCTCGGTGCAATTCGTCCCGTTGGGAACAGGCGAAATGTGAATTCAGTTCCATTTTGGAACGGTTCAATGATAGCACGTATGCCTACAGATAAACGTTAGTAATTATTAAAAATTTTTATTGATCTTGTCTCGGCATGGCTCTATCGTTAGCGAGCATTCGGGCTCCCTCTCAGATTCTAAAATTGCTCGCGTCGGCCGTGGGGAATGATTCATGGCAAGTTTTGAGTGCGCGGTGTGCGCGCTTTTGCGTAATTTTCTCGTTTGCGTTGCACTCGCCGCAGCGGCGTTCGAACTGACTATTCCGGAGACATTTGCGCAGACGGCGGCGCAACAGCGCGTTTATGGATCAGGCTCGATAACGACAAATGGGTCCGCGATTCCTGGATATAGCAAAGACAACACGACTGGCGCACTGACGGTTTTGCCTGGAGCGCCTTTTGCTGACCGGCTGGAAGGAGGATTGGTTGCGATTGACGGGACAGGAAAATTCTTGTTTGTGCTGAATCGGGCGTCAGCGCTGGTGCCATTCGCGGTAGACGCCGCGAATCTGCAGCTGGTGTTAACTCCGCAACGGAGCCTGGATTTTGCGAGCGGAGCGTTTTGCCGCTGTCGCGGGGATCTCGTTATTTCATCTTTCGGGGTGTGGCGGGGCAGCGGGCGGGACGACTACGCCGGTGACACAGATCGTTACTCCGCCTGGAATGAGCGCAATCACGGTTACGGCGAGTTCCGGCGGCGTGACGCCACAGACCATACACAACTTACGCTTCCAGTTCCTTAGAGATTGGCTGGTCACTGGAACCGGGCTAAAGCCCGGCACTACACAATCACTCTTAGAGCGCCTCTTTCGCTGCGGGCACACTGGAAGAATAGATTAGTGGCCGTAGGTGATGCGATAGATTACGCCGATGCCGTCGTCGGCAACGAGCAGAGAGCCGTCGGGAGCGGTGGTTACGCCCACAGGGCGGCCATAGACGAGGTCACCCTTAGGGTCGGGCACTAATCCGGTCATGAAAGGAACGGGGTCTGCGGACGGTTGGCCGTCTTTGAACGCGACGAAAGCTATTTGATAGCCGGCGCGGCTGGCGCGATTCCAGGAACCGTGTTCAGCGACAAAAGCGCCACCATAATAGCTGGCTGGAAATTGTTTGCCGCTGTAGAAAGTGAATTCCAAGGGAGCGACGTGCGAGCCGAGCAAAACGTCGGGAATGGTCGCTTTGGCTACCAGGTCTGGCATTTGCGGCTTGACGCGAGGATCGACATTGCTTCCGATGTAACTGTACGGCCATCCGTAGAAACCGCCATCCTTAATGCTAGTGAGATAGTCGGGTGGAAGATTGTCACCCAGCTCATCACGTTCGTTTACCGTGACCCAGGGAACGCCGGTTACCGGATTGATCGCCAGGCCGACGGGATTTCGCAAGCCGGTCGAATACTGCCGGGCATTCTTGCCGTCGAGATCGCAAATGGTGACCGCGGCGCGTATCGGAGGCTCACCGGTGCTGATGTTGCTGGCGGAGCCGACGGCAACCAGAACGTGCTTACCGTCCGGCGTGATTGCGACGTTGCGGGTGTCATGTCCACCGCCGGGCAAATCGAGCAGTTTTTCTGCCTCGCCTATGCGCTGTGAAGTCTTCGGGTCATATTTGAAACGAACCAGGCTGGACATATTGCCGATGTAAACGTAGTCGTCGTGGAAGGCAATTCCGAAGGGTCTGACAAGGCCGCTGGCAAAAACGACGCGTTCTTGCGCGCCGCCGGTGTTTTTCGGGTCGCGCAAAATGACGACCTGGTTGGCACCGGTTTCAGCCAGGAAAATATCGCCATTGGGCGCGACAGTCAACAAACGCGGACGCTTGAAATCGGCGGCGAAAATGTTGATGTGAAAACCCGATGGAACAGTCGGGAGAAAACCTTGTGGAGCTTGCGACTTATTGGGGCCGTTGCCCGCGGATTTGGTGGCGAAGGGCGGGGGCAAGTCGGGTTTTTGGCCGTGAGTCACTTGTGCCGAGCCTGAGAGCGGAATGAACAGAAAGGCGGAAAGAGCAGCTAGCCATTTTGCATTTTTATGCGGAAGCATGATTCCTCGCTCGCTTGGGATTGGGTGAATCAATGCTATCGCGAAACTGGGCTGGTGGAATAGGGATACTAGGGCACCGGCAGCGACTTGCGCAAATGGAAAACGAAAGTCGAAATAGGTGCGACTATTTCAGTGATTTGACCCTGCTGCGGTGGGATGGATTCTCTCTAGGAAAAAGGCTCGACACCTTCATTGGGCATGGCTTAACCATATTGTTTACAATTAGATGTGGACTAACTAGAGACAATCGGACAGGTGCCGGTTGGAGCCCGGCGGAAACCACTGAAAGATTTGTGCATCGAATGTAGCACGAGGATCAATCCATGAAGGCTCCGTTTATTGGGCGCGCGATTAGTTTGGCGGTGCTGGTTGGGTGCGTGGCGTGGTGGGGTGTGCGAGTTACGTCAGGCCACCCGGCGGAGCCAAAGGGAACGTTTCCGACGCCTACGGTGGATGCTAAGCCGGCTCCGCAATCGGCGACAGAAACGGCGGTGTTTGCGGGAGGCTGCTTTTGGGGAGTACAAGGCGTTTTTCAGCACGTAAAGGGCGTGAGGAGTGCGGTTTCCGGGTACTCGGGCGGAACAGTTGAAAATCCGTATTACGAGTTAGTGTCGAGCGGCAGCACCGGTCACGCGGAGTCGGTACAGGTCAACTACGACCCAGCGCAAATTACATACGGCAAGCTGTTAATGATTTTCTTTTCGGTGGCGCACGATCCAACGCAGAAGGACCGGCAAGGGCCGGACATCGGCTCGCAATATCGTTCGGCAATTTTTTACGGGAATACCGAACAAAAGAAGATTGCTGAAGCGTATATCGCGCAGATCAACGGGGCTAAGGTTTATGAGCGCGAGATCGCGACTGAGGTAGTTCCGTTTTCCGCTTTTTATCGCGCGGAAGATTACCATCAGGATTTTTTGTTGAAAAATCCAAACAATGCGTATATCCGGTTCAACGACCTTCCGAAAATCGAACGGTTGAAACAGAGATATCCAGAGTTCTACCGCTGACTGCCATCTCCTTACAGACGCGAACCAGGCAATTTTCGCGAATTCCCACATGAAGAAAAACAATTAGGGATAGAGGTGAACGTCTGCGCAAGCAGGGGCGTCCGCCGCGGCGGGCTGCGCCCCTACCGGAGCTCGCTAGGGAACGCAGTTCACACGTGTTAACGGGACGGGCACCCATGCGGCGATATTCACACGGGTGTGACCGGGTACTGTGTAGATTTTAGAAGGTCCTTGCTGGCAAAAAATTGCGTTATTGCTCTTAGATAAGCCTAATCAAAAGGAGTTCCATTGCGATGAAAACTTCCCTTCTGCTGGCCGGTTGTCTCGTGGTGTGTGGTGCGATGCAAATCGCGGCTGCGGCGGCAACTCCCGCGCCGAAACCGGTGGTTGTAGACATCAAAAATGCGTCAGGACAGAGTGTGGGCACGGCGACTTTGACTGATGCTGCTCCGGGAGTACGAATCAAACTGGATATCCGCTCCTTACCACCGGGGGAGCATTCGATTCACATTCATCAAGTGGGAAAATGCGAGCCTCCAGATTTTAAATCAGCGGGCCCGCACTTTTCTGGGACGGCCAGCGGCCACGAGCATGGAGCAGAAGCGGCTGCCGGAGACATTCCGAACTTTTCTCTGGTGGTTTCCGCCGATGGGACCGCGCACGTTACGGTGGTTGCGCCAAACGTCACGCTGGGCACGGACGATCATTCGGTTTTCAGCAATGGCGGAACCGCGATCGTGATCCATGCGGTCAGCAGCGAGACGACCAGCGGTGCGCCGCCGCGGATTGCGTGCGGAGTTATCAGCAAGCCTGAATAAATTTGCCTAACTATCAGATCACCTGTTCGACCTTCGCTCGGAATTCGTAGCAAACACGAGAATTTTTGTGTACTCGGCGGCATGAATTTCGATTAAAAATCACAAGGACATTGAAGACTCAGTGCTGCCGAGCGGCTTCAGGAAGGCAGTTTGCCGCGCCGGGTAGTCCGGTTTGTGGTAGGCTTCCCCCGTTTGCCCTCGCCGCAGGTTCCGGTGTACAGAAGATGATTGGAAATCGTACATCGTTCGGAGGAAATGCCATGAATTCCAAGCGTATCGGCGTGATTGCCGTGTCCGTGATCGCAACAGTTGGATTGACGTCGTGCCAAACTCCTTATCACGACCAGAAGGAGCGCTACGTGTTTGTGGCTTCGAACGTAAACCTGCCCTACTGGCAGGAAGCACAGGCGGGGCTGATGGACGCGGCACAGCAGATGGGCGTAAAGGCGGAATTAACCGGGCCGGAAAAATTTGATCCACAAGAACAACTGAACGATTTTCAAAAAGTAGTGCAGAGCAAACCAGCGGGAATTCTAGTTTCGGTGACGCGCCCGGAGTTGTTGAACGACGCCATCAACGACGCCATTGCGCAGGGTATTCCGGTGATTGCGGTGGACTCCGACGCGCCGAATTCGAAGCGCGTGATGTTCGTTGGCACGGATAACTACCGCGCGGGCAGCGAAAGCGCCAAACGAATGAGCGATATCCTGAAGGGACAGGGACAAGTGGTAGTCATCACGGTGCCTGGGCAATTCAACATGGACGAGCGTTCGCGCGGGGTGAATGACACGCTAAAAAAATATCCGGGGATCAAGATCGTCCAAACGATTGATGACAAAGGCGACCCGAGAATCGCCAACGACATGGTGTCAGCGCTGCTGAAGGGCAAAACAAAAATTGATGGAATGATCTGCCTGGAAGCGTCGGGAGGCTCCGGAGCGGCGGAGGCGTTGCATCGGCTGGACGCCAAGATTCCGATCGTTGGGTTCGACAAGGATCCCGAGACTCTGGACTGGATCGATCGCGACGGGATTACGGCGACGGTCACGCAGAAGCCGTACGTGATGGCGTACTACGCAATTAAGTTTGCGGACGATTTGCACCACAACGCGGTGCACGAGTTCAAGGACTGGCGTACAGCGCCCACGGCGCCGATTCCGACGTTCGTGGACACGGGGACGGCGATCATTGATAAGAGCAATGTGAAGACATTCCGGGATACCATGGCGGCGCATCCGAAGCCGCTGTAACAGCGCCAAGAAACAGGTTGCGCCGGACCGGGCAGGTTGGGGACGCAGCTATACCGCGCTAAGACACATAAATCAGACTCAAAAACGATGGTGCGGGGGGGGGGAAGAGAGGGAGGAGCCTCACGGTAGAGCTCCTCCCTCTTCGTTCGGGGTTCGTCGGAGGAAACTACTTTTGCGATGGTTCGAAGGAAAGGTGGCTTCGAGCCGCTCGCGTGGTACTTAATATGCGTCCGGCAGGATTTTGAACGCCATACCTTGAATGCTTTAAGCACCGAAGAGACTTTGTGTAATTGGCAACTTCGCGAAGTGCTAGTCCGGCGGCCTGCCCTCATCGCTCAAAAAAATGCATTGCGCCACGATTCGCTTACAAACGCAGTTGACTTCATCCAATTCCGAGGGTATGAAAGTCGTCTACGCGCCCGACGTTTTTCCCGCCCCGTTCGGAGGGTGCAAAAAAGACAAGCGTACGGAGGATTATTATGACAGTGCAAGCAATTCCACAGGGATTCCACAGCCTGACGGCCGGCCTGGCTTGTAAGAACGCAGCGCAGGCCATCGAGCTGTACAAGAAGGCATTCGGCGCGACCGAACATAGCCGTATGGCTGGCCCGGATGGACGAATCATGCACGCCGAGCTGCAAATCGGCGATTCCATGCTGTTTCTGGCAGATGAGTTTCCGGGGATGACCGCGGCGCCAGCGCCGGGGGCGCCGCCAGCGCAGTCGCTTTACTTATATGTGAAAGATGTGGACGCGACGTATCAGCAGGCGGTGGCAGCCGGGTGCCAGGGTGCGATGCCGGTTCAGGACATGTTCTGGGGGGACAGATTTGGCAAGGTGGTCGATCCGTTCGGGCACCATTGGAATTTGGCCACGCACGTCGAAGACGTGGCGCCAGCGGAAATGGAACGCCGCGCGAAAGAATGGATGGCCAACATGGCCAGCATGGCGAAATCAGCTGGGCAAAGCTGAGCTAAGGCAGTAAGAGCGAAGACAGATTCCTCGCTGCGCTCGTATGACGGGCAAGTCCCTTTTGGCCACGCAAATTCCGGGCGCACGAGGAGTTGTGTTCGCAAACCAGGCGTCGCCTGCCGTGTTAAGCTCGCGGGTGGGGCAAAGATTCGCCAGCGGATAGCATCGAATCTCCCATAGCGTTATGAGTGTTCTCAGGTCCATTCCAATTTTCGCGATTGCGGCGACGATCTTAGCTGTTGCCGCTTCGCCGCGAATGCGCGGCCAATCTTCAAAGGGCCAGACCTCCCAAAGCAGCCAGAGTTCGACGAACAAGAGCGCTAAGAGTGTGGACGACGCTGGAACTACGGGGCGTGGGAAGAAGCTGGTATTGAAGGACGGGAGTTTTCAGATTGCCCGGGAGTACCAGCGGAAGGGCGAACGGGTCCGCTACCTCAGTGCGGAGCGCGGAGATTGGGAAGAGATTCCCGCAGCGATGGTGGATTGGGACGCGACGCAGAAGGCCGAAGCGGCAGCGGCTAGCGAGGAAAATTCACTGCTGAAGACCGTTCATCACGAACAAGTCGAGCAAAAGGCGGAGATGCCGATGGACGTCGATGCCAGCCTGCCTGTGGCTCCGGGAATTTTTCTGCCACCTGGCGAAGGAATGTTCGTGGTGGAGGGAAAATCGGTCACGCCGCTGAACCAGGTTAGCGCGGATATTCGAACCGATCGAAAACAGCGTCTGAAACAAGTTCTGACGCCGGTGCCGATCATTCCGAGCAAGCGCAACATTGAGATTCCCGGCGCCAAGGCGACGCGGCGTATCAACTCCGAGCGTCCAGAATTTTATCTGCGTGAACCTGCACCCGATCCTGACGCGGTTTCGACGATCAGGAAAAGCAGCCGGCCTGGTGAAACTGGCCCGGAGCTCGAGTTGGTCCGGTTGACGGTGAAAGGGGGAAAGCGGCAAATTGAATCGATTCGAAGCCTGTTTGGGCAAGATCTTTCAGAAGATCGAAATTCGGTAGCGATGCAGAAATGGGATGTCGCCAAGGATGTATATCGTTTTACGCTCGGCCAGGAGCTTAGCGCGGGAGAGTATGCGTTCGCGGAAATTCTGCCGGATGGCGTGAATTTGTATGTGTGGGATTTTGGCGTAGATCGAAAGAGCGGCGAGGGAACCGCTGGAAAACGCTGAGGAAATTAAGAGGCGCGCGGCGGGCGATTATTTTTCTGAACCGTTCCTGGCCAGGACAAATGCTTCCCGCATGATCGCCAAAACATCCAGAATGCGGAAGGGTTTCTGCAGGAACGCCGCGCCATCGGCCACAGCGGTGGTGCTTGGATCTACGTACTCGCCGGTCATAAAGATTACGAGAGGTCTGTGACTGCCGGCCGCGGCCAAGACGTGAGCGGCGGCCGCTCGACCATCGCTGAACGCGCTTGCGGACTTAAGACGCAGATCGCAAAGCAACGCATCATATGGCTGTCTAGAAATCAGGGCCGCAGCCTCTTCCGCAGTGGAAGCACAGGAAACTTTCAACCCGTGGGCTCCCAAGCCTTCCTCAAGCAATGACCTGATGCTCTCTTCGTCGTCCAAAACCAGAACTCTGGTTCCCTTCAATACCGAGGGCGCAGGCTGCTGCGAATCGCCAACGCTGCTCTCGACATCGCCTTTCTTGACGACTGGCTTGGCCAATGATTGGGCCGGAGTTTCCGACGCCGCGGGCAGGTAGACGCTGAAGGCCGAACCGCCACCCGGCAAGGATTCTGCCTGAATCGTGCCGCCATGTTCGCGCGCAATGGAAAGGCAAATGCTAAGCCCCAGACCGGTGCCGCCACCGGGCCGCTTGGTGGTGTAGAAAGGATCGAATAGCTTGGGCATACCTTCGGGCGAGATGCCGACACCATCGTCCTGGACGGTGACCACGACGTTTTCGCCGACGTGACTCAATCGAATCTGGATTCTTCCCGAGTCGCGAACTTCGTGAATAGCCTGCTCGGCGTTGGAAATCAGGTTCAGGAAAACCTGAATCAACTGGTTGGCGTCGCCCACGATCTGAGGCAGGTCGGTACGCGGGGTGAAATCCACCTGCACCTGATTGCGGCGCAGCGAATGTTCATGGAGTTGCAGGGTGCGTTCGACGATGGTGCTGAGGTCGATGGCCTTTTTCTGCGGCGAAGCAGGACGGGAAAATTCCAGGAGATTCTGCACGATGCGGGCCGCACGTCGAGCCTGGCGATGTGTCAGGTCAAGCTGACGCTTCATCGATTCGTCCAAGCCTTCGCGCTCTCTGACCAGCTCGGTGACGCCGAGTATGGCGGTCAGCGGATTGTTCAACTCGTGGGCCACCCCGGCAAGCATCTGGCCGATGGCGGCAAGCTTCTCCGCCTGGATGAGTTGTTCCTCCAGCCGCTTCAGGTCCGTGACGTCGCGGCCGGAGAGCACGACACCTTCTATTTTTTGGCTTTCGTCAGACAGCGGGCTGAAGTTGAAAAGAATCTTGCGCCATTCGCCCAGCTTGTGGCGTACGCGCATTTCCAGCGAGGCGAAGCTCTGCCGGCCGCCAATAATGTCCTTGTAGAGCGCCATCAGCTTCGGCAAGTCTTCTGGATGGGTGCGCCCGCCGAGTTTCATCTGGCTGATTTCATCGCCGTTGTAACCAAGCACTTCCAGACATCGCGGACTGACAAAAGTGAAATTGGACTCGGTGTCCAGAACGAGGATCAGGTCAGGAAAGCTGTCCACAAGCCGGTGAGCAAATTCCTGCTGCTTGTGCAGACGGCGTTCAATTTCGCGGCGTTCGGTAATGTCCATCAACGCGCCTTGATAGCGGAGCACCTTACCAGTGGGATCGCGAACCGCCGCGGCAGTGTTCAAACAAGTGACGAGCGCTCCATCCTTTCGCTGCAGAGTAATTTCACGGCCCGCCAATACCGTTTGCTGGTCCACTTCGTCTCGAACGTTTTTCCGCAGCGACTGATCGGGAAAAACATCGGCGACTTTTTTCGCCATCAGCTCAGACTTGGAGCCATAACCGAGAATCCTGATCAGAGCAGGATTGGCATCGAGAATATCGCCGTCCGGCGTAACGATGTAGATGCCTTCCTGGAGGGTTTCGAATAATTCCGTAAAACGCGCTTCATTGCGCCGCGATGCGGTTACGTCGCGAGCGAGTACGGTCATACCGATCACCTGGTTATCGCGCGTCATGGCGTGGATGACGCAATCGAAATAATGAACGGTGTGGCGCATCTTCAAGCGAATTTGCGCAATACCGGTCCAGTGACGCTTTTCGATAAATCGCGGCATGGCGCGTTCAATCAGGTCCGGCCCATCTCCTCCGGCGTCCTGCAGGAATTCCGATAACGGGTGGCCGATGATCTCCTGGAACGTGCCGCCCACGAGGTCGGCAAAACTGCGGTTGGCAGCGCGAATCTCTCCATCGAGGGACACCGCAACGAGCACGTCGTCGAAGGAATCAATCAGGTCGCGATAACCTTGCTGCGACCGTTCTATAACCGAGAAAAGCTTATCGAGTTGCTGATCACTGGGAGCCGAAATATCGCGCTGCTCAATGCCGCGAACCAACCCGCGCAGCTCCGCCATCTCTTTATTGCGTTTCCAGACATATATGATGAAGAGCGCGACCAGCAAAATAAGACCAGGGCCAGCCACGAGCAGATAGTCGAATCGCCGCGCAAACGAGCGAATGGCGTCCCACGAAACCGCGACGTACGCGATTGCAAAAAGGCCTAGAAGAAAATACGTGAGTCGCCACAACCGGCGCTGGCTCTGCTCGAACTGGGCGAGGCGATCGCCGACGGTAGCGCGCGGAGCGTCTTTGGCTCCGTTATTGGGGGAGTCTTTTCTAAAAGAAGGCATCAGGCGGCTGATCCTATGCGGGATTACAAAAAACCCGTCTGTTTTCTATTCTGTAGCCTATTGCGACTCTCGGCAATCCGCCTAATGGACACAGGTTCCTGACGGATACCTGTCCACGAGTTCATTAGCGGTTTGGCGGAATTGGCGAGCGAAAGGAATCGGCATAGGGGAAGTGGTCGCCCACTCGCCCCTGCCACACGACCGGACATGCGGGTCCGCATCCGGCGGTTCGGCGGGTTGAACTAACCATGAGCCGTGAGCTCGGGAAGCCCGAGCGAGGCGAAGTAAGCGTTGGACAGAGCGATTTTCAGTGCTGGAGTGTTCGCAAGGTGCCACGGTCCATCGGAGCTACCCGCCGTTTTCGCGGCGTCCTGCGCAGCGATGCCGCGCTGGCGGAGCTCCCGATATCTTGTGGTGCCTCGCTTCCACTGTTTCCACACCATCGACCGAAGTCGATGTCGGAGCCATTTCTCCAGCTTGGCGAGCACTTCCGGTGTTTCGCATCGTCCGAAGTAACCGATCCATCCGCGGAGATACTCCGCTAAGTCATGGACCATTCGGACGAGGCTTATGCCCCGTGTCCGGCTTGTGAGTTCCCGAACTCGCTCCTTGAACCGAGCCATCGCTTTCGGCGCTAAGCGCCTCTTCGGTGGCTTGTGATTCGTGAAGCTGAACCCCAGGAATTTCCGTTCCCATGGTCGAGCCACCGCACTCTTCTCCCTGTTCACTCGCAGCTTAAGCTTCGTCGTGAGGAGTCTCGTTACGCTGCTCATCACTCGTTCGCCGGCTCGCCGACTACGGACGTAGATGTTGCAGTCATCCGCATATCTGGTGAACCGATGTCCGCGTCGCTCTAGCTCCTGATCCAGTTCGTTGAGTACGATGTTCGATAGCACGGGCGAGAGAGGACCACCTTGCGGTGTTCCTTCCTCAGCCGGACTCACCAGCCCGTTCTCCATTACTCCGGCTCGCAAGAACGCACGAATCAGTTTCAGCAACCGCTTATCGCTGACCCTTTCGGCGATCTTCGCGAGCAATCGGTCGTGGTTGACCCGGTCGAAAAATTTCTCGAGATCCAGATCCACCACCCAGCGGTAGCCTTCAGCTTGATACTGCTGCGCCTGCTCCACCGCTTGATGTGCCGATCGCCTGGGTCGAAACCCATAGCTGTGTTCAGAGAACGTTCCGTCCCAGCTCCTCTGCAACGCCTGCATCACCGCTTGCTGGATGAACCGATCCAGCACCGTCGGAATGCCCAATTTGCGCACTCCACCGTCCGGCTTCGGGATTTCCACCCTCTTCACAGGTTGTGGTCTGTAGGTTCCGCTGAGGAGTTGTTCCCGGATGACTGGCCAGTGCTCTTTCAGGTGTCCAGACAGTTTCTCGACGGTCATCCCGTCGATGCCTGGACTGCCTTTGTTGGCCTTCACTCGTCGTAACGCCTGCTTGCAGTTTTCCCGCTCGCAGACTTCTTCCATCCACTGCTCGCTAGTCGGACTTTCTGCTCTGCGCTTCGCCAACTCCGATTCGGTCCCTCCCTCGAAGGCCCTCGGGGCTGCACCCCTACTCTCCTCCGGGAAGACCAGACAGTACTGGCTTTTCTGCCGCTTGTCGGTTGTTGAGTCGCGCCGCGTACTCATCGCTCCCTTTATCCCCTTGCGGGGACCGTTCGGGCCTTCACTGCTTGCGCAGCTACTACGCCCTCTGCTGACTTCTGCCACCGGATCAGAGACGATCTCTCGCCTCTCAGTCTCGAATTCGAGACCGGTAGCAGATCTCCCGAGGTAAGTTCGACCGCCTTCAACGCGCAACCGCTGGATTTACATTCAGTGCCCTTGATGGATTAGGGCTTCGCTGCCATTTGCCAGCTCGCCCGAACACTGCCTGCCTCACATCCAGTTTTTGTTCATCGGCTCGCGTCTTTGCTCCACGCTTCTTTCAGACCTCACCTCACGGTTCGGCCCTTGCGCTTCGCTATCACTTCACCTCCATCTGGTTGTGAAGAGGACTTGCACCTCCCAGCTGTCGGACATGCTCGGCACACCAAAAAAAGAGGGATGCGGCGTGGCCGCGTCCCTCTTTTGAAAATTCCCGGCGCAATCAGTCCGCCGGAAGGATTGATGTCGTTTTAGCCTTCGGCCGCGGCGTCGGCCTCGCCTTCGAGTTTTCCAT